>NZ_JAEHOB010000001.1 GCF_016464705.1 Qaidamihabitans albus
TCGGATGCCACGCCGTGGTCAGTTTTCACGTGCCGCCGACAGGCGCAGCGCGTGCCAGTGGTTGTCGATGCCGAGGCTCGTGCACATGTGGCCGTAGCGGTGCCTGACCCCGCTCGGGTCAGCATGGTGAAGATGCGCTCGGCTTCTCTCGTCGGTCGTCGACTCGCGCAGGTGCATGCGCTGCCAGCGAGAGGGTCAAGCCTGGCGTAGACATCGACGCGCAGCGAGCTACCGCGCCGCTCGATGGTGCCCTCGGCGCGGCCCTGGCGTTCGGGACGCCTGGCCACGCGTGACAGACGCCCGCACCCATCGTGGGTCCCAGCGCGCTCACAACCAAACGTGGGATTCAGGGAAGTCCCTGATCGGACTATGTGGAGCTGAGGGGAATCGAACCCCTGACCTCCGCCTTGCAAAAGCGGCGCTCTACCAATTGAGCTACAGCCCCGGGCGTGGACACGGATGCGCGTCCACGACAGGTCTCAGTTGTTGCGAGCCGCGTCCGAGCTCGCCTTGGCCGGAGTGCTGCCGTTCGGGGACACCGCGGTCTCTGCCGGCGCGGTGGCCTCACGCCACAGGTCGGCCTCGGCCTTGGCGTCCTTGTTCCGCTTGATCACGAAGAACACGCCGCCCGCGACGGCCGCGAGTGCCAACAGCTTCTTCACGGTGAAGCCCTCCCTCAGAACTGCTAAGTCTGCTGCAGCGATGCTACTGCACCGAGCCGCTGCCGCGTTTACGCGGTGCCGCTCACGGGTATCTGCTGCGTAGGCGGACTCGACGAAATCAGGAGGGACCGCTATGGCGAATCGGGATGAACAGCAGGAAGGCATCAAGGGCGCGGTCGAGGACATGAAGGGCCGCGTAAAGGAGACCGCCGGCACGCTGTTCGGAAACGACTCGATGGAGCGCGAGGGCGAGGCGCAGCAGGAGAAGGCCGACGCCCAGCAGCGTGTTGCCGAGAAGGAAGACGAAGCCAAGCGCGCCGAGCAGGAGGCTGCGAACGCGGAGAACCGCGAGCGCACCCAGCAGTAAGCGTGCTCCCGCGAGGGCGTCGGCGGCCTGGTCCGCCCCCACCGGCGTCCTCGCGGTTCCACGTGGAACAGGGCCCGATCAAGCCGAGGCGCCCAGCAGCCCGAGTGACCAGCCCGCCACCTCGTTCAGCAGTCCCCGCCAGTAAAGGCCGGGCCCCACGCCTCCGTTACCGGTCACCCACCTGGCATCACGCAGGTGGATGTAGGAGACATCGCCGCGCAGCGGGTTCTGTTGGGCTCGTTGCGAGCCGTACAACGTCGCCTGCTCCCGGTACACGTCGGCCACCAGGGCGGCCGCGGCCGAATCGCCCGTGTCGACCGAGTTCGCGACCTCGTTCATCCACCGGCGCGCGGTGATCAGCTCTCCGGTGACGACGCCACCCGGCACGCTCAGCGTGACCGCGATCGTGAAGTCGTCCGCCTGGTTGACGGCGTCGACGAAAGCCTGCAGCAAGAAGTCGGCCTGATCGGATTCCATGTGCACTGGCTACCCCGACCTGAAACGGCCGAACCAGTTCGCCGGTATGCCCCCTCGGCCGGTGCCGTGCTATCCGAGCAGCCCACCGACGCGAGTCAGCGTCTCGCGGAGGTTCTCCTCCGCTGTGACCCCTTTCGCCTCCTCGACGGACAGCCACCGCAGCCGGGCCTCCGGGCTTTCCGGCTCGATCGCCTCGGGAGTTTCTGTGGCCAGCACGAACCGCACGTCCGCGTGCTCGTGTGCCGGTTCGCCCTTCGCGGCGGCGACGTCCACGATCACGACGTGCGCGATCGAGGCATCCGGCCAGGCAACGAGGTCGGTGAGCCCCGTCTCCTCCGCTCCCTCGCGTAGCGCGGTGGTCAGCGGATGCACTTCGCCCGGGTCGACATGGCCACCGATCTGCAGCCATGCCTGCTGGCGGGCGTGCCAGCGCAGCAGGACCCGCCGGGACGAGGGGTGCACGACCAGCGCCGACCCGGTGACGTGCAGCGGAGTAGACCGGCTCCAGGGGTCGGCAGCCGAGCGCAGCAGCGAACGGACACGTCCGACATCGGCGGCCTCCTCGCTGGTCCGGGGCTCGTACCGGCCGAGTTCCCGGATCAGGGCGACCATTGCCAGACCAGGAGCAGGTAGCCGCCGAAGTAGGCGGAGATCAGCGCGAGGGTGCTGATGGTGACGACGGCCCCGGCGGTACGGGTCCTGGCCAGCGCCGTCGCGACCGGCAGCAGAAGCGGGATGGCCACGAGGAGGAATCGGGCCTTGGCGTTGTACATGCCGGACCCGCCGATGGTCGTGACCAGGAGCAGGGCGGAGTAGAGCAGTAGCGGCCACGGCTGGCGTTGGAGGATGCTGTGCACCCACAGCGCCAGGGCCAGCACCAGGATGAAGGTGACGACGTAGAAGTCCAGGTGCGACTCCGTCGTCAGGACCCTGCGGGCGAAGTCCAGCGTGTACTGGCCACCGTCCCAGCCGGTGTTCCATCCCTCGTGCTCGATGTAGAACCAACCGTCGACACGGTCCATCCGATAGCCGACCCAGGCGATGTATCCGACCCAGCCGGCCGGCGCTATGGCGAGAGCCACCCAGGGACGCCAACCGGACGGCCGGCGAACAACGGCGACCAGAGCGGCGAGGCAGACGACCGCGATCAGTGCTGTGGCGGTCGGACGGCTCAAACCGCCGAGCAGGGCCAGAACACCCGCGACCAGCCAGCGCTCGGTGAGCACCGCGTACAGGGCCCAGACGGCCAGCGCGGTGAACAGGCTCTCGGTGTAGGCCATCGATTCGACGATCGCGTGCGGGAGCGCGCCCCACAGGATGGCCAGCACGATTCCGGTACGGCGGTCGTGCAGATGGGTGCCGAGGACGTACAAACCCCATGCGGCGGCAATACCGGCGGTCCAGGCGAGCACCAGCGCCGCGCCCATGGAACCGAGCGGAGTGACCACGGCCAGTGCGCGAGCCAGCATCGGGTACAGCGGGAAGAAGGCCATGTTGCTCTGCGCCGACTCGCCTTGGTCGTACCCGTGATCGATGATCTGCAGGTACCAGACGGAGTCGTACTTGCCGCCCAGAAGACCGAGCAGGCTCTGCTGCTCGGCATCCGCCCAGATCCAGAGGATGCCGATACCGATCAACCGGACCACGAGGTATCCGGCCACCGCGGGAGCCGCGGACCGCACGACCCGGTCCCACATGTTCCCCGGGCCGGCGGTGGGATTCGAACCGCGCAACGGTCGAGTCAGCCGCTCGACGATCGCCACAGGTCGCGCTCCTTCCCGGATGAGACCCGGCCGATCCAGGCGAGGTCCTCGCACGGCGTACAGCATTTCACAGCGGTGCACGGCCGAAAGGACCGTGCCGACACGGCAGCGAGCGATCGCGTCAGCCCTCAGAAGTCGCGCGCCGTCTCCGCAGGCGCACCGGGGCGCAGCCTACGCAGGTGGATTCGCCTGCGCAGGCGAATAGCGGGGCGGATGAGCAGCTGGATACTGCCCAGGAGGAAGAGCCACGTGCCCGCAGTGGCGGTTGACTCGGAGAAGAACAGCACGCTTCCCACCACGAACCACACCGCGATCAGCAGATCGTTGACGATGCTGATGACCTCGTAACGCTGCCGGACGACCAGCTCTTCGTGCCCGAACCTGAGGAGGACTGCTCCGGTCTCGTCGTGCGGATCTCCAGTCGGCATCGCCCTACATTGCCACCAGCCACGGAGATCCGCAGCCGAACCGGCCTACCACCACAGTGCGACCGCCATCGCCACCAGGACAGCGCTCAGGGCCGCCAAGGAAAGCCGGGCACACCACGGGCACGCGAACCGCCCGGCGCGCTGCCCGAACAGCCCGGCGAGCAGCAACCCGCTCGACACCACCAGGCCACAAACGATCATCATCGCCGGATTCGGCCCGGAACACGCGGTGGAACTGGGCAGACAACTGGCAAACGGGCCGCCGACGCCGCTGGAATCGTACCGTCCGGCACTGAACACGAAGGTGAGAGCGCCACCAAATGCACGGGCAGGTACAAGGCCGTCGTCAGCGCGGCCATCGCGACACCGCGTGCTGGGCGTGTCCCTGTCTCGATCGCATCGGTTCCGGCCTGGTCACCGTCCGGGCGCAATGGCCGACTCCCCGCCTCGTCGTACACGGTCCCCGTCACGACAAGCTACAAGCGCGTGACATCGCAGAGTGGCGCAGTCGCTCACCTGGACGCACAAAGGCCGGTTGACTCAGATGTCAACCGGCCTTTGTCTTGGGTGGGCCCAGGAGGACTTGAACCTCCGACCTCTTCGTTATCAGCGAAGCGCTCTAACCGCCTGAGCTATGGGCCCGGGAACGCATAAAAGGCTACAGGACGGCGGCCCGGCCGCCCGAAAGGGGGCGGGTCACTCCCGCTCGGACAGCGTCACCTCGAGACCACCGGCCAGGTCGGCCGAAACGTTGTAGATGAACGCACCGACCGTGGTGAGTGCCGAGATCAGCACGATGTTGATCGCTCCCACGATGGCCGCCACACCGAACACGCGGCCGGCGCTGATCAGCGGCTCGTCGGCGGTCTCGGCGGCATCACCCTGGACCAGCGAGGTGTAGGTGCCGTTGAGCTTGTCCCACACGCCCATGCCGTCGAGCACCGTGTAGAGCACCCCGACCGCGACCAACCACACGAAGAACATGGCGACGCCGAGCACGAGCGAGAGCTTCAGCACCGACCACGGATCGAAGCGTTTGACCTGCAGACTCGCCCGGCGCGGCCCGCGGCCGGGGCGGCGCAGGGCACTCACCGGCGCGCCACGTCCCTTCGCGCCACCGCCCTGACGGGCACCGGCCTGCGCGGCGTCGTAGGGCGGTCGCATCTGCGCGGTCTCGGCCTCCTGCCCGAACAGCCGGTTCGCCGCACTCCCCGAGACGATCTGGGTGTCCTCGGTTCCGTTCGGCGGGCGCTGCTCCTGCTGCGGCGAGCCGGTGGTCGGCAGCTGACCGGCCGACCACCGATCACCGAATCCCTCACCGTCCTGATCAGCCACTCCGTTACCGGCACCGCCGGCGTCCTTGGCCACGCGCTGCCATGGCGGTGGAGCCACGCCCTCCGCATCCTGATCCGTGGTCGAGCCGCGCCGTTCGGTGTTGTCAGGTGGAGTCACAAACGGTCAGTCCTTATCCACATCATCCGCACCGGCACTCTCCGGCGCTGCCGTGTCGTCTGCCTCGACGTTAGCCTCAGGGACGTCCGAAGGCCTGTCCGCGTTGCGTGCGACCGCGAGCAGAGTGGTTCCCTCATCGAGGTTGATCAAACGCACTCCCTTCGTCTGCCTGCCGGCCTTGCGGACCTGCGCGGCCTCCGTGCGGATGACCCCACCGCTCGAGGTGATGGCGTACAACTCGTCGTCGGCGTCCACGATGAGCGCCCCCACCAGCGTGCCACGTTTGCGGTCGTGCTGGATGGTGAGCACACCCTTGCCGCCGCGGCCCTGAACCGGATAGTCCTCGATAGGCGTGCGCTTGGCATAGCCGCCATCAGTGGCCACCAGCAGGTACTTGTCCTCCTTGACCACGCTGATGCTGAGCAGCTCGTCGCCCTCGTTGAACCGCATGCCGAGCACCCCGGAGGTGGCACGGCCCATCGGCCGCAGCGCCTCGTCGGTGGCGTGGAAGCGGATGGACTGCCCGTCGGAGGACACCAGCAGCAGGTCGTCCTCGGACGAGGCCAGCACCGCGCCGATCAGCTCGTCGCCCTCGCGCAGGTTGATGCCGATCAGGCCGCCCGAGCGCGGGGAGTCGAAGTCGGTCAGCTTCGACTTCTTGACCAGGCCCTTCTTGGTGGCGAGCACCAGGTAGGGGGCGACCTCGTAGTTCGGGATCTGGATGACACCCGCGATCTGCTCGTCGGGCTGGAACGCCAGCAGGTTCGCCACGTGCTGTCCGCGCGCGTTGCGGTTGGCCTCCGGCAGCTCGTAGGCCTTGGCCCGGTACACCCTGCCCTTGTTCGTGAAGAACAGGATCCAGTCGTGCGTGGAGCACACGAAGAAGTGCTGCACGATGTCGTCCTGCTTGAGCGTCGCACCCTGGACACCCTTGCCGCCGCGCTTCTGCGTGCGGTAGAGGTCGGTTTTGGTGCGCTTGGCATAACCCGTGCGGGTGATGGTGACGACAACGTCCTCGACGGCGATGAGGTCCTCGACCGACACGTCGCCGTCGAACGGGATGATCTGGGTCCGCCGCTCGTCGCCGTACTTGTCGACGATCTCGGTGAGCTCGTCGCGCACGATCGTGCGCTGCCGCTCCGGCCGGTCCAGGATGTCCTTGAGGTCGGCGATCTTGGCCTCGATCTCGGCCAGCTCGTCGACGATCTTCTGCCGTTCCAGGGCCGCCAGCCTGCGCAGCTGCATGTCGAGGATCGCGGTCGCCTGGATCTCGTCGATCTCCAGCAGCTCGATCAGGCCGGTACGCGCCTCGTCGACGGTCGGCGAGCGCCGGATCAGCGCGATCACGTCGTCGAGCATGTCCAGCGCCTTGACCAGGCCCCGCAGGATGTGCGCCCGCTCCTCGGCCTTGCGCAGGCGGTACCGCGTGCGCCGGACGATGACCTCGATCTGGTGCTTGACGTAGTGCCGCACGATCTGGTCGAGCCGCAGCGTGCGCGGCACGCCGTCGACCAGCGCGAGCATGTTGACGCCGAAGTTGTACTGCAGCTGGGTGTGCTTGTAGAGGTTGTTCAGCACCACCTTCGCCACCGCGTCCCGCTTGAGCGTGACCACGATGCGCATACCGCTGCGGCTGTTCGACTCGTCGGCGATGTCGGCGATCCCGGTGAGCTTGCCGTCCCGCACGAGCGTGGCGATGTTCTCCACCAGGTTGTCCGGGTTGACCTGGTACGGCAGCTCGGTGACGACGAGGATCGTGCGGCCCTTCGCGTCCTCCTCGGCCTCGACGACCGCCCGCATCCGTACCGAGCCACGGCCGGTGCGGTAGGCCTCCTCGATGCCCTGGGTGCCGAGGATCAGGCCGTTGGTCGGGAAGTCCGGCCCCTTGATCCGCTGCATCAGCGCGGCGAGCAGCTCGTCGTCGGTGGCCTCCCAGTTCTCGAGTGCCCACACGACGCCGCTGGCGACCTCCCGCAGGTTGTGCGGCGGGATGTTGGTCGCCATGCCGACCGCGATGCCCGAACCACCGTTGACCAGGAGGTTCGGGATGCGACTCGGCAGGACGTCCGGCTCCTGCGTACGCCCGTCGTAGTTGTCGGAGAAGTCGACGGTCTCCTCTTCGATGTCCCGCAGCATCTCCATCGCGAGCGGGGCGAGCCGCGACTCGGTGTACCGCATGGCGGCGGCGGGATCGTTGCCCGGCGAGCCGAAGTTGCCCTGCCCGTCGATCAGCGGGTACCGCATCGACCAGCGCTGGGCGAGCCGGACCAGCGCGTCGTAGATCGCCGAGTCACCGTGCGGGTGGTAGTTGCCCATCACGTCGCCGACGACACGCGAGCACTTGTTGTACCCACGGTCGGGCCGGAACCCGGAGTCGAACATCGAGTACAGAACCCGGCGGTGCACCGGCTTGAGCCCGTCGCGCACGTCCGGAAGTGCCCGCGACACGATGACGCTCATCGCGTAGTCGATGTAGGAGCGCTGCATCTCGTGCTGGATGTCGACCGGTTCGACGCGGTCGTGATCCGGCGGCAAGGTTTCCGTCATAGGGTCCTTCTCAGGTGGACAGTCCTCGATGGACAGAACTGGGGACTACACGTCCAGGAAACGAACGTCCTTGGCATTGCGGGTGATGAACGAGCGGCGGGCCTCGACGTCCTCGCCCATGAGCACGGAGAACAGCTCATCGGCGGTGGCTGCGTCGTCGAGGGTCACCTGCAGCAGCACGCGGTTGGCGGGGTCCATGGTGGTCTCCCACAGCTCCTCGGCGTTCATCTCGCCGAGCCCCTTGTACCGCTGGATCGCGTCGTCCTTCGGCAGCTTCTTCCCCGCCGCCGCGCCTGCCTCGAGCAGGCCGTCGCGCTCCTTGTCGGAGTAGGCGTACTCCGGCTCGGCCCGCGGCCACTTGATCTTGTAGAGCGGTGGCTGCGCGAGGTAGACATGCCCCTGCTCGACGAGCGGCCGCATGAACCGGAACAGCAGCGTCAGCAGAAGCGTCCGGATGTGCTGGCCGTCCACGTCCGCGTCGGCCATCAGCACGATCTTGTGGTAGCGCAGCTTGCTCACGTCGAAGTCGTCGTGGATGCCGGTGCCGAGCGCGGTGATCAGCGACTGGACCTCGTTGTTCTTCAGGACCCGGTCTATCCGCGCCTTCTCGACGTTGATGATCTTGCCGCGGATCGGCAGGATCGCCTGGAACATCGAGTCCCGGCCCTCCTTGGCCGAACCACCGGCCGAGTCACCCTCGACGATGTAGAGCTCGCACTCCTCGGGGTTGGTGGAGCGGCAGTCCTTGAGCTTGCCCGGCAGCCCGCCGATGTCCAGCGCGCCCTTGCGGCGTACCAGGTCCCGCGCCTTGCGGGCGGCCATCCGCGCGTGCGCACTCGAGACGGCCTTGTTGATGATAGTCCTGGCCTCGGTGGGGTTGCGCTCGAACCAGTCGGCCAGCCACTCGTTGCAGGTGGACTGCACGAACGTCTTGGCCTCGCTGTTGCCCAGCTTCGTCTTGGTCTGGCCCTCGAACTGCGGCTCGGCCAGCTTGATCGACACGATCGCGGCGAGTCCCTCGCGGACGTCGTCGCCGGTGAGGTTGCTGTCCTTCTCCTTGAGCAGCTTCTTCTCGCGCGCGTAGCTGTTGACCACCCGGGTCAGCGCGGCGCGGAAGCCCTCCTCATGGGTGCCGCCCTCGTGCGTGTTGATCGTGTTGGCGAAGGTGTAGACCGACGGCGTGAACCCGTTGTTCCACTGCATCGCGACCTCGACCTCGAGGCCCTCGCCCTTGGCCTCGAACGAGACCACCGTCGGGTGGATCGGGTCCTTGCTGCCGTTGATGTGCTTGACGAAGTCCTCGAGTCCGCCCGGGTAGTGGAAGGTGCGCTCCTTGATCTGCGCCCGCTCCCCCGAGGCGTCCTCACCGTTCTCGTCGGTGATCCGCTCGTCGCGCAGCACGATGGTCAGCCCCTTGTTGAGGAAGGCCATCTCCTGTAGCCGCCGCGCGACGGTCTCGGCGCTGTAGTGGGTGGTCTCGAAGATGTCGGGATCCGCCCAGAACGTCACGGTGGTGCCGGACCGGTCGGTGGAGCCGTGCTCGACCAGCTCCTGCGGCACCGACCGCTCGTAGTGCTGCGTCCAGATCTTGCCGCCGACGTGGATCTCCACGTCCAGCGCCCTGGACAGCGCGTTCACGACGGAGACACCGACACCGTGCAGGCCGCCGGACACCGCGTAGGACTCGCTGTCGAACTTGCCGCCCGCGTGCAGCTGGGTCAGGACGATCTCCAGCGTCGGCTTCTTGTGCACCGGGTGCATGTCGACCGGGATGCCGCGGCCGTCGTCCACCACGCGGACGCCGCCGTCGGCGAGCAGGGTCACGTCGACCGTGGTCGCGTAACCCGCCATCGCCTCGTCGACCGAGTTGTCCACGACCTCCCAGATGAGGTGGTGCAGGCCACGCTCGCCGGTGGAGCCGATGTACATGCCGGGGCGCTTACGGACCGCCTCGAGGCCCTCGAGCACGGTGATGGACGACGCGCTGTATTCGTTCTTGTTCGCTGCCACCGGCTTGTTTTCTCCTCGTCTCGCCCAGGGGGACGCTCGCTGCGCACAAGTCTACTTGGCCACTCGCGCTCACACGCACCAAGGACACCCCTGATTTCGTCACAGAGCGACGAACTCGAACGTGGCCGGGTCCGCGTGTACCTGGTGGAGCCAACGGGCATGTCGTGCCGTATCGAGCCGGTCTACCCGTAAGTGTCACGCGGCCCCCGGCCCGGCACATGCCGGGGACCCTTGCGCCAGCTGGGAGCCGTCGGCCCCTGGATCCGCATCCGCTTGACGACGCCGTGCCCGACACCGGCGGCGATCTTCTTGAGCAGCTGCCGCTGGAGCAGGCGCAACTGCGTCGCCCATGCGGTCGAGCTCGCCCGGACGGTCAGCTCGCCATCCTTCAGGGTGACGGGCTGGGCGTGTTCGGCCACCTCCTCGCCGACCAGCTCGTTCCACCGGCCGAACACCTGACCGTGCGCCAGCCGATCGCCCCACCCGAGCTGTCCGGCCATCCGCGACACGAGCCTGCCGAGCGGCTGCGGGTCCCGCTCGTCGACGCCGGCTCCGGACCAGCGGCGGCGGCGCTGGTCCTGGCCGGACCGGCCGGCCTGCCTGCCTGGCCTGCGCACGCCGGGCTCGGTACCCCTGGCGCCGGCGCGCGCCCTGGCCGCGTTCAGCGCGGCCCTGGCGAGGTCGCGTCCTGACGGCTGTCCGGATGATTCGGGTGGGGTCGCGTCCTCGCCGGACTCCAGCCCGATCGGCCCATCGCCGGTGTTACGCTCGGTGTCACGTTCGGGGGAACCACCGGTTGTGCCGCCCACCTGAGGGGTATTGACGTCCTCGTTCGGCTCGCTGGTTACCCGCGGCGATAACGCGTTCACGGTGTTATCCACACTATCCACAGACTTATCCCCAGATCGGTGCGTAAGTTCCGTGGTGCCGGTCACCCGCCGTCGCCGCCCCGGGTTCGCACCCTTCTGATCAGGCACGTTTCACCTCACCCTCCGACACCAAGAACCGGACACCGGTCAGCTCACCGGGGACGTCCTCATCCACAGCCGCGGTGACAAGCACCTGTTCGGCACTCGCGGCGACCTCCGCGAGCCGGGCGCGCCGCCTGCGGTCCAGCTCGGCGAACACGTCGTCGAGCAGCAGCACCGGCTCGCCGCCCGCCTCCCCCCGCAGCAGCTCGTACGAGCCGAGCCGCAGCGCCAGCGCGAACGACCACGACTCGCCGTGGCTGGCGTAGCCCTTCGCCGGCAGGTCGCCGAGCACGAGGTCGAGCTCGTCCCGATGCGGTCCGACCAGGCTTACCCCACGTTCGAGCTCGGCCGCGCGCGACTCGCCGAGCGCCTCGAAGAGGATGCCGGCGAGCTTTTCCTCGTCGGCCCGTTCGCCCCCGGGCAGCCCGTACTCCCCGGGCAGCGCCTCGCCCAGACTCGACCGGTAGGTGATCCGGGTCGGCCGGGAGTCCGGCGCGACACCCGCGTAGGCCGCCGCCGTGTGCGGAGCGAGGTCGGCCACCAGGTTGAGCCGGGCCGCGAGCAGCTGGGCACCGGCCGTGGCAAGGTGGTTGTCCCATACGTCCAGCGTGGACAGCGCGTACGGGTCGTCGCGGCTCCCCGACCGCCGCTTGCCCGCGGTCTTGAGCAGGGCGTTGCGCTGCCGCAGCACCTTGTCGTAGTCGCTGCGCACGCCGGCGAACCGGGGTGCCCGCAGCACCAGCAGCTCGTCCAGGAACCGCCTGCGCTCGCCGGGGTCACCGCGCACGAGCGTGAGATCCTCGGGGGAGAACAGCACGGTGCGCAGGATCCCGAGCACGTCGCGGGGCCTGCCGACGGCACCTCGGTTGACGCGCGCCCGGTTGGCCTTACCCGGCGTGATCTCCAGTTCGACGGTGAGTTCCCGGTCCTCGTTGACCACCGCCGTGCGCACAAGTGCGCGCTCGCAGCCGTGCCGGACCAGCGGTGTGTCCGTGGCGACCCGGTGTGAGCTCAGCGTGGCGACGTAGCCGATCGCTTCGAGCAGGTTCGTCTTGCCACGGCCGTTCGGCCCGACCAGCACGGTCGGGCCAGGCCCCAGTGGCAGGTCGACGTGCTCCCACGAGCGGAAGTCGGTCACCTGAAGGTGACGGAGGTACACGCGGACCCGGGCCTACTCGGCGACCTTCTTGACAGCGTGCCCACCGAACTGGTTGCGCAGCGCGGCCACGGCACGCATCGCCGCGGAGTCCTCCTGCCGCGAGGCGAACCGCGCGAACAGCGCCGCCGAGATCACCGGCGCGGGCACCGCGTTGTTGATCGCCTCTTCGAGCGTCCAGCGGCCCTCGCCGGAGTCCTCGACATATCCTTCGAGGTCGTCCAGCTCGGGGTCCTCCTGCAACGCCCGGACCAGGAGTTCGAGCAGCCAGGACCGCACCACCGTGCCCCGCTGCCATGCGGTGATCACCGCGGGCACGTCCTCGACGACCTTCGCCGCCTCCAGCAGCTCGAAGCCCTCGGCGTAGGCCTGCATCAACCCGTACTCGATGCCGTTGTGCACCATCTTCGCGTAGTGCCCGGCACCGACCGAGCCCGCGTGCGCGAAGCCCTCCTCGCGCGGACCGTCCGGACGCAGCGCGTCGAACACCGGCATCGCCCTATCGACGTCGGCCTTCGTGCCGCCGACCATCAGGCCGTAGCCGTTGTCCTTGCCCCACACGCCGCCGGAGACACCCGCGTCGATGAAACCGATCCCCTTCGTCGCCAGCTGGTCGGCGTGCAGCTTGTCGTCGGTGAACTTGGAGTTGCCCCCGTCGATCAGGACGTCGCCCTCGTCGAGCAGTTCGGCAAGCTCGTCGATCGTCTGCCGCGTGGGTTCACCGGCGGGCACCATGACCCAGACGAGGCGCGGGGCTTCGAGCGCGGCGACCAGCTTCTGGAGGGAGCCGGTGTCGCTGATCTCGGGGTCGCGGTCGTAACCGACCACCTCGTGACCGGCCGCGCGCACCCGCTCGCGCATGTTGAAACCCATCCTGCCCAGGCCGACGAGTCCGAGCTGAACCATGAAGTCCCCTTAGTGCTTGTCTTGCTCCACCGGTCGTGCTGGATGCTCAACCGGGCAGCCGCACCGGCATGAGCAGGTAGAGGTAGCCGGGCACGACCTCGCCGTTCTCGTCGGCCGGCTTGACCAGCGCGGGCCGGTTGGGCGTGGTGAACGTCAACTCGGCCCGGTCCGCGTGCAGCGCACCGAGCCCGTCGACGAGATAACCGGGGTTGAAGGCAATGGTCACCGGCTCACCCTCGTAGTCGACCGGCAGCTCTTCCTCGGCGCTGCCCTCGTCGTCCCCGCCCGCGGAAAGCCGCAGGGAGCCTTCCGCGAACTCCAGCCGGACCTGGGTACCCCGCTCGGCGACCAGCGACACACGCTTGATGGCCTCCGCGAGCGCCGACACGCCGAGGACGGCCCGGGAGGTGTGCTGCGCGGGCAGCAGCTGCCGGTAGGGCGGGAACTCCGCGTCGAGCAGGCGGGTGGTGGTGAAGCGGCCCGAACCGGCGAGCCCGAGCAGGCCGTCCCCGCCGGCGAGGCCGACCTGGACCGTTCCGCCGCTCGCGCCGAGCGACTTCGCGGCATCGGCGAGTGTGCGGGCAGGGACCAGCACCGACGCGTCGGTCAGCCCTTCTGCCGGCTGCCAGCTGAACTCGCGCATGGCGAGGCGGAAGCGGTCGGTGGCGACGAGCGTCAGCGTGCTGCCGGTGATCTCCAGGCGCATGCCGGTGAGCATCGGCAGCGTGTCGTCCTTGCCCGCGGCGACCGCGACCTGGCCGACCGCCTGCGCGAACGCGTCACCCGCGACCTCACCGGCGAGCGTGGGCTGAGCGGGGAGCTGGGGGTAGTCCTCGACCGGCATGGTCGGGAGGCTGAACCGCGCGTTACCGCAGGTGATGGAGGCGCGGGCACCGTCGACGGCGATCTCCACGGGCTGTGCCGGCAGTGCCTTGGTGATGTCGGCGAGCAGCCTGCCGGAGACGAGGGTCCGGCCGCCGTCGGCGATCGTCGCTGGGACCCCGACCGTCGCGGAGACCTCATAGTCGAACCCGGACACGGTCAGCGCGTCGGACCCACCGTCGCCACCGGCGTCGAGCAGGACCCCACCGAGCACGGGGACCGGCGGCCTGGAGGGCAGGCTGCGAGCCACCCAGGCGACGGCGTCGGCAAGCCCGTCGCGCTCGACGCGGATTTTCATGCGCCCATCCTTTCGACAGCCGAGCCGCTTCGGCTCGAAAGACCCGGCAGACCACCCGGTCGCGTTTCCCGTGAGCTTGGGGCGATCGAGGGCTGCCGGACGAACCAGGTGTGGTCACCCACGTTAGAGCGTGACGGGCGCCGGCGTCACCTCGGCCCGGCGGTCGATTTGTCGACCCGGAGCGAGGTGTCCCCAACTCGGAGCTTCGCTTGTTTTTGTTTTGTTCTCTCCAAGAGAAGCTCTTGTTCAGTGACAGTAGTAAGGGCTGTGGGTTGTGTGGACAGCGCTCGTCGTCGCTGGTCTTACGGCGCGGCGTGGTGTGGACAGCCGGGGTGCTCTTCCGGTGGACAGTTCGGGCGATCGGTGGAGGGATTCGGGCCGTCCGCAACCGGTCCACATCCATCCACAGTTGTCCACACCGCTGTCCCCAGTTGTGGGTCGGTCTGTGCCCAGGTTCTGCACTGTCAGCACACACCGAAACGTGGCCCGGATCGCCCCGAGTGAGTGATGACGGCGCCGGCGCTCGCGGCGCAGACACACGCGATCGCGATCCATTCCACGGGGCGGAGAAGCTCGGCGAGCACCACCGTCCCGGCGAGCCCGGCGGCCGCGGGCTCCAGACTCTCCAGCACGCCGACGACGCGCGGTGGCAGACGGCGCAATGCGGCGAGGTCGAGCGAGTACGGGATCACCGCGGACAGGACGGCGACCGCCGCGCCGGCGAGCAGTACCCCGGGATCGAGCAACGCCGCACCGCCTTCGGCGATGCCGAACGGCAGGTACAGCGCGGCAGCCCAGCAGACCGCGAACGTGAGTGGCGCGCTCGTTTCGCTGAGCCGCCCGGCTCGCTCGCTCAGCAACAGATAGATCGCCATCGCGGCCCCCGAGGCGAGGGCGAGCAGCACGCCCAAGGGTGTCCCGGCGCCCGTACCGTGGAACAGCCACACGCCAGAACCGGCCAGCGCCGCGAGCGCGGCATCCACCGGTCGCCGGGAACTCAGTAGTGCCAACGTGATCGGGCCGAGGAGTTGCAGGGTCGCCGCCATCCCGAGCGGGAGGTGCGCGAGCGCCGGGTAGATGAGGTTCATCCCGGCGATCGCCGTGCCGAGGCCGAGTATCGACCCGAGGCCGGATCGCGGCCGCGGCAACGCGGGCCGGTGCACGGCGAGGAGTACGAGCGCCGCGACGGTCAACCGGAGCGCGGCCACACCGAGCGGGCCCGCTTCACCGGAGAGCTGCTTGCCGAACGACTGTCCGAACTGGACGCTGATGACGCTGCCGAGCACGAAGGTCCACGGGGGCATGCGGCGAGTCTGCGGCGAAACGGCGGCAACCTGAAGCTGAAGTTTCCGCACGGAATCCTTTAGCGTGGACTACATGATCGACCTACGGCGGCTGCATGTGCTGCGTGTCCTCGCCGAGCAGGGCACGATCACGGCGACCGCCGCGACACTGCACCTGACGCCGTCCGCGGTCTCGCAGCAGTTGCGGTTGCTGAGCCGGGACGTGGGCGTGCGGCTGCTGCGCCGGGACGGCAGGCGGGTGCGGCTGACCCCCGCCGCGCTGGCGTTGCTCGAACACACCGAGACGCTTTACGCCCAGTGGGAGCGCGCGAGGGCGGAACTCGCCGAGCACGGCACGGCGCCTGCCGGACGGCTGGTGTTCTGTGGGGTGTCGTCGGCGATCGCGGCGCTGCTGGCGCCCGCCGCTACCCGGCTGCACCGCGAGTACCCACGGCTGACCGTGCACATCCGCGAGGACGAGAGCGGCGACTGCTACGGGTTGCTACACGGCGAGGACGCCGACATCGCCGTCGTCCTGCCCACGTCCGACGCGCCCCCGGAGGGCGACCCACGCTTCGATCGGCAGCCGCTGCTGGATGATCCGCAGGACCTGCTCGTGCCGGTCGGGCACCCGCTCGCCGACGCGGGCAGCGTGGCACTCGCCGACGCCGCCGGTGAACCGTGGATCGTGAAACCGCCGCACAACGACACCTATCCGTTGCTCGTCACCGCGTGCGCGGCGGCGGGTTTCACGCCGCGGATCTCGCACCACGTCAAGGAGTGGTTCGCCGTGTCGGCGCTCGTCGCGGAGGGGGCCGGGGTATGCCTGCTGCCGCGACTGGTCCCCGTTCCGGAGCGGCATGCCGTGCTCCGGATTCCGTTGCACGGCAAGCCGTGGCCGTCCCGCCGGTTCATCACCTGCGTGCGCCGGGGCAGCGCGAGCTCACCGGCGATTGCGGCGGGGCTGACCGCGGTGCGCGAGGTCGCCACCACTGCCTTGCGTGGTGTTTGATTTGCGACGCGTCGCAGGCTCCGCGTTGCGTGGTGGCGCGCGCGGCAGGCGGCCTTCGTTCGGTGCGGGTCTTGCTACTGCCGCGCGCGCTGTTTGATTCGCGACGTCAGCTCTTGCACCTGGTCGTAGATCCGCCGCCGTTCGGCCATCTCCTTGCGGATCTTCTTGTCGGCGTGCATCACCGTGGTGTGGTCGCGGCCGCCGAACGTCTGGCCGATGCGCGGCAGGGACATGTCGGTGAGCTCCCGGCACAGGTACATCGCGATCTGCCGTGCCGTCGCGAGCGCCTTCGTCTTCCCCGGCCCGCAGAGATCGTCCATCGTGACGTCGAAGAAGTCCGCCGTGACCCCCATGATGGTGGATGCGCTGATCTCCGGTGCCTGCGAGTCGGGGATCAGGTCCCGGAGCACGATCTCGGCGAGACCGACATCCACCGGCTGCTGGTTGAGCGAGGCGAACGCGGTCACGCGGATGAGCGCGCCCTCCAGCTCGCGGATGTTGGCCTCGATGCGGGCGGCGATGAACTCGAGGACGTCACCGGGCACGGCCAGCCGGTCCTGCGCCGCCTTCTTCCGCAGGATCGCGATGCGGGTCTCCAGCTCGGGCGGCTGGATATCGGTGATGAGACCCCACTCGAACCGGGTACGCAGCCGGTCCTCCAGCGTTTCCAGCCGCTTCGGTGGCCGGTCGGAGGAGACCACGATCTGCTTGTTGGCGTTGTGCAGGGTGTTGAAGGTGTGGAAGAACTCCTCCTGAGTTCCTTCCTTCCCCTCGAGGAACTGGATGTCGTCGACGAGCAGAATGTCGATGTCGCGGTAGCGCCGCTGGAACGCGACCTTGCGGTCGTCGCGCAGCGAGTTGATGAAGTCGTTGGTGAACTCTTCGGTCGATACGTAACGCACGCGCATACCGGGAAACAGCCGCTGCGCGTAGTGCCCGACTGCGTGCAGCAGGTGAGTCTTGCCCAGCCCCGACTCGCCCCAGATGAACAGCGGGTTGTAGGCCCGCGACGGCGCCTCGGCGACCGCGACGGCCGCCGCGTGGGCGAACCGGTTGGACGCGCCGATCACGAAGGTGTCGAACGTGTACTTCTCGTTCAGGCGCGTCTTGGAGGTCTGCGGCTGTGCCGGCGCGGTGTACGGCTGCCCGGCGATCGGCTGCCCGGAGAAGGTCGGCCAGATCTCGTGGACCGCGGCGAGCGCGTCGCCTTCCTCGTCGACCTCCTCGTCACCGTCGTCTCCCGGTTCCGCCTGCCTGGTCGGCGCGGACGCCGACTGCTGTGGAACGGGCAACTCGGTCGAGTCGGCCCTGGAGTGCCGGACGGCCGGGACGGTGACGGTGTCGTCCGTGGGCGGCATCGGCGGGGCTTCCGTGCGCGGACCGTTGCCGTTGTCCGCCCGTCCGGGTGAGCTCGTGTATCGACTGTGTGCCGTGGGGGTGGGCGGGGCATCGGCGGTGTCGACCTTCACCGCGAGCGAGACGTCGCGGCCCAGCCTGCGCGACAGCGCGTCGGTTATCGGCTCCCGCAGCGCACGCTCGATGGCCTCCTTGGCGAAGTCGCTCGGCGCCGCAAGGAGGGCGGTGCCGTCGAGCAGGCCGATGGGCCTGGTAACGCGCATCCAGGCACGCTGCTGGGGGGACAGGGTTCCGTCGGCGAGTTCTCTGACGACCTGCTCCCAGACGACTGTCAGGTTCAGCTGGTGTTCAGACACCCTGCTCCGCTCCCCTCCCCTCGTCGACCGCACCTGTCCGACCGCTCACCGGAGCCGTCACAGCAGGTTCACGTGGGTACCGCGCAGCAGGTATCCACATAGTTGTCCACAACTGTGCATTAACGTACGGCGACCCGCAGACACTCCACCCGCGGGGATCAAGGTACGCCCGGCCGGAGCCTCCCACACCTCCGGCAGTGGCACCGAGCCCCTCACTCGGTCAACCGAGAAGAGGCACGCTAACAAGCCCCGCGAGTTGCCACAAGACATCGTTAGGGGCAAGCATTTCATGGTGTACGGCGTGTTGCCATCCGGCGGCGCGCCGTGCTCATCGGGTAGCGTGCCGGGTGGTTGCTCTGCGCTACACAAGGGGCCGGTTTCGGTGTCACCGGAGCGAGTGCGTACCCTCGTAAGGTCTACCGCTGACAGCGGGCCCGTTTCGCGTGCCCACGTTCGACTCGCCCCGGCGAGGCGGAGCGCCCAGGTCGGTAGGAGACACCACAAGAAGACGTGTTGTACGCACGACACGCCCGAGTCAGCGGAAGTCGTGCGTGGAATCGAGACCAGGAGAACTGAGCCGTGAGCAAGGGCAAGCGCACCTTTCAGCCGAACAACCGCCGACGCGCGCGGACCCACGGGTTCCGGCTGCGGATGCGCACGCGGGCAGGCAGGGCCATCCTGGCGGACCGTCGGCGCAAGGGTCGGCAGCGGCTCTCCGCCTGATTCCGCCACTGCGAGGCGCGGCGTGCTTCCGGCCAACGCTCGCCTGCGGCGGAGTGAGGAATTCCGTGCGGTCATGCGCGGCGGCGCCCGAGCGGGGCGCCGCCGCCTCGTGCTGCACGCGCTCGCTTCTCCGGACGGCCCGGAGAGGGGGCGGAAGGCGGGTTTCGTGGTGAGCAAGGCCGTGGGCAACTCGGTGGTGCGCCACCGGGTCACCAGGCGCCTGCGGCACCTCGTCGCCGATCGTTTAGGAACCTTGCCGGATGGTTGCGCGTTGGTCGTACGGGCGCTACCTGCCTCGGCCGGCGCGAGCAGTGCCGAGCTCGGCTCCGACCTCGACGCCGCCCTGCGGCGACTGAACCTCCTGCCGGCCGGCCGGGTCGGCAAGCCGGACGGCTCCGGGCGGCGTGCTGCGCCGGGAGCCGGCCACGACAATGGACCAGCGGTGTGAGCGAAGCGCAGATGGCCGGCAACGCCTCCTCGGAGTCGGCCGAGTCCCAGGAATCCAGCGGTCCGGCGCGTCCGACGCCGGCGGCCTGGGTGCTGCTGCTCCCCATCCGCCTGTATCGCAGTATCTCGCAGTATCTCCCCCCGATGTGCCGGTTCTATCCGAGCTGCAGTGCGTACGCGGCCGAGGCGCTGACCCGCCACGGCGCCGCGCGCGGCTCGTACCTGGCGATGCGCCGGTTGTTGCGGTGCGGTCCCTGGACCCCGCCCGGCCGAGACCCTGTGCCGGAGAAGTTCACCTTCCGACGCCAAAGTCCTGGTATGTCTACCGAGGAGTAGCTCAGTGCTCGACTTCATCTACTACCCCGTGTCGTTCATCCTTTGGTGCTGGCACAAGGTATTCGGGTTCGTCTTCAGCGAGGACAACGCGATCTCCTGGGTCCTCGCGATCATCTTCCTGACCTTCACGGTCCGCGGCATCATGTTCAAGCCGTTCGTGAAGCAGGTCCGGTCGATGAAGAAGATGCAGGACTTCGCGCCGGAGATCAAGAAGGTCCAGAAGAAGTACGCGAACGACCGGCAGCGCCAGGCGCAGGAGATGCAGAAGCTCCAGCGCGAGCACGGGGTCAACCCGCTCGGCAGCTGCCTGCCGATGCTGCTGCAGATCCCGGTCTTCATCGGTCTGAACTGGGTGCTCCGCAACTTCCAGGCCGGCCGGGAGGGCAACTACTTCTTCGACGAGGCGGGCGTCAACTCCTACGTCAACGCGAAGATCTTCGGCGTCAACCTCGGCGACGCGATCAACCACGTTTCGATGATGGGTGGCGCGCCCGGTGGCGAGAGCGGTTGGAGCTGGGAGGTGGCTCCGGTCGCGGTGCCGCTGATGATCATCGCCAGCGTCGCGACCCACTTCACGGCGCGGCACTCGGTGGCCCGGCAGAACCCGGCCTCGGCGACTCAGCAGACCGCGATGATGAACAAGCTGACGCTGTGGATCTTCCCCGCCGGTGTGCTCATCTTCGGTGCGTTCTTCCCCATCGGTCTGCTGCTGTACTGGCTCGCCAACAACGGCTGGACGCTCATGCAGCAGCGGCTCGTCTACACGAAGATCGACAAGGAAGAAGAGGCGAAGAAGGCCGAGGTCGTCGAGAAGCGCACCAACCTCGCACCGAAGCCGGGCCAGAAGCCGCAGGTCGGACAGAAGCCGAAGCCGGCCCAGAAGCCGGCCCAGCAGGCGAAGTCCTCGGAGTCCGGCGAGGCCGCCGACTCCGAGCCGAAGGAGAGCACCGACTCGGGTCCGGCGAAGAACGGCACGGCCCCCAAGAACGGCAAGTCCCCGAGAAGCGGCAAGTCCCCGAAGAGCGGTAGCAGCGCCAAGGGCGGTGGCGCCTGGGCGAAGAACGGCGGGAACCAGCAACGCCCCGCCACTCAGGGCAAGAAGGCGCAAGGGCGTAAGCGACGTTGACGCTGTCGGGGCTGGAGAGGAGAAACCACATGTCGGAGACGGTCGAGGTGATCGGCGCCGATCAGGATGAGGCGGTTCCGGAGGAAACGGATACCGGCACCGAGGAGTCGTCACCGGATGCGGATGACGATCTCCTCGTGCAGGAGGGCGACATCGCGGGCGACTACCTGGAGCGGTTGCTGGACGTCCTGGACTACGACGGCGACATCGACCTCGATGTGGAGGCCAGCAGGGCGGTCGTCAGCATCGACGGCGGTGAGGACCTGGAGAAGCTGGTCGGTCCGCGGGGCACTGTCCTCGAGGCACTGCAGGAGCTGACCCGGCTGGCCGTGCAGCAGCAGACGGGTACGCGGAGTCGGCTGATGCTGGACGTCGCGGGTTGGCGCGCGGGACGCCGGGAAGAGTTGCGCGAGCTCGGCCGGACGACCGCGGAGTCGGTGTTGTCGTCGGGTGAGCGGGTGCGGCTGCAGCCGATGAGCCCGTTCGAGCGGAAGGTCGTACACGATGCGGTCGCCGCGGTGGACGGGGTGCGGAGTGAGAGCGAAGGCGAGGAGCCGAAGCGGCGCGTGGTCGTGCTCCCGGAGTGACACTCAGCGCAGAGCGCAGAAAGCGGCCTACCGGAACCCCGGTGGGCCGCTTTTCTTTGCGCGGTCCGTTTCACGTGAAACGGACCGCGCGGACGGTACGAAGCCGCAGTGGAGTTCTCCACACTTACGGACTGTCGCGCCGATCCGACGGCGGCATCGGGGACAATCGACCTACGCCCAGTTTCACGTGAAACGGCGACCAACCGAGGAGTGATCAGTGGGTCCGGACGACCTGACACCGGCTACCCCGGCCACCGCGACGGCCGTCTTCGGCGAGTTTCTGGACCGGGCCGAGCGGTTCGTCGAGATGCTGCGGCGACACGGTGTCGAGCGAGGGCTGATCGGGCCTCGCGAGCTGGACCGGTTGTGGGAGCGGCACATACTCAACTCCGCGATTCTCGGGGAACGTGTCCCTGTGGGTGCTCGGGTGATCGATGTGGGCTCCGGCGCGGGGTTGCCCGGTGTGCCGCTCGCGATATGCCGACCGGACCTCGATATCGTTCTCCTGGAGCCGATGGCGCGTCGGGTGGACTGGCTGACCGAGGTGGTCCAGAACCTGGAGCTTCCCGTGACGGTGGTTCGTGGCCGGGCGGAAGACAAGCAGATCAGAGAGCGGCTCGAACCGGCCGATGTCGTGACGGCCCGCGCGCTTGCTCCGCTGGCTCGGCTCGCGTCGTGGTGCCTACCGCTGGTGCGGCCTGCCGGGGTGCTACTTGCCCTGAAGGGCGCCAGCGCGACGGAAGAGGTGGCGCGTGACCGAGTCGCGGTCCGGAAAGCGGGCGGTGGCGAGCCGGTGGTGGAAGCGTGTGGTGCCGCCGTACTCGAGACGCCGAGCACGGTAGTGGTGATTGAACGTGTGGAGCCACGGAAGCCGGAGCGAATGCGGCGACAAGGAACTCGCACCCGGTCGCGGGTGAAAGGATCGACCAGCGAATGACGACCAGTACGGAGCGGCCCATGTTCCACGTGAAACCGGGTACCTACGAGCGCGCTGCGGCCGGGGGGTGCGACGACCGGTGAACCCGCCACAGGAAACAGGCACCCACCACGACATCGGCTGGACGCCGATCGCGGAGGAGGCCGAGCGTGCCGCCCGGGTCCTGCACCCGGAGGAGCATCAACTTCCACGTCCGACACATCGCCGCGTGCTGACTGTCGCCAATCAGAAGGGTGGCGTCGGCAAGACGACCAGTGCGGTGAACCTGGCCGCGGGGCTGGCCCTGCACGGGTTGCGGACACTCGTCATCGATCTCGACCCGCAGGGCAACGCGAGCACGGCGCTCAACGTGGATCATCACTCCGGGACGCCGTCCGTCTACGAGATCCTGCTCGGCGAGGTGTCGCTCGTGGAGGCGGCGCAAGTCAGCGAACAGTCCCCCAACCTTCTCTGCGTGCCGGCGACCATAGATCTGGCCGGCTCCGAGATCGAGCTTGTGTCGATGGCGTCGCGCGAGTCGCGTCTGAAGGAGTCGCTCTCGCAGGAGGCGCTACAGGAACTCGACGTCGACTACGTCTTCATCGACTGCCCTCCGTCGCTCGGGCTGCTGACGGTGAACGCGATGGTCGCCGCGCACGAGGTACTGATTCCGATCCAGTGTGAGTACTACGCACTCGAAGGACTCGGGCAACTCCTCAACAACATCGATCTCGTCCAGAAGCACCTGAACCGGACGCTGGTGGTCTCCACGATCCTGCTGACGATGTACGACGGCCGGACCAAGCTGGCTGATCAGGTGACGCAGGAGGTGCGCAACCACTTCGGAGACGTGGTGCTGAAGACGGTCATCCCCCGCAGCGTGAAGGTCTCCGAGGCACCCGGTTACGGACAGACCGTGCTGGCGTACGACCCCGGTTCACGTGGATCGATGAGTTATCTGGATGCCGCCCGGGAGGTCGCCGAGCGGGGAGCAGCGAGTAGGGAGCAACAATGACCGAGCGGAGAGGCGGCCTCGGCCGTGGTCTGGCGGCGCTGATCCCCACCGGACCGGTGGGTGAGGAGGGCACCGCTACCGGCGAGGTGAGCGCGGAGCAACTCAACGGCGACGGTGACAAGGGTTGGTTCGCCGCCAACGGCTCAATGCAGTCGCACGGTGGCGAGGTCGCGGGCGCTGTCTACCGCGAGGTTCCGGTCAGCGCGATCAAGCCCAACCCCAAGCAGCCGCGCCAGGTGTTCGACGAGGACGCGCTGGCCGAGCTGGAGCACTCGATCCGCGAGTTCGGGCTCATGCAGCCCATCGTCGTCCGGCAACTGCCCGATGACGAGTACGAGCTCGTCATGGGTGAGCGGCGGCTGCGGGCGGCCCAGCAGGCTGAGCTGGAACTCATCCCGGCGATCGTCCGGCAGACGGCCGACGAGGCGATGCTGCGGGACGCGCTCCTGGAGAACATCCATCGCGTCCAGCTCAACCCGCTGGAGGAGGCGGCGGCCTATCAGCAACTGCTCGACGAGTTCGAGGTGACGCACGAGGAACTCGCCGCGCGCATCGGCCGCAGTAGGCCCGTCATCACCAACACGATCCGGCTGCTGCGGCTGCCCCTCCCCGTGCAGCGGCGGGTGGCGGCCGGAGTGCTGTCAGCCGGGCACGCCCGCGCCCTGCTTTCCCTCGAAGAGGCCGACCGTCAGGAAGAGCTCGCCGCGCGCATCGTGTCCGAGGGACTCTCGGTCCGCGCGACCGAGGAGGCGGTGACTCTCTCCAAGAGCGAGTCCAAGCCGAAGCCGAAGCCGCCGGCACGCAAGCCGATGCAGGCGCCGGGTTTGCAGGACCTCGCGGAGCGGCTCTCCGACACCTTCGACACCCGGGTGAAGGTCGATCTCGGCCGGCGCAAGGGTCGCATCGTGGTCGAGTTCGGCTCGGTCGACGATCTTGAGCGGATCGTCGCTCTCATGGACCCGAACAAGACAAATCAGACAGCTAAAACCGATGAGCCATGACACCGGCCCGTTTCGTCACGGTGATGATTGCGTTCCGGTGACTCGATGTCACGACGGGTTACCGGGACCGTACTAGTCTCCGCGCTGGATCGCCCGGGTGACGAGCTCGGCGAACACCTCGCCGAGTGACGTCCCGGCGGCCTCCATCGCCATCGGGACGGTCGAGGTCTCGGTCAGTCCGGCGGACAGGTTCACTTCGAGGAACTGCACGGTGCCGTCCTTCGCCACCACCGCGTCGGTCCGGGAGATGTCGCGGAGCCCGAGCAGCCGGTGGGCGCCGACCGCCAATTCACCGACCGCCTTGGCTGCGGCGTCGGAGAGGCGGGCGGGTGCGAAGAAATCGGTGAGCCCGGCCGTGTAGCGCGCGGTGTAGTCGTAGACACCGCTCTCCGGCACGATCTCGACCGCGGGCAGTGCCTCCGGCCCGCCGTCGCGCTCGACAACGGTCACGGCCACCTCGATGCCGTCGACGAACTGCTCCGCCAGCACGGTGTCGCCGTAGGCGAAGCACCCGACCATCGCGGTGGGCAGTTCCGCGGCGTCCCGGACGACCTGGGTGCCGAGCGCCGAGCCGCCCTGGTCCGGCTTGAGGATCAACGGCAGGCCGAGCCGATCGACCATCGCGTCGAGCACGCCCTGCGCGCCCAGCTCGCGGAAGGTGCTGTGCGGCAGCACGACCCAGCCCGGTGTCGCGAAGTCGGCCTCGCGGACGAGTGCCTTCGCGGTCGGCTTGTCCCACGCACGGCGGCAGCCCTGCGAACTGGTACCGACGAAAGGCACGCCGAGCATCTCCAGCACGGTCTGCACCGAGCCGTTCTCGCCCTCTCCCCCGTGCAGTGCGACCACCGCCGCGTCCGGGCGCTCGTCGCGCAGCCTGCCCAGCAGGCCCGCGTCGGTGTCCCACTCCACGACCGTCAGGCCCGCGCCGCGCAGCGCGGCCGACAGCCGGCGACCGGACCGCAACGACACGTCACGTTCGTGCGAAAGGCCACCGGCGAGCACGGCGACAGTGCGATCGGCCACGCGAGAACTCCTCAATGCTCAGGTTCGTCCGGTGCGGACGGTTGCCACCCCAGAATGGTTGCCCTAGGCGGTGTCCGGGCCCGGGAACTGCGGCCCGGACACGGCACGCGTCGTGACGCTACCGAAGGTGCGCACGAGGTCCATTTCGGACTCCAGCACGCCGGCGAGCCTGCGCACGCCCTCGCGGATCCGTTCCGTTGTCGGGTAACAGTAGGAAAGGCGCATCTGCCTGCTGCCGAAGCCGTCGGCGTAGAACCCGGTGCCCGAGGCATAGGCCACCCGCGCGGTGACCGCACGGGGCAGCATGGCCTTGGTGTCGACGCCCTCCGGAACCGTTACCCACACGTAGAAACCGCCGTCCGGGTGAGTCCAGGTACAGCCGGGCGGCATGTGCTGCTCCAGCGCGGAGACGATCGCGTCCCGGCGTTCGCGGTAGTTCTCCCGGAACTTCTTGACCTGGCCCTTCCAGTCGTGCGTCGACAAGTAGCGCGACACGACCAGCTGGTTCAGCGTCGGCGGGCACAGCGTGGCCGACTCCGCGGCGAGCACCAGCTTCTCCCGCACGGCGTGCGGCGCCAGTACCCAGCCGACCCGCAGCCCGGAGGCGAAGGTCTTGGAGAAAGAGCCGAGGTACACGACGTTGTCCGGATCGTTCGACCGCAGTGCCGGGTAGGTCTGGCCGTCGAAGCCGAGCAGCCCGTACGGGTTGTCCTCCACCACCAGCACGTCGTGTGCGCGGCAGATCTCCAGGATCTCCGCCCGGCGCTCGACTGCCAGGGTGACGCCGGCGGGGTTGTGGAAGTTCGGGATCGTGTAGAGGAACTTGACGCGCTGCCCGTGCTTGTCCGCATGCGCCAGCGCCTCGCGCAGCGCCTCGGGCACCAGGCCGTCGTCGTCCATCGCGACGTGGACCACCTGCGCCTGGTAGGCGGCGAACGAGCCGAGTGCGCCGACGTAGGACGGACCCTCCGCCAGCACGATGTCACCCGGGTCGCAGAACAGCCTGGTCACCATGTCCAGGCCCATCTGCGAGCCGACGGTGACCACGACGTCGTCGGGATGGGCGGTGATGCCCTCCAGTGCCATGATCTCGCAGATCTGCTCGCGCAGCGCGGGCACGCCGTGCGCGGAGCCGTACTGCAGCGCCACGAGCCCGTCCTCCGCGATGAGCTCGGCCATCTGCGAGGAGAGGGAGTCCAGGGGCAGAGCGGAGAGGTTGGGCATGCCTCCCGCGAGCGAGACGACCTCGGGCCGGCTGGCTACCGCGAACAACGCTCGGATCTCGGACGCCGTCATACCCTCGGTGCGAGCGGCGTAACGGTCGAGATGCGGATCGAGGTTGTGGCGGCCGGGCTCGGAACCCGGTCGGTGCTCGGGCGGCTGGGAGGCAGTCATCGTCTACTTCTGTCTGCGTCATGCGGCGCGTCGGCGGGCGTGGGCTCTCTACCTGCGGGTAGACCTCGTCGAGTGTAACGTCCGGGGTTCGGCGGCTCCCCCGTTTCCGGCTCTCGTCACATCCGCCTATGCTCTGCTTGGGCCTCATGTCGCCGCGTCGTCGCGCGTGCACCGGCCTCCGATCGACTTCATGCACGTTCCGGGGAGGTTTCGTGTCGCGACGCGTCGTTGGCGTCACGCTGGACAACCTGGAGCAGTTGCCGCTGCGCTGCCGCCGCTGCGTGTACTGGGAGCTCGCTCCGCACCTGAAGGAGGAGGCCGAGCGCTACGGCGAGACCGAGGTCGAGAAGGAAGCCTGGGTGTCGGCGATCCTGCTGGAGTGGGGCTCGTGCGGCCGGATCGCCTACAGCGGCGACGTGCCGGTCGGGTTCGTGCTGTACGCGCCGCCGACCGCGGTGCCGAGGGCAGGCGCCTTTCCCACCGCGCCGCCCAGCGCCGATGCCGTCCTGCTGACGGCCTTTCACGTGCTGCCGGAGTTCCGCGGCGGCGGGCTGGGCCGGCTGCTGGTGCAGGCGGTCGCGAAGGACCTCACCCGGCGCGGGGTGCGTGCCATCGAGGCGTACGGGGACGCGGAGCCCGGCGAGGAGACCGAGGGGCACAACTGCGTCGTTCCCGCCGCCTTCCTGCGCAGCGTCGGGTTCAAGACGGTGCGCCCGCATCCCCGGTGGCCGCGGCTGCGGCTGGAGCTGAGGTCGGGGATCTCGTGGAAGGAAGACGTCGAGGCGGCACTGGAGAAGCTGCTCGGCGAGGTGAGCATCACGACCGCCGAGGCCAGCACCACCCGCGCGTAGCGAACGGTCCCGTGTGCGCTCCGGTCGACATGGGGGTAACTCGATGTGGTTATCCACAGCTTTGTGTACATATCGACAGGTTGTCCACAGGGTGATTGCGTATTCGTACGCTCGCGCCCGAGCCGGTGGGATGCCTAGCGTGACCGGTATGGACCGCGAGCCCGAACTGCCGAGAGCCCCCGAGGTTCCCTCCGCGCTGCTCGACTCCGGGGCGGCGGCCCGCCGCAAGGGGCAGTGGACCGGCTTCGGGGTCGCTCTCGCGGCGCTCACCGTGCTCGGTCTCGCGGTGTCGTTCGTCGCCGGGTTCGTTTTCGTGATGGCCAGCGACGGTTGCGGGGCCGACCGGAGCCGCTACATCTGTACACCCGGCGGACAGCAGACGGTGTTCTGGCTGCCCTGGGGTGGGCTGCTGGCCGGGTTCGTGCTCTCGCTGGTCGGGGCGGCGGTGGCGACCCGGCTGCGGCGCACGCCGTGGCTCGGCCTTGCTGCCGGCGTGCCGGCCTACCTGCTCGCGTTCGGCGTCGCGTACTCGATCGCGGTCGGCTGAGCGCGCTACTCGGCTTTGGCCAGCTCGTGGGCCAGCACGTCGGCGAAGGTGAAGGTGCCGGTCGGCTGGTCGTTCTCGCCGAGCAGGTACAGGCGCTTGACGGCGATCAGGATGCCCTCGGCGACGACGTCGCGGAAGGCGGGGTCGGAGAGCCTGCGCCGGTCGTCCGGGTTGGTCAGGTAGCCGATCTCGACCCGCACGGCGGGGCAGCGCGTGCGGGTGAAGATCTCCCACGTCTTCGGGTGGGTGCGGCAGTCCCGCATGCCGGTCCGCGCGGCCAGCTCACGCTGAATGTAGCCGGCCAGCAGCTCGCCGACGGTCGAGGTGGTGCCGTTGCCGGTGCCGAAGTGGAAGCTCGCGACACCCTGCGCGTAGGGCGAGCGGTTGCCGTCGCTGTGCAGCGAGAGGAACAGGTCGGCACCGGCGTTGTTGGCGAAGTTCGCCCGCTCGGTCTCCGACGGGCTGTGTCCCGGCCCGCGGGAGATCAGTGCCTCCATGCCGGTCGCCTTCATCCGGCCCTCGAGGCGGCGGGCCAGGTCCCAGGCGATGTCGGCCTCACGCAGGCCCTCGAGCGCCACGCCGGTGTCCGCGCCGCCGTGGCCCGGATCGATCACGATGCGCTTGCCGCGCAGCCGGGGGCCCGCCTGCCGGACCTGCTCCTGCTCCCGCAGGAAGACCGGGCGGCCACCCCTGGCACGCGGGGAGAGCTGCCGTAGCGCGCGGACCGTTCCCGCGCCACAGATGCCGTCGACGACCAGACCGTAGTCTCGCTGGAAGTTCCGCAGCGCGCGTTCGGTCTGCGGCCCGAAACCGCCGTCCGGACGCCCGGAGTCGTAGCCGAGCTCGGTGAGCCGCTCCTGCAGCGCGAACACGTCGTCCCCGTGCACGGGTGAGGACACCAGGTAGGCCAGCGGTCTGCTGCCGAGGTGATAGCTCGAACCGCGCAGTGCCCGGTAGGTGGCGGGGCCGACGATGCCGTCCGTGATGAGGCCCCGGCGCTGCTGGAAGGCGCGGACAGCGTGCTCCACCGTCGCGTCGAAGAATCCGTTGCCGTCGGAGGTGTCTCCGGTCGGGAGCAGGTCCAGTGCCGCGAGCATGGACCTGATCTCGGCGACCTCCGGTCCGGCGTCGCCGCGGCGGAGTACCCGCATGCACTCCTCGCTCTTCCTTGGGCACCGAAGTGCTCGATGCTGTGCGAACAAATCAGGGTCTCATGGGTTCCCTGCGGCCCCTATTGTGCCCTGTGAACTCTCTGTAAGCGCGCAGGGCCGCACCGTGCGTCACCGGATGCGGCGGAGGAGGCCAACGAGAAACCCGGGGTGCGCTCGATACACACGCGCACCCCGGGTTCGGCGTTGTCCTGCCAGGTGTCAGAGCACCTCGGAGAGGTCGGACAGCAGTGCTGCCTTGGGCTTGGCGCCCACGATCTGCTTCACCGGCTTGCCACCCTGGAACAGGATCAGTGTCGGGATCGACATCACCTGGTAGTCACGCGACGTGTTCGGGTTCTCGTCGACGTCCAGCTTGGCGACGGTCAGCTTGTCCTTGTGCTCGGCCGCGATCTCCTCGAGGACGGGGGCGACCATCTTGCACGGCCCGCACCAGGTGGCCCAGAAGTCGACGAGCACCGGCTTGTCGCTGGAGAGCACGTCGTCGGCGAAGCTCTTGTCGGTCACCTTCACGGTGTCGGTCATCTCTACTCCTGTCGTGGATTGCCGGGTCAGTTGGCGCGGGCCGCGTAGCCGCCGCCCACCAGTTCGGGTGCCTCATGTGCTTCGACCACGTCGGCGTGCTCGGCGAGCCAGCGCTCGGCGTCGATCGCCGCCGTGCAGCCCGAGCCGGCGGCCGTGATCGCCTGCCGGTAGGTGTGGTCGACCAGGTCGCCCGCCGCGAACACGCCGTCGAGGTTGGTGTACGAGCTGCGCCCCTTCGCGAGCACGTAGCCGCTCTCGTCGAGATCGACCTGGCCGCGTACGAGCTGGCTGCGCGGGTCGTGCCCGATGGCCACGAAGAAGCCGCTGACGTCGAGGGTGGACTCCTCCCCGGTCACCGTGTCCCGCAGCCGCAGGCCGGTGACCTTGCCCTCGCCGAGCACCTCGGTGACCGCCGAGTTGAGCTGCCAGCGGATCTTCTCGTTCGCCTGCGCGCGCTCCAACATGATCTTCGACGCGCGGAACTCCTCACGCCGGTGCACGATCGTCACGGTGCGGGCGAACTTGGTGAGGAAGGTGGCCTCCTCCATCGCGGAGTCGCCACCGCCGACCACGGCGATGTCCTGGTCGCGGAAGAAGAAGCCGTCACACGTCGCACACGAGGACACTCCGTGCCCGAGCAGCTCCTGCTCGCCGGGCACGTTCAGGTACCGTGCCGCGGCGCCCATCGCGAGGACGACCGCGCGCGCGGCGTAGCGCTGCCCGTTGGCCGTCACGTACTTGACCGGACCGGTGAGGTCGAGCTCCTCCACGTCCTCCGAGCGGAGGTCGGCGCCGAAGACCTTGGCCTGCTCGCGCATCTCCTCCATCAGCTCGGGCCCCTGGATCCCGGCCCGGAACCCTGGGTAGTTCTCGACCTCGGTGGTGGTCATCAACGCGCCACCGAACTGGGACCCCTCGAACACCAACGGTTCCAGCTGGGCGCGGGCCGCGTACACGGCAGCGGTGTACCCGGCGGGACCCGATCCCACGATGATCAGGTTCCGAACGTCCTCTGCAGCCACCCGTGACCTCCGCTTCGTCAACACCTGCGTACCAGGCTCAACACGATCGTAGGTGCGGGTGTTCCCGACGTGACGTGTGCCGCCGTCAGGTGGAAGACGGGTGGTCAGCCGCCCTCGCGGCCGACCACCTCGTCCCGGAGCAGGCCGGGGTTGTCCGGCCCGCAGTCCGGGGCGACGGCCACCAGCCGGAACTGCGCGAGCTCGCCCGTGGTGTAGAGCGCGACCACGGCCTCCCGGCCGTCGATGGTGACCGGCCGGACGCCGATGGGCCTGCGGTCGATGTCGACGCCGCTCGCCGTGAGGCACGCGTCGAGCCGGTCCTGATCGCCGAGCGGGCCGAAGTCGCGTACGCGGTCGACCGCGCCGATGGCGGCGTCCAGGTTGTCCCCGCTCAGCGCCAGCGGCGCCTCGCTCGGCACCGCCGCCGGCGGCTGTGCCACGCCGGGAACGCTGTCCTGGGCCGGTACGCCCAGCACGAGCCCGGCCACCACGGCCGCGGCCGCCGTGAGCAGGCCGGCTCCCCAGCCGAGGCGGCGATTGCGCCGCCTGCGCGCGGCGTCCAGGCTCACGACGTTTCCGCCGGAGGGCGCCTGCTCCTCGGCAAGGGCCGCGTCGATCCGCGCCGCCACGTCGGCAGGCACCGGCTCGGCGGGCTGCGTGCCGAGCAGGGAGAGGTCCGCGGTGGTCGCCTCCAGCGCGTCGATGATCGCGCGTGCCTCCGGGTCGGCGTTGACCCGCGGCCACAACTCGGCGGCCTCGCTCTCGTCGAGCACACCGGCGTGCAGATCGGCGAGCACGTCGACAGACCACGGGGGGCCGACGACCCCGCCGCGCCCCCTGCTTTCGTCCGTCATCGTCCCTCCCCGTGTTTGCTTTCGTGAGTTGGGACGCCGGCGTCGTTGTCCGGGTTCCGCAGATGACCGAGAACTTTGGCGAGTTTCGCGCGGCCCCTGGCGCATCTGCTCTTGACGGTGCCCTCGGCGATGCCCAGCAGTTTCGCGGTCTCCGCGACCGAGTAACCCTCCACGTCCACCAGCACGATGGGCATGCGCTGGTCGTCGGGCAGCTGCTCAAGCGCGCTCTGGACGACCAGCCGGGTCTCCCGCTCGGCCATCGAGTCCCGCGGCACGGCGGGCTCGTTGTGCCCGGTCTCGGGTAGCGGGACCGTGGGCCGCGCCTGCCGCCTGCGCATCCGGTCCAGGCAGGCGTTCACCACGATCCGGTGCAGCCACGTGGTCACCTGCGACTCGGCGCGGAAGTTCGCCGCCGCGCGGTACGCCGAGATGAAGGCGTCCTGCAGGGCGTCCGCGGCCTCCTCGGGATCTCGGACCGTGCGCAGCGCCACCGCCCACATCCGGTCCCGATGCCGGCGGACGAGTTCGCTGAAGGCGTGGGCATCGCCGGCTGCATGCGCAGCGATGAGGTCGGCATCCGTAGGCGCGGCTGCGGTCACCCGGAAGAGACTACTAAGCGGCCACCGCGGGTCACTGGGCAGGCAGGAAGGTCAGCTCGCCGATCTCCGACACGTGCTCGTCACCACCGCCGGAGAGCTGGGTGATCCAGATGATGACGTACTGCGTCGACGCGGGCTGCGGTAGCGCGATCTCGTTCTCCACGCCGTCCAGGCTTCCCGAGGCGGCCACGTTCGTCTCCTCGAGAGCCGGATCCTGCTCGCTCGCCGTCCTGATCTCGATGGTCGTGCCCGGGCTGTCCGCGGTCACCTTGACCTTCGAGAGGTCGATCGGCGCGTCGAAGGACGCGAGCAGGCCGACGCCGGACTTGAACGCCGGGAACTGCTGCCGGTACTCGTCGGTGCGCCAGATCGTGGTGGGGTCGCCGTCGATCGTGTTGGCCGCCCGGTCCGGGCTGTCTCCCTCGCCCTCCGGGTTGTAGACGGAGATGCTCGCGGGCGTCACCGGTTGGCCCGCGGTGCCGGGGTCGGCAGGCGGCTCCTCCTCGCCGGTCTGGTCCGGCGGCGGTTGCTGCTGCGATGTCGACGGGTCCGCCAGGTTCACCGCCGGGCCGCTGGCGTCGGGATCGTCCTGGAAGAAGCTGATCGCCATGATGCCGAGCCAGGCGAGTATGCCGACGGCGGCCACCACCAGCACCGTCACACCCAGCGCGAGCTTGCGTCGTCGCGCCGCGTCCTTCACCGGCTTCTTCGTGGTCCAGACACCGCCGTCCGGATCGACGTCGGGCTCGGTGCCCACCTGGTCGATGAGCTGGGTGCGTTCGGCGGCCTCGGCGACGTCCTCCAGCACGCGCAGGATCGCCGCGCTCGTCCGGATGCCGCCGTGTCCGCCGTCCTCGATCGTGCGCACGGCCAGCGCCGAGAGTTCCTGCGGCACGCGCGGTTCGAGCGAGCGCGCGGGCACGATCCGGCCGGTCGGCGAGCGTGGTGCGGCCGGGATCGCGGGTGGCCCGCCCGGCAGTGCCCAGCGGCCGGTGAGCAGCAGGTAGAGCACGGCGCCGAGCGCCTTCACATCGTCGCGCAGCGTCGCGTCCGGCAGCGGGCCGGGGAACGCGAGCCGCAGCCTGCCGTCGGGCGTGAGCCGCAGCCGCTGCGGGTGGTCGAGGCCGAGTACGAGACCGGACTGGTGGGCGACCTCGACCGACTCGGCGAGCGCCTGCACCATCCTGGCCGCGGCGCCCGGTTCGACCGGCCGCTCGGCGACCAGGTCGACGAGGTCACTGCCCTTCGTCCACTCCGAGACGACGATGCCGAGCAGGCCCTCGCTGGAGCTGATGCCGCTGCCGAGGGTGAGCACGTCGAGCACCCGCGCCACGCCCGGATGGCCGAACTTCGCCGCGTGCGCCGCCCGTTCCAGGGTGCGCCGGGCGAGCCGCGCGGCCTCGGCGTCGGCGGGGTCGCCGACCAGCATGGTCAGTGCGACGTCCCGGCGCAGCTGGCCGTCCCGCGCGCGCCACAGGTGCGCGCCGGCCCGCTCGTCGATGCCGAACTGCGCGAGCAGCCGGTACCGGCCGTCGCCGACGACGCTTCCGGGCGCCAGCGATCCACCCCGTGCACGAATGCCCACTCGGGTCGGACCCCCTGCCTGCTCGCTGTTTCTCCGCTGCCCTGCGTATCCGGCTCCGAGGGTACGTGAACCGGGCACGCCGAGGGCAGTTCGCCGCCCGCTTTCAGGCGCGCCGCAGCAGGCGGCCGACCCTGCGGGTGACCGGGTCCAGCTCGTCCACCTTCAGCGCGATCAGCACACCGAACGACACGCCGATACCAACGATGCCCTGCAGGAACAGCTTGATCCAGGCGTGCGCGACGGGACCGACCGAGTCCGGCACGAGCATCCCGACCAACGCGGCCGCGACCACGCCGAGTGCGCTGGCGACCACGGTGAACAGGATGACCCCCAGCACCCGCTTGCTGCGCAGGTTGCCGAGCTTCACCCACAGCCAGACCTGCCCGAGCACCGCGCCGACGACGAACACCAGCGAGTTCACCATCATCACGCCGAGCACGACGTTCAGCGGGTGCAGGAGCGCGGAGGCCAGATACAGCAGCGGGATCTTCACCGCGGTCATCACGACCATGATCAGCGTCGGGGTGCGCGAGTCCTTCATCGCGTAGAACACCCGCATCTGCAGCATGACCAGCGCATACGGCAGCAGCCCGAACGCCGACACCGCGAGGGCCTGGCCGAGCCGCTCCGCGTCGGCGACCGATCCCTTGCCCAGCGCGAACAGCGCGATGCCGATCGACGTGCCCGCCACCGCCATCACCGCCGAGACGGGCAGCAGCAGCAGCGTGGTCAGCCGTGAGCCGTAGGAGAGGTCCCCGACCAGCCGCTTGTGGTCGCCGTCGGCGGCCGACCGGCTCATCTTCGGCATCAGTGCCGTGAGCAGGGACACGCCGATCACGCCGTACGGCAGCTGGAACAGCAGCCAGGCATTCGAGTAGATCGAAGCGCCGCCCGCGGCGCCGCCGGTGAGCACCCTGGTGTTGACGATCATGCCGACCTGGCTCACCGCGACGTAGCCGAGAATCCACAGCGCGAGCCCGCCGAACTCCTTGAGCCGGTCGTCGATGCCCCAGCGCCACTTGAACCGGAAGCCGGAGCGGCGCAGTGCCGGAAGCAGGAACGTGGCCTGCGCGACCATCGCGGTCAGCACGCCGATGCCGAGCACGAGCACCTTCGGATCGCTCATCTGCGTGGGGATGATCGTCGGGTCACCCGGCACCAGCGCGAACGCGGCGATCGTCGCGAAGATGACCAGGTTGTTGATCACCGGAGCCCACTGCGCCGGGCCGAAGACCTGCTTGGCGTTCAGCACGGCCGACAGCACCGCGAACATCCCGTAGAACAGCAGCCCGGGCAGCAGGAGGTACGCGAACCACGTCGCGAGCTCCTGGTTCGCCGCGCCGCTCTCGTCCATCAGCAGGCCGGTCAGCCACGGGGCGAGCGCCGTGGAGAGCACCGTGCCGACGCCGAGCACGGTCAGCGCCATCGTGACCAGCCGCTGTGTGTAGGACTCCCCGCCGTCCTCGTCGTCCTGCGAGCGTACGAGCAGCGGCACGACGACGCTGGTCAGCACGCCGCCGAGGAGTAGTTCGTTGATGATCAGCGGCAGCGTGTTGGCGACCGTGAACGAGTCGTAGAGCACGCCGAGGGTGGCGACCCAGGCCAGCATCACCTTCCACGCGAAGCCGGTGATCCGGCTGGTCAGCGTGGCGATCGCCATCCGCCCGCTGGCCCGCGCCACCGACGGTGCCTTCTGCTCGTCCCTGGGTTCGAGCTGGACCGCGGGCAGCCGGTCGCCGATGGGCTCGGCCGGCCGCGGACCGTCCATGATCCGCGGCATCATCCGCGTGGCCAACTCGTCGTAGGGCCGGATCACGTCCGGGTCCGCGGTGGGCCAGCGCACGCCCGGCGGCACTCCCCGCTCGCGCGGGATGAACATCGTGGCGTCCGCCTCGCGGGGTGGCGGGCGCCGGGCGGGGCCCTTGGGGTTGCCCTGGTCCGCCTCCTGCCGCCACGGGCGTACCGGTTGCCTGTGGCGCGGGCGTTCCGGTGGCCTGCCCCGGCGCGGCGGTGGACCCGGGGCCCGCGGCGGTTGCTGGGGTGGCGGCTGCTGTGGTGGTGGCTGCTGTGGTGGTGGCTGCTGTGGTGGTGGCTGTGGCGGTGGCGGCTGCTGCCGGGTGGGCGGTGGCTGGCCCCGGTACCGGTTGGGCCTGCCCGGCTCCCCCGGCTCCCGGCGCGGCTGCCCGTCGGGACCGCGCTCCGGGGTTCGGCCCCGCTGCTGTTCCGGCGGCGGCCTGCGGTCGGAACGGCGCGGTGGCACGCGGTCGGGACGCGAAGGTCGCCCGGCACGCTCGGGCGGCCCACCCGGCTCTCTGTCCAACACGCGCCCAATCCTCGACGGGTCAGCTTGGTCGATTCAGGGTAATCCGAGGTCAGCGGAAACTCAGCGCCTCCCTGGAAACCCCGCGAGGCGTTCCGGTCAGCTCCGGTCGGCCTTCACCCGCCGGTAGATCCGCCTTCCGGCCAGTAGCACCAGCGCTGCGCCCGCGGTCGCGGTCAGCACCACGGTGAACGTGCCGAGCTCGGTGGAGGTCAGCTCCAGGTGTGCGGGGGAGCCGAGCTTCGTCCCGCCCGGAGTGGTCAACGACACGTCCACGTTGAACCGGCCCGACCGCAGCGCCTCGGCCGGGATGAGCCGGCCGACCCTGCTGTCGGCGGCGAGCGGAGTGTCCTGGATGTCCGCCGGGCGCAACCCGGCGCTGTTCTCCAGCTGGAGCCGGACCGTGATCGCGACCGGCAGCTCGTTGCGAAGGGTGACCGGCAGCGGGCTCGACCCGGACGCCAGCGACACCGGCTGGCTCGGCGTGGCCACGCTCACCTGCCCGCGCAGTGTGTCGACCTGCGCCTGTGCCGTGGCGGCCGCGGCGGAGCCCTGGTCGATCCGGTCGTGCCAGACGTTCGACGCCGCCCGCAGCACGGCGTTGTGCAACGGCCGGATGAGCCTGATGGGCTCCACCTGCCTGGTCGGGTCGACGGCCATCGCGCGCTGCAGGTCGGCGGCTGTCGACTCGACGGCGGAAAGGGTGCGCAGCACCGAGCCTGGCACGTTCGGGTCGGCGCCCGCGGCCTCCTGGCCCCCGTTCAGGGCCGCGCTGCCGTTCGCCGGGCCGGCGAGCAGGTCCTCCAGCGGCGCGGGGCTGACCATCCCGGCCGAGCGCAGTGTCTCGACCGAGCTCAGCAGCGTACCGAGCTCACCGGCGGTCGCATCCCACCGCTGCGGAGGCGCGACGAGCAGCGGGTCGCCGGTCTGCTGCGCATCGCCAAGTCCGGTCCGCAGCGCCAGTGCCGCGAGCCCGTTCTGCGTGGCCACCTCCGGTTCGTCGGCCGGGGTCACGCGGCCCGGTATCCGGCTCGGCTCACCGGTCAGTGCCGTGTTGACCAGGGCGTCGTAGGGCACGGCACGCACGCCCGTCCCGTCGATCTCGGTGGTTCGCGTGCCCGCCGGGTCCGCCTCGAGCTGGGCCGGGCCGGTGAGCACCGTGTTGACGCCCGCGGCGGAGGACATCCGCAGGGCCGGTCCGCTGAGCACACTGCCCGGCCACAGCACGCCCTGGCGCGGCTGCACGCCGAGCACACTGAGGATCGACGTCCCGTTCACCGCGTCCGCCACCAGCTCGGCGCCGGAGTGGAGTTCGGTCAGTGCGGTCAGGTCGGCGCCCGCGTAGGGAAGCTGAACCACGCAGTGGCTGGCGACGAGCTGCCGCAGCGATTCGAGCCAGCGCTCGGCGTCCGCGCGCCCCTTGCCGCTCACCTCGCCGGACGGTGTCCGCACCCGGTAACCGCGCGTCATCGCCTTGACCGTCTCCACCAGCTCCGGGTCGATCGCGAAGCACAGCGATCCGAACAGGTCCGGGTCGTCCCGGTGGGCGAGCGCCGCCGAGACGAGCGCGTCCAGCCGCCCGCCCGCCCGCAGCTCGCCGGCGAGGCCGTCGTCGGCGAGCACGACCGGGCGCTCGTAGCGGGCCTCGACCACCTTCGGCTCCGAGGCGGCGATCGGCCACAGCATCGACATGCTCGCCGGTTGGTCACCTTGCGGAGGAGCCTGTCCGGGAACGCCGAGCACCGGCAGCAGCAGGTGTAGTGCGGCCAGCCGCGCCGCACCGCCGTAGGACGGGGTACCGTTGACGTTGAGCAGCATCGGGTAGACCCCGGGATCGGTCACCGGCAGCGAGCCGTCCGCCAGCGGCACCGTGATCCGTACCTGGGCACTCTGCCCGGGCTCCAGCGTGTCGGCGATGTCGATCCAGTCCGAGACGGGCGAGTCCGTCGGGGGCGGCTCGTTCAGCGTCTCGGCGAGCTCGTCGCCGGAGTCCTGCCGCTCGCCGAGCTGCAGGCGGGCGACGATGTCGGAGATCCGGCGGTCGCTGACGTTGGTAACGGACCCGAGCACGCTGAGCGCGCCGCTGTCCGGCGTCACCATGCGCGGGCTCAGCTGCTCGACGTCGAGCTCCAGCATGGTCGGCTCAGCCGGCAGTGGCTGCGCACCGGCGGGTGCGCCCAGCAGTCCCTGCGCGAAGAGGAACGCCAGTGCCAGCGCGAACGCGCCGAACCTGGTCAACCGCCAGCTCCCTCGAACGATTCCCGCGCCTTGCGGACCAGCTTGCGCTCGTCGGCGTAGGCGAGTCTGCCCTCCAGCTCGGTCAGCGGCACCCAGGCGACCTCGGTCACCTCGACGTCCTCGTCGGAGAGCTCACCGCCGTCGGCTTCGAGCAGGAAGTGGTGCACGGTCTTGTGCACGCGGCGGCGTTCGGCGACGAACCAGTAGTCGATCGTGCCGAGTGGGTGCAGCACGTGCGCGGAAATACCGGTCTCCTCCTTCACCTCGCGCACCGCGGTCTGCTCGGTGGTCTCGCCGTCCTCGATGTGCCCCTTGGGGAGCGACCAGAGCAGTCTGCCCTGCCGGTCGAGCCGGCCGATCAGCACGGCGTGCCGCCGGTCGCCGTCGACCACCAGGCCGCCTGCGGAGGTCTCGTCGACGGTGGTCAGCCTCCTGCCACGGCGGCGCCGGGACCGGCGTCCCGGTTTGGCACCACCGGAGCGACCGGCCGATCCAGGCATGCTGCGATGCTAGAGCAAACGGCGCCGCCGGTACGCTGGCTTCTCGTGTCCGTGTTGATCCGCCGATGTAGTAAGTGCACCTTCTCGGGAGTGGGATTGCCGTGAACGAGCTGACCGCCAAGCGCAACGCGGTGGCCGAGCTCCTGCGGGTCTCGCCGGTCGCGGACGAGCTCGCCACCCGGTTCCAGAGCGCGGGCCATCGGCTGTACCTCGTGGGCGGGAGCGTCCGGGACGCGCTGCTCGGCAGGTTGTCCCCCGACCTCGACTTCACCACCGACGCCCGGCCCGACCGCGTGCAGCTGATCCTCGCCGGCTGGGCCGAGGCGGTGTGGGACACCGGCATCGCGTTCGGCACGGTCGGCGCGGCCAAGAACGGCATGACGCTGGAGATCACGACGTTCCGCGCGGACTCCTACGACCGGGTGACGCGCAATCCCGACGTTTCGTTCGGCGACAGCATCGAGGCCGATCTGCTGCGCCGCGACTTCACGGTCAACGCGATGGCGATCGAGTTGTCCACCAAGCGGTTCGTCGACCCGCACGGCGGGCTGGAGGCGCTGGCCCGCCGGGAGCTGGACACCCCGGCCACGCCCCAGGAGTCCTTCGCCGACGATCCGCTGCGGATGCTGCGGGCGGCGCGGTTCGTCGCGCAGCTCGGGTTCACGCCCGCGCCGCGGGTGGTCTCGGCGATGACCGACATGGCCGGCGAGATCGCGCGCATCACCGCCGAGCGGGTGCAGGCCGAGCTGACCAAGCTCATCACCGGCCCGGAGCCCCGCCGTGGCATCGAGCTGATGGTGGACAGCGGGATCGCCGAGCACGTGCTGCCCGAGGTGCCGGGAATGCGGCTCGCGATCGACGAGCACCACCAGCACAAGGACGTCTACCAGCACTCGCTGACCGTGCTGGAGCAGGCGATCGACCTGGAGTCCAGGCACGAGCCGACGTCCGGCCCCGACCTGGTGCTGCGGCTGGCGGCGCTGCTGCACGACATCGGCAAGCCGGCCACCCGCAAGTTCGAGCCGGGCGGCGGGGTGAGCTTCCACCACCACGAGGTGGTCGGCGCCAAGATGACCCGCAAGCGTTTGCGTGCCCTTCGGTTCTCGAAGGAGATCACCGAGGACGTCGCGCAACTGGTGTACCTGCACCTGCGGTTCCACGGCTACGGCAAGGGCGAGTGGACCGACTCGGCGGTGCGCCGTTACGTCACCGACGCCGGGCACCTGCTGCCGCGGCTGCACAAGCTCGTCCGCGCCGACTGCACGACGCGGAACAGGCGCAAGGCGGCCGCGTTGCAGCGCACCTACGACGATCTGGAGCAGCGGATCGCGCGCATCGCGGAGGAGGAGGACCTCGCGCGGGTGCGGCCCGACCTGGACGGTAACGAGATCATGCGGGTACTCGGGCTACCGCCGGGGCCGATGGTCGGCAGGGCCTGGAAGTACCTCAAGGAGCTGCGGCTCGACCGCGGCCCGCTGGACTACGACGAGGCGGTGGCCGAGCTCCGCAAGTGGGCCGCCGAGCAGGGTATCGAACCGTCGGAATGACCGATAATGGCTGTCCGGTCCCGTGCTCGGACGGCTGAGGGAGGCGGCGATGGCAGGACGGCCCAGCTTCCTGGTCACGCTCCTGCGGGGTGGGGCTCCGATGCTCTCCACCGCGACCAGTGAGCTCTCCGACGATGTCGCCGACCCGGCCCCGATGCGCGCGGTGCGGCGCATCCGGCAGATGGCCGGTCCGGTCGATCCCACGTCCCGCGACGGCCTGCTCCTGCGGGCCGCCCGGTTCGTGGCGCTGCTGCCGCTGGCCTACCGCGTCCTCGCGGTACCGGGCGCGTTCGTGGCTTTCGTGGGTGCCGACGTGGCCGGTGTGGTCCCGGTGGCGATGGTCGCGGCCTGCTCGCTGGGCCTGACCCTGTTCGGGGCGGGCTGGCTGCTGCGGGACGCCCCCTTCAACGGCCGCACGGCCGCGCGGCTGCTGGTGCTGGATGTCGTGTTCGCCGTGCTGGCGAGCCTGGTGGTCGCCGCCGCGGTGCCCGCGGAGTCCTTCGCGGCCGCGAGCCAGGTACCGGGCAAGCACCTGCTGGGCACGGTCACGCTCCTGACGCTCGCGGTCGGTGTGCTCTACGGCGGTGCGCTCGTGCTGGCGTCCGTCCCGGTGAACCTGGCGGCTTCATGGCTCGGTACCGGCCGGGCCGACGTCACCGGCGCGCTCAGCGAGGTCCGCACCATGCTCGGCGTGCTGATCACCGCCACGGGCGCGCTCGTGCTGCTCGGGCTCGGCATCCGGCTCGCGCTGGCCTACGGCATCCGCAACGGCAGGCTGGCCGAACGGGCGGTGCAGCACCGGTGGCTGCACGACACGGTGCTGCAGACCCTGGAGGCGATCGCGCTGCCCGGCAGCGGTGACGCGGACGAGCTGCGCCGGACGGCCAGGGCGGAGGCCGCCGCACTGCGCGGCTACCTGGAGTCCGACACGGGCCACGAGGGCGGCCCGCTCGGCGAGAAGCTGGCGGCGCTCGCCGCGGAGATGGCGCGCGACGGCCTGCGCGCCCAGCTCGTGCTCGCCGAGCCGGATGGCGAGACGCTGTCGGAGGTGCGCCAGCTCGCGGTGCGCGACGCGGTGCGGGAGGCGCTGCGGAACACCCTCAAGCACGCCAGCACGGACAAGGTCCTGGTGCGCACGGAGGAGCGCGAAGGCGGCATCGCGACGGTGATCCGTGATCACGGCGCCGGGTTCAGCCCGCAGGCCCGCCCGGCCGGGTTCGGGATCAGCGAGTCGATCGTCGCGCGGCTGGCCGAGGTCGGCGGCACCGCGACCGTCGACTCCAGCCCGGGCAGCGGCACCCGGGTCACCCTGTGGGTGCCGCGCTGAGGCGCCGCGGCCGGCTCAGGGCAGGCGTTCGAGGGCGCCGGTCTCCAGGTGGTGACCGATGGCGCGAGGCAGCAGGTAGGCGACCGCGCCGCCGGGCAGCCCGCCCCACGGCAGCGTGACACCGCTGAGCACGCGCACCGGCCGCCGCAACCGGTAGACCCGGCGCTCGTGCTCCCGCTCGAAGGCCAGCGACGTCTCCGCGAACGGTGTGTCCTCGGCGTGCACCAGGTTGCCCGCCTCGTTGCCGAAGCGCTGGACGGTCGTCCCGGCGGGGAGCGTGACCAGCCGCTTGCCCCGGTAGTAGTTCAGCGGCGGCTCGCCGCGCAGCGGCAGGACGGGCCAGTCGGTCGCGTTCGCCACGGGCTCGCGGGTCTCCGCGTCGGCGGGCACGCCGAGCCGTGCCCGCCCCGGGAACAGCAGCAGCGCGCCGAGCAGCGCCTCCGCAGCCTCCGCCACGCGGGAGAAGTGCCTCGGCTGCACCGGTGCGCCCGCCTCGTGCCGCGCGACCTCCCAGCCCTCCGGCACGCGGCGCAGGCACCACGCGCCGTCGGCGCCCTCGCCGATGCGGTAGGCACTTTCCGCGACCCCGTACTCCGCGAGCCGGGTCCGCAGCACCGTGAGCACCTCGGCCGCGCGCAGCGGCGGATTCGGCTCGTCGCCGCGCTCGACCCGGGTCAGCGGTCCCGGCTCGCCGAGATCGTCCGGCGTCTGCGGCGGGTACGGCCTGCCGAGGAGGTCGGCCTCCGCCGTCGCCCGCAGGAGTTCGCGCACGTACGGCGGCCGGTGGTTGTTCGCGCGGATGTGGTCCAGCAGCTCCGCCTCGGGCGGTACGCCGTACTTGCGCAGGTAGTGGGGCACCGCGGCGGGCCAGATCCAGGTGCCGTCGGTGTGGAAGGCGTCGGGCACATCCGGTGGCGCACCCGGCAGGAAGATGTCCGGCAGCGTGCCCGGCCTGCCCAGCGCGATCGGCGCGCGGTACAGGTAGCCGAGGACGCCGCGCACCTCGTCCGGTGGCACCGGGGGCCGGTTGACCACCGGCTTCTCGCCCTCGGCGTGGCTGTCGACGACCCGGGCGTGGCGGAACGTCACGTCCAGCGGCAGGCCCGCCTTCGCCGCGAGCCAGGTCGGCGCCTTCTTCCGCGGGAACCGTTCGAGCTCGGCCGGGTAGCTGCGCGCCGTGGTGCGGCCGTCCGGCGCCAGCCGCCAGGTTGGCTCGGCCTCCGTGTCGTAGTCGAAGTCGAAGTTGGACGTGGAGTCGAGCGTGAACGTGCCCTGGAACCACGTGCCGCCGTCCCGCTCGTACATCGCCGACCGCAGCTGGGTGAACAGCTGGCCCAGCTGCGGCGGCGAGGACAGCGAGACGGCCACGTCGTCGGCGACCGCCCGTACCTCGAGCTCCGAGTAGTCGCCGACCTGCCGGAACTGCGCGCCCACGCGCTGCCAGCCTGACGGCAGGAAGGCCAGCAGTGCCCGCCCGATGGCGCGCAGCAGCGCAGGCGTGTCCCCGCTGCCCGGTTCGGTGCGCGGTGTGCCCGGCTCGGTGAAGTCGTGCCGTTCCTGCCACAGGCCGGTCAGGCTTTCCGGATCGTCGGTGGTGGCGGTGAAGTCGGCGAGGCCGAGCTCCGCGGCGAGCCGTTCGTCCTGTCCGCTCCAGCGCAGCGTGAGCTCACCGTCGCGGCCGTTCGGCTCGATGCGGTAGACCTCGTCGTCGTAGAGGCCGTAGGTGTGGAGGGCGAACGTTGCGCCCGCCTCCGCCGCGGGCACCACCTTGGCGGGCGCGCCGTCGACCTCGGTGTCGAAGCCCTCCGGCGCCTCTTCGTCCGGCAACGTGCTGAGCAGCACCGTCCCGTCAGTTGTCGAGCGCCGGGCGCGGAAGATCCGGCCCTGCCACAGCGCGTACAGCCCGTCCGGGCGATCAGCCACCTCGACTCGGTAGCGCACGCCGTCCCCCCTTGATCGACAGATTCCCCAGTGACCTCACACTAATTAAACCTGCCGGGTGTGCCTCAGGCGCTTCGGCGTCGGTCTCGGCGGTACCGGCGGCGGAGTGGCCGCTTCGCCCCGGCGCGTGGCGCGCCTGCCGCCCTCGTGAACGAGGTCCAGGACGGTCCGGGCCAGCGTGGCCGGGTCGGTGCGCTCGAACGCGGTCGGCGCGAACTCGAGCCCGGTCAGGGTTCCGGTGAGGTCGACGGTGGCGTGGACGAGGCCGTCCGGGGAGCTGACGGTCGTCGGGGCCGGGCTACCTGCCGTGGTCACGGCCTTCACTCTAACGGGTGGCCGCGAGATATCCGGCGATACCGGCGAGGTAGAGGCCGATCGCCGTGAACAGCAGCCCGAGTGACTGCCCGTCGAGCGGCGCGAGCAGTGCGGCGAACGACACCGCCGCCACCTGCACGACGTTGAACAACGTGTCGTACAGCGCGAACACCCGCCCGCGTGCCTCGTCACCGACGTCCCGCTGGATCGACGCGTCGACGCACAGCTTGAGCAGCTGCCCCGCCGAGGTGATGACGAAGGCGGCGAGCAGCACGGTGGGCAGCGTCATCGGCAGTCCCAGGCCGGCCTGCGCCAGCGCGGCGACGAGCAGGCCGCCGACCACCGCCCGGCGGCGGCCGAACCGGGCGACCAGCCGGGGCGTCAGCACCCCGGCGACGACGATGCCCGCGCCACCCATGAGTGCGAGCTGACCGAGACCGGGCAAGCCGGCCTTGAGCGGGCCGATGTCGGTGAACGAGTAGCGCAGCAGCAGCACGGACAGCAGCAGTGAGATGCCGAACGCCGCCCGGTGCGCGAGCAGCGCGACCAGCCCGGAGAGCACGCTCGGCACCCGGATCGCCGCGTGGGCCCCTGCCGCGAGGCCCGTTGCCACCGCGGCGAGTGTGCGGGCCGGTTCGTCAACTTGGTCCGGGCCGAGGCTGCCGCGGGCGAACCTGGCCGCGATCGCGGCACCGAGCACGGCGCCCACGGCGGCGACGGACGTGGTCCACGCGGAACCCGTGTCGCCCGCGCCGAGCAGCGCACGCAGGCCGATCGCGCAGCCACCGCCGAACACGGCGATCACGGCACCGATGGTGATGGCCAGCGCGTTGGCGGTGACGAGCCGCTCGTGTGGCACGACGTGCGGCAGGGCCGCCGACACCCCGGCGCCCGCGAACCTGGCTATCCCCATCACGAGCAGCGCGAGGGTGAACAGCGGCGGGCCGTCGGCGCCGAGCCCGACGGCCGCGGCCGCCGCCACGACGGCGAGGCTCTTGAGCAGGTTGGCGACGACCAGCACCCGCCTGCGGTCCCAGCGGTCGAGCAGGGCGCCGGCGAACGGGCCGACCAGGGAGTACGGCAGCAGCAGCGCGGCGAACCCGCCCGCGATGGTCAGCGCGTCGGCGGCGCGCTCGGGGTTGAACAGCACGGCGCCCGCGAGACCCGCCTGGAACACGCCGTCGCCCCACTGGGTCGCGAAACGCTGGTAGAGCAGCCTGCGGAAACCGGGAAGGGCGAGGACGGTACGCGGGCCCGCGCGATCGGGGAGGGTGCCCGTGCTTGCCGCCACAGTCTCCCAGCCTAGGCGCCGGAAATGGGTTGCGGTGAAGAGAAGGGGCCGGCGCACTCGGTCGCCTCTCGGCGAAACGGCGCAGTGTGGCTCCAGCCGGACGGTATTCCACAGTGGCACTTCTTGAGTGGGCCCGGGGGACACGGAGTGCGCCGGCCACCCCTTACAACGGCCCCACCTCCCGAGTTGTTCCCGGACGGTGACTCCGCGCGTTCGATGCAAGTGGGATCATGGACGCGTGCGAGTGGACGCCGAGGTTGAGCCGGGAACCCTGCTGGTCGCTGCCCCCACCATGTTCGACCCCAACTTTCGCCGGACCGTGGTGTTCGTGATCGACCACCGCGACGAGGGCACCCTCGGTGTCGTGCTGAACCGGCCGAGCGAGGTGCCGGTCGACGAGGTGCTGCCGAGCTGGGGCGAGCACGTGGTCGAGCCGCAGGCGGTGTTCGTGGGCGGCCCGGTGGAGAAGAAGACGGCGCTGTGCCTTGCCGCGCTGCGCACCGGCGAGAACGCGGCCAGCGTGCCGGGCGTGATCGCGGTGCGTGGCCCGGTGGCGCTCGTCGACCTGGACGCCGACCCGGACACGCTCGTGCCGAAGGTGCGGGGCCTGCGGGTGTTCGCCGGTTACGCGGGCTGGGACTCGGGGCAGCTGGCCGGGGAGATCGATCGCGGTGACTGGCTGATCGTGCCCGCGCTGCCGAGTGACGTGCTGGCCACGCCCGCCGGGGACCTGTGGGGCCAGGTGCTGCGCAGGCAGGGCCTGCCGACCGCGCTATTGGCTACGCATCCTGGGGACCTGCAGCGGAACTAGCGGTCAGGGCCGAGCAGCCGCCGCACGCGCATCCCGAGCAGCCTGCCGGTTCGCTGGGCGCGGGCACCGCACTCGCGGCCCGGTGCCCGAGCACGCCGCCGCCCGCGACGAGCAGCACCATGCCGATCAGCCCGACCACCACGGCGGCGAACGTTCCCCAGACTCCCGGCATCAGCAGGGCGGCGGCTCCGCTGAGCAGGCCGACCGCACCGGCGACGAGTGTCGGCAGCCCGGCCACCCGGTTGGCCACGCGGAACGCCTCGTCGCTGCGAAGGGTGGCCGCGGTGCGGACGCCGGTCCCGCGATCCCTCGGCAGTCTCTCCCGCCAGCCGAGAAAGCCACCCCAGCCGACCAGGACACCGAGAACTGCGGGAATCAGCGCGACCACGATCACGGGCTCCAGAATAGGCGCCCCCGGCTCGTGAGTGGCCACCCGCACCCGGCCGGGTACGCGCGCCCGAACCGGGCTGCACGGGAACGCGGTGGTCGCGGCGGTTACCATGATGCCGATGCGTACAGCCGGCCTGCTTCTTATCCGGCCGCGCTGACCGGGACGACCCGGCCGGCGCGGCGAACCCCTCACGCTCTCGGGCGGAGGGGTTGTCTTCTTTCTGGGCAGGCAGGTACACGGGAGGATCGGCGATGACAGAAGGTGCAGCGGGCACCGAGACGGCTCCGGCCCACCGCTATACGGCGGCGGTGGCCGGGCAGATCGAGCGGCGCTGGCAGGACTACTGGGCCGACCACGGCAGCTACCGGGCGCCCAACCCCGCCGGCACGCTCGCCGAGGAGGGCGCGCCGCTGCCCTCGGACAAGCTGTTCGTGCAGGACATGTTTCCCTACCCGTCGGGTACGGGGCTGCACGTCGGCCACCCGCTCGGCTTCATCGGTACCGACGTCTACGCCCGTTACCACCGGATGACCGGCCGCAACGTGCTGCACACGATGGGCTTCGACGCGTTCGGCCTGCCCGCCGAGCAGTACGCGGCGCAGACCGGCACCCATCCGCGGACCACCACCGAGGCGAACATCGAGCGGTACCTGCAGCAGATCCGCAGGCTGGGCCTCGGTCACGACGAGCGGCGCCGGATCGCCACCACTGACGTCGAGTACTACCGCTGGACGCAGTGGATCTTCCTGCAGATCTTCAACTCGTACTACGACGAGGAGCAGGACAGGGCGCGGCCGATCGGCGAGCTGGAGAAGGAGTACGCCGAGGGCGTGCGCGCCACGCCGGACGGCCGGGCATGGTCCGAGCTGTCCCGCGTCGAGCAGCGCGAGATCATCGATGAGCACCGCCTGGTCTACATCTCCGAGGCGCCGGTCAACTGGGCACCGGGGCTGGGGACCGTGGTGGCCAACGAGGAGGTCACGGCGGACGGCCGCAGTGATCGCGGCAACTTCCCCGTGTTCCGCAAGAACCTGCGGCAGTGGATGATGCGCATCACCTCCTACGCCGACCGGCTGCTCGACGACCTGGACCGGCTGGACTGGCCGGAGAAGGTCAAGACCATGCAGCGCAACTGGATCGGTCGCTCCCGCGGCGCGAACGTGCGCTTCCCGGTGGACGGGAAGACCATCGAGGTCTTCACCACCCGGCCGGACACTCTCTTCGGCGCCACCTACATGGTGCTGGCGCCCGAGCACCCGCTGGTCGACGAGCTGACGGCCGAGGAGTGGCCGGCGAGCGCCGACGGCCAGACCGCTGTGGACGAGCGCTGGACCGGCGGTGCGACCACCCCTGCCGAAGCCGTCGCCGACTACCGCAGGCAGGCGTCCCGCAAGTCCGAGCTGGACCGGCAGGAGAGCAAGGAGAAGACCGGCGTGTTCATCGGCGCCTACGCGGTGAACCCGGTCAACGACGCGCGGATCCCGGTGTTCATCGCCGACTACGTGCTGATGGGCTACGGCACCGGCGCGATCATGGCGGTACCCGGGCAGGACCAGCGCGACTGGGACTTCGCGACCAAGTACGGCCTCGACATCATCCGCACGGTGCAGCCGGCCGAGGGCTTCGAGGGCGAGGCGTACACCGGGGACGGCCCCGCGATCAACTCCACCAACGCGGACCTGAGCCTGGACGGGCTGGGTATCGAGGACGCCAAGAAGGCCATCGTCGCGTGGCTGGAAGAGCACCGGCACGGCGAGGGCACCGTGCAGTACAAGCTGCGCGACTGGCTCTTCGCCCGGCAGCGGTACTGGGGCGAGCCGTTCCCGATCGTCTACGACGAGAACGGCCTGCCGATCGCGCTGCCGGAGGAGCACCTGCCGGTGGAGCTGCCCGACGTGGCCGACTACGCGCCGACGACGTTCGATCCGGACGACGCCGACTCGGAGCCGCAGCCGCCGCTGGCCAAGGCGACCGACTGGGTCGAGGTGACGCTCGACCTCGGTGACGGCCCGAAGAAGTACCGCCGCGACACCAACGTCATGCCGCAGTGGGCGGGCTCGTGCTGGTACCAGCTGCGCTACATCGACCCGGACAACCACGAGCGGTTCGTCGACCCGGAGAACGAGCGGTACTGGCTGGGCCCGCGACCCGCGGAGCACGGGGTGAACGACCCGGGCGGACTGGATCTCTACGTCGGCGGTGTCGAGCACGCCGTGCTGCACCTGCTCTACTCCCGGTTCTGGCACAAGGTGCTGTACGACCTGGGACACGTCTCCTCGGAGGAGCCGTACCGCAGGCTCTACAACCAGGGCTACATCCAGGCTTTCGCCTACACCGACTCGCGCGGTTTCTACGTGCCCGCCGAGGAGGTCGAGGAGAAGGACGGCAGGTTCTTCCACAACGGCGAAGAGGTCAAGCAGGAATACGGCAAGATGGGCAAGAGCCTGAAGAACGTCGTCACGCCGGACGAGATGTCCCGCAACTACGGCGCGGACACCTTCCGGTTCTACGAGATGTCGATGGGCCCGCTGGACGACTCCCGGCCATGGGCGACCAAGGACGTCGTCGGCTCCCACCGCTTCCTGCAACGGTTGTGGCGCCTGGTGGTCGACGAGGAGACCGGTGAGGTGCGGGTCGCCGACACGGAGCTGACCGACGACGACCGCAGGCAGCTGCACCGGACGATCGCGGGTGTCCGGGAGGACTACGCCGAGCTGCGGTTCAACACCGCAGGCGCGAAGCTGATCGAGCTGAACAACTACGTCACCAAGGTCTACGGCGCGGCCGCGGCGACACCGCGCGAGCTGGCCGAACCGCTGGTCCTGATGCTCGCGCCGATGTGCCCGCACGTCGCGGAGGAGCTGTGGAACCGGCTGGGACACCCGGACTCGCTGGTGCACGGCCCGTTCCCGGTGCCGGACGAGCAGTACCTCGTGGACGAGACCGTGGAGTACCCGATCCAGGTCAACGGCAAGGTGCGCTCGCGGGTCACCGTCGCCGCCGAAGCCGGCAAGGACGAGGTGCGGGCGGCCGCGCTGGCGGACGAGAAGATCGCCGCACTCCTCGACGGCGCCGAGCCACGCAAGGTGATCGTGGTCCCCGGCCGGCTGGTGAACGTGGTCCGCTAGCCACCAGGGCCGGTCGTGCCGCGTACGCCGCGTGGGCTACTCGCTGAGGAGCTGCTCGCGCAGGATGTCCGCGTGCCCGCAGTGCTGAGCGAGCTCACGCAACACGTGCAGGTACACCCAGCGCAGCGGGAGGGGGCCGCGCCGGTTGCCGTGCAGCAGGTCGTCCAGTCCGAGCGATGACGTCGCGCGGCGGGCCGCCTCGCATGCCTCGCGGTGCGCTCGCCGGACGGTGGCGATGGTGTCGCCTTCGTCGAGGACGAAAGACTCGTCCGGCGTCGCGGGGATGCCGATCTCGGCGCGCGGCCGGCACGTGACGGCTTCGTCGAACCAGACCTGCTCGACGAAGGTCGCGTGCTTCACCAGCCCCAGCAGCGTGGTCCGGGAGGGCACCAGGGACCGGCGCACCTGTTCCTCGGTCAGCTCGTCCAGGCAGGCGTTGAGCGCGGCGCGGTGCTCGTCGAGGAAGGCCTCGAACTGGTCGCGGGGCGCTCCGGCGATGGCATCCTCGGCGGACTTCGCCGGCAGGGAGGACATGCGCGAAGCATTCCAAGATCGTCGCCAGGGAGCAACGGGTATGTACGGTTACCGGGGTTCGGCGTCGAGGCCGATCTCCCTCGCCAGGTCGGCCAGCATCGCGTCGAAGAGGACGTCGGGCTTCGACACCGGAATCGGGTAGTTGCCGAAGACCTCGAGCGTGACGTGGCCGTACAGCCGCGCCCAGAACTGCATCATCAGGTAGGTCGTGCCCAGGGTGAGCCTGCCCTCGGGCACCCGCAGCCCCGCCTCCGTGGCGGCGGAGAGCAGGTCGTCGCGGTACGCGGCCAGGTCGTCGTGCAGCTCGGGCGGGACGATGTCGTCCGCCGGGGTGGCCAGCTCGTGCGCCACCAGCACGTGGCCCGCCGCCCTGAGGAAGGCCCGGCCGAACGGTTCGGTCACCTGCTTGAGCGTCGCCACGCTGCCCGCCGCGGACCCGACCCCGCCGGTCGGCGAGGCGAACACGAGCGTGAACTCCTTCGTGTGGGTCAGTGCCCACCGCCGGAAGCCCCTGCAGATCGCGAAGAGCTGTAGTGCGGCGTCGTCGGGCAGCTCGCCCACCTCCGCGGCGAGCTGGTCGCCGAGGTCGGCGATCACGTCCCGCCGCAGGTGTTCCACGAGGTCGTCGCGCGAGCCGTAGTACCGGTACAGCGCGGGCGCGGTGATGCCGAGCTCGCGGGCGATCGCGCGCAGCGTCACCGACTCCGGACCGTGCTCGACGAGCAGCGTGCGCGCGGTCTGCCTGATGTCGTGGTCGGTCGCCGCGCGCTCGCGGACCCGCCGTGCCGGCCTGTTCATGACGGGCCCCGCCTACGCTGCCGGTTCTCCCGATCCATGGGAACGAGTCTAGAGGTTCGGGCGCCGCCGGCACCGATCACTCGGGGGGCTACGTGACCGGTGCCGGCGACCCGATGTCCGGCCGGCAGTCCTGGGGACCGGGGCCGAACAACACCCCGCGCGAACGCGGTGGTGCAGTGGAGAGCCCACCGAGACCGCGACCATGACGTCCCGGCTCGGAACTCACCCGAAAGGGTGAGTCTCGGCGAGCACCTCGCCTGATTGTCGCATCGCGAGGGCCAAAAGTTACAAAAATCTTCACGTACGGCTCGGGCCGGCGGCTGAACAGGTCCGGCCGGGTGTTCTGGCACGCTCGACCCCATGACCGCTCGCGTTCTCGTCGTCGGATCGGCCAATGCGGACCTCGTCGTCGCGGCTGACCGCCGCCCCGGCGGCGGCGAGACCGTGCTGGGCGGGGACACCCGTGTGCTGCCCGGCGGCAAGGGTGCCAACACCGCGGTCGCGGCGGCTCGGCTGGGCGCCGACGTGGCGCTGCTCGGCGCGGTCGGCGACGACGGCCACGGCCGTATCCTGCTCGACTCGCTGCGCGGCTCGGGGGTGCGGACGGACCTGGTGCGGGTGGTCGACCGGCCGACCGGCGTCGCGTACATCACCGTGACCCCGGACGGGGAGAACTCGATCCTCGTCTCGCCGGGTGCGAACCACGAGCTGGAGCCCGGCGACGTCGACGGCGCGCTCGCGAGCGCCAGGGTCCTGGCGGCCTCGATGGAGATCCCGCTGCCGACCGTCGAGCACGCGGTGGCCGCCGCGGCCGGAGCGGGCGTGCGCACGGTGCTGAACCTCTCCCCGGTGGCGGAGGTGTCCGCCAGCACGCTGGCCGCACTCGACGTCCTGCTGGTGAACGAGCACGAGGCGGCCTGGCTGCTGGGGTCGCGGTCGGCCGGGCCGGAGCGGTTGCTCGACCTCGGTCCCCGCTCGGCCGTGGTAACCCGCGGTGGCAGGGGTGCCCTCGTGGTCACCGCAGCCGGGGTGGCCGAGGTGGAGCCGCCCGCCGTCGACCCGGTCGACACCACCGGCGCCGGGGACGCCTTCGCCGGAGCGCTGGCCCGCGCGCTCGCCGACGGCGCCGGGCTCGCCGACGCCGCCCGCAGCGCGGTCCGGGTGGCCGCGGTCTCGGTGACCCGGCACGGAGCGCAGCCCTCCTACCCGACGGCGGCCGAATTCGAACGCCGATAGCAGAGACTAAGGTGTCTCCGGGGCGGCAAGCGACGGTCCCTTGGAGGAACATGTACCGCTATGGTCTAGACCATGTCTGATGCACAGCTCTCCGGAGTAGCCGTGAGCCCGGGCCGGGCGAGTGGCCCGGTCGTCCGGGTCACCGAACCGCTCGGTGAGCCGGCCAGCACCCCCGCCCCGGACGATCTGCACGCCGAGGCAGCGCGCATCGCGCCCGCGGCGCAGGCCGTGGTGTCCCGCCTCGAGGCAAAGGCCGAGGCGGCGACCGGTGACGCGGCGACCATTCTCAGCACCACGGCCGCGATGGCGGGCGACCCGGCGCTGGTCAGCCAGGCCGAGCAGCTGGTGACCGCGCAGAACATCCCCGCGGCCAGGGCCGTCTACGAGGCGGCGGGCAGCTTCACGCACGCGCTCGCGACCGCAGGCGGCTACATGGCCGAGCGTGTTCGTGACATCGAGGACGTCCGGGACCGGATCATCGCCGAACTGCTGGGCGTCGAGCCGCCCGGTGTCCCCGAGCTCGAACGGCCGAGCGTGCTGGTCGCCCGCGACCTCGCGCCCGCCGACACGGCGGGCCTCGACCCGGCCCTCGTGCTGGCGCTCGCCACCGAGGAGGGCGGGCCGACCAGCCACACGGCCATCCTCGCCCGCTCACTCGGCATCCCCGCGGTCGTCGCGGTGCGCGGCCTGCTTTCCTTCGGCGCCAAGGCGCTGGCCGTCGACGGCGACACCGGCGCGATCGAGGAGGTCGACCCTGGCGCCCCCGCGGTGGCCGCAGTGTCGGCCGGCGCCTTCGACTGGGACGGCGCAGGGCGGACCTCCGACGGGCACCTGGTCAAGGTGCTCGGCAACGTCGGGGCGCCGCCGGACGCGCACGCCGCGGCCGAAGCCGGTGCCGAGGGGGTCGGCCTGTTCCGCACCGAGTTCTGCTACCTGGACGCGGCCGACGAGCCGTCGGTGGAGGAGCAGCGGGCCGCCTACGCCGCCGTGCTCGAACCGTTCCGCGGCAAGCCGGTCATCGTGCGCACGCTCGACGCCGGTGCCGACAAGCCCCTCGCCTTCCTCTCCCCGGAGGCGGAGCCGAACCCGGCCCTCGGTGTCCGGGGCGTGCGCGTGGCCTTCGACCGGCCGGACGTGCTCGACCGCCAGCTCGAGGCCATCGCAGGCGCGGCGGCCGACTCCGGCGCGGACGTGTCGGTGATGGCTCCGATGGTGGCGACGGCCGAGGAGGCGTCCTGGTTCGCCGACCGGGTGCGGGCCGCGGGAGTGGCGCGCGCGGGCGTGATGATCGAGATACCCGCGGCGGCGCTCACCGCGACGGAGGTCCTCGATGCCGTCGACTTCGTGTCGGTCGGCACCAACGACCTCGCCCAGTACACGTTCGCGGCCGACCGCCAGCTCGGTGCCGTCGCCAAGCTCAACGACCCGTGGCAGCCGGGCCTGCTCCGGTTGATCGCACTCATCGGCGACGCGGCCCGCGAGACGGGCAAGCCGGCGGGCGTGTGCGGCGAGGCGGCGGCCGACCCGCTGCTCGCCAGGGTGCTCACGGGGGTCGGTGTGACGAGCCTTTCGATGAACGCGGCGTCCGTGCGCGCGGTCGGCGCGACCCTGGCCGGTGCCTCCCTCGCCGACTGCGAGCGGGCGGCGCAGGCGGCACTCGGCGCACCGACCGCGGCGGCGGCTCGCACGGCGGCGAAGGACGCCTGAGCGACCGCTACGAGAGCTACGAGAACAGCCCCCGGCGGGGGTAGCGCAGGGTCAGCGAGCCGCCGTGCACGCGGCCGCTGAAGACGAACCGGGGTGTGCCCGGCTTGCCGTTCGAGTTGGTCTTGTCGTCCAGCGAGCCCCACTTCACCTCGGTGATCCCGTTGGTGTCGACCACCGCGTTATCGGGAACCGTCACCGCCACCGAGTTCCACTTGGTGTCCAGCTCGACGTGGATCACCGGTGCGCTCAGCTCGGCCTCGCTGAAGTCGAGCTTGGTCTCGCCGTACTTGTTGCGCACCAGCACCTGAGGCGGGACGTACCAGCGGCCCTTGCGGACCAGCGAGGAGCCGTGCGCCTTGAGCTCCAGCCGTTCGCCCGCGGGTACCGGGATCCCTGGCGCCGGTGCGGCGGAAGGCAGCGGCGGCGCCGGTGCCACGGCATCCCGGTGCACGAGTCCCGGCAGGTCGGCGAGCACGGCGTTCAGCTCACCACGGGTCCGTGCCGCCAGTGCGATGTCGGTGCGCTCGGTGAACTCGTCCAGGTCGAGCATCCCCCGCCCGATCGCCTTCTGCAGCAGCCCGACCACGTGCTCCCGCTCCCGGTCGGAGACCCGCAGGTTCCGCGCCCGCTGCAGCTCGTCCGGTACCTCGGTGCCGCTCGCCTCTTCGCTCTCACCCACGGCGATGATGCTAGGGCGCGGCGGCCAAGGGCGGATCCGGGAAAAACCCGGAGAAGCTCCGGGGTCAGTCCTCTTCGGCGTCGAGCCCGTGCTCGATCGCGTAGCGGGCCAGCTCCACCCGGTTGTGCAGGTGCAGCTTGCGCAGCGTCGACTGCACGTGGTTCTCCACGGTGCGGTGCGAGATCACCAGCCGGTCGGCGATCTGCCGGGCGGTCAGCCCCTTGGCGACCTGCCGCAGCACCTCGGTCTCCCGCTCGGTGAGCCGCGGCGGCGGTTCGCCCTCTGCCGGGGCGTCGGCCATCCGCCGGTACTCGCCCAGCACCAGCCCCGCCAGCCCCGCGGTGAACACGGTGTCGCCCGCGGCGGTGCGGCGCACGGCGTCCACGAGCTCAGGGACGGAGGCCGACTTCACCAGGTAGCCGGACGCGCCTGCCTTGACCGCTTCCAGTACGTCACTGTGCTCGCCGCTGGCCGAGAGCACGAGCACCCGTGTGCCCGGCAGTTCGCCGGTGATCGACCGGGTCGCCTGCACGCCCGACGTGTTGCCCAGGTTGAGGTCCATCAGCACGACGTCGGGCCGCACGGTGCGGGCGATCCGGACCGCGGCGTCGCCGTCCGGGGCGGTGGCACGGACCTCGAAGCCGTGCTCGCCGAGGTCCCTGGCCACGCCGTCACGCCAGATCGGGTGGTCGTCGACCACCATCACCGAGACCGTCATCGGCCGCTCCCCGCGCGTCTGCTCCGCTCCGGCCGGCGTGGCACCCGGATCTCCCACTCGGTCCCGGCGCCGGGTGCGGTCTCCAGCGTGCTGGTGCCGCCGAGTTCGGCCACCCGGCCGCGGATCGACTGCGCGACACCGAGCCTGCCGTGTGACTGCGCGAGCTCCAGCCTGCCCGGCGCGATGCCGGGGCCGTCGTCCCTGATCGTCACCACGATCTCCTCTCCGAGATCCTCCAGCAGCACCCAGGCCCTCGCCGTGGGCCCGGCGTGCTCGTCCACGTTGGACAGCGCCTCCCTTGCGACGGCGACGAGCTCGGTGACGGTTCCCTCCGGCAGCGGCACTTCACCCGCCGGTGCGGACACCTGCACCCGCGACGTGGCGAGCAGCTGCAGCGCGGAGCGCAGATCGGTGCTGCCGCCGCCGCTCGACCGGCCGGACCCTGTCGTCACGAGCGCCCGCAGCGCGATCTCCTGCTCTCCGGCGAGCCGGGCCAGCTCGGCGGCCTCCCCGCCGAGCTCGCCGCCGCGGCGCCGGACCCTGGCCAGCACCTGCAACACGCTGTCGTGGATGGAGCGGGCGAGCCGCTCCCGCTCCGCGTTCGCCGCCTCGGTGCGCATGGCCTGCGCGAGTGCCGTCTGCGAGCGCCGCGCCGTCGTCGCGGTGACCCCGATGAGCAGCCCGCTCGCGGTGAGCAGCACTCCGTCCCGCGCGACGTCGAGGTCCACGCCCAGCCGGGCCACCCCGGTCGAGACGGCAACCACGAGCCCGGCCAGCACGCCGCCGGTGGCACCGAACCTCGCTCCCGCGACCAGTGGCGGCACGGCCGCCCAGACCGTCGTGATCAGCGGCGCGGTCTCGGCGTACTGCGCGTCCGAGAGCACGAGCGGCGAGGTCAGCATGATCGCGCAGGTCACGGCCACGTCCGCCAGCACGAGGCTGCGCAGGCGCAGTGCCTCCCGGGAGAAGGACAGGCTGGTGCACACGGTCCAGGCCGTCATCGCGGCCAGCGCGGTCCACGCCAACCATTCGCGCTCGTACTCGGTGCGGTGCACGAGCACCACCCCGGCGGCGAAGACGAGCGTGACCACCCGGAGCGCGATCGTGCCCCACCACAGCGGCGTCGCAGGATCGCGCCCGGTCATCGCTGTTCGGTGGGCGTCTCGTCGGTCTCCTCGGTCGTCTCGGTACCCGTGGCCTCCGGCTGGGCCCCGTCGGCACGGAGCACGTCCACGGCGTTCGGATCGGGGTCGCGCTCGTTCACCAGCGACTTGATCCCGGCGTTGAGCACGGCCAGCAGGGGCACCGCCAGCAGCGCGCCCGGAATGCCGGCGGTGACCAGACCGGCCGCGATGGCGAGGATGACGGCCAGTGGGTGCAGTTTGACGGCCCGGCCGAGCAGCAGCGGCTGGAGCACGTGGCTCTCCAGTTGCATCACGCCGATGACGATGGCCAGCACCACCAGTGCGGTGACGATGCCGTTGGTCACCAGCGCGACCAGCACGGCGACGGCGCCCGCCACCACGGCACCGACGATCGGCACGAAAGCGCTGAGGAACACCAGCGTCGCCAGCGGGATCACCAACGGCACACCGACGATCCACAGCCCGACACCGATGCCGACCGCGTCCACCACCGCGACGGCGGCCGTGGCCCGCACATAACTGACGAGTGAGGCGAACCCGCGCCGTCCCGCCGTGTCGACGCGCACCCGCACGGGCGCGGGAACGCCGCGGGTCAGGAACGTCCAGATCCGCTCGCCGCTGACCAGGAAGAAGATGAGGATGAACAGGGTGAGCAGGAAGCCGGTGAGGATCTCGCCGACCGTGCTCGCCGTCGTGAGCGCGCCCGCGGTGAGCGATGCCTGGTTCTGCTGGATCAGCCCGATGGCCTGGTTGATGAAGTCCTCGATCTGGGTCTGCCGCAGGTGCAGCGGACCGTTGATCAGCCAGTCCTCGATCTGGCTCAGGCTCTCGTTGATCTGCTGCTGCAGGGCGGGCAGCCCTTCGGTGAACTGGATGATGACGAAGGTCAGCAGGCCACCGACCGCGCCGAGGCCGCCGATCATGACCAGTCCGGTGGCGAGCGCGCGCGGCACACGGGCCCGCACCAATCGCTGTACCGCAGGCGCCAGGAGCGCGGCGAGCAACAACGCGATCGAAAGCGGGATCACGACCACCGACAGGTAGCCGATCATCCACACGATGACGTACAGCGCCGCGATCACCATGAGGAAGCGCCACGAGAGCGCCGCGCCGATGCGCAGGCCCCGGGGCACCGCTCCGGTCACGTCCTCATCTTCCGAGATAACCGGGATTCTCGACCGTTTCTCACTCACTTGCACACCTTATCGGTGCCTGCAGGCGGCAACGTGCCGAACGCGCGGGTAACCCGGACGGCAGTGCACCGATCACCTGTCGTTACAGCCGCCCACACTCTGTGTTCTTCACACGATCGTGCAGTCAAGTCGTGTTGAAGGTGCGTGCGGCCTCCCGAGTTTGCCAATCTCGGTGGCACACGAGCAGTACGTGCTTGGTTGAGCACGACGCGCAGTCATCCCCAGGCGCGACCGAATCACTCGAAACGAACGTACCGGCAGGAGATCTGTGGCCACCACGGCAGCGACGGAGCGGAGCGGCGCGGAACGCGCCCGCCGCTGGTGGTCGCGTGCTCTCGTGGTGGTCGGTGGCGCCCTGGCCGGTACCGCCGCCGCATGGGCGCTCGCCACCGCGACCGCCGCCGCGGCGCCCTCCTCCGGGCACGACACCTTCACGGGTCCTGCCGTCACCGCCGTGCAGCACGGCGAGAACGAGGGTGACCTGCTCGGCGAGACGACCGGCGTGGACGTCACCCCGGTCGCCGATGCGACCGTCGACGGGCTGGGCCGGGTCGTTTCCGGCGCGGCCGGCCTGACCGGTGACGTGAGTGCCGCCGTTCCGGCGACCGGGAACGGCGAGGGCACCGGAGGCACAGACACCGGAAAGGCCAAGGACGCCGGGGAGACCGAGGCCACCGAGGCCACCGAGGCCACCGCGCAGACCCACGGCACCGAGCCCGCCGAGGTCGACCGTGCGGTCACGCGCTTCTGCGACGAGGCGTTGCTGCGGCCCGCGCACAAGACGCTCGGCGCGGTCGAGCAGGCCGTGCGCAGCCCCCGGGACGCGAAGCAGATCATCGAACGCGGGCTCACCCCCTCGAAGCGGGTGCAGGACTTCGGCGAGAAGGTGTGGGACGCGTTCGCCCCCGGCGCCGAGGATCTCGTCGATCTTCCCGAGCTGCCCGCTCTCCCCGGTGCGGACGATTCCACGGGTCCGTTGCCCGGTGCGTTGCCGGACGCCGCGCCCGCCACCGGCGCCGCGCCGCAGACCGCGCCCGCCGCGATGCCGTCGGTCACGCAGAACGACGCGTTCGCGTTGAACGCGATGACCTCGCCCGATTCCCTCGCCGACGCCGCTGCCGACTCGCAGCGTTCCGGTGACGCGGGTAAGGATTCCACGCCGGTCTCTCCGGTGCGGCCGCTGGCTCCGCTCGCGATGCCGGCCCCCGCGGGCGGCACCGCCGGCGGTTTTCATGTCGACGGCCCGCTGTTCGGCGTTCCCGCCAACAGCCTGGCCGCTTCCTACGACGCCGTGCACGGTTCGATCCGTGCCGGTGTCCGGCACCTGCCGATCCAACCGGGTTCGCAGCCCGGCGTGACGCCCGACTGAATGTCGCCGCGGGGTCGCTGACGCCGCACCGCCGCGATTTCTCTTCGTCGGCTCGCGTCCGCTGAATCTCCCCGCGTTTCCTCCCGCGGTGCGCGCTCGCGCATCCGCAGCCCGCCGGGCTCCCGTGTGTCCCCGGACGGTGCGAAACCCCAAGAACCCCGTAAGGGAACCAAGGAAAAGGAGAACACCTCACTATGCAGACCTGGGCGAAGCGCGGAATCCAGACCGCGCTGGTCACCGGTGGTTTGCTGATGCTGGGTACCGGCATCGCTTCTGCCAACGAGAACGTGGACCCGGACGCTCCGGCCGGGCCGCTCGACCTCACTGCCAGCGTTCCGATCGACATCGCGGACAACGCCGTGGGCACCCCGGGGGGACAGGTGAACCTCCCCGGTTACCAGGGCGAGGTCAGCACGAAGCCGGTCACGGACGTGGTGAACAAGGCCGCCGCGCCGGTGAGCAAGGCCTCGACCCCGGCCGCGAAGGCCACCGCACCGGTCACCGAGCCGCTGAACAAGGCCGCCGGCATGGTCGGCCAGGCGGGCTCGACCATCAGCGGCGCCACCGGCCAGGCCACCCCGGCGCAGGAGCGTCAGGCGAGTGCTCCGTCGGTGGACGCGACGGACGACCCGTTCCAGGGCAACAAGGTCGTCGGCAACGTCGCGCTGCCGATCCAGATCACCGGTAACGCGGTGGGCGTCCTCGGCGACGCCGAGGTGGACTCGGACAACTCGCAGTCCTACGCGCACAACAGCGATGTGAGCACCAGCGGCGCGGGCGGCGGTCTTGCCGGCAACGTGGTGGCCCTCGACTGGGCGCTTCCGGTGCAGATCTCCGGTAACGCCGGTGGCCTGTTCGGCAGCGGCAAGACCTCGGGCAGCGCCGAGCAGAGCGCGGCGACCACGGGCGACATCGAGACCGACGGCACCAACGGCGGGCTCGCGGGCAACGTCGTCAGCCCGCAGTTCGCCACCCCGGTCCAGCTTTCGGGCAACGCGCTCGGCTGGTTCCTCGGCCACGCCGAGACGGACTTCGACGCTGAGAGCGAAGCCGAGTCCGGCGGCTACATCATCACCCACGGCGACAAGGGCGCCGGCGCCGGAAACGTGGTCGGCGCGCCGATCGCGCTGCCGGTGCGGGCCGCGAACAACGCCGCGGCGTGGGGCGGCGACGCCGACGCCAACGGCGCCTCCGAGGTGGAGGCCATCGCGGGCGGCACCACGCCGGGAATGAAGGACATCCCCGCGTTCATCCAGACCGACGGCGACGACTCGTTCCTCTCCGGCAACATCGCGCAGCCTCAGGGTGCGCTGCTCGGGTCGGTCACCGGCGTCGCGGGCGCCTGGATCGGCAACGCCGTCACCGGCGACTCCGACGAGCGGGCCGCTGCGGGCACCAGCTCCGAGGCCGAGATGCAGGCCGGTGGCTTCTCCAGCACCAGCGGCGAGAACGCGGGCGCCTCCGGCAACATCGCCGACCTGCCCGTCGCACTGCCCGTCGAGCTGTTCGGCATCGGTGGCACGTGGATCGGCAACGCGCACGCCAAGGGCCACGAGAACACCACCAGCGCCACCGCCGGCGAGGGCACCTACTCCAACGGTGACGGCTCGGTGCTCTCCGCCAACACCGTGACCGGTCAGGTCGCCTCCACCGTCGAGGCCTTCGGCATCGGCGGCTCCTGGATCGGCAACGCCTCGGGCACCGCGTCCGAGGAGAAGAACGTCCAGTCCGGTCAGTACAACGGCACGCGCGGCAACGACTCGGCCGGGTCGGGCAACCTGGTGCAGGTCCCGGTGGCCGGTCCCGTCGAGGTGTTCGGCGTCGGCGGCTCCTGGATCGGCCAGGGCTACGGCACCGCCGAGGAGACCAAGCGCGTCAAGGCCGGCGGCGGTGGCAACACCGACGACGACAACGGCTTCCTCGCCGCGAACCTGATCTCAACGCCGCTGTCCGCGCCCGCGCAGATCTTCGGCGTCGGCGGCACGTGGATCGGCAACGGCCACGGCGAGGCGACCGCCGACACCATCTCGGAGGCGGGCGGAGACGTCCACGCCAACGGCAAGAAGGGCACCGGTTCGGGCAACATCGGCTTCGTGCCGGTCTCCCTGCCCGCACAGGCGCACGGCATCGGCGGCTCCTGGATCGGCAACGGCAGCGGCACCAGCGAGAACCTGACCGACTCGCTCGCCGGCGGCGACGCCAGCACCACGGGTGAGGGCGGCTCGGTCGCCGGAAACGTCGTGCAGGTTCCGGCGGGCGCCGCGGCGACCCTGTTCGGCCTCGGCGCCAGCTGGGTCGGCACCGGTCACGGCGACGCCACCAACGACGTCGTTTCCGTCGCGGGCGGTGACACCGAGACCAACGGTGACGGCGGCTCCATCGCCGGGAACGTGCTGAGCGCACAGGGCCTGCCGATCGCGCAGGCCTTCGGCGACGCCGCGAGCCTCACCGCGGTGGCCACCGGCACCGGCTACAACACCACCGACGTGACCTCGGGCGGCGACATCGCCACCTCGGGTGAGGGTGGTGCGATCTCCGGCGACATCTTCGACGTTCCCGTCGCCGCGGTCGCGCAGGTCTTCGGTGTCGCGGCCTCGGTCGGCGGCGTGGCACACGCCGTCGCGGACAACAACACCGTCGGCACGGTCGGTGGCGACACCACCACCTCCGGGCCGATGGACGCGCTGTCCGGGCTGAACGAGCAGCACCCGCTGGGCGCTCTCGTGCAGGTCTACGACATCCCGCTGGGCCTGCTGGCGGTCGTGTCCTCCACGACCACCAACGTGACGGACATCTCGGTCGCCGGTGAGGAGCCGCAGATCAACCTGCCGATCACCGGGTCGGAGCTGCCCGCGACGGGGCTGCCCAGCCTGCGTGGCCTGCCCACCGCGTCGAGCCTGCCGTCGGCGTCGAGCCTGCCGAGCGCGTCGAGCCTGCCCACGGGCCTGCCGAGCGCGTCGAGCCTGCCCACGGGCCTGCCGAGCGTGTCGAGCCTGCCCCTCGGTGAGCGGTCCGCGGAGCGTGCCGACCTGCCGGGCACCCCGGAGCTGCCGGGTCTTCCCCAGGTGAACACGCTGCCGGTCGAGCTGCTTCCGGTCGACCTGCCGACGGGGCTGGCCACCGGCGAGCGTGCCGACGTGCCTGCCGTGCCCGGCGTGCCCGGCGTGCCGAGCCTGCCGGGGCTGTCCGCCCTGCCGGGTGCCGGTGACCTGGGTGCCGTTCCGGCGCTGCCCGCGCTGGACGCCGGTTCGCTGACCCCGCAGGCGGACCTGCCCGCGCTGCCGTCGCTCGACTCGACCCCGCTGGGCTCCGGCCCGATGGGTTCGTTCGCGGGCGTGCTCGACGGTGTCAGCGTGAACTCGCTCAACGTCTGATCGCACACTGATCTGACCGAGTAGCACACACGGGCCGGGCCCGGGAGCGAACGAGCTCCCGGGCCCGGCCTTCTCCGTGCCCGCGGCCGGATCAGCCGAGCTGCACGGAGCGCTTGGCGAGGCCGAACCAGTAGCCGTCGATCGCCGTGCGCGGCGGACCGCTGGCCTCGCCCGCGCCGAGGGAGACGAACAGCGGCGCGAAGTGCTCGATCCGCGGATGGGCCAGTCGCGCCGCGGGCGCCTTGCGCTCGAAGTCGAGCAGTGCGTCGATGTCTCCGCTGCCGAGCACCTGTTCTCCCCACAGGTCGAACTCGGCCGACCAGGCGGGCGGGGCTCCGGCGCTGTCGCCGACCGACTGCAGCACCTGCAGGTTGTGGGTGAAGAAACCGCTGCCGACGATCAGTACGCCCTCGTCGCGCAGCGGCGCCAGCCTGCGCCCGAGGGCGAACAGCTCACGGGGGTCGAGCGAGGGCATGGAGATCTGGAGCACCGGGATGTCGGCGTCCGGGAACATCTCCACGAGCGGTACGTAAGCGCCGTGGTCGAGGCCGCGATCGGGGGCGTCGCGCACCGGTGCCCGGCCGCCGCGCAGGAGCCCGCGCACGGTGGCGGCCAGCTCCGGTGCCCCGGGGGCCGGGTAGCGCACCTGGTAGTAGTGCTCGGGGAATCCCCAGAAGTCGTAGACCAGCGGCACGGTGGTGGTCGCGCCGATCGTCAGCGGTGCCTCCTCCCAGTGCGCGGAGACGACGAGGATCGCGGTCGGCCTGCGCAGCCCGGCCGACCACTCGGCGAGCTGGCGAGTCCAGGTCGGGTCGTCCGCGAGCGGTGGCGCGCCGTGGCTGAGGTAGAGCACCGGCATCCGGTCGGCGGTCGCGACCATCGCACCTCCAATTGAAGATTCAACTAGTATAGCCGACAGCCGCCGTCACCGCACGCGGCTTACCATGAGGCATGGTCGGGAACATCCTGATCTATCTCGCCGTGGTCATCGGGCCCACGGCGCTGTTCTGGCTCGCCTTCAGGGTGCCGCGACTCGTCGAGAACGCGCGCCGTCGCCGGGCCAGTGCGCCCGCCGGGCCGCCGGTCGAGCGTGTCGCCGCCGATCTGCGCCGGGTGCGCCGCTCGCTGGCCGGGCTCGCTCCGGACGCGCCCGTGGTTCGCCGCCGCGCCACCGGCCAGGCCTATGACGCGCTACTGATGCAGGCGTGCCAGGCGGTGGAGGTGCCGCACCGGCTGGACACCGTGCCCGACGGCATCGAACGCGAGCTGGAGCGGCTGCGGGTGGAGGAGGCGCTGCGCGGCGCGGGCCTCGCCATTCCGTGAGGGTCTCAACCTCAATGACATGTGCGCGCGGCGTTGTGCCTGGTCACCTCTCGTGAGTGCGCATGCGAGTTAGAACACTGCTACGCACTCACGACCGGTGGCCTGCGGCGTTGGTCGACGAGAGTGGCGTGCTGCGCGAGTCAGCGTTCGAACGGCAACCATGTGTAGTGGTCGGCGGCGAGACTGTCCCGTGCGCCGGTGTTGCTGGTGATCACTCTCGCGCCGCCGTCGAAAGGGTGGTAGAGCCAGCTCAGGGTACGGTCGGTGAGGATGACGCCGTCAGTGCCGTCGTTGGCCACCAGCGACAGGAGTTGGTCCAGCGCGGGATCGTTGACCGTGGTCCGGGCGACGAAGTGGTGCTGCCAGGCGTGGTAGCCCGGGTCGATGCCGAGATCGTCACTGCGCCAGTGCACGGCCTCAGGCATGACGCGGGCGACCAGCTCGTCGCGCGCCGTGGGCTCCGAGGTCGCTGACCACGAGCAGGTGATCGCGAGGAGCACGTCGTCGCCGGGGAGCGGGGTGTCATCGAGCAGCGCTTCGAGAAGCACATGGTGGCGGCGCAGGATCTCGGCGTGTTCGGTGTCCGTGCTGGCGTATCTTTTCGACTCCGGCAAGCTGTCGAACCTGACCGACTGCCGGCGGAACTGAGCGTGGAGTCGTCCTGCGACCGGTACGCATGTGCCCCAGAGCCTGCTCCACGCCCGACCCAGTGCGGAGATATTGACGCCGATGCCGTGTTGCGCGCTCGTGGGTGAGTTCATGCCTCCATAGTGTCCGATGCGTCGCCGATCCTGAGACTCTGCCGGAGCGCGCTACTCCTGGGCGAGGTCGGCGAAGCGGCTGTAGTGCAGCTGGTGGGCCACCGTGATCGTGCTGGTCGGCCCCGCGCGGTGCTTGGCGAGGATCAGGTCGGCCTCGCCCGCCCGGGGATCGTCGCGTTCCCACGCGTCCGGCCGGTTGATCAGCAGCACCATGTCGGCGTCCTGCTCCAGTGAACCGGACTCACGCAGGTCGGAAAGCATCGGGCGCTTGTCCGTGCGCTGCTCGGGACCACGGTTGAGCTGGCTGATCGCCACCACCGGCACCTCGATCTCCTTGGCGAGCAGCTTCAGCTGCCGGGAGAACTCGGACACCTCCTGCTGCCGGGACTCGACGCGCTTGCCCGAGGTCATCAGCTGCATGTAGTCGACGACCACGAGCTTGAGGTCGTTGCGCTGCTTGAGCCGCCGCGCCTTCGCGCGAATCTCCATCATGGTCAGGTTCGGCGAGTCGTCGATGAACAGCGGCGCCTCGCTGATCTCGCTCATCCGCCTGGCGAGCCGGGTCCAGTCGTCGTCGGACATCCGGCCACCACGCATGTCCGCGAGCCGGATCCGCGCCTCCGCCGACAGCATGCGCATGACGATCTCGGTGCGGCTCATCTCCAGCGAGAAGATGACGCTGGTCATGCCGTGCCGGATCGAGCACGAACGCGCGAAGTCCAGTCCCAGCGTCGAGTTGTGCGTCGGGATCATCGACCGCCCCGCCAGGTACAGGTGGTCGCGGGCGTCCACCTCGACACAGCGCACCGGCACGCTCGGCACCGGCCGCACCGCCACGATGTGCCGGTTCCGCGGCACGCCAGGGCGGCCCGCGAGGCGGTCCTTGTGTTCGAGGTGCTTGCGCTCCAGCCGGAAGAGCCGTTCGTGCGCGGTGAACTCGACCGCGCGGGCGTCGGTCGTCTCGCACCGGTGGCCGAGGCTCACGATCAGTTCGCGGACGTCCGCGGCCAGCCGGGGGCCGGTGACCGGGAGTCGCGCGGCGCCGGAGGCGGTGACCGTGCCCCCGGTGTCCAGCAGCCCGGCCAGCAGTGCCCGCCGCTGCTCGACGGAGCCGCGGAGGTACACGGCGGGGATGTGCCTGTCCGCCAGCACACCGAGGGCGGTCAGCGTGGCTCGCACGGCGCCGGGGTCCGGCGCCCCGAGGTCGTACGAGCCGTCGCCGTGTGGCCGGACGGTGAGCCCCGCCCCGGCTTCGAGACGGCACACGGTCTCCGGATCGGCGGTGCTGAGCCGCGGGCCCGCCGGGTCGCCGCCGCCCAGCCAGGCGCCGAGCGCGTACGGGTGCAGCGGCAGCCGCCGCTCGGGCAGCCGGAGCGCGCCCGTCGGCCGCACCGAGTGTTCGAGCGGCGCGCACGCGGCGATCTCCTCGGTGGTGCGGATTCCCTGGGCACCGGTCGAGGTGCCGGTGAGCCACTGGTGCAGTGCGTCCGCGACGATCACGGACCCGTCGGAGAACTCGACCCGGTAGCAGGGGCGGCCGTGCATGACCTCGGTGGCCGCGACGACGGTCGTGGGCCGCCCGTCCGCGCCGAGGAGTTCGTCGCCGGGGCCGACCTCGCCCATCGTGGTCCAGCCACGCGGCGTGGGCAGCGGGGTGTCCAGCGCCAGTGCCTTCCCGACACCTGGACGGGCGGCGACGATAACCATCTGGCCCGCGTGCAGGCCGTTCGTCACGTCGTCGAGGTCGAGAAAGCCGGTCGGGATGCCCTGAGCGGTGCCGCCGCGCGACGCGATCGCGTCGATCTCGTCCATGGTCGGCTGCAGCAGCTCTTCGAGGGCGACGTAGTCCTCGCTGGTGCGCCGCTCGGTGACGTCGTAGACGGCCGCCTGCGCGCGGTCGACGACCTCGTCGATGTTGCTGCCGTCGCCGCCGTCGGCGTTCGCGCCGTACCCGTACTGCACGATCCGCGTACCCGCCTCGACCAGCCTGCGCAGCACCGCCTTCTCGGCGACGATCTCGGCGTAGTAGCCGGCGTTGGCGGCCGTCGGCACGGTCGCGATCAGGGTGTGCAGGTACGGGGCGCCGCCCACCCGGTTGAGCTCGCCGCGGCGCTCCAGCTCTGCGGAGACGGTGATCGGGTCAGCCGGCTCCCCGCGGCCGTACAGATCGAGAACGCAGTCGTAGACCGCCTGGTGCGCGGGGCGGTAGAAGTCGCCGGGACGGAGCACCTCGACCACGTCGGCAATCGCGTCCTTCGAGAGCAGCATGCCGCCGAGCACGGATTGCTCGGCGGCCACGTCCTGTGGCGGCTGGCGATCGAACCCGCCTTGCTCGCCGGGGGCGAATGCGGGACTGCGGTCGTCGGTGATCGCCACCGGTGCAGGCACCTCCTCAAGACTGGGCAGTCGAACACCCGTTCGAATTATAGCGGATCCGGTCACGTTCGCCCGGGCTTTTCTTCCCGGCGTTTCGCCCGTCGGATGGGCACGCTAGATCGCTCGGAAGGAGCAGCGCAATTTGGCCTGGGGACCGCCCTGTGTACTACCTGTGGATGGCAGCGCCGAACGAATCACAAGCGGCGCAAACCCTGTGCACAACCTGGGGGTAAACACACGAGCGTACAAGAAAATCGCAGGTCAGAGGGTGTGGGCAACCTGTGGATAAGTTTGCGAAAACTCGTCCGGCGTGTCGGCCGGACACCCTCGCTCGGCGTGTCGCCTCCCCCGGCCGTCCGCCTGGTTGTGGGCTACCTGTGGATGGAAGCTACGGAGCGTCGAGTGTCCACCCGTTGGGCTGAACGGGTGGACACGACTCAGAAAACCGGTAGCCGACCCTGTGCGCTCCGTAACCGATCCGTGAGCAGTTGCGGCGTGCCGGGCGTGAACGCGATGAGCGGCTCGCCACTGCCCGGCAGCTCCTCGGTCAGCCAGCGCCCCTCGCTCGTGTCGATGTAGTTCACCGGGCGCTCGGCGCGCTGGCGGATGCCGCTGCGCCCGCGTGCGGCGACGTACAGACTGCCGCCGCCGAGCCGGGGCAGGCCGAGCAACCGCCGCAGCTCGTCGGCTTCGCGAGTCTCCGCGGAGGGCGCCGAACCGCGCAGCACCCCGGCGCCGTCGTCGGGGCGCCGCCCTCCGGTGACCTCGCTCTTCGGCACCCGCAACGGCTGCCCGCGGCCGGGCGCGAGCCGGGGGACCTGGGCCAGGAAGCCGTCCACCAGCTCGTCCGGGCGCAGCGAGGTCAGCACGACGCCCTCGTGCTCGGTGTTGCGCGCCAGCACGAACGCCTCGCCACCGGCGCTGCCCGCGAGCAGCGTGTAGTCAAGGGACCTGCCGTCGTACCCGCCGTTGATCCAGGCGTAGTACTCCAGGCTGGGCCGGGCGACCGCCTCGACGGTGGCCAGCAGGCCGCGATCGACGCCACCCCGGTCGAGCAGCCCGTACCGGGCGAGCTCGGCGTTCGCGCGCTCGTCCGCCCTGCGCCGCGCCTGCTCGCTCTCCCAGACGGGCGTGCCGGCGAGGACGGTGTGCGGTTCCGCGCCGTGCCTGCGGATCAGGTTGAGCAGGGTGCCGGTTGTCAACGTCGCCTGCTGGTCCAGCACCGTGGTGCTCCCTCTTGTCCTGTGTCGTCTGCCTTGCGCGCTACTCGCCGATCACCGGCGGCGCGGTCAGCTCGTCGCTGCCGAACAGCGAGTTCGGATCCTCCTCGACGAGGAACTTCGACTGGTGTTCCTCGTCGTCGGAGCCCTTGCCGCCGCCGCGGCCGGCTCCGCCCATGCCGCCCATCATGCCGCCGCCCATGCCACGGCCCGCGGCACCGGCCGCGCCCGCGGCGGCTCCGCCCATTCCGCCACCCCCGCGGGGTCCGGGCGCGGCCGCACCGGTGCCCGCACCGGGTGCCTGCGCACCCGCGCCCGGCCCGAAACCGGCCGCGCCGCCGGCGAACCCACCGGCACCGGACCCGCCACCGGCGGAGCCACCCGGACCGAAGCCACCGGCACCACCACCGGGAACGGAACCGCCACCGCCTCCGAAGTCGGCCGAGGGCACCCTGCTCGGAGTGAAGCCCGAGGTGTTGGTGCGTTCGTCCCATTCACCGGGCCGGAAGCCGCCACCAGGCATGTGGCCCGGGCGATTGCCGTCACCGTCGTCACGGCCGTCACCGCCCGGCAGGTTGCCCGGCGGCGGGAAGTCCACGTTGCCCGGACCGCTGGGCCCCCCTGGCGATCCGGGCCCGCCCGGCACCGTGCCGGGTGCGAGTGGGGTGTCGGGGCCGCCGGGCGTGCCGGGCCCACCAGGAACACCAGAAACACCAGGAACACTGCCTGGTGGATGGCCGCTGCCGCCGGGGCCGATGGGTGTGCTCGGCGTGCCCCCGCGGTCGTCGCCAGGACGCTCGTCCCCGTTGTCCCCCCGGTCACCGCCGTCGTCGACCTCGACATCGTCGATCTCCCGGTCCAGCGCGCTGTAGTTCGGCATGCCCTTGCCGTTGGCGCCGCTGGCCTGGAAGTACTCGTTGAACGCGTCGACGTTCGCCTGCGCCCTGGTGTTGTAGTCCTTGATCGCGCGGTCGGTGTCGGTCTCCCACGGCGTGATGTCGTTGAGAAAACTGCTCTTCGGGGGCTCCTGCGGAATGGGCTGCACCTTCGCGTGCACCGAGCCGAACGCGGCTGTCTGCTCGCCGAGGTAGCGGTCGCTGTCCTGCAGCTTCACGTGGGAGTCTTCCATCCAGGTCTTGAGCGGGTGCGCGCCGGACTTCGCGGCGTCCGCGCCGTCACCCTGCCAGGCGCGGTCCATCATCCGGTTCAGCTCGGCGATCTGGTCGACCCGCCGCTGGTACGCGGCCTTCAGCCGGCCGGCGGAGGCCTGGCCTTCGCTGAGCGAGCCGGGCCCCTCACCGGTCGTGATGCGTTCCCAGATCTGGTACGCGTCGATCCGCCGGTCGCCGCCCTCGGCGGCGTAGTCCCCGGCCTCGTCCTGGGTCGCGGCGCCGTAGGTCGCGGCAGCCGCGACGATCGGCAGCAGAAAGAAAGGCATCTCGATCAGACCCCCGGTGCGGTTCTCATGCGGGTTGCTCACCGGCCCGGGAGATCTCGGCCTGTGTCTCCGCCTCCCTGGTAGTGATGCTCTGCCTTGCCCGTTCCAGCGCCCGGATGTAGTCCTCGATGTAGGACTGCATCCGCTGGTTCGACTCGAGGAAGGCCAGGCCGGAAGGGTTGGCCGCATCGGCGAAGTCGCCGCTGGCGAACTCGCGGCCCGGTGGCCGGACATGGGCCATCCGCTCGGCGTCGCCCTGATCGCTCCTGAGGTCGTCGAGCAGGTCCTGCCAGCGCCGGATCACGTCGTCGAGCTGGTCCGCCTCGAAGACGAAGCCACTGCCTGCCGCCGGTGCCGGTGCACCCGCGGCAGCCGGGGCAGCCATCGAGACCAGCCGCCTCCCCATGGCGCCCGCCCCAGGATCGAGCATGCCCTCCGGTCCCCCTTCACGCTCGGTGAGAGTCCAAGTTTCGTCAGCACGCCGAGTGTTCGTCAAGCGCACGCGGCATCGTGCCCGAACAGTGCGACGCAGGCACAGACGGGAAGGTTCCGCCCAGAAACGACAAACGGCGGGGTTCCCTCCCCGATCGAAGAGGGAACCCCGCCGTCGGCCGGCGTGACCGGAGTGACTACTTCGCGGTGACCTCGACGTTCACGTCCGCCTTGACCTCGGGGTGCAGCCGGGCGCTCACCCGGTGCGTGCCCACCGTCTTGATGTGCTCGCGGAGCTCGATGGTCCGCTTGTCGAGCAGCGGGCCACCGGCGCCCTTGATCGCGTTCACGACGTCGGACGTGGTGACCGAACCGAACAGCTTCTTCGACCCCTTGGCGGCCTTCGCGGACAGCTCGACCGTGCCGAGTCCCTCCAGGGCCGACTTGATCTCCTTGGCGTGGTCGAGGTCGCGGATCTTGCGGGACTCCTGCGCCCTGCGAATGGTCCGGACGTTCTTCTCCGCGCCCTTGGTCGCCTCGATCGCGTAGCCACGCGGCAGCAGGTAGTTGCGCGCGTAGCCGTCACGGACCTCGACGATGTCGCCGGGGCCGCCGAGGTTCGCCACGTCGGTCGTCAGGATGATCTTCGCCATGATCAGACCTCCTTACCGAGCCGTCGACGTGTAGGGAAGCAGCGCCATCTCGCGGGAGTTCTTGACCGCGATGGCGATGTCGCGCTGGTGCTGGCTGCAGTTGCCGGTGACCCGGCGGGCACGGATCTTGCCGCGGTCGGAGATGTACTTACGAAGGAGGTTGGTGTCCTTGTAGTCGATGTTCTCCGGACGGCCCTTCTTCTCGGCCTTGCAGAACACGCAGACCTTCTTCTTGGGCTTACGAATGGGTGGCTTGGCCACGATCTACTCCTGGGGATTTCTGTGGTTGCTGTGCGGTTGCCGAGCGGCGGTCAGAAGGGCGGCTCTTCGGAGAAGCCGCCACCGCCGGTGCCGCTCGCGGCCGGGGCGGAGCCCCACGGGTCGTCGGCGGGCGCTCCCCCGCCCGCACCTCCGCCGAAGCCGCCGCCACCACCGCCGCCGCTGCCGCGGCTGACCTTGTTGACCTTGGCGGTGGCGTAGCGCAGCGAGGGGCCGATCTCATCGACCTCGAGCTCGACGACCGTGCGCTTCTCGCCCTCTTTCGTCTCGAACGAGCGCTGCCGGAGCCGGCCCTGTACGACGACCCTGGCCCCCCTGGTGAGCGACTCCGCGACGTTCTCGGCCGCCTGCCGCCAGATGTTGCAGCGCAGGAACAGCGCCTCGCCGTCCTTCCACTCGCCGGTCTGCCGGTCGAAGGTGCGCGGGGTGGACGCGACCGTGAAGTTCGCGACCGCCGCGCCGGACGGGGTGAACCGCAGTTCCGGGTCGGCCGTCAGGTTGCCGACGACCGTGATGACCGTCTCTCCAGCCATGTCTGCCTACCTCTCAGACCTTGGCGGCGGTCTTGGCGCCGCGGGGCAGCTCGCGCCGCACGACCTTGGTGCGCAGCACGGTCTCCTGCAGCGAGAGCTGCCGGTCGAGCTCCTTGACGGCGTCCGGGTCGGAGTTCAGGTCGAGCACCGCGTAGATGCCCTCCGCGTGCTTGCGGATCTCGTAGGCCAGCCTGCGGCGGCCCCAGACGTCGACCTTCTCCACGCTTCCGCCGGACGTGTGGATGACCTTGAGGAAGTTCTCCAGCGTCGGGGCGACCGTGCGCTCGTCCAATGTGGGATCGAGGATGACCATTACCTCGTAATGACGTGACACAACCACTCACCTCCTGTGGGCTCAGCGGTCACGGGCTCTCCGTGACAGGAGGGTTGCCCTGCGATTCTACGGGCGAGCCGGGGAGCCTCTCGGTGCGGGGTGGCCGGCCAACGCTCGTGAGTGCGCACACGAGTTAGAACTCGGGTACGCACTCACGAGGCACTAGGACACGCGGCGAAGGACCCAGGTCCGCACGAGTGCCGCGGTGACCCCGGCCAGCGCGACGACGGCGAGCAGCATCGGCAGCTGCACGTTGCCGGGTGCCTCACCGGCGGCCAGTGCGTCGGCGTTCCCGGCGTTGCGCACATCCGGCGACTCGCCCGCGGCCGGTCCCTCGGCGCCGAGGATGCCGAACTCGGGGGTCTGCCCCGGGGTGCCGCTCGGCGGCGGGTAGCGCAGGTCGGGCGGCACGGCGATGCCCGCGTTCGGCGGGGTCACCGACGGGATGCCGCTGTAGTCCCTCGGCGCCGCGTAGCCCGTACCGCTGCCCGTCGCGGGGATGCCGCCGCCCGGTTGCGCGGTGCCGGGGGTGCCGGGTGAGCTCGGGGCGGCGCCGGACGAGTCGGCGCGGCCGGCAGGCTGCTGGGTGGCCGGGGTGGTCGGCGCGACGTAGTTCGCGGCCCGGACGCTGAAGCCGCAGCTGCCGGCGATCTTGCGCTTGATGTTCGCCAGTGTCTTCTCGCGGTCCACCCCGAGGCCCCACGAACCCATCTCGCGCAGCTTGTCGGCCGCGACCGTGCCGATCGCCTCGCCCTTGACGGTGCCGGTGGCGGCGTCCGGCACCGTGCCGACCGGCAGCAGCCCCGCCTTCTCGATGTCGTTGGCGGCCCACTTGCCGATGGCGAGGGTGCCCGCCTCGTTGGCGCCCCGCCGGACGAGTTCCTTCAGGGACGAGCCGTGGACGGCCACCGTGTCGCCGATCTGGCCGGTGACCGGCGACGAGCAGCTGTCGGCCTGCAGGGTGGTCGCGCCGGCCGTGCCGCCGGTGACGAGGGAGAGCCCGGTGACCGCGGCCGCGATTGCCGTTGTCGTCAGCACCTTGCGGGTGGTCCGGGCGAGGGCGGTGGGCATGATCCGCACGGAAGCTGTCCTCCGGGATTGGCAGGGTGTCAACGAGACCTCGACGATGAGAACGAGCGGGGCACGCAGAGGATACGCCGCGGCGACCTACGCGGTTGCCTTCGCCTGCCGGAGTACCCAGGTCCGCACCAGCGCGGCCGTCACGCCGGACAGGGCGAGGACCGCGAGCAGCATCGGCAGGGTGGCCCCGGCGGCGTTGCCGCCGGAACCCGCGGGCAGGGCCTCGGCCCGGCCCGCGTTCTGCACGCCGCTCCGCTCGTCCGTGCCGTTCTCGCCGCTCTCGCCGAGGATGCCGAACTCCGGCGAGTAGCCGGGGATCTGCCCGCCGTAGCGCACGCCGGGTGACGGTGCGAACAGGCCGGCCGAGGCCATCGGGATGCCGCTGTAGTCGCGCATGGGGGCGAAGCCGGTGCCGAAGCTCGTCGGCAGGTAGGCGAAGCCGGGCAGCGCCGAGCCGCCGAGTACCGGGCTGTTCGGCGCGGGCATCCCGGCCCCGCGACCGCCGTCCGATCCGCGGCCGCTCGGTTCGGCGGCGGGTCCGGGCCCGGTGCCGGGCCCTGGCCTCGGCGCGGGCTCGCCGCCGGTTCCCGGGGACTGCGGTGCGGGCTCGTTCCCGCCGACCGCGCCGGCGACCTTGTTCGTGGTGTCGGTGACGCTCTTCGTCGTGCCCTCGACCACGTCGTTGACCGCGCCGGCCGCGGGCTTGCCGACGACGGGCACGGGCTCGACCACGGTGTCGACGACGTTCACGGTGATCTTGCAGACGCCGCTCAGCAGTCCGCCGACCAGCGACGTCAGCCCGTCGGTGACGGTGCGGAGGCCGAACGGGGTCTCGATCCGGTCGCCGGGCTTCGCGGTGACGGTGTCGCCGCACCTCGCCTGGATGGTCTCGGCGGAGGCGGTGCCGGGCGTGGCGAGGATCGCCGATCCGGCCAGCAGGAAGGCGGCCGCCCCGGTGGCGGCGGCCCTGCGTCCACGCCCCTGCATCGCTCGCCCTCCCGCACGTTCGCTCCGGAGTCTCCACAGAGATAACGACGCTAGAGGCGATCCGTGACGCCGGCCAGTCGAACGGACCTCAGGCGGCGGGCTGGCGGCGCCGCCACGTCCGCACCAGCGCGGCGAGGACGAGCGCAAGGGCGACGACGGCCAGCAGCACCGGCAGCCGCTCCGGCGTGTTGCCCGCCGGCATGGCCTCGACGGTGCCGGACTCGCCGCTGGCATCCGCGTCCTGGCCCGCGTCCGGCTGGCCGAGGTCGGGTGCCCGCGCGGGCGGCTCCGGCAACTCGGCCATCGCGCCGGGCGGCACGGTGAGCGGGTCGAGCGCGGTGAGCCCCCCGGCCTGGGCGAGTGTGCCGACCGGGCCGCCACTGCCGCCGGCCGGCGTGCCGCCCTCCGGAGCGCCGTTGCCCGCGGGTGGCTGCTCGGGCTCGCCCGGCGCGGGGGTGTCCGGGCCGGGCTCCCCCGGTTCTCCGGGGGCGGGGTCGTCAGGGGCGCCGGGTTCCGGTTCGGTCGGCTCCTCGCCGCCCGCCAGCAGGGCCTGCAGGGGCCGGGCGGCACCGTTGACCACGTTCTGCCCCGTGTCGCACAGTCGCTCGGCGGGCTCGGCTACCGGATCGACGCGGCTGACGCCGAGGCCGTCCACCGTGTCCTTAACCGGCAGCGCGACCAGCGAGTCCGACTGCGAGCCGAGGCCGACGTCCAGCGTCCCCGGTGCGTTCACGAGCGCGCCCGCATCCACTTCGAGCGGCTGCCCGGACTTCTCCGCCAGCGTCGCGCCACAGCTACCGTCCACCACGGGTTCGGCCGCGTGCGCGGGAAAGGCGAGTGTCAAGGACGCCATCAGCACGGCTCCGGCGACGCCGGCACGCGCGAAGTTCCGTCGAAACCCGGTCCCCATGTGAGTTCCCACCCTCTTGCCCTGTGTGACCACGGTTAAAACGCGGACGCGGTCACCGTACTCGATGCGACCCGTCGCGAATCGTTACCCTCATCGAATGCAGATCGGCGCGCACGTCCGCGATGACGACCCGTTGAGCGCGGCCCGCGAGCGCGGCGCCGATGCGGTGCAGTTCTTTCTCTCGGATCCGCAGGGCTGGAAGAAGCCGGAGCGGCATCCGCAGGCGGACGACTTCGGCCCGGCCGGAATCACCGTCTTCATCCACTCGCCCTATGTCGTCAACGTCGCCTCGCTGAACAACCGCATCCGCATCCCTTCCCGCAAGATCGTCCTGCAGCACGCCGAGGGCGCGGCGGAGGTCGGTGCGAAGGGGCTGATCGTGCACGGCGGTCACGTGCGCCGGGGCGAGGACCCGGCCGCGGGGCTCGCGAACTGGCGCAAGATGTTCGAGCGGCAGGCCGAGCAGGGCGGTTTCGGGGTGCCGCTGCTCGTGGAGAACACCGCGGGCGGCGACGGTGCGATGACCAGGGAGCTGGACATGCTGGCCCGGCTGTGGGACGAGATCGGCGAGTTCGATCCCGGTTTCTGCCTGGACACTTGCCACGCGTTCGCGGCGGGCTGGGACCTCGACGGCGTCGTGGACAAGGTCCGCGCGGTGACCGGCCGGATCGATCTGGTCCATCTCAACAACTCCCGCGACGAGTTCGGCTCGGGCCGCGACCGGCACGCCAACGTCGTCGGCGGACAGGGCACGATCGAGCCCGCCCTGCTCGCCGAGGTCGCCCGCGCGGCGGGTGCACCGGTCGTCGTCGAGACCCCGGCCGAGGGGCAGGCCGCGGACATCGAGTACCTGCGCGGCGTCCTGTAGCGGGATGGTGAACCGCGCCGGCCTCGCCGCGCTGGTGCTGCTGTGCGGCATCACGCTCGCGCTGGGTTTCGCCAACAAGGACCGCTGCACCGGCCCCGAGTTCGACGACTCCGGGCGGAGCACGCCTGGCTACTCCGAACGCAACTTCGCCGACGTCTGCTATTCCGACATCCAGTTCCTCTGGCTCGGCCGGGGCGTCGACGAGCATACGTTCCCGTACGTGCACGGCGCGCTGGAGGGCGAGCAGCTCGTCGGCGGCGCGCTCGAGTACCCGGTGCTGACCGGAATGCTGATCTGGGCGGGCGCGTACTTCGCCGAAACCGACGCCGACTTCCTGCTGTACTCGGCATTGCTGCTGGCGCCCTTCGGCCTGCTGACGGCGTGGCTGCTCGGCGCGCTCGCAGGCAGACGTGCGCTGTTGTGGGCGCTCGGCCCGCCGCTGGTGCTCTACGCCTTCCACAACTGGGACCTGCCCGTCGTGGCGTGCTCGGCGGGCGCCTTCTATCTCGTCCACCTGGGCCGGGGATTGCTGCGGGCGAGGGCGGGGTGGGCGGCGGTGCTGCTCGGTCTCGGCTTCGCGTTCAAGGTCTACCCGGCGATGTTCGTACTGCCGCTGGCGCTGTACGTGCTGACCGGCGGGCGTTCCGGTGAACACGGCCCCGATCCGCGCGGCGCGCTCCGGGTCGCCGGGATCGCCGCCGGTACCGCGGTGGCGGCGAACCTGCCGTTCGCCCTCGCCGGGTTCGAGGGCTGGTGGGCGTCGTTCGAGTTCCAGGGACAGCGCAACGCCGACGCGACGACCAACTCCGTCTGGTACTGGGGTGTCCGGCCGCTGTTCGAGGGTGACGACGCCGCATACGAGTCGTTCGTCGGCGTGGCGTCGCCGCTGCTGGTGCTCACCGCGTTCACACTTGCCTGCTGGCTGGGCTGGCGGCGCTACCGCGTCGAGGGCACCTACCCGCTGGTGCCGGTGTCCGCGGCGATGCTCTGCGGCTTCCTGCTGCTGCACAAGGTGCACTCGCCGCAGTACGCGCTGTGGCTCCTGCCCTTCTTCGTGCTGCTGCACCTGCGCTGGGGCTGGGTGCTCGCCTACCTCGTCGCCGACCTCGCCATCGGCATCGGCATCTTCCGCTGGTACGGCTCGCTCGACGACGGCGGCACGATCTACAGCGGCTTCGCCGCGCAGGCCGTGATGATCGGTGTGTGGGGCAGGGCGGCCCTGCTCGCCGGCCTGTTCGTGGCGAGCCTTTCGGCTCGGCCGGCGATCCGCTACGAGCGCGACACCGCCGGACGCCTGAGCACGACCGAATCGGGCGCACCGGCCAGCACGCCGCCCGCCGGGTCGTCGTCGCCCGCGCTGCGCACGAGGTCGGTGGAGGGCCGGTAGACCTCCCGCAGGACGAGGCCGCAGAGGACGAGGACGGCGAGGTCGCGGACCACGACGGTGCCGAGGAACCAGCCTTCCGGCAGGCCCTTGTTGTCCACGCCGAGGTAGTAAAACATCCGCGGTGCCCACACCAGTGCGTCGATCAGCATCCAGGTCAGCAGCAACCGCCAGCGGGGGATCGCCAGCACGGCCAGGGGCACCAGCCACAGCGAGTACTGCGGGCTCCACACCTTGTTGGTGAGCAGGAACGCCGCGACCACCAGGAAGCAGAGCTGAGCCACCCGCGGCCGCGTCGGCGCGGTCAGCGCGACGTACGCCACACCCGCGCAGCAGGCCAGGAACAGCGCACCGCTCACCGCGTTGAGCACGGTGGGCGTCTCACCGGCGGCGAGCGCGCCGTCGAAGCCCGGCCAGCCGGTGAAGTAGGAGATCACGTTGTACAGCGAGTCCGGGTCCATGCCGCGCTGGGTGTTGAGCCGGAAGAACTCCTCCCACCCCTGCCGCAGGAACAACGCGAACGGCAGGTTCACGGCTGCCCACACACCGGCGGTGACAAGTGCGGTGGTGCCCCACGCGCGCAACCTGCCCGCCCGCAGGCACAGCACAAGCAGCGGGCCGAGCAGGAACAGCGGATACAGCTTCACCGCCGCACCGAGGCCGAGCAGCAGTCCCGCCAGCGCCGGCCTGCGTCTGGACCAGGCGAGCAGGCCGCTCGCGGCGAGTGCGGCCGAGAGCGCGTCGAAGTTCGTGAACGCGTGCACCATGACGATCGGGGAGATCGCCACGAGCGCGGCGTCCCACACTCGCCTTCTGGCGGTTCTCGCCACCGCCCACACGGTGACCAGCCAGGCGAGTGCGAGCCAGAGCGCGGTGATGTTGAAGTAGATCGCCACGGGCAGCGCGCCGGGCAGCCAGCCCGCGGCGGCCGCGTCACTCCAGGCATGTGTCAGCTTCGCGTTCACCCACTGGAACAGTCCGGTGAGCACGGGGTACTCCATGTACCGCACCTGCTCGCCCGGAGTGCCCTGCTGCTCGACCCAGCTCGTGGCGTACGGGAACGTGTCCGCTCGGTCGAGCCGTTCGGCGCTGTAGAGCGGCACGATGTCCGAGTAGCACATCGCGACGTAGGGCCTGCCGGATCGCCAGTCCAGCTCCGCCTGCCCCTGATCGTTCACGTACTGCTGGATGCACGCGGCCTTGCCGAACCAGCCGAGCGTCAGTGCGAGGACGGCGAGCAGCAGGCACACCCGCAGGGGCGACCAGAACCAGTGCCTGCCGACGGCGGCGTGCTCGCCGAGCGGGCCGCCGACCGGACGGGTGGCCGCGGCCGCGACCGGCTCGGTCCAGCTCGGGATCACCCGCTGCGAGGCGTCCAGCGATTCGGTGTCGGCTGTCTCCGCGGTCGACGAAGAATGAGTATCGCTGGACACGGGCTGGATGTTACGGGGCGTGGACATGCCGCCGGGACCGGACCTGCGCGCTGGAGGGGCCCGGCGAAACCGCCGGGCCCCTCCAGCTACTCGCCTTCGTCCGGGTCGCGTCCCCAGCCTGAGCCGGGCAGGATCGGCCTGCTCGTCTCCGCCTCGTCCGTCTCCGTCTCGGTCTCGGTCTCCGTGGGCGTCTCGGTCTCGGTGGATGGCTCCGGCAGCGTCGTCGTCGGCTGCTCGGTCGTCGTGGTCGGCTGCTCCGGCGTGCTGGGTGGTGCCTCCGGCGTGGTCTGGGGCACCTCGGTCACCGGCGCCTTGCCGATGAGCTCGACCTCGTCGAACTCCTTGTTCGGCAAGCCTTCGTGGTAGCCGTCCATGAACTTCTGCCAGACCTCACCGGGCAGCCCGCTGCCGTAGATCCGGCCGCCTGCCGCGTTCCGGATCGGCTTGCCGACCCCGGTGCCGACCCAGGCCGCCGCAGAGATCTGCTTGGAGTAGCCGGCCATCCACGCCTGGGCGTTCTCGTTCACGTCCTCGCCGTCGGGATCGACGTACTGGTGCGTGCCGGTCTTGCCCGCGCAGTCGCGGCCGCCCGCGCAGTCGAGGTCCGAGTAGGACAGCACCGGCTCCAGTGTCTCCGTGACGTTGCCGGCGATCTGCTTGCTCTTCTCCGGATCGTCCTCCGCGAACGCGGGTTCGCCCTCGGTCGCCGCCGCGCCGGTCTCGTCGAACAGGATCTCGCCCTCGGACGTGGTCAGCTTGGCCACGAAGTGGGTCTCGTGGCGGATGCCCCCGGCCGCGAACGTGGCGTACGCGCCCGCCATGTCCGTCGGGGTCACCTCGACCGTGCCACCGCCGATCGCGATGTTGTTGTCGGCGTTGGCCATCGTCGGGCCACGGGGTCCCTTCTCGGGAATGCCCGCGTCGAGGGCCGCGTCCACGACGGGCTGGACGCCGAGGTCGTTGAACACCATGTCGTAGAACACGGTGTTGATGGACTTCTCCATCGCCTCGGCCACGGTGCACTGGCCGCAGTCCACGCCCTCGGAGTTGCGCACCTTGGTGCCGCCGAACTCCCGGGGTGAGCTGCCGTCGAAAACCTCGCCGATCCCCTTGCCGCGTTGCAGGAACGCGACGAGGTCGAACGGCTTGTACGCCGATCCGGGGTTGCGCTGCACGTTGCCCCAGTCGACCTCGTCGACCCCCGGTTCGTTGGGACCGCCGTAGTAGGCGCGTACCGCGCCGGTCTTCGGGTCGACCGCGACCAGCGCCTTGCGAAGATCGCCCGGTTCGCCCCGCATGACCTCCTCGACGGACTGCTGGGCGATGCGCTGGGCCTTCGGATCGATCGTCGTGTAGACCTTGTAGCCGCCGGACTGGACCTTCTCCTCCGGGTAACCCTTCGCGGCCAGCTCGGCCTTCACCCGCTGCTGGATGAACGCGTTCGGACCCGTGATGGTCTGCGGCTTGGACTGCTCGACCGGAATCGGCGTGGGGAACTCGGCGGCCCGCCGCTCGTCCTCGGTCATCCACTTGTTCTTGACCATCTGGTCCATCACGTAGTTCCAGCGCTGCTCGGCGACCTCCCGGTTCTCCGACCGTCCCGGCTGCTGGATCAGGCCGGCGAGCAGAGCGGCCTCGGAGGCGTTGAGCTCCTTGGCGGGCTTGGCGAAGAAGGCCTGTGCCGCCGTCTCGATCCCGTAGGCGCCGCGCCCGAAGTAGATCGTGTTCAGGTACGCCGTGATGATCTCGTCCTTGGACTGCTCGTTGTTCATCTTGAAGGACTTGACCAGCTCGGTGAACTTCCTGGTGTACGTGACCTCGTCGTTCTCCGTGGCCTTCTTGATGTACTGCTGGCTGATCGTCGAGCCACCGCCGACGCCGCCGGTGACCTGGTTCCACGCGGCGCGCATGATGCCGCTGATGTCGAAGCCCGAGTTCGTCTCGAAGGTCGCGTCCTCGGCGGCGTACACGGCGTGACGCACGGCCGGGGGGATGTCCTCGGGACCCAGGATGATCCGGTTGCCGCCGCTCGGCGGGATGTCCTTCCCCATCTCCGACTCGTCGGAGTAGTAGTAGGTCACCACCTTGTCCTGCTGGGCCGCGACCTCCTCCGGGGAGGGCACGTCGACCAGGAAGTACGTGATCGTGAAGGCCAGCGCGGGCAGCACGACGAACAGGCCGACGAGCGCGTAGGCCGTCCGCCGGATCCGCCGCCACCGGCGCTGCTTGCGTTCCGCGGGGGTCAGGGCGGCCTTGCCACCGTCGTCATCGTCGTCCAGCCCGGTCTCCTGGAACCGGTGCTCGTCCTCGGCCGACCACCGGTCGCCGTATTCGTCGTAGTCGCCGTAGCCGTCGTGATCGACATGCTGGGTGTAGTCGTCACCGTCCTGGCCGCCGCGGCTGTGGTAGCCGCCGTACCCACCGGTGCCGTTGTGTACGTGGTGGGTGATCAGCTCCGGCTCGCGGTCGTCCGGCCCGGAGACCGGCGTGACCATCCCGGTCGGCTGGTCCGCGCGGGGCCGGCGGGGTGGCTGCTGGGGTGGTGGCGGCTGCTGCCGTGGTGGTGGCGGCGGCCGGTAGCCGCCCTGCTGAGGCGGGGGGCCGGGAGGGCGGCCGCCGGGAGGTGGTGGTCCGGCCCGGTGCCCGGGTGGTGGTGGCAGCGGCCGGCCACCCTGGGCATGGCGCGCGGGACGCTCCGCGCCCGGCGGCGAGGGCCGGCGCGGGGCAGGCTGCTCCTCGTCCGTCGGCCACTGTGGCTGTTGCGGCTGTTGTGGCTGGGACGTGCCGGGCGTCCCCGAGGTCCTCGGGGGCCTGCCCGGCTGCGGTGGCCGGGGAGGTTCGTCCCCGGTCGGCCATTGCGGATCAGCGTCGCCGGTGGGCCATTGGCTGTGCCGGCCGCGTCCCGGGTCCTGCTCCGGCCAGCGGCGATTTCCGTGATCGTCGTTCACTTGAGAGCCTCCCAGATCGGCGCACGCATATCCGCCGTTCTGCGATCCGAGCCTATGCCCTGGGGAACCCTTCCCCTGCGGGTGCCTGCCCTCACTGACCCGCGGTCCTCCGTGAGCGTGGGTGCGGTGTACCGGTACCCAGGACGTACGACTGGACCAGGTGGTTCCAGGCGCACGAGCGGCAGACCTCCACCACATAGACGGTGAACTCGGTGAAGAGGTTGGCCATGCGCTCCAGTTCTTCCGGTGCGCGGGCGGAACCGGCCACGTGCTTGAGCTCGTCGCCGTAGACCCACGAGACCAGCGTGAGCGCCTCTTTCCGGCACAGGGGACAGGAGTTCTTGCTCGGCTGGCCGTGGAACTTCGCCGCCCTGAGCAGGTACGGAGTGGCGTCGCACACATCCAGGGTGCTGACCCGGCCGGAGTGGACCTCGGCGAGCAGCGCACGGCGCTGCAACGCGTAGTCGACGACCTGCCGCTGGTTTCGCACCTCAACAGACTACGTGCTGTCGGCGCGTTGACGATGCGCCGTTCTTCGCAAGCGCGCTCCGTGAGCGGGCCGACACAGCCAGGTCAGCCTGATTCGTTGGTTAGCTGCGCCACTTCGATGTATCGGTGCGATATAATTTGCCGGTAGGTTGGAGTTGGCATCGGGCGGGTAACCACAGCAACGTCTGCCGGCGCCGTTTGTTCCCGTGAGGAGGTGCGTCGTGTTGGAGTTCGCAGTCCTTGGGCTGCTGCACGAGGCACCGATGCACGGTTATGTGCTGCGTAAGCGGCTGCACGAGACGCTCGGCACGTTCCGCACGTTCTCCTACGGCTCGCTGTACCCGACGCTGCGCCGGCTGCTGCGCGCCGGGCTGATCGTCGAGGAACCCGCCGAGGCCGCTGTGGGCGAAACCACGGCGAACCCGGGCTGGAACCAGGCCCGCAGTGGCTGGGGGCGGCGCGGCAAGCGCGTCTACAAGCTCACGGCCGAGGGCAAGGAGCGCTTCGCCGAGCTACTCGCCGACGCAGGGCCACAGACGTGGGACGACGAGGGTTTCGGCGTGCACCTGGCGTTCTTCTCCAGGACACCGGCCGACGTGAGGATGCGAATCCTCGAAGGAAGGCGTCGCCGTGTCGAGGAACGCCGCGAAGGGCTCAGGGCAGCGCTGGCCAGGGCCGAGGAGAAGATCGATCGCTACACCCGTGAGCTGCACCGGCTTGGCCTGGAGACGAGCGAGCGGGAGGTGCGCTGGCTCAACGAGCTGATCGCACACGAACAGGCCGAGCAGCGCGGGCAGCAGGACTGAAGCCGCGGCTCGGCACGACCGACCACAGGAACACGAGTGAAGGAGAAACCGGCATGGGCGAGAACCGCGTTGCGGGGGTGGGCCCCCGCGAGGGAGCCGGCAACAGCACGGTGAAAGTGGCCATCGTCGGCGTCGGCAACTGCGCGGCTTCGCTGGTCCAGGGCGTCCACTACTACCGCGACGCCGACCCTGCCGCGCGCGTTCCCGGGCTGATGCACGTCCAGTTCGGCGGCTACCACATCCGCGACATCGAATTCGCCGCCGCGTTCGATGTGGACGCGAAGAAGGTGGGCCGTGACCTGTCGGAAGCGATCGTGGCCAGCGAGAACAACACGATAAAGATCGCCGACGTGCCGCCGCTGGGCGTTCCGGTGCAGCGCGGGCACACGCTGGACGGGCTCGGCCGCTTCTACCGCGAGACGATAGAGGAGTCCGACGAGTCGCCGGTCGACGTCACCGCAGCGCTGCGTGCGGCCGAGGTGGACGTACTGGTGTCCTACCTGCCGGTCGGCTCCACCGAGGCGGCCAGGTTCTACGCGCAGGCCGCGCTGGACGCCGGGGTCGGCTTCGTCAACGCCATGCCGGTGTTCATCGCCTCCGACCCGGAGTGGGCCGCCAAGTTCCAGCAGGCCGGGGTCCCGATCGTCGGTGACGACATCAAGTCCCAGGTCGGGGCGACCATAACGCACCGTGTCCTCGCACGGCTGTTCGAGGACAGGGGCGTCCAGCTCGACCGCACCATGCAGCTCAACGTGGGCGGCAACATGGACTTCAAGAACATGAAGGAGCTCGACCGGTTGGAGTCGAAGAAGATCTCCAAGACGCAGTCGGTGACCTCCCAGGTCGATCGGGACCTGGGCAAGGGCAACGTGCACGTCGGCCCTTCGGACTACGTCCAGTGGCTCGACGACCGCAAGTGGGCCTACGTCCGGCTGGAGGGCCGTGCTTTCGGTGACGTGCCGCTGAACCTCGAGTACAAGCTGGAGGTGTGGGACTCCCCCAACTCGGCGGGCATCATCATCGACGCGGTGCGGGCGGCGAAGATCGGCAAGGACCGCGGTGTCGGCGGCCCGCTGCTCTCGGCCTCCTCGTACTTCATGAAGTCCCCGCCGGAGCAGTACGACGACTCCACCGCACGCGACTCCGTGGAGAAGTTCATCGCGGGCGAAGTGGAGCGCTGACCCCACCTCGCCGCATCGATTGCCATGAACGACCCGTTACTGGCACTTTTCGCCAGTAACGGGTCGTTCATGGCAGTTCCGTCAGTGGGGGAGTTCGCGCAGGGTTCGGGGTAGCTCGGTGACGTCGGGGATCGTGACGGCGACTCGCGCCAGCACCTCCGGATCGGGTGGGAAGTGCGGGTTCGGCACGCCGACGACGGTCATCCCGGCCGCCAGCGCCGCCCGCAGGCCGTTGGTCGAGTCCTCCACCGCCACGCAAGCGGCCGGCCGCGCGCCGAGCCGCCCTGCCGCCTCGAGGTAGACGTCCGGCGCGGGCTTGCCCGCCCGCACCTGCTCGCTCGACACCGCCACCGGCACCAGATCCGCGGCACCGGTCGCCGCCAGGAACGCGTCGATCAGCACCGGTGGCGACGAGCTCGCGATCGCCACCGGGTACTCACCGGCCACCGTCCGCAGCGCCCCCGCGGCGCCGGGCAGCACCGGAGGCCCTTCGGCGTAGCGTGCCGCCATCCGCTCGATCACCACCTCCGCCGCCTTCTCCGGAGAAAGCCGCGCCCCCAGCTCCTCCACCAGGTAACGCGCCCATTCCGGGGTGCTCATGCCCTGCTGCGCACGGGTCGCCTCCGCGGTCCAGCGGCCCCCGTGCTCGGCGACCACCGACCTGCGTACCTCGTCCCACAGCTGTTCGGAGTCGACGAGCACGCCGTCGAGATCGAAAACCACCGCCTCCATGCCCGCAGCGTACGTGTGCGACAGGTGCGGACCATCGTGTTCGGCGCCCTGCCGCGTCTGGTGGCCGGTGCCCTGCTCGCCGTACGCTGCGGCATGCCGGGCCCGCACGGCGTTCGTCCCGCGTTAACTTGGAATACCTTGCGGGCTTGCTTTCGGCACATACGGTCACACTCGTTCCCCTGACTGAGTGACTTGGAGGCCCCGTGTCCGTCGCCCCGAGACGGCTCCTGCCGCTGTTGAGCTCCCACCGCACCGGCCGGTCCGCTGTCACCTGCGAGTACCGCTGCGGCAACGCGTGCGCACACCCCGCGCCGAACGAGTCCGACAACGCCTACTTCGGCGATGTCGTCAAAAGCGTGCTGTCGCGGCGTGGCGCGTTCAAGGCGGGTGCCGCGATGGCGGCGGCCGCGAGCGGGTTCGCCGCCCTCTCCGGTACGGCCTCCGCGACCGGAGCCGTACCGCCCGCCCTGGCCGGCCGGGACCGTGGGAACGGAGGCAGGCCCGTACCCGGCACCGACTTCGACCCGGTGGCGCCGAATACCGAGGACGCGGTGATCATCCCGGACGGTTACGCGCAGAACGTGGTCATCCGCTGGGGCGACCCGGTCCTGCCCGGCGCGCCCGCGTTCGACTTCGGCAACCAGAGCGCGGCGGCCCAGGCGAAGCAGTTCGGCTACAACAACGACTTCGTCGGTCTCATCCCGCAGGACGCGCTCGGCCTGCGCGGCCTCATGGTGGTCAACCACGAGTACACCAGTGAGCCCATGATGTTCCCCGCCGGCACCTACGACCAGGACAACCCGACCGAGGAGCAGGTGCGGATCGTCTGGGCGGCGCACGGGCTCTCCGTGGTACAGACCATCCGGCATCCGCGCGGCGGGCTCAAGGTCGTACCGAGCCGGTACAACCGCCGCATCACCATGGACACGCCGTTCGAGCTCCGTGGCCCCGCCGCGGGCTCCGACTACCTCAAGACCTCGGCGGACCCGGCCGGGCGCACCGTCCTCGGTACGCAGAACAACTGCGCGGGCGGCGTGACGCCGTGGGGCACGGTGCTCTCCGGTGAGGAGAACTTCAACCAGTACTTCGCCAACGCGGGCGGTGTCACCGACCCGGTCGAGGCGGAGCGCCTGCGCCGCTACGGGCTCTCCGGGGCGGCGAGCCGTCGCAAGTGGGAGCGGTTCGACCCGCGCTGGGACGTCGCACAGGAGCCGAACGAGCCGAACCGCTTCGGCTGGGTCGTCGAGATCGACCCGAACGACCCGCACTCGACGCCGGTCAAGCACACGGCGCTCGGCCGCTTCAAGCACGAGGGCGCCAACGTCAAGATCACCAGGGACGGGCGGGTCGCCGTGTACTCCGGTGACGACGAGCGCTTCGACTACATCTACAAGTTCGTCTCGAACGGCAGGTACAAGAAGGGCCGCAGCGCGCACGCCCGCAGGCACAACATGAGCCTGCTCGACGACGGCACGCTCTACGTGGCCCGGTTCAGCGGGGACAGCCCGGCCGGCGAGATCGACGGCAACGGTACGTTGCCCTCGGACGGCGAGTTCGACGGCACCGGCGAGTGGATCCCGCTCGCCAGCGGCGACAGGTCCTTCGTGGACGGTTTCACCGCCGAGGAGGTCTACATCTTCACGCGGCTGGCGGCCGACAAGGTCGACGCCACGAAGATGGACCGCCCTGAGGACATCGAGGCCAACCCTGTCAACGGCCGGATCTACGCGGCGCTGACCAACAACAGCGACCGGGGCGCCGCGGGCAAGGCGGGCGTCGACGAGGCCAACCCGCGCAACGGCAACCGCAACGGCCAGGTGCTGGAGTGGGAGGAGAGGCACGGGGACGCCGCCGCGACGCGGTTCTCCTGGCGCCTGCTGCTGGTCTGCGGTGACCCGGCTGCCGCCGACACCTACTTCGGCGGCTTCCCGAAGGACCAGGTCAGCCCGATCTCCTGCCCGGACAACGTCGCCTTCGACCGGCACGGCAACCTGTGGATCTCCACCGACGGCAACGCGCTCGGTTCCAACGACGGCCTGTTCTCGGTGCCGGTCCAGGGTCCGCGGCGGGGCCAGGTCAAACAGTTCCTCACGGTGCCGATCGGCGCGGAGGCCTGCGGACCGGTGGTGACCGACGACGTCGTGCTCGTCGCCGTGCAGCATCCCGGTGAGGGCGGCAGCCCGGCCGATCCGGAATCGAACTGGCCGGACGGCGGTGACTCGCAGCCCCGCCCTTCGATCGTGTCGGTGTGGCGGCAGGGCCGTGGCCGCAGCAGCCGGATCGGCGTCGACTGACGCCCCAGGTCAACGCTCGTGAGTGCGCACGCGAGTTAGAACTCGTGTGCGCACTCACGAGTCCTGGGCGGGCGCTACCGTGGACGGCATGGCTGATCAACCGCTCGCCCTCGTGACCGGAGCCTCGCGCGGGATCGGTGCCGCGACCGCCCGCGCGCTCGCTCCGACGCACCGGCTGCTGCTCGGCGGGCGCGACGAGGACGCCCTCGCCGCGCTGGCGGGTGAGCTGCCCGACGCGCGGCCGTGGCCGGTCGACCTCACCGACCCCGCCGCCGTGCGGGCAGCGACGGCGGAGATCGGTGAGCTCGACGTGCTGGTGCATTCCGCGGGGCTCGCGGAGCTCGGCACGGTCGAGGAGTCGGACGCCGGTGTGTGGCGGCGCAACTTCGAGGTCAACGTCGTGGCGGTGGTCGAACTCAGCCGGATGCTGCTGCCCGCACTGCGGGCCGCCTCCGGGCACGTGGTGCTGCTCAACTCGGGTCAGGGCCTGGCCGCCCGCGCGGGCTGGGGCGCCTACGCCGCCAGCAAGTTCGCGCTGCGCGCGTTCGCCGACGTGCTGCGTGCCGAGGAGGAGGCCAACGGCGTCCGCGTGACGTCGGTGTTCCCCGGCCGGACCGACACCGAGATGCAGCAGGCCGTGGTGGCGAGCGAGGGCGGCGACTACGCCCCGGACAAGTACCTGCGGCCCGATTCGGTGGCGGCCACGGTCCTGGCGGCGGTGTCGGCGAGTCCCGACGCCCACCTCACCGAGCTGACCATCCGCCCCCGCCCGGCGCGCTGACCGGCGCCGCTCCGCCCGGCCGTGTCCCCAATGTGGCACCGGGTGCGCTCAACGCAACCAACGCCGCATTGGGGCAGGCATTCAGCCGCGCAGCCGCCTGGCCGCACTGGCCACACCCGCCTGCGCGGCCGCGCGATCCACCTGGGTCGGCTCCCCCGCGGCGACCACCTGCTCCCCGGCCACCCACACGTCCCGCACCCGCCGCGACCCTGCGGCCCACACGAGGTTGGCCAGCAGCTGCTCGTCCGGCACGTCGAGGCCCGTGGCGAAGGCCGGATCGTCCAGGTCGATGTGCACGACGTCGGCCCACCGCCCCGCTTCGAGCGAGCCGATGTCGTCGCGGCCGAGTGCCTCGGCGCCGCCGCGCGTGGCCAGCAGCAGGGCGTCCGCCGCGGTCAGCGCGGTCGAGTCCCGTGTGGACAGGCGGGCCAGCATCGCGGCGAGCTGGACCTCCTCCCACAGGTCCAGGTCGTCGTTGCTGGCCGGTCCGTCCGTGCCGAGTCCCACCGGCACCCCCGCCGTCCGCAGCTCGGCGAGCCGCGCGATGCCGGAGGCCAACTTCGCGTTCGAGCCTGGGCAGTGCGCCAGGCCCGCGCCCCGCGCGGCGAGCAGGGCGATGTCCTCATCGGATAGGTGCACGCCGTGCGCGGCGATCAGCCTGCCGTCGAGCAGTCCGACCCGATCGAGCAGGCGCGGGACGGAGCCGTGCTCCGCGCGTTGCCGCTCGTCCTCGTCTGCGGCCTCCGCGACGTGGATCTGCACCAGCGCGCCCCGCGCCAGGGCCGATTTCGCGATCTGCTCCAGCGCCTCCGCGGGCAGCATGTACGCCGAGTGCGCGGCGTACGACAGCTCGATCCGGTCACCGGCGCCGAAGCGCAGGCCGTCGGCGTCGATCCACCGCTCGGTCTCGGTGATCATGGAGCGCCAGTCGAGGCCCGGCAGGTCGATGATCGGCCCGCCGAGCACCACGCGGGCGCCGGTGGCCAGCACGGCACCGGCGATCTGCTCCGCGTGGAAGTACATCTCGGCGCTGGTCGTGACGCCACGGGTGAGCATCTCCACCGAGCCAAGCAGCATCCCGGCCCGCACGTCCTCGGGCCGCAGCCTGGCCTCGGCCGGCCAGACCACCTCGCGCAGCCAGCGCAGCAGCGGCAGGTCGCCGCCCATTCCGCGCAGCAGCACCATCGGGCTGTGCGCGTGCGCGTTCACGAGTCCGGGCAGCAGCAGGCCCGGCAGGTCGGTCACCCGCGCGTTCCCGGCCGCCGGTGCGGCGCCGGCGGGCCCGCAGTAGGCAATCCGGCCAGCGTCGTCGATGTCGAGTACGCCGTCCCGCACGACCGAGCAGCGGGGGTCGGCGGGCAGGACGGCGGCGGCACGCAGACGTTGGATCATGCCGGTGATCCTAGCGACGTCACTCGTCGTCGAGGATGCCGTTTCGCCAGGCCCAGGCCGCGATCTCCACGCGGTTGCGGGCACCGATCTTGCTCTGCACGGACGCCAGGTGCGTCTTCACCGTCGACAGCGAGAGGTACAGTTCGGTGCCGATCTCGGTGTTCGTCAGCCCGCGCGCGGCCGCCCGCACGACGTCCAGCTCGCGCGCGGTCAGCGGCTCGGCGGGCTGCTCGATCTCCCGTGGTGGTGACTGCCCGGCGAAATGCCGCAGCAGCCGCACGGTGATCTGCGGCGACACCAGCGCGTCGCCCCGCTGTGCCGCGCGCACCGCCTCGATCAGCAGCCCGGGGCCCGCGTCCTTGAGCAGGAAACCGGACGCGCCGTTGCGCAGCGCCGTGTGCACGTACTCGTCGAGGTCGAACGTCGTCACCACGACCACCTTGAGCGGATCGGCCACGTCCGGCCCGGCGAGCTGCCTCGTCACAGCGAGACCGTCCATTCCAGGCATCCGGATGTCGAGCAGGCACACGTCGGGGCGCAGCTCCCGCGCCTTGCGCACCGCGTCGACGCCGTCCGCGACATCGGCGACGACCTCGATGTCGTCCTGTGCGGACAGGATCATGCGGAACCCGATTCGCACCATGTCCTGGTCGTCGGCGATCAGTACCCGGATCATTCAGCTCCCTCGCCCAGCGGCAACCACGCCTCGACCACCCAGCCACCTGCGGGCCCCGGCCCGGCCGAAAGCCGCCCGTGCAGGAGCTCCACCCGCTCGCGCATTCCGATCAGACCGTAGCCGCTCGATCCCCCGGCGGACGGTTCCGCACGCCCGTCGTCGCTGACCCGGATGTGCAGCTCGCCCGCGGTGACCCGCACCGAGACCAGCACCCTGGTCGCACCGTTCGCGTGCTTGCCGATGTTGGTCAGCGACTCCTGCACCAGCCGCAGTGCCGAGCGAGCGACCTCCTGCGGCAGGTCCGGTGGCAGGTCGAGGTCGGTCTCGGTGGGCACGCCGTGGTTGCCCGCCTCGACCAGCCTGCGCAGGTCGGCGGCCAGCTCGGTGGTGGCCTGCTCGCTCAGCTCGCTGCTGCCCGCCGGGGCGTCCCCGCGCATGCTGCGTACCAGCCGCCGCATGGCCGTCAGCGCCTCGCCGCCCGCGCGCTCGATCTGGCCGAGCGAGTCCGCCACCACCCTCGGGTCCTGCTCGGCGAGCATCCGCGCCGCCTGTGCCTGGACGACGATGCCGGTCACGTGGTGGGCCACGACGTCGTGCAGCTCCCGCGCCAGTGCCATGCGCTCGGCGGTCTGCGCCTCGCTGACCGCCGCCTCGACCGCCTGCGTGCGCTCGGAGTCCCGCGCCTTCAGGAACAGCCCGGTGGCCACCGCGACGCCGAGCAGCAGCAGCGTGGCGACGAACAACCCGCGCAGCGAGTCGGCGTCCCGGGTCGGCACGGCGCTGACGGCACCGGCGGCGACCACCACGGTGAGCACGGCGATCCCGCCCGCCGCCTGCGCCGGCCGCACCTGGCGAACGAGGAAGACGACCACCGCCACGCCCGCGACCACCTGGGTCAGCGGGAAGCCGCCGAGGCTGACATAGGGGTCCCGGACGTAGGTGAGGTTCAGCGCCAGCGAGCACAGGAACATGAGCCCGGCGAGGCCGAGCGCCGACTGCATCGGGTACCTGGCGGCGAGCAGTGCCGCGACCGCCGCACCCGCGGAGGTCGCCAGCACGAAGATCCCGATGAGCCCGGCCGACGCGGCGAAGTACGTGTCCAGGAACAGCGTGAGGGTGAGCACGCCCACCAGCGGCCACTGCGCGCTCAGCAACTTCGTCACGTCGTTGCGGGTGCGGGTCGGTACCGGCTTGCGCAGCTGAAGCGCGGCCACCACGGTGAGCGCCAGCAGCACAAACCCCGTCAGCAGCGGCTGGAACAGCGTCCTCGCGGTGATCATCGGTTCGCGGCCGGTCACGGCGATCAGGCCGGCGACGACGACCGTCAGCGTGGTGACGAAAGCCGGCCCGCCACGGACCGCGCGGACGCAGAAGAACACCAGTTCCAGCCCGGCGACGGTCTCGGCGAACGAGATGTTCGCCAGCAACGCGGTGTACGGGGTGGCCGGGGTGAGCCGGATCAGCACGCTGCTGGCCACGAGCACGCCCGCGCCCGCCCACGCGGCGGACACCGGCTGCCGCCGCGCCCACAGCGCACACGCCGAGAGCGCGAGGATGCCCGGCAACAACAGCAGGTCCGAGCCGGTCGCGCCGATGCCGTCGAAGCTCGCGGAAACGGTGATGGCGAGGTCGCAGAGCAGCGCGGCGAGCAGTACGACGCCGGGCAGGCCGAGCCACTGCAGCGCCGCGGCGGCCTGGCGCGAGGCGGCGTTCGGCGAATCCGGCACACCATGACCGTAGAGGATTGCGGACGGGCCGCACCTTGGCCGACGGGCCGCACTCCGATCGGCCGATCGGCCGATGGCACGCGGCCGGATCGTGGCCGTCCGTCCGAAGTGCCGCAACCCCGCCCCGCGCGAACCTCCCTGTCGAGATCATCGACACCCAGGGAGAACGCGGTGCAACCACAGACGACGGACCCGCACGGTCCACTGCGGACGGCCGGAACATCGGTGCTGTCCGGGCGCGGGCTGGTGAAGCGCTACGGCGCGCAGCACGCGCTGGCCGGAGTGGACATCGACATCCAGCCGGGCGAGGCGGTTGCCATCGTCGGCCCCTCCGGTTCGGGCAAGACGTCGCTGCTGCACGTGCTGGCGGGCATCCTGCGGGCCGACGCCGGCGAGATCCATCTCGCGGGCCAGCGGATCGACCAGCTCGGCGAGACCAGGCGCGCCGAGCTGCGGCGCACCGAGTTCGGCTTCGTCTTCCAGTCCGGCATGCTCGTCGCGGAGCTCAGCGCCGAGGAGAACACCGCGCTGCCGCTGCTGCTCGGCGGCTCGGCGCGCAAACCGGCGCTGACCGCGGCGCGGCGGTGGCTCGACCGGCTGGGCCTCGGGGGCAAGGAGGCGCGTAGGCCGGGCGAGCTGTCCGGTGGCGAGGCGCAGCGGGTGGCGATCGCGCGGGCACTCGCCCACGAGCCGAGGGTGATCTTCGCCGACGAGCCCACCGGCGCACTGGACACCCGCACCGGACGGGACACGATGAACGCGCTGCTGAACGCCGCGGCCGAGACCGGTGCGGCCGTGGTGATCGTGACCCACGACCGTGATCTCGCCGATTCGGTGCCCCGCACCGTCGCCATCCGCGACGGCCGGATCGACGCGGGAGGGGCCGCGGCATGAACAGCTTCCGGCTCGCGCTGCGGGTACTGCGCGCCGACCCGCGCACCCGGACGTCGGCGATCCTCACCGGTGTCGGCGTCGCGGTGGCGACGGGGCTGGTGCTGCTGCTGGTGAGCCTGCCGTTCGCCACCGAGGCGCGCGGCGAGCGGTCGTCGTGGCAGGGGCCGTCCTACCAGTCGGGGGAGGACGGCCCCGCCACGATCGCGCTGGCACAGAGCAGCGACTACACGAACGGGGAGAAGATCACCCGTGTTGATGTCGCCGCGCTGACCGATCCCTCGGCGGTGCGGCTGCCCGCCGGTGTTCCCGAGTTCCCGGCTCCTGGCGAGGCACTGGTGTCCCCGGCGCTCGCGCGGCTGATGGACGGGCTGCCCGCGTCGCAACTGGCGGACCGCTTCGGCGGGGACGTCGACGGCCTCCTCGGTGCCGACGCGCTCGCGTATCCGGGCCAGCTCGTCGCCCTGGTCGGCCACGAACCGGCGGACATGCCGGAGACGACGATGCCGCAGCAGGGGTTCAGCACCGCCGGTGCCGGGCAAGATCCGCTGCTGCAGTTCCTCGCCGGGGTGGGGGTCGTGGTGCTCCTGGTCCCGAGCCTGGTGCTGGTCGCGTCGTCGGCGCGGCTGACGGCCGCGCGCCGCGAACGCAGGCTCGCCGCGCTGCGGCTGGCCGGTGCGACGCCACGGCAGGTGGTCGGCATGGTGGCGGCCGAGACCACGATCGCCGCCGTCGCCGGTGCGCTGCTCGGCTTCGTGGCCAGCCCGGTGCTGCACGCGGCCGCGGCGCAGGTGCCGTGGGACGGCGGCACCTGGCAGCCCTCGGACTTCACGCTGGCACCGGCGATCTCGATACCGATCGTGGTCGCGCTGCCCGCGCTGGTGCTGCTCGCCGCCGTACTCGGCCTGCGCCGGGTGGTGTGGACGCCGCTCGGCGCCACCGGCTCCCACCAGCGCAAACCGTTGCACTGGTGGCGGTTGCTCGCCGTGCCCGTCGCCGGGCTGCTGTTCTTCGGCGCGATCACGGTGACCTCGGAGGGCGAGGGCGGCACGTTGCTGGTGCTCGGCGGGCTCGCCACCGTGATCGGCGCGGCCGTGCTGGCCGGGCCGTGGATCACCTCCGCGATCGGCGGCATCTTCCTGCGCGTGTGGCGCAGACCTGCCGCGCTGCTTGCCGGGCGGCGGCTGCGGGAGGACCCGAAGGGCGCCTACCGGGCCTCCGCGGGCGTGGTGCTGGCGGTGTTCACCGGGTCGATGGCGCTCACCCTCCTGCCGACCTTCGAGTCGCTGGCCGGATCGGCGTCCCCGTTTCAGGACTCGGTGCTCTACGTCTCGACCCGCGCCGATGCCGCCGAGCGGATGACCGAGCAGGTCAACCGGGAGCTGGCCAGGTACGGCCAGGACGAGCGGGCCGTCGCGATCGGCGAGGTGTTGCTGGTCGACCGGCAGGGCACCGCGGAGAGCGCCCTGGTGCTGGACTGCACCTCCGCGGGCCAGTTGCTGCGACTGGACATGGGTGGCGCCTGCGCGGGCACGCCCGGTGTCTACAACGACTACCCGATCGAGCTGGACCACGTCACCGTGACTGGCGCCGCGGACCCGCGGCAGCCGGGCGAACCGTTCGCCGCGGACACCCCGATGCGGCCGATCCGGACGACCTCGCCGGACGTCGTCGGCACGCCGATCATCGACCCGGCGGTGCTGCCTGCCGGGGTCGCACCGGAGACGGCGACGGTGGCGGTGCCGACCACACCGGCGAATCGCGAGGTGGTGCGGACCGCGCTGGCGGGTGCGGCGAACGGAGCGCAGGTGCAGAGCCGGGAGATGCGGCTGGCGGATCAGCAGACCCAGCTGTCCGACCTGCGCCGGGTGACCGTGATCGGGCTCGTGGCCGCCGCCGTGCTCGCCGGGTGCAGCGCGGCCATCGCGGCGGCCGGATCGGTGCTCGATCGGCGCCGGACGTTCGGCGCGCTGATCGCGGCGGGCACGCCGGTGCGGGTGCTCGCCAGGGCACTGCGGACCGAGGCCGCGATGCCCGCGCTGGTGGCGACGGTCGGGGCAGGCGTAGCCGGGGTGCTCGTCGGGATCGGCCTGTTCAGCCTGTTCGAACGGGGCGCGGTCGTGCTCAGCCCGTGGATCCTGGCGCCGGTGGCGCTGGGCGCGCTCGTCGCCGTGCTGGCGGCGTCGGTGTGCCGTCCCGCGCTGAACCGGGTGCGCGCCGAACCGCTCGCCGAGGAATAGGTCACGGCCTGCCGGTGCCGTGCGTGGTCAGGCGCTGCGTGCAGAGCCGCAGGGCCTGCCGCAGTGCCTCGACCTGCTCGGCGTCGAGGTCGGCGAGCATCTCGTTCTCGATCTCGTCGACCTCGTGGTCGAGCCTGCGCAGCTCGGCCTCGCCCTGTTCGGTGAGCCCGATGCCGAGCACCCGCCGGTTCGCCGGCGAGGGCGCCCTGGCGACGAGGCCGCGGCGTTCCAGGTTGGCGATGAGTTCCTGCATGGTCTGCGGGCTGACGAACGAGCGGCGGGCGAGCTGGGCCGACGACATGCCGGGCACCCCGCGCAGCGCGGTGAGCGCCGTGTACTGGGCCGTGGTCAGCCCGTGCGGCCGCACCGCCGCGTCCAGTCGCGCCCGTACCGCCAGTTCGAGCCGTTTGACGAGGTAGGCCGTCCGCACCAGGCCGTCCCCCGGCTGTTCCGCACTCACCGCCACACGCTAGCCGAATCACTCACGAACGAAGATGAGGTCGTGGCTGGTGCGGCCCTCCGCCTCGGCGCGCTGCTCGAACTTCGTCACCGGACGCCACTCCGGCCGCGGCGCCCAGCCGTCGAACCGGTTGCGCAGGGCGGGCTCGGCGGAGCACACGTCGAGCATCTGCTCGGCGTAGTCGGCCCAGTCGGTGGCCAGGTGCAGGGTGCCGCCGCGGGCGAGCCGGGAGGCAACCAGCGACACGAACTCCGGCTGGATCAGCCGCCGCTTGTGGTGCCGCTTCTTCGGCCACGGGTCGGGGAAGAAGATGCGCACGGCATTCAGCGACTCCGGCGCGACATGCTCGCCCAACAGCGTCACCGCATCGCCGCGGAGCAGTCGCAGGTTCTCCACGCCCAGCTTCTCGGCGCGCAGCAGCAACTGGCCGAGCCCGGCCTCGTAGACCTCGACGGCGACGTAGTTGACCTCGGGTGCCGCGGCGGCGAGCCGCGAGGTCGTCTCTCCCATGCCGGAGCCGATCTCCAGGACCACCGGTGCCGGCCTGCCGAACCACGCGTCGAAGTCGATCGGGCCGGGCTCGAGGTCGGACACCTCCCGGCCGATCGAGGGCCACAGCTGCTCCCACGCCCGCTGCTGGCCGACGGTCATCCGGCCGCCGCGCTTGACGTAGCTGACCACGCTGCGCAACCGGGGCTCCTGCTCGCTCTCCACGAGCCGCACCCTAGCCACGCGGGCGCCGGGTCAGCGCACCGCCTCGAACTCCCCCAGCCGCGCGCGGAGCCCGGCCAGCCCCGCCACCGCGATGGGCTCCGGCGTGCCGCGGCTGTGGGCGGGCAGCACGTCGATCCAGCCGGGATGCCGGTCGGTGTTGAGGATGGTGGTGGGGATGCGGTGACCGGTCCGGCCGCCCTCGGAGGGCATGAACTCCCAGTAACCGGACTCGCCGTCGGCGGCCCACGGCACGTACTCCCAGCCGGGCCGGGTACGCAGCAGCTTGTCGATCCGGTCCTCGATGCGGAAGCCGTCCTCCCGTGACGGCAGTCCGCCCGCGGCGACGGCGCGCAACCACCAGGGCGAGGGCACCGGGTCGCCGTTCACCCGCGCGGCCCGGTACAGGGCGAGCACCCGGGTCTCCGGCGCGCGGTGCACCCACGCCCGTCGCATCTCGGCCGGGCTGGTCGTGGACGTGGCCACCAAGGGAAGCTCGATCGCTCGTGACCATTCGAGTTCGACCATGGGCTCCAACCGCGGGGTCCGGTCCGAGCCGACGGTCAGCGAGTTGCCATCCGTGTCGATGTCGATTTCTGCCACCGCCAAGGGTCACCTCCAAAGGTTTCCTGACGGGCTAACCACAGTATTCCCTGGTCAGCGCCGCTCGTCAGGTCCAAGTGGGGGACCCCACAGCGGCTTAACGTGGCGTTGATCCGCACTGTGCGGTAGAAACCGCATCTTTCACGCGTCGCGGCGAACTGCTGTCCACACGCCCGCGGCGAGCAGGAGCAGGCAGATTCCCGCGAAGTATGCGCCGTAGCCGAGCGGTCCGAGCGGCAGCTCACCGAGACCGAGCGCGGGGCTGCCGACGTCGCTGCCGACGAACTGGCTCGCCGCGAAGAACGGCAGCCATACGTAGATGTCGTCGCCGATCGTAGGGATGAGCACCACCAGACCCTCGACCAGCTGGGTCCACACCAGCGCGACGGCCAGCCCGAGGGCCGTGTTCCGCAGCAGCAGCCCGATCCCCACGCCGAGCACCGCGGTCAGCAGGTAGACCGGACCCTGGCCGGCGACCGCGCGCCAGTCGGCGGCACCGTCCAGCGCCAGCTCGGCCCCCGGTTCGAGGAGCATCGCCAGGCCGAGGGATCCGAAGCCGACCGCGAGCCCCACCACCGCGGCCAGAATGCCGACCACGGTCGCCTTGGCCAGCAGCACCGGTGCGCGCGAGGGCACTGCCTGAAACGTCGTGCGGGCGGTGCCCCAGTGGTATTCCGTGGTGACCACCAGTACCCCGAGCACGAGCAGCACGGTGCGGCCGAACGTCGCGCCGGCCTGCGACGAGCCGACCGTCAGGGCGAAGTCGTCACCGGCGAACCCCACGAAGAGCGCGGCGAACCCGAGGGAGGCCACCACCGCGATGGCCGTGCACCACCAGGCGGCCTGCGTGGTGGCGAGTTTGATGCGTTCGACGGCGAGCAGCGTGATCATGCGCCTTGCCCGGCGTGGTACTCGACGGCCTCGCCGGTGAGCTGCATGAACGCCTGCTCCAGCGAGCCACGTTGCGGGCTCAGCTCGTGCAGCGTGGCTCCCGCGGCGAAGACCAGCTCGCCGACCTCGTTGCTGTCCATACCCGAGACGAGGATGGCGCCGTCCTCCTCCTCGAACGTCGCGCCGTAGCCGCGCAGCGCCTCGCGCACGGCGTCCAGCTGTGGGCTGCGCACCCGCACGGTCTGCTTGGTGGCGCGGTCGATGAACTCGTCGGTGGTGCCCTGGTAGATCAGCCTGCCCCGGCCGATGACCACCAGATCCTGTGCCGTCTGGGCCATTTCGGAGAGCAGGTGGCTGGAGACGAACACCGTGCGGCCCTCCTCCGCCAGCGTGTGCATCAACCGCCGGATCCAGTGGATGCCCTCGGGGTCGAGGCCGTTCACCGGCTCGTCGAACAACAGCACCTCGGGGTCGCCGAGCAGGGCCGAGGCGATGCCGAGGCGTTGCAGCATGCCGAGCGAGAAGCCACCGGCCTTCTTGTTCGCGACACTGGTGAGGCCGACCAGCGCCAGCATCTCGTCGACCCGCGGTTGCGGGATCTCGTTCGAACGGGCGATCCAGCGCAGGTGGTTGCGAGCGGAGCGGCCCGGGTGTCGCCAGGCCGCGTCCAGCAGTGCGCCGACGGTCCGAAGTGGATGATGCAGGCGCCGGTAGTGCTCACCCTTGATGCGCACGTCACCCGAGGTGGGCCTGTCCAGGCCGAGGATCATCCGCATCGTCGTGGACTTGCCCGCGCCGTTCGGGCCGAGGAAGCCCGTGACCCGGCCGGGGGTCACGTCGAACGAGAGTCCGTCGACCGCGAGCGTGTCGCCATACCGCTTGGTGAGCCCGTGCGCCTCGATCATCCCCTGATCGTGCCATCGCAAGAGCGTGCTCGCACGGACGGACCGGACGGACCGGACGCGGCAAGGCCCGGGCCGCCCCCGAATCGCGGCCCGGGCCTCTTCCCCGTACCCGGTCGGTGCCGATCCCCGAATCCGCCGGGCGTTTCCCTGTGGTGGCTCTGGTTGCTAGGCGTCCCGCCGTTTCGCCGTGGCGATCGCGACGGCCAGCAGCACGACCGCCGTGCCGGCGAAGTAGGCCAGTGCCCAGCCCGGGCTCAGCGGCGAGGTGGACAGCGGTGCTCCGGCGTCGGCCGCCCGGCCCGCGTTCGACGCGCCGTCGCCGGTCAGGAACTTGTTCGCGACGTTGAACGGCATCCACTTGTAGATGTCGTCACCGATGTTCGGGATCAGGCTCACCAGGTCCTCGACCGCCAGGGTGTAGATCAGCAGCAGCGAGATGGCGCCTGCGCTGTGCCGCACCAGGATGCCGACCGCGACGGCCATCACGGCGGCCAGCGCGTAGATCGGGCCGACCCCGGCCACGTTGATCCAGTCGGCGGTGCTGTTCAGCGCGAGGTCGAAGTCCGGTTGCAGCAGCACGGAAAGGCCCCAGCTCGCGAAGGCGACGATCTCGCCGATCACCAGGGCGAGCAGCGCGACCACCACCGTCTTCGCCACCAGCGCCGCGGTGCGGTTGGGAATCGCCTGGAAGGTGGTGCGGATGGTGCCGAATCGGTACTCGGTGGTCACGGCCAGCGCCGCGAGCACCATGACCACGGCCAGGCCGAAGAAGTACCCGAACTGCGTGGTGGCCACCGTGGCCGGGAACTGTTCGTTGGCGTTGCCGACGATGAGGGCGGTGAAGCCGACGGTCGTCGCGAGTGCCACCAGCGCGCACCACCACGGTGAACGCGTGCTGAACAGCTTGATGCGCTCGACTGCGAGCAGAGTCATTGTTCTCCCCGGTTCTGAAAGTCGGTACGTGTTCGTCAGCGGGCGGTGGGTTCGAGTACCTGGGCCACCTCGGCCTCGATGCCGGTGTGGTACTCGACCGAGTCTCCGGTGATCTGCATGAAGGCCTGTTCGAGCGAGCCCTGCTGCGGGCTCAGCTCGTGCAGCACGAGGCCGTTCTCCGCGGCGATCTCACCGATCTTGGCGCTGTCCATTCCGGAGACGATGAGCCCGTCCTCGGCGGCGGTGAGCTCGGCGCTGGCCTGCTCCAGCGCGTCGCGCAGCCGGTCGTTCTGCGGGCTGCGCACCTTGACCGTGTTCTCGCTGGCGCGGGCGACGAAGTCGGCCGTGCTGCTCTGCGAGATCAGCTTCCCCCTGCCGATCACGACGAGCTCGGTGGCGGTCAGTGCCATTTCGGACAGCAGGTGGCTGGAGACGAACACCGTGCGACCCTCGTCGGCGAGCCGGTGCATGAACTTGCGGATCCACAGGATGCCTTCGGGGTCCAGACCGTTGACCGGCTCGTCGAACAGCAGCACCTCCGGGTCGCCGAGCAGCGCGGCGGCGATGCCGAGGCGCTGCGACATCCCGAGTGAGAAGCCGCCGGCGCGCTTGCCCGCGACGCTGGTCAGGCCGACGATGTCGAGTACCTCGTCGACTCGCCGCTCCGCGATCTGGTTCGACTTCGCCATCCAGTTCAGGTGCGCCCTTGCGGAACGGTTGGGATGTACCCACTTCGCGTCGAGCAGCGCACCGACCGTCCGGAGTGGATGGTGCAGCTCGTGGTAGCGCTTGCCGTTGATCGTCACCCGGCCAGCGGTGGGATTGTCCAGACCGAGGATCATCCGCATCGTGGTGGATTTGCCCGCGCCGTTCGGGCCGAGGAATCCCGTGACCCGCCCGGCGGCGACGTCGAAGGACAGGTCGTCGACCGCGGTGGTCTTGCCGTACCGCTTGGTGAGGCCTCGTGCCTCGATCATCTTTCCCTCCTCGGTGCGGCTGTCGCCGCAGTGACGCGTGGTGACTGCCGTGGTTCCCATGGTCTCGTCAGGCAGGGGCCGCGCGCGTCATCCCGTGGACCGAACTTCTTCCCCGCCTGTGGTCGTAGCTTGGCTGATCAGGCGGCGCAGGGCGATCGGGAATGACCCTGACCCGGACCCTGAACTTGCGGCGGAACGAACTGCGGGGTCCGCGGTTGCCAGAATTAATGAACGGTGGTCCAATAACTAGATGGCCCGCCCGCGCAGCATCACCGACGAACGGCTCCTCGCCGCGGCCGCGACAGTGATCGGTCGTTGCGGCCCGGGTTTCACGCTGGCGCAGGTGGCCGGGGAGGCCGGTGTCGCGGTGGGCAGTGTCGCGCAGAGGTTCGGTTCCAAGCGCGGGCTGTTGTGTGCGCTGAGCAGGGCGGGCACCGAGGGGGCCGTCGGGCGGATACGGGAGGTCGCCCGTACCGCCGCGAGCCCGGCGACCGGGCTGCGGGACGCGCTCGTGGGCATCTACTCCGGACTGGGCAATGCCACCGATGCCACCGATGCCACGACGGTGGCCAACCACCTGGGTCAGCTCGGCGCCGATCTCGGCGATCCCGAGCTGCGCGGCCTGCTCGGCGAGCACTATGCGGCGCTGGAACGGGAGGTCGGCGCTCTGGTGCGCGCGCTCACCGGGCCGGGTTGGCGGGGGCCCGCGCCGGACCGGGCGGCGCGGCTGCTGCTCGCGCTGGCGAACGGGGCGGCGCTCGACTGGTCGGTCCGGCCACGTGGTGGGCTGGTCACCCGGTTGGAACAGGACATCGACGCGGTAGTGGGGAGCTGGCAGGAATGAGCGGGAAAGCGCCGGGCAAGGTCGCGGTCGTCACGGGCGCGACGCGGGGCTGCGGCCGGGCGATCGCGGTGGAGCTGGGCCGGCTGGGGGCGACCGTGTTCGTCACCGGGCGCACGACCCGGGAACGCCGCTCGCCCATCGGCAGGCCGGAGACCATCGAGGAGACGGCCGAGCTGGTCGCCGCGGCCGGCGGCCGGGGGATCCCGGTCCGCTGCGACTTCACCTCCGTGTCCGAGGTGGACGCACTGCGCGACCGGATCGAGTCCGAAGTGGATGGCAGACTGGACGTGCTGGTCGACGACGTGTGGGGTGGCGACCCGTTCGTCGACTTCGGCTCCGCCTACTGGGACTCGGACCTGGACCGGGCGCTGTCGGTGGTCCGCAACGGGGTGGAGACGCACCTGATCGCGCTGCACCGGTTGCTGCCGCTGCTCGTGCGCAGGCCAGGTGGTCTGGTCGTCGAGGTCACCGACGGGGACAACGACGACTACGTCGGCGCGGGCATCCCGTACTACCTGGTGAAGTCGGGCGTGCGGGCGCTCGGCAGGGCGCTCGGTGCCGAGCTGGCCGAGCATTCGTGTACCGGGCTGGCCGTGTCGCCCGGTTTCCTGCGCTCGGAGGCGATGCTGGAGCACTTCGGCGTCACCGAGGAGAACTGGCGCGACGCGGTGACCGATCCGGCGATCCCGGACGGGCCGGACTTCGCCGTGTCGGAGACGCCGTACTACCTGGCGCGCGGGGTGGCGGCACTGGCGACCGATCCGGATGTGGCCCGCCTCGCCGGGCGGACGCTGGCTTCGTGGACGCTGATGCACACCTACGGCCACACCGACCTCGACGGCAGCAGGCCGGACTTCGGCCGGTGGTTCCGCGAGGTGCATCAGGCCGGCCGCGACCCACGCACCGTCGACGCGACGGCGTACCGCTAGCGCACCGCCCGCGAGTCCCCCACTGGAGCCCGCGAGTTCTGCATCCATGCCCGCGAGTTCCCCGCTCGCGGCACCGTCCGCTCGCGGCGCTCGCGGCCCGAACGCGGAACTCGCGGGTCTGAACGGGGGACTCGCGAGGTCAGGAGGTGCCGGGGCGGGCGAGGCCGGTCTCGTAGGCGAGCACCACGGCCTGCACCCGGTCCCGCAGGTCCAGCTTCGCCAGTATCCGGCCGACGTGCGTCTTCACCGTCGCCTCGGAGAGGAACAGCCGCTCGGCGATCTCCGTGTTCGACAGCCCTTTCGCCACCAGCGCGAGCACCTCACGTTCCCGTTCGGTGAGCACGTCGAGCTCGGCCGCGTCGCGCAGCGGCACGCCGCCCGAGCCGACGAAGCGGTCCAGCAGCCTGCGCGTCACCGACGGCGACATCACCGCGTCCCCTTCGGCCACCGCACGCAGCGCCGACACCAGGTGGTCCGGCGGTGTGTCCTTGAGCAGGAAGCCGCTGGCCCCGCCCTGCAGCGCCGAGTAGACGTACTCGTCGAGGTCGAAGGTCGTCATCACCAGTACCCGCGACGTGCCCTCCCCCACGATCAGCTTCGTCGCCTCCACGCCGTCGAGCACCGGCATCCGGACGTCCATCAGCACCACGTCAGGGCGCAGCTCCCCGGCCAGCCGCACCGCGGCGGCGCCGTCGGCGGCCTCGCCGACCAGATCGATGTCGGGCTGCGCGCCGAGCACCATGCGGAACCCGACGCGCATGAGCTCCTGGTCGTCGACGACCACGACTCGGATCATGTCGTCAACCTAACGGGCAGTGAGGCCCGCACCCGCCAGCCGCCACCGAAGTCGGGGCCCGCGGTCAGCGTGCCGCCGAAGACGTTCGCGCGCTCGCGCATGCCGATCAGGCCGTTGCCGCCCGGCACGGGCCCGGATCCGTCGGTCGGGACCAGCGACCGTGCCCTGCCCGCGCCGTCGTCGCTCACCTCGACGTGCACCGTGTCGCCGGTTTCGGCGGTATCGGTGGCCCCTGACCGCCACACGCGCACGTGTGCCCGGGCGCCCTGCCCGGCGTGCTTCAGCGTGTTCGTGAGCGATTCCTGCACGATCCGGTACACCCCCAGCGAGACGCCGGCCGGGATGTCGGCGAGGTCGTCGCCGAGGTCGAGCTGCACCGGAAGCCCGGCCGTGCGCATCCGGTCGGCCAGCTCCGCAAGCGCCGCCGCGTTGGGCTGCGGCACCCTCGGCTCGATCCTGTTCTCCTCGTCGCGGAGCACCTCGAGCAGCCGCCGCAGCTCCGCCAGCGCGCCCCGGCCGGTCTCCGAGATCGTCCGCACGGCGCGCTCGGCGATCTCCGGGTTGGAGCGGATCGCGTACGATGCGCCGTCCGCCTGCACCACGATCACGCTCACCGCGTGCGCCACCACGTCGTGCAGCTCCCTGGCGATGCGGCCGCGCTCCTCGCCGACCGCGATCCGCGCGGCCTGGTCGCGCTCGGTCTCCAGCAGGTGCAGCCGTGCCTCCACCTCCGCGTGATAGGCGCGACGCGCACCGACGAACTCGCCCAGCAACCAGCACAGAGCCATCAGCAGCACGGTGACGACCGAGCTGACCAGCCAGTCCTCGCGGTTCTGAACGCCCAGCTGCACCACGCTGGCGGCCAGCATCAGCCCGAAGTAGAGCGCACCCTGGCGGCGCCCCACGTAGACGATCACGCTGTAGACGCTGATCCCGCTCGCGATGAGGCTGGACACGCCCAGCTCCAGCCCCGCGTGCACGCCGCCGACGACCAGCACCGCGTAGGCGACCGTGAGCGGGTACCGCCGCCGGAACACCAGCGGCAGCACCAGCGCGGCGTCGACCGGCAGCGCGACGAACCACGGCTTCGGTGGGACCTCCTCGGTGGCGTTGTTGATCGCGAAGAAGAGGATGTCGATGAGCAGCAGCAGTCCCGCGACGATGCTGTCGCCCACCATCGGATGGGCTCGCATCCACAGGCTGAACCGGCGCACCCGCTCACCGTAGGTCGCGGGGCCGTGCCCACGCGTCCACCTGCGGTCGCACATTCGGTGCGAGCACGGGATGAGCCGCATGGCACGATTCGGAGTCGAGACCTGAGAGGGGGCACGGTGACGGCAGCGGAGCAGGGGCGGCCCGCGGGGCCGCTCTCGGTTTCGGTCGCCAACCTGTGCCGCCGGCTGCAGCCGCAGGTCTCCGCGCGTACCGCGGCCGGGTTCGCCGAGGTGCTGCGCAGGCTCGGCGGCCCTCTGCAGGTCGCCGTCGCCGGCCGGATCAAGTCCGGCAAGTCCACGCTCGTCAACGCGCTGATCGGGCGGTGCGTGGCGCCCACGGACATCGGTGAGTGCACGCGGCTGGTCACCCGTTTCCAGTACGGCACCGTCGACCGGATCGAGGTCGTCTTCCACGACGGCCGCAAGCAGGTGCTGCCGTTCGCCCCGGACGGGATGATCCCGGCCGATCTCGGCGTGGACGTCGCCGAGGTCTCCCACCTCGAGGCGTACCTGACCAGCGCGGTACTCCAGGGCATGACCGTGATCGACACGCCAGGGCTCGGCTCGCTCGACGCGGCGTCGGTGTCCCGGACCGAGCAGCTGCTGGCCGGTGGTGACCGGGCCAAGGGCACGGAGGACACGGACGACACGGAAGGCTCGGACGAGCTGGACGACACCTCGCGCAGTGCCGTCGCCGGCGCGGAGGCCGTCCTCTATGTCGTCACCCAGGGCGTCCGCGCCGACGACCAGCAGGCGCTCGCGGCGTTCACCGCGGCTACCGCGAGCCGCGAGGCGGGCCCCGTCAACGCGATCGCTGTGCTCAACAAGGCCGACACGATCCCGCCCGAGTCGGTGGAGGGTGCGGACGGCGACGTCTGGAAGGCGGCCACCGTGCTCGCCGGAAAGCAGGCCGAGCTGCTGCGGCCACGGGTCGCGGACGTGCTGCCGATGATCGGCCTGCTCGCCGAGTCGGCCGAGTCCGGCCGCTTCACCTCGGCCGACGCGGACGTGCTGCGCCAGGTGGCCGCACTGGAGGACGAGGCTCTGGAGATGATGCTCATCTCGGCCGACATGTTCACCAGCTGGGAGTGCGACGTGCCGGCGGGGGTGCGGCTACGCCTGCTGGAGAAGCTCGACCTGTACGGGATCCGGTGCGCGACCGAGGCGATCCGCGCCGAGCCGGGCATCACCGCGGGCGCTCTGCGCCGGACCCTGCTGGACTCCTCCGGCCTCGCCGCGGTGCGGGGCAGGCTGAACACGGTGTTCGCCGCCCGCGCGGACGGCATCAAGGCGGCCGCCGCGCTCGCGTCGGTCACCGCGCTGGCCCACGCCTCGGGTGACCAGGCCGAACGTCAGCGCGTACACGACGCCATCGAGGTGCTGCTCGCGAAGCCGGAGGCGCACCAGCTACGGCTGCTGGAGGCGCTCACACTCGTCGCCTCCGGCGCGGTGGACATGCCCGAGGACCTCGCCGACGAGGTACTTCGGGTGGGCAGCAACGCCGATATCGCGGCCCAGCTCGGCAAGCCCGGCGGTGCGCGGGCCGACCTGGCGGTGTACGCGCTGGAACGGGCAGGCTGGTGGCGCTCGTTCGCCTCCTTCGGGGCCACGCCCGCGCAGAGCCGGGTGGCGCACGTGGTGCACCGCGCGTACTTCCTCATCTGGCAGCAGCTCCGGGACCCGACGGGAGGCCGACGTTGAGCGTGTGGTTTCGCAAGGGCAGGCAGGACACCGAGGACATCCAGGCCACCCAGGGCACCCAGGGCACGGACGAACCGACCGGCCAGATTCCGGCCGAGATGATCGCGGACGCCGATCGGGGAACCGAGCCGGAGTGTGCCGCGTCGGAACCGGATGTGGAGCCCGTAGGACTTGCCGCAGGCGGCCGGATCGAGCACGACCAGGCGCTCGCCGACCGCCAGGCGCTCATCCAGCTGTGTCTGTACGCGCTCGACCGGGCGCGCAGTGGTGGCGTGGCCGAACGTCTCGAACAGGGCCTCGCGGGGATCGGCGTGCGCGCCCTGCGGCCGGACGGGCAGCGGTTCGATCCGGCCCAGCACGAGGCGGGCGGTGCCGTGCCGACCGCCGACGCCGGGCTGGAGGGGACCATCGCCGAAACCGAGGTGGTGGGTTTCGCCGACCACGACCGGCTGCTGCGTGCCCCGGTGGTGACCGTCTACACCCGCCGTTAGGGGCCCGCGATACTGTCCGGGCCGTGACCACGGCTTCCCCGCTCGGCAAGCCCGCGCTGCCCGCCCAGGTCAGGCAGGCCCGCGAAGCTCTGTTGGCCCTGTTGCGCAACCTCGACCCGCAGGCCGCGAAATGGGTCGAGGACCAGCGCCGCGCCCGGAGCAAGAAGCCGACGGTCGTCGTGGTCGGCGAGACCAACCGCGGCAAGAGCTCGCTGGTCAACGCCCTGCTCGCCGCACCGGGGCTGTCCCCGGTCGACGCCGACGTCGCCACCGCGACCTACCTCGTGTTCGACCACTCGCCGGAATGGCTCGCGCAGGCGTGCTACCCGGGCCAGCTCGCTCCGGTGGGCTTTCCGCTCGACGAGCTCGTCCGCTGGGTATCGGCGTCGCACGAGCTGCCCGAGGGCCAGCTCCCGCCGCGGCACGTCGAGGTCTCCGGCCCCGTCCCGCTGCTCGAACGGGTCTCGGTGGTGGACACGCCGGGGGTCGGCGGCCTGGACTCGGTACACGGCGAGCTCGCCATCGAGGCGTCCGCCAACGCCACCGCACTGCTGTTCGTCGTCGACGCGTCGGCCCCTTTCACGGCCAGTGAGCTGGACTTCCTGCACCGCATGTCAGACCGGGTCGAGACCGTGCTCTTCGCCCTCTCCAAGGCCGACCAGTTCCGTGGCTGGCGGGAGGTGCTCGAGGCCGACCGCGAGCTGCTGGCCGAGCACGCCCCCCGGTTCGCCGACGCGACGTTCCACCCGGTATCGGCGCGCATGTTCGAGCTGGCGGACCGCGCGCCGAACGAGCAGGCGGCCGGAATGCTCCGGGAGAAGTCCGGGGTGGCCGAGTTGCAGGGTGCCCTGCAGGAGATGCTGCTCGGCCGTTCGGTGATGCTCGGCGAGGCGAACACCCTACGTGCGCTCTCCAGTGCGCTCGGTGAGCAGCACGCCAGGCTCAATGCGGAGCGCAGGGCGCTCTCCGCGGGCGAGGCAGAGGCCGAGAAGCTGCGGGAGCGGCGCGACGAGCTCGCCGCCGAGCGCCGGTCCTCCACTCGCGGCTGGCAGCTGAAGCTGCGCGGCGAGGTACAGCGGACCCGCGTGGAGATCGGGCACGAGGCCAGTCGGCAGATGCGCGACGCCCAGTCGCACTTCCGGCAGCTGATCGACGCGGCCAAGCGCGAGGAGCTCGCCGCGCTGCCGCAGCAGGTCGACATCGCCCTCCAGACGATCTCGCAGCGGGTGTCGGCGATGCTGGCGCAGCGGCTCAACCAGGTCACCGACGTGGCGCTGTCCGAGCTGTTCTCGGCCGAGGAGCTCGACATCATCCGTGCCCAGTTCGCCCGTGCGGGCGGGCCACCCGTGGTGCTGCGGCCTCCCGACAAGCGGCCGCCGACGGCCGAGGACAAGCTCCTGGTGTTCATGGGCGTGTCCGGCGGGGCGGGCGCCGCCAAGCTGGCCGCGGCCCCGCTGGCCGGCTTCGTGCTGTTCAACCCGGTGGTGCTGCCCGCGACGATCGTGATCGGCCTCGGCGCAGGCTGGTGGATGGCCCGCACCCGCAGGCACGCCGCCGACAAGCAGCACACCAAGCAGTGGCTCGTCGAGTCGATCGCCGACGCCCGATCGACACTGGACCAGCTGGTGGCCGAGCAGCTCATCGAGGCCGAGCAGCAGCTTTCGCTCGCCCTCGACGACGCGCTGAGCAGGCGGATCGAGGCGATCGAGGCCGAGCTGAAGGAAGTCGACAAGACGATCAAGATGGGCGCGCAGGAGCGGGCGAAGCAGCTCTCCCTGGTGACCAAGCAGGTCAAGGAGGTCGCCGAGGGCCGGGAGCGGGCGGAGAGCTTCCTGCTGCGGATTCGCACGCTGCGTGACCGGCCGCGGGACGGATGAGCAAGGCGGCGCGGAGCGCCTCGTCCGGGAGTGGTGGCCGGGTGACGGGTGGGATGGTGCCGGGAACCGAACCGGAATACCGTGAGTCCTACTAGCCGAGAAGTCGATGAGCCTGACCAGAGGGGGAGTTCCCGTGTGGGTCGACGAGAGTGGTGGAACGGACACCGCTGAGACCACTGGCGCCTCGGACGAGATGACCGTCACCGTCGAGGGTGAGGAGTACTCCGCCGACGTCAACTTCGACATCGACGACGACGGTGTCGAGGACACGGCGGTCATCGAGCACGCCGACGGCAGCGGCCAGGCATTCGTCGACAACGACGGCGACGGCGCGGCCGACGAGTACATCCAGCTCGACGCGGAGGGCAACGTCCTCGCGCACGCCGAGTACGACGAGGCGAGCGGGGACTGGGTCTCGGTCGAACCGGGCGGCACGGGCACCGAGAGCCCCGGCACCGAGACCGGCGCGGGCGGCACGATCACGGCGGACATGCCGAACGGGGAGGTGGAGGTCGGGCCCGCCACCGTGGACACCAACGAGGACGGGGTGAACGACACCGCCGTCGTCGAGGACGCGGACGGCAACACCATCGCCTTCACCGACGTCAACGGTGACGGCGACGCCGACGTCGCGGTCATCATCGACTCGAACGGCGACTCGACCGTGTACGAGCACACCGGTGACGGCGAATGGACCGAGGCCGACGATGCGGGCGCCGGGACGGGGGACGCAGGCGGCAGCGATCGCCTCTGGGGTGGCGGCCAGGAGCCCGTCGAGGGCGTCGCCAAGATCGACTCCGCGACCGGGCAGTGGATCAGCCAGAACTGACCCGGACAGCGCACAAACCCATATCGGACAATACGGCGAAGGCCCGACACAGATCTGTGCCGGGCCTTCGCCGTGCTGTGCGGGAAAGTCTTTCGTGCTGGCGCGATTCAGCGGCATCTGAATCGATTCCCTTATCGTTCTTGTGAGAGAACCGACAGGTCAGGGCTCGGTTCCCGAGGTGTCGCCCCGCTACTCTCAGGGAATCCCCAAACGTCCACACCGCATGGCGGTGTGTTCCAGCCATTCGGTCGCCGGCAACGAAGCCCGCACCCGGACAACGAGGTTCGGTGTGGGCTTTTGTCGTCGAAGTCAGGAGTAGAGATGACTGCAGTAGCCATCCCCGGTCTGGACAAGGCGCCCACGAGCCACAGCGGCGTGCTGTCCTGGGTACGGGAGGTCGCTGAGCTGACCAACCCGGACCGAGTGGTGTGGGTGGACGGCTCCGACGAAGAGGCCGAACGGATCAACGCGGAACTCGTGGCGGCGGGCACCTTCGTGCCGCTGAAGGCCAAGCCCAACTCCTACTGGGCGGCGTCCGACCCGAGCGACGTGGCGCGAGTTGAGGAGCGCACCTTCATCTGTTCCGAGCGGGAGTCCGACGCCGGGCCCACCAACAACTGGATGCACCCGGACCAGATGAAGGCCACCATGACCGAGCTCTACCGGGGCTGCATGCGTGGTCGCACGATGTACGTCATCCCGTTCTGCATGGGCCCGCTCGGCGACGACAACCCGAAGCTCGGCATCGAGATCACCGACTTCGCCTACGTCGTCGCCTCGATGCGGGTGATGACCCGGATGGGCAAGAAGGCGCTGGACAAGTTCGTGAAGGAGGACGGCACCGAACGTGAGTTCGTGCCCGCCCTGCACTCGGTCGGCGCGCCGCTGGAGCCGGGCCAGCAGGACGTGCCGTGGCCCTGCAACGACACGAAGTACATCACCCACTTCCCGGAGTCGCGCACGATCTGGAGCTACGGTTCCGGCTACGGCGGCAACTCCCTGCTCGGCAAGAAGTGCTACTCGCTGCGTATCGCCTCGGTGATGGCGCGCGACGAGGGCTGGCTCGCCGAGCACATGCTGATCCTCAAGCTGATCTCGCCGGAGAACAAGGCCTACTACGTCGCGGCGGCGTTCCCGAGCGCCTGCGGCAAGACCAACCTGGCGATGCTGCAGCCGACCATCCCCGGTTGGCGGGTCGAGACGCTCGGTGACGACATCGCGTGGATGCGCTTCGGCAAGGACGGCCGCCTGTACGCCGTCAACCCCGAGGCCGGCTTCTTCGGTGTCGCGCCGGGCACCAACTGGAAGACCAACCCGACCGCCATGCAGACCATCGAGAAGGGCAACTCGGTGTTCACCAACGTCGCCCTGACCGACGACGGTGACGTGTGGTGGGAAGGCATGGAGAACAAGCCGGCGCACGCGACGTCCTGGAAGAAGCAGGACTGGACGCCGGACTCGGAGGAGCCCGCCGCGCACCCGAACTCGCGGTACTGCACGCCGATGTCGCAGTGCCCGATCCTCGCGCCGGAGTGGGACGACCCGAACGGCGTGCCGATCTCCGCCATCCTCTTCGGTGGTCGCCGGGCGACCACGGTGCCACTGGTGAACGAGGCCCGCGACTGGCAGCACGGCGTCTTCATGGGCGCCACCATGTCGTCGGAGAAGACCGCCGCGGCGGCGGGCAAGGTCGGCGAGGTGCGGCGCGACCCGATGGCGATGCTGCCGTTCCTCGGCTACCACGCCGCCGACTACTTCAGGCACTGGCTCGAGGTCGGCAAGGGTGCGGACGAAACCAAGCTGCCCCGGATCTACTACGTCAACTGGTTCCGCCGGGGCGACGACAAGCGTTTCCTGTGGCCGGGCTTCGGCGAGAACTCGCGCGTGCTGAAGTGGATCGTCGGGCGGATCGAGGGCACCGCCTCGGCCGCCGAGACCCCGGTCGGCCTCGTGCCGAAGGCGGAGGACCTCGACACCGACGGGCTCGCCGAGCCACTCGAGGACATCCAGGCCTCCCTGGACGTCGATCCCGAGGAGTGGCGCCACGAGATCCCGATGATCGAGGAGTGGTTCGCCAAGATCGGCGACAAGGTTCCCGCCAGCCTGCATGACGAGCTGGAGGCGCTCAAGCAGCGCCTCGGCTGAGTTCCCGTTCGTGGTGCGGGCCGCCTTCGGCAAAATGGAGGGTGGCCCGCACCACGTTTCGGTAGGGTCGGGCCGTGAGCACCGGCAGCCAGCGCTCCTTCCGCTTCGGCGTGAACATGATGGTCCCGACCGACCGGGCCGGCTGGGTCGGGAACTGCCGCAAGGCCGAGGACCTCGGCTACGACGTCGTCGCCGTCGCCGATCACCTCGGTATGCCTGCACCGTTCCCGGCGCTCGTACTCGCCGCCGAGGTGACCGAGCGCGTCCGGCTGTGCACGTTCGTGCTCAACGCCGCCTTCTACAACCCCGCGCTGCTCGCCCGTGATGTGGCCGGCACCGACCAGTTCACCGGCGGACGGCTCGAACTCGGGCTCGGCGCCGGCTACGTGAAGGCCGAGTTCGATGCCGCCGGCCTGCCCTTCGACAGCGCGCGCCGACGGATCGACCACCTCGGCCACACCGTCGCGGAGCTGCGCAGGCTGTTCGGCCAGGACGACCCGAGACCGGTGCAGCGACCGGGCCCGCCGCTGCTGATCGGCGGCAACGGCGACCGGGTGCTGAGGCTGGCGGCGCGGGAGGCGGACATCGCCGGGTTCACCGGCGCGCGGTTCACCGCCGACGGCACGTCCGGATCGCTGGCCGGGGCCGAGGATGTCGCCGAGCGGGTCGAGTTCGTCCGCACCGCCGCCGGTGACCGCGCGGACGACATCGAGCTCAACGTGCTCGTGCAGAAGGTACTGATCACCGACGACCGCGCCGCCGCGCTGCGGCAGTTCCAGCATTACGAACCGGAGCTGACCGTCGAGGAGCTCGGTGAGCTGCCCACACTCCTGGTGGGCACCGCCGCGGAGATCGCCGACCAGCTCCGCGCGCACCGCAAGCGGTTCGGCTTCAGCTACATCACCGTGCTCGAACCCGATCTCGAACCGTTCGCCGAGGTGATGGAGCTGCTGCGCTGACCGTGCTCACCGTCGACGGCCTTGGCGTGCGCGCGGGTGAGCAATGGCTGTTCCGGGGAGTCGACCTGCGCCTCGCCGCGGGCGAGTGCCTCGTAGTGACCGGGCCGAACGGCAGTGGTAAGTCGACTCTGCTGCGCTGCCTGTACGGCATGCAGGAAGGCGCCGAGGGGCGGGTCGCCGTCTGCGGCCGGGTACCGGACGAGCGCGACCGGGACTTCCGCCGCCGGGTATCGGTGCTGCTCGACGACTCCGACTTCTTCGCCGAGCTCACCCCGGTGCAGCACCTGGAGCTGCTCGCAGGCTCGTTCGGCACTGAGTTCGGCACCGGCGACCTGCTCGCCGACGCCGGGCTCACCGAGCGGGCGACCGTTCCAGCCGGCCGGCTCTCCGCCGGGCAGCGGCGCAGGTTACTGCTGCTCGGTGCCACCGCCAGGCCGTTCGACGTCCTGCTGCTCGACGAGCCGGAACGGGCGCTCGACGTGGCGGGCAAGGAATGGTTGACCGGCCTCGCCGCCAGGGCCACCGGGTCGGGCGCCGCGGTGGTGCTGGCGACCCACCATCCGGCACTGCTGAGCTCCGCGGACCACGTGCTGGACCTGGCGTGACGGCCGCCCTTCGGCTGCCGGGTGAGTCCCGTCTCCGCCGGGTCCTTTCCGGTGACTGGCCCACGTTCGTGGCGTTTTTCGCGGTGGGCCTGCTCGTCTCGGCCTTCTTCCGGCTGGCCTGGTGGCGGGACGTCCTGCTGACCGGCCCGGTCGGGTCGCCCGCGGTGGTGCTCGGCCTGTTCGCCGTCTGCTGCGCTCTCGGCTGGCGGTCGCTGTTGCGGCGCACGTTCCTCTGGGCCGATCCCGCGACGCTGACCTGGGCCGACTTCGGCAACGCCGACCGGGTGCGGGCGGTCAGCGGGCGGTTGTGGATCGCATGGGCCACTCGCCTGCTGGCGCTCGGCTACCTCGGAGCCTTCCTCGCAGCGCTGTACGAGGTTCCCGGCTGGGTGTGGCCGGCCGGGGGCGGGGTCCTGCTCGCCGGTGCGGTCCCGGCCTTCGTTCTGGCCGCGGGTGCGGGAGCGTCGTCCCCGGTGCGGCTGCCCGTCGCCGTCCGGGCGGGGCGGCAGGAGCTCGTCGAGGGCTGGGCGGAGCGAGTCGTGCGAACCGTGTCCCTGACCTTCCTCGACCCGCTCATGATGTTGCCGTCGGCGCGGCCCGCGGTGACCGGCTCGCTGCGACGGCGGTCGCTCCCTCGGCTGGCGGCCGCCGGGATCGTGGGCCGCACCCGGTACCTCGGCTCCGCGGTGCTCCTCGCGCTCGCCGCGGCCGCCGCGCACGTGGCGCTGCCGGGCATACCGGACGCGGTGCTTGCCGGGCTGGGTGGCTTCGCCGCGCTGCTGCCGTTCGGCGGTGGGCTCGGTGAGCTCTGGCGCTCGGCCGGCCTCCGCCGCTGGGTCGACGCCCCGGACCGGACGCTGCGCGCATGGCACGGCGCCGCGCTGGCGGCACTCGCACTCGGCTGGGGGCTGTTGCTGCTGGCCGGGACGGCCCTGCTGGACGCCCCGTTGACCGGGACGGCGTGGCTGGTGCTGCCGCTGGTGGCGGCGGTCGTGGTGCGCACGGTCACGCGGCCACCGCTGGACTACGGCGATCTCGGGATGACGGACACGCCGTTCGGGCAGGCCCCGGTGCGGCTGATCGCCCAGCTCGTCCGGGGACCCGATCTCGGGATCGCCGGGGTGTGGCTGCTGTCGGTGTCGCCGCTGGGGTGGTTCACCGTGCTCACGACGTTCGCGCTGGTCGCGTGGTGCGTGCTGCGCTGAGGTCCCTGCCTACCGGCGGGTGGCCAGCGTCGCCGGGTCGATCTTCAGCTCGACCGGTGCCGTCACCGTGAACGGCTCTTCGGAGTCCGCGATGATCTCGTACTCGCCGTCGATCAGCTGGTACGCGGTGACGGTGAGCGGAGAATCCAGATCGATCAGCCAGTAGTGCTCGATCCCGGCCTCCGCGTACTCGGCGAACTTCGTCACCTGGTCGGTGCGCTTGGTCCCCGGTGAGATGATCTCAACGGCGAGTACGACGTCGGTGGCATCGAGCCGCGCGGGGTTCGCCTCCACCACACGGGTGTGTGTGACCACCACATCCGGAGCGCGGACTGTGGCCGGATGGGCGGCCTCCACCACGATCTCCGTGTCCTGGACAGCTTCCAGTTCGTCTGGGAGCTGGCCGTTCAATTGAAAGGTCAGGCGATACATCACACGTTGATGCAATGGTGCCGGCCTCGGTACCACCGAGAGAACCCCCTCGACGAGCTCGTAGCGGAGCGACTCGTCCTGAGGTAGGTCGGCCCACTCCTCGAGGGTCAGGAGATGGTCGGGCCAGTGCACGGCACTCATCGTCTGCCCTTCATGCGGCGTTTGGTGTTGTCACCGACTGTATCGTGCCGCTCAGCTGAGCAGGTCCACGAGCTTGTCGACGGCGAGGTAGGTGAACAGCGCCAGGCACAGGGTCAGCAGCCCGTTCGACAGCCACCGCGAGCGGCACTCCCGTGGCAGCCGCCTCGAGTTCAGCATCACCAGCAGCGTCCCGGCGAGGAACGGCATGAACAGCGCGCCGAGCACGCCGTAGGTGACGGTGAGCTGGAACGGCTTGTCGAGGAACAGCAGTGCCATCGGCGGGAACGTCAGCCACAGCACGTAGCCGCGGTAGACCGGGCTGCGCACCCCGGCCTTGCGCTCGTAGTCCGCGCGGTCGTCCTCGACCTCCCTGGGCAGCCGCCAGGTGCGCCACCAGTCGGCGAACAGCAGGCTGACGCCGTTCCAGACGCCGACCAGCGAGCTGAACGAGACCGCGAAGAAGCCGACCAGGAAGGGGATCCGCGCCCACTGCCCGTAGTCGGCGGCCAGCGTGTCTCCGAGCATCAGCAGGCCCTCGTCACCGGACACGACGTCCTGCCCGAGCAGGAGTTCCGAGCCGACGATCAGCATGGCGATGACGAAGATGCCCGTGGTGACATAACCGGCCGCGTTGTCCAGCCGCATCATCGACAGCCAGCGCGCCGAGTGCCAGCCCTTCGCCATCGTCCAGTACCCGTACGCCGCCATCGTGATCGTGCCGCCGACGCCGCCGACCAGGCCGAGCACGTAGACGAGCGAACCGTCCGGGAGCCGCGGCACGAACCCCTTGCCGACGTCCAGCAGGTTGGGCGCCACGAGGATCGCGGTACCGACGACCGTGACGAACATGATGCCGACGAACGCGGTCATCACCTTCTCGATCAGCGCGTAGCGGCCGAACCACACGAGCAGAAACCCGAGCAGGCCGCACAGGATCGCCCAGTACCGCACCGAGATGTCGGGGAAGAGCGCATTGAGCGGCAGCCCCGAGGCGGACATCGCCGTGGCGCCGTAGACGAACCCCCAGACGACCGCATAGGCGCCGAAGTAGACCAGCACCCACCGGCCGAGCGTGCGCCAGCCGGACAGCAGCGTGTGTCCCGAGGTGAGGTGCCAGCGACCGACGGCCTCGGCGAGCGCGATCTTGACGACCGTGCCGACGATGACCGCCCAGAGCAGCACATACCCGAAACGGGAACCGGCGACCATGGTGGCGACCAGGTCGCCGGCGCCGACGCCCGTCGCGGCCGCCATGATTCCCGGTCCGATCTGGCGCAGCCGGGCACGCCACCCGACCGGAACGCCTGCCACGTCGTCGTGGCCGACCTGATTCGACATGCCGGGGAAGGTAACGCAGCTCACGTCCGTCGCGGAACACGGCGGTCCGGACCTTTACCTTCCCTTAGGACTGGCGCTGCTTCTCCACATCGCGCGGGCGCGAACTTTCAGGAGACCTGCGGCAGCTCGGTGCCCGGTGGTGCCTCGACGGCATCGCGCAGCGTGTCGAGGGGCAGGTCCACCGCGTCGGCGACGGCGGCGACCGTGAAGAACGCCGGGGTCGGGATCCGGCCGGTCTCGATCTTGCGCAGCGTCTCCACCGAGATCGCCGCCGACGCGGCGACCTCCACCATGCTCCGCGCGCCACGTGCGCGGCGGAGCACGGCGCCGAGCCGCTGCCCGCGTTCCCGCTCGGCCTCGCTCAACGGCACTCGCACCACGAGCCGATAGTAGTACCGCCGGCGGGAACGCGGGAGTTGCGCACAGCCTGTGGACAACTCTGTGCACAGGCTGTGGACCCCCGCTACGCGCCGGGGGGCACGGGCAGCGGTGTTCCGGGGCAGGTCGTGTCCTCCGGCACGACGCCGTCCACCAGATAGTTCTCCACAACCCGGTCGGCACAACCGTTGCCGCCCGCGTAGATGCCGTGGTCCCCCTCACCGGTGATGGTGAGCATCCGGGAGCCCTCGAACGCCCGGTGTGCCCGCCGGGCGCCCTCGATGGGCGTCGCCGGGTCGTGCACCGACTGCACGATCAGCACCGGCGGCACGCCCTCGCCGTCGATCTCCGGAAGCTCGATGGGCTTGTTCTTCCAGAAGATGCACGGCTGGACCAGCCAGCCCCAGCCGAGCAGCGGGTAGTGCCTGCCGAGCACCTCGGACTGCCGGACGACGCTGCCCCGGTTGCCGTACCACGGCCCCTCGTTGCACGGGATCGTCCAGAAGCTCGCGTCGTAGGCGTCGTCGTAGTCGAGCGGCACCAGCAGCGGCTGCGGTCCGAACGCCTCGACCTCGGGAATCCGCGCCTTGACCTTCTCGGCGGCCGAAGCCTGCTGCTCGGCGGAGGCCTCGGCACCGGTCAGGGTCCGCACGCTCACCAGGTATTCCGCGAGTCCGGGGAACGAGCGCTTGTTGTAGAGCATCCCGGCGATCGCGTTGTCCAGCTCGTTCGGGCCGACCTGCTCGCCGTCGAGCTCCACCGGCTGCTTCGCCAGCGCCGCGCGGACCCGCTCGTAGGTCTCCCTCGCCGCGTCGCCGGTGGGGCCGAAGTGGTACAGCGAGTCGTACTTGGCCATCCACGGCAGGAAGTCCGCGCGCCAGCGCCGCTCGAATCCCAGCGGCTGCCAGTCGAAGGAGCGCTGCCATGTGGTGGTGAACTCCGTCGCCGAGTCGAGCACGAACCGGCCGGTGTGCTCCGGGAACCGCTGCGCGTAGTGCGCGCCGAGCCACGTGCCCGCCGAGTAGCCGACCCAGTTGATCTTGTCGCGGCCGAGCAGCACGCGGAGCAGGTCCATGTCCCGGGTCGTCTGGTAGGTGTTGATCAGCGGGCCGAGCTCGCCGGAGTGCTGCTGGCAGGAGTCGGCGGCGTACTTCGTGGCGTCCAGGATGAGGTTGAGGTTCTTCCGGTCCCGGTCGCGCGGGTCGAGCGAGTCACCAGTGCCGATCGCGCCGCCGCACGTGATGTTCGTGCTCTTGCCCGTCCCGCGCGGATCGAAGCCGATGACCTCCTGGTGCTCCCGCAACGTGTCCTGGTTGCGCAGCCGCGCCGGGAAGATGCGGCCGGGTGCTCCTGGACCGCCGGGGTTGGTCAGCACGCTGGCGGTCGCCTCGCCGCCGGTCGCCTTGAGCCTGCTGACCGCGATGGTGATGTCGACGCGGTCCTCGGTGCGGTCCCAGTCGCGCGGCGCGGCGTAGGTCGCGCACTCCATGTCCTCCGCACCCGCCGGTGGCTGGGACGGCAACTCGTCACCTGAGCAGACGTGCCAGTCGAGCACCTGGTCGGCGTAGCGGGCGGGAATATCCGCGGAGCCGGCGGGCCTACTGCCCGCCGGCTCCGCGAGGGCCGGGGTGAGCCCGGCCAGCAAGGTGCCCGCCGTCGCCGGGATCACCACGGCGAGGCGAAGTCGTCTCATCTGGTTGTCCTCGTTCCTGTCGGCCGGAGGGAGCCCGGGGTCAGCCGGGGTAATTGAAGCGGGCCGCCGCCGCCGGGACAACCCGCCTTCGGTAGGCGAGTCGGGCGTCAGCGGGGCAACGGCGCGGAGCCGATGTCCCGCAGTGACGCCGTGACCGGGTCGGCGGTCTCCGCGTAGCAGGTGAGGTTGGTGAAACCGTGCCGCCAATTGGTCTGGTCCGGCCACCGCCAGGACGCGAAGACATCGTCCCTGGCACCCGTACCGAGATACTGGGCCAGCATCGTCCGGCAGGCCGGCCGGGCGGCGGCGTCGAACTCCTCGGCCGAGGGCAGCGGATCGGTCGGCTTGCCCATCGGCAGCACGCCGATGGCCTCGCCGACGTGGGGTTCGGCACAGGGCACGCGTTCCGGGGCCGACCTCGACGGCTGCACCGCCGAGCAGATCTGGAACTCGTAAAGGTTCTCACCGGCCAGGACGCCCTTCGCCGAGCCGGTACGGGGCATCGCCTCGCCGTCGACGCTCAGTTGCGCAACCCCGCAGCGGTACCAGCGGTCGCCGCGGCGCCAGTCGTCCTCACCGGCCCACATGAGCCAGGCGCCGAGCGTCGTGGCGTCGTAGCCGTCGTTGCCGAGATAGCGGGCGGCCACGGTTCGGCAGGTGGGGAACACCGCCTCGAACACGGTCGCCTTCTCCGGCGGTGTATCGCCGAACTCGCCGCCGAACCTGCCGACCTCGGTGATCTCCACGGTGTGTTCTTCCGCGCAGTCCACCGCAGAAGGGTCGTTGCCGGACACACATTCGCCTGGCTGGGCCAGTTCGCGGGCCGGATCGCCGGACGCGGGCGGCGTGGTGGTGGCCGACGCCGAGCCGCGGTCCGGACCGGACGCCGCCGTGCCGCCGACCTCGGTGGTGCACGCCGCGAGCGTGACGGCGGCGAGTGCGGCGGCCGCGAATCCTGCTACCCCATGTCTGGACATCGGGGATGACCCTACCGAGGGACCACGGACACCACTTAAGGTCGACGCCGCGTTACCCGCAGGTTACCTGAACGACGGCGAAGGAACTGGTGAGGCGACATGTCGGTACGAGGCGGCGGGAAGGGCCAGGGGCTGCGGTTCAGCCCGTGGAACCTGCTGTTGATCATTCCGTTCTGGATCCTGATCACCCCGATCTACAACCGCGAGGGGCCCGCGCTGTTCGGGATGCCGTTCTTCTACTGGTTCCAGTTCGTGGGCATCGCGGTAGGCGTGATCTGTACCGCCACCGTCTACCGGATGACGCGCGACAAGCCGACGGTCCCTGCACCGGGCCGGGACCTCGACGTCGACGACCTGGATGAGGGGAGCGCCCGGTGAACGAACTGCAGTGGCCCGAACTCATCATCTTCGGCGGGCTCTTCCTCCTGGTCACCGTGCTCGGCTTCGCGGCGTCCCGCTGGCGCGCCGGCCGCACGCTCGACCACCTCGACGAGTGGGGACTCGGCGGCCGCAAGTTCGGCACGTGGATCACCTGGTTCCTGATCGGTGGTGACCTCTACACCGCCTACACGTTCGTCGCGGTGCCCGCGCTGCTGTTCGGAGCCGGGGCGATGGGCTTCTTCGCGATGCCGTACACGATCATCGCCTACCCGCTGGTGTTCCTGCCGCTGCTGCGCCTGTGGTCGGTGTCCCGCTCGCGCGGGTACGTCACGCCCGCCGACTTCGTGCGCGGCCGGTACGGCTCGCGGGTGCTGGCCACGCTCGTCGCCGTCACCGGCATCGTGGCGACGATGCCCTACATCGCGTTGCAGCTCGTCGGCCTCGAGTCGGTCCTGCGCACGATGGGCTTCAACGCGGGCGGCCTGCTCGGTCATCTGCCGTTGCTGATCGCGTTCGTGATCCTGGCGGTCTACACCTATCAGTCGGGGCTGCGCGCTCCCGCGCTGATCGCGTTCGTCAAGGACACGCTGATCTACGTGGTGATCATCGTCGCGGTGCTGTACCTGCCTGCGAAGCTCGGTGGCTGGGACAGCATCTTCTCCGCCGCCGAGGCGAAGTTCGCCGAGACCGAGTCCACGAGCGACGGTGTCCTGCTCAACCCGAACAACCAGCTGCAGTACGCCACGCTCGCGCTGGGCTCGGCGCTCGCGCTGTTCCTCTACCCGCACGCGGCCACCGGCGTGCTCGCCTCGCGCGGCCGCAACGTGCTCAAGCGCAACATGTCAGCGTTGCCCGCGTACTCGGTGCTGCTGGGCCTGCTGGCACTGCTCGGCTTCGCGGCCGTCGCCGCGGGGACGGAGGCACTGACCAACGCGGCGACCGGCCGGGTCGACACGAACACGATCATGCCGAAGCTCTTCGACGACATGTTCCCGTCCTGGTTCGCCGGCATCGCCTTCGCCGCGATCGGCATCGGCGCACTGGTGCCCGCCGCGATCATGTCGATCGCCGCGGCGAACCTGTGGACCCGCAACGTCTACAAGGAGTTCCTGCGGCGCGACGCCACCCCGGCGCAGGAGGCGAAGCAGGCGAAGCTCGCCTCGCTGATCGTGAAGTTCGGCGCGGTCGCGTTCATCCTGTTCATCGACCCGCAGTTCTCGATCGACCTGCAGCTCATCGGCGGCGTGATGATCCTGCAGACGCTGCCGGCCGTGGCGATCGCGCTCTACACGCGCTGGTTCCACGTGTGGGGCCTGATCGCCGGCTGGTTCGTCGGGATGTTCTGGGGACTGTCGCTGCTCTACGGCATTCCGAACCCGGCGGCGGGCAAGGAGCACTTCGGCGGCTCGGCGCTCGCGCTGGACAAGCTGAACATCCTCGGCTGGCAGCCGTTCGCGGGTTCGCAGGTGCAAATCTACGTCGGCATCGTGGCGCTGGTGGCGAACCTGGTGGTCGCGGCGGTCGTGACCCCTCTCGCGCGGCGGGCGAAGGTGTTCAACGGCACCGACTCCACCGAGCCCGCCGACTACCACGCCGACGAGGGAGACAAGGACCTCCGTCCCATCGCCTCCGCCGGCTGACGCTCGTGAGTGCGCACACGAGTTCTAACTCGTTTGCGCACTCACGAGTCGGGCCGGGTGCAGGCGGCGAGGCGGCGGCGCAGGAACCGGTGCCGTGGTTCCGGTCCGGGCAGCGCGAGTGCCCTGCGGTAGTAGTCCGCGGCCCGGTCCAGCCGCCCCGCTCGCAGCCACAGCGCGCCGAGCGCGGCGGGCAGCGGTGGGTACCCGGCGAGCTCATCCTCGGTCTCGATCAGTTGAAGTTCGGCGATCCCCGCGGCCGGCCCGTTGGCCATCGCCAGCGCGATCGCCCGGTTGAGCCGGGTGACCGGCGACGGGCGCAGCGCGACGAGCTGGTCGTAGAGCCCGAGCACGCGTTGCCAGTCGGTGCCGTCCGCGCCGCTCGCCGCGTGACACAGGGCGATCGCGGCCTCGACGTGGTAGGCGGACAGCTCCGGGCCGGTACAGGCGACGGCGAAGATCCGGGTGCCCTCGGCGATCAGCGTCCGGTCCCAGCGGGCACGGTCCTGCTCGTCGAGCAGCAGCACGTCACCGGCCTCGTCGGTCCTCGCAGGCAACCGGCTCGCCTGTAGCAGCATCAGGGCCACCAGTGCCCTGGCGCGCGGCAGGTCGGTGCGCCGGTCGGCCAGCAGCAGCCGGCCGAGCCGGATGGCCTCACCGCACAGCTCGCCGCGCACGGCGACGTCCCCGGCGCTCGGGTCGTAGCCCTCGTTGAACAGCAGGTAGAGCACCGCGAGCACGCTGTCCACGCGAGTCTCGATCGACCCCGTGGGCGGCAGTTCGAGAACGTGGTCGTTCTCGCGCAACCACCTCTTCGCCCGGGTCAGCCGTTGCGCGATCGTCGCGGGCCTGGCCAGCAGGGCGGCGGCGATCTCGCCGACGCCCAGGCCGCCGACCGTCTTCAGGGTGAGCGCCACCTGTGACGCCTGCGGCAGCTCGGGGTGGCAGCAGAGCAACATCATCGCCAGCTCGGCGTCGCCGGTATCCGGTTCGCCCGAGAGGTCGAGGTCCGCGAGCGCGGGCAACTTCGCCCGCAGTGCCCGTTCGCGGCGGAGCAGGTCGAGCGCACGGTTGCGCGCCGCGCGGAACAGCCAGCCGCGCGGATTGTCCGGTACGCCGGTGTGCGGCCACGTGCGCAGCGCCTGCTCCAGCGCGTCGGCCACCGCCTCTTCGGCCAGGTCGAGCCGCGCCGGGCCGAGAGTGCGGGCCAGCGTGGCGATCATCTGCCCGGCGCTGTGCCGGAACAGATGCTCGACCACACCGGCCGCACGCACGCTCAGTCCTCGCAGCCGTTCTCGCCGACCTTGCGCACCTCGATCGGCCCGAACCGCAGATGCGGATGCGTGCCGAAGATCTTCTCCGCCTGGTCCAGATCCCCGGCCTCGATCACGATGAACCCGCCGACGACCTCGGTCGCCTCGGTGTGCGGACCGTCGGCCGAGGCCAGCACACCCTCGGTCAGCCGGACCACCCGGCCACCGCGGGCCAGCCCGTTGCTGATGACGAGCCCGCCTGCCTTGTCCATGTCCTCGCTCCACGCGAGATAGCGTTCGAGGGTCCGCTGCGCCTCGTCCGGGCCGAGATGTGCGTGCGAGTCGGCCGTGCCACGCAGGAATCCGACGTAGTTGGGCATATCTGCCTCCAATCCTCGGTGTACGCCACACAGACGAACGAGGACGCCCGGAATCGACACGGTTAGCGTGGCAGACATGAATGAGGATGTGAGCAGGTTCGGCACGGTCGAACCGGATGAGCTGCCCGGTGACCTGCGGGAGCGGATCGAGGTGATCGCGGAGAAGTCGGGCTTCGTGCCGAACATCTTCCGCGCGCTGGGCCACCGCCCTGCCGAGCTGCGGGCGTTCCTGGACTACCACGACGCGCTCATGGACCGCTCCGACGGGCTGAGCAAGGCGGAGCGGGAGCTGGTGGTCGTGGCCACGTCGGGCGCGAATCACTGCACCTACTGCGTGGTGGCACACGGCGCGATCCTGCGGATCAGGGCGAAGGACGGCGAGCTGGCTGACCGGGTGGCCAGCAACCCGTGGCAGGCGGAGCTGGACGAGCGGCAGCGTGCCATCGTGGATCTCGCGCTGGCGCTGGTCCACGACTCGGCGCGGTTCGGCGAGCGGGAGCTGGCGGCGGCCCGCGAGGCGGGGCTGACCGAGGACGAGATCTGGGACGTCGGCGCCATCACCGCGCTGTTCGCCATGTCCAACCGGCTGGCCCATCTCACCGCGCTGCGGCCGAACTCCGAGTTCTACCCGATGGGCCGCTAGCCGGCCGCTGAACGGCGGGTTGCCCCTTCGGCAGGTCCCTCGCCCGAGCCAACGTGCTCGACCAACGGCTACCCGGAGGACCGGTCCTCAGCTCGCGGTGCTGGTTTGATGAGCGGCGTGTCCCGCGTGAACGGCCGGAACCCGACGCTGTAGTATAGCTCGCGCGCCTCGGGATGTCCCGGCGCACCGAGGCAGGCGACCGTCACCTGAGTGGCCCCGGCCGCCCGCGCCAGATGCATCCCGTGCAGCAGCATCGCTCTGCCCAGCCCCAGGCGCCGGTAGCCCGGATGCGTTCCGACCGGCTCGAACTCAGCGGTCTTGTTCGCTTCGTCGAGCCACATGATCGTCGAGGATGCCATCGCTCCGTCCGGCGTCTCCACCAGGATGTGCAAGTCGCCGCGGTACGCCGCCGTCTGCCGGACACCCTGGTAGCTCTCGGCCGTGTACGTCGAGGGAGCCCAGGCGTCCACATGGGCCTGGACCGCGGCCTCCGGCCCGGCCTCGTCGGCGGTGCGGAACCGGAAGCCGTCCGGCAGTGCCGGCTGGTCCACGTCGGTGAGGTCCCGCTCGTTGAGCTGGGTCCAGGACCCGGCGTCGCCGAGTGAGGCCGGGTCGGTCTCATAGCCGTGCGCAGCCCATCGGTTCAGGGCGAACTCGTCGGCGGCGCTCGGCATCACCGTACGCTCGACGTCCGCGGCCCTACCGTCGTACCAGTCGATCACCTCGTCAACCAGTCCGGCGTGGTCGGGATGGACCTGATACGCCAGGTAGGCGCCGGTGACGTCCTTCACCGACCCGTCGCTCCGCCTCACCCGGTGCGGAAGAAGGGCCCAGCTCCACGCCACCAGATCCCCGCCGGAAAACCACAGCCGACGCGGCCGGCTGGCGCCGTCGCCGGCGTGCCCTTTGCCCCAGTTCCAGGCCAGCTCGCCGAACGACGCGTCACTGTTCACCAGGTCCGGGCGGATGGCCGTGACACGCTGCGCCAGACCCTGCATGAGCTGCACGTCCGCGGCCGTCACCAGCTCGAAGTTCGCCATAGTGGCCACCGTGTCAGGACTCCGGAAAGCCGTCGAACCGTTTTCCTGGGCCGCCGACGCGGCGGCCGACAGCACTAGAGCTCTTTCCGCCAGGTCTCGGCGACCAGGTCGTGCCCCCAGCTGTGGTGCGGTTCGCTGCCGGTCAGCTCGAAGCCGGCCTGCTGGTAGATCCGCCGGGCGGCGGTGAGCACGCTCTGCGTCCACAGCTCCATCGCCGTGTAGCCGCGGCCGCGGGCGAACTCGACGCATTCGGTGACGAGCCGTTGGCCGACGCCGAGGCCGCGCGCGCCGGGCTCGACGAGAAGCAGCCGCAGTTTCGCGGTCTTATCGTCGCTGCCCGGGGTGCAGAACACCGACCCCACCGGCTCGCCGTCCAGTTCGGCGATCCACCCGGCCTGGCGCGTGGAGCCCTCGTCGGCCACGTAGTCGGCGATGATGCGGGCGACGAGCGCCTCGAATCCGGTGTCCCAGCCGTACTCGTGTGCGTACTGGACACCGTGCCGGTGGACCACCCAGCCGTAGTCGCCCGCTCGCGGTGGGCGGAGCACCAGCGGCCGCTCCCCGGAGCGCTCGCCGACGAGTTCGGTGATGGTGCGCATCGCGCCGAGCAGGCGCCGCTGGTCGTCCTCGGCGAGCGTGCCCAGCAAGTCCGCGATCTGCCTGCGCGTGCGCTGTTCGAGCGAGTCCTGTGCGAGCCTGCCTGCCTCGGTGAGGCTGACGGTCTGCCGTCGCGCGTCGGTCTCCGAGCGTTCACGGGCGAGCAGGCCCCTCGATTCCAGCCTGCTCAGCAGCCGGCTCGCGTAGCCGGCGTCGAGGTCGAGCCGGCGGCGCAGCTCGGTCACCTCGCGCACGCCCTGCTGCGCCAGTTCGTAGAGCATCCGCGCCTCGCTCAGCGTGTACGGCGTGCCGACAAGCCCCTCGTCGAGGACTCCGATGAGCCGCGTGTACTCGCGGTTGAAGGCACGAACGGCCGCGACTCGCTCGACCACCGCCGTATTCATTGACCACCCCAACAAATTGGTTGACTCAGTCAAGAGTACCGGCACAGTTGAGCCGAGGCCAGGAAAAAGGGGTGGCAGAAATATGGAAACCCCGTGATGCTGCCAGGTCGGGGGTCCGCCAGCATCACGGGGTCATGAGGGGTATCGACGCCGGAGCCGGCGGCGTTACACCCGAGCCAATTGTAATCTAGATCACACGAGAGTCCTGCCCGCGACGCGGGCGAGTCTGGGCGATCGCGATCAGTTCCTGGCGAACGGTCGCGGTGGCCGCGTTGTCGATCGCCCGGTTCAGTGCCCGGCGGGCACGCATCTCGGCACGGCGGGCGCGGAGCTTGGCGGCGATGTTGTTCATCGGTTTCTGCATCCCCTTGGGGGTCTCGATGGCTGTGCCTCCAGTATGCGCCTTTTTTCACAAAGTCTCCAATGATCGTCCGGTGATGCTGCTTACTGACCGAAGGATCATCGGATATTTCGGCGATATGCCGGGCATAGTTCGTGGCGCCGGTCACTCTCGCTGGCTATTCGGGAATATTTTGCTGAAGCTAGACAGTGCTAGACAGCGGCAGAAAGCTCAATCTTCGCCGCGGCCGAGCAGGTAGCTGCCGAAATGCGGCACCGTGAACGCGATGTGCCCGCGCTCCGCCGAGTACACGAGCCCCTTCTTCATCAGGCTGTCGCGGGCGGGCGAGAGCGAGGACGGTTTGCGCCCGAGGTAGACGGCGACGTCGGAGGTGCCGGCGCTCTCGTCCCTGCCCTGTGTCAGTTCCGCCATCGCGACCAGGTACTCACGCTCGGCCGGGGTCGCCCGCTCGTAGCGTGAGCCGAAGAAGCCCACCGCGAGCTCGGCCTCCGCCTCCGGCGCGGCGACCCGCACGTCCTCCGCGGTGATCGGGTCGGCGGGCGCGGCGTCCCAGGCCGCCTTGGCGTAGGCCTGGATGAAGTAGGGATAGCCGCCGGACGCGCTGAACAAGGTGTCCAGCGCGTCCGGAGCGATCTCGGCGTCCTCGCGCTCGACGGGTGCGAGTATGGCGCGGTCCGCCTCCGCCCGCTGCAGCCGGTCGATGCGCGCGTAACGGAAGAGCCGCTCGGAGTACGACTTCGACGCCGACAGCACCGCGGGCACGTGCGGTAGTCCGGCGCCGACCACCACCAGGGGTGCGCCGGACTGGGACAGCTCGTGGCACGCCGCGCACAGCGCGGATACGTCCTCCGGGGCGAGATCCTGCATCTCGTCGATGAGCAGCGCGACGCCGGTGCCGACATCGGCGGCGAGTTCCGCCACGTCCGTGAACAGTTCCACCAGGTCGATCTCGATGTCCCCGGAGTCGGCGCGGCCCTGCGCGGCGGGCACATCGATGCCCGGCTGCCAGCGGTCGCGCAATTTGGCGTCCGGGCGGTTGGCCCGCAGCGCGAACGCCTTCAGTACCGCGAGCACGTCGTCCACCCGGTCGGGTGCGCGATGCCGGACCGCGAGATCGCGGATCGCCCGGTGCAGTGCGGCAGACAACGGCCTGCGCAGTTCGGCATCGGGACGGGCCTCGATCTTGCCGGAGCCCCAGCCGCGGCGCAGCGCCATCGAGCGCAACTCGCCCAGCAGCACGGTCTTACCCACGCCGCGCAGCCCGGTGAGCACGAGGCTGCGTTCGGGCCGCCCACGCGAGACCCGTTCGAGCACCACCTCGAAGGCCTTCAGCTCACGTTCCCGCCCGGCGAGTTCGGGCGGCCGCTGTCCTGCGCCGGGCGCGAACGGATTCCGCACGGGGTCCATCACTACGACACTATTGGGTTTTCTAGCTGCAGCCCGATATTGCGGCAGAAAACGCTACCGGCGTGTCCCGGACATGTCCGGTTCTCCTGGCCGTCACCCACAGGTGTCAGGGTCCGTCCGGGAGGTCTCACTGATGACGAAACGTATGTCCACCGCGATCGCCGCGGTACTGGCGATGGTGCTGATCGGCACCGCAACCGCCGAGGCGGGCACCAAGGTGCACCGCAAGGAGCTCGACATCCAGGCCCATCGGGGCGGGATCGGGCTGACCGTCGAAGGCACGCTCGCGGCGTTCGGGCGCGCGATGGAACTGGGGGTCACCACACTCGAACTCGACATCCAGATCACCGCCGACGGGCGTGAGGTGATCACGCACGACCGCAAGATCAACCCGGCCAAGTGCGCCGACACCTCCCCGGTGACCGTGGGCGACCCCGACTTTCCCTACGCGGGCAAGTACGTCAAGGACCTGACGTTCGCCCAGGTGCGCACGCTGGACTGCGGGTCGCAGCGGCACCCGGGTCACCCGAACCAGCAGCTGTCCCCTGGTGCCAGGATGCCGACGCTCGCGGAGTTGTTCGACCTCGCTCGCAGGCACCACGCGTGGCACCTGCGCTTCAACATCGAGACGAAGGTCGAGGCGGGGGCGCCGGAGGAGACCGCGCCACGTGAGCAGTTCGTCGACCGGGTCATCCGGGAGGTGAGCCGTTCCGGTTTCGCCCGCAATGTCACGGTCCAGAGCTTCGACTGGGGCGCGCTCATGCTGCTGCGGGAGAAGGCGCCGTGGTTGCCGGTGGTCGCACTGACCGAGCCCGGCTTCCTGCAGGTGGGTCAGCCCGGCAGGTCGCCGTGGCTGGGCGGCATCGACATCGACGACTTCGGTGGCAGCCCGGTGCAGGCGGTGCGCTCCTTCGGTGCCGATGCGCTCTCGCCCGTGCACGGCAACCCGCAGGGCGGCACCGTGCACGACCCCGGCTACGTGCCGTTCACCACGAAGGCTCTCGTCGAGGAGGCACACCGGGCCGGGATCGAGGTCATCCCCTGGACGATCAACGATCGGGCGACGATGAACAAGCTGATCGACGACGGGGTGGACGGGATCATCACCGACTATCCCGACCGGCTGCGCGAGGTGGCGGCAGATCGGGGCTTCAAGCTGCCCAAGTCGTATCCGGCGAAGCGCTAGCGAGTTCTACCCTTGTCTAGTGCTTGCGCTAGACAAGGGTAGACGCTGCTAGCCTGCCGAGGAGTGAAGACGGCCGAGAACGGGTAGCTTCGGGGGCGCAACGATTCCCGGCTAGTTCAGGAAGGTCGCGATGATTCTCCGCCGAGTGGCGCGCCCGCTCCTCTCCGCCATCTTCATCTCGGGCGGCATCACCGCCCTGCGGGATGCCGAGGGCCACGCGCAGGTCGCCAAACCCCTGGTCGACAAGGCCGTCGCCCCGAACGCCGATGCGCTGCCGGATGCGGTGCCGACCGACCCCGTGAATCTGGTCCGCATCGACGGCGCCGTGAAGATCGCGGCCGGATCGATGCTGGCCCTGGGCAAGTTCCCCCGGCTCTCGTCGATACTGCTGCTCGGCAGCCTGACGTCCACCACGGCGGCCGCGCACCGCTTCTGGGAACACCAGGGAGAAGAACGGCAGCAACACATGGTGCACTTCATCAAGAACGCCGGGCTCGCCGGTGGCCTGCTGCTCGCGGCCGCCGACACCGAGGGCAAACCGTCGGTGGGCTGGCGCGCCAAGCGGACCGCCCGTGATGTCGGCAAGCAGGTGCAGGGCACCACCGGAGCCGTGCAGAAGCGCGCCGCCAAGGCCACCGGGAAGGCGAACAAGACCCTGGAGTCCGCCCTGCCCCGGTGACCCGGCCGGCCGTTCGCTACTTGCTGGCCACCCGGCGGTACTGCGCGGTGGCCAGCGGCGCGAAGATCGCGATGATCGCCACGCAGCTGAGGATCGCGTAGAGGGCCGCGTTCTCGGCCGGCCACCCGGACGGTTCCGGCCAGCCCGCCGGGCTGGGGTTGTTGAAGAGGTCGCGGGTGGCGTTGACCGCCGCCGTGAACGGGTTCCAGTCGGCGATCGGACCGAGGACGCCGGGCAGGCTCTCCTGCGGGACGAACGCCGACGAGACGAACGTCAGCGGGAACATCCAGATCAGGCCCGCGCTGTTGGCGACCTCGACGCTGCGTGCGATCAGGCCGATGTAGGCCCCGATCCACGACATGGCGAACGCGAACAGCAGGATCATCAGGTATCCGAGTACCGCGTCGAGGAAGCTGCCGCGGATCCGCCAGCCGATGAGCAGGCCGCAGGCCGACATGACCACGAGCACGACCACGCTGAGCACCTGGTCGGCGGTGGTCCGGCCCAGGATCACCGCCAGCCGGGACATCGGCAGCGAACGGAACCGGTCGATGATGCCCTTCTGCAGGTCACTAGCGAACCCGATCACCGTGTAGGAGGAGTTGAAGGCGACCGTCTGCGCGAAGATCCCGGCGATCAGGAACTCGCGGTACTGGCTGCTGTCACCGCCAGGACCGCCGATGGCGCCGCCGAAGACATACGCGAACATCAGCACGAACATGATCGGGAACGCGGTGGCACCGAGCAGCCACTCGGGATTGCGCCGCACGTTCATCACGTTGCGCCAGGTGACGACACCGGAGTCGGTGAATACCTTGGCGACGCGCGCCCTCGTCGAGATGTGCTCGGTACTGGCGGGTTTCGCCTGTATCGTCGCGGTCACTGTTCCCCCTCGCTCTCCGCGCGCGACCCGGTCAGCGACAGGAACACGTCGTCCAGCGTCGGCCGGTGCAGCGCCACGTCCTGCACCACGACGTTCTGTGCGTCCAGCAGGCGCAGGGCCTCCACGAGTGCCTTCGGACCGGTGTCCACGATCACGTCCACCCTTCGGGTGTGCTCGTCGATCGCCGGCTCCGCCGCACCGACCTCCGCGAGCACCTTCGCCGTCGCGGGCAGTTCGTCGACCGTGGACACCACGAGTTCGAGCCGCTCACCGCTGATCTGACTCTTCAGCTCGTCGGCCGTACCGCGGGCGATCACCCTGCCCTTGTCGATCACCACGATCGAGTCGGCCAGCTGGTCGGCCTCCTCCAGGTACTGCGTCGTGAGCAGCACGGTGGTGCCGTCGGCCACCAGCTCCTTGATGACCTCCCACATCTCGATCCGCCCGCGCGGGTCGAGCCCGGTGGTCGGCTCGTCGAGGATGACCACGGTCGGCTCCGCCACGAGTGCTCCCGCCAGGTCGAGCCGCCGCCGCATACCGCCGGAGTATCCCTTCGACGGCCGGTCGGCGGCCTCGTCGAGCTGGAACCGGGCGAGCAGCTCCCGGGCCCGCGCGCGGGCCGTGGCCTTGTTCTGGCCGTAGAGCCTGCCGACCATGTAGAGGTTCTCGAAGCCGGTCAGATTCTCGTCGACGGCCGCGTACTGGCCGGACAGCCCAATGACGCGCCGCACCGAGTCCGGCTCGGCGAGCACGTCACGGCCCGCCACCCAGGCCTCCCCCGAATCGGGTTTCAGCAGGGTGGTCAGGATGCGCACCGTCGTCGTCTTGCCCGCGCCGTTGGGCCCCAGCAGGCCCAGCACCTTGCCCGACGGGACCTCCAGGTCGACCCCGTCGAGGGCGCGGGTGGAGCCGTAGGTCTTGACGAGGTCGCGCGCCCGCACGGCGACCTGTCTGTCGTTCTCGGACATGGCGCCAGCCTAGGAGCGAGCACCGACAAAAGTCGCTCGATTTAGCGATCGGCGGAAATTACCTCTCCAGGATCGCTGTGACACCCTGGCCGCCTGCCGCGCAGATCGAGATCAGCCCGCGCCCGGAGCCCTTCTCGTGCAACAGCTTCGCCAGCGTGCCGACGATCCGGCCGCCGGTCGCGGCGAACGGGTGCCCCGCCGCGAGCGAGGAGCCGTTGACGTTGAGCTTGGCGCGGTCGATCGAGCCCGGTGGCGAGTCGAGGTCCAGCTTCTCCTTGGCGAACGTCGGGTCCTCCCACGCCCGCAGCGTGGCGAGGACCTGCGAGGCGAACGCCTCGTGGATCTCGTAGAAGTCGAAGTCCTGCAGGGACAGGCCCGCCTTCGCCAGCATCCGCGGGACCGCATAGGCGGGCGCCATCAACAGACCTTCCTCGCCGTGCACGTAGTCGACGGCCGCGGTCTGCGAGAACGTCAGGTATGCCAGCACCGGCAGCTTGCGCTGCTTCGCCCACTCCTCCGTGGCCAGCAGCACCGTGGACGCGCCGTCGGAGAGCGGAGTGGAGTTGCCCGCCGTCATCGTGCCCTCCTGCCCACCGAAGGCGGGCTTGAGCTTGCCCAGCTTCTCCGCGGTGGAGTCCGGCCGCATGTTCTGGTCCGTGGTGAGCTTCAGGTACGGCGTCACCAGATCGTCGAAGAAGCCGCGGTCGTAGGCGGCCGCGAGACGCTGGTGGCTCGTCGCGGCGAGCTCGTCCTGTGCCTCCCGGGGGATGTCCCACACGCTCGCGGTGAGCGCGGCGTGCTCGCCCATCGACAGCCCCGTGCGCGGTTCGGCGTTCTGCGGGATCTCCGGCACGATGTGCCCTGGCCGCAGCTTGGTGAGCAGCTTGAGCCGCTGGCCGACGGACTTCGCCGCGTTCAGCCGGACGAGCAGCCTGCGCAGATCGTCGTTGACGGCCAGCGGCGCGTCGCTCGTGGTGTCGACCCCGCCCGCGACGGCCGAGTCGATCTGGCCGAGGGCGATCTTGTTGGCGACGTTGATGACGGCCTGCAGGCCGGTGCCGCAGGCCATCTGCACGTCCGCGGCGGGTGTTGCCGGCGAGAGGGCGCTGCCCAGTACGCATTCGCGGGCGAGGTTGAAGTCGCGCGAGTGCTTGAGCACCGCGCCCGCCGCGACCTCGCCGAGCCGCTCACCCTGTAGCGAGAACCGGCTGACCAGGCCGTCGAGTGCCGCGGTGAGCATATCCTGGTTCGACGCGTCGGCGTAGGGTCCGTTGGATCGCGCGAACGGGATCCGGTTGGCGCCGACGATCGCGACCTTGCGGACACCCCGGGTGGATCCGGCCCTGCTCCTGCTCGACCTGGTCCGGCCGCTCGCCGGCTTCTGCGCTGAGGTCATGGCTCCTCCTGGTCAGCATTCTCGCATCCGCTGGCGAGTGTAACTTACTCGCCAGTAGGTTATGGTGTGCAGTGGCACAATCGGCACGGGAGGCATCCGATGGCGGACAGGTACCAGCAGTTCACCAAGACACCGATCGGCAGGTTGGTCGTGCCGAGGCTCGGCCTGCCGGACCCGCCCGTGCTGCGGCGCTACCGGCCGGGGCAGCCCGCTCTCGATGGTCCCGCATTCGTGGGCGCCGCGCCGGGTGGGCGGCTGGAGAAGACGCTTCGGTCGCGGCTGGCCGACGCCGGCATCGAGGTACTTGCCGGCCCGGCGGGCGACGACACGCGCTACGGCGCTCTCGTGTTCGACGCGACCGGCATCACCGATCCCGCCGCGCTGCGTGAGCTGTACGCGTTCTTCCAGCCGGTGATCCGCAAGGTCGGCGCTTCCGGCCGGGTCGTCGTCCTCGGCACGCCGCCGGAGCTGGCCGATGGCAGGGAACGGATCGCCCAGCGCGCGCTCGAGGGCTTCGTCCGCTCGGTCGGCAAGGAGCTCAAGCGCGGCGCCACCGCGCAGCTCGTGTACGTCGCCGAAGGCGCCGAGGACGCCATCGAGTCCACGATGCGCTTCCTGCTCTCGGCCAGGTCCGCGTTCGTCGACGCCCAGGTGATCCGGATCGGCACGGTCACCGTGCCGCGGGTGCAGCCGCCCGCGAACTGGGAGAAGCCGCTCGACGGCAAGGTCGCGGTGGTCACCGGGGCCTCACGGGGCATCGGTGCGTCGATCGCCGAGGTGCTCGCACGCGACGGCGCGCACGTCGTCGCGCTCGACGTGCCGGCGCAGGGCGGTGAGCTCTCGCAGGTCGCCAACCGGATCGGCGGCTCGGCGCTGCAACTCGACATCACGGCCGACGACGCGCCTGCGAAGCTCGCCGGCTACCTGCGTGAGCGGCACGGCGGCGTCGACGTCGTGGTGCACAACGCCGGCATCACCAGGGACAAGACCCTCGGCAACCTCACCGACGCCGGCTGGGACGCGGTGCTCGCCGTCAACCTCAACGCGGCGCTCGCGCTGAACGACAAGCTGATCGGCGACAAGGTGCTGAACGAGAACGGCCGCATCATCGGCGTCTCCTCGATCGCCGGGATCGCGGGCAACGTCGGCCAGACCAACTACGCCACCAGCAAGGCGGGCGTGATCGGCATGGTCCAGGAGGGCGCGCCGCGGCTGGCCGAGTACGGCGGCACGATCAACGCCGTGGCGCCCGGCTTCATCGAGACGAAGATGACCGCCGCCGTACCGCTGTTCATCCGCGAGGCCGGGCGGCGGCTCTCCAGCCTCGCGCAGGGCGGGCTGCCGGTCGACGTCGCCGAGACCATCGCCTGGTACGCCGGTCCCGCGTCGTCGGCGGTCAACGGCAACGTGGTCCGCGTGTGCGGCCAGGCACTGCTGGGAGCGTGAGATGACCGTCAAGGAGCTGCACACCACGCCGAGCCTCGCGACGCTCTACCCGAAGGCGGCGCTCGGCGGCCTGCGCAAGAGCGGCGGCGAGACGCTGCCGGAGATCGAGTACCGGCGGGCAGGCATCGTCGCCGATCCCGCGCACCTCGCGGCATACAACCGGGTCTGCGGGTTCCGGCTCTCCAGTGAGCTGCCCGCGACGTATCCGCACATCCTCGCGTTCCCGCTGCAGGTCGCTCTGATGACCGAGGACGCGTTCCCGTTTCCCCTGCTGGGCATGGTGCACGTGGCGAACCGGATCACCCAGCGAAGGCCGGTGCGCGTCGGTGAGGAGTTCACCCTGCGGGTGTGGGCGGAGCGGCTGCGCCCGCACGAGAAGGGCAGGCAGTTCGACGTGGTGACCGAGCTGGTGGCCGGCGAAGAGCCGGTGTGGACCGACGTGAGCACCTACCTGCGCCGCGGTGGCTCCGGTGGTGGTTCCGGCGAGAAGCGCGAACAGCTCGCGGCACCGTCGCCGAACGCGGTGTGGCGGGTGCCCGGCGACATCGGGCGCCGCTACGCCGAGGTCTCCGGCGACCGCAACCCGATCCATCTGTACCCGCTGACGGCCAAGGCGTTCGGTTTCCCGGCGGCGATCGCGCACGGCATGTGGAGCAAGGCGCGCTGTCTCGCCGCGTTCGAGGGCAGGTTGCCGGAGGCATACACCGTCGACGTGCGGTTCAAGCTGCCCGTGCTGCTCCCGGCGAAGGTCGCCTTCACGTCGTGGCAGGACGGTGACGGGTGGGCGTTCGAGTTGTGGAACGCCCGCAAGCCGAAGCCGCATCTCGAAGGCAGCCTCGTGAGTGCGTAACAGCGTTCCAACTCGCGGAGCCACTCACGACCCGTTACTCGACGGGCCGCCAGACCTCGCCCTCCACCAGGTCGTTGAATCCGAGCCAGACCAGGTTCATCAGCCACGAAGCCAGCACGCCGTCGGAGACGTCGGAGTGGTCCAGCCACCAGTCGGCGAGTGACTCCGCGGCGCCCACGAGCGCGGCGGCCAGCCCCTCACCGGAGAACTCGGCCTGGTGTCCAAGCCCCCTGCGGGCGCCTGCCGACACCACGAGTGTGGACACGAGCGCGACGGCCCTGCTCCGCATCACGTTGATCTCGTCGGCGAACGGGCCGCCAACGGTCAGCGCCTGCCGGTGCAGCACGATCCAGGACTCCCGGTACTCGGCGACGAAGCCGTAGAACGACCGCAGGCCGTGCCACAGCTGCATGTCGGGGGCCACGTCCGGCTTGATGCCCGCCTGCACCGCCTCCAGCAGCCGGTTGGCCTCCCGGCGGATGCAGTGGGTGAACAGGTCCTCCTTCGCGCCGAGGTAGCTGTAGATCATCGGCTTCGACACCCCGGCGACGTCGGAGATCTCGTCCATCGACGCGGAGTGGTAGCCGTAGCGGGAGAAGACCCGCACCGCGGCGTCCAGAATCTGTTTCTCCCGGACCGATCTGGGTAACCGTTTAGCCCGTTCGGGCGAACGCTTGGCTTCCTCCGACACGCGTACCTCCTGTGCTGGGAAACGCTACCTGTTCGGCCGGTTCCCTTCGCATTTCGGTGCGCTTGCCGGTCTCCCTACCCGCAAGTAACCTGAGGCCGTGTCCACGGAAAACTGGTGGCGCCGAGTCCGTTTTCCCCGGCGGTCACGTTACCCGGTGGCCGCCGCGCCGAATGGGCATGTGATCGACGACTTCGCCCGCGAGATCGACGTGCGGGCACTGACGGCCGGGCAGTTCGTCCGCCTGCTGGAAACGCTGCACATGCTGGGTGCGACGGGCGCCGGTATAGAACTGGGCAAGCTCTCCACCGAGGTGCTCGCCGATATCGTGCGGAACGCGTCGAAGGAGCAGATCAGGGGCATCGCCGAGCATCCGGAATTACGCCAGGTGTTTCTCGACGAGATTTTCCGCCGGATGTCGGACCATTTCGTGCCGGAAAAGGCCGGACCCGTCAACGTGGTGATCGGCTGGCGCTTTCCCGAAGGAGCCGGGGAGGACGGTTACGACCGGTTCCAGACCGTGATCGAGGAGGGCACGTGCGTGTCCAGCGCCGACCTCGGCCGCTCGCCCGACACGACCATCACGGTGGCGGCGGAGGACTTCATCCAGCTCGCGACGGGCAACGCGGCGGTGGCGACGATGTTCGTGACCGGCAAGGTCAAGGTCAAGGGCGAGTACGCGCCTGCCGTCCGGTTCAGCAACTACTTCGACATCCCGAAACCCGGGTAGGTCTCACCAGGAGTCGATCACCGGGTGTTGCGGAGGGTGCGGCGGCGGGTTCTGTTCGCGCCGCGGCTCGTCCACCACCTCGCTGTCGACGACGATCACCTGGTTGGTCCGGTAGGCGGCAGGCGCCCTTCGTTCGATCCGGCGCACCCAGGCGCGGCGGACGATGCCCCTGGTCGGCGGGAGCAGGAGCAGCAGGCCGGCGACGTCGCTGACGAAGCCGGGCAGCAGGATGAGGAGCCCGCCCAGCCCGACGAGCATGCCGTTGGTCACCTCGGCATGCGCGGGCCTGCCTGCGCGGGCGGTGGTCATGAAGGCACGCGCGGCCTTGCCTCCCTCGCGGCGGGCGAGCCACGAGCCGAGGAAGGCGCCGGCCAGCAGCACCCCCAGCGTCGGGATGAAGCCGATCGCGGACGCGACCGCCCAGACGGCGGCCACCTCGGCGATGACGTAGAGCAAAAACACGACGGCCATACCCATGACAACGTCTGGGCTGCCCGATTTGCTCCCGGCGCCGGTCGTGAGTGCCCACATCGCCCGGGTGCGGGTGTCCGCAAGACTCCGCAAGACACTGCGAACCCGCGCAGGCACTCACGACCGGACGCGGTCAGTAGGTGATGGCCACCGAAGGATCGGCGAGCAGCGCACCGACGTCGGCGAGGAACTGCGAGCCCTGCTGGCCGTCGACCACCCGGTGGTCGAAGCTCAGCGACAGCTGCATCACCTTGCGCACGGCGAGCTCACCGTCGACGACCCACGGCATGTCGCGGATGGCGCCGACCGCCAGGATCGCCGACTCTCCCGGGTTGATGATCGGCGTGCCGGTGTCGACGCCGAACACGCCCACGTTGGTGATCGTGAACGTGCCGTTCACCATGTCGCCGGGCGGGGTCTTGCCCTCGCGTGCGGTGCCGGTGAGCTCGTCGAGCGCGGCCGCGAGCTCGACCAGGGACATCCGGTCCGCGTCGCGCACCTTCGGCACCACCAGCCCGCGCGGGGTCGCCGCGGCGATCCCGAGGTGCACGTAGTCCTTGTAGACGATCTCGGCGGCCTCGGCGTCCCACACGGCGTTGACATCGGGCGTCCGCCGCACGGCCAGGCACACGGCCTTCGCCGCGAAGGCCAGCGGGGTCAGCTTCACGCCGGCGAAGGCCGGGTCGCGCTTGAGCTTCTCCCGCAGCTCCATCATCGGCGTGACGTCGATGGTCAGGAACTCCGTGACGTGCGGCGCGGTGAACGCGCTCTCCATCATCGCCTGTGCGGTGGCCTTGCGGACGCCCTTGACCGGAACCCGGTGTTCCCGCGCCCCGGGTTCGGTGATGGCCGCAGCCGGCGCGGCCGCCGCTCCGTTCGCGGCGCGCTCGACGTCCTCCCGGGTGATGACGCCGCCGTCGGCGGAGCCGGTCACCGTCCGCAGGTCCACGCCGAGGTCCTTGGCCAGCTTGCGCACCGGAGGCTTCGCCAGCGGCACGTACTCCCCCTCCGTTGCCATGAACGACTCGTTACCGGCACTTTTCGCCGGTAACGAGTCGTTCATGGCAGTTTGTGGCTGCGGGGCGGTGCGGGGGCGGCGCTTGGCGACGACCGTCTTCGAGCCGTACCCGACGAGGGGCTTCATCTCCTCCTCGCCCTCGGGTTCGGCGCTCTCGGGTTCCGCCGGTTTCGCCGGCGTCGCACCGTTGGTGTCGGCGGGCGGGCCCGCGGAGCCCCCCGGGTCGGTGTCGACGGTCAGGATCGGCGTACCGACCTCGACCGTCTGCCCCGGCTCGGCGAGCAACTCGGTGACCACACCGGCCCACGGGATCGGCAGCTCGACCGCCGCCTTCGCGGTCTCCACCTCCACGACGATCTGGTTGACCTGCACCTCGTCACCCGGCTGCACCCGCCAGTTGAGGATCTCGGCCTCGGTCAGCCCCTCGGCGGTGTCGGCGAGGGGGAACTGCTTGTAGTCAGGCATCTCTCGCTAACCCCTTCACCACGCCAGCGCACGGTCGACAGCGTGCAGTACCCGGTCGAGATCCGGGAGGAAGTGCTCCTCCAGCTTCGACGGCGGATACGGCGTGTCGAACCCGGTGACGCGCAGGACAGGGGACTCCAGCGAGTAGAAGCACTCCTGCTGGACGCGGGCCGCGATCTCCGAGGTGATCGACGACTCCGACTGCGCCTCGCTGACCGCGATCAGCCTGCCGGTACGGCGGACCGACTCGAACACCGGCTCGAGGTCCAGCGGGGACAGCGACCGCAGGTCGATCACCTCGAGTGAGGTGCCGTCCTCCTCGACCGCCGTCGCGGCGTCGAGGCACACCTTCACCGAGGGCCCGTACGCGACCAGCGTCGCGGTCGAACCCCGGCGCACCGTCCGCGAGGCGAACAGCGGGTCGGGCGTTGCCGTGGTGTCGACCGGCGCCTTCAGGGCACCCGAGTGGTACAGCCGCTTCGGTTCGAAGAACAGCACCGGATCGTCGCTCCGGATGGCCTGCTGGATCATCCAGTACGCGTCGACCGGGTTCGCGCACGAGACCACCTTCAGGCCTGCGATGTGCGCGAACAGTGACTCCGGCGACTCGGAGTGGTGCTCCACCGCGCCGATCCCGCCACCGAAGGGCACCCGGATCACCACGGGAGCTCTGACGCCGCCCTGGGTCCGGTAGTGCAGCTTCGCCAGCTGGCTCACGATCTGGTCGAAGCCGGGGAAGATGAAGCCCTCGAACTGGATCTCGCACACCGGGCGGAACCCGCGTACGGCTAGCCCGATGGCCGTGCCGATGATCCCCGACTCGGCCAGCGGAGTGTCCAGCACGCGCTGCTCCCCGAAGTCCTTCTGCAGGCCGTCGGTGATCCGGAAGACGCCGCCGAGCTTGCCGACGTCCTCACCGAGGATCAGCACCTTGTCGTCGGCCTCCATCGCCGCGCGCAACCCGAGGTTGAGTGCCTTGCCGATGGTCAGGTTCTGCACGCTCGACGGCGCGCCATCCGTTGTGGCTTTCACCGGTGCCGCCATCATCGCTCACCTGCCCCGGTGCTCGAGCCCGCGAGCGAGTCTTCGGTGGCGAAACCCTCCAGGTAGGCGAGGTACTCCTCGCGCTGGGCCTCCAGCGCCGGTGAGGATTCCGCGTACACGTTGGCGAAGATCCGCTCGGGCGGCGGGTCGGGCATGTTGAAACAGAAGTCGCGCAACTCCGCGGCGAACCGGTCGGCCTCGGCCTGCACATCGTCGAAGAAGGCCTGGTCCGCGCCGCCGGTGCGGGCCAGGTGCACGCGGACTCGTTCGATGGGGTCCTTGTGCTTCCACACCTCGAGCTCGTCGGAGAGCCGGTACCGCGTCGGGTCGTCGGTGGTGGTGTGCGCGTCCATCCGGTAGGTGAAAGCCTCGATCAGCACGGGTCCGTTGCCGTGCCTGCACTCGTCGAGTGCCCAGCGGGACACGGCCAGGCACGCGAGGACGTCGTTGCCGTCGACCCGGATGCCGGGGAAGCCGTAGCCGCGGGCGCGCTGGTAGAGCGGCAGGCGCGACTGGCGTTCGGTCGGCTCGGAGATCGCCCACTGGTTGTTCTGGCAGAAGAACACGACCGGTGCGTCGTAGACCGCGGCCCAGACGAATCCCTCGGCCACGTCGCCCTGGCTGGTGGCGCCGTCGCCGAAGTAGACGATGGTGGCCTCCCCGTCGTCGTCGCCGACCTTGCCCTCGAACTTCTGCCCCATCGCGTAGCCGGTGGCGTTGAGGACCTGGTTGCCGATGACGATCGTGTACGGGTGGAAGCCGTGCTTCTGAAAGTCCCAGCTGCTGTGGTCGGTGCCGCGGAAGATGCCCAGGAGCTCCCTGAAGTCGATGCCGCGCGTGTAGGCGACGCCGTGCTCCCGGTAGCTGGGGAAGGCCATGTCACTGGGCCGCAACGCGCGGCCGGAGCCGACCTGTGCGGCCTCCTGGCCGAGCAGCGGTACCCAGATGCCGAGCTGGCCCTGCCGCTGCATCGCGTTGGCCTCCCGGTCGGCGCGGCGGACCAGCACCATGTCCCGGTAGAGCTCGCACAGCGCCGTGGCGTCGATGTCGGCGACGTAGCTGTCGAAGGGGGAGGAGGCGAGCCGCTCGCCTTCGGGGGTGAGCAGCTGAGTGAGCTCAGCGCCACCTTCTGTTGTTGCTCGCAAACCCGCTATCACCTGCTCTGGAGTCGGTTCCGCCGCTGTCGCGGCCGGTCCGGCGCCAGGCTCCGGGTGCGTCCACTGTTCGGGGGACGACATGCGCTTGTCTCCTTGATGTCGTGCCGCGCGGCCACTTGTGGCGGCCGCTACGACTGCGCCGACGCCCACCTGCGCATCGGATCCGTTGCGCTCGGGTGTCCGTCGGCGGTGACGGTTCACGCCGCCATCCTGGCATGAACGGGGCCGCGCTGGTGACCCCCTGATTCCGATTTGTTGTTCAAAACCGGTAGCTGAGCTGCGAAAACGCTCGGAAGACCGACCGTGTGCCCGCCAAAAGTCGGGTTTGCGAGCCGCCGCCAACCAGCCCTCGTGAGTGTTCACCCGAGTTAGAAGGCGGCTGGGCACTCACGAGCCGGCGCGCACTGTGACGTGTGCCACAACGGTTTCGTGTCACGATCGGGGCATGGACGAGCGACTGGTGCGGGAGACGGTACGCGGACTGTGGGGGCGCGAGGCGCTGACGAGCCTGGCGGGTTTCGTCGAGATCCCGGCGCTCTCCCCGGCGTTCGACTCGGCCTGGCAGCGGACCGGGCAGCTGCACGCGGCGGTTGAGCACGTGCGCGCCTGGCTCGCGCGGCGGCCGATCGGCGGCGCCTCCGTCGAGGTGCTCGAGCTGCCCGGCCGCACGCCGGTGCTGCTGCTCGACGTGCCCGCCCGCGACGCCACCAACCAGGAGACCGCCGTCGTCTACGGCCACCTGGACAAGCAGCCCGCGGCGGGCGAGTGGTCGCCGGGGCTCGGCCCGTGGACGCCGGTGGTCAAGGACGAGCGGCTCTACGGCCGGGGCGCGGGAGACGACGGTTACGCCGGATACGCCGCGGCCGTCGCGCTGGAGGCGCTGCACGCGGCGGGCGGCAGGCACGCGCGCACGGTGGTGCTGCTGGAGACCGGCGAGGAGTCGGGCAGCCCGGACCTGGCCGCCTACCTGGATCACCTCGCCGGGCGGCTTGGCCGGGTCGGGCTCGTCGTGTGCCTCGACACGGCCGGCGCCGACTACGAGCGGCTGTGGCTCGCCACCTCGTTGCGCGGCATCGCGTTCCTCGACCTCACCGTCCGGGTCCTCGAATCCGGGGTGCACTCCGGGCACGGCAGCGGCATCGTGCCCAGCTCCTTCCGCGTCCTGCGGGAGCTGCTCGACCGGATCGAGGATCCGCGAACCGGCGAGATCAAGCTCCCGGAGTGCGTCGTGGAGATCCCGGCCGACCGGCTCGAAGAGGTGCGGACCGCGGTGGCGGAGGGACTGCTCGCGCTGCAGCTCCCGCTCGCCGACGGCGTGCGCCCGGTGACCGCCGACCCCGTCGAGCTCGTCCTGAACAACACCTGGCGCACGACGCTGTCGGTGACCGGTGCGGCCGGCCTGCCACCGCTGGCCGACGCAGGCAACGTGCTGCGGCCGTTCACCAGCCTCAAGCTGAGCTTCCGGCTGCCGCCGACCGCCGACTCGGGCGCCGCGCTGCGGGCGATCGAGAAGGCGCTCACCGCGGATGTTCCCTTCGGCGCGCAGGTGGAGATCGGCAGGGCCGAGGCCGCCGACGGCTGGAACGCCACCGCACGGGCTCCGTGGCTGGAGACCACGCTGGACGAGGTGGGCGCCGAGGTGTTCGGCAAGCCGTGGCGGGCGCTCGGGCTCGGTGGCACGATCCCGTTCCTCGGGCTGTTCGGCCGCGCCTACCCGGACGCGCAGTTCGTCGTCACCGGCCCCCGCGGGCCCGGCAACAACGCCCACGTGCCGGACGAGTGGCTGCACCTGGAGCAGACCGAACGGGTCACCGAGGCGGTGGCGCGCATCCTGCACGCGCACGCCACCGCCTGAGCACGGTTACGTGTCGGACTTCTTGAACTCGAACTTCCCGGCCGCCTCGGAGCTGAAGTCGTACTTCAGCGTGGCCAGGCCGAACGGCTTGCCCGGATCCACCGAGTACAGCGTGGTGGACCGGGGCGGGTTGCGCGTGTCGGCCGGACCGTACTCGTAGTCACCGGTGAGCCCGTCGAACGACACCGTGCCGAGCTCCTGGCTCGCCTGGAGCAGCCCGTCGCGGGAGAGGTCGCCGCGCTCCACCGCCTTCTCCAGCAGCGCGGTCATCGCCCTGGCCTGGTTGTAGCCGAACGCGAAGTAGTAGTCCGGCTGCTGCTCCGGCGCGTACTGCTCCACCCGGTCGATCATGTCCTTCATGCCGGGCACCGACTCGTCGCCCCACTCCGTGCCCTCGGCCACGATCGTGACGTACTGCTGCATGTACGGCGCGACGGCCGACTTGGCGAGCGCCCCGACGAAGCTCGGCGACTGCCCGTACCACCGCGGCGCGAACTGCGCCTGCGCCGCCGTGCCCCAGATCTTTCCCGCGTCCGTGGGGGTCGCGGTCAGGAAGACCATCTCGCAGCCCGCACCCGCGAGCGCACCGATCTGGCCCGCGTAGTTCTCGGTGCCGACCTTGAACCGCTGGGTGTTGGCGACCGTGAACCCGTACTCCTGCGCCGCGAACTCGATGCCCTGCTGCCCGGCCTCGCCGTACACGTCGTCCTGCACCATCGTGCAAATCTTCGAGTCGGGCGAGCCGCCGCCCTCGTTGAGGTAGTGCTCCATCGCGTTGATCGACTGGATCTGGTACGGCGCGCCGATCGGCAGCAGGTTGTCCTCCCGCACCCAGATCGCGTCGAGCGACGCGGGCGCGGCGATCATCTTGTCGCTCTCCAGCAACGGCAGCACGGCCAGTGTCGGTGCCGTGCCGAGGATCTGGGTGAACGCGACGACGTCGCCCTTGGTCTTGTTGTACTGCTGCACGGTGACGTCGGGCTTGTAGAGGGTGTCCTCCTGCACCAGCTCGACCTTGTACTTGCCTGCGACGCCACCCTGGGAGTTGAGGTGGTCGAACCAGACCTTGTTCCCCGCGGTCAGTGGCTGGCCGATCACGGCGATCGGCCCGGACAGCGGGCTGAGCACGCCGAGCTTGATCGTCGTGCCGTCGAAACCGGCGGTGGTGCCGGGTTCGCCCGCCTGGCCACCCCCCGAGCCGCCCTCCTCTCCCGCGCCGCCGCACGCCGCGGCGAGCAGCGCCGTGGCGGCGAGTGCCGTCGTGATCTTCCATCTCTTCGTGCGCACCATGACGCCTCCTTGAGTCAGTAAGAGAACGGCCAGGCCTTGAAGTAGGCCTTGATCCGCAGCCAGATGCCGGCCAGTCCCCGCGGCTCCAGCACCAGGAACAGAACGATGAGCAGGCCGAAAAGGGCCTGGTTGAGCGCGAAGACGCTGACGAAGCCCTCGCCGCCGACGCTCGTGCGCACGCCGGGGATGGCGTCGCTGTAGCGGTCGATGAGCGCGGGCAGCGCGCCGACGAAGATCGCCCCGAGCACAGAACCGAAGATCGTGCCCAGCCCCCCGACGATCACGATCGCGATGTACTGGATGGACAGCAGCAGGTTCCACTCGTCCGGACTGACGAACTGCTGGTACGACCCGAACAGCGCACCCGCGACGGAAGCGATCGCGCTGGAGAGCATGAACGCGCCGATCTTGTAGCGGCCCGCGCGGACGCCGATCACCTCGGCGGCCTGGTCGCGGTCGCGCACCGCCTGCAGCGCCCGCCCCGGCCGTGTGCGCACGAGGTTCTTCGCGAGCAACGCCACCAGCGCGACGAGTGCCCACACCAGCCAGAACCAGCCCTGGTTGCGCGAGTAGCTCTCGCCGAGCAGCGTCAGCCCACCGAAGTCGATTGGCCCGATCGCGGGCTGCGCGTTCACCGACGTGCCCGAGTTGCCGCCGGTGATCGGGGTCAGGTTGCGCCACAGGTGCTCGCCGATGAAGATCAGCCCGAGGGTGACGATGGCGAGGTAGTGGCCGCGCAGGCGCAGTGCGAACGGTCCGATCAGGCCGCCGAGCACGGCGCCCACCACGCCGGCGGCCAGCAGCCACACCGGTAGCGGCAGGCCGAGATCGCCACCGATGCGGGCGGTCACGTACGCCCCGGCGCCGATGAAGAAGGCGTGCCCGAGGGAGATCTGCCCGCAGTAGCCGGTGAGCAGGTTCAGCCCGAGTGCGCCGATCGCGGTGATCCCGACGTAGATGAGCACCGACAGCCAGAAGTCGTCCTGCAGGATCGTCGGCAGCAGCAGGAAGACGGCGATCATGGCGACCAGCCCGAAGCGCGCCAACGGCGTGCCGAACAGCCGCAGCTCGTCGGCGTAGCCGCGGGTCATGTTGCGGTGCGCCCCGGCCATCAGATCCGCCTTACTTCCCTGGTGCCCAGCAGTCCGTACGGCCGGATCAGCAGGATCACGATCATCAGCAGGTAGGGCACGATGACGGAGACGTTGTCGCCCGCCCAGGAGAACAGCCGGTCCTGGTAGCCGCGGGTGAGCGCCTCGGCGAGGCCGATGATCAGCCCGCCGAGCACGGCGCCCGCGGGCGAGTCCATCCCGCCGAGGATCATCGCCGGGAAGGCGGCCAGCGCGATGAACCCGATCGACGGCGTCAGCCCGCCAGGACCGGCCGCCATCAGGATCCCGGCGAGCGCGGCCAGTGCCGCCGCGATCGCCCACGACACGGCGTAGACCCGCCGTGCGCTGATGCCCTGCGCGAGCGCCGCCTCCGGGTCGAACGCGGTGACCCGCATCGCGAGTCCGAGCGAGGAGAACCGGAAGAAGAGGAAGAACGCGAGCACGACGGCCGCGGTGAGCCCGATCGTCCACAGGTCCCGTACACCGAAGACGAGCCCGAACGCCTCGACGGTGCGGATGTTCCACGGGTTGTTCACCTGCTTGTGCTCGAAGCCCCAGATCGCGGTGATGAGCGGTTCGAGTACGAACAGCAGGCCGATGGTGATCATGATGACGGCGAACGGCGGCTGGCCGACCATGCGGCGCAGCACGATCCGCTCGAACGTGGCACCGACGAGCGCGGCGCTCACACAGCACAGCAGCACCGCGACGGCGAACGCGACGGCCAGGTTGTTGGAGAAGGTGTAGCCGAGGTAGGCACCCAGCGCGAGCAGCCCGCCCTGCGCGAAGTTGATCACGCCGGTCGACTTGTAGATCACCACGAAGCCCAGCGCCACGAGTGCGTACGTGGAGCCGAGCGAGAGGCCCGCGAAGCAGTTCTGCAGAAAGGTCGTCACCGGTACATCGCCTCGATCTCGGTCTCGAAGCGGCGCTCGACGGCCCGGCGCTTCACCTTCTGCGTCGCGGTCAGCTCGCCGTCGGTGTGATCGAGTTCCTTGGTGATGAGCGTGAAGCGCTTGAGCTGCTCGACGCTCGCCAGCCCGTGGTTGATCTCGGCGACCACGCTCTCGACGAGTGCGCGCACCTCCGGCTTCGCGGACAGGTCCGCGTAGGTGGTGTAGTCCAGCCCGCGGCGCCGGGCCCAGTCCCCGACGGTGTCCAGCTCGATGCCGATCAGTGCGGTGAGGTACTTGCGGCGGTCGCCGATCACCACGGCCTCGCGGATGTGGGGCGAGACCTTGAGCCGGTTCTCGATCTCCGAAGGGGAGATGTTCTTCCCGCCCGCGGTGATGAGGATGTCCTTCTTGCGGTCGGTGATCCGCAGGAACCCGTCGTGGTCGATCTCCCCGACGTCCCCGGTGTGCAGCCAGCCGTCCTCGTCGACGGTCGCCGCCGTGGCCTCCGGATTGTCGAGGTAGCCGGAGAACACGCCCGCCGAGCGGGTCAGGATCTCGCCGTCCGCGGCGATCCGCAGCTCCACACCGGGCAGCGCGGTGCCGACCGAGCCGAGCCGCACGTCGCCGGCCGGGGTGAGCGTGCAGATCGCCGTGTTCTCGGTCTGCCCGTAGCCCTCGCGCACCGGCACCCCGATGGCCCACAGGTACTCCAGCACCTGTGGCGCGATCGGTGCCGCACCGCTGACCGCCACGCGCACCCTGACCAGGCCGAGCCGTTCCCGCAGCGGCCGGAAGACGAGCAGCTCGCACAGGGCGCGCAGCATCCGGTCGGCGAGGGTCGCCTCGCCGCGCATCCGCCGTGGCGCGATACGCCTGCCCTGGCGCAGGCAGAAGCGGTAGGTCGCGCGCTTGAGCCTGCTCGCGTCCGTCATCCGGCTCTCGACGCCGGCGAGCATCTTCTCCCAGACCCGCGGCACGCCGAGAAACACCGTGGGCTGCACGTCGCGGAGGTCGTGGGCGAAGGAAGGGCCGCCCTCGCCGAAGTTGACCACCGACCCCGCCCACACCGAGTCGATCACCGACGTCAGCCGCTCCGCAATGTGGCAGAGCGGCAGGTAGCTGAGCACCTCGTCGTCCGGCCTGCCGCCGAGCGCCTCGACGAACGTGCGGCCCGAGGCGACCAGGTTGGCGTGGGAGATCAGCGCGCCCTTGGGCGGTCCGGTGGTGCCGGAGGTGTAGACGATGATCGCGGTCGCGGACTCGTCGAGCGCGGCGACGGACCCGGCGTAGGCGGCGGCCGGGTCGGTGGCCGCCGCACCGCGTTCTTCGAGGTCCGCGAACGTGACCGGCCCGGAGGCCGCCAGGTCGACGCCGCGCGGGTCGATCAGCACGATGTGTTCCAGCGCGGGCAGCCGGTCGAGCACGGCGACGGCCTTGTCGAGCTGTTCCTCGTCCTCGGTGACGAGCACCCGGCAGCGGGAGTGCGCGAGCAGGTACTCGACCTCGGCCTCCGGCGAGGTCGGGTAGATGCCGACGCACTGCGCCCCGAGGCCCTGCACGGCGAGGTCGGCGATCACCCACTCCGGCCGGTTCTCGGCGTGGATCGCCACGCGGTCGCCGGGCCCGACGCCGAGCTCCCGCAGCCCGGCGGCGACGTTGGCGACCCGGGCGGCGTACTCCGCCCACGTCCACTCGCGCCAGAGCCCGCGGTGCTTCTCGCGCAGCGCCACCGCGGAGCCCCGGTCGCGGGCGTTCTCCAGCAGCTTGCCGGGCAGCGTGGCTCGTGAGTGCGCACCCGAGTTAGAACTCGTGTCGCCACTCACGACCGCGTGCGCACTCATGCCGCACCGCCGAGGTAGGCCTCGATCACCTGCGGGTTCTCCTGTATCTCGCCCGGCTCGCCAGTGGCGATGGCGACCCCGAAGTCCAGTGCCAGCACCCGGTCGGCGAGATCCATCACCAGGCTCATGTCGTGCTCCACGAGGATCATCGCGAGCCCCAGCTCGCGGCGGGCTTCGAGGAGGTAGCGGGCGGTGTCCTCGGTCTCCTCGAGGTTCATCCCGGCGACGGGCTCGTCGAGCAGCAGTAGCCGCGGCCGCATCGCCAGCGCGCGGCCCAGCTCCGTGCGCTTGGCCACGCCGTAGGGCAGCATCCCGGCGGGCATCCGGCGGTAGGGCTCCAGTTCGAGCAGCTCCACGATCTCCTCGACCGCGGCCCGGTGCGCCACCTCCTCGCGTTTGGCCCTGCCCCACCAGAACATCCCCGAGAAGAACCCCGTCCGCATCAGGTGGTGCCTGCCGAGCATCAGGTTCTCGACGACGGTGAGGTGCCCGAACAGGCCGAGGTTCTGGAACGTGCGCGCCACGCCGAGGGTGGCGATCTCCGCAGGCGCCCGTCCGAGCAGCGAGCGGCCGTCCAGCGCGATCGTGCCCCGCTGCGGGCGGTAGACGCCGTTGAGGCAGTTGAAGATGGAGGTCTTGCCTGCACCGTTCGGGCCGATCACCGCGAACAGCTCGCCCCGCCGCACCTCGAAGCCGACGCTGTCCAGCGCCGTCACGCCACCGAAGTGCAGGGTGAGGTCGCGCACCTCGAGCAGCGCGCCCGTTTCCGACGGCTCACTCACGCGCTCCATCGCTTCTTCCTCCGGTAGCTCTTGACCTTGGCGAAGGAGCGCCGTTCGCCGCCGGCCGAACCGAGATAGAACTCGCGGATGTCCTCGTCGGCCAGCAGCTCCGCGGCCGGGCCGTCCTTGACGACCTGCCCGGTCTCCAACACGTAACCCGAGTCGGCGATCTCCAGCGCCATCACCGCGTTCTGCTCCACCAGCAGCACGCTCGTGCCCTGCCGGTTGATCTGCACGACGATGTCGCGAACCTGCTCGACGAGCTTCGGCGCGAGCCCGAGCGAGGGCTCGTCGAGCAGCAACAGCCTGGGCTGTGCCATGAGCGCCCTGCCGATCGCGAGCATCTGCTGCTCGCCGCCGGACAGGTAGCCCGCGACGGACCTGCGGCGCTGCGCCAGCACCGGGAACAGGTCGAGCACGCGGGTGTAGGACTCCTGGATCTCCGCGCGCGAGCGGCGGGTGTACGCCCCGGCCCGCAGGTTCTCGTCGACGGTGATCTCGGCGAAGACCCGCCTGCCCTCCATGACCTGCGCGATGCCCTTGCGCACCACGTCGGCAGGGTCGGCCGCGGTGATGTCGGCGTCCCCGAGCCGCACCGTGCCCTTGGTGATCTTGCCGCGGTGCGGCGTCAGCAGGCCGGTGACCGCACGCAGGAGAGTGGTCTTCCCGGCGCCGTTCGCGCCGAGCAGCGCGACGATCGAGTCCGTGGGGACTCGCAGGCTCAACCCGCGGAGGACGAGCACCACGTCGTCGTAGACGACTTCGAGGTTGCTCACGGAGAGCATGGGTGGCGCCAAGGATCCACTCCTTAGTTGCCAAAGTGATGTGGATCACAACGAATACGGACGTTATGCGCTTACCATGCGTGCGAGCAAGAGCCGAGCCGAACTGTGACCTTCCAGCCGGATGGCAGGATGGCGGCGTGGAATCGCGAACCGTACGAGACACCGTTCGAGCGCTCTGGGCCGACGACATCCTGCCCAGCCTGTCCCGCCTGGTGGAGATCCCTGCCCTTTCGCCGTCGTTCGATCCCGACTGGGCGGGCACCGGGCACCTGGACGCCGCCGTCGGCCACGTCAGGAGCTGGCTCGCCGCGCGGGAGATCCCCGGCGCGCGCGTCGACGTGGTCCGCCTCGAGGGCCGCAGCCCGGTGCTGCTGCTGGACGTCCCGGCGACCGAGGGCGCCGAGGACCGGGGAACCGTGCTGCTCTACGGCCACCTCGACAAGCAGCCGCCGCTCGGGGGCTGGTCCGACGGTCTGGGCCCGTGGACCCCGGTGGTCCGCGACGATCGTCTCTACGGCCGGGGATCGGCTGACGACGGCTACGCAGGCTACGCGGCGACGGCCGCGCTGGAGGCCGTCCGCGCGGCCGGTGGCGGGCACGCGCGGGCCGTCGTCCTGCTGGAGACCGGTGAGGAGTCCGGCAGCCCGGACCTGCCCGCCTACCTCGACCACCTCAGCGACCGGCTCGGCCAGGTCTCGTTCGTGGTCTGCCTCGACTCGGGCGGCAACGACTACGAGCGGCTGTGGCTGACCACGAGCCTGCGGGGCCTGCTGCAGGTGCACGTGACCGTGCGCGTGCTCGGATCCGCGCAGCACTCGGGTCTGGCCGGCGGGATCGTGCCCAGTTCCTTCCGGGTGCTGCGCCGGCTCCTCGACCGGCTCGAGGACGCCGAGACGGGCGAGATCACCCTGGCAGAGTGCAACGTCGAGATCCCGGCGAACCGCGTGGCGGAGGCGAAGGCCACCGCCGAGGTCGCCCCCGGGGCGGTCAGGGGCTCGTTCCCGCTGCACGGCGACACCAGGACCGTCGCCGAGGACGAGGTCGAGTTGCTGCTGAACAACGGGTGGCGGCCCTCGCTGTCCGTCATCGGCGCCTCGGGACTGCCCGAGGCGGCCGACGCGGGCAACGTGCTGCGCGATTCCACCACGCTCGCGCTGGGCTTCCGGCTGCCACCGACCGCCGACTCGGCGGCCGCGCTCGCGGCCGTGCGGAAGGCGCTCACCACCGACGTCCCGTACTCGGCGACGGTCGAGATCGTCGGCGACGAGAGCGCCGACGGCTGGAATGCGCCCGAGACGGCGCCCTGGCTGGCGGCCGGGCTGGACGCCGTGAGCGACGGCGTGTTCGGCGCCCCGTGGCGGGCCGTCGGCCTCGGCGGCTCGATCCCGTTCATGGGCCTGCTCGGCAAGAAGTACCCGGACGCGCAGTTCCTGGTGACCGGTGCGCTCGGCCCGGACTCCAACGCCCACGTGCCGGACGAGTGGCTGAACCTGCCCCACGCGCAGCGGGTGACCGAGGCCGTCGCCCACCTGCTGCACGCCCACGCCACCTCGTGACCCTCGTTGCGGCCAGCTTTTCCCGCAGGTAGGACAGTGCTCCCTTCGGTTATGATCGCGGTCATGAGTTTCTTCTTCCGAGTCTGACGCGGCCGCTGGCGAGTCGCGGACATCCCCTCGCCAGCGATGCGGAGCGGTGCGGCAGACCGCTCCGGGTCGCGACGTGGGAGAAGATCAATGATCTTTCGGGTACCGGCGCGCCCGCGCGCCGGCGCTGCACCGCGTCCAGGCGCCGTCGTCACGCCGTGACGGCCGCGCGCCTGGTGGCGCGGACGATTCGGGGCATCGAGCCGGTGGTGGCGGAGGAAATTCGCTGTGGCGGGCTGGGCCGGGTCGAACACCTGGGACATCGCGAGGTGTGGTTCCGCTGCGCCGCGCCCGGTCCGGCGGTGCTCGGCCTGCGCTGCGCGGACGACGTGTTTCTCGTGGGGGCCACGGTGACGGGGATCGGCCGCAGCCGGGCCGACCTGCGGCTGCTGGCGCGGGCAGCCGGGGAACTGCCGGTGCGGCCACTGCTGGCTCTTCGCCGTCGATGCGGAGGTGCGGCTGCGCCGGGCAGCGTGGACGTCTCGGCGTCCTTCCTCGGACGCCGCAACTACACCCGGTACGACATCGAAGACGCGGTCGGTGAGCCACTGGCCGCCGGCACCGGGTTGCCGTACCGCAGCAGGCGTGGCGGAGTGGCTCCACCGCCGGGCGGGCTCTCCTGGCGGGTCACGGTGGCCGACGACCGTGCCGTCCTGGCGCTGCGAATCGGCGCGCGTCCTGCGCACCGGAGGGACTACCGCCGGATATCCCGCCCGGGCAGCCTGCATCCGCCGTTGGCGGGGGCACTGGTGCGGCTGGCCCGCCCGGTCAACGGTGCCCGGCTGCTGGATCCCTTTTGCGGGGCAGGCACCATCCCGATCGAGGCGGCGCTGACCGAGCACACGCTCTCCATCGTCGGCTACGACCGCGACCCGGCGGCGGTGGCGGCGGCGACCGCCAACGGTGCGGGCACCGGCGTCGGCTGGGCGGTGGCCGACGCCGGCCGGCTACCGGTGCCGACGGGCACGGTCGACATGGTGGTGAGCAACCCACCGTGGAACCGGCAGGTGCCACCGTCCGGGACACTTGCCAGGAACCCCCGGTGGTTCTGGCGAGAGCTGCGCAGGGTGCTGCGGCCGGACGGCACGACGGTGCTGCTGCTGCCGGACCCCGACCGCCACCTGGCCGAGGCGGCGAGGGCCGGGCTGGTGCCGCGGGAGCGCCGTCCGGTCAGCCTGTCCGGGACGCATCCGGAGATCGTCCGGCTGGAACCGGTCCGGCCACCTCGTGAGTGCCCACCCGAGTTCTAACTCGCGTAGGCACTCACGAGTCAGGCGAGCCTGGTCAGCTCTACCGAGACGTCCAGGTGCGACTTGGCCCCGCCGGTGAAGATGCCCTTCAACGGTGCCACGTCGGCGTAGTCGCGGCCGGTGGCGACCCACACGTGCCGAGGTCCGACGCCGATCGCGTTCGTCGGGTCGTGCGCCCACCAGCCGCCGGTCCACACGTCCACCCACGCGTGGCTCTCCCCCTGCACGGTCTCGCCGAGCGCGGCGGAGGGCCGCGTGTGCAGGTAGCCGGAGACGTAGCGCGCCGGGATGCCGATCGCCCGCAGCATCACCAGCGTCACGTGCACGTAGTCCTGGCACACGCCCTCGCGGGCCCGCCACGCGTCGGTCGCCGTGCTGTGCACGCCGGTGCTGCCCGGCCGGTAGGTCAGCTGGTCGTGCACCCACTGGGAGATCGCGAGCGCGGTGCCCGTCGGGTCCCTGCCCTTGCGCAGCTCCCTGGCCACGGACGCAAGCTCCCGGTCCCGGGGCGTGTACTTGGTGGTCTCCAGGTACTCGGTGTGCTCGTCGATCACCGCGTCCGAGCGCAGGTCCCGCCAGCTCGCGTCGCGGATCGGCTCCGTGGCCTCGTTCGTCTCCACCACCGACGTCGCCAGCACGGTGAACTCGGTGTGCGGCGCGTGCAGGTCGAACGACGTGACCACGGTGCCCCAGTAGTCGGTGTAGCGGTAGGCGCGGGTGGCAGGCGTCGTCTCGATCCGGGTCGCCACCACGCTCTGCCGCCGGTCGGAGCGCGGGGTCAGCCGCGCCTCGTTGTACGACTGCGTCGCGGGCGACGCATAGTGATAGCCGGTGCTGTGCACCACCCGGATCTGCCAGCTTTCCTCGCTCACAGCGATACCTCCGCGCCACGCCACGCCACCCAGGGCGAGGAGTGGAAGTACTGGACCGAGACCGCCTCCCCGACGTCCCGGATCGCGGTCTGCAGGCTGATCAGCCTGCGCGGCAGCTCGTCGAGCAGGTCCGAGGGCCGGAGGAACTCCAGCTCGCTGCGGGCCCGGCCGAGCAGGCGCAACGCCTCCGACTTCTCGTTGCCCCGCCCCGGTTGCCCCGCACTGCCGCGGTCGAGCTGGTCGAGGCAGGACTCGGCCTGCCGCAGCGCGTAGAACACCGACCGGGGGAACAAGGTGTCGCGCAGCAGGAACTGCACGACCCGGCTCGCGTCCAGCGCGCCCCGGTAGGTGCGCAGGAAGGTGTCCTGCGCGCCGGCCGAGCTGAGCACGGTGACCCAGCCCGGTGAGGACGCGCGGTCCTGTACGCGGGAGAGCAGCAGCCGCACCACCATGTCGGCGCGCTCGACGGAGCGGCCGAGCACCATGAACAGCCAGCCGTCGTCGCGGCTCATCGTCGAGTCGGCGAGCCCGGCGAACATCGCGGCGCGCTCCTCCACGAAGGACAGGAACGCGTGCGGACCGGCGCGGCGGGCGTAGCGCTGCCGCTCCGGCACGGCGTTCCAGGTGGCGTTCAGGCACTCCCACAGCTCGGTCGAGACCACCTCGCGGGCGCCGCGGGTGTTCTCCCTGGCGTTGGTGATCGAGCCGACAATCGAGCTCGCGTTGTCCTTGGTGTAGGCGACCAGCTCGGTCAGCTTCCAGACGTCCAGCTCGGCTAGCTCCCCCGGTGCGATGCCGAGCACGGCCAGCAACTGGCGGCTGGCGTAGTCGGGATCGATGCTCGCGTCCTCCAGCAGCTGGTGGACGGACACGTTGAGGATGCGGGCCGTGTCGTCGGCCCGCTCCACGTACCGGCCGATCCAGTACAACGATTCGGCGTTTCGTGCGAGCACTATCCCTCCTTACGGCTTACTGCGAAGACTGCTGTTGCTGTTGTTGTTGCTGCTGCTCCGTGCTCAGCTCGGGTCCCTGCTCGACGGCGAGTCCGTCCACAGTAGAGGTCTCCGCCAGTGCGGGTGAGGCCAGCTCGCGCTCGGCGCTCGACGAGCGCGCGGCCAGCACCCACGTGTCCTTGGAGCCGCCACCCTGCGACGAGTTCACCATCAGGCTGCCCTCCGGCAGCGCCACCCGGGTCAGCCCGCCGGGCAGTACGAAGATGTCCTTGCCGTCGTTGACGGCGAACGGGCGCAGGTCGACGTGGCGCGGCGCGACCTTGCCTTCCACTTTGGACGGTACTGTGGACAGCTGCACCACCGGCTGCGCGATCCAGTCGCGGCGTTCGGTGCGGATCCTGCGGCGCAGCGCCGCAAGCTCGCGCTGGCTCGCCGTCGGCCCGAACACGATGCCGTACCCGCCGGAACCCTCGACCGGCTTGATCACCAGCTCGTCCAGGTGCCGGAGCACGTGATCCAGCTCGTCCGGCAGCCAGCAGCGGTAGGTGTCCACGTTGGGCAGCAGCGGCTTCTCACCGAGGTAGTAGCGGACCATCTCGGGCACGTAGGTGTAGATGAGCTTGTCGTCGCCGATGCCGTTGCCGACCGCGTTGGCGATCACCACGTTGCCCGCGCGGGCGGCGTTGAGCACCCCCGCCACCCCGAGTACGGAGTCGGGCCGGAAGTGGACCGGGTCGAGGAACTCGTCGTCGATGCGGCGGTAGATCACGTCCACCGCCCGCTCGCCCTCGGTGGTGCGCACGTACACGATGTTGTCCCGGCAGAACAGGTCGCGGCCCTCGACCAGCTCCACCCCCATCTGCCGGGCCAGCAGCGAGTGCTCGAAGTAGGCCGAGTTGTGGATGCCGGGCGTGAGCACCACGACCGTCGGGTCGGCGACGTTGGGCGCGGCCGCCGCCCGCAGCGACCGCAGCAGGTGTGTCGAGTAGTCGCCGACCGGCCGGACCCGGTGCTTGGCGAACAGGTCGGGGAAGACCCGCGCCATCGTGCGCCGGTTCTCCATCACATAGGACACCCCTGACGGGTTGCGCAGGTTGTCCTCCAGTACGCGGAAGGAACCCTCCTCGTCGCGCACCAGGTCGACGCCCGCGACGTGGATGCGCACGCCGTTGGGCGGGTTGACGCCGAAGGCCTCCCGGTGGAAGTGCTTGCACGAGGTGAGCAGCCTGCGCGGCAGGACGCCGTCGGCGAGGATCTGGGCGTCGCCGTAGATGTCGGCGAGGAACGCCTCCAGCGCGCGTACGCGCTGCGCGACCCCGCGTTCCAGCTTCGACCACTCCGCCGCAGGGATGACCCTGGGCACCAGGTCGAGCCCGAGCGGCCGCTCCTGCCCGGACAGCGAGAACGTGATGCCCTGATCGACCATCGCCCGGTCCAGCGCGGCCGCGCGGGCGGTCAGGTCGGCGCTGTCCATGCCCGCGATCGACTCGTACAGCGCCCGGTACGGCGAGCGCACGACGCCGTCGCCGTCGAACATCTCGTCGTAGGCGGTCGGGAAGGGCCTGCCCGGCCAGAGGTAGCCGTCGAACTGTGCGCCGGGCCTGCCGTTGGTCCTCGCGCGCGCCGATCGCGCCCGGCGGCCGGCCGGAGGCAGCCTCGGGGCGGAGCTGTTGTTCATGGTGCCCATCGTCGCTCACCCGCGTGCGCTGCCCGGCAGGGGCATGTCACGGAGCGGTTACCGAGCCACTACGCGACGTCGCCGCAACGGGTCCGTAACGCCCCGATGCTGTGCACTGGCACTCAAGAGTGGCAGTATGCGTGCACTCAACCAGTAAGAACTACTAGGAGTGACAAGTGGCGCGTCGAAGCAACCTCAGGGCGCTCATCCTGATTCCCGCGCTGGCCCTGGTCGCCACCGCGGCCGGCTGCGCGGAGCAGGTGAACACAGGCGGTGACACGCAGGCCGGTGGCGAGGTCTCGCTGATCAACGAGGGCCAGCTGACCACCTGTACCCACCTGCCCTACCCGCCGTTCCAGTTCACCGAGGGTGGTGAGACGGTCGGCTTCGACGTCGACCTCGTCGACCTGGTGGCGAAGGACCTCGGGGTCGAGCAGTCGATCTTCGACACCTCGTTCGAGGGCATCGAGTCGGGCGCCTCGTTCGAGACCGGTCAGTGCGACCTGGCGGCGGCCGCGATGACCATCACCGAGGAGCGCGAGAAGGTGATGGACTTCTCGAACGGCTACTTCGACGCGAATCAGGCGCTGATCGTCAAGAAGGACTCCGGCATCAAGACCATGGAGGACCTGCAGGGCAAAACCCTGGGCGTGCAACTGGGCACCACCGGCGAAGAGTACGCCACCGAGAACAGGGAGAAGTTCGGCTACACGACGCGCCAGTACGAGGACCTCGCGCTGCTGCAGACCGCGGTGAAGACCGGCCAGATCGACGCGGGCATCAACGACAACTCGGTGCTGTTCTACTTCGCCAAGGAGAACACCGACACCGAGGTCACCGAGGAGTTCGAGACCGGCGAGGAGTACGGCATCGCCGTGCGCACCGGCAACGGTGCGCTGCTGGCGAAGGTGAACGAGGTGCTCGACAAGGCGAAGAGCGACGGCACCTACGACAAGATCTACGAGAAGTGGTTCGGTACGAAGCCGGAGAGCAAGTAGCCGACGTCTCGTGAGTGCGTGGCCGGGTTAGCACTCGGTTACGCACTCACGAGCCATTTCTCGAGGAGTTCGCTTCATGGCGATGTCGCGGCGCAAGCGCGCGCAGGCATTCCGCAACGCCCAGTACGCCGTCCTCGTGCTCGGGATAGTGGCCGTCGGCGTCCTCGCCGACTGGGACACGATCCTGCAGGCCTTCTTCAACGTCGACGCGGCGGCCAGACAGATCCCGGCGATCTTCACGACCGCGCTGGTCAACACGGTCATCTACACCACGCTCGGGTTCGGCCTCGGCCTCGGCGTCGGCCTGGTGCTGGCGCTGATGAAGCTGTCGTCGGTGGCACCGTACCGGTGGATCGCCACGGTTTACATCGAGTTCTTCCGCGGCGTCCCGGCCCTGCTGGTGTTCATCGCGCTGGGCTTCGGCGTGCCACTGGCCTTCAACATCAGGTTCGAGATCTACTCCACCGCCGCCATCGCGCTGGGCCTGGTCGGGTCCGCCTACATCGCCGAGACGCTGCGCGCCGGCATCCAGGCCGTGCCGAAGGGGCAGGTCGAGGCGGCCCGCTCGCTCGGTATGTCGCCGGGACGGACCAACCTGACCGTGGTGATCCCGCAGGCGTTCCGGATCATCCTGCCGCCGCTGACCAACGAGCTGATCCTGCTGACCAAGGACTCGTCGCTGATCTATCTGCTCGGCCTCACCCGCGACGAGTACGAGCTGGCCAAGTTCGGCCGCGAGGGACTCAACGCGACGAACTCGCTGACACCGATCCTGCTCGCCGGGCTGTGCTATCTGCTCATCACGATCCCGCTGGGCCACCTGTCGCGTTACCTCGAGGGCAGGGCCGGCCGCAAGCAGGAACAAGGGTTGAAGGTGACCGCATGAACGAGGCGATCGTCGAGGTCGTCGACCTGCACAAGTCCTTCGGTGAGCTGGAGGTGCTCAAAGGCATCGACATGAGCGTCCGGCGCGGCGAGGTCGTGTGCATCATCGGCCCTTCCGGATCGGGCAAGTCCACGCTGCTGCGGTGCGTGAACTTCCTGGAGGAACCGAACGCGGGCAGGATCGTGGTGAACGGGTTCGAGGTCACCGACCCGGACGTGGACATCGACCGCGCCCGCCGGGGCATCGGGATGGTGTTCCAGGCGTTCAACCTCTTCGGCCACCTTTCCGTGCTGGAGAACCTCACCATCGCCCAGCGCAAGGTGCTCAAGCGCGACCGGGCGGAGGCCGATGCGGTCGCGCGGAAGAACCTGGAGAAGGTCGGGCTCGCGGAGAAGGCCGGCGCGATGCCCGCCCAGCTGTCCGGTGGGCAGCAGCAGCGGGCCGCGATCGCCAGGGCATTGTCGATGGACCCGGCGGTGATGCTGTTCGACGAGCCGACGTCAGCGCTGGACCCCGAGCTGGTCGGGGACGTGCTCTCGGTCATGCGGCAGCTCGCCGAGGAGGGTATGACGATGCTCGTGGTGACCCACGAGATGCAGTTCGCCCGCGAGGTGGCCGACAAGGTGCTCTTCATGGACGACGGCGGGATCGTCGAGGAGGGTCCGCCCGCCCAGGTGATCGGCGAGCCGCGGCAGCAGCGCACGAAGGGCTTCCTCGCTCGCGTGCTCAATCCGACCCACGTGCCGGTCACGGGGGCAGAGACTTAGGCCGCTGGTCAAGGGGCGGGCGGCGGCTGCTCCAGCAGGGCGAGGGCGGCACGTACCGACAGCTCCCGCAGCTCCGCGGGCGGGATGTCCGTGAGCAGGGTCGCCGACCGGCTCAGCCCGTTGGCCGCCATCACCGCACAGATCCGGCGCCAGCTGCTGGCGTCGGGCCCGGCCAGCAGTCGCTGGAACTCCTGGGCCAGCCGCGGCACCCAGTCCTCGGCGTCCACCTCCGCGAGTCCGCTCGGGTCGCGGAGCAGGGCGAGGAACACCGTCCGGTTGCGGTAGTTCAGGTCAAAGAACTGCTCGAGCAGCTCCCGGGTGGTCAGCCGGGCGTCGGCGGCGCCGGCCAGAAACGCGTCGACCTCGTCGATAGCCGGTTGCACCGCGCTGCGTACCAGGTCGGCCTTGGTGGGGTGGTGGTAGTAGAGGGCCGACTTCGTCAGCGCAAGCCGGTCGGCGATGTGCTGCATCGTGGTCTTGCCGAAGCCCTGGCTGATGAACAGTTCCAGCGCCACCTCGTGGATCCGCGTGGCGGTGTCGGTGCTACGCCCGTCCCGGCGGACACGGTCGGTTACCGCCTTCGCGCGCGACATTCCCGCCTCCCTGCTGCTGCTCGGCGCCGCATGGCTCCGCTGTACCCGCAGGGCATGGTAGCCGATCCTTGACCGACGGACTGGTAACTGACCGACGCGTCGGTTAGTATGTGATCGTGACCACACCGGCGAGAAGGGCGACACAGACGCAGGTGGGGATCGTGGGCGGCGGGCCGGTCGGGCTAGCCCTCGCCCTTGGCCTGGCCCGGCATCGGGTGCGATCGGTGCTGGTGGAGTGCAAGCCCTCGCCGAACCGGCAGTCCCGTGCTCCCGCGCTCCACCTGCGGAGCATGGAGATCCTCGGACAGTGGGGGGGTGGCCGGGGAACTCCACGCCGCCGGTGCGTTGAAGCGCACGATGCCGATCCACCCAGGGCCGACGAGCCACCGACCGCTGCTGTCCTTCGACTTCACCGAACTGGACCAGGAGGCCGACCGGGCCGGCGTGTTGTTCCTGGAGCAGGGGGAGACCGAGCGGTTGCTACTGGCAGCCGTGCGCGACTCCGGCTGGTGCGATGTCCGGTTCGGCACGGAGGCGGTGGCGCTCGATGCCCGCCCCGACGGCGTGCAGCTGACCGTCGACGAGGGTGCGGCGACTCGTACGCTGACTGCCGCGTTCGTGGTCGGCTGCGACGGCACCGGCAGTTTCGTGCGGGACGCGGTGGAAATCCCGTTTCCCGGCGTCACCTTCCCGCTCCGGCCCACCCTCGCCGACGTGCGCATCGATGACGACCGGGACGCCCTGCCCTGGCCTCGGTTGCACAACGGCCGCCGCGGCATCACCGGTGCGCAGCGACTGAGGCCGGGACACTGGCGGATCATCCGGGTGGAGTCCGGAGCGCCCGTGCCCGGCGAGCCGGTACCGGGATCGGAGGTCCGAGCCCGCGCGGCCGAGGTTCTCGGCGACGGCCCGGTCGAGGTGGTCTGGGCCAGCCGGTTCCAGTTCCAGCGCCGCGCCAGCCCCCGGTTCCGCTCCGGCCGCGTGCTACTGGCGGGCGACGCCGCCCACGCTTTCCCGCCCGCCAACGGTCAGGGCATGAACGCAGGAATTCAGGACGCCCACAATCTCGCGTGGAAACTGGCCAACGCCGTGCGTGGCGGCGACCTCGACGGGCTGCTCGACTCGTACGAGGTCGAGCGCCGAGCCATGGTCGGTAGGGTGTCCCGGCACGTCAGCCTGCTCACCCGGATCGGCCTCCAGGCCCCGCGCCCGGTCCGCGCCGCCGTGTTCCAGCTGATGCGGCTGGGCCTGGCCGTCCCGGCCAGTCGCCGGGAACGGCTCCGCAACCTCGCCATGATCGACCTACGGGTGCCGGCCTCCCCGCTGCTGGACGGCGCCGAGCGGGCGGCCGGGGTTCGGCTGCCCAACCCGGTGCTGCGCTCTCCCACCGGCGCCACGACCCGCCTCTACGATCTCGTGGACGCCGGACCGTGTCTTCTCCAGCTGGCCGGTGCGACGGAACGGGCGGTGCGGGTGCCAGGGGTCACGACGGTACGGATCGGGCCGGGCGGGCACCGTGACCCGAGCGGTTCCCTGGCCCGGCTGCTCGGTGGCGACACCGGCTGGCTGCTGGTACGGCCGGACCTGCACCTGGCGTGGGCGCGCACCGGGGCCGCCGGGCTGCGCGCGGCGGTGGCGCGGGCACTGGGCTACCGGGCAACGCTGTAGGAGCAACCTGAGGAATCGGTTGTCCGCTGTGCACGTCCTGCCGTACGCCTCGCCGACGTCGTTCGGTGATCTGCGTTGCCGTAAGGCCGGCGGGAACCGGGTGCGGGCGGTATGCGTCCGAGTGCGCGCAGTGGACGCGAGCAGAGGAGCCGTAGATGCCGGGCTTTCGCCGCCTCGGTACGCGCGAGTCCGGTGACGCCGAGGACGGCCAGCCGGCAGGCGGGGACACGGAACGCCCGCCGCTCGACCCGTTCGATCCCAACCCCGGCAAGGCGTACGAGGTCAGGGCGGCCGACCTGCTGCGCCCGTTCCTCGACCCGGACACCGGCGGGCTCCGGCGCTGGCGCAAGCAGGCCACGAACGCGCCGATCGTGCAGGTCGAGGACGCCTACATCACCGGAAGGCTCGACCTGCGGGCCGCCGACCTGCAGTACCTCTTCCGGTTCGAGCGCTGCCGCTTCGAGCAGCCGCCTGACGTGCGCGAGGCCAACCTGCTCGGCCTGGTGTTCCGCAAGTGCTGGCTGCCCGGGCTGAAGGCGCGCAACCTGCGCAGCCGCAACGACGTCCGCCTGATCCGTAGCATCGTGGAGGTCGAGACCGGTGGCCGCGCCGACAACGAGACCACCGTGCGCAGGGCCGTCGACAAGGAGCGGGGCGTCCCGGACGCCGCGGTCAACTTCACCGACGCGGTGATCGAGGGCTCGGTGGTGCTGACCCGCACCCGGGTCGTGCACCCGCGCGGCAAGGCGATCCAGGCCGACCGCCTGGTGATCACCGGCGCGCTGCTCGCCTACCGGCTGGAGGCCAGCGGCGAGGTCCGGCTGCCCGGCCTGCGCACCGGCGGCAACATCAACTTCTCCGGCGCCACACTGGACAATCCCGACGGCTTCGCGCTCAACGGCAACGGCCTGCACGCGGGCGGCAGCCTGCTGTGCGAGGTGGACAGCTTCGGCCAGGCCGCGCAGCGACGCCGGTTCACCGCGAATGGCATGCTCTTCCTGCCCAGCATGAAGGTGGACGGCGACATCATCTTCCGCGGTGCCGAGCTGGTCGTCGACCAGACCGGCGAGATCGTCGTCGACGCGTGGAAGACGGGCGACTGGTACGTCGATCCGCGACCGGCGATCATCGCCGACCGGCTGCACGTGGGCGGTAACGTCGAGCTCAGCGACCAGCTCGACGTGACCGGCACCGTCCGGATGGTCAACGCCCGCCTCGGCGGCTCGTTGCGGCTGGCCGGGGCGCGCATCCACGTACTGCGCGGCAAGACCCCGCCCTACCACGACCGGGCGCTGCACCTGGACGGCAGCGAGATCAGCGGAGACATCGACGGGGCGGACCTGTGGACCGAGGGGCAGATCCGCTTCGCCGACGCCACGGTGCGCGGCAACGTGCTCATCTCGAACGCGACGTTCTTCCATCCCGAGCGCGATGTCGTCTCGGCGCGGCGCACCAAGGTGTCGGGCGACCTGAAACTGATCGGCTCGGAAGTGTCGGGCACGTTGCGGCTGCAGGGTGTCGAGGTCGGCGGGAGCATCGAGCTTTACGGCACCGACTTCCGGCAGCCACGGGTGACCGAGTCGAGCAGCTGGTCGGTGGACCTGCGCTCGGCGAAGGTGGAACGCAGCCTGCTGCTCAGCTCTTTCCAGCATCGAGTGTTCCGGGCACAGGGTGGTGTGACGCTGGACGGCGCGGTCGCCTCGAGGCGGATCGACCTGACCGGGGCCGAGCTGCAATCGATGCCGCGGCACGGGATCGCCCTCGACACGGGAGACGCGGCCGCCGAGGAGTTCATGTTGACGCCTGCCCGGCCGCCGCAGGGCAGGGTCGTGCTCCGCGGCGCCAGGTGCGGCACCCTCGACGACACGCCCGCGCTGTGGCAGGCGAGCGGCGGGGTCGAGCTGGAGGGCTTCCGCTACGACGCACTGGAGACGCCGATCCCGCTGCGCGACGACGACGCGGTGGCGCGGCGGATCGCGATGCTGCGCTCCGCGATGGGCGGCTACCGGCCAGGGCCCTACGACCAGCTGGCGACGATGCTGCGCACGAGCGGTAACGAGGAGCACGCCGACACTGTGCTGCTGAAGAAGCAGCAGTACCGGTACGAGTCGCTGTCCAGTGGTTACCGGATGCTCGGCTCGGGGGTCCGGCTGTGGAGCTGGCTGCAGCGGTGGATGGTCGGCTACGGCTACCGGCCGGTGCGTGCGCTCGGCTGGCTGGCGATGCTGCTCGTCGCGGGCAGCATCTGGTTCGGCTCCGGTGGCGACGACTGCACGAGCCTCGGGCTCGCCGACCTCGGCGAGCGGTGCGCGGTGAACGCCGACGACACCGGTCTCGACTGGAACCCCGTGCTCTACACCGTCGACCTGCTGGTGCCGATCGTCGACTTCGGCAACAAGGGCCGCTGGTACATGGACGGCATGGACAAGTGGGTGGCCACCGGGTTCACCGCGATGGGCTGGGTGCTCGCGACGACGGTGGCCGCGGGCGTGACGCGCACGTTGAAACGTAACGGTGGTTGACGTCCGGCATACCGGCGGTATGTTCGGTGCATGGAGCCGAACGCGACGGGGCGGATCGACATCGACGCGCCGGCCGAGCGGGTGTACGCGCTGATCAGCGACCCGGGCGTGCTGGCGGAGCTGGCCGGCGAGTACTCCGGCTACCGCTGGCTGGGCGGTGCCACGGCGGCGCGTCCGGGCGCCCGTTTCCGCGGGAGCAACCGCAACGGCTTCCGGCGCTGGCGCACGGACTGCACCATCGACGAGGCCGCCGAGGGTGAACGCTTCTCCTTCGAGGTCACGGCCGGGCCGCTGCCGGTCGCACGCTGGCAGTACGACATCGCGCCCGCGGGCGACGGTTGTCAGGTCACCGAGAGCACGTGGGACCGGCGGCCGGGCTGGCTGAAGACCGTGTCAGGGCCGCTCATCGGCATCCGGGACCGCGACGCGCTGAACCGGCGCAACATCGCCACCACGCTGCGGCGGCTCAAGGAACGCGCTGAGTCGTAACGTCGTGGCCGCCGGTGACGATGGGGGAATATCGTCCTTCCCCTACTGAAGCACAGGCATCTGATGCGATACGCCGTTTCGATCGTCGCCGTGCTCGCGCTGGCCGGCTTCGCCGCCGGCTGTGCTGAGCAGGGCGCGCAGAACCACCCCGCGTCGTCCGCGCCCAAGCTCTGGCAGACCGGCACCAGGGCGCCCACGGTCACCCTCACCGAACCGGCGGGCGGCCCCACTCGCGACCGGTAGTCGCACACCACACATCGGGACCCCGGTGGGAAGCCGGCCACGGGACGTCGCGTTGAGTACGGGTGTGACCGCATCAAAGGAGACCCCGCGCGTGCGCGCGCCCGAGCTCGCCGGTTCCGGCTGGCTGAACACCGGCGGCGAGCGGATCCGGCTCGCCGAGCTGCGCGGCAAGATCGTGCTGCTGGATTTCTGGACATCGGGCTGCATCAACTGCCTGCACGTCCTGGACGAGCTGCGCCCGATCGAGGAGGAGTTCGCCGACGTGCTCGTCACGATCGGCGTGCACTCGCCGAAGTTCCAGCACGAGGGTCAGGCCGGCGCGATCGAGGCAGCCGTCGAGCGCTACGGCGTGCGCCATCCCGTGCTCAACGACCCGGACCTGGAGACCTGGCAGCAGTACGCCGTCAAGGCGTGGCCGACGCTCGTCGTCGTCGACCCCGAGGGCTACGTGGTGCACGTCGCCGCGGGTGAGGGCCACGCGGAGGCACTGCGCCGGGTGCTCGGCGAGCTGGTGCGCGAGCACGAGGCCAAGGGCGGCCTGCGCCGGGGCGGCAGCCCGTACGTGCCGGCGGAGACCGAGTCCACCGAGCTGCGCTTTCCCGGCAAGGCCGTGGTCACCGCCGAGGGCAGGGTGCTCGTCGCGGACACGGCCAACCACTCGGTCGCGGAGTTCGCCTCCGACGCCGAGACGCTCGTGCGCCGCTTCGGCAGCGGCGAGCGGGGCGATCGCGACGGCGCGTTCGACGTGGCCGCCTTCGCCGAGCCGTCCGGTCTCGCGCTGCTGCCCGCCGAGGTCGCCGACCAGGTCGGTTACCACCTGGTGGTCGCCGACACCGCCAACCACCTGCTGCGGGGGGTCGATCTGCGGACCGGCGCCGTGACGACCGTGGCCGGGACGGGCAGGCAGTGGCGCGAGGGGACGGAGCCGGGCGCCGCCCGCGAGGTGGACCTGACGAGCCCGTGGGACGTCGAGTGGTGGGCCGAGGCGGGCGGTGTCGTGATCGCGATGGCCGGTAACCACACGCTCGGGCTGTTCGACCCGGTGGCGGGCACGGTCCGCCGGTTCGCGGGCACGACGGTCGAGGGCCTGCGGGACGGCCCCGCCGGCGAGGCGTTCTTCGCCCAGACCTCCGGGCTGGCCGCGGCGGGCGAGCGGCTGTGGCTCGCCGACGCCGAGACCTCGGCGCTGCGTTGGGTGGAGCGAACGGGCGAGACGTTCACCGTGCACACCGCGGTGGGCACCGACCTGTTCTCCTTCGGCCACCGCGACGGTCCCGCGGCGCAGGCGCTGTTGCAGCACCCGCTGGGCGTCGCGGTGCTGCCGGACGGTGCGATCGGCGTCGCCGACACCTACAACGGCGCCGTCCGCCGGTACGACCCGGCCGACGGCCGCGTCTCCACGCTCGTGCGCCGGGTGGCCGAACCGTCCGGGCTGCTGGTGACCGAGGGCCGGGTGCTTGTGGTCGAGTCGGCGGCACACCGGCTTCGGCCGCTCGGCGACGGCACCACGGAGGAGGTCGCAGGCGACGCCCACGAGGTCCGCAGGCCGCCCGCCGTGCTCGCGCCAGGTGAGCTGGACTTCTCCGTGGTCTTCGTGCCACCGCCCGGCGAGAAGCTGGACGACCGGTTCGGCCCGTCCACCCGGCTGGAGGTGAGCGCGTCACCGCCCGAGCTGCTCGCCGACGGCGCGGGCAGCGGTACCGAGCTGGCCCGCACGATCGTCTTCGCCGACGGGCCGCGCGAGGGCGTGTTGCAGGTGGTGGCGCAGGCGGCGAGCTGTGCCGAGGAGGCCGAGCATCCGGTCTGCCGGGTGACCCGCCAGGACTGGGGCGTGCCCATCCGGCTCGACCCGGAGGGCGACGGCGAGCTGCGCCTCGTGATGGCCGGTGACCCGTAACATGAACTCCGTGTCAAACGGCAGCGGATCACTCGGAACGGACGCGAAGTTCGAGATCCAGATGCTGCACGACCGAGTGCTCGTCCGGGTGCCGGACGAGGACGGGGAGCGGCGCAGCAACGGCGGCATCGTGATTCCGGCGACGGCGCAGGTCGCGCGCAGACTGTCGTGGGGTGATGTACTGGGCGTGGGCAACAATGTACGCAACGTGAAGACCGCCGACCGGGTGCTGTTCAACCCGGAGGACCAGCTCGAGGTGGAGATCCAGGGCCAGGCGTACCTGGTGCTGCGCGAGCGGGACGTGCACGCGGTGGCCAGCGAGCGCACCGAGCACGGAACGGGCCTTTACTTGTAGGAACCGGTGGAGGGGCCATGTCGGACAGCGACGCGGATCTCGTCGACGAGTTGTTCGACGGCCCCTCGCCTGCCGGGACCCCGGCGCCGCCAAGCCGGTTCCGCCGGATGCTCGGCCGGGTCTTCCTGCTCACCGGCGGCGCACTCGCGCTGTTCGTGGTGCTCTACGCCGCCGATCTCATGTCGAGCGCCGGTGATGTGCCGCGCGGTGTCGCCGTCGCCGGGGTGGACGTCGGCGGGCTGAGCCGTGCCGCCGCCGAGGCGAGGCTCCACGAGGAACTGGAACCACGCCTGACCGAGCCGGTCACCGTGCGGGCGGGCGATGTCGAGGCCGAGCTCGATCCCGCCGAGTCCGGGCTCGGTGTCGACTGGCCGGGGACGCTCGAACTGGCCGGCAGCCAGCCGCTCGATCCGCTCGTGCGCATCAGGTCCTTCTTCACCACCCGCGAGGTGGACGTGCGGACCACCACCGACGACCGCGCACTGCGGGCGGCGGTCACCGAGCTCGCGCGGGACCGGATCGACCGCGCGGTGATCGAGGGCGACATCCGGTTCGAGGCGACCGAGGGCGGGGACGGTCTGGTGGACGCTTTCGCCGTCGAACCGCGCCAGGGCCAGCGGCTCGCCGACGTCGACGGCGCGGTGGCCGCCATCGAAGACGGCTGGCCGGAGCGGCACCGGGTCGAGGTACCGGTGGAGGTCACGCCGCCGGAGGTGACGTCGGCGGAGGTGCACGCGACGCTCGACGACACCGTCCGGCCGCTGGTCTCCGGCCCGCTGCGGGTTCGTGGCGACGATGCCGAGGCCGTGCTCCGGCCCGGCCAGATCAGCGGCGCGCTGGACTTCACGGCCGTGGACGGTGGGCTGGAGGTGGAGATCGATCGCTTCCGGCTGCAGCAGGCGGTGCGCGGGCCCCTCACCTCGACCGAAGAACCTGCGCGGGACGCCCGGATCGTCTTCGCGGGGTCGGCACCGGCCGTCCGCCCTGCCGAGCAGGGCAGGCGGATCGACTGGGAGCGGACCTTCGCCCCGCTGCTCGACGTCGGCACCCGGGCCGAGAACCGGGAGCTGGACGTCGTCTACGAGATGCGCGAGCCGGAGGTCACCACCGCCGAGGTGGAGGGGCTCGGCATCAAGGAGGTGATCGGCGAGTTCACCACAAGCGGCATGTCAGGTGCCGTCGCGCGCAATGTCGCGACGATCGCGCGTGCGGTGAACGGCGCGATCGTGACGCCCGGCGAGACGTTCAGCCTCGACGAGCGGACCGGTCCGCGCACCGCGTCACAGGGCTACGTCGTGGCGCCGGTCAACGAGGACGGCACCGGCCGCAGGGTGATCGGCGGCGGGGTGTCCCAGTTCACCAGCACCCTCTACAACGCGGTCTACCTGGCCGGTCTCGCCGACGCCGGGCATACCGAGCACCCGTACCACCTCGGCCGCTACCCGGTGGCGCGGGACGCGATCTCGCTGCGGCCGGACGGATCGCGGGTCGACCTGGCCTTCACCAACGACGCGCCGACCGGCATCGCCATCCAGACCAGCGCGACCGGATCGACGGTGAGGGTGAAGATCTGGGGCACCGAGCGCTACCGCGTCGAGAGCGTCACCGACGGGCCGGACGACATGGAGCGGCCGCCGATCGAGTGGGAGCGGGGCGAGGACTGCCGGCCGGTCGACGGCGTGCCCGGGTTCCGCGCCACGAACACGCGCATCCTGTCCGACCCGGACTCCGGTGAGGAGGTCGGCAGGCAGACGCGCGAGGTGCGCTACGCGCCGAGACCGACCGTGCGTTGCCGGTCGGTGCTCATCGGAGGATGACGCAGTCGCGGGCCACCAGCTCGTCCAGCCAGTGCGGGACACGCAACGACGGGTTCCAGCGCAGGTCGAGCTTGTCCAGCCGGGGCAGGTCGAGCAGCGCCTCCGGTAGCTCGACGAGCCCGTTGTCCCGCAGGTCGAGCAGTCGCAGGTCGGCGAGCCGCCCGATCGACGCCGGCAGCCTGCTGATCCGGTTGCCGCGCAGGTGCAGCTCCCGCAGCGCGCGGAGCTCGCCGATCGACTCGGGCAGTGCGGTCAGCCGGTTGCGGTACAGGCGCAGTTCCCGCAGTGCGGCGAGGCCGGAGAGATCGTCCGGCAGTGCGGTGAGCCGGTTGTCGGTCGCGCCGAGGTAGCGCAGCCCGCCGAGCCGGCACAGCTGTTCCGGCAGGGCGGTCAGCCGGTTGTCGCTGAGGTAGAGGTACTCGGTGAGATTCGGCAGGTCGCCGAGTTCGCCGGGCACGGTGGCCAGGGCGTTGTGCGCCAGGTCGAGCGTGTGCACGGAGCGCAGCCGCGCGATGCGCGGCGAGATGTGCGTGAGCTCGTTCTCGGCGAGGATGAGCACGCGCAGGCCGGTGAGGTCCCACAGCGAGTCCGGCACTGTCCGCAGGCGGTTGCGCCAGAGGTTCAGCGTCTCCCAGTCGTCCCGCCCGCCGATGTCCGCGGGCAGCTCCGTGAGCCCCCGCCCGCTGAGGTCGAGCGTGCGTCCCTCCACTGGCGGAAACTAGCAACGGGCCCGCGCACCGGAGTGCGCGGGCCCGTTGGCCGATGCGGTAGCGGCTCAGTGTTTGATCTTGCGTGAGCCGCCCTTGGAGTACATGCCTGCTGCCAGCGAGACACCGACGCCGGCCACCACGAGCTGCGTGATGAACTCCAGCCAGTCCCATCCGTCGGTGTCGGCGTAACCGATACCCCGCGCGATCGCGGTGCCGACGAACGCGGCCGCGATGCCGACCAGGATGGTCAGCCAGATCGGGATGTTCTGCTTGCCCGGGGCGACAAGCCGGCCCAGCACACCGAGTACCAGCCCGATCAGGATCGCGGAGATGATTCCCGAGACAGCCATGGCGTTTCTCCTATGCTGTTGAATGGATGACTCCACCGGGCTACCCGCTCCACTCGGCGGAAACTACTCCGAAAGCACTAAAATGCCCTCCGGTTGCGTAGAGCGCAACCGGAGGGCCACTTTTAGGTGCAGGTGAGCCGGTCAGAACGCCGCTTCGTCGATGTCCATCAGGTCGTTGTCGGCCGCCTCGACGATCGCGCGCCGGGCGGAGAGCTCCGGCAGCACGGTCTTGGCGAAGAACGAGGCCACGGCCACCTTGCCCTCGTAGAACGGGGTGTCCTTGGCCGAGGCGCCCTCGTCGAGCCTGGCCGTGGCCACCTCGGCCTGGCGCAGCAGCTGCCAGCCGACGAGCAGGTCACCCGCCGACATCAGCAGCCGCACCGTGTGCTGGCCGACCTTGTAGACGTTGCGCGGGTCCTCCTGCGACGCGGTGAGATTGCCGATCATCGCGCCGAGCATGCCCTGCGTGTCGTCGAGGGCCTGCTTGAGCAGCGCCCGCTCCGCCTTCAGCCTGCCGTTGCCCGCCTCCGACTCGATGAACCGGGTGATCTCGCCCGCGATGTGGGTGAGCGCCTGGCCCTTGTCCCGGACGATCTTGCGGAAGAAGAAGTCCAGCGACTGGATGGCCGTGGTGCCCTCGTAGAGCGAGTCGATCTTCGCGTCGCGGATGTACTGCTCGATCGGGTAGTCCTGCAGGAAGCCGGAGCCGCCAAGTGTCTGCAGCGACTGCACGAGCTGTTCGGTGGCGCGCTCGGACCCGACGCCCTTGACGATCGGCAGCAGCAGGTCGTTGACCCGCTCGGCCAGCTCCAGCGCCTGCTCGTCGCCGTCGGCGGTCCAGATCTGGTCCTGGTACGACGCCGTGTAGAGGTAGACGGCGCGCAGGCCCTCCGCGTAGGCCTTCTGCAGCATCAGCGACCGGCGCATGTCCGGGTGGTGCGTGATGGTCACCCGCGGTGCGGTCTTGTCCACCATGTTCGGCAGGTCGGCACCCTGCACGCGCTCCTTGGCGAACTCGAGGGCGTTCAGGTAGCCGGTGGACAGCGTCGCGATGGCCTTCGTGCCGACCATCATCCGGGCGTACTCGATGACCTGGAACATCTGCGCGATGCCGTCGTGCACCTCGCCGAGCAACCAGCCCTTGGCCGGCACGCCGTGCTGGCCGAAGGTCAGCTCGCACGTGGTGGAGACCTTGAGGCCCATCTTGTGCTCGACCCCGGTGACGAAGGCGCCGTTGCGCTCGCCGGGCTCGCCGGTCTCGGAGTCGAAGTGGAACTTCGGCACGAGGAACAGTGAAAGACCCTTGGTGCCCGGCTTGGCCTCGATTCCGGGGCCTTCGGGCCGGGCCAGGACGAGGTGCATGATGTTCTCGGTCATGTCCTGGTCGCCCGAGGTGATGAAGCGCTTGACGCCGTCGAGGTGCCAGGAGCCGTCCTCCTGCAGCACGGCCTTGGTGCGGCCCGCACCGACGTCCGAGCCGGCATCCGGCTCGGTGAGCACCATCGTCGCGCCCCACGCGCGGTCGATCATGATCCGCGCCCAGCGCTTCTGCTCCTCGGTGCCGTTCTTGTCGACGATCATCGCGAAGTTCGGCCCGGCCATGTACATGAACAGCGCGGGGTTGGCGCCGAGGATGAGCTCGGAGGCGGCCCACTGCACGGTGGGCGGCAGGCCGAAGCCGCCGAGGTCGTTGGTCAGGCCGATGCGCCACCACTCGCCGTCCCACAGCGCCTGGTAGCTCTTCTTGAACGACTCCGGCAGCGTGGCCGAGAAGGTCTTCGGGTCGTACACCGGCGGGTTGCGGTCCGCGTCGGCGAAGGACTCGGCCAGCGGGCCGACGGCGAGGTTGTTCAGCTCGGTGAGCACGCCACGGGCGGTCTCCTCGTCCGACTCCTCCAGCACGCCCTTACCCAGGCGGTCCTGGACACCGAGCACCTCGAACAGGTTGAACTCGAGGTCTCGCACGTTGCTCTTGTAGTGGCCCATGTCGTCACTCCGTACGGTCGTTCGGCACTCCGGCTGGGCGCTGCCTTGGGCGGATCACCGCCCTTACTGGCCGGTAACATGCAGGGTATTACCTGCCGGTAACCGGCGGCAAGCGGGTTCACCTGGTTTGTGACGTACGGATCTCGCTGAGCGCCTCGTCGTGTGGAATTAGCGCGTCGTCGGCGCGGGCGATCAGGATGCCACTGCGGAAGGCGGTGGTGACCGCGTGTGTGCGGTCCCGTGCGGAGAGCTTGCGCAGGATGCTCTTGACGTGCGTGCGGACGGTCTCCACCGAGAGGTAGAGCACCTTCGCGATGGCCGAGTTCTCCAGCCCTTCGGCGACGAGTTGCAACACCTGGTACTCGCGCCGGGACAGCGGCATCTGCGGCCGGTTGGCCGGTGCGGGCACCTGGCCGTTCGCGGCCGTGGTGTGCCGCTTCGGGCGGGCGGTCAGCGCGGCGAGGGCCGGGTCGATGTAGCGGCGGTCGGTGTGCGCCCGCCGGATGGCCTCGGTGAGCCGGCGCGGGTCGGCGGAGCGGGGCACGGTGGCATGCGCCCCGGCGGCGACCGTGGTCGAGAGGTAGCCGGGCGTGCGCTGGGAGTCCCGGACGAGGACGATCACGACGAGTGCGGGGTCGCCGTCGCTGAGCAGCCGGGTCAGGTGGCAGTGCGGGTCGAGTCCGGAGTCGATGATCACGATGTTGGGCTTGAGCTGTTCGCAGAGTTGCAGCGAGGCGTGATGGCTCGCGGCGTGCCCGACCCAGCGCAACCCCGGGGTACGGTGGATCAGCGCGCTCAGGCCCTCCCGGAAGATCGGCACCGGGTCCAGCGCGGCGACGGTCAGTGCCCGTGTGCCCGCCGCGCCGAGGCCGGGCGCCGCACGGCCCTTGTCCATGTTCTGCGCCATTCGCTCTCCGTCTCCCTCGCCCCCTGGTCAAAGGACGCGTTCGCTCGCCGCGCTTCGCGCGGCCCCCTGTGAGTCGCGCCCAGCTCCCCCCTGCTGGGACTGGGCACCGATCGCCTCGTGACGCTTTGGACGACCATTCATTTAATCCATGACGCAGGCTCACCCGCGAGGGGGGTGCGTTAGCGCTGAGCTGCGCTTATGCCCCGCTTACGCGGCGACACGGTGGGTTACGACGCGGCGTCGCGCAAGCGGCCGAACTCCTCGGCGAGCGCGGTGGGGGTCCAGTGCGCGTTCAGGCCGCTGGGATTGGGCAGCAACCACACGCGAACGCCGCTGACCTGCTCGTCCTGCGGTCCGACCGCGGCGCGCGGACGGCCGAAGGCGGCCCGGTAGGCGGTGATGCCGACGACCGCGAGCCGGCGTGGCCGGTAGCGGGCGACCGTGCGGGCGAGACGTTCGCCACCCGCCCGCAGTTCCGCGGCTGTGAGCTCGTCCGCGCGGGCGGTGGTGCGGGCGACGAGGTTCGTGATCCCGAGGCCGTAGTCCGGCAACAGGTGCTGCTCGCTCGGGTGCAGCCGGCGCGGGGTGAAGCCGGCGCGGTACAGCGCGGGCCAGAAGCGGTTGCCGGGATGGGCGAAGTGGTGGCCGGTGGCGCCGGAGTACAGGCCCGGATTGATGCCGCAGAAGAGCACCCGCAGCCCGGGCGCGACGACGTCAGGGATGGTGCGGCCGTGGGCCGCCGCGAGCTCTTCCCTGGTCGGTCGGCTGGCCATGTAGCGCAGTGTGCCCGCGCGGCGGCCGCGGTAATCGGCGCGGGGCGGCCCGCAGGGTGGCGAAGGCGTCGCCCGGTGCGTACGCTGTGTGACCTGCCACACAAGCCGGCATCAAGGGGGATGGCGTGCAACTGGCCCTGGTCATCGGCCTCGCCGCACTGATCCTCACCGCCGCGACTGCGACGGTGCTGCTGGAGGAGCGACGCGCCCAGCGGCGGCATGCGCTGCGCAGGCAGGCGCGGCTGGCGCGGCTCGGTGAGGTCGACCCGCTGGCACCGGCCGGGTTGCCGGCGCATTCGGAGCAGCGGCCGCCCGCCTGATCTTCCGCAGCGCGACGAACAGCGCCGCCGCGACCCAGCCGAGCATCGCGCCCACGGTGTTGTTCATGAGGTCGTCCACGTCGAAGATCCGGTAGACGAACGGCGCGGTGCCGAAGTTCGCGGTCAGTTGCGTGATCTCGATCAGCAGCGACGCGCCGAGGCCGAGCAGCGCGGCCCGCGCGAACCCCTGCCGCCACAGCAGCCTGGCGAAGATGCCGAGCGGAACGAACAGCAGCACGTTCATCGTGGCCTGCTGGAAAGTCAGCGTCAGCAGCGCGTGCGAGACGGGCTCGCCGTACCTGCTCAGTTCCGCGCCGATGTCGCTGACCCACTGGAACGGGACCAGCTGTGTGGTCTGCTCCAGTCGCGGCCGGCCGGGGTCGGGTAGCGGGAGCAGCACCACCGCCAGCGCGAGGCAACCGTAGAGCGTGCCGACGGCCAGGACAGCCACCCGTTTCGGCCGCACGCGGCCGAAACGCGCGTGGTGGCCGATCAGCTGCGGGACGAGGAGCGTTCCCCACACGACGAGGAAGCCGAGAGTCCCGTACAGCAGGGACGTTTCCTGTGCCGTCGTCATGGGTTCGACGCTATGGACCCCGGTGTGCGCGGACCTCGGCTGAACGGTCGCGGTCGCCGCCGTGATCGGCCGTTCGGCTGATGGCCGATCGCCGATAGGGTTGGCGGATGACGATCGCTCTGCGGCGTGCCGAGGAGAACGATCACGCCGAGATGGTCCGGGCAATCCAGACGTGGTGGGGTGACTCCCGGTCGCCGGAGCAGGCCAGGGAGCTGGCGCTGCTGCTGCCGAGGCTGTTCGTCGAACACTTCTCAGGAACCAGCCTCGTCGCCGAGGACGGCGGCGATATGGCGGGGTTCCTGATCGGCTTCCATTCGGCCGACGACCCGGTGCTCGCCTACGTCCACTTCGTGGGCATCGACCCCCGGCGCCGCCACGACGGTCTCGCCCGGCGTCTGTACGAGACTTTCTTCACGGCGGCGGCCGCGGCGGGCCGCCGCCGCGTGGGTGCGGTGACCTCTCCGGCCAACCACGGGTCGATCGCCTTCCACCGCCGCATGGGCTTCACGCTGAAGCCGGGCGACACGATGGTCGACGGGGTGCCGGTGCACCGCGACTACGACGGTCCGGGCCAGGATCGGGTCGTCTTCGTGCGGGAGCTGAGCTAGTCCGGGAGTTCCCGTTCCGTCAAGACACCGGTGTGCCCTGGCATGACCATGCTGGCATGCCGACGTGGGAGGACGTCGTGGCCGTTGGCGCCGCGCTGCCGGAGGTCGAGGAGTCGACCTGGTACCGGACGCCCGCACTGAAGGTGGCGGGCAAGGGCTTCGCCCGGCTGCGGACCGAGAGCGAGGGCCGGCTCGTGCTGATGTGCGGACTGGACGAGAAGGCGGCATTGCTGGAGTCCGGCGATCCGGCCTTCTACACCACGCCGCACTACGACGGCTACGGCGCCATCCTGGTGGACCTCGGCGCCGTGGACCTCGATCAGCTCACCGAGTTGGTCGAGGAGTCGTGGCGGCTCAAGGCGCCGGCGCGGCTGCGGAAGGCCCGGGACGGTTGAGCGGCCGGTTCCTGGCGAACCAGGTGATCCACCTGCGCTGCCACGGAGTCTCCACCGCGCGCCGGTGGTAGTGCTGCCGCGTCCAGGCGAACGCCTCACCAGGGGTGAGGCCGCTCAGCGTGGCCAGGCAGGCGATCGCCGTGCCGGTGCGGCCGACACCGCCGTTGCAGGCCAGTTCGACGGCTTCGCCGGCCCGGGCGCGTTCGTGCAGCGCGACGATGCCGGTGGCGGCGCCCTGCCAGTTCGTCGGCAGGAGGCCGTCCACCCACGGGACCCATTCGTGCGGCCACTGCAACGACTCGTCGTGGCGGCGGCGGAGCAGGAAGGTGCCGAGATAGAGCCCGAAGGCGGGCGGCGGTCCTTCGGGGAGCGGCCTGCGGAGTCCGCGGCCCCGCACCCGGGTGCCGTCGGGTAGCTCGATCGCGCCCGTGAGCGCCGGTGTGCTCATCCGTCGATTGTGCAGGGCCGGGAGCCGTGGGTCCGGCCGATCAGCATCGTCACGCGAACATGTTCCGCGAAGGGCGCGTGTGGTGCCAGCGCGTCGCGGACACGTTCGGCGAAGCGCGGTCGCTCCTCCGGCGACGGCAGTTGTGTCGCCGAGAAGGCGGAGTAGACACCGCCGATGAGCTGTTCGATGCCGAGTTCGCCGGTGTACTCGACGGTGGCAGGCGTCACCTCGAACCCGGCGGCCGTGAGCAGGTCGCGGTAGTGCTGCTGACTGGCGGCGTCGGTGCCGCAGCCGTTGGTGAGGGTGGTGTCCAGCCAGCTCTCCAGCACACCGCGCAACGCCCGCGACCATGCGTTGTCCTGTAGCCAGAGCGGTTCGCCGTTGGTGACGGCGGCGATGCCGCCACCGGCGCGGAGGAACGGGCGAAGTTCCGGGAGAAGTCGGCCGGGGTCCATCCAGTGCAGTGCCTGAGCGATGGTGACGGCGCCGAGAGCGGGCCGGTCGCGCAGCAGCGCGGGCAGGTCTCGGTCGGCGCCGACGATCCAGTCCACGTTGGTCACGCCTTGTTCCGCCGCGGCGTTGCGGGCATGGGCCAGCATGTCCGGTTCCGGATCGATGCCGAGCACGGACCGCACCCGGCGGGCGATCGGCAGCGTCAGCTGGCCGGTCCCGCAGCCGAGGTCGGCAGTGGTGTCGTTCGCCGTCAGCCCGAGGGTGCGCGCGAGCGTGTCGACGACGGCGGGCGGGTAGCCGCGCCGGTACCGGTGGTAGAAGTCGGTCACCGTACCGCTGAATCCGAGGTCCACCGGACCAGCCTCGCAGGTCCGCGAGGTGTGGCGGAGCCGTTCAGCTCGTGGCGGAATCCGCTGTGAGGAAACCGAGGACGGCCTCGCTCACCTGGTCCGGCGCCTCCTCGGCCATGTGGTGCCCGCTGTCGATGGTGCCGAAGCGGACGTCGGCCGCCCACGCGCGCCAGATGTGGTCGAGGTCGGGATACAGTTCCCGGAGGTCGTCGAAGCGGGAGTCCAGCACGAGCAGCGGGCAGGTCACGCGGCGACCGGCCGCACGGTCGGCGAGCTCGTGGTCGCGGTCGATCGACAGGCCGGCCCGGTAGTCCTCGAGCATGGCCCGCACGGTCGCCGGGTCGTGGATCGCCTGCTGGTAGTCGGCCCAGGCCTCGGCTCCCATCCGGGCCGGATCGCCGCCGTACCAGGCCGCAGGGTCGGCGAGGATCGCGCGCTCGGGCTTGTCCGGCTGCGCGAAGAAGAACCAGTGCCACCACTGGCGCGCGAACTTCTCGTCACAGCGGGCGAGATGCTCGCTGATCGGTACGCAGTCGGCGAGCACGAGCCTGCTGACCGCCGCCGGTGCGTCGAGCGCCAGGCGCAGTGCGGCGTAGCTGCCCCGGTCGTGGCCGACCACGGCGAAGCGCTCGTGGCCCAGCCGCCGCATGAGTTCGAGGCAGTCACCCGCCATCGCGCGCTTGGCATAGGGTCGATGGTCGGCCGTAGTCGCCGGTTTGCCGGATCGGCCGTACCCGCGCAGATCGGGGCAGACGACCGCGTGCCGCCCCGCGAGCCGGGGCGCGACGCGGTGCCATGTGGCGTGTGTGCGCGGATGCCCATGGAGCAGCAGGACCGGTGGGCCCGCGCCACCGTGCCGCACGCGGAGGGACACCTCGCCGACGTCGATCATTTCGAGCGCGAATCCGTCGAACAAGGTCGCCACCTCCGCGAGTCCCCCGCTCAGGCCCGCGAGTTCCGCGTTCACGACGCCTCGAAGGCACCGCTGGAACGGGAGCGCACCGTTGAGCACCGTTCGCCGGTCACGCTACATTCACCTGCTGCCTACCGGGAGGTCGTACCGATGCCTGACGCGTTCGACGACGCCGCACTTTCCGCGAAGCTGGTCCGGGGGCTACGCCCGACTCGCGTCACGCTCGTCGACTACGACCCCGCCTGGCCGGAGCGCTTCGAACTCCGAGCCGCCGAACTGCGCGGGATACTCGGCGACCGAGCGCATCTCATCGAGCACATCGGTTCCACGTCCGTGCCGGGGCTCGCCGCGAAACCGATCATCGACATCGTGGTCGGCATCGACGACCCGGACGACGAGCGGGCGTACCTTCCCGACCTGGAAGCGGCGGGCTATGACCTCCGCGTCCGTGAACCCGGGCATCGTGCGCTGCGTGGCGGCGAACCCGACGAGCCGGTGAACCTGCACTGTTATCCGCCCGGCCATGTCGAGGTGCACCGCTACCTCGCCTTCCGCGACCGGCTCCGGGCCAGTGACGCGGACCGGGACCTGTATGCCGAGACGAAGCGGAGGCTGGCGCAGCGGGAGTGGCGCGACATCAACTACTACGCCGAGGCCAAGCGGCCGGTGATCAACGAGATCCTGACGCGAGCGGGCCTGCCAGGTTGACGAGGCAGCGGTATCGGGACCATTCGGTCCGGTTGAGTTCACCCGGGTTGCTAGCGTGCTCGGTATGTCCTCCGCCGTTGACCTGGTCCGGACCTCGCGGCTGTCCGATGTCGCCGAGTACGCCTATGCATCGCGGGTGCGCGCCGCGGGCTGCGAGCTGATCTTCGCCGCGGGCGCGTGCCCGCTCGACGCCGAGGGCAACACTGTGGCGGTGGGCGACTACGCCGGTCAGGCACGTCAGGCGATGCGGAACCTGCGGACCGCGCTCGCTGAAGCGGGCGCGGCACTGGTACGTGCCAACCCTCGCTCCGGTGTGTCACAACGGCGATGAGCAAGCGATCGGGGCGCACCGCCGCTCGCTTGCCCTCGCGCTGGCCGCGGGCGTATCCATCGCGGCGGGTTCGGACATGGCTCCCCGGCCGCACGTCGACCTGCTGACCGAGCTGGCCCTGCTGTCGAGGGCGGGGCTCGCCGTCGACGACTTGCCCGGTCGCGTACGCGCCGTCTGGCGGAACGGAAGTCTCGGGGCACCGTGACCCACGCCGCGGCGACGCGGACGGACGCCGGCCAGGACGGCGATGACCTCGGCGGGGAGGTCCGGCACGTTGACATCGATATATGCGCATGTGACCATGCCTTTTCTGTTGCGGGAGGGAGTGAACCCCGTGCTTGAGTTCACCGAGACGATCTCGATTCACGCGCGGCCTTCGACGGTGTGGGACGTCATGCGCGATATCGAGGGCTGGTGGCTGGCATCGAATCCCGAGCACGAGACTCTTGAACGCCTCGATGATCGTGACGTTCTCGAGGTCGGCGCTCGACTGCGTATCCGGGAGAGGATCGGCGGCATCCCTGGCGAGGCCACCGGCACGATCACTCAGGTCGAGCCTGGCTCTGCGGTGACGTGGGAAGCAGAGGCTCGGTACCGCTGGCTCGGCGTGCCTGTCAGCGTCGAGGAGGGCGTTACCTGGCGCGTTGAACCGCACGACAGAGACGGCGAGAGCGCGAAGCTGAGTGCCCATGTATGGGCGACCTTCCCGCCGGGACTTCGTGGTCGTCTTCTGGAAGCTGCCTTCACTCACCTGCTTGGCGGAGTGGACAAGGACCGGGAACACGCTCGGACAGAGTTGCGGTACCTCAAGGGCAGAGTCGAACAGATCCCCTGACGAGGTGGCCGCGTAGCCGAAAGCCCTGCCGTGGGTAGACGGCGGGCGCTGTTGGGTAGCGACGATGGTGCGTTCCGGAAGGGGACCTGCTTAATGATTCGCCTCGTACGTGTGCGATGTGTGGGGTCGGTCGCGGGTGCAGGACTGCGCCCGCTCAGCTTGGTGGAAGGACTCCCGGCATGCCGACTGCCCTCATCGAGGTGCGCCGCCAGTATCCCGAGGCTGATGAAGCGGCCATCATCGACGCCGTTCACGGTGCGCTTGTGGCCGCTTTCCGTATCCCACCGCAAGACAAACATGTGCGCCTCATGGTGCACGAGCCGCACAGATTCGCCTGCTCGCCCAACCAGACGAACCCCGAGTTCTACACGCTCGTGACCATTGACTGTTTCGCAGGGCGATTCCAAGCGGAATCTGTATGCAGAGATCGTCGATCGGCTGTCGGTATTCGGCATTCCGCGAGGCGACGTAACGATCACCCTTCGGGAGATCCCCACCGAGAATTGGGGGGTCCGGGGAGGTCGAGCGGCCTGCGACGTCGATCTTGGATTCGAGGTCGACGTCTGACGCTCTCCGAACGGCGGTGACCTGCGGCGCAGCTGGGTCTGAGCATGCCTGACCGGCTTGACGGCCCACACGGCGGCGGGTGACCGGTCAATCCATCCAGTGGAACCACGCGTCGAAGATCGTGTAGGGCGGCCGGTCGGTGAGTACCGTTTCGACGGTCAAGGCGGGGTCGATCGAAGTGCTCAGTGTTTCCCGGTCCAGTAGCAATATTCCGTGCCGATCCAATACTTGGACGATGTCACGGCACGCGTCCTCCCAGCCGGTGACCGGGTTGCTGGCCGCGGTCTCGAGACTCGGGAGATAGGACGCTCCACTGGTGGCGCAGAAGGCGATGTCGACATCGGCGAAGAGTGCGGCGATCGGAGCCAGGCGGCACAACCCGACGGCGAGACCTCGGACTCTGGTCATGTTGTCGTCGGCAACCCGTGCCGACCCGTCGCGCCAGGTGAGTAGCACATCGACAAACGAGGCGTAGCCAGAGCCGTACATGTCGAACTCGGATCGTTCGACGACGACCGAGGGGCATCGGTCCAGATCGGCGACGACCCATCGAAGCAGCCCCTCGACGGCTTCGGCGCTGCCGGCCCAAGCGCCTTCGGGGATCGCGATCTCGTCGTTCGCGGCCGCGCGCAGCACGGCGGGCTCCCTCGCCAGGGCGAGAATCTCACTCGTCACGTGCTGATCGTAGGCTGTGCTGAAGTGCCCAGTTCTCTTCGAGCGCACGGACGCAAGCGACACCAGCCGCGCCTCCGGTGACTAGTTCGCGTCGCCTGCTCGGCGGGAGGCGTTGCCGCTCGTTCTTCCTTCAGGCAGGAGAACCGCGACGCTCTTGTCGTCGTGGCGCTTGGCGCGGGGCAGTTCCTGTGCATCCGGGTCGGCGTGTGCCTCCCAGGTCTCGCACTGGTGGAGCATGGTTCTCAGCTCGTTGGGGTCCGCGCCGCGGAGGCCGGGCCAGTCGTTGAGGCCGAGGTAGTCCATCGTGTTGTACGCGCCGTCGGTGGCGAGTACGACCCACGGTGCGGACTCGGTCGGTCGAGTGGTGACGATGGCATGGTCGGCGGCGGTTGGGTCGGTCTCGGCGATCCAGTAGCCCCCTGGCTGGTTGCGGCGCTCCGCTTGCTGGCTTTGCAGCTCTCTCAGCAGGGCTTTGTGCTCGTCGTCGTAGCCGGTGCCGGCGGCAAGGCGGGCGCGATACGTGCGCCGGGGAACAAGGTCGAGCCGGTCCATGCGGTCGTCGGTGAGAACCTCGTCGGGCAGGACGATCAGGTTGTCTCCGAGAACCAACAGCTCGAACTGGTCGCCGAGTTCACGAACGATAGTGACCGCGCTTGAGGGCGACTTGCCAGGCGCGAGGCCGAGGTCGCGAGTGGTGCGTTCGATGGTGTCGGCAAGGATGGTGCGGAGGTCGCCGTCAGGGGCGGCGTTGAGGGCGTCGCGGAGATGGCGGCCGAGCCGGTCGGCGTAGGTGCTGGCGGCCACCGGGACCGGCACGAAAGCGGACGCGCCGTCCAGCATGATCACGGCGTCTTCGGTCGTGAACACCTTGTCATCGCTGTTGTCAATCCCGGGGAGCTGGGCGGCGGATACACGCATCGGGTCACCAAACGTAAGGGTCGGCAACGAGTTCGGCCCTGATCATGCCGCGCTGTTGTTCACGGTCGCACGGGACGGTAACGCTCTGCGGTGGCCGAACTTCAACCAGCGGGTGAAGTGGACCAAGGTCGTGATCGGTGGTTCGTCGTTTGCCCGCAGCGTCTCGGTGGTGGTACCGCTGCTCTGAGCCGGTTCGTAAGAGGAGTTGGTCATCGTGGCGATCAGGTGGGAGGCCCTGACCATCGATGCGCGGGAGCCGGAGTCACTCGCGCGGTGGTGGGCAAAGACCCTCGGCTGGGTCCTGGTGGACCCTCAGCCGGGTGGTGTCGAGGTCCGGTCGCCCGATGGGCACTCGTCGTCTCTCTTCTTCGTCCGCGTAGACGACGCGAAGCTGAGCAAGAACCGCTTGCACCTCGACTTGTACGCAGAGGACCAGGTGGCAGCCGTGGACGACCTCATCTCCAGGGGAGCCACTCGCGCCGCCGTGGGGCAGCCCGACGACGCGGAATGGGTGGTGCTGCGTGACCCCGAGGGCAACGAGTTCTGCCTCCTCGAACCGCGCTGACCGCTGAGGCGTCCCACTGTGTCAGGGTGGGCGTCACCCATCGCGCAGCGACGCCGACAGGCGCCCTTGACGGCAGCGGTCGCACTGTTTTCGCAGGTCACCGGTCGTGAGTGAAGAGCCGTGTTCTAACTCGCGTGCGCACTCACGAGAGGTGACCAGTGATGCCGACGGGCGCCAGTCGGTTGTGGCACGGAAGCGGAGCTGATCTCGAACGACGAAACCCCCGGGTCCACATCAGACGGTGTGTGACCTGGGGGTTTCGGCTTGGAGCGGATGACGGGAATCGAACCCGCGTTCTCAGCTTGGGAAGCTGATGTTCTACCATTGAACTACATCCGCAAGGCACGAACAGCATACACGGTGCCGATCTACGGCTTCACGCGGCTTCCCCTTCGCCACACCGCCTTGACGTTCCCCGCATCAAGTGACAACACTTGTTGTCTGAAGTCGTGTACGGGCAGGTGAGCAACCATGAAGGCCGACGAGCGGCTACCGGACCCAGAGCTGTTCCGGCAGGGTGGGTTCCGGTTCGCGGCGAAGCTGTTCGCCCCCGGCGACATCCGCGGCACCGAGTCGCAGGTGCGGCGGCTGCGCGAGTTCGCCCAGGCCGAGGATCCACCGGCCGACGCGGTCGTCGCCATGATCCACGATCGCCCTCGCGGCGAGGGGCGCGCGCTGTTCGAGCAGGCGCTCGAACGCGGCGTCGACACCCTCGACGACCCGCCGCCGCAGCTCGTCGACTTCTTCCGCGACGTCGAGGCGACCCCGTACTGGGTCGACCAGGAACGCGTGGAACGCGGCGCACGGGCCATCGTGCGCACCGGGCTGCTCGGCCTCTTCCCGCTGGGCGACATGTCGCTGATGGGCGGCTACCTCGCCTCCCGTGCCACGAAGTCGCTGGTCGGTACCGGTGCCATCGAGCGGACCGCCAGCCGCAGGCTCGTCGAGACCGCCACCTGGTGGATCGACGTCACCTCCCCGGGCGCCCTCCGGCCCGGCGAGCGCGGCTACACCTCGGCGCTGCGCGTCCGGCTCGTGCACGCACACGTACGCGCCGCCATGAACCGCCGCGACGACTGGGACTACGAAGCCTGGGACCGGCCGGTCAACCAGGTGCAGACGGTGGGCACGCTGCTGCTCTTCTCCCTGGTCTACGTACTCGGCATGCAGCTGCTCGGCGTCCGCTACACCGAACGCGAGCGCGCCGACATCATCCACCTCTGGCGCTACGTCGGCTGGCTCATGGGTGTCTCCGAGGAGCTCCTGCCTGCCACCGAGGAGGACGCCTGGCGCCTGCTGTGGCTGCTCGCCACCACCGAGTTCATCCCCGACGCCGACTCGAAACGCCTGGCAGCGGCGCTGCTCGAATCGCACGCCGACGTCGGCCGGGGCCGCGGCGCCGTGGGCAAGGTCCTCTCGCACGTCTCGGTGCGCCTGCACTCCTCGATCAGCCGGCTGGTACTCGGCCGGACCAACGCCGACTTCCTCGAACTCCCCAACGATCCGGTCGCGCAGGGTGTGGTGTTCGCGGTCTCGGCCGCGAACTTCGCCGCCGAGACCGTCCGCAGGCACGTCCCGGGCGCGACGACCCTGCAGGAACGGCTCGGCGACGCGGGCCGCCGCCAGTACGTCGCCCGCCTCGGCGCGATCTTCCACACCGACACCACCTACGCCCGGCACATGCGTACCGACTCCCGGCCCGCGGCCTGAGCCGGGCTAGGGTGGCCGGGTGCTACTGAGCGACCGCGACCTCCGCAAAGAGCTGGATTCCGGGCGGCTCGGGATCGACCCGTTCGACCCGGCGATGCTGCAGCCCTCCAGCGTGGACGTGCGGCTGGACCGTTTCTTTCGCGTGTTCGACAACACCAAGTACACCCACATCGACCCGAAGCTCCAGCAGGACGAGCTGACCTCGCTCGTGGAGAAGGAGGGCGAGGACCCGTTCGTCCTGCACCCCGGCGAGTTCGTGCTGGGGTCGACCTTCGAGCAGGTCACCCTGCCCGACGACCTCGCGGGCAGGCTGGAGGGCAAATCCTCGCTCGGCCGCCTCGGGCTGCTCACCCATTCCACGGCCGGGTTCATCGACCCCGGCTTCACCGGGCACATCACGCTGGAGCTCTCCAACGTGGCGAACCTGCCCATCACGCTGTGGCCGGGCATGAAGATCGGCCAGCTGTGCCTGTTCCGGCTCACCAGCTCCGCCGAGTACCCGTACGGCTCCGCCCACGCCGGCTCGCGCTACCAGGGCCAGCGCGGTCCGACGCCGAGCCGCGCGTACAAGAACTTCGACCGCATCGACACCCGGCGCTAGACCTGCCCGACCAGCGCTCGTGAGTGCATAACACTGTTCTAACTCGTGTGCGCACTCACGAGGCAGACGCACATGGTGAAGATAACGGTTTAGTTACTCACGCGTCGGTGGTAATTTGCGCGCCTGTGCCCGCCCCGAGCTCCAGAATCAAGTCACTCTTGGTGACCCTGAGTGTCCTGATGGGGGTCACGCTGGCGGCAGGCGTCCGTCTGCTCTGGGAGCCTGCGGAGGACCGGCTACCCGTCGTGGCGATGCCCGCGCCGGAGACTCCAGGCCCCTTCAACAGCCCCATCCGCGACGGCCGGTCCGGCACCACCACGCCGGGCACATCCGAGCCGGCGAGCCCTTCGACGTCTGCCCCGGCGAAGCCCCCGGAGCCCACCTCCGCGACGACGGAGAGCACGTCGTCGCGGTCCGCGCCCACCAGCACGACCACTACCGAGAGCGCGCCGCCCAGCCCGAGGACCACTACCGAAGCCGAACCACCCAGCACGCCCCGCTCCGCCGCGAACTCGCTGCCAGGAGAGGTCGTCCGCCTGGTCAACGCGGAGCGCGCCCGCGCGGGCTGCGACGCCGTCGAGACCGACCCCCGGCTCGCCGAGGCCGCGCAGCGGCACAGCGACGACATGGCTCGCCGCGGCTACTTCTCGCACGACTCACCGGAGGGCGAGTCGTTCGACCGGCGCATCCGGGAGGCGGGCTATCCGCGGCCGGGCGCCGAGAACATCGCCATGGGCCAGTCGAGCGCAAAGGCCGTCATGGACGCGTGGATGGACTCGCCCGGGCACCGCCGCAACATCCTGAACTGCGACCTCTCCGCCATCGGCGTCGGCGTGACGACCTCGGGCTGGTACTGGACCCAGGACTTCGGCTACTGAGGCGAGCTACCGGCCGAAGTCCCCGTGCCGCCCGGCCCCTTCGGCGAAGCGGCCCGCCCCGGCGAGCGCGTCGGTCCGCAGCGAGACCATCCCGTGCCCCAGTTCGACGGCGAGCGCCTCCGCCTCGGCCAGCCCTTCCTGCTCCAGCACCGACATCCGGTCTTCGCGCAGGCACGTCTGCGGGAAGCGGGCGATGTCGGCGGCGAGCCGCTCGGCGGCCTCCCGAGCCTGTCCCGTCGGCACGACCCGGTTCGCCAGGCCCATCGAGAGCGCCTCGTCTGCGGCCACCGGCCGCCCGGTGAGCACCAGGTCCATCGCGCGGCTCTCGCCGATCAGCCTCGGCAGCCGCACCGTGCCGCCGTCGATCAGCGGGACGCCCCACCGCCGGCAGAACACGCCGAACACGGCGTCCTCCTCGGCCACCCGCAGGTCGCACCACAGCGCCAGCTCAAGCCCGCCGGCCACCGCGTAGCCGGAGACGGCGGCGATCACCGGCTTGCTCAGCCGCATCCGCGTCGGCCCCATCGGTCCGTCGCCGTCCTCGGTGACCTGGTTGCCGTTCGCCGTCCCGATCGACTTGAGGTCGGCCCCGGCACAGAACGTGCCACCCTCTCCCCACAGCACGGCCACGCTCGCGTCCGGGTCGGCCTCGAACCCGTGGAACGCCTCGGCGAGCGCCGCGGCGGTCGGCCCGTCCACGGCGTTGCGCTTGTCCGCGTTCGCGAGCACCACCGTGGTGACCGGACCGTCGGTCTCGACCCGCACTCCCATACCAGCTCCTATCTGCGCGAACCGTAGTCGCCGAACGGGTCGTCCCGCTCCCGCACGGCCTGCCGGAAACCGGCGTCGCCCGCCCGCCGGACGAAGTCCCGGCCTTCCTGAGTGTGCCGGGCCACGCCGTCGAGCAGGGTGCCGAGCGTGCGCGACGACGACAGTCCCATGTTCTCGGCGGTCTGGTTGCACAGCAGCTTGAGCATCTCGAGCTGGTTGCCGGGCAGCCGCGCCATCCTGCGGGCGAGCCCGGTCGCGTGCTCGACCAGGCGCTCGTCGGGGACGCATTCCAGGATGAGCCCGATGTCGGCGGCCGTGGGCGCCGGAATCTCGTCACCGGTGAGCAGGTAGCGCTTCGCCCGCTCGAAACCGAGCCGGTACACCCACATCGCCGTGGTCGGCGTGCCCCACACCCGCGCGGGCGGGTAGCCGAAGACGGCGTTCTCCGCGGCCACCACGATGTCCGCGCACAGCACCATGTCCGTGCCGCCCGCGATGCACCAGCCGTGCACGGCGGCGATCGTGGGCTTCGCCGCGTACCAGAGCTTCAGGTAGACATCGACGAACGTGGACAGCATCCGCATGTCCGCCGCGGAGTCCCACACCCGGTCCGACTCGTCCTCGGCGGCCTGCAGCTCGGTGGACCAGTCGAGCCCGTAGCCCGCGCAGAACGCCGGCCCCTCGGCCCGCAGCAGCAGGACCCGGACGTCGGGATCGGCGTCCGCCTCGTCGATCGCGGCGGCGAGGGCGTCCCGCAGCCGCGGCGTGATCGTGTTGTACTCCTCCGGCCGGGTGAGCACGATCGACCGGACCCCCGCCTCCGTCTCGGTCCGCAGGGGTGCGGTCACGGCAGGATCCGCCGGACGATCGCCCCCGTGTCGGCGCCCGCGGGCAGGGTGCCGAACGCGACGCCCCAGTCGCCGCCGAGGCGCGAGGCGCAGAACGCGTCGGCCACCGCGTGGTCGCCGTGGCGCACCAGCAGCGACCCCTGGAGCACCAGCGCCATCCGCTCGACCAGGCGCCGGGCCCGGTACTCGATGTCGGAGAGGTCGGTCAGCTCCTTGCGCAGCCTGGCGGTGGCGTCGTCCAGCCGGGCATCGGCTCCCGCGGCGCGCTCCACGTCGGCGAAGAAGGCCTCCACCGACTCCGGCTGCTTCGCCATCGCGCGCAGCGTGTCGAGCGCGGCGACGTTGCCCGAGCCCTCCCAGATCGACGACAGCGGCGACTCCCGGAACAGCCGGGGCATGCCGGACTCCTCGACGTAGCCGTTGCCGCCGAGGCATTCGAGCGCCTCCGCGGCGTGTGCCGGGGCCCGCTTGCACACCCAGTACTTGGTCACGGCCAGCGCGAGCCTGCGGAACTGCTCCTGCTCGGTGTCCCCGGTGATCGCGGCGTCACAGGCACCGGCGAGCCGCAGCGCGACCGTGGTCGCCGCCTCCGACTCGATGGCGAGGTCGGCGAGCACGTTCGCCATCAGCGGCTGGTCGACGAGCTGCTTCCCGAACGCGGCGCGGTTGCTCGCGTGGTGGGCGGCGCGGACGGCGCCGTAGCGCATGCCGGACGCGCTGCCGGTCACGCAGTCGAGCCGGGTGTTGTTGACCATCTCGATGATGGTCCGCACGCCGCGGCCCTCCTCGCCGACGAGCCAGCCGATCGCGCCGTCGTACTCGATCTCCGCCGAGGCGTTGGAGCGGTTGCCGAGCTTGTCCTTCAGCCGCTGCAACAGGATGCCGTTGCGGGTGCCGTCCGGCAGCACGCGCGGCAGCAGGAAGCAGGAGAGCCCGCCGGGTGCCTGCGCCAGCGTGAGGAACATGTCCGACATCGGCGCGGAGGTGAACCACTTGTGCCCGGTCAGCACGTAGCTGCCGTCGCCTGCGGGCCGCGCGCTCGTGGTGTTCGCGCGCACGTCGGAGCCGCCCTGCTTCTCGGTCATCGACATGCCGGCGATCAGGCCCCGCTTCGTGCTCGGCTCGCGCAGGCCGTAGTCGTACTCCGGCGCGGCGAGCAGTGGCTCGTACCGCGCGGCGAGTTCGGGGTTGTGCCGCAGTGCCGGGATCGCCGAGTAGGTCATCGAGATGGGGCAGATGTGGCCGGCCTCGACCTGGCCCCACACGTAGAACTTGGCCGCGCGTGCGACGTGTGCGCCCGGCCGTTGCTGGCGCCACGGCGCCGCGTGCAGCCCGTGCGACACGGCGACGTCCATCAGGTCGTGCCAGTGCGGGTGGAACTCGACCTCGTCGATCCGGTGGCCGAAGCGGTCGTGGGTGCGCAGCTTCGGCGGGTTCTCGTTGACCAGCCTGCCCCACTCCTGCACGCGCTCGCTGCCAGCGAGCGTGCCGAGCCCGTGCAACTCCTCCTCGGCCCAGCCCGCGTCCTCGCGGCGCAGTCCCGCGAGCAGCGCCGGGTCGTTGGCGACGTCGTGACCGGTCAGCGGCGGTGCCTGGTTGGTGACCTCATGGGTGGGTGGCATCAGGGGCTCCTAGGGCGCGCAGGGTGAAGGTGCACAGTTCGGTCACGGCGGTGGCGTTGCCCGAGGTGAGCGGGCCGATCATGACCTCGGCGATCGCACCGACGATCGCCGCGGCGGTGATGTCGGCGTCCTGCGGGGGCAGCACGCCCGCGCCGACGCCCGCGCGGACGTGGCGGGCGACGATGTCGCGGAAGGCGCGCCGGAACACCAGCCGCTCCTGCTCCACCGGCGCGTCGACGGGTTCGGCGAGCAGTGCGTAGGCGAGCCGGGGTGCCTTCAGGGCGCGACCGGCGAAGGTCTCGACGACCGCGACGACACGCTCGGTCACGGCGCCGGAGCTCGCCGATGCCCGCTCGACCGCGGCTACCTCGCGGGTCACGACGAGGCGGAACAGCTCGGCGACCAGCTCGGCCTTTCCGGGGAAGTGGCGGTAGACGCTGCCGGTGGCGACCCCGGCCTGCGCGGCGACGGCGGCCATCGAGCAGCCCGCGTAGCCGCGCTCGGCGAGCAGCTCGATCGCGGCGTCGAGGATCGTGGCCCGCTGGGAGTCCATCCGGGCCTGCACCTTGGGGGTGCGCCGGTACGCCATACCAAGAAGTGAAGCACTGATTCACTTCTTCACGCAAGGGTCAGCTCAGGATTCGCTCCCTGGCGCTGCGGAGCGCCTCGACGATCACCTCCTCCCTGGCGGCATCCAGTCGCACGGTCGGGATCGAACAGCTCAGCGCCTCGTTCGGCGGGTCGGCGAACTCCAGCGCAACCGCGAAGCAGCGCAGCCCCAGCGTCGACTCCTGGTTGTCGATCGCGTGGCCGCGTCCGGCGATCTCCCCCAGTTCGGCACGGAAGGCCGCGCGGTCGGTGATCGTGTGCTCGGTGCGCGCGGGCAGCGCGCCGGGCAGGAGCGCGTCCACCTCCGTCCATTCGCGACCGGCGAGAATCGCCTTGCCCAGCCCCGTCGCCCAGCACGGCAGCCTGCGCCCCGGCTTGGACACCACGGCCAGCGAATGCCGGGAAAGGCACGTCGCGAGGTAGACGATCTCGTGACCGTCCAGCCTGGCCAGGTGGATCGTCTCGCCCAGTTGCCCGGAAAGGTCGTTCATCACCGGCTGGGCTCGCTGGACGACGTCGTCGTGCTCCACGTAGGCGGCGCCGGCGCGTAACGCCCGGATACCCGGGCGGAACCCGGATCCGGAGCTGTCGGTCTCGACCCAGCCCGTCTGGACCAGGGTCACGAGCAGGGCGTAGGCGCTCGCTCGCGGGATGCCCATGTCGCGGGTGACGTCCCGGAGTGTTCTCGGCGACGCCGCGGCGCTCAGGTACTCCAGCAGAGCGATGGTGCGCTCCGCGGATTTCACGCTTCGTACACCTCTGCTGTCCAGCGGTTTCGCCGTTTCGGTCACCGGATTCTCTCCGCTCGGGGCTTGACTGCCTCATCGCCGACGTCTTTACTGCCGTCTACAAGGATAGATGACGTCTTCACATGTAGACAAGAGGTACTAATGGCGCTCGCTCATCCGCAGTTGACCAGCTCACTCGACGGCCTCCTCGGCTTTCCCGTAACGCCGTTCCGGAAGACCGGTGAGCTGGATTTGCCGCGGTTCGAGACCCACCTCGCCGAAATGCTCGAAGCCAAGCCGGCCGCGTTGTTCGTGGCCTGCGGAACGGGTGAGTTCGCCTCCCTCACGCTCACCGAGCACCGTGAGCTGCTGCGGGTCGCCGTCGCCAACGTCGACGGCGCCGTGCCCGTACTGGCCGGTGCCGGTGGCGGAACGCAGGTGGCGCTCGAGTTCACCCGCTCGGCCGAGAAGGCCGGCGCGGACGGCGTGCTCGTCCTGCCCCCGTATCTCCAGGTCGGCCCGCCCGAGGGCCTGGTCGAGCACTACCGGCAGATCGCCGCGGCCACCGGCCTCGGGGTGATCGCCTACCAGCGCGCCACCGCGGTCTTCACGCCCGAGTCGGTGTGCGAGCTCGCGGAGATCGACGGTGTGGTCGGGCTGAAGGACGGGCACGGCGACGTCGAGCTGCTGCAGCGCATCCACACCGTGACGGGCGGGCGGCTGCTCATGCTCAACGGGATGCCGACCGCCGAGACGTTCGCCAAGGCGTTCCGGGCGATCGGCGTACGTGCGTACTCGTCCGCGACGCTGTCGTTCGCGCCGGCGATCGCCCGCGCTTTCCATGACGCGTTCGAGCGCGGGGACGACGATATGCAGCAGGCGTTGCTCCGTGAGTTCTACGTGCCGCTCACGCAACTGCGGCACACCACGAACGGCTACGCCGTGGCGCTCGTGAAGGCGGGGCTCGACATCCAGGGTCGCTCCGCCGGGCCGGTCCGACCGCCGCTGCGGGACGTCTCACCGGAGCACCGGGCGGAGCTGGCGCGCATCATCGAGCGCGGTCACGCCGTCCTCGACGCCGGGCCGGCCAAATGAGCGCGGCCAGCGGAACCGGCTTCCTCGCCGGAGCGCCGCATCGTGGCGCCGGTGAATCCTTCCGGGCGGTGGACCCGGGCACCGGAAGCCCGACCGGCCCGGAGTTCACGTCCTGGACGAGCGCCGAAGTGAACGAGGCGGCGGCGCAGGCCCGCACGGCCTTCGAGGCCAACCGGGAGCTGCCCGAGCGCTGGCAGGCGGGTCTCCTCCGCGATCTCGCGGCCCGGCTCGGTGCCGAGCGGGACGCCATCGTCGAGACCGCGCGGGCGGAGACCGGCATCAGCGTGGCGCGCCTCGACGGCGAGCTGACCCGCACCCGCAACCAGCTGTCCGGCTTCGCGGACGTGGTGGAGGGCGACGGGTTCGGCGAGCCGGTGCACGACCCGGCCGACGCCTCGGCGACGCCGCCGAGGCCGGACCTGCGGCGGATGCTCGTGCCGGTCGGGCCCGTCGCCGTGTTCGGCGCCTCCAACTTTCCACTCGCCTTCAGCGTCGCCGGTGGCGACACGGCCTCCGCACTGGCGGCCGGCGCTCCGGTGCTCGTCAAGGGCCACCCCTCACATCCGGGCACCAGTGAGGTCGTCGGCGCCTGCGTGGCCGAGGCGGTCGCCGCGTGCGGCGCGCATCCCGGCACGTTCGCGCTCGTACAGGGTGCGGGCACCGAGCCCGGCTCGGCGCTGGTCACCGCGCCGGAAGTGCGCGCCGTCGGGTTCACCGGCTCCTACGCGGGCGGGCGCGCGCTCACGGCGCTGGCGGCCGGGCGTCCCGAGCCGATCCCCGTCTTCGCCGAGATGGGCAGCCTCAACCCGGTCTTCGTGACCACGGCCGCCACCGGAGCGCGCCTGGACGCCGTCGCCGAGGGCTTCGTCGCCTCGATGACCCTCGGTGCGGGGCAGCTGTGCACCAAGCCCGGCATCGTGTTCACCACGGCAGGCAGGGAGTTCGCCACCAGGGCGGCGGCCCTGCTCGCCGAGAGCGAGCCGGGACCGCTGCTCAACCGCGCCACGCTCGACGCCTTCGAGTCGGGCATCCGCATCCCCGCGGCCGAGGTCGTCACCACCGCCGGGCCACGTACGGGACCGGGCCTGAGGACCGCTCCAGTACTCGCGCTCGCGCGGCTGGCGGACCTGCGCCGCGAACCGGCACTGCTGGAGGAGCACTTCGGGCCCTTCGCCGTCGTGGTCGACGTCGACTCCGACGACGACTTCCTCGATGCCGCCCGGCTGCTGCCCGGCTCGCTCACCGCGACCGTCCACTCCGAACCCGAGGACCACGAGCGGCTGCGCCCCCTCGTCACGGAGCTCGTGGAACGCGCAGGCCGCTTGGTGCACAACGGTTTTCCCACCGGAGTCAGCGTCTCCGGCGCGCAGACGCACGGCGGGCCGTTCCCGGCGACGTCGGACAGTGCCCACACCTCCGTCGGGTGGACGGCAATCCGGCGATTCCAGCGCCCGGTCACCTTCCAGGACCTCCCCGAGCCGCTTCTGCCGCCGGTCCTGCGAACCACGACGTCCGTAGAGAAGGAGGAACAATGACGTCCCCTTTCCGTCCCACGTCCAGCGCCCGGTTCCGGGCACCGAGAGCCACCGTGCTGGTGGCCGCGGGCGCCGTCCTGCTCACCGGTGCCTGCTCGGTGGGCGGTTCCACGGCCGACGCACCCGGTGACGAGGTGCGCATCGCACTGCCCGAGGAACCGCCCACGCTCGAGCCGTGTGACGCCTCGCTGACCGCGACCGGCCGGGTGACCCGCTCGAACATCACCGAGCCGCTCACCGAACGCGAGCCGACGACCGGTGAGCTGGGACCGAAGCTCGCCACCGAATGGGAGCAGACCGCACCCACCTCTTGGACGTTCACGCTGCGCGAGGGAGTCTCGTTCCACGACGGTTCGGCGTTCACCGCCGAGGACGCCGCGTTCTCGATCGACCGCACGGTCTCCTCCGACATCGGCTGCAACGTCGACGGCTATGTCTTCGGCGACAGCGAGCTCACGACGAACGTCGTGAACGACACCACTCTCGAGGTCGCCACGGCCGAGTCGGACCCGATCCTTCCGTTGCGCCTTTCCTTCGTGGAGATCGTGCCGGCCGAGACGGACGCGGAGGCCAAGGTGCGCGAGCCGTCCGGCACCGGGCCGTACCGGATCGAGACGTGGGACCAGGGCGTGAGCCTGCGGCTCGCCCGGTTCGACGACTACTGGGGCACCGCGCCCCCGTTCGCGGCCGCCCGCTACGTCTGGCGTGGGGAGGGCAGCATCCGCGCCGCGATGGTGACCAGCGGTGAGGCGGACGTGGCCGTGGGACTCGCGCCCGCGGACGGCGCCGGTGACCGTGCCGTCGAGTACCCGAACAACGAGACGTCCTACCTGCGTATCGACGCCACCAAGGCACCGCTGGACGACATCCGCGTGCGCCGGGCGATCAACTACGCGCTGGACAAGGAGGGGCTGGTCGCGTCCGTGTTCTCCGGGCTCGGCGAGCCCGCGGCGCAGGTCGTCCCGGAAGGCGTCACCGGCCACAACCCGGACATCGAACCCTGGCCGTACGACATGGCCAAGGCCAAGGAACTGATCCAGCAGGCCAGGGCCGACGGCGTTGCGGTCGACACCGCGATCACGATCATCGGCCGCAACGGCATCTACCCGAAGGCTGCCGAGGCGATGGAGGTCGCACAGAACTCGCTGCTCGAGGCGGGGCTGAAGGTCGACATCCAGATGCTCGACGTCAACGCCTGGATGGAGTACCTGCTGCGGCCGTTCCCGTCCGACGCCGGACCGACCCTGCTGCAGGCACAGCACGGCAACCAGGCCGGTGACGCCGCTTTCACGATGGGCCAGATCTACGGCAGCGAGGGTGCGCAGAGCAGCTACGGCACGCCCGATCTCGACCGGCTGATCGAGCAGGCGGAGCTGGCGTCCGGCCCGGACCGGCAGGAGAAGTTCACCGAGGCACTGGCGTACCAGAACGACGAGGTCGTCCGCGACGCCGTGCTGGCGCACATGACCGGGATCATCGCGCTGTCGCCGCAGGTGACGTACGAGCCGAACTCCGCGACCAACGACGAGATGCGCCTGGCCGAGATGCGCCCGGCGAACTGAGGCGGTCATGCTCACGTTCCTGCGGCGCCGGATCGTCTCCAGCGCCATCCCACTGCTCGTCGTGATCCTGGGCGTGTTCTTCCTGGCCCGGCTCACCGGGAACCCGGCGAACCTCTACCTGCCGCTGTCCGCGACGCCGGAGATGCGGGCGGAGTTCGCCGCCCGCAACGGGTTCGACCAGCCGATCATCGTGCAGTTCGGCGACTACCTCGCCCAGTTGTCGCGGCTGGACTTCGGGGAGTCGCTGCGCACCGCGCAGCCCGCGGCGGAAGCCGTGCTGCAGGCGTTCCCGGCCACCCTGCAACTGGCCGGGGTGACGATGCTGCTGGCCGTCGTGGGCGCGGTGGTGGTCGGCAGCCTCGCGGCCTACCGGCCCAACTCGGCGGCCGACCGTGGGGCGAGCTTCCTTTCGGCGACGGCGGCGAGCGTGCCGGACTTCTGGTTCGCGATCATGGGCGTGCTGCTCTTCTCGGTGACGCTGGGCTGGCTGCCCACCTCGGGAACGGTCGGTGCCGCCGCGTGGGTGCTCCCGGTGGCCACGCTGCTGATCCGGCCGTTCGGGGTGCTGGTCCAGGTGGTGCGCGGCGCGATGGTGTCCGCCCTCTCGGCGCCCTACATCAAGGTGGCCCGCAGCAAGGGCGCCGGTGACCAGCGCGTCATCTTCGGCCACGCGCTGCGCAACGCCGCGGCACCCGCGCTGACGGTGGCCGGCGACCTCGCGGTCGGGTTGCTCAACGGGGCGGTGGTGGTCGAGACGATCTTCGGCTGGCCGGGCATCGGCAAGCTCATGATCGACTCGATCCTGCAGCGGGACTTCGCCGTCCTCCAGGCGGCCGTGCTGCTCACCGCATTGACGATCTTCGCGCTGAACATCCTCATCGACGTCTGCTACGCGCTGCTGGACGCGCGGGTACGGCAAGGAGTCGCGGCATGACGAACAGTCCGACAACGCCACCGGGCAAGGTCTCGATGCTCTCGCTGCTCGCCAGGGACCGGGTCGCGAGCACCGCCGCCGTGGTGCTGGTGCTCATCGGCGCCTGCGCCGTGGTGGGGCCGATGCTGCTCGGGGACCTCGCGGTGGAACAGAACCTGCGGGCGGTCAACCTGCCTCCGTTCAGCATCGGCGCGGGATGGGAGTTCGTGCTCGGCAGCGACTCGCTCGGCCGCAGCGTCGCCGCCCGGCTCGTCGTCGCCGCGGGCACGACGATGTCCGTGGCGGTGCCTGCCGTCCTGCTGTCACTGACGGTCGGCTCGATCTGGGGCATGTGGGCCGGATTCCATCGCGGCCGGCGGGAGAGCGTGTCGATGCGGATCGCCGACGTGATCCTCAGCTTCCCTTCGCTGCTGCTCGCGGTGGTGGTGCTCTACGTGTTCACGCCGAGCGTCGCGAACATCATCGCGGTACTCGCCGTCGCACGCATTCCCATCTACCTGCGGACGGCACGTGCGGAGTCGGCGGAGCTGCAGAGCAGGCTGTTCGTGGACGCGGCGCGGACCTTCGGCACGGGGAGCTGGGCGACGATCCGGCGGCACGTCTTCCCCACGGTGCTGCCCACCCTGCTCACCGTGGCCGCCGTGGACTTCTGCTTCGTGATGCTCACCGAGTCGTCGCTGAGCTTCCTGGGCATCGGCATCCAGCCCCCGGACATGTCGTGGGGCCTGATGGTGGCGCAGGGCAGGCAGGAGCTGCAGACCGCGTGGTGGATCGCGGTGTTCCCGGGCCTGGCGATCATCGGCACCACCGTGTCGGCCGCGATGCTCGCGGCGTGGGCCAGGATGGCAGGCGACCCGGGACAGCGTTGGCGGCTCACGCTGCCACGCCGCGGGCGCGGGAAGATCACCGCGAGGAAGGGAGTCGCATGACCGCGACGATGGAGGTCGACGGCCTCTCGGTGGACATCCGCACTCCGGGCGGCACGATCAGGGCCGTGCGGGGGATGAGCTTCGCCGTCCACTCCGGACAGACGCTCGCGCTGCTCGGCGAGTCCGGCTGCGGCAAGAGCATGACCGCGCACGCCGTGGCCGGGCTGCTCGGACCCGTGGCGGACGTCGCGGGCGGCGAGGTCCGCCTCGACGGTGTCGACGTGCTCCGGCTGGACCCGGCGGCCCGGCGCAGGCTCGCGGGTCCGGGGCTGGCGATCGTCTTCCAGGACGCGCTGACCGCGCTGAACCCGGTGTATCCGGTCGGAACGCAGCTAGCGGAACCGTTTCGGATCCACGAGAAGCTGTCGCGGCGGGCGGCCAGGGCCAAGGCCGTCGAGCTGATGGAACGAGTCGGCATCCCGGAGCCGCGGTCGCGGGCAGGCGCCTACCCGCACCAGTTCTCCGGTGGGATGCGGCAGCGGCTGCTGATCGCGATGGCGGTGGCGCTGCGGCCCGCGGTGCTGCTGGCCGACGAGCCGACAACGGCACTCGACGTGACGGTGCAGGCGCAGATCATGGAGCTGCTCGCCGAGCTGCGCGCGGAGCAGCGGATGGCGCTGGTGCTCATCACGCACGACCTCGCCGTGGTGGCCGAGCAGGCCGACCACGTCGCCGTGATGTACGCGGGCTCGGTGGTGGAGACCGGTCCGGTGGCCGAGGTCTTCCGCGCGCCACGGCATCCCTACACGCGGGGACTGCTGGACTCCGTGCCGTCCGGTGCCGAGCGGGGCGGCAGGCTGCGCTCGATCGAGGGCAGCCCGCCTGAGCTGGCGTCGTTGCCGGCGGGCTGCGCGTTCCGCGAGCGCTGCCCGCTGGCGCGGGAGCGGTGCGCCACCGAGCGGCCCCCGCTGGTGGAGACCGGCACCGGCCGCGCGTCGTCCTGCCACTACTGGAAGGAGCTCGCCGATGCCTGACGACGAGACCACGCTGCTGGAGGTCGGTGGCCTCACCAAGACGTTCGAGGTGGCGGCCGGTGCATCCGGCAGGACCGCGCTGCGCGCGCTGGACGGCGTGGACCTCACACTCGGGCGTGGCGAGACACTCGGCCTGGTCGGCGAGTCGGGCTGTGGCAAGTCGACGCTCGCGCGCGTACTCCTGCTGCTCGAACGCCCGGACGGCGGCCACGTGCGCTTCTCCGGAGTCGATCCGTTCACGCTGCGGGGCAAGGACCTGCTCGCGTGGCGGCGCCGGGTGCAGATGGTGTTCCAGGACCCGTTCGCCTCGCTCAACCCGCGCCTCAACGCCGCCGAGCTGATCGGGGAACCTTGGCGTACGCACCGTGACCTGGTGCCTGCGGGCAAGCGGGCGGCCCGCGTGCGGGAGCTCCTGGAGCTGGTCGGGCTGCGGGCCGCCGACGCGGGGCGCTACCCGCAGGAGTTCTCCGGCGGGCAACGGCAGCGCATCGGGATCGCGCGGGCCCTCGCGCTCGAGCCGGACGTCATCGTCTGCGACGAGCCGGTCTCCGCGCTGGACCTCTCGGTGCAGGCGCAGGTGCTCAACCTGCTTGGCGACCTGCAGGCAGAGCTCGGCGTGTCGTACCTGTTCATCTCGCACGACCTCACCGTGGTCCGGCACATCGCCGACCGGGTGGCGGTGATGTATCTCGGCAGGGTGGTGGAGTCGGGCCCCACGGAGGAGGTGTTCGGCTCCCCGGCACACCCCTACACGGCGGCGCTGCTGTCGGCTGCACCGTCCCTCGACGCGGTCCGGGAGGGTGGCCGGGAGCGCATCGTGCTCACCGGAGAGGTGCCCTCGCCCGTCGATCCGCCGTCCGGCTGCCGCTTCCGCACCCGCTGCTGGCTTGCGGAGGACAGGTGCGCGCAGGTGGCTCCCGTCGCCGAGGCCCGTCCGGGCGAGCCCGCACACCATGCCGCGTGTCACCTGCCGCTGGAGCCGGTCGTCGCGGGCGCTCCGCGCTGAGCGGCTTCGCTCCCCGCGCCGCGCCGGGCTCAGAGCCGGTGCAGGCCCTCCAGGATGCGCTCCATCAGGTCGAAGTCCGGCCGCCCGTGTGGCGTGGTCCGGTTCTCGTGCACGTTGACCAGTCCCTCGTCGGCCATGTCGCTGAGCAGGATCCGGGCGACCCCGAGCGGTACCGCCAGCGTGGCGGCGACCTCGGCGACCGACCTCGGCTGCACGCAAAGCCTGCGCACCGCCTGGTACTCGCTGCTGATCCGGTCGCGTCTCCACGGGCCACTGGGCTCCACCGAGATCAGCGTCTCGACGGCGAGAGCGCGGGCGGCCTGCGTGCGCCCCCTCGTCAGCACGTACGGGCGGACCCGAAGGCGGTGCTGTTCGGCCGTGTCGTCCTCGCCGGAGTCACCGGTGATGGCGAGTTCGGTGCGCTGCCGCGGGGTGGGTGGCCGTGGCGCGCGCGGTGGGCGCTGTGGTTCGGCCGCGGGCGGCGGCTCCGGCTCGGCGGACTCGAACCTCTTCCGTTGCCTGGCGGACGGAAAGCGCGCACCGGAGCGCCCGGTGGCCGGGCGTCCGGCCTCGTCGGGTTCGTCGGGGTTGCCCACGCTCGTCCGCCTCGCGTCCTGGTTCATGGCCTCGGGAGCGACATTGACTACGAGGTTGAGTCATGTTACTCGCCATGTCCAGCTTCGAGGTGATTGCGGAGCGTCACCAAAGTGTCGTGAGTGCCGGCACGAGTTAGAACTCGTGCCGGCACTCACGACACTGGCGTGCGGCTACTTGTCCTCTTCGGCCTGCGGAGTTCCGGTGGGCGCCTCGTCGGTCGGGACGTCGGCGCGACCGTTGGCCTCCGCCTCACCGCCGGGCTCGGCGTCACCGCTCGTGTACGCCTCCGGCGCCGTGGGACCCGGCAGCGGGTCGGCGGAGGCTCCGATCGCCGCGTCCGCGGCCGGCTTTGCGGTGCCGACGGCCGCCTTCTCCTCGCCCCGCCGGACGGCCGACAGCAGCAGCTGCGCGACATCGACGACCTCGACGTTCTGGCCGGCGTCGCCGTCGTTCTGCCGGGACGTCACGCCGTCGGTGAGCATGACCCGGCAGAACGGGCAGCCCGTCGCGATCTTCGACGGGGCGGTGCCCAGCGCCTCGTCCACGCGGTCGACGTTGATCCGCTTGCCGATGCGCTCCTCCATCCACATCCGCGCGCCGCCCGCGCCGCAGCACATCGAGCGCTCGCCGTGCCTGGGCATCTCCCGCAGCGCGGCCCCGGACGCGCCGACGAGTTCCCGCGGCGCCTCGTAGACCTTGTTGTGCCTGCCGAGGAAGCACGGGTCGTGGTAGGTGACGTCCTCGGCGATCGGCGCCATCGGGGTGAGCCGCTTCTCCCGGACCAGCCGGTTGAGCAGCTGGGTGTGGTGCACGACCTCGTAGTGCCCGCCAAGGTCCGGGTACTCGTTGGCCAGGGTGTTGAAGCAGTGCGCGCACGTGACGACGATCTTCCGCCGGGCGGGCTCCACGTCCTCGAACACCGAGTTCAGCACCTCGACGTTCTGCTGGGCGAGCATCTGGAACACGAACTCGTTGCCCGCCCGCCGCGCGGGGTCACCGGTGCAGGTCTCCTCGGGGCCGAGCACCTTGTACTCGACGTCGGCGATGTGCAGCAGTTCGGCCACCGCGCGGGTGGTCTTCTTCGCGCGGTCCTCGAACGCGCCCGCACAGCCGACCCAGAACAGGTACTCGGTGTCGCCCCACTCGCCGTCGAACTGCGGCACCTCGAAGTCGAGCTCGTCGGTCCAGGCCAGGCGGTCCTTGGCGTTCTGGCCCCACGGGTTGCCCTTGTTCTCCAGGTTCTTGAACATCCCGTTCAGCTCGGTCGGGAAGTCCGACTCGATCATCACCTGGTAGCGGCGCATGTCGACGATGTGGTCGACGTGCTCGATGTCCACCGGGCACTGCTCGACACACGCGCCGCAGTTGGTGCACGACCACAGCACCTCGGGGTCGATGACGCCGTTGACGTCCTCGCCGCCGACGAGCGGGCGCTCGGCCTCGGCCAGCGCCAGCACGTCGATGCCGGCGTGCGGGTCGTCCCCGGTGAGCCCGATCTCCTCACCGGTCATGTCCTTCTTGCCGCCCGCGAGCAGGTACGGCGCCTTCGCGTAGGCGTGGTCGCGCAACTGCGTGATGACCAGCTTCGGCGACAGCGGCTTGCCGGTGTTCCACGCCGGGCACTGCGACTGGCAGCGGCCGCACTCGGTGCACGTGCTGAAGTCCAGCCAGCCCTTCCACGTGAAGTCCTCCACCTGGCCCGCGCCGAAGACGTCCTTCTCCGGGTCGGCCTCCTCGAAGTCGAGCGGCTTGCCGTCGCTCATCATCGGCTTGAGCCTGCCGAGAGCGACCCCGCCGTCGTCCTCCCGCTTGAAGTAGATGTTGAAGAACGCGCTGAACCGGTGCCAGGCGATGCCCATCGTCAGCGTGCGGCCCACCACGTACAGCCACACGATGCCGGAGAGCAGCTTGATCAGCGCCATCGCCGAGACCCCGGCCGCGCTCGCGGGCAGGATCGCCGCGAGCGGCTGGCTGACGAAGCTGGTCCACAGCGCCGGGTCCTCGATGCCGCTGGAGATCTTGAACGCCTTCACCCCGAGGATGCCCAGCCCCTCGATGATCACCACGGCCTCGACGAAGTACGCCTGCTTGAAGTTCGATCCGGCGAAGCGCGACTGCCGGTCGGCGCGCCGCGGGTGGTTGAGCTGGCGGATGACCGCCATCGCCACACCACCGGCCACGGTGCCGATGCCGAGCAGCTCCGCGAGGAACAGCCACGGTGCCCAGTGCCCGAACACCGGCCACGCGAAGGCCGGGTCGAACATCTCCCCGTACGCCTCGAACCAGACGGCCGTGCCGATGAGGAATCCCCACATCACCAGCCAGTGCCACGGGCCGACGTGGCGGAACTTGTTCATCCGGGTGTGGGCCACGAACTCCTTGAGCAGTGTCCGCATACGCGGCACGAACGGGCCGTTACGGGTGGCGTCCGGCTGACCGAGACGGATGATGCGCACCTGGCGCACCACCCCGGTGATGAACGCGACCCAGGCGACAACGCTGACGGCAACGCCGATCACACCGAGCGTGATCTGCAGTGCACCCATGATCGGGGCCTTTCGGTTCGGGATTCTTCGCGGTGGGTTCCGGGGAGCCTAACTCTTCTTACTGATCAGTAACCGATTGGTGCGCCGGAAGTCCCACTGATGTGGTGCAAAACTCGCGAGTATTGGGACCATCGTTCAGGTATTGTCGCCGACATGGGTGCATACCTGCTTCTCGCCGTCGCCATCGCGGGCGAGGTCGCCGGCACGGTCTCGCTGAAGCTCTCGGAAGGGTTCAGCAAGCCGGTGCCCTCGATCATCGTCGTCGTGGGCTACGGGCTGGCCTTCGTGATGCTCGCGCAGGTGCTCAAGGCGGGCCTGCCGGTCGGCGTCGCGTACGCGATCTGGGCCGCGGCCGGGGTCGCGCTGGTCGCCGCCATCGGTGCGGTGTTCCTGAACGAGAGCCTCAACTTGACGATGATCGCCGGGCTGGCCCTCGTGATCGGGGGCGTGGTGCTGATCGAGCTGGGGCGGTCGGCGCTGTGAGCGCCATGCGGCAGCGGGCCGACGGCCGCAAGCTCCGCGGCGAGAAGCGCAGGGCCGAGATCGTCGAGGCGACGCTGCGCGTGATCGAGCGCGACGGCGTCGCCGGGGTCACGCACCGGACCGTCGCCAGGGAGGCCGGCGTGCCCACCACGTCGACCACCTACCACTTCGCCAGCCTCGACGACCTGCTCATCGCCACGCTCATTTCGTGCGCGCGGGACATGGCCACCGAGGTGTACTGGATGATCGACCGCGCGCGCTCGCGTGGCAGCCGCGGCGCCGAGGAGGTCGCGAACCTGCTCGCCGAGGCGCTCGGACCACGGCGGGGCCGCACGATGGCCGAGTACGAGCTGTACCTGCTCGCCGCGCGCCGGCCCGAGCTGCGGCCGGCCGCGCGGCGCTGGCTCGACGTGCTCACCTCGATGGTGCGGCACGACGACGAGGTGGCGTTCCGGGTGTTCCTCGCCGGGATCGACGGGCTGCTCGTCCAGGGGCTGATCGACGACGAGCCGCCGACCGCCGAGGAACTGCGCCCGGTCGTTGACTACCTGCTCAAACCCCGCTGACCTGGGCGCCCCCGACTCGTGAGTGCGCACCCGAGTTAGAACTCGCGTGCGCACTCACGACCCTGGCGCACGGTCACCCCTTGTTCTCGTACAGCGCGGTGATCGTGGCCCTGGCCAGCGTGTGGCCGAACATGTTGAAGCCGAGGAACGCGGGCGTGGCGTCCTCCCCCACGTCGAGGGAGTCCACGTCGAGTGCGTGCACCGCGAAGATGTAGCGGTGCGGGCCGTGCCCGGGTGGCGGCGCCGCACCCAGGTACTGGCGGACGCCGCCGTCGGTTTTCAGTGTCCTGGCACCCTCGGGCAGCCCCGAGCCGCTGGCGTCGCCGGCGCCGGAGGGCAGCTCGGTGACGGAGGCGGGGATGTTGAACACCGCCCAGTGCCAGAAGCCGCTGCCCGTCGGCGCGTCCGGGTCGAAGCAGGTCACCGCGAAGCTCCCGGTCTCGGCCGGGAAGTCCGACCAGCTCAGGTGGGGCGAGCGGTCCTCGCCGCCTGCGCCGAAGATTCCGCTGAGGTGCGGCGTGGCCAGCGTCTCGCCCTCGGCGATGTCGTTGCTGCGCAGGGTGAAGGACGGAACCGGCGGCAGGGAGTCGTACGGGTTGGGTGCTTGCGGCATCGGGTCCTCCTCGGGGTCGGGAAACGGCTTCGCGAACGAGGCTAGTAGTGATCACCCCCACGCGCGGCCGGACGTACCGGGGGACAGCTTCAGGGTCGAACCGGGGGTTGGCCCTGATGCCCATGGTGCGCACCGGGTCATAGCGTGTGTCCGCAAGGAAGTTGCGGCAGGAGGACTCACATGGGACGGGCTGGACTGGCCATCGGGGGCGTCGCGCTGATCGTCGTGGGCGGGGCGATCGGTTTCGGCTGGCTGTGGCCGTCGACCGCCGAGGCGACCGCGACGATGGAGAGCGAGATTCGCGACGTCGAGATCGACAACGGCTCCGGCTACGTGACCGTGCGCGCGGAGGACGTGGAACGCGCCACCGTGCGGCAGGTCTTCCGGTACCGCTGGGACCGTCCCGGCGACGCGTACTCGGTCGACGGCGACACCCTTGTGCTCGGCGGCTGCGGCGGGTTCTGCTCGGTCGACTACGAGCTGGTCGTCCCCCGCGGCACGGAGGTCGGCGGGGAGAACGGCTCCGGTGACATCACCCTGACCGGGGTCGGCGCGGTCGATGTGCACGCCGGCTCGGGGGACGTCCGGGTGACCGGCGGCTCCGGTCCGGTCGATATCGACGCGAGTTCCGGCCACGTCCGGCTGAGCGACCTCGCGCAGGACGTCACCGTCCGGGCCAGCTCCGGCGACGTGACCGGCGAGGACCTGCGCGGCAAGGTCGACGTCGAGGCGAGCTCGGGCGACATCGAGCTGCGGCTGGCCGTGCCGCGCGACGTCCGGGCGAGCGCCAGCAGCGGCGACATCGAGCTCACGATGCCGTCCGGCGCCTACCGCGTCGAGGGCAGCAGCGACAGCGGAAACCGGGACATCGAGGTCGATCAGGTCTCCTCGGCCGAGCACCTGCTCCGGCTCGACTCCAGCAGCGGTGACGTCACGGTCGAGGCCGCCTGAGCAGGCCGGGAACAACCCGGCCCGGTGGCGCGTTGGGCTGGCATAAAGGTTGAGCGACTCTCACTCAAGTCTGGTTTGACGAGTTGGGGAGGCTCCGGATACAACTTGAGTGAGCCCCACTCAACGTGGAAGCGATGGCACTGCTCAGCGGAGTGGTGCAGTACATAAGCAGGAGGGAACACACATGGCGCGAGCGGTCGGCATCGACCTCGGCACCACCAACTCGGTCGTCGCCGTCCTGGAGGGCGGTGAGCCGGCGGTCATCGCCAACTCGGAAGGTTCGCGGACGACCCCGTCCGTCGTCGCCTTCGCCAAGAACGGCGAAGTGCTGACCGGGCAGTCGGCGAAGAACCAAGCGGTCACCAACGTGGACCGCACGATCAGGTCGGTCAAGCGGCACATCGGCACCGACTGGAGCAGCGGCGAGATCGACGGCAAGGCCTACACGGCCCAGGAGATCAGCGCGCGCGTGCTGATGAAGCTCAAGCGCGACGCCGAGGCCTACCTCGGTGAGGAGATCACCGACGCGGTCATCACCGTGCCCGCGTACTTCGAGGACGCGCAGCGGCAGGCCACCAAGGAGGCCGGCCAGATCGCGGGCATGAACGTGCTCCGCATCGTCAACGAGCCGACGGCCGCCGCCCTGGCCTACGGCCTGGACAAGGGCGAGAAGGAACAGACCATCCTGGTCTTCGACCTCGGTGGCGGCACCTTCGACGTCTCGCTGCTGGAGATCGGTGAGGGTGTCGTCGAGGTCCGCGCGACCAGCGGTGACAACCACCTCGGTGGTGACGACTGGGACGAGCGCATCGTCAGCTGGCTGGTGGACAAGTTCAAGGCGTCGCAGGGCATCGACCTGACCAAGGACAAGATGGCGCTGCAGCGCATCCGTGAGGCCGCGGAGAAGGCGAAGATCGAGCTGTCCAGCTCCAGTAGCGCGAACATCAACCTGCCCTACATCACGGTCGACGCGGACAAGAACCCGCTGTTCCTCGACGAGACGCTGTCCCGCGCGGAGTTCCAGCGGATCACGTCGGACCTGCTCGACCGCACGAAGTCGCCGTTCCACAACGTGATCCGCGACGCAGGCATCGCGGTCGGCGACATCGACCACGTGGTGCTCGTCGGCGGCTCGACCCGCATGCCCGCGGTGACCGACCTGGTCAAGGAGCTGACCGGTGGCAAGGAGCCGAACAAGGGTGTGAACCCGGACGAGGTGGTCGCGGTCGGCGCGGCGCTGCAGGCCGGTGTGCTCAAGGGCGAGGTCAAGGACGTCCTGCTGCTGGACGTGACCCCGCTGTCGCTGGGCATCGAGACCAAGGGCGGCGTGTTCACCAAGCTCATCGAGCGCAACACCACCATCCCGACCAAGCGTTCGGAGATCTTCTCCACCGCGGACGACAACCAGCCGTCGGTGCAGATCCAGGTGTTCCAGGGTGAGCGCGAGATCGCGGCGCACAACAAGAAGCTCGGCATGTTCGAGCTGACCGGCATTCCACCCGCGCCGCGGGGCGTGCCGCAGATCGAGGTCACCTTCGACATCGACGCCAACGGCATCGTCCACGTCACCGCCAAGGACCTCGGCACCAACAAGGAACAGTCGATGACCATCACCGGTGGCTCCGCGCTGCCGCAGGAGGACATCGACCGGATGGTCAAGGACGCCGAGGCCCACGCGGAGGAGGACAAGAAGCGCCGCGAGGAGGCCGAGACCCGCAACCAGGCCGAGACGCTGGTCTACCAGACCGAGAAGTTCATCAAGGACAACGACGACAAGTTGCCCGAGGACCTCAAGGGCAAGGTCAAGACCGCGATCGACGAGGCCAACGAGTCGCTCAAGGGCACCGACACCGGCAAGATCCGCGAGGCCGTGGAGAAGCTGAACTCGGCTTCGCAGGAGCTGGCCACCGCCCTGTACGCCAACACCGGCGCGCAGGCGGGTGCCGAGGGTGCCGCCGGTGACGCCACCGGTGCGGCCGGCGACTCCTCCGGCTCGGCCAAGGCCGACGACGTTGTGGACGCCGAAATCGTTGACGACACGGCCGAGGACGACAAGAAGTGACCGAGCGATACGACGACACCGAGCGACAGGAACCACAGGAGCCAGTGGTCGTGCGGGATCGCCGGAAGATCGACCCGGAAACCGGTGAGCTTCGGCAGCCGGTGACCGAGGAGGCCCAGGAGGTGCCCGCCGCCGCGGGCGTCTCCGGGCCTCCGGCCGGGGAGGCGATCGTGGACGAGTCGGTGCTACCCGCCTCGGACATCGAGAAGCAGCTCGAGGAGCGCACGGCCGACCTGCAACGTCTGCAGGCCGAGTACGCCAACTACCGCAGGCGGGTCGACCGCGACCGGGAGGCCGTGGCCACCGCGGGCAAGGCTTCGGTGGTCAGCGACCTGCTGCCGCTGCTGGACGACCTCGAACGGGCCGAGGCGCACGGCGACCTCACCGGCGCGTTCAAGGCGGTGGCGGACAAGCTGGTCGGCGCGCTGGAGCGGGCCGGGCTCGAATCCTTCGGCGACGCGGGCGAGCCCTTCGATCCGAGCGTGCACGAGGCCGTGCAGCACACCACCTCTCCCGAGGTGAGCGGCCCGACCGTCACCACGGTGCTGCGCCGGGGTTACCGCTTTGGCGATCGGGTGCTGCGAGCGGCGCTGGTCGGGGTCACCGACCACGAGCCGGAGGCGGCACCGCCGGAGGCGCCGTTCGACGCGCCGGTCGGTGGCGAGCTGCCGATCGACAGCGATGAGAACTCACGCTGACAACCGGGTCGACGACGGGAAGGGAGGGGACGCCCGATGAGCGCGAGGGAATGGATCGGTAAGGACTTCTACCGTGAGTTGGGCGTCTCCTCCGACGCCAGCCAGGAGGAGATCAAGAAGGCGTACCGGAAGCTGGCGCGGGAGAACCACCCCGACGCCAACCCCGGTAACACCGAGGCCGAGACAAAGTTCAAGGCCGTCTCTGAGGCGTACGGCGTGCTCGGCGACACCGAGAAGCGCAAGGAGTACGACGAGGCGCGCAGGCTGTTCGGCTCCGGCGGGCCCGGCGGGCCCGGTGGGTTCGGGTTTCCCGGCGGTGGCCAGGGCGGTCCCGGTGCCGGTGGCTTCGACCTCGGCGACATTTTCGGGCAGCAGCAGGCCGGCGGCTTCGGCGGGCTCGGCGACATGCTGGGCAACCTGTTCGGCCGCCGTGGCGCGGCCGGGCCGACGGCAGGCCGCGCGCAGCGTGGCTCCGATGTGGAGACCGACGTCCGGATCGACTTCACCGAGGCGGTCCGCGGTGCCACGTTGCCACTGCGGCTGTCGAGCCCTGCCACGTGCGGCACCTGCCGGGGCAGCGGCGCGAAGCCGGGCACCAGCCCGCGGACGTGCCCGACGTGTGCCGGTGCCGGCCTGATCAGCCGCAGCCAGGGCGCGTTCGCGTTCTCCGAGCCGTGCCGGGACTGCCGCGGGCGGGGCTCGATCATCGACGAGCCGTGCCCGGAATGTCTCGGCGACGGGGTCAGCACGCGGACGCGGACGCTCACCGTGCGAATCCCGGCCGGGGTCGACGACAACCAGCGCATCCGGCTCGCGGGCCAGGGTGAACCCGGCAGGGGCGGCGCTCCGGCCGGCGACCTGTACGTGCGCGTGCACGTCGCCCCGCACCCGGTGTTCGGCCGTTCCGGCAACGACCTGACGATCACGGTGCCCGTCGAGTTCACCGAGCTCGTGCTCGGCGGGACGATCACGGTGCCGACCCTGGACGGCAAGGTGTCGCTCAAGGTTCCCGCGGGCACCGCGAACGGGCGTGTGCTGCGGGCCCGGGGCAAGGGCATCGGCAAGCGGGACGGCACGTCCGGTGACCTGCTGGTCACCCTCGAGGTCGTCATTCCGTCCAAGGTGGACGGTAAGGCGAAGAAGGCACTGGAGGACTACGCCGACGCGGTCGCCAAGCACGATCCGCGACCCGAGATCACGGCACTGCTGCGAGAGCGGGGGGCATGATGCTCGGCTCCGGCATTCCTGGTGGTCTGCCGCACGGCACCGACGAGGACACGCCGGTGTTCGTCATCTCGGTGGCCGCGCAGCTTTCCGGGCTGCACGCCCAGACGCTGCGGTCCTACGACCGGCTCGGGCTCGTCTCTCCCGGCCGGACGCCGGGTGGCGGGCGGCGCTACTCCGTGCGGGACATCGCGCTGCTGAAAGAGGTGCAGCGGCTGTCCCAGGAGGCGGGGGTCAACCTCGCCGGGATCAAGCGGATCATCGAGCTGGAGAACCAGGTCGAGGCGTTGCAGCACCGGGTCTCGGAGCTGACGGAGGAGCTGGCGTCGGCTTATGCGGCCGCCGAGCAGGCCGCCGCCGCCGTGCACGCCTCGTACCGCAAGGACCTGGTTCCGGTGCGGCAGCGCGGGGCCCTGGTCGTGTGGCGGCCGAAGCCGCGCCGCCCCCGGTGAGTGCCCCCAATGCGGCGTTGGTTGCGTCCAGCGCACCCGGTGCCGCATTGGTGACGTGCGGGCGGGCCGCTAGCCGCCGAGGTGCTCGGCGAAGAACGCCAGCACCCGCCGCCACGCGTCCTCGCTCGACTCGTGGTGGTAGCCGAATCCGGCCACCTTCGCGAGCACGTTGAACGGCCCCAGCGGAAGCTCGTTGGCGAAGCTGTGCCCGGCGTCCGGGTATTCCTTGACGTCGTGCGGCACTCCCCGCTCGGTCAGCTCCGTTTCGAGCTTCGCCGCGGCACCCTTCAGCGTGGGATCGCGGCGGCCGAAGCTGGCCACGATCGGGCAGGCGCCGTCCAGCATCGAGAAGTCCTTCGGCAACTGGCCGTAGTAGGGCGCCGAGGCATCGAACTCCCGGCTCGCGGCGACGAGCGCGAAGCCACCGCCAAGGCAGAAGCCGACCACGCCGATCCTGCCGGTGCAGTCGTCGCGGTCGGCCAGCAGCCGCCGCGCGGCGTCGAGGTCGTCGAAGGCGCGTCCGCGGCCCGCCCCGAGCTCGCTGAACACCGCCTTGGTGCACTTCACCCGCCCGCCCCGTGAGTACAGGTCCGGGCTGAGCGTGAGGAACCCGGCGGTAGCGAACCGGTCGGTGATCCGGCGCGTGTCCCGGGTCATGCCGAAGGCGTCGTGCACCACGACCACGCCCGGCCACGGTGCCGGACCGGCGATCTCCGGCTGGGGCGTGGCGATGTAGCCGCCGATCGTCCCGTCGGCGACGGGTATCGAGGTTTCCATCGGTTGATGCTATTGGGGCGGCGTTGTGCCTGGTCACCTCTCGTGAGTGTTTGGCCGAGTTAGAACTCGGTTCTTCACTCACGACCGCGGGCGCCTCAGTCGGTGTTGTTGGGCGGCGCTCCGCAGGCTCCGCGCCGCGTGTTTCTCCCTCGGCGGGTGGCTCATCGCCCTGGTCGCCCACCGTCCCCGCCTCAGTCGATTGTGAAAGGGTCGTAGCGCACCTGATCCAGCGCCGTCCCCGCGACCAGCATCCGCGACACCGTGGCCCGGATCATCGCGGGCGAACCGGACACCAGCACGTCGTGGCCTGGCCACGCGCCCCGCCGGGTGACGGCGTCGGCCAGCGTTCCCTGCTCACATCCCGGCAGCCCCTCGCCGCGCTCGACCACCGGCGACACCGAAAGCCACGGGTTCGTCGAAGCGAGCGCGCGCAGTTGCTCAAGGGCGTAGAGGTCCTCCCTGGTGGGGCCGCCGTAGAAGAGATGCACCTTGGGGTTCTCGCCCCACTTCCCCAGGTCGTCGAGGATCGCCTGCAACGGCGCGATTCCCGTGCCGCCGGCGACCATGAGCACGTCCCGGCCTGCCGCCCGGTCGACCGCGAGCCTGCCGAGCGGCGGCCCGATCCGCCACGTGTCGCCGCTCTGCGTGTGGCTCACGATCGCGCGGGACACCCAGCCGCCCTCCACGGCGCGTACGTGGAACTCGAGCGAACCGTCCTCCCGTGGCGCGTTCGCCGGCGACAGGTAGCGCCACAGCCGCGGCCGCTGCGGTACCTCGATGCTCATGTACTGGCCGGGCCGGTACGGGATCTGCTGCTCGGGCTCGACCCGGATCAGGGCGAGGTCCCAGCTCAGCCTGCGGTGCTCGGCGACGGTGGCGTACCAGCACGGCGGGCACTCGTCGGCTGCCGCCGCCTCCTGCATGGCCCGCGCGATGATCGTGTACGCCTCCGCCCACGCGCGCTCCACCTGCGGTGTCCACGAGTCGCCGAGGTGGCGTTTCAGCGCCGCGAGCAGGGAGGTGCCCACAGCCTCGTAGTGCCGGGGCAGCACGCCGAACTTGCGGTGATCACGGCCGAGCTGGCGCAGGAACGGCACGAGGTCGTCCGGCCGGTCGACCATCTGGACGATGTGCACGAGCGCGCGCACGAGGCGCCCACGCTGCACCTCCATGTTGATCGGGAAGAAGTCGCGTGTGGCGGGCGCGAGCGTGAACAACATGCCGTAGAAGAACTGGGAGATCTCCGGCGTGTACGGCTCGGCCTGACGCCAGGTGTCCCGGATCAGGCGCACCATCGCGGCTACAGCGGGTGGCGCCTCGCGGGGCGGAGCCGACCGGGGAACCGGGCTGATCGCGTCTGCGGTCATGGCTGCTACCCGAAGCTGTCCGAAGCTGCGGCGCACCGGACGGACCGTGTACGCCGTGTGACGAAGAGCGGCCCGCGATTATTCACGAACGGGTGACAGCGTTAGCTCGAACGGACGTAGCAGGTCAGTGACCCACGCTGACTCCGAAGACTTCATGAATATTCCACCTTTCCGGCCAAGCGCTCTGTCCACACTAGGTTCCAGCGCGCCCGGACGGTAGGCACTGCGAAGCTTGTCCCTCTCGGGTTGCTCCGGATGGGTGGAATATCGGGCGGTTTAGTGGGCTAACTCACGTCAGTCCCGGCATTAATTTGCGTTACGCAAGTAACTTAATGTCACCGGCCCCGGATGCCATGAAAGGCTCGTTACTGGCGAAAAGTGCCAGTAACGAGCCTTTCATGGCAGTACTGCGGACGCGGAGGCGTCAGCTCTTGATCTTGTCCGTCCGCTCGACCTCGCCGGTGCGGATCTTGTTCTTGAAGTCCTTGACCTCACGCTTGACCACCGGCACGAGGATGTAGAGGCCGATGATGTTGAACAGCGCGAGCAGGAACAGCACCGCGTCGGCGAAGTCCAGCACGCTGCCGAGCGTGAGGACGGAACCGGCGACGATGAACGCGCAGAAGATCACTTGGTACACGCGCTCGCTGGTCGCCGTCTTGCCGAACAGGTACGTCCACGCCTTCTGCCCGTAGTAGCCCCACGTGATCATCGTGGAGAGCGCGAACAGCGCCACCGCGACGGTCAGCACGTACGGGAACCACGGCAGCACCGTGGCGAACGACTCCGAGGTCACCGTCACGCCGTCCGGGGTCTCGCCGCCTGCGAATACCGTGGCCTTGGCGTCGGTCCAGAACTGTGTCTTGGCGATGACGATCGTCAGCGCGGTCATCGTGCAGACGACCACCGTGTCGATGAACGGCTCGAGCAGTGCGACGTAGCCCTCGGTGACGGGGTTCTTGGTCCGCACGGCGGAGTGCGCGATCGGGGCCGAACCGAGGCCCGCCTCGTTGGAGAACGCCGCCCGCTGGAAACCGACGATCAGGGCGCCGATGGCACCACCGGTCACGCCCTCCGGAGTGAACGCGCCCGAGAAGATCTCGCCGATAGCGGCGGGGACGTCGGTGATGTTCACCAGGATGACGATGAGGCAGGCGGCGATGTAGATGACGGCCATCGACGGGACAAGGCGGCTGGTCACCGCGCCGATCGACTTGATGCCACCGATGATCACCGCGCCGACGACGACGGCGAGGATGACGCCGAAGACGAAGGCGGCGCCGTCGCTGCCGAGGAAGCCGTTGTCGCCACCGGTGACGTCACGCAGCTGGGCGAAGGTCTGGTTCGCCTGGAACATGTTGCCACCGGCGAGGGCGAAGAACAGCAGCATGATCGCCGCGCCCGCGGCGAGCACCCGGCCGAGTCCCACGCCGAGACCGCCCTTGATCCGCTCGGCGAGGCCCTTGCGCAGATAGTGCATCGGGCCGCCGGAGACGGTGCCGTCCTCATGTGTCTCGCGGTACTTCACGCCGAGTGTGCACTCGACGAACTTCGTGCACATGCCGAGCAGGCCGGCGAGGATCATCCAGAATGTCGCGCCCGCGCCACCGATGGTGACGGCGACACCGACACCGGCGATATTGCCGAGTCCGACCGTGCCGGACACGGCGGAACTCAGCGCCTGGAAATGGCTGATCTCGCCCGGTTCGTCCTTCTTGGTGTATTTACCGCGGACGATCTGTGTCGCGAGCTTGAAGTTACGGAACTGAACGAAGCCGAAGTACACCGTGAAGACGGTCGCCGCGAGGACCAGCCAGGCGACGATCCACGGGAACGACACGGTGCCGATCGTGATCTCGGCGAAGACGAAGGCCGACAACCCGTCCGAGATCGGGTCGAAGATATTGTTGATCCATTCCTCGATGGAGGCGAGGGTGCCCCCCTCCGCAGCGAGAACATGCGTGGCCGGGTCCGGCGGCCCGCTCGTGGCTGACAAGCCGGTGCTGATGACAGACATGGTCCGGTATCTGACCCTAAGACCAAACGGATGACAAGAGGCGACCGCGATTTGTTGCCCGTTGTTACATTGATGTGAGCTGAGTCACAAAGATTGACACCTTGATCCGCTGTCCGATCACTGCGGAAATGCCTCCGACGAGGCCGGAGTGAGCCGTCCTGTCGCCGTCGTACTCCTGTACATGACGCCATCGCGGAGCGTCTCCGCGCCGCTTACGGAGACCGTGCCGAGGCGGCTGGCGACGGGGCGGCGCGGTCCGCGTGGAGCCGGGTCGGTGCCCGAGAGTGGGTCCACCATACTTGAGCGGAACACACTCAACTTTCCTGACGTTATGCATGGCGACAGCCTCTGCGAGAGGCTTGCTCGGAGAGCTTTGACAACACAGAGGTGAGGGGATGGACGCTTTCAACCCGACCACGAAGACGCAGCAGGCGATCTCGTCGGCGGCGCAGGCCGCCACCATGGCCGGCAATCCGAACATCTCACCGGCCCACCTGCTCGGTGCGCTGCTCGCTCAGGGTGACGGTCTCGCCGCGCCGCTGCTGACCGCGGTCGGTGCCGATCCGGAACAGGTCCACAAGGAGCTGGAACCCATCGTCTCGGGGCTGCCCTCGGCCACCGGCGCGACCGTCTCCGCGCCGCAGTTCGACACGCATGCGGTCAAGTCGCTGACCCACGCGCAGAAGCTCGCCACCGAGCTCGGTGACGAGTACGTCTCGACCGAGCACGTCCTGGTCGGCGTCGCTGCCGAGGGCGGTCCGGTCGCGGACCTGCTCAAGCGGCACGGGGCCACGCCGGACGCGCTGCGCGAGGCGTTCACCAAGGTGCGGGGCTCGGCGAGGGTCACCAACCCCGACCCCGAGGGCACCTACCAGGCGCTCGAGAAGTACGGCCTCGACCTCACCGCCCAGGCACGGTCCGGCTCGCTCGATCCGGTCATCGGCCGCGACACGGAGATCCGCCGGGTCGTGCAGGTGCTCTCCCGGCGCACCAAGAACAACCCGGTGCTCATCGGCGAGCCCGGCGTCGGCAAGACCGCGATCGTCGAGGGACTGGCCCAGCGCATCGTCGCCGGCGACGTGCCGGAGTCGCTGCGGGGCAAGCGGGTCGTCGCGCTGGACCTCGGCTCGATGGTGGCCGGGGCGAAGTACCGCGGCGAGTTCGAGGAACGCCTCAAGGCCGTGCTCAAGGAGATCAAGGACTCCGAGGGGCAGGTCGTGACGTTCATCGACGAGCTGCACACGATCGTCGGCGCCGGTGCGACCGGCGAGGGCGCCATGGACGCGGGCAACATGATCAAGCCGATGCTCGCCCGCGGCGAGCTCCGCATGGTCGGCGCGACCACGCTCGACGAGTACCGCCAGCACATCGAGAAGGACGCCGCGCTGGAGCGGCGCTTCCAGCAGGTGCTCGTCGGCGAGCCGTCGGCCGAGGACACCATCGCCATCCTGCGCGGCCTCAAGGAACGCTACGAGGTGCACCACGGCGTCCGGATCACCGACGCCGCGCTGGTCGCCGCCGCGACCCTGTCGGATCGCTACATCACCGCGCGCTTCCTGCCGGACAAGGCCATCGACCTCGTCGACGAGGCGGCGTCCCGGTTGCGCATGGAGATCGACTCCCGGCCGGTCGAGATCGACGAGGTCGAGCGTGCCGTGCGCCGCATGGAGATCGAGGAGATGGCGCTGGCCAAGGAGGACGACGCGGCGTCGCGGGAACGGCTGAGCGCGCTGCGCGCCGAGCTCGCGGAGAAGCGTGAGGAGCTGTCCGGCCTCACGGCGCGCTGGCAGAACGAGAAGGGCTCGATCGAGCGGGTCCGCGAGCTCAAGGAGCAGCTGGAGCAGCTGCGCGGCGAGTCGGAGCGGGCCGAGCGCGACGGCGATCTCGGCCGGGCCGCGGAGCTGCGCTACGGCCGCATCCCGGTGCTCGAGAAGGAGCTCGCGGAGGCCACCGCGGCCAACGAGGCGACCGAGTCCAAGGGCGAGGTGATGCTCAAGGAGGAGGTCGGCGCCGACGACGTGGCGGATGTGGTCAGCGCCTGGACCGGCATCCCCGCGGGCAGGCTGCTCGAGGGTGAGACCGGCAAGCTGCTCCGGATGGAGGAGGCACTGGCGAGCCGGGTCGTCGGCCAGTCCGACGCCGTGACCGTGGTGTCCGACGCGGTGCGCCGCAGCAGGGCCGGTGTCGCCGACCCCGACCGGCCGACGGGCTCGTTCCTGTTCCTCGGCCCCACCGGGGTGGGCAAGACCGAGCTCGCCAAGGCGCTCGCGGAGTTCCTCTTCGACGACGAGCGCGCGATCACGCGCATCGACATGAGCGAGTACAGCGAGAAGCACTCGGTGGCCAGGCTGGTCGGTGCGCCCCCCGGCTACGTCGGCTACGACCAGGGTGGCCAGCTCACCGAGTCGGTGCGGAGGCGGCCGTACTCGGTGGTACTGCTGGACGAGGTGGAGAAGGCGCACCCGGACGTGTTCGACGTGCTGTTGCAGGTGCTCGACGACGGCAGGCTGACCGACGGCCAGGGCCGCACGGTCGACTTCCGCAACACCATCCTGGTGCTCACCTCGAACCTCGGTTCGCAGGCGATCGCGGACGCCGCGATGGACGAGCAGCAGCGCAAGGATGCCGTGCTCTCGGTGGTGCAGCGGCACTTCAAGCCGGAGTTCCTGAACCGGCTCGACGACGTCGTGGTGTTCCACTCGCTCGACACGGAGCAGCTCGCCTCCATTGTGGACATCCAGGTGAAGCGGATGGCACAGCGGCTGGCGCAGCGCAGGCTCACCCTCGAGGTGGCACCCGCGGCTCGCGAGTGGCTTGCGCTGAACGGGTTCGATCCCATCTACGGCGCGCGGCCGCTGCGCAGGCTGGTCCAGTCGGCGATCGGCGACCAGCTCGCCAAGCAGCTGCTGTCCGGCGAGATCCGCGACGGCGACACCGTGCACGTCGACGTGCCGGAGCTCGAGACGGGCAACGGGACGCTGGTCGTCCGCGCGGCGTAGGGGTCGTTTGCCCGAAACGGGTGGCGGCGACACGGCCCGCTGATCTTGGTCAGCGGGCCGTGGGGGATACCCTGGTCGCCGTGGGTATTCCAGCGTGGATCTGGTTCGTCATCGCCGCCGTCGCCGCGGTGGCCGGGCTTGCCCTGCTCGCCGTCGATCGGGCCAGAGAGAGTTCGCGTAACCGCGAGCGCACCCGCTGGGCCGAACTGCGCGGATGGCAGTACGTCGAGGAGGACGAGGGCCTGCCCCGGCAGTGGTCGGGTGGCGCGATCGGGTACTTCGGCGCGGAGACGGCCGTCAACGTCGTCGCCGGGTCGACCTTCACCTCCGACGGCCGCAGGCCCGTGTTCGTCTTCGACGTCGAGGCGGACGGGCTGATCCCGGCGGTCATCGTCGCCGTACGGTGCAACCGGATCCATCCCGTGCTGCTCGAACTGTGGCTGGCCAGCGTGCCGTTCCAGCGTGCCGAGATGCCGGAGCTGCTCGGCCCGGTCGGCCAGCGCTACGCCTTCGCCGACGACGTCACCGGTGCCCGCAACCTGATCACCCAGGAGCTCGTGGACGCCGCCGACGCGCTGGGCGGCGACGTCGGCGTCGCGTGGCTGGAGAACGAGTGGGTGCTCGCCAGCGTCGCGCCGAACGCCGGGCCGTCACGGCTGGAGCGGCTGCTGCGCGACCTCGGGGAGATCGCCGACATCGTCGACCCGTTCGAGGAGTACGAGGGCGGCGACCAGGACTGGCAGCGGGAGCCGGAGGAGACCACCGAGGAGCGAGCCCGCCAGCAGGGCTTCTAGCCGGACGCCCTACCGGTCCTGGAACCAGTCCAGCGTCCCGGACAGCGACGGCGGGTCGTCGGTGCCCGGTAGCTCGAGCGTCCCGGCGAACGAGCCGTGGTCGGCGTCCCGGCCGGTCAGCTCCAGGTACGTCACCGGGTAGCCGTTACGCCGTGAACCCTCGGCGTAGCCCTCCGCGTAGGCATCCGGGTGCGCGGCATTCTCGTCGCGGCCCTCGTGGTCTGTTGCCGCGATGAAGCCGCGAACGAACGCCTGGTACTCGATGGCACCGTTCTCCATCTGGAGCGCATCCTCGTCTGGGTGAGGCTCTCGTTACCCCTAATGGTTTTCCGGACCTTACTGTGTGTCGTTACGCGCGCGGAGCCGGGTAGGTTCGCACCATGCCAGTCGCACTGATCACCGGATCGACCGCGGGCATCGGTGCCGCCTTCGCCAGCAGGCTCGCCGCGGAGGACCACGATCTCGTTCTCGTCGCCAGGGACGAAACCAGGCTCCAGGAGCAGGCGGCCGAGCTGGCGAAGGCGCACGGTGTCACCGCCGATGTCCTCGCCGCCGACCTGGCGACCACGGAGGGACGGGCCGCCGTCGAGCGCCGCCTCACCGAGCAGCCGGTGGACCTGCTGGTGAACAACGCGGGCCTCGGGCTGGCGGGCGAGCTGTGGACGGCGCCGATGGAGGCGCTGCAACGGCAGCTCGACGTCAACGTGACCGCGGTGCTGCGACTCACCAGGGCGGCGCTGCCCGGCATGATGGAGCGCGGCAGCGGCGACGTGCTGAACGTGTCGAGCGTGGCCGGCTTCTTCTCCGGCCGCGGCTCCACCTACACCGCCAGCAAGAACTGGGTCACCTCGTTCTCCGACGGTGCCGCGTCCGCCTTGCGGGGCACCGGCGTGCGCGTGATGGCGCTGTGCCCCGGGTTCACCCGCACCGAGTTCCACGACCGCGCCGGTCTGGAGAAGAGCGGCCCGAAGGCGTTCTGGCTCAGCCCGGAGCGAGTGGTGGACGAGGCGCTGGCTGACCTGCGCCGCGGCAAGGTGATCTCGGTGCCGAGCCGCCGGTACAAGGTGGTGGCCACGGTCGGCCGGTTGCTGCCGCGCGCACTGGTGCGGCGGCTCGGCGCGCGGTTCGCGGGGCGAGACCGCACCTGAGCCGGGGCGGTGTGTAAGACTCGCGGCGTGGCGAAAACCTCGTTGGATCAAGCGGCCAAACTCGAACTCGCCAGGCTGGTCACCGAGCTCTCCGTCGTGCACGGCAAGGTGACCCTCGCCTCCGGCAAGGAGGCCGGTTACTACATCGATCTTCGCCGGGCGACCCTGCATCACGCGGCCGCCCCGCTCATCGGCAGGCTGCTGCGCAGGCTCACGGACGACTGGGACTACGTCGCGGTGGGCGGGCTCACGCTGGGCGCCGACCCGGTGGCCACCGCCATGCTGCACTCGGCCGCGGCCGACGGCGTCGTGCTCGACGCCTTCGTGGTGCGGAAGTCCGCGAAGCAGCACGGTATGCAGCGCCGGATCGAGGGGATGGCGGTGGCCGGTCAGCGGGTGCTCGCCGTCGAGGACACCTCCACCACCGGCGGCAGCGTGCTCACCGCCGTCGAGGCGCTGCACGAAGCCGGTGCGACCGTGGTCGGCGTGGCGACGGTCGTGGACCGGGACACCGGCGCCCGCGAGGCCATCGAGAAGGAAGGTCTGCCGTACCGCTACCTGCTCGACCTGGACGATCTCGGCCTCAGCTGACACCCCGGGTGACCACTTCTTCACTCGAATCGGTGACACGGTAGATCATCCTCTGTCACCATCTGCTCGCATGAGCCCGAATGTCACACGCCGGACCCTGTTGCGATCGATCGGTGTCGCGGGCGGGACGGGGGTGATGTTCGAGTCCATGCGAGCCCTCGGGCTCCTCGCCTCGCCGCACGCCCTCGCCGTTCCGGACTACCGGCCACCACGGGCGGGCGACCTCGCCGCGACGGGCAGGCACGGCAAGCGGGTGGTGATCCTCGGCGCCGGGATCGCCGGCCTCACCACCGCCTACGAGCTCGGCAAGGCCGGCTACCGGTGCACGATCCTGGAGGCCAAAGACCGGATCGGGGGCCGTACCTGGACCGTCCGCGCCGGTACCACCGAGACCGACCTCGGTGGCCACGCGCAGACCGCGCGGTTCGCCCGCGGCCAGTACCTCAACGCCGGAGCAGCCCGGCTCCCGCAGTCGCACCTCACCATCGACTACTGCCGTGAGCTCGGCGTGCCGCTGGAGCCGTTCCTCAACACCAACGTCAACGCGCTGATCTACAACGAGCAGACCGGTGCGCCGGTGCAGCAGTACCGCACCGCGAGGGCCGACATGTACGGCTATGTCTCCGAACTGCTCGCCAAGGCGCTCGACCAGGGTGCGCTCGATCAGGAGGTGTCCGGCGAGGACCGGGACCGGCTGCTGACGTTCCTCGGTCGCTTCGGTGACATCGGCGCCAAGGCCGACGGCTTCGCCTACACCGGTACGTCTCGCCGCGGCTACTCCGTCGAGCCGGGCGCGGCAGACCAGCCGGGCGAGCCCCTCGGCCCGCCACCCTCGCTCACCGAGGTGCTGACCAGCGCGGTCGGGCGGTACCTGCCGATCGAGCTGGAGTACGGGCAGGCGATGACCATGCTGCAGCCGGTCGGCGGCATGGACGCGATCCCGGCCGCGCTGTACCGCGCGGTAGGCGCGGACAAGGTGCGCCTCGGCGCCGAGGTCACCACGATCACCGACGGGCCGGACGGCGTCGAGGTCGGTTACCGGGACAGCCGGGGCAAGGAGACCCTCGTCGGCGCGGACTTCTGCGTCGCGACGCTGCCACCGCACCTGCTGGCCGGGATCCCCACGAACTTGAGCCCCGGCGTCACCGCCGCGCTGCGCTTCCCCACCGTCGTTCCGGTCGGCAAGATCGGCCTGGAGTACCGGCGCCGCTGGTGGGAGGAGGACGACCGGATCTACGGCGGAAGCACGTTCACCGACCTGGACCTCTCGCAGATCTGGTATCCCTCCGCCGGTTTCCACGGCGGCCGGGGCGTCGTCGTCGGCTACTACCACGGCGGCCCGGACGCCGTCGCCTACGGCGAGCTGCCCCCGGCCCAGCGCGCCGAACGGGCCGTCGCACAAGGAACGAAGATCCACGGTGCGAAGTACCGCGACGAGCTGGCGAGCGCGTTCTCCGTCGCCTGGCACCGCACCCCGTTCATCGAGGGCGGCTGGGTGGGCTGGCCGTCGCGGACGAGCGGAGAGTACGCACTGCTGAACAAGCCGGCAGGCCGCGTCTACTTCGCCGGGGACTGGCTCAGCTACTACATCGCCTGGCAGGCGGGCGCCTTCGACTCGGCCCGGCACGCCGTCACCGGCATCCACCAGCGCGTCCTGGCCGAGGGGTAGCCGCTCCCGGCGTACGGTGGGTGTCATGGAGCAGCCGCGGGAGCCGCATCAGCCTCCGGAACGGCCTGGGCGGCAGCCGCCGTTCCCGAGTCACCGGCGGCCCCCAGGGGAGGCCGAGCAGTACCCGCACGAGAAACCCCGTCGTTATCCCACCGAGACTCCATCGGAATTTCCGGAGGAAGACCCGCCACCACCGCCGCCTCGGTAGCGTGCTGCGGATCAATTTGTCGACGCCGCCCGTCCCCTTCGGAGTAACGTTGCCCGTGTTCAGGGGGTCGCGACTGGGGTAGGTGGGGCGAATGCTGGGATTCTTGACGGGCGCTACGACGGCGCTGCATTTCTTGGCCCTGCTCTATATCGGGCTGGGCGGGTTTCTCGTCTGGCGCTGGCCCAGAACGATCTTCATTCACGTGTTCTTCGCGGCGTGGGGAATCGCCGTGAACGTGTTCCCGCTGCCCTGCCCGCTGACCGTGCTCGAGGACCACCTCCGCGCGCTGCGCGGCCTCGAACCGCTCAGCGGCGGCTTCAACGAGTACTACATCTACGACATCGTGTTCCCGCGGGAGCTTCTGCCCGTGGTTGCGGCCGGCGCGCTGTTGCTGGTCATGGCGTCCTATGTCGGGGCCTACGTGCGCTGGCGCAACCGGCAGGGCAGTGGCGGTGGTGGTGTGCCGCCGCGGACCGTGCGGATGGGCTGAGTGACAATGGCCTGGTGACCGACGATCCCGGACCCACCGAGTGGGAAGCGCGTGGCGAGGTCGGGGTCGGGCCGTGGCAGGGTGAGTGGCCGGACGACGACCGCTACGACCCGGAACTGCTGGAACACGGCGACCGGCGCAACGTCGTCGACGCCTACCGGTATTGGCGACGCGAGGCGATCGTGTCCGATATGGACACTCGGCGGCATCCGTTCCATGTGGCCATCGAGAACTTCCAGCACGATCACAACATCGGCACGGTGGTGCGCACGGCGAACGCCTTCGCCGCCGCGGCCGTGCACATCGTCGGGAAGCGGCGGTGGAACCGGCGGGGTGCGATGGTGACCGATCGCTACCAGCACCTGTACCACCACCCCACCGTCGGCGACCTCGCCGAGTTCGCGTCGGCGCGGGGGCTGGCGGTGGTCGCCGCCGACAACACACCCGGCGCCGAGCCGGTGGAGACGGCGCCGCTGCCGCGCGAATGCGTGCTGCTGTTCGGCCAGGAGGGCCCGGGTCTTTCCGACGAGGCGAAGCGGGCCGCGTCGCTGGTCGTGTCGATCGCGCAGTTCGGCACCACCCGTTCGGTCAACGCCGGAGTGGCGGCGGGCATCGTGATGCACAGCTGGATCCGCCGGCACGCCGACCTCTCCGCCGCCTGGTGACGCCCGCGACTCGTGAGTGCCTACACGAGTTCTAACTCGCGTGTGCACTCACGAGCTGGGGCCGCCGCAGCCGCAGGACGCGCGGTGGGCGAGACGCGGTGGCAGCCGCACGGTCTCGTAGGGCCGGCCCGGCTCGCTCAGCCGTGCCAGCAGCAACTCCACCGCCTTGCGGCCGATGTCGCCGATCGGCTGTGTCATCGCCGTCACCGGCGGGCGGACCTCGCGGGCCCACTCGGCGTCGCCGTAGCAGGCCAGCGCCAGGTCGGCACCGATCCGCAGGCCGCGCCGGTGCGCCTCGTACTGCACCCCGACGAGCATCGTCTCGCTCGTGACGACCAGTGCCCCCGGTCGCGGCGAAAGGTCGAGCAGCTTCCGCGCCGCACTGGCCGCGCCGCCCGCGGTGGAGCCGCCGCACGCCACCAGATCCCGCTCCCAGCGCAACCCGGAGCGGCCGAGCCCGAGCCGGTGACCGAGCATCCGCTCCTCGCTGGAGTTCAGCACGGGCGCACCGGCGATCAACCCGATGCGCCGGTGACCGAGCGCGGCCAGGTGCTCCGTCAGTGCGGAGGTCGCCTGGACGTTCTCCGCGCCGACCTGGTCCACGTCGGTCCGGATCGCCAGCCGGCCGACGAGCACGGTCGGGATGCCCAGCCGCACGAGTTCGGTGACGACGGTGTCCCCGCCGGGCGCCGGGGTCAGCAACAGGCCGTCGACGCCCTGCGCGCGCAACGTGCGCATCCCCGCCAGTTCCGAGGTCACCGTGTCGGCGGTGTCGGCGAAGGTGACCGCGCACCCGGCCGCCCCTGCGGCGGCCTCGATCGCGTTCGCCAGCTCGGCCGAATGGGGACCGGCCGCCATCGCCACGCCGAAGCGGTGCGCGACGGGCGTCTGCCACCGCGGCAGTGTGTCGGGCAGTGCGGTCATGGCGGAGACTCCAGGTGGCGACGCGATGCGGTGACGCTAGTCCGGGTGGCGGGGGCTCACATCCGGAGCGTGGCGCGTCGCCATCGAATCAGTCATGTGGGTTAACGGCTGAACAACCGCAGGACTCGCGGTGACGCAGCGTAGGCGGCAGCCGGATGGTCTCCGGTGCCCGGTCCGGGTCCTCGATCCGGGCGAGGAGCAGGCGGACGGCCTGCCTGCCGATCTCGGAGATCGGCTGCGCCATCGTGGTCAGCGGCGGATCCACGAGGTCGGCCCATTCGACGTCGTCGTAGCCGACCAGTGCGACGTCCGCTCCGACGCGCACCCGCCTTCGGCGTGCCTCGTGCAGCACCCCGACCATCATGGCGTCGTTGCTCACGACCACGGCCGACGGTGGTTCGGGCAGGTCGAGCAGGGCGGCGAACGCCCTGGCGCCCTGCTCCGGTTCGGAGTGCCCGCACGCCACGAGTTCGGGATTCCAGGGCAGCCCCGCGCGGCCGAGCCCGAGCCGGTAGCCGAGCGTCCGCTCCTCGCTGGTGGTCAGCCGTTCGGCGCCGCTGACCAGCCCGATGCGCCGGTGGCCGAGCGAGGCCAGGTGCTCGGTCAGCGCGGAGGTCGACTGGATGTTCTCGGCGCCCACCTGGTCGATGTCCCCGCGGGTGGCCAGCCGGTCGACGAGGACGGTGGGGAAGCCGAGCGAGGTGAGCTCGCCGATCACCGGGCCGTCACCCGGCGCCGGGGTGAGCAGCACGCCCTCGACCCGGCGCGCCCGCAGCGCGCGCACGGTCGACTGTTCGGTGTCGGCGGTGTCGTGCGTGTCGGCGAGCAGCACGGTGTAGCCTGCTGCCGCCGCCTCCCGCTCGATGGCCTGCATGAGTGCCGCGAAGTACGGGTTGGCGAGCAGTGAGATCGCCACGCCGATCGAGCGGGTGCCGCCCGTGACCAGCGAGCGGGCGATCGCGTCGCCGGTGTAGCCGGTCTGTTCGACGGCCTCGAGTACCGCGGCGCGGGTCTCCGGGGCGACCGCCCTGGTGCCGTTGACGACGTGCGAGACAGTGGTGATCGAGACCCCGGCCAGCTCGGCGATGTCGCGTTGGGTTGGCCGGGACGACCTCGGCGGGGGCATTGCTCGGTCCTTCGTGATCGCGGCTGCGGCAAGCGTTTGCGCAAACGCTTGCGCCGCAGCATAGCCCCTGTCTACCTTCCAGGCATCCGCGGTGTGGCCGAGCGGGAAAGGTTGTCGAGGTGGACGGCGTGCGCGTGCTCCTGGCGGGACTCTGCACGGTCGACGTCGTCCAGCGGGTCGACGACCTGCCCGAGCCAGGGCGGAAGGTGCAGTCCCGCTCGGTGACCGTCGCGGCAGGCGGTCCGGCGACGAACGCCGCCGTGACGGTTGCGGCCCTCGGCGGCGAGGCGACGCTGCTGACCGTGCTGGGCACCCACCCGCTCGCCGGACTCGCCCGCGCGGACCTGGCGGAGTGCGGGGTGACCGTGCTCGACGCGCTGCCAGGGCACGCGCCGCCGCCCGCCGTCAGCGCCGTGACGGTGCGCGAGCGCGATGGTGAGCGCACGGTGGTGTCGAACAACGCGGCGAAGGTGCCGGAGCGGGTACCGTTCGATACCGGTTCGCTGCCCGAGGCCGATACCGTGCTGCTCGACGGGCATCACCCGGATCTGGCTCGTGCGGTCGCCCGGTGGGCACGCGGACGCGGGGCGACGGTGGTGCTGGACGCGGGAAGCTGGCGGCCGGTGTTCGCCGACCTGCTACCGCAGGCCGACATCGCCGCGTGCTCGGCGCAGTTCCGGGCGCCGGCCGGCGGCCTGCGTGGCGTGCCGACGGTGATCACCACGGCGGGCCCGGACCCGGTGCGCTGGACGAGCGGCGAGGATTCCGGCGAGGTGCCGGTACCGAGGGTGACGGCGCGGGACACGCTCGGCGCCGGCGACGTTTGGCACGGTGCGCTGGCGCTGCGCGCCGGGGAGCTGGACCCGCCCGGCCTGATCGAGTTCGCGAACGCCGTCGCCGCCGAGCGGGTGCGGCACGCCGGACCGAGAAGCTGGCTGGGCCCGATCAGGGCGAAGATGGGAGAGATATGGAATTCGAGGAGCTACTGAGCAGGGCGCAAACGCTTGCCTCCAGTGGCAGGCGGACGGTGCTCGGCATAGCGGGCGCGCCCGCGTCCGGCAAGACCACGCTGGCCTGGCGGCTGGCCGACTCGCTCGGCACCCGGGCGGCCGTGGTGGGGATGGACGGCTACCACCTCGCGCAGTCGGAGCTGCACCGCCTCGGCCGGACCGAGCGCAAGGGCGCTCCGGACACGTTCGACGCCTACGGCTACGTGCACCTGATCCGGCGGCTCGCCGAGGGCAGGGAACTCGTGTACGCACCGGAGTTCCGGCGGGAGATCGAGGAACCGATCGCCTGCGCGGTGCCGGTCGATCCGGACGTGCAGATCGTCATCACCGAGGGGAACTACCTGCTGCTCGACACCGAACCGTGGAACGAGCTGCGCGCGCTGCTCGACGAGGTGTGGTACGTCGCTCCCGACGAGGACGAGCGGCTGGAGAGGCTGGTCACCCGGCATCGCAAGTTCGGTCGCTCGCTGGTCGAGGCGAAGCAGCGGGCGCTCGGTTCCGACCAGCGCAACGCCGACCTCGTCGCCCCGACGGCCGCGCGGGCCGACCTTGTGGTCGAGGGCATGGCGCTGCCCCACTTCGCGGTGTAGGTCCTTTTGGGCCAGATGGAGTACGGCGCGGTTACGGCGACGTCCCATTCCAGCCACTCCGTTCGCCGCAACCGTCCCGATCGCCGAGAATCCTCTGCAGGTTCCGCGAGATTCGCTCAGGGTGGGAAGGACGGCTGCCACGCATGTCGAAACTCACGTGCGTCCACCATCTCGCCCTCACCGTGACCGACGTCGATCGCAGCGTGCCCTGGTACATGCGGGTGCTCGGCTTCGAGGAGGTCACCCGCAGCGAGAATCCCGAGACGGGGCTGCGCAAGGTGCTCCTGCGGGCACCCGGTGACGGGTTCGCGGTGGCGCTGGTGCAGCACGAGCGGGCCGAGCGGCCATCGTTCGACGAGCGGCACACCGGCCTCGATCACGTGGCGTTCAAGGTCGCCTCGCGGGACGACCTGCTCGCCTGGCAGACGCGGCTGGCCGAGTACGGCGTCACCTACACGCCCGCGGCGCCGTCGCGCACGTTGCCGGGCTCCGAAGTCGTGGTGTTCCGTGACCCGGACGGCATTCAACTCGAGGTGTGGGCCGATCCCGAGTAGTCGCCGATCCCGAGTAGTCAGAGCCGGGCGGTGGCCGGATCGTCCTCGACGGGGTGGCGCATCTCCTGCCGGTAGCGCCACACCCCGTACACGGTGCCGAACACGAAGAACGCCACGCTGGCCCACACCAGCGTCGTCTTCAGCCACGGCAGCACGTCCAGCAGCCCGGCGCCGTAGTAGCCGAGCAGCACGAGCGTCGGCACCCACAGCACCGCGCCCACCGTGGTGGCGAGCATGAACCGGCGCTGGTCCATCCGCGCCGCCCCGGCGATCAGTGGCGCCAGCGTGCGCACCCACGGGATCCAGCGCGCGGCGACGATCGCCAGGAATCCCCTGCGGTTGAGGAAGGCTCTCGCCCGTTCCAGGTTTCGCTGGTTGAGCACCTTCCCACCGCGCCGCGCGATGAACCGGGTGCCGGTGTGCTTACCGATGTGATAACCCGCCTGGTTGCCGATGATGGCGACCACGAGCGCGGCCGCGGACAGGCCCCATGCGTGGCCGTCCGCGCCGTGCTGTGCGAGCACGACACCGGCACCGAACAACAGCGAGTCACCGGGCAGGAACAGTCCGATGACCAGTGCACATTCGATCAGCACGAAGCTGAGCACGATGACCCAGACGAGAAGCGGGCCCGCCGTTGCCAGCCAGTGCGGCCCGACGCTCGCGGCTTCAGCGTGCACTAAGTTCACGCCACGCAGACTACGTGCCGCCCTCGGAGCGGTCCCACCCGAATGGGTTTCGAGCCCGATTCGCAATAGTGAAATCGGCGGTATTTCTAGATTTCCGGCAGTTCTTCGCCCGCAAGCGCCTGAATGTCGAGCTCCACCTTCACGGTCGTACCGATCGCCGCCACCCCGGCGCTGACCAGCGCGTTGTAGTCGATCGCGAAGTCGTCGCGCCGCAGCCGGGTCTCGGCGTCGAACGCGGCCCGCAGCCCGCCCCACGGGTCCGGTCCGCAGCCGCCGTAGTGCAGGTCGAGCTCGATCTCGCGGCGGCGCCCGTGCAGGTTCAGTTCGCCGTGCAGGGACCACGTGTCGGCGCCGCGCCGGTGCAGTCGCGTGCTGGTGAAACCGATCACCGGATATGTCCCGACATCGAGAAAGTCCGGCGAGCGCAGATGATCGTCGCGCGTCTTGATCCCGGTGTCGATCGACGCGGCATCGATCTCGGCCCGCACGGACGAGTGCTCGACCGGCCGCTCCACGACGATCCGGCCGGACAGCCCGGGAAACCGCGCCTTGATGCCGGCGATGCCGAGATGGCGGGCGGTGACGAGGATCGAGGAGTGCGCCGGGTCGATCACCCACGGTCCCGGCGCGGGTGGCTCGACCGACTCCTCCTCCGGTTCGAGGGTGACCTCGCCGATCGACGCCGAGCCGTCGCCGGCCACCCGCGCGGTGCGGGCGACCGGCAGGTGGCCGGCCGCCGTCACCACCGCGGTGCAGACGCCGGGCGGCAGCGCCTCGGTGGTCACCTCGCCACGCCCGTCCGCGGGCACGCGCGCCAGCTGCCGTCCCGTCAGGTCGGTCACCGTCAGCACCGCGTGCTCGACGGGCCAGCCACCGGCCGTGCGGATCAGCCCTCGCAGGCCATGCCGCCCTGGCATCAGTGCTGCGGTCCCGTGAGGTCCTCGATCACCTTGTCGTAGCCGAGCCGCACGTCGTGGGTGGCATCGCCAGCCGAGACCCGGACCTGGCTCGTTACCGGCGGATACCCGCTGGCGACCACGGTGTAGTCGCCCCGGGGCAGATCGCTCACCACGTACTGCCCGGCCTCGTCGGTGCGGGTCACCGCCGCCACGTCCCCTTCCGCGTCCAGCACGGTGATCCGCGCGTCGGGCACCGGCCTGCCGTCCTCGGCGCGCGCCGTACCGGTCAGCAGCACCGCGGCGGCCAGCTCGACGTCGTGCCGCAGCACGCCGCTCTCGGGCACGGTGAGCGGGACGGCGACGGGCCGCAACCGCTCGCCGCAGGCCACCAGTGTGTGGCCGCCCGAGCCGACGCCGCTGAACGCGTACACCCCGTCCGCCTTCGTGACGCAGGCCCCGGTGACCTCGCCACGGCCGTCGGTCAGCGTCACGGTGACCTCGGGCAGCGGTGCGCCGGAGCCTGCCGCGCGCACCACCCCGGTTACCTCGCCCGAACCGGCGAGTGTGATGTCCACGGTCGCCGGCCGCTCGCCGAGCACGACGCTGGACGCCTGCGGCTGGTGCCCGTCCGCGGAAACGATCAGTACGTAGCTGCCCTCACCGGGAGCGCTGATCGTGTAACCGCCGTCGGGCTGCCCGCTGCCCCGGCCCACCTGGCGGCCCCGCTGGTCGATCAGCGTCAGCGCCGCGCCGGACACGGAGCTGCCGTCCTGCTTGCGGATGTGCCCGGTGATCGGCAGGCCGGGCACGTCCACCCGGCCGGCGACTCCGTTCGCCGAGCCGGTGATCGGTGCGGCCACGCCCTCCAGCTCGCCGTGCCCGTTGCGCTCGGCCCGCCAGTGCCTGCCCGCGGCCACCAGCTCGGGGTCGGGCTCGCCCGCCGGCTGCTCGTCGAGCGCCGCGTCGGCGTCGGCGAGGGCGGCCTCACGCACGCTCTGCACGCCGTCCGTGCCGTCCGGTTCCGCCGTGCCTTCGTCGTCCAGGAGTGCCTCGCCGCCCTCGACCGGCGCGGCCTTCGGCGCGCCGTCGGAAAGCGGGATCTCCTTCATGAAGAGCAGTACCAGGAAGGCGAGGGCGGCCACGCCCGCACCGATGTAGAACACCGTGTTGATCGACTCGGTGAAGCCGATGAAGAACGGCCGCGCCTGCTCGACCGGCAGCGTCTGCAGGAAGGACGAGTCCTCCATGATGTTCCCGCCTGCCGAACGCATCGCCGCGGGTGAGAGCCCGGCGTCGCGGAAGGCGTCCGCGATGTTGCCGGTGAGCGTGCTGAACAGCACCGAGAGGAAGGCCGCGACACCGACCGTGCCGCCGATCTGCCGGAAGAACGTGGCGGAGGCGGTGGAGACACCCATGTCCCGCCGCGGTCCGGCGTTCTGCACGGCGATGATCAGCGTCTGCATGCACCCGCCGAGCCCGAGCCCGATGACCAGCATGTAGACCAGCGGCTGCCAGATCGGGCTGTCCCACTCCACCTGCGCGAACAGGAGCATGCCCGCCGACATCAGCGCCGTGCCGATGACGGGGAAGACCTTGTAGTGCCCGGTGCGCGAGGTGAGCTGGCCGGAGATGACCGACGCGGACATGATGCCGAGCATCAGCGGCAGCATCAGCAGGCCGGACTCGGTCGGCGAGTAGCCCTGCACGATCTGCAGGTACTGCGGGATCAGCATGATCGCGCCGAACATCGCGACACCTACGATGACGCCGCCCATGATCGCGACGCTGAAGGTCGAGTTGCGGAACAGTCGCAGCGGGATCAGCGCGGCGTCCTTCATCACGTGCTCGATGAACAGGAACAGCACGAGGCCGACGGCGCCGATGCCGTAGCAGAGGACGGCACCGGTGGAGGCCCAGCCCCACTCGCGGCCCTGCTCGGCGACCAGCAGCAGCGGGATGAGGCAAATCGCCAGCGCGAGACCGCCCCACCAGTCGATGCGGTGATCCTGCCGCTGGTGCGGCACGTTGAGCACCTTCGCGACGACGAACAACGCGATCGCGCCGAGCGGCACGTTCACCAGGAAGACCCAGCGCCAACCGTCCACCGAGAGGAAGGAGTCCATCCCGGCGAAGAACCCGCCGAGGACGGGGCCGAGCACGGTCGAGGTGCCGAATACGGCGAGGAAGAAGCCCTGGTACTTCGCGCGCCGCCGCGGCGGCACGATGTCGCCGAGGATCGTCAGGGCCAGCGACATCAGGCCGCCGGCGCCAAGGCCCTGCACCGCGCGGAAAGCGGCGAGCTCGTACATCGACTGCGCGAACGTCGCCGCCACCGACCCGGCCACGAAAATCGTGATCGCCGCGAGGTAGAAGGGCTTGCGGCCGTAGATGTCGGAGAGCTTGCCGTAGATCGGCGTCGCGATCGTCGCGGTGATCAAGTAGGCGGTGGTGATCCACGCCTGCAGGCTCAGCCCGTTCAGGTCGTCGGCGATCGTGCGGATCGAGGTGCCGACGATCGTCTGGTCGAGCGCGGCGAGGAACATCCCCGTCATCAGCCCGATCAGGATGACGACGATCTGGCGGTGGGTCAGGTTCGGTCCGCTGTCGTCGTCCGCACTCGGTGCGGGCGGCTTCTCCACGGCGGATGTCATGCGTCGGCCCCCTTGGTCGTGCGCTGCTCGTTCTCGGTGAGGAGCGGGTCATGTTCTTCGATGCCGGTATTGAGGCGGTCGAAGAGGACGTTGAACGTGCGCCGGTCCTCCTCGGGCCAGTCCGCGAGCAACGTCGCCAGCCACCGGTTGCGCCGCTGCCGGTTCTCCTCGAAGACCCGCAGCCCCTCCGGCGTCGGTGCGAGCAGGCAGGCGCGGCCGTCCTCCGGATCGGCCTGGCGCTCGACGAGGCCGTGCTGCACGAGTGAGCTGCTCTGCCTGCTGACCGTGGAGATGTCGGAGTGCAGGGCCTCGGCGAGGCGGCTGGTGCGCTGCGGGCCGTCGTGGATCAGGCTGAAGAGGATCGAGTAGGCGGCGCGTTCGATGCCGTCCGGCCCCGGCTTGGCTACCTGCGACTTCACCCGCGTCATCAGGCGCATGAACCGGACCATCTGCCTGCCCAGCTCGTCGGCTACGGCGAGCTCGTCGTCGTTGGATGCCATGAATGGATCTCTCGTTCGGAAGGGCTTGCTTGAGGGGCTACAACTAGTTGCCTCCAGCAAGGATGTCCGCGGCGACTTTCTTGCGCAAGCCAGCTGCCCGGGCCTGTGGGCGACACCACGTTAGTTGTCACACGCAAGTGTGTTCCCGGCGGCACAGGAATGTGACGCCGGTCTCGCGCGTTGGCCCGGCATGACGACGAATGATCAGGCACTGCGCGCGCTGCTCGGCGAGCGTGAACTCGGCGTGCTGGCGACCCTCAAGCGCGACGGACGTCCCCAGCTGTCCACCGTCACGCACCACTTCGACGCCGCGAACGACACGATCCTGGTGTCGGTCACCGACGGCCGGGCGAAGACAAGGAACCTGCGCCGTGATCCGCGGGCCAGCTACCACGTCGCGAGCGAGGACGGCTGGTCCTACGCGGTCGCCGAGGGCACGGCGGAGCTGTCCGAGGTGGCCAGGGACCCGCACGATGCCGCCGTCGAGGAGCTCATCGACCTGTTCCGGCGGGTCCAGGGCGAGCACCCGGACTGGGACGAGTACCGCGCCGCGATGGTCGCCGACAAGCGCGTCGTGCTGCGCCTGCGGGTGGCGCGGGTGTACGGCATGGCCCGCTAGCGTGTGGCCATGAGTGCTGACGCCCTGCTGCGTGACCTGCGGGAAGACCTCGGCGGGGACGCCGTGCTGACCGACGCCGACGTGACCGCCGCGTACTCCCGCGACATGATGCCCCTCGCTCCTGCGGGCGAGCCGCTGGCCGTGGTGCTTCCCGCCGACGTCGAAGGAGTGCGGGCCACCGTGCGGCGCTGCGCGGCGGCCGGAGTGCCGATCGTCCCCCGTGGCGCGGGTAGCGGGCTCTGCGGCGGGGCCAACGCGATCGACGGCTGCGTCGTGCTGGTCACCACCAGGCTCGACCAGATCGTCGAGGTCGATCCGGCCAACCGGCTCGCCGTCGTGCGGCCCGGTGTGGTCAACCTGGACCTGCGCGCGGCGGTGGAGAAGCACGGCCTCTTCTATCCGCCCGATCCGTCGAGCTACGACTGGTGCACGATCGGCGGCAACCTCGCCACGAACGCGGGCGGGCTCTGCTGCGTTAAGTACGGCGTGACCACGGATTCCGTGCTGGGCCTCGAGGTCGTGCTCGCCGACGGCTCGCTGCTGCGCACCGGAAGGCGCACGGTGAAGGGCGTCGCGGGCTACGACCTGACGAAGCTGTTCGTCGGCAGCGAGGGGACGCTCGGTGTCATCACCGAGGCGACGCTGGCGCTACGGCCGCTGCCCGAGGCGCCCGGCACGCTGGTCGCGGCGTTCGCCTCGGCGCGCGACGCCGGGGCGGCGGTGAGCCGCATCGTCGGCGAGGGACTCGTGCCTTCACTGATGGAGATCATGGACGCCACGACGATCGCCGCCGTCGAGGCGTACCTGCGCACCGACCTCGGCACCGGCTCCGACTCCGGCACGCTGCTGCTGTGTCAGTCGGACGCGGGCGGTGAGGCCGGGCGGCGTGAGCTCGCGGCCGTCGAGCAGGTGTGCCGCGACGCCGGTGCGGAGCTGACGCACGCCACCACCGACGTGGCCGAGGGCGGGATGCTGTTGCAGGCCCGCAGGGTGGTGCACCACGCGCTGGAGGCCTACGGCTCCTGCATGACCGACGACGTGTGCGTGCCGCGCACCCGCATCGCCGAGCTCATCGCGGGGTGCGAGCGGATCGGCGAGCGCGTGGGACTGCGGATCGCCGTCGCAGGCCACGCGGGGGACGGCAACATGCACCCGACGGTCGTCTACGACGCCACCGCCGAGGGTGAGTTCGAGCGGGCGCGGCGCGGGTTCGACGCGATTCTCGAGCTCGGCCTCTCCCTCGGCGGGACGGTGACCGGCGAGCACGGCGTCGGCAAGTTCAAGCAGGACTGGCTGGCCCGGGAGATCGGTCCGGTCGGCCTGCGCGTGCACCGGCAGCTCAAGCAGGCGCTCGATCCCGCCGGCCTGTTCAACCCCGGTTCGATGTTCTCGCCGGGCTGAAGCGCGCTCAGTGCTCGGTTTCGCCGGCCGCCGCGCCGGCGGCCGGCTTCCTGCTGCGCCGGCCCTTGACGTACTCGAGGGCGATCGGCACCACCGACACCAGCACGATCAGGATGAAGATCGCGTCGACGTTGTCCTTGATGAAGGTGATGTTGCCGAGCATCGCGCCGAGCACGATGATCCCGGCAGCCCAGAGGATGCCGCCGAGGACCGTGTAGGTCAGGTACTTGCGCGGGTCCATGCGGCCGATCCCGGCGAGCCAGGTGATGAAGGTACGGACGAACGGGACGAACCGCGCGAGCACCACGGCCTTCGGCCCGTGCTTCACCAGGAACTGGTGCGTCTTGTCGGCGTACTCCCGCTTGAAGAACCGGGAGTCCGGGCGGTTGAACAGCCTCGGTCCGGCCTTCCAGCCGATCCAGTAGCCGACGACGTTGCCGATCACCGCCGCGCCGGTAGCCAGCACGCAGACGAGCCAGAGCGGTGCGTCGATGGCGCCGTTGGCGATGAACAGCCCCGCGGTGAACAGCAGCGAGTCGCCGGGCAGCACGGGGAAGACGCTGCTCTCGGCGAAGAGAATCAGGCACAGCACCGCGACCACGGCCGGGCCGAGGCCGGACAGCAGGTGTTCCGGGTTCAGGAAGTCCGGCATGATCGACATCTTGGCCGGCGTCTGCGCGAGGATCACGCCGCAAACGGTACAGGGTCGGCGAATTCCGGTTTACACCAGCGTGAGGACTCCGACGACCGATCCGGCGGCGAGGCCGAGCAGCGCCGCGAGCAGCAACACCCAGTGCGCGGCGAGCGGCGGGCCCGGTTCCGGTTCGGCCGCGGGCGCGGTGGCGGGGACCGGTTCGGCCTCCAGCGCCGCCCACTCCCGCTCGAGGGAACCCTCACCGGCACCCGAGAGCAGGCCGTAGCCGTTCGGTGTCTCCACGACCGGCGGCGCATTCCTTGCCTGCGCCCGCAACGCCTCGGCCAGCAGCCGCTCCGGGTCGTCGCTCATGGTCCACCAGGTTAGTGCCCGCCGCCGCGCCGCGTGGTCTCGTGCTGGTGCAGCAGGGGGCCGAAGCGGTCGACGATCCAGTTGCTGAGCTCGTGGCTCATCGACCGGGACAGGAACGCGGACACCGCGGCCTGCGCCAGTGGCCGCAGCTGGGCTGCGCGGTCGGTGAGCTCCGGCACCTCCTCGGCGCTCGGCGTCCAGCCGGTGGCGCGGGATGGCAGTACGTGGTCCTCGACCATCTGCACGAACAGCGCCGCGAGCTGGTTGGTCTGCCGCTGTACGCGTTCGGCAAGGTCGAGCACGGCCGCCATCGGCACCCCCGCGGCAAGCAGTTCCCGGCCGGTGTTCAACAGGCGCGGGCTGCGGACGAGCACACCGGAGCCGTCCCGCTTGAACACGCCCAGCCGTTCCAGGCGCTTGAACGTGTCCGGGGTGGCGTGCGGCCCGAACTCGGCTTTCAGCTCGGCGTACGGGATGCGCTGCGGCGCCTCGTCGGTCCACGGCTGGGTGAGGACCTGTTCCAGGCCGAGCAGGTCGCCGAGGTCGCGGCCGGACTCCCAGGCGGAGATCAGCTCGCGGATCTGCGCGAACGTGTAGCCACGGTCGAGGAGGCCGAGGATCAGGCGCAGGCGGGCGAGGTGCGCCTCGGAGTAGAGGGCCACCCGGCCGTGCCGGATCGGCGGGGGCAGCAGGTCCCGGTCCTGATACACGCGCACGTTGCCAACCGTGGTGCCTGCCGCGCGAGCGAGATCGTCGACCCGGTACTCCGCCATCCCGCGAAGTCTAGGAGTCCGGACCGACCACCCAACCGCCACGCCGCAATACCCCGGTCGGGCGAAGATCGTCGTCGAGAACGACCAGGTCGGCCTGCAACCCCGGCCGCAGTGAGCCGGTGCGGTCGGCGATTCCGAGCAGTTCGGCGGGGCGGCCGGAGGTCGCGCGCACAGCCTCGGTGACGCTCAGCCGGGCGCCCCGGACGAGGTTGCGGAACGCTGCGTCCATCGTGAGCGTGCTGCCGGCCAGGGCGCCGTTGCCCGCCAGTGTCGCGACGCCGTCGCGGACGTCGACCGCGAGCCTGCCCAGCCGGTAGGTGCCGTCGGCCGCGTCGGTGGCCGACATCGCGTCGGTCACCAGCACGGTGCGGTCGGTGCCCGCATGCCGCGCGGCGAGGCGCAGCACGGTGGGATGCACGTGCACGAGGTCGCAGATCAGCTCGATCGTCACGCGCTCGTCGTCGAGCATCGCGCCGATCGGCCCCGGCTCGCGATGGTGCAACGGGCGCATCCCGTTGAAGAGGTGGGTGGCCACCGTCGCACCGGCCTCCACGGCCGGCCGGATCTGCTCCTCGACACCGTCGGTGTGGCCGATCGCGGCGAGCACGCCGGACTCGGTGAGCTGGCGGACCGCCTTGACGCCGCCCGTGAGCTCCGGGGCGAGGGTGACCATCCGGATGTGGCCCCGGCCGGCCTCCAGCAGCGTGTCCACCGTGCTGGTGTCCGGTTCGCGCAGTGCGCCCGGATCGTGCGCGCCGCACCGGGCCTGCGCGATGAACGGTCCCTCCAGGTGGATGCCCGCGAGGTCACCGTCCTCGACCAGTTCGGCGAGCGCCGCCATCCGCTCGGCCAGCACGGGTACCGGGTCGGAGACGAGGCTCGCCACCAGCGTGGTCGTGCCGTGTCCGCGGTGTGCGGCGACGGCCCTGGCCGCCTCCTCCGCGTCGGCGCCGGAGAACGAGCCGCCACCGCCACCGTGGCAATGGGTGTCAACGAATCCGGGCACGACGAGCGAGCCGCCGAGGTCCACGTGGACGCCTTCCGGCGGGGTTCCGGTGCCGACAGCGCTGAGCAGTCCACCGGATACGGAGAGCCAGCCCTGCTCCAGCACACCGTCGGGGCAGGCCAGCCGGCCGCCCGTGAGTACGAATTCCTCGGCACGTGTCACAAGCACATCATATTGGTCCAGACCAGAACGTGGGCAACTACCACTCTTTGAGAGTACCCCGTTAGTTACTGACGACCCGCGTCGTGCATCGCCTTCTGCAGCGCTTCCAGCGCGCGGCTGGCGGTCGACTTGACCGTGCCCTTGGAGATGCCGGCCACCTCGGCGATCTCCGCCTCCGACATCCCGCCGTAGTAGCGCAGCACCAGCACCTCGCGCTGCCGGGGCGGCAGCTTGGCCAGCGCGTTGACCACCGACTGGTGCTCGGTGGACAGCATCGCCAGGCTCTCCGCGGAGCGGGCGTTGACCGCGTGCGGCGGCACGTACTCGCGCGCCGTTTTACGCCTGCGCAGCACGCTGCGGGACCCGTTCACGACGGCCGTGCGGAGGTAGCCGACGGCGGCCGCGGCATCGCGCAACTTTCCCCAGTTGCGGTGCAGGCCGGTGAACGCCTCCTGCACGACGTCCTCGGCGGTGGCCGGTTCGTCGACGAGGAGGATGGCGAGGCGGACGAGCCGCATCCGGTGCGTGCGGTACAGATCCTCGAGCGTCAGCGGCCCGGCGGGCTGGGCGGGCGGCATCGGCGCGTCGATCGTCCGCAGGTGACCGAGCGTCTGCTCGACGCTGCTCTCCGCACTGCCCCGGGTAGCGCGCTCGCGCATGGGCTCCGCGCTGCCGTGCATGGAAACCTGCCCATCCCCTCGACGGTGTCCCTACGAGCCCCCTCCCCGTCAGGACTCACGCGCACACAGCGTATCGGGTCGGCGCGGCATTACCCAGCGATCTCACGTGACCATTGGGTACCGATACCGTGCGCATGAGGACAGAGCGGTCGACCCCGGGAGGATCAGTGGCCTGGTTCGTGGTGGAGATCCGGTACGTGCCGGAGAAGTTCGCCGAGGTGCGGCCCCGGCACAGGGACTACCTGCTGTCGCTGGCGGAGCGGGGCATCGTGGCGATCGCCGGCCCGCTGGAGAACGACACCGGCGGGATGGCGCTGTACCAGGCCGAGAGCAGGGAGGCGTTGCAGGAGATCATCGACACCGACCCGTACCACCTCGAAGGCGCGGTCGCCGAACGCACCGTGCGCGAGTTCAAGCCGGTGATCGGAGCGTGGCTGCCCGCGCCCTCGTGAGTGGCTACCCGAGTTAGAACTCGGGTAGCCACTCACGAGTCATTCGGCGTGCACCATGACGCCGCGGATGTTCTTGCCATCCCGCAGGTCCTGGTAGCCCTCGTTGACCTGTTCGAGCGTGTACTTCGTGGTCACCAGCTCGTCGAGCTTGAGCTGGCCCGCGTCGTACAGGCGCAGCATCTTGACGATGTCGTACTGCGGGTTCGCCGAGCCGAACAGCGTGCCTTTGATCGTCTTCTCGAACAGGGTGAGCACGCCGCCGGAGACGTGCACGGTCAGCTTCTCCGGGTTGGCCAGCCCGGTCACGATCACCGTGCCGCCCTTGCCGACCACGTCGAATGCCGCCGAGACGACCGCCTCGTCGACCGTGCCGACCGTGATCAGCGCCTGGTCGGCCAGCTGGCCCCAGGTGAGCTCCGCGACCTTCTCGGCGGCCTCCTCCGCCGTGGCGAACGCGTGCGTGGCGCCGAGCTTCAGCGCCGTCTCGCGCTTGAACTCCACCGGATCCACGGCTATCACGTTCTTCGCGCCCGCGTGCGCCGCGCCCTGCACCGAGTTGATGCCGATGCCGCCGATGCCGTAGACCACCGTCGTGTCGCCCGCGCGGACCCCGCCCGCGTAGTTCGCCGTCGCCCACCCGGTCGGCACGCCGCAGCCGACCAGCACGGCCGTCTCCAGCGGCAGCCAGTCGTCGACCTTGACGACCGAGTGCTGGGAGATGGTGGCTCGTTCGGAGAAGGTGCCGAGCATGCACATCGCACCGAAGTCGGTGCCGCCGGAGTGGAAGCGGAACGTGCCGTCGGGCAGGTGACCGTCGAGGATCGTCGCACCCATGTCACACAGGTTCGACCGGCCGGTCGCGCAGTAACGGCACGTTCCGCAGTTCGGGATGAAGCTGCACACGACGTGGTCGCCGGGCTTGACCTTGGTGACGCCGGGACCGACGTCCTCGATGACGCCCGCGCCCTCGTGGCCACCGACGATCGGGAACCGTGGTGCCAGGTCGCCGTCGATCAGGTGCAGATCGGAATGGCACAGCCCGGCCGCCGTGTACTTGATGAGGACCTCGCCGGGACCGGGACCGTCCAGGTCGAGCTCCATGATCTCGAACGGTTTGCCCGCGTCGTACAGTACCGCCGCCTTCGTCTTCACAGCCTGGGCTCCTCACATGCGCCGTTGCAGTGTTGCCGTGTCGATTGTGGACGGGCTCCCGGCGCGTCAACTGTGCAAATCCCGGACACCTCGGCTGTGCTCGAGAAACGCAAACAGCTCCTCGGCTGCGGTGCTACGAGCTGATGCGCAACGCCCGCATCCGGTTGTAGAGGGTCGAGCGGCTGATCCCGAGCCGTTTCGCGGCGTGCACCTTGTTGCCGCTCGCGGCGGCGAGCGCCTTGGTGATCGCGTCGTGCTCGGCCTGCTCCCAGCCGGTCAGCCGGTGCGCAGCGGCGCTGACCTGGCAGCTCGGCGCCACGTCCCGTGCCGTGATGTCCCCGGCCGAGCGGTGCTCGGTGGCGGCCCGCAGCACGGTCGCCAGCTCCCGCAGGTTGCCCGGCCACGGCTGCGCGGCCAGTAGTTCGAGTGCTCCCGCCGTCAGCCGCAGCGAGCTGTCCGGCCACAGCGCGCCGAGCAGTGTGCGGGCCAGAGCGGGGATGTCGGCCCGCCGCTCGCGCAGCGGCGGCAGCTCGACACGGCGGTGCATGCGGGTGGCGAGCGCGGCGTGCTCGCCGCTCAGCTCGGCGGAGGGCCCGCTGGTCAGCGCTATCCATGCGGACGTCTCGTCGAGCAGCCGGGCAACGCCCGCGGCGAGCACCGGCGGCAGCAGGTGCACGGCCTCGACGACGACGAGGCCCTGGTGTTCCGTGGCGAGTCGCTCCAGCCGGGCCGCCCAGGCGCCCTCGCCGAGTGCGGGCACGTCGGCGGCGTCCAGCCTGGCCGCCGGTTCCCGCCCGGCGAGCTCCGCGGTGGCCGTCGAGCGGCCGGTACCCGGCTCACCCGCGACGAGCACCCGGCGACGGGCCTGCATGCTCCGTTGCAGCCGGTCCTGCGCCTCGGCGGGCAGCACCCCACCGGCGCCGCGCCGCCCCGTCCGCCGCGCGGCCGACGGGTAGGCCGGGCGCACCGGTGCCAGCTCGAACAGCGTGCCCGCGTTCACCGACACCGCCTCGACCCGCACCTCCACCTCGGTGCCGGAGGTCAGGCGCAGCCTGCGCACGCCCCGGCGGGTCCGGCTCACCTCGCGCAGCAGCGGGTGGTCAGCGGCGTCGACCAGGTCGACCGCGGCCGTGTTGGCCAGCACGACGTCCTCACCCAGCGCCAGCACGGCCGACGAGCGGTGCTGCGCCGACTGGAACGCCGCGAGCAGCCGCTGCTCGGCCAGCTTCGATCCGTCGAGCAGTCGCCGCTCGATGTCGGCGACCGCGTGCACCAGGAACGGCGCGAGCAGCGGGTTGGTGTCCTCCACGAGACCGGTGATGTCCAGGACGCCTTCGAGGCGCTTCGTCGCCGGGTGGACGATGGGGTGCCCGTAGCAGGTGAACCGCTTCAGCGACTCCAGGTAGTGCTCCTCGCCGTGCACGGCCACGCCGTGTCCTACCTCGTACGGTGTGGCCAGCGAGTTCGTACCGCTGGTCTCCTCGGTGAACTGGCAGCCGGGCACGGCGTGGATGCTGTCGAGGACCCGCTCCACGGACCGGGTGCCGAACCGGCGAGCTACGATCCGGCACTCGCGGTCGGCGAGCATCACGCACAGGCCGGTGTCGGCGAGGTGCCGGGCCATCTCGTCGAGCACCGGGGTCGCCGCGCCGAGCAGCCTGCTCCGCCGGTCGATGTCCCTGACGGTCAGGCGGTCGGTCGGGCTGCCCGGCCTGAGACCGCTGAGCTCCGATCGCCGCCACGACTCCGCGATCTCGGGCCGCAGCTGTCGTTGCTCATCGAGAAGGTCCACGGCGCACTCCCCGTCGAGTGGGTTCTCGCCATCATGGCAGGTGAACACCGTTCGATGCACCCCCGCGCATACCACTCGTGAGTGCGTACACGAGTTAGAACTCGCGTAGCCACTCACGAGTCAGCTCAGCCGGCCGACGTCTCCTCAGCTCTGATTCGCCGCGCGACCGCCGTGGCCGGTGATCGACGACTCCCTGGCGCCGCGCGCGGCGATGTCCTCCAGCGCGGCCCGGTCGGCCGCGGGCACGCGGGTCCGCGAGCCGAGTTCGATCATCGGCGGCAGGAACGTGCGGATCAACTTCAGCCCGCCGACCCAGCGCGGCGCGTGGATGGTGCGGGCGCGGCGCCTGATGCCGGTCTCGATGCAGCCGAGTGCGACGTCGAGCGGGTAGGTCTTGCCGATCAGGCCAGGCATCCCGGTACGGAGCTTGCCGAACACCGGGTGCGCGTCGGCGCTGTCGACAAGGTCGGTCCTGATCCAGGTGGGGTGCGCGACGCCGACCCGCACGCCGAGGTGGGCGACCTCCGCGCGCAGGCTGTTGCAGAAGGCCTCGACGCCGGCTTTCGCGGCGGCGTAGTTCGCCATCCCGGGGGCGTGCGCGATCGCCGCGAGCGAGGAGATCGCGAGCAGGTAGCCCCCGCGCTCGATGACGTGTGGCATGGCGACGCGGAACGTGCGCCAGACGCCGAGGAGGTCGACCTCGATCACCTTCTCGAATGCGGCGGGGTCGACCGAGCGGACGAAGCCGGTGGACGCTATGCCGGCGTTGGCGACCACGATGTCGATCCCGCCGAAGTGCTCGACGATCCCGGCGGTGGCCCGCTCGAGCTGCTCCCAGCTGGTGACGTCGGCCTCCCACGACCTGGCGGCAGGTCCGATGCGCTCGGCCACCTTCTTCTGCTCGCCGGGTTCCAGGCCCACCAGGGCCACTTTCGCGCCGTCGGCGGCCAGCCGCTTGGCCAGCCCCGCGCCGATGCCGCGGGCCGCGCCGGTGATGAGCACGACCTTGCCCTTGATCTTCTGCCCGGTCAGGAACGCCATGGGTGCCTCCATCGGTATGCCTTGACCGGCACCGTACCTCAACTTACTCCCAGTAGGCTACTCGCAAGTAGGCTTCGGAATTCCGGGCCGCCGTCGAGCTGTTGGCACTGATATGACGATGAACCTGGGCAAGATCGGAATCTGGCGGTGGGCCAGCGGACTGAACCCCGCGCTGGCCGCCGAGGTGGAGCGGCTGGGCTACGGCGCGATCTGGATCGGCGGCTCGCCACCGGCCGACCTCGAGCTGGCGGAACGGCTGCTCGGCGCCACGAGCACGCTGACCGTCGCCACCGGGATCGTGAACATGTGGAACGCCGACGCGGCGACGGTCGCGGAGTCCTACCACCGCATCGCCGAAAAGCACCCCGGCCGGTTCCTGCTCGGCGTGGGGGTCGGGCACCCGGAGGCCACGCAGGAGTACCAGAAGCCCTACGACAAGATCGTCTCCTACCTGGACGAGCTCGACGAGGCGGGCGTGCCGGTCGAGGGCCGTGCCCTCGCCGCCCTCGGGCCGAGGGTGCTGAAACTGGCCAGGGAGCGCACGGCAGGCGCGCACCCGTACCTCACGACGCCGGAGCACACCCGGCAGGCCCGCGGGATCCTCGGCACCGCGGCACTGCTCGCGCCGGAGCAGAAGGTCGTGCTGGAGACCGACCCGGAGCGGGCGCGCGAGATCGGCAGGCCGCCGGTGCGCAACCCTTACCTCGGACTGGTGAACTACCGGAAGAACCTGCTGCGGCTCGGCTGGACCGAGGCCGACATCGACAACGGCGGCAGCGACCGGCTGATCGACGCGCTGGCGATCCACGGGGACGCGGCGACGGTCGCCCGCGGGGTCCGCGCACATCTCGACGCCGGCGCCGACCACGTCTGCATCCATGTGCTGACCGAGGACAACGAGCCGCTCCCGGTGTACCAGGCCCTCGCCGACGCTCTGTTCTGAGCGGGGCGCCGGGCTCGTAGGATCGAGTTGGAAGCGACTGTCAGCCGAGGAGGACAACGATGCCCATCGCCACACCCGAGGTCTACGCGGAGATGCTGGACCGGGCCAAGGCGAACGAGTTCGCGTACCCGGCCATCAACGTGACCTCGTCGGAGACACTGAACGCGGCCCTGCGCGGCTTCGCCGAGGCGGAGAGCGACGGCATCATCCAGTTCTCCACCGGCGGCTCCGAGTTCGCCTCGGGACAGAAGGTGAAGGACATGGTGACGGGTGCGACCGCGCTCGCCGAGTTCGCGCACGTCGTGGCGGCGAAGTACCCGGTCAACGTCGCCCTGCACACCGACCACTGCCCCAAGGACAAGCTCGACGGGTTCGTCTCCCCGCTGATCGAGATCTCCAAGGAGCGGGTGAACCGTGGCGAGAACCCGCTGTTCCAGTCCCACATGTGGGACGGCTCGGCGATCGACCTGGACGAGAACCTGAAGATCGCCTCCGACCTGCTGGACAGGGCTGCCGCCGCGAAGATCATCCTGGAGGTGGAGATCGGCGTCGTCGGTGGCGAGGAGGACGGCGTCTCCAACGAGATCAACGAGAAGCTCTACACCGCCGAGGGCGACTTCCTGAAGACGGTCGACGCGCTCGGCTCCGGTGACAAGGGCCGCTACCTGCTCGCCGCCACGTTCGGCAACGTGCACGGCTCCTACAAGCCCGGTGCCGTGCAGCTGCGCCCGGACGTGCTCAAGCGGGGCCAGCAGGTGGCCGCCGAGAAGCTGGGTCTCGGGCAGGACGCCAAGCCGTTCGAGCTCGTGTTCCACGGCGGTTCCGGCTCGCTGCTGGAGGAGATCCACGAGGCGGTGTCGTACGGCGTGGTGAAGATGAACGTCGACACCGACACGCAGTACGCGTTCACCCGGCCGATCGCCGATCACATGTTCAAGAACTACGACGGCGTGCTGAAGATCGACGGGGAGGTCGGCAACAAGAAGACCTACGACCCGCGTAGTTACCTGAAGGCGGCAGAGGGTGGCATGGCTGCCCGCGTGGTCGAAGCGGCCGAGAACCTCAAGTCCGCGGGCCAGAAGCTCTAGCCCTCGTCGCCCCGATGTGGCGTCCGGTGGGCCGGATGCCACATCGGGGCGGCCGAGTGGAGTGAGGCAAGCTGTTCACTCATGATGCCGAAACGTCTCGTTGCCGCCGTCCTCGTCGCCGCACTGGTGCTGGCGGGCGGGGGCATGGTGGTGACCCTCTTCTTCTGATCGCCGGGCCTGCACCACAATGGCGGCCATGACGCACGCCAACCTGCTCGGCCCGGATCCCACGAAGCTGCCCGAACGCCCGGAGGCGGAGGCGGCGATGGACTCCGGCACCGATCCCGCCGAGGTCGCCGCCGAACACCCAGACTTCAGCGAGGCGTGGGCGGCGCTGGCCGAGCGGTCCCTGGCCGCGGACGAGTTCGTCGCGGCCTACGCCTTCGCGCGCACCGGCTACCACCGAGGGCTCGACCAGCTGCGCCGTGCGGGGTGGAAGGGTTTCGGCCCGGTGCCCTGGGAACACCGGCCCAACCAGGGCTTCCTGCGTTCCGTCGCGGCGTTGGCGAAGGCGGCAGGCCGGATCGGTGAGACCGACGAGTACGAGCGCTGCCGGCAGCTGCTCGACGACTCCGATCCGGCCGCCGCGCAGGCGGCCGGCCTGGCCGACTGAGAACGAGCCGGGTGGGCTTCAGCAGCGGTCGAGCATGGCCGTCAGCGCGGCCTTCTCGGCGCCGCTCGTGGTCAGCCGGTACTCGTGCTTCACCGCGATCCACATGCTCGCGTAGGTGCACCAGTAGCCGGTCTCCGAGGGCTTCCATGCCTCCGGCCCGTCGTCGCCCTTCTCCTGGTTGACGTTGTCGGTGACGGCGATGAGCTGCGGGCCGTCGAGGTCGTTGGCGAACGCCTCCCGTTCGGTGGTGGTCCAGTCCGCCGCGCCGGTCCGCCATGCCTCCGCGAGCGGCACGACGTGGTCGATGTCCACGTCCGAGGGCTGCGTCCACGTGGCCCCGTCGTACGGGCTGCGCCAGCTACCGGACGTCGGGTAGCAGTCGCCGCCCGTCTCCACCCTGGTGCCGTCACGCTTCAGCACCGCCTCCCGGGTGTTGCAGTTGTCGCCCTGGCTGCTCCAGTGCGGGAAGCGGTCGCGGTCGTAGCCTGCCATCGAACCGTCGGCCGCGACCGTCAGCGCGGCGAGCTGGTTGCGTGCGGTGGCCTCGTCGGGAATGCCGGGCGGCTCGGCGGTCGCGACGCCGGCCGAGCCGGCCGTAAGAACGCCGATGGCGCCCAGCGCGATCAGTGAGTTACGGAGAGTGCGGATGGTCGGCACGGCGTCGCCTCTCTGCGCAGGGTGTTGGGGACTTTCCGACTCTGACTCACCAAGGTGACCGAGGCAACACTGTCGGGTTAACGTGGCGCGGAGCGTGTTCAACCAGGGCGCGTCAGCAGCAAGTCCTCGGTATGCCGGTACCAGGTCCAGCGCTCCATCGCGCGCGGGTACGGGACGCCGTCCAAAACGGGAGTCACCGGCACGCAGCCGAACTGCACCGCGCGTCCGGCGAAGCTCTTCCGCCGGTTGAGCAGCCGGCCGCGCGCCAGCGACACCACGAGCCCGGCGCCCTCGCCGCGGTCCGGTTCCACCTCGATCGAGCGCGTCCGCCCCCGCAGGACCAGCTGGTCGTCGCAGTACACGACGCCGCTCACGGGCGCGAGCGAGCCGCGCCCCAGTAGCACGCCGCCCGCGTCGTCGCGGATCAGCGGCACGGGCCGCGCCGTGCCGGTCAGCGCGAGCTTCAGTGCCTGCCGGGGGTCGGCCGGCAGTCCCCAGCGCCGCGCGAACGGCGAGTCCGCGTCGGTGGGCACGAACCCGACCGAGGTCACGGCCAGCCGTTCGGTGCGCAGCAGGCGCAGCACGACCGCCGCGAGATCGGCGTCGGTGCCCGCGACCACGAGCTCCGGTCCGAGCAGGGGGTCGACGTCCTTCCTGCCCGGCCTGGCGGGCAGCGCCTCGACCCGGAGCCCGTCCAGTGGCAGCGCCGTCGCGATCTGCCCGCAGGCCAGCACCGGTCCACGCACCCGCCGGTCCTCCGTTTCTGTACGCTCATGCACCGGCATTTACCAGCGCCAAGAATCCTGCCGTCGAATAACCAGGAGTGTCACATGCCGGCCATCGTGCTCATCGGTGCCCAATGGGGAGACGAAGGCAAGGGCAAGGCCACCGACCTGCTCGGCGACCGGGTCCAGTGGGTCGTCCGCTACCAGGGCGGCAACAACGCGGGCCATACGGTCGTGCTGCCCGACGGCCAGGATTTCGCGCTGCACCTCATTCCGTCCGGCATTCTCACCCCTGGTGTGACCAATGTGATCGGCAACGGCGTGGTGGTCGACCCGGGCGTGCTGCTCGACGAGCTCGCCGGGCTGGAGGAGCGCGGCGTCGACACCGCCGGGCTGCTGCTCTCCGCCGACGCGCACCTGATCATGCCGTACCACGTGGCGATCGATAAGGTCACCGAGCGTTACCTCGGCGCGAAGAAGATCGGCACCACCGGCCGGGGCATCGGCCCGTGCTACCAGGACAAGATCGCCCGCGTCGGTGTCCGCGTGCAGGACCTGCTGGACGAGAAGATCCTGCGGCAGAAGGTCGAGGCCGCGCTCGAGTTCAAGAACCAGGTGCTGGTGAAGGTCTACAACCGCAAGGCGCTCGACCCGGCGGAGGTCGCCGACACGGTGCTCGAACAGGGCGAGCGGTTCGCCCACCGCATCGCCGACACCCGGCTCGAACTCAACCGGGCACTCGAACGCGGCGAGACCGTGCTGCTGGAGGGCTCCCAGGGCACGCTGCTGGACGTGGACCACGGCACGTACCCGTTCGTCACCTCGTCGAGCCCGACCTCCGGCGGGGCGAGCGCCGGTTCGGGCATCGGGCCGGGCCGCATCACGACCGTGCTCGGCATCCTCAAGGCCTACACCACGCGGGTCGGCTCGGGGCCGTTCCCCACCGAGCTGCACGACGAGTCCGGCGAGAACCTGCGCAAGGCCGGCGGCGAGTTCGGTGTCACCACCGGCCGGTCCCGGCGCACCGGCTGGTTCGACGCGGTCATCGCGCGTTACGCGGTGCGGGTGAACGGCATCACCGACTACTTCCTGACCAAGCTCGATGTGCTGTCCGGGCTGGAGAAGGTGCCGGTGTGCGTGGCCTACGAGGTGGACGGCTTCCGCACCGAGGACATGCCGATGACGCAGACCGACGTGCACCACGCGATCCCGATCTACGAGGAGATGCCCGGCTGGTGGGAGGACATCAGCCAGTGCCGGACGTTCGCGGAGCTGCCGGTGAACGCGCGGGCGTACGTCGAGCGCATCGAGGAGCTCTCCGGGGCGCGAGTCTCGGCGATCGGCGTCGGCCCTGGCCGCGAGCAGACGATCGTGCGGCACCAGTTCGCCTGACGTGTTCGCGGTCGGCGAATTGACCCGAAGCGCGCGAGCTACCGCGCTACCCGCGAACGCGGCGCAGTAGAGGCGCTGCAGCCGTAGCCGCGCACGGCGTCGCCGAGCAGCGTCAGCGCGGCGGCGACCGGGGGCGCATCCCGGGCGCCGCGCCGGGTGCAGGTGAGGAACTTGCGCGACGGCGCGGTGCCGCCGAGGCGCACCCGGCGGACGTCGAGGTCAGGGAACAGCTGGGACAGCCGGGGGAACAGTGCGACGCCGAGCCCGAGATGCACCAGGTTCGCCACGAGGCTCGCGTCGGCGGCCTCGTGCGCGATGGTGGGGCTGAATCCCGCCGCGGAGCACGCCGCCAGTACGTGCTGCCGGGCCGGGTCCGCGGCCACACCGATGATCCACGGCTCGTCCGCCGCCTCGTCCAGCTCGACGTGCCGCCGCCCGGCCAGCCGGTGCCCGGCGGGGACCAGGAGGTCGAACGGGTCGTCGAGCAGCGGCCGCTGGTCGAAGCGCGGGTCGCTGGTCGCCGGGTTGCCGGGCACCGCCTCGAGCACGGCCAGGTCGGTGTCGCCGTCGAAGAGCAGGTCGAAGCAGGTCGCCGTGTCGGCCTCCCGTACGTGCACGGACAGCTTCGGGTGGCGGGCGGTCAGCGTCGCGGCGACCGGCCCGAGGAACCGGCACATCGCGGTCGGAAAGCCAGCCATGCGCAGGTTCCCCGCGGGCTCGTCGCCGCCCGCGTGCAACTCCGCCTCGGCCTGCTGCCAGCGGGTCTCGATCGCCTCGGCGTGGGCCAGCAGGTTGCGGGCGGCGGCGGTCAGCCGGACGTTGCGACCGTTCGGTTCGAGCAGTGGCACGCCGAGCTCCCTGCCGAGCTGGCGGACCTGCTGGGAGGCCGCGGACGGGGTCAGGTGCAACGCACGGGCGGCGGCGGTCACCGTGCCGTAGTAGGCAACCGCTCGCAGCACGCTCAGCCGGCGCAGGTCGATCATGTAGGCGATTCTTCACGTTTCCGTGCATTTATCCAACCTGGACCTGCACACTCAGCGCGCCCATGCTGGAGGCATGAGTAACTGTCCGTACTGTGGTTGGCCCGATACGCGGCCGTTCGCCGTGCTCTCGCGGCACCGGACGCCCGAGGGTGAGACCGTCTGGACGCGCTGCGCCTGCGGGTCGCTCCAGATGCGGCTGGTCGGCGCGGGCGGTGTCCGGATTGCGACGCGCAGCCGGCCGGGTCGCCACCCCTCGTGAGTGCCCACACGAGTTAGAACTCGCGTAGGCACTCACGAGTCTTGACCTGGAGTCCACTCCAGGTGCCACTCTAGGTTTCGTGATTTCCTACTCGCCGGCAGAGGTGAGCCAGAAGACCGGCTTCAGCATCGACACGTTGCGCTACTACGAGAAGATCGGCCTGCTCTACGACGTCGGCCGCACGGCGGGCGGCCGCAGGCGGTTCGACGAGAACAACCTGAACCTGCTGCGGCTGCTGCGCTGTCTGCGCGACACGGAGATGCCGATCGCGGACATGCTCCGGTTCGTGCAGCTGCTGCGCGCGGGAGACGAGCGGCGCCGGGAGCGGCTGGCCGTGCTGCGCGAGCACGACAGCCGGGTCGAGGAGCAGATCGCCCGGTTGCGCGAGCATCAGCGCCTGATCCGGCACAAGATCGAGGTCTACACGGCCGCGGAATCCACCACCTGCTCGTGAGTGCGCACGCGAGTTAGAACTCGCGTGCGCACTCACGAGCTGTGCCTTACCTGTCGCGGAAGGCGGCCACCGCGATGTCCGGGTGGTCGGCGAACACGCCGTCGATGCCGGTCGCCAGGAACGCGTCGTACTCGGCGAAGATGTCGCCCCACGCGGCCGGATCCGCCGAGGACCGGAAGTCGGCGGGCAGGAAGGTGTTCTCGGCGCGGAACGTGTACGGGTGCACCACCAGCCGCTCGGCGTGCGCGTCGTCCACCAGCGTCGTCGGCTCGGTGAGGAAGCCGCCCGCGTCCCTGGGGATGATCCGGTCCTTCGAAGGACCGATCCCCCGCGCGTACGTCGCGATCTCCGCGAGCCCCTCCGGCGTGGCGAGGTCGTCGTAGGTGCGCGGATCGCCCGCGGCCACCAGGTCGTACGGCGCCCCCGAGCCGCCGATCAGCTGCACGAGCGGTACCCGCAGCTGGCGCCGCAGCTCACGCAGGTTGGTCACCTCGAACGACTGCACGTACACCTTCGCGTTCGGCCGGTTCAGCCCGTTGCGCGTCAGCGTCCGCACGAGCGCCGGTTCCAGCGGCAGGCCCTGCTCCCGGAAGTACGTCGGGTGCTTGGTCTCCGGATAAAGGCCGATCTCGCGGTGCAGCTGCCTGGACAGCCGCCGGGACAGGTCCACGATCTCCTGCAGCGTCGGAACCTCGTACCGGCCGTCGTAGATCGTGTTCTCCTGGCGCAGCTCGGGAATCCGCTCCTTCGCGCGAAGCTTCTTGAGCTCGGCGAGCGTGAAGTCCTCGGCGAACCAGCCGGTCACCTCGGTGCCGTCCAGCGACTTCGTGGTCTTGCGGTCGGCGAACTCGGGATGGTCGGCCACGTCGGTGGTGCCGCCGATCTCCGGCTCGTGCCGCGCGACCAGCACGCCGTCCTTGGTCGTCACCAGGTCGGGTTCGATGTAGTCGGCGCCCATGCGTGCGGCGAGCTCGTAGGCGGCCAGGGTGTGTTCCGGCCGGTGCCCCGACGCGCCGCGATGCCCGATGACGAGGGGCTCGTCGTGCGCATGTGGCTGGCCGAAGGCCGTCCGCGGCGCCTCGGTGGCGCTCGCCGGGACGATCACCACGCTCGTCATGCCCAGTACGGCGAGGCCGGAAAGGGCCACCGCGGTCCGTCTCCAGGTGCGCGTGCTCCAGCGCTTTCGCATCTTCGTGACCTTCTCTCGTGAACGTCGGGATACGGGCACACCCTCGTCGCCCGGCCCGTCGCCCGCACGACGCCGATACGGCGTGCGGGGAACATGCGGGTGAACGGCAGGGGAGCCGGGCCGCGCCGAACGGTCGCGGCTACGCTGTGAAGCCGTGCGCGTCCTGGTAATCGGCTCCGGTGCCCGTGAGCATGCCCTCGTCCTCGCCGCCTCACACGATCCGGCGGTCACGGCACTCGGCTGCGCGCCGGGCAACGCGGGAACGGCCGCGCTCGCCGAGACACTCGGCGGCGACATGTCCGAGCCGGCCACGGTCGCGCAGCTCGCCCGTGAATGGAAGGCCGACCTCGTCGTGATCGGCCCCGAGGCGCCGCTCGTCGCGGGCACCGCGGACGCCGTGCGCAGGGCGGGCATCGCCTGCTTCGGCCCGTCGGCGGAGGCCGCCCGCATCGAGGGCTCCAAGTCCTTCGCCAAGGACGTGATGGCCGCGGCGAAGGTGCCCACCGCCCGCAGCGAGGTCGTCGACAACCCCGCGCATCTCGACGCGGCGCTGCGCCGGTTCGGCCCCACCTGGGTGGTCAAGGACGACGGCCTGGCGGCGGGCAAGGGCGTGGTGGTCACCACCGATTTCGACACCGCGCACAAACACGCTCTCACCCTGCTCGACGGCGGCCACCCCGTCGTGCTGGAGTCCTTTCTGGACGGACCGGAGGTCTCGCTGTTCTGCCTGGTCGACGGGCGCACGGTCGTGCCGTTGCTGCCCGCGCAGGACTTTAAGCGAGTCGGCGACGGCGACGCGGGCCCGAACACCGGCGGCATGGGCGCCTACGCGCCGTTGCCGTGGGCGCCGCCGAACCTGGTCGACGACATCGTGGCCACCGTGGTCCAGCCGGTCGTGGACGAGCTCGCCGCCCGGGGCATCCCCTTCTCCGGCCTGCTCTACGCGGGGCTGGCGCTGACCTCCGACGGCCCGCAGGTGATCGAGTTCAACTGCCGCTTCGGTGATCCCGAGACCCAGGCCGTGCTCGCCCTGCTGCGCACCCCGATCGCCGGGCTGCTGCACGCCACGGCCACCGGCACTCTCGCCGGGCAGCCGCCGCTGGACTGGGCGGACGGCGCGGCCGTCACCGTCGTGCTCGCCGCGAACAACTACCCCGGCGTCCCGCGCACCGGCGACGTGATCACCGGCAGTGAGGCCGAGGGCGTGCTGCACGCGGGCACCCGGCGGCGCGAGGACGGCGCCGTGGTGTCACACGGCGGCCGCGTGCTCAGCGTCGTCGGCACGGGCCCGGACCTGAGGGCGGCCAGGGAGCAGGCGTACGAGCGGGTGGCGAAGGTTCACCTGCCCGGGGCGCACCACCGCACCGACATCGCCCTGCGTGCCGTGCGCGGCGAGATCGCGCTGCCCACCGGCTAGCGATCCGCGGGAACCGGCGGCCCTCTCGATTCGTCGAACTTCAGGTCGCCGTCACACGGGGGTTGGTAGCCTGCGGTGTGAGTCCGGCTGGCTACCGACCGTAGCAAGGGGTGCGCACATGGCAGAGAACACGGACCTCGCCGCGGCTGTCCCCGGTGTCCCGGACGCCCGGGACATCCAGGTCTCGCCGGACAACATCCTCGACGTCGCAAGGGTGATCGACGAGCAGGCGGGCCTGCTGCAGGAGAAGATCGCCGGGCACCTCGCCGCGCTGCGCATCCCGCCGCCTGCCGCCGACGTCGTCTCCACCAACGCCACCGAGGCGTGGAACGTGCTCGTCGCCGGTGGCCCCGGCTCCTACGAGCAGCGGGTCCGCGCGTACGTGCAGGGCCTGCGCGACCTTGCCGAGCAGCTCCGGACCGCCAGCGAGACCTACCGCGTGAGCGAGGAGCAGAAAGCGGAGAGCTTCGGGGACCGCCGTGTCCACGAAGGCTGACCACGCGCTCCTCGCGTGCGCCGTGCTGCTGCTGGCGACGGCGTGCACGTCCACCGAGGCCGGGCTGGCGGGCGCCGACCCCTCCGCCGCGCCCGCGGCGCCCGAGCTGCCCCGCCGCCCCGCGGAGCTCTCGCTGCGCGGCGTCGACCCGTGCCGGTTGCTCAGCGACGCCCAGCTCGACGAGCTGAAGGTGACCAGCGAGCCGCGGCTCGCCACCGAGCAGCGGGACGGGCCGACGTGCTCGCTCGACGTCGACCGCACGGAGCCCTACTACAGCTACTACGTCGAGACGATCACCACCGCCGATGTGCGCGCCTGGCTGGACGGCGAGCGCGCGAACCCGAGCACCAACACCGAACCCGCCGAGGTCGAGGGCTTCCCGGCCCTGGTCAACCACGCGCCGGGCCCGCATCCGGGGGACTGCGAGACGCTCGTCGGCGTCGCCGAGGGGCAGACGCTGCGCACGCAGCTGTACCCGGTCACCCAGAACGCCTTCGATCAGCGGCAGCTGTGTGACATGTCCACCCAGGCGGCGCGGCTCGCCGTGCAGACCCTGCAGGCCACGAGGTAAGGACCCGATATGGACAACCTCGACATCCCCGCCCTCGTCGAGCGGATCCGCGAGCACCGGTTCAACGGCTACACCGACAACATGCTCGCCGACGAGGTCGAGCGGTTCCGCGCGGGTCCGGGCACCGACGGCATCGGGGCGGCCGTGGAAGCACTGAAGGCCGTCGCCACATCGCTGTCGGAGACCGACGACACCCTGCGTGACGAGCTCGGCAGGCTCGGCGTCGAGTGGCAGAGCGAGGCGGGCGCGCAGGCGGGTTCCGCGATGAACGAGCACGCCCGGTTCTCCCGCGACGCCAACGACAAGGTGCTCAACGCCGCGCAGTTGATCTTCGCGCAGGGTGAGGCGTTCAACCGCACCCTGCACAAGCTGCCCGATGCCCAGACCCTGCGGGCGGGTGCCGGCGGCTACAACGCGGCGGACTCCGTGCTCAGCCTCCTCGGCTTCGAGACCGACCACAGCAGGAAGGTCGCCGCGGCCAGGGAGGCGCGGCAGCAGGCGCTCGAGGCGCTCAACGCCTACGCGCGCGACAGCGGGGACAACCTCTCCGGCACCGAGGAGCTCGCGCCGCCCCAGGCCCTGCGTGCCGCCGCGGCGCCGCGACTGCCGGGCACGGTGGACGCGGGCGGCGGGCCCGGCGACGTGACGACCGCCGCGGGTGCCACCGCCGGTCAGCCCGCACCGGCACCGGCGGCCGCGCCGTCCGGGCCGTTCCCGGGGGGCGCTCCGGCGCACAACGCGCCGACCCCCGCCCTCGGGCTGCCGGCCCAGCACGCACCGGCGCGCGGCACGGGCAGCGGTACGCCGGCACCCGGCGCCCCGGCGCCGGAACGCACGGCGCCCAGCGGCGTCCCCACCGCACCGGCCGCGGCGGCGGGCGGCGTGGCAGGAGCCGTGGGAGCGCTCGGCGCCGCCGGTGCCCGCGGCGTGCCGCGCTCGGGCGGCCGTCCGGAGACCGCAGGCGGTGGGCAGCAGCCCGGCACGACGCCCCCCGGCTCCCCCGCTCAGGGCTCCGGTGGCGCCACCGGAGCGGCGCCCGGAGCGACCGCGCGGCCGGGTCCGGGCGGTACGCCGGGTGCGGGCCTGCCCGGCAAGGTCGCCGGACCGGGTTCCACCGGCGCGCCGGTGCCCGGCACTCCGGGCGGCACGGCGGTGCCGCCCGCGAGCGGGCTGGTCGGCAAGGTCGGGACGCCGAGCCCCGGCACGCCCGGCGGCAACGCGAACGAGCCGCCGCTCGGCAAGGGCAAGTCCTTCGGTTCCGCCCCGCAGCCGCAGACCCCGGGCAGCGGCACCGGCAGCGGCGGCTACCCGGCTGCGCCGAGAACCGGGATGTCCGCCAACGACTTCGGCGCGGGCGCGGCGGCACTCGGTGCGGGCGGGGTCGCCGGTGCGCTCAGTGGCGAGGGTGAGCGCCGTGGACGCGGGGTCGGCCGCAGCGCGCCGGGCGCCGCCCGGTCGCCCCACCAGCTGCCCATCGGCGACCTGCCGGAGGAGGAGGCCAGGGCGCAGCGCAACTCGGACCGCCTCGCGCCGAGGGAGAACAGCAGGCAGAACGGGCTGCTGGAGCGGGCAGCGGATCGCGACGAGCAGGACGGTGACCACGTGCGCCGCTACGGCGTCGACGACAGCGACCTGTTCACCGATCAGCGCATGGTGTCGCCCGACGTGATCGGCGACGAGCGTCCGGAAGGGCGCCGGTGAGCGGACCGGCAGGCGGCAGCGTCGTGCTGTCCTCGCTCGAGTTCGACATGCTGTGGGAGGCCGAGCGGCTCCCCGAACGGCACGTCGCCCTCGATGTGCCCAGCCCGGGCAGTACCCACGCCGAACGGGCCGCACTCGTCGAGCGGGCCTGGGAGTCACTTGCCGAGCGGCGGCTCGCCAGGGGACGTAAGGCGGCGGGCGAGCTGGTCGACATGCTCAACCTGCTCGCGTACCCGAAGGCGGGCATCGACCTGTGGGTCTGGACCGACCGGCAGATTTCCGGCGTCGCGGTGAGCATCGGCAGCCAGGCGCTGCTCGGCGTGCTCGACGGCGACGAGGTCTGGCTGATCCCCGCGCGGGACTCCGCGCTCGCGGAGGCGGCGGTGTCGGTGGCCGGGGAGCTGGCCGCGGGCGTGGGCCGCTCGGTGAGCCTGCCGCACGAGGTGCTGGTCGCCGCCGACGCCGAGGCCCGCGGCGACGCCAAGGCGCTGGTGACCGCGCTGGAGGACCGTGGGGTCGAGCTGTGGCAGGCGCAGGAGCTGGCGGGCATGCTCCTCGGCACGCTGGCGCGCGGGCAGTTCGGCGTGCAGCGGGCGGGCCGGGACGGGCAGACTCACCGTGCGCGCCGCGTCGTCGCGTTCCACGACACCGACGCCGGGCGGTACCTGTTCGAGGTGCGGCCCGGCGGCGACGGCCGGGACTGGGCGACGGTCGCGCCCGCGGACAACCAGCTGCTCGCGCAGCGCGTATGGGAACTGCTGGACGAGGTGTAGGGGCGAAGGGGGAGTGACGGAGCCGTGCCCGTGTACGACGCGGAATCGATGAACATCACGGCGGACGGTGTCGACCGGATCGCGGAGGACTTCCGCACGTCGAAAGGCAAGCTGAAGGGCTGCGTGGGACCCGAGGGGCGCGCGGGGCAGAGCCCGTTCGGCGAGGTCGAGGATCCGGACGATCCGGACCAGGTGGCGGGCACGCTCGGCTCGTTCACCACGGGGATGCAGGACGAGTTCGAGGCGGCGGCCGGCCTGATGTCGGCGGCCGGCTCGGCGCTGCGCGAGGCCGTGCGGACGATGAAGGAGACCGACGCGGTGGCGGCGGACAACCTGACGATGCGGGAAGTCCGGTGACGGGCGCGGGAATCCCTGCCGAATGGTCCGATGTGGAGACCAAGGCGGCCCGGGTGGACAAAGTGGACCCCGGGGCGATCCAGGACGTGGCGCGGCAGTTCGACGACGCCTCGCGCGACGCGGGCGACCACACGGCGGCGCTGACCAACGCCGCGGCCCCGCTGCGGGACGGCGGCGTGTGGGACGGGCCTGCGGCCGATCGGTTCTTCGACTACGTCGGGCGGGTCGCGGCGGCGGGCAACAAGGTCAAGGACAAGCTCGACGAGGTCGCGGCCGAGCTCAGCACGTTGCAGGGCACGCTGGCCGACCTCAAGCAGGAGATCCGGAGCACCAAGGAGGACGCCCGCAAGACCATCGACGAGCGCAACGACGACGCGCAGGGCCGGGCCGACGCCGCCACCGCGCGGATGGCCGCCTACCGCAACGGCGAGGCCGACGCGCCACCCGCGCCGACGGCGGAGGAGATCATCGCGGCCGCCGGCGAGGCCAACCGGCAGACCGCGCGGGACGCGGCGAAGCGCATCGACGCGCTGCTCCGGCAGTCGAACGAGGCCATCAAGCGGGCCCAGCAGCTGATGAAGGCCGAGATCGGCGGCGGCTTCTCCACGGTGCCCCCGCCCGGCTCGGCGGACTCGCAACTGGCTTCGACCGGCGGGATCACGCACGAAACGGGCGGGGGCGGCTCCTCCGGTGGCAGTGGCGCCTCGGGCGGTGGCGGCGCACCGGGCGGCGGGGGCGGCCTCGGTCCCAGCGGCGGCCCGCCGTCGAGCGGCCCGCCGCCCGGCAACGTCGACCAGTGGATCCGCGAGGCGATCAAGATCCTCCAGGCCAACGGCATCCCGGTGACCGAGGACAACATCGACGAGATCTGGACGATCATCGAGAAGGAGTCCGGCGGAGATCCACACGCGATCAACAACTGGGACTGCGTGCCGCTGGACACGATGATCCTCACCCGGCGCGGCTGGCTCAAGCACGACCAGGTCAGGATCGGCGACGAGACGATCGGCTACAACACCGCAACCCGCCGTAGCGAGTGGACCCGGATCACCCGGGTCGTCCACCACGACGACGCACCACTCGTCCGCATCGGAAATTCGCGCTGGCAGGCGATCACCACGCCCAACCACAATTGGGTCAACGTTCCCCGGGTCAGCCTGCGGCAGACCGGCCTGCCGACCATCTGCCCGGAATGCGAATGGATGCCGCGGAATCCGACGCAGGCGGTGAACGGGGTTGCGGTGCATCGTCGCAAGAGGCACGGGATCATCGCACCGAAGCAGCGCCATGTTTACGTGACGGACGCGCGGTTCGTGCACACCGGACAGATCCGCAGCCGGGACCGGGTCCTGCTGGCGGCACCCGCGGAGACCGACTCGCGCCTCGACATCTCCGTGCGGGAGGCGGGGATCCTCGGCTGGGTGGCGGGTGACGGTCATGTGGAGACACGCAGGCACCGGCCGACGATCTCGATCGCGCAGTCGAAGCCGGAGATGGTGCGCCGGCTCCGGGAACTGCTCGACGGCATACCGCACGCCGTGTACGCCGACGACCGCGGCGGATGTGGTCCACGGCATCAGTTCCGGCTCGATCACGACTACGCGCGCGGGTTGCTCGCCCGCGCGGGCCACCCGAAGTCGGAGGCGGTCGCTCAGGTGATCGGGATGTCGAGCGAGCAACGTGCGGCCTGGCTGAACGCGGTCATCGACGCCGAGGGACATCGCTCGATGCGGCCGGGCTGCACGAGGCCGAAGGTCACCATCTACCAGCGACCCGGTGCGGTTCTCGACGCCATCGTGCTTGCGGTGTACCTCTCCGGTGCGCGGCCGCGGGTGTTGCGGAGCACGCGCGAGGGGCGGCCGGAGAGCTGGAGCGAGGAGATGTCGGTCCGGTCGAACAAGGCGGTGGTGACCGGGGGATTCCTCGCGAAGGAGGACACCGGGCGCGGTGACGTGTGGTGCGTGACGACCGGGCTCGGCACGTGGACGGCGATGGCGGGCGAGCACGTATTCCTGACCGGCAACAGTAACGCCGCCAAGGGCACGCCGTCGAAGGGGCTGATGCAGTGCATCGACCCGACGTTCGAGGCGCACAAGCTGCCCGGGCACGACGACATCTACAACCCGGTGGACAACATCATCGCCGGTGTCCGGTACACGTTCGACCGCTACGGCGGCTTCGAGGGGCACCCCGGCCTTGCCTCGATGGCCGGTGGCGGCGGTTACCAGGGCTACTGACGGCCGGGTCCCACCGGTGCGGAGGATGCGCGGGCGGCGTGTGAGGATTGCCCGAAGTTTCCTCTTTGTTCACCCGGGCGAAAGGTGGCTGCCGTGGCCGACGACACCATCAGCAGGTCGGTGGCACCGGCCGTTGCGCCGGTCCGGCCGTTGCCGCTGCGGCTCCGCGCGTTCGGCTGGACCCTGCTCGGCATCTCGGTCGCGATCAACGTGGCCAGCATGGCGGTACCCGCGCTCGTTCATCACTCCCTGACCCGCAACCGCGGGGAGATCCAGCTCTACCTCGACGTGTTCGTGGAGGGCAACCTGCCGACCTGGTGGAGCACCGGCCTGCTCGTGGTCGGCGCGGCGGTCCACGGACTGACGGCGGTGGCGGCCCGGATCGGCGGTCGACGTGAGCATTGGGCCTGGTGGGTCAGCGCCGGGTTGCTGGCGGTGCTCTCGCTCGATGACCACACGCAACTGCACGAGCGTCTTGACCGCATCGGCAGGCAGCTCGTGACGTTCGACGGCTTCCCGTTCTACTGGCTTGTTCCCGGAGCCGTCGCGGGTTTGCTCGTCGCCGGAGCGCTGTTGGTGCTCGCGCGGCGACTGAGTGGTGCGCCGCGCTGGCTGACCGTCACCGGCTGCGCGCTGCTGCTCGGCTCCGCGCTGGGTATGGAGCTGCTGCAGGGGCTGTTGATCGCGGAGGGCGAAAGCGGACCGCTCTACGTGCTGACCTACCACGTGGAGGAGCTCGGGGAGAACCTCGGCGTGTTGCTCCTGCTGGCCGCGGCCGCACGGTCGTTGTCACTGGTGCGTGAGGGGAGCCGGCTCACGCTCGACTACCGGGGCTGACCCCCTCGTGAGTGCGCACACGAGTTAGAACTCGCGCGCGCACTCACGAGGGGTGGGGGGCCTAGGGTGGCCGCATGGTCGACTTCGCCACGTTCCCCGGGCCCGCGGCGCGCGCCGACGTCGCCCCGTTCCACGTCATGGAGGTGCTCTCGGCCGCGCAGGCGCGCCAGCGCAGCCACGGCGACGTGATCGCGCTCTGCGCGGGACAGCCCACGGCGAGCGCGCCGCGGCCCGTACTTGAGGCCGCCGAGAAGGCGCTGCGCGGCGACCTGGGCTACACCGTGCAGCTCGGCATCCCGGAGCTGCGTGAGGCCATCGCCGGGCACTACGAGCGCGGCTACGCCCTCGACGTGAGCCCGCAGGACGTGACCGTCACCACCGGCTCCTCCGGCGGGTTCCTGCTGTCGTTCCTCTCCGCGTTCGAGGCGGGCGACCGCGTCGCGATGGCCCGGCCAGGCTATCCGGCCTACCGCAACCTGCTGGCGGCGCTCGGCTGCGAGGTTGTCGAGTTCGCCACCGACGAGCGCACCCGGTTCCAGCCGACGACGGACCTGCTCGACGAGCTGGGCCCGGTCAAGGGCCTGATCGTGGCCAGCCCGAGCAACCCGACCGGCACCGTGCTGCCGCCCGGCGAGCTCGCCGCGATCGCCGGCTGGTGCTCCGCGCGCGGCGTCCAGCTGATCAGCGACGAGATCTACCACGGCATCTCCTACGAGGCCGAGCCCGGCTGCGCGTGGCAGACATCCACCGAGGCGGTCGTGCTCGGCTCGTTCTCCAAGTACTTCGCGATGACCGGCTGGCGGCTCGGCTGGATGCTCGTGCCGCAGCGGCTGCACCGCGCCGTCGACGTGCTCACCGGCAACTTCAACATCTGCCCGCCCGCGCTGGCGCAGCAGGCGGCCGTCGCGGCGTTCACCGACGAGTCCTACGCCGAGCTGGACGGTCACGTTGCGCACTACCGCAGCAACCGTGACCTGCTGCTGGACGGCCTCCGGGACATGGGCCTCGGCCGGGTCGCACCGGTCGACGGCGCGTTCTACGCCTACGCCGACGTCTCCGAGCACACCGACGACAGCCTCAGCTGGTGCCAGCGGCTGCTCGCCGACACCGGCGTGGCCATCACCCCTGGCATCGACTTCGACCCCGTCGAGGGTGGCCGGTTCGTGCGGTTCTCCTTCGCGGGTGCGCGCGCCGACGTCGCCGAGGGGGTGCGGCGACTGGGCGAGTGGCTGCGCTGAGCATCGGGGAACCCCGAATTCTCCCTGAACGTTGGTCCGGGCAGCACCGATCCGGGCCCAGGCGTGACAACCTGGAGGGGTACTCGGCACCAAGCCACGCGCAACGGAGGAATGCCATGTTCTGGAAGATCGTCGGCGGCCTGCTGCTGGCCTGGGTCGCCTTCATGGTGATCGGCTCGATCGTCGGCTTCCTCGTCAAGGCGGTGTTCTGGATCGCCGTCATCGGCGGGGCGGTCTTCCTCGGCACCGCGGCCTACGGCGCCATCAAGGGCAGGGGCAACTCCAAGCAGATCCGCTCGTAGCCGGCACGCATGTCGATCGTCATCGGCGTGCTGTCGCTCCTGCTGACAGTCGCCTTTCTCGGTGCGGCCGGGCTCCGCATCGCCGGCGCGCCGTCGATCCGCGCCGCCGACGCGCGCCTCGGCGTTTCGCCCGCCCTGGACCGCGCGATCGGCGCGCTGGAACTGGCGGCGGTGGCCGGTCTCATCGCGGGCTTCTGGTTCCGGCCGCTCGCGCTGGCGGCGTCGATCGGCCTCGTGCTGCTGATGATCGGTGCGGTGACCTACCACCTGCGGGCCCGCGATCCGGCCGCGCTCGCCGCGCCCGCCGCGACGCTCGGGCTGGCCGCCGTCGCCAACGCGGTGTTGCTCGGCCTCGCCTGATCCGGGACGGCGTGCTCAGCGCAGCGAGGCAGGATCGGGCGCACCGACCCAGCGCTGGGCACGCAGGCCCACCGCCCTGGCGGCGTCCACATTGGCCTGTTTGTCGTCGAGGAAGAGGCAGTCGCCAGGTTCCGCGCCGATCCGCGAGGTGAGCAGCTCGAAGATCTCGGCGTCGGGCTTGGCGATGCCGACGTCGCCGGAGAACAGCAGGTGCCGGAAGTGCCTCGTCCACGGCTGCCGCTCGGCGAACCGCGCGAACGACCGCGGCGCGTTGGACAGCAGCGCGAGTGGCGAACCCGCCTCAGCCAGCCCGGCCAGCAGGGCCATCGACGACGGCTCGATCCGCGACCACCCCGCGATGTCGAGCGCGGTGAGATCGTCCGAAGTGGACTCGTCGACGGTGGTCCCGACCACCTCGCCGATGGCTCGCCAGTAGTCGATATCGGCGGCCCCGCGGTCGTAGAAGTCGCGGTAGGCCCAGTAGGCGGGTTCGAAGTCGGTCACCGGCACGCCGAGGCGGGCCGCGAGCTCGGGTACCGCCGCCGTGCGCGAGCAGATCACCTCGCCGTAGTCGAACACGACCCAGCGCGGGCTCATCTGCTGCCCGCCTTGATCCGGCGGAGCGCCTCCTCGACATCGCCCGCGGAAAGGTCGCGGTGGGTCACGAACCGGACCTTGCCCGCCATCGGCAGGGCGAGCACGCCGAGCCCGCGCAGCCAGTCCAGCGTGAGCAGCAGGTCCGGCACCCTCGCGAGCACGATGTTGGTCTGCGGCTCGCTGACGTCCCAGCCGTACTCGCGCAGCCCCTCGGCGAGGGTCCGTGCGTGGGCGTGGTCCTCGCCGAGCTCGCCGACGCGGTCCAGCGCGAGCAGGCAGGCCGCCGCGAGCACCCCGCCCTGGCGCACCCCGCCGCCGAGCATCTGGCGCATCCGCCTCGCCTCCTCGACGAACTCCTCGCCGCCGGCCAGCACGGAGCCGACGGGCGCGCCGAGGCCTTTGCTGAAGCACGCCGACACCGTGTCGACGCCGACCGTCAGCGCGGCGGGTGGCAGGTCCAGCGCGGCCGCCGCGTGCCACAGCCGCGCCCCGTCGAGGTGCACCCGGAGCCCGGCCTCCCGCGCGGTCGCGACGAGCTGCGCGTGCTCGTGCGGTGGGGTGATCGCGCCGCCGGCCACGTTGTGCGTGTTCTCCAGGCACAGCAGCGTGGTGCGCAGTACGTAGTACGGCCCCTCCCGGGTGCCCGCCGCGGCCCGCACGGCACCCGCCGAGGGGCGGCCGGGGCCCGCGTCGTGCTCCAGCGGCTCGGGCATGCCACCGGCCAGCCATGCCGCCGAGCCGAGCTCGTTCACCAGCACGTGCGCATCCCGCGGCGCCAGGAACCGGTCGCCGCGGCGCAGGTGCGTGGACAGCGCGATGAGGTTCGCCATCGTCCCGCTCGGCGTCCACAGCGCCGCGGGCGTGCCGAGCGTCTCGGCGGCCCGCTCCTCCAGCGCGCGGATCGTCGGGTCCGAGTCGATGACGTTGTCGGCGACCTCCGCCCGTGCCATCGCGGAACGCATCATCTCATCCGGCCGGGTGACGGTGTCCGAGCGGAAGTCGATCACCGAACTGGCTGCAGAGGTCACTTTCCGATCACATCACACTGGTTGTTGATCTCACAAACGGGTGACATATGGGTGCCGGGGCGCCGGGCGTGCAACCGTGGGACACGTCAGTTTCGTCTCTACCTTCGGACAACAGACTCAGACCGGAGAGCCGACCGCGTGGATCACCGCGAGGAGCAGGAGTTCGCGGAGTACTTCGCCGCAAGGCGGGACTCCGTGCGCCGGACCGCGTACATGCTCTGTGGTGACTGGCACCGCGCGGACGACCTCGCGCAGACGGCGTTCGTCTCGTTGCACCGGCGCTGGCGCAAGATCCGCGACCGGGCGGCGACCGACGCCTACCTGCGGAAGACGCTGGTGAGGGCGGCCATCGACGAGTCCCGGCGCCCGTGGCGGCGGGAGCGGCAGACCGATGAGCTGCCGGAGCCGCCGCCCGCCGGCGAGCTGGTCGCCGACCGGGTGGCGACCAGGGAGGACCTGCTCGCCGGCCTGCGCCGGGTGCCGCCGAGACAGCGTGCGGTGTTGGTGCTGCGCTACTTCGAGGGCCTCGACGTCGGCGGCGTCGCGCGGGTGCTCGGTTGCAGCGAGGGCAACGTGAAGAGCCAGACCGCGCGGGGCCTGGCGAACCTGCGGGACGTGCTGGGCGAGGAGGTGGAGACGCATGGATGAGCACGAGCTGGAGACGCTGTTCCGGCAGGCGCCGGGCGAGCCGCCGCCACCGACCTTCACGGAGCGGGACGTGGCCGCGGCCTCGCGCAGGGCCACCATGCGGCGCCGTTCCGTGACCGCGGCCGTGAGCGCGTGCGTCGTCCTGCTCCTCGGTGGGGTCAGCGTGGTGGGACTCGGCCAGAGGGCGAACACGGGCGGTGACTCGGGCGCCGCCTCCGCGCCCGCATACGGTGACGCCGAAGCGGAAGCGGGCGAGCAGGAGCAACCCGGCGGCTCCGCCGGACGTCTTCCGAACGCACAGGGCTTCCCGGATGGCTCGCCCAAGCAGGGGGGCGAGGCTTCCGGGGAGAACGGCCCACGGGCCGGTCGCACCTCCGGGTGCGAAAAGGTCGACCGGGAGCTCGCCATCGCCCTCGCTGGCGAGCTCCCGGTCACCGCCGGGGCGGATGCCGTGCCCGGGCTGGTCTGCCCGGAGCCGTCGCGCTCGGCCGCGTACGCCGTGGACGGCGGCCTGGTTTCCGCCGTGCTGGTGCCGTCCGGCGTCGCATCGCAACTGCCCGAACAGCCCGAGGGAACCGTCATCGCGGAGGAGCGCACCGCGGCCGGGGCGACCGTCGTCGTGCTGAGCACCCCGGCGCCGGACAAGGCCACCGCACCGCTGGCCGGGGGGCTGCAGGGCATCGCGACCGCGCTCGCGCGGCAACTCTGAGTTCGCGAATCCCGGATGGCAGACTTGGCTGCCATGACGTCAGCCGCGAGCACACCGAAAGGTGAACGCAGGCGTGCCGCCCTCGTGGCGGCGGCGGCCGACCTGCTCGTCGAGGGCGGGTTCGACGCGGTGCGGCACCGGGCGGTCGCCGAGCGGGCCGGTCTTCCGCTCGCCTCGACCACCTACTACTTCGACTCGCTCGACGATCTGATCTACGCCGCGATGGAGCACTACGGGCGTTCCGAGCTGGCCAGGGGGCGCGAGCAGCTCGCCGAGCTGAGCACCGAGCGCCGGGGCACGGACACGCTCGTCGAGCTGGTGCTGGACCAGCTGCTCGGCGAGGACCCCGAGTACGACGCCGTGCTGCTGCGCTACGAACGGCTGGTCGCCACCGGCCGCAGGCCGCATCTGCGCCCGCTGATGCGCACGCTCGCGGTGGAGCTGCGTGCGCTGCTGACCGAGATCTTCGTCAGGTCCGGGGTGGAGATCGGAGGGCGGCGGCTCGAACAGCTCATCGCGCTCGTCGACGGCGCCGTGGTCAACGCGCTCATCGAGGTGGACCCCGACCCGCGCGCCGCCGCCGCGCGGATGCTGCGTGCGGCGCTGAGCTGACCCCCGTGCAACCTCTCGCCCGCCGCCACCGTGGGAAGGGGTTGGAAAGGGGATCGCATGGACGACAACGACGAAGCGCGGTTCCGCGAATTCGCCTCGGCGCAGGCGCACGGGCTGCGCCGATCCGCCTACCTGCTGTGCGGGGACTGGCATCTGGCCGAGGACCTGATGCAGAACGCGCTCATGCGGATATACCGTGCCTGGTCGCGGATCGACGTTGCCGAGCCGCTCGGCAACTACGCGCGCAAGGTCCTGCTGCGGGCGTGGCTGGACGAGTGGCGCCTGCGTGAACGGCGGGAGCCAGTCCCGGACCTGGCCGACGCCGCACCCGCCCCGCCGAGCACGCCCAGCGCGACTGGACACGCGACAAGGTGCGGCGCGGGCTGCGGGAGCTGCCGCCGAGGCAGCGGGCCACGCTCGTCCTGCGTTACTTCGACGAACTGAGCGTCGGCGAGACCGCCGCGATCCTCCGGTGCTCCGAGGGCACCGTCAAGAGCCAGACAGCGAGGGGCCTGGCCACCCTCGGCCGCGTACTCGCCCGCCCCGAACTGGGCGCCGAACAGGGAAAGGTGACGACATGAGCGAGCACGAGGTACGCGAGGCGCTGGTCGATGCCGTCGCGGACGAGCCCCCGCTGAACTTCGACCCGGATGAGCTGATCGGCACGGTGCGGGAGCGCACCAGGCGGCGCCGGGCCGTGTGGAGCGCGGGCGCGGGCGTGGCGCTGGTCGCGGCGCTCGCGGTGGCCGTGCCGCTGGCGCTCGGCGGGCCCGGCGAACCCGGGTCGACGCAGGCGGCCGCCGGTTCCCGGGCCCCGTCGGCCCCGGCAGCCCCGGCAGCCCCGGCACAGCCGGGGTGGCCGCCGGACAACGTCGAGCCGACGCGGTACACCGAGGCCGAGCTGCGGCAGCGCGGCGAGGAGATGCGCACGCACCTGCGCGACCGGTTCCCGGCCGTGGTGCCGGAGGCGGCCGATGTCGAGGTGGGCGAGTTCTCCGGGGAGGCGACCGGATCGGTCACCGAGGGGCAGCGGTATCTCAACTCGTTCGTGCGGTTCACCGCGGACGGAGCGCCCACGGCGGTCAACGTCCAGGTCAACGCGGCCGGTGCGGACATGCCGCCGCCCGGCGGGATGTGCGAGGCGGAGCCGTCCGCGGAGTGCACGGTGCAGGTCCAGCCGGACGAGAGCGTGCTCGTGCTGGTGGAGCACTCCGGTGTCGGGAACGGCCCGGACATGAAGGTGACCACGGCGTACCACTACCGCACCGATGGCGTCGTGCTGATGGTGTCGGGGTACAACTACGACCCGACCGCCGGGGCGGAAACCGATCACCTGCCGGATCTGACGGTGACCACCGCCCAGCTCATCGAGCTGGCGAGCGACCCGGCGCTGCGGTTGTGACCCGGCTCGCCGGTTAGCCTGACCGCGTGAGCGACAAGCCGAGCATCCCGAACGTACTCGCGGGCCGTTACGCCTCCCCCGAGCTCGTGACGCTGTGGTCCCCGGAGAACAAGGTCAGGCTGGAGCGAGAGCTGTGGCTCGCCGTGCTGCGGGCCCAGTCCGAGCTCGGGGTCGAGGTGCCCGACGGCGTGCCGGCCGACTACGAACGGGTGCTCGGCGACGTCGATCTCGCGTCGATCGCCGCCCGCGAGCGCGTCACGCGGCATGACGTCAAGGCCAGGATCGAGGAGTTCAACGCGCTGGCCGGGCACGAGCACGTGCACAAGGGCATGACCTCGCGGGACCTCACCGAGAACGTCGAGCAGCTTCAGGTGCGGCGCTCACTCGAACTGATCCGCGGCCGGACGGTGGCGCTCCTGGCGATGCTGGGCACGCTGGCCACCGAGCACGCGGACCTGGTCATCGCGGGGCGCTCGCACAACGTGGCCGCGCAGGCGACGACGCTGGGCAAGCGGTTCGCCACCGCCGCGGACGAGCTGCTGGTGGCCTACGAGCGGCTGGACGAGCTGATCGCCCGCTACCCGCTGCGCGGGATCAAGGGGCCGGTCGGCACGGCGCAGGACATGCTCGACCTGCTCGGCAGCGAGTCCACATTGGAGTCTCTTGAGGCGCGGGTCGCGGAGCATCTCGGCTTCGAGCGTGTACTCACGAGTGTGGGGCAGGTCTACCCGCGCTCACTCGACTTCGACGTGCTGTCCACCCTGGTCCAGCTCGCCGCGGCGCCGGGCAGCCTGGCAACGACGATCCGGCTGATGGCCGGGCACGAGCTGGTCACCGAGGGCTTCCAGCCGGGGCAGGTCGGTTCGTCGGCCATGCCGCACAAGATGAACACGCGCTCGTGCGAGCGGGTCAACGGGCTCGCGGTGGTGCTGAGGGGTTACCTCTCGATGATCGGCGAGCTCTCGGGCGACCAGTGGAACGAGGGGGACGTGTCCGATTCGGTGGTCCGCCGGGTCGCGTTGCCGGACGCGTTCTTCGCGCTCGACGGGTTGCTGGAGACGATGCTGACCGTGCTGCGCGAGTTCGGGGCCTTCCCGGCCGTGGTCGACCGCGAGCTCGCCCGGTACCTGCCGTTCCTGGCGACCACGAAGGTGCTGATGGCCGCGGTGCGGGCCGGGGTCGGCCGGGAGCGTGCGCACGAGGCGATCAAGGAGAACGCCGTCGCCGTGGCGCTCGCGATGCGCGAGCAGGGACAGGTGGAGAACGACCTGCTCGACCGGCTGGCCGCCGACGAGCGCATCCCGCTCGACCGCGCCGAGCTGGACGAGCTGCTCGCCGACCGGCTCTCGTTCACCGGCACGGCCGCCGGGCAGGTGGGCGCCGTGGTGGCGCGGATCGAGGACGTGCTCAAGCACTTCCCGGACGCCGCCGCCTACGTTCCGCGGCCGATCCTCTGACCCATGGCACGCGTCGCGGATCTCATCACCTATCCGGTCAAGGGCTGCGCAGGGACGCGGGTGCAGGCCGCTGAGCTGGCTCCGGCCGGGCTGGAGCACGACCGCACGTTCATGGCGGTCGGCGAGGACGGCACGTTCCGCAGCCAGCGCCGCCACCCGGTGCTCGCGGTGGTCCGGCCTGCCGTGCTCGACGGCGGCGCCCGGCTCGCGCTGAGCGCGCCGGGCCACACCGACATCGAGGTCGCCGTCGCGTTCGACGGCCGCCGCCGCGACGTTTCGGTGTTCACCTGGGCGGGCCAGGGCGTGGACCAGGGGGATGAGGCGGCGGCGTGGTTCTCCGCCGTGCTCGGCGCGCCGTCCCGGCTGGTCCGGGTCCCGCCGGAGCACAGGCGCGAGACCAGCGGCGAGACACCCGGCAGCGCCGGGTTCGCCGACGGGCACGCCGTGCTGGTCGCCTCGTGGGCGTCGCTGGACCTGCTGAACGAGCGCATCGCCGAACGGGGTGGCGAGCCGGTGCCGATGGACCGGTTCCGCCCCAACCTGGTGGTCGACGGCTGGACCGAGCCGCACACCGAGGACGACGTGTGGCGGATGACCGCGGGTGGCGCGGAGCTCGGCTTCGCGAAGGTGTGCGTGCGGTGCACGGTCCCGACCGTCGACCAGGAGACCGGCACCAGGTCGGGCCCCGAGCCCGTTCGCACGCTGGCGGGGTACCGGCGGGGCCCGGACGGCGGCGTCACGTTCGGGATGAAGGCCGCGGTCCTTCGTGCCGGAACTGTCCGGATCGGCGACCGGGTGCGGGTCGAGTCCAGGGTGACGTCGCCCACGTGAGGCGGTCAGTCGTCGTCCAGACTTTGAGAACGACTGGAACGGCGGGTGCGGGTCTGTCACGATTAGGATCGTGATATCGCAGGTGGGGCGTGCGCACGGGCCGGCGCTGGTGCAGCGCAGGCACGTCGACCTCCTGCGGGTCAACTCGGCGGCGTGCCGTCCGCGCTGAAGCTGGCTGCCCGGTTCTCGTATGCTGCCGCTGTCGACATGACGGCCGCCTGACGCTGAGGTTCTAAATGGAAACGCTCTTGCTGTTCGGCCTCGCCGGTATGCTCGCCCAGCTCGTGGACGGCTCGCTGGGCATGGGCTACGGCGCGACGTCGACGACCGCACTGGTCGCGTTCGGCACGGCGCCGGCGATCGCGTCCGCGTCGGTCCACCTCGCGAAGGTCGGCGCCTCGCTCGCGTCCGGCGTCTCCCACTGGAAGTTCCGCAACGTCGACTGGCGGACGGTCGGCATCCTGGCGGTGCCCGGTGGCCTCGGTGCCATCGTCGGCGCGTTCCTGCTCGTGTCGCTGTCCGGCGGCGTCGCGGCCGTGCTGATCAGCTCGATCCTGTTCCTGCTCGGGCTCTACGTGCTGATCCGGTTCGCCTTCCTCAAGCTGGGCAAACTGATCACCGACAAGCGCCCTGGCGCACGGTTCCTCGGCCCGCTGGGGCTCGTCGCCGGGTTCGTCGACGCCACGGGTGGTGGCGGCTGGGGGCCGGTCGCCACCACGACGCTGCTGTCGAGCGGGCGGCTGGAGCCCCGCAAGGTCGTCGGGTCGGTCAGTGCCGCCGAGTTCGTCGTTTCGGTCGCGGCGAGCGTCGCGTTCTTCTTCGCGCTCGCCCAGAACCAGGGGATGAACTTCCTGGTCGTCGCCGGGCTGCTGGGCGGCGGCGTGCTCGCGGCCCCGTTCGCCGCATGGCTGGTGCGGCTGATGCCGCCGCGCGTACTCGGTGCCGCGGCGGGCGGGATGATCGTGCTCACCAACGCCTGGCTGCTGCTGCGGGTGGCGGATGCGACCCCCACCGTCTTCGGCACGGTCTACGTCGCGATCGTGGCGCTGTGGATCGCCGGGCTGGTCGCCGCGGTCCGCTCGGTGCGCGCCGAGAAGCGGATGAACGCGCTCGTCGGCGAGGACTCACCACCGGCGAAGCCCCACCAGGCCACCCGCCGCTGACGTCGCGGCTAGGGTGACGCCGTGACGACGACGCTCGCCGACTACTCCAAGATCGCCTCCGGCAAGGTCCGGGAGCTCTACGCGGTGGACGCCGAGCACCTGCTGCTCGTGACCTCGGACCGGATCTCCGCGTACGACTTCGTCCTCGACACCCCGATCCCCGACAAGGGGCGGGTGCTGACCGCGATGAGCGCGTTCTGGTTCGAACTGCTCGGTGACGTCCTGCCGAACCACCTCGTCGGCCACGACGACGAGCGCATCCCGCCGGAGGTCCGTGGCCGGGCGCTGCTCGTGCGCAGGCTGGGGATGCTGCCGGTGGAGTGCGTGGCGCGCGGCTACCTCGCCGGTTCCGGCTACTCCGACTATCTGCGGACCGGCTCGGTGTGCGGTGTCGAGCTACCTGGCGGGCTGACCGAGGCCGAGCGGCTGCCGGAGCCGGTCTTCACCCCGGCCACGAAGGCCGATCTCGGCGCCCACGACGAGAACGTGAGCTTCGCCGACGTCGTGGCCACGGTCGGCGCCGAGCGCGCGGCCGAGCTTCGGGACGCCACGCTGGAGCTGTACCGGCGCGGTGCCGAGCACGCGGCCGGGCGCGGCATCCTGCTGGCGGACACGAAGTTCGAGTTCGGGCTCGACGCGAGCGGGCGGCTGGTGCTCGCCGACGAGGTGTTGACGCCCGATTCGTCCCGGTACTGGCCCGCGGAGGGGTACCGGCCGGGACGGCCGCAGCCGTCGTTCGACAAGCAGTACGTGCGCGACTGGCTGACCGGCCCGGAGTCCGGCTGGGACCGGGCCGCCGACACGCCGCCCCCGCTGCCCGACGACGTGGTCGCGGCGACCAGGCAGCGCTACGTCGACGCCTACGAGCGCATCACCGGCCGCACCCTCGCCGACTGGCCCGCGCCCCCCTCGTGACCCTCGTGAGTGGTGACGCGCGTTCTAACTCGTGTCTTCACTCACGACTCACGCGGATGTCAACGCGTCGTCATCCCGGTCGGGCCTACTGGGAGTCGTGGACGCGTGTTTGCTGGTGTCGCTCTCCGGGATCGGCCCCCGGACGCTGCATCGCTGTGCCGACCTCGCGGCCGAGCTGGGCCGGCGTGCCGTGCCCCTTTCGATGCTGTTCACGCCGAGTGCCGAGGACGGCTCCCCGCAGGTGGCCGAGTGGATGCGGGAGCGGGTCCGCGGCGGGGACACCGTGCTGCTGCACGGCTACGACCAGCGCGTCCGGGCGGAGTTCGCCACGCTGCCCGCGCACGAGGCGCGGCTGCGGCTGATCGCGGCCACGTCCGCCCTGGACCGGGGCGGCCTGCGCACCGAAGGGTTCGCGCCGCCGCGCTGGCGGGTGTCGCGCGGCACGCTGGACGCCCTGCGCCAGCACGGGTTCTCCCTGTGCGCCGACCTCTCCTCCGTGCGCGACCTGCGTACGGGCGGGGTCCGGCGGGCGCGGGTGCAGGGCTTCGGCAGCCAGCGCCAGCGCACCGAGACGGTGCGGTGCTTCGCGCTCGTGCTGAGCGCGGCGCGGGCGGCCCGCCGCGGTGGCCTGGTCCGGCTGGGGGTGGACGCCGCCGACCTCACGCGGCCGGGCCGGCGGCAGGCGTTCCTGGACGCCGTGGACATCGCGCTGGAGAACGGCGCCGTCGGCGGTGCCTATCTCACGGCGTCGCCTGCTCGCCCCTCGGCAGCACCCTGACCTCCGTGCCCGCCGGTGCGAGGTTGGTGAACAGGCCGTAGTGCATCTGCGGGCTGGCGAGCACCGCCTCGTGGATCGGCACCGCGACCCTGGGGGCGACCGCCCGCAGGAAGTCCACGGCCTCGGCCGCCTTCAGCCACGGCGCGGCCGTGGGCAGGCCGAGTACGTCGATCCCCTGGTCGGGCACGAAGAAGGAGTCGCCGGGGTGGTAGAAGGCGCCGTGCTCGAACACGTAGCCGACGTTGGGCACGATCGGGATGTCCCGGTGGATCATCGCGTGCTGGCCGCCGACCACGTGCACCGTGGCTCCGCCGATGGCGAGTGTCGTGCCCGGCTGCGCGGTGTGCGAGGACAGGCCCAGCTTGGCCACCGTCTCCGCCGAGCCGGGGTCGGTGATCAGCCGCGCCCGCGGGTTCGCCGCGAGCAGGCCGGGCAGTTTCTCCGAGTCGATGTGGTCGTAGTGCTGATGCGTGATCAGCACCGCGTCCAGCTCCCGCTCGCCCTCGAAGCCGGTGGAGAAGGCGCCGGGGTCGAGGAGCATCCGGGCGTCGTCCGCTTCGAGCAGTACGCAGGAATGTCCATAGTGGACGATACGCATCGGCTTCTCCCTACGGTCTGGCGACACCACACTACGCGCGCAGCAGGGCGTCACCAAGAGCGCTGCGGCGGTAGTGCACCGCCCTTCCGCGGCGGGCGGCGATGAGCAGCCCGGCGTCCCGCAGCGCGGTGAGGTGCCCGGAAACCGTGGCCGGGGAGAGGCCGAGCGCCCCGGCGAGCGCCGTCGTGCCCGCCGGCTCGTCGAGCGTGTACAGCAGCGCAGCCTTGGTCCGCCCGAGCACGGCGGCCAGCGCCTCCGGGGGTCTGGGCTCGGGTTGCCAGACCCGTGCCGCCCCCCTGGCCGGGTAGACGAGCGCGGGCTGCCACGGTGGCAGCAGCACCACGGCGACGTCCGGCCAGCCGAACACGCTCGGCAGCAGTTGCAGCCCCCGCTCGTCGAGTCTGGCGCGGTTGCGGGTGGGGGTCTGCACCAGCACGGCGTTGTCGGTCAGGCTCACCCGTGGATGGACCTCGCCGAGCATCAGCGCGAGCCCGCCTTCGGCCAGCCGGCGCGAGCGGTGTTCGATGTCGGCGGCGAGGACGTTCGCGATCCGTGACCAGTGCGGCGCGATCAGCTCCGTCCAGGCCAGTTCCAGCTGATCGGCGAGCAGGTCCCTGGCGTGTGCCGGGTCGGTGGGCAGGCCGGTGAGGTCGGCGTCGACGAGCGCGAGCTCCGCCGCCACCTGCTTCGGCGGGGTTCGCCGGACGAGCGCGAGCTGCTCCTCCGCGGTAGTGGCCGGTCCGCTCGTCGGCGGAGCGAGGAAGTCGGTGATGTAGCGGCGGGCGCTCAGCACCGCCAGCAGTTCGCGGATCGGCAGGTCGCGCGCCGCGCCGGCGAGCCACGGCAGGTGGGCCGGGTGCCGCCGGGTGCCGGCCAGTACGCGCAGCGCGCCGAGGGCCTCCTCCAGCGGGCAGATGGCGAAGCGCACGCGGTGCGCGCTTGCGGGGGTGAGCACGAGCTCGATCACCGGCCACCGTCCTGGATTCGGAAATGACCGAATCAGTATGCGCCCGGCGACCGCGTGCACAGGCTTGGCGCCATGACGAATGGGGTGCTTGCCCGGCTGCGGGACACCGGTTACCCGCGGTGGTCCGTGGCCGCGCAGTTCGGTCGGTTGCCCTCGGCGGTCGCCCCGCTGGCGTTTACCATCCTGACCACGGCCACCACCGGTTCGTACCGGCTGGGCGGCGTCATGATGGCGGTGTTCGTGGCCGCGGAACTCCTCGGCGCCGTGCCGGCGGGGCGGTTCCTCGACCGGGCCGGGCCGCGAAGGGGCATGGTGCTGCTGCTGGCAGGGGCGGCAGCGGGATTCGCCGCGCTCACCGTAGCGGCGGCGGTCGCGGCGCCCGGCGGCGTGCTGCTGGCACTCGTCGCCGTTCCGGGGTTGCTGGCGGGCGGCCTGGCCGGTGGTCTCCGGTCGTTGCTCGCGGGCGCGGTCCCCGACGAGTTGCTGCCACGTGCGGTGGCGGTGGACGCGATGCTCATCGACGGGGTGCTGATCGCGGGCCCGCTGCTCGCCGCGCTGCTCGCGTCGGTGCACGCGCTGGCTCCGCCTGCGGTGATGACACTGGCGTACGTGGCGTGTGCGGCGCTGCTGCCTCGCGGCGGCGGAACCGCCGTGGTGGCACCGGAGGGCGCGCGGCTGCCGGTGCGGGCGGCCGCTGGCTGGCTGGCGTGCGTGTTCGCGATCGGACACCTGCTCGCGACGATCGAGGTCGCCCCGCTGCCGCTGGCCGGGCGGCTCGGCGCCGGCGAGGTCGCGGCCGCGCTGATCGTGGCCGTGCTCTGCGGTTCGAGCATCGCGGGCAGCGCCGTGTTCGCCTGGCGCGGTCGCACGACGCCGGTCGCGGCGAGGGTGTTCCTCGGTGTCTTCGTCGGCGGTGGTGTGCTGGTCTCCCTGGATCTGGGCTGGCCCGGCCTGCTCGCCGGGGTGGTGCTTGTCGGCGCGTGCACCGGTCCGCTGCTCACCGTCGCGACGGTGAACCTGCAGCGCCTGCTGCCGCCCGGCCGCCGGTCGGAGGGGTTCTCCGTCGCCTTCGCCGTCCAGGCGACCGGTTTCGCGCTCGGCTCGCTCAGCGTGGGGCTGCTGCCGCTGGCCCTCGCGCCGCTGCTCGGAGCGGGCAGCGCGGCGCTCGCCTGTGCGATGCTGAGTCGGACCGAAAGGTAGTTGGCAGTCTGCCAGTAAGCGTCGTACGCTGGGGGCGAGCCGAGGCCGATGGAGGCATGTCATGACCACCGTGCAAGCTCCGCGATCCGATGCCGCCAGTGCGAGCGCCGAGACGTTCGACTCGCTGAACCCGGCGACCGACGAGGTGGTCGGGACCTATCCCGTGCACACCGCCGAGCAGGTCGAGGCCGCCGTGGCCAGGGCGAGGGAGGCCGCGCGCTGGTGGGACTCACTCGGGTTCGACGGCCGCGCCGAACGCCTGCGCCGGTGGAAGGGCATCCTCGCGCGGCGGCTCACCGACCTCTGCGAGGTGGTCCGGCAGGAGACCGGCAAACCGCGCGGCGATGCGCAGCTCGAAGCCGTGCTCGCGATCGAGCACGTCGCGTGGGCGACCAGGAACGCGCGCAAGGTACTGGGCAGGCAGCGCCGCTCGCCCGGGCTGCTGCTGTCCAACCAGGCCGCGACCGTCGAGTACCAGCCGCTGGGCGTGGTCGGCGTGATCGGGCCCTGGAACTACCCGGTCTACACCCCGCTCGGCTCGATCAGCTACGCGCTGGCCGCGGGAAACGCGGTGGTGTTCAAGCCGAGTGAGTACACCCCCGGCGTCGGCAAGTGGCTCGCCGACGCCTTCGCAGAGGCGGTGCCCGAGCAGCCGGTGCTCCAGCTGGTCACCGGCTTCGGCGCGACGGGTGCCGCGCTCACCCGCGCCGACGTGGACAAGATCGCGTTCACCGGCTCGACCGCCACCGGCAAGAAGATCATGGCCGCCGCCGCGGAGAGGTTGACCCCGGTCATCATCGAGGCCGGCGGCAAGGATCCGGTCCTCGTCGACGCCGACGCCGATCTGGATGCCGCCGCGGAGGCCACCGTCTGGGGCGCGTTCTCCAACTCCGGCCAGACGTGCATCGGGGTCGAGCGCGTCTACGTGCACGAGCGCGTGCACGACGAGTTCGTCGCCAAGGTCGTCGAGCGGGCGGAGCGGGTGCGCGCGGGCTCCGGCCCCGGCGACCAGTACGGGCCGATGACGATGCCCGCGCAGCTGGACGTGGTGCGCAGGCACATCGCGGACGCCCTCGCGCGGGGCGGTCGGGCGCTGGTCGGCGGTGCGGACACCGTCGGCGACCGTTACGTCCAGCCGACGGTGCTGGTGGATGTCCCGGAGGACTCGCTGGCCGTGCGCGAGGAGACGTTCGGGCCCACGGTGACGATCGCGAAGGTCACCGACATGGACGAGGCCGTGGCCAAGGCGAACGACTCGGCGTACGGGCTCGGCTCGACGGTGTTCTCGAAGCGGCGCGGGCTGGAACTGGCGCGGAAGCTGCGGACCGGGCAGACGGCGATCAACGCGCCGCTGTCGTTCGCCGGCATCGCGTCGCTGCCCTTCGGCGGGGTCGGCGACTCCGGCTTCGGGCGTATCCACGGCCCGGAGGGGCTGCGGGAGTTCGCGCGCGCGAAGTCGATCGCCCGGCAGCGCTTCACGCCCCCGCTCGCGCTGACCACGTTCGCCCGCACCGCGAAGACCGAGGCGCTGGTGGGCAAGCTGATCGCCAGGCTGCACGGCCGCTCGTGAGTGCGCACACGAGTTAGAACTCGTGTCGCCACTCACGACCCGCTGGCGAGGGCGAGGGCAGGGCGGTCGCGTTCGAGCAGGGTGGCGTAGTGCCCGCCCTCGGCGAGCAGCTCCTCGTGGGTGCCGCGCTCGGCCACGCGCCCGCCCACCAGCACCACGATCTCGCCGGCGTCGCGGACGGTGGAGAGCCGGTGGGCGATCGTGATCGTCGTCCGCCCGGCCGACAACGAGTTGATCGCCTGCTGCACGGCCCGCTCGGTCTGCGTGTCCAGCGCGCTGGTGGCCTCGTCGAGTACGAGGATCGGCGGGTCGCGCAGGATCGTGCGGGCGATCGCGAGCCGCTGCTTCTCGCCGCCGGAGAACCGGTAGCCGCGTTCGCCGACGATCGTGTCGTAGCCATCCGGCAGCGCGGTGATGTGCTCGTGGATCCGCGCGGCGCGCGCCGCCTCGTGCAGGTCCTCGTCGGTGGCGTCCGGCTTCGCGAAGCGCAGGTTGTCGGCGACGGACGCGTGCAGCAGGTACGTCTCCTGCGACACCACGCCGACCGTCCGCGCCAGCGTCTCGAAGCTCAGGTCGCGCACGTCCACGCCGTCGATGGTGACCCGCCCGGTCGTGGCGTCGTAGAGCCGCGGCACGAGGTAGCTCAGCGTCGTCTTGCCGGAGCCGGTCTCGCCGACGATCGCCACGTTGCCGCCCGCGGGCACGGTGAGGTCGATGCCGTCCAGCGTGTCGTGCTCGCCGTCGTAGGAGAACCGCACGTCCCGCAGGCGGACCTCGCCGCGGACCGGGTCGAGTGCCACGGGCCTCGCCGGCTCGGCGATGTCGACGGGCAGGTCCAGGTACTCGAAGATGCGCTGGAACAGGGCGAGCGAGCTCTGCAGCTCCACCCCCGTCTGCAGCAGCGACATCGTGGGCCGGAAGAGCGTCTGCTGCAGCGTCACGAATGCGACCAGCGTGCCGAGCGAGGTCATCGGGATGCCCAGGAGCGCGCCCGCGCCGGCCGCCCAGTAGATCAGCGCGGGCATCGCTGCCATCACGATCTGGATGGTCGACATGCGCCAGCGTCCGGCCATGCTCGAGGAGATCTCCAGCCGCGCCAGCCGGTCGGACTCCTCGGTGAACTCCCGGGTCAGCGACTGCGACCGGCCCATCGTGCGGCCGAGCAGGATGCCGCTCACCGACAGCGACTCCTGCACGCTCGACGAGATCGTGGCGAGCTGCTTCTGCCGCCGCGCGGTGATCCGCTTGCGCTCCGCGCCGACCCGGCGGCTGATCCAGACGAACACCGGCAGCAGTGCGAGCGAGACGATGGTCAGCCGCCAGTCGAGCGCGATCATCGCGATCACCGTGGCGACGACGGTGGTCACGTTGGACACCAGGGACGTGGCGGTCGAGGTCACGGTCGCCTGCATGCCGCCGATGTCGTTGGCGATGCGCGACTGCACCTCGCCGGTGCGCGTACGCGTGAAGAACGCGAGCGACATCCGTTGCAGGCGGGCGTAGACGGTGGCCCGCAGCCCGTGCATGACGCGCTGCCCGACCGAGGTGGACAGATAGGTCTGCAGCACGTTGAACACGCTGGTGGCCACCGCGACGCCGAGCATGCCGAGCACCAGCAGGGTCAGCAGGCCGGTGCGTTGCTGCGGGATCGCCACGTCGAGCACCTCGCGGAGCAGGAACGGCGAGGCCACCGAGACCAGCGACGACAGGCCGACGAGCAGGCCGACGACCGCGAGCCTGCCGCGGTGGGGCCGGAAGAGCCGCAGGATGCGCCGCACGGCGACCGGCTGCTGGCTCGGATTCTCGGCGAGTGACATATACCGAGCATAGCTCTTAATTACCTAAGTTCACAATTACCTATGCTCTGCTAGTCTGTGTGGGTGGACACGGAGGAGAGCGAGGGCCGCCTCGGCGAGCTGTTCCTGCGGCTGACTCATCGAGCGCGCGCGCTACAGATCGAGCGCTTCGCCCCGCTCGGGCTGACCCCGGCGCAGGCGCGTGCGCTCAGCGTCATCGGCCGGTGCGACCGGCCGCCACGGATGGCGGAGCTGGCGGAGAAGCTGCACGTCGTGCCGCGAGCAGTGACACCGCTGGTCGACGCGCTGGAGGAGGCGGGTCTCGTGCACCGCCGGATCGATCCGGAGAACCGGCGCTCGACACTGCTCACGCTCACCGAACGCGGCCTGCGGCTGCGCAGGAAGGTGTACGAGACGCGGACGGCCGCGGTCGAGGAACTCTTCACGCCGCTCACCCCGGACCAGCGCGCGACGCTGCTCGAACTACTGGAGACAGTGGACGAGGCCGGCTGACAGCACGAGGGCCACCGGCACCGCGGGTAGCGGCTCCGGTGGCCCTCGGGTGTGCGTACGCTCAGGCGGGCAGCAGGTGCTCCGGCACGTTCTGGAACGCGACCGGGCGCAGGAAACGCGCGGTCGCCGCGGTGCCCACCGAGGTGTGCAGCGGTGCGGTGGTGGCGGGGTAGGGCCCGCCGTGGTGCATCGCGTGGGTGACCGCCACGCCTGTCGGCCAGCCGTTCCACAGCACCCGGCCGGCCCGCGCGGCCAGCTCCGTCAGCAGTGGCCGCGCGATCTCGTCGTCGTCCTCGCCGTGCACGGTGCCGGTGAGCTGCCCCTCCAGCGCGCGGGCGACGGCGAGGGCCTCGTCCCGGCTCGCGTACTCGACCACCAGCGACGCCGGGCCGAAGCACTCGGTCAGCAGCGGCTCGCCGTCGTCCAGCAGTGCCCGCGCCGTGGTGGCCAGCAGCGTCGGCGCCGGGCCCTCCGGGGTGTCGGCGCCCTCGACGAGCACCCGCACCTCCTCGTGTTCCACGAGGCCGCCGAGGCTCGCGCGGTAACCCGCACCGATCCGCTCGTTCAGCAGCGGGGCCGCCGCCTTCTCCCGCACCCGCTCGGCGGCCAGCGAGCCGAGCCCGGTGCCCGCTGGTACCACGAACAGCCCCGGCTTGGTGCAGAACTGGCCCGCGCCCATGGTGAACGAGTCCACGTAGCCAGCCGCGATCTCGGCGCCCCTTGACCGGGCGGCCTGTTCGGTGACGAACACCGGGTTGATGCTGCCCAGCTCGCCGTAGAACGGGATCGGTTTCGGCCGGGAGACCGCGAGGTCGAACAGCGCCCTGCCGCCGCGCACGGAGCCGGTGAACGCCACCGCCTCGACGCGGGGGTCGAGCACCGCCGACCGGCCGTTCTCGTCCCCGTGCACCACGGCGAACGTGCCCTCCGGTGCGCCCGCCCTGCTCAGGGCGCGGTGCACGACCTCGCCGGTCGCGTCGGAAAGGCGCGGATGCCCGGGGTGCGCCTTGACGATCACCGGGCAGGCCGCCGCCAGCGCCGACGCCGTGTCGCCGCCGGCGACCGAGAACGCGAACGGGAAGTTCGAGGCCGCGAAGACCACGACCGGGCCGATCGGCAGGTGGACGCGGCGCAGCGCCGGGCGCGGTCCCGGCGGCCAGTCCGGGTCCGGCGCGTCCTCGGCGACCTCGAACCCCGCACGCACCTGCTCCGCGAACAGTCGCAGCTGAAACGTCGTGCGCACCAGCTCCCCGCGCAGGCGGGCCTCCGGCAGGTGGCTCTCCTTCTGGGCGAGCGGCACGAGCTCGTCGGCAGCGGCGTCCAGCTCGTCGGCGACCGCGGTCAGCGCCGCCGCCCGCTCGGTCCGCGGCAGCTCGCCCCACGGCCGCGCGGCGGCGTCGGCCGCGGCGAGTACGTCCTCCAACACTATTCGCTCGCTCCCTTCGTGCCCCGGAACTGCCAGTCGTCCGCGAACAGGTTGAACTGCGCGGCCTGGAACGGGTGCTCCGCGATGAAGTCGGTGTCCAGTTCGAGCCCGAGCCCGGGCGTGGTCGGCAGCGTGAAGTAGCCGTCCTCGACCTCCGGCAGTCCCGGCGCGGCGCGCTTCACGTGCTCGTCGGCGAAGTCGTTGAAGTGCTCCTGGATCTTGAAGTTCGGCGTACATGCCGCCAGGTGCAGGTTCGCCGCGGTGAGCACCGGCCCGCCGACGTTGTGCGGAGCCACCAGCACGAAGTGCGTCTCGGCGGTGGCCGCGAGCTTGCGGGTCTCCAGGATGCCGCCGAGGTGCCCGATGTCCGGCTGGATGATGTCGGCGGCCTGCAGCTCGAACAGCTCGCGGAACTCGGCGCGGTCGTGGATGCGCTCCCCGGTGGCCACCGGGGCGTCCACCTGCCCGGCCACCTTCGCGAGTGCCCTGAGGTTCTCCGGTGGTACCGGCTCCTCCAGCCAGCTGGGGTCGAACGGCGCCAGCGCCTTCGCGATCCGCACGGCCTCACCGGGGGCGAACCGGCCGTGCATCTCGACGAGGATCTCCACGTCCGGCCCGACGGCGTCGCGGACCGCCTCGACCAGCCCGACGCTGCGCCGCCGCTCCTCCGGCTCCAGCTCCCACTGCCCGGGGCCGAACGGGTCGAACTTCAGCGCCCGGTACCCGCGTTCGACGACCTTGAGCGCGGCGGCGTGGAACTCCTCCGGCGAGCGCTCGACGGTGTACCAGCCGTTGGCGTACGCCTTGACGCGGTCGCGCACCTTGCCGCCGAGCAGCCGCCACACGGGCTGGCCGAGCGCCTTGCCGACGATGTCCCAGCAGGCCATCTCGACGCACGCGATGCCGGACATCATGATCTCGCCCGGCCTGCCGTAGTCCCCGCGCTTCATCCGCTGCACCAGCGACTCGATGTCGAACGGGTCGGTGCCGAGGACGTGCCTCGGTACCGCCTCGGTCAGGTAGCCGCGCAGCCCCTCGGTGTGGCCGAGCATCCGCGTCTCGCCGATACCGCTCAGGCCCTCGTCGGTGTGCACGCGCACGAAGGTGAGGTCCCGCCAGGGGGTGCCGAGGACGAACGTCTCGACGTCGGTGATCTTCATGTCGCACTCCTCATCGCGTTGCCGGGCACGGCCAGGTCGTCGGCGGGCAGCAGCGAGCCGACGGCCTCCGGCGCGTACCTGGCCAGCATCTCCAAACCTATTTCCGCCCGCCGCACCCGTTCCCGGCCGAGGCTGACCGCGGTGTGCGTGAGGTGACTGCCGCTCGGATAGATGTTGGGCGCGTTGCGCAGCCCGAACTTGAGGTAGACGGGCGCGGCCACGCGCACGATCTCCGCGATCTCGAAGTGCCGCACGAAGCCACCGAGGTCGTCGGGCGACTCGACGTAGATGTCGATCGGGATGTCGATCGCCGCGCGGATCGCGGCCAGCTGCGCCAGCGACAGGTCGGTGGGCACGTTGTAGGTGCTCGCACCGGCCTGCTCGGCGACCCGGATCGCCGCGGGGTTGGCCAGGCCCATCTGCACGCTGGCCTTGAACTGCAGGTCGGCGGGCAGCTCACCGGCCTCCCGCATCCTGGCCGCGACGGTGAGCACCCCGAGGTCGGTCACGAGCACGCTGCGGATGCCGGCCCCTGCGGTGCGGCGGATGTCCTCCAGCGCGTGCACGAGCTGCTCGGTGCCCCTGGCCTGGGCGGCCAGCGGGCCGCCGCCGGGCGCGAGCGATCCGGCGCCGGTGTCCCAGCAGGCCACCGGCCGCGCGAACAGGCTCAGCTCGACGCCGCGTGCCTCGGCGAGCCCGGCCATCGCGGTGAGCTCCCGCGCGGTGAGCAGCATCCCGCCGCTGCCCTGTGACAGCCGGTGCACGACGACCCCGCGTGCGTCCGCCTCGCTGTAGACCGCCTCCATCGCCTCGGTGCCCTCGACACTCGGGATCTCGACGCGGTACTGGGCTCCGTCGGGGAAGCGTTTGGTGCTGCTCGGCAACTCGCCGGGATCGCCGCCCGGCAGGCCGAGCGAGCGGAGGAAGGCACGCGACCGTTCCACTGGACCACCGCCATGTTCGATATTTCGGAATAGGTTCGCTATCGCAGACGACCGTAGAGAACCGGCCGGTGCCGGTCAAGGCCGGCGTCGGCCGCTGTTGACAGTGCAGGGGGCCAGCCATACTCTTCGCTGCCGAACGTGATCTCGGACGCCGTCCGAAATATCGGACGAAGGTCCGAAGTGTCCAGACTGTGTAACCAGAGACAACGGAGTCAGAAAAGAATGGCCTCAGTGCCCCCTGCCGCGGCGGCCGCCGGTGAGCCGGACATCGTCCGCTCTACGGTGCGCAAGGTCGCGTGGCGGCTGCTGCCGCTGCTCGCGCTGCTATACGTGATCGCCTACGTCGACCGGTCGAACGTCGGCTTCGCCAAGCTCACGCTCCAGGCCGAACTGGGCCTCTCGGCGACCGTGTTCACGCTCGGCCAGGTGTGCTTCTTCGTGGCGTACGCGCTGCTCGAGGTGCCCAGCAACCTGGCCCTGCACCGCTTCGGCGCGCACCGCTGGATCGCCAGGATCATGCTGACCTGGGGCATCGTCACGATCGCCACCATGCTGGTCAGCGAGACCTGGCAGTTCTACCTGGCGCGCTTCCTGCTCGGCGCCGCCGAGGCCGGGTTCTTCCCCGGCGTCATCTACTACCTGACCCGCTGGTTCCCCGCCTCCCATCGCGGTGCGGCGATCGGCATGTTCATGCTGGCCGGGCCGATCTCGTTCATCATCGGCAACCCGGCGATGGGCGCGCTCAACGACCTGCACGGAGTGTGGGGCCTCGCCGGGTGGCAGTGGATCTTCCTGGTCACCGGTGTGCCCGCGGTGCTGATGGCCCCGGCCGTGCTGTGGCTGCTGCCGAAGGACCCGGAGTCGGCGTCCTGGCTGAGGCCCGCCGAGCGGAACTGGCTCAAGGGCAGGCTCGATGCCGAGGCGGCCGAGGCGGGTGCGCAGCCGCACAGCGCGTGGAAGGTGCTCAGGGACCGCAGGGTGCTGTCGATGGCACTGTTCTTCCTCTGCTTCCCGCTGGCCACCTACGGGCTCGCGTTCTGGCTGCCGACGATCGTCGACGGCTTCGGCGGGCTCTCCGGGTTCGGCGTCGGCCTGGTGACGGCGATCCCGTACGTGTGCGTGATGGCCGGCCTGCTCGTCGTGCCGCGGCTGGCCCGGACCAGGGGCACGCCGTTCGGCTGGCTGGCACTGATGCTCGGCTTCTCCGCGGCTGGCTTCCTGGTCGCCGCGGTGGCCGGCGCGCCGTGGCTGCAGATGATCGGCATCTGCGTCGCCTCGGTCGGCGGCTTCGCGGCGCAGCCGGTGATGTGGGGGCTGGTGCCGCGCTTCCTCACCGGCGCGGCGGCGGCCGCGGGCATCGGCGCGATCAACGGCATCGGCAACCTCGGCGGCGGCTTCGGCCCGATGGGCATCGCGGCGATCGTCGACGCCACCGGTTCGGCGCTCACCGGCCTCGCGTTCCTCATCGTGGTGTCCGTGCTCGGCCTGATCGGCACGTTCGGCCTGCGCCGCGTGCTCACCAGGCACCAGGCCCCCGAACCCGCCCCGGCGAACCCCCTGCCCACCGCCTGACCGGCATGCTATGAACGACTCGTTACTGGGACTTTCGCCAGTAACGGGTCGTTCATGGCAGTTGGGGGAGCCCGATGAGTTATCCGCCGCAGGGGTGGCAGCAGCCGGGCTACCCGCCGCCGCCCGGGTACCCGCCGGCCGGCTACCCACCGCCCGGATACGGGCCTGGCGGCCCCTACGGCCCGCCGCGGCAGAGCACGGCGATGGCGTACGTCGCCGCGCTGCTCTTCCTCCCGGCCGTGGTCTACACCTACCTCGCCGCCGTCATCTCCTGGGACGGCCGGACCGACAACGCGCACATGCTCGCCTCGACGGTCGGTATGGCCTTCTCGGGCGAGCTCACCGGCAACGTCGACTTCGCCATCGCGGCGTCGATGTCCGTGGCCTCCACCGCACTCGCGCTGGCCCTCGCGCTCCTGTTCCGGCTCGGCTTCATCCGCTGGCTCCTCGTCGGCGTCGCCGCGCTCGTCACGGCCTACTACGTCTACGCCGTCGGCTACCTGCTCAGCGAGGGCGCGGCCGAGTACGTGATCATGCCGATCGTCGCGCTGCTGCTGTGGGTGGCGCCGCTCGTGGTCGCGCTCCTGCCGGCGGTGGGCAGGGCCATGCGTGGCCACCGCCCGCCGGTCGCCCACGGTCACTGGCGCTGAAACTGGTTGAGCCGATCCGGCGAATCGGACTCCTCCGACGCAACGTGCGGGAACAACCGGACGTCTTCCGAACGTATGAACCCGGTGAAGTCGGTGAAGGGGCCGAGGGGTGTCGGGGGCCTCTCGGCCCCTTCGCGTATCCTTTAGGGGCATCGACCTGCACAAATGAGGGAGCAGCCTGTCGTGGCCCGAGTAGTCGTCGACGTCATGCCCAAGCCCGAGATCCTGGACCCGCAAGGTCAGGCCGTCGCCGGTGCGCTCCCGCGCCTCGGCTTCCAGGGGATCACCGAAGTGCGCCAGGGCAAGCACTTCGAGCTCGAGGTCGACGACGCGGTCGACGACGAGACGCTGGCCAAGATCGCCGAGGGCCTGCTGGCCAACCCCGTGATCGAGAACTGGACGGTACGGAGGATCGAGCAGTGACCGCCCGTATCGGCGTCATCACGTTCCCGGGCACCCTCGACGACGTGGACGCCGCCCGCGCCGTGCGGTACTCCGGCGCCGCGCCGGTCGATCTCTGGCACGCCGACGCCGACCTCAAGGGCGTCGACGCGGTGATCGTGCCCGGCGGGTTCTCCTACGGCGATTACCTGCGCTGCGGCGCCATCGCCCGCTTCGCGCCGGTGATGACCCCGGTGATCGAGGCCGCGGGCAAGGGCATGCCGGTGCTCGGCATCTGCAACGGCTTCCAGGTGCTCTGCGAGGCCGGCCTGCTCCCCGGTGCGCTGGTGCGCAACGACAAGCTGCACTTCGTCTGCCGCGACCAGTGGCTGCGCGTGGAGAACAACACCACCGCGTGGAGCACCCGCTACGACACCGGCGCGGAGATCCTGGTGCCGCTGAAGTCGGGCGAGGGCGGCTACATGGCCGACCGGTCGACGCTGGACACCCTGGAGGGCGAGGGCCGGGTGGTCTTCCGCTACGTCGGCGAGAACCCGAACGGCTCGCGCAACGACATCGCCGGGATCAGCAGCCCGAACGGCCGGGTGGTGGGCCTCATGCCGCATCCGGAGCACGCCGTCGACGCGCTCACCGGCCCCTCGGACGACGGGCTCGGCATGTTCTACTCCGCCCTCGACGCGCTCGCCGGCCTCGTGAGTGCGTAACAGCGTTCTAACTCGTGTACGCACTCACGAGGCGGCGCGCACCAGGCGGGCGTAGGGTCCGCCCGCGGCGAGCAGTTCGGCGTGGCTGCCGAGCTCGCTGATCCGGCCGTCCTCCAGCACTGCGACGCGGTCGGCCGCCGCCGCCGTGTGCAGCCGGTGCGCGATCGCGATCACCGTCCGCCCGGCCAGCACCCGGGCCAGCGTGCGCTCCAGCTCCCGCGCCGACGTCACGTCCAGCAGCGACGTCGCCTCGTCCAGCACGAGCGCGTGCGGGTCGGCCAGCACCACCCGCGCCAGTGCGAGCTGCTGCGCGATCGCCGCGGGTATCCGGTTCACCCCGGCCAGCCGCGTGTCCAGGCCCTCGGGCAGCGCCGCCGCCCAGTCCCGCGCGCCCACCGCGGTGAGCGCGTCCAGCAGCTCCCGGTCGCGGAACTCGCCGCCGCCCGGCCGTGCGGGCAGCGTCAGGTTCTCCCGCAGCGTTCCCGCGAACACGTGCTGCTCCTGCGTGAGCAGCAGCACCTCACCGCGCAGCACGTCTTCCGGCAGCGCCGACACCTCCGCCCCGCCGATCGTCACCGACCCGGCGCCGGGCGCCGCGATCCCGGCCAGCAACCTGCCCAGTGTCGACTTCCCCGCGCCGGAAGGGCCGACCACCGCGAGCCGCTGCCCGCGCGGGATGCGCAGGTCGATGTCGTGCAGCACCGGACGGTCCGCCGCGTACCCGAAGCGCACGCCGCGCAGCTCGATGTCCCGGCCGCGTGGCGCGGGACCCGCTGCCCGTGCCACCACCGGGGTGCGCACGCCGAGCACCCGCCGCAGCGCGGTACCCGCCACGGCGAGGTCCTCGAACCACCACAGCAGCTCGTCCAGCGGCACGGCCAGTGCCTGCACGTACAGCACCATCGTGGTGATCGTGCCCAGCTCGACCCAGCCCTGGCCGTAGGCGAACCCGCCGAGCAGGACCATCGCCGCGACCGGCAGCGCGTGGGCGAGCTCCAGCCACGGCAGCCAGCGCAGCTGGAGCTTCCGCAGCTCCCGCTCACCGCCGACGGCGGCCTGCAGCCCGGCCTCGCCCCGTGCGACGCGGCGCCCGGCCAGTCCGAGCGCCTCGGCGGTGCGGGCGCCCTCGGCCGTCTCGTGCGTCGCCGACTGGACGTCCGACCAGCGCTGGAGCATCCGCTCGATCGTCGCGGGCGAGCGCCGCCAGTACCAGCGCGTCGGCAGCACCAGCACCGGGACGGCCACCAGCAGCCCGAGCGCGAGCAGGGGCGAGGTGACGATCATGGCGACGACCGTCAGCGTCACCGTGGTCGCCGCGATCAGCATCTCCGGCGCGGCGCGACGGACCGCGACGTCGATCCGCTCCACGTCGGAGGTCGCGCGGGTGAGCAGGTCGCCGGTGCCCGCAGCCTCCACCGTGCCCAGCGGCAGCCGCAGCGTCCCTGCGACGAACTCCTCCCGCGTGCGGGCGAGCACCCGCTCGCCGAGCACGCCCGCCCGCACCCGCGCGACCTTCTTGAGCAGCGCCTGCCCGAGCAGCAGCGCGGCGAACACGAGCGCCAGCACGTCGACGCCGCGCGTGCCCGACCCGCTCGCCACCTCCTCGACCAGGTGGCCGAGGATCTGCGGCCCTGCGAGCCCGGTGACCGTGGCCAGCCCGAAGAGGGCGGTGACCCACAGGAAGTCGCGCCGGTTCGACCGCCAGGTCGCGCGTGCCCAGGCGCCGGCGTCGGCGCGGGTGGCCAGCGGCAGTTTCAGCTGCATGGTCCCCGCACCACCTCGTCGGCCACCGCGGCCCACAACGGGCTCTGGCTGAACACCACCGTCGTGCGGCCGCGCCGCAACGTCGTGACCCGCTCGGTGATGCGGGCCTCGGTGTGCGCATCCACCGCCGAGGTCGGCTCGTCGAGCAACAGCACGTCGGCGTCGAGGGCGAGTGCCCGGGCCAGGTTGAGCCGCTGCCGCTGCCCTCCGGAGACCTCACGGCCCCGCTCGCCGATCACCTCGTCGAGCCCGGCGGGCAGCGCGTCGACGATGTCGCCCGCGTCGGCCGCCCGCAGCGCACCGCCGACGGTCACGGCACCGGCCCGGACCGGCGCGACCTCGTCGCGCAGCACCCCGGAGAACCACAGGTCCTGGTTGTGCGCGTACACGACCCGACGGCGCAGCTCCGCCAGCGCCACCCGGTCGGCGGGCACCCCGGACACGAGCACGCGCTGGCCAGGTGCGGGGTCGGCGAAGCGGGCGAGCCGGGCGGCCAGCGCCTCGGCCCCGGCGCTGTCGGACACCACCAGCTTGCCCGCCACCGCGGTGAAGCCGGTCTCGGTGTCGTGCAGCTCCAGCGGCCCGGCCGGCAGTGCCACCGGGTCGTCCGCGTCGGCCAACCGCGGCCGCAGGTCCAGGATGCTCCCGGCCTTGCGGGCGGCGACCAGCGCCGCGGCCCACACCCCGGCGGTCTCCGTCGCCGTGCTCACCGGGATCACCAGGAAGGCCGAGGCGCCGTAGAAGGCCACCAGTTCGCCGACACTGATCGTGCCGGCCAGCGCCAGTCGCGCGCCGAGCCACGTGATCGCGACCGTCACCAGGCCGGGAAACAGCACCTCGGCGCCGACCAGCCACGACTCGCCGCGTGCCACGTCGATCCCGGCCCGCCGGACCCGCTGGCTCGACGCGCGGAAGCGGCCGAGGAACTGCGCCTCACCGCCGACACCGCGCAGGATGCGCAAACCGGACACGATGTCGGAGCCGAGGGCGTTGAGCGCCGACAGCTCCTCCCGCTGCGCTCCCTGCCGCCGCTGCAACGGCGCGATCAGCGGGCCGATCCCCAGCACCGCGAGTGGCACGCCGACCATCGCCACCGTGCCGAGCAGCGGGGAGTAACCCAGCAGCACGAGCCCGACCGTGAGGAACGCCACGACGGCGCCGGCGAGCCTGCCGAGCACCTCGAACGCGTAACCGATCTTGCCGATGTCCGCGGACGACGCCGCCATCACGTCACCGGTCGTGACCTGCTCGCGCAGTGTGGACCCCAGCCGCGCGGCGTGCCCGGCCACGAGCCGCTGCGTGGTCGACGCACCGTGGATCCACATCCCATGCGCGAGGAAGCCGAGCGTCGCCCCGAACACCGCCTGTGCCACACCGATCGCCAGGATCGCCCCGGCCAGGCCGAACAGCGCGGCGGTGTCCCCGCGCGCGATCCCGGCGTCGACGGCCCGGCCGACCACCAGCGGGAGCAGGGCGCCCGGGGTCAGCCACAGCGCGCCGGTCAGCGCCGCCCCTGCGGCGAGCCAGGGGCGGGTACGCAGCACCGCCAGCAGGTAGCCGACCGGGGCCGGCCGGGCGGGCAGGCGCACGTCGGGAGCCGGATACGGCTTCATGGGCACGCCGGACGACGTTACGAGCGTCACGAGCAGGTGGCGAACGATTTTCGCCGGTCAGAGCCAAGTATCGTGGGGGCCGTGGCAGCACCTCACGTGGAAACCCCCGCCGTCGACACCACCACGCACGCCGCGGCGAGCCCCGAGCTCCCGCAGCCCTACCTGGAACTCGGCCTCGCCGATGACGAGTACGCCCGCATCCGGGAGATCCTCGGCCGCAGGCCCACCGACGCCGAACTGGCCATGTACTCGGTGATGTGGAGCGAGCACTGCTCGTACAAGTCGTCGAAGCGGCACCTCGGCTACTTCGGCGAGACCACGACCGAGGAGATGCGGGCCAAGATGCTCGCGGGCATCGGGGAGAACGCCGGTGTCGTGGACGTCGGTGACGGCTGGGCGGTCACCTTCAAGGTCGAGAGCCACAACCATCCGTCCTATGTGGAGCCCTATCAGGGCGCCGCGACCGGGGTCGGCGGCATCGTGCGCGACATCCTGGCGATGGGTGCCCGCCCGCTCGCCGTCGCCGATCCGCTGCGGTTCGGCCCCGCCGACGCGCCGGACACCCGGCGCGTGCTGCCCGGCGTGGTGGCCGGGGTCGCCGGGTACGGCAACTGCCTCGGCCTGCCGAACGTCGGTGGCGAGGTGGTCTTCGATGACAGTTACGCGGGCAACCCGCTGGTGAACGCGATGTGCGTCGGCGCGATGCGGGTCGAGGACCTGCACCTCGCGCACGCCTCGGGCACCGGTAACAAGATCATTCTCTTCGGGGCTCGCACCGGGCTCGACGGCATCGGCGGCGTCTCCGTGCTGGCCAGCGACAGCTTCTCCGGCGACGAGACCAGCGGCGGCCGCAAGAAGCTGCCGAGCGTGCAGGTGGGCGACCCGTTCACCGAGAAGGTGCTCATCGAGTGCTGCCTCGAACTGTTCGGCAAGAAGCTCGTCGTGGGCATCCAGGACCTCGGCGGCGCCGGCCTCTCCTGCGCGACGTCCGAGCTCGCCGCGGCGGGTGACGGCGGGATGCGGGTCGAGCTCGACCGCGTTCCACTGCGGGCCGCGGGCATGACGCCGGCCGAGATCCTGTCCAGCGAGTCGCAGGAGCGGATGTGCGCCGTCGTACGTCCGTCCGATGTGGACGACTTCATGGTGGTGTGCGCAAAGTGGGACGTGATCGCCACCGAGATCGGCGAGGTCACCGACGGCGACCACCTCGTCATCACCTGGCACGGCGAGACCGTGGTCGACGTGCCGCCGCGCACCGTCGCGCACCAGGGACCGGTGTACGACCGGCCGTTCGCCCGCCCCGCCGGGCAGGACGCCGTGGCGGCCGACACGCCAGACTCGCTGCCCCGCCCGTCCGGTCCGGACGAGCTCAGGGACACCCTGCTGCGGATGATCGCCTCGCCGAACCTCGCTTCCAAGGAGTGGGTCACCCAGCAGTACGACCGCTACGTGCGCGGCAACACGGTGCTCGCGCAGCCGTCCGACTCCGGCGTGATCCGGATCGACGAGTCGACCGGGCGCGGGGTCGCCGTCGCGACCGACTGCAACAGCCGGTTCGTCTACCTGGACCCGTACCGGGGCACGCAGCTCGCGCTGGCCGAGGCGTACCGCAACGTCGCGACGAGCGGCGCCATGCCGCTCGCGGTGACCAACTGCCTCAACTTCGGCTCGCCGCGCGACCCCGGTGTGATGTGGCAGTTCGAGCGGGCCGTGCACGGCCTCGCCGACGGCTGCGCGCTGCTCGGCGTCCCGGTGACCGGCGGCAACGTCAGCTTCTACAACCAGACCGGCGACACCGCGATCCTGCCGACGCCGGTGGTCGGCGTGCTCGGCGTGCTCGACGACGTGCGGCGCGCCATCCCCACCGGGATCGGTGCCGAGCCGGGCGAGACGTTGCTGCTGCTCGGCGAGACGCACGACGAGTTCGGCGGGTCCGCGTGGGCCCAGGTGATGCACTCCCACCTCGGTGGCGTGCCGCCCGCGGTGGACCTCGAGCGCGAGCGGCTGCTCGCGGAGATCCTGGTCGCCGGCTCGCGGGACGGGATGATCTCCGCCGCGCACGACGTGTCCGACGGCGGTCTCGCCCAGACCCTGGTCGAGATGGCGCTGGTCGGCCAGTGCGGCGCCCGGGTGCTGCTCGACGCCGATGCCGATCCGTTCGTGCAGCTGTTCTCCGAGTCGGCTGGCCGGGTGGTGGTGGCCGTGCCGCGCAGCGAGGAGTTGCGGTTCACCGAGATGTGCACCGCCCGTGGCCTGCCGTGGCGCAAGACCGGCGTCGTCGACCCGGAGGCCGGCGCGCTGGAGATCCAGGGCGTGGCGAGCCTCGGCCTCGACGAGCTGCGCGCCGCATGGGAGGGCACGCTGCCCGCCCTGTTCGCCTCGTGAGTGTCTAGCCGAGTTCTAACTCGTGTACGCACTCACGACGGTGAGGCGGGTGCGGCCGTCCGGTAGGCGTTCCGTGGTCCAGCCCGGCGGCAGCTCGGCGTCCAGCTCCGGGTTCACTACCGTGTCGTAGAGCGAGACCCCGGCCGGTTGGGTTCGCCAGCGCAGGTCCACGAACCCGTCGAACCTGGCGCGGCGCAGGTCGAGCCCGGCGCCGTAGTTCGTGTCCGCAAGTTTCGCGTCGCCGCCGAAGACGGCGTCCTTGAAGCTCGCCTCGCCGGTGAACGTGGTTCCGGTGAAGTCGGCGAGCGAGTTGAACGTGGCGCCGCTGAACCAGGCCCGCTCGTGAAACGTCGTCCGCGCGCAGAGGAAGCGCCCGGACAGCCTGCCGTCTCCCGTGCGGGTCGAGGAGAACCAGGCCGGTCCGGCGAACTCGCAGTCGCTGAGGTTGGTGCTGCTGTGCAGGTAGGCATAGCGCAGGACCACGGTGCCGAGCCTGCGCCCGGAGAGGTCGAGGTACTCCAGCGCAGCGCCGGTGAGGTCCAGGTCGTAGGCGGGTGCGCCGGTTCCCGGTTCGGGCAGCAGGCGATGGACGAGCCGCTGTGCGGCGAGCCGCACCTGGAGCTCGCGCTCGGCCTCCTCGTCCACCACCGCCTCGGTGCCGGTGAAGCGGGGGTGGCCGAACGGCCTGCGCAGGTACGCGCACAGCACGTCGAGGACGGTCTGCGTGTAGCCGGGTCTGCTCCCGGCAAGGCCCGCGAGCGCGTGCAGCGCACCGATTCGCACCTGGTCGGCCTCGTGCCCGAGCAGCTCGACCGACCGCGCGAAGCGCTCGTCGGAGACCCGGTCGGTGTCCAGCTCGTGCCGTTGCCGCTCGATCTCCTGCCGCGCCTCCTCGACGCGCCGGCGGCGGTCGTTCAGCCAGAGCGCGTAGAGCGCCACGACGGCGCCACCCGCCAGCCCGCCCGTGCGCAGTGCGTCGCTGCGGCTCGTGCGGTCGTCGGTGAGCAGCCAGGCGCTGATCGAAAGCAGCAGCAGGACCGAGCACAGGATCGTGCCGAGCAACGGTGACTTCCAGCCCGACCGCGCCATACCAGCCCCAGCCCCCTCGTGAGTGCCTACGCGAGTTCTAACTCGGGTATTCACTCACGAGGGGGCGCTGGGGCAAAAGCGGCTCAGAGCCACAGGATCGAGATGCAGAACCCGGTCTCGTCGAAGTTCGTGGCGGACACCGAGCTGTCGGTGAGCTCCTCGCCGTCGATCTTGCCGGTGATCTCGGCCTCCACGCGGAACTCGGAGCCCTCGGCAGGCGAGGCCTGCAGTTCGGCGTTGCCGTTGACGGCCCGGTCGACGTCGGGCTCGTTGAGGTCGCCCGAGTCGCTGCACATGAGGTCCATCGCGGCCTGCTTGTCGCCGCCGTTGAGCGCGTCGATGAGCTGACCGATGATCTCGTCACCGTCGGTGGAGCCGGTGCCGTCCGTGCCGCTGCCGGTCGGGTCGGCCGAGTCGGTCGCGGTCGCGGACGTCTCCTCGCCGGCCTGGCCGGTGGCGTCCGGCTGCGGGCCCTGCAGGGCGATGTTCTGCCAGCACCACTTGCCGTTCGCCTTGGCGAGCTCACCGTCCACCGGGACCGCCGAGCCCTCGTAGGTGACGCTCACCGGGGCCTTCGCCGTGTTACCGGACTCGGTGACCTCTCCCGTCAGCTTGGCGTTCGAGAGGTCGTTCACCGACTCGATGGTGTCGTCCACGTCCCCGTCGGCGTCGGGGCACTTCAGCGACTGGAGCTTGCGCGTGTCGTTGGCGTTGATGCCGTCGACGATCTGCTGGGCGACCGCCTTCGCCCCGCCGCCGTCCTCGCCGTTCTCGTCGTCGCCGAGCAGGAAGCCGGGGGCGAGGAACCCGGTGACCAGGAAGGCGATGATGACGACCGCGCCGGCCGAGAGGCCGATCCACAGACCCGTCTTGCTCTTCTTGGGCGGCGGTGGCGGTCCGCCGAACCCGCCCGCCTGGGGGTAGCCGCCGGGATACTGGCCGTACGGCGCGTTCGGGTCGTAGCCGGGCTGCTGCCCGTACTGCCCGCCCTGCGGGTACGGCTGGCCGCCGGGCGGGTACTGGCCACCCTGGGGATACTGGCCGCCCTGCGGGGGGTACTGGCCACCCTGCTGCGGGAATCCGCCGGACTGCGGGTAGCCGCCCTGACCGTACGGGTCCGGTTGCTGGCCGTAGGGCTGCCCGGGCTGAGGTGGGTACGTCATTACCGAAGCCTTCCGTCGAACACAGCGCCCCCAGTGGTGCGCTCCGGGTGGTCCGACGCAGCCACGGTCGCCACGGTTCCTGCCCCGCGCGGCGTCGGTCACGCGCATTGTGCCTGGTGATCGTTACGGTCGCGACAACAGGCTCCCGCCCGGCCGCGTGCCGGACGGGAGCCGTGCGCGTGTGATCGCCGTGAGTTATCCGGTCGCGAGGACCCGCAGGCGGTCGTATGCGCCGTTGAAGGTGTTCTGATCGATGGGGCTGGATGTGTACTGCCAGAAGGTGTGGAAGCTCCAGCCGCTGGGCAGGGTGCCCACCGACGAGGAGTAGCGCGCCACCCAGAGCGGGACCGTGCTGCCGAAGCTCTGCGCGGTGCCCACGCACTGGTTCCACCAGCTCGTCGACGTGTAGATCACGGGCCAGCGGCCGGTGCGGCGGTGATAGGTGTCATGGAAGTCACGGATCCAGGCCGCCATGCCCGCCTTGCTCTTTCCGTAGCAGGTGGCTCCGTAGGGGTTGTACTCCATGTCCAGCGCACCGGGCAGCGTCTTGCCGTCGCCGGACCAGCCGCCGCCGTTGTCGACGAAGTAGTTGGCCTGGGCGGCGCCGGAGGAGCGGTCCGGCAGCGCGAAGTGGTACGCGCCGCGGATCATGCCGACGTTGTACGAGCCGTTGTACTGCTGCGCGAAGTACGGGTTCTTGTAGGTCGTGCTCTCCGTCGCCTTGACGTAGGCGAACCGCTTGCCCTGGTTCCACCAGTGGTTCCAGTCGACGTTCTTCTGCCATCCGCTGACGTCGATGCCGGCGACGGTCGCGGCGGCCTGCCCGCCGTCGGAGTTCAGGCCCTGCGGTCGCCTCGCCGCGGCCTTGCTCTCCCGGTCCGACCGGTCGCCCTCGACCCTGGCGATCTGCGAACCCATCGGATGATCGTTTCGCTGGACGTAGGCGTCCACGCTCGGCGGACTGGCCGCCACAGGGGTCAGCGCGCCGAGCAGGAGCGCGCCGACCGTACCGGCGATCGCGGCGCTGGTGACACGCCGCCACATTCTTCGTGCGGTGATCATGGGAGTTTCCTTTCCCGGATCCATCGTTGCCCTCGCGACGAACGGCTCACTGCAGGTAGCCGCTCGGGCGTTGATTGTTACCGCACGATGTGGCCGTTGTCACTAGTTTGCGTGAAAAGTATGCGGCGAGTGGGTGATTAACGCGTCAGCCGCCCGCCAGCTTGCCGATGCGCTCGCGGTTGCCGTTGAAGTAGTTCTGATCACCGGGCAGCTCGCCGGAGTCGGCGAACTGCCAGATCGTCTGCGTCGCCCACCCGGCGGGGAGCGGGCCGATCTCCGGCGCGTAGCGCGCCAGCCAGAGCGGGTTGGCCCCGCCGAACTCCGCGCTGTTACCGGTGCACTTCTCCCACCAACTCGTGCTGGTGTAGATCACCGGCGCGCGACCGGTGCGCTCGGCGTAGGTGTCCGAGAAGTCCTTGATCCACGCGGTCATGGCGGCCGGGTCCTTGCCGTAACAGGTCTCGCCGTACGGGTTGTACTCGATGTCGAGCGCACCGGGCAGGGTCTTGCCGTCCGGCGACCAGCCGCCGCCGTTCTCGATGAAGTAGTCGGCCTGCGCGGCTCCACCGGACACGTCCGGGCGCGCGAAGTGGTATGCGCCCCTGACCAGGCCGGCCCGGTAGGAACCGTTGTACTGCTGGGCGAACTTGTCGCTGGTGAACCCGGTGCCCTCGGTGGCCTTGACGTACACGAACTTCGCACCCGCCGCGGACGCCTTCGGCCAGTCGACGTCGCTCTGCCAGCCGCTCACGTCGTGGCCGAGGGTCTGCTCGGCCGGGGCGTACCGGCCGGTCGGCGGTTTCCCGTGCACGCCCTCGTGCAGGGCGATCTGCGAGCCCGCGGAGCGCTCTTCGGCCCCGGTGTAGTCGGCCTGACCGGCGGCGGCGGAACCGTTCCCGCAGACCAGCGAGCCGGTCGTGACTATGGCGACACCGAAGCATGCCAAGGGTTTGCGACGTCCCACATTAGACTCCCGATGCGTCTGCGTCCCCGTTCAGACGACACGATGCCCCGATGGGACGGGTTCCGCGAGCGGGTGTCACTCTCCTGAGTGGTTCGCAGGGCCGATCCGGCGCGCCTGCTGGGCCTGGAAAGGCCCTGGCTAGCGTTCGTCGGTGAGTGCGCGCTCGAGGTGCTCGGCGGGCACGACCGCGGTGACGATGTCGTGCGGGTTGATCGCGACGGCGTGCCCGGCGAGCAGTTCGACCATGTCGCGGCCGAGCACCGCGCGAGCGTGCGGCCATTCCTTCGGCACCAGCGCCTTCGACGTGTACGCGGGCACCAGCACCCGGCCGTCGGTGTTGTGGAAGCCGATCACGGTGCGCTGGACGGGAGACATCGCGTAGACGAACAGCGTCGAGTCGAGTACGACGGGCGGCACGTCCTCGGCCGGGCGGTGGCGGGTGCGTACGAGCTGCAGCAGCCGCTCGAGGTTGTTGGCGGGCTCGGGGAAGCCCAGCGCCTTCGGCGACGGCCGGTAGCGGTCGTTGGGGTGGAAGTCCTCCACGATCTGGCCCGCGCCGTTGACCGGGTACGCGCCGACGACGGCCCACGAGGGCACCCGGCCGTTCGGGTCGAACGCCTCGTCGATCACGTAGAGCCAGCTGTTCGGATTCGCCTTGGCGTTGGCCCGCATCTCCCGGGTGATCTTGGGTTTCTCGGTCGCGGGCCTGCCGGGTACCAGCCGGTTCGTCTCGTCCCGCTGCGCCATGGTTTCTACCCCACGTTCTGCCGTGCGTTCGTTCTGCCGGTCACTCTACTGTTGGGTCATGCCCGCTTCGCGTTCGGTCGACCCCACTGAGTTACGTGCCGCGGTGGCCGCGGTGTCGGACTGGCTGAGCGGGCACGGGCCGGAGCCGGAGCGCGCTCGCCTCGCCAGCGCAGTGCGGCTGAGCCTGCGCACACTCGCCGCCGACGCCCCTGGACGCAGCGTCGAGGTCCGGGTGCCGCCGTTCGCCGCGGTGCAGTGTGTGCCGGGGCCCCGGCACACCCGGGGCACGCCGGCGAACGTCGTCGAGACCGACCCGCGGACCTGGCTGGAACTCGCCACCGGACGTCTACAGTGGACCGATGCGGTCGCCGAGGGCAGGGTCGGCGCGTCGGGCACCCGCGCCGACCTCTCCCCGTGGCTGCCGATCGTCCGGATCCGCGACTAGGGCATCAGGGCTTGCGGCCGACGCCGCCCGCGATGCAGTACTGGACCTGGTTGAGCGGCTTGAGGCGCGGCCCGTCCTGCCACCAGTCGGCGCAGAGCGTCACGCCGGGGTCGATCATCTCGAGCCCGTCGAACAGCGCCTCGATCTCCGCCTTGGTGCGGAAGGTCCCCGAGCCCATCGGGCTGTGCCGGAAGACGTCCTCCATCTTCCGCGCGATCGAGCTGTGCTCGTTCTCCGGGTCGAGGAAGTGGCTGATCGCGACGTAGGAGCCCGACGGCAGCGCGTCGATGTACTCCCGCATGATCTGCGCCGGCTCCTCGTTGGGGCCCTCGTAGTGGTGCAGCGTGCCGAGCTGGAAGAAGGCGAGCGGCTCGGTGAAGTCGATGTGCTTGCGCACGATCTCGTTCTCCAGGATCTCCTTCGGCTTGAAGATGTCCGCGGAGACGAAGTGGGTGTTCTCGTTCTCCTCCAGCAGTGCGCGCCCGTGCGCGAGCACGACCGGGTCGTTGTCGACGTAGACCACGCGCGAGTCCGGGTCGACGCGCTGGACCGCCTGGTGCACGTTCTCCGCGGTCGGCAGCCCCGAGCCGCAGTCGAGGTACTGGTGGACCCCGGTCTGGGTGGCGATGAAGCGGCACACGCGGATCAGGAAGCCGCGGTTCTCGGTCGCGAGCTCCTGTGCCTCCGGCGCGGCCCGCTGGACGCCCCGCAGCACCTCCCGGTCGATCTCGTAGTTGTCCTTGCCGTTGAGGAAGGCGTCGTAGACTCGGGCGATGCTCGCCCTCGTCGGGTCGACCCCCACGGGGACGCGATCGGTTTGGGGCACGGGACCAGCCATCGGAACCTCGCAGAATGCGTCTCGGATGTCGCGGATCACACGTAGCGTAGGTGTTCGCTCTCGGCCGGTAAACGCCGCCTTGACCACGGTGTGCGGAGTAGTACGTTCTGTGATCGGGCATTTCCCTCCGGTATCATCACCTGTCCGGCAGCCGTCGCGAGTTCAGGAAGGTCCGGCATGGCTTCGTTAGACGCCTCCGCGGGGGATCAGGGCACCGGCCCGACCGCGCGGCGGATGGTGCTGGGTGCCCAGCTCCGCCGTCTGCGGGAGCGGGTCGGGCTGAGCCGGGCGGACGCCGGCTACCACATCCGCGCGTCCGAGTCGAAGATCAGCCGGATGGAGCTGGGCCGCGTCGGCTTCAAGGAGCGGGATGTCGCCGACCTGCTGACCATGTACGGCGTCGGCGAACCGGAGGAGCGGGCCAGCTTCCTCGAGATGGTGAAGGACTCCAACCAGCCGGGCTGGTGGCACCGCTACAACGACCTGATGCCGCGGTGGTTCGACGACTACGTCGGTCTGGAGGAGGCCGCCTCCCGGATCCAGACCTACGAGCTGCAGTTCGTGCCCGGGCTGCTGCAGACGGAGGAGTACGCGCGGGCCGTGATGAGCCACGGCGTTCCGCAGTCGGTGAACGACGAGCTCGAACAACGCGTCGCGTTCCGGATGCGCAGACAGAAGACGCTGTTCCGGCCCGGCGGGCCACGGCTGTGGGCGGTGATCGACGAGTCGGTCCTGTGCAGGCACATCGGTGGCCGCGAGGCCTTCCGCCGCCAGCTCGACCAGTTGCTCGAGCTGACCGCCCTGCCGCACATCTCGTTGCAGATCATCCCGTTCGATCGCAGCGGCTACGCCGCCGAGGGTGCCTTCACGCTGCTGCGCTTCCGCGAGCCGGAGCTGCCGAACATCGCCTACGTCGAGCACCTCGCGGGCGCGGTGTACCTGGAACGCCTCGACGACATCGAGGTCTTCGGCCGCGCGCTCGACCGGCTGGCGGTGGACGCCTACACGCCGGACCGTTCCCGCCAGGAGCTCTCCAAGCTGCGGACCGAGCTGTAGTTATCGCCATGCGCGACGCCGGTGTTACGCATCGGCACTCGGTTGTGATTCACCTGATCGGCTAATACTTGGCGAACATGTGGATGCACGTGCATTCACACCTGCACCGGCACGTGCTACCGTCTGTGCACAACCGAATGCACGTGCATATGCATCCTCCACAGGTTTTGAGTCGGGAAGGTGAGGATCATGGCGAAGTCGATTCGCAACGGGATCTCCGCGGAGCTGATCCCGGGCGCTACCTGGCGCAAGAGCAGGTACAGCGGCGCGGTGGGCAACTGCGTCGAGGTCGCCACCCTGTCGGGCGGCGAGATCGCGATGCGCAACTCGCGTGACCCGAAGGGCCCCGCCCTGGTCTACACGCGAGAGGAGATCGCGGCGTTCCTGGCGGGCGCCAAGGACGGTGAGTTCGATGACGTGGTCGCCTGAGCCCACGCTGGAGGACGTGCTCGGCCGCCTGATCGGTCTCGGCTACCGCTTCGTCCATCCTCGTGACGACCGGGGCGAGATCGTCACCGTCGTCGGCGTTCGCGCCCACGGGACTGTCATCGACGTCATCCGGCTCGATGCCGAGGACGACGTCACCGCCATGCGGATGCCGGGCGACGAGTCCGACATCCTCCAACCGTCGAACGTGCACTGGCGGCGCTCCGGAGCGATGCGGACCGTCGTCGACGAACTGCTGGCGCTGGCCGACGACGACTACCCCGTAGAGCGCCGCTCACCGGTGAAGGGTTGCTGGGTGGGAGAGCGCGCTGGACGCGCGAAGTTCGTCCTGGCCACCGCCTGAGCGAAAGCGCCACGCGCTGAGCGCTACATCACCGAGCCGGGCCGCCTCCAGCGACTACACTGGAGGCGGCCCGTTCTCATACTCAGGGAGCTCTTCGGTGCACACCGATCAGTCGTCCGGGGATGTCACCGTCGACGGCGTAACCGAACAGCCCGAGTCCGAACCCCGCGAGGAATGCGGGGTGTTCGGTGTCTGGGCGCCCGGCGAAGAGGTCGCGAAGCTCACCTACTACGGCCTGTACGCGTTGCAGCACCGGGGGCAGGAGGCGGCCGGCATCTCGGTGTCCGACGGCAAGCGGATCGTCGTGTTCAAGGACCTCGGCCTCGTCAGCCAGGTGTTCGACGAGCAGGTGCTCTCCTCGTTGCAGGGCTACATCGCCGTCGGGCACTGCCGCTACTCCACCACCGGTGGCGGTAGCTGGGAGAACGCCCAGCCCACGTTCCGTACCACCACGGCAGGCACCGGGCTCTCCCTCGGCCACAACGGCAACCTGGTCAACACCCACGAGCTGCACGAGAGGGCCCGGCAGCGCGGGGTCATCGGCAAGAGCGGCGCGACCACCGACTCCGACCTGATCTGCGGCCTGCTCGCCGACGCGGCCACGGACAAGGGCATCGAGGCCGCCGCCCTCGAACTGCTGCCCACGCTGCGTGGAGCGTTCTGCCTCGCGTTCGCCGACGAGAACACGCTGTACGCGGCGCGCGACGCCCACGGCGTGCGGCCGCTGGTGCTCGGCCGGCTCGAACGCGGCTGGGTGGTCGCCAGCGAGACCGCGGGACTCGACATCGTCGGCGCGTCGTTCGTCCGCGAGGTCGAGCCCGGCGAGCTGATCGCGATCGACGCCGAGGGGCTGCGCTCTTCCCGGTTCGCGAACCCGGAGCCGAAGGGCTGCGTGTTCGAGTACGTCTACCTCGCCCGGCCCGACACCACCATCTCCGGCCGCAGCGTGCACGCGACGCGCGTGGAGATCGGCCGCAGGCTCGCCGAGGAGCACCCGGCCGAGGCCGACCTGGTGATCCCGGTGCCGGAGTCGGGGACGCCCGCGGCGATCGGCTACGCGCAGGCATCCGGTATCCCGTACGGCTCCGGCCTGGTGAAGAACGCCTACGTCGGCCGGACGTTCATCCAGCCGTCGCAGACGATCCGCCAGCTCGGCATCCGGCTCAAGCTCAATCCACTACGCGAGGTGATCCGCGGAAAGCGGCTGGTCGTCGTGGACGACTCGATAGTCCGCGGCAACACCCAGCGGGCGCTCGTGCGGATGCTGCGGGAGTCCGGCGCGCTCGAGGTGCACGTGCGGATCGCGTCGCCGCCGGTGCGCTGGCCGTGCTTCTACGGCATCGACTTCGCCTCGCGGGCGGAGCTGGTCGCCAACGGCGCCGACCTCGACGGTATCCGGCGCTCGATCGGCGCCGACTCGCTCGGCTACGTCTCGCTGGACGGCCTGGTGGCCGCGTCGGAGCAGCCCCGGTCGCGACTCTGCGCGGCGTGCTTCGACGGCGAGTACCCCATCCCGCTGCCCGACGACGCGTTGATCGGCAAGCACCTGCTGGAGAGCATGGGCGGCGCCGAGGACGCCGCTGTGTCCTCCTTACCCGTCACCCCGGCGGGGTACGGTGCCGAGGATGCCGTCCGGCGTCCCTAGCCGTTCCAGTCCCAGGATGGAGTCCGCTTTCGTGAGCGAGTCCACGAGCGCCACGTACGCCGCCGCCGGGGTCGACATCGACGCCGGTGACCAGGCCGTCGAACTGCTCAAGCCCCACGCCGCGCGCGCTTCGAGGCCCGAGGTGATGGGTGGCGTCGGTGGGTTCGCCGGGCTGTTCTCCCTCAAGCTCGACCGCTGGACGGAGCCGGTGCTCGCCTCGTCCACCGACGGCGTCGGCACCAAGATCGCGATCGCCAAGGCCCTGGACAAGCACGACACGGTGGGCATCGACCTGGTCGCGATGGTGGTCGACGACCTGGTGGTCACCGGAGCGGAGCCGCTGTTCCTGCAGGACTACATCGCCGTCGGCAAGGTGGTGCCCGAGCGGATCGCGGCCCTGGTCGAGGGCATCGCGGAGGGCTGTGTCCAGGCCGGGTGCGCGCTGCTCGGCGGGGAGACCGCCGAGCATCCCGGGATGATGGGCGAGCACGACTACGACATCTCCGCGACCGGGGTCGGTGTGGTGGAGGCCGCCGAGCTGCTCGGGCCGGAGCGGGTGCGGCCCGGTGACGTGGTGATCGCGCTCGGCTCAACCGGCCTGCATTCCAACGGCTACTCGCTGGCCAGGCACGTGCTGCTGGACATCGCCCGGATGCCGCTCGGCGGGCACGTCGAGGAGTTCGGCCGCACACTCGGCGAGGAGCTGCTCGAACCGACCCGCGTCTACGCGAAGGACTGCCTCGCGCTGACCGCCGAGGCGGACGTGCGCACGTTCGCGCACGTCACCGGTGGTGGGCTGGCCGCGAACCTGGCGCGGGTGATGCCGCGCGGGCTGACCGCCCACCTCGAACGCGGCACCTGGACGCCCGCGCCGGTGTACGCGGTGATCGCGCAGCGCGGCCGGGTGGATCGCGCCGAGATGGAACGTACCTTCAACATGGGCGTCGGCATGGTCGCCGTGGTGTCGCCCGAGGACGCCGACCGGACGCTTGCCGTGCTCACCGCGCGGCACGTGCCCGCGTGGGTGCTCGGTGACGTCCGGCCCGCCGAGGACCCGGACGGCCCGCGTGCCGTTCTGTCCGGTGACCACCCCCGGTTCTGAGGGACCGGCTCCGCGACGCGATCGCCTCGCGGGTTTCAAGCCAGGCACGGAGCTTCGGGTCACGCGGCAGCTGGTGATCCCGGACGCCGAGCTGTCCGAGCGCTTCTCGCGCTCGTCCGGACCGGGTGGCCAGGGAGTGAACACCACCTCGTCGCGGGTCGAGCTCTCCTTCGACGTCGCCCGGTCGCCGTCCGTGCCGGAGGACCTGCGGGAGCGGCTGCTCGACCGGCTCGGCGGCAGGCTGGTCAACGGCGTGCTGACGATCGCGGCGAGCGAGCATCGCGCGCAGCTGGCGAACCGGGAGGCGGCAAGGCAGCGGCTGGCCGCCGTGTTGCGGGAGGCCGCGGCTCCGCCGCCGCGCAAGCGGCGGCCGACGAAACCCAGCCGCGGCGCCAAGGAGCGGCGGCTCGCGGAGAAGAAGCGCCGCGGCGACATCAAGCGCGGCAGGGGCGGCCGGCACGACGACTGACTCGTGAGTGCCACGCGAGTTAGAACTCGCGTGCGCACTCACGAGGGGTCGTAGGCTGCGGCGGGTGACGACCGATCCTCAGCCCCCGGACGACAGCTACCTGCGCGCGCTGAACGCCGCGACCGCCGACGCCGTGGCGAGGGCCGAGCCGCCCGGCTCGGCCCATGACGGCGCGCCCGCACACCTGCGTGAGCGGGCCGGCGCCGCCGTGGCCGGCCGGCGCGCCGACCTGGTGGCGCTGAGCAGGGACCTGCATGCCCATCCCGAGACCGGCTTCGCCGAGCACCGCTCCGCAAGCGCGGTCGCGGACCTGCTCGGCACCTGCGGGCACTCCGCACAGGTCGGCGTCGGCGGGCTCGACACCGCCCTGCTCGCGACCGCGGGCGAGTCCGGCCCGCACGTCGCCGTGCTAGCCGAGTACGACGCGCTGCCCGGCATCGGGCACGCCTGCGGGCACAACATCATCTGCTCGGCGGCGGTCGGCGGCTTCCTCGGGGCGGCGGCCGCGGTCGGCGAGACCGGTGGCCGCGTGTCCCTGGTCGGCACGCCCGCCGAGGAGGGCGGCGGCGGCAAGGAGACCCTGGCCCGCGCCGGGGTGTTCGACGACGTCGACACCGTGGTGATGCTCCACCCGTTCGGCCACGACGTCGCGATGCACCCGTTCCTCGGCCGCAGGCAGCTGGAGATGATCTTCCACGGCGTCAGCGCGCACGCCTCCGCGCAGCCTTTCATGGGCCGCAACGCCCTCGACGCGGCGGTGAGCGCGTACCAGGGGGTCGCGGCCCTGCGGCAGCACCTGCCACCGGGCGATCGCGTGCACGGCGTCTTCACCGACGGCGGCTCCCGGCCGAATGTGGTGCCAGACCGCGCCGCCGTGCTGTTCTACCTGCGTTCGATGCGGCCGGAGACGCTGCGCGACCTGGCCGGGCGGATGGCCGCCATCGCCCGTGGCGCGGCGGAGCTGACCGGTTGCGGGGTCGAGCTGGTGTGGGACGCGCAGCCGCCCTACCTGCCGATCCGGTTCAACCACGCGCTGGCCGGACGGTGGACGGCCAACCAGGAACCGTGCGGGCGCAGGCCCCTGCCGCCGGGTGTGGTGCCCGACTTCCTCACCGGCTCCACCGACCTCGGCAACCTCTCCTACCGCATGCCGGCGATCCACCCGATGATCGCGGTTTCCGAGCCGACGGTGGCGCTGCACACCCGGGACTTCGCCGAGGCCGCCGGGTCGGCGGCGGGCGACCGCGCGGTCGCCGACGGCGCGCTCGGCCTGGCACTGACCGCGGTGGACTACCTCGCCGATCCCGAGCTGCGCACCGCCGTGCACGAGGAGTTCGCCGCGGCAGGCGGCCCGCTCGACGTACCGAGATTTTTCGACTGACCAATACACAGGTGAAACATTTTCTGGCTAACCTCCCTCCCACGACTCCGGCAACGGGAGGTGGGCGATGTCCGAGGTGGCGGCCCAGGCGGCACAGACGCGGCTGGACCGGGTGCTCAACCGGATCGAGCGGGCCGGCAACCGGCTACCCGAGCCGTTCATCCTGTTCGCGCTGCTGACCCTGCTGATCGCCGTGATCTCCACGGTGATGGCCGCCTTCGACGTCACCGTGAGCATCCCCGGCGAGGAGGAGGTCACCCCGGTCCAGGGTGCGTTCACCGGCGCGGGCGTGCAGTTCATGTTCACCGGGCTCGCGGAGAACTTCATCGAGTTCCCGCCGTTGCAGACGGTGGTCACGATCATGCTGGGCGTCGGGATGGCCGAGCGCACCGGCCTGCTGGCCGCGCTGATCCGGCTGGCCTTCCGCCGCGCGCCCCGCTGGCTGCTGCCGTACGCGCTCGGCTTCATCGGCGTCACCGGCAGCGTCATGGCCGACTCCGCGTTCATCATCATCCCGCCGCTCGCCGCGATGGTGTTCAAGGCCGCGGGCAGGCATCCGGTCGCGGGCCTGATCGGCGGCTTCGCCGCGGCGGGCGCGGGTTACTCGACGTCGGTGGTGGTGACCAGCCTGGACGCGCTGTTCGCCGGAATCAGCAACTCGGTCGCGGCTACGCTGCCCGATCCGGGCACCACGGTCACGCCGGTGTCGAACTACTTCTTCAACGTCGTCGCCGCGGTCCTGCTCAGCCTGGTCGCGGGCCTCATCATCGCGAAGGTCGTCGAGCCGTCGCTGGAACGCAACGGGTTCCCGCGCGAGGAGGTGGAGCCGGCAGGCACGACCCTCTCGGCCGAGCTCGAGCCTGCCGAACGCCGGGCGCTGCGCCGGGCCGGGGTCACCCTGCTCGCCGTGGTGGCGGCCGTGCTCGCGCTGGTGCTGGTCCCCGGATCGCCGCTGCGCAACGAGGACGGTGGCTTCCTGCCGGAGTCGCCGCTGCTCGGCTCGGTCAGCACGCTCGTCTTCCTGGCTTTCTTCGTCCCCGGGCTGGCCTACGGCGCCGCCACCGGCGCGATCGGCCGCGCCGCGGACGTGCCGCTGCTGATGGGCAAGGCGCTCAAGGACCTGTCCGGCTTCATCGTGCTGGCGTTCGTCCTCGGGCAGTTCATCGCGCTGTTCGCGTGGACGAACATCGGCGCGTGGCTCGCCGTGACCGGGGCGAACTTCCTGCAGGGCATCGGCCTCACCGGCTACGCGGCGTTCCTCGGCTTCATCGTGCTGGCCTCGCTGCTGAACCTGTTCGTCGTGTCCGGTTCGAGCCTGTGGACGCTGATGGCCGCGGTGTTCGTGCCGATGTTCCTGATCCTGGGCTTCGAACCGGGTTTCAGCCAGGCGGCGTTCCGGGTGGGCGACTCGGCGACGCAGGTGATCACGCCGCTGAACCCGTACATGATCGTCCTGCTCACCTTCGTCCGCCGGTACCAGCCAGGGGCCGGGCTGGGCACGGTGATCGCCAAGATGATCCCGTTCGTGGTGCCGTTCTGGACCATGTGGGCGGTCATCCTGTCGGTGTTCTACTTCGCCGATCTCCCGATGGGGCCCGGGATGGACATCCGCGTCGAACGCTGAGGCGGCGCGATCCGGGCGAGCAGCCAGTCGAGGTCGAGCAGTCTCAGCCCGGCCCGCGAGCGGGTCAGCGTGACCCCCGCCGCCGCGCCGACGGTGTTGAGCAGGACGTCGTCGGTCGATGTGACCCGTCCCGCGGCGAACAGGTACTGTGCCAGCTCGATCGCGATCGAGGCGAGAAGGGCCGCGCCGGCCAACCTGCCGACCGGCCGCCACCAGCGCCAGCGCAGCGGCAGCAGGACGCCGAGCGGAAGCAGCATCAGCACGTTCGCTGCCACCTGCCAGAACGACTCGCTGTCCGCGAGCGCGATCTCCAGGTCTGTGCCGGGCGCGAGGTGCAGCGCGCCGGAGCCGGGAACGGGCATGGCGACCAGGGCCAGGACCAGGCCCGCGAGCAGCCCGATGGACACGTCCAGTGCGGCGGTCGCGGCCGCCTCGCGGGGCGGCTTGGTCCTCGTTCGTCGACGGGTCAGCAGCCGCCAGACGAGCACCGCGAACGGCAACGCCATGACCCCGATCGGAATGAGCACACCGAAACTGCGCAGCAGAAACTCCACGCGAAACCTCCCCTGTTCGCGACTCTCCCAAGATCACCTTCGCATCGCATCGGCGGAGCCGCAGGAGGAAAGGTGTTGCACTTTCCGGTGATCTTGAAGTCGCGCGCGTGGCGCTACACGGCCTTCAGCCGCGCCAGTGGTACTGCCGCTCGGGCCGCCCGGAACCGCCGTAGCGCAGCCGGACCTCGGCCTTGCCCGCCTCGACGAAGTGTTCGAGATAGCGCCGCGCACTGGGCCGGGACAGCTTGGTCGCCCGCGCGCATTCGCTGGCCGAAAGGCCGTCCGGATGGGTGAGCAGTGCCTGCTGCACGAGTTCCGCGGTCTGCGTGGTGAGACCCTTCGGCAGCGCGCTCGCCGCGCGCGGACGGGCGCCGAACACGGCGTCCACGTCCTCCTGCCCGGCCGCCGGGCGCTGGGCGAGCCGGGCCAGCTTCGCGTGCAGGGCGCCGACGTGCTCCAGTTGTTCCCGCAGGGCGGCGAAGGAGAACGGCTTGATCAGGTAGTGCAGAGCGCCGCCGCGCATCGCGCTGCGGATCGTCTCCGCGTCCCGTGCCGCGGTGATCACCACCACGTCGGTGTCCACTGTGGAGGCATCCGCGCGCAGTTCCCTGAGCACCGCGAGGCCGTCGAGGTCGGGCAGGTAGATGTCGAGCAGCACCAGGTCGGGGCGCAGATCGCGGACGGCGCGCAACGCATCCGCGCCGGTGTGCGCGGCACCGACCACCGTGAAGCCCGGTGTGCGCTCGACGTACCCACTGTGCACGCGCGCGACCATGAAGTCGTCGTCGACGACGAGCACCCGGATCACGGCGTCACCCTCGCCGGGACGGGCTCGAATGGCAAGACGGCGGTGAACACGGCGCCTCCGGAGTTGTGCACCGCCACCGTGCCGCCCCGGCGGCGGCAGGTCTGCCGGGTCAGCGCGAGACCGAGGCCGCGCTGCCCGCCGTGCACCGCGGCCTTGGTGGTGAAGCCGTGCGTGAACACCTCGGTGACGAGCTCGGGCGCGACGCCGGGGCCCGAGTCACGCACGACCACCGACACCCTCGACGGCTCGTGCCGGATGGTGACCTCGACCCACCGGTCGCCGCCGTCGGCGCCGCGTAGCGCGTCGAGGGCGTTGTCCACCAGGTTGCCGACCACGGTCACCAGGTCGGCGGAGAGCTGCTCGTCGACGTCACCGAGGCGGCTGCCGTCGGTCAGCCGCATGCCGACGCCCTGCTCGGCTGCCAGGCTCGCCTTCGCGATCAGCAGCGCCGCCACGGCCGTGTCGCTGATCCGCCCGCTCACCCGCTCGTGCCACTCGTCGTGCGCGCGGCTGACCAGGTCGACGTAGTGCCGGGCCTCGTCGTACTCACCCAGTTCGATCAGCCCGGCGATGGTGTGCAGCCGGTTGGTGAACTCGTGGGCCTGCGCGCGCAGCGTGTCGGTCGTGCGCGAACTCGCCGCGACCTCCTCTCGCAACGTGACCAGCTCGGTGCGGTCGCGCAGGGTCACCACCGCGCCGAGCTCGCGGCCGTCGCGGGCGATCGGCATGCGGTTCATCACCAGCACCCGCCCGGCGCGCAGCACGATCTGGTCGGCGCCGTGCGCCCGCCCGGTGAGCACGTCCGGCAGCCGCGCGTTGCCGCCGAGCTCGTCCACGCTCATGCCGAGGCAGTCCTCGGGCAGCGCGAGCAGCTCCCGGGCGTGGTCGTTGGCCAGCGTGATCCGGTGCTGCTGGTCCAGGCCGAGCACGCCCTCCCTGATGCCGTGCAGCAGCGCCTCCCGGTGCTCGACCAGGCCGGTGATCTCGCGGGGCTCCAGCCCCAGCGTCTGCCGCTTGACCCGCCAGGCGAGGAACAGTGATCCGGCGATGCCCAGCACCGTGGCGATGCCGAGCAGCGCGAGCGCGTCCGTCGGCCGGTTGGCGATGCCCTCGAAGAAGCCGGGTGTCTCCTTGCCAGCCGCCACGATGCCGACGACGGAGCCGTCGTCGCCGATCACCGGCACGTGGGCGACCAGCGAGTCGCCGACGACACCGACCCAGGACCGGCCCTCCGTGACCGTGCTCTCGCCGAGCGGCAGCGCCGTGCGCAGCTGCGCGGGGTCCGGCGAGGCGAGCACGCGGCGGCGCGGGTCGGCGATGACGACCGAGTCGGCGCCGGAGAGCGTGCGAGCGCTCTCGGCGAAGATCGGCAGCGCGTCGCGGCGGAGCGGGTCGGTGAGGCTCGGCCGGACGCCCGGGGTCGCGGCGACGTTCTCCGCCACCGAAAGCAGCCGCCTGCCCTCGATGTCGGTGAAGTTCTTGCCGGACTGGATCACCGAGAACACTACGACGCAGCCGAGCAGTGCGAACACGATCGCCAGCTGCCAGCCGAGTAGTTGCCGCGCGAGCGAGCCCTTCGCGCCCATCGGGCCACTATGACACGGGTCGGGCCCGGACACGGGTGACCAAAAAGAACACAAGTACCGATACGCCCGCAACCGAGACACCCGGTGCCGCGGGAGGCACCATCACCCACCAGCCGAGGTACGAGCGAGCACAGTGAGGTGCAGGCTGGATGAGGAATCCGAAGACATGGCTTTCGGTGCTGGCGGCGGCGCTGCTGGTGCTGCTGGTCCCGCCGCTGGCGAGCTCGGGCGGCGACGAGGCGGACTCGCGGATCCGCGGTCTGCGCTTCATGGTGCCGAACACACCGGGCGGTGGCTACGACATCACCGCGCGTACGGCGGCCAAGACGATCGAGGACAACGACATCAACGGCGCCATCGAGGTGTTCAACCTGCCCGGCGCGGGCGGGACCGTCGGTCTCGGCAGGCTGGTCAACGAGCGCGGCAACGGCAGGCTCGCGATGTCGATGGGTCTCGGCGTCGTCGGGTCGGTCTACACGAACTCCGCGCCCTCGTCGTTGCAGGACACGACGCCGATCGCGCGGCTGACCGAGGAAGCCGACATCATCGTGGTCGGCAAGGACTCCCCGTACCAGGACATCAACCAGCTGCTCGACGCCTGGAAGGCCGATCCGGGTGGCGTCCCGGTGGGCGGCGGGTCATCGCCCGGTGGGCCGGATCACCTGGCGCCGATGCTGACGGCGAAGGCGATCGGCCTCTCGCCGAAGCGCGTCCGCTACGTCTCCTACGACGGTGGCGGGGAGCTGATGGCCGCGGTGCTCGGCGGCAAGGTCGGGTTCGGGGTCTCCGGGATCGGCGAGACCCGCGACCAGATCGACGCCGGTGAGCTGCGCGCACTGGCCGTGACGAGTCCCGAGCGGGTGCCCGGGATCGACGCGCCGACGCTGCAGGAGTCCGATGTGGACGTGAGCTTCACGAACTGGCGTGGTGTGGTCGCGCCGCCCGGGCTGGCCGACCGCGACCGCGAGAAGCTGATCACGATGTTCAGCAGGCTGCACGACACCGAGCAGTGGCGCGATGCGTTGCGGCGCAACGGCTGGAGCGACGCGTTCGCCACCGGTGACGAGTTCGCCGGGTTCCTGAAGTCGGAGAACGACCGGGTCGTGTCGGTGTTGAAGGAGCTGGGACTGGCATGAGCACGGACATGTCCACTGTGGATAGAAATCCCGCCGAGGCTTCGGGCGTCAGGGGCCGGCTGCGCGGGCACTCCGAACTCGGCGTCTGCGTGCTGCTGCTCGCCGTCGGCGTGCTGGTACTCACCGATGCGCTGAGCCTGCCGACCGACTTCACGCAGCGCGGACCGCTCGGACCGAAGGCGGTCCCGGTCGTGGTCGGCACCCTGCTGTTGCTGATCTCCGCGCTGCTGGCGCGGGACGTGCTGCGCGGCGGGCGGGGCGAAGCCGAGTCGGGTGAGGACGTCGACCTCTCCGCGCCGGCCGACTGGCGCACCGTGCTGCTGCTGGCCGGGGCGTTCCTGCTCAACGCGGCACTGATCGACGTGGCCGGCTTCCCGATCTCGTCGGCGCTGATGTTCTGGGGCGCGGCCTACGCGCTCGGCAGCCGCAACCCCGTGCGGGACCCGCTGGTCGCCGCCACGGTCTCGGTGGTCACGTGGGTGGCGTTCAACGAGCTGCTCGGGGTCCCGCTGCCGGGCGGTCCGCTGATGGGGGTGCTGTGACGATGGATTCGATCTCGCTGCTGCTCGACGGGTTCGCCACCGCGCTGACCCCGCAGCACCTGCTGTTCGCGGCCGTCGGGGTCGTTCTCGGCACCGCCATCGGCGTGCTGCCGGGCATCGGCCCCGCGATGGCGGTGGCGCTGCTGCTGCCGGTCACCTACGGCCTCGAGCCGACCGCCGCGTTCATCATGTTCGCCGGCATCTACTACGGCGGGATGTTCGGCGGCTCGACGACGTCGATCCTGCTCAACACGCCCGGCGAGAGCGCCTCCGTGGTCACCGCCATGGAGGGCTACCCGATGGCCAAGAGCGGCCGCGGCTCCCAGGCGCTGGCGGCCGCGGCGATCGGCAACTTCATCGGCGGCATGCTCGGCACGATCGCGCTGGTGCTGCTCGCGCCGGTCGTCGCGGCGCTGGCCGTCGACATCGGCGCGCCCGACTACTTCGCGATCATGGTGCTGGCGTTCATCGCGGTGACGTCGGTGCTCGGCAGGTCCCGGATCCGCGGGTTCGCCTCGCTGCTGATCGGCCTTTCGATCGGGCTGATCGGGCTCGACCAGCTGACCGGGCAGGCCCGGCTGACCTTCGGCTCGCTGCATCTGGCCGACGGCATCGACATCGTCATCGTCGCGGTCGGGCTGTTCGCGGTCGGCGAGTCGCTGTGGGTCGCCGCGCACCTGCGGCACAAGCCGGCCAAGCCGGTCCCGGTCGGCAGGCCGTGGCTCGGCCGGGCCGACCTGCGGCGCACCTGGCGGCCGTGGCTTCGCGGGCCCGCGATCGGGTTCCCGTTCGGCGCGATCCCGGCCGGTGGCGCCGAGGTGCCCACCTTCCTGTCCTATGTGACCGAGAAACGCTTCTCCCGGCGCAAGGACGAGTGGGGCAAGGGTGCGATCGAGGGCGTGGCCGGTCCCGAGTCGACTGCGAGCGCCTCCGCCGCGGGCACGCTGGTGACGATGCTGACGCTCGGCCTGCCGACCACCGCCGTGGCCGCGGTGATGCTGGCGGCGTTCCAGCAGTACGGCATCCAGCCGGGACCGCTGCTGTTCGAGCGCGAGTCCGCGCTGGTGTGGGGCCTGATCGCGAGCCTGTTCGTCGGGCTGGTGCTGCTGCTGCTGATCAACCTGCCGATGGCGCCGCTGTGGGCGAAGCTGCTGCGCGTCCCGCGGCCGTACCTGTACGCGGGGATCCTGTTCTTCGCCAGCGTCGGGGCGTACGCGGTGGGCGGCGAGGTGATCGACCTGCTGCTGTTGTTCCTGATCGGCGTGCTCGGCTTCGCGATGCGCCGCTACGGGCTGCCGGTGCTGCCCGCGATCATCGGTGTGATCCTCGGGCCGGCCGCCGAGCTGCAGATGCGGCGGGCACTGCAGCTCAGCGACGGCAGCCTGGTCGGGCTGGTCAACTCGCCGATGGCGGTCGTGGTCTACCTGATCGTCGCGGTGATCCTGACCTGGCCGCTGCTGCGCAGGCTCCTCCGCCGGGCTCCGGCCGAGCCGAGGGAGCACACGGGCGTCTGAGCGCGTTGTGCCTGGTCACCCCTCGTGAGTGCGCACACGAGTTAGAACACTGTTACGCACTCACGACCGGTGACCTGCGAGACGGAGGCACTCGGCGAGCAGTCGTTGCAGGTGGACGCCGCGGTGCACGTCGCACGGGTGCGCGCGGGTGCCGCTGGCGATCATGGCGGCGAAGTCGTCGAGCAGCGCGGTGTAGGAATCGCCGGCCGAGTCGGGCTCGCGGCCGAGCGTGCGGTAGCCCGGCTCGCCGTACACCGCGAACTCGACGACGGTCGGCCGGACGGGCAGCCGCAGCGACAGGCTGGCGGTACTCGTCGCACCACCGGCGTGCTCGAACAGCACGTGCCAGAGGTCCTCGCCGGTGCGGTGTGCGGCGAGGACGCCGGTGATCTCGCCGAGCGCGGCGTCGAGCAGGTCGAAGGCGTGCGGGCCGATATCGGCGAGCGCGCCTTCGGCCTGCCGCCAGGGCGAGCCGCCGTAGCGGTCACCGAGCAGGGCGCCGGAGAGCCAGCGGGCGCTACCGCCGAGCCAGCCGCCCACCTCGCCGACCCCGGCCAGCCATTCGCGCGTCCGCAACGCGTAGCGCAGGGTCAGCACCATGAGTGCGGCCACGCCGGCGTCGGCGACCGCGTCCGCGATCCGTTCGGCTCCCGCGACGTCGGCGGCCAGCGGCTTCTCCAGGATCAGGTGCTTGCCCGCTCGCGCCGCGGCAACGGCGAACTCGGCCTGTGCGGCGGGCGGCACCGCGAAGGCGACCGCGTCGACCTCCCCGAGCAACTCGTCGAACGTCGCGCACGCGCGGGCGCCGTGCTCGTCGGCGAACGTGCCGGCCACGTCCGGCCTGCGGGCCCATACCGCGCTCAGAGCCGTGCCGGGATGCTCGGTGAGGCCGGGCGCGTGCACCGTCCGTGCCCATGGGCCTGCGCCGACCAGGCCCACCCGAAGCGTGTCGTCCACGCCGGACAGCCTAGGGGCCGGGCTCACTCGTAGCTGTAGAAGCCTCGCCCGGTCTTCTTGCCGAGCAGGCCCGCGTCCACCATGCGCAGCAGCAGCGGCGGCGAGGAGTACAGCTGCTCCTTGAACTCGGCGTACATCGAGTCGGCGATCGCCTTGATGGTGTCCAGGCCGATCAGGTCGGCCAGCCGCAGCGGTCCCATCGGGTGTGCCGTGCCCTGTTCCATGCCCCGGTCGATGTCCTCGGCCGAGGCGAAGCCCGACTCGAACATGCGGATCGCGGACAGCAGGTACGGCACCAGCAGCGCGTTCACCACGAACCCGGCGCGGTCCTGCGAACGGATCACGGTCTTGCCGAGCACCCCGGTGATGTGCGCGTCCGTGCGCCGGACGGTCTCGTCGCCGGTGAGCAGCGACGGCACCAGCTCGACCAGCGGGAGCACCGGCACCGGGTTGAAGAAGTGGATGCCGACGACCTGCTGTGGCCGCTCGGTGGCCATGCCGAGCTTCATGATCGGGATGGAGGAGGTGTTGGAGGCGAGGATCGCCTCGGGGTTCTCGACCACCTTGTCCAGCGAGCGGAACACGTCGACCTTCGCCTGCTCCTGCTCGAGCACGGCCTCGACGACCAGTTCGCGGTCGGCGAACGCCTCGTGCTCGGTGGTGAAGGTGAGCCTGCCCAGTGCCGCGTCGGCGTCCTCGGTGGCCAGCTTGCCGCTGCGGACACCGCGTTGCAGCGACTTCTCGATGCGTGCCCGGCCGGCATCGAGCGCGGGCCGGTTCACCTCGGTGACCACCACGTCCAGCCCGGCCCTGGCGTGTACCTCGGCGATCCCGGAGCCCATCAGGCCCGCTCCGACCACGCCTACCCGCTGGATGTCAGGCACGACCGCTCCTCAGTGCTCGGAACGTGGAACGCGAGGGTGGCCCCGGCTCCGCCGGTGTCCACCCTCGCGTCTCCCGTTCATCTCTCAACGGCGGTAATCGTCGTACCCGTCGTCGTACGGGTCCTCGTACCGCTCCTCGTCCTCGTGGCTGTCATTCGAGGAGTTGCTCGACAGCTCACGCTGCAGCGCATCGAAATCCGTGGTGGGAACGCTGTATTTGAGCTCCCGGGCCACTTTCGTCTGCTTGGCCTTAGCTCGGCCGCGCCCCATGGCTCGACCCCCTCGCACAGGGGCGGGGCGGCCGGGGGAAATCGGCGGCCCCGCGTCGTCTCGACAACTATTTCCTAGCGACACCGTACCGTGCCGAAGGCCTCCGATGCGACGCGGCATGGTGTGCGAACCATGACAGTATTCCTGTCGGTAGGCCGAACAGACCAGCCGGTGCCCGCGATTTCGCGCCGACGTGCCACGATTCACCTGTGCTCCGACCGTTCGTGGCCTACCTCCGGGTGTACGAGCCGCTGTCGGCCTTCGGGGAGCCCCCGGACGAGCAGCTCGTGCAGGCCGCCGAGGCCGCCGAGCTCACCCGAGGGAGCGCGGGACAGCGCGAGCACCTGCTGTGGCTCAAGTCACAACTGGCCACGCCGACGCGCCTGTTGCCCGGGGACCTGCCGAACGGCAATGCGGCGCCGAGCACCAAGACCGATCTCCTGGTGCTCGACCCCGCCGACGTGCCGGTGAGCGACGCCGGGGAGGGCGAGCTCGGCCCCGGTCCGCTCATCTGCCCGCTGGAGCTGCGGGCGCGCTCGGCCGCCGCGCTCGTCGGTTTCCTGGGTGAGGCCACCCCGGCACTGCGGGCCGCGGTGCTGGAGGCCAGCGGCGTGTCCGGCGAGCACGTCCGCGCCCGTGCCTCCGCGGCGATCGCCGAGATGCGCAGACCCGCGATGCACGTGCTGTCCACGGCATGGACCGTGCCGCTGCCGTGGTTCTCCCTGGTCGAACCCGGCCAGCGCAGGCTCGTGCTCGGTACCGGGCAGCTCGACCCGGACCGGGAGCTGTCCTGGCGGGTCACGATGAGCGACGCGCGCAGGCGCATCGCCGAGGCGGCGGAGCTCGTGGAGGGCGCGCTCGGTGAGTCCAGCCCGGCCAGGGTGCTCGCCGAGACCGGACGCTGGCTGGCGAGCTTCGACGCCCGTTCGGCGGTGGAGCTGGACTACGGCGGACTGGTGCAGCTCGTCACCGACCCGATCCTGGAGACCGACACGTCGGCCGACGAGGTGCAGACGATCCTTGAGGCGCTGCGCAACGACGACGTAGAGGAGCTGGCCGAGTCGTTCCAGGAGCTGCGCGACTACTGGGGCGACATGGCCGCGCGGGAACGGTTCAACTGACCGAGCCGCCCGCCCCCCCGCTCGTGAGTGCCTACACGAGTTCTAACTCGCGTGCGCACTCACGAGTCAGCCGCAGCTCGCCTACCTGGGCGCCGCCGCCGAGCACCTCGCCGTGCCCGCGGCCGAGGCCGTCCAGCACCGAGGCGGCCGCCGGGTTGTCCGGCACGGCGCCCAGCGCGCGCAGCGCAGCGACGACCAGCGGCCTGCGCGCGCGGGCGGCGCCGTCGGCGATCTTGCAGGCCACCGCCGTGCCATCGGGAAGGGCGACCGCGTGCACGCCCTCCGCGCCGACCTTCGCCAGGAGCCCGGGCACCGCGAGCATCAACAGCGTGTCCTCGCGGCCGGTGCCCGCCACCAGCCACGGATGTGCGCGCATGGCGTCGGCGACCCGCCGCTCGGCGCCTTCGCCGGCGGCGGCCAGCCTGCCGAACGCGCGGGCGAGGCCGGTCAGCGAGTAGGCGAACAGCGGCGCCCCGCAGCCGTCCACGCCGGTGGCCGCGATCGGCTCACCGGTCAGCTCCGCCACCGTGCCGGCGATGGCCTGCTGCAGCCGGTGCCGCTCATCCAGGTAGTCGCCCGTGGACCAGCCGTTGTGCACGCAGGTGGCCAGCATCCCGGCGTGCTTGCCCGAGCAGTTCATCGCGCCGCGGCGGCTGCCGGGCCACGCGCGGATCGCGGCCAGCCTGCTCGGCTCGTGCAGCGGGTAGTCCGGCGGGCAGCGCAGGTCGTCCTCGGTGAGCCCGGCCCGGCCGAGCAGCGCCGAAACGCCCTCGACATGCGCGGACTCCCCGCTGTGTGACGCGCACACCAGCGCCAGCTCGGCGGCGTCGACCCGCAGGCCCGCGCGCAGCATGCCGAGGGCCTGCAACGGCTTCGTCGACGAGCGCGGATACACCGGCCGGTCGGTCTCGCCGATGGCGAGCCGCACGGAGCCGTCCGGGGCGGTGATCACCAGTGCGCCGTGGTGGACGCTCTCGACGACCCCGGAGCGAACGACCTCGACGAGGGCGGGCCCGGTCAATCCGCGTCGTCCCTCCGCCGCTCGCTGGCCAGCAGCTCGTCCACCGACGCCGTGCCCTGCGCGTAGCGGCCGGCGATCTCGGCGTTCAACGCGTCGACCACGGCCTGGACCTCGCGCCGGCGCATCGAGACCGACGCCTCCTGCTCGCGGTAGGTGCTCAGCGTCTCGGCCAGCTTCTCGTCGGTGAGCGAGGACACGTCCGAGAGGTCCGCGTCACCCACGAGCGCCTCGGCGCGCCGCCGGTACTCGCCCGCCCGGGACGGTTCGAGCGGCTGGTGACGGCCGGATCCCGCCGCCGGGCCGATGGCGTTGTCGGCGAGGATCGTGGCGAGCTGGTCGACGATGCTGGCCTCGCCGCCGGAGCTGCGGCGCTGCTGCTCGGCGCGGACGATGTCGATGCGGGCGTGCAGCAGGCGGCGCAGGTAGGACAGGTCCGTCTCCTCCTGGGCGGCCTCGTCCCGCCGCTCGCGCAGGTTCGCCAGCGTCAGGGTGTTCAGGTCACGCACATAGTCGGCGGCGAGGACACGGTCGATGCGACGGCGCCCGCCGGGCCGGACTTCGATCACGGGGGTCATCCTGCTCTACATCGGTCGGACACACCAGGGTGGGCACGCGACGGTACCGCAGTCACGTGATCGCTTGCCGCCGGTCCGGGCCTGAGCGCGTGTCCCCGATGCGGCGTTGGTTGCGTTGAGCGCACGCGGTGCCGCATTGGGGCGCTGTGCTGTCGCTGCTACCCCCGCAGGCGCTGCGCCGCCTCCCGGCCCGGCGCCACCCGCTCACCGGGCACCGAGTCCGGATCGATCGAAGCCTGCACCACCCGGTCCTCGGCGCCGACCAGCAGCTCGGCTTCCGTCGGCGTCGAACGCTTGACCAGCGCGAGGGCGACCGGGCCCAGCTCGTGGTGCTGCGCCACGCTGCCCACCCGGCCGACCGTCCGGTCGCCGAGCAGCACGGGATCACCCGTCTCCGGGTAGATCTCCGGCGACCCGTCGAGGTGCAGCAGCACCAGATGCCGCGGCGGCTTCCCGACGTTGTGCACCTTCGACACCGTCTCCTGCCCCCGGTAGCAGCCCTTCGCGACGTGCGCGGCCGAGCCGATCCAGTTCACCTCGTGCGGGATCGTGCGCTCGTCGGTGTCGACGTCGAGACGCGGGCGCAGCGACTCCACCCGCAGCGCGTCGAACGTCCAGATCCCGGCGGGCCGCGCACCCGCGTCGGTGAGCCTGCCCCACCATTCATCCAGCGCGGTCCTCGGCACGAGCAGGTCCACGGCGTCGTGGCCGGGCCAGGGCATGCGGCGCGCGAACCCGCCGCCGGGCAGATCGGCGACGGCATAGGGCTCGCCGGCGAGCTCGACGTCGAGGACCTTCGGGATCTCCGGGCCGAGCAGCGTGAGCACGGCCAGCTCGCCGGTGGCGTCGGTCAGCTCCACCTTGGCCCAGAACTTCATCGCCTCGAGGTACTCCAGCAGGGTCTGCTTCCCGCCCTTCGGCAGCGCACTGGTCGCCTGCGGCTGCGGATCCGAGTCCAGCCAGACGGTGCCGTCGGTGTGCGCGAGCACCATGTGCGTGTCGATCCGGCCGTGGCTGTCGAGCACGAGTGCCTCCGTGCCCGATCCCTCGGGCAAGGCGGTGACGTGCTGCGAGATCACCAGGTGCAACCACGACAGCCGCTCCTCGCCGCGGACCGCGATCACCTCCCGGTGCGATCGGTCCACGACGGTGACCCCGCGCACCGCCGTGCGTTGCTCGGCGAACGGGTCACCCCAGTGCCAGGGGATCCCGGTCTCCGGATGGCCTTCGGGCGTTGCGACCGCGCCATGGTGGTCGAGCAGCGGCGACTGGTACGTCATGTCCTCGATCGTATGTGAGTACGGTGGCCCCATGCGCGTGCTCGCCTTCCTCGACGGAACCCTGGCCGATCCCACCGCGGCCCACATCCGGGTCGACGACCTCGGATTGCTCCGCGGTGACGGCGTCTTCGAGACGGTCCTCGTCGTCGACGGCCGGCCCCGGGAGCTCGGTCCGCACCTCGACCGGCTGGCCAGGTCCGCGGCGATGCTCGACCTGCCCGAGCCGGACCGGGCGGCGTGGGAACGGGTGACGCGGCTGGTGATCGACAACTGGTCCGGCCCGTCCGAGATGGCGCTGAAGCTGGTCTACACGCGCGGCGTCGAGGACGACCCGACCGCGACACCGACCGCGTTCGCGGTGGGCAGCGAGATCAGCGACAGGTACGTGCGGGCCAGGGCCGACGGCGTCGCCGCGGTCACCCTCGACCGGGGCATCGACCCGGGGCTGGCGGACCGTGCGCCGTGGCTGCTGCTCGGCGCCAAGTCGCTGTCCTACGCCATCAACATGGCGGCCTGGCGGGAGGCCGCCCGGCGCGGCGCCGCGGACGTCATCTTCACCGGCACCGACGGCTCCGTGCTGGAAGGGCCGACCTCCAACGTGATCCTCGCGCGCGGCCGGACGCTCTACACGCCGCCGCCGTCCATCGGCATCCTGCGCGGCACCACCCAGGAGAGCGTGTTCCGGGCCGCCGAGCGGCTGGGCTGGAGCACGAAGGTCGAACCGCTGGCGGCGGCGGATCTGCCCTCGGCGGACGGCGTTTTCCTCGCCTCGTCGGTGCGCAAGCTGACCAGGGTGCACACGCTGGACGGCGAACCGTTGCCGGACTCCGCCGCGATCCACGCGGAGCTGGCGCAGGCCTACGAGGACGAGTACGCCTCGTGAGTGCGCACGCGAGTTAGAACTCGTGTGCGCACTCACGAGGGGCGTTAGCCGACGACGCGGTGCAGTAGCGCCGACGCGTGCGGCGTCATCGGCTCGCCGACCATGGCGCGTTCCTCGACGTAGCCGAGGTCGCCGTTGCCCACGATCCCGTAGAGCCGCTTCGCGGCCGTGACGTCCTTGGCGCTGACGCTGCGCACGACCGCGTCGGTGCCCAGCTCCCACGCCGTCTGCTTCGTCGGCTTGCCGTAGAACAGTTCGAGGATGCCGCTGGAGTGGGTGAGCAGCAGTTCGATCGTGTCGTCCGCCTGCGGCCGCCACCAGCCGGTCTCGCGCGCGGCGGGCCGGATCACGTTGCCGTCGGCGTCGAGCAGCCACGAGCGGGCCTCGTGGCACAGAAAAGGGCGACCGTCGTGGGAGATGGTGAGCTGCTGCGCGAACCGGAACGGGCCGTCGATCGTCGGATAGCTGATCTCACCCTCGCCGCGCCACACACCGACCAGGGGCAGCAGCGCCAGGCAGGCGTCGTTGAGGCTCGGCCCCTCGCGCAGGTTGGCCGTGTCGCCCTGGATGGGCAGGTCGTCGAGCTGTGGGATGTTGCGCCCGGCCGTGCTCTCGGCTCGCTCGGCCGCGGCGCGGATCGCCTCGTCACCGCTGGAAGTCATCGAACCCGGCACTCAGCGCTGATCGGAGTACAGCCGGTAGACGACGTAGCCACCGAACCATGTCGTGGCGACGATGGCCAGCACCAGCAGCGTCGTAAACAGAATTTCCACGGGCGAAGGATAACCCCTCCGCCCCGGACGCGGTGAAGGCCACCAGCACGGATGCCGGTGGCCTTCACTACACGAAACCGTCAGGCGACCGCGATGGCGACCTGGTGCAGCCCGGGGCCTTCGGCGCTGACCGAAGCCTCGCCGTTGCCGGAGCGGTGCAGCGCGCGCACCGTCCAGCTGCCCGGGGCGGCGTAGAACCGGAAGTCACCCTCCGCGGAGGCCTGCACCTCGCCGGCGAACTCGCCGTCGGCGTCGAGCAGCCGCACGAAGGCGCCACCGAGCGGCCCTTCGCCGCCGGTCACCTTGCCCGCGACGACGACCTGTCCGTTCGTGTCCGCGTCGGCGGCGATCGCCGTCTGCGCGGGGGCACCGCAACCGTCACTCATCACTTCGCTCCCGTCTCGACCGGCACGCCGACCAGCGAGCCGTACTCCGTCCACGAACCGTCGTAGTTCTTCACGTCCTCGAGCCCGATCAGCTCGTGCAGCGCGAACCAGGTGTGGCTGGAACGCTCGCCGATCCGGCAGTAGGCGATGGTCGGCTTCGAGGTGTCCAGACCCGCCTCCCGGTAGAGCTCGGCGAGCTCCTCGGCGGACTTGAACGTGCCGTCCTCGTTGGCCGCCTTGGACCACGGCACGTTCACCGCACTCGGGATGTGGCCGGCCCGCTGCGCGGACTCCTGCGGCAGGTGCGCCGGCGCCAGCAGCTTGCCGGAGAACTCGTCCGGCGAGCGCACGTCCACCAGGTTCTTGGTGTTGATCGCGTCCACGACCTCGTCCCGGAACGCCCGCAGGCTGAGGTCCTGGTCCTTGGCGGTGTAGTTCGTGCGCTCGCGCTTGACCTCGTCGGTGCTCAGCTCGCGGCCGTCGAGCTCCCACTTCTTGCGGCCGCCGTCGAGGAGCTTGACCTTGTCGTGGCCGTAGAGCTTGAAGTACCAGTACGCGTACGCGGCGAACCAGTTGTTGTTGCCGCCGTAGAGGACCACCAGGTCGTCGTTGCCGATGCCCTTCTCCGACAGCAGCGCCTCGAAGCCGGCCCTGTCGACGAAGTCCCGGCGGACCGGGTCCTGCAGGTCGTTCTTCCAGTCGATCTTCACCGCCCCCGGGATGTGCCCGCCGTCATAGGCGGTGGTGTCCTCGTCGACCTCGGCGAACACCACGCCGGGAGTGTTGAGGTTGTCCTCTGCCCACTGGGTGGTGACCAGGACGTCTTCACGGCTCATTGAGCGGCACTCACTTTCTCTACTCGTTTTCTCGATCGGGGGACTGTCTTCACGCTTGCCCGGCGCGTGGTGTGAACCGCCGGAGGAGCAGGTAAGCCTCGCAGCCGAGGCAGAAGTTGAACGCCGCGTTGAGGAACGCGGCGAACAGGGCGAACGCCGTCGCCACGATGCCCACCGTCGTCAGCCCGGACGCGTAACCGACCGTGCCGACGAGGGCGAACACGAAACCGACCGCCTGCGCGAACCGCAGCGGCGCCGCATCCTCACGTTCGGTGGTCGGCCGCAGCCGGGGCGCGACGAGCAGCCGGTAGAGCACCGAGTACGGGGCCGGCCGCAACCCCACGAAGGCACCGATGGCGAACACCACCGTCTGCGCCGCGAGCAGCGGCCACCAGCCGGTGACCAGCACCACGGCCAGCACCACCGTGGTCACCGCCGCGGCGAAGCGCGGGCCGCGGGGGTCGACCGCGGGACTTGCTGACATGGCACCTCCTGAGCTGGACGTCGAGCCGGAACTATCGGCACGACGAACACAGGCTGCTGCGCACGCGGCACAGATCCACCGCGCGGCGCTGCGTCAGGAGGTGAAGGGGCAGCCGGTCCACGGCGCCAAGGGTACCCAGACTCCCTGACAGTGGGAACAGCGTTCAGTCTGTGGGACGAGCGGCGCCGGCGCCGTCCTACCAGGTGGGAGGGCCGCTCAGCCGAGGTGCGGTTCGAGAGCGGCGAGCAGCTCCCCGCTCCGGGGGACGCCGCTGACGCGCAGCAACTCCTCACCGGCGCGGCCGAGCGCGAGGGTGGTCGGGGTCCGGAGCACGCCGAGTTCCTGTGCCACCTGCGGCCGGTTCGTCACGTCCAGCTCGACGTGGTGCAGCCCTTCGGTGCGCTCGGCCAGGCCGGCCAGCACCGTGCGGGCCTGCCTGCACGGCGCGCAGAAGGTGGTCGAGAGCTGGACCAGGGTCACGCTCGCCGCGGGGTCGAGGGCCTCCACGACCGGCCCCGGCAGTGTCCGTGGTGTCTGTCCGGCCCGCCCCGAACCGCGGATCCGCCCGTTGCGGGCGGCGAGCACGCCACCCGCGACCAGGCCGGCCACCAGCGTGGCGACCAGGACCCACAGACCGGTCATGGCATGTTCCTCGGCGGTGTCGGTGTCGGTGTCGGTGTCGGTGTCGTCACTGTCCCGCGGACGCCCCGGAGAAGGTCACGTTGCTGGCCTTGCCCTTGATGGTGATGGAGCCGGGATCGACCTTGACGGTCGTCGGCGTCACCGTGAAGGGCAGCTCACCGGTGTTGATGTCCGCCTCGAAGTTCGGCAGGAGCGCCTCCTGCACCTCCCGGGGAACGACCGTCGTCTCCCGGTCATTCCCGAACTGGAGCCGCTGCGGCGTGATGCGGATCGCGGTGCCGTCGAGTTCGATCATGGCGAAGGCGAAGATCTCGACCCGCTCCCCCGCGATCTGTGCCTCGCCGGAGAGCCGCACGCCCGCGGTCGAGCCCTCCTCCGAGTCCGTCGAGCCGGAGCCCGAGTCCGGGTCGCCCGTGCCGTCGGAGCCCTCGCCGCTGCGGACGTACTCCTCCGAGGCCGGTTCGATCCGCAGGTTCTCGATGTTGGTCAGCGGCTCGACGCGGGAGATGTCGCTGGCCTTCAGCGTCACCTGTCCCTCGAGGTCGCCGATGGTGATCGCCTCCATGTTGCCCGCGGTCAGGTCCGACAGCGGCGCGGTGACGTCGCGCAGGTCGGCCCGGATCGCGACGTCGCGGAGCGTGTCCTGCACCGGAACCCCCTCCGCGGAGACGGTGATGTGGTCGTACTCGCCGGACAACGCCTGGGTGGCGAACGGGAAGCCGTTGATCGTCACCGCCGGGTCGTCGGCGAGGCCGAGCTGCTCGCGGGCCTTCTGTGACACGGTGTGCTCGGCGAACGCGGCGGCGGCGAAGTCGGCACCCACGAGCAGTCCGACGAAGACCACGAGTACGACGAAGATCTTCCTCGCCCGGCGGCCTTTGCGCCGGCCGGAGGGCCGGGTTTGCCGAGTCACCACAGCGTTGCTCACAATCGCGTCCGATCTGTTACCTGGCAGGCTCTTTACCCCGTGGGACCCCGTACGACCTCGTGTGATGCCGATTTCACGGGCGAGACAGTCCGGTTTCCACCCGCTATTCTCCTTGAGGACCGGCCGGAGCTGTACGCGAGGCGATCCCAAGATATAGGGCGGTGGCCATGAGCCTGGACCTACTGGTACTCACAGCGGAGTCCGACGCCACATCGGTACTGCCCGCTCTCGACCTGCTCCCGCACACGGTCCGGGTGCGTGCTCCCGAGGTGACCGCCCTGCTCGACGCCGGTCACCGGGACGTCATCCTGCTCGACGCCCGCAGCGACCTGGCCTCCGCCAAGAGCCTGTCGCGCCTGCTCAAGGGCGCGGGCGACGACGAGGCAAGCACGCCCGTCGTCGCGGTGGTCGGCGAGGGCGGCCTCGTCGCGGTCAGTGCCGAGTGGCGCGCCGACGACATCATGCTGCCCACCGCGGGCCCGGCCGAGGTGGACGCCCGGCTGCGGCTGGCCACCACGCGTGACGGTGTCACCACGCAGGTCGACGCGGAGCTGCGGGTGGGGGATCTGGTCATCGACGAGGCGACCTACACCGCGCGCCTGCGCAAGCGCACGCTGGAGCTCACCTACAAGGAGTTCGAGCTGCTCAAGTACCTGGCGCAGCACGCGGGCCGGGTGTTCACCCGGGCCCAGCTGCTGCAGGAGGTCTGGGGCTACGATTTCTTCGGCGGTACCCGCACGGTGGACGTGCACGTGCGGCGGCTGCGCGCCAAGCTCGGCCCCGAACACGAGCAGATGATCGGCACCGTGCGCAACGTCGGTTACAAGTTCGAGCGGCCCGCCAAGGCCATCGGCCCGGTGCGGGGCGGCACGCCGCAGGCCGCGCGTCAGCCGTCCGAGGCGAACGAGTTCTCGGCCAGGTAGCGATAGTGTCGACTCATGCTCAACACGGCGTGGGTCGACGATCTGGACGATGCGCGGACCGAACGCGTGCGCGCGCTGCTGCTCGCGGCCCGGGAGACCGACGGCAGGCCCGAGGTGGAGACCACGGGTCCGCTGCCCCCCGAGTTCTCCGGTGGCAGTCACCTGCTCGCTCGCGAGGGCGATGAGCTCCTCGGCTACGCCCACCTGGACGAGCGCGGCGACGCGTTCGGCCGGAAGGTCGCCGAGCTGATCGTGCATCCCGGGCGCCGCAACAGGGGCTACGGGCGGACCCTGCTCGACGCGTTGGCCGAGCGAGTACCCACCGGGCTCCGGGTCTGGGCCCACGGCGATCACCCCGCCGCCGCGCGGCTGGCCGCGAGGGCCGGCCTCGAAAGGGCCCGCGAGCTGCTCGTCATGCGCGCCCTGGTCGGTGACGCCGACTGGCCGGAGCCGGCGCCCGCAGGCGGGGTGAGGATGCGCACGTTCGTGCCGGGCCAGGACGAGCAGGCCGTGATCGACGTCAATGCCCGGGCCTTCGACTGGCACCCCGAGCAGTCGGCGTTCAGCGTGGCGCAGCTTCGCGAGGCCGAGTCGGAGAGCTGGTTCGACCCGGACGGGTTCTTCCTGGCCGAGAACGCCGAAGGTGAGCTCGTCGGCTTCCACTGGACGAAGGTCCATCCGCCCGACCCGCATCGGTTCGGCGGGGAACCCGTCGGCGAGGTCTACGTCGTCGGCGTGGACCCGCGGGCGCAGGGCAGCGGGCTCGGCAAGGCCCTCACGCTCGCGGGCCTGCGCCACCTCCGCGCCCTCGGGCTGCGCCAGGTGATCCTCTACGTCGAGGGCGACAACGCTGCGGCCGTCGCCGTGTACCGCAAGCTGGGCTTCGAACCGTACGAGGTCGACGTCCAGTACGCGGGGCCGGATCAGCCGAAGCGGCCCGAGATGTAGTCCTCGGTCGCCTTGTTGCTCGGGGTGGAGAAGATCTTCGTGGTCTCGTCGATCTCCACCAGCTCGCCCGGCTGGCCGACGCCGCGCAGGTTGAAGAATCCGGTGACGTCACTGACCCGGGCCGCCTGCTGCATGTTGTGGGTCACGATGACGATCGTGTAGTCGGACTTGAGTTCGAGCATCAGGTCCTCGATCGCCTGCGTGGAGATGGGGTCGAGCGCAGAGCAGGGCTCGTCCATCAGCAGCACGCCCGGCTGGACCGCGATCGCCCTGGCGATACACAGCCGCTGCTGCTGCCCGCCGGAGAGGCCGGAGCCGGGCCGGTTCAGCCGGTCCTTGACCTCTTCCCACAGGTTCGCCGAGCGCAGCGAGCGCTCCACGAGTTCGTCCAGGTCGGCCTTCTTGATCCGCGTGCTGTTCAGGCGCAGCCCGGCCGCGACGTTCTCGTAGATGGACATCGTCGGGAACGGGTTGGGCCGCTGGAAGACCATGCCGATCTCCCTGCGGACGCTCACCGGGTCCACGCCGGGACCGTAGAGGTCCTCGTCGTCCATGAAGATCTTGCCGTCGACCCGGGCGTTGGGCACCAGCTCGTGCATCCGGTTGAGCGTGCGCAGGAACGTCGACTTTCCGCAGCCGGACGGGCCGATCAGTGCGGTGATCGACCGCGGCTGGATCGTCATCGACACGCCCTGCACGGCGAGGAACTTGTCGTAGTAGATGTCGAGGTCCTTGACCTCGATGCGCTTGGCCACAGTGCTTCCTTTGCTCCGGTGTTGCCGCTAGCCGCGGGTCTTCGGTGCGAACAGTCGGGAGATGAGCCGGGCGGCGAGGTTGAGCACCATCACGATGATGATGAGCGTGAGCGCTGCTGTCCACGCCCGGTTGAGTGCCGGGTCCGGCGGTACTCCGGGCGTCACGTACTGGTAATACGAGAATACCGGCAGTGTCGCCATCCGTCCGTCGAACGGATTGAAGTTGTCACTCGACGTGATCCCGACCGTGACCAGCAGCGGTGCCGTCTCGCCGATCACCCTGGCGACGGCGAGCGTCACCCCGGTCGCGATCCCGGCGAGCGCGGTGGGCAGCACGACCTTCACGATGGTGCGCCACTTCGGCACCGCCAGCGCGTACGCCGCCTCCCGCAGCTCGTTCGGCACGATCTTGAGCATCTCCTCGGTGGACCGCACGACCACCGGGATCATCAGCACGCTCAACGCGACGGCACCCATGATGCCCATCCGGACACCCGGCCCGAAGATCAGCGCGAACAGCGCGTAGGCGAACAGCCCGGCGACGATCGAGGGGATGCCGGTCATCACGTCGACGAAGAAGGTGATCGCCCTGGCCAGCTTGCCGCGGCCGTACTCGACCAGGTAGATGGCCGTGAGCAGGCCGATCGGGACGGAGATCAGCGCCGCGAGGCCGGTGATGATCAGCGTGCCCATGATGGCGTGGTAGGCGCCGCCGCCCTCGCCGACGACTCCGCGCATCGAGTACGTGAAGAACTGGTCGTCGAACCGGGGGGCGCCCTTGGAGATCACGGTGAACACCACCGAGATCAGCGGGATGAGCGCGAGCAGGAAGGCACCGGTGACCACGGCCGTGACCAGCCGGTCGGTGGCCTTCCTCGGCCCCTCGACCGCGCGGGACCAGGCGTAGACCACGACCGCGTAGCCGAAGCCGGCGACGATCGCCGCCGCGGCGACGTTCCAGCCGCTCAGCAGGAGTGCGATGCCGGCCACCAGGGCCGCGAGGAAGACGGACTGGGGCGCGCGGCGCGGAAGTTGCCCGTGGGTCAGCGGCGCCGCGTTCAGCGGCGTGTGCAGGTCGGGTCCCTGGTCGCGGGACGTCGTCGTAGGCATCAGTTGGCTCCCGAGAATTCACGACGCCGGTTGATCACCGCGCGGGCCGCCATGTTCACCAGCAGGGTGACGGCGAAGAGGACGAGGCCGGACGCGATCAGGGTGTTCACCGCGATCCCGGTCGACTCGGGGAAGTCCAGCGCGATGTTCGCGGCGATCGTCTTGGGGTTGCCGCTGCTGATCAGGTTGAAGGTGACGCCGCCGGACACCGACAGCACGATCGCGACGGCCATCGTCTCGCCGAGTGCGCGGCCGAGGCCGAGCATCGAGGCGCCGATGATGCTGGAGCGGCCGAACGGCAGCACCGCCATCCGGATCATCTCCCAGCGCGTCGCGCCGAGCGCGAGCGAAGCCTCCTCGTGCAGCCGGGGCGTCTGGCGGAAGGCCTCCCGGACCACCGCTGAGGTGATCGGCAGGATCATCACCGCGAGCACGATCACCGCGACGAGCATGGTGCGGCCGGTCGATGTGGCGGGGCCCGCGAACAGCGGGATGAACCCGAGGTTCTCGGCGAGCCACTCGCTGGGTTCCACGGAGAGCGGCGCGAGCACGGCGATGCCCCACAGGCCGTAGATGATGCTCGGCACCGCGGCCAGCAGGTCGATGAGGTAGCCGAGTGCCTGGGCGATCCGGCGCGGGGCGTAGTGGGTGATGAACAGGGCGATGGCCACGGCCAGCGGCGCCGCGATCAGTAGTGCCAGGAAGGCCGAGAGCAATGTGCCGAACAGCAGCGGCCAGATGTAGATGGCGACGCCCTCGCCGCCGGGAATGTCCTCCGCGGGGGCCACCAGCGCGGGCCAGGCCTCGGTGAGCAGGAAGGCGGCGACCCCGGCCAGGACGACGAGGATGAGGACTCCCGCCCCGGTCGAGAGCCCGGCGAAGACGCGGTCCCCCGGCCGTTGCGGCGCCCGGTGGGCCCGTGTCCTCTCTGTGCTGGAGGGCACTGTTTCTCCCTTTCTCGATGCTCTGTCGCAGAAGTCCAGAAGTCTCCGGTGGTCACCTGCTCAGGTGACCACCGGAGACCATAAGGGCTGGCCGGACTAGCTGCCGGAGGAGATGGCGTCGACGGCCGGCTGGATCTGCTGCCGCAGAGCATCAGAGATCGGTGCGGACCCGGCGGACTCGGCCGCGGCCTGCTGACCCTCCTCGCTGATCATGTAGTTGAAGTAGGCCTTCACCAGCTCGGCCTTGTTCGCGTCGTCGTAGTTGGCGCACGCGATGCCGTAGGACACCAGCACGATCGGGTAGGTGCCCGCCTCGGTGGTGTCGCGGGCGAGGTCGTAGGCGAAGCTGTAGTCACCACGGCCCTCGACGCGCTCCGAGACCTCAAGCACCTTGGCGGCCGCCTCGGGCGAGTACTGGACGAACTCGCCGCCCACGCCGACCTTGGCAGTGCTCAGCTCGCGGGCCTGGCTGGCGTCGGCGTAGCCGATCGTGCCGTCGCCACCGGAAACGGCCTGGACCACGCCGGAGGTGCCCTGCGCCGCCTCGCCGCCGGCCACCGGCCAGTCACCGCTGACCTCGTGCGGCCAGTCCTGCGGGGCCGTGGCCTTGAGGTACTCGACGAAGTTCTCCGTGGTGCCCGACTCGTCCGAGCGGTTCACCGGCGTGATCGTCTTGTCCGGCAGCTGTACGCCGGGGTTGTCCGCGGCGATGGCCGGGTCGTTCCAATTGGTGATCTGCTGGTTGAAGATCTTGGCGATCGTGGCCGGCTTCAGGTTGAGCTCGTTGACGCCCTCGACGTTGAAGATCACGGCGATCGGCGAGACGTATGTCGGCACCTCGACGACCTGGCCGCAGCGCTCGTTGGCACCGGCCAGCTCCTCCTCGTCCAGGTAGGCGTCGGTGCCGCCGAAGTCGGAGCCGCCGTTGACGAACTGCTCACGGCCGCCGCCGGAACCGATCGGGTCGTAGTTGACCGTCACGTCGGGGTTCGCCTCGATGAAGCCGGCGCGCCAGGCCTGCTGCGCGGCGTCCTGCGAGCTGGCGCCAGCACCGGAGATGGTGCCGGACAGTCCCGAACCGCCACCGTTGCCACCGCTGTCGCTGGGCTCGTTCGCCGAGCCACAGGCCACCAGGCCGAAGGTGAGCGCTGCTGCCGCTGGGAGGGCGAGAGCGCGGCCCAGGGTGGTACGCTTCACAATTAACCTCTTCCGAAGTTTTCCGGTCGGCCTGAGCCGACTCGTGGACATGCTCACGGGCTGGACGCTAAGTGCGGGACATGACACCGCAGGGCAGTGCGGGTGAACGAAACATGAATGAAGCCCGACAAGAAAGCGTCGTCACGGCTACATCACAGAGACGTAACTGTGTGTTGTCATGGAGTGTGAAGGCCGTCATACAAAAGGTGGACGTCAGGTAAGCAACAGGCTCGTGAGTGTTTGCGGCGAGTGAGAACTCGTCTCCGCATTCACGAGATCAGATGTCGTCGCTGGTGTAGCCCGGCATCTTTCCGGTGACGACGAACACCATGCGCCTGGCCACCGAGACGGCGTGGTCGGCATAGCGCTCGTAGAAGCGGCCGAGCAGGGTCACGTCCACCGCGGAGGCGACGCCGTGCGGCCACTCCTTGTCCATGATCACCGTGAACAGGTGCCGGTGCAGGTCGTCGACCCGGTCGTCGTCGGACTCGATGGTGCGGGCCGCGTCGACGTCCCTGGTCTTGATGACCTGCTCCGCCTGCCTGGCCAGCCGGACGGCGACCTCGCCCATCTCGGAGAAGTACGAGCGCACCGCGTCCGGCAGCACCGGCTCGGGATGTCTGCGGCGGGCCGCCTTCGCGACGTGCAAGGCCAGATCGCCCATGCGCTCCAGGCTCTCGGCCGCGTGGATGGCAGCGAGCACGGTACGCAGGTCGGTGGCCACCGGAGCCTGCAACGCGAGCAGCGCGTAGGCCTGCTCCTCGCACTCGGCTCGTGCGTCGTCCACCTTGACGTCGTCGCTGATGACCTGCTCGGCCAGCTCCAGGTCGACCTCCAGCATGGCCCGCGTCGCCCGCTCCATGGCGTCGGCGACCTGGCTGGACATCCCGGCCAGGTTGTTCGCCAGGTTTTCGAGTTCAACGTGGTAAGCCTCGCGCATGGCCGCCACTTTACGTCCAGTGCAGCACCGGTGCCGGGCCGCGGAGTGAACCGGACATGAATGCGGGCTTACATGTTCGGCTCCAGTTGTGGTGCCGGGCCGGTTCGGCTATGCGGGCGCGGCCTGCTGGCCGGTCACGGTGGGTGGGCTGCTGGGCTCGGGCTCCTCGCCGGGCAGCGGCGTGTCCTGGATCAGCGCCTGGAACAGCTCGCCGGTGTCCTTCTCCAGCAGGACCTCGTTGCCGCGTTCATTGGCCTCCCCGACCGTCGGCACGGTCATGAAGACCACGCTGCCCGCGTCCAGGCCACGCATGGACTGGGCCAGCGTCAGCAACTGGTCGACGCCGATGTTCTCGCCGAAGGTGGAGGCGGCGAACGCGTTGACGAAGTCGGTCAGCTTGCCCATGTCCAGCAGCACCTTGCGCGACATCGTGGTCTTGAGCAGCGAGGACATGAACTCCTGCTGCCGCTGCATCCGGCCGTAGTCGGAGAAGGTGGGGTCGCCGTACACCTTGCGGGCGCGGACGAAGTTCAGGGCCTGGTCGCCGCGCAACACGACGTCCCCGGTCTGGGAGATGATCATTCCGAGCTCGGCGTCCCGCATCGGCTCGTCGACGTGCACCGGCACGCCGTCGACGGCGTCGACCATGCCCTTGAAGCCCTGGAAGTCGATACCCACGAAGTGGTTGATCTTCATTCCGGACAGCTGCTGGACCACCTTCGTGATGCACCGGGGGCCGCCGACCGCGAAGGCGGTGTTCAGCTTCACCTGGTCGCCGCCCGCGACGACTTCGCCGTACTCGCCCGTCTCGGGGTTCCAGCGCGCGCAGTCCGGGCGGCTGACCTCGAGATCCCGGGGAAACGACACCACCACGGCGCGGTCGCGATCCTTGGGAACGTGCGCCAGCATCATGGTGTCCGAGCGCGCTCCTGGGACGCCGCCCGTGTCCCCGATGTTGTCCTCGAGCTCGGCGCCCTCCCGGGTGTCCGAGCCGATGATGAGGAAGTTCTCGTCGCCCAGCTGTGCCGAGGCGTTGCGGATGTCGGCCGAGTTCTCGTCCAGCGCGAGGATCTCGGTGAACTTCGCGTTGAACCACGTCTTGGTGCCCCAGGCCGCGCCGGTCGCGAGGAACACCAGCGCGGCGGCCACGACCGCGGTGATCCGTCCGGCCCGGCCGACGCGGCGGCCACGCCGCTCCTTCTTCTCCTGCAGGCGCGTCTGGCCCGCTCCGCCGGTGCCGGAGTCGTGGTTCTCGCGGTCCCGCCCGGAAAGCGCGGGCCGTGGCGGCGGGGCATCGGCAGGCACGCTGCGCGTGGTGCGGTCCGGATCGACGGCGGCGGCGTTGTTCTCGCTGTCCGCGTCGTTCGCGTCGTTCTCGGCGTTTTCGGGGTGACCGGCGAGCAGGGGCTTCGGCAGCCGCTGCGAGGTCGCGGACACCACCCGCTGCAGCTTCGTCCGGGTCTGGTCCAGCCGCTCGGCCAGCCGCTCCCGGCGCTGCCTGCGCTGCCGCTCCTCGGCTTCGAGCTCGTCATGTGCGGCGGAGAAGCGGGCCAGCGAGTCATCGATCTTGCGGCGGTACTTCGTGGCGTCGTCGACCGGTTCCAGCTGGTCCGTCATCGTCAGCCGGTCCTCGAGCGACGGCTTCGGCCGCTCCATGGGGCGCCGGGGCCGCGGCGGCGGTGCGACCGGCGGTGGCTGCTTCGGCGGCGGCGGCGGCGTGCGCCGGGTCGGCGGCTCGCTCTCGGGTAACGGTGGAACGGGCCCGGCCATGTTCCGGCCGCTCCTGTTCCGGACCGGTTCGGCGGGCGGCTCCCGGCGCGGCGGTGCGACCACCGGCGGCGGGGGGACCGGCCGGCCAGGGCGCCGCACGTCCGGGCGGGCGGGCTCCGCGCGGGACGGATGCTGTTCCGGGCGCTGTTGTTCCGGGCGTGGTGCTTCCGGGCGTGGCGGTTCGGCCCGCGGCGGCTCCGGCCGGGGCGCGGGGCTCACCCGTGGCGGCGCCGGTGCCGGTGGCGCGGCCTGCGGCGGCTGCCTCCGCGGCGGTGGTGCCTGCGGAGCCTCGGACGGGAACGGTCCGGAGTTCATCGGCGGACGCCGCCGCGGCGGCTCGTCCGGTCTTGCGGCAGGTGGCCGCCGTGGGCGGACAGGACGCTGCGGTTCGGCGGCGGGCGGTGGGGCAGGCCGCTCGGGCGGCCTGCTCACCGGTTTCGGTGGCACCGGCTGCTGCCCGGTCTCGAACTGTGGCCGTCTGCCGGTGTGCCGGGCGACCACCTCGGAAACGCTGATGCCGCCCTGGCCCTCCATGGAGCGGCGCCGCCTGCGCTCCGCTGCCCGGCGGTTCTGCTGGGCTTGGGCGCGCCACTCGTCGGCCTGCGAACTCTCGCCGGGAGCGTTGCGGTCCTCTGACACGCAGTCTCCCTTCGCAGTCGGTCCGATCAGGTCGCCGGTTTCTCAATCCGGCGTGGTGGTGCCGTGGCAGCCTTTCTCAGCAAGGTTCTCCCGCTGAGTCTGATCGCCCGGCGGGCAGCGTTCGTTATCGTACGGATACCCGCCGTTCGTGACGACACCATGCCGTGAGTTTTTTACGCAGAGTTGTTCTATCGTCCCGAGGTCAGCCACGGTCGAGGGATGCCGCGCAGTTCCATTCGCGGGCATGGCCGAACGGTACGCCACGGACAGTGCGCACCGTGTCGATGCGCTCACGTTCCCGGTAGGCGACCAGATTGCGTCCGGCGCGCTTGGCCGCATAGAGCATGGAGTCGGCCTCGATGAGCTGTTCCTGCGGGTCACCGGGGGTGTCCGCGCGGAGCGCGACCCCGGCGCTGATCGTCACTTCGAGGCCATGACGCAGGCGTGACCAGGTATGCGCGGCGACGCGGGCGCGAGCACGCTCCGCGATCATGACGGCGGCGCGTAGTCCGGTGTCGGGAAGCACGAGCACGAACTCCTCACCGCCGTAGCGGGCGCAGAAGCCGTTCGGCGGCAGGCTCTGCTGCAACAGGGCGACGACCAGGCGGAGTACCTGGTCGCCGACCTGGTGGCCGTACGTGTCGTTGACCCGCTTGAACAGGTCCAAATCGACCAGCGCGATCGCGGGTGCGGGGAGATCGACGAGGCGGCGGTCGAGGTAGCGGCGGTTGAACGTCGCCGTGAGGGCGTCGGTCAGGCTCTCGCGGCGCAGTTGCTCGACCTCGTGCCGGTACTGCTCGGGCACGTGCGGCTGCGGGGACCGGGTCTCGCGGGCCAGGTCGAGGGCCGAGCGCAGGTGCTCGTAGGCCCTTCGCCAGTTTCCCTGTGCGGCGAACATGTCCGCGACGGACTCGTGCACCGCGAGCAGGTCTGTGCAGTCACGGGCTTCCACGCCGTCCTGCGCCCTGTTTCGTACCACCACGCCGGCCTCCGTCGCGCTGCCCGATGCATCGGTTGTCGTCTGTAGAGACAGCACGGCGCCGCGCTGGGGACGGCCGAAAGGCGAATATCGCTCAAGGGGACGACGGGTAGCCGGACGGTGTGGTGGGGGACGGACACGGTGCGCAGCCATACGCCCCGCCGAACGGTTCCACCACTCGTTCGAGGCGGGGCGTATGGCTGTGTCGGTTACTGTCGTCGCTTACTGTCGCCTGCTCTGCCTACTGCTGCGCCGCGGAGGGGTCCATCCACATGATCTCCCAGTGGTGCCCGTCGAGGTCCTGGAAGCTGCGGCCGTACATGAACCCGTGGTCCTGCGGGTCGTTCGCGGGCTGCCCGCCCGCTGCGAGCGCCTTGTCGGCCAGCTCGTCGACCGCCGCTCTGCTCTCGGCGCTCAGGCACACGATCGCCTCGGTCGACTTCGTGGCGTCGGCGATCTCCTTCTTGGTGAACGTCTGGAAGAACTGTTCTTTCAGCAGCATCACGTGGATGGTGTCGCTGATGACGATGGCCCCAGCGTTCTCGTCGGTGAAGTTCTTGTCGTTCGAGAAGCCGAGCTGCTCGAAGAAGGCGATCGACTTGCCCAGGTCCTGGACGGGGAGGTTGATGAAGACCTTGGTGGGTGCAGCGGACATCAGGTGCCTCGATTCTTCTCGACTGCTCGGTTGCTTGAGAGCAAGCTTGCTAAAAGCAACCACGCTTGTCAAGAGTTGACTCATCGGTCGTGAGTGGCTACGCGAGTTAGAACTCGTGTGCGCACTCACGAGAGGTGACCAGGCTGCTCAGATCCGGAAGACCTCGGCGAAGCGGTCCAGCAGGGCGGTGTCCCCGGTGACCCGGACGCTCCCGCTCTCGACCGCCTCGGCGGGCGTGAGCTCGGCCGCCAGCAGCGACCTGATCGCCGGTCCGGCCTCGATGACCAGATCCGCGTCCGCCTGGGCACCCGCCGCCACCTTCAGCTCGCCGTGGTCGATGCGCAGGTGCACGACCACGTCGCCGACCCGCAGCTCGTAGCTCGCCTGGAGGCCGAGTGCCGCCTCCCGGCGGAACGTCGAGCGCATGGCCATCACCAGCGAGTCCGGCGTGACGATGTCCTCAGGGCCCGGTTCGCCCATCGTGCGCGCCCCCCACCGGCCGAGCGCGAGCACGATCGCCTCCAGTTCGTTGCCGTAGTCGGTGAGTTCGTAAACCACGGAGCCGTCCGGCCGCGGCAGCACTCGGCGCTGGATGACCCCGGCGCCTTCCAGCTGCTTGAGCCGGCTGGAGAGCACGTTCGTCGGAATGCGGGGCAGTCCGCGTCGCAGGTCGGTGAATCTCTTGGCGCCGACTAGCAGATCGCGAACGATCAGCAGGGTCCACCGCTCACCGACGAGGTCCGCGGCGTGCGCCAGCCCGCAGAACTGTCCGTACTGTCGCTTGGCCATGGTACTTATTGTAGCGTCTTATTCTCTGCAGAGAGTCTACTTGCTCATGGAAACTACGGTCGCACAACTGGAACCGTACCGTGCCGGGCTGACCGGCTACTGCTACCGGATGCTGGGTTCGGCGTTCGAGGCGGAGGACGCCGTGCAGGAAACGTTGCTGCGCGCTTGGCGGGCGTTCGAGCGGTACGACGAGCGGCGGGCGAGCCTGCGCACCTGGTTGTACTCGATCGCGACCAACGTTTGCCTCGACATGCTGTCGAGCAGCCAGCGCCGCGCGCTGGCAATGGATCTGGGGCTGCCGTCCCGGCCCGGCGGGGCGCTGGGCGCGCCGCTGCCGGAGAGCACGTGGGTCCAGCCCGTCCCGGAGAGCCGGGTGCTGCCCCCGCATGCCGACCCGGCCGAGGCCGCGGTGCTGCGGGAGTCGATCCGGCTGGCGTTCGTCGCGGCACTGCAGCACCTGCCACCCCGTCAGCGCGCGGTGGTGATCCTCCGGGACGTCCTGCGCTGGCGGGCCGCCGAGGTCGCGGGGCTGCTCGGCGGCACGGTCGCCGCCGTGAACAGCGCGCTGCAGCGTGCCAGGGCGACCCTGGCGGACGTCGACTCCGCGCCTGCCGAGCCGCTGCGTCCGCTCGACGAGAGGCAACGGGACCTGCTCGCCCGCTACGTCGCGGCGTTCGAGCGGCACGACGTCGACACGCTCACCGCGCTGCTGCACGAGGACGCGACGATGTCGATGCCACCGTTCGCCTGGTGGCTGCGTGGCCGCGCCGACATCCGGCAGGTGTTCGAGGCTGGGGGCGATGCGTGCGCGGGCGACCGGCTCGTGCCCACCGAGGCCAACGGCAGGCCCGCGTTCGGGCAGTACCGGCCCGGTGCGGACGGTCTGGAACCGTTCGCGCTCGTGCTGCTGGACGTCGTGGACGACCACATCACCGGGACGACCACGTTCCTCGGCTCGGCCGGACTGTTCCCCCGGTTCGATCTGCCCGCCCGGTTGCGCTGAGTTTTCGGCCGCCCCGTCGTACCACCTGTTATGGACATCCGACCCACCATCGAGCACCGGGCCCCGCTGCGGTACGTCGGCGTCCGGCACCACGTCAGCGGGCGGGCCTTCGGCGAGCTGAACGCCCGTGTCCCGGAGCTGTTTGCGTTTCTCGCCGGGCAGGGCACCGGGCCCGAGGGGCCGCCGTTCTACCGGTTCGAGGTCGTCGGGGACGGCCGGCACGTGGTCCAGGCCGGGGTGCCCGTGGCGGCGGACGTGCCGACCGAAAGCGACCTGTTCCTGGGGACTCTGCCGGAGGGCAGGTACGCGACGGTGCTCCACCGGGGCCATCCGGACGCCCTGTTCGACGTCAACGCCGCGCTGCTGGAGTGGGCGGGCCGGAAAGGCCTGCGGCTCGACCGCACGACGGCCGCCGATGGGGAGCACTGGGGCTGCAGGCTGGAGGTGTTCCGCACCGACCCGCAGGTCCAGCCCGACCCGGCGCAATGGGAGACGGAGGTGGCGATCCGGCTCTCCGGCGGCTGATCAGCCGCCGGAGTGCATCATGTCCGCGCCCTCCGGCACGCATGGGTCGTCGGGGTCGTTCAGCCAGCCGTGCGGCAGGGTGACCTTGCCGGGCGAGCCCTGGCGCCCGCGCGGGCCGAGGGCGTCGGCCGGGAACGGCACGTCGGGGTCGAGCTGGGCGATGAGCTCGTCGAGCTCGTCGAGCGCGGACACCGTGGCGAACCCGCGGCGCAGCTCGGAGCCGACCGGGAAGCCCATGAAGTACCACGCCATGTGCTTGCGCAGGTCGCGCATGGCCTTGTCCGGCCCGTCGTGCTCGATGAGCAGCTCGGCGTGCCTGCGCAGCACGCGGGCCACCTCGCCGAGCCGGGGCCCCTCGGGCACCGGCCTGCCCTGGAAAGCGGCTTCGAGCTCGCCGAACAGCCACGGCCTGCCGAGGCAGCCGCGGCCGACGACGACGCCGTCGCAGCCGGTCTCGGCCATCATGCGCAGGGCGTCGTCCGCCGCGAAGATGTCCCCGTTGCCGAGTACGGGGATCGTGGTGACGGCTTCCTTGAGGCGGGCGACGTGGCTCCAGTCCGCCTGGCCGGAGTAGCGCTGCGCCGCCGTCCGCGCGTGCAGGGACACCGCGGCGGCGCCCTCGGCCTCGGCGATCCGGCCCGCGTCGAGGTAGGTGTGGTGGTCCTCGTCGATGCCCACCCGGAACTTCACCGTGAATGGGACGCCCTCGGCCGCGGCCGCCTCGGCGGAGGCCCGGACGATCTCGCCGAACAACCTGCGCTTGTACGGCAGCGCCGCGCCCCCGCCCTTGCGGGTCACCTTGCTCACCGGGCAGCCGAAGTTGGCGTCGACGTGGTCGGCGAGGCCCTCGCTGACCACGATCTTCACGGCTTCGCGCATCGTCGCGGGGTCGACGCCGTAGAGCTGCATCGACCGGGGGAACTCGCCCTCGTCGAACGACATCATGTGCATGGTGCCGGGGTGACGCTCGACCACGGCGCGGGCGGTGATCATCTCGCACACGTAGAGTCCGGCGCCGTACTCGCGGCACAACCTGCGGAACGCCACGTTGGTGATGCCCGCCATCGGCGCGAGCACCACCGGCGGATCGACCTCGTAGGGGCCGATCCGCAGGGCGGGCTTGGTCAGAGCTGCGGTCACGCCTCCATTGTCGCAGGCACGGCGAGTCCCCCGTTCCTACCCGCGAGTCCTGCGTACAGGAGCACGAGTTCCGCGTTCAGAACGCCGGACGACGCCGTCGCGGCACCTCCGGGCGCCTAGAAGTCCACGTTGATGCAGGCGAGCCGGTCACCGGCATCGCCTGCCTCGCCTGGCGCGGTGGAGGTGTGGTGGTCGTGGATGACGATCGACTGCGGCCGCCGCTCGCCGAACGCCCACTCGACGCTCGACATCGCGAAGCCGTTGCCGGACGCGCGGGTGGTGAAGTCGAGCCAGATCTCGTTCTCCGGGTTGGCGAAGGCGGGGTCGTCGGAGGGGCCCTGCACGTGCTGGAAGTGCGGTCCGGCCGCGGAGCCGGTCTCACCGCAGGGCTCGGTGTGCGCGTGGGCGCCGTACTCCCGGTTCGGCACGAGCCCGGACACGTGGAGCGCGGTGCGCGTGCCGAAGGCGGACTTGGAGACCGCGAACACACCCGCCCGCGCGCCCTCGGGCACGAGTTCGGCGTCGTAGGTCACGGCGGTGCGTCCCTCGCGGTACTCACCGAACTTGCCGTGCTCGATGGTGACCGGGCCGCCCGACCCGGCGGGAGTCGCGGCCGCCTGTCCGGCCCCGGCGAGCACCAGCGCGGAGGCGGCGGCGAATGCGGTGACGGTAGCGGGGAGAAGTCGTTTCATGCCTCCCCTAAACCAGACATGACGTGCGTTCGCAACTCGGCGAAGGATGTGGGGGACCTCCCACTGGCTGGTACGGCGAGCCCACCGTGCACCGGAGGCTCGTAACCTGGGTCCGTGAAGACGGACCGGACCTGGCTGGTGGCGATCGCCGCGGCGCTGTGGGGCACGGACGGGCTGCTCCGGCTGCCGCTGGCCGACGCGTTGCCGGCCGCGACCGTCGTGTTCTGGGAGCACCTGCTCGTGGCGGTCGTCCTGCTGCCGCTGTTACCCGCCGCCGTGCGGTCGCTGAGCCGGTGCGGGCCGCGGGAATGGGCCGCGGTGCTCGTGATCGGGGGCGGTTCCTCTGCGCTGGCGACGGCGCTGTTCACCGCCGCCTTCCAGGCGGGCGACCCGGTGACCCCGCTGGTGCTGCAGAAGCTGCAGCCGCTGTTCGCGGTGCTGGCGGCCTTCGTCGTGCTCGGCGAGCGGCTGCGGCCCGGTTACCTGCTGTTCGCCGTGCCTGCGGTGCTGGGTGCGTGGCTGCTGGCCTTCGCCGATCCGCTGGACGTGCGGGTCACCGCGTTGCGTGCCGCACTGCTGGCGCTCGGCGCGGCGGCACTGTGGGCGGCCGGCACCGTGCTCGGCAGGCTGGTCTCGACGCGGCTGCGCCCGCGGGACGTGACCGCGCTGCGGTTCTCGATCGGCCTGCCCTTCGCGGCGCTCATCGTCCTCGGCACGGGCAACGAGTTCGCCGTGAGCCGGGACAACGCCGTCGGCCTCGTCCTGCTCGCGCTGGTGCCGGGACTGCTCGCGCTCAGCCTCTACTACGTCGGGCTCCGGGCCACCCCGGCGGCTCGGGCGACGCTGGCGGAACTGGCGTTCCCGGCCACCGCGGCGATCATCGGCGTGTCCTTCCTGAACGCGACACTGACGCCGACCCAGTGGCTCGGACTGGTGGTCGTGGTCGTCTCGATCACCGCGCTGGGCTGGCACGAGCGCCGGGCACGGCGGGCGCCGGTCGTGGCCGAGCCCGAGCTGGCGGGGGTGGCCGGATGAGCCCGAGCGAGGAGCCCCGGCACCAGCGGCTCGCCCGTAACGTCAACGAGTTGCTCGGCGAGCTGCGCGTGGCCCAGGCCGGTGTGCAGATCCTGTTCGGCTTCCTGCTCGCGGTCGCCTTCACCAGCACGTTCCGCGACGCCAGCGGGTTCGAGAAGGCGCTGCACCTGATCACCGTGGTGTTCACGGCGGCGGCCACGGCGCTGCTCACCGCGCCCGCCGTCTGGCACCGGGTGCTCTTCCGAACCGGCAGCCGCGACGAGATCCTGCGGGTGGGCAACCGGCTGGTGCTCGCGGGCCTCGGCTGCCTTTCCGTCGCGGTCACACTCACCGTCGGCCTCATCGCCAAGGTCGTCTACGGGCCGATCGCGATGGCCGCGGTCGGCGTGCCCATCGGAGCCATGTTCGTGACGCTGTGGTTCGTGATGCCGTACCGCCTCCGGAGGCCCGGCGCCTCGTGAGTGCGCACATGAGTTCTAACTCGGGTAGGCACTCACGAGGGTGAGGGCGCGGGTTCGGTCCACCACGCCGCGCTGTCCGGCGGCAGCGTGACGGTACGGCCGGTGCCGCCGAACTCCGACCTGGCTGTGCTGGTCAGCAGCAGCCGCCCCGGCCGGGGCATCGTCACCGGTGCCGAGCCGAAGTTGACCGTGCAGGTGAAGCCCGTCCCCCGGTGGAACGCCAGCACGTCCGGGCCGGTCTCGGCCCAGCGCAGCGGCGCGGCGGGCAGCTCCCGGCGCAGCCGCAGGGCCGCGCGGTAGAGCGACAGCGTCGACTCCGGGTCCGGTCGCTGTGCCGCCACGGTCAGCCGGGCCCAGTCGGCGGGCTGCGGAAGCCAGGACGAGGCGCCGAAGCCGAACGGCGGCTCGCCGCCCGACCACGGGATCGGCACCCGGCAGCCGTCGCGGCCACGCTCGGTGTAGCCGGAGCGCCGCCACTGCGGATCGGCGAGCACCTCGTCCGGCAGGTCGGTCACCTCGGGCAGCCCCAGCTCCTCGCCCTGGTACACGTAGACCGAACCGGGCAGCGCCAGCGTCAGCAGCGCCGCCGCCCGCGCGCGGCGCAGGCCGGTCTCCCCACCGCCGTAGCGGGTCACGTGCCGCACGATGTCGTGGTTGGAGAGCACCCACGTGCACGGCGCGCCGACCCGCGCCACGGCGTCGAGGGACTCCTCGATCACGGTGCGGAACTGCGCGGCCGACCATTCCGCCTTCACGTAGTGGAAGTTGAACGCCTGGTGCAGCTCGTCGGGACGCAGGTAGAGCGCCAGCCGCCCGGCGCTGGGCGCCCACGCCTCAGCCAAACCGATGCGCTCGCCCGGATAGGAGTCGAGGATCTTGCGCCACTCGCGATAGATCTCGTGCACGCCGTCCTGGTCGAAGTACGGCAGCTCCGCCGAACCGAGCAACGCGCTCTGTCCGGTCCGGCCCGCGTCCGGCAGGCCGTCGGCCTTCACCATGCCGTGTGCCACGTCGATGCGGACGCCGTCGACCCCCCGGTCGAGCCAGAACCGCAGGACGTCGGCGAACTCGGCGTGCACCTCGGGGTTCCGCCAGTTCAGGTCCGGCTGCGCCGGGTCGAACAGGTGCAGGTACCACTGGCCGTCCGGCACCCGGGTCCAGGCTGGACCCCCGAACACCGACTCCCAGTCGTTGGGCGGCCGGTCCCCCACGCCGTCACGGAAGATGTAGCGCTCGCGGGCCCGCGAGCCGGGCCCGGCCGACAGCGCCTCGACGAACCAGGGATGTTGGGCGGAGGTGTGGTTGGGCACGATGTCCACGATCACGCGCAGCCCGAGCCGGTGGGCGTCGGCGATCAGCGCCTCCGCCTCGGCCAGGTCGCCGAACAGCGGGTCCACCGCGCGGTAGTCGGCGACGTCGTAGCCGCCGTCGGCCATCGGCGAGGTGTAGAACGGCGTGATCCACAGTGCGTCCACCCCGAGATCGACGAGGTGGCCGAGCCGGTCGCGCACCCCGGCCAGATCGCCGACGCCGTCGCCGTTGCCGTCGGCGAAGCTGCGGACGTAGACCTGGTAGATGACGGCGGAGTGCCACCAGCTCATAGACCACCCCTCGACTCGTGTCCCGCCCACGGTACGGCCGCCGCCATCGCCTCCGGTGCGATGACGGCGGCCGTACGCGGAACCGGTGTCAGGCGGTCGCGGCCGCGTTGTAGGCGGACTGGATGGTGGAGCCGAAGTACGGCCCGTACATCGTCGAGGGGTCGGAGGTGTACTTGAAGCTGTTCACCGAGTTGATCCGGCCACTGGTGAGCCAGCCGCCGCCCGACGAGCCGCCGGTCATGTCGCAGGTCAGGCCCTGGTCGTTGGAGCCGCCGACGCGGTCCGGCCGGGCCGTGCCCGAGCACGAGTACAGCGACTCGCCGTCGAACGGACGCGCGGCCGGGTAGCCGTACGCGGTGTAGCTCAGCCCTCGCGCGAGGTTGAACGCGATCGGGTAGGCACCCACCACGTCGGTGAGGCTGCGCCCGCTGGAGTTCTCGTTCATCACCGCGAACCCGGCGTCGTAGTTGAAGTCTCCCGAGTTCGCCCACTGAGAGGTGGTGACCAGCCGCTCGGCCGTCCACGTCCCGTACGGCCGGGAGCCGTTGTCATATGCGGGCACGAACGCGAAGTTGGTCGCGAACGCGCCGGGGCCCTCGTTGAGGCAGTGTCCCGCCGTGGTCACCACGTCGGCGTTGCTGCTGCTGGTCGCCGTGCCGGAGCACACGTAGTTCTGCCCGCCGAGCGTGAAGAACACCTTGCCCAGCCGGGGTTGCGGGTTCTCCGGAACGGCGGCCGCCCTCGCCTTCTTGGCCGCAGGCGCCTTCTTGCCCGCCTCGGCGAACCGGACGTCGGCGGGCAGCGCCTCCGCCATCCGTTCCGCGGTCCAGTAGGCACTGACGCGGGACTGCTCGCCCTTCGTCGTGGCCGCCTCGTGGCGGACCACGGCCCTGTCGGCCGCCGCGTCGGCGGACGGGGCGGCGACGGCGGGAACGGCGAGCGCCGCGGACCCGCCGGCCAGGGCGAGGCCCGCGATCAGTGAGCGAATGAGAGGTCGTTTCATGGCTGATCTCTCCCGTTAGTGTGAAAATCACCGAGCAGGGTTGACGGTGATAGCGGCGAACGCTATTAGCGGGAGATCGTCGTGTGCAGCCTTGTATTCCGGCGCGTGATCGGTTAATGGCTCACCGGCTGTCAGCCTCGAATCACTCTCCGAGACTAAGACGAAAGGTGGGCTCACCCGGCGTGTTCGCCATCAGTGGTCATCCTCGGCTCGGCGCGGCCGAGAACGGGCGCCGGCCCCAAATGGGGCGTAAAGGAAATTGCGGACCGTTAGAGTCGCATATTTATTACTGACCGCGGCCGCCGCCTGGTGCCACACTCGAAAGTGGTTGTTGTCCCGCCACGCTCGAAAGGTGCGAAGAATGTCGAGTCGTCATTTCTGGACAGGACCGACGACCGAGGGCCGGACGACCCCCAGTCTGCCGAGTTCGCTGATGTTCCTGTGCGCGGTCTGGCTCGGCTTCGCGCCGTTCGCGCTGCACTACGGCTTCCCCACGCTCTCCGCCGCGGTGGACACCAACGACGTCACGGTCGCCGTCGTCGTCGGCGCGCTCGCGTTCACGCGGGTGGTGGCGCCGCGCGATCTGCCGTGGTTCAGCGTGCTCAGCGCGGTGCTGGGCGCGTGGCTGGTCCTGGCTCCGCTGGTGCTCGACTACTCGGCGGCGCGGCAGCCCGGCTACGCCGTCGTCAACGACGTCGTGGTCGGGCTCGCCCTGCTCGTGCTCGGCACGGTGAGTGCCACGATGACCTACCGGCAGCGCGCCGCCGAGCGGGCCGCCGGTCAGGCGGGCGAGCCCTCGTCGGTCAGGTAGGGATGCAGCGTCTCGGCGTCGATCAGGTGCCGGTGCGGCTGGAACCAGTTCTCCACGGGCGGTGTTTCGGCTGAATCGCCGGTGGAATCGTAAAGCGATTCGTGGTCGCGATTCTCGAATGCGTGCTCGTCGAAGACGGCGAAGATCTCGGCGAGCCGCTCGCCGTCGACCACCTCGGCGAGATCGAGCTCGATCTCCGCCCGGGATTTCGCGATGTGCAGGGCGAGTGCCTCGGCCGTGCACAGGGGCGGCGTCCATCCCGGCCGGGTGAGCCGGTGGCCGAGGATCGAGGTGGCGACCAGGAACTGCTTGGCGAACAGCGTGCTGTAGCCGGCGGCGAACTGCTGGGGGAGCTCGTCCAGGACCCACAGCGCGTCCACCTGGTCGGCGGTGGTGTCCTCGTCCTCCAGCGTCTGGATGTCGCCGAACAGCTCGTCGGTGAGCATCTCGACGCCGTGCAGAAGGGCGCCGGCCACGTACCTGGCCTCCTCGGCGGACACGCCGTCGGCGCCGCCGTGCCCGAAGGCGTCCAGGCCGAAGGCACGCAGGTGCCTCGACGCGTCGAGCAGCCGGGACCGCCGTTCGGCGAGTTCCTCCTCGGTCAGCCCGGTGAACTCGACGACCTCCCCGTTCTCGGGCACCTCGCCGACGGCCAGCGCGCTGGCGAGCTGGTCGTCGGTCGCGGTCACCGCACAGTGCTTGACCTCCCAGCCGATCAGCAGCTCCGTCTCTTCGAGCAGCTGTTCGAGCACCGTTCTGGTGGCGTCCTCGGCGAACACCAGCGCGGGCGCGTCCAGCAGCCAGTGGACGATGGCGCCCCCGGGATGGGCGTTGATGGAGTGCTCGACCGGCGCGATCTCCATACCGTCGGGCCCCTCGATGCTGACGAGGCTGTTCAGCCGCGTGTCCAGCAGCGATACAACCCCGGCCTGCTGGAGCGGGTCCAGGTCGGGCGCGTCCACGGGTGCCGTGATCTCGGCCGTGAGTTGATACTCCACGCCGGGCAGTCTGGCATGTTCGCTCAGCGGGCCGCCCACCCAGCCCGGTCACCCTGTCAGGTCGAGCGTGGCGAGTTCACCCCGGGAGGCGACGCCCAGCTTCGGGTAGGCCTTGTAGAGATGGTGGCCCGCCGTGCGGGGACTGAGGTAGAGCCGCGCGCCGATCTCGCGGTTGCTCAGCCCGCGCGCGGCGAGGCGCACGACCTGCAGCTCCTGCGGGGTCAGCCGGTCGAGCGAGCCTGCGGCCCGGTCCGCGGTGTGCAGGCTCTCCCCCGTGGCGCGCAGCTCGTTGCGGGCCCGCTCTGCCCATGGCCGCGCGCCGAGCCGCTCGAAGATCGTCAGCGCCGAACGCAGCGGCGTCCTTGCCTCGCTGCGGCGCCGTTCACGGCGCAGCCATTCGCCGTACAGCAGCTCGGTCCTGGCCCGCTCGAACGGCCGTCCCGGCTCCTCGCCATGCAGCTCGACGGCGCGTACGAAGCTGCGCTCGCTGTCCTCCCCGGTGGCCAGCAGTGCCCGGAGACGCAGCGTGACCGCCTCCGCCCACGGCTGGCCGCTCAGCCCGGCCCATGCGCCGAAATCGTCTGCCGCCTCCCGCGCCCGGTCCGGCCGCCCGGCCCGGACCGCGGCCTCGGCGAGATCGGGCAGCCCGGTCAGTACGGCGAGCCGGTCGGGCCCGGGGACAGGTGTGGCCGGCCGGTCCAATGCGGCCTCGTGCCTGCCGAGGCCGAGGTCGAGCAGGCTCAGCACGCTCGCCGCGCGCACCGGCGACGCGTCCCGCACCAGTTCCGCGACGCGCTGCCCGTCCCCGGCGATGGCCGCGAGCTCGGCCAGCACGCCCGTGAGCTCGGCGGCACTCTCCGCCTGCCCGGTGTCCCGCGCGATGCGCAGCCCTTCCGCCGCGCCGGCCAGCGCCTCGCGTGGCCGCCCGAGGTACAGCCGGGTGCGGGCGAGCAGGGCGTGCGTGTGCGGCAGCACGCCGACCGCTCCCTGTGCGTGGCCGTCCGCCTCGACCGAGAGGGCGATGTCGTGTGCGGCCAGGTGGTCGCCGAGTAGCAGGTGCCAGCCGGCGACCCGCGTTCGTCCGCGCATCGCCAGCGGGCCTTCGCCGCACCCGGCGAGCAGCGGGTCCGCGTTGCCGAGCAGCCGGCGCAACGCGCGCGGGCCCTCCGGGCTGAGCCGGTGCAGGCCCAGCGCGGCGGTCGCCAGGGTCCGCACGTGGCCTTCCCGGTCGGCGCCGAGTGCCTCGGCCTCGTGCGCGGTCCGGTCGACGGCGCCGAGGTCACCTGCCGACCAGGCGGCGTCGACGGCCCAGAACAGCAGCGTGGTGGCGAGTTCCGGGGCGTGCCCGCTCGCTCGCCGGGCAGCGGCGGCCAGCATCCGGTGGGCGTCGATCGGCCGGTCGCGCTCCACGGCGACGGCGGCGTGCACCATCGCGGCCCTGGCCCGCTCGCCGGGGTCGGTGAGCTGGGTCGTCGCCTCCCGGGCTAGTTCGGACGCACGGTCGAGCTGCCCTGCGTCGGCGGCGGCCGTGGCCGCCGCGGCCAGCCGCCTGCCGCGCTCGCCCTGACCGGGGCTGAGCCTGGCGGCGCGCTCGTACGCGGCGGCGACGGCCGCGTGGCCGCCGCGGGCGCGCGCGTGCTCGGCACTGCGTTCCAGCGCGGTCGCGACCTGCTCGTCCGGTCCGGTGCTGGCGGCGGCGAGATGCCAGGCGCGCCGATCGGCGTTGGTTTCCTCGTCCAGCACCTCGGCCAGCGCGCCGTGCACGGCGATCCGTTGCAGCAGCGTCGCGCCCTGGTACGCGGCGGAGCGGATGAGTGGATGCCGGAAGCCGAGGCAGTTGTCGGTGAACATCAGCAGGTGGGCGTCCTCGGCGGCGCGCAGGTCCTCGGCGGATGCGCCGAGCAGCTCACCTGCCGCGAGCACGGTGCCGGTGTCGCAGGTGCCGTCGGCGGCGGCGACCAGCACGATCGACCTGGCACGCTCGGGCAGTGCGGCGATCCGGTCGGCGAAGGTGCGCTGGATACGGCTGTGCGTGGGCAGCTCCGGCACCCGGAAGGGCTGCCCGTCCGGGACCATGAGCCTGTCCTCGCGCCGCGCGTCGGCCAGTTCGAGCAGCGCGAGCGGATTGCCCGCGGCCTCGGCGGCGATCTGGTCGCGGACGTGCCGGGGCAGGTCGCCCGCGTGTTCGGCGAGCAGACCGGCAGCGGCCGTCGCGTCGAGGCCGTCCAGCCGCAGCTCGGGGATGCCCGGCGCGGGGAACGGCGGCGCGTACAGGTCACGCGCGGTGAACAACAGGACTACGCCGTCCGCCTCGAGCCTGCGCGCGGCGAAGAGCAGCACGTCGGCGGAGGCGTGATCGAGCCAGTGGGCGTCGTCGACGAGCGCCAGTACCGGGCGGTCGTCGGCGAGGTCGGCGAGCAGGGTCAGCACGGCGAGCCCGATGGTGAACCGGTCGCCGGCGCGGCCCTCTCCGGTGCCGAGCGCGCAGCGCAGCGCCTGCGCCTGTTCCGGTGGCAGCGCGTCGATGCGGTCGGTGACGTGCCGCAGCAACAGGTGCAGTCCGGCGAAGGGCAGTTCGGCCTCCGACTCGATGCCGGTGCCCCGCAGGACCCGCAGGCCGTCACCGGCCGCGGCGGCGTGATCGAGCAGTGCCGACTTGCCGACCCCGGCCTCGCCCCGGATGACGAGGCTGCCGCTGCGGCCGGCGCCGGCGCCGGTGAGCAACTCCTCGATGGTGGACAGTGCGTCCGCGCGCCCGTGGAGGGTGGCGGGACGGATGGCGGTCAGCGTCATGCCGCCAGGCTGCAACCTCGACCTTGGTGGAGGTCAATGCGCGGCGGTCACGCGGCGTAGGGGCGGGCCTCGCGGGCCTCCCGCAGCGCGGTGCCCCACCAGGCGAGCTGCCCCAGCATCGACCGCGCGGCGGCGCTCGCCGACTCCGCGTCCTTCGGCCGCCCTCCGGCGTCGAAGCGGTCCCAGAACTGGGCGAAGCTGAGCGTGTCGCGCACGGTGGTGGCGTGCAGCTCGGCGAACACCTGGCGCAGGTGCTCGACGGCGCGCAGGCCGCCCGCCATCCCGCCGTAGGAGACGAAGCCGACGGGTTTGGCCTGCCATTCGGCGTGGAAGTGGTCGATCGCCGTCTTCAGCGCGGCCGGGTAGCTGTGGTTGTACTCCGGCGTCACGACGACGAACGCGTCGGCCGCCGCGAGGCGGGGCCCGAGGGCGGCGACGTCCATGGAGTGGTCGAGCGTGTCCGGCAGTTCCATGTCGGCCAGGTCGATCAGGTCGACCTCGATGCCGTCGTGTCCGGCCGCCTCCGCGGCGAACCACTTCGCCGGTACCGGGCAGAACCGGTCCTTGCGCGTACTGCCGATGATGATCGCGAGGTTCAACTGCGTGTCGGTCATGCCGCTCACGCTAGGAACGGGCCCTGCACCCGGGCATCTGTCGGTCGACCGGCGTCCGCGCCATCTGTCGGTCGACTGATGCCGCGAGCGCGCCCTGCTTTCTAGCGTTCGGGTATGGACAACAACACGATGCCGGACATCACCCGCCCCGACTCCCGCCTGGTCTGGGCGAGTGAATGGTTCGTCGGCTCGCCGGAGGTGCAGCGCAAGGTCGCGGATGCCGCACTGGGTGCCTGGGACTCCGCGCCGTGGCCGGAAGGGCTGCTGTCGCACAACGTGCTGCTGAGCACCGATGGTGAGCGGGTGGCGCACTATTCACAGTGGACCGGGCGGGAGGCCGTGCTCGCGTTCAGGCGCACCGATCCGCCGGAGCGGGTGCGCGGCCTCCTCGCCGAGGTGCCGGAGATCGACCGGCGTCAACTCGTCGAGTACGAGCTGTACCGGAGCGCGTTCACGCCGGGTGACACGCGGGTGCCCGGCTGCGTCGTGCTCGTCGAGGTGGAGTTCGACGGCCCGGACCCGCGGCGGCAGCGAGACTGGATCGACGCGGTGTTCGAGGCACTCGAAGCGGACCCGGCGCCGCATCCCGGTGGCATCTCCGGCCACTTCCACGCCAGCACCGACGGCACCCGGGTGCTCAACTACGCGGAATGGGAGACCGAGCAGGCACACATCGACGCGCTCGCCGCCTCCGGGGACGGCGTCGGCTCCGGGGGCGCGAAGTGGGACCGGGTCCAGAACTACCCCGGGATGGTGCGCAGCCGGGTCACGCGGTACCGCTTCTACCAGGGCGCGACGGCCTGAGGTTACATAGTGAAACCGCCATGTATCACCCGGGCAGTGGTTCCCCGGCATGTTCGGCCTGCCTAGCGTTGGTCACCGGCAGAGTGCCGCGCGCACGGAAGGTCGGTGATTCACATGGGTGGATGCGGTTGCTGTGGTTCGTGTTCCGGTCCCGGATGCGGCTGCTGCGGGAAGTGCTAGCCGCCTGAGCGGGATCGCGGAAACGGCGCGTTCGCAGCGTCGCGAACGCGCCGCCTCCACGGACGATCAGTCACGGCGAATGCGGGAACAACAAGCCGCATCGCATACGTTCGAATAGGATTTCTGCGCCTCGCCGCATCGAATTCCTTTTGTTCTTTCCCGATCGGACTGTTCGACGGGCTCCGGAGCCACTGGCTTAACCTGGTCGGGTGAGCGACGTGGGTGACCTGGTCGCAGGCCGGTACCGGCTGCGACGCCGTATCGGCAGTGGGGCGATGGGCGTCGTCTGGCAGGCCGACGACGAGCGGTTGCGCCGTGCCGTCGCCGTCAAGCAGCTGCTGCCGCAGCCGGGCGAGGATCCGGCGCGGGCCGAGGAGGCACGGCACCGGGCGATGCGGGAGGGCCGGATCGCCGCGCGGCTGCAGCACCCGAACGCGATCGCCGTGCACGACGTCGTCGAGGACCATGGCCTGCCGGTGCTGGTCATGGAGTACCTGCCCTCGCGCAGCCTCGCCGACCTGCTCACCGAGCGGGGTGCCCTCGACCCCGCCGTAGTCGCCGACATCGGCACGCAGGTCGCCTCCGCGCTGGCCGCGGCGCATGCCGCGGGAATCGTGCATCGCGATATCAAGCCCGGCAACGTCCTGATCGACGACGACGGCGTCGCCAAGATCGCCGACTTCGGCATATCACATGCCACCGACGACGTGTCGGTCACGCGTTCCGGCCTGGTCGCGGGCACGCCCGCCTACCTCGCGCCGGAGACGGCGCGGGGTAGCCCGCCGACGCCCGCCTCCGACGTCTTCTCGCTCGGCGCCACGCTGTACGCGGCGGTGGAGGGCGTGCCGCCGTTCGGTGTCGAGGACGAGAACTCACTGGCGTTGCTGCACCGGGTGGCGGAGGGCACCGTCCCGCCGCCGCGCCGGGCGGGACCGCTCGAACCGGTACTGCTGGGCATGTTGCGGCCCGACCCGGCCGAGCGGCTGGGCGCGGCTCAGGTCCGCGACGCCGCGCGGGCCGTGGCCGCGGGCCGTCCGGTGCCGGACGCGCTCGCGCGTGCCGCGGGTGACTGGCACACGCAGCCACTGGCCGCGGTCCCGGCCGCCGGCCCCGCGGGAACCAGGCTCGACGCCGTGCCGGCCAGGGCCGCCCGGCCCCGGCGCGGGCGGCTGTTTGCCGTGGTGGGGGGCGTGCTCGTCGCCCTGTTGGCCGGTGTGCTGCTGCTGACCCAGCTCAACTCCGGTGAGCAGAGCGCCGCGCGGCAGCCGCAGGCGAGCGGTACCCGGCCGGTGGCGGCGGCCGAGCTGGAACGGGCGGTCGCCGAGTACTACGCACTCCTGCCGGATCGGCCGGGCGCGGCCTGGGCACGGCTGGGACCCGGGCTTCGCGCCGAGGGCAGGCAGGAGTACGAGAGCCGGTGGGCGAAGGTGTCCGAGCTGGACGTGGTCTCCCAGCCGCGCGAGACCGGGGAGCGCACCGTGCATGTGGGCACCGAGCTCGTCCTGGACGACGGGGCCATGGTCACCGAGTTCCACCAGCTCGGCCTGATCACCGACGGTGACGCGCTCTTGATCGACTCCGACACCCTCCTGCACAGCGAGAGCACCGCGCCCCCACCGCCCGAGGACAAGGACGACAGCAACGACAGCAGCGACAAGAACGACAGCAACGACAAGAACAACAAGAACAACAAGAACAACAAGGAGGACAAGGGCAAGGAGGACGAGAAGGGCGAGAAGGGCGAGAAGGGTGAGGACCGCAAGGGCGAGGCGGACGAGAAGGGGGAGCGGGACAAGAAGGGTGAGCGGAACTGAGCGGTCCCGTCGTCAGCGGGCCGGAGGACCCGTGCTGTCCCGCACCACGAGCTCGGTCGCCAGCTCGACCCGAGGGCTCTCGATGGCCTCGCCCCGGACGAGCCGCTGCACGGTACGCACCGCGAGCCTGCCCATCTCCGCCATCGGCTGCCGCACCGTGGTGAGCGGCGGGGACGACCAGCGCGCCTCCGGCAGGTCGTCGAAGCCGACCACGCTGACCTCCTCCGGCGCCCGCAGGCCCCGCCGGCGTAGTGCCTCGTGTACCCCGAGTGCCATCTGGTCGCTGGCCGCGAAGACGGCCGTCGGCGGCTCGTCGAGGACGAGCAGCCGCTCGGCGGCGCGGAAACCCGACTCGTAGTCGAACTCGCCCGGCGCGATCAGCTCGGCCTCGACCGCGAGACCGGCGGTCTCCAGGCCCGCCCGGTAACCGTCGAGGCGGGCACGGCTGCACCACAGCTCCGGGCGTCCCGCGACGAAGCCGATCCGCCGGTGCCCGAGGCCGATGAGGTGCTCGGTGGCGCTGAGCCCGCCCGCCCAGTTGGTGGCGCCGATGGTCGGCACGTCGAGGCCCGGCACTCCCGCGGGGTCGATGACCACCGCGGGCACGTGCAGCTCGCGCAGCTCGGCGTGCAGGGGCGAGTCCAGATCTGTCGTGACGAGAATGGCGCCGTCGCTGGCCCGCGAGCGGATGTTCGCCAGCCACTGCCGGGTCGAGCTGGCCCGCCGGTGGATGGCCGAGACCACGGTCCCGGTGCCGCTCGCGTGCGCGGCGTCCTCGACCCCGCGAATGATCTCGACCGCCCACGGGCTGTCGAGATCGTTGAAGACGAGGTCGAGCAGGCCGATCCGCTCGCCCTGCCGGGCGCCTCTGCGCTGGTAGCCGTGGGTTCGCAGGAGCTGCTCGATGCGCTCCCGGGTCGCCGGGGCCACGTCGCCGCGCCCGTTCAGGACGCGGGAGACCGTCGGCGCGGACACGCCCGCCTCCGCGGCGATGGCCGAGATGGTGACGGCGCGAGGCGAGGGGGCGGTCACGTGGTCCTCCTTCGTACCCGCCCAGCGTACGAGCGCGCGAAGCCGCGGTGCCTTGACGGTCCCCCGCGGACAGCTTAATGTCCGTCGTTCAGGAAACTTCCGGAACTTTTCCGAAAGTAGGAGCTCGTCGATGAAGCCGATCCGCCTCGTCACCGCCTCGCTCGCCGCCGCGGCGCTCGCCGTGTCCCTCGCCGCACCGGCCGCCGCCGCGCCGCCTGCGGGCGACCCGCCCCGGGGGCACGCCAAGCACGACACCCTGCGCTGGGTGGCGCCGAAGGGCTTCCACATCGGATCGGCCGTCGCGGGTGGCGGCCACCACGAGTCGCAGCCCTACCCGGATCCGTTCACCTCGGACCGGCCGTACCGCAAGATCCTGGCCAAGGAGTTCAGCTCGGTCTCGCCCGAGAACCAGATGAAGTGGGAGTACATCCACCCGGAGCGCGACCGCTACGACTTCGCCATGGCCGATGCCATCGTCGGCTTCGCCAAGGCCAACCGCCAGGTCGTGCGCGGGCACACGCTGCTGTGGCACAGCCAGAATCCGACCTGGCTGGAGGAGGGCGACTTCTCGGCGACCGAGCTGCGCGAGATCCTGCGCGAGCACATCATGACCGTGGTGGGCCGCTACGCGGGCCGCATCCAGCAGTGGGACGTCGCCAACGAGATCTTCGACGACGACGGCAACCTGCGGACGCAGGACAACATCTGGATCCGGGAGCTCGGGCCGGGCATCGTCGCGGACGCGTTCCGCTGGGCACACCAGGCGGATCCGGTGGCGGAGCTGTTCCTCAACGACTACAACGTCGAAGGCGTCAACGCCAAGAGCGATGCCTACTACGCGCTCGTCCAGGATCTGCTGGCGCAGGGCGTGCCGGTGCACGGGTTCTCCGCGCAGGCACATCTGAGCATCAGGTACGGCTTCCCGGGCAGCCTGGAGGAGAACCTGCGGCGGTTCGACCGGCTCGGCCTGGCCACGGCCATCACGGAGCTCGACGTCCGGATGGACCTGCCGGAGAGCGGGGAGCCGACCGAGGAGCAGCTGGCGCAGCAGGCCGACTACTACCGGCGGACGCTGGAGGCGTGCCTGAACGTCAGTGGCTGTGACTCGTTCACCATCTGGGGCTTCACCGACAAGTACTCGTGGGTCCCGGTGTTCTTCTCCGGACAGGGTGCGGCGACGGTGATGTGGGACGACTTCACCCGCAAGCCCGCCTACCGGGCGCTGCGGTCCACGCTCGCGGAGGCCGCGCGCTGCGGCGCGCAGCGGCCGGGGCGTGGCTGGGCTCCCGGGCACGCACCGCGTTCGGCGTCGTTCACGGATGGGCGCCGGTGAGCGCGAAGAACTCCTGCCGGGAGCGGGCGTCCCGGCGCAGGTTGCCCAGCAGTGTGGAGGTGACGGTGTGAGAACCGGTGGCCTGAACACCGCGCAGTGTCATGCAGGTGTGCTCCGCCTCGATCACCACGCCGACGCCCTTCGGGCGCAGGTGCTCGTCCAGCCAGTCGGCGACCTGCTTGGTGAGGCGTTCCTGCACCTGCGGGCGGCAGCCGAAGTGCTCGACGATACGGGCCAGTTTGGACAGTCCGAGAATGCGTTCGCCGGGGAAGTAGCCGACATGCGCAACGCCGACGAAGGGCAGCAGGTGGTGCTCGCAGACCGAGCGCACCGGGATCGCGCGGGCGAGCACCAGCTCGTCGTAGCCTTCCTCGTTCGGGAAGGTGGTCAGGTCGAACGGGCGCGGGGTGAACAGCTCGGCGTAGGCGCGGGCCATCCGGCCGGGCGTGCCCGAAAGGCTTTCGGAGTCGGTCGGGATGCCCAGCGCTCGCAGGAACTGCCCCGCGGCACGTTCGGCGGCGTCGAGATCGATGCCGATGTCGGGTTCGTGCACGACACGCAGTGCGGCAGCGGGGCGCATGGGCTTCCTCGTGGGTCGATGGTGCGACTGGACGCCGTATTTCACTAAAAGACGTTAGTTTTACTTTGCTCAAGAAGCAACACGTCCCGGGATACGGCCAGCAGCGGTATACGGCCGTTGGCGTATCCACGCTACGGTGGCAGGGTGAGTACGGGAGCGGAACCAGGCTTCTCGATCGCGGCCGTCGCCACGCTGGACGACGAGTCGCGGCGCGGGATGTACGAGTTCATCCGCCGTGCCCGGCGTCCGGTGAACCGGGACGAGGCCGCGGCCGCGGTCGGGATCTCCCGCAAGCTCGCGGCGTTCCACCTGGAGAAGCTCGTCGATGCCGGGCTTCTGCAGGCCGGGTTCGAACCGGCCTGCGGCATCCGCAGGGCGGGGCGTAAACCGAAGGTCTACGAACCCGCGGGCGTGGACGTACGTGTCAGCATCCCCCAGCGTCAGCACGACCTGCTCGCCGAGATCCTGCTCGAAGCCGTCGACACCGAAGGCGCGGACGAGAACGCCCGGCAGGCCGCGCTGCGCACCGCAGGCAGCCACGGTCGCCGTCTCGGCGCGGCCGAGCGGGAACGCGCCCGCCCGGGCAGGCTCGGTACCGAGCGCGCACTGACCCGCGCCGAAGCGGTGCTCGCCGGCTACGGCTTCGAACCCACCCGCGAGTCGTCCACCTGCGTGCGGCTGCTCAACTGCCCCTTCCACCCGCTCGCCGCCAGGTCGCCGGAGCTGGTCTGCGCGATCAACCACGCCTTCCTCGTAGGCTTTCTCGCCGGGCTGCGAGCCACGACCGTGGCGGCCACCCTCGCCCCGCGTGCAGGCGAATGCTGTGTCCGGCTGGGGCGGCCGGTCACCGGCTCCTGATCCGCGTGTCCCTTCACTTGAGGCCGCGACGTTGCGCGCGACCCATTCGGCGAAGGTGCGTGGCGGTCGGCCGAGGATGTGCTCGACCTCGGGGCTCACCCGCTGCTCCGCCGGGGAGCGGCTGCCCAGGATGTCGAGCGTGGTGGCGACGACCGGCTCGGCGTGAACCGCAGCATCTCCACCCGGGCCTGCGCGCGGCTCTGCTCCGGGAACCGCACCGGTTCACCCAGCGCGCCCCGATCGGAGGTCTGGATCAGGTCGGGCGCCCGGCTGTGTGGATGGCTGCCGGTGTCGCCACACCGATGCGGACGTCACGTACGCCGGTGGAGTAGTGGACGAGTGGCTCGGCCGGCGGTCGCAGCCCGGCCGCGGCCGTGAGGGTTTCCCGCAGTTCCACGATCGTGGCCTCGCAGAGCGGCCACGGTTCGTGCTGCACGGCTGTTTCGAGCAGCATGCCGAAACGCCGCGTGTAGGCGCGCCAACGGGAGGTCAGCCATACGTCGTGATCGGAAGGCTCGGACCGTGCGCCCGGCCGGATGCGCAGCTGGTAGGAGGCGTTACCGCCGCGCCGGGTACCGGCATAGCACCGTGTGCCGTCGTGTTCGGTCACACTGAGATCGCCGAGGTGGTAGGGCGCTCCCACGGCGGTGCGGGCCGCCAGGGCCAGGACCGGGCTGGCGACGTCGAGGGAAAGGAACCACAGGCCGTCCCTGTCGCGCGGGCCCTTCACGTAGGTGCGCAGGTTGGTCTCCGGGAACGTGGCGAGCCTGTCCAGGCCCCGCGACACCGGCAGGCCCAGCGGCCGTACATCGGCCATCAGGAATGGGGTGAAGCTGACCCAGGCCTGGTCGTCGTACTGGTCGACGACCAGCCCAGGGGGCAGCAGCTCCTGAACGAGGGCAGGTGGGAAGGGCCAGTGAACGAACGGCTGGTCCAGCCAGCGGGCCCGCAACACCGGCACACGGACCGTCTCCTCCGCGACGACAGACGCCATCCCGGCGGTATGCCCCGGCCGCCGACCCGGCAAACGGTCGTCTCGGCCGGTCGTCAGCGTTCAGGCCCGGTCCCGGTGCGGCTCCGGGCCGTCGATGCGCTCACAAGCGGCCAGGGCCGCGCCGTTGTCGGCGGCGAGCGCGCGAGCGAGCATCACCAGCTCGGCCACTCGCGGGTCGGCCACCCGGTAGTAGCACCAGCGGCCCTCACGGCGGGCCCGCACGTAGCCACAGTCGGCCAAGCACGCCAGATGGGTGGAGACCCGCCCCTGCGACAGGCCGATGTGGGCCACGCAGTCGCTGACCGAGTGCTCGCCGTCGAGCAGGAACTCCAGCAGCCGAAGCCGACTCGGATCCCCAAGGGCACGGAAGAACTTCGCCACCGTGCCGACGTCGTCGCCTTCGCCGAGCAGGGGCGTCACCGAAGCGGTTCTCGCGGTCTTGCTCATCCGGGCTCCCAGCTACGTGAACATATTCGCCAAAGCAGATATTATGCGGGCCAGAGGCAACGAGGTGCGGCACGCCTCGGGAACGAGGAAGGACGGCAGGCATGGGCTTCGACCTGGCGATCATCGGTTCCGGTGGTGCGGCCTTCGCGGCGGCGATCGCCGCCCGGCGAGAGGGCCGCTCGGTGGTGATGATCGAGCGCGGCACCGTCGGGGGCACGTGCGTGAACACCGGATGTGTGCCGTCGAAGGCGCTGCTGGCGGCCGCGGAGGCCAGGCACGTGGCGCTGTCGGCCGACCGGTTTCCAGGGGTTCGGGCCTGCGCCGACGAGGTCGCCTTCGCCGAGCTGATCGCGGGCAAGGCCGAGTTGGTGGCCGGAATGCGGCAGGACAAGTACGCCGGGCTGGCTGCCGAGTACGGCTGGGACATCGTGACCGGCCAGGCCCGGTTCGTGGACGGTCCCGCCCTGGAGGTCGGTCTCGCCGATGACGAGACGCGCCGGATCGAGGCCGGGCACTACCTCGTCGCCACCGGCGCGGTCCCGTGGACGCCGCCGGTGGACGGGCTTGGCGAGGTGGGCCATCTGACCTCGGCCACGGCGATGGAACTCGATACCCTGCCGGAGTCGATGCTGGTCGTCGGCGGCAACTATGTCGGCCTCGAACAGGCGCAACTGTTCTCGCGCCTCGGGGTGCGCGTGGACGTCGTCGAGATGGAAGATCGGCTTGCCCCTGCCGAGGAACCCGAGATCTCCGAAGCGCTCGCGCGGGTCTTCGCCGACGAGGGCATCGGCGTGCACCCCGGTACCGTCCTGGTACGGGTGCACCGCGAGGGCGGCCAGGTCATCGCCGAGCTGCGTAACCCGGGCGGGCGCACCCGCCGGCTGCGGGCCGGCGAGTTGCTGATGGCCACGGGCCGCAGGCCCTTCACCGAAGGGCTCGGCCTGGACGCCGTCGGGGCGCGGACCGGGGAGCGCGGCGAGGTCGTCGTCGACGAGCACCTGCGCACAGGAAACCCGAGGATCTGGGCCGCCGGTGATGTGACCGGGCACCCCCAGTTCGTCTACGTCGCGGGCGCGCACGGCGCGGTCGTGGTCGACAACGCCTTCCACCACGCCGGGCGCACGCTCGACTACCATCACCTGCCGCGGGTGACCTTCACCAGCCCCCAGGCGGCCGCCGCCGGGCTTACCGACGCCGAGGCGCAGGCCATGGGCCACGACTGCGAGTGCCGGGTCCTGCCGCTGGAACACGTACCCCGCGCCCAGGTCAACCGGGACACCCGCGGGCTGGTCAAGCTGGTCGCCGAACGCCACACCGGACGGCTGCTCGGCGCGCACGTACTCGCCGACGGCGCAGGCGAGGTGATCGCCACCGCCGTCTACGCGCTGCAGCACCGGATGACCGTCCACGAGATGGGCGAGCTGTGGTGCCCGTATCTGACGATGGCCGAAGCCCTCAAGCTCGCCGCCCAGACCTTCACCCGCGACGTGGCCAAGCTCTCCTGCTGCGCCGCCTGAGTTCGCCGACGGTAGGAAGGTACGAACCATGACGACCGGACACGAGCGTATAGCGTCCACATTGGACTCCGTCTTTCGTCCCGATACGGACGTGAGCGGAGGATGGCGCGGGATCACGCTCCTGCGGCTCCTCGCCCGTGGCGAACCGGTCACGCTCGGCGCACTGGCCGCCGCGCACGGCCAACCGGTCGAGGATGTTCGCCGGGCATTGGCGACCTCGCCGGACATCGAATACGACGGCCACGGCCGCATCGTCGGCGCCGGCCTGACGCTGCGGCCCACCCCGCACCGGTTCGAGATCGACGGGCGGGTGCTCTACACCTGGTGTGCCATGGACACCCTGGTCTATCCCCGACTGCTCGCAAGCCCGGCCCGCATCACGTCGCCCTGCCAGGCGACCGGCGCCCCCATTGACCTCGCCGTCGACGACACCGGGGTGACCGAGATCGATCCAGCGACGGCCGTGGTCTCGCTGGTCACTCCCGGCGATCTGACCTCGGTGCGTACCGCGTTCTGCGACCATGTGCACTTCTTCGTCAGCCGGCAGGCCGCGCGGCCGTGGCTGGCCGGCCACCCGGACGCCTCGTTGCTACCGGTCGCCGGGGCATACGACCTCGGGCGCGATCTCGTCGACTCCTCGTGCCGGCCGGGCGGAACCGAGAGCTGCTGTTGAGGTACGAGTCGCGGCCGTGCTACGCGGTCGTGGCCAGGAGGAGGGAGATCGCGGGCAGGAAGTTGTTCGTCTGATGCGCCACGACGCTGGCGAGTACGTTGCCGGTGAACATCCGGGCCAGCCCGACCGGGATCGAGATCACGAGCAGCAGCGGCGTACGCAGCAGCTCCAGGTGAGCCACCGAGAAGACCACGGTCGTGACGGCGAAGACGAGCCAGCGGTTCCATCGCCAGTGCTCCAGCGCACGCCACAGCACGCCGCGGTAGACGATCTCCTCGCCGAGCGGCGCGAGCAGCCACACGCCCAGGAAGACGGCCACGGCGATGCCCGGGGCGAGTTGCCTGCCCGCGAAAGCCTCACCGACCGCCGAGTTGGCGTCGCTACCGGCCCAGGCCGCCCACAGCGCTGCCGCCGGCACGGTGATCAGCAGGCCACCGAGCCCGATCAGCAGCCCGGTGCCCATGTCGCGCAAGTTCCAGTGGATCGCCAGCTCCCGGCGGACGCGGTGTTCCCGGGAGCCGCCGCCCAGCAGTGCCGTGCCGGCCAGCGCGATCAGCGCGGCCAGCAGTGTCGGGACGACCAGCAGCGTCACCAGCGGCCCGATCGGCAGTCTTTGCTGCTCGGCCAGGCTCGGGTCGTTCGCGGCGAACGGGACGAGCAGGAACACCGACGCCAGCAGCCATGTCACCTCCGCGGCGAGGAACACGAGCAGCATGAGCAGCCCCACCCGCACGCCCCGTGCGGGTGCGGCCTCGCGCCGGGCGAGCAGAGAACTCCGCACTGACCGACCTCCTACCTGAACGCTTACCAGGCGGGTTCCCGGTAGCGCCGCCCCTGACGCGGGTCAGGCGCCGTCCCGGTCACCTGAAGCCTGCGCCTGCTCGGCGGCCTTCTGCGCCAGCGGCCGGAGGGTGTCCACCAGCCGCATGATCTCGATGGGCAGCGGGAAGATCAGTGTGGAGTTCCGTTCATCGGTGATGTCGGCCATCGTGGACAGCACGCGCAGCTGCATCGCCGCGGGATGTTCCTCCAGGACACCGGCCGCGTCCCCCAGCGTCTCGGCCGCCTCCATCTCACCCTTGGCGTGGATGACCTTGGCGCGACGTTCGCGCTCGGCCTCGGCCTGCCGGGCCATCGCGCGGCGCATGGCCTGTGGCAGCTCGACGTGCTTGACCTCCACGTGGTCGACCTTGACGCCCCACGGGTTGGTCACCTCGTCGATGATCTGTTGCAGCCGCTGGTTGATCTCGTCACGGTTGACCAGCAGCTCGTCCAGGTCGATCTGGCCGAGAATGCTCCGCAGCGTCGTCTGCGCCATCTGCGAGGTGCCGCCCACATGGTCCTCGATGGAGATCACCGAACGCACCGGGTCGACGACATGGAAGTAGGCCACCGCGTTCACGGAGACGGTCACGTTGTCCTTGGTGATCACGTCCTGGGGAGGAATGTCCATGGTGATTGTGCGCAGCGAGACCTTCACCATCCGGTCGACGATCGGGATGATGAAGAACAGGCCGGGGCCCTTCGCGTCGATCACCCGTCCCAGCCGGAAGATCACCCCACGTTCGTATTCCGGCACGATGCGCACAGCCGCGAATAACACCGCCAGCACGAACAGTGCGGCGATTCCCCAGCCGATCAGCGTTGCGTTCATTGCTCCTCCTCGTCGACAGGTTCGACGAGCAGCGTCAGGTCCTGCACGTCGACGACTCTCACCCGCTGACCGTCGGAGAGCGGGCCGCTCCGGCTCCGCACGTTCCACCACGTGCCCTCGACTCGCGCCCGGCCACGCTCGTCCCTGGCATCCCGCACCACCGTTTCCTGCCCCGCCATGGCGCTCTCGCCGCTGACCGGCTCGGCGCGGCGGGCCCGTAGCGCCAGCCTGCCCGCGAGCACGGTGCCGGCGCCGACCGCCACGGCCACGGGCCACAGCACGGCCGGGTCCACCGTCAACGGCCTGTCGAAGAGGAACAGCCCCGACACCCCCAGCGCGATCGCGCCGCCACCGGCGAAGACGCCGATGCCGGGAGTGAAGATCTCGGCGACCAGCAATGCGACGGCCAGCACCAGCAGCAGGATTCCGGCGACGTTCACCGGCAGGACGCTGAGCGCGGCGAAGCCGAGGATCAGCAGGACGGCGCCGATGACGCCGCCGAGCCCGGCGCCGGGAGTGGCCAGCTCGTAGATGGCCGCGAGGCTGCCGAGGGAGATGAACAGGAACGCCAGGTTCGGGTCGGCCAGGGTCTGCAGTATCCGCGTGAACAACCCCATCTCGTGGTTCACCACCGGTGCGCCCTGCGTGCGCAGGGTCACCGCCGTGGAGTCCGCGAGCGTCACGGTCCGCCCGTCGAGGGCGGCGAACAGAGCCGAACGATCGGCGGCCATCAGGTCGGCCACGTTCATCCGCACCGCCTGCTCCGCGGCCACCGCCCTGCCTTCCCGCACGGCGGCCTCGGCGAACTCGACACTGCGGCCGCGTTCCCGTGCGACCGACTCGGCGAACGCGGCCGCGTCGTTGATCACCTTGTCGGTGATCTCGCCGCCCTGCAGGTCGACGGGTGTGGCGGCGCCGATGCTGGTACCGGGCGCCATCGCCAGGGTGTGGGCGGAGAAGCCGATCAGCGCACCCGCGGATGCCGCTCTGGCTCCCGACGGCGAGACATGGACGATCACCGGGACCTCCGCGCCCAGGAAGGTCTGCACGATCTCCCGCATCGAGGTGCTCAGCCCGCCCGGCGTGTCCAGCTCGACCAGGAACGCCTGGTGGCGTTCGTCTTCGGCGCGCCGCACCCCGTCCACAAGGTGGTCGGCCACGATGGGGGTGATCTGCTCGTCGACCCGTGCCGTCAGCACACTCCGCTGCTGCTCCTGCTGCCGTTCCGCGGGGGCGGCGGGCGAATCGAGTGCCCCGAGCATCGGCCAGGCACAGGCCAGCACACCCGCGGCCACAATGACACGCGCGGCTGCTGCGCCGAGCCAGGTCGGCCTCCTCACCAGTCGTCCAGCCTGGGCATCGTGTCCACTCCCCACGGGTCGGGCTAACGCGACATACGGGAGCTGACGAACAGGTCCGCACAATCTGGATGACCGCGTTCGCCCGGACGCAAACCAGTAGCGGAACGACTCGCCGCCCCGGCGCCGGGGCCCGCGGGGCCGGCACGCCGTGACCCCGCGGGCGCTCTGGTCAGCGCACCTTGCCGAAGAACTCGCGAACGTCGACGGCGAGCAGGTCCGGCGCCTCCATCGCGGCGAAGTGCCCGCCGCGGTCGTACTCCGACCAGTGCACGACGTTGTTCTGCTGTTCGGCGATCGCCCGGACCGTGCCGTCCCCCGGGAACAACGCGCATCCGGTCGGCACCCCGGAGCTCTCCAGCGGAGCGCCCCACTGCTGCGACTCCTTGTAGATCCGGATCGACGACGCCAGGGTCCCGGTCAGCCAGTAGATCGTCACGTTGGTGAGCAGCGCGTCCCTGCCGACCGCGTCCTCGGGCAGTTGCTTCGCCGGGTTGGAGAAGATGTGGAACATGTCGGCCAGCCAGCCGAGCAGTCCGGCCGGCGAGTCGTGCAGGCCGAAGGCCAGCGACTGCGGCCGGGTGGACTGTATCGCCGCGTAGCCGCCGACCTCCTCGAATGCCTGCAGCTCCGCCAGCCGCCGCTGGTCCGCTTCGTCGTATCCGCTGGTGTCCTCGTCCCAGCCCCGATGGTGAGCAGTCCGTTGACGTGCACACCGGCAACGTGCTCGGTGTCGATCCGGCCGAGCTGCGGAGAGACGAACGACCCCAGGTCGCCGCCCTGCGCGCCGTACCGGTCGTAGCCGAGCCGGGCCATCAGCTCGGCTGTCACCTCGGCGTACCGATCGCTGTTGGCGTCCCCTGCCTTGCGCGTCGGGCCGGAGAAGGCGAACCCGGGCGGTGACGGGATGACCAGGTGGAACGCGTCGGCAGGGTCACCGCCGTGCGCGCGTGGATCGGTCAACGGATCGATCACGTCGAGGAACTCCGCGAATGTCGCGGCCCAGCCGTGCACCATGACCAGCGGCAGCGCGTCCGGCTCGGGCGAGCGGACGTGCAGGAAGTGGACCCGCTGCCCGTGGATCTCCGTGACGAACTGCGGGTAGGAGTTCAGCCTCGTCTCCTGGGCTCGCCAGTCGAAGCTCGTCCGCCAGTACTCGGCGAGCTCCTTCAGGTACGAGACGGGCACGCCGTAGCTCCAGCCGACGTCCGGGAGCTCGTCGGGCCAGCGGGTGCCGGCCAGTCTCGCGTTGAGATCGTCGAGTTGAGTCTGTGGGATATCGATGCGGAAGGGCCTGATGCCCTGCTGAGTGCCTGCCATGGAGCTGACGCTAAGGGCGTTTTAGGACACTTCTCGTCCTGATTGCGGCGATCAACGCCGCTGGCCCGACAGCGCCTTCGCCGGCGTTGTGTGGCTGGTCGGCTCTCGTGAGTGCGCACGCGAGTTAGAACGCTGTTACGCACTCACGAGCGGTGACCTGCGATGCCAGGCGATTCTTGATTCGTTCCAGAAAGTAGGGCACACTGCCGGGCGTGCCCACGACGTCGGACTTCGAGCGCATGTTACGCGGGGTTGCCCTCCGTGTGACACGTCCTCGGATAGCCGTGCTGTCCGCCGTGCACAACCACCCGCACGCCGACACGGACTCGATCATCGGTGTCGTGCGTGAGGACCTCAGTGAGGTGTCCCACCAGGCGGTCTACGACGTGCTGCGCGCGCTGACCGCCGCGGGGCTCCTACGGCGTATCCAGCCGATGGGTTCCGTGGCGCGCTACGAGGCGCGGGTTGGGGACAACCATCACCACCTGGTGTGCCGGTCGTGCCGGGCCATTGCCGATGTCGACTGTGTGGTCGGCGAGGCGCCGTGCCTTGGCGCGTCCGACGACCACGGCTTCGCGATCGACGAGGCCGAGATCATCTATTGGGGTCTGTGCCCCGACTGTTCCACCGTACGCAGTTCCTGATCGAACGCTGATCCGTCTGAAGGGCTTTTGCATGTCCGAGAACAACGAAGGAGCCGCCGGAGGCGGGTGTCCGGTCGCGCACGGCAGCCGGCTCCCACACCCGACCCAGGGCGTCAGCAACACCTACTGGTGGCCGAATCGGCTCAACCTGAAGATCCTCGCCAAGAACCAGCCCGTGGCCAATCCCATGGGCGGGGACTTCGACTACGCCGAGGCGTTCAACAGCCTCGACCTGCCTGCCGTGAAGCAGGACATCGAGGAGGTCCTGACGACCTCCCAGGATTGGTGGCCTGCCGACTTCGGTCACTACGGCCCGCTGATGATCCGGATGGCGTGGCACAGCGCCGGCACGTACCGCGTGAGCGACGGCCGCGGCGGTGCGGGCTCCGGCCAGCAGCGTTTCGCTCCGCTGAACAGCTGGCCGGACAACGTCAGCCTGGACAAGGCCCGTCGGCTGCTGTGGCCGGTCAAGAAGAAGTACGGCAAGAACATCTCGTGGGCCGACCTGATGGTCCTCGCCGGCAACGTGGCGCTGGAGTCGATGGGCTTCGAGACCTTCGGCTTCGCCGGTGGCCGCGAGGACGGCTGGGAGCCGGAGGACGACGTCTACTGGGGCTCCGAGACCAGCTGGCTCGGCAGCGACATGCGCATCTCGGGCGGCGAGAAGCGGGAGCTCGAGAACCCGCTGGGCGCGACCCACATGGGCCTGATCTACGTCAACCCGGAAGGCCCCGAGGGTCAGCCGGACCCCGTCGCCGCCGCCCGCGACATCCGCGAGACCTTCGGCCGGATGGCGATGAACGACGAGGAGACCGTCGCGCTGATCGCCGGTGGGCACACCTTCGGTAAGACTCACGGTGCGGCCCCCGACTCCTACCTCGGCCCCGACCCGGAGGCCGCTCCGCTCGAGGCGCAGGGCATGGGCTGGACTAACAGCTACGGCACCGGCAAGGGCGCCGACGCCATCACCAGCGGCCTGGAGGTCACCTGGACCAGCACGCCGACCCAATGGAGCAACGGCTTCTTCGAGAACCTGTTCGGGTACGAGTGGGAGCTGTACCAGGGTCCGGGTGGCGGCTGGCAGTGGAAGCCGAAGGACGGCGCGGGTGAGGGCACGGTCCCGCACGCCTACGACGCGTCGAAGAAGATCGCGCCGAACATGCTCACCACGGACCTCGCGCTCAAGGTCGACCCGATCTACGAGCCGATCTCCCGGCGCTTCATGGAGAACCCCGACCAGTTCGCCGACGCGTTCGCCCGCGCGTGGTTCAAGTTGACCCACCGCGACATGGGGCCGGTCCAGCGTTACCTCGGCCCTGAGGTGCCGAGCGAGACGCTGATCTGGCAGGACCCGATCCCCGCGGTGGACCACGAGCTCGTCGGCGCCGCGGACGTCGCGGACCTCAAGCGCCGGATCCTTGACTCGGGCCTTTCGGTGTCCGAGCTCGTGTCGACGGCGTGGGCGGCCGCATCGTCGTTCCGCGGCAGCGACAAGCGGGGTGGCGCCAACGGCGCGCGGATCCGGCTGGAGCCGCAGCGGAGCTGGAGCGTCAACAACCCCGACCAGCTGGCGAAGGTCCTGCGCACGTTGGAGGGCATCAAGGAGTCCTTCGACTCCGCGCAGAGCGGCAACAAGAAGGTGTCGCTTGCGGACCTGGTCGTCCTCGCCGGATGTGCGGGCGTCGAGCAGGCCGCGAAGGACGCGGGCTACGACATCGAGGTGCCGTTCACCCCGGGGCGCATGGACGCGTCCGAGGAGCAGACCGACGTGGAGTCGTTCTCCTACCTCGAGCCCCTCGCCGACGGGTTCCGCAACTACGTCGGGAAGGCAGCCCCGCTGCCTGCCGAGTACATGCTCGTCGACAAGGCGAACCTGCTGACCCTGAGCGCGCCGGAGATGACGGTGCTCGTCGGTGGTCTGCGGGCGCTGGAGGCCAACTACGACAATTCGTCGCTCGGTGTTCTCACCGACAGGCCCGGGTCGCTGACGAACGACTTCTTCGTGAACCTGCTCGACATGGGCACGGAGTGGAAGCCGACGTCCGAAGGCGCGGAGACCTTCGAGGGGCGCGATCTCGCTACCGGCGAGGTCAAGTGGACCGGTAGCCGTGTCGACCTCGTCTTCGGCGCGAACTCCGAGTTGCGGGCGGTCGCCGAGGTCTACGCGAGCGACGACGCGCGCGAGAAGTTCGTGCGCGACTTCGTGGCCGCGTGGGACAAGGTCATGAACCTCGACCGGTACGACCTCGCCTGATCCACAGTGGCCAGGTCGGCCGCTCGTCGGCCGACCTGGCCACCCTCGTGATCCAGATCAGTTGCGTCGGTAGCGGGCTTTGACGTGGAAGCGTTCACCCTGCGGGCCGAGGATGCTCAGGAACTCCACCGAATGTGCGTCGGCGTTGCCGAACCAGTGCGGTAGGTGGGTGTCGAATTCGGCGACCTCGCCGGGGGCGAGGACGAAGTCCTGGTCGCCGAGTACCAGGCGCAGCCGCCCCTTGAGGATGTACAGCCAGTGATATCCCTCGTGCGAGCGGGGTTCGGATTCGTGCTCGACCAGGCCTACCGGGAGTATCTGCTTGAATGCCTGCAGCCCTCCGGGTCTGCGGGTCAGCGGGATGACGGTCATGCCGTTGTGCTCGATCGGCCGGGGGTGCAGCCGGGGGTCGCCGCCGGACGGGGCGCCGACGAGGTCGTCGAGTGGCACCTGGTGGGCCTTGGCCAGGGGTAGCAGCAGTTCGAGGCCGGGCTTGCGCTGCCCGGACTCCAGCCGGGACAGAGTGCTGATCGGGATACCGGTCGTTTCCGACAGTGAGGTCAGGGTTGCTCCGCTGCGGCGGCGCAGCTCGCGGAGTCGTGGCCCGACCGCGGCCAGCACCGCGTCGAACTCGTCGCTCATACACCCCACGGTGTACCATGCTTTGCGACTTTCGCAAAGAATTTGTCAGTGCCTTACGGGTGTTGTCCCGAAGGAGCGCCCGTGTTCTCGGTCCGCTGATCTCGCCGGAGAATGAGCGCCATGTCATCGAGCGGTCCTGTGATCCAGGTGTCCGACGAGGAACTGAAGGAACTGCGCGACAGACTTCCGGCTTCGACTGGCGAGCACAGAAGGCCATGATCAACGGCCTTCCGTCCGGCTTCGAGACCGTGGCCGGCACGGCGGTCCACTACCTCCGATTCGACGGCGAGACGCCGGAGGCGACTCCGATCGTGCTGACCCACGGCTGGCCGAGCACGTTCCTGGAACACGTCGAGCTCGCGCGACGGCTGGCCCGCCCCTCCGAACACGGCGCGGCGGGGGAGGAATCCTTCACCGTGATCGTGCCCTCCCCGCCGGGTTTCCGTTCACCCCGCAGCGGCCGGAGATGCCCGCCATGCCGACACACGAGTTGTGGCATCGGCTGATGACCCAGCTCGGGTTCTCCCGTTACCTGGCGCATGGCGGGGACCTCGGCGCCGGTATCAGCGCCCGGCTCGCCGCCGCCCACCCTGACGCCGTCTCCGGGATCCACGTGCTCGCCGTCGCCGATCCGGAGGACCAGGACAACCTGACCGACGACGAGCGCGCCTACCTCGCGCAAGCCCGCCGATGGCACGCGGAGGAAGGCGGCTACGAGCACCTGCAGCGCACCCGGCCACTTTCGGCCGCCTATGGCCTCAACGACTCTCCCGCAGGCCTGCTCGCCTGGCTGTTGGAGAAGTACCATGCCTGGACCGACCACCAGAACGGTGCGCCCGGCTTGCACGACGACCTCGTCCTGACCCAGGCCGGCCTGTACTGGTTCACCGACGCGATCGCCCCGTCCTTCCGCCCGTACTGGAGCACAAGAACGTCCCGCCGGGTCCGGTCACGCTCACCGTCCCCACCGCCCTGGCGGTGTTTCCCGCCGACCTCGTGCAGCCGCCCCGGAGTTGGGCCGAGCGCGGATATGACGTCACCCGCTACACCCGCATGCCCCGGGGCGGCCACTTCGCCGCCCTCGAAGCGCCCGGCCTGCTCGCCGCCGACATCCGCTCCTTCGCACGGACACTGAGCTGAACGTGCCGGGACAGCGTCGCGCTTCAGGAATGAACCGATCGGCGCACGACCTCAGGAGCGCGGCCGGCTCGTATCGGCGCCGTAGCGCAGTCCGTCGACGAGGAGCGCGACCATGCGCCGGCTGTACGCGGATCCCTCTTCGCTCACGGGCATGCACAGGCTGGAGACGGCGTACAGCAGGTCCTTGGGGCTGATGTCGGCGCGGATCTCGTCGGCGGCGGCGGCTGCTTCGAGCAATGACCCGAGGGCAGGTCCGAGTTGCTGCATGAAGTAGCCGGGCAGGGCGTCGAACGCCGGGTCGCCCGAGTGAAGGGCTGTCGCGAGTCCTCGTTTTGCTGCGAGGAACTCGATGTAGCGGTGGAGCCATTTCTCGAGCGCTACGCCTGGCTCATGCGCCGCGGCCAGCGCCGGGGCCGCGTCGGCGCAGGCATCCACCTCGCGCCGAAACACGGCCTTGACCAGGTCCGAGCGCTGCGGGAAGTGCCGGTACAGCGTCCCGACTCCGACGCCGGCCACGTCAGCGATCTCCTTCGCGGGCGCGTCCACGCCTGATGTGCCGAAGACGGCCTTCGCTGCCTCGAGCAAGGAGTCGATGTTGCGTTGCGCGTCGGCACGCAGCCGACGCGGCGCGCGTTCGCGTGCGCCAGGACTCGCTGGGCCGGTCGAGTCGGCCCTGGTCGACACCGTGTTCTCCGTCACGACACTCCTTCGCTTGCTAACCGGAATACCTTTCCGTATAGTTCTGGAAGAGCGTTCCGCTTCGGTCCACGGTACGGCATCGACAGAGCGTTCACCACACCTCCACCACCACCTCAGGGGAACCGTATGCAATACCGCACCCTCGGCCGGACCGGCATCAAGGTCAGTCCCTACGCGCTCGGCGCGATGATGTTCGGCGCGTCCATCGGCAACACCGACCACGACGACTCGATCCGCATCATCCACAAAGCACTGAGTGCGGGGATCAACTTCGTCGACACCGCCGACGCGTATTCCCGCGGCGAGTCCGAAGAGATCGTGGGAAAGGCGCTCAAGGGGCGTCGCGCCGATGTCGTCCTGGCGACCAAGGTGCATCTCCCGATGGGGGATGACCCCAACCACCGAGGCAACTCGAGGCGCTGGATCATGACCGCGGTCGAGAATTCACTGCGCCGCCTGCAGGCCGACCACATCGACCTCTACCAGATCCACCGGCCGGACCCCGACACCGACATCGAGGAGACGCTGTCCGCGCTCTCGGACCTGGTCCACAGCGGCAAGGTCCGGGTGATCGGGTCGTCCACAATGCCCGCCTCCGACATCGTCGAGGCCCAGTGGGTGGCCGAACGGCGCGGTCTGGCACGGTTCCGTACCGAGCAGCCGACGTACTCGGTCCTCAACCGCGGCATCGAGGCCGAGGTGCTGCCCGCCGCCCAGCGCTACGGGATGGGCACGCTGGTATGGAGCCCGCTCGCGAAGGGGATGCTCACCGGGCGCATCCGCAAGGGCCAGCAGACCGACCTCCGCCGCGCTGCCATGCTCACGAGTTTCAGTGATGAGCGCCGACTCGACGCCGTCGAACAGCTCATTCCGCTCGCCGAGGAGGCGGGCTTGCCAATGACGCACCTCGCGATGGCGTTCGCGATCGCTCATCCTGGCGTGTCCAGCGCGCTCCTCGGGCCGCGCACGATGGAACACCTCGACGACCTGCTCGCCGGTGTCGACGTCACGCTCACCGACGAGATCCTCGACCGGATCGACGAGATCGTGCCGCCCGGCACCGATGTCGGCACGCCCGACCAGTCCGCCTACCTTCCCCAGGCCCTCCAGCGCCCGGCCCTCCGCCGCCGACCCGTCGACGAACGCGCCGCCGCCTGACCGCATCCCCTTGCCACTCCCCGCACGGCGGGCGCATCCGCGGCGCCCGCCGTGCTTGGCGTCGGCGACGCTCAGCGGCGTGCTGTACCTGGCTGCCGCCGCATTGGTCATGGCGGCGGCTCGCCGGCGTGGCGAGTCCGGACTCGCGCGCTTTTCTCGCGTGTCAGCGTGATCATGGTGGCCATCGGATTCGCCGGCGGGGCCGCGTTGGCGACCGCGGCGCTCGGCGTGGTGTACCTGTGTATCGCCGTCGTCATGGGCTGGGCATGGCTTTCACGAGAAGGGACACGCAATGAGATTTCGAGCCGAGCTGGAATCGACCGGCAGGACCGCCGCGGGCTTCGAGGTGCCGGAGCCGGTTGTCGAGGAGCTGGGCGGGGGCGGCCATCCGAAGGTGGCCGTCACGGTCAACGGCTTCACTTTCCGGACATCGATCGCGAAGATGGGCGGCCGCTACCTGCTGGGGGTGAGTGCTGCGCGGCGAGAGGAAGCAGGCATCGAGGCCGGTCAGGTGCTCGACGTGGACGTGGAGCTGGACACCGCGCCCCGCGAGCTCGACGTGCCCGACGACCTCGCCGCCGCGCTGGCCGCCGACGCGAAAGCCAAAGCGTTCTGGGACACGCTGTCCCACAGCAAGCAGTCGTGGCACGTACACCAGGTCACCAGCGCGAAGAAGGCGGAGACGCGCGCATCCCGCGTGGAGAAGTCGGTCGCCATGCTCCGCGAGGGTCGGGCCCGCTGAGGCCGGGCAGGTCACCGGCCGGACTTTCTCAACCAGGCGGTTGACAATGCCGGGTCGGTGACCTAACTTCGTACTCAACCAAGGAGTTGAGGAAGACCGGTGGACGAGACTACGGAGCAGCTCAACCGGGCGTTCGCGGCACTGGCCGACCCGACCCGGCGCAACCTGGTGGCCCGGCTGGCCGGCGCGGACGCGACCGTGGGCGAGCTGGCGGAGCCGTACGACATGAGCCTCCAGGCGATCTCCAAGCACGTGAAGGTGCTCGAGGACGCCGGACTGGTGACCCGCAGCAAGGAGGCCCAGCGTCGGCCGGTGCACCTGGACGCGGAGGTGTTCGGCCTGATGACGAAGTGGATCGAGCGCTATCGCCAGGAGGCCGAGGAGCGCTATCGACGCCTCGACGCCCTGCTGGGCCGGATGGCCGACGACGAGGACCAGAAGCAAACCCACACGAAGGACGCATCATGACCAAGCACGAGACCGAGATCATGGCCGACGAGAAGGTCCCGACGATCGAGATCGTCCGGGAGTTCGACGCGGCTCCCGAGCGTGTGTTCCGCGCCCACGTCGACCCCGAGCTCTATGCGCAGTGGGTCGGGCCGCACTCCGTGACCACGAGGATCACCAGGTGGGACGCCCGCACGGGCGGCGCGTGGGCCTTCGCCAACGACCGTGACGGCGAGGAGATCGCCTCCTTCTACGGCAGCTTCCACGAAGTGCGACCGCACGAGCGGATCGTGTGGACGTTCACCTACGAAGGCGAGCCCGATGGAGTCGCGCTGGAGACGCTGACCTTCGAGGAGGTCGAAGGCGGACGTACGCGGCTGAGGGTGCTGAGCGTGGTGGAGGACTTCGAGACCCGTGACGGCATCCTCTCCAGCGGCATGGACGCCGGGGTCAACGAGGGCTTCGACAAGCTCGACGGGCTGCTCGCGAAAGGAGCCTGACATGACGCCCGTTCCCGGGAGTCCGGCCCAGCGGCATGCGTACGACGCGGCCTGTTTCACCGAGCTGGCCGAGTCCGCCTCGGCCGGGGACTGGGCGCGGCCCAGCCCGGTCGCGGGGTGGGCGGCTCTCGACATCGTGAAGCATCTTGTCGAGTGGTCCCGTGGCTTCCTCAAGGGTGCCGGGATCGACCTCCCGGCCCTGGACGTCGAGGCCGACCCGGTCGCCGCCTGGAAGCAGCACGTCACCGACATCCAGGCCGTCCTCGACGACCCCGCCGGGCGGGTGCTCGGCAACCCGCACACCGGCGACAAACCCGTGGACGAGGCGATCGACGAGTTCTACACCGCCGACATCTGGATGCACTCCTGGGACCTTGCCAAGGCCCTCGGCCGCGAGCCCGACCTGGGCGAGGAGCGCTGCAGCGCCGCGCTGGCGGCCATGGAGCCGGTGGAGCGGATGCTGCGCGACAGCGGGCATTTCGGTCCCGCTGTGCCCGTAGCCGACGGAGCCTCCGCGCAGGACAGGTTGATGGCCTTCATCGGCCGCGACCCAGCCTGGTCACCTCCCTCGTGAGTGCGCACACGAGTTAGAACACGGTTCTTCATTCACGACCGGTGCGACCGTCTCAGCTCCCCACGATGCCCGCTTCGTGGGCGATGAGGCCGGCCTGGGTGCGGTTCGCGCAGCCCAGCTTGTCCAGCGTCCGCGACACGTAGCCCTTGATGGTGGCCTCCGAGAGGTACAGCCGCGCCCCGATCTGCGCGTTCGAAAGGCCCTCACCGAGGCCGGCCAGTACCTCGGCCTCTCGCTCGGTCAGCGCCTCGACGAGCTTCCGCGCGCGGTGACGGCCGGAGAGGTTGTCGGTCGATGCCGCGACCAGCCGGCGAGCGGCGGCCGCCGACAGCACGGTGTGCCCCTCGGCGGCCACCCGCACGAGCCCGATCAGGTCCTCGGGCGGCGTGGACTTGACGAGGAAACCCGCCGCGCCGGCTCGCAGGGCGCGTAACACGTACTGGTCGGCGTCGAAGGTGGTCAGAACCACGATCGCCGGCGGGTCGGCGAACTCGGTGATGCGCTCGATCGCGGTGAACCCGTCGACGCCCGGCATGCGCAGGTCCAGCAGAACGACGTCCGGCCGGCTGCGCGCGACCGCCTCGACACCGGCCGCCCCGTCGTGTGCCTCGGCGACCACCTCGATGTCGTCGGCGGAGTCGAGAATCGTGCGCAGGAACACGCACACCATCGCTTCGTCATCGACGACGACAACCCGGACCACGCTCACACCACCGATTCCGCGGTCGGGACGTACGCGGGCAGCGTGGCCTCGACGCTGAACCCGCCGTCCGGCGCGGGTCCGGCGCGCAACGTGCCGTGCACGAGCTCGAGGCGTTGGCGGAGGTTGGCGAGGCCAAGGCCCGATCCGGTGCCGACCAGGGCGTCGCTGGGCTCACGGGGCGGCGGCGTGTTGCGGACGGTGAGCCGCACCTGCGCGTCGCCGTACTCGACCCGGACCGTCACGCGCGCGCCGGGTGCGTGCTTGCGGACATTCGTCAGCGCCTCCCGGACGATCCGGTACGCCGTGCGCCCGACCACCGGCGAGGCGAGTGCCCGATCGCCGTCCTCTACCAACTCGGCCGGTGTCCCCACCGCGGTCGACTCCGCGACCAACGTGGCGAGACCCGCGGCCGACGGTGTCTGGTCCTCTTCCGGCATCGTGCGCAGGATGCCGACAAGGTCCCGGAGCTCGTCCAGCGCCTGGCAGCCCGCTCCCCGCAGTTCCTCCGCCGCCTGCCGGGTGGCCTCGTCGGTCGCTGTCATTCCGAGCGCTCCGGCCTGCAGCACCATCAGGCTCACCCGGTGGGTCACGATGTCGTGCATCTCGCCGGCCAGCCGCGCACGCTCCTCGGCTCGTGCCTGCTCGGCGAGCAGGTGGCGCTCCCGCTCGGCGCGCTGGGCGCGTTCGGTCAGCGCCAGCACCAGCCGCCTGCGGGCGGTGAAGTACAGGGCCAGCAGCGGCCCGGCGGCGGTCCTGAGCAACCCGATGGTCATGACCGTGAGCGACGGCTCCCACGGTCGCATGATGATGACGGTGAAGATGGCGAGCGCGACCAAGGCCGTCCGCCGATCCTGCCGGTAGTAGAGCGGCCCGTACGCCGCCAGGACCGTCGCGAAGGGCGCCCACACGTTCGAGCCGGACGCCGGTGTCAGTGCGCCCACCGGTGAGATCAGCAGTGTCACCGCGAGCGTGAACGCGCCGAGGACGGCGAGGACCGTGAGTGGCGCGCGGCGGCGGGCGGCCAGCGCGAGGCAGGCGAGCGCCTGCACGCCCAGCATGACCCAGGCCAGCGTGCCCGGGTGGGCGGGCCACCACGTCAGGCCCGCCAATGTCGTCCCGGTGTCGAGCACCACGAAGAAGGCCGCGATCGCCACGTCGGCGGCGAGCCGGTGTCGCCGGTGCCACGGCCTTTCCGTCATGCCGCACACGCTATGGCATCGCCGCGCGTGCCCGGTCCGACGGAAGACTTTCGGCAGCGGCCGGACCTACGAAAGTCGCACACCGACTCCGCGCAGCAGTCCTTCGTCGGTGCGGGAACCGACCGCTCGCCCTGCCACGCGGCACCCCGGCTGTTGTCTAGTGGACACATGAACACGAAACGAGACCATGGCACAGCCACACCGCAGCTGGGCCGCTACGAGATCGACACGAGCAACTCGGCCGTCACCTTCAGGAGCAGGCACCTGTTCGGGCTGATGCCGGTGCGCGGCACCTTCGCGATCCGGACCGGAACGGTCGACGTCGCCGAGCCTCTCGCCTGTTCGAGCGTCCACGTCGAGATCGAGACGGCGAGTTTCCACACCGGCAACGAGCGGCGGGACAGCGATGTCCGGTCGGCGCGCTTCCTCGACACCCACCGGCACCCGGTTCTGACGTTCGTCGCCGAACACGTCGACGCGAGGACGATCGCCGGCACGCTCACCGCACTGGGTGTCACCCGGCCGGTCGACCTATCGGTCGAGCAGTTCGACGTATCACCAGGAGCGTTCACCGCCCGCGCCACGACACGGATCGACCGGACCGAGTTCGGGGTGACCGCGGCCCGAGGGCTGGCCGGACGCCACCTCGACGTGTCACTGGCGGTCAAGTGCGTACGCCTGTGACGTCCGGCGCGGTCGTGGTGGCGGATCTGCACAAGAGCTACGGCGCGGTGGATGCCGTGCGCGACGTGAGCTTCACGGTCGAGCAGGGGGAGATTCTCGCGCTGCTCGGGCCGAACGGTGCCGGCAAGTCCACCACGCTGGAGATCCTCGAGGGGTTCCGCACGCGGGACGCAGGGCGGGTCGACGTGCTCGGCATCGATCCCGGCGACCGGGCCACGGGACGGGAGCTGCGTGAGCGGATCGGGCTGGTGCTGCAGGACATCGCGGTTGAGCCATACCTGACGGTTCGCGAGACGGTCGCTCGCAACGCGGGCTACTACCGCTCACCACGGGATGTCGACGAGGTGATCGGACTGGTCGACCTCGCCGGGCTGGAGCGGCGGAAAGTCAGGACACTTTCCGGCGGGCAGAAGCGACGCCTGGACCTTGCCCTCGGCATGATCGGCAACCCGCGCCTGCTGTTTCTCGACGAGCCGACGACCGGATTCGACCCGGGTGCGCGCCGGAGCGCGTGGCAGCTGGTGCGCAACCTGCGGGACGCGGGGACCACCATCCTGCTCACCACGCATTACCTGGAAGAGGCACAGGTGCTGGCCGACCGGGTGGCGGTGATGTCCGGCGGCACGATCGTGTCTGAGGGAACACCGTCGACCCTCGGCGGACGGGACAGCGCCCTGGCGCGGATCCGCTTCGCCCTGCCGGAGGGCTGTACCGCGGCCGAGTTGCCGGTCGCCGCCGCCGTGCCGGACGAGGGCCTGGTCACCGTGCAGACGCGGGAGCCGACCGCAACGCTGCGTCAACTGACGGGCTGGGCGCTGCGGCGCGGCAGTGTGCTCGACCGGCTCACCGTCGACCGGCCGAGCCTGGAGGACGTCTACCTGCGGCTGACCGAGCGCGACGTCGCGGAACGCACGATGGACGGGAGTGCACGGTGAACACAACCACGCATCGGCCCCTGCACCGGGACCTCACGCTGCTACGTCACCAGATCCGCTACGAGCAGCTGAGCTTCTGGCGAAACCCGCAGAGCGCGTTCTTCACGTTCGTGTTCCCGGTCGTGATCATCACGATCTTCGGCGCGCTGTTCCACGACGTGCCGGCAGGCCCGTACTTCCAGGGGCTGTCGGCCCTGCAGTACTACGTGTGCACGATCGCCGGGCTTTCCGTGCTGGGCTCCTGCTACAGCCAGCTGGCCATTGTGCTCTCGACGCGGCGCCAGGACGGGATCCTCAAGCGGGTGCGGGCGACGCCGCTGCCGAGCTCGATGTACTTCATCGGCCTCCTGGCGCACTGCATCATGGTGAGTGTCGTGACCGTGTCGCTCATCGTCGGCATCGGCAGCCTCTTCGGCGTACCGCTGCCCGGCCACGCGCAATGGCCGGCGATCGTGGTGACGCTCGTTCTCGGTGCGGCAAGCTTCTGCGCGTTGGGCGTGGGAGTGGCCTCCCTGATCCGCAATGCCGAGGCCGCGCCTGCCGTCGTGCAGTTCGTCCTGTTCCCGCTGCTTTTCGTGTCCGGCACCTACCTGCCGATCCAGTCCGACCTGCTGAACGGCATTACCAGCGCCTTGCCGGTGAAGCCGTTCAACGAGTCCCTGCTCGGCGCGTTCGCCAGGGATGCCGATCTCGCCTGGCAGAACCTCGGTGTGCTGCTCCTCTGGGGCGCTGCCGGGGCGGTCGTCGCCATCCGCCGTTTCCGCTGGGATCCCCGGCCGTCGTAGCATCACAAGCCGTACTCACTCGGACCCAGGGGACCTCGACACATGCGCGCCAGCCTGCGTGACGACCTGAAAGCGGCCCTCAAAAGCCGGGACCGCGCCGCCATCACCGCACTCCGCTCCGCCCTCGCGGCGATCGACAACGCCGAAGCCGTCCCCGCGGACCATCCGTTGGACGGCAGCACGGGGAGCGAACACGTCGCAGGAGCGGCGAGCGGCCTTGGCGCGGCGGAAGCCGAACGCCGTCACCTCACTGACACCGACCTGCGGTCGATCATCGAGAAGGAGGTTCGGGAACGCTCGGTGGCCGCGGAACAGTACGAGCAGGCCGGCCGCACCGACCTCGCCGAGCGCCTGCGTGCGGAGGCTCAGGTGCTGAGTCGGCACCTGAGCCCGCTCGGCTGACCCACGCGGCCCCGTGGCGATGGGCGGGGGTGCCGCCCAAAAAGTTATGAGCTAACATTTTGCGGTGACAACGAGCGGCCAGGCGGCGGGCAAGCGACGGCGAACGTCCGCGCGCATCCTGGAGTGCGCGCTGGAGCTGTTCGAGCGCAACGGGTTCGAGAGCACAACGGTCGCCCAGATCGCGGCGGCGGCGGGGGTCACGGAGATGACCTTCTTCCGGCACTTCCCCGCCAAGGAGCAGGTTCTGCTCGACGATCCCTACGACCCGCTCATCGCTGCCGCGGTCGCCGACCAGCCCCGCACCCTCCGCCCGCTGGTGCGCACGGTCCGCGGGATCCGGCAGGCGTGGAGCCGGCTCAGCGAGCCGGAAAGTGACCTGGTTCGGCGCCGTGTGCGGATCGTCGCGGAGTCCCCGGCGTTACGGGCCGCGGCGTGGCGCAACAACGCCGAGACCGAACGGCTGATCGTCGACCAGCTCGTCCGCGACGGCACCGACCGGCTGCGAGCGCACGCCGCCGCCGGGGCCGCGCTGGCCGCGCTCATGGCCGCCCTGTTCGAGTGGGCCCGGCACGACGACATCCTGCTGGCCGGCTGCATCGACATTGCGCTGGACACAGTGGACAGTGACGATGGCTGAACCCGCGTTGCCCGCACCCCGGCTTGCCGCGCGGGGGCTGTCCAGGACGTTCTCCGCGGAGGCTGGAGTCCACGACGTGGACCTCGAGATCGGTCCGGGGGAGATCCACGCTCTCGTCGGGCTCAACGGGGCAGGGAAGACCACCCTGATGCGCCTTGTGCTCGGTATGCTGCGGCCTCATTCCGGTGACACCCGCCTCGACGGCCGCGACATCCGCGCTGCGGACGCGCAGACCTGGACACGAGTCGGGCACCTGGTCGACCACCCGCTCGCGTACGGCGAACTCGACGCCCGGACCAACCTGGCACTCGCCGCGCGCCTGCACGGCGTCCCGCGCTCGCGCGTCAACGACGCCGTGGAACGCATCGTCGCCGACCTGGACCTGAGCCGCTACGTCACCATCCGCGCGCGGAACCTCTCCCAGGGCAACCGGCAACGCCTCGGACTCGCCGCCGCGCTGCTGCACCATCCCACCGTCATCGTCCTCGATGAACCGACCAACGCCCTCGACCCGGCCGGCGTCATCCTGCTCCGGGAGATCCTCCTGGGCCGCGCCCGCGCCGGCGCGGGCATCCTCGTCTCCAGTCACCATCTCGACGAAGTGGCCCGCGTCGCCGACCGCATCACCGTCGTCAACCACGGCAGGACCATCGGTGCGCTCGACCCCGGCGGCATCGACATCGAACGCGCCTTCTTCAGGCTCGTCCACGCCGACGAGGCCAACCAGGCCGGAGGGCGTCCGGGATGAACCGTGCCGCGTTCACCGCCGCCATCGCCGTCGAGAGCCGCAAGACCCTGGCGTCCAGGGTCGTCATCACCTCGACGGTCCTTCTCGTCGCCGGCATCGCCGTCCTTGCCGGCTCCCTCACCTGGGCCGCGAGCACCGGCAACGAGCAGGTACTCGCCCAGATGGGACCGATGGCCGACAGAACCGGCTGGGACCGCCTGATGGGCGTGGTCGCACAGGTCACCGCCGCCGCGGCCGTACTCGGCTTCGGCGTCACCGTGAGCTGGATGTTCGGCCGCGAGTTCACCGACGGCACCATCACCGGGCTGTTCGCCCTCCCGGTGAGCCGACCGGACATCGCGCTCGCCAAACTCGTGATCTACCTGGCCTGGGCCCTGGTCGTCGCCACCGTGCTCGTCCTGCTGCTGGGCCTCGTCGGCCTCGCCATCGATCTCGGGCCGGTCACCGGCGACGTACTCGCCGCCCTCGCCCGCCAGCACGCGCTCACTGGGCTGTCCGCGGTCATCGCCATCCCCGCGGCCTTGGCGGCCACCCTCGGCCGCGGCCTCCTGCCCGGTATCGCCACCACCATCGGCATCGTCGTCACCGCGCAGGTCGTGGTCGTCGCCGGGAGCGGAGCATGGTTTCCACTCGCCGCACCGGCGCTGTGGGCGCTCGAGCCTGCCCGTGTGACATCCACCCAGCTCGCACTCGTCACCGTGGTTCCAGTGATCTTCGTGCCCGCGATCCTCGCCACGTGGCGGCGCCTGCAGCTCGACCGCTGACCGGCGCGACCACCGTCGATCGAACGGTTCGGGGAAGCCCCGGACGAGATCAGCGCCTGGTCGCCGCTGAGTTGGTGCCCTGGGGTGCGCGATGGAGAGGAATGATCAGCCAGGGGCTTCGTTCATGACTCAAGCGAGCAAGCTCGAGTCCTGACGGGTTCCTTCGACGCCATCCGCGGCGAGCTTCCTTTTCACCGAGCCCGAGATCGCTTCGAAGATCGGCGTGGGCTCTGCAGAAGTCCGTTCGGGGCGATGTGACTCGTCGGCCATGGTGTCAGCATTTACGAGCGCCGAAACCTGGGTGTACGCAGTGAGCAGCTCGCTATGGACATTCGCCCGGCAGTTGGACGCCGAGTGGCGCAAGGCAGCGTTGATCGCGGCGAGGATCGTCGATTCGTCGCCGCCCAGTTCGGAGCCGGCCGCGACCGCGAGCGAGTGGACGGCTGTCACCATCTGCGCCGTCACTTCGTTTTTCGCCTCGTGCCGGACAACAAGATCTCCCAGTTGCTCGTGCAACTTGTCCAGTACGTCCACAGGCCGGGAATCCTTCGCGCTCGTCCTCGATCCTGAACTGCCCGGAATGCTGCGGCCCGTAACCGCGGACGACCGCGGTTACGGGCCGCAGCGATTCGATGTGACCTGTTCCTCAGATCACCCCGTAATAGCGTGAAATCCGCGGCACGTCACAGAGGCAGCGCGCCAGAGACGGAGCCGAGCAGCGAGCGAGCGCCGGCCGCACCCGAAGCGGGGTTGCAGTAGGTGTAGTTGTTCTGCGAGCCCGACGGACCGTAGGCCGCACCCCACAGGAGGCCTTCCACACCCGACTTCGGTGCCGACGACCACTCGCAACCCTCGAGCCCCGGGGGGCGGGGGCTGTTGGCTGACGCGGCCGGTGCGAGGGCCACGCTAATGGTGAGCGCGGCGGCACCGCCGGCGATAACAGCAGCGGTACGACGGAATCGTTTCATTACAAGAAACCCCTTTCAAAGCAACTTACCATTTCCGGACCATGGAAGACATCTTGCCGATGGCCCGGAAATGCGTACAAAGAAGAGGTTACCCGGCAGGTTGAAGCAGACAAGCCGAATTGATATTGCGAGCCAATCGCGCGACGCTCTACCGAATGATGCCCCGTTGCTCACGAGCCGCTCGCTGGCCACTAGTAACTATCCGTGTCGGAGTCAGGTTCCCCATCGGACGACAGGATATGTTCGTTCGCGTTTCCGGCTCCGTTGAGTGTGCGAGCACCATGCCGGCGCTCGACAAGGAACAGCTGCCCATCCCACGAGAAACCGCGGTCACCGGTGCGCAACCAGGTTCCAGCAAAGGACCGGGTCGTCGCGCGTAGATCGCGATAGTAGCCAAAGGTCACAGACGGGCCTCTGATCTGAACCTCGCCGACGACGCCGTCACCCGAGAGTTGGCCGCCGGTGTCTACAATGCGCAGTTCGACTCCCGCGACCGGTGGGCCTACGGATACGTACGGCCTGGCGCTCGGCATGCTTGGCTGAACGAGGTCGACCGTCCCGTCACAGGCCAGCTTTTGGTCGTCCACGACCACCGTCAGGGCACTGGCGTTCGGGTGTTTCGAGGTCACCACCGCAGCGGCTTCCGTCAACTGGTACACCGGATGCATTGTGGTCGGGGCGACATTGGCGCGTGCGAACGTCGCCTTGAAGCGGCCGATGGTGCCGGCGGTAACCTGCTCGCCTCCGTTGAACGCGACCCGCCATCGAGACAGGTCGATGCCATCGGATTGCTTTGAGGACATCGCGGTACAGAGACGTTCGTAAGAAGCGTTGTCGCCGAGGGTGACGGTTGCCTTCCGGTCGGCGAGGTATCGGAGGAGCTTGTGTGGTTGCCTGCGTAGCACACCAGGGCTGAAGACGTGTGAGGTTCCACCGTCGACGATCTGGCCTACCAGCGCGGCCAACCCCATGTGGCTGGACAGCGGAAGCCACTGGACAAGGATGTCGGCGGGGTTCAGCAACGCCGCTCGGCGCATTGCCCGGATACCGGCCATCACCTCGCCGTGATTCAGAGCCACGCCCTTCGGAACGCCGGTGGTACCCGCGGTGAACTGAACCATCGCTGTCTGGCTTCGATGAACCTGCGGAAGCGGCATGCGGGTCGCAGTGGGGTTGGGCCAGAGTAGCGCGACGTCGGGACAGCGACTGCGCAGTTCTCGAGCCAGTTCGTCGAAGACAGGACTGACGACGAGATGCCGAATCCCCGAGGACCGCAGAATCCCGCTGAGCTGGTCGACGATGCCACGCTGGTTCGTCGGTGACGGTGTCGGAAGCACGCTCACCGCGGCCCCCGCGCGCAGGACGCCGAAGAGGCTCACCAGAAACGCACGGCCGCCGGAAGCGAGGAACCCGACCACCGTGCCGGGCGGCAATCGTTCCTTGAGCAGGCCTGCCGCGTACCGAGCGGACGTCTCATCGAGGTCGTTTGCATCGATGGCCTCGCGCGTTTCGGGAAAGAACGTCACCGCGTACGGCCGTCTTTGCGCGCTTTCGACGAGTCCCTCGACCAGGGTCGACCACTCGACCCACCCTGGAATCGCGTTCACAACTTATCCTGTATTGGGGTTGTTGCTGAGAAGTTCCGCGCGGCTGGCCGCGACGTAGGCATTCGTACCTCGATCAGTTCGGGGCTGCTGTCGATGCTGTCGACGGCCCGCCGGAATCAGTGTCGGCGATGTTCCTGCGTCGCTGATACCAGGCCGCCAACAGCAGGGGCAAGGTAAGGAACATCAAGAGATCGGCGGGCATCATGTGCTTGAACATCTCGTTCTTCCCGTCCGACATCATGACAGCCCAGAACTGGGCCGTCATCGAGCCCAGCAGGAACAGGCCGAGCACGCCGATCGACTGCCTGCGTGGCGATCGTCGATAGCGGCGGACTACGGAGACCGACACTGCGAGTACGAGCAGCCACTGCAGGACGAAGAACCACGGTATCGCGCGGTAGGCACCGGCGAACCACGAGATCACCGCTACCCGGCTCTCCTTGGCGTACGGTGGTTTCCCCGCGTCCTCCGGGTAGTTCGCCATGTATGTCTCGGTCCCGTAGCCCGCCATTCCGGTCAGACCTGTGTCAAGAAGCTTGACCAGCCGGCCCGGATGGGAGAGGTAGAACATCGCGACCTTGGCGTCCGTCACGGCCTCCGTGAATCCGGCATACGCCGGGTCGTACGCGACCGTGTCAGGCGAGTAGATGTTCGTGCCTGCACCCCTGGCCAGTGAGGGATCCAACCCGAACCATCTCAGGTCGCTTTCCGGATCCGGGCTCATCGGCAGCATCGTCGTGAAGATCTGGCTGTAGGAGTGGATTTCGGCGTATCGCTTCGGCTGACCGGCGACGTTCGCGCAGCCGACCACGGTCAACGCCGCGATCAGCGCGAGCGCCGGTGCCCTGACCCACAACCAGTGCGTGGCCCGTGACCGGCGGAGCGTGCGGTTTCCGCGGACGGGCTTCAGCGGACTGGTGGCGTGCCAGTGTTCCGGCAGGCTCGGACGCAGCAGCAGAACGACGATCAATGCGGGTAGCAAGACGATCATCTGAGTCTTGGCGAGTACCGCGAAGGCCCCGACTCCGGTGACGGCCAGTAGCGCGCCCCAGGTGTATCGCCGCCGGCTCAGCAACCACAGCAGCGCCGGGCACAACAGGAACAAGCCCAGCAACGCCGCAGGCTCGGAGTACGACGAGGCGTAGAACCGCGCGATCCCCGAGTCGACCATGACCAGGCCGGCAAGGCCGGCCACCAGAATCCGCTTGAAGGGAGAGAGGGAAGGAGGCAGCACGAGCACCAGTAGCCCAACGCCGACTCCGACCAGCAGCGCGCAGAGCACGGCGAGCACTCGAAGGTCCACACCCGCGGGCAGGCCCAGCATCGAGCCGAACCAGCCGGTGAATCGCAGCAGGATCAACTGGCTGGACCAGTAAGTCTCGCCGGTGGACGGTACTCCGCAGGTTTCGCCGTAGTACCGGTGGGACGGCCAATGCAGGTGCAGGTAGCCGCTCGACCCGCCCATGTTGGGCTCGACCGGTGCGGCGCCGACCTGGCACATGAGATGGTGGCCGTCGCCGGCATCCGCCAGCCCGACCGGGACCGGCCACAGCATTCTGACCACAGCGATGGTGGCCCAGAGACCGCCGATGGCCGCGGCTGTCCACGCGCGGTGTCTGGTCATCCACCGGACCATCCGGGTGATCGTCTCGCGCGCCAGCTCGGCGGCCCGCCACCCCACGAGCTGTGCTTTCGAAGGGCGCGTACCGTTCTCGTGTTCCGCGGCGTCGGACTCCTCGGGAGCCTGCTTGGCCAGGGCGGTGCTCATCTCTCGTCTCCTTGGCTGCTCGGGGCGATCGAGCCGCTCGTCAACGGCTGTCCGTCGGGCAGGGCCACGCTGCATTCGATGACCCCGCCGTCCTCGGTGAGATGCGCCTCGGGCCGGTACGGCGTTTCCGCGACCGGTTGCCGGAGGAACTCGGATACCGTCGGCCGGCAGATCGGCGCCGCCCAGCGCTGGAACTCGGCATGCTGCTCGGCGGTGAAGTCGGCGGGTGCTCCGGCGAACCGTTCCTCCGGAACCGCTGCGATGGAGTTCACCGACTCCGACCGGTGTGGCTGGTCGCAGCTGACCTCGGTGGTTAGGTCGGTCCAGCAGCGGCGGAATGTCGCGCCCGCGGGTTCGGTGAACACGTCGCGCATCGAGTCGGTCACCGCGAGCAGGCGGCTGGGATCGGTCGTGCTCTTGGGCAGGAGCTCGCAGCGGTATCGGCGCAGGCCACGTTGCCATTCGCGGTCGGTGGGAAGCCGGAGCATGACATCGACACCCCAGACCTCGTCCCGTGGCCCCGCCCCCATGTACTTCCGGGCTGGCCCGCGGCACAGGTCGTTCACCACCATGAGGCGTTTCTCCGGTGTCATCCGCTCCTCGCGGTCGGCCAGCTCGCCGGTCAGCTCACCGACTGCGGCGGTCTCGGACTGGTGCGGCTGGTTACAGGGAACCGCTGGGCGCACGTCGCTGAAGCTGTACTGTTCCGCAGCCGTCTCGAAGGCATGGCAGGTGCCCACGACCTGATCGATGGTCTGTACGGCGCCCGCCCACGTGGCGTTGGGTTGCCAGGTGAGACTGAGAGTGGCCACGGTCAGCACCGTCGCTGCCGCGGCCCTCGCGTGCCGCCATCGTCGGGACGCGGCCGTGCGCAGCGCCCGCCCGACCGCGTGTCTCGCCTCCAGGGACGTGCGCCGCGCGCCCTGGATGGCTGGTCGTGCCCGACGGGCGAGGTGTACCCCCACTGTGCTGCCGGTTCGGTGCATCCACCGCGCGGCGGGCCGCACACGGTCCGCGACGGCTGAGCGGGCAGGCGCCGACACGTGCCGCAGACGCTGCCAGCCAGCGGAAACTCGCTGTTTCACCTCAAGACTCCTCTGTGTTCGGCAAAGGCTCGGGACCTAGTGGTCGACGGTGACCTCGTCAACCGGCAACAACTCGTCCAGCAGGGGGAAGACTGCGCACCAGAAGAGCGCGCCGACAGCGGCCGCCAGGACGACCGCGAGTCCGATCCGGACAGCCAGCGGCCCGGGCAGGCTACGCCAGATGAGGCCATACATGTGACCGGCTCCTTGCTTAGTGCTTCGTTCGAACGTCTGCGAGCTCGGCATGGATGATGAGCCTGCGTGCGCTGCTCCATTTCGGTTCACACGTGGTCAGCGTGAGAACAGCCCTGGTCGGCCTCGCACCGGGGCGGTCAGGATTCGGCTTGATGACGCCGAGTTCATCCGGCTGCACGATCTTTCGTTGGTAGACGCGATACGTGAACCACGCATCCCGCGTCTCCACTGCCACGACATCACCGTTGCTCACCCGATCGAGATCCAGAAAGACGCCGCTCGAACGATGCCCGGCCACGGCGAAGTTGCCGAGCTTGCCGGGCATAGCCGTCCCCGGGTAATGACCAGGTCCGTTCCGCAGGGCCGCCTGCGAGACTCCCTCGACGACCGCCCACCGCTTGTCCAGGCCCGGAACGGCAAGGCGCACGAAAGGTTCTCCCTGATGAACCCGATGCGGCCGTGTGACCGGCTCCGCGGAGGAGGCCGAGGGGGCCTGCCAGGCCTGCTCGAGCCCGGCATCCAGCCGCTCCTGGGCGTGTGCGACCTCGGCCGGCTTGCCCAGGAACTGGTAGGCGACAAAAAAGAGGAAGAGCACCCCGACGGTGAACAGCAGCTCGCCGACGACCTGCAAGGCCATGCGCGCGCGCCCGTTCGTCCTGGCGCGGTCGGCGCTCGATGTCGGCGCCGAGGAAACCGAGTTGCCTATCGTGGACATCAGTGTTCCACCGCTGCGGTCTCGGTGTGGGCCTCGTGGACGTTCCTGCGGGTCTTCGCCCAGCCGTTCCTCTTCCTGCCCAGCCTGATCAGTGCGCGCCACGAGGTGATGTAGAACGAATAGATGTAGACGGCGTAGGTGAGTCCCCAGCCGATCCCGCGCAGGACACTGCCCTCGCGTTCGCAGCGGAGCCAGTAGATCGGGCCCCAGACGAGAAACGGGAGAAGACCGATCGTCCCATAGACCGCGAAGAACATCCATGCGCCTTCACCGAACCAGGCCCATGTGACGTCCGGGGCCTGCACGGTGCGCGCGGCCAGGATGATCATCGGGATGGGATAGACGATGCTGCCGACCAACTGCATCCAGGGCTGCGCCAGGTAGTAGATCATCTCGGCCGTGCCGACGGTGCTCAGGTGTTCCGAGCTCCAGATCCGCCGCGTATAGCGTGAGCACTGCATCGTGCCTTGGCTCCACCGGGTGCGCTGCGCGAGGAAACGCCGCACGCTGTACAGACCTTCCTGGTCGACGTGGGTGTCGTTGGAGAAACCGGTGCGCCAGCCGGCGGTCAGCAGGTGCACACCGAGTTCGAAGTCCTCCAGGAGGCAACCGCCCCACGGTTGCAGGTCGTCGCCCGCTATGGAGTCCAGCGCGGACAACCGGGTGAACTGGCCGTTGCCACCCATCGAGATCGTGCCGGTGAACTTGCGAGAATACTGGATCGCCGCGATCGCTGAGCGGAACTCCAGATCCTGCATGCGGACGAGCAACGAGCCTCGCGATCGCCGAAAGCCCTTCACGTTGCGCTGGGCCTGGCCCCGGTTGGACATGCGGACATCGATCTGCACCGCGCCGATCGCGGGATCACCGAACAGGTGCGGTGCGGCGCACACGCTCAAGCAGTTCGGAGCCGGTCGGCCATCGGCGTCGACGACAACGACGATCACCCTTCCGGGGTCGGCGTCGTCGCCGAGCCACGCCTTGATCGCGCGATAGCCCGCGTTGAGTGCCTCGCCCTTGCCGAGCCGGGCGTCGGGCCGGTACCGGCGAACCAGGTGGACATTCTCGTCCGGCTCCGCGCCCGCGTTCCGCCGTTCGTCGACGACACGCACGGTGTCGTCGGCTGAGTCGTCGTCGATGACCCACAGATGCGCGGCCGGAAAGGTCTGTCGGAGGTATCGAATCGTGTCGCCGATGACCTCCTCCTCGTCACGGCACGGTATGAGGAGGTGCCAGTCCCAGTCGAGTGCGTCGCCCTTCTGATCGGGACGCCTGCGGAGGAAGGGGACGATGATCAAGAAGACGTACGTGACGAAGGCCATGCTCATGGCGATCGCAATCGCCTGCGTGAATCCGAGCAGTGCGTCCAACGAAATCAGGGTCACGTGGCCTCTCCTGACTGCCGAGCCGTGCTGGCGGGCCGCGTCTTGATGAAGACGAGTACGAACAGCAGGATTGCCGCCGCCATGCAGATGACGGTGCTCATGGAGCTGAAGACCGTGGCGCCGATGTTGTGGCGATAACGCGGCGGGGCGTTGTCAGCCAGCAGTCCGGTCAGCAGGACCCTCAACTGGTTCGCGACGACCAACGTGCCCACCGCGGAGGCGAGGGCGGCGAAACCCCGTCCTCCCGCCGTCGGCCGCAGGGCGACGATCGGGATCGTCGCGAGTACCAGTGGAAGCGCGAGCAGTGGTGTCGCGTGCTGCGCGGCGATCCGGATACCCATCAACTGACCGTCGGTCAGCTTGAATACGACCATCTCGGTACCCGCCGGCACGTGTGCGTCCGAGAACATCACGACGGCAAGGCTCAGCGCGGAGATGTGTGCTTCGATCCGCTGGAACCGCTCAAGATGCATGACGGCCACGGCTGTCGCGGCGAGCAGTGCAGCGGCCAGCATGTGAGGTGTGTACCTCGAGCTTGTTAACGACGCCCAACGCGTCATGACCATCCGAGAACTCCATGGAATCAGGCAGGGGGGTACTCATCCTCAATGCAACGAGTATTTCCTGGATTCGCTCCTGAACGCGCATCGACGTTGGGTGAAGTCGGGAGTCTGTTGGGGGAGGCAGCCGGCGGTATGAAACTACTGACAGTCGCCCGTGTCGCTCTGCTAGGCGGCCCCCGTCCCCTCATGGTGTCCCAAGCTGGCGTACCCCCCGACAGCCGTCGATAGGGTCCCGTGTGGACGAACGCCGGTGAGCGCAGCATTGCTGCGCGGTGACGATTCGTTTCAGTACGGCGCCGCGATTGTCGTGGTCGTCTAACACGGGAGGATGTAACTCGCTATGTACAAGTTCCCCGGCATGGGAATTGTGGTCGGGACCGGCACCGCGCAAGGCCTCGCGGTGACGGGCTTCGACTACGCGTGGTGGATCTTTTTCGGCATGGTCATGCTCATCGCCGGAGCGTTCCTGTTCCGAGTCGCCCAGCGACGAGGACGGCACACCCATGCATCGGCTCGACCGCAGCAGTCGTGACGCGATGGTCAGAAGAAACCGGAAACCCTGAGACATCGACGGCTTGAGAGGAACTCCTGTTGTTCAGTCAGGTCGCACTGCTGGCGGGTACCCGGCCCGAGGCAATCAAGGTCGCGCCGGTGGCGCTTGCGCTCGCAGATCATCCGGCAATGCGCCCACTGATCGTGCATAGTGGACAGCACGAGGGGATGGTGGGTCAGGCGCTGGAGCCTTTCGGCCTCGCTCCTGATGTGGAGATCCCGGTGGAACGCCACAGGGGTAGCCAGTCCGAGCTGGTCGCGGCCCTGCTGCCTGCGTTGGACGACATGCTCGTCCAACGGCGGCCTGCGGCCCTGGTCGTTCAAGGGGACACCTCCACCACGGTCGCTGGGGCGCTTGCCGCGTTCTGGCGTGGCGTGCCGGTCGTGCACCTCGAAGCGGGGTTGCGCACCGGGAATCTTGACCTGCCTTTTCCGGAGGAGGGAAACCGGCAGATGATCTCCCGGATCGCCTCACTGCACCTGGCTCCCACGCCGGCGGCCGCTGAGGCGCTCCGTCATGAGTCGCCACCGCGCAGCCGGATCTCGGTTACCGGCAACACGGTCGTGGATGCCGTGCAGTACATCGCCGATGCCGACCTACCACCACGGAACTCCGAGCTGGCGGCACTCGAGCGCGAACCGAGCGTTCGTCGTGGGCGGCTGATGCTGGTGACCGTGCACCGCAGGGAGTCGTGGGGTGCGCCGCTGGACCGGGTCCTTACCGGCGTACTCGACATCGTCCGAAGGTACGACGATCTCTACGTGGTGCTGCCCACGCACCCCAATCCGGCCGTAGCGGCGCAGGTCAACCGGCTGCTGCGGGGCCACCCACGGGTGTTCGTGACCAAACCGCTGGACTACCCGGACCTGATCCGCGTCCTGCGCCGCGCCGATCTCGTCCTGACGGACTCGGGCGGGATTCAGGAGGAAGCACCGACATTTGGTGTGCCGGTCCTGGTCGCCCGGGAGGTGACGGAGCGACTCGAGGCTGTTCATGCCGGCTGTGCATGGCTTGTCGGCACCAGTATGCGACGAATTGTTGTCGAGGCGGATCGTTTGTTACACGCGAGCTACCGATTCCCCGTCGAGAACAATCCATACGGAGACGGTAAAGCGGGCCTCCGTGTCGTGGACGAGCTCGAAATGCTGCTCGATCCTGGCGCCGAGCCCGATGGTGCGGGATACCCAAACGACGTCGCGGCTTCGGCTTAGCGTCTCGCACTCCGCCACAACTCAGTCGAGGGAGCTCGGCGGGTGGGCGCCGTCCGAAATCGAGGAGGTGAATTTCAGTTCTTCCTGACTTTCATTCATCGTGGTAGTCGTCACGGCGACCCCGGCCGCTGTCCCGGATCCCGAACCGGGGACAACGGTGGTCTGCCAGCCATCTGTTTGCTCTGCCGTCCTTCGACGGTAATCGAGTCCCGCTGTGTCATTCGAGATGGCGGGTATTAAGGAAAGGAATTCCTCGCAATGAAGATTATGCGTCGTGTGGCCACAGTGGTCGCTGGCATCGCAGCGGCCAGCGCGGTCGGTGCGGTCGTCGCTCCGACCGCGATGGCCAACTACCCCCGTCCCGTGGGGGTCGAAGGCTGTGAATGGTCGACAGCTCCGAAGCAGGGTGTCGAGGGTCTGCTGTGGGGTGCGGCCTACGGTCCCTCGGGCTCGCAGAACCACTACGTGTACTGCAACCCTGCCTCGGGTGCGGCGGGTGCGCCAACAGCTGACGTCGCTCCGACCGCTCCGACGGCCCCGACCGCTCCGACCGCCCCGACGGCCCCGACCGCTCCGGTTGCTCCGGCCGGACCAGCGACCCAGGTGATGACCGAAGCGGCCACCGCTCCAGCCACGGTTGACAGGACGCTGGCGGAGGTCGGCGCGCAGGCGGCACCGCTGACGGCCGCCGTGAACGACGTGGCGCCCCAAGAAGCGGCACCGCAGCAGGCCGAGTCACAGGAAGCGAAGGCGCAGGAAGCGGTCGTCGGAACTGCGAAGGATGCGGTCTCGTTGACCGCGCTGACCGAGGCGGTGCCTCAGGACGTGCTCCCGGAGGCATCCCCCGAACAGGCCGTCACCGAGATGGTCACCAAGGCCGCTGCTCTGGAGTCCGAGCCGGCAGCTTCGACGGTGCCGGCGGTTTCCGCGGCGCCGGGCGTTGACGCTGTCACCAGCCCGCTCTCCGCGGTGAAGGAAAGCGTGGACCTGGCCACGAAGCAGCTGGGGATTGGCTCCCTGCCTGTTTCGACGCCGTCTATCTGATCCAGAGCCGAGTCGAATCGGGGCGTGGGGACTTGTCTCGACGCCCCGATTCTCGGTTAGCTACCTCGATGGAACAACGATGGTGCGAGTCCTTGCTGGCCAAGGCGTGCGGTTCCGGCCGAGTACGCTGCCCGTACTCGTGCGCAGCTTTGTCGCTCCCGTGCCGTGCGAGCACGAGAAGTGTGAGCGGCGGTGTTCCTACTGCCTCCGGCCGGGCGTTGCGCTGAGCCAGGCCGGAAGAGACCGTTGGGTCTCGTTCTGCGCCGAGCACGACAGCAACCACCGATGGTTGTGTGACCCGGCGACCCGGACCTGGTGGTACCTTCCGCCACCGCTGGTCAACGATCAACGATCGTGGTGGTACCTCCGGTACCACGTCGACGGAACCCCGGGCTGGGCGAAAGGTCTCTACCTGCATCGGCAGTCGGGCGATACGACGGTCGAGCTCGGCGTGGCGACGTTTCATCGTGCCCGCGTTGTGGCTGCGCGGTTCCTCCGGAGCCAGGCCAACCTTGCGGAGGGTCGGACGCGCGTAATGAAGTCCGATCTTGACGATGTCACGCGGGAGCGAGCTGGCCGGATGAGCGTCGAGGAGCTCACTGATCTCAGCCAGCAGGGGCGGCTGGAGATGCTCCGTGGTCGGTCGTTCGGCGGCGCGCACGACGTCGACCAGCCGGTAGAACTTTCGCTGTGACAGCGCCGGGGCCGCGTGTACCGGAACCAGACCGTGTTCGCTCAACCGGCGCCGCAGGACCTTCCCGCCACCGCGCCACGAAGGATCGATATCGCTGAGTACCCGTCGCAGCAGCGCGTTGTGCAACCTGTCGACACCGAGGATGGAGAAGGCGGTGAGCACGTTGTCCAGCAGTGACGTTTCCGGACCAGCCTGGAATCGGTCGTCGAGCTGGGTCAAGACCCCCAGGGGCTCGACGATTGTCTCCAGAACGAGGCTTCTCAGCTCTTCGGCAGAGGCAGGCTGGGCGCGTTTGCCGTCGCAGGCGGAGGCCCTTGCGGCTCCTTAACGGCAACCATCACGCGAGTGCCGGCAGGAAGGACATTCCAATGCGGACATTCCTGGGCCGTCTCCAGGCCACAGTGGTCGTGGTTGCCGATTGCCATTCCCGTACCAGCTCCACCGTCGCGCTCGGGTATGTCTCCTTGATACTCAGGCCCGTACTGGCCGGAATGCCAGCTCGGGACAAGGCCGGGACCGCGATTCACGCAGCCAGGCAACGTCGGACGCATAAGGTAATCGGCGCGATTCATGGCCCAGAACCACGTGGCCATGATCTCGGCACGCGAGTCGAGACTGTGGCCGAGAGGATGAGGGTGGTTTTGGCCAGGTTGATCTTTTTGCAAAGCAACTGCCAGCCTACGCCGATGCCTGACGCCGTCCTGTCGTTCGTCCCTCCTGTCCCGTACGACTCGGCAGCGTTCGGCTGGCATACGAATGGTTTTGACGGACGTTGTTCGCTGTGCCTGTTGCCTGCCGTGACGATGGCGCGGGCGGGAAGGCGAAGATGGCTCGCGTTCTGTGTCATGCACGACTGCCAGCGCAGGTGGGTGCGCGAACTCGGGAGTATCCGGTGGTGGTACCTGCCTCCGCCGTTGAGCAATGAAGGCGACTCATGGTGGTACCTGGATCATCATCCGGCAGGGCTCTACGGCGGCCGCGCAGGTTGGTACCTCCATGAGCGGCGCGGATTCAGAATCATAGAGATCCACGCCACGACGGCCCACCGTGCTCGCGCGATCACTGAATCATGCCTCGCGCGACTGTTCCTCAGCCAAGAGACCTCGTGAGCGCTCAGCCGTGTTCTGGCGAAGCCAAGCGCTCACGAGGCAGCGCGTCACACTAGGGGATGGCAACCTTCGGGCTTCGACGTCGCTTCGCGCTGTAGTGGCACCTTGTTCGCCTTGTCGTGTGTGGAGTTGGATGCTCCCCACGCGTCGACAGCAGCGGTCTGCCACAGCGGCGTGCACCCGATTCGTATCGGTGTCGGAGCTTTGCCCCGAGAGACGTACGACGACCACGATCCAAGTTGGATCTCTATTCCGTGGTTCTCCCGGAGTCGCTCAACGACCTGCCTTCTGGTCAGCAAGTCTTCCGGTCTTAACTCACTACTTTCCAATTCGTGTCACCACTATCATGTAGAACGTTGGGTTGCCGCCTCGAGTCGTAAAAGTGCGCATCCTCGCCTCAGGATCAGCACGACTGAGGAAGCCTACGTTACGGAGTCAAGGTTATGCACGAGCCGAGCAGGTTCTGGTTCGGCCACGATTCGGCGCGGCCGAGAATTTACCTTCTCCCGCCTGAGACAGTCGTGGTTCGCTGGCGGACTCCTGTCGACGCACTCGGCCGTACACGTGGTCATTCCACGTCACCGGACGTCCCTGGTGTCGTGCCGTCGCGTGCGAACACGCCGGCAGGTCAGGAGCTGAGCACGATCCCTTTGGGTCCGACTGGCGGGAATCGAGTCGGTCGAAGGCTCCCTTCATCGGACAGGCCCAAATCCTGAGTGGTCCATGACCTGTGTGGGCCATGGTGGTGCTTCGGCCTCTATGCCCGTGAGACATGTCAATTCGCAACCCCAAAACAACGGTCGAACATCCCGTTCCGGAACTGTAGCAGGCGTCTCGTTGGTGTCGCGGTTTGCTTGACCATGAATATGGCGAGCTCATCAGCCAGTCTACGGAAGGAAGTGCGAGCCTCCGATATTGGTGACGTACGAAGTCAACCGAGGGACGGACGCGCTCCACACGGTTACTGTATGCGTTGCGGCCACCCCTGTAGAGCGTATTTCTGAGTGCAGTGTGTCGGCATTCACGTTTAGCCAAAGAGCATTTACTGGCAGGGCGTCAAGAAAGCTCGCCGTACCCGGATGAGGCGTGAGGGCCCGGTGGCGGTGCGGCACCACCGCGGTGGTCCCTGCGGTCGGATCGCTTGCTGAGCGATACGCGGTTCGGTGGTCATTGACCGCTTGGAGGAAGCGGTAACGTCCTCGTTCATCAGTTAGGGCGTTTCGCTTGGCCGTGCAGGTTCGTCACGTGGGCGCCGCAAAGGGGCTCGACGATGGGCGATTGGTGTCCCTGGGACGGGACTGGCATCGATTTTATCGTCAGGTCGCAAACGGGCAGGAGGTTGAAATGAGAGTCAGTTTTTCCCGATCGAGCGTCTCACTGGTTGCCGGTGCTTGCTGGCTTTGGCCTCGGCAGGCACGGCCGCCGCCAGTGTTGGCACCGCGACGGGACCGTCCGGCGTCGATGCCGGTCACGCGGTGGTAGCCAAGCAGAATCCGGATTGGCTGCAGCAGGCCCAGCAATGGGAACCGCAGTGGCAGCATTGGCAGGAGCAGTTCCAGCAAATGCAGCCGTAGTGGTCGTGCACGTGCCTTCCTGAAATTCGAGGTAGAGCCGCTGGACGTGGCTGGGTTCGGCGCGGACGGAACGCCGCGCCGAACCCAGCGGTCACCGAATGAACCTCGGAGGTGCACACGATACGTCGGATCGTGCTTCGAGTCGGCTACTGGGAGGCCTGGGAAACAGAGGGCAGGCCCGCGCTGCGACAAGGGGGGTTGTGACACACAGGTGCGTCGATACGACGTGCGAGAGCGTCGGGACTGTCCTCCGCAAACGTTGGCGAGTTGCCACACTGGCCGTCGGCTTGGGCCACTCCGGACAACTGGGATGGTGTCGTGTGCGGTGCGCTCGGGAACGGGCGAGGTCTTCTCGGCGCACTGCACGACCTCGGCTCGGCGCGGGGTGAGCAGGGCGTAGGGCTGCATCAGACGATGATCGACGTCGCGGCCCTGTACAGCACGGCGTTTTACCTCCTCGGGCCGGTTGCGTCCACTCGCCGGACCCGGCATGACGGGCCACCGATGCCCTGCCGCTAGACTGCTGACTACGGGCCGTTAGCTCAATTGGTAGAGCTGCGGACTTTTAATCCGTAGGTTCCGGGTTCGAGCCCCGGGCGGCCCACAGGTTTTCGCAGGCCATGACGTTCTTCGCGGCAAGTTGTTCTGGCGCGGGGCAGTCGCGTAGCCACGACACTCTGGGAGCCGACTCGGAGACGCCGCCACGCCGATGGTGAGGCCCGGCCGCGCTCGTCTAACCGCCCGTGTCGGCCTCCGGACGATCAGGTTCCCGGCTGGAAACGCCTCACCCGCAGGGCTACGCCAGCGCGCCGGGCCAGGGCGACTGTTGCGGCGGTGGTGACGGGCCCGACCAGCGCCTCCTGGCGCCGTTCGGACACCATACTGGCCGCGTCGTGGTCACCGGTCCCCTGCGTCATCTGCTACCGACACGTCGAACGACTTTGTTAGAACTCAACGATCGCTAGCAATGCGGCTGACGAGATCGTCACCTGAGCGCACGCCGGAAGCCTGCAAGCGCAGCATCGCGCCACGGGCCGGGTACCCCGACGTCGGCCGCCAGCGGAAGCCGTGCCACGCGCGGGGCGACCTGGGTGCCTGCCCCCAGACACGCGCCCAACGTCGTGGTCGTCCTCGAGAGTACGGCGCTCACTGTGGGTGAGGCACTCCCAGGAGAACCGGAGCCTTCCCGGCGCCGCGCCGCCACCGGAAGGTGAACCGTATGAACGATCACTCCACCTTCACGCGGTCCGATCTCGACGCCGTCCTGGCCGACGTCACGGTGCACGCCCTGGACCCCCTCGTCGGGACCGTGCACCACGCCGACATCCTCCTTGGCGGTGGCCTGGTGGTCGGCGTCGGGCCCGGCCTGATCACCGCGGCGGGGGACGACGGCGCCATCGTAGTCCGCGGTACCGGCACGACCGTCGTTCCAGCGGTCCTCGACGCCGGTGCCGTCCCGGCAGGGGTGCCACGCGGGACCGCGGCGGGCACGCTGGCTCCAGGCGCTCCCGCTCACCTCGCTGTCCTGGCCCGGACCGATGCACCAGACCTCGCTGCCGCCATGCACATCACCCTGACCGCACCACAGCATCTTCGCGCCGCCTTCCGTGACGGGGTCCCGGTCTGGTGGCACGGCACTCCGGTCGACCCTCGACCCGCCGCTTCCGTCCCGGAGCTCACCGGCACCGCCGTGGACCCAAGCCGCAACGGCGTGGGCGTCGACACCAGCGGCTTCCTGCATCAGGAGCTGACTGCCGACGGCCGCTACCGGATCGACGGCGACCGCATCGACCACGCCGGCCACACCATGCGTAAGGAGAACCGATGACCTCCCGCGCCCACCAGCATTCGGAAGCGCTGTCCACCACGCTGCTCGCCGCCGAGGCCGACCCGGACCGCGCCATCCTGCTCACCGGCGCGACGGTGGTGACCATGGACCCGACGCTCGGCACCCTCGACGGCGCCGACCTCCTGATCCGAGGGGACCGCATCGCCGACGTCGGCCACGGCCTCCACGCGCCGGATGCCATCGTCGTTGACGTGACCGGATCCGTGGTGGCTCCCGGTTTCGTGGACACCCACCGCCACGCGTGGCAGGCACAGATGCGGCGGACCATCCCAGACGTCGACGACCTCGCCGGCTACCTCACCTCCACCCTCGCCACGGCCTACAGCCCGCACGACATGTACGTCGGCACCCGGCTGGCCGCGCTGACGGCTCTGGACTGCGGCATCACGACGATGCTCGACTTCTCGCACAACTCCCGTACCAGCGAGCATTCCGATGCCGCGGTCACCGCCCTGCTCGACACCGGAATCCGCGGGGTACACGCCGCCATGGGCCCCCACTTCGGCAGCTGGGACCAGCAGTGGCCAGCCGATCTCGCCCGGCTGAAGACCACCTACTTCTCCTCCGACGACCGGCTCGTCACCCTGCGGCTCGCCGCGCTCGCCACGCCGGACATCGCCGGCCCCCGCCTCGCCTACGGTCCGGACCTCGCGCGCGTCGCGGCCGATCTCGACATCGGCGTGAGCCTCGACGTCATGTTCGGGACCGCCGCGTCCGAAGCGATACTGCGGTGGCAGCGCGCGGGGCTGCTCGGGCCGCACCTGGAATCCATCCACTCGACCGCCCTGTCGGCAGACGCGTGGTCGGCGATGCGCGACGCCGGCGTCACCGTCTCGCTCGCACCCACCTCCGACACCCAGATCGGTCTCGAGGACGCCGTCCCACCGGTCGACGAGGCACTCGCCCACGGAATCCACCCCGGGCTATCCGTCGACGTCGAGGTCGCGCTCGCCTCGGACATGTTCACCCAGATGCGCACCCTGCTCAGCGTCCAGCGCATGCGTGCCGTCCACGCCACCTACGGCACCGGGGCCGAACCCGTGCGGATCACGACCAGCGACGTGCTCGACTTCGCGACCCTCTCCGGCGCCCGCACGCTCGGACTCGACGGCGTCACCGGATCCCTCACCCCCGGCAAGCGGGCGGACCTGATCGTCGTGGACGCCGAGGACCTCAACACCATGCCCCTGCACGACCCCGTCGGGACCCTCGTGCTCGGCGCCGAGCGCAGCAACATCACCTCCGTCTGGGTCGCCGGACGCCTGCGCAAGTGGGACCGCCGGCTCGTCGGCGTCGACATCGCCGCCCTACGCGACCAGGTGCACGCATCCGTCGAGTCGATCGCCACGCGCCTGGCCGGACCGACAGGAGGCGATCACCCGATGACCCCGCGCCCCGGCACGCTCGTCGTCCGCGACGCACTCGTGCACATCACCCCCTCGCGCACGACCAGGGCCGACATCGTCGTGACAGACGGGACGGTGACGCACGTCGGGACTCGGCGCCTGCCGGCGCAACCGGACGCCGTGACCATCGCCGCGGCGGGCGCATCCGCGGTGCCGCTGCTCGTCGACAGCGCCGTCCACGCTCGACCCCCGCACGACCGCCACCTCGACGACCTGGCACCCGGCAACCGCGCCGCCTTCGCCGTGATCCGAGGGGCCGTACGCGAGAACCGCATCCGCCACATGCTCGTTGTCAGCCCCCGCGACCTGCTCGCCGTCGTCGTCGGCGAGCAGGTCGAGGCTCGTCACGGTGTTCCAACCCGGCCGTCCGCCGACCCCGGGGACGGCTGGGCCGGCGCATGGACCGACCCGAACCGGGGAATGACACAGTTTCTGACGTCCCACGGGCGCTACTCCGAAACACGCGGTGGTCGCGCCGACGCGTACACCGGGCGCTACTGGGTGCACGAGGACCGGATCACCTATCTCGACGACCAGGGCTTCTGGGCCTTCGGCCAACAGGTGAACGGAATCCTGCACCACGCCGGGTACGTACTGCACCGAACCACTGACGGTGATCCACGCGGCGGGGGGCGATAGCGCGGCCGCCTCATCCGGGATGACTAAGGTGGATCCGAGAGGTGATCTGGCATGGACATCGCGCCGGCGACGATCTTCACGGCCCGGACCGTGCACGCGCAGGCCGCGGGACCCGTCGAGGCGTTCGCGGTCGTGGGGGAGCACGTCGTCGCCTCCGGCTCGCCGGGCGCGCTGCGCGAGCGCTTTCCCGAGGCCGAGGTGTGCGACTTCGGCGACGCCACTATCGTTCCCGGGTTCAACGACGCACACATTCACATCGGACTCACGGCCGAGGACCTGCTGCACCTCGACCTGTCCCACGCCACCGTGGGCACGGTCGACGGCCTGCTCGAACGGGTCCGCGCCGAGGCGGCTTCGGCGCGGACCGGCGGGTGGGTCCGGGGCGCCCGCTACGACGACGTCAAGACGGGCTCGCTCACGCGGCATGAGCTGGACGTCGCCGCGGGCGACGTGCCGGTGATCATCACGCACATCGCCGCGCACTGGGGCGTGGCCAACAGCGCCGCGCTCGCGGCCCTCGGCTACCACGACGGTAGCGAGCCGCCGCCCGGTGGCGACCTCGGCAGGGATGCCGGTGGCAGGCTAGACGGCCGGCTGATCGAACGTGCCCTGCTCGACGTCCTCTACCCGGCGACGGGAAAGGGGAGCTCCCCGATCGAGCCGAGCAGCGAGGACGAGCGGCTGGCCGGCCTGCGCAGGGCCGTCGAGCTGTGGCACCGCGCCGGGCTCACGTCGATCTGCGACGCGTTGACCTCCCCGGCCGACGTCGCCCTGCTGCGCCGCGCCCGCGCCACCGGTGACCTCACGCTGCGCACCGGCATGCTGCTGGCGGTCGACCATTACGCCAAGGCACGGGAACTGGGTGTCGGCAGCGGTTTCGGCGACGATCATCTGCGACTGGTCGGCGTCAAGAGTTTCGTGGACGGCGCGATCGGCGGGCGCACGTGCCTGCTGTCGGAGCCGTTCGTCGGCACCGACTACCGGGGTGTGCAGATCACCGGCACCAGCGAGCTGCACGACCAGGTCGCGAGCGTGCACGGCCACGGCGACCGGATGGGCGTGCACGCCAACGGCGACGCCGCGATCCGGCTGCTGCTCGACATCTACGAGGACGTCGCAAGGGCCGATCCCAAGCCGGGCCTTCGTCATCGCATCGAGCACTGCACGCTGATCGACGACGAGATCCTGCGGCGCATGCGGGCCCTTGACCTCGTCGCCGTGCCGTTCGCCGGGTATCCCGCGTACCACGGCGGTGCACTGGAGTCGTGGTACGGCGCCGAACGCGTCGGCCGGATGTTCGCGCACCGGTCGTTCCTCGACGCGGGGATCACCGTCGCCGGGTCGTCGGACTACCCGTGCGGCCCGTTCGAGCCACTGCTCGGGATGCAGAGCATGGTGACCCGCCGTGGCATCGACGACGGCGCGCTCGTCGGGCAGCGGCAGCGGATCAGCGCGGCCGAGGCCCTCGCGGTCTACACGGTCGGTTCGGCCGCGGCCAGCGGCGACGAGAACCGCAAGGGACGCCTCGCACCGGGTTTCCTCGCCGACTTCGTCGTGCTCGACCAGGACCCGCTTGCCATCGACCCGTCCGGTATCGCGCAGGTCGGGGTGCGCCACACCTATGTGGGCGGGCGGCTCGTGAGTGAAGAGGGCCGTGCGGCGTAGCGGCCGCAGGCCACCGGTCGTGAGTGCGTAACAGTGTTCTAACTCGCGTGCGCACTCACGAGGTCCACGCCCGTCCAACGTTCGACCGTGTTGAACACCGAGCGCCCTGGTCGGTCAGCGCGGGGTGAGCCGGACAACCGGGTATTCCCGGTCGCTCTTGCGCTGGTACTTCGCGTAGCGGGGCTGGGCGTCGACGATGCGCTGCCATGCCTGTTCCCGGTCGGCGCCGTCGAGCCGGTGCGGCGTCACCGGCACGGTGCCGCGGCCGGGGAGTTCGATCGACGCCCGGTCCGGGTGCGCCATCAGGTTGACGTACCAGTCCGGGTGCCTGCGCCCGCCGCCCGATGCGACGATCAGCCAGTCGTCCTCACCGTTGGCGAACCACGTCACAGGGGTTTCCCGCGGCTGCCCCGTCTGACGACCCACGGTCTGCAGGATCAGCAGGTCCATGCCCATCACCCTGCCGCCTTTACGTCGGATACGGGCGTTCGTACGGGCGTTCATTCGCCGCTGCACCCACCGTGACATCGCGCCTGGCGAACCGCTCTTGCGCTGTCCGCGACTGCCTGCTTGCTTGTTGTCCGTCATGTTGCTACCTCCGGTCGCTCTCGCCGGTCACGCTAGCCGCGGCCTGCCGCCCGGTGCTTCTCGATTCCTGATCGGTCGGCACCCATCTCGCGCCGGGGCCGCGGATCGTGTTCGATGGCGAGCAGGCGCCGGCCGTCCCGGCACCGGGGCTGGGCAAGCACGATGAGCGGTAAGGAAGTCATGTCGCTGCGACAACATCTCGACGGCTGGAAGCCGGGGCCGACAACCGATCACGACGTCATCTCCGAGGGTCCGGTCGCGGCGCTCTCGGCGGTGCTCGACCAGCCGGTCGCGGCACGGCGCGGCGACCCGCTGCCGCCGCTGTGGCACTGGCTGCACTTCCTCGAATGGCCGCCCCAGGCCGAGCTCGGCGCCGACGGCCATCCCTCGGGCGGGCACTTCCTCCCGCCCGTTCCCGATCGCCGCCGCATGTTCGCGGGCGGCCGGTTGCGCGTGTCAACGCCCCTGGAGGTAGGGCTTGCCGCCGAGCGGGCGTCCACAGTGGAAAGTGCCGTGGTGAAGCACGGCAACACCGGCGAGATGGCTTTCGTGACGGTGCGTTCCGAGTTCAGGCAGGCAGGCGAGCCGAGGGTCGTCGAGGAGGTCGACTACGTCTACCGCTCGGGCGAGGACTCGCGCAGGAGGTTCACCGCGGCCACGGGGCCGCCGCCCGAGTCGTCGGCGGCGTGGCAGCTCACTCCCGTGACCGATCCCGCGCTGCTGTTCCGGTTCAGCGCGCTGACCGCCAACGCCCACCGCATCCACTACGACGCCCCGTATGCCACGGAGGTGGAGTGGTACCCGGGGCTCGTCGTGCACGGACCGCTGCTGGTGCTGCTGATGCTGGAGCTGGTGCGGCGGCACGAACCGCGACCGGTCCGCTCGGTGGACTTCCGGCTGCGCCGACCGGTGTTCTGCGGCGAGTCGATCCTGGTGCACGGCGAGCGGGAGGGCAGCGCGGCCGAGCTCGCGGTCACCGGCGCGGGCGGGCACACCCACGCCACGGCGCGGGTGGAGCCGGAATGAGACAGCTGACCGGACCGGCCCGCGCTCATCCCGCTCGTCGAGACCGCCAGGGGTGCAACGGGTGCTCTCCGCCGCTGCGCGAAAGGAAAGGCTGAGAATGTACGGGCTCAACACCGACGAGCAGGCCATGGTCGCCACCGTCCGCGACTTCGTGGACAGGCAGGTGCGGCCGAAGGTGCGCGAGCTGGAGCACGCCGACACCTATCCGGAGGAGCTCATCGAGCAGATGAAGGGGATGGGCGTTTTCGGGCTGGCCATTCCCGAACCTTACGGCGACGTGCGGGTCTCCACCCCCTGCTACGCGATGATCACCGAGGAACTCTCGCGGGGCTGGATGAGCCTGGCAGGCGCGATGGGCGGGCACACCGTGGTCTCGAAACTCCTGCTCGACCACGGCACGGAGGAGCAGAAGCAGAGGTACCTGCCGCGCATGGCCACGGGCGAGCTGCGGGCGACGATGGCACTCACCGAGCCGGGTGGCGGTTCGGACCTGCAGGCGATGCGGACGGTCGCGCGCCGCGACGGCGACGGCGGTTACGTCGTCAACGGCACGAAGACCTGGATCACCAACGCGCGCAAGGCCGGTCTGGTGGCCCTGCTGTGCAAGACCGACCCCGCCGCCGAGCCCGCGCACAGGGGAATCAGCGTCCTGCTCATGGAGAAGGTCCCGGGCTTCACCGTTTCCAGGGACCTGCCCAAGCTGGGCTACAAGGGCGTCGAGAGCTGCGAGCTGTCCTTCGTGGACTGCCAGGTACCCGCGGACGCGCTGCTCGGGGAGACCGAGGGCGCCGGGTTCGGGCAGATGATGCGAGGGCTGGAGATCGGCCGCATCCAAGTCGCCGCGCGTGCGACCGGTGTGGGGAGGGCGGCACTCGACGACTCCCTTCGCTACGCGCAGGAACGGGAGGCGTTCGGCCGCCCGATCTGGAAGCACGAGTCCGTCGGCAACCACCTCGCCGACATGGCCACCAAGCTCACCGCCGCGCGGCAGCTGCTGCTGCACGCCGCGCACCGCTTCGACAGCGGCGAGCGTTCCGACATGGAGGCCGGGATGGCCAAGCTGTTCTGCTCCGAGGTGGCGATGGAGATCGCGCTCAACGCCATCCGCGTGCACGGCGGTTACGGCTACTCGACGGAGTTCGACGTCGAGCGCTACTTCAGGGACGCGCCACTGATGATCGTCGGGGAGGGCACCAACGAGATCCAGCGCAACGTGATCGTGTCGCAGCTCGTCGCGCGGGGTGGCATCTCCGGGGACTGAACTCGGCCGGTGCGCCCTGCCCTCCAGCGCTCAGCCGTCGAGGTTCGCGCGGTAGCGATTCACCGAATCGGTCAGCTGGTGCAGCGTGGTGCGCAGCTCGTCGATCTGGGCGGGGCCCAGGCCCATGGCCTCGCCGACGACCCCGGGCAGCGATACGGCCTTCGCCCGCAGCCGGTCGCCCTCCTCGGTCAGCGTGACCCGCACCGAGCGCTCGTCATCGCCCCGGCGCTCGCGGCGCACGAGCCCTGCCTTCTCCAGGCGCTTGAGCAGCGGCGAGAGCGTGCCCGAGTCCACGCACAGTGCCTGGCCGAGCTCCTTCACCCCGCGGTCCCCGTGCTCCCACAGCGAGAGCATCACCAGGTACTGCGGGTAGGTCAGGCCGAGGTCGTCGAGCAACGGTCGGTACAGGCCGGTGACGGCGCGTGACGCCGCGTGCAGCGCGAAGCACAGCTGCTCGTCGAGCCGGGGTACGACCGCGTCGGCCGCCATGGCTACCTCCTCGCCGGGTGGTCGGTGAACCAGCCCATGCTGCCGGACCAAGCGGTGATCGCGCAACTTAAGTGTCCAACATCTCATAGTAGGCTATTTAGTTGCGCACAACTTAATCGCTCGCTACTGTTCTGCTCGTTCACATCGATCCCGCCGCAGAGGAGCCAGTCATGGCCGCCAACCCGCACAACCTCGCCCTCGAGCCCGCAGCCCAGGCCTTCGTCGAGGCGACCGCACAGCCGCCGTTCCTGTACGAACTCGGTCCCGCCGAGGGCCGCCGCACGGTCGACGAGGTGCAGTCCGGCGACGTCGCCAAGCCCGACGTGGACGTCACGGATCTCACCGTTCCCGGTGACCCGAACGGCGACGTCCGTGGCGTCCAGGTCCGCATCGTGCGGCCCGCCGGCGTCACCGGCCCGCTACCCGTGCTGGTCTACCTGCACGGCGCCGGGTGGGTTTTCGGCAACGCGCACACTCACGACCGGCTGGTCCGCGAGCTCTCCGTCGGTGCCCGTGCCGCCGTCGTGTTTCCCGAGTACAGCCGGGCACCCGAGGCTCGCTATCCCGTCGCCGTCGAGGAGAACTACGCCGTCGCGACGTGGGTCGCTCGCCACGGCGCCGAGCACGACCTCGACTCGGCGCGCATCGCGATCGCGGGCGACTCGGCCGGCGGGAACATGACCGCCGCGGTGACGCTGCTCGCCAAGCAGCGCGGCGACGTGCGCTTCGTGCAGCAGGTGCTGTTCTACCCGGTCACCGACACGACTCTGGAGTCGCCGACCGAGTCGTACCGGCGGTTCGGCGAGGGTGGCTACTTCCTCACTCTCGAGGCGATGCGCTGGTTCCTGGACCAGTACCTGCCGGACCACGACCGCCGTACCGAGATCACGGCCTCGCCGCTGCGGGCCACCACCGAGGATCTGACCGGGCTGCCGCCCGCACTCGTGATCACGGCCGAGGCCGACGTCCTGCGCGACGAGGGTGAGGCTTACGCCGCGAAGCTGCGGCAGGCCGGCGTGCCGGTGACCGCCGTCCGCTACCTGGGCACCATCCACGACTTCGTGATGCTCAACGCGCTGCGCGAGACGCACGCGGCCGAGGCCGCCATCAACCAGGCGGTCGCCGCGCTGCGGACCGCGTTCGCCACCGGCTGATCCGGCCGTGACCGGCGCTTTCCCGGCGGTGAGCGCAGGGAAGGCGCCCTCCACCTTCCCGGCGAGGCCGGGTGCCCCGATCGGCGGTATTGTATTCTGCATACCGTGTACACTGCCCGGATGACGATCGCCCCAGACGGACGCAGCCTCAGCAACGACGTGGTCCGGCTCGACGTACTGCAGCCGGAGGACGCGGCCGAACTCTTCGCCGCCTTCGACGACGAACGCGTCTGGGCCGGTGGCTGGGCAGGTGGCCCGGCGGCCCGGCCCACCGAGCCTGCCGGCATGCGAGCGGTGGTGGACAAGCTCATCGCAGGCGGTGTCGCGTATGCGGTACGCGCCGCCGCCGACGGAGGCCTGGTCGGCACCGTCAGCCTTCTTGACATAGACCTGACGAACGAGCACTGCATGCTGGGCGGCACGGCCTACTCGCCGGTGGTGTGGGGCACCCCCGTCAACGCGGCCACCAATCTGGCGCTGCTCGGCCACGTCTTCGACGACTGCGGCTTCGGCCGCCTCATGTTCCAGACGGACGTGCTCAACACGCCCATGCAGACGGCGCTCGAGAAGATGGGTGCGGCACGGGAAGGCGTGCTGCGCCGGCACAAGCGGCGCGCGGACGGCACGTTCCGCGACTCCGCCGTCTTCTCCATTCTGCGGGAGGAGTGGCCTGCCACCCGAGATCGGCTGGCCGCGCGGCTGACGGCGCGGGCCGGCCAGTCGGCGAACAGGTGAGCCGCGCCGGTCGGGCGATCATGGACTTCGCCGCGTACCGGTGTGGCAGGTCAGCGCCAGCAGGACGAGCGCCGCGTCCTCCGGCCTGCCGAGGTCGCAGCCGGTGAGCTCGGTGAGCCTGCGCAGCCGGTTGAGCACCGTGTTGCGGTGGCAGAAGAGTTCGGCCGCCACAGCGCCCGCCGAGCCGGTCCGCAGGTAGGCCCACGCCGTCTCGATCAACCTGGCCCGTTCGGTCGGCCCCGTCTCGTCCAGAGTGGACAGGACCTCGGCGGCCAGTGCGTCGCCGAGCTCGCCGAGCCGGCCCGCGACGAGCGAGGGCCAGGCGTCGGTCAGCCCCCGTGGCCGCGGATCGGTCTCCTCGGTCGCGGCGAGCTCGACGGCGATCCGGACCACCCTGGGCACGTCGGTGAGCGAGGCCGCGACCGGGGCCAGGCCGCACGGCACGCCGGAGAGCCATCGCTCGGGCACCGCGGACGTGCCGTCAGGGAGCTGCGCGATGAGCACGGGTCGGCGGTCGACGTCCTGTACGTGCACGGCGACGCCGGCGGCCTGCAACGCGTCGGCCGCCCTGCGCAGCGGACCGCTCTCCGCCAGTGGTGCGGCGGCCACGGCGAACCGGCCGCTCACGTCGACCTCCAGCGCGGTCGCGACCTGCGCCAGCACCTGGCTGTCGCGTGCGTCGGTGGCGAGCAGCCTGGCCACCAGCCGCCCGCGCTCGTGCTCACGCTCCCTGGCCAGCACGGCGGCCTCGGCCAGGTAAGCGAGGTGGATCCGCGTCGTGTGGTGATCCACCGCCGCCCACACCCGCACGGCCCCGTGCACGAGCGCGGCGAGATCCTCGGCGCGCACCCGGCGCACCAGCGCGTCCCACAGCACGCGGAAGTCGAGCCGCACGGCGTGCAGCAGCACCTCGAGTGGTACGCCGTACTGGGCGCGACGCCTGCCCACCCGCTCGCACAGATCACCGAGCCGCTCCGGCACGGGCATGCCGCCGATGAGCCGCAGCAGCAGTTCGAGACTGCCCTCGGCGTGCTCGCGCAGCTCCGGCCACGGCACCGCCCCGCTGGCGTAGGGCTCCACCTCGCGCAACTCGCCGACGAACACCGCGACCAGCTCGTCGAGGTCGTCGAGGCAGGCGTGCACCAGCCGGCGCAGCGGGCCGTCCGGGGGCACCGACGGGTGCAGCGGAGTGTGCATGAGCACAATCTAGACCGTCGAAGTGGCGGCGATACGCCATTGTTCTGGGCTGGTGAACAGGTGACAGTGGCTCCCAGGAGGGAGCGCTATGCACCTGACCCCGCGCGAGCAGGAACGGCTGACGCTGTTCACCGCCGCCGAGCTGGCCCGCCGCAGGCTGGCCCGTGGTGCGCGGCTCGGCGTTCCCGACGCGATCGCCTACGTCTGCGACGAGGTGCTGGAGATGGCGTGGGACGGCCTCGACATCGAGGAGGTCGTCCGCCGCGCCGGTGAGCTGCTCGGCCCCGGCCAGCTCCAGCCCGGCGTCGCAGGGGCGGTGCCCTCGGTGCAGGTCGAGGCGCTGTTTCCGCACGGCACCGCGCTGGTGCACGTGCCGCGCCCGTTCGGGCCGCCCGGCGACGACGTGCCGGGCGCCGTGCGGGCCGCGCAGGGCGAGATCGAGCTGGCCGCGGGCCGCGAGCGCCGCGTGGTCACCTTCCACAACCGCGGCGCAAGGTCGGTCTGGGTCTCCTCGCACTTCCCCCTGGACCAGCTCAACAGGGCCGTGCACGCGGAGGAGGACCTGGCCGGGTACCGGCTGGCGATCCCGGCGGGCACGGCCGTCTGCCTCGGCGCCGGGGAACGGCGAGAACTGACGGTGATCCCGACGGGAGGGCGGCGATGACGACCCGGATGGACCGCGACACCTACGCGGCGGTCTACGGCCCGACCACCGGCGACCTGGTGCGGCTGGCCGACACCGACCTGTGGGTCCGCGTCGAGCGCGACGACACCGAGCCGGGCGAGGAGCTGCTCGGCGGCTGCGGCAAGACCGCGCGGGACGGGCTGCTCGTCACGGGCAGGGCGGGCCGGGACAGCGCGCTCGACCTGGTGGTGCTCGGCGTCCTCATGCTCGACCCGCTGCTCGGCGTGCGCAAGACCAACATCGGAGTGAAGGACGGCCGGATCGTCGGCGTCGGCAGGGCGGGGAACCCGCAGACGGTCGACGGCGTGGAGCTCGTCGTCGACTCGCACACCGCGATGATCACCGGTGAAGGGCTCATCGCCACGCCCGGCGTGGTCGACTCGCACGTGCACCTCTCCAGCCCCGAGGTCGTGCCCGCCGCACTGGCCGCGGGCGTCACGTCCCTGGTCGGGATGGGGATCGGCGGCGTGTGGGACGTCGGTGCGAACCCGGCGAACAACCTGTACACGATGCTCGCGGCGTGGCGCGACGTGCCGATCAACGTCGCCTTCCTGGCGCGCGGGTCCTCGTCGTCCACCGACCTGCTCGAACAGGCTGTCTACGCGGGCGCGGGCGGGTTCAAGATCCACGAGGACTGGGGAGCCACACCGTCCATCGTGGACACCTGTCTCGACGTGGCGGACGAGGCCGACCTGCCGGTGGCGCTGCACACCGACACGCTGAACGAGTCGGGCTTCCTCGCCGACACCCTGGACGCCACCAGGGGGCGCACCGTGCACGCTTACCACGTCGAGGGCGGAGGCGGGCATCCCGACCTGCTGGAGATCGTCGGCACGCCGCACGTGCTGACCTCCTCCACCACACCCACCCTGCCGCTCACGCCGGCCACCGCCGCCGAGCTGGTCCCGATGACCATGACCGTGCACAGGGGACACTCCCTGCTGGAGAGCGACCATGCCATCGCGGGCAGCCGGATTCGCGAGCACGCGATCGCCGCCGAGAACGCCCTGCACGACACCGGCGCGATCAGCATCGTCAACTCCGACTCGATGGGCATGGGCCGCATCGCCGAGACCGCCCGGCGCACCTGGCAGCTCGCCCACGTGCAGGCCATGCTCGCCGGGGAGACCGGCCCCGGCCATCCGGCCAACGACCGGGTGCTGCGCTACCTCGCCAAGATCACCCTCAACCCGGCGATCGCGCACGGGATGGCGCACGAGGTCGGCTCCCTGGCGCCGGGCAAGCTCGCCGACATCGTGCTGTGGCACCCGGCATGGTTCGGCGCCGAACCGGAGCTGGTGATCAAGTCCGGGTTCGTCGCGTGGGGCGCGAACGGCTCCGGCTCGGGCTCGACGCGGCTGACCCAGCCACGTGTGCAGCGCCCGTTCTTCGGCGGCCTCGGCGCCGCGCCGCGCAGGCTCTCCACCGTCTTCGTCGCCGACGCGGCCGACCGCGCCGCGCTGCCGAGCGGGCCGCGCTACGTCGCGGTCCGGGACAGCCGCGACCTCAGCAGTGCCGACATGATCCGCAACAGCGCGACCCCGGACGTGCGGGTGCCGCTCGACCCGGGACCCGTTCTTCTCGACGGCACTCCGGTGGACGTGCACCGCGCCCATACGCTGCCGCTGACCCGGTTACACCATCTGGCTTGAGGAGAGATCGCGGTGCTGGATCTGCTGCTGCGGGACGTGCGTGCCCTGACCATGACCGACGAACGGCCCCGTGCGAACACCGTCGGGGTGCTCGGCGGGCGCATCGTCGGCGTCGACGAGGAGGTCGCGGACCTCTCCGCGCGCGCGGTCGTCGACTGCGACGGCGCGGTGCTCACCCCCGGCTTCGCCGACGCGCACAACCACATGGTCTGGTACGGCCTCTCCCTGGCCGAGCTCGACCTGTCGGCGTGCCGCACGCCGAAGGAGGTCTACGACCTGGTCGCCGCGCGGGCGGCGGCGCTGCCCGCAGACGGCTGGGTGATCGGCTCCGGTTACGACGACTTCGTGCTCGGCGGCCATCCCGCACGCGCGGAGCTGGACCGCGCGGGCGGAGGCCGCCCGGTGTGGCTCAAGCACCGCTCCGCGCACATGTGCGTGGCGAGCAGCGCGATCCTGGCCAAGGCCGGGGTGCTGGACGGTACGGCGCCGGTGCCTGCGGGCGGGGTCGTGTCCCGCGACGCGGACGGCGAGCCGACCGGGTTGCTGGCCGAGCAGGCGCAGCAGCTGGTGGACGCGCTGGTCAAGCCGTACCCGGTGGAGGAGCTGGCTGCGGCGATCGCGCGGGCGGCGCGGGTGTACGTGACCGAGGGACTGACCCACGTCACCGAGGCCGGGATCGGCGGCGGCTGGATCGGCCACAGCCCCGCCGAGGCTGCGGCCTACCAGCTGGCCAGGGCCCGCGGTGAGCTGCCGGTGCGGGTGGAGCTGATGCCGGCGAGCGAGGTGCTGCACCCACTCGTCGACGACACCGTGGGCCTCGATCTCGGACTGCGCACCGGTTTCGGCGACGACTTCCTGCGCATCGGCCCGATGAAGATCTTCACCGACGGCGCGCTGAGCAGCCGTACCGCGGCCGTCACCGAGCCGTTCCACGGCCACGGCGGTCTCGGCGTGCTCGGCGACGACCCGGACGTGCTGCGCAGGCGCATCCTGGCGGCGCATCGCAGTGGCTGGCGGATCGCCGCGCACGCCATCGGCGACCGGGCCGTCGATCTCACCCTGGACATCCTGGAGGAGGCGCAGCGGCTGCTGCCGAGGCCGGATGCCCGGCACCGCATCGAGCACGCCGGGATGACGCGACCCGACCAGCTCGCCAGGATGGCGGCGCTGAACATCGTTCCCGTGCCGCAGGCCCGCTTCCTCTACGAGATCGGCGACACGATGGCAGGGGCGATCGGCGCCGACCGTGTTCCCTGGCTCTACCGGCACCGGTCGTTCCTGGACGCCGGGCTGCGGGTGCCGGGCAGCTCCGACCGGCCGTGCGTGTCCACCGGCGCGCCGCTGGCCGGGATGCGCTCGATGGTCGAGCGCACCAGTCAGGCCGGGGCCGTGCTGAGCCCCGACGAGCGCGTGGACGCCGAGGAGGCGCTGCGAGCCTTCACCACGCATTCGGCGTTCGCCGCGGGCCAGGAGCACCAACGTGGCCGGATCACCGCGGGCATGCATGCCGATCTGGTGCTGCTCGACGACGAACCGACTTCCGTGCCCAGCTCCGAGATCGACGGCATCGGCGTGCTCGCCACGTTCGTCGCCGGACGCGCGATGCACGGCACGGAGGACATTGCCAGCGTCCCCATCGACCACCGGGAGTCCCCGTGACCGAGACCGTCACCGGCGGCACGGCGGCGAACGCGACCGAGGCACGCAAGGTCGCGTTCGCCGCCTTCGTCGGCACCGCGCTCGAATGGTACGACTACTTCCTCTACGGCACCGCCGCGTCGATCGTGTTCAACCGGCTCTACTTCGCCACCGGGGACGCGGCGGTGGCGACCCTGGCCGCCTTCGCGTCCTTCGCGGTCGGGTTCCTGGCGAGGCCACTCGGAGCCGTGCTGTTCGGGCACCTCGGCGACCGGATCGGCCGCCGCCGCACGCTGCTCATCACCGTGACGCTGATCAGCGTGGTGACCGGCCTGATCGGCCTGCTGCCCGACTTCGCCGCGATCGGCCTCGCCGCGCCGCTGCTGCTGACCACGCTGCGGGTGCTACAGGGCATCGCGGTCGGCGGTGAGTGGGGCGGCGCGGTGACGCTGGCCGTCGAGCACGCGCCACCGGAGCAGCGCGGCCGCTTCGCCGCGCTGCCCCAGATCGGCTCGCCCGTCGGCACGCTGCTGTCCTCGGGCGCGTTCTACTTCGTCTCGCTCATGCCGGACAGCGCCTTCGACGCCTGGGGCTGGCGGATCCCGTTCCTGGCCGCGTTCCCGTTGCTCGCGGTCGCGCTGTACCTGCGCCGCCGGGTCGGCGAGTCGCCGCTGTTCCAGCGACTGCTCGTGGAGCACGACCGCGCCTCCGTGCCCGCCGTCGAGCTGTTCCGCCGCTGCTGGCGGCAGGTGCTGATCGGACTCGCGGCCTCGCTGATCGGCATCGGCGGCTTCTACCTGCTCACCACCTTCGTCATCAGCTACGGCACCACCCAGCTCGGCCTGCCGAGGTCGCTCATGCTCGGCGCCACGCTGGTAGCGGCGTTCGTCGAGATCGGCACGCTGCTCGTCGGCGGGCGGCTCGCCGACCGGTTCAGCCCCGGCAAGGTGTGCCTGTGGGGCGGCCTGGTTTCGGCGGTCGCTGCCTTCCCGGTCTTCTGGGCGATCGACACCCGCAACCCGGTGCTGGTGATCGTCGCCATTGCCGTCGGCATCAACTGCATTTCGGTGCCCTACGCGGTCTCGGGTGCGCTGCTCGCCGGGCTGTTCCCGGTCAGGCTGCGCTACAGCGGGGTGGCGATTTCCGCCAACCTCAGCGGCGTGGTCAGCGGTTTCGTGCCGCTCGCCGCGAGCGCGCTGGTCATCGCCAGCGACGGGCGGTCGTGGTCGGTGGCGCTGCTGCTGGGACTGCTGGCCGTGTCGACGGCGCTCGGCGGGCTGCTCGCCCACCGGTTCACGCCCTCGGCAGCGGGAGCCGTTCGAACGTGATGGTTTCGTACGGGCCGCTCTCGCCGGTCTCGTACAGCAGGCCGATCGTGCGCCGGTCGAGCTGTGCGAGGTCGGAGTAGGCGGCCGGGGCGTCGGAGACCGTGCTGGCATCGCGCCACGTGCGGCCCCCGTCGTCGCTGATGCGGACGCTCATCGAGCGACGAGCGTCCGGATCGGACGGTCCTGAGTAGAGCAGCACGTCCCGCTTGCTGGTCTGTAGCACGCTACCCTGCACGCGCGGGCCGACAATGCTTGGCTGGGCCTGGTATGGCTCGACGAGCGTCTCGCCGCCGTCGGTGCTGTAGGCGTCGACCCGGTGGCCCGGCGCGGTGCCGTGGTCGCGGCTGTTGAAGTACAGCGTGCCGTCGGGCAGCTCGGCGACGGTGGTCTCGTTGGCCGCGAGGTGGCCGTCGGTGCGGTCGTCACTGAAGCCGATGCGCCACGTGTGGCCGCCGTCGTCGCTGAGCAGGTCGTGCCCGCCGTAGTACTTGGCCTCGGTGCCGATGTCGGGGGAGCCCGCGGGTGGTGCGCTGGAATGGTTGGCGGGCACGACGATGCGCCCGGCGTGCTCGCGATGGCGGAGCACGATCGCGTGCCCCGGCCCGGTGGCGTACCAGCGCCAGTCGGCCGCCTTGGCTTCGCCGGTGATCTCCCGTGCGGCCGACCACGTCGAACCGCCGTCGGTGCTGCGCTGGACGAAGACGCGGCGGGTGTCCTCATCGGACACCGTGCCCGCCATGATCTCCCGCTCGGTGACCCGGCCGTTGCGCGTGGTCAGCAGGACGATGTCACCGTTGCCGAGCACGACCGGGCTCGGGTTGCCCGCCGTGGCGTCTCCGTTGCTCGACACCACCGACAGCGGTCCCCACGTGCAGCCGCCGTCGGCGGACCGGCGCAGGACGACCTCGATCGCACCGGTGTCGCCCGCCGACTCGACGCGTCCCTCGGCGAACGCGAGCAGCTCGCCCGAGGCCGTGCGCACCAGCGCCGGGATGCGGAACGTGTGGTAACCGCCGGTGCCCGACGTGTACGGCACGGAGGCCGTGCACGGCGCGGGTGGTGCCGCCGCGGCGGCCGGGGCGACGGTGAGCCCGGCCAGTGCGGCGGCGGTCAGGGACAGGGCGGCGCGGCGGGACACGGCGGGCATCGGCAACTCCTCTAGACATAGGATGTCCTATGTCAGGAGAAGCTAGGCGTCCTGACCTCCTCGGTCAAGACCGGTACGGCCGGACGGCGCAGCGGCTACCGGCTACGGGTGCAGAGCCGCGTCCAGCTCGGCCAGCAACCTCGCCTTGGGCCGCGTGCCGACGAGTGTCCACACCGGCAGGCCGGCGCGGAAGAGCAGCAGTGTCGGCAGCGACGTCACCTGGTAGTCCCGCGTGGTGGCGGGGTTCTCGTCGGTATCGAGTTTGCGGACGGTGAGCGAATCGGCGCGCTCGTCCGCGATCTCGGTGAGCACCGGGAGGATCATGTGGCAGGGCGGGCACCACTGCGCCCAGAAGTCCACGAGGACGGGCTTGTCGTGCTCGACGACCTCCCGTGCGAAGGTTTCTTCGGTGACCGCGGAGATCACTCCGGGCAGGTGTGTCAGTGACATCAGGACTCCTCCGTCGTGCTCGCCCGGCCGGCCGTGGACTCCGCCACACCGCATGGTCCGGGAGGTGCTTCCAGTGCCGCGGCCAGCTTGGCCAGCAAGGTGGCCCGCACCGAACCGAGCCGGTCGATGCAGGCGTTCACCTCCGCCAGCTTGCACTGGTAGACCTCGATCGAGTCGTCGCAGGAGTCACCGGACTCGTGGCCCGCACGCAGGCATTCGACGAACGGCCGGGTGTCCTCGAGGCTGAGCCCGATGGCCTGCAAGGTCCGGATCTCCTCGACGAGCCGGAAGTCCTCGTCTTCGTACTCCCGGTAGCCGTTCGCCGAGCGGCGCGCCCGGAGCAGCCCTTGTGTCTCGTAGAATCGCAGCGCGCGGGTCGTCGTTCCGGCACGTCTGGCGAGCTCCCCGATTCGCATGCGTTCGAGCGTAGACCTTGCCGTTGGCGGCAAGGCCAGATCCGAGGAGAGTGCGGGAATGGCCGATACGAGGGACGACTTCCTTTCCACGGCCCGCGTGGCCGCCGACCTGTTGCGAGAGCCTGCGATCGCGGCCGCGTGGAACGGGCCGAGCGCGCTACCGGAGTTCGGTGTCGGCGGCCTCGCCGGGCACCTGGCCTACCAGATCCTGGCGCTCCCCCAAGCCCTGACCGGGCCGGTGCCGACGGAGGAGACGATCTCCCTGCTGGAGCACTACGACCGGGCGAAGTGGATCGGCGCCGATCTCGACGACGAGATCAACGTCCGGATCCGCCGCGGTGGCGACGAGATCGCGGCCGAAGGGCCCGCGGCCCTGGCGGCGCGGGTCGACTCGGCCGCGCGGGAGTTGACGGACACCCTCGCGTCGGTGGCCGACCGGCCGGTGCGCATTCCGTTGTGGGGGCCGTGGTCGTTGCTGCTCGACGACCTGCTGATCACCAGGATGATGGAGCTCGTGGTGCACTCCGACGATCTGGCGGTCAGTGTGGGTGTCGCCATGCCTGCGTTCCCGCGGGGCGCGGTGGACACCGTGGTCGACCTGCTCTCCCGGCTGGCCGTTCGCCGTCATGGCGCGGCAGCCGTCGTGCGCGCGTTCAGCCGGGCCGAGCGGGCCCCGGATACGATCGCCGCCTTCTGAGCAGCTAATGAGGCCGAGTCCCTTGGAGAACCGGTGATCGTCCTTGCCCACCTCAGCGATACCCATCTCGACGGCGGTGCGCGCAACGCCGGCCGGACGGCCCGGGTGATGGCCTATCTCGCCGGGCTGACGCGGCCGGTGGACGCCGTCGTCGTCACGGGCGACATCGCTGACCACGGAACGGTCTCCGAGTACGAAGAGGCCCGCGAGCTGTTCTCGGTTCCCGGCCCGGTTCTCACCTGCCCGGGAAACCACGACGACCGCGCGCGATTGCGCGAGGTGCTGCTCGGCCGGAACGGCGGCGACGCGCCGGCCAACCAGGTGTATGCGACCGAGCGCGCGGTCCTCGCCGTCGCCGACTCCAGTGTCCCCGGGCGCGACGACGGCTTTCTCGCCGATGAGACGATCAGCTGGCTCGGCGAGGTGCTCGAAGACGCACCGGCCGGGAAGCCCGTGTTCGTCTGCTTCCACCACCCGCCGGTCGCGCTGCACATCCCGTATGTCGACGACATCCGGCAGCGGGGCGAGGAGCGCCTCGCCGCTCTCATCGCCGGCCATCCACAGGTGGCGGCGATCCTCTGTGGACACGCCCATACCGCGGCCGCGACGACGTTCGCGGGACGGCCCGTCCTGGTCGCCCCCAGCGTGTCGTCGACGCTGCTGCTGCCCTGGGAACGGGGTGAAACCGTCGACTACGGCCTGCCACCGATGATCGCCTTCCACGTCCTCGGCGACGACGGCAGGCTCACCACCCACTACCGCGTCGTGGATCGCCAGGTCTGACTGCTCGTCTCGCCCGCCGCCCGTAACCGGGTCTCGCCGCGGCCGTCGGCCGAGGTCAGTCGAGGAAGCGCAGGAGCGCGTCGGCGGTGTCCCCCGGGTTGTCCTCGGCGACGAAGTGCCCTGCGCCGGGCACCGTGACCTTGCGGGCGGCGGGGATCGCGGCGGCCAGGCGGTCGCCGGTGGTGGGCGGCAGCCACTGGTCTCGCTCGCCCCAGAGCACCAGGGTGGGAACCGTGATCCGGTCCAGCCGGGTGACGACTTCGCGGGTGTCCTCGAAGCTGACGCCGGCGACCTGGTCGACCCAGCGTTGCTGCCCGGTGGGGCCTGCCCATGGAGCGAGGTAGGCGCTCGCGACGGCGCCGGACATCGGCCGGTGGGTCGCCGTACGGAGGCGTGCCGCGATGATGTCGCCGAAGACGTGCGGCGGCATACTGCGGTAGGCGTCCTCGTGGCGCTGCATGTGCTCGGTGAACGCCGTGTTCCACGGGCCGAGGACGGCCGCGTCGAGCAGCGCGAGCCGGCGAACCGGCACCTGGTGGATCAGGTGGGTCCGCAGCACGATTCCGCCGCCGATGTCGTGCCCGACCAGGCTCGGTGTGTCGAGGCCCCAGTGCTCGACGAGCTCGGCCAGTGTGCGGGCCTGCGTGGCGATGGACGGCGCGACGCCGGGATCCGGGTGGGAGTCGCCGTAGCCGAGCAGATCCCATACGTGGACGGTGTTCCTGCTCGCCAGTGCCGGGACGACACTCCGCCACAGGTAGGAGCAGGCAGGCGTGCCGTGCACCAGGATCACCGGCGGGCCCTGCCCCACGACGTCGGTGGCGACCTCGCCGCCCGATACGCGAACGCGGTGGGGAAGCCGCCATGTCGCGGCTTTCGTGGGTGTGGTCATCACCGTTCTCCTTGCTGAGAAGCTGTCTTCGAACCTGCTGGACGGACTGGGGCGCACTGTTTCCGCAGGTCACCGGTCGTGAGTGTTCAGCCGAGTCCTAACTCGGCTGAGCACTCACGAGGCATGACCAGGCACCACGCCGCGCCTACTGGAACCAGGTACCGGCCCTAAGGGCTATATTCGACTTATGCCGCTTACAGTAGCAGGGAGTAAGGCGTGAAGATACCTTTTACCGATTACGCCTTCGGTGCGAGCGTCGGGACCGATCTGGTCAACACCGCGCCCGCGGTGCGCCGGAGCACCGGTGAGGCCCTCGCCGACCCGGCCGTTCTGGCCCGCTTCCTCAGCGAGCGCGACGTCCACCCCGATTCCCTGCCGGGCGACCGTCCGCCGAGCGGTGACGACCTGGACCAGGTGCACGCCCTCCGCCGCGAGGTACGCCGGGTGCTGGAGGGCCCGGCCGAGGAGCACGTCGTCGACGGTGCGAACAGGCTGGTCGCACGAGCGGGCACCGGCCCGGCGCTGCACCGGGACGCCGAAGGCCGCTGGCAGTGGTATGTCACGACCACGCGGCAGGCGTCACTCGCCGACGAACTGGCCGTCCTCATCGGTACGGGGATCCTGGGTGCCCTGCGGAGCCTCAGTCACGACCGTTTCCGGCACTGCGCATCTCCGGTGTGCGACGGGATGTTCGTCGACACCAGCAGGGCCGGGCGGCGCCGCTACTGCATGCCGGAGATCTGCGGCAACCGGCTCAACGTCGCCAACCACCGCGCCCGCAGGCAGCGGCAGTGATCAGCGGGGACCGGAATCACCGGTCGAACGTGCCCGCCCGTGCGCGCTCGATCGACGCCCCGGTGCCGAGTTCCACGCGAGCGGCGGGATTGTCCACATAGAAACGCACCAGGTGATACACCAGGTTCGGGTCGAGGGCGAGCGCGGTCGTGTCGATCTCGATCATCGGTACGGGCGGCAGCTTGTCCAGTTTCCACACGCCGCCGAGCTGCCGCTTCTCCCACGGCACGTTGGCATAGGCGATCACCAGCACCTCGGGCGTGCCGTTGTAGGCGGCCTTGACCCCGGCGAACGCCTCCCAGGGCAGGAAAGAGGAGAAGGCGCGGCCCCGCTGGTGAATCCCCTGCTGGGCCAGCACGATCCGGCCACGCCGCAGCCTGCCGAGTGCGAGGAACACGAAGAAGCTGAGGAAGAAGGCCGCCGCCAGTCCGGTCAGCGCCGTACCCAACGGTGCCGCCGGGACGTCCTCCCCTGCGCGTGCGAAGTCGATCGCCGCGAGCAGGCAGATCGCGGCGAGGCAACCCGGGAGCGCGGCCATGATCGCGAACGCCTGCCCGGAGTAGCGGATCTCCGTGGCCGGGTGGCCGGCGTACTCGGTGATCCCGATGTCGCCGGGGCGGTGCGGCGGGCGCACCCTCGTCACCAGGCCGTACGCCGCCGTCAGCAGGAAGAGGGCGGCGAGCAGCAGCAGGTACTTGAGCGCGGCCGGCCTGCCGATCGCGGCGAAGCCGAACCCGACGGGAACGCAGGCGATGCCGAGCCCCACGACGAACACCAGCGCGACCCGGTACCTCGCGCCGTCGCCGGCCGGCCATTCCGGGGGACGCGTCAGAGAGCTAGAAGATGGCATCCCACGCGTCCTTGGCCAGGCCGCCGATGGCCTCTCCCGCATCACCCACTGCCTCGCCCCCGTCCTTGATCGCATGCACTGAGACGTGACATCCGCCGTGCCGGTTCCGCAGTATTCCCGCGGGAGAACCCTCCGCGACCAGCAGGCCCTCCCGCAACAGCAGGCAGTGCTCCGCCCGCATCGCGTCGTCCAGGTGGTGCGTCGCGTGGACGACGGTGACGCCACGCGCCGTGGCGTCGGCCAGTGCCTCGGCGATGTGCCGCCGGGCCGTCATGTCCAGTCCGGCCGCCGGTTCGTCGAGCAGCAACAGGTCCGACTCCTGGGCGAGTCCCTGGGCGACGAGAGCCCGCTGGCGCTGACCGCCGGACAGGGCGCCGAGCTGCCGCTCGGCCAGGTCCAGGATGCCGAGCCGCGCCATGGTGTCCTCGACCACCGACCTGTCCTTCCGGGTCAGCCGCCGCCACGGTCCCCGGTGCGCCCACCGTCCCATCGCGACGGTCTGGCGCACGGTGATCGGCAGCGCGTCCGCGACCGTGCTGCGCTGCACGACGAACGCCGGACGGCCCGTCCCGTGCCGCGCGACGGAACCCGAGGCGGGCGTGACGACCCCGGCGATCGCGCCGAGCAGGGTCGACTTCCCGGATCCGTTGGGGCCGACGACGGCGGTCGCCGCCGAGGCGGGGACTCGCGCCGTGAGTCCGCGCAGCACCTCGTGGCGGCCGTAGCGGACGGTGAGGTCGTGTATCGCCACCTCGGCGTTCGCGTGACGGTGTGGCATGACTCTCCCTGTTTGTAATGACAACCGTTTTCACTATAGGGTGAGTCGCCGTGGAATGGTTGATGGCCCCGTTCGAGGTCTCCTTCGTGCAACGGGCGCTCTGGGGTGGTGTGCTCGTCTCTCTCGTCTGCGCCTTGGTCGGGACCTGGGTGGTCCTGCGTGGCATGGCCTTTCTCGGCGACGCCATGTCGCACGGGATGCTGCCCGGCGTCGCGCTCGCCGCACTGCTCGGCGGCAACCTGCCGCTCGGCGCGGCGGCCAGCGCGGGCGCGATGGCAGTCGGCGTGACCGCGCTCGGCCGTTCCTCGCGGCTGTCTCAGGACACCAGCATCGGACTGCTCTTCGTCGGCATGCTCTCGCTCGGCGTCATCATCGTGTCCCACTCGCAGTCCTTCGCCGTCGACCTGACCGCCTTCCTCTTCGGCGACGTGCTCGCCGTACGCGAGCAGGATCTCGGCTACCTAGCCGCCGCGCTCCTCGTCGCGGCCGTCGTTTCGGTGCTCGGCTACCGTTCGTTCGTCGCGCTCTCCTTCGACTCGCGCAAGGCGCACACCCTCGGCCTGCGGCCACGCCTGGCGCAGGCCCTGCTGCTCGGACTGGTCACGCTCGCGATCGTCGCCTCCTTCCATGTCGTCGGCACGCTGCTCGTCTTCGGGCTGCTGGTCGCGCCACCGGCCGCCGCGGTCCTGTGGGCCCGGCGAATCCCGGTGATCATGCTCGGCGCCGCCGTGCTCGGCACGGGCGCGACCGTGACGGGGCTCGTCGTCTCGTGGCACTGGGGGACCGCCGCCGGGGCGACGATCGCCGCCGTGGCGGTGACACTGTTCTTCGTCGCGGCCACGGCCGCGGTGGTGCGGGACCGCTGGCGGGGCAACGGAATCTCGCGGAAGGGGAAGGTCGCCGCTGCCGCCCTGGCCGCTGTCCTGCTGCCCGGCGCATGCGGCGGTGAGGATCCGTCCCCTTCGGAGCAGCCGGTTCCGCACGGCTACGTCGAGGGCGCCGAGGAGACGGCCGAGCCGCAGTACCGCCTGGTGCTCGCCGATGCGGACACCGGCGCCGTGCGCGTCCTCGACCTCACCACGGAGGAGATCTTCGAGACGCGAAGGGTGGAGGGGGTCGCGGGCATCCGCGATGACGGCCGGTTCGCCCAGCTCGGCCGCGCGGACGGCTCGGTCCATGTCGTCGACAGCGGCGCCTGGACGGTCGATCACGGCGACCACGTGCACTACTACCGCACAGAGGTATCCGACGTCGGCGCGCCGCGCGAGGACCACGAGGCCGCGACCGTGCCCCCGGGTGTGCGCTGCCCGGAAGCCCACGGTCCGGTCGAGACGAGGCGGGGCGCCGTCTTCGGCTGCGCGGACGGTGCCCTGCTGGTCACCGGGGACGGCGACGGGGCAGGCACGGTGCGGATTCCCTATCCGCATCCGGTGGCGGACGCCGACCGCGCGCGGGAGTTCAGCCATCGCCCGGGAAGCGCCACGCTCGCGGCGAGGGCAGGCGAGCGCGGAGTCTGGCTGCTCGACGTGACGGAACGCAGGTGGACGCTCGTGGAGACCGGCCCTGCCGTGGCGGTGAACACGGTCGGGGCGGGCGGGCCGCTGCTGACCCTCACCGAGGACGGCGTGTTGCACGCGCTCGACGCCGAGACCGGTACAGAGACCGCACGGACCGCGTTGTTCTTCCGCCCCGTACGCGGCGACCTGGAACCGCCGGTGATCGAGATCGACACCAGCCGGGCCTACGTCAACGAGGCAGCCGCGGGCGTGATCCACGAGATCGACTACGGCGACGACCTCCGCGTGGCCCGCACCTTCGAGCCGGGCATCAAGCCCACGTACATGGTGGAGACGGGACGATGAGGGCCGCATCCGCGCTGCTGGCTCTGCTCCTCGTGCTCACCGGCTGCGTGGGCGGCGCCGGAGCGGCCCGGTCCGGAGTGGTGGTCACCACCAACATCCTCGGCGACATCACCCGCAACGTCGTCGGCGCCGAAGCCGAGGTGACCGTGCTGATGAAACCCAACGCGAACCCGCACTCCTTCGGCATCTCGGCGCAGGAGGCGGCCCGGCTGGAGAGCGCCGGACTCGTCGTCTACAACGGACTCGGCCTGGAGGAGGGCGTGCTGCGCAACGTCCGGACCGCCGCGGAGTCCGGTGTGCCGACGCTGCCGGTCGGCGAGCAGGTCGACCCGATCCGCTTCGGTGATGCCGCGACCAACGACATGGCCGGACAGGCGGACCCGCACTTCTGGACCGACCCGGAGCGAGTACGTGCCGCCGTGCGGGCGATCGCCGACCGGGTCACCGAGCACGTCGACGGCGTCGACGAAAGGGTGATCCGGGCGAACGCCGCCCGGTACCTCGGCGAGCTCGAGGCGCTGCACGACGACATGAGCGCGGAGTTCGGGCGTATTCCGGCCGAGCGGCGCAGGCTCGTGACCAACCATCACGTCTTCGGCTACCTGGCCCGCCGCTACGACTTCGATGTGCTCGGTGCGGTCATTCCCAGCGGTACCACGCTCGCCTCGCCGAGTGCCTCGGACCTGAAGTCGCTCGCGGACACGATCCGCCGGGCGGGAGTGCGGACGGTCTTCGCCGACTCCGCGCAGCCCGACCGGCTGGCACGGGTGCTGGCGGAGCAGGCCGGGCTGCGGGTCGAGGTGGTGCCGCTGTTCTCGGAATCGCTGACCGAGCCGGGCCAGGGTGCCGCCACCTATCTGGAAATGATGCGTGCGAACACCGAGGCAATCGCCGACGGACTCGTCGGCTGAACAGAGGAGAGGAAACCTTGCAGTTCCGCAAAAGATTTCTGGCACTGTCCACAGTGATCGCAGCGGCGCTCGTTACCGGCGCGTGCGGTACCGATCAGTCACCGCAGGAGGTGGAACCGGCGGCGCAGAGCCCCGCTTCGGTGAGCGAGGCGATCGTCGCCACGCACGACGGCGGCATCTACGTCATCGACGGCGAGACGCTCGAACTGGTGGAGGACATCGAGCTGGAAGGCTTCAACCGGCTCAACCCCGCGGGCGACGACCGGCACGTGATGGTCTCGAAGTCGGACGGCTTCCAGGTACTCGACGCGGCCGCCCCGGAGCTGACCGACGTCGAGGTTCCCGGCCCGAAGCCCGGCCACGTCGTGCGGCACGCCGGGAAGACCGTGCTCTTCTCCGACGGCACGGGCGAGGTGACGACCTTCGACTCGCACGCGCTCGGTGACGGTGAGCCGGAGACGGAGGTCTACACCGCGGCCGAACCGCACCACGGCGTGGCGATCGAGCTCGAGAACGGCGAGTTCATCGTCACGCTCGGAAACGAGGAGGAACGGGTCGGCATGATGGTGCTCGACGAGCACCGGCACGAGATCGCCCGCAGCGAGGAATGCCCCGGCGTGCACGGCGAGGCCACGGCGAAGGACGAGGTGGTGGTGATCGGCTGTGAGGACGGTGTGCTGATCTACCGCGACGGTGAGATCACGAAGGTGCAGAGCCCGACCGAGTACGGCCGGATCGGCAACCAGGCCGGGTCCGACGTGTCGCCGATCGTGCTCGGCGACTACAAGAAGGACCCCGACGCCGAGCTGGAGCGGCCCGAGCAGATCTCCCTCATCGACACCGCCGCCGGCAGCCTGGAGCTGGTGGATCTGGGAACGAGCTACACGTTCCGCTCGCTCGCCCGCGGCCCCGAAGGCGAGGCTCTGGTACTCGGTACCGACGGCCGGATCCATGTCATCGATCCGGTGCGTGCCGAGGTGGTGCGGACCATCCCGGTCACCGGCGCGTGGGAGGAGCCGCTGGAATGGCAGCAGCCGCGTCCGGCGATCTTCGTCCGGGACGGCACGGCGTTCGTCTCCGACCCGAACAAGAAGGAGATCTACGCGATCGACCTCGCGTCCGGGAAGAACGTGGGCACCGTGTCGCTGCCGGAGGCGCCGAACGAGCTGAGCGGCGTCAGCCACTGAGCCATTCGGGCGGTTCCGCTGGCCGGGCCTTCCGGGACGCCCCGCCGGGTGCGCAGGATCTGGCGGCATGGGGGACGATCCGGACTTCTACCGGGACAAGAAGGGCCGCCTTCGCGTCATTCCGAAGAAGGGCGCCACCGCCGTCACCGCGGCCGCGCTGGCCGGAGTGGTCGCGTTCGGCACCGGTGGGCTGGGTGCTGGCGGCGCGGCCGGTGGCGGTGCCGCCGACACGATCGCCGGGCAGAGTATCCGCGCGAAGACGGTGAACGGCAAGAGCGCCGCCCGCAAGGGGCAACGCGGTGAGGCGTGGCGGCGGATGGGGATGCGTTCCGTCCGCCACCACGCCCGCGAGGCGGTGGACTGCGTGCGCCACTCGTTCGGTCAGGTGCAGGAGTTCTTCATCGGCACGCCGTGCCGCTCGCTGCGCCGCGAGCTGCTGGCGATCGCGGATGACCGGGGCAACACGATCGTCGTCTCGATCGCGTGGGTGCGCATGTACGGCTCCGGCGACGCCGCGCGGCTGCGGGGGCTGATCGACGTGCACGGCACCGGCGACATCACACCGATCGGCAGCCAGGCACTCGGCCTCGGCGGCATCGAGTTCACCGGCGATCACTACGGTTCGCGGCGGAGCAGGTCCACGGTGGTGATCGCCGAGGCCGAACCGGCCACCGGCGCGCCGGATCCGGCGCTGCTCGACGGCGTCGCGGAGGTGGCCGCCCTGTTTCCCGCCAGGTGACGACGGCGCGGCGGTCGCGAGCTTTTAACCCGGCTTCCTGCTTGACGGACCGCCGTCGGCACGGGGCTCTCCGCACCGCCGCGCCGGTGGAGACTGGAGGCCGCCATACCGGCCAAGAATGCTCCGTGACCGAGGATTCGAGAGACGCGATGACTGAGACTCCGCGACTGCCCGACCTGAGATTGCCTTTCTCAGCACATGTCATCCGGCTGTCAGCGAGGTCGAGAGGGACGCCACCGACTGGGTTTCCCGGTTTGCCGATGCCGGGAGGTGCGAACACCTGCGGAAGACGAAGTCGGGACGTATCGCTGCTCGCACGGCCTCTCCGGAAGCGCCCGTCGGTCTTCTCCATGCCTACGCTCGGATGCTCATCTGGGGTTTCTGGTTCGACGACGAACTCGTCGACGACCTTCCGGCGAACTCGCCGCTACAGGCGCCCGCTATCGCGTCTCTGCTGCGGATGTTGGACGTGGGACGTGGGACAGGTGCCGCGGGGGCGCAGCTGGAAGCGGCGTTCAGCAGTGTCCTCGATGGCCTTGGCGCCGAACTGTCTGCGGGTCAGTTCGCTCGCTGGTGCCTGGAGATGCGGTTGTGGTTCACCTCTCTGTTGCTGCAGAACAGGTTGCGCGCCACGGACACCGTTCCCGGCGTGGAAACCTACAAGACGGTACGCCGCTATACCGTGTGTTCGTATGCGCCCATTGTTCTGCTGGACGCGTCATGGGGCTCCGGAGTCGACTGGGACGACTACTACCAGCCGGATCTCGTTTCTCTTCGATCCCGTGCGTCGAATGTCACCGCCTGGCAGAACGACATCTTCTCGTTCTTCTCGGAGCAGCGGCATCCTGGAAACTTCTGGAACCTCCCGACCGTGTACATGGCACATGGCTGTACCGCCGAGGAGGCCATCCGCAAGACCGCCGGCGATGCGGCGCTGGAGGTCGAGGCTTTCATCCGGCATGCGGCCCGGGCCGAACCATCGCTGCCCGCTGCCCAACGCATGCACATCCGTAGCCTGCGGAGCTGGATGCGTGGTTGCTATGACTGGTCACATGAGGCAACCGGACGTTATGTCGGCTGGCGGGTCGAAGCCTAGTGCGGCCGGCAGGTCGCTTCCTGATCAGCGCGGTGTCCTGGTATCCAGCATCCTGTACGTGAACAGGTGTCACGTTCGCCTCGCTCCCGTCGCGTAAGGATGCTGGATGACCAAGCTGCGCTGGCTGATCCCCGCACTGCTCGTGCTGGTATGGCTCGGCATCGGTTCGATCGGCGGTCCTTTCGCCGGCAAGCTGAGCGACGTAGCGGAGAACGACACCGCGGCGTTCCTGCCCGAGTCGGCCGAGGCCACGAAGGTCTCCGAACTGCAACGCCAGTTCGCGGGCGACGAAGGCCTGCCTGCCGTCGTCGTGGCCGAGCGGGAATCGGGCATCACGGCGGCGGACCGCCGGTACCTCCAGCGGCGCGCCACCGAGATCACCGAGATCGCAGGGGTACGACAGCCGATCTCCCCGATCATCCCGTCGCCGGGGGACGACCAGGCCCTCCAGCTGGTGGTTCCGTTCGCGGGCGAACCCGGCCAGGGCGTCGAGCGACTGCGCAACCTGCTGGAACAGGGCAAGCCGGACGGGTTGACCGTGCTCGTGACCGGCCCCGCCGCCCAGGTGGCCGATCTGGTGGAGGCATTCAGCGGCATCGACGGACTCCTGCTGCTGGTCGCGGGCACCGTCGTGGCGATCATCCTCGTGGTCGTCTACCGCAGCCCGCTGCTGCCGCTGACCGTCCTGCTGTCCGCCGTCTTCGCACTCGGCCTGGCCAGCCTGACCGTGTACCTGCTCACCGACGGAGGTGTGCTCTCGCTCAACGGGCAGAGCCAGGGCATCCTGTTCATCCTCGTCTTCGGTGCCGCCACCGACTACGCGCTGCTGCTCGTCTCCCGCTTCCGGGAGGAGCTGCGCGACACCGACGACCGCTACCAGGCGATGCGTACCGCATGGCGCTCGACGATCGAGCCCATCGCGGCGTCGGCGGGCACGGTCATCCTCGGCGTCCTCTGCCTGCTGTTCAGCAACCTGAACTCGAACAAGGACCTCGGCCCGGTCGCCGCGATCGGTATCGCCGCCGCGCTGCTGGCGTCGACGACCTTCCTGCCCGCCGCGCTGGTGCTGCTCGGCCGCGCCGCGTTCTGGCCGTTCCGCCCCGCAGTCGGCTCCGAGCACCCGGAGAGCCGCGGAGTCTGGGGGCGCCTCGCCGGCGCGGTCGATCGCCGTCCGCGCGCGATCTGGGCGGTGACCGCCCTGGTCCTGTTGGCGGGTGCGGCGTTCGTCCCGCAGTTCAACGCGAGTGGTACGGCCCAGTCCGAGGTCTTCCTGACCGAGGTCGACTCCGTCGCCGGTCAGGAGGTGCTCTCGGAGCACTTCCCCGGTGGTGCCGGGGCGCCGGCGATCGTGATCGCCGAAGCCGACTCCACGCAGGCGGTGCTCAGGGCGACCCGCCAGGTGGACGGGGTGGCCCAGGCCAGCGTCGCCACCACCCCCGCGGGACAGCCGCGGGTGGTGAACGGGCTGGTCGAGATCGAGGCGACGATGAGCGCGCCGACCGGCTCGGAGGCCGCGATCGACACCGTGCAACGCCTGCGCGACGCGGTGCACGACGTCCCCGGCGCCGGTGCGCTGGTCGGCGGGCAGACCGCCGTCCAACTGGACACGCAGCAGACCTCCCAGCGCGACCTCCGGGTCATCATCCCGATCGTGCTGCTCGTGGTCTTCCTCGTGCTGGCGCTGCTGTTGCGGTCGCTGCTCGCGCCGTTGCTGCTCATCGCAACGGTGGTGCTGTCGTTCGCCGCGACCATGGGTGTCTCGGCGCTGGTGTTCAACCACCTGCTCGACTTCCCCGGTGCGGACCCGGCGGTGCCGCTGTTCGCGTTCGTCTTCCTCGTGGCGCTCGGCATCGACTACAACATCTTCCTGATGACCCGCGTCCGCGAGGAGGCGAAGACCGAGGGCACTCGCGCGGGCACCTTGCGGGGGCTCACGCTCACCGGCGGCGTCATCACCTCCGCCGGAGTCGTGCTGGCCGCGACGTTCTCCGCGCTCTCGGTACTGCCGATCCTCTTCCTCGCGCAGATGGCGTTCATCGTGGCGTTCGGCGTGCTGCTCGACACGTTCATCGTGCGTTCGCTGCTGGTCCCGGCGCTCACCGTGGACATCGGCAGGCGTGTCTGGTGGCCGTCGGCGCTCGCGCGGCGAGATGAGAACATGCGCGCATGAACCAGCGAGTCACCGTCGAACGCGACGGCCACGTCCTGCTGATCGGGGTCGACCGCGCAGCCAAGCGCAACGCGTGGGACCTGGCGACGATCAACGAGGTGGGCCGCGCGTACGACGTGCTCGCCGACGACCCGGAGCTACGAGCGGGCGTGCTGTTCGGGCACGGTGACCACTTCAGCGCGGGCCTCGACCTCGCGGACGTGCTCCCCGCCGTCACCGAGCGCGGCCCGGACGTGCTGGCCGGTGACGCGCGGCACGACCCGTTCGGGCTGTGGAACGAGCCGGTGGACAAGCCGGTGGTGCTGGCCGTGCAGGGCATCGCCTTTACGCTGTCCATCGAGCTCGCCCTGGCCAGCGACATCGTGGTCGCCGCGGACGACGTGCGCTTCCGGCAGCTGGAGATCGGCCGCGGCATCCTGCCGTTCGGCGGCGCCACCCTGCGCGCGCCCGCCCAGCTCGGCTGGGGCAACGCGATGCGCTTCCTGCTCACCGGTGAGGAGTTCGGTGCCGCTGAGGCGCACCGCATCGGGCTGGTGCAGGAGGTCGTTCCGGCGGGCGGCCAGCTGGCCCGCGCCACCGAGCTGGCCAGGCTGATCGCGGCGCAGGCGCCGCTCGGCGTGCGGGGCACGCTCGCCAACGCGCGGGTCGCCCTGCGGTCGGGTTCCGAGCGGGCCGCGGCCGAGCACCTGCGGGAGGTCCTGCCGGGCGTCGTCGTGAGCGAGGACGCTCAGGAGGGCCTGGCCAGCTTCGTCGAGCGCCGCGAGGCTCGCTTCACCGGACGGTGAGGTTTCCCACCGGCTCATGCGGGAATGCCTATGCCCGCATAGGCACGGAGGTGACACCGACATGGCTAAGTGTGAAGTCTGTGGCAACGACTACGAGCTCTCGTTCGAGGTCCACACCACCGGCGGTGGCCGGCACACGTTCGACTCGTTCGAATGCGCCGTCCATCGGCTCGCGCCCGTCTGCGAGCACTGCGGCTGCCGGGTGATGGGGCACGGCGTCCAGGTGGACGGCCAGTTCTACTGCTGCGCCCACTGCGCGCGGGAGACCACGCGGGAAGGCATCCAGGCCCGCGACGCCGTCTCCACCACCAGCTGAGCACGTGGCTCGTGAGTGCTGACACGAGTTCTAACTCGTGTCAGCACTCACGAGCCGAGGGCACGGGCGAAGAAGGCCAGGTTCGCCGGCCGTTCGCCCAGGCGCCGCATGAAGTACGGAAACCACTCGGTGCCGTACGGCACGTACACCCGCATCCGCAGGCCACGCGCGGCGATCCGCCGCTGCGCCTCGGTGCGCACGCCGTACAGCATCTGGTACTCGTGGTCCCCGCTCGCCCGGCCTGCCCGCGCCGCGAGGTCCTCGGCGATGGCGAGCATCCGGTCGTCATGGGTGGCGATCATGGGGTAGCCCTGACCGCCGAGCAGTATCTTGAGGCAGCGGACGTACGCGCGATCCACGTCGGCCTTCTCGCGGTACGCCACCGACGCCGGTTCGTCGTAGGCGCCCTTGCACAGCCGTACCCGGGAGCCCGGCCCGGCCAGCTCGGCGCAGTCGGTCTCGGTCCGCCGCAGGTAGGCCTGTAGCACGGCACCGGTGGCGGGGAAGTCGAGGCGCAGATCCCGCACGGTCGACAGCGTCGCGTCGGTGGTCGTGTGGTCCTCCATGTCGACCGTCACCGTGGTACCCGCCCCGGCGGCCGCCGCGCACACCCGCCTCGCCGCGTCGAGCGCGATCTTCTCCCCGTCCACCGGAAGTGCCTGCCCCAGCGCCGACAGCTTCACCGAGACCTCGGCCCGCCCGGCCAGCCCTGCCCAGGCCAGCCGGGCGAGCAGGGTCCGGTAGGCCTCGACGGTCGCCTCGACCCGTTGCCGGTCGACGGTGTCCTCGCCGAGGTGGTCCAGGGAGATCAGCCGGTCGCCCGCGAGGTCACCCGCGGTGCGGACGGCGGCGTCGACATCGGTGCCCGCGACGAACCGGTCGACGATCGGCCGGGCGAACGGCGCCCGCTCCGCGGCCGAGCGGCACCGCGGCGACCGGGACGCGGCGATCAGGGCTGAGCGCAGCATGGCGGGATCCTTTCCGTTCGTGGTTCCCCGGCGGGGATGCGAGTCCCCCGCCGTTGGCCTGCCCGTTCCGCGTGCCGGGTCGCGGGGCGGGGAGTTCGCGGACCGGAGTGCGGAACTCGCGGGCTGGGGCGGGGGGACTCGCGGGTCAGAGCTGGTGCGGGTAGGCGGAGCGCACCGGTGGTACGAATGTCTCCTTGACCGTGCGCGGGCTGACCCAGCGCAGCAGGTTGTAGACCGAGCCGGCCTTGTCGTTGGTGCCGGAGCCCCGGGCGCCGCCGAAGGGCTGCTGGCCGACGACCGCGCCGGTCGGCTTGTCGTTGACGTAGAAGTTGCCCGCCGCGAAGCGCAGCACCTCGGCCGCCCGCTCGATCGCCGCCCGGTCGCGGGCGATGATCGCGCCGGTCAGCCCGTACGCTGCACCGCGGTCCACCTCGTGCAGGACGCGGTCGTAGTCGCCGTCCTCATACACGTGCACCGCGAGCACCGGGCCGAAGAACTCGGTGCTGAACACCTCGTGCGCGGGGTCGCTGCCCACGATCACGGTGGGCCGCACGAAGTACCCCCGGGAGTCGTCGGCCGTGCCGCCCGCGATCACCTCCAGCGAGGGTGCCTCGTGCGCCATCCGCTGCACCGCGGAGAGGCGGTCGAACGCGCGCCGGTCGATGACGGCGCCCATGAAGTTGCGGAATTCGGTGACGTCGCCGACCGCGAGGCTGTCCACTTCGGACACGAGGTCGGCCCTGAGCCGGTTCCACACCGAGCGCGGAACGAAGGCGCGCGAGGCCGCCGAGCACTTCTGTCCCTGGAACTCGAACGCGCCGCGCACCAGCGCCGTGCGCAGCACGTCGACGTCGGCGGAGGGGTGGGCGACCACGAAGTCCTTGCCGCCGGTCTCGCCGACCAGCCGGGGATACGTGCGGTAGCCGCCGATGTTCGCGCCGACGGTCGACCAGAGGTGCTGGAAGGTCCGGGTCGAGCCGGTGAAGTGGATGCCGGCGAGCGCCGGGTCCGCGAGCGCCACGTCCGAGACGGCGAGGCCGTCGCCGGGCAGCAGGTTGATCACGCCGGGCGGCAGGCCGGCCTCTTCGAGCAGCCGCATCGTGAGGTGCGCGGCGAGGCCCTGGGTGGGCGAGGGTTTCCACAGAACGGTGTTGCCGAGCAGCGCGGGCGCGGTGGGCAGGTTGCCCGCGATCGCGGTGAAGTTGAACGGCGTGATCGCGTAGACGAAGCCTTCCAGCGGGCGGTAGTCCAGCCGGTTCCAGGCGCCGGGCGCGCTCCGCGGCTGCCCGGTCATCAGCTCCCGCGCGAAGTGCACGTTGAACCGCCAGAAGTCGGCCAGCTCGCACGCCGAGTCGATCTCGGCCTGCGTCACCGTCTTCGACTGGCCGAGCATGGTCGCGGCGTTGATCGTGTCCCGCCACGGGCCGGAGAGCAGGTCGGCGGCGCGGAGCAGGACGGCGGCCCGCTCGTCGAACGGCAGCCGCCGCCACGACTCGCCCGCCCGCAGCGCCGCCTCGACCGCGGCCTTCGCGTCCTCGTGGGTCGCGTTCGCGGTCGTGCCGAGCACGTGCGCGTGGTTGTGCGGCTGGACGACGTCGATCCGTGTGCCACCGGGCATCCGCTGCTCGCCGTCGATGGTGGCGGTCAGCTCGAACCGCGTGCCGGCCAGTTCGGCGAGCGTGCGGGTCAGGCTCTCCCGCTCGGGGGAGCCGGGGGCGTAGTCGCGCACGGGCTCGTTGCGCGGCGCGGGCGGGCTGGTGATCGCGTCCATGCGGAAACGGTAAGCACGACGAACGCCGGGCGCGTTGTCTGGTCGGCTACGGTTGACCAGTGGACCTTGTTCGATCGGACAACGGCGTCGGCCTCCGGCAGTTGCTGGTGGCGATCGGCGAGCCGCTGGTCGAGACGTGCACGCCGGAGCTCGATCCGGCGCTGCGCGGCGTCGCGATCCTCGACCCGGACGACGAGCCCGGCAGCTACCCCGGCGAGCTGGTGCTGATCATCGGGGTACGCGGGCGCGAGGCGGCCGGGTACGTGCGTGCCGCGGCCCGCGGCGGTGCCTCGGCGGTCGCGGTGAAGGCGGGCCGGCACGCCGCCGAGCTGGCGACCGTGGCCGCGGGAGCCGGCGTCGCGCTGCTCACCGTCGCTCCGGAGGTCCGCTGGGACCAGCTCGGCACGCTCGTCCGGGAGGTGCTCGACGCCGCGACGCTGACCGAGGGCCTCGGCGCCGAGCCCGGTGACCTGTTCGCCCTCGCGCAAACGCTTGCGGTCCTGACCGCGGGCAGCGTGGTGATCGAGGATGCCGGCAACCGGGTGCTCGCGTACTCGCGCTCCGCCGACGAGGTCGACGAGATGCGGCGGCTGTCGATCCTCGGCTGGGAGGGCCCCGAGACCTACCTCGCGCTGCTTCGCGAATGGGGCGTCTTCCAGCGGCTGCGCTCGGGGGAAGAGGTGGTGCGGGTCGAGGAGCGCCCCGAACTCGGTATCCGGCGCAGGCTGGCGGTGGGCATCCGGGCGGGTTCGCAGCACCTCGGCGCGATCTGGGTGCAGGAGGGCCGCGAACCTTTCGCCGAGCGGGCGGAGAGCGCGCTGCTCGGCGCGGCCCGGATCGCGGCCGTGCAGCTCGTCCGGCACCGCGGCGGGCCGGGACGCTCGCCCCAGGAGCTGGTGACCGGCCTGCTCGACGGCGGGACCAACCCCGACCTCGTCGCGGGACGGCTCGGGATCGATCCGGCGGCGCCCGCGGTGGTGGTCGCGTTCGCCGTGCGGGAGACCGGGCCGGACCGGCCCGCGCACGAGCTGCGCAGGGTCGAGGTGATCGACATGGTCTCGGTGCACATGACGTCGTACCGGCGCGGGGCGCTGGTCGGCGGCTCCGGCTCCCGTGTGTACGCGGTGCTGCCGGACGTCTCCGCGGGCCAGGCACTCGGCACGCTCGTTACCGACATCGTGCGGGTGCTGCGGCGGCGGACCGGCGTGCGGGTACAGGCCGGTATCGGCGCACCGGTGACCGCGCTCGCGGATGTCCCGGCCTCGCGGGCCGAGGCGGACCGGGTACTGGCCGCGATGGGACCCGAGCGGGACGTCGCGGCCATCGGCGACCTGCGCGCCGAGGTGCTGCTCGGCGAGCTGACGGCGCTGCTGCGAGACCGGCCGGACCTGCGGGACCCGGCCGTGTCGGCGCTGCCCGCGCACGACGCCGAGCACGGCACCGAGCTGGTGCCGACCCTGCTGGCGTACCTGGACGCGATGGGTGACGTGCGTTCGGCCGCGAGTGCGCTGCACGTGCATCCCAACACCGTCCGGCACCGGGTGCGCCGGGCGGGCACGGTGAGCGGGGTCGACCTCGGCGACCCTCGCGCACGGCTGGCGTGTCACCTGCAACTGCTCCTCACAGACCCGGCGGCTCGTGGTTGAATCTCGACCGACGAGGAGAGAAAGGGCGGACGTGGCGAGGCTCGGAGAACTGGAGCGGGCGGTGATGAACGTGCTCTGGGCGCGCCAGGAACCGGTGAGCGTGCGGGCCGTGCATGCCGAGCTCGCCGACCGCGGCCTGGCCTACACCACCGTGATGACGGTGCTCACCCGGCTTGCCGCCAAGAACGTCGTGCGGCGTGAGCGGCAGGGGCGGGCCTGGCTGTACGCGCCCGCGGCGAGCCGGGAGGAGTACGTCGCCGAGCTGATGCTCGAGGCGCTCGAACTCACCGGCGACCGGGGCTCGGCGCTCGTCCGCTTCGCGCAGTCGGTCAGCAACGACGAGGCGGACGCGCTGCGCCAGGCACTGGAGCGGGGCGAGACGTGATACTCGCGGGGCACCAGATCGCGGCCTGTGCGCTGGCCGCGATCGTGGCGCTCTGGCTCCTGCACAGCTGCTGGACGCACGCACACCCGCGGATCGCGCTGATCCTGTGGCAGATCACCGGGCTCACGCTCGTGGTGTCCACGATCGGCATGCTGCTCGGCTTCGGGCTCGCGCCGTACCGGCGTGGCCTGGTGCCCGCGCTGCTCGACCTGCCCGGCCGGCTGCACGAGCTGGACACGTGGCACCTCGTCGCGGTGGCGGCAGGTCTCCTCCTCGCCGGCTGGCTGCTCGTCAACCAGCTCCTGTGCCTGCTGAGCACCGCCCGGGCGCGGGCGCGGCACCGGCTGTTGCTGCAACTGGTCGCCAGTCCGGGCGGGGACGCGCTGGTCGTGGACCATCCGGTCGCCGTGGCGTACTGCCTGCCGGGCCGCAATCCGCGGATCGTCGTCAGCGCGGGTGCCCGCAGGCTGCTCACCGACGCCGAGCTCGGCGCGGTGCTGGCGCACGAGCGGGCGCATGCGCGGGAGCGGCACCACCTCGTGGTCGCGCCGTTCCAGGCGCTGCGCAGGCTGGTGCCGGGCAGCACGGTGCTGACCCGCGTGTGCGCGGCCATCGAGCTGCTCGTCGAGATGTGCGCCGACGACAGGGCGGCTCATCAGCACGGCAGGGAGCCGCTGGCGAGCGCGCTGGAGAGGTTTCATGCCAACGGTTTCGGCGGTACACCGGCCGGCGCGCTCGCCGTCGCCGACACACCGGTGCTGGCGCGGATCCGCAGGCTGCGCCGCCCGGACCGGATCGGTCTGCCGCTCGCCGGGATGATGGCGTACGCGCTGGCGATCTCCGCGCTCGTGACGTCGGCGAGCCTGTTCGCCGTGCCGCTCTAGACGGTACTACGGCATGTAGTAACGTGCCGCCATGGAAATCGTCTACGACGCTCTCGTCGTCCTTCACCTGCTCGGGATGGCAGGCATCCTCAGCGGAGTCCTGATCCACTACGTGGCAAAGGGGGGCGCGGCCTTCGCGGCGATGCTGCACAGCGCGATCCTCCAGGTGCTCACCGGTCTGGCGCTCACCGGCATAGCGTCGGCGGATCTGGTGGACTCCGAGGTGAACAACACCAAGATCGCGGTCAAGCTCGTCGTCGCGGTCGCCGTCCTGGTGCTGGCCCTGGTCCTCTACCGCAGGCGGGACCTGGCGAACCGGGGCCTCGTGGCCGCCGTGGGTGGTCTGACGGTGGCCAACGTGATCATCGCGGTGTTCTGGTAGGCGACGTCCGCCGCAGCCAGAGCAGGCCGAGCACCGGCAGCACGAGCGGGATGAACAGGTAGCCGCGGCCGAAGGTCGACCACACCGTCGCGTCCGGGAAGGCGGCCGCGTCGACGACGCTCAGTGTGCCGACCGTGAGCACGCCGACCAGCTCCACCGTGCAGGCGGCGAGCGCGACCCGCCACCAGGCGGTACCCGAGCGCGCGAGGGCCACCGTCGCGAGCACGTACACGACCGCCGCGAAGGCGGAGAGCGCGTACGGGATCGGCGCCTCGCCGAACCGGGTGGCGATCTGGACGCCGGCCCGGGAGGTCGCGCCGACGGCGAAGATTGCGTACACGGCGACCAGCACGCGGCCGGGCCCACTGGCCGTCGCGGGGACGTCGCTGCCTTCCCGGGAAGGCGCCGTACCGTCAGGCACCGGATCCACTCCAGACTTCGTGCAGGCGCAGCACCAGGACGGGCACGGTCACGCAGGCCACGCCGAGGACCGCGGTGCCGGACCGGCTGCGCTCGGCCAGCGCCCACACCGTACCGAGAGGCAGGACGAGCAGGCTGCCGACGAGGTAGGCGAGGAACGTGACCATGCTGGCCGGGCGCTCGCCGGAGATCAGCAGGACGGCCGCGATCACCATCTGCACGATCAGCAGCGCCTCCACCAAGGCGAGCCCGATCAGCAGCGGCCGCCGCGGAGCCCGGTTCCTGGCGACGAGCACGAAGCTCCATACCGCGACGGCCAGCGCGCACAGCGCCACCGCGATCGCGAACTCGGTGATCACCGGTCCTCCCGCTCGTAGAGACTGCCTTCGAACCTGCTGGAACGGACCAGGGCGCGCTGTTTCCGCTGGTCACCGGTCGTGAGTGCGTAACAGTGTTCTAACTCGCGTGCGCACTCACGAGAGGTGACCAGGCACAACGCCGCGCCTCCGTGGGATCAAGGACAGGCTCTTACTTATTACTACCAGTTGTAGCATAGCGATGCGGGGAGCCGGCTTCGGGTCGACAATCGTCTGTCGCCGCGTCGGTCCTCTGTGGACTGCTATGTTGTACTACACGCATTTCTGAGTTGCGACAACTCGAAATGGCCCCCCTTTCGAGTTGATCGGTGACCCTCTGCTTACTCGGGCCGACCAGGCGGTCTGGGTCTGCCGTATTGCCGTTACAGTTCATCCGGGTGAATTGCGCACGGACCGCGCTACCCACCGCTTCCCTACTTGTAAGTAGCAGCAAAATTGACGTCCCTGTTCAGCGGAGTTGAACCCCCGGGATGGCGGATTGGCCACGAGGGGTCCGTTATGGGGGAATGTCTCGGGAGTTGTGAAGCAGCCGGTCGGCGAGTTTCATTTCGCTGGCCAGGAAAGGGATTTCGAATGGACCTCCGGTACGAGGCTTACTGCTTCGCCGATCCACTGTTCTTCGACGAGCAGCGTGCCCCGGAGACGCCCGAGAGCGGATTCGCCGCCGTCCTGCCGCTGCCGGATTCCGGTTGGACGGAAAAGGACCTCGGCGTTTGGCGGATGCTCGCCCCTGTCACGACTGTGCTGCCTGGCCAGGGTTGGAAGATCCACGTGTCGGCTGGTCTGGACAATGCCGAGCGGGTTTTGTGCCGAGTGCACGAATACTGCATCGAGCAGGGGGTCGCATTCAAGCATCTACGAACGATGCAGATCCTGCTCGCGCGGAATTCGAAATACGCGCCGCGAGAGGCGAGTGGAAAACTGATCACGATCTACCCGGCTGGCGAAGATCAGTTCACGAAAATCCTTGCGGACCTTTCCGTGAAACTCGAGGGCGAGCCTGGCCCCTATATTCTGAGTGATCTGCGTTATGGCGGTGGACCGCTGTACGCGCGCTACGGTGGATTTCTGGAGCAATGGGTCGAGGTCGACGGCGCCCGCGTTCTCGCGGTCACCAAGCCGGACGGCACCAGGGTCCCCGATCGGCGCGAGCCGACGTTCTCCGTGCCTGGCTGGGCGGATCTGCCCAAGTGCCTGGAGCCGCACCTGGCGGCCCGCAAGGGTGGCGATCCGGCGCAGTTCCCGTACCGGGTGAGCGGATCGCTGCACTTCTCCAACGGTGGAGGGGTCTACCGGGCCACGCGGCTCGCCGACGGCAAGGAACTGGTACTCAAGGAGGCGCGGCCGCACGCCGGGCTCGACCGGGGCGGTGTCGACGCGGTCGCCAGGTTGCATCGCGAGCACGACATCCTCACCCGGCTCGCCGGTGTGCCGGGTGTGCCCGAGATCTACGACCTGTTCGCGGTGTGGGAGCACCACTTCCTCGCCATGCAGGAGGTGCCGGGCATTCCGCTGGGCTCCTGGCTGGCCCGCAACTACCCGCTGACCCGCCGGGAGGTCACCGAGCAGGAGGTCGCCGAGTACACCGAACGCGCGCTCGCACTGCTCGACTCCGTTGCCCGGCTGGTGGCCGGCGTGCACGAGCGCGGGATCGTCTTCGGTGACCTGCACCCGATGAACATCCTCGTCGATGACGACGACACGGTGCGCCTGATCGATTTCGAACTGTCGTTCCCGGTGACCGAGCCGGGCAGGCCCGCTCTCGGGGCGCCGGGCTTCCGGGCGCCGGCCGACCGCACCGGTTTCGCGATCGACCAACATGCGCTCGCCGCGCTCAGACTGTGGATCTTCCTGCCGCTCAACGCCCTGTTGGAGCTGTCCCCGGCGAAACTGTCCGGCCTGGTGGGCTTCGTGCGGCGCCGGTTCGGGCTGCCCGCCGGTTTCGGGGTACAGATCCTGCGCACGCTGGCGCCCAACGGACGGACGGCCGAGCCCGTGGTGACCGAACTGGACGAACCGGAGCCGGACTGGGGCATGGTGCGCAAGGCCGTCGCCGAGGCGATACTGGCCAGCGCCACGCCGGAGCGGGCCGACCGGCTCTTTCCCGGCGACATCGAGCAGTTCCGGGTCGGTGGTGCGTGCTTCGGCTACGGCGCCGCCGGTGTGCTGCACGCGCTGGACGTCGCCGGCGCGGGCCGCTACCCGGAGCACGAGCGCTGGTTGCTCGACGCGGTGCGGCGGGAGCCGCCGACCCGGCCCGGCTTCTTCGACGGCGCCCACGGCATCGCGCACGTGCTGGAGAACTTCGGCTACCGCGAGGAGGCGGGTTCGCTCGTCGACGGTGCGACCAACCTGGTCGGGCAGACCCGCGATCACAGCCTCGACGGCGGTCTCGCCGGGATCGGGCTCAACCTGCTCCACTTCGCGGATTCCCGCGCTGACAACGGTTTCCGGGCCGACGCGGTGCGCATCGGTGACCGGCTCGCCGATACGCTGGACACCGCCGCCGAGCCCGGCGACTTCGCCAGGGCCGGGCTGTCCCACGGCTGGTCGGGGCCCGCGCTGCTGTTCGTCCGGTTGTTCGAACGCACCGGCGACCGCGGCTGGCTCACCCTCGCGGAGCGGGCGATCGAGCGTGATCTGGCCGAATGTGCCGCCGCCGACGACGGCTCGCTCCAGGTCCGCGACGGGGAGACGCGCACGCTGCCGTATCTGGGGGTCGGCAGCGCGGGAATCGCGCTGGCCGCCGGGGAACTGGCCGCGATCGACCCCGATGCCGCATGCCTGAGCCGCCTGCCGTCCCTGTTGCAGGCCTGCCGGGGAGAGTTCGTCATCCACCCCGGCCTGTTCCTCGGCCGCTGCGGGCTGCTCGCCACGCTCGCCGCCGCCGACCGGAGGCGGCCGGACCGGGTGCTGGCCGATGCCGTCGCGCTGCACCTGTCGCGGCTCGCCTGGTACGCGATCCCGTACGGCCCTGGCGGACTCGCCTTCCCCGGCAACCAGTTGTTGCGGTTGTCGATGGACCTCGCCACCGGCGGCGCGGGTGTGCTGCTCACACTCGCGTCCACTCTGGACGGTCATGGCGCCGTGCTGCCGTTTCTCGGCACCGCGCGACCGTCGCCCTGAACCCCTGGCCGATCCCCGACCGGAGGACGAGAAACGAAGATGAAAGGGAGAAAACCGATGGATCTGGTACTCGACCTGCAGGGCCTCGAGACCCCCGAGGGCGCTCAGTACGGCGGCAGCCACGGCGGCGGCGGTGGCGGCGCCAGCAACCTGAGCCTGCTGGCCTCCTGCGCCAACAGCACCGTCAGCCTGCTCACCTGCCACTGACGTGAGCCGGGTGCGGGAGCGGCGCAGGCCAAGTGCGCCGCTCCCGCACCACCCCATTCTGCCCGACGAGGCCCGCGGAGTCGTGAGTGCGTAACACTGTTCTAACTCGCGTGAACACTCACGACCGCTTCCTGCTCGGCATCGTCCGGCACGACCGGTTCCGGGTCGTGCTGATGATCGTCGCGGCCGTCGTCGCCACCATTGCCGGCCTGCTGCTGCCCGGCGCACTCGCCGACGCGGTCGACGCCGCCATCGCGGGACGGCCGAGCCTGCCGCCCGTGCTCTGGCTGCTCACCCTCGGCTGCGCCGAGATCGCCGCCGACGTCGTGGGCGGCATTCTCACCGCCAGGGTCACCGCGTCCGGCACCGCATGGCTGCGCCGCCGTCTCAGCCGCCACCTCGCCGCCCTCGGCACGTCCTCCCGCTTCGCCGACGGCGACGCGGTGAGCAGGCTGACCACCGACTGCACCGGCGCGGGCGGCGTCGCGTCGATCCTCGTGCAGCTCGGCTCGGCGCTCGTGGTGTCCACCGGGGCCGTGATCCTGCTCGCCCTGCTCGACTGGCGGCTGGCCCTCGTCTTCCTCGGCAGCGTCCCGGTCGCGCTCTGGCTGGCCCGCTCGCACCTGCGACTCACCGCCGACGACGTCAGCGCGTACCAGCGGGTCTCGGGTGAGCTGTCGGCCCGGCTGCTCGACGCCGTCGGCGGCCTGCGCACCATCGCCGCCGCCGGCATCGCCGATCGGGAGGCCGACCGCGTGCTGCGCCCGCTGCCCCGCCTCAGCGCGGCGGGTGCCGGCATGTGGCGCACCCAGGCACGCATGGTGTGGAAGGCCGGGCTGCTGCTGCCCGCCGTCGAGCTGGCCGTCCTCGCCGCCGCCGGTTTCGGAGTGCTCGCAGGCAGGCTCAGTGTCGGCGACATGCTCGCCGCGCTCGGCTACGTCGCGCTCGGCATGAGCCTCGTCGGCCAGGTCCCGCTGCTGACCAGTCTCTCCCGCGCGCGCTCGTGCGCGGGACGGCTCGCCGAGGTCCTGGAGACGCCGCTGCCCGCGGAAGGCACGTTCCGGCTCCCCGCCGGCCCTGGCCGGATCGAGCTGCGCGGTGCGGGTACCGACGGCATCCTGCACGACGTCGACCTGACGGTCGAGGGCGGCAGCACGGTCGCGATCGTCGGCCGCTCCGGCTCCGGCAAGTCCGCGCTCGCCGGGCTGCTCGGTGGCCTGCGCCCGGCCGACGACGGCGAGGTGCTGCTCGACGGCGTACCGATGCGGCGGGTACGCGCCGAGGAACTGCGCGCCGCGGTCGGCTACGCGTTCGAGCGACCCACACTGCTGGGCACGACGGTGGCCGACGCGGTCGCCTACGGAAGCTGGGCGGGTTTGGTCGCGGTCGAGCGTGCCTGCCGCGCGGCGCACGTGCACGACCTCGTGGTCCGGCTGCCCGAGGGCTACCGCAATCCGCTCGACCGGACGCCGCTCTCCGGCGGCGAGGCGCAGCGGGTGGGCCTGGCCAGGGCGCTGGTGCGCGGCCCCCGGCTGCTCGTGCTCGACGACGCCACCGCCAGCCTGGATACCGTCACCGAGGCGCGGGTGGAGAGCGCGATCGAGCAGGCGCTGCCCGGGCGCACGCGGGTCGTCGTGACCCACCGGGTGAGCACCGCCTGCCGCGCCGACCGCGTGGTGTGGCTCGACGCCGGGCGGATACGCGCCACCGCGCCGCACGACGTGCTGTGGGCCGACGCCGCGTACCGCGCGGTCTTCACCGAGGACGGCGGCCGATGAGGCTGTACTGGACCACGCTCGCCTCGCAGTGGCGCGGCGGGCTGGCACTGCTCGGCTGCTCGGTGCTGGAGAGCGTGCCCGCGTTCCTGTCCGGGCGGCTCGTCGAACGTGCCGTCAACCACGGGTTCGCGGCGGGCAGCCCCGGCCTCGGCATCGCCTGGCTACTGGTGTTCGCGGCGGTCGCCGTGCTCGGCGCGTTCGGCTCCCGGCTGGTGTGGCAGCGGCTCGGCACCCTCGTGGAGCCGCTGCGGGACGCGCTGGTCGGCGCGGTCGTCCGTGGCGTCCTCCGGGGCCGGGCCCCGCAGCGCAGGCGGTCCGACGCGAGCGGGGTCGCCCGGATCACGCAGCACGTCGAGGTGATCAGGGACGCCACCGCGGGCATGCTCGTGCAGGGCCGCGGCATGGTGGTGACGACGGTCGCCGCGCTCGCCGGCGTGTTCAGCATCGCGGGCCCGCTCGCGTGGGCCGTGGCGCTGCCGGTGCTGGTTTCGGTGCTCGCGTTCGGCTGCCTCCTGCCAACCCTGGCCAGCAGGCAGCGCACGCTCACGCTCGCCGACGAGCACACCGCCGAGGCGGCCGGAACCGTGCTCGCCGGGATGCGCGACGTCGTCGCGTGCGGTGCCGAGGCCACCGCCGTCGCCTCGGTGCACGACCGGATCGAGGTCCAGGCCGCGGCCGCGACGCGGATGGGCACCGCGACCGCGATGCGCACACTGATCGTCGCGATCGGCGCGTTCGTGCCGTTGCTGCTGGTACTGGCGCTGGCGCCGGGAATGGTGGCCGCCGGGACGCTGACCGCGGGCGCCGCGCTCGGCACCGTCGTCTACCTCTCCGCCACGTTGCAGCCCGCGTTGCAGGGCCTCGCGGCGACGGCGAGCACCGTCGTGCTGCGGCTGCTCGTCGCGCTGCGGCGGCTGGGCGAAGCCTGCCCGTCGCCCGCCAAGGAGGGGGGCGTGGCCGAACCACGTGGCTGCGCCGTGCGCCTGCGCGGCGTGACCTTCGGCTGGGGTGAGCACGCCGAGCCGATCGTGCGTGATCTCGATCTCGACCTCGACCCTGGCGAACATCTCGCGGTGGTGGGCCCGAGCGGGATCGGCAAGTCGACCCTCGCCGGGCTGCTCACCGGCATGCTGGAGCCGCAGCGCGGGCGGGTGCTGATCGGTGGTGAGCCCGTCGGGGAGATTCGTACCGGGCTGCGGCACCGGCTGGTGGCCTTCACCCCGCAGGAGTCCTACGTGTTCGCGGGCACCGTCCGGGAGAACATCGCGCTGTTCGCGCCATCGGCCACCGACAACCAGCTGCTCGCCGCCGCGGAGACCGTGGGCGCGGGCGAGCTGGTGGAACGGCTCGGCGGGCTGTACGGCGAGGTCGGGCACGCCGTACATACCGGACCCACGGCAGGCGAGGCCGGGGAACGCAAGGTGCTCTCCGCCGGCGAGGCGCAGCTGCTCTCGCTGGTCCGCCTGTATGCCTGCCCGGCAGGGGTGATCGTGCTCGACGAGGCCACCGCGAACCTGGACCCGGCAGCCGAGGCGCGGGCCGAATGGGCGTTCGCCGAGCGTGGCGGGGTCCTGGTGGTGATCGCCCACCGGCTCAGCTCGGCACTGCGCGCGCGCCGCGTGCTGGTGATGGACGGCAACGACACGTTGCTCGGCGGCCACGAGGAACTGCTGGCCACCTCGTCGCGGTACGCCGAGATGATGCGGGCCTGGGGCGGCCGGGTCAGTGCCGGACCAGTGCTTCCAGTGACTCGCGCAGCCGCCCGCTGAGCTCGACCGGGCGCCGGGTGCCGCGGTCGACGAACACGTGCACGAAGTGCCCCTCGGCGACCAGCTCCGAGCGGTCCTCGCGATGGATGCCGATCTCGTAGCGCACGCTGGACCGGCCGAGATGGCCGACCCGCAGGCCGACCGCGAGCCGGTCCGGGAAGGCCACCGAGGCGTGGTAGTTGCAGTGCGACTCGACGCAGAGCCCGATGATCTCGCCGCCGTGGATGTCCAGGCCGCCGCGGGTGATCAGCCAGTCGTTGATGACGGTGTCCATCAGCGCGTAGTGGACGACGTTGTTGACGTGGCCGTAGAGGTCGTTGTCCTTCCACCTCGTCGGCACGACTTCCCAGTGCACGTAGCTCACCTGTACGAACCTAGTGGCCGGCGGCGGGTGCGTAGCGTCTCGGCCCGGCATCCGGTACGGTCAGTGGTGTAGGTGATCGCGCGGCACGGCCGCCCTGGTTGGATCGGAGTTACCCCGGCGGAGCCTTTTGGACAGGCACGCACGACGAGGATTTCGTAGGCCGGTGGGGTCGGCCGAGTCGAATGAAATCAATTTTTCCGTTCTTCTCATTCGGTGTCTTCCGCAATTCAATTTCGGCGGGCGGATTGTTGCGCCGTGGCAGAACACAGGAAGCACGAGGTACATATGTCCGCAACCGAGACTCCAGCCAAACCGCGGCCTACCAAGCCGATCATTTCGGGGCGCTCCTCGCTCCCCGAGCACGTGACGGTCAAGGTTTTCGTTCTGGCGCCGGTGGTCGCAATGGCCGCGGCGGTTCCGTTCGCCTGGGGGTGGGGCCTGAGCTGGCTGGACATCGGCTTGGGGGCGTTGTTCTTCGTGCTCAGTGGACTGGGCGTGACAGTGGGCTACCACCGGCTGTTCACGCACGGGTCGTTCAAGGCCAGCAGGCCGCTGCGGATCGCGCTCGCGATCGCGGGCAACTTCTCCGCGCAGGGCCCGGTCACCACGTGGGTCGCCGATCACCGCAGGCACCACGCGTTCTCCGACCGTGCGGGCGACCCGCACTCGCCGTGGCTGTTCGGCACGGGGCCGCGTGCCCTGGCCAAGGGCTTCTGGCACGCGCACATGGGCTGGCTGTTCGACCGCGAGGTCACCAACGCCGAGCGGTTCGCCCCCGACCTGCTCGCCGACCGCGACCTGCGGGCCGTGGACCGGCTGTTCCCGCTGTGGGTCGCCCTCAGCTTCCTGCTGCCCGGCATCGCGGGCGGCCTCATCACCTGGTCGATCTGGGGCGGTGTCACCGCGCTGTTCTGGGCCGGATTCATCCGGATCGGACTGCTCCACCACGTCACGTGGTCGGTGAACTCGATCTGTCACATGATCGGCGAGCGACCCTTCACCAGCCGCGACAAGGCGGCCAACTTCTGGCCGCTGGCGATCCTCTCCTTCGGGGAGTCGTGGCACAACCTGCACCACGCGGATCCGACCTGCGCGCGACACGGCGTGTTGCGCGGTCAGATCGACATCTCCGCACGGATGATCTGGGCATTCGAGAAGCTCGGCTGGGCGACCGACGTCCGCTGGCCGACGCCTGCCCGGCTGGACCGGATCACGGTGGCGCACTGATGAAAAGAGAATCCATGGCAAACCAGACAGGGCGGCACGAGGCCGCCCAGTCATCCGGCGTCGTGCCCGTGCAGTTCAGCGCGGTCGACGCCGACCGGGCCGGCACCCCGCTGCCGCCCGCCGACCGTGCGGCGCCCACCCGGTCGCCGTTCGAGCCGTCGGCCACCGCCGCCCGCGGCGAGTAACTTCATGGGAAAGCACACTTTCGACGGTATCGGGTTGGCTTTGCGGCGGCAGTGTGCTTGACTGGCGCATGGCTTCGGCGGGCGCGGCCCGCTGAAGCCGGTCTTTATTTTTGTGAAACAGGAGAATTTTATGACGCAGGGCACTGTCAAATGGTTCAACTCCGAGAAGGGGTTCGGCTTCATCACGCCCGATAATGGTGGTGGCGACGTTTTCGTCCACTACTCGGAGATCCAGGGCAACGGCTTCCGTACTCTGGAGGAGAACGCCCGCGTTGAGTTTGAGATCGGTCAGGGCCAGAAGGGCCCGCAGGCCACCTCGGTCAGCGTAATCTGATTTGCGCTGACCCCAGCGCTTTCTGCGGTCAAGGCCCTCTTCGACGCGTCCAACGCGTTGGAGGGGGCCTTGACCGTGTCCGGGGCTGATCCGGCGGAGCGGGTCGCCCGGATGCAACCTCCTGCAACCCTTTCGCCGTTGCGGTCTCCCGGAGTCTCCTGGAGGTGCGGCGTCGGCAGTGATGTCGGCCACACCGAAGGAGGTGCGGAGTGGGCGAGTCCGGGGCGACGGTCGGGATCGTGGCGAACCCGGCCTCCGGACGGGACATCCGCCGGCTCGTCGCCAAGGCCTCGGTCTTCCCCACCGCCGAGAAGGCCAACATGGTGCAGCGCCTGCTCAGCGCCTTCGCCTCGGTGGGTGTCGAACGTGCCCTGCTCTCCACCGACCTCGGCGGCATCTCGGCCGCCGTGCTCCGCGCGCTGCGGCAGCGGCGGTCCGGCAGGGACGGTCCGTGGCCGGACGTGGAGTTCTGCGCCGGGGATCCGATCACCGGCGGGGCCGGGGACACCATCAACGCCGTGCGCCGGATGCGGGCAGCGGACGCGGACCTGATCGTCTGCCTCGGCGGCGACGGCACCGCCCGGGTAGCCGCCACCGCGTGCGGCGACGTGCCGCTGCTACCGCTTTCCACCGGCACCAACAACGCGTTTCCGCAGCTACGCGAGGCCACCGTGGCCGGGCTGGCCGGTGGCCTCGTCGCCGCCGGGGCTGTCCCGCCGGAGCGGGGCACCAGCCGGGCGAGCGTACTGGAGGTCCGCACCGGCGGGCGCACCGAACTGGCCCTCGTGGACGTCTGTGTGTCCACCGAACGGCACGTCGGCTCCCGTGCGCTGTGGCAGCCGGCCTCGCTGACCGAGTTGTACTGCGCCTTCGCGGAGCCGGACGGCATCGGCCTTTCCAGCGTCGCCGGACAGCTCTGCCCCAGCCCGCGCACGGCACCCGACGGTGTCGCGCTCGCGCTGGCGCCACCCGAGCAGGCCAGATGGGTCGTGCACGCGCCCATCGCGCCAGGGCTCGTGGTGCCCGTCGGCGTGCGGGACTGGCGCCCGCTGCGGCCGGACCGGCCGATCGAACTCGGCACCCGCGGCGGTGTGCTCGCTCTCGACGGGGAGCGTGAGCTGGAGCTGCGCGGTGATCAGACCGCGTCCCTGCGGCTGCGCACGGACGGTCCCCGCTGTGTCGACGTCCGGGCGGTACTGGCCGAGGCCGCCCGCCTGCGCCTGCTGTGTACCGGAAATCCAGAAGGGAGCGTCAACGATGACGGATACCTTGTCCACATCGGTCGCACATGAGCTCGACGAGAACGCCCTGCTCCAGGCCTACCGGACGATGCGGACGATCCGCGCGTTCGAGGAGCGGGTGCACGAGGAGTTCGCGACCGGCGAGATCCCCGGCTTCGTGCACCTCTACGCCGGGGAGGAGGCGTCGGCGACCGGCGTCTGCGCGCATCTTGACGAGCGTGACGCGATCGCGAGCACACATCGCGGGCACGGCCACTGCATCGCCAAGGGCGTGGACGTCAAGGCGATGATGGCCGAGATCTACGGCAAGAAGACCGGCTCCTGCCAGGGCAAGGGCGGCTCGATGCACATCGCCGACCTGTCCAAGGGCATGCTCGGCGCGAACGGCATCGTCGGTGGCGGCCCGCCGCTGATCTGCGGGACCGCCCTGGCCGCCAAGCAGCAGGGCACGGGCGGGGTCGGCGTCGCGTTCTTCGGTGACGGCGCGAGCAACCAGGGGACCACGCTGGAATCGCTCAACCTGGCCTCGGTGTGGAACCTGCCCGCGATCTTCGTCGCGGAGAACAACGGCTACGCGGAGGCGACGGCCAGCACGTGGTCGGTGGCCGCCGACAACATCGCCGACCGCGCCGCCGGTTTCGGCATGCCAGGGGTGATCGTCGACGGCTTCGACTTCTTCGCCGTGTACGAGGCCGCGGGCGAGGCGATCCGGCGGGCTCGCGAGGGCGGCGGGCCGACGCTCATCGAGGTCAAGTTCACCCGCTACTTCGGGCACTTCGAGGGCGACCAGCAGACCTACCGCGCACAGGAGGTGGCCGAGGCGCGGGAGAACCTCGACTGCCTCAAGCGCTTCCGGTCGAGGGTCACGGAGACCGGCCGGCTGGAGGAGGCCGACCTGACCGCCGTCGACACGCAGGTGAGCGACCTGATCGACGCGGCCGTCGACGAGGCGAAGGCGGCGCCGAAGCCCACCGAGGCCGACCTGGCAACCGACGTCTACGTGAGCTACTGAGGAGGGCGGCGAACATGGCACGCACGATCAGCTACCGCGAGGCGATCAACGAGGCGCTCGCGCAGGAGATGGAACGCGACGGCTCCGTGATCGTCATGGGCGAGGACAACGCGGGCGGCGCGGGCGGCTCCGGCGCCGAGGACGCCTGGGGCGGCGTGCTCGGCGTCACCAAGGGCCTCTACCACCGCTTCCCGGGCCGGGTGCTGGACACGCCGATCTCCGAGTCGGCGTTCGTCGGCGCCGCGATCGGCGCCGCCACCCGGGGCATGCGCCCGGTGGCCGAACTGATGTTCATCGACTTCATGGGCGTGTGCTTCGACCAGATCTTCAACCAGGCGGCCAAGTTCCGGTACATGTTCGGCGGCAAGGCGCAGACGCCCGTGGTCATCCGCACGATGTACGGCGCCGGGCTGCGGGCCGCGGCGCAGCACTCTCAGGCGCTGTACCCGATCTTCACCCACATCCCCGGGCTGAAGGTCGCGGTGCCGTCCAGCCCGTACGAGGCGAAAGGGCTGCTGATCCAGTCCATCCGGGACAACGACCCGGTGATCTTCTGCGAGCACAAGGCGCTCTACGACGCCACGGGCGACGTGCCGGAGGACAGCTACACGATCCCGTTCGGTGAGGCCAACGTGGTCCGCGACGGCGACGACGTCACGGTGGTGGCGATCGGCCGCATGGTTTCCGTGGCGGAGGAGGCGGCGAAGGCGCTTTCCTCTTCCGGCATCGAGGTGGAGATCGTCGACCCGCGCACGACGAGCCCGCTCGACACCGAGACGATCCTGGAGAGCGTGGAGAACACCGGGCGGCTCGTGGTGGTGGACGAGGCCTCGCCCCGCTGCAACCTGGCCACCGACATCTCGGCGCTGGTCGCCAGGGAGGCGTTCGGGTCGCTGCGCGCGCCGGTGGAGATGGTCACCGCGCCGCACACTCCGGTGCCGTTCTCGGATGCGCTGGAGGATCTCTACATTCCCGACGCCCAGCGCGTGGCCAATGCGGTGAAGAGCGTCGCCGAGTGGAAGCGGTAGGAATGAACGACGCCATCAGGAAAGTGGTCATGCCGAAGTGGGGCCTGTCGATGGCCACCGGCAAGATCACCGAATGGATCGCCGCCGAGGGTGACGACGTCGCCGGTGGCGCCGACCTGGCCGAGATCGACACCGACAAGATCGCGGGCACGCTGGAGTCGGCCGACGAGGGAGTGCTGCGCAGGGTCGTCGCCGAGGTCGGCGAGGACGTGCCGGTCGGAGCGACGATCGCGCTGATCGCCCCACCCGAGGTGCCGGACGCCGACATCGAGGAGGCCGCCCGGCTCGCCCGTGCGGAACTCGACTCCGGCGAGGTGGAGGAGGCGGCCGGGCCGGAGACCGGCACTGTCACGGTGGACGGGCGCACGCTCGCCTACGCCACGCTCGGCGCGGGCGAGGAGACGCTCGTGCTCGTGCACGGCTACGGCGGGGACAAGAACTCCTGGCTGTTCGTGCAGGAACCCCTGGCGGAGAGCCGCACCGTGCACGCGTTCGACCTGCCGGGGCACGGCGAGTCCAGCAAGGACGTCGGCGACGGGTCGCTGGACACGCTGGCCGGCGCCGTGCTGGGTTTTCTCGCCGAGAAGGGCATTGAGCGGGCGCATCTCGCCGGGCACTCGCTCGGCGGGGCCGTGGTGGCCGCCGCCGCGGCCGCGGAGCCCGGCCGCGTCGCCTCGCTCACGCTGGTCGCCCCGGCGGGTTTCGGCACCGAGATCAACGCCGGTTACCTGCGCGGCTTCGCGGAGGCGACCTCGCGGCGCGAGCTCAGGCCGCACCTCGGCGCGCTGTTCGCGGATTCGGCGCAGGTCACGCGCAAGCTCGCGGACGACCTGATGAAGTACAAACGTCTCGACGGTGTGGACACCGCGTTGCGCACGCTGCTCGGCACGCTGCTGGACGGCGACGCGCCGGGCATCGACGCGGCACCGCTGCTGGCGAAGGCGGGAGTGCCGGTGACGGTCGTGTGGGGCAGGGAGGACGAGGTGCTGCCGGTGTCGAACGCCGGAGCCCTGCCCGATCCGGGTGCCGTCCGCGTCGTCGAGGGCGCGGGCCACATGGTGCACATGGAAAAACCGAACGCGGTGGTAGCCGCATTCGAGTGAGGCTCGTGAGTGCCTACGCGAGTTCTAACGCGCGTAGGCACTCACGAGCCTCGGGAAGGGTTCCGCCGGGGCGCATGGCTTGCGACACTGGCAAGGTGCGCCAGGAGCACCTCGAGGCAGCGTTGCCGCCGGGGGCGGATCCCCGGCGGTACGCGCGCGTGCTCGCCCGGCTGCACGAGGCCGAGGTCACCGGCGCCGTTCCGGCCGCCCCGCCCCGGCCGGTCATCGGCGCCTCCTGGCAGCGGATGCGGCGCCTCGGCCTCGATCCCGATCACGGGGCGGAGAGCCCACCGCTGCCCGTCGAGCAACTGGAGGCCCGGCGCCGGGCCAGCGGGCTCGCCGAGACCCTGCCCATCCTGCGCGGTGGCCTGATCAGCGTCGCCGAGGAGGCAGCGCACATCATGGTCGTCGTCGATGGCGACGGTCACGTGCTGTGGCGGGACGGCAGCACCGCCGTGCGCCGCCGGGCCGACGGACTCGGCTTCACCGAGGGCGTGTCCTGGGACGAGAACCACGTGGGCACCAACGCGATCGGCACCGCGCTCGTCGCGCGCCGGCCGGTGCAGGTCTACTCCGCCGAGCACTACGTGCGTACCCACCACGCCTGGACCTGCGCGGCCGCGCCCCTGCGCGATCCGCGTGACGGGAGGTTGCTCGGCGTCGTCGACCTCTCCGGCCCCGCGGACACCGTGCATGCCACCACGCTCGCGCTGGTCGACGCCGTCGCCCGGCTGGCCGAGTCCCAGCTGCGGCACGCCCACCTCGCCGAGCTCGCGCGGTTGCGGGCCACGGCCGTGCCCGTGCTGTCGAAGGTGGCGGGCAAGGCGCTGGTCACGGACGAGCACGGCTGGGTCGCCGCGGTCTCCGGGCTGTCCCCGCCGGACCGGGTGGCGCTGCCCGGTTCCTGCCACGCCGGTGAGCTGTGGCTCCCCGTGCTCGGCACGTGCCACCTCGAACCGGTGCCCGGTGGCTGGCTGGTCCGGCTCGCCGGCGACGACGCCGGGCCCTCCGTGCCGACCAGGGTCACGCTCGACGTCCGTGCGCCCCGCGCGTGGCAGCTCACGGTTTCCGGGGCGAGCGGCACGTGGTCGTATCCGCTGAGCCCCAGGCACGCCGAGATGCTGTACGTGCTCGCCCGCCACCGCGACGGCCGGTCGGCTGCCGAACTGGCGCTGGACCTCTTCGGCGACCCGGCGCGCACGGTCACCGTGCGCGCCGAGATGTCGCGGCTGCGCAGGCAGCTCGGCGCCATCCTCGCGCGCAGGCCGTACCGGTTCGCCGACGACATCGAGGTCGTGCTCGAACGGCCCGACGCGCCGGAGCAGGTGCTGCCGCACTCGACCGCGCCGGCCATCCGGGCCGAGGGCGGTTGAGCCGGGAGAAGTCCCGAGAGAAGTTCCCCGAGAGAAGTCACAGCCCCGCCACGATCTTGCTCCCTTCGTGGAGTCGGTGGTTGCCGCGACGCGTCCTCGACTACGTTCATGCGGGTGCCGAAACTGGGTGGAGGAACGCGATGACGAGCACCGTGACCCGGCGGGGTCCGGGTGCACCGGGCACGGAGCAGCCGGAGGAGCCGCGCGGGCAGCGGTCCGGCGTCGCCTGGCTGCTCGACCTGCCGGCCAACGCCGTACGCGGCATCACCCGTTCGGCTGCCACGACCCCGGGCCGGCTGTCGCTCATCGCGACCGGGCTCGTCGTGCTTTCGCTGCTCACCGGACTGGTCGGCACGCTCGCCGTGCAGGACCGCGGCAACACCATCGACGGGCTGATCGACCACCGCGAGCCGCTGGCGGCCGCCGCGCAGCAGGTATACCGCTCGTTGTCCGACGCGGACGCGACGGCCGCGAGCGCGCTGCTGTCCACCGGCGCCGAGCCTGCCGAGCTGCGCGAGCGTTACGACTTCGACATCGCCAAGGCGGGCGCGGCGCTCGCGAAGGCCGCGTCCGACTCCGCGGGCGTGCCCGAGGCGGCGCGGCAGGTCAACATCCTCAGCCAGCAGATGCCGGTCTACACCGGTCTGGTGGAGACCGCGCGGGCGAACAACCGGCAGGGCTTCCCTGCGGGTGCGGCCTACCTGCGCGAAGCCTCGGAGCTGATGCGCGCCAAGATCCTTCCGGCCGCGCACGAGCTCTACGAGATCGACACCGAGCGGCTCGCCGCGGAGCAGGACGACGCCGCGGGTTTCCCGTGGCTCACCGCGCTGCTGGTGCTCGGATTGCTCGCCGCGCTCATCGCCACGCAGGTGTATCTGAAGCGCAGGACCAACCGGGTGTTCAACGTTGGGCTGGTGGTGGCCACCGTCGCGGTGGGCATCGCGATCCTGTGGAGCGCGGCGGCGATGACGGTGCAGAGTGTGCTCGTCAGCAGCGGAAGCACCGACGGCACCGAGCAGGTCGACGTGCTCGTCCGCGCCAGGATCGCGGCGTTGCAGGCCCGCGCCGACGAGACCCTGACCCTGGTGGCCAGGGGCGGCGGCGCCGAGTACGAGAAGGAGTTCGGCGAGCTGTCGGGCCGGCTGGCCGGGCGCGACGGCCAGGGCGGGCTGCTCGCGGAGGCCGCGTCGCGTGCCTCGGGAGAGGACTCGGCCGGGCACATCGAGTCCGCACGGGACAACGCCGGGGCCTGGCTGCGCGCCCATGCCCAGGTACGCGAGCTCGACGACTCCGGCGAGTACCAGGACGCGGTGGGGCTGGCGATCGACGGCGGCAACCGGGACGGCGCGGCGCAGGCGTTCTCCCGGCTCGACCAGAACCTGGCCGCGGCCATCGGCGCGGGCAGGCAGAACTTCCTCGACGACACGACCAACGGCGGCCGTGCGCTGACCCTGCTGGCACCGGGCTTCGCGCTGCTCGCGGTGATCGCCGCGCTGGGGACGACATTGGGAATCCGGGAACGCTTGCGGGAGTACCGCTGATGAGGACGAAACAGCTTGGGGTACTGGCCTCGGCGCTGGCGCTGCTGCTCGCGGGCTGCGGCTCGCCGGGTGCACCGGTGGATCCCGCGCCGGTGGGCTCGGTGCAGCCGCCAACGCCTGCCAACGCCGTGGTGGAGACCGACGTCGCCGCCGACGGTGGCACGGAGGACGAGTGCAACGTGGAGGCGAGCCTGCCCGCGGACGGCAACATCGCCGCGGGTTCCACGATGGCCGAGATCCGCGAGCGGGGGCACCTCGTCGCCGGGGTCGACCAGAACACGTACCTGTTCGGCTTCCGCAACCCGACCACCGGCCAGCTCGAAGGCTTCGACATCGACATCGCCAAGCAGGTGGCCGAGGCCATCTTCGGCGATCCGGACGCCATCCGGTTCAGGGCGATCAGCTCGGCGCAGCGGATCCCGGCACTGCAGAACGGCGATGTGGACATCGTCGTGCGGACCTTCTCGATCACCTGCGAGCGGCGTGCGGAGATCAACTTCTCGACGGTGTACTACGTCGCGGGCCAGCGCGTGCTGGTGAACGAGAGCTCGGACGCGGAGAGCATCTCCGATCTCGGCGGGAAGCGGGTCTGCGCGGCCAAGTCGTCCACCTCGCTGAAGAACATCGCGAAGGTCGAGACCAAGCCTGTGCCGGTCTCCGTCGACGACTGGTCGGACTGCCTGGTGATGCTGCAACAGGGTCAGGTCGACGCGGTGTCCACGGACGACACGATCCTCGCGGGCATGGCCCAGCAGGATCCCACCACGAAGATCGTCGGCGAGCGCTTCACCGACGAGCTCTACGGCATCGGGATTCCGAAGGACGACGAGGACATGGTGCGCTTCGTCAACTCGGTACTCGAAACGGTACGCGGCGGGCAGTGGCAGCAGAGCTACGACAGGTGGCTGCGCGAGCGCCTCGGCGCCGCCGCCCCGCCGAAACCCCTCTACCAGTAGGAGAGAGAGCAGTGTCGGAAGAGCAACGGCGTCCCCGGCACGCCATGCCGGACACCCCGGCGGCGCGCCCGGATGGGCAGGCATCCGCCGAGCCGCTGCCCACGAGTGTGCTCGCCTCTCCGGCGCCGGAGACCCAGAGCATCACCCCTCCGGCGCCACGGCCGGACAGCGGTCCCGCGATACTGCCAGACCCGGGCACGGAGAGCGTGCTGCCGCAGAGCACCAGCGGCCGCAGCGTGCCCGGTACCGGCCCCGGCAGCGGGCCGGGCACCGGTCCCGGTACGGGCTCGGGCGCCTTTCCCGGCACGTCGCGGCGCACGTCGTCACGCACCTCGCGGCGCGGCAGGCTCGGCGCGGGGCTGGTCGAGGTACCGCCGGTGCCCTACCGCGATCCGGCGTCGGCCGTGCTCACCGATCCCTCCGTGTCGGAGGAGAAGCGGTTCTGCGGCAACTGCGGCGCCAAGGTGGGCCGGGGCAAGGACGGCACGCCGGGTGAGCCGGAGGGCGTCTGCGAGAAGTGCGGTACCCGGTTCTCGTTCACCCCGAAGCTGCACCCGCACGAGCTGGTGGGCGGCCAGTACGAGGTGCTCGGCGCGCTCGCCTACGGCGGGCTCGGCTGGATCTACCTCGCGCAGGACCACAACGTCAACGACCGCTGGGTAGTCCTCAAAGGACTGATCGACACCGGGGACGCCACCGCGCTGGCGGCCGCGGTCAACGAGACGCGGTTCCTGGCGCAGGTCGAGCACCCGAACATCGTCAAGATCTACAACTTCGTGCAGCACCCGGACCGCGAGACCGGCAACTCCGTCGGCTACATCGTGATGGAGTACGTCGGTGGGCAGTCGCTGCGCCAGCTCGCGCTCGCCCACCACCGGGAGACCGGGCGGGCCGAGCCGCTGCCGATCGGCCAGGTGATCGCCTACGGGCTGGAGATCCTGCCCGCGCTGGGCTACCTGCACGGGCAGGGGCTGCTGTACTGCGATCTCAAGCCGGACAACGTGATCCAGACCCACGAGCAGCTCAAGCTGATCGATCTCGGCGCGGTGCGCCGGATGGACGACTACACCAGCCCGCTGTTCTTCACCACCGGCTACAGCGCGCCGGAGCTGCCCACGCACGGTGCCTCGGTCGCGTCCGACCTCTACACGGTGGGCCGCACGCTCGCGGTGCTCAGCTTCGAGTTCACCGGCTACACCGGCAAGTACAAGACGTCGCTGCCCAGCCAGGACGTGCCGCTGTTCAAGCTGTTCGGCTCGTACTACCGGTTCCTCCGCCGCGCGACGCACAGCGACCCGGACCGCCGGTTCATCTCCGCCGAGGACATGGCCGACCAGCTCACCGGCGTGCTGCGCGAGATCATGGCGCTCGGCACGGGCGAGGCGCGCCCGGGTTCCTCGACGGTGTTCGGGCCGGAGACCAAGGCGTTCGGCGTGGATCTGGTGGTGCCGGATCCGGGCCGGGACGTGCCGCTGCCCGATCCGGGGGAGGTCGTCGCCGGGCTGCCGATTCCGCAGGTCTACACCGATGACAAGGGCGCGGGCGTGCTGGCCACCACCGCGTCGGCCGATCCGAAGACGGCGATCGCGGCGCTGGCGGGCGCGCCCCGCGAGTCGATCGAGGTCCGGCTGAGGATCGTGCGGGCGCGGATCGAGCTGGGCGAGCTCGCCGAGGCGAACCGGCAGTTGCAGGCCGCGCAGTACCTCGCGATCAAGGCCGGCTACCCGCACGACTGGCGCATCGACTGGTACCGGGGGCTGATCGAGCTCGCCGGCGGCAGGCCGCGGGTGGCGCACGCGGCGTTCGACGCGGTGTACGACGAGCTGCCGGGGGAGATCGCGCCGAAGCTGGCGATGGCCGTCAGCGCGGAGAGCGTCGGTGACTACTTCGCCGCGTCCCGCCTCTACGAGCTGGTGTGGCGCACCGACCGGTCGTACGTGAGCGCGGCGTTCGGGCTGGCCAGGGTGTATCTCGCGCAGGGCGCGCGGGCGGGCGCGATCGAGGTGCTGGAGTCGGTGCCTGCTTCGTCGACCCACCACGTCGCCGCGCAGGTCGCCGCGATCAAGATCAAGACCAGGGTGACCGAAGGTAACCAGCAGCTCGTGGGGCAGCACGACTTCGTGGACGCGGCGGGCAGGCTGGAGCGCCTCGCGCTGGACGCGGAGCGGCGGGCACGGCTGTCGGCGGAGGTCCTGGAGGCCGCGTTCCACTGGGTGTGCTCCGACCACGCGCCGCAGCAGGGTGATGCCGCGCGGCAGGGTTCGACGGTGCTCGGCTGGGAGCTGTCGGAGCGCGAGCTGCGGTTCGGGCTCGAACGCTGCTACCGCGCGCTGGCCCGCCTCGCCGGGACTTCGGAGCAGCGGATCGAGCTCGTCGACAAGGCGAACGCTATCCGTCCCCGCACCCTCACCTGAGCCCGCGCCCGAGCTCTGCTACGCACTCACGAGCTCGACCAGGGTGATGTCGGGTGGGGCGCCGACCCGGACGGGCGGCCCCCAGAAGCCGGCGCCCCGGGTGACGTACATCTTGGTGCCCTCGACATCGTAGAAGCCGGCGACCGCGCCCTGTTGCAGGCTCACCGCGAGCTCGAACGGCGAAAGCTGCCCACCGTGCGTGTGCCCCGCCAGCATCAGGTCGACGTCGTGCCGTACCGCGTCGCGCACGTCGACGGGCTGGTGGGCGATGAGCACCACGGCCCTGCCCGGATCACGTCCCGCGACGGCCTTGCCGACGTCGCCGGGATCCTGCCACTGGTACCCGGTGGCGTCGTTGATACCGGCGAGGTCGAACACCCCGCCGTTGTGGGTGATCTCCACGCGCTCGTTGCGCAGCGCGCGGATACCGAGCGAGCGCACGTGCTCGACCCACTGGGCGTAACCGACGTAGTACTCGTGGTTGCCGGTGACGAAGAATGTGCCGTGCGTGCTGCGCAGGTCGGCCAGTGGTGCGACGGCGTCGGCGAGGTCCTCCACGCTGCCGTCCACCAGGTCGCCCGCGATGGCCACGGCGTCGGGACGTTCGTCGTTGATCATGTCGACGATCCGCTGGGTGAACGGGCGGCCGAGAATCGGGCCGAGGTGGATGTCGCTGATGAGCGCGATCCGGCAGCCCGCCGCGCGGGGGTCGAGCCGGTCCAGCTCGATCGGGACGCGGGTGATCGACGGCGGTCCCATCGCCACCGAAGTCCCGTAGCCGACCAGGCCGGTCGCGGCGACACCGGCGATCGCCGCCGAGCCGCGGGCAAGCACCACCCGCCTGCTCACGCCCTGCGGGGGTTCGGTGTCCTCGTCGCGGGGACGCCGCGCCCACCGGCGCAGTGCCAGCCGTGGAAGCTCCAGCACGAGCAGCACCAGCAGGAGGTAGAAGGACATCGCCAGCCACAGGTAACCCGGCCAGGCGAACCACTGCGAGATCGCCGGATCGGTGCGGGTGCCGAACGCGAGCGCCGCCAGCAGCAGCAGTAGCAGCACGGCCATCGCCGCCGTGCCGAGACGGCGGCCGCGCGAGCGGCGCGACGTCGTGTCGACGACGAGCCGCTTCCACAGGTAGAGGTTCAGCAACCCGACGACGCCGAAGACCACGACGACGAAGATGATCAAGGGTTGATATCCCAGTCCTTGGCGGGCTCGCCCCGCCGCGTCGCCTTGAACTTCTCCAGCGCGTTGGTGTCCCCGTGCGTGGTGAAGTGCTCGAACTCGACCGTGACGAACAGGCCCCGCGCGCGGAGCGCGACCGGGCCGTCCTCCGCGTCGAGCCGCCCTTCGGCGCTGACGTAGATCTTGCGCCCGGCCATGCCGTCCAGCTTGGCCGCGATGTGCAGCGTCGAGCCGACCGGCACCGGGCGCCGGAAGTCGGTCTCCAGCCGCCCGGTGACCGCGGGCCTGCGCAGCAGGTTCCCGACCGTCGAACCGAGCGCCTCGTCGAACGCGCAGGCCAGCAGCCCACCGTGGGCGAGGCCGGGCGCGCCCTGGTGTGCCTCGGTGACGGTGAACCGGGAGTGCACGACGCGGCCCTCGCCGACGGTCGAGCGTATGTGCAGGCCGGCATCCACGTCGTCACCGCAGCCGAAGCACTCGTCATAGTGGACGCCGAGCTTGCTGCCCGGGCCGGGTGCGTCCGGATGCGGCTCGACCGGCTCGACCTCCACCGGTGGCCAGGTTTGCCCAGATTGCTTCACCCGGACACGCTAACCGGTGGCCGACGCCACGGGTTCGGCGGTCTTCGTGGCGCACACCCGCGAACTCACGATGCCGCGGCTACTGGCTCAGTGCCGACTTCGCGGTCCACTCCTCCCACGAGTACGTCCAGTCGTGGTAGTCCCCGTCCTGCGGGCCGAGCTGCTGCGTGCTGCCCTCGATCTCCACCGGATCGCCCATCATCGCGCTGTCGAAGTACTCCTTGGCGTCCGCGGGCGCGAGGTTGACGCAGCCGTGCGAGACGTTGCGCACCCCCTGGTCGGCGACCGACCACGGCGCAGCGTGCGTGAACTCACCGTTGTTCGAGATCCGCACCGCCCAGTGCACCTCGAAGTCCTCGTAGCCGTAGCCGGGGTTGTTCATGAAGTACGTCGAGTGCTTGGACATCACAACGTGCGTGCCGCTGCGGGTGACCCGCCCCGGATCGGAGTCGAGGCCGAAGCTGGCCGGGTAGTCGGCCACCTGCTTGCCGTCGCGGATGACGACCATGCGGTGGGTCTGGGTGTTCGCCTTGACCACCTGCGAGCGGCCGATGGAGAAGTCGACGGTGATGTCCTGCTCTCCGTAGGCGCCGTCGCCGAGCTCGACGCCGTAGAGGGGCGCGTCCACGCTGACCTGCGTGTTCGGCTTCCAGTACTCCTTCGGCCGCCAGTGCACCGAGTGGTCGTTCTCCAGCCAGGCCCACGAACCCTCGGTCTCCGGCTTGGTCTGTACGTCGAGCACTTCCTCGACGGCGGCCTTGTTGGTGACCTTCTGGTCGAAGGTGATGCTGATCGGCATCGCGATGCCGTACGTGCGGTCGTCGCCGACGTTCATCCTGGCGCCGATCACCTGCGCCGGGCTGACGGTGGTGAAGGACCCCTCGATCGGTACCTGCTCGCCGTCGGCGCCGGTGGCGCTGCCCGACCACGTGTAGGTCTTGCTGTAGCCGAGCGGCTCGGTGACCGTCCAGCGGGTCTTGTCCTCCGAGAGCTCGCCGGCCACCTTCTCGCCGGCCGGATTGGTCAGCTCGACCGACTCGATCGCACCGTCGGTGACCGCGACCTCCACCGGATCACGTGGCTTGACGTCCTGCGCGCCGTCGGCCGGCTGCGCGACGACCTTGGCCGCCGGCTTCGCGGATGCGGAATCCGGCCTGCCCTGCGTCGAGTTTCCGCCGTTGCCGGCCGTGCAGGCGGTCAGCCCGAGCAGAACGGCCAGAACCAGAGCCGGCAGCCGGAGTCGGCGTGGCCCCGTTCTTGCTTGTGTCACAGTTACTCCCCGTTTGTCCCCATGTATCCCCACTGACGCTCCACGAGAAGCGTTCGTTGCAGCGAAGAAAAGGTGACTGCCGTCACACTTTGGGGATCGTTCACTGTCCTGGGTTTGTCTTGGTTCCGCTCCGTGAAGACGGTCGGCGGCCATGCGCCCATTGTCACCCTGTCGGGAACCGACATCGTCCGCCGCGGACGTTTCGCAACGTTCCCTGCGAGCTAACCGCCCGGTTGGAGCAACCTCGGGTGATGGGAGACGAGACGGGCCTGTTGCCGGTACGATCTCGATCAGGCCGTCGTTTTGCGTGTTCGTGGCTTCACACTCGCGGAACTTCTGACGCGAGCCCGAGCCGTGAACGCTCTCAGCTCGTCTCGTTGGAACCGCCCGGGGCGGCCCTGGTGTCGCTGCTGGCGGCATCCGATGCGGATCTGTAACGAGGAGTAAGACGGTGGCGCAAGGCACTGTGAAGTGGTTCAACGCCGAAAAGGGCTTCGGCTTCATCGCCCAGGACGGCGGCGAGGGTGACGTGTTCGTGCACTACTCGGAGATCGAGGGGCGCGGCTTCAAGACCCTCGAGGAGAACCAGCGCGTGGAGTTCGAGGTCGGCCAGGGCCAGAAGGGCCCGCAGGCTCAGCAGGTCCGTCCTATCTAGGGCGGCGCTTCGCTTGACGCATCGAGCCCCCGGCGGAGATTTCCGCCGGGGGCTCGACGCTTGTCGGGGATCGTGTTCGTCAGCGGAGGCTCCCGCGGGCGGGGCGCTCCCACCGCGGGTCGAAGTAGTGCTCGTCGGTGTGCGGTTCGTTGAACTGGCCGCCCGGCCCGGAAAGGGCCTGTGACTCCCAGGACAGGCGTTCCAGGACCCATTCCTGCGCGAGTGCCTGCGGAGACGTGCCGCGCTGGGCCGCGAGCTCCTTGAGCTGTTCGCCCGCGATCTCGGTCATCCGCAACTGGTAGACCTGCGCACCGCCGAAACGGCGGCCCGATCCCGTGCTCTCCGGGTCGGCTTCGGGGGCGAGCGCCGCGAGGTAGCTGGTCAGCTCGTGGTCATCGGTTGCCGCCTCCGTGTGGTCGGTGCCCGAGTCGCGGTGGCGACCCTGGCTCACGGGCTTGAGGTTGGTCCGGCTGCTCAGCCGGCCGAATGAGGGAAGTGGCACGCGACCACGATAACGGTTGTGTCTCGGCTGCCGTTGTTCTGTGAACCTCCCCACACCGCGTGTCGCGGAATTCTTGCCCGCACTGGGCCACCTGGACGAAAGGCCGTGCCGACATCCGCGCCGATGGTCACTCGGCGTGCCGGGCCGGTCGCCGCTCACGCGCCGAAAAGTGCCAGGCATGGAAAGGTGCAGCCATGGAGAGGCCCCCGCGCCAGGGGGAGGAACGCGGGGGCCGGAGGGGATCTCCACAGGCGCTGACCGGGGGTGTGTCAGCACGTTGATTGTTACACGAGTCGGCGCCGTGCCGCGAGGGTTGCGCCCGAAAAAGGCCCCCGACCTGTCACTTCCGCTTTGCCTGGAGTTCATCTTCGAAGTCGCCCCGGATGGCCGCTCAAGCCCACGGAGCGTGCTGGGACTTTCACTCTGGCGGGGCCTGTGTGGCGGTTCCCGTGCTCGCTAGCCTCGCGGCCAAGGTGTCCAGAAACCGTGGGAGGAGCCATGAGCGGGTCTCTCGAAGTTCGACAGTTCCTCCTTCGACACGAGGGAGATGCGCAGGGATCCGCCTATGGCGGTGTGCCGGCGCAGCGGGCCGGTCACGGCGATGCTCCCCGCGTCTCCGATGACCAGGTGAGAAGGGCGCGCCTCGCCGTGGCGCGCGGGGCTTCAGGGCCGGACGATTGTGCCGAGTTGCTCGACATGCTCGGCCTGAAGCCGGACAAGGACGGTCCTCCGCCCGTACAGCGGTAGCGGCAGAACTCTGGTCGAACGGACTGCCCAGGTGCGCACCCCCTGGTCCCGCACCTGGGCAGTATTCGCTAAAGGTACTGGTCCAGACCGCTGAACGGCAATCGGTCAAGCGCCGTCCGGCCGACTGCCGTGAATCTCTTTCGCATCTGCGAATGCTTCGACCAGTTTTGGTAACAGTGTTATGGTCGCCTTGTCGAGAGGGGACCATGTGGAGACCGTCCAGGTGTCGTCGGAGTTCGCCCGTGCGAGCCGGCTGTTCGTTCAGCGCTGGGGTGGCGCGTTCATGACGTCGGAGCAGCTGGCAGAGGTCGAGGGGGAGGTTGGGCTGGGCCAGCACTCGCTGTACTTCCGGGGCCGTGCGGCGGTGCTCGGTGACCTGTCGCCGGGTGTCGCGACCGAGGTGTTCGGCATCTTCCCGCGCTGGATCTTCGACGTGGTGCTGCCGGCCGCCGTCGAGGCGATCAGCGCCACCGAGGCCGTCGCCGCCTATCAGGAGGCGTCCGCGCGCTGGGCGCGTGCGCGGCTGGCCGGGCTGGCGGAACCCGAGCGCCTCGCGGAGCTGCTGGTTCGGCTGGTCGAAGGGGCGGATGCGAGCGGCCTCGGGTTGTTCGCCGGATGGCGAGAGGCGGCGTGGCCCGCCGGTGCGGTCGAGCGGGTCGCGCACGGCTTGACCGTGCTGCGGGAGTACCGCGGCGGCGTGCATTTCGCGGCTCTGCGAGCGGTCGGGCTGACGGTGCCCGAAGCTGTGGTCGCCGATCCGGAGGGTGGGCGTGGCCGGCTCCTGCGGACGGCCTGGCAGCCGGAGGCGGCCGACGAGCTGATCGCGAGGGCCGAGGCCAGGCCGGGCCTGCGCGAGCGGTGGGCGGAGGCCGAGCGGCTGACCGACGAGCGGGCGGGCGAGCTGATCGAGGCGGTACTGAGCGAACCGGAGCGGGCCGAGTTGCTGGACCGGCTGCGCGCGCTCGACGCGGTCGCCAGGGCGTGAGCCGGGTTTGTGCTGGTAAGCCGACCGCGGTGGCGAAGGGGGACCCGTTTTGAAAGGGCTTGTGGCGGTGCCCTATGCTGGTAATCGCTCCCAGGGAGGACCTGGAGAGTGCGGTCGGTCGGTTCGCCGAAATCGGCCGGGCTCCCATCGTCCAGCGGCCTAGGACTCCGCCCTTTCAAGGCGGCAACGCGGGTTCGAATCCCGTTGGGAGTACGCAGTACAGCAAGGCCCTGTGGCGCAGTTGGTTAGCGCGTCGCCCTGTCACGGCGAAGGTCGCGGGTTCGAGTCCCGTCAGGGTCGCCAGATCTACCCCTCTCGTGAGTGCGTACACGAGTTAGAACACTGTTACGCACTCACGAGCGATCTCTCGGGCCGCCGGAGAGCGAGGCCTGTGTGCGTGCCTGGTGAACGGCGCCCACCTTCGATGCCACCATGCTGGCCTCCCCGACAAACCCGTTCGATTGCCTCCGCAACGCAGGTGCAGTGTCTCGGTTCGGGTCAGTGCCTTCGTCGTCAGCAGGCTGAAGGGCCTCTGGTAGGCGCCGGCTTCCGAGAAGAACCCGGCGCTCCCCTGGATACCACTGGGTGCGTCGAAGAAGCACGAGCCGCCGCCTTTCCTGTTCTGGCCCGCTGTTCCGGCTGCTTGAAGTACATATGACCCGGCTGGTAGTTCCAGCGAAAGCACGTCGACGGTCGTGTTGGCCGGTAGCCGTGCCCGGTAGTGACTGGCCGGTGCGCGGGGACTCGTGGGGAGTTCGGCAGACAGCTGGTTCATGGGTCACCGCAACGGCGGTGTCGCCAGTGATGGCGAAGAGTGTCATTGCGGTGCTCCGTTCAGGTGTTGGTTGCGGTGTTCAGGCGTGCGGCCAGTGACGCGACTTGCGCACCGGTCAGGTACGGCAGCGCGGCGGTGCGGCCGGTCAGCAGGAGCAGCAGCGCGGCGATGGGTCCCCGCACCTCCGGTCCGGCGCCGGCCGTCCAGTCGACGTCGGTGGCAACCAGCCGGAGCCCTGCGAGCTTGCGCCGCGCCCAGAACGGCCAGCCCTTCTGCCAGACCAGGTTGGCGCTGGCCGTGGCGGCGTCGAGTGGCATCTGGCGGGTGCGGCCGAGCGGGATCGCGATGTCCTGGCCGTGTACCAACACGTCCATCAGGAGGTTGCGGTAGTTCGTCAGCGCGGGCACTGTGCGGGACGCGGCGTGCCGCCGAAGCTCGGCGACGATCACGGCATTCGGCCGTTCGGCGTACCGGACCGAGACGTCGTGCACACACCGGTTGAAGCTGCCCCGGGCACGCACCATCTCGGCGAGCATCCGCCAGGCACCGGGCGGCTGCGGCGTGAGCAGGAGATGCGCGGCGACGTCCTTGATCTGCCACCCCACGCACAGCGAGGGCAGTTCCCATTCTTCGTCGGTGAGGGTGGCGAGCAGGTCGGCGAGGCTGCGCCGTTCCTGCTCGATCACTCGCCAGCTGTGGTCGGGCTCCATTCTTGCCTCCGTCGGTGGAATCTGAGCTCGCCGGTGATCGTGCGCTTTGAGCTCGAAAAGTGACGCTCGCGTGCGAGCACACCGCGTCAGCGGTACCCGCGGGTGGTGCACCACCTCGCGACCTGCAGGAGCCATCGCGACGTCACCCACGCGAACGGGCAAGCGGGATCGAAATACACATCGACCTGGGTCTGCTTGGCCACGTCCCGGCCTCCCACTACACTTAGTCAGTGCATCTGACCAAATACGGCACTTTAGTCAGGCATACTGACTAAAGTCAAGGAGTTCCTGCATGGCTGACGAGCCGAACACCGGGCTGTTGCTCTACATCCCCTACCGATGGCTGGAGAACCGCGTGTTCGCCGCGATGACCGAGGCGGGGTACGACATCACAACCGCCCAGATGAAGCTCATGCAGCGCGTCGGCCCCGAGGGCACCCGGTTGACCGACCTGGCCGAGCAAGCCCAGGTCACCAAGCAGACCGGCGGCTTCCTGGTGGACCAGCTCGAAAAGGGCGGCTGGGTCGAACGCGTCCCGGACCCCACCGACAAGCGCGCGCGGCTGGTGTGCCTCTCTGACAAGGCCAAAGAGGCGATCCCCGTTGCCGAAGCCGCCGTCGCCCAGGCCGAGGCCGAGTGGCAAGCCCACCTCGGTAAACAGGGAATGGCACAGCTACGACACGCCCTCACCCGGCTCCGCGAGATCACCGACCCCTACGCCTGAGCCCGCTCCAGCGCGGGGCGACATATCTGTCCGAAGAACGGTTGAGGTTCGGGTCTTGGCCGATGACTTCGGGGCAGGCGAGGTAGGCGAGGACCCATTCCAGCCGGGTGCAGCGTCGTTGCGCATGGGGAGCGGATGCCCGCCTGAGCGACCGGTGCCCCTTGGGTGCATTCAGGGCGTTGCCGCCAGATGGCCGGTCGAGGGGGGCCTGCGCGTCCATCGCTCCAGTTCCGATACACTTCGACGCGTACCTGGCCAGGTAGCTCAGTTGGTACGAGCGTCCGCCTGAAAAGCGGAAGGTCGCCGGTTCGACCCCGGCCCTGGCCACACCGATGACCTGCGAGTACGGCCCGCCTCCCCTCAGAGGCGGGCCGTTCTTGTGGAGCAGGGACTCATTTGATCTGTACAAGCTGTTCTCGTCTGGTGGTGAGTCAGCGGCTTGGGTGGCTTCCAGGGGCGTAGCTCCCATCCATTGGGCCACACGTGTTCGTAATCCAGCGGCGCAGTCGCCCCCAGTGGCAACTTCGATCGCCTCGTGCAGGGTGGTTCGTTGAAGGTCGTTCTCCTGAAAACGGTCCCCTCGTTGGCAGTTACCGAATCGAGGGCAGCAACGCCGTTGCACGTCACTTGGTGGGCAGATTGATTGAACATTGCTTCCGTCGGGATGGGAGCAGGCATACGTAGGTACGCGCACCACACATTGACGATGGGGCCGCGTTGGTCCGGATGTTCCTGGCCGAGACGTTTGAGCGCGCACGGCAAGTAGCAGGGTAAACGCAGCCCCAGCCCCGCCTGCGGCCAATAGCCCGGTACGTATGGCATCGGTCTGCGCCCGATGCCACCTCGACCGCAGCACCCTGCGCGCCCGTCGGCCATGACCACCAGCTCACCGCAGCCCCAGCCATGAGTGCTACAGCTGAATATGCCGCAACGAGCCGTTCAGCTGGTCGACGACGTCCCGCCGGATGTCCTCAGTCACGATCGAAGGCGACTAGACAACCCGGGAGGCCACGCGCTCGTCGATGCGCAGGCAGTTCCCGAAGGGATCGAGCAACGTGAGACATGCTCCGCCGTCGTTGCCTGGGCTCTCACCCATCCCGGGATTGAGGTATGGGTAGTCCTTCGCTTGCAACTCAGCATGCAGCTCGCGAACGCCGGTCGCCGCCACGTAGACGGTGTGCCCGGGCGAGCCGTCCCCATGGTGTTCGGATAGGTGCAGCACGAGCGAACCGCGGGAGACCTGCATATAGAGCGGAGCTCGCTCGCTGAATCGATGCTCCCAGTCCACATCGCAGCCCAGAAACCCGACGTAGAAGTCTCGGGCCCGGGCCTCATCGAAGATCCGCAGGATGGGGACGACACGCTGGACCGTGAGAGCCATGACCAGATCGTAGCTTCCCGCCCGAAGGCGGCTGGGCGCTCTGCACGCCCTGAGCTGCTGTTCAGGGCAGCGTCGGCGCGTCATAGATTTCTCGGTGCGGGGTGTCGCATTCGACAGCTTCCGTTCGACGCACTGACGACAGCACTTCAGACCCCCAAGGAGCAGACCCAATGCGCACCCTGATCGCCACCGCGTTCATCTCGCTCGACGGCGTCGTCGAGGCGCCCGGCGGGGAAGCGGGCTACCGCAACTCGGGCTGGACGTTCAAGGACATCGAGTTCGACGAGGCCGCCTACGAGATCAAGGGCCGCGAGCAGGCCGAGGCCGCCGCCATGATGATGGGCCGGGTGAGCTACCAGGCGTTCTCGCCGGTGTGGCCGGACATGACCGAGGAGTTCCCCGGCTACAACGCGATGCCGAAGTACGTCGTGTCGAGCACCCTGCGGGAGACGGACCTCGTGTCCAACTGGGGCGAGATCAACATCCTCCGCTCACTGGACGACGTCGCCGCACTCAAGGAGACCGAGGGCGGGCCGATCATCATCCACGGCAGCGCCACCCTGAACCGCAACCTCTCCGATGCCCGCCTGATCGACCGCTACCACCTGCTGGTCTTTCCGCTCCTGCTCGGCGCGGGCAAGCGGCTGTTCAGCGACGCCGACAAGGACAAGCAGAACCTCAAGCTCATCGAGAGCGAGTCCTACGGCAACGGAATCCAGAAGCTGGTCTACGACGTCGTCCGCTGATCAGCCCTGCCGTGGTCGGCCCTGTTCAGGGACGACCACGGCAGGCAGGGGTCACCCGCCGCTTGCCAAGGCATATCGACTATCGATATATTCCCATCGTAACTCGATCGAAGGAGGCCCGGTGGGAAAGCTGACCGTCCTGGCGTTGCGCATCGTGCTCGCGACGGTGCTCGCCGGCACGCTGTACGTGCAGGCGGTGATGGTGCCCCTGCTGGACATCGACCTGCAGGAGGCCGGTGCCGACCTGGCCACCGTGCGCGTCCCGATCGCCACCATCATCGTTCTGGGCATCGTGACCATCCAGGTGACGCTGGTCTGCGTGTGGCGGCTGCTGACCATGGTTCGCCGGGGCACGGTGTTCTCCCATGCCGCCTTCAAGTACGTGCACATCGTGATCGGCGCGGCCGCCGCGGCCTCCCTGCTCACGTTCGGGCTCGCCGTCACCCTCGCCCCGACCGCCGTCCCGCCGGGCTTCGTCCTCCTGATCTGCGGGGCGGCCGTGATGGTCGCCGGAATCGCGCTGCTCGTCCTCGTGCTGCGGATGCTGCTCGCCCAGGCCGTCGCCCGCGACGCCGACGCGCACCACCTGCAGGCCGAGCTCGACGAGGTGATCTGATGCCGATCGTCGTCGACATCGACGTGATGCTGGCCAAGCGCAAGATGTCCGTTGGGGCGCTGGCGGAACGCGTCGGGATCACGCCCGCCAACCTGGCGGTGCTCAAGAACGGTCGCGCCAAGGCCGTGCGCTTCACGACGCTCGCCGCGCTGTGCGAGGTGCTCGACTGCCAGCCCGGTGACCTGCTGCGCTGGGAGCCCGACGGTCAGGCGAGCGGGGTGACGTCGGACAGCGGCGATGCCCGATCGCGACGCCTCCCATAAAACTCAGATTGTGATATCCATCACTTGCTTTGCACATTGATCATCAATAAAGTGCTCTATTGGGTCAATGGATATTGATCAGATTGGCCAGGAACTCGGTTCACACTCCGGTACGCGCCTCGTCGAGGCGAACGGCGACACCTTCGCGATCTACGACCCCCGCGGTGATCTTCCGCCGGAGCGCCAGATGCCCTGGGCAACCATCGTCACCTCCGACGCCTACGACTCGGCCTCCGATCTCGACCGGCCCGGCGTGTTCCGGCTGAATCTCGCGCTGCCGAAGGCTCGATTCCGGGAACTGGTCGATCCCGCCGTCGAGTACGACGCCACCTCTCTCGACGTCCTGTTGCCACACCCGGTCTATGCCGGACAACACTGGATCTGTGTCCTCAACCCGCAACAGAGCTGGCCGGTCGCCCGCGAGTTGTTGCGCGAGGCGGCCGCATTCGCCGTGCGCAAGTACGACAACGCGGAGCAGCGCCGCGCCCGCCGGTGAACCCCCGGCTCAGCCGACCGGGACGGGATGTTCGAGCCAGACGTTGGGTTCCACGTAGACAGCCATGTCCTGCTCGATCGAGGCGAGCACGGGCGCCAGGCCGCCGTCGACGACGTTCGCTCCGGGGTGCAGCGGTGCGCCCGTCCAGTGTTCCCATTGCTTCAGCGTGCCGGTGATGGTCATCGCGAACGGTGCCACCTTGACGAACCGTGCTCCGAGCCGTTCGTGCGTTCGCAGCCACGGATCGTCGGACAGGCCATCGGGGCGGCGCTGGTCGAGATAGGCGCGCATCGACAGATGCGGGAAACGCTGCTTGCCGGCCGGGCGCACCGGTACCACCAGACGCTGCAACGCATGCGTTCGTGCGCCGTCTCGCAGGGCGGAAAGCGCCTGTGCCGCGACACCTCGTCCGCGATGGCCGGCATCCACCTGCACGTCCAGGGCGGCCAGCGCGGTCGGGCGACGTTCGTCGAGTGCGTCCTCCACCGCCCAGAGGATGACTCCGTCCCACCCGTGGTCCGGGAGCTCTGTCCGGTCATCGGCCGGGAAGGTCAACGGCACGCCGACCGCCCGGGCCACGGGGAGGCCCCGGTCGAGCACGACGAGGAAGTACTCGGGCCAGCGAACCGCCAGCCGGCTCGCTCTGGTCAGGCCGGCGACCTGGTCGTGCCGCATGAACTCGGCACCGACACCACCCAGTCCGAGTGCGGCGTCAAGAAGATCCGGCCGCGTCGCCAGGCTCTCGATGATCACGGCTGCTCCCTTGCGATTTGCTGTCAGGTCGGGAAGCTGCCTCTCTGCTGGACTTCGTGGCAGCGGTCCGGATGCCAAGCTGTACCCGTGAACCACGGCACCGGCTACAGCGCATACCGGCTCGACGCGAGGTCTTCGTGGTCGCTGCCGTTCCGGCTGGTGTCGGCGGTTCTCCGTAACCGCCGGATACGGCCGGCGCCATGGCTGTACGTCGCGGCGGCCGCCGCAGGCTCCCTCCTCGGCGTCGCCGCACAGTGGGCATTCGGCTGGCCGTGGTGGCTCGTGGCGGCTGCCGCGGTCGGCGCCGTGGTCCTGTTCTTCGTGTCCACCGCCTTCTGGGGGCCCACGCGCCAGGACCTTGCCGGTGACCTGCTGCGGGAGATCAGCCTACGCGAGGCCGATCTGCGGGCCCGCCGGATCGAGACGGACAGGTTCCGGGCCGCGCCATTTCCGCTCTACGGGCTGCCGCCGTCGTGGCCTGGCGCCCGGTACCTCTCATCCTCGGCACACGCCTCCGGCCCGGGGATACCGCCACGTGTCACCGCGCTCGAGCTCGGCCACGGTGCTCCCGCCGGCCGCGATACGGCGTACCTGCACGTCGAGACCCTGGCCGACAAGACTGATCGAGCGGCGCACCGGAGCGAGCTGGCCGAATGGCTGTGGCTGGAGACCGATGTGGAAGAGCCCGCCGATGCTGCGTGGTCGACCGCCACCATTGCGGTCGACGGGCGGCCGGTCGACTTCGACCTGCTGTTCTGCGGTGAGAACTGGGTGGCGCTGGCCGAGGTCGGTGGCCGTCCCGTCGTGCTTTCCGCCCGGCGCTTCGACGTCGAGACCGTCGAACTGGTCCGGATCAGCGACGTCGAACCGTACGTGCGGCGGGAATGATCGGCGACCGAGCTCACCCGGCAAGGCGGGTGAAGCCCGTGAACGGAGGCGTCAGGCTCACCGGCATGGTGTCGCCGGTCGGCGGCCGCAGCCCCGCCCGCACCTCGTCGTTCGGCTGCCCGTAGACGTCGAACTGCCGTACGCTGCAGTGTTCCATCACGTCCCGGATGTACGGATCGGACATCCGCCAGTGGGCGAGGACCGCTTCGGAGTCACGGTAGAGCTGGAAACTGTGCGCCAGCATGTTCTCCTCGTCGATGAACACCTCCACCATCAGCTGAGGTCCGTGTTCCGAGACGAACTCGACCGCCTTGCGGATCGCGTGCTTGAAGCCGTCCAGGTGCCCCTCGGTGATCGTCATCGTGTTGTGGAAAAGGATGGGTTCGTCTTGTCGCGTTCGCATGGTTCGATGCTCGAACATCGAGTGCACTGGAGGTCAACACGTGAACGACATCCGTGGTGACAGTTCCGTCCCGCCAGCGGTCGGCACCTCGCTGAGCTGGGTACGGGACGGGCAGCGGCGGCTGGAGGAGACGGTCGCCGGCCTGCCGGCCGACGCCGTGCGGGAGCCGTCGGCGCTGGCCGGGTGGACCCGGGGGCACGTGCTCACCCACCTCGCCCGCAACGCCGACGCGCTGGTGAACCTGCTGACGTGGGCGCGGACCGGCAGGCGGACGCCCATGTACTCCTCACCGGGGCAGCGCAACGCCGACATCGAGGCCGGTGCCGGACGAGCGCTCGCCGAGCAGCAGGACGACCTCCGTACCTCCGCGCGACGGTTCGCCGAGGCCGCCGCGGCGATGTCCCAGGACGACTGGCAGGCCCTGGTCACCAACGCACAGGGACGCGACATCCCCGCCGCCGAGGTTCCGTGGATGCGGGTGCGGGAGGTCTGGATCCACCTGGTCGACCTGCGCGTGGGCGCGGGCATGGACGTGCTGCCTGCCGAGCTGGCCTGGACACTCGTGCGGGAGGTCGCCGGTTCCATGTCGGCCAAAGTGGACGTGAGCGTTGAGCTGGTGGCGCACGGATACGGCCGCGTCGTCCTCGGCCCGGCACGACCGCGCGGCACGGCCGCCGGTCCGCCCGCGGCGCTCGCGGCGTGGCTCACCGGGCGGGACGGCGTGGGATCGCTCGACCGTTCCGGGGAACTGCCCGAGATTCCCCGCTGGCTCTGACCGCGGAGGCCCGGGTCACGTGCCGTTGCGGACGATCACCGTGTAGGGCCCGACATCGCGCTTGCTGAAGTCCGGCGAGCTGAACTGCTTCCCCGGGAACACGACGTCGTAACCGCCGACGTTCTGTTCCAGCGGGAACGTGTCGTGGGTGAGGTGCACCGCGTACCCGTTCTCGGCGCGGCGCAGGACGAAGACCGAAGGTGCCTGCCAGCGGCCGGCGTCCAGGCGCCGTTGCAGCTCCGCGGGGTTCGCGGCCTTGGTCCACCGCGTGATCTCGGCCCTGCGGGCGTCGAAGTCGGCCAGCGGGTTCGCGTAGTGGATGGTGCTCTGCTGGAAGCTGCGGTACGGCGCGAAGCCGAGCACCGAGTAGTTGTCCGTGAGCAGCACGAGCTCACCCGGCGGTCGCGTGGTGAACGCGTCGATGGTCTCGATGAGCTCGCCGTTCCAGGCGTCGTCGTCCTGGGGATCGCGCTCACCCGCCGCGGTCACGCCGCTCGGGTAGTGCGTGTTGTAGGCATCGTCGACGGCGTCGTCCCACGACTTGGTCGTCCCCTGAACGAGTGAGGCTCCGCCCAGGATGCCGACCGCCACGACCGCTGCGGTCGCCGTGCGCATGCGCTCCGCGCTGGTCACCCGGCCCACGTGTCGGACCGCGTCGACCAGCCCGAACACCCCGGCGCAGCTGAGCAGCACATACAGGGCCGGGTTGAACCGGAATGCGAGCAGTGTCGTCTCGAACGCCAGTGCCAGCGTGGAGAGCGCGAACCAGACATAGACGGCACCGGCGCACAGTGCCAATGCCTGAGCGATGTGGCTCTGCCGGGCCCGGACGACCAGCCAGATTGTCCCGGCCAGAGACAGCGCGCCGAGCACGGAGAACTGCAGCATCGGGAACGGCAGCATCGCCCGCGACGGTTCGAGGTAGCGGGGCGCCGCCTGCGGCGGGAATCCGGCGGCGACCGCGGCGACCAGGTAGCCGCCCCAGATGACCAGCACCAGCGGCAGCGCCGCGAGACCCATGCCGGCCAGCCGTCCAGCTGCCGTGCGCAGCGCGGCTCGCCAGGACGTGCCCGAGCGGTGGGCGAGCGCGGCGGCCAGCAGCCCCATCACAAGCAGGACGAAAAAGACGAAACCGAAGTAGAGGGTGTAGACCGCGCCGCACAGGCCCAGGAACAGGCCCACGCCGATCAGTGCGGGCCTGGGCGCCCGCCCTCGGGTCCGCAGTGTCCGCCAGGCGTGGACCATGACCGGCGGCAGCAGCGCGGCCAGCAGCCAGCAGTAGGGCTCGACCGCACCGACCGACACGTCCGGCATCCGCAGGCCGGTCAGGGTGACGGCGAGCGCGACCAGCACGGCGAGGCGAGGCCGCACGACCGTGCTCCAGAGGGCGAACACGAGCGCCGCGGTCACGGCGACGCTGACGACGGCGTAGGGCTTGTACGCCTGCCACGCCGGTATTCCGAGCAGGTCGGCGGCGCGGGCGCCGATCCAGAACCAGCCCGCCGGATAGTAGGAGGGCAGGCCCGCGTAGTTCATGTCGGCCAGCGCGGGTGAGTCGGCCAGCCGACCGAAGAACTGCATGCGGAACTGCTGATCGATCCCGATACCGCCGAGGTAGAACAGCGTGCCGTGCAGGGGAAGTGCCAGCATCGCGCTGGTCAGGCCGGACAGCCCCGCCCAGACTGCCGGGTCTGCCCACCGTGGCCACGCGCGGTGCGCGGTGCCGTAGCGGAGAGCGATGGTGGCCAGCGCGATGACGACCAGCGCCCCGCCCACGTTCAGCAGCGCCTTCGGTACCGCCGACGGGTAGGGCAGCGGCAGCAGAAGCACCGCCGACTGCACGAGCACGCTGGTGAGTGCGGCGACGGCGACCGCGGCGACCAGCCGCGCGGCGCCGCGCCAGGCTTGCCGGCCGCCGTCGTGCCGTTCCGGGTGCCCACCGGAGAGATTCACGAGCTTGTCCGAGACCTGGGCCGGGGAAGGGATGTGCCCGCACCTCCTCTGATCGCACGTACGGATGCCCTGCCATGCGGGATTCGGGTGGGCAGACTACGTGCCGCGGTTACGTGCGCGCCGTCCAGGTGCACTGTTTTCCCACGTCACAGCGATTTCACTACGGATATTCGGGCGGTTCCACCCGTTCCGTACACGAGTTGTCCACAGGTGGACAGCCTGTGGGTGAAATTGTGGACAACTGCCGTCCGGCGACGGGACTACGTCGAAACGCGTACCCGGTCGAGTCCGGAAACGGATGTCGCCGCCCCCGCCCGAACGTAGCGTCACCTGTGTCGGAGTTCCTTGCCTTTCGGGGGTGTATTGGCCGATGCGAAGAGAACGATTGTGTTCGGCCGTTTCCGCCGCCTACGTCTGGGTGGCCATGGTGGCGTTCGGCGGCATTCTCGTGGAGACGATCGTCATTTATCCGAACGTGTTTCACAACGTGCCCGAGTCGCTCGCCGGCGCGATGGACTTCTTCGAGGTGGTCGGGCCCGCGGACCTGTTTCCGCCGTTGGGAGCGGCGACGGTCGTGGCGGGATTCGCCAGCCTGGTGGTGTTGTGGCGGTATCCGCGCGTACGGATCTGGATCGCCGCCAGCCTCGTTTCCCTCCTGCTCGGCGAGTTCCTGTTCTCCATGCTGTTCTTCTGGCCGCGCAACGACATCATGTTCGAAGAGGGGATCGCCGTGCATTCCGTCGAATTCCTCCGGCAGACGGCCGCCGAGTTCGAAACGGGGCACTGGTTGCGGCTGGGAATGAGTGCCGTGACGGCGACGCTCGCCTTCACGGGGCTGCTGCGCTTCTACCGGGAATCAAGGGGGTTCGCGCGATGAACGAAACAAGGACCGAGCAGGGGCGGGTGCGGCGGCGCTCGCTGGGCATGTCCCCGCTCGGCATCTTCGGCCTGGCCGCGCTCGGCGTGCCACGTGTGATCGCGCACGACCTCGACCTCGTCGGGCCCGTCGGCAACGCCCTGCTGGTCTTCGTGCCGATCGCGGTGTGGCTCACGGTCGCGCTGTGGAAACGCGTGCCCAACGCGTTCCTGACCCTGCTCGTGGTGGGCGTGGTCTACGGCCTGCTGCTGGCGGTGACCCACCAGGTGCTGTGGGCGGAGGCGTTCGCGGACGACCCGCCCGCCCTCGGCGGCAACCTCACCGACGTGCTCGCGCCGTCGGCCGAGGGGATCGTGTTGCGGGTGTTCGCCTTCTTCAGCAGTCTCGTCACCGGAACGGTCGTCGGCGCGGTGACCGGCGCGGTCGGCTGGGCGCTCAGCCGGCTGGTTCCAGGGTTTCGTCTGCGGTAGCGGATGCTTGGGCAAGGAGGAGTCCTGATCGGACAGCCGAACGACGAGCCGTCCGGCGGCGACCGGCGGCGGCTGATGGTCGACACCGGCCTCGCCATGCTCGTACTGATCGTGGTGGGCACGGCGATCACCGCGAACGTCGGCACCGAGTCGACCGAGCCCGGCCCTGCCGCCTATGCCTTCGGTGCCCTGCTCGGCTCGCTGATGTTCGTGCGGCGTCGCTGGCCGGTGGCGACGTTGCTGATCACCGCGGGTGCGCTGCTCGTCTACTACATGCTGTCCTACCCGCCGGTCGGCCTGGCCGCGCCGGTCGCCGCGGCGCTGTACTCGGCGGCCGAGCAGGGCAGGATCCGCTGGTCGATCGGCACGGCGGTCGCGCTGCTGGCGCTCTCGACGGTGACGCGGCTCGCCGAGGGTGACGACGTCGCCTACGTGCTCGGGCTCGAGTTCGCCATGTCGGCCGGGCTGATGGCCGCCGTCGTCGCGCTGGGCGACAGCGTCCGGTCCCGCCGGGGCTGGCGGGCCGAGCTGGACAAACAGGCCCACGCCGCGGTGCTGGAACGGGAACGGGAGGCGGCGCGGCGCGTCGAGGAGGAACGGCTGCGGATCGCCAGGGACCTGCACGACCTGCTCGCCCACACGGTGTCGGTGATCTCGCTGCACGCGGACGTGGCCAGGGAGGCGCTGCACGACGAGCCCGCGACCGCCGAGCGGTCACTCGCCGCGGTCCGGGGTGCGTGCGGCGACGTGGTGGGGGAGCTGCGGGCGACTCTGCGGGCACTGCGCGCCGGCGACGGTGACGACGCCGCCGACGAGAACCGCGCGCCGGTGGCCGGGCTCGCCCAGCTGGACGGCCTCGTCGAGCACGCCACCGCGGCCGGGCTCGACGTGCGGGTCCGCCGTACCGGCGTGCGGGCGGAGCTGCCTGCGATCGCGGACGCGACCGCCTACCGGCTGGTTCAGGAGTCGCTGAGCAACGTGCAACGGCATGCCGGGGCACGCACGGTCGTCATCGAGCTGGAGCACGGCGAGGACGCCCTGCGGGTACGGGTGTGCGACGACGGTCGCGGCGCGGCCGAGTCCGACCTGACCGACCCGGACGGGGGCTGGGGGATCATCGGTATGCGCGAGCGGCTGACGCTGCTCGGCGGCAGCCTGCGGACGACGTCGCGACGAGGTGAGGGATTCGTGGTCGAGGCATGTGTCCCGCTGAACGGGCAGGCGTGATCCGCGTCGTGCTGGTGGACGACCAGCATCTCGTGCGAGAAGGGCTGCGGGCGCTGCTCGACCGCGCCGACGACCTCACCGTGGTCGGCGACGCGGGCACCGGCGACGCCGGGGTCGAGCTCGTCGGCAGGCACCGGCCCGACGTGGTCCTGATGGACATCCGCATGCCCGGCGGTGACGGCATCACCGCCACCAGGAGGATCGTCGAGGATCACGCGCTGCGTGAGGTCCGGGTCATCGTGCTCACGACCTTCGACACCGATGAGCACATTCTCGACGCCGTCCGAGCAGGTGCCGCGGGCTTCCTGCTCAAGAACGCCTCCCCGGAGGAGATGCGGGAGGCCGTCCGCATCGTCGCCCGCGGGGACGCGCTGCTCTCCCCCGCGGTCACCCGGCGGGTCATGCGGGCCGCGGCGGCGGGCCCGTCCCCGCGGGCACGGGAACGGCTGGCCACCCTCACCGAACGGGAGCGGCAGGTGCTCGCCAAGGTCGGGCAAGGATGCTCCAACAGCGAGATCGGGGCGGCTCTCTTCATGAGCCCGGCCACCGCGCGGACCCATGTCGGCCGCCTGCTCGGCAAGCTCGGCGCCCGCGACCGTGCACAACTCGTCGTCGCGGCCTACGAGACCGGCCTCGTCGCCCCGGGCGAATAGGTTTCCGGCGGCGCCGAAGGGGAACACGGCAGCCGTGTGCCAGCATTCCGCCCGGCCGGACCCGCCCCGCGACGCCCGTGCCCGGCTCCGCCACACCGCCGAGGACGCGTTCGGCTGGTCCCGGCTGCGTCCTGAGCAGCTGACCGCGATGGAGGAGCTGCTCGACGGCCGCGACGTGCTCGTCGTGATGCCGACCGGCTCCGGCAAGTCCGCCATCTACCAGGTGCCCGCGCTGCTGCTGCCCGGGCCGACCGTCGTCGTCTCGCCGCTGATCGCGCTCCAGCGCGACCAGGCCGCCCAGCTCGACGACAGCGACGCGCCCGACGCGGTCACGCTCAACTCGCTCCAGCGCCGCCGGGACAGCGAACACGCCTGGGCCGCCGTCGACTCGGGGGACGCCGAGTACCTGTTCCTCTCCCCGGAGCAGCTCGCGAGGGAGGATGTGCTCGCGGAGCTGCGCCGGATGCGTCCCACACTCTTCGTCGTCGACGAGGCGCACTGCATCTCCGCATGGGGACACGACTTCCGGCCGGACTACCTCCGCCTCGGCCACGTCGTCGAAAGCCTCGGGCAGCCACGGGTGCTGGCGCTGACCGCCACCGCGAGCCTGCCGGTACGCGACGACATCGTGGCCCGGCTCGGCATGCGTGACGCGGCCCGCGTCATCGCCGGCTTCGACCGGCCCAACCTCTACTTCGAGGTTCGCCGGTTCGATGACGACGGCGCCAAGCGCGACGCGGTGATCGAATGGACCGTCCGGGCGGCCAGGCCGGGGCTGCTCTACGCCGCGAGCCGCAAGGACACCGAGCGCTATGCGCGGGAACTCGCCGAACGCGGGGTGCGGGCGGCGGCGTTCCACGCCGGTCTCGACCGGGCCGAACGCAAGCGGGTGCACGAGCGGTTCCTTGCCGGCGAACTCGACGTGGTGGCTGCGACCTCGGCCTTCGGCATGGGCATCGACAAGCCCAACGTGCGGTTCGTCGCCCACGCGTCGGTGCCGGAGTCGCTGGACTCCTACTACCAGCAGATCGGCCGCGCCGGGCGCGACGGCGAGCGGGCCGACGCGGTGCTGTTCTACCGCCCGCAGGATCTCAGCCTGCAACGCTTTCTCACCTCGCGCCGGTTCGACCCGGACGGCGTGCGCGAGGTCGCCGAGGCCGTGCGCGAGCACGACGGTCCGGCCAGCCCGCAGGATGTCGACAGCGAGGTGGACCAGACCCATCGCCGCGCGATGCGCAGCCTCGACCTGCTGCACGACGCGGACGTCGTCGAGCCGACCCCGGAGGGGCGTTTCGAGCTCCGCGAGGACGGGGCCGCCGCCGACGAGGCCGTGGATCGCGTGGCGGGCGAGTTCGAGAAGCGCAGGCGTTTCGACCGCTCCCGCATCGAGATTATGCGGCACTACGCGGAGACGCGGTCGTGCCGCAGGCGCTACCTGCTCGGCTACTTCGGCGAGTCGCTCGAACGCCCCTGCGGATTCTGCGACACGTGTGCGGCCGGGACCGCGCAGGAGCACACCACCTCCGCGGGCTCGGACGCCGAGTTCCCCGCCGACACGCGGGTCCACCATGCGGAATGGGGCTCCGGGACCGTGGTGTACCACGAGGACGACCGGGTCACGATCCTGTTCGACGACGCCGGCTACCGCACGCTGTCCATGCCCGCGGTCCGCCGTCGCCGCCTGCTGACCAGGGAGTAGCTCACGGCCCGCGGTCACCGGCGCTCGGCTGTCGCGCCGGTGCAGTCCCCGACCATCGTTCGCAGCGCACGCTCGGCCGCCAGCAGCAGTGCACCCTGCGCGCTTCACGTGGTTGGCGGATCCGCACTGCGTATTCGGTCGGTGAGCCGCCGATGCAGCTCCTGGGGTCACCCGGAGTTGCTCCCGCAGGCGAGGAGCGCGGTCGCCATCGCGCTCCAGCGGCCGCTGGTAGCAGGCGGCGGCGTGCGCCAACCGCTCCAGCAGGTCGGCGAAGGTGTCGTCGAAAGCGCCGTCGAGTGACTTCGCCGTGTCTTCGGTGTCCTCTGTGCCCTCGGTGTCGTCTGTGTCCTTGTGTTGTCCGGATTCTCCGCATGCCCGGCCGCGATCAGCGTGTCGGTGATGTGCTGCACCTGCTTGGTGACCTCGTGCAGCGCCGAAATGGCGCTCTCGTACTCGGACGGGACCGTGACTCGGCGCCGTCGCCACGGCAGCAGCCTGCGGGGTTGAACCAGGTGCTCTCGCGGCCCAGCGGGCGGTCTCCTCGGCGTACCTGGCGGTGGTCTCCAAACCGCGTGCCTGGGACAGCCAGCCCCTGGCGTCCCCCCGGTCCAGCTGTCGCGCAGTCCCCCGGCGATCGTGCGCAGGAGCCGCTCGACCTCCCTGCTCGTCCCTTCGACGCTGCGGTGGGTACTGCGCTGGTGCATGGGCGGGATGACGAGGAGGTTGACGGCGACGCCGACCGCGGCGCCGAGGCTGGTCTCCAGGACGCGCAGCAGCAGGTAGCCGACGTTGTCGGCGGTCCCGTAGGTGAGCATGAGCAGCGCAGTGACGCCGACCCAGATACCGCTGCCACCGAGCCAGCGCCACTGCCCCCCCCACCGCCATGCCGACGAAGACGGCGACCAGGAGCGCGACCCGCCTGCTGCGGGATCAGCTTGATCGTGCCGAACGCCGGCAGTACACCGAGTGCCAGGGCCGCACCTCATGCACGGCATTGGTCATGGGCCGGTACACGGTCTCGCTCATCATGAAGACGGCGGCGTAGGGCGCGATGAACGACTGCGAGGGGTCGACCTGCTGTGCGACCAGCCACGCGATCACCGCGGCTACCGCCATCTTGGCGGCCTGGATGGACCCTTCGCGTTCCCGGCCGGACTCCCGGACCGCCTGCCTCACCCACCGGGCCGGGGCCAGCAGCCGCGCGGCGGCGATCATCACGGTGCGGCCGGGCCGAGGAGGGGCATTGTGCTGGCAACCCGCCGGCTCGCCACCCGAACCCGGCGCCGTTGTGTTTGGGTTCGCGCCGATCGGTTATTCCGGTCGTGAACGGAGTGTCCGTTTCGAGGCGAAGGGGGACAGCGGTGACCGACGCAAGGGCGACCCGGCAGCGGACGAGGCCGGTACAGCCGATTGCCGCGGCGGTGGGCGCGGTGTTCGTGGTGGTCGGCGTGCTGGGCTTCATCCCCGGCGTGACGGCGGACTACGACCAGCTCGGCTTCGCCGGACCCGGCTCGGCGGCGATGCTGTTCGGCGTGTTCGCCGTCTCGGTGCTGCACAACATCGTGCACCTGCTGTTCGGCGTGGTCGGCCTGGCGGCGGCGCGCTCGGCGGCTGTTTCGCGGGCGTTCCTGGTCATTGGCGGTGGTGTCTACCTGCTGCTGTGGGTCTACGGGCTGGCGATCGACCTCTCCAGCAGCGCCAACTTCGTGCCCCTGAACACCGCCGACAACTGGCTGCATCTCGGGCTGGGCGTCGGCATGATCGGGCTGGGCCTGCTCGGCACGGCGATCGAGCGAACGAAGATCGGCTAGCCCCCCCCGTTTCCCCTGGTCACCACTCGTGAGTGCGCACGCGAGTTAGAACTCGCGCGCGCACTCACGAGCTTTGCCGGCGCCGGTACCAGGTGTCACCGACCACCATGTCGGTCAACGACCTGCTCTCGCAGTACTCGACCAGGTCGGACATGCGGTTGATGAACCCGCTGCCGTTGAAGTTCAGCGACGTGTTGCACAGCATTCCGGTGCCGCATTCGTCGGCGAACGCGGTGAGCAGTTCGTGCAGGCGCCCGTTCGTGACGGCGCCCACCGTCTGCGCCCGCGCCGTGCCGTCCACGTGGGTGACCGCGCCGAACTCCGCCGAGCGCAAACGCTGGAAATACAGCATGTAAGGATCGCGCAACGGTGTCGCGAACACCATGTCGAGGTCCTCCTCGCGGCAGCACGGCGCGATCGGCCGGTAGTCCTCCCGCTGCTTGATGGCGTTCAGCCGGTCGCGCGTTCCCGGGTGGAACGGTTCAGCGAGCAGTGAGCGGTTTCCCAGCGCCCGCGGGCCGATCTCCCACCTGCCCTGCACCCAGGCGACGATGCGACCGCGCGCGAGCGCGCCGGCGAGTTCCCGGTGATCAAGCCTCGTCGCCGTCCAGCGCGCCGGGTCGGGGGTGCGGTCGTGCTGGAACTCCAGTCCGCTGTAGACGTCCCAGCCGATGTGCGGATCGCCCTGGATGGTGCACAGTGCGTCGATCGCGGTGCCGATGGCCGAGCCGGAGTCGTTGGTGCACGGCGGGACGAACACCGACGAGAAGTAACCGTCACGCCGCCAGCGCTCGTTCCAATCGCAGTTGAGCCCGCAACCGCCGGAGATCCGCAGCGGAATGCCCGGCGGCAGCTCCTCTTTCGCCGCCTGGGCGAAGATCTGGTAGATGCGCTCGGTGAGCAGCGCCGCGGCGTGCTTCGCCACCTCGGACTCCACGCCCGCGTTGTACACGGGCGAGTCGCGGAAGGCCTCCTTCGGCGCCGGGTAGACGTCGTCCATCGAGAGAATTCCCTCGACCGTGCCTGCGATCGCCGGATCTCTCTCGTCCGCCTCGCCGTAGGCCGCCAGCGCCATGAGCTTTCCGCTGACCCCGAGATCCGGCACCGCGCCGCGGTCGGGAAACGTGGGATCGGCGAGCGCGAACAGGAACGCGTAGCGGGCGCCGGGCGCCGACAGCACGGGAATCTCGCGTCGCACCCGGAAATGCTCGTCGACCAGGTAGAAGCTTCCGGTCACGCCCTCCCACACCAGGACCGCCTGTTCCTGTGGCCGGGCCAACCGGGGTGCCATGCCCAGCGCCATCATGATGTGCGAGCGGACGTGTGACGACGAGAAGTACTCGGCCGGGTGACCGAACCAGCTCGTCCGGCGCCGTACGGGTTCATCGACGCCGTGGTAGCCGGCCGCGATCGGCTGCCTGCCGGTCTGCCAGCCACCGACGGCGACCACGTCGGGTGGTGCGCCGACCCGTTCGGCAAGGCCGAGAAGTGTGCTCGGGGTGAACGCAGAGTTCCGCGGGAACGAGTCCTTCTCCGACTCCAGGGAGAGCTCCAGTCTCCGGTCGTCGATGACGGCGACGCCGCCGTCGTGGCCCGGTTTGAAGGCCGCTACCAGCACCTCTGATCACTTCCCTGCTCTCGGCGACGGCGAGTCCTCCGTGGGTCGTACCCACGGTGCCGTCCGTCAAACGGTCGTCGCCGTGCGTGCACGGGGTTTAGCGATCACGCGTCGTGGGATGTCTGAGTGGGACGAACAAAGGAGCGACAGTGAGCCAGATCGACGTTTTCGTGCTTGGCCTCGACGACGCCAATATGCGGACGTTGCACGATGTGCCTGGATCCGTGCATTACCGTTTCCACGGCCTGCTCAGCGTCGAGGAGGTTCAGAGCGGCGAGATCCCGGTGGCCGACCTGATCGAAAAGGCCGAGCGGCAACTCGACGAGTTCGACGGTGAGATCGGCGCCATCATCGGCTACTGGGACTTCCCGGTCAGCACGATGGTGCCGATCCTGTGCCGCAGGTACGGCCTGCCGAGCGCCGACCTGGAGCCGGTCGTCAAGTGTGAGCACAAGTACTGGAGCAGGCTCGAACAGCAGAACGTGATCGACGAGTACCCGAGCTTCGCGGTGGTCGACCTGGCGGATCCCCGGCGCCCGGAGAACGTCGGCTATCCGATGTGGCTGAAGCCGGTGAAGTCCTTCTCGTCCGAACTGGCCTTCAAGGTGTCCGACGACACGGAATTCGGCGACGCGGCGCGGGAGATGGCCGAGGGCATCGACCGCGTCGGCAAGCCTTTTGAGACGATCATGGAACGCCTGGATCTCCCGCCGGAGATCGCCGAGGTCGGCGGGCAGGCGTGTCTCGCGGAAGAGGCGATGAGCGGTCAGCAGGCCGCCACGGAGGGCTACGTCTACAACGGTGACATCGTGGTGTACGGCACGCTCGACTCGCTGAACTACCCCGGCACGTCGTCCTTCCAGCGGCACCAGTACCCCTCGCAGCTGCCGGAGCCGATGGTGCGCAGGATGCGTGCGGTCTCCGAGAAGGTCATCCGGCAGGTCGGACTGGACAACAGCACCTTCAGTATCGAGTTCTTCTGCCGCCGGGACACCGGTGACGTCCGTCTACTGGAGATAAACGCCCGGCACTCGCAGTCGCATGCCGAGCTCTTCGAGTACGTCGACGGGGTGCCGAACCACTACTGCATGCTCAGCCTCGGCCTCGGCCGCGACCCGGCGCTGCCGAGCCGCGAGGGTCCGTACGCCCTCGCCGCCAAGTGGTACTACCGCCGCTTCGGCGACGCGCTGGTCGAGCGGGTGCCGACCGGACAGGAGATCGCGGACCTCGGCGGGCGCATCCCCGGCGTGGTCGTCGACGTCCAGGCGCCCGAGGGGCGGCGGTTGTCGACGATGCCGGCGCAGGACAGCTACAGCTACGAGCTCGCCTACATCTACGTGGGTGCCGACGACGAGGAAGAGCTCGAGCGCAAGTACGAGCAGGCGGTGGCGGCGCTGCACTTCGAGTTCTCGGACGGGGAGGAGATCGGCTAGATGCGGACGGTCGGTTCACTGCCGTACGAGGTGCACGAGGACGAGCACGTCTGGATTCCGGTCGCCGACGGCACCCGGCTCGCCGCGCGGATCTGGCGCCCGGTGTCCTCCGACGTGGAGCCGGTTCCCGGTGTGCTGGAGTACCTGCCGTATCGCAAGCGGGATCTGACCGCGTGGCGTGACTCGATCCATCACCCCTACCTCGCCGGACACGGTTACGCGTGCGTCCGGGTGGACATCAGGGGGACCGGTGAATCGGAGGGGGTCCTCCTCGACGAGTACCTGGAACAGGAACAGCTCGATGGCGAGGACGTGCTCGCGTGGATCGCCGCGCAACCGTGGTGCGACGGCCGGCTGGGAATGATGGGCATCTCCTGGGGCGGCTTCAACTCCCTGCAGCTGGCTGCGCGCAAACCGCCGGCCCTGCGAGCGATCGCGATATCGTCGTTCACCGACGATCGCTACGCCGACGACATGCACTACATGGGTGGTTGCCTGCTGTCGGACAACCTTGCCGAGGCGGGCACGATGTTCGCGCACGGCACGCTTCCGCCCGATCCGGCGCTCGTCGGCGAGCGGTGGCGGAGCATGTGGCACGAGCGGTTGCGCGAGAGTGGCCCGTGGGCGGACGAGTGGCTCAGCCACCAGGTCCGGGACAGCTACTGGAAGCACGCCTCGGTGTGCGAAAGCTACTCCGACGTCGCCGTACCGGTGCTCGCGTCGAGTGGCTGGGCCGACGGCTACTCCAACGCCGTCCTCCGTGTGCTCGAGAACCTCCACGTTCCGCGCAAGGGGCTCATCGGTCCGTGGTCGCACAGGTACCCGCATCTCGGCGAGCCGGGCCCTGCCGTGGGCTACCTGCAGGAGCTGGTGCGGTGGTGGGATCACTGGCTCAAGGACGCCGACAACGGTGCCCTGGACGGGCCGATGTTGCAGGCCTGGATGCAGGACAGCGTGCCGCCCTCGACATCCTATGAGGACCGTCCAGGACGCTGGGTCGGCGAGCACGAGTGGCCTTCACCGCGGGTCACGGTGGCCGAGTACCCGCTGGCGAAGCGCCGCATCGGCACGCGTGAGGAACAGGTCCGGGAGGAGGCGCTCACCATCTCCTCACCGCTCTCGGTCGGGCAGTACGCCGGCAAGTGGGCCTCCTACAACGCGCCGCCGGACCTGCCCTACGACCAGCGCGAGGAGGACGGTGGATCGCTCGTCTTCGACAGTGAGGCGCTCACCGAGACCGTCGAGATCCTCGGCGCTCCGACGGTCACACTGGAACTGACGTCGGACAAGCCGGTGGCCATGGTGGCAGCCCGGCTCTCCGACGTCGGTGAGGACGGCCGCGCCACCCGGGTCAGCTACGGGTTGCTCAATCTCACCCACCGCGACGGCAACGAACGGCCGGAACCGCTCGAACCCGGACAGCGGTACCGGGTCACGTTCATGCTCAACGGAGTCGCGCAGTCCTTCCCTCCGGGACACCGGATCCGGCTATCACTGTCCACTTCGTACTGGCCGCTGGCGTGGCCGCCACCCGAGCCGGTGCTGCTCTCGGTGTTCACCGGGCAGAGCTCGCTGAGCCTGCCGATCCGGCCGATCCCCGAGGACGGGGACGTTCCGGTGCGGCCGCTCGGCGAGCCCGAGGGAAGTGAGCCGATCCCGATGACCCAGGTGCGCCCCGCCGAGCACTCGTGGACCGTCCGACGGGAGCTGACCGACTACCGGGCGGCGCTGGAGATCGTGAAGGACAACGGGACGGTCCGCTTCGACGACATCGACCTCGACATCGCCAAGCGGGTCCTCGAGACCTACGCCTGGGTGGCAGGCGACTTCTCCTCGGTGCGCGGCGAGACCCACTGGTCGGTGACCCTTTCCCGCGGCGACTGGGTCGCCACGACGGTGACCCGGACGACACTGACGTGCACGCCGGCGGACCTGCGCCTGCACGCGCGGCTCGACGCCTACGAGGGCGACGAGCGGGTGTTCTCCCGCAACTGGCGGCGGACGATCCCGCGCAACCTGATTTGAGGGCAGGGACATTGACCGGCGGCATCAGTATGCAGGCGCTCGCGTTCATCGTGAAGCTGCGCCTGTCACGGGCGAAACGGACGTATGCCGATCTGGACGAGCTGTACGCGAGTATCGAGCGGAGCCGGCGGACCGATCCCGCCCGGCCGCCCGCGCGTGTCCGGCGCGAGGTGTCGGTGAGCTGCACCGAGGTCCTCGGCCGGCCCTGTTACACCTTCGCGCCGTTCGCGCGGAGCAGCGGCAGGCACGTGCTGTACTTCCACGGCGGGGCGTACGTGCACCAGATCCAGAACGACCACTGGTGGTTCCTCGTCCGGTTGGTCCAACGCACCGGCTGCACGGTCACGGCGCCGATCTATCCTCTCGCGCCCGCACACACCTGCGAGCAGACGGTCGCCATGGTGAAGGAGGCCTACGACGTCTTCCTCGGTGACCGCGATCCGGACCAGCAGGTCGTCATGGGCGACTCGGCGGGCGCGGCGCTCACGCTCGCGCTGGCCGAGTCTCTTGAGGAGGCGGGCAGGCCACAGCCCAAGGAGCTTGTGCTGATCTCGCCGTGGCTGGACGTCACCATGACCGATCCGGTGCTGCCCGAACTCGACCGCCGCGATCCCCATCTGGCCGTGGCCGGGCTGCGGGAGGCCGGATGGCTCTACGCGGGCGACCGCGATCGGCGTGACCCCGTGGTCAGTCCGCTGTTCGGGCCGCTGTCCGCGCTGGGCCGGGTCAGCGTCTTCATCGGGACGCGAGACGTGCTGCTCGCCGACGCCCGGCGGCTCCGCGAGCTGGCGGAGGGGCGCGGGGTGCCGATCGAGTACCACGAGTACCAGCACATGTTCCACGTCTGGCCGATCGCGGACATCCCCGAGGGCAGGCGGGCCGCCGAACGCATCGCGCATCTGGTCACCCGACCGGCGCTTAGTTGATCTTCCGAATAATGGAAGGTGATTCCACAAGATAGACAGGCGGGTCTACGGTGCGGCCGCACAGTCCGCACACCGACGACCAACGGAGGTCGTGACCATGCCCGCTGGGACGACGTCCCTGTCCGGCTCGGCCGGGCAGGGACGGATCACCGAAGCCGACCTGCGCCGTGCCGCCTGGGCGAGTTCGCTGGGCAGCGCACTGGAGTACTATGACTTCGCCCTCTACAGCCTCGCCTCGGCGCTGATCTTCAGCGAGCTGTTCTTCACCGGCGCCGACCCGGCCACCGGGCGAATCCTCGCCTTCGCGACCTACTTCATCGGCTTCGCCGTACGGCCCATCGGCGGCCTGTTCTTCGGCTCGCTCGGCGACCGGATCGGCCGCAAGCAGGTGCTGCTCCTGACGGTGCTGCTGATGGGCGCGGCGAGCTCGCTGATCGGCCTGCTGCCCACCTACGGCAGCGTCGGCCTCCTGGCGCCGATCCTGCTCGTCGTGCTGCGTGTCGCGCAGGGCCTCGGCGCGGGCGCCGAGCAGGCGGGCGCGGCGACGCTGATGGCCGAGTACGCGCCCCGGCAGCGGCGCGGCTTCTTCGCCTCGTTGCCGTTCATGGGAGTCCAGCTCGGCATGGTCACCGCGGCCCTGGTCTTCTTCCTGCTGCTCATCCCGAGCGAGGACATCGTGCACGGCTGGCTCTGGCGGGTCCCGTTCCTGGCGAGCGGTGTGCTGATCGCCGTGGCCCTGTGGATGCGGCTGCGGCTGAAGGAGTCGCCGTCCTTCAGCAAGCTCGCGGCCCGCGAGCAGGTGCGGGACAAGCCGCTGCGCACACTGCTGCGCACCTCCCGCCGCCCGGTGCTGGTCGGGCTGGGCCTGCGCATGGCCGAGAACGGCGGCTCCTCGATCTACCAGGCGCTTGCGGTCAGCTACGTCGTCACGGTCGCGCTGAGCGAGGCCGACTCGCCCGGCCCGATCGGGGCGATCTCGCTGGTGTTCGCCGCCGCGGTGGGAGCGGTGACGGTGCCGGTGGCCGGGCGGCTGACCGACCGCTACGGCCGGGTGCCGGTGTACCGCGGCTTCGCGCTGTTGCAGCTCGCGCTCGCCGTGCCCGCCTGGTGGATCATGAGTACCGGCCACGTCGTCGCGACGGTGGCCGTCCTTTCGGTCGCCCTCGGCGTGGGTGTGTGGGGGATGTTCGGCGCGCAGGGAGCGCTGCTGCCCGAGCTGTTCGGCGCCGCCCACCGCTACACCGGTGTCTCGGTGGCCCGCGAGTTCTCCGCCGTGGTGGCAGGCGGGGTCGCGCCGCTGGTCGGGGCCGTGCTGCTCAGCGCGTTCAACGACAGCTGGGTGCCGCTGGCCGGCTACGTGATCCTGCTGACGCTGATCACGCTGGCCACCACGTTCGTGACGCCGGAGACGCGGGGCAGGGACCTAGACGCGGAGACCGACGCGGTCGCCGGTGAGGCCAGGTTCGCGGAGGCCGTGCGGTGAGGTTGGGGCGGTGAGGTCAGGTATGGGGCAGCAGCACCGAAAGCTGTTCGGCCGCGTCCCGCAGCGGCGGCAGGAAGCGCATCGCAGCGGCCAGCGTGTTCCGGTACGCGGGCGAGGGCACCGACAGGGCGGCCACGGCGGTGCCCAGCGGCCCGAGCACCGGTACGCCGATGGCCCGGATGCCGAGCTCGTGCTCCTCGTCGGCGACGGCGAAGCCCTGGGCGCGCACTCGCCCGATCTCGTGCCGGAACGTGGGCCGGTCCACGATCGTGCGCGGTGTGAACCGCTCCAGCTCGACGTTCTCGATCAGCTCCTCGCGGGTGTCGTAGTCGGCGAAGGCGATCAGCACCTTGCCCATCGAGGTGCAGTGCAGTGGCCCGAGCTTGCCGGTCTCGCCCTTGACCACGACGTTGTGCCTTGCCTCGACGTGGTGGATGTAGAGCTGATGGTGCCCGTCGCGCACGGACATCAGCGTGGCCTCGCCGGTGGTCTCGGAGAGCCGCCGCATCACCGGCACCGCGATGCCGGTGAACCCGCGCGCGGACGACACCGCGGCACCGAGCTGGAACAGCCGCAGGCCGAGGGCGTAGCGCTTGGACTCCGGATCGAAGGCCACGAAGTCCTGCCGGCGCAGCGACGCCAGCAGCCGGTGCGTCGAGGGCGGTGGGAAGCCGGTCGCCCTCGACAGTTCCGACAGGGTCGCCCCGTCGGGCACCGTGCCGAGGTGCACGAGCAGCCGCGATGCCTTGCCGACCGTGTCCAGGTCACCTTCCGCCATACGGCGACTCTATCCGAATACCGGAAAGGCCGGCCGTGCCCGAACCGCTGAGCCAGCTCGACGCCGTCACGTTCGGCGAGATCATGGCGATGTTCGTCGCGGGGCAGAGCGGTCCGCTCGAACACGTCACCGACTACCGCCGCGCGCTGGCCGGTGCCGAGTACAACGTCGCGGTCGGGCTCGCCCGGCTCGGGCACCGCGTGGGCTGGGTCGGCCGGGTCGGCGACGATCCGTTCGGCCGCTTCGCGCTCGCGGAGCTGGCCCGGCACGGGATCGACGGCTCGCACATCACGGTCGATCCCGTGCTGCCGACCGCCTTCCAGATGAAGGGCCGCGCGCACGGGGACGATCCGGAGGTCGTCTACTTCCGGTCGCACTCGGCGGGCCGGGGGCTGGTGGTGACTCCGGCGGTGGAGCGCTATCTCACCGGTGCCCGGCACCTGCACGCCACCGGGATCCCGCCCGCGTTGTCCCCGGCGGCGCGGGAGTTCGCGGACCGGGCGGTGTCGGTGGCGCGGGCGGCGGGGCTGACGGTGAGCGTCGACCCCAACCTGCGACCCGCGCTGTGGGACGGCCGCGACGAGATGGTGCGCGCGGTGAACGATCTCGCGCTGCGCGCCGACTGGGTGCTGCCCGGTGTCGCCGAGGGCGAGATCCTCACCGGACGGTCCGAGCCGGAGGAGATCGCAGCGTGGTACCTGGAGCGCGGCGTGCGCATGGTCGCCGTCAAGAACGGCGCACACGGCGCGGAGCTGTTCACTGTGGACGGTGACCGGTTCGCGTGCCCCGCGTTCGCCGTCGATGCCGTGGACACCGTCGGCGCGGGAGACGGCTTCGCCGCGGGCCTGATCAGCGCCGCACTCGACGGTGATCCGCCGGAGCGCCGGCTCGTGCGCGCCGCGGGAACCGGTGCGCTGGCGACGACGCGCCGCGGCGACCAGGAGGGGCTGCCGGACCGCGCGGAGCTGGCGGCGCTCACCGGCCTCCCGCTGCGCACCCGGACGGAGAAAGGCACGGTGGTGTCAGGATGATCGAGCTACAGGTCGCCCTCGACCGCGTCGAACTGGGCCACGCGCTGGCCGTCACCCGCGCGGTGAAGGGCACGGCCGACTGGATCGAGGTCGGTACCTCGCTGGTCAAGCGGTACGGGATGGCCGCGGTCGAGGCGGTGGCCCTGCAGGCGGACGGCGCGATGCGGGTGCTCGCCGACCTCAAGACCGTGGACGACGCGGCACACGAGTTCGGGCTCGCCTTCGATGCCGGGGCCACCGCCGCCACGGTGCTCGGCCTGGCCTCCCCCGCGACGCTGGCGACCGCAACCGCGGTCGCGGGCGAGCGGGGCGGCGACGCCGTGGTGGACCTGATGCTGCTGACCGAGGGGCAGCGCGCGGATGTCGCGGCTCGCACCGGTCCGGACGTCGTGCTGGCCGCGCATGTCGGCAAGGACGACCAGGCCACCGGCCGCGGTCCGCTCGACCAGCTCGGTTCCTGGGCCGAGGGCAGGCGGCTGGCCGTGGCGGGCGGCCTCGGCCCGGCCGATGTCCCCGCGCTGCGGCACGTCGGCCGGCTGCGCCTGATCGCGGGTTCGGCCGTGACGAGGGCCGACGACCCGCGCGCGGCAGTCGCCGCGCTCGATGCCGCCCGCCGGACGGAAGAGGAGTGAGTTCGTGAACGATCTGGTGACCACGGTGCTCGACGAGATCCGGCCGGTGCTGGACAGGGTCGATCGGGCCGGGCTCGCCGAGTTCGCCGGCCGCCTCGCCGGTGCCGGGCGCGTCTTCGTGACCGGGGAAGGCAGGTCCGGGTTCATGGCCAAGGCGTTCGCGATGCGGTTGATGCATCTCGGCCTGCGTGTCCACGTGGTCGGGGAGACGACCACCCCGGCGATCGCCACCGGGGACACGCTCGTCGCCGTGTCCGGTTCCGGCACGACGCCGGCGACCGTGCGGGCAGCCGAGCGGGCCGGGCAGGCTGGGGCGGTGGTGCTCGCGGTCAGCACCGATCCCGCGTCGCCGCTGGCGGAGGCGGCCGCGCACACGCTCGTCGTGCCCGCGGCGACGAAGTACCGGCGCGACGGCGAGGCCCCCAGCGTGCAGCCGCTGTCGAGCCTGTTCGACCAGGCCACGCACCTCCTGCTGGACGTGGTGTGCCTGCGGCTGGCGCAGGCTGGCGAGTCCGGGCACGACGCCGCCAGGGCCCGGCACGCCAACACGGAGTGAGCCCGCCGCCCTCGTGAGTACGCACGCGAGTTAGAACTCGTCTACGCACTCACGAGGGGGTTTGCGCGCGGCGGTCGACTCGCGCGTGACCAGCTCCGGTTTGAACATCACCTGCTGGTGTGCGTGCGTCTCCGGGTTGTCGCACTCCTCCACCAGCAGCTGCGCCGCGGCGCGGCCGATCTGCTGGGTCGGCTGCCGGATGGAGGTGAGCGGGATCGTCGCGTCGGCGGCGAACTCGATGTCGTCGTAGCCGACGATCGCCAGATCCTCCGGTACCCGGCGGCCGGTGCGCAGCGCCGCCCGCAGCACGCCGAGCGCCATCAGGTCGTTGGCGCAGAACACGCTGGTGGCCGTGGACCCCGCCGCGAAGAGCGCGGACGCGGCTGCGTGGGCGGTACGCGCGTTCATCGCCCGCTCCTCGACCACCTCGATCGCCTCGTCCGGATCCAGCCCGGCCGCGGCGACGGCCCGGCGCAGGCCGGTGAGCCGGTCGGCGCACTGGCGCAACGCGAGCGGCCCGCTGAGGTAGACGATCTTCTCGTGTCCCAGTTCGACGAGGTGTGCGCCGGACAGCTCACCGCCGCCGACGTCGTCCACCGCCACCGAGCAGCAGTTGACCCGCGGATCGTGCCGGTCGACCAGCACCGTGGGCGTGCCCCGCCTGCGCAGGGCGTCCAACCGCTCCGAGCTCACCTCGATCGGCGTGATGAGCACGCCCCGCACCCGCTGCTCCTCCAGCACCTGCAGGTAGCGGTTCTCGCGCGGGAGCTGGTCGTCGGAGTTGCAGAGCACCACGGCGTAGCCGAGCTCGTCGGCAACCTGTTCCACGCCGCGGGCGACGTCGTGGAAGAACGGGTTCGCCATGTCCAGCACGATCAGCCCGATCGACCGGCTCGTGCCGGCGCGCAGCTGGGCGGCGGAGGAGTTGCGCACGAAGCCGAGCGCGGTGATGGCGGACTGCACGGCGGCCCTGGTGCCGTCGGCGACTCGCTCCGGGTGGTTGAGCACATTGGACACCGTGCCCACCGAGACGCCCGCGCGTTCGGCGACGTCCTTGATGCTCGGCGACATGGTGCTGTCCTCGGTCAGTCTGATGAAACGTGTCAACCCAGCCGGTCCGGGTGACACCGTGCCGTGCTGGTTGCAAGCTAGCACGCCGGTCCGGCTCCCCGCGTGCCGGATCGTTACCAAAGGCCACGTGAGGGAAGGTCTTGACGGGTGCCTGTGACTGGCCTAACTTGAGCGCCACTCTGAATGAAACGTTTCACGATCTCCACCGAAGGAGGGCGTCGTGGAAGCAACGGAGCATTCCCCCGTGCCGCTTCTGGAGCTTCGGAACGTCAGCAAGTCGTTCCAGGCCGTCCGGGCACTGCGCGGCGTCTCGATCGCCCTGCGCGCCGGGGAGGTGCACGCTCTCGCCGGGGAGAACGGCGCGGGCAAGTCCACCGTCGTGCGGATCATCGGCGGCGAGCACCAGCCCGACGGCGGCGAGGTCCTCCTCGACGGAGAGCCGGTGCGCTTCTCCGCGCCGCGTGAGGCGCAGCAGCGTGGCGTCGCGGTCATCCACCAGGAGCCGATCCAGTTCCCCGACCTGAGCGTCGCGGAGAACGTGTTCATGGGCAGGCAGCCGCTGCGGCCCGGCCGCCGGATCGACCGGCGCGAGATGAACCGCCGCGCCGCCGAGGTGTTCGACCGCCTCGGCGTGCCGATCGAGCCGACCCGGCAGACCCGCGGGCTCTCGATCGCCGACCAGCAGATCATCGAGATCGCGAAGGCGCTCTCCGCCGACGCGCGGATCATCGTGATGGACGAGCCCACCGCGGCACTCTCGGCGGTCGAGGCCGAGCGGCTCTTCCGCGTGGCCCGCGGGCTCGCCGAGCGCGGTGCCGCACTGCTGTTCATCTCGCACCGGCTCGACGAGATGTACGCGCTGTGCGACCGCGTGACCGTGCTCCGTGACGGCGCACTGGTCGCCACCGAGCGGATGACCGAGATCGACCACGACACGCTCGTGCGCCGGATGGTCGGCCGCTCGGTCGAGCAGCTCTTCCCCGAGCGCGAGAACGAGGCGGGCGACGAGGTGCTCGTCGTGGACGGCCTCAACAGGGCGGGCGTGTTCGGCGACATCTCGTTCACGGTCCGCGCGGGCGAGATCGTCGGGCTGGCCGGCCTGGTCGGCTCGGGCCGTTCCGAGGTGGCCAGGGCCGTCTTCGGTGTCGACGAGCGCGACTCCGGGACCGTGTCGGTGAACGGCCGCCCGCTGCCCGCGGCCGATCCGCGTACCGCGATCGAGAACGGTATCGCCCTGGTCCCGGAGGACCGCAGGGAGCAGGGCCTCGTGCTGGAGCTGCCGATCGAGCGCAACGCGAGCCTCGCCCGGTTGCCGCAGGTGTCGCCCGGCGGCATCACCCGGCGCGCCAGGGAGCGCGCGCTCGCCCGCAAGTGGGGCGAGCGGCTCTCGCTCAAGTACGGCCGGCTCTCCGACCCGGCGACAACGCTCTCCGGTGGCAACCAGCAGAAGGTCGTCCTCGGCAAGTGGCTGGCCACCGAACCGTCGGTGCTGATCGTCGACGAACCGACACGCGGCATCGACATCGGCGCCAAGGTCGAGGTGCACGCGCTGCTCTCCGACCTGGCCGCCCAGGGGATCGCGATCCTGCTCATCTCCTCGGAACTGCCCGAGGTGCTCGGGATGGCCGACCGTGTGCTCGTCATGCACGAGGGACGGATCACCGCCGAACTGTCCACAGAGGAAGCGACCGAGGAGACCGTCATGTATGCGGCAACCGGTAACGGCCGCGGCGGCCAGAACGGCAGCGCGGCATGAACCGGGTGCGTTCGCTGCTCTCCGGCCGGGAGATCAGCATCGTGCTCGCGCTGGTGGCGGTCGTCGCCGTGACCGGCGCGGTGAACCCGTCGTTCGTCAGCGCGCAGGGCTTTCACGACCTGTTCCTCAACGCCTCCATCATCGCGCTGCTCGCCATCGGCCAGACCCTGCTCGTGATCACCCGCAACATCGACCTCTCCGTCGGTTCGGTGATGGGGCTGACGGCCTACCTGTCGGGCCAGATGTTCATCGCCGACCACGACACTCCGGTGATCGTGGTGGTGCTGGCCGGGATGGCGCTCGGGGCCGCGTGCGGCGCGTTCAACGGCGCGCTGGTGGCGATCGCGAAGGTGCCCGCGCTCGTGGTCACCCTCGGTACGCTCTACGTCTTCCGCGGCGTCGACTACGGCTGGGCCAGCGCCACCGGCGTGCACCAGATCAACGCCGACCAGATGTCGCCGAGCTTCCTGTCCTTCGGCAGCGGTTCGATCCTCGGCATCCCGCACCTCACGCTGATCGCCGTGGCCGCGCTCGCGGTGGCGGGCTACGCCCTGCACAACTGGCGCTCCGGCCGGGAACTCTACGCGATCGGCTCCAACCCGCAGGCGGCCCGGCTGGCCGGCATCCCGGCGGGCAAGCGGGTGTTCAGCGCGTTCGTCATCTCCGGCGCGCTGGTCGGCCTCGCGGGTGTGCTGCACGCCTCCTACTTCGGCACGATCAACGCCTCCGTCGGCACCGGCCGTGAGCTGGCGGTGGTGGCGGCGGTCGTCGTCGGCGGCGTGGCGATCTTCGGCGGTAGCGGCACGGTGCTCGGCGCGGTGCTCGGCGCGCTGCTGCTGACCACGATCACCAGCGCACTGCCGATCCTGGGGGTGCCGGCCTTCTGGCAGCGCGCCGTCGACGGTGCCGCATTGCTGCTGGCCATCTCGCTGGACCGGGCCGTGATGCTGCGGCTCGCCGCGCGCCTGCGCGCCGAAAGATCGCGAGCGCGCCCCGCCGGGGATACCGGGGACACGGAAGGGAGCGTTCCTCGTGCGTGACAAGGTCTTCAGGTGGGAGACGGTTCTCCTGGTGCTGTGCGCGGCGGTGTTCGTCTTCGGCTCGACGAGCACTCCCGGGTTCGCCGAGGCGGACAACATCAGCTTCCTGCTCCTCGACTACACCGAGGTCGCGCTGCTGGCGATGGCGCTGCTGGCGATCATCCTCACCGGGCAGATCGACCTTTCGGTTGCCTCGATCCTGGGGTTCTGCTCGGCGCTGACCGGTGCGCTGTGGAACGCGGGCATGTCCTTCGAGACGATCGTGCCGATCGTGCTGCTCGCCGGGGTCGTGCTCGGGTCGGTCAACGCCGGGCTGATCGTCAAGTTCGGCCTGCCCGCGCTCGCGGTCACCATCGGCACGCTCGGCCTCTACCGCGGCCTTGCCTACGTCGCGCTCGGCGACGGCGCGGTCACCGGCTTCCCGGCCAACTACCGTCCACTAGCGACGGACACGGTGCCGGGCACGTTCCTGCCCTATCCCACGTTGCTCGTGATCGTCGTGGGACTGCTGGCCGCGCTCGTGGTGCACTTCACGCCGGTCGGCCGCTCGCTCTACGCGATCGGGCTCGGCGAGCAGACCGCGCGGTTCTCGGGCATCCGGGTGCAGCGCCTCAAGTTCGTGCTCTACCTCGTCTCCGGGCTGCTGTGCGCGATCGCCTCGCTCATCTACACACTGCGGTACAACAGCGCCCGCGCCGACAACGCCTACGGCATGGAGCTGATCGCGGTCGCCGCGGTGCTGCTCGGCGGGGTGTCGATCTTCGGCGGCCGGGGCACGGTCGTCGGCGTGGCGAGCGCGCTGCTGCTGATGGCGGGGCTGCGCAACGTGCTCTTCCTCAACGACGTGACCAACGAGATCCAGAACGTGATCAACGGCATGCTGCTGATCATCTCGGTGCTGGTTCCGGTGGTCGCGACGCTGCTGCAGAGGCGGCGACGACCCGCGCCGGCGGCGGCCGCGGACCCGGCACACCCGGACCCCGATCCAGTTTCCGTCCCTGACCCCGTGGGCGTTTCCCACGGTTCCCCTGAGGAGGACCAACGATGATCCACTCGCGATCGAGAAGGAGCCGCGTCGCGCTCGCGGTGGCCGGCGGCGGGCTCGCGCTCGCACTGGTGGCCGCCTGCGGCGGGACGACCAAGGACTCCGCGCCCGAGGCAGACACCGGTGCGGGCAACGAGAAGGTCGCCGATCCGAACGCCCCCATCAAGGAGGGGCTGAAGATCGCGTTCCTGCCCAAGGAGATCGACAACCCGTACGAGAACATCGTCGACGCGGGCGGTATCGCCGCGGTCGAGGAGCTCGGCGGTGAGGGCAAGGAGGTGGGACCCTCCGACGCCTCCGCGTCCTCGCAGGTCTCCTACATCAACACGCTGGTGCAGCAGAACCAGGACGCGATCGTGATCGCGGCCAACGACCCGAACGCGGTGGCGCCGGCGCTGAAGGAGGCGATGGCCAAGGACATCGCCGTCGTCAGCTACGACTCCGACGCCGCGCCCGACGCGCGCCAGGTGTTCGTCAACCAGGCGAACTCCGAGGACATCGGCCGCACGCAGATCAAGATGATCTCCGAGCAGATCGGCGGCAAGGGCAAGATCGCGATCCTCTCGGCGACGCCGAACGCCACGAACCAGAACACGTGGATCGACTTCATGAAGGACGAGCTGACGAAGCCGGAGTACGCCGACATCGAGCTCGTCAAGGTGGCCTACGGGGACGACGACGACCAGAAGTCCTTCCAGGAGACGCAGGCGCTGCTACAGTCCATTCCGGACCTCAAGGGCATCGTCTCGCCGACCACGGTCGGCATCTCCGCCGCGGCGCGCTACATCTCCTCCTCGCCTTACAAGGGCAAGGTGGCGCTGACCGGGCTCGGCACCCCGAACCAGATGCGCCAGTTCATCAAGGACGGCACGGTCGAGGAGTTCGCGCTGTGGGACCCGGAGCAGCTCGGCTACCTGGCCGGCTACGCGGCCGCGGCGCTCGCGTCCGGGCAGATCACCGGCGCGGAGGGCGAGGTGCTCAAGGCCGGCGAGCTCGGTGAGCGCACCATCGGCAAGGACGGCGAGATCATCCTCGGCCCGCCGACGACGTTCAACGCCGACAACATCGACAAGTACGACTTCTGAGGTGCCCCGGCTCGTGAGTGTTCGGACGAGTTCCAACTCGGCTGAACACTCACGACCCCCGGCGAAGGGTTCTCGTGATGCACACGTCCACCGCACGGCGGGTCTGTTTCCTGCTCAGGGTCAAGGCCGACCGGATGGAGGAGTACCGGCGGCGGCATGCCGAGGTCTGGCCGGAGATGCTGGCCGCGCTCTCCGAGACCGGCTGGCGCAACTACTCGCTCTTCCTCGCGCCGGACGGGCTGCTGGTCGGCTACTTCGAGACCGACGACCTCGACGCGGCGATCGAGGGCATGGCGGCCCGGGACGTCAACGCGAGATGGCAGGCCGAGATGGCGCCGTTCTTCGAAAGCCTCGACGGCAGGCCCGACGAGGGGATCGCTCCGCTCACCGAGGTCTTCCACCTCGACTGATCACGACTCGTGAGTGCCTACCCGAGTTAGAACTCGCGTGCGCACTCACGAGCGGAACACCACAGGGAGGACTCCATGCCCGACCACTCCGCCGTCAAGGCCGCGCTGCGGGCACAGCACATCGAGACCCCGTCGTGGGCCTTCGGCAACTCCGGTACCCGGTTCAAGGTCTTCGCGCAGGAAGGCATCCCGCGCGATGCCTACGAGAAGATCGACGACGCCGCCACCGTCCACCGCTTCACCGGTGTGGCGCCGAGCGTCGCCGTGCACATCCCGTGGGACAAGGTCGCCGACTACCGTGACCTCGCCACGCATGCCGAGAACGTGGGCGTGCGGATCGGCGCGGTCAACCCCAACGTCTTCCAGGACGACGACTACCGTCTCGGCAGCCTCTGCAACCCGGACGCCACCGTCCGCCGCAAGGCCCTCGACCACTTCCTCGAGTGCGTCGACATCATGGACGTCACCGGCTCCCGCGACCTGTCGGTGTGGCTGGCCGACGGCCTCAACTACCCGGGGCAGGACTCGATCGCCGAACGCCAGGCCCGCCTGGAGGAGTCCCTGCACGCCGTGTACGACCGGCTCGGCGAGCACCAGCGCATGCTGCTGGAGTACAAGTTCTTCGAGCCCGCCTTCTACGCCACCGACGTGCCGGACTGGGGAACCAGCTACGCGCACTGCCTCGAACTCGGCCCGAAGGCGCAGGTGCTCGTCGACACCGGGCACCACGCGCCGGGCACGAACATCGAGTTCATCGTGGCGCTGCTGCTGCGCAAGAACCGGCTCGGCGGCTTCCACTTCAACTCCCGGTTCTACGCCGACGACGACCTCATGGTCGGCGCGGCCGACCCGTACCAGCTCTTCCGCATCATGGCCGAGATCGTGTTCGGCGGCGGGCTCTCCGACAGTTCGGGCGTGGCGTTCATGCTCGACCAGTGCCACAACATCGAGCCGAAGATCCCGGCGCTGATCCGGTCGGTGATGAACGTGCAGGAGGCGACGGCGAAGGCGCTGCTGGTCGACGTCGAAGCGCTGCGCGCGGCGCAGCGGGCGGGTGACGTCCTCAGCGCCAACGGTGTCCTCGTCGACGCCTTCTCCACCGACGTCCGCCCGCTGCTCGCCGAGGTGCGCGAGGAGATGGGCATCGACCCGGACCCCATCGCCGCCTACCACCGCAGCGGCCACGCCGCGAAGATCCGCGAAGAGCGGGTGGGCGGTTCCCCCGCGGGCTGGGGGGCCTGACATGCGACGTGCGCTGCTCGCCACGGTGCTGGTCGTGGCCGCCGTGCTCACCCCGGCAGGCGCCGCGGCGGCGCCGAAGCCCGCGGCACCCGCGGTCACGCCGCTGTCGGACACCCTGCTCGACCCCTCGGCGCTGTACTTCGTCTCCTACGACGGGCTGGTCAACAACGACTCGTTCCAGCAGGACGGGATCGTCACCTACGCCGGATACCAGTACGCCACCTGGTACACGGGCAGCCGCAACGCGGTCATCGCGCGGCGTGCTCTGCACGGCGCGACCGGCACCGTTCGGGAGCCGGGTACGGCAACGAGCGCCGCACAGCCCGGCCGGCGAGTGAGGCCAGAACACGGCAGAACGGCGTGGGAGACCGTGGTCCTGCCGCACAAGCTCACCGTCGACGACTCGCACAACGTGATCTCGCTCGGCATCTCGCCGCAGGACGGCAGGCTGCACGTCGCGATGGACACGCACAACAGCCGCATCCACTACACGCGCTCCGTCGCCGGGCTGGCTTCGCGTCCCGCGGCGCACCGCTGGACCGCCGATCAGTTCGGTGAGGTCCGGCGCACGCTCGGTGGCGCCGAGCTCGGCAACATGACCTACCCCCGGTTCGTGATCACGCCCGAGGGCAGGCTCCAGTTCAGCTACCGCACCGGCGGCTCCGGCAACGGCGTGAACGAGCTCGCCGAGTACGACGATGGAACCTGGCGCAAGCTCGGTGCGTGGAGTTCGGCCACCGGCGCGTACACCGGCCCGAACGGCGTGGTGTCGCACACCCGCAACATGTACCTGCACGGCCTGACCTACGACGACAGCGGGCGGCTGCACGCGTCGTTCACCTGGCGGGAGGGCAACTGGGACGTGCTGTGCCATCCTGGCGGCCTGACCAACCACGACACCGGCTACGTCTACAGCGACGACCGCGGGCGCACCTGGCGCAACGGCGCGGGCCAGGTCGTCGGCAGCACCGGCGGCGATCCCGTCGGCATCGACTCGCCCGGCCTGGTCGCCGACCCGCTCGACCCGAACCACGGGCTGATGAACCAGGAAAGCCAGGCCGTCGACTCGGCGGGCAACCCGCACGTGGTGATCAGCTACGTGCCGGGGCGCTTCACCCAGTGCGTCTCGGACTACTCGGCGCAGCGCGCGCAGTTCGGCCGCACGTTCCACGTTTTCCGCGGGGACGACGGCGGCTGGACCAAGCGTGAGGTGCCGATCCCGCCGAACCACACCCAGCGCACGAAGATCGTCTTCGACAGCGCCGACAACGCGTACCTGATCATGCCGAGGGGCCGCATCGTGGCGGCGAGCAAGGCCAGCGGCTGGACCGACTGGACGCTGGTGTTCGACCGGCCCAGCATGAAGGCGTTCGGTGAGGTCAACGTGGACACCTCGCGGGTCGCCACCGACGGCGTGCTCTCCGTCCAGTACCAGCAGGCGTCCAGCGGCACGACGCCGTCGCCGATCCGTGTGGCCGACTTCAAGCTCGGTTGAGACAAGCCGTGAAAGGACGAATGTGAGTACCGAAACCCACCCGGCCGTCGCCGACCTGCTCGCCCGATCGCACGAGCTCGGCGCCGACCGGCGCAACACCAACTACGCGGGCGGCAACACCTCCGCGAAGGGCACCGGCACCGACCCGGCGACCGGTGGTGACGTCGAGCTGATGTGGGTCAAGGGTTCCGGTGGCGACCTCGGCACGCTGCGCGAGGCGGGCCTCGCGGTGCTCCGCCTCGACCGGATGCGCGCGCTCGGCGACGTCTACCCCGGCGAGGAGCGCGAGGACGAGATGGTCGCCGCGTTCGACTACTGCCTGCACGGCAGGGGCGGCGCCGCGCCCAGCATCGACACCGCCATGCACGGTCTCGTGGACGCGCCGCACGTGGACCACCTGCATCCGGACTCGGGGATCGCCGTCGCCACGGCCGCCGACGGCGAGGAGCTGACCCGCAAGATCTTCGGTGAGTCGGTGGTCTGGGTGCCGTGGCGGCGCCCGGGTTTCCAGCTCGGCCTCGACATCGCGGAGGTCAAGCGGGCCAACCCGAGGGCGATCGGCTGCATCCTCGGCGGCCACGGCATCACGGCGTGGGGCGAGAACAGCGAGGAGTGCAAGCGGAACTCGCTGGAGATCATCCGCACCGCCGAGCGCTACCTCGCCGAGCACGGTGACCCGGAACCGTTCGGTGAGTTGTTGCCAGGCTGCGAGCCGCTGCCCGAGCAGCAACGCCGGGAGCGCGCGGCCGCGCTGTTCCCGGTGCTGCGCGGGCTCGCCTCCACCGACTCGCCGCAGCTCGGCCACTTCACGGACAGCCCCGAGGTGCTCGACTTCGTCTCCCGTGCCGAGCATCCCCGGCTGGCCGCGCTGGGCACGTCGTGCCCCGATCACTTCCTGCGCACGAAGGTCGCACCGCTGGTGGTGGACCTGCCGGCCACCGCGCCGCTGGAGCAGGTGCTCGACCGCGTCAAGGAGCTGCACGCGGCCTACCGTGAGGACTACGCCGCCTACTACCGGCGGCACGCCATGCCCGACTCGCCGCCGATGCGTGGTGCCGACCCGGCGATCGTGCTGGTGCCGGGCGTTGGCATGTTCAGCTTCGGCCGCGACAAGCAGACCGCTCGTGTCGCGGGCGAGTTCTACGTCAACGCGATCAACGTCATGCGTGGCGCTGAGTCCGTGTCGACGTACGCGCCGATCCCGGAGTCGGAGAAGTTCCGCATCGAGTACTGGGAACTCGAGGAGGCCAAGCTGCGGCGGATGCCGAAGCCGAAGCCACTCGCGACGCGGATCGCTCTCGTGACCGGGGGTGGCTCCGGGATCGGCAAGGCCATCGCGCAGCGGCTGGCCGCGGAGGGCGCGTGCGTCGCCGTGGCCGACCGCGACGAGGCGGCCGCCGCCGAGGTTGCCGGGGAGATCGGCAACGCCGACCGGGCGGTCGCGGTCACCGCCGACGTGACCGACGAGGACGGCGTGGCGCGCGCCGTAGCGGAGTGCGCGCTGGCGTTCGGCGGTGTGGATCTCGTGGTGAACAACGCGGGCCTCTCGGTGTCGAAGCCGCTGCTGGAGACCACCACCGCCGACTGGGACCTGCAGCACGACGTGATGGCGAAGGGCTCGTTCCTGGTCTCGCGCGAGGCGGCGCGGGTGATGATCGCGCAGGACATGGGCGGCGACATCGTCTACATCGCGAGCAAGAACGGCGTGTTCGCCGGGCCGAACAACATCGCCTACGGCGCGACGAAGGCCGACCAGGCGCACCAGGTGCGGCTGCTGGCGGCCGAGCTGGGCGAGTACGGCATCAAGGTCAACGGCGTGAACCCGGACGGTGTCGTGCGGGGCTCCGGCATCTTCGCGTCGGGCTGGGGCGCGCAGCGAGCGGCGGTGTACGGCGTGCCCGAGGAGGAGCTGGGTGCCTTCTACGCCAAGCGCACGCTGCTCAAGCGAGAGGTGCTGCCGGAGCATGTCGCGAACGCCGTGTTCGTGCTGGCCTGCGGCGAGCTCTCGCACACCACGGGCCTGCACATCCCGGTCGACGCGGGCGTGGCGGCCGCGTTCCTGCGCTGAGAGGGGAAGCACTATGACCGACGGCAAGCGGCGGCCCCGGATCGGACTGGTCGCGGGCGGGCTCGGCGCCTACTGGCCGCAGTTCCCGGACCTGCTGCCGATCCTGAAGCGGTCCTCGGCCTACGTCAGCGAGCGCATCTCCTCGTTCGACGCCGAGATCGTGGACGCCGGGTTCATCTCCGACGCGCAGGAGGGCGCGGCCGCCGCCGAGAAGCTGCGTGCGGCGGGCTGCGACCTCATCGTCGGTTTCCTCACCACGTACATGACGGCCACGATGCTGACGCCGATCGCGCAACGCAGTGGCGCTCCGGTCCTGCTGATCAACCTCCAGCCCACCGAGTCCATGGATCACTCCTCTGTGGACACCGGGCAGTGGCTGGCGTACTGCGGGGCCTGCCCGCTGCCCGAGATGGCGAACACGTTCCGCCGCGCGGGCATCGAGTTCCGCAGCGTCTCCGGCCACCTCCGGGACGAGCGCGCGTGGACGAAGATCGAGCGCTGGATCTCGGCGGCGGCCGTGCGCAGGGTGCTGCGGCACGCGAGGCACGGCCTGATGGGGCATCTCTATCCCGGCATGTACGACGTCTCCACCGACCTGACGATGGTCAGCGCGCACTTCGGCGGCCACGTCGAGGTGCTGGAGTTCGACGACCTGCGCGTGCGGGTGGAGAAGGTGACCGACGACGAGGTGGCCGCGAAGGTCGCCGAGGCGGAGTCGGTCTTCGACCTGGACACTTCGGTGAACCGGGACGACCTCGAATGGGGCGCCAAGGTGTCGGTGGGGCTCGACCGGCTCGTCACCGACTTCGAGCTGGACAGCGTCGCCTACTACCACCGTGGCCTCGACGGGGAGATGCACGAGCGGCTCGGCGCGGGCATGATCCTCGGGGCGAGCCTGCTCACGGCGCGCGGCATCCCGGCGGCCGGTGAGTACGAGCTGCGCACGAGCCTCGCCATGCTGGTCATGGACATCCTCGGCGCGGGCGGCTCGTTCACCGAGCTGCAGGCACTCGACTTCACCCGCGGGCACGTGGAGATGGGCCACGACGGCCCGGCGCACCTCGCGATCAGCGCGAAGAAGCCGCTGTTGCGGGGACTGGGCGTCTACCACGGCAAGCGCGGGTGGGGCGTCTCGGTGGAGTTCGACGTCGCGCACGGCCCGGTCACGCTGCTCGGTGTCGGCCAGGACCGGGACGGCCGGTACACGCTCATCGCGTCCGAGGGGGAGGTCGTCGACGGGCCGCTCATGCGGATCGGCAACACGACGAGCCGGGTCGACTTCGGCCGCGACCCCGGCGAGTGGACCGACGAGTGGTCGGCCAGCGGCGTCGCGCACCACTGGGCGCTCGGCGTCGGGCATCGCATCGGTGAGCTGCGCGCGGTGTCCAGCCTGCTGGACATCCCGCTGGTGGAGGTCTGACGGTGCCGAGCTTCGTCGCGGTCGACCTCGGCGCCAGCAGCGGGCGGGTCATGCTCGGCCGCGTGGTGGACGGTGCCGTCGACCTCACCGAGGTGCGCCGGTTCGCGACGGGGCCCCGGGACCGGCCCGGCGGCGGCCTGCGCTGGGACGTCGACGAGATGTACGAGGAGATCCTGGCCGGGCTGCGACAGACCGCGGCTGCCGGGCCGGTGTCGATCGGCATCGACTCCTGGGCGGTCGACTACGGCCTGATCGGCCCGGACGGCAAGCTCGAAGGGGACGTGCGCTGCTACCGGGACTCCCGCACCGACGGCATGGCCGAGCGGCTGCGGGAGACCGTGGACGACGAGACGCTCTACCGCGTCACCGGCCTGCAGTACCTGCCGTTCAACACGATCTACCAGCTCCTCGCCGAACCATTGGATCGACTTGTCGACAAAACGATGTTGCTGCTGCCGGACCTGCTCGGCTACCGGCTGACCGGGGAGACCGGGGCCGAGGTGACCAACGCGTCCACCACGGCGCTGCTCGACGCGACGACCCGGCAGTGGTCGGCCGAGCTGGTCGAGCGCGCCGGCCTGCCCGCGAGTCTGCTGCCCCCGTTGCGGCAACCGGGAGAGCGGATCGGTGCCGGTCCGGAGGGCACGCCGGTGCTGTCCGTCGCCTCGCACGACACCGCGTCCGCCGTGGCGGCGGTGCCCGCGTCCGGCGACGACTTCGGCTACATCTCCTGCGGCACGTGGTCGCTCGTGGGGCTGGAGCTGCCTGCCCCGGTGCTCACCGAGTCCGCGCGCCGGGCCAACTTCACCAACGAGGCGGGGATCGACGGCACGGTCCGGTTCCTCCGCAACACGATGGGCCTGTGGCTGCTGAGCGAGTCGCTGCGGGTATGGCGGGAGCGGGGACTCGACGTTACTCTCGACGGAATGCTCCGAGCGGCCGCACGGGAACCCGCATTCACGTCCATAGTGGATCCAGATGATCCCGCGTTCCTGCCGCCGGGTGACATGCCGGCACGGATCGCGCGCGCGTGCCGGGAGACCGGCCAGCCGGTGCCGGAGACACCGCCCGCGGTCACGCGCACGATCTTGGAGTCGCTCGCCGTGGCGCACGCGGCCTCGCTGCGCACGGCCACCCGGCTGGCGGACCGCGAGCTCGACGTCGTGCACGTCGTCGGGGGTGGCTCACGCAACGAGCTGCTGTGCCGGTTCACCGCCGATGCCTGCGGGCTGCCCGTGCTGGCCGGGCCGGTGGAGGCGAGTGCGCTCGGCAACGTGTTCGTACAGGCCAGGGCGGCGGGCGTGCTCGCAGCCGGCTCCCCGCTGAGCGCGCCGTTCGCCCGCTACGAGCCGGGCGGCGGCCAGCGGGCGTGGCACTCGGCGGCGCAGCGGGTGGGGCTCGGATGAGCGGGCCGCGCGTGGCGCTGTTCGCCACCTGCATCACCGACACGATGTATCCGGAGACGGCGAAGGCCGTGGTCCGGCTGCTGGAGCGGCTGGGGTGCTCGGTGGACTTCCCGCTGGAGCAGACCTGCTGTGGGCAGATGCACTACAACACCGGCTACTACGACCACGCCCGGCCGCTCGCCCGTGGTTACGCGGACACGTTCGCGGGCTACGACCACGTGGTGGTGCCCTCCGGGTCGTGCGCGGGCATGGTGCGGGAGATCCACCCCGATCTGGTCGGTACCAGCCCGCCGGTCGAGCGCACCTACGAGCTCAGCGAGTTCCTGGTGGACGTGCTGGGCGTGACCGACGTCGGCGCCTACTTCCCGCACCGGGTCACCTACCACCCGACGTGCCATTCGCTGCGGATGCTCGGAGTCGGCGACCGCCCGCTCACGCTGCTGCGCGCCGTGCGCGGGCTGGACCTGGTCGAGCTGCCGCAGGCCGACCAGTGCTGCGGGTTCGGCGGCACCTTCGCGCTGAAGAACGCGGAGACGTCGACGGCGATGCTCGCGGACAAGATGCACTGCGTGCGGGACACCGGAGCGCAGGTGCTCACCGCGGGCGACAACTCGTGCTTGATGCACATCGGCGGCGGGCTCTCGCGGCTGCGTGCCGGAGTGCGCAGCGTGCACCTCGCGGAGATCCTGGCGAGTACACAGGAGGACACATGAGCCATGCTTGTGGGTTCGGGCTCGTGATGGCCGACCGGGTGCGGGTGTCCCGCAACAAACAGGAGGAGCCGTGGCCCGCAACCCGGTGACCTGGCTCGGGAGCCCGACGTTCCCGAAGGCGGCACACGCCGCGCTCGCCGACACACAGCTGCGGCAGAACCTGCGCAAGGCGACCACGACCATCCGGGGCAAACGGGCCGGTGTCGTCGCGGAGCTCGACGACTGGGAACGGCTGCGCCACGCGGGCGAGTCGATCAAGGACGACGTGCTCGCGAACCTGGACACCTATCTGCTGCGGCTGGAGGAGTCGGTGACCGCGCGGGGCGGGGTCGTGCACTGGGCACGCGACGCCGAGGAGGCGAACCGGATCGTGCTCGACCTCGCGCGTGCCGAGGGCGCCGACGAGGTGGTGAAGGTCAAGTCGATGGCCACCGCCGAGACCGGCCTGAACGAGGCGCTGGAGGCGGGCGGCGTGCGGCCGGTCGAGACCGACCTCGCCGAGCTGATCGTCCAGCTGGGACACGACCGTCCCTCGCACATCCTGGTGCCCGCGATCCACCGCAACCGGGCGGAGATCCGGGACGTGTTCCGCCGCGAGATGGCCGACGCCCCGGCCTCGGACGAGCCGCGTGACCTGGCGGAGGCCGCGAGGCGGCACCTGCGGCGCAAGTTCCTTTCGGCGAAGGTGGCGATCTCCGGGGCGAACTTCGCGGTCGCCGACACCGGCTCGATCGTCGTGGTCGAGTCGGAGGGCAACGGCCGCATGTGCCTGACGCTGCCCGATACGCTGATCACGGTGATGGGCATCGAGAAGCTGGTGCCCACCTGGGCCGACCTCGAGGTGTTCCTCCAGTTGCTGCCGCGCTCGTCGACGGCGGAGCGGATGAACCCCTACACGTCCGTGTGGTCCGGGGTGACGCCGGGAGACGGGCCGCAGAAGTTCCACCTGGTGCTGCTGGACAACGGGCGCACGGCGACGCTGGCCGACACCGTCGGGCGGCAGGCGCTGCGCTGCATCCGGTGCTCGGCCTGTCTCAACGTGTGCCCGGTGTACGAGCGCACGGGCGGGCAGGCGTACGGATCGGTGTACCCGGGGCCGATCGGGGCGATCCTCGCGCCGCAGCTGGTGAACGACCCGGACGACGAGCAGGCCGCGTCGCTGCCGTACGCGTCGTCGCTGTGCGGCGCGTGCTACGAGGTGTGCCCGGTGCGGATCAACATCCCCGAGGTGCTGACGCACCTGCGCTCGGAGGTGGTGCAGGCCAAGGGAAAGCGCACGCCCGAGGCGCTCGCGATGGCCGCCGCGGCGTGGATGTTCGGCGACCCGAAGCGGTACGAGGCGGCGCAGCGGGCCGGTTCGCTCACCCGGTTCCTGGCACGGGACGGCAAGATCTCGCACCTGCCATGGCCTGGTTCGAAGTGGACGTCCTCGCGGGACCTGCCCGCGGTGCCGAAGGAGTCCTTCCGTGCTTGGTGGAGGCGCAACCGTGGCTGACGCGCGTAGCGAGATCCTGAGCCGCGTGCGTGGCGCGCTGGCCGACCGCCCGTCGCCTGCTCCGGTCGTGCGGGACTACGAGCGCACTCGCGTGGTGGACGATCCGCTCGGCCTGCTGGCGGAGCGCGTCGCCGACTACCAGGCGGTCGTGCACCGGGTGCCGACGGCGGAGTTGCCCGCGCGCATCGGCGAGTGCCTGCTCGCGCGCGGCGCCTCGACGGTGGCGGTTCCCGCCGACGTGCCGCAGCCGTGGCGGGTGCCGGGCGTGAACTGGCTGCCGGACGAGCCACCGGTGCCGCTCACGGAGCTGGACGGCGTGGACGGTGTGCTCACCGGCTGCGCGGTCGCGATCGCGGAGACCGGCACGATCGTGCTCGACGCCGGGGCCGCGCAGGGCCGCCGCATGCTCAGCCTGGTGCCGGACTACCACCTGTGCGTGGTGCGGGCGGAACAGGTGGCGGTGAGTGTGCCGGAGGCGCTGGCGCGGCTCGACCCGGTGCGCCCGCTGACGTTCATCAGCGGCCCCTCGGCGACCAGCGACATCGAACTCGACCGCGTCGAGGGCGTGCACGGCCCCCGCACCCTGGAAGTCCTCCTCGTGAGTGCGTAGACGAGTTCTAACTCGTGTGCGCACTCACGAGCGTCGGGCGCTGCCCGGGTGGTCGGCTTGCGTGCTGGGCCCCAGACTGGACCGATGGACCGGCGCGTGCGGATGGAGGTCCGGGTCGACGGTGTCGTGCAGGGTGTCGGCTTCCGGCCGTTCGTCCATGCGCTCGCGCGCGAGCTGGCTCTCACCGGGCACGTCGGCAACGACTCCGCGGGCGTGTTCATCGAGGCCGAGGGCCCGCCGGAGGCGACGGCCCGGTTTCTCGACGCGCTGAAGACGGACGCCCCGCCGCTCGCGGTGGTCGACCGGCTCGACGTCCGGGAGGTGCCCGCCACCGGGGCCGACGGCTTCGAGATCGTGCCGAGCCCGCCGGGCGGCACGGCCCGCACGCTGGTCTCCGCCGACAGCGCCACCTGCGCCGACTGTCTCCGCGAGCTCGCCGACCCGGCCGACCGGCGGTACCGCTACCCGTTCGTCAACTGCACCAACTGCGGGCCACGGTTCACCATCGTCCGCGGCGTGCCCTACGACCGGCCGCGCACGACGATGTCTGGCTTCCCGATGTGCGCGGAGTGCGCGCGCGAGTACGCCGATCCGGCCGACCGGCGCTTCCATGCCCAGCCGGTCTGCTGCCCCGCGTGCGGTCCCGGGCTCCGCCTCGGCGACGCCCGCGGCGACGGCGCGCTGCGCGAGGCGGTGCGCCTGCTCGGTGCGGGCGGGGTGGTGGCGATCAAGGGTCTCGGCGGCTACCACCTGGCCGTGGACGCCACCAGCGACTCCGCCGCGGAAACGCTGCGCGGGCGCAAGCACCGCGAGGACAAGCCGTTCGCCGTGATGGTGCCCGACCTGGCCGCCGCGCGAGAGCTGTGCGAGGTGGACGACGTCGCGGAGCGGCTGCTGAGCGGCAGGCGCAGGCCGATCGTGCTGCTGCCACGCAGGCCCGCCGCCAGGGTCGGCCGCGCCGTCGCGCCGGGCAACCGCAGCCTCGGCCTGCTGCTGCCGTACACGCCGCTGCACCACCTGCTGCTCGCCGACTTCGCCCGGCCCGTGGTGCTGACCAGCGCGAACGTCTCCGACGAGCCGATCGTCTACCGCGACGACGACGCCCGCGACCGGCTCTCCGGCATCGCCGACGCGTTCCTCGGCCACGACCGGCCGATCCACGTCCGTACCGACGACTCCGTCGCCCGCCCGTTCCGGGGCGGGGCGCAACTGCAACGGCGCTCCCGTGGCTACGCACCGGAGCCCGTCGTGGTCGGCGAGGACTTCCCCCGGCACGTGCTGGCCTGCGGCGCCGAGCTGAAGAACACGTTCTGCCTCGCCAAGGGCAGGCACGCGTTCCTCTCCCACCACATCGGAGACCTGGAGAACTACGAGACGCTGCGCTCCTTCACCGAGGGTATCGAGCACTTCTGCAGGCTCTTCGACGTCGTGCCGGAGATCCTGGCCCACGACCTGCACCCCGAGTACCTGTCCACCAAGTACGCGCTCGACCGGTCCGAGTCCGGCGGCGTGGAGCTGGTCGGCGTGCAGCACCACCACGCGCACATCGCGTCCTGCCTCGCGGACAACGGGGAGAGCGGCCCGGTGCTCGGTGTCGCCTTCGACGGCACCGGCTACGGCACCGACCACACGATCTGGGGTGGCGAGTTCCTGCTCGCCGATCTCACCGGGTTCCGGCGGCTCGGCCACCTGGCGCCGGTGCCGATGCCCGGCGGCGCGACCGCGATCAGGCAGCCGTGGCGGATGGCCGCGGCCTATCTGGGCGCCGGGAACGGCGACCTCGATATCGCCCACCGCCACGAGCCCGGCTGGGCCGCGGTGCTCTCGATGGCGCGCTCCGGCGTGAACGCCCCCGCCACGTCCAGCGCGGGCAGGCTGTTCGACGCGGTCGCGGCGCTGCTCGGGGTCCGCGACACGATCAACTACGAGGGGCAGGCGGCGATCGAGCTGGAACAGCTCGCCGACCCGGCCGGGCGCGGCGCCTACCGTGCGGCGGTCGAGGGCACCGAACCCGCCACGGTGTCCGGGCACGACCTGTTCCGGTCCGCCGCGGAGGATCTGCGCGCGGGCGTCGCTCCGGCCACGATCGCGGCCCGGTTCCACAACGGCGTCGCCGAGACGATCGGGCGCGTGTGCGCACGCCTGCGCGAAACGACCGGTGTCGGCACGGTCGCGCTCTCCGGCGGCGTCTTCCAGAACCTGCTGCTACTGGAGCGGACGGTCCGCTCGCTGGAGGGCAAGGGATTCCGCGTACTCACCCACGCCCGCGTGCCGGCCAACGACGGCGGCGTCAGCCTCGGCCAGGCCGTCGTCGCCGCCGCCCGGTGCCGTTGACCCGCGTGTCCGCCGTCCATGAACGCGTGTCCGCGGTTCCCGCACGGGCGGGTGTACAGCGAACGCGGACACGTGTGCGCAGCTAGCGGACACGTGTGCGCAGGGCGCGGACACGGTGTCACTGGCGGGGCAGGTGCGGGAAGACGTGCTCGGCGGCGGCCGGCTTGCCGAAGTGGTAACCCTGCGCCTGGTCACACTCCAGCCGCCGCAGGGTCTCGGCCTGGTGCGCGCTCTCCGCACCTTCCGCGATGACGGTGAGCCCGACCGCGTGCGCCATCGCCACGATGCTCGCGATGATCGCCTCGGCGTCTTTCGACTGCTCGCGCGGCTCGCCGAGCCCTGCCACGAACGACTGGTCCGCCTTCAGCGTGTCCAGCGGCAGCTTCCGCAGCTGCGCCAGCGACGAGTAGCCGGTGCCGAAGTCGTCGATGGCCAGCCGCACACCGAGCCCGCGCAACGCCGTGAGCACCTCGGCGGCCGCGGCGGGTTCGCGCATCAGCGCGCTTTCGGTGATCTCCAGGCACAGCGCCTCCGGCGGCAGCCCGGCCGCACGCAGCGCGTCGTGCACGGCGGGCACCAGTGCGGCGTTGTCGAGCTGGCGCGCGGACAGGTTCACGGTGAGCTGCGTCCGCAGACCGTGCTGCCTGCGCCTGGCGGCGACCTCCCGCGTCGCCGTCCGCAGCATGTGGTCGCCGATGAGGTTGATCAGGTCGCTCTCCTCCGCGAGCGGGATGAACTCGCTCGGCGAGATCGCGCCGTGCACGGGGTGCGTCCAGCGCAGCAGCGCCTCCACGGCGACCGGATCGCCGGTGTCGAGATCCACGATGGGCTGGTAGGCCAGCCACAGCTGGCCGTTCCCGACCGCGTCGCGCAGGTCCTGCTCCAGCCGCAGTTGCCGCTGCACGCGCTCGCGCAGCTCCACGTCGAAGAACTCGTAGCGTCCCCGGCCGCGGGTCTTCGCCTCGTACATCGCCACGTCGGCGTCGCGGATCAGGTCCTCGGCCGTGCGCTCGTCACCGGGTTCGGCCGTGACGACGCCGATGCTCGCGTCGATGTGCAGGTGCCTGCCCTCGACGGTGATCGGCTCGGTGAGGGCGTTGCGGAGGTGCTCGATCAGCGCCGCGATCTCGCCTGATTCCGCGACATCGAGCGTCACCACCGCGAACTCGTCCCCACCGAGCCTGCCGACGACATCCCGGCGGCGCACGTTGCCGTACAGCCGTTCGGCCGCGATCCGCAGCACCTGGTCGCCGACGCTGTGGCCGAGGGAGTCGTTGATGACCTTGAACTTGTCCAGGTCGATGAACAGGACGCAGGCGGTCGCCGTGCGGTCCGCGGCCCCCAACGCCGCTGTCAGCCGTTCCAGCACGAGCGTGCGGTTGGCCAGCCCGGTGAGCGGATCGTGCGTGGCGTCGTGTTCGAGCCGCTCCCCGATCGCCCGGCGCTCGGTGATGTCGGTGAACGACGTGACGACTGCGGCGGGCGGCCGCGCGCCGGGATCGAGCGGACGGCAGCTCAGTGACAACCAGACGTCGCGGCCGTCCGGGCGCTGCGCGCGCAGCACGTACCCGTTGCACGGCAGGCCGGTGCGCCGGGTCCGCGCCGACGGGTACTCCGATTCGGCGATCGGCTCCCCCGCCTCGTCGTAGAGCGGGAACATCGCCGTCGGCTTGCCGATCATCCGGTGTCGCGGCAGGCCGAGGATGCGCGCGGCGGCGGGGTTGGCCGACTCGACGAGCCCGCCGGCGCCGACCACGACCACGCCCTCGTCGAGCGCGGCGACGACGGTGCTGAACCGCTGCTCCGCCTGGCGCCGCGCGGTCTCGTCCGAGCACACGAGGACGTAACCGGAGTTCATCGCCGACGCCGACACCCGGATCGCGAGGGCGGTGCCGTTCGCCCGGCGGTGGGTGGCCGCGACGACGCCGCCCGTGCGCAGGATCCGTTCCGGATCGAGCGGCGCGCCGACGAGGTCCTCGACCTTGCGGCCGACCGCCGCCGCGGCGGCATGGCCGTACACGGCCTCGGCGGCGGGGTTCCAGCTGGTCACCACGCCGTCCGCAGTGGTGGCGATGATCGCGTCGCTGACGTGCGAGACGAGTGCCGCCTGGTAGTGCAGCGCGGCCTCGGCCTGCTTCTGCGTGGTGATGTCGCGCATGATCACCTGGAACGCCGGGCGTCCTTCCCAGGTGGTGCGCACCGAGACGGACTCGACGACCATCGTGTCGCCGTCGAGGCGCTTGAGCATCACCTCGGTGGGCTCCGAGGTCGAGCCGGGCGTGGTGAGCGCGTCGATCCGATGCAGCATGTCCGGCACCGAGTACGGATCGACGAAGTCGGTGATCGGCCTGCCCAGCATCTCGGCCTCCGACCGGGCCGCGGAGAACCGGACGGCCGCCGGGTTGGCGTAGACCACCCTGCCGTTCTCGTGGACGCAGATGGCGTCGGGGCTGAGTTCGACCAGGAGCCGGTACCGGTCGGCGAGGTCGGCGAGTGCCTGCCGGTCGCCGTGTCGCTCAGTCACGTCTGCGGCGATCCCTAGCAGGCCGCCGGCGTCGTCGCCGCCGAAACTGCGGGCGCGAAACCGGATCCATCGCGTACCGCCTTCTGGCGTCTCGTGACACTGTTCAAGGTCGAAATCCTGCCACACTCGCGCCGTTCGCGCTGCTGTGAGCAGGGGCTCGATCAGCCGGAGGAGCCCCTCGCGCACGTCCCGCTCGGGATGTTCGGGGACGCCGAGCACCGCCGCGAGGCCCGGGGTCCAGGTAACGGAGCGGCTGTCGAGGTCGACACACCACAGGACCGCCGAGTCGACCGAGAGCGCCAGGTCCACGGCGAGCTCGGGCCGGAGCCGCTTACCGAGGGGCAGCTCGCTGTAGTCGTGCGCCTCCATGTTGCGTCCATCCGCGTGGTGGTGTGTGGATTTCGATTACAGCACGAGATGGCCGCTGGGCGAACCGGGAGAAATCAGACTCGAGTTCACCACTCTGGCATCCCAGGTGCGTCGATTAATCGTCATCACAGTAGGCGGCCTTTCCGAATGGACGGCGTCGTCCGGCCGCCGGTCTGGGAATCCGAACGGAAAGTGAGGGCGAGCATGGCCTCGCAAGGAATGGGAATCTGTGGCATCGGCGCGGTCACCGGCTACGGCTGGGGCCGGGAGAAACTGTGGGACGGGCTCGCGGCGGCGAAGCCGGCGGCCACGTTGACGGGCGGCTACGGCGAGGACGGGACCGAGACGGTGTGGCTGGCGACCGTTCCGGAGGGCGGCGACCCGGCCGACGGCCGGGGCCGCTTCGCCCGGGCGATGCGGGCCGCGGCACGGGAGGCGATCGACGACGCCAGGGCCCGCGGCTGGGTCGCGGGGGAGCGGGTCGGCCTGCTGCACGCGGTCGTGCTCGGCGAGGTGGACCTGTGGAAGGACTTCTACCTCAAGGAGAACGGCACGCTGCGGGTGCGCGACTACCTCTCACTGATGCCGTCCACCCCGATGTCGCTGTTCATGCAGGAGTACGGCTTCCACGGGCCCGCGATGAACGTGTCCGCGATGTGTGCCTCGGGCAACGCGGGGCTGCTCACCGCGAAGGCGTGGCTGGACGCGGGCATCGTCGACGACGTGGTCCTTGTGGCAACCGACCTGTCCCTGACGCCGGAGAACGTCTCGCACTTCACCCGGCTCGGCGTCTCGGTGGTGGACGCGGAGCCGCTGGAGGGCTGCCGTCCGTTCCAGGAGGGCAGCCGCGGCTTCATCATGGGTGAGGCTTCGGTCGGCTTCGTGCTCTCGAACTCCGCGCCGCGGCCGTACACCGCCGTGCACGGTGGTGCGATGTCGCACGACGCCCACCACCTGACGTCGATCGACCCCTCGCTGCGGCAGGTGCGGCGCTGCTTCACCGAGGCGCTGGACAACGCCGGGGTGCGGGCGGGCGAGGTCCGCTACGTCAACGCGCACGGCCCCGGAACCAAGCAGTGCGACGAGGCGGAGGCCCGGATCCTGGAGGAGCTCTTCCCCGCCGATGCCGGGATCTACTCGGTGAAGCCGCTCACCGGGCACTGCCAGGCCGCGGCCTCGGCGGTCGAGCTGGCGGTGGCCGCGATCGGGTACGACCGCGGCGTCGTGCACGCGCCACCGGCCGTGGCCCCGGCGCACCCGCAACTGCTGCACGGCGAGGTTCCCATCGACGGCGGTCTCACGGTGAAGTCGTCGCTCGGGATGGGTGGGCACAACTCGGCGGTCGTGCTGGGGCCGGCCTGACCCGGACCCGGTGACCGGCGCCCGCGCTCAGGCGCCGGTCACCGGCACCCGGTCAGCCGGCCAGCGCCGCGTCGAGCGTGATCGTGGTGCCGGCCAGGGCCTTGCTGACCGGGCAGGTGTCCTTGGCGGTGCGCGCGAGCCGCTGGAAGGTGTCCTCGTCCACGCCCTCGACGTCGGCGCGCAGGGTGATGGCGATCTCGCTGATCTCCAGCCCGCCGTCCACCGGACCCACGGTGACCTCCGCGCTGACGTCGATCGTCCTCGGTGTGAGGTTCTGCTTCTCGAGCACGCCGGAGAGGTTCATCGCCAGGCACGAGGTCTGCGCCGCGGCGATCAACTCCTCGGGGCTCGTCTGGCCCTCCGGGTTGCCGATGCGCCGCGGGAAGGAGACGTCGAACTGCCCCGTGTTGGAAGAGTCGAGCGTGACGGACCCCTTGCCGGAGTTGAGACCGCCGGTCCAGTGAGTCGTGGCGTTGCGACTTGCCATGTTCGCTCCTCGTTTCGGCTGTTTGCGGCTTGTCGGTATCTCCGACCATAGGGTTTCGGGCTCACCGCAGCCCGACGAAGAACATCATCTCCTCCACGGCGTGGCCGAAGAACTCGTCGGCCGGATCGACCGTGCCGACGAACTGCCCGTTCAGCTCGAAGCTGATCGTTCCGAACAGCTGGGTCAGCGCGATGAGCGCGCGCAGCACGATGGGGACGGGCACCTCCGGCGCGAACAGCCGCACGAGCACGGCCGCCTGCTCGCGCAACTCGTCGGAGATGTGTGCGGTGGAGGGCGGCGGCCGCAGCCCGCCGGTGGCCCAGCCGGTGCGCAGCGCGCCGACGAGCGCGGCCGGTGCCCTGCCCGCGGGCGCGATCGTGTCCTGCGGCGCACGGTAGCCGGGTATCGGCGAACCGTAGATCAGCGAGTACTCGTGCGGGTGCGCACGCGCCCAGTCGCGCACGGCGTGGCAGCCCCGGCGCCACTGCTCGCAGGCATCGATCTCCCGGGCCACGGCGCGCTCGGCCGCCGCGCCCAGCGCGTTGTAGGCGTCGATGATCAGTGCCGTCAGCAGTTCGTCGCGGCTGGGAAAGTAGCGGTACAGCGCCGAGGACACCATGCCCAGCTCCCTGGCGACGGCGCGCAGGGACAGGCCGTGCGCTCCCGTCTCGGTGAGCTGTCTGCGGGCCTCGTCCTTGATCGCGACCGTGAGCTCGGCCCTGGCGCGTGCGCGGGCGGTGCGGGGGGCTGACATGCGCTCAGTGTGCCAGCGAAGAGAGCACCGCACAATTTAGAGAGCACCGATCTTGACCGTGAGCGCCGATCTGGTGTTCACTGAGCTGAATCGAGAACAGTGCTCTCCCAAGATCAGGAGATGACATGGCCGACGAACAGCCCCGCTACCTCAAGCCGAAGAAGTCGTCCAACCTCTTCCACGCCTCGGTCCAGGGGCTGACCAATCTCGGGGTCAGCATCATGGGCAGCCGGGTGCTCTACGTCCGAGGCCGCAAGACGGGCGAGTGGCGTACGACTCCGGTGAACCTACTGGTGTTCGAGGGCGAGCGGTACCTCGTCGCGCCGAGAGGCCACACCCAGTGGGTGCGCAACCTGCGCGCCGCCGGGGAGGGCAAGCTGCGGGTGGGCCGGAGGGTGGAGCGCTTCACCGCGGTGGAGCTGCCCGACGAGGACAAGCCGCCACTGCTGCGGGCCTACCTGAAGCGCTGGGCATGGGAGGTCAGCATGTTCTTCGAGAACCTCAAGGCCGACTCGCCGGAGGAGGACCTGCGCCGCGCGGCTCCCGGGTTCCCCGTCTTCCGCGTCGTCGCCGCCCACGGCAAGCCGTGACGGCCGCCGGCACCGCGGTGGACGCGGTGCCGGCGACCCATCTCCGCAGGTCTCGGTCGTGAGTGCGTGACAGTGTTCTAACTCGCGTGCGCACTCACGAGAGGTGACCGTCGCGGAGCAGCCGCGCGGCCGCCAGCGCCAGCGGGTCGAGGTCCTCGCCCTCGCTGTCCATGAGGCGGAGCAGCTCCGCCTTCATCCGCGGGTCCCAGAACATCCGGATGTGGGTGCAGATCGCCTCCGCCGCCCGCTCCGGCGGCTGGTGGCGGAACTGCACGGCGATGTCGTTGGCCATCCGGATCTGTGGCGATGTGGTGGTACTCATCGGCTCAGTCCACCAACGCCGGCTGTTCGTCCTGCGCCGCGCCCGCGGAGTCCCCCGAGCGCTTCAGGCCCACCTGCACCGCCGTCACCTTGTACTCCGGGCAGTTCGTCGCCCAGTCGGAGTTCTCGGTGGTCACCACGTTGGCGCCGGTCACCGGATGGTGGAACGTCGTGTAGACGACCCCCACCGGCATCCGGTCGGCGAGCACCGCTCGCAGTGACGTGGTGCCGACCCGGCTGGACATGGTGACCTCGTCGCCGCTCTCGATGCCGCGCACCTCGGCATCGTGCGGGTGGATCTCCAGCACGTCCTCCTGGTGCCAGGCGACGTTCGCCGTGCGCCGGGTCTGCGCGCCCACGTTGTACTGGCTGAGGATGCGGCCGGTGGTGAGGATCAGCGGGTACTTGCGCGTGCTGCGTTCCTGAGTCGCCACGAACGGCGTCTGCACGAACCGGCCCTTGCCGCGGACGAACGCGTCCACGTGCATGGTCGGCGTGCCCTCCGGGGCCTTGTCGTTGCACGGCCATTGCACGCTGCCCAGCTTGTCCAGCTTCTCGAACGACACCCCGGCGAAGGTGGGCGTGACCGCCGCGATCTCGTCCATGATCTCGCGTGAGTGCGAGTACGACATGTCGTAGCCCATGGCCTGCGCGATGTCGCACGCCACCTGCCACTCGTCCTTGCCCGTCTTGGTCGCCATCACCGGCCGCACCCGGTTGATCCGGCGCTCGGCGTTGGTGAACGTGCCGTCCTTCTCCAGGAACGAGGTGCCCGGCAGGAACACGTGCGCGAACTTGGCCGTCTCGTTGAGGAACAGGTCCTGCACCACGAGCAGGTCGAGTGCTTCGAGGGCCGCGTTGACGTGCTGGGTGTTCGGGTCGGACTGCGCGATGTCCTCGCCCTGCACGAACAGCCCCCGGAACGTGCCGTCGGCGGCGGCGTCGAACATGTTCGGGATCCGCAGCCCCGGCTCCGGCAGGATCGGGCGCTCCCACAGCTTCTCGAACACCTCGCGCACGGCGTCGTCGGACACGTGCCGGTAGCCGGCCAGCTCGTGCGGGAACGAACCCATGTCACACGAGCCCTGCACGTTGTTCTGCCCGCGCAGCGGGTTCACCCCGACGCCCTCGCGGCCGATGTTGCCGGTGGCCATCGCGAGGTTCGCCATGCCCATCACCATCGTCGAGCCCTGGCTGTGCTCGGTGACGCCGAGGCCGTAGTAGATCGCCGCGTTGCCACCGGTCGCGTAGAGCCGCGCCGCCGCGCGCAGTTCCTCGGCCCGCACACCGGTGATCGGCTCGACCGCCTCCGGGCTGTTCTCCGGCCGGGCGATGAACTCCGCCCACTCGTCGAACTCCTCGCACCGCTCGGTGACGAACGAGCGGTCGACGAGCCCCTCGGTGACCACCACGTGCGCCATCGCGTTCACGACGGCGACGTTCGTGCCCGGCGCGAGCTGAAGATGGTGCTGCGCCTCGATGTAGGGCGAGCGGACCAGGTCGATCCTGCGCGGGTCGATGACGACGAGCTTCGCGCCCTCTCGCAGCCTGCGCTTCATCCGGGAGGCGAACACCGGGTGGCCGTCGGTCGGGTTGGCGCCGATCACCACGATCACGTCGGACTGGGCCACCGACTTGAAGTCCTGCGTACCGGCGGAGGTGCCGAACGTCTGCTTCAGCCCGTAGCCCGTCGGCGAGTGGCACACCCGCGCGCAGGTGTCCACATTGTTGTTGCCGAACGCCGCCCGCACCATCTTCTGCACCACGTACACCTCTTCGTTGGTGCAGCGGGAGGAGGTGATGCCGCCGATCGAGCCGACGCCGTGCTCGGCCTGGATGTCCCGCATCTTCTCGGCCACGTAGCCGATCGCGGTGTCCCAGTCGACCTCACGCCACTCGTCGGTGATCTTCTCGCGGACCATCGGGCTGAGCTTGCGGTCGGGGTGCGTGGCGTAGCCGAACGCGAACCGTCCCTTGACGCAGGAGTGGCCCTCGTTCGCGCCGCCGTCCTTGTACGGCACCATGCGCACGAGCTCGTCACCGCGCAGCTCGGCCTTGAACGAGCAGCCGACGCCGCAGTACGCGCACGTGGTGAGCACGCTGCGGTTCGGCATGCCCAGCTCCACCACGGACTTCTCCTGCAGCGTCGCCGTCGGGCACGCCTGCACGCACGCGCCGCACGACACGCACTCGGAGTCCATGAACAGCTCGTCGGCGCTCGGCGAGACCTTCGAGTCGAACCCGCGGCCCTCGATGGTCAGCGCGAACGTGCCCTGCACCTCGCCGCACGCCCGCACGCAGCGGGAGCAGGCGATGCACTTGGACGGCTCGAAGTCGAAGTACGGGTTGCTGGTGTCCTTCTCCAGGTCGAGGTGGTTCTCGCCCTCGTAGCCGTAGCGCACCTGGCGAAGCCCGACCACACCGGACATGTCCTGCAGCTCGCAGTCACCGTTGGCGGAGCAGGTGAGGCAGTCGAGCGGGTGGTCGGAGATGTAGAGCTCCATCACGCCCTGCCGCAGCTTCTCCAGCCGCGGCGTCTGGGTGCGTACCTTCATGCCCTCGGCCACCGGTGTGGTGCACGAGGCCGGGGTGCCCTTTCGGCCGTCCACCTCGACCAGGCACAGCCGGCACGAGCCGAACGCCTCCAGGCTGTCGGTGGCGCACAGCTTCGGGATCTCGGTCCCGCTCAGCGCGGCCGCGCGCATGACGGAGGTGCCCTCGGGCACCTGCACCGGCATACCGTCGATCTCGACCGACACCGTCGCCGGGCCGGGCTTGGCCGGGGTACCGAGGTCTGGTTCCTTCAGCAAGCTCATTCGTTTCGCCTCCTCACGGCGTCGGAGTGAAGTCCTCCGGGAAGTGGTCGATCGCGCTGCGGACGGGGTTGGGAGTCAGACCGCCCATCGCGCACAGCGACCCGTCGGTCATCAGCTCGCAAAGATCGTTCAGCAGGGACAGGTTCCCGTCGGCGTCCTCGCCGCCGACGATCCGGTCGATCACCTCGACCCCGCGCGTGGCGCCGACCCGGCACGGCGTGCACTTGCCGCAGGACTCCTCCGCGCAGAACTCCATCGCGAAGCGGGCCATCGCCGCCATGTCCACCGTGTCGTCGAAGACCACGATGCCGCCGTGCCCGACCATCGCCTCCGCCTCGGCGAACGCCTCGTAGTCCATCGGCAGGTCGAGCTGCGAGGCGGGCAGGTACGAGCCGAGCGGCCCGCCGACCTGCACGGCGCGGACCGGCCTGCCGGTCAGCGTGCCGCCGCCGTAGTCGTTGACGAGCTTGCCCAACGGGATGCCGAACGCGGTCTCGAACACTCCGCCGCGCGCGATGTTGCCTGCCAGCTGGAACACCTGGGTGCCGCGCGAACGCTCGACACCGAGCGCGGCGTAGGCCTTGCCGCCGTCGGCGAGGATCGCCGGAACGCTGGCCAGTGTCAGCACGTTGTTGACGACGGTCGGCTTGCCGAACAGCCCGGTGATCGCGGGAATCGGCGGCTTGGCGCGCACCATCCCCCGCTTGCCCTCCAGGCTCTCCAGCATGGAGGTCTCCTCGCCGCAGATGTACGCGCCCGCGCCTACCCGCACGAACAGGTCGAAATGCAGGCCCGAGCCGAGCACGTCCTCGCCGAGCCAGCCCTGCGCGTAGGCGATGTCGATGGCACGGCGCATCGTGTTCACGGCGTCCGGGTACTCCGAACGGATGTAGATGTAGCCCTCGCGGGCGCCGACCGAGTGCGCGGCGATCGTCATGCCCTCGATGAGGCAGAACGGGTCGCCCTCCATGAGCATCCGGTCGGCGAACGTGCCGCTGTCGCCCTCGTCGGCGTTGCAGCACACGAACTTCAGCTCGCCCGGCGTGTCCAGCACCGTCTCCCACTTGATGCCCGCCGGGAAGCCCGCGCCGCCGCGGCCGCGCAGCCCGGACTCGGTCACCTCGGCGACCACCTCGGCCGGTGTGGCCTCGAGCGCCTTGCGCAGACCGGCCATGCCGCCGCCCGCCACGTAGTCCTCGGGCGAGAGCGGGTCGATGACCCCGACCCTGGCGAAGCACAGCCGCTGCTGGTCGCGCATCCACGGCAGCTCGTCGACCACTCCTTGCCGCAGCGGGTGGTCCGCGCCTTCGAACAGGCCGGCGGCGACCAGTTCGGGCACCGCGCCCGCGGTCACCGGGCCGTAGCCCACCCTGCCCTCGCCGGTCTCCACCTCGACGAAGGGTTCGAGCCATAGCATGCCGCGCGAGCCGTTGCGCACCAGCCGGATCTGCTCCCCGGCGTCCGCGGCCTCCCGCTGGATCGCCGCCGCCACCGCGTCGGCGCCGACCGAGGTCGCCGCCGAGTCGCGCGGCACGTACACCGTGATCATGTGGTCTCCTGTGTTCTGCGGGGCACCCGCGCCCGGTCGGCGTTCGTGAGCGGGGGCTTCGCAAGTTTCGCTCACGACGCCTCCGTGTTCTGCGGGGCACCCGCGCCCGGTCGGCGTTCGTGAGCGGGGGCTTCGCAAGTTTCGCTCACGACGCCTCCGTGTCCGCCAGGATCTCGATCAGCCTGCTCCGGTCGAGCCGCCCGTACATCCGGCCGTTGATCTGACCGGCGGGGCCCAGCGCGCAGTTGCCGAGGCAGAACACCTGATCGAGCGTCACCGAGCGGTCCGGCGTGGTCTGGCCGGGCTTGACCCCGAACACCTGCTCGGCGTCGGCCACCAGCTTCTCGGCGCCGACCGACTGGCAGGCCTCCGCGCGGCACAGCCGTACCGTGGCCGCACCCGCGGGCTCGGAACGGAAGTCCGAGTAGAACGTGATGACGCCGTGCACGTCGGCGCGGGACATGTTGAGCTCCGCGGCCAGCAGCGGCACGACCTCGGGATCGATGTAGCCGAACTCGGCCTGGATGGCGTGCAGGATGGGCAGCAGCGCCCCCCGCTCGTCCCTGTGCGCCTCGACCACGGCGCGTACCCGCTCCGCGACCGGGGCCCCGGCGCTGTCGATCGCCATACGGCCTCCTTCCTCTCGCGGTCATCGCGCGACCACGATCGCGTGGACGGGCCCTCTGCGCGCCGGGCGATCTGACTGCCCGGTGCTGGGCGGGCACCCCCACCATAGCTGTATACCGTATACACCGACTATGGTACTCGTGCGGTGACGGGGACAACAAGGGTACTTTCGGCAGGGTCGCACTGTCAGGACCGCGCGCCTCGCCTAGTGCGGCTGGTTGCGACTCGTGAGTGGCTACACGAGTTAGAACTCGCCTCCGCACTCACGAGCGGTGACCAGCGCTCGTGCCCACGATCACCCTGGTTGTGTTTGGCTGGCGGTATGGATTTCGAGTCGGTCGCCGACGAGCTGTACGGCGTGGACCGCGACGAGTTCACGGCGGTGCGCGACGAGCGGGCCGCGGCCGCTCGTGCGGCGGGCGACAAGGAGCTGGCCAAGCGGATCGGTGGCCTGCGCAAACCGACGAGCGCCGCCGCGCTGGTCAACGGCCTCGCGCGGGCCCGGCCGGACGAGGTGGGCCGGCTCGGTGAGGTCGGGGACGCGCTGCGCGAGGCGCATGCCGAGCTGGCCGGTGAGCGGCTGCGCGCGCTGTCGCGGCAGCGCCACGAACTCGTCCGGGCGCTCACCGAGCAGGCCGTCGAGCTCTCCGGCACGAAGGTGAGCGAGTCGGTGACCCGGGAGGTCTCCGAGACACTCGAAGCCGCGCTGGCGGATCCGGAGGCCGGGCGCGCGGTGGCCGAAGGCAGGCTCACCTCGGCGCTGCGGCCGGATACCGGCTTCTCGGGCGACTGGATGGCGGTCGGGCCGCCGAGGAAACCGGCGGCAGGCGGTAAGGACGGCAAGAGCGCGAACGGCAAGAAGAAGGACGGCAAGAGCAAGGACGACAGGGCCGAGATCGCCCGGCGCAGGCGCGAGGAGCTCAAGCAGGCCAGGGCGGCGCTGGCCGAGGCCCGTTCGGCACGGGACGACGCCGGTGCTGAACTGCGCGCCGCCGAACGCGAGGAGGCCAAGGCCCGCAGGCGCACCGAGGCGGCGCGCAAGGCGCTCGACGCGGCGGCCGACGAGGTCGAAAGGGCCGAACGCGCCGTGGCCGAGCTGAACCCCTCCTCCTGAACGTCCTTACGAGCCGGTGGCGAGAGCCAGGTACTTGGTGTCCAGGTACTCCTCGATTCCCTCGGCGCCGCCCTCCCGGCCGAAGCCGGACGCCTTCACCCCGCCGAAGGGTGCCGCCGGGTTCGACACGATGCCCGTGTTGATCCCGGCCATCCCGGTCCGCAGCCGCTCGCCGACCCGCAGCGCACGGTCGAGGTCGCGGGTGAACAGGTAGCCGACCAGGCCGAACTCGGTGTCGTTCGCCAGCGCGACGGCTTCATCCTCGTCGGCGAACGTGGTGATCGGCGCGACCGGGCCGAACACCTCCTCCCGCAGGATGCGTGCCTGCCCGGGGACGTCCGCGAGCACCGTGGGCGGGTAGAAGTACCCGGTCCCGGTCCCGGTCCCGGTCCCGGTCTCCGGCTCGCCGCCGGTCGTCGCACGTGCCCCTCGCTCGCGGGCGTCGTCGACCAGCTCGCGCACCTTCTGCCGCTGGTCCTCGCTGACCAGAGGTCCGACGGCGACGCCGTCCTCGGTGCCGTGCCCAGTCTTCAGGGCGGACATCTTCTCGGTGAGCCGCCGGGTGAACTCCCCGGCGACCGACTCGGCGACGTGGAAGCGGTTCGCCGCCACGCACGACTCGCCGTTGTTGCGCATCTTCGCCGTCACGGCGCCCTGGACCGCGGCATCGAGGTCGGCGTCGGAGAACACCAGGAACGGCGCGTTGCCGCCCAGCTCCATCGACATCCGCTGAAGGTTCGCCGAACACTGCTCGACGAGCGTGCGGCCGACCTCGGTGGAGCCGGTGAAGGACAGCTTGCGCACCCGGGCGTCGGCCAGCACCGGGTTCACGATGCTGCTTGCGGACGTGCTCGGCACGACGTTCAGCACGCTGCCCGGCAGCCCGGCCTCGCGCAGCAGCTCCGCCAGGTTGAGCATCGACAACGGGGTGAGCTGCGGTGGCTTGACGATCATCGTGCAGCCGGCCGCCACCGCGGGCCCGATCTTGCGTGTGCCCATCGCGAGCGGGAAGTTCCACGGTGTGACCAGCAGGCACGGGCCGACCGGCTGCTTGGTGACGAGCGTGCGCCCGCCGCCCGCGGGGTTGCGCGTGTAGCGCCCGTCGATGCGCACCGCCTCCTCGGAGAACCAGCGGAAGAACCCCGCCGCGTAGGAGACCTCGGCCCGCGACTCGGTGAGGCTCTTGCCCATTTCGAGTGTCATCAGCCGGGCCAGGTCCTCGGCGCGGTCGGTCATCAGCTGCCACGCCCTGCGCAGGATCTCGCCGCGCTCGCGCGGCGCGGTCCGCGCCCACTCGTCCTGCGCGGCGACCGCGGCCTCCACGGCGGCCTCCGCATCGGCGCCCTGGCCGTCGGCGATGTCGCACAGCCGCTGCTCGCTGCCTGGGTCGTCGACGCCGAACGTGCCGCCGCCATCAGCGTCGCGCCACTTGCCGTCGATGAGAAGCCGCTTGGGAACGGTGGCGATGACGTCGTCCATGTGCGCTGGCTACCCGGGTCGAGGTGGGGTGACACCTGGCAGCGGAAACGTCGATGCAACCGGAACCCGGCGCCGGTGCGTCCTGTCCGGTATGCGTGCTCTCCCTGCTCTCGCGCTACTCATGATCGCCGCCGCGGGCTGTGGTTCCTCGGTGGGTACCGGTGACGGGCGGCCGTGCACCGAGATCGGCGCGCGAGTCGGCATCGGGGTGCAGGTCGCGCCGCCGCCCGCGGGCACGAGCCTGCGCGAGGCCGCCGTCGAGGCGTGCTGGGAAGGGTCGTGCCGGACCGTGCCGGTCGAGCTGTCCCCCGCGACCGAGGTCGCGGAGACCACCTGCACCGGTGAAGGCCCGGACGACCCGTGCTCGGCCCGGCTGCGGGAGACCGGCGGGTATACCGGGTTCGCGCCCATGTCCGGCCTGCCCACCGGCCCGGTCCAGGTGACGCTCACGGTGACCGACGCCGACGGCGAGCGGTTCGCGCACCGCACGCTGGAGGTCACGCCGGAGCTCGTCTACCCGAACGGCCCCGACTGCGAGCCGGGCGGGCCGCAGGCTCAGCTGGAGGTCGACGAGCAGGGCCGGGTGCGGTAGCCGGGGCGGCCGGCTCACTTCGCCGCCGCGGCCTTCGATCTGGCGTGATACGTGTGGTGCCGTGGGAAGAGCTCCTCCAGCGTCAATGGCTGGCTGGTCAGGCTGCGCACGCCGACCTCGCTGAGCTGCCTGAGCACCTGGTCGAGGCCGTTCGTCTCGACGTCGAACCGCACATGGTTGCCGTCGACCCGCAGGTTGTGCACGTGGGGTTCGGAGAGCCCGTCCGGCCACGGGCGCGGTCCGGCCAGCTCGGCGGAGATCGAGGTGCGGGTGAGGTGCCGCAGCTCGTCGAGGGTGCCGGACTCGACGGCGCGGCCGCCCGAGACGATGCTCACCCGGTCGCACAGGGACTCGACCTCGGCGAGGACATGGCTGGCGAGCAGGATGGTGCGGCCCTGTTCGCGTTCCTCGTGGAGGGCGTACTGGAAGGTGGCCTCCATTAGCGGGTTCAGGCCCGTGGTGGGCTCGTCCAGGATCAGCAGGTCGATGTGCGAGGACGGCGAGGAGAGCGCCGTCACGACGGCCACCTTCTGCCGGTCGCCCTTGGAGTAGTCGCGGCACTTCCTCGTGGGGTCGAGGTCGAAGCGCTCGACGAGTTCCTTGCGGCGTCGCTGATCCAGTCCGCCACGCAGCCGCCCGAGCAGGTCGATCACCTCGCCGCCGGAGAGGTCCGGCCAGAGATCGACGTTGCCGGGCACGTAGGCGAGCCGGCGGTGCAGCTTCGCGGCGTCCCGCCACGGATCGCCGCCGAGCAGGCGCACCGTCCCCTCGTCGGCGTGCAGGAGACCGAGCAGGATCCGTGCGGTGGTCGACTTGCCGGATCCGGTGGGCCCCAGGAAGCCGTGCACCTCGCCGGTGGCGACCGACAGATCGAGGCCGTCGAGGGCCACCGTCCGGCCGAACGACTTGCGGAGGCCGGAAACGAAGATGGCGTCGTCCACGATCGCAAAAGTACAGTTGTTTTATAAAGTTGTGAAGTTAAGAAAATATATTGACCGGATGATCGCCGCCCGCCGTACCGGAGAGGATGGAAGGCATGTCCGACCGATCCCAGCCTGAGCGTGATCCCGGCTCGGCACGCGACGAGGAAGCAGTCCGCAGCTACATCGAGGACCTCGCGCTGACGCTGACGCAACTCGGCATGCCGCGGATGCCGTCGCGGGTGTTCGCCGCGCTGACCGCCTCCGACAGTGGCCGGATGAACGCCGCCGAACTCGCCGAGAAGTTGAGCGTCAGCCCCGCGGCCATCTCCGGCGCCGTCCGCTACCTGGAACAGGTCGGGATGGTCGGAAGGGAACGGGGACCCGGTGAGCGGCGGGACCACTACCGGCTCTACGACGACCTCTGGTTCGCGTCCTTCCTCAAGCGCGACCGAATGATGCGGATGTGGCGCGACGCCACCGTCCAGGGAGTGGCGGCCCTCGGCGCCGACACCCCCGCGGGCAGGCGGCTCGCCAGCATGGCGGACTTCCTCGACTTCATGGTGAAGGAGATCCCCGCGCTGTTCGAGCGGTGGCAGCAGGAGCGGGATGAGCGCGAGCGCCGCGCGGGCTGACCTGGTACCCGGCTCGTGAGTGGCTACACGAGTTAGAACTCGCGTAGCCACTCACGACCCTGCGGCTCGGCGACCCCGGAGAAATTTCTTCGGTTCTCGTGTATCTGGACGGCCTCCCGCTGCGTCCTATGGGGCAGTAACGAGTTCGATCGCCTGGAGGATGCATGAGCGCCGACCACCCCTGCGTGGCGGAGATCGCGACGATCCGCGATTCCCTCGCCGGGATCGGTGACCCGTGGCGGTGCGGCGAGACCCGGCTGAGCAGGCTTTCCGCCGAGTCACGCAGGGCGAGGCTCGGCGTCCCCGCCCCGTCCGCAGAGGAGATCACCGCGCGGGCCGACGTCCCGGCCCGGATGGCCGACGTCGCGCTCCGCGCGGCCGGTGCGCCGGTGGCCGCCGTGCACGCACCGACCCCGCACCTTCCCCCGGCGTTCGATCTGCGCGATGTCGGTGGCCGCAACTACGTCACCCTGGTCAAGGACCAGGGCGAATGCGGCTCGTGCAGCGCGTTCGGCGCGATCGCGGCGCTGGAGAGCACGGCGGCGTACACCAGGGGCGCCCCCGGTCTCGGGCTGGACCTGTCCGAGGCGCACGCGTTCTTCGGCCACGCCGCGGCCCGCGAGGCCATAACGCCCGACGGCACCTGGCCGGACGAGCTGCTCCAGGACTTCGTCACGCTCGGGGTGACGTTCGAGGACCACTACCCGTACTCCGACGACGACTCCGGCTCGCTCGACCCGCGCTGGACCGACCGGGTCGCCCGGGCGGAGGACGTCGTCGACCTCAGCCGTGATCCCGCGGCGATCAAGCAGCACATCTACGGCTACGGGCCGGTCACCGCCTGCCTGGTCGTCTACGACGACCTCTTCCACTACACCGGCGGCGTCTACCGGCACACCACCGAGCAGACCAGCGGCGGGCACTGCGTCGCGCTCGTCGGCTGGGACGACGAGGCGGGCTGCTGGATCGCCAAGAACTCGTGGGGCCCGGAGTGGGGCGAGGACGGTTTCCTCCGTATCGCGTACGGCGAGGCCTACATCGAGGACTACCCCGATCCGCGGCCGACGACCCTCGGCTGCACCGGGGTGAACTTGCGGGGCTGGCTGCCCGCGCAGCGCGCGCTGCGGTTGTTCGCCACCGCCCACGACGCCAACGGCTGGGTCTACCTGGAGAACCTGGGCTGGACCCGCCTGTCCGGAGGAGCACACAGCACCACCAACAAGCTCGCGATGCTGACCTTCGCCAGGGCGAACGGCGGCGTGATCGCGCCGTACATCGTCGACGACGAACTCAGCATGATCCAACTCGTCCAGTGAAACACCGAACAACCACAGCACCGAACAACGACGACCGAGGGGAGCACGATGTCCGACGACACCGTGACCGAGAAGCCCGAGCAGGCGGAGCCGGTCGACCCGGACAGCCCGGACGCACCGCCGCCCGCACCCCCGACCGGCTGGGACCCGTACGCCCCGCCGCCTGCGCCCACCGGCTGGGATCCGTACTCGCCGCCTCCCGCGCCGCCCGCACCGGCCGGCTGGGACCCGTACGCGCCGCCGCCTGCGCCCACCGGCTGGGATCCGTACTCGCCGCCGCCCCGGCCGGCCACGCCGCCTGCGCCCCCCGGCTGGGATCCGTCCTCGCCGCCGCCCCGGCCGGCCACGCCGCCTGCGCCCCCCGGCTGGGATCCGTCCTCGCCGCCGCCCCGGCCGGACCCGCCGCCTGCGCCCACCGGCTGGGATCCGTACTCGCCGCCGCCCCGGCCGGACACGCCGCCTGCGCCCACCGGCTGGGACCCCTACACGCCGCCACCCGTGCAGGGCGGTGCCGCGCCGCCGCGGCCCGCCCCCGTCGGCAACGGCTCCGGTGCGGTGTCCGGTGGCTGGGTCCACCACCGGTTCATCACGCACCTCTGGTCCTACAACGCCTCGCCCGGCGTGTGGGCCGGGGTGCAGGGCGTCGGCTGGAAGCGGCTCTCACCCGCTTCGGAGTCGGGGCACAGCCATCTGACCATGCTCGCCCTGCTGGCCAGGAACAACCGGCTGGCGGTGTCCTACCACGAGGACGCGCACGGGCAGATCGACCAGCTCGTGGTCTGAGGAGCTGCCCGCAGAGGCTGGTGGCGGCCGGCAGTCGAGGGGGCCGTCGGCCGCCACCACCCCGGACCACGGTCCGGGAGCAAGAAAACGGGAGGGGCAGTGGCACTGGTCCGGCTCGCGCAGTCCGATGCGGGGCGCACAGCGGAACTGCGTGTCGGGGACACGGTGGAGCTACGCCTACCGGAAATCCGGACGTCCGGATACCAGTGGTCACTGCGCCTGCCGGAAGGGGTCCGGCTGGTCGTCGACGAGTACGTCCGTGGGGGTGATGACCATCCGGAAGCGGAGTCCCGCGGGGCTGGGACTCCAGGGGGAGGTGGGGTACGCCGGCTGGCGCTCGACGTCGTGGGCGCCGGTCGGCACCTCATCGAGGCCGAGTTGGCGCGGTCCTGGGAGACCAGGCCGCGCCGCTCGGTCGTTTTCGTACTGTCCGCTAGGCCGAACGAGTGAGCTATGTATCCCAGTTTCCCCAGTGCCCTCCTTTGTTCCGACAAGCCCGAGATACTGCCAGCGCCGACTTGACTAGCGCGTACCTGGAGGGCTGCTGCGGTGACCGACGCTCGAACCGCCGAGGCGGATCCTCCGTGGGAGGGTCTGCGGGGTCACGACCTGTACGCGGCATGCATGCACGAGGCGCGGGTGGGTAACCGTGCGGCCATGAACCGGCTCGTTACCGAGCTGACTCCGCTCGTGTGGCAGGTGGCGCGGGGCAACGGGCTCGACGCGCACACCGCCGAGGACGTGGTGCAGACGGTGTGGCTCGCCCTGTTCCGGCACCTGGACCGGCTCACCGACGCAAGGGCGCTGGCCGCCTGGTTGATCACCACGACGCGCCGGGAGGCCCAGCGTGTCGGCAAGAAGCCGCGGTCAATGCCGTTGACCGACGAGCTCGCGGAGGCCGTGCCGAGCACCCAGCCCGCGCCTGAGGCGGAGGCCGTGCGCGTGGACCGCGACCGGCGGCTCTGGCAGGCGTTCGGCGAGCTGCCGCAGCGGTGCCAGGAGCTGCTGCGGCTGACGGTTCTCGCGGGGCGTGCGGAGTACCGGCTCGTCGCCGAGACCCTGCGCATGCCCCACGGCAGCATCGGTCCGACCCGGAGCCGATGCCTGAAGACGATGCGGGACCTGCTGGAAGCTCAAGGGGGCAGCGCATGAAAGAGGGCACCTACCCTGACGACGACACGCTGCTAGCCGAGCTCGGCCGGGTCGTCGACCAGGTCGACCCGCCCCCGGCGGGTCTGGCCGAGCGTGTCCAGTTCGCACTCGCCCTGGAAGACCTCGACGTCGAGGTCGCCCGCTGGGAACGGGCGGACGCCATGGCGGGTGTGCGCAGCGTGGATCAGGGCACCATCACGTTCACGGTCAGCGACCTCACCGTGATGATCAACCTCACGAAGGTCGGCATGGGCCATCGCATCGACGGCTGGCTGGTGCCCGAGGGGGAGTACGGGGTCGAGGTCCGGGTCGCGGGGCACGGCTCCTCGTCGACCACCGCGGACGACGGTGGCCGATTCGTGCTCGACTCCGTGCCGCGCGGAACCACCCAGATAGTGGTGTACATCGACGGCGCTTCGTGTCGCCGCACGGTGGTCACACCCGCCGTTGTGCTGTAGCTCGTCCGGGCGAAGACCGCGGTTGACTGATGTGCTCATATAGACCGCGTGCGCGGTGCCTCCCAATCGAATCGAGCCCTCGCCGCCGTCCTGGACCTGCATCGCCGGGCCAACGACGCGGCCGGCAGCGCACACAACATCGAGGCCATCCGGCTGCTGCGCCGCGCACTGCGCCGCCTTGACGCGGCGCCGGATACCGGAGCCGACCGCGTCGCGGCACGAATCCGGGTGCTGATCAGCCTGGCGCTGGCCACCTCCGAGGTCGGTTCCACCGCTGAGGGCTTCGCGGGCCTGCGTGCGGCTGAGGAGCAACTCGGCAACCTGCCGGACGGCCGGGACCGGCGGACCCTGCCCGCGGTGATCTCCGGACAGCGTGCCCTGCTGCTGTTCCGCATCGGCCGCCCGGCCGAGTCGCTGGCGCTGTTCGACGCCATCATCCCGACGCTGGAACGCGGTGGCGGTGACAGTGACGACGACGGGCTGCTGCTCACCCGCACCGTCACCAACCGGGCCCAGATCCATGCCGAGATGGGCAACCTCGACGCCGCGTCCAGGGACTTCCAGCGAGCGCTCACGCTGGCCGCCGAACACGGGCACACCCGGCTGGCCGGCAAGGCCCGGCACGGGCTCGGCGACCTCGCGCAGCTCACCGGGGATATCCCCGGCGCACTGCGCCACTACGACGAGGCGGCCCGGATCCTGGAGTCCGCGGCACCGGGCTGGGTGGCCAGGGTACGGCTGGACCAGGCGCGGGCACTGCTGGTCGCGGGCCTGGCGGAAGAGGCGGCCCGGCATCTCGACGAGGCGCTGCCCGACCTGCGCCGCAACCGCGTGATCCAGGACGTCGCCGAGGCGGAGGTCGCGCGGGCGGCCGCTGCCATGCTCCAGGGCGACTACGAGATGGCCCGGCGGCTCGCGGTCGCAGCCCGCCGCCGGTTCCTGCGCCGGGGCAACCGGCCGTGGGCGGAGGTCGCCGCGCTCACCCGGCTGCGCGCCGACACGATGGCGGTGCTGGCCGGGGACGCCCGCCCGCCCGCGCCGCTGCCCGCGAACCTCGTCGGTCTCGCCGACCGGCTCGCCGATCTCGGCCTGCGCGACGAGACGGCGGCGGCACGGCTGCTCGCGGTCCGGCTGCTGTTGCGCCGTGGCTCGGTGGCAGCGGCGAAGGAACAGCTCGCGCGCGTGCCGAACCCGCAGCGGACCTCGCCGGTGGACCACCGGATGCTGCTGCGGCTGTGCCGGGCGGAACTGGCCGTCGCCGAGGGCCGGGTGCGCTCGGCGCTGGCGCAGGCGCGCAACGGGCTGGCCGAGCTCGGCTGGGCCAGGGACCGCATGGGCGGCCTCGACCTGCTCTGCGGCACCGCGGTCCACGGTCAGGAGCTGGGCGGGCTCGCCGTCGGGATGGTGCTCTCCCGGGCACGTGGGCAGGCAGGTGCCCGGCGGCTGTTCGCGTGGCAGGAACGCACCCGCGCGCAGGTCTACCGCTACGAGCCGCTGCCCGCGATCGACGATCCGGTGCTGGCGAGGCACATCACCGAGATGCGGCAGGTACAGCGCACCGTTCAGCAGCGCAGGCTCGGGGGCAAGCCTGTGACGATGCTCGAACACCGCTACGCCTGGCTGCAGCGGGAGGCCAGCAGGCTCGGCTGGTACACGAGCCAGTGGGGCAGGCCCCGTCCGGTGTCCGCGCCGGAGGAGGTCGCGGAGCGGCTCGGCGACCGGGTACTGGTGAGCCTGGTCGGCAACGGTGACTCACTGGCGGCCGTGGTCGTGCGTGACGGCCGGTTCCGGCTGGTGCGGCTCGGTTCGCTCGCCGAGGCCGTGGAGATCACCAAGCAGCTGCACGCCGATCTCGACGCGCTCGCCCCGGACCAGCTCCCGGAGCCGCTGGTTACCGCTGTCAGCGGCTCCGCCCGCCGGCGCGCCGCCCGGCTGGACGAGCTGCTGGTCCGGCCGCTGGCGGACCAGCTCGGCGACCGGGAGCTGGTGATCGTCCCGCTCGGCTCGCTGTACGCGCTGCCCTGGGCGGCGCTGCCGTCGCTGCGGGGCAGGCCGCTGTCGGTGGCGCCGTCGGCGACGGCCTGGCTGGCGGCGGTCAGCGGCCCACGGCCCGAACCGGTGGTGCTGGTCGGCGGGCCCGGCGTGCCCGGTGCGGTCGGGGAGGTGCGGCAGCTGCGGGCGGTCTATCCGGGTGCGCGGCTGGTGGAGGGCGAGGACGCCACCAGCGCCGCCGTGCTCTCCGCGCTGGACGGCTCCGGGCTGGCGCACCTGGTGGCGCACGGCGCCCATGAGCCGGCCAACGCGCTGTTCTCGCGGCTGGAGCTGGTGGACGGCCCGCTGTTCGCGCACGAGACGGCGCGGCTGGGCCGGCCTCCTGAGCGGGTCGTGCTCGCGGCGTGCGAGCTGGCGATGAGCCACATCCGGCCAGGCGAGGAGGCGCTGGGATTCGCGGGCGCCCTGTTGGCCAGCGGCTCGCGGACCGTGGTCGGCGCGGTCGCCAGGGTCGGCGACCGTGCGGCGGCGGACGCCATGACCGACCTGCATCGCAGGCTCGCGGCGGGCACCTCACCGGCCGTCGCGCTCGCCGAGGCCACGGCGGTGGACCCGCTGCGCCGGCCGTTCCTGTGCCTCGGCTCGGGGTGAACCCGGCGCTCAGCCGCGCTCGGCGGCGCGGACCAGGCGGGCGGAGAGGAAGCGGATCGCGCCGAGCAGCAGGACCCGGGCGAGCGGTCCCGTGCCGGGCAGCGCCTCGGTGAACGAACCCCGCCAGCACAGCTCCGTGCCGCCCTCGGCGACGGGCGTGAACAGCACCTCGGCGCGGTAGTCGCGCACCGGCGCGGGCGGGCCGGCGAAGGTGTACACGTGCCTGCGATCGGCCTCGTACTCGATGGTCTGCTCGTGCATCAGGAGCGGCCAGGCGCCGACCTTGCGGATCGCCCCCACCCCGCCCGGGTCGGGGTCGCCCCGCCGTTCCCAGCCGGACACGACGATCAGTGGCTTCGCCCACTCCGACCACAGCGCGCCGTCGGTCTCCAGCCGGAACAGCTCCCGCGGCGGCGCACTGCTCGTCCGCCGGACCTCGAACGAGTACGTCCCGCCCACCGTCGGCCTCCTCTGCTCACGCGATTCACTCGATGTCCGCAAGACCCTAAACGGCGTCAGTCAAGATGGCGGCGTGCGCCCGTCCCGTGCCGACTTCGCCCCGCCGCGCTGGCTGGTCCACCTGCTGCGCAGCACGACCACGCCGGTGCCCTGGTCACGGGCGGTGCGAGCCGCCGTCGCGCTGTCCGCCCCGCTGGCCGTGGCGTTCGCGCTCGGCGACGTCCGGATCGGCGCGCTGGTGTCCACCGGGGCACTGCCGACGCTGCTCGCCGACTCCGCGGGGCCGTACCGGTACCGGGCACAGCGCCTCGGCGGGGCCGTCGGCGCCGCGGTGGCCGGCTTCGCGATCGGCCTGTTCACCAGCGCCGACCCGGCACTGTCCATCCCCGCGGTCGTACTGGTCGCCGCGATCTCGGCGCTGATCAGCGCCGCGGGCAGCAACGCCTCCGTCGCCGCGCTGCAACTGCTCGTGTTCACCGTGCTCGGCACCGGCCAGCACGCGCTCGGCACCGAGCCGGAAGCCGCCTTCGTGGCCTTCTGCGCGGGCGGGGCGTGGGGGCTGCTCGTGGCCCTCGTCGGCTGGACGGTGCACGCCACCTCGCCCGAACGCAGCGCCGTCGCGCAGGTCTACATCGAGCTCGCCGGGATGCTCTCGGCCGGCGACGCGGCTACGTCGCTGGCCGCCCGGCAGCAACTGACCAGCGCGCTGAACACCGCCTACGACCGGCTGCTCACCGCCCGCTCGTGGCTGTCCGGGCGGGACGCGACCTACCGGGAACTGCTCAACCTGCTCTCCGCGAGCACTCCCGCGGTGGAGGCGTCGGTGGCCGTGGTCAACGCGGGCAGCCGGGTGCCCCGCGAGCTGGTCGAGCACTTCACGGCACTCGCGACGGCCGTGCTGGCCCGGGCGCCGCTACCGGAGCCGCCGCGCGGGAGTTCCGACGACCAGGCGGTCGCGGCCCTCTACGCGGCACTGGCCAGGATCGGCAAGGGCGAGCCCCGCGAGCGGCGCGCCCGTGTCCCGCCCTGGCAGCGGGTCGCCGAATGGGGGCGCTCGCTCACGTCCGGTCCGCTCACCTGGATCGCCGCGCTGCGCCTGACCCTCTGCGTCGCGCTCGCGGAACTGGTCGGCGTGCTGGTGCCGACCGAGCGCTCGTACTGGATCACGCTCACGGTGGGGATCGTGCTGAAGCCGGACTTCGGCTCGGTGTTCGGCCGCGCCGTGCTGCGCGGGCTCGGCACGGTCGTGGGCGTCGGGTTCGGTGCGGCCGTGCTCGGGCTGGGCGTGCACGGTCTCGCCCTCGTGGTGCTGGTCGCGCTGTTCGCGGCGGGCGCGGCGATCGGCAAGGTCCGCAACTACGGCATCCTCAGCGCGTTCATCACGCCGCTCATCATCGTGCAGATGGACCTGACGGCCGGTGGCGACTGGCCGCTGGTGCTCGCCAGGCTGGTGGACACCGCTCTGGGCTGCGCGATCGTGCTCGTGTTCGGCTATCTGCTCTGGCCCGGCAGCAGGCGGCCGAGGGTCGGCGGGCGGCTGGCGGAGGTCGCCGAGACCGTCGCCGGTTACGTCGAGCGCGGACTTCTGCCCGCCACGACGGCCCACGACCGGGCCGAACGCTCCCGCTGCCGCCGCCGGGCCTACCGCGGGCTCGCCGACCTGCGTACCGCGTTCCAGCAGGTGGTGGTCGAGCCCTCCGCCGCGGGCAGGCAGGCGGCCGCGTGGTGGCCGGCGATCGTGGCGCTCGAACGCGTCACCGACGCCGTGACGGAGGTCGTCGTCGCGGTGGAGCACGGCGCCGAGCCGCCCGGCGAGGCCGCTGTGCGCCTGCTCACCGGCGCGCTCGGCGAGCTCGCGACCGCGGTCCGGCAACAGCGCGAACCCGCCGAGGTGGAGCTCCCTGGCACCGACCGGCTCGCCGGTGTGACCGACGCGCTGGAGGCCGCGTTCGACGCCGTACGCGGCCCCGGCTTCACGCGGACTTGACGGTTCCGGTGTTTCTGCTCATCAAACGGGTGCCCCACGTTGCGAACGCGCGGAAATGCTGGTCCATTGAAGATATGGACTTCAACAACCTGAAGAAGAAGGCGCAGGACGCGCTGGGCAAGAACAGTGGCAAGGTCGAGCAGGGGCTGGACAAGGCGAGCGGCTTCGCCAAGTCCCGGTTCGGCAAGCAGGCCGACAAGATCGACGGCGCGACGAGGAAGGCGAAGGAGTTCCTGCACAAGCAGGAGGGCGGCGGCAAGGGCGGCCCCGAGGGCGGTGGCCAGCAGCCGCCGAGGTGACCCCGGATGTGGCATCGGCCGTGGTGACGCACCGGTGCCACATCGGTCCCGCCGGGGCGCGGCGAGTCAGGTGACCTCGCCGATCGCGGTGTCCCCATCGATCGCGGTGATCCGCCCGCCACGCTCGCCGAGCGCCAGCAGGCCGTCGCGGGCGTCGGGTGCCGCGAGGTTCACCCGTACCCCGGTCCGTGCGGCCGAGCGCTGCTCGGCGAGGGACCGGACGCCGTTGTAACCGGCCTGGATCGTCGCGGCGAGTCCGCCGGTGGAGGCGAGCGAGCCGCGGGCCGCGCCGAGCTTGCCGAGTGCCTCGTCCAGGACCGGCAGCAGCGCCGCGCGGTTGCCCTCGGCCATCGCGCGCACCAGGTCGGGTCGCGTGCCTGCCACCCGGGTGCCGTCGCCGAACGAGCCCGCCGCGAGCGTGGCCGCGAGCGGCCCGCCGTAGGCACCGACGGCGGCGAGGACCGCCGCGAGCAGGTGCGGCAGGTGCGAGATCCTGGCCACCGTCTCGTCGTGCGCGCTCGAACCGAGGGGCACCACCTGGGCGCCGGTGTCCAGCGCGAGCGTGGTGACCTCCGCCCAGGCCGCCAGGTCGGTGTCCTCCTCCGCGCACACCACCCAGACCGAACCCGCGAACAGCGTCGAGGAGCCCGCGGCCCAGCCCGACTTCGCGGTGCCGGTCATCGGATGCCCGCCCACGTAACGGCAGCCGGGAGCGAGTTCGCGCACCGAGTCGAGCACCGGCGCCTTGACGCTGGTGACGTCGGTGAGCAGGCATCCAGGAGCGTGCTCGCCGACCTCGCGGAGCACGTCGCCGACCGCGGTCAGCGGCACCGCGAGCACCACGATCGCTTCATGCTCGGCCGCCCTGCGCAGCGCGCCGGGCAGGTCGGTCGACACGTCGTAGCCGTCGGCGCGGGCCTTCCCGGCGTCCACCGCGGAGTCCGTCGCGCCCCACACCGTCCTGCCCGCGGTGGCGGCGGCGCGCAGCAGCGAGCCGCCGATCAATCCGAGGCCGATCACGCACACGTCTCGCACGGGGCACATCCTGCCTTACCCGCGCAAGGTGTCGAGCGCGAACGCGGCGTACAGCGCGACGCCGTGCGGAAGCGCCGCCTCGTCGTAGCGCACCCGGTTCGAGTGGTTCGGCGCCACCTCCTCGACGGCGACCTCCGGCGGGCACGCGCCGAGGAACGCGAAAGCGCCAGGCACCCGTTGCAGCACGTACGAGAAGTCCTCGGCGCCCATGATCGGGTCCGCCAGCTCAAGCGCGTGCCGCTCGCCGAGCACCTCCCCGGCCAGGCGCAGGACCCGTTCCGCCTCACCGGGATCGTTGACCGTCGGCGGGTAGCCCGGCTCGATGTCGACCAGCACGCGGCAGCCGTGCGCGGCGCCGACGCCCTCGCACACCTTCGCCAGTTCCGCGCGGACGAGCTCCCTCGTGCCCTCGGACAGCGTGCGGATCGTGCCCTCCAGCTCGGCCGTCTCGGGGATGACGTTGGACGTCGTGCCCGCGCTGATGCGGGTCACCGAGAGCACCGCAGGCTCGAAGACGCTCACCCGGCGCGTGATCATCGCCTGGAGTGCTCCCACCATCTCCGCCGCGGCGGGGACCGGGTCGAGCGCGTGGTGCGGCGCCGAGCCGTGGCCGCCCCTGCCGGTGACCCGCACGAAGAAGCTGTCGGCGGAGGCCAGGATCGGGCCGGGCCGGGTGCGGATCTGCCCGCTCGGCGCGTTGGCGTAGGTGTGCAGCGCGAAGGCGCGGTCCACCCGGGAGCCCGCGGCGTCGAGCACCCCCTCGTGGATCATGTGCCGGGCGCCGTGGAAACCCTCCTCACCGGGCTGGAACATGAACACCACCGACCCGGCCAGCTCGTCGGCGCGCGCGGCGAGCAGCCGGGCCGCCGAGGCGAGCATCGCGACGTGCGTGTCGTGACCGCACGCGTGCATCGCGCCGGGGATCTCCGAGGTGAACTCGGCCCCGGTGTCCTCGGTCATCGGCAGGGCGTCCATGTCACCGCGCAGCAGTACCGCCGGGCCGGGTTTACCACCGCGCAGCACCGCGGTGACCGAGGTCGTCGACCTGCCCTGGGTGATCTCCACCGGCAGGTCCTCGATCGCGCGCAGGATCGCCGCCCGGGTCTCCGGCAGGTGCAGGCCGAGCTCGGGGCGCCGGTGCACCTCGCGGCGCAGGGCGACGGTTCCTGGCTGGAGCGCCCTTGCCTCGGCCAGCAGGGCGGCGAAGCGGGCGTCGGGTAGCGAGGGCAGCTCGGTGGGTCCGGTCATGGTCTCGATAGTGGCACGCGTCGTGCGCGATTTCGGTGATCGGGAAGGTCTCCGCGGGTATACGGTGGGGCACATGGCGGTGAAGGAACCGATCACGGGGTTCGGAGTGGCCGTCGTGCGCGAGGACGGCCGGTGGCAGTGCACCGCGTTGGACGCGGCCGCGCTCGCGGAGCTTGACGCCGCGATCACGGAGTTGCGCAAGATGCGTTCGCCCGGCGCGGTCTTCGGGCTGCTCGCCGTTGACGACGAGTTCTTCGTGATCGTCAGACCGAGTCCCACCGGGGTGTCGCTGCTGCTCTCCGACGCCGCGGCCGCGCTGGACTACGACATCGCCGCGGACGTGCTCGACCTGCTCCGCGTGGACCCGCCGGACGAGGACGACGAGACGGTGTGGCCGGAGGGCGACCTCGAGATCCTCAGCGATCTCGGGATGCCCGGCGCCGAGCTCGAGGTGATCGTCAACGAGGTTGAGCTCTACCCCGACGAGCAGCTCCAGATGATCGCGCAGCGCTGCGGCTTCGACGACCAGTTCTCGAAGCTGCTCGACGAGCTGTGACCCCCGGCGGCACCGAGGCCGAACGAGCGGTCCGGGCGGCCCTCGCGGTGGCACGGGAGGCCGGGGACACGGCCGACGTGCCGGTCGGTGCCGTGGTGTTCGCGCCGGACGGGACCGTGCTCTCGCGGGCGCGCAACGCCCGCGAGGAACTGGGTGATCCCACCGCGCACGCCGAGGTACTGGCGCTGCGGGCGGCGGCGCGCGAGTTCGGCGAAGGCTGGCGGCTCGAGGGCTGCACCCTCGCGGTGACCGTCGAGCCGTGCACGATGTGTGCCGGTGCGCTCGTGCTCGCCAGGGTGGCGCGCGTGGTCTTCGGCGCGTGGGAGCCGCGCACGGGTGCGGTCGGCTCGCTCTGGGACGTGGTGCGCGACCGCAGGCTGAACCACCGGCCCGAGGTGTTCGGCGGGGTGCTCGCCGACGAGTGCGCCGCGCTGCTGGCCGGCTTCTTCGCGGGTCAGCGCGACCCCGCGGACCCTTTCGAGGCGCGCTGAGGGCGTGCAGTACGCTTGTCGGCGGTAGCGTGTCCGAGCGGCCTAAGGAGCACGACTCGAAATCGTGTGACGGTTAATCCCGTCCGTGGGTTCAAATCCCACCGCTACCGCTCTGCCGGACAGAACGCCGGGTGCCCCGAGAACGGGCACCCGGCGTTCTGCCGTTCGCAGCAGGCCGGCCTCGTGAGTGGCTACACGAGTTCTAACTCGTCTACGCACACACGAGGCGCGGCGGCACCGGTCCTGGGGCGGACTGTAGGTTCTGCGGAGTTACGGTCGGATTACTTCGCTCCGCTAAGTGAAACTCTGTCGCTCCCCCCAACGATGCGGAGAGTATGGCTTCTGAGGGGAACCGCAGCACACCCGTGTCCGCGATCGGCCGGGCGGCAGTCGTGCTGCTCGGGGCCACCCTGATGGTGGCCGGTCTGCTGGTGGCGGTGCCCGCGCCGCCGACCTCGGCCGCGCCGACCCTGCCACCCGGCTTCGTGCTGCGCGACCAGCCGAGCGGGCAGGCGCCGTGGGCCCTCACCGACTTCGCGTACCTGCCGGGCAACGGCGGGCTGCTGAGCACCGGCAAGGAGGGCACCGTCGCGTGGGTGTCGCCGGAAGGGCGATCCCGGACGATCGCCCAGCTCCCCGCCGCCACCGAGGGCGACCTGGGCCTCGTCGGCCTCGCGGTGGCGCCTGACTACGGCACCTCCCGCCGGATCTACCTCGCCAGGTCGGTCCCGGTCGGTGGCGGCCGGGTGTACCGGCTCGAACGCTATGCCGTGACCGGCTCCCCCGAGCCGACGGGGCTCACCCTGGAGCGGGTGCTGTTCGAGGAGCCGGGCGGCGCGGTCGTGCACGGCCTCACCGGGATCGTCGCCGCACCGGACGGCACCCTCTGGGTCTCCTTCGGCGACGACGCCGACTACACCAAGGTCGACCCCAGGGCGCTGGGTGCACTCGACCTCGACGTGCTGCGCGGCAAGATCCTCCACCTGACCGCCGACGGGCTCGGCGTTCCGGCCAACCCCTACTACGACCCCGCGAACCCCGACTCCGCCCGCAGCAAGGTGTACGCCAGCGGCTTCCGCAGCCCGTTCCGGCTGTCGCTGGACGCGCGGACGGGACAGCCCGTGGTGGGTGACGTCGGCTGGAACACCTGGGAAGAGATCGACGTGGTGCAACCCGGCCGCTCCTACGGCTGGCCGTGCTGGGAGGGCTCGGCACGCACTCCCGGCTACACCGACCTGGCCGGCTGTTCCGGCGTCGCCAACACCGAGCCGCTCGTGGCCCTGCGGCACGGCACCGGGACCGACCAGGCCAACAGCGTCACCGGCGGCATCTTCTACTCCGGCACCAGCTACCCCGAGCAGTACCGGGGCGCGTACTTCTTCGGCGACTACACGCGGAACAAGCTCTGGTCAATGCGCTTCGACGTGCAGGGCAACCTGACCGAGCCGCCCCAGAGCCCGCCACTGGGCGTCGACATCGGACGGCCGGTGAAGTTCGCCGCGGCGGCCAACGGCGACCTCGTCTTCGCCGACATCGGCACCGGCAAGCTGAGCAGGCTCAGCTACACCGAGGGCAACACCGCGCCGGTCGCGAAGGCGGAGCTTCGCACCGATCCGGCGACCCGGACGGTCACGTTCGACGGCGCAGGCTCCTACGACTTCGACGGCGACGCGCTGAGCTACGCATGGGACTTCGGTGACGGCGCGACCGGCACCGGGGCGCAGGCAACGCACACCTACGGCGAGAGCCCCGAGCGGTTCACGGCGACCCTGACGGTGACCGACACGCTCGGCGCGAGCGACACCACGGAGATCGCCGTGCTCCCCAGCAACCACTCGCCGGAGCTGGATCTGGTCACGCCGGGCGACGACGTGGAGTTCGCAGTCGGGGAGCCCGTCCAGCTCAGTGCGACTGCGACGGACGCCGAGGACGGCGCGCTGACCGTCAGCTGGACGAGCAGCATCCAGCACTGCCCCGAGGATGCCACCTGCCATGCCCATCCCGGTGTGAGCGGGGACGGCCCCGCGTACTCGCTGCCGTTCACTGATCATCCGGACTCGCGGATGGCGCTGACCGCCACGGTGACCGACAGCGAGGGCATGTCCGCGAGCCGGACCTACACCGCCTGGCCCCGGGAGCACCTGCTGACGCTGCACAGCAACGTGCCCGCGTCGCTGCAGATCCCCGTCGAGGGCGGCGTCAGCTCGGCGATGGTCGCCGAGGGTGCGACGTTCGACGTGATCGCGGCGGACACCGCGCGCGACGGTGTCTCCTCGTTCGCGGCCTGGACGGACGGCGTGGGCAGCCGCTCGCGGACATTGACCATGGGTGGCGAGGACCTCACCCTGAACGCGCACTACTCGACCCCGATCGAGCAGCGCTACGAAGCCGAACCGGAGCTGCGCGCGCTGCTGGGCGCGCCGACCGGCCCGGAGATCGTCGACGGCGCCGTGCACCATCGGGCCTACGAGCAGGGCAAGCTCTACTGGTCGGCGGCGACCGGCGTGCACGAGGTGCACGGCAGAAACCTCGACCGCTACCTCGCCCTCGGCGGGCACGGCCGGTTCGGGCCGCCGAGCACGGACGAGCGGCCGACGCCGGACGGCGTGGGCCGGTACAACCACGTCTCGGGTGACCCGGCGACGGGCCCTGCGTCGATCTACTACTCGCCGGGCACCGGCGCCCACGGAGTGTGGGGCGAGATCCGGCGGAAGTGGGCGGCGCTGGGCTGGGAGCGGGGCCCGTTGGGGTACCCGCCGACGGACGAGCGGCCGACGCCGGACGGCGTGGGCCGGTACAACCACTTCGCCGGTACCCCGGCAACGGGCCCCGCGTCGATCTACTACTCGCCGGGCACCGGCGCCCACGGTGTGTGGGGCGAGATCCGGCGGAAGTGGGCGGCGCTGGGCTGGGAGCGGGGCCCGATGGGGTACCCGGCGACGGACGAGCGGCCGACGCCGGACGGCGTGGGCCGGTACAACCACTTCTCGAAGGCGGCGTCGATCTACTGGTCGCCCGGCAACGGTGCGCACGAGGTGTACGGTGCGATCCGCCGGCGCTGGGCCTCGCTCGGCTGGGAGCGGTCGTACCTGGGCTACCCGACCAGCGGGGAGTTCAGCGTCAGCGGCGGCAGGCGGAACAACTTCCAGCACGGCTACATCCGCTGGTACAGCAGCACCAGCGCCGTCGTCGACCGCCGCTACTGACTCGCCCGCCCTCGTGAGTGTGAAACCGCGTTCTAACTCGGTTTCACACTCACGAGGGCGCGGACCNTCGGGTGACCCGGCGACGGGCCCTGCGTCGATCTACTACTCGCCGGGCACCGGCGCGCAGGGAGTGTGGGGTGCGATCCGGCGGAAGTGGGCGGCGCTGGGCTGGGAGCGGGGCCCGATGGGGTACCCGGCGACGGACGAGCGACCGACGCCGGACGGCGTGGGCCGGTACAACCACTTCTCGAAGGCGGCGTCGATCTACTGGTCGCCCGGCAACGGTGCGCACGAGGTGTACGGTGCGATCCGCCGGCGCTGGGCCTCGCTCGGCTGGGAGCGGTCGTACCTGGGCTACCCGACCAGCGGGGAGTTCAGCGTCAGCGGCGGCAGGCGGAACAACTTCCAGCACGGCTACATCCGCTGGTACAGCAGCACCAGCGCCGTCGTCGACCGCCGCTACTGACTCGCCCGCCCTCGTGAGTGTGAAACCGCGTTCTAACTCGGTTTCACACTCACGAGGGCGCGGACCACGTGACCGGCGCGGACCTCGACGTCCAGCGTGTGCCCGCCTTCCAGAGGGCAACGAGCGGCGATCGCGCGGCCGTCCAGTTCGCCGGCCTGCCGGACCCACTCCAGCCAGGCCAGCACGTCCGGCGCGGCGCCGGTGACCGTTTCCGCGGGCAGGCCCCACGCGGCCTCCACCCCGGCGACGGCGCGCAGGTAGCAGTGCAGCGACCACGGCACCGTGGCCAGCCGCGCGAGCACGGCCAGCGCCGCGTTCTCGTCCGGCACCGTCACCTCGCGGAGACCCTCGGCGAGACCCACCGGCCGCGCGTCCGGCCGCACGCGCAGCACCACCCCACGGCGCCCGTCCGGCGGCGGTGCCGGAAGCCGGACCGGCGGTCCCGGGAGCAGCTCCGGAACCGCCGGGCCCCACGGGCGGACGGCCGCGACGAGCGCATCCAGCCCGCCGCACGCCGTCGTCCGGCCCGTCGGCGCCGTCACCAGCCAGCCGCCGGGACACGCGCTCACCCGCAAACCCGGCCGGGCGGCCAGCCGCAGCGCCGCGTGCGCGGCGGCCGTCCTGGCCGGCAGGCCGGCGAACCACGGCCGTGTCCAGTCGGCGGCCGTGCGATCCCCGCAGGCTCCGCACATCTACGGCATCACATCCCCGGAGTTCGGGCCGAGCGTCTGCCCGACGAACAGGTTCCCGCCCGGATCGCTCGCCAGCAGCACCGCGGCCGGGGCCACCTCCTCCGGGGTGCCGAACCGGCCGAGCGGCAGCTCGGCCCGCTTGGCCACCTTCCATTCCTCGGTGATGCCCGCGACCATCGGTGTCTCGATCGGCCCAGGCGCGATCGCGTTGACCAGCACGCCCCGATCGGCGACCTCCAGCGCGAGCGACTTGGTGAGCCCGAGCACCCCGGCCTTGGCCGCCGAGTAGTGCGCCAGCCCGCGGCCGCCCTTGATCCCGAGCTGCGAGGCGATGTTGACGACCCGGCCGAAGCCACGCTCGACCATGCCCGGCACGACGTGGCGGCAGCACAGGAACACCCCGGTGAGGTCGACCGCGATCGTCTCCGCCCACGTCTGCGCCGACATCTCGGTCAGCGGCGACTCGGTCAGGATGCCCGCGGAGTTGACCAGTACGTCGATCCGGCCGAGCCGCCGGTTCGCCTCCTCGACCGCCGCGCGCACCGAGTCCTCGTCGGTGACGTCGATGCGGACGGCGGCTTCCGCACGGTCGGCCACGACCACCTCGGCGCCCTCGCGGGCGTAGGCCGCCGCGATCGCGCGGCCGATGCCGCCGGTCCCGCCGACCACGAGCGCGGTCCGGTTCTCCAGTAGTGGCAAGGGAGCCTCCTCAGGTCGGCATCCGGACGGTGAGCCCACCGTCGACGATCACGGCCTGCCCGGTGATGTACGACGCCTCCGGCGAGGTGAGGAAGCGGATCGCCGCCGCCACCTCCTCCGGCCGTCCCGCCCGGCCGAGCGGGATGCCCCGCCCCGCCCGGTCGAGCCCGTCCGGGCCGAGCGAGTTGACCGGGTCCAGCGACTGCGGCGTGACGACGTATCCGGGAATCACCGTGTTGACACGGATTCCGCGCGGCGCGAGCTCCACCGCGAGACTCCGGCACAGCCCGAGCACGCCCGCCTTCGCCGCCGCGTAGTGCGCGTGCTCGGCCCAGCCGTACACGCCGCCCGCGATCGACGACACCGCCACCAGCGCACCGCCGTCCATCAGCGCGGCGGCCGAGCGCAGGGTGCGCAGCACCCCGGCGAGATCGACCGACAGCATGTCGTCCCACGCGGCGTCGGTGAGCTCGGCGAGCGCCGCCCTGTGCAGCACCCCGGCGTTGGCCACCGCGATGTCGAGCCTGCCCCATTCGGCCACGGCTCGCTGCGCGAACGCCTCGACCTGCGCGGAGTCGCGCACGTCCACCTCGTGCACCACGCATTCGCCACCGGCCGCCCGGACTGCCCTGACCGTCTCCAGTGGATCGTGCGGATCGCCCGGAAAGGTGCCGAGCACGGTCCGCACACCGCGCTCGGCGTAGGCGACGGCGAGCCCGCGGCCGATCCCGCTCGCGGCGCCGGTGATGGCCGCTACCGTCATCCCTCGAGCACCTCCGCCTTGCGGGCGCCGAACATCACGAACCCGGAGAGGAACGTGCCGACCGCGCCGACGATCAGCGCCGCCTCGCCCCAGTCGCTTCCGGCCGCGAGCAGGGCCGTCACGATCGCGCCGGCCAGGATGGCGCCCGGCTGGGACAGCGCGTTGAGGAACGCGGTGCCGGTGGCGCGGCAGCGCGTGTCGTAGCACTCGCCCATGTAGAACAACAGCGCGGCGTACGGGCCGACGAGGAAGAACATGCCGAGGGAGTAGAGCACGATGACGGCGATCGTTGCGTCGGCGACGGTGAGCATGAGCGCGAACAGCACGCCGGAGGTGATCCAGCCGAACGCGATGACGTTGCGGCGTCCCAGCTTGTCCCCGATCCAGCCGTGCGTCACGTAGCCGAGGTAGCCAACCGCGTTGATCACGATCAGCATCAGCAGCGAGTTCGAGAAGCTGACCTGCTTGCCCTCGGTGAGCACCGTGGTGCCGAGCACGCTGAACACCTGGATGCCGAACCAGTTGGTGAACCAGGCGAAGCCGAGCACGAGCGTGTTGCGCAGCGCAGCGCCGCGGAAGATCGCCACCAGCGGGGTGGACGCCTGGTCCTCCACCCCGTAGGCCCTGGCCAGTTCGGCGGCCTCCGCGCCCTTGCCTGCCTTGCGCAGCTTCCGCAGCTCCAGTTCGAGCTCGAACTGCGGGCTCTCCCGCAGGCCCCGGCGCATCAGGGCGATCAGGAGCGCGGGGAACACGGCGAGCAGGAAGCAGCCCCGCCAGCCGATCAGCGGCAGGAACACGGCGACGAACGCGGCGGCCAGCAGCACGCCGAGCGGCCAGCCGCCCTGCACGAGGCTGTAGACGAGGCCACGCCGCTTCTTGATCGCCTCGTCCTCGGTGACCGCGTAGATTTCGTTGAGGTACGTGGCGTTCACGGCCTGCTCGGAGAGCCCGAGACCGCCGAGCGCCCGCACGCCGACGAGGTAGGCCGCGTTCGGTGTCGCGGCGGTGGCCGCCGAGGCGAGCGCCGTGCCGGACACCGTGAGGATCATGCCCTTGCGGCGGCCGATCCGGTCCACGACCGGCCCGACGCCCAGCGCGAACACCGCGGTCCCGACGGAGACCAAAGTAGACACCAGTGCCGCCGTGGCCGCGGTCCAGCCGAACGCCCCGGCGATCTCGGGCAGCAGGGTGCCGAACATGATGTAGTCGAAGACGGCGAACAGCCACGCGAAGAAGGCGATGATCGTCGCCTTCCGGGTGGCGCGGACACCGATGCGCGGGAACGTCTTCGTCGTTCCCGGCGTGCTTGCCGTGGGAGTTCCGGACATGGGAGTGCCCTTCCAGGAAGACACAGTGCGTACGGGTCGGGGAGCGGGGTCAAGCGCGCGGGGACCGCGCCAGGAAGTCGTCGGCGATCTCGTCGAAGGTCGCCCAGCGCACACCTTCGTGGCCGCTGATGTGCTCGATGAGTCGTTGCAGCATCAGCAGTGTCTGCGGGCGGCCGGACACGTCGGGGTGGATCGTCATGGTGAACGCGGCGTAGTCCAGCTCCTGGTACACCCAGTCGAACTGGTCGCGCCACAGCTGTTCCAGGTGGCGCGGGTTGACGAACCCGTGGCTGTTGGCGCTGGCCTTCACGAACATCATCGGCGGCAGGTCGTCGAGGTACCAGTTGGCGGGGATCTCGACGAGCCCGGTCTCCTGCCCGCGCACGAGCGGCTTCATCCACTCCTGGGCGGGCCGGGAGTAGTCGATCTTCGTCCAGCTGTCCCCGACCCGCACGTAGTACGGCGTGAAGTCGTCGTGCATCAACGAGTGGTCGTACTTGATGCCGCGTTCCAGCAGGAGCTCGTTGGTGACCGGGGAGAACTCCCACCACGGCGCGACGTAGCCGGTGGGCGGGTTGCCGGTCAGCTTCTCGATGAGTTCGATGCTGCGGTCCAGGATCGCGCTCTCCTGCTCGCGGGTCATCGCGACCGGGTTCTCGTGTGAGTAGCCGTGCGCGCCGATCTCGTGCCCCGCGTCGACCACCATGCGGGTCTGGTCGGGGAACGTCTCCAGCGAGTGGCCGGGAACGAACCACGTGGTGCGCAGGTCGTTGCGCTCGAAGAGGCGGAGCAGCCGGGGGACGCCGACCTCCCCGGCGAACAGCCCGCGGGAGATGTCACACGGGGAGTCCTCACCGCCGTACGAGCCGAGCCAGCCGGCGACGGCGTCGACGTCCACGCCGAACGCGACGAGAATTTCCTTGGCCATGAGCCTTAGTTCCTTTCGGTCAGAGACGAGCGCCCGCGCAGCTCACCGGCGACCCTGGCGGGATCGCGGTAGCAGCCGAGCAGGGCGGTGAGCAGCACGCGTGCCTGTGCGGGACGCAGGTCGCCGACCGGAACGGCCCCCGCCTCGACGAGGTCGATGCCGCCGCCGTTGCGGTACAGCTGCGCGACCGGGCCGGCGTGCACGCGCGTGGAGAGGGCCACGACGACCCCCGTATCGGTCAGCCGGGCCACGGCATCCCGGATCGCCGGGTTCGCGTTGCCCGCGCCGGTGGCCTCGAGCACCACCCCGCTCGCGCCCGCCGCGACCACGGCGTCGAGAGCGACCGGGTCGGTGCCGGGATAGCAGGCCACCACGTCGACCCGGACGCCGCCGAGGTCGAAGGCGGCCAGGTCGAGCGCCGCCGAGCGGGCGGGTGCGGTGGTGAGCTCGACGGTTCCGTCCAGGACGTGGCCGATCGGGCCGCCGTCCGGCGCGGAGAACGCGGCGGGCGCCAGGGTGTGCGTCTTGCGCGTGCCGCGGGCGGTGAAGACCTGCCCGCCGAAGGTGATCAGTACTCCGTGGTCGCGGGCCGCGGTTGCGGCGGCGACCGTGATGGCGTCCGCGAGGTTGCGCGGGCCGTCACCGTCCGGCGCGTCGGCGGGCAGCTGCGCTCCGGTGAACACGACGGGCCTCGGATCGGTGTGGAACAGCTCGGCGAGGAACGCCGTCTCCTCCATGCTGTCGGTGCCGTGCGTGACGACGACGCCGAGCACGTCGGGGTCGGTGAGCGCGGCGTGTGCCCGGTGCACGATCTCGCGCATCTCCCGCGGGGACAGCAGGTAGCTGCCGAGGCAGAACACGTCGGCCCCGTCCAGCACGACCCCAGGATCGACCGGCAGGCGCTGCAGCAGCGCGCTCGCGTCGTCGTGGGCGACGCCCCGGCGGGTCGCGATGGTTCCGCCGGTGGACAGGACGACGACTCTACGCACGCGATGAACCTCCTCGAGCAAATTGCCCAAACGTTTGGGCCAAACGTTTGGGTATCATGGCTCAGAGGATGGCCGGAGTCAATGAACCCGCTGTTACGATCCTGGAAAACCGTTCGGCGGCTGAGGCGGAGCGAGCAATTGGGAGCGGACAGAACGCCGCCGGTGACCCTGCGGATGCTCGCCGATCGGCTGGGGCTGCACGTGTCCACGGTGTCGCGCGTGCTGCACGCCAAGCCGGACGAGAGTCACCGCGCGGCCTCAAGCGCGACGGTCGAGCGCATCCGCAGGCTCGCCGACGAACTCGGCTACCGGCCCAATCCGCACGCGACTAGCCTGCGGACCCGGCGCAGCAACCTCGTCGGCGTGCTCGTGCCCAGGCTGTCGGACATCGTGCTCGCGACGATCTACGAGGGGATCGAGGAGTCCGCGGGCGAACACGGCCTCTCCACCTTCGTCACCAACACGCGCGACGTCCCCGGCATCCAGCGCGCCCGCACGGAGATGGTGCTGGCGCGCAGGGTCGACGGAATGATCTTCGGAGATGCCTATGTCGACGCGGAGTTCCTCGGCGAGGTCGCCGCGAGGGGTGTTCCGTTCGTGCTCGTCAGCAGGCGGGCAGGGGACTATCCGTCGGTGACGTGCGACGACTACCTCGGTGGCCGGATGCTCGGCGAGCACCTGCTCGGCCTCGGGCACCGCGACGTCGCCGTCGTCGCGGGCGAGCCGTACGCGAGCACCGGCATCGACCGCACGGGCGGCTTCGTCGACGCCTACGCCGACGCCGGGGTCGAGATACCGCGGCACCGGATCGTGCACTCGCGGTTCGACGCGCGGGGCGGGCACGAGGCCACCGAAGCGCTGCTCGCCGGGGGCGAGCGGCCGTCGGCGATCTTCGCGGTGAACGACTTCGCCGCGATCGGTGCCTTCGGGGCGGTGCGCGACCAGGGGCTGCGGGTGGGTGCCGACATCGCCGTGGCCGGCTTCAACGACACCCCGTTGGCCGCGGAACTGCCGGTGCCGTTGACCACGGTGCGCTCACCGATGCACGAGATGGGCCGCCGCGGGATCGACCTGCTGGCCCGGCTGCTGCAGGGCGAGCACGTCGAGTCGGAACGCCTGCGCCCCGAACTCATGATCCGCGCGTCCACCCACCCCACCGCCTCGTGAGTCTGAAACAGAGTCAGCTCCGCCTTGCGGGGACACCCGCACCCGAGCTGGTTCCTCACTCACGAGCGGTGAGCAGGGCGCGGAGCTGGGCGAGCAGGTCACCGCGGCTGGTGGCGCCGAGTCGCTGCCGCATCCGGGCCATGTGGTGCTCCACGGTCTTGGCCGAGATGTAGAGCCGGTCGCCGACCTGCCGGTAGGTCAGCCCGGCGACGACGAGTTCGGCCACCTGGTACTCGCGCTCACTGAGCCGGGCGGTGCCGCCCGGCTCGGCCGCCGCATCCCCCGCGGCGTCGGTGCCCGCCCTGCCCTGCAGCATCCGTGCGCAGTCCAGCAGCGCGACCATCGCCTTGCGGTCGGTGGTCCGGATCGCGGCCTGCCCGGCGAGCCGCGCACCGTCCCACCACAGGCCCGCGCCGTGCAGGCCCCGCGCCGCCGCCTCCGCTCGTCCCGGGTCGACGGCTCCGCCGATCACGTCGAGCCAGCATTCGGCCGCCTCGGCGACCGCGGCGAAGTAGGCCCCGTGGCCTGCGCCCGCCGCCAGCGCGGAGGCGTGCTCGCGGGCCTCCTCCTGCCGCTCGCCGATGATGGCGGCATGCAGGCAGCTCCAGTGCAACGGAGTTGTCCACAGTGGAGGATCGCCGAGGGTGTGCAGCAGGTCCCATGCCCGCCGCAGATGATGTGCCAGCCGGTCGCGGTCGCCGAGCCGCGCCGCCGCGACCGCGAGCTCGCCGAAAGGCAGCAGCGTGAACAGGTCGACCGGGTGGCGGATCACCGCCTCGCAGGCTTCGCCCCAGACCAGCCGCAGCGCGGCGAGGTCGCTGGACCGTCGCGCCAGGCCGGCCCGCAACCCCACCGCGAACAACCAGTCCCTCGGGGGCAGCTCCTCGCCGGCGGCGCGCAGCCGTTCCGTGGCGAGTTCGGTGTTGCCGCGCACCATCGCGACCCACGCCAGCAGCAGCCGGTGCCGCGCGGCCAGCGCGGTGTCGCCGCACTCGGCGGCGACCGCCCGTTCCAGCAGCGGCTCCGCGATGCCCAGCTCGCCACAGTGGATGCCGACGACGGCGCCGAGCGCCGCCGGACTGTCCGGCAGCAGCACCGACCGGCCGACGGGCTCCAGCATCTCCGCCGAGCTGACCAATGTAGACAGTGCGGCGGTCGGCGCTCCGGAGATCGACTCCAGCAGCGCTCGCGCGGTGGCCGACATCGCCCCGGCGAGCAGCGTCGGGGGTTCCCCGCCGGACGGCTCGTCGAGCAGCCGCCGCGCCTCGTCGGGGCGGCCGGTCCCGAGCAGGCCGAGTGCGGCGTACACGGTGGACAGGGTGCTGCCGGACCAGCGGTGCAGCTCGGCGCTGCGGGCGAGCTGCCCGCGGTGCGCCAGTGCGGTTCCCGACACCCTGGCGCCATCGGCGCGGTCCGGGGCATCCGCGCTGGCGACCACCTCGTCGGCCAGCCGCAGCGCGGTGTCGAGATCGCCTGCGCGTGCCGCGACCTCCGCCCAGCGCGCGCCGACCGTGATCGCCGGAGTGCCCGCCGCCACGGCGGCGCCGTACAGCCGCGCCGCCAGCGCCGGATCAGCAGGGGCGGCCTCACCGGCCGCGGCCTCGAACGCCGCCGCGGTGTCCGTCCCCGCGGCGACTCCCGAGTCGAGCAGTGGCCGCACCAGCGGAAGCACCGGCCCGCCGCGGTCGAGCCGCAGCCGCACGAGCCGCCGGTGCACCGCCTGCCGCCGGTCCGCGGGCACCAGGTTCCGCAGTGCCCGTGCCGCCAGCGGCAGTAGCGTGCCGTCGTGCGAGAGCAGGCCGGCCGCCCGCGCCGCCTCGATCATCTCGCCGACGTCGTCCTGGCCTCGGCCCAGCAGCTCCCCGAGGAGGTGCACATCGAGCCCGGCGCCCGAGTCGGCGGCGACCAGCAACCGCAGCGCGTCCGGTTCGAGCCGGTGGAACTCGGTCCGGAACTCCGCGAGCGCGGCGGCGGGCACCTCGGGTCGCGGCCGTGCGTCGAGGGCGCGGGCGAGCCGCACCACGAAACCGGGTACCCCGCCGGTCTCGGCGTGCACGAAATCGGTGAGCCTGCCCGGCTCGTGGCCGAGAACGGCCCCGGTCTGCGCCCGGTCCAGCGGGCGGAGCACAATCTGCGCCCGCAGCCGCGCGAGCACGTCGCCGAGCGCCACCGGCCGCGGCCACGGCCGTGCCGCGATCACCAGCCCCGCCCGGTCGTCGGCCGCCAGCCGCAGCAACTCGGCGAGGTCGTCCTCACCCAGCGCGTGGGCGTCGTCGACAAGCACCAGCTCGGCGTCGGTCGGTGCCGCGGGCTCGGCGAACCGCGCCACCGGAATGCCTGCCCGCGCGCATTCCCCGGCCAGGTGTTCGAGCAAGGCGGTCTTGCCGTAGCCGCCGGGTGCCACCACCGCCAGCCGGGCAGGCGCGAGGCGCCCGGCCGCGACGGCCGCGCACAGCTCGCGGGTCGGCTCGTCGAGCACGAGCTCGGTCCGGGTGGCTTGCGGTGTGCTCAACGGCCCTCGTCTCGGTCAGTGGTCGAAGCCGCCTTGCGGGCGAGGGAGAAACGCCGCTTCGGTGGCTCCAGCGGCGTGATCTCCACCGGTGGCCGCTCCGGCGGCGGACCGATGTCGTCCACCTCGCCGTCGTCGTACACCGCGGGCAGCTCCTGGCTGCCGGTGACCAGCGTGCCGGTCGCCGTCCCCACCGGCTCCGCGGGCCGCGCCGCCTCGGTCCGTGGCTGTGCGGCGAGCGCGGCTCCCCGGCAGAGCGCCGTGCCGGGGTCGTCGTCGACGACGATCGGGCACGACAGCGAGGAGAGCATAGTGGTCGCGAGCCGGCCGGCGAGCGGGATCCGTGCCGTCCCGCCGACCAGCACCACCGCGGCCAGCTTCTCGGCAGGCACAGTGGAGGCCATCCGTTCCAGCTGGGCCACGGCCGCGGTCAGCACGGGTCTGGCCAGCGCCTCGAACTCCGCCCGGGTCACATGCACGCCCTCGGTCACGATCACCTCGGGCAGCATCGACAGCCGCTCCTTCGCGGCGGCGCAGGCCGCCCGGAGCCGGGCCATCGCCGCCGGGTCGGCGGAATCGCCGCCCGAGCGCTCCAGCACGTGCTGGACCAGGAGGTCGTCCAGGTGTGCGCCCGCCTCGTGCTCGGCAGGCTCGGAGTGGGTGAGCAGTTCGAACCCGTACGGCCCGCGCCGCAGCACCGCGGTCTCCAGATGCTCGCCGCCGATCCGGCACACCGCCAGGGTGGCGCCGACCTCGACGCCGTGGCGGGCCAGGTGGCTCTCCGCCGCGGTGATCGGACTCGGCAGCGCCAGCACTCCCGGCAGTTCGGCCTGGTCGAGCGCGTCGTGCAGCAGCCCGCGCCGGTAGGCCGACCAGCCCGGCGGGTGGGTCACCACGATGCGCTCGGCCGCGGTTCCCTCCGCCTCGGCGACGCTGTCGGCTATCCAGCCGATCAGGCCCGCGGTGAGCGTCTCCGCCGGGTAGGTGGTGTCGCCGAGCACGAACGGAACGGGATCGCCGACCCGGTTCAGGAACCCCCGGGCGATCCGCTCGGGTTCGGTGGCGGCGCGCTGCAATGCGGCCTGCCCGACGAGCAGGGCACCCTCCGGGGAGACGTGCAGGACCGAGTCCACCCAGGGCGCTCCGGCCTGCAGGGGAACCACTTCCGGGTTCCCCCAGGGGCCCCTGCCCCACCGGCAGACGGCGGCCGTCGTGCGCGTACTACCGAGGTCGATCCCCAGGACGTGGCGCATACTCGACGGTTCCTCACGATTTCTCGGCTACCCGGAAGGGTGCTTCCTTTCGTACCAAAGAGGCACACCCGAATGACACCCCGGTGAGAGTCCGCACCGGATTCCCCTAACCCCCTAACGAACCCCGGTCGCCGGTCCCGGGCGGGTGGGGGGCAGGACCCGGCGCCATCCCCGATGCCCTCGGCGTGCCCGCGCCCATACCGTCCGTATCAGGCGCTTCGCGCCGTGGAGAGTTCACACACAAGGAGAGATTCGTTGTCTATCTCGGACCAGGGCCAGACGCTGCACGACTTCGTGCTCAACCTGCTGGGCGACGCGACCGCGCGTTCCGCGTTCGCCGAGGACCCCGCACACGCACTGTCGTGCGCCGGCCTCAGCGACATCACCGCGCAGGACGTGCAGGAAGTGGTTCCGCTGGTCATGGACTACGCCGACGGTTCCCAGCTGCCCGGCGCGGGCTCGCTCGGCTCCGGCCTGGGTGACCTGCCCGCCGGTGCCGACGGCATCGAGGGCGCGATCCAGCAGCTGCAGAGCGTGGCCGGCGCGGCGGGCGAGGAGCGTTCCGCCCACGACCTCGGCGGCTTCAGCCTCGCCTCGGACGGCAGTGCCGACGGCTTGACCGGTTCCGGCTCGTTCACCAGTGACCAGTTCGCCGCCTGGAGTGGCCTTTCCGCCAGCCAGGACGGCGGCGCGGCGGCCGCGACGGCTTCTTCTGATGCCGGTGAGTTCGCGGCCTCGGGCAGCGGCGGCCTCGAAGGTGCCGTCGGCGGCGTGAAGTGGGCCAACGACCTCGCCAGCGGCGGCGGCAACGGCGAGATCAGCGCCGACGGCGCGAGCTTCAGCAGCACCAACGACTCCGAGCTCACCGGGATGTTCTCGACCGAGGGCGGCGCCGGGCTGGAGAGCAGCGGCGGAGCCCTCGGCTGGGACAACGAGCTCGGGAGCGGCTTCGCCACCACCGACGTCAGCCCGGAGGGCGGCACGAGCCGGCTCGCCGTGGACTCCGAGCAGGGGCAGGCGGCCGCGTTCGGCGGCGCGAGTGCGGAGGGCGCCACCGGCGGCGTGGCCACCGGCACCGACGAGCTTTCCTTCGAGGGCAGCGCCGTCGGCACGCCGGAGGCGATCGCCGCGGGTGGCTCGACCGCGACCCCGTTCGGCACCTACGGCGTCGAGCTGAGTGGCGACCCGGAGCAGCCTTCGGTGCCGGAGTTCGACACCACCGGTGACCTGGCAGGCGCGCTCGACTCCGACGCGCTGGGCCGCAGCAGCGAGACCGCCGCGGCGAGCACCGTGGCGTCCTTCGTTTCCGACAGCGCGCCGTTCGGGGTGCCGTCGGTGCCGGCCCCGGCCGACCTTCCGGACACCGGATCGCTGCCGGTGGACGTGCCCGCCGACGTTCCGGCCGACGTCCCGGCGAACCTGCCGACGGACCTGCCGGCCGACCTGCCCGCGGACGTGCCCGCCCAGCTGCCGGACACCGGCTCCCTGCCCACGGACGTGCCCGCCGACGTCCCCGCGGACCTGCCGACGGATCTGCCCGCCGATGTGCCGGGCCTTTCGGACCTGCCGGTGGCCAACCCGCTGCCGGAGCCGCAGGAGCTGCCTGGCGAGGTGCGCGACGGGCTCGAGAACAACCCGGTGAGCGACGCCGTCGGTTCCAGCCCGCTCGGCGGAGTCGCCGACGCGGGCAACCTCGAGCTGCCCGCCGAGGCGCCGGCCGTCGGCGATCTGGATCTCGGCTGATCTCGGAGCGGTAACAGGCTGGGCTCGTGAGAATCACGGGCCCAGCCTTCACTGCGCAGAGTAAACAGGGCACACTTCCGTGCGATGATGGCTTCGCCCTGGCTCGACGTCCTGGATGACACCATCCGGGCCTGCGCCGCTCACGAGCGTGAGGACCTGGCCGAACGCCTTCGGATCCGCCGCACTCAGCTGGTGGAGCCGAAGGTGCGGGTGGTCGTGCTCGGCGAGTCGAGCCAGGGCAAGAGCCAGCTCGTCAACGGATTGCTGAACGCCCCGGTGTGCGCGGTCGGTGACGACCTCACCACCACGGCACCCGCTGTGATCGAGCACGCGGAGGCGCCGGTCGCCACGCTCGTCACCGGCGACGACGGCGTACGGGCCATCGAGTCCGCCGACCGCACGCCCGCCCCCATCGAGTCGGTCACCGCCAAGGCCAACGCCGACGCCAACGCCGTGCGGGCCGAGATCGGCCTGCCCCGGGAGTTGCTCGCCACCGGCCTCGCGCTGATCGACACCCCGCCGATCGGAGCGCCCGCGGCCCGGCACACCCGCAACGCGCTCTCGGTACTGCCGCAGGCCGACGCGGCGCTGCTGGTCTCCGACGCGACCCGCGAGCTGTCCCCGACCGAGCTGGACCTGCTCACCCGCGTCACGCAGCTCTGCCCGACCGTCGTGGTCGTGCTGACGAAGATCGACCTCGTGCCCGGCTGGCGGCAGGTGGCGGAGCGTAACCGCGCACATCTCGCGCGGGGCGGGCTGCCCGCGACCGTCCTCCCGGTCTCCGCGTCGTTGCGGCTCGCCGCCGCCCGCACCAAGGACTCGTCGCTCAACGAGGAATCGGGCTTCGGCGCGCTGGTGCGGCACCTGCACCGGGACATCGCCGGGCACGCCGACCAGCTGCGCAGGCGTTCGGTGGCCGCGCTGACGCAGATGACGGTCGACCAGCTGCTCGGCCCGTTGCGCGAGCGGCTGGCCGAGGCAAGAGCGGGCGACACGGACGAGCTGACGGCGCGCTACCAGGCCGCAGGCCGCAGGCTGGAGGAACTGCAGCGGGAGTCGGCCCGCTGGCAGACACTGCTTTCCGACGAGGTCGCCGACCTGATGGCGGATCTCGACTTCGACCTGCGCGACCGGACCCGCCGCATCCTGCGGGAGGTTGACGAGTACTTCGAGGTGGCCGACCCGGCGAAGGACTGGGAGGTGTTCGGCGAGTGGCTGCGCGCGAACCTCACGACCGTCGCCGAGACGAACTCGAACTGGCTGCTGGACCGGTTCGAGTGGATCGCCCGCAAGATCGCCCGGCAGGTCGCGCCGCGCCGCCCGGGCGCCCTGCCCGAGGGCTGGCTTGGCAGTACCCCACTCGACCACGTCGGTGACCTGCGGATGCCCAACGTGGAACGGTTCGGGGTGGGCCAGAAGCTGTTCGTCGGGATGCGGGGCTCCTACAGCGGGCTGCTGATGTTCGGCCTGGCCACGACACTGGCCGGGATGCCGCTGATCAACCCGATCTCGATCGGCGCGGGCGCGGCCTTCGGCGCCAAGAGCGTGTTCGAGGAGCGGGGGAACCGGCTGAAGCGGCGCCAGTCGGCAGGCCGGACCGCGGCGCACCGCTACGTCGACGACTTCTTCCTCACCTACGGCAAGGAGAGCAAGGACACCGTCCGGATGATCCACCGCGAACTGCGCGACCGCTGCACGGCGGTCGCGCACGAACTGCGCTCGGAGATCACCGAGTCGGCGAAGCACATCAAGCAGGTCATCGACGCCGACACCGCCGAGCGGACCACGCGCGCGCGGGAACTGAGCCGAGGCATCGACGAGCTCGCGCACCTGCGTAAGCGGGGTCAGGCGCTGGCCGCGTCCGGCGCCGTTCGTGGGCTGACGGCGTGAACCTGCCGGAGCTGACGTGGTCGCTGCTCGGCCGTGCCCTCGAGGCGTACGCGGACAGCCCGCAGGCCACCGCCTGGCTGCGCAGGCACCTCGCCCGGTTCCACGATCCGGTGCGGCTCGCCGTGGTCGGTCCACGGCGGTCGGGCAAGTCCACGATGATCGACGCGATCGCGGGGGAGCGGCTCACGACACCGGGCACGTCGAGCCCGGAGATGACCTGGTACCACGTGCCGCAGAGCAGATCCCAGCCCGAGCTCATGCTGATCGACACGCCCGCCGTGGACGGCGAGACCGAGCCGCGCGTCGTCGAGGGCATCTGCATGGAGGCGGACGCGGTGCTGTACCTGATGCGCCAGCCGCACGACGACGACCTCGCCTTCCTGCGCGCCGTGCAGGACCACCCCGTCGCGCGCGCGGCGCCGGTGAACTCGCTCGCCGTGCTCTCGCGCGCCGACGAGCTCGGCGGCGGACGGGTGGACGCGCTGATCTCGGCAAGGCAGATCGCGCGCAGGCACCGGCGGGACGCCGGGCTGAGCGGGCTGTGCCAGGATCTGCTGCCGGTTGCCGGGCTCGTCGCGAGCGCGGCCAGGACGCTGCGGGAGGAGGAGTTCGCGGCGCTCGGTGCCCTGGCCGCGCAGCCGAAGCGGGAGCTGGAGCCGCTGCTGCTTTCGGCCGACCGGTTCGCCGCCGCGGGTGAGCGCGCGGAGCTGCTCTCCCGTTTCGGGCTGTTCGGGATCCGGCTGGCGACGACCCTGATCCGCCAGGGTGCGAGCGGGCAGCCCGCGCTGGCCGCGCAGCTGTTGCAGCGCAGCGGGATGGCGGAACTGCGTGATGCGATCGCGCAGTACTTCACCGATCGCCGGGACGTGCTGAAGGCGCGGTCGGCGCTGATCGGGTTGGAGGTGGTGCTGCGGATGGAGCCGCGGCCGGCCGCAGCGGGCCTCGTCGCGGAGCTGGAACGCACGCTCGCCGGTGCCCACGACTTCCGGGAGCTGCGCCTGCTCGCCGCTCTGCGCACCGGTCGGGCGCGGCTGCCCGAGGAGCTGTCCGAGGAGGCGTTCCGGCTCGTCGGCGGGCACGGCACCGGCGCCACGGAACGGCTGGGCATGCAGGCGCCGGAGCCGCACCTGCGGCAGGAGGCGATCAGTGTGCTGCGGCGGTGGCAGGAGTACGCCGAGAACCCGTTGCTCGGCGCGGCGGAGCGCCGCGCTGCCGCGGTGGTGATCCGCAGCTGCGAGGCGCTGGCCACGTCGTGAGCCTGCGGCGGCGGGGTAGCGTCAGCCGCATCGCGTAGCCGAGTCGGAGGAGAGAAGACGATGCCCGAGCCGGAGTCCCCGACCGAGACAGTGCGAGCCTTCCTGGCTGCACTCGAGGAACTCGACATCGACCGGGCGGTCACGTTCGTCGCCGCCGACGTCGTCTACCAGAACGTGCCGCTGCCACCGGCCCGCGGCGTCAAGGCGTTCGAGAAGCAGCTGCGCACGATGGCGAAGTACAGCTCCCGTTTCGAGGCGAGGCTGCACCACATCGCCGCCGACGGACCGGTCGTGCTGACCGAGCGCACCGACGTGCTGGCGGCCGGGTCGTGGGAGGCCGAGTTCTGGGTGTGCGGCACCTTCGAGGTGCGTGAGGGCCGGATCGTGCTGTGGCGGGACTACTTCGACTGGACCACCTTCCTCGCGGCGAGCGTCCGCGGCGGTGCGCGGGCGCTGGCGGCGACGGTGTCGAAGAGGCTCGGGCGACGGGAAAAGCCCGGCAACCGTTAGCGCACCGTTCTTCCGTCCTTCACTCGTCTGGGTAATGATCGCGGGACCATCTCCCCGACGAGAGGACCGCGGGTGACCTCGCCACTGCGTCGAAGGACCATCGCCGGAGCCACCGCGATCGCGGCCGCCCTGGCGTTGGTGACCGCGCCGGCCGCCGGTGCGGCCGGCACCGGCCCCGTGATCGCCGAGGTCTACGGCGGGGGTGGCAACTCGGGAGCGACGCTGACCACCGACTTCATCGAGGTGGCGACCGCCGGGCAGCAGGCGGCGAGCCTGGCCGGGCTGAGCGTGCAGTACCTGCCCGGCTCGCCGAGCGCGTCGAGCCGCTGGCAGTCCACGCCGCTGACCGGCACCGTCGAGCCGGGCGGCCGCTACCTCGTCGCCGAGCGGCGGGGTGCGGGCGGCAGCGTCGAGCTGCCCACGCCGGACGCCGAAGGCGGGATCGCGATGAGCGCGACCTCGGGCACGGTCGCGCTCGTGACCGGCACGGACGTCCTGACCTGCCGCACCGCCGCCGACTGTGCCGCCGAACCGCGAATCATCGATCTCGTCGGCTACGGCGGCGCGACCGTGCGCGAAGGTGCACCCGCCCCGGGGACGAACAACACGACCGCGGTGGCGCGGACCCAGCTTGCCGACACCGACGACAACTCCGCCGACTTCGCCGCGGGCGCCCCGACACCGACGAACGCCGCGGGCGAGACATCGGGCGGCGAGGCCCCTGACCCGGTGTCCGCGCGGATCCACGAGGTGCAGGGCACCACCAGGATCTCGCCGCTGGCGGGTGAGGCCGTGACCGTTCCGGGCGTCGTCACGGCGACGCGGACGTTCGGCTCCAGCCGTGGCTTCTGGTTGCAGGACCCCGATCCGGACGACGATCCCCGCACCAGCGAGGCGCTGTTCGTGTTCACCGGTTCGAGCACGCCCGGCGTGGCGCCGGGGGACGCGCTGAGCGTGACCGGCACGGTCGCGGAGTACTACCCGGACAACCCGGCCACCTCCGACTACCAGTCGCTCACCCAGCTCACCGGTGCGCAGTGGACGGTCACCACCACCGGTGGCGCCGTACCGGAGCCGCTGGCCATCGGACCGGACACCGTGCCGGGTGAGCTGGCCCCGCGGCCCGGCGGCAACATCGAGGGCCTGCCACTGGAGCCGGGCACCTACGCGCTCGACTTCTGGGAGGCACACGAGAGCGAGCTGGCCGGTGTCAGCGACGTCCGGCTGGTCAGCCGCAGCACCGACTACAACGAGCTGTACGTCACCACCAAGCCCGGCGAACACCCGAGCGCGCGTGGCGGCACCGTCTACCTGGGCTACGAGCGGCCCAACACCGGCATCCTCAAGATCGAGTCGCTGATCCCCTTCGCGCAGCGGCCGTTCCCCCGGGCGAACACGGGCGACGTGCTCACCGGCGTGACCTCGGGCCCGATCGAGTACGACCGCTTCGGCGGGCACACCCTGATGGCGAACGTGCTCGGCGAGGTCAAGGACAACGGTCTTGAGCGCGAGGTCACCCGCAAGCAGCGCGGTGGTGAGCTCGCGGTCGCCACCTACAACGTGGAGAACCTGTCCGCCGCCGAGGACCAGGCGAAGTTCGACGCACTGGCGCGCGGCGTCGCCGAGAACCTCGCCGCGCCGGACATCGTGACCCTGGAGGAGATCCAGGACAACAACGGCCCCGCCGGGGTCGGTGACGGCGTCGTCGCGGCCGAGGAGACGCTGCGCCGGTTCGTCGAGGCGATCGTCGCGGCGGGCGGGCCGCGCTACGAGTGGCGGCAGATCGACCCGCGGGACCGCGCCGACGGCGGCCAGCCGGGCGGCAACATCCGGGTCGGCTTCCTGTTCAACCCGGCCCGGGTGGCCTTCGTCGACCGTCCGGGCGGCGACGCCACAACGGCGGTGGCGGTCGAGTCGCGGCGCGGCAAGGCACGGCTGTCGATCTCACCGGGGCGAGTCGACCCGGAGAACCCGGCCTGGGAGGACAGCCGCAAGCCGCTTGCCGGTGAGTTCGTCTTCCGCGGCCGGACCGTGTTCGTGGTGGCCAACCACTTCGCGTCGAAGGGTGGCGACCAGCCGCTGCACGGGCGCTTCCAGCCGCCGACGCGCGGTTCGGAGGTGCAGCGGATCGAACAGGCGCGGGTGCTGCGCGGGTTCGTCGACGAGCTGCTGGCGGCCGACCGCCGGGCGAACGTGGTGGTGGCCGGGGACATCAACGACTTCCCGTTCTCGCCGGCCGTGCGGACGCTGACCGAGGGCGGCGCGCTCACCGCGCTGATCGACACGTTGCCGCGGAACGAGCGGTACAGCTACGTGTACGAGGGGAACTCGCAGGTGCTCGACCACGTGCTGATCTCCGCCGGACCGCGCCGGGTCGACTACGACGTGGTGCACATCAACGCGGAGTTCGCCGAGCAGGCCAGTGACCACGACCCGCAGGTCGTGCGCTTCATCCCTCGGTGAGCCCGCCCTCGTGAGTGCGCACGCGAGTTAGAACTCGGGTGCGCACTCACGAGTGACGGGGCAGGCTCCCTAACCGAGCAATAACGCCAGGACGGGCGCGGGCACCGCCCACACCGACGAGGAAAGATCGGTGATGTTCTTCGTGGCGAGGACACCCCGTCCATACTTTGCTTCCAGCACTCGGCTCTCGGACCGCCAGCCGGACGGCACCCACTTCGACTCGACGGGCACCGTCCAGCGATCGCCGCACGGACTCGCCACCGGCACTGGCGCAAGGTCGACTTCGTTACCCGCTCCGGTTCGGACATACCCGATCGTGTCCGCGTTGGTCAGCCTCCCCGGGCTGGCCGCGTCGAGCGCGCGGGCCACGGCCGTACCGAGTGCCGCCTCGCTCAGGGTGCTGAAGTCTGGTTGGGACAAACCGGGGCGCAGTCGTGAGCCGAGCCACGCCAGGATCGGATCCGCAAGATAGAGCTTCGCCTGCGCACCTGCCACTCGGCGGCCCGAGTCACCGACTTGGGGACACCAGATGGCCGCGAAAGTGGCAACAAGCCGGTTAAGGCGGCTGGTCAGTGCATCGCGGCCGAGCCCAAGTCGGTTGGCCGTATCGCGGATGTTGAGTGGCGAACTTCCCCGGGAATGTAGCTCGGCGATCAGCAGCGGTACGGAGTCCCGGGGCGCCGCGGGATCGATATCGGCCGATAACCACGCCGCCAGGTCAGTGAGGAACTCGGCGGAGGTCATTCCCTCTCGATGATGCTCGGTGACGGCACGAGGAAATCCCCCCGCTTCCAGATAGCGTTGCCACGCCAAATCGAGATCTTCTGTGAACGGTTCTAGTGTCCGAATTGCTTCGGCGGCGTCGGCCGACTGGAGATCAGCGGGGTCGGTCACTGGAGGCAGCGGAACATCCGTACCGATCGAGGCCAGATGGTCCCGGAACGACATCGGCAGCAAAAGACGGAATGGAGTCCGAGCACCCCCTGTACGTCCTGCGCCCAGATCGCGAACCGCTTCCTCCGCGTAGGCGGCGGACGAGCCGGTCAGGACCACGGTCTGCTCGCCGAAGTTCGAGTTGTCCCGCAGGCTCTTGACTTCGGATGTCCAGCCCACGATCGACGTGATCTCGTCGAACACCCATACGCGCCTCGCGTCCGGTGCCGCCCGGGTCAGGTCCGTCCCGAGCGCGACCGTCCGACGCAGCTCACGTGTGGTGAACGTGTCGCCGGGTGCGTAGATGACCTGCCAGGGGGAAAGGTCGTGTCGACTGCACAGCGCGGCAATGAGGTCTTTCAGCGCCACGGATTTGCCGACCCGCCTGGGCCCGCGCACGACGTAGAGGCCGTTGCCCACCGGAGCGGTCGCGATGTCGTCCAGCGTGGTCGCCCGATAGCCGAGGTCGTACCGCGCGCGTTCCCGCAGTGAGCGATCTTGGCTGGTCCAAAGCGTGGGATCGCCGTCCGTCGCCGCAGCCCGCCACCACGGATTCATCTGCCGGAGGAACGCCCTCAACTCATCGTCGCGCACACGGTGACCGTAGCGTAGCGAGATAGGTTCTGGCGGGACGGCCCGCCAAAACCGGGGGGGTTTTGGCGGGACGAACCGCCAAAACCGGTAAAGCCCCCCTCGTGAGTGCGCACGCGAGTTAGAACTCGGGTGCGCACTCACGAGTGCTAGCGGGAGCGCCAGCCCAGGTTAAGGATCGCCTGCGTGAGCTCGTGGTAGGCGGACCGCACGTCCTCCGCGTAGCGGTCCATCAGCTCGCCGCGCGCGGAGTCGGCCGGCGCCGGCGGCTCACCCGCGTCGAGCCAGGACAGCCGGGACACGTTGTCGCACGCCATGCGCCACCACCGCTGCGCACGCTCGGCCATTCGCTGCTCCCGCTCGGTGGCCGCGGTGACGGCCGCCGCGGCCGCGCCGATCTCGGCGTCGAGCTCCGCGGCCCTGGCCAGCTCCCACGAGCGCAGGTCGTCGGCCGCCTTGCGGGCCAGCGCGATGACCTCCTTGTAGCGCATCGCGGCGGTGGCGTCGTCACTCATCGTCGGGCTCCGGCCGGTGGAAGGGGATGACGACCTCGGGCGAGGAGTGCGTGGTGCGGTCGAAGAACAGCGCGCGGCCCGGCCGAGGCGCCCAGTGCACCACCTGCCCCGCGCACAGCGGGCTGAGCTCGTTGCCCTGCACGTCCAGTGCCGCCCAGGCGCCGATGTCGTCGGTCCCGCCGAAGCCCAGCGTGTCCTTCAGCCGCGCGATGCCGCGCCACCAGCCCAGCACGTGTAGCCCCTTGCCCGGCCCCTGCTTGAGCAACACCCGCAGGTGGTCCAGACCGCTCTGCTGACCGGGCGCCTTCTGCTCGAGCGCGGGCAGCGCGGCGTCGACACCGTAGAGCACGAGCATCCGGTGGGTGCGAACGTCGGACAGCTCGGCGGCCAGCGTGGCGCACCGGTCGGGCAGGTCGCCGGGATCGACGACGTCAACCTTGTGCCCTCCGGCGGTGAGCCGGTCGGCCAGCTCGGTCACGGCGGACCGGCATGCGTCCACCGGGCAGGCGAGCACGAACTCGACCTCGCCGGGCTGGTACTGGCGCGCCAGCGAGCGCGCGGCCGAGTCCAGAATGGACAGCGCCTCGCGGGTGCTCGTGCCGAGCACCGCCAGGTTGCGGCCGGGTGCCCCCGACATCTCCGCCCCGCGCGCGGTGTCGGCCACGTCGATCGACTGGCCGACGAGAGCGAACGGGCGCGCGGCCGGTCCCAGCCCGGTGAAGGCGGGTGACGTGTCGAGCCGCGGCGCGTGCGCGCCGTCGAACAACCGGGGCTGTGCCTGCCCGGCGTAGCGTTCCCACAGCTTCCGCTGTAGCGCGGGGAACACTCCCTTCGCGCTGGCGTCCGGGACGTGCGCGAGCTGGTTGCCGTGCGCGACACCGGAGTCGTGGTTGATCACGGCGTGCCAGCGCGGCGCGGCGACGGCGGCCTGGTTGGCCTCCGCGAGCACCCGCCGCGCCTTGGGCATCGCGATGCGCAGCGTGCACTGCTCGAACACCGCGGGCTTGCCCCAGAACGCCTCGATCCCGGCGATGTCCTGGCTCGCGAGTATGAGATGGATGCCCTGCGACCGGCCGCGGCGGGCGATGTCCTCCAGCAGCGAGGTGGCCAGTGAGGTCACCGTGTCGCGCCCGGCGAACAGGTACTGGAACTCGTCGATCACGGCGACGATCCGCGGCCAGTGCCCGCCGGGGTCCTGCTCGCGCAGCTCGGCCAGGTTGGTCACCTCGTGCTCCTTGGCCGCGGCGGAGCGCCTGCGCATCTCGTCGGCGAGGAACCGCAGCAGGGCCAGGCCGAACTCGCGGTCGGTGTTGACGTTGACCCCGACCAGCCGCGCGTGCGGCAGCCAGCTCTCGTCCTTGCGCCCAGGAGCCAGGCCCGCGAACGACACGCCCTCCTTGAAGTCCAGCAGGTACAGCGACAGCTCGTCCGGCGGATACCGCGCGGCGAGGCTGCCCAGCAGCGCGTAGAGGAAGTTGGTCTTGCCCGACCCGCTCGGCCCGCCGATCAGCGCGTGCGGCGTGGCGTCACCGATCACCACCTCGACCGGTTCGCCCTCGTGGAAGCCGACGGGGGCCCGCAGCTCGCGGCCCGAGTGCTCACGACCGAACTCGGTGGGCAGCAGGTCCGGGAAGGAGCGCGGGCCGCCCTGCTTGGCGACGAGTGCCTCGGCGATCCGCCCGGCCGCGGTGCCCGCCTGCCCGGCGGGCAGCGGCGGGTCGAGGTTCACCACCAGGTCGGTGCCGGTCATGCTGCTGATGGCACGCCGGTCGTCGAGCAGGCTGATCGTCTCCACGGCGCCACCGAGCACGGTCGGCACGTCCACCAGGATCAGCGAGATGCCCGCGTCGAGCGCGCCGCTGGCCACGCGCTTGAGGTCCCGCAGCTGCTCGGGCGGCAGGTCCTCGCCGTTGCCGTAGAGCACCGCGATCCGCCACGGCTCGACGCGCTTGCCGGTGGCCTCGCGCAGCGCGCGCAGGGACGTGTGCCCGGCCTGCATCGTGTGCGCGTGGATGCGGCGGATGTGCCCGGCGAACTCGTCGAGCAGGTCGACCAGCCGCGCCGGGTCGTGCACGGTGAGGGCGCTGGTGCGGCTCAGCGCGTAGAAGTTGGGCAGTACGGCGGTGAGCTGGCCGACGTCCCACAGGTGGACCTTCACCGCGCCCGGCTCGAACGTGCTGAGCACGCGCAGCAGCAGGCTCTCCACCAGCGCGTCGACGGCCTCGCGGGTCCGCGGCGCGGAGGTGATCGACAGGTGCGACTCGTCCAGCAGCGGCACCGCCACGTCGAAGGTCAGCTCGGTGCCCGGCGTACGGCCGGCCGCGGACCCGTCCACAGTGGAGGAGCCGATGCGCCACAGCTCAGGCGCGCGGACGCCGGGGTTGGTGCCCACCCGGCCCAGCCAGTCGCCGGGCGGACGGCCCGCGGGTCCGGGCGCGGCGGCCGTCACCAGCTCGCGCAGCCGCTTCGGCCCGTCGGCCCACTCGCCGTAGAACTGGGCGCGGACGCTGCCGAGCCAGGTGAGCACGTCGGCCATCGCGGGATCGCGCATCCGCTCGGCGACGCGTGGATCCTCGTCGGCGCGTTCCATCCCGGCCCGCACGATGAGCTGTTCCAGTTCCAGCTTGGCCAGGTCGGCCTCCGCCGCCGTGCGGGCGTTGCGCGCCGCGCCGAGGGCCAGCCCGATCCGGTTCCGCAGCTGGTCGAGCGCGGCCATCACCCGGCCGCGCCGCTCGCTGGACCTGCGTCCCATCCCGGCTACAGCCTCGACCGGTAGCGATCGAGCAGGTCGTCGATGCCGCTGAGCCGCCCGTGCTGCCGGTCGATCTGTGCGAGCGCCTGCGCGAGCTGAGGGGGCAGCCAGGGCTGGGCCTGTGCCTGCGCGTCGACGATGGCCCGCCGCGACTCCTCGAGCAGGGACCTGGCCTGGTCGGTGTGTGCGCGGGCGTCGGCGACCCCGGCGTGCACCGCGGTCAGCAGTTGGTGCAGGGCGTCGAGCGACATGGACTCCTCAGCTGTCTACAGGCGCGCCGAGTAGGCGTCGGCGGACGAGATGCAGGCCTGGATCGTGCTCTGCGTGCCGTTGATGCCCTGTAGCGCCTCGGCGAGCAGGCCGTGTGCCTGGTTGACCTCCTCCTGCGTGCTGCCGGAGGTCGCCTGGGCCAGCGTCTGCTGGGCCTCCTCGAGCGACTGGGCGGCCTGCTGAAGTGCGGCGACGCTAGCGGAAGCCTTCTCGTTCGCGAGGGCGATCCCCGCGCGGATCTCTTCCACTCCGGGCATGGGGCGGACTCCTTGGTGAAGCCGGGTGTCTCGATACCAACGTAGCGTGACCGAGCGACTCCGGACAGCTGTCATGTGGGCGATAGTGTGACTACTTTGCGCATCCGTCTACGGCAGAACGCCGGACCGTGGAGCGGCCCGGCGTTCTGCCGTGTCGAGGCGCGGAGCAGGGATGCCCGCTCGGTCCGAGCTCGAATCCCTGCGATGGCACGAAGACTAGTGGAGGGCCGTCCGGACCCGAACGCAGCCCCGTCGGCGTTGGCGTGCCTGGGAAAACGGATTCACCCGGCCGTGCCATCGCAAGCCGGCCGTCGCCGAGCGTTCAGGGGGCGTCGTCACCCTGCGCGCGACCGACGCGCGCGAGGAGCCGCTCGCTGAGCACGACATCGTGCGGCAGCCGTTCGAGTTCCCGCCAGTCCACGACGACTCCCTGCCCGCGGAGATCGGCGGCGAGCGCGGCCCAGTGGTCGGCCTCCATGTCCGCCCGCGAGTGTCCGCCGAACGGCTCGTCCGGTCCGACCACGACGCGGGACGTCTCCTCGATCTCCTCGGCCGACATCGTGGGCCAGGGACCGGAGGCGCCGCCGCCGGAGACGGCCCAGCCTCGGTCGTCGAGGAGCAGCAGCCGGCGACCGTCCACGAGTTCGGCCTCCTGGCGCAGGGAGACCGATACCTGCCGCGCGCCGGCAGCGTCGTCGAGATCAGCGAAGGTCACCAGGCGCACTACCGCGGACATCTGCTCATACTCTCAACCCAGCCCGTTACCCGGGCCACGGATTTTCGACATCCGAGCCGGCTCGAAGACCTACCGCCGTGGAAGGGGATCCCGTGCTCGTCCTCCGCTCGATCGCGCTGTTCGTACTCGCCGCCATCGCCGAGATCGGCGGAGCCTGGCTGGTGTGGCAGGGGGTCCGCGAGCACCGCGGCTGGATCTGGATCGGGGCGGGCGTGATCGCCCTTGGGCTGTACGGCTTCGCCGCGACCCTGCAGCCGGACCCGCACTTCGGGCGGATCCTGGCCGCCTACGGTGGCGTGTTCGTCGCGGGATCGCTGGCGTGGGGCATGGTCGTCGACGGCTACCGGCCCGACCGGTTCGACGTGCTCGGCGCCCTGATCTGCCTGGCCGGGGTCGCGGTCATCATGTACGCCCCCCGCCACTGAGGCATTGAGGCATTTGAGGCATTTGAGGCATTGAGGCATTGAGGCATTGACCGAAGGCGTTATGCCGGGTCCTCCTGCCTGCGATGCCGCCACCCGGGGCGGTAGATCCCCGCGACGGGCGTGGCCTCGATGCCGTCGACCGCGGCCGGGCGGCGCGAGGGCGAACCGGCCCGGCGGACCGCGAGGTAGACGACGATCACGAGCAGCGCCCCGGCGACGGCGTCGAGCAGGTAGTGGTTGCCGGTCGCCAGCACGACGACGGTCGTCATCAGCGGATACAGCCACATGATTCGCAGCGCGGGGTGGCGCAGGAGGTTGGCCGCGAGCGCCACCCATACGGCCCACGCGACGTGCAGGGACGGCATCGCGGCGTACGGGTTGGCAAGGCTGAGCAGGCCACCGTCCGGGCTGGCCGAGCCGAAGATGTCGCGTTGCACGAGCGTGTCCGGTGCGTTCGCCAGGGCGAGCCGGGGCGGGGCCAGCGGGACGACCCAGAAGCAGACCAGCGCCGCCAGGCTCGAAAGGAACAGTGTCGAGCGCATCCACAGATAGCTGTCGGGACGCCGCCACCACAGCAGCAACAGCAGGCCGGCCGTCACGAGGAAGTGGCTGCCGACGTAGTAGTAGCCGGCGAGGGCCGCGAGCTGCGGACGGCCGTCGACGAGCCCGTAGAACCACGGCTCCACCGCGAGATTGAGGGTCTGTTCGAGACGGTAGAGCGCCTCCGAGTGCGTCAGCGCGACGGCGGCGTCGCCCGAGACCGCGACCCACAGCAGCTGGAAGGCCCCGAACCCGAAGCCCAGGAGCAACACCTCGACCCACCACCGGGGTCGCCGCACAGCACTCGGACGCTCGACCTCCGTCATATCAACGCCCCCACCCGCCTGGGCACCGCCGACCACCTCGCTCACCCCCGGTACGCAGCGTCACACGCGGGACGCCATACGTCCGACAGAATTTTCGGACCATACAGCGTCAGCATGCCCAAATCTTCGGCAACTTATTGCCGCGGCGCGCGATTCTCGTTGGACTTCGACGGCCGGCACGTCCCCTTTGCGGCGGAGTCGCGGCGATCGGTGAGCAAGGTCATAGTGGGGCGGGCGGCGGAGAATTCGCCCCGGACAGTCGTCCGCCGGGCACCCGCGTTGCGTGGGGTGCCCGGCGGCTCGACTACTCGGCTGGCGGAGGATACGGGATTCGAACCCGTGAGGGCTTTTACACCCAACACGATTTCCAATCGTGCGCCTTAGGCCGCTCGGCCAATCCTCCGCGCGAAAGCGTAGCAGGGCGGCCGCTGACGGACCGTTACCGGGTGGCGGCGGTGTCCGGGGTGACGATGTCGTCCGCGAGCGGGGCGACGGCCGCGATGATGGTGTCCGTGGTCGGGCCCGGCACACCGGCGGCGAGCAGTGCCGCCGTCAGGTGCTCGGCCACCCGGTCGAAGTGCTCCTGGTGGATGCCGCGGCCGCGGTGGATCTCCTTCATCGGCCGTCCGCCGTAGTTGTCCGGCCCGCCGAGCGCGCCGCGAAGAACTCGACCTGCCTGCCCTTGAGCCGGGCCATGTTCGTGCCGGCGAAGAATCCCGCCAGTTCCGGGTCGTCGAGGACCCTCCGGTAGAAGTCGTCGACGACCGTGGCCAGGGCTTCCTGGCCACCGATCTGCTCGTAGACAGTGGTCATACTTCCTCCGCATCCGTACCGGACTTCCTGAGCCTTTCGGGCAGCCGCGCCAGCTTGTCGATCTCCTCCGCGAACGCCGAGGACGTGGCCTGCAGTTGGACCTGCACCGCGTGGCTGAACGCGCGCAGCCACGCCAGCCTGCGTTCCATCTCCTCGAGTTCGGCGGCGTAGCCGTCACCCGCGCTGGCCCGGTACGCGTGCGCCGCCTGCTGGGCGGCGTCCTCCGCGCGTTGCTGCGCGTCGTGCAGGATCGCCTCGGCCTGCCTGCGGGCGTCGACGGTGACCCGGCGGCAGTGCGCCTCCGCCTGCGCGATGTAGGCCTCGCCTGCAGCTGTGCCTCCGACAGGAGGTTCACCGCCTGCACGTCGAGCTGCGTTCCGGCCTGGGCGGGCACCGCGTCGACGTTCTCGCCGTGGTCGCGGTACCAGTTGCGCAACCGATCGTTCTCCGCGCGCAGCCGGGCGTGCTCGGCCTCCCCTGCGGCGATCTCCTCGGCCAGCCTGCGCTGGAACAGCTCGACCTCGTCCGGGTCGACCCCGCGGCGGCCCAGTGGCGACTTCCTGAAGGTGATGTTGCGGATCCGGTCGGGGGTGAGGATCCGCCGGAACCCGGGATGGCGGTGGTCATTGGCCTGCAATGTCATCCTGAATGATCCTCGTCCGCTGAACGGAAGCCGGTGAGGTCTGGTGCCGCGCCGGCGTAGCTGTTGAACTCCTCGCAGTGAACGTGGTCGGCTGCGATGCCCGCGGCCCGCAGCGCCGCGCGGGTGCCGGAGACCATTTCCGGGGAACCGCACACGTAGATCTCCTCATCGGGCCACGGCCCGTAGCCGAGCGCGACGTCGACCAGCCGGCCGCGCTCGCCCCGGAAGCTGGGGTCGTCCGAGGTCGCCGGGATCACGCGGAGCCCGGGCATGGAGCGCTCGAACGCGTGGATGGCCTCCGCGTCGTAGAACTCCCCCGCCGTGCGGGCACCGACGAACAGATGAACGCGGCGCTGGACGTTCTCCTTCGCGATCTGACCGAGCATCGCCTTGAACGGCGCGAAGCCCTGCCGCCCGCGAGGAACACCACGTCCTGCTTGTGGTCGAGCGTCAGGCTGTCGCCGGCGGCGGCGCCCAGCCGCAGCACCTCGCCGACCTGCACGGCCTGCACGAGCGCGGAGCTCACCGGCCCGCCGTCGACCAGCCGCACGTGCAGCTCGATCAGCCCGTCCGGCCTCGGTGCGTTCGCCGGTGAGTAGTAGCGCCACAGCCTGGGCCGCAGCTGCGTCTCCACGGCGATGCTCTGACCGGGTACGTACGGCAGCGGCACCCGGGGGCGCACGGTGAGCACCGCGACGTCGAGGCTGCGCCGTTCGTGTGCGACCACCTCGGCGTCCCACCACGGCGGCGACGACTCGGCGGCGCCCTGTGCCGCCTCGTTCATCACCTGCGACACCAGGCCGTATGCCTCGGTCCAGTCCGAGGCGAGGTCGCGGCTCCACTCGTCGGCCAGGACGTGCTGCAACGTCGCAAGCAGCGCCTGGCCGACGGCGGGGTAGTGCTCCGGCGCGACCGAGAACTTCCGGTGGTCCCTGCCGAGCTGTTGCAGGAAGGGCACCGCGTTGTCGAGATCGTCGACGTGGGCGACGATGTGCCCGAGCGCGGTGACCAGCTTGTCCCGCTGCCCCGACATCGACGCCGGGAACATCTCGCGGGTCTGCGGGTGCAACAGGAACAGCGTGGAGTAGAAGAAGAGCGGAACCTGTCCGCCGTGTCTGGTGACCGTGTGCCAGCTCGATCGAAGTCTCGCTACGTCCACGTCAGTGTGCGGGGCCGGCCGGGTTCGGCGCGGGGGAAGTCCGTCTGCCGCTGGAACTCATCGCTTTCCCTTTCTCGACGGAGCGTGCACGAATCCGTGCCCGCTGTGACGGTCCCCGAGCATGCGCAGGAGCCTATGCGCCGGTGCATATTGCAATCAAGACCTTGCGATTCGGGAGCGCAGTAGATCGGCCAGCTCGTGTGGCAACCGGACGGTGACGGTGAGCGCCGAATGGCGTAGTACGCCGACGGGCTCGATTCCGGGCACGGGTTCGCGGAACCTGACGCAGACGCCCGGCCCGGTACCGGTTCCGAACGTCAGGCCGCGGTCGGCCGCCGAGAGGCGCACCCCCACCGCCTTGATCGCCGAGTAGGGCCCGGTGACGGCAACGTCCTCGATGTTCGCCAGCGCCGTCGTCACCGTCCACGGGCCGAACCGAACACACAGCCGGTGAGTCCCGACACTCACGAAGCTGTTGCCGGGACGGATCCCGAGCAGTGCCAGTGGCAGGCGAAAACCGCGCTGAAAAGCGAAATTGTGGTGCTCGTTCATGACATTCGACCTTGCTCGACGTTTGAACCCGGGTGCCGCGGGGCAATCACCCGCCGCCCTACGGGAGACGGGATGAACTGGTGTACAGCGATGAGTTGACCGCGAGTGCGCGCGGCCTGAAGCGGTACGTGGAACTGGTGGCGGACGAACTGCGGATGCCGCCCGCGTTCTGCGTGGACGTCGACGACTACCGGGCGACCGTCTACTTCGCCTTGGAGGAGCGGGTTCCGCGTTATCCGGACCGCGACCTGGCGTTGTTGTGGGACGAGGAGAACGGCTGGGCGATCGGTGTCGAGTCCGGCTGCGGCGAGGACATCATCGTGCTCGCGTACCTGGGTGGCGACATCGTGCCCGCGCCGTCGCTGGTGGCGCGGTTCGTGGACGATCTCATGCACGAGCGCTACCCCGGTCAGCTCGAGCCGCCTGCGCTGCGCCGCGCCGGAACCGATGACGACCTCGACGAGCGGCTGGCCGCGTTCCACCGGCCGAACTGAACGTTCAGCGCCACCAACGGCGTCGCGGACGTTCGGTGGCCGCGTAGGTGGCGGCGGTGACCGCACCGTAGGCCAGGTGCGGGATCGCGTCGCTCAGCCATGCCTCGGTACCCCAGCTCCGTGGATCGGTGATGCCGAGCGCGGTCATCGGCGCGGCGGTGCCGACCATCGCGGCCAGGCCCGTCACCACGCCGCCGGTCGTCGTCGAGGGCCGCCAGCCGAGACCCCGGGCCGCGCCGTAGGCCGCCCCGATCGCCGTGCCGGTGAGGATGCCCATCAGCGCGCCGACTCCCGAGACGCGGTTGCTCCGGCTCTCCTCGTCGCCGGGCACGGTGACACCGGTGCGCCTGGCGAGCTCGTTCACCGTCTGTTCCGGGGTGCTGCTCGGCGGACGGGCCCGCAGCACCATGTCGAGATACGTCGTCGCGTTGAGTGCCGTGGTGCCCGCGGCTCCGGCCGCCGCGCCACGCAGGACGGATTTCAGCATGCTCGGTGGATACCCCGTCGGCGGCGGGCAAACCTGCGGCCGCGGCGGGGCTACTCGTCCGTGCGCCGGGTTTCGCGGTCGCCGAGCAGCCTCCGGCCGGACGCGGGCACGAGCGTGATCACGATCCCGGAGACGGCCATCCGCAGCGGCAGCCAGCTACCGAGCTCCCCGGCGTGCCGCAGATGCCACACGAGCGCACCGCCGAAGCCGAACAACAGGATCATGCCGAACATGCGCGCCGTCCAGTGCCGGCGGGCGAGCACGATGCCGAGTGCTCCGACGAGTGCCTGCAGGCAGTGCTGTGCGGCGCTGCCGGGAAAGACCTGCATGACTCCCAGCGCCAGATTCGCCGCGCCCACCACCAGTGCGAGTGCCTGGGTTCGGCTGAACACGCATTCGGAATAGCCGCCACGGGTGGGAACTACACGCGGATCGCCCGCATGATCCGGGAAACGAGTCCGGTGAGCCGTTCGGCCGCGGCGGTCCACGACTCGCCGACCGGGCCGGCGGTCAGCACCACGGTGATGAACCGGTCGCCGGCTCCGAGCAGCCCGGTCGTGTGCAGCACGCGGTCCCACCGGCAGCAGGACCAGCCTTGCTTGGCCGCCCACCGGGTCCGTCCCGCCGCGTAGGGGACGCCGAAGTACTGGTCGAACCCGTCCGCGCCGAAGTTGGTGGTCGTGCGCAGGGCGCCCAGAACCGGTTCGCGTATCCGCCCGGGTGCCTCGTCGAGCAGGTACCGGTAGATCCGCACGACGTCCTCGGCGGTGAGGATCGTGTCGCCCCAGCGGTTCGGGCTCCCGGGGGGCCGCGTGGCGGCGAGGCCGAGCCGATCCGCCCACCGGGTCACGATCGCGGTGCCGCCGTAGGCCACCCAGAACTCGCCCGCGATCGCGTCATGACTCTGCGCGAGCATCACCCTTACGCGGTCCGCCGGCTCGCCGCCCTCCAGCGCTTCGAAGGCGATCAGCAGCTTGACCAGCGAGGCGGACGTGAACTCGGCGTCCGGGCGGTGACTGAGCGCGAGCCGCTCCTCCGTCCGGTCGTACACGGCGACGCCGAGCGCCGTGAAGCCCTCCGCCGGTGGCATGGCCGGGTCCTCGGGCGAGCGCGGCGGCGGCTCGGACGGGCCGGTGGGCTCCGGTGCCGCCGATGCGGCCGGGCCGGCCGGTGCCGCGGCACCGTCGGCGAGGGCGGGCGACGCCGGTCCCGGCGTGACGATCAGGCCGCTGATCCCGATGGCGATCGCCACGACGGCGAACACGGTCAGCGCTGCCAGCACCGGCGTCCTCGGAGTCCGCATACCGGCAGTTGGCCGCCGGCCAGGCGAGCGCTGCAGAATGGGCGGCCGGATGTGCAATGGATCTCTTCGCGGTCCGGATTCGGGGACGCGGGCGGCGGGACCGGACAAGCGGGGGTGTGAGAGGAATAGCCGGTCATCAGGCCGGTGAGGACGAGGCGTGCGAGGAGGCGGCCGGCGGCGACCGGCCCGACCTGGCCGCCGGTGACCCGCAGGTCGTCTTCGCCAGGCTGTTCGACGCCCATGCCCGCGCTCTGCGCGCGTATCTCGCCGGCCGCGTCGGCACGCAGGTAGCGGAGGACCTGGTCGGGGAGACCTTCCTGCTCGCGCTGCGCAGGCGGGCGACGTACGACCCGGCTCGCGCGCCGGTGCGTGGCTGGCTCTACGGGATCGCCACCAACGTCCTGCGCAACCATGTCCGGCACGAGGTGCGCGGTTACCGCGCGACGGCGCGGGCGCACGGTGGCCGCGCCGACGACGTCACCGACGGCCACGACACCAGGGTCGCCGAGCGGGTGGACGCACAGCACCGGACGCGTGCGCTGGCGAGCGCGCTGACCAGGCTGAACAAGATCGATCGGGACGTGCTGCTGCTCACCTCGTGGGCGGGGCTCGAGCCCGCGGAGGTGGCCGAGGCGCTGGACATGCCGGCCAGCACGGTGCGGTCCAGGCTGCACCGCGTCCGGCGCAGACTGCGGAACACGGTGCTCGCGCGGCACGAGGAGGAACGCGATGCGGGATGAACTCGACGCCGAACTGGACGAGGCCCTCGATCTGCTGCACCGGGAACAGCGCACGGCAGGCGGCTCGCTCGAACGCGCTCGGGCGCGGCTGCTCGCCGCCGCGCGGGACGAGCGGGTGGACGGCCCGGTGCCGCTGCCGCGCAGGCGCGGGACTCCGCGGCGGTGGCTGCCCGCCGTCGCCGCGGCGGCCGCGTTGCTGCTGCTCGGCGTGCTCGTGCCACAGGCCGGTTCGTGGTGGAACACGCCTTCGCCCCCACCGGTCGCCGACCGGCCGGAGCAGTCGGCGCGGGAGGTACTCGACCGGGCGGCCGACGCGGCGGCGGCCACCGGCGACCCGGCCGTTCCGCCGGGCAGCTATCGCCACGTGGTCGAGCACGCATGGGTCGCCGGCCACGGGACCGACGACGGTGAGGGGTACTCGTACCTACAGGAGTGGCGGAACGAGAAGTGGGTCCCGGCCGATGTCCGTGACCTGTGGCAGCTGCAGTCGGAGGCGATCGGGAAGCCCGAGCTGATCGCAGGCACGGAGCCACGTGAGGACATTCCGGCTACGGAGCCCGCGGTCTCGGACGTCTGGCAGCGCGTCTGCGGCGAGGTTCACGGCACATACCTGCCGTGTGGGAAGGCCGGGAAAGCGGACGTGCCCGCCTTGTACTCCACCGCTCCCCGCGACGAGGCCGCGCTGCTCGACTACCTGAGCAAGCGGGAGGCGCCGAGCGGCTCCGTCCCGGAGGGTGCCGAGCCCGCCGACCCCTGGGAGTCCGCAGCGGCCATCCTCCGGGACGGGCTGGCGCCCGCCGATCTGCGGGCCGCGCTGTTCCGCACCCTGGCCGGCCTGCCCGGGCTGCGGGTGACCGACCGGCACGCCCACGTGGACGGGCGGAGCGGGATCGCCGTCGGGCTGGAGGACGCGAAGCGCGTCCGCGAGCTGATCGTCGATCCGGCGACCGGGGAGTTCATCGCCACCCGCACCAGGGCAGGCCGGCTGCCCGCGCGACCGTGGCTGAACGAGGGCACGGTGCTCGAACTCAGGGCGGTGAGCACCGAGGTGATCACGATGTCGGGCCAGACCATGTCCGTGTCGCCGCCGCGGACCGAGACGAGCGCGCCGCCGCTGGCGACTACTCCGGGGGTGTCACCTCGGTAGCCGGGTCGCCGTCCACGGCGGCGCCGAGTTGCGGCACCAGCCGGTCCAGCAGGTACGGCAGGCTCAGTACCGACACGAACGACGTGGCGTGGCCGTAGGCGCTGTTCTCGTCGATGACGACCTCGCGCCTCTGCTGAGCGACGCGCATGTTCTGGTACACGCCGTCCTGGCGCAGCTTCGCGCCGCCGTCGCCGAGGATCCAGACGATCGCGTCGGTGTCGAGCAGGTCCGCACGCTCGCGGCTGATGTTGGCGCCGAACTTGTTGCCGACCACCCGGTCGATGTCGCCGGGCAGCCGGAAGCCGAGCGAGGTGAGCGTGCGCGAGCGGGGGTCCTCGCTGCCGTAGACCCAGTAGCCGTCGTAGCTCGTGGCCACGAGCGCGCTCTTGTCCGCGAACTCCGGGTGTTCCTCGCGGGCCGAGGCGAACCGTGCCTCGACTCCTGCGACGAGCCGGTCGGCCTCGCCGGACCTGCCGACGGCCTTGCCGACCGTGCGGGTCAGCTCCTGCCAGGGGATGCCGTAGTCGGAGTACTGCTTCGGCTGCGCGAGGGTGGGCGCGATCTGCGTGAGCTTGTCGTGCTCCTCCTTGGTCAGCGCGGAGTACAGGCCGATGATGAGGTCGGGCTGCGCGGCGGCGACCTTCTCGAACTGGACGCCACCGGTGTTGTCGAGCACCTCGGGCGCGGCTGCGTCGCCGAGCTCGTCCTGCGCCCATGGCCCGATCGCGCCGGGGTGGTCGCCGACGTAGTTGGTGGTGGCCACCGGGACGATACCGAGGGCGAGCAGTGCGTCCTGCTCGGTGAGCCCGACCGTGACGACCCGCTGCGGTTCCCGCTCGATCGTCGTGGCGCCGTACTTGTGCTCGATCGTCACCGGGAACTCGCCACCGGAGGGGCCGCTCGGCGAGTTCGCCGGTCCGGGGTCACCGCCGGCACAGGAGGTGAGCAGCAGGGCGGCGGAGAGGGCGCCGGCGGCGAGCGCGCGGCGGCGGGGACGGACGTTGTGCATGAGGCTAGGCTTGCCTAACCAATCGGACGAGTCAAGCCGGAGGGTCCGTGAGCTCGGGTACCCGGTCGCCGTAGCGGGCCATCAGCTCGGCGTTGCGCTCGTCGCCGCCTGGCACGTTGGAGCTGGTCCACAGCGGGAGCTTGACGCCCCGTGCGAGGGCGAGGTCGTCGAGCTCGGCGAGCACCAGTGACCACAGGTACGAGCAGAGGATCGTGGACACCGCGCCGGTCCGCGGCTCGCCGGCCGGGTAGGCCACGTCACCGGGCGGCACGCCCGTGTCGAGGACGATCGAGGCGTGCTCGGCCAACCGGGTGCCCATCCGGTCCGTCGCGGCGGCCGACGCGGGCAGCGAGGTCACCGCGAGCACGGGCACGTTCCGCGCCAGCGCCTCCTGGGCGATCTCCACGGGGTAGGGATTGCGCCCGCTCGTGGAGAACACCACCATCACGTCGGGCGGGACCGGGCCGGCCGCCGCCACGACGGCGCGGCCCCGGCCGCTCTCCCGCTCGGCCACGGAGCTGCGCCGCGCGCCGGCCAGCGGCAGGATCGCCGGGTCCCACAGCGGCCGCACCGCGGCGAGCCCGCCTGCCCGGTAGAAGGTCTCGCACACCATCGCGAGCGAGTGCCCGGCCCCCGCGGCGTACACCAGGCCGCCGCCTTCGACGGCGTCCAGCACCAGCGACGCCGCGCCCGCGATCGCCTCGTGCCTGCCGTCGATGTCGTCGAGCAACGCCCGCACGTCGTCCCGCATCCCCGCTCCTCCCATTTGTCCAGACCAATCCTAGCGGCTCACCTGCCGCCGTGGCTCGACGCGGGGATACCGTGAGCGGCGTCCGATGTGTCAGAGTTGGCCGGTGGCCGCCGAGCAGCGGAGCGCGAGGGAGCGTGCCGTCGAGCAGTGCAATGCGCTCGACGGGCTTCTGCGTGAGCGCGACGGGCTGCTCACCGTCCTCGACCGCGTCGTCGCGCTGCACGGCACCGCCCGCCTCATCCGGGACACCGTCGGTACCGACTCCGGGTTCGTCGCCGATCTCGACGGGCCGGGCAGGGCGGTCATCCGCTGGCTCTCCGGCACCCGGACCCACGAGCTGCAGAACCTGATCGTGCCGGCAGGCCAGGGTATCGGCGGCCGCGTGCTGGCCCTCGGCAGGCCGGTGCGGGTCAGCGACTACGTCAGCTCCCCGGCCATCACCCACCAGTTCGACGCGCAGGTGCGCGGCGAGGGGCTGGGCGCCATGCTCGCGGTCCCCATCATCAGCAGGTACGGCGAGCGGGAACAGACCGTCGCGATCGCGTACGCCGCGATGCGGCAGGCCGCCGACTTCGGTGACGACGCCGTGCGCAGGCTGGAGGGCATCGCCGACAAGGCGGCCACCGCCCTGCACATCGCGGGCGTCGCCGAGGCGTCGCGGGAGGACGCGGTCACGGCCGAGCGGCAGCGCATGCAGAGCGCGCTGCACGACTCCGTCGGCGCGCTGCTGTTCTCGATCGGCGTGCAGGTCCGCGACCTCCACGAGGCGATCCAGGACAACCCGGCGCTCGACTCGCGGCTGCGGCGCCTCGAATCCGACGTCTCCGCAGCCTCCAGCGCACTGCGGGAGTCGCTGCTCGCGCTCGCCGAGTCGACACCGGAGCGCGCGCTGCCCGTCGAGTGCGCCGAGCACACCCGCTCGTTCGAGGCGCGCTGCGGCGTGCCCGCCCGGTTCGTCCAGCTGGCGCAGGTGCCGCCGCTGGACGCCGAACGAACCGCGCTGCTGATCGCCGTGGTCCGCGAGGGCCTGCTCAACGTGGAGAAACACGCGCGGGCGTTCTCGGTGGTGGTCAGCCTCGGCCCGTGCGACGGCGGCGTGCAGGCGGTGGTCGCCGACGACGGCACGGGCGAGCCGGGCGAGACCTGGCCGAGCACCGGCATGGGCGTGCGCACGCTCGCCGAGCGCGCCGCCCGGCTGGGTGGCCGGGTGAGCCTCGTCCGGGACGAGGACGGCGGCTGCACACTGCGTGCGTGGCTGCCGGACGTCGAGAGCCAGCCATGACCGCCACCGTGATGGTGGTCGACGACCACCCGGTGGTGCGCGACGGCGTCACGTTGCTGCTGCGCTCCGACCAGTCGCTGCGGATCGTGGGCTCGGCGGAGTCCGGGCGGGCCGCGATCGAGCGCGCCGCCCAGTGGCGGCCGGACATCGTGCTGCTCGACCTGCGGCTGCCGGACATGCTCGCCCCCGAGGTGATCACCGGCCTGCGGCAGGCGCACCCGACCGCCCGGATCGTGGTGTTCACCGCCCACGGCGACCACCAGGGCGTGGTCGCCGCGCTCGAGGCCGGTGCCAGTGGATGCCTGCTCAAGGATGTCGCGGGCACCGATCTCGTCTCCGCGCTGCGCCGGGTGCTGCGCGGGGAGCGCGTGGTCGATCCGCGCATCCTGCCGGACGCCGGGCAGCGCTCCGACGCGCTCGCCCGCAGCGGCCTGACCCGCAGGGAGTACGAGGTGCTGCGGCTCGCGGCGCAGGGCCGGACCAACCCGGAGATCGCCGAGGCGACCGGGCTGACCCGCAACACGGTCAAGACGTACCTCCAGTCGGCGTTGCACAAGCTCGGCGCCCGCAACCGCGTCGAGGCGATCGGCAAGGCGAGCGAGGCCGGCCTGCTCTGATTCCTGCTGGTGAACCTCCGGGTTCGCGCTACCTCTCCAAGTGGGGGTGTCCCCCTCGGCGGCGGCGACTCAAGATAGCCGCCACTGGCAGTGACGCCAGTCACACGACCGAGGGAGGTTGAGTGCGCACCGTTGGCCCATCCAGGGACACGCTGTGTTGACCGTCCGGAACCTCCAGGTGCGTTACGGGCGCTCGGTGGCCGCGCTGCACGGCATCGACCTCGATGTCCCCGACGACGGCGTGCTCGCGGTGCTCGGCAGCAACGGCGCCGGGAAGTCCACCCTGCTGCGCACGATCTCCGGCACGCTGCGGATGCACCGCGGCACGGTGGTCGGCGGCGAGATCCACTACGGCGACCGGCGGATCGACAAGCTCGACCCCGCCTCGATCGTCGGGCTCGGCATCGTCGGCGTGCCCGAGGGCAGGCAGATCTTCGCCCGGATGACCGTCGACGAGAACCTGCGCGCCGGCGCGATGGGTGCCCGCTCCGCGCAGCGGCGGGCGGCGGCGAGGGAACGGGTGCACGAGCTGTTCCCGGTGCTCGCCGAGCGCGCCCGGCAGCGCGCGGGCCTGCTCTCCGGCGGTGAGCAGCAGATGCTGGCGATCGGCAGGGCGCTGATGTCCGGCCCGCGGCTGTTGCTGCTCGACGAGCCCTCGCTCGGCCTGGCGCCGAAGGTGGTCGCGCGGATCGGCGAGATCATCCGCGAGATCCACGCGCAGGGCACCGCGGTGGTGCTGGTCGAGCAGAACGCCGTGATGGCGTTGCAGGTCGCCGATCACGCCGTGGTGCTCGAGGTCGGCACGGTGGCGCTGTCCGGTTCGGCCGCCGGGCTCTCCGAGAGCGAGGAGGTGCAGCGGCTCTATCTCGGCGGGCACGCCGAATCCGACGCCGCCGCGCAGGAGGAGGCCGCCGCGGCCCGCACCCAGCGGGCGGGCAGGCGCGGGCTGTCGAGGTGGGCCGGATGACCCCGCCGGAACTGCGCGTGCAGGGGCTGACGTTGCGCTTCGGCGGTCTGCGCGCGCTCGACGACGTGTCGTTCGACGTGCGGCCGGGCGCACTGCATGCCCTGATCGGGCCGAACGGCGCGGGCAAGTCGAGCTGCTTCAACGTGATCAGCGGTCTCTACCGGGCGAGCGAGGGCCGGGTGACGTTCGGCGACACCGATCTCACCCACATCCGCCCGCACCGGCTGGCCCGGCTCGGCGTCGGCCGGGCGTTTCAGAACGCCGCGCTGTCACCGCACTCGACGGTGCTGGACAACGTGATGCTCGGCCGGTTCGCCCTCACCAGGGGCGGCTTCCTCGAATGCGGGCTGCGGCTGCCGTCGGTCACCCGCCCTGAACGCAGGCACGCGGCGCGGGCGGCCGAGATCTGCGACTTCCTCGGCATCGGTGACGTGCTGCACGCGCCGGTCGGCGGCCTCCCCTACGGCGCCGTCAAGCGCGTCGACATCGCCAGGGCGCTTGCCGTCGAGCCCGCGCTGCTGCTGCTGGACGAGCCCGCGGCCGGGATGAACTCCGCGGAAACGGCGGAGCTGGCGAGCACGATCCGCGAAATCCGCGACGAGCTGGGCATCTCGATCCTCCTGGTGGAGCACGACATGGGGCTGGTGATGGGCATCGCCGACCGGGTCAGCGTGCTCGACTTCGGCAGGCTCATCGCGGACGGGACGCCCGCCGACGTGCAGGCGGACCCCGAGGTCGTCAAGGCCTACCTCGGCACCGACGACAAGGAGAACGTGTAGTGGAGACGTTCGTTCAGCTGCTGGTGAACGGCCTCGGCAAGGGTGCCGTGTTCGCCCTGCTGGCGCTGGGTTTCGTGGTGATCTTCAAGGCCACCGAGGTGGTGAACTTCGCGCACGGCTCGCTCGTGCTCTTCGGCGGCTACCTCGTGGTGGTCACCAGGGAGACGCTCGGCTGGGCCGGCGCCGCCGTCGTGGGCATCGTGAGTGCCGGTGTGCTCGCGCTGCTCGTCGAGCGGCTGCTGCTGTCCAGATCGAAGCTCGCAGACCCGTTCAGCCTCGCCCTGCTGACGATCGGCGTCGACGTGATCGTCACCGAGGAGATCGTGCGCAGGCTCGGCGTCTCGCTGCCGTTCATCGGGGACGCCTGGGACGCCCAGCCGCTCCAGGTCGGCGGCGTGACGATGTTCCGCACGCACCTCGTGGCGCTGCTCGTCGCCACCGTGCTGATCACCGCCTTCTTTCTGGCTTTCCGCTACTCCAACTGGGGAGTGGCGATGCGGGCGCAGGCGGAGAACAAGGAGGCGGCCGCGCTGGTCGGCATCCGCAGTTCTCGCGTGACCTCAACGGCCTGGCTCGTGGCCGGTGTCCTCGCCGGGGTGGCGGTGCTGTTCATCGCCACACAGGACTTCTCCGGCGCCGGGCTCTCCCGGGGAACCCACTCGATCGCGCTGGCCGCGTTCCCGGCCGCGATCATCGGTGGGCTCGACTCCACCGCGGGCGCCATCGTCGGCGGTATCACCGTCGGCCTCGTCGACGCGCTGTCCACGCACTACATCTCGTTCGCCTTCGCCAAGAGCGCGGTGTTCCTCGTGATGCTGGTCGTGCTCGTGGTGCGGCCGTCCGGGCTGTTCGGGACGAGGGAGAGTATCCGTGTCTGAGATCGCGACGGAATCCCCGCCCACGGCGCCGGAGTCGCCGCCGAGCCCGGTGCGACGTCGCGGTCCGATGTGGTGGGTGCGAGGTGCGCTCTGGCTGGCGCTGCTCGTGCTCCTGCTCGTGCTGCCGCTCTACCTGGAGGCGCAGTGGCTGCGTGCGGGGCAGTACATGATGGTCGGTGCGGTCGGCGCGATCGGGCTGACGCTGCTCACCGGCCAGGCCGGGCAGCTTTCGCTGGCGCACGCGTTCTTCCTGCTCGCCGGTGGCACGTCGTACACCGTGCTGTCCGGATCGACGGAGGGCGGGACGCTGGTCGGCTTCGGGCTCGACCCGCTGCTCTCACTGGTCGGCGCCGTCGTGATCACCGCGTTGCTCGGCCTGGCATTCGCGCCGGTGGCCGGACGGCTGCGGGGTATCTACCTCGGCGTCGCGTCACTGGCGCTGGTCTTCCTGGGGCTCTACTTCGGACAGGCCGCGGAGACGCTCACCGGCGGCACCTCCACCGGGCGCTCGCCGACGCCGTTCTCGTTGTTCGGCTTCGAGTTCTCCAACGAGGGCGACCTGGAGATCCTGAACGTGCCGTTCCGGCAGGCCGAACGGCTGTGGTACCTGTTCCTCGCCCTCACCGCCATCGCGTTCCTGCTGGCCCGCGGCGCCGTGCGCAGCCGGGTCGGCCGGTCGTGGCGGGCCGTACGGGACAACGAGCCCGCGGCCGCGGTGATGGGAGTGAGCGTGCCGAGGGCGAAGGCGGGCGCGTTCGCGGTCTCCTCGGCTTACGCGGGCCTGGCGGGTGTGATGACGGTGCTGTGGTTCGACATCCTCAAGCCCGACGAGAGCGAGTTCGGCACCTACGGCATCAACGTGTCGATCGCGTTCCTGGCGATGGTGATCATCGGCGGGCTCGGGTCGGTCCCCGGCGCGCTGGTCGGTGCCCTCGTGGTGAACGGGCTGCCGCAGGTGCTGGCGTTGTACTCGACCGACCTCGGCTGGTTCACCGGCACCGGTGAGGGCACGTTCACGCCCGTCCTGATCAGTTCGTTCGTCTACGGCGCGGCGATCATCCTCGTCGTGCTGTTCGAGCCCGGGGGACTGGCGGCGATCGGCCGCAGGATCGCGGGTCGCCTGAGCTTCACGCAGCGTGGAAAGGAATGAGGACATGAGGCGATTGATCGCGCTCACCTGCGCGTCGGCACTGGTGCTGGCGGCATGTGGCACCAAGGGCGGCGGTTCCGACGAGAGCGGCGAAGGCGCGGGCGGGGTCACGACCGGCGTCGGCGTCACCGACTCCGAGATCACGCTCGGGGTGATGACCGACCAGACCGGGCCGTTCAAGAACCTCTCGACGGGCATCACGCACGGCAACGAGCTCTGGGTCGAGGACGTCAACGCCGCGGGCGGCGTGTGCGACCGCCAGGTCAAGCTGGAGATCGTCGACCACGGCTACAAGGCCGACACGGCGAAGACGCTGTACCCGCAGATGGAGCCGAAGGTGCTCGGTTTCGTGCAGCTCGTCGGCTCGCCGATCATGGCGGCGCTGGGTGGCGACCTCGAGGCGGACGAGATGACGACCACCCCGGCGTCGTGGTCCTCGGAGCTGCTGGGCAATCCGTACGTGATGATCGTCGGGACCACCTACGACGTCGAGATGATCGACGGGCTCTCCTACCTGCAGGAGGAGGGCATGATCTCCGACGGCGACACGGTCGGGCACATCTACATCGACGGCGAGTACGGCGCGAACGGCCTGCGCGGCGCCCGCTACTACGCCGAGCAGCACGACCTCAAGCTGCGCGAGGTCAAGATCACCTCCAGCGACAACGACCTGACCAACATCGTCACCGGGCTCAAGGGACAGGGCGTCAAGGCGATCCTGCTCACCACCACGCCCACCCAGACCGGATCGGCCGCGGCGGCGAACAAGGCGCTCGGCCTGAACGTGCCGATCCTCGGCAACAACCCGACGTTCGACCCGTTGCTGCACGACAGCCCGGCCGCGGGCGCGCTGGACCAGCTCTACGTCGTGGCGAGCAGCGTGCCGTTCTCGGCGGACATCCCGAAGGCACAGGAGGTCGCGCAGAAGTACAAGGACGCGAACTTCACCGCGCCGCCGAACGCGGGCGTGCCCTACGGCTACGCGGTGGCCGAGGTGTGGGGCACCGTGCTGGAGAAGGCTTGTGAGAACGGCGACCTGACCCGGGCGGGCGTGCACCAGGCGCTGGAGGAGACGACGTCGGCGGAGACCGGCGATCTGGTGGCGGCGCTGGACTTCTCGCAGCCGGGAGCCCCGGCCACCCGCGAGGTGTACGTGGCGCAGCCGGACGCCTCCGTCGAGGGCGGCATGAAGTACGTCAAGCAGCTCTTCGAGGCCGAGGACGCGAAGAACTACAAGGCACCGCACGAAGGCCAGTGACGGTCGCGGTGAAGGCCACCGGGCACGGCAGCCCGGTGGCCTTCACCGCAAGACCATTTTCACCTTATGGAAGGATTCCGTTCTCGTATTGAATGCGCTAGCGGCGACATGTGAGGATTCGGCAATGAGTCAGCGTTCGACACCTCCGTTTCGCGCAGACCACGTAGGCAGCCTTCTTCGGCCGGCCGAGTTACATCAAGCGCGGGAGAAGGCCGCGAAGGGTCTGATCAGTTCCGGCGAGCTGCGAGAGATCGAGGACGACGCGATCCGCGGTGTCGTCGAGATGCAGCGCAAGGCCGGGCTGCGATCGGCCACCGACGGCGAGTTCCGCCGGGCCTCGTGGCACATGGACTTCATCTACCAGCTCGGTGGCGTCTCCAAGAGCGACGAGCGGCTGCACGTGAAGTTCCACAACGCCGCGGGCGACCTCGAATTCAGCCCGCCCGGGCTGCAGGTCGACGGCAAGGTGAACCTGAACAAGACGATCTTCGGTGACGACTTCGCGTACCTACGCTCCATTGTGGACTCGGGCGTCACGCCGAAGCTGACGATTCCCTCCCCCAGCATGGTGTACTACCGGGGCGGCCGAGCCGCGGTCGACGAGACGGTGTACCCCGATCTGGAGGACTTCTTCACCGACCTCTCCGCCGCCTATGCCAACCAGATCAAGGGGATGGGCGCGCTCGGCTGCACCTACCTCCAGCTCGACGACACCAGCCTCGCCTACCTCAACGATCCGAACCAGCGCGAGATGGTCGCCAGGATGGGCGGCGACCCGGAGACGCTGCACCTGCGCAACATCAAGACGATGAACGCCGCGATCGCCGCGAAGCCCGAGGGCATGGCGATCACCACCCACCTGTGCCGCGGCAACTTCCGCTCGTCGTGGGCCGCCGAGGGCAGCTACGACTTCGTCGCCGAGGCGCTGTTCAACGAGCTCGACGTGAACGGCTTCTTCCTGGAGTTCGACGACGAGCGCTCGGGTGGCTTCGAGCCGCTGCGGTTCGTGCCGAAGGACAAGTACGTGGTGCTCGGCCTGGTCACGACCAAGACCGGCGAGCTGGAATCGATGGACATGCTCGAACGGCGCATCGAGCAGGCGTCGAAGTACGTCGACATCGAGCAGCTCTGCCTGTCGCCGCAGTGCGGCTTCTCCTCCACCGAGGAGGGCAACGACCTGACCGAGGAGGAGCAGCGCCGCAAGCTGGAGCGGATCGTGGAGACCGCCGCCAAGGTCTGGGGCTGACCCCACCCGCCCGCTCTTCTGCCATGAAAGACTCGTTACTGGCGAAAAATGCCAGTAACGAGTCTTTTATGGCACTTCGCCGCGTCAGGTGAGGTCGGCGAAACGTTCCACCTCGTCGCGGCGGCCCGCCACCACAAGGATGTCGTCCGGGTGGACGACCGTCTCGGCCGTGGCGTAGGTGAAGCCCTTGCCGGAGCGCTTGATGCCCACCACCGTCACGCCGTACTTGTGCCGCAGCCGGGTGTCACCGAGGGCCTTGCCGATGGCCTCGGCGGGGGCGGTCGTCTTGACGATCGCGTAGTCGTCCTCGAACTCGATGTAGTCCAGCATCCGGCCGGTCACCAGGTGCGCCACCCGCTCGCCCATCTCGTGCTCCGGCAGCACGACGTGATGCGCGCCCACGCGCTCCAGGATCCGGCCGTGCTGGCGGCTGACCGCCTTCGCCCAGATGTTCGGGATCGCCAGCTCGGAAAGCACGGACGTGGTGAGGATGCTCGCCTCGATGTCGGAGCCGATGCTCACCACGGCCCGCCGGAAGTCGGGCACGCCGAGCTGGCTGAGCGCGTCGACGTCGGTCGTGTCGGCGACGACGGTGTGCGTCAGCTCGTCGGCGAGACGCTGCACGCGTTTGTGGTCGCGGTCGATGCCGAGCACCTCACCGCCCGAACGGGTCAGCTCCCTGGCGAGCGAGCTGCCGAACCTGCCGAGCCCGATCACGACGACGCGATGGCTCCTGTGCCGGTTAGCCAACGATCGGCCTCTCTTCCGGTAGTTCGTAACGTCGGGTGCGCTCGCGCAGCGCCAGCGCAGAGGCGAGCGTGATCGGCCCGAGGCGGCCGAGGAACATGAGCACCGTGAGCACCAGCTCGCCGGTGGCGGGCAGGCCCGCGGTGATGCCCGTCGAAAGGCCCACGGTCGCGAACGCCGACACCGCCTCGAAAAGCACCGCGTCCAGTGTGAACGGCGTCAGCGTCAGCAAGATCAGCGTACCGCTCACCACGGCACCGACACTGAGCAGCGCGACCGTGAGGGCCTGGCGTTGCGTGCTCGCGGTGAGCCTGCGGCCCATCACGTGCACTGTGGGCTCGCCGCGGATCTCGGCGAGGATGACGAAGGCGAGCAGGGCGAACGTGGTGACCTTGATGCCGCCCGCCGTGCCCGCGCTGCCACCGCCGATGAACATCAGGATGTCGTTGACGAGCAGCGTTCCGGGCTCCATCTGGCCGACATCGATGCTGTTGAACCCGGCCGTGCGCGGCATCACCCCGTGGAACAGCCCGGCGAGCAGCTTGCCGCCGATCCCGAGGGCGCCGAGCGTCTCGGGGTTGTTCCATTCGGCCGCGGCGATGGTCACGGCGCCCAGGCCGAGCAGCACGCCGGTGGTCAGCAGGGTGATCTTCGCGTGCAGCGACCAGCGCCGCCGGCCGCGCCTGCGCCGCCAGATCTCGATCCACACCGGGAAGCCGAGGCCGCCGGCGAGCACCGCGACGATCACCGGCAGGCAGATCCACGGATCGGTGGCGAACCGCACGAGGCTGTCCGGGTACAGCGCGAAGCCCGCGTTGTTGAACGCGGAGACGGCGTGGAAGACCCCGTGGTAGACCGCCTCGCCCCAGCCGTAGCCGTACCCGAGCCCGAGCCGCGCGGTCAGCAGGATGCTGGTGGCCAGCTCGAACAGCAGGCTGATCAGCACGACCCCGCCGACCACGCGGCGGACGTCACCGAGGTCGAGTGCCTTGGTCTCGGTCTGCGCGGTCAGTTGCAGCCGCAGCCCGAACCGGCGGACGACCAGCAGGCCGAGCAGCGACGCGATCGTCATGATGCCGAGGCCGCCCACCTGGATCAGCCCGAGGATGACCAGCTCCCCGAACGTCGACCAATGCGTCGGCGTGTCCACCACGACGAGCCCGGTGACGCAGACGGCGGAGGTGGCGGTGAACAGCGCCGAGACGAAGCCCGTCGACTGTCCGGGCGCGGCGGCGGCGGGTAGGAGCAGCAGGACGGTGCCCACGGCGATCGCCGAGGCGAACGCGGTGACGACGATCCGCGCGGGATGGCGCCAGCTCGGAACGAACCGGCGCAGCACGCCCCGGGTCAGCGCAAGCGTCACATCACCGCTCCGTTCGTCCACGGATCTCCGCCGCGCAGCGTATGCCTGACCTGCGGGTTGCGTGCGGGAGATCGACACACTTGAGTGAGTGGGGTGCGGCACAACGCGGAGGTATCCCCGTCGGTCGCCGGCCGGGTCCTGGACGTGCTCGACGCGTTCTCCCCGGACCGGCCCGTGCTGACCCTGTCCGAACTCGCCCGCCGCGCCGGCCTGCCGCTGTCCACGACCCACCGGCTGGTGCGGGAGCTGACCGCGCGGGGTGCGCTGGAGCGCGACGACGACGGCGGCTACCGGGTGGGGCTCTGGCTGTGGGAGGTGGCCTCGCTCGCGCCACACGGCCCCGGCCTGCGGGAGAGCGCGCTGCCGTTCCTGGAGGACCTGTACGAGGCCACCCACCAGAATGTGCAGCTCGCGGTGCTCGACGCCGCCGAGGTGGTCTACCTGGAGCGCATCTCGGGCCGGCACGCGATCCGGATCCAGTCGCGGGTCGGCGGCAGGCTGCCCGTGCACGCGACCGGCGTCGGCCTCGTGCTGCTGGCGTACGCGCCCGCCGCCGTGCAGGAGCAGGTGCTGGCGGCACCGTTGAAGCGCTACTCGGCGAAGACGATCTCCTCCGCCGCCCGGCTGCGCAGGGAACTCGCGGAGGTGCGGCGCAACGGGTACGCGATCAGCGACGGCCAGATCGAGCTGGACGCGCTGTCGGTCGCGGCGCCCGTGTACGGCGGCGACGACACGGTGACGGCCGCGATCTCCATCGTGGTGCCCGCCGAGGGCACGGACCCGCGCACGCTCGTGCCTGCCGTGCGCGCCGCCGCGCGAGGCATCTCCCGCGTCCTCGGCGCTCCGCGCGCCGCCCACGTTCCGGGCGACGTGCACCGCGAGACGTTCTGAGTTCGGCAAAACGCTTCCGGTGAATGGAAGCGAAGGTGGCGCCGCCCGGTCCCGGCATCGCACCCTGTGCGGGCAGTGCGGGCAGTGCGGGCAGTGCGGGCAGTGCGGGCAGAAAGCGGCAGGAACAGGAGGAATCGGTGACGGACACCCAGGTTGGCATCATCGGCGCGGGACCGGCGGGCCTGCTGCTCTCGTACCTGTTGCAGCTGGAGGGCGTCGACGCCGTGCTGCTGGAGACCCGCAGGAGGGAGTACATCGAGAAGCGCGTGCGGGCCGGGGTGTGCGAGCAGCCGACGGTCGAGTTGCTGCGGGAGATCGGTGTCGGCGGCAGGATGGAAGAGGAGGGCATGCCGCACCACGGCCTCTCGCTGCGCTTCGACGGCGAGGACCATCGCATCGCGCTCACCGAGCTCACCGGCCGGTCGATCACCGTGTACGGGCAGCAGGAGATCGTCAAGGACCTCATCGCCGCGCACGTGGACAAGGGCCTGCCGATCGAGTTCGAGGTGTCCGACGTCGCGCTGCACGACCTCGACACCGAGCGGCCGCGCGTCACCTACACCGACGCGGACGGAAACGCGCGGGAGCTGAACTGCGCGGTGATCGCCGGCTGCGACGGCTTCCACGGGGTCAGCAGGCCCTCGATCCCGGCAGGCGGGCTGCGCACCTTCGACCACGAGTACCCGTTCGCCTGGCTCGGCGTGCTGGCGCGGACGCCGCCGTCACACGAGGAGCTGATCTACACCCGGCACGAGCGCGGCTTCGCTCTGCACAGCATGCGTTCGCCCGAGATCACCCGCCTCTACCTGCAGGTCGACCCGCGGGACACGATCGAGAACTGGTCCGACGACCGGATCTGGGCGGAGCTGGAACGGCGCCTGGAGACCACCTCGGCGGACTTCACCCTCCGCGAGGGGCCGGTGCTGGAGAAGAGCATCACCCCGATGCGCAGCTTCGTCGTCGAGCCGATGCAGTACGGCAGGCTTTTCCTCGCCGGAGACGCCGCCCACATCGTGCCGCCGACCGGCGCCAAGGGGATGAACCTCGCGATCGCCGACGTCCGCAACCTCTCCCGCGCCCTCACCGATCTGCTGCGCCGAAACCGGACCGACCGCGCGGAGTCCTACTCGGACACCTGCCTGCAGCGGGTGTGGCGGGCCGAGCACTTCTCCTGGTACATGACGTCGATGCTGCACACCGACCCGCAGGCCGACGAGTTCCAGCACCGGCTGCAACTGTCCCAGCTGCGCTACACCGCGTCGTCCACCGCGGCGGCGACCAGCCTGGCCGAGAACTACGTCGGCCTGCCCTTCGACTGAGCGAACCCAGTCGCCAGGGTCCTCGTGAGTGCGGACGCGAGTTCTAACTCGCGTCCGCACTCACGACCTCAGGCCGGGTGCTCGGTGCGGTCCTCGGTCGCCCATTCCGTGTGGAACGAGCCGTCCCGGTCGACCCTGCGGTAGGTGTGCGCGCCGAAGTAGTCCCGCTGGCCCTGCACCAGCGCGGCGGGCAGGCGCTCGGCGCGCAGCGCGTCGTAGTAGGCCAGCGCGGTGGAGAAGCCGGGGGTCGGGATGCCGAGCCGCACCGCCGTGGAGACCACCGACCGCCAGGCGTCCTGCGCGTCCTCCACAGCCTTGCGGAAGTCGCCACTGGTGAGCAGCGTTGGCAGGGCGGGCTCGGCCTCGTAGGCGGCCCGGATGTCGTCGAGGAACTTGGCGCGGATGATGCAGCCGCCCCGCCAGAGGGAGGCGACCGCGCCGAGGTCGATGTCCCAGCCGTACTCGGCGCTACCCGCCTGGATCTGGTTGAACCCCTGCGCGTAGGCCACGACCTTGGAGGCGTACAGCGCCTGTTCGACGTCGTCGGCGAAGCTCTCCGCGGCCGCGCCCGTCAGGGGTGCGCGGGTCGGGCCGCCGAGCCCTCGCGTGGCTTCCCGCAGGTCTGCGTGGCCGGAGAGCGACCGCGCGAAGGTGGCCTCCGCGATGCCGGTGATCGGAACCCCCAGGTCGAGTCCGATCTGGACGGTCCAGCGCCCGGTGCCCTTCTGCTCGGCCTGGTCGGCGACCACGTCGACGAACGGCTTGCCGGTGGCGGCGTCGGTGTGCGCCAGCACCTCCGCGGTGATCTCGATCAGGTAGGAGTCGAGCCGCCCGGTGTTCCACGTCCGGAACACCTCCGCGATCTGCGCGGGCTCGTAGCCGAGCGCGCCGCGCAGCAGGTCGAACGACTCGGCGATGAGCTGCATGTCCGAGTACTCGATACCGTTGTGCACCATCTTGACGAAGTGCCCGGCGCCGTCCGGCCCGATGTGGGTGCAGCACGGGGTGCCGTCCACCTTGGCGGAGATGTCCTCCAGCAGCGGGCCGAGTGATTCGTAGGACTCCCTGGAGCCGCCGGGCATGATGCTCGGCCCGTGCAGCGCACCCTCCTCGCCACCGGAGACGCCGGTGCCGACGAAGTGCAGCCCCCGCTCGCGCAGCGCGGCCTCCCTGCGCCGGGTGTCGGCGAAATGCGCGTTGCCCGCGTCCACGATCACGTCACCGGGTTCGAGCAGCGGCGCGAACTCCTCGATCACCGCGTCGGTCGGTTCACCGGCCTTCACCATCACGACGATCTGCCTCGGCCGCCTGAGCGCGTCGACGAACTCCCGTGCCGAGTACGCGGGAATGAACGTCCCCTCGGAGCCGAACTGCTCCACCAGCTCGCGGGTGCGCTGCTCGGAGCGGTTGTGCAGGGCGACGGTGTGCCCGTGCCGTGCGAGGTTGCGGGCCAGGTTGCGGCCCATCACCGCCAGCCCGGTCACTCCGATGCTCGCCTTGTCACTCATTCGTGTGCCCTCCAGTCCGCCGCCGTGGCCTGCGGCCACACTATCGAACCGGATAGGGGCACCCCTCGAATTCCGCGACGTGGAACGGTAACGTCAGGTGCCCGTGCGTCACGTGTGATAGGGGTCTCTAGGTGTCGAGCGAGGTCTGCTGATGGCCAGCACCGTCACGTCCCGTCGCAAGCAGCTCGGCAACGAGCTGCGGCACGCGCGTACCTCGGCCGGGCTGACCCAGCAGCAGGTCGCCGACATCCTGGGCTGCACGCAGGGCAAGGTCAACAAGATCGAGTCCGGCGCCGTGGGTGTCAAGCTCGGCGACGTCCGCACGATGCTGGACACCTTCGACGTCGCGGGCGAGGAGGCCGACGCGCTGCTGAACCTGGCAAGGGCCGCGGCGGGGCAGCGCGGGCACTGGTCCGGCTACCGCTCCGTGGTGCCGCACTGGTTCCGGACGTTCACCGACCTGGAACCGGCCGCCGCCGAGATCCTCACCTGGCACGGCGAGCGCATCCCGGGGCCGCTGCAGTCCGAGCACTACATGCTCAAGCAGTTCACCGAGTTCGGCGCCACCGACGTCACCTCGCTCGTGCGCAACCGGCTGGACCGCAAGGCCGTCTTCGACCAGCAGCAGCCGCCGTACTACCGGTTCATCATCAGCGAGTCGGCGCTGAGACGGGCGCCGGGCGGCTCCGCCCCCGCGGTGATGCTCGACCAGCTCGAGCACATGCTGGAACTGGAGCGGCGGGCGCGGGTGTACGTGCACGTACTGCCCTTCGACGCCAAGCTGGCCGCCGTGCCGAACGACTTCACGATCATGCGCTTTCCCGACCGCACCCGGGACTTCGTCTACATCGAGCACTCGGCGGGCGGCATCTACCTCGACGACATCAAGGACTTCCAGCTGTTCGTGGACGCCTGGGACCGGCTGCGGGGTGCCGCGCTGGAACGGCAGGAGACGAGGCAGTTCCTCAAGGAGCTCGCCGAGCGCTACCGCGAGGCGCTCAACGCCTGACCGGCCGCGGGGTCAGGCGCGGCAGAGCGTCCGCAGCGCGAAGGGGTCCTCCAGCAGCACCAAAGGTCTGCTCGGCCGCTGTGCGGTGATCTCCCGGCCGTCGCTGCTCGCCTCGAAGTCGGCAGGCCAGCGCTGGCCCGATCTCCGGGCCGACAGCTTCAGCAGGGCGAGCCCGAAGCGCGCACCCAGGCGGCTCGGCTCGGGGTCGGCCGTGTCGATCGGCGCCGGTTCCACGTCAAGTCGTACGGCCATGTGAGCTCCATCCCCAGGTTGCGCCGGCCGGGCGCGCGGCCGACCCGATTTGCGTCCGGAGTACCCGAACGGATAGTAATAATCCTACTCTCAGATTAATCACGCTGTCGAGTCAGTCGGCTGGATGTCGCACGGATGGCGGCATCGGCAGGCTGGTTCCGACTATGGGGCGCCGAAAGTGTGTCGCTGATGCGCGCACGGTCGCGTCCGCCAAGGACGGCACGGAGGTATTGCCATGGGCGATTATGCTGCGCAAACAGATTACGACCCGGCTACGGCGGCGAGCATGTTCGACGCCGCGGGCTGGCAGAAGTCGTTTGCGAGCGAGCCCAACGGTGGCAACTGTGTCGAGGTCAATCTGGGTGCGGGCAGGGTCGGCGTGCGCGATACGAAGCTGCGCGACAGCCCGGTCTTCGTCTTCGACGCGGGCGAGTGGCAGGCGTTTCTGGTCGCCGTGAAGGCCGGCCAGTTCGACCTGCCGGGGTGATCCCGGACACAGTGCGCCCCGCGTGCGCTGTGGGTTATCTCACCCGGGTGCCCGCCGCGGACGGCGGCACGGGGCGTGCGTACACTTGTCGGCGGACCCCCGCGGCGTCCACCCTGTGAACCTCCCCAGGGCCGGAAGGCAGCAAGGATAAGCAGGCTCTGACGGGTGCGGGGGTCCCCTTTTGTCTCCCGCCCGGGAATCGTCGGGACAGCCCGGTACTCTCGCGGCGTGGCACTCGCGCTGTACCGCAAATACCGTCCGGCCACGTTCGCCGAGGTCGTCGGGCAGGAGCACGTCACCGAGCCCCTGCGCACGGCGCTGGCGGCAGGCCGGATCAACCACGCCTACCTGTTCTCCGGCCCGCGTGGCTGCGGCAAGACCTCCAGCGCACGGATCATGGCGCGCTCGCTGAACTGTGCCGAGGGGCCCACCTCGGACCCGTGCGGCGAGTGCGGGCCCTGCCGCGCGCTCGCCCCGGAGGGCCCGGGCAGCATCGACGTCACCGAGCTCGACGCCGCCAGCCACGGCGGTGTCGACGACGCGCGGGAGCTGCGCGACCGGGCGTTCTACGCGCCCGCCGAGTCGCGGTACCGCGTGTTCATCATCGACGAGGCCCACATGGTCACCACGCAGGGCTTCAACGCCCTGCTCAAGATCGTCGAAGAGCCGCCCGAGCACCTCATCTTCATCTTCGCGACCACCGAGCCGGACAAGGTGCTCACCACCATCCGCTCGCGGACGCACCACTACCCGTTCCGGCTGATCCCGCCGAGCTCGATGCGCGAGCTGCTGGAGCGCAACGTCGAGGCCGAGGGCGTGCCCGTCGAGCCCGCGGTGTATCCGCTGATCATCCGGGCCGGTGGCGGCTCCGCCAGGGACACCCAGTCGCTGCTCGACCAGCTGCTGGCAGGCGCGGGGCCGGAGGGCATCACCTACGAGCGTGCGCTGGCCCTGCTGGGAGTCACCGACGTAGCGCTGATCGACGACATGGTCGACGGGCTGGCCGCGGACGACTCGAAGGCCGTCTTCGGCACGGTCGAGCGGCTGGCCGAGGCCGGGCACGACTCGCGGCGCTTCGCCGCCGACCTGCTCGACCGGTTGCGGGACCTGGTACTGCTGCGGTCGGTGCCGGACGCCGCGACGGCGGGCATGGTGGACGTGCCGGAGGAGCAGCTCAACCGGATGGTGGCGCAGGCGGAGCGCATCGGCCTCGCCACGCTGACGCGCTACGCCGAGATCGTCCACAACGGACTGCTGGAGATGCGCGGCGCGACCGCGCCCCGGCTGCTGCTCGAACTGCTCTGCGCGCGGATGTTGCTGCCCGCGGTTTCCGACAGCGAGGCCGCCCTGCTGCAACGCCTCGAACGGCTGGAACGCCGGGTCACCGCGCAACCCGAGCAGACGGCGCAGACGGCGCAGACGGCGCAGACGGCGCCGAACACCGAGCGTGCCCCGGCGGCTCCGGTGGCTCAGCCCGAGCGTGCTGCCTACGACCGGCCCTCACAACGGCCCGCCGCGGCCGAGTCCGCCAAGCCCGCCGAGCCCGCCGCCGACCGGCCACCGGCGCCACCACGGCCGGAGACCCCTGCGCCCGAGCCCGAGCCGCGGCAGGCCGAACCCGGCCAGGTCGACGCGACCGCGTTGCGCCAGTACTGGCCGCAGTTGCTCGCCACCGTGCGGAAGACGAGCCGCAGCACCGAGGCGATGCTGACCAACGCGACCGTGCACAGCGTCGAAGGCTCCACCGTGGTGCTCACCCACAACGCCGCGCCGCTGGCCCGGCGGCTGTCCGAACCGCACAACGCCGAGCGGATCGCGGCGGCGCTCGGTGAACTGCTCACCGGTGAGTGGCAGGTCCGGTGCGTGCACACGGACGCCGCACAGTCCGCACCGGCGCGGCAGACGTCCGCGGGCCCGCCCGCACCGCAGCGCCCGCCCGCGCCGCAGAGCCCCCCGCCGGCGCAGCGGCCGCCGCAGCGCGAGGAGCAGGCCGCGCAGCCGGAGCAGCAGCAGCGGTCGCGGGAACAGCCTGCGGCCGCGGAGCGGCCGGGCAGGCCCGCGCCGGTCACCACCGAGCCGGATATTCCGCTGCCACCCGAGCCGGACGACGAGGACGAGCCGCCAAGGGACGCGTCGCAGGCGCCGTCACCGGCCCCGGAGCCCGGGGCGAGCGAGGCGGCCGACCCGGACGCCCGGGCGCACAAGTTGCTCTCCGACCACCTCGGTGCCCGCCCCATCGACTGAGCCGCCCCGCCTCGTGAGTGGCTACGCGAGTTCTAACCCGGCTGCGCACTCACGAGGGTGAGGTACCCAGGTAGGCGGTGATGCCCGCGGCGATGGCCTCGGCGTAGCGCTGCCTGCCCGCCGGGGTGGACATCGCCGCCGCCTCCCCGGCGTCGCGCATGTTGCCGCACTCCACGAGCACGGCGGGCCGTTCGGAGAGGTTCAGCCCGGCCAGGTCGTCGCGCGCCGAGAGCCCCTGCTCGCCGAGGTAGTTCGCGGTGGGGAAACCGGCCGCCTCGAAGGTGTCCCGCAGGGTGCGGGCGAGCCGGTTCGCGGGCTCGCCCTGTGCCTCGTTGAGCGGCGGCGCCGCGTACGCGATGTGGAAGCCGCGGGCACCCGCCGCCGTCGAGCCGTCGGCGTGGATCGACACCACCGCGGCGGCGTTCGCCTCGTTGCCGATGGCCGCCCGCTCGTCGACGCACGGTCCGATCCCGACGTCGGCGTCCCGGGTCGGCACCACGCGGACCCCGGCCGCCGTGAGGATGTCCCCGACCCGTCGGGACACGTCGAAGTTGAAGGCGTGCTCGGGGTAGCCCCCTGCGGTGGCGGTGCCCGTGGTGTTGCAGGCCTTCATCCGGCCCCGCCCCGCGGGCACCTGGCGGTTGACGGCCTCCGGATGGCTCGCGTTGCCACCGTTGTGCCCGGCGTCCAGTACGACCACCGGTGCCTGCCGCGGTGTCTCCGGTGCCCCGGGCGTCCGCGCCGGTGGCGGGACCGGCGGCACCGTGACGCTTCGGGGCGCCCCGGCGGTCGTGGCGGTGGTGCTGCCGGTGCTGGAGGCGCTGGTCACCGGGGCCGCGGCATCCCCACCGCCACAGCCGCCCACCAGCAGCACGGCCAGGAACGGAAGCAGGACACGACGATGCCGCACGGCTCACACGGTGCCACATGCGCTGGGGCTACGCTGGAAGGCACGTGCAAGCAAGCTATGAGGATCGGAAGCCGAATATGGTGCAACCCGGCGGTGGAATGCCCGACATGCAGCAGATCCTGCAGCAGGCGCAGCAGATGCAGGAGCAGCTGGCGACGGCGCAGGAGGAGCTGGCCGCGGCCGAGGTGACCGGTACGTCCGGTGGCGGTCTCGTGACCGCGACGGTCACCGGCGGCCTCGAGCTCAAGAACCTCACGATCGATCCGCAGGTCGTCGACCCCGACGACACGGAGACGCTTGCCGACCTCGTCGTCGCCGCCGTGCGCGACGCGACGGGCAACGCGCAGAAGCTCACCGAGGAGAAGCTCGGCCCGCTCGCGGGCGGCCTCGGCGGTGGCATGCCCGACCTGGGCAATCTCGGGCTTCCCGGACAGTAGCTTGTACGAAGGCGTCGTTCAGGACCTCATCGACGAGCTCGGGCGCATGCCCGGGATCGGTCCGAAGAGTGCGCAGCGCATTGCTTTTCATCTGCTGGCCACCGATCCGGCGGACATCGCCCGGTTGCAGGACGTGCTCGGCAAGGTGAAGGAAGGCGTGCAGTTCTGCGAGATCTGCGGCAACGTCTCCGAGCAGGAGAAGTGCCGCATCTGCCGCGACGCCCGCCGCGACTCGGCGTTGCTGTGCGTGGTCGAGGAGCCGAAGGACGTCCTCGCGGTGGAGCGCACCCGGGAGTTCCGCGGTCGCTATCACGTGCTGGGCGGCTCGCTGGACCCGCTGTCCGGCGTCGGGCCCGACCAGCTCCGCATGCGTGAGCTACTCGCCAGGCTCGGCGCGGAGGAGGTGTCCGAGGTGATCATCGCGACCGATCCGAACACCGAGGGCGAGGCGACCGCGACCTACCTGGTGCGGATGCTGCGGGACTTCCCCGGTCTGCGGGTCACCCGCCTCGCCTCCGGCCTGCCGATGGGCGGTGACCTCGAGTTCGCCGACGAGCTCACCCTGGGCCGGGCGCTCTCCGGTCGCCGCGTCCTCTGACAGCCGCAGCCCGCGTGGCGGGGGAGGTGCTGCGGGCCGGGCCGAGGCTCGGCGGTGTCCGGGTGCTGGCGATCGACGGGCCCTCCGGCTCCGGCAAGTCCACGTTCGCCGCCGCCGTGGTCGCCGAACTGCGTTCCCAGGGCGTGTCCACCGCACTCGTCAGCACGGACGACTTCGCCACGTGGGACGACCCGGTCGCGTGGTGGCCGCGCCTTGCCGAAGGCGTGCTCGACCGCCTCGCCCGCGGCGAACCGGGCCGGTATCGCCGGATGGACTGGACCAGCGGGCAACCACGGCCGGGTGACTGGATCCACGTGCCCTTACCGCGCGTGCTCGTGCTGGAGGGCGTCTCCGCCGGCCGCGCGTCGATGCGGCTGCGCCTTTCCTGCCTGTGCTGGCTCCCGGGCCCGGATCCCGCCACGCGCCTCGATCGTGCCGTCAGCAGGGACGGCGAGGCATCGCGGCCACAACTACGTGCCTGGCAGGACTTCGAGCGCGGCTGGTTCGCCGTCGACGGCACCCGGCGACACGCCGACCTCGAACGGGCTTGAACAGGCACTGGGTGCCACCGCACACACCGTGTTGGAAATGAACACGAAGAGTCCCGTTTTCGGATCGTGATCTACAGGATTCGGCGTCAGCTCGGTGACTGACTAGGGTGCGTCCCAACGGATGGGACACGACCACAAAACCTGAGGTGTGTAATGACCAGGACACGATCGATCCGATCGGTGCTGCCGCGACGGTGGTCGCGTGCGGGTATCGCCGGCGGGATAGCCCTCACAATGGTGCTGTCCGCCTGCGGTGGTGACGGCGGTCAGGGCGGCGACGGTGGTGATGGTGGTGGCATCATCATCGGCACCAACGACGACGTGCCCTCCCTTGACCCTGCCGAGTGCTACAGCTACATGTGCGGCACGATCATCGACAACATCGGCGCGACGCTGGTCAGCTACAAGCCCGGCGAGACGGACCCGACTCCGGACCTGGCCGCCTCGGAGCCGGAGGTCAGTGAGGACGGCAGGACATACACCTTCACGCTGCGCGAGGGGGTCAAGTTCCACGACGGCTCGGACCTGACCAGTGAGGACGTGAAGTTCTCGCTCAACCGCGCGAAGTGGATCGCCCACCCGGACGGCGCCAGCTTCCTGCTGGGCGGCATCGAGAGCATCGAGACCCCCGACCCGCAGACCGTGGTGATGACGCTCACGGAGCCGGACATCACCTTCGGCGCCAAGCTTGCCTACAACGTGGCCACCATCGTCCCCTCGGACGGCGCCTACAAGTCGCCGGAAGGCCCGCTGCCGGAGGACACCCCGCAGGAGCAGAAGGACTCGTTCCTCAACCAGGAACTGGTCGCCGCCGGCCCGTACACGCTCGAAGAGTTCCGCCAGAACGAGTCGATCCAGCTCAACAAGTTCGCGGACTACTTCGGTGATGCCGCGAGCAACGACAAGGTCCTGGTCAGGTTCTTCGCCGAGAGTTCCCAGATGCAGGGGGCATTGCAGTCCGGCGACATCGACGTCGCATTCCGCCACCTCACCCCGGAACAGCGGCAGAGCCTGGAGAACAGCCAGGACATCAAGGTCGTCGAGGGCCAGGGCGCCTCGATCAGGTACATGGTGTTCAACATCGACCCGAAGCATCCGACGATCAGCGACGCCAACGTCCGTAAGGCAATGGCAGCCGCGATCGACCGGCAACGCCTTGTCGACAACGTGCTCGCCGGTGGCGCCGACCCGCTGTACTCGATGGTCCCGCCGCTGTTCGAGGACGCCCACGTGCCGGCGTTCCAGGAAGCCTACGAGGGCAGGGAGCCGAGCGAGTTCCTGGACGAGCCGGTCACCGTCGACCTCTGGCACGAGTCGAGCGGTCACTACGGTGACACCGAGACGGCCCTCGCCCAGGAGATCGGCAGGATGCTGGAGGAGAGCGGCATGTTCAAGGTGAACGTGCAGAACGCCGAGTGGGCGCAGTACTCTGACAACAACGCCCCGGCAGCCACCAGCCCGTACCCGTCGTACCTGCTGGGCTGGTACCCGGACTTCCTCGATCCGGACAACTACATCCAGCCGTTCTACTCCTCGCAGGGCTACACGCAGAACTACGACAACCCGAAGATGGACCAGCTCATCGCCGCCGAGCAGACCGCCGAGGACGCCGACGCACCGGAGCGGATGCAGACCTTCAAGGAGATCCAGCAGCTGGCGGCCGAGGACGCGCCGATCATTCCGCTGTACGTCGAGACGCCGTACGCCTTCGCGAGGCAGAACATCCAGGGCCTCGAGGAGACGATGGACTCGTCCCAGGTGTTCCGCTTCTACCTGCTGTCGAAGCAATAGTGGACGTGGTGGCGTAACGCAAAGCGGGACGGACTCGGCGGCCGGCTCGGCCGCCGGGTCCGTCCCGGCTCGCAGGCCCCACGGCGCCCACAAAGGAAGGTCTTCGCAGGCGTGAAACCTGGTTCGTTGAGCCGCTATGTCGTTGTTCGGCTGCTTCTCGCCATTCCGATGGTGCTGATCCTGCTCACCCTTGTCTTCTTGCTGTTGCGGGCGGTTCCTGGTGACCCGGTGACAGCCACACTGGGCGGGCGGGCAACGCCCGCCCAGATCGAGGCGGCTCAGGAGGCGATGGGTCTCAACGACCCGCTGATCGTGCAGTACCTGCAGTACATGGGCGGCGCGCTGACCGGTGACTTCGGTAATCCGGTCACCGACCCGCGCGGCGTGGTCGAGATCGTCGCCGAGACGGCGCCGGCCACGATGGAGCTGGCGCTGGCGGGGATGCTCGTGGCCGTAACGGTCGGCATCCTGGTGGGCGGCCTCGCCGGTCGTCTCCGCGACACCCCGTTCGACATCGGCGGGCGGCTGTTCGGCATCATCGCCTACGCGGCCCCGGTGTTCTGGACCGGTCTGCTCGCGCAACTGTTCTTCGCGGTCAAGCTGGGCTGGCTGCCGAGTAGTGGGCGAGCGGGCGGGTTCGACCAACCGGAGTGGATCACCGGGTTCTACGTCCTCGACTCGCTGCTCACCGGCGACATGGCCGCCCTGCAGAGCACGATCGAGCACCTGATCCTGCCCGCGATCACGCTCGGTCTGCTCGTCGGCGGGATCTTCATCCGGCTGGTGCGGGTCAACATGATGCAGACCCTGCGCTCGGACTACGTGGAGGCGGCCCGGGCAAGAGGGCTGCGCGAGCGAAACGTGCTCTACCGGTACGGGTTCAAGACCGCGTTGATCCCGATCGTGACCATCATGGGGTTGCAGTTCGCGCTGCTGCTGGGCAACGCGGTGCTGACCGAGCGGACGTTCAACTGGCCGGGCCTGGCACAGGCACTGGTCGACTTCATCGGGCAGCGCGACTACGCGGCGGTACAGGGCATCGTCACCTTCATCGCACTGGTGATCGTGGGTGTCTCGTTGATCATCGACATCATCACCGGGCTGGTCGACCCGCGAGTGCGGTACTGAGGAGGGGGTTGCCCACATGAGTACGGAGAACGTGGACGCCGCCGGGCCGGTCCGCCGTGGACCGGCACCCGGTGAGCCGAGAACGGGGTTGCGCGCGCGGCTCTCGCACGCGTGGCAGCCGTTCCGGCGGGCCAGCCGGGTGTCGAGAGTGCTGATCTTCAGCGGCCTCGGTATCGTGGTGTTCTTCCTCTTCGCGGCCTTCCTCGGTCCGCTGCTCTACGAGTACGACGGTACCCAGTACCGCGTCGAGGTGGCGCCCGGCCAGTTCGAACCCATCAGGGCGTTGCAGCCGCCGTCCGGCGAGCACCCGCTCGGCACCACGCGCGACCAGTTCGATGTGCTCGGCAGGATCATCGACGGCGCCAGTCTCGCGTTCGCGGTGATGGCGCTCGCGGTGTCCATCGCGATGATCCTCGGCGTGACCCTCGGGTTGCTCAGCGGTTACCGGGGTGGACCGATCGACCGCGCGCTGGTGACCGCGATGGACGCGGTCTATGCGTTCCCGGCGCTGGTGCTGGCGATCATCACCGCCTTCGCGCTGTCCGCGATCATCAGCCCGGGCGTCATACCCGCGGCCGCCGCCGTGGGCGTGGTCTACATCCCGCAGTATTTCCGGGTGGTCCGTAACCACACGCTCTCGGTGAAGCAGGAACCGTTCGTCGAGGCCGCGCGCTCGATGGGTGCGAAGGAGCGCACGGTGCTCGGGCGGTACGTGTTCTTCAACGTGGTGCAGACGGTGCCGGTGATCCTGACGCTGAATGCCGCGGATTCGATCCTGGTGCTGGCCTCGCTCGGGTTCCTCGGCTACGGCGTGCCGCCACCTACGGCGGAGTGGGGATATGACATCTCGCGCGCCATCACGGATGTGCCTGCTGGTGTCTGGTGGACGGCGCTCTGGCCGGGCCTTGCCATCGTGATCCTGGTGACGGCGCTGACCCTGGTCGGTGAGGGCCTCAACGACGTGATCAACCCACTGCTGCGCAGCAGGGGCAAGACGGGGCCGAAGATCGAGCCCGCCCCGCGCGAGGACACGCCGGCCGATGGCGGCACCGCCGCCGGCGCCGCCGGCGCAGCGGATGCCGGGCAGCAATCCGGGCGACCATCGGTGGCGGTGCGCGGCTTGCGGGTTGGGTACCGGACGCCGGACGGGCCATTGTGGGCGGTCGACGACGTCAGCTTCGACATCTACCCGGGCGAAAGCCTTGGCCTGGTCGGTGAGTCCGGCTGCGGCAAGTCGTCGCTCGGCAGGGCGTTGATGCGGCTGATGCCGCCAGGTGGCGTTGTGCGAGGCCGGGTCGAGGTGGCAGGCGAGGACATGGTCGGCATCTCGGAGTCCCGGCTGCGGAACAAGCGGGGCCAGGATCTCGGGCTCGTCTTCCAGGAGCCGATGACGCGGCTGAACCCGCTGATGAAGATCAGCGACCACTTCATCGAGATGATCCGCACGCACAAGCCGAAGGTTTCGAGGGCGGAGGCCCTCGAGATCGCCCGCACGGCGCTGTCCCAGATGGGTATCCCGCCGACGCGGGTGGAGTCCTACCCGCACGAGTTCTCCGGCGGTATGCGCCAGCGCGCCATGATCGCGCTGTCCATCGCGCTCGAGCCCAAGGTCATCGTGGCCGACGAGCCGACGACGTCGCTGGATGTGATCGTCGAGTCGCAGATCCTGGACATCTTCGGCCGTTTGCGTTCCGAGGAGCAGATCGGGCTGCTGCTGGTCACCCACAACCTCGGCCTTGTCGCGGAGACGTGTGACCGGGTTGCGGTGATGTACGCCGGCAAGATCGTCGAGATCGGGCCGGTGGATCAGATCTTCAACGATCCCAAGCATCCCTACACGCGAGGGCTGCTGGCTTCCACCATCTCGCTGGAGACCACCGAGCTGCACTCCATCGAGGGCTACCCGCCCAGCCTGATCGATCCGCCGCCGGGTTGCCGCTTCGCTCCGCGGTGCCCGTACGTGATGGACCACTGCACCGACGCGGTGCCCCAGCTGGCCGAGACCAATCCGGAGCAGCGCGCTGCCTGTTACCTCTACCCCGGAGCGGGCGCACCGGTCCCGGAAGGCGTGCGCGCGCCGGAAGGCAACCCACAGGAGACGGGAGTCTGATGCGCGAGGACGAGTCCACGGCCGCTGTGTCCGACTCGGGTGGCGACCGTGGCGAGCCACTGCTGTCCGTGCGCGATCTGAAGACCCACTTCGTCAAGGGCGGCAAGCTGTTCGGGCGCGGCGGCGAGACCGTGGTCAAGGCCGTCGACGGCGTCAGCTTCGACGTGCGGGCCGGCGAGGTGTTCGGACTCGTCGGGGAGAGCGGCTCCGGCAAGAGCACGTTGGGACGGTCGATCCTCAAGCTCGTGCAACCGACCTCGGGCGAGGTGCGCTACCGCGGGCGCGACCTCATGCCGTTGCGCGAACGGGAGATGCGCCCGTTGCGCCGCGAGCTCGGTCTGATCTTCCAGGACCCGAACGCCTCGCTGAACCCGGCGATGACGATCGGGCAGGGGGTCGGGCATCCGCTGCACATCCACGAGATGGTCAGCTCGCGCGCCGAAGCGCGCAGGCGAGTGATCGACATGCTCGAGCGGGTGGGCCTGCACCCGGCGGAGAGCTTCCTCGACCGCTACCCGGAGGATCTCTCCGGCGGGCAGAAGCAGCGGCTGGTGATCGCGCGCACGCTGATCACCGAGCCGAAGTTCGTCGTGGCCGACGAGCCGGTTGCCGCGCTCGACATGAGTGTGCGGGCACGGGTGCTCGAGTTGATGCTGGAGCTGAAACGGGACCTCGACCTCACCTACGTGTTCATCACGCACGATCTGGCGACGGCCCGGTTCCTGTGTGACCGCATCGGCATCCTCTACCTCGGCGAGTTCGTCGAGCAGGGACCGTCGGACCTGCTGTTCGACGATCCGCAGCATCCGTACACTCGCTCGCTGCTCTCGGCGATCCCGCTGCCCGATACGCGCAGGCGGGACCGGGTCAAGACGCTGCCGCGCGGCGAGATCCCGGACGCCGCCAGCCCGCCGGCGGGATGCCGGTTCCATCCGCGCTGCCCGGAGGCGTTCGAGGTCTGCGGTTGGGAGGGCCACGACCTCATCGACGCGATCGAGGAGCGCTGGACCAAGGTGGACCGGGAGACGGCGGATCGGGAGTTGGGCCTGCTCGGCAAGCTCAGCGACGCCGAGGTGGCGAGGACGTTCGTGCGGTTTCGGTCGAGCGAACCCGACGAGATCGCCGAGTGGCTGCGTTCGGTCGGTCCGGAACTGCCCGCGAACGTGTTCTCGGCGGTCATCGGGGTGGAGGTGGAACAGCGCGGCGTGATGGTCCGGTTCGGGCCGGGTCCGGAGCCAGGCGTACAGCAGGTCGCAGGCCGGGACGTGGCCTGCCACCTGCACGGTGTCGTGGTGCGCCCGGACGGGGTGCACGTCGGCGATCCGGCGGAGGTCCGGGCCGGGTAGCTGCGACCCGGCGCTGCCACGAGCCGAGCAGCACGCCCGCGACCACCACGACACTCGCGCCGATCTCGACGGCGGTCGGCCGCTCGTCGAGCACGAGGAACGCCAGCGACATGCCCACCACCGGCACCAGCAGCGAGAACGGGGCGACCACACCGGCCGGGTTGCGCCGCATCAGCGTCGTCCAGATGCCCGATCCGGCGATGGTGCCGATCAGCACGATGTAGGCCAGCCCCGCCAGTGCGAGCCAGGCGCCCGGCGTACCGAGCGTCGACAGCGCCTGCCACTGCTCGCCGGGGCCCTCGAAGGCGAGCGACAGCGCGAACATCGGCAGCGGCGGGACCACGGACATCCAGAGTACGAAGTGCAGCGGGTTTTTCTGGCCCGGGTGCGGGTGTCCCGCAGGACTCAGGGCCTTTCGGGAGCAGAGGTTGCCTGCCGCCCAGCTCAACGCACCGAGCACGGTCAGCACCACCGGCAGCAGGGCGGCGTACTCGGCGCGCTGCCACGCGATGGCGCACATACCGGCCACCGCCAGGCTGATCCCGGCGAGCTGGCGGCCCGACGGCCGCTCGCGCAGGAACACCGCGCCGAGCAGCACGGTGAACGGTGCCGAGGCCTGCAGCACCAGCGACGCGAGCCCGGTCGGCATACCGGCGTCCATGCCGACGAACAGGAACGCGAACTGCAGTGTGCCGAAGCCGAGCCCGTACCCGATCAGCCAGCGCACCTTCACCTTCGGCCACGGCACGAACAACACCGCCGGGATCGCGATCACGAGGAAGCGCAGGGCGCCGGCGAACAGGGGCGGGAAGTGCGTGAGCGTTGCGTGGATGGCGAGGAAGTTGCAGCCCCACAGCACGGCGGTGAGCGTGGCGAGCAGGCGATCGCGAGGAGGCATGTGCCCCACTCTGCGCCGGGATATCGTGAAGCACCAGCGAGATTATTTTCAGCGATGTTGTAGATGTGCTTCACTGTCGCCGTGGACATCGGCAGGCTCCGGACGCTGCGCGAGTTCGCCGATCGCGGGAGTGTCACCGCGGCGGCGAAGGCGCTGCACTGCACGACTTCGGCGGTCTCGCAGCAGCTGCGGGCACTGCAGGCGGAGGTCGGTCTCCCGCTGACCGAGCCGGCCGGGCGCGGGCTGCGGCTCACCGACGCCGGGCGTGCGCTGGTGGCCAGGGCCGACGACGTGCTGGCGGCGATCGATCGCGCCGAGGCCGAGCTCGACAGTTACCGCAGTGCACCGCGCGGCCGGGTGCGGCTGGCGGTCTTCCCTTCCGCCGCGCTGATGCTGCTGCCGGGGCTGCTGCACCGCTTCGCGGCGCATGAGGGGCTGGATGTCGAGGTGCGGGATGTCGACATGACGCCACCGGAGGTGCCCGGCCTGATGGCCGACTTCGACGTCGTGGTGACGCATCGCGACGAGCACGCGCCGCCGTTCGACTCCGGCCGGCTGGAGGTGGTGCACCTGCTCCGGGAGCCACTCGACGTCGCGTTGCCACCCGGGCATCCGCTGGGTGAGCGCGAACGGGTGGAGCTGGCCGACCTGGCCGCGGAACGGTGGATCGGCGTCGACGTCGGCTTTCCGGTCGACGACGTGCTGATCTCGCTGGCCGTGCGGACCGGAGTGCGCCCGCAGGTCGTGCACCGGATCAACGACTTCCGGATCACCGAGTCGCTCGTCGCGGCCGGGCACGGGATCGCACTGCTGCCCCGGTACACAATGGACACCGTTGGCGAGCGGCGGCTGCTGCGCAGGCCGCTGGCCGGCATCCGTGCCGCGCGGCACATCGAGGCGGTGCTGCGCCTCGGCGCAGCGGCCCGCCCGGCCGTGGCGGCGGTGCTCGGCGCGCTGCGAGCCGAGGCCGCCGAGGTCGGCCGGGAAACCATGCCGTGAACTGGCAGGGTTGGCCGCCATCGTGGTGGTATGAACGAGAACCTGAAGGGCAAGGTCGCGCTGGTGGCGGGCGGCACGCGGGGTGCGAGCCGGGCGATCGCCGTCGAGCTGGGCCGGTGTGGCGCGACCGTTTACGTCACGGGCCGCACCACGGCCACCCAGCGCTCCGAAGTGGATCGTCCGGAGACGATCGAGGGCACCGCCGAGCTGATCGAGCGCGCGGGCGGCACGGCTGTCGCCGTCCGGGTCGATCACCTGGAACCGGCCGAGGTGCGCGGCCTCGCCGAGCGGATAGACGCCGAGCAGGGCAGGCTCGACGTGCTGGTTGACGGCGTATGGGGCGGTGATCAACACCTGCGGTGGGGCGAGCCGGTGTGGGAGCACTCGCTGGAGGCGAACCTGCGGATGGTGCGCCTTGGCATCGACGCGCACATCGTCACCAGCCACCACCTGCTGCCGTTGCTCGTCCGACGTCCCGGTGGGCTGGTCGTGGAGATGACGGACGGCACGGCCGAGTACAACGCGAAGTTCCGCACCGGCACGTCGCTGGCGTTCTACGTTGCGAAGGCAGCGGCACACCACCTGGCCCTGGCGCAGGCCGAGGAGCTGCGCCCGCACGGCTGCACGGCCGTCGCGCTGACCCCCGGCTGGCTGCGGTCGGAGGCCATGCTGGAGCACTTCGGCGTCACCGAGGAGAACTGGCGGGACGCGCTCGCCGGGGAGCCGCACTTCTGCGTGTCGGAGTCACCGGTGTTCGTCGGCAGGGCCGTGGCCGCGCTGGCCGCCGACCCGGAGCACGGCCGCTTCTCCGGCGAGACGCTGTCCAGCGGTCGGCTCGCACAGGTCTACGACTTCGACGACGTGGACGGCAGCAGGCCGGACGGCTGGCGCTACCTGGTCGAGGTCGCCGACGCGGGCAAGCCCGCCGACGCGACCGGCTACCGCTGACACTCGCGGCTAGCGGTGCCGGTCGGCCATCCGCCGCGCGAGGTCGGCGAACCGGGCCCGCACGGCCGCGGGCCCGACGATCTCGACCTCGGTGCCCAGGCCGAGCAATTGCCCCGCGGCGACCTTCTCGTCTTCCAGGTCGAGGTGCACGTCGGTCCAGCCATCGGCACCGGGTGGCCCGGCCCGGTCGAGCGCCGCGACCGCGGTGTCGCCGACGACGGCGGGCAGCGCGCGCAGCCCCGCCGGGCTCAGCCGGACGTGTACGGGCTCGCGGAGCAGGGACCGCTCGAACCTGGCCGACGAGCGCTGCCACCAGCTCGCCAGGTCGAAGTCGGTGGGCCGGTCGAACCGCTCGCCGAGCTCTGCCACGGAGGCGATGCGGGACACGCGGTAGGTGCGCACCGTGTCCTCGGCGTCACCGGCGCGGGCGACCAGGTACCAGACACCGGCCTTGAGCACGAGGCCGAGCGGGTCGAGCACGCGCTCCACGGGGCCGCTCGCCCGCTCGTAACCCACCCGCAGCCGCCGCTGCTCCCACACCGCACCTGCGACGGCGGCGAGGTGCGCGGTCTCGTCCTCGCGCCGGAACCAGCCGGGCGCGTCGAGGTGGAACCGCTGTGCGAGGTGCTGTGCCTGCTCCCGCAGCGGCCCGGGCAGTGTCGCGGAGACCTTGGCGTGGGCGGCCGACACCGCGGTGCCAAGGCCGAGCTCGGCCAGCGCCCTCGGCACCCCCATCGCGAAGATCGCCACGGCCTCCCGGGAGGTCAGCCCGTCCAGCCGGGTGCGCCAGCCTTCGACGAGGCGCACGCCCCCGTGGCGGCCGGGCTCCGTCCACAGCGGAACACCCGCGGCCTGCAGGGCCGCGATGTCGCGGTGCATGGTCCGCTCCGACACGCCGAGTGCCGCCGCCAGCTCGGCGGCGGTCGCGCTACGCCGGCTCTGCAGGGTGAAGAGCAGCGCCACCAGCCGTTCCGCTCGCATGCCGTAGATCTTGCCCTGTGCGGTTGCGGACCAGCGCGGCGACCACGAGGGCGAGCAGCGCGGCGACGCCCAGCGAAACCAGCAGGCTGATACCGGGCTCGCGCACGAACTGCCCGCCGAGGTAGCCCAGCGCCGCCGCGTAGGTCGACCACAGCAGCACGCCGACCGATGACGCCACCAGGAACCCGATCTGCGGGCGGCGCAGGGAGCCCGCGAGCAGGGCGCCCGCCGTGCCGCCCGAGGGCAGCCAGCGCGCGATCACGAGAACGGACACCGGCCGCCGTTCGAGATGGCGGAGGAGCCACCGGACCCCGGCGTCCACGCTGGACCGCCTGCGCACACGGTCCAGTGCGGACGCCCCGCCGTGCCGGCCGAGCGTGTAGAGGACGTGGTCGGAGATCAGGCAGCCGGCGGCCGCGACCAGGATCACCGGCAGCAGGGAGTCACCCCGCGCCGCGGCCGCGACACCGAGGCCGATCAGCGCCACCTCGGTGGGCAGCAGCGGCACCACGGCGATGCCGAACAGGGCGAGCAGCGAAACCGTCGAGACGTCCACGTACGACGCAACGTCCGGCGAACTGAGAACCCCTCAGCGTGCGCGCCCGGCTCGTGAGTGCGCACACGAGTTAGAACTCGGGTACGCACTCACGAGCCACGTGCTCAGCGGTGGGCGCGGTTCACGGCCGAGATGACCGCACGCAGCGAAGCGGTGACGATCGAAGGGTCGATGCCGACGCCCCAGTACACCTTGTCGCCGATGGCGCACNCCACGTGCTCAGCGGTGGGCGCGGTTCACGGCCGAGATGACCGCACGCAGCGAAGCGGTGACGATCGAAGGGTCGATGCCGACGCCCCAGTACACCTTGTCGCCGATGGCGCACTCGATGTACGAGGCGGCCTTGGCGTCGTCGCCCGGCGTGAGCGTGTGCTCGCTGTAGTCCATCAGCCGCAGGTCGAAGCCCACCGTGCTGAGCGCGTCGAAGAACGAGGCGATCGGGCCGTTGCCCCGCCCGGTGATCTCCTGCTCCTCGCCTTCCAGCCGCACGGTCGCCGAGATCTCGTACTCGCCGCCGCCGTTGTCGGTGACGTGCTGGCGGAGGAGCTCCAGCGGCGTCCGCGGTTCGAGGTACTCGGCGGAGAACGCCTGCCACATCGTGTCCGGGTCGACCTCGCCGCCCGCGGAGTCGGTGTGCCGCTGGATGGTCTGCGAGAACTCGATCTGCAGCCGCCGCGGCAGGTCGAGCTGGTGCTCGCTCTTCATGATGTAGGCGATGCCGCCCTTGCCGGACTGCGAGTTGACCCGGATCACGGCCTCGTACGTACGGCCGACGTCCTTCGGGTCGATCGGCAGGTACGGGACCTCCCACGGGTACTCGTCGAAGGGCACGTTCGCCTTCTCGGCCAGCACCCGCAGCGCGTCGAAGCCCTTGTTGATCGCGTCCTGGTGGCTGCCGGAGAACGCGGTGAACACCAGGTCACCGCCCCACGGGCTGCGTTCGTGCACCGGCAGCTGGTTGCAGTACTCGACCGTACGCTTGATCTCGTCCATGTCGGAGAAGTCGATCTGCGGGTCGATGCCCTGGCTGAACAGGTTCATCCCCAGCGCGACCAGGTCGACGTTGCCGGTGCGCTCCCCGTTGCCGAACAGGCAGCCCTCGATCCGGTCGGCGCCGGCCTGGTAGCCGAGCTCGGCGGCGGCGACGCCGGTGCCGCGGTCGTTGTGCGGGTGCAGCGACAGGATCACCGAGTCGCGGCGGGAGAGGTTGCGGTGCATCCACTCGATGGAGTCCGCGTAGATGTTCGGTGTCGCCATCTCCACTGTCGCCGGCAGGTTGAGGATCACCGGCCGCTCCGGGGTCGGCTGCCAGATGCCGGTGACGGCGTCGCATACCTCGGCTGCGTAGGACAGCTCGGTGCCGGTGTAGGACTCCGGCGAGTACTGGAACCGGAAGTCGGTGTCGGAGTACTTCTCCGCGTACTCGAGCAGCAGCTCGGCGGCCTGCATGGCGATCTTCTTGATGCCTTCGCGCTCCTCGCGGAAGACCACCCGGCGCTGCAGGATCGACGTCGAGTTGTAGACGTGCACGATGGCCTGCGGGGCGCCCTCGAGCGAGGCGAACGTGCGCTCGATCAGCTCGGGACGGCACTGGGTCAGCACCTGGATGCGCACGTCGTCCGGGATCGCGTCCTCTTCGATGATCTCGCGGACGAAGTCGAAGTCGGTCTGGCTCGCCGCCGGGAAGCCGACCTCGATCTCCTTGTAGCCCATACGCACCAGCAGTTCGAAGAACTTGCGCTTACGGGCGGGCGACATGGGGTCGATCAGCGCCTGGTTGCCGTCCCGCAGGTCGACGGCGCACCACAGGGGTGCCCGCTCGATCCGCTTGTCCGGCCAGGTCCGGTCGGGCAGGTTGATGTCCTCGACCAGCTGGTACCAGGGCCGGTAACGGTGCACCGGCATCGACGAGCCGCGCTGCGGGTTCCACACGGGCTGCCCCTCGGGGGCGGGCCGGGACGGCGTATTGACGCGGATGGACGGGCTTACCTCTGACTCGGACGTGCTCATGATTCCTTCGGCTCCTGCTCGCTGGTCGGGTGGCGGACGACCGGCGGCACCATGAAGCCCCGCGACGGGGAGCCGGTCTGATCAGGCCCCGTCGCGGCAGCGAAGCAGAAGCGCACGTGCCACGCCGCCAGCTTAACCACGGCCGCCGAGGAATGAAAAGCTGGGGCCGTGGCCGAACCGTTATATGGCCGGGCGCGGTGGAGTTACTGACGCGTAGCGTTTGCGTTGCGCACGTGCCAGACTTCGGGACATGGGTGAGCACGCCGAGAGGAACGACAAGGACGAGCGCGCCACGCAGGCGATACCGCCCGTCCACTCCTCCCCGACCGCTGCGGATTCCGGAAACGCTACGGACTCCACGTACAGGGAGCCGCGGCCCAGACGCAGGACGGACTGGGGCAAGGTCAAAGACCAGGTGGTCGGGCTGCTCGCCGGGATCGTCCGGTGGGTCGGCCTGATCTTCGCTCTGATCCTGGTCATGCACGTGATCTTCGTGATCGGCGAGGCCAATCCCGACAACGGCATCGTGTCGTTCGTGGAGAACTGGTCGGACGCGCTTTCGCTCGGCTTCCAGGACCTCTTCACGCCCGAGGACCCGAAGCTGAAGGTGCTGATCAACTTCGGCATCGCCGCGCTGTTCTGGATGGTCGTCTCGTCGATCCTGGCCCGCATCATCCGGCGGGTGGGTGGGACCTCCCTGTAGCGAACAGCGGCTCGCCCCAGTCGCCGGTGAACGCGAACTCCTCCAGGGGCAAGCGTTTGCGTCCAGCGGTTTCGCGGGCGATGCCGCGCTCGTCGCCCAGCACCTCCGGCGCGCCGAGCACGCCGACCGCGATCGCGATCGCCGGCCGGACCCCGGCGGGCACGGTGAACTCGCGGCGCACCGCGTCCGGGTCGAACCCGGCCATCTGATGGGCGACGAGCCCCTCGGCCACGGCCTGCAGTACGAGGTTCTGCCCGGCCAGGCCGAGGCCGTACTCGGCGTAGGGAATCTCGCCCTTCTCGTTCTCGGTGACCGCCAGCCCGATCAGCAGGGCACCGGCCCGGTGCGCCCATGACTGGTTGCGCTCGGTCAGCGTGCCGAGGATGCGGCGGAACGTGTCGTCGCCCCTGAGGCCGGCCAGGTACCGGGCGGGCTGGGTGTTGCCGAACGAGGGCGCCCAGCGCGCCGCCTCGAGCACTGCCCGCAACTGCTCGGGGCTGACCTCGACGGTGTCGTCGAGCGCGCGAGGGCTCCACCGGCGCGCGATCAGGTCGTGAATGGGGACGCTGGTGTCGGCTTCTTTGTCGCTCATCGGACGGCGAGTATACGTGCCGACCAGCGAAGATGATCTTCGGTGGAAAGTGGCCGGGGCCACAACGCAGGGTGTTCGGAAAACAGGCCCCCGGTACCCTGTTGGCGAAAGAAGGGAGCGGGGCCCTTCCGACAACGCTGGGAGATCGCCCTGCCCCGGATGAGGAGGTTCGGGCAAAGTGGCGCTCGTAGTCCAGAAGTACGGTGGTTCGTCGCTGGAGAGCGCTGACCGGATCAAGCGCGTGGCCGAGCGGATCGTGGCCACGAAGAAGGCGGGTAACAACGTCGTCGTGGTGTGCTCCGCGATGGGCGACACCACCGACGAGTTGCTCGATCTTGCGGAGCAGGTGAACCCGGTCCCACCGGAACGTGAGATGGACATGCTGCTCACCGCGGGCGAGCGGATCTCCAACGCGCTTGTTGCGATGGCGATCTCGGCGCAAGGCGCCGAGGCGTGGTCGTTCACCGGTTCGCAGGCGGGTGTGGTGACCACGTCCGTCCACGGCAACGCGCGCATCATCGACGTCTCGCCGAGCCGGGTGACCGAGGCGCTCGAAGAGGGCTACATCGCGCTCGTCGCCGGGTTCCAGGGCGTCGCGCAGGACACCAAGGACATCACCACGCTCGGCCGCGGTGGTTCGGACACCACCGCCGTCGCGCTCGCCGCGGCGCTGAACGCGGACGTCTGCGAGATCTATTCCGATGTGGACGGCGTGTACACGGCGGACCCGAGGATCGTGCCCAACGCGCGCAAGCTCGACACGATCCCGTACGAGGAGATGCTCGAGCTCGCGGCGAGTGGCTCCAAGATCCTGCACCTGCGCTCCGTCGAGTACGCCCGCCGTTATGGCGTGCCGATCCGAGTCCGTTCGTCCTACAGTGACAAGCCGGGCACGACCGTGGCCGGTTCGATTGAGGAGATCCCCGTGGAACAAGCGTTGATCACCGGTGTGGCGCACGACCGGTCCGAGGCCAAGATCACGGTCACCGGGGTGCCCGACCATGCGGGTGCGGCGGCACGTATCTTCCGCACGGTCGCGGACGCGGAGATCGACATCGACATGGTGCTGCAGAACATCTCCAACACCGCGGGGCGCACGGACATCACGTTCACGCTGTCCAAGGCGAACGGGCCGAAGGCGGTCGGCGAGCTGGAGAAGATCAAGGACGAGCTCGGCTTCACGGCGGTCCTCTACGACGACCACGTCGGCAAGGTCTCGCTCGTCGGGGCGGGGATGCGCTCGCATCCGGGCGTCACCGCGGGCTTCTGCGAGGCGCTCGCGAAGGCAGGCGTGAACATCGAGATCATCAACACCTCGGAGATCCGGATCTCGGTGTTGATCCGGGACGCGCAGGTCGACGACGCTGTGCGGGCCATCCATGACGCATTCGAACTCGGCGGCGATGAAGAGGCCGTCGTCTACGCAGGGAGTGGACGCTAGATGGGTACACAGTCACCCACACTTGCCCTGGTCGGTGCGACCGGCGCCGTCGGCACCGTGATGATCGACATCATCAACGGCCGGGAGAGCGTGCCGTGGGGCGAGATCCGGTTGATCGCCTCGGCCCGTTCGGCAGGCAAGAGGATCACGGTGCGCGGCCAGGAGCTGACCGTCGTCGAGCTCACCCCTGAGGCGTTCGACGGGATTGACGTCGCCATGTTCGACGTACCGGACGAGATCTCCGCCGAGTGGGCGCCGGTCGCCGCCGCGCGCGGCGCGGTCGCGGTGGACAACTCCGGCGCGTTCCGGATGGACGACGACGTGCCGCTCGTGGTCCCCGAGGTCAACGCGGCGAGCCTGGCGAACCGCCCCAAGGGCATCATCGCCAACCCGAACTGCACCACGCTCTCGATGATGACCGCCCTTGGCGCCCTGCACCGCGAGTTCCAGCTCACCGAGCTCGTCGTGGCCTCCTACCAGGCGGCCTCAGGCGCGGGCCAGGAGGGCATCGACCGGCTCTACGCCGAGCTGGAGGCCGTGGCAGGCAAGGGGCTCGGTGGGCAGGCGGGCGACGTGCGCAAGGCTCTCGAAGCCGACGGTCTGTCCCTTTCGGACACTCCGTTCGCCGGGACCCCGTTGGCGCTCAACGTGGTCCCGTCGGCCGGCTCGTACAAGGGCGACGGCTGGTTCTCCGAGGAGCTCAAGGTGCGCAACGAGTCGCGCAAGATCCTCGGCGTTCCCGAGCTGAAGGTGTCGGCCACGTGCGTGCGGGTGCCGGTGGTCACCACCCACTCGCTCGCGGTGCATGCGACGTTCGCGCGGGAGGTGACGGTCGAGGCGGCGCACAAGGTGTTCGAGGCGCAGTCCTCGATCGTGCTCGCCGACGATCCGGAGAACGGCGTCTTCCCTTCGCCGGCCGAGGTGGTCGGCGGCGACCCGACGTACGTGGGCCGGGTCCGCCAGGCGCTGGACTTCCCGAACACGCTGGACTTCTTCGTCTGCGGGGACAACCTGCGCAAGGGTGCCGCGCTGAACACCTACGAGGTCGCCGAGCGGCTCGCTCCCGAGTTCACCTGACGACCGGCGCCCTTGGCGTTCACGGTACGTTGCGGTCATGTTGAAGAGAAGCGCACCGGCCGTGCTCGGCGTTCTGCTGCTCGCCGGCTGCAGCGAGGTCAACTCGGCCGTCGATCAGGCGAACGACGCCGCGGACAAGGCGTCGGTCTGCACGAAGGCGCTCGGATTGGCGGACCTCAACCCGAACGTCGATCCGCAGAAGCTGCAGGCCGGCGCCGAGGAGAAGGCGAACAAGCTTCGGGAGCTGGGCCAGCAGGCTGTCGACCAGGATGTCAAGCAGACGCTGCTCAGCATGGCGGACTCCTACGCCGAGCTCGAGCAGAAGCAGGCCGACCAGCTGGGCAACATCAACGAGTGGATCCAGCGCAACACCCAGCAGCTCGACCAGCTACGCCAGGCCTGCACCTAGTTGCCCCAGCCTCTCGCCGCCCTCGTGAGTGCGTAGCAGTGTTCTAACTCGTGTGCGCACTCACGACCCCCTCGGGAGTGGCAGCCGGGCTCGCTGGTTTGCGGCGCAGCAGGAGTGCTGCGCCGGCGAACACCAGGCCGCCGAGCCCGGCCGCGGCGAATCCCCAGCCGGGCGCCGAGTGGTCCATCACGAAGCCGACCACCGGTCCGCCGAGCGCGAGGCCGACCCTGGTCGCCGAGTCCTGCAGGCCCATCGCCTCGCCGCGCACGCCGGGCGGTGCCAGCCTGCTCACCGACTCGGTGGTGGCGGCGAGCGTCGGCGCGCACGCCAGGTTCATCGGGACGAGCGCCAGCGCGAGCAGCCACCACGGCCGGTCGAGCAGGCCCACCGGGACCACCAGGGCCGCCAGCAGCACCATGAGCGTGAGCTGTGACAGCGAGCGCCGCACGGCGCCGTGCACGAGACCGCCCGCCAGCGACGCCACGCACATGGCGGCCACCACGGCACCCGTCCACTCGACCTGGCCGGCGTCCCGCAGCGCGGCCAGCACGGCGATCTCGGTGCCCATCAGCACGAACAGCGCGCCGGTGGCGACGAGCAGGGTCGCCGCGAGCGGCGCGGTGAGCCAGGCCCGGATCGGCGGGCGCATGCCGCGTGGCGTGCTCGCCTCGGCCGTGGTCCGGACGGGCGGGTTCACCAGGTAGAGGGCCGTCGCGAGTCCTCCGAAGGCAATGCCGATTCCGGTCAGCGCCACGGTGGAGGAGAGCTGCGTGCTGACCAGGATTCCCACCGCGGGGCCGATCATGAACGACGTCTCCAGCGAGATGATGTCCATGGAGTACGCCGTGCGCCGCTGCGGCGGAGGGACGAGCGCGGTCAGCACCTGGCGGGCGATCGACCCGGCGGGTACCGCGAGCATCCCGGCCGGCAGCGCGACGAGCACCAGCACCTCGTAGGGCAGGTGCGGGGTGCTCAGCCAGTAGGTGGCCGAGGCGAGGCCGCACGCGGCGACCGCAGGGCGCAGGCCGTGCCGGTCGATGATCCGGCCGATCAGTGGCGCCCCGGCGGCGCTGCCGAGCGTGGTCGCCGTCCCGACGAGTCCGGCCGCGCCGTAACCGCGACCCAGCTCGCTCACCACGTGCAGCGTGAGCGTGATGCCCATCGCCGTCATCGGCAGCCGGGCGAAGAACATCAGCACCATCGAGGCCGGGACGCCGGGGAGGCGCAGCACGCGGAGATAGGGCTGAAGGGACACGGTACCGAGGTAACCGCGAGCTGGTACGTGCGTGCAACTTTATTTCCCTGGCGCGCGGGCGAATATGACAGCTACTATCAAAAGATAGTTACTGTCGAAAGGTGCCTCAGGTGGACGCTTCCTACCCCCGTCGCTGGTGGGCGCTCGGCGCGCTCTCGCTCGGCCTGCTGACCTTCGGGCTGGACGTGACGATCCTCAACGTCGCGCTGCCCACTCTCGCCGTCGACCTGCGGGCGTCGACCAGCCAGCTGCAGTGGTTCGCGAACGCCTACACGCTGGTGCTGGCCGCCGGGCTGCTGCCGGCGGGCCTGCTCGGTGACCGGTTCGGGCAGAAGAAGCTGCTGCTCGGCGCGCTGGCCGTCTTCGGCCTGGCCTCGGTGGGTTGCGCGTATGCCGGCTCGGCGGAGCTGCTGATCGCGGCGCGCGCCGCGCTCGGCATCGGCGGCGCGTTCATGGTGCCGCTGTCGATGTCGGCGCTGACCGTGCTGTTCCCGGCCGCCGAGCGCGGCCGGGCAATCGCGGTGTGGTCGGCGGCGATGGCGATCGGCATCCCGCTCGGCCCGGTCGTCGGAGGCTGGCTGCTGGACAACTTCTGGTGGGGCTCGGTGTTCCTGATCAACGTGCCGCTGATCCTGCTGGCGATGGCGGCGCTCGCGTGGCTGCTGCCGGACATGCCGGGCGCGGCCGGCAGGCGGATCGACGGCCCCGGCATCCTGCTCTCCAGCGCCGGGCTGGCCGCGGTGACCTACGGCCTGGTCGAGGCGGGGGAGCGGGGCTGGGGCGCGCCGGCGGCGCTGGTACCGGCGCTCGGCGGGCTGGCTGTGCTGGCCGGCTTCGGCTTCTGGCTGCGCCGCGCGCCGGAGCCGCTGGTCGACACGGCACTGTTCCGCTCGCGCGGCTTCACCTGGGGCACGTTGCTCGCGACCGTGGCGTCGTTCGCCCTGATGGGCGCGATGTTCCTGTTGCCGCAGTTCTTCCAGGCGGTCGGCGGGACGGACGCGCTGGGTACCGGCCTGCGCCTGCTGCCGATCGTCGGCGGGCTGCTGGTCGGTGTCCAGATCGCCGACCGGCTACGGCCGAAGCTCGGAGCGAAGCTGGTCGTCGCGGCCGGATTCCTGATCATGGCCGCCGGCCTGGTACTGGGCACGGCGACGACGGTGAGCGACGGGTACGGCTTCGTCGCGATCTGGGTGTCGGTGACCGGGCTCGGCCTCGGCTTCGCGCTGCCACCCGCGATGGACGTCGCGATGGGTTCGCTGGCGGCCGGGCGCGCGGGCGTCGGCTCGGGACTGTTGCAGGCGATGCGGCAGGTCGGCGGCACGTTCGGAGTCGCCATTCTTGGCACCGTGCTCAACGCAGGCTACCGCGCGGGCGTGGACGTCGAGGGCCTCCCGGAGCCTGCCGCCGACGCGGTGCGGGATACCGCCGCCGCGGGCGTGCAGGTGGCCGAGGCCACCGGCGCGCCGGGTTTGCTGGCGTCGGTACGCGGTGCGTTCGTGGACGGGATGAGCAGCACCCTGTGGGTGTGCGCGGCGGTCGCCGTACTCGGCGCCGTGCTGGCCCTCGCGTTCCTGCCGCGGCGTCCCGAGGACGTGGCCGAGGCAGAATCGGAGCATGACCACGTCGTCCGATGACCGGCCCGTCGGCCTGCGAGAGCGCAAGAAGGCCAGGACCAGGGCCGCGATCCAGAACCACGCCCTGCGGCTGTTCATGGAACAGGGCTATGCCGCGACCACCGTCGAGCAGATCGCGGAAGCGGCCGAGGTGTCGCAGAGCACGTTCTTCCGGTACTTCCCCACCAAGGAGGAGACCGTGCTCCACGACCGGTTCGACCCGGTCCTGATCGACTCCTTCCTGCGCCAGCCCGCGGACGTGTCCCCGATCGCGGCCTTCCGGGCAGCGCTCGCCGACGTGTTCGAGCGGGTCAACAGCGAGGAGTCCGAACTCGAACGGGCCCGCCAGCAGCTCGTCCTCACCGTTCCCGAGCTGCGGGCGATGCTGATCGACCAGATCGTCGCGGGGATCGAGATGCTCGACGACGCCGTGGCCGAGCGGGTCGGCCGCGGCCGTGGCGACGTCAACGTGCGAGCGTGGTCGGGTGCCGTGATCGGCGTGGTGCTGACCACGTACCTCGCGGCAGTGGCCGAGGGGGCCGACTTCGCCGACCTCGTCGGCTATGTCGACCGTGGCCTGGCACTGCTCGAAGACGGCCTCCCCCTCTGAGGGCTCTGAGAGCCTGCCCTGCTCCGGCGTTGTGCCTGGTCACCGCTCGTGAGTGCGCAGCCGAGTTAGAACACGGCTCCGCACTCACGACCGCATGCCTCACCGGGAAACTCCCGCACTGGATCGCCTTCGCTCGGCCGGTCTTCGGGTCACCGCGCCAATGGTGGCCGTGCTCAAGTGGCTCGCCGAGCGTCCTCACGCCACGGCCGAGCAGATCGCGGCCGGGGTACGGGAAGCACTGGGCTCGGTGTCCACGCAAGCGGTCTGCGACGTGCTGGGCGCCTGTGCGAACGCGAGCCTGGTGAGACGGATCGAACCGGCCAGCCATCCGGCGCGGTTCGAGACACGAACCGGAGACAACCACCACCATCTCGTCTGCCGCGGCTGCGGCCGCACCGAGGACGTCGACTGTGTTCACGGTGCCGCACCCTGTCTGGAGCCCTCCGACACGGCGGGCTTCGCGGTGGATGAGGCGGAAGTCGTCTTCCTGGGGACTCTGCCCTGCCTGTAACCACCACCACGAGGAGGTATCGGCGTGACCAAGCCGACCACCAACAACGTGGGTATCCCGGTCGCCAGTGACAACGATTCACTGACGGTGGGAGCCAAAGGTCCGGTCCTGCTGCAAGACCACTACCTCATCGAGAAGAACGCGCAGTTCAACCGCGAGCGCGTACCGGAGCGCGTGGTGCACGCCAAGGGCGGCGGTGTTCCAGCCGGGCACCCGCACCGAGAGCCTCGTCCGGTTCTCCACGGTGGCCGGTGAGCTCGGCTCCCCGGACACCTGGCGCGACCCGCGCGGCTTCGCGGTGAAGTTCTACACCTCGCAGGGCAACTACGACATCGTCGGCAACAACACCCCGGTGTTCTTCATCCGCGACCCGATCAAGTTCCCGGACTTCATCCGGTCGCAGAAGCGGCGTGCCGACAACCACCTGCGTGACCACGACATGCAGTGGGAACTTCTGGACCCCTGCGCCCGGAGTCGGCGCACCAGGTCACCTGGCTGATGGGCGACCGCGGCATCCCGAAGACCTGGCGCCACATGAACGGCTACGGCTCGCACACCTACCGCTGGGAGAACGCGGGCGGCGAGAAGTTTCTGGGTCAAGTACCACTTCAAGACCGACAGGGCATCGACTCCTGACCCAGGACGAGGCCGACCAGCTCGCGGGCGGCGACGCCGACCACCACATCCGCGACCTGTGGACCGCGATCGAGAAGGGTGAGCACCCGAGCTGGACGCCCTACGTCCAGGTCATGCCGTACGAGGACGCCGCGGACTACCGGTTCAACCCGTTCGGCCTGACCAAGGTGTGGCCGCACGGCGACTACCCGCTGATCAAGGTCGGCCGGTGGGTGCTGGACCGCAACCCGTCGAACTACTTCGCGGAGATCGAGCAGGCCTCCTTCGAGCCCTCGAACCTGGTGCCGGGCATCGGCCCTTCGCCGGACAAGATGCTGCAGGGCCGCCTGTTCGCCTACGCCGACGCGCACCGCTACCGGATCGGCACCAACTACACGCAGCTGCCGGTCAACGCCGCCAGGTCCGAGGTGAGCAGCTACTCCAAGGACGGTGCGATGCGGTACAGGAATCCGGGTGACCCGGTGTACGCGCCGAACACCGCAGGCGGCCCGCACGCCGACGCGGCGCTGGCCTCGGAGACCGCGTCGACCTACGGCGTGGACGACGAGGTGATCCGCTCGGCCTACAAGCCGCATGCCGAGGACGACGACTTCGGCCAGGCTGGCACGCTGGTGCGCGATGTGATGGACGACGCTCAGCGGGAGCGGCTCGCCCAGAACATCATCGGCCACGCCGGCAAGGGCGTTTCCCCGCCCGTGCTGGAGCGGGTCTTCGAGTACTGGCGCAACGTCGACAAGGCGCTCGGCGACAAGGTGGCCGACGCCTTCCAGAAGTAACCACCGCTCCCGCCACGGGCCGCTGCGCGTGTGTGAGGAGTGGTCGTTGCGACAAACGTGGGCGAATTACACCGTTGTCGTCCAGCTGACACGCGTGCACCACAGGGTGATGAAGGTAAACGATCACCGATTACACCTGTGTGAGTTACCCAGCTGTGCCAAAGAGTGAGCAGATCACAGTGTGCGATTTCCCGCCCGGGTTATGTTGATCTTCCGAGGGATCGGCAAGTGGCGCCGGTTCATCAATTGCGGGGCCTTCTTGCGAATTGAATTCGGCACGTAAGGTCCGGAAAACTGCCTGTCCCGGTGATCGGCTGGTGGCCGATCTACACGGTTGGTATTCATTTCCCGTCAGGTCTTACGAGGGCCGGGAGGTAAATGAATGAAAGGCAGGATTGTCCGCACGATCGCGGCACTGGCCGCCGGGGCGATGCTCACGGTGACCGGGTCCGGCGTCGCTGCGGCTGAGGGTGGCAAGGGCGCCTCCAGTACGGAGGCCGCCGGCGCCCAGGTGCTGGAACTGCGGGACGAGCTGACCAGGTCCGCCTACGCCGGCGACGTCGGCGCCACGCAGGACACGCTCGCCAGGCTCGACCCGATGCTGGCCGATCTGGCTGCCGGCGAGCGCTTCTCCATTCAGGCCGAAGCCAAGGAGCAGGCCGGTACGGCACATGAGCAGGCAAAAGAGGTGGCGAGGCTGCTGGCCGACCCGACCGCGACGCCGCGCCAGGCGCCCGACCTGCCGCTGCCGGAGATCCCCGATCTGCCCCCGCCGCTCGACGTGGTCAGCAACCTGCTGAAGAGCGTGCTTTCGGCCGTGACCGGGTTGCTCTCCGGGTTGCTCGGCGGCGGAGTGCCCGCGCTCCCGGTGCCGGAGGTGCCCGAAGTGCCGGAGGTGCCGGCGCCCTGAGCCGGTTCGAAAACCAACTGAATATGAGGGGGGTCGGAATCCGGCGCGGAATCGCTTCCGCGCCGGATTCCGCTATTTCGATTCGACGGCCGCCTTGTGGCTGAGCCCCATCCGGAGTGCCCCGGCGGCCTCTGCGGTGGCCTCGGCAAAACGCCTGCCGATGCCGAGGAAATTGACGTAACCGTGAATGAGATCGCTCTGCCTGCTCAGCGCGACGGGCACTCCCGCGGCGGCCAGCCGGGCGGCGTAGGACTCGCCCTCGTCGCGCAGCGGGTCGAACCCCGCCGTCGCGATGTACGCGGGCGGCAGCCCGGCCAGCCGCGCCGACATCAGCGGCGAGAGCCGTGGGTCCTTCCGGTCCACGCCCTCCGGCGCGTAGTGGTCGAGGAACCACGTCATGTGCTCGTCGGTCAGGAACAGGCCCTCCCCGAACAGCTCCCTGGACCGTCGGCGCACGGTGGCGTCGACGCCGGGGTAGAACAGCAGCTGGAACGCGGGAGCCGGCCCGCCGCGCTGGGTCGTGACCTGCGCGGTGACCGCGGCGAGGTTGCCGCCCGCGCTGTCCCCGCCCACCGCGATCCGGTCCGGATCGGCGCCGAGCTCGGTCGCCTTGGCGTGCGCGTAGTCGAACGCGGTCAGCGCGTCCTCCTGTGCGGCCGGGAACGGGTGCTCGGGGGCGAGCCGGTACTCCACCGAGAGCACGCGGACCCCGGCATGAACGGCGAGGTAGCGCGCCGTGTTGTCGTGGCTCCGGCGACTGCCGACCACCCAGCCGCCGCCGTGGTAGAAGACCAGCAGTCCCGATTCCCCGGGCAGCCCTTGCGGCGTGTAGAGCGTCGCAGGCAGCTCGCCGTGCTCGGCCGGGACGGACACCTCCCTGGTGTGCACCGGCTCGATCGGCTTGCCGCTCACCAGGTGCCGTGAGATGTCGACGCCCGCTCGCGACTCCTCCACGGAGGCGCCCACGAGCGAGGTGCCGGAGAGTTGTTGGAGCCGGAGCAGCAGCTGCGCGTCGAGCGCCAGCTCTTGCCCGTCGATCCGGATCGGCCTGCCCGCGACCAGCCGGCGCAGTGGCCTGGGCAGCGCGTACAGCAGCTGCGCAGCCCCGGCCTGAACCCGGACCTGCAACGGTATCGACATGTCTCCTCCTGTCACCGGTGATCGGTCCTGACGTTACTAACCGGTAGCCCGGCTGCCAACTGTGCCGGGTGTCCCCGCGCACCGAGCTGGCCCTCGACCTAACTGGAAGGTCTAGCCTCGGGAGCGTGACTTCGACAGCTGGGATCAAGGTGCTCGGTATCGGCGGCTCGCTGCGCGACGGTTCACAGTCCGAGCGCGCGCTCCGCATCGCGCTGGCCGGGGCGGCCGAGGCAGGCGCCACCACGTCGGCGGTCACCGGCGGTGGACTCGCGCTGCCGTTCTACGACGCGGGCGACGCGGAGCGCTCGGGCGGCGCCACCGAGCTGATCGAGGCCGTGCGGCACGCCGACGGGCTGATCGTGGTTTCGCCTGGCTACCACGGCGCCATGTCCGGGCTGGTCAAGAACGCACTGGACTATGTCGAGGACCTGCGTTCGGACGTCCGCCCCTATCTCGCCGGCCGCGCGGTGGGTGTGATCGCCGTCGCACACGGCTGGCAGGCCGCGGTGACCACGCTCACGCAGCTCCGCACGATAGCGCACGCGCTGCGCGGCTGGCCGACGCCGCTCGGCGGGGCGGTCAACACGGCCGAGGTGAAGTTCGACGAGTCGGGCGGCGCCTCGGAGGAGAAAGTCGTCGACAACCTGCGGCTGATCGGCCGCCAGGTCACCGAGTTCGGGCAGGCTCAGCGGGCGCTCTAGGTTGTTTCGCCGGGTACCGGTCCGGGTAGTCAGGGTGTGATGTCCGCGACCTGCGGGCAATGTCGTGAATGTCGTGCGAACCTTCGTGGTTGACCGGGCTAGGAGCCCGAACGGGCACCGCCTACCGAGAGGACCCCGGACAATGGCAGATGCGATCTACACAGCCGAAGCGACCGCCCGCGGCGACGGGCGCAACGGCGAGGTGACCTCTTCGGACGGCGTGGTCGACGAGAAGCTCGCCGTGCCGCAGGAGATGGGCGGGCCTGGTGGCTCGTTCACCAACCCGGAGCAGCTGTTCGCCGCGGGGTACGCCGCGTGCTTCCACAGCGCGTTGCAGGCGGCCGCCCGGCAGTCGGAGGTGCAGCTGAAGGACTCCGAGGTCACCGCGAAGGTCGGCATCGGCAAGACCGAGGGCGGCAAGTTCGCGCTTTCGGTGGAGCTGAACTCCGCGCTACCCGGAATGGAGCAGGGACAGGCCGACGAGCTGGTCGCCCAGGCCCACCAGCTGTGCCCGTACTCGAATGCCACTCGCGGCAACATCGTGGTCGAGGTCACCGCCACGACCTGACGGCCCTACCTCAGCACAGAGAGGACGGATCATGGCCAAGTCTCCGATCACCAGCCCGCTCAACGAGAGCGACAAGGAGCACACCGCCAGCGTGCTCCAGTCCACCCTGGTGGACCTGATCGATCTCTCGCTGATCGGCAAGCAGGCACACTGGAACGTCGTCGGCAGGCACTTCCGCAGCGTGCATCTTCAGCTCGACGAGCTGGTCAGCGCCGCGCGCGGCTTCACCGACGACGTCGCCGAGCGCGCCAACGCCATCGGCGTGTCGCCCAACGGCAAGGCGAAGACGGTCGTGGAGAGCACGGGACTGCCCGAGTACCCGGACAACTGGCAGTCGGCCGAGGCGACCATCGAGCGCATCGTGGAGGCGCTCGGCCAGGTCATCAAGCGCCTGCGGGCCGGCATCGACGAGACCGACAAGAGCGACCTGGTCACCCAGGACCTGCTGATCGAGATCGCCCAGGAGCTGGAGAAGCAGCACTGGATGTGGCAGGCGCAGCAGACCTGACGGTGACGGGACGGACCCCCGCACCGCGCGGCAGCCGGTGCGGGGATCTCACGGTGCGCGGACCGCTCGCAGCGCGAAGTGCACCTCGATGGCGGTCTGCCTGATCGTCTCGGCGATCACCAGCGAGCCGTGCCCGGCGTCGTAGCGGTAGAACTCGTACGGCACCTCGCGCGCGGCCAGCCTGGTGAGGTAGTTCTCGATCTGCCGGATGGGGCAGCGCGGATCGTTGTCGCCGGCGAGCACGAGCACGGGCGCCCGCACCGCGTCGACGTAGCTGATCGGCGAGCACTCGTCGTAGACCGCGGGGATGTCGGCCGGCGAGCCGCCGAACAGGGCCCGGTCGAACGAACGGAGCTGCTCCATCTCGTCCTCGTACGCGGCCACGTAGTCGGCGACGGGCACCGCCGCGACGCCGGCCGCCCAGCGGTCCGGCTGGGTGCCGAGGGCGAGCAGGGTGAGGTAGCCGCCCCAGGAGGCGCCGCTCACCACGCACCGGGCCGGGTCCGCGAGGCCGTCGGCGACCACCTGGTCGTAGACGGCGGCGACATCCTCCAACTCGGTCAGCCCTGGGCGTCCCTCGATGGCGTCGCGCCAGGTGGAGCCGTAGCCGGTCGAGCCGCGGTAGTTCACCTCGATCACCGCGAAACCGGCGTCCAGCCACACCGCGCGGTAGGCGGAGAACCGGTCCTCGTCGGCGGCGTGCGGACCGCCGTGGAGCACGAACACGGTCGGCAACGGTCCTTCGGCGCCCGCGGGCTCGGAGACCAGCGCGTGGATCCGGCCGCCGGGGCCATCGGCGAAGACGTCGGTCACCGGTAGTGACGCGGGCGCGCGTTCGCCAGGTGGTTCGAGCAGGATCCGGTCGGTTCCGTCGTGGCTCCTCACGCGGATCGCCGGCGGCCGCGCCGCACTCGACCACGAGTACTCGATGGCGCCGTCGGGCCGCACGCCCGCGCCACCGATCCGGCCGGGTGGCGTCTCCAGCGCGGTCAGCTCACCGGTTCCCAGGTCGTAGCGATACAGCGAGCTGCGCGCCTGGTGGAAGTGCACCACCAGCAGCGCGCTCGCGTCCGGGTACCAGTCACCGGCGACCTCGCCCGGCAGGCCGAGGTCGATCTCGCTCTCGGTGTCCGCCTCGACGTCCCAGATCAGCAGCTCCTCGCGGCCGTGGCGCTCGTGCGAAAGGAGCAGCCTGCAGTCGCCGTGCCGCGGTGAGAACGCCAGTGCCGCGAGGCCCTTGCCCTCGCCGTCCCACTTCTCGGCGACCGTGGCGAAGGTCTCGCAGTCCAGCACGCGCACCGCGGGGTGGCGGGAGTCGCCGTGCTCGGAGTGCGACATGGCGAGCAGCCGCTCGTCCCGCGAGAGTGCCGCGACATCGGCGTCGTGCTCGCTGGCGTAGAAGCGGGTGGTCTCGCCGCCGCGGTGGGCGTATAGCGAGCTGCCGTCGTCGGTGGAAACCCCGGCCGCGACGATGCGGTGGCCGATCTCCAGTCCCGCCGGATACCCGTCCGGCACGCCGGGCACGCCTGCCACGGGCGCGGCCCCTCCGGTGAACGGCTCCCGCACCCAGCGGCCGAACTCGTCGCCGTCGGTGTCGTCGAACCACCAGATCCACTGCCCGTCCGGCGACGACGTGGCGTGCAGGGTGCCGTTCGGGCGGTCGGTGACCTGGCGGTGCGTGTCCGCCGCCCGGTCCCAGGCGTAGATCTCCCAGACGCCGCTGGCGTTGGACACGTAGAGGTTCGCGTCCGGTGCGTCGATCGCCCAGTCGGGCACCGACATCCGTGCCGCGTGGAACCGTGCCCGCCAGCGGGCTTCGGCGTCCGCATCGGTGAAGAGCTGGTCAGGGACCTGTGCAGGCGGATGCGAGGAAGCTTGCTGTGTGGTCACCCCACGATCCTGCCAGGTCCGTAGGGTAAGGGGCGTGCTGGAGGGTTACGCGCCGGAGACCGCCGGTTTCGTGCTGCCGTTGCTGGGTTCCGGGATGTGCGTGCTCGATGTCGGTTGCGGCCGCGGCTCGGTCACACTGAGTCTTGGCACGGCGGTCCACCCGGTGTACGCGCTCGGGGTCGACGCCGATCCGGAGCAGCTCGCCTTCGCGCGGACGGCCGCACGGCGTGCCTCGGTGTCCACAGTGGACTTCGTTGCGGCAGTGCCGCATGCACTGCCGTTGCCGCGTGGTTCGGTCGATGTGGTGTTCTCCCACGCGCTGCTCGAACACGTCCCCGCGCCGCTCGACGTGCTCGCCGAGTTCGCCAGGGTGCTGCGGCCGGGAGGTACCCTTGCACTGTCCACGGCGGACTGGAGCAGGGCGAAGCTGCGGCCCAAGACGGCGAACGTCGATGCGGCCTTGCGTGGCCAGTACCTGCTGCACCGGCGGGCGGGAGGCGACCCGTTCGCGGGCAGACGGGTGGGCGAGTGGGTCCAGCGCGCGGGCTTCCGTGACGTCCGCAGCCGGGCCCGGCACCACGAGGGGATCGGCTACCGGGAGCTCGCCCGGAGCGTGGAGGAACGGCTCGCGGCGGCGGTCCAGTCGCCCGTCGGGGAGCGCGACCCGCAGCTCGCGAGTGCGGCGCGGTCGGCGTGGATGTGGGTGCGCGGCGGTGGCGGGGACTTCAGCCAGTGCTGGGTGGAGGTCCTGGCCCGTCGTGAGTGAGGAGTCGAGTTCTCACTCGCGTGCGCACTCACGAGGGCAAACGAGAGAGGCCCTGCTCGCGTCATCCGCGGGCAGGGCCCCTCTCAGCTCTTGCGTCGGGGTGGCGGGATTTGAACCCACGACCTCCTCGACCCGAACGAGGCACGCTACCAAGCTGCGCCACACCCCGATGTGTTCCTTAACGGGTCGCCACAGAGTCTAGCGGACGTCGCTCGGCGCCCTGCGGCGGGCCGCCCTTCGCCGCTGCTTCGGCACCCGTGCTCCGCGCGGGAGGAGCGTCAACAGGGTCGCCTCGGGCGGGCAGGCGAAGCGCACCGGCGCATACGGCGAGGTCCCCAGTCCGGCGGAGACGTGCAGCCACATGTCGGCGCCCCACCGGGAGACGCCGCGCGCCCGGGAGCGGTCGATCTCGCAGTTGGTCACGAGAGCGCCGAGTCCGGGCACCCGGAGCTGCCCACCGTGGGTGTGCCCGGCGAGGACGAGGTCGTAGCCGTCGGCGGCGAACGGGTCCAGTACCCGTGGCTCCGGTGAGTGGGTGAGGCCGAGCCGCAGGACGGGCCCGGTGGGCGCCCGGCCGGAGATGTCGGAGTAGCGGTCGCGGCGCAGGTGCGGATCGTCGACGCCCGCGGCGAAGACGCGCTCCTCGCCGATGGTGAGCGTGCGCCGGACGTGGGTGAGGTCGAGCCAGCCGTACTCGATGAGTGCCGCGCGCAGGTCGCGCCACGGCAGGCGGCGTCCGTGGATGCGCTTCTTCCGGCCCTTCGGCATCAGGTAGCGCGCCGGGTTCTTCGGCTTCGGCGCGTAGTAGTCGTTGCTGCCGAACACGAAGACGCCGGGGCGCTGCAGCAGCGGACCGAGTGCGCGCAGCACCGAGGGCACCGCTCGTGGATGCGCGAGGTTGTCGCCGGTGTTCACCACCAGGTCCGGCTCCAGCCGGTCGAGGGCAGCGACCCAGCGCTGCTTCGACTCCTGGCCGGGCAGCATGTGCAGGTCGGAGATGTGCAGGATCCGCAGCGGCGGGGCGCCGGCGGTGAGCACCGGCAGTTCCGCCGTGCGCAGCGTCCAGCGCCGCCGCTCGACGCCGGCCGCGTAACCGACAGTCGCGACGCCGAGTGCGACGGTCCCCAGCACGAACCGGCCAAGGAGCGACCTCGACCTGTCTTCGTTACCGACCGTGTCCACATCATCCAGGATACGTGCTCGGTCGAGCGACCGGATCACCGCCCGATGCTTCACTCGAACGAGTGAGGAGCGCTACTCCGGTCAACGCATGCGTTCGTAGGCGGGGGCCGAGGGAGGCAGCTGCCTGACCGGTTCGCCCTCCATGATGTTCGTCATCGCGCCGAACCAGGTACGCGCCGGGGTCTTGCCACCGAACATGTTCCCCTCGCCGCACGTGTAGACGTTGCCGGGTCCGCCGTCGCACAGGCCGCCGGAGCCGCCTTCCGGCCGGAACACCTGGGCCGCGCCCGCGAGCTGGGGCGTCGCGCCGACGAACGTCGCCGAGCCGTTGCCCTGAGTGGTCCCGGTCTTGCCGATCATCGGCCGGCTCCATCCGACGTCGGCGGCCGCGTCCGCCGCGGTACCGCCGGGCTCGTGGTCCTTGCTCATGCCCACCGCGAGGCTGTTGGCCAGCCCTTCCTCGACGGCCTGCTCACAGGGGGCCTCCTCGATCGGCACCGGGTTGCCGTTGCGGTCGAGAACCTCCTTGATCGGTGTCGGCGGGCACCAGGTGCCGCCGCTCATGATCGTGGCGGCGACGTTGGCCAGCTCAAGGCCACTCAGCGGGCTCGGGCCGAGGGTGAAGGACCCGTTGCCCGGGCCGTTCTCGGTGGGCTTGAAGGACTCGGCCTGGCTGGTGTTCCGCGCCGGGTCGTCGGACTCGGGATCGACGGGACCGCCGTGCATGTTGCTCGCCATGGTCTTGCGCATGCCGAGTTTGCTCGCCATGTCGACCACGGGGCCCATGCCGGCCTGTTCCTCCAGGATGACGAAGGCGGTGTTGGGCGAGGTCTGCAGCGCGGTCTGCAGGGTCATCTGGGGCGGGTAGTTCTCGCTCGCGTTGCCGAGGCAGTACCACGTCGTGCTGGGATAGGGAGCTGCAGGGCACCGGTCGGCGCCGCCGAGGAAGACGTTCGACACGTGGAAGTTCGGTGACTGGATGGTGTCGTAGATACCGGCGACCCGCTGCTGCAGGGTCGCGGCCGCCGTGAAGATCTTGTAGCTCGAACCCGCGCCACCGGTGTTGTAGACGCCGGAGGGCAACGCGTAGAAGGTCTCCCCCTGCTCGGGGTCGCCCCCGTAGTCGCGGTTCGCGGCCAGCGCCACCACCTCGTGCCGGTCCTTGCCCGGCCTGACCAGCGACAGCGTGTTCGCCACGTTGTCCTGCGTCTTCGACACCTGGTTCTCGGCGGAGACCTTGGCCTCGTGGTTGGCCTTCTGGTCCATCGTCGTCCGGATGGTGTAGCCGCCGGTGTAGAGGTCGTCCTTGTTCATGCCGTGCCCGAGCAGGTAGTCCTCTACGTACTGGCAGAAGAACCCGTCCTCCGGCCCGGCGCCGACGCAGTTCGACGCGGGCTTGCTGGGACCCTCCGGCACCACGCCGAGCGGTTCGGCCTTGAGCTGCTCCGCGTCGTCCGGTGCCAGCTTCCGGTTCTCGACCATCTTGTCGAGCACGAAGTTGCGTCGTTCGGTGGCCTTCTCCGGGTTGTTCCACGGGTCGTACGCGCTGGGGTTGTTGACCATGCCGGCGAGCAGCGCCCCTTGGGAGACGCTCAGCTTGTCCGCCGTCGTGTCGAAGTAGGACTGGGCGGCCGCGCCGACGCCGTAGATCTGCCGGGAGAACTCGACGACGTTGAGGTAGCCGGTGAGGATCTGCGACTTGCTCATCTTCGTCTCGAGCTGGATCGCGATCCGCGCCTCCTTCAGCTTGCGGGCGATCGACTGCTCCTGCGCCTTCTCCTGGCCGACCTTGTCACCGCGGTAGATGACGTTGATCAGGTAGTTCTTCACGTACTGCTGCGTGATCGTGGAGGCACCCTGGGTGTCGCCGCCGGTGGTGTTGCTGATCGCCGCCCGCAGGGTGCCCTTCCAGTCGACACCGTGGTGGTCGTAGAAGCGCCGGTCCTCCACCGAGACCAGCGCCCACTTCATCGCGTCGGAGATCTCCTCCGGCGCGGTCGGGATGCGGTACTGCTCATAGAGCGTCGCCAGCGGCTCGCCGTCCTTGTCGGTCACGGTGGTGATCTGCGGCGGCGGCACGTCCGCGAGCTCCGCCGACATCGATTCAACCGTCTCGCTGGCCTGGTTCGACATGACACCGGCGGCGCCGACGACGGGGAAGAGGATTCCCGCCACCAGCACCCCCGCGAGCAGACAGAGGCCGAGCATCTTGAAGAGACCGTCCCGCTTACGCACGTGAGCCAGGGTACGCAAGGCTGCCCGGCTCCGTGGCGGCCAGTGCTCCGGGAGGGTGTGAGGTCTGGTAACAAAAGCCACCGAGGGGGTTGGCGGACGGAACCGCGGCCGCCTACAGTCCGTCAACATCTCACGAGAACAGCCGAAGGACGGGTGAGCCGCCTGCTACGGGGCTTACCTTCCGGGGGGCGGTGCCTGGGGAGGCGCCGTGCCGGAGGGACGTGAGCACAGGGAGAGACCTGCTCGCGGGGGCGATGCGTGCACTTCGTCCTCGCCTGCCGGTCATGAACAGGTAGGAGCTGGGGGTATGGAAACCAACCAGTCGGACTGGCGGGTGAAAGCTTACTGCAGGGACACCGATCCCGATGGTCTTTTCGTTCGGGGTGCCGAGCAGAACAAGGCCAAGCTGGTCTGCATGGGCTGCCCGGTACGGACGGAGTGCCTCGCCGAGGCGCTCGACAACCGGATCGACTTCGGGGTCTGGGGCGGCATGACCGAGCGCGAGCGCCGGGCGCTGCTGCGCCGGCGGCCGGACGTCCTCAACTGGCGGGACCTGCTGGAATCGGCCAAGCGCCACTACGAGCCGGCCGAGCGCGTCTCGTGAGTGCCCACGCGAGTTAGAACTCGGCTACGCACTCACGACCCTGCCCCGGCGAGGCGGTCACCGATGTCGCGCAGGCCCGCGATGTCGTGCACGTCCCCGGGCAGCGCAGGCACGCCGACGACCGGGACGCTGGGATGCGCGCGGGTGAAGCGCGCGAGCAGGCGCTCCTCCCGCGCGGCCAGCGCCACCCGGTCGGCGTGCAGGCGCAGGACCGCGACGGCGAGCGGCGCGTTCTTGCCGCCGCGCTCCAGCGCCTCGGCCGCCGACAGCGCGTCGATCGCGGAGAGGTCGGCGAGCACCGGATGGGTCCGGTTGGCCACCAGCCCGGACAGCGGCATCGACTCCTCGGAGAGCCGCTCGACGAAGTAGCTCGCCTCGCGCAGCGCGTCCGGCTCCGGCGAGGCGATCACCAGGAACGACGTGCCTTTCGAGCGCAGCAGCTCGGCCGTCTTGGTGGCGCGCTCGCGGAAGCCGCCGAACGTCGTGTCGAACGCCTGCATGAAAGCCGACGCGTCGGCGAGCAGCTGACCGCCGAGAATCGTCGAGACGGCCTTGGCGAACATGGAGAACCCGGCGCTGACCACCTTGCGCAGGCCCCAGCCGCCCGCCCGCGCCGGGCTGGTGAGCAACCGGATCATCCGGCCGTCCAGCGCGCTGGACAGGCGGGACGGCGCGTCGAGGAAGTCCAGCGCGGAACGGCTCGGCGGGGTGTCGACCACGATCAGGTCCCAGTCGCCCGTCGCGGCCAGCTGCCCCAGCTTCTCCATCGCCATGTACTCCTGCGTGCCGGCGAAGGACGTGGAGATGGTCTGGTAGAAGCGGTTGCCGAGCAGCTGTTCGGCGCGCTCCGGGCCGGCGTGCACGCGCACCATGTCGTCGAACGTGCGCCGCATGTCGAGCATCATCGCCCACAGCTCGCCCTTCGGCTCGAAGCCGGGGACGGAAACCTTGCGCGGCTGGTTGCCGAGCTCCCGCAGGCCGAGCGCCTGGGCGAGCCTGCGTGCGGGGTCGATGGTCAGCACCACCGTGTGCCGCCCGCGCTCCGCTGCGCGCAGTGCCAGCGCGGCCGCGGTGGTGGTCTTGCCGACCCCGCCCGATCCGCAGCAGACGACCACGCGGGTCTCCGGGTCGTCGATGAGCCCGTCCATGTCGAGGGTGGCGCTCATCGCACCCCCTGGTCGACGAGGGCTTCGGCGATCTCGTACAGCGCCGCGACGTCGACGCCGCCGGTCAGCTCGGGCAGCTCCAGCGTCGGCAGGTCCGCCTCGGCGAGCTGCTCGCGGGCCCGCTGCTCGGCGGCCACCCGGACCGCGTGCTCGACGGTCTCCTCGACGAGCGCGTCGAGCGTCGCGTCCGGCAGTTCGAGCCCCGCCGTGGCGAGCCCGGCGCGCACGCGTGAGGCGTCCACCCGCCCGTCGGCCGCCGGGACGACCGACCGCGCGGGCAGCCTCGGCGGCCGGACCCGGTTGACCAGCACCGCTCCCGGTCGCAGGTCGGCACCGTCGAGTTCGGCGACCGCTTCGAGCGTCTCGCGCACCGGCATCTCCTCCAGCAGCGTCACGATGTGGATGGCGGTCTCGCCCGAGTGCAGCAGGCGCACCACGCCGTCGGCCTGCCCGCGGATCGGGCCGGTCTTGGCCAGGTCGGTGAGGGCCCTCGTGACATCGAGGAACTTCACCACCCTGCCGGTGGGCGGCGCGTCGACGACGACGGCGTCGTAGGCGTGCCTTCCGCCGGACTCGGTGCGGCCGACGCATTCCTTGATCTTGCCGGTGAGCAGCACGTCGCGCAGGCCGGGCGCGAGCGTGGTGGCGAACTCGATCGCGCCCATCCTGCGCAGCGTCCGCCCCGCGAAACCCAGGTTGTAGAACATCTCGAAGTACTCGAGCAGCGCGGCCTCGACGTCGATGTGCAGTGCGCGCACCTCGCCGCCGCCGGGCGCGGAGGCGATCCGCTGCTCGGCGTACGGCAGCGGTTCGGTGTCGAAGACCTGGGCGAAGCCCTGCCTGCCCTCCACCTCGATCAGCAGCACCCGCCTGCCCCCGCTGGCCAGCGCCAGTCCGAGGGAGGCGGCGAGGGTGGTCTTGCCGGTCCCGCCCTTCCCGGTGACGAAATGGAGCCGCGTGCGCGTGAGTTCGTCGGTCCAGCCAGCCAGCGTGGTCACCGTGGCAGCGTAGGACAAGGTAGGACAAGGTAGGACAACGAACCGGACATGCCGCGCGGAGCGCCCGCCGGGCGGGATCAGCTCGCCAGTACGAGCACCGCGACCGCGACCGCGACGGCGGCGGCGAGGCTCCAGGCAGGCACGGCAGGCAGCACGGTGAGCACGAGCACGGCGAGGACGGCGAGCGCCGTGGCGGACACCAGGCCGGAGACGGCGACCGTGCTCGACCTGCCCGTCCGGTCCCGCGCCTTGGCCATGATCATCAGCACGCCCAGGAGACCGGGGAAACCCAGCAGGGCCGTCGCCAGGATCCGCCAGGTCTCCACGAGGTCACAGGGTAGTGGCTAGGGTGTGCCGCATGAGTGCCACGAAGTGGGAGTACGCTACCGTTCCGCTGCTGATCCACGCCACCAAACAGATTCTCGACCAGTGGGGTGACGACGGCTGGGAACTGGTCACCGTGTTGCCGAACCCGAGCGGCGAGCAGCACGTCGCCTACCTGAAGCGGCCGAAGGACTGAGCATGAGCTGGAGCGGGAGGCTCGCCGAACTCGAGATCGAACTGCCCGGCGTCGCGGCTCCGGTCGCCGCCTACGTCCCCGCCGTGCGCAGTGGCTCACAGGTCTTCACCTCGGGTCAGCTGCCGTTCGTGTCGGGTTCGCTCGCCGCCACCGGCAAGGTCGGCGGCGAGGTCAGCCCCGAGGAGGCCAAGCGGCACGCACGCACGGCGATGCTGAACGCGCTGGCCGCAGTACACGACCTGGTCGGCATCGACGCCGTCCGCCGGGTGGTCAAGGTGACCGGCTACGTCGCGTCGAGCGACGGCTTCACCGGCCAGCCCGCCGTCATCAACGGTGCGTCGGAGCTGCTGGGCGAGATTTTCGGTGACGCGGGCACGCACGCCCGCGCGGCCGTGGGGGTCGCGGAGCTGCCGCTTGGTGCCCCCGTCGAGGTCGACTTGATCGTGGAGGTCGCGTGATGGATCCGGACATCGAGTACGCATGTCACGAACTGCTGCTGCGCCTGGCAGGCCGGCTGCCGGACCAGCTGCTGTGGCGGTTCCGGGACTGGCTCGGTGAGGGTGCGATGGGAACGCTCGCGCGCACCTTCCCGAAAGCTTTGCTCAAGCACAGAATTGACCTGGACCAAGTCGAGTATCGCCTGCTGGTCGCCGGTCTCATCCCGCATGGCGCCGATTGGCACCAGGTGAGTTCGACGCTTGGGGTAGACGACCCCGTCGATAACCGGTACACATTCGTTACGGGTGCACCCGATTGGGTGAACTCTGTCGATTCGGTGTCCGTGGTGGTTCACGCAACGTTGCGTGGTCGCCCGGACGTGGGCGAGGTACGGGAAAGCTGGCGACACAGTCGTGACTCCGAGGAGCGGGACGCGAAGCGGGTCCTCCTCGTCACGGGTGTCTCCCGGCTGCCGCGCCTCACTGGGGAGCTGCAGCGGGTCCTCCGGGTACTGGGTGACGAGGCGCCCAGCGTGGAGGTACTGCCAGAGCAGTTCGACCTGCCCGAGTACCACCGGGCGGCGCTCGCGAACTCCCGGTTCGTGTGCGTGGGTGCCGTGGACACCGGTCACCACAGACTGGTACCCGCGTAAAGCTCGCTGCCGGCGGCGGGCTGGAGGGAGTTGGCGATGGTGGAAGTCCACGACGGCCTGCCGAAGGACGGATTCGCGGTGCCGTTGCGGCTGCACAACGTCCTCCTCGCGCTGGCGGGTCGGCTCGACGACACCGCACTGTCGGCGGCGAGGGAGCTCGTCGCCCGCTCGCACCTCGACGACGCGATCGAGCTGGCCACCGGCGCCCTGATCGCGGGCCGGATCATGGTCCGTCCCGCGGAGCAGCGTGAGATCGCCCTCGTACTGGAGATGAGCCGCTCGGACGCGACGCTGGCCGACCACCTCACCGTCGGTGAGGCCGTTCAGGGCTACGCACACCGCTTCAGCAGGGAGAACGAGCCGGAGCGGGGCGTCGCCGAGGCGCTCGACCGCACCCTGCAGGTGCTGCCGGACCTGCGCTCCGTGCACGCGGTCTGGCGCAACACCCCGGCCGGCAGCGTGCCGGGACCGTTGCCGCAGCGCGTGATCCTCGTCGAGATCGGCCCCGAGGGGCATCCGCCCGCGGTCGCGTTCCGGGTCGACACCGCGCTGCGGCGCGCGGGAATCCGTGCTGTCGTCGAGGTCACCGGCCCCGGTGCCGAGCGGACGGAGTACCACGAGGCCGGGCTCGCGGCGGCGACGCCCGTATGGCTCGCCTCGGCGCAGCCGTCCGGCGGTGGCCAGTCCGCGCACGCGCTGCGGGCCAACAACGGCGCGTCCGGACCGCCGCACGCTGTGGCGGAGGCGCCCCGGGAACCGGCGCACGCGATCGAGAACGACACCGAAGACACCGGCGACACCGGCGACACCGGCGACACCGCTGCCACTGGTGCCACTGACGCCGCCGGACCATGGCCCGCGCCGGAGGCGCCGGTCGTGGCGGCCGTCGAGGCGCCGTCCGGCGAGAGCGAGGCCGAGCACGAGAACCGCACCGCCAGCACCACGGAGATGAGCTCCGAGGAGGTCGCGCAACTGCGGATGGCGCTCGCGGAGGACCCGGAGAAGGGGCGGGCGATCGCCAGCGCCAAGCTCCGGCCGGACGAGGTCGTCGACCTGCCCGAGCTGGACCTCGATGATCCGCAGCTGTCCGAGCGGGACCGGCAGCTCCTGCGCGAGCTGCACGCCGAGCTCGCCGAGCGCGAGCGTGCGGAGGCCGCGAAGATCCGGATGAATGGCACCGGTCGCGGTGGCGACCAGCGCTGGGCGGACGGCTTCTCCGGCGCTTGATGGCCACGCGCAACGGGGCCACTCGGTATGTTGCGGGACGTGCCACTGAGTTTTCACGTGCCGAAGACGTCCCTGTTGTCGATGCCCACCGCGCCACCCGAGCGGCCGGCCACCCCGAAGGACGCGGCGACCGTCCTGCTGTTGCGGGATGCCGCCGAGGGGGTGGAGGTGTTCCTCCAGCGCCGGGTCGCGGGGATGGCCTTCGCCGGGGGCATGACCGTCTTCCCCGGTGGCGGTGTCGACGAGCGCGACGCCGATGCGTCGCTGAGCTGGGTGGGCCCGCCCGCGGCGCGGTGGGCGGAGTGGTTCTCCTGTTCCGAGTCGCTGGCCCGGGCGCTCGTGTGCGCGGCCGTGCGCGAGACCTTCGAGGAGTCCGGGGTGCTGCTGGCCGGGACCCGGGCGGGCGTGGTCACCGACACCACGCCCTACGCCGGGGCCCGCGCGGCGCTGGTGTCCAGGGAGCTGTCCCTCGCCGGCTTCCTCGCCGAGGCCGGCCTGACGCTGCGCGCCGATCTGCTGCGACCGTGGGCGAACTGGGTGACACCCGAGCAGGAGCCGCGCCGCTACGACGCCCGTTTCTTCGCCGCGGCGCTGCCTGCGGGCCAGCGCGCCGACGGCGCGACGACCGAGGCCGAGTCGTCCGGCTGGCGGCGCCCCGCGGACGCGATCGAGGACGCCGCGGCCGGGCACAGCATGCTGATGCCGCCGACGTGGTACTCGCTGACCGAACTCGACCGCTGCGCCTCGGTCGCCGAGGTACTGGCCACGCGGCGCCAGGTGCCGAAGGTCACACCGCGGCTCGTGGTGGACGGTGAGCGGGTTCGGGTGGAGGTGGACCTGTGACCCATCCCGCTTACGGCGAGCTGCGCGAGGTCTCCGCGGCCGCGTCCGTCCTGCTGGAGCACAACCCCTCGGTGATGACGCTGGAGGGCACCAACACATGGGTGCTCGGAGCGCCCGGCGCGCGCGGCCGGATCGTGGTCGATCCGGGGTACCGGGACCTGGACCATCTCGGGCGGCTCACCGGGGTGGGCGAGGTGGAGCTGGTCCTGCTCACCCACCGCCATCCGGATCACGCCGAGGGCGCGCCGTGGCTGGCCGAGCGCACCGGTGCGCCGGTGCGCGCCTTCGATCCCGGGCTGTGCCTCGGCGGTGCGGCGCTGGGCCACGACGACGTGATCTCCGCTGCCGGGCTGGACCTCCGAGTGCTGCACACTGCCGGGCACACGGATGACTCGGTGAGCCTGTGGTTCGACCACGGCGGCCGCACGCACGTGCTCACCGGGGACACGGTGCTCGGCCGTGGCACCACGGTCCTCGACGACCTCGGCGACTACCTCGGCTCGCTGCGGACGTTGCGGCAGCTGCCGGCGGGTTCGCTCGGCCTGCCGGGGCACGGGCCGGAGCTCACCGATCTGGCCGAGACCGCGCGGCAGTACTCCGAGCACAGGGAGCAGCGGCTGGAGCAGGTTCGCGCCGCGCTGCGGCGGCTCGGGCCGGACGCGACCCCGCGGCAGGTGGTCGAGCTGGTCTACGCCGATGTCGACCGGTCACTGTGGGCGCCTGCCGAGGCGAGCGTCGTTGCCCAGCTGGAGTACCTGCGGTCACGGGGCTAGCGCTGCCCGGCCGCGGTCACCCTCGCGCCGGTCCCGGTGGCGTCGGGCGCGGGCCGGATGGTGCCGCGGAGTAGCCACACGGCGGCCGCGAGCACGGTCGCGCACGCACCGGCGACCAGGAACGCCGTCGCAGGCCCGCTGTGCTCGACCAGGTAGCCGCTCACCGACTGGCCGCAGGCGAGACCGAAGGTGATCGCCGTGAGCACCCACCCGAACGCCTCGGCGGCGGTGCCCTTCGGGGCGACGATCTCGATCGCGGCCGAGTGGGTGGCCGACTGCGGCGTGATGAGCGCTCCGGCGGCGAGCATGGCCGCGCCGAGTACCCACAGCGTCGACGGCAGCGCGAGCAGGGCCACCAGGCCGCCGAACGCGACGAGCAGGGCGGGCAGCCGCAGGCCCATCGGGCGGGGCCACGGGCGCAGGCTGTAGGCCACGCCGAAGCCCACCGAGCTGACCGACCACAGCGACAGCAGCAGGCCACCGACCGCGAGGTGGCCCGCCTCGGCCGCCGCCGCGGGCACGGCCACCTCCACGAAGCCGATCACCATGCCGAACCCGAGTGCGGCCAGTGCCAGCGTCCGCATCCCCGGGTTGGCGAGAGCGCCGAGCAGGCGCCTGTGTGCCGCCGGGGCGGGACCCCAGGCACGGACGGCAGGGCTCAGCGCGAACAGCGCCGACCCGGTGACCATGCACGCCGCCCCGAGAACCACCCCGGTGCCCGGCCACGGGGTCGTGATCAGCAACCCGGCGAGACCCGGCCCCAGGATGAAGAACGTCTCCATGCTGATCGCCTCGTAGGAGAACGCGGCGTTGCGGGCGGGGCCGGGCGGCAGCAGCCTGCTCCACAGCGCGCGCGACGCCGAGCCGGTCATCGGCTCGCTCAGGCCGATGCCGGCCGCGAGCGGCACGAGCAGCGCCGTCGGCGCGTGCATCTCGATGGCGGTCACGAGTGCCGCGATCAGTGCGGCGAAGATCGCCGACACCGTCAGCAGTGGCCGGGTGGGGCCGAAGCGGTCGATCAGCCTGCCCTGGAGCACGGAGCCGAAGGACACCCCGGCGAGCGTGCTGGCCGACACCACGCCCGCGGTCGCGAACGAGCCGGTCTCGCGCTGCACGAAGAGCAGCACCGACATCCCGATCATCGCGATGGGCAGCCGGGCGAGCAGCGAGGCCACGACCGGGCGGCGCGACCCGGGCGTGTTCAGCGCGGCACGGTAGCCGGCCAGGCTCGCGCGGCCGTGGAACTCGGACTCAGACTGGGACACGCGTACCAGTATGCCTGAGTGTGGTACGTGAGTACCAGTTATTTTCGGTGACTGCTATGCCCACGGACGAGGTGTGGAATGCGCCCAACTGGGTACTTCTATCTCGGTTCTGTAACGGAGTGCGGGAATCGGGCAACAATCTGGATCGTTAGGCGTCTTGAAGGGTGAACGGCCTTGAGTTTGGGGGTAGGGGCCGTGGGATGGTTGAAGTAACAGACTCCCTCCGGGAATCGGGTCGGGGCCTAATCCGGAGGGCGGGGAGCGCGGACTGTCGGGGGATGGTCCGCGCAACGGCAAGGGGCCGGTGCGCCACGTCGGGGGTGGCGCCCGGCCCCTTGTCATGTCTTGAGGGTCCTGAGAGTCGTCCTGAGAGTCACTGCCGCGGCAGCGACCGGATCAGCGGGCCCGGCGGGCGAGCCGCTCCGGGTCCAGGATCAGCACGCTCTTGCCTTCGAGCCGCAGCCAGCCGCGGTGTGCGAAGTCGGCGAGCGCCTTGTTCACCGTCTCCCGCGAGGCGCCGACGTACTGCGCGATCTCCTCCTGCGTCAGGTCGTGGGTGACCCGCAGCAGCCCGGCCTCCTGGCTGCCGAAGCGCTGGGCAAGCTGCAGCAGGGCCCTCGCCACGCGTCCCGGAACGTCGGTGAAGATCAGCTCGGCGACCATGTTGTTCGTGCGGCGCAGGCGGCGAGCCACCACGCGCAGCAACTGCTCGGCGATCTCCGGCCGGGTGGAGATCCACTGCCGCAGCGCCGGGCGGTCCATCGTCACGGCGCTGACCTCGGTCACCGTCGTCGCCGTGGACGTGCGCGGTCCCGGGTCGAAGATCGAGAGCTCGCCGAACATGTCCGAGGGGCCCATGATCTGGAACAGGTTCTCCCGGCCGTCCGCGGACTTGCGCCCGATCTTCACCTTGCCCGCCTTGATGATGTAGAGCTTGTCACCCGGCTCGCCCTCGTTGAAGATCACGTGGCCCCGTGGAAACTCCACAGTCTCCAAGGTCTGCGCGAGCGCCTCAGCCGCTGCCGGTTCCACACCCTGGAAAATGCCCGCGCGGGCCAGGGTCTCGTCCACCTCGTGCCTCCTTCGAGAAGCGACCGCGGTCCTCGGGCAGAGGAACGTGTCGCCGATCACTACGTGCAGTGTAGGGCGTGCCCCAAAGATCGCTCCGTGGCTCGCCGCAGTAGTGCCGATGTGCCCCGCGTGGGTGACATTCGCCGGCTCCTGTCCGCGTTCGCCCTGATACTGCCCGTTAGAGCGTCACCAGGAGTGATCTCGTCCGACCGAACAGCCTAACCTGTGCGATTCGCGGCGCGCCGCCGGACGTGCGTAGCGGGCAGGCGGCGCCGGATGCGTGACTAGCCGCGCACCCGGCGTGGCCGCAGCTTGGTCGCCCTGCCCCCGAGCCTGCGCAGCCGGAACAGCTCGAGCGCGCGGCCGATGCCGTGCCCGTATAGCGCTCTGACCTCGTTGGGTCGCGCCTGCTCGAGGAACTCCTCGACCTCTTCCCCGCGCACGGCGACGTTGCGCAGACGGCTCTCGACCCGTTCCATGAACAGAGCGAAGAGCATGACCACGAGCGGGACCGCGATAACGAACCAGACTGTCATTTCCGCCTCGATGACGATGCGGCGGCCGGACCGGACGCCGGTGCGTTCGGAACCGACCGCATGGATTCCAGCTCCTTGTTCCTGGCGGCTTGATCTCCGCGCCACGATGTGGTGGCCCGACCTTAGCGAAGCACCTGCCCTCACGGTCGGAGGGCGCACGTAGGCTAGCGAGGTGTCGTCAGCCGTCGGTAATGCCCCCCGGAAGGGGCGCTCGTTCGCTGAAGAGAGCCGGTTGTCGTTGGTGAGACGCGCTCGCCGGATGAAGCGTTGCCTCGACGAGGCTTATCCAAACGCCCATTGCGAGCTGGACTTCACCAATCCACTCGAACTGCTGGTGGCCGTCATCCTGTCCGCTCAGTGCACCGACCAGCGGGTCAACGAGGTCACCCCGGCGCTGTTCGCCCGCTATCCCACCGCCGCCGACTACGCCGGTGCCGACCGGGTCGAGCTGGAGGAGATGATCCGGCCGACCGGCTTCTACCGGAACAAGGCCACCTCGCTGATCGGACTCGGCGGGGCGCTCGTCGAGCGGCACGGTGGCGAGGTTCCCGGTAAGCAGGCTCAGCTGGTCAAGCTGCCAGGCGTGGGCCGCAAGACGGCCAACGTGGTGCTCGGTGAGGCCTTCGGCGTGCCGGGGATCACCGTGGACACCCACTTCGGCAGGCTGGTCCGCCGCTGGGGCTGGACGACGGAGGAGGATCCCGTCAAGGTCGAGCACGAGATCGGCGAACTGATCCCGCGCAAGGACTGGACGATGCTCTCGCACCGCGTGATCTTCCACGGCAGGCGGATCTGCCACGCCCGCAAACCCGCCTGCGGCGCCTGCCCGCTCGCTCGCGACTGCCCCGCCTACGGGGCCGGCCCGACCGAGTTCGCCGTGGCCGCCAAGCTCGTGAAGGGCCCGGAGCGGGAACACCTGCTGTCAATGGCCGAGGCAGCGGCGCCTTGACCGCTCCGGTGAAGTGGGCGCTCGCGGTCGGGGCGCTCGTACTGGCGGCGCTGGTGGCCTTTCTGCCGCGCGGCGACGAGCCCCCGGCCGGTCAGGGCGAGGACCTCGGCCCGGCACGTGCCGAGGCCGCACTCGAACCGTGTCCGGCAGGCGGCTCCGGGACCGTGGCCGAGCTCGCCGGGGTCACGGCGCGCTGCCTCGGCGACGGCTCCACGGTCGACCTCGGTGCCGCCCTCGCCGGTGAGCCGACGTTGATCAACGTGTGGGCGACCTGGTGCCAGCCGTGCCGCGAGGAGCTGCCCGTGCTCGCGGAGTACGCCGCCGGGCCCGATGCGGTGCGCGTGCTCACGGTTCAGGTCGCCAGCGACGCCGGCGACGGCCTCGCGCTGCTGGCCGAGCTCGGCGTGCGCCTGCCGACGGTGCACGACGGTGATGGCGAGAGCGGCCCGGTGCGCTCGGCGCTGAAGGTGCCCCGGGCGCTGCCCGCGTCCTACCTGGTCACCGCGGAGGGCGCCGTCCGGTTCGTGGACAGCCCACGGCTGTTCTCCTCGGTCGAGCAGGTCCGGCAGGCCGTCGCGAGCCGGGGAGCCGTGCCGTGACCGGACCGCTCGTGCATCCGGGCGACTCGCCCGAGTGGCTGCGCGCGCTCGTCGAGATCAGCGGTGAGCTGGACGCGAGGACGTTCACCCGGTTCGCCCCTCCGTCCGGCACGCCGACCCGCGCCGCCTCGGTGCTCGTCCTCTTCGGGGAGCACGCGGAGCACCGGCCGGACGTTCTGCTGCTGCGGCGTGCGGAAACCCTCGGCTCGCACGCGGGCCAGGTCGCCTTCCCCGGCGGGGGCGCGGAGGCCGGGGACGACGGCCCGGTGGACACCGCGCTGCGGGAGGCCGAGGAGGAGACCGGGGTCGATCGATCCGGGGTGCGCCCGGTCGCGGTACTGCCCGAGCTGTACGTGCCGGTGTCCGGATTCGCGGTCACGCCCGTGCTCGCTCACTGGCAGGAGCCGTCGCCGGTCGGCCCGGTGGACCCGGCGGAGACGGCCGCCGTCGCCCGCGTGCCGGTCGACGCCCTCGCCGATCCGGCCAACCGGTTCCAGGTGCGCCGGCCCGGTGGGGGATGGAAGGGCCCCGCGTTCGAGGTCGAGGGCCTCTTTGTGTGGGGGTTCACGGCGGGCCTGCTCTCGGTGCTGCTCAACCTCGCCGGCTGGGAGCGGGAATGGGATCACACGGATGTACGTGATCTTGACGTAGCGTTGGCCGAACATGAAGCCCGGACCCGCCGGCGGAGTGGGCGCAGCGCGAGCTAGGGAGAGAAGTTGAACTGGGTCGACGTGCTGGTGGTGCTGCTGGCTGTGCTCGCGGCCGTATCCGGTGCCCGGCAGGGTGTGGTCATCGCACTGCCCGCGTTCCTCGGTGTGATCGGCGGCGCGATCCTCGGCATCCAGCTCGCCCCGTCCGTCGTCGACTTCTTCCAGCATCCCGCCGCGCGGGTGGCGTTCGCGGTGGCCACGGTGGTCTTTCTCGTTGCGCTCGGCGAGACCCTCGGGGTGTGGATCGGGAACAAGATCAAGGGCAGGATCTCCTCACCCAAGCTGTCCGGGGTGGACAACACGCTGGGCGCGGTCGTGCAGGGCGCCGTGGTCTTCGTCGTCGCGTGGCTCATCGCGCTGCCGCTGACGAGCGTGGCGGCGCTGCCGGGACTGGCCAGGGCGATCAACGACTCGACCGTACTGGGTGGCGTCAACTCGATGATGCCGGAGGCGGCCGAGGGACTGCCCGACGAACTGCGCAAGCTGCTCGACGAATCAGGCTTTCCGTCCATCGTGGATCCGTTCCAGAAGGCCCCGATCAACGAGATCGGGCCGCCGGACCCGGCGTTGCAGAACAGCCAGGTCGTGCGGACGCTGAACGACAGCGTGCTCAAGATCCGCGGCATCGCGCCGTCGTGCTCGCGCTCGCTGGAGGGCAGCGGATTCGTCATCGCACCACAACGCGTGATGACCAACGCACACGTCGTGGCCGGGACCGACGAGGTGGCGGTGGAGACACCGGGTGGGCTGGAGCAGGCGCGGGTCGTCCACTACGACCCGGAGACCGACGTCGCGATCCTCGCGGTGCCCGGCCTGCAGGCGCCGACGATGCGGCTGGCCCAGGAGTCGGCGCAGGCCGGTGACGACGCGATCGTGCTCGGCTACCCGCTGGACGGGCCGTACACCGCGACGCCCGCGCGAGTGCGGGAGCGGATCAACCTGCGTGGTCCGGACATCTACGACGCGACCACCGTGCAGCGGGACGTGTTCACCGTGCGCGGGCAGGTGCGCAGCGGCAACTCCGGAGGGCCGATGGTCGACCCGCAGGGCCGGGTGGTCGGCGTGGTCTTCGGTGCGTCCGTCGAGGACCCGGACACCGGGTTCGTGCTCACCGCCGACGAGGTGCGGCCGGAGGTGAACGCGGCGCCGGGATACGGCGCGCAGGTCGGCACCGGCGCCTGCACCTCGTGAGTGCGCACGCGAGTTCTAGCTCGGGTGGCCACTCACGAGGCGGAGGAAGGTCACCAGGGCCCTGCTGGTCTCGACCGGCTCCTCGAGGTGCGGGAGGTGGCCCGTGCCCGGCAGCGTCTCGAACCGGGAACGCGGACCCACCCACGGCGCCGAGTCACGCGCGGTCGAAAGGAGCACGCAGGGGTCGGCGGCACCGTGCAGCTGCAGCACCGGCACCCTGGGCCGCGCGTCGACGGCCTCGGTGAACCGCCTGCCCTCACCGCGGAACTGCGCTCGGAACGCCCACCGGTAGTACTCGAGGGCGCTGTGCGCCACCCCGGGCACGAGCATCGCGCGGCGGAACACCCGCGTGGTCTCGGTGCAGTCGGTGCTCCGCCGCCACGCCTCGCCCGACCAGCCGCGCAACAGCCGCTCGACCGCGGCCGCGTCGTCCCGGACCAGACCACGCTCGGGCGCGAGCGGTACCTGGAAGCGGAACAGGTGGGCCAGCGCACGGGCCTGGTTGGACCTCCGGCCGCGAAGCGCGGTGCGGGTGACCGCCGAACGCAGCGCGAGTGGGTGTGCGCCGCCGAGCACGCTGACGGAACCGACCACCCGGGGGTGCAGCGCGGCGACCGACCAGGCGAGCATCCCGCCCCAGGCATGGCCGACGAGGTGGGCCTGCCGCTCCCCGAGCGCGCGGACGAGTCCGGCGACGTCACCGGCGAGGGTCCACGCGTCGTAGCCGCGGGGCGGCTTGTCGGAGTCGCCGTAGCCGCGCAGATCGGCCGCCACCACCCGGAAGCCCGCGTCGGCCAGCGCGCGCAGCTGGTGCCGCCAGGTCCACCAGAACTCCGCGAAGCCGTGCAGCAGCAGCACCATCGGGCCGGACCCGGCCTCGGCGACGTGCAGCCGGATCCCGTTGGCGGACACGTCGCGGTGTGTCCACGGCCCGTCGATCCGGACGGTCGAGGGATCGGGCCGGGACACGGCGGCTCGCGCCAAGAACGTCAGCGTTGCGTCGGCGAGGGCGTGCCCGGCGCCGGCCGCGCGCCGTCGGCACCATCGGTGCCGGCCGTGTCGCTGTCGGACGTCCGGCGTGGCCTGAACGCGGCGGCCGTCTCCCTGATGCTGTCGATCGACCGCTGTGGTGCCCGGACCTTCTTCCACTTCCGGAAGCCGAGGAGGCCGAAGGCGGCCGCCAGTACCAGCATCAGGCCGAAGACGATGAGGAACGCCGCCCAGCGCTGCAGCCACTCCGAAAGCAGCTCGCCGAGGAAGAAGAAAAAGAAGAACGAGCTGTAGAGGGCTACGACCGCGGCTACGGCGAAGAAGACGCTGCCCTTGGCCGCCTTCTTGGCCTCGCCGACGGTCTCCGACTTGACGAGCTCCACCTCGGCCCGGAACAGCGTCGACATGTGCTGCGTCGCGTCCTTGACCAGCGCGCCGATCGACTGCCCGTTCGTTCCGCCGGAGCCGTTGTCCTCGGACAGCGGGATGTAGGGCACGGCCCCCACGCCGTCGGTGTCCTTGAGTTCGTGCTTGGGGCTGCTCACGCGCCTCATCGTGCCATGTGCCCGGGGAGACGGCGCGGTGGGCGCGCGTAAACAGCGCGGAGCCGCCCGGGTCACTCCGAGGAGGCGGCGTGCACCTTGCTGCGGCGCAGCAGGAGCAGGGCGGCCGCCAGCGACGCGACCGCCGACGCCAGCAGTACGGCGGTCTTCGCGAGCTCGGCGAGTTCCCCTTCCAGTGACAGGTCGGCGATGAGCAGGCTGACGGTGAAACCGACCGCACCGAGCATCGAAAGGGCTCCGATGTCGAGCCAGCCCATACTGGCCGGCCGCCGGGCGATGCCGAGCCGGACGGCGAGGGCACTGGCACCGAGGATGCCGATCACCTTGCCGGCGAGCAGGCCGAAGATCACCGCGAGCGGGATCGGGCTGGTGAACACCTCGCCGAGCGAGTCGGCGCTGATCGCGATGCCCGCCGCGAAGAGCGCGAACACCGGCACGGCCACCGCGGCCGACCACGGCTGCAGGCGGTGTTCGAGGCGGACGGCAGGGGCCTCGCGCTCGCCCGGGTCCTGCCGCACGCGCGTGAGCAGGCCGAGCGCGACACCGGCGACCGTGGCGTGGATGCCGGAGGAGTGCACGGCGACCCAGACGACGACGGCCAGCGGCACGTACAGCCACCAGGCCCGCACCCGCTTGTGCTGGAGGTAGGCGTAAAGGGCGAGTGCCAGTACGGCGACCGCGGCGGCGACGAGGTCGAAGCCCGCAGTGAACAGCACCGCGATCACGATGATCGCGCCGAGGTCGTCGACCACCGCGAGCGAGAGCAGGAAGACCCTCGCCGCCGTGGGCAGGCGGGACCCGGTCAGTGCGAGCACGCCGAGGGCGAAGGCGATGTCGGTCGCCACGGGAATGGCCCACGCCTTGTCGATACCGGGCTCGCCCCAGCCGACGCCGAGGGCGATCAACGCCGGTAGCACCATGCCGCCGATGGCGGCGACGATCGGCAGCGCGGCGGCCTTCACGTTGGACAGCTCGCCCACCACGAGCTCGCGCTTGAGCTCGAGGCCCACGACGAAGAAGAACAGCGCGAGCAGGCCGTCCTTCGCCCAGTCCCCGATGGACAGGTTCAGGTGCAGCAGGTGCGGTCCCAGCTCGAAGTCGCGGACGGAACGGTAGATGTCGTCCAGCGGCGAGTTGGCCAGCACCAGCGCGATGGCGGTCGCCGCGAGCAGGATCATCCCGCCGGTGGTCTCCGTGCGGATGAAGCGGGCGAACTCGGTGACGGCCTGGTTCGAACGGCGCGGTGTGCTCACGGACGGCTCCCGGGGTCGGTCGGTGGCATCGCCGACCAGACTTCCCGGCACACCTCGGCCGACCCTAACGGTTGTCCGGGAACGACGCGCCCCGGACGTGGCGATTGCCACCACTCCCTGGGGCAGTTAGCGACCACTAATCGGAGTACCGTGTCAGAAGTTTTCACCATGCTCAGGCCACAAGGGATGTACGAAATGGACACGGCTACCGAGGCTGTTCGGCCCGAACGCACGCCGGCCTCGCCGGATGATTCCCCGGCTGATGGGCGGCGTGCGCCGAGCTGAGCTGGCATCATCGTCCGGGTCGGCGAAGTCCTGCCCGGGGGGTGCGATGAGGGAGCGGCTCTACGTGTTGCTTGCGGTGGCGTCGGGAGTCCTGCTGATGGCCGGTGGAGCGATCACGCTCACCGACAATGGCACCGCTGGCACGGCCGGGTCCGTGGAGACGGCCGTGAGCGCGCAGGGTCAGGACACCGCGGAGACCGGCTGGCTGCTGCTCGGCTTCGGTGCGCTGCTGGCCGCGGCCGGCTCGTTCTGGGCCTACAGCCGGTTGCGCGGCAAGCGCGCGTCCTAGCCGAGCGCGACGCCGAACAGGTTGCCGATCAGGTACGTCACCAGCATCGTCAGCGTCCCGACTCCGACGTTGCGCACGATCGCCCTGCCCGCCAGCGCGTTCCCGAGCCGTGCGCTCGACCAGCCGGTGAGCGCAAGCCCGACGAGCACTCCAGCACCGCAGGCCCACACCCGCACCGGCGCAGGCGTGAGAGTGATCGCCAGCAGTGGCAGCAGGGCACCGACGGAGAACGCGAGCATGGAAGCCCACGCCGCCTGCCACGGGCTCGTGAGGTGGCCAGGGTCGATGCGCAGCTCGGCCTCGGCGTGCGCACGCAGCGCGTCCTTCGCGGTCAGCTCCTCCGCCACCTTCGAGGCGAGATCGGGGGAGAGTCCCTTCTCCTCGTAGATCGAGGCGAGTTCGCGTTCCTCCTCCACGGGCATCGTGCGCAGCTCCAGCGTCTCCTGCCGGAGCATCGCCCGCTCGGTGTCGCGCTGCGTGCTCACCGAGACGTACTCGCCGCCCGCCATCGACAGCGCGCCGGCCACCAGCCCGGCCACGCCGGCGATCATGATCGCCGAGCGCTCGGTCGTCGCGCCTGCGACGCCGACCACGAGGCCCGCCACCGAGACGATGCCGTCGTTGGCGCCGAGGACACCCGCACGCAGCCAGTTGAGCCTGCCACCGTAGTCCTCGTGGTGGGGCTCACCGGAATGCGGAAGGTCCGGCTCCGGGCCGCGCGTCTCGCTCATGCCCACATTGAACCCGGACGCCCGGATTGGACACCAGTCAATTGGACACCAGTCACCAGAGGCGTGGCGAACCCGCCAGGGTCCGGGTGATCGCCGCACCGCCCGGACCCGGCACGGGTCAGCTCTCCAGTTCGGCGAGGGCCTGCTTGGCCTGCTGGAGCTCGGCCTCCAGCTGCTGGACGCGTGCCTGCTGCTGCTCCCGCGCGGCGTCGATCACCTCGTCGATCGGGCCGGAGAGATCCTCGTGGAGTTCCTTCACGGCACGGGAAACCGCGGCCGCCGGGATGGCGAGGCCACGGGCGATCCACTTGCTGCCGTGCTTCAGTTCCGCCTGCCACTCGCCGTCGGCCGTGCCCGTGACGGTGAGCGTCAGCTCGACCGAGCGGGTTTTGCGGGGGCCGGAGCCCTTGGGCCTGCCTCGCTGTGGCTTGGCCGGCTCGGCCTGCGGGGTCTCGTGCTCAGGTGCGGGCGCCGTCCCGTTCGCCTCCCCGTCGGACGAGGCGGTGGTGTCGGCGGTGGGCACTTCCCGTTCCTGTGTCGCGGAATCCACGGTCATCGTCGGTGTCGTCTCCTTGCCGGGGTCGATCGTGCTCGGGGTCACAGAGTAGAACAGGCGTTCGATCTCGGATCGCCCGGGCCGACTCTACCGCCGCCGCGGGTCGCCCGCACACAGCGAGCGCCGTCTCCGGTTCCGGCGGTCCGGCAACGGGCGGCCGACGATTTCCGAGGCTCCATACCCCCGGTACGGCCGTTACACCTTTCCACCCGAAAGAGTGAACCGAGAATACAAGGGTGAGATAGCGCTGCGTAGTTTCCGCTGATCGCGGTTTTACGGTCGCGTGGCGAGCGGTCGCCTCGGTTGAGCACGGACGGCCGTGGCTGTTACCAACAGCCGGTCGTTTTCGTCCTACTGCGATTCCTTATGTCTCGCAACGGGGTCAGGGCAGTGTCGCCGCGGGTTGCCGCGAGGGTCGCCCTCGGGACGGATGCCGTCACGTCATGATCGACTGAAGTGAGACTGCTGTGAGAGACGAAATGGCTCTCTGCTTTAATACGGATCTTGCTCACTGCGACCTACGGCCAGGGACTGTGATTAATGGAAAGATCTGAGAAGCGGGGGTTCGCCTCCCCGCGGAGGTTGCTCGCCGTCGCGGCTGCGGCCGCACTGGCTCTGCTGGTGCCGGGCTGCAGCGGTGGCGACGAACCCGCCGGCCAGCCGAGCGCGGTCAGCCAGGAGGAGCGTGGCGCGCTCCCGGAGGCGACCACGTACGAGAAGCTCGCGGACGCGCCGGCGGACCCCGAACCCAGCGCCGCCACCGATGGAGAGGTCCTCCATCCCAAGCGTGAGCTGGTGGTGCACGACGCGGCGGACGGCGATCCGATCGCCAAGCTGCCGGTCAAGCAGATCTCGTCGCCGACGTGGGTGCCGGTCATCGCGCGTGAGGGCGACTGGGCCCAGATCCTGCTGCCGTCGCGGCCGAACGGCGCCTCGGGCTGGATCAATACGGCAGGTGACGCGGTGGAGTCGGCCACAAACGACTACCTCGTGAACGTCGATCTCGACGGCTACAGCCTGGAGATCGTCAAGGACGGTGCACCGGTCGGCGAGTGGACGATCGGTATCGGCAAGCCCGAGCATCCCACTCCGACGGGCCGCGCCTTCATCATCGCCTCGATCAAGGAGACCGTGAACGACTACAGTCCGATCGTTCTCCCGTTGAGCAGCCACTCCGACTCGCACGAGACCTTCGGCGGTGGCCCCGGCACGGTGGGCATCCACACGTGGCCGGACAACAGCTTCGTCGGGCAGGCCAACAGCGACGGGTGCATCAGGGTCACCGAGGAAGCCCTGAACGAGCTCGTCAAGCTGCCGCTGGGCACGATCGTCAACATCACGTGACCGGCAGACCGGCCCGCACGACATCCCGCACGACATCCGTTCGCTCGAACTGAAAGGTGAACCCTTGTCCAAGAAGAGAACCGCTGCTCTGAGTGCCTCCGCGCTGTCGGTGCTGCTCGCGGGTGGTATCGCTTTCGCCCCGGCCGCCTCCGCGCAGCCCGAGGACTCCGCGTACGCCATCGAGGCGACCGGCCTGATCAGTGTTCCGAAGACGCCGCACGTGGTCGGCTCGGGCGACCAGTCGCTCGTCGCCGCCGACCTGCCGTCGGCCGCCGACCCGATCGTCCACGCCGGTGTCTTCAACGCGGAGGCCTCGCAGGGCTACGCGAAGGCCAGCACCGCCGAGGCCCGCGTCGGCCTGCCCGGCGCGCCGGTGATCGAGGCCGAGCTGATCGTCGCCGAGTGCGAAGACCTGAAGGGCTCCACCTCGATCGCGAACCTCCGGATCGGTGACCAGCAGGTCAAGCTCGACCAGATCCCGGAGAACCAGGCGGTCGTCCCGGAGCAGCTCAAGGGTGTCGCCAGCATCACGCTGAACAAGCAGGAGAAGGCGGACGGCGCGCTGACCGTCACCGCGCTGTCGGTGGACCTGCTAAACAGCACTCAGACGATCGACCTCTCCTCGGCGACCTGCACGGAGAAGGACGGCGAGCCGACCGAGCCCAAGCCGACGGAGCCCAAGCCGACCGAGCCGACGAAGCCCGGCGACGGTGACGGCGATGGCGACGGCGACGGCGACCTGCCGGGTGCCACTCCGGGTGAGGACGGCAGCGCCCCGGTGCCGACCCCGCAGCCCGGGCACCTCGACGTGACCGGCTGATCACCGGATCACCGCACACATGACTGTGGCCTCCACCCGTCCAGGGTGGAGGCCACAGTCATGTGTGCGGTGGGAGGGAGGTTATTCGTCGGTGGTGGTGTTGTGGAGTCCGGTGGTGAT
>NZ_JAEHOB010000010.1 GCF_016464705.1 Qaidamihabitans albus
ACTACCTCGGCTCCGCCACCGTCACCGTCACCGCACACGACGCCGACTCCGGCGTCGACACCGTCGAGTACGACCTCGGCGGTGCCGGGTTCCAGCCCTACACCGAGCCGGTGGTGGTCGAGGAGCTCGGCGAGCACACGGTGACCTACCGGGCAACCGACAACGCCGGCAACACCTCCGAGATCGGCTCGACGAGCTTCACCGTCGTCGAGTCGGGATCAGACGCCTGCCCCGGTTCGGACATCCGGGAGACGGTGGTCATCGGCACCCACGACAGCACCGTGGCCAACGTCGACACCGGGAACGGCTGCACGATCAACGACCTGATCGACGAGAACGGCGAGTACGCGAACCACGGCAAGTTCGTCAAGCACGTCGACCGGGTGACCGATTCGCTCGTGGCCGACGGCGTCATCTCCGGCAAGGAGAAGGGCCGCATCATGAACGCGGCCGCGCGCTCCGACATCGGCAAGTAAGCAGGTAGGAGCACGTTGCCCGGGTCGCCCCATCAACGCGACCCGGGCAACGCTCGTTCCGGCACCCCTCGACTCCGGGATTCGGCAGACCACCGCCCGGGTATCCGGCTCGGTAGCTCCAGCAGACCGAAGCCGACGTGAGGAGGAGCCGTGTCTTCCGCCGAGCGCTCGCCCGCTCCGTACCAGGGATTCGACCGGATGCCGCTCGCCGGCCGGTGGCAGGCGGGCAGCGCCGGTTCGGTGGCAGCCGACGTGGATCCCTACACCGGGGAGACCCTCACCGAGATCCCGCAGGCAGGCGCGGCCGACGTCGACGCGGCCTACCAGGCCGCCGCACGGGCCCAGCGCGACTGGGCCGCTGCGTCGGCGTCCACCCGCGCCGAGGTCTTCGTCCGGGCGGCGGAGATCATGCAGGAACGCCGCGCCGAGATCGTCGACTGGCTGATCGCCGAGACCGGGGCGATCCGGCCGCGCGCGGAATGGGAATGGCTGGCAGTGCGGGCCGTGCTGCTGGAGGCGGCGTCCTACCCGGCACGGGTCACCGGCCGGATCCTGCCGTCGGCGCTCATCGACGGCAAGGAGAACCGGGTGTACCGGCAACCGGTCGGGACGGTGGCCGTGATCAGCCCGTGGAACTTCCCGATGCAGCTGTCCAACCGCTCGGTGGCGCCCGCGCTGGCGGTCGGCAACGCCGTCGTGCTCAAGCCCGCCGGCGACACACCGGTCACCGGCGGGTTGCTGCTCGCCAAGATCTACGAGGAGGCCGGCCTTCCCGCCGGGCTGCTCAACGTGCTGGTCGGCAGGAGCGGCGATGTGGGCGACCCGCTGGTCACGCACGAGCAGTCCGCCGTCGTGTCGTTCACCGGCTCCACCCCCGTCGGCCGGGGCATCGCCGAGAAGGCGGCACTGAAGAAACTGTGCCTCGAACTCGGCGGCAACGGTCCGCTCGTCGTGCTGGACGACGCCGACCTGGACCGGGCGACCGACGCCGCGATGTTCGGTTCGTTCTTCCACCAGGGCCAGGTCTGCATGGCGACGAACCGGGTGATCGCGCACCGGGCCGTGCACGACGAGCTGGTGGACCGGCTCGTGGCGCGCTCGCGGGAGCTGCGCTGTGGCGACCCGCGTGATCCGGCGACGAACATCGGGCCGATCATCAACGCCGGTCAGGTCGAGTCGGTGCGCGACAAGGTCTCCCGCGCGGTTTCCGATGGCGCCGACCTGCTGACCTCCGGTGAGCCGGGGGGCCCGACAGGACAGGTACTGCCGCCGCATGTACTCACCGGCGGCAACGATGTCGCCACCGCCGCGGAGGAGGTCTTCGGCCCCGTGGCGACGGTCGTCCGCGCCGAGGACGCCGAGCATGCGCTCCAACTGGCCAACGACACCGAGTACGGCCTCTCCAGTGGCGTGTTCACGCGCGATCTCGAACGCGGAGTCCAGTTCGCGCTACGGACGCAGGCGGGCATGACGCACGTGAACGACACCACGATCAACGACGAGCCGAACACCGCGTTCGGCGGTGAGAAGGCGTCCGGCATCGGCCGTTTCGGCGGCCCGTGGGCGATCGAGGAGTTCACCACCGACCACTGGGTGAGCGTGCAGCACACCGACCGTGCCCTTCCGATGTAGCGCCTCCCGCTCAACCCCACGCCCCGCGCAGCCGACCGAGCCAGCCGTGGGGCAGCAGTGACATTCCGGTGACCGGGGGTGTCCACACGTAGACCCAGCAGGACGTTCCGCCCACGGTGCACCGCACGCGCCGGTACTCCTCGCCCTCGTAGTCGTCGAGCACCGGCAGCGCGGTCGCCGGATCGCGCAGCCGCACCAGCTCGGCCGGAACGCCGGGCCCCTCCCCCGGGCGGTACGCCGGGTACCCGCGGCCGGTGTCGTAGAGCGTGCCGGGCAGCACGCACGAGCCCTCGTGCCCGGCGACCAGCGGCTCCAGCAGCTTCCACGCCGATGCGCTCCGCATCAGCGTGCCGTACACGGCGAGCCTCGCGGGCCACGAACTCGCTGTCACGGCTCCGATGATGGCAGCAGGCTCAACCGGCGTCGCGCACGACGCTCTCGGCGATCGCCAGCGCCATCGCCATGATGGTGATCTGCGGGTTCACCGTCGGGCAGCTGGGCAGCACCGACGCGTCGGCGACGTAGACACCGTGAACGCCCCGCAGCCGTCCCCCGGCGTCCACCGGGCTCGTCCGCGCGTCGGCCCCCATCCGCGCCGACCCCGAAGGGTGGAACGCGGCGAGGTGCAGCTGGCCGGGCGGGACCTGCTCGGCGATCCGGCGCAGCTGCGCCATGTCGGCGGCGCGCGGATGCCGCGCCAGCCCGGTGAGCACCTCGGTCGCCCCCGCGGCGAACAGCACCTCGCCGATGGCACACATCGCGGCCCGGAGCGTGCGTTCGTCCCGGCGGGCCAGCCGGTAGCGCAGCAGTGCCCGGCCGCTGCCGTGCACCCGCCCTGACGGCGCGTCGGCGATCATGGCGCCGAGGGTGGCCAGGTGGGCGGAGCCGTCGATCTCGGCCCGCAAGCCGCTGCCGACACCGGGCAGCACGAAGGTGCCCATCCCCGGCGGCGCCGCCGTGGCCTCCAGCAGGATGCCTTCACCGTGCAGCTGCTCGATGCCGACGCTCTGCAGCACCCCCCGCCATGACTCGACGGGTTCGGCGAAGCGCCCGGCCAGGCTGACCGCCGGGTGCAGTGCGAGGTTGCGGCCGACGTGCGGATGCCCACCCAGGCCGGAGCGTCGCAGCAGCGGCGGCGTCTCGGTGGCGCCCGCGGCCACGACGACGAGCGGGCTGAGGATCTCCACCCTGGTGCCGTCGGGGCGCCGCGCGGTGATCCCCGCCGCGCGGCCCCGCTCGACCAGCACCCGGTCCACCCGCAGCTCGGAGACGATCCGCGCCCCGGCGGCGCAGGCCTGCGGAAGCGCGTTGAGGTGCACGCCGTTCTTGGCGTTGCGCGGGCAGCCCACCGCGCACTGGCAGCAACCGCCACAGCCGGGTGCGTTGCGCCGCAGGGGGCCGGCCTGCCAGCCCAGCCGTTCCGCTCCGCGCAGCGCGAGCAACCCGTTGCGGCCGAGCACGTCCATCGGCTGCTCGGCGACGCGCAGCGTCCGCTCGACCTCGGGGACGAGGTCGTCGAACCGGTCGACCAGCCCTACCCCGGCGTGCCTGCGCCAGCGTTCCAGCACCTGAGCCGGGGGCCGGTAGCAGGTCCCGGAGTTGACCAGCGTGCTGCCGCCGACGGCCCTGCCGAGCGGCAGCAGCACCGGAGGCAGCCCGAGCGCCGCCGTGGCTCCGCCGTCGCGGTAGAGCTCGCCGAACCGCTCGGCCGGGGTCCGGTCGCGGAAGTCCGCCACGCCGAACCGGCGGCCCTCCTCGGCGATCACCACGGAGAGCCCGGCGCGCGCCAGCTCGCGCGCGACCATCGCACCGCCCGCGCCGGAGCCGATCACGACCGCGTCGGCCGTGCCGCACGCGGGCCACTCCCCCGCGGGAACGCAGTCCAGCTCGGGGTCGGGACGGACGATCGCGGGCCGGGAGGGCGGCCCGGGCGCTCCGGAGGCCAGCAACGCCGGCATCTTGAGCGCGTCGACGAGCGCGGCGACGGCCGGGCGGGCGGCCACGACACGGCACACGGCGTCGCGCTGCCCGGCGTCCAGCCGGTCGAGCCGCCGCCCGGTGAGCAGGACGGCCGCCGCGTCGAACAGGCCCGCGCCCGCGTGCAGCCCGGCCCGCGCCGCCAGGGGAAAGCCGGCACAGAGGGCATCGAGCCTGGTGGCCACCGCGCGGGCGTGTGCGGGATCGTCGATGCCGAGCAGGGCGCCCATCGTCGCGGTCAGCGCCCGCGGCGGTGCGGTGTCCTGCGGAACACCGGCGGCCTGCTCACGCACGGCCGCCCACTTCCGCGTGCGCGGTGCCGAAGAGGTGCCACTCCCGGAACGGCCGCCACCGGCCACCGCTGCGGCGCTCCAGCAGCACGTGCGCGTCGGCACGCTCGGAGTTGCGGCACACGGCCGCGCTGCCGTCCGGGTCGGCATAGTCGACGGCGACCGTGGCCTCCGGCGGCTGGGTGACCTCGATCCGCAGCCGGTGGTCGCCGATGCGGCCCCATACGCGCCAGGTGGGCAGGTCGATCTCGGCACGCAGGCGGAGCGCGGCGAGCAGCGTGTCCCCGCCGGGCCAGTCCCGCCCTTCGACGCGCAGCCGCACGAACGGCAGCGGCGGCAGGCGGCGCAGGCCGGGCCGGGTGGACACCGCGGCGACCACCTCGGCCACGTCGCCGCCACCGAGGTCGGCGTGCAGCCAGGCCCAGCGCCGCGCGTTGCCGTGCCCGTAGATGTGCGCGGTGGCGCCGGGCGCTCCTTCGAGCCGCACCGCGCGTCCGCCGTGCCGGATGGTTCCGTGGAAGCGTGCCGCGGGCTGCGGCACGATCTGCGCGCCGGGCAGCAGTCCGGTGTCCCAGGCCCAGCGCGGAAACGTGAACAGGGGCCCGGAAGCGGTCTCCGCCCGGAGATCCCAGTCGATGTCCCCTGCGCTGCCGGTCAGCCGGTCCGCGGTGGCAATGGCGCCCGGCGTCTCCAGCACGTGCCCCGGCCGCGGCGGTTGCCAGTCATGCGGGCCGAACCTGGTGAACGCCGGTGCCTCTGCCGGCGGGAACGCCGCCGCCCAGCCGTGCAGGTACGGCGTGCCGCCGCCGGCAGGCGCGACCAGCTCGTGGTGTACCCAGAACCCGGTCCCGGTGGCGGGATCGGTGAGGGTGGTGTACCAGACCTCGAGCCTGCCTGGCTCGCCGTTCCAGCGCGGGGCGAGCCGGTCCCGCGAGGTCCGCGTTGGGCTGGGGAGACGGAAGGTGCGCAGCATCGGCCAGAGGTCACGGCGCAGGTGGAAGCGCAGCAGCACCTCCATCACGACAGTGCCCGCGCCGTCGGTCACGGTGGCGGGCAGCGTCGTCATGGAGCGCACCGGGTGGCGGAGGTCGATCGACTTCCAGCCGTCCAGGTGCAGTACGCGCCCGTCGAGGGCGGTGAAGGTGAGCCGGTAGCGGATGCGCCGGCGGGTCAGCGGCGCGATGTGCAGGCTACCGGACGCGTGCGGATCGTCGGCGAGCCCCGGGATACGCACCCGGCCGCGCAGGTCCGCCCGCACGTCGGCGAGCGGGTGCAGCACCTCGGGCACGGCCACGTCGAGTTCGAGGCGGCAGTCCCGGTCGCCGGGAGCGGCCATCACCTCGCTGAAGGTCGTGTGCCTGCGGGTGGTCACCGTCATCGCGCACCTCCTGCCGAGACCATGCTCTCGATCATCAGCCTGCCGGTCAGTTCCAGGTAGCTCGCCGCGCTCGCCCGCACGGCCTCGCGTGCCGCGCCGGTGCACACGGCCCGCACGAGCGGTTCGAGCCGGTCGGCCGCGGCGACGGGGTCGACGAAGGGGCCGCGCAGCACCTGCCGCTGCCGGAGGTAGGTGTCCAGCACGACGTTCATCAGCAGCGGGTACACCCGGTTGCCGCTGGCCCTGGCGAGCTCCCGGTGCCACTCGCACTCGGCGATCTGTGCGGTGTCGGCGTCCGGGGCGTCGCGTACCCGCGACGCGAGCGCCTCCAGTCGCTCGCGCTGCCGCTCGGTGGCGTGCTCGGCGGCACGCACCGCAATCAGCGCGCCGATCTCCGCCCGCACCTCGAAGATCGCCCGCGTCCAGCCGGCCGCGTCCGCGGCGGCCAGCATCGGCAACAGGTCGATGCCGCCCTCGCGCTCGTAGTCCCGCACGCGGGTGCCCACGCCGTGCTTCGTCTCCAGCAGGCCGGACTGGGCGAGCCGCATCAGCGCGTGCTTGAGCGACGTGCGGGTGACGCCGTACTGCTCGGCGAGCTCACGCGCGGGCGGCAGGTACTGCCCCGGCGGGTAGCCGCCGGAGAGGATCTCCGCGCGCAGGCTGTCGGCAACGGCATCGACCACGCTGGGGCGTGCGACCGTTTTGTTGCTCAGTGGCTCACTCACTGAGTGAACGTAACACGCGGCGGACGTCCCGGCTACCCGACGACCGCCTCCCCGTACGGCCGCAGGCGGACCGGTCCGAGCAGGCCGCAGTCCTGCCGCCGCACGGCGCCGTAGACGTCGGGCCTGCTCACGCGCAACCGGTTGATCAGCGTTCCGGCCACCTCGACCTCGATCAGGTTGCGGCCACGGCGCAGGTGCGGGCCCACGTCGACGGCGGGATTCATCGGGTCGACCGGCGGCAGCGCGGCTCCGTTGACCCGGACGCGGGCCGTGTCGGTCACGGCGCCGAGGTCCAGATACGCACCGTGGCCACCGGTCCATTGCGGTTCCAGGTCCACCGTCGTGGTGTACCGGCCGACGCCCGAGACGTCCTCGAACCCGGGAATCCGTGACCACGGCAGCAGTTCGGTGAGGTCACGTTCGTGCCGGTGCCGGACCGTCTCGGTGGCCGAGGCCCCCGGCCTCCAGTCCTCCAGCCGCAGCCGCCACGACGTGAGAGCGCGCTCCTCCGGGACCTCGTCGATGCGCCCGCGTACCGTGCGCCCGTTCGACAGCGTGGTGGCGAAGATCCCCGCGCGGGAGTCGCGGATCACCAGGTCGCGGCCGCGAAAGCGCACCTCGGCCGCCTCGCTGCCGACCACGTGCAACCGGCGGCCCGGGGTGTCGCCCGCCCAGGTCGGCCGGGCGAGCGCGATGATCGTCGACTCGCCGGGACGCAGGGTGACACGCACGTCCACCGTGCCGTCCCGCTCGGTGTAGCGCGCCAGCCGCCGCACGTCGCCGGTCCACGCGTCAAGGATGTAGGGCACCGTGGACCCGGCGGCACCGGGAAGCCGCACGTCGTGGTCGACCTCGACGGTGCCGGAGCCGTTGACGAAGTAGAAGAACGTGGCGTCCCGATCCTGGCGGCGCGCGTGCAGCAACGGGGAGCTCTCGGCGTAGCGGACGTCGGGCTCGACACCGAGCGCGCTGATCGCGTCGGGAATGCCGGGCCGGTCGTCGACCCGGTGCACGCCCGGCTGCGCCAGCAGCTCGCCGAAGATGTCCCTGAGCCGCTCGTTCTCACCCGGTCCGGCGACACCGGGCACCGTCGGCTCGGTCCACGGCCCGACCACGATCATCCGCAGTCCCGCCCTGGCGAACTCGAGCAGCCGCTGCGCCGCGGCGACCGGCATCGTGTTGATCCGGCCGGAGAAGGCATCCCCCTCGAAGACGAGCAGCTTGTACGCCGGTCCGTCCGGGGCGAGCCTGCCGTCCGCCACCCGCGCGCTCGGCAGGTCCAGCAGCCGTGGGCTCAGGAACTCGTGCGTCCAGCCCAGCGGTACCCCGGTGGGCGTGAACCACGCGGCACCGAAGCCGGACCCGGCGTAGCCCTTCTGCCGGAGGAAGGCGACATCGCAGCGGGCGACACCGGCCTGCAGGACGAGCTGGTTGCGGGCGAGGTAGCCGGCGGGGCCGTCGGCGTGCCGCCAGGTCGGCTGCCGGGGGCCCCACGACTCGCTGTACCCGACGCCGCCGTCGTACGGCGTGAACGCGGCGAAGCCGGGCCACTGCGCGCCGGGCGCGTCCGCGTAGGAGAAGCCGTGCAGGACGGCCTGGTTGACCCCGGCGGAGAACTCCCGGCCGATCGTGCGCAACGCCCGTTCCCAGGTCACGCTGTACGAACCGCCGAAAACCGCGGCGGCCTCGCTGGAGAGAATCGTCTTGCCGCCCATGTCCCGGCCGCCTGCGAGTGAGCGGAAGTCGTCGAGGTTCTTGAAGCCGAGCGACTCCCCCTCGGAGATGTCCACCAGCGATGCCTTCGCGACCGCGTCGGTCTGCAGGCCGTACGGCTGGATGCGCAGCCGCATCCCGAGCCGGTGCAGCCAGTCCTGCAGCGGTAGCAGGTGCTCGTCGATGTAGAGCTGGCTGAGCACCTCGTTGAAGTCGTTGCGGACCCGGCCGGAGACACCGGTGTCGAACTCGAACACCGGGTCCTCGTCCTCCTGCACGATCACCGGCAGGTACAGCATCAGCGAGTAGCCGAGCCGGGCCTCGAACTCCTGAGGCATCCGCGGGGTCCACAACGTGGCGTCGGTCTCCATCTCGATGGAGTCCTCGAACATCGCTCCGCCGTTGTCACGCAGCAGGCCCCGGATCCGGGGCGTGAGGATGTGCCGTTCCCAGAACTCGATGACGGCGCTCGTTCCGGCGCGGCCGAAGTGATCGACCACATAGGACACCGGCTCGGTGTGCGGGCCGCGTTCGGGCCGCTGTCCCGAGCCCCGCAGCCAGTACGCGATGAGCAGCCAGGTGCCCTCGTCCGGAGCCGTCCACGAGATCATGCCGTCGCGCACCCGGCCGGTGAGGTCGGTGACCGAGCCGGCGACCAGTTCCGGTCGCCGGTCCGTCGGGGTGCTGCCGGGGCCGAGCCGCGCTGCTTGCAACGCGAACAGTTCCTGCCTGCGCACACCGTCCGCCGCCGCGACGTGCGCCGGCGGCAGCGGGCCGGAGTAGGTCTGCCCCGGCTCGACGGCGACGCTGCCGTGGGCCAGTTCCTTCACCGCGCCGTCGCTGTCCGGCGTGACCGACGGAACGGCGGCCGGCCAGGCCGGGCCGATGGTGACGTCGACGACGACGCCGCGGCGGCGGGCCTGGTCGAGGGCCGCGTCGAGGCCCGCGACCCAGGCCGCGGTACCCCACCCGGTACCGGCAGGATCGAGCGGCTCCTCGGCGCTGTGATGGACGTCGGCGATCTCCACGCCGCCGAAACCAGCGTCGGCGATCGTGTCGATCTCCCGGCGGATCTCCGCGGGGGCGACCATGCCGTGCGGCCACCACCAGCGGAACTTCGCCTGCACGTCGCGTGGTGGCGACGTGAACGCGGCGGCGAAGGCGTCCCGGCCGGTGCGGCCCTGTGCCACCGCGGTGCCCGTGCCCAGTGGCAGCGCCGCCGCGGCCGCGAGCGCGGCTCCGGTCGCGAGGAAGCCGCGCCGGGACAGTCCACCGCCGGTGGTCGTCTCGTCGGTCATCGTGCTCTACCTTCCTGCTGCCGGAACGGGGACGAACGTGGTGGTGCCCGAGCCGACCTCGAAGAGCACCCGGTCGCCTTCGGTGCCGGTCCGTTTCGCGTCGGTCCTGCCCACCGCGCGGTAGTCGGTGCCATCGGCCACAGGCAGTTCGACGTGTGCGGTGGCGTTGACGGGGACGTCGAGCCGAGCGCGCAGTCCGTGTGGCGTGCGCACCCAGTCCAGTGCGACGGGGCCGCGCTGGGTGTGCACGGTGCCCCTTGCGTGGTCCAGACCGGTGGCGGGCGGGTGGACGGTCACCGTCGCGCCGCCCGCCGTGCCGGGCCGGATGCCGAGCAGCGTCTCGACGACGTCCACGGCGGCCTGCGCGCCCCAGCCGTGTGACTGGCTGAAGTTGGTACCGGGATCGAGCGTCCACGCCTCCCAGGTGAACGTGGCACCCTGGTCGAGGATGTTGGCCCAGCCGAGGTCGTCGCGGTCGGTGAGCAGGTCCAGCACGGCTTCGGGACGGTCCGCTTCGGACAGTGCGCGTAGGAGCCAGTGCGCCGTCATCGGCCCCTGCCGCATGCCCATTCCGGCCAGGTGCTCGGCGAGGCGCGGGTAGTCCCGCTCGGGCGCGACGCCGAACGCGATCGCGTACGAGGTGGAGTGCTGCCCCCGGTGCTCGCTCTGGGTGCCGTCGCCCCGCAGGCCGTCGACGTAGGTGCCGTCCCCCGCGCGCAGCTTGGCGTTCATCGTGTCGGTCAGCGCGGCCTCGGCCTGCCGGTACGGCGCGGCCTCGGCGTCGGGCCGGTCCAGCACCTGCGCCATGTCCGCGGTACGGCGCAGGACCTCGACGCCGAGCGCGTTGATCGTCGTCCGGGCGGCGGTGTCCATGTCGTAGCCGAAGCGGCCCGGGGCGGGCCAGTCGACGATGCCGTAGCGATACGGCCCGCTGCCACCGGCGAGGTCGGTCACGAGTCCGGCGGTGGGGCCGCTCTCGGGGATGTGGCGCAGCACGTAGTCGGCCGTCGCGCGGATCGCCGGATAGGCCTCGGCGAGCAGCCCGCGATCACCGGTCACCTGGTAGTAGCGCCACACCCAGTCGACGAAGATCTCGGTGTAGTCAGGGATGTCGCGTTTGCCGTCACCGTTGGGGTAGACGGCGTTGTAGCGGCCCGCGCTGTCGCCGGCCGACCAGAACCGTTGCTGCGACGCGAGGAACTCGCGGATCGCCTGCTGGGTGGCGTCGCGCTCGGCGAAGCCCTGCATCGTGGCGTAGGAGATGGCCGCCGCGTCACCGAGGAACTGGCCCTTCTCCCGGGTCGGGGTGTCGACGAACTGCTCCTGCACGGAGTACAGCGCCGAGCGCTGCATCATGTCCCAGACCTCGTTCAGCGTGTGGTCCGAACTGCGGAAGGCGGCCTGCCTGCCTGCGGGCACGGCCGTGTGCACGACGACGGCCGAGACGTCGTCCAGCGCGATGCCCTCGCCGGCACCGGGAATCTCCAGGTAGCGGAAGCCGAGGTGCGTGAACGCCCGGTAGTCCTGCGGGCCGTCCGCCTGCGTGTACGGGAAGTCCATGTTCGTGCCCTGCGTGGCCAGCGTCGACGTGGCGACCCGCCCGTCGCCGGTCAGCTCGTAGCCGGTGCGCAGCGGGATCGCCCGGCCCGCGACGCCCTCGTCGAAGCGCACCTGCGGCCGCGCGGGGATGACCTTGCCGAAGTCGGCGACGACCGTTCCGTCGTCGGCGGTCAGCAGCTCGACGGCCGGGACCTCGGTCTCGGTCAGCCGCGTCTCCTGGCCGATCAGGTGCGGAAACGCCTCGGTGGGGTGCGCGCCGAGCGCGTTCGCCCCCTGCCAGCCGGAGTCGTCGAAAGCGGGCAGCGACCAGCCGTCGATGATGCCGCGGGCGTCCTGCTGGTCCACGCGGTCGCCCTCGCCGTTGCGGCGCGGCGCGTCCGCGACGAACCGCGTGTCACGGGTGACGCGCCAGTCGCCGTCGGTGCCGACGACCCGGCGGGTGCCGTCCGCGTGCTCGATCACGAGCTTGTGCAGCAGGCCGCGCTGGGCGGCCGGGCGACCCTGGCCCCCGCCGTACCAGTGGTACCGGATGCCGATCGCCAGCGGCTGCCCGGAGTCGACGAGGTCGGTCACGTCCGCGGCCTGGTAGTAGCCCTCACCCGGATAGCCGAACGAGGCACCCCGGTCGGCGCGGGCGCCGTTCAGGAAGAGCTCGTAGGTGTGGTTCGCCGCGGTGTAGGCGCGGGCCCGCACGACGGGGCTCGCACCGACCTCGATCCGGGTGCGCGCGAGGGTGTAGTCGTCCGCCTCCCCGGTGTCCCGGCGGATCCACTGTGCGCCTTCCCAGCCGGCGTCGCCGATCCCGGTCTCGAACGTGGCCGGATCCGCCCAGGGGGATCGCTGGCCGGTGCGGTCCCAGGTGCGGACGGTCCAGCGGTAGTCCTCGCCGGGCGCGAGCCCGGCACCCTGGTACGGCACGTAGGACTGTTCGGCCGAATCGACCCGCCCGCTGTCCCACAGGACCGTGCCGTCGCCGGGGTCGGTGACCTTGAGCTGGTAGGCGGTCTGCACCTCACCCGGGTCACGGTCGCGGGGCAACCAGCCGAATACGGGCGGTCCCTCCACGTTCAGAGCGGCCGTGTCGTCGTTGACGGTGAGCAGACCCGGCTTCTGGGGTGGGTGCCCCCGCTCGCCGCCTGCCGCCGGACTCGCGAGGAGGCCTCCGGTGAGAACGAGACACAGGGCCGAGGCGAGGGGGATCGCGATCGCGCGACGCTGACGCATGGCTGCTCCTACTGCCTGGACAAAAACGTTTCAATGACCCTAGTTGGGCGACCGTGGAGCAACCAGCGTTCTGACCGGAAGCGGACATTCTTACTTGCCGTGACACCGCGCCATGAGCCGTGCCATCGAGCGATGGAAGGAGCGCACCTCCTCCTCGGACCAGTCGGCGGTCAGTTCGGCGAAGACGGACTCCTGCCAGTCGTGCGCCGCCGTCAGCAGTTCGACCCCCTTGTCCGTGATGAGCAGGACACGACGGCGAGCGTCCTCGGGCGAGGCCGCCTTGCACAGGTAGCCGCGTAGCACCGCCTGCGCGACGAGGCGGCTGGCGCCCGACTGATCGATACCGAGCTCGTCCGCCACGTCGTTCACCGTCGCTCCGGTACCGGCCCGGCGCGCGAGCACCGCCTCCGTCACCAGGACGTCCCGGCCGTTGCCGCGATCCACATCGTCCGTGCGAGGCCACCGGCGAGCCCAGTATCTGACGAACTGGAACAACGTCCGGCCGGGCCCTTCGCCGACGTCCATCGCGCGAACTCCCTCCGCGGCGCTTGACAGACACATGCGATACGCATGCAATATATATGCATATCGCACAGAGTTGACGGAGGAGCATGGGCAAGGACTGGGCGCCCGTCCATGAATGGCACCGGGCCGTGAACCAGCGGGACATCGGCGCGGCACGACGGATCGCCGATCCGGACATCGAGATCGGCGGGCCGAAGGGCACCCGCGTCGGCGCCGACCACCTCGTCGACTGGATCCACCACGCGGGTATCCGCCTCCAAGCCGTGGCCTGGCACCCGATCGACGAGCACCGTGTCGTTGTGGAACAGGATGCGACCTGGCCGGACAATCCCGGCGCCGACCCGGGCGCGGCTCCGGTCCGCACCGCGACGCTGTTCAAGGTCGCCGGGGGCCGCGTCACCTCGGCCCTACGCTATGACGACGGCGTGCACGCCGCTCTCCGCGCGGCCCAGGACTCGTGAGTGCGCACACGAGTTCTAACTCGCGCAGCCACTCACGAGCGCTCCGGTAGGTGCCGCGCTCAGTCCAGCAGAACCGGTAGTGACTCGACTCCGTACACGATCGACGCCTTCCGGAACTCGAGCTGCTCCGGCGGAACCTGCAGGCGCATGTCGGGGAATCGCCGCACCAGAGCCGGATACGCGGCACGCAGCTCCATCCGCGCCAGCTCGGCACCGATACAACGGTGGGCGCCGTAGCCGAACGCGAGATGCGGCGCCGGGGCGCGATCGCGGTCGAACCGCTCCATGTCCGTGCCGAGCACCTCATCCCGGTTCGCCCCGCTCAGTGAGCAGAGCACCACGTCGCCCGCCGCGATCGTCGTGCCCGCGACCTCCACTTCCTCGCGGGCGAACCGGGGAAACGCGACCTGCACGACGGTCAGGTACCGCAGCAGTTCCTCGACGAACGCGGCGATGGAGTCATCGTCCTCCCGAACGAGCTTGAACGACTCCGGATCCCGCAGCAGCACGAGCGCACCGAGCGCGAGCATGCTCGCCGTCGTCTCGAACCCGCCGGTCAGCACGCCGTCGGCGAGCCCGGCCAGCTCCCGGTCGCTGACCTCGTCGCCATGCTCCTTGATGATCATGCCCAGCAACCCGTCGCCGGGGTTCTCGCGCTGCTTGTGCACGACGCCCAGCAGGTACGTCAGCGACTCCGAGATCGCACCCAGCGACGCCCCGGCACCTCCGAAGAGGTCGAACCGCGCCATGCTCAGGTGCTGGAACTCCTCGCGGTCCTCGTAGGGCACGCCGAGCAGCTCACAGATCACCAGCGACGGAATGGGCAGCGCGAAGTAGTCGACGAGATCCACCGGACCGTCGGCCTTCGCCATCGCATCGAGCTGCTCCTGCACGATCGCGTCGATGCCCGGCCGCAGCCGCGAGAGCCGCCGCATCGTGAACTCCGGAGTCAGCAGACGGCGCAGGCGCGTGTGGTCCGGCGGGTCGGCGAAGCCCAGCCCGCCGGGGTTCTGCTCGTCGGCCGCGCCCGCCGTCCCGACGAGATTGGTGAAGTCGTTGCTGAACTGCTTGGTGTTGCTGAGCACGGCCTTGGCTTCTTCGTGCCCGGTCACCAGCCACACGTTCATCCCGAACGGGATCGGCAGCCTGCTGACCGGCTCCCGCTCCCGGGTACGCCCCAGCTCCGGCACCGGGTCCAGCCCGTCTCGCTTCAGCGGCAGCAGAGCCGAATCCGGAAGGAGAGCCATTTTCGACAGGTCGAGGCCCTTTTTCCGGGCACGCGTCAGGTACAGACGCGTGAACCAAGAAGTAATGCGCGACCGGAGATACCCCACGGCCGCGACGGTACAGATTTCCGCACGTACGGTGGGCTGCCGCCGCGCGGCGTGTGATACAAGCCACCCGGACGGCGCAACGCCGGCGACGCCGGCGACTACGGAGTGTCCACGGCCAGGTCGACGGACGGGCTGAGGTCGAGCCGCCGATGCAGGCCGCCCGCCGTCAGCGCACGCAGCACGGAGCGATTCCCGCCGGCGACGACCCGGAGCCGGTGGCCGCGTCGCTCGGCGTGGTCGTGCACCTCCGCCAGTACGGCCAACCCGGCCGTGCCGAGGAAGCCGACGCCGGAGAGATCCAGCACGAGTACGTCGTCGGTGTCCCGCAGCCTGCCACGCACCGTCTCCGCGAACTCGGCTGCGGTCAGCAGATCGACGTCGCCGCGGACTGTGAGTACGACGGCTCCGGCCCTCGGTCGTCGCACACTCGACCGTAGTTCCGGACCACCGGGCACGAGATCACCGGCGCTGCGCGGGCGCGGGACCGTCCCGGTCTGCTGCCTCAGGGCCGATTCGATAGTCGTCACGATGCTCGCCTTCTTCACGTCCGCCCAGGGACGCGGTAGCGGCGAGAACACACGTCTCTCGACGAAGCCCTCTCGCCGCACGCACCCTGGATTGCCAGGAACTTGTGACGGCGGCTACGGGCTGAACCGCAGTGTCCAGTGTAAGCACGCCAGGCAGCGCGGACAACGCTCACCACGAAAGTGGGAAATGCGGCGGACCTCGCACCGGCCCCCGCCGTTGTCCCCGGCGTGGCGCAGGAGGATCGTGGACGAGATGACACCGCACAGTGCCGAGCGCACCGCGACTCGGCTGGCGCGCGCTCTCGCGCAACGAGGCGCGCGCGCCGAGGCGGTCGGCGTCCTGCGGGCCTGGAACGGCTACGACACTCCCCAGGCCCAGGATCACCTCCACGACTGCCCCGGCGACCAGGAAACCGAGGCCGCCCGGATCGCCGAGGCGGTCAACGCCGCCGCGCACTCGCAGGACGACCCGGACTGGGAATGACCCGTCAACCTCGTGAGTGGCTACGCGAGTTCTAACTCGCGTAGCCACTCACGAGCGGTGACCAGGCCGCTCTCGCGCCCGCGGCACGCTCTCGATCTCCGCGGAACTCACCTCGCCCTCGGCCACCGACCGCGCGAACTCCCGAAGCGGTACGTCGCGGTGGCTCGCGTGAGCCTCCACCAGCGCACGACCCCGCTCCGGCGAGATGTCGAGCGAGCCTGCGACGAGACCCACGACCTGGCCCAGTGCCACCCGGTCGTTCAGCGCGGTCATCGTCTGCTCGGCGAGACGTTCCGCCCTGCGGTTCACGTCCGGTTCCTGGGACAGCCCCAGCACCGCAAGATCCGCAAGAGCCTGCGCCCACCTGCGCTGCTCGGCCGGAAACGGCACGGCCGCCGTGTGCAGCAGGTTCAAGCCGCCGACGGCCCGCCCGCCCAGGCGCAGCGGCAGCGCGTGCACCGCCCGGTAGCCGACTTCCAGCGCGGCCGAGACGAACTCCGGCCACCGCTGTTCCCGCTCCAGGTCCTCCACACTCACCACGTCGGCCTCGCGGATGCAGTCGAGGCAGGGTCCCTGCTCGACCTGGCTCTGCAGCACCTCCACGAACCGGGCCCGTTCGTCCGAAGCCGACACCACCTCGACGCCACCGCGGGGGTCCACCAGCATCACCCCGGTCGCGGCGACGCCCAGCAGCTCCGCGCAACCGTCCGTGACCAGCCGCAGCAGCGTGCTGCTGTCCCGCCCGGCGACGAGGCCGCCGGTGATGTCGCTCAGCACTTCGCCGAAACCGTCCTGTTCGGGCACACCGGACAGCATACGGCCACCATCCCACCCGAAAAGATCGCCACGATCACTCACTCCGCCGGAAACTCCAGACTGATCCGCCGTTGCACCACATCCTGCGCCACGTCCAGCACCGAACGTCCCTCCATGAACGCGTGCGCCCGCAACCGCGCGAAGGCGTCGTCCAGGCTGATCCGCAACCGGGCGGCGAGCATCCCGGTGGCCACGTTCACGTCCTGATACGAGTTGACCGGCCGCAGCGCGTCGAGCCCGGCCAGCTCGTCGTTCTCGGTCTGCCGCAGCAGCGCCGTCGTGGCCAGGTCCGCCAGCACGACCGCGTCGGTCAGGCTCTGCGCGGCCAGCCCGCCGGGCCTGCGCCTGTAGAGCGCGAGCGTGCCAAGGCGGATCATGCCCACCTGCATCGGGAACGCGAAGGCGGCCGCGGCACCCGACGAGAGCGCGGCCTCCGCGAACCCTGGCCACCGCGCCTGGTCGGCGGCCAGGTCGGCCACCAGCACCGGCCCGCCGGTGGCGAAGGCGGCCACGCCGGGGCCCTCGCCCAGCGTGTACTGCTCCTCCTCCAGCCTCGCTCCCCATCCGTCGCTCGCGGCGAGCAACTCTTGTGCCCTGGACTCGGTGCGCAGGCTGAGCGCCGCGGACGCCACACCGGTCAGCACGGCGACGCACACCTGGCAGACTCCCCGCGCCCAGTCGCCCCCGGCGCTGTCGGTCACCGCACGCCACAGCCGTTCCCGGCGTATCCCGTCCACAGCAGTTTCCTTCGCTACCGGCGCGCGCGAACCCGTACGAGGCGGCGCGGCACCCCCTGGCCGCTGCCGGGCCCGCCTGCGACCGACACCACGATTCTCGATCCTCCTGTCGTCGGGTGAATGCGAAGAGTACGAAACGCCGTCCGCGTTCACCACTGGTACTACCTACCCGCGGCGCGCGCGGGCAACACGCCCGGTCAGAGCCAGCCACGGTCCCGGGCGATCCGCACCGCCTCTGTCCGGTTGCGCGCGCCCAGCTTGGCCATCGCGGTCGACAGGTAGTTGCGGACGGTCCCCTCGGCGAGATGCAGGCTGCGGGCGATATCGCCGTTCGCCGCTCCCTCGGCCACCTCCCCGAGCAGCTCCCGTTCCCGGTCGGTGAGTGGATCCCCGTGGTCCCACGCGGCCAGCGCCAGCTCGGGGGCGACCACCCGCTCGCCCGCGTGCACCCGGCGCAGCGCCGTGGCCAGCTCGGCGATGGGCGAGTCCTTGAGGATGTAGCCCGCCACCTGGAGCTCCATCGCCCGCCGCAGGTAGCCACTGCGGGCGAACGTCGTCACGATCAGGACCCGGGTGGGGCTGCCTCGCGTGCGCAGCTCCGCCGCGACGTCCAGCCCGCTGCGCCCCGGCATCTCGATGTCGGTGAGCAGAACGTCGGGCCGGTGCCGCTCGACGGCGGCGAGCGCCTCGTCGCCGTCGACCGCCGTCGCCAGCACCTCGATGTCCGGTTGGAGGTCGAGCAGGGCCGCGAACGCGCCCAGCACCATCTCCTGGTCCTCCGCCAGCACCACGGTCAGCACCACGTCAGGTTGCCACGCGCAGCGGAACGGCGATCGTGACGGTGGTGCCCGCGGTGCCGGCACGCAGCACGCGGCCACCGAGCGCGGTGACGCGCTCGCGCATGCCCGCGAGACCGTTGCCCTCCGCAGCCTGCCCGCCGACCCCGTCGTCGGCGATCACCAGCCGCAGCTCGCCGTCGTGCGCGCCGATATCCACCCGGCAGGTGCGCGCGCCTGCGTGCCTGGCCACGTTCGTCACGGCCTCCCGCAGCGCCAGCGCGAGCGCGTGCTCGGTGGAGCCGACGAGCACGAGATCGTCATCGCGGCGGACGAGCAGCCGCACACCCGCGCCGACCAGCGCCGTGCGGGCCGCATCCAGCTCCTCGTCCAGGCTCGCCTGCCGCCAGCCGCTCACCGCAGCCCTGACCTCGGTGAGCGCCTCCCGGGCGGTCCGCTCGATCTCCGCCGCCTCCGTGCGTGCCCTGGCCGGGTCCACGCCGATGAGCTGTGCCCGCATCACCACCGCGGTCAGCGAGTGGCCGAGCAGGTCGTGCAGGTCCCTGGCGATGCGCTCGCGTTCGGAGACCGCCGCGAGGTGCTCGATGCGCGCGTTGCGCAACCGCAGCTCGGCGGCGTCACGCTCGCGGTCGGCGTCCTCCAGCCGGGTCAGCCCGATGATCCAGATGAACACCAGCGGCGGGATCAGGCCCCACAGCCGCCACGGCATCGGCACCGGCGACACCACCGTCAGCACGCTCACCAGCAGGGTCAGTCCCGCGAACCAGCGCAGCGCCGTGCGCCGCGACTCCGAGACGGCGGCGACCGCGGCCGCGTAGACGAACAGCACCGCGGCCCCGGCGTTGAACGGGGTGGCGGCCACGCCGATGACGGTCGCCGGCACCGTGCACAGCCAGCGCGACCACGCCGGTCGCCGCATCGCCAGCACGTACAGCGGGACGAAGGTGCCGATGATCCCGGCGACGAGCAGCCAGTCCGGCCAGCCCGCGTCCGGGTCGAAGAGGGGCTGGAACGCCGGGAACACCAGGTACACGAGGTGCACCAGGTTCGAGACGTGCCCGCGGGATCCGTTCATAGCCGGGAATGACGATAGGACACCGCGGCGAGCGCCGCCGTCACCGCGGTCATCCCGGCCAGCACCAGCGCGTGGCCCGCGCCGCCGCCCCCGTCGAACTGCGCCAGCGCGAGCTGCGCGAGGTGATACGTCGGTAGGAACGGCGCGAGCGACGCGGCGAAGCCCGGCAGGATCTCCAGCGGCATCCACAGTCCGGACAGCACCGCCGACGGCAGCAGGATCGCGTTGAGGATCGCGGAGGACGCGTTCGTGCCCGCCTGGAAACCGACGGCCATCCCGAGCAGCGCGAACGGCAGCGCCCCGAGGACGAGCACGCCACCGACCCGCAGCAGCACCCCGGCGGAGGCGTCCAGCGAGCCGGTCAGCGCGGCGGCGACGGTCATGGCCAGCAGGACACCGACGGCATACGGCAGGGCGGCGACGACCTTGGCCGCCAGCGTGATGCCTACCGGCACCGCGGACACCCGTTTCGCCCGCGACCAGCCGAGCTCGCGGTCTCGGGCCACGCCGATGCCCGGGCTCATCAGGCTCACGGCCAGCACCCCGAAGGTGCCGAACGTGGCCAGCATCGTCGGCTCACCGAACAGCGAGCTGAACAGGGCGAAGAACCCGACCGGCATGACGACCGCGAAGAAGAGGGCCGCCGGTTCGCGGACGATCCCCCGCAGCTCGTCGAGGACCTCGACGCCGAGCACCCGTACGTTCACCGGACCCCCACCTTTCCAGTCTGCTCAGTTGAGCCAGTCGGCTCGGTCGGCTCCGTCGGCTCGGTGAGGCCGACCACCGCGTCGGACAGGCCCGCACCCTCCACCCGGAGATCGCTCAGCTCCGGGTCCTCGGCGAGCAACACGCGCAGCAGGCTCTCCGGTGCCCGGGTGCCGATCCGCACGTGGTCGCCGTCCTCGCGCACGGATACGGCACCGGGCAGCCCGGCCAGCCTGGCCGGGCCAAGGGAGGTGCGGGCGATCACCGTCCGGTCGGGCAGCCGCGCGGCCAGCGCCGCCGGGCTGCCTGCGGCCACGACCCTGCCGTGGTCGAGCACCACCACCCGGTCGGCGATGGCCGCCGTCTCGGCGATGAGGTGTGTCGTGACGAGCACCGCCGTGCCGCGGGCGCGGCGCTGCGCCAGGATCTGCCAGAACCGCCGCCGGGCCGGCACGTCCAGCCCGGCCGTCGGCTCGTCCAGCACGAGCAGGGCGGGATCGGACACCAGCGCCATCGCGAGCTGGACGCGTTGCTTCTGCCCACCCGAGAGCCGGGCCGCGCGGCGGCCCGCGAGGTCGGTCAGCCCCAGCTCGGCCAGCACCGGCGCGGCGGCCGCGCGGGGCATGCCCGCACGCACGGCGGCCCCGGTGACGAGCTCGCCGACCTTCAGCGTGTCCGGGAATCCGAGGGACTGCTGGACGACTCCGAGGTGCCGCCGGGTGGCCGCGTCGCGCGGGTCGCCCCCGGCGAGGCGGACCCGGCCCGCCTGCGCGGGCAGCAGCCCGTTGACCAGGTTGACGAGCGTCGTCTTGCCCGCCCCGTTCGGACCGAGCAGCGCCACGCACTCCCCCGCCACCAGCCGCAGGTCGACTCCGTCCAGGGCGAGCGCGCGCCCGTAGCGGTGATGTACGGCCCGTATCTCCAGTACCGTGTCCGCGGTCGCCTTCTCTTGCGTCATACGGACACGTTCACCCCTGCGAGGAGTGCGGCGGTAGGCGGTGACGTCACCGGGTGGCGGTGACAAATGTCAGTTCGCCAGTTCAGAGCACCTGCGCCTCGTCGAGCACTGCCCGCACCAGGTCGTCGAACGGGAGCCTGCGTTCGACGCCTTCCAGCTGCGCGACCGTGGTGCGCGTGGCCACCCGTGGCGGAGTCAGCAGCGAGCAGCAGTCCTCGTCCGGCAGGGCGGAGATCTCCGCGATACCGAGCCTGCGCGACTCGGCGATGATCTCCTCCTTGTCCCACGCCAGCAGCGGCCGCAGCAACGGCATCGAGCACGACTGCTCGATGGTCGCGAGGTTGCTCAGCGTCTGGCTGGAAACCTGCCCGAGACTGTCGCCGGTGACCAGCGCCCGCGCCCCGAGCCGCTGGGCGAGCAGTTCCGCGGCCCGGACCATCAGCCTGCGCTGGGCGACGACCTGCAACTGGCCCGCGCCAGCGGTCGCGAGCGCCCGCTGTGCGTTGCCGATCGGGACCACATGCAGCCGGGAGTCACCCTGGAACCGGTCGAGCCCGCGAACCAGCGCGTACGCCTTGTAGGCCGAGGCGGGCCCGGTGTAGGGCGCGCCGGTGAAGTGGACGAAGTCGCAGCGCAGCCCGCGCCGCATGGCCCGGTAGGCCGCGATCGGCGAGTCGTAACCACCGGAGAGCAGTGCGAGCGCGTGGCCGCTCGAGCCCACGGGAAGCCCGCCCTGGCCACGGTGCCGGTCGAGCGAGACGAACACCTCGTGCTTGTCGACCTCGACCACGATCTCGACCTCGGGCTCGTCGAGGTCCACGGGCCAGCCCCACTCGTCGCACACGGCCTTGCCGACATGGGCGGCGAGCTGCTCGGAGGTCAGCGGAAATCCCTTGTGCCTGCGCCGGGCCCGCACCGCGAACCGGCGCCGGGTGCCGTCTCCCGGCGCGCCGAAGCGCTCCCGCAGCAGCCGCAGCGCCGCGGCGGTCGCGTCCTCCGGTGTCTTGGCGGCCCGCAGTGCCGGCTGTACCACGCTGACCCCGAGCACCTGGCGCGCCCGCGCCAGCAGCTCATCCTGCGGCAGGCCCGCGCGCAGCACGAGCACGCCGTCCCGCGGGGATATGCGCACCCGCGCGCCGTCGGCGGCGACGGTCCGTTCGACGTTGCGCAGCAGGTGCCGCTCGAACCTGCCGCGGTTGCGGCGTTTGAGGATCAGCTCCCCGTACTTCAGCAACACGCACGGCTGCGCCAACCGTTTCACCTCTCCTTCAGGAGCCGAACATACCGCCGGGGCTCACGGGCCCGTCCGGTGGAAGTGGTGGGCGACCGTGGCGTGGAAGTCCCTGGCGTCGTCGCTGTACGGGCTCACGTGCACGGTCGCGTCGCGCAGCTTGGGCAGGGCGTGCAGCAGGCGGTGCCGGACCTCCTGCGCGATGTCGTGTCCCTCGACCACCGACTTTCCGCAGTCCACCGCTATCCCGATCTCGGCACGGAGCTTGTGCCCGAGCCAGCGCAGGCGGACGTACTCCGACTCCAGGACTCCGGGTGTTCCGGCGACGATCCGTTCGGTCCGCTCGACCAGCTCCGGGTCGACGGCGTCCATCAGACGACGATAGATGTCCCGCGCGGCACCGCGCAGCACGAGCAGGATCGCGGCCGTGATGACGAGCCCGACGATCGGGTCGGCGAGCGGGAAGCCCAGCAGGACGCCGACGGCCCCGGCGACGACGGCCAGTGAGGTCAGCCCGTCGGTGCGCGCGTGCAGGCCGTCCGCGACCAGCGCCGCCGAACCGATCCTGCGGCCGACGCCGATCCGGTACTTGGCGACGAGCTCGTTGCCGGCGAACCCGATCACCCCGGCGGCGATCACCAGCCCGACCGACTGGATCTCCCTCGGGTGGCCGATGCGCTGGATCGACTCCCAGCCTGCCACGAACGCCGACAGCGCGATCATGAGCACGATGAAGATGCCGGCCAGGTCTTCGGCACGCCCGTAGCCGTAGGTGTATCGCCTGGACGCCACACGGCGGCTCAGCGCGAACGCGACCCACAACGGCAGCGCGGTCAGCGCGTCCGAGAAGTTGTGAATAGTGTCGGCGAGCAGCGCGACCGAACCGGAGAACACGACGACCGCCGCCTGCAGCAGCGCGGTGACCAACAACGCGACCAGGCTGATCTTGAGCGCCCGGATGCCCTCGGCCGACGCCTCCAGTGCGGCGTCGGACGAGTCGGCGGCATCGTGACTGTGCGGGCGGAACAGCTCGGCGAGGGCGCCCCGCAGGCCGCCGCGATGTCGGTGGCCGTGGCCGTGGCCATGCCCATGGCCGTGACCGGCCGGCCGCTTCCCGGACGAGGACGAACGGTCGGTGCCCATGCCCCCATCATCGGCACGGCGCGACCGGGGCGTCCAGCCGCCCCTCAGCCGCCCGGCCCCGGCGGGCCCGCCTCGTCGAGCAACCGGTGCGCGAGGCGGCGCGCCTCGGCCGGCGTCATGCTCGTCCACATCCGGTCACCGTCGTGGTCCTGGCACGAGATGCTCAGCGTGATCCGATCGATCGTGTCCGCACCGCCGGCCACCCGTAACCGGGTCACCGCCACCTCACGCCCACAGCCGGTCCGCAACAGCGGTCGCCGCCCGTCCCGCGCCCGAATCCCTCGCACCACGACCTCCCGAGAAGCTGCCCCTACGGATAAGGCAACCCGCGTGGCCGCATCCGCATTCCCGCCGGAACCGGACGCGCTCAGGCGGTGGCCGGAGTCCCGTCCGGCCCGCTCACGCGAGCGCCACGATGAACGAAGCCGAAGCGGCGAGGGCAGCCAGCGTGCGCACGTGGTTCCAGGCGGTCCACCCGGGAACGTAGCGGCCCCACGCCGCCTCCCCTGCCGCGCTGCGCGGATCGACGGCGTCCAGCGCGTTGTTGCGCGGAACGTGCACGGCGCCGGTGAGGACGAACGTGCCGAACGCATACAGGACGCAACCCGCGAGCAGCCAGATCGCGCTCACACCCGGCCACCGCACCAGCGTCCAGACCGCGAGGACAGCGCACAGCACGCCGGTTCCGGCGAACAGCACCAGGAACGACGGCGTGAGCACGGTGCGGTTGACCGACTGCATCGCCGCGATCCCCTGCGCGGCGGGCAGCCGGGTGAACGCCCGCATCACGAAGCTCGAGAAGGCGAACAACACGCCCGCCACCAGGGCGGACCCCAGCGCGGCGAGCAGCGTCAGGATGAAGAGGACTTCGTCGATCATGGCTCGTGACTCCCTGACTCCCCTGGCCCGGTTCCCGTCGTGGAACCAGATTCAAGCGGCCACGGCACGTCGTCGCCATCGTTGATCGGCTCGGCCGCATACGCGTGCGTCCAAGCTCGTGAGTGCGCACGCGAGTTAGAACACTGTTATGCACTCACGACCGCTTCTAAGCTGAGCGCATGGACGCCTTCGCCGGGCTGCTGGACGGGCCGAGAGCACGCGGGGCGTTCCTGCTGCGGTCGGTCCTGGTGCCGCCGTGGAGCATCCGCGTGCGGGACCGGGCACCGCTCACGCTGCTGTCGATGGTGCGCGGCGAGGCATCGGTGACCACCGAAGGCGACGACCCGGTGCGGATCCGGCCAGGTGACGTCGCCGTGGTACGCGGCCCGGAGCCATACACCGTCTCCGACCAGCCGGGCAGCCGGCCGACCGTGGTGATCCACCCAGGAGCGCGCAGCACCAGCATCTCCGGCACGGACCTGTGCGAGTCGCTGAATCTGGGCGTCCGCACCTGGGGCGACGACCCGGACAGCCCGACGGTGCTGCTCGTCGGCACCTACCAGCTGCACAGTGAGGTCAGCAGGCGGCTGCTGCAGGCGCTGCCCACGCTGCTCGTCGTCCGGGAGGACTCGTGGGACTGCCCGCTGCTCCCCCTGCTCGGCGCGGAGATCACGAAGGACCTGCCGGGCCAGGACGCGGTCCTCGACCGGCTGCTCGACCTGCTGCTCGTCGCCGTCCTGCGGACCTGGTTCGATCGTCCCGGCGCGGGCGCGCCCGCCTGGTACCGGGCCTACGGTGACCCGGTGGTCGGCCGCGCCCTGCGGCTGGTGCACGCCGAGCCGTCGGCGCCGTGGACCGTCGCGACACTGGCTGACCGGACGGGGGTCTCCCGCGCCACGCTGGCCCGTCGCTTCACCGACCTGGTCGGCGAGGCCCCGATGGCGTACCTCACCGGCTGGCGGATGACGCTCGCCGCCGACCTGCTGCGCGAGCCCGAGACGACGGTCGGTGCGGTGGCGCGCAAGGTCGGCTACGGGAGCGCGTTCGCGTTCAGCTCCGCCTTCAAACGGGTGCGCGGCGTCAGCCCGCAGGTGTACCGCACCGGCGCCCTGGCCACCGCGATCTGACCGGGCCACGCGCAAGAAGGTGGCGGCCGCTCGCCGTTGAGCGGCCGCCACCGGCCCGGTCCGGCTCGGTCACCTCGCCGTGAGCGGCGACCAGTAATCGAGCATCTCGGCGAACGTCTCGAAGGCGGGCTTGGAGGGGCCGTAGGGCGCCTCCAGGTGAATGCTCAGCGGGAAGCCGAGGTCGGCGACCCCGTCGATCACCCGCTTGTACAGGTCGACGAGCTCGCGCTTGCGCTCGGCGAAGGAACGCTCCGCGATCTTGGCGACGAACTCCTGCTCCTGCTTGACCAGGTCGTTGCCCGGGTCCTGGATGAGCCAGTCGATCAGCCGCACCCTGGCCTCGGCGCCGGGCACGAAGCCGAAGGAGAGCAGGATCTCCGGCCGGTGTGGGGTCTGCTTGGCGAAGTCGGTCAGGAACTCCACGATGGCGTCGGAGAAGAGGAGCTGGGTCATCCCAAAGGTGGCGCCGCGATCGCACTTGAACCCGAAGCGTCCCTGCTCCTCGTCGCGGGTCGGGATCAGGATGGCGCCACGGTTGTCCACGAGGCCCTGGAACTCGGCGAGCGCGTCGGTCGGTGCCATCCCCGGACCGTCGCCGTCGCTCATCGTGCGCGGCACCCCGACGAAGGTGATGCCGTCCATCCCCGCGTCCAGCAGCGTGCGCAGCCGCTGCGTGAGCCGGTCCTTGCCGTCGAAGGCGGTGACCTGGGTACAGAGGCCACGTACGTCGCCGAACTCGGGCCGTACCGCGTTCCAGAAGTCCAGCGTGTCCATCTTCGGCTTCATCTCGACCGGGCGGTCGTCGTCCTCGGCGATCATGCCGGGGATCATCAGATGCTTGATCTGGCCGGTCATGCCGCTGGCGCGGCAGCTGTCGGTGACCTTGCGACTCACTTCGACCGCCTGCTCGACGCCGCCGTCGAGGTCCGGTGGAACGAGCTCGAGTGCGATGGTTTTCATGCGTTCCTTCTCGTCGTGTCCGCGGTTAAGGACCGTCCGTCCGCGCCCTGCGACGCGCTCACGCGTGCACAGGGCGCGGACACGACGCGAGGATCAGTAGCGGTAGTGGTCGGGCTTGTAGGGGCCCGCCACGTCGACACCGATGTAGTCGGCCTGCTCCTTGGTGAGCTCGGTCAGCCTGACGCCGAGCGCGTCGAGGTGCATGCGGGCGACCTTCTCGTCGAGGTGCTTGGGCAGCACGTACACCTGCTTGTCGTACTCGCCCGGCTTGGTGAACAGCTCGATCTGGGCGATCACCTGGTTGGTGAAGCTGTTCGACATCACGAAGCTCGGGTGCCCGGTGGCGTTGCCGAGGTTGAGCAGCCTGCCCTCGGACAGCACGATGATCGAGTGGCCGTCCGGGAAGACGTACTCGTGCACCTGCGGCTTGATCTCGACCTTCTTGATGCCCGGGGTCTTCTCGAGGCCGGCCATGTCGATCTCGTTGTCGAAGTGGCCGATGTTGCCCACGATGGCCTGGTGCTTCATCTTCGCCATGTGGTCGGCGGTGATGATGTTGAAGTTGCCGGTGGTCGTGATGAAGATGTCCGCCGTCTCGATCACGTCCTCGATGCGGGCGACCTCGTAGCCCTCCATCGCGGCCTGCAACGCGCAGATCGGGTCGATCTCGGTGACGATCACCCTGGCGCCCTGGCCGCGCAGTGACTCCGCGGAGCCCTTGCCGACGTCACCGAAACCGGCGATGACGGCGACCTTGCCGCCGATCAGCGTGTCGGTCGCCCGGTTGATCCCGTCCACCAGGGAGTGCCGGCAGCCGTACTTGTTGTCGAACTTCGACTTGGTCACCGAGTCGTTCACGTTGATCGCCGGGAACAGCAGCTCCCCGGACTTCGCGAACTCGTAGAGCCGGTGCACACCGGTGGTGGTCTCCTCGGTGACCCCCTTGATCTCCTCGGCGATCTTGGTGAACCGCTTCGTGTCGGCCGCCAGGCTCTTCCGCAGCGTGGCCAGGACGACCTTGTACTCGTCCGGGTCGTCCTCGGCGGTCTCGGGCACGGCACCCGCGGTCTCGAACTCGACGCCCTTGTGCACGAGCAGGGTCGCGTCCCCGCCGTCGTCCAGGATCATGTTCGGGCCCTTGTCACCGAACTGGAAGAGCTGGTCGGTGCACCACCAGTACTCCTCCAGCGTCTCGCCCTTCCAGGCGAACACCGAGACGCCCTCGGGCTTCTCCGGCGTGCCGTTCGGGCCCACGACGACGGCCGCGGCGGCCTCGTCCTGGGTGGAGAAGATGTTGCAGGAGACCCAGCGCACCTCGGCGCCGAGCTCGACGAGCGTCTCGATCAGCACCGCGGTCTGCACCGTCATGTGCAGCGAACCCGCCACCCGGGCGCCCTTCAGCGGCTTCGAATCCGCGAACTCCCGGCGAGTCGCCATCAGACCGGGCATCTCGTGCTCCGCCAGCCGGATCTGGTGCCGGCCGGCCTCGGCCAGCTTCAGGTCGGCGACGGCGAATTCGAGGCCGCCCACCTTCTGCAACTTCGCGCTCATGGCTTCCTTTCCCTTGTTGCGGGGTTGTGCAACGGTCGTGATCTGTCAGGTGTTGAAGTATTTCGCTTCCGGATGGTGCGCGACGATCGCGTCCGTGGACTGCTCCGGGTGCAGCTGGAACTCCTCGGACAGCTCCACCCCGATCCGCTCGGCCTCGAGCAGGTCCACGATCTTCGCCCGGTCCTCCAGGTCCGGGCACGCACCGTAGCCCAGGGAGAACCGCGCGCCCCGGTAGCCGAGCTTGAAGAACTGCTGCACGTCGTCCGGGTCCTCCGCGGCCACCGACGCACCGGAGGAGAACTGCAGCTCCTGCCGGATGCGGCGATGCCAGTACTCGGCGAGCGCCTCGGTCAGCTGCACGCCGATGCCGTGGATCTCCAGGTAGTCCCGGTAGGCGTTCCTGGCGAACAGCTCGTTGGCGTAGTCGGCGATCGGCTGGCCCATCGTGACCAGCTGCAGCGGCAGGACGTCCACGCCGCCGGTCTCCTCCGCCTTCTCCCGCGAACGGTAGAAGTCGGCGAGGCAGAGCCGCCGGTCCCGCCGCTGCCTCGGGAAGCGGAACCGCAGCCGCTCGGGTGCGTCCGGCTCGTCCTTGTCGAGCACGATCAGGTCGTTGCCCTCGGAGATGCACGGGAAGTAGCCGTACACCAGTGCCGCGTGCTGCAGGATCCCGGCCGTCGAGAGCTCGTCGATCCACGCCCGCAGGCGCGGCCTTCCCTCGGACTCGACAAGCTCCTCATAGGACGGTCCCTCGCCCTTCTTCGCGCCACGCAGGCCCCACTGACCGAAGAACGTGGCGCGCTCGTCAAGCAGCGAAAGGTAGTCGGCGACCGGAACACCCTTGACCACCTTCGAGCCCCAGAACGCGGGCGTCGGTACCGGCACATCGGCGTCCACATCGGACCTCGTTGTGTCCTCGACGCTCGGTTCGTCGCCCTGCTCCGCCTTGCGCTTCTCGGCGATCCGCAGCGAACGCTCCCGCCGCGCCTTGCGCTCGGCCTTCTTCTCCTGCTCCGCCGCGTCCTCCTCCGGCGTCTCCCCCCGTTTGATCGCCATCAGGCGATCCATCAGGTTGAGCCCCTCGAAGGCGTCCTTGGCGTAGCGGACGTCACCCTCGTACACCTCATCGAGGTCGTTCTCGACGAACGTGCGGGTCAGCGCCGCGCCGCCGAGCATCACGGGGTACTTCTGCGCGAGGCCGCGCGAGTTCATCTCCCGCAGGTTGTCCTTCATGATGACCGTGGACTTGACCAGCAGGCCGGACATGCCGATGGCGTCGACCTTGTGCTCCTCGGCGGCCTCGAGGATCGCGTTGATCGGCTGCTTGATGCCGATGTTCACGACGTCGTAGCCGTTGTTGGACACGATGATGTCCACGAGGTTCTTGCCGATGTCGTGCACATCGCCCTTGACCGTCGCGAGCAGCAGCTTGCCCTTCCCGCCGGAGTCGTCCTTCTCCATGTACGGCTCAAGGTGGGCGACGGCGGCCTTCATCACCTCCGCCGACTGGAGCACGAACGGCAGCTGCATCTGACCCGAGCCGAACAGGTCGCCGACGACCTTCATCCCCGCGAGGAGATTCTCGTTGATGATCTGCAGCGGCGGCTTCTCCTGCATCGCCGCTTCCAGATCCTCGTCGAGCCCGTTGCGCTCGCCGTCGACGATGCGCTTCTCCAGCCGCTCGAACAACGGCAGCTTGGCCAGCTCCTCGGCCCGCGACTCGCGGCTCGAGGAGGTCGTCTTGCCCTCGAACAGCGACATCAGCTTCTGCAGCGGGTCGTAGGCGTCCTCGCCCTCGGTCTCCGCGGTGCGCCGGTCGTAGATCAGGTCGAGCGCGACCTGCCGCTGCTCCTCGTCGATCTTGTTCATCGGGAGGATCTTCGACGAGTTCACGATCGCCGAGTCGAGCCCGGCCTCCCGGCACTCGTGCAGGAACACCGAGTTGAGCACCTGGCGCGCCGCCGGGTTGAGCCCGAACGAGACGTTGGAAAGGCCGAGCGTGGTCTGCACGTCCGGGTGCCGTCGCTTCAGCTCCCGGATCGCGTTGATCGTCTCGATGCCGTCCCTGCGGACCTCCTCCTGCCCCGTGGTGATCGGGAAGACGAGGCAGTCGATGATGATCGCCGACTTGTCGAGACCCCAGTTGGTCGTAAGGTCCTCGATCATGCGCTCGGCGACGCCGAGCTTCCAGTCCGCCGTGCGCGCCTGGCCCTCCTCGTCGATGCAGGTGACGACCACGGTCGCGCCGTGCTCGACCACCATCTCCATCACCCGCTGGAACCGGCCGCCCGGCTCGGTGCCGTCCTCGTAGTTCACCGAGTTGACCGCGCACCGGCCACCGAGATGTTCCAGCCCGGCCTGGATGACGTCCGGCTCGGTGGAGTCGACCATGACCGGCAGCGTCGACGCCGTGGCGAGCCGCGACGCCAGCTCCCGCATGTCCCTGGTCCCGTCGCGGCCCACGTAGTCCACGCACAGGTCCAGCATGTGCGCGCCCTCGCGGGTCTGCGACTTCGCGATCTCGACGCAGTCGGCGTAGCGCTCCTCCAGCATCGCCTCGCGGAACGCCTTCGAACCGTTGGCGTTGGTGCGCTCGCCGACGTTGAGGATCGAGGCGTCCTGCTCGAACGGCACCGCCTGGTACACCGACGACACCGAGGGAACAATCTCCGGCTCCCGCACCTTCGGTGGCAGGTCGGCCACCGCCTCCACCACCGCACGGACGTGCTCGCCGGTGGTGCCGCAGCAGCCACCGACCAGCCGCGCACCGAAGTCGGTGACGAATCCGGCCAGCGCCTCGGCCAGCTCGTGCGGCCGCAACGGGTACACCGCGCCGTTCGGGCCGAGCTCGGGCAGCCCGGCGTTGGGCATCACCGAGATCGGCACCTGCGCATGCTGTGCGAGCACCCGCAGGTGCTCGCTCATCTCCGCGGGACCGGTCGCGCAGTTCATCCCGATCAGGTCGATACCGAGCGGTTCGAGCGCCGTCAGCGCGGCCCCGATCTCGGAGCCGACCAGCATCGTGCCGGTCTGCTCCACGGTGACCTGCGCGATGATCGGCACGCGCCGGCCCACCTGCGCCATCGCCCGCTTGGCGCCGACGATCGCCGCCTTGGTCTGGAGCAGGTCCTGCGAGGTCTCCACCAGGACCACGTCGATACCGCCCTCGAGCATCCCGAGCGCGTTCTCGACATAGGCGTCCCGCAGCGCGGTGTACGGCGCGTGCCCGAGCGTGGGCAGCTTCGTGCCGGGCCCCATCGAGCCGAGCACGAACCGCGGCTTGTCCGGGGTGGAGAATTCGTCGGCGCACTCCCGCGCCAGCACGGCCCCCTTCTCCGCGAGATCACGGATCCGGTCCTCGATGCCGTACTCGGCGAGATTGGCCAGGTTCGTACCGAACGTGTTCGTCTCGATCGCGTCCGAACCCGCCTCGAGGAACTCCCGGTACACCGACCGCACCACGTCGGGACGCGTTTCGTTGAGGATCTCGTTGCAGCCCTCGAGCTGGGCGAAGTCGTCCAGCGTCAGGTCATGGGCCTGCAGCGCGGTACCCATTCCACCGTCGGCGACCAGCACCCGCCGGTCGAGTTCGGTGAGAAACGCACTCTCCATATTCACACTCGCAGCTTTGATTCGATCTCGGCCGCGGCGTCACTGCCGTAGGCTCTGGCCACGCGGTTGGAGAAGTCCGAACGGTCCAGCCGGTACTCCTGCGGCCCCACGGACTCGAGCACGATCCCGGCGAGCACGCAGCCGGCCTGCGCGGACCGTTCCATGCTCATCTTGCAGCTCAGGCCCCACAGGAAGCCCGCCCGGAAGGCGTCGCCGACACCGGTGGGCTCCACCTCGTCGACGCCGGGCACGGCATCGACGGACACCGGGTCGTGGCCCTTGCCCTCGATCCGCACGCCCTTGCCGCCGTAGGTGGTGACCCAGCTGCCGACGCGTTCGAGCACCTCGTCCGTCGACCAGCCGGTGTGCTTGCGCAGCAGCGAACTCTCGTACTCGTTGGTGAACAGGTAGGCGGCGCCGTCGACCAGGTTGCGGACGTCCTCACCCGGCATGATGGCCAGCTGCTGCGAGATGTCGGCCGCGAACGTGAAGCCACGCTGCCTGCACTCCTCGGTGTGGCGCAGCATCGCCTCGGGGTCGTTCGGTGCGATGAGCACGAGGTCCAGGTCGCCGACCCGGTCGGCGACGGTCTGCAGCTCGATCTCCCTGGCCTCGCTCATCGCTCCCGCGTAGAAGGACGCGATCTGGTTCTGTGTCTCGTCGGTCGTGCACAGGAAACGGGCCGTGTGCTTGTCGGGCGACACATGCACGGACTTGGTGTCCACGCCGTGCCGGTCCAGCCAGGCACGGTAGTCGTCGAAGTCCTTGCCGACCGCGCCGACCAGGACCGGCGAGAGGCCCATCCGCCCCAGCGCGAACGCGATGTTCGCGGCCACGCCGCCCCTGCGGATGTCCAACTGCTCGACCAGGAAGGACAGCGAGACGCTCTCCAGCTGGTCGGCGACGAACTGATCGCTGAACCGGCCGGAGAAGGACATCAGATGGTCGGTAGCGATCGAACCGGTTACCGCGATGCGCATTCGGGCACACTCCTCGATCTCGTAGGCAAGAGGAAGCTCCGCACACGCCCGGCGGGGTGCGCCCACCGGGCGCACCACCGCAGGTCGTGGATGTGGAGCCGAAAACGGAGAACGCGGCCCACTCAGGCTTTCGCCGCGTCCTTGAGCGCCGCGGCACGGTCCGTGCGCTCCCAGGGCAGGTCGAGGTCACCCCGGCCGAAGTGCCCGTAGGACGCCGTCTGCGCGTAAATCGGGCGGAGCAGGTCCAGGTCGCGGATGATCGCGGCCGGGCGAAGGTCGAACACCTCGTCGATCGCGGCCTGGATCTTCTCCGGCGCCACCTTCTCGGTGCCGAAGGTCTCCACGAACAGGCCAACCGGAGCCGCCTTGCCGATCGCGTACGCCACCTGGATCTCGACCCGGTCGGCGAGGCCGGCCGCCACCACGTTCTTGGCGACCCACCGCGTCGCGTACGCCGCGGAACGGTCCACCTTGGACGGGTCCTTGCCGGAGAAGGCGCCACCGCCGTGCCGCGCCATGCCGCCGTAGGTGTCCACGATGATCTTGCGGCCGGTCAGGCCCGCGTCGCCCATCGGGCCGCCGACGACGAACCGGCCCGTCGGGTTGATCAGGAGCTTCGGCTCCTCGGCGTCGAGCCCGAGCGACTCGATCTCCGGGGTGATGACCTTCTGCTTGAGGTCGACCGCCAGCTGCGAGTCGAGGTCGATGCCCTCGGCGTGCTGGCTGGAGATCACCACGGTGTCCAGCCGGACGGGCTGGTCGCCGTTGTACTCGATGGTCACCTGGGTCTTGCCGTCCGCACGCAGGTACGGGATGGTGCCGTTCTTGCGGACCTCCGTCAGCCTGCGGGAGAGGCGGTGCGCCAGCGCGATCGGCATCGGCATCAGCTCCGGCGTGTCCGAGCACGCGTAGCCGAACATCAGGCCCTGGTCACCGGCGCCCTGCTTGTCGAGGTCGTCCAGCGCGTTCTCCAGCCGCGACTCGTACGCCGTGTCCACGCCCTGGGCGATGTCCGGAGACTGCGCGTCGATCGCGACGTTCACGCCGCAGGAGTTGCCGTCGAAGCCCTTGGCCGAGGAGTCGTAGCCGATGTCCAGGACCTTCTCCCGGACCAGGGCGGGAACGTCGACGTATGCCTCGGTCGTCACCTCGCCCGCGATGTGCACCTGGCCCGTCGTGATCAGCGACTCGACCGCGACGCGGCTGCGCGGGTCGGCGGCCAGCATCGCGTCCAGGATGGTGTCGCTGATCGCGTCGCACATCTTGTCCGGGTGACCCTCGGTCACGGACTCGCTGGTGAACAACCTTCGGTTAGCAGTCACAATGGCGCCCTATCTGTCGGAAACGATGGTCGGTTTCGTCAGTCTCGTCGGTGTGTTCCGCGTCAGTGCGGCACGTCTGTCAGGCACGCGCGTGGAAGATGCCCCACGCGAGGTTGCCGCCGCGGCCGCCGTCGACCCAGTGCTGCAGGCCGACCTTCATCCGCGACAGGTACTCCGCACTGACGTTCTGGGAGATCTCCGCCTCACGCTGCTCGGTCTCCTGCAGGACCCGACCATAGTGGGTCGCCAGCTGCGGCGTGTGGTCCTCGAACGTGACGGTGTTCATGCCCAGCCGGCCGAGCTCGCGCTTGTAGAACGCGGGCGAGCCCATGGTGTCGAGGTGCAGGCGGTCGAGAATCGGCTGCAGCGCGCCCTTCTCGCAGTCGTCCGAGGACATCGGGTCGGTGAAGATGAAGTCACCGCTCGGCTTGAGCACCCTGGCGACCTCCTGCAGCACGCGCAGCCGGTCACCACTGTGCAGCATGGCGTCCTGCGACCAGACGACGTCGAAGTGGTTGTCCTCGAAGTCGAGGTCCTCAAAGGACCCGTCGACCACGTCGATCAGCCCGTCCAGGCCCTGTTCGGCGTTGTACTGGCGGTTGCGGTCGTTCTCGACCTCGCTGAGGTTGAGGCAGGTGACCTTGCAGCCGTACGTCTTGGCCAGATACCTCGCCGCGCCACCGTAACCGGCACCGATGTCGAGCACGCGGGTGTCCTTGGTGAACGTGAGGTTGCTCGCCATCCGCTCCACGGTGCGGCGGCTCGCCGGCGCGATCGCCTCGTCGGGCGTCTCGTAGAGCCCGATGTGGATGTCCTCGCCACCCCAGATGTTGAAGTAGAAGTTGTCCGCGTCGTTGGAGTTGTAGTAGTCCCGCGCGACATTGACCGCGGCGGAGTAGTTCAGCCGGTCGTCCGTTGTCTTCAGGTAGTTCTTCTCCGCGACGTGGATGAGGAAGTCGGGCTCGTCGGCGGCGAAGGTCTCCTGGAAGTCGCCGAAGGTCTCGACCCGCTGGAAGCCGACCTCCCGCAGCAGCCGCCGGACATAGTCCTTGCGCAGCGGGAACATGTTGAGGTGGTACTGCGACTTGTCCGGGAAGCTGTACCGGAACCGCGCCAGGCCCTCGTCGATGTGCTCGGGCTCGGCGACGACCTCCTCGCCGCAGTAGTAGTAGCTGTGCGTGCTGGAGAAGCCGTTGTCCAGGATCGCGTCATAGTTGCGCTGGTCCAGGATCAGCACGCCGTCGTGCTTGAGCACGGCGTAGAACTCCGCCAGCGCCTTGCGGCGGTCCCGCTCGGAGAACAGGTGGGTGAACGAGTTGCCGAGGCAGATGACCGCGTCGAACTCACCGTGCACGTCGCGGTTGAGCCAGCGCCAGTCGGCGTGCACGACACGCAGGACGTGCCCGCCGTAGTTCATGCCGTTCTCGAACGCCTTGGCCAGCATCTCCGGGCTGCCGTCGACGCTGACCGTGTCGAAGCCCTCCTCGATGAGCCGCACCGAGTGGAAACCGGTGCCGGTGGCCACGTCCAGGACGGACTTCACGCCACGGGACTTGAGCAGGTCGACGAAGAACCGGCCCTCGCTCTCGTAGCGCTTCTTCCAGTCGATGAGGTCGTCCCACTTCTCGACGAAGCCCTTGACGTACTCGTTGGTGTAGTGGTCGGTGTCCCGGACGAGCAGCGGGTCGGTACCGAACTCCTGCGCCGGATGAGCTTGGATTCCGTCGGCATCGGCCGTTCCAGCCGATGGTACGTCCGTTTGGCCGGGCGTTGAATTGTTCATTGCGTTTCCTCCAGGTGCGGCCGGATACACAGGTCTTTTTCAGAACGCGCGCTGGCGTCCCGCGCGGCACGGCGTCACGGCACTATTCGGTTTCCTCCTCACCCGCAATACGGCGCGCACGCACCGCAGCCATTGAGCCGAAAAAGTCACACACGGACGCGCGCGGCTTCGCGGTCCGCAGCCGGTGAAAATTCGTGGCCCGGCGCGCGCCTCGCGCGCTGTCCGGACATCGAGCAGGGCCGCCCCGACGCTACCCGATCCTTCACCCCGACTTCGACGGCCTCCGCAGTGCATCCACGTTGATCTCCGCGAGAACCGCCTGCAGTCAATCTATTGAGCAGGGGCGCACCCAATCAATGGGTCGATGGCGTGACGTGCGGTTTCACCCCTCGTATAACTTCGCCGGACGCGATCCGCACCGCTGAGCGCAGCGCGCACACGTGTTCGGGAACCGCCCGAAGACCGCATACCGGGTGGTAGTCGCGCTGCGGTGGCCGGTCACTGTTGGACCCTTGACAGCAATCCTGGCGCTCTGGTGGGCATGACCACGGTCTCACTCGTTTGGCCCAGCGACCACCACCCAAGGTTGCCCTGGGTGCAACTTTCGAGGCTTTCTTAGTCCGTGAGCCTGACACCACACGGCCGGTCGAGTTCGTAGCGTATTCAGCAACGCGTTGCGCATCGATCAACAACCGCGCGGAAAAGCACTGGCAGTGCCCGTTCGGGCACCCCCGGTGTGCGGCCCTGTCCCGCCGCGACGATCACCCGATCCGCACCACACCGGCACCTTGGGTGAGCGAAACCGCTCACCCGCCTTCCGGCTACTGAAAATCGGCTACCCCGCAAGCCCTTTGCGGCAAACCCCACAGTGCGGTCCCGCATCGCAGCCTCCCGGCGAACAGGTCACCATTGCATATCGATTCCCAACCGCAGTTCGTTACGAGTTACGCATTCGGACCCGCGAATTCCGCATTCGGACCCGCGAATTCCGCACGCGACAGCGAATGCGGAACTCGCAGGCAGGAATGCGGGACTCGCGATTTACCGCAGCGGTTCCCGGACTCGGACGACCCGCTGCGTTCCGGCGCGGACCGCGAAGGAGACGGCATGCCGCGCACCGCTGGCGGGGTCGGTCCGCTCGGCGAGCTGGAACCAGTCCATCTGCACCCGCGCCGGGCTGACCTCGAGCACCGAGTAACCGTGCGAGTCGAAGTCGAGGTACTTGACGTGCGGATTGTTCGCCCTGACCGCCGCCTCCACGGCGGGCGAGGCGGTGCGTGGCGGCACTCGCAGGATGTCGTCGAGGTTGTCGCTGGTCACCGACGTGCACACGAGCTCGGTGCCGACCGAGTTCCGGTTCAGCGGGTAGGTCAGCGGGTCGCCGGGCAGCTCCGCCGCCCACGCCGAGTGGATGTCGCCGGTCAGGAAGACGGTGTCCCGTACCCCGTACTCACGCAGCGCCCCGAACAGTTCGGCGCGGTCGGCGGTGTAGCCGTCCCACTGGTCCACGTTGTACGGCACGCCCTCGACCGGCCCGGTGAGCCGGGACAGCGCTCGCAGCTGCCTGGTGGACAGTGTGGACGGAAACCGGACGGGTGCGATCATCACCGGGTTGCCGACCAGCTTCCACTGCGCTTGCGTGGTCACCAGCCCGTCCCGGAGCCAGCGCAGCTGCTCGGCGCCGGTGATCGTACGGGCCGGGTCGCCGATCGCCGGGTCGAGCGGGTGCGCGGCCTGTCGGCTGCGGTAGGTCCGCAGGTCGAGCATCGACAGTTCCGCCAGGGCGCCGAAACCGAACCTCCGGTACAACCGCGTTCCCGGCTCGTAGCGCACCGGCATCCACTCGGCATAGGCGCGCTGCGCCGCCGCCCGTCGTGCGGTCCAGCTGCCCTCTGCGGGCTCGGTGTGGTTCTCCGCGCCACCGGACCAGGCGTCGTTGGCGGACTCGTGGTCGTCCCAGGTGGTGATGAACGGCAGCCGGGCATGCAACGCCCGCAGATCCGGATCGGCCTTGTACTGCGCGTGCCGGCGGCGGTAGTGCTCCAGCGTGGTCAGCTCGGCCGGCGGGTCGTGCGGCCGGACGACCACGTCACGCGCCTGGTACTCCCCCGGCGCGTACTCGTAGAGGTAGTCCCCGAGGTGCAGCACCGCGTCGAGATCCTCCCGCGCGGCCAGATGGCCATATGCCGCGAAGTAGCCGGCCTGCAGGTTCGCGCACGAGACGACCCCGAGCCGCAGCCGGTCGACCGCGCTGCCCGCGGCGGGCGCGGTGCGCGTGCGGCCCACCGGCGACACCGAACCACCGAGCCGGAACCGGTACCAGTACCAGGTGGCGGGAGCGAGCCCGCGCGCGTCCACCTTGACCGTGTGGTCACGGGCCGCTCCGGTCGGCACCGTTCCGGTCGCGAGCAACGTCCGGAAGCCGTCGTCGAGCGCGACCTCCCAGCCCACCCGCACGTCCGGGCCCGCGCCGGACCCCGGTGCCGCGCCTGCCGAGGGTGTCACCCGCGTCCACAGCAGCACGCCGTCCGGCAGCGGATCGCCGGAGGCGACCCCGTATGCGAACGGTCCGGTGTCGGCCGCGGCGGCGCCGCCGAGAAGCCCGGCTCCCGCGACGGCCGCCACCCCGCCCGCGCGCAGCACGTCCCGTCGAGTCCACGAGTCCATACGCGAATACATTTCACGAGTAGGTACCGCATGTCAGCACTGATCGGTGATCGTTCAGCGGAACTTCAACTGGATGGACTAGAAACCGCGACGCGGAATGCGCCACCTTGATTTCCGGCCTTGCCCCGTGCAAGTATCGGGCTACTTTTCTGCCGCGATCGAGAAGACAGTCCGAGAAGACAACAGCCGAGCACGCAGGCGTGGGAGTCGCCTTGAACCAGGTCCGCTTCGCCTTCCAGCCGCTGTACAGCCTGCACACCGGCAGCGTCATCGCGGTCGAGGCCCTGGCCCGCCCCGCCTCGGGGCAGGTACGTGATCTGCTCGGCTCGGCACTGCGGCAGGGCAGGCTGGCGGAGGTCGACGCGGGTCTCGCCGCACGGGCCATTCTGACGGAGGCACCGCACGCGTCCCTGCTCCCCGTGCATCTCAACCTCACCGCGCACACCGTCGCCGCGACCCCCGCGGCGCTGGACCCGCTGCACGAGGCGCTCGCCCGTACCGGTCGCCGCCCCCGCGAGGTCGTGCTGGAGGTCGGCCCGCCTTTTCACGGTGTGCCGTCACCGCACCTGCTCGCCGGCCTGCGCCGCCTCGGCGAGCTGGGATTCCGGCTGGCCTTCGACGGGCTGGGTGCCGGTGATCTTCCGCTCAACCTGCTCGCCGAGTCCAGAGTGGACCTCGTGAAGCTGGACCGCACCGCGCTGCGGCGGTTACCGGACGACATGGCGACGGTCGCACTGGTCGAATCGCTGGTGCACTACGCGGCGCGCACCGGCCTGCGCCTCGTCGCCACGGGCATCGAGACCGAGGCCCAGCTCGACACCGTGCGGCGGCTCGGAATCCGCATCGCACAGGGAAACCTGTTCGCGCCCGCCCGGGACGGCATGGTGCCGGCCGGAACGATCACACTGGCGACACCCGAGACCCGGCCCGGAGCACCCTCCGGCACGCCGGCCGCGACTCCCCGCGTGGACGACTTCCTGCGGCCCGCCACGACCCTGCCTGCCGACGCGACGTCCGAGCAGATCCGCACGGTGCTGGTCGACCAGGAGGCGCCGACCGGGATCGTCGGCGTCGACGAGCACGACCGTCCACAGTGGTCGATCGATCGAACCCGGTTCCTGCTCGCCGTCACCGGGCCGTTCGGGCATGCTCTGCACGCCAACCGCCCGGCCGCGCGACTGGCCGACCCGCCACACGTCATCCGCAAGGGCGCCGGCGCGCTCGAGCTGCTCGACCTGGTGGCGGACGCGGACTGGAACCGCACCAGCGACGACATCGTGGTGATCGACGAGGACGGCCGCTGCGAGGGCGTCGTGCTGGTCAACGAGATCGTGCGCGGCATGGCCGAGGTGAAGATCGAGGAGGCCGCGGCGCTCAACCCGCTGACCCGGCTGCCCGGAAGCGACACCGTCGCCCGCGACGTCGACCGCCGCATCGGCGCGAACCAGCCGGTGGTCGTCGGCTGGCTGGACGTCGACTCGTTCAAGAAGGTCAACGACACGGTCGGATTCGCGGCCGGGGACGACCTCATCCGCTCGCTGGGCCGGCGGCTCACCGACATCAGCGCCGCACTGGGCGACATCACGGTGAGCCATGTCGGCGGCGACGACTTCCTCATCGCCTGCGGTGTCGACAAGATCACAGCCATGGCCGACCGGCTGCTGGACACGCGCTGGGCGGCCGAGGGGCTTCCGGTGACGATCTCGCTCGCCACGCTCGTCTGCGCCGGTTCCTCGGTCCGCTCCTACCGCGAGGTGTCCCGCATGCTCGCGCCGCTGAAGAAGAAGGCGAAATCGGTGACCGGATCGAGCTGGGTGAACGGGTGGCCCGGCTCCGAACGCCTCGAGGTGCTGCGCGGCGCCGGGCCGCGCGCCGTACCACGCCAGCGCCCCGGTAGCTGGGCACGCCCGGCGGGCTGAGTGATGAGTGCCCCGGCACCGCTGGGGGCTCGGCGCCGGGGCACTCCCCAGATGCCGCGACGCCCACGGAGGGGGCAAGGGCGCCCGGCAAGCCCAAAACATGAAATCATTTTCGATAGCTTCACATTTCACGATACGCCAGCCCGCGCCACAGGCATAGCTCCGGAGGTGAAGTCGCGCGACTGCTCCGGTAGTCGAGTGACCTACGGTGCCGCGGCCGTCGCGGAGGTCGCGGAGGTCGCGGCCAGGAGTCGTTCACCGAATGCTCGGCAGGCGGCTGTGAACTGCGCTCCCGCGCTGATCTGGAAGTCCGCGTCCAGGAAGGCGAGGTTGAGAACCAGCCACTGCCAGGAGTCGAGCGCGAGGCTGACGCTGGTCTGCCGGTCGCCGGTGGAGTGGATCTCGGCGTCCTGCAACTTCAGAGCGTCGATGACGTCCGCGGCAGGGGCCTTGACCAGAAGGCTCACCGGTTGCCTGTCCTTGTTGAGTCCCTGCCGCAGGTACTCGGCTGCTGAGTCGGCGGGCAGTGGCCGCGCCGCGTAGCGGTGGCCGGTTCGCCTGGGCTCGCTGAGCCGGTCGAGGCGGAACACACGCCAGTCCTCACGTTCGACGTCCCAGCCCAGCAGGTACCAGCGGAGGAGATGGTGAACTTGCCGATATGGCTCCACCCGCCGATCCGTCCGCTCTCCACGGGCGTTCGTGTAGGTGAACGTCATCGTCTCCTGGTGCGCGATGGCCTCGGCGACGAGGCCGAAGCGGTCGGCGGTCACGTTCGGAGCCCGCTGGGGGCTGGTCTCCAGGCTGGCGCGAATGGACGTCACGCGGGGGCGCAGCCGGGCGGGCAGGAACTGGTCGAGCTTTCCGTAGGCCCGGGTCGCGGCATCGTCGATCCCTCCTTCCGTGGACGGCCCGACGGCGGCGAGCGAAGCGAGTGCCAGCAGGGTGGCCACCGCTTCGTCGTCGTCCAGGACGAGCGGCGGCATCGTCCGGCCTGCGGCGAGCCGGTAGAAGCCGCCCGGGCCTGGCTGCGTCTCGACGGGATAGCCGTACCCGCGTAGCCGATCGACGTCCCGGCGCAGGGTCCGCGGGCTGACGCCCAGCCGCCGGGTCAGTTCCTCCCCGCTGAACGACCGGCCCGTCTGCAAGGCCGACAGCAGGGCCAGCATGCGCTCGGTGACGTCCGCCATCACCCCATCATCGCACCGGTTGCGGTCAGGATGTGGCCACATCTGCTCGTAGCCTGCCGGTCATGGCAGAGCGAACCATCACCCTTCGCCGGGCCCGCACGAACAACCTGGCCGACCTGGACGTCGACGTCCCGCGTAACCGGCTGGTCGTCTTCGTCGGCGTGTCGGGTTCGGGCAAGTCGTCGCTGGTGTTCGACACGATCGCCGCCGAGGCGGGGTACCAGCTCAACGAGACGTTCCCGCCCTTCGCGCGGAACCGGCTGCCGAAGTGGACCCGGCCGGACGTCGAGCACATCGAGGGGCTGACCCCGGTGGTCGTCATCGACCAGCGCCGGATCGGCGGCGGCAACGCCCGCTCGACCGTCGGCACGGTCACGGACACCTGGACCTACCTGCGGCTGCTGTTCTCCCGACTCAGCCGGCCGCATTTGGGCGAGTCGAACCACTTCTCCTTCAACGAGCCCGCCGGCATGTGTCCGACCTGCTCGGGCCTCGGGGAGGTGGTGGTCAGCGCGGTCGAGCGCTTTCTGGATCTCGACAGGTCCCTCGCCGACGGCGCGATCCGGCTGCCAGGGTTCGGTAACGGTGGCTACTGGTACTCCCAGTACGCCGACATCGGCACCTTCGACGCCGATACCCCGCTTCGGCAGTGGAGCCGGGCCGAACGCGAGGCGCTGCTGTACGGCGGCCGGGCTGCGGCGAAACTGGGCCGTAAGCCTCCCAAGGAGTACGAGGGGGTCGTCGAGCGGTTCGAGCGGATCTACCTGCACACCTCGGACAGTTTGTCGGAGCGCAAGCAGGACACGATCCGCCGGTTCACCAAGGCCGAGACCTGCCCCGAGTGCGCCGGCGACCGGCTCAACAAGGCCGCGCGAACGGCCACCGTGCTCGACCACACCATCGGCGAGATGCCCCGCCTGGAGATCACCGAGCTCGCCGGCCTCGTTCGCACGATCACCTCCGCCCGCGTCGCGCCCGTCGTCGCGGCACTGACGGCCCGGCTGGATGCGATGATCACGATCGGGCTCGGCTACCTCACGCTCTCGCGGGCGACCACGACGCTCTCCGGCGGGGAGTCACAACGGATCAAGACGGTCAAGCACCTCGGGTACAGCCTCACCGAGATGACCTACGTGGTCGACGAACCGACCGTGGGACTGCATCCCACCGATGTGGAATCCGTGATCGAGCTCCTGGAGCGGCTTCGCGACAGCGGCAACAACGTCCTCGTCGTCGAGCACGACCCCGCCGTCATGGCTCACGCGGACCAGGTCATCGAGATCGGGCCTGACGCGGGTGCGGGCGGCGGGCAGCTCGTGTTCCAAGGCACCTTCGCCCAGCTTCGCGACGCCGGCACGCCGACCGGGCGAGCCCTGGCCCGGCACCGGCCGCTCAAGCTCGCCCCACGTCCCGCCACGGGCCATTTCACCGTCGCGGGCGCCGACCGCAACAACCTGCGGCACCTCACCGTGCGGTTCCCCACAGGCGTGCTGACCGTCCTCACCGGCGTCGCAGGCTCCGGCAAGTCCAGCCTCGCCGACGAGCTGCTGGCCCAGCACGACGCGACCGTGATCGACCAGAAGCCGGTCAGCACCAACCGCCGCTCCACCCCCATCACCTACACCGGCATCGCCCCCGCGATCCGCAAGCTGTTCGCCAGGCACAACCACGTCCCCGCCGGCCTGTTCAGCGCCAACTCCGAGGGCGCCTGCCCCGACTGCAAGGGGCTCGGCGTCATCTATACCGACCTGGCGTTCATGGACGGCCAGGAGGTCGTCTGCGAAACCTGCCACGGCCGCCGCTTCACCCCGGAGGTCCTCGCCCACACCGTGAACGGCCTGTCGATCGCCGATGTCGACGACCTCACCGTCGGCCAGTCCATCGTCCAGCTGCCGGACGAAGGCATCGCCCGAGCCCTGCGACAGCTGACCGCCGTCGGCCTGGGCTACCTATGCCTCGGCCAGTCCCTGAGCACGCTGTCGGGAGGAGAGTGCCAACGGGTCAAGATCGCCAAAGAGCTCCGGCAGGCAACGCGGCCCACCACGTACGTGCTCGACGAGCCGACAACCGGGCTGCACATGAACGACATCGACACGCTCCTGCACGTCCTCGACAGCCTCGTCGAGCAGGACCACACGGTCGTCGTCATCGAGCACAACCTTGACGTCATTCGACAGGCCGACTGGCTGATCGACCTTGGTCCCGGGCCCGGCAGGCACGGCGGAACCGTCCTCTTCGAAGGCCACGTCGCCGACTACACCGGCCACCCGACGCCCACATGCCAGGCCCTGGCCCATACCGAATCGGAAACGCGCTCACCCGCCGGGCACTGACAGGACGCGCCCGGTCGCGCGGCCCAGGAACGCCCGCCACAGGTCGCAGGCCGACCGGGCGAGCAGCCCGGCCGTCTCGGCCGGGCCATCGGTTCCGGCCGCCTCGTAGTCCGCCAGCAGCGCCCGCACGGCAGACGTACCGGCGGGCTCGCCCTCCGGTCGCACGTGGACGACCCGCGCGAGCGGTCGCCCGGCGTAGTCCACGATCGTCGCGGCGAGCTCGCCCGCGCGTGCCCTCGCAGATGCCCGGTCGGCACCCGCGAGCAACAGCGCCCGGTACCTGACCCGCCAGACGTGCAGCCGGACCTCTGGCCGCAGCGCCCGCCGGGCCGCGAGCCGCCGCCCGGCCCGCTCGTCGGGCGGATCGAGCAGGCGTTCGTGGGCCAGCAGCAGCGCCTGCACGTAGTCGGCCACATGCGCCTGTTCGAAACGCCCGTGCGGCGCCCGGTCGTCCGCGTGCGGCAACACCCCGCGGGGATAGTCGAGTTCGAGCAGGCACCGCTCGTCCGGGGTCAGCTCGCCGGCGTACGGCCCGATCGACTCGGCCCGGTAGAGCTCCGGCACGTCGCCGAGGCGGTGGTACGGGTGGCGAAGTGCCAGCCGGAAACAGGCGTCGCCGGCGTCCAGGGCCGTTACCCGCACATCGAGTGCCGCGCTCCACAGTCGGACCCCTTCCGGATATCCCGGGCGCTCCCGGGGCTCACCTTCCCTCAGTTCCACAGCTCGTCCTCGACTTCCTGAAGCCATCCGGATGCCCGGGCCAGCAACTGCCCCAGCAGTTCGAGGACGTCGAGACATTCACGGCAGTACACCTCGCCCCGAGAGTCGGCGAGCCAGAGCACGTCCGGCGGCGTCCAGCGCCGTGGGATCGCACACTCCGCGCACTCGACCTCGGGTCCGATGTCAGCCGCGGCTTCCACGGTCCCTGCCGAACATGGGCCTCCCCAGACCGATAGACCACCCGGAAACGGATTGCTCAGCGACGCGGCCGTGATCCAGGGGGTACCCACGGCCGGCGTCACCGGCGGCTACGGTTACAGGTGTCAGGACTGCAACCAGTAGCCACAACCAATGTAGCTCGCTACAACGTAGCCCGCTACATCCTGGGTGTGGCCTATTCGGGTGAAGTGTGCACGCTTGCCCGATAGCGGGAAGGTGACGCCTTGGTCGAAGCGTGTCCCATCGTGGTGCGGAGGTGGGTCGGCTCCGAGTTCGCCACCATGCGCAATCGCAGCCACAACCCTTCGCGGACGGAGGCGGCGAAGCGCGTCGACAAGTCGCCGGCCGCCCTCGGGCACGTCGAGTCCGGCCGCAACTTCCCCGCGGTCAACAAGATCGAGGTACTGCTGACCTACTACGGCCACCAGAGCCGGGCCGGCTACTTCGCCTCCCTCGTCGAGCGCGCGAAGAACCGCAGGCACTGGTGGGACGAGTTCCCCGGCGAGCTTCTGCCGGAGTGGTACGAACTCTTCCTCGGCTTCGAGACCTCCGCCGTGTGGATGTTCGTCTACAGCACCCAACTGGTGCCGGAGCTGCTGCAGACCACCGACTACGCCGAAGCGGTCCTCCGCGCGGCCGGGCCCGGGTCGCCCGACGACGAGATCGCGACCCGGCTCGAACTGCGGAACAGGCGGCGGCGCGAGGTGCTCGACCGCGAGGAGCCCTGCGTCCTGCGGTGCGTGATCGACGAGGCAGCACTGCACCGGGAGGCAGGTGGCCCCGCCGTACTGCGCGAGCAGCTGCGGCGGCTCGCTGAGCTGACCCGCAGGCCGAACATCGAGATCCGCGTGCTGAGCAGCGCCGCGGGCGCCCCGGCGAGCCCCGACGGCGGCTTCACATTGATGACCATGCCGCCGGAACTCGAGGGTCACCCCGGCGCCGCCTTCGTCGGAACGGTTGTGGAGGGCGCCTTCTTCGAGAAGGCACAACAGGTCGACATCTTCCGCGACAAGTCGGATCGCTTGTGGGAACAGGCACTCACCTCGGAACATTCACGCGCTTTCATCGACGACCTGGCAGCCGGACCGGACTGAGCCCGCCCCGCCGCTCGTCTCGGTACTGGTCTGGGAACCCGGCGACGCGGCCGTGCTTCACGGGAATCCCGCAGCGGCCGCGTCACCGGGGGCTACGGTTACGGATGAACGGTCCTACCTATAGCCACGTCCGACCGTAGCACGCTGCCATGTAGCGCGCTACGCCGCGGCGTGGCCTATCCGGGTGAAGCCCCGCGCTCACCCCGATGCCGGAAGGTGACGCCTTGCTCGGAGCCACTCCCCTCGTGACGACCAAGTGGATGGGCGAGCACATCACGAACATGCGGGTACAGCGGGGCTTCTCCCGTGAACAGCTCGCAGCCAGAGCCGGCTGGAGCGGCAAGTCACTCGTCGGGCACCTCGAGGCCGCGGTGCGGCTGTTCAACACCGACCACGTGGCGGCCCTGCTGCCCGCCCTCGGCCGCTCGGAACACGTCGCGCACTACCAGCGGCTCGTGACCGAGGCGGCGGCGAAGGGCGAGTGGTGGCGAGAGCTGCTGCCGAAGGAAAAGGACACCCGGAAGCGACTGCGCGGGCTGGAACTGTTCCTGTCCTTCGAGGCGTCAGCGATCACGATCCGCCACTACGCCTCGTATGCGGTGCCCGAACTGTTGCGGACGCCGCCGTACACCGACGCCGTCCTGCGCGCCACCGAACCAAGCTGGGCCGAGCTCCGGTGCGCGCTCCAGCCGGGGCGGCAGGCGATCCTCGGCGGCACCGAGCCCACCGAGATCCAGGTGGTGCTCGACGAGCACGTCCTGCGCCGGGTCGCGGGCGGCGCCGAGGTCATGCGTGCCCAGCTCGCGCACCTCGCCGAGCACGCCGTGCGGCCCAACGTCACGCTGCAGATCCTGCCCACGGAAGCCGGGATACCCGCCGCGGAAGGGGGCTTCTCGCTCATGGACATGCCTGCCGAGCTCGACGGTCACCCAGGGGCCGCCTGTCTCGAGAGCGCGGTGGACTGGCTCTGCTACGAGCGACCGGACGAGCTCCGGCAGTTCCGGAGGTACTGGGAGCGGCTGCGCGAACAGGCACTGCCGCCGGAGCGGACCCCGGAGCTGCTCCAACGCGCCGCGCGGGAGCTCGTGGCCTGATCCGCCTCACGGACACGGGTCGTGCTGGGAGGGCCACCAGTGGTCGAGCAGACTCATCCGCGCCTCCAGCAGCGCCGGGTTGTGCAGGTCGACGATGTGCACATCGCGCCAGCGGTGGAAGCCGATGCGCTCGAGCATCCCGGCCATGCGCACGCTGGCCAGCTCGGCCGAAACGCGGTCAGGGCAGGTGGACCGGAAGTCCAGCGGCGACACGCGGCACGTCGCCAGCCGTGCGGTGGGCGCCAGGGTCCGCAGGGCTCCGGCGATGAGCGGACCGCCGAGGCCGTGCCCGCGCCACTCGGTGGTGAGCGAGATGTGCCGCAGGATGACCATCCGGGACGGCCCGGCGGGCAGCCGCGCGTCGAGCTCCGGATGCAGCCTGCCGTCGGTGGAGTCGAGGACCGTCTCGGCGATGAACTCCAGCGCCCATTCGCCGAGGGCCACCGAGTCGAGCAGGTTGCGGTCCCGGTGCAGGTCCGCGATGACGAGCGAGATGTCACCGACATGCCGCACCGCCTCGGGACAGCGGTCGAGTTCCCAGACGTCGGCCGACACGTCCCAGCGCTCCGGTAGATGGTCCTCGTCGTCGATGTGCCACCACAGCCGCTCGTGCGTGATGGACAGCCTTATCGAGAGTGGGTTGGCGGGCAGGTTCGGCACTGGCCACCTCGCAGGGGATGTTCCGTCACCTGATATGACAGTTGCAAGGCCCGACGATGACGTCAATGCCCCGGCGATTTTGCGCTTTCTCTCCGGACGAGCAAAGAAAAATCTTTCACTGCCGGAAGTTCACCGTAATGGCTCTGTTCTCGGCGGTTTTCCGCATGATTTCGTCCTGGTAGGGCCAGTGGCAGCGGAACGCGCCCTCGTACCCGGGCCGGGCGAGGCGCAGCAGGAACGGGACGTCAGCGCAATTGTTATCGTCCGGTGTCAATCCGGCAGCATTGGAAGCATGACGCGATGGCGTTCGGATTCGGGAACCAGTCCCAGATCATTTTCGCCGTGTTCGTCGAACAGCAACTGACGTTCGTACCCGACGATCGTGCAGCGGACTGCCGGGCAAGGTCCTCGCGCCGGACGATCTCGGCGAGCACGGCCTTGCTGTACGCGACGACGAGGTCGAACGCGCTGTCGGTGGTGTGCAGATCGTGGACGCCTGCGCGGTGAGCGACTGGTCAGGTCCGGCGCGCGCGGCGTGATCAGCGGGTGCACGAACGCGCCGAGGCTCGCGAAAGCGGGAGCCGTTCCGGCGTCAGCGGAGCCTGCGCCCTCGGCGCGCGGCCGCGAGCAACTGCTCCGCCGGCACACCCAGGGCGGCGCTGAGCCAGCGTTGCCAGTACGGGCCGGGAACGCGCTTCCCGCGTTCCCACCGGGCGACTTCGTGCCGGCTCAGGCCGCGATTTCGCGACAGGTTGACCAGTACGTCGGCCAACTCGTACTGGGTAAGGCCCCGCTGCCGCCTGGCACGCCGCACGAGCGTCCAGATCGGCTCCACCTCGTCGTGCTCCGACGACGGCTTCCCACCGTCCGTGGGAGACCTGTCCTCGACGCTGGAACGCGGGGCAGGCCACGGCGATCCCGCCGGCGGCCTCTTCTGTCCATTTCGCGCACTGCGCGCTTCGTCATAGCTCATGGTCATCGATGCAGGGTCTGTGAGGGGACTTCTTCGAAACGTTGCCGGTATGTGCTGGCGAATCGGCCGAGGTGCACAAAGCCCCAGCGGCCGGCGACCTCGCCGACGGTGATCGTGTCGGGCTGGGCCGCGCGGAGCTCGTCATGCGCGCGCTGCAGCCGCACCGTGCGCAGGTACTCGCTCGGAGTCGTGTCGAGGTGCCGCCGGAATCCCTTCTGCAGAGCCCGGACGCTGACCCCGGCTTTCCTGGCGAGGCTCCCCATGGTGTGTGACTGCTCGGGGTGGTGCTCGATGAGGTCGACGACCTGGCTGACCGCACGCGACGGCGCGGGACACAGGTCGCCCTGTAACAGGGCCGTGTAGTTGCTCGCATGGGCGAGCAACAGGCTGGTCAGCAGGCTCCGTTCCATCTGCCGGATTGCCAGCGGATGCGTCAGGAGGCCACCAGGGCGGTTGACCTCCGTCACGCAGAACAGGAGGTAGTTGTACCAGCTCCGGGCATAGCCGGTGGTCACGTCCATTCCGGGGTGGAACTCGATCGGCCACGGCAGCGACCTGCCGAGAAGGTCGGACAGCAACGTCTCCATTGCCGTCCGCTCGATCCGGAGCAGCACCAGTTCCGCGTCCGCGGACAACCGCATGCTCAGCGGCATGGTCGGGTTGAGCACGGAGACGAAACCGGGATCCGTGTAGACCCGCGCCGGGCCGTGCTGCACCAGGCCGTTGCCGCGTAGCGGAGCCTGGATGATGAAGAAGGTCCGCAGTTCTCCCAGGTCGATGCGCACCGCACCGCCGTAGGCCACGTAGTTCAGGCCGACGGTCTGCAACCGCTTGGAGTGCATCCTGGCGTCCAGCCTGGTCTCCCGGCCCGCGAGCTCCACGCGATGCGGGCCGAAAATCCGGCCGACCTGATCCCGCGTGACGTCAAGATCGCGCGAGTGGAACAGTTCGAAACGATCGAGCGGTCGAGTCATTGGTCACGCGGGGAAGCGGTCGTCAGGACGATCGCCCGGAGACTCCCCTTGCACCTCCTCACTCACCACTCTTGTGGACCTACCCGGTAAGTCATACCTCCAAAAGGGTGCACTTTGCGATAAGCAATTTGCAGATCGCCGACGAGTCGCCACCCTGGGCAGTCCACTGAGTAAATCACGGGTACCAGGCACCGGCAACAAATTGCCGCTGGCAAGTTGCGAGCCACGGCCGTCGGGCCAGCCTAGCGGTGAACTGCCGCATCGCTCCACCCTGCGCGGTGATCCGGCCACCGACGGTGGACACCGCACGGCTGCCCGGGTCCGGTACGTACAGCAGCCCGGCGACGGCCGCGACGTCGGCGAGCCGTGCCGTGGCCACGCCCGGCTGCACCCTGGCGAGCAACTCCTCCGTGCTGACCTCGACGATCCGGTTCAACCCGGGTCAGCACGAGCACGATCCCGCCCGCGAGCGGGACGTGCCCGCGCACAGGTCGGACCCCGCCACACGCGGTACGACCGGAACCCCGCGGCGGGTGGCGAACCGGAGGATCTCGGCGACCTCCGCCGTGCTGCCGGGGAACACCACGGCGGCCGCGCCGTGAAAGAGGGGCGTCGCGTGCGTACGGCGAGCTCGCCGGGGCCACCCGCGCGTGCCGGGATCCGCCGATGCCGGCCAGTTGCCCGGCGAGCTGGGCACCGGTCGCTACGTCAGGCCTGACCGCAGACCGTTCGCTGCCTGCCCAGCCCGGCGACCTCGGCCTCCAGGACGTCGCCGGGGCGGAGGTAGCCGAACCTGCCGGAAAGGGCGACCCCCTCCGGCGTCCCGGTGTTGACGAGGTCGCCCGGTTCGAGGACCAGGAAGCGGGACAGGTGGAGAATGATCTCCGTGACCGGGAAGATCATGTCGGCCGTCTTCGAGTCCTGGCGCGGATCGCCGTTGACCCACGAACGGAGGGCAAGCGCTTGCGGGTCGGTGACCTCGCAGGCGGGCACGAACCAGGGGCCCAGCGGATTGAACGTCTCGCAGGACTTGCCCTTGGCCCACTGACCGCCGGGGCGGCCGAGCTGGAAATCCCGCTCGGACACGTCGTTGGAGGTCAGGTAACCCGCGATGCAGTCCCGCGCCTGCGCAGGCGACTCCAGGTACCGCGCCGGCCTGCCGATCACGACCCCGAGCTCGACCTCCCAGTCGGTGTGGGTCGAACCGCGCGGGATGAGCACCTCGTCGTGAGGGCCGACGACGGTGTTCGGCGACTTGTGGAACAGGATCGGCTCGGTGGGCGGGGCGGCACCGGACTCGGCCGCGTGCGCCGCGTAGTTCTGGCCGATGCACAGCACCGCACCCGGCCTGGCAATCGGCGAACCGATCCGCTCGCCAGTGACATCGAGCGGCGGCAGCTCGCCCCTGTCCAGCGCGGCGAGTGCCCGCCGGGGGCCGTCCGCGGCGAGGAATCAGGCGTCGATGTCGGTGGTGATCCCGGAGAGGTCGTGGTGCTCGCCGTCGTCGGTGAGCACCACCGGCCGCTCGGCGCCGCGCACGCCCACGCGCATCAGCCTCATGCCCGGCCCGCCGGTCCGGCGGTGGGCGGTTCGAACGGGTACATCGGCCGGCGGCGATGCAGGTAGCGGAACCGTTCGAGGTTCATCGCGGTGATGCCGTCGGTGTCCACCACGACCATCCGCGACGCGATGGGCCCGTATGCCGCGCGCGGCGAGTTGACGCCCTTCGCGACCACCACGTGGTGATCCGCCGGATCGACGCCGACGCTGAGTAACTGGTGCAGGCTCGCGTTGAGGACCGGCCGGGAGTTGAGCACCAGCGTGTGCCCGTCGGTCGTCTCGACCACCGCTGTCGGCCCCGCGTCGAAGAACCGGAAGCCGCCATGCCTCGGACTCGGCTCCTCGAACAGGCCGTCGGAGAGCACACGGACCCGGCCCTCGACGGGCACCGGCGGGCCGGGTGAGTGCGGCCGGCACCCGCCGACGCGCAACCGGACCACGGACCTGGCGCCGGCGGCCATGCAGGTCCGGACCGACTCCGCGTCCACGAGAGTCTGGACAAGTGAGCGCAGCCCGCGCCGCACGGCCGCGTCCAGGAGCACGGTCGAGTCCCCCGGCGCACCACCCCCGACGTTGTCCCCGGCGTCGAGCAGCACCACGGGGCCCGCCGGCTCGCTTTCGGCCAGGTCGAGCGCCTCCTCGACCGTGCGTTCACACGCCTGGAGTTCCGCGCGCCGCTCCCAGACCGCCGAGGCGAGCTCCTGCGCGGCCGCGGCCGCCGCGACCTCGTCGCCGTCGTGGATAGCAATGCACGACATGCCCATGTGCGGCACGTCGGCGTAGGGGAAGCCCTCCACGACGCTGGCCGAGAGCATGCCGGGGCGTCGTGCGATCTCGGCCGCCTTCGCGACGAGGCCAGCCATCGGTTCCTCGCCGGTGTCCTGGCGCGCGATGTTGACCACCAGCGGGAGCTGAACCAGCGCCTGCTCCGGCCGAGCCTCCCCGAGCACCGTGGAGACCATCAGGGCCGTGCAGTCGATCGCCCGGTCCTTAGGATCCACGTGCGGATTGGTCTGGTACACCAGTGTCACGGTGAGCGCGTCGAGCAGCTTGCGCGACACGTTGGCGTGCATGTCCAGCACGGCGCCGACGGGCACGCCCGGACCGACGACACGGCGCACCCTGGCCGCGATCTCGCCGTCGGCGTCGGGGAAGTGCTCGGCGACCGCGGCTCCGTGCACGTTCAGCAGCACGCCGTCCCACGGGCCCTCTTCGGCGAGCCTGCCCAGCATCTCACCGACGATGGTCTCGAACGCGTCCGCGGTGACGGGTCCTCCCGGTGTGACGAAGGCGAACACGAGGGGCACCACCTCGACACCGAACGTCTCCGCGGCGGCGAGGAAACCGCCGATGGTCGCCGACGAGCCGGCGTACTGTTCGACGATCTCCTTGCCGCGCAGCACTCCGCCGTCCTGGAACATGTCGAGGTCGGCCGCGACCGGGGAGAACGTGTTGGCCTCGTGGAAGAGGCCGAGGGTGGCGAAGCGCATGTCAGGCCCTCCCGTACGCGACGACATCGAGCTCGAACTTGATCCGGTCACCGAGGCAGTTGGTGATCGTGGTGCGCGCGGGCAGCGGCTCGCCGAAGTACTCGAGGTAGATCCGGTTGTACTCCGGCAGGTCGCCCGCGTCGCGCACGTAGGCGCCGACCCGGACCACATGGGACAGTTCCAGGCCCTCTCCGGCCAGGATGCGGCGTACGTTCTCGATCGAGCGGCGCATCTCCTCCTCGAACGTGCCGGGCACGATCCGCCCGCCGTCCACGGAGGCCTGTCCGGACACGAAGACGAGGTCACCCGCACGCCGGCACGGGGAGAACATCGCGGTGTTGCCGTCACGGTCTTCGGCGGTGCCGAGTGGCCGGGTCATGTCACGCCCCATCGGTGAGTGTCTTGTCGAACCGGGTCAGTGCGGCTTCGAGCTCCTCGGGGCCGTGCCGTGCGGAGACGTACCAGACGCCGCGGCCTGCGACCCACAACCCGTGGTCGATGAGGGAGGCGGACAGCTGCGTGTAGCGCGCGAGGTCCAGCTTCTGCAGGGAGCGGTAGTCGGTGACGTCGGCCTCGCCGAAGGAGACGTGGAAGGCCATCGGCAGACCCTCCACCCGCAGCGGCAGCCCGTGCACGGCGCCGAGGTCGCGCAGGCCGGCCATCAGGGCGGTGCCGTGCTCGGTGATCGAGTCGTACGGCGGGCTGTCGCGCAGGTAGCAGACCGTGGCATGGGCCGCCGCCATCGCCATGACGGAGCCGTTGAAGGTGCCGGAGTGGTTGACCTCGCCGCCGCCGAAACGGCCCATCAGGCCGGCTCGCCCGGCGAGCGCCGACACCGGCCAGCCGCCCGCCATCGCTTTGCCGTAGGTGGCGAGGTCGGGTGCGATGCCATAGCGCCCGGCGGCTCCGCCGATGCCAAGGCGGAACCCGGAGATCACCTCGTCGAAGATCAGCACGATGCCGTACTCGGAGCACAGCTCGCGCGCCGTCTCGAGGTAGCCCTCGCGCGGTTCGATGACCCCCGCGTTGATCATGACCGGTTCCATGATGACCGCGGCGATCTCCTCACCGCGCTCGTCGAGCACCTCGGCGAGCCGTTCGGTGTCGTTCCACGGCAGCAGGACGAAGTCCTGCAGGTGGCTGGGCAGCTGGCCGGCGCTGGCGACCCCCCAGGCGCCGCCACTGTCGGCGAGCAGCACGTTGTCGAGCCAGCCGTGGTAGTGGCCTTCGAACCGGACGACCGTCGTACGGCCCGTCGCCGCGCGGGCCAGCCGCAGCGCCGCCTGCACCGACTCGGTGCCCGATACGCCGAAGCGCACCATGTCCGCCCAGCCGAGAGAGGAGCAGACGACCTCGGCGGCCTCCACCTCGAGGCGGTGCTGGCCCCCGTAGATCAGGCCACGGCCGCAGGCCGCGGTCACCGCGTCGAGAACCGGCTGTGGCGCGTGCCCCAGGAAGTTCGGACCCTGCCCGAGCAGGTAGTCGACGTAGTTCTCACCGTCCACGTCGTACAGCCACGCGCCGTTGGCGTGGTCGATGAAGACCTGGGAACCGGAGAGCCGGACGTTGGAATGCACTCCGCCCGGCGTCCTGGCAAGCGCTCGTTGCCGCAAGGCGCTGGAACGCGCGAGCAGTTGAGCCGCTTTGCTCATGGAGTCACGTCTCCTCCGTGAAGTCTGCGGGGAATCGGCCCGCACCGCCACGACCCGGGGCTTGTTTCGTACAATGAAACACGCGGATCGTTTCCACAGCCAAGTTACGGGGGTGGCATGGGACCGTCAAGGGGCCGTTTCCGGCGGGGAACGGGGACGGCGCGATGCCAGGGCATTTCTGGCCCCCTGCTTCGAAGAGGGTAAGCACGCTAGGATTCTGAAATACATGATCCAATCCCGAGGGGACGTGATTACGCTGCCACGGCGTCGAAACCAGGGGCAGAACGACGAGGCCGACGAGAAGACCACGGGCGAGGAGCGCGATTACTCCGTTCGCGCCGTGGAACGCGTCTGCTCGATCCTGAACCTGCTGCAGGAGTCCATTGACGGGGTGTCCCTGATCGAGGTCGGCCAGGCCACCGACCTGCCCAAGTCCTCGGCGTTCCGTTACCTCTGGACACTCGAGGCTCACCGCTACGTCGAGCGGGACGAGCAGACCGGGCTGTACCGCCTGGGACTGGGATTCGTGGGCATGCAATCCCGCCATCTCGAAGTACTGCGCGAACGGGCGCGGCCATGGTTGGAGAATCTGCGCGACGAGTTCGAGGAAACGACGAATCTGGGCCTGCTCGACGGCGACCACATCATCTACGTGGATATCGTGGAGAGCCGGAACAAGGTGCGCCTCGCCGCGTCCCGTGGTGACCGGGACCCGTTGCATTCCACGGCGCTCGGCAAGGCCATCGCGGCCCAGCTTCCCGAGGCGCGGGTTCGTGACCTGCTGGAGCGAACCGGGATGGAGCAGCACTCCGCGAACACGATCACCTCGATCGAGGCATACCTGGACGAGCTGGCCAAGGTGCGTCGGCTCGGCTACGCCGTGGACAACGGGGAGAACGCCTCCGACGGCCGGTGCGTCGCCGCGCCACTGCTGGGCACCCACCTGCCCGCAGCGCTCAGCATCAGTGCGCCGTCGGCCCGATTCACGCTCAAGGACGTCGAGAAGGCGGCCAAGGTGCTGATCGACGTGGCGGATCAGATCACCACGAACCCGGTCCCGGAGCAGCGCACCAACGGCGCGGTCGGCTAGCCAGGGGTCGACGCTCGTGAGTGTTGACCCGAGTTAGAACTCGCGGGAGCACTCACGAGCGGTGGCCAGGCGGGCACTAGCCGCCCTTCGGCCACCAGCGGTGCAGCAGTTCGGTTCGCGCGTCGAGCAGGGACCGGCTGCGCAGGTCGATGACATGCACGCCACGCCAGCGCCAGAAGCCGATGCGTTCGAGCGTCGCCACCGCGCGAACCGCGTTCCGCTCGGCCGACACCGCGTCGGCGCCCTCGGCCGCGAAGTCCGCAGGCAGGGGGCGGCAGATCGCCATCCGGGCGATCCGGGACAGTGACCGCAGGGAGCTGGCGAGAATCGCGACGCCGAGACCGTGCCCCTGCCACGGCTCGGCGAGGCGGATGCGTCGGACGATCACCACGAGGGCGGGGCCTGGACTGATCGCCGCCTCGAGCGCCGGTTCGAGGCGGCGCTCTTCGCGGTCGGCCACCGCCTCCCGCAGGAACCGCGGCACCCATTCCCCCAGCACCACCGACTGGGCGGTGTCGAGGTTCTGCGCGGCGTCGGTGAGCACCAGCGAGATGTCGCCGACGTGCCGCAGACCGTCCGGCACCACGTCGTGCTGCCAGACGTCCGCCGAGACCTCGCATCGCTCCGGCCTGCTGCCGTGGCCGGCCTGCCACCAGAGCCGCCGGTGGCTGAACGTCAGCTCGACGGACAGCGGATTGGCCGGTAGATCAGGCTCCACGAACCCTCCTTGGCCGCACGTGCAGAGGCAGGTGCAGCTTCCCCCCTCGGCGGAGCGCCACTACACCCGGGAGGGGTGGCGGCGGCGACCGCGTTTCGAAACCGCTATCTCGAAAGAATCGTACATGCTGAGCGGCCGCGGTGTAGCGCACTACGCCGCAGATTGCCGCGGTTCACGTGTTTGGGCAGCTCAGCACCGTTCTATGGTGATCTGATGAGCGGTCCTAAGTTCAACCCGGACAACAAGCCGGGCTACACCTATGAGCTCCTGGCGGACCATTTCGCGGGCCTCATCGAGAGTGGCGAATGGGAGGCCAACAGCCGGCTGCCCGGCGAGCGGGCGCTCGCGGAGGAGTACGGGGTCGCCCTCGGCACCGTGCGGCACGCCACCGACATACTGCGTGAACGCGGGCTGGTGATCACGCTCAAGTCGAAGGGCACGTTCGTCACCAAGCGGAACTGACCGGGGCGTCAGCGCCTCGCCGTGTCCTCGGGCGACTCGCCGAAGAGCGCGTAGTAGTCCACGAGGAAGCGCTCGCTGTAGAACAGCGCCCAGCCGGCGACCACTTCGCGCACCGACACGCTGCCCGGCCGCGCCTTCTCGAGGTCACTGTGCACGTTGCGCAGCCTGATCTTGTGCAGGTACTCACTGGGATTGATGTTGAAGTGCCGCCGGCACCCCTCGTACAAGGCGTGCACGCTGACGCCCGCGCGGGTCGCGAAGTCCTCCATCGACAGCGTCGGGCGCCCGTGCATGAGTCCCAGCGCGAAGCTGACCGCGTGCGAGGACGCGGGCGGCTCGTCCGCCGTACCGAGAAAATTGGAGTACTCGTGTGACTGTGCGGCCACGAGGCGCCCGACGAGCACGCGGTCCATTCTGTTGATCAGCTCGTCGGAGGCGTGCAGCAGGCCGTCCGGGTCGTCGAGGTCGGTGATGCAGTCGGTCACCTCGTGGTACCAGTCGAGCGCCTCGTCTCTGGTGATGTCGATCAGCGGGTCGAACGCGACGGGGAACGGCGGCCAGAAGCCCAACCTGCGAGCGAGGACGTGCCGCACCGCGTCCTCGTCGATGCGAAGCACCGTGGCGCGGAAGTTGGCGGACAGGCGCACGTCCAGCGAGACCTCCGGTGAGACGATGATACCGACACCGCGGCACACCTGGAACCGCTTCCCGTCGAGGAAGAACGTTCCGTGCCCCTCCATGGGGATGACGACGATGTAGAAGGCTCGCGGGCCGGCCGGGTTGAGCCGGACCGCGCAGCCGAGTCCGGCCACCAGTAGCACGACGTCCACCAACCGCACCGCGTTGACGCGCGCGTTGATGTGGTCACCTTTTCGGAGCAGTTCCAGCAGGTGCTCTCCGAAGAGCTGCGTCAATGTCTCACGGGTCTCGCCGACATCGTCGGAGACGAGGTAGGGAAAGCGCGCGAGCGGTAAGTTCGTCATCGTTCTCAGGAGGCCGATAGCCGGGACACCCCTGCCTCCACGAGGTGTCCCGCGCGCCCGCCGGAAGCCGGTGTCGACTACAGACGGTGCGCAGATTTCATGCGTCGGAACCAAGAATTCACAAACGTAGACGACTCGCGGTTGGTCGTCAACACACAGCCAGCAGCATTTTCGACAATGGCAACACCCATTCGACGCAACGCAACTAATATGAAGACCAATGCAGTTTACCGATTCGCGGGCTGCTGTACATGCCCCGCGACCTTGCCAGCGGTGACCTGGTTCCATATAGTGAAACCGCTGTATCTCTTCGCCCCAGCCTTGTCCGAGCGAAGCCGGACGCCCCGTCCCGCGGTCCCGTGCTCGACAGGTCCGGCCGTCTTCTGAAACGAGGTGGGTCCGCTGTCACGCCGTCGGAAGCAAGATCCTGACGACATCCCCTCCGAGGACGAGGAGGATCGCGATTACACCGTTCGCGCCGTCGAACGCGTCTGTTCGATCCTGAACCTGTTGCAGGAGTCGGTCGACGGCGTGTCGCTGAACTCGGTCGCCAGGACGACGTCGCTGCCGAAGTCCTCGGCCTTTCGGTACCTGTGGACCCTGGAGGCACACCGGTATGTCGAGCGGGACACCGACGCCGGCGCCTTCCGGCTCGGACTGGGCTTCGTCGGCATGCAGTCCCGCCATCTGGAGTTGCTGCGCGAGCGCGCCAGGCCGTGGCTGGAGAAGCTCCGGGACGAGTTCGAGGAGACGACCAACCTCGGCATCCTGGACGGTGACTCGGTCATCTACCTCGACATCATCGAGAGCAGGCGGAGCGTGCGCCTCGCGGCGTCCAACGGTCACCGCGACCCCTTGCACTCCACGGCGCTGGGCAAGGCCATCGCCGCCCATCTCCCCGAGGAGCGGGTCCGCTCCATGCTGGAGCAGACCGGCATGCCCGAGCGCACCTCGGCCACGATCACCACGGTGCGGGACTACCTCGCCGAGCTCGCCAAGGTGCGCCGTGTCGGCCACGCGGTGGATGACGGGGAGAACGAGCTCGACGGCCGTTGCGTGGCGGTCCCGATCCTCGGCACCCGCCTGCCGGCCGCGATCAGCCTCAGCGCACCGGCGGCCCGCTTCGCGGTGGAAGACATCGGAAAGGTCGGCGCCGCGCTACGGCAGATAGCCGGCCAGATCGCGTCGGCCCGGGCTGGCGACACCCCGCAATCCGGCTGATGCGAATTGGATCATCGTTTCGAAACATATACTTGGACGGCAATGAGAAACGTCGAGCAGCCGGCTCACTTCACTTGCGGGAAGCCCAGTGACTAAGCGGCTAGCCAAGGACGCGGTACTCCATGCCGCAGCCGTTACTCGATCAGTTGCACATCTCGGCGAATCACCATTGTGGGATGACCAGGCAGGCCTCTACTGGGTCGACATCGCGGGACAACAGCTGTTCAACAAGAACCTCGACGGTGTCGATTCGACGATCGCGCTTTCCAGGAAGACCACGTCGATCGGGCTAGGGCCACACCAGAAGCTCCTTGCCGTGACGAGCACCGGTTTCGGTTGGCTGCATGCCAGTACCGGTACGGTCGAACAGAAGCTCCATGTCTACGCAACCGACTCGATAACCATGAACGACTCCGCGATAGACGAGCGCGGCCGCTGCTGGGCCGGATCGGCTGGACGAGACGGCAGTCAGCGCGGCACCTTGTATCGCCTCGATGAGCAGGGCATCGCTGCCAAGGTACGTCACCTGGGCATGTCGAACGGTATGGATTGGTCGCCAGGGGGTGACATTCTCTACCACGTGGACAGTACGGCCGGAACGGTCATTGCACGGGAGTACGATATGGGTTCGGGCGAACTGGGTGAGTCCCGAATTCACTGTTCGGTTCCCGCGAAGGCCGGACTGCCGGACGGCCTGACCGTCGATGCGGAAGGCGACATCTGGCTCGCCGTCTGGGGGCTCGGGCAGGTCTGCCGCCTCGACGCGAACACCGGCCAGGTCACGGCGACGGTCGAGGTTCCTACGCCTTACACCACGAGTTGCACATTCGGTGGTCCCGATCTGTCCACGCTCTATATCACGACCGCGAACTATCGTCCGTCGGCCGGCGGCGGCCTCCTCTACGCTGCCGAACTGCCGGTTCACGGCCACCACGCCAACCGATTCGGCGGCGCACTGTGGCGCGGCCGGGAGCCCGCGGAGCACAGCGGTCAGTAGGCCGTTGAGCCGCCGTCCACGAAGATCGTCGAACCTGTTATGTAGGCAGCATCTTCGGACACCGCCCAGATCACCGCATTCGCGACGTCCTCGGCCTGCGCGGAGCGGCCGAGCGGCGAGCGTTTGCGGAACGAAGCGGCCGCACGTGTTGCCAGGAAGCTGTCGGTACGACTCGTGGCTGTCACGACGTCGCCAGGCGCGATGCAGACCACCCGTATGCCGCGCTCGCCGAGGTCACACGCCAACGCGCGAGTCAGCCCCGCCAAACCGGCTTTGCTCGCGACGTACGCCGCCGCCTGAGCCTGGGCCAGGACACCCGCCGTCGACCCGATGTTGACGACCACGCCACCGTCACGAGACAGGTGGGGCAAAGCCTCTCTCGTCAGACGTAGTGGCGCCTTCAAGTTGGTATCGAGAACAAGGTCGATACGCTCGTCGTCAAAGGAATCCAGTGCACCGACCGCTGCTTCTCCGGTCACCCCCGCGTTGTTCACCAGAACATCCAGACCGTTGAACGATCCGTAGCACTCCATCACCGCGGTCGCACAACCGTCCTGCGCCAGGTCATGAGCACCGACGCGAACACGGTCGGCGTCAGCGCAGTCACGAAAGACCTTCTCGCCTATGCGAGCCTCGTGTTCGGTGCGCTGCACGACATAGACGTTGAAGCCTTCTGCGAGCAGACGCGCAGTGATCGTCGCGCCGATACCCGTAGCACCGCCCGTCACGAGCGCGGTTCGCCGCCAAGGCCGGGTCATCGTTCGCACTTGTCGATCACTCTACGCCACCTTCCGGTACGCGACACGGCCCGACATGAGCCATGTACTTCAGAATAAAATAGTAGTTTCATGCAGTCAACCAGGCGCTCATGTGACGAAACGTTGCGGCGAAACGTTCCACCTATGCCCGTTGAGGAGCGAAAGTCGCTGCTCTCGAACGGATACAGCGTCCTGCTGCGGTTCCGCTAAGTAAGCCGCTCCAGCCCCGTCACCGCGATGACAACGTCTCCGCGAGCCGCGCGATCGCTTCTGACCACTCCGTATCGTGGCTGCGCCCGACGTCGGGTCGACGGCTGGCGGGCGCAGCAAAGGCGCCCGGGCGGGTCCCACGGCCGGCGGGTGGGCACCGAACGCGTCAACCGGCTCTGTCGCTCAACCCCGCCACCCAGTTGTCGACCCGTGCGGGAATCGCATTCAGCTCGGCATCGCAAAGCCCTCGCGCGTCGTCGGTGAAACGCCGCAGATCCTTCGATCCCGTGCCGGTCAGGATGAGCACAGGGTGGTCGTTCTCACCCAGCTTGCCCGTGCCCAGGTCCTCAATGAGCGCGGCTAGTGCCGCTGCCGACGCCGGTTCGACGAACACGCCCTCCGTCCCGGCGAGTAGCCGCTGCGCCCGGAGCACCGCGGCGTCGGACACCCCCGTACCCCAACCTCCCGAGCGCACAACGGCCGCCGCAGCCAACGCACCATCTGGTGGATGGGGTAGCTGCAACGCCGAGATATCACTTTCGCAGCGCTCGATCTCGGGCGTCGAAAGTTCCCCTGCCAAGAATCGCGCAATCGGAGCGCAACCTACCGGTTGGCAAGCGATCACCCTGGCGGGCAATCCCCGGTGTTCCAGGCCTCGAGCGACCGCCGTGAGCAGGCCCCCGCCACCCGTCGGCACATACACCACGGAGGCGTCCGGCACCTGTTCCGCCAGCTCGTAGCCAATCGTGTCGATACCACGCATTCCCTCCTGGTTGAAGGCATGCGCGGTTATCCCCAGGTACAGGTCGTGCCGGTCCGCCGCTTGCCGGACATGGATGAACAGCTCACTTTCGGCTGTCCCCACCGCCGCCCGGCCGATACCGTGAACCGGCACCACCTCAACTGGATACGGCATCAGTGCCAGCCGCTTCTCCAGCGGCGCGGAGGCGACCAGGCACAGGAATCCTGGCAAGCCGACACGGGCGCCATAGGCAGCCAACGCGACACCGGCGTTGCCGGAGGATGTAGCGATCCAACCGCGACGAGCATGGGCGAGAGACAGCGACATCGCAGCAACGCGGTCCTTGTACGAACCGGTGGGATTCAGCGACTCCATCTTCGCGGAGATCGTGCCAACTCCCAACTGCCGGGCCAGTCTGTCCAACCGAAGACACGGTGTGTCGCCCTCACCAAGGGTGACGAACTCCCGCACCCGCGGCAGGTCGGCCGCGAAACGACTCAGCCCCCGACCGGTGCCCATGACGTGTCCTTCCCGGCCTCGTCGAGATCCGCCCGCACGAACAGCACATCACCCTCCTGCGTCCGCGCCTGCCGACGCAGGAACATCACGACGCCCGGCTGATCGGTGCGAACGACATCGAGAAGCGCGCCGTCGTAGCCGTAGATCCGTCCGACCTCGGAGCCTGCACCGAGTTCAGCACCCGCGGCCGTGGTCGCTACGAAGAAACCATGATGCTTGGACTGTGCGCCCTGGTCGAGGTCCCCCCTGCCATGAACGACACGACGCTCAGGCCTGCGGTCAGGGACCGCGTCCGTCGCCAACATGCCGAACTCCGCCATCACCGCCAGCACGCCTGTCACGTAGCCGTCGAGCTCACGAGCTCGAATCGCCCCTCCCCCGGAGCATTCCACGTAGACCGCCGGGATACCCCGGTCCGCGGCAACAGACAGGCTCCGGCCCGGCGAGCTGGCCGGATGCCGCCAGATCAGCGGTGCGGAGAACGCCTCTGCCGCCCGCCGGGAAGCCACCTCCGCAACCGTGTTCGCGACATACCCGCAGAAGAACGGCATCTCGTAGCGCACTCCCGCGGAATGCAGGTCGATCAGGAGGTCCGCACCACCGATAACCTCCTCGGCGATGCCTGCGGCCAGGACGTCAGTAGGCGCACCGCGCGGATCACCCGGGAAGCTGCGGGCCAGATTGGCGCCGTCCAACGGACTGGTGCGACTGTACGCCGCCCAGGCATGTGGGTTCGCCGGAGCGACTGCCCGGAGAGCCCCGGTCAACGGCCTGCCTTCCAACTCGTGCAACACACGGCGGACGGCGAGCACGCCCTCGTCCTCGTCACCGTGCACCCCGCCCAGCAGGGCGAGCGTCGGCCCACGAGCTCCCGCTATCTCCACCAGCGTGGCGTCCCCCGGCAGTGCGTGCCCGGTCGTCGAAGGCTCTCCGGCCCCGCTCATAATCACCTCGTCAACCTGATGGCTGGGTTCGAAAGCCGACCGAAGGTCCAGGCAGGTTCACAACCGCGCTGGAATGAAGTCCACGTCGACACTGGTGTCCAATGCGGCTGCGCGGGCGACCTCAACCATCTCCCGAAAGCCATACTTCGGCTGGTAACCTATTTTCTTCCGGGCAGATTCGATACTGACTTCAAGGCGCCAGGTCATCGGCATTCCGACCATAATTTTGGGCACCGCGAAAACCTCGGACAACGCCGATGCACCTTCCTCGTGCGAGGTCGGACTTTCCCCCGCAATGTTGAAAACGCCGCCCAGTGCGGCAGGATCCACAAGAGCACGGTAAACTCCGTCGACCGCGTCACGCACGTCGACCATGTGCAAGCTCCATGGCTCGCCATCGGGGCCGGTGAAGCCCACCGCGGTATCTGGACCCGCGTCACCGACAGACTCGTCCAGGATCCGACTCAACCCGGGGCGACCATCGAACAACTGCCAGATATTGCTGTCCTTCTCCAGTTTTGCCCGACTCAACAATGCCCGCATCGAGTACAGGCGAAATCGCGAAAGTGCTTCTTCTGGACTGACCACCGTCGCGAACCGCACTATTGAGAATGGTATTCCGTACTGCGCGCTGTGGTTACGCAGAATGATCTCACCCAGCAGCTTGCTGGTGCCGTAGTAGTCAGCGGGCTCCTGCGGCGACCGTTCCGTCAACGGCACCTCCGGCGGGTTTCCCGGACGATACGTGCCGTCCGTGCTCGCCAGCACGAACCTCTCGACTCCGCCGTTGCGAACGGCAGCCTCGAGTAGACGCAGAGTGCCGAACGCGTTGACATCGTAGAACCTGTCGACCGGTGTGTCCCGTCGAACCAACTGGGCCCCGAGGTGAACGATGTGGGTGACACCTCGGCACGCGGAATCGAGTGCGGACTGGTCCCCCAGGTCGGCCTCGACGACATCCAGTCCGGCCATATCCGTCAGCTTCTTACCCTGCGGGTCTTCCGGCTGGATCATCGCCCGCACAGCGCATCCTGAACGGACCAGCCGCTTGACCATGTTGGCGCCGACTCGCCCTGAGGCACCCGTTACCAGAACCTTCATCCTAATCATCAGCTCCAGTCGCACTACAAGAAGTAACAACATCGACGGCCACCGCATGGGAAGGCCGACGAACGGGCGCTGGCCGGCCTTCCGACGACCCAGGGCTCGCAGGCAGCGGCTGCGCGTCACCACAAGCAAAACGTACGTTTCATTATACCTGGCCGCCCCTCCGTCAGGTAGTGGACACCCGTCTCGATTCCCGCCTGTCGCTCCGGCGGTCGGCAAGCGCCGCCACAACCCTGCCCGTTCGACCACATCGCGTTTGCGCTACAGAGATCGAGCAGCGCGTCGTCCACGGTCGTTCCGACCCGTCAAGCGCGCGACAACCAGGTCTTCGCCGACGTCGCGGTCGAGCACGAACGACCGTCATCTGCCCGATCCACCCAGCGGCAGGACCTCAGATGCAGCCAGAACTCCCTAGGCGTCACCGATGTTTGACTGCCGTACACCCGACATCTACTATCGCCAGGATCTGAAACATATGGTTCAATTACCGAAACGCTCGCCGACCGGTCCCTCGATGGCGGCGATCCGCTATCGGCCTGCCAATCCATACCGGGAGAACACCATGACCGCTGACGACAGGGTTCCGGTCTCGCTGGATCGCCGACGATTCGTGCTGGGCACGGCGGCCGTACTCCTCGGCGCCACGGCCACCACGCCGCTACTCTCCGCCTGCGGTTCTGAAGAAGCAGCCAGCCTTCCAGACCCCTCGGAGATCACTGTCGGCCTTGCGAACACGATCCAGGGGCTGGACCCGCACACCGCCGACACGATCGGATCGATCTCTGTCGTGCACTATCTTTTCGAGGGACTCTACGGCCTTGAACGCGGCAACATGAACAAACTCGTGCCGCAACTGGCCGTCGGGCCTCCCGAACAGATCGACCCGACGACCTATCATGTCAGAATCCGGCCTGGCGCGACGTTCCACGACGGACGTCCGGTCAAAGCCAGCGACGTCGCGTACAGCATCAACCGAGTTCTCGATCCCGCCACGTCGTCGCTTCTCGCTGTTTTCTTGACAGCCTTCGACAAGGCTGCCGCCGTCGACGGGCAGGTCCTCCGTATCAAACTGAAGAAGCCGTGGACACTGCTGACCGAAAGACTTGCTCTCGTCAAAGTCATGGCGGAACATACGGCCGCCGACGCAACGGCCGAGGAACTGGCCCGGAAGCCGATAGGCACCGGCCCGTACCGACTCGACGCGTTCTCCGCGGACAACAAGCAGGTCACGCTCACGAAATACGCCCGGTACAACGGGCCGCTACAGGCCAATGTCCCGCAGATCAAATGCAGCGTGATTCTCGACGACACCGCTCGCCTCGCCGCACTGCAGAGTCAGCAGGTTACTGCGATGAACGACATCGCTTACCAGGATGTCCGGTCAGCTGACAGCAGCGGCGTCACGACCGGGACCGTGCCCAGTTTCAACCAGTCGCTCATAATCTTCAACACGTCGCGACCGACATTCGCGGACAAGCGCACACGGCAAGCCTTCCTTTACTCGGTCGACCGCGAGAGTATTACGCAAAGCGTGTTCTTCGGCAAAGCACGTCCGGCCGTATCGTACCTTCCAGAAGACCATCCGATGTTCCGGAGACCAAAGACGGAGTACCGGTTTGATGTGGATAAAGCCAAATCACTTCTCGGCAGCACCGGAGAAGCCAGACCGAGCTTCACACTACTCGTCTCGAATCTAGGCTGGCTCAGCGCACAGATACCACTCCTACAAGCGTCTCTGCAGCAGGCCGGATTCGACGTCAAGATCGAACAGGGCGAGACGGAGTCGCTCGTGCCGCGAGTTTTCGCGGGCGATTTTGACGCCTGGCTCACCGTAACCGATCCGTCGATATTCGGCGGCTACGACGCCGACATGTTGATCAGGTGGTCGTACACCGGTGCAATTCCTGAAAGCATGGCACGCTGGACCAACGCGGCCGCCGGCTCCGTGAGTCAGCTGCTTGATCAGGCGACGGCCACAGAACAAGCCGCTGATCAAGCTGATCTGTACGGCCAGGTTCAGCAGATCATCGCCGACGAGGCACCTATCTTCCCGTTACATCATCGAGATATCACTGCCGCCTGGCTGGACGGTTTGGAGAACTTCGCACCCACCGTTCCCCAAGGAGTGGATCTACTTGGCGTCCGTATATGACGCGTCGCTCAGCCGTCCTTCGAGATCAGCCTGGTCCGGTGTAGCCAGCCTGATCCTGGGTCGGCTCTCCGCGTCCTTGCTTGTGCTCATCGGTGTGGCGTTCATCGTCTTCTGGGGAATAGACCAAGCACCTGCCGACCCCGTGACCGCAGCACTCGGTCCCTTTGCGACTCCCGAGCAACGGGCGACGTTTGTGCAGCAACACGGACTCGACGATCCGATGCCATTGCGGTTCGTCAGGTTCATCGCCGGGGCCTTACAAGGCGATCTCGGGCAGTCGACCACCAGACCGGTTAATGCGAGCACGCTTGTCGGCAAGGCGGTTCCCGTAACCGTCCAGCTCACCACACTCGCCATCCTTATCGCGACTGTTCTCGGCGTCAGCGCTGGGGTCCTGGCGGCCAAGCGTGCCAACAAGGGCACTGATCGGTCGGTTCGACTCAGCGCCGCGGTCCTGGTCGCCGCTCCCGACTTCTGGGTCGGAATCATCGCCATCCAACTTTTCGCAGTGAACCTCGGCTGGATGCCCAGCGGCGGGTATCAACCACTGGCGAACGGCTTCCTGCCGTGGCTTGAGCACATCATCATGCCTGCGACAGTGCTGGCGCTGCCACTGTCCGCGACGCTGGCGAACCAGGTCCGGTCGTCAATGATTCAGGAGCTCGACCGAGACTACGTACGCTCGGCAATGGGTCAGGGCCTTTCCTCGACGCGCGTGCTCACCAGTGTTTTCAAGAACGCCGCAACCGGTCCTCTGACCCTCTTGGGTGTCCGCGCAAGCTACATGCTGTCCGGCGCAATCATCATCGAGCAGATATTCAACTTGCCCGGCCTCGGAACCCTGCTGGTCGAAGGTGTACGACAAGGTGACCTCGCCGTCACTCGCGCGGTCGCACTGGTGGGAACCATGGGCATCCTGATCATTTCCTTCGTTCTCGACCTGGCATACCTGGCAATCAACCCCCGGGCGCGGAAATGACGAGATCGACGAACCATCAAGCCAACCCAGCCGACGCAACCATCTCACGACCGATCCTTGCCGGACAAGGAATAGGCCGCTCGCGACCCTGGTGGACGCAGCCGGCCACCATCGGCCTTGGCATACTCGTGCTTGTCACGCTACTCGCGCCCTATCTGTCTCCCTACGATCCGCTCGAAATAGGGGTCGGCGAATCTCTCCAGGGCCCATCAGCCGATCATCTACTGGGCACTGATCAATCCGGGAGGGACGTCTTCTCCCGGGTCATCGAAGGCTCCCGAATTTCCTTCGTTGTCGGTATCGTCGGAACGGCCGCAGCACTGCTGTGCGGTTACGTGCTTGGGTCGTTCGCCGCAGCATCCAGAAGAATAATCGGCGAGTCAATCATGCGAGTTCTCGATATCCTGATGGCGTTTCCTGGCATCCTGCTCGCGGTGGTTCTCGCTGCCGCCTTCGGGAGCGGCACGGTCACGAGCATGGTCATCTTCGGCATCATCTACACGCCACCGTTCGCGCGTTTCGTCCGAGCGTCCGCGATGAAGGAACTCAACGAGGACTACGTCACGTTCTCCAAGATCATCGGCACCCGGTACCTACGTTTGATGGGGTATCAGGTTGGCGCAAATCTCATGGTGCCCCTCGCCGTGTTCGCGACCGCCGTACTGGCGGAGATCGTCGTGCTCGAGGCCGCACTTTCCTTCATCGGTGTCGGTACCCAGCCTCCCGCACCGTCATGGGGTAATATCATCAACGACGGGCGCGCCTTTGTTGGCAGCGGTCACTGGTGGATCAGCACGTCCGGCGGAGCGGCGGTATTCCTGACGGTAATCACTTTCTATTCACTCTCCGCATATTTCGGTCGACGAATAGAAGGTGGTGCATGACAAATCAGGCCTTGGAACCGCGGGTTCCGTCGAAGGATCGGACGCTGGTCACCGTGTCGAACTTGTCGATACGATTTCCACGTTCCTACGGGAATGTTCCAGTCATCGACTCCGCAAACTTCGCTATCCGTGCTGGCGAGGTCGTCGGCCTCGTCGGCGAGTCTGGCTCAGGAAAGACGTTGATATCGCTCTCGCTTCTCGGGCTGTTCCCCCGCGGGAGCACCGTCTCGGGTCACGTCGACATCGACGGCAGAAACGTCGTAGCACTGCCGGAGAAGGAACGGCGCAAGCTGCGGGGGTCATCCGTCGCAATGGTATACCAGGACGCGCTGGCGTCACTCAACCCATCGGTCACCATCGGCCGACAGTACGCCCGGATAGCGAGGCTCGGCGCCTGCAGGAGCACGACCGAGTTGCTCGACCTGGTCCGGTTACCCGACGCGAATCGCATACTGGCCTCCTACCCGCACCAACTGTCCGGCGGCCAACGTCAACGGGTACTCATCGCGTTCGCATTGGCTCGCTACCCCGAACTGATCGTGGCGGACGAGCCGACGACTGCACTCGACGTGACCGTACAGGCCCAGGTCCTCGACGTACTCCTGAACGCCGCGATCGACGCCGGTTCGGGCCTGCTCCTCGTGTCCCACGATCTCGGCGTCATCCGTCATACCGCGGACCGCGCAATGGTCATGTATGCCGGGCAGCTACTCGAATCGGGACTGACGACGGATTTGATCACCAGGCCGATGCATCGCTACACGTCCGGCCTGGTGACCGCCGGCCGCTCGCTAGAGCGGGCCGACGATCCGGTGGCCGTGATCGATGGCGCCGTGCCGTCACCACGACACTACCCAGCCGGATGCAGGTTCGTCACCCGATGCCCTGCCGCCCTTTCGGCGTGCTCCGCCAAGATCGAGCCAGTTACGGAAGGTGAGCGATGGCATACATGCAAGAATCCATCGAATCATTCTGTCCCGTGAACCACGGACCGATGATGCGGCTGAAGAACGTCTCGGTGCAGTATGGCGGCCGCCGGGCTCGTAACCACCAGACGCTCGCACTCGACGATGTCTCTCTCGACGTCCGTAAAGGCGAACGTCTTGGCATAGTCGGGGAGTCCGGGAGTGGAAAAACAACCCTCGCCAGGGTACTACTCGGTCTTCAGAAGCCGACGGCAGGATCATTGCAGGTCAATGAAGTAACGGGCAGCAGACCGCTGTCACAGCGCGTCAGTGCTGTTTTCCAGGACCCCAAGTCGTCCCTCAACCCACATCTCTCCATTCAGTCGATCATCGCGGACCCACTTGTCGTAAATCGCCATGGCAATCGGAGGCACAGGCAGCGGAAGGTCGACGAGTTGCTCGACGTCGTCGGACTGCCACGAGAGGTGCGAACACGTCGCTCCAGCCAGCTGTCGGGTGGCCAGCTGCAACGCGTCGCGATCGCGAGGGCGCTCGCGCTCACGCCGGAACTGATCGTCGCTGACGAGCCGACGTCAGCACTCGATGTCTCCGTGCAGGGACAGGTTGTGAACGCACTCAAGCAGATACGGCAGATCCGTGAGATAGCACTGGTCTTGATCAGTCACGACATCCGCATCGTGCGCTCCCTTTGTGACCGAATCGCAGTGATGTACAACGGCGTTATCGTCGAACAAGGTTCCGCCGACGAGGTTCTGTCTCGCCCGGCGCACCCGTACACGGCACTCTTGGTCTCCTCCGCGCCATCGATCGACCGTCCGATAGACCGACCGTCCTATTCCTTGCCGTTTAGCGACAGGCAGCGGTACGAGCGTGGACACTGCGCCTTTTTGTCACGATGCTGGCGGGCCGAACAGAATTGCGTTACAGATCCGGTTCCACCCACTGTCGTGCGTACGAGCGACGTCCGCTGTCATCACGCCCTTCCCACGGACGCGCAACTACCGTCCGTACGATCACCAGACGATCTGGCGGAAATAGCCGATCGGTCGTAGCCGTACTGGCTCGTCGATCTCCGGCGAACGCGCGCTACACTGAACCGGGTACAGGCACGTGATCCTCTCGTGGTTCGCCGAGTTCTCCGCATGAGTTCGCTCAAGGGGTCCATATGAAATCCGGAAATCTCACCGAGTGGCTAGGTGACTCTGACGTCTCGGTCAGCCTGACGTTCGACGTCGATGCGGACGTCGGCTTCGACTGGCGCTGTCTCAACGGACGTCTGACGTCGTCGTCCGAAGCGAAGTTCGGTATGGTACGGGGCCTTCCGAGGATACTGGCCGTACTTCAAAGATATGATATCCGGAGCACATTCTTTGTTCCGGGCGAGATTGTCGAAATGCATCCCGAGGCAATAGTCGACATTCTCGACCGCGGGCACGAGGTCGCACATCATGGCCACTATCACCTATGGAACGACAAACTCGACGACGATGGCCAGCGAGACGAGATCGAACGCGGCCTCGCGGCGATGGAGAAACACCTGGGACTCCGCCCGCTGGGATACAGGTCGCCTGGCTGGGAAATGACACCCCAGTCTTTTGTCATGCTGAGCGAACACGGCTTTCTCTACGATAGCAGTATGATGACCGACGATCGCCCGTACGTGGAGACGGTCGCCGATCGCGAACTCGTCGAGTTTCCGGTCCACTGGAGCCTGGACGACTGGCCGTTCTTCGGCTTCCAACGAGACACCGGTGGACGGCTCGCCGATCCGAACGCGGTCCTGAACACCTGGATCGGTGAGTTCGAAAGCGCCAGGAGTGACAAGCGCCACGTGACCTACACCATGCATCCGGAGTGCATCGGGAGAGGCTATCGCATCCGCCTCCTCAGCCAGTTGATTGAACATATCCTGGCGAACTGCAAGTGCCGGTTCGTCACACATGGACAGATCGCCCGTGAACTGTTCGGCGATACCGGCGAGTTGCTCTGAGCGGACGAGCAAGATGGACGTCAGGCTCGACGCGTCCGATGCATGCTCACCGCTATAGACGCACATGTCCCGACAACCGCAGCTCCGAGGACAGCCGGCGTCACCAGATCCCAGGATGCGGCAACGCCACTCGCATACCGACCAGCCCCTGCTGCCAGGATAAGCACACCATTGTAGGTCGCCAACCAGTGTGCGCGAACCTGGACGGGCATATCGTGCATGATCATCATGCTGATCTCGGCATGCACGGGCGCAAGGCAGATACCGCAGACGATCGTGGTCACGATTATCGACGGAGCAGAGATGACGCCGCCCATGACGCCACATGCCACGGACATCCCGATGACCGCGGCGCCAACCCTCTTCAGCCTGACGGCGGGCCTTGCGCCGGTCGTCACGAAGTTGATCAATCCGCCAAGCAGGCATCCGACACTCAGGGATATGGAAATCAAGCCACCGTCCGACGCGTCCCCCATATCCGCGATCAAGCGCAGGCCTCCGGTCGCTTCGACTACACCGGCCATGACCCCAACTGACGCAGCGACATAGATGGTCGTCCACCCACCCCGGACGCGTAGTACCTTGATCTTGCCTCTGTGCTCGGAACGCTGGCCAGCCGGCATCAGCTGCACCAGTACAGCCATCAAGACCGAAGTAACGGCGAGAACCACCATTATGACGGCCATATCCACGAACTTCGCCGCCGCTACCACGGACAGCGGCCCGAGCACAAAGCCAGTCTCCATCGAAACCACGTCCACGCTGTTGGCGTAGGTCTTGTAGCGGCTCGATACCGAGTACATCAGCAGAAGGCGGTATCCGCTGATCTGCGGTGCTTGTGCGCAGCCGTGTACGGCCGCCAGAGCGAACAGCAGAGCTGAGTTTCCTTCCGCGGCAAATACCGCCAGGAGCAGCAAGAACACGACACAACTGAGCAGGTTCGACAGGATCAGTGCGAGCTTGATCCCATGTCGATCCGACAGATATCCCCAGAACGATGATGACAGCACCACCGCCACATTGACCACTCCGGCGAGCTGCAACCCCAGCTCCGTTGAACCGGACACGTCACCGACCAACACGAACAGAGCGAACGACGCCGTGAACGGCACCCGGCCAACGACGCCGGCCATAACACCGCCCAGGACGACGCGTCTCCGCAGGAAGGCGGTCCGGGTGAGGTGACCATCTACCTTGGTGTTCGTGCCGTCATATCCCGCCATCAGATCGCGTTCAGGTTCTCTGCGTCAGTTCGCGTGCCGGGCTTCCGGCCACGCGGCACTTCACCGGAACATCCCGGACGACCACCGCTCCAGCGCCGACGACCGCATCGTTCCCGATGCGCACACCAGGGAGGACGACGGAGCCCGCTCCGATAAGCGCACGCTTGCCGATATGCGCGGCTCCGCCGATCATGCAAAGGGGATTCAGTGTCGCGTACTCTTCGATGTGGGCGTCATGCCCAATCACCACGTTGTTGTTGATATGCACTTGGCGGCCGATGACGGAGTTGGCGTTCACGGCGGCGCCGGCCAACACGATCGTCCCTTGACCGAGCGGCTCCGACGGCTCCACGCAGGCTCTCGGGTGAACGATCGTGGCCGCATGCCCACCGAGCTGGACAGCGAAATCGTCCAGCCGGTTTCGAACGGCGGAATTCGCAATCGCTATCACGTAGTGGGCATCGAAGCGGACGAACTGCTCGTCGCATCCAAGTATGCGGTGTTCGCCGCGCTGAGTGGCGTCGTCGCCCTCGACAAGGAAACCCGTCAGCTCGATACTCGCGCCCGCACCGTTCAAATCAGCCACAACGGCCGGCATCCGTTTCGCGAAGCCGCCATGGCCGAACACAACCAATCTCGTTATTTCCTTCATGTATACTCCACCCATTCCCCGGGCAGATCGAAGAACTCCTTCCTCCGTAGAGAGGAAAGATCCGCCTTCTTTATCAATTCGACCACGCGTGCGGACGCCCTGCCGTCCCCATATGGGGACCGGCTTCCCGCTGTCAACTTGCGGTGTGTCACCGTCAGTGCCTGGCGAATGGCGTCGACGACCGCATCCACTCCTGGTTCGCAGTCGATCACAGAGGGCGCCCGCGGTCTGCCGTCCTGACGGCCGCCCACATTCACGGTAGGAGTGCGCACAGCCGGAGCTTCGATGAGGGCACTCGACGAGTTGCCGATCACCACGTCCGAGTGAGCAAGCAAGCTCAGGTACTGGAGGCGACCGAGCGACGAAATCACCTTGACGCGTGCCGCCTGCCGGGACGCATACCGGCCGAAGATCGCGGCAATCTGCCGTCCGCCGAAGTCGACGTTGGAGCCGGTGATCACAACCGAGGTGGAGGGGAACGAGTCCAACGCTTGGACAATTGCCAGCGCTCCGTTGTCACCGTGGCCCGCGGTTGCGGTTTCCGCGTGGTACGTCAACGTGAACAGCGATTTCTTCCGAGGCAAGCCGAGTCGCCGGCACAACTCGTCGCGGGTGAGCAACTCGATCGTCCGCACCGTGTCCAGCCCGAGCGCACCGACCTCATGGACACGAGAGGGATGCTCGCCGAGCTGGATGATCCGCTGCCGGAACTCCGACGTCGAGGTGGCGTGGAGACTCGCCAGCTTGGTTATCGCGTGCCGGATGGAGTCGTCCACCGCACCGTAGGTGAGCGTCCCGCCCGCGATGTGGAGCACGGGGATGCCCTGTAGTACCGCGACCAGGCAGGCGCCGAGAGCTTCGTAACGATCCCCCAGTACCACGAACAGCTCAGGCGAGAGTCGTTCAAGCACGTCGACGTAACCGATCATGCCGACACCCAGCGACTTCGCCGTGCCACCCGCCGAGTCGCTCGCCAGGACCATCTCAACCTGCTCAACGACATCGAGTCCATCGTCCACCAGTTCGCGAATCGTCATGCCCTGCTCCGGTACCAGGTGACCACCGGAGGCCAGGACGGACAGCTCGACGTCCTCGTCCTTCCGCAGAACCTGGATAAGTGGCGACAGGGGCCCATAGTCGGCGCGCGATCCGGTGAAGACGCATACTCTGCGCATCACGTCAACCAACTACCGCGGACTTCAGTACCTTCTCAGCCACATCGAAAACCTCGTCTTCGATCTGCAGTTCCACAGCGGCCACGTTCTCCGCCAGCTGTCCGGTGTTGGATGCCCCGACGATGGCGGTCGTGAGTCCTGGCTGCCGAATGCACCACGCGAGTGCCAGTTGCGCCGCCGTGATGCCGGTACTTTCCGCAAGATCGCGAAACCTCCCCACCGCGGGCAACACGTCCGGCCGCCGCAGGTACCTGTCGAGGAAGTGACCTGCTGAACCCTGGCCCCGCGTGCCAACTGGCGCATCGGACGCGTCGGAGTACTTTCCCGTCAGGACTCCCATGGCCAGCGGTGACCAGGCAATGACCCCCATGCCAAGCCGCCTGCAGGTCGGGAGGACCTCGGGCTCGATTCCACGCCACAGTAATGAGTACTGCGGCTGATCACTGATCGGAGGGCTCCATCCGTGTGCTTCGCAGAGCGCCATAGCCGCCTCGATCTGATCGGCAGCCCATTCGGACACGCCCCAGTAGTGGATTTTTCCAACACGGATAAGGTCATCCATAGTGCGTATCGTTTCGTCGAGCGGAGTGTCGGGGTCGAAGCGGTGGCACTGATACAGATCGACATAGTCCATATTCAGCCGTCGCAGTGACGCGTCCAGCTGAGCCGTTACGTGCTTCCGTGACAGCCCGCGGTCGAGCGGGCCGTCGCCAACAGGTAGGCAGACCTTACTCGCCACGACCAGCCGCTCACGCGGCATTCGGTCCAGCGCACGGCCCAAGGCCCTTTCCGCCTCGCCCCCCTGATACTCGTTCGCCGTGTCGAAAAAGTTGATGCCGTGCTCGTAGGCCTGCTCGATACAGCGTCGTGACGTCTCGTCAGCTGCACTTCCCCCGTAGGTCAACCAGCTCCCGAGGCCGACGGCCGAAAGTTTGACACCCCAGCGTCCTAGTTTTCGGTACAGCATTTCTCTCCAATACGGTCACACGATGACGCGTTCAAGTGCAGCGACCACCACGCCTTGGTGATCCTCTGTCAGGTCGACGGAGCTCGGTAGCGATATACCGTGTGCGTAGATCTCCTCGCTGACGTCTCCACCGAGCCGAGGTGTGCGCGCATACGGCGGCTGTGTATGCAAGGGCGGCCAAAGCCGTCGCGTCTCGACGCCGGACGAGGCCATGCCGCGGACTACCTCGTCCAGTTCCTTGCACCCGGCCGGCAACAGCACCGAGTAGAGCCAGTAGGTTGGGGCGGCCCAGTTCGCGCGCGGCGCCATCGACATTGCGAGTCCGCCCAGCATCTTCTCGTAATGCCGGGCAATCTCCCACTTCGAGCGGACAATGGCGTCCAGCCGTTCCAGTTGAGCGAGGCCGAGTGCGGCGTGCAGGTTCGTCAACCGGTAGTTGTACCCGATGGTGTCATGTTCGTACCCGCCGGACGGCGATTTTGCCTGGTTGATCAAGTGACGTGCCCGCTCGGCGAAGAACTCGTCGTCGGTGACGATCATCCCACCGCTGCCTGAGGTGACTATCTTGTTGCCGTTGAAGGAGAAACAGCCCGCTGTCCCCGTCGAGCCGACGTCGATGCGATCTCCCGCCTTGCTCGTCCATTTGGCGCCAAGGGCCTCGGCCGCATCTTCTACCAGCTTGATGCCGAATCTGTCGCGGAGCTCGATCAGCGGCTCCATGAAGGCTGGATGCCCCAGCACATGTACCACTTCGACGATATCCGGAATACGACGCCCGAGCCGCGCGTTCTCCACGACATGGTCGAACAGCAGTTCGCTGTTCATGTTCCAGGTTTGTGGCTCGCTGTCCACGAGCAGCAGGTCTGCACCGGTGTAACTGACGGCATTGGCCGACGCGATGAACGTGAAGTCGGACACCGCTACCAACCGCCCTGGCTCCGCGCCGGCGAGACGCAACGAGACGTGGAGAGCTGCAGTGCCACTCGAGCAGCCAACCGCGTGGCGACTTCCGGTCATTCCAGCCAGTTGGTCTTCGAAACGCTTTGTGAATGAACCGACGGAGGACACATAGCCGCTCGCCAGGCATTCGCCGACGTACGTATGCTCCTTGCCAAGCAAGCGCGGCTCGATGAGTGGTATCACAACTGGTATCCCGTTACGCCGTCAGTGCGGGCCGACGACGCCAACCACCGAACAGTCTTGCCGAGCCCGTCCAGGAGGCTCACCGACGTGTCCCAGCCGAGCAAGGCTCGCGCTCTACTCGGATCTGACTGCAGAATCTGTATCTCGCTCGCCTCCGGGCGGACCCGGCGATCGTCGGTGACAGCCCGCGCCTTCGCATCCACGGCGGAACAGCACAGGTCGAAAATCTCCGCGACCGACACAGACACGCCGGTTCCGAGCTGGACCACAGAACCCGGTTCGAGGTCGGCCGCCGCCATCAAAGCGAAACCACGGACGGTGTCCTGGACGAACGTCAGATCACGGCGAGGCGACAAGCTGCCAAGGTGAACCTCTTCCACACCGGACATGAGCTGACTCAGGATCGTTGGGATGACCGCGCGGCGCGACTGCCTTGGCCCGTACGTATTGAATGGCCGCAGGGTTACCACGGGCGTATCGAAGGAGCAGGCGTAGGCGCCACACATCTGATCGGCGCCGATCTTCGACGCCGCATACGGTGACTGGCCATTCAGTTTGTGAGTCTCCCGTATCGGCACCGAATCCGGTGTGCCGTACACCTCGCTGGTCGAGGTCTGCACCATGCGGACGGTACCGGCATCCCGCACCGCCTCGAGGACGTTGAGCGTTCCAAACACATTCGTCTCTAGGTAGGACTGAGGGGCGTGGTAGCTGTACGGGATACCGATCAGGGCTGCCAGGTGGAGGACGATGTCCACGTCGGCCACCGCGTCGCGGACCAGGCGCGCGTCTCGCACGTCACCCAGGAGCAACTCCAGGTTTCTCGGGCAGTCCCCAGCAAGCGCGTCGAGAAAACCGTACGACCCGGCCGAGTTGTAGTAGCAGAGTCCCCGTACCTGCACACCGTCGCCGACCAGTCGCTCGACGAGGTGGCTCCCGATGAAGCCGTCGGCGCCTGTCACCAGCACGCGAGTTCCCACAAGATCGGACACCACGTTCGCCTTTCGTTTGGCTGATCAACCGGTCCGACTTGCCCCGCCCGTCGCCCAACTGACTTCATTCCTTGCGCCTCGACGAGGCTTCCCCGGCGGACTATGGCCTACCGGTCGATGTCAAGCACCAAGGATCGCGGACTAGCGAGCCTGTCGCAGCACCGCCGCCCATCCCGGTCGCTACGTCATTGCTGCCCCCTTGCCTGGGCGAGTTCGCTGGGGCGCCCGATGTCCTGCCACGCTTCGCGCATCGGCCAGACGCCGACGGGCCAGCCACAGTCGAGACAGTCGTCGAACAGCGCCGTGATGGGGAAGAGTTCGCCGGCCGGCACCCGGCTGAGGAGCTTGGGGTCGAGCACGTAGACGCCGGCGTTCACGCCCCACGACGGGGTCGGCTTCTCGACCATCCGCACCAGGTGGTCACCTTCGGTCTCCAGGACGCCGAACGGAATCTGGTGCTGGTACTCGCTCACCGCGATCGTCGCGACGACGTCCCGGTTGACGTGCGCGTCGAGCAGGTCGCCGACGGCGAACTCGGTCACCAGGTCGCCGTTCATCACCAGAATCGGATGCGACGGTTCATTTCCGCTTTCCACGAGCAGCCGCAGAGACCCGCCGGTACCCAGCGGGCAGTCCAGTTCCTCACGAAGATAGCCGATTTCGCAGCCGAATTGCGAACCGTCGCCGAAGTGCTCCTCGATCATGCTTCCGAGGTAGTTCACGGACAGGAATATGCGCTCGATTCCTGAGCCCACCAGATGCAGCACGAGGCGTTCGAGTATAGGCCGGCCCGCGACGGGCAACATGGGTTTGGGCACATTCTTCGTCAATGGCGCGAGGCGCGTTCCTTTCCCGCCGGCCATCACCACGGCCCAGTTTTCGCGGCGCGGCACGCCGACGCACTCCCGCTCCGCGTGCACTCCCACGAGGCTTCCCTGCTCGTCGACGATCGGCACCACTGCCAGCCCGAGCACCCGCATGAGGTCCAGCACCTCGGCGCGCCCCTCCGACGGCTTGGCCGTGACCTGCGGTCTTCGCGACAGCGGATAGGCCGGTGCCCCCAGACCGGCACCCTCCAGCAACGCACGGCGGACGTCGGCCTCGTCGATCGCGCCGACGAGTCTTCCTTCACCGTCAACGACGTAGGCGACCCCGAGGCCCTGCCGGTCGATCGCGGAGAGAGCGGATCGAATCGAGGATCCCCTTCCGATCAGGAGGTCAGTGAAAGTCATTCCCTCCTCCTTTTTCTTGCGCAACCTCGGTTGGCGCGACTGTGTCGTTCAATACTTACCAGTGATCGTTAACCGGACCAGGGGACGAGTTTTGGCCGACTATTTATGAAACACATATTCTGGATCTTCCCGTGCGCAGGGGTTCGTGAAGTCGACGTACGCCGTGCGCGAATCGGACTGACCCGGCCACGAAAAGAGCCTAGTGTCGAAATCAACCAGAGGAAGGTGGGCCACGATCATGGAAATAGTTTCCGACGAACCGATCTCCCAGCTCATCCGGTCCGCACGAAAGCAGTGCCGGCTCAGCCAGTACACACTCGCGCGCGAGCTCGCCACCGTGTCCGGCAGGCCCACCGTCACCCGGGACCTGGTCGCCCGCTGGGAACGCGGGCATCAGATCCCCCGGCGCGGTTCCCGGCAATGGCTGGCGGTGGTACTGCGGGTACCTGTCGAACGCCTCGACGCGGCAGCGGCCGCGTCACGCCGCCGCACGCGTCTCGGTCACGCCGTCGTGACCAGCAACGCCCCGGTCAAGCCCGGACCGGCACGCCGCGCCCAGGGCGCACCCGCACTGCTACCGGTGTTCCGCTCCCGCGTGCAGGCCGGGATCCTCGCCGCGGCCCTGCTCAACCCGCACCGATCGTTCAGCCTCTCCGAACTCTCCGAGCACGCGGGCGGCTCGCTGGCCTCGGTGGACAAGGAGAGCAGACTGCTCGAGGTCGCCGGCCTCCTGACCAGCCGCGTCGACGGCACCATCCGGCTGATGCGGGCCGCCGAGAGCGGGCCCGCGATCGCGCCGCTCACGGACCTGATCCGCTGTACCTACGGCGTGCCGCAGGTAATCGGCGAGGAGTTCGGCCGCGTTGCGGGAGTCGCCCGGATCGTCATCGGCGGAGCGTGGGCCGAGCGCTTCGCGGGGCTCGCGGGGCCCGCACCGGAGAGCATCGAGCTGCTCATCGGCATCGCGCCCGGCCAGGCGAGGGACCGCACGACACTCGGCACCGCCGCGCGGCGTGCGCAGACCCGGCTCAAGTGCCTCGTCCACTTCTCCATCGACACCGTCGACCATCCGATGGACCACCGGCAGATTCCCCACCAGCGCTCCGGCCGGCCCGTCGTGGAGGTGGCTCCCGCGCGGCCACGGCAGGTGCCCGCGGCCCGAACCCCGTGGTCCGACGGCCGCGAGGTCATCACCGAACTCGTCGACGCGGGAAGGATGAACCTGGTCGGCGGCCCGGCCGCGAACAGCGTTCCCTTCCTCGAACTGGCTTCCCAGCACATCGTCGCTGCGGAGCAGCTCACCAGCTCCGCGCCACAGTCCGCCTTCCTGCTGCTCTCGCACGCCGCCCAGCTGATCGCCTCGGCGCTGCTCGCGCATCAGGGCCTCCGGCCCGCCGCCGGGTCGGGCGACCACGTCGCGGGTCAGGCGGTCGCCGCTCAGTTCGGGCACCAGTTCTCCCAGGTCGACCTGCTCCGGCGCCGCTCCATCGAGCTCCACGACCCGGTCGGCCGCGACAGCCAGGCGACCGACGAGGAGGTGCGCACCTACCTCGCGACGGTGCGGACACTGCTGGCCGTCGCCCGCAACGTCACCGACAAGCTGGGCCTGTTCATCCCGCAGCAGTAGCTCCCAGCGGTGGCCGCCGCACTCAGCGGCCGCCACTGACATCGGTGAAGGACCCGGTCACGTAGGACGCCGCCGGGGACAGCAGCCAGACAATCGCCTCCGCCGTCTCCGCCGCCGTGCCCGGGCGCCGCATCGGCACGGTGGGCGCGATCCGCGCGGGCCGGCCGGGTTCACCACCGCTGGCGTGGATGTCCGTCTCGATCAGCCCCGGCCGGACCGCGTTGACCCGGATCCCGTCCTCGGCGGCCTCCTTCGCCAGCCCCACCGTCAGCGCGTCCACGGCCGCCTTCGACGCCGCGTAGTCGACGTACTCGCCGGGCGCACCGAGGACGGCGGCGCGCGAGGACACGTTCACGATGGCGCCGCCCTCCGTCATGCGGCGCACGGCCTCCCGCGCGCACAGGAACGCACCCACGACATTGACCGCGAGCAGCCGCCCGATCCGCGCGGCGTCGAGGTCCGCCACACGGGACTGCCTGGCGACGATCCCCGCATTGTTGACCAGGCCCCGCAACGGCCCCAGCCGGTCCTGCGCCTGGTCGAACAGCGCCAGCACGTCCTCCTCGACCGCCACGTCGGCGTGCACCGCCAGCGCTGCCGCGCCGGCAGTCCGGCAGTCCGCCACCACCTCAGCCGCGGCTTCGGCCTCCTGCCGGTAGCTCACGCACACGTCCCAGCCCCGGGTCGCGGCGAGCCGCGCCGTCGCCGCTCCGATACCCCTGCTGCCTCCGGTGATCACCACGAGTCCGCTCACGGCCCGAGTATGCCCGTACCGGAGGGCCATACGATGGAGCGATGCCGCCGGAGCTCCGTACCCAGGTCGCCGAGCAGCTGCGGCGGTTCACGCCGACGCCTGCGGCCGGCTCCGGCAAGCGCGCGGCGGTCACCGTCGCCCTGGTCGCCGACGGCGGCGAGGCCGGCATCTGGCTGACCCGGCGGGCCGCGATGCTGCGCGCACACGCGGGCCAGTTCGCGCTGCCCGGCGGCCGCGTCGACGAAGGGGAGGACGTGGAAGGCGCGGCGCTGCGCGAACTGCACGAGGAACTCGGGGTCCGCCTCGGTGAGCAGGACGTCCTCGGCAGGCTGGACGACTACGTGACCCGCTCCGGCTACGTCATCACACCGCTGGTCGTCTGGGCGGGCGCCGCGCCGCGAGTGCGGCCCAACCCGGCCGAGGTCGCACGCGTGCACTGGATTCCGCTGCGGGAGCTCGACGTGCCGGCCCGGTTCGTCCGGATTCCCGAGTCGGACCGGCCGGTGATCCAGCTGCCCCTCGTCGGGACGCTGGTCCACGCGCCGACCGCGGCGATCCTGCACCAGTTCCGCGAGGTCGCCCTGCACGGCAGGCACACTAGGGTCGCCCACCTGGAGCAACCCGTGTTCGCGTGGCGCTGAGCCGGTTTGCCAAGCGCGGACGCGGGTACGGCTGACGCATGCCGGTGGATGTCGTCGTCGCCGGGCAGATCGCCCGCGACCTGGTTCTCCGTGTCTTCGACGCACCGGACGCCGGTGGCAGCGCCGACGTGCGTTTCCGCCGGGAGATGCTCGGCGGCAAGGGCGCCAACCAGGCCGTCGCGCTCGCGCAGCTCGGCATGGACGTGACACTGCTCGGCGTCACCGGCGACGATCGGGTGGCGGGCGAGCTGCTGGAGCAGGCCGGCCTCGACGGGATCGACACGGCGAGCGCCGTCCGCCGCTCCGGCACCGAGACCGCGTTGATCGTGGACATCGTCGACGACCACGGAAAGTGGCGCTACCTCGAGCACATCCCCGAGAGCACCCTGCTCACGACGAGAGACGTGACGGCGTCCGGCACGGCCATCGCCGCGGCCAAGTCGGTCGTCGTGCAGCTCCAGCAGCCGGCCGACATGGCGCTCGCGGCCGCGCGGCTGGCTCGAGCCGCCGGTGCGCGCGTGGTGCTGGACGGCGCCATCGAAGATCCAGCCCACCGCGCGCCGCTGCTGGCCAACGCCGACGTCGTGCGGGCCGACGCGCGTGAGGCCGGGCAACTGGCCGGGCGCCCGGTGCGCACCGAGGACGAGGGGATACAGGCGGCCGGGGAACTGCTGAAGGAGGGGCCCTCCCTGGTCGTGCTCGAGGTCGCGGGAGCGGGCAACGTCTTCGTCCACCCCGGTGGCCGGGAGTTCCTGCCCCTCGTCGACACCGGCGTGGTCGACACCACGGGCGCAGGCGATGCCCTGGTCGCGGCGCTCACCGCGACCCTGACCCGCGACGGGCCCGTGCACGAGGCGGCCCGGCTCGCCGTCGCGGCCGCGGGCGCGACGGTCGGTCACGCCGGTGGCAGGCCGAACCTCACACCCGAAGCGGTGAACGCCCAGCTCGACCGGCTGCCCTAGACCGGCACCTCCAACTCGGCAGTGTAGCCGGACTCCGCGTCACCCGTGACCGTGGCGAGCTGGGCCTCCCAGCCGTCGCCGAACACGTTGTCCGCCTCCAGCGAGATCCCCGCCAGGTTGCGCACGCTCTGGCCGTAGCCGTCGGTCGCGTAGACGGCCGCACACACGTCCTCGGGCAGCGCGAGCTGCGAGGTCTTGACCGGCTCACCTGCCGCCGTCGCCTCGGCGAGGCTCGCGTACACCTCGAAATGGACATGCGGCCAGCGCCCGGCGTACGCGCCGGGAAAGACACTGACGAAGCTGACCCTGCCCTGCTCGTCGGTCTCCTGCACACCGCGCAGGTAGTTCTCGTCGCCGACACTGCGCGAGTACATCGAGTACTCCCCGTCCCGGTCGCAGTGCCACAGGTAGACGGCAGCACCGGGCAGCGGTCCGCAGCCGGACGCGGCATCGCGCACCGCGAGTGTGATCGTCAGTGGCACCCCTTGGGCGGCGCCCGACGCGGCACCGAAACTCGACCGGATGTCACTGCGGACGATCCCGCTTTCGGTGAGCACGTTCGGCCCGTTGGAACCGTCGCCGGGAAAGGGGCCCGCGGTCTCGTCGGGGATCTCGGCACACCCCGCGGCGGTCTCCGCGGTGGTCGCGCTCACCGGCGCACCGGTGGAGCCGCTCGTGCAGCCGGCCAGAGCGGCGAGGCCGGCCCCACCGAACAACAGCAGAGCCCGCCGCCTGCCGAGGGTGGCGAGATCGAAGGCGAGGCCCCGGTCGTGACCGTGGTGTTCGTGCGTCATGGGAAGAGCTTCGCCCACCTGCCTGTGTGACACCCGTGGGCACGCTGTGGAACCCCGCGGGGCGCGCTGCCGGATCCATGGAGTCCGTGCCAGGCTTGACACATGACAACGGATCGCAACGTACTCGGAGAACAGCTTGAGGCGTGCGGCACCGACCCAGTGACCGGTTTCTACCGCGACGGATGCTGCAACACCGGACCGGAGGACCTCGGTAACCACACCGTGTGCGCCGTCGTCTCCGCGGAGTTTCTCGCGCACCAGCAGGCGGCCGGGAACGATCTCGTGACCGCGCGGCCGGAGTACGGCTTCGCCGGACTGAACCCGGGAGACCGCTGGTGCGTGTGCGCCGCGCGGTGGCTCGAGGCGTACGAGGCGGGCGCCGCGCCCCCCGTGGTGCTCGCCGCCACCCACATCCAGGCGCTCGACGTGGTGCCACTCGACGCCCTCAGGAAACATGCCGTCGACGTGCCGGCGGATCCCAGCGGGCTTGTCTGAGCCCGCCGGCCCCGGCTCCCGGCACGGAACGGCGGAACCCGGGCTGCCGCGCGGGCTCGTGCTCGGCATGGCCGCGCTGGTCGTGGTGGTCGCCGGAATCCGCGCCCTCGCCGACCTGCTCGCCCCCGTTCCTCGCGCTGATCCTGACCGTCGCGGTCAGCCCTCAGTGGACGGTTGCCCGGTGACCGCGGCCACGGCCAGCTCCCTGGCCGGCTCGCCCACCTCCGGCACGGTGAAGTTCCGCGCGCGGATGTGCGTGAGCAGGTCCGGGTCGGGCGCGACCTCGTGCTCGCGCAGGTAGTAGGCGACCGCACCGGGCCAGACCCAGGTGCCGTCGGTACGGAAGTTCAGCGGCACCGACGGTGGCCGGCCGGGATCGAACACGTCGTCGTCGTAACTGCGCGCCGCGAGCACGACCGGCGCCGCCTCGAGGTAGCCGAGCACGCGATCGCGCTCCGCGGGAGCCAGCGGCGGGCGCTCGACCACCGGCCTGCCCGCCTCGTCGAGGCCGTCGTAGACCCGCGGCGTCCGAAGCCCGGGCTCAGGGCCGGCCGCCGGCAGACCGGCCCGCAGCCGGAACCAGTCCGGGATGTACTCGTCGGCACGCGGGAAGAACCGCAGCTCGTCCTGGAAGCCGACCGGCGGCGGGACACGGCGCCACCGGGGTTCGGCATCGATGCCGAACTCGGCCCTGGGTCCCTCCGCCGGGTCGAACACGAGGACGGCGCCGAGCCAGGTACCGCGGCCGGGCCGGTACATCCCGGACCGCAGGGTGCCGAGGAGTCGCACGGCGGGTTCGGGCGGCCGCGCCGGACGCGGCACTCCGTCGGGACCGGTGATGACCGCGTCGACCTCGATGTGCCTGCCGACGGCACGGTACTCGGCACGCAGCTGCCGCCAGCCGCGTGGCGCGGCGGTGGCGAACGCGTAGCCGATCTGCTGCACGAGCTGTTGCTGCTGCTCGGCAGTCAGCGGCACCGGTGGCCGGCTCATGACCCGTCCTCTCGTGCTCAGTTGGCCGCAGGCGGTGCAGTGGCGAGCCTGTCCCGGAACCAGGCGGGCATGTTCTCCTCGTCGCGCGGGAAACGTTCCTGGTCCAGCCGGAAGTGCTCCGGGTCCGGCGCCGACCGGAAGCCGGGCTCGTCGTCCCAGTTGTACCTGACCGAGTAGGTGGCCGGCGGATCGACGATCAGCTCCAGCGAGTACCAGGTGCCGCGACCCTCGACGTACATGCCCGACCGAAGGCTGGAGAACAGCCGCGCCGACTCCTTCGGTGGGCTCCAGCGCCGCGTCGAGCCATCGGCCATGCGCACACCCGCCGCGACGTTGACGTGCCTGCCGACGACGAGATAGTCCATCACCAGCCGCCGCCAGCCTTCGGGAAGGTGATCGACGAGCAGCGTGGTGATCTCCCCGAGCAGCTCGTTCTGCTCGGGCGGGGTCATCGGCGTGCCCGTGGTCATCGTGTCTGATCCTCCTGAGTTCGGTGCGGGGCGCTCAGTACCCGCCGAACACTAGTACCGCCCACGGTCTCACCCGGGCGCGCCGGGCACGGGCCGCTCACCGCGCGCCGCCTCGTCGAGCCTCGCCCGCAGCCACGCCGGAACGTGCTCGTCGGCCCGGGGAAAGATCTCTAGGTCGCGGGCGAACAGCGACGGCGGCACCTCCGGCCACCATTGCGGGTCCCCGTCGTAGTCGAAGTCCGCCTCGGGCGGCTCGCCGGAACGCAGCTCGAACCTCGCGGAGAACCAGGTTCCCCTCCCCGGCCGGTACATCCGGGCCCGAAGCTCGGCCAGCGTCCCCGTCAGCGGTGGCAGCTCCAGCACGGGCGAGCTGCCGTCGGCCATCGCCACGGTGGCTTCGAGCTGGTAGGTGACCACGCTGCCCCACACCCTGAGCCGGACCCGCCGCCAGCCGCGTGGCGCGGCCGCCGCGAGCGCGTCGCACACGTCCTGTGTCAGCTGCTCAGGACTCGCCATATCGCCTCACCGGTACTCCGAAATCGACGTTCTCCGGAACGTTGGTGAAGACCCGCTCGAAGACCCTCGTGACCTGCTGCCCGGTCTCGGAGTCCACCTCGGTGATGCGCCACCGCATCGTCACCTCTTCCGGGATGCCGTCCGCCTCGCGGCGGGGTGCAGCCGCCTGCAGCAGTTCGACCTCGCGCTCGGGCGGGGAGTGATAGGCCTTGAGCTCTTCCTCCTGCGCGCGCCAGGTCTCCTCCCTGCTCCAGCCGTCGCGTTCGTGACCGCTGTTGGACGACGCCATCTGCGGGTGCATGTTGCCGTAACCGGGCGGGCCGCCGGACTCGTTGGCGGCGAAGTGGCCGCCCGCCCACTTGACCTCGCCGTGCTCGGGGTCGTTCCGGTACGCCGCCTGCCCCTCGTGGCCCGCCCGGCCCTGCCCGCTGAACTTGCCGCCGTCGTCCCGGTAGTCGTCGTCCTTGGCCCGGTACTCGGGCCGGCCCGTCATCGCTTCGGTCTGGCCCCGGTCGTCGGTGTGGAAGTCCCACTTCTTCGTCGGGTCGTTGAAGTTGTCGACCCGGTACTTCACATCGGGCAGGAGCGGGTAGTTGAAGTCCGGGTTGGCCGGGGCCTTGCCGCCGCTGTCCAGCCGCCCCGTGCCCGGGGACAGCTCCGCCCACCTGATTTTGCCGTGCTCGTCGGTGAAGAAGCGCGTCTCCGAGGCGATCTCCCCGTTCTTCGCCTTGTTGGTGACGTGGTACTCGGTGTTCGGGGCCAGCCGGGTGTGGTCCGGCGGCAGGGTGTGCCCCTCGAGGACCTTGGGGACCGTGCGCACCTCGCCCGGCTCGGGTAGCTCGCCGGGTTCCGTGCGGTCCCTGCCACGGGGGCCGGACTCGATCTCCTGCGGCGAGTCCGGTGGGCGGTTGTACGGATTGTCGGGCGGCCCGGCATCCGGCCGGTCGTGTCCCGGCCGGTCGTAGTCCACCAGCCGCTCGCCGAACCTGGAGTCGTCCGAGTCGACCTCGAACTCCTCCCAGTCGTCGGCAGCCGGGTCGTCGCCACGCGCGCGTGCGTCGTCCGGGTCGAGGTCGTGCTTGTCGGCATCGGCCGTGTCCGGGGTGAAGCCGTCGTCGGCTGCCCGGGAGCTCGCGCCGTCCGGCCGGTGCACGTCCCATTCGCCGTTCGGCGGGATCCTCGGCCGTACCTTGCCGTCCGGGCCGATCTCGTAGTCGGACGAGAAGACACGCCCGTTCGAGTCGGTCCATGCCGGCTTGTTCGGAGCCAGCACCTCGGTGTCGAGTTCCCGTGACAGCCGCTGGGCGAAGTCGTTGGAGCCCGCGTCGCAGCCGATCAGCCGCACCGGGCGGCCGTCGTAGTCGCCGTTGCGGCGCAGGATTTCGGCGAACTCCTCCGGGGTGTAGAGGCGATCACCGATGCGGGCGTGCCCGTCCGGCGTGACATGCACGTCCGCCGTGTAGCGGCCGTCCGGATCGGGCCGCACCCGCTGCGGCAGGTCGCCCATTTCCGGGTCGCCACGGTGGAACGAGCTGCCTGCCGGAGTGCTGTCCGCGTGACGCTGGTTGACCTCGTCCGGCGTCAGGCGTTCCGGTTCCGTCCGCGGACTCCCCGGATCGTTGGGGTCGGCCCGGTGGTCCGGGCCAGGACCGGGCTGCTCGCCACGATTCGGCGGCGCGCCACGGTCGGGACCGTCCGGACCGGCCCCGGGCCGCTGCCCCGGGGCGTGCGCAGGCGGACCGGGCTGCGCGGGAGCGCTCGGGCCGCCACGGGGAACGGCGTGCGGGGTGCCGCCGGACTGCCCGGCGGCACCGGGACGGCCGGGAGCCTCCGGCGTCCGCGGCGCGGGCGCCCCCGGACCGCCGGGGGTACCCGTCCAGCCTCCGCCACTGCCGGGACGGCCGCCCGAGGGTGCGGTGCCCGGCGCCTGACCACCGCCACCGGGGGGTCCGCCCGCCACCGGCTGTCCCTGCTGCGGCGACGTGCCGGCCGGGCCGCTCTCCGGGCCGCGCTGGGGAGGCAGCCCGGCCGGACCGGCGTCCCCCATGCGTGGCGGTGCCGCGGACGCCGATGGCGCGGCGGGCGAGGTCGCGCTCGCGGCCGTGCCGTCCGAGGCGCCACCGCCACGAGGGGCTGGTGTGTCCGCGCTCGGCGTGCCGGCGCTGTGCTGGCCGTCGTCCGGCGACGATGCTCCGGACCCGCCGTGCTCGCCGCCGCCGGTGTGGCCGGCGGCGGGCGAATCGGCCCGCGACGGCGCCGGAGAGCCCGGCGCGGACTGGCCACCGTCGCCGGCGCGCGGCGAGGATCCGTCGGGAGTGTTCGACGAGGAAGCACTCGACGATCCTCCACTGTGGCCGGCCGGGCCACCGGACGAACCGTTCGCACCGCCGTCCACACCTCGAGTGGATGGTGGTGTGTCCACACCGGACGTTCCGCCGTCGCCGCGAGCGGTGGTGGGAGTGGCCGGGCCGGGCATTCCGCCGTCCCCGCCGCGAGCTGTCGTCGAACTGTCCATACCAGACGTCGAACCGTCGCCACGGGTTGTCGACGGGCTGTCCACACCGGACGTATCGCTGTTTCCGCCACGGGTGGTCGTCGGCATGTCACCCCCAGACGTGCCGTCGTCACCACCGCGGGTGCCCGGCGAGCCGTCCGGATCGGACGTGCCTCCCCGGGTTACCGGTGGCGTGTCCGCGGCACCGGCGGCACTGCCGTTGCCGCTGCCGTTGCCGCTGCCGCCACGGGTGGTCGAGGGTGTGTCGGTGCCGTTCGCGCCGTTCGTGCCGCCGGAGACGTTCGTGGTGGAGCCGTCCGATCCGCCGGAGTCCGGACCATCGGAGCCGCCGGAGCCATCGGAACCACCGGAGCCACCGCCACCATCGGAGCCACCGGACCCTGACCCGCCGGAGCCGGACCCGCCGCCGGTCGTCGGGATGTCGGGGCCACCGCCCTGGAAGAAGCCGCCCGGCTTGATGTTCCTGGTGCTGATCACGTCGAGGCCGGTGAACTTGCCGGCGATCTTGCCGCACACCTTGATGATGCTGGCGAAGACATCGGCCAGCTTGCCGAGCAGCGGGGAGACCCTGCGGATGGTGTCGAGGAGCCGCTTGAGCAGATCGGCGATCTTGGTGGCCCACTTGGAGATCGCGGTGACCGCCTGCGCCACCACGACCGGCGTGCCGAAGCCGAGCGAGAAGACCGTCTCCAGCACCCAGGAGATCAGCTTGCCGACCAGGTCCGCGATCAGGTCCCGCACGGTCTCCCTGACGAAGGCGACGACCTCGCCCATGATCATCACCACGGTGCTGATCGCGCCGGAGACGGTGGCCGCCCCGCTGATCGCCTCTTCCTGCTCCTTGCAGGAGTCGCGGTAGGCGTCCGCGGCCTCACCGGTCCAGCCGGTCGTTCCGTTCTTCACCGCGTTGGCGAAGGTGACCTGGGTTTCCTCCAGTGACGTCGAGACGTTGGACCACGTCTCCGAGTACGACTGGATCACCGGCGGATCGCCCGCCACCGAGTCGAGCATGTCCTTCAGCGGCTGCACGTGCTCCATCAGGAACGAGGCGACCGAGGACATCAGCCAGCCGAACGGGTCGATCGCCGCGGCGGCGCCCTCCGCGGCGAGGCCGAGCACACCGAGGCCGCCCTCGACCCAGTTGCCCTCCGAGATGCCGTTGTAGGCGTCGATCGCCGACTCGGCGATGCCGATGCCGCCTGCCCAGCCGTGCTCGCCGTTGCCCCCGGTCAGGGCGCCTGGGCCGTCTCCGTCCTGCGGCGCGTCCGCGACGAGCGGGTTGCCGTCGGCCATCAGTCACCTGTCCGCAGTGTGGAGGTGATGTCGTCCTCGGTGCTCTGGTAGTGCTGCGCGGCCTTGCGGACCTTGCCGGCAGCGGACTCCATCGCCGACACCGCCTCGTTCAGCGCGTCGATGCCGTACTGCTCGACCGGGTCGAGCAGCATCCGGAACGGCTGGCACAGGATCCCGTAGGCATCCGTGGGCATGCTCACCTGCCGCGCCGCGTCGACGGCCTGGCGCAGCTGGTCGGTACAGCCGTCGAGCTGCCCCGCGTGCGCGTCCAGGTCGGTGCCGACCTCGAAACCGCCTTGTGCCATGTGGTCCCCCTTGCCGGCCGCAGAGATCAGGACAGGATGGAGCGTCCGCCGAAGTCGTCATCGTCGTCGTCCGGCGCGGCGCGCCTGCGCGGCCGTGCCTGCGGCGGCTGGGGAGGAGGCTGGGGCTGTTTCGGTGGCTCGCCCGGCCGGCCGGCCGGCGGCGGCTCCTCATCCTCGGGCCCGAAGCGCATCTCGCGCTGCGGCTCCGGGGGCGCAGGCTCGTCCTCCGGCGGGTCCGGGAACTGCCTCCTGGCGTCCTCGAAGACCTTGTTCGCCGTCTGGTCCTCGGTGCCGATGGTCTCCGCCATCGCCTGCTGCAGCAGTTCGGGAATGCGGGCCTGCGCGGCCTGCACGGTGCGCATGATCAGCGCCGACACCTCGGCCATGCGCCTGCCCTGCGCACTCTCCGCGATCACCAGGTTGGTCAGCAGCCCCTTCGAGCTGATGGTCACCTCGACCGCGCCGTCCCGGGAGCGTTCGGTGACCGAGAGGCCCTCCACCCTGGCGGCCATCGCCTGGTAGCGCTCAGCCTGTTCCTGGACACGCCGGGTCCAGTCATCCACCATGCGCTCGCTGGCGTCGACGTTGTCCGGCATCGCGCTCATTCCCCCCAGTTCTCGCTGACCTCAGCACAATGACGCCGCACGCCGGCCGTCGGTTCCGCCAGCGCGCAAGTTGGTCCGAACCGGCCACAGCATCCCATTCCCCCACCGTGCCCCGGTAGGGGTGGGTGGCGTCGTCAGTATCATGAAGTTATTGACAGCTTGACAATAGCGTTCCCGCGGCTCACCCTTGTCCGCATCGCCCGACGAGTGGAGTTCCCGATGAACGTGAACGTCCCCACGGCACGCAGTCTGTGCGCGGCCTTCCAGCAGACCGCCGCGCGGGCACCCGGCGCGGTGGCGCTGCGCACGCCCGGCGATCAGGTGACCGTGACCTGGGAGCAGTACGCGAAGCGGGTGCGCGGCATCGCGACGGGCCTTGCCGGCCTCGGCGTGCGCCCCGGCGACACGGTCGCGCTGATGCTCACCAACCGCCCGGAGTTCCACCTCGCCGACACCGGTGCCGTGCACGCGGGCGCGACGCCGTTCTCGATCTACAACACACTGGCCGCCGAGCAGGTCGGGTACGTGCTGCGCGACTCTGGTGCCCGGGTGGTGATCTGCGAGGAGCAGTTCCTGCCCAAGCTGCGCACCGCCGCGGCGGCAGGCACCGCGGTGGAGCGGCTGGTTTGCGTCGACGGCCCGGCCGAGGGCGCGCTGACTCTGGCGGAGCTGGAGGCCACGCCGGCTCCGGAGTTCGACTTCGAGCGGACCTGGCAGGCCGTGCGGCCCGACGACGTGCTCACCGTCATCTACACCTCCGGCACCACCGGCCCCCCGAAGGGCGTGGAGCTCACGCACGCCAACATGCTCGCCGAGATCGACGCGATGCTCGACCTGGCGACGATCACCGGCGACGACAGCGTGGTGTCTTACCTGCCGGACGCGCACGTCGCCAACCGCTGGGGCGCCCACTACCAGAACCTGGTGACCGGGCTGCAGATCACGACGGTGAGCGACCAGAAGCAGCTGATCGCGGCGCTGCCGGACACCCGGCCGACGTTCTTCGGCGCGGTACCCCAAGTCTGGTACAAGGTCAAGGCGACGATCGAGGCCGCGCTCGCCGCGGAGCCGAACGGCACCAAGCGACGGCTCGCCGCGTGGGCACTGGACGTGGGAACCAGGAAGGTCCGGCTGGAGTCGGCGGGCGAGCCGGTGCCCGCCGCGCTGCGCGCCCGCCACCGGCTCGCCGACACGCTCGTGCTCGGCAAGGTGCGCGCCAAGCTCGGCCTGGAGCGGGTCCGGTTCGCGGCGTCCGGCGCGGCGCCGATCGCCCCCGAGGCACTGGAGTGGGTGCTCGCCCTCGGGACCCCGGTCTACGAGGTGTGGGGCATGTCGGAGACCTCGGCGGTCGCGCTGGCCAACCGGCCCGGCGCGTTCCGAATCGGCACCGTGGGCAAGCCGCTGCGGGGCACGGAGATGCGGCTCGCCGACGACGGCGAGCTGCTGGTGCGCGGGCCGCTGGTGATGAAGGGCTATCGCAACCAGCCGGACAAGACCGCGGAGACCATCGACGCCGACGGCTGGCTGCACACCGGTGACGTCGCGACCGTCGACGCCGACGGGTTCGTGACGATCGTCGACCGGAAGAAGGAGCTCATCATCAACGCGTCGGGCAAGAACCTGTCCCCGGCGAACATCGAGAACACGATCAAGGTCTCCTGCCCGCTCGTCGGCGCCTCCGTGGCCATCGGCGACAACCGGCCCTACGTCGTGGCGCTGGTGACCCTGGACCCGGACGCCGCCGCGGCCTACGCGGCCGAGCACGGGCTGGCCGACACCTCGCCCGCCGCGCTCGCCGCCGACCCGGGACTGCGCGCCGCCGTGGAGTCCGGCATCAAGGCGGCGAACGAGAAGCTGGCGCGGGTGGAGCAGGTCAAGAAGTTCACGGTCCTGCCCGCGTTCTGGGAGCCGGGCGGCGCCGAGGTGACGCCGACGATGAAGCTGAAACGCAAGCCGATCGCGGAGAAGTACCGCGCCGAGATCGAGGCCCTCTACTTGTGAGTGCCTACGCGAGTTAGAACTCGCGTAGGCACTCACGAGTCAGCCGGGCTCCTCGTCGCGCGGCACCCGGGGATGCACCGCCACGACGATCCGGTGGTCGCGCCCGCCCGTCGCCGACTCGTCGTGGTACTTCGACATCAATGTGGTCAGCGTGCCGGCCAGCTCGTCGGCGAACGCGGCGCGGTCGGCCGCGGAGGCGAACCGGATCTCGCCGTCGAGGGCGAAGGTCGCCAGCCGCCTGCGGGCACGGCTGGCGCCGACGATCAGTTCACCGACGTCCCGGACCAGCCGCGCCGCGACCGCGAGCAGCCAGCGGGCCGAGAGCCGGTCGGGCGAGCGCTCCGGATCCGGCTGCACGGCACCGAGCACGTTCGGCGAGATGACGTAGGACAGAGCCGTGGCACGCAGGATGCGCTCGGTGACGTTGCCCTTGCGCCGCTCCTCCACCAGTTCCACCAGCCCGTACCGCTCCAGCGCCCGCAGGTGGTAGTTGACCTTCTGCCGGGGCAGGTCCACCCGCTGGGCGAGCGTCGTGGCCGACCCCGGTTCGGCGAGTTCGGTGAGCAACCGGGCCCTTATCGGGTCCAGCGAGACCTCGGCAGCCGCCGGGTCGTCGATCACCGTCACATCGTGCATGTCCTCACCGTCGCACCGACAACTTGCCTTGTCAAGAAATCGTTTGCTGTCGGCCGTCCGGCCCGGGCCGGCACACGTCGGTACCATGACCTCACATGATCGAGCGCGAGCTGAAGTTCGAACTGGACCTGGACCGGCCGGTTCCGCGGCTGGACGGCGTCGGCCCGGTGGCCCGCCAGGGCGACCCGGTGAAGTCGGCGCTGGAGGCCACCTACTTCGACACCGCGGACCACCGGCTGACCGAGGCGGGCATCACCGTGCGCCGCCGCACCGGCGGGCACGACGCGGGCTGGCACCTGAAGCTGCCCCGGCCGGACGGTCACCGGGAGGAGGTCCAGGAACCACTCGGACAGTCCACCGAGACGGTGCCGCAGGCGCTGCGCGAGCACGTACGCGACCGGATCGGCGACCGTGAGCTCACGCCGATCGCCCGGATCAGGAGCACCAGATACGCCTACCCCCTGCTCGACGCCGAGAACCGTCCCCTCGCGACATTGACGGACGACCACGTGACCGCCGAGGCGGACGAGGCGATCGGCATCGACACGTGGCGGGAGATCGAGGTGGAGCTCGAGGACACGACCGGCGACGACGTCCTGCACGTCCTGGCCGACGCGCTGGAGCACGCCGGGGTGCGGCCCGCTCCCTGGCCGTCGAAGCTGCGCCGCGCGCTGCGCCACCGGCTCGGTCCGGCTTCCGGCTGACGGACGAGGCCGTTGCCCCCCGGCCTCGCGCGGCGGCAGACTGTGCGCTCCGTACGCTGCCTGCCGTCGACGAGGAGTGGATCGCCATGGACGACAACCTCGCGACGTTGCTGGAAGTCGTCGCCGACGAGGCGGCGGAGCGGGTGGCGATCGTCCACGGGAGTACGCGCCGCAGCTGGCGCGAACTGGACACGCGGGCGAGCAGGCTCGCGGGGCGGTTCGCCGAGGACGGGCTCGGCAGGGGCGACCGGATCGCGATCGCGCTGTTCAACGGGCCCGAGTACGTCGAGACCGTGCTGGCACTGATGAAGCTGCGGGCGGTGCCGGTGAACGTCAACTACCGCTACCGCGAACGGGAACTGCTCGAACTGCTCACCGACGCCGGGGCCTCGGCACTGGTGTTCGACGCGGCCCTCGACGAGCGGGTGGCCGCGGTGACCGGGAGGCTGCCCGCACTGCGGACCCTGATCCGGCTCGGCGACACCGGCACCGCGGAGGCCGACGACTACGGCCGGGTCGTCCGGGAGGTCCCCGCCCTGCCGCGCATGGAGCGCTCCGGCAACGACGAGTGGCTGATGTTCACCGGCGGCACCACCGGGCGCCCCAAAGGGGTGCTGTCCCAGCATCGGTGGCTGCTCGGCGTCGTGGCGGCCAACGGCCTGCAGCCGCTCGGCATCGAGCTGCCCGATGATCTCGAAGGCCTGCGCTCGGCCGTCCGCAAGCTACTCGCCGAAGATCCGGACCGCGCCTCGCTCGTCGCGCCGCCGCTGATGCACGCGACAGGCGTCTACACCAGCTTCGGCGCGCTGCTTACCGGTGCCACGGTCGTGTACCTGCCTTCGCGTTCCTACGATCCGGACGAGCTGGCCCGCGAGGCGGAGCGGCACCACGTGCGCGAGATCTTCCTCGTCGGCGACGTGTTCGCCGTGCCGCTCGCCGACGCGCTCGACCGCGCGGCAGACCGGGGACGGCCGTACGGCCTGAGCAGCCTCACCAGGATCGTCAGCGTCGGCGTGCTGTGGAGCGCCGAGGTGAAGGCACGGCTGCTGCGGCACTTCGACGCCGCGCTGGAGGACGTGCTCGCCGCGTCCGAGGGCGGTCCGTTCGCGAAGTCGGTGACGACCCGTGGCGAGCGGTCGGTCACGGCGCGGTTCGAGCTGCTGCCGGACTGCCGGGTGATCGACGACGCGGGCCGCGATGTCACCCCCGGGTCGGGCGAGGTGGGCAGGCTCGCCGGGCCGGCCCCGGAGACGACCCGCTACCTGGACGATCCGGACCGGACGGCGCAGACATTCCGGACGGTCGGCGGGCGGCGGTACGTCGTCGCCGGTGACCTGGCGACCGTCGAGGCGGACGGGTCGCTGGTGCTGCTCGGGCGGGACAGCCGGGTCATCAACACCGGCGGGGAGAAGGTGTTCGCCGAGGAGGTCGAGCAGGTGATCGGCGAGCACCCCGCGGTCGCCGACGCCAACGTCGTCGGCGTGCCCGACCCGCGCTGGGGGCAGCGCATCGTCGCCGTGGTGGCCACCCGCCCGGGGAGAGCTGTGGACGGCGCGGAGATCATTGGGCACGTCGGTGCCACGCTCGCCGGGTACAAGCGCCCGCGCGAGGTGGTGTTCGTGCCGCAGATCCGGCGCCTCCCGAGCGGCAAGATGGACGTGCACTGGCTGCGCCGCGTCGCCACTGGTTCCGCAGGTCACCGGTCGTGAGTGCGTAACAGTGTTCTAACTCGCGTGCGCACTCACGAGAGGTGACCAGGCACAACACCGCGGCTGCATGGGATCAAGGGACGGGCTCTCAGAGCAGGACACAGCCTAGCCGGGCAGGAAGTCGGTCAGTGCCGCCGTGAGCCGGCCGGGCGCGTCCTCCTGGACCAGGTGCCCGGCGCCCTCGATGATCCGCAACCGGGCCCCGGGTATCAGCGCGGCGAGTCGCCGCCCCCGCTCCGCGGGGATCCAGGTGTCCTCGGCGCCCCAGCACACGAGCACCGGCAGTTCGAGCCGCGCGTAACGGTCCTCGATCTCATCCGTGTGACGCTGGTCGGCCTGGGCGATCTGCCGGTAGAACGCCGCCTGGCCGCGCTCGCCCAGCCAGGGTTCGGTGAGCCGGTCGAGCACCGCGGGATGCAGTCCGGGACCGCTCGCCGAACCGACGTACTCACGCACCAGCGCGCGGTGCAGGTGCGGCGGTAGCTGCTCGAAGACCGGGGAATGCTCGGCGACCAGCCGGAAGAACGGCGAGCCCCACGGCGCCAGCGCGACCGGGTCGGCCAGCGCGAGCGCGCGGTAGCGCGCACCGTGCAACAGGTGGGCGCGCAGCGACACCGCCCCGCCGACGTCGTGCGCCACCACGGCGGGCGAGTCCAGTCCCCACCGATCGAGCAGGGACGCGAAGATCTCCGCCTGCGCCCGCAGTGAGACGTCCTGCCCCTCGGCCATCTCGGACCGGCCGTAGCCGAGCATGTCCCAGGCGAAGACCTCGTGCCGCTCGGCCAGCGCCCGGCCCACGTCGCGCCACACCACCGACGAGAACGGCGTTCCGTGCAGCAGCACCACCGGCGGTCCCGCTCCCCAGCGCGCCCACCGGACGATGCCGCCCGCGGTCTCGTGTGTCTCCGGAAGTTCCCAGTCGCGCACCCCAGCACCCCGTTCACTCAGTTACCGTTTAGATGGATTAGATGGTAACATGGCGGGATGCCGTTCTCCCGGTCCGCGGCCCCCGGTGAACTCAGCTCGCTGGAGGACTTCTGCAACTCCGCCCGTTTCCTGTACGCCGAGGACGCTTTCGCCACCCCCGCGACCGCGGCGGCGTGGCTGCGCGAGCACCGGCTGGGCACCGTCGAACCGGACAAGCGGCAGCTCGCCCGGCTGGTGCGGGCGCGCGAGACCATCCGCGACCACCTCGGCGGCATCGATCCTGCGGCGACGTCCGCGGCGCTCGACCGGCTCGCCCGGGAGACGCTGGACGGGCCGCGATGGACCGCCGCCGGGGAGCCCGAACTGCGGCCGTGTCACGTGCGCGGGATCGACGGCCTGCTCGGCACCCTGCTGGCGGTACTGTTCACCGCCGGGGTCACCGGAGCGCTCGCGCGGCTCAAGACATGCCGCAACGCCGACTGCCGGTGGGTGTTCCACGATCGCTCGCCGGCGGGCAACAGCGTCTGGTGCAGCATGGACATCTGTGGCGCCCGGCACAAGATGCGCGCCTACCGCGCCCGCAGTACCCACTAGATGTTGAGCCCCCTCGATCGTGTGGGTAGGCCTCCCTGAGTGTGTGTCGACAGGGAGGAGCGCACATCGATGTCCGACGCCTGGGTACGCTTCGTCTCAGCGGCCGCCGTCGCCGTCGCCGTGTTCGTGGCCTTCCTCGGTGCCGAGCACCTGCTGCGGCGGACGCTGCGCAGGATGGGCAGGCGCTCGCGGTTGCTCGGCGAGCTGGCCGAGCACACCCGCAGGCCACTGCGCTGGTTCGGCGCCCTGCTCATCCTCAGGGTCACCGTCCTGGTGACCCTGCCCGCCTTCGCCTGGCACGGCTGGGTCTCGCACGCGCTGACCCTGGCGCTCATCGCGACCGGGGCATGGCTGCTGGCCGGCGTGCTCATCGTCGTCGAGCAGACGACGCTGTCCCGCCTCCACGTGGACGTCAGGGACAACCGGCACGCCCGGCGGGTGCAGACGCAGATCACCCTGCTCCGCCGCGTCACCGTGGCCGCGATCGCGGTGCTGGCGTTCGGCGCGATGCTGATGACCTTCCCCGGCGCCCGGGCAGCGGGCACCAGCCTGCTCGCTTCCGCCGGTGTCATCGGTGCCATCGCTGCACTGGCAGCGCAGTCGCTGCTCGGCAATGTTTTCGCCGGCCTGCAGATCGCCTTCAGCGACGCCATCCGGCTCGATGACGTGGTCATCGTCGAGGGCGAGTGGGGCCGCATCGAGGAGATCACGCTGACCTATCTGGTCGTGCACATCTGGGACGACCGCCGCCTGGTGATCCCGACCTCGCAGTTCATGTCGCAGCCGTTCGAGAACTGGACCCGGCGTCACGCCGCGCTGCTCGGCACGGTCGAGATGGACGTGGACTGGGCGATCCCGGTACAGGAGATGCGCGACGAGCTGCACCGGATCGTCGAGGGCACCGAACTGTGGGACGGCCGGGTGAGCGTCCTGCAGGTCACCGACGCCGTCAACACGCTGGTGCGGGTCCGGGCCCTGGTCAGCGCGGTGGACGCGCCGACGCTGTTCGACTTGCGCTGCCTCGTCCGCGAACGCCTCGTCCAGTGGGTCCGCTGCGAGCACCCGGAGGCTGTCCCGCACCTGCGGACCGAACGCCTCCTTCGGCCCGCCCCGGAGCCGGAGCGGGACGGCGCGGCCGAGCACGATCAGGACGCCCGCCTCTTCGACGACAGCCCGGACGGCAGGGCACGGGAGCGCGCGTTCAGCGGTCCGCGGACGTCGTGACCGCGCCGCCGCTCGCCCCTGCCCCTCGTGAGTGCGGAGACGAGTAAGAACTCGCGTGCGCACTCACGAGGGCCGCGGCAGGGGGAAGGGCTGGAGGCCGCCGCCGTCGAGCGCGAGGGTCTGGCCGGTCACGTACCCGCCGTCCTCGGACGCCAGGTAGCGGGCCGCGGCGGCGACGTCCTCGGGCGTGCCGACCCGGCCGACCGGGATCGACCGGCCGCGCCTGGCGAGCTCGGCCGCCTCGTCGAGGTCCGGTTCCAGGCTCAGGATCGCCCTGCTCGTGCCCACCAGGCCGGGGCAGATGGCATTCACGGTCACGCCCCACGCCGCCACGTCCATCGCCAGCGACCGGGTCAGCCCGATCACCGCGGCCTTCGACGCCGAGTAAGCCGTGGAGTACGGGGCGCCGACGAGGCCGGCCATCGACGAGATGTTCACGATCCGGCCCCACCGCTGCCGCCGCATCAGCGGCACCGCGAACCGCGACATCAGGTATGTCCCGCGCAGGTTGGTCCGCAGCACCTGGTCCCAGACCTCGACCGGCACCTCCTCGACGTCCCGGCGGTCCGGTCCCTGCGGGGCGGCGGCGTTGTTGACCAGGATGTCCAGCCTGCCGTGCCGCTCCCGCGCCTCGTCGACCATGCGGCGCGCGTCGGCTTCGTCACCTATGTCGCCGGTGACACCCGAGGCGACCCCGCCTTCCTCGGTGATCGCCGCCACCAGGCTCTCGATCCCGCGCCACTCGCCCGCCCCGGCACCGAGACGTTCCTGGCGCAGGTTCGGCACCCCGGTGGGCAGCCGGTCGGCCACGACGATCGCGGTGCCCTCGGCGGCGAGGGCGCGTGCGATCGCCTGCCCCACCCCGTCACGCTTGCCGCAACCGGTGACCAGCGCGACCCGCGCGGCAGGGGTGTTCATGACCGCTCCGCCTTTGCCGCCCGCGCCGACCTGCTCGGCATGCCACGCCCGGCCGGGCCGCCACCGTTGACGTCCAGCACGGTTCCGGAGACCCAGCGGGCCCGGTCGCTCGCCAGGTACAGCGCCGCGTAGGCGATGTCCCAGCTCGTGCCCTCGCTACCGAGCGCGACCATCCTCCGGCGCGCCTCCCGCGCCTCCTCCGGCAGGTCGCGTGCCGCCATAGACGTCCAGATCGCGCCAACCCGAACGCAGTTGACCCGGACGCCCAGCGGGCCGAGGGTCGAGGCTGCGCCGTGCGTCAGGTACTCGACACCCGCCTTGCCGATGCCGTAGACGCTGCCAGGGCCCGGCGAGTTCACCGCGGCCGAGGACACGTTGACGACCGCACCGCCGCCGGTCATCGCCGGTGCCGCGTGCCGGGTCATCATCCAGGCCGTCTTGAGGTTGAGATCGATCAGCTCGTCCCAGCGCTCCGGCGTCGTGTCGAACAGGCCCGCCCGGTCGCCGGACGCCGCGTTGTTGACGAGCGTGTCCACGCAGCCGAACCGGCCGACCGCAGCGGCGACGGCGCTCTCGCAGTCCCCGTCACGGGTCAGGTCGGCCTTGACGACCACGGACTCGCCGCCGGCCGCCTCGATCGCCGACACGGTGCGCTCGGCGGCCTCGGGGTCGCGGTCGACCACGGCGACGCGGGCACCGTGCCGGGCGAGTACGCAGCTCGTCGCGTACCCGACACCGCCCGCGGAGCCGGACAGCCCTCCGCCGGTGACGATCGCGGTCCGCCCCTCCATCCACAGTGGACCAGATTTGGAGTACGGATCGGTGTCCAGGTCGGTCATGAGCCCGCTCCAGGAGAGCTGAGCTCGGCCGCCGCCTCCAGGACGCCGAGCCGCCTGTGCAGCGTCGCCCGCATCTCCCGCAGCCCGTTCTCATCGATCATCTCGCGCCTCCCACCGGAACCGCCTCGCCGGACCACACGCCGAACACCCGCACGACCATCGACATCGCCGCGTTCCGTGAGCCGGCCACGAGCACCGGCACGTGCCGGGTCGACGGCAGGAACCGTTCGAACTCCTCGTCCCCGGGACCGCCGGGCTCGCCGGCGTGCCGGACACCGTTCTCGCCGACGCCGTCCTTGCCGGCACGGCGCAGGTCCGCGCGAGTCCGTCCACAGTGCTCGAGGAACCACGCCTGCACGTCGGCCCTGTCGTAGCCGGCCTTGGCGAGCAGCTGGGCGTGTTCCGGGCTGAACACCACGCCCACCGAGGTGTCACGGAAGATGAGCGAGCCGGTACGCGAGATGGTGTCCGCGAAGTCGTGCAGGATCTGCTCGGGGTCCTGGGTGTGCCGGTTGTCGACGAACTCGCACGTGCGCAGCAGCATCGCCGACACCGCGCTGGTGTCCGGCGGCTGCCCCGCCTCGGTGGCCAGCGGCGCCCAGGGGCTCTCCTCCTCATTCTCGCCGAGGCAGATCGACCACCGCCCTGGCAGGCCCTGGGTGGCCTGTTCCAGCACGCCCGGCCGGATGCCGAAGGCATTGCGGACGATGAGCCCGATCGCCCTTGCGACCGTCGCGTTCGGACGGAATCCGGGCCCGAAGACACCACCGCCGCAGTTGAACCCGAGTTCCGCCCGCACGGGCCCGTTGACCACGAGCAGCGGGGCGGGACCGCTGGTGCTCTGCCAGCCACCGCCGCGTGCCGCCCGGTCGCGCATGAGCGCCTCCCACGCGGCCAGCACGACCGGGAAGTACTCGGGAAGGCAGCCGGCCATGACCGCGCTGATCGCCGCCTGCTCGACGGTGCACTCCCGGTCGAACTGCTCGCTGCGGCCGATGACCTCCCCGGGAGCGCGCCCGGTGGTGGCGAGGAAGGCGTCCACCCGCGGCCGGGACGCGGGCACCACCGGCAGCCCGTCCGTCCAGTCCCGCTCGTAGCAGTACTCGATGGCCTCCTGGGCGACGTCGGGGTCGGGGCTCACGCGACACCCCCGGTGAGGACGGCCACGATGTCCGGCAGCGCCTGGCGCGCGCGCTCGCGCACCTGCCCGGGTGTCAGCACCGCCACCGGGTGGGCGGTCGTCGTGTAGCGGTAGCCTGCCGCCCCCTTGAGCTCGGCCATCGTGTCGGCCGTCACGGCGAACGCATCGCTGCAGACGACCGCGGCGGGGATGCCCCGCCGCTCGAAGGCGACACCGTCGGCCACGGCCGAGGCACTGCACGAGCCGCAGTCGCCGACACCGGTGATCACGGCGTCGCAGCTGGTCGCGAGCTCGTCGAGCAGCGCGTCGGGCACCGGAAGGGCGAACGCCGTCTTGGTCCTGGCCACCACCGCGGCCACGCCGTACTCGTCGGTGAGCAGCCTGCCCACCTCGTCGAGGAACAGCGCCGCGTTCTGCTTGGTGTTCTCCAGCAGGCCGACCGTCGCACCCCGCAGCGTCGCGCGCGGCGAGGCGAGCACGGCGTTCTCGGAGGCCTTCGCGGCGCCGCCGGTCGGGTCGAGAATCGAGTTCACCATCAGGACTCCCCGTGGATGATCACGCCGCGGATGTTCTTGCCGGCGAGCATGTCGCGGTAACCGTCGTTGACCTCGTCGAGCCGGTAGCGGTGCGTCACCAGCTCGTCGAGCCGCAGGTCACCCGAGCGGTACAGCCCGAGCAGCCGCGGGATGTCGTGGAGCGGGTTGGCGTTGCCGAACAGTGCTCCGTGGAAACGCCGCTGGTACAACGTCATGAGGCCGCCGGGCACGCCCAGCTCGTAGTCGCCGACGCCGGTGACGGTCACCTGGCCGTCCTTGCCGACCATCTCGGCCCCCTGCCGCACGACCTCGGTGTTCATCACGCCGACGGTCAGGATCGCGTGCTCGGCGAGTTGCCCCCTGGTCAGCTCCACGACCAGCTCCCGCGCCTGCGCCGGGTCGGAGAGGGCGTGCGTGGCGCCGAACTTCTTGGCCATCTCCAACTTGAACGGCACTGGGTCGATCGCGATCACGTGCTTCGCACCGGCATAGCGGGCGCCCTGCACGGCGTTGATCCCGACGCCGCCGATGCCGAAGATCACCACGGTCTGCCCGGCACGGACACCCGCGGCGTAGACGGCCGATCCCCAGCCGGTCGTGACCCCGCAGCCGACGAGCGCCGCCAGCTCCGGCGGCAGGTCCGGCTCGTAGGGCACGCACGAGGTCTCCGACAGCACCGCGCGCTCGGAGAACGTGCCCAGCACGCACATCCCACCCAGGTCCTCGCCGCCGGAGTGGAACCGGAACGTGCCGTCCGGCAGGCAGCCAGTCATCGCGTTCGCGCCCGCGTCGCACAGGTTCTGCCTGCCGGTCGAGCAGTACCGGCAGGTGCCGCACACCGGGATGAAGGAGCAGATCACGTGGTCGCCGACACCCACCCGGGTGACACCGGCGCCGACCGCCTCGACCACCCCGGCTCCCTCGTGCCCGCCGACCAGCGGCAGGCGTCCCGGCGAGTCGCCCGACCGGATGTGGTCGTCGGAGTGGCACATGCCGGCGGCCAGGAACCGGACCAGGACCTCACCGGCCTTCGGCTCGTCGAGTTCGATCTCCTCCACCCGCCACCACCTGTCGGGGCCGGCCTCGCGGAGCACCGCCGCCTTCGTCGTCAGCATCCTCAACCTCCTGTGCTCACCCGGCTCACTCGCGTCAGCCGTGTCTTCATCTCGGAGCGCTCCAGCGAACCCGGCGGCACCAGGTTGACCTCCGCCGGGACCGAGAGGCGGTTCCTGATCAGGCTCTCCAGCAGGCGGCGCAGGGTGTCGTGGTCGCCGGGCGCGGCGCCCCACTCCACGTCGAGGCGCAGCGGCGGCTCTACCCGGGGGCCCGCCCGCTCCAGCACCACCTGCATCGCCCCCGAGGTGCGCGGATGCAGGGTCTGCACGACATCCCGCACCGCGGCGGGAAAGACGTTGACGCCGAGCACGATCAGCATGTCGTCGGTGCGGCCGACGCAGCGGATGAGCGGGGCACCGTCGCTGTCGAGCCCGGTCACGTGCACGCGGTCGCGGGTACGAAAACGCACGAGCGGGCAGCATTCACGCGCGAGCGCGGTGTAGACGAGCTCGCCGCTCACGCCGGGCTCTGGCGGCAGGACCGTACCGGTGTCCGGGTCGATGAGCTCGACGAACACGTGGTCGCCGCCGGTCAGCCGCATCCCCGCGGCGCCCGGCCGCTCGGCGAACAGGATCGGCGCCATGTCCGCGTTGCCGAGCCCCTCGGTGACACGGGCGCCCCACTCCCGCTCGATGTGCTCGCGAAACGCAGGCTCGCCACCGCCCGGCTCGCCACCGACCATCAGCCTGCGCAGCCCGAAGTCCTTCGGGTCGCGGCCGCTCTCGCGCAGGTACTCGGCGAGGTAGCGGGCGTAGGACGGCGTGGAGTGCAGCACGGTCACGTCGAAGGAGTCCATCGCGAGGAGCGCCTTCGCCGAGGCACCCGTGCCGACCGGGATCATCGTCGCGCCGATGTCCTCGACCGCGTCCCGGACCGGCAGGCCGCCGACGAACATCGTGAGCCCGGCGCCGTGCACCAGGACGTCGTCCCGGCACAGCCCCTGGGCACGCAGCGCCGCCGCGGTCGTCGCCGTCCACGAACGGGAGTCGGCGGCCGTGACACCGACCCAGCTCGGCGTGCCCGTGGTGCCCGTCGAGGCGTGCACCCGGATCACCTCGGACAGCGGCGCGGCGGCGTGCCGGCCCAGCGGCGGCGCGTCGGCCTGGCTCTGCCGCAGCATCGACTTCGTGGTGAACGGGAAACGGCCGAGATCACCCAGATCCGCGAGAGCCGGGGCGCCGAGGCCGTGCGCACCGAACAGGCTCGCGTAGAACGGGGAGCGGGCGAGCACGTACCCGAGCTGACGGCGGAGGGCTGCGAGCACCCGGCCGCGGTCGGAGGCGGGAACGAAGCCGGCTGCGTCCACGAGGAAACCCCATCGTTTCGGATACACGGCACTCTGCTGGCGCGCGTCGGACTGGACACCGGCGTTTCTACCCGGGCCGCACGCCCGGCCGCAGCAATGTTTCCCCCTCCCGGAAACCACGGGTCCGCCGCAGTGGGATTGCACTAGACAGACGTGGAGCGACGAGCGAGAAGGGGACGATGCAGTGGGCGCAGTGGGCGCGGTGGGTAGCGGGTTCGGCAGCGCGGTGAACGTGGAGTCTGTGGAGTCTATTGTGGATTACACAAGGGTGAACAGCATCGTGATCGACGGCGGCGTGTGATGCCTCCGATGGTGCGGGCCGCCGTCCAGACCGGACCGCGTGCCCTGGAGATCCGCGAGTTCCCGCGCCCGCGCATCGGCGCCGACGACGGGCTGCTGCGGGTCGAGGCGTGCGGCATCTGCGGCAGCGACGTGGAGCAGTACAAGGGGCACCTCGGCGACCGCTTCACGTTCCCGCTGATCCCCGGCCACGAACCGCTCGGGATCGTCGAGGAGGTCGGCGAGAACGCCGCGAGGCGGTGGGGCGTCCGGCCGGGCGACCGGGTCGCGCTGGAGATCATGGTCCCCTGCCACTCGTGCGAGCGGTGCCTGAGCGGGCAGTACCTTTCCTGTGGCGACCGGCAAGCCAGCCACGGCTACACGCCGGTGGAGCGGGAGCCGGGTCTCTGGGGCGGCCTGGCCGAGTACGTGTACCTGCACCCGAACTCGATCCTGCACAAGGTGCGCGGGGACATCCCGGCCGAGCTGGCCGTGCTGTTCAACCCGCTGGGCGCGGGCGTGCGCTGGGCGTGCGAGCTCGGCGGAACCCGGCTCGGCGACACGGTACTGATCCTCGGCTGCGGGCAGCGCGGGCTCACTTCGCTGATCGCCGCCAGAGCGGCCGGGGCCGGGACCGTCATCGTGACCGGGCTCGAACGCGACCGGGCGAAGCTCGACCTGGCGCGCGACTTCGGCGCCGATCACACGATCGTGGCGGATGCCGAGGACGTCGTGGAACGGGTCGCCGACCTCACCGGCGGCGCGGGCGCCGATGTCGTGCTCGAGCTCACCCCGCTGGCCGCGGAGCCCGTCATCGACGCGCTGCGCGCCGTACGCCACGGGGGCCGCGTCGTGCTGGCGGGCCTCAAGGGCGACCGGACCGTGCCGATGGACACCGACCTGCTCGTCAACAAGGCGATCACGCTCGTCGGCGCCTACGGGGTCGACGCACGTGCCTACGGCGAGGCGATCCGGATCATCGAGTCCGGCCGCTTTCCCCTGGAGAAGATGCACACCCGCACCTTCGAGCTCGCCGAGACCGCGCGGGCCATCGAGACGCTGGCGGGGGATGTGCCCGGCGAGAGCGCCGTGCACGTTGCCGTCCGGCCGGGAGGCTGACCGTGCCACGGCCGACGATGCGCTTGATCGATTCAGGCGCCGTCCTGCTCAGCGCTGTGCCGGGACGGCCGCACACTGCTCCCCGACGGACGCGATCGCATCCTCCAGGTCCGGGAACACGGGAAGTGACCGGTCGAGCCCGGTGACGTGCAGCGGGCGCAGCACCGAATGCGGGCCGGTCACAGCCCAGCTCACGGCGTTGCGCTGCGCGGCCGTCGACGTGTGCACCAGTACCGAAAGGCCGGCGGCGCCGAAGAAGCGGGTCTCCCCCAGATCGAGCACCAGCGATCGGACGCGCTGAAGTTGCTCGTCGACGCAACTCTGCAGGGCCGGCGCGGCGACGATGTCGACCTCTCCGATCACATGCGTGACCTCAAGCCCGGCCGGCCGCTGCTCGACCTGGATCACCATGTCCGTGCTCGTCAGGTTCTGCATAGTGCTGCCGCCTTCCGGTCTACGCGGAGGTTCCCCGGAGAAGTCGGCTGGGACACCGAGGGGTCGAGCGTACAGATATGCCCCGGAGGCCCCGCCAGAGAATTTGGCCGACACTCCCCGGTGCGGCTGTCTGCTCAACCACTGCCCCAACGGTACGCGCCCCGGCGAGGTCATCGCAAGAGCACCCCGCGTGCTCCCCGAACGTGTTCAGTTCCTGTTAAGTCCTTTGTAGACGTGAAGTGAGGTGATTCGCCGTGGCATGCATGACCGCCCGCCCCATGGGTAGCCAGTGACCACGAGGGATGAGAGGAGCAACGATGGTCGCACACGGAGCGCCGGGCCAGCAGGCCGATCCGCGCGCTGAGGGCCCCGCCCTCGTGTGGCAGGGCGAGACCGGGGCGCCGGTGGTTCTCGTGCTCGACCCGGCAGGGGAGGCCAAGCACGAAGATGTGCCGCCGACCTGGGCGGAGCTGAGCCGGAACCGGCAGATCGGCTGGTGCCGGGTGGCCACCGAGGGCGCGCTCACCGAAGCGGAGGAACTGCTCTCCGACCCCGGTGCGCTCGGTGCGCCGATCGACCTCGTCACGAGCGGGCCGGCGAGCCTGGAGGTGCTCGACCTGGCCTGCCGGCACCCCGACACGGTTCGCTCGCTGCTGCTGGTCGATCCGGAGGCCACCGATGTCGACCACGGGCGGAACTCGGCCCCTCCCGGCAACCGGCACGAACCGGAGGAGGCCACCCGGAGGCGGGAGCTCGAAGCGGCCGGTGTCACCGTCGAGGTCGTCGCCCGGAGCTTCCGGGGCGACCGGGACCGGATCGATCCTCCGTTGCCGCTGGGGCATCCGGAGGTGGCGACCGCGGTCCGCGACACGGTGGCCGCGCTCGACGCGCGCTAGCCCCTCGACGGGAGCCGGTGGTGTGAGCCCGCACATCGGCGGGTAACCGTTGCCGTGACGCCGCACGAGCAACCGCGTACCGGGGACAGCGAGCAAGACGGTGGCTACGAGAACGTGGCGCCGCTCTTCGCCGAACTGGCCACCCTGACGCCGAGGACACCCCGATACGAGGAACTACGCGCGGAGATCGTCACGCGGTGCCTGCCGCTGGCCGAGCACATCGCCCGCCGCTTCGTCGGCCGGGGCGAGGCACGGGACGACCTCGTGCAGGTGGCCAGACTGGGCCTGCTCAACGCGATCGACCGGTTCGATCCGGACCGCGGCACGGAGTTCGTCGCCTTCGCGGTACCGACGATCATGGGCGAGGTCCGCAGGCACTTCCGGGACTCCAGCTGGGCGGTACGCGTGCCGCGCAGGCTGAAAGAGCTTCACCTCGCCCTCAGCCAGACGAGCGGCAAGCTCGCCCAGCGGCTCGGCAGGGCGCCGACGCCGAGCGAGCTGGCGGCCGAGTTGGACCTGACGACCGAGGACGTCTCGGACGGACTGCTGGCCGGCAACGCATACCAGTCGGTGTCGATGGACGCGGCCTACGACGAGGGCGGCACACTGCCGCTGGCCGAGACCGTGGGCGAGTACGACGCGGAACTCGAGCACGTCGACTACCACGAGTCGCTGCAACCGCTGCTGGCCGGCCTCCCGGAGCGGGAGCGTCGCGTGCTGATGCTGCGGTTCTTCGGGAACATGACCCAGACGCAGATCGCCGAGCGGGTCGGGATATCGCAGATGCACGTGTCCCGACTGCTCGCCAGGACGCTGAGCTTCCTGCGCTCGGAGCTCACCGAGTAGCACCGGGCAGCACGGCCCGGCGCCGTTTGACCGGACCGGCCGCCGGGTAAGCACGGCTCATGGTGAGCATGGGTTACTTCCTCGCCACCGAGACGTTCGGGCCACACGAACTCGTCCGGCAGGCGAAGAAGGCCGAACAGGCGGGCTTTCGGCGGTTGTGGATCTCCGACCACTTCCATCCCTGGATCAGGGAGCAGGGCCACAGCCCGTTCGTCTGGTCGGTCATCGGTGCGCTCTCCGAGGCGACCGACCTGCCGATCACCACCGCCGTGACGTGCCCGCTCATCCGGACCCATCCCGCCGTGATCGCACAGGCCGCGGCGACCGCGGGCGTGCAGTGCCGGGGCGGTTTCACGCTCGGCGTCGGCACCGGCGAGGCGATCAACGAGCACATCACCGGTGATCGCTGGCCCCCGCCCCCGGTCCGGATCGACATGCTGACCGAGGCGATCGAGATCATCCGGGCACTGCACGAGGGCAAGGAGGTGACCCACCGCGGCGAGCACTTCACGGTCGAGAACGCCCGCGTGTTCACCCGCCCGGACGAGCCGGTGCCGATCAACGTCGCGGCGTTCGGGCCGCGCGCCGCCCGGATCGCCGGCCGGTTCGGTGACGGCTTCTGCACCGTCGTCCCGAACGCCGACCTCGTCCGGGAGTACCGCGAGGCCGGCGGCACCGGCCCCGCCCAGGGCGGAACGAAGGTCTGCTGGGCAGACACCGAGGAGGAGGGCGTCCGCACGGCCCACCGGCTCTGGCCGACCGAGCTGCTGCCCGGCACGTTGCCCTCGATCCTGCCGCGGCCGCGCGACTTCGAGATGGCGGCGGGCGTCGTCAGCGAGGACATGGTGCGGGAGAAGTTCACCTGCGGTCCCGACCCGGCGCGGCATCTCGAACAGGTCCGGCAGTACGTCGACGCCGGCTTCGACGAGATCTACGTCCAGCAGATGGGCGAGGAGCAGGACAAGTTCTTCGACGCCTGGGCCGAGCACGTCCTGCCACACGTCCCCGTCGACTAGCGAGGGCCACCATGGAAGCCGAGATCACTCTCACCGTGGACGGTGCGCGCCGGACGCTCGCCGTCGACACCAGGGTCACCCTGCTCGACGCCCTGCGCGAGCGGCTCGGCGTGACCTCGCCCAAGAAGGGCTGCGGCCACGGCCAGTGCGGCGCCTGCACCGTGCTGCTCGACGGGCGGCGCGCGACGACCTGCCTGGCCCTCGCGGTCGCGCACGACGGCGCGCGGATCACCACGAGCGCGGGCCTGGCAGGCACGGACGAGCTGCATCCGCTGCACCAGGCGTTTCTGGACCACGACGGATTCCAGTGCGGCTACTGCACGCCCGGCCAGATCTGCTCGGCCGCCGGTGTGCTCGACGAGGCGGAGCGGGGCTGGCCCAGCGCGGTCACCGCCAACATCACCGACATCACCGACACCGCCGGCGCACCCGCGCTCGACGCCGGGGAGATCCGCGAACGGATGAGCGGCAACCTGTGCCGCTGCGGTGCCTATCCCAACATCGTCGCCGCCGTCGCCGCCGTCGCCGAGGGGAGGTCACGGTGATCCCGTTCGACTACCGCCGCGCCGAAGACACGGACGGCGCCGTCGCCACCGTCGCGGGGAACCCCCGCGCGGCCTTCCTCGGCGGCGGCACGAACCTGGTGGACCACATGAAGCTCGGCGTAGCCGAGCCGGAGCTGCTCGTCGACGTCACGCGGCTGCCGCTGGACCGGGTCGACCGGCTGCCCGGCGGCGGTCTCCGGATCGGCGCGGCCGTGCGCAACAGCGACCTGGCCGCCGACCACGACGTCCGCGAGCGCTACCCCGTGCTGTCCCAGGCACTGCTGGCCGGGGCGTCGGGGCAGCTGCGCAACCTCGCGACGACCGGCGGCAACCTGTTGCAGCGCACCCGTTGCGTGTACTTCCAGGACGTCACGACACCGTGCAACAAGCGCGAGCCGGGGCAGGGCTGCTCCGCACTGGAGGGCTACAGCCGTTACCACGCCGTCCTCGGCGCGTCCCGGCACTGCGTCGCGGTGCACCCCTCGGACATGGCCGTGGCGCTCACCGCGCTCGACGCCGGCGTGCGGGTGCAGGGACCGGACGGCGAGCGCACCGTCGCGGTGGCCGACCTGCACCGGCTGCCCGGCGAGCATCCCGAATGGGACACCGTGCTGAACCACGGTGAGCTGATCACCGCCGTCGAGCTGCCGGAGCTGCCGATGGCCGCCCGCTCCCGCTACCGCAAGGTGCGTGACCGCGCGTCGTACGCCTTCGCCCTCGTCTCCGTGGCCGCGGCACTCGACCTCTCCGGCGGCACGATCCGCGATGTCCGGATCGCCCTCGGCGGGGTCGCGCACAAACCGTGGCGCGCCACCCTCGCCGAGGCCGCGCTGCGCGGAGCCCCGCCCGCGGCCGACGAGTTCCGGGCCGCAGCCGAGGCCGAGCTGGCCGACGCACAGCCGTTGCGGGACAACGGTTTCAAGGTGCCGATGGCGCGCAACACGCTGGTGTCGGTGCTGTCCGAGCTCGCCGGGGAGGAGCTGCGATGACCGAGCTGCTGCGACCGCGGTCGATGGGGCAGGCCCGGGAGCGTGTGGACGGCGCGGCGAAGGTCACCGGCCGCGCCCGCTACGCCTTCGAGCAGCCGGTCGAGCGGCCCGCCTACGTGCATCCGGTGCAGGCCACGATCGCGCGCGGCCGGGTCAGGACCATGCACACCGGCGACGCGGCCGCCCTCGACGGGGTGCTCACGGTGCTCACCCCGGACAACGCGCCCCTGCTGGCCACCGGCCACGACCCCGAGCTGGAGATCCTGCAGTCCCCCGAGGTCGCCTTCCGCGGGCAGCTGATCGGCGCGGTGATCGCCGAGACGCCGGAGACGGCGCGGCAGGCGGCCGGCCTCGTGCGCGCCGACTACGAGCGGCAGCCGCACGACGTCACGCTCTCGCCGGAGCGCGACGACCTCTACCGGCCGGACGTGGTGAACCCGAGCCTGCCGACCGACACCGGCCAGGGCGATGTCGACGCGGCGCTGCGCGCGGCGGAGCACACCGTGGCGGCCACCTACACCACCGCGATGTACCACAACAACCCGATGGAGCCGCACGCCACGGTCGCGCTGTGGGACGAGGGCGGCCTGACGCTGCACGACTCGACGCAGGGCGTGCACGCGATGCGGGAGGCGGTGGCCCCCGTGCTCGGCCTGGACAAGGAACGGATCCGGGTGATCGCCCGCTACGTCGGCGGCGGTTTCGGCTCCAAGGGCACGGCGCACGCGCACATCGTGCTGGCCGCGCTTGCCGCCAAGCGGATGCCCGGCCGTCCCGTGAAGCTGGCACTGACGCGGCAGCAGATGTTCTCCCTCGCCGGCTACCGCACCCCGACGATCCAGCGGGTCCGGCTCGCCGCGGACGCGGCCGGCAGGCTCACCGCCATCGGCAACGACGTGGTGGAGCAGACCTCGCGGATCAAGGAGTTCGCCGAGCAGACCGGCGTGCCCGCGCGGACGACGTACGCCGCGCCCAACCGGCGCACCACCCACCGGCTGGCGGCACTCGACGTGCCGGTGCCGTCGTGGATGCGGGCCCCAGGCGAATGCCCGGGCATGTTCGGTCCCGAGGTCGCGATGGACGAGCTCGCCGAGGACTGCGGGCTGGACCCCGTCGAGCTGCGCGTCCGCAACGAACCGGAGACCGATCCGGACACCGGGCTGCCGTTCTCCAGCCGCGACCTCGTCGGCTGCCTGCACGAAGGCGCCCGCCGCTTCGGCTGGCAGCGCCGCGAACGGGCTCCACGATCCCGCATCGAGGACGGCTGGTGGACCGGCACCGGCGTCGCGAGCTCGACCTATCCGGTGCATTCGGCGCCCGGCACCTCCGCCACCGTCCGGCTCGGCCGCGACGGGAGCTTCGAGGTGCTGATCGGCGCCGTCGACATCGGGACCGGGGCCTGGACGATCCTGACCCAGATCGCCGCCGACGCGCTGGGCGTCCCGGCCGAGGACGTGCACCTCCATCTCGGGGACACGGATCTGCCGCAGGCTCCGGTGGCGGGCGGCTCGTCCGGCACCACCAACTGGGGAACCGCGATCGTCGAGGCGGCACGCTCGTTCCGGGAGAAGTACGGGGCCGATGCCGGGCCGGGCGACGAGTTAATCGCCACCGTGCCGGCCAATCCCCACTCGGACCGGTTCGCGATGCGTGCCTTCGGTGCGCAGTTCGCCGAGGTGCGGGTCCACGCGGCCACCGGTGAGGTCCGGGTGCCGCGGCTGCTGGGCGTGTTCGCCGCGGGCCGGATCGTGAACCCGCGCACCGCGCGGTCCCAGTTCATCGGCGGGATGACGATGGGACTGTCGATGGCGCTGCACGAGGACAGCGTCTTCGACGAACGGTTCGGCTTCGTCGTGAACCACGACCTCGCCGAGTACCACATCGCGGCCTGCGCCGATGTGGAGTCGATCGAGGCCCAATGGCTCGACGAGCACGACCCTTACGTGAATCCCATGGGTACCAAGGGAATCGGCGAGATCGGCATCGTCGGAACCGCGGCGGCGATCGCGAACGCGGCCTACCACGCGACTGGTGTGCGGATCCGCGACCTGCCGGTGACGGCGGACAAGTTCCTGGACTGAACAGCCCGGACAAGGAGGACGACGCGAGTGAACCAGCCACCGCAGGAGCAGCAACCGCCCGGTGAGACCGGGCAGATGCGGCCACAGCCGCGTGACTCGATGGCCGACTACCCCGGCCGTGACCTGCTGCGCGGCAGGCGCGCACTGGTCACCGGCGGCGACTCGGGCATCGGGCGGGCCGTCGCCGTGGCCTTCGCCAAGGAGGGCGCGGATGTCGCGATCGCCTACCTGAGCGAGCATTCCGACGCCGAGGACACGGCGGAGCTCGTCCGCAAGGAGGGCCGCCGGTGCGTGCTGCTGCCCGGTGACCTCGGCGACAGCGCGCACTGCCGGCAGGTCGTCGACGACACCGTCCGGATGCTCGGCGGCCTCGACCTCCTGGTGAACAACGTCGCGACGCAGCAGGAACTGGAGTCCTTCGAGGAGCTCACCGAGGAGCAGTGGATCCGGACGTTCGACGTCAACATCCACAGCTACTTCCGGGTGACCGCCGCGGCGCTGGAGCACATGCCGGAGGGCAGCGCGATCGTGAACACCGGATCGGTGAACGGGTTGCGCGGCAACAAGAAGCTCATCGACTACTCGGCGACCAAGGGAGCGGTCCACGCGTGGACCTACGCGATGGCACAGGTGCTCGCCCCGCGCGGGATCAGGGTGAACTGCGTAGCGCCCGGTCCGGTGTGGACACCGCTGATCCCGGCGACGATGTCGGCGGAGCACGTCGAGAAGTTCGGCCAGCACGTCCCGCTCGGCCGTCCGGCCGAACCGGACGAGCTGGCACCCTCGTTCGTCTTCCTGGCGGCCGAGCGGCTGTCGTCGTACTACACCGGCGAGGTCATCGCGGCGCTCGGCGGCGAGACGTTGCCGGGCTGACGTTCGGAGGAGGTGATCGGAGATGGCGGATCAAGAGACGGACGAACTGTGGGACGCCTTCCACCGCGTGGTCAACATGAGCTCGCGTGAGCTGAGCGAGTGGCTGCGCACCGAGGCGGCCACGCAGGACGAGGAGGCCCTGCCCGACCAGGCCGGTCCGGAGACCGGGCGGCGGGTACTGGAGATCCTCGGCAAGCGCAAGACCGACCTCGACCGCGACGACCGCGAGGTGATGGAGAAGGTCGTCGACCGCGTGTACCAGGAGCGCCGGGACGACCTAGAGCCCGCCGCGGGCGAGCCGAGGTGGCGGCACCGCCTGATGTCGATGGGCCATGACCCGCTGAAACCGGCCCGCCCCATCTGATCCCCTCGTGAGTGCGCACGCGAGTTAGAACGCGGGTAGGCACTCACGAGGGCGGGGTGGGTACGGTCGCAGCATGGCCACCCTTGTCACGTTCCATGCCCACCCCGACGACGAGTGCATCGCCTGCGGCGGCGTCATGCGAAAGGCCGCCGACGAAGGACACCGCGTGGTGCTCGTGGTGGCCACGCGCGGGGAGAACGGCGAGGTCCCGGACGGGTTCCTGGCCGAGGACGAACCGCTGTGGCGGCGGCGGGTCGCCGAGACGCACGCGGCCGCCGAGATTCTCGGCGCCGAGCGCGTGGAGTTCCTCGGCTACGTCGACTCGGGGATGATGGGCACGCCCGCCAACGACGCGCCCGGCTCGTTCTGGACCGCGCCGGTCGAGGACGCCGCGCAGAAGCTCGCGGCGATCCTCCGGGACGAGTCCGCCGACGTGCTCACCGTCTACGACGACAACGGCGGCTACGGCCACCCCGACCACATTCAGGTGCACCGGGTGGGGATGCGCGCGGCCGAGCTGGCCGGAACACCCCGCGTCTACCAGCACACCATCAACCGCGACCACATGCTGCGTGGCATGCGCGAGTTCGCCGCGGCGAACGAGGATCCCGGCTTCGAGCTGCCCGACATCGAGAACGAGACCGGATTCGGCAAGCCGGAAGCGGTGATCACGGCCGCCGTCGACGTGTCCGCGTTCGTCGACCACAAGCGCCGCGCCATGCGGGCGCACGCGAGCCAGATCAGCGAGCAGTCGTTCTTCCTCGCCATGCCCGACGACGGTTTCCGCGTCGCCTTCGGCACCGAGTGGTTCATCCGCGAGGGCCAGGGTCCCGGTATCACGGAGACCGACCTGATGGCGGGGCTGTGAGGCATGAGCGTCGCGATCGTCCTGTTCACCCGCGACCTGCGTGTCCACGACAACCCGGTACTGCACGCGGCCGCGACCTCCGCCGACCGGGTGATCCCGCTGTTCGTGCTGGACGACGCCATCATCGGCAGCCGCTACAACCGGCCGAATCGCGCGGCGTTCCTGGCCGAGTGCCTGCGTGACCTCGACGAGGGCCTGCGTGAACTCGGGGTGCGACTGGTGATCCGCCGCGGCGACGTGACCGAGGAGGTCGCGCTCCTCGCCGCCGAGCACGGCGCCGCCGAGGTGCACATCGCCGCCGACGTCAGCGCCTACTCCCACCGGCGGGAGAACGCCCTGCGCGACCGGCTGGAGGCCGAGCGCCGGGCGCTGCACGTGCACGAGACGGTGATCACCGTGGTACCGCCCGGCGCGATCACCCCGAGCGGGCGCGATCACTTCGCCGTCTACACGCCCTACTTCCGCCAGTGGTCGGCGGCGCCGAAACGCGGGGTGCTCGGCACGCCCGCACGCCTCTCGATGCCCCGGCTGGACGCGGGCACCGTGCCGGGGCAGGCCGACATCTGCCGTGGCGCCACCGCGCCCGAGCTGCCTGCCGGTGGCGAGCGTGCCGGCAGGCAACTGCTCCGGGACTGGCTGAACGGCCCGGTGCGCGACTACGGCAGGCGGCACGACGACCTCGCCGCGGGCGGCACCTCGCGGCTCTCCCCGCACCTGCACTTCGGCTCGCTCTCGGCCACCGAGCTCGTGCAGCGCGCGGGCGCGGATTCGTCCGGCGCGCGGGACTTCGTGCGCCAGGTGGCGTGGCGGGACTTCCACCACCAGGTGCTCGCCGCCCGCCCGCGCGCGGTCACCGAGGACTACCGCACCCACCACGACGACTGGCGCCGCTCACCGGCGGACCTCACGGCGTGGCGGGAAGGGCGCACGGGCTATCCCATCGTCGACGCCGGGATGCGCCAGCTCCAGCGGGAGGGCTGGATGCACAACCGGGCCCGCCTGATCGTGGGCAGCTTCCTCACCAAGACGCTGTACCTCGACTGGCGCTGCGGCGCGCGGCACTTCCTCGATCTGCTGGTGGACGCCGATGTCGCCAACAACCAGCTCAACTGGCAGTGGATCGCGGGCACGGGCACCGACAGCAGGCCCAACCGGGTGCTCAACCCGTTGGCGCAGGCGCGGCGATACGACCCGGACGGTGACTACGTGCGGCGCTACGTTCCCGAGCTCGCCGGGGTGAGCGGCGCGCGGGTGCACGAACCGTGGCGGCTACCGGAGGACGAGCGCGAGCGGCTCGGCTACCCGCGGCCGATCGTCGACCTGCGGGACGGCAGCGACCGGTTCCTGACCGCGCGCGGCAAGCGCTGAGCTGCCCCGCGCCGCGCACTCAGGGCGCGGGTGCGCCGACCGGGTTCGGCAACGGGACGACCGCACCGGCCAGGGTGCGCGCGGCAGGGCGGAGCACCTCCTCCAGCAGCGCCTGCTCGCCGGGCCGCAGGGTGGCATAGGGCCCCGCGGCGAGCTCGTCGGTGCGACGTTCGATGTGTTCGCGCAGCGCGGCGCCCTCGGTGGTCAGCCCGCCCGCCGGTGCCAGCAGCCCGCGCGCGGCCAGCCGCCCGGCCGCCTCGGCCCAGGCCGCGTCCGTCCAGCCCCGGTTGGGCAGGGTCAGCGAGCGGCTGCCGTCCGCGGCGTCGCGCAGCACGTGTGCCTCCACCCCGTCGATGCCCTCGGCGACCAGGACGGCGACGTGCCCGTCACCGCGGTGCTCACGCAACGTCGTCGCCGCCTGCCACACCACGGCGACGGGATCCTCCGGCCGGTCGAGGCCGCCGTTGGCGGCGGCGAGCGGCCGTCCCGCCCAGGAGACGGCGGAGACCAGCCGGTGCAGCACGTCCAGGACCTCGGGCAACCTGGAGTCGGCACGCAGCCACGGCACGTACGCGTCCAGCGCGGCGGCTGCCCCCTCGGCACGTGCGGCGAGAGCGGCCGCCGGCGACACGACCTCCCACACCGCGGGCAACGAACGCGCGAGGAACGAGGGGGCGAAGTTGTGGAACACGGCGGTCACCGTGGCGGCCCCCACCGCGCCGAGTGGCGCCGACCGCATCGCGACGTAGCCGCGCCAGAAACCGCGCAGGCCCACCGCCTCGTGGGCGACCCGCGCCTGCGGGGTGAAGTAGGTGACGTCGTGGACGGTCTCCAGGGACACCCACAAGGACCGGGCGGCCACCGCGTCATCGGCGCTCATCCGCCGATTATGCGGCGGTGGAGCCCGGAACGGGAGCCGCCGGCGGATCGCCTCGCCGGTCCACTGGCGAGCGGTGCGATCATGGGTGGGTGCCCATCGACCACGAACGCCGCCTGATCGACCCGCAGCGGGTGGAGGCGGCCGTCTCGGGCCTCGGTGACCGCGAGACTCTGCAGCAGTGGGCGGAACGGTTCTCGATCATCGCCGACCCGTCCCGCCTCACCCTGCTGGTGTGCATCCACTACGCACGCGAGATCTGCGTCACCGACCTCGCGGCGGCCGCGGGGATGAGCGACACGGCCGTCTCGCAGGCGCTGCGGCTGCTGCGCGCGCACGGCTTCGTGACCGCACACCGCAGCGGACGGGTCGTGTACTACCGGCTGGCCGACGCCACCATGCACGAACTCATCCACCACGTGCGCCCGCATCCGGACACCGACTGATTCGGCGGATTGTGTGACGCCGCTCACGGTTCTACCGTGGACCCATGAGGCCACGGGTTCTGGTCGCGGGTGTGGGCAATGTGCTGCTCGGCGACGACGGCTTCGCGGCGGAGGTGATCCACCGGCTGGAGGACATGGTCCTGCCCAGCTGGGTGCAGATCGCCGACTTCGGCATCGGCGGCGGGCGCGTCACCACCGACCTGCTCGGCGGCTACGACACCACGATCCTCATCGACGCCACCCGGCACGGCAGGCGCCCCGCCGAGGTCTACGTGCTGGCGGCGGAGCTCGGCGAGTACCCCTCGGCACTGCCCACGCTGCTCGACTCGCACGGCATCCGGCCCGAGGCGGCCCTGCGGCTGTTGCAGGTCGTCGGCGGTGACGCCGGCGAGGTGCTCGTCGTCGGCTGTGAACCCGTCCGCACCAGGGGGCTCGGGCTCAGCGAACCGGTCGCCGCCGCCGTGGACGAGGCGGTGCGCATCGTGACCGACCTCGTCTGGGGGACGGAAGCCGCGCGTCCCTTGCCGTCGGTGTACTCGGGGCCGTCAGTCCAGCCGGAATCCCCACGGCAGCTCGAGCCGGTGCGCGGCGAGTAACGCGCTGTCGGCGAGCAGCTCCCGGGTCGGCCCGTCGGCCACGATCCGGCCGCCGTCGACGAGCACGCTGCGCGGGCACAGCTGCAGCGCGTAGGGCAGGTCGTGGCTCACCATGAGCATCGTGCGGTCGAGCGAGAGCAGCACCTCGGCGAGCTCGCGGCGCGCGACGGGTTCCAGGTTCGACGACGGCTCGTCGAGGACCAGGATCTCCGGATCGCAGGCCAGCACCGTCGCGAGCGCGACCCGCCGCCGCTGCCCCGCCGACAGGTGCATCGGCGAACGTTCCGCGTGCGCGGCCATGCCGACGGCGTCGAGCGCCGCACGCACCCTCGGCCGGAGCTCTGGCTCGGGCACGCCGAAGTTGCGGGGCCCGAACGCGACGTCCTCGGCGACGGTCGGCATGAACAACTGGTCGTCGGGATCCTGGAACACCACGCCGACGCGGCGCCTGACCTCCCGCAGGTTGCGCTGGTCCACCGGCAGCCCGGAAACCTCGACCCGGCCGCCACCGCCGCCGAGCACGCCGACCAGGTGCAGGGTCAACGTGGTCTTTCCCGCCCCGTTCGGGCCGAGCACCGCGATCCGTTCGCCCGGCTCGACCCGCAGGTCGATCCCGGCGAGCGCCCGGTGTCCGTCGGGATAGGCGTACTCCAGGTCCTTGACCAAGAGGGCCGGGTTCACGTCACCCACAGCGCCACCCCGCAGCCGGCCGCCACGAGCACGGCCGGGCTCACCCCGGCCAGCCACCGCGCGGCACCGGGCGGCGCGGCGGGCGGGGCGGGCATCGTTCCCGTCCAGCCGCGCGCCAGCATCGCCAGATGCACCCGCTCCCCGCGCTCGTAGCTGCGCAGGAACAGCACGCCGATGCCGCGCGCCACCGCGGCCGCCTGCCAGAGGAACCGCGAGTCGTCGCCGCGGCACAGGCGCGCGAGGCGCATGCGGCGGGCCTCGGCGACGATCACCTCCACGTACCGCAGCATCAGGCTCGCGATCGTGGTCACCAGCGGCGGCACGCGCAGCCGCCGCAACCCGGCCAGCAGGTCCCGCGGGTGCGTGGTGGCCGCCAGGGTCAGCGAGATGAGCACACCGAGGGTGCCCTTCGCGACGATGTTCCACCCGGCGAGCGAGCCCTCCACCGACACCGAGACTCCGAGCACGTCCGTGCGCGGCCCGCCGCCGACGAACGGCAGCAGCACGGCGAACAGCACGAACGGGATCTCGATGACCGCGCGCCGCGCGAACCACCCCACCGGCACGCCCGCAACCGCCCAGACCGCCACGACCACGACCAGGTCGGCACCGAACGCCCACGCCGCCTCCCGCGGGGTGGCGACGACACCGAGCACGGCGGCGAACGCGGCGACGATCTTGACGTGTGCCGGGAGCCGGTGCACGACGGAGTCACCGGGCCGGTACAGCACCGACGCGCTCATCCCTCACCCGTCCGGCCCGGCCGGTTTCCCTGCTCGCCGGCGCAACAGCCGGAACAGGCCCCCCGCGACCGCCAATGTCGCCAGCACCCCCAGTACGCCGGCGACACCGGTCAGGCTGTCGTTGCCGGCCACCGCGTAGTCGGCCAGCGGTGAGTCGGCCAGCGCGTGGTCCCGCGCGTGCTGCCCCGCACAGGAGCCACGAAGCTCGCCGCCGGTCTCCGTGCAGCCGTCGTCCAGGACGGACTCGAGCCCGTCCGGGGCGCTGTCCGCCAGGTAGGAGACACCTCCGGCCAGCAGGAGACAGATCAGCGCGACCCCGGTGAACAACCAGACCCCACGGCGCCGGACCGTCGTCATGCCACCGCCTCCCTCGTTGCCGCTCGCTGCCGCAGCAGGTAGACCAGGTCCGGCCGGACGGCGGCAACCGCCCCGACGGTGAGCGCGGTGATCAGGCCCTCCCCGATGCCGATCAGCACGTGCACGCCCACCAGCGCCGTCGCGAGACCACCGAGGGACACCGCACCCTGCCCGCCGATGGCGTACTCGAGGACGAATCCGAGCGCGGCGACCACCGTGTTGACCAGCGCCGCGGTGAACGCCACCCCGAGCAGCCCGGCCCGCGAACGGACCGCGAGACCGCGCAGGGCGACCGCGACGAGGTAGCCGGCGGCCGTGCCGAGCAGTGCCATGTTGGTGACGTTCGCGCCGAGCGCGGTCAGGCCGCCGTCGGCGAACAGGAGCGCCTGCACGACCAGCACGATGCCCACGCAGAGCGCGCCGACCCACGGCCCGGCGAGGATGGCCGCGAGCGCCCCGCCGAGAAGATGGCCACTCACGCCTGGCAGCACGGGAAAGTTGAGCATCTGCACGGCGAACACGAACGCGGCAACCAGTCCGGCCAGCGGGGCCGTCCGGTCGTCCAGGTCGCGGCGCGCGCCGAGCACGGCGGCACCGATCCCGGCAACGGCGACGGCCGCGAACAGCAGTGAGGTCGGCGCGTCGAACAGTCCGTCGCTCGCGTGCATCGCGATCGCGCTCATACCGCCCTCCCTGCCGTACCGGGGTTCAGTCGAGGCTAGGAGGCGACACCGCCGCGCCGCCAGGGTCTGCGCCGGTTTGTTTCATCATCTTTGCAGTTGCGCAGGTGTTACTGCGTGGCGGCGTGGTTACCCCGCCAGTAGCGTGGAGCCATGATCGGCTTGCCGGACAGCATCTCCGCGTGCCTCTTCGACCTGGATGGCGTGCTCACCGGCACCGCCGAGCTGCACATGCGGGCGTGGAAGGAGACTTTCGATGCCTTCCTCCGGACGCGCGAGGGCGAGGGCTTCGCACCGTTCACCGAACGTGACTACATGGCCTACGTGGACGGCATGCCCCGGCTCGACGGCGTACGGACTTTCCTCGGCTCCCGGGGGATCGAGCTGCCCGAGGGCGGCCCGGGCGACCCCCCGGACGCCGAGACGGTGCACGGGGTCGGCAATCGCAAGAACGAGCTCGTCCTGCACATCATCGAGGAGCGTGGCGTCAGCCCCTACGCCGGTTCGGTGCGCTATCTGGAGGCGGCCAGGGACGCCGGCTTCGCGATCGGGGTGGTCACCTCGTCGGCCAACGGCGAGGGTGTCCTCGCCGCCGCCAGCCTCAGCCGGTTCGTGCAGGCCCGCATCGACGGCCTCGTGATCCGGCGGGACCGCATGGCGGGCAAGCCTGCACCGGACTCCTTCCTCGCCGGCGCCGAGGCACTCGGCGTGGCGCCGGAGAACACGGCCGTCTTCGAGGACGCACAGGCGGGCGTGCAGGCCGGCAGAGCGGGGGGCTTCGGATACGTGGTGGGGGTGAACCGGGGGGACCAGGCCGACGCGCTGCGCGAGCACGGCGCGGACGTCGTGGTCGGCGATCTCGCCGAACTACTGGAGGAACGGACGTGAGCAGTACCGAACACGGCTACGAGTGCGCGCCGTGGCACCTGCGCTGGCGGGGTCTCGACGTCGACCAGTTGCAGCGGACGGAATCGACCTTCGCGCTGTCCAACGGGCACATCGGGCTACGCGGCACCCTGGAGGAGGCCGAGCCGCGCGGGCTGCCCGGCACGTATCTCAACGGCTTCTACGAGCAACATCCGCTGCCCTATGCCGAGGCCGGGTACGGCTACCCCGAGGCGGGGCAGACGGTGGTCAACGTGACCGACGGCAAGATCATCCGGCTACTGGTCGAGGACGAGCCCCTCGACGTGCGTTACGGCCACACCGCCGAGCACAGCCGCATGCTCGACTTCCGGTCGGGCACCCTGCACCGGGACACCGTGTGGACCTCGCCGACCGGGCGCCGGGTGCGGGTGCACACCGAGCGGCTGGTGTCCTTCACCCAGCGTGCGGTGGCGGCGATCTCCTACGAGGTCGAGCCTCTCGACGACGAGATCCAGATCGTCGCCCAGTCCGACCTGCTGGCCAACGAACCGATCGAGTCCGACACCAGCGATCCGCGCGTGTCCGCCGCCCTGGCCTCGCCGCTGGCCAACGAGCTCAGCTACGCCAAGGACTACCGCGCCGTGCTCGTGCACCGCACGAGGCGCTCGGGGCTGCGCGTCGCGGCCGCGATGGATCACCAGCTGTTCACCAACAACGGGCTGCGCACCGACATCACCGTGGAGGACGACCTGGCACGGCTGACCATCGCGGTGGACGTGCCGAAGGGCGAGAAGCTGCGACTCATCAAGTACCTGGGCTACGGCTGGTCGGCCCAGCGCTCCATACCGGCGCTGCGTGCGCAGGTCGACGCCGCGCTGGCCGGCGCGCTGCAGACCGGCTGGGAGGGCCTGCTCGACGAGCAGCGCCGCTACCTCGACCACTTCTGGGAGACCGCCGACGTCGAAGTGGACGGTGACCCGGAGCTGCAGCAGGCGATCCGGTTCGCGCTGTTCCATGTCCTGCAGGCGGCCGCCCGCGGCGAGAGCAGGGCCATCCCGGGCAAGGGCCTGACCGGGCCGGGATACGACGGGCATGCCTTCTGGGACAGCGAATCGTTCGTGTTGCAGGTACTCACGTACACGATGCCGGACGCCGCACGCGACGCGCTGCGCTGGCGTCACTCCACACTGGACAAGGCCAAGGATCGCGCCCGGCAGCTCGGCCTCCGCGGCGCCGCCTTCCCCTGGCGGTCGATCAACGGTGCCGAGTGCTCGGCGTACTGGCCGGCCGGAACGGCGGCCTTCCACGTTAACGCCGACATCGCCGACGCCGTCCGGCGCTACCTTGCGGCGACCGGCGACACCGCGTTCGAACGCCTCGCCGGTACCGAACTGCTGCTGGAGACCGCCCGGCTGTGGACCTCGCTCGGGCACCACGATCCGCACGGCGGGTTCCGCATCGACGGTGTCACCGGGCCGGACGAGTACTCCGCCATCACCGACAACAACGTCTACACCAACCTGATGGCCCAGCAGAACCTGCGGGAGGCGGCCGAATCGTGTGAGCGCCACCCGGATATCGCGGAGGCGTTCGGCGTCGACGACATCGAGATCGCGGGCTGGCGCGAGGCCGCGCGGAAGATGCTGATCCCGTACGACGAGCTGCTCGACGTGCACCCACAGGCGGAACGGTTCACCGAGCACGCCCGCTGGGACTTCGCCGCCACCCCGGTGAAGAACTACCCGCTGCTGCTGAACTATCCCTACTTCGATCTCTACCGCAAGCAGGTCATCAAGCAGGCCGACCTGGTGCTCGCGATGCACCTGCGCGGCGACGCGTTCTCGCTGGAGCAGAAGCAGCGCAACTTCGCCTACTACGAGGCGCTGACCGTGCGGGACTCCTCACTGTCGGCGGGCACGCAGGCCGTGCTGGCTGCCGAGTGCGGGCATCTCGACCTCGCCTACGACTACCTCTCGGAAGCGGCCCTTACCGACCTGCACGACGTGCACAACAACGTACGCAACGGCCTGCACCTGGCCTCGCTGGCGGGTTCCTGGCTCGCGATGGTGGCCGGCTTCGGCGGGATGCGCGACCACGGCGGTGAGCTGACCTTCCAGCCGCGACTGCCAGGGGCGCTGGAGCGGATCACGTTCCGGATGTGTTACCACGGCGCCCAGTTCGTGGTCGAGATCCACCTGGACAAGGCGGTCTACCGGCTGCTGCACGGGGAGCCGGTGACGATCAGGCACTACGACACGCCGATCACGCTTTCCGGCGAGGCGGCGACGCTGCCCATCCCCACCGTGATCCCGGCCGAGCGGCCCACCCAGCCGGCCGGCCGGGCACCGTTGCAGCGCAAGGCCACCTGACGACTCGTGAGTGCCTACGCGAGTTAGAACTCGTCTCCGCACTCACGAGCAGTGACCAGGCGCACTAGTCCGGAGGCTCGGTCGTTCCCGCCTCCGGATTCACGTCGTCGCCGGGCTGCACCTCGTTCTTGTTCGGCGGCTCAGGGACCTCGTCCGCGTCCTGCTCGATGTCCGGGTTCGGCGGTGCCGGAATGTCCGGGTACAGCCGCGGATCCGGCTCCCGCGGGTTTCCCTCGTACTTCCGCATACCTCGACGTGTACTCCTTTCTCCCGGGACTTGTCATGCGGGCTGGCACCGCGGGCACCACACGGTGCCGCGGCCACCGGCGCGCGCCCGCCGCAGCGTCGTGCCGCAGCGGGGACAGCTACCTGACGGCTCGTCACGCCGCCCGGTCAGCCAGGACTTGCGCGGAGGTACCCGCTCCGCCTTGACGGACTGCCGCAGTACCGTGCCCAGATCGCGGTGCAGCCGGTCGAGGTCCGCCCGGTCCAGTTCCGCGGTGGACCGGCGCGGGTCGATCCGTGCGCGCCAGAGGATCTCGTCGACGAGCAGGTTGCCGAGTCCCGCGACGACCGACTGGTCGGCGAGCGCGGGTTTGAGCTGCCGCCGCCTGCCGCCGAGCACCTCAGCGAGCCGGTCACGGGAGATCGTCATGGCGTCGGGGCCGAGGTCGGCCAGCAGCTCACGCCGCTGCTCGCCGTTCGCGGCCAGGCTCAGGCCGGCCAGCTTGCGCATGTCCCGGTAACGGAGCTCGCCGTCGCCGAACACGAACACCACCCGGTCGTGCCGGTGCCGCGGCTCGTCCCCGTCCGCCCAGCGGAGGGAACCGGTCATGCCGAAATGCAACAGCAGCGCCGGAGCGCCGCGGCCCTCGCCGCGTACCGGTGCGACGAGCCACTTGCCGTGCCGCCACGGCTCGGCGAATCGCCGGCCACGGACGGTGTCGCGCAGCCGCCTGGGGCCGAATCCCCGCAGCACCTGGCTGTCGAGCACCTCGACGTCGCGCACGGTCCGCCCGGCGGCGTGCTCGGCGAGCACCCGCCGGAAGCCCTCGACATCGGGCAGTTCCGGCATCGCCGGTCAGGCCACCGATCGCTGGGCGGAACAGTGCTGCCCCGGCCCGTCGAGCAGGCTCAGCAGCAGGCCCTGGGTGGTCGACCAGGGGCAGATCTCCGCAGGGCCCTCGACCACGGTGAGCAGTGCCTCGGCCACGACGGCGCCCGCCAGCGCCTGCCTGGCGCGGGAGCGGGAGATTCCGGGCAGTTCCGACCGCCGCGACGCGGGCAGCACGGCCAGTCGCGGGATCCAGGTCCGCAGGTCCTCGACGTGCAGATGCCTGGCGGCACCGTCCTTGTGTGGCCGCGCACCGGCGAGTCTGGCCAGTTGGCGCAGCACTTTCGAGCAGCCGACCGTGCGGAAGCCGCGCAGGACCTGCTCGTCGCCGTCGAGCGCCGCGCGCACCCGGTTCAGCGCGTGCCCGCGGAGCGCGGCGATCCGCTCGCCAGACGGCACCTCGGCGTCCAGCCAGGTGCGGGTCATCTCCCGGGCACCGAGGCGCAGCGAGCGGGCGAAGGCGGCCTGTTCACCGTCCCCGGCGGCGAGTTCCACCGTCCCGCCACCGATGTCGAGCACGACCAACGGGCCTGCCGAGGCGCCGTACCAGCGGCGGGCGGCCAGGTAGGAGAGCTCGGCCTCCCGCCTGCCGGACAGGAAGCGCAGCTCGATGCCGGTCTCCCGGCGAACGCGCTCGACGACCTCGGTGGCGTTGCGGGCGTCCCGGATCGACGATGTGGCCAGCGGGAACACATGGTCGACCCCGCGTCGCGCCGCCACGCGGCCCGCCTCGGCGACCGCCGCGATGATCGAGTCGATGCCTTCCCTGCCGATACGGCCCGACGCGTCGAGCGAGCGGTCGAGACGGAGCCGGGACTTGTGGCTGAACACCGGGTCGAGCAACGAGCCGCCACTGCGTACGACCAGCAGCCGGGCGCTGAAGCAGCCGACATCCAGCACGCCCACCGTGGTCGCCGTCTCCGCCACCGCTTCCACCTCCACATCAACCGATCGAGTACCAGATATTCCCCGCCGAACGAGCTTCAAACACGGCAGTCGCACGTCTGTGCGAGTACGAACAGGGTCGAATAACGAGTATATAACCCGTTCGGGTGACCTTTGGCCGGGCGATTGCTCCCCTGGTAACAGCACACCGTGGTCGGAGCGATCAGTAGATATCGGAATGTGATCGTGGAGGGGACCTCGCATGACGTGTGCCATGCCCGCTGTATGCGCTCCGGGCGACGACCGGCGGTGACCAACGCGCGCCGCGCCGAACTCGGCCGCCTGGGCGCCGCATCAGCCGCCGTCGTCGTCGCACTCGCCGCGGTGCTCACCGCCGCCACCCTGGTCCGGTCGGGCTCCGACCAGGCGCTCGGCGACAGCGCCGGACCGTCCGGTCCGGACACGTCCGCCCCGCGCACCGGCGAGGTGACCACCGGCGCCGTACCGGACTCCCACGGTGCCCTGCCCCCGGCACGGCCGACCGGGCTCAGCATTCCGGCGATCGACCTGGACACCGGCGCTCTGATCGAACTGGGCCGCACCCCGGCAGGGACGGCGGAGGTGCCCGGGACAGCGGGCGCCGTCGGCTGGTTCGCCGAGAACCCGACGCCGGGGGAACGCGGCGCGGCGGTGCTCACCGGGCACGCCGACTTCGCCTACGAACGGGGCGCGTTCCACCGGCTGCACCGGCTGCGGCCGGGCGACACGGTTTCGGTGCGGCGGCAGGACGGCGCCGAAGCGGTGTTCACCGTGTACCGCGTCGAGACGCGGCCCGCGTCCACCACGTTCGCGCCGGCCGGGCAAACCCGCCACCCCGAGTTGCGGCTGCTCACCGCCTCCGTCGAGTTCGGCCGTTCGTCCGGCGGGCAACGGGACACGGTCGTCGTGTTCGCCCGCCTGACCGACGTGGCCCTCACCTAGCGCCCGCAGGTCACCGCTCGTGAGTGTTGACCCGAGTTAGAACTCGTCTCCGCACTCACGAGCGGTGACCAGGGGAAAACCACTCGGTCACCACGTCGTCGAGCACGGTGAGTGGCACCGCGCCGCCGCCGAGCACGAGGTCGTGGAACGCCCGGATGTCGAAGCGCTCCCCGAGCGCCCGCTCCGCCGCACGGCGGATCCGCTGGATCTCCAGCCTGCCCACCATGTACGACAGCGCCTGCCCCGGATAGCCGATGTAGCGGTCGACCTCGGACGAGAGCTCCACCAGTGGCATCGGGGTGTTCTCCTTCAGGAAGTCGATCGCCTGCTGCCTGCTCCAGCCCTTCGCGTGCATCCCGGTGTCCACCACGAGCCTGCCCGCCCGCATCGAGTCCATGCTGAGCATGCCGAGCAGCGACACGTCGCCGGAGTACAGCCCCATCTCGTGCGCCAGCCGCTCCGAGTAGAGGCCCCAGCCCTCGCTGTAGGCGTTGAAGCCGCCGATGCGGCGCAGCAGCGGCAGGTCCGTCAGGCCCAGCGCCGTGCTCAGCTGGAAGTGGTGCCCGGGAATCGCCTCGTGGAAGGCGATGACCTCCGCTGTGTGCCGGAAGCGCTCGGTGACCTGGTGGGTGTTCGCGAAGTACGTGCCCGGCCGCGACCCGTCCGCCGAAGGCAGCAGGTAGTAGGCCGGCGCCGCGCCGGGAGCCTCGGCGGCAGGGATGGGCTCCACCACCCACGGCTGCGGCGGAATCCGGCCGAACCATCGCGGCGCGGCCTCCTCGGCCCTGGTGATCGCCGCACGGGCCGTCGCCAGCAGCTCCTCCGCGTCTTTCCAGCGCAGCGCGGGATCGGTGCGCAACCTCATGAAGATCTCCGGCAGCTCCCTCGTGCCGAACACCCGCCCACCGATCTCCGCGTACTCCCCGGCCAGCTGCTCGATCAGCTCGAGCCCGGTGCGGTGCAGCTCCTCCGGGTCACGGTCGGTGGTGGTGTGCACCCGTGCCAGCGACGCGTAGATGCGTTCGCCGTCGGGCAGGTGGCACACACCGGGCCGATCCTCAGGGCGGCCGTGCCCCACGATGTCGGCGACGAGCGCATCGCGGTAGGCGGCGAAGCCGGGCCGCACCACGTCGGTGAGCAACCGCGCCCGCCGTGCGGCGAAGTCGTCGTCCGGCGCGGGCTGGCGCAGCAACGGGTCGGCCGAGGGATCGGCGAGATAGCGGTCCAGGTGGTCGATGGCCGCCTGCACGAGATGCGCGACCGGCACCCGGCCCGCCGCGACTCCCGCGCGATGCCGTTCGGCGACCTGCGCCAGGAAGTCCGGGATCGCGGCCAGCCGGTCCAGGTGCGCCTGCCCGTCCTCCGGCCCGCGCAACGCGACCATCGGGAGGATGGTGAGCAGCCCGGCCGCCGGGGCGACAAAGAAGTCGCTGACGCAGAACTCGATCTGCCGGGCGTCGATCTGCGCGACCTCGGCCGCCGCCTGGCTGAGCAGCACGTCCCGGGTCACCCGGTCCTGGGTACCGAGCCCCGCCGGGTCGATCGCGCGCGCCCGCTCGGCCAGCGCCACCAGCTTCGCGCGATGTGCCTGCTCCGCGTACTCACCGACGTCGCCGAGTCCCGGCCGGGTCGAGTCGATCCCGAGCACGGCGGGCTGCAGCGGTTCGGCGTCGAACTGCAGCTCGACGAACTCGTCGGCGAGCGCGGCGACATCGGTCATGGTCCATCCTCGACGGGTCGGTGACACGGTGCGCTCCCGAGACTAGGCGGGGCGGCCGGAATCGCCGCGCAGCGACGCTCACTCGTACCTCGCTCGGCGTGTGACCTCGCTCCGCCACTCGGGCACACCGGTTCCCCTTCCCTCGAGCGGCTACGCGCTGCATCCATCGGCCTCACTCGTACCTCGCTCGGCGTGTGACCTCGCTCCGCCACTCGGGCACACCGGTTCCCCTTCCCTCGAGCGGCTACGCTCGGGAACCGTGGCTGTCACCGATCCCGTCGACGCCCGCCTGCTCGCCGCACTGGCGGAGGTGGGCAAGGCAGCCGTGCACGAGCTCGCCGCCAAGGTGGGCATGGATCCCCGCGAGGTCGCGTACCGCCTGGTCGGGCTCTCGGCGAGCGGGCTCCCCCTGCTCGTCGGCGTGGAGAGCGACCCGAACGGCCTGCGCGCCGCACTCGCCGCCAACCCCGCCCAGGGCACGCAGTCCGGCCCCTACCCCGTCCACGGCACGCCCAGCGGCCCCTATCCCGCCCAGGGCATGCCCAGCGGGCCTCAGCAGGCCCACGGCACACCTTCCGGGCCCTACCGGCCGCCACCTGGCGGTATGCCGCCGCAGCGGCCGTACCAGCCACCACCCCAGCGGCCGCCGCAACCGCAGGCAGCGCCGCCGCCGTCACAACCACAGCCAGCACAGCCGGACCCGGTGATCAGCACCTGGGGACCTCCGCAGAGCGCGTCGTGGGCTCGCGGGGACGAGCAGCGGGCGGCGCCGCCCAAGCCCGCAGGCCGCCCCGGCGACACGCTGAAGACGCAGGGTCTGGAGGGCGAGCGGCTGGCGATCCAGCTGCTGGAGGTTCAGGACCCCGCCGACTACCTGTTCGGCGCCGCGGGCTACCGGCTCGAACAGGGCGAGCGCGCCGTCGTCGTGCACACCGAGATCACCAACCGGGGTGCCGTGCCGTTCGCCTCGCTGCCCGACAACTATCTCGAGCTGATCACCGGCGACGGCAAGGCGGTGACGAAGGCACCGGTGTCGCTGACATCCCGCCCGCCGCACAAGATCGGCGTGCAGCCGGGCGAGACCTCGGGCGGGCACACGGTGTACGTGCTGCCCGAGAACACCCGGATCGCCTCCGTCCGCTGGAGTCCCCGCCCTGAACCCGACGAGCGCACCCTCACCTGGTCCCTGGACGACTGAGCCGCTCAGTAAGAGCCGAGCCGGAGCACCAGCGAGCCGGCGGCCAGCAGCAGGAACGCCGCCGGGTACGACAACGAGTACTCGCGGGCGCGCAGGTGGGTGATGACGGCGCCGGTGAAGAACAGGACCAGGCCCGCCGCGGCCGCCACCCCGATCGGTGGCACGCCGATGCCCACCAGCAGGCCCAGGGCGCCGGCCGCCTTGAGCGCACCCAGGGAGAACAGCCACGAACGCGGCACGCCCACCCTGTCCATGTTGGCGAGCACCCACCCGGAGCGGCGGAAGTCGAGCGCGGCGATACCGGCATTGGCCGACGCCGCCAGCACGGCGACGACGATGTAGGCGGTGAACATCGGTGCTACCCCCGGCTCGATCACCCGGAAACCTCGCCGGTCGGCGCGCCCACCGCGGAACGGATCAGCTGTACACTCATCGGTCGTCTCCTCTGCCCTCGGATCGTCAGGGATCGGTTCGTCACCTCTTTGACGGATGCCGGACGGGAAAGGTGACCTGTGAACGAATCCGAGGGGGCGGCCGCACGTTTCGAGGCCCACCGCGACCACCTGCGCGGGGTCGCGTTCCGGATGCTCGGTTCCCTGGACGAGGCCGACGACGCCGTACAGCGTGCCTGGCTGAGGGTGGACCGCGCCGACGCACGCGGGATCGAGAACCCGGCAGGCTGGCTGACGACGATCGTCGCCCGCGTGTGCCTCGACATGCTCCGCACCCGCCGAGCGCGGCGGGAGGAACCGCTCACGCCCGACACACTCGTCCAGCGGGACGGCGGCACGGAGCCCGAGCAGGAGACGGTGCTGGCCGAGTCGGTCGGCGTCGCCCTGCTGGTGGTGCTGGAGCGGCTGGCCCCGGCCGAGCGGGTCGCCTTCGTGCTGCACGACGTGTTCGGCGTGCCGTTCGGCGAGATCGCGACGGCCGTGGGGCGGTCACCGGTGGCGGCCAAGAAGCTCGCCAGTCGTGCCCGGAAACGGGTCCGGGGCGCGGAGGCGACCGGCACCAGGGCCGACCTCGCCGGGAATCACGCCGTCGTGGAGGCGTTCCTCCTCGCCGCGCGCGACGGTGACCTGAGCACGCTGGTCGAGCTGCTCGCACCCGACGTAGTTCGCCGGGCCGACCGGTTCGCGGTGCCGGAGGAGATCGTGACCGAGGTCCGCGGAGCCCGCGCCGTCGCCGAGGAGACACGGGTGTTCGCCCACCGAGCCCGTACCGCCGAGGTGGCGCTCGTGGACGGGAGACCGGGGATCGTCGTCGCACCTCGCGGGCGGCTGCTCGCCGTCCTGCTGCTCACGGTCGCCGGCGGGCGCATCACGGAGATCGAGGTGATCGGTGACCCTGCCCGCCTCCGTCTGCTGCCGCTGGCTACCGTGCCGGCCGGGAGCGCCTCAGGAAACTAGTTCTCGGCGCGCAACGTCTCGACCGCGGCGGCGAGGTCGGCCGGATAGTCGCTGGTGAACTCGACCCACCGGCCGTCGGCGGGATGCGCGAAACCGAGCCTGCGCGCGTGCAGCCACTGCCGCGAAAGGCCGAGCTTGCGCGCCAGCACGGGATCGGCACCGTAGGTCAGGTCGCCGACGCAGGCATGGCGCAGGGCGGAGAAGTGCACGCGGATCTGGTGCGTTCGCCCGGTCTCCAGCTTGATGTCCACCAGCGACGCGGCGCGGAACGCCTCGATCACCTCGTAGTGCGTGATGCTCGGGCGGCCACCGGCCACGACCGCGAACTTGTAGTCGTGCCGGGGGTGCCGGTCGATCGGTGCGTCGATCGTGCCGCGGGTCGGGTCGGGGTGGCCCTGCACCAGTGCGTGGTAGCCCTTCTCGACCGTGCGCTCCTTGAACGCACGCTTCAGCACGGTGTAGGCGTGCTCGCTGGTCGCCACCACCATGACGCCGGTGGTGCCCGCGTCGAGCCGGTGCACCACGCCCTGCCGTTCGGCTGCGCCGGAGGTGGACACCCGCAGGCCGGCGGCGGCGAGGCCGCCGATCACGGTCGGCCCGGTCCAGCCGGGACTGGGATGCACCGCGACGCCGATCGGCTTGTCGACCACCACGATGTCGTCGTCGGCGTGCAGCACCCGCAGGCCCTCGACGGGCTCGGCGACCACCTCGACGGCGGGGGCGACGTCCGGCAGCGTCACCTCGAGCAAGCCGCCCGCGGCGAGCCGGTCCGACTTGCCCGCGGGCCTGCCGTCGAGCAGGACCTCACCCGACTCGGCCAGCTCCGCAACGGCGGTGCGCGAGAGGCCCAGCAGCTTCGCCAGCCCCGCGTCGACCCGCATGCCGTCGAGCCCGTCCGGGACGGGCAGCATCCGCGCGCTCACTCGTCGTCCCCTGGCTCGCGGTCGGGCTTGCTGTTGGACTTGCTGTGAACACTGCCGTCGTAGTCCCTGCCGAGCAGGGAGAGCAGCACGATCAGCACCGCGCCGATGCTGATCGCCGAGTCGGCGGCGTTGAACACGGGGAAGTACTCGCCGCGCGGGCCGAACACCGAGATGAAGTCGACCACGTGGCCGTGCATCGGGCCTGGGGCGCGGAAGATCCGGTCGGTGAGGTTGCCGAGCGCCCCGGCCAGCACGAGCCCGAGCCCGATCGCCCAGCCGACCGAGCGCAGCCGCCGCGCGAACCAGACGATCACGCCGACCACGATCATCGCGACGACCGCCAGGATCCACGTACCGCCGAGGTCCATGCCGAAAGCGGCGTAGGGATTGCGCACGAGGTCCAGGTACACGAGCCCGCCGAGGATCCGGACGGGTTCGGCGCCCTCCAGCTCCGACGTCGCGAGGATCTTCGTCAGCAGGTCCACCGCATACGCGGCCAGCGCGACGATGGCGACCAGGCCGACACGCCGCTTCGGCGGCGGTGGGTCCGGCTCCGCGGGGCCGGTCGCGCGCTCTGGTCCGTGCTCGGTGCTCACCTGCCCATTGTCCACTGCGCGCTCAGCTCGCCGGATCCGGCCGCCCGCGCAACAGCAGCGCGGCCATCGCCCCGGCCAGCAGCACCGCCGCGGGCAGCAGCAACGTGAGCGGCTCGAATCTCGCGGCGGCCGCTGCGAGCAGGAAACCCGCCGTCACCACGGCGAGCAGTACACTGCGCTCCAGCCAGGCCAGCACGGTCAACCCGGCCACCACCGTCGGCACCAGAGGGGAGTCCGGCAGCGCCGGCACGGCCACGATCAGCAGGGTCACCGAGAGCACGGTGCCGCTCGTGGCGGCGGCGATCCGCCGCCACCTGCCGCGGCTGAAGTACGCCAACACCCCGAAGCACACCCCCAGCAGCAGGAGCGGAAGGGCGAGCGCCCGGGCGAGGCGGCCGCTTTCCAGCAGCGTGTCGGCGCCGTCCAGGACGACGTAACCGGCGATCACCGCGAGAACGCCGCCCCCGGTAACCAGCATCAACCGCCGCGACCGCACCGGCGTGCCCGCCCGCCGCGCCCGCCAGGCGTACCAGGCCACCGTGACGAGGAACAGCGCGAGAACACCCGACAGCTCGCCCCAGGCGACCGGCGGAGGTGGCTCCAGGCTCTCGTACTCCGAGAAGGGCACGCCCCGCACGGCGACCAGGAACTGGTCCACACCCGCGTTCACGTACGCCGGGGGCGGTGCGTAGGCGAACCAGCCCCCGCCGGCGTTCATCGCGAAGGTCAGGATGCCCAGCAGGACGAAGCCTGTCAGTGCCAGCGGAAACCAGAACTCGTAGCGCCCGATCCGCACCCCCAGCTCCTTTCGCCGCGGCCAGGGTAGCGACGGCTCGGCCGCCCGGTCAGCCGCCCCGCTCGCCCCGCCACCTGGCGAGCGGGCCCGCGCGGTCGACGGCGCGGAGCCGGCGTTCCGTCGCGTCCCGCACGCGCTGGGTCGTCACCACGAGCAACTGGTCGTACTCCTGCAGCCGGGTGGTGTCCTGCGGGGTGAACCCCTTGCCCTCCCGGACGACGAGGCTGACCCCCGAACCGGCGGGCAGCCGCAGCTCCGCCAGGTACACGCCGTGCAGCCGCGAACCCCGCTGGATCCGCACCTGGAGGAGTTCGGCGTCAAGCTCGTCCAGCGGCGCGGCGTCGACCTGCACCTCGGTCGGCTCGGAAGCCGAGGTCAGGCGGAACACCCTTGCCAGCGGTCCCAACAGCGCCCCCTGCAGCAGCGTGAACACGATGACGAGCACGAACACGGCGTCCACCAGCCGCTGCGCACCGGGCAGGCCCTGGGCGAGCGGGATCGTCGCGAGCACGATCGGCACCGCCCCGCGCAGCCCTGCCCACGACAGGAACACCTGTTCACGCCACGGAACACGGAACGGCGCCGTGGACAACAGCACGGCCACGGGGCGCGCAAGCAGCAGCACCACCGCACCGGCGATGAGGCCGGGCACCACGGCGTGCAGCAGCCGCCCCGGCGAGGCGAACATGCCGAGCAGCACGAACAGGCCGATCTGGGCGATCCAGCCCAGCCCTTCGGCGAAGGACAACGTGTCCGAGCGGTGCGGCAACCGGGTGTTGCCGAGCACCACGCCGGCGATGTAGGTGGCCAGCAGGCCCGAGGCGGACGCGAGTTGCCCGGCCGAGTAGGCGGCGACGCAGACAGCCACGGTCGCCAGCGGGTAGAGCCCGGTGGCGGGCAGCGCGGCCCGGCGCAGCATCTCCGAGCCGAGCCTGCCGAGCACCGCGCCGATCACCGCGCCCGCGGCGAGCTGGTACACCACCACCAGCGGCAGGCTCCAGTCCACAGTGGCCCCGCTGGCGAGCAGTACCACGGCGATGTAGGTTGGCGCGTCGTTCAGGCCGGACTCCAGCTCCAGCGTCCCGGCGAGCCGCCTGCCGATGCCGGACGTGCGCAGCACCGAGAACACCGCCGCCGCGTCGGTGGAGGCGAGCACCGCACCCCAGAGCAGCGCCGCGCGCCACTCCAGGCCGAGCAGCCAGTGCAGCGCCGCCCCGGTGATCGCGATCGTCACCGCGACAGCCACTGTGGACAGAGCGATTCCCGGGCCGAGAGCGGGTTTCACGACCGGCCACCGCGTGGTCAGCCCGCCCTCGGTGAGGATCATCACCAGTGCGGCGAGGCCCAGTCCCTGCGTGAGGGTGGGGTTGTCGAACTCGACGCCGAGGCCGGCCTCCCCGATGAAGACACCGATCGCGAGGTACAGCAGCAGCGAGGGCAGCCCGAGCCGGATCGAGACGCGCACGGCGAGCACCGAGGCGAGCAGGACGGCGGCACCCGCTCCCAGGATGATCGGAAGGTCGTCCACTCACACCTCCCGTCCCGCCCGGTTGTCGTGGCACCACAATAGAGAAGGCCACGTGCCCCGCCGGGCAGCGACTCCTGGCGCGCGGTCAATGTGACCGGAGCAACGACGCCAGCCGCTCGGGAGTCTCCGGGGGCGCGTCGTCCAGCTCGACCACCTTGTCCCGCGCGCGTCGTCCCTTCACCACAACGAGATCACGGGCACGCACGGACAGCGCACCGGCGAGCACCCGGCACACCGCGTCGTTCGCCTTGCCGTCCACCGCCGGAGCCCGGACCGCCACGACGAGGGCGGCACCCAGCGCGCCGTCCCAGCGCCCGCCGACGGCGTCCCGCTTGGCGCCCGGCTTCACCCGGACGGCGAACCGCAGCGCGCTCATGAGCTCACCGTAACCGATCCGGTTGCGCGGGTCCGGCGCCGAAGATATTCTTTGATCGATCAATCAGTTAATGAAAGGGCGAGAGCGGTGGCGCGGACCGTGGACGCCGAACAGGCGGCGCGGCGGCGGGAGGCGATCACGCTCGCCGCGGCCCGGTTGTTCGCGACACAGGGGTTCGAGCAGACGACCGTCGCGGACATCGCCCGGTCGGTGGACCTCAGCGCCGGCAGCGTCTTCTACTACTTCCCCGACAAGCGGGCGGTGTTCCGGGCGGTGTTCGAGCGGGATCTGCCCCTTTCGAGAGAGCTCGTCGCCCGTTTCGCCGACGCCGAGCGGCCGGTGGCGGCGGTCCTCGAGTTCGTCGCCGAACTCGCCGCCGACGCCCGCGACCCGAGCGCCTCCGGCCTGCTGGTCGAGCTGCTGCGGCAGGCGGGCCGTGATCCCGAGCTGGTCGCCGTCGTCACCCGCAACGCCCGGATCGTGCGGGAGGGCCTCGCCGGACTGATCGCCCGCGGCATCGCCGACGGAGCGGTCGACGCGGCACTCGACCCGGACGAGGCGGCCGCCTGGATCCAGACGATCGTCGACGCCGTCTACCTCAACGCCGATCCGGCTCGCGACCCAGCACCCGCGCTCCGGCGCACCGTCGAGCGCTACCTGAGACCACGACCGGAGGACACAGGGGGAAGTGATGGGAACGAGGACGGATGACGACACCGTCACGGTGACGATGCCCGTGAGGTGGCTGTGGCTGCTCCGGATCGGCGGCGCCGCACTCGGCTTCGGCGCGGGCTTCGGCGTCGCGCCGCTCGCGAACTGGCTCGTGGACCTCACCGGTTCGGCCCCGGTCCGCTCCGGCTCGCCGCGCAGCTGCCGACGGTGTGGGCGGTGCCCGTGCTGACGGTCGCAGGCGCCGTGGCGGGTATGTGGCTGGCGTCGGTCGCCCGCGGGGAGAGCCCCGCCGTGACGGTGCACCGCGACCACATCGGCATCGACGAGGGCGGCGCCGGGCTGCATCTGCGCCGCGACCGGGTCGGCGCGGTGTTCACCGACGGGCGGGACCTCGTCGTCCTCGACCACGGCGGAGGCGAGCTCACCCGCGCCCGCGCGATCGACCTGCCTGCCACCCGGCTGCGCGAGGCTTTCGAGCGCTTCGCCTACCCGTGGCGCGGGACGTCCGATCCGCACGAGGCCGACTTCGCCCGCTGGGTCGACGGCAGCCCGGACCTCGACGAGAGCACCCACGCGCTGCTGCGGACCCGCAAACGGGCCCTGGCGGACAAACAGAGCGGGGCCGCGGAGAACGCGCTGGACGCGTTGCGCGCGCGAGGGCTCGCCGTCCGGGACAGGGACGGGGCGCAGCAGTACCGCCACACCGGCTCACGGTGAACCGCGGCCTGTCCGGCGCGGCTCAGCCGGGCAGGCCGCTCAGGAAGGCCGCCGTGGCGTCCACCGCGGGCGCGGACGTGCCCGAGCCCTGGACGAGGACCGCGAAGGCGACGTCGCCACGGAACCCAGCGAACCAGCCGTGCGCCTGGGTGGGGTCGGGCAGCTGCGCCGTTCCCGTCTTGCCGTGGACGTCACCGAGTCCGTTCAGTGCCGTAGCCGTGCCGCTGGTGACGACCTCCCGCATCATCGGCCGGAGCTGGTCGAGGACGGCCTGCGACGGCGGCTCGTAGCCGACGTTGACGGCGGTGTCGAGGTCGCGCCACAGGCGGGGGGTGACGGCCGTGCCGTTCGCGACGGTCGCCGCCATCAGCGCCACCCCGAACGGGCTGGCCTGCACCTTTCCCTGTCCGATGCCGTCCTCGAGGCGCTGCACGGGACTCGGTGCGGGAGCCACGCCGCCGGCCTCGGTGGTCAGGCCGGGGATGCCGAAGTCGGCGTTGAGCCCGAGCCGGTCGGCCGCGCGGGCGAGGGCGTCGGCCGGCAGATCAGCCGCGAGCCGCGCGAACGTTGTGTTACACGAATGGGCGAACGCCGTGTGCAGCGACACGGAGCCGAGGTCGAACTCGTCGTCGTTCGGGATCGTCCTGGTACCGATCCGCGCCGTGCCAGGGCATGGCAGCACTGTGCCCGGACCGACGCCGCCCTGCCCGAGTACCGCCGTAGCCGTGGCGATCTTGAACGTCGAGCCGGGTGCGTACAGCCCGATCAGCGCATCGGGGGCTGCGCCGGCGGCGGCGTTCTGCGCGACGGCGAGAATGTCGCCGCTCGACGGCTGCAACGCCACCAGCAGGGCCGGCGCGCCGACGCCGTCCACGGCGGACTGCGCCGCGCGCTGCGCGGGGCCGTCGAGGGTGGCGATCAGCGGTTCGGCTTCGGCAGGCGGGGTGCCGTGCAGGGTCTTCAGCTCGTTGCCTGCCTCGTCGGCGAGCGTGACCGACCAGTCGTCGTCGGCCTGCTCCGCGGCGACGCGGCCCATCGCGGGCAGCAGGATCGGCGCCCCGGCATCTGCGGCGGCGACCGGGCCGTCCGCCTGCCAGGTCAGCAGTGCCCGCCCCTGCCGGTCGAGCACGGCTGGGCTGCCCGCGCGGGTGCGCAGCAGCAGGCTCTGGCCGGTTTGGAGCTCAGGATGGATCAATGCCGGGCTCCAGTGCACGGCCCAGCCGCGCTCGTCCCGGCGGAGCCCGACCGCCGTGTCGTACGTCCACGAACGTCCCTTGCCGAGAGTCCAGGTGAGCGTGGCGGTGCCGTCCACCCGCTCGGCGTCCGGTGCGATCTCCGGCAGCGGGGCCAGCGCGGCCTCCACGCGGTCCGCCTCCAGCCCGGCGGGCGCGTCGGCGAGCGCGGAACGCGCGGCGGCGGGATCGTCGGTGAGCGCCGCGGCCGCGGCGAGGTCACCCCGCGCGAACGCGGCGAGGTAGTCGGCCGCGACAGCGCCCGGTCCCCTGACCTCCTGCCTCCGCGGCTCCGTGCCCGGGCTCGGCCCGCCCCACAGCACGACGGCCGCGGCCGCGACGATCGCCACCACGGCCAGCGCCGCCGAGCCCAGGATCCAGCGTCTCGCACCCACCCGCATCCACTACCCCCAGTCAAGCTCGTGAGTGCGCACCCGAGTTCTAACTCGGGTGCGCACTCACGAGGCGGCCACGGCCACGGTGACCTTGACGCCGTCACCGACCGCGCCGGTGAAACCGTTCGGTACCGCACCATAGAACACCCCGGTGGCGAGTGTCTCGGCCGCCAGGAACTGCTCGTGCGCCCTGGCCGCGGCGACGACGTCGTCCGGCGCGTCCACGGTGAGCGTGATCCGGTCGGCGACGTCCAGCGCCGCGTCCCGCCGTGCCTGCTGCACCACCCGCACCAGGTCCCTGGCCATGCCCTCGGTGGCGAGCTCGGGCGTGACCTCGGTGTCCAGCAGCACCAGCCCCGAACCGCCCGGCAGCTCCGCGGCCGCGCCGGTGTCCTTGGCGACCAGGCGCCGCTCGTACTCGCCCTCGCGCAGCTCGATCCCGGCGGCGACGACGGCGCCCTCCGGCGAGGTCGACCACTCCCCCGCCTTGACGGCCTTGATCACCCGCTGCACGTCCTTGCCCAGCCGCGGCCCGGCCGCCCTCGCGTTCACCACGACCTCGAAGCCGCCGTGCGCCGCGACGTCGGTGGTCAGCTCCACCGACTTCACGTTCACCTCGTCGCGGATGACGTCGGTGAACGGCCGCAACGCCTCCGCGTCCTCCGCCGCCACCAGCAGCCGCGCCAGCGGCAGCCGCACCCGCAGCTTGCCCGCCTTGCGCAGCGACAACGCCGACGAGCACACCTGGCGCACCCGGTCCATCGCGGTGACCAGCGCGGCGTCCGCGGGCAGCTCGCCCCGTGCCCCCGCCGAGGGCCAGTCCGCGAGGTGCACCGACCGGCCGCCGGTCAGCCCGCGCCACACCACCTCCGTGGTCAGCGGCAGCAGCGGCGCCGCCACCCGGCACACCACCTCCAGCACCGTGTGCAGCGTGTCGATGGCGTCCTGCTCGCCCGCCCAGAAGCGGTCCCGCGACCGGCGCACGTACCAGTTGGTGAGGACCTCCAGGAACTCCCGCACGGTCGCGCAGGCGCCGGCGACGTCGTAGGTGTCCAGCGCGTGCTGCACATCGGTCACCAGCTCGTGCGTCTTGGCGAGGACGTAGCGGTCGAGCACATGCGCGGAGTCGGTGCGGACGTGTCCCTCGACGCCCTCCGCGCCCGCGTACAGCGCGAGGAAGTAGTAGGAGTTCCACAGCGGCAGCACGGCCTGGCGCACCGCGTCGCGGATGCCCTTGTCGGTGACGATCAGGTTCCCGCCGCGCAGGATCGGGCTGGCCATCAGGTACCAGCGCATCGCGTCGGAGCCGTCCCGGTCGAACACCTCGGTGACGTCCGGGTAGTTGCGCAGCGACTTCGACATCTTCTGCCCGTCGGAACCGAGCACGATGCCGTGCGACACGCACGTCCGGAACGCGGGCCGGTCGAACAGCGCCGTCGCGAGCACGTGCAGCGTGTAGAACCAGCCCCGGGTCTGCCCGATGTACTCGACGATGAAGTCACCCGGGTAGTGGTGCTCGAACCAGTCCGCGTTCTCGAACGGGTAATGCACCTGGGCGTAGGGCATCGAACCGGAGTCGAACCAGACGTCGAGCACCTCCGGCACGCGGCGCATCGTCGACGCACCCGTCGGGTCGTCCGGGTTGGGCCTGGTCAGCTCGTCGATGTGCGGCCGGTGCAGGTCCGCGGGCCGCACGCCGAAGTCGCGCTCCAGCTCGTCCAGCGATCCGTAGACGTCCGTACGCGGGTACCGCGGGTCGTCGGAGACCCACACCGGGATCGGCGTGCCCCAGTAGCGGTTGCGGGAGATCGACCAGTCCCTGGCGTTCTCCAGCCACTTTCCGAACTGGCCGTCCTTCACGTGCTCGGGGTACCAGGTGATCTGCTGGTTGAGCTCGACCATCCGGTCCTTGAACTCGCTCACCGCGACGAACCAGGACGACACCGCCCGGTAGATCAGCGGGTTGCGGCAGCGCCAGCAGTGCGGGTACGAGTGCTCGTAGGTCTCGTGCCGGAGCAGGATCGCGCCCTGCCGCCCGGCGGAGCCAGTGCCGTTCTTCAGGTCCCGGATGATGTTCGCGTTGGCGTCGAAGACGTTCTGCCCCGCGTAGTCCGGCACCTGCGAGTCGAAGCGCCCCTTCGAGTCGACCGGCGTCACCGGTGCGATGTGCGCGGCGTCGGTGACGGCCTTGTCCTCCTCACCGTAGGCGGGAGCGATGTGCACGATTCCGGTGCCGTCGTCGGTGGTCACGTAGTCGGCCGCCAGGACGCGGTGGGCGTTCTCCTGGCCGGCGAAGTACGGGAAGGGCGGCGCGTACCGCGTGCCGAGCAGGTCGGTGCCCTTGAACCGCGCCACCACCGGCGGCTGCTCGCCCAGCTCCCTGGCGTACGCGGCGACCCGGGCCTCGGCGAGCAGGTAGCGGTGCCCGCCCGCCTCGACGAGCACGTAGTCGACGTCCGGATGCACGGCGGTGGCCAGGTTGGACGGCACCGTCCACGGCGTGGTGGTCCAGATCAGCAGGTGAGCGCCGTTCAGCTCGGAGAGCGGGCCGTCGTTGCCCTCGGCGCGGAAGCCGATGGTCACCGCCGGGTCCTGCCTGCTCTGGTAGACGTCCTCGTCCATCCGCAGCTCGTGGTTGGACAGCGGCGTCTCGTCCCGCCAGCAGTACGGCAGCACCCGGTGGCCCTCGTAGACCAGGCCCGCGTCCCAGAGCCGCTTGAAGGCCCAGATCACCGACTCCATGTAGGTGACGTCGAGCGTCTTGTAGTCGTTGTCGAAGTCCACCCAGCGGGCCTGGCGGGTGACGTAGTTCCGCCACTCGTCGGTGTAGCGCAGCACGGACTCCCGGCAGGCGTCGTTGAACGCCGCGATCCCCATCTCGTCGATCTGGGACTTGTCCGTGATGCCGAGCTGCCGCTCCGCCTCCAGCTCGGCGGGCAGGCCGTGGGTGTCCCAGCCGAACCGGCGCTCGACCCGCTTGCCGCGCATGGTCTGGTAGCGCGGGACGATGTCCTTGACGTAGCCGGTGAGCAGGTGGCCGTAGTGCGGCAGGCCGTTGGCGAAGGGCGGCCCGTCGTAGAAGACGTACTCGTTGCCGCCGTTCTCGCCCGCCGGGCGGGCCTCGACGGTGGCGGTGAAGGTGCGGTCGGCCTCCCAGTAGGCCAGCACGTCCTTCTCCAGCGCCGGGAACGACGGCTGGGAAGGGACCTGGTCGGCTGCCTGGTCGCCGACGGAAGCCTTGGGGTACATCCGGGTGCGCTCCTCGCGGTTCGTCTCTCTCGTACGGGCTCGCGAGCCCACACGGGGACGAGACGGCGCCGTTGGCGCACGTTCCGCGGTACCACCCCGCTTGCCCGCGCCAGGGCGCGAGCCTCTCGTTCAGCGGCTGTGACGGGCCGCGTCCCGTCCGGTTCTACTGAGGTGGCCGGGCCACCCGTTCTTCCGGAGGCTCCCCGGTGATGGCCGGATCGACGCCGTGTGGTTCCAGATTAACCGGCACCCGCAATCGGATTCCGCCAGGGCCCCGGCCCTCCGCGCGGCACTGCGGCTGGTCACCTCTCGTGAGTGTTCGGCCGAGTTAGAACACGGCTCTTCACTCACGACCGGTGACCTGCGGAAATAGCTTCTCAGCCCTCGGCGCGGGACTTGCGCTTGGGGCGGTGCTCGGCGGCCAGCTTGGCGTCGGGGCCGCACCGGGCACACGGGGTGAAGCCGAGGTCCCGTGCCTCCGCCACCGGGATCGGAATGGTGTCCCGGTCCTCGAGCCACGCACACTCGGCGAGGTGATAGCGCGGGTACTCGTCCACGACGAGCACCTCCACCTCCAGCTGCGAGACCACCAGCAGGTCGGCGGCGTCGGTCTCCTCCTCGGCCGGATCCCCCTCGACCGACCGCAGCTCACCGGAGGACGGCAGCAGTGCCGTCTGCCTGGCCGGTTCCGGCTTGTCGGGCTCCGCAGTTTCGCCCGCAGTCCCTTCGGTGTCCGCGGTGTCCTTGCTGTCCGCCGTGTCCTTGCCGTCCCCGGTGCCGTCGGCTTCCCCGGCTGCTTCGGTGTCCGCTTCGGCGCGCTCGGCGGCACCGGTCCGCGCCTTCGAGCGCCTGCGCAGCAGGTCGGCGATCAGGACGGCCCCGGCGAGGCCGGAGGTGCCGAGCGAGATCCAGGCCCACAGGGAGCTGGCCGTGACAAGGGCCGTGACCACCAGTCCGAGGGCGGCCAGAAGCAGGATGAGGACGATGTAGAGCACGGTGAATTACAGCACGGACCGCAAACGAAACGGTTCCGACCCTCCACTCGGAGTGTCGGAACCGTTTCCGTCCGCTACGAAGATCGCTGAACCTCGGTCAGCCCGCCTCGGCCCTCGGACCGAACGAGTAACCCTGGCCGCTGCCGCCGGCTCCCCCGCTGCCACCGGACTGCCCGGAAGCCGATGCGGAGGAGGACGCCGACGCAGGTGCCGCGGAACCCCGGTCGTCCAGCTCGCGGAGCTGGGACTCGAGGAACCCGCGCAGGCGGGTACGGTACTCCCGCTCGATGGTGCGCAGCTCTTCGATCTTCTTGTTCAGCGCGCCCTTTTCGCTGTTCAGGTTGTTCATCGTCTCGGTGTACTTGCGCTGCGCCTCGCGATCCATCGTGGTCGCCTTGTCGCGCGCCTGCCGCTCGAGCGTCTCCGCCCTGGTCCTGGCGTCGTTCAGCATGGTCTCGGCGCGGGTGCGCGCCTCGTTGACCATGGAGTCCGCCTTCGAGCGGGCGTCGGAGAGCAACTGCTCGGACTTGGTGCGCGCCTCGGCGAGCATCCCGTCCGACTCCGTCTTGGCCTCGGCGGTGAGCCGGTCGGCCATCTCCTGGGCCAGGCCGAGCACCTTCGCCGCCTGGACGTTGGGCTCGCCGTTGTCACCCATGAACCCGTGGGCCTGGGTCTGCTCCATCGCGGATGTCGGCGGTGGTGGTACCGGCGCGAGCCTGCGCGACGGAGCCTCCTCGCGGACGGGGTGGGACGGCGCCGAACCGGCGTTCGCCTTCGCGGTCTCCAGCTCGCCACGGGTCGATTCCAACTCGGCATCGAGCTGTTCGACCTGCTGCCGCAGCTCGTTATTGTCCTCAATCAACCGGGCAAGTTCGGTCTCCACCAGGTCGAGGAACGCATCCACCTCGTCCTCGTTATAGCCCCGCTTGCCGATTGGAGGCTTGCTGAACGCGACGTTATGCACGTCAGCAGGGGTCAACGACATCAGATCACCTCACGCACTCCATGGCCTGCCGGACGTCCCGGGTCCCCGTCCCCGTCACCCGGGATACGCCAGTTGCATCAGTATGAACACAACCAACAGCAGCACCATAATCGATAAGTCCAGTCCGACGCCGCCGATCCGCACCACCGGAATAATCCGGCGGACCAAACGGACTGGTGGGTCGGTCACTGTGTAGATGGTCTCGAGCGCGACCGCAACCCCTCCCGACGGACGCCACTCGCGAGCGAACGCGCGCACGAGCTCCACCACGATACGGGCCGTTAGCAGGAGCCAGAAGCCGAAGAGCAGGAAATACAGGATGAGCAAGACCGCGTTCACGACACCACTTTGCCATACGTCCGCCCCGGGCTCAGTGGCGGAGGAAGAACCCGCCCTCCGCGATGCGCCGACGGTCCTCGGCCGTCACGTCGACATCGGGAGGTGAGAGCAAGAACACCTTGTTGGTCACCTTGTCCATCGAGCCGTGCAGCGCGAACGCCAGCCCGGCCGCGAAGTCGACCAGCCGCTTGGCGTCCGCGTTCTCCATCTCGGTGAGATTCATGATCACCGGGAGCCCGTCGCGGTAGGCCTCCCCGATCTCCCGTGCCTCTGCGTAACTGGTCGGGTGCAGAGTGACTATCCGGCTCAGCGGGTCCCGCGAGGGCGCACGTGACGGCTCGGGCACCGACCGCAGCCGCGAGACGGGCTCGGGCTGACGGTCGACCGCCAGCGCGCCGTGCACCGATGTGTCACTCGGCACCATTCCGCGGCGGCCGCGCACCGGCGGCTCCGGCTCGTCGAACTCGTCCATGACGTGGTAACGGGTGCGCGTCCGCCGAGGCTGCGGCTCGTCGTAGGCGTCATAGGGGTTGTAGCCGTCCTCGGCGTAGCCGCGCCGGTACTCGTCGTCGAAGTCGTACTCGTCCTCGGCAGGGACCATCCCGAAGTAGGCCTTCAGCTTCTGCAGCGCGCTCATGCCTCTCCTTCGCCCTCGCGGCCTTCGCCCCACCCCTTGACGCTGAGTCACGCGCGCGGACGCCGCTGGGTGAACCGTCTACGGCGAGGCTAGACCGCGACCGCCGAGCAACGCGGTTCCGACACGCACACACGTGGAGCCGTGGGCCACCGCTTGCTCGAGATCACCGCTCATACCAGCGGAGACCTCGGTGGCCTCCGGATGATCGCGCCGCAGCCCCTCCGCCGCGACCGCGAGCCGGGCGAACTCCGGTTCCGGATCGACGCCGAGCGGCGCCACGGCCATCAGGCCACGAAGCCGCAGAAAGTCACCCTCGTGGGTGACACTCGCGGCGAGGCGGCCGAGCTCGTCCAGCGGGCAGCCGCCGCGACCCGGGGCGGCATCGAGGCTCGCCTGCAGCAGCACATCGAGCGGGCCTTCCCGCTCGCCTGCCTCCACCGCGGTCCGCACCGAGCGGGCCAGCGCAGCGACGAGCCGTGGCGAGTCGACCGACTGCACCTCCGCCGCCCACCGGGCGACCGACCGCGCCTTGTTGCGCTGCAGCCTGCCGACCATGTGCCACCGGATCGGCGTATCCGGACGCAGGCCCGCGACCTCGCGGACCTTTCCCGCCGCCTCCTGGTCGCGGTTCTCCGCGAGATCGGTCACGCCGAGATCGGCGAGCAGGGCGGCGTCGTAGGCCGGGAACGTCTTCGTGACCGCCAGCAGCCGCACCTCCCCCGGCGCCCGGCCCGCCGCCGCACACGCGCGGTCGATGCGGTCACGGACGGCGGCGAGCGCGTCGGCGAGCTCCGCCCGCCGGGCCCCGGCATGGTCCTGCATGCTCACTTCCCCCGCTTCCGGCACGGCCGCCGTCCTCAGACCTCGATCCAGGTCACCGCCGCGAGCCTGCCGGTTGGCCGCTGTCTGCGGTGACTGAACAGGTTCTCGTCCTCGGCGGTGCACCGCGGGTCGGTGCCGATCCGGCCGACGCCGGAGTCGGCGAGCTGTCGCCACAGCCCTGCCCGCAGGTCCAGGCCCGGCGTTCCCTTGTGGGTGCGGCACGCGGTGCCGGGCACGTGTGCCTCGACGTCGTCGGCCATGTCCCGCGGGACCTCGTAACACTGGCCGCAGATGGCGGGACCGAGCAGGGCATCGACGCGGTGCGGCTGGGCGCCCACCGAACGCATCGCCTCCAGTGCGGCGGGCACCACGCCCACCCGGACCCCGACACGCCCGGCGTGCACGGCGGCGACCACACCGGCCTCCGGGTCACCGAGCAGTACCGGGACGCAGTCGGCGACGAGCACCACCAGTGCGACCCCGGGGCGTGCCGTGACCAGCGCATCGGTGGCCTCGGCAGGCCGTCGCTCGGTGCCGTCGACGATCGTCACCGTGCGTCCGTGCACCTGCTCCATCCACGCGAACCGGTCCTCGCGCAGTCCGAGCTCCGCGGCCATCCGCCTGCGGTTGGCCGCCACGGCCGCCGGGTCGTCACCGACATGGCCGCCGAGGTTGAAGGAGTCGAAGGGCGGCCGGGACTCACCGCCCGCCCTGGTCGTGACCACCCGACGGATGCGCAAGACAGCAACCTCTCCACTGCGCCGACTCCGGCCTGCCCCGGCCGACCGAACCTCCGCGAGCCTATCGACCGCCGGTCCGGTGCGAGCAGCCACGTGCCCGGGCTACCTGCGCATGAACGGGGGCACGTCGACGTCGTCGTCGGACGGGTCGTCGGTGACCGGCATCGCCCGGCCAGGCAGGCTGCCCTGGCCACGCGGCGCGGACGACGCGGGCGGCGGGTAGCCGCGCCCGGTGCCCTGCTGCGGCGGGAGCGTTCCCGACTGCGGCGGGTGGCCGTTGCCCGTGGCGGGGACCTGCGGCCGCTGGCCGCCGGATGCCGGGTAACCGCCGCTCTCCGCGGCGGGCTGTTGCTGGCCACCAGCCGGCCGCGGCTGGCCCGCGGGAGGCGCGCCGCCCCCGACCTGGCCGGCCTCGGCCGTGGCGGTGGAACCGCGGGAACCAGAGCCGAAAGCGGCGGGATCCAGCTTCTTGTGCGTCGGCGTGCCGGCGTCGAAGCCGGCCGCGATCACCGTCACGCGCACCTCGTCGCCGAGGGAGTCGTCGATGATCGTGCCGAAGATGATGTTGGCCTCGGGGTGCGCGGACTCCTGCACGAGGGAGGCGGCCTCGTTGATCTCGAACAGCCCCAGGTCCGATCCACCGGCGATCGACAGCAGGGCGCCGTGCGCACCGTCCATCGACGCCTCGAGCAGTGGCGAGTTGATCGCCTTCTCGGCGGCCTGCACGGCACGGCCCTCGCCTCGCGCGGAGCCGATGCCCATCAGCGCGCTGCCCGCCCCCGACATCACGCTCTTGACGTCGGCGAAGTCGAGGTTGATGAGACCGGGCGTGGTGATGAGGTCGGTGATGCCCTGGACACCGGAGAGCAGGACCTCGTCCGCCGAGCGGAACGCGTCCATGAGCGAGACGCCGATGTCCCCCAGCTGAAGCAGCCGGTCGTTGGGGATGACGATCAGCGTGTCGCACTCGTTGCGGAGGGCTTGTATACCGTCCTCGGCCTGCCGGCCGCGGCGCTTGCCCTCGAACGAGAACGGCCGGGTGACCACACCGATCGTGAGCGCGCCGAGCTTGCGGGCGATCTGGCCCACCACGGGCGCGCCACCGGTACCGGTGCCACCGCCCTCACCGGCGGTCACGAACACCATGTCGGCGCCCTTGAGGACCTCTTCGATCTCCTCGCGGTGATCCTCGGCGGCCTTCTGGCCGACATCCGGGGCGGCTCCGGCACCGAGGCCACGGGTCAGTTCCCGGCCGATGTCGAGCTTGACGTCGGCATCGGACATCAGCAGTGCCTGTGCGTCGGTGTTCACCGCGATGAACTCGACGCCCTTCAGGCCGACCTCGATCATGCGATTCACGGCGTTCACGCCGCCGCCGCCGATGCCGACGACCTTGATCACCGCGAGGTAATTGTGCGGGGGCGTCATCGGATCCGCCTTCCTGATCGTGGTGGTGCTGTTCCTGCCTCCGCTGGATGTCGACGCCTGGGGCCGAAAGCTCTTCTTCCCTGGGAAACTCTCAACCTCAAGTCGAGGCTTAGAGTTATGTCAACTACCAACGTATGCAGGACGGTAGGCATCAGGAAGGCGCGAATCCAGCAGCCACGCCGTGTGTCGCAAACGTGTTTCGCCACAGCGTTTTCCCACCGCCACGCCCACCGCACAGTCAAGCGGACTCACGCGGGCATGTCGACCTTCAGAATCGGCGGCGTCGACGGCTCGCCCGTCGGGGAGCCACCCGCGGGTTCGACGGTGATCGCCACCGCTTCGGTGTTGTCCACGCCCTCCGCCAGCACGAGCGAGCCGGGTTCGCTCGGCGCGGGCAGCACGCCCGCCGAGCGCAGCTCGTCTCCCGGGCCCAGCATCCACAACTCGTAGTCGTGCCCCGGATCGTGCGGCGGCAGCTCCGAACCCAGCACCATCATCGCGTTCCGCGACTGGGAGACCAGCACGGTCGCGGACCCGCCGATGGAGGTCTCCGCCTGCATCGTCCGCAGATCCGGCGCGGTCAGCAGGTCGCTGACCGGCTCGTACCGCTCCCTCGTCTGCTCCATCCGTTCCTGCGCGCTCTCCAGCTGGTTCTGTGTGTGCAGTGCGACGCCGCCGAACACCCCAGCCAGCGCGAGGCCCACCACCGTGGCCGCCGCCGCGAGGCCGAGTAACCAGCGCGGCGGGCCGGCGCTGCGGCGCGACCGCTCCTGCGGGTCCGGACCTGCCGAGGGCGCCTGCTGCCGGGTCTCGCGAATCTCGGCGAGCACCCGCCCCTTGAGCCCGGGCGGCGGCTCCTCGGCCGACGCGGCCCCGAGCCGTCCGGCCGTGGCCTGCAGCTCCCGGACCTCCTCGGAGCACGCCGGGCATTCCTGGAGATGCCGCCGGAAGCGGGCACGCTCGTGCTCGTCCAGCGCGTCGAGCGCGTACGCTCCGGCAAGCGTGTGCATGTCGGGCGATGTCATGCCGTCACCCCCAGGCAGTCTCGCAACCGGATCAACCCGTCGCGCAGGCGTGTCTTGATCGTTCCCTGCGGGGCCGAAAGGACCTCCGCGACCTCGCGGTAGGTGTACCCCTGGTAGTAGGCGAGCAGCACGGACTCGCGCTGCAGCTCGGTCAGGTGGGACAGGCAGCGGCGCACCTGCTGGCGCTCCCAGCTCGCCGTGACCGCCTCCGACACCTCGTCGAACGGCCTGCCGCGGCCAGCCTCGAACGTGGCCCGCTGCTCCCGGTCGGTACTCGCCCTCGCCGAGCGCACCCGGTCGACGGCCCGCCGGTGCGCGAGCGTCATCGCCCAGTTCAGCGCGCTGCCCTTGTCGGGCGAGTACCTGGTGGCGGTACGCCACAGCTCGACGAGGACCTCCTGCGCGACCTCCTCCGACTGCGCGTGGTCCCGCAGGATGCGGCGAACCAGCCCGAAGACCGGGCCGGCGAGACGGTCGTAGAGCTGCTCGAACGCCCGCTCGTCGCCCTTGGCGACCTCGACCAGCAGCTCCTCCGCCGTCGGGCCCTCGGGCGGCCCGCTGTCCCTGACCGGCGTCGGCCGCCGTACCGGGTCATCCATCGAGTGCTCCAAGCCTGCTCCTCACGCGTGGCCTCGGCGCACGGCGCGACCACAGCCCGGCTCCATGCCGGCGGATCAGCACCGAGACCCGCTGCGGAACGAACGGCCTGCACAGCAGCATACGCAGCAGGGCGGCGGGGGTCGCGGGGACGCGCACACCACGCAGCGTGGCGGTCAGCGCGACCTCGCCGTCGCTGCGCAGGGTCACGGTCGCGGCCAGCAGCGCGTCCGGGCGCGGGAGGTGCATCCGGTACTGCCCCGCCATCGACTGGAACGGCGACACGAAGAACTCCTTGTCCGCGCGGGCCGCGCCACGTTCGTCCGGGAAGAGCAGGTAGGCGTGCCTGCCGCCGTGGGTGTTGTGCACCTCGGCGACGACGCAGGCCGGCTCCCCGCCGGGCCGGTGGCACCAGTAGACGGTGATCGGGTTGAAGACGTGCCCGAGCACGCGCGCGCCGGTCAGCATGAGCACGCGCCCGCCCGCGAGGTCGACACCGCGTCCGGCCAGCCACTCGTCGAGCTTCACGCGGATCCCGCGGGCGTCGCCAGGGGCGAAGTGGTCGCGTCCGTCGAAGCGGGCGAACGCGCGCAGGCCGCGCGGCAGCCGTGGCGGATCGTCGAGGTCGACCAGCCACAGGTAGAACCGGTGCGCAAAGGACAGCGGCGGGGCGATCCGCCGCACGTGCGCGACCGTGGCGTCGTAGAGCGCCGGGGTCACCACGGTGCCCCCAGCGATGCCGCGGCGCGCGCCCCGGAGGCGCAGCCGTCCTCGTGGAAACCCCAGCCGTGATAGGCGCCCGCGTAGGCGAGCACGCCGTCACCGAGGCCGGGAAGGCGCCGCTGCGCGGCCACCGACTCCGGGGTGTAGACCGGGTGCTCGTACTCGATGCGCGAGATGACCGTGTGCGCGGGCGGCGGCGTGGCCGGGTTGAGCGTGACGACGTGCCGGGCGGGCTCGGTGAGCCGCATCAGCCGGTTCATGTCGTAGCTGACTCCTGCGGCACCGTGGTCGGCGCCGCAGCCGGTGGCCGTGTAGTTCCACGCCGCCCGCGCGCCAGGCGCCGACGGCAGCACGGACGCGTCGGTGTGCAGCCATGCCTCGTTGCGGGAGTAACGGAACGCGCCGAGCACCTCCCGCTCGGCCGGGCTCGGGTCGGCGAGCAGCCGCAGCGCCTGGTCGGCGTGCGTCGCGACCACCACGCGGTCGACGAGATGGGGATTGCCGACGTCGTCCCGGATCTCCACGCCGCGTGCGGTGCGCCGCAGCGCCCGCACCGGGGTGGACAGGTGCACCGCGGTGAGCTGCTTGGCGGCGCGCTCGACGTACTCGCGGGACCCGCCGGTGACGGTGCGCCAGCGCGGCGAACCGGTGACGGCGAGCATGCCGTGGTTGCGCAGGAACTCGAACAGGTAGCGCGCCGGATAGCGAAGCGTGTCGGCACGGTCGGCCGACCAGACAGTGGACACGAGCGGGAGCAGGAAGTGGTCGGCGAAGTAGCGGCTGTAGCCGCCGACGGCGAGGAAGGCGCCGATCGGCACGTCTCCGGCCTCCGGGGCACGCAGCACCCGCTCCGCGTGCCGGTGGAACCGCCTGACCTCGGCGAGCATCCGGAGGAAGTCGCCGTTCACCGCGTTACGCGGACGGGCGAGGACTCCGCCGGGTCCGCGTCCTCCCGCGTACTCGAGGCCGCAGCCCGCGCACCGGACGCTCATCGACATCTCGGCGTCCTGGGTGCGGACACCCAGCTCACCGAACAGCCGCAGCAGGCGCGGGTAGGTCCGTTCGTTGTGGACGATGAAACCGGAGTCCACGCCGACCATGCCGCCGCGGGCACTCGGCACGTCGTGGGTGTGCGCGTGCCCGCCGAGACGGTCGTCGGCCTCGAAAAGCAGGACGTCGTAGCGGCGCTGAAGCAGGTAGGCGGCGGTCAGGCCGGCGACCCCGGCGCCGATGACCCCGACACGTTCTCCCGTAGTGTGCACACTGGTGTTTCGGCGCCACCGGCGGCCCGGATTGGTGCCGTACCCCACTCCGCTCGTGAGTGCGCAGCCGAGTTAGAACTCGCGTGCGCACTCACGAGCGTCACCGCCGTTGCCACGCCGCCGGAGGAGCCGATGCCGCGCGTCGTTCTGGAGACCGGCAGGCTCACGCTGCGCCGGTTCACCGAGGCCGACGTGGACGACCTGGTCCGGCTGGACGGCGACCCCGAGGTGATGCGCCTGCTCACCGGCGGCAAGCCGACTCCGCGGGCGGTGATCGAGAACGAGGTCCTGCCCGGCATCCTGTGCGAGTACGACCGCGGCCCGGCAGGGCGCTGGGCCGCGATCGAACGGTCCACGGGGGAGTTCCTTGGCTGGTTCGCGCTGCGGCCACCGGACAACGACAGCAGCGGGGACGCCGAACTCGGTTACCGCCTGCGCGCGGCGAGCTGGGGCCGGGGCTACGCCACCGAGGGAACCCGCGCGCTGATCCGCAAGGGGTTCACCGAACTCGGCGTGCGACGGGTGTTCGCCGAGACGATGGCGGTCAACCTCGCATCGCGCCGGGTGCTGGAGAAGGCCGGCCTGAGGTACGTGCGGACCTTCTACCCGCGGTGGGACGAACCCATCGACGGCGCCGAGCACGGCGAGGTGGAGTACGAGCTGCACCGGATCGACTGGGCCGGGCCGGATCGCCACTCCCGTCCGTCATGAGACGGTGGGCAGCTCGGGACTCGACACGTCGTAGGTCTGGCCCTTCCGGGTCAGCAGCACGCCCAGCACCTTCGCCTTGCGCTCGCTCTGCCCGACGTCTCCCCACCGCACCGACTTGCCGCTGTCCAGAGTGAACTCGACACCGTGCGCGGTCTGCGCACCGGCGGACGTGACCCGCTCGCGCAGCTCGTGCGGGAGCGTGCCGAGCACCGCCGTCACCGCCCGCGTCGCGGGATCGTCCGGGCCGACCCTCGCCAGCCGCAGCTCCGGCAGGCCCTTCGGCGGCTCGGCGACCTCCTTGTAGACGACACCACCGCCGTCCACCAGGTGCAGTGACTCGCCGGTGTCGTAGAAGCCGATCGGGCTTCGCTCGGTGACGGTGATCTCGATCGTCGACGGCCACGAGCGCGCCACCACGACCGTCGCGACGGCGGGCAGGGTGGCGACCCGGTCGCGGATCGCGTCGGTGTCCACCCGCAGCATCGCCCGCTGCTCGGGCACCTTCGCCACCGAGCGGATCGCCTCCGCGGACACCGTCTCGGCCCCGCTGACCTCGACCGAGCGCACGCCGAACATGGAGGTGAACAACAGCACGTAGGCCACCCCGGCCACGGTCAGCACGCTCAGCACCGCGACCCAGCGCCGGCGCAGGACCTTCCGCCGGGCCGGGCTGTTGCCGGTCCTCGCCCTGGAACTGTCCGGCCGGCGACCACGGTTGCTGCGCGGCGCGGGACCGTCCTCCCGCCGCGGCGGCCTGCGCCCGCGGGTCGTGCGCTGCCTGGTCGTGGTCATCTGCGGTCCTACTCGCCGCGGCGGTCCAGCTCGGTGAGGATCTCGGGGCCGAGCTGGGTGACGTCACCGGCCCCCATCGTCACCAGCAGGTCACCAGGCTTGACCAGGTCGGCGGCCAGCCCGACGGCACGGTCGAACGCCGGTTCGTAGTGCACGTTCGCGCCGGTGATCTCGCGGGCGACCAGCTCACCGGTCACGCCGGGCTCCGGTTCCTCCCGCGCACCGTAGACATCCAGCACCACGACCTCGTCGGCGAGCCCGAGCGCCTCGGCGAACTCGCGGGAGAACGCCCTGGTGCGCGAGTACAAGTGCGGCTGGAACACGACGACCACCCGGCCGAGACCCGCCGCGTGCCGCACCGCCTTCAGTTGCGCGGCGACCTCCGTCGGGTGATGCGCGTAGTCGTCGTAGACCCGCACGTCACCGGCGCGGCCCTTGAACTCGAACCGCCTGCGAACGCCGCCGAACGCCGCGAGCCCCTGGATGAGACCGTCGACCGGCGCACCCAGCTCCAGCCCGGCGAGCAGCGCGGCGACCGCGTTGAACGCCATGTGCTCACCCGGCACCGCCACGCGGACCTCGATCTCCTCGCCGCCCAGCGAGATCCGTGCCGTGCCGCCGTCCTCGCCGGGGACGTAGGCGAGCACGCACGCGTCGCCCTCGCCGCCGGCCGAACGGCCGTAGCGGCGCACCCGGACCCCGTCGGCCTCGGCGCGGGCCGCCAGCTCGGCGGCGGGCGCGTCGTCACCGCACACGATGAGCACCCCGCCCGGCTCGATGCGGCGCGCGAACTCGGCGAACACCGCGACGTAGGCCTCGGCGGTGCCGTGGTGGTCGAGGTGGTCGGGCTCGATGTTGGTCACCACGGCCACCGACGGCGAGTAGGTCAGGAACGAGCCGTCGCTCTCGTCGGCCTCCGCGACGAACACGCCCCCTTCACCGTGATGGGCGTTGGCGCCGGACTCGTTGAGGTCACCGCCGATCGCGAACGAGGGGTCCAGCCGGCACTGCTGCAACGCGACGGTGAGCATGGACGTGGTCGACGTCTTGCCGTGCGTCCCCGCGATGCACGCGACCCGGTGCCCCTCCATGAGCCCGGCCAGCGCCTCGGCCCGGTGCAGCACCGGGATGCCGCGTTCGCGCGCGGCCACCAGCTCCGGGTTGGTCTCCCTGATGGCGGTCGACACCACCACCGCACTCGGCCCGCCCGGCAGCGCGTCGAGGTTGTCCGCGTGCTGTCCAACGGCGATCTCGGCGCCCTGCGCGCGCAGGGTGAGGAAGGCCCGCGAGTCCTTGGCGTCGGACCCGGACACCCGCGCGCCGCGGGCCAGCAGGATCCTGGCGATCCCGCTCATGCCTGCTCCGCCGATGCCGATCAGGTGTGCCCGCCGCAGCGCCTCGGGAACGTCCGTGCTCGTCTGCTCTGTCATGTCCCAGCCGCCTCCAGCACCATCCTGGCCAGTACCTCGTCGGCTTCCCGGTGACCGAGACCGACCGCCGCCGCACTCATCTTCCCCACCCGGTCGGCGTCCGTGACCAGGGGTACCACCAGCTCGGCCACTCCGGCCGGGGTCAGCTCCGCGTCGTCGACCAGCAGCGCCGCGCCCGCGTCGACCGCGGGCTGGGCGTTCAGCGCCTGCTCACCGTTGCCGTGCGGCAGCGGCACGAACACCGCGGGCAGGCCGACCGCCGACACCTCGGCCACGGTCATGGCACCGGACCGGCACAGCACCATGTCGGCGGCGGCGTAGGCCAGGTCCATCCGTTCCAGGTACGACACGGGCACGTAGGCGGGACGGCCGGGGAACTCCTGCACGGCGAGCGTGTTCTTCGGCCCGTGCGCGTGCAGCACGCCGATCCCGGCGTCGGCCAGTTCCTTGGCGGCACCGGACACCGCGACGTTGAGCGAGCGGGCGCCCTGCGAGCCGCCGAACACCAGCAGGGTGGGCGCGTCCGGGTCGAGCCCGAAATGGGCGCGCGCCTCGGCCCGCAGGCCGGGGCGGTCGAGCCCGGTGATCGAGCTCCGCAGCGGGATGCCGACAACCTCCGCACCGGGCAGGGTGGTGCCGGGCACCGCGACCGCGACCCGCCGGGCGAACCGGGCGCCGACCTTGTTCGCCAGCCCCGCGTGCTTGTTGGCCTCGTGCACCACGATCGGCACGCGGCCCCGGGCGGCGAGGTAGGCGGGCAGGGCGACGTAGCCGCCGAAGCCGACGACGACGTCCGCGCCGACCCGGTCGAGCACCTGCCGGGTGCGCCGCACCGAGTCGCGCACCCGCAGCGGCAGCCGCAGCAGGTCCGCGGTGGGTTTGCGGGGCATCGGCACCGGCGGGATCAGCTCGAGCGGGTATCCCCGCGCGGGCACGAGCCTGCTCTCCAGCCCGCGCTCCGTGCCCAGCGCCACCACCGACGCGTCCGGCCGCAGCCGTTTCACCGCGTCGGCGAGCGCGAGGGCGGGTTCGATGTGCCCCGCCGTGCCACCACCGGCGACCACCACGGTGGGCGCCCCGCGCGCCGCACTCCGCTCCGTCCGGTTAACCGGCTCGCTCACCTGCGTCCTCTCCGCGTTGCAGTTCCCCGTCTGCCCACGCCACGCTGCGTGGCACGTCGACCGTACTCCGGCGCGGCCCGCCTGCGGTCGGGCGCCGAAGCCGAGCGAGCGCTGCGCGCCGCCGGACGGCCGCCCTTCGCGGCGCTCCCGCGGCCACCGCCCCGGCGCTTCGCGGGCGGCCGGTACGGGTCCGGTGCGGGCAGCCGCATCAGGCGCCCGAACTTACCCGGCCCCTGCGTGCGCAGCGCCGCCACCGCCTCGGGCTCGTGCCGCGCGCAGTTGGCGAGGATGCCGAACAGCAGCATCGTCACGATCAGCGAGGTGCCGCCGTAGGAGATCATCGGCAGCGTGACCCCGGTGACCGGCAGCAGGCCCACGACGTAGCCGATGTTGATGGCCGCCTGCGCGACCAGCCAGACGGTCAGCGTGCCCGCGACGATGCGGATCCACGGATCCAGGTTGCGTACCGCGATGCGCAGGCCGACCGAGGCGAGCAGGCCGAACAGGCCGATCACCACGATGCAGCCGACGAAGCCGAGCTCCTCGCCGATCAGCGCGAAGATGAAGTCGTGCTGCACGTTGGGCAGGTACATCCACTTGGACTGGCCCTGGCCGAGCCCCTTGCCGAACAGCCCGCCGTCGGCGAGTGCGTACAGGGCCTGGTTGGCCTGCAGCCCCTTGCCGAGCGGATCGGCGTCGGGATTGAGGAAGGTCATGATCCGGTCGAGCCGGTACTGAGCGACCAGCGCGAGCACCACCACCCCGGCCAGCCCGCTCGCGATGATCACGGCGAACAGCCGCTTCGGCGCTCCGGCGAACCAGAGCAGCGCGACGAGCACCACGCCGAGCGTGATCGTGCCGCCGAGGTCCGGCTGCGCCATGACCAGGGCGAACATGAGCAGCGCCGCGGGCAGCAACGGCACCAGCAGGTGCCGCCACTGGTGCAGCACGTTGTACTTGGTCACCAAGATGTGCGCGCCCCACAGCGCCAGCGCGACCTTGGCCACCTCGACCGGTTGTAGCGAGAGCGGCCCGAGCACGAACCAGCCCTGCGAACCGTTCACGTTGGTGCCCAGCGGCGTCAGCACGAGCGCGAGCAGCCCGAGGCAGCCGACCATCCCGGTGGACGACAACTGCCGGATCCGGCGCAGCGGCACGCGCACGCCGAGCCAGAACACGATCATGCCGACCACGGCGAACAGGAGGTGCTTCTGGAACAGCGCGTATACCGACGCGTCGTTCTCCGGGTTGTACGAGGTGACCGAGGAGGCCGAGAGCACCATGACGATGCCGATCACGCCGAGCGTGCCGCACGTCGCGAGGATCAGGTGGAAGTCGGCGAGCGGACGGGACAGCCACGCGGTGAGCGTGGTGCGGACCGCCGCGAAGCCGCGCTCGGCCCGTTCCCGGGAGCGGCGCTGACCGCGCTCCCGCCGCCGTTGGTTCTCGCGGGCGTCGTCAACCACCGTCACCGGGACGTCCCCGTAGCGCGCCGACCGCGTCGGCGAACGCGTCACCGCGCTCGCCGTAGTCGCGGAACATGTCCAGCGACGCGGCGGCGGGTGCGAGCAGCACGACATCCCCGGGTCGCGCCAGGGCACGGGCCGCACTCACCGCCGCAGTCATGGGCTCATCGTCACCCGGACGGAGCCGCTTCACCGGGACATCCGGCGCGTGTCGCGCCACAGCGGCGTTGATCACCTCGGCGTCCGCACCGAGCAGCACCACGCCGCGCAGGCGCCCGGCGGCCGTGGCGACCAGCTCGTCGACCGAGGCGCCCTTGAGCTGGCCGCCCGCGATCCACACGACGTGCCGGTGCGCGAGCAGCGATCCCACGGCGGCGTGCGGGTTGGTGGCCTTCGAGTCGTTGACGTAGCGGACGCCGTCGATCTCGGCGACCTCGACGGCGCGGTGGGCGCCGGGACGGAACGCGCGCAGCCCCTTCGCCACCGCCTCCGTGCGCACACCGCACGCCCGCGCCAGCGCCGCCGCGGCGAGCGCGTTGGCGACGTTGTGCGGGCCGGGCGGGCGGACGTCGGCCAGGCAGCCGAGTTCCTCGGCGCGATGGGCCGGATCCGGGACGAACGCGCGGTCCACCAGCAGGTCCTCGACGACGCCGAGCTCGCCGGGACGCGGCGCGTCGAGGGTGAAGCCGACCCGGGTGGCGCCCGCGGGCGCGCAGGAGTCGGCCAGCCTCCGCGACCACTCCTCGGCCACGTTGTGCACGACCGTGCCGGCCCGCTCGTGGACGGTCCCCTTCGCCGCCGCGTAGTCGGCGAGCGAGCCGTGCCAGTCGAGATGGTCCTCGGCGACGTTGAGCACCACGGACGCGCGGGGCGCGAGCGTGCTCGACCAGTGCAGCTGGAAGCTGGACAGCTCGACCGCGAGCACCTCGTGCCCGGCGAGCACAGCGTCGAGAACCGCGAAGCCGACGTTGCCGCAGGCCACGGCGTCGAGCCCGGCGGCGCGCAGGATCGCCTCCAGCATGCCGACGGTGGTGGTCTTGCCGTTGGTGCCGGTCACCGCGAGCCACACCGGCGGGCGCTCGCGGTCCCGGCCGATCCGCCAGGCCAGCTCCACGTCCCCGATCACCTCGATGCCGGCGGCGGACGCCGCGACCAGCAGCGGCGCGGTGGGCCGCCAGCCGGGGCTGGTCACCACGAGCGAGGTGCCCTCCGGTGGCTCGGTGAGCCCGGGCACGAGGTGCGCGTCGAGGCCCTCCAGCTCGGCGAGCCGCGCGGCGTCGCCGTCGGTCACCGTCACGACCGCGCCGGTGCCGGCCAGCGCGGTGGTCACCGACCGGCCGGTGACCCCGGCACCGGCGACCAGGACATGGCGTCCGGCCAGTTCCGTCGTCAACTTCGCCTCGCTCGTCCCTCGCTCGCTCACCGGGCCGCTAGCCTCCGCCGAGCCCCAGCTGCTCGCTGTAGAACAGGCCGAGTCCGAACATGCAGCAGATCGCCGCGAGCAACCAGAACCGGATGATCACGGTGGTCTCGGCCCAGCCGGCCAGCTCGAAGTGATGATGGAACGGCGCCATCCGGAACAGCCTGCGCCGGGTGGTGCGGAACACCGCGATCTGCGCGACCACCGAGATCATCTCGACCACGAACAGGCCGCCGATGACGATCGCGAGCAGCTCCGTGCGGGTGGTCATGGACAGCCCTGCGACGAGCCCGCCGAGGGCCAGCGAGCCGGTGTCGCCCATGAAGATCTTCGCCGGCGCGGCGTTCCACCACAGGAAGCCGACACAGGCGCCGGTCGCCGCGGCGGCCACCACGGCCAGGTCGAGCGGGTCACGTACGTCGTAACAGGCCGCCTGGGGCGTCTCCACGCAGCTCAGCCTCGCCTGCCAGAAGGAGATGACCACGTAGGTGGCCAGCACCATCGCCGCCGCGCCGCCCGCGAGCCCGTCCAGGCCGTCGGTGAAGTTCACCGCGTTCGACCAGGCGGAGATCAGCAGGTAGGTGAAGATGATGAAGATCGGGACGGGCATGAAGATGAGCGTCAGGTCCCGCACGTACGACAGGTTCTGCGACGCGGGCGTGAGCCCGTTCTCGTCGGCGAACTGGAGCACCAGGATGCCGAACGCGACCGCCACGACCAGCTGCCCGACGAGCTTGGCCGTCTTGTTCAGCCCGAGGTTGCGCTGCTTGCGGATCTTGATGAAGTCGTCGAGGAAGCCGACGAGGCCCAGCGCGACGGCGAGGAAGAGCACCAGCAGGCCGGACGCGGTGGGACCGTCGTTGCGGGAGCCGCGCAGCCAGTCGATGACGTGGGCGGCGAAATAGCCGACCACCATCGCGACGATGATGGCCACGCCGCCCATCGTCGGCGTGCCGCGCTTGGACTTGTGCCCCTGCGGGCCCTCCTCGCGGATCTCCTGCCCGAAGCCCTGCCGCGAGAAGGCGCGGATGAGGTACGGGGTGAACAGGATGGAGACCAGCAGGCCGATCGAGGCCGCGATCAGGATGCTGATCACGCGTGACCGCCCTCCCCGAGCAGCGCGTCCGCCACGCGCCACAGCTCGGCGACCTTGGAGGCCTTCACCAGGACGATGTCGTCGGGACGCAACTCCTCGTGCAGCAGCGCGAGCGCGGCGTCGGTGTCGGGCACCAGGACCGACTCCTCTCCCCAAGAACCCTCGTGGCTCGCGCCGTGGTGCATGGCGGCGACCGCCGGGTCACCGCCGCCGACGACCACGAGCCGGCTGATGTTGAGCCGGACGGCGAGCCGGCCGATCTCGTCGTGCGCGGACACGCTATCGGCACCCAGTTCGCCCATCACACCGAGGACGGCCCAAGATCGTCGCCGCCTCGCCGACATGGACGCGAGCGTCTTGAGCGCCGCGCGCGTCGACTCCGGGTTGGCGTTGTACGAGTCGTTGACGACGGTGACGCCGTCGGTGCGGGTGCGGACCTCCATCCGCCTTGCGGAGCGGCGCTCGACCGCGCTCAACCGCCGCGCGACCTCGGCGACGGGACAACCGAGCTCCAGCGCGACGGCCACCGCGGCGAGCGCGTTGCCGATGTGGTGCTCGCCGAACAGCGGAAGCGTGACGGCTGCCTCGCCGGCCGGCGTGACCAGCCGGAACGACGCGCGGGCCTGCTCGTCGAGCGTCACGTCGGCGGCCCGGACGGTGGCGGCGGGCCCCTCCCCGACCCCGACCACCCTGGCGCGCGTGCGGCTCGCCATCGCCGCCACGAGGGGGTCGTCCACGTTGAGCACGGCGACACCGTCCTCCGGCAGCGCCTCCACCAGCTCACCCTTGGTCTTGGCGATGCCCTCGCGCGAACCGAACTCGCCGACGTGCGCGCTGCCGACGTTGAGCACCACCCCGATCCGGGGCGGCGCGACCGCGGCGAGCTCGGCGATGTGCCCCGGGCCGCGCGCGGAGAGCTCCAGCACGAGATGCCGGGTCGTCTCGTCGGCCCGCAGCGCGGTCCACGGGTGGCCGAGCTCGTTGTTGAACGAGCCGGGCGGGGCGACTGTCGGGCCGAGCGGTTCCAGCAGCTGTGCGATCAGGTCCTTCGTCGAGGTCTTGCCCGAGGAGCCGGTGACACCCACGACCGTGAGCTCGTCCCGGGACAGCTCGGTGACGACGTGCCGCGCCAGCGTGGCCAGCGCGGCGAGCACCGCGGCGCCGGAGCCGTCGGTGTCCCCGGCGAGGGCGACGGAGCGCTCGTGGGCCTGGCCCGGTGGCAGCGGAGGCACCACGACCGCGGGCGCGTCGACCTCCCTGGCGGCGAGCACCCCGGCCGCGCCGTCCGCGACGGCCCGCGCCGCGAAGGCGTGCCCGTCGACGTGCTCACCGGGCAGGGCGACGAACAGGCCACCCTCGGTGAGCCGCCGCGAGTCGAACTCGACCCCGCCGGTCACCCGCTCGGCGCCGTCCGTGCGGTGCAGCCGGCCGCCCACGATCTCGGCGATCTCGGCCAGGCTCAGCGCGATCACACGTTCACCTCGAGTTTCTCCCGGATGGCCGCCTCCAGCTCGTCGCGGTCGGAGAACGGGTGCACGACACCCTGGACCTCCTGTCCCGTCTCGTGCCCCTTCCCGGCGACCAGCACGACGTCGCCCGCCTCAGCGTGCTCGACCGCGGCGGCGATCGCCGCGCGCCGGTCGGGCACCTCGATGACCTCACCGCCGTGGGCAGGCTCGACCGTGCGGGCCCCGGCGAGCATGGCCGCCCGGATCACGGCGGGGTCCTCGCTGCGCGGGTTGTCGTCGGTGACGATGACCAGGTCGCTGCCGCGCGCGGCGGCCTCGCCCATCATCGGGCGCTTCGCGGTGTCGCGGTCGCCGCCGCAGCCGAGCACGGTGATGATGCGGCCGTTGGTGCGGGTGCGCAGGGCCTGCAGCGCCTGCGTGACGGCGGCGGGCTTGTGCGCGTAGTCGACGACCGCGGTGAACGGCTGGCCCAGGTAGACGCGTTCCATCCGGCCGGGGACCTCGACGGTGGCGAGGCCGGTCACGATCTGGTCGAGGGACACACCGGCGCTGTCCAGGATCGCGGCGGCCAGCACGGCGTTGGCGACGTTGAACTCGCCTGGCAGCGGCAGGGTCGCCGCCGCGCTGCTGCCGTCCGGGCCGTGCAGCACGAAGGACTGCTCCCCGGCCGGGGTGATCGCGATGTCGGTGGCGCGCCAGGCGGCCTGCGTCTCCGGCTCGGTCGAGGCGGTGACGGTCTGCGGGGTCACCAGCGCCTGGCCCCACGCGCTGTCGATCACGACGGCCTCGATGGTCGAGCGGCCGTCGAACAGCAGCGACTTGGCGGCGAAGTACTCCTCCATGTCGCGGTGGAAGTCCAGGTGGTCCTGGGAGAGGTTGGTGAACGCGCCGACGGCGAACCGGGTGCCGTTCACCCTGCCCAGCGCCAGCGCGTGGCTGGAAACCTCCATCGGCACGTGCGTGACGCCGTTCTCGACCATCACGGCGAACAACGCCTGGAGGTCGGGCGCCTCCGGCGTCGTGAACGCGCTGGTGATGCGCTCACCCGCAATACGGGTCTCCACGGTGCCGATGAGGCCGGTCGTACGCCCTGCGGCCCGCAGGCCGGCCTCCACGAGGTAGGCGGTGGTCGTCTTGCCGGACGTGCCGGTGACGCCGAGCACGGACAGTTTCAGCGACGGCTCGCCGTAGATCCAGGCCGCCACCGAACCGAGCACGCCACGCGGGTCGGCGTGCACGAGCACCGGCACGTCGGCCTCCACCAGCGCACGCCGTTCGGCACCGGCCTCGTCGGTGAGCACCGCCGCGGCGCCCGCGGCGATCGCCTCCGCCGCGAAGTCGGCGCCGTGCGTGCGGGCGCCGGGCAGCGCGGCGAAGAGGTCACCGGGAAGCACCTGGTGGGCTCGCAGCGTGGCGCCGGTGACCGCGACCTCGGGCGCGCCCGGGTCCGCGATGAGGCGGGCATCGGCACGCGCCACGACGGTCGTGAGCGGCACCGGCTCGATCAGGCTCGGTCGAGGCGGCGCGGCGACGACCTTCGCCGGGCTGTCCGGGACCTGCCTCCCGGGCGTGGCAGGCCCGTCGTGGTTGACAGACACGCCGGAAGGCTACCGGCGGCGCACTCCGCCGATTCGCCCGCCCTGGCCACCGTGTCCGCGCTCCCCGTACGCGTGTCCGCGCGTCTCGCACGGCTGCCGGGCGCGTGCGGCGCGGACACGTGCGCACAGAGCGCGGACACGGGTCAGAGGGTCGTGAGTTCGGCGATCTGCCAGCGGCCACCGTTCTTCTCGGCCACCACGCGCAGCACGGCGGTGACCGGATCCTGCCGCGCCTGCTCGCCCTCGGCCAGCGTCTGCTGGCCGAGGAAGACGAGGACACGTGCGGTGTCGCCGCGCAGCTCCTTGACCCCGATCGAGCGAACGGTCGTGGTGTGCACCAGCCGCTTGCGCACGGCCTGCTCCCTGGCCGCGGCGAACCGCTCGCGGTACTGGCCGACCGCCTTGCCGACGAGCACCCGCTCCGCGGCCCGTTCGGTGCGCGCCAGGTTGTTGTAGTCGTAGGAGAAGACCGCCTTCAGGCCCGCGCCGACCTGGTCGGTGACCTCGCGGGTCGCCGCCTCGTCGGCGAGGGCCACGTTGCCGCCGGGCTCCCGCAGCCGTGAGGCCTCCAGCCCGGCCCACACCGCGGCCCCGATCCCGAGCACGACGACCGCCGCGAGCGCCGCCAGCACCGTCGCACGCCTGCCCTGCGCCGCACGTTCGCTCATGGCCCGGCCGCCTGGACGTCACTCACCTTCCAGCCCCGCTCGGTTCGCTCCGCCGCCACAGTCAGGCGGCTGCGGTGTTCCGCGGGCGGGTCCCCGTGCGCGCTCACCCGGACGTCGAGGACCGCGCCAAGCCGCGCCGTGCCCGCCTCGTGGTCCAGCTCGGTGACCGCCGCGTCCAGCAGCGTCGCGGTCGCCACGGTCTTCGTGCCCTCGGCACGGTCGAGCTGCAACTGGCGGTCACCGGACAGGTCCGCACCGAGCCGGCCGGTGCTCACCTCGACCCACCGGTCGACGTCCGCGGCCGCGGTGCGGTGGTCGATGGTGTGCAGCGCCACCAGCGCGTCCGACACCGCCGCCAGCACCGCGTCGCGCTCCCCCGCGACCGCGAGCCCCTCGTCCTGCGCGGCACTCCACCACGACCAGCCGGACCAGCCCGCCGCGAGCACGGCGAGCACGGCCAGCGTGGCGAGCACCCTCATTCCGGCAACCCCAGCAGCCGGCCGACGTCCACCGGCCCCGATCCGGTCGCCAGTCCGAGCACACCGGGCAGGGTGTCCTGCCGTGGCTCGCCGTGCGGCGACGGCGGCTGCTGCTGCTCGGCCGCGGTAGGCACGTCCACCGGGTTGCCCGCGTACGGCGCGTTCTGCGCCCCGCGCACGCCGATCGGGCTGCCCGGCGGCTCGGCGCAGTAGGCGCCGGTGTTGGGCGGTGCCTCGCTGGTGTCGTTGGCGGGGCGCTGCCGGGTGCCCTCGTAGCCCTTGGTGCACGAGGGCGGGTCGAACAGGTTGAGAACGAACCCGAGATGCCCCTCGCCGTTGGACGTCACCGAGCGGGTGAACGCGGAGATCACCGGGTAGGCGACGAGCAGTTGCTCGATCGCGTCCGTGCGGGCCGTGGTGATCCGCGAGGTGGTCAGCAGGTTGGCGAGCACCACTCCCGCGTCCGTTCCCGACTCGGCCAGCACGCTGCTGACCTCACGGCTGAGCTTCGGTGCCTCGTCGATCACCGTGCGCAGGTCGGGATCGGCCGCCTTCAGCCGTTCCGCGATCGTGCGCAGCCCGCCGGCCAGTGCGGTGATGTCGTCGGCCTGCCGTTGCTGGGTGTCCAGCACGATCCGGCCGTCGGAGAGCAGCGCCCTGGTCTGCGGCAGGTTCTCGGTCGCCGTTTCCGTGAACGAGCCCGCGGTGTCGAGCAGCTCACCCAGATCCGGCCCGGCGTCGGCGAACGCCTCGTAGGTCTCGTCGACGACGGTGCGCAGCGACTCGGTGTCCACACTGGTCACCAGCCGGTCCAGGTTGGACAGCACGGTGTCCGGCGACAGCGGGATCGACGTCCGCTGCTGCTCGATCACCGAGCCCTCCGACAGGTACGGGCCGTTCTCGTGCTCCGGCACCAGGTCGACATATTGCTCACCCACCGCCGACCGGTTCGCCACCACCGCCCCGGTGTCCGCCGGGATCGGCGGGGAATCCGAGTCGATGTCCAGGGTGAGCTCGACACCGCGCTCGGTGAGGTTCATCTCCGCGACCTTGCCGACCGCAACCCCGCGGTAGGTGACCTCCGCGTTGACGAAGATGCCGCCGGAGTCGCGCAGCTGCGCGAGCACCGCGTAGCCGCGGGTTCCGAACAGCCGGTCGAGCCCGGCGTAGTTGCCGCCGGCGTAGACCACGGACGCCACGGCGATCACCAGGAACGCGAGCAGCTTGAGCCGGTGCTTTCCGGAGAGCATCAGCCACCTCCGAGCAGGCTGCCGAGCAGGCCGCCGAGCCCACGGGAGTCCCCCGCCGGCGGCTCGGTCCGCGGCAGCGGCAGCGCCGGGGCGGGCGAGCCGCCGGGGTCGGAGTCGAGCGGCAGCGGGTTCAGCGTGTCGGCGAGGTCGGGAGGCGGCTGGAGCGGCGGCTGCGACGAGCTGGTGAAGTTCTGCACCAGCGAGTCGAGGTTCAGGTCGACACGGGCGGTCACGTTCGCGTAGTCGCCCTTGATCACGGCGCCCGCCACGTCCGGGAACGGGTAGGTCGGCAGAATCTGCAGGGCGATCGGCAGGTTCTCGCCCGCCTCGGCGAGCTTGCGCAGCGTGGGTTGCAGCGCACGCAGGTTGCCGATGAGCTCGTCGCGGCTCTGCCGCACCGTGTCGACGGCCACGCCGGACAGCGAGTCGAGCGCCTGCAGCATCCCGACGAGCTGATCGCGCTGCGCGGTGACGATCCGCAGCCCCGGCGCCAGGTTGTCGAGCGCGTTGTTGAGATCGCCGGTCTGCGCGACGAGTGTGCTGGAGAGCCGGTTCAGCCCGTCGATCGCGCGGACGATCTCGCCCTTCTGGCCGTCCAGCTCGGTGGCGAGCTCGTCCACTCTGGACAGTAGCGCACGGATGTCCGCCTCGTTGCCGGACAGCGCGCTGTTGAGTTCCCGGACGATGTTCTGCAGCTGGTCGATGCCGCCACCGTTGAGCAGCAGCGACAGCGCGCCGAGCACCTCCTCCACCTCGGCGTTGCGATTCGTGCGCGCGAGCGGGATCTCCGCGCCGTCACTGAGCCGGCCGCTCGCCGGCTCCCCGGCCGGCTCCCGCAGCTCGACGAACTTCTCGCCGAGCAGGCTCGACTGGCGCAGCTCGGCCGCCGCGTTCGCGGGCAGTGCCACGTCCCCGTTGACGATCATGGTGACGATCGCCGACTTCGTGTCCTCGGCGAGCTCCACCTTCTCGACCCTGCCCACCGGGACGTCGTTCACCTTGACCCCGGCCTGCGGCACCAGGTCCAGCACGTCGGAGAACCGCGCGGTGATCCGGTACGGGTGCTCGCCGATGTCGGCACCGCCCGGCAGCGGCGCGTTGTAGAGCCCGGAGAACCCGCCGTCCCCGCAGCCGGCGAGCAGCAGGACGCTCGCCATCAGGGCCACCGCCAGCCGCCTCATCGGCCACCGTCCAGCGGCGTGGTGAGCAGGTCCACGAGCGGAAGCGGCAGGGGCGGCAACTCGCCCCGCTGCAGCGACGACAGGGTCTGCGGCAGCGATGGCAGCTTCAGCGTGCCGTCGAGCACCGGGGCCAGCGACTCGCACAGCGCCCCGAGCGCGTCGGGCAGCTGGGCCGGGGTGCCCGCGCTCACCAGCCGGCACAGGGTCTGCACCAGCGGGTGGGCGATCTCGTTGGCGTTGTAGCGCACCTGGATGCTGCCGGACGCCGCGTCGTAGGTGTTGATGAAGTTCGTCATGCCGGTGGGCCCGACGTCGAGTATCTCGGCCAGCGCGGCCCGCTGATCCACCAGCACGCCCGTGATGCCGGCCAGCTTGTCGAGGTTGTCCGAGAGCAGCTCCCGGTTCTCGCTGACGAACTGCTGTACGTCGCCGAGCGAGCCGCCCAGTTCGGACAGTGCGGCGGACACCTCGGCGGAGTCCTCCGCGAGGAAACCCGCGACGTCGGCCAGCCGGTCGTAGAACTCGTTCAGCTGCGTGTCGCTCCTGGCGAGCATCGTGGTGAACGACTGCAGGTTGCGCACGGTGGCGAACAGGTCGCCCTTCGACCCTTCGAGCGTGCGGGACAGCTCGGCGAGGTCGGCGACGGTGTCGTTGAGGTTGCGCCCGTTGCCCTCCAGGTTGGCGGCCGCCGTGTCCAGCACGTCCGACAGTGCGCCGGAGGAGTTGGCGCCGTCCGGGCCGAGGCTGGTCGAAAGCTCGTTCAGGCTGTTGTAGAGGTCGTCGAGCTCCACCGGGGTGGCGGTGCGTTCCTTCGGGATCACCGCGCCGGTCTCCAGGACAGGGCCCGTGTCGTAGGCCGGGGTCAGCTGCACGTACCGGTCACTGACCAGGCTCGGCGCCACCACCACGGCACCGGCGTCGGCGGGCAGCTGCACCCCGGGGTCGAGGCTCATGTCGACACGAACCGCGCCGCCCTGCGGGGTCACCGCGGTGATCTCGCCGACGTCGATGCCGAGCACTCGCACGGACGAACCCTCGTAGAGCCCGACCGTCTTGCCGAAGTACGCGCTCAACCGCGGCCCGCCGGAGTCCCGCAGCACCCACCACATGCCGGTGGCGAGTACGAGCACGGCCACGCAGGCCAGCGCGAACCAGCTGTAGAGGCTGCGTTCCGTCCGCGTCTTGATCGTCACGGGTTGTCCACCCCCTGGTTCTCCGCGGCGACGGGCGGCGAGCAACCCTCGGGGTTGATCTGCACCCCGCCCGCGGTGATCACCGGCGGCAGCAGGCCGCAGATGTAGCCCTCGAACCAGCGCCCGTTGCCGGTCGCGTTCGCGCCGATCCGGGTGAACGGTGCGAGCAGTTCGAGGCTGCGGTTGAGGTTGTCCTGGTTTCGCTGCAGCAGGTCCGTGACGGTGCCGAGCTGCCGCAGCGTCGGCGCGAGCTGCTCCCGGTTGTCGGCGACCAGCCCCGACAGCTCCGCCGACAGCCGCCGGGTGCCGCTCAGCAGCGCGTCGATCGCCTGCTCGCGGCTCTGCAGCTCCGACAGCAGCAGGTTGCCGTCCTCGATCACCTGCCGCAGCTGGGTGTTGCGGTCGGACAGCGTCTTCGACACCTGGCTGGTGTTGGACAGCAGTCGCGCCAGTTCGTCGTCGCGCGAGGACACCGTGCGCGCCAGCGCGGACAGACCGTTCAGGGCGTCCTTCATGTGCTGCGGGGTGTCGCGCAGGCTTTCGGAGATCACGTCGAAGCTCCGCGCGAGCTGGTCGGTGTCGATGTCGCCGACGGTCCCGGTGAGGTCGGTGAACACGTCCTGGATCTCGTAAGGGGAGCTGGTGCGTTCGAGCGGGATCGGCTCGTCCGGGTTCTGCGTGCCCTCACCGCGGGGCCGCAGCGCGAGGAACTTCTCGCCCATCAGGGTCTTGATCTCGATGGCGGCCGTGCTCGCCTCCCCGACCCTTGTTCCCTCCACCGTGAACGTGACCAGCACCTTCTTGCCGTCCAGCACGGCGTCGTCCACCTCGCCGACCTTCACCCCGGCCACCTGCACCTCGTTACCGGGCGCGAGCCCCGCCGACTCGGCGAAGCGCGCGGAGTAGGTGGTGCCGTTACCGAGCAGTGGCAGGTCGTCGGAGTAGTACACGGTCAGCGTGACGAGCACGACGAGCACGAGCGTCACCGCGCCGACGGTGGCCTGGTTCCTTTCCCTGAGGGGTTTCATGAGGTCTTGCACCTCTCCGGCTGCTCGGTCGCGGGAAGCGGCAGCCACGGCATCGTGATGTTCAGCGACGAGACGCCGATCGTGCCGGTGAGCCCGCAGAGGTAGTAGTTGAACCAGCTCCCGTAGCTCAGCGTTCGAGTGAACTTCTCCAGATTGCTCGGCATGACCTGGAGCAGGTGTTCGAGCAGCTCCTCGGAATCGGCCAGGTTGCCCGACAGTTCGCCGAGCGCGGCAATGTCCTGCTTCAGCGGCGGCCGCGCGTCGGTGAGCAGTCCCGCGGTGGTGTCGGTCAGCTCACCGAGTGCCGAAACGGCGTCGCCGATCGGCTTCCGCTGCTCGGCCAGGCCGGTCACGAGCTGCTGGGTCGCGTCGATCAGCTCACCGACGCGGGGGCCGCGTTCGTTGATCGTGCCGAGCACCTGGTTGAGGTTGCCGATGACCTGGCCGATCACCTCGTCCTTGTCCGCGAGCGTCGACGTGACGGACGCCGTGTGCGCGAGCAGGCTGCGGATCGTGCCGCCCTCCCCCTGAAGCACCTGGATGATCTCGTAGGACAGCTGGTTGACCTCCTTCGGGTTCAGTGCCTCGAACAGTGGCTTGAACCCGTTGAACAGCACCGTGAGGTTGAGCGCGGGCTGGGTGCGCTCGACGGGGATCTGCGCGCCCGCCGCCAGCTTCTCCTCGCCCGCGACGTCGGTGCCGAGCGAGAGGTAGCGCTGGCCGATCAGGTTGCGGTACTTGACGGTGGCGGTCACGTCGGCAGGCAGGCTGCGCACCGACTCGACCTGGAAGTGGACCTCGGCGAGGTGGTCCTCGGTGACCGTGATCAGGTCGACCTGGCCCACCTTCACGCCGACGATGCGGACGTCGTCGCCTTCGCGCAGCCCCGAGACGTCGGTGAACAGCGCGGTGTAGCCGGAGGCCGGGCCGAAGTTGGTGTTCGCGATCGTCGCTCCCAGCACGGCCGTGAGCAGCACGGTGACCGCGGCGAAGACCCCGATCTTGAGCAGTGGCGGCCAGATCGATCTCATTGTTCCCCGGGATTTCACGCGCACCCGCCGTGCCGCCCGATCCGCTGGTTCTCGATCGGTCATCCGAGCGTCACCTCCGCTCCGCGGTAGAGCGGGCCGACCAGCAGGCTGGCCCAGCCCGGCGTCTCCTCCGGGGCCAGCCCGGTCTGCGGCGCGGTCAGTGCGGCGATGAGCCGCTGTTCGGGGGCGGAGTTCGCCAACGACGGCACTCCGGCGGTGGTGGAGCCACCGCCGTAGCCCGCCTGCTTCGGCGGAGCCGGATGCGTCGAACCGTCCTGGATCGGACCGCCGGGCGGGTACTGCGGGAACGCGCCCGGCGGCTCCACCTGCTCGTAGCAGCGCGGTCCACGCTTGTCGTCGTAGCGGGGCTCGTCGACGCCGGGAAGGTACTTGCCCCGGCTGGCGGTGATGCGGATGGTCACGTGGTTCATCTCGTCGGTGCCCTTGCCGAACGCCCTCTCGGCGCGGGGGACCGCCTCTGCGAGCTGGCGCAGCAGGCAGGGGTACTCCGGCGCGTACTTCGCCAGCACGTCGAGGGTCGGCTGCGCCGTCGTCGTGAGTGCGATCAGGTTGTCCTTGTTGACCTGGAGGAAGCGGTCGAGGTCGACCGAGGCGGTGGTCACGCTCGCGTAGAGATCGGTGAGGTCGCGCTGTTTCTCGACGATGGTGCGGGTCGTGGTGGTGAGATCGGAAAGCGCGCGCAGGAAGTCCGGTGCGGCGCTGTTGTAGGTGCCCGTCACGTTCGCCAGCCCGGTGATGTCGGCCTCAAGGTCCGGCAGCGAAGGGTTCAGCTCCCCGAGATAGTCGGACAGCTGCACGAGCGTGTCGCCGAACTGCTCGCCTCGCCCGTCCAGCGCCGTCGACACCGCGTTGAGGGTGCTGGCCAGCTTCTGCGGCTGCACCGAGCGCAGCAGCGGCAGCACGTCACCGAGCGCCCGTTCCAGCTCGATGGCGGAGCTGCTGCGGTCCTGGCCGATCACGTCGCCGGCGGCGATGTGCTCGGGGGCAGGTGTCTCCGGCACCTGCAGCGCGACGTAGCGCTCGCCGAACAGCGTCTTGGGCAGCAGCCGCGCCGACACGTTTGCCGGGATCACGTCCACCTTGTCCGGCTGCAGGGCGAGCTCGAGGTGCGCGCCGTCCCCGGTGGTGCCGATCGTGCGCACCTCACCGACCACCATGCCGCGGACCTTCACGTCGGCGCCCTCGCGCATCTGGTTGCCGACCCGGTCGGTCTCCAGCCGCACGCCGACGTAGGAGACGAACTGCTTGTTGTAGACGGCCACGCAGGTGAGCACGAACAGGGCGGCGACCAGCAGGAACGCCAGGCCGAGGACCTGGTGCCGGAGACGCCGCAACAGCTCGGCCCTGCCCGGGGTCATCCGGAGATCCGTACGGTCGTCGAGGAGCCCCAGATGGCGAGGCTGAGGAAGAAGTCGATGACGACGATCAGCACGATCGACGTCCGCACCGCCCGGCCGACCGCGATGCCCACCCCGGCGGGACCGCCGCTGGCGGTGTAGCCGTAGTAGCAGTGCGACAGGATCACCAGCGCGCTGAACACGACCACCTTGAGGAACGACCAGAGGACGTCCTCCGGCGGCAGGAACAGGTTGAAGTAGTGGTCGTAGGTGCCCGCCGACTGGCCGTAGAACCAGACGGTGATCTGCCGCGAGGCCAGGTACGACGAGAGCAGCCCGACCGCGTACAGCGGGATGACCGCGGTGATCCCGGCCAGGACCCGGGTGGTGACCAGGTAGGGCAGGCTCGGCACGCCCATCACCTCCAGCGCGTCGATCTCCTCCGAGATCCGCATCGCGCCGAGCTGCGCGGTGAACCCGCAGCCGACCGTCGCCGACAGCGCGAGCCCGGCCGAAAGCGGCGCCACCTCGCGGGTGTTGAAGTAGGCCGAGATGAACCCGGTGAGCGCGGCCGTACCGAGCTGGTTCAGCGCGGAGTAGCCCTGCAGGCCGACGATGAGGCCGGTGAACAGGGTCATCCCGATCATCACGCCGAGCGTTCCGCCGATCACCGCGAGCGCACCGGTGCCGAAACTGACCTCGGTCAGCAGCCGCAGGATCTCCCTGCTGTAGCGGCGCACCGTGCGCGGAGCCCAGGCCAGCGCCCGGAAGTAGAAGGAGAGCTGCTTGCCGAAACCCTCGAGGCTCGCACCGGGGCGGGCGATGATCTCCAGGGTCCGGTCGGTCACTCGCTCCTCGGTGGCCATCACAACGCCTTCGGGGGAACGATCTGCAGGTAGATCGCGGTCAGCACGACGTTGATGAGGAACAGCAGCAGGAACGTGATGACGACCGCCTGGTTGACGGCGTCGCCGACCCCCTTCGGTCCGCCCGCCGGGTTCAGCCCTCTGAACGCGGCGACGACCCCGGCGACGAAGCCGTACAGGAATGCCTTGATCTCGCTGACCCACAGGTCCGGCAGCTGCGCGAGCGCGTTGAAGCTGGCCAGGTAGGCGCCCGGGGTGCCGCCCTGCATGACGACGTTGAAGAAGTACCCGCCGAGCACGCCGACCACACTGACCAGGCCGTTGAGCAGGACCGAGACGACGATCGCGGCCAGCACCCTCGGCACGATGAGCCGCTGGATCGGGTTGACGCCCAGTACCTCCATGGCGTCGATCTCCTCGCGGATCTTGCGCGCGCCGATGTCCGCGCAAACCGCACTGCCCCCGGCACCGGCCACCAGCAGTGCGGTGATCAGCGGGCTGGCCTGCTGAACGATCGCGAGCGCGCTGGCCGCGCCGGTGAACGACTGCGCACCGATCTGCTGGGTCAGCGAGCCGAGCTGCAGCGCGATGACCGCGCCGAACGGGATCGCGACCAGTGCGGTCGGCAGGATCGTGACGCTGGCGAAGAACCAGCACTGCTCGATCCACTCCCTCGTCTGGAACGGCCGGCGCGGAATCGCGCGCAGCACCTCCCAGGCCAGCGTCGCGAGCCGGCCCACCTGGGTCAGCGCGGCGGTGCCTGGGAACGCGGGCCGCGCCGACTGCGCGGTCGAGCCCCGCTGTGCGCGCATCACACCTCCGCAGGCCGCCGGGTCGATCAGATCTTCAACGCATGGGTGGCGGTCGCGCCGCCGTCGGCGACGAACTCGCCGCCCGTGCAGTACGAGCTCTCGTCACTCGCGAGGAACAGTGCCACGTCCGCGATCTCCTCGGGCTGCCCGACACGGCGCAGCGCGAGTTTGCGGGCGATGCCGGAGAAGTCCACCTCGGCCCCTCCGGCGGCGTCCCGCACCATCTTGGTGTCGATCATCCCGGGATGCAGCGAGTTGACCCGGATGCCCTTCTCCCCCAGCTCGAGCGCGGCGACCTTCGTCATCCCCCGGATCGCGAACTTGCTCGCGGTGTAGGCGACGAGGAACGGCATACCGGCCAGCCCCTCCACAGAGGACACGTTGACGATCGACCCGCCACCGGCGGCGGACATCGGTTCAACGACCGAGCGCATCCCGAGAAACGCCCCGGTCTGGTTCACCCTGATCACCCGCTCGTAGTCCGCCAGCCTGGTCTGGGCGAGGGGGGCGAAGTGCAGCACACCGGCATTGTTGACCAGCACGTTCAGTGCGCCGAACTCGGCGACGGTGCGCTCGGTCGCCCGCGCCCAGTCGTCCTCGTCGGCCACGTCGAGGTGCACGTACCGCGCGGCCGAACCGAGCTCGTCGGCCAGCTCCTTGCCGTCGGTGTCGGTGATGTCGGCGATCATCACCTTCGCGCCCTCGGCCACGAAGCGGCGGGCCGCCGCCGCGCCCTGCCCGCGAGCGGCCCCCGTGATCAGGGCGACCTTGCCGTCCAGCCGGCCCGTGCCGCTCACATCATCTCCTCGGTCAGTGGCATGAACACGGACTTGAGCTCGGTGTAGGCCTCGAACGCGGTCCGCCCGCCTTCCCGGCCGAGCCCGGACTGCTTGAACCCGCCGAAGGGCAGGTGCGGTTCGATCTGGAAGCCGTTGATGCCCACCGTTCCGGCCCGGAGCCTGCGCGAGACGCGGAACGCCCGCTGCACGTCGGCGGTGAACAGCCCCGCGCCGAGACCGTACTCGGTGTCGTTGGCGAGCGCGATCGCCTCGTCCTCGTCGTCGAACGGCACGACCGCGAGCACGGGCCCGAAGATCTCCTCCTGGGCGATGGTGGCCGAGTTGTCCACGTCGGCGAAGATCGTCGGCGCCACGAAGTTGCCGCTGGCGAGGTCGCCGCCGAGGCGTTCGCCGCCGGTGACGAGGCGGCCCTCCTCCTTGCCCCGCTCGATGTAGCCGAGCACGCGCTCCAGCTGCCGCTCGTTGATGAGCGGGCTGGAGATCACGCCGGGATCGAAGGGGTCGCCGTAGGTGACCGCCGCGGCCATGCCCTGCGCGGCACCGAGGAACTCGTCGTAGACGTCCCGGTGGACCAGCGCGCGGGTGTTGGCCACGCAGGCCTGGCCGGACAGGCCCATGGTCACCGCGCCGACCACGGTGGCGGCGGCAAGGCCCACATTGGACGCGTCGCCGAACACCAGCGCCGGGCTCTTGCCGCCGAGCTCGAGCGATACGCGCTTGAGCGTGCCCGCGGACGCCTCCACGATGTGCTTGCCGACGGCTCTACTGCCGGTGAAGCTCACCTTGTCGACATCGGGATGGGTGATCATGGCCTCGCCGACGGGGTCGCCTGCACCCGTGACGACGTTGACGACGCCGTCCGGCACGCCCGCCTCGGCAAGCAGCTCGACCATGCGCAGGACCGAGAACGTGCAGTACTCCGACGGCTTGAGCACGATGGTGCAGCCCGCGGCGAGCGCGGGCGCCACCTTCTGCGCGAACAGCAGGAACGGCGCGTTCCACGGCAGGATCGCGGCGACCACGCCGATCGGCTCGCGGAAGGTCATCGCGAGGTGGTCGCCGCCCTGGTACGGCGGCAGGGTCTGCCCGCCGACCTTGTCCACCCATCCGGCGTGGTGGTCGAACACGTCGGCCGCGGCGCCGACCGAGGTCGCGTAGATGGAACCGAACGACAGCGGCACCGAGTTGTCGAGTGCCTGGAGTGCGCGGAGCTCATCGGCGTGCTTGCGGAGCAGGTCGGCGTAACGGTGCAGCACACCGATGCGGACCCCCGCCCGCGCATTCGGCCAGGTGCCCGAGTCGAAGGCGCGGCGAGCGGCCGCGACGGCGGCGGCCACGTCCGCGGCGCCGCCGCTGGCGAAGTCACCGACCGCCTCGCCCGTCGCGGGGTGGTGGTGGGTCCAGGTGGCGCCGTCGGCGGCCGGTCCCCACTGCCCGTCGATGTAGAGCTGGCCGGTCTTGAGCCCGACCGACTCACGGTGCGGCTGCACGGTCAACGTCATGACAAGGTTCTCCTCAAGGCAGGGAAAGGATCTCGGTGGCGGCGAACATGCGGTCGGGTTCCCGGTCGGCGAAGTAGCCGCCGACGCTCTCCGCGAGCCCGGCGGCGGTCCAGGTCCCGTCCGCGGTGTCGAACCTCCGCTCGACCTCCGGCGGTTTCAGCAGGGCGACCATGCCGCCGTGCACCACGAACACCTGGCCGGTGACCCGCTCCGCGGCGGGCGAGGCCAGGAACGCCACGAACGGCGCGACGTGATCCACCGACAGCGGGTCCGTGCCGTCCGCGGGCGCTTCGCCGAAGACGTTCTCGGTCATCGCGGTGCGGGCGCGGGGGCAGATGGCGTTGGCGCGAACGCCGTAGCGGCTCATCCCCCTCGCGGTGGCCACGGTGAGCGCGGCGATGCCCGCCTTGGCCGCCGCGTAGTTCGGCTGGCCCGCCGAACCGACGAGGAACGCCTCGGACGCGGTGTTGACGATCCGGCCGTAGGCCGGGCCACCCTCCATCTTGGACTGCTCGCGCCAGTGCGCGGACGCGGCCCTGGAGAGCAGGAAGTGCCCGCGCAGGTGCACGCGGATCACCGTGTCCCACTCATCGTCGGACATCGAGAACACCATGCGGTCGCGCAGCACCCCGGCGTTGTTGACGACGACGTGCAGGCCGCCGAAGTGCTCGGTGGCCGCGGCGAGCAGGGCGTCGGCGGTCGAACGCTCGGCGACGTCGCCGGTGACCGGCAGCGCCTTGCCGCCCGCGGCCTCGATCTCCTCCGCCACGGCCCCGGCCGCGTCGGAAACGTCGTTGACCACCACTGCGGCACCGGCGGTGGCGAGCGCGCGGGCCTCCGCCCGGCCGAGGCCCGCACCGGCGCCGGTGACGATCGCGACCCGGCCCGCCAGGCTGGTGGAGCTCACTCGAGTGTCACCACCTGGCGGATCACGTCGCTGCTGCCCTCGCGCAGCACACGCAGGCCGTCGTTGATCTCGGCGAAGCCGAGGCGGCGGGAGATCATGCCGTCGAGATCGAGCAGGCCCGCCCGCCAGAACCGGAGCATGCGCGCGGTGTCGCGGTGCACGTGCGCCGAGCCATAGAACGAGCCGAGGATCTTCTTGTCGTGCAGGAACAGCTCCTGCGCGCTGAACCGCACCATCGCGTCGCCCCGGCCGGCGCCGACGATCACGACCGAGCCACCGCGGCGGGCCTGGTCCCAGGCCGAGCGGATCGTCGCGGGCAGCCCGACGACATCGAAGGCGTGGTCGAAGCCCTCCGCCGCGGTCAGGCTCTGCTTGAGCTCCTCGAGCCCCTCCGGCGTGGTGGCTTGCGTGGCGCCGAACCGCCGGGCGATGTCGTGCTTGGCCTCCACCGGGTCGACCGCCACGATCGTCGTGGCACCGGCGATGCGGGCACCCTGGATGACCGAGATCCCGACACCGCCGCAGCCGATGATCACGACGGTGGAGCCGGGTTGCACCCGCGCGGTGTTCAGCACGGCCCCGACGCCGGTGAGCACCCCGCAGGCGATCAACGCCGCCGTCTCGAACGGCACGTCGGCGTCCACCTTGATGGCACCGGACGCGGGGACCACGACCTCCTCGGCGAACGTGCCGAGCCCGGCGTAGCCGAACAGCGGCGTGTCGCCCTGCTTGAAGCGCGGGGAGGTGAATGCCGCGATGGCGTGCACCGCGCAGAGGTTCGGCTCGCCGCGCAGGCAGCTCGGGCAACTCCCGCAGGGCGGGACGAAGGACACGGTGACGTGGTCGCCTGGCGCCAGGTGATCGACCCCCGCACCGACCGAGAGCACCTCCCCGGAACCCTCGTGGCCGATGACGCCAGGGGCGAGCGCGGGCAGCGTGCCGTCCATCGCGGACAGGTCGCTGTGGCAGATGCCCGAGGCGCGCACCCGGATCCGGACCTCGTGCGGCCCGGGGTCCACCGTCGTGACGTCATCGCGCAGTTCGAGCTTGTCGTCACCGATCGCGTTCAGTACGGCCGCTCTCATCCGATGCGCCTCCCAGAGGTCGCGCGGACCGCCGTTGGTCCGCGACTCACACCAAAGACTAGAATCTGTTCTCGTCTTCGGCAACCCTCATCTTGGGCGCCCTAGTCGGTGATGAGCAGGGCATTCTTCGGGCACGACGCGACAGCATGAGTAACACGTTCTAGTTCCCCCTCGGGAGGGTTCGGCTGGACGATACGCAGCTCCTCCTCGTCGTCCAGCTCGAAGACGGCGGGAGCGATCGCCACACACACCTCGTTGGCCTCGCACAGTGTCCGGTCGACCCTGACCTCCACGAACAGCACCTCGCTTTCCGGTCGGCTCCTCCAATAAAGTAGAACTTGTTCTACACTAGCGCCGCGGCCACACCCGACACCAGGTCAACGGCGAGCGGGAGGATCAGATGCGCATCGGTTACGCGCCCGAGCAGGAGCGGCTGCGAGAGGAGCTGCGGTCGTACTTCAGCGGGCTGATGACGCCCGAGCGGCGCGAGGCCCTGCGCGGTACCGGCGGCGAGTACGGGGACGGCTCGGCCTACAAGGAGATCGTGCGCGAGCTCGGCCGCGACGGCTGGCTCGCGCTGTGCTGGCCGAAGGCGTACGGCGGGCACGAGCGGACGATGCTCGACCAGCTCGTGTTCACCGACGAGGCGGCCGTCGCCGGAGTGCCGGTGCCGTTCCTGACCATCAACACCATCGGTCCGACGATCATGCGCTTCGGCACCGCGGAGCAGAAGGAGTTCTACCTGCCGAGGATCGCCGCCGGAAAGCTGCACTTCTCGATCGGCTACTCCGAGCCGGAGGCAGGCACCGACCTGGCCTCGCTGCGGACGCGGGCGGTGCGCGACGGTGAGGAGTACGTGATCAACGGGCAGAAGATGTGGACGAGCCTCATCGAGTACGCCGACTACGTCTGGCTCGCGGTACGCACCGATCCCGAGGCGCGCAAGCACAAGGGGCTGAGCATTCTCGTCGTGCCCACCTCGGCCGAGGGCTTCTCCTGGACCAAGGTCCGCACGGTCGCGGGCCCCGGCACCAGCGCGACCTACTACTCCGACGTGCGCGTCCCGGCGAGCGCCAGGGTCGCCGGGGAGAACGAGGGCTGGCCGCTGATCACCAACCAGCTCAACCACGAGCGCGTGGCGCTGACCTCGGCCGCACCCATCCGGCACGCGCTGTCCGAGGTGCGCGACTGGGCGCGGGAGACCAAGCTGGCCGACGGCAGCCGGGTGCTCGACGCCGAGTGGGTGCGGTTGCACCTGGCCCGCGTGCACGCCCATGCGGAGAACCTGAAGCTGCGCAACTGGAAGATCGCCTGGGCGGCGGCCGGGAACGAGCTCGGCCCTGCCGAGGCGTCGGCCACCAAGGTGTTCGGCACCGAACTCGCCACCGAGGCCTACCGCCTGCTGATGGAGGTGCTCGGCGCCGGCGCGGTGGTTCGCGAGGACTCCCCGGGGGCGCTGCTGCGCGGGCGCGTCGAACGCCTGCACCGCTCGTCGCTGATCCTCACCTTCGGCGGCGGCACCAACGAGGTGCAGCGCGACATCGTTGCCGCCACCGCACTCGGCCTGCCCGTCACCCGCTGATCCGGAAAGAGCGTGCCGATGGACTTCAACCACACCGAGGCGCAGCACGACCTCGCCCAGCTCACCCGCCGCATCGCGACCGACCAGGTCACCCCTGAGTCCCTTGGCGAACACGGCTCCGGTGGCTTCGACGGTGCACTGTGGACACAACTGGCCAAGGCGGGAGTGCTCGACGCCGCACTGCCCTCAGCGGTCGGCGGGGGCGGTTTCGGCCTGCTCGAACAGTGCGCGGTGCTCACCGAGCTGGGCCGCGCCGTCGCCCCGGTCCCCTACCTGCCGAGCATCACCATGGCCGCCGCCGCGCTCGCCGAGTTCGGCACCGGGGAGCAGCTCGAACGGTGGCTCGTGCCCACCGTGCGCGGCGACCGGGTGCTCGCCGTCGCGCTGCCCGACACCGGCACGCCCACCGGGTTCACCGCCGAGCGCACCGGCTCCGGCTGGCGGCTCTCCGGCGCGCAGACCGCGGTGCCCTTCGCCGCCTTCGCCGACGGCCTGCTCGTGCAGGCCGGCAGCACCGAAGGCGAGGTGGTGGTGCTGGTGGGCACCGATCACCCCGGGCTCACCGTGTCCCCGCAGCGGACCGTCGACCATGCCGACGCCGCACTGGTCGAGGCGGCCGATGTCGTGGTCGATCCCGGCGCCGTGTTCGGCACCGCCGTGGCGGAGTGGCTGCGGCTGCACGGGACCACCGGGCTGTGCGCGCAACAGCTCGGCGTACTGGAACGGGCACTGGAGCTGACGGCCGCCTATGCCGCCGAGCGCAGGCAGTTCGACCAGGCCATCGGCGGCTTCCAGGCGGTACGGCAGCGGCTGGCCGACGCCTACGTCGACGTCGAGGCCGTCCGGCTGACGCTCTGGCAGGCCGCGTGGCGGCTCTCCGCCGGGGAGGACGCCGCCGAGGAGGTCGCCACCGCGAAGTACTGGGCCGCCGAGGCCGGGCACCGGGTGGCGCACACCGCGGTGCACGTCCACGGCGGCGTGGGCATCGACGTCGACCATCCGGTGCACCGCTACTTCGTCGCGGCCAAGCGGCACGAGTTCACCTTCGGCGGCGCCACCGCGCAGCTCCGGCACCTCGGCGGGCTGCTGGCATGACCGGCGTGCCGACCGTCACCGACCTGCTGCTCGCGCGGGCGGGCGAGCAGCATCCCGGGCTGCTGTTCGAGGACGAGTCGTGGTCGTGGGCGGAGTGCGTCCTGGCGGGCGCCGAGCACGCCGCCGCACTGCGCGCACTGCTTCCTCCCGGTGCGCCGCCGCATGTCGGCGTGCTGGCCGACAACGTGCCCGCGTTCTCCTTCCTGCTCGGCGGCGCGGCGCTTTCCGGCAGCGTGCTGGCCGGACTGAACCCCACCCGGCGCGGCGAGGCGCTCGCCAGGGACGTCCGGCTCGCCGACTGCGCGCTCGTGCTGGCGGAGTCCCGGTACCTGCCGCTGCTGGCCGGGCTGGACCTCGGCGGCGCGCGGGTGCTCGACCTGGACGGCGCCGAGTGGGCGGAACGGCTCGCCGCCCACCGGGGCGCCGAGATCGCCCCCGTCGCCGCCGCTGCAGGCGACCTGCTGATGCTGATCTTCACCTCCGGCACGAGCGGCGCGCCGAAGGCGGTGCGCTGCACGCACGGCAAGATCGCCTTCCCCGGGCGGATGCTCGCCGAGCGTTTCGGTCTCTCCAGGGCGGGCACCGTGTACGTGTCGATGCCGATGTTCCACTCGAACGCGATCATGGCGGGCTGGTCGGTGGGACTGGCCGCCGGTGCCACGATCGCGCTGCGCCGCAGGTTCTCCGCGTCGGGCTTCCTGGCCGACGTGCGCCGGTTCGGCGCGACGTACGCCAACTACGTCGGCGCCCCGCTGTCCTACGTGCTCGCCACGCCGCCGCGGCCCGACGACGCCGACAACCCGCTGCGCATCGTGTACGGCAACGAGGGCGCCGAAGCCGACCTCGCCGCGTTCGGGCACCGTTTCGGCTGCCACGTCGTCGACGCGTTCGGCTCCACCGAGGGCGGTGTCGGGTTCGCCCGCACCCCGGACACGCCGAGCGGCTCGCTGGGCAGGCTCACCGAGGGCGTCGAGGTGCTGCACCCGGACACCGGGCTGCCCTGCCCGCCCGCCGAGTTCGCCGAGGACGGCACGCTGCGCAACGCCGCCGAGGCCGTCGGCGAGATCGTGAACACCTCCGGCACGGGCTGGTTCGCCGGGTACTACGGCGATCCGGAGGCCGACGCCGAGCGGGTGCGACAGGGCCGGTACTTCACCGGTGACCTGGCCTATGTCGACGCCGAAGGGTACTGCTACTTCGCCGGCCGCCGCGGGGACTGGCTGCGGGTCGACGGCGAGAACCTGGGCACGGCGCCCATCGAGCGGGTGCTGCTGCGGCATCCCCGTGTCGCCGACGCCGCCGTGTACGCGGTCCCCGGCCGGATCGGCGACCAGGTGATGGCCGCGCTGGTGCCCCGCCCTGAGGCCACGCTGACCCTCGCCGAGTTCGGCGACTTCCTGGCCGCGCAGCCCGACCTCGGACCGAGGCAGCTGCCGCGGTTCGTGCGAATTGTCAACGAACTACCGCGAACATCCACCTACAAGGTGCTGAAACGGGAGCTGTCGCGCGAGGGGCCGCACTGCTCCGATCCGGTATGGTGGCGCCCCGGCACGGAACCGATTTACGAACTACCGCCGTCGACTCGTGAGTGGCGACACGAGTTCTAACTCGGCTGAACACTCACGAGCGGTGACCAGGCACAACGCCGCGCCCGCCCGCTCAGTCGGGGGCCGCGTTGATCGGCCGCAGCCGGCGCGGGCCGGTGTCCGGGCGGCTCGGCGGCGGGCCGAGCACGATCCTGGCGTTGGTCACGAACGCGCCTTCCGGCGAGGCCAGGATCGGGTCGAGCGTCAGTGAGCGCACCTCGGGGTTGTCCTCGGCCAGCGCCGCCACCCGCAGCACCAGGTCCTGCAACGCGGCCAGATCGGCCGGTTCGTCCCCGCGGTAGCCGGTGAGCAGCGGCGCGGTCCTCGGCTCCCGCACCAGCGTCGCCGCGTCGACGTCGGTGAGCGGGACCGCCCGGAACGCCTGGTCGCCGAGCAGCGAGCTGACCACCCCGGAAAGCGCGAACCGCACCAGGCTGCCGAACGAGGGGTCGTCCTGCAGCCCGATCACGCAGGAAAGGCCCTTCGGCGCCATCCGCTGCACGTACACCTCGTCCCCGGCGGAGACCTCGCACACGTCCCGGTAGCTGACCCGGACCGAGTCCTCGGAGGTGAGGTCCAGCCGGACACCGGCGAGGTCCGGCCTGCCCCGCAGGCGCTCGTCGACGGCCTTGAGCGTCACCGGGTAGCCGAGTTCGGCTGCCGCGGCGGCTGCGTCGTCCGCGCTGGACACCACCCGGAACGGCACCACCTCGATGTCGTAGCAGCCGAGCAGCCGCAGCACCTGGTCGTCGGAGAGCGCCGCCACGTGCCCGTCCGCCTCCGCCAGCAGGTCGTGCACGATCCCCTGCGCGTGCTCGGTGTGGATGCCTCCTGGGCGCACGATCGTGCCCTGCGGCCGCTGCCGCCACGCCGCGTACCGCACCGTGCGGGCGAGCGCGTTCACGGCCCGCTCCGGGCTCGGATAGGAGGGGATGGAGCCGAACGTCGGGGCGCCGTCGTCGGAGAGCACGGCGAGCTCGGCGGGTACGCCCTCGGCGGCGAGGAACGTCGAGACGATCGGCTTCTCCCGCTGTTTGCCCTGCTCGACCACCGTCTCCCTGAGCGCCCGCGCGTAGGTGGCGCCGGGAATGGCGATCGGCGGGACGAACACCACGACCAGCGCGTCCACCTCCGGCGAGTTCAGTGCCTCGCCGACGGCGGCGGCGAACTCCTCCGGGCCTGCCTGCGAGCCGACATCGACCGGATCGTGCGCCAGCCGCAGCCCCTGTGCCCGCGCGGTGTCCGCGGCGAGCATCCCGATCGCGCTGGAGTTGCCGACGATCGCGATGCGCGAGCCGGACGGCAGCGGCTGGTGGGCGAACACCAGCGCGGTGTCGAACAGCTGCGCCAGCGAGTCCACGCGGACGACACCCGCCTGCTCGAACAGCGCCTGCACGCTCGCCTCATCGACCTCGACGGATGTCGCCGCGAGCTGCGCCCGTACCGCGTGCCTGCCCGACTTCACGGCGACGATCGGCTTGCTCCGCGCCAGCCTGCGCGCGAGCCGGGCGAACTTGCGCGGGTTGCCGAAGGACTCCAGGTACAGCAGCACGAGGTCGGTGTTCGGATCGGTCTCCCAGAACTGCAATAGGTCGTTGCCGGAGACGTCGGCCCGGTTGCCTGCCGAGACGAACGTGGACAACCCGAGCCCGCGGGCCTCGGCGTCGGCGAGGATCGCGATGCCGAGCGCGCCCGACTGGCAGAAGAAGCCGGTCCGCCCGCGTTTCGGCAGCCTCGGTGCGAGCGTGGCGTTCAGCCGCACCGCGGGATCGGTGTTCAGCACCCCGAGCGCGTTCGGGCCGACCACCCGCATGCCGTGGGCCCTGGCCTCCCCGACGAGCCGGAGTTCGGCGTGCAGGCCGTGCGACCCGGCCTCGGCGAACCCGCTCGACACGATCAGCAGGGTCTTGACGCCCTTCGCCAGCGCACCGTCGAGCACGGACTCGACCTGGTCCGCGGGCACCGCGACCACGGCGAGGTCCACCGCGTCCGGGATGTCGAGCACCGACCTGTACGCGCGCACGCCGCGCACCGACCGGTGCTCCGGGTTCACCGGGTAGACGGTGCCCGCGAAGTCCGCGGACAGCAGGTTGGTCAGCACCGCGTAGCCGATCTTGGCAGGCTCGGTGGACGCGCCGATGACGGCGACCGAGCCAGGGTGCAGCAGGTTGTGCACGCTGCGCGCCTCGGCGGCCTGCTCGCGGGCACGGGCCACGGCCAGCGACTCCTCGGTGGGATCGATGTCGAACTCCAGGTGCAGCACGCCCTCCTCGATCGCCCGGCTGACCTGGTAGCCGGCGTCGCGGAACACGTGGACCATGTGCGAGTTCTCGGCCAGCACCTCGGCGACGAAGCGGCGCAGCCCGCACTCCGACGCGGCGGCGGCCAGGTGCTCCAGCAGGATCGAGCCAAGCCCGCGCCCCTGGTGGGCGTCGTCCACGACGAAGGCCACCTCGGCCGATTCGGCGTCCAGGCGCTCGTAGCGGCCCACCGCGACGATGTCGTCCCCGAGCAGCGCCACGAACGCCACCCGGTCGTGGTGGTCGACGGTGGAGAACCGCTCGAGGTCCCGCGCCGGGATGCGCGGGTAGGCGCCGAAGTAGCGCAGGTACCGGGTGCGCTCGGAGAGCCTGCCGTGCAGTGCCACGAGCCCGTCGGCGTCGGTGGGCATGATCGGCCGGAGGTGGACGGTCCCGCCGTCGGAGAGCAGGACGTCGGCCTCCCAGTGCCGCGGGTAGTCGAACGGGTCGCGGGCCTGGGTACTGCTGTCGCTGGTCATGGTCGGTCAGTCCCTCGGATCGTCGGGCTCCAGCCCGTGCAGCGGGAAGACGGCGCGGCGGGTGTCCCGGATCGCGATGTCGACGGCGTCGTCGAGGTCGTCGAGGTCATCGCCCCACGGCGCGAAACCGGTGTCGGCGCCGTCGCCCATCGAGGACGGCAGCTCGGCGTGCGGCGCGGCGGCGCGCACCAGCTCGGTCCAGCTCGACGGCAACGGCGTCTCCGGCGGCACGTCGCGGTCGAGCACGGTCGCCAGCAGATGCGTCCACGAGCGGGGGACCACGCGGATCAGCTGGTAGCCGCCGCCACCGACCGCGAGCCAGCGGCCATCGGCGTAGGTGTCCGCGAGCTCGCGCAGGGTGCGGTAGATCGTGCGGTGCCCGTCCACCGAAAGGGACAGGTCCGCGAGCGGGTCCTCGGCGTGCGAGTCGACGCCGCACTGGCTCACCAGCACCTGCGGCCGGAACTCCGCGAGCAGCGAAGGCACGACCGCGTGGAAGGCCCGCAGCCAGCCCGCGTCCTTCGTCCGCGGAGGCAGCGGGATGTTCACCGCGCTGCCCTCGGCGCCCTCGGCCCCGGTCTCCGCCGAGTAGCCGGTGCCCGGCCACAGCGTCAACGGGTGCTGGTGCAGCGAGACGGTCAGCACCCGCGGATCGCCGTAGAAGGCGGCCTGCACGCCGTCGCCGTGGTGCACGTCGGTGTCGATGTAGGCGATGCGGTCGAAGCCGTGGTCCAGCAGCCACGAGATGGCCACCGAACAGTCGTTGTAGACGCAGAAGCCCGCCGCGTGGTCGCGCATCGCGTGGTGCAGCCCGCCCGCGATGTTCACCGCCCGCCGCGCCCTGCCCTGGGCGATGCTCCGGGCGCCGAGCAGCGTCGAGCCGACCACCAGCGACGCCGCCTCGTGCATGTTCGTGAAGACCGGATTGTCGTCGGTGCCAAGTCCGTGACCCACGTCCCAGCCCGCCATCGGTGCCTGCTTGACCGCCTCGAGGTACTCGGCGGCGTGCGCCCGGTGGAGCTCGGCCTCGACGGCGGGCTCCGGCACGAGCAGGGGGATGTCGTCGAGCACCCCCAGCGCGGTGGCCAGCCGGATGGTCAGGTCGAGCCGGACCGGGTTGAACGGATGGTCGCCACCCAGGTCGTAGGCGAGCAGCGCGGAGTCCCAGACGACGGCGGGTGCTGACATGAGAGCGCAGCCTAGTGCGGCTCGGGGCCGGTGGCAGCGGGCCGAGCGGGATCGGCGCACCAGTGCGACCACGAGCCCGCGTAGAGCGCCGCGGGCTCCGGACGGCCCGCCAGCTCCAGCGCGAGCACCACCGAGCTGGCGGTGATCCCGGAGCCGCAGTAGGCCCCGGCCTGCGTGTCCGGCGTGACACCGAGCGCGGCGAAGTGCTCGGCCAGCTCCGCCGGGCTGCGCCACCTGCCGTCCGGCCCGGTGTGTGCGGTGAAGGGCGCGTTCACCGCGCCGGGGATGTGCCCGGCACGGGGATCGACGGGCTCGGTCTCCCCGGTGTAGCGCTGCGGAGCCCTGGCGTCGAGCAGGACACCGTCGCGGGCGCGGGCGCGGGCGGCGGCGCCGTCGGCGTCGAGCACGGGGAGCCCGCCCGGCTCGACGGTGATGTCCCCCTCGGCCGGTTCCGCAGGCTCCGTGGTGACCGGCCTGCCCTCGGCTCGCCACGTCGCGAAGCCGCCGTCGAGCACGGCGACCTCGGTGTGCCCGGCCCAGCGCAGCAGCCACCATGCGCGGGCGGCCACCGAGGAGTCCCCGTCGTCGTAGGCGACGACGGGATGCCCCGCGCGGACGCCCGCGGCACGTAGGGTGCGCTGGAGGGCGGCCGGCTCGGGCAGCGGATGCCGCCCGCCCGCGCCGGGAGTGCTGGCCAGTTCGGTGTCGATGTCGACATACACCGCGCCGGGCAGGTGGCCCTGATGGTAGGAATCGACACCCGGCGGGCCGGTCAGCCGCCAGCGGACGTCGAGCACGGCAGGCCGCGCGGACGGCCCGGCGTCCAGCAGGGCGGCGAGTTCGGCGGTCGAGATGACAGGGAGCATGGCTCAATCCTCCTCGGAAGCGAGCTGTTCACGCAGCGTGGGCGGGCGACGCCGGAGACGACAGCCGGTTACCCGATCGCCTGCGGAAACTGTCGGGTCCAGCGACTACCATGAGCAACGCGAACAAAGGGGACAGGCGTGAACGATCTCATCGACACCACCGAGATGTACTTGCGCACCATCTACGAGCTCGAAGAAGAGGGTGTCGTACCGCTGCGCGCGCGTATCGCGGAGCGCCTCCAGCAGAGTGGCCCGACCGTGAGCCAGACGGTCGCCAGGATGGAGCGGGACGGCCTCGTAGTGGTCGCGGACGACCGGCACCTCCAGCTCACCGACCACGGCAGGGAGCTCGCGATCGCGGTGATGCGCAAGCACCGGCTCGCCGAACGCCTGCTCGTCGACGTGATCGGCCTTGAGTGGGAGCACGTGCACAACGAGGCGTGCCGCTGGGAGCACGTCATGAGTGAGGCGGTGGAGCGCAAGCTGGTGAACCTGCTCGGCCACCCCACCACTTCTCCTTACGGCAACCCGATCCCCGGGCTGGACAAGCTCGGGGAGGGCGAGCCCGCTCCCCCGGCGGAGTCCGACCTGGTGCGCCTGGACGAGTTCGCCCGCGCCGGTGGCGGCGACGTCGAGATCCGGCGGATCGCCGAGCACGTCCAGCTCGACGAGTCGCTGATGACGGAGCTGAAGTCGGTCGGCATCGTGCCCGGCCAGCGGGTGCGGGTCGGCAAGGCCAACGGTGGCATGTCCACCATCGAGGTGTCCGACGACAGCCACTCCGTGCAGGTGGCCAGCTCGGTACTGCACGCGGTGCTCGCGCAAGCTCGGTGAAACCCGCACGGCTCGCGGCGGAAACGTTCCGCTCGCTGCACGGCCGCGCACCTCAGGGCGTCTGGTCGGCGCCCGGCCGGGTCAACCTGATCGGCGAACACACCGACTACAACGACGGCTACGTCCTCCCTTTCGCGCTGCCGCACCGGATCGCCGCCGCGGCGGCACCGCGCACCGACCAGCTGCTCACCATCGCCACGCTCGGCTCCGACGGGCGGGTCCAGCGGGCCGCCCCGGTCGAGATCGCGGCCCTGCGCCCCGGCTCGCCCGGCGGCTGGGCCGCCTACCCCTCCGGAGTCGCATGGGTGCTGCGCGAGGAGGGCATCGGTGGTGGTGGTGCCGATCTGGTCCTCGCCGGTGACGTCCCCACGGGCGCCGGGCTTTCCTCGTCGGCCGCCCTCGAATGTGCGGTGGCGCTGGCACTGCTCGGCCTGGCCGGCCACAGCGACACGACCGACGACCCACCGGGCGGCACGTCCGGTGACGCCCGCCGCGCCGAGATCGCACGGTGGGCACAGCGGGCCGAGAACGAGTTCGTCGGTGTGCCCACCGGCGCGCTCGACCAGGCGGCGTCGATGCGCTGCACCGCCGGGCACGTGTTGTTCCTCGACGTGCGCTCCGGAGCGACCGAGCAGGTGCCGTTCGATACGGCGCGCACCGGCTTGTGGGTGCTGGTGATCGACACCCGCGCGAAGCACTCCCACAGTGAGTCCGGCTACGGCGACCGCAGGCGGGGCACGGAACGGGCCGCTGAGCTGCTCGGCGTCCGCGCGCTGCGGGACGTCGCCCCGCCCGGCCTCGGCGCCGCACTCGACCGGCTGCCCGGAGAGCTGCGCCCGCTCGTCCGGCACGTCGTCTCCGAGAACGCGCGCGTCGTCGAGGTGGCCGAGCACCTGCGTGCGGGCCGGGTCGCCGAGATCGGCCCACTGCTCGACGCCTCACACACGAGCCTGCGCGACGACTACCGGGTATCGGCCCCCGAACTCGATCTCGCCGTCGACCTGGCCCGCACGGCAGGCGCCCTCGGCGCGCGCATGACCGGCGGCGGCTTCGGCGGTTCGGCGATCGCCCTGGTGCACGAAGCCGATCGGCCGGCCGTCGAGGCGGCCGTCATCGCCGGCTTCGAACGCGAGCGACTGGCCCGGCCCCGCCTGTTCACCGCGGTCCCGTCCGCCGGTGCGGGCAGGGACCGGTGGTGACCGCGCCCGAACCCCGGCGCTCCCGGGCCGCCGCCACAGGTGCACACTGTCGGAGCCGTTGCCGACATGCCGTTTCGAGAACCGCCGTCCCGCACCGCCACCGGTCGCGCTCGCGGTTCTCACCGCATGGATGAACGAGTACTCCCGACGCGAGAAAGGCCCGACCAGATGCCCACCGACACCATGCCGCAGAGCAAGCCCATGAAACTGGTCGTCACGGGCGGCGCCGGCTACGTCGGCAGCGTCTGCGCGGCACGGCTCCTGGAAGCCGGCCACGAGGTCACCGTCGTCGACGACCTCTCCACCGGCCACGCCGACGCCGTGCCCGACGGTGCCCGCTTCGTCGAGGGTGACGCGGCGGAGACCGCGCGCACACTGCTCGCCGATGGCTTCGACGGGGTGCTCCACTTCGCCGCCAAGTCGCTGGTCGGCGAGTCCATGCAGGACCCTGGCAAGTACTGGCACGGGAACGTGCTCACCTCCCTCCGGCTGCTCGACGCCATGCGCGCGCACGGCACGCCCCGCCTGGTGTTCTCCTCCACCGCCGCGACCTACGGCGAGCCGGAGACGGCGCCGATCCCGGAGTCGGCGGCGACCCGGCCGACCAACACCTACGGCGCCACCAAGCTCGCCATCGACCACGCGATCAGCACCTACGCCCGGGCGCACGGGATCGCCGCGGTGAGCCTGCGCTACTTCAACGTCGCGGGTGCCTATGGCCGCTTCGGCGAACGGCACACCACCGAGACGCACCTGATCCCGATCGTGCTGCAGGTCGCCACCGGCGAGCGCGACCAGGTGCAGATCTTCGGCGAGGACTACCCGACCGAGGACGGCACCGCGATCCGGGACTACATCCACGTGACCGACCTGGCGGACGCACACCTTCTCGCGCTGGAGCACGCCCGTGCCGGTGAGCACCAGATCTACAACCTGGGCAACGGCACGGGTTTCTCCGTACGCCAGGTGATCGAGGCCTGCCGCGAGGTCACCGGGCATCCGATCCCGGCCGCCGTGGCCCAGCGCCGCGCCGGCGACCCGGCCGTGCTCGTCGCGGCCAGCGACCAGGCCAGGCAGCGGCTCGGCTGGAAGCCGGAGCGCACCGACCTGGCTGGCATCGTCGCCGACGCCTGGCGGTTCACCCAAGACCACCGGGCGGCCGCGCACCCCGCCTGAGGCGCGTTCCAGTGCCCTGGACACGGCGGGAAGGTGCCGGCCCGGGATCGGCTCGTGCCCGGCCGGCTCCGGGCACGCGACCAGACTGTGCTTGTCGGCGCGCCGCTACTCACGCCCTGCCGAAACCGCGCACTGTCAGACACGCGCTAGCCGGGCGGCTCCGGGTCCCACAGCCGCGGACCGGCACAGTCACGGCCCAGCCGGGTGAGTGTGCTGGGCGGTACCGCGTGCTCCAGTGCCTGGTTCAGCAACCCGGCCAGTACATGCCCCGGATCGGCCTCCAGGGCGTTGGCGAACGCCATCCCCGCGAGCGCGCCTTCACCACGCACATAGGCGGAGTAACCCAGCAGGCACGCCGCCTGCGCCCGCTCCGGTGGCGGTGTCGCCCTGACCAGAGCCAGCCACAGCCGTTCCGCCGTCGCGGCGCGTGAGCCGCCCGGTGGCAGTGCACTCGCCAGACAGGCGTCCCGCACGTCCGGCAGGGACAGGGCGAGCGACAGGCCGACGACATCGTCATCGGTCAGCGCGGGGTCCTCCTGCTCGGCACGGGCGAGCGCGGCGCGGACGAGCGCACGGCCGGGTTCGGCCGCTCTCGCCGGATCGGGTGTGCCGGGCAGCGTGTCGACCGCCGCGTCGAGCAGGGCTGCGCGCCGGGCGATCGCGGCAGGGTCGCCGGGAGCGAGCTGGCGCTGCATCGCCTCCCGGCTACTGAAGGTCACCATGCCCGCGTGCGCGGTCGCGGCGGCCAGCACCGTGCTGCCCGGGTCCGGCAGCCGTCCGGTGCACGAGGAGTCGTCATAGCAGCACCACCGAATGCCGGGCCGGATCTCCGGCACCCACAAGGCGTGTGCGACGTGGTGCCCGGCCCCGGTGAAGACCTGCCTGATCGTCGCGACGAGTGGCCGGTGGGGCGGCCCGGTGCCCTGTTCCTCCGGTGCCCCGCCGACGACAGCGACAGTGGCCGCGGTGGAGTCGTCACGCAGCAGGGGTTCCCGGAGCTGGTGCGCGAGGCCGGTGACGGCGTCGGCACTGCCGGAAGAGGGCAGGTCCGCGCGCACCACGTTGCCGACCCGGCGCCCGGTCTCACCTCCGTGGGCGATCACGAGCACCGAGTCGACAGGGTGGAAGCCGAGCAGGTGCGGGATCGCGGCCAGTAGCTGTCCTGGATCGCGCAGGCTCACCGTGGTGGTGGCGGCGCTGGTGGATGCGGTCATGTGTCCACCTTGCGCCGGGCCGGCGGCGTCGGCGCCGTCGGAGACGAATCTGTGGACAGCCCGGTCCGGGTGGAACAACTCTGCCCGGAGGGGGCGCCGGCACCGGCTTTCTGTCGGTGGTGGGCGCTACCCTCTCCGGCCTCGTCCGAGGGCCGCGCTCACCGCAGCCCCGCCGGCGAGGTCAGCCGCAGTGCTCGAAGGGGCTCGTGTAGGACTCCGGGCCCACCGAGCCACCCCACTTCACGCAAGTCGAGCCGGCTGCCTGCCGCACCGGCCCGGCGTAGTAGGCGAAGTCACCCGAGTCGGTCTTCCTGGACGAGCCCTCCACCTCGAGGAAGGCCGAGACCGGGGACGCGGTGCCCACCGATGTGGCCTTCAGCGTCGTCACGCAGTTGTTCCGGTTCGCCGAGTTGTACAGCAGATAGATCTTGCCCGCGGCTCCGAGCGCCGCCGAGTCGATCACCGAGAACCCCGAGCCGCAGACCTGCTCGGGCGTGTACGGGTTGCCACCGCAGTTGTTCCGGCTCGTGAAGTCGGTGTGGCCGTAGTAGGGCACCGCCACGCCATGCAGCACGGCCTTCTGTGCCACCCCGTTGAGCCGCTGTTCGTAGTGCAGGTGCGGACCGGTGACGCCGCCGGTCGCGCCCGCCTTGCCGAGCTGCGTGCCGAGCGCGACCTGCTGGCCCACGCTCACCTGCTGGGCGGACAGGTGCGCGTAGCGCGTTCGCCAGCCGGAGCCGTGATCGACCTCGACCCACCGCCCGTAGCTGATACTCCCCTCGTTCGCCACCCGCGTGACCGTGCCGGCGGCCGAGGCCAGTACGGGCATGCCGGTGATACCGCTTTTCTGGAAGTCCACCGAGTTCGCCGGATTGTGGCCGCTGAAGGTCGCGGCGGTGACCGTGACGCCACACCTGAACGGGACCTGGAAACCGGGTGCGGCCGACGCGGTCGGCTGCCCGGCGACCACCAGCCCGAACGTGACGAGCGCGACCGTCACGGCGGCCGCGGCGCACCTTCTCAGCTTCGACATCGAGATCATCGATACCTCCGGGTAGCAGGGAACGCGCCGCGCTGGCCAAACCTCGTGAGTGCCTACACGAGTGAGAACTCGGCTCAACACTCACGAGTAGTGCTTGCGCTAGAAGGCGTTACGCAGGCCCGCCTTGCCACCGACCACCGGCAGGGTCACCGATGTCCGGGTGAGGTCGATCGCCAGTTCGGTGCCCGGCGGGGGCCGCAGCGTGAAGTCGTGGTCGCTGGAGGCGAGCATGAACTCCAGCCGGTGCCCCGCGGGAAGGACGTAGTCCTTCGGCTGCAGCTCGAACGACACCCGGTAGGGCACGCCCGGCCGGATCGGCAAGGTCCGCGCGGGATGTCTGCGGTTCTGCGGATCGGTCCAGCCCCTGGTGATGATGTGTGCCGTGCCGTCCGGCGCGCGGTCCACGAGCACACCGGTCACGTTCGCCGCAGGCCGGTCGAACGAGATGGCCAGATCGACCACCGGCGTGCCGCTCAGCCGCACCGGCCTGCGCGCGGCATCGGTGGTGTAGGAGAGCCGGTGCGGCGAGTCCGGCTGGCCGGCCAGTTGCTCGATGGTCTTCGTCGCGTCGTCGGTCAGCCGCTCGATCCTCGGCCGGCCGTGGTGGCCGCGCAGGTCGAGCTCGCCCCCCGTCCCCGGGTGCACGGTCGCGTCCCGGGCCGCGGGCGCAGGCCAGTCCCACTCGTCGGTCCACGACATGTCCTCGCGCTGGATCGTCGCCTTCGGCTCGTACTGGATGCCGTTGGGCACCCCGTAGAGGTAGTGGGAGAACCACCGGTTGAGCGTGACCAGCCACGCATCCCGGCGCAGCGAGTACGGGTCGGCGTGCCCGGCCTGGTGCAGCCAGATCTTGCGCTCGACGCCGTGCGCCCGCAGCGCCTCGTACCATTTCGCGACCTGGCTGGTGGTGACGTTCCAGTCGTTCAGGCCGTGCACGGCGAGCACCGACGCGCGCACGTCGCCGACGTCGTTCAGGTAGTTCCGCTCGTCCCAGAAGGCGCTGTAGTCACCGGTGACCCGATCCTGCTCGGCGGCGAGCCCTTCGATCACCGGACGGCAGATCTCGCGATCGGCACGGGTGTAGACGTACTCGGCGAGCACGTCCGCGTCCTCGCCCTGATAGCCGCCCGGCGCCACCACGGCCCCGTCCTCGCGGTAGTAGTCGTACCAGCTGGAGATCGCCGCGATCGGCACGATCGTCTCGAGGCCCTCGACACCGGTGGTGGCAACCGCGTTCGGCAGCGTGCCGTTGTAGGAGACCCCCATCATCGCGGTCTTGCCGGTGGTCCAGTCGGCGACCGCGGGTGCCCCCGACTCGTCCCGTGCGGCGGCCCTGCCGTTGAGCCAGTCCACAACGGACCGCGCACCGATGGTCTCGTTCTCGCCGCCGGTGGTCGGGCATCCGGTGGAGGCACCGCTGCCGAGCGACTCGGCGTAGACCACCGCGAATCCACGGGAGACGAGATACTCCTCGTACCGCCAGGAGATCTGCGGCATCGGCCGGCCCCGCTCGGGCACGTACAGCTCCACGTCGACGTCGTGGTTGGTGATCTCGTTGCCGCCCGCGTAGTAGGGGCTCGCCTGATACACGACCGGTACCCGCAGGCCCTGCTCGGTGGCTCGTGGCCGGACGACCTCCACGTGCACCTCGTCGTCGGCGCCGTCGTGGTCGCTGTCCACGGGCGCGCGCACCCACAGGCTTTCCCGCACCACGTCGGCCGGGTCGAAGACGGGCTGGGCGGCGCCACCGGAGAACACCGGTCCCTGCGGGGGGTCCGCCTGTGCCGCGACGGAGGTCAGCGGCAGCACGAGCACCACGGCGAGCAGCAGGGACAACCGCGCGGATTTCACCAGAGACCCCCAAGTCGGACACGGCGGACATCGGTGAACCGACCCTCACCGCGCCGCCTGACGGTGTCAAGGAATACCGCCCAGGAACCGACTAAAGACGGTCCCGTTGCCGCACCTTGACCGGAGCGTGGCTGCGGATCACGCCGAACGGTGGTGCGATGGAGTGGTGCGACGGCGTCCGGTCATCCTGGGCCTGACGGCCGCCGGCCTGGCGGCCGTCGTGGGTGCGGCGTGGCTGCTCGCGCGCCCCGGCGGGGGCACCGGGCCGCCGCCGGCCACGGAGACACCCTCGGCGCCGGTCTCGGCGCCCGTGGTGCGGCCACCGGTGACGGGCGAGGACCGGTCCGCGCTCGCCGAGGCCGTGTCGGCGGCCGTGCACCAGGTGGTGCCGGGCACCGAGATCGGGCTCGCCGTCCACGATCGCCGCACCGGCTCGGCGCTGACCGGCGTCAACGCCGGCCGGCAGTTCTACGCGGCATCGGTGGTCAAGCTCCTGATCGCCATCCACGTGCTGCGTGCGGACGAATGGACGGTGCCGGGCGGAGCGGAACGGGACGATCTCGTGGCGATGCTCTCGGCCAGCGCCGACGGCGTCGCCTCGGCGTTGTGGGACGCCCACGGCGGCCCCGCCATCAGCAGCGAGATGGCCGGGCTCATCGGCCTGCGGCACACCAGTCCGCCGCGAATCCCGCACCAGTGGGAGTTGACCAGGATGAGCCCGGGCGACGTGGTCGCGGTGTACGAGTACATCGGCGACGCGATGCCCGGGCACGCGCGCGAGTTCGTTCTCGCGGCGCTCGCCGAACCCGCCGACCCCGCGGCCGACGGGTTCGACCAGCTCTTCGGCGTTCCCGAGGGCCTGCCCGGAGGTGGACGTGCGGTCAAGCAAGGCTGGATGCGCGTCGACGACGGACTCGTGCTCAACTCCACCGGGCTCGCCGGTGACGAGGGGCGGTTCGTGGTGGCACTGCTGACCCGGCAGCCCGGCGGCACCGGCTTCGCCGAGGGCCGCGCCGCCGTCACGGCCGGTATCGCGGCGCTCGCACCGACGCTGACCGCAGACGGCAACTGAGCCAACTGAGCGGTGGTGAGCCCGCCTCACGGCGGCGCTATGCTCGGCCGCGCGATGAGAGCAGCACCCCCTTTCCGAACGGGACATCAGCAGCCAGGATCCAGCGGCGGGTCATCGCCGCCGCCGAGACCGAACTCGCGCGGAGCAACCAGGTCGCGCCCGTGGACGTCCTGTGCGGGATCGGCTGGCTGACCGGCAACGTGGTCGACGACTGGCGCGCCGGCCGGGCACCCGATCTCGCCTGCCGCGCCACCGTCGGCGACGACAAGCTCGCCACCGCGCTCGGCTACCTGCGCGAGTGGGCCGAAGAACGCGGACTGCTGCCGAGCGAGATCGCCTACCTCGCTCGCACGCGGGACACCCGGCCGCTTCGCTTCACCGCGAACGGCGACGACGACACGGAATGCGCCTTCCGCACGCACTGGGTGTCACCGGCACTGCCCGAGACACGCCGCGAGCGGCTGCGGGCACAGCAGAGCAAGGCGCCCGACCTGGCCGTCTTCTCATCGCCGCGCGACTGGACCTGCGCGGGCTGCGGAGTGGACGCGGAGGCAGGCGAGTTCCTCCTCGAGGAGGACGGCGACCCGCTTTGCCTGGCCTGCGCGGACTTCGACCACCTCACGTTCCTGCCGTCCGGCGATGCCGCGCTGTCCCGGCGCGCCCGCAAGGAGAGCACCCTCTGTGTACTCGTGCTGCGCTTCGACCGCAGGCGGAAGCGTTACCAGCGGCGCGGAATCCTCGTCGAGCGGGTCGCGCTGGAACGTGCCGAGGAACAGTGCCTTGCCGACACGGACGCACGCCTCCGGCGCCGGGCCCGCGACGCCAAACGGCGGGCCGGGCAGGACGTGGCCTTCCAGGCCCGCCTCACCGACGAGGTCCGGCGACTGTTCCCCGGCTGCCCGGAGCAGCGCGCCAGGGCCATCGCCGAGCACGCCGGTACCCGCGGCAGCGGCAGGGTGGGCCGCTCGGCCGCGGGCCGCGCTCTCGACGAGGACGCGATCCGGCTCGCGGTCGTCGCATCCGTCCGGCATCAGGACACCGCTTACGACGACCTGCTGATGTCCGGGGTACCACGCGCACTCGCCAGGGAGGAGATCAGCGAGCAGATCGACCGGGTGCTGCGGCGCTGGGAGTCACCCCGTGGACCGAATCGGACCGCCTGAGATGTAGGCCTCGAGCTGTTCCTGGTTCTCCTCAAGCTCGTTCATGCGGGTCTTCACCACGTCGCCGATGCTGATGATCCCGGCGAGCCTGCGGTCGACGAGCACGGGGATGTGCCGGATCCGCCGCTCCGTCATCACCACGCTGAGCTGGTCGACGGAGTCCTGCGGACTGCACGTGGCGACGAGGGTGGTCATGATCTCGCCGACGACCCGGGAGAGCAGTGCGGGTCCGTGCTCGTGCAGCCGGCGAACCACGTCACGCTCGGACACGATGCCCGCGACGGCGCCGTCGGCGTCGACAACGACCAGCGCACCCACGTTGTGTTCCGCCAGGCGGGCGAGCAACTCGGTCACGGTCGTTTCCTGGGTGACCGTGGCCACCTCTGCCCCTTTGTTCCGCAACAGGTCGGCAATCCGCATGAAGTCTCCTCCCGCCCGAGGTGAGCTGACTCACACAGGTTAGTGCCCGTCCGGACGCGGCAAAAGGCCACAACCGGTGCCGCGCCCGTCGTCAGGCGACCTCCGCGGCCGGCGCGTCCCAAGTGTTGCAGGCGGCGGTCGAGTTCGCCTCGAAACCTGCGTGCGCCCAGCGGAGCTGGTTCTCCAGCGTGCCGTGCGTCTCGCTGTCGACACTGTTGCGGAAGTCCGCGACGGCCTCCTCGGCCTGCGCGCGCGGCACCGAACCGCGTCCGGCGGCGCTGGCGAGGAAGAGCCCGGCGAAGCAGTTCGCCTGCAACTCGATGCGCCGGGTGAGCTCCAGTTCCTCCGGCGCAGCCTGCTCGACCCCCCGCAGCTCGCGCGCGACGGCCTCCAGCATCCCGCTGAGGTACTGCACGTGGTGGCCGTACTCGTGTGCCAGCACCGCCAGGTGGGCGGGCCGGTACAGCCCGAGGTAGTCCAGCAGGCGATCACTCGGCATGTAGATGGTCTCGTCGCTGCCGCAGTAGAACGCGGTGGCCTCGTCCTCACCGGGCATGTCCCCGCACTCGCCGCCACCGTCCGGCCGGAGGTCCAGCTCGGCATCGTCGAACGTGGCCCCCGCGCCCTCCAGCACCGGCCGCCACGCCTCGTCGAGGCAACCGAGCGCCGCTTCGTAGAAGCCGCGCAGCCGCGCCTGTGACCAGTCGAGCTCGGGCAGCACACACGTCACGTCCTGCAGGCTCATCCGGTCGGTCAGCAGCGGATTCGTCCCCAGCGCCGCGGCCCGCGGAGGGGCGGCCTCCCCGGACGCCGGGCCCACCGGCGGGGCGATGACCACCCCGGGCCCGGCACCCGGAGCGACCAGCGCGGTGCCGGCGACCGGCCTGGTCGCCCTGCCAGCCAGCGCCACCACCCCGACGAGGGCCAGCACGAGCGCGAGCACGCCGGCGATCGCGAACGGGGAGTTGCGGACCGGCGGCCCGGCCGGGAAGGATCCGGGCCGGTCGTCGAATCCGTCCACAGTGTCCAAGGTGTCCAAGGTGCACGCAGCATATCCCGGTCCGGGCCCGGCCGGATCACGAATCGGGAACGCGGTGGCACCTGGCAGACTGGGGCGCATGACTGACAGCGCGTCGGCGGACGACCCCTACCTCTGGCTCGAGGACGTCACCGGTGATCGCGCACTCGAATGGGTCCGGGAGCGCAACGCCGAGACGGTCGGCGAGCTCACCCACGGTGACCGGTTCGCGGGGCTGCGCGCCGAGCTCCGCGAGGTGCTCGACGCCGACGACCGGATACCGTATGTCCGCCGCCGCGGCGAGTACCTCTACAACTTCTGGCAGGACGCCGAGCACCCGCGCGGCCTGTGGCGCCGCACCACCCTCGAGGAGTACCGCGGGCCGGATCCCGACTGGCAGCCGCTGCTCGACGTGGACGCCCTCGCCGAGACCGAGGGCGAGAACTGGGTGTGGCAGGGCGCGACGGTGCTGCGGCCGGGGTTGCGGCGCTGCCTCGTCGAGCTGTCCCGCGGTGGGGCCGACGCGACGGTCGTGCGCGAGTTCGACCTGGAGCGGCGCGAGTTCGTGCCCGGCGGGTTCGAGCTGCCCGAGGCCAAGAGCTCGGTCAGCTGGATCGACGAGGACCGGATCTACGTCGGAACGGATTTCGGTGCGGGTTCGCTGACCAGCTCGGGCTACCCGCGGCTGGTCAAGGAGTGGCGGCGCGGCACCCCGCTGGCGGCGGCCACCCTCGTGTTCGAGGGCAAGCCGGACGACGTCGCGGTCCGCGGTCTGCACGATCCCACCGAGGGCTGGGAACGTGACGTGGTCCGGCGCAGCATCGACTTCTACCGCTCGGAGCTGTACCTGCGCACAGGCGACGGGTTCGTGCGGGTGGACGTCCCGGACGACGCCAACGCCTCGCTGTACCGGGAGTGGCTGCTGGTGCGCACCCGTTCCCCGTGGCGCACCGGCGGCGCTGAGCATCCCGCGGGCGCGCTGCTGGCGATCCGGCTCGACGACTTCCTGGCCGGCGCGCGGGAGCTCACCGTGCTGTTCGAACCCGACGCGCACACCTCCCTCGACTACTACGCCTGGACCCGGCACCACCTCGTACTCGGCACGCTGAACGACGTGAAGACCCGGCTCAGGGTGCTCACGCCGGGGGCGGACGGGTGGCGGGACGAACCGCTCGCGGGCGTGCCTTCCGTCGGCGCCGTCGACCTGGTCGGCACCGAGCCGCACCGGGACGACGAGTTCCTGCTCGACATCAGCGGGTTCACCGCTCCTTCGGCGCTGGTCCGCGGGCACATCGGCGGCGAGCTGGAAACGCTCAAGCAGGCGCCGGCCTTCTTCGACAGCACGGGCCTTTCCGCCGAACAGCACTTCGCCACCTCGCACGACGGCACGCGGATCCCGTACTTCGTGGTGCGCGCCCCCGGCGGCGCGCCGGGGCCGACGCTGCTCACCGGCTACGGCGGTTTCGAGGTCTCGCTGACGCCCTCCTACAGCGGCGTCATCGGCCGGGGCTGGCTGGCCAGGGGTGGCACCTACGTCGTCGCGAACCTGCGTGGCGGCGGCGAGTACGGGCCGGACTGGCACAACCAGGCCGTCAAGGCGCACCGGCACCGGGTGTACGAGGACTTCGCCGCGGTCGCCGCCGACCTCGTCGAGCGGGGCATCACCACGCCCGCGCAACTGGGCATCCAGGGTGGCAGCAACGGCGGACTGCTGACCGGCGTCATGCTCACCCGGTACCCGGAGCTGTTCGGCGCGATCGTCAGCCAGGTCCCCTTGCTGGACATGCGCCGCTACCACCGGCTGCTGGCCGGCGCATCGTGGATGGCGGAGTACGGAAACCCGGACGAGCCGGCGGAATGGGCCTACATCGGCGAGTACTCGCCGTACCAGAACGTCCACAGTGGACGGAACTACCCGCCGACGCTGTTCGTGACCTCCACCCGGGACGACCGGGTACATCCGGGGCACGCCCGGAAGATGGTCGCACTGCTGCGCGAGTACGGCTGCGACGTGCGCTACCACGAGAACATCGAGGGCGGCCACGGCGCGGCGGCGGACAACGCGCAACTGGCGTTCAAATGGGCGCTGGTGTTCGAGTTCCTGTGGGAGCAGCTCAACCGCGCCGGGCGCTGAGCACGTCGCGGATCACCGGCGCGGCGAGCCGGACGGCGTCCCGGGCGAACCCGGCCCGGCGCACGCCGAGGTGGCGCAGCGCGCGGCCGTGATCGAGGGTCACCGTCACGGTGGCGCCGAGGAACACGGCCCACCAGGCGAGGGCCACGGCCGGCCGGAGCACACCGGCGCGGCCGGCGAACAACGCGCGCAGGTGGTCGCGGTGGAACGGAACGTGCCGCCGCTCGTCGGCGAGAATGCGGTCCGCCACGTCCGCGGTGAGCGGGTCGTCCGCGCCGTCCCGGAGCGCACGGTAGTACCGCAGGGCGATCACCTCGGCCACCATCAGCACCAGTAGTTCCAGGCGCAGGCCGAGGGCCCGGCGCAAACGGACGAACACCGTGTCGCTCCAGTGCGCCGCGATCGTCGGCGCGTTCGCGGCGGCCAGGAGCCGTGCCAGCAGGTCGGCGTGGTGCCGCTCCTCGGCCACGAACAGCCGGACGGCGGAGGTGTAGTCGGCATCACCCGCTCGTGCCGCCTTACGGACGAGACCGGCTCCGTCGCCCGACTCACCGACCTGGAAACGCTGCACGCTGCGCACGACGGCGGGCGCGAGCCGGGCGCCCGCCGTCCAGTCCGGTCCCGTCTCCACGCGCCGGGCCTCGGACCGCGACTCGAACTCCCGCAGCCAGGTCACCGTTCGCATCACGAGCATGCCCCCCAATCTCCCCAATGTGGCGTTGGTTGCGTCCAACGCACCCAATGCCACATTGGGGGCACGTCGATCGGGGACTCAGCTGCAGCCGGAGGTCGCGCCGCAGCCCTCACAGGCGTAGCAGGAGCCCGCCGGGCGCATCTTCGTCCCGCAGGTCATGCACAGCGGGGCGTCCGCCGCCTTGCCGAGCTGCAGCTCCACCAGCTCCGTGGTGGTGTGCGCCTCCCGGCCCGTGCCGGAGCCTGCCGGCTGTTCCTCCACGGTGGCCCGCGTGCCGCTGTAGTCGACGCTGCTGCGCAGCGCCTCCAGATCCACGTTGTCCTGCTCACCACCCGACGTGCCGTAGTCGGACTCGACCTGCGCCGAGCGCTCGTCGGCCGTGAAGATGCCCAGCTGCGCACGCTTCTCGTAGGGCAGGTAGTCGAGCGCGAGCCTGCGGAACAGGTAGTCGAGCACGCTGGTCGCCATCCGCACGTCCGGGTCGTCGGTCATCCCGGCCGGCTCGAACCGCAGGTTGGCGAACTTCGAGACGTAGAACTCCAGCGGGATGCCGTACTGCAGGCCCACCGATATCGACATCGAGAACGCGTCCATCACGCCCGCGAGCGTGGACCCCTGCTTGCCGAGCTTGACGAACATCTCGCCGAGGCCGTCGTCCGGGTAGGAGCCCGCCGTGAGGTATCCCTCGGCGCCGCCGACCGTGAAGGACACGGTCTGGCTCGGCCGCTTCTTCGGCAGGCGCTTGCGCACCGGGCGGTACTCGACGATCCGCTCGGGCTCCTCGGCGGCCGCGTCCTTCCTTCCCGTGGAGAGCGGCTGGCCCACCTTGCAGTTGTCGCGGTAGATGGCGAGCGCCTTGAGGCCGAGCTTCCAGCCCTGGAAGTAGATCTCCTCGACGTCCTCGACGGTCGCCTGCTCCGGCATGTTGACGGTCTTCGAGATCGCGCCGGACAGGAAGGGCTGCACCGCGGCCATCATCCGCACGTGCCCCATCGGGGCGATGGAACGCTCGCCGACGGCGCAGTCGAACACCTCGTAGTGCTCCGGCCGAAGGCCCGGTGCGTCCATCACGTGACCGTGCTGGGCCACATAGTCGACGATCGCCTCGACCTGCTCCTCCTGGTAACCGAGCGAGTGCAGCGCCCGCGGCACGGTCTGGTTCACGATCTGCATCGAACCACCGCCGACGAGCTTCTTGAACTTCACCAGCGAGAAGTCCGGCTCGATCCCGGTGGTGTCGCAGTCCATCATGAAGCCGATCGTGCCGGTGGGCGCGAGCACGCTGGCCTGCGCGTTGCGCCAGCCGCTGGCGGTGCCGATCTCGATGCCGCGCTGCCACTCGCGCGTGGCGAGCGAGCGTACGTTGACGTCGTTGGTGTGGTGCGTGCGGATCTGGTCGTTCGCCGCGGCGTGCTTGCGCATCACCCGCTGGTGCGCCTCGGCGTTGCGGGCGTACCCCTCGTAGGGGCCGACCACGGCCGCGAGCTCGGCAGAACGCCGGTACGACACACCGGTCATCAGGGAGGTGATCGCGGCGGCCAGTGCGCGCCCGCCGTCGGAGTCGTACGCGTGGCCGGTGGCCATGAGCAGGGCGCCGAGATTGGCGTAGCCGATGCCGAGCTGGCGGAACTTCCGCGTGGTGTCGCCGATCGCCTCGGTCGGGAAGTCGGCGAAGCAGATGGAGATGTCCATCGCCGTGATCACCAGCTCGACGGCCCTGGCGAACAGCTGCGCGTCGAACGTGCCGTCCTCGCGAACGAACTTCAGCAGGTTGAGCGAGGCGAGGTTGCAGCTCGAGTTGTCCAGGTGCATGTACTCCGAGCACGGGTTGGAGGCGCTGATCCGGCCGGACTCGGGGCACGTGTGCCAGTCGTTGATCGTGCTGTCGTACTGCAGCCCCGGGTCGGCGCACTCCCAGGCGGCCTGCGCCATCTTGCGGAACAGCGACTTCGCGTCGGTCCGCTCGATGACCTCACCGGTCAGCCGGGCGCGCAGGCCGAACTCGCTCTCGGCCTCCACCGCCCGCATGAACTCGTCGGACACGCGCACCGAGTTGTTCGCGTTCTGGTACTGCACCGACGAGATGTCCGCGCCACTGAGGTCCATGTCGAAGCCCGCGTCACGCAGCACGCGGATCTTCTTCTCCTCCTTGGCCTTGGTCTCGATGAACTCCTCGATGTCGGGGTGGTCCACGTCGAGCACGACCATCTTCGCGGCCCGCCGGGTGGCGCCGCCCGATTTGATGGTGCCCGCCGACGCGTCGGCGCCGCGCATGAACGAGACCGGGCCGGACGCGGTGCCGCCCGAGGAGAGCAGTTCCTTGGAGGAGCGGATCCTGGAGAGGTTGAGCCCCGCGCCGGAACCGCCCTTGAAGATCAGTCCCTCCTCGCGGTACCAGTTGAGGATCGACTCCATCGCGTCGTCGACGGAGAGGATGAAGCAGGCCGAGACCTGCTGCTTCGACGCCGTACCGACGTTGAACCAGACCGGGGAGTTGAAGCTGAAGACCTGGTGCAGCAGCATCCAGGTCAGCTCGTGCTCGAAGATCTCGGCGTCGCCGGGGGCCGCGAAGTAGCCGTGGTCGACACCGGCCTTGACGTAGGTCTTCACCACGCGGTCGATGAGCTGCTTGAGGCTGTGCTCGCGCTCCGGGCTGCCGACGGCGCCGCGGAAGTACTTGCTCGCCACGATGTTGGTGGCGTTGACCGACCAGAACTCGGGGAACTCGACGCCGCGCTGCTCGAAGTTCACGGTGCCGTCGCGCCAGTTGGTCATCACGACATCGCGCGACTCCCACTGCACCTCGTCGTACGGGTGCACCCCCTCGGTGGTGAACACACGCCGCACGGTGAGGCCGGTACGCCCGTTCGCGCGGTCCTTGCGCGATTTGCCGGATGCACCGCCGGCCTCGGCGTCCACTCCCACGGTCTCTGTCATGACTCCCTCTCCCGCGTTCGCATGCACGGCGACCTCACGCGTCGCCCGTGTCCTTCTCGCTGTCGTCCCGCCCGGCCGAAGCCGCCATAGCCTCACGGAGGTCCGCAATCTCCTTCTCGAAGTCCTCGACGGAGGAGAACGAGCGATAAACGCTCGCGAACCGCAGGTAGGCCACCCCGTCCAGCTCCCGGAGCGGGCCGAGAATCGCCAGGCCGACCTCATGGCTCGGGATCTCCGCGACTCCGGCCGACCTGATCGACTCCTCCACGCGCTGAGCGAGCTGCTGCAGCGCGTCGTCGTCGACGGGCCTGCCCTGGCAGGCGCGGCGGACCCCCCGGACCACCTTGTCCCGGCTGAACTGCTCGGTGACCCCGGAACGTTTGACGACGGCGAGCACCATCGTCTCCGAGGTGGTGAACCGGCGGCCGCACTGGGAGCACGACCGGCGGCGACGGATCGCCTGCCCCTCGTCCACCTCGCGCGAGTCGACGACGCGGGAGTCGGCATGCCGGCAGAACGGGCACCGCACCGCCGATCACCTCCCCTCTCCATCGGCTCCGCCAGCAGCCTGCTCAGCTACCGGGATCCGCACGTTCAGGGCCACGCCACCCTGGTGATCAACGTGTGGACATCCGGTGAGTGAACGCCGCCGAACTGTGGACAACTACCTACGATTCTACCCCAACCTGTGGACCAACTACAGGCGTGTAACTACTAGATGTAGGGGTTGACCTTAGAAGGCGCGCGTACCAAGCGCAAGCGACACAACGGGGTGACCGCGGCCATATTCGGCGCGCGACGAGGGATGTTCAGGGTGTCACGGACGGGCGGACGTCACTCCTTGGTGTGGCACGAGCAGCGGTGTGCCGGCCTCGACGGCAGGGCCGGACAAGCCGTTCAGCTCCTCGATGCGCTCGACGACGGCACCCGGGTCGCTGTCCGGAGCGAACTCGACGGCGACATCCCACAGCGTCTCGCCGGGAGCCACCGGCACGAGAACGGTCCGTTCGGGCACGGTGGCCGCGCCGCCCGCGGCGAGCCCGTTCGCGAGCAGTCCCAGCCCCACCACTGCCGCGAAGACCGCGGCGGCGAGCGCGAGCAGCCACGGCCACCGACGCGCCACCGGGCGGGGCGCGCAGGACCGGACCGGCGCGTGCGGGTGCCCGGCGACCACCCGCACGCGGGTCGGCGGACGGCGCGGCTCGCCGCGTCGCGGCCGCCGTGCCGGCGCCGCGACGTGCGGGTATCCCGTACCGGCATGCCCGGCGGGACGGGCCTCGCCGGTCTCCCTGTGCACCAGAACCGACATCGGAACCTCCTCGCAGTTCGCTCTGCCACGCCCGACCGCCACCGCGAGCTCCGGCGAGTCGAACAGGCGTTCTATCGAACGCCCGTGCGAATGTGTACCACCAGGCACCGACAAAATCGAGTCCGGCCCGGCGTGTCGATCGAACAGACGTTTGAAATCGCCGGTGTGGCGAGCTACCGTCGACGCCGGGTAGACGAAGCGGTGACGGAGCGCACGGTCCGGCAGCACAGGCAGGGCAGGGCGGGCATGGCGCTGGCGGCACCGGAGCACGACCGGGTACGGCACCCGCCGGCCCTCGACCGGGAGGCAACGCAGTGGCACGCAACGGCAAGGACGGCGCCGGCGGTGGCGGTAACGCGATCGAGGCCATCGGCGGCGCGGGAGCTGCCGGCGACGAGGGCGGCAAGGTGCACACCCTCCCCGAGTTCGAGGACCAGGACGAGAACCTCACCCCGCGCCAGCGCCAGGTGCTCGAGGTGATCCGGTCGTGGGTCGACCGGTACGGATACCCGCCGAGCGTCCGGGAGATCGGCGAGGCGGTGGGCCTCACCTCCACCTCGTCGGTGTCGCACCAGCTACGTGCGCTCCAGCGCAAGGGATACCTGCGGCGGGACGCGAACCGGCCGCGCGCGGTGGGGGTGCTCCCGGCCGACGTGGTGCCCGCCGAGGAGCTGCCGAAGCCCGCGTTCGTGCCGCTGGTCGGGCGCATCGCCGCCGGTGGCCCGGTGCTGGCCGAGGAGGCCATCGAGGACGTCTTCCCCCTGCCGAGGGACATCGTCGGCGAGGGTGAGGTGTTCCTGCTCAGCGTCACCGGTGACTCGATGATCGATGCGGCGATCACCGACGGCGACTGGGTCGTGGTCCGGCAGCAGCCGGACGCCGAGAACGGTGACATCGTGGCCGCGATGATCGAGGGCGAGGCGACCGTCAAGACCTTCAAGCGCAAGGACGGGCATGTGTGGCTGATGCCGCACAACGAGGCCTACGACCCGATCCCCGGCGACGAGGCGACCATCCTCGGCAAGGTCGTCGCCGTGCTCCGCAGGCTCTGAGGCCCCGGCCACCTCGTGAGTGCCTGCACGAGTTCTCACTCGCGTGGGCACTCACGAGACTTGACGCTAGCGGCGCAGCTTGCCGAAGCCGAAGACCAGCAACGCGGCGGCGAACACCGCGACGGCGATTCCCGGCAGCACCGGCAGGCCCGGTGAGTCCTCCTCCCCAGCCGCGGCGGAATCGCCGGCCGAGCCGTCCGTGCCGCCTGCCGAGGGATCGTCGGGAACGAGCTCCGCGGCACCGGGCACGGCGCGAACGGGACTCCCGACCCCTTCGCCTGCCGAGAGCAGCGTGCCGTCGGCCTCGAAGGCGATAGCCTCGCCCTGACCCTCGTCCGGCAGCGGCACCCGCACCGGCTCCCGCCGGAACGCGGCGGGAATGTCGCCGTCCGGCACCGGGTAGAGGTAGGCGTCGGTGTAGGTGCGCACGGCGACAACGCTGCCGTCGTGGGCCGAGGCGGCACCGGTCACGAGCAGCGAACCGGTCGCACCCACCGGTCCGCCCGGAGTGTCGGTCGAGGTCAGTCGCAGCGAACCGACGTGTTCCAGTGCGGTGGGGCCCGGGCTGGCGAGCGGTCCGGCCGGGCGGTACACATCGGCCTTGCCCAGAACGTTCTTCGTGATGATGTAGGGCGTCCCGGACTCGTCGAGCAGCAGTGCCTCGGCATCGTGCGCGCCGTCGGGGTAGGTCAGCCGGTACAGCGTCGCGGCGCCGCCGGGCGGCAGCGCGTGCAGGGCCACCGTTTCCCGCTGCTTGCGGTTGTCCCCGGTGTCACCGAGCCACAGGGTGCCGTCGGCGGCACGGGCCAGATCCTCGACGTCGTAGGGATCCGCGGGGTCGGTGAGCACGTCCCGCACGGCGCAGTCGCGGTCCAGCACGAAGACCTCGAGCCGGGTGCCACCGTCGTTGACGGCGTACCAGCCGTCGTCGGCGGCGACCAGCCCGGAGAGCTCGCCGAGCCGGGGATCCTCCACCGAGCACACCGTCTCCGGGGCCGGCGGCGCCCCCAGTGCGGGCGCGGGTGCCGCCGCGAACAACGCGGCGAGCACGGACACAGCCAGCATTCTCCCGAGACGGCGCGAGCACACGGTCGCCACAGTAGCGGCCGGCGGCGTCCGGGAGACGTGCCGCTACCCCGGGATGCCGTCCTCGGTCATGGCCTGGGTGCCGATCACGTTGAGCAGCCTGAGCCGGTCGGCGGTGTCGCTGCCGGGGGCAGCGGTGTAGGCGACGATGCGCAGGTCGCTGCCGGAAGCTGTGAGCACGTCACAGTCGATGGCGAGTGTTCCGACCTCGGCGTGGTGCATGGTCTTGGTGTGCGTCTCGTGGACTCCGACGGTTCCGGTGTCCCACAGGTCCGCGAAGCGGGTGCTGACACTCCGCAGGTCCTTGATCAGTGAGCGCAGACCGGCGTCGGCGGCGTAGCGGGCGGTTGCCGCCCTGAGATCGGCGACCAAGGCCGCCTCGAACCGGGCCTCCTGCTCGGGAGTGTGGCTGACGTGGCTCGGCAGGCCGGCGAAATGCCGCCAGACGATGTTGCGCTCGCGTCCGCGCAGCGTGGAAGCGTCACCGTGCAAGGCGGCCCACAACGGGTTCCACAGGATCAGGTTCCAGGCCGCGTCGTACACGCTCAGCGGCGCGCCGTCCAGCTGGTCGATCAGCCTTCGGACCCCCGGCGGGATGTGCGCCGACACCTGCCCGGGGCCCGGCGCCGTCTGCCCGGCGAGCACATACAGGTGTTCGCGCTCGGCCGCCGACAGCCGCAGCGCGCGGGACAGCGCGGACAGCACCTGCGGCGACGGGGAGGTGGCCCGGCCCTGTTCCAGGCGGACGATGTAGTCCACCGACAGGCTGGCGAGCTGCGCCAGTTCCTCGCGGCGCAGCCCGGCGGCCCGCCGTACCCCGCCGGCGGGAAGTCCCGCCACGGTGGGGGCCGTGCGGTCGCGCCAGCCACGCAGCGCCCTGCCCAGTTCCCTCGATCCGCTCACGATCCCAGTATCCGGCCGTCGCGCCCGCGCAGCCTGGTACTGGCAGTCCACAGGTAACGGCGGGCACTGTCTGCCGGTCCGCGGTGCGGTGAGGGTGGAGGTGTCAGTACCCCACCGATCACCGGAGTGAACATCCATGACGACCACACTGGTCACCGGAGCGAACAAGGGCCTCGGCTTCGAGACGGCCCGCCGCCTGGTCGAGGCCGGGCACACCGTCTACGCCGGGGCCCGCGACGCCCACCGCGGCCGGGAGGCGGCAGCGCGGCTCGGCGCCCGCTTCGTTCAGCTCGACGTCACCGACGAGGATTCCGTCAAGGCTGCCGCCGAGTTCGTCCGCGCCGAGGCGGGCCGCCTGGACGTGCTGGTCAACAACGCCGGGATCGTGGGCGCGCAGAAGCTCGGCCGGGTCGGCGAGGTCACCGGGACCGACATGATGACCACCTTCGACACGAACGTCTTCGGCGTCGTGCGTGTCACGCACGCCTTCCTGCCGCTGCTGGAGGCAAGCGACGCCCCGGTCGTCGTCAACGTCAGCAGCGGTCTGGGCTCGCTCGCGGCGACCAACGACCCCGGCCGGGTGGAGTTCCAGGTGACGGTGCTGGACTACAACTCCTCCAAGACCGCACTGGTCATGGTCACCTCGCAGTACGCGAAGGCCTATCCCGCCATCCGGTTCAACGCCGTCGACCCCGGCTACACCTCCACCGACCTCAACGGCCACCGGGGCACCCAGACCGTCGAGGAGGGCGCCGGGGTCATCGTCCGCATGGCCACCATCGGCGCCGACGGCCCGACCGGCGGCTTCTTCGACAACGCAGGCCCGGCCGCCTGGTAGCGGGCGGGCCGGAACCTACACCGAGGTGCCGTTGGCGACGTAGCCACTCAGGGCCGCGGCCAGCTCCGGATGCACGCGGGCCTGCAGCCTGGTGCCCTCCGGCGTGTGCTTCTCGTCGAGCACCTCGCCGTCGGCATGCGCGCGGGCCACCAGCTCGCCGCGCGTGTAGGGCACGAGGGCGTCGACGACCACCTGCGGCCGCGGCAGGAGCTCCGCGATCCGCTCGGCCAGCGCGCCGATGCCCTCACCGGTCCGTGCGGAGACGGCCAGCGCCCCCGGCAGCACGTGCCGGAGCCGTGCGAGCGTCACCTCGTCGGCCGCGTCGGACTTGTTGATCACCAGTAGCTCCTGCGGCAGCGGTTCACCGCGCCGCTCGGTGATTCCGGCCAGCACCTCACGCACCGCGTTGACCTGGCCCTCCGGCGCGGCGTCCGCCCCGTCGACGACATGCACGAGCAGGTCCGCGCCGGCGGCCTCATCCAGCGTGGAGCGGAACGCGTCGACCAGCTGGTGCGGCAGGTGCCGTACGAAGCCGACCGTGTCGGTCAGCGTGTACGTCCGGCCGTCCGGCGTTGCCGAGCGGCGGGTCGTCGGGTCCAGAGTGGCGAACAGCGCGTCCTCGACCAGCACACCGGCGCCCGTGATGGCGTTCAGCAGGCTCGACTTGCCCGCGTTGGTGTAACCGACGATGGCGACGCTCGGAACCTCCCGCGCGAGCCTTCGGCCGCGCTTGGTGTCCCGGATGGTGTCCATCGCGGCGATCTCGCGGCGCAGCTTGGCGACCCGCTTGCTGATCCGCCGACGGTCGGTCTCCAGCTTCGTCTCACCAGGGCCACGGAGGCCGACGCCGCCGCCCGCACCACCGGCACGGCCACCGGCCTGCCTGGACAGCGACTCGCCCCAGCCCCGCAGCCGCGGGATCAGGTACTGCAGCTGGGCCAGCTCGACCTGCGCCTTGCCCTCGCGCGAGCGGGCGTGCTGCGCGAAGATGTCGAGGATCAGCGCGGTCCGGTCGATCACCTTGACCTTGAGCTTCGCCTCGAGCTGGCGCAGCTGGCCAGGTGAGAGCTCACCGTCGCAGATCACCGTGTCGGCGCCGGTCGCCCGGACGATATCGCCCAGCTCGCGCACCTTGCCCGACCCGATGTAGGTGGCCGGGTCCGGCCGCGACCTGCGCTGCACGAGCCCCTCGAGCACCTCCGAGCCCGCGGTCTCGGCGAGCCTGGCCAGCTCGGCCAGTGACGCCTCCGACTGCGCGGCGGTGCCTTCCGTCCAGACACCGGCGAGCACCACGCGCTCGAGCCGGAGCTGCCGGTATTCGACCTCGGTGACGTCGTCGAGCTCGGTGGAAAGGCCCGCGACCCGGCGCAGCGACGCGCGGTCCTCGAGCTCCAGCTCACCGGGCGAGAGCTCGATCTCGTCGAGCGAATCGTTGTGTGTCAGTTCTGTCATCGTTTCTCCATCGTCCCACGGTTCGCGGGATTCGCCGAACGCATTACCGGCTCGGGTACATCGCGATGTACACGGCCGTGCGCTCGGCATCGGGGTGTACCGGCTTGGCTGCGAACTCCTCGAGCAGCTTCTGCAGCCGCTCCCGGAAGGCCGCACGATCCTCGGGCGGTACCTGCGCGACCAGGCGCCATTGGTCCAGCTCGGCCGGGTCGATCTCGGCGACCTCGGCGAGGTACGCCTCGAGCGCCGCCTCGCCGATCGCGGGCCCGTACGCCGAGTCGTCGAGCTTCCAGGAAAGGCCGGTGGACAGGTACGGGATCTCCTTCGCGCCGCGGTTGCCCCGGCGCGCGGGCTGCGCTCGCAGGAAACCGGTCTCCACGAGCTTGCGCACGTGGTGCAGCGTGGTCGCGGGATCGCGGCCGAGCCGCTCGGCCAGCTCCTTGTTGGTCAGTGCCTCGGAATAGGTCAACCGGATGATGCGCATCCGTATTCCGGAGGCGAGGGCGCTCGCCTCCGCCTCGGTCGCCTTCCGTCGCTGTCGTGCCACCGAGCCAGCCTAGGGCAAAAGTGATTGACAGTTTCAAATCACTCGGCCAGGCTACCTCCGTGCGCGGCGGCTCCCTCTGGTTCCATCCCGATTTCCGGCGGCTCTGGGCCGGGGACACGGCCAGCCAGTTCGGCACGTTCGTCGGTCAGACGGTGCTGCCCGTGCTCGCCGCCACCGTGCTTGCCGCGTCACCGCTCGAAATGGGTGTGCTGAGGGCGGCGGAGCACGCGGCATTCCTCGTGCTCGGACTGCCCGCCGGAGTCTGGGTGGACCGGATGCGCCGCAGGCCCCTGATGCTGCGTGCGGACCTGGTCCGCGGGGCCGTGCTGCTGAGCGTGCCACTGGCGTGGTGGGCCGGCGCGCTCACGCTGTCCCACCTGATCGTCGTGGCGCTGCTGGTCGGCGTGTGCACGCTGTTCTTCGACATCGCCTACCAGTCGTACCTGCCGTCGCTGGTCGGGCGGGCCAGGCTCGTCGAGGGCAACGCGAAACTCCAGGTCAGCCAGTCGGTGGCCAACGTGACCGGGCCGGGCATCGCCGGAACGCTCGCGCAGGTGCTCGGCGCCGCGAACGCGGTGACGGCTGTCGGGCTCGGCTACTTCGTGTCGGCGTCGTGCCTGCTGCGTATCCGCGCGCGCGAACCGGAACCGGAGAGGAAGGACGGGACGAGGCTGCGCGCCGAGATGGCCGAGGGCCTGCGGTTCGTGTACGGCAAACCCGACCTGCGCGCCATCACGGCCTGCACTGCCTGGGGGAACTTCGCAGGTGGCGCCTTCCTCGCCGTCGAGGTGCTGTTCCTGATGAGGAACCTCGGACTTTCGCCCGCGGGCGTCGGTGCGGTCCTTGCCGCCGCGGGTGGCGGCGGCGTGCTCGGGGCGGTCACCGCCGGCTGGTGGATGCGCCTCGCCGGGCAGGCACGAGCCGTGTGGCTGGTGCCCCTGGTGACCTTCCCGGCCCAGTTCCTCGTGCCGCTCTCCGCCCCCGGCTGGCGCGTCGGGCTCGCGGTGGCCGCGCTGGCGCTCGTCGGCTACGGCGGTGTCGTCTACAACGTCGCCCAGGTCAGCTACCGGCAGGCGATCTGCCCGGACCGGCTGCTCGGGCGGATGAACGCGAGCGTCCGGACCCTCGTCTGGGGCGTGCTGCCGCTGGGCAGCCTGCTCGGCGGTGTGCTGGGCGAGTCGATCGGGGTCCATGCGACGGTGTGGGTGACGGCCGCCGCCATGGCCGGATCCCCGCTGTGGGTGCTGTGCTCACCGCTGCGCCGCATGCGGGACGTCCCTGTCACAGCCGCGGACGCGGCCTCGTCCCCTCCTTGACACGAGGAGAGGAGTTTCATGAACGTCGCACTGTGGATCTGCCAGGGCATCCTCGCCACCTTCTGCGCGATCTCGGGCAGCACGAAGTCCACCATGTCGAAGGAGCGGATGCTCGCCACCGGGCAGACCGGTGTCCGGGAATTCCCGTTGCCGGTGATCCGGATCGTCGCTGCGGCCGAACTGCTCGCCGTGCCCGGCCTCGTCCTGCCGTGGTGGACGGGGATCGCGCCGGTGCTGACCCCGCTCGCGGCGTCCGGATTCGGTATCGTCATGATCGGCGCCGCCGTCGCGCACAGCAGGCTCCGCGAGCCCGTCGCGGTCTCGGTCAACATCGCACTGCTGGCGTTGTGTCTGTTCGTGGCCATCGGGAGGTTCTGATCGACGACTTCGGCGTGGACCCGGCCAACACCGACGCGGCGAGGGCCTGGGACGGCGAGTACGGCGAGTTCTGGGCGGGGCAGGCGGCGCGCTTCGACGACTTCATCGCCGGGTACCGGGCGCGCTTCCTGGCGGCCACCCGGATCACCGGCGGCGAGCGGGTACTCGACATCGGCTGCGGCAACGGTCAGACCACGCGGGACGCCGCCCGGCTCGCCGGGTCCGGCTCCGTGCTCGGTGTCGACCTGTCGTCGAGCATGCTCGAAACGGCGCGCAGGCTCGCGGCCGAGCGGGACATCGGCAACGCCTCGTTCGTTCGGGCGGACGCCCAGGTTCACTCCTTCGAACGACGAAGCTTCGATGTCGCGATCAGCCGGACCGGGGTCATGTTCTTCGGTGACCCCGTGGCGGCGTTCGCCAATATCGCCACGGCTCTGCGTGACGGCGGGCGGCTCGTGCTGCTGGTCTGGCAGGAGGAGCGGCACAACCCGTGGGTCACCGAGATCGTGCGGGCACTCGCGGGTGAAGGGCCGGTGCCGCGTCCGCCCGCGGACGCCCCCTGCGCCTTCGCCCTCGCCGATCCCCGCCGCACGCGCACGATCCTCACCGCGGCGGGGTTCAATGCGATCGCCTTCGACGATGTGCGGGAGCACGTGTACCTCGGCCCGGACGCGGCACGGGCCTACCGCTTCGTGCTCGGTCTTGGGCACGTGCGCTCGGTGCTGGCGCGGCTGGACGAGCGCGACCACCCCCGCGCACTCGGCGCCCTGCGCGAGTCCATCGCCGCGCACACCACGGCCGACGGCGTCCGGTACCCGTCGGCCGCCTGGCTCGTCCGGGCCAGGCTCAGCTGAGCGCGCTCCACCAGGACTCGTCGAGCTCACCGCGCGCGACGAACACGGCAGGCCCGGTGAGCGAGGACGTCTCCCGCTCCACCGTCACGGTCAACCGCCCACCCGGAACGTCTACTGTGGACGATCCGGTGTCGGTACCGCCCAGGTGCAGGACGGCGGCCACCGCGGCGACCGTCCCGGTGCCGCAGGCGCGCGTCTCCCCCACGCCGCGCTCGTGCACGCGCATCCGCAGCGCCCGCTCGCCCAGTACGTTGACGAACTCGAGGTTCACCCCGTCCGGGAAGAAGTCGGTGTCGAAGCGAGGCTGCTCGCGCAGGTCGAGCGTCGCGACGTCGTCGTCGATCGTGGACACCAGATGGGGGTTGCCGACGTCCACCGCGACGCCCGAGAGCTCCTGGCCGCCGACGATCGTCACCGAGGTGCCGGTGATCCGCGCCGGACCCATCTGGACGGTGACCGAGCGGTCGGGATGCACCCGCACCGGCCGGTCCCCGGACCGGCTGCCCACCACGAACTCAGGGCCCGGCTCCAGCCCGGCCTCCACCAGGAAGCGGGCGAACACACGCACCCCGTTGCCGCACATCTCGGCGACCGAACCGTCGGCGTTGCGGTAGTCCATGAACCATTCCCCCGCCGAGGGAAGGCCGAGGGCGGCCGAGCGCACGACGCGGAGCACGCCGTCGGCGCCGAGTCCGCGTTGCCGGTCGCACAGTGCGGCGACCCGCTCGGGCGTCAGGTCGAGCATGCCCGACGCGTCGGGCAGCAGCACGAAGTCGTTCTGCGTGCCATGCCCTTTGAGGAACTCGATACCACCCATGGGCACCAGATTACGGGTCGAGCGCCGCCAGCACCTGCTCGGTCAGTCCTTCGGCGGCACCGTCGAACCACCGGATCCGGCCGTCCCGCCGGAACCAGGATCTTTGCCTGCGCACGAAGCGCCGGGTGGCCGTCGCTGTCGCCGCGGCGGCGGCCGCGAAGTCCGCGCCGGAGTCAATCGCCTCGAGCACCTGCTGGTAGCCGAGGGCCCGCGACGCCGTCCTCCCCTGCCGCAGTCCTCTCGCCTCCAGCGCCCGCACCTCGTCGACGAGTCCCTCGGCGAACATGTGCTCGACCCGCCGCTCGACCCGGTCGTCGAGCGCGGCGACGGCCCGGTCGACGCCGATCAGCGCCGTGTCGTAGCGCGGCGGGCCCGGCCGGGGCAGGTTCGCGGAGAACGGCCTGCCGGTGATCTCGACGACCTCCAGCGCCCGCACGATGCGCCGCACGTTCGAAGGCAGGATCGCCTCGGCGGCCGGCGGATCCAGCTCCGTGAGCCGGGCGTGCAGCTCCGCGGCGCCGAGCTCGGCCGCCTCGTCCTCCAGCCGGGCGCGCACCGCGGGGTCCGTGCCGGGAAAGCGCAGGTCGTCGAGAACGGCCTGGATGTAGAGGCCCGAGCCGCCGACGAGCACCGGCACGCGGCCCGCCGCCAGCAGCCGTTCGACACACGCGCGGGCGTCGCGCTGGTAGGCGGCCACGGACGCGGTCTCGGTCACGTCCAGCACGTCGAGCAGGTGGTGCGGCACCCCCCTCCGCTCCTGCGGCGTGGCCTTCGCCGTGCCGATGTCCATCCCGCGGTAGAGCTGCATGGCATCGGCGTTGAGCACCTCGCCACCGAGGGCCAGCGCGACCTCGACGCCGAGCGCCGTCTTGCCGGTGGCGGTGGGGCCGACGACGGCGACCGGCCGGATCACGACCGCTCCCAGACCGCGACGTGGTAGGCGACCCCGAACGGCGCAGCCGAGTAACGCAGCTCGCCGTGCCAGCCAGGGGCCGCGCGGGCGAGACCGGCCAGCACCTGCCACGGCGCGCGGCCCACCGCGCCCAGCTCGGCGGCCAGCTCCGGCTCGATGGCCAACAGTGCATCGGCGTCCGCGCCGGCCAGGGCGGCGGCGACCTTCGCATCGAAGTCACCGGCCCGCTCGTCGGCGCTGCCAGGGGCCGAGGGGCCGTGCCGGTACGACCCGTCGCCGAGCACCAGGAGGCCGAGATCGCCGTCGGCCCGCGCCAGCCGCGTGCCGGTCTCCGCGCAGTCGGCCGGGCTCGCCCCGGCTGGCAGCAGCTCGGCCCGGACCGAGCCGGCACCGGCCTGTGCCCGCAGCCAGCCCGCGACGAGGACCGGCAGCGGCAGGTCGGCGGTGGGGCCGGCGGCAGGGCCCGCGCTCAGGCTGACCGGAACGTCCACCCCGTATCCCCGGAAGGAGCCGCACACCCCGGGCCCGATCGTCTCCCACCGAGGGCCTGCGCCCACGGCGATCCAGTTGGGCGCGGCCTCCGCCAGCCGGACCGCCGCCGCGACGCACGCCTCGCGTACGGCAGCGGTCGATTCGACCGAACCCGGTACCAGCTCGGGTACCAGCAGGGGAGGATGGGGCACCACGACGGCTCGCGTGATCACGCGTTCCGAGGTTACCCGGCGGGGGATTCGCCCCACCGAACGAGGCACGGAGTACCGAGAAACGCGCTGACCTGTTTGAATGCGCCCAGGAAACCGAACACGCAAGACCCGGCCCCGCCCGCCCGCGGGGCGCCCGCCCCCGCGGGCCGACTGGTGAGAAGGAGCCGGCAATGGCCGAGCAGAACACCCCGAACGGCACCGACGTCCCGGCCCCGCACAAGGTGCCCCACGCCGCGGCCGGTACCGCCGGCGCGGCGCACGCCGCACCCCCGGTACCGGCCGCCGAACCGCACCCGTCGCGCTGGGGCCGGATCGACAGCGAGGGCACTGTGTACGTGCGCACCGAGGACGGCGAGCGTGTGGTCGGGGTCTGGCAGGCCGGTTCGCCCGACGAGGGCCTTGTGCACTTCGCCCGGCGCTTCGACGACCTGCGTACCGAGGTCGAGCTGCTGGAGACCCGGCTGACCTCGGGCGCGGGCGATCCCAAGCAGGCCCTCGCCAGCGCCGTCCACCTGCGCGACGGGCTCGCCGACGCGGCCGTCGTCGGGGATCTGCGGGCACTGCGGGCACGGGTCGAGCATGTCATCGGGCACGCGGAGCGCGCGCTGGAGCAGGTCAAGGAGCAGCGCGAGCAGGCGCGTGCGCAGGCGATCGAGCGCAAGCGGGAGCTGGCGGAGGAGGCCGAGACGATCGCCGCGGAGTCCACCCAGTGGAAGGCCGCGGGTGACCGGCTGCGGGCGATCCTGGACGAGTGGAAGACGATCAAGGGCGTCGACCGCAAGACCGACGACGAGCTGTGGAAGCGGTTCTCGAAGGCGCGGGAGGGCTTCAACCGCCGCCGCGGCTCGCACTTCGCCGAGCTGGACAAGCAGCGCGCGGTGGCCAAGCGCCGCAAGGAGGAGCTGATCGAGGAGGCGGAGGCGATCTCCGACTCCACCGACTGGGGCCCCACCGCGGGCCGGTACAAGGAACTGATGGCGGAGTGGAAAGCCGCCGGCCGGGCGCCCAAGGACACCGACGACGCACTGTGGCAGCGGTTCCGGGCCGCGCAGGACGCGTTCTTCGCCCGGCGCTCGGCGGCGTTCTCCGAACGGGACGCGGAGTTCGCCGAGAACGCCGCCCGCAAGGAGGAGCTGCTCACCGAGGCGGAGAAGATCGACCCCGCGGCCAACCTCGACGCGGCGAAGTCACAGCTGCGCAAGATCCAGGAGCGCTGGGACGAGATCGGCAAGGTGCCGCGTGAGCGCATCCGGGAGCTCGACGGCAGGCTCAAGACCGTGCAGGACCGGGTGCGCTCGGCGGAGGACTCGAAGTGGCGGCGCACCGATCCCGAGGCGCAGGCGCGGGCCGAGCAGTTCCGCGAGCGGGTCGAGCAGTTCGAGTCGCAGGCGGCCAAGGCGCGCGCCGCCGGGGACGAGCGCAGGGCGAAGAAGGCCGACGAGCAGGCCGCGCAGTGGCGGGAGTGGCTGGACGCCGCCGAGAAGGCCATCGCCGACCGCTAGCTCGTGAGTGCGGAGACGAGTTAGAACTCGTCTCCGCACTCACGAGGGCGGGACAGTCAGGTCGGTGGATAGAGCGAGTACGAGGGAAAATTGCCGTACAGCCGCTCGCCGGGCGGGCCGACCGTGACGGAGTGCACGAGCAGCTCGCCGCCGACGAATGCACCGCGCCANGGCGGGACAGTCAGGTCGGTGGATAGAGCGAGTACGAGGGAAAATTGCCGTACAGCCGCTCGCCGGGCGGGCCGACCGTGACGGAGTGCACGAGCAGCTCGCCGCCGACGAATGCACCGCGCCACGACGCGCCCCTGCCGCCGAACACCTCGTCGCGGTCGCCGCGCGAACGCGGCCGGTTGATGCCCACCTTGAACGCCTGCAGGTCGGCGGCCAGCCGCTGCGCGGTCGACTCGTCGTCGCACGCGATGGAGGCCACCAGCGCGCCGTTGCTGGCGTTCATGGCTGACAGCAGCTCCGCCTCGGTGTCGACGAGCACGATCGTGTCCACCGGGCCGAACGGCTCCGCGTGGTGCAGCGGAGACGACGCGGGCGGTTCGAGGATCGCCACCGGCGCGAAGTACGCCGATCTCTGCTGCCCCGGCAGGAAGCGGCCGGGATCGAGCTCGCCGCGATGGATCGGCACCCCGCCCCTGCTGATCGCGTCGTCGACCGTGTCGCGCAGGTCCTTGGCCTTCGCATCGCTGATGAGCGGGCCGAAGTCGAGCTCCGGCAACGGGTCCGACGGCGCGGTGACGGCAAGCGGGTGGCCGACCGACACCTCACCGACGGCGGGCAGGTAGGCGGCGAGGAACTCGTCGAACAGTGCCCGCTGCACGACGTAGCGGGGATAGGCGGTACAGCGCTGCTTGCCGTACTCGAACGACCTGCGGACGTGTTCCGCCAGCGTCGGCCAGTCGCTGTACTCCCAGACGCCCCAGCAGTTGAGCCCCTCCTGCTCGAGCACGTGGCGGGTGCTCGACTCGACCAGGTCCGCCGCGACCGCACCGCCGGTGTTGCGGCCGCCGACGAAGGAGAGGCAGCCGATGATGTCCGAGCGGACGAGCGGAGCGGACAGCTCGGAGCCGCTGCCGCTGACGAGCGTGAGCGGGACCCCGTGGCGGGCGGCCAGCGCCGTGGCCAGGGTCAGGCAGCCGACCCCGCCGTCGGTCGGCGCCTTGGCGATCGCCGCGTTCCCGGCCAGCGCCTGCACCAGCATGGCGTGCATCAGCACGCTCATCGGGTAGTTCCAGCTGGCGATGTTGCTGACCGGCCCGGGCAGCGGCGTGCGCCCGGCGAGCATCCCGTCGATGTGCTCGCAGTACCAGCGCACGCCGTCGACGCAGCGGTCGACGTCGGCCGTGGCCGACCGCCACGTCTTGCCGATCTCCCAGACGAGCAGCAGGGCGAGCAGCTCCCGGTGCTCGGCCAGGTCGTCGGCGGCGGCGCCGACGCGTGCCCTGCGTTCGGCCAGCGAGGCGAACGACCACGTGCGGTGCTCGTTGAGGCTCGCCCTCACCGCCTTCGCCGCCGCGACGGCGTCCAGCATCGGCGGGCCGGCGATCTCGGTGCCGTCGATCGGCGACACGGCGGGCTCCGGAGCGCCCTCCCGCCGCCAGCGGCCGCCCCAGAAGTTGAGCAGCCGGTCGTCGTGGAAGGCCTCCGGCGCCGCGGCCCGCGCCCGGCCGTAGACGCTCGCCCACTCGGTACCGGGCTTGAGCGCAAGGGTCATCGAGCACCTCCCGGCACGGCGACCGGGGGCGGCGCACCGACGCCCACGTTGAGCAGGTCGGTCAGGGCGTTGACCACGCGAAGCGTCGGCACGGCGACTTCGGCGAGCTCGGCCAGCTCCACCACGGCGGCGAGCAGCGCGTCCAGCTCGAGCGGCTTGCCCCTCTCCAGATCCTGCAGGGTGGACGTCTTGTGCTCGCCGGTACGTTCGGCGCCGGCGAGCCTGCGCTCGATCGAGACGTCCGGATGGACACCGAGCGCGGCCGCGACATCGAGGGTCTCCCGCATCATCTCGACGACGAGCGCGCGCGTGTCGCTGTGCCGGCAGATGGCGGCCATCGTGGCCCGCGCCAGCGCGCTGATCGGGTTGAACGCGATGTTGCCCATCAGCTTGACCCAGATGTCGTTGCGAAGGTCCGCCTCCACCGGGCATTTCAGGCCACCGGCGATCATGGCGTCGGCGAACTCGGTGCAGCGCCGGGAAAGGCTGCCGTCCGGCTCCCCGATCGACAGGCGGGTGCCCTCCAGGTGCCGGATGACGCCGGGCGCGGCGATCTCGGTGGCCGCGTAGACCACGCAGCCGATGGCCCGCTCCGGCGGCAGCACCGCACTCACGGCGCCGCCGGGGTCGACGCTCTCGATGCGCCTGCCCTCGTACGGACCGGTGAGGCCGTGGAAGTACCACCAGGGAATGCCGTTCTGCGCCGCGATCAGCGAGGTGTCATCCTTCATCATCGGCGCGACGAGCGGTCCCGCGCTCGCGTACTGGTTGGCCTTGAGGCCGAGGAAGATGTGATCGACCGGCCCGACCTCGGCCGGGTCGTCCGTGGCGTGCGGCCGCGCCTCGAAGTCGCCGCGCGGACTCTCCACCCGCACACCCGACTCGCGGATCGCCTGCAGGTGGGCACCGCGGGCGATGAGAGACACCTCGACTCCCGCGCGATGGAGGCTGGCGCCGACATATGCGCCGATGGCGCCGGCACCGAGAACAGCAACTTTCACGTTGACTCCATTCCTGGCGGTCTGTGGCGGTCTTGTGTTCTGAGCGCTTCAAGCCAGCTCGATGAGAATGGGGCGCTCACGCCCGGGAGACGGATCGCGTCTGCGGGGATTTACTTGCGAGCGTTGTGTATGCAGTATACGGTATGGCGGGCTCGGGTCAACGGGTTCGGACCGGGAGGCGAGAATGGACGACCTTCGGGAATGGACTTCCATTCTGTGTTCCGATCTGGGCCTCGACCCGGATCACGTCGACCACGGGCTGATCCTCGCCATGGCCCGCGACGCGGGGCGGGTCGTGGCGAAGCCCGCGGCACCCATCACCGTCTACCTCGTCGGAATGGCCGTCGCGAACGGGCTTTCACCCGCCGAGGCCGCGCAACGACTCGGCGAACTGACCCAGCGCTGGCCCCGCATCGACTGGGGGGACTAGCGATCCCGGCGAAACCGCACGGGCCCGTTCCGACCTCTGGACAACGCGTTGATCGAGGTCCACGATAACTCCATATGGTATGCAGTATGCGGTAGCCACAGTGTTGACAAGTGTTGACCGCGGGTCACCACGTTCTAAGGAGATGACGACGCACATGGGGCAGACGGCCAAGACAGAGCCGGAGAGCGCCGGTCAGCCGAATGAGCTGGCGGCGACCGACGGCGAACCTCAGTTGATCTCCGGCGGGCACCTGGTAGCCAAAGCGCTCAAGGCAGAGGGCGTCGACGTGATCTTCACACTGTGCGGCGGCCACATCATCGACATCTACGACGGCTGCGTCGACGAGGGCATCGACGTGATCGACGTACGGCACGAGCAGGTGGCGGCGCACGCCGCCGACGGCTACGCCCGGATCACCGGCAAGCCGGGCTGCGCCGTGGTCACCGCGGGTCCCGGCACGACGGACGCGGTGACCGGTGTCGCGAACGCGCTGCGCGCCGAGAGCCCGATGCTGCTGATCGGCGGCCAGGGGTCGCTGAGCCAGCACAAGATGGGCTCACTCCAGGACCTGCCGCACGTCGACATGATGACGCCGATCACCAAGTTCGCCGCGAGCGTGCCCGCGACCGAGCGGGCGGCGGACATCGTGTCGATGGCCTTCCGCGAGTGCTACCACGGCGCGCCGGGACCCTCGTTCCTGGAGATCCCCCGTGACGTGCTCGACGCCAAGGTCCCGGTGGAGAAGGCGCGGATCCCGAAGGCGGGAGCCTATCGCGCTTCGACCCGCAGCGCGGGCGACCCTGCGGCCATCGAGCGGCTGGCCGACCTCGTGGTGCAGGCCGAGAAGCCGTGCGTGCTGCTGGGCAGCCAGGTGTGGACGTGCCGCGCGACCGACGCCGCCATCGAGTTCGTCCGCACGCTCAACGTGCCGGCGTTCATGAACGGCTCGGGCCGCGGAACACTGGCGCCCAAGGACCCGCATCACCTGCAGCTCGCCCGCCGCTACGCGTTCCAGAACGCCGATCTCATCATCATCGTCGGCACACCGTTCGACTTCCGGATGGGCTACGGCAAGCGGCTCTCCACCGACGCCACGGTGGTCCAGATCGACCTGGACTACCGCACGGTGGGCAAGAACCGCGACGTCGACCTCGGCATCGTCGGCGACGCCGGGCTCGTCCTCTCCTCGGTCACCCAGGCCACGTCGGGCCGGGTCGACAACGGCGCCGTGGGCCGCAAGCCGTGGCTGGAGGAGCTGCGGGCCGTGGAGACGCAGGCCTACGAGAAGCGCCTGCCCCGCCAGTACTCCGACTCCACGCCGATCGACCCGTACCGCCTGGTGCACGAGATCAACGAGTTCCTCACCGAGGACTCGATCTACATCGGCGACGGCGGCGACATCGTGACCTTCTCCGGCCAGGTGGTGCAGCCGAAGTCGCCGGGGCACTGGATGGACCCCGGTCCACTCGGGACACTCGGCGTCGGCATCCCGTTCGTCATGGCGGCGAAGTACGCGCGGCCGGACAAGGAGATCGTCTGCCTGCTCGGGGACGGCGCGCTCAGCCTCACCGGCTGGGACTTCGAGACGCTGGTCCGCTTCGATCTGCCGTTCGTCGGCATCGTCGGCAACAACTCGTCGATGAACCAGATCCGGTACGGCCAGATCCAGAAGTACGGCGCCGACCGCGGCCGGGTGGGCAACACCCTCGGCGACGTCCCCTACGGCGAGTTCGCCCGGATGCTCGGCGGGTACGGCGAGGACGTCCGCGACCCTGCCGACATCCGGCCCGCACTGGAGCGCGCGCGGGAGTCCGGCAAGCCCTCACTCATCAACGTCTGGGTCGACCCGGAGGTCTACGCGCCGGGAACGATGAATCAGACCATGTACAAGTAAGGACGGTGCTCGATGGGAAAGGCACTCGAGGGTGTTCGCGTTCTCGACATGACCCACGTCCAGTCCGGGCCGTCCGCGACGCAGATCCTCGCATGGCTGGGCGCGGACGTGGTCAAGATCGAGGCGCCGACCGGTGACATCACCCGTAAGCAGCTGCGCGATCTGCCCGATGTGGACAGCCTCTACTTCACGATGCTGAACTGCAACAAGCGCAGCGTCACGCTCAACATGAAGAGCGAAGAGGGCAAGCGGATATTCACCGAGATGCTGCCGAAGTTCGACATCCTGGCCGAGAATTTCGGGCCCGGCGCCGTCGACCGCATGGGCTTCACCTGGGAGCGGCTGCAGGAGATCAACCCGCGGCTGATCTACGCGTCGATCAAGGGCTTCGGTGAAGGGCCGTACACGCACTTCAAGGCCTACGAGGTCGTCGCGCAGGCGATGGGCGGCTCGATGAGCACCACCGGCTTCGAGGACGGCCCGCCACTGGCCACGGGTGCGCAGATCGGCGACTCCGGCACCGGCATGCACGCGGTCGCCGGGATCCTCGCGGCGCTCTACCAGCGCGAGCACACCGGCCGTGGCCAGCGGGTCACGGTCGCGATGCAGCACGCGGTGCTGAACCTCTGCCGGGTCAAGCTGCGCGACCAGCAGCGGCTGGAGCACGGCCCGCTGGCCGAGTACCCCAACGAGGAGTTCGGCGACGAGGTGCCGCGCTCCGGCAACGCCTCCGGCGGAGGCCAGCCGGGCTGGGCGGTGAAGTGCGCGCCGGGCGGGCCGAACGACTACATCTACGTGATCGTCCAACCGGTCGGCTGGGAGCCCATCACCAAGCTGATCGGCAGGCCCGAGCTGGCCGACGATCCGGAGTGGAACACCCCCGAGGCACGCCTCGACAAGCTGGACAAGATGTTCCAGCTCATCGAGGAGTGGAGCATCGGCCACGGCAAGTGGGAGGTGCTCGCGCGGCTCAACGAGCACAACATCCCTTGCGGCCCTGTTCTGTCCACAAAGGAAATTATCGAGGACACCTCGCTGGCGGACAACGGCATGGTGGTGAACGTCGACCATCCGAAGCGGGGCGAGTTCAAGACGGTGGGCTGCCCGATAAAGCTGTCGGACTCGACCGTCGACGTGGAGCGCTCCCCGCTGCTCGGCGAGCACAACGAAGACCTCTACATGCGGGAGCTCGGCCTGGACGAGGCGCAGTACACGGAGTTCAAAGCGAATGGAGTGATCTGAGGAATGGAAGCCCCAGACAAGGCCGCCGTCCGGGAGGTCCTGGACAGGGTCCGTGCGGAGGGCAGGGACGCGCTCACTGCGCCCGAGGGCAAGCGGGTCGCGGACGCCTACGGCATTCCCACTCCGCGCGAAGGACTGGCGACCACCGCCGACGAGGCCGCCGCGCTGACCGGGGACATCGGCCAGGCGGTCGCCTGCAAGATCGTGTCCCCGGATATCCTGCACAAGACCGAGGCCGGCGGAGTCATCGTCGGCGTCGAGGGTCCGGACGCCGCGCGGGAGGCGTTCGAAAAGATCGTCGCCAACGCCAAGGCGTACAACGCCTCCGCCACCATCACCGGCGTCCAGGTACAGCAGATGGTCGGCGGCGGCCACGAGGTCATCATCGGCGCCACCACCGACCCGACATTCGGCAAGGTCGTCGCCTTCGGCCTCGGTGGCGTGCTGGTGGAGGTGCTCAAGGACGTCACCTTCCGGCTCGCTCCGCTGGACCGGGCCGAGGCCAGGTCCATGATCGACGGGATCAAGGCCGCCGAGGTGCTGCGCGGAGCCCGGGGCGCCGAGCCTGCGGACGCCGACGCGCTGGCCGGGGTGATCGAGCGGGTGTCGGCCCTGGTCACCGACTTCCCGGAGATCCGCGAGTTCGACCTCAACCCGGTGTTCGCGGGCGCCGACGGTGCCTGCGCCGCCGATATCCGGATCCTGGTGGAGACCGGCGAGGTCAGCGAGCCCGTCCGCATCCCGCAGGAGGAGATCCTGCGGGTGATGCAGCGGCTGATGAACCCGCGCTCGGTCGCGGTCGTCGGTGCCTCCGAGCAGGAGGGCAAGATCGGCAACTCGGTGATGAAGAACTTGATCAACGGCGGCTACGCGGGCGAGATCCACCCGATCAACCCCAAGGCCGACACGGTTCTCGGGCGCAAGTCCTACGCGTCGGTCACCGACATCCCCGGCGAGGTGGACGTCGCGGTGTTCGCGATCCCGGCCAAGTTCGTGCCCGCCTCACTCACCGAATGCGGCGAGAAGGGCGTCTCCGCCGCGGTGATGATCCCCTCCGGCTTCGCCGAGACCGGCAACCACGAGCTGCAGGACGAGGTCGTCGAGATCGCGCACCGCTACGGCATCCGCATGCTCGGCCCGAACATCTACGGCTACTACTACACGCCGCAGAACCTGTGTGCCACGTTCTGCACGCCCTACGACGTCAAGGGCGGGGTCGCGCTCACCTCGCAGAGCGGTGGCATCGGCATGGCGATCCTTGGCTTCGCCCGTACCTCGAAGATGGGCGTGTCGGCCATCGTCGGCCTCGGCAACAAGTCCGACGTGGACGAGGACGACCTGCTCACCTACTTCGAGCAGGACGACAACACCCAGGCCGTCGCCATGCACCTCGAGGACCTCAAGGACGGCAGGGCCTTCGTCGAGACCGCCAAGCGGATGACGCAGAAGAAGCCGGTGGTGGTGCTCAAGGCCGGCCGCACGGCGCTCGGCGCGCGGGCCGCGAGCTCGCACACCGGCGCGCTCGCCGGCGACGACAAGGTCTACGACGACATCCTTCGCCAGGCCGGTGTCGTCCGCGCCCCCGGCCTCAACGAGATGCTCGAGTACGCCAGGGGACTGCCGCTGATGCCGACGCCGCTCGGCGAGAACGTCGTCATCATCACCGGGGCAGGCGGCTCGGGCGTGCTGCTCTCCGACGCCTGCGTCGAGGCCGGGCTGTCGCTGATGGACATCCCGCCGGACCTGGACGAGTCGTTCCGGCGCTACATCCCGCCGTTCGGCGCCGCGGGCAACCCCATCGACATCACCGGTGGTGAGCCGCCGTCAACCTACGAGGCCACGATCCGGCTCGGGCTCGAGGACCCCCGCATCCATGCCCTCATCCTGGGCTACTGGCACACGATCGTGACTCCGCCGATGGTCTTCGCGGAGCTCACGGCACGAGTCGTGGAGGAGGCACGAGCCAAGGGCATCGACAAACCCGTCGTCGCGTCGCTGGCCGGCGACACCGAGGTCGAGAAAGCCAGCGAGTACCTGTTCGAGCACCGGGTCATCGCATACCCCTACACCACCGAGCGACCGGTAGCGGTGCTCGGCGCCAAGTACCAGTGGGCGAGGGCGGCGGGCCTGCTCGGCTGAGGGGGCCGGGACGCCCGGCAAGGAGGCCGGGCGTCCCTTCGCACACGCAGCGCCAGGGGGACTGCCACATCGAAAACTGGAGGTCCAATGGTGGATTCTTCGCAAGTTCCCGTTTCGGGCTCGTCCGGCGGTGAAGCCGGATCCGAGACGGGCGAAACTGAACGGGTGTGGCGAGCCGGCGGGCTCGATCCCATGCCGATTCGCAAACTGCCCGACGCACCACCGGCTATCCACCTGCTCGGGCCAACGGTCTTCCTGGTCGCGCTCGGTGTCGGTATGGGCGAGTCCTACATGTGGCCGCGGCTCGTACTGGTGTTCGGCCCCGAGATCAGGTGGCTGTTCCTGGTCGGCGTCACGCTGCAGGCCGTGGTCATGCTGGAGATGGCCCGGTACGCGATGGCCACCGGCGAGAGCATCTTCGCGGGTGCCGCCAGGGTGTTCAAACCCATGATGTGGTTCTTCTTCGCGGTGGCGATACTGGTCTATATCTGGCCAGGGCACCTATCCGCGGGCGCCGCGGCGTTCGAGGAGATAACGGGCATTCCCTGGCTCGTCACGGCGTGTATCGGTCTCGTCCTCGTGGGAATCGTGTTCAGCCTCGCGAAGGTGATCTACAACCTGCTGGAGAACGTGCTGTCGATCCTGATCGGCGTGCTGGTGGTGGGCACGGCGATCATCGCCTCGCTCGTCGGCAGCTGGGCCGACCTGTCGAGCACGCTCACCGGCATGTTCGCCTTCGGCTACTTCCCGACCGAGGCGATGTCGAGCACCTGGTTCCCGATCATCGTCGGCTCGGTGGCGTTCGCCGGTCCCTCCGGGATGCAGCAGATGTGGTACACGCTGCACCTGCGCGACAGCCAGGCCGGCATGGGCGCGCACATCCCGCGCGTCCGGGGCCTGCGGCACGCCGGCGAGGAGGAGTCGATGCCCTCGCGCGGGTTCATGTTCGACACCGACGACGCCGACGAGATGAGGAAGTGGAAGGGCTGGCGGCGCTGGGTGACCTTCGACGCGCTCCTGCTCTTCTGGGGCATCACGATGCTGGTGACCGTCTCGTTCACCGTGCTGGCCCAGTCGGCGGCCAGGGAGAACCCGAACGTCAAGACCCTGATCGAGGGTGGCGACCGGGACGCGGCGCTCGGCGCGATGTCCGATGCGTTCGCCTCGGTCGGCGGGCCGGTGCTCGGTGGCCTGTTCTTCGGCTTCATCGCCCTGATCGGGTTGAACGCGACGCTCGGCCTGTTCGACTCGTTCTCCCGGGGACAGGCGGACATGACGTACTTCTTCGTCAAGGGCGCGCGCCGGTTCAAGATGTCGCACCTCTACGCAGGGTTCCTCTGGGGTGTGATCATCTTCGGTATTCTCATCCTGCTGTTCGGTCCGGCGGACGGTCCCGCGGGCGTGCTCGACATCCTCGCGTTCCTGTCCACGTTCGCCATGGGTGCGTACTGCATCGTGCTGCTGCTGGTGAACAACCGGATGCTGCCCAAGCCGATCCGCCCGAAGTGGTGGACGAACGCGATCATCGGCTTCGGTGCGGTGTTCTACCTCGGCATGCTGTTCTACAGCCTCGTCCGGTTCGGCGTGGTCGTGAGCTAGATGGACACGACACGCCTGCTCCGGCTCGCCGAACTCGCCCTTCCCGGGTTCGTCGTAGGACTCATCGCCGGCGCGGTCGCCGGCGGGCTGGCCGGTCTCGTCGGCCAGCCCGCCGGCTGGGCGCTGGTGAGCATGCTGACGCTGGGTATCCCGCTCGCGATCTTCGGTGCGGGGTACGGGATTCTGCTCGTCTACCGGAAGGTACGGATCGGCGCCTTCGCTCCGGTGGCACTGTTCTGGCTCGCCGGTTTCCCGATCGCCAGGCTGGTGCACGAGGTACTCGCCCGCCTGGTTCTCACCGGCGAGGCGGGACTGCCTCCGGATCCGATCGGTTTCCTCGCCTACCAGGCGATCGTCAGTGCGGGCTTCGCCATCGGCTTCCTGTGGCTGCACGAGCGCATCGCACCACGCTGGTGGTACCGGATCACCGACCGCAACCCCGCGGCCAAGGACATCTACGAGGCCTATGTCGAGCATGCGACACAGCTCTACCGGGCCAAGGAGGCGCGTCGCCAAGCCCGCAAAGGAGATCAGACCGCCCGGAGTAAAGCCACACAACGCTGATCACCGCTGACGATCCTGGAGACAAGCGACGATGAACGTTCCCGTGTGGGCATGGCTGGTGACCGTCGCCGGCCTCGGTGCCTTGCTGTGTTTCGACTTCTACCTGGTGTCGCGCAACCCACGGCATCCCTCGATGCGCGAGTGCGCCATCTGGGTGTCGTGCTACGTGTCGCTCGCCGTGCTGTTCGGCTTCGGCGTGCTCGCGTTCGCCGGAGCGCAGTACGGCGGCGAGTTCTTCGCCGGGTGGATCACCGAGTACTCGCTGTCGGTGGACAACCTGTTCGTGTTCGTCATCATCATGTCGAGCTTCGTGGTTCCCAGGGAGTACCGGCAGAAGGTGCTGCTGATCGGTATCGTGATCGCCCTGCTGCTGCGCGGTCTCTTCATCGCCGTCGGCGCCGAGGCCATCTCGCGGTTCGACTGGTTGTTCTACGTGTTCGGCGCCTTCCTGATCTACACGGCCTGGAAGTTGCTGATGCACTCCGACGCCGACGAGGACGAGTTCAAGGAGAACGCCGTGCTCCGGGTGGCCAAACGGTTCCTGCCGGCCACCGACTCCTACAACGGCGCGGCGCTGACCACGAAGGTGGACGGCAGGCGCCTCGTCACGCCGATGCTCATCGTCATGATCGCGATCGGGACCACGGACCTGTTGTTCGCACTGGACTCCATTCCCGCGATCTTCGGTCTCACCAAGGAGCCCTACCTGGTGTTCACCGCGAACGCGTTCGCGCTGATGGGCCTGCGGCAGTTGTTCTTCCTGCTCGGCGGCCTGCTCGACCGGCTGGTCTACCTGAGCGTGGGCCTCGCCGTGGTGCTCGGCTTCATCGGCCTGAAGCTGATCTCCGAGACCCTGCACCACCACGGGGTCTCCTGGGCTCCGGAGATCCCGATCCTGGCCTCGCTGGCCGTGATCGTGGGCACCCTCGCGATCACCACCGTCGCCAGCCTCGCCAAGTCCCGCAAGGACGCCCGTCGCGCGGCCGACGAGCCGGGAGTCGAGGAGGAGGACGTGACCGAAGCGAGGGTGGACTGAGCCGGCGTCATCGGCAGCTCAGCCCTCACGACCCCTCGGCACGTCGTCCTGAGGGCCCGCCGGGCTCTCAGGACGACGTGGTCGTCCGCGGCTCGGCGGCACGGCTCCGCAGGAAGTCCTCGACCTCCGCGGTGGCCCGCTGCTGGGCCTCGGCCTGGGCCGTCGCGAGTCCCAGGCCGAGCGAGCGGCCGTCGGCGTTGAAGCCGCGGGGCTCGTCCGTGAGGAACTTCAGGACCTTCTTCCAGGTGCTCATCATTCATTCACCTCCTTGTTGACATGCTTTATTTCCATGTCCCACCGGCGATCGCCGGCAAGTCCCGTGGGCGGGCAGCACCGGCTCACGGCCCGTGCTTCGTTGCCGGGGCCGGGAGCGGAAAGAGAAAGGGAACCGCTAGACGCGGGGCGCGGCCCGGCGCCGGCGCGAGCGCACCTGCGCGGGCTGCTCGTCCTGCTCCGGGTTCTGCTCGCGCTGCTCGAGGTAGGACTGGCGCGTGCGTTCCGTGTGCTCCCGCATGATCCGGGACGCCGTATCCGCGTCGCCCCGCTCGATGGCGTCGACCAACCTGCCGTGCTCGGCCCAGGACTGGTGACCGCGGTTGCGGGCGATCGGCGTGTAGTACCACCGCACCCGCCGGTCCACCTGCGACACGAAGTCCAGCAGTACCCGGTTGCCGGACAGTTCGGTGACGCAACGGTGCAGCTCCGCGTTGGCGGCGACCATGCCGTCGATGTCGTCCGAGGCGAGGGCAGCCTCGCCCTCGGCACAGAGCTTGCGGAGGCGGGCAACCCCCTCGCTGTCCACCTGCTGCGCCGCGAGCCGGGCCGACTCGCCCTCGAGTACCGCACGTACGGCCAGCAGCTGGTCGACCTCCGTCTCCGTCGGCGCGTGCACGAAGGCGCCGTAGCCGGGGCGAAGGTCCACCCAGCCCTCGGAGTTGAGCAGCTGCAGCGCTTCGCGGATCGGCTGGCGGGACACGCCGAGCATCTCCGCGAGCTCGCTCTCCACGAGGTGCTGCCCAGGCGCGAGCTGCCGCGAGATGATCAGTTCCTGCATGGCCGCGTAAACACGCTCACGCAGCGGAACCGGTCGATCGATACGGCGTGCAGACGCCTGCTGCGGCAACTCGGTCGACGGCATGATCTACTCCAAAAGTCGGGCGGCCTTTCGGTCACCAGGCCACGTGCGTCGGCTATTGGTCGACTGCCTACAGCATACAATGAGCGATATACCCATTCCCGGTGATGCCTATCACTACAGGGAGTGACATCGGCCTCGTTTTCACTTGTTGCCTCCTCGGAGGATTTACGGCGGTAGGCTCCCGCAAACCTCGCTTCTGCATACAGAATACTGTATGCTCAGCTCAACTTCGATGTCGGTTGCGACACACCGGCACGACGGCGAGAAAGGTTGGCTGAATTGGATCTCTACGAGTACCAGGCAAGGGACGTCTTCGCCGCGCATGGCGTCCCGGTACTGGCCGGCGAGGTGGCGGACAACCCCGAGGGCGTACAGGCGGTCGCGGAGCGACTGGGTGGTCCGGTTGTGGTGAAGGCGCAGGTGAAGACGGGTGG
>NZ_JAEHOB010000011.1 GCF_016464705.1 Qaidamihabitans albus
ATCAGACCAAGACCAGATCCACCGTTACCCGGACAGTCCCCACTCCAACGAGTCGAGTTGTATCGTCCCTGGTGCAGCGGCCGCGTCAGATACCAAAGGTGCGAATGCATCATCCGATGAAACTCGCAATGAATTATGGGTGGAGGGCCAGGGTCTGTCGGTGAATCGGTGTAAGCGGTCCTGACACGCCGGGTTGACTTGGCGGGAAGGACCGTTTGTGGCCGAGATGATCGAGTCGATGGACTCGTTGACCACGGAGCAGCAGGAACTCGCGGCTGAGCTGGTGGCCAGGGCTCGCGAAGAAGGTGTGGCGCTGACCGGCCCGGCGTTAGCGCGTGTCGGGTAGCTGTTCGGCGTTGTGGCCGTGGGGTCGGTTGATGCCCGTCTCGTAGGCGAAGATGGCGGCTTGGACGCGGTCGCGCAGTCCGAGTTTCATGAGGATCCGTTTCACGTGTGTCCTGATGGTGGATTCTTCGACGACGAGCGCGGTGGCGATCTCGCGGTTCGACAAGCCGCGGGCGATGTAGAGGAGTACTTCCCGTTCTCGCGTGGTCAGTTCGGCGAGCTTGGCCCGGCCGGTCAGTTCAGGTGTGGGTTGCTGGGCCATCCGGTCGATCACCCGGCGGGTGACTGACGGAGAGAGCAGCGAGTCGCCTGCGGCGATGGTGTGCACCGCGGCGATCAGGTCCTCGGGCCGGGTGCGTTTGAGCAGGAAGCCGGACGCGCCGGCGCGCAGGGCGCCGAAGATGTAGTCGTCGTGCTCGAAGGTGGTGAGGATCAGGATCCGGGTGGCCGGGGCCGTGCTGGACAGTTCGCGGGTCGCGGCGATGCCGTCGAGGTCGGGCATGCGCACGTCCATGAGGACCACATCGGGGTGGAGGTGACGCGCTTGGTCGACGGCTTCGCGGCCGGTCGCCGCCTGGCCGACGATGTCGATGGTGGTGTCGTTGGTGAGCAGCTCGACGAGTCCGGCGCGCATCAGGTCGTCATCGTCGGCGATCAACACTCTCGTCATCGGCGGTGTCCCCGGTAGGGGATCCGGGCGTGGATCCGGAACGTGCCGTGACCGTTTGCGGTGTCGAAGTGGCCGCCGAGCAGGGTGGCGCGTTCTCGCATGCCGATCAGTCCGTGGCCGCCGCCCGGCCTCGACTGGCTGGCGGTGCGGATCGGGTTGGTGACGGTGAGATCGAGAACGTCGTCGCCGAAAGTGAGCGCGAGCTTCGCGGTACCGGTTCCGTGCCGGGCGGCGTTGGTGAGAGCCTCGGAGATGATCCGGTAGGTCGCTTGGTCGACGACGCCGCCGAGTCGTCGTGGCTGGCCGGTGGTGTCGACGGTGATGGTGAGTCCGGTGGTGGTGGCGTGGTGTGTGATGAGGGTGTCGAGCGAGGCGAGTCCGGCAGGCGGGTTGACGGCCCCGTTCGGCGATTCGCCCTCGCGTAGGGTGCCGACGAACTCGTCGATGTCGGTCACGGTCTGCCGGGCGAGTTCCTCGATGTCCGCGAACGCCGCCGGCGAACGGTCAGGTTCCTGGGGGTGGCGCAGTCGTGCGGCTCCGGCTCGGACGGCGATCAGGCTGATCGCGTGTCCTGCGGAGTCGTGCAGGTCGCGAGCGATCCGGGCGCGTTCCTCGGCGACGGCCAGCTGTCGTTCCTGCTCTGCGGACTGCTCTGCCCGCAGGGCGCGTTCGGTGACGGTGGCCATCTGCTCGCGGCGTAGGCGTGTTCGTTCGCCCGCGAACCATGCCCCGCCTGCTGCCAGTGCGGTGTGCAGGAGTGCGAGCCCGGGAAACGTTCCGTTCGCCACGGCGGCCGCCGTTAGGTATGCGGCGAGTAGGCCGACGATGGTGGCGGTCGTGCTTGTCTGCCACTTCGTGTCCGGTGCGCGATTCGCTGCGAGCAGGTAGATCGCGACGGTGGGACCGATGATTAGATCGATCGGATAGTCGAGGCCGGCGAGGGCGGCGCACGCGGACGTGGTCGCCACGAACACTCCGAGTGGGTAGCGACGCCACAGGATCAGCGGCGTCGTAGCCAGCGCCGCCAGCAGCAAGCCAGCCATGTCCAGCGCTCGGGATCCGGGCGGGGTCATGGTGATATCGCCGTGCGCGCCGAGCTGTATCAGCGTGCTGGCCAGCGCCGCTGCGGCGATGACGGCGTCGAGCAGTGCCCGCGAGCCCCGTTGGGTCGTGAGGATGTTGGGTTGCCGGGCGGAAGACGTCATAGGTAATGCGAGCGTAGCGCCGCAATCCTGTCACCGAGTCGCCCTCGCGGATGATCCACGTCCACGGAATGAGGACGGCAGGTTCCTCGTGCGGGGCGATTCGCTGCTGCGCCGGCCGCCATAGCGTCGTCGCCATGAACCAAGCCAAGGACGCGAACTACACCGGCATGCCCCGTTGGGTGAAGGTGACCGGCCTTGTGGTCGCGCTGCTGGTGCTGGTGGTCGTCGTGGTGATGCTTGTCGCCGGCCCAGGCGAGCACGGGCCTGGCCGTCACGGCGGATCCGGTGAGCAGGCGCCGCCCACCAGCATGCCGGCCGGTCATCAGATGCCGGAAGGTGGCCACCGATGAGCCGCGCGGCGCAACGCACCACTCAACTCGATACCGAAGGCGAGCACGCCATGGGCAACACGATCCAGGTCAGCGATGTGGTCAAGACCTACCCGCTCGGTGCGGGCGAGGTCGTCGCGGTCGACCGGGTCAGCTTCGGCATCGGGCAGGGCGAGTTCGTGGCGATCGTGGGCCGGTCGGGCAGCGGGAAGACCACGCTGATGAACCTGCTCGCTGGCATCGACCGTCCGACGTCGGAAGCGGCAGCAACTCGCGCATCCCGCATCACCGTCGGGGAGGCACTCGCTTACCTCTGACCTTCCGATGAGCCGAGACCGAGGAGGACCCGCTTGTGAGCAGAACATCGGACATCCGGCGTCGCTGGTGGATCATCATGGCGATGGTCGTCGCGATCGCTGTCGGTGGAGTGACCTACCTGGGCCTACGTGACGGGACCACGGCGCGCCAGTACGCGGCCGCGGCGCGGGGCGCGCAGGTCATGCCGTTTGACTTGGAACGCACCACCCATCGATTCACCAAGAATCGCACCGGCGGCGAGCAGACCGTCGTCGCCGACGACCCGTCGGACACCGAACAGATCCGCCTGATCCGCCAACACCTGGCCAAGGAGAACGCCAAGTTCAGCCGCGGCGACTTCAGTGCCCCGGAAACCATCCACGGCTCCCGGAGGGCAGGGTTGGCCGAACTCGCCGCCGGCTACCGCCGCGTCACCACCGAGTACGCCGACACAGCCAGTGGCGGCCACATCACCTATACCGCCGACGACCCCGCCCTGGTCACCGCGCTGCACGGCTGGTTCGACGCCCAGGTCAGCGACCACGGCGGCCATGCCGAGTCTGGTGGGTGAGCCGCAGATGGTCATGTCACCGCCGATGCGGAAGTTCGTGCTGGTCTGCCACGTCGCGACCTCGGTGAGCTGGCTCGGCGCGGTCGCGGCCTACCTCGCCCTGGACCTCACCGCCACCGTCAGCCAGGACCTGGCAACCGTGCGCGCCGCCTACGTCGCGATGGACGTCGTCGTCGCTGCCGTCATCGTGCCGCTGGCCCTGGCGTCGGTGCTCATCGGCATCGTCAACGCGCTCGGCACGGCGTGGGGGTTGTTCCGACATTACTGGGTCCTGGTCAAACTCCTGCTCACCGTCTTCGCCACCACCATCCTGCTGCTCGAGGCGGGCACCGTCCGCTACCTCGCCGACGTGGCGGCCTCCGGCACTGATCCGCGCGAGCTCCCGGGCACGTTGCTGCACTCCGTCGGCGGTTCGGTCATGCTGCTCATCGTCTTGGTCCTCTCCGTGTACAAGCCACGCGGCCTGACCCGGCACGGTCAACGCAAACAACGTGATATGCGCGCCAGACAGCGGCGGGGACCCGGTGCACGCACCTCAGATCATGCAAGGTCGCAGGCCCAGCCTCGAAGTCGGTGAACGTCAATCTGAGCCGTCCGCACGGCGGTACGTTCTGGATGTGGTCATCCTGCGCTGATCAACGAAGCTGATCGGGCGAAGTCAGCAGGCGCGAAACGCGGCCACGTGTACCTGCACTCCATCGTCGACGGCTTCTCCCGGCTTGCCTACACCGAGCCGCTGGCCGACGAGAAGGGCGCCACCGCGGCAGCGTTCCTCGCCCGAGCCAAGGTCTGGTTTGCCGCCCACGGCATCAGCCACATCCATCGGGTCGTCACCGACAACGGTGCCTGCTACCGATCGAGCGACTTCGCCCGCATCGTTGGCAATCAGACCAGACAGCAGAAGACCAAGCCGTACACACCCCGACACAACGGCAAGGTCGAGCGCTATCAGCGGATCCTCGCCGAAGAACTTCTCTGCGCTCGCGAGTTCACCAGCAACGACGCCCGATCAGCCGCGATCGCGGTATGGAACATCCACTACAACTATCACCGGCCACACAGCGGCGCGGGCGGCCAGCCAGCAGCCTCACGGCTTCACCGAAGCGTCACCAACGTCCAGCCGTCCTACACGTCGTCGTGGGTTCGAACATTCGTCGTAACACGGACCGGCCCTGGCGTGACCACGCATCCACGCGTCGATAGAACCCGCATGGGTGCTCCGTCGGCCTCAGCGGTTTCGCTGATGACCGTGCAGCTCACCCCACTCGAGGGGCTTGCAAATGGTGACGGTGTGCCGGCCTGCGCGGACAGCAACCTGTGACGGCCTTGGGTCAGTGCCACATCGAACTCCTCGTTGCAACGGGCGGGCGCCGTGTGACGGACAACCCGCACGCGCCGAATGAGTTGGCAGTACTGGCCGCACGAGAACCCACAGATGCTCCACCTCGGCGCCAACAATCGCGAGCAGAGTGCGCCTAAACGCGGTCCGGGCTACGCCGCTCCTGTTGCCTGGCGCGACAGTGAAAACGGAGCCCGCAAGGGAATAGCCCCTCAACAGAAGATGATCAAGAATGCAATGAAACCCCAGGTCAACAGCTCCGAGGCTGAAGTGCGCCATCAGGGACTCGAACCCCGAACCCGCTGATTAAGAGTCAGCTGCTCTGCCACTTGAGCTAATGGCGCGTCACGAATGCAGGAACCTCATACCGCGTGGCTCCCCTCAGCAACGGTGGAAACATTAGCACGGGCACCGGAGCCCCTCTCGCGGCACCCCCTTAACGCGGCGGGCACAACTTGGCTACGTCCTGCACACGGCGCGTGGCGAGTCGGGCAGACTGTCACACATCTGGGGCATTCTGCGTCTGAACGGATGGTTTCGATGGGAAGTCGGGGTGGAGCCGTGCCGCATCCGGGGGGTCGTCTGCTGCTGGTCCTGCTCGCGTCGCTGGTCGGGGGTGCGCTGCTCGTCGGCTGTACCTCGACGGCGAGCGGAGGGCAGGCGGCGCGAGAGAGTGCGCCGCCGCCGACCACGGAGGCACCGAAGCCCGCCGAGCTCACGTTGTCGGTCGCCCAGGACGCCACGGACGTCGAGCCGGGGCAGCCGTTCACCGCCGATGTGGCGAACGGCACGATCACCGAGGCATCGCTGATCGGGGCCGACGACACGGTGGTCGCCGGGGGGATGCGACCCGACGGCTCGGGGTGGAAGTCCACGGAGCCGCTCGGCTACGGCAAGACCTACACGCTGACGGCGACGGCGACCGGCGAGGACGGCGAGGCCGTCACGGCCACGTCCACCTTCACCACGGCAACGCCCTCCCGGCAGGTCTCCGTGTGGATCAACGCGCAGGACGGCGAGGAGGTCGGCGTCGGCATGCCGTTGATCTTCACCTTCTCCGGGAGCATCGCGGACCGGGCCGCGGCCGAGAAGGCGCTGCGGATCACCACCGAGCCCGAGGTCGAGGGTGCCTTCCACTGGTTCGGCGACGAGCAGGTGATCTGGCGGCCGAAGGAGTACTGGCCCAGCGGCACCAAGATCTCGATCGACGCGGAGATCTACGGCAAGCACCTCGGCGAGGGCACCTACGGCCTGGAGGACAACGCCGTCGACATCACCGTGGGCGACAAGCTGATCGCCGTCGCGGACGGCGGCACCCACCAGATGCGCGTGCTCGTCAACGACGAAGAGGTCAAAACGATGCCGCTCTCGATGGGCAAGCCGTCCAGTTCGACGCCGAACGGTCACTACACCGTGATGAGCGAGCACGTCGGCTACACCATGGATTCCAGCACCTACGGCGTCCCGGTGGACAGCGGCGACGGCTACGAGACGTGGGTGCAGTACGCGGTGCGCCTCTCCAACAGCGGCATCTTCTACCACTCCGCACCCTGGTCGGTCGGCAACCAGGGCCACAGCAACGTCAGTCACGGCTGCATCAACCTCTCCACGGAGAACGCCGCGTGGCTGATGGAGACGTCGAAGCGGGGCGACATCGTCACGGTCCAGAACGCAGGGGAGCAGACGCTGGAACCCACCGACGGCTGGAGCGTGTGGCAGATGTCCTGGGACGACTGGCGGTCCGGCGGCGCGTGACGGCGGGCGACCGGGGACGGCCGTAGCCGTTCGGTGCTCGTTCAGAGCGACCAGACGCGCGGCCAGTCCCTGGCCCGCAGCAGCGCGTCGGTACCGCCGTCGGCGTAGACCACCGAGCCGTACAGCAGGCTCGCGTCCGGACCGAGCAGGAAGTCGATGACGCCCGCGACCTCCTCCGGCCGGCCGGCGGCCTCGCGCGGGACGGGAAAGGCGTCGAGCGCGGCCGCCATGTCCGGGTCCTCGCGCAGCCGGGCGGTCATCGGCGTCTCGACGAACCCGGGTGCCACCGCGTTGAGCCGGACACCCGCACCGGCCCAGTCGGCCGTGGCGGCCCTGGTGCGGACGTACCAGGCGACGGCCGCCTTCGTCGCCGGGTAGGCGGCCAGGCTCCCGTGCCGCTCGGCCAGGTCGCGGGCCGCGTGCTCGTCGCCCGCGACGCAGCTCTCCGCGAGCTCCACCGGCCAGTTCGGCTGGCACGTCGCGGAGTTCGAGCTGAGACAGACCGCCGCGGGCCGGTCGCCCGCGGCGAGCGCGGGCCGCAGGCCGTCCAGCAGCGCGACGGTCCCGAAGTAGTTCACCGAGACCAGCGGCGCGCCGGGACCGTGCAGCGTGCCCGCGAGCCCCGCGCTCGTCACCACGCCGTCCAGCGTGCCGCCGCAGCGCCGGACGACCTGCTCGACCGCGTCGGTCCGGCCCTCCTCGGTGCCGAGATCCGCGGGAATGTCGCAGTCGTGCAGGTCGATGGTGAGCACCCGGTGGCCCCGCTCGGACAGCCTCCTGGTGACGGCGGCGCCGATGCCCGAGGCGGCGCCCGTGACCGCGATCGTTCTCATTCGTCCGGACGATAGAACGCGTTCTGGTATGCGTCAATCGACGATGCAATCAGTGATTGACAGCGTTTCCACCGGGATGGTCTGCTGAGCTCGTGACGGAGACGACCGAGCGGGTGTCGGCACGGCAGCGGCTGTTCGCGGCCGCTGAGGAGCTGATGCTGGAATCCGGCTACGAGCGGGTGTCGGTCCGCGCGATCAACGCCGCCGCCGGGATGAACCCCGCCGCCGTGCACTACCACTTCGGCTCGAAGGAGGCGCTCGCGACGGCGCTGCTCGAAGACCGGCTCCGCCCGCTGTGGCAGGAGCCGCTGACGATCCTGGAAGCCCGCTGGGCCGAGGGCTGGGTGCCCACCGTCCCGGCGCTCGTCGACGTGGCGCTCGGCCCGCTGCTCCCACTCTCCGCCGATCCGCTCGGCAGGCTGTGGCTGCACGTACTGGCGAGGCTGGTGCTCGGCAGGCGGGCCCCTGCGTGGAGCTCTCGGTGGTTCAGCCTCGAACCGTGGGCAGAGCTGCTCCGCCAGGCGCGCCCCGAGCTGACCGAACGCGAGGCCAGGAGCCGCTGGGTGCCCGCCTTCACGCTGATCCTGCACTGCTTCGGCGATCCGCTGGCCGACCTGCCGCGAGCCGGTGCGGTGCCGGACGTACCGCCCGCCACGCTCGCCGCGTTCGTCGCGGCGGGCCTCGACGCCCCCGCGGAGGCGCAGCGATGACCGAGGCGACGACTCAGGCGATGACCGACGTGTTCGCTCCCGCCCGGCTCGGGCCGATCACCGTGCCCAACCGGATCATCAAGGCCGCGACGTTCGAGGGGCGCACCCCGGACACGCTCGTCACCGACGAGCTGATCGAGTTCCACCGCGCGCCCGCGCGCGGCGGCGCCGGGATGACCACCGTCGCCTACTGCGCGGTCAGTCCGGAGGGCCGCACCCACCGGAAGCAGATCTGGATGCGCCCGGAGGCCGTACCCGGGCTGCGTGCACTCACCGAAGCGGTGCACGCCGAGGGCACAGCGGTCGCGGCACAGATCGGTCACGCGGGGCCGGTCGCCAACGCCGCTTCCAACCGGGCGCCCGCGCTCGCCCCGACCCGAAGGCCGTCGCCACTCGGCCCGCGGATGACCAGGGCGGCGACCGAGTCCGACATCGAGCGCATCGTCGCAGCCCACGCCGAGGCGGCCCGCCTTGCCGCCGAGTCCGGCTTCGACGCGGTGGAGGTTCATTGTGGACACAACTACCTGGCGAGCGCGTTCCTTAGCCCACGGCTGAACACCCGGACCGACCGCTACGGCGGTTCGCTGGCAAACCGTGCCCGCTTCGCCAGGGCGATCGCCCGCGCGGTGCGCGCCGCGGTCGGCGACCGGATGGCGATCACGGTCAAGCTGAACATGGACGACGGTGTGCCCGGCGGCTTCTGGCTCGACGAGAGCATCCAGCTGGCGCGCTGGTTCGAGCGCGACGGCACGGTGGACGCGCTGGAGCTCACCGCGGGCAGCTCCCTGCTCAACCCGATGTACCTGTTCACCGGCGAGGTGCCGCTGCGCGAGTTCGCCGGGGCGTTCCCGCCGCCGCTGCGCTGGGGACTGCGCGTCGGCGGGCGTGCGTTCCTGCGCCACTATCCGTACCGGGAGGGCTACCTGCTCGAGCACGCGCGCCAGTTCCGGCGGGAGGTCTCCCTGCCGCTGATCCTGCTCGGCGGCATCACCCGCAGGGAGACGATGGACACCGCGCTCGCGGAGGGGTTCGCCTTCGTGGCCATGGCCAGGGCACTGCTGCGCGAGCCGGATCTGCCCCGGAGGCTGCGGTCGGCGCCCGGCACCCGGTCGCTGTGCATCCACTGCAACAAGTGCATGCCGACGATCTACCGGGGCACCCGCTGCGTCCTGGTCCCGGAGTGAGCCACCGGGGCCTGTCCTTGATCCCATGCAGGCGCGGCGTTGTGCCTGGTCACCGCTCGTGAGTGTTTGGCCGAGTTAGAACGCGGTTCCTCACTCACGACCCACTCCGCTCAGGGCTCCCGGCGCTGCAACGGCCGCACGGCTGGCCCTTCCAGCACGGCGCCGTCGACGTCGAACCGGGAGCCGTGGCAGGGACAGTCCCAGCTGCGCTCGGCACCGTTGAACCGCACCAGGCACCCGAGGTGGGTGCAGCGCAGCGAGACCGCGTGCAGCCCGCCCTCGTCGTCGCGGTAGACGCCCTTCTTGCCCACCCCGTCGCGCATCGTCCGCGCCTGCCCGCGCGGTATGTCGGCCGCCGACGACGCGCCGGGCGGCGTGAGCCGGTCGCCGAACAGGTCGGCGCCCACCTCGGCGTTCATCCGCATCATGGTCGGCAGCGAGCGTGGCGAGACCCGCTGCGGCGAGAAATGGTGCGCCGGAGCGTTGTCCCGGCCGGCCAGCTTGTCCGCGATGATCCGCGCGGCGAAGGTGCCGCCGGTGAGACCCCATTTGGCGAACCCGGTGGCCACGAACAGGTTCCGGCCGACCGGGAGGTAGCGGCCGATCATCGGCAGCGCGTCGTACCCGGCGGGGTCCTGCGCCGACCAGCGGTGGGTGATCTCGGCGACGTCCCAGTGCTCGCGGGCGAACTCCTCCAGCCTGGTGAAGCGCTCCGCGCCGATGTCGCGCTCGCCCGCGGTATGGCCCTCACCGCACACGATGAGCAGGTCACCGTAGCGGGCCACCGACCGTTTCGGGTCCCCGGCGGTGATCGACATGTCGCCAGGCGGTTCGTCCCGCACCCGCGCGGCGATGCAGTACGAGCGCTCCGGCTCCAGCCGAGCGAAGAACAGCCCGCGGTCCAGCAGCGGATAGTGCGTGGCGACGACCAGCTCATCGGCCAGCAGGGTCGCGTCCGCGGTACGCACCTGCCAGGGCGCGCCGGGGGAGACCGACAGCGCCCGGCTGTGCTCGAAGACCCGGGAACCGTCACCGTCGACCGCGGTCGCCAGCCCGGCTGCGTAGCGCACCGGATGGAAGGCGAGCTGGTCGTCCAGGCGCACGGCGGTCCGCACGGGGAAGGGCAGGTCGGTCTCGTCGGTGGTGACCACCGGCAGCCCCGCCCTGGCCGCCGCGCGCGCCTCCTGCTCCACCAGCGGCCGTTCGTCGTCGGTCCTGGCGATGGTGAGCGCGGGCCTGCGCATCAGGTCGCAGTCGATGCGTTCCTCGGCGATCAGCGTGGAGACCGTCTCCACCGCCTCGGCGCTCGCGGTCGCGTAGGCGGCGGCGACCCGCGGGCCGTGCCGCTGCTCGATGGTCGAGTACACGGTCGACTGCAAAGCGGTGACTTTCGCGGTGTTGTTCCCGGTGGCACCGCGGGCGATCCGGCCTGCTTCCAGCACCGCCACCCTGGCGCCCTGCCGCTTGGCCAGCAACGCCGTGGTCAGTCCGGTGATCCCGCCGCCGAGTACCGCCACGTCGAACCTCTCCTCGCCGGCCAGCGCGGGGTACTCGACGGCGGGCTGCTGCTCCAGCCACAACGATTGCGAACCGGTCACGGTCATCGCGCCCTCCTTGAACATCGACGCGGCCACGGTCAATCTGCCGAGGTCGTGCCGACTCGGGTACCCCGAAGCGCCGATGGCACACCGCGTCACCGGCGGTGCGCGGACCGTACGGTCTTGGCCCGGTGGAAAGCTGTAACCCCGCTTTTCGAAACCGATGCGCTTTCATTTCTTTCCGTTGACTTGATCTCTTGGTTTCGGCGTGACTACGGTCACCCTCCACCGAACCGGTCAGTGGAAGGCGGGGAGAAGCTGTGGCGGCCGTCAGCGAGTACGAGCGCGAGCAGGAGGTCCTGCGCCGGCTCGAGTCCTCCGCGCGGGTCACCGTGGCCGACCTGGTCGCCGCGTTCGACGTCTCGGCCGTGACCATCCGCAAGGATCTCGACCTGCTGGAACGGCGGGGGCTGCTGCGCCGGGTGCGAGGCGGCGCGGTCCGCGCCGACAGTTCCGACGAGGGCGCCTTCGCGTTGCGGATCAGGCATTCGCGGCGGGAGAAGCTGGCGATCGCGCGGGCGGCCGCCGACCTCGTCGACGACGGCGACGTCATCGCCCTGGACAGCAGCACCACCTGCTACTACCTGGCGACCCAGCTCACCGGCAGGCAGAACCTCGTGGTCGTCACCAACGGCCTGCGCACGGCCATGCTGCTGCAGGAGCAGTCCAGCGCCACCGTGGTGCTGCCGGGCGGTGTCATCCGGCGCGCCTCCTCGTCGCTGGTCGGCCAGATCGGCGACGTCCTGCAGGGACGGGGAACGATCCGCAAGGGATTCTTCGGGCTCCGCGGGCTCTCCGTCGAGCACGGGATGCTCGAACTCTCCGAGGACGAGGCGTCGGCGAAACGGTCCATCGCGCGCGTCTGCCGCCACCGCTACGGCGTCTTCGACTCCACCAAGGTCGACCGGTTCGGCCTGTACCCGTTCGTCGGACCGGGCGATGTGACAGCGCTGTTCACCGACGACGGGGTGGCCCCGGAGACGGTCCGGACGTGGCGCGAGCTCGGCGTCGACGTCCACGTCGTGACGGCGGGTGAGGAGGAATGACCGTGAACCCCACCACCGTGGCCGCCGTCGACCTCGGCGCCGAGAGCGGGCGCGTCGTCGGTGTCTCGATCGACGACGGCCGGGTCACCGAGGAGCTGGTGCACCGGTTCCGCAACGTGCCGGTCGACCGGGACGGCGCCCTGCGGTGGGACGTGCCCGCGCTGCTCGGCGAGATCCGGTACGGGCTCGCGAAGCTGGGCGCGGACCGCCCGATCGCGTCGGTGGGCGTGGACACCTGGGGCCTGGACTACGGGCTGCTCGACGCGGAAGGCGGGCTCGTCGATCCACCGATCAGCCACCGCGACGGGCGCACCCGCGAGGTCTACGAGCGCGCGCTGCGCGAACACGGCGCCGCGCTGCTGTACCAGTCCACCGGCATCCAGCTGCTCGAGGTCAACAGCGTGTACCAGTGGCTGGCCGACCAGCGGGCGCCCGGCCGCAGGCTCGACCGGGCCGCGACCGTGCTGCTGATGCCCGACGTCTTCCACCATCTGCTGGGCGGAGCGATCGTCTCGGAGTACACCGCGGTCAGCACCACCGGCGCCTACGACATGCGGGGCGGGCGATGGGCGACCGGCCTGCTGGAGACGCTCGGCCTGCCCACGCACATGCTGCCCGAGGTGGTCGAACCCGGCACCGAGGTCGGGTTCCTGCGCCCGTCCGGTTCCGATCCGGCCGGCCTGCGCGGGACCCGGATCATCGCCCCGGCGGCGCACGACACGGCCAGTGCCTTCGTCGCCGTTCCCGCGGCGAGCCCCGACGCCATGTTCATCTCGTCCGGCACCTGGTCGCTGGTCGGCGTCGAGCGGCCGCGCCCGGTCGTCGACGCGCACAGCCAGCGGGCCAACCTGACCAACGAGGGCGGCTACGGCGGCACCATCCGGTTGCTGCGCAATGTGATGGGCCTCTGGCTGCTGCAGGAGTGCCGCCGCGAATGGGTACGGCAGGGACACGACTTCGACTACGCCGGACTGGTCGACGCGGCAGCGGAGGAGCCCTTCGGCCGCAGCGTCGTCGATCCGGATCACCCCGACTTCCTCACCCCGGGCGACATGCCGGGCCGGATCCGCAGGCACTGCGCGGAGACCGGTCAGCCGGTTCCGGAGACGCCCGGCCAGATCAGCCGGTGTGTGATCGACTCGCTCGCACTCGGCTACAACGCGGTGGCCGACGACCTGGAGCGGTTGCTCGGCCGGCGTCCCCCGGCCGTCCACATCGTCGGTGGTGGAGCCCGCAACGCCCTGCTCAGCAGGCTCACCGCGGATGTCACCCGGCTGCCGGTGCACTGTGGACCGTTCGAGGCCACCGCGCTCGGCAACGGGCTCGTCCAGCTCGCCGCGCTCGGTGAGGCCGGCGATCTCGCCGAGATCCGTTCCCTGGTGCGGGCCAGCACGGACGTCCTTACCTACGAACCGTCCGACATGGACGAACTGCCGCGAGTCCGTGCGCGGTTCCAGCGGGTCCGGCAGCGATCCCCGGATCCGGTCCCGCCGACGGAGCCGCAACCGAAACCGTGACCCAGACGGTCCGCCTGGGCCCGAACAGCTCTACGAGGAGGAAGCAGCGTGGCACTCTCTCGCAATACCACAAGGATATTCGCCTGTGCGTCGGTGGCCGTGCTGGCACTGGCCGGCTGCACGCAGAAGAACGAGGGCGGCGCGGGCGGCGCCGAGGGCGGTGACAACGTGACCGTGGCCTTCGTGCCGAAGATCCAGGGAATTCCCTACTTCGAGGCGATGAACACCGGCGGCAAGCAGGCCGCAGAAGAGATGGACGGCGTCGAATGGGTCTACAACGGACCGACGAGCGCCGACCCGGCCTCCCAGACGCAGATCGTCCGCACGCTCATCCAGCAGCAGGTGGACACGATCGTGGTCGCCCCGAACGACCCGAACTCGATGGCGCCGGTGCTCCAGGAGGCCAAGAACAAGGGCGCCACGGTGATGACCTCGGACACCGACGCGCCCGACTCGGTCCGCGAGGTGTTCGTCAGCCAGGCCAGCACCGAGGGCATCGGCAAGGCGCTGACCGACGAGCTGATGAAGGCGATGGGCGGCTCCGGCAAGTACGCGATCGTCTCCTGCGGCGAGACGGCGGAGAACCTGAACTCCTGGATCGAGGTGCAGAAGTCCTACACCGCCAGCGAGTACCCGGATGCCGAGATCGTGGACATCGTCTACGCCGGCGAGGACCAGGCCAGGGCGACGGCGATGGCCACCGACCTGATGAACGCCAACCCCGACCTCAAGGGCATCGTCGGTGAGTGCACGACGTCCGCACCCGGGGTCGCCCAGGCCGTCCAGGAGGCAGGCAAGGTCGGCGAGGTGTTCACGGTCGGGCTCGGCACGCCGAACAGCATGGAGCCCTTCCTCAAGTCGGGCGCATCGAGCGCGAGCGTCCTGTGGGACGTCGAGAAGCTCGGCTACCTCACCGCGTGGGCCGGCTACCACGTCAACCAGGGCAACGACCTCAACGCGGAACTGGAGAACGCGCCCGAGCTGGAGGGCGTCAGCTTCGACCCGGAGTCGAAGGTGCTGCTGCTCGGTGACCCGCTGGTGCTGACCGAGCAGAACGTCGGCGACTACGACTACTGAGGATTACCGAGCCCGTCGCGGGGGCCGGACCGGGGTGGGTGCGACCGGTCCGGTCGCCGCGGGGCCGGGCGGCGAGAGAGGACGAGAGTGCAGGACAGTGCGGCCACCGGGGGCGAGCCCGGAGAGGTGCTGCTCGGCGTCGAGGGGCTGAGCAAGAGCTACGGAGCCGTGCATGCCCTCAAACAGGTGAGCGTGGCGGTCCGCAGGGGGAGCGTGCACGCGGTCGTCGGGGAGAACGGCGCGGGCAAGTCCACCCTGATCAAGATCGTGTCCGGGGCCGAGCGGGCCGACGCAGGCACGATCACCTTCGACGGCAGTCCCGTCAGCATCACCGGCACCACGCAGGCGATGGACCTCGGGATCGCCACCGTCTACCAGGAACCGCAGCTGTTCGCCGACCTGACCGTGGCCGAGAACATCTTCCTCGGCCGGGAGATCCGGCATCGTGGCCGGATCGACTGGCGAGCGCAGAACCGGCGCGTGCACGACCTGCTCGCCGATCTCGGCCTGCCGCCCGGCTACGCCGGCCGCCAGGTGGGTGACCTTTCGGTGGCCGCCAAGCAGCAGGTGTCGATCGCGAAGGCGATGGCCGGTGACGCGCGCCTGCTCATCCTCGACGAACCGTCGGCCATCCTCACCGACAACGAGATCGAGATCCTGTTCGGCCTGGTGCGGCGCCTGGTGCGGCGCGGCATGGCCGTCATCTACATCAGCCACCGGCTGGACGAGCTCTTCCGCATCACCGACACCGTCACGGTCATGCGCGACGGGGAGGTCGTCGGCACCCACCCGACGCGGGAGCTGTCCGTCCGGGAAATCGCCGAGATGATGGTCGGTCACGAGCTGGACGCCGGGCACGCCCAGCAGCGGGAGGCGCCACGCGGTGAGCCGGCCCTGCGGCTGCGCGGGCTAGGCCGGGGCGAGCGCTTCCACGATGTCGACATCGACGTCGCGGCCGGTGAGATCGTCGCGATGTACGGCCTGGTGGGCAGCGGAGCCGACGAGATCGCCAAGACGCTCTACGGCATCGAGCCGAGTACCGCGGGCTCGATCACCGTCAACGGGGCCGAGGTCGAGATGCGCACGCCACGGGACGCCCAACGGCACCGGCTGGCGATGCTGCCCGCCGATCGCAAGCAGCAAGGCGTGTTCTCGATCCAGGACCTGGCGTTCAACATCACCACCGGGCACGCTCGCGGGTTCCGGCGCTTCGGCTTCCTGATGGACCGGGCCAGGGAGAACAGGGTGACCCGCGACCTGATGGGCAAGCTGGCCGTCAAGGCCCCCGGTCCGCACACGCCGATCAGCGCGCTCAGCGGCGGCAACCAGCAGAAGGTGGTGCTCGCCCGCCAGCTCGTCGAACGCCCCGCCGTGCTGGTGCTCGAGGAACCGACGCAGGGTGTCGACGTCGGCGCCAAGGAGGAGATCCACCGCCTGGTCGCCGAGCTGGCCGAGCAGGGCACGGCGGTCCTCGTCATCACCGCGGACCTGCCCGAGGCGCTGCGCGTCGCCGACCGGCTGATCGTCGTCCGGCAGGGGACCACGACCGTCGAGTTCGGCCCTGGCGCACGCCAGGCGGACGTGCTGGCCGCGGCCGCGGGCGACACCGGAACGGAGGACGCGCATGACCATGCTCACTGAGCAATCACCCGCGCCGGAGCCGCCCTCGCCGCGACGGCGGCCGCTGGACGCCCTCCGGAGCAGGATCACCGGGCAGGAGTTCGTCCTGTTCGGCGTGATCGCGCTGCTCTGGACGACGCTCGGCCTCGCGACGGACACCTTCATCGACACGGGCACGCTGAGCAACCTGGCCTACGTCGTCGCCCCGATCGCGCTGATCGGGATCGGGATGACCGTGGTGATCGTGGGGGGCGGTATCGACGTCTCCGTCGGCAGCGCCGTCACCGTCGTCACGGTGATCCTGGCCAAGCTCGTCCGCGACCAGGGGGTGTCGTTCCCGGTCGCGATTCTCGTCGCGGTCGGCGTCGGCGGCCTGCTCGGCCTGATGAACGGCCTGCTGATTTCCTTCGGCCGCGTGCACGCCATCATCATCACCTTCGGCACGCTCAACGTCTTCCGCTTCATCGCCCTGCGCATCTTCGACTCCGAGCAGGTGGCGGGCGTGCCGGACACGCTCGGCTTCCTCGGCGGCGGCCAGGCAGGCGAGACCTGGCACATCCCGCACGCGTTCCTGCTGATGCTCGTCCTCGCCGCGGCGACCTGGTGGTACATGCGCAACACCGCGGGTGGACGGCACTTCTACGCGATGGGCGGCGACCGGACCGCCGCGCGCCTCGCCGGCGTCAAGGTGCGCCGCAGAGAGGTGCTGGCCTACGTGCTGACCGGCGTGCTGGTCGGCCTCGCCGCCGCCGTCATCATCGGCAGCGGGGGCCTCATCGGCCAGAACGTCGGCGTCGGGCTGGAACTGCAGGTCATCGCCGCCGTGGTCATCGGTGGCACCAGCATCATGGGCGGCCGGGGCACCGTGCTCGGAACGGTGCTCGGTGCCCTGCTGGTCGGCACGGTCGCCTCGGGCGTGACGATCCTGCACTGGCCGAGCCAGCTGACGAGCCTGTTCGTCGGCGTGTTCATCCTGATCGCGGTCGGCACCGACGTGCTGCGCGAACGTTCGAGGAGGCGCGCATGAGTGCCATGCCTGCCGCGCCGGGCCGCACGGGCGGCGACGAGGGGAGCCGGAAGGAGAGCCTGCCGGCCCGCGCGCTGCGGGCGCTCGTGACGCAGCGGCTGGTGCTCCTGGTGACGCTGCTGGTCGGGCTGCTCGTCGTGATGAAGCTGCTGGAGAACGGCGGCTACCTCGTCGCGCCGTACAGCAGCGACTACCTCGCGGCCTCGCTGATCGACGCCGTGGCGCTCGGCATGCTCGCACTGGCCGAGCTGGTGGTGATCGTCTCCGGGCGCGGCGGCATCGACCTCTCCGTCGGTTCCATGGTCAGCCTTTCCGGGATGGTGTTCGGCTTCGCGATCGGCGAGTGGGGCTGGCCGCTGCTGCCCGCCGTCCTGTTCGCCGTGCTGGCCGGTGGTGCGCTGGGTGCCATCAACGGCTTCTTCGTGTCGGCGCTGGGTTTCCCTCCGCTGATCACCACACTGGCGACCTACTACGCCTACAGCTCGATCGCGCTGGTCATCAACAGCAGTTCGCCGATCTCCACCCCCGCGATCCAGGAACTGACCTGGCTCACCCAGACGGTCGAGCTGCCGCTGTTCGGTCAGTACGTGCCCGACTTCCCGATGGGCCTCTTCCTGTTCGCGATCCCGATCGTGGTGCTGCTGTGGCTCAACGTCACGCGCGGCACGTTCGGCCGCCAGCTCTACGCGATCGGTACCAACGACACCGCGGCCCGCTACGCTGGCGTGCCGGTCGGGTCGGTGCGCTTCCGTGCCTACCTGACCTCCGGTCTCATCTGCGGGCTCGTCGCCGTCGTCACCGTGTCCCAGTTCGCCTCCGCCCGCCCGGACGCGGGCACCACCGGCAACGGGATGGCCCTGCCCGCGATCACCATCGCCGTGCTCGGCGGGGTCGCCATCACCGGCGGCGTCGGCCGGGTGATCGGCGTGGTCGTCGCCACTGTCCTCGTGGTCTGGCTCAACGCCGGCATCCTGCTCTCCTTCGAGGGCTCCGAGGGCTCGCAGTACCAGCTCCTCGCGCTCGGCGGGGTGCTGATCTTCGCGGCGATCCTCAACGGCTTCGCAACCCGGCGATATGGAGGAACCTCGTGAGCGCAGTACTCGATCCCGACGCCGTGCCCGCCGAGCTGGTGGAGCTGACCCGCGCGCTGGGTGCGCGGGGGCGCGACCAGGCCATCCTGGCCGAGGGCAACACATCCTGCCGCCTCGACGGCGAGCGCATCGTCGTCAAGACCAGCGGCTCCAACATGGAGCGGGCCACGGCGGCCGACTTCGTCGTGGCCGACACCGCACCGCTGGTCGAGATGCTGCACGATCCCGGCGCGACACAGGCAGATCTCACCGCGGCCCTGGACGCCGGTGAGCACGACGGCCGCCGCGTGCGGGCGTCGATCGAGACGCTGGTGCACGTCGCCGTTCAGGCGGTGTCCCCGGCGCGGTGGGTGGCGCACACGCACCCGACCGCGGTCGTCGGGCTGCTCGCCAGCGTGGGCGCCGAGCGGGTCTTCGCGGAGGCGGTCTACTCGGACGAGGCCGTGGTGCTCGCCGACCCGTTGTTCGTGCCCTACGCCGAGCCAGGGCTGGCGCTCGGCAAGGTGGTGCACCGGAGCCTGCGGCGGCGGTTCGAGGAGACCGGCGAGCTGCCGAGGCTCGTGCTGCTCGCCAACCACGGCATCGTCGCGATCGCCGACTCCGCGGCGGGTGCGCAGGGCATCTGTGAGATGGCGGTCAAGTCGGCCACGGTCCGGCAGATCGCGCTCGCGGCGGGCGGCCTGCGGCCGATCGCCGCGGAGAGCGTCGCCGGGTACGTGGCGCGCGGTGACGTCGTCGAGCGACGGTCACGGCTGGGATGAGTCGATCGAGGATCCGGACGGTGAACGGAGTCGGGTGTGGGTAACGCGATCGGGGTACACGGCATGGTGTGGGTCGGCGGCTGGTCGCGCCCCGAGGCCGAGCGTGCGGTGGCGAGCACGGCCGAGGCGGGCTACGACCTGATCGAGCTGCCCGCTCTCGACCCGGCGTCGTTCGATGTGGACATGACGGCCCGGCTGCTGGAAAAGCACGGGCTCGCCGCCGCGGCCAGCCTGGGGCTCGACGACCACACCGACGTCTCCAGCACGGACGACGCGGTGGTGCGCGCGGGCAGGCGGCGGCTGGCGGACGCGCTCGCGCTGGTCCGCGACCTCGGTGGCGACTACCTGGGTGGGGTCGTCTACTCCAAGCTGGGCCGCTACGACCGCCCGGTGTCCGAACGAGGACGGGCGAACAGCATCGAGACGATCGCCGCGCTGGCCGACGAGGCCCGGCCGTCGGGCGTCACCGTCGGCGTCGAGATCTGCAACCGCTACGAGACCAACGTGCTCAACACCGTGGAGCAGGCGCTGGCGTTCATCGACGAGGCGGACCGCCCCAATCTGGTGGCACACCTGGACACCTACCACATGAACATCGAGGAGTCGTCGATGCGCGAGCCCGTGCTCGCGGCGCACCGCGCGGGCAGGCTCGGCTACATCCATGTCGGGGAGAGTCATCGGGGCAGGCTCGGCACGGGCACGATCGCGTGGCGGGAGTTCTTCGCGGCGCTGGCGGAGGTGGGCTACGGCGGCACGATCACGTTCGAGAGCTTCTCCTCCGAGGTGGTGCATCCTTCGCTTTCCTCGGCGTTGGCCATCTGGCGCGACACGTGGCGGGACAGCATGGACCTCGCCAGGGACGCGCGGGGATTCCTGCGCGCCCACCTCGACTCGTGAGTGGCTACGCGAGTTCTAACTCGGGTAGCCACTCACGAGCGGTACCAGCGGCAGCCGGTCGACGTCGGCCCGCGACAGGGCGTTCGCGGCTTCCCGCACGCGCTGCTGCTGCGCGGTGATGCGCTCGTCGACCACTTTGCCGAGCTCGTAGGCCAGCGCGCCCGTCTGCCGCACCGTGCGGTCGTCGAGCCTCGGCTGGCTGGTGGACGTGATGGCGATCCCGCTCACCTGCCCGGCGGAGTCCTGTGCCACGCCCACGCTGAACCGCTCGCGCGGGTTCTCCTCCGTGGCCGCGTAGTGCTCGCGCAGCTCGCGCAGCACCTCGTGCCACCGCAGCACCTCGCCGCGCAGCGGCGTCGCGGTGACGTCGGACTCGGTGAGACCCATCCCGCGCCGGCCGCCTGCGAAGCACCTTCCGTACGACAGCACCGCCGTCGTCCAGAGCGCCTCCAGCATCAGGTCGTCGGGCTCCGCGGACGGCGCGTCGAGCTGGGCGACCAGCCGTTCACAGCAGCGGAGCACGATCTGCAGGTCGTCGAAGATCGCCGCGAGGTCGGTGAGCGCCCGCGCGGCGGGCGTCTCCAGTTCGCGCACTGTCGTGGGCTGCTCGGTGGCGCTCGTCATGGGTGCTCCTTTCGCGGTTCAGTGGGACCGGCTCGCCGTGACGATGCCGTAGTCGTGCAGCTTGCGGTAGATCGTGGCCCTTGACATGCCGAGGGACTTCGCGGCCTGCGCCTTGTTGCCGTCGGCGTTGTGCAGGCTGCGCACGATGGCGTCGCGTTCGATCGACTCGAGCTGGCTCAGCGCCCGCCGCGTGACCGCGTGGTACTCGGCGGGCAGGTCGGTGGGCTGGATGGCACCGGTCCGGCGGCGATGCCGGGCGACGTGCTTGAGCACCCGGTAGAGCTGGGCGACGTTGCCTGGCCAGGTCGAGCGCATGAGCAGCTTCATCGCGCCGGGCGAACAGGTGAGCTGCCCGCCGTGGCTGAGCTTGTTCAGCAGGAAGGGCACCAGCTGGCGGAGGTCCTCGATGCGGTAGCGCAGCGGCGGTACCTGCACGGTGCGCGGTACGAGGGCCAGCAGCTCCGTCAGGTCGGGCCGCGTGTCGGTGCCCGGTGCGAGGGTCACGACCACCCAGGGCGCGTCGGCCTGGTGCCGGCTCCGCAGCTCGCCGAGCACGGCGGCCAGCGCGGCCGCGGTGGCCGCGTCGAGCTGGTCGACGTGGCGGAACACCAGCGCGCTCGGTGGGGTGCCTTCCAGCTCCCGGCGCACGCGTTCGAGCCAGCCCGCATCGGTCGCCTCGGCGGCGTCGAACGTGGCGGGCCGCTCGCCGGGCCGCCGACGCCGGTACACGCAGTCGGCGAGGGTGAACTTCCCGACGCCCGGCTCACCGACCAGCGCCAGCCACTCGCCCCAGTCGTAGCTGGCGTCCACCTCGTGGCAGCAGTGCAGCCACAGTGGTGCCGATCCGACGGTGCCGGGCAGGAACATCGGCAGCGTCGGCCCCGACGTCTCGGACTCGGCATCGGCATCGATGAGCTCGACGTGCAGCACACCACCGACGCTGGCGCCCCTGGTCGGCCCGGTCACGCTCCGGCAGTGCATCCGTACCTTGCTGCCGCTGGGCAGGGCGAGGGTCGTGCTGGTGCGCCCGCCCTCGGTCAGTGCCTGCCTGGCGCGCCCCAGCAGCATCGACTGGTCGGCCGGTTCGAGGAGCTGCCGGGCATAGTCGTTCATCATCACGACGTCGTCGTTGAGCGCCATCACGATGCCGCCGGTCCGCCGGCAGGCCTGCAGGTAGGCCTGGAAGAGCTCCAGCTCCCGGACGCTGGTGGTGGTCAGCAGGGCCTGGCGGATCTGCTCGGCGGCGGTGCGGGCCAGCGCGATCAGCAGCCCGCCCGCGTCCTTGCTCCAGCAGGTGAGATCCACCGCGCCGACCGTCTTGCCGGACAGCGGATGCTGGATCGGTACCCCGACGCAGGCGAGGTTCTCCAGGTGCTCGGCGTAGTGCTCGTGCCCGAAGACGTGCCTCGGCCTGCCGTCCTCGAGCGCGGTGCCGATGCCGTTGGTGCCGACGAACTGCTCGCCGTAGCTGAACCCGGGTACGAGGTCGACGCTCTCCAGGTGGCGGTGCAGGTCGGAGTCGCCGGTGTGCTGGCTGACGACCACCCCGGCGGGGTCGGTGAGGATCAGGCTGATCGGCTGCCCGTCGAGTTGCTCGTCGAGCTGCTTGAGCAGCGGCTGCGCGCTGCGGATCCACGCGGCGTCGAGGTCGTGGTCGTCGAAGTAGGGCACCTCGATCCGGTCGGCGGGCACCTGGGATCGCCGGGACCGCCACCACGAGGTCAGGATGGCGTCCCTGACCTCGCCCAGCTCGACGGACTCCGAGGTCAGGAACCGGATCCGGGCGTCGGCGAGCTCCGTGTCGGACGGTGCTCCACCGCGCCGCATCGTCGTGGACCGGGTCAGTGGGTTGCCGTCCATGGCGCCTCCTCGACCGTTCGCCGTCGAACGGGTTGGTCTCGCTGGTGCCGCAGATTGCCTGACCTGACCACCGTAGGCCCCCCGCGCTGTTCGTGGTGTCTCAAATTGAGACCACGCACCGGTCGGGGCGGGCTTGTCATGGAGGTCCGTCGAAGCAGCAGGAGGTGCCTGATGTCCCATGGCGAACCAGCGGAGGAGACCTACAGCCCGTGGACCCTCGTCAACGTGGTGTTCGGGCATCTGGCCGAGCGGGGCCTGCATCCGACGCTCGGCGACTCCGGTGATCCGGCCGAGCCCGCGGCGGCGCTGTTACGGGCGCTCGGCATCACGCCGGCGATGCACGGCGATTCCCGGATCGCGCACGACGTGCGCGAGGAGCTCGCCGAGTTGCGGACGAAACTGCTCGACGAACCGTGAGCCGCCCGTCTCATATTGAGACCCCAAAACCGCCTGGCGGGCACTGTAATGGGGATCACAGCCCCGGTGGCCCCCGGGAAAATCACTGCCGGCCATTTCGGCGGTGCGGCCGGGGCGCGGGACTGGGCCCGGACGATTCCGTCACCGTAGCCGGAGTGACGGGTAAGGAGTGATCATGAGTCGTCAGAGTGTGGCGAAAGCCCACCAGAAGATCCAGGAATTGGCCTGGGAACCGGCGTATCACGAGCCGGTGTCGCAATACGGAACCGACTACACGTTCCAGAAGGCGAAGAAAAGGGACCCGTTGAAGCAGGTGCTCCGCTCCTACTTCCCGATGGAGGAGGAGAAGGACCACCGGGTCTACGGAGCCGCCGACGGGGCGATCCGCGGGAACATGTTCCGGCAGGTGCAGGAGCGCTGGATGGAGTGGCAGAAGCTGTTCCTCTCCATCATCCCGCTGCCGGAGATCTCCGCGGCCAGGGCCATGCCGCTGCTGTTCCGTACGGTGCCGAATCCAGAACTGCACAACGGTCAGGCAATTCAGATGATCGACGAGGTCCGGCACTCGACGATTCAGCAGAACCTCAAGCGCCTCTACATGAACAACTACATCGACCCGGCCGGATTCAACTCGAGCCTGCGCAATTTCCAGAACGACTACGCCGGCACGATCGGCAGGCAGTTCGCCGAGGGATTCATCACCGGCGACGCGATCACCGCCGCGAGCATCTACCTGACCATTGTCGCCGAAACAGCGTTCACCAATACGCTGTTCGTGGCGATGCCGGGCGAGGCGGCCGCAAATGGTGACTATCTGTTGCCGACGGTCTTCCATTCGGTTCAGTCGGACGAGTCGAGGCACATCAGCAACGGTTACGCGACGTTGCTGATGGCGCTGTCCGACGAGAGCAACCACCAGTTGCTGGAGCGCGACTTGCGCTACGCCTGGTGGAACAACCACTGCGTGGTGGACGCGGCGATCGGCACCTTCATCGAGTACGGCACGAAGGACCGCCGCAAGGACCGGGAGAGCTACGCGGAGATGTGGCGCCGGTGGATCTACGACGACTACTACCGCAGCTACCTGATGCCGCTGGAGAAGTACGGCCTGGTGATCCCGCACGACCTCGTCGAGGAGTCCTGGAACCGCATCTGGAACAAGGGCTACGTGCACGAGGTGGCGCAGTTCTTCGCCACCGGCTGGATCGCGAACTACTGGCGCATCGACCCGATGACCGACGAGGACTTCGAGTGGTTCGAGTACAAGTACCCGGGCTGGTACGACAAGTACGGCGCCTGGTGGGAGAACTACAACCGGCTCTCGAAGCCGAACGGGCACAAGCCGATCGCGTTCGAGGACGTCGACTACGTCTACCCGCACCGCTGCTGGACCTGCATGGTGCCGTGCCTCATCCGCGAGGACATGGTGATGGACAAGGTCGACGACCAGTGGCGCACCTACTGTTCCGAGGGCTGCCACTGGACCGACGCCGTCGCCTTCCGGCCGACCTACCAGGGCAGGCAGACGCCGAACATGGGCCGGCTCACCGGGTCGCGTGAGTGGGAGACGCTGTATCACAACTGGAGCTTCGCCGACATCATCAAGGACATGGGCTACGTCCGCGACGACGGCAAGACCCTGGTGGCGCAACCGCATCTCGACCTCGACCCGAAGAAGATGTGGACGCTGGACCACCTGCGGGACTGCCCGCCGTTCCCGAGCCCGAACGTCACCCTCAACGAGATGACGGACGAGGAGCGCGAGGCCTTCCGCGCCGACTACGTCCGGCAGGGCCCGGGAGGCCGGCCCGCGCCGGCAGCCTGACCCGCCGGACGCCGTCCGGGTAACCGGAGGCGGGAGGGCGCCGGCGCCCGGCGCCCTCCCGCACCGGTTGCCGTCTTCAGTCACAGAGGATGAGGAAGTCATGGGAGACAAGCACCAGGTGCGCTTCGAACCGGTGGGCGTGGAGATCGAGGTCGACGAGGACCAGACGATTCTCCGAGCCGCCGCCGAGCAGGGCGTCATGCTCATGCACGGCTGCAAGGAGGGACAGTGCGCCGCCTGCAAGTCGTTCATCCTCGACGGTGACGACGTCGAGCACGACCGCTACTCGACATTCGCGCTGCCCGACTTCGAGAAGGAGGAGGGCTTCACGCTGCTGTGCCGGGCGCACGCGTACGAGGACCTGACCATCGAGCTGCTCAACTACGACGAGGAGCTGATCCGCTCGGGGCTGCCGATCCAGGAGGCGGTCGTCGAGGTGGTGTCGAACGAGCACGTCACGCACGACATGCGCCATCTCGTCGTGCGGCTGCTGGAACCGTCGACGCTGAAGTTCTTCCCAGGGCAGTACGTGGACTTCGCCGTGCCGGGTACCGGGCAGACGCGCTCCTTCTCGATGGCCAACACCACCACCAGGGACGACGGCAGGCTGGAGTTCGTCATCAAGGTCTACCCGGACGGCCTGTTCTCCCGGTTCCTGGACACGCAGGTCGGCGTCGGGGACCGGCTCGACATCACCGGTCCGTTCGGGGTCTTCACCCTGCGGGACTCGCCGAACGCCCGGCTGGTCTTCATCGGTGGCGGCGCGGGAATGGCGCCGATCCTGTCGCTGCTGCGGTCGATGGCCGAGCGCGGCATCGAGCGCGAGGCGACGTTCTACTACGGCGCGCGGGGCAGGCGCGACCTGTGCTTCGACAAGGAGCTGCGGGCGCTGACCGAGACACTGCCGGGTTTCCGTTACATTCCGGCACTTTCCGAGCCGCAGGAGGGTGAGGAATGGGACGGGGAGGTTGGCCTGGTCACGGATGTGGTCCGCCGCCACGAATCCGACCTGTCCGGCGCCGACGCCTACGTGTGCGGACCTCCGCCGATGGTGGAGGCGGCGGTCGAGCTGCTGCCCGCGCTGGGTGTGGAGGACAAGCGCGTGTTCTACGACAAGTTCACCACCACCGGCGACGGGGACGAGACGTGAGCGCACCGAAGGTAATCCCAAGCATCGAAGGTAAAGGACAAGGCCGATGACAGTCACGCCAGAACGCAGCGTGCCGAAGCCGGTGTTCACCGACGCCGAGGCGGGCGCCAGGGACTTCCCGGACTCGGAGCTGCGGCACTTCAACTACTTCGTCCCCAAGAAACGCAAGCAGAGTCACTACGAGGACGTGACCGTCGAGGTACAGCCCGACCCGCGGCACTACCTGTCGCAGGGCTGGCTCTACGGGTTCGCCGACGGCAAGGGTGGCTACCCGCTGGAGTGGACTGCGCTCAAGGCGTGGGGCTCCGACCGGCCCGAACCCGAGCGCTTCCCCGGCTCGGGAGGGCAGGGCTACGAGTGGCCCGCACACGGCTGGCACGAGTTCCGGGACCCGAACGAGGAGTGGGAACAGAGCATCTACCGGAACAACTCCAACGTGGTCCGCCAGCTCAACCAGAACGTGGAGGCCGCGCGCCAGTCCAAGGCGTTCGAGCAGTGGAACCGCAACTGGGTGCAGTTCGTCGCGCAGCACGTCGGCGCGTGGATGCACGTCGACCACGGACTCGGGCTGTACCTGTTCGCCAACGCCAACCGCAGGGGCCCGACCAACATGCACAACACCGCGATCTCGGTGAACAGCATGCACCGCATCCGTTCCGCCCAGGACCTGGCGCTGTACAACCTCACGCTGTCCGAGGAGATCGAGGGGTTCGACGGTACGGCCCACCACGAGACCTGGAACAACGACCCGAGCTGGCAGGGCGTGCGGGAGACCGCCGAGCAGCTGACCGGGATCTGGGACTGGGCCGAGGCGGTGTTCGCCGCGAACGTGGTGTTCGAGCCGCTGGTGGGCGAAATGTTCCGGAGCAACCTGGTGCAGCAGGCGGCGCCCGGCAACGGCGACTTCGTCACCCCGACGCTGATCGGGGCGGAGGAGTACGACTACGCCGAGCGGGACCTGCGCTACACGCGGGTGCTGTTCGAGCCACTGGTCAGCGACAAGGAGTTCGCCGACCACAACACGAAGATCATGCAGTCGTGGCTGGCGACGTGGGTGCCGCGCTGCCTGAGCGCGGTGCGGATGCTGCAGCCGTTGTGGTCGCAGCCGGACGCGAAGCCACCCCGTTTCGAGGACGGGCTCGACCGGGCGAAGGGCCGCTTCGGCGGAATCCTGTCCGATCTCGGCCTGCAGGCACCGAAGGAGCTGAACCAGTGACGACATCCAAGACGGCGGAGAGCCCGTTCGCCTCCAACAGCACCGCCTCCAACATGTGCGGCTTCACGCTGATGAACAACCAGGTCGGTGAGATCATCGCCGAGGTGATGCGGACCAAGGACGACGTCACGGTCACCCCGCTGCCCTCGATGATCCGTGTCGATGCCCACCGGCGCATGGACGTCGTCTACGCCGAGATCGATGAGGCGGCCGGCGAGGAGGACGGCTGGTTCGACCAGGCCGAGTTCGAGGAGAGCATGTCCACGCACTACGGCCGCATGATCCACCTCGACGACCGCACGATCATGTTCGCCAACCCCGAGGACGCCGCCGACTACCTCGACTTCGACCTGAAGCCCGTTCGGTGACGAGCGCTGCACATCACCACCCCGGGAAACGGTTCGCCGGGCCGCGGCCGGACACAGCTCCGGCGCGGCCCGGCGGGCCGGGACCCGCCACCGCGACACCAGCAAGGGAGACCTAGCGCATCATGTATACCAAGGACGGAGAGAACTACTACATCGTCGACAGCCACGTCCACTTCTGGGACGGCAGCCCGGCCAACCAGGCCAACCGGTACGGCAAGGGCTTCACCGAGTGCTTCTACGACTACCACCGCAACCTCAGCCCCGAGGAATGGGTGTGGTCGCTGGAGAAGTTCGGGAAGTACTCGGAGGAGACGCTGGTCGAGGACCTGTTCGAGGTCGGTTACGTCGACAAGGCGATCTTCCAGCCGACCTACCTCACCGACTTCTACGTCAACGGGTTCAACACCACCGAGCAGGACGGCGCCGTGGCGGAGCGGCATCCGGGCAAGTTCATCGTCAACGGTGCCTGGGACCCGCGCGACGGCGAGGAGGGCCTCGGGCAGCTGGAGGCGCTGGCCGAACGCTGGAACCTCAGGGGCGTGAAGCTATACACCGCGGAGTGGAAGGGCTCCTCGAAGGGCTGGAAGCTCACCGACGACTGGTCCTACCGCTATCTTGAGAAGTGCGAGGAGCTGGGGGTCAGGAACATCCACGTCCACAAGGGACCGACGATCTACCCGCTGAACCGGGACGCGTTCGACGTGGCCGACGTCGACGACGTGGCCACCGCGTTCCCTGGGCTGAACTTCATCATCGAGCACGTCGGGCTGCCGCGGCTCGAGGACTTCTGCTGGATCGCCACGCAGGAGCCGAACGTCTACGGCGGACTCGCGGTCGCGATGCCGTTCATCCACTCGCGGCCCCGCTACTTCGCGCAGATCATCGGGGAGCTGCTCTACTGGCTCGACGAGAACCGGCTCACCTTCGCCAGCGACTACGCGATCTGGCACCCGAAGTGGCTGGTCGAGCAGTTCGTCGACTTCCAGATCCCGGAGGACATGCAGTCCGAGTACGGCGTGCTGACGCCCGACATCAAGCGCAAGATCCTCGGGCTCAACGCCGCGAAGCTCTACGACATCGACGTTCCGCCGTCCGTGGCGGTCGCGGACGCGCCGGTGGAGAGCGGGGAAGCGGTCGGCTCCGCGCCGGTGGTGCCGGCATGACCGCGACAGTGACGCTGGCCGAGCGGGCCTGGCAGGCACTCTCCGGTGTCCGGGATCCCGAGCTCGACCAGCCGATCACCGATCTCGGCTTCGTAGTGGCCGCCGCGGTGCGCGACGGCGAGGTCAGCGTGCGCCTGCGGCTGCCGACGTACTTCTGCGCCCCGAACTTCGCGTACCTGATGGTGGCCGACGCCTACGACGCCCTGCTCGCGCTGCCGGAGTTCGACCGGGTGGAGGTGCGGCTGACCGACCACTTCGCCGCCGAGGAGATCAACGCCGGGGTCGCCGCCGAGGCCGGGTTCGCCGGTGCGTTCGCGGATCAGGCGACCGGTGAGCTGGAGGAGCTGAGGCGGACGTTCCGCAGCAAGGCGCACCTGGCCTGCCTTGAGCGCACCTGCCGGAGGTTGATCGAGGACGGCTGGCAGGTGGACGCGCTGGCGGACACCACGCTCGGCCAGCTCCCGGAGTCCGCCGAGCGGGACAGCCTGCTGCGGCGACGGGCCGAGATGGGCCTGCCCACCGGCGCCGAAGCGCCGCTGTTCGTCGACGACGACGGCGCGCCGGTACCCGCCGGGCGCCTGCCCGAGCGGCTGCGGTTCGCGCGGGCCGTCCGGGTCAGCATCGACGGCAACGCGGGGCTGTGCCGGGGACTGCTGCGCACGCGGTACGGCGTGACGGAACAGGAGGGCGTGTCATGAAGGCGGTCCGGCTCCATTCCTACCACCGGCAGCCGGTCGTCGAGGACGTGCCGGAGCCCACGGCGAAAGGCCCGTTCGACGTGGTGGTGAGGATCGGCGGCGCCGGCGTGTGCCGCACCGACCTGCACATCATCGAGGAGCAGTGGGCGGAGAAGTCCGGGGTGCGGCTGCCCTACACGATCGGCCACGAGAACGCCGGCTGGGTGCACGAGGTGGGCTCCGCGGTGACCAACGTGGCCGTCGGCGACACCGTGATCCTGCATCCCACCCCGACGTGCGGGCTGTGCCGTGCCTGCCGGGCCGGCGACGACATGCACTGTGCCGACAACGCGTTCCCCGGCATCGACTCCGACGGAGGCATGGCGGAGTACCTGCTCACCTCCGCCCGGGCCTGCATCAAGCTCGACCCCGCGACGCGCCCCGAGGACGTCGCCGCGCTCGCCGACGCGGGCATCACGGCATACCACGCCGTGCGCAAGGCGGCGCCGCTGTTGCCTCCCGGCACGACTTGCGTGGTCAACGGGGCCGGCGGGCTCGGCCACATCGGCATCCAGTCGCTGGCCGCGCTGACGGCGACCAGGATCGTCGTCGTCGACCGCAACGAGGAGGCCCTCCAACTGGCCGCGCGGCTCGGTGCCGACGAGACCGTGCTCGCCGACGGCAAGCAGGTCGAGGCGGTGCTCGACCTGACCGGCGGCGAAGGGGCCGAGGTGGTGCTGGACTTCGTCGCCGAGCAGGGCGCCCAGCAGGACGCATTCGCGATGACCCGCCGCGCCGGGTCGCACTTCGTGATCGGCTACGGCAGCAACATCGACATCCCGACGATCGACATCATCTCCACCGAGCGCAACGTGGTGGGCAACCTGGTGGGGACCTACAACGACCTCGCCGAGCTGATGGTGCTTGCGCAGGCGGGCAAGGTCACCCTCCACACCAAGCGGTATCCGCTGGACGCGGCGCTCGACGCACTGGCCGATCTGGACGCCGGCCGGGTCCGTGGCCGCGCGATTCTCGTTCCCTGACCCACCTCGCACCAGAGAAGGAGCAACACCATGGCCAAGGATCTCCGCTTTGGCTCGGACGCCCGCGACCTGCTCCGGATCGGCGTGGACAAGCTCGCTGACGCCGTGAAGTCCACGCTGGGCCCCAAGGGGCGCAACGTCATCATCGAGAAGATCACCGGTTCGCCCGAGGTCACCAACGACGGGGTGACGATCGCCCGCGACATCCACCTGCGTGACCAGTTCGAGAACATGGGCGCCCAGCTGGTGAAGGAAGCCGCGATCAAGACCAACGACATCGTCGGCGACGGCACCACGACCGCCACGGTCATCGCGCAGGCCATCATCCACGAGGGCATGACCGCGATCGCCAAGGGCGGCAACCCCGTGCTCGTCAAGCGGGGCATCGACCTGGCCGTCGGACGGCTGGTCGAACACCTGCGGACGGTCGCGCATCCGGTCGTCACCGAGGCCGACTTCGCCAGGGTCGCCTCGATCTCCGCCAACAACGACGACGCCGTCGGCTCGGTGATCGCCAAGGCACTGCACACCGTCGGCGACAGCGGCATCGTGACCGTCGAGGAGTCCCCGCGGATCGGCATGAGCGTCGACTTCGTGGAGGGCTTCGAGTTCGACAACGGCTACCTGTCGCCGTACCTGGTCACCGATCCCGGCCGGCTGGAGGCGGTCGTCGACGACCCCTACATCCTGCTGTGCGCCGAGAAGGTGACCAAGGTCCAGCAGCTGATGCCGGTGCTGGACAAGATCATGCGCGCACCGCGCCCGCTGGTGCTCATCGCCGAGACCGTGGAGGGCACGGCGCTGTCCATGCTGGTGCACAACCACACCAACGGCACGTTCCAGGCGGTGGCGGTGCGGGCACCCGGCTTCGGCGACCGCAGGCTGCACAAGCTGGAGGACATCGCGGCGGTGGTCGGCGGCTCGGTGCTGTCCCGGCAGTCGGGTTTCACCATGGAGAACATGACGCTGGAGCAGCTCGGCCGCGCCCGGCAGGTGCGGGTCACGCAGAACAGCACCACGATCGTCGACGGTGCCGGCTCCGCCGAGGACGTCGAGTTCCGCGTCAACCAGCTACGGGCCGAGATGGACCGCGCCCAGTACGGCGTCGACGAGGACGTCCTCAGCGAGCGGATCGGCGCGCTCACCGGAAAGGTGGCCGTGATCCGGGTCGGCGCGGCCACCCCGGCCGAGCTGAAGGAGCTTCAGCACCGCGTGGAGGACGCGCTCTCGGCGACAAGGGCGGCGATGGCCGAGGGCATCGTCGCGGGCGGCGGGGCCGCGCTGCTGCACGCCGAGCGTGTGCTGGAGAACCTGGGCCTCGAAGGCGACTACGAGATCGGCGCGGACATCGTCCGGCGGGCACTGAGCGAGCCCGCGGCCCTGATCGCGGAGAACGCGGGCTGTCCCGCCGAGGAGATCGTCGCGCGCACTCGTGAGCTGGGCCCCGACGAGGGGTTCGACGCGCTTCGCGAGCGCTACGGCAACATGATCGACCTCGGCATCATCGACCCGCTGCGGGTGGCCCGCTCGGCGTTGCAGAACGGCGCCTCGGTCGCGGGCCTGCTGCTCACCACCAACTCGCTGATCGCCGAGGCACAGACCCCGTGGGGTGGCAGCCCGGCGCTGATGGGCGAGTTCGGCGAGCTCGACGAGGGGCTGCGCCAGCCTTCGCCCGATGCCAGCACACCGCAGTCGCTCGGGATGGGCCCCTCCGTCGGCTGAGCACACCGGTGGTGGCCGCGCCGGTGCGCCTGCGCCCGCAGGTGGCACCGAGACTCAGTCGGAGCGCGGCCCCGCCGGGCGCCGGCTGACCTGGTCGTGGGCCGGAGCGAGTCGCGGCGCCGAGGTCCACGGCCAGGGCCCCGCCCTCAACCGTCCGCAAAGGAGCGAGTCCGTGATCTTCATCGTCGTCAAGTTCACCGTCCGCGCCGAGCACAGCGCCGACTGGCCGGCGCGCGTGCGCGAGTTCACCGAGGCCACCCGTGCCGAGCCGGGCAACCTGTTCTTCGAGTGGTCCCGCAGCGTGGACACGCCGGAGCAGTACGTCCTCCTGGAGGCTTTCGAGTCGAGGGAGGCCGGTGCCCGGCACGTCGGCTCCGAGCACTTCAAGAAGGCGATGTCCTGGATGCCCGAGGTGATCGCGAGGACGCCGGAGATCGTCAACGTCGAGGTCGCCGGCGACGGCTGGGGACGGATGGCCGAGCTCGCCCCGGCCCAGCGGGCATAGGAGGCGGGCCGCCGGAGGCAACCGGGAATACAGTCGCACGATGACCGGTCACCGCCCGGCGGGCCACCTCAACTCGTGAGTGCGTACGCGAGTTCTAACTCGTGTAGGCACTCACGAGGGGTGAGCCCGGGGCGGCGCGGTCGTCCCGCGGACGACGAGCGTCGGTGAGCTCGCGGCGCGCATGGCGTGGCGCCGCCCGTCGATGCGCTCGATGAGCAGCCGGGCGGCCGTCGAGCCCATCGTGCGGCCGGCCTGGTCGACGCTGGTCAGCTGCACCGGTGACAGCGCGGCCGTGGTGGTGTTGTCGTAGCCGACGAGGGAGAGGTCCTCCGGGACCCGCAGGCCGAGCTCGTGAGCGGCGCGCAGCACACCGAAGGCGGCAACGTCGGCCCCGGCGAAGATGGCGGTCGGCGGGTCCGGCCTGCCGAGGAGTTCCTTCGCGGCCTGGTAGCCACCCTCCTCGGAGAAGCTGGTGGCGGCGACGGTGAGGTGCTCGGCGAGCCCGTGCCTGCGCATGGCTTCGCGGTAGCCGCGGCTGCGCACCTTGTCCGGCGTGCGTGACCAGCCGCTCGCGCGGGTTCCCGTCGTCGACGTGTGGGCGATCCGCCGATGACCGAGCGCGACCAGATGGTCGACGACCAGCGCCGCTCCGGCGAGATCGTCGTCCACCACCGAGTCGTACTCGTCGGCGGCGTCGTGGTGGCCGACGATCACGAGCGGGACGTGGCCTGCCGTCTGGACGATGTCGGCCTTGGCCATGCCCGGGGCGATCAGGATCAGCCCGTCCATCCGCCGGTCCACCATGGCGTCGGCCAGCTTCGCCTGTCCTTCGGCGCCGAATCCGCCCGCCCCGAGAAGAACCTGGTAGTCGGTGGCGCCGAGCTCGTCGGTGACGCCGTCGAGGATGTCGGCGAAGAAGGGATTGCGGATGCTGTCGAGCACGATGCCGACCGTGAACGTCTTGCCGCGCATTCCGCGGGCCGCCGCGTGCGGGCGGTAGCCCAGGTCCGTCATCGCCGCCCGCACCTTCGACCGCATCGCAGCACTCACGCCGTCGGCGTTGCGGAGCACCTTGGACACCGCGGCGGTGGAGACGCCGGCCTCCCTGGCCACGTCCGTGATGGTTACACGCCGCGTGGCAGATCCCATCGAATGTGCTCCCCTGGCTGAGTAGAACGAACTACCGCATCGTAGGCAGTGTAGACCGCGCACGGGCTCGCCCGTGTGCAGCCGGGTTTCCAGATGAGACGCGTACTTGCGCGTCCGGAACCGGACTGCGTCTTGACAGGCGAACCGCGCCGCTGGATGCTGCTCTGCACGTTCACGTAGAACGTTATACGTACTGCTGGCAGAGCGGAGTGCGATGGTGCGTAACGCGGTGACGCCGGCCGTCGAGGCCGCCGCCCCCGCCGAGGGGGCCGGGCCCGGCAGGACGCGGCAGGTGAGACGCAGGCCGTCCCACGCGCGCAGGGCTCCGTGGTTCTTCGTCGTTCCGGCGGCGTTGTTCTACGCCTTCATCGTGCTGTGGCCGAGCCTGCAGGGTGCCCGGTACGCGTTCACGAACTGGGACGGCCTGTCCCGGGCCAGCGAGTTCGTGGGTGTGGACCAGTTCGTGCGGCTGTTCGACGACCCGGCCGCAACCGGGGCGATCTGGCACACGCTGCTGATCGCCGCGGGCGTCACGATCATCCAGAACCTCATCGGCCTGCTGCTCGCCCTTGGCGTGCACACGCGGATCAAGAGCCGCAACGTGCTGCGGGTGCTGCTGTTCGCTCCCGCGATCATCACCCCGGTCGCCACCGGATACCTGTGGCAGTACCTGCTCGCCCCGGACGGCGCCGTGAACGGCCTGCTGGAACTCGTCGGGCTCGGGGCGTGGCGACAGAACTGGCTCGGCGACCCGGCAATCGCGCTCTGGTGCATCGTGGGCGTGGTCGTCTGGCAGTTCGCCGGCTACTCGATGGTGATCTTCCTGGCCGGCCTGCAGGGTGTGCCCGAGGCGGTACTCGAGGCATCGACGATCGACGGCGCGGGCCGCTTCCGGCGGTTCTGGCACATCATCCGGCCAGAGCTCGCGCCGGCGATCACGATCAACCTGATGCTGTCGATCATCGGCGGCCTCAAGCTGTTCGACCAGGTGTGGGTGATGACCCAGGGTGGTCCGGGCAACGCGACCGACACGATGTCGACGCTGATCTACAAGAACGCCTTCCAGTTCAACGACTTCGGTTACGGCGTCGCCATGGCGCTGGTGCTGACCCTCTTCGTCGCTGTGCTCTCCGGCGCCCAGTACAAGGCGCTCGGGCGGCAGAAGGGAGCGTCGTGAACCGCTACCGCCTGCGCACCTTCGCGCTCGAACTGCTGATGATCGGCGCGGCGCTGCTGTTCTTCTTCCCGGTCTACGTACTGGTCAACCTGTCCCTGAAGAAGCCGGGCGACCAGTCGTCGCCGCTGGCCCCGGTGACCGACCCGACGCTGGAGAACTACGGCGGCGCGTGGGTGCGGGGCGGCCTGGCGGGCGCGCTGGCCAACAGTGCGGCCGTGACCGTCTGCAGCGTGGTGCTGATCGTGCTGGTCTCCGCGCTGGCCGCCTACCCGCTGGCCAGGGCGACCAGGGCCTGGTCGAGGGTCACGTTCTACGTCTTCATGATCGGGCTGCTGCTGCCCATGCAGCTGGCCATGATCCCGCTGTACACGACGATGCGCGACCTCGGCCTGCTCGGCAGCGTCTGGGCGCTGGTCGTCTACTACGCCGGGCTCCAGGTGCCCTTCTCGGTGTTCCTCTACGTGGCCTTCCTGCGCGCCGTGCCGCTCGAGTACGAGGAGGCCGCCGCGATCGACGGCGCGGGACCGTTCGGGACGTTCGTCCGGGTGGTGTTCCCGTTGCTGCGCCCGATCACCGGAACCGTCGTGATCCTGAACGTCCTCCACGTGTGGAACGACTTCCTCACGCCGCTGCTGTACCTGGCGGGCAGCGACCAGCAGACCCTGCCCGTGTCGCTGTTCGGCTTCGTCGGGCAGTACGTGTCGCAGTGGAATCTCGTCTTCGCCGGCCTGGTGATCAGCATCGCGCCCATCCTGCTCGTGTACTTCGCGATGCAGCGCAGCATCATCAAGGGCTTCGCGAGCGGGCTCAAGGGCTGAGAAAGGACCGACTCCAATCCGGAGAACGAGGAGAGAACAATGAAGTTCGCGAAACGAGTACTCGTCCTTGGCGCGATCCTCTCGCTCGGAGCCGCCGGGGCGTGCTCCAGCGGGCCCGGCAGCGCGGGAGGCGACGGCGGGGACGGGGCCGTCACCGTGGCCGCCACCTCCAACGAGAAGCCCGCCCTCGACGCGGCGGTCGCGGCGTACGAGGAGGCCCACCCCGATGCCGAGATCCAGGTGACCTACGCGGCGCTCGACCAGTACCAGACGACGATTCGCACCCAGCTGTCCTCTGGGACCGCGCCCGACGTGCTGTTCGTCTGGCCGGGCAACGGCAATCCCGTGGCGATGGAGGTCGCGGCGGGCGCCGGATACCTGGAGGACCTTTCCGGCCGCCCGTGGGCGGAGCAGATCTCCGAAGGCATCAAGCCCGTGGCCCGGCGGGACGGCAAGACGTGGATCGCGCCGGTCGGCTTCTCCGGCATCGGCGCCGTCTACAACACGACCGCGCTCGACGCGGCCGGGCTGGCCGTGCCGGAGACCTGGACGGAGCTGCTCGACTTCTGCGCGGCCGCGAAGCGGGAGGGCAAGGTGGCCTTCTCGCTGGGTGCCCAGACGCCGTGGGTCACGCAGCTGACCAGCTACGCGCTGACCCCGACCCTGGTGTACGGCCCGAATCCCGAATTCGCACAGCAGATGGCGAACGGCGAGGCGACGTTCGCCGACTCGGCCTGGCAGAGCGCGCTGAACAAGTACGTGGAGATGCAGGAAAGGGGCTGCTTCAACGAAAGCCCGCTGGGCACCAGCTACGAGTCCTCGCTCACCCAGGTGGCGAAGGGCGATGCGCTCGGTGTCGTACAGGTCAACTCGGCGGTGCCCGCGTTGAAGGAGCAGGCAGGCGACGACGTGTCCTTCGACCTGCGGCCGCTGCCCGCCACCGATGATCCGGCCGAGACGAGGATGGCCGGTGCCGCCGGATCCTCCTACGGCGTGAACGCCGCCGCGGAGCACAAGGACGGCGCACTGGAGTTCGTCGACTGGCTGATGTCGGCCGAGGGCATGAACCTCTACGCGGAGACCAACGCCGCGCTGCCGTCCATCCCGAACGACCAGTTCACCGTCGACCCGGCGCTGACGACGCTGCAGCGGTACCAGGAGGAGGGCAAGACCTTCCCGTACATGGACCAGCAGTGGCCCAACGCGCGCGTCCAGCAGGCCCACTTCACCGCGGTACAGGAGCTGCTCGGCGGGCGGACCACGCCCGCGGACGCACTCCGCCGGATGGACGAGGCCTACCAGCAGGGCGCCTGACCGGCGTCCGGCAGCCACCGAAAGAAAGGTTTCCGTTGCCGCAACACAGTCAGCAGCCGATCGCCGTACGCACGCCCCGGGCCGAGCACCACGACGAGCCCTTCGGGATCGGCGAGAACCGCCCCCGCATCTCGTGGCAGGTCGACACCGATGTGCCTGGCTGGTCACAGTCGGCGTACGAGATCGAGGTCGTCGACCCCGGCACCGACGAGACGGCCACGACCGGGCGGGTGGAGTCGGCGGAGAGCGTCCTCGTGCCGTGGGGACACGCGGCCCTCGGCTCGCGCGCGCGGCGCCGGGTGCGGGTGCGCGTGTGGGGCGAGGGCGGGGACGCGCCCTCGGCGTGGAGCCCGGTGTTGCACCTGGAGACCGGGCTGCTCGCCGCGGGGGAATGGACCGCGTCGTTCGTCGCGCCCGCCGGGGTGTCCCGGGACGGCTCCGACGAGGCCCCGCCACTGCTGCGGCACGAGTTCACCGTGTCCCGCACGGTGGCCTCGGCCCGGCTCTACGCCACGGCACTCGGGCTGTACGAGCTGGAGCTCAACGGTGAGCGGGTCGGTGACCAGGCGTTCGCGCCGGGGTGGACGAGCTACGGTCACCGGTTGCGGTACCAGACCTTCGACGTCACGGCGGGGCTGCGCCAGGGGCGTAACGCGCTGGGTTCGTGGCTGGCCGACGGGTGGTACCGGGGACGGCTGGGTTTCGGTGGCGGCACCCGCGACATCTACGGTGACACGGTGGCGCTGCTGGCCCAGCTGGAGATCCGCTACGAGGACGGAACGTCCGAGACGGTCGGCACCGGCCCCGGCTGGCGGGCTGCCACCGGCCCCATCCGGCTGGCGAGCATCTACGACGGCGAGCGCTACGACGCGCGCCGCGAGCTGCCCGGCTGGTCGGAGCCGGGCTTCGACGACACGGACTGGTCGCCGGTTCGCGTGCTCCGGCGCGACCTCTCCACACTCGTCGCGCCGACCGGGCCGCCGGTGCGCTGCACCGAGGAGCTGCGGCCGGCCGCGGTGCTCACGTCGCCGTCGGGCAGGACGATCCTCGACTTCGGCCAGAACCTCGTCGGCCGCCTGCGAATCAGGGTCGACGGCGCGGCCGGTTCCACCGTACGGCTCCGTCACGCGGAGGTGCTGCAGGACGGCGAGTTGTACGTCCGTCCACTGAGGAACGCGGAGGCGACGGAAGAGTACGTTCTGCGCGGCGAAGGCGAACGGGTGTGGGAACCACGGTTCACCTTCCACGGTTTCCGCTACGCCGAGGTGACTGGCGACGCCGAACCCGGCGAGGTCACGGCACGCGTCTACCACACGGACATGCGCCGGACCGGCACCTTCCGCTGTTCCGATCCGCTGATCGAGCGTCTGCACGAGAACGTCGTGTGGAGTATGCGCGGGAACTTCCTCGAGATCCCCACCGACTGCCCGCAACGGGACGAGCGCCTTGGCTGGACCGGCGACATCCAGGTCTTCGCGCCCACCGCCGCCTACCTGTACGACTGCGCCGGGATGCTCGGCTCGTGGCTGCGGGACCTGGCCGCCGACCAGTTGCCGGACGGTACGGTGCCGTTCTTCGTGCCGGTGATCCCGGCGCCACGCTGGATCCCGCCCTTCCCCGCCGCCGTGTGGGGAGACGCGGCCGTGCTCACGCCGTGGGAGCTGTACCAGCGCTTCGGGGACACCGGAGTGCTGCGGGCGCAGTACGATAGCGCGAAGGCGTGGGTCGACCGCGTCACCGCGCAGGCCGGCGACGACCACCTGTGGGAGACAGGGAAGCAGCTCGGCGACTGGCTCGACCCGTCGGCGCCCGCCGACGACCCGGCCGACGCCAAGGCGGACCGCCACCTCGTCGCGACCGCCTACTACGCCAGGTCCACCGCCGTCCTGGCGGAGACGGCCGCGGTCCTCGGTCACCGGCGCGATCACGAGCACTACACCGAACTCGCCCGTGCCGTCGCCGGGGCCTTCGTCCGGCGCTGGGTCCGGCCGTCCGGGCTCCTGCACAACGACGCGCAGACCTCCTACGCGCTGGCGTTGCGGTTCGGCCTGATCCCGGAGGGCAGGCAGCGGGAGGCCGCGGGCCGCAGGCTCGCCGAGCTGGTGCGCGACGAGGGGCACCGCATCGCCACCGGCTTCGCGGGGACGCCGGTCATCTGCGACGCACTCGCCGACACCGGCCAGCTCGACACCGCGTATGCCCTGCTCACCCAGCGGGAGTGCCCGTCGTGGCTGTATCCGGTGACGCGGGGCGCGACCACCATCTGGGAGCGCTGGGACAGCCTGCTCCCCGACGGCACGGTGAACCCCGGCGAGATGACCTCGTTCAACCACTACGCTCTCGGCGCCGTCGCCGACTGGCTACATCGGACGGTCGCGGGGCTCGCGCCGGCCGAGCCGGGGTACCGCCGCCTGCTCGTCCGGCCCCGGCCGGGAGCCGGGCTGACGCACGCCGCGGCGACGCACGAGACACCGTACGGCCGGGCGTCGGTGAGCTGGCGGGCCGAGCACGGCGAGCTGGCCGTCGACGTCGACGTGCCGGCGGGTAGCACGGCCACCGTCGACCTGCCCGGTCAGTCGCCCTTCACGGTGGCCTCCGGGCGGCACCACTGGCGGGTGCCGATGTAGCTCACCTGCGCAACACTTGCGGTTGCAGGTATGTGGCAGGAGGTTGTCGTGGCGTCGAGTACGTCGTTTCGGATCAGTGAGACGGCCAAACGCAAGCTCGCCGGGCGGGCCGATCTCGAAGGAGTCAGCGCGACGGCGTTGCTGGAGCGGCTGATCCTGGAGGGTGTGGACCGGCTGGACCATCCGGGAATCGTGTTCCGGGGTCCGGCGCATGATCGGCGTGCGGCGCTGGCGGCCGGTCCGGACGTGTGGGAGGTCGTCGCCCGGCTGCGGGAGCTCGACGGCCCTGAGGAGGACCGGATCGCGGTCGAGTATGCGGTGGAGCACGTCGAGGACATTCGCGGCGGGATCGAGCGCAATCGGGAACTGGCCGAGCGCAGTCGCCGTGCCGCGGAACAGCGTGCGGCGCTCATAGCGTGAGTGCGTTCCTGATCGACGAGATGTTCCCGGCGATGACCGCCCGGCTGCTCCGGGACGACTACGCGCACGATGCGGTGCACGTGTTCGAGGCTGGTCTGGGGGCGGTCGAAGATGCGGAGGTGGCGGCAGCGCGGGCCGAGGGCCGGGCGGTGGTCACCGAGAACGTGGCCGACTTCGCGGGCGAGCGCGACGTGGTGCTGGTGTTCGTGCTCAAGCGCAACCCGCCCGCGGGGGGTGCGCTGGCGAAACTCCTCGACGGCTGGGCCCCGGTCAACCCGAAGCCCTACCTGGGTGCCCACTGGCCGCGTAAGGGCTGAGGATGCTTGTCCGCCCGGCGGTTCGGGTGCGCGATGTCCGTTCACGCCGGGGAGCGTGTGCAGCGGCCGCTAAAGTTCGCGCATGACTGTGTTGCCGAGCGCCTCAGCCCTCATTCGCACCTGGTTCGGTGATGACAGCGCGTGGGAGTCTCTTGTCCTGAAGACTCGGACGCCCAGCGACGACGGGTTCCTGGCGAACGTCGCTCTGGTGAATGACCCGCGTTCGAGGGTCTCAGCGCCGAAGCGCTGAGGGCGCGGCAGCCGGGCGGGCCGATCGTTTCCTTCCTCGCGGACGAGACGACCCTCGCCGGTGACGAGCACCCGATTCTCGCCGTCCGGGTGCTTCCGCGCCGTGACGGCGACCGAACCGGGCACAGGCCGTTCCGGGTAGCGCCCTCCGCGCTGTGGAGCGTGGAGAACAACATTAACTTGGCGAACATGGACTGGGAGGACTTCACCAGATCGCTCGACGGAGACGGCGTCTTCCGTGGCTTCTGACGCCCGTTGCTACCGCTGATCGCGCCAGGGGCGGGGGTCTCCAGGCGCGATCAGGGGCCCTCAACTGGCTCCAGGACCACCACCGCGGTTTCGGCTGGCCGCCGCGCGGCGTGGCCGTCGATGTTGGCGTCGATCTCGCGCCAGCGGGCCCAGAGTCGCGACCGCTCGTCGCCTGTTGCGGCGTGAGCACGCACGAGCCGCTGCCCGTCGACGAGATCGATGGTCGCGTCCGGGTGTGCCTGCAGGTTGAGCCACCAGGCGGGCTCACTTTCGCCCCATCCGTTCATGGCCAGCGAGACGAGGTTCGGGCCGTCTTCGAAGTATCCGAGGATGACGCTGCGTCGCAGGCCGGTGCGGCGTCCGGTGGTGGTCAGCCGCAGCGTGCCCCAGCGGTTGGTGCGTGGTCGCCACAGCCCGACGCGGCCGCCGGTGACCCGGTGCACGCCCCGGTGCACTGACCAGATCAGCCGGATGAACCAGCGCGGCGGGAGCCACGGAGCCCTCGCTCGGTGCTCGACGGACACAGTGACCTCCCACACGCCTGACTGGCTGCGATCGCAGACAGGACGCCAGCCTAGCCCCGGTCGCAGGTGGCCAGTAGAGGTGAAACGTCGCCAGAGCGGTACTTGCAAGAACCGCTGCGCGGGGTCGACGAAACGCAGCAGTATCTCGATTACCTGCGGATCCTGACCGCGCCGGGCCGGAACGTGTCCGTGGGAGCCCTTCCCCACCCGGCCTGGACCGTTCGGCTCCGTCGGCCAACCTCGACCACGTGCGCGAACTCCTGCCCCGGCTTCAACGGTGCGCTCGTGCGGGTGCTGGGCAATCCAGCGCGCAGCAGGTGGGAGGTCTCCCGTAGGCATGCGCACGTCCTCAGGCGCCTGCTCGGGTTGTAGCCGCCCGGCAGCGGGACGCAACCGGCGGAGGACGACGCCGTCGCGAACGACGCCCTAGTTTCCGTGCCGGCCGTACGACAACGGCGGCCACCCGACTCGGATGGCGAGACTCATGGGCAACACCTGGCGTAGACGTCTCCTGGCCACTCTCGCCGCGGCGACCGTGATGGTGGGCTCGGCGTCGCTGCTGGCCGCCGCCGAACCCACCACGCACGGTGCTGGAAGGCCGGGCGGGACAGGCGACCGCGACCGCGCGCTGGCCGCTTTCGAACGCATCCGCGAGCGGCAGGCTGATGCGTGGTTCCGCCAGGACGGGGACGCGTTCGCCGCGACCTTCACGGCGGACGCGGACGTCGTCACCTTCAACGGCGATCATCTGCGCACCAGGGAGGGCATCGCGACCGGGATGCAGTACTACTTCGATAGCTACATCGAGCCGACGCGGCTGCACACTGTCGACGAGCACGTCCGCTTCGCTGGGCCGAACCTGGCGGTCATCGTCCGGACCAGCTGCCAGCTGGTGCCGTCGGAGCCGACCTGCCGCCAGGACTCGCTGTCCAGGAACACCAACGTCATGGTGAAGCGCCACTCCCGGTGGGCGCAGGAGTCCTTTCAGAACACCAGGGTCGTGGAGTTGCCTTAGCTCGGGGCCGGGCTGGCCCACGTCGAGCCATGCCATGGCCTCTTCGAGGTCACTGTGGGCAGTAGCCGCGCCACCCACCGTGCCCACCGGCTGTCCGAGGTCGGAGCGGCGAGGTTGCGGTGCGTGGGCTGGCCGATCCTCGTCTGAGCACGGTGATGCGGCTCGCGAAGGCGCTGACGGTGGACGCGGCCAAATGGGTGAGGCCGCTGATCGACTTCCCGCCCCTGAGGAGCTGGGCACTCGTGAGCGGTTCGCACCCCGCGCATATCAGGCCGCGCGGTATGGAAGTGGCTCGCCTCCTGCCGCCCGTGACCGCGCGTCGCAGCGGAGTTGTGCCCTGTGCGGACCGCACCGAGCACAAACCCTGTGCCAGTTGCCCGCGTCCTGGCTGTTGATCCTGGGGAGACCATCGCCACGCCAGTGCGCTGACCAGGGATTTGTGGGGTGAGTGACGGGACTTGAACCCGCGGCCCCCTGGACCACAACCAGGTGCTCTACCGACTGAGCTACACCCACCATGCGGGGTGCTCAGCGAGCACCCCGACCGGATCATCGTAGCGTGCCGCCGTGGCGGCAACGAACCGGGTTACTCGTTCCGCGCGCGCAGCACCTCGTCGGCGGCGGCCCTGGCCTGCTCGGTGCTGGGGCCGGGCTGCGGGACGAAGGCGGTCCTGCGGTAGTACCTGAGCTCGCCGATGGACTCCCTGATGTCGGCCAGCGCCCGGTGGGCGAGGCCCTTCTCCGGCTTGGCGTAGTAGATACGCGGGTACCAGCGGCGCACGAGCTCCTTGATCGAGGAAACGTCCACCATGCGGTAGTGCAGGTGGGCGTCGAGCTTCGGCATGTCCCGGGTGATGAAGCCGCGGTCGGTGCCGATGCTGTTGCCGGCGAGCGGCGCGGTCTGCGGGTCCGGCACGTGTTCGCGGACGTACTCGAGCACCTGCCGCTCGGCCTGCTCCAGCGTGACCGTCGAGCGGCGCACCTCGTCGGTCAGGCCGGAGCGGGCGTGCATGTCACGCACGATGTCGGGCATGTTCGCCAGCGCGTCGTCATCGGCATGGATGACGAGGTCGAGGCCGTCGCCGAGCACCTGCAGGTCCGCGTCGGTCACCAGCACGGCGATCTCGATAAGGGCATCCTTGACGAGGTCGAGCCCCGTCATCTCACAGTCGATCCAGACAAGACGGTCGGTCACCGGGAAACCCTAACGTGACGGGACTGGCGACGCGGCGCGACGGGCGGGTACCCGAACCGGATCTCGGATATCCGCACCCGGAAGGGTCAGGTGCCGGACACGATGCCGACGCTGCCGGATGATGCCGATGGCGAGTACATCGCCGAGTTGAACCGACCACCTCGCCCGCCATGTTCACCAGCGGCCCGCCCGAATTGCCCTGGTTGATCGCGGCGTCCGTCTGGATCGCCGTGTAGCTCGGCGTGCCGGCGGACTCGTTGGCCACCTGCCGGCCGAACGGAGGCGTGTCCTCCTGCTGCCCGATGTCGGAGAGCTTCCGGTTCAGTGCGCTCACGATGCCCGAGGTCACCGTGTTCTGCAGGCCGCCAGGCGAGCCGATGGCGACGACCTCGGCACCGACCCGCAGGTCGCCGGAGTCGCCGAGCTTCGCCGGGGTTGGGGCCACCGGCGTCGCGGGCCTGGAGCACGGCGATGTCGGCCGTGCGGTCGGCCCGAGCACCGTGGCCTGGTATCGCGTGCCGTCGGACAGCGTGATGGTGACGTCACCGGTGGCGCCGTCGACGACGTGCGCGTTGGTCAGGATCCGGCCGTCGGCGGTCAGGATGACCCCCGAGCCGATCGCCTCGCCGGTGGCCGTGGGCACGTCGACCTGCACCACACTCGGCAGGACCTGCCGTGCGACGGTGCTGACGTCCGTCGTGGTGGAGACAGTCTGCCCCGTGGCCGACCCCGGCGAGGTGGCCGAGCCGGCCGCCGTCCCGCCTGCCGCCGTGACGATCGCGACTCCGCTTGTCCCGCCCACGAGTGCGGCGACGGCGGCGGTGGTCGTCATGAGGACGCCGAGCCGCCGGCGGCGGGGACGAGCAGGTGGTGGCGCGGGCGGCGGAGCCAGTTGGTGCTGCTGCGGTGTCTGCGCGTTCTCGGTGTTGTGGCTGGTCACCGCTCGTGAGTGTTTGGCCGAGTTAGAACGCGGCTACTCACTCACGACCGTTGAGCTGCGGAAACAGTCCCACGGTCCGCTCCGGCGGGTTCGAAGACCCCTTCTCATCGCCGCGCCGTGAGCGAGCGGGGCAGCGGGGGGAAGTGCAGGCTCCGGTCCCTCGCGAGCTCGGCGGCCAGCGCCGCCCACCTGGCCGGTGGCACCTGCCTGCCATCGGCGTCGGGGTCGATGGCGTGGTCACGGAGCAAGCGGCGCGGCCTGCGCCCGGTGAGCGCCACGACGTTCCGGGCCGGGGCGCGCGGCGCGGAGTACGCGGCACCGAGCAGAGTCCACAGTGCCCTCTCGGCACGGGGCCCCAGCTCCGGCCCGCGGCGCAGGAGCACGTGCGCGGAGTCGACACGCGGTGCGGGCCGGAAACTGTGCGCGGGTACTCGACGGACGAGCCGGATGTCGAACCGTGCTGCCCACCACGCGAGCTCGCGCGAGCGGGGCACGGGCGCGGTCAGCCGCTTGGCGAAGCCCCACTCGACGATCAGCGCCGCCCGGTGCATGGCGGTGTCGCGTGGGCCGAGCAGGCGGCGCAGCGATGTGGTCGAGATCGAGTACGGGATGCTCGACACGACGAGAAAACGCCTGCGGGGCAAAGGAAAAGTCCGTGCGTCGCCGAGGCCGACCCGGACGTTGCCGTGTCCGCGGACCCGGTCGCGTAGCTGCTCGGCGAACTCGGGATCGCGTTCGACGGCGAGGACGCTCGCGCCTGTCCCGGCGAGCGCCGCGGTGACCGCGCCGGTCCCCGCGCCGAAGTCGACGACCAGGTCGTCCGGGCCGGGGGCGCATGACCGGACCAGGTCGTCGACGATGTGCCTGGCGGTGAGGAAGTGGACGCCGGAGGGGTTCGGCCGTGGATCTTTCCGGGCAGGGTGGTGCCGCCGGTGTCTGGGCATCGGATCGCTCCGTCATGGACGAGGGGAGCGCGCCGGAGGGCGCGCGCGGACGTCATGACGCGGCGGCCGAAGCCCTGCGGGGAACGATCAGCAGAAAGGAAGAGACGACCGGCGGGATCCGCCGGCGCCGGGCTCGTGGTCGCCGCGTTCAGGCGCGCCGCGGCCGAAGCCGGGCGAACGTGACGCAGCGGGTGCCCAAAGTTCCCATGTCCGCAAGCTAGCAGGACCCGCAACCGGATTTCCGTTCGCGCGGGGCCGAGGCCGAGCGAGACTGCCTGTTCGCGCGGATTCGGCGCCGAACGGATCCGTTCGCGCGCATGCCGCTTCCGAACGTCGTCCAGGGCTCCTAGTTTCGCCACAACAGAACTTGCCCGCAGAGGAGTCCGAAATGGTCATGACAGTCGCAGCCCGCACGATCACCACTGACGTCCTCGTTCGCGGGCCTTTCGACCTCGCAGGGTCCGCCGGGTTCCGGGAAGGCCGGGAGAGTGGGGAGGGTTCGGCCCAGCGGCCCCGTCGGGTGCCGGACCGGGCACGCTGCGGCTGGCGTTCCCGGTCCAGCGAACGTGGGAGCACGCGGGCGTGCTCGCACGGCAACGATCACCCGGCGCGGTGCGGGTGGTGGTCGACGCCCCGCCGGAGGCGGTGCCGATGATGATCGATCAGGTGCGCCGCATCCTCTCGCTGGACGTCGACGGCACTCGATTCGCCGTATCGGCCGGGCCGACCATGTTATGGGCGGTTTGCGGGAGCGACATCCCGGCCTGCGCCCTGTGCTCTTCCACTCCCCGTACGAGGCGGCCTGCTGGGCGATGATCTGCCACCGGATCCGAGTCGCACAGGCCGCGACGATCGTGCGGCGGATCGCGCGGCGATACGGCGAGGTCGTCGGCGTCGCGGGCCACCCGCTGCCGTCGTTCCCGCCCCGGCGGCGCTCCGTGCGCTCGACGAGCCGCTCGGGTTGTCGGCGCTCAGGAGACAGCGACTGCGGGAGATCGCCGATGCCGCGCGGGTCGGCATCCTCGATGCCGACGCCCTCCGGTCCATGCCGGCGGAGGACGCGCTGCGGCAACTGCGGCAGTTGCCCGGCACAGGACCGTTCTCGCCGCGCTGATCCTCATGCGCGGCGCAGGCCACCCCGACATCTTCCCGCTCGCCGAACCGCGGCTGCACGCCGAGATGGTGCACCTGTACGGCATCGACGGACCGACCTGGCGACGCTCGGGAACGTGGCAGAGCGATGGCGGCCCTACCGGAGCTGGGCCACCCTCCTGCTGCGGATCTCACATGAGTCGCGGACCGGAGCGACCGGAACGGAAAGGGGGTCACGATGATCAGACGGCCGGTGTGATGTGCTCACCGCGTGGAGTTCGCTGAGGAAGACACCGGGATCTGGCGCCTGTTCGACCTGCAGCCGGGCGCCGCGGGAACGATCATCGTGGTGGCCGGCGTCGTCGCACTGGTCCTCGTGCTCGCCGGGAGACCGTGGCGGGTGGCACGCAATGTCATCACGATCGTCCATGAGGCGGGCCATGCGGTGATCGGGCTGCTGGCCGGCCGGCGTCTGCAGGGCATCCGGCTGCATTCGGACACCTCCGGGGTGACGGTGTCCCGTGGCAAGGTCGAGGGCCCTGGCATGGTGCTGACCACGCTCGCGGGCTACCCGGCGCCGGCCCTGCTGGGGCTGCTGTTCGCGGCACTGGTCTCGGCCGACCGGATGCCGGCCGTGCTCACCGTCGCCGGGGTGCTGCTGCTGGGCGTGCTCGTCATGGTGCGCAATGCCTACGGGGTGTTCGCGGTCCTGGTGTCGGCGGCCGTGCTCTTCGTGGTCGCCTTCCTCGCCGGTCCGGGACCGCAGGCGGCGTTCGTGTACCTGATGACGTGGTTCCTGCTGCTGGGTGGCGTGCGGCCGGTGTTCGAGCTGCAGACCAAGCGTCGCCGCGGGGTGGCCCGCGACTCCGACGCCGACCAGCTGGCCCGGCTCACCGGGCTGCCTGCCGCCATCTGGATCCTCGTGCTGGCGGTGCTCACCGTCAGCTGCCTCGTGCTGGGCGGCATGTTGCTGGTCGAGCCCGCCTTGCAGTGAGCCGAGGTGGGCGCCGGAACGAGGTCCCGCACCGCGTCGGTGCGGTGCGCTCGCGGTACGGCACACTGGTCGGCGGATGTGTCGGTCTCCGAGAGGACAGTGCAGTGACGGACGTGGTGGCGAAGGCGGTCGAGGAGTGTGCGCTTGCGGCGAAGCGGGCGGCCCCGTCCCTTGCCGCCGCGGCCGACGAGGCGATCGACGCCGCGCTCGTGGCGATGGCGGAGCGGCTCCTCGCTCACCGGGACGCGGTGCTCGAGGCGAACGCGGCCGATGTCGCCAGGTCCCGTGCCGAGGGGATGAGCGCCGGTCTGCTCGACCGCCTCACGATCACCGACGAGCGGCTCACCGGCATGGCGGAGCAGCTGCGCCTGCTGGCCGGCTCGCTGCACCAGCGCCGGTCGGTTCCGGTGTCCACTCTCGACGGCGGTCTGCGCCTGGTCGAGCGCAGGCGGCCGGTTGGCGTGATCGGCGCCAACTACGAGGCGCGGCCGAACGTCACCGTCGACGTGGCCTCGCAGCTGGTCAAGTCGCGCAACGCGGGGGTACTCCGCACCGGGGCGGCGGCGCTCGGCTCCGCGCAGCGACTGCTGGAGGTCGTCATCGCACCGGCGCTGGCCGGGGCCGGCATCGACGGTGACGTCGTGCAGCTCGTGCCCAGGGCGGAGCGGGAGGCCGCGGCGGCGCTGGTCGGCCTGCCCGGCCTGGTGCCACTGGTGATCCTGCGCGGTAGTGGGGAGAGCACGCGGGCGCTGGCCACCGAGGCGGCCACGCACGGCGTGCGGACGCTGGCGCACGCCGACGGCGGCGGGGTGCTCTACGTCGACGCGGCGGCGGATGCCGCTACGGTGCGCTCGCTCGTCGCGGGCAGCCTCGACCGCCTTGGCGTCTGCAACAGGCTGAACCTGCTGCTGATTCACTCGGCGGTGCACGACGAGTTGTGGCCGCTGGTGTCCGAGGCGCTCGCCGAGCGCGGCGTGCGCCCGTCGCTGCCACCGCACGAGCACCCGATCGGCTACGAGTGGGCGCTCGACTCCGACCGGGAGGCGACGGTGACGGTGGCCCAGGTCGGCAGCCTCGACGAGGCCGCGCGGACCGCCAACGAGCAGACCTCCGGCCTCGCCGCGGGCATCGCGACCGAGGACGCGGCGGCGGCGGAGGCGTTCTTCGACGCCTACCAGGGCACGGGCGTGTTCTGGAACGCGCCGACCCGGCTGCTCGACGGCTTCAAGCTGCTCGGCGTCCCGGAGACCGGCATCAACCTCGACAAGGTGCCGGGCCCCCGTGGCCCGGTGACCTACACCGACCTCTACGTCCGCCAGTACGCGGTGCTGCCCGCCGACCGGTGATCCCGGCCCGCGAGTCCCCCACCCAGGCCCGCGAGTGCTGCGTCCGGACCCGCGAAACCCGCGCTCAGGCTTCCGCGTCGCGGCCCCGGCCCCGGCCGCGGCGGCGCGGGCCCGGCTCGCTCGCCCGCGTCCCGGAGGCGTCGCCGGAGTTGATGCCGAGCATCTCGGCGGCGAGCTGCTGGCCGCTCGCGAACACTCCGCCCTGCGGCCGCTCCCTGGCCCTGCGCAGCGCGGCCGACCGGAGGCGGTGGTACCCGCGCACCGACACCGGGCGGCGGTTCCGCAGCTCGTAGGCGGGCTCGTCCGCGAGCGCCGCCGCCATCTCCCGGTCGACCAGGATCGTGTCCGGCCGCGCGACCGAGGTCAGCCGGCTCGCCAGGTTCACCACCGACCCGTACACGTCGCCGAACCGGTTCAGGATCCGGCCCGACGCCATGCCCGCCCGCACGGACGGCAGGTCCACGTCGGCACCGGTGCGCTCGGTCAGCGTCAGGGCGATCTCGGCGGCGTCGACCGGTGAGTCGGCGACGAAGAGCACCTCATCACCGATCATCTTCACGACCCGGCCGTGATGCTCGGCGATGGCGTCGGTGGCGACCGTCTCGAAGCGCTCCAGGATCGTGCCCAGCTCGGACTCGTCGATCCTGCGCGTCATCCGGGTGTAGCCGACCATGTCGACGAAGCCGACGACCTCGGTCCTGGCCTCCAGGTTCTCGTCCGGCGCCGCCAGCGCGCGACCCGCGTACGCGGCCAGATGCCTCCGCCAGACGAAGTTCTGCACCCGTTCCAGCTCGGGCAGCAGCTTGTCCACGAGCTCGCCGATCCGGCTCTCGTCGGCGGCCAGCTCGGGGTTGTCGTTGATGAGCTCCCACAGCAGGTGGACCTGCCACTCGGCGAGCCGGGAGAGGTGCAGGCCGACCGCCCTGGCCACGGCACCTTCCATGCTCTCGTCGATCAGTCGCGCCCTGACCAGCCCATCGGTGATCCGCATCGCCTCGACGTCGGCGTCGGTGAAGACGACCTGCTCGTCACTCGCGGTCGCGAAGCCCAGCGCCCGCCAAAGCCGCCGCGACCGGTGCTCGGGCACACCGGCCTTCTCCGCCACCCGCAGCCGCGTGTACTTGCGCTCGCCACCCAGCAGGATGCGTTCCAGCCGCCGCTGAAGTGCCTCGTCGGCCATCCGCTACGTCGTGTGCACGATGAGGACGTCGACGCCGGACTTGCGAGCGACCTCGGAGGGCACCGAGCCGAGGATCCGGCCGGCCAGCGTGTTCAGCCCGCGATTACCGACCACCAGCAGGTCCGCGGAGCGGTCCGCGACGACCGTGCGCAGCGCGTCGACCGGCTCTCCGCGCACCGGCACGGTCTCGATCTTGGTGGCGCCTGCGGCCGCCGCCCGGTCCCGCGCGCTCTGCAGCGTGTCCTCCGCGGGGGCGGAGCCCACGACCTGGTATGCCTCCTCGCGGAGGATGTCCTGGGCCTTCTCGACGTCCTGCCTGCTCGCCGGGTAGTAGGCGCAGGCGATCACCAGCGTGGCCCCGGCGTCGGCGGCGACCCCGGCCGCGCGGTCCACGGCGGCGTACGACGAGTCCGAACCATCGGTACCAACGACCACGGTCTGATAGGCGGCCATCCGGATCCTCCAGCAAGGTGCTCGGGCAGGTGTAGACGCCGACAGTAGCGGGCGGAGCGCGCCCGCGCAGCCCTAACCTACTCGCGAGTTGGTTTGGATCCGACACTCGCCGTGGCACGCGGCTCGCGCCGGCCGTCGCGGGCCTTCTCGCCGCCGCGTTCCTCCTCCGCCAGCGGTGCGACATCGGTCTCGGCCCGGTCGATCGCCGCGTTCGCCTCGGCCAGCACGGTCCGCGCCGCGTGCACCTGGTCGGCGACCCGCGCCCGCAGTTTCCGCAGTGCCTGAACCCGCTCGGTGGCCTCGGCGACCATACGGTTGGCCTTCTCGGTGGCCTCCCGTACCCGCCGGTTCGCCTCGTCGGAGGCCTCGGCGACGCGGGCGTTGGCCTCGCTGATCGAGTTCTGCTTGCGCCGGTTGGCGTCCTCCACGGACTCACGGTGCCGCCGCTCGGCCTCGGCCCGCGACTTGGCCTGCTCGTCGGCGACCTCGGCACGGATCGCCGCGGCCTCCTCGGACGCCTCGCGCACCCGGCGTTCGGCTTCGGCCTTGCTAGCCGCCTCCTGCTCCGCGAGCGTCCGCATGGACTCCGTGCGGCGCGTGGCCATCGCGATCTCGAAGTCCTCTTCGACCTGCGTGCGGCGCTGCTCGGACTCCTCGTCCAGCCGCTTGCGCTCCCGCTCGGCCTTGCTGGTGATCTCCTCGGCCTCGGCCCGCGCGTCGTCGAGGATCTTGCGGTGCTCGGCCTCCATCTCCTTGCGCCGCTCGCCGAGCTCGGTCAGCAGCTGCTCGTAGCGCGCCCGCATGGCGCTCGCGTCGGACTCGGCCTTGGCGCGGATGTGGCCGGCCTCGGCCTCCGCTCGCGCCTTGGTGTCGCTCGCCTCGTCCTGGGCCAGCCGCAGCATCCGCTGCAGCCGTTCGGACAGGCCCTCGATCGATGTCGGCGGCTGGGCCAGTCGTTCCACCTGACCGCGCAGGTCGTCGATCTCGATCCGTGCGGCCTCGAGCTGCCTGGCCAGGTCACCGGCCTGGGAGATGGCCGCGTCGCGATCGGACATGAGCATCTTGAGATCGGCGTCCAGCCGTTCCAGATGCTCGTCGACCTGCGCCCGGTGGTATCCGCGCTTCTCGAAGTCGAAGCCGGCTCCCAGCGGCACGAGCTCCCGTTCTTCGCCAAGGCTCATGCCTCCACCCTAACGGGCCACGGATTCACACGCCCCTGAACGTGTTGATCCGGTCGAGGTGTCGCTCGCGCAGCTCGCCGTCGCGCACGCCGAGGCCGTCCTCGGGAGCGAGGCAGCGGACGCCGACCTTGCCCTGATGGGTGTTGCGGTGCACGTCGTAGGCGGCCTGCCCGGTGTCGGCCAGCCCGTAGGTGCGGGAGAGGGTGGGGTGGATGTGGCCCCTGGCGATGAGCCGGTTGGCCTCCCAGGACTCGCGGTAGTTCGCGAAGTGCGAGCCGATGATCCGCTTGAGGTTCATCCAGAGGTACCGGTTGTCGAACTGGTGGAGGTAGCCGGAGGTCGAGGCACAGGTGACGATCGTGCCGCCCTTGCGCGCCGCGAAGACGGAGGCGCCGAAGGTCTCCCGGCCGGGATGCTCGAACACGATGTCCGGATCGTCGCCGCCGGTCAGCTCCCGGATCTTCGCGCCGAACCGCTGCCACTCCTTGGGATCCTGGGTGTTCTCGTCCTTCCAGAACCGGTAGCCCTCGGCGGTGCGGTCGATCACCAGCTCGGCGCCCATCCTCCGGCAGATCTCGGCCTTCTCCGGGCTCGACACCACACACACCGGGATCGCGCCGCCGTTGAGCGCGAACTGCGTGGCGTAGGAGCCGAGGCCGCCCGAGGCTCCCCAGATCAGCACGACGTCGCCCTGCTTCATGTCCGCGCCGTTGCGAGAGACGAGCTGGCGGTAGGCGGTGGAGTTCACCAGGCCGGGGCAGGCGGCCTCCTCCCAGGTGAGGTGGGCCGGCTTGGGCATCAGCTGGTTGGCCTTGACGAGTGCGACCTCGGCGAGCCCGCCGAAGTTCGTCTCGAAGCCCCAGATGCGCTGCTCGGAGTCCAGCATCGTGTCGTTGTGCCCGTCGGGCGCCTCGAGTTCGACGTTGAGGCAGTGCGCCACGACCTCCTGGCCCGGCTGCCAGCGGTGCACGCCGGGGCCGGTGCGCAGCACAACGCCGGAGAGGTCGGAGCCCACGACATGATACGGCAGGTCGTGCCGCTTGGCCAGCGGAGACAGCCGGCCGTAGCGCTGGAGGAACTTGAACGTGGGCAGCGGCTCGAAGATGGAGGTCCAGACGGTGTTGTAGTTGATCGCGCTGGCCATCACCGCCACCAGGGCCTCGCCCGGCCCGAGCTCCGGCACCGGCACGTCGTCGAGGTGCAGCGACTTGCGCGGGTCCTTGTCCTTACTGGGCAGGCCCTCGAACATCTCGACATCCTCGGCGTGCACCGTGACGCCGCGGTAGGACTCCGGCACCGGCAGCCCCGCGACGTCGTCGAGGTTGCCGGTCAGGATGGCCTGCTGGATCTCGCTGAGGGCATTCGCCACGGGGACCTCCGTGCGTTGGGAACGGGCTCGCGGACAGAAATTACTGACCGGTAACCGAATCCACAACTGTACGAGAGGAGAGGCACGTAAGCGGCCAGGCGCGTTCCCCCGTACGGATTCGCGTCCGAGATTGACCGGCCGGCCAATCAAGGCGCATCATGAGAAGCGGGAACCGCATACGTGGCTCCCACGCGGTGGGCGCACCGACGTGTTCGCCGCGCACTCGTGTTCAACGGAGGTGATCACGATGCCTGAGACCACGGCACGCCCCTGGACGCGCCCGCACGACTGGGCGGAGGTCGCACTGGGCGTGGTGCTGGCACTGACGCCCATCTGGATGGCCACCAACAACGCCGCGATGTGGACGATGGTCGTCCTCGGCGCGCTCATCGCGATCGACGGTCTGGCCTCGCTGGCGATGCCCGGCATGGTCTACGGCGAGGGGATTCAGATCGTTCTCGGCGCGCTGGCGTTCGTGTCGCCGTGGGTCATGGGCTACGCGGAGCTCACCGGGGCTGCGTGGAGCTCGTGGATCATCGGCGTACTGACGGTCGTGGCAGGCGCCGCGGCCCTGCCGGTGGCCAACGCGGCACACCGCACGGCCAGCCAGCACTGACCGGAGAGTTCGACAAGGCGGAACTCGAGAAACGAACACCGCCGAACCGAGAGCAGGGCCCACCGCGCGCCGGCACGGCTGGCGCTGGGGGCCCTGCTTCCGGCTATCGTGACCAGGGCAGGGCCTGGTACGTCCCGGGGATCGGCACGGAAAGGGGGAGCGATGGCCCGAAAGAAGGCCGATGATCCGTCGGCAAGGGAACGTATCCTCCTCGCCGCCGAGCGGCTGTTCGCCGAACTCGGCTTCGAAGCCACCCCCACCTCGCGCATCGCCGAGGTCGCGGGCGTGCCCAAGGGGCTCGTGCACTACTACTTCCGCCGCAAGCGCGACCTGCTCACCGCGCTGGTCGCGCGGCTGCCGGACGAGCGGATCGACACCGACCGCGTGGTGGTGCCCGGTGATATCGCGGAAAGCCTGCGCAGGCTCGTCGCCGAGCTCGACCGGCGGCTGTCGGCCTCCCGGATGCTCTCCCACCTGTTGTGGCGGGAGGCGGACACGCACCGCGCGGTGCGCGACGCGCTGCAGACCCGCTACGAGGAGCTCGTCCGCCAGGTGCGCTCGGTGATCCTCGCGGCCGCGGGAGCGGGCGCGCTCGCCGCGGCCGACGTCGAGAGCGCCGCGGCGCTGCTCGCGCTGGCCGTGAGCTACCGGCACTCGATGGCACGGCATACCGAGGACTCCGCGCCCGACGAGATGGAACGCGAGCTCACGTTCATCGCGGGCGCGCTGACCGCCCGCACCAGCTCCTCGGTGGCCGCCGCGAAATCCGACTGAGCCGGCCGCCCAGCCGGTTCATTGGCCCGCGCGCTCAGCCGGCTCGACCAGCTCGACGAGCACGCCACCGGCGTCCTTGGGGTGCACGAAGTTGACCCTGCTGCCCGCGGTGCCGCGCTTGGCCTCGGGGTAGAGCAGCCGCACCCCCTTGCCGCGCAGCGCCTCGGCCGCGGCGTCCACGTCGGTGACGCGGTAGGCGAGCTGCTGCAGTCCCGGCCCCCTGCTGTCGAGGAACTTGCCGATGGTCGAGTCGGGCCGGAGCGGGGCCAGCAGCTGCACCGCGGGACCGTCGCCGTCGCCCGGGGCGTGCAGCATCGCCTCCCGCACGCCCTGCTCCTCGTTGACCTCGGTGTGTGTCGCCTCGAGACCGAAGGTCCCGGCGTAGAACTCGATGGCGGCGTCGAGGTCGGGGACCGCGACCCCGACGTGGTCGATGGTGGTGACGAACGGCTTCAGCGCCTCATTCATAGCGGCGAGGATAAGGCGTACGCGCGTCCGGGCGCCGTGCTCCGGCTCACAGCGACCGGTTGTCGGCACGTTTCGATTCAGATCCACTACTTGCCGGTATCGTCGACTGAGCTGCTCGTGCGAGGAACCCTTTGGAGGCTGTTGTGACCGGTTCCGTGATTCTCGGCGCCGCCCGTACTCCGATCGGCAGGCTGCTCGGCTCGCTGAAGGACTTCTCCGGCGCCCAGCTCGGCGGCGTCGCCATCAAGGCCGCGCTCGAACGAGCCGGCGTGTCGCCCGGCGCGGTGCAGTACACGATCATGGGCCAGGTCCTCACCGCTGGTGCGGGCCAGATCCCGGCCCGGCAGGCGGCGGTGGCGGCGGGGATCCCGATGGACGTCCCGGCGCTGACCGTCAACAAGGTCTGCCTCTCCGGGCTCGACGCGATCGCGCTCGCCGACCAGCTGATCCGCGCGGGCGAGTTCGACCTCGTGGTCGCCGGTGGGCAGGAGTCGATGACCCAGGCGCCGCACCTGCTGCCCAAGTCGCGCTCCGGCTTCAAGTACGGCGACACGGCACTGCTCGACCACATGGCCTACGACGGGCTCTTCTGCGCGTTCGACCAGTGCGCGATGGGCGCCTCGACCGAGAAGTACAACTCGCGCTACGGACTCACCCGCGAGGACCAGGACGCGTTCGCCGCCCGCTCGCACGAGCGCGCCGGGAAGGCGATCGCCGACGGCACGTTCGCAGAGGAGATCGCCGACGTGGAGATCCCCCAGCGCAAGAAGGACTCGATCGTGTTCAGCACGGACGAGGGCGTGCGCGCGGACACCAGTACGGAGAACCTGGCGAAGCTGCGGCCAGCCTTCGCCGCCGACGGCACGATCACCGCGGGCTCGGCGTCGCAGATCTCCGACGGCGCGGCCGCCGTGGTGGTGGCCAGCGCGGCCAAGGCGGAGGAGCTGGGCATCGCGCCGCTGGCCGAGATCGGCTCCCACGGGGTGGTCGCGGGGCCCGACGCGAGCCTGCACGAGCAGCCCGCGAACGCGATCAACGCCGCACTGGCCAAGGCGAAGCTGGAGGTTGGCGCCCTGGACCTGGTTGAGATCAACGAGGCGTTCGCGGCCGTGGGTCTCGTCTCGACCCGGCAGCTGGGCATCGACCCGGAGAAGGTCAACGTCAACGGTGGCGCGATCGCGCTCGGCCACCCGATCGGCGCTTCCGGCGCCCGGCTCGCCGTGCACCTCGCCTACGAGCTGCGCCGCCGGGGCGGCGGTCTCGGCGCGGCGGCCCTGTGCGGCGGTGGCGGCCAGGGCGACGCGCTGCTCATCCGCGTGCCGAAGCAGTAGGCCTTGGACGTCGCGGACCTGGTCGGGCAGGCGCGGGACGGCAGCCCCCGCGCCGTGGCCCGGCTGATCTCGCTCGTCGAGGACGCCAGCCCGCGGCTGCGCGAGATCGCCGCGGCGCTCACGCCGTACACGGGTAACGCGCAGATCGTCGGTCTCACCGGTCCGCCGGGAGTCGGCAAGTCGACCTCGACGTCGGTGCTGCTGTCGGCGCTGCGCAAGGAGGGCAAGCGGGTCGGCGTGCTGGCGATCGACCCGTCCTCCCCCTTCTCTGGCGGCGCGCTGCTCGGTGACCGCATCCGGATGACGGAGCACGCCACCGATCCGGGCGTCTTCATCCGCTCGATGGCCACCCGCGGCCACCTCGGCGGTCTGGCCTGGGCGACGCCGCAGGCGGTCCGGGTGCTCGACGCCGCCGGGTTCGACGTCGTGCTCATCGAGACCGTCGGCGTAGGCCAGTCCGAAGTGGACGTGGTGAGGCTGGCCGACACCACCGTGGTGCTGCTGGCACCCGGGATGGGCGACGGCATCCAGGCCGCGAAGGCAGGAGTGCTGGAGATCGCGGACGTCTTCGTGGTAAACAAGGCCGACCGGGACGGCGCCGACGCCACTGTGCACGAGCTGGAGCAGTTGATCTCGCTGAGCCGCAGGGAGATCCGCGGCCGGTCCTGGCGGCAGCCGATCGTGCGGACCGTCGCGGCCGAGGGCACGGGCGCCGAAGACGTGGTGCGGGCGCTGGCCGAGCACCGCACCTGGCTGGAGCGGCACGGTGAGCTCAGCCTGCGCCGCACCACGCGCGCGAGCGGCGAGGTGGAGGCGATCGCGGTGCAGCGGCTGCGGGCGGAACTGGGCGAGCTGCACGGTGGCGACCGGCTGGCGGAGCTCGCCCGCGGGGTCGTCGACCGCGAACTGGATCCCTACGCCGCGGCCGAGACCCTGATCGACGAGCTCAGGCGCGGATGACGTCGCCGAACGTGGCGAGCAGGGTCTCGACGGTCGGCAGGAACGCGTGCTCGGCGGGCGTTCCGTAGCCCACCACGATGCCCTCCGGGTGAGCGCCGGGACGGATCCAGTGCGGACCGAGTGCCTGCAGAGTGAGTGAACGACGCTTCGCGGCAGCCACCACTTCCCGCTCGCCGGGCCCGGACTCCGGCAGCGGCAGCAGCAGCTGCACGCCGGCGGAGATGCCCGCCGGGACGAGCGGTTCCGGCAGTGCCGCGAGCAGCCGGTCACGGCGCGACCGGTAGGCCGCACGGCAGCGGCGGACATGCCGGTCGTACGCGTCGGAGTCGAGCAGTTCGGCGAGCACCAGCTGTTCCATGGCCGGCGGCCGCCAGCCGCTTGCGGCCATCGCGCCGCGCACCGGCTCGACGAGCGACCGGGGCAGCACCAGCCAGCCCATGCGCAGGCCCGGGGCGAGCGTCTTGCTCGCGGTCCCGGCGTAGGCGATCCGTTCCGGCGCGAGCGCCTGCAGGGCCCCGACGGGCTTGCGGTCGTAGCGGAACTCGCCGTCGTAGTCGTCCTCGATCACGATGGCGCCGGACGCGCTCGCCCAGCGCGTGAGCTCGGCCCGCCGGTGCGGGGCCAGCGTCACGCCGAGGGGGTACTGGTGGGCAGGCGTCACCACCACCGCCGGACTGTCCAGTTCGGACACCCGGAGGCCGTCGGCGTCCACCGGAACGGCACTGATCCTTGCCCCGGCTGCCGCGGCGATCTCCCGGAAGACCCACAGCGAGGGGTCCTCGAAGGCGATCTCCGGGTTGCCGCGCTCGCGCAGGGCCGTGGCGAGCAGCGAGATCCCGTGCGAGAAGCCACCGCACACCACGATCCGCTCAGGGTCGGCGACGACACCGCGGCTGCGCGCGAGGTGGCGGGCGAGTGCCACGCGCAGCGCGCCGACACCGCGCTGCTCGAGATAACCGAACTCGCTCGCGGGGGTTCGTTGCAGGACGCGCCTGGTGGCCGAGAGCCACTCCGCGCGGGGGAACGCGGAGAGATCCGGCTGCCCCGGCTGGAGGCTCCAGCGGGTCGCGGGCTTCTCCGGCCGGGAACGGGGTCGCGCCGCCAGCCGTGCGCCGCCCGCGGCCACCCGTGCTGGTGCGCCCTGACTGGTGCTCAGGTATCCCTCCGCCGCCAGGTCGGTGTAGACCCGGGTGACGGTGCCCCTCGCGATGCCGAGGTCCCTGGCCAGCGAGCGGGTGGACGGCAGCTCGGCGCCGTGTTCCAGGCGCCCGGTGCGGACGGCGTCGCGGATCGCGTCGGCGAGCCCGCGCCTGCCGGTGCGCGGATCCCAGTCCAGGTGGACATCGGTCCCGGAACTGGACCATGAAGTCGCCATGTGACTGGACCATACTCGTGTGCCAGTTCGGGGTTACGTTGACGGCGTGAGCAACCGAATCCCCTTTGGCAAGAACCTGCCGGAAGCCTACGAACACCTGATGGCCATGCACTCCGCCGCCGCGAAGGCGGCCGCGAACGCCGGGCTCGACCGGCGGCTCGTCGAACTGGTGAAGATCCGGGCCTCGCAGCTCAACGGCTGCGCGTTCTGCGTCGACGTGCACACGCGGGACGCCCGCGAACTCGGCGAGACCGAGCGCCGCCTTTACCTGCTCAGCACCTGGTGGGAGACCGACCTCTACACCGAACAGGAGCGGGCCGCGCTGGAGCTCACCGAGGCGATGACGCGGCTGTCGCAGCATCAGGACGTGCCGGACGCGGTGTACGAGCGGGCGACTACGGCCTTCTCCGAGGAGCAGTACACCGCGGTGGCGTGGGCCGCCACCGTGATCAACGCGCTGAACCGGCTCGGTGTGACGAGCCGCCTCCCGCTGCCGGACCAGGCATGACGGCGCGTCGGCTGCGCGAGCTGCACGTGCCCGGCGCGCCGCTGGTGCTGCCGAACGTGTGGGACGCCGACTCCGCCCGGCTCGTCGAGGCTGCCGGTTTTCCCGTCGTCGCCACGAGCTCGGCCGCGGTGGCGGAGGCGCTGGGGTACGCCGACGAGGAGGGCGCGCCGCCAGGTGAGATGTTCGCGGCGGCGGCCCGGATCACGCGGGTCGTGTCCGTGCCGGTGACCGTGGACGCCGAGGCGGGCTACGGCCTGCCGCCCGCGGAGCTGGCCGGGCGGCTGCTCGACGCGGGTGCCGTCGGCTGCAACATCGAGGACACCGACCACGGGCGGGGCGGCCGCCGGGAGCCGGAGGAGCAGGCGGAGCTGCTGGCGGCCCTGCGCGCCGAAGCGGGCGACGCCCTGGTGCTCAACGCCCGGATCGACACCCGGCTGGACGCCGGGGGAGGGCGGGCGGCGCTGCCGGACGTCCTCGACCGGGCACGGCGCTACCTCGCGGCGGGCGCCGACTGCGTGTTCCCCATCCATGCCCGTGACCCCGAGGTGATCCGTGCGGTCACCGACGCGGTACGGCCCGCTGCGGTCAACGTGGCGTACGTGCCCGGCGGACCGGACCCGGCCACGGCGGCCGGGCTCGGTGTCGCCAGGATGTCGCTGGGCACCGGGCTGTGGCGTTCGAGCCGGAGCCGGCTCGAACAGGAGCTCGCCGCCCTCGACGCAGGTCACCGCTCGTGAGTGCGCACGCGAGTTAGAACTCGCGTGCGCACTCACGAGTCGTGGGGCCCGGCAGGAAGCGGACATGCGGAGGCTCGCCCGGGCCCGCGGCCGACACCGAGCAGCGGACCCCGTAGACGTCGCGCACCAGGTCCTCGGTGAGCACGTCGGCAGGTGCGCCCGCGGCCACCACCCGGCCCGCGGCCAGGACCATCAGCTCGTCGCAGAACATCGCGGCGAGGTTCAGGTCGTGCAACGCGACCACACCGGTCACCGGGAGCCTGCGCACCAGGTCCAGCAGCGCGAGCTGGTGTGCGATGTCGAGGTGGTTGGTCGGCTCGTCCAGCAGCAGTTCGGACGGCTCCTGGGCGAGCGCCCTGGCGATCTGCGCGCGTTGCCGTTCGCCGCCGGAGAGGCTGTGCCACTTGCGGTGGGCCAGGTGCTCCAGCTCGGTCCGCTCCAGTGCGCGCGTCACCGCCGCCGCGTCACCGCCACCCGCGCCGCCCCAGCCGCTGCGGTGCGGCGTGCGCCCGAGCGCGACAACCTCCGTCACGGTCAGGTCGATCTCGGTGGAGACCTGCTGCTCCACCACCGCGATCCGGCGGGCGAGGTCGCGCCTGCCCCAGCCCGCGATGTCGAGGTCGTCGACCAGCACCGCACCGGCAGCGGGCCGCCGCAGGCCGGCGAGCAACCGCAGCAGCGAGGACTTGCCGGAACCGTTCGGTCCGAGGAGCCCGAAGGTCGAGCCCGGCTCGATCCGCGCGCTGACCCGGTCGATGATGATCGTGCCGCCCGCCTCCCACGACACGCGCTCCGCCGCGAGGCTCACGGCACCCGCCCCCTGCGGATCATCAGTGCCGCGAACGCGGGAACGCCGACGAGTGCGGTGACGACGCCGACCGGCACCTCGAGGGGAGCGGCCACGGTGGTGGCGAGTACGTCCACCCAGATCAGCAGGATCGCACCGAGCACGGCGGTGACCGGCAGCAGCGCCCGGTGGCCCGGCCCGACGAGCAGGCGGGCCGCATGGGGCAGGACGAGCCCGACGAATCCGATGGCCCCGGCCGCGGCCACCAGCGTGGCCGCGAGCAGCGCGGTGATCCCCAGCAGTACGGCCCGCAGGCGCCGCACGTCGACGCCGAGCGAGGCGGCGGCGTCCCGGCCGAACGCGAACGCGTCCAGCGCCGCCGCCCGGGACAGGCAGAGCAGCAGGCATCCGGCGCACACGGCTCCGGCCAGCGCGACGTCGCTCCAGCGTGCCCCGGACAGCGAGCCGAGCAGCCAGAACAGCACACCGCGGGTCTGCTCGGCGTCGGCCGAGGTGATGACGATGTAGGAGGTGAGCGCGGAGAACAGCTGGGTGCCCGCGACCCCGGCGAGGATGACCCGCGAGGTTCCGCCGCCCGCCACCGAGGCGAGCACGACGACCAGGGTGAAGGCCAGTACCGCGCCCGCGAACGCCCCGGCGGTCAGCCCGATCACGCCCGCACCCGCCCCTAGTACGACGACGGTGACCGCGCCGGTCGAGGCGCCGGCCGAGATGCCCAGCAGAAAGGGGTCGGCGAGCGGGTTGCGCAGCAGCGACTGCAGGACCGCGCCGCACACGGCGAGACCCGCACCGCAGATGCCGGCCAGCAGCGCGCGCGGTAGGCGAAGCTCCCACACGATGCCCTGCCCGATCCGGGAGACGGCGGTCTCGCCGAGGCCGAGCCGGGCGCCGACCACGCCGGCGACGTCGGGCACCGAGAGATCGGCGGGCCCGAGGGTGACCGCCACCGCGACCGAGAGCAGCACGGCGGGCACGCCGAGGACGACGATCGTCGCGGCGCGCCCCCGGGTCGCGGGCGCGAGCGCGGTCATGACCGGTCCAGCTCGACCAGCTTGGCGGCGAGTGACTCGATCCCGTCGACGGTGCGGAGGCTGACGTTCAGCTCGGTGCCGGTCATGGGCATCCACCGCTCGGCCCGTACCGCGTCCAGCTGGGCGACCGCGGGATCGCCGCGGAGGAAGTCCAGCTTGGCCGCGAGGCTGTCTCCCTCGCCGTCGCGGGTGAGGTCGCCGGCCACCAGCAGGGTCGGGTTGCGCGCGAGCACGTCCTCCCAACTGACCTGCGGCCACATCGACCGTACGTCGTCGTAGGCGTTGCGGACGCCGAGCGTCCGGGTCATCAGGGCGGGTGAACCGGTCGCGCCGGCCACGTAGGGCGACTCGGTCCGCGCGAACCAGAACAGCACGGAGATGTCCTCCGGCGAACGCGGTCCGGCGACGCTTTCCTTCGCGGTCCGCACCCGCTCGCGCAGGCCGGCGACGAGCGCCCTGCCGCGTTCCGGCACGCCGAAGAGGGCCGCGATGTCGCGCACCTCGCCGTAGATGTCTTCCAGCTCGACCGGCTCGGCGAGCGGTGCCTCTTCCGGCAGGCAGTTGCTCGGCGAGAGGTACGTGGGCACGCCCAGCTCCGCGAAGCGCTCACGGCTGGCCACGCGTTCGTCGGTGAAGATCGCGTTGTAGGCGCCGAGGACGATATCCGGTTCGGTGTCCAGCACGCTCTCGAACGACGGCGTGTCATCGGAGAGGCGCGGCACGGTGGCGTTGGCCTCCGCGAGGTCGGGGTCCACCGGGTCGGTCCAGGTGGCTGTCCCGACCATCCGGTCGGCGAGGCCGAGCGAGAGCATGATCTCGGTGGTGGACTGGTTGAGGCTCACCGCGCGGCGCGGTGGCCGGTCGACCGAGACGGCGGTGCCGCAGTTGTCCTCGATGACGGTGCCCCCCGCCGTGGGCGGTTCGGCCGGCGCGGGAGCGCCGCACGAGGCGGCCAGTACGGCGAGCACGGAGGGGAACGCCGCCAGCAGGCGGGTTCGGGGCGAGGGGGAGCGCGACGGTGGTGCGGCAGGCATCGTGATCCTTCGCTCGGGCCCATGCGCGGAGCCCGTTCGACTTCGGCCCGGAGCCGCGCGGTGCCGCGGCCGGGGAGCCAGCAGGTCTTCGGGCTCGGGTTCAGCCGGGTGGGGACTGCCTTCCCGGGCCGGTGGCCGGCCCAGTGGCGCACGTCCTCACCCGTCACCCCTACCGCTGCGCGTCAGCTCCGGCTTCCGACCGGATTCCCTGACCCATTGCCGGGTACGACTGGCTCGCGATCACCCTAGCGCTGCACGCCGTGGCGACGGGCTGCCGGGCTCGGCGGGCGTCGGTACGATCGGCCCGGCAGGTCCGTGATCGAGCGGCGAGGTGTTGGCGGTGCGAGTTGGCCCTTTCCGGTGCTCCGGTGGGCCGGGCTGACATCGCGGGCCCACTGTGAACCTCCGCGCGGCAGACGGCGAGTTCTCCGCGTACGGTCTGTCCCACTGGCTGGTCCTCGTCGTGTTCGCACTGGGTGCGGTGGCGTTCGTCGCGATCGGACGCGGGCACCGGGACACTCCGGCCGCACGCCGGTTCAGCCGCTCCTTCGGGGCCGTCCTCCTCACCGTGCACCTGAGCGTGCAGGTGTTCTCGATGACGTTGTCGGACTGGGGCATCGAGCACTCGATACCACTGCACCTCTCCGACCTCGCGGGGTTCGTCGCCGCGTACGCGCTGTGGTCTCGCCGCCACTGGGTCTTCTCGCTCGCCTACTACTGGTGTCTCACGCTGAGCGCGCAGGCGCTGATCTTTCCGGTGCTGACGAGCCCGGACTTCCCGCACCGCGAGTTCATCGCGTTCTGGGGGATGCATCTGCTCGTCGTGTGGGCGGCGATCTACCTGACCTGGGGACTGGGGATGCGGCCCGACTGGCGCAGCTACCGGGTCGCCGTCACGATCACCGCGTGCTGGGCTGCTGCGGCGATGATCTTCAACGCCGTCGTGGGCACCAACTACGGGTTCCTGAACCGCAAGCCGGAGACCACCTCCCTGCTGGATGTGCTGGGGCCGTGGCCCTGGTACCTCATTCCCGAGGTCGCACTGGTGCTCCTCGTCTGGGCGCTGATGACCTGGCCCTGGGTGCGACGGTCCGGTCCCGCTCGTGAGCGCGCACGCGAGTTCTAACTCGTGTACGCACTCACGAGGGTGGGGCGGTGGGTGGGCGGCAGCGGATCGCCGTGAGCTCACCGGCCAGCTCCGTCTGCCCGGCGCCGTGCGGGACGACGAAGGTGTCGCCCCTGCCGAGCTGGTGATCGCCGCCGTGCTCCGTGCGCAACGTGCCCGCGCCCGCCAGTACGACGAGCACCGCGAACGACGGGTCCAGCGCCAGCGTGGGGTCCGGACGCAGCCGGTCGGCGCGGAAGAACCCGGCCGAACCCGGCGCCAGCACGTCCACAGTGGACGAGGAGTCACCTCCGGTGCTCCGGATCAGGGTGCGCAGGCGCGTATCGTCCCAACCGGACCTGTCCAGCGCCTGGAGCGCGGTGTCGAAGCCGATGCCGAGGTGGCCTTTCTCCGGAGCCGCGAGGAAGTCCCGCCATTCCAGCGTGAGCGAGAAGTCCGTGGGCTGTTGCAGTTCCACCACGAAGACGCCCTCACCGATCGCGTGCGGCAGTCCGGCCGGGATGTAGACGGTGTCGCCGGGCCGCACCGCGATGCTGTTGAGCGCACCGAGCATCGCGGGGGCATCCTGATCGCGCACCCACTCGCCTACGGTCCTGGCGCTGTGCGACTGCCGGAACCCCGCGTACACGGTCGGCTCCGCACCGGACGTACCGACGACGATCCACGCCTCGGTCTTGCCGAAGTGCGAGTCGAAATGCCGTCGCGCGAAGGCGTCCGGCGGGTGGAAGTGCACCGGGAGCCGCTGCCGCGCGTCCAGTAGCTTCACCAGCAGCGCCGTCGAGTCCCCGAACGCCGCGACGTGCGCGGCACCGAGCCAGCCGTGCGGGTCGGCGCGCACCGCTTCGCGCAGCCAGCGGCCGTCCGGCAGGCGGGTCAGCCCCTTGGTGTCCTGGCCGAACATCGCCGTGGTCGAGGCGACCCAGTCCTCGGGGCCGACCTCTTCGGTGCCGCCTGCCCCGCGCAGGGCCGCGATGGCGCTGCCACCCCGGTAGAACTGCGGTGGCTGGTTGGCGGGCAGGCGGATCGGTTCCGGCCGCCCGGTCATGCCGGACCGGCCTCTCCGGAACCACGGGCTACGAGACGCACGGGCAGCACGACCTTTCTGGGTGGTGATTGATCTCCTTGCACGCGGGCGAAAAGCAGCTCGGCCGCCGTCTCGCCGAGTGCGCTGACATCGTGGGCGACGACCGAGACCGGCGGATCGAGCAGATCGGCCAGTTCGAAGTCGTCGAAGCCGACCAGCGCCGGGCGGCGCTCGCGAAGCGCGAGAGCGCGCAGCAGGTGCACGGTGACCCGGTTGTTCCCGGCGACGACGGCCGTGGCGGAGCCACGCCCGGCGAACAACCTGTCCGCGGCGTCGGCGACGTTGTGCGCGGTCGGCGGGCGCATGAGCACCAGCCGCTCCTCGCAGCGCACGCCTGCCCTGGCGCAGCCCTCCCGGAAGCCGCGCAGCCGCTCCCTGGCGGTGTAGATCTCCTGACTGTCGCCGAGGAAGGCGATCCGGCGATGACCGCACGCGGTGAGGTGGGCGACGGCCTCGGCGGCGCCGCCCGCGTTGTCGACGAGCACGGTGTCGGCGACGATGTCGCCCGCCGGACGGTCCACGAAGACGACCGGCGTGCCCGCGCGCATCTCCGGGACCAGGTACCCGTGCCGCTCCCCGGCGGGCACGACCAGCAGTCCGTCCACGCGCCGGGCGCAGAACTCGAGCGCCAGCTCGCGTTCCCGCTCCGGGTCCTCGTCCGAGGAGCCGGTGAGCACCTGCCGGGCGAACGCCGCGGCGGTGCGCTCGACGGCACGGTTGAGCTCGGAGAAGAAAGGGTTGCCGACATCCTCGACGATCAGCCCGAGTGTGCCGGTGCTCGACCCCCGGCGCAGGTTGCGGGCGCCGAGGTTGCGCCGGAACCCCAGTCGTTCGATCGCGTCGACCACCCGCTCCGCCGTGTCCGGATGCACGGCGGGCTCGTCGTTCACCACCCGCGACACGGTTTTGATGCTGACGCCGGCCAGCCGCGCGACATCGCTCATCGTGGCGCGGCGCGCGCTCCCGCGACCACGCGGCGACAACGTTGTCATAGTGCCGGGATTCGACACCACCCCCTGTTCGTTGTCAAGGCGACGAGGTTGTCACCGCTGATTCGGGAAACCGCGCGAACAGGACGGCGGCAGGCGATAGCCTGCCCGCATGAGCCCGCCCTCAGCCCTCGCCGTGTCCGACATCCGGATGAGCTACGGCGACGTCCGTGCGGTCGACGGCGTGTCGTTCGAGGTCTTCCAGGGCGAGTTCTTCGGCATCCTCGGGCCGAACGGCGCGGGCAAGACCACCGCGCTGGAGATCGCGGAAGGGCTGCGAAAACCGGACGCCGGCTCGGTGAGCCTGTTCGGCGAGTCGCCGTGGCCGCGCAACATCTCGCTGCTGCCCCGGATGGGCGTGCAGCTACAGGCGTCGGCGTTCTTCGAGAAGCTGACGGCGCGTGAACAGCTGGAGACCTTCGGCGCGCTCTACGGCGTCACCTCCGCCCGGGCCGGCGAGATGCTCGAACTCGTCGGCCTGACCGACAAGGCAGGCACGCCGGAGGCGAAGCTGTCCGGCGGACAGCGGCAACGGCTCTCGATCGCCTGTGCGCTCGTGCACGATCCCGACATCGTCTTTCTCGACGAGCCGACCGCCGCGCTCGACCCGCAGGCCCGGCGCAACCTGTGGGACGTGCTCCGGGAGATCCAGGCGCGGGGCAAGACGATCGTCTACACGACGCACTACCTGGACGAGGCCGAGATCCTGTGCGACCGGGTGGCAATCATGGACGAGGGCCGGATCCTCGCGATGGACACCCCGGCGCGGCTCGTGCGCGACCTGGACGCCGCCACGCACGTGATCCTGGAGAACGGCGCGTTGCCCCACGAGCAGGCCCGTGCGCTCCCGGGCGCGGAGGACGTCGTGGACAACGGCGTCTCGCTGACCATCTCGACGCACACCCCGGCCCCGCTGTTGTCCGCGCTCGCCGAGCGCGGCACGCTGGACGGTCTGCAGGTGCGCACGGCGACCCTCGAGGACGTCTTCCTCGAACTGACGGGCAGGGAGTACCGGGCGTGACGGTCACCGAGACACCGAAGCGGGAACGTGCCGCGAGCGGCACGGCGTCGTCCTCCTCGTCGTTCCGGGCGCTGGCCACCGCGATGTTCAAGGGCTTCGTCCGCGACAAGGCGACGCTGTTCTTCACCTTGCCGTTCCCGCTGATGTTCCTGGTGATCTTCGGTCTGATCTTCGGCGACCAGGGTGCGTCGAGAATCGAGGTCGGCGTCGTCGGCGACGGTCCGGTGATCGCGGCGCTCGAACGGTCGGAGGCCGTCGAGCTCAAACCGATCGAGAACGCCGCAACGGCCGAGGAACAGGTGCGTGCCGGCGACATCCCCGCGTACGTGACGCAGGACGGCGGCAACGTCACGCTGCGCTTCGCGGCGAGCGACCGGACCCGCGCGAGCACCGTGCAGGGCATCGTCAGCGGCGTGGTGAACCAGGCCAACATCGCCGCCACCGGGCAGGCGCCGCGGTTCACGCTGGACGCGGGGCAGGTGGAGGACGAGTCGCTCCAGCCGATCCAGTACCTCGCCCCGGGCATCCTGTCCTGGGCCGTCTCGATCGCCGCCGTGTTCGGTTCGGCGCTGACCGTCGTCAACTGGCGCAAGAAGCAGGTGCTGCGCCGGTTGCGGCTTGCCCCGGTGCGGCCGGTCACCGTCCTCGGCTCACGGGTGGTCGTCTCGCTCGGCGTGGCGCTGCTGCAGTTCGTCGTGTTCGTGGCGGTCGCGCTGCTGCCCGCGTTCGGCCTGCGGCTCTCCGGGCAGTGGTGGCTGGCGATCCCGCTACTGCTGCTCGGCACGCTGGCGTTCTTCTCGATCGGGATGCTCGTTGGCGCGTTCTGCAAGACGGAGGAGGCGGCCAGCGGTGCGGCGAACCTGATCACCCTGCCGATGGCGTTCCTGTCCGGCGCGTTCTTCCCGATCGACGCCATCCCGGCGTGGCTGCAGACCGTGTCGAACATCTTCCCGATGCGCCACCTCAACGACGGGATGCTCGACGTGATGGTGCGGGGGCAGGGGGCCGAGGCGCTCGCGCTACCCGTGCTCGTGCTCGTCGGGTTCACCGTCGTCGTGGGGCTTCTCGCGGCGAAGGTGTTCCGCTGGGAGGACTGACCGTCTCGCCGTGAGGACGATCACCGGCCCCGGTGTTCCGGTGATGGCTGTCACGGCTCACACTGGTATCACGACGTCCGACAGCGTGGTTGACGTGAGCGGGGAACTCCTCCGGCGACCGACCGCTGATCGGAACGGCTTCCGCACGCGAGGATTTCCCGCGGTTATCCCCTTTTGGGTGCATCGTGATGACACTGCTCTGCAGTGGGACTGAGGAGGAAGCCTTGTCGAACAAGGCCGCTGTCTTGTTCCGTGTGGCTGCCATCGCCGAGGCCTTTTCGTGGGCCGGCCTGTTGATCGGCATGTTCCTGAAGTACGTCGTGGAGCTGGGCGAGGGCGGCGTGCCCGTGCTCGGCATGGTGCACGGCGTGCTGTTCGTGCTCTACGTCGTCGTGTCCCTCGCGGTGGCCCGCCCGCTCGGCTGGCGCCCGCGGCTGCTGCTGGTCGCGCTGCTCGCCAGCATCCCGCCGCTGTTCACCTGGATCTTCGAGACCTGGGCGCTGCGCCGCGGCAAGCTGGACGGCCCCGAGCGCCTCGTGTACGGCGGCACCGGCCTCATCACGCGCGAGATCGAGCCCGCCCGCGCCTGAGCCCGTGCGTCCGGGTCACTCGGTGAAGTCGCCGGTGGCCTTGCGCACCTTCGTCAGCAGCTCGGTGAGCTGCTCCGTCTGCCTCGGGGTCAGCCCGGTAAGGCCGAAGTCGATGGCGGTGACCGCCTTGGTCGCCTCTTCCCGGCGCTGCCTGCCGGGCTCGGTGATCTCGACCAGCGTCGTGCGCCGGTCGGTGGGGTGCGGCACCCGCTTGACGAGCCCGTCCTTCTCCAGCCGGTCGACGATGTTGGTGACGCTCGTCGGGTGCAGCTGCAGCCGTTCTCCCATCACCCGCATCGGCAGGCTCGACCTGCGCGCGAACGTCAGCAGCACCAGCGCCTCGTAACGCGCGAACGTCAGCCCGTGCGGCTTGAGCGCACCGTCGACAGCGGACTGGATTATCTGCTGGACTCGCATCAACCCGGTCACCGCGGCCATCGTCGTGGAAGGCCCGATGCGGTCCTCCCACAGCTGCGCCGCGCGGGCGATCGGGTCGAACGGCAGCGGACGGTTCATGGCGCCCGAAGCTACCAGCGGGTACCGCCGTGCTGGGGGTGGGTGTCACCGACACGAGGAGAAACGCATGATCGTCGCATTCAGCGTCAGCCCGGCGGGCGGCGACCAGGACGGGGGTGTCAGCGAGGCGGTGGCGCGCGCGATCCGGGTCGTGCGGGAGTCCGGCCTGCCGAACTCGACCAACGCGATGTTCACCAACATCGAGGGCGAGTGGGACGAGGTGATGGACGTCGTCAAGCGCGCGGTCGAGGCGGCGGGCGAGGGCTCGCCGAGGGTGAGCCTCGTGCTCAAGGCGGACATCCGGCCGGGGTACGACGGGCAGCTGGCCGCCAAGGTCGAGCGGGTGGAACGGCGGCTGGACGGCGAGTAGCGCGGCCGGGGTGCGGGGGCGCCTTCGCGTTCCGCGAAGATAGGCCCACCAGCATGAAGAACCCGGGCCGGGCGTGCCAGGATGGAACCGTGACACACCCACGCGGATCAGCAGGCAACTCAGCAGCGATGTCCGCCGCTCTGTCCGGGGCGGTGGACCTCTCCGGGCTCAAGGCGCGTGCGGACGCGGCCGGGCAGCAGGGCGCGCCCTCGGGCGGACCGCCCTCCGGCGGCTCGCCGGTCATCGACGTCACCGAGGCCACGTTCCAGGCCGAGGTCGTCGACCGGTCGATGCACACGCTCGTCGTGGTCGACCTCTGGGCGGAATGGTGCGGCCCGTGCAAGCAGCTCAGCCCGGTGCTGGAGAAGCTCGCGCAGGAGGGTAACGGCGCCTGGGTGCTCGCCAAGGTCGACGTGGACGCCAACCCCCGCATCTCCCAGGTCTTCGGCGTGCAGTCGATCCCCACCGTCGTGGCCATCGCGGGCGGGCAGCCGGTGGACGCTTTCTCCGGGGCACAGCCGGAGCCGCAGCTGCGCCAGTGGCTGAACCAGCTGCTCGAGGCCCTGCGCGACAAGCTGCCCGGCGGCGGTGCCCCGCCGCAGGAAGGTGCCGAACCGGCGGAGGAGCCCGAGGACCCGCGCTTCACCGAGGCGGAGCAGGCGTTCGACAGCGGTGACTTCGCCGCCGCCGAGGCCGCCTACCAGCGCATCCTCGACAGCGAACCGGGTAACGAGCAGGCGAGGGCCGCGCTCGTCCAGGTCCGCTTCGCCGCGAGGGCGAGCCAGACCGACCCGTCCGCGGTCTCCCGCGCCGAGGCGGACCCGGCCGACCTGGACGCACAGCTGGCAGCCGCCGACTACGAGGTCGCCCAGCTCGACGTCGAGAGCGGGTTCGCGCGGCTGATCGCCACGGTGCGGCGCACCAGCGGCGAGGACCGCGACCGGGTCCGGGAGCACCTGGTCGGGCTGTTCGAGCTCTTCGATCCGGCCGACGAGCGGGTCATCAAGGCCCGCAGGGACCTCGCCAGCGCCCTCTTCTGACTCGTGAGTGGCTACGCGAGTTCTAACTCGCGTAGCCACTCACGAGGCGTCAGCCGTACTGGCGGGTGCACGGCTCCGAGCCGTCGAGGTAGCCCTGCCGCAGCGCCTCCACCCTGGCGAATCCGTTCGCCACCGGGTGGCCGTTGACGTCGGCCGCGATCAGGCTGCGCGGCCGCAGCAGCTCGGCGATCGCCTCGTCCAGGTCGCCGGGCGAGAGCCGGAGCGTGTTGCCCTCGCCGTTGACGGCACCCGCCCAGGCGCCGACGAGGCACGCCGTGCGCAGGCCGGCGTTGGCGTTGTCCAGCGAGGCCCCGACGCCATGCTGGATGCCCTGCGTGTAGCGGGAGGCGACCTCGGCGAACGCCGCGAAGTCGCCGAGCCCGCCGGCCGACTCGTTGCCCTCGAACTCGGCGTCCCGGTCCACGGGCTGGCCCAGCTGCGCCAGCGCTTCCAGGTCGATGTTCACCGTGTTGGTATCGGGGCAGTACGACGCCGGCGCGGTGTCCGGCCCGTTCGGGCAGGAACCGCCGTCGTCGACGATCTCCGGCGCCTCCACCCCGGCGCCCGCGAAAGCCTCGTCGAGGCTCTGCTGGACGAGCTGCATCATCTCCTCGTTGATCCTGGCGTCCCCGCCGCCCGAGTCACCGGCGTCGAAGGCCTCCTCGGTGATCCGCGCATCGACGTCCGCCTGGTCGATCGAGGCGCACTTCGTCGCCCCCTGCTCGAAGCCGAGCTGGAAGGCGTAGGTCCGGTCGAACGCGGTCCCGTGCGCGCCCTGGTCCTTCGCCGACTGGCCGGCCTCGTCGCGGATGAAGAACAGCGACGCGAGCACCTGGTTGAGGCCGTCGGAGGTGGACACGACGAAGTACCTGCTCCGGTCCTCGGCCATCCACCGGAAGTAGGAGCCGGTGAAGCAGTCAGCCTGCTGCTCCTTGACGATGGTCGTGGTCGCCTCGTCGACGCCGGCCTTGGGGCCGAGCCGGTACTGGATCGCGTGCCCGAACTCGTGGCCGAGCACGGTGACGATCGCCATCGGACCGAACCGCTCGCGCAGCAGCGGCAGCAGCATCTCGCGGTCCCACGCGACCAGGTCCTCCGGCGGGCAGTAGAACGCGTTCATCGCGGCGTCGGCGGTGGTCCCGCCGCACACCTCGATCTCCTCGCCGGTCGGGTCGTAGGACAGCAGCGACGACACCGGCTCGAACTCCTGCCGGAAGTCGGCAGGCAGCCGCTCCGTCCAGTAGTCGCTGACGTCGGCGATCGCGGCGATCGCGATCCGGTCCTCCTCGCTGCCGGTCGCGTCGCGCACGGTCACGTCGGGCTTGGGCGCCTGTGGCCGCAACCCGCTCTCGAAGTGGGTGACCGGCAGCCCGGCGACGTCCCCGACGGTCCGCGGCTGCCCGGGCGTGGTGCCGCCGCACGCCGCGGCGAGCACCATCGCGGTCGCGAGGATCGTGATCACCGCCGGGCGCCGGGCGCCTCGTCCCCCAGTCCGATTCATGAGGGCACACCCTACCCAGGGCCACCGGAGGGCAGGCGCGGAATCGCCGAACGTGACCCGCGTCCCCGCGATCTTGCCGGACGGGCCGCTATGGTCGCTGAGCATGAGAGCAGTTCGCCGGTTCACCGTGCGCGCCAGCGTGCCGCCGGAGTTGTCGGGCCTGACCGCGCTGGCCACCAACCTGCGCTGGACATGGCATCCGCCGACCCGCGACCTGTTCGCGTCGATGGACGACGCGCTCTTTCGCCGCATCCGGGACCCGCTGCGGATGCTGACCGCGGTCCCGGCCGGCCGGCTGGCCGAGCTGGCCGCCGACGAGGACTTCCTCGCCAGGACCCGCATGGCGACCGAGGACCTGGATCGTTATCTCACCGAGCCGCGCTGGTTCCAGCGCAGGGCCGCCGGCGGTGCCGAGGGGGCGTGTCCGTCGGCGATCGCCTACTTCTCGATGGAGTTCGGCGTTCACGAGGCGCTGCCGAACTACTCGGGCGGGCTGGGCGTGCTCGCCGGTGACCACCTCAAGGCGGCCTCCGACCTCGGTGTTCCGGTGATCGGCGTCGGGCCGCTCTACCGCGCGGGCTACTTCCGCCAGTCGCTGTCGCTGGACGGCTGGCAGGTGGAGCACTACCCGGTGATCGACCCGAGCGGGCTGCCGCTGGAACTGCTCACCGAGCCTTCCGGTGAACCGGTGCTGGTGCGGGTCGCCATGCCGGGCCGCAGGGAGCTGCGGGCGCAGGTCTGGCAGGCGCGGGTCGGGCGCGTGCCCCTGCTGCTGCTCGACACCGATGTGGACGGCAACGACGACGACCTCCGGGGCGTCACCGACCGCCTCTACGGCGGTGACGCCGATCACCGGATCCGGCAGGAGATCCTGGCCGGGATCGGCGGCATGCGCGCGGTCCGCCGGTACTGCGAGCTGACCGGACATCCGCAGCCGGACGTGTTCCACACCAACGAGGGCCATGCCGGGTTCCTCGGCCTGGAGCGGGCACGAGAGATCCTCGCCGCGGGCGGACCGGACTTCGACGGCGCACTGGCGGCCGTGCGCGCGGGCACGGTGTTCACCACCCACACTCCCGTCTCGGCCGGTATCGACAGGTTCCCGGTCGATCTCGTGCAGCGCTACTTCGGCGACGGCAGGCTGCTGCCCGACATCGATGTGCGCCGGGTGCTGGCGCTCGGCGCCGAGGACAACGCCGGCATGTTCAACATGGCCCACATGGGGTTGCGGCTCGCGCAGCGCGCCAACGGCGTTTCCCAGCTGCACGGGCGCGTGTCCCGGCGCATGTTCGCCCGGTTGTGGCCCGGCTTCGACGAGAGCGAGGTGCCGGTCCGCTCGGTGACCAACGGCGTCCACGGGCCGACCTGGGTCGCCAGGGAGATGAGCGCGCTGCTCGGTGGCAGCGACGAGGAGTGGGGCCACGACGGTGACGGCTCCGGCATCGACCCGGCGGTGACCGACGAGCAGCTCTGGGATCTGCGCCGCGACCTGCGGGCCAAGCTCGTCGCCGAGGTGCGCCGCCGCGCGCGGGACGCGTGGTTGCAGCGCGGCGCCTCCGCGCTGGAGCTCGGCTGGACCGAGCGGATCTTCGACCCGGACGTGCTGACGGTCGGATTCGCCCGCCGGGTGCCCACCTACAAGCGGCTCACGCTGATGTTGCGGGACCCGGAACGGCTGCGCGCGCTGTTGCTGGACGAGCAGCGGCCGATCCAGGTCGTCGTGGCGGGCAAGTCGCATCCGGCCGACGAGGGCGGAAAGGCGCTCATCCAGCAGATCGTGCGCTTCGTCGACGATCCCGCGGTTCGCAGGCGCATCGTGTTCCTGCCCGACTACGACATGTCGATGGCGCGCTACCTCTACCGCGGCTGCGACGTGTGGCTGAACAACCCCACGCGGCCGCTGGAGGCGTGCGGCACCTCCGGGATGAAGTCCGCGCTCAACGGTGGTCTGAACCTCTCGATCCGGGACGGCTGGTGGGACGAGTTCTACGACGGCAGCAACGGCTGGGCCATCCCGACCGCCGACGGCGTGCGCGACCCGCTGGTGCGCGACGACCTGGAGGCCGCGGCCCTGTACGACCTGCTCGGGCAGCAGATCGCGCCGCTGTTCTACGACCGCGACGCCACCGGCGTGCCGAAGGGCTGGATGTCGATGATCTGGCACACACTGCGCACGCTCGGCCCGGCCGTGCAGGCGTCCCGGATGGTGCGGGAGTACGTCGAGTCCTGCTACCTGCCCGCCGCCGCCACGGTCGCCGAGGCCACCGCGGACTCCTACGCGGGCTCGCGCTCGCTCGCCGACTACCGGACGCGGCTGGACCTGGCGTGGCGCCGGGTCCGGGTGCTCGACACCGAGCTGACCACGGAGGGCTCGGACTCGTTCGTGGTCGGTGACGACGTGCGGGTCCGCGCAGGCGTCGACCTCGCCGGGCTCGACGAGTCCGAGGTGGAGGTCCAGGCGGTGATCGGCAGGGTCGGCGACACCGACGACCTGGAGGACGTGGTCACCGTGCCGATGCATCCGGCGGGGCGCGGTGAGTTCACCGCCGCGCTGCGGCTGCCGCACGCGGGTGCGCTCGGCTACACGGTGCGGGTGCTGCCCCGGCACCGGTTGCTCGCCAGCCCGGCCGAGCTCGGCAAGGTGGTGTTGGCGTGAGTGAGCTTGCGAGCGAACCATCGGCTCTGAGTGAGCTTGCGAGCGAACCATCGGCTCTTGAGTGAGCTTGCGAGCGAACCGCCGATCCTGCGGGAGCTTGGGGGCGGGAACCGGGCACCCGTCCGGGTCGGGACAATGGCCCCGTGAGTGAGCAGGCGAGCGAGACGGTCGTACCGGAGAACCTCGACGATCTGGTGATCAAGCTGTCCGGCGTCGGCGTCCGGCGCGGGAGCACCGAGCTGCTCGCCGACCTGGACTGGACCGTGGAGCTGGACGAGCGCTGGGTCGTGCTCGGCCCGAACGGAGCCGGCAAGACGACGCTGCTCAGGCTGGCGGCCGCCGAGCTGCACCCGACCACCGGGACGGTGCACGTGCTCGGCGAGCGGCTCGGCCGGGTCGACGTGTTCGAGCTGCGGACGCGCATCGGGTTCACCTCGGCGGCGCTGAACGGGCGCGTGCCCCCGGAGGAGACCGTGCGCGACGTCGTGGTGAGCGCCGGTTACGCGGTGCTCGGCCGCTGGCGTGAGACCTACGACACACTCGACACCGAGCGCGCGGACGAGCTGCTCGGTGCGCTCGGCATCGGGCAACTGGCCACCCGCACCTACGGCACGCTGTCCGAGGGAGAGCGCAAGCGCACCCTCATCGCGAGGTCGCTGATGACCGACCCGGAGCTGCTGCTGCTGGACGAGCCCGCGGCGGGGCTGGACCTCGGCGGCCGCGAGGACCTGGTCGCGCGGCTCTCCACGCTGGCGTTCGACCCGGACGCCCCCGCGATGGTTCTGGTGACCCATCACGTCGAGGAGATCCCGCCCGGCTTCACCCACGCGCTGCTGCTGGCGGACGGGCGTGCGGTCGCGTCCGGCTTGATCGACGATGTCTTGACCAGCGCGAACCTGTCCGAGACGTTCGGGCAGGACCTCGTTTTGCAGCGTTCCGGTGACCGGTTCTTCGCCCGGCGCCGGTAACGTGTTCTACCGGCGGGTAACCTGCCGGATATCGACAACCCAGAGGAGGAAGGCGTGGGCGAGTTCGTACGTCTCGACGTCGAGGCCGGTGTCGGCACGATCCGGCTGGACCGGCCGCCGGTCAACGCGCTGAACAACCAGGTCCAGGCGGAGCTGGGCGAGGCAGCGCGGGAGGCCGCCGACCGTGACGACGTCCGCGCCGTCATCCTCTACGGCGGGGAGAAGTCCTTCGCCGGTGGCGCCGACATCAAGGAGATGGCCGCGCGGTCCTATGTCGAGATGCTGCCCTTCGCGACCGCGCTTTCGGCGTCGCTGACGGCGCTGGCCGAGATCCCGAAGCCCACGGTCGCCGCCATCACCGGGTACGCACTCGGCGGAGGGCTCGAGCTGGCGCTGACGGCCGACCGCCGGATCGCGGGCGACAACGTGAAGGTCGGCCAGCCGGAGATCCAGCTCGGCATCATTCCCGGCGCGGGCGGCACGCAGCGGCTCGCCCGCCTGGTCGGACCGAGCAAAGCCAAGGACCTCGTCTACACCGGCCGGTTCGTCAAGGCCGAGGAGGCGCTCGCGATCGGCCTCGTGGACGAGGTCGTCGCGCCCGACGACGTCTACGCCGCGGCGCACAAGTGGGCGGCGCAGTTCGCGAACGGTCCCGCCGTGGCGCTCAGGGCGGCCAAGGCCGCGATCGACGGCGGCCTCGACACGGACCTGCGCAACGGCCTGAAGCTGGAGACGAACCTCTTCGTCGCACTGTGGGCGACCGAGGACCAGAGCACAGGGATGCAGTCGTTCATCGAGAACGGGCCGGGCAAGGCCTCCTTCGAGGGACGGTGAAGCGGTGACCGACGTGACGGACCCCGCGCCGAACCCGCACGCCAGCGCCGAACAGGTGCAGGCCGCCTACACCGACCCGAAGCTGGCCAACGTCCTCTACCACGACTGGGAGGCCGGCACCTACGACGAGAAGTGGTCGATCTCCTACGACGAGCGCTGCATCACCTACGCCACGGAGGTGTTCAACTCCGCGGCCGGTGAGGACGGGCAGCCGTATCCGACCGCGATGGAGCTGGGCAGTGGCACGGGGTTCTTCCTGCTGAACCTCATGCAGGGCGGCGTCGTCAAGCGCGGTTCGGTGACCGACCTCTCGCCCGGGATGGTGCAGGTCGCGCTGCGCAACGCCGAGCGGCTCGGCCTCGACGTCGACGGGCGGGTGGCCGACGCGGAGCGGATCCCGTACCCGGACGACTCGTTCGACCTCGTCATCGGGCACGCCGTGCTGCACCACATTCCGGACGTGCCCGCCGCGTTCCGTGAGGTGCTGCGGGTACTCAAGCCCGGCGGGCGGTTCGTCTTCGCCGGCGAGCCGACCCGGATCGGCGATTTCTACGCCCGCAAGCTCGGCCAGCTCACCTGGTGGCTGACCACCAACGTGACGAGGCTGCCCGCGCTGCGGTCGTGGCGACGGTCGCAGGAGGAGCTGGACGAGTCCTCCCGTGCGGCGGCGCTGGAGGCCGTCGTGGACCTGCACACGTTCGATCCGTCCGACCTGGAGCGCAAGGCACTCACCGCGGGTGCGGTGGATGTCCGCGCGGTGACCGAGGAGTTCTCCGCGGCGCTGCTCGGCTGGCCGATCCGGACGGTCGAGGCGGCGGTTCCGCAGGAGCGGCTGACCCTGCGCTGGCGGCTGTTCGCCTACTACGCGTGGCTCCGGCTGTCCGCACTGGACAAGAAGGTGCTGGCCAGGATCCTGCCGCGTGAGCTCTTCTACAACGTGATGATCACCGGGACCAAGCCGGCCGCGCCGGTGGACCTGTAGCAACCTTGCCTTACGCGTTCTCGCTCGACGACGTCGCGTTCCTACGCTCGGCCCGCGGCGAGGAGGCGATCGCGCGCTGCGCGCGGCTGCCGCTGACCGACGCGAGCCGGATCACCGACGTGGCCGCCGCCCGGCGCATGGTCGGTGAGCACTACGCCGCCGTGCTGGAGACCGTGGTGCTGCGCCGCAAGGCGGACGCGAAGGTGGACGCGCCGTGGCGGTGGCTGTTCACCGAGGACGCGTTGCAGCAGGCGAGTGCGGCGCCGGTGGCCGCCCATCGCGCGCGCAGGCTCGCGGGCCTGGACGTGCATGACGTGACGTGCTCGATCGGTGCGGACCTGGTGCCGCTCGCGGCTACCGCGCGCCGCTGCGCCGGGTCGGACCTCGACCCCGTGCGGCTGGCGATGGCGCGGCACAACTGCGCCGAGGCGGGCGTCGCGCCGCTGCTGGCCCGGGCCGACGCGCTGCGCCCCGTATCCCGGGACTGTGTCGTGGTGGCCGACCCGGCGCGGCGGACCGCGGCGGGCAGGCGGACGTGGCGGCCGACGGACTTCGTGCCGGCCCTCGACGAGCTGGCGCGGGTGTACGCGGGCCGGGACCTGGTGGTGAAGGGGGCGCCCGGCTTGGACCCGGCCGCGGTGCCGTGGGCCCGCGAGGTGGAGCTGGTCTCCCTTGACGGCCAGGTCCGGGAGTCGTGCCTGTGGAGCGCCGGACTCGCCTCGGTGCCGCGCCGCGCCACCGTGCTCCGTTCCGACGGTACACAGTGGACTATCACCGACGCGGAGCCGGACGACGTGCCGGTGGCCGAGCCGGGGGAGTGGATCGTCGATCCGGACGGCGCCGTGGTGCGGGCCGGGCTGGTGCGCCACTACGCGGCCCGGCACGGCCTGTGGCAGCTGGACGAGCGGATCGCCTACCTGACCGGTGACGTGCCACCGCCCGGGGTGCGTGCCTTCCGGGTGCTGGAGTTCGAGGGCTACAGCGAGAAGACACTGCGCGCCACGCTGCGCAGGCACGACGTCGGGCGGGTGGAGATCCTGGTGCGCGGCCTCGATGTGGACCCGAACGCGTTGCGGCGCAGGCTCAAGCCGCGCGGCGCTGCCGAGGCGAGCGTGGTGCTCACCCGGATCGGTCGCTCCCCGATGGCGTTCCTGTGCCGGGCCGAGCGGATCCCTGGCTGAGCGGGTCGAGCCTGCCGGCGTAGTGCTCGCGCAGTTCCTCGACGCGGCCCTCCGGCCAGCAACGGTCGGCGCCGAGCACCGTCGCGAAGAGGACCTCCAGGTGGGTCTGCCAGGCGGCGAGCGCCGTGGGCAGGAGATCGGCGAGCCTGGTGGGCACGGTCTGCGTGAGCTCCACCCGGGTGCCGAACTCCGGATCGTGGATGATCTCCCAGCGCACCCTCCCCGCGGGCGCGCCGCCGTGCCGCCATTCGTACTCCAAGAGGCGGGGAGCGTCGGCGGCCGTGACCGGACCGGCAGGCACGTATCCGTTGGTGAACCGCAGCGGTGGCTCCGCACCGGTCTCGGGCTCGCTGCCCTCGGTGAGCAGGGTCCACAGCTGCTCGACCGGGCGCCACAGGAGGTCGCGGGCGAAGCGCAACTCGTAGCCGTCCCCGGTGTCGTGCACCTCGCCCTCGGCGAGGCCGAACTCGGCGACGTAATGCTCCATCAGGCCGGTCATCTCCGGTGGTTCGTGCTCCCGGCCGGCCAGCCGAGCCTCCAGCGCGCCGAGGCAGACGTCCCACCCCGCGGCGTTGCGGCCCGCGCCGAGCCTGCCCGTCCAGTCGCCACCCAGGGTGTGGCTGAAGAACAGCCGGCAGCCCTCGCCCTCGGGCACGATCTCGATGCGGATCACGTCCTGGTTCCAGCGGAAGGCGTAGACCTTCGGCGGGTCGAACTCGATGATCTCGCCGTCGATCGCGGCATCCTCGCCCTCGAACGTGAACCGCATGGCCGCGCCCGGTTCGAGCTTCGTCTCGACCGTGGCGGGGAACCAGTGCGCCATCTCCGCCGGGTCGGTGACGGCTCGCCAGACCTTGGTCGGCGGGTGCGCCAGCCGCCGCTCGAAGCGCAGCACGGGCTTGCCCGCGACGGTGTGCAGTGTCGCCTGCCGCTCGGCGCCGTCAGTCATCGGTGGTCCTCTCTCCGGGGTCGTCGGGCATCGCGTCGAGGTGGCGTTCGAGTGCGTCGAGGCTGGCGTTCCACAGCCGCCGGTAGGGCTCCAGCCACTCGTCGATCTCGGCGAGCGGTTCGGGCCGGAGCCGGTACCACCGGCGCTGCGCGTCGTGCCGCACGTCCACGAGCCCGGCCTCGCGCAGCACCTTGAGGTGCTTGGAGACCGTCGGCTGGGTGAGCGCGAGCCGGTCGACGAGGTCGCCGACCGGCCGTTCCCCGGTGCGGAGCAGGTCGAGGATCTCGCGCCGCCTCGGCTCCGCCAGCACCTCGAACGTACTTGCCATGTGAGCAATATAGCCCGACAGGAATATAGAGGGCAAGGCCGGCCGTCTGGCGCGCCCAATGCGGCATTCGTTGCGTTCAACGCATCCGATGCCGCATTGGGGCAAGGCCGCCTAGTGCGCGCGGGCGGCTCGCCACTGGCGCACGACCTCGTCCGGATTCACCGGGCGCACCGGGACGTTCGGGCCGGACGGTGCGCGCAGGTGCTCGGCGATCCGCCGGTTGAGCTCCACCACGACGTCACGCACGGTCCGTTCGGTGGGCAGGTCGCGGACCGTGCCGGGCAGCCGGTCGATCTCCTTGCGCAGTTGTAGCGAGGTGGGCAGCAGCGCATCCGCCGAGAGCCCCTCGCGGTCGAGCTTCTGCTTGATCCACCACATCTCGTCGTGCGGCCGGTCCAGCCCGGGCAACGGCTTCCCTGCGCCCGGCAGGTTGTCGAAAGCGCCCCGCTCGGCCGCTTCGCGGATCTGCTTCTCGACCCATGACTCGAAGCTGAGGCCGGGTGGCTTGCGTTCGGTCATACCCCGATTCTCCCCGAGACCAGGCAGCTGGGCTGGCGGCGCCGACCAGCCGGACCGGCGCCGGTTCAGCAGCCCAGGATGTCCGCGAGCCCGGTGAAGCTGCTCGTGGCGAGGTCGCTGGTGCTGTCGGTGGCACGGTCGGCGCCACCGGCAGGGCCCTTCTCTTGCGGCCGTTCGAGGAAGGCCGTGCGGAGACCGGCGTCGCGGGCCCCGTCGATGTCCCAGCCGTGCGCCGCGACCATGAGCACTTCGGCGGGTGCGACGTCGAGCAGGGCGGCGGCGGTGCGGTAGACGCGCGCATCCGGCTTGTAGGTACGGGCCAGCTCGGCGGACACGACGCAGTCGAACGGCAGACCGGCGGCCTTCACGAGGTTGGTCAGCAACGCGAAACCACCGTTGGACAGCGCCGCCACGGTGTACCGGCCGCGAAGTCTGGCGAGACCGTCGACAGCGTCCGGCCACGCGGGCAGCCGGTGCCAGGCTTGCACCAGGCGGCGGCGGGCGGCGTCGTCCACGGCTCCGGCGACGCCGTGCAGTTCCAGCAGGTCGTCGAGCGACTCGCGGTGCAGCGTGTCGAGGTAGGCCCAGCCGCGCTCGCCGTCGCGCACCCGCCGCATCGACGGCAGGTACCGACCGCGCCATTCGGCGGCGAACGCTGCGGCGTCGAGGGTGATGCCGAGATCGTGGAATACTTCGACGGCCTGCTCGGCGACTCCGGTGTACCAGTCCACAGTGGTGCCGAAGACGTCACAGGCGATGACCCGGATCGACTTCCGGTTGAACGTCATGTGTCCTCCAGGGCGACGGGGTGGATCCGCGGAGCGGCGAGGCGAAGGTAGTCCCGCGTGTCCAGGGCGAGGGATCGGTCGAGGCGGGCGGCGTTGAAGAAGATCTCGTCGTGTCGCAACAGGCCCGGATCCACGACGAGATGGAGGTCGGGGCGGAAGCTGAACGGCAGGATCGTGCCGCTCACGCTGCCGGCCAGCGCCTCGGCCCGCTCGGTTGACGCGAAACCGGCGTAGGAGCCGCCCACCAGCGCCTTCAGTGCGGCGAGATCGACACGGGCGGCGCCCGGGACGACCGCGAGAAAGTAGCGGCTGTTGCGCTTGCCGAGCTTCACCATCACCACGAGGCACTTGGCCGCCATCGCCATCGGATGGCCGCGCATCGCACTGACCAGGTCGGTCCGCCCCTCGGGCGGGTGGTCGATCAGGCGGTAGCGGGCGCCGGCCGCGTCGAGCATCGCGACGAGCCGGGCATAGCCGTCATAGCCGTCATAGCCGCCGTCCTTCGACGCGGCTTCCGGCGGTTGTTCGGGCGCGGTCACAGCTCCTCCTCGAACATGCTTTTCACCTCGGCGATTCGTTCCTCGTCGCGCCGGTAGAAGGTCCACTGCCGCCTTCGCCGCGCCCGCAGCAGCCCGGCGCTGGTGAGCAGCTTGAGGTGCTCACTTGCCGTCGGCTGGCTGACCCCCAGCTTGTCGGCGATGAACACCGAGCACACGCCGTCCTCGACGAGATCCCCGTCGCGCTGCGGGGGGAAGTGCGCGACCGGATCGCGCAACCACTCCATGACCGTCAGGCGCTTCTCGTTGCCCAGCGCCTTCAGCACCTCCACGTCAAGCACTTAGGGAGTATGCTAATTCCCTAAGTATCGGGTCAAGCGGCCGGCCTCACCGCAGGCCTACCTGGCCGAGCGCGGGCTTCAGGTCGATGACGGGTGTCCCGTCGATCGCTTCGAGCCCGTGGACCGTGAGGACGTTGTCGTCGATTTCCGCGATGGTGACCGCGTGCAGCCCGATCGGGTTGGGACGGTCCGGTGATCGGGTCGAGAACACGCCCTGAACCGGCCTGTCCGGGTCACCGCGAGGATGCACCGACAGCACGTCACGGCGACTTCGGTGCAGCCAGGTCAGCACGATCGTCTCCATGCCGATCCGCAGGCCCGGGATCGCTTCGCGCAGCTCGGGCCGGAAGACGATCCGCGCCGGAGGGGCGCCCTCGTCGCCCTGCTTCGGGGCGGTGCGGAGGCCGGTCAGTGGGGATTCCACCCAGCCGACCGGTGTCAGCCGGTATGCGGGTTCGTCCGCTCGCATCATCGATCGGTCCTTTCTGGGCTGCCTGCAAGGAGTTCTTCGAGACGGCGGACGGCGAAGTCCACGAACGGCCGTGCGGGCAGGAGGCGGCACACCGCATCACCGACCGGCACCGTGCTGATGCCCGCCTGCCGCTCGAACTCGCGGCCGATGGTGGGAAAGTGGGTGCCGTTGTCGTCGCCCACGTCGAGCGTCTCGCACCAGACCCGCTCGCCGCCGATCGTCGTCGGGAAGCGCCGGAGCTTCAGGCGGCGTCCCGCGGCGCGGCTCTCGGCGTGGTGCAGAAAGCTGTTGCGGCTGTGCCCGACTCCGACGAGCAGGATGTGCCCGCCGACCTCGTACAGGCGCTCGAACGGTGAATCGGCTCCCAGTGCGAGCCCCAGGGGCTGCCTCGCGACGATGTGGGCGGCGTGTGCGCCGACCGCCGCCACGGATGCCTGTGGATGTGTGCTGCGCACGGCTTCCGGCAGGGCGCGCAGGGTTTCCGGAACGGCACCCATGCTGGACGGCAGGTCGGGGTGGAAGGTGGGCGCGGTGTCGCGCCGCGCCCGCACCTCGGTGTCGGGGACGCCGGCACGGTCCGGGGCCGGGTCGGCGACCTGCGGGGTGAACGTCGGCGCGACGACCGTCCCGGTGGGCCCGACCGCGTGAAGGAGACTTTCCACGACGGTCGCGGCGCCGCCCTGGACCCGGCCGAGGCTGGACAGCGATGAATGCACGATCAGTTTCGTGCCTTCGCCGACACCGGCCCGTCGCCACCCCGCCGCCAGGCTGGTGGCGGTGAGCCCCGCGGTAGCAGGCCGGTCCGTCGGCATGGTCGCCCTCCTGTCTGCTGGCTGATCGACATACAACCAGCGGGGTACGACAGGGTGCGGGCACCCGGCTCCGCAGGCGGTTAGGTTGAGACGTATGCGTGCGGTCGGTTTCAACGAGTTCGGCGGGCCGGAAGTGTTGCGGATCGTGGAGCTTCCGGTGCCCGAACCCGGGAATGGTGAGGTGCGTATCCGGGTGGCCGCAGCGACCGTGAATCCGACCGATACGGCGTTGCGTTCGGGCGGGCACGCCGAGCGCATGGGGCAGGCGCGGCCGCCGTACGTGCCGGGCATGGAGCTGGCCGGCACGGTCGACGCGGCCGGCGAGAACGCGGGCTGGGCGCCGGGGGAGCGGGTGCTGGCGATCGTCGCCCCGATGGCGGGCCGGGGCGGGGCGCAGGCGGAGTTCGTCGTGGTACCCGCCGATTCGGTGGCGCGGGTTCCCGAGGGGATAGGCCTCGTGGCCGCCGCGACGCTACCGATGAACGGTCTCACCGCACGGCGCGCGCTCGACCTCCTCGCCCTCGAACCGGGGGAGACGCTCGCGGTGACCGGTGCCGCGGGCGCGGTCGGCGGCTACGTCACCGAGCTGGCCTGTGCTGAAGGGCTGCGCGTGATCGCCGATGCCAAGCCGGAGGACGAGCCGCTGGTGCGTGGATTCGGTGCCGATGTCGTCGTGCCACGTGGACCGGACGTGGCCACCGCCATTCGCCGGGAGGTGCCCGGTGGGGTCGCCGCTCTGGTCGACACCGCGCTGCTGGGCGGCCGGGTGCTGCCCGCCGTGCGTGATGGCGGGCAGCTGGCCACGGTCCGGCCGTTCGACGGCGAGCCCGAGCGCGGTATCGAGGTGACGCTCGTGCTCGTCGGCGACTACCTTCACGCGTCGGACCAGCTGGAGCGGCTCACCGAGCAGGTGACCGAAGGACGGCTGACCCTCCGGGTCGCCGCGACCCTGCCCGCCGAGCGGGCGGTCGAGGCCCATCGCAGGCTCGGAGCGGGCGGAGTGCGCGGCCGCCTTGTGCTCACCTTCTAGCGAGTCACGAGCCGGTGCCGTCCGGCCTTTCCGGTCAGCCGCGAGCGGACTCCGGGGCCTGACCTCACGGGCGATCGTGTAGGTCGGGTTCGCGCCCACCCGGGCTTCGGCCTTGCCGTCCAGGTGGTCCATCGCCGCCTGGATGGCGGCCATCCGGCCCTCGGCATCGGATGTGACGAGGAAGTGGCGGTAGTCCTCCTCGCTGGCCCGGTGCACGATGTTGCAGACCTTCGCCCCGTCCGTGCTCACGTGGAACCGCGCCGACACGTTAGCCGGGGTAGAAGCAGACCCACCGCTCCTGGATCTCGGCGAAGGCGTCCACCAGTGCCCGCTGGGTCTCGGGGCCCGTCGGTGGCGTGCTCGATGATCGAGTAGAAACCGGTGTCCGTGCTGATCGGAGCTCCTCCTGCGCTGGTCCGCGATCGGCTCCATCGTCTGCCGCCAGCGTCCAACCTCGACCATGCTGGAGGTCAACCCCGGAACAGCCGTGGTCAGTGCTTGCGCACGACGTGCTCGCGCTCACCCGGCTTCCAGACCGTGACCTCCAGCGTCCCCTCGTTGATCTCCACCGCCGAGGCGCCGGTCACCTCGGCCGCGTAGAAGTGGTCGAATTCCTGCCCCCGGAGATCGAGCCCGATCTCGTCGAACAGTGCCGCCGCGAACCGCTGGTGCAGGTCCTTGTCCCGGACGTCGTCGACCACTCCCCACAGTTTCGCGTCGCCGTCCGTGAGTTCGGTGTCGACGGTCGCGGTGTGCAGGCAGAAGCGCGGGTCCCTGGCCAGATCGCGGAACTTGGTCGTGTTCGGCATGCCGACGATCCACAACCGGTCCTCGAAGAACCTCGGCTCGATCGGGCTGATCCGTGGGTATCCGTCCGAGCGGAGCGTGGCCAGCAGGCACAGGTTCCGGGTGGCGGCGTGGCGCCGGGTGAAGACGGCCGCGATATGCGGCGCTTGCGTGCTGAAGTCCGTCCAGATGGTCATGTACGCAGGCTATGGCGGAACGGTGCCAGATCCTGTCATCGTTTCCGCGGGCCGCCGCCTTACCCCGGTCATGACCGGCCTCCGGCGGTGTGCCGGACCAGCGCCGCGACGAACACGTCCCACACGGGCCTCGGCACGCCGTGCCCCGCTCCCTTCAGGATGACCAGCTCGGCGCCGGGGATCGCGTCGCGCAGCGCCTCGCCGTGCGGAAGCGGGAAGAGCGGGTCGTGGTCCCCGTGCACCACGAGAGTGGGTGCCTCGATCGTGTCGAAGCCGCCGCGTACGGGCCCGTCGAACTTCATGGCGTAGTGGTTGGTGAGGGTGGCCGCGATGCTCCTGGTGCGGGCGACGTCGCGCCGCACCAGCGCGCGGGTGGCCGCCTCGTCGAAGTACGGGGATCCTCCCGAGCAGGCCTTCTCCGAGGCCACCACGAAGTCCACCACCGCGGCGGTGTCGGCGAGGTCCGGGTCGGCGGGGGTCTGCTCGGCGAGCGCCGCCGACGGCGGCGGAAGCCCCTCGGCGCCCGTGGACGTGCAGACGAAGGTCAGCGACGCGACCCGCTCGGGGTGGTCCACGCCCACGATGAGCCCGATCCCGCCGGACATCGACCGGCAGACGAGGTGCGCGCGCTCGATCGCCAACGCGTCCAGGATGCCGAGTGCGTCCCCGGCCAGGTCGGTGAACGAGTAGCCCGGCCGCCCAGGTGGGTAACAGGTGGACCTGCCCGTGTCCCGGTTGTCGTAGCGGATCACGAACCGGCCGGCGGCCGCGATCCGTTCGCACAGCTCCGCCTCCCACCACAGCATCGAGGCGGCTGCCCCGTCGATGAGCAGGATCGCCGGGTTCGCGGGGTCGCCGAAGGTCTCGACGCACAACTCGACGCCGTTGCTGCCGAGAAGCTTCTCGCCGTTGGAGAGGTAAGTGGTCATGACAGCGACGCTAGACTCGAAAAGCCATCGCGAAAAGCGATGGTTTCCGATCGATTCGATCGGCGAACATGATGGTTTGGGTAGGCTGCTCCCGTGTCAGACATCGAACTGCGGCATCTCGTCACGATGGCCGCCGTCACCGACGAGGGCTCCTTCGGGCGTGCCGCCGCCCGGCTCGGCTACACCCAGTCGACGGTGAGCCAGCAGATCGCGGCGCTGGAAAAGGCCGTCGGCGGCGCGGTGTTCGACCGGCCGGGTGGCCCGAAGCCGGTGCGGATCACCCCGCTCGGCGCGGTGGTGCTCGCGGAGGGACGCGACCTCCTGGCGAGAGCGGAGGCGATGGCGGACACGATCGACCGGTTCAAGGCCGGCGACGGCCGGGTCGACATCGGCACGTTCCAGAGCGTGTCCAACATGATCCTGCCGCTGCTCGTGCGGCGGCTGCGGGCGGAGCACCCCGGCTGTGACATCAGGTTGTCCGAGGAGGAGACCGACCAGCCACGGGTCGGTGAGCTCGACCTGATGTTCTTCGACGGCCGCGTCGACGGCGATGTGGAGCACCGCAAGCTGCTGGACGATCCGTACCTGCTGGTGGCGCGCCGGGGCACCTTTCCGGCCGGTCCGGTGCGGCGGGAGCGGCTCGACGGTGCACCGATGGTGGCGTACCCGGAGGTGTGCGATCAGCCCCGGATCGAGCGGGCCCTCGCGCTCGGCGGCGTGCGGCCGCGGATCGTGTTCCGTACCGCGGGCAACGACGCCGTGCTGTCGATGGTGCGGGCCGGGCTGGGCTCGGCGCTGCTGCCACGGCTCGCCGTGCACGGCGGCGACGTCCGTTCCGACGAGTCGCTCCGCATTCACGAGTTGCGGCCGTCGCTGCCGGTGCGCGAGGTCTTCCTGTTGTGGCAGGCGGGACGCACGCAGTCCCCGCTCGCGGCACGGGCTATCGAGATCGCTGTCGACGTCGCGGCCGAGATCGCGGGGCGGCCGGACAGCTGACGGTGGGCCGGCCAGCCGTGGCGCGGGACCGGTCGTGAGTGGCGAGCCGTGTTCTAACTCGCGTGCGCACTCACGAGCGGTGACGTCGTTGCCCGCTTCTGCCTGCCGGCCCGCGTGCCGCGGGCTTCCGTGCTTCCGCCTCGGGAGGCTTGCGCCCGCGCGTGCTGTTCACGGTCCTCCCGCGGACGATACCGATGAACTGCTCCATCAGGTCGGTGGTCTCGTCCTCCGGCCACGAGAGCGCGACGCGCGACTCCGGAGCGTTCGAGAGAGGCCGGTAGGCGAGGTCTCTGCGGTGATGCAACCGGGCGAGCGACTGGGGAACGACGAGCAGTCCCACCCCCGCCGCGACCAGTTCGACGGCGTCCGCGGTCGTGGCGGGGCGCTCCACGGCCGGGCTGCCAGGAGGGCGGTCCCAGTCGAGGGTGTCGTCCAGGGGATGCAGCACGACGTCGTCGGCCAGGTCCTCGACGGACACCTCGTCGCCCACGGTGACGAGGTGATCCTTCGGTACCACGACCACCGTCGTCTCGGTGTACAGCGGGATCGCGTGCAGGCCTCTCCTGTCGATCGGCAACCGCAGGAGCACCGCGTCCGCCGCGCGAGTCCGTACCAGGTCGGCCGCCTCGGCGGCCGGGACGCCGACGAGGGTCAGCGGGACCCCGGGCATCCGCTCGTTCCAGGTCCGCACCCACTTGGTGGGCGTCACCCCCGGGACATACCCGAGCCGGAAGGAAGGAGGTACGTCCGGGGTCGCCACCGGGCCAGATTACCGGGCGTGATCGGCGGCGCGAACGCTCGATACGCTTGCCGTCATGACCTCGCGCAGGACCACCCAGACGATGAAGCCCGCGACCGCCGCGAAGAAGCTGGGTGTGTACCTCGATGCCACCCCCGCGGAGTTCCGGGAGGGTGTCGTCTCGCGCGACCAGCTGAACGCCCTGCAGGCCGATCCGCCCGCGTGGCTTCGGGAGCTGCGCCGCAACGGGCCCCACCCGCGGCAGGTCGTCGCGGCGAAGCTCGGCATCTCCATCGGCGGTCTCGCCCGTGCCGGGATCAGCGACCCCCTCACCACGGAACAGATCGACACGTTGAGGGCGGACGGTCCCGAATGGCTGCGGCGGGAACGCGCCACCCAGGCCGAGGCCCGGAAGGAAGCGGCGCGCGCCAAGGCGAAGAACGCCGATCCTCGGCGCCCGCCGTCCTGACGGAGACGTCGGGACCACGTCGGGCGTACCCGGGACGGCGCCGGCGGCGATAGGGTCCACGTGGTGAGCACTCACGTTGTGAGCCCGGTTTTCGCCGGGCGCCGCGAGCAGTCCACGCGGCTCGCCGACGCGCTCGCCCTCGCGGCGGCAGGCGATCCGGTCACCGTGCTCGTTGGCGGCGAGGCGGGAATCGGTAAGTCACGGCTGGTGAGCGAGTGCACGAAGGCGGGCAAGGCCCTCCTGCTGCTCGGCGGCTGCGTCGGAGTCGGGGGCGAGGGCATCCCGTTCGCCCCGTTCGTCGCTGCCCTGCGTGGGCTCGCGGGCCGGCTCACCGACGACGAGCGCGACGCGCTGGCGCCGCTGCTACCGGGGCAGGTCCGGGCCCGTCCCGCGCTGGGCGACGACGCGCGGCCGCGGCTGTTCGAGAGCGCTCTCGCCCTGCTCGCCCGGCTCGCCGCCGAGCGTCCCACCGTGCTCGTCGCCGAGGACACGCACTGGGCCGACCGCTCCAGCCGCGACCTGCTCGACTTCCTCGTGCGCAACCAGCGCGCCGCGCCCGGTTCGATGATCGTCCTCACCTACCGTTCCGACGAGCTGGACCGCCGCCACCCGCTGCGCCCGCTGCTCGCCGAATTGACCAGGCTGCCCTGGGTCGAGCGGCTGGAGCTGCCCCGGCTCTCGATGCCCGAGGTCGTACGCCAGGTTCGCGGGATCCTGGACCATGAGCCCGACCCGGCGCTCGTGCGGTCGGTCTTCGCCCGAAGTGAGGGCAACCCGCTGTTCGTCGAGGTCCTGCTCGACAGTGGTACCGGAGGTGAGGTGCCCGCGTCGCTCGAGGACCTGTTGCTGGCCAGGATCGAACGGCTGCCCGAGGAGAGCAGGAGCGTGTTGCGCGTCGCCGCTGCCGGTGGGGCCCGTGTCGCGCACGCACTGCTCGCCGAGGTGCACGGTCCCGGGCTCACCGGCGCCCTGCGCGGGGCCGTCGACGCGGGCGTCCTGAGCGTGGACGGCGACGAGTACGGGTTCCGGCACGCTCTCATCCGTGACGCCGTGTACGCGAGTCTGCTGCCGGGCGAGCGGGCCGAGTTGCACGGACGCTACGCCGAGGCGCTGCGCGGCCGGACCGGCGCGTCCGGTGAGCTCGCGTACCACCTCGTGGCGGCCGGGGACACCGCCGGTGCGATGTCCGCGGCGTGGGAGGCAGCGCTGCAGGCGCGGCGTTCCCTCGCTCCCGCCGAGGAGCTGCGGATGCTCGAGCGGGTGCTGGACCTGTGGGACGCGGTGCCGGACAACTCCGGCCGGATCGGCTGCGACCGCGGTTCGGTGCTGGAGAAGGCCGCCAACGCCGCGTACCGCGCCGGTGAGCACCGGCTGGGCGAGCGGCTCGCCTCCGCGGCGCTGGACGCGATCGACAGGACCGCTGCCCGGGTACGGGCCGCCCTGCTGCTCGACCAGCGTGCCCGGATGCGCGCTCAGCTGGGCCGGGGCGGAGCGCTGGAGGACCACAACGAGGCGGTCGGGCTCGTGCCGCCCGGCCACCAGGCACGGGGATACCTGCTGAACTCCCTCGCCGAGTACCTCATGCAGATTCCGATCCCCGACGAGGCGCAGCACGCGGCCGAACAGGCCATGCACGAGGCGCAGGAGGCCGGTGACGATCCCACCGAGGCCTCCGCGCTCATCACGCTCGCGGTCCTCGACGCCCGCCTCGGTGATCTCGACGCCGAGCTGCCCAGGCTCGCCAAGGCCCGCGCCATAGCGGAGGGCGTCCGCGCCGACGCCGTGCGGCTACGGGCCCTGCACTGCGAGTCGTCCCTGCTGCAGGCCTTCGGCAGGCTCGACGAGGCGCAGGAGGTCGCCCGGAACGGGCTGGCCGCGGCCAGGGAGGCCGGGCTCGCCCGATCCGCCGGGGCGCTGCACGCCATCGACCTGGTCGGGCCCCTGATCTCGGCAGGCAAGTGGGGGGAGGCGGCCGAGTCCCTCGAGCACGCGCTGGAGCTGGCGCAACCGGGCACGAACTACGCCAACCTCCTGTGCTTCAAGGGCTACCTGGCCCTCCACCGCGGCGACACCGAGGACTCCGACCGCATCGTGACTCTCGCGCGAGAGCAGGTCACCGACACGGTCCTTCCCCAGGACCCGCTGCTGCTGCCGCGGCTGGAGGCGGAGCTTCGACTGGCCCAGGGGCGCGCGGGCGAGGCGGCCACGGTGCTGTGGCGCACGCTGGAGCTGCCTTTCCTGTCCGTGTCGTCGCGGCTCACCTGGCCGTTGCTGGTGATCGGGGCTCAGGTGGCCGAGGCCAAGGCCGACTCGGCACTGCTGGGACAGCTGCGCAGGCAGGCGTCGACCACGCGGATCGCGGGTCCGGTCCAGGCAGCGGGAGCGGCGACCTTCGAGGCGGAGGCCGCGCGTGCCGAGGGCGCACCCGATGTGGGCCTGTGGGAGGCGGCCGCAACGGCGTGGGAGCGGCTGCGCCAGCCGCCGCGGCTGGCGCGGGCGCTGTTCGGCACGGGGGAGGCGCTGCTGGCGACGGGGGGTGACCGTGCGGCAGCGGCCCAGGTGCTGCGCCGGGCCGCCGAACTGGCAGGCGACCTCGGTGCGGCGCCGCTGCGGGAGACCGTGGCGGCACTGGCCCGACGGGGACGTATCCCGCTCGGGAGCGGTGAGGTCGGCGCCCCGCCCGGTTCGGGGCTCACGCCGCGGGAGCTCGACATCCTGGGGCTGGTGGTCGAGGGTCTGTCCAACAAGGAGATCGGCGAGCGGCTGTTCATCGCCACCAAGACGGCCAGCGTGCACATGTCCAACATCCTGGGCAAGCTCGGCGTCGCCAACCGCGTCGAGGCGGCCGCCACGGCGCACAGACTAGGGCTGGTCCCCACTCCGAAATAGGGCTCGCGCCTCATGTGGCGGCCCCCGCCTTAGCCCAAGACTCGATTCCATCGCACAACGTCCTCACGGGACGAACACAGATGGAGTCGAGAACATGAGCACGATTCTGACCATTGCGGGAAGCCTGCGGCGGGGCTCGTTCAACCGGCGGTTGCTCAGGGCCGTCCGGCACGAGCAGCGGCACGACGGGGTCGAATGGACGACGTGGGACGGCCTGGGGAAGCTACCGCCGTTCGACGAGGACGCCGAGCGCGGGCCGGTGCCCGCCGCGGTCGCGGACCTACGTGGCGCGATCGAGGCCGCCGACGGGCTGCTGATCGCCACTCCCGAGTACAACGGGTCGGTCCCGGGGCAGCTGAAGAACGCGATCGACTGGGCATCCCGCCCCTACGGCGCGGCTGTCCTGGGTGGCAAACCGGCCGCGGTCGTCGGCGCCAGCCCGAGCTCGCACGGCGCCGCGTGGGCCCAGGCCGACCTGCGCAGGGTGCTGGGGATCGCCGGTGCCGACGTGGTCGACGGTCAGCTCGCGGTCCCGGAGGTGTTCCGCCAGCTCGACGAGCATGACCGCCTGCTCGACGACGAGCTGCGCGCCGGCTTCGTGACACTGCTCGCCGAACTCCACGCCAAGATCGACAAGGTGCCGGCGTGACGCAGGAAGCACCCGTGCTCGAGCGCACCCGCTGGAGCGCGGTCGTCGCCGTGGCGCTCGGCGTCGTGCTGGCCGCGCTCGACATGACCGTCGTCGCGGTGGTGCTACCTGAGCTCGGCGCGGACTTCGGCGCGGGACCCTCGGTGACCCAGTGGGTGCTGCTGGGTTACTCGCTGCCGCTGGTCGCGCTGAGCGTCCCGGCGGGCCGCTGGCTGGACCGAGCGGGCCCGTTGCCGTCCTTCCTGCTCGCGGTGGGCGGGTTCGGCGTGGCGAGCGTGCTGATCGCCGTCGCGCCGACCATGAGTCTGCTTCTCGCGGGACGCGCCCTGCAGGGTGTGTTCGGCAGCCTGGTCGGCGTCGCCGCGATGCCGCTCGTCGCGACATCCGTACGTCCCGAGCACCGGGCACGCGCGATGAGCATCGTGCTCACGCTGATCCCGCTCAGTGGCGTGGCGGGTCCCGCGGTGGGTGGGGTGCTCGCCGACGCCTATGGCTGGCGCTCGGTGTTCCTGATCAACGTGCCGATCGTGGTCGCGGCGATGTGGGCGGGGGCACGGACGATTCCCGCGCGCCTTCCCGGCCGCAGGGGCCTGCCGCTGCCCGGCGGGCGGCTCGTGCGCGAGGCCGCGGTGCTCGGGGTGGCGGCGACGGCATTCTTCCTCGCGCTTGACCTGCTGGGCCGTTCCGAGGGTGGCGTGCTCGCCGCGGTACTGGGCCTCGTGACGATCGCCGCGATGGCGGTGTGGGTACGGCTGCCGGAGTCACGCCCGGTGCGCTCACTGCTGGCGCGCCGCGAGCTGGCACTGCCGATGGTCGCGTTGCCCATGACCACGGCGGGGATCGCGGCCCTCAACTTTCTCGTCCCGTACTTCCTCGCCGAGGTGCAGCAGGCTTCGCCGAGAGTGATCGGGATGGCGTTGCTGACGGTCTCGGCGGGGATGGCGGTGTTCTCCCCGCTCGCCGGTGTCCTCGCCGACCGGCTGGGAAACCGGCCGGTCACGCTGACCGGCGCCGCCGTGATACTCGGCGGCTTGGTTGCGCTGCTGTTCACGGACACGGACACGACCGCACTCGGTCTGGTGTGGCGGCTGGCTCTGGTGGGCATCGGCAACGGGCTGTTCGCGGGACCGAACGCCGCGGAGATACTGGCGCGCACGCCCACCGCGCTGATGGGCACCTCCAGCGGTATCACCTCACTGCTGCGCACGCTCGGCTTCTCGCTGGGGCCCGCGCTCGGCGCGCTCGCCTGGACGGCCGCGACCGGGGGTGTGAACGGGTTCGTCGGCGGAATCGCCATCGTGGCGACGGCGGCCTCGCTCGCCTTGGTGGCCGTTGGGCTCTCGGTTCGCGCAGGTCACCGGTCGTGAGTGAAGAGCCGAGTTCTAACTCGGCCGAACACTCACGACGCCTGACCACCTGTCTGGAGCTCTTGGGTGGCCTGTTGGAGCTCGACGATCGCCCGGGTGAAGAACTCGAAAAGCACCTCCCGTTGTTCGGCGGGGAAGCTGGTGATCAGGTCGTCCATCCGTTTGGCCACGGGTGCGAACAGGCTGGCCGACTCGCCGCCGAGGGCTGCTGCCGCTGCGCGGTCGACGATGCGCAGGCGGACCCGGCGCCGGTCTGCGGGGTCCGCGACCCGTTCCACCATTCCGGCACGGACGAGACGGTCGACGAGCTTGGTGACCGCTCCGGTGGTCAGCCTGGTGCGCTGAGCGACCTCGCCGGCAGTGACCTGACCGTAGAGCTCGAGAACGTTGAGCACGTAGAGATCGGTCAGGCGCAGCCCGGCCGCGTCCGCGGTGACCTGCGCGTTCAGTGCCATCGCTGTGAAGTACTCGCGGAAGGTCCGCAGCTCGGGCTCGGTGAGCCGCCAGCGGTTGACCCCTACGGCCTCGCTTGACATGTCGGCAGCCTTTCCCTTCCAATAGGAAGATAATTACGCATGGAAGATTATAGTCGGCGACTGGTGAAGGGGGAACCGAGCGTGACGATCACGCGGTTGTGGGACATGGCCGAGGGTTTCGGGCCGATCAAGAACCTCCTGGGAGCAGGTGATCCGAACGTGCACAAGATCGGAGGCCAGTGGTGGATGTTCCTCGGCGCTTTCCAGGACACGTTCAAGACGAACCTGTTCAGTGCGAGCCTGCCGCATGGTGCGCCGTTGAGCAGCAGCGAGTGGTCGTTCACCACGGAGGAGTCCGATCCGCACCGGGCCGCGAGCCTGGTTCCCCAGCCGGGCGACGGCAGCTGGGATGCCGCAGGCCTGCACACTCCGCGCTATGTCCAGGGCATCGACGCCTCGGGAAGGAAGGTCGAAAGGATCTACTACTCGGGACGCACCACCGAAGCGGTCACCGGCAACTCCGGCAGCAGGTACGCGATCGGGATGCTCGAACGAGTCGACGGGGCCTGGATTCGCCGGGACGACCCGGTCTTCGTGGGAACGGGCGACGATCCGTGCGCGCTGGAACCGACCGTGCACTACTCGGACGGCAAGTGGCGGATGTGGTACAACGACGCGCCCAACCCCGGACCGGGGGAACTTCCACGATACCGGATCAACTACGTGGAAAGCCGTGACGGTGTGACGGACTGGAGCGCGCCGGTGCAGTTCTTCTCGGTCGCCGACTCCTATTTCGACACTTCGATAACCGACGTCGGCCACGGCTACGAGATGGTGGCCTCCCGCGGAGGGAACCACTACCTGACAACCTCGTTCCCGGAGCAAGGTCTGTGGTGGTACTCGTCGGAAGCCGCATCGGGCCGCCGCGCCGACTGGACAGCCGACCCGGTGCGCATCCTGGACTCGTCCGGTGGCGCCTACTGGTACGCCAACGGCGTGTTCGGCCCTTGCGTGCGCTACGGCGACACGGAAGCCGACAGGAACACCATGTACGTGTTCTTCACGGGCACCTACCAGCCCGCCGATCCGCCTTTTCCCGCGCCCTTCTACTTCGCCGTCGGGAGGGCGGAGTTCGGCGAACCGACGTGATTCACCGGGTGCAACCGGAAAGGATCATCCGAAAGGGTCGCGCCGCGCCAACCGGTACACCCCGGAGTGGCGGCGCTGTCCCGATGGCTCCGGCGCGACGTACGATCCGCAGGTGACCCCCAGACCGGCCTCAGGGCAGCACCTGAGCGACCTCGCGCGGCTACGCCGTGTCCGCGACCGGATCGACCGGGAGTACGCGCAGCCACTGGACGTCGAGGCGCTCGCCCGCAGCGCGAACATGTCGGCCGGGCATCTCAGTCGCCAGTTCCGGCGTGCCTACGGCGAGTCCCCGTACAGCTACCTGATGACGCGGCGCATCGAGCGCGCGATGGCGCTGCTGGGGCGGGGCGGTATGAGCGTCACCGAGGTCTGCTTCGCGGTCGGCTGCTCGTCTCTGGGCACCTTCAGCACTCGCTTCACCGAGCTGGTCGGCATGCCGCCCAGCACCTACCAGCGCCAGGCGGCGGGCGCGACGGCGGGGATGCCGCCGTGCGTCGCCAAGCAGGTGACCAGACCGATCAGGAATCGAGAAGCGCGGTCACCGACCCGCACCTAGTGTGACCGCCATGGACATCACCATTCACCAGACCTACCTCCCGCACAACGACCCGGACGCCTCACTGGCCTTCTACCGCGACACTCTCGGTTTCGAGGTCCGCAACCACGTCGAGTACGGCGAGCTGCACTGGATCACGATCGGCCCCGCCAACCAGCCGGACGTGTCCATCGTCCTGACGCCGCCGGGCGCCGACCCCGGCATCACCGACGACGAGCGCCGCACCATTGCCGAGATGATGGCCAAGGGCACCTACGGCGGCATCAATCTGGCCACCAAGGACCTCGACGGCACCTTCGCGCAACTGCAGGCAGGTGACGCCGAGGTGGTCCAGGAGCCGACCGACCAGCCGTGGGGGGTTCGTGACTGCGCATTCCGCGACCCCGCGGGCAACATGATCCGCATCATGGAGCTGCGCTGAGCCGTCCCCGGGCTGGCTCACGACCGATGAGGGAGAGCCCGAGGTACCGCTCGGGTCTGATTAGATCGGCCCAGGCGGCCCCCGTAACAGTATGGAGACCCGATGAGCACGGCCACGAGAACGGGCACGCAGGCGCCTGCGCTGCACGTTGCCGACAGCCACGATCTGATCCGCGTGCACGGCGCGCGCGAGAACAACCTCCGCGACGTCAGCGTCGAGCTCCCGAAGCGTCGGCTGACCGTGTTCACCGGGGTCTCCGGCTCGGGCAAGAGCTCGCTGGTGTTCGCCACGATCGCCGCGGAGTCCCGGCGGATGATCAACGAGACCTACAGTGCCTTCCTGCAGGGCTTCATGCCGACACAGGCGCGGCCGGACGTCGACGTCCTCGAAGGGCTGACCACGGCGATCATCGTCGACCAGGAGCGGATGGGTGCCGACCCGCGCTCCACGGTCGGCACCGCCACCGACACCAACGCGATGCTGCGGATCCTCTTCAGCCGCCTCGGGCAGCCGCACATCGGCTCGCCCAAGGCGTTTTCCTTCAACGTCGCCTCGATCAGCGGAGCGGGTGCGGTCACGTTCGAGCGCGGCGGGAAGACCGTGAAAGAGCGCCGCAGCTTCAACATCACCGGCGGCATGTGTCCGCGTTGCGAGGGTCGGGGTGCGGTCACCGACTTCGATCTGACTGCGCTGTACGACGACAGCAAGTCGCTCAATGAGGGCGCCCTGACGGTTCCTGGCTACAGCATGGACGGTTGGCAGGGCCGCCTCCTCCGTGGCGCCGGCCTTGACCTGGACAAGCCGATCCGCAAGTACAACAAGCGTGAGCTGCACGACCTGCTCTACAAGGAGCCGACGAAGATCAAGGTCGACGGGGTCAACCTCACATACGAGGGGCTGATCCCGAAGATCCAGAAGTCGATGCTCTCCAAGGACCGGGAGGCGATGCAGCCACACATCCGGCGGTTCGTGGATCGCGCGATCACCTTCACCACCTGTCCCGACTGCGACGGCACCCGTCTCAGCGAGGGTGCCCGGTCGTCCAAGATCAAAGGCAAGAACATCGCGGACGTCAGTGCGATGCAGATCAGCGACCTGGCCGAGTGGGTCCGCGGTCTGGACGAGCCGTCCGTGGCACCGCTGCTGGGGACGCTGGGAGAGATCCTCGACTCGTTCGTCGAGATCGGACTCGGCTATCTGTCGCTCGACCGGCCGTCGGGCACCCTGTCGGGCGGCGAGGCGCAGCGCACCAAGATGATCCGCCACCTCGGGTCGTCGCTCACCGACGTCACCTACGTCTTCGACGAGCCCACCATCGGCCTGCATCCCCACGACGTCCAGCGGATGAACGACCTGCTGCTGCGGCTGCGGGACAAGGGCAACACGGTGCTCGTCGTTGAGCACGAACCGGAGACGATCGCGATCGCCGACCACGTCGTCGACCTCGGCCCCGGCGCCGGTACGGCGGGCGGCACCGTCTGCTTCGAGGGCAGCGTCGAGGGGCTGGGGAACAGCGGCACCGTCACCGGCCGCCATCTCGGTGACCGGGCGACGCTCAAGGACGAGGTGCGCAAACCGGCCGGGGCGCTCGAGATCCGGGGAGCGAACGCGCACAACCTGCGGGACGTCGACGTCGACATCCCGCTCGGAGTGCTCTGCGTCGTCACCGGCGTCGCCGGGTCGGGCAAGAGCTCGCTTCTGCAGGGCTCGATTCCCGCCGATGCCGGGGTGGTCTCGGTCGACCAGACGGCGATCCGCGGCTCCCGGCGCAGCAACCCGGCGACGTACACCGGGCTGCTCGAGCCGATCCGCAAGTCGTTCGCGAAGGCCAACGGCGTCAAGCCGGCGCTGTTCAGCGCCAACTCCGAGGGCGCCTGCCCTACCTGCAACGGCGCAGGTGTGATCTACACGGAGCTGGGCGTCATGGAGACCGTCGCCACCACCTGCGAGGAGTGCGAGGGGAAGCGGTTCCAGGCATCGGTGCTGGAGTACAAGCTCGGAGGCCGCGACATCAGCGAGGTGCTCGCGATGTCGGTGACCGAGGCCGAGGAGTTCTTCGGCGCCGGCGAGGCGCGCACGCCCGCCGCGCACAGGATCCTCGAGCGGATGGACCAGGTGGGACTGGGCTACCTCAGCCTCGGCCAGCCGCTCACCACGCTGTCAGGCGGCGAGCGGCAGCGGCTCAGGCTGGCTACCCACATGGGGGAGAAGGGTGGCGTCTACGTCCTCGACGAGCCGACGACCGGCCTGCACCTGGCCGACGTCGAGCACCTGCTCGGCCTGCTCGACCGGCTCGTCGACTCCGGCAAGTCGGTCATTGTGATCGAGCACCACCAGGCGGTCATGGCGCACGCCGACTGGATCATCGACCTCGGCCCTGGCGCCGGCCACGACGGCGGCCGGATCGTCTTCGAGGGCACACCGGCCGACCTCGTCGCCGCCCGCTCCACGCTCACCGGTGAGCACCTCGCGGCCTACGTCGGCACCTGAGGGCCCTCCTTGATCCCATGCAGTGCGGCGTTGTGCCTGGTCACCTCTCGTGAGTGCGCACACGAGTTAGAACACTGTTACGCACTCACGACCAGCTCCTGCACTGATGCATCCTGGGCACCACCCGCGCGACCGCCTGCGGCGCCCGGGTGGTCACCTCGGTCAGCGCTCGGTGCACGGCCTTCGGCTCCCGCCCGCCGGCCAGTATCAGGATCGGTGTCTGGGTACGACGCAGGCCCTCGAGGTCCGCGGCCGGCACACCGTCGTACACCTGGGTCAGCATCCGCCGCGCCGCACATCTATGTCTTCCGGGGCAGCCGGATCGTCTTCGAGGTCACCGGCCCGCCGCTCGGTCAGCCGATGCGGCGGGAGCGGGTCAGACCCAGCCCACCGAGCGCGATGGCGATCAGCCCGACCACCAGGGCCACGAAGCCCCCGACCAGTCCGTAGCCGGTACCGGGACCACCCTCGGCGGCGGCTACCACGAGCCCACCGAGGGCCATGCTGACCAGCCCCGCTGCGAGGGCCACGACGGCCCCTCTTCTCCCGGCGCCGGTGCCGATACGGCCGGCGAAGCGGGTCAGAGCCAGTCCGCCGACGACCACACCGGCGAGCCCCAGCAGCGCGGCCACCACGGACCAGAGACGCCCGGCTGTCATGGCATAAGCGCCGGCGGCGGCCGGCTGGACCAGGACGCGCGCGGCCGCCGGTGTGGCAAACCCGAGAACTCCGAGCAGCGCGGCTGTTGCGGCGGCAAACAGGTGGCGGGCAGACATGAGGTGCTCCTTCTCCTCCTACGACGGGACATCGCTGATCATGTCCGCCGGACCCACCGCCGGTCGTTGTGCGGACGGAGGCAATTGACGCTGCCACCGATGCCGTAGCCGACTGCCGCGGACGTCGCAGGAGCCGCAAAGGTACCGCGTGTGCGGTAGGCGGCTGATCATCTGTGCGCAGGAGTTGCCCGCGCGAAACTGCGGCTAGTGTGCACGCATGAGCAGGGGACGGATCGCTTTCCTCGACTGGGCGATCGCCCTCGGCGTGGCGGCGACCCTGCTGGTCGCCGGGCTCTCGGGGCAACCACCCGCTACGAATCTCGACCCGCTGGGTTACGCGGTGCTGGTAGCCGGCGGTCTGGCGCTGGCCGCGCGCCGCGGGGCTCCGGTCACCGTGCTGGCCGTGACCGGGCTGTGCGCGCTGGGCTACCAAGCGGTCGGCTTCGACGTGCCTGTCGTCGCGTATCTGTTCGCGGTGTACGCCGCGGTACGAGCGGGACACCGCATCGTCACGATCGCGAGTGCGTTGATCATGCTGGCCACCCTCCCGCTCGCGATCATGGCCTCTCCCCATGACTGGCCCGTGGGAGAGGTGTTCGCACAGTCCAGGGACGTCCTGGAGCTGGCGTGGCTGATCGCCGCCGGTGCGGCGGGTGAAGCGCTGCGACAGGCCGAGCGCCGGGCGGATGAGGCCGAGCGCACCCGCGAGGAGACGGCGCGGCGCCGCGCCGACGAGGAGCGCCTGCACATCGCGCGGGAGCTGCACGATTCGCTCACCCACCAGATCTCCGTTGTCAAGGTCCAGGCCGAAGTCGCCGTCCACCTGGCCCGCAAGCGGGGTGAACAGGTGCCGGATGCCCTGCTGGCGATCCGGGAGGCCGGTCGTGAGGCGGCCCGGGAACTGCGAGCGACCCTGGAGGCGCTGCGCGAGGACGACAAGAACCCGCCGCATGGGCTCGACCACGTCCCGGAACTGGTGCAACGGGCCCGGACCGCCGGCCTGGATGCGAAGCTGACGATCGAGGGACACCGAAACGACGTGCCGGCCGCGCTCGACCGGACGGCTTACCGGATCGTTCAGGAGTCGCTGACCAACATCGCCCGGCACGCCGCCGCCGGCACCGCGTCGGTCCGGATCGACTGCCGCCCCGACGCTCTGGTCATACGGGTCGATGACGACGGCAAGGCCACATCGGACACCGCGCCGGTGCCCGGAGTCGGGCTGCTCGGGATGCGCGAACGTGTCACCGCCCTCGGAGGTCACCTGCTGGCGGCACCGCGCAGCGAGGGCGGCTTCACCGTCCAGGCCGAACTTCCCGTGGACAGGACGTCATGATCCGGGTGCTGCTCGTCGACGACCAGCCGCTCATTCGCAGTGGATTCCGCGCGCTCCTCGATGTCGAGGACGACATCGAGGTGGTGGCCGAGGCCGCCGACGGCGGCGAGGGCCTGGCGCTGGCCAGGAAACACCTGCCCGACATCGCGCTCATCGACATTCAGATGCCGGTCATCGACGGCATCGAGGCGACCCGGTGCATCGCCGCGGACCCGGCGCTGGCTTCGGTGCACGTCGTCATCCTGACCAACTACGGCTTGGACGAGTACGTCTTCAACGCGCTGCGCGCCGGCGCGGCGGGATTCCTCGTCAAGGACATCCAGCCGGAAGACTTCCTGCACGCCGTACGCGTCGCCGCGCGCGGCGACGCCCTGCTCGCACCGTCGATCACCCGCAAGCTGATAAACCGGTACGTCGCCCAGCCGCTCGACACCGGCACCGGCGCGGGGCTGAAGGAACTGACCAACCGCGAACGCGAGGCCGTCGCCCTGGTCGCGCAGGGCCTGTCCAACGACCAGATCGCCGGCCGCATGGTGATCAGCCCGCTGACCGCGAAGACCCACATCAACCGAGCCATGGTCAAGCTCCACGCCCGCGACCGCGCGCAGCTCGTGGTCCTCGCCTACGAATCCGGCCTGGTAGCCCCGCGCAACTACTGACTTCCACGGTCCTGGTTCCCCCGTGAGCGCTCCGTCGACCAGCGCCACGGATCGAGGGCGTGCTTGCCGTGAGTCTGGCTGCTTGTAGCACCGTCGGCCGTCGGCCAGCAGCGCTATCTAGATTGTGTGACTGACTAGATAGCGCTAGAATTGTCCGCGTGACCGACCAGTGGCCCCAGGCATGGACCCGCGCGGCGATTGAGATGTGTGTCCTCGCGCTCGTCAAGGAGAGCGGACTCACTCACGGGTACGAGATCGCACAGCGTCTTCGTGACGCCGGCCTGGGCGACATCAAGGGAGGAACGCTGTATCCCATCCTTGGCCGCCTCGAGGATCGTGGGCAACTGCGTTCTCAATGGACCGGTGGCGTCGGCGGGCCGGGGCGAAAGATCGTCGACATCACCGATGAGGGTGTTCGCGTGCTCGAAGCGTCGGTGGCCGACTGGGTGGCGTGGACCGGTCGAGTCGCCGCAACCATAGGTGTCACCCACAGCACACCAGGAGGGCAGTGACCATTCCCGAAAGTCGAAAGCTGAACAACCGAGGAGGTCTTGTTCCGTGACAACTGCGCCGGCTGAAAGGTACATCGACAACCTGATCATCGCCTTGCAGTTGCGGGGCGTGCCGGGCGAGAAGATCGGGCAGATCGTCGCCGAGGTCGAGGCGCATGTCGCCGAGAGTGGCGAAGACCCCGGCGATGCGTTCGGGAAGCCGCGCGAGTACGCGAGGACATGGGCGCGGGATATCGGGCGCCCTGTGAACTCGCCAGGGCGAATTCGTAATGTCCTTGGCATCGCCGCTTGCGCGGCCGGTGGCTGGTTCCTGGCCATTGGCGTCCTCCGCACCTTCACCGACGAAACGGTGTGGGGTCTGCACGCACTGGTATCCGTTGTCATCGGCGTGGCCCTGCTGGTTGGCGGATTGTTGACGGTGCAGAAGAACGTGGTCATCGACCCACGCACCGGACTGGAACCTCACCGCCTCAAACGGGCGGCAAGGCGTGGGTTCGTCATTGCGGGGAGCGCGGTGCTGTTGTTCGTCGCCGCCGCGATTGTCATCGGCGTGGCGTTGGAGTAGTCCTCGGCCGATGTTGCCTGAAATGCAATAGGTTCTAACTCGCCGGGCGGCCGGCTCCCGCGTAGTCGTCGCCGGGACTGCGGTAGTTGTGCACCTGGACGGCCTGCCCGAACGTCGGGGCGTCGACCATCTGCTGGTTGCCGACGTAGATGCCGACGTGGTGGATCTTGGTCGCCGGGTCGCCGTAGAAGATCAGGTCGCCGAGCTTCGGTTCCGCACCGGCCGGGACCAGCGGCACGCTGCCGTACTGCCAGTGCGCCGTGCGCAGCAGCTCGATCCCGGCATGGGCGTAGGCGGCCGTGGTCAACCCCGAGCAGTCGAACCCGACGTCGCCCTTCTCCAGCCCGTTGCCGCCCCACACGTAGGGCAGGCCAATCTTGTCGATCGCGAAGGCGACCGCGGTCAGCGCGGCCTTGTTCGGGGGCTCCTCGCTCTGCCCGACCGTGCCGTAGACGTTCGCCGTCGCGAGTACCCGGTGCAGGAACAGCGGCGCCTCGTGCAAGGCCGACACCCCGGCGAGCCAGTCGTCACCGTCGGCCAGATCCCGGCCGTCCGCGCACAGCGCCCGGCCGGCCGCCAGTGCCGCGTCGTCGATGTCCTGCACGTTCGGCTCGCCGTCCGGGGCGCTCGCCCGCCACCGCTGCCACACCGCGGGCGAGAGCTGCATCGGGCCCGCCGCGCCCGGAACCGAGATGACGTCGCCCGCGAAGTCGCGCAGCTCGACCGTGCCGATCGGTGCCGACACGGTGCCGTCGCCGGTGACCTTTCCGCCGCCGGTGCGTCCGTGGTCGGTGGCTGTCTTGCCGACTCCCGCGACCGTGACCCAGGACAGGTGGCAGCCCGGCCGCTCCTCGGCGAGCTGCACGGTCGCGGCGGCGTAGCCGTGCATCGCGCGCCGCGGAATGTCGAGCCACCCGGCCACCTCGTCGACCCACGCCTCGAATCGTGGTCCTGACTCCTCCGGGACCGCGGTCTTCCGCGGCGCGGCGGGCGCCGTGCCGGCCTCGCTGGACGGCGGGGGCGTTGTGGTCGCGGCCTGCGGTGGCAGGTCGGTCGCAGCCGCCGGGCTCACCCGCTGGTCGGCCGGGGCGATCCGCAGCGCGACGACGAGCCCCCCTGCCGCCAGCATCGCGGCGACGAGCGCGACGATCAGCGCGCGTCTGCGCGGTCGCGGTGCCGCCCGGTCGTCCTCGGCAGGCGGTTGGTCCCCCACGGTCATGTCCACAGCATAGGCAACGGCCGTATATGGAGGGTGAGCCGCCGTCTCAGCCGGCGAGTCGGCCGAGCACGAACGCGCGCAGATCGTCGAGGTCGGTGTCGACCGCGACGACCACCGCCGTCGGGTCCGGACTCCCTTCGGTGTCCGCGCGCAGCTCCGGCCGTCGCTGGTCCACCACGGTGGCGCCCCTGGAGGGCCCGAACGAGCACTCCACCTCGATCGGGAAGGTCTCCGTGCGCAGGATCCCCGGGCGGATCGCTTCCGCGAGGGCGACCGCGTCGTGCAGCACGACCCCGTCCCAGCCGAGTGCCTTGCGGTAGTGGTCGAGATAGTCGGGGGTGAGCGCGTCGAGCGCGGCGCCGACCGGGCCGGAGGCGGCCAGTGTGCCCAGCCACCCGGTGTCCACCGCGCACCGGTAGGTGAGGTCCATCGGGACGAGCACGCACGGCACCTCGCCGCCGCCGAGCACCCGGCGGGCGGCCTCGGGGTCGCTCCAGACGTTGAACTCGGCGGCCGCGGTGGTGTTGCCGTGGCCGAGCGCTCCGCCCATGATCACCACCCGCGCGATCTTGTCGTGCACGCCCGGGTGCGCCGCGAGCAGCGCGGCGATGTTCGTCAGCGGACCGATCGGGGCGACGGTGACCGGCTCGTCGGCCGCCTCCAGCAGCGTGGCCAGCAGGCTCACGGCGTCAACCGGCTCCAGTTCGCGGCCGGGCTCCGGCAGCGCCGCGGAACGACCGGAGAGCCCGTCGGCGCCGTGCGCGTACCGCGCGGCGTGCGGGTGCGGATGCACCAGCGGTCGTGGCGCTCCCGCCGCGACCGGCACGTCGGCGCGCTTGCACAGCGCCAGCACGCGGCGCGCGTTGCGGGTGGTGGCGGACAGCGGGACGTTGCCGAACACCGTGGTCACCCCCAGCAGCTCGACGTCGTCGCTGAGCGCGGCGAGCGCGATCGCGAAGGCGTCGTCCACCCCCGGATCGGTGTCGATGATCAGCTTGGTCCCCACGCGGGTGCTCCTCTGCTTCGGCGGCCGTGCCGACAGGTTACGGTCACCTCATGACGTCGATGTGGGGATCACCGGTGCTGTCCCGGGTGCAGGCATGGCGGCGGGCTCGCCGAGATCCGCAGCAGGCACGGTTCCTGACCCGCGACTCGCTGCGCTGGATCGTGCGCAACCGGGCCTTCACGCCCTGGTACCTGGTGCGGTACTGGCGGCTGCTGAAGTTCCGCGTCACCAACCCCCACGTCGTGCTCCGTGGCATGGTCTTTCTCGGCCGCGACGTGGAGATCCACTGCCGCCCCGGCTACGGGCGCCTGGAGATCGGCCGCTGGGTGCACATCGGCGACGGCAACGCGATCCGCTGCCACGAGGGCTCGGTGCGGATCGGGGACAAGACGGTGTTCGGCAGGCAGAACGTGGTCAACGCCTACCTCGACATCGAGATCGGCTCCGCGGCATTGATCGCCGACTGGGTCTACGTCTGCGACTTCGACCACGTCACCACCGACATCAACCTGCCGATCAAGGACCAAGGGATCGTGAAGGCGCCGGTGCGGATCGGCCCGGACACCTGGATCGGCACGAAGGTCTCGGTGCTGAAGGGCAGCCGCGTCGGCCGGGGCTGTGTGCTCGGCGCGCACGCGGTGGTGCGGGGCGACGTCCCCGACTACGGCATCGCCGTCGGCTCGCCCGCACGGGTGGTACGTGACCGCAAGGCCGACTACGCGGCGGACGCCGAGCGGCGCGAGGCCGTGCAGGACATGGCGCGCAAGGCGAACAAGGCCCTGCAGAAGACGCTGGGCGACTCGTGAGTGCCTACGCGAGTTAGAACTCGTGCAGGCACTCACGAGTCTTTTTCGGCACCGCCGGATAGGGGACGAACGTGCTCGTGTTCTCGTCCACGGTGAGCTGCTTGCCGATCGTGGGGAACGCTCGCTGCGGGCAGGCCGGCCGCTCGCACACCTTGCAGCCCATGCCGATCGGGGTCGCGGCCGACTTGTCGTCGATGTCGAGGCCGGCCGAGTACACCAGCCGCCGCGCGTGCCGCAGCTCGCAGCCGAGCCCGACGGTGAACATCTTGCCGGGGCTGCCGTAGCCGCCGATGTTGCGCGAGATCGTGCGGGCGATCCAGAAGTAGCTCTTGCCGTCGGGCAGCGTGGCCACCTGGGTGAGGATCTTGCCGGGCGCCGTGAACGCCTCGTAGATCACCCACAGCGGGCACGCGCCGCCAACGCGGGAGAAGTGGAAGCCCGCCGCGGACTGCCGCTTGGACATGTTGCCCGCGCGGTCGACCCGCACGAACGAGAACGGGATGCCCCGCAGCTTCGGGCGCTGCAACGTGGACAGCCGGTGACACACCGTCTCGAAGCCGACGCCGAAGTGGTCGCACAGCAGCTCGATGTCGTAGCGGAGCCGCTCGGCGGCGGAGTGGAAGGCGCGGTAGGGCAGGATCAGCGCGCCCGCGAAGTAGTTGGCGAGGCCCACCCGCGCCAGCGAGCGCGCGGGCTGGCCGGAGAACGCCCACGAGTCGGCCAGCTCGGTGATCAGGTCGTCGTACTCCAGCAGTGCGATCTGTGAGGCCATGCGGAACGCCTGCTGCCCGATGCGCAGGCTCGGTGCCATCCGCAGCACCCGGCCCTCCGGCTCGTACCGGTGCTGCTCACCGGCCGCCTCGTCGATGCCCTCGCTCGTGATCGTCACGCCGTAACGCTCGGTGAGCCGCTCGCGCAGCCCGTTGCGGATCTCGCCGCGCCGCAGGCCGAGCTCGTCGTGCATGCGCTCGGCGCGCTCGTCCAGCTCGGCGACGTAGTTCTCCCGCTCGTAGAAGAAGTCGCGCACCTCCTCGTGCGGCAGCAGCGCGGCTGCGCTGCCGTGCGTGCCCCGGCCGTCCTCGGTGACGAGCGCGGCGGTGTTCTCCACCGCGTTGCGGTAGCGGCGGTGCAGCTTCACCAGCGCCTCGGCCATGGTCGGCAGGTTGTTCGCGAGCTCGTTGATCTCGCTCGGCGACACGTCGGCGCTGATCGCCTCGTCCAGCAGTGCCTCGCGGACGTCGGCCACCAGCCGGGAGGTGTCGCTGTTGGCGAAGAACTCGGCGTCCACCCCGAACGCCTCGGTGATCCGTAGCAGCACTGGAACGGTCAAGGGCCGGGAGTTGTGCTCGATCTGGTTGAGGTAGCTGGGCGAGATCTCCAGCAGCCGGGCCAGGTCGGCCTGGCTCATCGAGCGGCTCTCCCGCAGATGGCGCAGCCGCGCTCCGGCGAAGGTTTTGTCCACGCTGACCGTTGCCCTCCGAAGGGTTTCCTGTTCGGTACCGATCAAGTCGGCACATTCGTCGTGCGTTGTGAACGCGTGATTCACAAGCTTCGCAATATCCTACGGAAAATTCGCACAAATTGGCAAATTGGAGCGCTGGCCTAGTTTTCCCAGCGCATGTCATGGTCATGGCAAGCAGGCGAGTAATCGCAAAGTTCGCAATGTTGGAGAAGTCAGATGACTCAGTTCGAGCAGGAAGCAGCCAAGCTGGCCAAGGAGTGGGAGACCGACCCGCGCTGGCAGGGCGTGCGGCGCTCGTACTCGGCGACCGACGTGGTGAAGCTGCGGGGCAGCGTCGTCGAGGAGAACACACTGGCTCGCCGTGGCGCGGAGAAGCTCTGGAAGCTGCTGCACAGCGAGGACTACGTCCACGCGCTGGGCGCGCTGACCGGCAACCAGGCCGTCCAGCAGGTCCGCGCCGGCCTCAAGGCGATCTACCTGTCCGGCTGGCAGGTGGCGGCCGACGCGAACCTCGCCGGTCAGACCTACCCGGACCAGAGCCTCTACCCGGCCAACTCGGTGCCGGCCGTGGTCCGCCGGATCAACAACGCGCTCGGCCGCGCTGACCAGATCAACTGGGCGGAGGGCAACACCGACATCGACTGGTACGCGCCGATCGTCGCCGACGCCGAGGCTGGCTTCGGCGGTCCGCTCAACGCGTTCGAGCTGATGAAGGCCATGATCAACGCGGGTGCGGCCGGCGTGCACTGGGAGGACCAGCTCGCTTCCGAGAAGAAGTGCGGCCACCTCGGCGGCAAGGTGCTGATCCCGACCAAGCAGCACGAGCGCACCCTCAACGCCGCCCGGCTCGCGGCCGACGTCGCCGGCGTGCCGTCGCTGGTCATCGCCCGTACCGACGCGCAGGCCGCCACGCTGCTCACCAGCGACGCGGACGAGCGGGACCAGAAGTACCTCACCGGCGAGCGCACGTCGGAAGGCTTCTACAAGGTGCGCAACGGCATCGAGCCCTGCATCGACCGCGGGCTTGCCTACGCCGAGTACGCCGACCTGCTCTGGATGGAGACCTCGGAGCCCGACCTCGAGGTCGCCCGCGAGTTCGCCGAGGCGATCAAGGCCAAGTACCCGAACCAGATGCTGGCTTACAACTGCTCGCCGTCGTTCAACTGGCGCAAGCACCTGGACGACGCGACCATCGCCAAGTTCCAGCGCGAGCTCGGGCACATGGGCTACAAGTTCCAGTTCATCACGCTGGCCGGCTTCCACGCGTTGAACTACTCGATGTTCGACCTGGCGCACGGCTACGCCCGCGACGGCATGACGTCCTACGTCGACCTGCAGGAGCGGGAGTTCGCGGCGGAGGAGCGTGGCTACACCGCCACCAAGCACCAGCGCGAGGCCGGTACGGGCTGGTTCGACCTGGTCAGCACGGCGCTGAACCCGGAGAGCTCCACCACCGCTCTCAAGGGTTCGACCGAGGAAGCGCAGTTCTGACCTGCTAGCCCCGTCGCCGGGTGGACGGTTTTCCCGGCCGTCCACCCGGCGACGGGCCTTCTCCCAGGACATTTCCCCCGGAGGGACGAGATGGCTGACACGCTCAACTACCGGATCGACGTTTCCGGGCGCACCGGTGAACGGTTCGACGAGATCCTCACCCCCGCGGCGCTCCACTTCGTCGCACGGCTGGACAACGCCTTCGCCGGCCGCAGGCGTGAGCTGCTGGACGCCCGCAGGCGCCGCCGCGAACGGCTGGCATCGGGCGAGGAGACGCTGGGCTTCCTGCCCGAGACGGCGTCGATCAGGCGCGACGAGTCCTGGAGCGTGGCACCCCCGGCCCCGGGGCTGGAGGACCGGCGGGTCGAGATCACCGGTCCGACCGACCGCAGGATGACGGTCAACGCGCTGAACTCCGGCGCCAGGGTGTGGCTCGCCGACTTCGAGGATGCCCTGTCGCCGACCTGGGACAACGTCGTGGGCGGTCAGCTCAACCTGTACGACGCGATCCGCCGGAACATCGACTTCACCACCGAGGGCGGCAAGCGTTACACGATCGGGGACGAGCCGGCCACGATCGTCGCCAGGCCGCGCGGCTGGCACCTCGTCGAGAAGCACATCCGCATCGACGGCCGCCCGGTTTCGGCCAGCCTCGTCGACTTCGGCCTGTACTTCTTCCACAACGCCCGCCAGCTCCTGGCCCGCGGCAGCGGCCCGTACTTCTACCTGCCCAAGCTGGAGAGCCACCACGAGGCGCGGCTGTGGAACGACGTGTTCCGTTTCGCGCAGCGCGAGCTTGGCATCCCGCAGGGCACCATCCGGGCGACCGTGCTGATCGAGACGATCACCGCCGCCTTCGAGATGGACGAGATCCTGTACGAGCTGCGCGAGCACGCCGCCGGGCTGAACGCGGGGCGGTGGGACTACATCTTCAGCGTCATCAAGAACTTCGGCGACGCTGGCGCCGACTTCGTGCTGCCCGACCGGGCGCAGGTGACGATGACGGTGCCGTTCATGCGCGCCTACACCGAGCTGCTGGTGCGGACCTGCCACCGGCGCGGCGCGCACGCGATCGGCGGGATGGCCGCGTTCATCCCGAGCAGGGACCCGGATGCCAACGCTGCCGCGCTGGAGAAGGTGCGGCAGGACAAGGAGCGTGAGGCCGGGGACGGCTTCGACGGGTCCTGGGTCGCGCACCCCGGGCTGGTTCCGGTCTGCCGCGAGGTCTTCGACGAGGTGCTCGGTGGCTGGCCCAACCAGCTCGGCAAGCTGCGCGAGGACGTGGTGGTCACCGCGGAGGACCTCCTCGACGTGGCGAGCGCGGGTGGCGAGGTCACCGAGAGCGGTGTGCGAGCCAACATCAACGTGGCGCTGCGCTACGTCGACGCGTGGCTGCGCGGGACCGGGGCCGCGGCGATCTCCGGGCTGATGGAGGACGCCGCCACGGCCGAGATCGCGCGTTGCCAGGTGTGGCAGTGGATCCGCAACGGCACGAAGCTCGACGACGGAACCGTGCTCACCCGTGAGCTGGCGTACGAGCTGCTCGACTCGGAGCTTGCCGAGGTCCGGGCGGATCTGGGCGCGGGCAACCGGCTGGACGACGCGCGGGAGCTGTTCGTGGAGACCGCGCTCGGCGAGAAGCTGCCGAACTTCTTCACCACGGCCGCCTACGCGCGCTACCTCACCCAGCCGCGCTGACCACGACTCGTGAGTGCTGACACGAGTTCTAACTCGTGTCAGCACTCACGAGCGGGTCGGGCGGCGGCGAGCAGGGTTGCGGCCGCGGAGCGTCCGGTGCGGGCTGCCGCCGGGTCGCCGGAGATCGCGGCCAGCACGGTCGCCCCTTCCAGCAGGGTGAACAGCTGCTCCGCGAGGGCGTACGGGTCCGCGACATCCAGCCTCTCGGTGAGTGAGCGCAGGTAGCCGCGGACGGCGTCCTTGTGCAGCCGGATCGCTGCGGCGATCCGGGGCGAGTCCGTGCCGAGCTCGCCGAAGGAGTTGACGAACGCGCAGCCCCGGAAATCCGGCTCGGCGAACCACTCCAGCAGCCAGTCGAACACGGCCGTCGGCGCGTCCGCGGGAGTGTGCGCGTAGGTGGCCACATAGTCGGCGAGGGAGCTCCGCCAGCGTTCGTCCCGGCGGAGCAGGTAGGCCTCGACCAGCTGCTCCTTCGCCGGAAAGCACTGGTAAAGCCGCTTGAGCGACACGCCGGAACGAGCCCGGATGGTGTCCATGCCGACCGCCCGGACGCCGTGCCCGTAGAACTCGGTCTCGGCGGCGTCCAGTAGCCGTGCCCTCGCCTCTTCGTGATCCATGGCTCTCATCCCTGGCGTGGAGAACGTTCGTTCTCTACTCTAACGGCCAGCCGGAGAACGATCGTTCTCCATCGATGCGAGGAGTGTTTCATGGCCGCCCGTCCACCGTTTCCCCCGTTCGACGAGGACACCGCGGCGCAGAAGGTGCAGGGCGCCGAGGACGCCTGGAACACCCGCGACCCGGAACGCGTCGCGCTCGCCTACACCGAGGACTCCGTGTGGCGTAACCGCGACCGGCACGTCGTCGGCCGGGACGGGATCATCGCGTTCCTGTGCGAGAAGTGGGAGCGGGAACTGGACTACGCGCTGCGCAAGGAGCTGTGGGCCTTTCGCGACAACCGGATCGCGGTGCGCTTCCAGTACGAGTGCCACGACGCGAGCGGGCAGTACTGGCGCAGCTACGGCAACGAGCTCTGGGAGTTCACCGAGGACGGCCTGATGCGCCGCCGTGAGGCCAGCATCAACGACGTCCCGATCACCGAGGCCGAGCGCCGCATCCGCGGCCCGCGCCCCGAACACGAGCGCGGGGTGCCGCTTCCGGTGTTCTGAGTACGCCGGACGCGCCCCGATGCGGCACCCGTTGCTTTCAACGCACCGAATGCCGCATTGGGGACATGCCCGCTAGGTGTGTCAGGCGCGGGGTCGGTTTGTGGTGTGGGAAGCGGTCACGCAGGCGGTGAGGTCCTCGCGTAGCCGGTGCTGCTGCTGGCGGGACAACGGTGAGAACAGCTCCTTCTCGACGGCGCGAACGGCGACGCTGGCCTTGTGTAGCACGGTGTGTCCGTCATGGGTGAGCTCTGTCGGCCGTGCCCGCCCGTGGGTTGCCTGATCAGGCCGGGTGAGCAGTCCGCGCTCTTGTAGTCGGTGGACGACGAGGTTCATCGATTGGCGGGTGACGAAGGCACGGCGGGCGAGTTCGGAGTTGGACAGTCCGGGGTGCTGGCCGAGCAGTTCGAGGCATGCGTATTGGGGCACGGTCAGATCCAGTGGCCGTAGGACCTCGTCCATCGCGGTGCGCAGTGAGGCGTGCACCTGCTTGAGGACGTAGCCCACGGATAGCGCCAGATCGCCGACCGTCTCTTGCTCCATGTCAGTAGTCTGACATAGCGTGGATGTCAGAACATTGACATGGGAAGGTACGGTTTATGAGTGGAAAAATCACGTACTTCGAGGTGCCGGGCAGCGACATCGCCGCCACCGAGCGGTTCTGGAGCTCGCTGTTCGGCTGGACGTTCTACGAGGGGAACTTTCCGGGCTACTCAATGATCCGGGGCCCCGAGCCGATGGGCGGTGCCCTGCACAAGGGCTCCTCGCGACACCCGCGGATCTTCTTCGCCGTGGACGACATCGAGGCTGCCGTCGCTCGGGTGCGCGAACTCGGCGGTACGGCAGAGGATCCGGTCACTATCCCGTCTGGCGCCTACGCCCACTGCACCGACGATCAGGGTGTGGAGTTCAGCCTGTCCCAAGAGGCCGGAGACCACGCTTGACCCGCACCGTCGATGTCGGCAAACCGTGGGCCTGTTCGGCCGGGCCGATGTCAATTCAACCTTGAGATGGGAGCAGAGATGTCGTCGACCATGACCGCGGATGAAAGGGAGGCCTTCCTCGCCGAGCCCCACGTCGGGGTGCTCGCGGTAGAACGATCGGGACGAGCGCCGCTGACGGTACCGGTCTGGTACGACTACGAACCTGGTGGCTCGGTGGCGGTGCTGACGTCGCCGGATTCGGTCAAGGCGAAGCTGATCCGTGGCGTCGGCCGCTTCACGCTCATCGCGCAGGTGGCGGAGCCACCGTATCGATATGCCGCCGCCGATGGTCCCGCGGCGTTCGACGACGCCACCTACGACGATGTGCTGGCCATGGCCGAGCGGTACCTGCCACGCGAACAGGCGGTCGGTTATGCCGAATCGATCCGGGACGAAACCAACGTGTTGATTCGCATGACCCCTCAACGCTGGCTCTCCAAAGGCCAAAGCAGGTTGGAGCTGGGTTAGAGACTGCAGGGGGTGGTGACCATCCCCGGATCGGTGGGTTGGCTCGGCTCTCCTACCTGACGTGGTGGACGCGATGTTCGCCGCGATCGAAACGTTGTTGCCCGTCCCGACCGATGGTCACCCGCTTCGCTGCCACAGCCCTCGCATCAGCGACCGAGTGTGTTTCGAAGGATCCCGACCCGGCTCGTAGTGGGTTGTTCGTGGGGAACCACGTGGTTCCGGACACGACACTGCGAACCCGACACAACCAGTGGATCAGCGCCGGCGTCCATGACCAGGTGGCGGCCGAAGCGGCCGCCGCGCATGACCGGATCCTCGGGCTTGACCTCACGGAGTGCTCGATCGGCGGTTCCCAGCACAAAACCCCATCGACGGCTTCTCCCGACCCTCCTGCACCGGGCCGCTCGCGGACGAGAAGGGAGCCACCGCGGATCAGAGGACCAAGCCGTACACGCTGCGCATCCTCGCCGACGAACTGCTCTACGCCGAGACTTCACCAGCGAGGACGCCCGCTCAGCAGCTATCGCGGTCTGGAACATCCACTACAACCACTGTGAGTCCACCGTCCCCACAGCGGGGCCGACGGACGGCCACCGGCCTCACGACTCCCGGTTGGCGTCACCAACGTCCAGCCCTCGTACAGCTAGGGCTCGAACGCGTTGCCGGTGGCGATCTTGGGACGGCCGAGATCCTCCGGCTCGCGGACGCGGGCGCGGCGGTAGACCTCGGCCGTGGCCGCGGCGATGCGCACCCAGTCGAAGTCGGCTGCCAGCCGGGACTGGGCGGCGCACGCCCGCCGCTCGGCGGCCTCCGCGTCGGCGAGCACCGTGTCCACCGCCGAGGTGATCGCCCCGACGTCACCGGGAGAGAAGGCCAGACCGGTCTCGCCGTCGACGACGAGCTCGCCGAGCCCGCCCGCCGTCGACGCCACGAGCGGGGCCTTCGCCGCGGCCGCCTCCAGTGCCACGATCCCGAACGGCTCGTACCGGCTCGGCAGCACCACCGCGTCGGCCGCCGCCAGCGCCGCACGCAGGTCACGGTCGGAGAGGTGCCCCGCGAAGTCGACCGCGCGCATCAGCCGCAGTCGCCGGGCCTGCTCGACCAGCTCCTCCAGGTGCCTGCCCTTGCCGGCGACCACGAGGCGGGTGCCCGGGTGCCGCTTGCGGATCGCAGGCAACGCGGCGAGCAGATCCTGCACGCCCTTCTCCCACTCCAGCCTGCCGAAGTAGAGCAGCAGCGGTGCGCCGCCCGGGCTGTGCGCCTCGCGGGCCTGCCGGATCTCGTCCTCGGGGACCTGCCAGCCGCGTTCCTCGATACCGTTGTGGATCACGGTGATGTCCTCGGCGGAGACCTCGAACAGATGCGCCACCTCGCGGCGCATCGCCTGCGAGCAGGTGATGAGCGCGTCCACCCGGTTCGCCAGCCACCATTCGACCGAGTGCACCTGCTGGTTGAGCGGGTGGGAGAGCCAGCCGGAGTGCCTGCCCGCCTCCGTCGCGTGAATCGTGCCGACCAGTGGCACCCGCGCGGACTCCGCGAGTGCGATCGCCGGATGGGTGACCAGCCAGTCGTGGGCGTGCACCACGTCCGGCTGCCAGCCGCGCAGCAGCTCGATCCCGGCCCGGATCATCGCGTGCCCCATCGCGAGCGTCCACGCCACGAGATCGCGCTCGAACGTCACGTGCATCGGGTCCTCGGCGACCCGGATGATCCGCACGCCCTCGACCACCCGGTCCGTCTTCGGATGCGTCTCCGCGTCGGTGCCCGCGACGTGCCGGCACAGGACGACCACCTCGTGGCCGTCGCGGACCAGGTGCCGGGCCAGCGCGTGGACGTGCCGGGCAAGCCCCCCGACCACGACGGGTGGGTACTCCCACGACAGCATCAGCACGCGCATGAGTGGAGGTTACTCATGAGTCTCTTTCGGTGGGGCGACGCGTCGGCCGATGTCTGCGAGCATCGATCACGATGACCACGAGACCTCCGCTGAGCACACCGTGGACCGAGCAGGTCGGGCCGGAGAACTGCCTTCCCGAGTATCCGCGGCCGCAGCTGGTCCGCGCGCGGTGGCGGAACCTCAACGGGCTGTGGGAGTACACCAGCCGCACCGGCGCCGGGCCGGTCCGCCGGGGCGAGCGGATCCTGGTGCCCTACCCGCCGGAGTCGGCGCTGTCCGGCATCGGCCGTCACGACGACGAGATGTGGTACCGGCGCACCTTCGAGGTCCCCGGCGACTGGTCGCACGAGCGCGTGCTGCTGCACTTCGGCGCCGTGGACCAGGCGGCCACGGTGTGGGTCAACAACCAGCGCGTCGCCGAGCACGAGGGCGGCTACACCGCCTTCAGCGTGGAGCTCACCGGGGTACTGCGCGCCGAAGGGGAGCAGGAGATCGTGGTGCGGGCCGTGGACACCGGCAACCGCGCGACCTTTCCCGTGGGCAAGCAGGCCGACCGGCCCGGCGGAATCCTCTACAGCGGCGCGTCCGGCATCTGGCAGACGGTCTGGCTCGAACCGGTGCCGTCGGTCCACGTCAGCGAGCTCGACATCACGTCCGACACGACCGGCTTCACCGTCACCCCGCGCGTCCCGGACGCGGCGGGCAAGCGGGTGGAGGTCGTCGTGACCGAGCCGGACGGCGGGGAGGCCGCCCGGGGGAGCGGCGCCTGCGGGCGGCCGCTGCGGCTGCCGGTGCCGCGGCCGCGGCTGTGGAGCCCGGACGACCCGTACCTCTACGACCTGACCGTCCGGGTGCTCGCCGAGGACGGTCGCGTGGTGGACGAGGTGGGCGGCTACGCCGGCCTGCGCACGATCGGGCTGGCCGACGACGAGCGGGGCAGGCCCCGGATCGCGCTCAACGGCCGCATCACGTTCCTGCACGGCCTGCTCGACCAGGGTTACTGGCCGGACGGGATCTACACGGCGCCCACCGACGAGGCGCTGCGGTCGGACCTGGAGCGGACGAAGGAGCTCGGCTTCAACTGCGTGCGCAAGCACGTCAAGGTCGAGCCGGCGCGGTGGTACCACTGGGCGGACCGGCTCGGTCTGCTGGTGTGGCAGGACGTCCCTTCACTGCCGGTGGTGCTCGAGAACCCGCCCGGACCGCAGGCGCCGCCGGTCGCGCGGGCGAGGGAGCGGTTCGAGGCCGGGCTGGCCGCGCTGCTGCACCAGCTCAGGGGCGTGACCGCGATCATCGGCTGGGTGCCGTTCAACGAGGGCTGGGGCGAGTACGACACCGCCCGGATCGCCGAGGAGGTCAAGGTGGCCGACCCCGGGCGACTCGTGATCGCCGGCAGTGGCGTCAACTGCTGCCACTCCCATCCCGACTCCGGGGCCGGGGACGTCTACGACGACCACACCTACGTCGGGCCCGGCCGCCCGCGGGTGCGGGACGGCCGGGCGGTACTCGACGGCGAGTACGGTGGGCTCGGGCTGGTCCTGGAGGGGCACGTGTGGCCGGGCCCACCGCAGGCGTACGAGATGACCGCCGACTCCGAGGAGCTCACCCGCCGCTATGCCGACCTCAGCCGCGAGCTGGAACGGCTCGCCGGGGAGTCCGGGCTGTCCGGCGCCGTCTACACGCAGACCACCGACGTGGAGAACGAGGTCAACGGCCTGCTGACCTACGACCGCCGGATCGTGAAGGCGTCGGTGCCGGTGGTGGCCGAGCGCAACCGCGCGGTGCTGGCCGCCGGAAGCGCTCACACCACGGCGAGCGTGAACACCTCGGAGTGAGCGGCGGCGTAGACCTGTGTCTCGGGGTGGTACACGCGCAGCGTGAGGTGGGCCGAGAGGTGGAAGCTCAGGCTCAGGTTGAACTTCCCGTTCGGCCGGCACGACGAGGTGGTCAGGTTCACCCAGGCGCCGGCCCGCAGCGACTGAACGATGATCGGCTCCAGGCCGCGCGCGCCGTCGCCGCGGGCGTCCGCGCGGACGTCCAGCCCGCCCTTGACCTTGACCTTCTCCTTGACCTTGACGACGTCCTTGTCGACCTTCGCGTGAACCTTCAGGTCCTTCTTCGGACCGGCGCCGGTATCCGCGCCCGCCGCGGCGGCCGGGCCGAGCACCAGTACGAGACAGGCGGCGAGCAGCGCCGCGAGGATCCGGAACCGGGGGTGTGCCGTCGATGCGTCCATCTGTGAAGTGGAACACAGCAACCGCCGCCCGATCCCGGTTGATCGCCCTAACGGGACTTCCACTCCACCTGCGTGGGTGAGCCCTACAGCGCCCGCGCGTCCACGTGCCCGAACGGACCGTCCTCAGCGCGCAACGCGGCCGCGCGGGCGCGCGCCGCCGGGCTGCCCGCGCGCAGCAGCGCCGCCACCTCGTCGAAGCGCTCGGTGTGCACCCTGGCCCTCCGGCACGCGTAGTCCGCGGCCGAGTCCTTGGTCACCATGAAGGCCCAGTCGCTCGACATGGCCAGCAGCGCCTCGGTGACCGCCTGGTCGGCGGCGGGGTCCCGGACCTGCCCTCCGGTCTCCAGGTCGAGCAGCCGCCGTTGCAGGTTCGCGTTCTCCTGGACCATGTCGGCGACCTGCTCGCCATCCCAGACCCGCCAGTCCTTGCCCGAGCCCCAGGACGACGCGGGCAGGTCGACCGGGCCGCCGAGGTGCCCGGCCTCCAGCGCGCCGCGCAGCGTCGTCACCCGCACCCCGGCCTCGGGCAGCGCCCGCAGCACGCCCTCCAGCCAGGCCGGTCCCTCGTGCCACCAGTGACCGAACAGCTCCGTGTCGTAGGCGGCCACGACCAGCGAGCGGCGGCCGTGCCGTTCGCGGAGCTCACGCAGCCTGCCGACCACGGTGTCCACGAAGTCCTTGACGTGCTGGTGGAGGGTGTCGGCCGCGAGCGCGGGATCGTACGGTGCCTTGTCGGCGGGCTCGATGTGCTTGCCGGTCACCCGCGACGGCTTGAGCCCGACGTCGTGCGCCCAGGTGTGGAAGTCGCGGTAGGCGCTGTGTCCCGGGTAGCCGGACTTCGGCGACCACACCCGGTAGGTCACCTCCAGGTCCCGGCCGAAGCAGACCACGTCGGATGAGCCGACCGTGCGCGCCGCGGACGTGTCGCCGCGCAGCGAGGGACCGTCCACGAGGAACCGGCGCACACCGGCGGCGGCGTAGCCGTCCTCCATGCCGGGGGCGTAGCCGCACTCCGGCGCCCAGATGCCTGCGGGCCGGTGCCCGAGCCGCAGTGCCGTGTCGGTGAGCCCGCCGCGCAGCGCGAACGACCGCACGCGCTCGTCCAGTAGTGGCTGGAACGGATGCGTCAGCGGCCCGCCGAGCAGCTCGGCCACCCCGGAGTCCACGAGGGACCGCAGCACCGGGGAGAAACCGTGCCGCCAGCGGCCCTCGAACTCCTCCAGCGCGCCCGTGGCGGCGCGGTACTCGTCCGCGGCCAGTGAGCTGAGCAGGTCGTCGCCGCGCCACAGCGACGCGGCGTGCTGCGTGCGCAGCTGCCAGTCGCCGAGCCAGGCGTGGAACGCGCGCAGGCAGTAGGGATCGTCGAGCTGCGCGGCGAGGACAGGTGTGACGCCCAGCGTGAGCACGTCCCGCTTGCCCTCGTCGGCGAACCGGCGCAGCAGGTCGGTCACCGGAAGGTAGGAGTGCGCCCACGCCTGGTACAGCCATTCCTCGCCGACCGGCCAGGAGCCGTGGTGCGCGAGCCAGGGCAGGTGGCTGTGCAGGACGAGGCAGAAGGTGCCCTCGGGCTCGGTCGCGGTCACGGCCGCACCGCCACGGCCAGCAGATCGAGGCTCGCGTCCAGGTCCGCGCCGTGCACGGCGAAATCGGAGGCCCGGATCGCGGCGACGTCGGCGAGCAGTCCGGCGGGCCAGCCTGCCTGCCCCGGCAGCTGCCCCAGCACCACGTCGAGCTGGGCCTCGATGATCGAGCCGCCGTAGCGCTCGTCGAGCGCGCGCACTCCCGGGCCGTGGTGCAGGCCGTGCAGCAACTCGACGTCGAAGCCCGCCTCGCGCAGCAGGCAGTCCAGTTCGGACGGTGCGAGTTCCCTGGTGTGATACGGATTCAGCGGTGTGTCGCTGCCGGGTGTGAAGGTGAGCCGGTTGGGTGTGGTGGCGAGCAGCCTGCCACCGGGACGCAGGACCCGGCGGCATTCGGCCAGGAAACCACCCTGGTCCCACAGGTGCTCGATGACCTGAAGGTTCGCCACGACGTCGACCGCGCCCGAGCGGACGGGCAGGAACGCCAGGTTCGCCCGGACGGCGTGCGTACCGGGATAGGTCCGCGCCACGTGCGCACTCGCCTGCTGGTCGTAGTCCAGCGCCAGCACCCGCGCGGCGTGCCGGGCGATCAGTCCGGCACCGTAGCCCTCACCGCACCCGGCCTCCAGCACGGTGGCATCCGCGCAGTAGGGCAGCAGCGCGACGTAGGCGGCCTCGTGCCGCCGGAACCAGTAGTTCTCCTCCGGCACGCCCGGCACGGTGCGCTCGCCGGTGAGGTGCAGCGTCTCGGCCCGGTCTGATGGCGTGGTCGTCACGGGCCGAGCGTAACGGCGCGGGGCTCAGCGACCGGCGGGCGGCGGGGTCCCTCCGCCCTTGCCCCTGCCACGGAAGCGCTCGACGAGGTCCTTGGCCTGCTGGCGCTTGCGGGGATCGTTGGCCATGCGTTTGGCCTGCTGGATCGCGCGACGGCCCTGCGGGCTGTTCGCGAACCGGGCGACCTTGCTGAACAGCGATGCCATGTTGTCCTCCGAGCGTGACGGGATGTCCTCCGGTCCGGCGAGTATCCAACGTCGCGGCGGCCTCGCGGATTCCGGCTCACGTCGCCGACGAGATCGTGATGCCGAGGGCTCCGGGGCCGACGTGCGCGGTGATCACCGTGCTGGCCTGCACGAGGATGATCTCGCGCAGGCCGGGCACCCGGCTGCGCAGCTGGCTCACCATCGACATCTCCCGGTCGGAGGGGATCGCGCAGGCGATGGCGACGTCGACCGGCTCCGTTCCGGCGCGGCGCACCGCCAGGTCGGCCAGCTTGGCGAGGGCGCGCTTCGTCCCGGCCGTTCTGGCCAGCGGCGCGACCTCGCCGTCGGCCACCGTCAGCAGGGGTTTGATCGACAGCGCCGTGCCGAGCATCGCGGAGGCGCCACCGATCCGGCCGCCCCGGCGGAGGTACTCGAGCGTGTCGACGTAGACGAACTCGTTGCCGCCGCGGAAGCGGCGCACGGCGGCGTCGATCACCCGCTGCGGCTGCCCGCCCGCCGCGGCTGCTCTGGCTGCGGAGAGCGCGGCGAAGCCGAGGCTCATTCCGGTGGTGCCGCTGTCGATGACGTAGACGGGCACTTTGATCTGCTGTGCGGCCTCGCGCGCGGCCTCGGCGGTGGCCGACATCTTGCCGGAGATGTGCAGGCTGACGATCGCGTCGGCGCCGGCGCTGACGGCGTCCTGGTAGGTCCAGAAGAAGGCGCCGGGGTCCGGAGGTCTCGTGGAGACGTGGCGGCCTGCGCGCAACATCTCGATCAACTCGTTCCGGTCGAACCGGGACTCGTCATCGATTCGGTCGTCCACGACCAGCTGGACCTGAACGACCGCGATGCCCCACTGAGCCGCCAGCTGTTCGGGTATGCAGGCGGTCGAATCGGTGATGACTGCTACGGGCACAGTCCCGGAGGCTACTTCCTAGCCACCCATTAGTAGTAGGCCGTTGGACCCTTCAGCCGTAGAACATATACCTGCAGTAGTCACGCCGCGTAGCAGATCTACTGGGACTATCGTACCGTTAACTCGCGATTCCAGGTGAATGCGGTCACCTCGCCGGGCCAAGCGCAGCGTTTCCCCTTAATCTACCGGCCAGTAACGCATTTGCGGTGCTCCCGCGGCACGGCCCGCCTCTCTCCCTGACAGATCCAGGAGGTCGAAGGAGACCCATGACCAACATCGTCGTACTGGTCAAGCAGGCGCCAGACACCTACTCGGAGCGAAAGCTCAACGAGTCCGACTACACGCTGGACCGCGAGTCCGCCGACGCCGTGCTCGACGAGATCAACGAGCGCGCCGTCGAGGAGGCGCTGAAGATCAAGGAGGCCGGCGAGGGCGAGGTGACCGTCCTGTGCGTCGGTCCCGACCGCGCCACCGACGCGATCCGCAAGGCGCTGTCGATGGGGGCGGACAAGGCCATCCACGTCTCCGACGAGTCGCTGCACGGTTCCGACCTGCTGGCCACGGCCAAGGTCATCGCCGCGGCCATCGGCCGGGTGGAGGGCTTCGACCTGGTCATCGCGGGTAACGAGGCCTCCGACGGCCGTGGTGGCGCCGTCCCGGCCGTGGTCGCCGAGCTACTCGGCCTGCCGCAGCTGACACACGTGCGCGAGGTCACCGTCGACGGCTCCGGGGTGAAGGTCGACCGGGAGACCGAGGAGGGCATCACGCACCTCGAGGCGAGCCTGCCCGCGCTGGTCAGCGTGACCGAGAAGATCAACGAGCCGCGGTACCCGTCGTTCAAGGGCATCATGGCCGCGAAGAAGAAGCCGGTGGAGACCCTCACCGTCGCCGACCTCGGCGTCGACGCGGGCGAGGTCGGGCTCGGCAACGCGTGGTCGACCGTGCTCGAGGCGGCTCCGAAGCCGCCGCGCACGGCCGGTCAGCGGGTCGAGGACGAAGGCGACGGCGGCACGAAGGTTGCCGAGTACCTGGTCGGCCAGAAACTCATCTGACAGAGCGGCTGAGGATCAACTCCGAGCCCCGGCGACGCGACATGTCGCGCGCCCGAGACAGGCTCAGAGACAAGGAGACGAAGAATGGCTGAAGTACTGGTTCTCGTCGACCACGTCGACGGTGAGGTCAAGAAGGTCACGCTCGAACTGCTGACCGCCGCCCGTGCGCTCGGCGAGCCGTCCGCCGTGGTCGTCGGCGCGCCCGGCACGGCAGGCAAGGTCAAGGAGTCGCTGGCGTCCTACGGCGCCGCGAAGGTCTACGTGGCCGAGTCCGAGGACGCCACCGGCTACCTGGTGACCCCGAAGGTCGACGCGCTCGCCACGGTCGCGGGCACGGCGTCCCCGGCGGCGGTGCTGGTCGCCGCCACGGCCGAGGGCAAGGAGGTGAGCGGTCGGCTCGCCGCCAGGCTCGGCTCCGGCCTGCTGGTCGACGCTGTTGGCGTCGGCTCGGACGGCACGGTCGACCAGTCGATCTTCGGTGGCGCCTTCTCGGTCAAGGCCAAGGCCGCCAAGGGTATTCCGGTGATCTCGCTGCGTCCCGGCAGCGTGGACGCCGAGCAGGCCGACGGCGCGGCCGCGGAGGAGTCCGTCGAGCTGCCCGCGATCGATCCTGCGAAGTCGGCCCGGATCACCGGCGTCGAGCCCGCGGTCGGTGGTGACCGGCCGGAGCTGACCGAGGCGACGATCGTCGTCTCCGGTGGCCGCGGCGTGGGTTCCGCGGAGAAGTTCGAGGTCGTGGAGAAGCTCGCCGACTCGCTCGGCGCGGCGGTCGGCGCCTCGCGGGCGGCGGTCGACTCCGGTTACTACCCGGCGCAGTTCCAGGTCGGGCAGACCGGTAAGACCGTGTCGCCGCAGCTCTACGTCGCGCTCGGCATCTCCGGTGCGATCCAGCACCGTGCCGGCATGCAGACGTCGAAGACGATCGTCGCGGTGAACAAGGACCCCGAGGCACCGATCTTCGAGATCGCCGACTTCGGCGTGGTGGGCGACCTGTTCAACGTCGCCCCGCAGCTCACCGAAGAGGTCGCCAAGCGCAAGGGCTGACCATCCGCGCAGGTCACCGCTCGTGAGTGCGCACACGAGTTCTAACTCGAATAGACACTCACGAGCGGTGACCAGGCACAACGCTGGACAACGAGCTGTTCACGCGGTGGGCACACGGCCGCCACGGGCGGTACCCCTGGCGGTTTCCTCCCGCGGCGACGATCGTCGGCATGACGCGGTCACAGCTACTCGTCAGCACTGATCGGGTGGGTGCCGAGCTACCTGCCGGGGCCGCCCGGTACTCGCTGCTCGTCGCCAACGACAACGATGAAGTCCTTGCCGCGCAACGACTTCGCCATGACATTTTCGCCGGGGAGATGGGTGCGGCACTCGACACGCCCGAGCCCGGCCTCGACATCGACGACTTCGACGCGTTCTGCGACCACCTCGTGGTCCGCGACGACAACACCGGTGAGATCGTCGGCACGTACCGGATGCTGCCGCCCGACCGGGCCCGCGAGGCGGGACGTCTCTACGCCGACACCGAGTTCGACCTCTCCGCCTTCGCCGGCCTGCGGGGCTCGCTGGTAGAGACCGGCCGCTCCTGCGTGCACGCCGGGCACCGCAGCGGCGCCGTGGTGAGCCTGGTCTGGGCCGGTATCGCGCGGTACATGCTGCTGTCCGGGCACCGCTACCTGACCGGGTGCGCCTCGGTGCCGCTCGCCGACGGCGGCCGGCACGCCGCCGGTGTGTGGGACGTCGTCCGTTCCCGGTACTACGCGCCCGAGCACCACCGGGTGACGCCGTGGAAGCCCTGGCACCACGACGATGTGGCCCCGCCCGCCCGGGCCGTCCTGCCGCCGTTGCTGCGGGGCTATGTGCGCCTCGGCGCGCAGGTGTGCGGCCCGCCCGCGCACGACGCGGACTTCGGTGTCGCCGATTTCCTCGTCCTGCTCGACCTGCAGCGGGTGGACGAGCGCTACCTCAAGTTCTTCCTCGGGGCCCGGCAGTGACCCACGCCTGGATGCCGGTCTCGCCGTGTGGTGCGGACTGTCTCGCGCCACACCCTCCGGTTGCCGGCCTCGGCCGCCGGATGCTCCGGGTCTGCGGGGCTGCCTGCGTGGTGCTGATCGCATCCCTGGTCGCTCCCGCGCTGTTCGCGCTGCCGCCCGGTGCGCGGGACCGCGTGCTGCGGGTGGTCTTCCGGGGCGTGCTGCGCGCGTTCGGGGTGCGGCTGGTGGTGCACGGCCGGCTCGATACGGCGGGCCGTGGCGCGCTCGTGGTGAACAACCACATCTCCTGGCTCGACATCGTCGGCATCAACGCGGTCCGGCCGATGCGTGCGCTCGCCAAGCGGGAGATCGCCTGCTGGCCGGTGCTCGGCGGCCTGGTGTCCCGTGCGGGCAGCGTCTATCTCGACCGGGAGCGGCTGTCCACGCTGCCCGCGACGGTGACGCAGCTGGCCGAGGTGCTGCGCGGCGGATCGCTGGTCAGCGTCACCCCGGAGGGCACGACCTGGTGCGGCGCGGCGTCCGGCCGGTTCCGGCCTGCCACGTTCCAGGCGGCCATCGACGGCGGGGTGCCGGTCCGGCCGGTGGCCCTGCGCTACCGGCTGGCCGACGGGCGGGAGACCACCCAGCCCGCGTTCATCGGTCCGGAGTCGCTGATCGAGTCGCTGCGACGGGTGGTGCGGCTGCGCGGCCTCGTCCTCGAAGTGTTCGTCTGCCCGGAGATCGCCCCGGGCCGGGCCGCCGACCGGCGAGAACTGGCGGCGCTGGCCGAGTCGGCGGTGCACGCCGCCCTCGGCGTGTCCGCGCTCCGTGCACGCGTGTCCGCGCCCCGGGTACGCGTGTCCGCGCCGCGGGTACGTGCGTCCGCGCCCCGGGACGCGGGCACACGGGCGGGAAGCGCGGACACGCGTGGCTAGCCGCGCAGGGCCCGGCGGTCGAGCTTGCCGTTGACCGTGCGCGGAAGCTCGTCGAGGAAGCGGATGTCGCGCGGGTACTTGTGCCCGGCGAGGCGCTCGCGCGCGTACTCGCGCAGGTCGTCGGCCCGCACCGCGGCACCCGCGCGCAGCACCACGAAGGCGCGTGGCCGGGTCAGGCCGTCCTCGGTGTAGCCGAGCACGGCGCAGTCGACCACGTCCGGGTGGCCGAGCAGGCAATCCTCGATCTCGCTCGGAGCCACGAAGATCCCGGCCACCTTCAGCAGGTCGTCGGCCCGTCCGTGGTGCCGGAAGAACCCGTCGGCGTCGCGGCTGAACAGGTCGCCGGTGTGCACGGCGCCACCGCGGAACGTCTCCGCCGACTTCTCCGGCGCCCGCCAGTACTCCCGCGCCATCGTGGGCCCGCCGACCTCCAGTACGCCGACCTCGCCGTCCGGCAGTTCTGCCCCCACCTCGTCGACCACGCGCGCCGTGTACCCCGGGACGGGGCGCCCGAGACTGCCGTGGCGCGCCTGGCCCGGCCGGTTCGAGAGGTAGATGTGGTAAAGCTCCGACGAGCCGATCCCGTCCACGACCGGGACGCCGAAAGCCTTGTCCCACTTGCGATGCAGCTCGGCGGGCAGCGCCTCGCCCGCCGAGGTGCACAGGCGCAGGCAGCTCAGGTCCTGTGCCGCCGCGGCCGGATGGGCGGCCATCGCGCTCATCATCGTCGGCACGTTGACCAGGATCGTGGGCCGGTGCCGCGCGATCAGCTCGAACAGTCGCTCCGGCGTGCTGCGCTCCCCGAACACGATCCCGGCGCCACCGACACCGAACGGAAACATCGCGACCAGGTCGCGCGCGTAGCCGAAGAAGAGCTTCGGCACGGCGAGCACGACGTCGTCGGCCGTCAGCCCCAGCACGTCGAGCGCGTAGCGGCGGAAGCTCTCGACCGGGCTCGTGGCCGTGTGCACGCACGCCTTCGGCGCTCCCGTGCTGCCAGTGGTGAACTTCCAGATCGCCATGTCGTCGGCATCCACCGGGGCGGCCGTCAGCTCCGCCGGTGCCCGCTCGACGAGTGTCCAGAAGGGACTCTCGTTCCCCCGTAGCTCCTCGCCCGGCACTCCGGTGACCAGTAACCGCACCGAGTCGCCCGCCGCCTCCCGCACGGCGTCGAGCGTGACCGCGTCGACCACCACCACGCTCGCCCCGGTGTAGTCGAGGAAGTAGGCGTAGTCCTTCGGCTGCAGGAACGTGTACACCTCGGCGGTCACCGCACCGATCTTCTGCGCACCGTACCAGCTCGCGACGAACTCGACGCCGTCACTCAGTGCCAGTAGCACGCGCTGTCCACTCAGGACACCCATTTCACGCAGCACGTGGCCGGTTCGGTTGGCCAGCCCGGCCAGCTCCGCGTAACTCCAGGCGGAGTCCCCGCACAGCAGCGCGGTGCGTCCGCCGCGGCCCTTGTCCAGGTTGCGGTCGAGGAAGTAGGAGGTGATGTTCATGCCAGTTCCCGGATCGCCTCGACGAGCATCGTGGTCAGCGTGTCGAAGGTGGCCGCCCCCTCGGCCGCGCTCGCCTCGGCGGGCGCACCGCAGTAGGCCTCTTCCATCCCCATCGCGAGGAAGTCGGCGTCGCCCCGCGCCAGCGCGGCCGGCATGTCCACCGGCACCCTTGGCAGCGCGCGCATCCGGTCCGTGTCAACCAGGTCCGGCCGCTGCGCCAGTACCAGCGAGGTCTCGTAACGGCCCGCGTGGCACTCGCCGGCACGGAACTCCTCGGTGAGCCGCTCGGCGTTGCGCCGCCGCACCAGGTCGAGGTGCCCGATCCGCTGGCCGCGCGAGGACTCCAGCGTCCGCACGGCCCGGCGCAGGGTGGCGACGTGCTCGGGCTCGAAGTGGTTGTTCACCAGCACGATGCGCGGCAGTCCCTGGTCGGCCAGCGCGGTGCAGACGTCGACGACGAGCGCGTGCAGCGTCTCGGGACCGATGTGCACGCCGCCGGCGAACGCCGCCGCGCACCGGGTGACGCCGTAGGCCAGCGGCGGCAGGATGAGCACCCGCACCAGTGGATCGTCGGCCAGCCGGGCCACGGCGCGCTCGCACATGCCCGCCGAGATCAGCGGATCGGTGCCAAGCGGCGCGTGCGGACCGTGCGGCTCCACCGCGCCGACCGGCAGCAACAGCACGGGCACCCGCGGGTCGTCCCGCAGCGCGGCCACCTGCGGCGAGGACAGCTCGGCGTAGTACACGCACCTAAGCTACTCGGCATGGCTGACGAGACAAGCGAAAGCGGCGGGCAAGCCGAACCGGCCCAGCACGCGGCGCTGACCTACACGTCGTACCTCGCGCTGGACGAGGTGCTCGGCGCGCAGCGGCCGCGCTCCGACGAACACGACGAGATGCTGTTCATCGTGATCCACCAGGTGTACGAGCTGTGGTTCAAGCAGCTGCTGCACGAGCTGGGCTACCTCCAGCGGCGGCTGGAGGACGGCGACACCCCGCACGCGGTGCGGACGCTGCGCCGGATTCTCACCGTGCTCAAGGTCGTGGTCGCCCAGATCGACGTGCTGGAGACCATGACGCCGAGCCAGTTCACCAGCTTCCGGACCCGCCTCGACGCGGCGAGCGGGTTCCAGTCGGGCCAGTTCCGCGAGCTGGAGGCGGTGCTCGGCAGGCGGGACCACCGGGTGGTCGAACACTATCCGGAGGGCAGCGCCGCTCGCGAGCGCATCTTCGAGGCCATGTCCCGCCCTTCGCTGTTCGACTCGTTCCTGGCCTACCTCCGCGGGCAGGGCTACGACGTGCCCGCCGACCGCGACGTGCGAGAGCCCGTGGTCGCCTCGCCCGCCGTGCAGCGGGAACTGCTGCGGGTCTACCGGGACGACGCGGGCCCGGCCCTGGTGTGCGAGCACCTGGTGGACCTCGATGAGGGCGTGCAGGAATGGCGCTACCGGCACGTGAAGATGGTCGAGCGCACGATCGGCGACAAGTCGGGTACGGGCGGCTCCTCCGGCGCGGCATACCTGCGCACGACCCTGTCGCCACCCGTGTTCCCGGATCTGTGGGCCGTCCGGAGCGAGCTGTGAACGAGCTGGCGCGGCACTACTCCCGGTTCCGCGTCGCCGAGCGCCTGCTGCTGACCGGGCACTCGCACCAGGCCTGGCCGGACGTCGCGCGGGAGGGGTTGCTGGAGGCCTTCGACGACGCCGCCCGCGATGTGGACACCAAGTGGGAAGCTGCCTTCGCCAAGGCCGACGAGGTGCGAGCAGGCTTCCGGACCTTCCTCGGGGAGCCGGGCGCGGTGCTCGCGCTCGGGGCGAGCACGCACGACCTGCTGCTCCGGTTCCTCTCCGCGCTGGACCTGCGGGCCCGGCCACGCCTGGTGACCACGGACGGGGAGTTCCACACCGTGCGCCGTCAGCTCGCCCGGCTCGGCGAGGAGGGCATCGAGATCGTCCGGGTGCGTGCGGAGCCGGTGGACACGCTGGCCGAGCGGCTCGCCGCCGTGCTCGACGAGCGCACCGCGGCAGTGCTCGTCTCGAAGGTGCTGTTCGGGACGGCGCGCATCGTGCCCGGTCTCGGCGAGCTGGCCCTGGCCTGCGCGCGAGGTTCCGTCGAGCTCGTCGTGGACGCCTACCACGCGCTCGGCGTGCTGCCGATGTCCGTGCCGGACGAGGGGCTGAGGGATGCGTGGGTACTCGGTGGCGGCTACAAGTACCTGCAGCTGGGAGAGGGCAACTGCGTGCTGCGCCTGCCCGAGCACGCGCAGCGGCTCCGCCCGGTCGTCACCGGCTGGTTCGCCGAGTTCGGCGTGCTCGCCGACGAGCCCGGCCCGGCCGGGGTCGGCTACCCGGCCGGCGCGGACCGCTTCGCCGGCGCGACCTACGACCCGGTGAGCCATTATCGCGCCGCGCGGGTGTTCGGGTTCCTCGCCGAGCAGGGCCTCACGCCGCGGCGGTTGCGTGAGATCTCGCTCCGGCAGAACGAACGGCTCGCCCGGCGGTTCGACGAGCTGGACCTGCCCGCCTCGGTGGCCACGCGGGACCGCGAAACCCCGCGCGAGGGCTTCGCCGGGTTCCTTTCCCTGCGCTGCGGCGACGCCACCGGGCTCAGCCGGGCACTGGCCGAACGCGGCGTGTACACCGACAGCCGTGGCGAGCACCTGCGATTCGGTCCGGCGCCCTACCTCTCCGACGCGCAGCTCGACGACGCCATGGCCGCGCTGGGCGAGGCGGCCTCGTTCACCCGCTGATGCGGTCCAGCAGCGGCAGCAGCGCCGCCGGGTCCTCGACGTGCGCGTTGTGCCCGAGCCCCGGCAGCTCGACGTGGTCGGCACGCAGGTCCCACAGGTGGGCGGCCGGGCACATCGGGTCGTGTTCACCGGCGGCGAGCACCGGGTCCGCCCTGCACGCGGCGAGCAGTCCGGGCATGTTCGGGGCGCCGACGCCGAACGCTCCCTGGTCGACCGTCAGCCGCCAGCCGTCCTCGTCCCCGCCGATCCTGCGTACCCCGGCCGCCACGGCAGGCGAGTCCGCGGGCAGCAGCCCGGTGAGCCCGGCGCCACGCAGCCACCGCCTCGCCGCCTCGTCTCTCGTGCCGAACACGCGGCCCGGCCGGGTGGCCACCTGGGCGGCCTTGTCGAGCTCCTCCTGAGTCCAGCGGACCTTGATGCCCAGCCCGCACACGGCGTCGACACGTACGCCGAACCATCCGGACGCCAGCGCCAGCGCGAGCACCCCGCCCAGCGAGTGCCCGAGCGCGATCACCCGCCGCTCCGGCGGAAGGTCCTCGGCGAGCGCGGCGGCCATCGCGCCGAAGGAGTACCGCCGCAGCGGTTCGGCGTTGCCGTGTCCCGGCAGGTCGGGCGCGAGCCAGTCGCCCGGCCAGTGTCCGGGCAGCCGCTCCGTCAGCCCGCGCCACACCTCGCGGTTCGCGCCGAGCCCGTGCAGGAGCAGCAACAGCGGAGGTTGCGCGTCGGTCACAAGAGGATCCTGCCATCCGATAGTCCGTGGCGTTCAGCGTCCACGGGGCATAGTTTCTCCGGTAGCGGTGATCAGCTGGGAACGACCTCCCGGCCGGCGCCGCACCGACCGAACGGCACCACCGGCCGCGACCACAAGCCGCGAGCCGGCGCTGACAAGGGAGTCACCACCGTGACCGAAGGTGTATTCGGCCGCGAGAGCGGCCATGAACAGGTTGTCTTCTGCCAGGACGCCCACACCGGGCTGCAGGCGATCATCGCGGTGTACTCGACCGCGCTCGGGCCCGCCCTCGGCGGCACCCGCTTCCATCCGTACAGCTCGGAGAGCGACGCGCTCGAGGACGTGCTGGCCCTGTCCAAGGGAATGGCCTACAAGAACGCGCTCGCCGGCCTCGACCTCGGTGGGGGCAAGGCCGTGATCATCGGCGACCCCGCGACCGTCAAGTCCGAGGCACTGCTGCGCGCCTACGGTCGCTTCGTGCAGTCGCTCGGCGGCCGCTACATCACCGCCTGCGACGTGGGCACCTACGTACCCGACATGGACGTGATCGCCAAGGAGACCCGGTTCGTCACCGGGCGTTCCCGCGACTGTGGCGGCGCGGGCGACTCGTCCGTGCTCACCGCCTACGGCGTGTACCAGGGCATGCGGGCCTCCGCCGAGCACGTGTGGGGCACGCCGGAGCTGCGGGGCAGGCGAGTGGGTGTCTCCGGCGTCGGCAAGGTCGGCCACATCCTCACCGGGCACCTCGTCGAGGCCGGCGCGGAAGTCGTGATCGCCGACGTCGCCGAGGCGGCGATCGACCGTGCTGTCACGGCCTACCCCGGAGTCGAGGTCGTCGCCGACAACGCCGCCCTCATCCGCGGTGACCTCGATGTCTACGCGCCGTGCGCACTGGGCGGCGCGCTGGACGACGACACCGTCGACGTGCTGCGTGCCAAGGTCGTCTGCGGCGCCGCGAACAACCAGCTCGCGCATCCCGGGGTCGAGAAGCTGCTCGACGAGCGCGGCATCCTGTTCGCGCCCGACTACCTGGTCAACTCCGGTGGGGTGGTGCAGGTCAGCGACGAATTGCACGGCTTCGACTTCGACCGCGCCCGGCGCAAGGTCACCTCGTTGTACGACACGGCGAGGTCGGTGTTCAGGCTCGCCGCGGACGAGGGCGTGCCGCCGGTGACCGCCGCCGACCGGCTCGCGGAGCGGCGCATGGCCGAGCTGCCGAGGCTGCGCTCGATCCACAGTTCGATACTCACGTGACGATCGCGCCGGGTGCGCGACCGCGCACCCGGCGGGTCATCACGAACCACGCGACAGGCCCGCGAGTTGTTGACACCTTCTTTGCTCACAGCTAGTTTCCCGGCCTATACGGACGGAGACGATCATGCTGGAGAAGCTGCAACGCGCCCTCGGGCTCAACACCAACCCGGTGATCTTCTTCGTCTCCGCGGCGCTGGTGTTCCTCTTCGTCGCCGTGTCGGTGCTTTTCACCGACAGCGTCGACCAGGTGTTCGGCGCGGCGTCGGAAGCCGTGAAGTCGAACCTCGGCTGGTTCTACATCTTCGGCGTCACCTCGTTCCTCGTGTTCCTGCTCTGGATCGCGATGAGCCGGTTCGGCCATGTCCGGCTCGGTGGCAAGGACGCCAGGCCCGAGTACAACAACATCACGTGGTTCGGCATGTTGTTCGCGGCCGGCATCGGCACGATCCTGATGTTCTGGGGTGTCGCCGAGCCCATCAACCACTTCGCGAACCCTCCGCTCAGCGGCGTCGACACACAGGTCGGTGAGCTCGCCGAGTCCGCGGGCAGCGCCGAGCAGTTCGCCGACGCGATCCGCTCGATGCCCGTCCCGGCGGGCAACGCGGTCCCGCTCAGCGAGGAAGCGGCCAACGAGGCCATCGGGTTCACCCTCTACCACTTCGGCTTCCACACGTGGGCGATCTTCACCCTGCCGGCGCTGGCGTTCGCCTACTTCGCCTACCGCCGGGGGCTGCCGTTCCGGGTCAGCTCGATCTTCCACCCGATCCTCGGTGACCGGATCAACGGGCCGATCGGCAAGACCATCGACATCGCGGCCGTGATCGGCACCCTGTTCGGTGTCGCGGTGTCCATCGGGCTCGGCACCCTGCAGATCAACAGCGGCCTCAACGGGCTGTTCGGCATCGAGGTCGGCAAGAGCACGCAGATCGCCATCATCGCGGTGGTCACCGCCATCGCGACGGTGTCCGTCGTCCTCGGGCTGGACAAGGGCATCAAGTGGCTGTCCAACATCAACATCGGGCTGGCGGTGGGTCTGCTGCTCTTCATCCTGCTCGCGGGTTCCACGGTGTTCCTGCTGCGCGGGATCATCGAGAGCGCCGGCAACTACCTCAGCTCGCTGTTGCCGCTGTCGTTCTGGAACGACACGCTGCCCGCCGACGGCTGGGGCTGGCAGGGGAACTGGACGGTCTTCTACTGGGCGTGGACCATCACCTGGGCGCCGTTCGTCGGCATCTTCGTGGCCCGCATCTCCAAGGGCCGCTCGATCAGGGAGTTCGTGCTGGGAGTCCTCGGCGCGCCGGTCGCCTTCTCGGTGGTGTGGTTCAGCGTCTTCGGCCTCTCCGCGATCAACATCGAATGGGACAAGCCCGGCTCCCTGATCGGCCCGGTCGTGCAGGAGGGCGACACGGCGGGCGCGCTGTTCTCGTTCCTGGAGAACTTCCCGGCCACCGAGTTCGTCATGGCGATCTCGGTACTGATCGTGGTCATCTTCTTCACCACGTCGTCGGACTCGGCCTCGCTCGTGGTGGACATGCTGACGTCGGGGAACACGCTGAACCCGCCGACCCGGCAGCGCGTGTTCTGGGCGATTCTGGAGGGCGTGGTGGCCGCGACCCTGATCGCGGCCACCGGCCAGGAGGCGTTGCAGGCACTGGAAGAGGTCATCATAGTGCTCGGGCTGCCGTTCTTCTTCATCGCCTTCGTGACGATGTACTGCCTGGTCAAGGCGCTCAAGCAGGATGTGTCCGAGGAGGAGCTGCTGCCGCGGCGAGCCCGCAAGGTGCTGGAGGAGGAGCGACAGCGGACCCCGACGCCGGACTGACCGCGGCAGCGTGCCGCGCGCTCAGCCGCTCTTGCGGCGGAAGTTCCGCTTCTGCGCGGCGGGCCCGTGTGCCTGGGTGACCTTGGAACCGAGGTCCTCGTGCGCGGCACCGGCCTTGGCCTTCGCCTGCTTGCGCTCCAGGGCCTCCCGGAACCTGCGCTTCACGTCGTCTTCCGGCGTGCTCGGTGCGTTGCCGCCCTCGGGTTCCGCCGGTGCCTGATCTGTCATGCGAACCTCCGAGGTCACGGTGAGTGTCCGCACCAGCTTGTCAGGAGCGGCGGCCTGCGGCCACCCGATTACGACCCCGCGAGTCCCGCGTCCAGACCCGCGAGTTGCGCGCTCAGACCCGCGAGTTGCGCGTTCGGGCTCGCACCGGCGGGCCACGGACACCAGCGGGCCTGGCCGCGGCACCGGCAACGCAGCACTCGCGGGCACCGGTGCAGCACTCGCGGGCTAGGGCGGGAGACTCGCGGGCTAGTCGTCGCCGCGGCAGACCACCTTGTCCTGCGGGTTGTACCGGACCGTCTGCGGCTCCCGGCGCACCACCTGACCGCTGGAGACGTCCCGCAGCACACGGGTGTCGGTGATCGTGAAACCCGGGGCGCCGCTGCTCGGGTGGCAGTCCTCCGCCGTGCTGCGCTTCGTCTCCGGGGGCACGAAGTTCGTGCGCTCACCGCTGATCGACTCGACCTCGTAACGCTTGGTGCCCCAGAGCCGCACCGTGATGTCGGACGGCGTCCAGATCGTCTGGATCGCCACGCCCGTCTCCGAGTCGTTGGTGAACTTCAGGTCGATGACGCTGCTTCCGTCCGGGTTCTGGAACACCGTCGCCTCGCGGCCGGCGGGGTAGCGGCTGATGTAGTAGCTGTGCTCCTGGTGACCTGCGTCCTTCATCCCGGCGAAGTACGCGGCGTTGTAGAGCGTGGTCGCGAACTGCGAGATGCCGCCGCCGACCGCCTTGCCCGGCGCGCCGTCCTCGATGATGCCGGCGGGGATGTAGCCCTGTGCTGTACCACGCGGCCCGGTGTGACCGTTCAGGCTGAACGTCTCGCCCGGCTTGACGATAGCGCCGTCGACCTCCTCGGCGACCTGACGGATGTTCACGCCGGAGTCGGAGGCGAAGCCGCCCGTGGTGAACTCGCCGATCACTTCCTTGATCCCGAGCTGGTTGGCGTCTTCGGTCGTGATGTCGGCCGGCTTCTTCTCGTACTCGGCGGTCAGCTCCCTGCCTTCGGGCCGCTTGAGGACGCTGAGCAGCGGTTTGAGGGTCTTGTCCCACTTGATGACGTTGCCCTCTTCGGACGGGATGACAGTGGGTTGCCCACCCTCGAACACGACCTCGGCGTCCTTGCCCTCCTGCTCGGTGGAGGCGAGCTCCGGGCCGACGCCCTCGACGATCTTCGCCTGGTCGATCTTCGGCTTGAGCGAGCCGTTCTCGGCCTCGAACGACAGCCCTGCGGCGATCTCCTCGGGTTCGAGCGTGCCGTCCTTGCCCTCGCCGTGCACGATCACCGGACCGGAGACCGCGGGTTCCGCGATGTCCTTGAGGGCCGCCTGCACCGCCTCGGCGGTGACCTTGACCGGAGTCTCGTCCACGGGAAGCCTGACCCGGTCGCCCGACGCCCAGCGCGCGACGATCGCCGCCTTCGCGGACTCCGTGTCCAGCTTCTGCCCCTCCTCGGGCTCCACCGGGACGGGAGTGGCGCCCTCGAACTTCACGTCGCCCTCGACCGGGTCCTGGTCGACCGTGTTCCGCAGTTCGGCGACCGCGTTGTCGAGCTGGTTCGGCTCGGCCTCGGTGACGACCCCCACCTCGCGCGTGGTGAAGAAGGACGAGATACGGGTGAACGGGTTGAGCGGCTGGTCGCCCGCCTGCTCCAGCGTCTCGGACCAGTTCAGGCTGAGCCCGGCCGCCTTCGGGTCGAACTCGTTCTCGACGTCGCCCGCGACGTAGCGCACCGGCTGCGTCAGCCGCGGTTCGATCTGCTCGCGCAGGCGGTCCTCGGCCTTCGCCTCGCTCATGCCGCCGACCTCGACACCGGCGACCGTGACGCCGCGGGGCACGTTGCCCTGTGTCACGAGCAGGTCGATGCCGTAGGCGAGCGCCAGCACGCCGAACACGGCGGCCGCGACGAGCCCCGGCCTGCGCAGGCGGCGCCGCCAGGACGGCGGCTCCCCGCCGCGCGCGGGCCCCGCGGCGGTCGCCGGAATGTGCTGTGTGGTGTCCTCACCGACCCTGCCGAAATGCTGGGTCGTCTGGGTGGCGTAGTCGTCGGTGGCGAAGTTCTGGGTGGCCTCACCGGCGTTGTGTGAATGCCCCTGTTGCGCATGGACCTGGCCGGGACGTGCCGGAACGGCCGGCAGCACGTCCGTCTGCTCACTGTGCGACTCGGGCCACTCGTGTTCCTGTGGCAACGTAACCCTCCACGTCCGACGGCTCTGGAGCCAGGACTCCCAGGTCAAGATACGTGGCCTCGGCGGCACCTCTCGCAGCCGCCCCACCGTTGCGCCGCGCGCCCGTATTCGCGCAGGTCACGGCACACCGAGCGGTGTCGACCTGCCGTTCTCGTGCCCGCGGTGCACCGCTCGGCCGAAGATACCGATTCGATCTCGAACAGGCGGGTATCCGCTACGGCAGCCGAGGCGAGAGGAAGTGGAGCACGAAATGCGGATCACCGCGGACGACGTGCGGGCTCTGCTGGAGTCCGAGGTGCCCGAAGCGACACTGGTCGTGCACGAGGGCCAGGTACTGCTGCTCGGCCCGGACGAACTGCGGTCCGAGCGATACGCTGGGGCGCTGATGGTCGTCTCCCGCGCCGACCTGCGCAGGCAGATCGGCGACCGGCGGCTGGAGGACCGCGACCTCCAGGAGCTGGCGGCCGGGCTGGAGGCGGCCGTGACCAACCTCGGAGGCTGAGGGGGCCCGGACGTGCGCCTGCTGATCGTCGCGGACACCCACGTGCCGAAGCGGGCGAGGGCGTTGCCCGCGCAGGTGTGGCGGGAGGTCGCGGAGGCCGACGTCGTGGTCCACGCGGGCGACTGGGTCGACGTCGCGGTGCTCGACGAGCTGGCGGCGGCCTCGCGCCGGCTGATCGGCGTGTACGGCAACAACGACGGACCGGAGCTGCGCGCCCGCCTGCCGGAGGTGGCGCGGGCGGAGCTGGACGGGCTGCGCCTGGCCGTCGTGCACGAGACCGGCCCGGCCAAGGGGCGGGAGCAACGCTGCGCGCGGGACTTCCCGGACACCGACGTGCTCGTTTTCGGGCACAGCCACATCCCGTGGGACAGCGTCACCGCGACCGGGCTGCGGCTGCTCAACCCGGGTTCGCCCACCGATCGGCGGCGGCAGCCGGAGCACACCTACCTGACCGCGGCGGTGACGGACGGCGAGCTCGGTGACGTGCGGCTGCACGCGCTGCGGAGGGAGTGACCGGGCATGGACGCGGCACGGGTTCTGCGGCAGATCGCGCTGCAGCTGGAGCGGGTCGGCGAGCCGGGTTACCGGGTGCAGGCCTTCCGCCGGGCGGCCGCCGCCGTTGACGCGCTGGCGCCCGGCGAGCTGGCCGAGCGGGCGCGTGCCGGCACCCTCACCACCCTCAGCGGTGTCGGCAAGACCACCGCCGCGATCATCGCCGACGTGGTGGCCGGCCGTGAGCCGGAGTACCTCACCAGGCTCGCCGGCCGGCCGGGACAGGAGCTGCCGGACGGTGGCCCGCTCCGCGCCGCGCTGCGCGGTGACTGTCACACCCATTCGGACTGGTCGGACGGTGCCAGCCCGATCGAGGAGATGGCCGAGGCCGCGATCGCGCTCGGCCACGAGTGGATCGTCCTCACCGACCACTCGCCACGGCTGACGGTGGCCAACGGGCTCAGCGCCGAGCGCCTGCGCCGCCAGCTCGACGTGGTCGGCAGGCTCAACGCCGAGCTGAAGCCGTTCCGGGTGCTCACGGGCATCGAGGTCGACATCCTCGCCGACGGCGGGCTCGACCAGGATCCGGACCTGCTGGCGGAGCTGGATCTCGTGGTGGCCAGCGTGCACTCGAAGCTGCGCATGCCCGCCGCGGAGATGACCAGGCGCATGCTGGCGGCGGTCGCGAACCCCCGGGTGAACGTGCTCGGCCACTGCACGGGGCGGCTCGTCAAGGGCAGGGGCAGGCCGGAGTCGGAGTTCGATGCAGGCGCCGTGTTCGCCGCCTGCCGGGAGCACGACGTCGCCGTGGAGATCAACTCCCGGCCGGAGCGGCTCGACCCGCCACGGCGGCTGCTGCGCCAGGCACGCGAGGCCGGCTGCCGGTTCGCCATCGACAGCGACGCGCACACCCCCGGCCAGCTCGGCTGGCAGCCCTACGGCTGCGTGCGCGCCACCGAATGCGGGGTGGAGAGCACGGATGTGCTCAACACGATGACGGCCGACGAGCTGGTGGCGTGGGCGCGGGACTGAGCCGCTTCTCGAACCAGTGGTCGGCGTACTTTCCGTCGTTGTAGGCGGGGATCTCCCGGTAGCCGAGCCTGGCGTACAGGGTGCGGGCCTCGACGAGATCCCGGCGCGTGTCGAGCCGGACGAACCGCGCGCCCAGTTCGCGGGCCGCCTCCTCCACCGCGCGGACGAGCCGTTCGCCGAGGCCGAGGCCGCGGGCTTCCCGGTCGACGTACAGGCGGGTCAGCTCGGCGGTCTCCGGCCGGAGCAGCCGCAGGCCGGCGCAGCCGACGGTCTCGCCGTCCCGCCGGGCGAGAAGCAGCAGCCCGGACGGCGGCCGCAGGTCGTCGCTGGGCTCGTCCGCGATCGCCGCGTCGACCTCCTGCTCGGTCGCCTGCCGGCCGTGGTAACGGCCCACGATCTCGGTGAAGTAGCGGCGGAGAGCGGTCACCGCGTCGGCGGCGTGTGGCCGCACGGGTTCGATGGTCAGGTCCACGGTCAGATCCTGCCGGGGCCGTCCACCGGTTGCTCCCGCGGTGGCACCGCGCCGGCAAGCAGGCGGATCACTCCGGAGAGGGCCTGCACCGGGACCGCCGGGTCGATCGCGCGCCGGACGCCGAGGCCGATCCCCAGGCTGAGCAGCACGGTCGCGCAGTCGTCCACCGACAGCGGCAGCGTGATCCGGAACGCCTCCGCCTGGGCGGCGAGGGTTCCGGCGATGCCCTCGCGGACCGCCTCGTCACGCACGGCGAGCTCATGCCGGACATGCGGATCGTGCCGCGCGTTGGTGGCGAACTCGATCTCCAGGGCGGTCCACGCCTCGTCGCCGATGTTGTGCTCGGCCCCCTCTGGAACGCCGCCAGCATGTCGTCGAAGGTGCTCGCTCCGGCCAGCGTCTCGGCCATCAGCGCGGTCTGCTCCTCGTGGATGGCGTCGAGTACCGCGAGGCACAGCTCGTCCTTGCCGCGGAAGTTCGAGTACACCGCGCCCTTGGAGCAGCCCGCCGCCTCGGCGACCTTCTCGAGCGACGTGGCCGAGTGGCCCTCGCGCAGGAACACCTCCTTCGCGGTGCCGACGAGCTGCTCCCGCGTACGTGCCTGGCTTCCCGCGTGGCTGGGTCGGGCCATGCGTCAAGCCTGTTCGTGGACAGGACAGGTACGCGCGTACTAGAAATGAGGGGTGCCGCACTCGCCGTCCCTCGCCCACGGTCGGCGGGTGTCCCCGCTGCGTGACCGGCACTTCCGGCTCATGCTCGTGGCGTCGCTGGCAGCGTTCTTCGGCTACGCGCTGCTGCTGCCTGTCGTCCCGCTGTGGGCGGTCCGCCAGGGCGCGGGCCCGTTCGCCGCCGGTTCCGCGACCGGCGTCTTCATGGCCAGCACCGTGCTCGCCCAGTTCGCCGTCCCCGCCTTCGTGCGCAGGTTCGGCTACCGGGCCGGCCTGCTGTGGGGCGCGCTGCTGCTCGGCGTGCCCGCGCCGCTGCTCATCGTGGCGACGGGTGCGCCCGCCATCCTGGGCGTGTCCTTCGTGCGCGGCCTCGGCTTCGGCCTGCTCACCGTGTGCGGCAGTGCGCTGATCGCGGAGCTGCTGCCCACCGGCTCGCTGGCGCGCGGTGCGGGCCTCTACGGTCTCGCCGTCGGCCTGCCGCAACTGCTCGGCCTGCCCGCGGGCACGTCGATCGCGGAGCACTGGGGATTCGCGCCGGTGTTCCTGCTCGCCACCGCGCTCCCGGTCGTGGCGCTGCTGCCGATCCTGCTGCTGCCCAAGGTCGTCCCGCGGCACCACTCGGGCCGCCGCCCTGGGCTGCGGCCCCTCGTGACCGCCACCTGGCGGCCGTGGCTGGCGATGCTCGCGGTCTCCACCGGTTTCGGCGCGCTGGCGACCTTCCTGCCGATCGCACTGGACAGTCCGGCCGTGGCGGCCGTCGCGCTGTTCGTCGTGCCGGGCACCGCCATGCTCGCCCGCTGGGCCGCGGGCCAGCTCGGCGACCGGATGGCGGAGCCCGGCCGGATGCTGGCGGGCGCGCTCGCGCTCGCCGGTCTCGGGTTGCTCGCGCTGGCGGGGCTCACGGCACACGCGGTGCCCGCCGTGATCGCCGTCGCCCTGTTCGGCATCGGTTTCGGCGTCGTGCAGAACGACGCGCTCGTTGCGATGTTCGCCCGCTCGCCCGCGGGGCAGGCGAGCGTGGTGTGGAACGTCGCCTTCGACGCCGGCCAGGGGCTCGGCGCGGTCGCGGTGGGCGCCATCGTGTCGGGGACGAGCTTCCCGGTCGCCTTCGCCCTGCTCGCGGCCTCGGCGTTCGTGCTGCTGCCCGTCGCGTGGCGGGCCGGTCGTAGCGGTTAACCTTGGGGACGTGCCTCGCGTCGTGATCCTGGACTACGGTTCCGGCAACCTCCGTTCCGCCGAGCGCGCCGTGCAGCGCGCGGGCGCCGACGTCGAGGTCACCGCCGACCCGCATGCGGCCCAGGAGGCGGACGGCCTCGTCGTGCCGGGGGTCGGGGCGTTCGCGGCCTGCATGGAGGGCCTGCTCGCGGTGGGCGGCGAGAAGATCATCGGTACCCGGCTCGCCGGTGGCAGGCCGGTCCTCGGTATCTGCGTGGGCATGCAGATCCTCTTCGAACGCGGTGTCGAGCACGGTGTCGAGGCCGCGGGGACCGGTGAATGGCCGGGCACGGTCGAGCGGCTGCACGCCGACGTGCTGCCGCACATGGGCTGGAACACCGTGCGGGCGCCTGCCGACTCGGAGCTCTTCGCCGGCCTGGACGCCGGTACCCGGTTCTACTTCGTGCACTCCTACGCGGTGCGCGAATGGGAGCTCGACTCGGGGCTGGCGGGGCAGCAGCCGAAGGTCACCACGGCGCACCACGGCGAGGACTTCGTCGCGGCGGTCGAGAACGGCCCGCTGTGGGCAACCCAGTTCCACCCGGAGAAGTCCGGTGACGCCGGCGCGCACCTGCTCCGGAACTGGCTGCGCACCCTGTGAACCGGCGGCCGGTGCCCCTTTTATAGTGGCCCGGTGACCTTCACCCTCCTTCCCGCCGTCGATGTGGCCGATGGCCAGGCCGTCCGTCTCGTCCAGGGCGAGGCAGGCACCGAGACCAGGTACGGCTCGCCGCTGGACGCGGCGCTGTCCTGGCAGCGCGACGGCGCGGAGTGGATCCACCTGGTGGACCTGGACGCCGCGTTCGGCAAGGGCTCCAACCGGGAGTTGCTCGCCGAGGTCGTCGGCAGACTGGACGTGCGGGTGGAGCTGTCCGGGGGGATCCGGGACGACGACTCGCTGGCCGCGGCGCTGGCCACCGGCGCGCGCCGGGTGAACCTCGGCACGGCCGCGCTGGAGGACCCCGAGTGGAGCGCCAAGGTCGTCGCGACGCACGGCGACCGGGTCGCCATCGGCCTGGACGTGCGGATCACCGAGACCGGGCACCGGCTCGCCGCACGCGGCTGGACCCAGGACGGCGGTGACCTCTGGGAGGTCCTCGACCGCCTCGACAGCGACGGTGCCCAGCGCTACGTGGTGACCGACGTCAGCAAGGACGGCACGTTGAAGGGTCCGAACCTCGACCTGCTGCGTGAGGTCACCGCCCGCACCGACGCGGCCGTGATCGCCTCCGGCGGTGTGTCCAGCGTCGATGACCTGCGCGCACTGGCGACGCTCGCCAGGGACGGGGTCGAGGGGGCCATCGTCGGCAAGGCGCTCTACGCGGGCGCGTTCACGCTGCCCGAGGCGCTGTCGGCGGTCGCGGGAACCTGAGCGGGTCAGTCCGGCGCTCTCAGCGGCAGTGTCAGACCGACCTTGATCGACTCGAGCGCGGGCAGCGTCTCGTAGCGGCGCACGTTCGGGTGGTCGAGGAAGAGCCGCTGCGACAGCGCGCGGCTCTCGCGGAGACCCGCGGTGACGTGCACGATCACGTAGTCCCACTGGCCGACGATGCCGTAGCACTGCTGCACCCGCGGCTCGGCGAGCATCTCGTCGCGGAAGGCGGTGTGCAGCGACTCCGACTCCCGGTCGAGGGCGACGAGCACGACGGAGGTCATCGTCTCGCCGAGCACGCGCGGATCGAGCACCGCGATCTGCCTGGCGAGCAGGCCGCTCGTGCGGTAGCGGGTGAGCCGCCGCTGCACGGCGCTCGGTGAGAGTCCCACCTCGTCGCCGAGCTCGTACAGGCTGCGGCCCGCGTCGTCCTGGACCAGGTCGAGGAGGTGACGGTCGATGTCGTCGAGCGAGATGGGGCGGGGCACGCAAATATCTTGCGTCTTCGCGGGAGAACTTTCAATCGGCGTCACCGGCATCCGGCCTAGCGTTGCCGCATGACCGATGTGGATCTCAGTATCGACCGTATCGCCGAGGCCGCCAAGGTGCTCGACCCCGCCTTCCGGGCCACCCCGCAGTTCGTCGACGAGCAGCTCGCCGCGGCGCTCGGCCGCGCGGTACTGACCAAAGTGGAGACACTCAACCCGATACGCAGCTTCAAGGGCAGGGGAATGGACTTCCTGGCACGCGACCTCGCGCCGGGCAGCCACCTCGTCTGCGCCTCCTCGGGAAACTTCGGCCAGGCGGTGGCCTATGCCGCGCGCAAGTACGGCCTGCGCGCGGATGTCTTCGCAGCCGCAGGCACCACCCCGGTGAAGCTGCGCCGGATGACGACCTTGGGCGCGCGAGTGCACACAGTGGACGGTGACGGCAGGGAGGAGGCGGCGGAGTACGTGGTCCGCCACCCCGGCAGCCGGCTCATTGTGGACGGCAGGGAGCCGGCGATCGCCGAGGGCGCCGGAACCATCGGCCTCGAGCTGCTGGAGACACCGGGGATCGGCACCGTGGTGGTCCCGGTCGGGGACGCGGCGCTGATCAGCGGAACGGCCCGCTGGATCAAGGCACACGCACCGGAGATCCGGATCGTGGGGGTCGTCGCCGCCGGCGCGCCGAGCGCGCTCCGCAGCTGGCTGGCTGGGGAGGTGGTGGTGGACCCGAAGTTCGACACCTTCGCCGGAGGTATCGCCATCCGCAGGCCGCTGCCGGAGTCGGTCCGGCGGACGCGGGCGCTGGTCGACGACATGGTCCTGGTCGACGACGCCGCGATGCTGCGGGCCATGCGGCTGGCGGCACGGACGCTCGGCGTGCTCCTGGAGCCCGCCGGTGCGGCCGGTCTCGCCGCGATCGCCGAGCACGACATCCCGGGTGAGCTGGCGGCGACCGTGCTCACCGGCGCCAACGTCGACGAGTCACTCCTGCCCGGCCTGCTGCGCCCCGCCTCCTGACTCCACCCGGTCCAGCGACACCGCGACGCCCACGGTGCGCTCGCTGCCGCCGCGCAGCCGGCTGGTGAACATGGTGATGCGGCCGAGGAGCCCGTACTTGCGCGCGATCGCCTGGCGGGTGCGCGTGGTGCCGTCCTCGTCGAGTACCCGCGCCGTACCGGTGTGGGACGGCCCGTGTGTCTTCCTGCCCCGCAGATCGCACGCCGTCACCTCGACGCGGGGGTCCCGCCGGATGCGCTTGACCTTGCCGGCCGCGCGCTCGGTCCAGATCACGAGGTCGCCGCCGTCGCGGGCGGCCCACACGGGTGTGTCGACGCGGTCGCCGTTCTTCCGGAACGTGCCGAGCAGTAGGTACTTCTCGCGGGCCAGCCGGCCCAACTCGTCTGCCATGTACTCCAACGTAGCGGCAGACAGGGTGGTCAAGCCTCGTGAGTGCGCACACGAGTTAGAACTCGCGTGCGCACTCACGAGCCTCGCGGCTCAGGTCTGGTCGATGGTGGTCTGCCCCGGCCGGAGCGTGGCGCCGCACTGCCGGAGCGGGTAGGCCAGCGAGGAGGAGCGCTCCTCGACCAGTACGACCGCCGAGTCGGCGTAGTCGCGCAGGGCGTCCAGCGTCGCCTGGTCCGGCACGGCGTCCTTGCGCACCCAGTCGCCGTTCGGCGGGTCGTTGTCGGGATAGCTGTAGATCTCGTGGTAGTCCCGTTCCATCCTCGGGTCAGAGGGGATGCCGTTGCCCGAGCTCCACGGCCAGCGGGAGTGGATGAAGGTGGGCTTCACCTCGTCGAAGACGTAGTCGCGCAGGCCCTGCTCGTCACCCTCGCTGATGAAGTCGGCGATCCTCGGCTCGGCCAGCCCGGCCATGTCGACCAGTTCGAGCCTGCTGGTCAGCGCCGAGCCACCGAGGTCCGGCAGCAGCAGCGACGCGTTCCGGGCGCCGAGGATGTCGGCATAGGCGTTGAAGTTGCGGCCGAGCCGGTCGGCGACGTAGCAGGCCGAGATGTTCGGATCGGTGCGGAACTCCTCGGCGGCGTTCACGAAAGACGCGCCCGAGGGCAGCAGTGCGACGGCGAGCCCGCCGGCGAGCCAGGCGCGCCGGCGGGGCCGCGCGTGGTGGAACACGTCGGCGGCGGCGAGTGTGGCGATCAGCGCGCCCAGCACCCAGACGGGCGTGGCGAAACGGTACTGCGCCATCCAGTCGCCCTCCAGCACCGCGTAGGCGGTCAGCGCCAGGCCCAGCGGGACGAGCAGGGCGACCAGGCCGTGCCGCCACCAGGCAGGGCGGGCCAGCGCGATCGCGACGACCGCCACGAGCACGAGCACGGCGGGCGCGCCCGCGTACTGCACCAGCTCGCCGGGCCGGGTGAGATCGTGCAGCCGGGGCAGGTCCTGCGACTTGGCCACGGAGGGGTTGGACAGCAGCCTGCCGAACTCCAGGTAGCGCCAGGTGAAGTAGGCGCCGACCGGGACGGCGAACGTGGCCACGGACAGTGCGGCGTGCCGCACGCTCGTGCCGAGCAGGGGCCTGCGCAGCAGCGCCAGCGCGAGCAGCGGGTAGGCGCCGGCGTAGATCAGGCCCTCCGGGCGCGTCAGCGCCGCGACGGCGGCCAGGCCACCCGCCAGCAGCGCCACCTTCCGCGTCAGCAGTCTGCCGTCCATGACCGCGAGGAAGAGGACCGTGGCCAGCCAGCTGATGGTCAGCGCGAAGAGGGAGTTCTCCAGGCCGGAGAAGGACCAGATGACGAAGGAGGGGATCGCGGCCAGCGCGAGCCCGATCACCGCGGTGGCCAGCCAGGGGCGCCGGGTGACCCGACGGGCGACCGTGTAGCAGGCGGCGAGGATCCCGGCGCAGCACAGCAGCGCAAGCGTCTTCGGGAACAGGACGTAGTCGGCGACGCCGAACAGCGTTCCGTGGTCGAACAGGCCGACGAGGCGACCCAGCGCCAGCAGCACCATCCAGGTCGGGTTGGAGAAGCCCTCCACCGGTTCGGCGCCCGCCTGCACCACCGGGCCGAGCCCTTCGGCGAAGCTGCGGGAGTAGGCGAACGTGATGGCCGCATCGTCGACGATCCAGTGGCCGTACAACGTGGCGTGCCAGCCGATCGCCAGCGTTCCGGCGAGCACGGAGAGAACGGCGGGCGGCTTCGAGTGCCGACGGGGTGTCTCGACGCCGGGGTGAGCGTTCCGCGGCCTGGCAGCGTGCGACCTCTGAATCGCGCTGGCTGTCATGAAAAAGCGGCTCCCCCCGGGGAAAGTGGACTGTGGCCACTGATTGGCCACATACATTATCAGGCGGGTTTGACCATGGTTTTCCGGTTTCGGCCCGTGACAATTCGTCGACAATGTCGTCACGCCGGTTGCTGATTTCCCGCTCCAGTGTGTACGCCGAGTCGGCTCCTGTCGTCCCGGGCGGAGTCACGCCCGGGCCCGGATTAGGCTGTGCGGCATGTCCGTCGCGGTGAGGGTGATCCCATGTCTTGATGTGGACGCGGGGCGAGTGGTGAAGGGTGTGAACTTCGCCGACCTGCGTGATGCCGGTGACCCCGTCGAGCTGGCCCGTCTCTACGACGCCGAAGGCGCCGACGAGCTGACCTTCCTCGACGTGACGGCGTCCTCGGGCAACCGGGAGACGACCTACGACGTCGTGCGCCGCACCGCTGAGCAGGTGTTCATCCCGCTGACCGTCGGTGGCGGCGTGCGCGAGGTCGAGGACGTGAACCGGCTGCTGCGGGCCGGCGCGGACAAGGTCAGCATCAACACGGCGGCGATCGCCCGGCCGGAGCTGCTGCGGGAGGCGTCCCGCCGCTTCGGCGCCCAGTGTGTCGTGCTCTCGGTCGACGCGCGGCGCGTGCCTGCGGACGGACGGCCGACGCCCTCCGGCTTCGAGGTCACCACCCACGGCGGGCGCCGGGGTACCGGGATCGACGCCGTCGAGTGGGCCGCTCGCGGCGAGGAGCTGGGCGTCGGCGAGATCCTGCTCAACTCGATGGACGCGGATGGCACCAAGACCGGGTTCGACCTCGAACTGGTCGGGCTCGTGCGCGAGGCCGTGCGCGTGCCGGTGATCGCCAGCGGTGGTGCCGGCGCGACCGAGCACTTCCTGCCCGCCGTGCGGGCCGGTGCCGACGCCGTGCTGGCCGCGAGCGTCTTCCACTTCAGGCAGCTGAAGATCGGCGAGGTCAAGGACGCGCTGCGGTCCGGGGGAGTCGAGATCCGGTGACCGGGGCACTCGATCCGGCGATCGCCGAGCGGCTCAAGCGCACCCCGGACGGGCTCGTCTGCGCGGTGGTGGTCGAGCACGCCACCTCCGACGTGCTCATGGTGGCCTGGATGAACGACGAGGCGCTGCACCGGACGCTCACCACGCGGCGGGCGACCTACTACTCGCGCAGCAGGCAGCGGCTGTGGGTCAAGGGAGAGACCTCCGGCCACACCCAGCACGTACGCGAGGTGCGGCTCGACTGCGACGCCGACACACTGCTGGTGCGGGTGGACCAGACGGGCCCGGCGTGCCACACCGGTACGCGCACGTGCTTCGACACCGCCGAAAGGGTACTGCTCGCCGACGCCCCCTCGTGAGTGCCTGAGCTCACGAGCCGGTCAGCCGATGTCGCCGGTCAGGTAACGCTGCAGGGTGGGGGCGATCGCGGCGACCATCGTCTCGATGTCGGCCGACGCCATCGGTTCCAGCCTGGCGACGTAGCGCGCCATCCCCATACCGATGATCTGGGTGGCGCACAGGGAGGCCCGCAGCTCCGGCTGGTCACATCCCGCGGCCTTGGTCACGCCCGCGAACATGTGGTTGACCAGCATCTCCTTGAGTGCGCGCAGCGCCTCCTCACGCGTGGTGATGCTGCGGACCAGCGCGACGAACACCTCCCCGCCCGCGCCGTCCCAGCGGGTCAGGAAGGTGCGCACGATGTTCTCGCCCAGCCGGTCGGGACCGTCGGCGGTCACCGTCTCGAGCACTTCCTTCGGGTCGAAAGGGACCTGCAGCACGGCCTGGGCGAACAGGCCTTCCTTACTGCCGAACCAGTGGTTCACCATCGCGGCGTCGACGCCGGCGCGGGCGGCGATCGACCGCACGGTCGCGCCGTCGAAGCCGCTCTCGGCGAAGACCTCCCTGGCCGCCGCGAGCAGCGTCGCCCTGGTGTCCTCACCCGCGGGGCGGCGGCCCCGGCGGCGGGCGGAGGTAGCGTGGTCCTTGGCCGGTGTCACCGGTCCATCATGAACAATCCCGGGACACAATTCAACAGCCATTGAATTATTCGGCCCGGTGCGCACCCTGTTCCGCCGCGACGGCACAATGAGCGCATGGTGACTGCCCATTCCTTCGGCGCCGGTGCCGCCGGTCTCGGCTCGATCAGCCCGGCGCGCGACGACTTCCGCGCGCTGGCGGGCCAGCGGCGCGTGATCCCGGTCGTGCGGCGCCTGCTGGCCGACGCCGACACGCCGGTCGCGCTCTACCGCAAGCTCGCAGGCGACCGCCCCGGCACGTTCCTGCTCGAGTCGGCGGAGAACGGGCAGTCCTGGTCGCGCTGGTCGTTCATCGGAGTGCACAGCCCCGCGGCGCTCACGGTGCGCGACGGCGAGGCCGTCTGGACCGGCACGCCGGTGTCCGGCCTGCCCGCCGGCGGCGACCCGCTCGCGGTGCTGCGCGAGACGATCCAGACCCTGCACACCGAGCCGCTGCCTGGCATGCCGCCACTGACCGGCGGCATGGTCGGCTACATCGGCTACGACGCCGTCCGCTGGATCGAACGGCTCCCGGAGCTGGCGGAGAAGGACATCGACATCCCGGAGCTGACGATGCTCCTCGCCACCGACCTCGCCGCCTTCGACCACCACGAGGGCACCGTCACGCTTATCGCGAACGCCGTGAACTGGGACGACTCCCCGGAGCGGGTCGACGCCGCCTACGACGACGCGGTCCGCAGGCTCGAAGCGATGACCGCGCGGCTGGCCGCTTCCGCACCCGCCACGAACGCCGTGTTCGACCGGCCCCCGCCGGAGTTCACCCGCCGTCGCGCCAAGGAGGAGTTCCACGCCGCCGTCCACAAGGCGGTCGAGGCCATCCACGCGGGCGAGGCGTTCCAGGTCGTCCCGTCGCAGCGCTTCGAGATGCGCACCGGCGCCGACGCGCTGGACGTCTACCGGGTGCTGCGCACGTCCAACCCGAGCCCGTACATGTACCTGCTGCGGCTGGACGGCTTCGACATCGTCGGGTCCAGCCCGGAGTCGCTGGTCACGGTGCGCGACGGCCGTGCGACCACCCATCCGATCGCGGGTACCCGGTGGCGCGGCGTCGATCCGGAGGAGGACGCGCAGCTGGCCAAGGACCTGCTCGCGGACGACAAGGAGCGCTCCGAGCACCTCATGCTCGTGGACCTGGGCCGCAACGATCTCGGCAAGGTCTGCAAGCCCGGTACCGTGCGGGTGCTCGAGTTCTTCTCCATCGAGCGCTACAGCCACGTGATGCACCTGGTCTCCACGGTCAGCGGCGAGCTCGCCGAGGGCAGGACGGCCTTCGACGCGGTCGTCGCCTGCTTCCCGGCCGGCACGCTTTCCGGCGCGCCGAAGGTGCGGGCCATGCAGCTGATCGAGGAGCTCGAACCCACCCGGCGCGCGCTGTACGGCGGAGTGGTCGGCTACCTCGACTTCGCCGGTGACGCCGACACCGCGATCGCCATCCGTACCGCCCTGATGCGCGACGGTGTGGCGTACGTGCAGGCCGGCGGCGGCGTGGTCGCCGACTCCGACGCCGACTACGAGGACAACGAGGCGCTCAACAAGGCCCGCACGGTGCTCTCCGCGGTGGCCGCCGCGGACACCCTCGCGCCCGCCACGTCACTGGATCCCGCGGGAGAAGGCGCCCGTGTCTGACCGGGCGCCCGCGCCGAGCAAGCGTCCACTGTGGATAGTCACGGTGGCGCTGCTGCTCGGTGCCGCCGCACTGTGGGGCTCCGCCCGGCTGACGTGGACTGCCGAGGAGGTCGAGGCCGGGGTGCGGGGCACGGTGCTGCGCACGGAGACCGGCGCTGAGCGCTCCGGCGCGCTCGTCCCGCTCGCGGTGCTCGCGCTCGCCGGGGTGGCTGGCATGGTGGCGACGGGCGGATGGCCCCGGCGACTGCTCGGCGGTGTGCTGGTGGCGGCCGGTCTCGCCGCGTGCTGGGTGGCGCTGTCGGCGCTGCGCTTCGGCGGCTATCCGGAGGCCGCGCCGGTGGGGGAGATCTACGCGGGGCACGGCCTCGCTCTCCTCGGCGGCGCGCTGGTGGCGGGTGGCGGGCTGCTCGGCCTGCGGCGGGCCGGCCGGATGCCCCGTCTGGGCGCGAAGTACTCGGCACCGGGCACTCAGCGTGTCCGGCGAGATCCCGACACGGAGATGTGGGACGCGCTCTCGGATGGCGAGGATCCCACCACGCGCAGTTAGCACCACGTCTTACCCGCTGGTCGGCGAGGTCCTTCCCGACCCGGGCCCGATGCGGTTCACCGCGAGGGTTAGCATCATTTCGGCGGGAAGGGGAAGGTTTTTGTGAGCCACCTTGCGAGTGAATCAATGACCGCGACACCCGGTGGAGTCACCTGGTGAGCGTTCTCGAGGAAATCGTCGCGGGCGTGCGGGCCGACCTTGCCGAGCGCGAGGCGGCACTGCCGTTCGACGAGCTGAAGCGGCGTGCCACGGAGGCGGCTCCGCCGCGCGACGCGCTGGCGGCCCTGCGGGAGTCGGGCATCGGCGTGATCGCCGAGGTCAAGCGCCGTAGCCCCTCCAAGGGCGAGCTGGCGGCCATCACGGACCCGGCGGCGCTGGCGAAGGACTACGCGGACGCCGGAGCCAGGGTCGTCAGCGTGCTCACCGAGCAGCGCCGCTTCGGCGGCTCGCTGGCCGACCTCGACGCCGTGCGGGCCGCGGTGGACGTTCCACTGCTGCGCAAGGACTTCATCGTCAGCCCCTACCAGGTGCACGAGGCCCGGCTGCACGGTGCCGACATGGTGCTGCTGATCGTGGCCGCGCTGGAGCAGAACGCGCTGGTGTCGCTGCTGGACCGGGTCGAGTCGCTCGGCATGACCGCGCTCGTCGAGGTGCACAACGCCGAGGAGGCCGACCGGGCGCTGGAGGCGGGCGCGACGGTGCTGGGCATCAACGCGCGCGACCTGCACACGCTGGAGGTCGACCGCGACGTGTTCAGTCGGCTCGCCCCAGGCCTGCCGATGGAGACGTTCAAGATCGCCGAGTCCGGTGTGCGCGGGCCGGGCGACCTGATGGCCTATGCCGGGCACGGCGCGGACGCCGTGCTCGTCGGCGAGGGCCTGGTCGCGACCGAGGATCCGAAGGGGGCACTCGTCAAGCTCGTGACCGCCGGATCCCACCCGGCATGCCCGAGGCCGAGCCGGTGACCGAGAAGAACGAGCGCGGCGAGCACGACCCGGACGAGCGTGGCCACTTCGGCCCGTACGGTGGCCGGTTCATGCCGGAGGCGCTGATCGGCGCGCTCGACGAGCTCTCCGCCGAGTACGACAAGGCCCGGCTCGACCCCGAGTTCACCGGCGAGTTCGCCAGGCTGCTCTCGCAGTACGCCGGCCGGCCGTCGCTGCTCACCGAGGCGGTGCGGTTCGCCGAGCACGCGGGCGGCGCACGGGTGTTCCTCAAGCGCGAGGACCTCAACCACACCGGCTCGCACAAGATCAACAACGTGCTGGGCCAGGCGCTGCTCACCAAGCGAATGGGCAAGAAGCGGGTCATCGCGGAGACCGGCGCCGGCCAGCACGGCGTGGCCACGGCGACCGCGTGCGCGCTGCTGGGTCTCGACTGCGTGGTCTACATGGGCGAGGTCGACACCGAACGGCAGGCGCTCAACGTCGCCAGGATGCGCCTGCTGGGCGCCGAGGTGATCCCGGTCGGGACCGGCTCCCGCACGCTCAAGGACGCCATCAACGAGGCACTGCGGGACTGGGTGACCAATGTGGACACCACCCACTACCTGCTCGGCACGGCGGCGGGGGCGCATCCGTTCCCGGTGCTCGTACGCAACTTCCACAAGGTGATCGGCGAGGAGGCGCGTGCGCAGATCCTCGAGCTGACCGGGCGGCTGCCCGACGCCGTCGCGGCGTGCGTCGGCGGGGGATCCAACGCCATCGGCATCTTCCACGGGTTCATCGACGACCCGGGCGTACGCCTGGTCGGCCTCGAGCCCGGTGGCAAGGGCATCGAGACCGGGCAGCACGGCGCCACGCTCACCGAGGGCACCCCTGGGATGCTGCACGGTTCGCTGTCCTACCTGCTGCAGGACGATGACGGGCAGACGACCGAGGCGTACTCGATCTCGGCGGGCCTGGACTATCCGGGTGTCGGACCGGAGCACTCGTGGCTCAAGGACACCGGCCGGGCCGAGTACCGGGCGGTCACCGACGCCGAGGCGATGGACGCGTTCCGGCTGCTGTCGCGGACCGAGGGCATCATTCCCGCGATCGAGTCGGCGCACGCACTGGCCGGTGCGCTGGAGCTGGGGCGGGAACTCGGCCCGGAGGCGCACATCCTGGTGAACCTCTCCGGCCGGGGTGACAAGGACGTGGACACCGCGGCGCGCTACTTCGGGCTCGTGGACGAGGAGAAGTTGTGAGCGAGCTTCGCGCGATGTTCGAGCACACGCGTGCCGAGAACCGGGCCGCGCTCGTGGGATACCTGCCCGCGGGCTACCCGGACGTCGAGGCTTCGAAGGACCTGCTCGCCGCGACGATCGACGGCGGCGCGGACCTGGTCGAGGTCGGCGTGCCCTACTCCGACCCGGTGCTGGACGGCCCGACCATCCAGACGGCCGCCGACGCGGCACTGAAGGCGGGGTTCCGGCTGAAGCACCTGTTCGAGGTCGTCGAGTCGGTGTCCGCGAGGGGTGGTCGCGCGGTCGTGATGACCTACTGGAACCCGGTGCACCGCTACGGTGTCGACGCGTTCGCGCGAGACCTCGACGCGGCAGGCGGGCTCGGCCTGATCACGCCCGACCTGACCCCGGACGCGGCGGGCGACTGGCCCTCGATCGCCGAGCGGTACGGGCTCGACCGGATCTTCCTGGTCGCGCCGTCCTCGTCGGAGGAGCGCCTCCACCTGACCGCCCGTGCGGCCACGGGGTTCATCTACGCGACGGCCGTGATGGGCGTCACCGGCGCCCGCGAGTCGGTGGGTGCCGGGGCCGCGGAGCTGGTGCGGCGCACCCGCACGCACACCGACCTGCCGATCGGCGTCGGTCTCGGGGTCCGCTCGCGGGAGCAGGCCGCCGAGGTCGCCGGTTTCGCCGACGCGGTGATCGTCGGCTCGGCGCTGGTGACGAAGGCCGCCGGGGGCACCGCCGCCGTGCGGGCACTCGCCGGGGAGCTCGCCGAAGGCGTGCGGGTCGTGAGTGCGCAGCCGAGTTGACAGGTGTCCTGCGGGACACCCGCACCCGGGGTCCTGCGGGACACCCGCACCCGGGCTCGGTAGCCACTGACGAGCACCTCGGCGGCCGGTACGTGGTACCGCACGTTACGGTGACGTCGTGATTTCCGCTTCGGCAGTCTTCCTCGCGAACATCCCCAGCCCGGATCGCGGGGTGTGGCAGCTCGGCCCGATTCCGCTGCGTGCCTACGCGCTGTGCATCATCGCCGGGATCATCGTCGCCATCTGGTGGGGCGAACGGCGCTGGACGCAGCGTGGCGGCAGCAAGGGAACCATCGTCGACATCGCGGTGTTCGCGGTGCCGTTCGGCCTCGTCGGCGGCCGGCTCTACCACGTCATCACCGACTACCAGCTCTACTTCGGCGAGGGTCAGGACCCGGTCCGGGCGCTCTACATCTGGGATGGCGGGCTCGGCATCTGGGGCGCGATCGCGCTCGGCGGTGTCGGCGCGTGGATCGCCTGCCGCCGAAGGGGAATCCCGCTGCCCGCGGTGGCGGACGCGGTCGCGCCGGGCATCATCGTGGCGCAGGCCATCGGCAGGCTCGGCAACTACTTCAACCAGGAGCTCTACGGTGGTCCGACCGACCTGCCGTGGGGGCTGGAGATCTACTGCCGCACCACGGCGGACTTCCCGGCCAGCGCGTGCAGCGTGGACAACCCTGGCCCCCTCGACGGTGTCGCGGCCACCGACGTGCCGCTCGCCGTCGTGCACCCGACCTTCCTGTACGAGCTGCTGTGGAGCCTCGGCGTCGCACTGCTCATCGTGTGGGCCGACCGGCGGTTCCGGCTCGGCCACGGCCGCGTGTTCGCGCTCTACGTCGCCGGATACACGGCAGGGCGGTTCTGGATCGAGCTCATGCGCACGGACCCGGCCAACGAGATCCTCGGCCTGCGGGTGAACGTCTGGACGTCGATGGTGCTGTTCGCCGGAGCGGTGACCTACTTCGTGCTCGCCCGCGGTCGCGGCCCGCGCGAGGAGCCGGAGACGTTGCGGGGCAAGGACGACGGACCCGCCGATACCGGGGACGCAAAAGCCACCGAGGACACCGAAGCGACCGAGGACACCGAGGACACCGATACCGCTGATACCGCCGATACCGCTGACTCCCGGGAGTCAGCGGACGAGGCCGCGCCCGGTGATCAGCGGAAGGTCGAGCCCGGTCAGTAGCCCGGCGGGGGCCTCGACCACGGCCGGGACGGCGTTGACCAGCCGCATGGCCGTCGCCTTGAGACCTGCGGTGTTGTGGTCGCCGTCGCCGCCGAGCAGCCGCAGGTCGAGCGTGTAGTTCGGCTCGCCGGTCACGTGCACCCGGTAGCAGCCCTGCCCGGCGGGCTGCGGCCAGTCCGGGCCGAGGTCGGGCCGCAGCCGCGTGACGTGTTCCAGCACGCACACCGGGCGCCCGGCACGCATGCCGCGCACCTCGAATCGCAGCGCCGCCGCGGTGCCCCGCTCGATCGTGCCCGAGGAGATCTCGAACTTCTCCGGTGCGGGCAGCCGCTCGTAGTGCTCCTCCACGCCGTCGAGCTCGGTTTCCAGGCCGGCCGCGAGCTGGCGCACGACGCTGCCCCAGGCGAGGGTCAGCACGCCGGGTTGCAGCAGCATCGGCACCTCGTCCAGCGGCGCGCCGAAGCCCATGATGTCGAAGACGACCTTGTGGTTGTCGTAGGTCGAGTAGTCGAGGATCTCCAGGCAGCGCACCTCGTCGATGCGCTCGGAGATGCCGGTGAGCGTCAGCGGCAGCCAGTCGTTGGCGAAGCCGGGGTCGATCCCGTTGACCCACAGGGACGCGCCGCCCTCGGCCGCGGCCGCGCGGACCGGGTCCGACACCTCCTTCGGCACCACGCCTTCGGGGAACTGGAGGAAGACCGGGCTGCTGGACACGACGTTGACGCCGGCCCTGAGGATGCGCTGCAGATCCTCCAGCGCCTCGGGGATGCGGTCGTCGGCCATCGCGGTGTAGACGACGCAGTCGGGGCGCAGGGCGAGCAGTTCGTCCGCGTCGCCGGTGGCGGCGACGCCCAGCGTGCACCCGAGCCCGGCCAGCTCCCCGGCGTCCTTGCCGACCTTGGCCGGGTCGGAGACCCAGACGCCGGCCAGCTCCAGGTCGGGCCTGGCGTCGATGCCCGCGATGGCGTTGCGGCCCACGTTGCCGGTGCTCCACTGCACCACGCGACAGCGGCGGCTCATGTCAGGTCCGGCAGGCCGAGCTCGAAGTTCGGCGCCTGCTGGCCGCCGTCCACCTCGAGCACTTTCCCGGTGACGTAGCCACCGGCCCGCGAGGCCAGGTAGACGATCGTGGCCGCGACGTCCTCGGGCTCCCCGATGCGGCGCAGCGGGGTGGCCGCCTCCATACGCTCGCGCAGCTCGGGATTGTTCACCACCACCTCCAGCGCCGAGGTGGCCACGGAGCCGACGGCGATGCCGTTCACCCTGATCTTCGGCGCGAGGTCGGCCGCAGCCAGCCGCGTGTAGTGGGCGAGCGCGCCCTTCACCGTGCCGTAGGCGAGGAACCCGCGGCCGGACACCCGGCCCATGACCGACGAGATGTTGACGACCGCGCCGCCGCCCGTCCGCAGCATCGCCGGTACGGCGGCCCTGGTGAGCGCGTGCGCCGTGGACACGTTGAACCGGAACGCCTCCTCCAGGAGCTCCGTGCTGGTGTCGGTCAGCGGGCACGGGTAGGTGCCGCCGACGTTGTTGACGACGACGTCGAGCCGGCCGAAGGTCTCCGTGGCGGCGTCGGCCAGCGCGGCGGCGTTCGCCGGGTCGCTCAGGTCCGCGGGCACGGCGTGTGCCTTGCGTCCAGCGTCGGCGATCCGCGCGGCGACCTGGTCGAGTTGTTCCCCGGTGCGGGCGGAGATCACCACATCGGCGCCTGCCTCGGCCAGCGCCACCGCGGTCGCGGCGCCGATGCCCCGGCCGGCACCGGTGACCACCGCCACCGAGTCGGTGAGTCGAAAGCGATCCAGAATCACGAGCAAACTGTAACACGTTCTAGTGTGCTGCCCAGGGCCTCGTGAGTGCGCACACGAGTTCTAACTCGCGTAGCCACTCACGAGGGGGGAAGGCGGTGCTCGCGCAGGCGTACGGCGCCCGCCTCGCCACCGAGTTCGGGCAGCGCGGCGGGGTTCTCCCGGTAGAACCGCAGGGCGGCCAGCAACAGCGCGGGGTCGACGGCGAGCCAGTTCGCGCGGATCACCAGGTGCGGTGCGAGCTTGCGTTCCGACTGCCGCCAGGCGGGCGAGGTCGAGACGATCTCCCCGGACGCGTTGGCCGCCATCGCGAACTCGATCATCGGCTGCTGGACGTGCACGGCCCGCGCGCCGATGTTGCCGCTCCAGGGGAAGAAGCCCGTGAGGGCCCACGAGCGGTGGTACACGCCCGACGGACTCAGCGCCACGTAGCCCGGCCTGATCCGGCCCCGCGCCGCCTCGGCAAGGAACCAGATCGTGTAGCCGGTGAGGCCGCCGAGCAGCACGAGCAGCACCGCCGACTCGCCGCCGAAGCCGTCGGCGACCGCGCGCGCGATCCCGCCGAGGAGGAGGAAACCGAACAGCAGCGCGCTGTAGGCCATGGCGGCCAGGTAGAGCACGAAGATCCACCGCGCGTACGGCACGAGCACGGCGTGCTCTCCCAGTTCGGGCAGGTAGGCCGAACGGATCAGCGACTCGCCCCGTGGCCTGCCCCGTGAGCGCCGGACGTGGATGAGCACGGCGGCCAGTGCGACGATCGGGCTGCCGGCCATGAGGAACGTCGCACGGGCGGTGTCCGTGCCGAGGTCGAACACGCCGATGCCGAGTACGGCGACGGCGAGCAGGGCGAACAGGGCCACGACGGCGAGCCAGGCCGGCCTGCTTCCGGAGCGCCAGGCATCCGGCCAGGAGAGGCGGCTCGCGTCGCCGGGCGAGGTCGGCGAGGTCATCGAACTCCCATTTCCATTGCCGGGCAGGTTGCGTGACGGGTTCGCGCGGTAGCCCCCAGTCCCGGGACAGGGTGTCAGAAGATGGAGCCGAACGCGTCCCCGACCGCACCGGCCGCGTCGCCGAGTGCGTCGCCGACGGCTCCCACGCCCGCTTCGATGCCGTCCTGCACTCCGTCCGGAAGCGCGTCGTACACGGCATCCGCCGCCCCGCTGGCGACGATGCCCACGCCGACGCCCACCACGGCCCCCACCGGGCCTCCGACGGCGGCACCCACGGCCACCGAGGCGCCGAAACCCGCGAGTCCGGACATCACGGCCTTACCCGGCGGCTTCCCGTTCTCGACGTCGTAGCCGATGCTGGCGGCGGTGATGCCGAGTCCGACCACGGGTAGCGCACGGCCGATCGAGCGGGCCACGCCGCTGCCCGCCCGCGCCGCGTCGTCGGCGGCATTGAGTGCGTCGTCCGCCGCCGATGCGGCGGTACGGGCCGCGACCGGGTCCGAAACGTGGGCACGGAAGTGGTTCATCTGTTGCTCGGCGAGCTCCCGCAACCACTGCGCCTGGCCGCGTATGATCTTCGCGTGGACGCCAGCCGCGGCTCCGATCGTGCTGTTCACCAGATCCGTCGCCGAGAACGCCGCCTTCGTCGTCAGGCCGCCCCACACGCTCGTCGCCGTGGTCTTGGCCGACTCCCAGAGCCTCCGGCCCAGATCCGCCTCGGTGCGGGCTTCGTTGTAGGCGTTCACCTGTGCGGCGTGGGTCTCCTGTGCGGTAACCGCGTCGTTGTGTGCCGCGACCTGCTCCGGGGTGGCGGAGCCGTCGCCCGGCAGGTTCGACGGAGCCGGTGGCGCGGGCGGCGGATCCATGATCTGGGTCGCCGTGACCTCCAGGCCGCCCTCCGCCGCGATCTCGCGGGCACGCCGCATGTGCTCCTGCGCGGTGTGCAGGTCATCGGCGTAGGTGTCGAACGAGCGGCCCGCCTCCTCCGCGGACTCACCCAGGGTGTTGCCCTTGTGGCCGCCGGAGGTCATCTTGGCGCGGAAGGCCGCGCCGGCCGGACCGGACCACTCCGCCTCGGAGTTGCCCCGCGCGGCGTAGATTTGACTGACGCAGTCGTGTATCCCGCTTCCCAGTGTGGACCTGAACCAGTCGGCGGCCTGCCGGATGCTCGCCGGACTCCCCTTGATCTCCGTGTCGATCGGCATGTCAGGTTCTCTTTCGTCGCTCGGTGCTCAGCGAGGCAGCTGGTTGGCGGCCGCGACCTCGTTGTCGGCATAGCTGGTGCCGCCCGCGGCGACGGCGTCGCCCGCCGCGACCGCTCCGGTGACCAGCTCGGCCGCACCGTCGACGAAGGCGGCCATCAGCTCGCCCATCTGGCCGGACAGCTCACCCGCGTCAGGGGGAGGTGGCGGTCCGCCCGCGTCCAGCAGGGAGTTGCCTGCGTTGCGCAGCGTGCCGGCAAGCCCTTCGAGCAGTCCCGGATCGACCCGGTACCCGTTCACGACGGTGCCCCCTTCCTGCGCTTGTCCTCCGGGATGTTGATGTCCAGCAGGATCATGTCGAGGCCGACGGCCTTGTCCACCTTGTCGAGATTCCTGGTCGGCATGACGATCCACGGCTGGTGCTCGCCGCAGCAGTCGACGAGGCGGTCGAGCGCCGAGTAGACGAGCAGCGCCGTCTTGCCTTCCTTCGTCTGGCGGGTGTCGACGACAAGGCCCTGCTCGGACCCGTCGTGCAGGTCGGAATCCCCGTCCGGTACGCGCTCGCACGGCACGTAGACGACCGGAGGGAACTGGTTCATCGGGTTGGTACTCACGCGAACCTCATCGGGACGTCTGATCACGGTGCTCCGACCGTGGGACGCGGAGGTCCGCGTCGCGGTTCCGTCGCGGTCAGCCCGGAGCCCGCCGGACGGGGGTCACCACCGGGCGGCCGTCGGCGGAGAAAAGCACCTCGGCCTCGGCCGAGTAGTGCGTGCGCAGCCGCTCGGCCGTCAGCACCCGGCCGGGCGGCCCGGCGGCCACCACCTCGCCACCGTCGAGCAGCAGCAGCGTGTCCGCGTACTGGGCGGCGAAGGTGAGGTCGTGCAGGGTGGTCACGACGGTGGTGCCGTCCTCGCGGCGCAGCAGGTCGAGGCGTTCGAGCAGCGACTGCGCGTGCCCGATGTCCAGGCCCGTGGTCGGTTCGTCGAGCAGCAGCAGGCGCGGGTGCTGGGCGAGCACCCTGGCGAGCACCGCGCGCTGGCGTTCCCCGCCGGAGAGCGTGTGCAGCCTGCGCGCGGACATTCCGCGCAGGTCGAGCCGCGTCAGCGACTCCTCGACGATGGACCGGTCACGACCGCTCTCCCTGGCGAGCGGGCCGAGGTGCGGGGTCCGGCCGAGCAGCACGTAGTCGGTCACGGTGAGCCCGTCGGGCAGCAGCGGGTTCTGCGGCGCGTAGCCGATCTCGCGGGCCCGCTGCCTCCGGGACAGCGACGGCACCGCCGCTCCGTGCAGGGTGATCTCGCCGGTGAAGCCTGCCTGCCCGGCGATCGCCTTCAGCAGCGTCGACTTGCCCGCGCCGTTCGGCCCCACGATCGCCAGCCAGCCACCCTCGCCGAGGTCGGCCGAGACGTCGCGGACGACCTCGCGGCCCCGGTAGCCCGCCGTGACCCCCGCCAGCCGCAGCGCCGTCACGGCAGCCGCCCCCTGGTCGAGCGCAGCACCAGCACGAAGAACGGGGCGCCGGCGAACGCGGTCACGACCCCGAGCGGCAGCTCACCCGGCATGACGGTGCGCGCGATGTGGTCGGCCACGATGAGGAAGGCGGCCCCGCCGAAGAGCGACAGCGGCATGATGACGCGGTAGCTCGCGCCCGCGAGCAGCCGCACGATGTGCGGTACGACGATGCCGACGAACCCGATCAGCCCGCTCACCGCCACCGCCGCCGCCGTGGCGAGGGACGCCGCCGTGAGCACGAGCAGCCGCACCCGGCCGGGATGGATACCGAGCGAGGCGGCCTCGGCGTCACCGAGGGCGAGCACGTCGAGCAACCGCGCGCACGCGCACAGCACCACCGCGGCGGCGGCGATGTAGGGCAGGGCGAGCCACACGTCCGGCCAGCCACTGATGTTCAGCCCGCCCAGCATCCAGGTGTAGACCTGCTTGATCGTGTCCGTGTTGAGCTGCTGGACGAACGTCTGGATCGCGGTGAGGAACGACGCGACCGCCACCCCGGCGAGTAGCAGCGTCGCCGTTCCGGAGCCGGCTGCCGAGCGGCCCAGCACCCAGCTCAGGCCCACCCCGCCCAGCGCACCGGCGAATGCGGCCAGTGGCAGCGGGCCGACCACCCAGTCGGTGACCGCGGGCAGCAGCACCACGACGATGGTGGCCGCCATACCCGCACCGGCGGCGGCGCCGAGCAGGTACGGATCGGCCAGCGGGTTCCGGAAGACGCCCTGGAAGGCGGCCCCCGCACTGGCCAGGGCCGCGCCGACCAGGCCGGCCAGCACCACCCTCGGCACGCGCAGCTGCCAGACGATCGCGGCCTCGCGTTCGGAAAGCGGTGACGTCCCGCCGGTCAGCTGGGCCGTGATCTCGGCGAGCACGCTCCGCCAGCCGAGCTCGCCCGCGCCGACGACGATCGCGAGGACGATGACGGCCAGCAGCACCAGCCCGGCCAGCAGGACGGCGCGGAGCCGCAGGGTGGTGGTGGGACGGGGAGCCGAGCGCGCTCTGAGCACGTCAGCCGTTCGCCTCGGCGACGGCGGTGGACACCGCGTGCACGAGGTCGACCATCCGCGGGGACCAGCGGGAGGCGATGTCGTCGTCCAGCGCGTAGACCCGGTCCTGCTCGACGGCGCTCAGCGTGTCCCAGCCGGGGCGGGCGGCGACCGTCTGCGCGTCCTGCCCGCAGCAGTTGGTGTCGGCCAGGAAGATGAGGTCCGGGTCCGCCTGCAGGATCCGTTCGGCGGAGAGCTGCGGGTAGCCGCCGGCGGCACCCCCGCTGTCGTCGGCGATGTTCCGCAGCTCGAACAGGCTGTAGATCTGCCCGATGAACGTATCCGACGTCACCGTGTAGTAGGTCGGGTCCAGCTCGTGGTAGTAGCTCAGCGGCGTGGCCGGTTCCGGGGTGTCGGCGACGATCTTGTCGATCTGCGCCTTGGTGTCGCGCGCCAGGTCGGCGCCCTCGGCCTCGCGGCCGGTTGCCTTGCCGACGAGTTCGAACTGGTCGTAGGCCGACTCCAGGGTCGTGGCCGCGGGCAGCACGAGCGTCACCGTGCCCGTGCGGGCCAGAGCCTCGGAGAGCTTGCTCTCCAGGTCCGACTCGACGATGACGAGGTCGGGGTCGTGGGCCAGGATGCCCTCGGCGTCGAGGTTGAGGCCGGAAAGCTCGGTACGCGGCGCGTGCTCGGGAAACGTCGAGGCCGAGTCGACAGCGACGACCTGGGGGCCCGCGCCGACGGCGTACAGCACCTCCGTCGTCGACGGCGAGAGCGAGACGATCCGTTCCGGACGCTGTTCGAGCGTGACCGCCGGCGCGCCCTCCGGCCGCAGCTCCACCGGGAACGTGCCGGACCCGGGGGAGTCGCCGGACGGTCCGGGGGTCTGGTCACGTTCGGCACAGCCGGTGAGCGCGGTGACGCCGAGCAGGATGAGGAGGGGGAGCACCCCGGCAGCGCGTCCGCGCGCCTTCCGGCGGGTACTGGGCAAGCGGAACATCGGACCTCGACTTTCGGCCGGCGCGGGCCCGGGCCGGGGCCGCACCTGGCGGCCGCGGACGCCGCACCCCTGCGCCGGAGGCGGGTGGCGTCGGCGCGAGCGGCAGGCGACCTGGCTCGGCCCGCGTTACACTCGGTGACAATGTGTTCACGGTGTTCACGGTGGCCATCACAGTTGCGGGACAGCGCCGGAGTCGCACCGGACTTCGCTCCCGCTCGCGTCGCCGGGCACAGGCCCGGCCCGGAAAACGCTACCAGGTGACCGACTTCGAGCTTGACAAACCCGGAGTTCGGGTAAACTCGACAGGTGAGCCACAGCTCGCGCCCATCAAGGCTTGAGCCCATCAAGAACGCCCATTAAGAACACAGTCGTTCAGCGCTGCCAGATCGTTACAGTCACGAGGGCTGAATCGGCACTCCGAACGGGTGCTCTCACGTTTCCCGGATGTTAAGGTCGCGCTAATCAGCGGGCCATCGTCGTCCCGTGCCCAGCACAAACCTGAGCACGACGACGCAGGAGGTCCCCTTGATCTTCTCGGCGATTCCAGGTTCCCAGGGTCTGTACGACCCCGGTCATGAGCAGGATTCCTGTGGCGTGGCGATGGTCGCCAACATTCACGGGTCCCGCTCCCACAGCATCGTCACCGACGGGCTCACCGCGCTGACGAACCTGGACCACCGTGGCGCCGCGGGCGCCGAACCCACCAGCGGCGACGGCGCCGGCATCATGCTGCAACTGCCCGACGAACTGCTGCGGGCGGAGGCGGGCTGCCCCCTGCCGGGGCCCGACTCCTTCGGGCGGCACCACTACGCCGCCGGCGTCGCGTTCCTGCCCGGCGACTCCGAGCAGCGCACCAAGGCGATCGGGCTGGTGGAGCGCATCGCGGACGAGGAAGGGCTCGACGTGCTCGGCTGGCGGGCCGTGCCGACCGACCCCGACGGCGCCGGAATCGGACCGACCGCCCGCTCGGTGATGCCGCACTTCGAGATGCTGTTCGTCGCCGCGCGGCCGGATGCCGACGGCGAGCGACCGAGTGGTCTCGAACTCGACCGGCTGGCGTTCTGCCTGCGCAAGCGCGCCGAGCGGGAGACCGAGGTCGCGGGCTGCGGCACGTACTTTCCTTCGCTGTCCTCGCGGACGATGGTCTACAAGGGCATGCTCACGCCGGTGCAGCTTCCGCTGTTCTTCCCCGACCTGGCCGACGAACGGCTGGTCAGCGGGATCGCGCTGGTGCACAGCAGGTTCTCCACGAACACCTTCCCTTCCTGGCCGCTGGCGCACCCGTTCCGGTTCGTCGCGCACAACGGCGAGATCAACACGGTGCGCGGAAACCGTAACCGGATGCGCGCCAGGGAGGCGCTGCTCGAGTCCGACCTGATCCCCGGCGACCTCAGCCGGCTCTACCCGGTGTGCTCGCCGGATGCCTCCGACTCGGCGTCGTTCGACGAGGTGCTCGAACTGCTGCATCTCGGTGGGCGCAGCCTGCCGCACGCGGTGCTGATGATGATCCCGGAGGCGTGGGAGAACCACGCGACCATGGACGAGGCGCGCCGCGCGTTCTACCAGTTCCACGCGAGCCTGATGGAACCGTGGGACGGCCCCGCGTGCGTCACCTTCACCGACGGCACGCTGGTCGGTGCCGTCCTGGACCGCAACGGGCTGCGGCCCGCGCGCTGGTGGCAGACCGCCGACGACCGGGTGATGCTCGCCAGCGAGGCGGGCGTGCTCGACGTGCCGCCGGGCGAGGTCGTCGCCAAGGGCAGGCTGAAGCCGGGCCGGATGTTCCTGGTGGACACCGAGGCGGGCCGGATCGTCAACGACGACGAGATCAAGGCCGGCCTCGCAGGCGAGGCGCCGTACGAGGAATGGCTGCACGCCGGGCTGCTCACGTTCTCCGAGTTGCCGGACCGCGACCACGTCACCCAGAGCCACGCTTCGGTGCTGCGCCGCCAGCTCGCCTTCGGCTACACCGAGGAGGAGCTGAAGATCCTGCTCGGCCCGATGGCCTCGGCCGGCGCCGAGCCGATCGGTTCCATGGGCACCGACACCCCGCCCGCGGTGCTGTCGCAGCGGTCCCGGTCGTTGTACGACTACTTCAAGCAGGGCTTCGCGCAGGTGACCAACCCGCCGCTGGACGCCATCCGCGAGGAACTCGTCACCTCGATGAGCCGGATCATGGGCCCTGAGCGGAACCTGCTGGACCCGGGGCCCGCCTCGTGCAGGCACATCCAGCTGCCCTCCCCGGTGCTCGACAACGACGAGCTGGCCAAGCTCATCCACATCAACGACGACGGCGACCTGCCCGGCTTCGCGTGTACCGTCCTTTCCGGACTGTATGAAGTGGACGGTGGTGGGAAGGCGCTGGCGAGCGCCGTCGAGCGCGTGCGGCGGGAGGCGTCCGAGGCGATCGCCGCCGGTGCGCGCACCCTGGTGCTCTCCGACCGCGACTCCGACCACCGGATGGCGCCGATCCCCTCGCTGTTGCTGGTTTCCGCGGTGCACCACCATCTCGTGCGCACCAAGGAACGGCTGCGGGTGGCGCTGGTCGTGGAGACCGGTGACGCGCGCGAGGTGCACCATGTCGCGCTGCTGCTCGGCTACGGCGCCGCCGCGGTGAACCCGTACCTGGCCTTCGACACGATCGAAGACATGGTGGCCCACGGTGCCATCACCGGTGTGGAGGCCGACAAGGCGGTCCGCAACTACGTCAACGCACTCGTCAAGGGCGTGCTGAAGATCATGTCGAAGATGGGCATCTCCACGGTCGGCGCCTACACCGCCGCGCAGGTCTTCGAGTCGTTCGGACTGTCGCAGGAGGTGCTCGACGAGTACTTCACCGGGACCACGTCGAAGCTCGGCGGTGTCGGTCTCGACGTGCTCGCCGAGGAGGTCGCGGTCCGGCACCGGCGCGCGTACCCGGAGAACCCGACGGAGCGGGTGCACCGCGGGCTGGAGACCGGCGGCGAGTACGCCTACCGCCGCGAGGGCGAGCTGCACCTGTTCACGCCGGAGACCGTCTTCCTGTTGCAGCATGCCAGCAGGACGCGCCGCGAGGAGGCCTACCGGGCCTACACCGACGAGGTGAACCGGCTCAACCGCGAGGGCGGCGCGCTGCGCGGGATGTTCTCCTTCCGCACGGAGGGCCGGACACCGGTTCCGGTCGACGAGGTCGAGTCCGTGGACTCGATCTGCAAGCGGTTCAACACCGGTGGCATGTCCTACGGCGCGATCTCGATGGAGGCGCACCAGACGCTGGCGATCGCGATGAACCGGATCGGGGGCCGGTCCAACTGCGGCGAGGGTGGCGAGGATCCGGAGCGGCTCTACGACCCGGAGCGCCGGTCCGCGGTGAAGCAGGTCGCGAGTGGACGGTTCGGTGTGACGAGCGAGTACCTCGTCAACGGCGAGGACATCCAGATCAAGATGGCGCAGGGCGCCAAGCCCGGTGAGGGCGGCCAGCTTCCGCCGAACAAGGTCTATCCGTGGATCGCGCGGACCCGGCATTCCACGCCGGGCGTGGGGCTGATCTCCCCGCCGCCGCACCACGACATCTACTCGATCGAGGACCTGGCACAGCTGATCCACGACCTGAAGAACGCCAACGAGCGGGCCAGGGTGCACGTCAAGCTGGTCAGCTCGCTCGGCGTCGGCACCGTCGCGGCGGGCGTTTCCAAGGCGCACGCCGACGTGGTCCTGATCTCCGGGCACGACGGCGGCACCGGTGCCGCGCCGATGAACTCGCTCAAGCACGCGGGCACGCCGTGGGAGATCGGGCTGGCCGAGACGCAGCAGACGTTGCTGCTCAACGGTCTGCGGGACCGGATCACCGTGCAGGCCGACGGCGGGTTCAAGACCGGCAGGGACGTGGTGGTCGCCGCGCTGCTCGGCGCGGAGGAGTACGGCTTCGCCACGGCGCCGCTGGTGGTGGCGGGCTGCATCATGATGCGGGTGTGCCACCTGGACACCTGCCCGGTGGGGGTGGCGACGCAGAATCCGGACCTGCGCAAGCGCTACACCGGGCAGGCCGAGCACGTCGTCAACTACTTCCGTTTCGTTGCACAGGAGATCCGGGAGTATCTGGCCCAGCTGGGTTTCCGCTCGCTNGGCGACGCAGAATCCGGACCTGCGCAAGCGCTACACCGGGCAGGCCGAGCACGTCGTCAACTACTTCCGTTTCGTTGCACAGGAGATCCGGGAGTATCTGGCCCAGCTGGGTTTCCGCTCGCTGGACGAGGCGATCGGCCGCGCCGACGTGCTCGACGTCGACGAGGCGGTCGAACACTGGAAGGCGCGCGGCCTCGACCTGGCGCCGGTCTTCGCGATGCCGGCCGAGACGCCGTACGGCGGGGCGCGGCGCAAGGTGCGGGAGCAGGACCACGGCCTGGAACATGCACTCGACCGCACCCTGATCCAGCTCGCCGAGGCGGCGCTGGAGGATGCGCACCGGGTGAACATCGAGCTTCCGGTACGCAACGTGAACCGCACGGTCGGGACACTGCTCGGTTCGGAGATCACCCGCCGCTACGGCAGCGCGGGTCTGCCGGACGACACGATCCGGGTCCTGCTGACCGGCTCGGCCGGCCAGTCGCTCGGTGCGTTCCTGCCGCCCGGCGTGACGCTGGACCTGGTGGGCGACGCCAACGACTACGTCGGCAAGGGACTCTCCGGTGGGCGGGTCATCGTGCGCCCGCACCCCGACGCGCCCTTCGCCGCCGAGGGTCAGGTGATCGCGGGGAACACGATCGCCTACGGCGCGACGAGCGGTGAGTTGTTCGTCCGTGGCCAGGTGGGCGAGCGGTTCTGTGTCCGCAACTCCGGGGTGATCGCCGTGGCGGAGGGTGTGGGCGACCACGCCTTCGAGTACATGACCGGCGGCCGGGTGGTGGTGCTCGGGCCGACCGGGCGTAACGCGGCGGCCGGCATGTCCGGCGGCATCGCCTACGTGCTCGACCTGGACCGGCGCCAGGTGAACCACGGCATGGTCGACCTGCAGGAGCCGGACGCCGAGGATCTCGCCTGGCTGAAGGAGATCGTGCGGCAGCATCACGACCTGACCCGGTCGGCGGTGGCGGCGTCGCTGCTCGCGGACTGGCCGCGCCGTTCGGCGGGTTTCACGAAGGTGATGCCGCGCGACTACCAGCGGGCGCTGGAGGCCGCGCGTGCCGCGCGGGCGGCCGGGCGGGACATCGACGAGGCGATCATGGAGGCGGCTCGTGGCTGACAATGGCGGAGCTTGCGGAGCGGTGGCCACGGCCGCCGACCGGGTTGCGGGTGTCCCGCACGGCGCTGGGGCGGCTCGTGGCTGACCCGACCGGTTTCCTGAAATACGACCGGGCGGAGCCGCCGAAGCGGCCCCGTGACGAGCGCGTGCACGACTGGCGCGAGGTCTACGCCGATGTCGGCCAGGCCGAGCGCAACGACGAGGTCCGCACGCAGGCGAGCCGGTGCATGGACTGCGGCATCCCGTTCTGCCACTCCGGTACGGCAGGCTGCCCGCTCGGCAACCTCATCCCGGAGTGGAACGACCTCGTCCGGTGGGGTGACTGGGAGGAGGCCAGCGAGCGGCTCCACGCGACCAACAACTTCCCCGAGTTCACCGGGAAGCTGTGTCCCGCGCCGTGCGAGGCGGGCTGCGTGCTGTCGATCTCGCCGGAGTCCGGCGGCCCGGTGGCGATCAAGCGCGTCGAGGAGACCATCGCCGCGCAGGCGTGGGAGTCCGGCTACGTGCGGCCTGAGGCCGCGACGGTGGCCACGGGGCAGCGGGTGGCGGTCGTCGGCTCCGGTCCCGCGGGGCTCGGGGCGGCGCAGCAGCTCACCAGGGCCGGCCACGAGGTGACCGTGTTCGAGCGCGACGACCGGCTCGGCGGGCTGCTGCGCTACGGCATCCCCGAGTTCAAGATGGAGAAGAAGGTGCTCGACCGCAGGCTCGCGCAGTTGCGGAAGGAGGGCACCGCGTTCGTGACCGGCTGCGAGGTCGGCGTGGACGTCACGGTGGAGGAGCTGCGGGAGCGCTTCGATGCCGTGGTGCTGGCCGTCGGCGCGCTGCGCGGCCGCGATGACACCACGACTCCCGGCAGGCGGCTGGAAGGCGTGCACCTGGCGATGGACTACCTGGTGCCGGCGAACAGGTACTGCGAGGGTGACGGCCCACCGGCGATCGACGGCGAGGGCAAGCACGTCGTCATCATCGGTGGTGGCGACACCGGCGCGGACTGCTACGGCACCGCGACCCGGCAGGGCGCGCTGTCGGTGACGCAGCTCGACCAGTACCCGCAGCCGCCGTCCACACGCGACGACGACCGGTCGCCGTGGCCGACCTGGCCGTACATCCTGCGCAGCTACCCGGTGCACGAGGAGACGGGCGAGCGGCGGTTCGCGGTCGCGGTGAAGCGCTTCATCGGGGACGAGCACGGCCGGTTGCGCGCCATCGAGCTGCACAAGGTGCGGGTGGAGAAGGACCCGGAGACGGGCCGCCGGGAGGTGGTGCCGACGAGCGAGGAGATCGAGGAGCTGCCCGCGGACCTGGTGCTCCTGGCGATCGGCTTCGAGGGCGTCGAGCGCATGCGGCTGCTCGACGACCTCGGCCTGAAGCTGACCGGGCGCGGCACCATCTCGTGTGGCTCGGACTGGCAGACGGAGGCCCCCGGGGTCTTCGTGTGCGGTGACGCACACCGCGGCGCCTCGCTGGTGGTGTGGGCGATCGCGGAGGGCCGTTCGGTGGCGCACGCGGTCGATGCCTACCTCACCGGCGCCTCCGACCTCCCTTCGCCGGTGCACCCCACGGCGCTGCCGCTCGCCGTCGTCTAGCGCGTGTCCGCGCGCCCGGCACGCGTGTCGGCCCTCCGTGCGCACGCGTCCGCGCCCTGCGACGCGGACGCGTGTACACGGCGCGCGGACGCGGGGAGCGGGCTCCCGAAGGTGGCCCTCCTGGCCGGGCCCGGCGGGTTCGTATGCTGGTTGCCGTGAACTGGACTGTGGACGTCCCCATCGATGCCCTTCCCGAGCTGCCGCCGCTGCCCGCCGACCTGCGTGCCCGGCTCGACGACGCGCTGACCCGCCCGGCCGCCCAGCAGCCGGAGTGGCCCGACCCCGAGGTGACCAGGCGGGTACGGGGCGTGCTGGAGAGCGTCCCGCCGATCACCGTGCCCGCCGAGATCGACCGGCTGCGCAAGCGGCTGGCGATGGTGGCCCGCGGCGAGGCGTTCCTGCTGCAGGGTGGGGACTGCGCGGAGACCTTCGAGTCCAACACCGAGCCGCACATCAGGGCGAACCTGCGCACGCTGCTGCAGATGGCGGTCGTGCTCACCTACGGTGCCAGCCTGCCGGTGGTGAAGGTCTCGCGCATCGCGGGGCAGTACGCCAAGCCACGGTCCAGCACCACCGACGCGCTCGGCCTGCCGGTGTATCGCGGTGACATCGTCAACTCGCTGGCCGCCGAGCCGGAGCTGCGGGTGCCGGATCCGGCCCGGATGATCCGCGCCTACGCCAACTCCGGCGCCGCCATGAACCTGGTCCGCGCGCTCACCGGTGCCGGGATGGCCGATCTCGCCCAGGTGCACGACTGGAACAAGGACTTCGTGCTGAACTCGCCCGCGGGCGAGCGTTACGAGGCGCTGGCCTCCGAGATCGACCGCGGGCTGCGGTTCATGTCGGCCTGCGGGGTCACCGACACCTCGCTGCACTCGACGGAGATCTTCGCCAGCCACGAGGCGCTGCTGCTCGACTACGAGCGGGCGATGTTGCGGCTGGACGAGCCCGGCGCGGACAACCCGAACCTCTACAACCTGTCCTCGCACTTCCTGTGGATCGGGGAGCGCACGCGGCAGCTCGACGGCGCCCACATCGCGTTCGCCGAGCTGCTGGCGAACCCGATCGGGCTCAAGATCGGCCCGACGATCACGCCCGAGCAGGCCGTGGAGTACGTGGAACGGCTCGACCCGCACCACGAGCCCGGCCGGCTCACGATCATCTCCCGGATGGGCAACGGCAAGGTCCGGGAGGTCCTGCCCGCTATCGTGGAGAAGGTGGAGAGCTCGGGGCACAAGGTGATCTGGCAGTGCGACCCGATGCACGGCAACACCCACGAGTCGTCCAACGGCTACAAGACCCGGCACTTCGACCGGGTGGTGGACGAGGTGCAGGGCTTCTTCGAGGTGCACCGCAAGCTCGGCAGCTACCCCGGCGGCATCCACGTGGAGCTGACCGGCGAGGACGTCACCGAGTGCCTCGGCGGCGCCCAGGACATCTCGGATCTGGACCTCACCGGCCGGTACGAGACCGCGTGCGACCCGCGGCTCAACACCCAGCAGTCGCTTGAGCTGGCGTTCCTCGTCGCCGAGATGTTGCGTGCCTGACCCTCGTGAGTGCGAACGCGAGTTCCAACTCGCCTGGTCACTCACGACCGTCGTGAGTGGCTACACGAGTTCTAACTCCGCTGCGCACTCAAGAGCAGGGCGGCCAATGACTTGGTGACCGCATCGGAGAGCGATCCGATGTCGGGCACCGCCTCGCCGTTGGCCTGCAGGCCAACGTGCAGCGAGCCGCGGTAGCTCGACACCGCGATGCCAACCGCCTGGTGCGCGGCCAGTGGCACGAACGGGTACACCTCGCCAAGCCGCGCGCCGCCGAAGGACATCGGGACGCCCGGCAGTGGCACGTTCGTCACGACGGTGTCGAACAGCAGCGTCGCGGCCCGGCCCGCGGCCTTCGTGGCCAGCCGGTGCACCCCGCTCGGCACGCGATTGGCCAGGATGGGCAGGGCCCCCGGGCCGCGCGCGGGCCCGGCCTTCTTGTTGCGGTCCATGCCCCGCCGCACCGAGTGCAGCCGCGCGGCCGGATCGTCCAGCTCGACGGGCAGATCGCACAGGTAGCCGGAGAGCACGTTGCCGTCTCGCCCTGCCTCGCGCCCGCGCATGCTCACCGGCACCAGCGCGCGCAGCGGCCGCGCGTCGGCCCGCCGGCCACGGTTGATCATCCATTCGCGCAGCGCGCCGGCCAGCACCGCGAGCACCACGTCGTTGTTCGTGCCGCCGAGTGACCTGCGGATCCACCGGACGTCGGCGGCGTCCATCCGGACGAAGCCGAGCCGCCTGCTGGGTGAGTTGACCGTGGCGGTCGGCGACACCGGGTACGGCCGGGCCGCCCGCAGCACCGCGCTCGCGATACCGGCGGACTGGGTGGCCTGCCCGATCGCGGCGCTCGCCCCGTGACAGAGCGCGTCGAACGGCGATCTCGTGGGCCCGGCGGCCTCGTGCCGCGTGGATGCGCGCTGGGCGGGCACCGAGACGTCGTCCAGCAGCCCGAACGCGATCTCCACGGCGCCCTGGCCGTCGGTGAGCGCGTGATGGAACTTCAGCAACAGCGCGAACTCGCCACCGGGCAGGCCGGTGACGAGCTGCATGTTCCAGAGTGGGGCACGGACGTCGAGGGGCTGGGCGATCCAGTCCGACGCGAACTCGGCGAGCGGATCGGCCTGGTAGAGGTCGGGAAGGCGGTGCACGCCGATGTGCCGGTGCACCGCGAAGCCGGGATCCTCCTCCCACTGCGCGCCGCCGAGCGGGTGCCAGCTCGACCGGACCCGCATGCGCAGCTTGGGAATCCGGGCGGCGCGGTCGGCGAGCAGTGTGGCGAGCCGTTCGGGCCGCACCGGTTCGCTCGGCCGGAAGGTCACCACGGCGCCCATGTGCATGGGCGTCGTCTCTCCTTCCAGGCAGAGGAAGGCGACGTCCAGCGCGCTGAGGGAATCCAGTGGCATCGGCGGCCTCCAGGTGCTGATTGCGTCGTCGGCGGCGATCTCCACTGCAGCAGTCAGACATGACACACGCGTGGTCGGGGTGTTACCGCCCCGCTAATCCTTCCCGGCCCCGCCTCGATGCCGAACAGCGGAGACAGGGATTCATCCGATCGAGCCGTCAGCACCCTCAGCGGACGGCTCTGGCGAACGCCTGGTACACCTCGGAGCCGAGCAGAACGAACCAGACGTCGTTCACGGTGGAGGCGGTCTCCCGGACCGACGTTACGGCGATCTCCGCCGCACTGTCGAGTGGCCACCCGTACACCCCGGCGGACACCGCGGGGAACGCGACGGTGCCCGCGCCGAGCTCGTCGGCGACGCGCAGGGACTCGCGGTAGCAGGACGCGAGCAGGTGCGAGCGGTCCTCGGACTTCGCGTACAAGGGGCCGACCGTGTGGATCACCCAGCGCGCCGGGAGGCGCCCCGCGGTGGTCGGCACCGCCTGCCCGACCGGCAGGCCGTCCGGATACGTCGTCTCGCGCAGCCTGCGACATTCGGCGAGGATGTCCGGTCCGCCGGCCCGGTGGATCGCGCCGTCGACACCGCCGCCGCCGAGCAACCTGGAGTTGGCCGCGTTGACGACCGCGTCGACCCGCTGTTCGGTGATGTCGCCCTGGACCAGCCGGATATCGGTCATGGCACGATTGTCAGGTTCACCGCGCTGCCGCGCTGCACGCGCTCGCCCGGCCCCGGATCCTGGCCGACGACGAAGCTGAAACGCCCGCGCTGGTTCTCGGTGCCCTGCGCCGAAAGGCCCGCGTCGGACAGCAGCTGCACCGCGTCCTGGAGCGGCCTGCCGATGACCGAGGGCACCTCGACCGCGTTGGAGATGTAGACGCCGACCCGGCTGCCCGCCTCGGGCGTCGCACCCGCGTCCGGCTCGGTGCGGGTCACGCTGCCCGCGGGGACGTCGGCGGCGAACTCCTCCCCGGCGTCGAAAGGTTCGAACCCGGCGTCGCTGAGCGCCTGGAACGCCTCGTCGCGGCTCTTGCCCTTGAGCGAGGGGACCGGCGTCGGCGGCGGCCCCTTGGACACCACGATCGTCACCCGGTCCCCGACGTTCGCCTCACTGCCGGGCTGCGGCGTCACCGTGACCACCGCGCCCTCCGCGACCTCGTTGCTGAACTCGTCGGCCCCCGGGTCACGTACCGGCTCCAGCTCGACATCGCGGATCGCCGCCTCGGCCTGTGCGACGGAGACGCCGGGCGAGATGTCCGGGACGACGGGCTTCCCGAGCGAGAGCACCACCCGTACCACCCCGCCGACCAGCGCGTCGGAGCCGCTGACCGGATCGGTCCTGATCACGGTGCCCGACGGCGCGGTGTTGTGCCGTTCCTGGACGAACTCCGGCACCAGCTCGACGTCGCTTATCGTCTGCTCGGCCGTTGTCCGGTCCATGCCCGTGACCTGCGGAACGGTCACCCAGCGGCCGCCCGAGAACCACCACGCCGCGGTGCCGATGGCGCCGGCGACGAGCAGCCCGACCAGCGCCAGGGCGGCGATCCGGAGGCGCCGGCGGGGTGGCCGCGCTGCGCCGGCCGGCCGGCCGTGCGGCGGGGTGGGTGGATCAGTGGGTCCGGGTGCCGCCGCAGGGGGCTCGCCCATGGCGGTGCGCGGCAGTGCCTGCGTACCGCGGGGCCCCGCAGGCGCATGCTGCACGGCGGTCACCGCCTGCATGGCGGGCACGGTCCGCTCGGCATCGGTCAGCTCGCCGATCCCGGCGGCCCCGGCGAGCACCGTGGGACCGGAACCACTGCCCGCGGCGTCTTCGGCCGGCACGGCGGGCACGGGCACGGCCGCCGGTGCGATGCCGAGCCGCGTGCGGACCTCGTCGAGCTCGGCGAGGAACTCGCCCGCGTTGGCGGGCCTGGCCTCCGGGGCCCGCCGGGTCGCGCGGAGCGCCAGCTCGTCGAGCGCGGGCGGCAGGTCACGCCTGGCCTCGCTCGGCGCGGGCACGTCGTCGTTCACGTGCCGGTACGCCACGGACAGTGCGGTGTCGCCGGTGTAGGGCACCTGGCCGGTGAGCATCTCGTAGAGCAGGATCCCGGCCGAGTAGACGTCACCGCGCTCGCTGGCCGAGCCGGTGGTCACCTGCTCGGGCGAGAGGTAGGCGACGGTGCCGAGGATGATGTTCGCGCTCGTGGTGCTCGCGCTCGCGACCGCCCGCACCAGGCCGAAGTCGCCGACCTTGACGACGCCACCCGCGGCGTTGCCGCCGCGGCCGATGAGCACGTTCTCCGGTTTGACATCGCGGTGCACCAGGCCCTCGGCGTGTGCGGCGGCCAGCGCGGACAGCACGTGCCCGGCGATGGTGAGCGCCACCGGGAGGTCCAGCGCGCCGCGCTGGTCGATCAGGTCCCGCAGGGTGCCGCCGTCGACGAGCTCGAGCACGAGGAACGCGCGGCCGCCGTCCGGGCCCGCCGAGGTGTCGAAGCCCTGGTCGTGCACGGCCACCACATGCGGATGGTGCAGCCGGGCGGCGGAGCGGGCCTCCCATTCGAACCGGTCGACGAACGAGCGGTCGTCGGCGAAGCGGGGGTCCATGATCTTGATGGCGACCGGCCGGTCCAGCCTGGTGTCGACGCCCCGGTACACCGAGGACATGCCGCCCCTGGCGAGCAGCCGGTCGACCCGGTACCGGCGGTCGAGCAGCGCGCCAACCAGACTGTGGTCCGTGCGTGTCACAGCACTCGATAGTACGGACGCGGGCCCGCTCGGTGGACCCGACCTGGCCACCGCACGGGTACCGAGAGTGTCACCGTTACGCCATTGGAGCGGTTCTGCTCGGAAACTCCCTGTTTGTGGCAAGGTGAGGGGCGTGAGTGCGATCCCAGTCGCTGACGACGTGCTTGACGCGGACGTCGCTGTGCTCCCGCTCGCGGAGGTGGCGCGTGTGCTCGGGCTGTCGGCCAACAAAGTGCGACAGATGCTGCGGGACGGTCAGCTGATCGCGGTCCGCCGAGACGGCGATCTGCACGTTCCCGCCGATTTCCTGGCCAACGGGGCGGTGATCAAGGGGCTCGGCGGCACGATCACGGTGCTGGCGGACTCCGGGTTCACCCGCACGGAGATGTTGCGGTGGCTCTTCTCCAAGGACGAGTCGCTGCCCGGTGTCACGCCCATCAACGCGCTGCGTACCAGCCACGGCACGGAGGTCAAGCGGCGCGCGCAGGCGATGGCCTTCTAGACCGCACGGCGAGGTAGGCCAGCGCGGCCAGCCCTTCGGTTCCGGCCGCCACGAGCAGGCAGCCCGGCACCGACCACGCCGCCAGCGGTCCCGCCAGGGCGGTGCCCGCCGCGAACCCGGTGATCTTCAGGCTGGTACCGGTGGTGAACACCTGCGCGCGTGCGCCCTCGGGAGCCTCCCGGTGCCGGATCGCGAACAGCGCGGTGAGCTGAGGTCCGTCGCCGAGCCCGGCGAGGGCGACCGCCGCGATGGCCGACGCGGGAGTCTGCACCAGCGCAGCGGTCAGCATTGCCGCGCCGAGTACCAGCGTGCTGGCCAGCACTGTCGCGTCCGGGCGCAGCAGCGACGGCTTGCGGGCCAGTGCGGCGTTCGCCAGCAGTGATGCTCCCGCGAGCACCGACAGCAGCAGTGCCCCGGTGCCCGCGTCGCCGAAGTGCCGCAGGCCGAGCAGCGGGCAGCACACCGTCAGCATGCCGACGCCCACGTACGACACCACCGTCGCCGTCGTGGCCCGTAACAGCGACCGGCTCGCCGCGATCGCGCGGAACCCCGCCAGCAGGCCGCGTTTCGCCCCGGCGGGCGGCCGGGCGGGCAGCCGCCACGCGACCGGCACGGCGGCGGCGACCAGTACGGCGGACCCGAGCACGGCGGCCGGGGCGCCGAGCGCCGCGGCCAGCAGGCCTGCCAGGGCGGGACCGGTGAGACTCGCGGCGCCGAAGGTCACCGCGTCAAGGCCGCTGGCTCTGGCGAACCGGGCGCCTCGCACGACCTGCGGCAGCTGAGCCGTCCAGCCCCCGGACAGCGCGGGGTTCAGCAGACCGGTCAACGCGGCCACGGCCAGCACCGGCGCCGTGGCGGCACGGCCGGTCGTCACCACGAGCACGCACAGCCCGGCCGCGTAGCCCGCGAGTGCCACGGCGAGCCACCCGCCGGGCCGTGGGCTGCGGTCGAGCAGCGCGCCGAGCGCAGGTCCGCCGAGCGCGGACGAGATCGTCAGCCCGGTCAGCAGCGCGGCGCCGGTCTCCACCGAGCCCGTCGCCGCCAGCCCCAGTACCAGCAGGGCCGGTCCGGACATCTCGTCGCCGGTACGGGCGAAGGCCGCGCCCGTGAGGTAGCGGCCCAGGCTGTAACGGTTTGTCACCCATGAGACGTTACACTGTGGGCATGTCGTATGCGAACGAATTCCTGCCCGGCCGGTCGGCGCGTGCCGCCGCGGAGCGGGCCGCCGACCTGGTGGAAGTGCTGCTGCGGGAGTCGGCGGATACAGCCGACATCGCCAGGGTGTTGCTTGCGCATGGCGAGAATGAGCCGCTCGGTCTGACCGCGGCTGACGTGCCGGAGATGCGGGAGGTCGCGGGTGCGCTGTACGACGTGTTCGCCGCGGCGACGACCGGCGCCGCGGCGGATCGGCTGAACGAGTTGCTCGCCCGGCACGCGCATCCGCCCCGGCTGACCACGCACGGTGGGGAGCATGCCTGGCACCTGCACGTCGACAGCCGGGACGACGCGCCGTGGGGCGAGTGGCTGCTGACCTCGTCCTGCCTCGCGCTGGCGGTCCTGCTTGCCGACCGGCAACGTCCACCGGGTGGGGTGTGCGCCTCCCCGGCGTGCCGCAGGCCGTTCGCCGATGCCGGCGGTGGAAGCCCGCGCCGCTACTGCTCGACCCGGTGTGCGACCCGGGAACGCGTGGCCGCGCACCGCCGGGCGCGGCCACGGTGAACGGCCGCCCCACGGAGGTGCCGTGGGGCGGCCGTTCGATCGGAACGCGGCCGGTCAGCCGGAGTGCGGGCAGGTGTCCCGGTACTCGGAGATCGTCCGGTCGTCGGGTGCGGGGCAGAGGAACTGCTCGTAGCGGGTGTCGTTGTCGATGAACCGCTTGAGCCACGAGATGCTGTACTTGGCGATCGTCGTGTTCGACGTGTTCGGCGCGAAGTGCGAGGCGCCGTCCAGCTCCATGTAGGCCTTGTCCAGGCTGCGAGGCAGGCTCTCGTAGAACGGCTCCGAGTGCGAGCGCACCGACGCGACGCTGTCGTTCTCCGCGCCGATGATGAACGTCGGCACCTGGACCTCGGACCAGGTCTTGTCCATGTTCCAGGCGGTGAGCGGGATCGCGGCCTGCAGCGACGGCCGGTCCGAGGCCGCCTCGAGTGCGCCGCCACCACCCATCGAGTGGCCCATCACGCCGAGCCTGCTGGGGTCGATCCGGTCGCGGACGGAGCTCCGCTGCACCAGGTAGTCCAGCGCGGCCAGCAGCTGGTCACCCCGGCTCGACGGCTGGTCGAAACGGCTGTTGGTGTCGATGGTGAACACCACGAACCCCTGCGAGGCGAGCCGCGGGCCGTACCAGCTCATGGTGGACTGGCTGGCGGTGTAGCCCGGCGCGATGGCCACCGCGCCGAACGTGCCCTCGCTGGTGGTGGTGGGGTAGTAGATCGTGCCGCCGCCGAAGCCCGAGACGAAGCCGGACACCGACGTCTGCGCGACGGAGAACGATCCGCGAGAGGCCTCGATGCTGCGCTCGGTCGGGTCGGGGCCGCGCTCGTAGGGGTTCTCCTGCGCCACCGCCGCCGGCGCGCCGGCGGCGCCGCCGATCAGCGCCAGCGCCGCGGCGAACGTGCCGAGCACGTGTCTGACCCGGTGACGGGGAGCGTTGTCAGGTGGGGAGTTGCGGGGAGTCACGTCGTTGTACTCCTGTTCGTCGGGGGCGCCGGCCGGACACTGCCGGACGGCATCCGTTCGCTCACGGACGGTCACTGATTGTTGCTGTGACCCTGCCCCCGCGCATCGGTGAAATCGCCGGTTTCCGCCCGCTTACCGGAACAACTTGGCGAGCTCTACCCGCGACCGGATGTCCAGCTTGGCGAAGATGTTGCGCAGGTGGTGGTCGACCGTGCGGGGGCTGATGAACAGCTGCGCGGCCACCTCGCGGTTCGTGGCCCCGTCGGCGACGAGCGCCGCGATCTGGAGCTGCCGCGGGGCCAGTTCGCCGGTCGCGCCGCGGGACATGCCGCGCACCGGGTGCCCGCAGGCCCGCAGCTCCTGTTGCGCTCGCCGGACCCAGTGCCGCGCGTCCATGTCCTCGAAGATCTGCACCGCCTCGCGCAGCAGGTCCTGTGCCTCCCGGTGCTTGCGCTCGCGCCGCAGGCGGTTCGCGTACAGCAGCTCCGTGCTCGCCAGGTCGTAGGCGGCGCCCGCCGAGCGATGGAGCCGGATCGCCTCGGCGAAATGCTCTCCCGCGGCGCCCTTCTCCTCGGCCAGCAGCCCCTGGCAACGATGCGCGAGGGCCCTGCGCGCCTCGCCTCCGGTGGCGTTCGCCCAGCGTTCGAACGTGTCGAGCGCGCGGACCGCCTGCTCCCGCTCGCCGCACCGGACCGCCGCCTCGACGAAGTGGGGAACGGCCAGCACGCGCACCGTGGAGTACCGGCTCGCCCGGCTGCCGGCGATCCGGCGGAACCGGCCGAAGGCCTCGGCGGGCCGGTCGTCGGCGAGGTCGGCACAGGCCGCCGCCCAGGTGGCGAACGCGCCGGGCCTGCCGAGCCCTCGCTCCGCGAGCCCGGACGCCGCGGCGTCGAGCCGCAGCATGGCGGTCTCTCCGTCGCCCTGCAGCGCCGCGTGCATCCCGAGGATCGTGAGGTGATCGACCACGCAGTTGGACTGCCCAAGCGACTCCGCGAGGCGCAGACCTTCCAGCGAGCTGCTCAGCGCCGCCTCGTGCTGATCGGTGAGCAGGGCGGCGACCGAAGCGTAGATCAGCGCCCACGGCACCCGGGCGGGGTTGCCCTGCGCACGGGCGCGCACCACGGCCTGCAACGCGAGTTCCCGGGCGGCCTGGGCGTCGCCGAGCGTGTAGGCGGCCTGGCTGGCGAGGATCTTGGCCGTCGGGTCGCCCGCCGAGTCGGCGAGAGCCACCACCCGGCGCAGCGGCGCGGCCGCCTCCCAGTGCCTGCCGCTGAACGTGGCACCCATCGCGGCGAAATGATCGAGCACCAGCCGGGTCGTGGGCTGCTCGTCGACGCTGCGCAGGCGGGCCGCGTCACCGGCCATCACGCAGTAGCGCGAGTCGTCTCCGGCGACGAGGGTGGCCTCGCCCGCGAGCATCAGTGTGGTGATCGCGACGCCCCGGTGCGTGTGCGCGAACCGCCGCGCGGTGTCGAGGAGGTCGACGGCCGCGACGGACGGACGGCCGCGGCGCAGCTCGATCTCCCCGTTCAGTATCCCGGCGAGACCCGCGAGGCCACCCCGGGCCAGCGGCGCCGCGGTACGCAGGTTCGATCGCGCTCGGCGCGGCTCACCGGCGATCCAGTGGTCAGCCGCGGCCGAGACCAGGCGCAGGGCCCGGTCGTCGCCCGCCGGCGAAAGGGCGGCGGCGCGCTCGCTCGCGGCGGCGGCCTCCGGATAGCTGTGCGCCCGCCGTGCCGTCGCGGCCAGCCGGTCCAGCGCGCCGGCCAGCCTCGGACAGGGTGCCGTCGCGATCGCCGCGCGATGCCATGTCCAGCGATACTCTTCGGCGACCGGATCGGCCGCGGCGGCGAGGAGCCGATGGGCCTCTCGCAGCTCGTCGGGTGCCGCGCCGGCCCGCACGGTGCAGGGCAGCAGGTCCTCGGGCAGTCGCACGACATCGGCGGTCACGACAAGCAGTCCAGCCCGTTCGGCCTCCCCCAGCGCGGAGAGCGCGAGGCCGGACCGTTCCGCGACACGGGTCACGGTGTCCGGGCTCAGCCGCTCGTCGACCGCCGCCAGCAGGACCACGAGCCTGGCGTCGGCGGGCAACGCCGTGAGCCGCGCGCGGACGGTACGGCGCAGCCTGCTCTCCGCGGGCAGCGCCGCAGGCGGTTCCGCGCGCCCTGCCAGCTGGTCCACCGTGATCGTGGTGGCCAGCTCGGTGAGCGCCAGCGGGTTCCCGCGCGCGAGCTCAAGCACGCTGTCGGAGACGTCGCCGGGCACGTCGTTGCCGAGCCGGTCGGCGAGCAGCCGCGCCGCGGCGTCGTCGTCGAGCCTGCCGAGCCGCAACGACGGCAGCTCGGCCAGCAGATCGCCGTGCTCGAGGAGGCCGCCGCGGTCGGCGGCGAACAGCAGCGCGATCCGGGCCGGATCGGCCCTGTGAGCGGTGAACACGAGCGCCGCCAGCGACTCGGCGTCCAGGTGGTGCGCCGAGTCCACGCAGCACACCGTCGGCTTCGCGGCGGCCGCCACGGTCAGCAGCCGGTGCACGGCGGTGTGCAGGGCGAACGGTTCACACGGCGTCCGGCCGCCGAGCCCGAGAGCCCGGTGCAGCGGCTCGCGGTGCTCGGCGGAGAGCCGGGAGAGGAAGCCGCTCAGCGGGCGGAGCAGCTGATGCAGCCCGGCCAGCGGCAGCCCGGTCTCGGATTCGGTTCCGCACGCGCGCAGTACGCGGAACCGGGCCGCGGCGCGGCCTGCCGCGCCGAGCAGCGTCGTCTTGCCCACACCGGGCTGCCCGAGCACGACGAGCCCGCCGCCACGTCCCCGGGCCGCGCCGTCCAGCAACTCGGTCAGCGCGGCGAGCTCGCGCTCGCGACCTCGTACCGGATACAGCCGTGCGGGCGTGATGTCCGTTCCAGCGGCCATCCGGTCAGTGTTGCGTGTGGGCCACGCCAGGAGAAGACCCATGTTCACCCGCAGTGCAGGCTGCGGGGCGCTGAGTGTTCCGTCAGCCGTTCTGCGCGTCCCGCCAGGCGATCCACTTGCGCAGCATGCCGAGGTCGTAGTCGGGGCCGCCGACGCCGACGGTGAACAGGGTGATGCCCAGGTCGTGCAGCTTCGCCGCCGAGTCCTCCGGGTCGCTCTGCACGCCCACCGACCGCTCGATCTCCGCGGGGTCGCGGCCCACGTCGGCGCAGTGCCGGTCGAGGATCTCGATCTTGCGCGCGGCGACCTCGACGTCACCGAAGCCGTGCCAGATGTCGGCGTGCCGGGCGACCATGCGCAGGGTCTTCTTCTCCCCGCCGCCGCCGATCAGCACCGGGATCTTGCGCGTCGGCGGCGGGTTCAGCTTGGCAAGGCGGTTCTCGATCCGCGGCAGCGCATCGGCGAGGTCGGCGAGCCTGCTGCCCGCCGTGCCGAACTCGTAGCCGTACTCGACGTAGTCCCGCTCGAACCAGCCCGCACCGATCCCCAGGATCAGCCTGCCGCCGCTGATGTGGTCGACTGTGCGGGCCATGTCGGCCAGCAGGTCCGGGTTGCGGTAGCTGTTGCAGGTCACCAGCGCGCCGATCTCGACTCGCGACGTCGACTCGGCCCACGCGCCGAGCATGGTCCAGCACTCGAAGTGCTTGCCGTCGGGATCACCGTAGAGCGGGTAGAAGTGATCCCAGTTGAAGACGATGTCCACGCCGAGTTCCTCGGCCTCGGCGGCGGTGCGGCGGATTGTCGCGTAGTCGGCGTGCTGGGGCTGGAGCTGGAGTCCGATCCGGACCGGCCTGTTCGCTGTCGTCATGCTCGCAGGATAACGAGCCCGCGAGTCCCCCGCTGGAACCCGCGAGTCCCCCACCCGGGCCCGCGAGTTCCGCACCGGCGGCACCACCGACGGAGCAAACGCGCGCTCAGAACTTCCGTTGTGTCGCCTTTGTCGCGAGCTCGGTGAGCCGCTCGGTTGCCGGTCCGGTGAGTCGCGCGGCACGCAGGGACGACAGCGCGGTACGGGTCAGCTCGGTGATGCGCCGCTCGATCTCCGCGACGGCGCCGAGTTCCGTGAGAACCCGCCGCACAGTGTCCACACCGGATTCGGTGAGCCCGGTGTCGCCGATCGCCGCGGCGAGCACGTCGCGCTCGGCGGGACGCCGCTGCTCGCGGGCCAGCCGCAGGCCGAGCGCGAGCAGCAGTGTCCGCTTCCCCTCGCGCAGGTCGTCCCCCGCTGGCTTGCCGGTCACGGAAGGGTCGCCGAACACGCCGAGCAGGTCGTCGCGGAGCTGGAAGGCGACCCCGAGGTCACGGCCGAACGTCATCAACGGCTCGATGACGCCGGGGCCCGTGCCGGCGAGCGCCGCCCCGAGGTGCAGCGGCCGCTGCACGGTGTACGCGGCCGTCTTCAGCCGGTCGATCCGCAGGGCGGCCTCAACGGAGTCGTCTCCGGTCGCCTGCGTGTGCATGTCGAGGTACTGCCCGGCCAGCACCTCGGTGCGCATGGCCCGCCAGGCGGGCCGGGCCGCGGCGAGCGTCTCCGGCGGCAGCGCGGCCTCGGCGAACATGTCGTCCGCCCAGGCGAGTGCGAGGTCACCGATCAGTACCGCGGCGGCGAGGCCGAACCGGCTGGACGAGCCGAGCCAGCCGCTCTCGGCATGCTGCCCGGCGAACGCCACGTGCACCGTCGGGGAGCCGCGCCGGGAGTCGGACGAGTCCAGCACGTCGTCGTGGATCAGCGCGCACGCCTGGATCAGTTCCAGGCTCGCCACCGCCTGCAGCACTCCCTCGGCGTGCGGGCCGGCCGCGTCACCGCCCGCGCCGCGCCAGCTCCACCAGGCGAACGTCGGGCGCAACCGCTTGCCGCCGCCGAGAACGAAGTCGCCGAGTGCGTCCGTCGCCGGGGCGAACGTCGGCTCGGTGCGCCGGATGGCCTCGCCGGCCCGCTGCAGGAAACCGGCCAGCGCGTGCTCGATGTGCGCGGGCAGGTCCGCGTCGTAGGACGCGTCCGGCCGCGTGCGTGCCGGATCGTCCCGGTCGTCGGCACTGGCGGCTCCCGGCTCACTCATGCCTCTATCCTGCGGGTCGGCGTGCCCGCGCGGTATCTCGGGGCGGCACGCCGCCGAGTGGAGCTCGTTGTCACCGTGCAGCGCGAGCTCCTCTGGCCGGGCGGGACGCAACACGTCCAGCCCGGCGACTCTCAGCAAGTGAGAGCATGTCCCAGTCTCCGGACACGCCAGTAGCATGTCCGGCATGACGTCGGTGGTGGAGCGGCTGCGGGGTGGCGCACCGGCGTTCTCCGTGGAGTTCTTCCCGCCCCGCGACGCGGCCGACGAGGCGATCCTGTGGCGCTCGATCCGCGAGCTGGAGCGGGACGACCCGGCGTACCTGTCGATCACGTACGGCGCGGGCGGCACGAGCCGCGACGGCACGATCCGCAGCATCGCCAGGGTCGCCGCCGAGACGACGCTCGTTCCCATGGCGCACCTGACGGCGGTGAACCACTCGGTGGCCGAGCTGCGCAACGTGATCGGCTGGTATGCCTCGGCCGGTGTGCGCAACATCCTCGCGCTGCGCGGCGATCCGCCCGGCGATCCCTACGGCGAATGGGTCCCGCATCCGCGTGGTCTGAACTACGCGGAGGAACTCGTCGAGCTGGTGCGCTCGCTCGGCGACTTCTGTGTCGGTGTCTCCGCGTTCCCCTACGGGCACCCCCGCTCGCCGGACCTGGCGACCGACACGGTGCACCTCGTGCGCAAGTTCCGCGCGGGCGCGGACTTCGGCATCGCCCAGCTTTTCTTCGAGGCGGAGGACTTCCTGCGGCTGCGGGACCGCGTGGCGGCGGCGGGCTGCGACAAGCCGCTGATTCCGGGCATCATGCCGCTGACCACGCCCCGGACGCTGCACAAGACGATCGAGCTCTCCGGCGCCGAGGCGCCGCGCCGGCTGCTGGACCGGCTCGAACCGCTGGCCGGTGACGCGAAGGCGTTCCGCGCCGAGGGGCTGGACGTCGTCACCGAGCTCGGGCAACGGCTGCTCGCGGAGGGCGTCGCGGATCTGCACTTCTACACGTTCAACCGCGCCAAGGCCACTCGCGAGGTGGTCGGCAGGCTTGGCCTGGTGCCCGCGCGCGTCTAGCGGAAACGGTAGCGTGCGGCCATGGTTTCCGAGGCTGGGCAGTACGGCGTCCATCAGATCTGCGACCGGTTCGTCGACGACTACGCCGCCGCCGATCCCGTGACGGCGACCGAGGTCGGCATCGCCGGCTACGACGACCAGGTCACGGACTACTCCCCGGAGGGGTACGCCGCGCGCGCGGCGCTGGCGAAGCGGGCGCTGCGGGAGATGGGGGCGGCCACCCCCGCCGACGAGGGTGAGCAGGTGGCGAAGGCGGTCTTCACCGAGCGCGTCGGGCTGTCGGTGGAGCTGCACGAGGCCGGCCTCGATGTCGGTGTGCTCAACACGATCGCAAGTCCGGTGCACGAGCTGCGCATGGCGTTCGACCTCATGCCGGCCGAGTCGGCCGAGCACTGGCGGACGATCGCGACGCGGATGGCGAAGGTGCCCGGAGCGCTCGACGGTGTGCGCGCGTCGCTGCTGGCCGCCGCCGAGGCGGGACGCGCCCCGGCGCTGCGGCAGATCGGCAGGGTCGCGGAGCAGGCCGAGGTCTGGGCGGGGCTGTCCGGCGATCGCGGGTACTTCGCGGATCTCGCCGAGCGGGCGCACGGAGTGCCGGACAGCCTGCGGAGCGAGCTGCGCCACGCCGCCGACGCGGCACAGGAGGCCTATGCCGAGCTCGCCGGCTTCCTCAGGGCCGAGCTGGCGCCCGAAGCCCCGACCAAGGACGCGGTCGGTGAGGACGTCTACCGGTTGTGGTCGCGCTACTTCGTCGGCGCGGAGCTCGACCTGCGCGAGGCTTACGAATGGGGTTGGGCGGAGTTCGCCCGCGTGGAGCGGGAGGCGAAGGAGGTCGCCGAGCGGATCAAGCCCGGTGCGAGCCTGGCCGAGGTGGCCGCGGCACTCGACGCCGACGAACGTTACCGGTTGCACGGCCGCCGCGCGCTCGAGGAATGGATGCAGCGGCTGTCCGACGACGCGCTGCGCTCGCTGCGCGGTACGCACTTCGAGATCCCGGACGAGCTCATGGCCCTGGAGTGCCGGATCGCCCCGCCCGGCGGTGGTGTCGGTGCCTACTACAGCGGTCCGAGCGAGGACTTCTCCCGGCCCGGCCGGATGTGGTGGTCGCTGCCCGCGGACCGCGAGGAGTTCTCCACCTGGCGCGAGGTCAGCACGGTCTACCACGAGGGTGTGCCGGGGCATCATCTGCAGATCGCGACGGCGGTGTACCAGGCGAGGAAGCTGAACCGTTTCCAGCGGCTCATGGCGTTCACCTCCGGGCACGCCGAGGGCTGGGCGCTCTACGCCGAGCGGCTGATGCAGGATCTCGGGTTCCTCGGTGACGACGGCGACCTGCTCGGGATGCTCGACGCGCACCTGTTCCGCGCGGCCCGCGTGGTCGTGGACATCGGTATGCACCTGGAGCTGGAGATCCCGGCGGGCACGGGCTTCCACGAGGGGGAACGCTGGACCCCGGAGCTGGGGCTGGAGTTCATGCTGACCCGCACGATCACCGACGCCGACCACGTGCACGACGAGATCGACCGCTACCTCGGCTGGCCGGGGCAGGCGCCGGCCTACAAGCTCGGCGAGCGGCTGTGGCTCGCGGCGCGGGAGGACGTCCGGCGCAGGCAGGGCGATGCGTTCGACCTCAAGGACTTCCACACCCGTGCGCTCAGGATGGGCGGCATGGGCCTGGACACACTGCGCGAACAACTCTCCGCCATGGCGTGATCGCTGAGCTAGGCTGACCGGCATGCACCGGGTCTTCCGCAGCACCCCGCCGCCACGCTCCTGAGCGGGGCGTGCCCGCCGTGCGGCTGTGCGCCGCACGGCCCCTTCGTGGACTCCTGAGAGCCTGTCCTTGATCTCAGGAGGGCGCGGCGTTGTGCCTGGTCACCTCTCGTGAGTGTTCGGCCGAGTTAGCACACGGTTCCTCACTCGCGACTGGTGACCTGCGGAAACAATGCGCCCTGGTCCGTAAAGCCACGCACCAACGCCCCGCGTCGTCGTCTCTTCTCTTCCCACTTCGACGTTGGAGCGTTCCGATATGTCCACTTCCGTTGCCGTGCGCGTGCGCGACGGCTCCGCGAGCCTGCTGCTGGCCGGTGTCCTGTGGGGCACCGGCGGCCTCGCCGGCTCGATCCTCGTCACCAGGGCGAGCCTGCATCCGCTGTCGGTCGCCGCGTACCGGCTGCTGCTCGGCGGCGTCCTCGCCGTGTTGTTCCTCTGGTCCAGCGGCGGTCTGCGCGCGATTCCGCGTACCCGGCCGGTGGCCCGTCGGCTGCTGCTCGCCGGCGGGCTGCTCGCGGTCTTCCAGTCGTGTTACTTCGCCGCCGTGGTGCTCACGTCGGTGAGCGTCGCGACGATGACCACGATCGGCAGCGTGCCCGTGCTCGTCGCGGTGGCGAGTGCGGTCGCCGAACGCCGGCTGCCCAGCCTGCCGACGGTCCTGTCGATCCTCGCCGCGCTGCTCGGGCTCGCCTTGCTGACCTGGTCGCCGGGGGGCACGCAGGACCGGTGGCGGTTGCTCGGCGGCCTCGCCTGCGCCCTCGCAGCCGGGGCCGGTTTCGCGGCGCTGACCCTGGCCACCCGCCGCCAGGTGGCGGGGCTCGATCCCTTGCGCACCACGGCGTTCGGCTGCCTGGTCGGTGGCCTGGCCCTGCTGCCGGTCGCGGTGTGGCTGGGGATGGCACTACCGCTGCGGGTGGATGTGCTCGGCGTCGCGGCCTACCTCGGTGCGGTACCGACCGCGCTGGCCTACCTGTCGTACTTCCGGGGCCTGCGTACCGCACATCCGGTGGTGGCGGCGCTGGCGGCGCTGCTGGAGCCGCTGACCGCGGCCGTTCTCGCGGCCGTGCTGCTCGGTGACCGGCTGGGCGTGCCGGGCTGGTGCGGTGCGGGGCTGCTCATCGGTGCCCTCGCGGTGAGCTACCGGCGCTCGGAGCGGTGAACCGCCGGGTGGCGTCCCCCGCCGGGGACGCCACCCGGTGCCGCCACCACGATCCGCAGGCCGTGCCGAGCGTCCGCGCGGCCGGTCGCCGTGGCGGCGGCCCAGCCGCGCGGGGCCTTGCCGGTGAGCAGGCGGTCGCGGATCCGGGGGGCGTTGCGGGCGTGGCGGGAGAAGGACCAGCCGAGCAGTACCCGCCCGCGCTGATGCTGCCCGGCGAGCGCCTCGGCCACGGTGCAGTCGATCCAGAGCAGGTGCCGGGTCCGGCCGGTGAGCATGCCGAGCGCGACGAACGCCGCCCGCGTGGCGCCGCCCGTGGCCGGGTCGTGTACGACGAGCGGTCCCGTGGCGCGAACCGCGGTGAGCACCAGCCGCAGCGTCTGCAGCAGGTGAACGAGCGGGCGGTACCAGGCGTACGGCATGCCGGGCGGGAACAGCGCTCTGAGCCGCGCGCGGATCTGGTCGGTGTCCAGCACGGTGATCGGGGCGGTCGCCACCACGTTCCGGAGCAGGGTGCTCTTGCCCGCTCCGGGCAGGCCGGCGACCACCAGCAGCGCGCGGTGTTCGATCCGAACCTGGAGCCGATCCCGCCCTGCGATGTCCATGCATCCCGAACGCGCGGACGGTACCCGGTGTTCCGTGCGCGTCAGTCGAGTGGCAGGGAGCGGCCCAGGATCGCGAAGGGGCGCGGGTCGCCCGCGAAACGGTAGTCGCGCAGCACGTCGGCGAAACCCAGCCTGCGGTAGAGCCGCCACGCCTTGCTCGGTCCCTCGGGGGTGGAGAGCAGCACGTGCCGCTGAGGTACGTCGGCGACGAGCCGGCGCAGCAGGTCCTCACCGATCCCGCGGCTCTGCCGCTCCGGCCGGACATGGATCTCGGTGAGCTCGAAGTAGTCGCTGAGCCAGTGCTCGACCGCCTCGTCACCGCCTGCGGTCGCGAGGCCGCGCCGGACCTGTTCGCGCCACCACTGGCCGGCTCCGCCCCGGTAACCGTAGGCGAGGCCGAGCAAGGCGTCGTCGGCGTCGAGCGCGGCGACGCACCGCCAGCCCTCCCGCAGCGCGTGGGTGAGCCACATCGGCGCGCGCTGCTCCGCCGTGCCCGCGGGGTAGTTCATCGCGGCGACGTAGAGCGAGAGAGCCTCGGGCAGCCGCGCCCGGAACTCGGCCCCGCTCAGCCGGGTGAAGCGCTTGTAGGCGGAGGACATCGCGGTCATGGCGGCGCTCCCTGGTTCTGCGGTGCGGCGACGTCGGCGGCGCGGCCGCCGGTGAGGGCAAGCAGGTCCTCGAAGGTGGTCGGGAAGACCGACTTGGCATGTCCCGCGGCGGCCCACACCACGTCGTACCGGCGCAGAGCGGTGTCGACGAGCGTGATCAGCCTGCTCGGGTGCCCGACCGGCGCGACCCCGCCGATCACCTGGCCGGTGTGCTCCTTGACGAACGCGGGGTCGGCCTTGCCGACCCGGGCGGCGCCGGCGAGCGTGGCGAGGACGCCGGTGTCGGCGCGATGCGCCCCCGAGGTCAGCGCGAGCAGCGGCTGGTCGGCCCGGCCCTCGAACGACGCGCGAAAGACCAGGCTGTTCGCGATCGCGCCCACCTCGACCCCCAGGGCGTCGGCCGCCTGCTGCGCGGTGCGGACCTCGGCGGGGAGGATGCGGATTCCCTCGGCCGCCGGGTGCTGACCGGCTTCGACGAGGGCCGCGGCGACCTTCGCGATCGCGGGATGGTCGAGGTTGCTCATTCCGCTATGAGATCACGGAACGGCCACCGGGTGCGACGGACATCGCGCCGCCCGGGCTTGAGCCCCCGTCCGTCGCCAGCTAATCTGGACTTGTCGAACATACGTTCGACACCCGGTGGAGCGCTCACCGGCCCGGTGCCCGGAGCGCAGGTGGGGGAAGCACCTCCGCTCCGGGCACCACCGCTGAGGGCTTCATCTCGAGCTCTAGATGAGGAGGTGGGCCATGTCGGTCGTGTTCGCGTCGCGCAATGGCTCAGTCCAGCCCGCGCTGCCGATCGAGCTGCGGCCACCGGCGGTGCCCGCGGCCGTTTCGCTGCTCGCGCAGGCCGGGCACGGTCTCGCCGAAGCCCGCCGGGAGGCCGATCCGGTCTCACGGTTCGTCGGCTCGTACCTTTCGGCGCTGCGGGCCGCGGCCGCCGTGCTCGCCGCCAGGGGCCGTCCGCACCGCGGCCGGGCCCGCCCGGAAAGTGTGTGGACGCTGCTGGAGTCGGCCGCGCCCGAGCTGGCGGAGTGGGCGGCGTTCTTCGCCGCCAACTCGGCGAAGCGGGCGGCCGCGCAGGCGGGGATCACGCGCGCGGTCACCGTCGACTCCGCCGACGAGCTGTTCCTGCGGGCGAGTGAATTCGTGGCGCTCGCCCGCAGGGTGGTGCACGGCACGTCGGCCGCCCGGGTCAGCCGCTGTGATGTACGGCCACGCGCGCGGAAACGCCGGGAAAGGTGATGCGCGGGCAGGCTCTTGCCGATCACGGCCGGTTCCTCGAAGCCATGGAGGTGGAGGTCGAACTGCTCACCGAGGCCGCGCGGCGCACCGCTTCCGGCACGCCGGTGCGCATGTGTCCCGGCTGGACCGTCGGCGAGGTGGTCCGGCACGTGGGGAGCGTGTACCGGGTCGTGCTGTCGTGGCTGGCACACGGTCGGCGGCCGCGGGAATGGCAGCGCGATCCGGCTCCCGGCCAGTCGGTGGAGGACTATCTGCGGGAAGGGCTCGCCGAACTGACCGGCGAGCTGGCGAGACATGATCCCGGAGATCGCGCGGCGACGTGGTGGCCGGCCGACCCGACCTACGGGTTCTGGCGCAGGCGGATGGCGCACGAGACGACCATCCACCGGGTCGACGTGCAGGATGCGGCCGGGGTCGAGGTCGCCGCGATCACCGACGACATCGCGATCGACGGGGTCGACGAGGCGCTGACCCTGTGGTTCGGCCAGCGGCTGCCGATGCTGGGGCTCACCGGCACCAGGCCGGGGCTCGTCGCGGTTCGCTCCGGCGGGCACACCTGGATCGCTCGCGCCGGCCCGGCGGAGACGGTCGCCTGGCGATGTTCCGGTACCGAGGCGGACCAGGCGGACGCGACCGTCTCCGGTGCTCCGCAGGAAATCTACCTGTGGTTGTGGGGGCGGGGCTGGCCGGGTTCGGTGATCGTCGACGGTGATGACGACGCCGCCGGGCAGCTGTGGGCGCTGATGAGGCTCGCGACCCGCTGAGGTGGGGCCGTGGCAGTACGGCTTGTGGGGAAGCAACGCCGTCCGCCCCGGTCTCACCTTCAGCCCGCGAGTCCCCCGCTGGAACCCGCGAGTGCTGCGTTCGGGTGTGCCGCGCCAGGTTCCGATGCGGTGACCGCCCTGGCCAGCGGCAGCCAGGAGCGACAGTGCTCCATAGTGGACAGAGCTGGCGCGGGGCGCCCGCCCGGCGGCGGCTGCCGGCGACGTGCCGTGGCGGACACTCACCGGCCCGAGGACGCCGACTTCCGCGTCTCGGGCTCACGCGGCGGGCGGTAGCAGCACCACACCGTCGTCGTCGGCGTGCAGCACGTCGCCGGGGGAGAACGTGACGCCGCCGAAGCCCACCGGAACGTCCACCGCTCCCGCACCCGCCTTGGAGCTCTTGCGGGGATTCGTGCCGAGCGCCTTGATGCCCAGCGGCAGCGTGCCCAGCACGGCGCTGTCCCGGACCGCGCCGTACAGCACGAGGCCGGCCCAGCCGTTGTCCACTGCCGCCTTCGCGATCAGGTCACCGGTGAGCGCGCTTCGCAGGGAGCCCCGGCCGTCCACCACCAGAACGCTGCCCTCTCCCGGCGTGTTGAGCAGTTCCCGGACGAGTCCGTTGTCCTCGTAGCAGGACACCGTGCGAACCGGGCCGGAAAAGGCACGCACCTTGCCGAACTGCTGGAACTGGACATCGCAGACGCGCAGCAGCGCCCCGTGCTCGTCGACCAGATCGGCGGTGCTGGGGGAGTCGTTCACGGGCGGGGCCCTTCTGTGCTCGCCGTTGCTCGGGAGCGACCAGGGTAACGACCGCGGTGTTTCGGCGGCGTTGCACGGCCGGGGCAATGCTGACCTTCAGGAAACGCCCGCGCCGCCGACCAGCAACAACGGTCCACGACTGTGGGTTCATGGATACTGGTCACGCTCGTTCCGCAGCGCGTCCCGGCGTGGCCGGGCCGGAGGCCGCCACGCCCTCGGTCACCTGGCGGCTGCGCATCCGGATGGACGACCGTCCCGGCACCCTCGCGCGGGTCGCGGTCCGGCTCGCGGACCTCGACTGCAACATCCTCGCACTCAGCGTGCTGCCGGTACCCGGCGGCGTACTCGACGAGATCGTCGTGCGCCCGGCCGCCGGACTCACCCGGGCGCAGCTGATCAGTGCCATCCGCGAGGAGGACGGCGAGTGTTTCGGCAGCACGGACGCCGATGTGCGCGAGCTCGTCGACACCGCTGCCGCGAGCCTGACGGCAGCCGGTCGCGCGGTCGCCGATCCGGCTGCCTGCGCGGAGGCGGTGCGGGAGGTGCTGGCCGCGGATCTGGTGACAGTCGTGCCCACCGGCGAGGCGAACCCCGGCCGCGGCGAGGGCGGCCACCGGGCTGTCCTCTGGCTCGACGGCGCCCGGGCGCTGGTCGCCCGGCGATCCTGGGCGCCGTTCGCCCAGCTGGAGCTGGCGCGGGCGGAGGCCCTGCTCGGCCTGCTCCGCACGGTACGGGCGAACGTCAGCGGGCCCGCGGTCGTCACCTGCGCGGATGGCGCCACCGTGGTGCTGCGCGAAGGCGTGCCCGCCGACGCGGACGCGGTGCTCGCCCTGCACGGCCGGTGCTCGGCGGAAACCCTGTTCCGGCGTTACCACGCGGGCCTGCGCACGATCCCCCGCCGCTGGTCACATCGCCTCCTCGCGCCGGACGGTGGGCTCAGCGTGCTGGCGGTGTGCGGGCGGGACGTGCTCGCGCTCGGTCAGCTGATCCCCGGCCACGGCGACATCGCGGAGGTCTCCCTCCTGGTCGAGGACGCGTGGCAGCGCAACGGGCTCGGCACGGCGCTGCTGAAGCGGCTCGCCGTGCTCGCCGCCGCGCGTGGCCGCCACGAGCTGGTGGCGACGTACCTGCCCGGCCAGGAGGGCATGCGCCGCACCGCATTGCGTGCGGGTCTGGCACCCGCGCCCGCGGAGCCGGGCGGCCTGCTCCGGATCCGTCTGTGACTCCCGGTGCGCCGCCGGTCAGCAGGTGACGGAGACGTCGCCGCCGGCCTCGAACGACACGTGCACGTGGTCGTAGTGGTTGGCCGTGGCGCTGCCCCGGTCCTCCATCGTCGACCAGCCGCCGCCGTCGTTGTACCGCTGGCGCCAGATCACGTACTTCACCGCGAAATCCGACTGGTGCGCCAACAGGTAGTCCGCTATCGCGTCACCGGTTTCCGTGCCCACCATGAAATCGAGAGCCAAACCCGACGGGTGGTCGCTGGTTCCGGAACGGCCGGCCTGGCCACCGACGGAATCGACGGCGAACTTATTCAGAATGTGATTGCCCACTTGCGCTACGTGAGGTTGCGTACCTTCCAGCGAGGTCGGGCAGGATTCGGGTGGTGGCGGCGGTGGCGCGACCGGTTCGGGTTCCGGTTCCGGCTCGGGCTCCGGCTTCTCGACCGGTTCCTCCGTCGTCGTGGTCGTCGGGGGTGGCGTCGTGGTCGTGCTGGTGGGGGCCTTGCTGGTGGTGGTGGATCGCGTGGTCGTCGGCGCGGAGGTCGTCGGCTCCCTGGCGGCGAACGCAAGGGCCGCGCCGTGGTTGTCGTCGCTTTGCCACAATCCGCCGGTGATCCAGGCGGTGAATGCCAGAAGTGCGGCGGCGGAAGTTCCGACCGCCGTCGGCATTCTCCACGATGGTGATTTTTTCAGGCGATGTCGACCGGACATACTTGTTCGCACCGTTCCTCGGGGTAGGGTTTTCCGGCGCGTTGTCTTTCCGGGGGAACGCCGGTCAACCGGAAGGCTCGGACAGATTACGAACCGGCAACAGGCGTGTCACGGCCGAGTGGCTTCGGACACAGATCATCGGAACATTGCCGCCGAATGCCGTGAGCCGATTAGGCCGAATGGCCGCTGGAAGCCAGGCGAGCCTGCCTGTAGTCGAGGAGCTGGACCTTACGGTGCCGCGGAGCGCGGACACCTGTGCGCGGAGCGCGGACACGCCGGGCCGCTAGCGGCGGGACCAGAACCAGTCCCTCTCCCGTGCCTCGCGCATGGCGCGGCGCTTGCGGTCGGGGTCGAGGCGGTCGAGGTAGAGAATCCCGTCCAGATGGTCGGTCTCGTGTTGCAGGCACTGCGCCAGCACGTCGTCACCCTCCACGGTGACGGGCTCGTTGCGCGTGTCGACGCCACGGACGGCGGCGTGTACGGCCCGCCTCGTCGGGAACCAGAGTTCCGGCACGGACAGGCAGCCCTCGTCGATCTCGTGCGTCTCCTCGGACAGTTCTACGATCTCCGGATTGAGGACGTAACCGATCTTGCCCTCGACGTTGTAGCTGAAGGCCCGCAGGCTCACGCCGATCTGCGGTGCGGCGAGACCGGCCCGACCAGGGGCGTCGACGGTGTCCAGCAGGTCGGTGACCAGCGACTCCAGCGACTTGTCGAACCGTGTCACCGGGTCGGCGACGGTTTTCAGCACCGGGTCGCCGAAGTAGCGCAGGGCGCGCATGGCCATCGTCGGAGATCCTTTCGCCGCTCGCGGCGCAGCTTAGCCGACCGCGTCCGACCGCCCCCGTGGGTGCATCGCCCCGAGGACCCGTACACCGTGGGTTGGCGCCGGGCGACCACAGGTGTCGACCGTGGGCGGATGGCAGCGCGGTCGCCGGTGAATAGCGTCGGTGCCATGCAATGGAAGCTGGCCGTCGCACTCGGAGCGGTGGGCCTCGTCCGCCCGGTGCTGAGCATGTTCGGCGTACTGGACGCGCTGGGCAAGCCGTGGAGCCCGCTGGCGGCGACGGCGTTGATCGCCGTCGTGTGGGTGGTCGTCGCCGTGTGGACCAGGACCGATCAGCCCGTGCTCACGCTCACACTCGCCGGTGTGGCCTACGCGATACTGGCGGCGCTGCTGAACCTCCTCGCCCAGCCGTTCTTCCCCGATGCCCAGCCCGTCGGCGTGCCGGGCGTGATGGGCATGCTGTTCACCAACGCGATCTGGGGCGCCGTGCTCGGCCTGATCGCCTTCGGGATCCAGCGCCTCCGCCGCCAACGCTCGTGAGTGCGCACACGAGTTCCAACTCGGGTGCGCACTCACGAGGCCGGACCAGCCCGGACCAGCTAGGCCCGCAGCCGGAGCCCCTTCGGCGTGGCGCGGAACCCGACCTCACGCAGGATCTCCGCCAGTTCGGACGTGAGCGCCTGCTCCCCGTCGGTCCGCTGCACCTGCAACTGGCCGAGCCAGCCCTCCCGCACCGCGGTCGACAGCGCCTGCGCCGCCGCCCGCAGGGCCGGCTCGTCCTCGGTAAACGACAGCAGTGATCGTCCGCCCCGCTCCACGTACAGCGCGGGCACGCCGTCGACCAGCACCGCCAGCGCGCCCGCCTTGCGGGCAGGCCGGTGCCTGCCGCCGCCGACCGGTGGCGGCCATGCCAGCGCGGCGCCGTACGGCTGTGCCGGATCGCTCGCGGCCAGCACCACGGCCCGCTGCTCCGTACGTGCTCTGCCGGTGTCGGACAGCGCCCGCAGCCGGTCGACCGCGCCGCGTGCCGCGAACTGGGCGGCCCCCAGCCCCTCGACCACGTAGCCGCGGATGACCTGCCCGGAGTCCTCCATGCTGCGCAGCACCTTGTAGACCCCCGAGAAGCCGCCCGAGATCCGTTCGGTATCGAGCGCGCCGCGAGTGAGCACGCCGTGCCGCTCGAGGAACGACTCGGTCCGGGCGTGCGTGCGCCGGGTCGGGTCGGGTTCGCGCTCGGGTGTCAGTCCCCACCGGCCGGCCACCGTCGGCGGCCCCGTCCGGGACGGCATGGCAGGCCGCCCGGCGCGGAGCCGGGCATAGCGCCCGCGCGGGGCCGAGCGCCGCGGTTTGTGTGCGGCGCCGCGTCCGGAGACCTGCGCCCGCAGCGGCCCGAGCGTGTCCCCGCTGACCCGGCCCGCCCACACCAGATCCCACAGCGCCGCTACCACCTCCGCGTCCTCGGGCGCCGCGTCGACGAGCGGCGTGACCCGGTCGACGAGCTGGCGGAAAAACAGCGCGCCACCCTCCAGCATGGACAGGATCGCCTCGTGCAGCGGCCCCGCGGGAGCCGTTTCCTCGAGGTCGGGCAGGAGGAGGTCCGCGACGTCCGCGGGGGCGAGCGCGATCCAGCCGTCTCCTCCGGAGAGCGCGCCGCAACCGCACCACGTCACCTCACCCGCCGTGGTGAGCTCGTCGAGCAGCGCGGGGTAGTAGCCGGGCAGCCGGCTCGGCAGGATCAGCGACTCCAGCGCACTCGCCGGCAGCGGAGCCCCGGCGAGCTGCTCGACGACCGAGAGCACGTCGTCAGCCGTCGGCGCCGACCGGACCCGGCCGCCGATGCCGTGCCAGCCGGGCAGGAACCGGCCCAGCGCCGCGGGCTCCACCGGCTCGACCTCGGCGCGCAGCCGCGCCAGCGAGGCACGGCGCAGCCTGCGCAGCACGCCGGCATCGCAGTACTCCACGCCCGGTTCGTGCGGCTCCGGGGCCAGCTCGCCCCGGACCAGCCGGCCCTCCGAGGTGAGCCGGTCGAGTATCCCCGTGACCACCGCGGTGCCGAGGCCGAAGCGCCCGGCGGCCTGCTTCGCCGGGAAGGGGCCCCGGCAGCGGGCGTAGCGGATCAGCAGGTCCCCCAGCGGGTCGGCGACGGGTTCGGTGAAGGTCTCCGGCACGCCGACGGGCAGGGCGACCCCGAGCGAGTCGCGGACCCGGCCGGCGTCCTCGATGGCGAGGTAGCGGTCCTCACCGGCGATCCGCACCGAGATCGCACGGCGCTGGGCGACCAGCTCGCCGAGCCACTCCGGCGCGACGCCGCGCTCGGCGGCCTCGGCCGTCGTGAGATCGCCGAGGAACTTCAGCAGGTCCGCGGTGTCCTCGATGCCACGCGCGCGCCGGTCGGGTTCCAGCCGTTGCAGCGAGCGCTCCACGGAGGCGACCACGTCCGCGTCCAGCAGTTCGCGGATCGCCTCCGTGCCGAGCAGTTCGGCGAGCAGGGCGGAGTCCAGCGACAGCGCGGCGGCCCGGCGCTCGGCCAGCGGCGCGTCCGTCTCGTACAGGAACATGCCGACGTAGCCGAACAGCAGGCTGCTCGCGAACGGCGAGGCCGACTGCGTCTCCACCTCGACGAGCCGCACCCGGCGCGCCCGCACGTCGGACATCAGCTCGCGCAGCCCGCCCACGTCGTACACGTCCTGCAGGCACTCGCGCATGGCCTCCAGCACCACGGGGAACCGCTCGTACTTGGCGGCCACCGTGAGCAGCTGCGACGCGCGCTGCCGCTGCTGCCACAACGGCGTGCGGCGGCGTGGATCGCGCCGGGGCAGCAGCAGCGACCGGGCCGCGCACTCCCGGAATCGGGCGGCGAACAGCGCCGAGCCACCGACCTCGGCGACGATCAGCTGCTCCACCTCGTCCGGGTCGAGCAGCACGTCGTCGGCCCCGATGACGACCTCGCCGCCTTCGGCGTCGAGCGCGTCGGGCAGCCGCAGCACGATCCCGTCGTCGGAGTGCGCCACCTGTGCGTCCACCCCGCGGTTCTCGCGCAGCCGCGCCGCGATCGCCAGTGCCCACGGCGCGTTCACCTGCGCACCGAAGGGTGAGTGCAGCACCACACGCCAGTCGCCGAGCTCGTCGCGGAACCGTTCGAGCAGCATCGTGCGGTCGTTCGGCACGTGCCGGGTGGCGGTCCGCTGCTCCTCGAGGTAGCCGAGCAGGTTGTCGCAGGCGCGTTCGTCGAGGCCGGCCGCCGCCGCGCGGGAGCGTGCCGTTGCACTGTCCGAAGTGGATAGCTCGCGAAGGAAGGCGCCGAGCGCCCTGCCGAGCTCGAGTGGCCGTCCCGGCGCGTCGCCCTTCCAGAACGGCATCCGCGCGGGCTCGCCGGGTGCCGGAACGACGATCACGCGGTCGTGCGTGATGTCGGTGACCCGCCACGACGACGTGCCGAGCAGCACGGTGTCACCGACGCGGGACTCGTAGACCATCTCCTCGTCGAGCTCGCCCACCCGCGAGCCGGGCTTGTCCTCGGCTCCGGGAGTCATCACCGTGAACAGCCCGCGATCGGGGATCGTCCCGCCGGAGGTGACGGCCAGCCGCTGGGCGCCCGGCCGTCCGCGCAGCTCACCGGTGACCCGGTCCCAGGTGATGCGGGCGCGCAGCTCGCCGAAGTCCTCACTCGGGTAGCGGCCGGCGAGCATGTCGAGCACCGCGTGCAGCGCGTCGTCGGGCAACGCGGTGAACGGCGCGGCCCTGCGTACGGTGGCCGCGAGGTCGGCGACCGTACGAGCTTCGAGCGCGACCATCGCCACGATCTGCTGGGCCAGCACGTCCAGCGGGTTGCGCGGGTAGTGGACCGCTTCGATCGCGCCGTTCGCCATCCGCTCGGCCACCACGGCGCACGACACCAGATCGCCCCGGAACTTCGGGAACATGACGCCGCTGGAAACGGCACCGACGTGGTGGCCGGCGCGGCCGACCCGCTGCAGGCCCGACGCCACGGTGGGCGGCGCCTCGATCTGTACGACGAGGTCCACCGCGCCCATGTCGATGCCGAGTTCGAGGGACGACGTGGCGACCACGCACGGCAACCGGCCCGACTTGAGCTCCTCCTCGACGCGGGTGCGCTGCTCCCGCGACATCGAGCCGTGGTGCGCCTTCGCGACGGTGGCCTCGGCGCCGGTCGTGTGCCCCGACTCGCCGATGGCCTCGGCCGGGAACCGCTGACCCGGTTCCAGCTCGGTGTGCTCGGCCGCGAGCTCGTTCAGCCGCGAGGTGAGCCGTTCGGTGAGCCGCCGTGAGTTGGCGAACACGATCGTCGAGCGATGCGCCCGGATGAGCTCGAGCACCCGCTCCTCGACCGCGGGCCAGATGGACGGCCTGCGGGCGACGTCCTGGCCGGCACCGTCCTCGCCCGGCGACGGCGCGTCGAACGGCGACGCGGTGACGCGCGGCCCGTCGAGGTCGGCCATGTCCTCGACCGGGACCTCGACGCGGACCTCGATCGTCTTGGCGAGCTCCGGCTGCACCACCCGGACCGGCCTGCCGCCGGCGAGGAAGGCGCTCACCTCGTCGACGGGCCGCACCGTGGCGGACAGGCCGATGCGCTGCGCGGGCCGGGGCAGCAGCTCGTCGAGCCGCTCCAGCGACAGCGCCAGATGCGCGCCGCGCTTGCCGCCCGCGACGGCGTGCACCTCGTCGACGATCACCGTCTCGACGCCGCGCAACGACTCCCGCGCCGAGGAGGTGAGCAGCAGGAACAGGGACTCCGGGGTGGTCACCAGCACGTCCGGCGGCGTGCGGGCGAACGACCTGCGCTCGGCGGGTGTGGTGTCGCCGGTGCGCATACCGACCGAGATCTCCGGCGCGGGCAGGCCGAGCCGCCGTGCTGCCTGGGAGATGCCGGCCAGTGGTGCGCGCAGGTTGCGCTGGACGTCCACCGCGAGGGCCTTAAGCGGTGACACGTACAGCACGCGGCAGCGCCGCGCAGGCTCGGTGGCGGGCGCGACCGCCAGCCGGTCGAGTGCCCAGAGGAACGCGGCGAGGGTCTTGCCCGAGCCGGTCGGTGCGACGACGAGCGCGTGCTCCCCGGCGTGTGCCGCCCGCCACGCGCCCTCCTGTGCGCCGGTGGGCGCGGCGAAGGCCCCCGCGAACCAGTCCCTGGTGGCGGGGGAGAACAGGTCGAGCACGTCCTTGCCCACGTCCACCATGATGCGGCCCGGCACCGACATTCCCCGCACGGACCCGTGCTGAGCAGGTGATCCGCCGGGTCCGTCCGCGCGCGAGGCGCGCGCGTGGGAGCATCACCGCGAGCTTCGGGTACTCGACAAGGGGAGCACAGTGCGGATTCTGTCCGTGGATCTCGGTACGTCCAACACCGTCGCCGTCCTGTCCGCACACGGTCGTCCCCCGCGGGTCGTCGAGGTCGACGGGTCCGCCACCATGCCCTCCGCCGTGTTCGCGGACGAGGACGGCACGCTGATGATCGGCCGCGACGCCGAGCGGCGGGCCCGGCTCGACCCGACCCGGTTCGAACCCAACCCCAAACGCAGGGTGGACGAGCAGACGCTGCTGCTCGGCGACGACGTCGTCCCGGTGAACGAGGCCCTCGCCGCGGTGCTGCGCCGCGTGCTGGAGGAGACCTCCCGCCAGCTCGGCGGGGAGCCGCCCGACGAGGTCAGGCTCACCCATCCCGCGCAGTGGGGCCCCGTCCGCCGCAACGTGCTGCTCTCGGCGGCCCGGCTCGCCGGGATGGGCAACGCGATCTCGCTGGTGCCCGAGCCCGTCGCGGCGGCGGCGCACTTCGCGTCGTTCCCCGGCAAGGCGCTGGCCCAGGGGCAGGCCCTCGCCGTCTACGACCTGGGTGCGGGCACCTTCGACGTGGCCGTGGTCGGCGCCGCGCAGAACGGGTTCACGGTGCTGGCCGAGGACGGCCTGCCCGACCTCGGCGGGCTGGACGTGGACCAGGCGCTGCTGGTGCACGTCGGCCGCGAGGTCTCGCACAGCGACCCGCAGCGCTGGCAGCGGCTGCTCCGTCCCGAGTCGACCGCCGACCGGCGCACGCGGCGCTCACTGCAGGAGGACGTCAAGGCGGCCAAGGAGGCACTGTCCCGGCATCCGCAGACCGAGGTGCCGATGCCCGAGCCGTTCTCCGACGTGCTGGTCACCAGGGCCGAGCTCGAGGCGCTGGTGCGGCCGGCGATGCTGCGCAGCGTGGAGCTGCTGTCGAGGACCGTGCGCTCGGCCGGCCTCACGCCGGACCGGCTCGCCGGGATCTACCTCGTCGGCGGATCCAGCAGGCTGCCGCTCGTCGGCACGATGATCGCCGAGAAGCTCGGCGTGGTGCCCGCGAGCCTGGACCAGCCGGAGACGGCCGTCGCGCTCGGCGCGCACCACGTCGCGGCCGACGGCATCAGCATGCGCACGCAGAACGTCGACAACCAGGTCGCCGCGACCGGTGCCGCCCCGGCCGGGCCCGTGCCGACCGGTCCGCACGGTGTTCCGGCCGGCTACCCGCAGCCAGGGCCGTACCGGCAGCCGCCGCCGTACCCGCACGGCGGGCCGCAGCAGCCGCCCGCCGGACAGCAGGCGGCCCCGGCGAGCTTTCCGACCTACCCGCAGGCGGCCGGGAGCAAAGGGAACAAAGGGGACAAGGGCGGGAAGAAGCGCAGGACGCTGCTCATCGGCGCCGCGGTGGCGGTGGTCGCACTGCTCGCGGCGGGTACGGCATTCGTGCTCATGTCCTCGTCCTCGTCGGCCACCACCTACACGGCCGAGGAGTGCCGGGAACCGGGCGCGGCCGACGCCGAGGGATTCACCGGCTGCCTGCGCCAGCTCGCGGGCGGTGTCGCCGAGAACAACCAGTGCGGGCCCGGCATGGGCACCGGCCCGGCGGCCGCCGCGAACGAGGAGGAGCTGGGCGTCGCCGTGACCTGCTCGGCGCCGGGCCTGGCCGGGGCGCAGATCACCTACCTGCACGGCAGCTCCGCCGGCACCCTCGACCAGTACACCGACGGGTTGCTGAACCGCACCGGTGGTGGCGACCAGGTGCAGGCCCGGTGGAAGGGCAACGCACTGGAGGGCCGGTACTCGGCGGCCGCGGGGCGCAACTCGTCGGCGCTGGTCTTCACGGTCGACGACCGCCCGCTCGCCGGGTTCGTCTACCAGGTCAACGTCACCGGCCAGGACGAGTCGGCCACGCCGTCCGAGCTGGCCGACTACTTCGAGCAGCACGTCCAGCCGGGGGAGTAGCTCACTTCCTTCGCTTGCGGATGCCGACCACCAGCACGACCAGCGCGGCGGTGACCGCGGCGATGGAGGCGAGTGACAGCAGCGTCGAGCCGAGCCCGGACAGTTCCTGTGCGAGCAACATGCCCTCACGGTACGGCGATCGGCGGGGCTACGCTGGCTTCGATGCGGATCACGGTTTTTCGACGGTTGATGGCGGAGGAGTTCGGGGAGACCCGGGCCGAGACACTGGCGAAAGACCATGTGCTGAGCGGGCTGGACGGCCGTACCGTCGACGAGGCGCTGGCCGCGGGCGTGCCCGCCAAACGAATCTGGGAGCAGGTCTGCGCCGAGTTCCAGGTACCCGTCGAGCGTCGCTGACAAGTGCTGCCGTCCCGGCGTGTCGGCTCGACCTCGAACAGGTGTTCGGCTACCGTGTCGGCACGGTTGTCCACAACCGGGGCCGCCATCCACAGATTCGAAAGAACCCGGGGAATTGTCGGACCCCGCCCCTAACGTCGGACCCAGCAGTTCACGACCGCTACAGCCAATGAGGTGGATTCCATGCCAGCAGCACCGGACAAGGGCAAAGCGCTCGATCTGGCCCTTGCCCAGATCGACAAGCAGTACGGCAAGGGCTCGGTCATGCGGCTCGGCGAGGAGACCCGGGCGCCGATCGAGGTCATTCCCACCGGGGCCATCGCGCTCGACATCGCACTGGGCATCGGGGGCCTGCCGCGCGGGCGTGTCGTGGAGATCTACGGTCCGGAATCCTCGGGTAAGACGACGGTCGCCCTGCACGCCGTGGCCAACGCGCAGAAGGGCGGCGGCATCGCGGCCTTCATCGACGCCGAGCACGCGCTGGACCCCGAGTACGCCAAGGCGCTCGGCGTGGACACCGACGCGCTGCTGGTCTCCCAGCCGGACACCGGTGAGCAGGCCCTGGAGATCGCGGACATGCTCATCCGCTCCGGTGCGCTCGACATCCTGGTGATCGACTCGGTCGCCGCGCTCGTGCCCCGTGCCGAGATCGAGGGCGAAATGGGTGACTCCCACGTCGGGCTCCAGGCGCGCCTGATGAGCCAGGCACTGCGGAAGATCACCGGTGCGCTGCACAACTCCGGTACCACCGCGATGTTCATCAACCAGCTGCGCGAGAAAGTGGGCGTCATGTTCGGCTCACCGGAGACCACCACCGGTGGTAAGGCGCTCAAGTTCTACGCCTCGGTCCGGCTGGACGTCCGCCGTATCGAGACGCTGAAGGACGGCGGTGAGCCGGTCGGCAACCGCACGCGGGTGAAGGTCGTGAAGAACAAGGTCGCGCCGCCGTTCAAGCAGGCCGAGTTCGACATCCTCTACGGCATCGGGATCTCCCGCGAGGGTTCGCTCATCGACATGGGTGTCGACCAGGGCATCCTGCGCAAGTCGGGGGCCTGGTACACCTACGAGGGCGACCAGCTCGGCCAGGGCAAGGAGAACGCCAGGAAGTTCCTGCGCGACAACCCCGACATCGCCAACGAGGTCGAGAAGCGCATCAAGGAGAAGCTCGGCGTCGGTGCGCAGCTGGACGCCGACGAGACCGTGCCGGCACCGGTCGACTTCTGACAAGGGCGGCCGAGAACGGTGACGTGCGTGGTGCGGGTGAGGCGGCGCGTTCTCGGACGGGCGCTGACCACCGATGAGTGAGCGTGGGACACGCCGGAGGCAGCCCGCGGACATGGCGCCCGAGGAAGCGCGGAAGAAGGCGAAGGAGATCTGCTTCGATCTCCTCGCCGCGCGCCCGCGCACCAAGGACGAACTTCGGCAGGCCCTGCGCCGCAAGGGGTTCGACGAGGAGACTCGCGAGACCCTGCTGGGCAAGCTGGACGAGGCCGGGCTGGTCGACGATGCCGCGTTCGCCGAGTCTTGGGTGCGTTCCCGGCACCACCATCAGGGGCTGGCGAGGCGTGCGCTCGTCACCGAGCTGAAACGCAAGGGCGTCGACGGCGCGATCGCCGAGCAGGCGGTCGGCGAGGTCGACCGTGACGCCGAGGAGGAACGCGCCCGGGACCTCGTCCGCAAGCGGTTGCGGACCATGAACGGCATCGACGAGCAGACCGCGATCCGGCGGCTGCTCGGCATGCTCGGCCGTAAAGGGTATCCGCAGGGCCTCGCGTACACGGTGATCAAGGACGAGCTACGGGAGGCCGGTTCGGCGCCGACGCTGCTCGACGATGTCGCACCCGACTAGCGGTTTGTCCGCGCCCTGCGACGCAGATACGCGTGCATAGCGCGCGGACACGGGTCAGGCCAGCAGGCGGGTCGCCGCCGCGCAGGCCTCGTCGGTGACGATGTGCTCGGTGCCCGGATCGATGCGCACATCGACCTCGGCTCCCGCCCGGCTCAGCACGGCCGCCGTTTCACGGACACGGTGGCTCGGCACCCAGGGATCCTGATCGACGCTGCGCACGACCGCTGGTACCGCCCGCAGCGGCTTCCCGGCAGGCGCGGGCAATGCTTCGGGACCGATGTAGCCGCCGGTGAAGAGAATCAACCCGGCGAACGGCCGCGGCGACGTCAGCACGTAGTGGGAGAGCAGGCAGGCACCCTGCGAGAACCCCCACAGCACCACGCGGCCGGGTGCGAAACCTGCCCCGGCGAGCCCGGCCAGGCATCCGTCGAGAATGCGGAGGGACTCGTCGAGGTCCGGCTGGTTGGCCGCGAGGGGCTCCAGGAACGGCCGTGGGTACCAGCTGTTGCCCGGCGCCTCGGGCGCGTAGAAGCGGGCAGGCGACGGACCGAACCGCTGCGCCACCTGCCGCATGAACGATGGATCCTGCGACCGTCCGTGGACCGCGAGCACCGCGACCGCTGCCTCCTCGGCCGCCGTGCCCCACTGCACCATCGGCAGGCCACCTGGCCGGGCCGCCGGGTCCGTGCTCATGCCAGCACCGCCGCGTCACCGAGTGCGTACCAGGACCGGTCGCGGTACACGAGCGGCGCGTCGTTCCGGTGGCCGGTCCGTACCTGCTGAACCCGCGCGATCATCACGGTGGCGTCGCCTGCCGCCACCTGGTGCACGATGCCGCCGCGCAGCCAGCGGTCGACGCCGAGCAGCAGCGGTTCCCCGGTGGGCAGCCGCGTCCAGCCGACCGGTCCGCCGAACCGGTCGATCCCACCGGTCGCGAACCGCTTCGCCAGGTCCAGCTGCGCGGTGCCCAGCAGGTGGACGACAACGGTCCGGGCCCGCGCGAGCCGCGGGGTCGCCGAGGAACGCACGGACAGGGAGAACGCGAGAAGCGCGGGTTCGGCGGAGACCGAGACGACCGAGGTGGCGGTCAGCCCGGCCGGGCCCCCGCCGTCGTCGGCGGTGATGATCGCGACGCCTGCGGGGTGATCGCGGAAGGCGGTCTTGAAGTCCTCGGTCAACCTGTCGTCCTGGACCCGCACCGCGGCCTCACTCCTGCTCCTGGAGGTCAAGGAACACCCAGTGGCATCGCGGAGCCAGCCCGCTCAGCCATTTGCCGCAGTTCTGCAGCACCACCGGGCCCGAGGTGACGTGCTGAGTGCCCGTGTGGAGGTCCCGGACGAACCGCTGCAGCGGGCCCCGGCGCACGGCCGCCGTCGCCGCCCACCGGTGGACCGACCGGCCGACCGCGTCCACGGACCAGGTCGTGTTGTTGAGCATCAGCCTGGTGAGCGTCTCCTGCTCGGTGTCGAGGAGCCGTCCGCTGTCCAGCGCAGCCTCGTTGTCTGCCCAGATCTCCATGGCCCATGCCCGCGCCGAGCGCAGCCTGCTCTCCGCCTCCGCGTACTCGGCGTAGAACTGTTGCGTGTCCACGGTGGCGTTCGGGGTGCCGGTCTTCTTCGCGGCGAGCGCCTTCAGTTCGTCGAGCAGCCTGCGGCCGACGCCGAGCGCCCAGCCGGTGTGGCAGACCCCTGCCATGTTCGCCAGCCCCATGCGGTAGATGGCGCCACCGAGGCGGGCGTCCATCGTCGCTATCTCGTAGACGTGGCTGTCGGGGACGAACCGCTCGTCACAGGTGTAGTCGATGCTGCCGGTGGCCCGCAGCCCCAGCACGTCCCAGTTGTCGATCAGCTCCGTCTGCTCCTTGGGCAGGGTGAACACCAGCGCCTGCCCGGTCTCCTCGCAGAGCGCGGCGGTGTGGACGTGCGTGGCGTGGGCGATGCCGGACGCGAAGTGCCAGTGCCCGGTGATGCGGTAGCCCCCGTCCACCCGGACGGCCTTGCCGAGCTTGGTGCCCTGGCCCGCGATCAACGCATGGCGCCCGCTCGCCACGTCTGGGTAGAGGTCGCGGACCGCGGCCTGCCCCAGATAGGCCGCCGTCGTACCGGTGACCATCTGCAGTGCCATGAACGTCCACCCCGCCGAGGCGTCGGCGTAGGAGATGCGCGCGATGGTCTCGATCACCTGGCGCGGGGAGAACTCGTACCCACCGAGTTCTCGGGGGATGCCCACGCGGAACGCGCCGGTGTCCCAGAGCGCCCGCGCGGCCTCCTCGGTGAGCCGGCCGAGTTCCTCGCCCTCCTCGGCGTTGTCCTCGAGTACCTGGCTGATGCCGTCGAGCCGTTTCATGAGCCCGTCGAACTCGTCGCTGACATGAAGGCCGGGAGTGTCCGTTCGCGCGGGCGCCGCGGGTTCTGTCGCCGTCACAGTCGATCGCTCCTCAGTGGTCGATGATCCAGGCCAGTACCGGCTGGATGGTTCGGTCGGAGTTCGCCTCGAGGATCAGCCCGTGCCCGTTGCCGGTGATGCCGTGGTCGGGAAGGTGGACGTGCTCGGCGTCGGCACCCGCCGTGCGCAGGAAGTTCGCGACCTCCGGTGCGAACGACGCGAACGCCGACGCTCCACCGCTGAACACCGCGACCGGCGTGCCGGCGAGCGCGGGGATGCGCAGGCTCGCCCGGTCTGCCTGCTCCGCCTCCTCGGGCGTGCTCCGGTCGGGCGCATAGGTGATCCGGTGTGCGGTGAGGCCCCACGCGAGCCTGCCGAGGCCGGGGAAGTCCGCGAACGCAGGGCCGATCGGTTCGATGGCGGCGATCGCGGCGACCCCGTCCGGGCGGGCGTCGGCGGCCAGCCACCCGACCGGCCCGCCGGCGGAGTGCGTGACCAGCACTGCCGGGCCGACGAGGTCGAGCAGCCGGGCGAGCCGGTCGGCATCCATCCGCTGCGACTCGGCGAGATCGGCGGGCAGCGGGCCCATTCCACAGACCAGCTGGTCGAGGTCGCCGGAGCCGATCTCGCGCCCGTAGGTCCACTGCGTCTGCGCTTCTCGCGAGTCCTCCGGCAGGAACAGCGCTTGCGCCGCCTCGTACGGGAACGGCCCGCCCATCGCCCCGACCACATCCGGGTGGTAGGGGGAACGGCCGTGCCCGCACCGGTCCACCACGTAGACGGCGAAGCCCGCCTCGACGAACCGGGTCGCCCAGCCGGGCCGCCCGTCCGGGGTGCCGGTCCAGTCGGTGCCCTGCCCGCCACCGCCGTGTACCAGCACGAGCGGGTGGCGGCGGGTCACGGTCGGCGGGGCCTCCCACTGCACGAACATCGGCGCACGCTGCACGGTGCCCTGCCCGGTGGTCACGCGTTCACCGGGGATCCAGAACTGGCCGCGCCTGCTCCGCAGCTCGTAGCCACCCGCCTGGTGCGGTGCCGTTCGCGTCGGTTGTGCCGTCATGGCGGCCTAGTCCGCGTGGATCGGCTCGAGCCTGCTCAGGATCTCCTCGCGCCGGTGCTCGAACTGTTCCGGCAGCTGGAACCGGGTGCCGAGCTCCTTCGGCGACTCGTCGCAGTCCCACCCGCCGTCGGCGTGCGTGACCGCAAGCTCGAACAGCGCTCCGCCGGGTGTCCGGACGTAGACGCTCTTGAAGTACTTGCGGTCCTTGACCTCCGAGATGTCGGTGTAGCCGCGGCCCTCGATCTCGAACCGCAGCTCTTGCTGGTTCTCCAGCGTGCTGACGTTCCACGCGAAGTGATGGAAGGTGCCCGCGCCGTAGCCCCAGGTGCCCTGCTCGTCGCTGCGGTTGACCGTCAGCTCCAGCTGGTTGCCGTACTTCTGCTCGCCGATCTGGAGCGCGGCCCGGTCGCCCTCCTCCAGCAGCTTGCCCTGTGAGTAGAACGTCTCGCTCGCGAACTCCACCATGCGATCGGGCGTCGCGACGTGTACGCCGACGCCGTGCAGGCCACGAACCGCGTGTTCCGGCGGGACCCCGTGGCCCGGGTGTCCCACGCGCTCGTCGCCGGTGTTGCCCACGAACATGTACTCGACGCCGCACGGGTGCCGGAATGCCAGCCTGCGCTCGCCGAACACCTCGACGTTCTGGACGTCGATTCCGTGCTCGGTCAACCGCCGGTGCCAGTAGTCCATCGACTCGTGCGGGACGGAGAGCAGCAGCTCCCGGGCCTGGTTGGTGCCACGCTTGCCGAAGAAGCCGGCCTGCGCCCACGGAAACGAGGTCACGACGCTGGACGGATCACCGTTCGCGTTGGAGTAGTAGAGGTGATAGATCGGCAACGCGCCGTCGAACAGGACGGTGCGCTTGATGAACCGCATGCCGAGGACCTTGACGTGGAAGTCCACATCCTCCTGCGCTCCTGCCACCGACAGCGTCACGTGGTGCGAACCCTCGACGTAAGCCATTGCGTGCCTCCACGGTGAGGACTGAGCTTCCGAGAGAAACGCTAGAAAACCCCTCCGGGCGGCACATCCCGGATGAGCGCACACGCCTGTCGGATGCGTGCACTGTTATTCTGTGCGATGTGATGCGAGTCACCGTCACGGTGTTTGCGGCGCCGTGACGGTCCGGTCGCACCTTCGGCCTCGTGGAGATGACGATGACGTCGCTCGTGAACGACCTGCTGACCTCCGGGCTGGCGGCTCCGGAACGCGGCCGCGAGATCGCCTTCGACGCGTGGAAGGACGTGGTCGAGCGCAACGTTCTGCGTTTCCGGTTCGACTGCGAACGGCCCCGCGCGTTCAAGGGCACGGTTCACCGCCGATCGCTCGCGGGGGTCGACTTCGTGGCCATGACGTCGGAGCGGCACGGTGCCTATCGCACCGAGGACACGATCTCGTCCACGGATGCGGGCTTCTACGTGATGACCCTCCAGATGTCGGGTGAGTTCCGGATGTCGCAGCACGGCCGGACGACCGTGCTCAAGCCCGGTCTGTTCGCGCTCTACGACTCGTCGGTACCGACCACACTGGTGTCCAGCGACGACTACCGGTCGGTGTGCATCAAGTTCTCGAAGGACTGGTTGGGTGCGCGCTGCGACGGGTTGCTCGCGGACCTGACCGCGACGGCGCTCGACGCCGACACCGGCCTGCCGTCGGCGGTCTGGACGATGATCCTCGGCCTGTGCCGCAACCTCGACTCGCTCGGCCACGACGGCCCGCTCGCCGTGCGCAACATGATGGAACTGGCGACGGCGATGCTGCGTACGGAGCTCGGGCGGCGCACTCCGCCCGCGGCCGAACGCCGGGAGGTGTTGCTGCAGCGGGTATGCGACTACATCGACGCCCGGTTGTCCGATGCCTCGCTGAGCCCGGCGGGCATCGCCGCCGCGCACTACGTCTCTCCCCGCTTCCTCCACCACCTGTTCGAGGACACCGGCTACACCGTCGCGGCGTGGATCAGGGCGCGCCGTATCGAGCTGTGCCGGCGTGACCTCGGCGATCCGCTGCTGGCCGACGTCCCGGTCTCCGCGATCGCGATGCGACGCGGCTTCAAGGGCGCGTCGCACTTCGGGGACGTCTTCAAGCGCGAGACGGGCCGGACCCCGGCCGAGTTCCGTCGCGAGGCCCTGGCGCGGACCGGCGGCTGAGGCGGCGTGTCCGCGGTCTGTGCACGCGTGCCGGCGCCGTGCGGCGCGGACACGTGCGCGTGGGGCGCGGACACGCGTCAGTCCACGCCGACCGGCTCCGGTGTGCCCTCGGGGGACAGGCGGCAGGTGCGCACCACCGTGCCGGTGGGCTCACGCACCCACCACCTGCCGGTCTCCCTGCGCTCCTGCCGCGTCGTGTAGCGGTAACGGAACAGGCGGGCCCGCACGAAGGTCGGCCGTGATCCGGAGAACGGGTCGTGGCGGAAGAGCTTGCGGACCTGCGGGTCGCCGCTGAGCAGCTTCGTCACGAGCGCGGGCAGCCAACCCGCCGCGTAGCGGGAGGAAAGGGCGGTGAACCACAGCTGCCAGTCGAGCCGCAGGTGATAAGGCGCGACCTGCGGTGGCCGCCGCCGCGGGTCACCTGGCTTGCCCTTGAGCTCGTACTCCCGCCACACCGTTTCAGGGGTGATGGCGGGCTCGTCGGTGCCCTCGATGACCACCTCGTGCCGCTCGCGCGTGACGCTGCCGAAGGCGCCGTAGCTGTTGGACAGGTGCAGCCGGTTGAAGCTGTAGTTCATCAGCTGGCGGCGGCCGAGCAGGTTGCGCACCGGCCAGTAGCTGAGGATCACCATCGCCACGGCCATCGCGAGGACGGCGCCGACGTACCACTCGGGTGGCCCGGTGAGCTGGGGACGCGGCAGCGGCAGCAGCTCACCGTCGATCGCGGGTACCGCGAGCGTGATCGTGACGGCGTTCAGCCAGGCGAAGTTGCCGCTGAGCATCAGCCAACCCTGGGTGACGATGACGACACCCGCGGCGACGGTGGCGGCCGGCTGCGGAGCGAACAGCGCGAACGGCACCACGAGTTGCGCGAAGTGGTTCGCGAGCACCTCGACCTTGTGCAGGCGCCGGGGCAGGTGGTGGAAGTGCCAGCTCAGCGGACCGGGCATCGGCTGGGTCTCGTGGTGGTAGTACAGGCAGGTCAGGTTCCGCCAGCACGGGTCGCCGCGCATCTTGATCAGCCCCGCGCCGAACTCGACCCGGAACAGCAGCCACAGCAGCAGCCACAGCACCGGCACCGGTGGAGCGACGTGCGCGGGGCCGAGGAAGATCGCCAGGAACCCGGCTTCGAGCAGCAGCGACTCCCAGCCGTAGGAGTACCAGACCTGGCCGACGTTGACGATCGACAGGTACAGCACCCACGGCAGCGTCCACACCAGCAGGTGCGCCCAGACGGGCAGCGGGTCGGCCGCGCCGAGCAGCAGCGCGGCCGAAACCGCTGCGCCGGTCCACGCCACGCCCGCGAAGAACCGGTCCGAGTAGTGCCAGTGGAACAGGCTCGGCGACTCGCGGAACGACACGTGCTTCAGGAAACGGGGGACCGGCAGCAGGCCGCGTTCCCCGAGCAGCGCGCGGAACTGGTTCGCCGCCGCGACGAACGCGACCAGGTAGACCGCGGCCAGCATCCGCTGGAAGACCAGCCGCGACGCCCAGTAGTCCGGATCCGTGAACCAGTCCCAGCTCACCCTGCAGCCTGCTCCTGTACCTGTCGGGGCGGCTGTGCTCCGGGGCTCCGGGCTCCGGAGCTACCGGCCGGGCGGCCCGAGAGCCGCCGCCTCCTTCGCCAGCGCCTCCACCCGGCCGAAGTCCCGGGCGGTCAGCACATCCTTCGGCGTCAACCAGGATCCCCCCACACACCCGACGTTCGCCAGCGCAAGGTAGCGCGGTGCGCTCTCCACGGTGATGCCCCCGGTCGGGCAGAACCGCAGCCCCGGCAGGGGACCTGCGATCGAGCGGAGGGCGTCGACACCACCGCTGGCCTCGGCGGGGAAGAACTTCAGCGCGTCCAGGCGGCGCTCGGCCAGCCGCATCGCCTCCGACACGGTGGCGACGCCGGGCAGGAAGGGCAGGCCCGAGTCGAACGCCGCGCCGAGCACCGCGTCGGTGACCCCGGGCGTGACGAGGAAGGCCGCGCCGGCCCCGGCGGCCTGCCGCGCCTGCGCCGGGCTGGTCACGGTGCCCGCGCCGACCACGACATCCGGCACCTCGGCGGCGACCCGCCGGATGGCCTCGAGCGCGACGGGCGTGCGCAGGGTCAGCTCGACCGCGCGGATGCCACCGGCGAGCAGCGCCCGCGCCACCGGAACGGCGTGCTCGGCATCGTCGAGCACCACCACCGGCAACACCGGGGACAGTTCGAGCAGATCGGACCCGGTCGTCACCTGCTACCTCCAGCACTCGTTCCGGCAGGCACACCGAAGTGGCCCGGCGTCATCGGGCCGAACACGCTCGCGCCCTGGTCGGCGGGGCCGGCCGCAAGGCGCAGCGCGCCGAACAGTTCCCGGCCGGTGCCGCTCCAGGCGGCCTCGTCCGGCGGGGCGTCGACGAGTGGCCGCCCGGCCAGTTCAGCCGTGTCCACGAGTACGTCGAGCTCGCCGGCTTCCGCGTCCACCCTAACGATGTCCCCGTCGGCCACCCGCGCGAGTGGCCCGCCCGCCGCGGCCTCCGGCGTCACCTGGATGGCCGCGGGGACCTTGCCGGACGCGCCGGACATCCGGCCGTCGGTGAGCAGCGCGACGCGGTGGCCGCGGTCCATCAGCACGCCGAGCGCCGGCGTGAGGCCGTGCAGCTCCGGCATGCCGTTCGCCCGCGGCCCCTGGTTGCGGATGACCACCACGACGTCGCGGTCCAGCTGCCCGGCCCGGAACGCGTCGTCGAACTGGGCCTGCGTGGTGAACACGCGGGCGGGAGCCCGCACCACCCGGTTCTCCGGCTCGACGGCCGAGACCTTGATCACCGCGCGGCCGAGGTTGCCCGACACCATGCGCAGCCCGCCGTCGGGGGCGAACGGCCGGTCCGCGGGCCGCAGCACGTCCTCGTCGAGGCTGCGCACGGGTACCTCACGCCACGTCAGGGTGTCGCCGTCGAGGATCGGCTCCTGCCGGTAGCGGTGCAGGCCGCGCCCGGCGACCGTGCGCACGTCCTCGTGCAGCAGGCCGGCTTCCAGCAGTGTTCCCACCAGGAACTGGACGCCGCCCGCGGCGTGGAAGTGGTTGATGTCCGCGCTCCCGTTCGGGTACACGCGGGCGAGCAGTGGCACGATCGCGGAGAGATCGGCGAAGTCGTCCCAGGTCAGCTGGATGCCCGCGGCCGCGGCGACGGCGACGAGGTGCAGCGTGTGGTTCGTGGATCCTCCGGTCGCGAGCAGCGCGACGACCGCGTTCACCACCGAGCGCTCGTCCACCACCTCGGCGATCGGCGTGTACTCCTCACCGCGCGACAGCGTGACGACCCGCCGTGCAGCCTCCTCGGTCAGCGCGCGCCGCAGCGGGGTGCCGGGATGCACGAAGCTCGCCCCGGGCAGGTGCAGGCCCATCGCCTCGACCACGAGCTGGTTGGAGTTCGCGGTGCCGTAGAAGGTGCAGGTGCCCGCCGAGTGGTACGACGCGGACTCGGCGTCGAGCAGGTCCTCCCTGGTGGCGCGGCCCTCGGCGTACAGCTGGCGGATGCGGGCCTTCTCCTTGTTCGGCAGTCCGGAGCTCATCGGACCCGCGGGCACCAGGATCGCGGGCAGGTGCCCGAACGACAGTGCCCCGATCAGCAGGCCGGGCACGATCTTGTCGCAGACGCCGAGCAGCAGGGCACCGTCGAACATCTCGTGCGAGAGCGCGATGGCGGTGGCCATCGCGATCACGTCCCGGCTGTAGAGGGAGAGCTCCATGCCGGCCCGGCCCTGGGTGATCCCGTCGCACATGGCCGGCACGCCGCCCGCGAACTGGGCGACGCCACCGGCCTCCCGCGCGGCGTCCTTGAGCCAGGCGGGGAACTCGTGCAGCGGCTGGTGCGCCGAGAGCAGGTCGTTGTAGGCGGAGACGATCGCGATGGCCGGCTTGGTCAGCCCGCGGATGGCGAGCCGGTCGGAGCCGGAGCACGCGGCGAAGCCGTGCGCGAGGTTGCTGCAGGCCATACCGGCCCTGACCGGCCCCTCGGCCGCGGCGGCGGACATCCGGTCGAGATAGGCCCGGCGGGTCTCCCGGCTGCGCTCGGTGATGCGGGCGGTGACGTCCTCGATGACGGGGTGGATGCGGTCAGGGGCTGTGCTCACAGATGTCTCCGTCGCTTCGCGGGCTGGTCGATGCGGCGGACGGCAACGCTGACGTCGCGGCTTGGTGACAGCCGACACAGTACAGGTGCCCGACCTGGTATCAAAATCGATTAAGAAGATCACGATTAGTGACCCCGATCACCCCCGAAACGCGGGTTGTGCTACTTGTCACACCACACACAGCAAGGCACAGTCAGCGGTAAGCGGCGCCGAGACCGCGCCCCATCCAGACCGCGGCACGGCCGACCGAACTGATTCGGAGGTACCCGAGATGTCCACCACCGAGATGAGCGAGCTTCGCCGCACGATAGGCCAGCTACGGCAGTGCGTGGGGGCACTGCGAGCGCGCTACGGCGAGGCCCCCGCGGTGCGCAGGCTGGTCAACGACGTCGAGCGCCTGGACATCGACGCGGTCGACCTCGACCAGGCGCCTCCGGTGCCGGTGCAGCCGACCTCGGCGGACCGCGCCAACGTCGTTCCGGTGCCCGACACGCCGTACGACCCGGCGCTCTGGCAGGGTGCCGACGACGAGGGCGTCGGCGGCTACCAGCGTCACCAGCGGTGAACCGCCCGGCTCGCAGCGTGGCCAGCCCAGCAGACACCGGTGTCCCTGCCCGTTCCCGAGCGCGGATCACGGCGCGCACCCTGCGCACCGATCGATGGTGGCTCCCGCCACTGCTCACCACACTCGGGCTCGCGGCGTTCGTCATCTACGCGACCGTCCGCTCGTTCATGCGCGAGGGCTACTGGGCCGCCGAGCACCACTACCTGACGCCGTTCTACTCACCGTGCCTGAGTGACTCCTGCGTGCCGGGGTCCAGCCATCTCGGCACGCCGGTGGGCGAGTTGCCGGGATTCATCCCGCTGGCGTTCCTGTCCCTGCCGTTCCTGCTGCTCTTCCGGCTGACGTGCTACTACTACCGCAAGGCGTACTACCGGTCGATCTGGATGTCGCCGCCGGCCTGCGCGGTCGGGGAGCCGCACTCGAAGTACACCGGCGAGACCCGGCTGCCGCTGATCGTGCAGAACTCCCACCGGTACTTCTTCTACGCCGCCGTGCTGATCGCCGTGATCAACAGTTACGACGCGATACTCGCCTTCGGCGGCGAGAACGGGTTCGGGATCGGGCTCGGCAACGTCGTCCTGCTGGTCAACGTCGTCCTGCTCTGGGGTTACACGCTGTCCTGTCACTCGTGCAGGCACGTCACCGGCGGCAGGCTCAAGCACTTCTCCAAGAACCCGGTGCGATACTGGATCTGGACACAGGTCACCAGGCTGAACGTCCGGCACATGCAGCTGGCCTGGATCACCCTCGCCACCCTGGCCCTCACCGACCTGTACGTGTGGCTGGTCGCCAGTGGCACGATCGTGGATCCGCGATTCTTCAACTGACTCTCCGAGACAACGGAATTACCGAGGTGGCTACTACATGACCGAGGTCGAACGGCACAGCTACGACGTCGTGGTGATCGGTGCCGGCGGCGCGGGCCTGCGTGCGGTGATCGAGGCACGGCAGCGGGGGCTGAGTGTTGCGGTCGTGTGCAAGTCCTTGTTCGGCAAGGCGCACACCGTGATGGCCGAGGGCGGCTGCGCCGCCTCCATGGGCAACGCGAACTCGAACGACAACTGGCAGGTGCACTTCCGCGACACGATGCGCGGCGGGAAGTTCCTGAACAACTGGCGGATGGCCGAGCTGCACGCCAAGGAGGCCCCGGACCGCGTCTGGGAGCTGGAGACCTACGGCGCCCTCTTCGACCGCACGAAGGACGGCCGGATCAGCCAGCGCAACTTCGGCGGGCACACCTACCCCCGGCTGGCGCACGTCGGCGACCGCACCGGGCTCGAGCTGATCCGCACCATGCAGCAGAAGATCGTCTCGCTGCAGCAGGAGGACTTCAAGCAGTACGGCGACTACGAGGCCAAGCTCAAGGTCTTCGGCGAGTGCACCATCACGGAGCTGCTCAAGGAGGGATCGGGCGAGCAGGGCCGGATCGCGGGCGCCTTCGGCTACTGGCGGGAGAGCGGCCGCTTCATCCTGTTCGATACGCCCGCGGTGGTGCTGGCGACCGGAGGGATCGGCAAGTCGTTCCAGGTCACCTCCAACTCCTGGGAGTACACCGGTGACGGCCACGCGCTGGCGCTGCGGGCCGGGGCCGACCTGATCAACATGGAGTTCGTCCAGTTCCACCCCACCGGCATGGTGTGGCCGCCCAGCGTCAAGGGCATCCTCGTGACCGAAGGGGTGCGCGGCGACGGCGGCGTGCTGAAGAACTCGCAGGGCGAGCGGTTCATGTTCCGCTACATCCCGGACGTCTTCAAAGGACAGTACGCGGACAGCGAGGAAGAGGCCGACCGCTGGTACGACGACGCGGACAACAACCGCCGCACCCCGGACCTGCTGCCCCGCGACGAGGTCGCCAGGGCGATCAACGCCGAGGTCAAGGCGGGACGCGGCTCCCCGCACGGCGGCGTGTTCCTCGACATCGCCAGCCGGCTGCCCGCCGAGGAGATCAAGAAGCGGCTGCCCTCGATGTACCACCAGTTCAAGGAGCTTGCCGACGTCGACATCACAAGGGAACCGATGGAGGTCGGCCCCACCTGTCACTACGTGATGGGCGGGATCGAGGTCGATCCGGACACCGGATCGTCGAGCGTGCCGGGGCTGTTCGCCGCGGGGGAGTGCTCCGGTGGGATGCACGGCTCCAACCGGCTGGGCGGCAACTCGCTCTCCGACCTGCTCGTGTTCGGCAGGCGCGCGGGACTCGGCGCCTCGTCCTATGTGGAGTCGCTCGGGCAGCGGCCGAAGGTCACCGACACCACCGTTGACGCGGCGGCGAAGACGGCCGTCGCCTCCTTCGACCCGCCGCCGGAGGGGACCACCCCGGAGAACCCCTACACCCTGCACATGGAGCTGCAGCAGTCGATGAACGACCTCGTCGGCATCATCCGCAAGGCCGACGAAATCGAGGAGGCGCTCGACAAGCTCGCCGACATCCGGCGGCGGATCGCCGGCGTGACGGTCGAGGGGCACCGGCAGTACAACCCGGGCTGGCACCTCGCGCTCGACCTGCGCAACATGCTGCTGGTCAGCGAGTGCGTCGCGCGGGCGGCGCTGCGCCGGACGGAGAGCAGGGGCGGGCACACCCGCGACGACCATCCGCAGATGGACGCCAAGTGGCGCAACACGTTGCTGGTCTGCCGCACCGCGGGCGACGGTCCGGTTCCCGATGTGGAGGTCGTCGCCAAGGAACAGGAGCCCATGCGCCCCGACCTGCTGGAGCAGTTCGAGTTCGGAGAACTGGAGAAGTACTACACCTCCGAAGAGCTCACCGACCACCCGGGAAGGACGGCCTGACATGAGTTACCAGGCACAGCTTCGGGTCTGGCGCGGCGACGACGGTTCCGGCGGGTTGCAGGACTTCACTGTCGAGGCCAACGAGGGTGAGGTCGTTCTCGACCTCATCCACCGCCTGCAGGCGACGCAGACGCCGGACCTCGCGGTCCGGTGGAACTGCAAGGCAGGCAAGTGCGGTTCCTGCTCGGCGGAGGTCAACGGCAGGCCCCGGCTGCTCTGCATGACCCGGATGTCGATCTTCGACGAGGACGAGGTCATCACGGTCACGCCGATGCGGACGTTCCCGGTGATCCGCGATCTCGTCAACGACGTGTCGTACAACTACACGAAGGCGCGGGAGATCCCGGCGTTCACCCCGCCCGCGGACCTGAAACCCGGCGACTACCGCATGCAGCAGGTCGACGTGGAGCGCTCGCAGGAGTTCCGCAAGTGCATCGAGTGCTTCCTCTGCCAGGACACCTGCCACGTGATCCGCGACCACGAGGAGAACAAGGAGTCGTTCGCGGGACCGCGTTTCCTGATGCGGATCGCGGAGCTGGAGATGCACCCGCTCGACGTGGCCGACCGGCGGGAGGCGGCGCAGTCCGAGCACGGCCTCGGCTACTGCAACATCACCAAGTGTTGCAGCGAGGTCTGCCCGGAGAACATCCACATCACCGACAACGCGCTGATCCCGATGAAGGAGCGCGTCGCCGACCGCCGGTACGACCCGATCGTCTGGCTCGGCAACAAGCTCTTCAAGCGCGACAAGAACTGAGCGCCAACGCCTTTTGCCTGGTCACCGCTCGTGAGTGGCGGGACGAGTTCTAACTCGTCCCGCCACTCACGAGGCTTATGCACCCGCGGTGCCCGCCTCGGACATCGTGGCCTCCTCGGCCTTCTTCGAGACGCTCTTCTTGCCGCGGCTGAGCCGGTACTCGATGTAGACGGCGAGGCGGCTCAGCGCGTAGTTCACGACGATGAACAGCACGGCGATGATCAGGTACGTCTGAATCGGGTTGCGCAGGTTCTGGATGATGATGCCCGCCGTGTTGACCGTCTCCTCGTAGGAGATGATGAAGCCGAGCGACGTGTCCTTGAGCACGACGACCAGCTGGCTGATCAGCGCGGGGAGCATGACCCGGAACGCCTGCGGCAACAGCACCTGGGCGAGCACCTGCGAGCGGCGCAGCCCCAGCGACTCGGCCGCCTCGCGTTGCCCGCGCGGCAGGGAGTTGATTCCCGCCCGCACGATCTCCGCGATGATCACCGAGTTGTACGCGGTCAGGCCGATGACCAGGTACCACAGGGTCGGCAGATCGAGGCCGAACTGCGGCAGCACCCGTGCGGCGAAGAAGATCGCGATGACGACCGGGATGCCACGGAGCAGTTCGACGACCCCGACGATGATCCACCGGTACCAGGCGGCGGCGGTGATCCGGCTCAGTGCGAGCAACGTGCCGATGACCAGTGAGAACGCCATGGCGAGTACGGCCGCGGTCAGGGTGTTGATCGCCGCTTCGGTGATCAGGTCCCACACGGCCGGGAACTGCTCGTCGGTGGGGTCGATCCACGGCGACCAGAGTTCCAGGTCGAACTGGCCCTGCTCCGCCAGTTGCTGTACGACCAGTGCCAGCGCGGCCAGGATCGCGACCCCCGCGACGACGCTGCCGATGGCGGTGCGCCGCCTGCTGCGCGGGCCCGGTGTGTCGTAGAGGATCGAGGTGCTCATCGGGCGATCGCCACCTTCCGCTCCAGTATCCCGAGCAGCAGGCCGCCCGGAATCGTGATCACGAGATACCCGAGAGCCACCCCGGTGAGGACGGGCAGGGCGGCCTTGCCCTGGGCGGAGGCCAGTCCCTGGCCGACCGCGAACAGATCACCGCCGACACCGAAGGCGCCGACGATGGCCGAGTTCTTGATCATCGCGATGATCACGCTCCCCAGCGGCGGTATCACGGTGCGCACTGCCTGCGGCATGATCACGCTGGACAGTGACTGGCCGAAGTTCAGCCCGACCGCCCTGGCCGCTTCGGCCTGACCGGGCGATACCGAGTTGATGCCACTGCGGACCGCCTCGCAGACGAAGGCGGAGGTGTAGAGGACGAGGCCGGTGACTCCGAACCAGAAGTAGAGGCCGTTGATGCCCACCTCCGGGAGTCCGAAGGCGCAGAAGAACAACACGATCGTCAACGGGCAGTTGCGGAACACCGTGACCCAGGCGGTGCCCACCCACCGCAGCGGAGCCACCGGTGAAACCCGGAACGCGCCGAGGATCGTGCCGAGTACGAGCGAACCGACGAAGCCGTACGCACAGATCTGGAGGGTCCTCAGCAAGCCATCGACGTAGAGCGGGAAGTTCTCGATGATGACGTTCACGTTGTCTCCGAACCTGAAAGCCGGGGCGCCCGCCGTGATGGCGGGCGCCCCAGCGTAGGTAGTCCGTCAGGCGCAGGTGCCGAGCTCAGGCAGCTCGGGAGTGTTTTCCGAGACCTTGCCCGCGGTGTTCTTCCACGCCTCCTCGTAGTCGCCGCTCTGGGCGGCTTCCCTGAGCGTGTCGTGGATGAACTCGCAGAACTTGGTGTCGCCCTTCTTGATCCCGATGCCGTAGGGCTCCTCGGTGAAGGGCTTGTCCACCAGCTTGAAGTCGCCGCCGCTCTCCTCGACCAGGCCGAGTAGGATCACGTTGTCGGTCGTGACCGCGTCGACCTGGTTGTTGCGCAGCGCGTCCGCGCACTTCGAGTAGACGTCGAACAGGACGAGCTGCTCCTTGTCGACGTACTTCAGGATCTCTTCCGACGGTGTGGACCCGGTCACCGAGCACACCCGCGCGTTCGTCTGCTTGAGCGAATCCGGCCCGGTGATCTCGGTGTTGTCCTTCTTGACCATGAGATCCTGGCCGGCCTGGTAGTAGGGGCCGGCGAACGACACACGCTGCGCGCGCTCCTCGTTCATCGTGTAGGTGGCGACGACGAAGTCGACCTTGCCCTGCTCGATGACCTCTTCCCGGGTCGCCGAGGGCGTCTCCTCCCACGTGATCTGGTCAGGCGAGATGCCCAGCTTGCCGGCGATGATCTTGGCGATCTCCACGTCGAAGCCCTCCATCTCGCCGTCCAGGCCCTTGAGGCCGAACAGCGGCTGGTCGAACTTGGTGCCGACCGTCACCGTGCCCGCCTCGTTCAGCTGGGCCATGGTGGTACCGGCCTCGAACTCGGCCTCCTGGTTCACCGAGGGCTCGGCCGCGCCGGAATCCCCGTCCGAGCCCCCACCGCACGCGGCGAGCGCGAGGCTTGCCGCGGCCACGACTGCGCCTGCGCGCAGGACTTTGCTCAACCGCATCTCGTTGTGTATCCCTTCCAACTGGTTAGTGCGTAAGGATCTTGCTGAGGAAGTCCTTCGCCCGTTCCGACTTCGGTGCCGTGAAGAACTCGTCCGGGTCGGCGTCCTCGACGATCTCGCCGTCCGACATGAACAGGACCCGGTGCGCGGCGCGGCGGGCGAAGCCCATCTCGTGCGACACCACGACCATCGTCATGCCCTCGTCCGCCAGCCCGATCATGGTGTCCAGGACCTCCTGGACCATTTCCGGGTCGAGCGCCGAGGTCGGCTCGTCGAACAGCATCACCTTGGGCTTCATCGCGAGTGCCCTGGCGATCGCCGCCCGCTGCTGCTGCCCGCCGGAGAGCTGCGCCGGGTACTTGGCCGCCTGGTTCGCGATGCCGACCCGTTCGAGCAGCTCCATCGCCGTCTTGCGCGCGTCGGCCTGCGACTGCTTGCGGACCTTGACCGGCCCGAGCGTCACGTTGTCGAGGATGGTCTTGTGCGCGAAGAGGTTGAACTGCTGGAACACCATCCCCACGTCCGCGCGCAGGGCGGCCAGCGCCTTGCCCTCGGCGGGCAGTGGCTTGCCGTCGATAGCGATCTCGCCGGAGTCGATCGGCTCCAGGCGGTTGATCGCACGGCACAGGGTCGACTTACCGGATCCCGATGGTCCGAGCACGATCACGACCTGGCCCCTCGGGACCTCGATGTTGATGTCCTTGAGGACGTGCAGGTCGCCGAAGTGCTTGTTCACCGCGCTCGCCCTGATCATCGGCGGCGCGGCCTCGGCGGTGCTCATCTAACCTCCATCACGGCGTCTCGGGCGACGTCGGGGAGATTTAACACCCCGGGGCGACCCTTGTGCGGCACTTCGGTCAAACCGCAACCCTATGTGTCACCGGCCGGGTGAGCGCGGGCTGGTGACACACTGTGGCCGAACCTTAGCCATCCCGCCGCCGCGACCGCCGATGAGGTGCGGTTGGCCCCTCGTGAGCGCCCAGAGGCGTTCCAACTCGTGCGCGCACTCACGAGGCTTGACCAGGTACGGCGCTGCCGGCGCGCGTGTCCGCGGCGCTACCCTGGTACGCGATGAGCAGTACAGGCGTTCCTAAAACGTTCCAGATCCGCACCTTCGGCTGCCAGATGAACGTGCACGACTCCGAGCGTCTCGCCGGGCAGCTGGAGGACGCGGGCTACGTGCCCGCCGGTGACGACACGCCGGACGTCGTCGTGTTCAACACGTGCGCCGTGCGCGAGAACGCCGACAACAAGCTGTACGGCAACCTCGGGCACCTCCGCCCGGCCAAGGCGGCCAACCCGGGTATGCAGATCGCCGTCGGCGGCTGCCTCGCGCAGAAGGACCGCGGCGAGATCGTCAAACGCGCGCCGTGGGTCGACGTCGTGTTCGGCACGCACAACATCGGTTCGCTCCCGGTACTGCTCGAGCGCGCCCGGCACAACGCCGAGGCCCAGGTCGAGATTCTCGAGTCGCTGGAGACCTTCCCCTCGGCCCTGCCCGCGCGCCGTGACTCCGCCTACTCGGGCTGGGTGTCGATCTCGGTCGGCTGCAACAACACGTGCACGTTCTGCATCGTGCCCTCGCTGCGCGGCAAGGAGCGCGACCGGCGGCCGGGCGAGGTGCTCGCCGAGGTCGAGGCCCTCGTCGCCGAGGGCGTGCTGGAGGTGACCCTGCTCGGGCAGAACGTCAACTCCTACGGGGTGGAGTTCGGCGACCGGCTGGCCTTTGGCAAGCTGCTGCGCTCCTGCGGCTCGGTCGAAGGGCTGGAGCGGGTGCGGTTCACCTCGCCGCATCCAGCCGCCTTCACCGACGACGTGATCGACGCGATGGCGGAGACACCGAACGTGTGCCACCAGCTGCACATGCCGCTGCAGTCCGGTTCGGACCGTGTTCTGAAGCGGATGCGCCGCTCGTACCGGGCATCCCGGTTCCTGTCCATCCTGGACAAGGTGCGGACGGCGATGCCGGACGCGTCGATCACAACCGACATCATCGTGGGCTTCCCCGGGGAGACCGAGGAGGACTTCGAGGCGACGCTGGACGTCGTGCGCCAGGCTCGCTTCTCCGGCGCGTTCACCTTCCAGTACTCCAAGCGCCCGGGCACCCCGGCCGCCGAGATGGACGGCCAGGTGCCCAAGGAGCTCGTCCAGCAGCGATACGAACGCCTGGTTGCGGTCCAGGAGGAGGTCGCCTGGCAGGAGAACAAGAAGCTGGTCGGGAAGACGGTCGAACTGCTCGTCGCCACCGGCGAGGGCCGCAAGGACGCCGAGACGCACCGGATGAGCGGCCGGGCACGGGACGGAAGGCTCGTGCACTTCGCACCGCGCGGACGGGCGGTGGACGGGGAGGTGCGTCCGGGCGACATCGTCGAGGCAGTGGTGACCTATGCGGCGCCGCACCACCTCGTCGCCGACGGCGAGGTGCTCTCGCACCGGCGGACGCGAGCTGGTGACAACGCCGAGGCGGGCCTGCGGCCGAGGACGAGCGGAGTGAGCCTGGGCCTGCCTGCCTTCGGCGCTCCGGCACCCGCCCCGGCGGTTTCCGGGATCGGAGGTTGTTCGCTGTGAGCGACGCGCAGGACGGGGACCGCTCGAACATCGACGAGCTCGCGGCCGACGTCGACGCCGCCGTCACCAAGGCGGTCAAGACGGTCGAGCTCGGCAGGCGTGGCTTCGTGCTCGCGGTCGTGGTGTTCGTGCTCGTGGTGAGCCTGCTGCTGCCCTGGGTCGACGGCCACGTGGGCTGGCAGGTGCTGGCCGGACAGGCGGATGACGCCATCCCGCAACTGTTCGCCGCCACGTCCACCGGATTCGGGGTCCTGGCCTCGGTGCTGGCCCTGGCAACCCGGCGCTGGTGGCTGACATGGGTGTGCGCGGTCGGCGGCTGGTTCGCCTTCGTCGACGGCCTGCTGGCCATCTGGTCGCAGCAGTCGTCGTCCGCCACGGGCGCGGCGGGCAGCGGTCCCGGCCTGGGCATGGTGATCGCCGTCGCCGGTATGGCGGTGCTCGCCGTGCAGTGGATGCGCGTGGCCTGGTCGCGGAACTGACCCCGCCCGCGCCGTCCCGGCTGGGGACGATTGCTGTGTTCGACATCACAGGGAAAAGCTGTCATACTGGCTACACCATACTGTATGCAAAATGGGGTGGGTGTATGTCAGGACCCTCTGTTGCTCCCCCGGTCAGGGAGATCCGCGATTTCTACGGCCGGCGCTACCGCGTCGGCGAGACCGACCGTGAGCTGCTCGGCCGCTCACGCGCGTGGATGCTCTGGGCGGCCTGGTCGGCGATGCTCGTCGCCAGCGTCGGGCAGTACGGTTACGGCGCGCTGATGCCGGTGCTCGGCGCCTCGCACGGCTGGACGCTCGCCCAGAGCGGCTGGGTGCTGGCCGTCTGGATTCTCTGCCAGAGCGGCACCGTCTATCCGGCGGCCCGCCTGCGCAGCAGGTTCGGGCTCGCCCCCGCAGCTACGATGCTCGCCGGGGCCGCCCTCTGTGCCACCGGGCTGGTCACGCTCGGCGGATCCAGCGGCTTCATGGTGGTGCTGCTCAACCACGGCGTGCTCGGCGGCATCGGCGCCGGGCTGATCTACGGCACGTGCCTCGGCGTCGTCGCGAAGTGGTATCCGGAGCGTCCCGCGCGTACCGCGTTCGTCAGCGGCGCGTTCGCCTACGGCGCGATCCCGTTCGTGGTGCTCGCGGGGCGCTTCGCGGGCCCGGGATCGCTCGAGCTGTTCCTCGGGGCGGCCGGTGCCGCGGTCGTCGTGCTGGTCGGCGCCGCGGCGCTGGTGCTGCGTGACCCGCCGGAGTTCTGGTGGCCGGCTCACGTCGACCCGCGAGCGTGGGCGCTCGACAAGTCGGTGAACCCGGGACTGCGCGGCAACCGGCCGGCCATTCGCCGCTACTCGGCCGCCGAGATGCTCCGCTGCCCCGCGTCGGGACTGCTGTACCTGGCGGTGACGTGCGCGGCGGCCGTGATCCTGTTCGACATCGCGTACCTGGCGGTTTTCGTCACCGGCAACGGCTGGGGCCCCGGCTTCGGTGCGGCGGCGCTGGCGGTGCTCGCCGCGGCCAGCGGCGTGACGAGGACCGCCGAGGGATGGGCGGGGGACCGGTTCGGCCGCCGCCGCGTCGTCCGGGTCGCGCTCTACGGCGGAGGACTGGCGCAGGTGATCCTGCTGCTGGCGGGGGAGCACGGCCTCGCGCCACTGCTGCTCGTGGGAGCCGGGCTGGCCGGTGCGGGCGCGGGCGCCTGCTACGGACTGTTGCCCGGCCTCGTGGAGGGACACTTCGGCGAGCGTCCCGGACTGCCGAACTTCGGCGTGTTCTACGGAGCCAAGGCCGTCGGTGGCCTGCTCGGCGTCGCGCTCGCCGGGCACGTCGTCGGCAGCGAGGGTTACGCGCTGGCGTTCGTCGTCGCCGCGGCGCTGAGCCTCACCGGTGCCGGGCTCGTCCGGCTGTTGCGGCAGCCCGGCAGGCCGCGGCTGACGCTGCCCGGCGTGGCCGAACCCGCGCTGAGCCGCTGACGGTCCGGCCCGGAACGAACGATGCTTCCCCCTCCTTGCTCGCGTGGGGGAAGCATTGTTCGCTTGGACTACGTACTCGTGCACGGCACCACGCAGGCACCGGCAGGCTGGGATCGTCTGCGGGAGGCGCTCGGCAGGCGCGGGCACCGCGCGTGGGCGGTTTGACCTCACGGATGGCCCGGCCGGGCCGGCTCGCCGCCGACTATGCCCGGTCGTCCGCGGAGCAGGTGCCCGGCGCGGTGGAGCGGGTTGTCGTCGCACATTCGGGCGCAGCGCTGCTCCTGCCGGCCGTCGCGGAGGCCGTGCGTGCGAGGCATCTGTTTGTCTTGTTCAACGCGCTGTCGATGAACGTCTACGGGCCCGCGACTTGTGCGGGCGTATGTTCACCCATCGGCGGTCGTCGGCCCCGCAGCCGCGCATCCGACGGCTTTCGGCCGGGCGCGTTCAGTCCTTGCCCCGGGTACGTACGCGGACCTCTGCAGAACCCTCCTGGTGTGGCTGGCCGCCGTCGTGCCCGACTTCGCGGGCGGCGCGAGTTCTGTCGACGAGGCCGGCATACGGCGGGCGGAGATGTTCAATCCGGAATGGACGACGCTCAGCGAGGCACCGACCGAAGACCCGGTGACCGCGGCGTACTTCCTGTTCCACGACTGCGATCTGGCGACGGTGCGCTGGGCGCTGTCGACGGTGCGGCTGTTCCACCGGAAGGCCGCTTACGCCGAGCCGTCGGGAGCTGTGGTGCCCGCAGTGCCTTCGACGTTCGTCCTGCCCGTGGAGGACCGGACGCCACGGCCGGAGTGGATGCGCCGCAGAATCGGCGAATGGTTTCCCGATGCGGCATCGGACGCACACGATGCCGCATCGGGACGCTGAGGGCGCGGCCGGACACTCACCCGGTCGGCATCTCCTTGCGGGCCAGTTCGGCGGTTTCGGTGGGTGTTTTGCCGACTTTGACGCCG
>NZ_JAEHOB010000012.1 GCF_016464705.1 Qaidamihabitans albus
CTCACCCGCCGACCACGAAACTCCTTCCCCACACCGATGAGTTCCAGCTTCGGCGGCGTCGCGGGCCGTGCCTGGCCGGTGTTCGCGGCGGCAGGTTCGAACGTCTCGACATGTTGCGCGGACATGCGACTCCTTGAGCTCATGCTTTCGTCGTAGGCAGCAGGCTGTTGTCGAACCAGGACGCGGCGTCACCGCCCGGTTCGGCCTGTCCGGCGGCAGTCAGCTCCTCGTACCCCGCAAGCCACGCGGCCTCGTCGGTCACCAGCAACGGCTTGCTCGGATCGCCCCCGGTCCACAGCTCGCGCATCATCCCGAGGCTGGCGCGGGCGATCTTGTCGTCGTCGAGCGTGGCGAAGGAGTATTTCTCGCGCAGCGTCGCGATCGTCTTGTCGAAGTTCTCGTCGGCGACGAACTCGGTCAGCGCGTCGTGGATCCCCGCCATGAACGCCCTCAGCGTGTCCGGGTCCTTCCGGAGCACGTCCTTCGCGCTCACGTAGATCTGCGAGTCGGCCTTCACGACCGTGCCCGGGTCGAAGACACCCGCGTCCTCGTGCTGGGAGGTCACGATGTTGGCGGTGTCGATGCTGGCGGCATAGCCCGCGATACGCCCCTGCTGCACGAGGTTGAACGTGCCCGGGGTGAGCCCGGTGACCTGGCGGGGCGTCCTCTCCGGATCGAGCCCCGCGTTCGCCAGCACCAGCGAGACCACCTTGCTGCTGGTGCCCGCCTCAGAGGGAACACCGATCGTCTTGCCGAGGAAGTCCTCCGGCTTCTCCAGCGGGTTCTGCTTGCTGTAGACGATGCGCACGGAGGAGCCCCGGGACAGGGTGCCGATGTTCACCACCGGCTGCTGTGACTCCGCCGCCGCGGTCATCACGTCGATCTGGCCCAGTCGCGTCACCGGCCCGACGCCGGAGATCAGCGTCTGCATGGCCTGCGGCGAGCCCTTCACCGGTTGCAGCGTGACGTCGAGCCCGTGCCCGGCGAAGTGGCCACCGGCGACGGCGAGCAGTTCCGGTGACATCGAAAGGGTCTCCAGCGGAAGAAGGCTGAGAAAGGTCATCGACCCGGCGCCACCACCACCGGCCGCCGGCCCGGATCCACACGCCGAAAGCAGCGCGGGTCCGGTGGCCGCGATCGCCGTGGCCATGGCGGATCGTTTGAGAAAGTCCCTCCGGGACAGCGATGTCGGACCAAGCGAGTGAGTAGGCACGATCTAATCCCTCGTTCCTTTTACAGGCCACCACCCTGTGACCGGCTGGCAAGGAGATTGACCGAACCGGTTGCCCCGCGTCAAGTTTCGTCTCCGTCCACATTCGTCTCTTCCGCGAGCCGGGCTCTGCTGATCGACGGACACACACCGTCACGGAAAGTGCGGCGTGTCGGACCGGACCCACCCGGCTCCCACGGCTGGAACCCGGCACGTGAGACACGTTGCCGGAGCGGATTTATCCTGCTGAGCAGGCGATTACCGTGGTCCACGCCGCGCGGCGATCAGGTCGCCCGCGATCTTCCTTGCGCGGCACGGCTAAGACCGTCCACCGGGCCCGCGCGCACCGATTCGAAAGCGATCCCGGGTCGCCGGTATCGGTGTCGTCAATGCCGATCATCGGGAATTTCTCTTTCCGGGACGGCCGAGTCGGACTCTACTGTTCACATTCATGAGGATCGTGGTTTCCCGGCTCGATGAATTCCCGCCGGGAGAGCGCCGGATCGTCCAGGCGGGCCGGCGGTCGATTGGCGTTTTCCGGGTCGGAGACAAGTTCTACGCACTGAACAACCACTGCCCGCACCAGGGCGGTCCCCTGTGCCTCGGGGCGACCCAGCCCTGGGTGCGCTCCGGCGGCCCGGGTGAGTACGTGCTGGACGAAAGCGAGTCCCTGGTCGCCTGCCCGTGGCACGGCTGGGAGTACGACCTCGCGACCGGCCAGTCCTTCCTCGGCCCCGGCGAGCCTCCTGCCCGCACCTACGACGTCTCGGTCGAGGTGGGTGCGGGCGAGCCGAGGGGCGGGCGCATGCCGGGTCCGTACGTCGCCGAGACGTTTCCGGTGCACGTGGAGGACGCGTACGTGGTGGTGGACACCAGCGGCGGCACCCGGCGCACCGGAACTACGAGAGGTGAACGTTGAATAGCACTGCTGTCGCCGAGGCGCCCGGCCGCGCGCCGGGCACGCCCGGATACACGATCGTCGACACCGACATTCATCCGACCGCGCCGCCGGCGGACATCCGCTCGCGGCTGCCGGGGCGGTACCGGGCGCGCTGGGACATGTTCGGCAGCAGGGTGCCGGGGCCACCGGACATCTACCCACGGGTCCGCAACGCCGGATTCCGGCGGGACTCCTGGCCCGAGCAGGGGCCGCCCGGCAGCGACCTGCGACTGATCCGCGAGCAACTGCTCGACGAGTTCCACGTCGAGCACGGCATGCTGATCCCGTTGCAGGCGCACAGCTGGGGTGTGGAGGAGCCGGAGTACGCCGCCGCGCTGTGCCGCGCGCTCAACGACTGGCAGAAGGAGACGCTGCTCGACGCCGAGCCGAGGCTCCATGGCTCGATCGCGATCCCGATGGAGTCACCGGACCTTGCCGCCGAGGAGATCCGGCGGCGCGCGGGCGACCCGCGCTTCGCGCAGGTCCTGCTGTCGACGGGCAGCGAGATCGGTTTCGGCCGCAGGCGGTACTGGCCGATCTACGCCGCCGCCGCCGAGGCCGGGCTGCCCGTCGCCGCGCACACCGGCGGGCTGGAGCAGCACCGCGGCGCAGGCTGGCCGTCGTTCTACCTCGAGGAGCACGTGTGGAACGGCAACATGATGGCCGCCTTCGTCATCAGCATGCTCTGCGAGGGTGTCTTCGACCGGTACCCGGATCTGCAGGTGGTCTGCGTCGAGGGCGGGATCGCCTGGGCGGGCCCGCTGATGTGGGCTCTCGACGAGGCGTGGGAACAGCTCCGCACCGATGTGCCCCATCTGCGCAAGCCGCCCTCGGCCTACGTCCGGGAGCACTTCTGGTTCACCACCCAGCCGATCGAGGAGCCGGAGGACCCCGGGCAGCTCACGGTCGCGCTGGAGCACATCGGCATGAACGAGCGGATCATGTTCGCCTCCGACTATCCACATTGGGACTTCGACTCACCACGCCACGCTCCCCGGTTGTTCCCCGCGGACCTGCGTGACGGGGTGATGGGCGCGAACGCGTGCCGGCTCTACCACCTGACGGGGCACACGACGGAGGCGGCACGATGACCACAAGCACCGGCACCGCCGTCGGGAACGGCACGATCGATGCCGAGGTGCACTGCACGCCGGCCACGATCGCGGAGCTGGTTCCCTACCTCGACCCCTACTGGCGTACCTACGTCCTGGAGGGTGGCCTGACGATCTCCGCCGCACAGGGCGGGGCGTACCCTCCGCAGGCACCGACCAGTGCCACGCCCGCCGCGAGGTCGGCGGGGGCGTTTCCCGCCAGGGAGGCCGCCGACGTGCGTGCGCGGGTACTCGATCCGGGTAGGCTGCGGGCCGCCGTGCTAGTCTGCACCGCGTCGTTCACGAGCAACCGTAACCCCTACTACGAGGCCGCGCTGACGCGCGCGGTGAACGACTGGCTCATCGCGGAATGGCTGGACTCCGACGAGCGCCTGCGGGCGAGCATGGTGGTGCCGACGCTCGACACGGACGCCGCCGTCGCCGAGATCGAGCGGATCGGGGACCATCCCGGGATCGTCCAGGTGGTGCTGCCCGTCCGTACGGACGCACCGTGGGGGAACAAGCGGCACCGGGCCCTGCTCCGGGCCGCCGCCGAGCACGATCTGGTCGTCGGCCTGCACGCCTGGGGCCGTACCGGCAACGCCGCCACCCCCTCCGGGATCACGCACAGCTACCTCGAGGACTACCTGGCCAACTCGCAGATCATCGTGCAGGCGCAGGTGGCGAGCCTGGTCACCGAAGGCGTCTTCGCGGAACTCCCGCGGCTGCGGGTGGCCCTGCTGGAATGTGGCTTCTCCTGGCTGCCAGCGCTGATGTGGCGCTTCGACAAGGACTGGAAGGGGGTCTGGCGGGAGGTGCCGTGGCTCGACGCCAAGCCGTCGGACATCGTGCGCCGGCACGTCCGGCTGACCAGCACGCCCGCCCAGCTGCCGCGCGATCCGGTCCAGGTACGGCAGTTCCTCGACACGTTCGATGCCGGGGCCATGCTGATGTACGCCAGCGACCATCCGCACGACCACGGCAGCGGGCACGAGCGGCTCCTCTCGGCCCTGTCCCCCGCCGAGACGGAGGCGGTACTCGCCGGAAACGCCGCGGGCTGGTACGCGCTCGGCTGAGCGCCGCCGCACGGCAGGCAGGGAGCGAGATGCTCGACGGCTTCACCGAACAGGACGTGACCACCCCGGCCGGGGCCCGCATCCGGGCGCGCGTCGGCGGCAGCGGGCCGCCGGTACTCCTGCTGCACGGCTACCCGCAGACGTCGGTCATGTGGCAGCACGTCGCGCCGGAGCTGGCTCGCGAGCACACGGTGGTGACAGCGGATCTGCGCGGGTACGGCGGCAGCGTGCCGCCGCCGGGGACGGAGGACGACCCGGCCGCGTTCGGCAAGCGGGCGATGGCGCTCGATCAGGTGGCGGTGATGGCCGCGCTCGGCTTTCACCGGTTCGCCGTCGTGGGGCACGACCGGGGAGCGCGCTGCGCCTACCGTCTCGCGCTGGACCATCAGGAGGTGGTGACGGCCCTCGCCGTGCTGGACATCCTGCCGACCGCCGACGTCCTCGACCGCGTCGACGCCACGTTCGCCCTGGCGGCCTGGCACTGGTTCTTCCTCGCCCAGCGGGATGACCTGCCGGAACGGCTGATCTCCGCCGATCCGGACGGGTTCTTCCTGCGCGGGACCGAGGGGATCTTCACCGAGGAGGCGCGCGGGGCCTACCGTGCCGCCTTTCACCGGCCGTCGGTGATCCACGCGATGTGCCAGGACTACCGGGCGGGCGCCACCGTGGACCGGGCCGACGACGAGGCGGACCGCGGCCGCAGGTGGATCCGCTGCCCGGTACTCGTGCTGTGGGGCAGGCGCGGCCCGCTCGGCCGGGTCCGCGACGTAGTCGAGGTGTGGCGACGATGGGCTCCCTCGGCCGTGGGGCACTCGCTGGACTGCGGGCACTACCTCGCCGAGGAGGACCCGGACGGGACCTCGCGCGAGCTGCGCCGATTCCTTTCCGCCTCGCGGGCGCATCCTTGACAGCCGATCACGGCCGGCCGCTAATGGACGTATGGTTACGAGCGGGCGCGCGGCGACGCGGCGGTCGGCGTCCCTGGCGAGCCTGGATCTCAACCTGCTGGTGTTCCTCCGGGAGCTGCTCCGTGAGCGGAACGTGACGCGAGCGGCCGAGCGAGTGGGCGTCAGCCAGCCGACGGCGAGTGCGGCACTGTCGCGGCTGCGCCGCCACTTCGACGACCAGTTGCTCGTCCGGTCCCGCGGCTCCTATGTGCTGTCCCCGCTGGCGGCTCAGCTCGCCGGGCAGGTGGAGCCGCTGTGCACCGGACTGGAGCGGCTCTTCTCCACGACCTCGGCGTTCCACCCCGAGGAGTCGGAGCGCGAGTTCACGCTGCTGACGCCGGACTACGTGGTCGCGGCACTCGGTGAGCACATCTCGCGGGAGCTGTTCCTCGCGGCTCCGAACATCCGCCTGCACGTCCAGGTGGTGCGGGAGCGGCTGCCCACCGACATCCCGGAGACGCTGCGGCTCATCGACGGGATGATCTGCGCCGCCAAGGCCGAGCTGTACGCACCGGCCATCCACTCGCTCGAGCTGTTCCGCGACCGGTGGGTGTGCGTGGTCGCGCGGGACAATCCCGTCGGCGACCGGCTCGAACTGGCCGACCTCGAGAAGCTGCCCTGGGTGGTCCCGCACCATCCGGACGGTGGCTACCCGCCGAGCTCGCCGCTCGGCCCGCTGATGGCCCGGCTCTCCACCCAGCCGCACGTCGCCGTGCGCGTCGACAGCTACCAGGCGACGCCGCACTTCGTCGCGGGCACCGACCGGGTCGCGATCATGCAGGGCAGGATCGCACAGCACTTCGCAGGCCGTGCCGACCTGCGGCTGCTCGAATGCCCCGGCGATCCGCCACCGATCGTCGAGATCATGTGGTGGCACGAGCAGAAGGAGCACGACGAGGCGCACCGCTGGCTGCGGCGCATCGTCGAACGGGCGGCGCGCCGCTCCGACCGGTGCCCGGACGGCGTCGAGCCGGCGCGCTGAACGCTCCTACGAGCCCGCACCGGCCGGCCGGAAGAGATAGTTGTTGGCGTGCACGCACACCCGCTCGGCCACGTGCCAGCCGCGTTGCCACGCGTACATGACGTAGCCGCGGCGGGTGAGCCACTCGACGACGTCGTCCGGCGAGTACTCGTATCGCGCGGTGTGCCGCTCCTCGATCTCGATGAGCATCGTCGGCCGGACCCGTCTCGACCGCCTGGCCCACCAGGTCGAGGACGCGTCTCCCTAGCGAGCAGTGCCCGCCCGGACCGGACACAGATCACATCGACGTGACTGGACAGACCTCCGCCGAGTATTTAGGTTAGCCTCACTTTACTCATCGAGTGATTGAGGTACGCGGTGCAGGAGAGCGGCAACCAGGGCGACGGCGCGGCCACGGTCAGTGGCGCGCACCTGGACATCGGATACCACGGCGTCCGCGTGGTGCACGACGCCTCGCTCCGCCTGCACGCGGGCCGCGTCACGGCCCTGGTCGGCCCCAACGGCAGCGGCAAGTCGACGCTGCTGCGCGCGCTGGCGCGGTTGCACCGGCCCGAGCGGGGCGAGGTGCTGCTCGAGGACGGCACGCCGGCGTTCTCGTTGTCCACCAAGGAGTTCGCCCGCCACGTGACGCTGCTCGCGCAGAGCAGGCCGACGCCGAGTGGCGTGACCGTCGCCGATGTCGTGGCCTACGGCCGTCACCCCTACCGCGGGCGCTTCCGGGGCGAGGACCGGGACGGGCAACGCGCGATCGAGCACGCCATGCGGGTCACCGGCTGGCCGCGATGGCGGATCGCCCCGCGGACCGGCTCTCCGGCGGCGAGCTGCAGCGGGTGTGGCTGGCGACGTGCCTGGCGCAGGACACGCGCGTACTGCTGCTGGACGAGCCCACGACGTTCCTCGACCTGCGCTACCAGGTGGAGACCCTCGACCTGGTTCGCGAGCTGGCCGACGACCACGGCGTCGCGGTCGGTGTGGTGCTGCACGACCTGAACCAGGCGGCCGCGATCGGCGACCACGTCGTCCTGCTGCACCAGGGCGAGGTGTGCGCAGGCGGACCTCCGGACGAGGTACTCACCGGCGAGAACCTCACGCGGGTCTACGGCATCCGGATCGAGGTCGGCGTCGACCCGGCCACCGGCACGCTCACCGCCCGGCCGATCGGCCGGCACACCCGGCAGCCGAGCGAGCTGCTGCCGCGAACCCGGTAGTCCGAACGGCCTTCTCCCCCGAACGATCCATCGACAGCAACGGAGTTCTGCCATGCCCAGAAACCGCCTCACCGCGCTCATGGCCGGTGCGCTCGTACTGCTCAGCGCGTGCGGCACCACGGAGCGGGCCGCCGACGGCACGGCACCGTCCAGCGCTTCGGGCGACGGCCCGGTAGCCGTCACCGACAGCCGGGGTCAGGAGGTCCGGCTCGACGCTCCGGCGCGGCGAGTGGTGGCCTTGGAGTGGGCCGAGGCGGAGATGCTCACCACCCTCGATGTCATGCCGGTGGGCGTCAGCCAGGTCGAGGACTACGGCAACTGGGTGACCGCGGCGGAACTCGATGGCAGCGTGCGGGAGGTCGGCACGCGCGCCGAGCCCAACGTGGAGTCGATCGTCGCACTCGAGCCCGACCTCGTGGTGATGGAGGGCTACCGCAGCGCACCACTTGTCAAGCAGCTCGAGGAGTACGTGCCGGTCCTGGTGACCAAGGGCAGCGACGCCGGCGACAACCTGCAGCGGATGCGCGACGACTTCACCATGATCGCCAAGGCGGTCGGCAGGGAGGAGAAGGCGGCGGAGGCGCTCGCCGGGTTCGACGGTGTGCTCGCGGACGCCAGGCGGAAGATCGCCCAAGCCGGTGCCGCCGGTGAGTCCTTCGTGATCGCCGACGGCTGGCAGGAGGGCAACGCGATCGCGATCCGCCCGTACGGCGGGGGGGGCACTGGCCTCCCAGCTCGCCATCGCCGCCGGGCTGCGCAACGCCTGGCCCGGGAAGGTGGACGGCGTGTGGGGACTCGGCCAGACCGATGTGGAGGGTCTGACCACCATCACCGATGACAACGTGCGGTTCCTGTACAGCGCGTCCGACGGCACCGACGTGTTCGCCGACGGCCTCAGGGACAATCCCATCTGGAAGTCGCTGCCGTCCGTGCGAGCTGGTCACGTGCACCGGATGACCGACGGCATCTGGACGTTCGGCGGGCCGGCCTCCTCCGAGCAGTTCCTCGACGAGCTCGTCTCGGTGTTCACCTCGTGAGTCCGCACACCACGTCCCGGCTCGCGGGAAGGTCCGAACCGGACACTCGCGCGAATCCCACGGTTCGCCTGGTCCCGGCCGCGGTCGCACTCGTGCTCGGCGGCGTGTCCGTACTGCTGCTGTCGTCGGTCCACCTCACTCAGGGCACCGCCGACGTGGGTACGCTCGACCTGGTCCGGCTCGCCTTGGGCGGCGGCGACGAGGGCGTGGCACGGGTGCTGGTCGCGTCGAGGCTGCCCCGGCTGCTCGCCGGAATCACGGTCGGTGTCGCGCTCGGCGTGGCCGGGGCGGTGCTGCAGTCGATCGCCCGCAACTCGCTGGCGTCGCCCGACACCCTCGCGGTCAACGCGGGAGCACACCTGGCGGTGGTGCTCTCCGCCGCGTTCGGGCTGTCACTCGCGACCGGGTTGCCGTTGCTCGACGGCATCGGCACGCTCAGCGTGGCGTTCACCGGAGGGCTCGCCGCGGCCGGCCTGGTACTGCTGCTCTCCGCCGGCGGGGACGCTGCTCCGACGCGGCTGATCCTCGCCGGTGCCGCGATCGCGCTGTCCCTCAACGCGCTCACGATGCTGTTCCTCGTGCTCAAGGAGCAGGAGACGGTCGGGCTGTTCGCCTGGGGCAGCGGCTCGCTGGTGCAGATCGATCTCGACGCGGTGACGCGGACGGCGCCCGTGATCACGCTCGCGGTCGCCGGTTGTCTCCTGCTCGCCCGCCGGCTGGACATCCTCACCCTCGGCGACGACACCGCCTCGGTGCTCGGCGTGCCCGTGCGCCGCACCCGGCTGCTCGCGACCCTCCTCGCGGTGCTGCTGGCCACCTCGGCGGTCACCCTGGCCGGCCCTATCGGCTTCGTCGGGCTGTGCGCTCCCGCGATCGTCCGGTTGCTGGGTGCCCGCATCCCGCATCTGCACCGCCACCGGCTGCTGTTGCCCCTGTCCGCACTCGCGGGGGTGCTCGTCGTGCTCGCGGCCGACATCGCCGTCCGCGCCGTCATGGGCGGTCAGGCCGGTGTGGACATCCCGACCGGAGTGATCACCACCATCGCCGGGGCGGTACTGCTGGTATGGCTGGCGCGCGGTTACCGCGACTCCGCACCGGCGCGGCAGCCGCCCGCGACCCACGCGGGCACGGTCCGGGGGCGGCGCGCCGTCGCTGTCGTGATCACCGTCCTGTCCGCGCTCCTCGGCGGTGCGTTCGTCGCCGCGATGCTGCTCGGCGACACGAGCGTGCTCACGGGCGACATCGTGAACTGGCTGCGCGGCAGCACCGGCCCCAGCCTGACCTTCGTGCTCGACCAGCGCTACCCCCGCGTGCTCGCGGCGCTGCTCGCCGGCACGGCGCTGGCCGTCGCCGGCTCCGCCGTGCAGGCGGTCTGCCGCAACCCGCTGGCCGAACCCGGCCTGCTCGGCATCACCGCGGGCGCCGGTGTCGGCGCCGTCGCCCTCATCACCCTGATCCCGCTCGCAGGGGTCTGGACCATGTCCGGCGTCGCGGGCGGCTGCGCGCTGCTGACCTTCGCCGCCGTGTACGGGATGGCCTGGCGAGGCGGTCTCGACTCCCACCGGCTGGTGCTGATCGGCATCGGAATCTGGATGGGCGGGAACGGCGTGATCACGTTCCTCATCGTCGCCTTCGACCCCTGGAACACGGCCAAGGCACTCACCTGGCTCTCCGGCTCCACGTACGGCCGTACCCCCGCCCATCTCGTACCCGTCGCGATCGCGCTCGTCCTGCTGGTTCCGCTGATCGCGCTCGCTCACCGGGAGCTCGATCTGCTCGGCCTCGACGACGACACTCCTCGGGTACTCGGCGTCCGGCTGGAACGCACCCGGCTCGTCGTTCTCGGCGCCACCGCACTGCTCACCGCCGCGGCGGTCGCCGCCGTGGGCGTGATCGGCTTCGTCGGACTCGTCGCGCCGCACATGGCACGCGCCCTCGTCGGCAGCCGCCACTCCCGTGCGATTCCCGTCGCGGCTCTGCTCGGCGCGCTGCTGATCTCGCTGGCCGACACCCTCGGGCGCACGGTGATCGCCCCCGCCCAGGTACCCGCCGGACTGCTCACCGCCATGATCGGCACCCCGTACTTCGTCTGGCTGCTGTGGCGCTCCCGGGCCCGTGCCGCGGGCTGAGCGGGGAGATGCGCCCTTCAGCCGTCGGTGGCGATGCGGTCCAGCCATTCGGCCAGAAGGCTTCGCTCCGCCGCGGTCAGGGCGGTCGCCTGGGGCAGGACGGCTCGCATGGCCACCGCCGTGGACACCGGTCCCGGCGCGGCGCCGGGTGATGCGTCCGTGGTGATGGTGGCGATGATCGATTCACGAGCCATCGTGGACAGTGACGGATCGCGTCGGTCCTCGGGTAGCGAGATCAGCGTGAGGGTCGTGCCGCGGCCGGTGGCGTGAACCAGGTGGGCCGCGCGCTGCTCGGTCACCCGCAGCCGCCCGGCCTCGGCGATGCGGTGGATCATCGCGGCGAGGATCTCCGCTGCCTGGCGCGCCGCAGGCGGTTCCCGGCCGGGGCGCTGGTCACCGTAGATCAGGGTGTAGAGCACCGGATTGGCCAGACCGAACCCGACGTGCAGGTCCCAGCCGCGGCGCAGATCCGCCACCGGGTCGTCGGTGGCCGGGTTGGCCTTCTTGTCGCCCAGGTAGGTTTCGAAGCCATGGCTGGCCACGGCGTCCAGCAGGCCCTGCTTGTCGCCGAAGATCCGGTAGATCGCGGGCGCCTGCACGCCGGCCGCCACGCTCACGGCACGGGTCGACACGGCGTCGCGCCCACCCTCGGCGAGCAGGGTCGTTGCCGCGTCGATGATCCGGTCCCGGGTCGACTTCTCCATGTTTCCAAGGATAACATGGGCCAGTTAACATTGTTACCTGACGCGGTGGCTCGCTCAGCGCTCGCTGTCGAGGTGCGCCATCATCGGCGCGGCATAGCGTTCGCCCGCGGCGGCATCGGCGGGCACGGCGTGCTCGATAGCCGCCAGGTCCTCCTCGCCGAGGTCGACGCCGGTCGCGCCGAGGGACTCGGCGAGCCGGGTCCGGTTACGCGCGCCGACCAGCGGCACGATGTCCTCGCCCTGCCGGGCCACCCAGGCGATGGCGACCTGCGCCACGCTGACCCCCTGCCGCGTGGCGACGCCACGCAGCGCCTCCACCAGCGCCAGGTTGCGCTGCAGGTTCTCCCCCTGGAAACGCGGGCTGCGGGCGCGGAAGTCGCCCGCGGTGAGGTTCCGGTCCGGTGTCCAGTGCCCGCTGAGCAGACCGCGGGAGAGCACCGCGTAAGCGGTGATGCCGACACCCAGCTCCCGCGCGGCGGGCAGGATCTCCGTCTCGATTCCCCGGGACAGCAGGGAGTACTCGATCTGCAGATCGGCGATCGGGTGCACGGCGGCGGCCCGGCGCAGCGTCTCGGCACCCACCTCGGACAGGCCGATGTGCCGGACGTGCCCGGCCTCGACCAGCTCGGCAAGGGCACCGACGGTGTCCTCGATGGGCACCTCCGGGTCCAGGCGGGCGGGCCGGTAGATGTCGATGTGGTCGGTGCCCAGCCTGCGCAGGCTGTAGGCGACGAAGTTCTTTACCGCCGCGGGGCGGGCGTCGAAGCCGAGCCAGTCACCGTCCGGGCCACGCATCGCACCGAACTTCACGCTGATCGTCACCCTGTCCCGGTCGACGCCGCGCAAAGCGTCGCGAAGCAGCAGCTCATTGTGCCCCATGCCGTAGAAGTCGCCGGTGTCCAGCAAGGTGACACCCGCGTCGAGCGCCGCCTGGACAGTGGCGACCGACTCCTCCTCGTCGGCCGGCCCGTACAGGTCCGACATGCCCATCAGGCCAAGACCGAGAGCGGAGACGGTGGGACCGCCGACACCGAGGGCGCGCTTGTTCATGAAGGTCCTCCCTGTGTGTTTCCAACGATAACACTCGCACGATATCAATGACTTGCTATCGGCGCCACCGGTTCGCTGTTAGCGATGATAACGGCGCTCGCAAGATCAGCAACAGGCGTAGGTAGGACCACGGGCCGGGGACCATGCCGGGTGCGGGGTGCGAGAACTCGCTGCCGACCAGCAGCGTCACCCGACCCGGATGGCGGGTCCGCAGGTGCTCGGCCGCTGCGGCGGTCCGCTCGAGGTGTGCCAGCAGCTTGGACCAGCGCTGATTCGGGAAGTGCGGTCGTACGTAGGCTTCCAGCCCAGTTCAACTGCGACCTCGGCCGCTCCGATCAGCTGCTCGGTATCGGTGCCGATCAGCATCACGGCGGTGCAGTGCAGGTTCTCTCGGTCACGCCCAGGTCCCGACGCACGACCTCGGCGGGAGCGCCTTCAACGAGGTAGGAGATGCCTCGCACGGTCAGCATTCGATTGGCTCCGGATTCGATTGGCTCCGGAATTCGCCGGCACGTCGGCACCCGCGACCACTATCTGCGCCGGGCCAACATTCCGGCCGCCAGCCATGCCAGTCCGGCCGCGAGCCCGGCGATGAGGCCGGCCACCGGTTCGACAGCGAACCCCACGCCCCAGCCCATCACCAGCGCCGAGATCGCGGCGCCGCCGTACCGGAACGTGTTGTCAGTGGCCATGGTCGAATGCTAGAAGAGATCGTCGGCCTCGGCAGCACAGACAGCACCGGGTGGCGTCGCGATCCAGAGGTGACCGGCGGAGCCGCGACCGGTTCGGCATTCCTCGCGTGGCCGAGGCGCTGACCGGCACCAGCTGCGGAACATGTGGCGGTAGGCGTCCGGAGGACCACGACGACACTCCGCCGACCCTGGAGTGGCCCTTTCCGCCCCGCTGGGCACCAGGACCGTCATCGGCGAGTTCACGATGACCGATATCGTCACGATCCCCAGCCACCTGTCCATCCCTGACATGAGCACGTACACGGCGGCCGACGCGGCCAGGGACGTCTCGGCCCCGGACACCTCGACACCGACCGCGGTCGACGAGCGCGGCCGGTCCGCGCAGACGTTCCTCGTCGACGTCATCGTGCGCTCCGGCGGCACGCAACGACGCGCTGTCGCGAGCGGCCAGGACATCTACGCCGTCACCGCGCCCGCTCGCCGTGGAAGGGGTCCACCGCGTTCTCACCGGACGGACCAAGACAGCCGGAGTCGCGTCTGCCGCCGAGATCTTCGACGCGCCCGACCTCCGCGCGCTCTCCGCGCACATTTCGCTCACACCGCGCGCCAGTCCGGCTCCCGACGTGCGGCGCGCATAACCCGATCGCGGCCAACAGCGCGGGGTGTGCCGGGGAGTTGCTGTCGAACAGATGCTGGGCACGGCCAGGATTCAAGCCGGCCACGCGGCGGATTCGGTTCGCTACACTCCGGTCGTGGACGGGTTCGCCCGGCCCGGGACGGGGGCGCACGTGCAGCGACAGCCGAACATCATCAGGCTGCCGGCTGAGCTGGTCGGGCAGCCGGGGAACCTCCCGTCGTCCTGCACGCGTCATGGCCGCCCCGCGGTGCGGCTGGCCGACTTCACCCTGCAGTCCAAGGTGCGGATCGAGGGCAGCCGGCTGCACCAGGTGGGCTTTCGCGGCGCCCTCGGTATGGCCGAACGTCTGGGTCAGCACGCGCAGAAGGTGCGGGTCACCCACGTCAACGGCTGGCCGTTGTGCGATGTCTGCGCTCGTACCAGAGCGGTTTGGCTCACCGTCTCCTGTGTCATGTTCTTCGGCGGACTGCTGGCGTTCGCCGGATCGCTCATCGCCGCGATCCTCGCCGAGAGGGGCACCGTGCAGCCGCTCGCCGGAGTGGCGGTGGCCGGGCTGGTGGCGATGATTCTCGCGGCGTTCCCGTTCGCCCGGGGCGGCATGGCGCGGGTCATCGGTGCGAGTACCGCTCCGGAAGGTGGAGCCGTGCTGGTCGTGAACCCCAGCCGGGCATTCGTCGCCGAACTCGGGCGCAACGCGTAGCCCTCGTTGTTGTGCCGGTACCAGCCCCTAGCCTTCGGCCAGCCGGTCCTTGATCTCCGGCTTCAGCACCTTGCCGATCTTCGAGCGCGGAAGGTCGGGCCAGATCTCGACCTGTTTCGGCGCCTTCACGCTGCCGAGCCGGGCCTTCACGAATGTGGTCAGCTCGTCCGGCGTCGTCCCGTGCGCGGGACGCAGCTGGACCACAGCCGTTACCCGTTCGCCCCACTTGTCGTCGGGCAGGCCGACCACCGCGCTGTCCTGCACCGCGGGATGTGCCATCAGAGCCTGCTCCACCTCCGCCGAGTACACGTTGAACCCGCCGGTGATGATCATGTCCTTGGCCCGGTCGACGATGTAGAGATAGTTCTCCTCATCGAGGTAACCGACGTCTCCCGTGTGGTGCCAGCCGTGCCTGCTCACCGCCGCCGTGGCTTCGGGGTCCTCGTGGTAACCAGCCATGACCAGCGGGCCGCGCACCACGATCTCGCCGGGCTCGCCTCTCGGCAGCACGGTGCCGGCATCGTTCATCACCGCGACCTGAGTCAGCGGGGTGGGCCGTCCGGCGGAGGAAAGCCGTTCGACGGCGATCGATCCGTCCGCACGGAAATGGTCGGCAGGGGCGAGCGTCGAGATCATGTTCGGCGCCTCCGTCTGGCCGAACAGCTGCCCGAGCACCGGACCGATCCTGCTCAGCGCCTCCTCCAGCCGCGTCGGCGACATCGGCGCGGCGCCGTACCACAGGCAGCGCAGCGACCCCAGGTTCGTCGAGTCGAGATCGGGGTGTTCGAGCAACCCGTAGATGACGGTCGGCGGCAGAAAGGCGTGCGTGATGCGGTGCCGCTCGATCAGTCGGAGGAACTCACCGAGGTCCGGGCTCGGCATGATGACCACCTCGCCGCCGAGGGTCATGACCGGGAACGTGAGGACGCCTGCGGAGTGGGTCAGCGGAGCGAGGGCGAGGTAGCGGGGTCGCTCGCCGAACGGGTAGCTCATCAGCGTCGACGCGGTCGCCGCCTCCAGGTTGTGCCCGGTCAGCCGTACCCCTTTCGGCCTCCCGGTGGTGCCGCCGGTTCCGGCGAGCACGCACAGGTCGTCGTCGGCGGGCGAGACCGCGTCCGGCACCCGATGGTCGTGCTCGACCCACTCGGCGAACGTCGTGGCGCCTTCCACCGAGCCGTTCAGGCACACCAGCGTGGTCAGCTCGGGAAGCTCACCGCGTATCCGCTGCACCAGCTCGGCGAACTTCTCCTGGAAGAACAGGCAACGGCAGCCGAACAGATCGAGTAGCTGCCGGTTCTCCGCGGCCTCGTTGCGTGGATTGACCGGACACCACACCGCACCGGCGCGGGAGATGCCGAACACGCAGGTCAGGGCGAGCGCATCGTTCGCCGAGAGCACCGCGACCCGGTCGCCGCGAGCGATGCCGGAGCCGTGCAGGGCCCCGGCGATCCGCCAGGACAGCCGCTGCACCTCGGCGTAGGTGAGCGACTCCCCGTTCGTGGTCAGGCAAGGGAGATCGCCGCCGAGGGAGGCGCCCTTGTCCAGATAGTCGGCCAGCTGCACTGCTACCTCGCTGTCGGGTTCGGAGACTGTCGGGTTCGCAGCCGCGCCGGCCGCCCCCTGCGGCGGCCGGCGCGGTGCTCAGTGGTGGGTTTCCAGGATCGGCTCAAGCACGAGGCCGAACGACCGGAGCGTGCCGAGCAGTTCACGGTGCCCGAAGGCCTGGCAGCTGGACGCGAAGCCGGCCTTCCTCGGCGGCTCCTGCAACAGGTGAGCCGCCGCGTGGGCGTTCAGCAGGGCGGTCTGCTTGTAGTTGCAGTTGCCGTGGATGACGCAGTGGGCACGGCCGAGCGGGCCGGAGGCGTACACCGAGTCGAGCGAGGTGTTGACGCGAGGGTTCTCCCTCGGCGGCATCTCGCTGCGCACCTGCGCCGACACCTCGTCGATGACCCGGTACTTCTCCTCCTGCGCGAGGCCCTCCATCTGCTTGAGGGCAGCTTCGACGATCTGCGGTACGCCCAGCATCAGCGGCCGGTTGAACACGCCACCGAGCGCACGCGCGTTGGCCACCCTCGGGTCCTTCCTGAACCACACGGGATGCGACGTGCCGCCCCAGGGAAGAGCGAGGCCGAGCTCGTGCTGTCCCGGCACGACCAGCTCGTAGAGCCCGGCGTCCGGCGGCCATTCCACGTACTCGTTCTGCTCCAGGTAGTACGCCTTGGCGAACGCGGCGTTGGTCAGGATCGTGTTCGTGGAGGCGACGGTCGGGTATCCCTTCCAGAACACCTCGATGTCGAGAGTGTCCAGGCCGGGCTTCTCCAGGCAGAGGTTGGCCGCGATCTCGCCGATCGTGTACATCTGCGCCAGGCCGGGGGAAAGCACGAGCCCCTGCGCGGCGAACTCCGCTCCGTAGCGGTCCTCGGCTTCGATCATCCAGTTCTGCTCGCCGTTGGTGTCGGTGTAGTGCGCGCCGACGTTCAGGCACGCCTGCACCACCTCGTGGCCGTAGCGGGCGAAGGGGCCGACCGTGTTCAGCACCACCGTGGCGCCACGGAACTGCTCGGTCAGCGCGGCCACGCCGTGCTCGACCTCGACCACTTCGTGCTCGACGGTCTCCACTCCGGGGACGGCGTCGACGGCCTCCTTCACACGCTTGTGGTCCCGGCCCGCCGCCAGGAACGGGATGTTGTACTCGCGCAGGTACTCGCAGATGAGCCGCCCGGTGTAGCCGGAGGCTCCGTAGACGACGACAGGCTTGTCAGTGGTCACGACAGTTTCTTCCTTTCCTGTGGAAAGCCGGTCACATGCCCATGCCGCCATCGACCGGGAGCCCTGCCCCGGTGATGTACTTGGCGGCGTCGGAGGCCAGGAAGACCACGGCGTCGGCCATGTCGTCGACCTGCCCGAGGCGTCCCTGCGGAGTCAGCTCCACGACGGCCTTCGCGGCTTCCTCGGGCGAGGGGAAGAGGCCGAGCTCCGCACAGTCCACGGCAAGCTGGTTGCCCATCGCGGTCGGCGTCAGGCCCGGGTAGATGCAGTTGACCCGCACGCCGTAGCCGAGCTTGCCCGACTCGGCCGCGGCGACCCTGGTGAGCCGGTCGATGCCGGACTTCGTCGCCGAGTAGCCCGCGATGCCGGGGAACGCGATCGTCGCGGCGACGGAGGCGATGTTGACGACGGCGCCGCCGTTGCCGGCCGGGCCTCCAGGGCGCATGGTGCGGAAGGCGTGCTTGAGCCCGAGCGCGGTACCGAGCACGTTGACGTCGAGCATCTTCCGCACGTCGGCGGGATCGAGGTCGACGATCAGGCTGGTGATCTCCACGCCCGCGTTGTTGACGAGCAGGTCCAGCCCGCCGAGTGCGTTCACCACGTTCGGGATCGCCTCGGCCCAGCTCGCGTCCTCGGTGACATCCAGTGCGATGAACTCCGCCGTGGCGCCCCCGTCACGCAGCGACTGCGCGGTCTCCTTGCCGACGTCCTCCAGCACGTCACCGACGGCGACGGCGGCGCCTGCCTTGGCCAGCGCCTCGGCCATCCCGGCGCCGAGCCCACGCGCTCCCCCAGTGACCAGCGCTTTTCGGCCGGTCAGGTCATAACTCGTCATCCGGAATCTCCTCCTTGAGATCGCTGATCCGCGGCTTCGCCGCGCTCGTCGGTGAGGACGGAGCTGCGGTGTGGGTCACACACTAGCGAGATTTGGACAGTCGTCAAGAATTTCTTTGACAGTTGTCCAACCAAGCTGGTCGCGCCGGACGATAGACTCGGCCCCGGCCCGCACGCCGCGAGCCACAGCCACCCGACAGGACGCACACGTGACCGAGGCCGTCGAAACCAAGCAGGACCGGATCGCTCGCCGCCAGGTCGACAAGTTCGAGGGGCGACGTACGCAGCTCGCGGTCGCCACCCTCCACACGCTGGCGGAGCTGGGCTACGCCCGTACCAGCCTGCGCGAGATCGCCCAGAACTCGGAGTTCTCACACGGCGTCCTGCACTACTACTTCACCGACAAGCGCGACCTGATCACCCAGGCGGTACGCCAGTACGAGGCCGTGTGCGTCACCCGCTACGACGACGTGGTGGCGGGCTCGACCACGGCGGAGCAACTGCGGCGCGACTTCGTCAACACGTTCTTCGCCACGCTGAAGGCCGACGCCCCGCTGCACAGACTCTGGTACGACCTGCGCAACCAGAGCCTGTTCGACGAGTCCTTCCGCGAGGACGTGCTGGAGATCGACGAGCATCGCGAGGCCATGATCTGGCGGGTGATCAGCCGCTACGCGGAGCTCTCCGGTGGTGAACCGGCGACCTCGCCCGTCGCGTCGTACGTCATGCTCGACGGGATTTTCCAGCGTGCGCTGCTGAGTTCACTGTCCGGAATGGACGCGCAGGTGGCGCAGCTGGAGGAGGAACTTCCGCGCGTGCTCGACCTGCTCGTCTCCGGTGGGACACAGTTTCCGCAGGCCACCGGTCGTGAGTGAGGAGCCGCGTTCCAACTCGCGTGCGCCCTCACGAGGGTGACCAGCCGTCGTCACCGCCCCAGGCCGGAGGCGCGCAGCGCCTGGCGCCCCACGGCGGCCCGCACGGCGGCCTCGCTGCCGATGATCCGCACGCGGCGGCGGGCCCGCGTGATCGCCGTGTACAGCAGTTGCCGGGTGAGGATTGCGGAGGTCTCCTCCGGCAGCACCACGGACACCGTCTCGTACTGGCTGCCCTGGCTGCGGTGCACCGTCATGGCGTAGACGGGCTGGACGGCGGCGAGCCTGCTGGGGTGGACCAGCAGCGGTGTCGCACCGCGGTCGAACACCGCCAGGTGGCCGTCGCCCCGCTCGACGACGACGCCGGTGTCACCGTTGCTGAGCCCGGCGTCGTAGTCGGTTTCGGTGACCAGCAACGGCTGGCCCGGATACCGGCGGTCCGGATCGAGAACGCGCCCGCACGCCTCGCCGGTCCACGTGAGCGCCTGGCGGGACCAGCGGCCCACGCCGTAGGCACCCCCACGATGCGCGCACAGCAGCCGGTGCGCGTTGAGCGCGTCGAGCGCGGCCGGGATGTCACCGCGTTCGGCGGCGTCGATGAGCGCGAGGCCGGTCGCGGTCACGTCGGCGCGTACCTCGTCGACGTCCTCGGGGTCGTGGAGGGTGACGCTGCCGTCGCCCGAGCGAAGGACGGCCACGGCCTCGTCGGCGGCGCCGCGGCGGACGGCATCGGCGAGCTCGGCGATGGAGCCGGTGAACCGGTGGCCGTCGCGCAGGCGGACCACCGCGCGGCCCAGTTGCTCACGTTCGATCCCGGCCGGTGGCACCAGCCGGGCGAGATCCGGGTTGGCGGGACGAGCCGACGGGCGGGCGACCAGGTCCGCCAGCACGGCGCCCGCGTCCACCGACGCGAGCTGGTCGGGGTCACCGAGGAGGACCAGCCGGGTCTCGGGACGCAACGCCTCCACCAGGCGCGCCATCATCGTCAGCGACACCATCGAGGTCTCGTCGACCACCACGACGTCGTGGGGCAGCCAGTTGTGCTCATCGTGGGTGAACCGGCTCCGGCTGTCGCGCCGCGGTCCGAGGAGGCGGTGCAGCGTGGTGGCCTCCAGCCCGTCCGGCAGCCCGAGCTCACCCGCCTGCTCGGTGATCGACTCCTGCAGCCGGGAGGCGGCCTTCCCGGTCGGCGCGGCCAGCGCGATCCGCAGTGTGGGCCCGTGCAGCGCGTACAGCAGCGCGAGGATGCGCGCCGCCGTGTGGGTCTTGCCGGTCCCGGGACCGCCGGCGACGATCGTCGTCCACTCGGTGGCGGCGAGCGCGGCGGCGACGCGCTGCCGGTCCGGTCTCCGGCCGCCGCCGGGGAAGAGGGCGCCGAGCACGTCCGCCGCGATGTCGAGGTCCACGGCAGGGCGCCTGCGTTCCCGCTCGGCCAGCACGGCGCGGACCGTATCCTCCTGCCGGTGGTAGCGGGTCAGGAACAGCAGTGGCCCGTCCTGACCGTCCACCAGGGTGAGCGGCGTGAGGGGGCCTGCGGCGCCGCCCGTCACGAGCGGGCTCCGGCGCAGGTCGCCGGCCAGCCGCGCCGGGTCCGGCCACGGCAGGCTGTCGGCACTGTTTTCGGCACTGCTGTCGGCACTGCTGTCGGCGGCCAGGTCGGGCAGCCGGTCCAGCTCGACGCACACGGAGCCGAGCCGCAGCGCCCGCACGGTGAGCGCCACCGCCAGCAACACCATCTCGTCGCCCTCACCGGCGAGCTTCCCGAGCCGGTAGGCGACGTGCACGTCCGCCGGGGCGAGCACCCCCGCGTCTTCGAAGGTGCGCAACGCGCCGGTCGCCCGCAGGGTGGTCAGCGGCTCGGTCATGAGCCCGCCAGCAGTTCGGACAGTTCCGTGACGAGCGCGGGTGGCGGCCGCCACGCGAACACCCCACAGCCGGGCGGGGTCTGCGGGCCGATCATGCCGCGCACGAACAGGTATCGGGCACCGCCGAGGTGCCGGTGCGGGTCGTAACCGGGCAGGCGCCACCGCAGATACCGATGCAGCGCCACGAGATACAGCAATGCCTGTAGCGGATAGTGGGCGCGCGACATCTCCGCGGCCATCGCCTGCTGGCCGTAGTGCGCCGCGTCGAGGGGTCCGGCACCGAGCCTGTTCGTCTTGTAGTCGACGACGGTGAACTCGGGGCCCTCCGGCCCCTGGCGGCGCACCACGGCGTCGATGCTGCCGGTGAGGAAACCCCGCAGCGGCGGCGGGGTCAGCATGGCGAGCTGGTCGGGATAACCGGCGAGCGGATCGTCGGCGGGCAGGTGCCCGCGAACCAGCTCCGCCATGCCGGACACGGTCACGTGCGTCGCCACCCCGAACTCGAAGTCGAGCTCGGCGAGCCGATCGGCCGGGGCGACGTCGGCGAGCGTGCCGCCACCGAAGGGAGTGCGCAACACCGCGGTCAGCGCGGCCGCCAGCGCCTCAACGTCCACACCGGACAGACGCCGGACAGTGGCCTCGGCGGCCTCGGCGCAGCGCCGTCGCACCTCGGCGGCCAGGTCGGCGGCGGAGGTGTCGACGTGTTCCAGGATCGTGTGCACCAGCGTGCCGAACTCCGGACCGGAGGGCAGCTCGTTCATCAACGACGCCGTCACGCTCCCGGGCCGCGGCTCACCCGCTGCCACCGGTGGTGTCTCCGGCTCGTCGACGGTGACCTTCTCCTCCACCTCGCTGGCGGCCCCCGGCGTCACGTGCGCGGCCGCGGTGAGCGCGCTGTAGGAAGCGCGGCGCCAGCTCAGGTCGAGAGAACGGGTGAAGGGCGCGACGGCCAGCTCCCGCTGTGGTTCGCCCGGCTGCTGCCGGCGGCGCCGGGCGGGCGTGGCCGGGACGGGCTCCACCGCGATCGTGCCGTCCGCCGGCCTGGCCCACTCCGCGAACCGTCCGGCCAGGTCCGCGTCGCCGGGGACCGGTGCCGTGCCGGGCGGTTCGGCATGGCCGCCGTCGCGGCCGAAGAGCAGCCGGTGCAGCGGGCCGCCCTTGGTGTTCACCGTCGGCGCCCACCACGCGACCACCCGGCACATCGCACGAGTCAGTGCGACATACAGCAATCGCAGGTCCTCGCCCGCCTCCTCCACCTGGTGCCGCACCTTGCGCTCGGCGTACCCGGCTCCACCGCGCCCCCCGACGTCGCGCACGCGCCGGCGGTTCTCGTGCAGGAGCAAGGACTCCACATCGGACGGTTTGCCGCCGTCCCAGCCGAACGGCAGGTACACCACCGGATACTCCAGCCCCTTCGAGGCGTGGATGGTCACGATGTGCACCGCCGCACTGTCGCGGTCGAGCATCCGGCTGCGATCGGCCGAGGTGACGCGCTGCTCCTCGGTCGTCCGCGCCGACAGCCAGCGGATCAGTGCGGTCAGGCCGAGCGACTGTGTCGCCGCCGCGCGGTTGAGCAGCTGCGCGAGGTGCCGGATGTCGGTGAGCATCCGCCCGCCGCCGTCCACGCCCAGGATCCGCTCGTCCAGCCGGGTCCGGCCGGCGAGGCGTTCCGTCATGGCCGCCACGCCCGCCTGTGCGAAGGTGCCCGCGAGCTCGCGCAGCAGCCCGGCCAGCTCGGCGACCATCTCATCACCGCCCGTGTCGAGCTCCGCCGCGGTCGTCCCGATCAGCGGGGTGAGCGCGGCCAGCCGGACGCGGGCCGGGCGGTGCGGGTGTTCGAGTCCTTGCAGCAGCCGCAGCCAGGCGTCCGCGGCGGGGGTCGCGAACACGCTCGTACCGCCCGCCAGCACACAGGCCACACCGGCGTCGTGCAGCGCGTCGCGGACCAGGGCGACCTGGGTGCGGTTGCGCACGAGCACCGCGATGTCGCTGGGCGCCAGCTGGCGCTGCGTGCCGTCGGCAGCCAGCGCGGGGCGGCTCTCCAGCAGGGTGACGACGTCGTCGGCGAGGTCGGCCGCGATCCGGCGGCGCACGGCGCCGACGGCAGGGAACCCGGCCTTGTTCCGCGGCCCGCAGCCGGTGCGGTCCAGGTAGCGCAGCCGCAGCGGCGCCGCGCCCGGCAGTCGTTCGCCGGGACCGGCGGGCGCCACCGGTTTGGCGACGATCTCGGGATGGCCGAGCGCCGCGCCCGCGTACACCCGCTCCAGCGCGGTGAGCAGGCCGCCGTCGCTGCGCCAGTTGACCTCCAGTGCCAGCCGGTGATCGGCCGTCCGCACGGCGTCGAGGTAGGCAAGCACCTCGGCGCCGCGGAAAGCGTAGATGGCCTGCTTGGGGTCGCCGACCAGGATCATGGTGACGCTGCCGTGGAAGGCCAGCCGCAGCACCTCCCACTGGACGGGGTCGGTGTCCTGGAACTCGTCGACCAGCACCACGCGGTAGCGCTCGCGGATCCGGCGGCACGCGGCCGGGCCGTGCACCGGGTGCGCGAGGGTGTCCCGGAGCAGCACGAGCAGGTCGTCGAAGTCGCGGACCCCGCGCAGGCGTTTGCGCCGCCGCACCTCGGCGCGGGCGGCTTCGGCGAAGGCGACCCGCCGGCCCGCCACCGTGCCCGCCCCGGCTTCGGCCGGCGCCAGGCGCGCCTGGCCGTCCCTGATCGCGGCCAGCGCCGCATCCCGCGCCTGCGGCAGCGGCAACTGCGCCTCATCGGCGTCGCGATACCGCTCCAGGTAGAGGTCGGAGATCACCTCCTCGGCGATGTCGTCCACCGACTCGACGACCACCGCGTCGGGCTCGCGCTCCCCGGCGATGCCGAGGCTGTCGAGCATCCGCTGGCAGAAGCCGTGCGTGGTGGCGATGGTGGCCGCGTCGAAGTCCGACACCGCGCGCAGCAGCCGAAGCCGCCGCGCCCGCACGGTCTCCTCGTCCCCACGGGCCAGCCACGCCACGAGCTCATCGTCGTCGCCGCGGGCCCGTCCGGGATCGGCGAGGGCGGCCGCGGTGGCCACCAGGCGGGCGCGGGTGCGTTCGCGCAGTTCGCGGGTGGCGGCGCGGCCGAAGGTGACCAGCATCAGCTGCGGCAGCTCTGCCACGCCCTCGGCGAGGTAGCGGGTGGCCAGTCCCGCGATGGCGTAGGTCTTGCCGGTGCCCGCGCTGGCCTCGATCACCGTGCTGCCCGTCGGCAACGGCCCGGTCAGGTCGAACCGCGCGGCGTTCACAGCGGCCTCACCTCCTCGGCAGCCAGCAGCGGGTCCCACACGCGGCGGGCGAGCGCGCCGAACCGGGACGTCTCCCCGGACCACCGCTCGCCGGCGCGGGGCGGGGCCTCCCACATCCGCTCGAACGGAACCTGGTCGCCGCGCACGAAACGGACGGCGTCGTCGGCGTCGTCCCCGGGCACCGTCGCCGAGCCTGCCCACACCGCCGCCGCGTCGGTGCGCGCCTCCTCGGCCTCCATCCCGGCGAGGCGGCGGCTCGCGTAGCACTCGGACGTCTTCGGAGCCAGCGGCAGCGGCTCGGTCATCCCCCGGTCGTAGACGTCCACGAGCTGCGCCAGCACCGCCCGCGGGTCCGCGGGCGCCGTGAGGGTCGAGCCTCGCGCGGTCGGCGCCTCCGTCTTGGCAGGACCGATCGTGACCGCCCGCCACCCCGGGTCGCCGGTGGAGGCGGCGACCGCGAGCAGCCGCGCCCACGCGGCGAGCCGCTGCCGCGGTGACAACGCCGAGTACGAGGCGTTGAGCAGCACCGTGCCACGCACCCCCGGGGCCGTGCCCGTGAGGCGACGGCCGCCACCGAGGTCGACCGAGACGTCGGTGGTCCCCGCGCTCTCCGTCAGATACGGGGCCGCGGCGTCCCGGACCACCTCGACGCCGCGCGCGATGGTGTTCACGGTGCCGGCGCCGAGCCGCCCCGCGGGCAGCGTGCCGCGGCGCAGTTCGGCCTGGCAGAGGTCCGGGATGGCGGCGCCGGCCAGTGCGGCCGACAGCATGCGGTTGCCGATGTCCCAGCGGGTGAGCCCGTCGATCCGCAGCGGCAGCGCGTCGTCGATCTCGTCGGCAGGGCCGGGCAGCGTGACGCCCAGACGCTGCCGCAGGAACGCCCTTGCCGGGTTGCTCAGGAACGCGACCAGGGCATCCAGCTCGACATCGGTCCGGTCGAGGGCGGGTAGCGGTGCGGGAAGGAACGGCGGCCGCGGTCGCGGATTCCGGGCGGCCCGCGCGGCCGCGAACGCGTGGGGGTCGAAGCTGAACGGGCCGGGGGCGGCGAAGTTGGCCTGGTCGAAGGGTTGCAGCGGCTGCCGGGTCACCACCGCGGCGGGCTCGGTGACGGTCGCCTCCACGGCGTCGATGAGCTCGGCAAGGGGCGCCGCGGGCGGGCGGGTGGCGCCGGTGACCGGGTCCGCGCCCGTGTAGCAGACGAGGAGGTGGTCGGTGGCTGCCAGGACGGCGTCGAGCAGCAGCTGCCGGTCCTCGCTGCGTGGGTCGCGTTCCCCGAGGCAGGGGTCGCGGGCCAGGATGTCGTCCCCGCCCGCGCGCCCCGCGCGGGGATAGGTGTCGTCGTCCAGGCCGAGCAGCGCGACCACCCGGTGCGGCACCGACCGCATCGGCACCAGCGTGCACACCGTCGCCTCGCCGGTGCGGAAGTTCGCTCGGGTGGGTCGAGCGTCCAGGCGCCGGGCCAGCAGGGACCGGACGTCCGCCAGCCGCAGCCGCGCCTCGCCGGCGTGCTCGGTGGCCGTGGCCAACTCCCTGCCCGCCTGCATCCGCTGCCAGGCCGCGTCCGGCGGGACGTCGGTGAGCAGGTCGAGCGCTCTGCCGAGCACCGACGTCCACTCCCCCGCGGGCTGCTGCCCGGTGAGCCGGGCCAGCACCGAGGCGAGGCGGTCGACGAACTCGGCGAACCGGCCGGCCAGGTCCACGTCGCTCGAGTCCACGTCGTCCAGCGGCAACGCCAGGCCGAGCCATTCGAGGCCGGTCTCGTCCGCGGCCACACCCAGCAGCAGCCGGTCCAGTGCGGTGGCGAAGGTGTTCTGCCGGACCTGCCCGAGGCCGTGCGCGGCGCGCTGCCGCTCACCCAGACCCCAGCGGGCCCCTGCGGTGACGGTCCACGTCCGCACCGTCTCCAGGGAGTCGCCGGTGAAGCCGAACCGCCGGGCCACCGGCTCGCTCGCCGCCAGGTCCAGCACCTCGCTGGCCGTCACCCGCCCGTCCGCCAGGCGCAGCAGCGTCGCCACGGTCTCCAGCAGCGGGTTGGTGCGGGCCAGGCCGCGGTCGGCGAGCCGGACCCGCAGCCGGTGCCCGGGATGCTCGCCGCCGTCCGGCTGCCCGAACGCCGCCGTGATCAGCGGGGCGAAGCTGTCCACGTCCGGGCACATGACGATGATGTCGCGCGGCTGCAGGGTCTCGTCCTCGGCGAGCAGCCGCAGCAACGCCTCGCGAAGCACCTCCACCTGCCGGGCCGGGCCGTGGCAGGCGTGGACCGTGATGCTGCCGTCGTGCGGAACCTTGCCCGTCACGCCCGGACTGCGCTCCTCGGCGATGTCGGCCCGAACGGCCGCGAGCGTTCCCTTTCCGGGGCTCGGACCGGGATGGTGCACGGGGGTGCAGCGGTTCCGCAGCCGGTGCTGCAGCTCCCGGACGTCGCGGGACAGCCCGGCCAGCAGTGGGTTCCGCAGCTGGAGGGCGCTGTCGTCGCCGGCGCGCCGCGGCGGGGCGGGACGCTCGGCGAGGCTGTCCCACATCGCCGGGCTCGGATGGGTGAGCCACAGGTGGACGTCGCGGTGGACGGCGAGCGCGTCGAGCACCTCGAGTTGCGCCTGGGGCAGCCGGGTGGCCCCGAACAGCGACACCCGCTCGGGCAGGTCCACCAGCCCGGGCTCGGCGGCCAGCCGCCGGCAGGTCACGCCCAGACGTTCGGCGGGGCTCGGTGTTCCGACGCGCTCGCGCAGTCGTCGCCAGAGCTCGACCTGCCACGCCAGGTCGCCGTCGACGGGGGTGCCCGCGCCGTCGGAGTCGCCACCGGCCGCCCAGTCGGCGAGCATGGCGGGGCGGTTCTCGCCGTAGTCGGCGAACAGGCGGGCCAGCGCCTCGGCGGTGCTGTACCGGCGCCCGCGGCGGTGCGAGTCCGCCGCCTCCCCCGCCCCGAGATGGTGCGCCAGCATCGCGCACCACGGCTCGCCGAGGGATTCGTCGATGACGTCCAGCAGCGTCCAGACCAGCCGCCCCTGCGCCCACGGGTCGTCCTCGGGGTCGAGGCCCTGTGCCATGGCGAGCGTGTCGGCGACCAGCCGGTTCGGATGCGGGAACGCGATGTTCGCGGCGATGCCGAGGGATGCCGACAACCGCTGCGCGAGCCACCGCTCGACGCCTCTCGCCGGCACGGCGACGACGTCCGGAACGAACGGGTCCGCCGGGACCGCGCGCAGCACGCCGGCCAAAGCGTCGACCAGGGCGTCGGCGCTCTCCGCGCGGTGCAGCGTGAACACCGCTCACCTCCGCTCGCGTCACGACCTCTGTCAGGTGCTCCGGAAGCCGCCCGTGTCCCGGTCCAGGCCCACGGCGAACGCCGGCTCACGGGCCGGCCCGGCTGGGCGATCGACGCGTGACACTACCGTCGGCTCCGGCCGGCAGCTCGGACGGTTCGCCCACCCACGAGCCCTAGAGGCGCTTCCGCGCTCCGGAACCCGACACATGCAGCAGGCTGCGCTCCCGCGCCCAGGAAGGCGCGGGCATCGTGCCTGGTCACCCCTCGTGAGTGCGCACACGAGTTAGAACACTGTTACGCACTCACGACCGGTGACCTGCGGAAACAGTGCGTCGTGGTCCGTCCCGGCAGGTTCGAAGACCGCCTCCCACGCGTGGAGTCACCGGCATTCCCGAGCGTCGGCAGACCGCCGGGCACGGTTCGGACGCTGCGCTCGGGTTGTGAGTCATGGCCGTTCGTTCGGCCGCGAAGTCCACCGGGTTTCCGCCGAATCGTGCCATGACCGGTGCAGCTCTCGGCTTCAGCATTCGGTGGGTACGTGGGCCGCCCGGATTCGCGGGCTGAGCCGTGCGGAGATGGGTGATGGTGTCGAGAGCGCGTGTATCTCCGCGGGGACCTGGCAGCCGCGGCAGTCCCCTCGTCGCCCTGGTGGGGTATCGCTCCGGTTTCCCGTCGTGCGGAACTGCTCTCCGGCCATCCCATCCGGTCTCGGCTGACCGTCGTCCCGGTGGTCCTCGCGTGACGACTACTGTGGGGTGTTCCGATACCCGACAGTCATCGAAGGACCTCCGCCGTGGGCAAGTACCTGCCGACTGAACCGTACCGAGGCACCCGCGACTTCTTGCCAGAGGAGATCTCGGTCCGGCAGCAGGTCTTCCATCGGCTGTACGAGGTCATCGAGGTCTTCGGCTATCAACGGTATGACGGGCCGATCCTCGAGCCCACGGACATCTATGAGGCGAAGAGCAGCCGGGAGATCGTCGAGCAGCAGCTGTACACGTTGACCGACCGGGGCGGTCGGCGGCTCGCGCTGCGCCCCGAGATGACACCCTCGGTGGCGCGCATGATCGCGGGCAACCTTGGGCGGTTGACGTTCCCGGTGCGCTGGTACTCCCACCCGAACTGCTTCCGCTACGAACGCCCCCAGCGTGGGCGGTTACGCGAACACTGGCAGATCAACGTCGACCTGTTCGGCTCCCCCTCCAGCGCTGTCGAGATCGAGTTCATCGAGCTGATCCACGCCATGATGGCCGCGTTGGGCGCGACGCCGGACATGTACGTGCTCAGGATGAGCGACCGCGTGCTGCTCAACGCCATCTTCACCGAGATCCTCCGGATCCCCGCCGACCAGACCCGTCCCGTGGCCGGCCTGCTCGACCGGTGGGAAAAGTACCCCGAGGACAAACTGCGAGCCGACGCGGCAGAGATCGGCCTGACCGATGTGCAGTTCACCAGGCTGGGTGAAGTCGTGCAGGCCGGCGAGGCGATCGTGGCGGAGCTTTCCGATGAGGCTCGCGCCGGCTCGAAGCTGGTCGAGGTCATGAACACTCCCGCCCACGACCTGATCAAGGTCGACCCGCTGATCGTCCGCGGATTCGACTACTACACCTCGACCGTGTTCGAGGTTTTCGACGCAAGCCCGGACAACCGGCGCAGCCTGTTCGGCGGCGGCCGGTACGACAACCTCGTGGGCCTGTATTCCTCCCAGCCGGTCGCCGGGTTCGGATTCGGCATGGGCGACGTCACCCTGATGGACTTCCTGACCACGCACGGCCTCCTGCCGGAGCCTGCCAACAAGGTCGACGCCGTGGTGATCCCCACAGCCGAGGCGCTGTTCGAACCTGCCCGCACCGCGGCCGCCGAACTGCGCGCAGCGGGCGTGCGCACCACGACACCACTGGAGTCCGCGAAACTCGGCAAAGAGATCGGGCGCGCCGACAAAGCGGGCGCACGGGTCGTCGTGATCATCGGTGAACAGGACTACGCCGAAGGCATGGCGACCGTCCGTGACCTTCTCACCGGCGACCAGGAACGCGTACCACTCGACGAGGTGACCAACGCGGTGAAAAAGACGCTCTGAGAGGCACCGGCCATAGCCGGGACCATCCACCTTGAGCGGATGCCGTCCGCATGCCCACCCGATACTTTGCGAGTAGCCGAGCACAACGCTGACGAGAAGGCGGGAACCTGGGGACAACAGGCACACAGTTCATCCAGGGCGTGGCGGAACGCGGAATCCCGGACCAGTGGCAGCGCCTCGGCTGGGTCCTGGCCTACGACGGCGCCATCTCGACACACATCGTGCGAGCGGTCAAAGAAGCACACGAATCCGACAGCGCGGAAGCCCGCGAACTGGTGTTTCGACTGTGCGACGAGAAGCTGGACAACCTCGCCGAAGCGCGCCAACTGATCGCCACCAAGATGGCCGAACACGACAACACCGGCAAGTGGGTCAGACTCGACACCGTCGTCAGGCAGGCGAACGTCGAGCAGTTCATCGAAGAACTACGACCCCATTTCGGCTTCCACCCGTTTCCGATTGTCCTGGAATCCTTCAGATTCAACATCAACTACATCAAGGACAACGGGTTCCGATCCTTCTACAGGATGACTGACGACTACCTCGCGCACATCGAAGGGCTTACCCGCAGCGGCCGGGCCTCGTTTGAAGCACGCGAGGGAACAGAACACTTCCCGCCATTCTGGCTGTTCAACTCGACCTCAACAGCATCGAGGTTCCCACCCACTGCGATGTCTGCCGGATCGTCATCACCTACGCGGAACGCCCCCTGGAAAGTACACAGTAGAGCCACCGGAGCGGGCGGGTGGTCGTGGACGCCAAACGTGCGGTCACTGCCGCTAGTCGGCCTGCAGCGCCGCTCCGATGGCTCCGGGTCTACGGGCCTCGCGATCCCCGCCACTGACTCCGCGGGCAGATTGGGGCTCTGGCAACTCGGGCGGTATGAGAGGCACGGCAGATCTTCAATGCCTTGGCTCTGCGAGTACGGCGAGGGCACCCCGCCGTGTCCAAGGGGGGAGTGCGTTTGCCCAGCGCCCGCCCGGGCAGACCAGCGTGATGCCCGCTGCCTGCACTCAGTGAGATCGGCTACCCCGAGATCGCCGCGCGGATGGCTCCGTGGACGCGGCCGGACGTTTCTCCATCGCGCGATCCGCCGGAGTTTTGCACAATGTGACCGGCCCGAGCCGGCTCGGGCCGGACGAGTGCCGCGTAGACACGACGGCCGATGCCTCCAGCCGACACCGTCGGTCCCGCACGACCCTCGACCTGGTGCGGCAGCCGAAACGTACGCACAGCACCCCTGCCCTGCACCGCCGTCAGGTGAACGTCGGCTCGCTCACACGCCGGCCCGCCCGCTGCGGCCGAGGTCGAGGATGACGTCCGCCATCGCCTGCTCGGCCGGGGTCTGCGCGCGCGAAGCCAGCCGGGCGAGCAGGATGCGACGGCTCGGCGCGTAGCCGTCGAGCCGCAGCACCCGCACGTCGGCACGTAGGTTCGCCAGCGCCAGCCTCGGCGCAAGCGCGATGCCCATGCCGACGGCGACCATCGCCTGGGCCTCCTGGTAGTCGTTGGCCTCGAAGGCGACCGACGGTTCGAAACCGGCGGCGTGCGCGGTGCGGGAGAGCACCTCGGCCACCGGGTGGTTGTCGCCCCGGATGATCCAGCTCTCCTCGGCCAGCTCACTCACGTCCACCGAGATCCGGCCCGCGAGCCGGTGCGACGCGGCCACCACGAGCGCGGTCGGGTCCTCGGTCACGATCTTCAGTTCGAGCGAGTCCGTGGTGACGCGCGACCACTCGTACTCCCACAGGAACGCCAGCTCCACGCTGCGCCGGTCGAGCAGGTCGAGCAGCTGGCTCAGCCGCGCGCTGTGCACCGACAGCCGCACCCCCGGGTACGCGCGGCGGTACCCGGTGACCGCGAGCGGCAGCAGCGACGAGGCGACCGTCGGAAACGTGCCCAGCCGCAGCGACCCCTCGCGCAGGCCCGCGATGTCGTCGAGCCGCACCTGCAGCGCCTCGAGATTGCGTTCAATGGCCAGCGTGTGCTCCACGATGACCCGGCCGGCCTCGGTGAGGCTCACACCCCGATGGTGCCGGTCGACCAGCGGTTGCCCGACGTCACTCTCCAGCCGGCGGATCTGCTGGGAGATCGCCGACGGCGTGTAGGCGAGCGCCGCCGCCGCCGAGGTCATGGACCCGTGACGGGACACCTCGGCGAGCAGCCGCAGCCGGGTCAGGTCGAGAGCTGCGTTAAGCATGGCTTCATTCTGCATGTACGAATTGGCGCTTGTGCTTACCCCAGCGCCTGGACACTATGGGCACGCAAAACGCGTTCAAATTGTATTCAATGTGAGGTAGCCGTGCGTGTTCCTGCAGTGCTGATGCGGGGAGGAACCAGCCGTGGCCTGTTCTTCCACGACCGAGACCTCCCGGCCGAGAGAGCCGTGCGCGACGCCTTCATCCTCGCCGCCTACGGCAGCCCCGACACCGACCGTCGGCAGGTGGACGGGATCGGCGGGGCGACGTCGAGCACCAGCAAGGTCGCCGTCATCTCCGACGGCACCCAGCAGGGCGTCGACATCCTCTACGAGTTCGGGCAGGTGGCCATCGACCGGGCACTCATCGACCGCCGCGGCAACTGCGGCAACCTCTCGTCGGGAGTGGGCCCCTTCGCGGTGGACGAAGGGCTGGTCGAGCCCACGGAGCCGGTCACGCACGTGCGGATCCTCAACGTCAACACGGGTAAGGTCATCGTCGCGCACGTGCCCACCCGGGGTGGGCGGTTCGACCCGGTCGGGGACTTCGCCGTCCCCGGCGTGCCCGGCACCGGCTCACGGATCCGGCTGGACTACGAAGATCCGGCGGGCGCGGTCACCGGCTCGCTGCTGCCCACGGGCAGCGAACACGACGAGCTGACCGTTCCCGAGCTGGGCACGATCCCGGTGTCGCTGGTGGACGCCGCCAATCCGCTGCTGTTCGTGCGGTGGGACTCCCTCGGTCTGAAAGGGACGGAGAGCCCCGACGAGATCGACTCCGACCCGGCGCTGCTCGCCCGCATCGAGGCGGTGCGCTCGCACGGGGCGGTGCTCGCCGGGATCGCGGAAACACCGGAGGAGGCGACCGCGCACGCGCCGTCGGTGCCCAAGCTGACGTTCGTCGGCGCGCCGCGCGACTACCTGCTCGCCGACGGTGCCCTGCAGAACGCCGGAGACACGACCGTTCGGGCCGCGATGATGTCGATGGGTAGGGTGCATCGGTCGTATGCGCTCACGGGTGGCATCTGCACGGCTGTCGCGGCCTGCATCCCCGGAACGCTGGTCGCCGAGGCGGCCGGTGGCCCGAGCGGCGAGTGCCACATCGGACACCCTGCCGGCGTGCTGCCGCTGAGCGCCGACGTGCGACGGGAGGACCGCGGGTGGCGGGTGGCTTCGGTGACCGGGTATCGCACCGCCCGGCGGCTCATGGAGGGCACCGTACTGGTGCCCGGCCCGTGGCTGGACAACCAGCTCGATGTCGTGACGCAATAAGGAGGCACAGAGCATGAAACGGACAACGATGTTCGGATCTCGGGCCAAGGCCGTCGTGGCGACGATGGCCGCGCTCGGGCTCGCCGCCGGATGCGCGAACCCGCAGGGACTGGGTAGCGGCGGAAGCGAGTCCTCGTCGGAGATGCCGGCCAGGACCGAGCTCGTCATTCCCTATTCCGAGGGCGGCGGTACCGACACCTGGGCCCGGTTCCTGGCCCCGTACCTGGAGAAGCACGTCGAGGGCAACCCGGCCTTCACGCCGAAGAACGTGCCGGGAGGCGAGAGCATCACCGGCTCCAACCAGTTCGTGCAGAGCGGTGGCACCGACGGCAGCCAGGTGCTGGTCACCTCCGGCACCACGTACTTCCAGGCACTGCTGGGCCGCAGCGAGGTGCAGTTCGACTTCACCAGGCTGCGCCCGCTGATCCTCAACGGCACCGGCGGCGTCATCTACGCGTCGCCGAGCACCGGCATCCGGTCGGCCGGGGACCTGGCCGACCTGAAAAAGCCGCTGACCTACGGCGGCATCAGCGCCACGGGCCTCGACCTGACGATGCTGCAGGCCTTCGACGTGCTCGGCACCAAGCTCGACGCCACGTTCGGCTTCGAGGGCCGCGGCCCGGCGCGACTGGCGTTCGAGCGCGGTGAGGTCAATGTGGACTACCAGACCACATCGGCCTACCTGACGCAGGTCAAGCCGCTCGTCGACGACGGCAAGGCAGTGCCGCTGATGTCGTTCGGCATGTTGAAGGACGGCGAGATCGTGCGCGACCCCAACGTGCCCGACCTGCCGACCGTGGAGGAGGTCTACCGGCAGTTGCACGGCAAGGCGCCGAGCGGCGAGGCATACGAGGCGTACCGGGCGTTCCTCGTTCCGGGCTACGTGTACCAGAAGGGCCTGTGGGCCAACGAGGGCACGCCCGATCCGATCGTCCAGTCCTACCGGGACGCCGCCGACAAGATCAGCAAGGATCCGAAGTTCGCCTCCTCCAGTGAGGAGGTGCTCGGTGGCTACCCGCTGTACTCCGGCGAGGAGGCCGAGGAGGAGTTGCAGGAGGCCTTCCGGATCAAGCCGGAGGTCCGCGAGTACACGTTGGACATGCTGAAGAAGTCGTACGACGTCACGCTCGAAGGCAACTGACGCTCCGCCACCGCTGCCGGTGAGCGGCGCCGCGGGCAGCCGCCCGCCCGCCGCCCGCCGGCGGTGGTGCGCGAAAGCGCCCTGCCTCCCGGTAAAGGACACTCCATGCTCGACGCGGCACTGAGCGCGCTCGGCGCTCTGCTCGACCCGACAACGCTGGCCTTCCTGGTCGCCGGCGTGCTGGCCGGCCTGGTCATCGGCATCATCCCGGGACTCGGCGGCACCGGGGCGGTGGCCATCCTGCTCCCGTTCGTCTTCATCATCGAGCCGCAGCAGGCGCTCGCCCTGATCATCGGTGCGGTGGCGGTGGTGCACACTTCCGACACGATCTCGTCGGTGCTCATCGGCATACCCGGATCGGCGTCGGCGACCGTGCTCATGCTCGACGGCCACGAGATGGCCAAACGCGGACAGGGCGCCCGCGCGCTGTCCATCGCGTTCCTGGCCTCGATGGCGGGCGGTCTGCTGGGCGCCGTCGGGCTGACGCTGTCGATCCCGCTGGCCCGCCCGCTGGTGCTGAACTTCGGCTCGCCCGAACTGTTCATGCTGACGGTGCTCGGCATCTCGCTCGCGGCGCTGCTGTCCAGGGGCAACATGCTCAAGGGCCTGATCGCCGGCGCGTTCGGCCTGTTGCTGGGCGAGATCGGTGCGGCACCCGCGGCCGCCGACTACCGGTTCACCTTCGGCACCCTGTTCCTCAACGAGGGCCTGGACCTCGTGGCGGTGGCGCTCGGGATCTTCGGCATCGCCGAGGTGGTGTCCCTCGTGGCTCGCAAGACCAGCATCGCGTCCGGATCCGGCATCGGCTCCGGCTGGGGCACGGGCCTGCGCGACGTGCTGCGGCACTGGACGCACGTGCTCCGCGGTGCCTTCGTCGGCATCTGGGCGGGTGTGCTGCCCGGTGTCGGCGCGACGGCCGGCACGTGGATGGCCTACGGCCAGGCTCGTGCCACCGCCCGCAGGAAGGGCAAGAACAAATTCGGCAAGGGCGATCCGCGGGGCATCATCGCGCCGGAGAGCGCCAACAACAGCGTCGAGGCGGGCGATCTGATCCCCACGCTGTTGTTCGGCATCCCCGGTGGCGCGCCCGCGGCACTGCTGCTCGGGGCGCTGCTGGTTTTCGGCATCGAGCCGGGCCCGCGCATCATCACCGACCACCTCGACATCATCTACACCATCGTCTGGTCCTTCGCGCTGGCGAGCGTCATCGGTGCGGCGCTGTGCTTCCTCCTCAGTTTCCCGCTGGCCAAGCTCAGCTTCGTGCGGTTCCCCGTGCTCGCGGGCGGCCTCGTCGTGATCCTGTTCACCAGCGGGTTCCAGGAGTCGCAGCAGATCGCGGTGCTGCAGGTCATGCTGCTGCTCGGCGCCATCGGCTGGGCCATGAAGTCGACCGGCTTCCCGCGCGCGCCGTTCCTCATCGGCTTCGTGCTGAGCGTGCCGCTGGAGCGCTACTACTACCTCACCGCGAACCTGTACTCGTTCTCGGAATGGGCGCTGCGGCCGGGTGTGCTCGTGATGGCCGCCGTGCTGGTGATCCCGCTGGTGCTGGCCGCCGTGCGCTGGGCGAGGGCCCGCGCCGCGCGGACCGGTGCGGAGCCCGTGGCTGGCGCGGCCGGGGACACGCCCGCGGACGAGGACGACGGCGAGCCCGAAGGCACGCAGGCGCCCCCCGCGTGGACGCTGGCCGTCACCGGCGGGTTTCTCGTGGTGTTCGCCGGTGGGTTCCTGCTCGCCCAGGGCTACAGCGAGAAGGCGCGGCTGGTGCCGACGCTGGTCTGCCTGCTCGGGGCGGCGCTCGCGGCACTCGCGCTCGCGGTCCAGGTGTACACGCGGCGCCGCGCATCCTCCGACGAGGTGCGGGTCACGGCGTGGCGGGAGGAGCTCGGCTGGGTCACGCGCGCGTTCGCGTGGCTGGTCGCGTTCATCGCACTCGTCTACGTGCTCGGCCTGGTGCTGGCCGCGCTGGTGTTCGTGCCGGTGTTCCTGTGGAGGGTCGCCCAGATGCGGCCCCACGCGATCGCCACCTACACGGTCGTGCTGCTCGGCGTGCTGCTGCTGTTGCAGCGCTTCGCCGACATCGCCCTGCCCGTCGGGTACCTGACACCCGCGATACTGGTGGCGTAGCCGGTGAACCGTTCCGCAGGACACGGCTGGTGGGCGGACGCCGGCCGGCTCGCGCAGCTGCTGGCCGGTGCGGTCGCCGGAGCCGCGGTGTTCACCCTGCTGCGCATCCCTGCGGCCGTGCTCGTCGGCTCGGTCGTGGGCAGCGCTGTCGCCAACCGGGTCCGCGCGGGCGCGTTCCAGCACCGGGCGGTCGGCAAGGGCATCCGCACGGTGGCGCTCGTCGTACTCGGCTCCGTGGCGGGCGCGCGGCTCGACGCCGCCACGATGCACACGATCGGCCATCTCCTGCTGCCGCTGGCCGCCGGGATCGCGCTGCTGCTCGTGCTGGAGGCCGGGCTCGCGGCGCTGCTCATCACCCGCTACCGCATGGACCCGGTGACCGCGGTGCTGGCGTGCGCACCGGGCGGGGTCAGCGAGATCGCGCTGACGGGCGCGGACCTCGGCGCGCGCATGGGCGTCGTGCTCGCCGTGCACGTGACGCGCGTGCTGGCCGTGGTGCTGGTGGTGCTGCCCGTTCTGGTCGCCTGGTCGGGCTCGTCGTGAACGCCGGTGTGGTGATCGTGCTGGTGTGCGGCGCGGCGGGTGCCACGCTGGCTTGCCTGCTGCGCCTGCCGTTCTGGCCGCTGATCGGGTCGATCGGCGGGGCCGCGACGGCCCGGCTTGTCGCCGGTGTGGAGCTCGACGTGCCGGTCCCGTGGCAGGTCGCCGCACAACTGCTCGCGGGCACGGTCGTCGGCCTGGCGATCGAACCGGGGATGCTGCGGGAGCTGCGGACCGTCCTGGCGCCCGGGCTGATCGTGGTGCTCGCGGTGATCGGCCTCGGCGTCGGCTGGGGTGTCCTCATCGGACACCTCGGCACGGCCGACGTTGCCACGGCCGTCTTCGGCATGGTGCCCGGCGGTGTCGGCGAGATGCTCGCGTCGGCGACGGCCGTGGGAGCGGACACGGCCGTGGTGGCGGCCATGCACATCGCGAGGCTGGTGGTGGTGCTGTCCTGCCTTCCGCTGCTGATCCGGTTCGCGCGGGCCTTCGCGAGGCGGTGGGACGATGCCGGCTGAAACGACCGTGTGGCGCTCGCCGTCACTCTCCGAGCATCACCGCGAGGCGGATCTCCCGCGCGCGCCGCATGTGTGCCTTGGCCACCTGCTCGGCGCCCGCGCCGTCGCGCCGCTCGATGGCGCGGACCACGGCATCGTGCTCGGACAGGACCTCCTCGGCCCGGCCGGGGTGGCCGAGCGTGGACGCGGGCAGCCTGCGCACCGCGTGCTCCACCTGGCCGAGGAACCGGCCGAGGTAGGAGTTGCCGGTGGCGTCTCGCAGTGCGCGGTGCCACTCCAGGTTCAGCCGGGACAGCCGCGGCGTGTCGGCCTCGGCGGCCGCGGCCTTCATCCGGGAGCCGATCTCGTCGAGCCGCTCGACCAGCCCCGACGGGCAGCGGACGGCGGCCAGCCGCGCGGCGAGCCCCTCCAGATTCTCCCTCACCACGTACAGCGCGAGGACGTCCTCCAGCGACAGCGGCGCCACCGTGGTGCCGTGGTGGACGGTCTTGATGACCAGGCCCTCGTCGGCGAGCCTGCGCATCGCCTCACGGACCGGGGTGCGGCTCACCTCGAACGCGCCGGCGATCTCGTCCTCGCGCAGCCACGTCGTCGGGGTGAGGAAGCCGTCGAGGATGGCCTCGCGCAGCGCGTCCGTGACCGCGTCGGTCGTTCGCCCCCGTTGCGTTCCCGGCACGAGGTAGCGCCGGAGGTCCTTGCCGTGGTTACGCGCCGTGGTCACGGCGCACACGATACCTGCGGCTCGCCGGTCGTCGGCAACTTGAGTACGAAGTATCCAATATTGAATGCAATCTGAATGCGAGGAGTCATGCAGTCTCGGAAGGTGATCGTCGTCGGGGCCGGTAACGCGGCGCTCTGCGCGGCTCTCGCGGCGCGAGAGCAGGGAGCGGAGGTGCTCGTGCTGGAGCGGGCGCCCAAGCCGCTACGCGGCGGCAACACCGCTTTCACGGCGGGCGCGATGCGAGTCGCCTACGACGGCGTCGAGGACCTCCGCCGTTTGATGCCCGATCTCACCGACGAGGAGATCGCCAGGACCGACTTCGGGGCCTACCCCGCCGAGTCCTTTCTGGACGATCTGGCCCGGGTGACCGAGTACCGCACCGATCCGGACCTGGCGGCGCTGCTCGTCGAACAGAGCATGCCCACCCTGCGCTGGATGGCGGGCAAGGGGGTGCGGTTCGTTCCCATCTACGGCAGGCAGGCCTTCAAGGTCGACGGCAGGTTCACTTTCTGGGGCGGGCTGACGGTCGAGGCCTCCGGCGGCGGGCCCGGGTTGGTGGAGGCGCTGACCAGGGCCGCCGAGCGCGAGGGCGTGCGTGTCGAGTACGGCGCCAGGGCGGTGTCGCTGCTGCACGACAGCGGTGGCGTGCACGGCGTCACGATCCGGCAGAACGGGCAGATCCGCGACGAGCGAGCCGATGCGGTGGTGCTGGCCAGCGGCGGCTTCCAGGCCAACACGGAGATGCGCACCAAGTATCTCGGGCCGGCGTGGGACCTGGCGAAGGTGCGCGGCACCAAGTTCAACACCGGTGACGGCATCCGCATGGCGCTGGAGGCCGGGGCCAGCCCGGTCGGCAACTGGTCCGGCTGCCACGCCGTCGGATGGGAGCTGAACGCGCCCGAGTTCGGTGACCTTTCGGTCGGCGACCACTTCCAGAAACACAGCTATCCGTGGGGCATCATGGTCAACGCCGACGGCAGGCGCTTCGTGGACGAGGGCGCCGACTTCCGCAACTACACCTACGCCAAGTACGGGCGGCGCATCCTGGAGCAGCCGGGGCATTTCGCATGGCAGGTCTTCGACCAGCAGGTGAGCCACCTGCTGCGCGACGAGTACCGCATCCGCCAGGTCACCAAGGTCACCGCGCCCACGCTGGAGGAGCTGGCCCGCAAACTCGACGGCGTCGACGTCGAGGGCTTCCTCGCGGAACTGGCCGCCTACAACGCCGCCGTCGGCACGGACACCCCGTTCAACCCCAACGTCAGGGACGGGCGGCGCACCCACGGGCTCACGGTCGACAAGACCAACTGGGCCAACCGGATCGAGCAGGGCCCGTTCGAGGCGTACGCGGTGACGTGCGGGATTACGTTCACCTTCGGCGGTGTGCGGATCAACACCGGCGCCGAGGTGCTCGACACCGACCTCTCCCCCATTCCCGGGCTGTACGCGGCGGGAGAGCTCGTCGGCGGCATCTTCTACTTCAACTATCCCGGCGGCAGCGGCCTCACCAACGGTTCGGTGTTCGGCCGGATCGCGGGCACGGGGGCCGGTGCGCATGGCGCCTGAACAGTCCGGCCGCGAGCTGAGCCTCGCCGTGATCCCCGGTGACGGCATCGGCCCCGAACTCGTGGAGAGCGCGCTGACGGTGCTGCGCGCCGTGGCGCAGCGCCACGGGATCACCCTCGACGTCCGCGAGGAGCCCGCGGGGGCGGAGCACTACCGGCGCACGGGCCGGGCCGTCGATCCGGGCGCCCTCGACCGGCTGGCCGCCGCGGACGGAGTGCTCAAGGGCCCGGTGGGCCTTCCGGATGTCCGCCGGCCGGACGGCACCGAGGCCGGGCTCCTCGGCGGCGTGCTGCGCACGGGGCTCGACACGTTCGCCAACATCCGGCCCGTGCGGCTGCTTCCCGGCGTTCGCAGCGCGACCCGGCACGAGCCGGGCGACATCGACTACGTCCTCGTCCGGGAGAACACCGAGGGTCTGTACGCGTCGCGGGGCGCCGGCGTGGTGGCCCGCGACGCCGCCGCCGACCAGCTCCTGGTGACCAGGACCGGGACACGGCGGGTCGTGCGGCACGCGTTCGAGCTGGCCCGGGGGCGAGCGGCGGGCCGTAGGGAGGCGCGGCCGCAGGTGACTTGCGTGGACAAGAGCAACGTGCTGCGCAGCTTCGCGCTGTTCCGCTCGGTGTTCGACGAGGTGGCCGCAGGCTACCCGGACGTCACCGCCGGTCACCTCTACGCCGACGCGGCCGCGCACGAGCTGGTCGCCCGTCCGGAGCGGTTCGACGTGCTGGTGATGGAGAACTTCCTTGGCGACATCCTCAGCGACCTGGCCGCCGCAACCGTGGGCGGGCTCGGCATGTGCGGTTCGGCCAACATCGGCGAGCGGGCCGCCTACTTCGAGCCCATCCACGGCAGCGCCCCGTCCCTGGCCGGGCAGGGGCTGGCGAACCCGACGTCGCAGCTGCTCAGCCTCGTCCTGCTGCTCGAGCACACGGGCCACGACGCCGCCGCGGCGGCCGTGCGCACCGCCGTCGAGCGCGCCTACGCGGACGGAGCGATCGAGCTCACCGCCACCGGCTCACCGGCGGCGGGCACCGCCTCGGTCACCGCTGCCGTGCTCGACCGGTTGTGAAGCTTGGTCACGGATGGCAGCGATGAGTTCTTCCGGCCCGGCGAGTCTTACCATCGTCATCGAAAGCACAGGAGGAACACGTGGGTCAGCTGCTGAAAGTCCAGAACTTCAACGTCTCCAGCGACGGGATCGGCGCCGGTGAGGACCAGAGCCTCGAAAAGCCGTTCGGCCACGTCAATCCCGGGAACCTGTTCGCCTGGGCGGGCGCCACGGCGAGCTGGCCCAACCGCACCGACCCCGGGGGCACCCGCGGCCTCGACGACTACTTCACGCGGGACTTCGCGCACAACATCGGCGCCGAGATCATGGGGCGCAACAAGTTCGGGCCCCAGCGCGGGCCCTGGAAGGACCACGAGTGGCGCGGCTGGTGGGGTGAGGAACCCCCGTTCCACACCCCGGTGTTCGTCATGACCCACCACACGCGTCCTTCGTTCACGCTCTCCGACACCACGTTCCATTTCGTCGAGGGCGACCCGGCCACGGTCCTCGAGCAGGCGCGGGAGGCGGCGCAGGGCAAGGACGTCCGGCTCGGCGGCGGGGTCACCACCATCCGGCAGTTCCTCGACGCCGACCTCGTCGACACCATGCATGTGGCGGTGTCGCCGGTGGAGCTCGGGTCCGGGCTGCGCCTCTGGGAGTCGCCCGACGAGCTGCTCGACCGGTTCCACCTCGAGGTCGTGCCCAGCCCGAGCGGCGTGACACACCATCTGTTCTGGCGAAAGTGACAGGAGGGCCGGCGGCGGTGGTTCGCCGGTTCCCACTGGCTGCGAAACTGGAAGCGAGCACGCATGTCCGTAGAAGGACATAGCCAGTACATCGCAATGCGTTGCGCCGGGAGCATGGAGGTCAGGTAGGTGCTGCACGGGGATGTGAGTGTCGAGCTGGGGCGCCGGGTCGCCACCGCGCTCAAGACGGCGCTGGATGTCGACATCACCCCCGCCGAGGCACTGGTTCGACCGTCGAACCGGAGCGGAACCGACTACCAGTGCGACGTGGCGATGAGCCTGGGCAAGCGACTCGGCCGGGCGCCGCGGGAGGTCGCGACCGACATCGTGACCCATCTCGACGCCGGGGATCTCGTCGAGACGTCCGAGATCGCCGGCCCCGGCTTCATCAACCTGGTCCTCCAGCGCACCTGGCTGGAACAGCACGCCACCGCATTGCTGGGCGACGACCGGCTCGGCGTCGCACGGACCGAGCGGCCCCGCCGGTTCGCGATCGACTACAGCAGCCCGAACGTGGCCAAGGAGATGCATGTCGGGCACCTGCGCTCCTCGATCATCGGCGACGCGATCGCCCGCCTGCTGCGGTTCGAGGGTCACGAGGTCGTCCCGCACAACCATCTCGGCGACTGGGGCACCCCGTTCGGGATGCTGATCGAGCATCTCGTCGACGAAGGCTGGACCGCCGCAGCCGGTCACGATGGACACACGATCAGCGACCTCAACGGCTTCTACCAGGAGGCGCGCAAGAAGTTCGACGCCGACCCGGACTTCGCCACCCGCGCCCGCGGGCGCGTCGTGCTGTTGCAGGGCGGGGACGAGCAGACCCTTGCGTTGTGGCAGCAGCTGGTGGACGAGTCGACCCGCCACTTCGACAAGGTCTACGAACTGCTGGGCATCGACCTCACCCACGAGGACATCCACGGCGAGAGCTTCTACAACCCCTACCTGGCCGAGGTCATCGACGAACTCGAGGCCAAGGAACTCACCGAGATCAGCGATGGCGCGGTCTGCGTGTTCCCGCCCGGCTTCACCAACCGTGACGGCGACCGCCTGCCGCTGATCATCCGCAAGAGCGACGGCGGGTACGGCTATGCCACCACCGACCTGGCCACCGTCCGCTACTGGACCCGCGAGCGCGGTGTTACCGACCTGCTGTACGTGGTCGGCACTCCGCAGGCCCAGCACTTCGCGATGATCTTCACGGCCTCGCGGCAGGCCGGCTGGCTCACCAACGAACACCGCGCCGAGCACATCGGCTTCGGATCGATCCTTGGTGAGGACGGCAAGACCATCCGTACCCGCGCCGGTGGCTCCGTCAAGCTCGTCGAGCTGCTGACCGAGGCGATCGACCGGGCAGCTGCGATCGTCGCCGATCGCAGCGAGCTCGGCGACGAGGAACGTCACGCGGTCGCCCGCGCGGTCGGGATCGGCGCGGTCAAGTACGCGGACCTCTCCGGCGACCGGGAGCGGGACTACACCTTCGACTGGGACCGCATGCTCGCCATGGACGGCAACACCGCCGTCTACCTCCAGTACGCCAACGCGCGCATCCTGTCCGTCCTGCGCAAGGCCGGCGAAGCCCCCGCCCCCGGCACCCCGGTGACCCTGGTGGAAGCGGCGGAACGCGACCTGCTGCTCAAACTCCTGCAACTGCCCGCCGCGGTCACGTCGGCCACGGAAACCTACCTGCCGCACCGCCTGTGCACGTATCTGTACGAGACCGCCACCGCGTTCACCGCCTTCTACGAGCGCTGCCCCATCCTCGCCGACACCACACCCGAGGACCTCCGGCGTTCGCGCCTGGTGCTGGCACAGCTCACCTCGAAGGTCCTGACCCTGGGGTTGTCCCTGCTCGGCATCGGCACCCCCCAGCGGCTGTAGCCGCTCGCGGCCCCCGGGGGCAGGTGCGAAGAACGTGCGGTGTCCACAGCGAACCACCGACGTCGACGCGCGCGAGTCCCTCGACCACGGCGATGACCATGATGTCCGCAACCAATGCCCAGTCGACCCACCGCCGTTCGCCCAGCCACCCTGCGAGTGCGGGACCAAGCGTGTATCGGTCCAATGTAGGGAGGCAACGGGCGGATACGGACGCGCAGCCGACAACCGCCGTCCCGAGGCCACCGCGACACGGCACGGCGCCGATGAGGCTCAGCAGCCCTGCTGCGCGACGCGCCGTCCCGGTGACAAGCCGCCGGGAACGCCGTGATCGTGTCGGTGGCAGCGATCAGGAGGCGAGTGTCATGCGGGCTCGTTGATTTGGTGCCGGAGGAACGGCACCTGCGCGGTCTCCCATTGCTTGAGCACATCCGCGTTCGTCATCGTCGAGCACCGGCGGGCCCGGCATCGGCTGCCCGAGCAGGCGACGATTCTGTTCATGGCGCTGGGGTATCGGCCGGTCCGCCCGTCTTCCTCCCGAATGCTCTAATGGCCGCCCTGCCCGCCGTTCTCGAGGCGTTCCTTCACAGCACGAAGGTTCGTCGGCATCTCGTTGCGCGCTTGCCGACGCACGGCGAGCGGCACCAGCAGCTTGCCGATGCCGTGGCCTTCGAAGTCGACATCGATGGTCAACTGTGATCGACGCTGCTCAACCGGCTCCACGGTCACGTTCACGACCGCCCGGACAGGGCCGTCAATCCCGCGCACACCCCACCTGCGGGGCGGGGAGATGTGGGTGACCTCGGAAGTGACCGCCCGCTCGGCGAAACCGATCCGTCGGGTGGTCAGGCATTTCGTACCGGCCGTGGTCGGACCATCCGTGTCCATGTGTCCGCCGACGACGTTGCGTTGCCATTCGAAGAAACGTGCAGGGTCGGTAACGTAGGCGAACACTTCCTCCGGTGGCCGGTCGACCTCGATGGTGGTGCTGATCGGAGCCACGGGTCATTCCTCTCGGCCCAGCAGCTCGGCGAAGCGCTGCAGATACAGCGGCCAGCCGCCCTCGCCTCCGACGCCCTCACTGATCCCCTGCCAGCCTTCGCCGTGCCGGTCGATGTGGCGGTGTTCGAGTTCCACCCGTGTCCGCCGAGGGGTCTCCGCGACGAATCGCACCTCGACCTCGCTGGTTCTGTCCGGGTTCGATTCGACCTGCCAACGGAGGTCGAGGTCCCAGCTGAATATCACGCGATGAGGGGGGTCGTAGGCAAGTACGCGCGCCCACCGGCACTCGCTGCCGTCGACCGCGCGGTCATAGATGTGACCGCCCACCCGTGGCTCGAACACCGTCTCGGCCAGTTCCACGCCGATAATGTTGTGCTCCGGTGGCTTGAAATCACCGAACCGCTCGGTGAACACCGAGAATGCACGTTCGATACCCACCTCGACGATGATCTGCCTCCGGACCGAGGCCTGTTCTGTCCGTGTCGTCATGACCTTTCCCTCCTCGTCGCGCTCGGCGGCCTGCTTGTAGCCCGCCAACGTCCGTGTCCAGAACCTGTCGAGTTGCCCCCGAAGCGCCGCGACTCCTTCCGGGTCGACCCGGTAGACCCGGCGGTTGCCGACCGGTTCGTCCGATACAAGGCCGGCGTTCTTGAGCACCTTGAGGTGCTGCGATACCGCAGGCCGACTGATGGGAAGGCCTGCGGCCAACTCGCCGACCGTCTGAGCACGGTCGGCCAGGCGCTCGAAGATCGTGCGCCGTGTCCGATCACCGAGCACACTCCACTCGTCGGGTTCGTAAGTCTCCACTAACGGTCAGTCTGTACTTACCAACGAGCGCTGTCAACATGCTGGCGAGCTCGGAGTGGCACCGCGCTGTGTGCGCGTCGCGCCCTACAGCGGGAGGTGCATGTGGCAGGTCCGGGGCCAGCACCCGCCTCCGCTCGCGATGAACGACGAAACGCCCAGCCGGGGCACTCCGGCCTTGCCCTGGAAAGGCAGATGTGAAACAGTGCGTTGGCACTGGGTGACATGGCACTGTCATTCAGTGCCATACCGCCAGCGTCGGGGGTCACCGTGAGCCAGCGAGCAAGTCTCTCTGCACGGACTCGTCAAGAGCCCGCTCCGGATGTTTCCGCAGGTCACCGGTCGTGAGTGAAGAGCCGTGTTCTAACTCGGCCAAACACTCACGAGAGGTGACCAGGCACGACACCGCGCCTGCCGGGGATCAAGGACAGGCTCTCGGAGAATGGAGTGAGCATGCGGCGTCGCTTCGTCATCGTTCTGCTTCAGGTTGTTCTGCTGGCCGGCGTGGTGAGCGCGGTAGCGCCTGCGCACGCACGAGACGGCCACATGATCCGAAACACGAGCCTCGGGCTCGTCGAAGGCACCGACCAGAGCCGCTCGACCGGAACCTTCGCGTGGCTGGGTGTTCCCTATGCCGAGCCCCCGGTCGGTCGGTTGCGCTGGCGCGCCCCGGTGCCGCACCGGCCATGGCACGGCGTCCGGGATGCCCAGCAGTTCGGGCAAGGCTGCATCCAGGAAGGGCGGATGTTCAGCCCGGCGCCGAGCGGTCCGCATTACGGGCTGGACATCCGGGACGGCCTGAAGAAGCCGGTCGGCTCGGAGGATTGCCTGACGCTCAACATCTACCGCCCGTCGACACAGGAGCGGAACCTGCCGGTGATCGTCTTCATCCACGGCGGGAGCAACATGGTCGGCTACTCCGCGGATCCCATGTACGACGGACGAGCCCTGGCCCGTAAGGCCAACGCGGTCGTGGTCACGGTCAACTACCGGCTCGGCGTCCTCGGCTGGCTCGACCTGCCCGGACTCAAGACCGGCGACCCGCACAACGACTCGGGCAACTTCGGGACACTGGACCAGGTCGAATCGCTGCGCTTCGTCAACCGGAACGCACGGGCCTTCGGCGGAGATCCCTCGAACGTCACCGTGATGGGTGAGTCCGCCGGCGCGGTCAACGTATGGGCGCTCATGGTCTCACCATTGAGCAAGGGCTTGATCGACAAGGCGATCCCGCTCAGCGGCGGCCTGCAGTTCTCGACACCCTCGTCGGCGCGAACCTATGCCGAGGCCTTCGCCGACGAAGCAGCGGGGCCGGCCGGCACGGGAGACGATGCCGTGCGCCGCCTCAGGTCGATGTCGGCCGACGAGATCATCCGTGCGCAGGTACGCCGTGGTGAGACGGCCGGCAACCCGCCCAGGGTCATCGCGGACGGCGTGGTGCTGCCCGAGGACTACCATGCCGCGATCGCGGCAGGGAACTACCGCGACGTCCCGGTCCTGGCCGGTAACACGCTGGAGGAGGGCAAGCTCTTCGGATCGGCGATCGGCGCGTTCCGCCCGACCGACTACCAGCGCTTCACCTGGCAGTACCAGTTCGATCCCGACCGGCCCTCTCGATTGAAGGTCCGCGACTTCATCGTCGACCGGTATCTCCCGGCCAAGCGCCCCGGCGGGTGGAACGACGCGGCCGACGGGTTGACCGACAGCATCTTCACCGGCCTGATCCACGACTCCATGAACTCGTTGCGGGCCGCCGGACACGACAACCTCTTCTACTACCAGTTCGGCTGGAACCAGCAACCCGCCCCGTTCGACACCGTCTACGGCGCCGTCCACGCCATCGATCTGCCCTTCCTCTTCCACACCTTCGACGAAGGGTTCTTCTCCTTCTCATTCAGTCACAAGAACAAGCCTGGACGACTGCAGTTGTCCGATCTCATGATCGACAGTGTTGACGCCTTCGTCCGCACCGGACGGCCCCAGCACCCGGAGCTGGGAGAGAAGTGGGATCAGTGGCCACGTAGCATGATGTTCGACGCCGGGAATCGGAAAGCGACCGTCCGCCCGGGCTCGGTCGAAGGGCAGTAGCGCCCGCCTTGTCCGCAGTGGAACCGCATGGTGCACCGCTTTCGCTGGTGCACCATGCGGTTCGTGGTGCCGGCCCGAGTAGCTCGACGATCGCCGCATCCGCGGTCCGGTGCCGGAAAGAGGGAGGGAACCTTGGCTGTCGATCGGGCGCTGGAGACCAAGTACCGCATCGCGGAGACGGCAATGGCGCTGTTCCTGGCGCAGGGCTACGAAAGCGTCACCGTCGAGGCGGTCGCCGACGCCGCGCAGGTGTCCCGGCGGACGGTGTTCCGCCATTTCGACGGCAAGGACGAGCTGGCGTTCCCGGACCACTCCGCACGACTGGACCTGCTGGCACACCACCTGGTGAAACCGACCGACGGCAGGCCGGCTGTGGACGTCGTCATCGCCGCCACCGAAGCGGTCATGCTCGACTTCCTCAGCCGGCCTGAACTGGTTCTCCGGCGCTACAAGCTGACGCGACTCGTGCCCGAACTGCGCAGCCGCGAGGTGCTCGAACACGAACGCTACCTCGCGCTGACCACCGCCTACCTCCGTGAACACCTGCCCGCGGACAGCCCCTCGTTCCTGCCGGTGGCCCTCGCCGCACTGATCGACGCGATACACCGGTCGGCACTCGGCGACTTCGCGCGCAACGACGGGACGGTGGACGCCTATGCCGAACTGAAGGAAGGCATGGAATGGATTCGCCGCATCCTGGCCGCTGACCAGGGCGAGGACAACCCCCTGCTACTCGCCGTCCTGCCCGACACCGCCGCCGTGCGGCGGTCCCTGGCCGCACTGCGCGAGCAAGCGCACGAGCTGCTCTGACCAGGCGCCGGCGAGCTCAGCCGGGCCTTCCCGGGTTCGCTGTCCTGCATGGTGCTCAACACGCTCGGCTCCTTCAACCTGCGGGCGCAGGTCGCGAGGACGGCGTCAGGGCCTGCCTGCGCGAGGCACGTCGACCCGTGCTGTCAGGAGACTTCCTTCACGGGCGTTCTTGCGGGCTTCCTCGTGGAAGTCGGGTGCGGCGCACATGAACAGCGTGCGCCCGTCGGCGCCGCCGAGCATGCAGGCGAAGACCCCGGTTCCGGCGGGTATCTCCTCGCTGATCTCGCCCCCTTCGTGGACGCGCAGGATCCGGCCGCCAACAGCATCGGCGATCCACAGTGCTCCCTCGGCGTCGAGGCAACATCCGTCCGAAGCGACGACGACCTGCCGAAGCAGGTTCTCCAGATCCTTCTCCGTGGGCAACCCTCCGAACTCGGCCCAGGTGCGGCGGTTGACGAGGGCACCGCCGTCGGTGATGTCGAATGCCGTCACGCGGTTGCCGAACGTCTCGCAGACCAGGAGTACACCGTCGTCGGTGATCACGCTGCCGTTGGGGAACCAGAGGTCCTCCGCGACCGTGGTGACAGCTCCGTCGGGGTCCACGCGCAGCAGGACGGCGGGCTCCAGCGACTCTCCGCCCATCAGGTCGAAGCCGAACTCGCCGATGAACGCCCTGCCCCGGGCGTCGACGACCATGTCGTTCGGGTGACCCCTGACCTTGCCGGAAAGGTCGGCATGGGTCACCAGTGCTCCGCCAGGCTCACGACGCAACACCCTGGTGTCGCGCATCGAGACCACCAGGAGCCGGTTGTCCGGCAGCCAGCCCAGCCCGGACGGCTGCTGGGAGACTTCGGCCTCGACTCGGAGTTCGCCGCCGTCCTCAGCGGCCGAGTACACCCGGTGCGTATAGAAGTCGGCGAACCATATCCGCTGATCGTGCCAGCGAGGACACTCCAGGTAGGCGAGTCCTTCGATGGCAGTGCTGATTTCACGACTCATGATCTCTCCATCGGGCTGTGGATACGGGGGCGGTGCAGGCCGCACGCGGGCGTGCTCAGCGGGTGGCAGCCTCGAGAAACCGCTCCAGTTCCGCTTCGACGTCGGGCCCGCAGGGTTGGAAGACGATCTCGGTGACGCCGCGGGAACGGTAGTCATCGAGTCTGCGCCGGATCTGCTCGCGTGTCCCGCTCAGCGTGACGTCCCTGAGCGTGCTGCTTCCGCCGGCATGCCAGGCTGCTTCGTCCGCGGCATTCAGCTGGACACAGTGGCCGGAGTGGACAGCAAGGTGCCGATGGTTCTCCGGCGAAGCTTCCACGACCTCGAGCCACTCCTGCCCTCCCGGAAGCGCCCGTACGGCGTCCGGTCCACCGAACTCGTAGGCTCCGTGGAACGACAGGGCCCAGCCCGGGCCCGCCGCCACGCGGGCATGGTCGGAATCGTCGTCCTCGTCGTCATCGAGGACGGTGCCCCACTCGAGATAGGCGACCCAGGAATGCTCGGCCATGAAGTCCGGCGGCTGGAGGGTGGCGACGAGTCCGTCACCGAGTTCCCGCGCCACCTTGTTGCCTTTCGGCCCCAGCGCACCGACGAGGACGGGGACGTCGACCGGGCGATCCGGGGCATGACCGTCGGGGTGCAGCATGCGCATCTGCGCGCCGTCCCATTCCACGGTCTCGCCGCGGAGCAGGCCCCGGTAGGCACGAATGTAGGACTCCATGAAAGACCATCGGACGGCTCCGTAGCCCATGGCCCTGCGGCCCGTGAACCCGGTACCGAAGGCCACCGCCACCCGCCCTGGCGCGAGCGCGGCGAGCGTGGCGGTCGCCGCCGCGTTGACCATCGGGTGACGCAGGCTGGGAACGAGCACCCCCGGGCCGAGTCCGATGCGCTCGGTGCGCTCTGCGGCGAGCGCCAGGGTCATCCACACGTCGGGGCTCTGCTGAGGGGTGTCATAGACCCACGCGCGGTGATAGCCCAGCCGTTCGGCCAGTGCGATGTTGTCCGGAGAGTCCAGAGCGGTTGGAAAAGCGCAAGACACATCCATGTGTCCTCCTCCGATCGATGCGATCACTCCTTCGTACGCGCGGCAGCGAGCTGTGCGGTCCCCTGCCGCAGGAGAACGGCACGTTGCGGGCGTGACGGCCACCCCGCACGCAGCGCCATCGTCCACAGGGGACTATGACACCACGGACCCCGTCTCAGCATCCTCAACGTCGTGGCGCAACCACTTGTGGTACGCCCAGGCGAACAGGAGGGGTGCCGCCACCGTGGTAACCGGCCAGATCGCATACAGAAACACCGCTGTCGCCACAGGCAGTCCACCGATCCGGCCATCGGTATGCAGCGCCACGTTTCCGGCCACGAACAGAGTGAGCATCACGCCACCGAACACGGCGACGCCGACGACCACCGGCCTGGACCACTCCTCCCGCCTGTTGAGGGCGGCCATGAGCATGAAGAGCGCCGTCAGTACCGGAATGGAGTAGTAGACGAGCTGCCAGTAGTCGAAGGCCATTCCCACGATGGCGACGGTCGTAGTTGTGAAGCAGAACAGAACCAGGCGGTCGACGCGATCGACACCCATCCCATCACCCTTCGATCGACTTCACTTGCGATGTGCACTCAGCAACGAGCGTGCCTACACCAGGTCCACGTTCTTGCTGCCGCGCGGTCGGTTCATGTCCACGAACTTCTCGAGCGACTCGCGTGAGGGCACGGCGACCGAGACGACGATGAACAGCACGATCCCGAGGCACGTGATGAGGCCACCGGTCTGGATGTATGCCGGCAACGTGATCACCTCCTGAGCGGTAAGGATGGTCGCGGCAAGGTTCGACAAGACGCCGAAGGCGATGGCCACCGTGGTCGCCAACCCCGTCGCACGCCGCCAGTACAGTCCCAGGACGAGTGGCCCGAAGATGGCGGCCGCGAACGCCGCCCATCCGATGGCTCCGAGCAGGAACACCACCTGAGACAGGTAGAGGGCGAAGATCAAGGCACAGAAGACGACGAAGACGCTGGCAAGGCGCGCCCACCTGACCTCGTTCCGGACCGTGATGCCCAGCGCACTCGTCAGGTCCCGCATCAACGACGACGCTCCGACCGCGATGAACGAGTTAGCACTGGACATGATCGCCGCAAGCAGACCGGCGAGGACGAACCCGGCGAAGACCGGCGACACCATGTTGTCGAAGAACCAGGTGGTGGTGTTGTCGATGTTCTCGAGCTCGGGCGCCCGGCCTTCGATGGTGAGTGCGCGCATCGAAAGACCGATACTGAGCGCGAACAGCGTCGTGACCCCGTACGCGAGCGAGGCGACCAGCGCCCCCCACTTCAGCTCCGATGAAGAACGGAGCATCAGGAACTTGGTGATCAGCTGGGGCTGCGCCACGGTGCCCAGTACCGCCATGACGATGAACGTGTAGACGTAGGTCAGTGGCTGTGAGGCGTCCAGGCGGAGGAAGTCGATGTCGTGGCTGGCGATCGTCTCGAGCATGGTGCTCCAGCCGCCGACCGTGTTGGTCGCCACGAAGAACGTCCCGATGGACATGACGACCATCAGTAGTCCCTGCAGGAAATCCGTCCAGGCGCCGGCCAGCATTCCGCCGGCGACGGTGTAGAGCGCCACCACCCCGGATCCGATGATGGCGCCGACGGTGACCGAGGTCCCGAATATGAGACTCATGATCACACCGGTCGCGGTGACCTGTGCGGTCATGTACGCCACGGAACCGACGAACATGGCCACCGACATAGACAGGTGCGCCCATCGGCCGGGATACCGGATGCGAATGACATCGGGGATCGAGTACACGTCGTACTTCCGTGCCAGCCTGTACAACCGCGATCCGAGCAGGAACCACGAGACGGCGAATGCCAACGGGACCAGAAAGGCCGCCGACACCACGGCTTGCACACCCCAGGAATAGGTGTTGGCGGTGTGGCCGATCATGCCGAAACCACTCTGGATCGACGAGAACGTGCCGATCGCCATCACGAAGAAGCCCAGCGTCTGACCCGCGACAAGGAAGTCCCTGGACGACTTCATCCGGGACTTCGCCCAGTAGCCGACTCCGAACATGATGACGAAGTAGACCAGCACGATGACAACGACAGGTGTCATGCTCAATCCCTTGCGACGGAGGTGGGAGATACGGAGGCAGGCCTGGTCACGCCGCTGCAGAACCGGGACCGCTCTATCCAGATCCCCCATGGGCAGTTTCGCGCCGCGGGCAGTCGGGGCCGGCGACGTTGCCAGAAGAGTTCACGAACACAGTAGAAGCCTCTCATCAGCGATACTACCGAGTATTATGTGAACGCGGGCACTCGAAGTCAACCGTCCGATGTGACCGACGCGGACCAGCCGCGGTGCCATGATGGTGCCGGCACCCTGATCGATGGAGGCACAGTTGAGTACAGGTCCCGGTGTGGACACCGGCACCAGGGAGCGCATTCTGGACGCCGCCGCGGAGGCGTTCCAGCTCCAGGGTTTCGGGAGCGCGACGATCGACGACGTCGCCGAGCAGGTCGGCGCGACCAAGGGTCTTATCTACTACCACTTTCGATCGAAGTTCGACCTCTTCCTCGCTGTGTACGAGGAAGGCATGCGACGCGTCAGGGCGAAGGTCGAGCCGCACGCCCGTGGCGACGGAACCGGCTGCGAGCGGTTGGTGGCGATGTCCGTTGCCCACGTGACGAACCTGATGACGGATCTCGCCTACCACCATGTTGTTCACGAGGGTGTGCGCGCTCAATCGTCGACGGCACTGAAAGACCGGCAACGTGAGGCGCTGAGATCGCTCAACAAGCTCAGGCGCGACTACGAGCACATGTTCCACCGGGTGGTTTCCGAGGGCATCGCCGACGGTTCATTGCGGGCGCCCGACTCGGCACTCGCCACCCGCACACTGCTCAGCAGCCTCAACGCCGTCGACATGTGGTACAGGAAGATCGACGACCAGCCGGACGACGCTGTCAGCGACCTGGCCGGCGAGATCGTCGATCTCCTCATCGGTGGCATCGCCACGCGACCGGAAGCTGACTGATCACCAGGAGCCGAAGGCCGCCCAGGCCGCCAGGGGCGCGACGGCGACCGAGACGAGGCCGTAGCTGAGGAGCTGGCGGAACAGGCGGGGCCGGGCTGACGGTTCGGCGGCACCGAGGATCAGTCCGCCGGTGATGCCGAGCGGGTTGATGTCGACGAGCACGGAGGCCAGGGCGAGGGCGAGCACACCACCGACCGGGGAGATGCCGGCCTCCACCAGTGGGGGCAGCAGGGGCATGGCGGTCACGAACACCGCGATCGAGCTGGCGGCGAACGAGGTGACACCGGCGATGTAGCACAGCACCAGCAGGCTCAGCATGGGCGATCCGTCGACCCGAAGCAGCTCGCTGATTCGCTCGAACGCACCCAGATGCTGCATCAGGCCGACGTAGGTGAGCAGACCGCCGATCAGCAACACCACTCCCCACGGGATCCTCGACACGATGGCGCTGGGCTCCAGCCGGAACACCACCTGCTGGATCATCGCCGCCGTCAGGCCGAGGTAGCCCACGTTCATGTCGAAGCCGACCGAGAGAACCACGACGGCGAGCAGGCACAAGACCGTGACGGTGCGGGTTTTCCTGTCCCCGGCAGTAGCTGCGGCCGCGGTGGCGGCGACCGTCGCGGACTGTGCCTTTCCCGCGGTGCCGGGCCCGGCGACTGTGTCCGGTGGTTCCGTGGCCTGGCGTGCCGGCCCGCCGAGGGGGACGCGGCCCCGTGGCACGGCACCGATACGCGTGCCGACCAGCAGGCAGGCCGCGCACACGAGCAGTCCGGTGAGCAGTCCACCGAGGAGGAACGTCACGGACGCCGAACTGGGCAGCGGGAGGCCGAGTCTGTCGCTCAGCTCCCGGGCCGTGACACCGTAGACGGCCAGCGGCGACAGCAGCCCGCTGATGATTCCGGTGATGCCGAGGATCGCTGCCACGAGCGGCGAAATCCCGTGGCGCGCGGCGAGGCTCAGTGCGATCGGGGCGACGATCGCGGTCGCGGCGGCGGGCAGGGTGCCGATGGCGGTCAGCACGGCCCCGACCACGAACGGGACCAGAGCGACCAGCAACAGGCGGCCACGAACCAGCCGGAGGAGCAGGTCGAGCAGCCAGTCGAGGGTTCCGTTGAGCTGGGCCGTGGCGAACAGGGCCGTCACGCCGACGATCAGCACGAAGAAGTCGGCCGGAAAGAACCCCGTCACCTCTTCTGCCGGGACCCCGGCCGCGAGTCCGAGGACGAACGCCGCGGAAAGGGTGGCCAATCCGAGGTCGAATGCCGGCAGCAGGGTCGCCGCGAACAAGAAGACCAGGACGATGATGGATATGTAGGCCATCGTCATTGATGGGTCCCTTTCTCGTCAGACCACGCTACGACGGCGCAGGTCGTCGATCTCCGAATCCGGTAGCCCGGCAAGCTCCCGCAGCACTTCGGTGGTGTGTTCGCCGAGGACCGGCGCCGGGCGGTTGATGGAGCCGTCGAAACCGGAGAACCGGCCGGCGGGCGCCTGCATGAGATACGAGCGTCCCCCGCCTTCGTCGGCCACCTCCACCACCGACCCTCGGGCCCGGATGTGCGGGTCGGCGCAGATGTCCGCCGCCGAGTTCACCGGTCCGGCCGCGATTCCGGCGTCGAGGAGCCGCGACATCAGCGGTTCCAGGTCGTGCGCGGCCACGAAGGCCGCGACACGTGCCTCGATCTCCTCGCGGTGCTCCAGCCGGGCGGTCATGGAGTCGTGGACCGCGAGGTCCGCAGCGTCCATGACCTTGACCAGCCGTCGCCACATCTGCTCGGTCGAGGCGGGCAGTGCGAGCCAGTGCCCATCACGGGTGAGATACAGGTTGTTGGGGCTGATGTGCGGATTGCGATTTCCCTGCCGCTCACGGCTCTCACCGGTGGCGCCGTAGTCGGCGATGAAGTCCTCCATCATCCGCAGCAACGGCTCGTAGAGCGGGATGTCGGCGAGCTGGGCCTGGCCTGTGCGATCGCGCTGGCGGAGCGCGAGCAGGGCGGCGAACGCGGCGTAGATCCCGGTGACGCCGTCGGCGACGGGATAGCCGGCGAAGACCGGGGGCCGGTCGGGGTCGCCCGTACGGTAAGTCAGACCGGCGAAGGCTTCCGCCACGCGGGCGAAGCCCGGACGGTCGGCATAAGGGCCGGTGCGCCCGTACGCGCTGACGTGAACCATCACCAGATCCGGCCGGTACGCCCGGAGATCGTCGAAGTCGATCCGGAAGCGGCGCAGCGTTGCCGGGCGGAAGTTGGTCACGACGACATCCGCCGCCGTGACCAGCCGGCCGACGAGGCCGGCCGCGTCCGGGTGGTGCAGGTCGATCGTGACGCTTCGCTTGTTGCGGCCGAGCATCGCCCAGCCTGCGGACACGCCGTCCTCCAGCGGCGGATAGTGCCGCGCCGGGTCGCCCTCGTCGGGATGCTCGACCTTGATCACCTCGGCGCCGAACTCACCGAGCAGTGAGGACGCCAGCGGACCGGCCAGGATGGTCGACACATCCAGCACACGCACCCCGCTCAATGGACCGTCGGTCACCACATTTTCCTTTCACGATCGGAGTCGTCGAACGCGCCGTGACGACGCCTGATCACGGTGCCCTGCGACGCAGGCTCCGGGAAGATGGCGACACAGCTCATCGGTGAAAGGTTTTTCCTTTATCTTTGGCCGATGCGGGTGGAACGAGCGCGGTACTTCCTGGCTGCCGTCGAGACCGGATCGCTACGGTCGGCGGCCGACCGGTGCGGTGTCAGCCAGCCCACGATCGGCCAGCAGCTCACGCTGCTCGAGGAGGAACTCGATGTCGTACTGCTGACCCGCAGCCGCCACGGCGTGCGGCCGACGGCAGCCGGTCAGGCCCTGCTCGAGCCACTCCACCGGCTGGTCCAGGCGGAGGATGGCGTCCGCGAGGCGGCGATGGAGTCAAGCGGCTCGTACCGGGGGCGGGTGCAGATCGGCGGCGTCTCGGTCACCGCGGAGATGATCATCGCGCCGGTCGTGGGGCGTCTTCGCAAACACCATCCCGGCCTGCGGTTCACTGTCCGTGAAGGAGCTTCGACCGAGCTCGAAGCCGCTGTGCTGGCGGGCGAGCTGGACTTCGGGGTGATCACCATGCCGGCAAGCCCGGCATCGGAAGGACTGCAGCGCGTGCCCCTGCTCACGGCACCACTCGGCGTGTACCTGCGCGCCGACCACCCACTCGCCGGCAGGGACCACGTCAACTGGCGAGACCTCGCGACCTGGCCCATCGTCACCATGCGCAGCGGGACGGTGATGTGGGAAATCCTGCACCAGCACCTGCAAAGTCCTGATGTCGTCGTCCAGGCCATGTCGGCACGGACAGTCAAAGTGATGGTCGGCCAAGGAGTCGGGCCGGGAATTCTCGCCCGGCTCGACACCTCCGCCGACATCACCGGCCTGACCTGGATCCCCCTGCGCGACGCGCACCCGATCCACCTGTGTCTGACCCAGCGTCAGGGCAGCCAGCCCTCCCGGCCCGCCCGCATCGTCCGCCGGCTCATCCGGGACACGGCGCAGGAACTCGCACCGCGTCCCGGATCGACGGCTCAGGCGCCGCGTGACTCGGCGACGCGGCGCATCCAGTAGCGGAACCAGTTGTGGCCGAAGGGCACGTACACGCGAACGGGTACGTCACGGGCCACGAGGTCGGTCACCACGTCCGGGCGCACGCCGAGCAGTTGCTCGACGGGTACCGGACCGTGTGCGGCTATCAGTGCCTCGCGGAGGACACCGTCGTGGGTGGCCAGTGCGAATGGCGCCTTGGCCTCCGCAAGCTGGTGTGCCAGCCGCAGGAAGGCGACGTCGGTGGGCTCGCCATAGGGATAGGCCCGGTCGGATGGCTCGACGTAGGCGCCTTTGACCAGCCGGATGTGCACGCCGGCATCCAGCAGACACCGCGCATCGTCCGGCGTGCGATGGAGGTTCGCCTGGACGGTGGCGCCGAGCCGGCCGGCCAGTCCCCTGCCCGCGGCGGTGAGCACACAGGACAGGACGGCGTCCGCACGCACATGGTCCTCGGCGCCCACCTGCACACGCCGCCCCTCGGGCAGCGCTTGCGCGATCGCGGCGAGATTGTCGGCGCAGCGTGCCGGATCGACGTCAAGCCCGAGGTGGGAAAGGTCGATCGCCAGCCACGTGTCCTCCGGTAGGTGGGCGAGTTCGGTGGCCAGGCTCACGTAGTCGTCGGCTACGCGCCGCGCGACCGCCGGATCACCGACCAGCTCGCCGAACTGATCGATACTGCCGGCCACACCCTGTCCGTGGAACTCCCGGACCAGCCGGACAGCCTCGGCGACCGACGTGCCCGCGACGTAGCGCGATGCCGCTCGCCACGCCAGATCCTGCCCGCGCGGCACGGACCGCATGACCCGCTCCAAGCGGGTACTGGTGGCCAGGCGGAACAGGATGTCGCGATCAATCGACATGGCCACATCCTGGCAGATCCGGCGAGCTGCGATGATCGAATTCCTGCCCACTCGCCCGGCTGTCAGCGGGCACCGCTCGCGGCCCGCCGCCGGGTCAGGTACGCGAGGCACACGAGCGTCAGCGCCGCCATTCCGGCGAGGTAGGCGCTGACCGGGGTGGTGGAGTTCGCGCTCACGTAGAGGGCGGTCGCGACCGTGGGAGCGAGCCCGCCGCCGATGATCGAGCCGACCTGGTAGCCGAGGGACGCCCCGCTGTAGCGGACCTCGGGGGAGAACAGCTCGGCGAACAGGGCTGCCAGCGGCCCGTAGACGATCGCGAGGAACGTCGCCATGCCGATCATGGCGACCAGCACGAGCGCGGGGCTCGCGGTGTTCACCAGCGGGAAGAGTGCCAGCGCCCACGCGAGCTGCCCGACGGAGCCGAAGAGCAGCACCGGCCGCTTGCCGTACCGGTCGCACAGCACGCACGCGATCGGGGTCAGCACGAGCCACACCGTCGAGGCGATCACCGTGAACGTCAGCACCATCGCACGGTCGAGCCCCAGCACTGTCGTCGAGTAGGACAGCAGGTAGGCCATGAAGATGTAGCCGAGCGCGTTGTTGCCCGCGAAGGCCCCAGCGGCAAGCAGCACCTGTTTGAAGTTCTTGCGCAGCACCGTGACGATGGGCAGCCGTTCCTGCGCACCCGAGTCTTTGACCGCCTGGAAGTCGGGGCTTTCGGAGATGGACAGCCGGATCACCAGACCGACCACCAGCAGCACCGCGCTGGCCAGGAACGGCACCCGCCAGCCCCAGCTGGTCATGGCGTCCGGGCTCAGCGTCGTCGTCATGACCAGGTACACCACGCCGGCGAGGACGAACCCTCCCGGCACGCCCATCTGCGGGAAGCTCCCGTAGAAGGTGCGCTTGCGCTTCGGAGCGTGCTCGACGGCCATGAGCACGGCGCCGCCCCATTCCCCGCCGACGCCGACACCCTGGAGCAGGCGGAGCACCACCAGCAGGATCGGGGCCCATACGCCGATGGCGGCGTAGGTCGGCAGCAGGCCGATACCGACCGTGGCGAGTCCCATCAGCATCAGCGAGATCACCAGCATCGACTTGCGGCCGACGCGGTCACCGAAGTGACCCATCACGATCCCACCGAGCGGGCGGGCGAGGAAGCCGACGGAGAAGGTCGCGAACGAGGCCAGCGTCCCGGCCAGCGGCGAGAACCCGGGAAAGAACTGGGGACCGAACACGAGCGCGGCGGCCATCCCGTAGATGAAGTAGTCGTACCACTCGACGGCAGTGCCGATCAGGCTGGCCAGCGCGACGCGGAGCGGTCGCACGGTGCTTGTTGCCGCTGAGCTGCCCTGCCGGGCATCGACCTGGCTCATCGCATTTCTCCTCAACGCCGGGGAGTTCGACGCGGTCTACAGTGAGCGGGTACAGAACCTCAGGTAAAGAACAGAATTCTGGGGAGCTACCGTGGAAAAACTGAGCAAGCTCCCGGGGTTCTCACTCCGGCAGCTCTGGTACTTCGTCGCCGCCGCGGAGGAGGGCACGATCAGCGGGGCGGCGAGCCGGCTGCACGTGTCACAGTCAGCGGTGTCACTGGCGCTGAACGAGCTCGAGCGCGCCTTGAAAGCCCAGCTGTGTGTGCGGCGCAAGGCGCACGGCATCACGCTCACCCCTACCGGAGCCCAAGCGTTGCAGCAGGCCAGGGCGCTGCTGAGGCAGGCGGCGGAGCTCGAGGTGGAGAGCGGGAGCGACGCGGGGGAGCTGGCCGGCAGCCTCGCGCTCGGCTGCTATCTCACGCTCGCCCCGACGGTGCTGCCCCGGCTCCTGCACGGCTTCGACGCCCGGCACCCTCGGGTCGAGATCGACTTCACCGAGGGCACGCAGGACGCCCTGCAGCGGCTCCTGCTGGCAGGCGAGCTCGATCTCGCCGTGCTCTACGACATGGAGATCCAACCCGAGATCGCCCAGGTGGAGCTGTATCGGCGGCGGCCGCACGTGCTGCTGCCCGCCGACCACCGCCTGGCCGCCGACCCCGAGGTCGCCCTGCACGACCTCGCCGGCGAGCCGATGGTCTTGCTGGACGCGCCGCCGAGCTCGCACCACACGCTGCGATTGTGCGCCGACGCCGGGGTCAAGCCGCTGGTGCGGCACCGCACGAGCAACTTCGAGACCGCGAGGGCTCTGGTCGGCCGCGGCCTCGGCTACGCGATGCTGATCCAGCGCCCGGCCAACGACCGGACCTACGAGGGACTGCCCGTGGTGTACAAGGCAATCGCCGAGCTGTCCGGCTACGAGGTGTCCGTCCTGCTCGCGTGGCCCCGGCACACGCGCCTCGCCCGTCGCTCGGCCGAGTTCCTCGCCTTCTGCCAGGAGGAGTTCGCCGACGACGCGGCGTAGGGCCACTTAGAGCCTGTCCCTGCCCCAGGGCAGGCCCGGCATTGTGCCTGGTCACCTCTCGTGAGTGCGCACGCGAGTTAGAACACTGTTACGCACTCACGACCCGAGACCCCATCCGCGGCCTCTTATGAGTTTTCCTGAGGTGCCTGGCCGGATACCTGTGCTTTTCCCCGGTGGGCGCTCCGGGTCAGGCTGGAGCCACCACAGCCCCTCCTGATCCGGGAAGGCACCACCATGGCCCAGGTCATCGACGACTTCGCCCGCACGATCCAGCTCGACGAGCTGTGGTCGGACCCCTACCCGATCTACCGCACACTCCGCGAGAACCAGCCGGTCGCCTGGGTCCCCGCCGCGAACCGGTACCTCCTCACGCGACATTCCGACATCGCCTACCTGGAGAAGCACCCGGAGATCTTCAGCGCCGCCGAGACGCACTCGCTGATGATCCGGGTGATGGGTCTGACAATGCTGCGTCAGGACGGCGCGGACCACCTCCGCGAACGCAAGGCCGCGGAGCCGGCGCTGCGGCCGCGGATGGTCAAACAGCGGTGGACGCCAGCGTTCCAGCGCATCGCCGACGAGCTGATCGACGGCTTCCGCGATCGCGGCGAGGCCGACCTCTTCACCGAGTTCGCCGCACCGATGGCCGCGAAATGCCTGGCGGCGGTACTCGGCCTGGCCGACGTGCCCGCGCAGGATCTGCAGACCTGGTCGCAGGCCATGATGGACGGAACGGGCAACTACGCCGACGACCCGGTCGTCTGGCAGCGCGCCGAATCCGCGGCGCGAGGTGTGGAACGAGCCGTCGACGCCGCCATCGAGCGGCTGTCCGCGCACCCGGACGACTCGGTGATCTCGGCGATGCTGCATGCCGAGGATCCCCTCACTCCGCGGCAGATCCGCGACAACATCAAGCTGTTCATCGGCGGTGGCCTGAACGAGCCGCGCGATGCCACGACGGTCGGCACCTATGCCCTGCTGACCCACCCCGAGCAGCGAGCCCGGGTCGAGGCCGACCCCTCCCGGTTCAAGGACGTGTTCGAGGAGACGGTGCGCTGGGTGGCGCCGATCGGCATGTACCCGCGACAGACCACAATGGAGACCGAGCTCGGCGGCACCGTCCTTCCGGCCGGGGCGAAGCTCGGCATCGTGCTCGCCTCGGCCAACCGCGACGAGTCCGTGTTCGACAACCCCGACACGTTCGACATCGACCGCACCGGCCGGGTCCATCTGGCCTTCGGCGGCGGGCCGCACTTCTGCCTCGGCACGTGGACGGCCCGTGCGCAGGTCGGCGCGGTGGCACTGCCGACCCTGTTCCGCAGGCTCCCCGGTCTCCGCTTGTCCGGCGCCGAGCCCGTTCGCTGGGGCGGCTGGGTGTTCCGCGGCCTGCTGAACCTGCCCGCCCGCTGGGACGTGTGAGGAGCCGGAGACCATGCCCAAGATCGTGTACGTGCAACCGGACGGCACGGAGACCGCGCTCGACGTGGACGCCGGCACCACCGTGATGCGGGCCGCGCTCGCGGCCGGAGTACAGGGCATCGTCGCGGAATGCGGCGGCAACGCGATGTGCGCGACCTGCCACGTCTACACCGATCCGTCCGATTCGGACCGGCTGCCCGCGGTCGGCGACGACGAGGACGAGATGCTCGACTGCACCGCCGGCGCCCGCGAGGACGGCAGCAGGCTCAGCTGCCAGCTGCCGATCACCGAGGCCATGGAGGGGCTGGCCGTGCGGGTGCCGCGGGAGCAGGTGTGAGCACCGTGATCGTCGGCGCGGGCCAGGCCGGCGTGCACCTCGCCGTATCGCTGCGCCAGGCGGGTTACGCCGAGCGGATCGTGCTGATCGGCGACGAGCCTGCGCTCCCCTACCAGCGACCGCCACTGTCGAAGGCGTTTCTCCTGGGCGCAGCCACCGAAGAGGCCATCCAGCTTCGGCCGGAGTCGTTCTACCCGTCCGAGTCCATCGACCTCCTCACGGGTGAGCGGGCCACCGGCATCGACCTGGCGACCGCGTGCGTGCAGCTCGCGAGCGGCACGCGGATCGCGTGGGAACACCTGGTGCTGGCCACCGGGGCGCGGCCCCGCACGCTGGGCGTGCCCGGGAAGTCCCTGGACGGGGTGCTGCCGCTGCGATCGCTGGCCCACGCCCGCGAGCTCGCGCGGCGCATCGGCACCGCACGCCATGTCGTGGTCGTCGGCGGCGGGTTCATCGGGCTCGAGTTCGCCGCCGCCGTCGCCCGCGACGGGATCACCACGACCCTGCTGGAAGGCGCCGACCGGCTCATGGGCCGGGCCGTCACCAGCCCGGTATCGCGGTTCTTCGCCGAGTCGCACCGAGCACGTGGCGTCGAGGTCCGGCTCGGCGTCGCGGCTGCGGAGTTCCTCGGTGTCCGCGGCCGCGTCACGGCCGTTCGCGCCACCGACGGGCGGAATCATCCCGCCGATCTCGTGGTCGTCGGCGCCGGCGTCACACCCGACACCGAACTCGCCGCGCGCGCCGGCCTCCCGACGGGCGACGGCATCCTCGTGGACGAGACGCTGCGCACGGCCGACGAACGAGTCTTCGCCATCGGCGACTGCGCGCGCTTCCCCAGCACTCACGCGGGGACGCTCCTGCGCCTGGAGTCGGTGCAGAACGCGACCGGGCAGGCCGCGCACGTCGCGCGCGAGATCGTCGCACCAGGACGGTGCCCGTACCAGGCTCTGCCCTGGTTCTGGAGCGACCAGAAAGGACTGCGGCTGCAGATCGCCGGACTCACGCACCGGCATGACGAGACGGCACTGCTCGGCGACCCGGACAGCGGCCGGTTCTCCGTCGCCGCGTTCCGGAACGGCCGCCTGGTCGCCCTCGAGGCCGTCAACCGGCCCGCCGACTACCAGGCCGCCCGCAGGCTGCTCAGCCGTGGCGCCGCCCTGACAGCCTCCGACGTCACGGCGCCCGGCTTCAGCCTCAAGACAGCCGCGGCTTGACGTGATACTTCCGGCCGGGCAATCATATACGATATCGTCACTGATATGGGGGCACCCTGGTGAGCAGCGACCCGATCACCGGACTACTCGGTCACCGGCCGGGCAAGGTGATCGCCGTCCACCTCAGCTACAGCTCGCGAGCCGCACAGCGCGGTCGAACGCCTGCGCATCCGTCGTACTTCCTCAAAACCGGCTCGTCGGTCACCGGACCGGGCGCGGTAACCCGGCCGGACGGCACGGAACTTCTGGGTTTCGAAGGCGAGATCGCGCTGGTGGTCGGCGAGGCCGCACGCGACGTGACCCCGGACGAGGCGTGGGCGCACGTCGGCTGGGTCACCGCGGCCAACGATCTCGGCCTGCACGACCTGCGCTACGCCGATCGAGGCTCCAATGTGCGGTCGAAGGGCGGTGACGGCTTCACGCCGCTGGGCCCGGGCCTGATCCCGGCCGGGCGGCTCGATCCGGGGCGGATCGGCATCCGCACGTGGCTGGACGGGGTGCTCGTCCAGGACGACAGCAGCGCGGGCCTGATCTTCCCGTTCGGGCTGATGCTGGCCGACCTCTCCCGCGTGATGACGCTCGAACCGGGCGATGTCGTGCTCACCGGAACGCCTGCGGGCGCGTCGGTCACCGAGCCGGGGCAGCGGTTGGAGGTGGAGGTGTTTTCCCTCGACGACCCGGCGCTCACTTCGGGACGCCTGGCCACCGACGTGGTCGCGGGCCCGGCGCTGGCCTCGTGGGGCAGTCCGCCGAAGGTGGACGAGGCGCAACGCGCCGACGCGTGGGACCGCGCGCCGGAACCGGTACTCACCGCGGAGATCCGGGAGCGACTGGCGGCGGTGGCGGTGGCGACGCTGTCGGTGCAGCTGCGCAGGCGGGGGTTCGACGAGGTCTCCATCGACGGGGTCCGGCCGCTGGTGCCGGGCCGGCGCCTGGTCGGCCTCGCGCGGACGCTGCGGTTCGTGCCGTATCGCAAGGATCTCTTCGCCGAGCGGGGCGGCGGCTTCAACGCGCAGAAGCAGGCGTTCGACACCGTCGGTCCGGGCGAGGTGCTGGTCATGGACGCGAGGGGCGACGCGAACGCGGGCACGCTCGGCGACATCCTCGCGCTGCGGGCCGAGGTCCGCGGCGCCGCGGGAGTGGTCACCGACGGCGCGGTACGCGACGCCGCCGCCGTCGCCTCGACCGGCCTGCCGGTGTTCTGCGCGGGGCACCATCCGGCGGTGCTCGGGCGCAGGCATGTGCCGTGGGAGACGGACACGACGATCGCGTGCGGCGGGGCCACCGTTGCGCCGGGAGACGTGATCGTGGCCGACGACGACGGCGCGCTCGTCATCCCGCCCGGTCTCGTGCGTGAGGTGCTGGAGGCGGCCGAGATCCAGGAGAAGGAAGAGGCGTTCATCGCCGAGATGGTCCGGCAAGGCGAGCCCGTGCACGGCCTGTACCCGCTGACCACGCGGTGGCGGCAGCGGTACGAGGCGCAGGACTGACAGGATTGAGAGGAAGACCGATGCGATTCCGATCCGACCCGTCCCGCATCAGGGGCGCGATCGCACCCCTGTTCACCCCCTTCACCGACGATGGAGCCGTGGACCACGAGTCGCTGCGAACGATGGTGCGCTGGCAGCTCGCCAACGGCTCGCGGGGGATCTCGATCGGCGGGTCGACCGGGGAGCCGTCGGCGCAGACGCTCGCCGAGCGCGCCGAGACGATCCGGCTCGTCGCCGCGGAGGTCGCCGACGAGGTGCCGTTCCTGCCCGGCACGGGCTCGGCGAAGCTCGACGAAACGCTGGAGCTCACCGGCGTCGCCGCCGACGCGGGTGCGGACGCCGTCCTGATCGTCACGCCGTACTACGCGCGCCCCACGCAGGAGGCGCTCTACACGTGGTACTCCACGGTCGCCCGCGAGTTCCCGGACCTCCCGATCGTCGCCTACAACGTGCCGGTGCGCACCGCGGTCGAGCTGGCGCCGCAGACGTTCGCCCGGCTGTACCGCGACCACGACAACATCGTGGGCATCAAGGAGACCACCAAGGACTTCGAGCACTTCTCCCGCGTCATGCACGCCTGCGGGCGAGACGTCCTGATGTGGTCGGGGATCGAGCTGCTGTGCCTGCCGCTGATCGCGCTCGGCGGGATCGGCTTCATCTCCGCACTGTCGAACATCGCACCGGCCACCGTCGCCCAGACCTACGAGGCGGCCGTCGCCGGTGACTGGGACCGGGCCCGCGAGCTGCACTACGGCGTGCACCCGCTGGTCGACCTGCTGTTCACCGAGACCAACCCGGCACCGGCGAAATGGTTGATGGCCCGTCGCGGCCTGATCCGCTCGGGCCACGTCCGGCCGCCGCTGATCCCGCTGACCGAGCAGGGCCAGCACACCGTGCGCGCGCTGGCCGCCGAGGCCGAGCAGTACCTCACTCCCGTCCCGGCGAGGAGCCTCACGTGAACATCCCCGACCCGATTCCGCACTACATCGACGGCGAGCGCACCGGCTCCGCCGACGGCGCGACGTTCGACGTGCTCGCGCCCGCCACCAACGAGGTCTACACCCGGGCTGCCGCCGGCGGGAGGGCGGACATCGATGCCGCCGTCGCGGCCGCGCGGAGCGCCTTCACCACCGGCCCGTGGCCGAGGATGAAGAACCGCGAGCGCGCCCGGATCCTCAACCGGATCGCCGACGCTGTCGAGTCGATCGACGAGGAACTGTCCACCATGGAGTCTTTCGACACCGGGCTGCCAGTCACCCAGGCGAAAGGGCAGGCCCGCCGCGCCGCGGAGAACTTCCGGTTCTTCGCCGACCTGGTCGTGGCCCAGTCGGACGACGCATACAAGGTGCCGGGCATGCAGCTCAACTACGTCAACCGCAAGCCGGTCGGCGTGGCCGGGCTGATCACGCCGTGGAACACGCCGTTCATGCTGGAGTCGTGGAAGCTCGCCCCCGCACTGGCCGGCGGCTGCACCGTCGTGCTCAAGCCCGCGGAGTTCACGCCGCTGTCGGCCTCCCTGTGGGCCCGGATCTTCTCCGAAGCCGGGCTGCCCGACGGGGTGTTCAACCTGGTCAACGGCATCGGCGAGGTCGCGGGTGACGCGCTGGTCAAGCATCCCGACGTCGACCTGATCTCGTTCACCGGCGAGACCAGCACCGGGAAACTGATCTTCGCGAACGCCTCCGACGGCCTCAAGGGCCTCTCGATGGAGCTGGGTGGCAAGTCCCCCGCGCTCGTCTTCGCCGACGCGGACCTCGATGCGGCGCTGGACTCGACCCTGTTCGGTGTGTTCTCCCTCAACGGCGAGCGCTGCACCGCCTCCTCCCGCATCCTCGTCGAGCGGTCCGTCTACGACGAGTTCGTGGCCCGCTACGCCGAGCGCGCGGCCAACATCAAGGTCGGTGACCCGGCCGATCCGGCGACCGAGGTGGGCGCCCTCGTACATCCGGAGCACCACCAGCGCGTCCTGGGCTACGTCGAGACCGGCAAGAGCGAGGCCAGGCTCGTCGCCGGCGGCGGGCGACCGGAGCATCTGCCCGACGGCAACTACCTCTCCCCCACCGTGTTCGCCGACGTGCCCCGCACGGCACGGATCTTCCAGGAGGAGATCTTCGGGCCCGTCGTCGCCATCACGCCGTTCGACACCGACGACGAGGCGGTCGACCTCGCCAACGACGTCCAGTACGGACTCGCCGGATACGTGTGGACGAACGACCTACGGCGGGCGCACAAGGTGGCCGACCGGATCGAGGCGGGCATGGTGTGGATCAACTCCCACAACGTCCGCGACCTGCGTTCGCCGTTCGGCGGAGTGAAGGCCTCCGGCCTCGGCCACGAGGGCGGCTACCGCTCCCTGGACTTCTACACCGAGCAGCAGGCCGTCCACATCACACTCGGCGACGTGCACACCGCACGCTTCGGCGCCGGTGGCTACAACGATCAGGACCCGTTCTTCTCGGGAGCAAGGAGCCTCCGATGACCGCCACGCCGCCCGACATCGTGCGCTGCGCCTACCTCGAGCTCGTGGTCAGCGACCTCGCGGCGTCCCGCGAGTTCTATGTGGACGTTCTCGGGCTGGTCGTGACCGAGGAGAACGGTCACGAGATCCACCTGCGCGCGCTGGAGGAGTTCATCCACCACAACCTGGTACTGCGCAAGGGTCCTGAGCCCGCGATCGCCGCGTTCGGCTTCCGCGTGCGAAACCCCTGCGAACTGGACGCGGCCGAGGCCTACTATCGCGCGCTGGGTTGCGAAATCCGGCGCGAGCCCGCCGGGTTCCGCACCGGGATCGGTGAGGTCGTGCGTGTGCTCGACCCGCTCGGCTTCCCGTACGAGTTCTTCTACGACGTCGCGCACGTGCCGCGCCTGACCTGGCAGTACGAGCTGTACGGCGCGGGCGCGATCGTCCGGCTCGACCATTTCAACCAGGTCTACCCCGACGTCGTGGCCGGCGCCACCTACCTGGAGGATCTCGGCTTCAAACGCACAGAGGACATCCGCGACGACGACGGCGTCACCTACGCCGCCTGGTTCGCCCGCAAGGACACCGTCCACGACACCGCCCTCACCGGCGGCGCGGGACCTCGGATGCACCACGTCGCCTTCGCCACCCACGAGAAGCACAACATCCTCTACATCTGCGACAAGCTCGGTGCCCTGCGCCGTTCCGACGCCATCGAACGTGGCCCCGGCAGGCACGGCGTGTCCAACGCCTTCTACCTCTACCTGCGCGACCCCGACGGCCACCGCATCGAGATCTACACCCAGGACTACTACACCGGCGACCCCGACAACCCCGTCGTCACCTGGGACGTGCACGACAACCAGCGCCGTGACTGGTGGGGCCACGCCGTCGTACCCAGCTGGTACACCGACGCATCCACCGTGCTCGACCTCGACGGCGAACCCGTGCCGCTCCGCGAACGCGAACAACCCAGGGAGATGGACGTGACCATCGGCGCCGACGGCTTCTCCTACACTCGCAAGGACGACACGGCCGAGGGTTTCAAGGTCGGCAACCAGCTGTAGAGAGAGGACCGTCATGACGGACACCGCCGCGGCTGGTGCCCGCGCGCTGTCGAAGTCGGAGACCGTGTACCGGCAGCTGCGCGAACGCATCCTCACCGGACGCTACAGCGCGGGTTACCGGCTCGTCCTCGACCAGCTCGCCCGCGAGTTCACCGTCAGCCCCGTGCCGGTGCGCGAAGCCATCCGGCGACTCGAAGCCGAAGGTCTAGTGACGTTCACCCAGAACGTCGGCGCCGAGGTGACCGGCATCGACACCGCCGACTACACCGACACCATGCAGGTGCTCGCCTACCTCGAAGGCGCCGCGACCGCGCTGGCGGCGCCGCACCTGGACAGCACCCGCCTCGACGAGGCCGCCGCGCTCAACGAGCGCATGCGTGCCCTGCACGGCTCCGACTTCAACCCCGTGCGGTTCACCGAGCTCAACAAGCAGTTCCACCGGCTGCTCTGCGCACCGTGCCCCAACCGTCACCTGCTCGACCTGCTCGACCGCGAATGGCACCGCATGTCGCTCATCCGCCGCTCCAGCTTCACCTTCCTGCCCACGCGGCCCGCCGCCTCGGTCGACGAGCACGAGCACGTTCTCGACCTCCTGCGCGGTGGCGCGTCGGCGGACGAGATCGAGCAGGCAACCCGCGCGCACACCCTCCGCACCATGAACGCCTACCTCGACGTGACCCAGCGGTGGTGAGTGCCGCGCCTTCACGGGCACGGGTTCGGGACCGGCGCAACACTCACGACCCGCTGCCGACAACGGAAGCTTCCGTCGGAGCGCTCAGCCGTGGCAGCAGCCGGTGCTCATGTACTTCGCGAGGCCACTCGCCGCGGATGCGGTGGAGGCAGTCGAAGAAGGCGTGCCGTTCGACGCGTCGTAGACGACCTCGCCGCCGAGGACGGTCATGGCGACCGGCAGATCCACGATCTCCTCGGGCGGAGTCCGAAGCAGATCTCCGTCGAACACGGCGAGGTCGGCAACCATGCCCTCCGCGAGCGTGCCCTTCCAGCGCTCGGCGTGGTCCTGCCAGGCGCCCGCGGTCGTGTAGCTGGCGAGGGCTTCCTCGAGGCCGATGATCTCCTCGGCACCGAACACCTCGCCGGTCGCCAGGCTCTTCCGCGTCAGCATGGCCGTCAGCCCAGCGCGGAAGTCCGGCATGCCCACCACGGGCGCGTCGGAGGCACTGGCGACCGAGACGCCGAGATCGAGTGCGGTGCGGTACGGCCACTGGTAGTCCGTGCGCTCCCGGCCGAGTACGTCGACCAGCTGGTGCGAGAGGGAACGCTTGATCTGCGGGTTGAAGCTCGTCGTGAAACCGAGCGCGGCCATGCGCCGCAGGTCTTCGGGCGTCGTCAGGTCGCCGTGGATGACATAGTGGCGCAGCCCCGCGCCGCCGAACCGTTCGACGGCCGCCTGATAGGCGTCGACGGCCGCGTGGATCGTCCGGTCGCCGGTCGCGTGTGTCCCCACCTGGAAGCCCAGCTCGTGCGCCGTCATGACCCAGTCGTTCAAGACCGAGAGCTGCTCCTCCACCGAGCTTCCCGGCAGCGTGAGTCCACCGTGGCCGCCGCCGACGTACGGCTCGGAGACCCAGGCCGTCCTGGCCTGGGTCGGTACGCCGTCGGCGAAGATCTTCACCTGGCTCACGTTCAACCACGCGGGATCGGTCTCGAGCTCCCTGGCAGCCAGCAACGTCTCCCGCAGGTCGCCGGCACCGGAGGCGGCGATCATGATCGTGCAGCGCTGACGAATATCGCCCGACCGCAGCATGTCGTGGTACCGCTGAACCGATCCCAGGTCGATGCCGGCATCCGTCACCGAGGTGATGCCGTGCCGGTGCATGATGTCCACCGCCACGCGCAGGCCCTGGCGCTTCTCCTCCTCGGTGAAGTCCGGCATGACCGCGTTGACGAGACCGGCTGCTCCCTCCAGCAGCATCCCGGTCGGTTCACCGTCGCCGTCCTTGACGATCTCGCCGCCCTGGGGTGGTTCGGTGTCCCGGGTGATGCCGGCGAGCCCGAGTGCCGCCGTGTTCACCCACGCCGCGTGGCCCGACCACTCACGCAGGTACGCGGGGTTGTCCCGCGAGACGTCGTCGATGTCCTCACGCGTGGGATAGCGCCCTTCCGCGAGGTATCCCTGGTCCCAGCCGTAGCCACGGATCCACTCCCCGGGTTGCCTGGACCGGGCGGCCGCCGCGACGAGGTCGCGGATCTCGGCGATCGAACCGACCGCATGCCGGCTGAGATCGAGGGTCAGGGGCGGTTGGCTCGTCCCGAGCCGGAGCGGATGGAAATGGGCGTCGTTGATGCCAGGGAGGACCGTGCGGCCACGTAGGTCGATCACCTCGGTGCGGAAACCTCTCAGGCGACGCATGTCCCTCGTGCGGCCGACCGACTGCACGACACCGCCGCGCACCGCGATCGCCTCGGCAGGAGCGGACAGCCCGGCCATCGTCAGGATGTTGCCGTTGATCAGCAGCACATCCGCCTTGCGATGTCCCCATCCCCGACCGTCCGTGGTTTCCGCCGACGCGCCGGCGACGCCACCCATCGCGCCCAGGGCGACTCCGGCGCCTGCGGCTTGCAGGAACCTCCGCCGTCCCAGCGGCCTCCGTTGATACGTCATGGCCTGCCCTCCTCCGGCTCGCCGTCGCACCGACGTCGTAGCCAGGCATCGTCCGCGCCGCAGGTGCCACCGTCTTGCGCAGGAGTGCAGCGCGCTTGTCGTCGGACGCCGTCGTGCGCCGCACCGCTACCCGCGGTGGTGTGCCGCCGTAGACAAGAGCCGTGCGCTGGTGTCCTAGGCGCTTCCGGCAGGGATCCCTACGGTCCCCGGATCTGGCCGCACCACCCGACGACGAGGAGACAGATGAGCGAGTCGTTCATCCCGGTCGGTGCCCTTGGCGAAGGATTCGCACCAGAGGCGAACATCCTCGACGAGACGGCCGACCTCGCCGGGCAGACGTTCACGCTGCACTTCGAGGCGCCGACGACGCTACGGATCGCCGAAGGCACCGCATCCTGGGGCGTCCACACCGACGTCCCCGTCCGTGTCACCTCGATCCGGCCCGGCATCTACGTGGTCGACGGCATCGCGGACGAGGTTTCCACGACGTTCGTCCTCGACGTCGACACCGGAGCCGTCACCCTTGTCGAAGGCCGGCTCCCGGACGCCGAGACGAGGGCGGAGTCCGCGTACACCCGGGTGCGGCGGGGCGACGAGCCGACCGGCGTCGCCGCGCGCATCGTCCACGGCGGCATCGGCGGCCCGCCGGCCGATCCGCACGCACCGACGACCGCGCTCGTCGGGCTGCGCAACAAGTACACGTACTCGCCGAGCGAGGTGTACGAGCATGTCTATCTCACCCCGAACCTGTACACGTGGCACTGCTTGCGTGGAGTCGAGGAAGGCCTCGCGGACACGGACCGGTGCCACCACGTCGCCATCCGGGACCAGCTGACCCTCTTCGTCTGGCGAGAGAAGATCGTCCCGACACTCGGCCTCATCCTCATCGATCTCGACAGCATGCGCACCGACGGAAAGATCTTCGGCAATGACGGGTTCGACGCCGGTTCCATCGTGAGCTTCCCCGTCGGAGCGCGGGCCGAGATTCTCAACGTCACCACGACCTGACGCCACCCGCGTCCTATCGGCAAGGGAGCAGACCTTTGTCCTCCACACCAGAAACGAGACTCAAGGGGCACCTCGGCGTCCCGGGGGTCGTGTTCCTCGTCCTCGCCGCGGTCGCACCCCTGACCGGCATCATCGTCATCGGCGGTATCGGCATCGCCGTCGGTGCCGGTGGCGGGACGCCGATGATGTTCCTCCTCGCCACCGCCGTCTTCCTGCTCTTCGCCGTCGGGTACGCCCAGATGGCCAAACGCGTGGTGAACGCCGGCGGGTTCTACGCCTACGTCGTGCGTGGCCTCGGACGGACAGCGGGCCTGGTCGCCGCCTTCGTGGCCATGGTCGGCTACAACTGCTTCGTCGCCGGGGCGGTCGGCACGAGCGGGTTCTTCACCTCGATCGTCTTCGCCGACGTCTTCGGCCTGGATCTGCCGTGGTGGCTCTGGAGCCTGGCCTCGGTCGTGGGCGTGTGGCTGCTGACGCGCAGCGGCATCGACGTCTCGGCGAAGGTGCTCGGGGTCGCCCTCGTTCTCGAGGTCTCGATCCTGATCGTTCTCGACATCGCCATTCTCTTCACCACGGGTTACTCGTTCGAACCGTTCCTGCCCGAGGTGTTCATGGCGGGTTCGGTGGGGCTCGGGCTGCTCTTCGCCGCCAACGCGTTCGTCGGCTTCGAGGCGACCGGACTGTTCAGCGAGGAAGCACGCGACCCGAAGCGCACCATTCCGCGCGCCACCTATGTGGCGATCACCTTCATCGGCATCTTCGCCGCCGTCACCACCTGGGCGATCGTCTCCGCACTCGGCGTGCGGGACGCCGGTGACGTCGCGCTCGAGCACCTCGCCGCCGGCGACCTCGTCTTCACCGTCTCGACGGAGTATCTCGGTGGCGGCCTGACCGACGTGATGCAGTTGCTGCTCGTGGTCAGCCTCTTCGCGGCACTGCTCGCGCTGCACAACTCCGCGACCCGCTACCTGTACGCACTCGGCCGGGTCGGCGTGCTGCCACGGCCGCTGGCGCACACCCGCCGCACGAGCGGAGCGCCCGTCGTCGCCTCCACCACGCAGCTCGTCTTCGCGACGCTCGTCGCGATGGCGTACGCGATCGCCGGTGTCGACCCGATCGCGAATCTCGTCGCGGCCTTCACCGGTATCGGCACACTCGGGATCGTCGTGCTTCAGGCGATCGCCGCGACCGCCATCGTGGTGCACTTCCGGCGGGTCCGGGACCCGCGCTGGCTCTCGACGTTCGTGCTGCCACTCCTCGGTGGACTGGGACTGTGGACCGTCACGACCCTCGCGTTCCGCAACTTCCCCGAGCTCGCAGGCAGCGACAGCCCGATCATCGCCCTGCTCCCCTGGCTGCTGCCGGTCGCCGCCGCCGTCGCCGTCGCCGTCGCGTACTGGCTGCGCTCGTCGAAGCCGGACGTGTGGGACTTCCTCGACCAGGATCTCGATCGCGTCTCCGACCGGCACGCGACCACCGAGGTGAACCCGTGAGCACCTACCTGGTCACCGGCGGCGGTACCGGGATCGGCGCCGCGATCGCCACCCGACTGGCCGAGGACGGCGGCGACGTCGTGGTCTCCGGCCGACGGCGGGAACCGCTCGAGGAGGTCGCGTCGACGCACTCGCGCATCGTCGCGATGCCCGCGGACGCCACGGACGGTGCCGCCATGAGCCGCGTCGTCGAGGACATCGGTGAGCGCTACGGGAGCCTCGACGGCGTCGTCGCGAACGCAGGCGGGCACGGCTACGACACCGTCGGCGGCACCAGTGACGAGGCGTGGCGTTCGAGCCTGGACGCGAATCTGACGACGGCGTTCGTCACCGCCCGCGAGGCGCTCGGGCCGCTGGAGAAGTCGGGCGGGAGCATCGTGGTCGTCTCCTCGCTCTCGGCTCTGCGGGCGGCACCGGAGACGGCCGGATACACGATCGGCAAGCACGCGCTGCTCGGGCTGGTGCGGTCGATCGCGCGCGACTACGGGCACCGCTTGCGGGCCAACGCTGTCTGTCCCGGCTGGGTCCGCACGCCGATGGCCGACGAGGAGATGCAGGTGCTCGTCCATGGCGGCGGCGCGGCCGATGTCGAGTCCGCCTATGCCACGGTGACGCGCGACGTGCCGCTCGGGCGGCCCGCTGCTCCGGAGGAGATCGCCGGCGTGGTGGCGTTCCTGCTCGGGCCCGACGCCACGTACGTCCATGGCGCGACCCTCGTGGTGGACGGCGGCGCACACATCGTCGACGTGCCGACCCTGGCGTTCGGCTGACGGCCGCCCGCTGGCCGGCGCCGGCACACCACCACAGGCATGGAGTCCACCGTGACCACCACTCCCCCAGACCTCGGCGGCGTCGTCGTCCTCGTCACCGGCGCCGCGAGCGGCATCGGCGCCGCGGTCGCCGGCCTGGCGGCGGACCGGGGCGCGACGCCCGTGCTGCTGGATCACGACGGCGAAGGCGCCCAGGAGCAGGCGAGCGCCCTCCGCTCGCGCGACCTCCCGGGCGGCCGAGCACTGGCCATCGCCGCGGACGTCACGGACGAGACGTCGATGCGCTCGGCCGTCGAGTCGACACTCCAACGCCTCGGTCGCATCGACATCGTCATCACCTGCGCCGGGGTCTCCGGGCCCGTCGGCAGCCGGCTGGAGGACGTCTCCCTCGCCGACTGGCAACGGGTCTTCGCCGTGAACGTCACGGGCGCGTACCTGACGCTGAAACACACCCTCCCGGCCCTGCGGCGCTCCCACCACGGCGCCGCGGTGCTGGTCGCGAGCGATTCTGCGCTCGTCGCCGCCCCGGGGATGGTCCCGTACTGCGCGTCGAAGGCCGCCGTGGTCCAGTTGGCGCGAGCGCTCTCGGTGGAGACGGCAGGCGAGGTGCGCGTCAACGCCGTCTGTCCCTCCGTCGTCGACACGCCGATGAGCCGGGGTGACCTCCAGCGCCGTGACTTCACCGGCGTCGACTACCCCGTACACCGGCCCGGGGACATCGCCGAGCACGTGCTGTTCCTCGCGTCCCCGCGTGCCGCGGGAATCCACGGAGCGGCGCTGACCACGGACTTCGGTTATTCCGCGCGATCGGCCTTCCCCGCGTGAGTCGTGCACGTTTGCGCGGGGTCCCGTGCACGCACACACAAACGCGCCCGCTCGGACTCACCAGAGAATCGATCGCGCGTTGTGAACAACACAGAGGTGAGGACATGGAGAGCTACGAGAACCTGCTGGCTGCCGTGACGACGCCGGACGGCGGCCGGCCGGTGACCGACCCCGCCACGGACGAGGTGATCGGCCGGGCGCCGGAACGCGGCACCGACGACCTCGAGCGGGCCGTCGCGGCTACCCGCGCGGCACAGCCCGCCTGGGAGGCGCTCGGCCACGAGGAGCGCTCCCGGCTGCTGAACGCCGCGGCCGACGCCGTCGACCGGTCCGCCGAGGCGCTCGCACACCTCATCTCCCGCGAGCAGGGCAAGCCACTCAACGGCCCGGGCAGCCGCTTCGAGGCGGGCGGGGTTTCCGCCTGGCTCCGCACCGCTGCCGCCACCCCGCTCGAACCCGAGCGGGTGCTCGACGACGAATCCGGCCAGGCGACACTCAGCTACCGCGCCGCGGGCGTTGTCGGCGCCATCGGGCCCTGGAACTGGCCGGCGCTAATCGCCACCTGGCAGTTCGCGCCCGCGCTGCGCATGGGCAACACCGTGGTCATGAAGCCGTCCGAGCACACTCCGCTTTCGGTGCTCGCGCTCGCCGCGATCGTGAACCAGGTGCTTCCCGACGGCGCGCTGACGGTGCTGCCCGGGGACGGCGACCTCGGTGCCGCGATGGCGGCGCATCCGGCGTTCGATAAGATCACGTTCACCGGCTCGACCCGCACGGGAAGGGCGATCGCCACCTCGAGCGCAGGAAACCTGCCGCGGCTCACGCTCGAACTCGGCGGCAACGACCCGGGCATCGTGCTTCCCGACGCGGATCCGGCCGCCATCGCCGAGGATCTCTTCTGGGGGGCCTTCATCAACACGGGGCAGACGTGCGCGGCGCTGAAACGTCTGTACGTGCACCAGGCCATTCACGACGACGTCGTCGACGCGCTCGCCGAAGTGGCCGCCCGGATGCCCATGGGGCGGGGAGTCAGCGAGGACAGCATGCTCGGCCCGCTCACCACCGCCGACCAGTTCCGCATCGTCGACAACCTCGTCGAGCAGGCCAGGGCCGCGGGCGGACGCCTGGTCATGGGTGGCGCTCCCGACCGGGACGCGCCCGGCCACTTCTACCCGGCGACGCTCGTCACCGGCCTGCCACTCGACGCTCCGCTCGTCGTGGACGAGCAGTTCGGACCGGCGCTGCCGATCATCGCCTACACCGACCTCGACGAGGCGATCACCCAGGCCAACGCCCTCGACGTCGGGCTCGGCGCGTCGGTCTGGTCGAGCGACGTCGAGCGGGCCAAACAGGTCGCGACGCGCATCGAGGCCGGCACGGTCTGGATCAACAAGCACGGGACGGTGCACCCGATGGTGCCGTTCGGAGGTGTCAAGGGTTCCGGCTACGGTCTGGAATTCGGCGTGGAAGGGCTCAAGGCCGTCGGAGTGCCGCGAGTCATCGCGGCCTGACGTCACTCGCGCGACGCGCGCAGGTGAGCAGGCCGTCGGCCGGGACTCGACGGTCCTCCTGATTCGGCTTGATACGGCTTGATACGGCGTCCGGTCAGTGGCAGCAGTCGCCAGTGGACTCACCGGTTCCGGCCTGCCCGCCATGGCCGCGGGCGGACCAGTCCGGCAGGTCGAGCGCCGGGTTCGCATCGAGGAAGCCGTGCGGCTTGAGCCAGAACCCGGAGTAGTCGACGGGCATCACGGGCCAGTCCTCGGGCCGGGGGATGTGGGTGGGTCCGAACGTGTGCCACAGGACGACGTCGGTGTCGGTGAGCGGGCGGTCGGCGTGGACCCACCGGCCGATGCCGCCTCCCGCGTGCTGGTTCGGGTAGTCGCCTGCCGGGAAGCGTTCGGCCGGGTCGTACGCGGTCACCCACAGGTGGTGGCGGGCGAACTCGGCGCGGTTGCCCGCCGAGGAGCCCGGCTGAGCCATGAGCCGGGGGCCCGCCATCGGAGTGAGCTGATATGCCGTCGGCTTGCCGACGGCATTGCGCCGGTTCGCGCTGGTCACGTACCAGCGGCGCCCGGTTTCGCTGTTGGCGTCCCGCGCGGCCTCCGACTCGCGGGACAGCCGGACGCGTTCGTAGGTGAAGGCATTCCCGTGCGGGTTCCGCGGGCCGGTGGGGATCCCGACGAGGTTCTCCTCCTCGACCGAGTTCGCCGGTCCGTCGACGGACATGTCCAGCCGCGCGCAGAAGATGTGCTGGTGGACCGGGCCGATGATGCCCGGGGCGATCTCGGGCGCATGCGGGTTCTCGGTTCCGGGCTCCGCGGCACCGGCGAACACGATGCCGGTCGCCTTGGTCTCCATCTGGATCGAGCCGTCGAGGTAGAAGTACCAGAAGAAGCCGTAGTCGTAGTTGCCGACGGTGGCGAAGTAGGAGAGCACGAGGCGGCGGGAACGCCGGACATGGGACGGTTCGCCCAGTTCCGTGTGCTTCCAGAGGATCCCGTAGTCCTCCTCGTGCATGCACACGGCGTGCGGGATGGGCATCGGGTTGCCATGGTCGTCGGCCACCACGGCGTCGAAGTAGGTGATCTCACCGAGACAGTCGCAACCGAGCTTGAGCGAGTTGGCGTTCTTGCCGAGGGCGTACTCACCGGCGTCGAAGTAGCTGATCCAGTAGCGGGTGGTCGCCGTGTCGCCGTACGGGACGACCATCTCGGGTACGGAGGCCCGGTAGATGACGGGGCGGTCCTCGTCGCCGTCGCGGAAGGTGATCTGGTTCAGGACCAGACCTTCCTGGGCGTTGAAGCCGACCCGCAGCGACCAGTTCTCCCAGCGGACGAGGGTGCCGTCCACGGTGTAGGAGGGGCCCTCGGGTTGGGTGATCTCCAGCGGCTTCAGCGTGGTGCGGGCCGGTCCGGTGTGTTCAGGCGTGTAGTGCCAGTCGTCCAGCGGCACGGGGACGTCACCGTCGTCTTCCAGGCGGGTCACCTTTCCGCCGGTCAGGTCCACATGCGCGATGAGCCCCTCGACGGGATGCGCCCACGGGTTGTCGCCGGCGTGGCGGCGGTGGAAGGTGAGCGACCGGATCATGCGCCGGCCCGTCTCACCCTCCCGGGGGAAGAATCCGGGCGCGAGCGGGGCGACGAACGTGTCGGTCGTGTCGGTGATGCCGCGGCGCGCCATGGCCGCCTGCCAGCGGGGATCCGCCTTGACGATCTCGGCGGCGCGACCGTACTCCTCCAGCAGATACTGGGGCTGCCCGTACGGGTGCTCCGCCGTCGCCAGATCCCGCCAGGAGGTCACCGCGTCGGCGGTGACGGACACGACGGCCTCGCTGATCTGTCCGGTGGAGGTGTCCAGGAGGGTGACCAGCACGCTGCGGTCGAAGTCGTCCGTGCCCGGGAGGTGGCCCAGAACGGCCTGCTTGTCCGGCTCGACCGGCAACAGGCGCGGGAATCGGGTTGCCGGACCGACCTTGCCGTGGCGGACGAGAATGTCCCGGGCCGCAGCGACCTCCTCGGCCGTCAGCATGTCGAGCGGGTGTGTCACACCGAAGGACGACGGCCGAGTGCCGCGTGAGGTGGTGTCCGTCGTCAACGATCCTCCTAGTACAGCTGTTCCTGCGGCCGCGGGTTGTGGAATAAGGTAACCGCCCGCGCGGGGTATCCTCCGCCTGCTTGTCCGATCGGCCACGGACAGTCAAGCGGTCTGCGCGCTCGGACAACCGGCACCGATGGTGCCTCGAGGCATCACGAAACGGCATACCCGGCACCGCCGCTCGTATACGATTGCCCGAATCCGCCATCCCTCGAGGAAGGAGGAGCGATGTCCGGTTCCGCCAGCGCGAGCTACGTGATCGACACGCCGGACGCACCGTTCGCTCTCGACGTCTGGAGATCCGCGGTCGCACACGCCGTCGTGCCGCTGGAGATCGAGGAGCTCGATGGCGTCGCCTTCCAGGGCCACCTCGCGCAGACCGTGGTCGGGAACGTCTCCCTGTTCGAGATCGTGGCGACGCCGCACGTCGTGCGGCGTACCCCGGAACTGATATCGGACGACGACAACCGGTTCTACAAGCTGAGCCTTCAGCTGGCCGGTCCCGCGGTTCTGGAGCAGGACGGTCGTTCCGTGGAACTGAGACCCGGCGACCTGGCCATCTATGACACGCACCGGCCGTACACGCTGACGTTCCCGGAGCGCAACCAGGCCATGGTCATCATGTTCCCGCACGAGCTCGTGGATCTGCCGCGGGACGAGGTCGCCAGGGTCACCGCCACGCGCTTCCCCAGCGAGACCGGCCTGGGCCGGGTGATCAACCCGTTCTTCGTCGAGCTCGGGAGGAACATGGACCAGCTGGCCGGCAGTCATGCTTCACGACTGGTCCATTCGGCCCTGGACCTGCTCGTCACCATGTTGTCGCAGGAACTGCACCGCCGCCAGGGGCCCGCGACGAATCCGGCGCGGAGTCTGGCACGGGAGGTGCGCGAGTACATCCTCGAGCACCTCGGCGAGCACGACCTCACGCCGTCGTCCATCGCCCGGGCCCACTACATCTCGACCCGGCACCTCTACACGATCTTCTCGGCTGAGGGACAGACGGTCTCGGTGTGGATCCGCTCCCGGCGGCTCGAGCACATCCGCCGCGACCTGGCCGACCCGCTGTTCGCCGATCGCCCCGTCTCGTGGGTGGCAGGCCGCTGGGGCCTGCACGACGCCGCGCATTTCAGCCGGCTGTTCAAGGCGGAGTTCGGCGAGTCCCCCACCGCCTACCGGGAGCGGCTTCTCGGTGACCGTGCTCGCCAGGCCGGCTGACCCCTCGGCACGAGCGCAGGTCACCGGTCGTGAGTGCGTAACAGTGTTCTAACTCGCTTGCGCACTCACGAGAGGTGACCAGGCATCTAGGGGAAACCGCCGAGCGTGCCTTCATTCGCGGTGCTCGGGAGGCAGCGGGGCCGGGAACTGTACCGGGCCCGAGGCGTCCGCCGGGAGCGGGCTCGGAGTTCAACCTTGGCCCGCCGCACGCGCCCGATCTTGCCAGTACTTGGCTTCTTCCGGGTCGCCGCGGTTGGCGAGGAGATGTCCCAGCGCAGCCATTCCTGTGACCTGGCCTGCTTCGGCGGACGCGCGGCACACCCGCTCGGCCTCGTCCCACTGGCCCCGCCCGACGAGCAGTACCGACAGACTGACCACGCCGATGTCACTACCAGCCTCGATGCCTCTCCGGTACCAGTTCTCCGCGGCTACCGCGTCACCGGCGTTCTCGTACAACCTGCCCACGGCGACCATGCCCTGCCCATCGCCCTGTTCAGCCGCACGAAGGAACCACGGCCCGGCACCGGCGATGTCACCGGCCCGCTGGAGTTCGTTTCCGAGGCGAACCATCCCGTCGGTACTGCCCGCCTCCGCGGCCTCGCGAAACCACCGGAGCGACTCCGCTCGCTCCTTCCTCTCCAGTGCCCGCACACCCAGGTTGATCATCGCGCTGGGCTCACCGGCAGCCGCCGCCTTGTGGAACCATGCGTCAGCCTCGCTCTGCCGGCCTCGATCGGCACACATCAGGCCCAGGCACGTCCAGCCGACCGCGTGACCCGCATCCGCCGCCCGGTGATACCACGAACGTGCCCCCATCTCGTCGCCTCGCCGGTCGAGGGACCCGCCCAACGGGATCATCGCGTCCACGCGACCGGCCTCGACGGACTTGCGGTACCACCGCTCGGCTTCGTCGGTACTCCCGCGCCTCTCGGCGAGCCGACCCACCCCCTCCATCGCGGCCGGCTGGTCAAGCTCGGCCGCCTTGCGGTACCACGACTCGGCTTCGCCCAACTTTCCCTGTTTCTCCAGGCACGCGCCGAGGACGGTCATCCCCATGACGAGCCCCTTGCCCGCCGACTCGCGGTACCACCGCTCGGCCCGCGCCCAGTCAGCGCGATCCTCGTAGAAAACGCCCAGCATGAGCATCACGTCGCTGTTGCCGGCCGAGACCGCTCGCCGGTAGAGGCGTTCGGCTGCCGCCGGCTCACCGTTGTCCTCGAGCTGGCGGCCCCGCCGGAAGACTTCGTTCGGATCGGCGAGATCGACCGGATCCTCGGCGGCGTCTGCCGGTCGCCAGGAAGCGTTGCGTACCAATGACAGTCGGCCGATGGTGTCGCTGCCACTGATCGTGGGTTCCGGCAGGCCGGCACTGCGTAGCCGGTACAGCAACTGTTCGTGCAGTGTCGTGATGTCGATCAGCTCGGGGCCCCCGTCCACGCCGCTCCTGAGCACGTCGATGAGGTGCCCGGTGTAGGCGGTGTAGGCGGCGCCGACCGGAGCCTTCGCCATCTGGTTGTTCTTCGTGGCGGTCAGCACGCAGCTGCCCCGGATGTCGAGCTGGCCGGCGACCTGCGCGACGCCCCCGCTCATGGTCCCGTGGGCCAGCCCGCTGAAGCAGCAGTCGAGCACGGCGACTTTGCTGCGCGCATGGGAAGAGAGCATGGCTCGGCGCAGGTCGTCGTAGGCGAATGAGGTGAAGTGGGGCTTGTCCTGGAGCGCGTGAGCGGTCGCCAGGTAGAGGCAGCCGTCGAAATACGGGTCAATAAGCCCGTGCCCGGCGAAGTAGAACAGGAACATGTCGGTCGCCCTGTTGGCGACGTCCTCAACCTGGAGCGCCAGCTCCTGGACGTTCGTGGGCTCCCGGATGACGACGCAGTGATCGTCGGGCAGGCCGGCGATCAGCGGATCGGTAAGGAGCTCGTGGAGCGCGTCAAGGTTGTTCGGCACCGAGGGAAGATCCGCGAGGCCGTCGTCCCTGAGGTAGGTGCTGACACCGATCAGACACGCCCAGCTCCTGTCCGGGTCCGGCAGAACCATCGCTACTCCCCCACAGCTTCCCTCAGCGCCTCGACGACCGCGACCGGGTCCTTGATCCGCTTCCCGTCCAGCTGCACGGTTCCCTCCTTGCCGCGGAACGTGAGCTTGAGGTCCGAGGTGCGGTGCTGGACCCACACGCTCAACGACCTGGCCAGCACAGCCCCGGCGCCGCCGGACCCCAGGGCTACCACCAGCACGTCGCTCACGGCGCCCATCTCCTCCGGCCCCGGTGCGGCCGGCGCCAACCGGATGCTGGTGCCCAGCAGATCATCATCCCGTTGCAGCCAGCGCAGCAGCGACCGGATCTCGGCGCCGGCGTCGTGGGCACCTGACACGTTGACGGTGACGTCCATCAAACCTCCAGCAACGGACACGGAACGATCGCCGACATTAGCGAACGCGCCGCCGCCCCGTACCGGATTCCGTGAATCCGGCAGGTTCTCCACGGCTGGCAAGTCCGTGAGCGTCCCACGTGGACCTGAGTCGACTGCGCAGCGAGGCAGGCGCCGAGCGACCGTACCGCGGGCCCGCGCTGCGGGATCGATGACGTCGCGGACCAGTGACACGAAAGGGCGGGGCATCGTCCGTGATGTCGCCGCTCGATCAGGCACTTGGCACCGAGAACGCTTTCGTTGGTCCGGACTCTGTCCACAGGAGTGGGCCTCGGGACGTGATCCCGAACGACGCGGCGCGGGACACCCACAGGCCGCAACCCACCGGCTGAGGGCTCGACTTCGGACAGGTCGTATCCTTCGTCGCTCCGGATGCCGGGGCGACGGAGATGACGGCGTCGCTGTCCTGCTGCTCGGCCATGAGTCGGCCACCACCGTCCGACCACGTCTCCACCGTCCACCTCGATGTAGCGAGCCGGCTTCACCGTAGAGCCTGGTTGCGGATGTCGCGCACGTGCGCGCAGAGCCGGAGTCTGCTTGGACGAGTCGCAGGCGCGCCCCGGGTCAACGCCACCCGATGAACACCGCCGCGTCGCCCAGCACCGCGAGTCGGCCGGCGTCCGCGAGGTAGCGCCATGGCGTCGTTGACCTTGTCATGCTCAGGCAGGAGAGGCGGGCTGGCCGACGTCGTCCGGGCGCCCGGCTTGCCGCCTACTGCCCCGCGTACATGCGGAGCCGGACGTCGCGCGCGCCCTCCATGTGATGCTCGGCGAGCTGCCGTGCCCCCGGCGCGTCACGCTTCTCGATGAGCTCTATCAGGCGGGCATGCTCGTCAAGTACCACGGCCCAGCGGTCCTCGTAGGTGAGCGTGCTCGTCGGATACCGGATCAGATGGGTGTGCAGCCGGATCAGCAGATCGACGACCGTCGTATTGTGACTCGCACGCCACAGCGCCTCGTGGAACTGCCGGTTGACCTCGGCACGGGCGTCACCGTCCGCGCTGTCCAGGCTGGCCATGGCCTCGTGTGCCGCCCGCAGGCGCGAGAGGTCCAGGTCGGTGCGCCGTGCCGCGGCACCGCTTGCCGCAGTGCCCTCCAGGGAGGTACGGACCTCATAGATGTCCAGGATCTCCTCCGGGCTGGTCTCGCGGACGACGTAGCCGCGGCCGTGCCGCTCGACGAGCTGTTCGGCGTGCAACCGGTAGAGCGCCTCCCGGACCGGCGTCCGGCTGGTTCCGTAACGGCTGGCCAAGGCGGCCTCGACCAGGGGCTCGCCGGAGTCGATCCTGCGCGCGACTATGTCCTGCCGGATGCGTTCGTACACCGACGTCGCCACCTGGAGCCACCTTCCCCCGTATACCAGTGTATGCACGAGGATACGCGACGTTCAGGCCAGCGCGCCCGCCCTGCGCCCGAACACCATGCCCGCGGCCAGGCCGGACCCGCCGGGATAGTTCCCGCTGAACAGGCCGCCGAGCATCTCGCCGCAGACATACAGGCCGGCGATGGGCCCGCCCCGCGTGCTCAGCACCCGGCCGTGCGTGTCGGCCTTGAGCCCGCCGAAGGTGAAGGTGATGCCGCACGTCACCGGGTAGCCGAAGAACGGCGGCGTCTCGATCGGCGATGCCCAGTTCGACTTCGGTGGTGTCGTGTCCGCCCTGCGCGCGTCCTTCACGGCAGGCTCGAACGCACGGCCGGTGTCGATCGAGTCGTTGAACGACTTCACGGTGGCGACGAACCCTGCGACGTTCACCCCGAGCCGCAGGGCGAGTTCCTCCAGGGTGTCCGCGGACTCCACCGAGATCCCGGGCATGTCGTACTCCTCGGCACGCAGCAGCGGACGCAGCGACGCATCGAAGATCTGAAACGCGATGCTGCCCGGCTGCTCGAGGATCGCCTTGCCGTACTTGGCGTAGGTGTAGTTGCGGTAGTCGGCACCCTCGTCAACGAACCGCCGCCCCTCGGTGTTGACGATGATGCCCACGGGATACGACTGTCTGGTGAGCCGGTTGGTGAGGGTCCGGTTGCTCTCGTTGTCGGGGAAGCGGCCGTCCCATTGCACGCTGTGCGCGGAGGACCAGTCACCACCCCTGGCCGCGCCGATCCGCAGCGCCGCATCGATCATCTCCCCCGTGTTGTGCGGTGTCCCTCGCACCACCGCGTGCTGCCAGCCCGCACCGAGGTGTTCGCGGCGCAGCAGGGCGTTCGCCTCGAAACCCCCCGCCGCCAGCACGATCGACTCCGCGCACTGCTCGAACGGCTCGCCGCCCCGCCTGCCACGCACACCGACGACACGATCCGCCTCGGTCACCAGGTCGGTCACCACGCAGCCGTAGCGCACATCGGTGCCAAGTTCCCGTGCGATCCGGGTGTGGTCGGCGATCAGGCCCACGCCACCATCGACGTTGCCGACGTGCAGGCCACCCCAGAACCGCCATGTGCCGTCGGCAAGCCGGTAGGCCTGCCGCTCGTACATCAGCCGGTAGCGCATCCCGAGCCGGTGCAGCCAGCGCACCGTGTCCGCGGACTCGGCCGCCAGCACCCGCGTCAGCTCCGGGTCGTTGCGGCCGCCGGTGACTCGCTCCAGATCCGCCGCGTAGTCGGCCTCGCTGTACGGCGGCACATCGGCGTTCTCGTGCCGGGAATCCGGCTCGACGATGTCGGCGAGATCGGCAAGTCCGCCGTGTGCGATGCGGGTGGCACCTGCGGTGTAGTAGCTGTTACCGCCCGCGTGGTCCGCGCCGCCCTTCTCGAGCAGGACGACCCGCCGTCCGCGCAGGGCTGCCGCGTGCGCGGCGGCGAACCCGGCGTTGCCGCCTCCGACAACGATGACGTCGGTGTCGTCGGCGTGGCTGTTCTCCGTGGACACTGCTGATCCTCACAGGTAGCTGATGGGGTGGACAAGTCCGTCGTGATGTGGCGTGGCCGGATGCCTGGCTCGCACGGCCGGGTCGTGGCCCGGCACGACCACACCGTCCGGACCCGCGAGCGCGGCGATGCGATCGAACGCGGCGTACATTCCCGCGAGCTCGTGGACGACCCCGTAGGGCCGGTCGGCATCGATGTTCTCGTAGAAGTGCGACGCGTCGGAGGCGAGCACGACCGGCCGCTCGGCGGCGACGCGGAGCACCTGAGTACCGGGCGTGTGCCCGCCGACATGGTGTCCGCTCACCGCGCCGTCCAGGTCCCAGTCGCCATCGACGAGGCGCAGCAGGCCCCGCCGCTGCCGGTCGGCCAGCTCGGTGAGGTCGGCGGGGTTGCACAGGTGCGCGTAGGCGCCGCGAGAACCCATCGGCGAGCGCCAGAAGTCGTACTCACACCGCTGCAGGATCACGGTCGCGTCCGGGAAGTCCGCGAGGTTGCCGGCGTGGTCGTAGTGCAGGTGCGACAGCACGATGGCCGACACCTGCGCAGGGCTGCGGCCGAGTCTGCGCACCAGCCCGGCCGGCGTCTCCAGGTACGGCCTGCTTCCCCTCCGCCGCGCCTCGTCAGGGGTGAACCCGGCGTCGAGCAGCACGACCTCGTCGCCGCGGCAGATCGCCCAGATGTAGTAGTCGATCGGCCACGGGGCGAGGCAGTCGGGATCATGGCCGTAGAAGTGCTCGCCGCGCACGGACTCCGTCCGGTATGCATAGCGCAGCGCGTAGACGCCGTCGGGCTCAGCCACCGATCCGCTCCCCGGTCCACTGCTGCCACAGCGTGGCGACGGCTGCGTAGTCCCGCCGTCCGAGACCGGCGGCGACGGCGAGGTCGTAGACGGTGTGGGCGGCCTGGGTCGCGAACAACGGCACGCCCAGTTGTTGCGCCATCGACAGTGCGAGCACCGAGTCCTTGCGCGCTGCGTCGGTCGGCATCCCGCCGTCGTAGTCGCTGTGGGCAACCCGTTCGGCGATCCGGTGGGTGAGCGGCCGGACGAGGCCACCGTCCGGTTTGGATAGCAAGGCCACGAGGTGGTCGAGCCCGACGCCCGCGGACGTGGCGAGCGCGGTCGCCTCGGCCAGGACCACCATCACGGCGTGGGCGACCTGGTTGTTGATCACCTTCGCGGCCATGCCCGCGCCCGTGGTGCCGAAGCGCAGCACCGTGGACCCGAGCGTGTCCAGCACCGTGTCGATGCCTCCGCCGGTCGCGGCCGGGCCCACCAGCAGGGTTGCCGCACCGTCGCGCATCTGACCGACCCCGGACAGGATGGCCGCGTCGACGTAACCGATACCGTGCGGCCGCAGAACCGCCTCACAGGCGCGGGCGTCGGCGGGCAACACCGTGGAGGTCTCGATCACGACGGCACCACGGGGCAGCAGGCCGGCGAGCTCGGCGCACAGCGCGTGCGAGACCTCGGGCCTGGGCAGGGACAGCACGACGACCGGCGCGTCCCGCAGCGACTCCGCGTCTGCCACGGCGGTCACGCCGTCCACTTGCTCTGCGAGGGCGCGGCGCTGCGCGTCCGGGTCGGCGGCCACGACGCGGTAGGCGCTCGCGAGCCTCTCGGCCACGGCCAGACCCATCTGACCGAGGCCGCACAGCCCTACGGTGTGGACGGTCATGACGCTCGTCTCCTCCTCATGCCTTGATGACGAACGGATCGCGCACGTCCTCGGACAGGTCGATCATCACGTTCTTGGTGCGCACGTACTCGTCGATCGCCTCGAGGCCGCGTTCCCGCCCGTAGCCGGAACGGCGCACTCCGCCGAACGGCGCCTGCGCGGCGCCGGCGCGGTAGGTGTTCACCCATACCGTCCCCGCGACGAGCCGACGCGCGACACGGTGGGCCCGCGCCAGATCTCGGGTCCACACCCCGGAGGCGAGCCCGTAGGCTGTGCCGTTGGCGATCTCGACGGCCTCGTCCTCGCTCGCGAACGGCATGACCGCCAGCACAGGACCGAACACCTCTTCCTGGGCCAGCGCCGATCCAGGCCCGACGTCGGCGAACACCGTCGGCCGCAGGAAACAGCCCGCCCTCAGCGCCGGGTCGGCGGGGCGGTCGCCGCCGGCGCGCAGCGACGCGCCCGCCGACCGCGCATCGTGCACCATGGCCAGCACCCGCTCCAGGTGTTCCTTGTTGGCGAGCGGCCCCATCTGCGTCGCCGGATCGAGCGGGTCGCCGAGCACGATGCTCTCGGCACGGGCGGCCAGCTCCGTCACCATCCGTTCGTAGTGGCTGCGGTGCACCAGCAGCCTGCTGCCCGCGATGCAGGTCTGCCCACCCGCGGCGAAGATGCCCGCGAGTGCGCCGGCCAGCGCGCGGTCGAGCGGTGCGTCCTCGAAGACGATGTTCGGCGACTTGCCCCCCAGCTCCAGGGTGAGCGGGACGAGTGTCCGTGCGGCGGTGGCGGCGATCGCCTGGCCCGTCCGGACGCTGCCGGTGAAACTGATCCGCCCGAGACGGGCGTCGCCGGTCAGTGCGGCTCCCGCCTCGGGCCCGCCCGTGACGACGTTGACAACCCCGGGCGGAAACCCTGCCTCCTCGACGAGCGCGGCCGTCGCCAGGGTGGTCAGTGGGGCCTGCTCGGACGGCTTGATCACGACCGTGCAGCCCGCGGCCAGCGCCGGGGCCAGCTTGTTGGCCAGCAGCTGCATGGGCGAGTTCCACGCGGTGATCAGCGCGGCGACTCCCACCGGCTCGCGGGTGGTGTAGTCGAATGTGGACTCCGAGTCGAGCGGGATGGTGCTTCCGTATATCTTGTCGGCCTGGCCGGCGAAGAAACGGTAGTTGCGGGCGGCGAACCGGGCCTGCACCCTGGTCTCGCCGAGCAGCTTGCCGTTGTCCGAGGTCTCCATCCTGGCCAGCCGTTCGGCGTTGGCCTCGATCAGGTCGGCCAGGCGCGTCAGCAGGCGTGCACGCTCCACGCCCGGCACCCGGCTCCAGCGCTCGAAGGCCTCGCCTGCCGCGGTGACCGCGTCGGTCACCTGCTGGGCCGTCGCGTCGGGGATGTCGGCCAGCAGGTGCCCGTCGAAGGGGTTGAGCACGGGGATGGTCCTGCCGGGCTCCGGCAGGACCGGCCTGCCGCCGATGACCATGGCGGTATCGTCTGACACGGTCACACTCCGATGTGATCGAGGGCGCGGGACAGGTACGTGGCGAACAGCGCGGGGTTCTCCGCCATGGGAAAGTGGCCGAGCCCCGGCATGGGCCAGAACGCCGCGCCCGGGATCCGCTCGGCGGTCCGCCGCGACATCTCCGGCGTGCACGAGTAGTCGTACTCCCCGGTCATCAGCACGACCGGGCACCGGCCCGTGTCGATCTCACCGAGCCTGTCACGGGCGTCCCAGTCGCCGCTGTAGAAGTCGATGTCTCCGGCGAAGGTGGCGTAGCCGCCCTGCGAGTACTGCCACCAGATCAGGTCCCGTGCGTGCCGCGGGCTGGTCGGCGAGCTCAGGCCGTAGATCCACTCCGGGACGAACAACGCCTGGTTCACCAGCGGGTGCCGGGCCCAGGAGACACGGCGTCCGGGGACGTGCTCGGCCGCCTCGCATGCGATCACGCCACTGAACCGGCCCGGCTCCCGCCACGCCAGCTCGAGACAGATCTCCCCGGCCATCGAGCATCCGCACACGACGGGCTGATCCAAGGCGAGCGCCTCGGCCACCGCCAGCACCACCGACGCGTAGCAGTCGGTGGTCAGCGAGTACCGGCCGTCGAGCTGCGCGGGCAACGGGTCCGAGCGGCCGTGTCCCGGCAGGTCGAACACGGTCATCCGATAGCGCGCGGTGAAGTCCGGATCGCCCAGCAGTCCGTGGTACTGGCGTCCGTCGGCGCCTGCTGTGTGCAGGCACAGCAGGTCGGTTCCGGAACCGGCCTGCTCGTAGTGGATGTCGCAGTCGAGATCGTCCACGGTGATCCGGACATAGCCGCCTCGGATGCCACCACGGTCGGGCTGGGCCGCCCGCGTCTCCGGTTCGGTAGCGCCGAGCAGATGCCTGCCGTGGTCGAGGAAGCGGCGCACGAGATGGACGTGCTGCGCGAATACCAGCTCGTCACCCTGCACCCGCGCGTCGCGGCGCATCCGCATGCCGAACCAGCTCTGGTACGGCGGTTCCGGATGCGGGGAGAAGAACGCACGCCAGTCCTGCGGGCGGGCTCGCAGGACGAACGCTGGTGCGTCGCCGCCGGGCGTGAACACGCCGTCGTGCACGGTGACGGTGACCGAGTGCTCGTCGTCCGACAGCGCGAAGCACACCTCGGCGGGCGCGGCCAAGGCGGCGAGCGCAGGATCGCCGTTGCAGGCGGCACACCACCGTCCTGGGTCAGGAAGCCAGTGCCCGCTCATCGCGTGGCCTCGCCACGCTGCCGCGGCCTTGTGGCGACGTAGACGGCGACGAACGTCAGGGCGCACAACACGATGATGTAAGGCGGGATTGCCACTGCGGCACCGGCCCATGAGGCCAGTGAGACGAGGATCATCGGCGCGAAGCCGCCGCCGAGGATGGCGCCGATCTGGTATCCGATCGAGGCGCCGGAGTAGCGAACCTCGGCGTCGAACATCTCCGCGAACAACGCCGCGAGCGGGCCGTACATGAGCGGGTGAATCAGTGAAAGCCCGACGACCGAGGTGATGGCCAGTACGACTGTCGAGGCCGCCGCCTCGTTCAGCAGGAAGAACGGGTAGGAGTAGGCCGCGAGGAGCACGGTGCCGGCGAGGAATACCTTGCGCCTGCCGATGCGGTCGGACAGCGCGGCCGCGGCGGGGATCGTGGCGATCTCGATGAGCGCGGCCACCGCGACGATCGGCAGGACGGCGGACCGCTCCAGACCGAGCCCGGTCGTGGCGTAGGTGAGGATGAAGGTCGCGAACAGGTAGAAGTTCACGAACGGGGCGAGGCAGGCGCCGATGGCCAGCAGCGTGTTGAGCGGGTGCCTGCGCAGAGCCTCGACCAGCGGAGCCTTCGTCCGCTTACCGGAGTCCTTGACCTGCTCGAACTCGGGCGATTCGAGAACCCGCAGGCGGATCACCAGTCCGACGATGAGCAGCAGCGCGGAGAACAGGAAGGGCACGCGCCAGCCCCAGGACATGAACTGCTGCTCCGGCAGTGCGGAGAACGCCGCGAACACGACGGTCGCCAGTACCAGACCGGCGGGTGAACCCGCCTGCACCCAGCTTCCCGCGAAGCCACGTCTGCGCTCGTCGGCGTGTTCGACGGACATCAGGACGGCGCCACCCCACTCGCCGCCGACGGCGAAACCCTGCACGAGCCTGCAGACGACCAGGAGGACCGGCGCCCAGACGCCGATCTGTGCGTAGGTGGGCAGCAGTCCGATGGCGACGGTCGCCATCCCCATCCCCACCAGGCTGTAGACCAGCATCGACTTTCTTCCGACGCGATCGCCGAAGTGCCCGAAGACGGCGCCTCCCACGGGCCGGGCGAGGAAACCGGCGGCGAACGCCCCGAACGCCGCGATCGTGCCCGCGGCGTCGGAGAACGCCGGGAAGAAAAGCTTGTTGAACACCAGTGCGGAGGCTGTGCCGTAGAGGAAGAAGTCGTACCACTCGATGGTGGTGCCGATGAAGCTCGCGGTGATCGCCCGGCGCGTCACCGTCCGGGTGGACGAGGACGCGGAGGCGTGGGTTCTGACCATGTGTGCCCCTCATTGGACATCGAAACGGGCAGTTCGGTACACGACGGTATATGAATGTATACCGTTGCGTCCAGGGTCGCTGGATGTCTCCCGCCTCCTTCCATCGGCCGAACACAGACGCTTCGCGTCGCTGTCCCGCCCATGGAGCGAATGCCGCATTGGGGAGCTTGAGGCGACGGGTCCGGATGTTGACTGACTGGTCAACTACTCGCTACGGTTCCGGTCATGGGCCGGATCAGCGACTCCCGCGAGCGGATCGTGCGCGCGTCGGCCCGGCTGTTCCTGTCCCGCAGCTACGGCGCGGTGAGCGTCGACGAGCTGTGCGCGGCGGCGGACGTGCGCAAGGGCAGCTTCTACCACTTCTTCCCCTCCAAGGCCGAGCTGGCCAAGGCCGTCATCGACCTGCATACGCAGGGACTCCTCGCCCAGCTGTCCGCGGCCTCGGGGGCGTCGGCGGCCGAACGGCTGCGCGGCGTGGCCGACGCCGTGGGCGCCATCCAGACGCGGTTCGAATCGAAGTACGGCCGGATCGTCGGCTGCCCGTTCGGCAACCTCGCCGCCGAGCTGTCCACTCTGGATGATTCCCTGCGCGAGCACCTGGCGGCGGCCTTCGCCCGGTGGGAACGCGAGTTCGCCGTGCTCTGCCGCCAGGCGCAGGCAGACGGCGCGCTGCGCGACGGCGTGGACCCCGACCGGCTGGCGCGCTCCCTCCTCGCGCTCGCCCAGGGACAGATCCTGCTGGCCAAGGTCGAGGGCCTGTCCGCGGCCGGTATCCCGGCGGCGCTGCGCGACCTCATCGACGTGCACCTGCGGGAAGGGGAGGCATGACCACGACGCCAAGCGAGGTCGACTTCCACTTCGATCCCATGTGCCCGTTCGCTTACCACACCTCGCGCTGGATCCGGGAGGTCCGTGCGCACACGGGGCTGACGGTCAACTGGCGGTTCTTCAGCCTCGAGGAGGTCAACCGCTTCGAGGGCAAGAAGCACCCGTGGGAGCGGCCGTGGTCCTACGGCTGGTCGCAGATGCGCGTCGCCGCGCTGCTGCGCCGCCGTGACCCGGCGCTGCTCGACGCCTGGTACGCCAGGGCAGGCCGGGAGCTGCACCTCGACGGCGGCAAGCCGCACGATCCCGAGACGGCGCGGCGGCTGCTCGCCGAGATCGGTGCCGACCCGGCGTCGCTGGACGAGGCACTGGCCGATCCGGCCACCCACGACGACGTCAGAGCCGACCATCAGCGAGTGCTCGACGCGGGCGGTTTCGGGGTGCCCACGCTGTTCTTCCCCGACGGGCAGTGCCTGTTCGGCCCGGTGCTGGTCGACCCGCCCACGGGCGAGGCGGCCGTGCGGCTGTGGGAGCTGGTCACCGGCATGCTCGCTTTCCCGCACGTCTACGAGCTGCAGCGGCCCAAGACCGAGCGCGACGAGCACGCCATCGCAGGCGCGCTCGCCCCGTACCTGCGCGGTAGGGACTGGGTGAGCGTCGACAAGGGCCAGATCATCGACTTCCGGACGGGAGAGGAAACCACCTCGTGACCACGACAACCGGGTTCGACAAGGACGTCATCACCGGCGCGCTCACCGCGCAGTGGGAGTCGCTGGACGCGCTGCTCACATCGCTGGCCGAGGCGACATGGGACGAGCCGAGCAGGCTGCCCGGCTGGAGCGTGCGCGACATCGTGGCCCACGTGATCGGCACCGAGGCCTCGCTGCTGGGCGAGCAGGCACCGGAACCCGGCGTTGACGTCACCGGGTTGTCCCATGTGCGCAACGAGATCGCGGCCTTCAACGAGCGCTGGGTGCTGTCCATGCGGGACTGGAGCCCGCAGCCGGTGCTCGACCGCTTCCGCGACGTCGTCGCCCGGCGCCGGGCCGCGCTGGAGGCGATGACGCAGGAGGACTTCGACGCGCCGTCGTGGACCCCGGTGGGCCAGCGCACCTACGGCCGGTTCATGCGCATCCGCCTGTTCGACACCTGGCTGCACGAGCAGGACGTCCGCGATGTGGCCGGTCTGCCCGGCCACGAGGCGGGGCCGTGTGTGGAGCAGACGTTCGACGAGTTCGTCGAGTCGCTCGGCTTCGTCATCGGCAAGCGGGCGGGCGCGCCGGACGGCTCCAGCGTCACCCTGGAGTTCACCGGAGCGCTGCGGCGCACCGTGCATGTCGCCGTCGACGGCCGCGCCTCGGTGGTGCCGGAGCTGCCCGGACCGGCCACGGCCACGCTGCGACTGGGCTCCGGGCTCTTCGCGCGCCTGGCCGGTGGCCGCGTCGCCGCCGAGGAGGGTTTGCCCGACGTGGAGATCGACGGCGACACCGCGCTCGGTGAGCGCATCGTGCGCCGTCTGGCCTTCACGATCTAGCGCAGCCGGCGGGGGTGCCGCAGTCGCCGCACTGCTGGAGGCCATGAGGTACGGGGGTGGCCTCCCCGGCAGTTTCCGGACTGAGAGCAGGTCTCGTCAGGGCCTGTCGTCTCAGTGAGCTCGTGCTCGGTGGCCGAGATCCTGAGATGCTGGTGTCTGCGGAAGCCGTTCACTCCACACTTCAACTGGCCTCTCCTCGGACCGGCGGCGGGAGCTGACCGGCCGGCTCCCGACAGGCGCCGAGCCGCCCTCAGGCGGCGCGGCGCAGCGGCGCCACCTCGGGCTCGTCCGTGCGCTGCCGTGGCAGCTCGATGTGCCTGGCGAGCAGGCGGCGCAGCCTGCGCGCCCTCGCCTTCCTGCCACTGCGGCCAGCCTTGCGCAGCTCCTCGTGGCGGTAGTACACCTCGATCGGAACGCCGGCCCAAACCCACTCCGTGACCATGATCGTTACCTCTTCACTCTCGGTCCGTTCTCGACGGATACGACAGTCGTCCTGAGGCAACGGATGCGGCATCGGACGTTCACGCCGACGTGGGCTCGAAGCGTCCCCTTACCCGGGCCCGATCAGGGCGGAACCGGGTAAGGGGCCGGCCCGAACACTCAGCGCGGGTCGAGCTCGCGCCGCGGCAGAGCTACCTGCCATTGTTCGACGCCGCCGGGATCCCGTACGAGGAATGGGACGCTCCCCCATCGAGAGCATGATTCGAGGGGACTCCGGGGCAAGACACTGGGTGCTGGGGCTGCCGCACGGACGGACCCGCCCCGGCTGGCGGTCAGGTGCGGCGTGCGGCCCAGACGGTGCGCTCGGTGCGTATCACGAGGTCGTCACGGCGCAGGATGCTGTGCTGGCTGCCGGTGTCGAGCAGCAGGTCGAGCGCGGTGAGGTCTTCCGCCGCAAGCTCCGCGGCGGCGGCACCGCGGATGCGCTGCAGCACGCTCAGGGCGTAGCGGCCGATCGCCGCGTTGCGGGACCCGTCGATGTCGACGGCGACGGTGAGTTCGCCTGCCACAGCGAATCCGGCGGCGTTCAGCATGGGGCCCCAGTCGGCGCCGCGGTGGGGCAGGTGCTCGGCGTGGACGCGGTCGGTCGCGGCGTGGACGCGGTCTTCCAGGCCGGGCCGGTCGGCGGGGGCGTTCTCGGGCAGGAAGCGGGGGAGGCCGGCCAGCTCGACGACGGCGAACAGGCCGTCGGGCGCGAGCAGGTCGCGGACGGTGCGCAGCGCGTGGTCGGGGTCGGCCATGTGGTGCATGGAGGCCGACGCCCACACGAGGTCGGGCGTTCCGAGGTCGGGCCAGGTGGCGTCGTCGAGGTCGGCCAGCACGGTGTGCACGCGCTCGCCCACACCGCGGGCGCATGCCTTCTCCCGCAGCCGTTGCAGGTGTCCGGGCGCGGCGTCGACGGCTGTGACGTGCGCCTCGGGCAAGCGGTCGAGGAGTGCGAAGGTGCCCGCTCCCGTACCGGAGGCCAGGTCCACGATCTGGCGCGGGCCATTCTTCAGGGGCAGCCATTTGGTGATGGCGGCGATGTGCTCGGCGAGGACTTCCGCGTCCAGGTCGAGGATCTCCGCCTGCCCGCTGTCGGCGTCGTGCTCGAGGTGGCCGTGCTCGTGGTGGTTCTCGTGGGGTGCGTGTGTCCGCGTCATACCGCCACAGTAAGCACGCCATGCGCCTTCGGCACATCTTCTTGCGAATCACGCAAGGCGATGGCCCTGTGTGCTGCCGGGCGCGCAAGATGCACGCGCGCCGGGGGCGGGCCGGGGCGCCGGTGTGGCTACGGGCTGGCGCCTTGCGCGTCGCTGTCACCGTTCTCGCGCTGATCGTCGTTCTCGCGATGTCCGCGGCGGGCGTCGCGGTCGAAGATGAACATGACCTCGCAAGGGCGGCCCTCGGCACCGATGGCGTGCGGCATCATCGTCGGGAACTCGGCGGCGTGGTTGGTCTCGATGCGGAAGCGGCGGTGGCCCAGCATCAGGATCGCGGTGCCGGACAGCACGACGAGCCATTCCCGGCCCGGGTGGGCGCGCATCTTGGCGGGGTTGTCGGGCGGCGGCTCGGTCAGCCGCCGACGTATGACACTCATGGCCGGGTCGCCCTTCATCGGCCAGCTCAGACCGTGCGCACCGTGGATCATGGGGCTGATGACGACATCGTCGTCGGCGTTCTCGACGAGCTGATCGAGGGTGGTGTCCAGGGCACGGGCGAGGGTGACGAGCTGGTCCAGCGCCAGGCGGCGCTGGCCGTTCTCGATGCGGCTCAGCGAGGACTGGCTGAGATGGGCGCGGGTGGCCAGCTCCTCCAGGGACAAGCCCTGTGCGACCCGCAGAGCCCGGATGCGTTTGCGTACGAGGCCGTCCAGCGCACCCTCTTCTTGCGTCATAGGCAACATGGTATGCCTTCGATGCAACCCGGCCTTAACGTCGAAGGCAGATGGCCCGGATCGGCTGGGGCCGCGCACGACAGAAAGGGCGCGAGGAGATGTCCGTGCAGACTTCCGCGTACGTGAGCGACGCACTGCCTGGTGAGACCGTGGATGCCGTGGTGATCGGCGGCGGCGCCGCAGGCCTGAACGGTGCGTTGATGCTCGCCCGCTCCCGCCGCTCCGTTGTCGTGATCGACAGCGGTACGCCCCGCAACGCGCCGGCCGAGGCCATGCACGGCTTCATCGTGCTGGACGGTACGTCGCCCACCGAGATCCTGAAGCGCGGCCGGGAGCAGGTGCGCCAGTACGGCGGGCGGGTGGTCTTCGGCGAGGTGGCCTCGGCCGAGCCTGCCGCCCCGCAATCCATCGCAGATCCGCGTTTCGCCATCACCCTGACCGACGGCCAGACCATCACGGCACGCCGTGTGCTGGTGGCCACCGGCCTGCGGGACGTGCTGCCCGACGTTCCCGGGCTCGCGGAACACTGGGGACACGGCGTCGTGCACTGCCCGTACTGCCACGGCTGGGAGGTACGTGACGAGCCCATCGGTGTCCTCGCCACCGGCCCCGCATCCCTCCACCACGCCCTGCTGTTCCGCCAGTTGACCGACGACCTCGTCTACTTCACCCGCGACACCGCACTCGACGATGAGGCCCGCGCGCGCTTCGCCGCCCGGGGCATCCGTATCGTCGACACCCCCGTGGACGAGGTGGTGAAGGCCGACGGCGGCGGTGTCGCGGGCGTGCGCCTGGCCGACGGCGCGTTCGTGGCCCGCCGCGTTCTCGCGGTCGCCACCCGGATGCAGGCCCGCAGCGAGGGCCTGGACGGGCTGAAGCTGCCGATGGAGGATCTGCCCGATGACATGGGCCGCCGCTTCGCCTCCGGCCTGGCCGGAACCACCGAGGTGCCCGGGGTGTGGGTGGCCGGCAACGCCACCGACCTGACCGCCCAGGTCGGCGCCTCCGCCGCGGCCGGCGCCCTGGCCGCAGCCCACATCAACGCCCTGCTGGCCACGGCCGAGACCGACGCGGCCCTCGCCGCAGCCCAGAGCGGTACCGCCACCGCCTGACATCGGCGGCGCGCACTGCCGCTCCTTCCATCCGCATTCCGGCGTCCGGGCAGGGCCGACGCCGAGCTCCGCCATGCCCTTTGAGAGGAACCATGAGTACGAACCGGCCCGCACAGGGGGCCGCCGCCGTAGCCGGCGGTGAGGTCGGCGCACCGGACGCGCGCCAGCTGCGCACCATCCTGATCGCCGTCTCCTTCACGCTGATGGCCGTCATCGCGTCGGTGTCCGGGCTGAACGTCGCCCAGACCCACATGGCCGTCGAGTTCGGGGCCTCACACGACACGGTTCTGTGGATCATCAACAGCTACACCCTGGCCCTGGCCGCGCTGCTGCTGCCGCTCGGCGCGATCGGTGATCGCCTGGGCCGCAAGCCGATGCTGATCGCCGGACTCGGCATCTTCGGTGTCGCCAACGTCGTGGCGGGCCACCCTTGCCGTCATCACCTCCACCTTCCCCGAGGAGCAGCGCGGCAGGGCGATCGGCGTGTGGACCGGCGTCGCCGGAGGCGGCGGCATCCTTGGCATGTTCCTCTCCGCCCTCCTGGTCGATGTCGCGGACTGGCGCTGGCTGTCCGTGCTGCCGGTGGCCCTGGTCATCGTGGCCCTGGGCATGTCGCTGACGTCGGTGCCCAACTCCCGTGAGCGCTCGGCCCATTCCTTCGACACCATCGGCGCGCTGGTCTCCACCGTCGCCGTCATCGGCCTCATCTTCGTCCTGCAGGAAGGGCCCGAACGCGGCTGGACCGCCCCCGCGACGCTGATCAGCCTCGCCGTCGGCCTCATCGCCGGCATCGGCTTCGTGGCCTCGCAGCTGCGCCGCCGAGACGCATCACTGCTGGACGTACACCTGTTCCGGGAGCGCGGCCTGGCCGGCGGCTCGATCACACTGCTGGTGGTCTTCGGGGTCCAGGCGGGCATCGTCGTGGTCCTGTTCCCGTTCTTCCAGGCGGTGCTCGGCTGGTCGGGACTGCTGTCGACGGCAGCCATGATGCCGATGGCCGTCATGATGATGACGACCTCCGGCCTGGCCCCCAAGATGGCCGCCCGCGTCGGCTCCCGCTCGACCATGGCCGTAGGCATCGCCCTGGCCGGTGTGGGCCTGGTGCTGATGGCGCTGTTCGTTTCCGTGGATGGCGGCTACCTGACCATCCTGCCGGGCATGCTCGCCATGGGCATCGGCATGGGCCTGTCCATGACGCCTTCCACCGAGGCCATCACCAGCTCGCTGCCGCGTGAGAAGCAGGGCGTCGCCTCCGCGCTCAACGACATCACCCGCGAGTTCGGACCGCGCTGGGCGTCGCCATGTTGGGTGCGCTCGTGTCCGCCGGCTACCGCAGCGCGATCGACCACCGGTTGCACGGCGTCCCCGAGGGGGCCGCGGACATTGCCCGCAAAGGCGTCGCCAACGCCGTCGAGGCCTCGGGCGGCACCGGTTCGCACACCCAGGAGATCGTCCACGCCGCCAAGCAGTCCTTCGTCGACGGCTGGCAGCAGGCCATGTGGGCAGGCGTCGCCGTCATGGGCGCGCTGTTCGTCTACATCGCCCTGCGCGGCCCGAAGAACCCCGCCCCCGTGGCGGTGGGCGAGGCCGAAGCCGAGGCGATCGCCGCGGGATGGTGGCGTAGGAAGGCGAACCGGCTTGCACAGAGGGGCCTCCTGGGTCCATGGCAGGGCGGCGGGCAATGTCCGCCGCCCTGCCCCGACTCAGCGGCGCTCACGCTGACAAACGAACATCAACTCCTACACGGGAAGGGCTCATCGGTACCGTTCCGGCGAGTCGTCCCCAATCTTCGCGTAGGTCTCGGCGAGTGGCACGACTAGTGGCGGATGTGCGGCCTGGCACCGCCGCCCGCGCACCTCACCGTGCGCTGACCTTTGACCAGTAACTCGACGTCATAAGCACGCCTCCGTCGAGATAGCGCTGCCTTCGCTCGGCTTCAGACGGCACAGCACAGTACCTTGGTTGGTGTAGCGCCACCACACAATGCCCGGTGTCAGCGAAACTTGCGAACAGATTGTTCATTGTCACCACGGCAGGTCGTTCGCCGCCGTCGGCATCACCGGGAACCGTGGCTGGTCGGCGTCCGCACTCAGTCCGGTCCGTGTCAGCTACGTGCACGGCGGCTACCGTTACCGCAGCCCGTTCCGTGAACTACCGGACAACGAGTACATCGACGCCTGCGTCCAAGACCTGGTCGATGTCGTGGGAACCAGCACCTCCGGGGACGTTGCCTGCATGATCGCCGAACCAATCCAGGGTATCGGTGGGTTCACCTCCGGCCCGGACGGCCTCCTCGGCGCCATGAAGGAGGTGTTGGACGAGTACGGGATCCTGTTCATCTCCGACGAGGTACAGAGCGGGTGGGGCCGTACGGGGTTTCTGGGGTATCGAGGCACATGGCGTGGTTCCGGACGCGATAACCTCGCCAAGGGGCTGGGCAATGGGCTGGCGGTCGGTGGCGTGGTCGCCCGCGGCGACATCATGGACTGCTTCACCGCCAACTCTTTCTCCACTTTCGGCGGCAACCCCGTGGCCATGGCTGGAGCCAATGCCGTGCTGGACTACCTGCTAGATCATGACCTGCAGGCCAACGCGGCAGCCAGGGGTTCGGAACTGATGGCCGGTCTGCGCGCCGCGACGCCGGAGCTGCCGGTGATCGGGGACGTACGCGGCAAGGGCCTGATGATCGGGATCGAACTCGTGGAACCGGGCGGACGGACGCCGAGCCAGAAGGCTGCCGCCCTGGCGCTGGAAGAGACCAGAGTCGTGGCCTGCTGATCGGCAAGGGCGGGCTCCATGACAATGTCCTGCGCATCACCCCACCGATGACGCTGACCGTGGACGACACCGAGGAGGGTCTGGACATCCTGCGCGAGGCGCTCGCCGCGACCAACCGATCGATGGTCGGCTGAACCAGCCGCGGGTAGCCCACAGCGGAAGGAGCCACCCGTGCTGACGCAGGCCGCGGACGGTGTGCTGGTCCACCAGAGCGAGTTGCTCCAGAACAACACCGTCGTCGTGCAATGCCTGGCCGGCGTGTTGCGATCACGTGCCCTGGCACGCCGACCTCGGCGAAGCGCCCCCTTACGGCACAGCCCGCTGCGAGGCGTCGCTGCGAGATCTGCGGTCGAACGCGGACTGGAAGGCCCGCGTCTCGCGTAACGGCACGCGGTCGAAGGCGGCGCACACCGAGATCGGGCCAGTGGAGATCGGGGCCCGCGTGATCGGGACGGGAGTTTCAAGCCGCAGCTGGTGAAGAAGCGGCAGCGTCGGCTGTCGGGGGATCGATGAGATCGTGGTGTCGTTGACCGAACCCGACTGTGAAGGCAACTGCCGTGCCGGATTCTCCGATTGCTGTTCTTTCCTCGGGTCGAGATCCGCAATAGAAGAAGGTTCGCTGAAGTCTACCTGGCCTGGCGACTCGCATTGTGGCTCTCTTGTCGACGGCGCCTGAAGACGGGCTCCGGTGTGGCACCTCAGACGAATCTGACCCGCACAGGCGGAGTGATGCCCGGCGGTAACAACAGCATCAGGCGTAGGCGGTTCCAGCGGTGCCCGAGCATGATCATGCCAGCACGATCGACTGCTCCCGCCCGTGGTGGCAGAGGACAAGAGCCAGGCCACAGTGACTTTGTTCCCCATCACGCGGTACCTCCAGCCCTGCCTGGATGTGCCGGAATCCGCGCAAGGTAGCGCCTATGGATTGGGAACCGATCGGCAAGCCAGCCTCCGCCCGCGAGAGGGCGAACCTGCGCGACTATGCGCGCACCTGCCGGGAGTTCGACTGGACCAGGGCGCGGTCGGTCCTGTCCGGTTTACCGGGCGGGCGCGGACTCAACATCGCCTACGAGGCGGTGGACCGGCACGCGGCGGGGCCCCGCGCCACACGCACCGCACTACGCTGGATGGATCGCCACGACGCTGTCACCGAGCTCAGCTATGCCGAGCTTGCCGAGCGCACGAATCGCTTCGCGGTGCTGCTGCGCGAACTCGGGGTGCGCAGAGGCGAGCGGGTGTTCACCCTGCTGGGCCGCGTTCCGGACCTCTACATCGCCGTGCTCGGGGCGCTCAAGGCCGGGTGTGTGGTCTCGCCGCTGTTCTCGGCGTTCGGCCCTGAGCCGGTCCGGCAACGGCTCACGCTCGGGGGCGCGAGCGTCCTCGTGACCACCGGCGCGCTGTACCGGCGCAAGGTGCGCGGCAGTCGCGCGGATGTGCCGAGCCTGCGGCACGTGCTGGTGACCGGCGACGACGCCGAGGACGGCACGCTCGCACTCGGACCGGCGCTCGCCGCCGCGAGCCCGGACTTCCAGATCGCCGCCACCGCGCCGGACGATCCGGCGCTGCTGCACTTCACCAGCGGCACGACAGGCATGCCTAAGGGCGCGCTGCACGTCCACGACGCGGTGCTCGCGCATCACGTGACCGCCGCTTACGCGCTGGATCTGCACGCCGACGACGTGTTCTGGTGCACCGCCGACCCGGGCTGGGTCACCGGCATGTCCTACGGCGTGCTCGCCCCGCTGTCGCATGGCGCGACACTCGTCAGCGACGAGGGCGACTTCGACGCCGACCGCTGGTATCGCGTGCTGGCGCAGCAGCGCGTCAACGTCTGGTACACGGCGCCGACGGCGCTGCGGATGCTCATGCGTCACGGCGCGGACCTCGCCGCCGCCTACGACCTTTCCGCGTTGCGGTTCATCGCGAGCGTGGGCGAGCCGCTCAACCCCGAGGCTGTCGTCTGGGGCCAGCGGGCTCTTGGGCTGCCGGTGCACGACAACTGGTGGCAGACCGAGACCGGCGCGATCATGATCAGCAACTTCGCCGCCGAGGAGATCCGGCCCGGCTCGATGGGCCGCCCGATGCCCGGCGTCGAGGCGGGGCTGCTGCGCCGCGGCCAGGATGGCCGCGCGCTCGTCACCGACGGCACGGTGCATCCCGTCATGGCCGAGGGCGAGGAGGGCGAGCTGGCGCTGCGGCCCTGCTGGCCGTCGATGTTCCGCATCTACTGGAACGACCCGGAGCGCTACGCGCGGGCGTTCGCCGACGGTTGGTATCTCACCGGCGACGTCGCGCGCCGCGACGCCGATGGCTACTACTGGTTCGTGGGCCGGGCCGATGATGTCATCAAGTCGGCGGGGCACCTCGTCGGCCCGTTCGAGGTGGAGAGCGCGCTCATGGCACACTCCGCCGTCGCCGAGGCCGGGGTGATCGGCAAACCGGACCCGGTCGCCGGTGAGCTCGTGAAAGCGTTCGTGTCGCTGCATCCCGGCCATGAGCCGACGGAGGCACTGCGGCTCGACCTGCTGGCGTTCGGCAGACGCGCGCTCGGCGCGGTCGCCCCCAAGGAGATCGAGTTCGACCAGCATCTTCCGCACACCCGCAGCGGCAAGGTCATGCGCAGGCTGCTCAAGGCCCGCGAGCTCGGCCTTCCCGAGGGAGATCTGTCGACGTTGGAGGTCACCCGATGACGACGAAGCACCGTGAGGATCTGCTGCGGCAGATGATCCGTATCCGCCGGTTCGAAGAACGCTGCGTCGAGCTGTACAGCTCCACCAAGATCCGCGGCTTCATGCACCTTTACATCGGCGAGGAAGCCGTGGCGGCCGGCGTGCTCGGGGCCCTCGGTCCTTCGGACGCGGTGGTGTCCACCTATCGCGAGCACGGGCACGCGCTGGCCCGGGGCATCTCGATGGAGGCTGTGCTCGCCGAAATGTATGGGCGCACCAACGGCTGCAGCCGGGGCCGGGGCGGGTCGATGCACCTTTTCGACGCGGGCAGGCGGTTCTACGGCGGCAACGCGATCGTCGGCGGTGGTCTTCCTCTCGCGGTGGGCCTCGCGCTCGCCAGCGCCATGCGCGGCGAGCCGGTGGTCACCGCGTGCCTGTTCGGCGACGGCGCCGTCGCCGAAGGCGAGTTCCACGAGTGCCTCAACCTGGCCGCCCTGTGGCGGCTGCCGGTGCTGTTCTGCTGTGAGAACAACCTCTACGCGATGGGCACCGCGCTCGCTCGCGCCCAGGCCGAGACGGACCTGGCGCTGCGCGCGAGCTCCTACGGCATGCCGTCCTGGCCCGTCGACGGCATGGACCCGCTCGCCGTCGCGGCCGCGACCGAACGCGCGGTGGAGTCGATCAGGGGCGGCTCCGGCCCGTGCTTCCTCGAACTGCGAACCTACCGCTTCCGCGCGCACTCCATGTACGACGCGGAGCGCTACCGGGACAGGGCCGAGGTCGAGCGCTGGAAGGATCGGGACCCGATTCCCAGGCTCGCCGCGCTCATGCGCGAAGACGGCGAGCTCACCGACGCGGAACTCGAAACCATCGAGTCCGAGGTGGGCGACGAGCTTACCGCGGCGATCGCGGCGGCCGAGGCCGGACCGTTCGAGCCCGTCAGCGACCTGACCCGATTCGTCTATGCGGAGCACGCATCATGACCATCACCTATCGCGAGGCCTTGCGGGAGGCGCTGCGCGAGGCGCTGACCGAGGACGAGCGCGTGTTCCTCATGGGCGAGGACGTCGGCGCCTACGGCGGCTGCTTCGGCGTGAGCCTCGGCCTGCTGGAGGAGTTCGGGCCCGAGCGCATCCGGGACACGCCGCTGTCGGAGTCGGCGTTCGTGGGTGCCGGGATCGGCGCCGCGCTCGGCGGTATGCGCCCGATCGTCGAGATCATGACGGTCAATTTCAGCCTGCTCGCGCTGGACCAGATCATCAACAACGCCGCGACCCTCCGGCACATGTCCGGCGGTCAACTCGGCGTCCCGCTCGTGATCAGGATGACCACCGGCGCGGGCCGGCAACTCGCGGCGCAGCACTCGCACAGCCTGGAGGGCTGGTACGCCCACATCCCGGGGCTGCGGATCATCGCGCCCGCCACCATCGAAGACGCGAGGGGCATGCTGTGGACGGCGCTGGAGGATCCCGACCCGGTGCTGCTGTTCGAACACGGCTCGCTCTACAACGTCCCCGGTGAGCTCGCCGCCGACGCCGCAGCCGTGGACATCGACAGGGCCGCCATCCGGCGCGCGGGCGGCGACGTCACGCTCGTCGGATACGGCGGCACGCTGCGCACGGCTTTGACCGCCGCCGACGAGCTCGCCGCCGACGGCGTCGAGGCCGAGGTCGTGGACCTGCGCACACTGCGCCCGCTCGACGAGGACACCGTGCTCGACTCGGTGCGGCGCACCCACCGGCTCGTCATCGTGGATGAAGGCTGGCGCACCGGGAGCCTTTCCGCCGAGATCGCCGCTCGTGCCGCCGAGGCCGCACTGTACGAATTGGACGCCCCGATCGAGCGAGTGTGCACGGCCGAGGTGCCCATTCCTTATGCCAAGCAGCTCGAGGACGCGGCACTCCCCCAGGCCGCCGATGTGGTGGCCGCGGCCCGGCGGGCGGTGGGGTGACGTGGCCGACTTCCTCATGCCCTCACTGGGCGCCGACATGGATGAGGGCACCATCCTGGAATGGCTCGTCAAGCCCGGCGACGTCGTGCACAGAGGCGACGTGGTGGCTGTCGTCGACACCAGCAAGGCCGCGGTAGACGTCGAATGCTTCACCGACGGGACAGTCGAGAAGATCCTGCTGCCGGTGGGCGAGAAGGTGCCCGTGGGCACGCCATTGGCGATCATCGGTGACGGTGCGCCGGAGCCGCCGCAAGCAGTGACGAAGCCGGAACCGGCGACGAAGCCGCAACCACTCGCGTCGCCGCCGGTGCGGACGTTCGCGAAGCAGGCCGGAGTGGACCTCGCCGCCGTGCACGGCACCGGGCGGGGTGGCGCGATCACTCGCGCCGACGTCGAGCAGGTCCTCGCCCCTCGCGCACGACGACCGGAACCCGCCGGCGTGCGTGTCTCGCCCTACGCCAAGCGGCTCGCCGGCGAGCTCGGCGTCGACCTGGCTACGCTGCCGGGTCCGGTCCTCCACGCCAGAGACGTCCACGCCGCCGCCCGGCAACCCGTCCAGGCCCAACGGCCCCAGGCCGAGAGGCCCCAGGCCGAGCAGAGCATGCGACAGACAATCGCCGCGCTCATGTCCCGCTCCAAGAGGGAGATCCCGCACTACTACCTGTCCATCACGATCGACCTGCAGACCGCGCTGGAGTGGCTGCACGAGTACAACCGGGGCGTCGGTGTGCAAGACCGCGTGGTGCCGACCGCGCTGCTCATCAAGGCCACCGCGCTCGCCGCCGCCAAGGTGCCCGCGCTCAACGGGCACTGGGTCGGCGGCGCGTTCCGGCCGGGCGACGGCGTGCGGCTGGGCCTGGCCGTCTCCCTGCGTGGAGGAGGCCTGCTTGTGCCCACGCTTGCCGACCCGGGCGCGCTCGCGCTCAACGAGGTGATGCGAACCCTGAGCGACGTCGTGGCCAGGGCACGCACGGGCCGGTTGCGCTCGTCCGAGCTGGCCCCGGCGACACTGACCGTGACCAACCTCGGTGACCTCGGTGCCGAGTCCGTGCAGGGCGTCATCTACCCGCCGCAGGTCGCCCTGGTCGGGTTCGGGGCGATCAGCAAGCGTCCCTGGGCGGTCGGCGATCTGCTCGGTGTGCGTCCGCTGGTCACCGCCACGCTCGCCGCCGACCACAGGGCCAGCGACGGCGCGATCGGCGCCCGCTTCCTCGACGCACTCGACAAGCTGCTGCAACGACCGGAAGGCCTGCGATGACGACCACCCCGCTCACCACCGAACGCGCCCGCGCCGCGGTTCACGAAGCCCTGCTCGGCATCGTGCCCGACGCCGAGTTGGACATCGTCGACCCCGGCGAGAACCTGCGGGAGGCGCTGGAACTGGACTCGATCGACTTCCTGGCCTTCGTGCGACGGCTCGCCGAGCTCACCGGCCGGACCATCGACGAGGACGACTACTCACGGCTCAGCACCCTCGACTCGTGCATCGAGTTCCTGACAACCGCGCGGTGAGCCGTCGTGGCCGAGCCCGAGGTCTCGCATGGCACGTTGCACGCCGGAATGCCGTACCTGCGCATGGGCTCCGGCCCGGCGCTGGTGTTCCTGCCCGGCCTCACCCCGCACCATCGCGAACCGAGGGGCATGGACCGCCGCTTCAGCTCCAGCAGGTGCGCCCGCTGGCGCGACAGCGACAAGTGTGGTGGGTCAACCGGCGGCCGGGCCTGACCCGGGTCACGGTAGCCGACCTGGCGCGCGACTACGCCGACGCCCTGAATGTGCTGCGGTCGGGGAGAAGGTCGGCGTGCTCGGGGTGTCCACCGGTGGCAGCATCGCCCTGCAGTTGGCGGCGGACCATCCGGCCGCGGTGCGGCGACTGGCCATCGTCTCGGACGCCTACCAGCTGGGCTCGCGGGGCCGCGATGCGCAACGGGAGACCGCCGAGTGGCTACGCGACGGCAGGCCGCGGCGCGCCGCCGCGACGATCATGGCAATGCTGGGCACGAACGGGCCCGGCCGGCTGCTGCTGGGCGGGGTGGGCTCGCTGTTCGGCAAGGCCCTCGTCGGCGACGGCGATACGGACCTGCTCGCGACCCTGGCGGCCGAGGGCACCTTCGATCTCGAGGCCCACCTCGGCGACATCACGGCGCCCGCAATTGTGGTCGGCGGCGACCGCGATCCCTTCTACAGCGCGGATCTCTTTGCCCGGACCGCCGACCTCATCCCCGACGGCAAGTCAAGTTTTATGCGGGCAAGGGACACCTGAGCACGCACACCGCAACCGTAGCCGCAGAGGTGCTCAAATTCCTCGCCACCGGTCGTGCGTGAAGAACAGGTCACTGTAGAGCCGTTTGGCGTCCCGGTACCAGTTGAGAGTCGAAAGGCCCGCACTCTGGCGACCGTCGGCCCCTGCCCTACCGCACGTCGCGGCCATAGCCTCTCTTGCATGGCAGGTAAACAAGTGCGGCGGAGCATGCCACAACACACGAATATCATGGCCGAGCAGCGGTCTCGCGCGGTTCGCGCCGTAGCACCGCAAGCGCAGGACGCGAACGACTTCACCATGCTTCTCGACATGCTCGGCCTGCGCGCCAGTGACGCACGGCCACCGATCGACAGTGCGCACGACCCGGCGACTGAGCCGGACATGGACCGTCAGGACAGGCAGCTGCTGATCAGCAGACTGACCGCGCTTCTGACGTCGACCGACATCGACATCCGTGGCCTACCCCGCTGACCACCTCATGGGCCACATCGGACCTCGGAACGGCCGAACGGCCAACACGATAAGGCCGTTGGCCGCCGCACGGCAGTCACAGATGAACGCGGGTGCCGTCGGTGCCCGCGAGCAACTCGGCGGCACGGTGCACGGCGCCGATGGCCGCGATCTCGCCACCGGCGGCCAGGAAACGCCGGCACGCCTCGACCTTGGGGCCCATCGAGCCGTCGGGCAGGCCGAGCGCGGTCAGCTCCGCCACGGTGGCCCGCGTGATCGGCTCCGCGCGCGGCGTGCCGAAATCGCGCTGCACAGCGGGTACATCCGTGAGCAATAGCAGCGCGTCGGCCTTGAGCTCGCAGGCCAGCAGGGCCGCCGTGAGGTCCTTGTCGACGACGGCCTCGACCCCACGCAACCGTCCATCGGCCCCAGCCGCAACCGGCACCCCACCACCGCCGCCCGCGATCACCACCGCGCCGTCGGCGGCCAGCCGGGCGATCACCGGCAACTCCACGATCGACACCGGCTCCGGCGAGGCGACGACCCGGCGCCAGCGGCGGCCGTCCCGGCGCAGCACCCAGCCATGCTGGGCCGCGAGCGTGCGTGCCTTCGTCGGCGAGTAGCCGGGGCCGATGAACTTCACCGGCCGCGCGAACGCGGGGTCATCCGCATTGACCACCGTGCGCGTGAGCATTCCGACCACGTCCCTGCCCGGCAGCGCGGTGCTCAGCCCCGCGGCAAGCCAGTACCCGATCATGCCCTGGGTTTCGGCGACCAGCACATCCAGCGGGTACGGCCGCGCCAGGAGCCGATCGGCCTCGCTCTCCAGTGCCAGCATGCCGACCTGCGGGCCGTTACCGTGCACGACCACCAGTTCGTGCTCACCGGCGAGCACGGCCAGCGCGGCCACCGCTGCCCTCAGGTTCTCCTGCTGCACGGCGTAGTCGGCGCGCTGGCCCCTGCGCAGTAGCGCGTTACCGCCAAGTGCGGCGACGATTCTCACCAGCCACCCTCCGCACCCTTTACGACAGCGCCTCGCGTTCTACTGGGCAACTCCTGCAGCGCGGCCCTCCTCTGCCCCTGCCGAGCTCGCTGCCCGGGATCGTGATCACCTCGATGCCATGCTTGCGCAGCATCGTGTTGGTTGTGACGTTGCGCTCGTGGGCGATGACAACGCCGGGCGCGACAGCGAGCACGTGTTCCCGTCGTCCCATTGCTCCCGCTCAGCCGCCTGCACGTCCTGCTGGGCCTGGAGCACCCGCACCCGCGGCAGGCCGAGCAGGTCGCCGACGTCCGCGAAGAAATGCTCGTCCTCCCGCACGGCCGGCGCAGCCCGGGGTAGAGGGTGAACGCGTCGGTGTCGACCATGGTCAGCACGGTGTCGAGGTGCATGAACGTCACCGCCCTCCAAGGTGACACCCGGGTCGTCGAGGCCCAGCCAGCGCGGGATGTCGCGGCCCGCGAACAGCGGGTGGAACCGGTATACGGCTTCGACGTGCAGGCTCTCCCTGCGGCGGGCGGGCTTGGCCATCGGGTTGACAGTCACGCCGTCGAAGACCCAGCACGAGGTGTCTCTGGTGAACAGGTGGTTGGGCCGCGGACGCAGGAAGAAGTCGTCGGGGACCGCGCTCGCCTGCCGCAGGCTCTCGGCCGACGGCGACGCCAGCTCGCGCTTGGTGATGCCACCGACGAGGGTCCTCGCCAGCGCCTCGGGGTCCATCTCCTCGCACGCCGCTCGCAGGGAGCCGGTGATGGCGGCGCGCTCGAGCAGCCACGCCCGCGCCTCGTCGTCCTTGAGAGTCTCGGCGAGCAGCTCATCGAACAGGTGCACGTGCACCCGTGCTCACGCAGGGTGTCGGCGAACACATCGTGGTCCTGCCTTGCCCTGCGCACCCAGAGCACGTCGTCGAAGAGCAGTTCATCCTTGTTCGACGAGGTCAGCCGCAGCAGCTCCAGGTCCGGCCGGTGCAGCACGACCCGGCGCAGCCTGCCGATCTCACTGTCCACTGTAAAGCACACTCATCAGGCGGCCTCCACCCCGTGCTCGGCCTGCTCGGCCGTGCCTCCGCGCCGCTTCTGGTAGGCCAGCCATACATAGACCGGTATCCCGGCCAGTAGCAGTAACAGGCCCTTGGCGATCACCTCGTAGCCAGAGCCCGCGATGGCCCATACCGAGTAGGCGGAAGCCAGCACGGCGATGACGCCGTGGGTCAGCAACCGCTTGCCCTCGAACCGCTCGCGGTCGGCGACAAGCAACAGCAGTTGCGCCATCGCCGAGTAGGCGTACGGGATGAGCGTAGTGAGCGTGGCCAGCAGGATGACGAAGGTGAACTGCTCCACCAGACTCGCCGTGTAGTTCATGAGCATCAGGCCGGTGACCAGCACGCTGGACACGATCAGGCCGAACACGGGGTCCCGTTGCCAGTAGTCCTGCCGAACGCCTTCGGGAACAGCCCGTCCTTCGAGGCGGCCAGCGGGATCTGGCCCTGCAGCAGAACCCAGCCGTTGAGGGCGCCGAACGCGGCCACGACCGCGCCCGCGGCCACCACGTTGCCGGCCCAGCCGCCGAACACCGCGGTCGCGGCGTCGGCGAAGGTGCCGTCGACTCGGTCAACTGTCCGCGCGGGACCACGCCCAGCACGGCGACCGTGCCCAGGACGTAGACCACCGCGGTCACGATAGTGCCGATCAGCGTGGCGCGCGGGATCGTGTGCCGGGGGTCGCGCACGTCCCGCGCGGGGACCGTGGCCGACTCGATGCCGATGAACGCCCACAGCCTCAGCGCCGCCGCGGCCGTCACCGCGCCGAAGGAACCCTGCCCACTCGCGTTGAACGGCGTGAAGTTGGCCGAGTCGGCGAAGAACGGCACCACGAGCGCCACCGCGAGCAGCGGCACGAGCTTGAGCACCGTGGTCACGACCTGCACGATGCCACCCTGGCGCACCCCGAACGCGTTGACGGCGGTGCCTCCCCAGATCGCGGCCAGCGCGACCGCGGCCGCCGCCAACCGGTTGGTGGCCAGCACCGGCCAGAAGTGGGCAAGGTAGCCGACGAATGCCACGGCGATCGCGGCGTTGCCCGCCCAGATCGCGATCCAGTAGCCCCACGCCGTCTGGAAGCCGAGGAAGTCACCGAACGCGCGGCGGGTGTAGGCGTACGGCCGGTGTCGGGGTAGCTGCGCCCGAGCCGGGCGAATACCAGCGCCAGCAAAACGGCGCCTGCGGCGGTGAACCCCCACGCCACGAGGCTGATGGCACCGAAGGAGCCGAGTGCGCTGGGCAGCAGAAACACACCCGAGCCGATCATGTTTCCCATCACGAGCGCCGTAGCCGCCCATAAACCGAGGCCACGCCTTCGCCGACGCAATGCGTGCCCGTCATGTGCCCAGCACACCGGTTTCCCACGGCCACGTCCGGAGGAAGGAGGACCAATGTGTCGGTGACGAAGGTCCCGGCTGGGCCAAGGGACTCCTCCCCTGCCCTACCGCCAACCGTGTGACCACGCATGTCACACGTCTGCGCGCCAGCGGACGCAGCAGATCCGTCGGCTGATCGCTCCGGTCAGCACGCCGTCAGTGACCGCGGGACGACACCCCAACCAATCGGTGAGCAGGCCATCGTGCGGGGCTCCGCCGGGCGAGGCCGATGCCGGTGCGCCGGGCTCCCTCACCGGTGTGCAGCCTGACCACAGCCCTGGTCTTGTTGCATGATCCCTCTCCGGCTCCTGATTGTCTTGTAAGCCGTGTCGGCTAGCCAGACGGCAGGGATCGCGAGCACCGCGAGGCCCCAGCCGAGTGGCGTGGGGAGAGTACCGCCGAGTAGGTCCGGCAGCGGTGGGACGAGTAGGAAGGCGCTGAGCACGGCGACCTCGAACACGAGCGCGTAGAGCAGTAGCGCGTTGCCCCGGACGCCGGTTCGGCCGATCCAGCGGGATTCGCTGCGGCAGGCGAACGCGTTGGCCAGTTGTCCGAGCACGATGGCGGTGAACGCGGTGCCCGAGGCCGTGGCGAGTAGCCCCGCGCTCGGCGTGGTGCCCCAGGTCCAGCCACCCGCGATCAGGACGAGCACGAACGCCAGCATCGTCGCCGCTCCCTCGGCGGGTCCCAGCACGCCGAAGGCCCTGCTCAGCACATGCCGGTCGATCAGGCCGTCGGTGCGTGCGGGGCCACGCATGGTTCTTGGGTTTGGCGGTTCGGCGCCGAGTGCGAGCGCCGGCAGGAGGTCGGTGCCGATGTCGATCGCGAGGATCTGTAGCACGCCGATGGCCAGCGGGATCGACTCCCCGGACAGCGCCCATACGACGAACGGTGTCAACTCGGCGACGTTGTCGGTGAGGTGGTAGGTGAGGAAGCGGCGGATGTTGGCGAAGGTGGCCCGGCCGAGTTCGATCGCGGACACGATCGTGCCGAAATGGTCGTCCAGCAGCACCAGGTCGGCGGCCTCGCGTGCGACGTCGGTGCCGGACGCGCCCATGGCCACGCCGATGTCGGCGGTACGCAGGGCGGGACCGTCGTTCACGCCGTCTCCAGTCATCGCCACGATGTGCCCGCGTGCTTGCAGGACACGGGCGATGCGCAGCTTCTCCTCCGGTGCGACTCTGGCCACCACCACGCCATCGCGGTCCAGCAGTGCGCCCAGCGCAGCGTCGTCGAGTGGCAGGTCTTTGCCCTCGACGACGAGCCCGTGCTCGCCGAGCAGGCCGACCTCGGCAGCGATCGCGGCCGCCGTCCCGGGATGGTCGCCGGTCACCATGGCCAGCTTGATCCCCGCCGTGCGGCACGAGGCGATCGCGCCGGCGACGTCGGGTCGCGGTGGATCCTCGAGCCCGACCAAGCCCAGCAGTTCCAGGTCCCGCTCGGCGGCGAGCTGATCGTCTACCGTGGACTCGGGCGAGCGTCGTGCGACCGCGAGGACACGCAGACCCCGGAGGCTCATGACCATGGCGGCTTCCGCGGCGTCCGTGCGTGCGTGGGCGCACAGCCGAAGCACTGAGTCCGGGGCGCCAGTGACGTGCACGCCATCCGCATCGACCACGGACGAACGGCGACGGTGCGGGTCGAAGGGGTATCGTGCCGACGGCACCGGTGCCGCCCTGGCCCCTGCTCGCGCCGCGAGCACGTGCAGCGCCACCTCCATCGGATCGCCCACCGGATGCCACCGGTCGTGCCGTTGCACGGCGCGGGCGTCCGGGGAGCAGCGTGCGGCGCTATCGGCGAGTCGGGTCGCCGCCCGCACGGCGGCGGGCTCGCCGGTGAGCACTCCCCCGGGCGCATAGCCCTCACCCTCGACGGTGACCGTGCCCGCCGGTGTCCACACCTCGATCACCGACATCTCGTTGCGGGTTAGCGTGCCCGTCTTGTCGGTGCAGATGAACGTCGTCGCCCCGAGCGTCTCCACCGATTCAAGCCTGCGCACGAGCGCATTACACGCCGCCATGCGCTGCGCAGCCCTGGCCAGCGAGAGTGTAACGGTCGGCAGCAACCCTTCCGGGACGAGCGCCACGGTCACGCCGATGGCGAGCAGCACGCTTTCCCCGCCCGCCTTACCGAGCCCCAGGGCGACCAGGAAGAACGTGACTCCGACCGCGACCGCGGCCAGCGCGATGACCTTGACGACGCTATGCAGTTGGGTGGCCAGCGGGCTGCGCGGTCTGCTGGCACGTTCGGTGACCGCGGCGATACCGGCGAGGCGGGTGTGGGCTCCGGTCGCCGTCACCACCGCGGTACCGTGCCCCTCGACCACATGGGTACCGGCACGCACGGCCGCGCCGGGGTCGGGGCGGATCGGCGTGCTCTCGCCGGTGAGCATAGACTCGTCGACCGACAACGCGCCGGCCGCCGTCAGGGTCGCGTCCGCGCACACCCGGTCACCCGCCTCGAGCAACACGACGTCGCCGATCACCAACTCGTCCGCATTGACGACCGTGGCGTGGCCGTCCCGGCGCACCGTGGCGCGCACGGGCAGCAGGTCCCGCAGCCGCTCGGCAGCACGATCCGCCCGAAACTCCTGGACGAACGAGAACGCCCCGTTGAGCACGATCACCACGGCGATGGCCACGGCCAGTGCCGGCATCCCGGCCAGTAGCGCGAGTCCCGCGGCGAGCCACAGCATGACGGCGAAGAAATGCACCAACTGGCCACCGAATACGAGCAGCGGATGCGGACGGCGCGGGCGGGGCAGCGTGTTCGGCCCCTGCTCGCGCAGCCGGGCTGCGGCCTCGCCGGCGGTGAGGCCGCGCGCCATCGCCTCAGAGCTGAGGGGCATCCCTGCTATCCCCCCGTCCATCAATAACCACTCCACTGGCGATCGACGCGCTCCCTTCCCGCTGCCAGCCCGCGAACCTCCGGCGATCGAGCGCCAGCCGCGCGATCCGGAAGGCGCCCGCGCGCGCGGTGACAACCCCGAGCCATGTCATAGTCGCCGCAGACACGCGCCATCGGTGCCGCGGGTGGTGCGTCGGCGAGCAGCACGCCCGTCACCTGATATCAAGTGCTCGCCTCGACTTCGGCGACCCGTAACTGGCGCGTGTACGCCTGTGACCCGAGCACGACCGCGAACGGCAACGCCACCAACGGGATAGGGAATCGCCAGTATCAGCAGGTAGCCCTGGAGCCGGTCATGCCCCCGTGCCAGCGGGGTACGGCCCGGATGGACCCGCCACCGCAAGCGTGTCAGGCACGCCGTGGACTGTCGCATCTCACCGCCTCGATCACGGCGACCAGCTGTCCCGGCTCCGGCCCCGTCACACAATCGGTCCTTCCGGAAGCCCTGCGGTGCCCATGGTTCTCTCCCCGTTTCGCAAGCATTTCCAGACGCTAGGAGCACGCTGACCGGCTGCGCTGTTGCCGTTGGTCACCGGCTGCGGGGACTTTCGTCCATCGGGCCGACTGAACCCGACCACCTCGCGGTGATCGAGATGTCCCGGCACGAGGCGGATGCCGAGAAGATCGCGCTCGCCTCCCCGATCCCCCGCCGCAGAACCGACCGGCGCCGCCACAGCCCGCGGCACTTGCCTGCCTCGCGGATCGCGATGCTGGCCGAGCGCGTGGCGGCACGACGTGCTGCTCACCGCGACGCTGTGTGAACCCGGGTGCTCGACGACGGCAGCTACCCACAGCTGATCCTGCATGGAGATCACGGCGGAGTCGACCCGCTCTCCCAGCACCAAAGTCACGGCACCGGCCGCAAGGAGCACGTAGATGAGCGGGTGATGTAGCTGCCGCAGCAGCCGCACGATCGGGCGCGCCGCGCGCGTCCGCGGCAGCACATTCGGCCCGTAGCGGGCACGGCGCTCACGCGCCTCGGCCGTGGTCAGACCGGTGTCCGGGTCCGTCTGCACGAGCAGCACAACCTCGTGGATCGCAAGGTCGTGGTGCGAGTTCCCTCGCTGCGTTCGCACAGTCGTAGCCACCGGCCCAGTCCCTCCAAGCAGCAGCCGGGCGACATCGATCGTTAGTCATCGCCCGCCGGGTCCTTCGACCCTGGAGATGCCGGGGCATAGCTACACAGCATCAAGGTGACGTCACCGACGAAGTGGGAGGGGCTTTTCATGACCGTACTACTGGGCATCAACGGATTTGGCCGGATCGGCCGCGCCGTCGTACGCGCCGCGCTCGCCCGCTCTGACCACGAGGTCGAGGTCGTCGCGGTCAATGACGTGGCGGACGCGCATACGCTTGCCTACCTGCTCGAGTACGACTCGACCCACGGCAGGCTGCCGTCTCCGGTGACCGTGCACGACCAGGCGATCGTCATGGGCGAGCACCGGATCCACGTCACCGGCACACCCGACCCGGCCCGGATTTCCTGGCGGAACCACGATGTCGACGTCGTGATCGAGGCGACCGGCCGGCACCGGACACGGGAGGCCGCGGCAGGGCATCTCACTGGAGGCGCCGGCAAGGTCATCATCTCCGCGCCCGGCGAGGGCGTCGACACCACCATCGTGCTGGGTGTCAACGAGGACACCTACAAGCCAAGCGAGCACCACGTGATCTCAGCGGCGTCGTGCACGACCAACTGTGCGGCGCCGATGGGCCTGGTGCTGCACCGCGCGTTCGGGGTGCGGCGCGGCCTGATGACTACGATCCACGCCTACACCAATGACCAGTCGCTGCTCGACCAGCCGCACAAGGACCTCCGCCGCGCCCGCGCCGCGGCGGTGAACATGGTGCCCACCACGACCGGCGCCGCGCGCTCGGTCGGGGAAGTCCTGCCCGAGCTGGCCGGCAAGCTCGACGGCGTTGCGGTGCGCGTGCCGGTGGACGACGGCTCCCTCACCGACCTGGCCGTGGAGCTCGAAGTCCCCGTCACCGCTGGGCAGGTCAACCGGGCCTTCGCCGACGCGGCCACCGGCTACCTCAAGGGCGTCCTGCGCTACACCGACGCCCCCATCGTCTCGCGCGACATCGTCGGCGATCCTTCCTCGTGCGTCTTCGACGCGAACCTGACCAAAGCCATCGACAACCTCGTCAAGGTGTTCGGCTGGTACGACAACGAATGGGGCTACGCCAACCGCATGCTCGATCTGGCGGGCCTCGTCGTCCAGGGCAAGTAGGTATCGATGTTTCGCGGCACCGTTCCACTCGGTCACCTCGGCGGGGTCCGGCTTGGGGCGCACTGGTCGGTCGCGGTCGTGGTCGGGCTCATCGCGTACCTGCTGGCGTCTTCGATACTCCCGGCCGCCGCGCCCGGCCTCGCGTCCGGTTGGTATTGGGTGGCGGGGGTACTCACCGCGGCGTGCTTCATGGCGTCGCTGCTCGCCCACGAGCTCTCCCACGCGGTTACGGCCCGCCACCACGGAGTGCCCGTCGCGGGGATCACGTTGTGGATGCTCGGCGGCGCCGCGGAGCTCGAAGGCGAGCCACCCGACCCCCGCACGGACTTCCTCATCGCGGCGGCCGGCCCGGCGAGTAGCCTGCTCATCGGCGGTGTGTGCTGGGCGGCGGCCGCCGCCTCGAGCGGGGTGTTCCCACCGATCGTGGTGGGCTCGCTGCTCTGGCTAGGGCTGAGCAACATCGCGCTCGCGGTGTTCAACCTGTTGCCCGGTGCGCCGCTGGACGGCGGCCGGCTTGTGCGCGCGGCGGTATGGAAGCGCACCGGTGACCGGCGCCGCGCGGTCGGCGCCGCGGCGAAAGCCGGGCAGGTGCTGGGGACGCTGCTGGTGGTCGCCGGCTTCACCGAGGTTCTCTTGCTCGCCCAGTTCACCGGACTGTGGCTGGCGCTCATCGGCTGGTTCCTGATCGGGGCCGCGGCGGCGGAGCGCGCACACGCCAACGTGCGGGAGCAGCTCGCGGACATGCCGGTGCGTGCCATCATGAGCCCCGATCCGGTCATCGCTCCGGGATGGCTGACGGTCGAGGCGTTCCTGGAACGGATCGCCTTCTCCGCACGGCACCGCACCTTCCCGGTCGTCTCGTTCGAGGGGGCTCCCATCGGGGTGCTGAGCCTGAGTGATCTCGCGAGACTCACGCCCGAACAGCAACTCACGACCCGGGTGTCCGACGTGTGCCGCACGCCGCCCCGAGTCGCGATCGTGCCCGCCAGCACCCCGCTCACCGACATACTCACCCACCACCCGCTTCGCCCCGGCGCGGACCTGCTGCTTGTCACCGACAACGCCACGCTCGCCGGCGTGGTCAGCGCCCAGGACGTCACCAGGACCGTCGAGCTGGCCATGCTGCACCACCGAGAGCGCCGGTAACCCGCTCCCCAAGGGCGCATTGTGGTTGCGTTCAACGCGACCACAGTGCCCTTGGGCGGGCGCTACTCCTCCTCGCGGCTGCCGAACGCCACGCCCGGTGAGCACGTTGTCGGAGAACCCGACGATCGCGATCCCCTCGTCCCGCAACGAGAACACGGCCACGACCACGGTCGCGAGCAGGATTCCGATGAGCGGACCGGGGCTGCGTGGCGCCAGCTTGCCCAACACGAGCAGCAGCGCGAGCACGCCGTCCGACAGCATGGCCGTCGGCCAGTGAGCCTGCGCCGATGTAGAGACGAACGATCGCAGCTCGGCGAAGAACTCCTCACCGGTGACGGGCACACCGGTCACTGTGCCCAGCTGGCTGACGATGTCACCCCGACTAGCAACGCCAGCATCGCCGCCAGGGCCGCGTATCTGCCGGGATCCCCCGCGGCGATCGGCGCCAACGCGACCGCCGTCATCAGGGCTGTGGTGGACTCCAGCCCCACCGACAGCTGCCGGGACGAACCGAACAGCACATACACCGCGAGCGGGCCCACGATCGCCCACAGACCGGTCACCGGCGGCAAGTCGGCCACATCGGCATAGGCCATCACCTGTGGGACCAGGTAAGCCGCCACGGTGACGCCGGCGAGCAGGTCACCCGCGCAGCCAGGCACGCTCGTAGCGCCGGAACTGGGCCAAGCCCGGTACAAGGCTCCCGATGACCACACCGATGACGACAGCACCGCAAAGACCTCACGCGCCAGAGCACAGCGGCACGTGCCACCGGGCCACAAGGCCCTGCAACACACCAACCTGGCTGACCTGTCACCTCGCCGAGCCCGACGAGAGACGGTGACCATCGACCCAGGCACCGTACGACTTTCCGCTCCACGGTACTCCTCGTGCGCGCCGACAGCCTCTACTCGACGCTTCCCCGGAGAAGGCACCCGGCACGGTGCGGTCATGACAACCGCCGTCGGCAAGCTGAGCGCCGTCCTGCGGACGGCCACCGGACTGTTGTTCCTGTGGGCGTTCTCTGGACAAGACCCTCGGTTTCGGCTACGCCACCACCACGGAGCGTGCCTGGATCAACGGCGGTCCCACCGAGGGTTTTGTGAGCGGGGTTTACCGAAGCCTTCCGCTCGTAGACCGGAACCGGTGGCTGCTCTGACGAAGGGTCTTTGGTCCCGCAGGAGCTGCACCGACGACCCTACATATGCAGGCGGCACGCAGCGTGGAATCGGCGATGTCAGTTCAACCCGAGCGAGAGGACTCGTGATGAGTTTGCCCGTCCGCAGGCAGGCGCCATCCCTGCTGCCCGACCTGCACGATCTGTTCGACATGTTCCCCTCCTTCCCCGGGATCCGGCCGCTGCTGGACTTCCACTCCATCCGGGTCGAGGACAAGGTCGAGGAGAATCGCTACGTACTACGTGCCGAGCTTCCCGGCATCGATGCGAGCAAAGACCTGGACATCACTGTCCAGAACGGAATGCTCACCATCGCGGCGAAGCGGTCCGAGGAGAAGACGGAGAAGGGCCACTCCGAGTTCCGGTACGGCTCCTTCACACGGACGGTCGCGCTGCCCACCGGCGCGAAGGAGGACGAGATCGAGGCCGACTACACGGACGGTATCCTCACGGTCGTCGTCGGCCTCGGCGAGCCGAAGGAGCCGACCAAGCACATCAAGGTGCGCAAGGCCTGACACCCCGCGGTGGCGGCCCGCCGGGTGCCGGGCCGCCATCGCGCCCGGCAAACCCAGGAGATTCCATGCCGCAGCATGTCGTCTGGTAACCCGACCTCCGCACGCGGGACACCGCGCTGGCCGGCGGGAAAGGCGTCAACCTTCGCCCTGCCCGACCAGGTCGAGCTGGCCGCCGCGCTACCGGTGGACGGCGTCAGCTTGCTGCGGACGGAGCTCATGTGATCACCGAGGCGCTCAACAGGGCGGCATCGCTCGGCACTGCTGCCGATCAGCGGCGCGTCGCGCCCCACCGTCATCTGCCGGAAGTGTACTACCGAGTGGTAGCCGCAGGCGGCAAGCTTCCTGGCAGGGAAGTCCTCCCGGCTGGTCTCTTCTCTTCGGTCCGCTGTGCGTTGATGCAGAGCTCCTCACCCTCGACGGTGATCTTGATGTCGTGTTCGGGATCCATCCCGGGCAGCTCGGCGCGCAGGATGTACTTGTGGTCTTCGACGGAGTCTTCCACGCGCACCCAGTGCCGGTCGGCGAACGTGCCGAACGGGAGCTCCGATTCGAGCCTGTGGAAATGTCTGGCAGCAGCGAACCCCGCGGTATTAGCGATGTCATCTCGTGATATCCCTCAGGCGGGTGTGCTCCGACACCGTCCAGGAAACCCCCGGTCTCGACCGGGGTGGCGGGTCACCGTTCCCTATCCGTTGGGACCAAAGACCCTGTCCTCACCTGGCTTCGCTGGCGCGCTCGCCGTGTGCCGGCCGCGGCTGGGCGAACATCCGAACACCGATGTCGTCGAGCCCGCGTAGCCGTGCGCCGCCGGTGGTGACATCGAGGCTGACGTCGTGGTCGCTGAGCCCGAGGCGGCTGATGCTCAGTGGCAGGTAGCGCTCGGGAAGGACGGGATCGCACCACAGGCGACCGCTGGGAATCTGCGGGTCGAAGCGGAGCAACGTGCGCAGCAGGTGTAGCGGGGTCGCCGCGGCCCAGGCTTGCGGCGTGCACGAGGTCGGGTAGGGCACTGGTGGATCGAACTCGTCACGGGGAAAGCCGCAGAACAGTTCGGGCGGCCGGTGGTCGAAACAGGTCGCCGCGTCCAGGATCGCCTCGGCGACGCGCTGCGCGTGCTCGACGAACCCGTATCGCATGAGCCCGGCAGCGCAGATGGCGTTGTCGTGGGGCCAGACCGATCCGTTGTGGTAGCTCATGGGGTTGTAGGCGGTCATCGACGTGGCGAGGGTGCGGATGCCCCAGCCGCTGAACATCTCCGGCGAGAGCAGGTGCTGCGCGACGGCGGGCGCCTTGTCGTCATCGACGATGCCGGTCCACAGGCAGTGGCCGATGTTCGAGGTGAGCGAGTCGATGGGGCGCTTCTCGGCGTCGAGGCCAAGCGCGTACCAACCGCGCTCGGGAAGCCAGAAGGCCTCGTTGAACGCGCGTTTGAGGCTCGTCGCCTTATCCTCCCAGTGCCGTGCTGCATCGAGGTCGCCGGCTTCGGCGGCGAAGTGCGCGCGGGCGATGTAGGCAGCGTAGGTGTAGCCCTGCACCTCGGCCAACGCGATGGGTGAGTGGGCGAGGTCGCCGTCGGCGAAGGTGATGCCGTCCCAGGAGTCCTTCCAGCCCTGGTTGGCCAGCCCGTGCTCAGTGGCCCGCTGGTACTCGACGAACCCGTCACCGTCGAGGTCACCGTGGCGTTCGATCCAGTCCAAGGCTCGGTCGGCATGCGGCAGCAGGGCCTCGACCTCGCGTTGGTCCAGGCCCCAGCGGCGCAGTTCGCCGAGCAGCATGACGAACAGCGGGGTGGCGTCGGCAGTGCCGTAGTAGATGTTGCCGCCGCCGAGGGCGAGGGAGGCGGCGGGGCCGAACCGCATCTCGTGCAGGATCCGGCCAGGTTGCTCCTCGGTGCGGGGATCGACGGTCGTGCCCTGGTAGGCGGCCAGTGTCTGTAGGGTGCCCAGGGCGAGCCGCTCGTCCAGTGGCAGCAGCATCCAGGAAGTGAGCAGCGAGTCACGGCCGAACACGGCCATGAACCAGGGCACGCCCGCGGCGACCACGGCGCGCTCGGGGTGGCGGGGGTCGAAGATGCGCAGCGACCCGAGGTCGTCGACGCTGCGCTCCAGCGCGGCGGCCAGGCCCGCGTCGCTGGTGCTGACCTCTGGGCCGCGGCTGCGCCACTCGCGCAGGCTGCGGGCGGGCAGGGTGTGCTCAACGGGGTAGCCGCACGGGTGTCGCAACGGCATCGGCACACCGCCGTCGATAGGCCTGGCTTCGACGCAGGTCGCCCACTCGCTCCGCGGTGGAATCAACACGTCCCAGTTCAGCGTGGTCCCGTCCATGACCGGGGCGCGCAGCGCCGTGACTGCCACCCCGTGGATGCGGTCGGCTCGGCGACGAGTCAGCTCGAGGATTCTCCCCGTCCTGCTGACGGAGATGTTCTCCGCCGGATGGGCGCGGCCCTCCTTGACCTCGAACAGATCCGCGAAGTCGGCCCACACGTGCAGGTCCACGGCGCAGGTGGCGGCGGTGGGGCCGACGTTGCGGATCTCGATGTCTTCCCGCATGCCGTCACCGACATACCGCCTGACGATGACCAGCAACGAGCTGTCCGCGTGGCCCGGCGCGGGAGGAACTCGACCGAGGAACGTTGCGGCGAAGGGCTCGTCCAGCACCGCGGTGAGCGGCTCGGGCCGCCTGCCGTCAATACGCAACTCCCGGGTTGACAGAAACCGGGTGTCCCGCGCGAAGAGCCCGTGCGCGTTGCCGGGCAGGATCGCGCCGTCGCCGGCGCTGATGCAGAAGGTGGACCCGTCGATCACTGTGACGTGGCCGTCCGTCGACCTGCGTCCGGCCGGTCCGCCCGTGCTCGCCCATGGCATCGTCACAGCCAGGACCTCCAGGCACACTGTCGGGTCAAGCCTCGAGGACGGGTACCGCGTCGAGAGGGCGCAAGGCCCGCTCCGCCGCCGGGAACCGTCTCGTCAGAATCGAACGATAGACCTGCTCGTGGTCGCGTACCATGCGCTCGAGCGAGAACCGCTGTTCGGCGGCTGCGCGACACCGGGCGCGATCGAGGGCGCCGAGGCGGTCCAGGGCGGCGGCCATCTCATCGTCGCCCTCGCACAGGTAGCCGGTTCTCCCGTGGTCGACAATCTCCGGGGCCGCGCCACGGGAAAAGGCGAGCACCGGTGTCGCGCAGGCAAGCGCCTCAGCCATCACCAGGCCGAACGGCTCCGGCCAACCGATTGGGTTGACCAGCGCGTCGGCGTGGCGCATCAGCTCGAGCCGACGTGGCAGCGGCTGCTCGGCAGGCCAGTCGTCGCCCGCCGAAAGCAGCGGGCGCACCTCCCGCTCGAAGTACTCTTGCTCCGCTCGCTCGCGAATCTTGGTAGCCATGATGAGCGTGCGGCCCGCCCGTTTCGCGATGCGCACCGCCCGGTGTACGCCCTTGTCAGCGCACATCCGGCCGACGAACAGCAGGTAGCCTCCGCCGCCGGGCCCTGCCCGGTACAAGTCGAGATCGATCCCGTGGTGCACTACCGCGGCGATCGGAATGTCGCCCGCGGCCAGCGCCTGTGCGTGAGATACAGCCACGACCGCCGTGTGGCGGGCGATCTCACGGAAGACCCGGCGGCTGACCGGGGTGAAGGGTCCGTGGTGGGTGGTCACCACCGGTGGCGAGCCCAGGCGGCGGTGTGTGGCCAGCAGCGGCCCGAGCATCGTGTGGTCGTGGATAATGTCGGCGTCCGACAGTTCTTCGTAGGCGGCGAGCACGTGGGCTGCCTCGAGCAGGCTGTCACCCATGGGCTCTGCCGCGACCGGGTACAGGCTTCGTCGATGCACGGGTGTCGTCGACTCGCCGACGGTGAACAGCTGGACGTCGTGCCCGCGGGCGGCCAGGCCACGGGCAAGGTTGTCCACCACGACTTCGGTGCCCCCGTAGGCGGGCGGAGGCACGGGCACCCACGGGGGCGCGATCAGCCCGATCCGCATGCTCAGCCTCCCGTTGCTCGGTGCATCGTGTCGGCACGGGCTATCCGTCCGAGCTGGAGGTGCCAGCACGCCCCGCACGCAGTGCAGCAGAAGTTCGTGCGCTCGGCGTCGACGACCGCCTTGATGTCGGCGGATCCGCAGTCCGGGCAGGTCTTCACGGGTTCGAACGCGGGCCCGAAGTCGAGCTTGGCCCGGTAGGTGAACGACATGTCAGGCAGCAAACGCGATATTCGTGATGCGCGGACAGGGCCGAACGTCACTCACGGAAAGGCCAACGGGACCAACATGACCGGCATGTCGGCGTGGGCCACCGTCGCGCGCACGGTGCGTGCCCGTCCCGCGTCGAGATGTTGCGACCAGCCGAGCGCGATCAGATCCGCGCCCTCGCTGACGGCCACGTGCACGACGTGCTCTCCGGGCACGCCGTGGCGCAGTTCCAGCCGGATGTCCCGCGGTGTGCTGCACCGGATCCGGAACTCATCCTCCCACCCTTGGCGCGCATGCGCGGCCTGGTCCCAGAACAGCGGGGTGGTGGCCTCGTCGAAGACGTGCAGGATCACGAGCTCGATCCCGGCGTCGGCGAAAAGCCGCATCGTGTCCCCGACCGCGGCGGCCGCTTCCGCGCTGCCGTCCAGCGGCAACAGCACCCGGGAGATCGCGGGCCCGTGCACTGCGACGAATCCCGGCGGAACGACGACGATCGGCTTGCTCGAGTGGCTGGCGATCCGCCACGACGGCGCATCACGCAGGAGCACACCGACGGCGGTCTCCGGTCTCTCGAGCGCGTCGAGCAGGGCCGCCGCATGGTCCTCGACGGTGAGATCGACCTCCACGGTCCGCACGTCGGCGCGGAGCACGGTCGCCATCGCGGTGGCCACGCTGGACACGGTGTCCCGGCATTCCCGGCTCGACGCGGCAAGCACTTGTGTCATGGCACTCGTCCCGTCGGCAGCCGGGCATGCCCGGTTACACTGCGGACCTCGGATCCCCGCAGGCAAACCCGCAGCGGCGCGTCGACGTCGATGTCGATGACATCCCGCGTGATGTCCAGTCGGACGCGGTGTCCCAGACAGCAAAAGCTCACGCCGAGGCTGCCCCAGTCGCTCGGCAGGGCCGGATCGAGATGCAACACGCCCCTGCGTACGCGGACGCCGGCGAAGCCGAACAGCAGCGCCTGCCAGGCGCTGCCTATCGTGGCCAGATGCAGCCCGGCGGCCGTGGTGCCGGTCAGATCGTCCAGGTCCAGGCGCAGCGCGATCCGCAGCAGCCGCAACGCCTCGTCCGGCTGCCCGGCCCGCGCCAGCAGGGACGCGGTGATGCCCGGTGACAGGGACGAGCCGTGCGCGGTGCGCGGCAGGTAGAAATCCAGGTTCGGGCGAAGCGTTCCCGGCGCGGTCTCGTCGGGCACGAGGTGATGCAGCATCAGGACGTCCGGCTGTTTGCTGATCTGCGACGCAGCTATGCGTTGCGGGCCCAGCAGGACATCAGCGGCCACGGGTGGCCGAGCGAGGTCGGCGATGAGGAGCGGTTCCAGCCCGAAGTACCCGGCGAACTGCTCGTACAGGCCCGTGGCCGCGTCATGGCCGTCCACGATCTTCGCCGCCAGCCCGCGGAACGTGGCGCCCTCGTCGCCGCCGACCAGGTCCGCGGCAGTCCGTAGATTCCAGCGCGCCATGACATTGGTGTAGGCATTGTCCGTCACCGACTCGTGGTACTCGTCCGGGCCGATCACGTCTTCGAGGTGGCCGTGGCCGTCGCGATCCAGCCGAACCCGCGACGCCCAGTAGCGCGCCGTGTCGATCAGCAGCGCGCGCCGCCGCCCGCGCAGGAACCGCCGCTGGCTGGTCCACTGTGCACAGTGCCAAGCCGCCCATGCCACGTCGGCGGTGATATGTTCTTCGAGCGTTCCGGTCTTGATCACAACGGGCTGCCCTCCGAGGTCGCCCGACGTCGGCGTGACGTCGTGCCCGTCCGCCGCGGACTCCCACGGAAACCGCGCACCCCGATAACCGGCGGCGCGCGCCGCGGCCCGCGCCGCCGGGAGCCTGCGCACGCGGTAGTCGACCATCGCCAGCGCGAGTGCCGGGTCCATGCTCACCACAGCCGGTAGCACGAACACGTCGGCGTCCCAGAACACATGACCGGCATAACCGTGCCCCGACAACCCACGCGCCCCGACGGCCGCCTCACCCTGCCCGCCGACATTGCACCACAGTTGAAACAATGCGAATCGGGCCGTGAGCTGCACATCCGGGTCGTCCGGGATGCGCACGTCTACCGCCGCCCAGCGATCTGCCCACACCGCGCGATGCTCGGCCAGCAGCCGGTCGAACCCCACCCGCCGCGCGGCCTCGACCGCCGCCTCGACGACCTCGATGCCACCCGTGCCGTAGGCGGCGAACCGCTCCACCGTCCGCGTGCCACGATTCTCGCGGGAATCGTGGATTGCCACCGCAGTGATCCCTGCGTCGCCGCCGACGCGCGCCCAGCATCGGCCCTCCTCCCCAGAGCCGCTGCTCATCGGCTCGTCACCGGGCGGCCGCAACCCGGCACCAGCACGAAGCCGCGTGGTCGCGGCCTCGGCCCGCAGCACCATCACCCCTGGCCGGTGCGCGGACACAAATCGCAGGGTCCGCACGGGGCAGGGCGCGCCGAGTTCCTCGCGCACCAGCACACCGCTGCGCAAGTCGAGCACGCGCCGGTCCGCCACCGGCGCGGGAGCGATGTCCAGCTGCGTCCAGTCGGGTCCCGGCAACAGGCGCTGTCGGGGCCCCGTGCCCGTGTACACGCCGGCAACCAGCACGGCCGGGCCGTCGCCCGGCGACTCCTCGACCGCGCCGCGGGTCGCGTACCCGCCGGCGCCCAGCGTGAACAACGTCTCGTCCACGCGGCGGCGCACCGGATCCCGGGTCGTCTGCTGAACCGTCCACGCGGGGTCCTCGCGCGGACCGGCCAGATCATCAACCGCTGTCATGTCCGGAATGCGGCCGCGAGCGAACCCACCGGGCCACGAGCTGAGCCTGCCCGGTGATCTCGTCGTACACCCGGTCAATCGCGGCCCTCGGGGTGCAACCCGCGGTCGCGGCCCGCACTGCCCGCCCGGCCAGCACCGCCGTCACCTCGACCCGCATGCCGTGGCCATCGCGAGCCACCTCTACTCGCAGGGAGTCCAGCGGGTGTTCGGCCGCCAGGCACCGCAGCTGGTCCAGGGCGTAGCCGACGACCACCGGATCCACGCGGCCCCGGGTGGTCACGTGTACGACCGGCTGATCCTGCCCCGTGGCTGTTGTCCCTTGAATCACGACCAGCTCCGATCCTGCTCGATGCGCTCCCACTCGCGCGCCCACTGCGCGTGTCGCAGTCGATCAAGCCCCTTGCGCGTCAACCAGAATCCCGCGGACAGCACCACCACCGTGGCCAGCCAGATCGACACCGCGGCGCCCACGGCGCGGCGGGCCGCGTCACCTGGTGTCGTAGGAGCCGACGTCAGTTCACCATTGTCGTCGAGCCAGATCGGCACCTCACTGCCTGCCGGTGTGTCATAGTCGGCGCGAACGAAGCCGGTGCGCTCGCTGCCACCGGACAACACCCACTGCACCCGCACCCGCGCCCCAGACCTCGACACGGCGCGGGTATCGCCGTAGGGCCGCGGTGGCGCGTTGGCCAGCAGGACAGCCGTGCCGCGGTGTCGACTGCTCATCTCCTGGCGGGCCGTTTCGAGTGCCTGCGCGCGGGTCTCCGACCCGGCCGACGCCGCGAAGGGAACTGCCAGCAGCGCCAGCAGCATGACCGTCAGCAGCGCCACGGCCTCCACACGGTCACTGCCACGTGCCAGGGGGTTACGCCCGAGGTGCATGAGGCGCCACAGACGCTGGAGCCGCAGCAGGTGCGGCGACGAAGCAGACATGGCGACCGACCTCCTTGCACAGCATGGCTCCACTGGCAGCGTCCTGCGGCACACCAGGCTGGCGAAGGGCCTAGAGACCCCTGAGGGCCGGGACCTTCGCCACTGAACGCGGCCACGCGCGCCGCCCACACTGGGCACATGGCCATCACAGCGGTCAGAATCGACAAACCCGAAGATCTCAACGTGATCGTCGGGCAGGCCCACTTCATCAAGACGGTCGAGGACCTGCATGAAGCCCTCGCTGGTACCAGCCCACACCTGCGCTTCGGGTTGGCGTTCTGCGAAGCGTCCGGGCCCCGGCTCATCCGCCACTCGGGGAACGACCCCGAATTGACCGAGCTCGCGATCAAGAACGCGCAGGCGATCGGAGCCGGCCACTCGTTCATCGTGTTCCTGCGCGAAGGCTACCCCGTCAACGTGCTGGGAGCCATCAAACAGGTCCCCGAGGTGTGCACCATCTTCTGCGCCACCGCCAACACCGTCGAGCTCATCATCGCCAGCACCGGGCTCGGGCGCGGCATCGTCGGCGTCATCGACGGCGCCGCATCGCAGAGCGTTGAAACCACCAAGGACCAGGCCGAACGCAAGGCCCTGCTGCGCCGGATCGGCTACAAGCCGTAGCGAGGAAGCGGTGACGAGCCGGTAGGCAACGGACCGAAGGGAGCCGCTGTCGATCTGTTCTCCCGACACGACCTGACCATGCTGCTCGACCAGCCACGGTCGCAGTGCGTATCGCTGTACCTGCCCACACACCGCGCGGGCCCGGAACCGACAGGACCCCATCGACCTGACGAATCTGATCCGTCATGCCGAGGAGGAACTCGTACGCAGCGGGCTTCGCCGGCCGGGGCCCGCGACCTCCTCCAACCAGCCCGCGCACTCGTCGCGGATGCGGACTTCTGGCGATCTCGGGACGACGGCATTGCCATATTCCTGCGCGCGGGCTGGTGGCGGGCCTTTCGGCTGCCATTGGCTTCCGCCGAACTGGCCATGGTCTCGGATCGGTTCCACGTGTTGCCGCTGCTGCCGCTGTTCACCGGGGACGGCCGGTTTTTCGTGCTCGCGCTGAGTGAGAACGAGGCGCGGTTGCTCACCGGCACCCATTCCGGTGTGGACGTGGTGACCGTGCCGGGTATGCCGCACGGCGTGAAAGACGCGCTGCGCTACGACGAACCTCAGAAGACACGGGGCCACCACCTCGGGCAGCGCGTGGGGGCGAAGGTGCGGACCGTGTTGCACGGGCAGGGCATCGGCGCGGAAGTCCCGAAGGAACGACTAGGCCGCTACCTGCGGGCCGTCGATGACGCGGTACACACAGGCCTGCGGGGGCAGCACACTCCCCTCGTGCTGGCCGGAGTCGACTACATCCGGGCGGCCTACCGCAGCGTCACCGCCTATTCGCATGTCCTCGACGCCGGCATCCCCGGCAGCCCGGACCACGTGCCGGTGGCGGAGCTCGGCGCGCTTTCGTGGGCCCTGGTGGAGCCGGTATTCGCCCGCAGACGCGGCGACGCGGCGGCCAGCCTCGAAGAGGCGCTCGGCACGGGGCTGGCCTCCCATGACCGCAACGATGTCATCGCGGCTGCCGAAGCCGGCCGTGTCGCTGTCCTGTTCCTCCCCACCGGAGCCACCGTGCGCGAGTAGGACCGGCTCGAATCGGTCGCCGCCCACACGATCCGCGCCGGTGGACCGTCTATGCCGTCCCCGAAGCGGACTTGCCCGGCCGAGCGCCGATCGCGGCTCTGCTCCGTTACTGAGTAGTCGGGAAAGGTGCCGAAGGTCCCGAAACATCCCGACCGAGCGTCCCCGATGGAGGAGAAAGCCCCATGCACAGCGTGGACGCAACGGACCTGGACCAGTTCCGCACTCAACCACCGATCAACATCGCCACATCGGCCGACGCAGCGATACAGCATGCCACGAACGCCCTGCTGGCAGGCGACATCGCGCTGGCCAGAGAAGTGATCGCCGAAGAAAGAGCCCTCCTGCGCCGCCACGACATGCTCGACCGCACGCACTCGGGGCGCTCGCCAGGCCGCGGGGCACCGCAGATCTGAGCACGGTCGTCACCGACATGCACAGGAGGATCGACCTCGAACGTATGGTCACCCTCGCCCGACGGATCGCCGAGCTCGTGTGCCACCGCCACCCACGCCCGATCATCCCCGGCGAGCTGCACACCACCGTCACCGCGATGGGCCACCTGGCCCGGCTGCTCGCCGCCCACGCCCAACGTGCCGCCGTCGCAAACGACACGGTCGCAGCCCAGCACGTGCCGCACGAACGCGATGAGATGGGCCGGCTGCTCGTGTCGCTGTACCGGCAGCTGTTCGCGGGCGGTCGGCAACCCGGTACCGACCGGGCAAAGGACCTGATGCTGATCGGGCGTTATTACGAAGGTTTCGCCGACCAGGCCGTGTCCCTCGCGCGCCATCGCGCAGATGACGTGTTTGCGCCGGCTCTTACATCCACAGTGGACCAGAGGCGCACGCTGAGCGGAGATCCCTGTTCGACAAACAGGGGGATGGCGGTGTCGAGCGCTGCCCGCTCGGTGGCCTCGATGTCGCGTCGGCAGCCTTCCCGCGAAGGGCGAGATATCCCCCGAGCGGAGGGCCTTCGCGCTCGTCGGCATGGTGAGCTGGCGCGGCCTGCTGCGCGCCACCACCCGCAGCGCCCGCGACGCCCAAACGAAACGGGACTGGAACAACAACGGTAACAGCCTGTTGGTCCATGATCAGCAGTGTCAGGGCGGGTTCACAGCACCCGGGCACTGCGGTGGGACATCACTTCGGCGGTGCCTCGGTCGCAGGCGAACTGCGGCGAGGCATGCCGCCGCACCGGTGACCTCGACAGTCCAGCCGGGGAGTTCCACGTGGTCCCAACCTGGTCACATCGGTGACTCGCAAAGGCCGTCGAAGGACCTTCGTCCCTTTTCCGACCCGGCCGACTGACGTAGGACCACTGGTATGGACTCTGCGCAGCATGCCGACGAGATCGCCCCGGGAACGCCGCCGCGCGAGTTCCACCGGACCGTGCGGCTCCGGGACGGGCGCGAGGTCACCGTGACGCCGCTGACTCCGGCGGACGCCGGTGAGCTCGGCACGGCGTTGCGACAGGCCGACAGGGAGACGCTTTACCGCCGGTTCTGCGGGCCGCCGCCACAGGTGACGGCGGGTTTGCTGCGGTACCTCACCGAACTCGACTACGTGCGCCGGTTCGCTTTGGTGGCCCGCGACCAGGACGGGCACGGGGTGGCCGTCGCACGGTACGAGGCCACAGGACAGCCCGGGATCGCCGAGGTCGCAGTCGCTGTCGACCCGGCCTGGCGGCGGGTAGGCCTGGCAACCGCATTGGTGCGCCTGCTCGCCGAGGCGGCCCTCGCGCGTGGCATCACCCACTTCGCCGCGACCTACCTCGCGGACAACCGTCCCGTGGCCGACCTGCTCAACGAAGCCCACGCCAAACAAACCATCGCCGCGGGAGTGGCCGAAGCCGTGGTCCGGCTCCCCCAGCAGGAAGCTCGTCATGACACATGACCTCCGCGCCGGTCACCGGGACGCGGCGCACACCGCGGATCTGCGCATCGAGGCGTGGGCCCCCACCCGAGAACGCTGCATCGCCGAAGCCGTCAGCGCTATGGTCGAAAGCTTCGCGGGTGGGTCGCTGCCGACACCGAACTCGACCATCGAGTGCAACGTGACGGGCAGCACTGACGAGAACCTGCTCGTCGCCGTGCTCGACGAAGCCATCTACCGCATGGAAACGACAGGTGAGATCCCTACCTCGACCGAGATCCTGGCCACGCCCGAAGCGGTGCGGGCGCGGTTCTCGACAGTCGAGGCCGCCACCGTGATCCCGACCGGCTCGATACCAAAGGCTGTCTCCCTGCATGAGCTGCGCGTCGAGCCGAACCCGGATGGCTGGTCGTGTTCGGTCACCATCGACGTGTGGCGCCATGGAACTCATTGCAGAGACCCCGTACCGGTTCCGCATCCCCCGGCCTGGCCGGATGCGAGTACCGGGCATCGTGTACGCGTCCAGCGCACTGCTACCGGATGTGCACGCGGACAAGTCGCTGGAGCAGGTGGCGAACGTCGCCACGCTGCCAGGCATCGTGCTGGCCTCCTATGCGATGCCTGATGTGCACTGGGGCTATGGCTTTCCGATCGGCGGAGTAGCCGCCACCGACGTCACCGACGGTGGGGTGGTCTCACCTGGCGGGGTCGGTTTCGACATCTCGTGCGGTGTACGACTGCTCGTCGCCAGACTCGATCGCGATGAACTGGCCACCCGGCTCGCTCCGCTCATGGACACGCTCAGCCACACCGTCCCCCGCGGGCTGCACCGGGGCAGTCCCTCGAAGCTGTCGGGCCGCGCGCAGCTGGAGAAGGTGTTGCTCGGCGGCGCGCGCCACGCGGTGGAATCGGGGAACGGCGTAGGTCGTGACCTGCAACGCTGCGAGGACGGCGGCGAGGTCGATGGCGCTGACCCCGGCCAGATCAGCTTCCGGGCCTTCGAGCGAGGGCTCGGTCAACTGGGCAGCCTCGGCTCCGGCAATCACTTCCTCGAAATACAGACCGTTGACGGGGTCTACGACGACACCGCCGCAACGACGTTCGGGCTCCGCCGCCATCAGGTTTGCGTGATGGTCCACTGCGGTTCGCGCGGGCTCGGGCACCAAGTGTGCATCGACCACGTGCGCACCATGGAGGAGGCGATGGCCCGCTACGGGACCTGGGTGCCCGACCGGCAGCTCGCCTGCTCACCCGTCGAATCCCGCGAGGGGCGCCTATCTCGGGGCGCTGGCCGGGGCGACGAACTACGCTCGCGCCAACCGGCAACTGTTCACCGAGACCACGCGGCGCGCGTTCGAAGCGCACGCGAGCGCCGGCCTGGACTTGGTCTACGACGTGTCCCACAACCTCGCGACGATCGAAACGCATGAGGTCGGCGCGCGGCCTCGCCGATTGTGCGTGCATCGCAAGGGCGCCACCCGGGCTCTCCCGCCCGGCCACCCCGATCTGCCCGACGAGCTCGCCGGCACCGGTCAGCCGACCCCCATCCCAGGTACCATGGGTGCCGCCTCCTACGTGCTCGCCGGCGTGCCCCGATCGCCCGCTTTCCACTCCACCTGCCACAGCGCGGGCCGGACACGCAGCCGCCACGCAGCCACCCGCGCGACCAGTGGGCACGCCCTGCTTGCCGAACTCGAGTCCCGCGGCATCGCCGTGCGCGGCACGTCCTGGAAGGGACTCGCTGAGGAAGCACCCACCGCCTACAAGGAGGTCACCGCCGTGGTCGAAGCCAGCCAAGGGGCAGGTCTGTGCCGCAAAGTCGCCAAGCTCGTCCCGCTCGGCGTGGTCAAGGGCTGACGGTAGGCGCAGCTCAGAGGTCGTGAGTGAAGAGCCGGGTTCTAACCCTGCTAAACACTCACGACTGGTGACCAGCGAAGACACCGACCCGTCGGCAGCACAGCCTCGTTAGGGACCTTCGTCAGTTCCCTCCCACGTGAAGAGCCCCCGGACGGCGGGGACTTTCGCCCCTTCCGCACCGTTGGTCGGGCGGAGCATGGTGCAGCTACACCGCTTCCAGCACGGTTGAGGAGGTCACCATGACTGCCGCGAAAGACATCATGCACACGGGTGCCGAATGCATCGGCGAGCACGAGACCCTCACAAACGCGGCACGGCGGATGCGCGAGCTCGACGTGGGCGCGCTGCCGATCTGCGGCGGCGATGACCGGCTGCACGGCATCATCACCGACCGCGACATCGTGATCAAATGCATTGCCGAGGGCCACGACCCGAGCGCGACCACCGCGGGCGAACTGGCGCAGGGCAGGCCCTACACAGTCGGCACCGAGACCGACACCGACGATGCGCTGGCCACCATGGAGGAGCACCAGATCCGCCGGCTGCCGGTCATCGAGAACCACCGGCTGGTCGGCATGATCAGCGAGGCCGACCTGGCCCGGCACCTCCCCGAGGACACCGTCGGCCGCTTCGTCGAAGCCGTCTGCGCCCAGAGCTGATCATCATGAGTTCCCCCACCGGTTCTACTCCGGCCCACACGGAAGCCACCATGCTGGCCGACCGATTCGCGCCCCGGTACGACGTCATCCAGGCTGAGCATCTCATCGTGAACGCCGAACCCGCACAGGCCTATGCCGCCACGCGCGAACTCGACTTCACCGACATCCGCAGACCACTCGTGACAGCCGCCATGTGGGTGCGGGCCCTTCCACAACGCTGGCGCCAGCGCAAGCAAGGACCGCCTCGCCAGCCGAGCCGCATGACCTTCGACGACATGGCCACCGGTTCCGACTGGGTCATCCTCGGCGAGAGGCCGGGCTGCGAGATCGCGGCAGGCGTCACAGGCCGGTTCTGGCGGCCGGTCGTGCAGTGGCGGCACGTCGACGCCGAGGCGTTCACCGAGTTCGACGAACCCGGCTACGGCAAGATCGTCATGTCGCTGTCCGTACACCCTTATGGTGCCGCTCGCTCCCTCGCCAGCTACGACATCCGGGTCATCCTCAACGACACCCTGAGCAGGACGGCGTTCGGGCTCTACTGGAAGACCGTGTCGCCGTTCGTCAGGGCGATCCAGAAGGCGACCCTCGACACGATCAAAGCCCACGCCGAACACCCGGCAAAACAGGGCTGAATCGACAGCACGTGAAGCCCGTGACGCACCAGCGCATCCGCTCGTGCGTGCCGAGCACACGTCCCATCAATGGCTCGTGGCCGTCGGCGAACAACTCGTCACGCACGACCGCCACTACAGATGCCGCTTCCTGCGCTCTGGCTACACGCTCTTCGTGACCGCCTCACCGTCGAACAGGCCGCGCATCTCGCCCGCCCAGCTGCCCGAGCTGCCGCGCGGCACCTACTTCGTAGGCTGGGAACCCAGCCGGTTGCGCGCGCTGAAGATCTCCGCGAGTGCACTGACCAGCACCGTCCGCGCCCTCGCGCGCGGCGCTGAAGAACCCCTTTGACGAGCCGCCCAGGAACCGCGGGGCCCGTGCGGCGTGGGAAGCACGCCAGATCATGCCGGCCGTGGCGGGTGACGCTGACGTGCACCATGCGACTCGACTCCTGTCGGTGACGCACTCGCGGGCGTCCAGGTGGGGGCGGACCGTGTTCATCGAGAACGCGTTGCCCGCCATCCGGCCGGTGAACTTCGCGCTCCGCGACGACACGATCGTCATCCGGCCCGTGTCCGGCAGCGAGCCCGCCACCGCGGTCCGGAACACGGTCGTGGCTTTCGAGGCCGACCAGTTCTCCGCGGAGCTCCAGACCGGCTGGAGCGTGAGCGCGCTCGGCCACGCCAAGCATGTCCGCGACCGGGCCGAGCTCGACAAACTGGCCGTGCTCCACTTCCGTCCGTGGAATCCGGTCGATGCCGAGCTCCATATCACCATCAGCATCAAGCTGTTGACCGGGCGGCGGAGCCCGCAACCACGCGCCACACGACAGCGGCCCTGGAGCCGCGTAGCCTGGTGACGCGGACGTACCGTCCGCAAGGTGGTGGTGCGACATGATCACAGCGTTCGTCGTCGATGACCACGAGGTCGTACGGCGTGGCGTGGTGGACCTGATCGAGGCTGACCCAGAGCTGGCCGTGGTCGGTGAGGCCGCGACCGCCGCAAGGGCGATAGCCCGGATCCCGGCGCTGCATCCGGACGTGGCCGTACTCGACCTGAGGCTGCCCGACGGCAACGGGATCGAGCTGTGCCGAGAACTCCAGTCCAAGCTGCCAGAGCTGAACTGCCTGATGCTGACCTCATACACCGACGAAGAAGCCATGCTCGACGCCATTCTCGCCGGTGCCAACGGCTACGTGGTCAAAGACATCGAGGGACTGCAGCTGGTCTCCGCGATACACGACGTCGGGTCCGGGCTGTCACTGCTCGACAACCACGCGGCAAGAGCGCTGATGACCAAGCTTCGCGAGGAGGCCGACGCCGATGATCCTTTCGCCAGCCTGACGGAGCGTGAACGTACGCTCCTCGAGCTTATCGGTGAGGGTATGACGAACCGGCAGATCGCTGAACACCTTTACCTGGCAGAGAAAACGATCAAGAACTACGTGTCACGCGTACTCACCAAGCTCGGTGTCGAACGTCGCACCCAGGCCGCCATATTGGCCTCCCGGCTGCATACACGGCGCCAGGCCGCCCTGACAGACCTGGAATTCCCGGCGCTGCGATGGCACGCTAAACCGGATGACCGGTAACGCGGACTCGAAAGGAGATGCCGGCGAGTCACCACCGCGGGATATGTTGCCCCAGCTGCGATCGCACGGGCTTCTCGGTGAAGTACACGACCGGATCGACCAAGCCATCAATACCCGTGACCAGCTGGATGGGCTGCTCGAGGCGATGCTCGCGGTCGCCTCGGGCCTGGAACTGGACGCCACGCTGCGGCGCATCGTGCACGCCGCGATGGAACTCGTCGACGCCCGCTACGGCGCGCTCGGCGTCCTGGCCCCGGACGGACACGGCTTGGCCGAGTTCGTCTACGAAGGCCTCGACGACATCACCCGGGAGCGAATCGGCCGCCTGCCCGAGGGCCACGGACTGCTCGGCCTGCTGATCGAGCAACCCAAACCGGTCCGGCTGAACGAGCTGTCCCGCCACCCATCGTCGGCGGGCTTCCCGAAGCACCACCCGGACATGCACACCTTCCTCGGCGTACCCGTGCGGGTCCGCGACAAGGCGTTCGGCAATCTCTACCTCACCGAGAAAGCCAGCGGTCAACGCTTCACCGAAGACGACGAGGTCGTCGTCCAGGCACTCGCCGCCGCGGCCGGAATCGCCATCGAAAACGCGCGGCTGTACGAGGACGCGCGGCTACGCCAACGATGGCAGGAAGCCACCAGTGAGGTCCGCGCGGCCCTGCTCGCCGCCGAGGACCCCGCCGACGTGCTGCAGCTCATCGCCGAGTGGGCGCTGAGTCTCACTGGTGCCGACTACACCTGCATCGCCCTGCCCGAGGACCCCGAGCTACCCGCAGAGGAGGTCACCGCGCTCGCCGTGACCGTCTGTGCCGCGCTCGACGACAACGACCTCAGCGGACAGGCCATCCCGGTCGAGGACTCGACCTGCGGCGCCGCATTCCGCGATCGCATCCCGCGCCAGGTGCCAGCGCTGGAGTTCGACCTCGCGTGCGGGCGCGGCCTCGAACTCGGGCCCGCGCTTGTGCTACCCCTGCGCGCCGCCACCGATACGGTCTCCGGCGTGCTGGTCACCGTCCGCAAGGCAGGCGGTACACCTTTCGACGCCGAGCAGCTGCCCCTGGTGGCCTCGTTTGCCGACCAGGCCGCGCTCGCCCTGCACCTGGCCAACAACCAACGCCGGCTCCGCGAGCTGGAAGTCCTCGACGACCGCGACCGCCTCGCCCGCGACCTGCACGACCACATCATCCAGCGCCTGTTCGCGATCGGGCTGTCGCTGCAAAGCACCCATCAGCGCGCCCGCTCCTCCGACATCCAACGCCGGCTGGCCGGCACCATCACCGACCTGCAACACGTCGTCAGCGACATCCGCAACACCATCTTCGACCTGCACGGCGGCCTCGAAGGCACCACCGCACTCCGCAAGCGGTTGCACGACGCCGTCGACGAACTCACGGCCGATACCGGGCTGCAGACCATCATCCGCATGTCCGGCCCGCTCAGCGTCGTGCGCTCCGATCTCGCCGACCACGCCGAAGCCGTCATTCGCGAAGCCGTCAGCAATACCGTCCGCCACGCCCGCGCCAGCACGCTCACCGTCACCGTCTCCGTCGACGATGACCTCGTCATCGACATCGCCGACGACGGCATCGGCATGCCGGACGCCACCGCCCGCAGCGGCCTGCACAATCTCGACCAGCGCGCCCGCGACGCAGGCGGCGCTTTCGCCGTCACCAGCGCGCCCGATGGCGGCACTCGACTCAACTGGTCTGCCCCCTTGCCCTGAGCCACCCCGTGCTTCCCAGCCCCGCGAGGACTTCCGCCCCTATCCGAGGGAAGCGGGCACGGCGAGCCTGGCGCCATGGCCGATGCGGAACAGGGTACCGCCGACAACCTGTGATAAGTCACCGAAGGAGCATGCTGCCATGACCACGTTGAGCATCATCAAGGCCGACACCGGAGGTTTCGTCGGGCATTCGGCGGTCCATCCGGACATGCTCGCCACCGCGCAGGACTGGCTGCGCACGGCGATCGGTGATCGACTGTTGCTGGACGGGAAGGTCGCCAGCTGTGGCGACGACATCTCGCTGATCATGATCCACGAGCACGGCCCCGACAGCGAGAACATCCACGAGTTCGCCTGGAACACCTTCCGCGCCACCACCCAGGTCGCGAAACGGCTCGGCCTCTACGGCGCCGGCCAGGACCTGCTCTCCGACGCCTTCAGCGGCAACCTCCGCGGCCTCGGCCCCGGCTATGCCGAGCTGGAGTTCACCGAACGTCCCAGCGAACCGGTCATCTGCTTCCTCGCCGACAAAACCGAGCCCGGCGCCTGGAACCTGCCGCTCTACAAGATGTTCGCCGACCCGTTCAACACCCCGGGCCTGGTGATCGACGAGAAGATGCACGCCGGGTTCTGCTTCGAGGTCTACGACCTCTACGAGGAGAAACGTATCAACTTCGACTGCCCAGCCGAGCTCTACGACCTGCTCATGTTCATCGGCGCCCCCGCCCGCTACGTCGTGCACGCCGTGGAATCCAAGACGCTGAGCGAGCAGGGGGCCGCGACCTCGACCCAGCGGCTATCGCTCATCGCCGGCAAGTACGTCGGCAAGGACGACCCCGTCCTGATCGTGCGCTGCCAGTCCGGGCTGCCCGCCGTCGGCGAGGTACTCGAACCCTTCTCCTTCGCCTACACCGTGGCCGGGGCCATGCGCGGCTCCCACCACGCACCGTTCATGCCGGTGAGCGTCGAACACGCCCACCCCAGTCGCTTCGACGGCCCACCCCGCGTGGTCGCGCTCGGCTTCCAGGTCCACGACGGCACGCTCCTCGGGCCCAGGGACCTCTTCGCCGACCCGGCCTTCGACCGTGCCCGCGACCAGGCCAACACCGCCATGGACTACCTGCGCCGCCACGGGCCGTTCGAGCCGCACCGGCTGCCGCTGGAGGACCTGGAGTACACCACCATGCGGGCCCTCGAGAAACGCATCGCTGAGCGCTGGCAACCCATGGCCGACGCGGCTGCCGTCAGCCTCGCCACTGAGCCTACGAGCGCGACGACCGTGTGAGCCGCTGAGTCAAGGTTTGCAGCGACTCGGAGCACGATCGGGACGGGTTCCGGGGCGCGCAGCTGCCGGGCCCGCACCGGCAACCACGCCAGGTCGTGATCGAACTTGTCCCTGGCGTCAGCGAGCGTATCCGGCGCGGGCTCTCGCTTGCCGCCCCGCAGCACGCACACCAGCAAGGGCTCCCGCCCCGCGTCGAACCGCAGCTCCCCCAGCGCGTCGAGATGCTCCGCGGGAAGGCCCCAGCCTCTCCTGCAGGCACGCCAGCTCGCCGTCGTCGAGTGAACCTCTCCAGGAGCGCGAGGCAGTTACAACGGCCAGCCCCGCGGACCCACGATCCTGTGGGAGCTTGCGCGCGAAGAGGCTGAACGTCGCGGGCGCGGTCATGCCACGACGCAGGTAGCTGACTGCCATCCTGACCTCGTAAAGATCGGTGTGCAGAGCCGTCATACCCGCGACGAGAGGCCGGGCCCCGGCTTGTCGATGAGAGGACCGGGCAGCCCAGGCGGGACTTTCGGCCCTTCTGAGCGCCGCTGCTGCCCCAACCTTCGGCGCTCCGGTACCGATGTGCTCGACATCCGCCGGCGACCCGCACGAGTACCGCGTCCGCGACGCCAGCCAGATCGACATGGAAGGCCACTACGGCGCAGCGCGCACGACTGCCCCGAATACAAGGTGACAGCCGTGCGGCTGGCGAGGACCTCCGGCCCTAGTCCGGCCTGAACGCGGCAACCAACAGTGGAAGGGCAGAGGCCCACATGGACATGGGAAGTGCATCGTGAGGGCCACCAATCTGACCCACCACGACTATGTCGAACTCGTCGCCTCACCGGACCGCAGCCACATGGGATCGGTGTCGATCGACGGGCACCGCCCGATCCTGCTCGTGTGGTTCATGGCGGACAACGGCGACGTACTCATCCCCACCGGCGAGAACCGCTCCCTGGTCCGAGCAGCCACGGGAAGCCCGGTGACCTCGAGTTCACGCACCATGATCAGGACGGCCACACGGGCTGGACGATCACGGCGACCGGGCTCGCCCATCCACTGGGACGGCACGACCGCCCCAAGCCCGTTCCCTACACCAGGGGCGCACTGGCCATGCTCGACGCCTTCCAGAACGGTATCCGGGTGCGCGTAGCCCGACTGGGCGGCCACCGCACAGCCGACGACCACGACATTCCGGCCCAACGGCGCACCGACGTCGAGGCCTCGTGAACGTCTCGAGATCGCGGCCGGTCGCGTCGCTCGTGCTCCTGCGCGGGTACAACACGGTCATGCTCTGGACCACGTCGCGCGTTGTCGTGGCCCAGACCCCTGCCCGGTGCGCCCCACGGAGGCCGCTCATGACTTCCGTGGGGCGCACGACGCAGGGCTACTGCTAATCCTCTGCTCGGCCAGCCGCCGCACTGCGACACCGAGCTTCTCGTCGCCACCGATGATGATCACGTGCCGGGTCGTCGCCTCTTCGGCTGACCTGCCGCGAGCCGGGTTCCAGGGGCACCAGCGGCGCAACTCGGTGAACAGCGACAGCGGCTCGACCACACCGTGTTGATCTTCCTTGACCAGGAGACCGGTGTCGTCGCCGTGACCGCGACGACCGGCCGGGTCATCACCTCGGCGACGGTTGGACCACGCACGTCATACCTCCACGCGCTTGGTTGACAGCTCGGTGCGGATTACGCCAGGCACGGTTCTGGCCAGCGCGTGCAGCGTGCTCTGTTCGGCGGCGTCGGCGAACTCGCCGCGGATCGTGGCAATCCCGCCGACGACGTCGACCGACCACTGGCGCTGGTGTCCGGCATAGTCAGCCAGCACCGCGCGCAACTGGGCGGCGATCGCGTCGTCATGGCGCACCAAGGGACGCAGAAGGTCCCGTCGGCTGATCACGCCGATCAACACACCGTCATAGACCACGGGAAGACACCGGAGCCGGTCGGTGAGCATCTGCCGACCAATCCGTGTGATATCGGTATCAGCGGTGATGACCTCGACCGGCGCGGTCATGACCGACGCCACCGTGCGGCTGGCGGGCGGTGGTCCGGTGGTCGCGCCGCTCACGAGGGCATCGGTCTCGGTGAAGATGCCCACAACCTGCTCATCGTCATCGACCACCGGCAACGCGGCGAACCCATGCCGGAGCAGGAGCGCGATCGCGTCTCTGATCGACGTGTCCGGGCGCACGGTCACCACCGGCCGGGTCATGATGTCTCTCGCGTCCATGACGGGCTCCTCACCCCACTGGGCTGCTGCGCAGGCTGTGGTTGTGGATGGCGCGCTGCATCTCGTCGATCCGGCGGCGCTGCTGCTCGTCGGCCACGGCCTTTTGCTCGGGAGTCAGCACGATCGCGTCCGGGCCGGGAAACACGAGTCCCTCGTGATCGTTACGCAACCACTTCACAAGATAGGGCGGTGTGCCGTCGGCTCCGCGCACTTCGAGAACGAGGCCCACCTCATCCGGACTGCCCACCAAGGTTCCCTTGATCACCAGCCAATCTCCTGATCGTGCCAACATGTCGCGCCTCCGCTCGATCGTCGGCGACATTCCTGCCGACGAAACTACGAGGGGACGGGCGCCGACGCTGCCTGCGTTGGTCCTCAGCCGGAAGGACCTTCGACACTGGCCGGTGTGCGGCGGCATGCCTTTTGATCACGCCATGTTTGGATCGCGCGCGGCGCCCGGACACGTGGCCAACACGAGGTCGTTGTCGAGCAGCGCTGTCGTGACGCGCTGCATGGCGTGGTGGATGAGCTGGGCGAAATCGGCCAGCCATTCACGGAATCGGGCGAGCTCGTGGTGGTAGGCCTCACGCATGATGGCACGCCCCAGCTGGTCAGGTGGCGGGTGTGAGGAGTCCGTAGTGCCCGTCATACCGGTGGTAGAGCACGCTGCCGCGGCCGCGGTCGGCGTCGAGGAAGAACAGGAACGGCAAGCCGGTCAGATTGAGCCGGTCAACGGCTTCCCCCGTGGTGAGCAGCGGCGCGGGCTGTGCGCTGATCGTCACCGCTAGCTGGAACATGCTCAGCTGCCCGTGTTTCAGTGGCGTCACCTGGGCCAGGCGATAGCCGGTTGCGCCGGCGCGGTAGAGCACGCTGTCCTGCCCGGTGCCGGATTCGGTGAACAGGTGGAAGTCATAGTCGAGCAGGTTATGTCCAGCGCGGCGGCGTCGACGGTGCAGCGCGTCATGGTCAACGACTTGTGCCGGACGACCTCACGGTCGGCCTCCGGGCGGGGAAAGTAGCTGGGCCGGTGCGTGGGCCCGGAAATGTGGCTCCACTCATGCGGTTCAGCCGAGGGCGTCCGGCCTCGGCGGGCCTTCCAGTACTGGGCAACGCGCTCCAGTGGTGCCGCACCTTGGCATCAAGCCGATCAGTCGCCTCCTCCGCGGTAGGTGCCTCGGCTTGCGCGCGCACCAACCGACCGTTGACATCGAGATTCGCCTGCGCCACCACCGGCCGCGACATCGCCGGGTCACCGCGCTTGGTCAGCCGCACCCGCGCAGCGAGCACTGGCTCGGAGCAAGGCGAACCAGCTTGCTGATCCTCTCGCGCATAGGCTGCCGCGCCGGGCGGGAATTCTCCGCGGAGTGTCACGTTCACGTCGACCGGTACGGTAGTTTTGGGTCGGCGCATGGCACGCGCTCCTCCCAACGGGGTTGTCGTTGTGCCGTGAATCCTTTGCTACGCCGCCCCTCCGATGTTCACCTAGGGTCGAAAGGCCACCGTTCGCGCACGCCATGCGGGGACCAATGGCCCTTTCACGACGACCTCAGCGAACGACACCATCGGCCCATGCCTTTCGTCGATCGCACCGACGCCGGACGGCGGCTGGCCGAACAGCTGGAAAAGCTCCGCGGCGAGAACGTCGTGGTTGTCGGCCTGCCCCGCGGTGGCGTGCCCGTCGCCTTCGAAGTCGCCCGCGCACTGGATGCGCCGCTGGACGTGATCGTCGTACGCAAGCTCGGCGTGCCGTTCCAGCCGGAGCTCGCGATGGGTGCCATCGGCGAGAACGGCGTGCGCGTCCTCGACACCGATATCATCCAGACCTGCCAGATAACCTCCGAAGAACTCGACGGCATCGAAGCCACCGAACGCACCGAACTCGACCGCCGCGCTCGCCGCTTTCGCGGCGACCGGCCACGAACACCGTTGCAAGGCCGTATCGCGCTCATCGTCGACGACGGCGTCGCCACCGGCTCCACCGCCCGTGCCGCCTGCCAGGTGGCCAGAGCACAGGGCGCGGAACAGGTCATCCTGGCGGTGCCGGTCGGAGCTCCCAGCGCGGTCGCAGCCCTGGGCCAGGAAGCCGACACCGTGGTCTGCCTGGAGATGCCGTCGTGGTTCTATGCCGTGGACCAGTGGTACGACGACTTCCGGCAAACCAGCGACGAGCAAGTCGTCGACCTGCTGCGCCGCTCGGCCGAACGCGCAGCCGCCCCCGAACCGGCAGCGGTAGGTGCGGCCGATCCACCCGCAAGGGATGAGGTCGAGGTGTTCGCCGGTATGATCCCGCTGGCCGGCCACCTCACCATCCCCGGCGACATGGTGGGACTGGTGGTGTTCGCACACGGCAGCGGCAGCAGCAGGCACAGCCCCCGCAACCGCCATGTCGCCCGTATCCTCAATGACGCCGGACTCGGGACCTTGCTCTTCGATCTGCTCACCTACCGCGAAGAAGTGGACCGCCGCCTGGTTTTCGACATCGAACTCCTCGCGGGCCGTCTCGTCGACGCCACCACGTGGCTGCGCAACCAGCCCAGCTGCAAGCACACGCGGATCGGCTACTTCGGTGCGAGCACTGGCGCCGCCGCGGCACTGTGGGCCGCCGCCGACTCCCACACCGATGTCTCCGCCGTCGTTTCCCGCGGCGGCCGCCCCGACCTCGCCGCGGAGCAACTGCACTGGGTGCGCACTCCGACCCTGCTCATCGTCGGCAGCCGGGACCACGCCGTGCTCGACCTCAACCGCCAGGCCCAGGAACACCTGCGCTGCGAGAACCACCTCGCCGTCGTTCCCGGGGCCACCCATCTCTTCGAAGAACCCGGCACCCTCGACCACGCCGCGTACCTCGCCCGCGACTGGTTCCTCACCCACATGGCCGGCGCAGCACAACCGGTGCCTTCCGGACGCCCTCAACCGTAGGCGGCGAGCTCCGCCAACGGCTCCGCGGGGCAACCGCCCGATCGCGCCGGGAGTCACGCTGTCCGTGACCACCATGCGCGGCTCGGCGATATCCTCGAGCCCGAACCCACCGAGCCACTCGACGACGCCTACCCCACCACAGTCGGCCAGGCAACGGCCTCACCTCGGCCACTGTCACGGCGTCATCGACGTCGGCTCCCTGGGCAACCCGCCGCAGCGCATCTGGCACCACGGAGATCGGACGCCGTCGGCGTGCGCCGAGGACCAGAAGCCCACGAAACAGGGACCTTCGGCCCCATATGACAGCGGTGGTGCGACGGCGGGATGCTCGTACTGCCGGGGAAACCCGGTGACTCGCCCGAGGTGGATGGTTGGTGGAGTCTCTTGAGCCTCGATTGACCCATCGTCGCAAGACGGGGAACTTCCGCCCCGGACGGGCCTTTTTCGTGCGCGACGGCCACCCAAGCCAAGGTTCTTGGCTCTGTGCGCAGACCGGCCACCAGCGCGAGACCAGGCCACATCGCCTCCACGCGGGAGGACACCATGCCACACAATAGCGATCCCTTCGCCCGTGCCCAGAACAGCGCCCACGAGTGGCTGGCAACCGTCGCCGACGCGCTGGGTACCCGCGATCGCCGCTACACCTACCGGATGCTGCGAGCGTGGCTGCACGCGATGCGCGACCGGCTCACCGTCGAGGCCGTAGCTCATTTCGGCGCCCAGCTGCCCGACCTGTTGCGCGGCATTTTCTACGACGGTTGGGTACCAGCCGGATACCGGTGCGCTACGGCGTCGCGGAGTGCCTCGACAGGATCTCGACCGAGGCCACCGTGCGCCGCGCTGACGTTAGGCAGGCCATCAGCGGGGTGTCCACCGGCCTGACGGAGCTGCTCTCCCCCGGCGCGCTGGAGCACGCGCTGGAGCAACTGCCGAAAGACCTGCGTGGCCTGTTCGCCGGTGAACAGCGGCCCCTCACGCCTCAGCCGCCCGACCCGGGCCTCGATGACCGGCTGCGTGGCATGAAAGAGGACATCGAACGTCTCGCCGATGCTGTCTCCGCCCTTGCCCTGGGGCTGCACGAGCACCCCGCCGACCAGCCACTCGGCCGACGTGGCGCGGAGGCCGCGCAGGCGGTCAACCGAATCATGCTCACCCGGCAGTCCTGAACCGCCTCAGCGGTACGCCGCCGACCAGTGATGACGAACAACGCCGTCATGTGGCCGTGTCCGGCTCTATGCCCTGCTGCTGGTCTTCGGATGCCGCGTCGCCGGTGTCTTCGTCTCCCTCGGCGTGATGCGCGCTGTGCCGACGCTGCTGCGCCGGTAGATAGCGCTTGATGGTGACCTCCGCGAGTTCGGCCGTCGTGCGTCCGGTACCTGTGTGCTCCTGCGCGGCTTCGCGTGCTTCCCGTGCTGCTCGTGCCTTCTCGATGTCGTTCATGCCACTCACCCCGATCGGGGACCGTCCGGTCCGAGCTTCACCGTCGCGCCACGCGTGGTGCGGCCACTAGTGACCTCCAGCCCCAATCGACGGGACCTGCGCTGCTGCCGGCCGCCGCCGTCCCCGCGTGATACTCGGGTCGTGAGCTGGCAAGTGCGACCCGCTGCCGGGTGGCCGGCTCGAGTCCGCCGCCGGGACGGTGGGTTGATGTGCTTCGATGCGACGCGGATCGAGTCCGGCACTGACAGTCAAGCTCGCCGGCCGCTCGGTGACCAGGGACCAACTGCTCCCTGGTTCGGGTCTTCCGGCCTGCTGCGGGACCCACCACCGGTGTCCATCCTGAGTCAGGAGGAACCCAGGAGGTGATCCCTATGCCGCACCGCGCCGACGCGAGTCTCGTCGTAGGGCGTGTACCGCCGCCGTATCGCGCCGAGCATGACCACTGACGCGCTCACCGATACTGGTGCCCAGACGTTCGGATGCCCGCTGTGCACGTCCACCGCCGCGGGCGGGGAGTGGCTGCTTTCCTATGGTGGCGACAGCCCGGAATCCGTCGCCACCAGGGAGGCGCTGCTCACGCTGGCCAACGGCTATGCCGGTGTCCGGGGCGCCGACCCTGAGTCGGCGGCCGACGGCGTGCACTACCCGGGCACGTATATCGCAGGCCTGTACAACCGGCTGACGTCGACCGTGCAGGGGCAGCAGCGGCAGGACGAGAGCATGGTTAACCTGCCGAACTGGCTGCCGCTGACCTTCCGGGTTGATGGCGGGCCCTGGTTCGGCGCGGGCTATGGGGAGGTGGCCCACCAGCATCTCGCCCTCGACCTGCGGCGCGGCTTGCTCATTCGAGAGGCTGTGGTCACCGACGAGGCGGGCCGATGGACTCGGCTCCGCCAGCGGCGGCTGGTGTCGATGGCCGCGCCGCACATCGCCGCTCTCGAGACCGTTCTGGTACCGGAGAACTGGTCGGGCAGGCTGGAGCTGCGGTCCACCATCGATGGGCGAGTCACCAACCGCAACGTCTCCTCCTTCGCAGAGTTGTCCGACCAGCACCTCGAGGTCATCGAAACCGGGCAGCAGAGTGACGGCGAGCTGGTGTGGCTCCTGGCGCGAACGGTCCAGTCCAAGGTGCGCGTCGCCACGGCCGTACGAACCCAGGTGCGTGGCATCGAGAGCCACCGGCCGTGGCGGCGGCCGGTGGCAGACCCCGGCGTGGTCGGCCACGAGTTCCTGGCCGACGTCGGTGAGGGGCAGGAGCTGACCGTGGACAAGGTCGCCGCCCTGTACATCTCACGGGACCGGGCCATCTCCGAACCGCTGCTCGCCGCGCTGCACGAGAGCAAGGCCGCCGGCCACTTCGAGACGCTGCTCCGGGCGCACGCCGAGGCGTGGGAATACCTGTGGCGCCGCTTCCGGGTCGGCATCCACAACGGCATCGGCGGACAGCTACCGGTCAACTTGCACATGTTCCACGTACTCCAGACGCTGACCGCGCACACCGCGGATCTCGACGTCGGGATCCAGGCCCGCGGCCTGCACGGCGAGGGCTACCGTGGACACGTCTTCTGGGACGAGCTGTTCGTCTTCCCACTGCTGAACTTCCGCATGCCGGAGCTGACTCGGTCGCTGCTGGGCTACCGGCACCGACGGCTGGGCCAGGCCCGTCGGCTGGCCGCCGCCCACGGCCGGCGCGGGGCGCTGTTCCCATGGCAGAGCGGCAGCGACGGCAGCGAGGAGACACCGAGTTCGTTCTTCAACCCACGCTCGGGGCGGTGGATGGCCGACAACTCCCACCGTCAGTACCACGTCAACCTCGCGATCGCCTACAACGTCTGGCAGTACTGGCAGGTCACCGGAGACCTGGCCTTCCTGGCCTCCCACGGCGCGGAGCTGTTGGTCGAGATCGCCAGGTTCTGGGCCAGCCTCGCCGTCCATGAGCCGACCGAGGACCGTTACAACGTACGTGGCGTGATGGGGCCCGACGAGTTCCACGACGGCTACCCGGGCCTACCCGGCCAAGGCATGGACAATGTCGCCTACGTCAATGTCATGGCAGCCTGGGCGCTCACCCGAGCAGTGGAGGCCCACGGGCTACTCGGCTCCGAGTATTGTGCCGAGCTATGGGATCGGCTGGACCTCACCGCCGATGAACTCGCGCACTGGGACCACGTCAGCCGGCGGCTGCGCGTCCCCTTCCTCGGTAACGGTCTGCTCGCCCAGTTCGACGGCTACGAGCAGCTCACGGAACTCGACTGGGAGCACTACCGGGACCGCTACGGCAACATCGGGCGGCTCGACCTCATCCTCGAGGCCGAGGGCGACACCACCAACGGTTACCGGGTCGCCAAGCAGGCCGACGTCCTCATGTTGTTCTACCTGTTCACCGCTGAGGAGCTCACCGAACTCTTCGACCGTCTCGGCTACCGATTCGACCCGGCGACCATTCCGGCCACCGTCGAGTACTACCTCGAACGCACCACACACGGCTCCACGCTCAGCCGGGTCGCCCACGCGTGGGTGCTCGCCCGTACCGATCGGACCCGCTCGTGGCAGCTATTTCGCGACGCGCTCCGGGCCGACCTGGCCGACACCCAGGGTGGCACCACGGGCGAGGGCATCCACCTCGGCGCCATGGCGGCCACGGCCGACATCCTGCAACGCTGCTACACCGGCCTCGAAACACGCGCTGACGTGCTGTGGTTCAACCCGCGGCTGCCGACCGAACTGCGCACTCTCGACCTGGACCTGCACTACCGGGACCAGTGGCTCACCGCTCGCTTCGAGCACACCGAAATGACGCTGCGCGCTATGCCCTGCGCCGCCCGGCCAGTCCGCATCGGGTGGCAGGGCGAGGTCCACGAGCTGGCGCCGGGCGACACCCTCCGACTCAGCCACGATCAGCCCCAATTAACCGCCGAAACGAACAAGGAGTTCCCATGGACATCGGTATCGGCATCCGGCTCACCGCGCCCTTCGCGGAGGTGCTCGCCCAAACGCGCACAGCGTTGAAAGAACAGGGCTTCGGCGTGCTGACCGAGATCGACGTGCAAAGCACCCTGCGGGAGAACTCGGCGAACAGCTGGAGGACTACGTGATCCTGGGCGCCTGCAACCCGCCGCTCGCGCACCGCGCCCTCGCCGTCGACCGGCGAATCGGGCTCCTGCTGCCCTGCAACGTCGTCCTCCGCACCGACGGCGACGACACCATCGTCGAAGCACTCGACCCCGAAATCATGGTGCAGGCCACCGAGGAGCCCGGCTTTGAGCCGATCGCACAGGAAGCCACCCACCGGCTGCGTGCCGCGCTCGACAGCCTCGGGACTTCGGGCCCCGGCAAGGGACCAAGAATGAGACGTCAGTCTTAAGTGCGTCGGCCAAGGGTCGCGCTGGTTGTCCTCAGGCTCGGCCTGGTTGCCAAGTGTGGGGTTCAGTGCGAGCGTCGAAACACCAAGCTTGACCCCGACGCGATCCTTCGACCACCCTCAACGCACGAACTCGATCTTTGACGTGTCTTCCGCCGGGTCGGCAACAGCGATCGGCTCGCGGTTCGGCCGATCCGACAGGCTGATGTGTGCGGCCAGATGTGCGGCTCTGGCGATCGCGTTGTCCGCCGAGACATACCGTTGCTCGGGTTCGAGTTCGCGGATCAGGCCGAGGAGTGCTCCGCCGAGGCGTTCGACCGCCACCCCGACCGCGCGGCGGCGGGGGTTCCGGTCCAGCGGCGCGGTATCCGGCCGCAGGGCCGCGGCCACCACAGCGGCCAGCTGATCGGCCGTCCGCGCGGCGAGCTCTGGAGTGTCCGTCGTGGCAACCATCGTGTCCTCCCGCCCTGCAGTCGATAACCATGCATGGTGTCCTCTGGCCTTTCGACTGTTGGAGGGGCGAAGGTCCTCATCGGCAGGGAACGTGGTCCTTGCGGTTTCGTGTAAGCCAATCCTTCGCGTCGCTCATTCGCGCGGGCCGCCGCCCGTCGAGCGTTCGTCGTGCGACGAACCGCTTGTCACTCCGGCGAGCGGGGCCTCACGGAATGACTGCGATCTTCAGCGGGATGTCGTAGGTGGTGAGCGCGACCCAGGCGCACACGAGCGCGGACCCGGCAAAGGTGAACAGTGTCTCTGGTGTCAATGGCTTGTCTGCGCGATGTATCGCGTACACCAACGTCTGAGGCCGGACATCGAACGCGTTCGCGCTGCGGACCTTGCTGTTCGACAGATCGTGGAAATCGTTCCAGGCCTGCTTATCGAGCAGGCTCTCGATCGCCACCAGCCCTTGCGCGAACAGACGGCTCAACACCGATGAGCCCTTTCTGCTGTCACCTTTCTTGACATGGACGAGTTCGTTGTCCGGGCCGAGCAGATCACATACTTCGAACTCTTTCGGATGTGCCTCGGTTCGGACGAGTTTGCGGTCCAAACAGAGGAATGACTCGTCCCGGTCTGCCACGAACTCGTTGTACGCGGCTTCGGTGATCCTGCCTGTGTCGTCGGCCGGGGCGTCCCGCCAGGCGGGAAGGCGCCACGTTGGCCGGCTGGCGAAGGCCTCGGCAACGACGCGGCCAACATGGCGCCGATACTCGTCCCCCAATTCGTACCATTCACCATCGAGCAGGACGTATCGATACCGCGGGTCCACGACCTCCGCAGCTATCCAATGCAGTGCGGAGGTGTCGTCACCGAGGGCGTCACCGACATCGTCGACGCCTTGAATCCGGCTCGTGCGCAGCGTTCGGAGGTACTCTTCACGCGGACGGGCGAGCAAGCCTTGGCGCAGGTCGTCGATCGTCAGATCGTCTGTGTCGATCGTCGCGTGGCCCACCTGCCCGACGTATGAGCCGACATCCAGTCCTTCGTAGTAGCGCGCCGGGTATGCGACGCCAGCCTCCCCCTTCGCGGGATCGGGGTCCGCGAGGAGGTCGGCGACCGTCGCGTCAAGCACGTCGGTCATTCCGTCACTGCGCGGCAGCCTGCGCACCCGTTGCAGCGACTCCAGACGCGGATCGACCGGCAACTCCCGGGCTCAAGCGAGACAGTTCGCGGAGGCCCGTGGTGAGGTCCTCCGCGTGCACACTCAACGGCACACGCAGACCGTCTCTGCGCTGGAGGGTGAGACGGAAGTTCTTGCGGCCGCCGCGTTGCCGGACATAGGTGAGCTCGAGAGCGCAGTCCTTCCGGGCAACCCCCAACCAACTCGCGAACCAATTCGGCGTGCTCGCGCAGACGAAGGCCCATCTCGTCCGGGTCGAGCGCGCGTACCGCAACAACGCGCAGCCCGAAGTCCGGTCAATCTTGCTCTCCCGCAGATATCGCCATCCGTGCCTGAAAGTCAACGCGTACGTATCGTCGTCAACCCGAACCAGCACGGCAGCCGAGGCGACAAGCCTGGGAACTCCACAGCCACGCCGGTCAACGACCGGACGGCAGGAGCCCAGTCGACTTCCTCCCCTTCGAAGAGTCCGGACGCCAGTCCCCTGGAAGATCGCCAAGTTGAACAGCGACGATGTCGTAGGACGCCGGATCATCGCGAACCTTGTCGGTGAGGAGAAGTGTCAGGTCATCGACCGACCACATCCGGTACACACTCATCGGACGGTTCGCCAATGCCCGCTCAAACCCGGCCTCTCACTCACGCGCTATCTCGGTCACGTCACCTCCACCCCGACCCTATCGTCGCCAGCGGAATGACGGAATCGTGTGCCAGCTGGGTGACATACCCCCGAACGCCTGCCGCTGCTGCCGCTCCTCGGCCCGATCGCCGAAGCCACCGGCCGGTTCGCGTCCCGGTACGGCGCACTGCAGATCCTCACCGGCCATGTGGATTACCAGCATGATCGGCCGACTGCCCGGCTGGCGATCGGTGCTCGCTGTGATCGCGCACCCTGACGACGAGGCCTTCGGCCTCGGCGCGATCCTGGCCGCGTTCACCGCACACGGCAGCAGTGTGTCGGTGCTGTGCTTCACCCACGGGGAAGCCTTCACCTTGCACGGCGTGCGCCGCCGAGTTGACCGCCGCCGACGCCCTCGGCATCGGCGACGTCGAACTGCTCGACTACCCCGATGGGCACCTCGACCAGATCCCGGTAGCCGATCTGGCCGCCCGCGTCACCGCCGCCTCCGCCGCGTCGCCGCGCAGGATCTGGTGGCGTTCGACCCGTCCGGCGTGACCGGGCACCCTGACCACCAACACGCGACCGCCGCCACCGGCCGCGGCCTGCCCGTCCTGGGCTGGACGCTCCCGGCCGACATCGCCGACACACTCAACACCGAACACGGCACCTCGTTCTCCAGCCATCCCGCTTCCGCCATCGACTTCGTCGTGACCGTCGACCGCACCCGGCAACGGGCCGGTGTCGCCTGCCACCCCTCCCAGGCGGTCCCACCAGCGTGCTGTGGCGAAGCCTGGACCTGCTCGGCGACACCGAGCATCTGCGCTGGCTGTATCGCGCCACCGAGCCGCGCCGGTAGGGGACTGGTTCAGCCGCGCGGTGGTGCCGGACGGCCCGCGGGAAGGGGACCAACGCCCCTGACCCGCTATCGGTGTCACCGGCCACCGTGGAAGGCACGACCACATTCCCAGGCAGGGGTGATACCGGTGATGTACGGATATGGGGCTGGCTGGTTCTGGATGGCAGTGATGCCGCTGCTGTGGATCGCGCTGATCGCCGTGATCGTCTGGGCCGCGGTCCGACTCGCCCACCGCGACCACAGCGCACCCGGCCCGCGGGATCGGGAAACGCCGCAGGAGACCTTGGATCGCCGGTTCGCCTCCGGCGAGATCGATACCGACACCTATACCCAGGCCCGCGCCCGCCTGGCCGGGCGGGAACCGGGGTCGCCATGATCTGGCTTCGCCACCGGTGGCTGCCGCTGACCGCGCTCGTCGCCGCGACCACGGCCCTGGTCGCCACGATCCTGTGGGCCGCGTCCGCCACCAGCACCGGCGGGTGGCCAGCCGGCAGCATGATGGGCCCGGCCGGGGACGGGCCGGTGAGCAGCCTGGCCGACGCCCAGACCGCCGCCGGGCGCTTTGCCCAACGGTGGGGACTGCGCGTGGGTGAGGTGATGCAGTTCGACAACGGCTTCTACGCCGAACTGCGCGATCCCGCTGGTAACAGCGCGACCGAGGTGCTCATCGACCCCGACACCGGCACAGTCGGCCTGGAATGGGGGCCGGCGATGATGTGGAACATCGCCTACGGCATGCACCCCGCCGCCCGCGGCACCTGCACCCTCGATCCCGACCAGGCAAAACGCATCGCCGACCAGTGGCTGCAAGGCCACCGGCTCGGCGAACACGCCGACGCGGCCGACGCGTTCCCCGGCTACTACACCCTGCACACCCTCCGGGGTGACCAGGTGGTTGGCATGCTGTCGGTGCACTGTGCCACAGGCTCCGTCTGGCACCACGACTGGCACGGACGCCTGCTCCAGATGCACGAACCCGACACCCAATAGCCACCCAGACCGCCCGCAGCGAAGAAGGAGGGCGGCCGTGAGCGGCACCCTGTTCATTCTCAACGACACGCCGTATGGCACGGAACGCACCTACAACGGGCTGCGCCTAGCCGCCGCGCTGACCAAACGTGGCAACAACGACGTGCGGGTGCTCCTGGTGGGCGACGCGGTCGCCGCAGCGATGGCCGGCCAGAAACTCCCCGACGGCTACTACCACCTCGATCGCATTCTCGCGCCTGCGCCCGCCACGGCGCCGACATCGCCTGCTGCGGTACCTGCATGGACGCACGTGGCATCACCGAGGACATGCTGACGAAGGGCACCCGCCGCTCCGCTCTGGACGAGCTGGCCGACTGGACCGAACAGGCCGACAAGGTCATCACCTTCTAGCACCGCATTCGCGACAGCTTCCTAAATTTAGTTCGGAGCGCCGTTGACACGTGAAGTGTGTTCTTGCGGGAACACCTTGGTGATGGCTTACGAAGACGCCGACACTAACCGCTGGCGCTCACTCCGTGGCACGAGCAGAAGGCCAATTCACCATCGCAGGCGGCCGGTGGCCGCTGGTCAGCCCGCGCTGACGATAGGCGTTACGCGGGTGACGGCCCGGACACGCGCAGCGCACGCCGACTCGGTGTCGGCACCGCAGTTGCCCTGCTGGCCATCGACCTCCACTACGTTCCCGCCGCACGCATCGCAAGGCATTCCCGCTCGACTGTGCAGGCGGCCTTCGCCGGACGGAGTGATGGCACGAGGTCCTCGGAGATCGGGCCGAAGGTCACTGTGGTCGTACACAACCACGTCGGCACTATCGGGGTAACACAAGGAGGAGACCAGTATGAGCGAGGAACGCCCGAACCGGGTGATTGTCGTGGGAGTGGACGGCTCCGCGGGTAGCGCCGATGCGCTGCATTGGGCAGTGCAGCAGGCCAAGGTTAGTGGCGCCCGGGTACGGGCGATCACGGCATGGGAGTTCCCCATGACCTTCGGCTATCCCATCAGCTACACCGACTTCGACTGGGAAGGCGCCGCGAAGCACACGCTCGAAGCCACTGTCGCGAAGGTGGCGGGCTCCGATCCCGATGTGGTCGTCACTCGGGAGGCGCATCGTGGGCACGCCGGGAACGTTCTCGTTGACGCGAGCCACGACGCCGAGCTGCTGGTCGTCGGCAGCCGGGGACATGGCACGGTGGCGGGTATGCTGCTGGGCTCGATCAGCCAGCACTGCGTTCAGCACGCCGCCTGCCCGGTCGTCGTGGTCCGCCCCGAACGGGCCGGCCGCGATGTCGACACGGCATAGCGCGAGGCCGAAATGCGGAAGTTCTCCCTCGACGCTCTCGCCCGCGAGCTGCTCGTGCGAGCCGCGGCCACACCTGGCGGACGTGCCGCGGACACTGTGTACGGCGGACACGAGCACGTACTCCGGCAGACCGTCGTCACGCTCACGGCCGGAAGCCGCCTCGCTGAGCACGAGAACCCGGGTGAGGCGACCTTGTTCGTGCTCAGGGGCTGCGTCGGGCTGCACGCCGGCGACGTGTCGTGGGACGGGGATTCACGGCGACCTTATCGCCGCCCCTCCGTCTCGGCACAGCCTCGAGGCACTGGAGGACTCGGCTGTCCTCTTGACGGCGGCCAAGACGAGTTGACGGCCTCTGCCCGCCGGTGCGATGCGCGGCTGTCGCGGACGGACGGTGCCACACTTGACAAGCCACGGGCCGTACCACGCGGAATGGGACGAGCGAAGTGACCGAAAGGGCCGATCGGCCGGAGTCCGGGCGCGGTGGCAAAGCCTGGCTGATGTTGGGCCTTGCCACCTTGGGCTTCGCACTGAACTTCTGGGCGTGGGCGCTGCTGAGCCCGCTCGCTCCGGGGCTCCAGCAGGAGCTGGCGCTCAGCTCGTTCGAGCAGGCATTGGTTGTCGCCGTTCCGATCGTGTCGGTTCGCTCGGGCGGGTTCCGGTAGGCGCGCTCACCGATCGCTTCGGTGGCCGCCTGATGTTCCCGCTCGTCTCGGCGGCCACGATCGTGCCGGTGCTGTTCCTCGGGCTAGCCGGGCAGAACTCGCTCGCCGCGCTGCTCGTCGGCGGTTTCTTCCTCGGTCTCGGTGGCACCGCCTTCGCGATCGGCGTGCCCTATGTCAGCTCTTGGTTCCCGCCGTGGTTCCGGTCTATCCTCACTCTCCAGCCAGAACCGCATCTGATGGCGAGCGCCACGCTCGGATTCCAGCTGCACGCGCTCGCCGCCTTCGCCTTGTTCGCGTTCTGGCCGTTCAGCCGCCTCGTGCACGTCTTCTCGATGCCCCTGGGCTACCTCACTCGGCCCTACATCGTCTACCGCAGCCGCGATACCCAACTCGGCACCCGCCGGCCACCACGCGGCTGGGAACGTGTCCGCTGACCACCAGCACAGGGGTTTGGCCAGCCCTGCGCGGCACCGCGCGAACGACCATATGTTGCTCGCCGGCCAAGGAACGGCCCACCAGGCGGGTTTCCGGGGACCTGCCTGCCGCCTCCTGGTCATCGCCCGTGAGGGCCTCGTCCCGCTCCGCGTGCCGCGCTTGATGGAGGTGTCGGCGAGTTCACCGTGTGTGCGGTCGTCATGACGACCGGGTTCCCCTGCCTGCAGGGGAACCCGGACCCGGTCCTGGGCGCCCGGCGGCGAGCGTGAAGAACGCTTCCTCCTCCTGAGCGAAATGCAGCGTGAGGATCGCGTCGATACCGTACAGGGTCGCGCGCAGGTCGTCGATCTGATCCGGCTGGATCGCCTCCGGTGCCTCGGCCAGATGCCGTTCGAGCCGGTGTGCGAGCCGGTCGATCTCCGCGTGCGCACGGCTCATCGTGACCGTCCCTTCCGGACTCCCGAGCACGCCGGCCAGCGCCGGATACAGCTCGGTCTCCTCGGCCCGCTCGTGTGGCAGCAGCTGTTCGGTAAGCAGCCGGCACGCCCGGCGCACCGCGGCGTCCGCATCCGGTCCCGCCCCTGCGGCCAGCGCGTCGGCGGCCTGCCGCACCGCGGCGCGCGCCGGCGCGAGCGGCTCGTGCTCGTCGGCGAACCGGCGCAGCAGCTCATCGGCCTCGTCATGCCGACGACGGATCGGGGCCTGCAGCGCGCGGAGGGCGTTGCCGATCACCGCGACGTCGATACCCTCCTGGAGGATCGCGCCCGCGACGGGGAGCAGCCAGCCGGCGGCTGCGGCGAGCATCGCGAGCACCGACAGCGCCGTGCCGGCTCCCGCGCTCTGCAGTGCGATCCGGCGCGTTCGCCGCGCGATCTCCATGGCGTCGGCGAGCCGGTCGATGCGGTCGTCGACGATGACGGCATCCGCGGCTTGCACGGCGGCCGTCGAGCCGCGCGAGCCGAGCGCGATTCCGACGTCGGCCGCGGCCAGCGCGGGGGCGTCGTTGACCCCGTCACCGACCATGACCGTCATGCTGCGCTCCCGCTCCGCTCGCACGCGCGCGATCTTCTCAGCCGGGCTCGCGCCGGCCTGGACCTCGTCGAGCGCGAGCATCCGCGCGACGTCCTCGGCGTTGTCCACGCGGTCGCCCGTGAGCAGCAGTATGCGTTCGAGCCCGGCCGCCCGTAGCCGCCGCATCGTGCGCGCCGCATCGGCGCGGATGCGGTCCCGGACCAGCAGAGCGGCCGCCGGCGAGCCGTCGATCTCGACCCACACCACGGTCGCGAGGTCCAGCCTGCCCCTGCGTGCCGCGGTCCTCGCCCAGCCGGGCAGGTGGGTGCCCTCGGGCAGGCGCCCCACCCGGACCGCCCGGCCTTCGACCAGCCCGGCCGCGCCCCGTCCTGGCTCTTCGGTGACGCCTTCGGCGGCCGCGGAACACACACCTGCCCGCCGCGCAGCCCTGACCACCGCGCCCGCCAGGACATGGGGCGAGAACTGCTCGACCCCGGACGCGAGCCGCAGTACGTGTTCCGGCGTCAATCCGGCCGCGCACACGACGTCGGTCACCTCGGGCCTGCCCCAGGTAACCGTGCCGGTCTTGTCCATGACCACCGACTTGGCCTGGCCCAACAACTCAAGCGCCGCACCGCCCTTAGCGACCAGCCCAGACCGGGACATCCGCGACATCCCGCCGGTGACCGCGATCGGCACGGCCAGCAGCAACGGGCACGGCGTGGCGGTGACCAGCACGGCGACCGCGCGCACCGGCTCGCCGCTGACCGCCCATGCGGTCACGGCGATACCGAGCGCCAGCGGCAGGAACCACACCGCCACGCGGTCGGCGATCCGCGCGACCGGGGCGGTGGCAGCGGCTGCCTCCTCTGCAAGCCGCACCACCCCGGCGTACGTGCTGCCGGCCACCGTCGCCGATGCCCGCAGGTCCACCGCCGCGCCCGCGTTCACGACCCCGCTGCGTACCGGGTCTCCCGCCGCGCGCCCCACCAATGCTGACTCTCCGGTCAGCGCCGACTCGTCGAACAGACCGTCCCCAATGCACACGCCGTCCACCGGGACGATCTCCCCGGGCAGCACCACGACCCGGTCGCCAGTGCGGACGGAATCCGCCTCGATGGTGTCGACCCGGCTGTCCCGGCGCACGTGCACCAGCCTCGGCGCCCGGTCCAGCAGGGCGGAGACATCCCGCCGCGCCCGTCGCCCGGCCGCCGCTTCGAGCAGGCGCCCGGTGGCCACCATGAGCGCGACAACGCCGCCCGCCAGGAACTCGCCGAACACCAGGGTGCTGACGAGCGCCAGCACGGAGAGCGAGTCGGCCCCGTAACGGCGCCTGCGCAAGTCGACGGCGACCCACCAGACGGCCGGAAGCAACGTCAACGCGGTCGCACCCGCCCACGTGAGCCGCGCCGCCGTCTCGTCGAAAGGCCATGCGATGCCACCGCCCGCGAGCAGCACGGTGACCGCAGCGAGCAGCAACATCTCTCGAGACAGGAGTTGCTTCACCCGGCCAACGCTAGCGACCACGACGCGTAAGCGACGAGAGCCCATCGGCCAGGTCACGGAGAGACCTTCGGCTCCTGACGCGACCCGCCACGCCAGACATGTCCGACGTCCTGGGTAGCCTCGGCCAAGTTCCGGCCTTGCGGATGGGCAGCCAGCGGAGCGCGCGTAGAAGGTTGGCCAAGGACGTCGCCGCCGCGGACAACTTCCTCTGTGTCCGATCCCAGGCTGGCCGCAGCCGAGTGCGCCGCACAGTGCAGAAGGTCCCAGCCGGTCGGGGCGCTGGAGGGCGGGGGCTGCGGCGTGTGGAGACGCCGCAGCAGTCGCCGTCTGGCGGATCGATAATCACACCCATGCCCGAGCGACCGCTTCGCCCGCCGCAGGTCGGTCCGATTCTCGTCACCGGTACGTGCATCCGGCGGCTCTTCGATGCTCCGGCCCCATCCTCGCCGAAGCGGGCATGAAGCTGGCAGGGGACCAGATGCACGGCTCACGCAGACCAGCGGCCGAACAGTCGCCACCGCCTCCGTTGCTGCCGCGGCGTGTCCTGCTCGCAGGAGCAGCGCCGGGACGGCGGGACGTCGCCGAGCACCTGCTCGACGTGGCGGCCGCAGCCGCGGTAGGTGGGCTTCCCGCACCGGGAGCAGACGGCTCGCTGGCACATGTGTCGTTTCCTTTCCGAATCAACCGGGGACAGAACTGCGGTGATGCCGCCTGCGGTAGGCGAGCCAGGCTCCGGCCGAAACGGCGGCGAGCACGGCGAGAGCGATCCACACGACGGGCTCGGTGGCGACGGTGTGCCAGACGGCGGCCGGCGCCTGTTGCCCGAGGACGAAGCCGCCCATCACGATGACGAACCAGCCGAAGCCCTGGCGCAGCACGCTTTCCGGAATACGGCCTGCCAGGCGGCCACCGAGCAGGCCACCGGCGACGGCCGCGGCGGTGACCGCCATCGCGAGCGGCCAGTCGATCTCGACGCTCGCGAGGTATCCGGCGAGTGCCGCGAACGACTTCATCGCGATGACGACGAGCGAGGTGCCGACGGCCACGGCCATGGGCAGGCCGCCGAGCAGGGCCAGCGCGGGCACGACGAGAAACCCGCCACCGGCGCCGACAAGCCCGGTGACGGCCCCGACGACGACACCCTCGACGACGACCACGAGCACGGGAAGCTCACCGTGCGGCTCGCCCCGGCCACCGGACCGTCCGCGGATCATCGCCACGGCGGTGCCGATCATCATAAGCCCGAAGCCGGCCAGCAGCCAGCTGTCCGGGACGAACGCGGCGAGCCTGCCACCGCCGTACGCCCCGGCCATGCCCGCCGCGCCGAACACGAGCCCGGTGCGCCAGCGCACCCGGCCCGCGCGAGCGTGCGAGACCGCGCCGATGGCGCTGGTGACACCGACGACGAACAGGGACAGGGCGATGGCGTGCTTGGCGCCCAGCCCGGCGAGATAGATCAGGATAGGCACGGTCAGGATCGACCCACCGCCGCCGAGCACGCTCAGCGCGAGTCCGACGACCACCGCGGCGGCGAGCGTGAGCACGAGCATCGCGGTCACGTCCGGTCGTCGCGGCCGGCCGGGGTGCTCATGGGGTGTCCTGCCCCGAGGCGATGGTCAGGCGGGTGGCCGCGAGGTTGTTGTAGTCGTCGTCCAGGTGGACCACTCGCCTGCCCGCGCGGGCGAGCAGGCTGGCCGCGACGGCGGCGCGGTAGCCGGACTGGCAGTGCACCCACACCACTCCGTCGGGCACGTCGGCCGACCGGGCCGGCAGCTCCGGCAACGGAATGTGCACCGCGCCGTCCAGGTGTCCCGTGCGCCACTCGTTGGCGAGCCGCACATCGAGCACCACGTCGGCGTCGGGCAGCCCGTGGGGCCGCCGCCCCGCCCGCACTGCCGCGAGTTCCGCGAAGGTGGCCGTGGCCAGCACCGCCAGCCGGGACCGCTCGTCGGCCCACTGCTCGGGTGTGCCGGTGGCCGCGGCGGCTGGCCGGTCGATCCCGATCCGCGCCAGCTCCCGCTGTGCGCCCGCGACCTGCTCCGGTGTTTCGGCGAGAAGGGTGATCGGCTCGCCCCACGGGGCGAGCCAGCCCAGCCACGTCGACATCGGCCCGTCGAGACCGAAGCTCAGCGTGCCTGCCAGATGGCGGTGGGCGAAGGCCTTGCGGGAGCGCAGATCCACGACCCACTCCCCCGCGTCGATCCGAGACCGCAGCTCGACCGGATCGGCGCGCCTCGCGGGCGTCAGGTCGATCGCGTCCGCGCCCGCCGCGTTCGCCACACCCATGTGCGCGTAGTACGCCGGGTAGACATCCAGTCCGGCCAGGGTCCGGGTGACGAAGTCGTCCGCCTCCAGCCGCAGCGCGGGGTTGGCCTGCCGCTCCCTGCCGATCGTGGAGGCGGGCGCGTCGGACTGGGCCGCCGAGCAGAAGCTGCCGAAGCCGTGCGTCGGCCAAACCTGCACGCCGTCCGGCAGAAGGTTCGCCAGCCGGCGCGCCGAGGAGTGCTGGTGGTGTGCCAAGGTGTGCGCGTGCTCCTGGCCGAGCAGGTCCGTGCGGCCCGTGGTGCCGAACAGCAGCGAGCCGCCCGTGAACACGCCGAGCGGGCCGTCCGGCCCCGACAGCACGTACGCCGCGTGGTGGAACGTGTGCCCCGGCGTGGCCAACACGCCGATCCTCATATGCTCCGACACCGTGACCTGGTCGCCGTCCGTCACCGGGAGGCGCTCGAAGGCGACCTCTTCGGCCGCGGCCACGAGATACATCGCGCCGGTCACCTTCGCCAGCGCCAGGCCTCCGGACACGTAGTCGTTGTGCAGGTGCGTCTCCACGACGTGCGTGATGCGCACCCCGAGCCTGCCTGCCATCGACAGGATCCGGTCGATGTCCCGCTGCGGGTCCACGACCACGGCGACCCGCCCGTCATGGGCGAGGTAGCTGCGGTCGCCCAGCGAAGACGTCTCCACGACCTCCACCTCGATAGGCATGGTGTCCCTCGACTCTCGCTAGTGTTACCTGAAGTTATATACCCCGGGGGGTACCATGCTTGTCACTGTACCCAGAGATTCGCGACTGTTCAAATACCCCCCGGTGTATCCGACTGTAGCCGGGTCACCGCTCGTCGGCAGCAGCGAAAGTCCCACAGAGGCGGGCATTGTGGCCCTGCCGGGGCGGCGCTACCGAGAGGGACAGTGACACCGTCAGCGGCTTTCGCCGATCACGACCGGGAGGTGCGCCATGCCGTACTGGGACCATGGCGATTGGGGTAACGGCTGGCTGATGGGCCTGCTCGGGCTCATCTCGATGGTAGTGCTGTGGGGCGGACTGATCGCCGTGGTCGTGCTCCTGCTGCGCCGATTCACGCCACCGGCACGGGGAGGCGGCGACAGGGTCGGCGACAACAACAGCGCGCTGCGCATCCTCGACGAGCGCTTCGCCCACGGCGAGATCGACGAGGAGGAGTACCAACGGCGCCGGGACAGCCTGCGCCGCTGAGGACCCCGTTCACAATGCCGTCAGGCCAGTGACAGGAACAGCCGCTCCAGCTCGGCACGGTCGGCCTCGGCCTGCGGGGAGCCGGACTCCGCGTTCCGCACGCATTCTGTCAGCCCGCTCGCGATGATCTTGAACCCGGCGCGATCGAGCGCCCGGGAGACCGCCGCCAGCTGCGTGACGACGTCCTTGCAGTCGCGGCCGTCCTCGATCATCTGGAGCACGCCGCCCACCTGACCCTGCGCCCGCCGCAGCCGCTTCACCACGTCGGAGATGACGTCCTCGCTGATGTCCAAGCCTCACACTCCTCCATCGATACCCCGCAGGGTACCGCGTGAGCGCCCGCGGCCGTACCCGTCTCAGCGACTCGCTCTCGTAGGGCGGATACTCGTCGAGTCCGTCCTCCCGCCGCGCAGCCCTGGCCACACCCTCCAGCGTCACAATGATGGCGAAGCCGATCGCCAGGTTGATCAACCCGGTGGCGAGCCGGGTGCCGATGTCATAGGGCAGACTCAGCGGCAGCACGATCCCGATCGCGGTGACCAGCGCCATGATCCAGCCGAAGAACAGCCGCGGCCTCGGCGCGGTCAGCAGCAGCACGTGCAGCAGGGCGGTCGCGGCCAGCGCGACCCCGGCCGCACCCAGCGCGTAGGTCAGCGTGTCGCCGCCCACCCACACGCCCTCGCCCTTTCGGCGCGAGCACCGCGACATGCGCGATGCCGCGCGCGACAAGGATTCCGACCACCGCGACCAGCGCAGTGACACAAGCCGTCGCGGCTGCACCCGACCACAGCCGTCTCGCGTCGACGTTACCGTTCATGCCCGAAGCCTCCCGACGCAACCGCCGGGCGGCCAGAGGACCACGGCCCGGCGCTGAGGCCGACGTGCCCTGCCAACGCGGTACCTCCAGCCCTGACCAGGCACGGGCTCGGCCCGGCACGGCGTCGGCTCGCTGCGGGAAGCCGGCGTCACCGAACCACCGCTGCCGCCGCCGTGGAGCCACACCGCCCCGTCTGTCTCCACGGAAAACTCCTTCCCCGCCCGTGGCTGCTGCGGGGGGTGATCAGCGGGCTGGCCACCGGCATCGGGTACCTGCTCGGCGTCGGCGTCGGTCTGCTGGGCAAGCCCCTGCTGACCGTGCCGCCACCCGGTCTTGGCACATCGGTGCCGAACGTCCTTGCTCGAAGGGCGTATCGGCACTTCGGCGCCATGGTCGGTCATGTGACGCTGAGCGCAGGCAAGGAGGTTGTGATGAAGGTCGTTCGGTTGTGGCTGGGGCTGGTGCTGCTCACCCTCGGTGTGTTCGGAATCCTGGACGCGGCAGGGGTGCTGGAGGTCGGTTCGACCATCGGCAGGTGGTGGCCGCTGGCCGTCATCGGCCTCGGGCTGTCCGCGATGTGGTCACAGCGGCGGATCTCGATCGTCCCGATCGTGATCACGGTGACCGGCGTGGTGCTGCTCGCCGGAACGCTGGACTGGACGGATGAGGACCTGTTCTGGCCCGCCCTACTCTTCGTGTCCGGTTCGGTGGTGCTCGCGGGGCTGTTCAGGCGGCGGGGTGGCGGGCGTCCGGCGCGCGGAGAGTCGGTGGCGTTGTTCGGCGGCGCGAAGACGGTGGATCGTTCTGAGCACCTGCGGCACGCTGACGTCTCCGCGGTGTTCGGCGGCGCGACACTCGACCTCCGCGCTGCCCACATCGACAAGGAGGCCAGCGTCGACGCGCTCGCGCTCTTCGGCGGTGTGGACGTCCTGGTCCCCAAGGACTGGCGAGTGGAGGTCAGCGGCTTTCCCGTCCTCGGGGGCCTCGACGACAAGACGAGAGGCAACGGCTCGCTGCCCGAGGATGCCCCGGTACTGAAAGTGAACGCGACGGCTCTCTTCGGTGGGATCGAGGTGGCCAACGAGCCGAAGTGACGAGCGCCGCAGCGGCGAACGCGAACGGCGACGTCGTCGCGCCCTACGCGTGGTCGTCAGGCCGGGCAGCCGCGTCTCGTATCGCCGAGTCCTCCGGCGGTATGCCGTAAGTGTCGATGTCGGCCGAAGCCATGGTCGGCAGGTGCTGCCGAGACCCGGGCCAGGGCCGTCGTCCATGCCCCTTCCGTGCTCAACACCCAGCCCTGGTCACTCGAAATACGCGACCGTGACGTGCTGCTGTTCGAGCGCACCGATCTGGTGCTGCGCTACCAAGATCCACCGGGTCGTGACCGGGCGATCTCGTCCGGCGCGGCCGTGGCCAACTTGCGGCTGGGCCTGAGGATGATCGGCCGCGGCGGCAGCCTCTCGTTACTTCCCGACACGCACCGACCAGAGTTGGTCGCACGCTTCACCATGACCGGAACCGCGCAGCCCAGCGACGAGGACCGGCGCTGGCATGCTGCCATCACACGCCGCCGCAGCTACCGGCGCCAGTTCACCCGCCAGCAGGTCTCGGCCGCGCGCCTGGACATGCTGCTGCGGGCGGCACCGGTGGGCGATGTACGGGCGATACCGCTGCGCGATCCGGAACATCTCGCGGTGCTCGCCGGGTAGCTCGAGTACGCCGGAATCAAGTAGCAACACGACGAGGGGCTGCAACGAGAGCTCTCGCTCTGGACGATCAGGGCGGAACACGCACACCGGCACGGGGTCGGCATCGCCGGCAGCTGCCTCCCCACGCGGGCGAGGCAGCCGTCGGCGGGCATGGTGCGGCAGCGCACCGAGTTACCCGACCGGGATACGCTGGCCGAAGAGACCGTGCTGCTGTTCCTCTCCCAGACCGACACCCGCTCGAGTCACGTACGAACGGGGATAGCCATGCAGCAGACCTGGCTCGCTGCTGTGGACGCGGGGCTCGTCGCGGCCGTGCAGACCCAGCCGCTGCAGCTGCCCGAGGTGCGCTCGCGCCTGGCCCAGGGACTTGGCGTGGAAGGTTACCCACAGCTGCTGATGCGGGTCGGCTACGCCGCCGGTCCCGTCCCGCAAAGCCCGCGCCGCGCTGTCGCCGAAATACTGCATCATGGCGACGGTTGAGCCCCGCGGTGGACAACTCCATACCGCGCGGCGGTCGGTATCCGCATCTCGGGGCCCGTGAGCTGCTGACCCTGGCCAACGACTACCTCGGCGTCCGCGCGACCGATCCGGACTGGCTGGCAGGGCCAGATCCAGATCGGCCCGGAACCGAGGACATTCGACCGTAAGGCTGCCCCTGCCACATTGCTGGTATGCACAAGTTCTCACTGGACGCCCTCGCACGCGAACTACTCAAACTTGCCACCGGCTCGCCACAAGGACGCAGTGCCAAGACCGTCTATGGTGGACACGAACACGTCTTGCGCCAGTCAATCCTGACACTGACCTCGGGCAACACTCTCGCCGAGCACGAGAACCCCGGCGAGGCCGCCTTGTTCGTGCTCCGTGGCCGCGTGCGCCTGCACGCGGCGGGCATCTCGTGGGAGGGGCGCCACGGCGACCTCATCGTCATTCCGCAGTCCCGGCACCGTGTCGAAGCCCTCGAAGATTCCGCTGTACTCCTGACTGTCGCGAAGATCCGCTGAGCTGGCTCAGGCCCCGTCGGGCGGGCTTGTGTCCTGTCAGCCCCGGGCACGCCCTGTTGGGCTACTCGGCCACCGGCGGTGGGCCTACGACGAGGTCAACGAGACCACCTTCATCCCGGCCGTGGAGGTCGTGCTGGTCGGGCTGCTCGGTCCGTCCGCGCTCTTCGTGCTCGGGACGTTCTTCCTCATCTCCGGGTTTTGTCCACGCCGATGTCGGCCGACCGCAAGGGCATCGCGGGGTTACTGCGGCATCGGACCCTCCGTCGCCGGCGGCAGCGAAGGTCCTTGTCTGTCGAGGCTCTTCGACCCTCCCGCGGGTTCGGGGACGCCGCCCACAGTTGAGGCATGAACGCGAGACTTCCTGACCACGAGACCATCACGACCGCGCTTGCCCTCGCGGTGCGGGCACCGTCGGTGCACAACTCCCAGCCGTGGTTATGGCGGATCGGCGACAGCACCGTGCACCTGTACGCCGACCCGGCACGCCGCCTGCCGCACACCGACCCTGACGGTCGGGACCTGCTGCTCAGCTGTGGCGCAGCATTGCACCACGCCCGTGTGGCCTTCGCCGCGCTCGGCTGGCGGACCGTTGTGCACCGGCTGCCCAACCCTGCGGAGCCCGAGCACCTGGCCGCGATCGAGCCGCATCGCCACGATCCCGACCCGGGCGCGATCTCGCTCGCGGCCGCGATCCCCCACCGCCGCACCGACCGCCGCAGGTACAGCTCCTGGCCGGTGCCCGGCGGTCATCTCACGGCCATCGCCGAGGTGGCCGCTGAACAGGGCACCGTCGCGCGGGACGTGCGCGACGCCGAGCGGGACCAGCTGCTGCGCGCGCTGACCGAGGCCGCCCGCACCCATGCCGACGACCCGGCCTACCGGCTGGAACTGGCCGAGTGGAGCGGCCGCCACGGTTCAAGCGAGGGCGTCCCGGCCCGCAACGCGCCCGCGGTCGAACACGTGGCAGGTGTTCCCGAGATGCGCGAGTTCGCCGACCCCCGACTGCCCCAGCCGCCGGGCTCGATCGCCGTCGACGACGGCGCCGAGCTGCTCGTGCTCGGCACAGCCTCCGACGACCGGCTCTCCCGGCTGAGGGCGGGCGAAGCGACGAGCGCCGCGCTGCTGACCGCCACGACGCTCGGGCTCGCATGCTGCCCGCTCACCGAGCCACTCGAGAACCCACACACCCGCGAGCAGATTCGCGACCTGGTGGCCGAGGATAACGCGCCGCAGATGGTGCTGAGGGTCGGCTGGGCACCGGTCAACGCCGACCCGCTGCCGTCGACGCCCCGCCGGCCCGTCGACGAGGTCACGGGACGACTGGCCCCGCGATGAACCGGCTCAGCCCGCTGGACTCGCTGTTCCTCGACATCGAGGACGCCGACCCGCACGTGTCACTCGCGATCGCCTCCGTCCTCGTCGCCGACGGACCCGTTCCATCGTCCGCCGAGGTGTGCGCCGCATTGGCCGACCGGCTGGCACCGGTTTCTCGCGCCCGCCAGCGCGTCCGGCACGCGTCACTCGGCCTGGCCCGGGTGTGGACCGACGACTCCGGTTTCGCCGTCGCGAACCACGTGCACCGTATCGGGGTACCCGCTCCCGGCGACGACGATGCTCTCGGCGAGCTCATCGCCTACCTGATGGAGCGGCGGCTCGACCGCGATCGGCCGCTGTGGGAATGCTGGGTCATCGACGGTCTCGCCGGTCGGCAATGGGCGCTGTTGTTCAAAGTGCACCACTGCATCACGGACGGCGTCGCGGGCACCAGGTTGCTCGGCGCCGTCCAGGACACCGGCGAGCCGCCCAGGTTGCGCACGGCCGGCAGGTCCACCGGGCCTGGCCCACTACCTACGCTGGTGCATGCGCTGCGGTCACCGGTCGAGTTCGCGGGGCAGGTTGCGGGCCTGGCGGCGGGCGCGGGTTCCCTGGTGCGCGCGCTGCTCACCGCCGACGACTCACCCCTCAACGGTCCCGTTGGCGGGAGCAGGCGGTTCGCCCTCGCACACGCGTCCGTTGCGGACATCCGGGAAATCAGCGCAGCGTTCGGAATCACTGTCAACGACGTCGCCCTGGCCGTGATCGCCGGGGCGTTCCGGGCGCTGCTGCTGCGTCGCGACGGCCGGGCGCCCAACCGGCCGCTCCACGCCCTCGTGCCGGTGAGCCTGCACGCCCACGACCAAGACGTCGTCGGCAACCGCATCTCCTGGCTACTGCCGCCGCTTCCGGTGGATCTCGCCGATCCGGTGGCCCGTCTCTTCGCGGTACACGAGCGAACACGCGCACTCAAGCAGCACCACCAGTCCGACGCCGGAGACCTGATAACGGCACTCGCGCGCCTGGTGCCGCAGGAGATACGCGCGCTCAGCGTACGCCTCGCCGGGCAGTTCCCCCAGCGCGCGGTCACCACGGTGACGACCAACGTCCCCGGCCCGGCCCGCCCGATCACGTTTCTCGGCAGGCGAGTCACCGATCTCGTCCCGTTCGTGCCGATCGCGATGCGGCTGCGTACCGGCATCGCGTTCCTCAGCTACTGCGATCGGCTCACGTTCGGGATCACCACCGACTCCGGCAGCGTACCGGAGGCCACCCCGATCGCCCGGTGCATCGAGGGCGGTGTCACGGAGTTGCTACAGGCCGCGCGGTCGTTGAGGGCAGCGACAGCCTGACGGTCCCGCTATCCCCAAAGGTATGTCAACTTGAATGCAGGCATGAACCGGCGGTTGTGGTGGACTCGCAGCTGGCGCAACTGGCCGATGCCGAGTATCCGTTCTCTGCCGACGACGAGGTGCCGTTCCGGCGCCGCGGCCGGAGATCCACAGTGAGGAGTACGAGCGGCGCCGCGACCTGCTGCGGCGCCGCTGCGCTCCCCGCGGTTCCGTCGCTCAGGGCGTGATGACGGCGCGGCCGGTCAGCTCGCCTGCTGCGAGCCTGCGGTAGGCCTCGGGTGCCTCCGCCAACGGGAAGATCGTCGTCACGGCGCGCAAGAGCCCGCGTGCGGCGAGGTCGAGGACCTCGATCAACTCGGGTCGGCTGCCCCAGTAGGTCGTCTGCACCGACAGTTCGTAGGGCAGCGCGAAGAACGAGACCGGCAACGTGCCACCACCGAGACCGATGATGGTGAGGTCACCGAGGATCCTTGCGGACGCGGCGCCCAGCGCCAGCGTCGAATCGGTGCCGACGCAGTCGAGCACGACCTCGGCGCCACGTCCGCCGGTGTAGTCACGGATCTGGGCCGCGGCCTCTTCGCCCGGCGCGAGTACCAGGTCAGCGCCCTCCTGAGTGGCGAGCGCAAGTGCCTCGGCGCGGGTGTCCACAGCGATCACCCTCGCCGCGGTGGTGGCCTTGAGAATCTGCACCGCCAGGTGGCCCAGCCCGCCCACGCCGATCACCACGGCGGTCGAGCCCGGCGGCAGCTTGGGCCACGCCCGGCGAACCGCGTGATACGGAGTCAGGGCCGCGTCGGTCAGTGGCGCCGCGTTGACCGGATCCATGCCCTCGGGGAGAGGTACGGCATGGCGGGCGTGCGGCACGAGCATCAGCTCGGCCATCCCGCCGTCCAGTCCAAGGCCACCGCCGCCACCGGGCACTGGGGCTGCGGCGAGGTTCTCGCAATAGGTGTCCACACCCTGCAGGCAGCGCTGGCAGGTGCCGCACCCCCACGGCCCGTACACCGCGACGGGCTGGCCGGGCCGCAACCCAGTGACTCCCTCGCCGAGCGCGTGCACCCAGCCCGCGTTCTCGTGGCCGAGCGTGAACGGCGGCGCCCAGGGCAACTGCCCGGACTCGAAGTCGTGCATGAGGTGCAGGTCCGAGTGGCACGCACCGGCCCCGCCGATGCGCACGACCACCTGACCTGGCTCCGGACGCGGCTCCGCCACGTCGACGAGCACCGGGTCGGACTTCCAGTCCAGCAGACGCAGTGCCTTCATCACCGATGGCCTTCCTTCTGATGGCGGACGACGATCACCGGGCACTGCGCGTGCTGAATCAGCGCCTGGCTGGTCGAGCCGAGCAACAGCCCCCGGAAGCCGCCCCTGCCCCGGCTGCCGACAACCAGCAGCGACGCCGAGCGCGAACGCTCCAGCAACTGGTGACGCGGACGGTCCAGGACGACCACACGCTCCACGGCCACGTCCGGATAGGTCTGCTGCCACCCGGCCAGCCGCTCGGCGAGAATCCGCTCCTGATCCTGCTCGTGGGGGCCGCCCTCGAAGTACACTCTGGCCTCGTTGAACGCGCTGTAGTACTCCACGTCCAGCCACGCGTTCACCGCGACCAAGGGCGCGTTGCGCAGCGACGCCTCCTGGAACGCGACGGCTATCGCCTCCTCGCTGACCGGGCTGCCGTCGACGCCGACCACCACGGGGCCATCCGCCCGCACGGGCGTGCCGTCCTCGCGGCGGCGGATGACGACGACGGGGCACTCGGCGTGGCTGGTCACGCCCACGGCCGTGGATCCCGCCAGCATGTCCGCGAAACCACCACGGCCCGAGGCACCCAGCACCACCATGCCGGCCGATCGGGACTCCCCGACCAGCGCCGGGACCGCGTCGCTGTTCAGCAACGCGGTCTCGACGGCGCCGGCCCCCTCGTCCTTGGCCGCATGCTGTGCGGCGGCCAGGATGCTCTTCCCTTCGGCCTCTAACGTGTCGTAGACCTCCGCACTGGGCGGCAGCGCTCCACCGTAGAACGCCTGGAATGCCGTGAACGCGTGCACGATCCGCAGCGGCCGGTGCCGGCGCGCAGCGACCTCGGCTGCCCAGAGCACGGCGTCCGTCGCCGACTCCGACCCGTCGGTCCCGACAACGATCGGGCCGCCGGAAAAGTCCCCAGTGCTCATCGTTTCCTCCTTCACAGTGCGGTTGTGTCGAAGGTAGGAGCCGGACACCCACCGCCGATGCGGTCGTTGGTCCCCGCCCGCGGGGACTTTCGCCGCCGCCGAGGGCATGGCGGACGAGGCGAGACTTCTGGCCGTACCGCCGAGCAGGCATTGCGGTGGCCATGGCGGCAGCCACCTTACGTGGCGACGAGGTCGAGGCCGGGGTCGTGCGACAGCGCGACAAACTCCTGCCGGGCACTTCGTTCACATTCCAGCCACCCGGACGCAAGCCCGTCACCGACGAGGAACCCACCCGCGCATACCTGGGCGCCGCGTCGCAGCGCTGGCTGCCCGTCGTTGACGAGGGACGCGTGTTGGGCATCGCCAGCTGGCGCGACGTCCTGCGCCGAGCGGTCGTGAGTGTTCAGCGGGTTAAAACCCGGCGCAACACTCACGACTCGTGACCCGCTACTCACCCGACGATGGCGCTCGCGGTGGCCAGGTAGATCAGAATGGACAGCAGGTCCTGCAGCACCGTGGCCAGCGGCCCTGAGCCGTACACGGGGTCGATACCGAATCGGGAGAACAGCCAGGGCAGCAGCATGGCGACCAGTGTGGCGATGGAACACGCGGCGAACAGTGCCAGCCCCACCGCGACCGCGACCTCGGCATTGCCCCACAGCCACAGCGTGAGCGGCAACGCGATGCTCGCCAACAGCAGCCCGATCAGCACGCCAGTGACCAGCTCGCGAAACACCACCCGGCCGACCGGTACGCCGACAGAAAGGCCACGCACGACCAGAGTCTCGGTCTGCGTGCCGACCGCGTCGGCCAGGTAGACCACGGCCGGGACGAAGAACGCGAGCAGCACCTGACGTTCCAGCGCCAGCTCGAAGGCGCCCACGACGCCGGCCGAGAGCATCGCGCCGAGCAGCCCGGCGAAAAGCCAGGGCAGCCGGTGCCACAGTCTCCGGTGGATGCTTTCGGTGCTGGCCTGCCGCGCAGCCGAGGCCGTGCCGAGGAAGCCACCGAGCCGGGCGAGATCCTGGTCGTGCTCTGCCAGCAGCACCGCCAGCAGCCGCTGCGGGGGAATGAGTCCGAGGAAGCGCCCCGCGGTGTCCACCACGGCCAGGCCCGGCTCGTCATGCCGCAGGGCAGCCCAGGCGGCCCGCTCCTGCTGTGTGTCAGGGGCGACCACGGGGGGCGCGGCGTCCATCACCTGGGCCACGGTGGCTCCGGCGGGCGCCGCCAGCAGCCGCTCCATTGTGGCCAGCCCGGCGAGGCGCTCGTTACGGCAGACGGCGACTACGGCCGCGCTGTCGAACCGCCTGCCGCGCAGGGCGTCCAGCACCGCGTCGACCTTGTCCTCCGGGGCCACGATCGGGACCCGGACGGTGGCGTGCGCTGCGGCGGTACCCAGGATCCGCGTGTTCTCGCCCGAAATCAGCGTGGTGCTCATGCGCGGTCAGCGTGCCTCTCACGGGGTGACCGTGTGGGTCCACGCATCTCACACCCCCACGTGCCCAGCGGCCAGCTCGGTCCGGACCACACCAGGCACACTCCTGGCCAGTGCGGTGAGCAGCTTCCGCTCGGCGGCGTCGGCGAGTTCGCCACGGATGGTGGCGATGCCGCCCACGACCTCAATGGACCACCGGTGACGACGGCCGTCGTAATCGGCCAGCAGTGCGCGCAGCTGCGCGGCGATCGCGTCGTCCCGGCGTACCAGCAGCCGCAGCAGGTCGCGCCAGCTGACGACGCCGATCAGAAACCCATCATGCACTACGGGGATACAACGCAGGGAGTCGGCGAGCATCCGGCGACCGATCTCGACGATGTCGGTGTCGACGGTGACCACCTCGACAGGCGTTGTCATCGACGATGCGACGCGCTGGTCGGACACGCGTCCACCGGCGGCCACCTGGCCGCGCAGTGCGTCCGCCTCCGTGAAAATGCCGACGACCCGGTCGTCGGCGTCGACCACGGGAAGGGCAGCGAACCCGCGTTGCAGCAGCAGCAGCGCGATCGCGTCCAGAATCGTGGTGTCGGCGGACACGGTCACCACCGGGCGGGTCATGATGTCGAGCGCGTCCATTACGTGTCCCCCATTTCAGTGGCTGCTGTGCACGATGCGGTGGCCGAGGATCTCTTCCTGGGCCCGGTCGATCCCGCGGCGTTGTTGCTCGTCGGCGGCGGCCTTCTCGCCGGCAGTCAGCACGATCGCATCCGGCCCCGGGAAGACAAGTGACTCTTGGTCGTCGCGCAGCCAACGGACGAGAAACGGCGGCGATCCGTCGCCTCCACGGACCTTGAGGATGATGCCCGCTTCGTCCGGGCCACCCACCACGGTGCCCCTCACCACCAGCCAGTCTCCTGATTCTGCGTACATGTCGGACCTCCACTCGGAGCAACCGGCGATACCTCTTGCTAGCAGGCTACGACCCGATCGGAGACGCGAGGCTGCCTACGTTGGTCCCCAGCCACCGGGACCAATGTCCCTGCCACCCGTCCCTGACCGAACGGCTGTGCCTGTGCGCGGCGGCGGGTGGCCGTGCCGGGCTTCGTACCACTGGACGCAAGCTGCGACCGCGCTCGACAGGGTCATGAAGATACGGCGGCGACGATCCGCTCGTCAGTCCAGCCGCCACGAGCTTGCCCCGGGCAGGTCCTGCCTCACCCTGGCCATGAACTGCACGACACCGGGGACCAGCGTGCGTCTGTCACCTCGCTACGAGCCGGGGCGCCTGCGGGCCGCTCGTTCGTGTCCGCGCATCCTCGCGACCCGGCCCCTGACGAGCAGGTAGACGATCACCACCGCCGCGAACATCACCGTCACCCCGTTCTTCTCGACCGGGTCGGTGTACACGCGGCGCGCGGAGACAGCCTCCCGCGCCTTGCTCAGCAACTCGTCCACCCGCATCACGACCTCCTCGAGCTCGTTATGTCCCCGACACGTGGAAACGCCCGCAGCCCGGCGAGCATGACCACCAGACCGGCGAACGCGGAGACCGGCTGCAGCCACGAGTACGAGCGGACGACCCCGATCTGCACGGCGATCCACCCCACGAGCGCCGCGCCCGCCACGATCGCGGACAGCGGCGCGTGCCGGTGACCGGTCGCGCACAAGTAGGCCGCCACGGTCATCGGCACAGCGACGACAAGCGCCAGCGCCACCCCGGCGAACACGGCACTGCCGAAGGGTAACCGTGCCATGATCTCGGCTCCGAGATCGATGTCACCAAAGGCAAGGCCCACGAATCCAGCGTAGGAGGAGGCGGCAACCAAGCCCGCGAATGTCGCGAGCCACGGCCGCCGACGCCCGCCTTGGTCGGTCGGCCGCCAGGTGGCTTTGCTTCGGATTCTGCCCATCAGCACACACTCCCCGCCGGCCCCCGCCGTGGAAAGGGACGCAAGTCCCCGATACGCGTGGCTTCCGGCCCCGTCATGAAACGCGTACCGCTTCGAACTGGATCTGAAGCTACGAAGCCTTTCGGGATGGAGTGCACACCATGAACTACGACGTGCGTGTTAGAGAGATCGTACCCAGGACCGTACTCGCGCTGCGGCAGACGACCACCCCGGACCGGCTCGGTGACGTCATCGGAGTCTCCCTGTCGAGGTTGTGCACGGAAGCCGGCAGGCACGGGTATCTCCCGCGGAACCGCCCGAGGTCAGCTATCCCGGCGACTTCGCCGACGCCGAAGTAGACGTCGAGATCCGGATCCCCCGTGTCCGGCCACGAAAGGCGCGGCGCGACTGGATGAGATCGAGGTGTTGGAACTACCGGCGGCACGATGCGCGAGCACAGTTCATTCAGGACGGTACGACAATCTTGGGGAGGCGTACCAGGCTCTCGAGCAATGGATGGCCAGCAACTCATGCCGAGCGGCAGGGCCACCGACCGAGTTCTACCTCACCGGCCCCGGTGAGGACCGGCCGACGAGCGAGTACCGCACCGAGGTGACGATTCCGATCGACCGGTGAGTCTGGGTGTCGGATGTGCGGCTACAGGTCGTGAGTGTTGCGCCGGGTTCTAACCCTGCTAAACACTCACGAGCGGTGACCAGCAACGCGGACGACAGGCTGCGGCGGGCTCGTGTGGCTGCGGCTGTGGCGCGGTAAGGATGGACTGCTTCGTTCGAGGCGTAGCGGTCCGGCACGTGCTGTCAGCTGGACAGGCGTTCGAGCTGGAAGACCGACAGCTCGAATCGCTCGTCGGCCCGGCGCACGCCGATCCCCAGCGTCGCGGCGGAGGCGCGCTCGGCGCTCACGAGTTCCCAGCCGTCCTGGCTGAAGCGGTGCCGGACCTCGTCGACAGTGACGCCTGCATGCATGGGGGCGGCCTTGGGCGGCCGGCTGAATCCGTACAGCAGCAGCGTCGCTCTCGGCCCTGCCGCCTGGGACACGCTGCTGACGTAGGCGAGTCTCCGGTCCTCAGGCAGGGTGTGGAAGCAGCCGAAGTCCACTACCAAGGTGTAGCCATCACCGACACCGAAATCGCGCAGGCGCGTAACGTCGCCTTCGATGAAGCGGGGCGCCACGCCTGCGGCGCTCGCGTTGCGGCGTGCGCTGGCCAGCGCCTTGGGCACCATGTCGATCGCGGTGACCTTCCAACCGTGCGTGGCCAGGTAGATGGTGTCGGTGCCGGTACCGCAACCAAGATCGAGGGCATGGCCGGGCGGAGGCGCCGACGGCCCTTCAACCAGCGCGACCAACTCGGCGGGCGGGGTGCGCCGTTGCCACACCGTCAGGCCCAGGCGGTAGGCCAGCCAGTAGACCACGCGATACCAGCGAACGCCCGGCAGTGTGCGCCGGCGCAGCAGCAACAGGCCGATCAGCACGCCACCCGCCGTGGCCACCACCCACTGGGGATACCGCCGGATGTTGAGGTCCGTCCCATAGTTCTCTGCGCCGTCCATGTCCCGACTCCTCACTGGCACGGCATGAGATGAGATGTCTCGTCTAGTATAGCGCCATGCCTTCGGAAACGTCACGCGACGAAGTGCTAGCCGCGGCGCGACACGTCTGCGCGGGCGAACGACAACCCACCATGGACGAGTTCGCCGCCGCGGCCGGCGTCGCCGTGCGCACCCTGTACCGCCTATTCGGCAGCCGTGCGGCGCTGCTGCGCGAAGCGGGCTGCGCGCAGGAGCTGAGCGCACGGCAGCGGGTTCTGGACGCGGCACTGGAGCAGGTCGGCCGCGGCGGCCTGGCGGAGCTGTCCATGGACGAGCTCGCCGCGACCGCCGGGGTATCCCGCGCCACCGTCTACCGACTCTTCCCAGGCAAGTCGGCGTTGTTCAGCGAGTTGATCAGGGCGTTTTCCCCGTGGGAGCCGGTAGCTGACGTCCTGGACGCCCTGCCAAACGGTCACCCGGACGACGTCATGCCCGCCGTTGCGCAAGCGATCGCCGACGCCATGCATGACCGGGTCGGCCTGCTGCTGCGCATGGTATTCGAACTGCTGCAAGGTGACCCCGACACCGCAGAGGGCATGCGGCACAGCATGGCGCGGGGACTGCCCGACCTGGTCGGCTACCTGAACGACCAGATGCAGGCCGGACGCCTACGGGAGATGCGCCCAGTGCTGGCGATCCAACTGCTGGCCGGCCCGATCGTCGTGCATTTGCTCACCCGGCCACTGGCCGAGGGGCTGATCGGCGCCGAGACACCACAAGAGTTGCTCGGCGAGATCGTGCACGCCTGGCTGCGAGCCATGGCGCCGGAAGCTGATGCTGATGCTGATGCTGATGCCAAGGATGACTGAACTGCCCGCACCCTGGTGCCCGCAGACGACGAAGTAATGGGGGATGGCGAGCAGACCTCAAACCTGTCTGGCGGCAGCGCACGGCCGGTAAGCAGAACGTGCATCGCGCATCTGCGCCTGTGTGTCGCGGCACTGTCCTTGTTATTCGGCCAGGCGAGCAGGTAGCTGGGTAACGGCCTCGATATCCGCCGCGGTCGCTTCGATCAGCTGGTGTGAAAGGTCGGCCATCGCCCGTGCGACAGCCAGCTCGTCACCGATCTCCGGAACGTTGAGATCACGCGGGTTCCGGCGCGCATGGCCGATACCGGTGCGCTGTGTACCAGCGCTCGTCCACAGTCTGGCCTCGGCCCTCGTCCGATCGTCGTGCTCGTCGATGTAGATATCGACCTTCCACCGTGTTACGTGGTCCATCATGACCTCCTTGCGTCGTGCCTGGTTTGATGGTCGTGCGTGACGCTCCGGCGGCGAAGGGCCTTTGGTCACGCCGGCTACGAAAACCGCTCGGCGTGCGGAATAACTGCGGCGGCGCATCCGGAAGGTGGCCGCGTTATCCGCCTGCTGTTCGCCTACCACCGACGTCGCGTACCAAAGACACGACACCGGCCACGATGCCGATCGCGGAGCCGGCGATAGCCACGATCAGCACAACACGGACCACCATCGGCCAGTCGAACGAGGAGCCGCCGAAGTCGAACGGGAACAACTGCCAGATCCGCAGCAGACAGGCGAGACCAGTGCCGGTGATCAGCAAGCCGCCCAGCGAGGCGAACCATTGGACGTCGTAGGCCAGGTAAACCAGGTTGACGACGATCCCCGCCGTGATCGAGACGTTCACGAGCCAGAGCACCTGCCCGGTGTCCGCGGTGAGGAACGGCAGGACCTCCCAGCCCGGGCGAACGTTGATCAGAAAGAGCAATGCCGCGCCGATCGATGCGGCGACGACGTAGCCGAATCGTCGAGCGGCCAATGATGGACGATGCTTCCGCGTAACAGCTGTCATGACGTCCTCCAGCGGGGGCTTACGACGCGGTCACCGTAGCTTCGGGACGCTCGTCGGAGTCAGGGAGCGCGCCAACGCTCGCGGAGACGGCTTCCGATGTCGTCGCACGTCCAGCATCGACGGTGTGGCCCCGTCCGGCCAGTGGCCGCTTGTCACCAGGTGAAGGGGCTTTCGACCCTCTCCGCGCGATGAGCATCCGTACGCTGGGCGGCGTAGACGAGTGTGTTGGCTGTGGAGCCGGGCAGCATCCCGCTGACGCCGCCTCGGCCTTGGCTCCCCAAGGACACGAGCAGGGCTGCCTCTGCCTGGCGCGGCAGGTTGTGTACACGCTCGGCGTCAGCGAGATCATCCGAACGCCGGATGCGGTTACCCGGCGATGACGCCGCCCGGTGACCAACGGGGCCCCGCACCGATGACTTTCGGCCCAAGCCACGCATCAGCCACCGCCGAAGACTGGTGAACAGCACCACCCTTCGCGGGTAAGGAGTGAACAATGTCCATTCAAGACAAGGCTCGGCTCAACCGAGCCATGCAGCTGTCCCCGCGCAGCGCCGCGGAGACTTCGCCGGCGCACGGTGCGGTGATGACGACGACAGCGGGCAAGCTGATCGCCGTGTTGCGCATCGCCACCGGACTGGTGTTCCTGTGGGCGTTCCTGGACAAGACGTTCGGCTGGGGTTACGCGACCGCATCGGACAGGGCCTGGATCAACGGCGGCTCCCCCACCGAAGGATTCCTGAGTGGGGTCAATGTCGGACCGTTCTCCGAGACGCTGCGGTCGTGGGCGGGCGCGGGCTGGGCCGACTGGCTGTTCATGATCGGGCTGCTCGCCATCGGCCTCGCCGTGCTAGCGGGTGTCGGCCTGCGCATCGCGGCCGTCACCGGCACCGCGATGATGCTGCTGATGTGGGCCGCGGAATGGCCGCTGGACCNATCGGGCTGCTCGCCATCGGCCTCGCCGTGCTAGCGGGTGTCGGCCTGCGCATCGCGGCCGTCACCGGCACCGCGATGATGCTGCTGATGTGGGCCGCGGAATGGCCGCTGGACCGCTTCGCCGAGAACGGCGAGCCGTCGATGGCGACCAACCCGATCATCGACTACCACATCATCTATGCGCTCGTGCTGATCGCCCTCGCCGCCTGCTACGCCGGCAACACCTGGGGTTTCGGCAGGCAATGGGCGCAGATCCCGGTTGTCGGGCACAACCGCTGGCTGCTCTGACTACACCCGACGACTCTGAGTACACCCGACGATCGGAGGCTCTCCATGCCGAGACATATCGTCCCCCTGCCCGAGCTGACCGCCCGCGACACCGCGCTGGCCGGCGGGAAAGGCGCCAATCTCGGCGAGCTGACCGCTGCGGGCCTTCCGGTACCACCGGGTTTCGTCGTCACCGCGCCCGCCTACCTCGCCTCGATGGAGGCGGCCGGGGTGCGAGGCGAGCTACGGCACGCCGCCACGGAGCCGGCTGGCCCCGCGGTCTCCGAACGGTTGCGCGCACTCGTCCACAAGGCCGGCGTCGCGCCGGCGATCGCGGACGAGGTGCTGGGGGCCTACGCGCGGCTCGGCGAGGATGTCCCGGTCGCGGTGCGATCGTCGGCGACGGCCGAGGACTCCCCGCACGCCTCGTTCGCCGGGATGAACCGCAGCTTCACCAACGTCATAGGCGATGACGCGGTCGTCTCGAGTGTCCTGGCGTGCTGGGAGTCGCTGTTCGCCGAGCGGTCCCTGGCCTACCGCGGCGAGCGGGACGTCACCGGCGAGCCCGCGATCGCTGTCGTGGTCCAGCGCATGGTCGACGCCGAGCGCTCCGGCGTGATCTTCACCGCCGACCCGCCGACCGGTGATCGCGACAAGATCGTCATCGAGGCGGTGCTCGGCCAGGGCGAGGTGCTCGTCAGCGGGTCCGTCGAACCGGACACCTACGTGCTGGACAAGCAGGGGAACCTGCTGGACGCCAGGCAGGGCCGGCAGGCCTACGAGCTGGTGCGGGCCGATCGTGGCGGCGATCGGCGCGTCGAGCTGACCGGCGGCGAACAACCGCCGGTGCTGCGGCCGGAGGAGACCACCGCGCTCGCCCACCTCGCCGTCCGCGTCGAACGCCACTTCGGCGTGCCACAGGACATCGAATGGGCGATGTCGGACAAGGACACCTGGCTGGTGCAGACCCGCCCGATCACGACCCTCACCGAGGAGCGAGCCGACGAGATCGTGCTCAGGGGACTGCCCGCCGCTCCCGGGGTGGCTTCGGGTGCCGTGCGGATCCTTCACTCACCTGGCGACAGCGATCAGCTCCGCCCCGGCGACGTCCTGGTCGCCGAGATGACCGCACCCGACTGGGTACCAGCGATCCGGCGAGCCGCGGCGCTCGTCACCGACCAGGGCGGCATGACCTGCCACGCCGCGATCGTCGCCAGGGAACTCGGCCTTCCGTGTGTCGTCGGTACCCGATCAGCCACCCGCGACCTGCACGAGGGCCGGCTCGTCACCGTCGACGGCGCCGCAGGGACGGTCACCACGGGCGCCACACGCCCCGCCACCACCACACAGCCACAGGCCCCCGCACCGGCTCCGGTGGCCGAGCCGCTCGGCACCCGCCTCTATGTCAACCTCGGGCTACCCGAACAGGCCGAGCGCACGGCCGCGCTCCCCGTCGACGGTGTCGGGCTGCTGCGCGCCGAGTTCATGCTCACCGAGGCGCTCGGCGGGCGGCACCCGCAAGCGTTCCTCGCCGAACCGGGCCCGAAGCCGTTCGTGGAAGCGATGTCCGCGGCGCTGGTTCGCATCGGGACCGCGTTCGCGCCGCGGCCCGTCGTCTACCGCACGATCGACTTCCGCACGAACGAGTTCCGGCGGCTGGCCGGCGGCAAGAACTTCGAGGCCGCCGAGGACAACCCGATGATCGGCTACCGGGGTTGCTACCGCTACGTCGACGACCCCGAACTGTTCCAGCTGGAACTGCGGGCGCTGGCCATCGCGAGGGAGCGCACCCCGAACCTGCACGTCATGCTGCCGTTCGTGCGCACGAAATGGGAGCTCGACGCCTGTCTCGAGCTGATCGACGCGAGTCCACTCGGCCGCCAGCGCGGGCTACACCGGTGGATCATGGCCGAGGTGCCGTCGGTGGTCTACTGGATCGGCGAGTACGCCCACCTGGGCATCGACGGCGTGTCCATCGGCAGCAACGACCTGACCCAGCTCATGCTCGGCGTCGACCGCGACTCCCAGGTTTGCGCACCATTGTTCGACGAGTCCGACCCCGCCGTCCTCGACGCGATCGCCCGCATCGTCAACAGCTGCCACGACACAGGCCTCACCTCATCGCTGTGCGGGCAGGCGCCATCAACGAAGCCGGAGTTCGCCGAACACCTCGTACGGCTCGGCATCACATCGATCTCCGTGAACGCCGACGCCGTCACCGCGGCGCATGCCGCCATCGCCTCGGCGGAACGGCGCGTCATGCTCGACGCGGCCCGGAGCGCTGGGTGATTAGTTCTTGAGGTAGCGCAAATACAGGTCACGCATCGGGACGGAGCGGACGTGAACCCTCGCGACGAGTACCACGCACCCGTCGCCGGTGACGACGAGCGCCTTGAGGTCGAGCTCGGCGACGCCGGGCACGAGGTCGGCGAGCACTCCCACCCGCACCAGAACGTCCTGCACCGAGTCCGCCGGCAGCGTCGCGACTGGGTCGGCCGACGCGCGCAGGCCCTGGATCAACCAGTCCGCGGCGGCCTCGGCGGTGAGCGCCAGCGCCGTCCCTACCGGCACCCGGCGAACGTCGCGCGCAGCTCGTCCGGCACGCCCAGTGCCACCCCGCCGCACACGGGCTCTTGTGCACCAGCCCGTCGGCGGTCGACCGGACCGTACCGGTTCACCAGCCACAACCAGCGAGACAGCGCTGGGTCGAGAGTCGCCTCGACCCGGACCGGATATCGGTTCGCGGTCGTCACGGAAGCCACCTCCTCACAGGGTTGTCCGTATGAGTCGACGATGCGCCACCGTGACTGCCCGCAGGCAGAAACGAAGGTCCCGAAGGCCGTGGCTTCAGGCCCTGCTCGCGTCCCGGCGTGCGGTGCGACTCTGATGGAGCGCACGGACACTCTCCCGACCGCGCCACCATGGACGCGGCACTGTCGCTGGCCGTGCGCGCCCCGTCGATGCGCAACCCGGCGCCCTGGCGATGGACGGTCGACGGCCCGGTCGTGCATCTCCATACCGCCCCGGGCCAGGACGGATCCGATACCGGATGCCGGGACGTGCTGCCGGCGTGAGCCCGAGCAGCACGGCTGTGCTTTCGCCGGTGTTAGTTGGCAGCGTGCAGGCGAGGAATTTACGGAGGTTGTCGAAGCCGCCGCGCCCTTCCTCGACGGCCGACTCGATCGAGGCGAACCGGTCGTCGACGAGCACCATGCCGGCGGCATGCCGGGCGGCGCGGTGCCGCCGCGGCCCACGGCCACCCCGATGTCGGCCTGGCGCAACGCCGGGGGCGTCACGCCGGGGCGTCGTTCACGACGTCTCCGGTCATGGCCACCACGTGCCATTGGGCGCAGCAGCTACCGCACCAGTCGCAAGCTTCTGCTCCGGTGACACCCTGGCGAACAGTGCGGTCTCCCGGACGGCCGCGTCCAGCTGGTCGCCGTCCGGTCGCTCAAGGTCGGCGCCGGTCAGCACGGCGGCCGCCTGATCGCGACGGTCAGCAGGCGGGCGAAGCGGGCGAGCTTGCGGGTCAGCGGCGTGGGCTCCAGTTCGGCGGCGACGAGCCGCTGGATCTCCCCAGCTGGGTGCGCTCCGATGGCGGTCACCGCCAGGCTGCCCGAACCCTTGGTCACGAGCGTGCCCAAGTAGAGCGTATTCGTCCGGTCCGTCAGCGGCGTCGCGAAAGCGATGGCGGCGGACTTGCTCCGGCCACCGACTCGCCGGTCAGCGCGGACTCGTCGACCTCGAGTGTGCATGCGTCGGTGAGCCGGGCGTCGGCGGGCACGCGGTCTCCCGCGGCGACCCTGACCACGTCGCCGGGCACGAGCTGGTCCACGGGAACGCGGCGAGCGATGCCTTCCCGCACGAGCGTCGTCTCCGTGGGGACCATGCGGCCCAGCGCGTCGAGTGCCCGCTGAGCCCGGGACTCCTGGACGTAGCCGACGAGCATGTTGACCAGCACGACACCGGCGATCACACCGGCATCGACGCCCTCACCGAGCAGTGCGGAGATGCCCGCCGCGGCGAGCAGCACGTAGACCAGCGGGTTGTGCAGGTGGCTGAGGAGCCTGCGCAGCGCGTGGAAGTCCAGGCTCCCGCAGCCTGCGGTGCGCGGTGGCGGACCGCAGTGCCGGGCCACCGGCCTTTGTTCACTGCGCGGCCCGGACGCACCGGGCGCGCAGCACTCCGGGCACGCTTTCGGCCAGTACCGTCGCGACGTGGCGGTCGGTCTCGCTGCCGAACCGGTCGGTGATCGTCACCTCGCCACCGGCGACGTCGACGGACCACCGGCCAGGCCCGCCGAAGATCGCGAGCCGATGCCGGATGTCGCGGGCGAGCGCCTCGTCGCTACGGGCCAGTGTGCGGACCAGGTCACGGCGGCTCACGATGCCGACCACCCGATCACCGTCCACAACGGGCAGGCTGCGGAGGTGCTGGTCCAGCATCAGCCGCACCACGTCCACGACGTCGAGCCGCACGCCTACCGCTTCGGCCGGTGCCGTCATCACGTCCCCGACCAGGGCGCCGGCCGCGGGTCGTGCGTCGCCGCCGGCAGGCGACGACCGGGCGTCGCGGGGAAAGCGGTCGCGTACCAGGTCGGCCTCCGTGACGACCCCGAGCAGCCATCCGTCCTCGTCCACCACGGGCAGTGCGGTGAAGCCGCGCGCGGCCAGCGTCTCCGCGGCGGCCTTGACGGGCGTCTGCGGTGTGATGGTCACGACGGGTGTGCTCATGACGTCGCGTGCTCGCATTGTCGTGTTCTCCTCAGTCCCCTAGAAACCGCTGCGCTGGCGGTCGATGTCTTCCCATTCGCGTTCCCATTGGCCGAACCTGCGCCGGTCCAGGGCCCTGCAGGCGAGCCAAAAGCCCATGGCACACATGGCGACCGCGCCCAGCCACAGGGTTGCCGCCACGGCGACGCCCTCCCATGCCGCGGTGGTGGCCGTCCGGGGCGCCAGTACGACGTCACCGTCCTCGTCGAGCCAGATCGGCACTTCGGTGCCGGCGGGCAGTCCGGCTTCGGCTCGGATCGTCCCGGTCCGCCGGGTGCCGTCCGGCAGTCGCCACTCGGCGAGCACCGAGGTCTCGTCTCTGCTCGCGCCACCGTGTGCCGACAGCGGAGTCGCCGGTGCGTCGGCGACGAGCACGGCCAGCGCCTCGTGCCGTTCGCTCGCCTCGGTCGCGGCGACCCTCGACTCGCGGGCATAGGTCTCCGAGCCGAGGGCGGCCGCGAACGGCAACACCATCAGCGGCACCAGGATTACCAGCAGCAACAGGTGGCCCTCCAGGCGGTCCCAGCCCCGCACCAGTGGGTTGCGGCCAGGCCGGATGCGCCAGCCCAGCCGGGCTGCCCACGACGGGCGGCCCGACGTCTCCGCTGCCATTGCCATCGCCTCCTCCGAGCTTGTCCGCAACCCAGCATCGGCGATCTGCCAGGCACGGCAGAGAGCCGTTGGTCCCTCACCGCCGGGGCCAAGGCCCTCGATACTCGACGGGTTTGTGCGCCCGGGCAGCGGGTAGGAACCGGCCGAGGCCATCGACCGGCACATCGCGACCCACTTCGGGCCGGTCGCGTTCGTCCTGCACCAGATCGCCTCGCACCTCGTCGGTGTGCACGTCCACGTGTCAAACCCACCCGGAGCCGCTCTACCACGCGCATCATCTCGGGAATGCGACGGCCCGTGACAGTGCTCCAGGGGACGGGCTCAGCCCGTACGCGGAACCGATGCTGTGCCTGCCGGCCGACTGGCCACCCAGGCGCCCACTGCACGCACCAGGAACACCGCTCGCAGGCGTGGTCATCCCCGATACTCAACGTCCCGCCCGAAACCGAATCATCGACGTCGGCGACGGCACCCGGACCAACCTGCTCGCGCTGATACCACTACATCCTGCCGACTCGAACTCGAGCCATCCAGGGCACCGACGCACTCATCGACACACTCGACCACGGCAGAACCAACGAACTCCTGGACCCGCCCCTTACCCGCACGACCGCGCACTCACACCAATTCAGCCGCATGTATGGCCGCACGACTTGGCGGCTGTCTTTGCCCGAGGGCAATCAGCCGACGGTCAAACGAACTTGAAGATCGTCGAAGTCGGCGTCACCTTGGCCGTCACTGCAGGACACAAGCAAGACATCTCCGGTATCGCCTCTGCGGACCCGCATCGCTGAGTTGCCTAGCCAAGCCTGTGTCACCCCAAGGCCACCGCGCCAGACATTCCAAAATTTCAAAGACGTCCGCGCGCCCGATTTCGTGATACGAACGGCTACCTGGTCGGGCCTGGTATCGCGCCACAACACGAGATCGCGAGATTCGACGTCGTTAACCTTCAACAAGCCGTTATGGATCTTCATTTTAAGACCCTGAACTGGATACTTCTTCGCGGCCAACAAATCGACAGTAATCATGTCTGGAATCCGGTCGAACTCGTAGAGAGCGAGTATCTGTTCTCCATTCCATTCAACAACGGGGCTTTGCGCGGTGGCGAATAGGTCTGACAACGATTCGGTCATTTCAATACCCTAGATGTCTGTATGGATCGCGCTCTGCATGGTCTTGAGGCCATCTCGGCACGAAACCCGTTCCGCCATGTCGACGCGGGACCGGTTCATGACTAAACTCCATCGACTCCGTACCTCCGTGTTCGACGCCCGTACTGTGATCCCGTAGTTGGCCGCGCCATGCGTCCAGCCGTGCACCATGTCCCGACCGACGTTGCCGAGATGCATGCTCACCCAGCGGGAACTACACCCACTGTCGTGTCCGTAAGCGAAGCCCACCCGTCTGATCAAGGCGCCGTAGTTCGGCCCCGGGTACGTCTTCGCGCCACTCACCGACCACGGCTGCGTGACCTTGTGGATGAAGACGTCACGCGGGCTGCAGGAGTACGACCAGGTCTCGTACATCTTCAGATGAGCATCGAGGATGTGGTTGCCGGCCAGCTGCGAGGAGATCGAGTCGAACTTCAGGTACGCGGCTGCCTTGTTCCCGCCTCCGTTGTACGTACCCACGCTCAGGTTCGGATCGCCGGAATTGTCGGCGTTGAACGGCGACTGCACGAACGTAGAACCGTTGGTGTTCTTGGTGACCGTGGGATCAACCTTCACCGGGAACACGCGCTCCGGATCCGCGAGCCAAGCTCGTCCGCGTGCACCCGCAGCACGGGATTCGCCCTGTCGCCAGCGAGCTCGTACGTCACGCCGTACGAACGCACGCTCTCACCAGAGAGCGGATCGACGTTTGAGTCCTCCATGAATCCCGGCGGGATCGTCGCTTGCCCTGTGCCCTCGACTTCCGTGAGCACCACCGAGCCCTCGTCCATCGACGCCGTCAGGCCGCGCAACCGCAGTGGGAACTCCCATTCGGTCGGCGCAGCCACCGACTTCAGGATGATCGTCTCCATGGCTCCGGCAGGTGTCGCCTGGACATGCAGATCCGCCTCGGTACGCACCTCCGGGTAAGTCACCGCATCATCGGACACCTCTCCCACGACCGGGTTCGCCGACGCCAGCCCAAAGCCGAACGACCTCCCACCACCCAGCTCCACCGATACCAACTGCTCCGCATCCGCGACAGCGGCGAAACGCTTAGGCTCGGGCTCCGCTTTCGTCCGCCACGCCCGCCCGTCGGCCACCAGCGAAGAATCAACCCGCTTCCAATCGCCATCCCCGTCACGGAAAAACTGCCGCCCCTGGAACGCCCGCAACGTCCGCGTTCCGTCCGCGTTCGCGAACACCTGCCGGTCAACCGCTCCCTCAGCTGGCAGTTCCCGACTCGTAGCCGAATCGAATCCCTTCACCGCACGCGGCGCTCGGGCTTTGCCGACCGCGACAGACGGCCGCTCAACCGGCGGAACCACCAGCCCCGGAGCCGGACCGCGCTCATCCGGGCCCAACCCGCCCTTGGCCGGAGCAGCATCATGGCGGCCCGCGTCGGTCTTCGCGTTCGTCGTCGCAGCGGACACCGCATGGCCCCGCCCGGCAGCCGAACCCCACCCCTGCTCGGGAATCCTCCCCTGCTGGGCCTGCTCCCCCAAGCCACGGTGTCGCCGCCACCAAACCCGCGGTCACCGCCAGCACCAGCAGCAACGTCAACATCCGAGACGAACCCGATGCGGAACGGCGCACCATGCCCCAACCCACCCAGCACAGAAGCACGAACGCATTGGCACGCTCGCCCGAAAACAAAAGGATGTACTCGCAGCCGGAATGAGGACGGAATTCTAGATCAATCCCGAATGCGCCCGACGCAACGTATCCGTCAACCAAGCGCCACGGTTAGTCCGGTGTTCAAACCGTGACAATACGGACACCACACATAAGTCTTGACTGCCCCTCCCCCAACACACCCAAAGTAGAAGGACAACTCAAGCAAGCCAAGATCGCCAAGGTGCGATAGGCCGAAACGGCAAGACGAGTATCACTCTAACCGCACAACGTAAGAAGCCGACCCTGCTCCTGCCCTCCATACCACCAAATGAGCCGTCAGCCCGGCAGGCACAGAAATCTCACCAGACAAGCAGTCGATAAGACCCGCCAGGATACGAGGTTGGAAACTTGCAGACCGCCCGTTACGGGCGTGTCGTCGCGTCAGATCAACCACAACACCGCCATACAGAGCAACATTTGCCGCAACACTGTCGACTCCTATCGAGCGTTGACCACCCGGTATGCACTGGAGTCGACAGCTCGTTTACTTTCGGCGAAAGTCGGGGTCGGACCCGCACCGTCGGACTCATTGCCGTACCGCAGCCCACGTCGTGCGGGTTCGCCTCCCCTCTGGGGTTGGTGTGCCAGTATCGCGCACCACGGCTCCTCGACTGATTGGTGCCAACGCGGGAATTGACCATCGCAGCCCTCGCCGCAACCACGGTGGCACGGTCCCGCACACGAGGAAGACCCGCGTGGTAAACGTCGACGAGATCTCGACATTGTCGGCTTGCGGGGGGCGTTCGGCCGGCCCGATGGTGATCTCCGTGATGCCGGACTCGAGACCCGGCGTGTGCCTGAACACCACGCCCCTGGTAATCACCGTGCACCTTCTCGAGGTACGCGCGCTGCAGCCCGCCGTAGGTGACATCATCGATCATCATCTGCCCCTGGGACAGCCCGGACTGCAGCAGCACCGGCATGAACGGCGAGCTCGCGATCTCGTTCTGCGGCAGCCACAGCATCGGGCTTGGTAACGGGGCTTGTCAGTCCTGCTTGACGTGCACGAGCTTCGACGCGGGCAACCCGCCGCCCTGGTTGTCGGTCACGAAGAGGTTGTTGCCGGGGCCCCAGCCGATGCCGTGCGGCGTGCGCGGGCCGCCCGCGGTGTACTCGACCTCGCCCGTCCGCCCGTCGACCTTGATGGTGGTGCCGCGGTTGGGCGCGGGCTGCGGGTTGGTCGTCGTGCCGCCATAGTCGATGGCGACCGACAGGTTCAGGTAGAAGTGCCCGCCCCCGGTACAGCAGGCCGAACGCGAACTCGTGGAAGTTCCCGCCGAACGGCCAGGTCGCGACGATCCGTTGCTCGTCGGCGACCTCGTCGCCGTCGGTGTCGCGCAGCTCGGTGAGCTCGTGCTTCTGCGACACGTAGCGAAGCTCGAGTCACTGGAAGGGCCAGTGGCGGAGACCAGGTTGCCGCGGTCGTCGTAGCCGAACGTGTGTGCGTGCGGTGATCATCCTGGTCCCCAGGCTAGCGAGTCTCGCTGCCAGGATTGGCCAGTGACGCCTGACAGGGAGCCGAGTGCCGGGTCAGCGAACCGTATGACGAGGGCGAGAACGTCGGTGAACTGTTCGGGCAGCAGGCGCTCGAGCGCTTGCTTGCGACGCCACGCGGCCCACCGTGACTGCCCAATCCGGCCGTAGCCGTCCAGCACGTCGCTGAGCGGCCGAAGGGACACCCGGCGATGGTCGGCTACCTTGCGCACGGCCTTGTACAACACCTCTGCTGAGACAGCGTGGCCGCTGGCCAACAGGTATATGTCGGCGAAGTCGCGCCAGCGCGTGTTGACGGTGGCCCGTTCCAGGGCGGTGACCAGCTTCTCGGCAAGCACCATCTCTAGCGGGTAGCCGCGCAGCACAATCTCACCGCCCAGCAGCCGAGGAAGGCGGACCTCGGCCGGTTGTGGGTAGATGGGATCACCGATGTTCACATCGACGTGGAACCTCACCACCGCGCTGGCCAGCCGGGCCGTCAAGCTCACGCGGATGCCCGCATACTCGTCCTCGTCACGGATCTGTTCCGCGCTCACGCTCGCCGTGTCGAATTCGATCCCGTCATCGAGCTTGTGCGCGGCGACCGCCGCCACCAAGTCTCGCACGTCCTCGAGCTCACCCGGCAGTCGCCGCGCAGCGATATCCACGTCGGCGGTGGGCCGCCGAATCGCATACGCAGCCAGCAGCACACCACCCTTGAGCACCAGATTCTCTCGCTGCCGACTCACCGCCAAGCGCGCCAGAAACCCTTCCAACACATACAAACGCAGATACTCATCAGTCGCGCGCCCGTCCCCACGTGCTTTCCGGCGCAGCTCCAGATAAGCCTGTCCGGCACGGTCGGCCCGGGTCGGGCGCCGAGTCGTCACAGCAGCACCTCCAGCGCAGAGCGCAGCCGGGGAAGCGCCCGCGGAAACCACGCGCCGATCTCCAGCAACTCGGCCGGCTTTCCACCAGCACGCAACCACCGCCGCAGCGCCTCATTCCCCAGCTCCGGCCCCTGATCTGCTACCAGCCGAAACGCGTCAACGATGCTGCGCTCTCCGCTGTAGAGTCCAATCTGGGTGTGCTCGTCCACCGACATCAACTCCCGACCCACCTCGAACGTCGCCGGAGCGAACCGATGCCAGGCCACCGGAGCCACCACCACCGGCGTACGGCGCCCCCGAGGCACCGCCACATCATGCACCGCCGGAATGGCATCGCTGAGGCCATGGCGCACCAGCGCCGACGTCAAACACAACGTCGCCTGCGGCGCCCGCCGCGCGATCTCGACCAGATCCAGATCAGCAGCAGCCGCGTCCGCCCGCCGAAACAACCCGCGCCCCACCACCTCCAGCACACCCTCATCCCGCCACCGGTACAACCGCCGCTTCGACACCCCCAACGCGCGCGCCTCCCGATAGCTAAACGACACCGGCAGACGATCCAGATCTTCCACACCCACGGGAACAAACGTACACACAACACGTGCTACTGGCAACAAAAGTTCCCGCCAGGGATCGACCCGCGCCTACCCCAAGCCCGGGTGCGCCCCGCCGAGCCAGACACAAACCCAGATCGACACCAGATCGACACCAGCTCGACAAAGTGTCGAATCCCTTGCTATCCGGACGCTATACGCCGAGCAGCTGACAAGAGCCACCAGGTCAACGCCCACGCGAAGAGATATCCTTCGACCAAGGGATTCCTATCCCGCAAAAGGAACTCAGCATGAATCCGCAGTTCGAACACGGATCGGTGGGCCGGGCGGAGCTCGAACCCGCGGCCAAGGGATTATGAGTCGCGCAACCAGCGGCCAACATGGCTTCTACCTGGTTACTTGTCGCTCACCGTTGGGTGCGAAACCACTCCAGAGGCAACGATCGACCGCAGTTCGCACCCAAACTCGCACCCACGAACACTGGGCAGGTGTCCGGGTCAGAGACCAAGCTCACTCCAGCATCGCGGGCGAAAGACAGTCTCTGCTAGTGGGATGGTGCCTCACCGACCAGGACGATCAGCCGAGTGCTCGCGGTCGACTCGGGAGAGTGCCATGTCCAGCTTCTCTATCAACTCGGCCAGCTCGGCCGGCGAGATGATCAAGGGCGGGGCGACGAGGACGCCGTCGCCTGCGCCGTTCCGGGCTCCCTGTACCGCGGGGTAGAGCAGTAGTCCCACGTCGCGGGCAGCGGCGAGCAGCCGTTGCGTGAGCTGGAGTTTGCTTGGCCATGGCTGGCCTGCCTGTACGTCTCCCAGCTCCAATGCCCGCAACAACCCCAACCCACGGCACTGCCAGACGATGCGGTGTCGCTCGGCCAATGACCGCAAACCTGCCTCCAGTTTCCGGCCCATCTCATCCGCGTGCGCGACGAGGCCGCGGCGCTCCATCTCGCGGATCACCGCGACGCCGACGGCCGCAGTGAGCGGGGTGTTGGTGTAGGTATGCCCGAAACTCACGTATCCCCGCTCGGCGAGCACGGCCTCGGTCACCGGCTCGGTGGCCACCACACCCGCCAGCGGCCCGTACCCGCCGCTGATCCCCTTGCCGAACACGAGCAGGTCCGGCACGGCGTTCCAGTACTCGGTCGCGAACCAGCGGCCGGTCCGGCCGAAGCCGCACATCACCTCGTCCGCGATCCACAGCACATCGTGCTCGTCACACCACGACCGCAGCACCTCGTAGTACCGAGGTGGGGGGACGAGCGCGCCGCTGGACGCTCCGCCGACGGGCTCGGTGACGACAGCGGCGACCCGCTGCGGGTCGAGCCCAGCCAGCTCGGCCCGCAACTCCTCGATCGACGGATCGAACGGATCACCTGCGTGCAACCGGGGAAAGCCGTGCAGCAGCGGTTCGACGCCAGCCCGGCGCCGCGCCTGGCCCGTCAGCGACAGCGCGCCGAGCGTCGATCCGTGGTAGCTCAGCGTGCGGGACACGAAATCGACTCGGCCGGCATGCCCGCGCGCGGCCGAGTAGGCCAGCGCGAGGCGGAGCGCGAGCTCGTTCGCCTCCGACCCGCTGCTGCTGAAGATCGACCGGCAAAGCCCGCCGGGCGCGTGCTCCCCGACAAGCTCCGCCAGCTCCACGGCCGGGCGGGAGCGGAAGTGCGTGCGGTGCGCGAAAGCGACTGTTCGGGCCTGCTCGGCCAGCACCTCGGCGATGCGCAAGTCTCCGTGCCCCAGGTTCGCCGCGACGGCGCCGGAGCTGCCGTCCAGGTATCGCGTGCCGTCGGTGGCGTGCAGGTACACGCCGTCACCGCCGGCGACCAGCGGCAGCTCGGTCGCCGAGACTGGGAACAGTCTGCCGGTCACGAAGGCCGCCCCTGGTAATCGCGTGCGACCTCGGCTTCGGTGAGGTATCCACCGCACACGTCCGCGGCTATGTCGGCATCCGGCCGATCGACGGGTGGCCCCCAGCCCCCGCCGCCTGGCGTGCGCAGGCGGACCCGGTCGCCGTGCCGCAGTTCCACGTTCTCCCCTTTGGACCGCATGGGCAGTACGACCTTTTCACCGCCGAGCACGAAGTACGGCTCGGCCACGCTGCCGGGCAACCCACCAGCGACCCCGCGCGGGGCGTTACAAGCCTGGTCTCCCAGCAGCGAGGCGCGGGCGATGCCGCCGGTGAAGGTGAACTCGTAATCCACGCCGAATCCGCCCCGGTACCGACCGGCGCCCGCCGAGCCCTCACGCAGGGCATAACGGTTGAATCGCACCGGGTACCGCTGCTCGGTCACCTCGATCGACTGTGTGCGGGCGCTGGACATCAGGCTGCATCCATTGGAGAGGCCGTCGCCTGCGCGGTTCCCGCCGTACCCTCCGCCGAGGAACACGTACATGACGTACGGATCGCCCACTTCGTCCTGCCCGCCCATGGATAGGTTGTTGATCGTGGCGCAGCTGCCCGCCGGAACTCGCTCGGGCGCGGCCTGTGCCAACGCGCCCATCACCGCCGTGATGATGCGCTGCGAGGTTTCTGCCGCACAGCCGGCCACGGGCCGGGGCACGGCGGCGTTGAGGAACGTGTCCTCGGGGATGACCAGGTTCAGCGGTTCGAACATGCCGCTGTTGAGCGCGATGTCCGGAAAAATGTGCTTGATCGCAACCACCGCCGACGACACGGTGGCGGCTTCGACGCTGTTCATCGGCCCGAGGCACGGTGGCGAGCTGCCGCTGAAGTCGACAGTCATCTCGTCGCCCCGCACGCTCGCCCGCACACGGATCTCCAGCGGCTCGTCGACTAGGCCGTCGTTGTCCATTTCCTCGACGAACTCGTAGTCGCCGTCGGGCAGTTCGGAAAGGTACGAGCGCATCTCGCGCGCCGCCCGCTCTTCCAGCTCGGCCCAGCACTGCTCGATGACCCCAACGCCGTACTCGTCGAGGAGCTCGGCCAACCGCCGCTCCCCCACGCGCAGCGCGGACACTTGTGCGTCGATGTCGCCCTCGATGTCCTCCGGGATGCGGCTGTTGAACTTCAGAATGTCCACGATGTCCTGCCGCAGCACACCACCGGAGACGATGGGAACGGGAGGCAGGCGCAGCCCTTCCTGGTACACATCGGAGGCTTGCGCGGCGAACCCGCCGGGTACTCGCCCACCGAGGTCCGGCCAGTGCCCGGTGTTGGCGAGGAAGCACAGCAGCTTTCCCTCGTGGAAGAACGGCCGCACCATCTTGACATCCATGATGTGTGTTCCGCCGAGGTACGGGTCGTTGAGCAGGTACACATCGCCCTCGGCAGGGCTCTCCACGTGCTCTGCCACAGCGCGTACGGCGAACTGCATGACCCCCACGAAGATCGGCAGCCCGCGCTCTCCCTGGACGATCATGCTGCCGGTTCCCGGCCGGTACACGCCGTTCGCGCGGTCCAACGCGTCGGAGATGACCGGGGAGAACGCCATTCGTTCGAAGACGGTGTCCATCTCGTCCACGAGTTGCTCTAGCCGTCCGCGGACGACCGCGAGGGTGGTTGGGTCGACGGTGGTCACGTGTGCACCTCCACCACGAGCGAGCCGGAGGGGTGTGCGCGCACGCTTGCGCCCGGCGGGATCAGGATCGTCGTGTCCGACTGGTCGACCACGAGCGGACCCTCCCTGGCGCTCTGCTCGGCGATGGCGCCCCGGCCCAGCACCGGTGTGTCGAACGCGCCACCGGTGAACACGACGCGCCGCCGTCCCTCGCGACGGTCGGTGTCGTCCGGCACGGTCAGCGGCGGGGTGTCCCGCCGTGCGGTCACGGTCGTGCGCAGGTTCGCCAGCCGCACCGGCGCCGAACGCGGCATCCCGCCGTAGTGGGCGCGGTAGGCGTCCACGAACGCGGCAGTCAGTCGCTCCTCCGTCCAGCCGTCTGCGCGGTCGCCCAGCTCGACGGGCACCGTGTGCAGTTGCTTCTGGTAGCTCATCTCTGCCCAGTGCGCCACGGTGAGCTCCTCGCCGGCGAGACCTTCCGCGCGCAGCTGCCCCGTGCCGCGCCGCGCGTGCCTGGAGAGCACCTGTTCGACCGTGGCCGCGTCGAGGCGTTCCGCGAGGTCCTCCACGGGGTGCGTGAGGTCGACGCGGGCGTCGGCGACCAGGCAGCCCAGTGCGCTGGCAAGCCCGGGCCTGGGCGGCAGCACGACGTGTGCGCAGCCGATCTCCCTTGCGAGCTCGACGGCGTGCAGCGGCCCGGCTCCACCGAAGCCGACGAGTGCGAACTTGCGGGGGTCGGCGCCTGCGTCGACGGACACGTTGCGGATCGTGCCTGCCATCTTGGCGTTGGCCACCGCAATGATGGACAGCGCGGCCTCCTCTGGCGTCTGGCCCAGCGGCTCACCAACACGCTCACGGATGGCGTGCTCCGCGGCCTTCAAATCCAGGCGCAGCCCCTCCTCAGTGCCCAACGACGCCTCGCTCGGCAGTCGCCCGAGCACCACATTCGCGTCGGTGACCGTGGGTTCTTCGCCGCCGAGGCCGTAGCACGCCGGGCCGGGGTTCGCGCCTGCGCTGCGCGGTCCCACCTGCAGCACCCCGCCCCGGTCCACCGCCGCGATCGAGCCGCCGCCCGCGCCGATGGTGTGGATGTCGATCATGGGCAACTTGAGCGGGATCCCGAAGTCGAGCTGGGTCAGGGTGCTTACCGCGGGCGTGCCGCCGGGAATCAGCGCGACATCGAACGACGTGCCCCCCATATCCGCGGAAATGACGTCCGGGTGACCTGCTGCGGCCGCGATGGCGGCGGCGGCCACGGTTCCGGCCGCGGGCCCCGACAGCGCGGTCCTGGCGGGTTCGCGGATCGCCCTCGACACCGGCATCAACCCACCCGAGGACTGCATCACCTGGACCTCGTGCGAGAAGCCGCCCTCCCGCATCTGCTCGCGCAAGCTACCGAGGTAGTCCCGCATCTTGGGCTGCACGTAGGCGTTCACCGTGACGGTCGACGCACGCTCGAACTCGCCGGCCTCCGCGGCAAGCTCGTGCGACAGCGAGATCGGGACGTGCGGCAGCCGCTCCCGGAGCGCCGCGCCAAGCCGCCGCTCGGGCTCGGCGTTGGCATATGAGTTCAGTAGGCATACGGCAACGGCCTCGAAGCCACGCGCCTCGATCCGCTCGGCGAGCCCATCGATCGCCTCTGGTTCCAGCGGAACCAGCACGGTGCCATCCGCTGCGACCCGCTCGTGGACCTCGAGGCAGTTCGCCCTGGGGGCCAGCGGGCGGTAGTCACTGGTCAGGCCGTAGGTGTGCGGCCGGTCCCTGCGGCGTAGTTCGAGCACGTCACGGAACCCGGCCGTGGTGACCAGCGCGACTGTGGCCCCGCGCCGTTCGAGGATGGCGTTGGTCGCAACCGTCGTCCCGTGCACGAGCGTGTCGAGCTCCGCCAGTGAGGCACCCGCCTCGCGCAACCCGTGCACCAGCCCGTCAGCCTGGTTGACAGTGCTGAGTACCTTCGCGACCGTGATCCGCCCGGTCGTCGTATCGGCGATCGTGACGTCGGTGAAGGTGCCCCCCACATCGACGCCGGCGCTTGCCGTCATGCGGTTTCCTCCGAAGGGGTTGGCGTGGTCGCCGGTTGCGGCGTGCGCAACCGGTCGAATGCGGACGTCGCCGCCGCGTCGGTGGGGGTCGCGAGCGACACCCCGACCAGGAGCAGCGCAGTGCCCAGCAAGGTGGGCAGGATCGGGTCGAACCATTCCGGCGTGAGCCCCGCGCTTTGCGCGACGCGACCGACCACCGCGGACACCGCGCCAAAGATCAACCCGGTCCATGCGGCCTGTCGAGTGGTCCGCCGCCAGTACAGGCTGAACAGGATGAGCACGCCGCCGGAAGCGCCGGCGATCGTGTACGCAATGGTCATCATTTCGGTGATGTAGGTCGGACGCCACAGTCCGAACGGGAGAGCGGCGAGCCCGAGCAGCACGACGACGTACTTGGTGCGGCTCAGCAACTGCCGATCGCTCCAATCCGTACGGCTGACCTTGCGTAGCAGGTCGTGGGTACCCGAGGACGCGGCGGTGAGCAACCACGTGTCCGCCGAAGACAAGATGGCCCCCAGGATGGCGGCGAACAAGATGCCTGCGATGATCGAGGGCGTCTGCTCGACGACGAACCGGACCCACACCGTCTCGGTGTCCGCGACGTTCGGGTAGAGCTTGCGCATCGCCGCCCCGGCGAAACCGATCAACGCCCAGAACGGGAGATATACGGCCGAAACCGCGATCCCGGTCTTGATCACATCGCGCTCGCTACGTGCGGCGTAGAACCGAGTGAGGAAGCCGGGATGGCCGAGGTAACCGAGGAACCACACGAAGAACAGGGCCATCACGTTGAGGACGCTCACCGCCCCGCCCGTCACCCCGAAGAAGCCAGGCTGATCTGCAGAGACCGTGCTGGTGATCTCGCCCCATCCACCTGCGGCACCGATCGTGGTCGGCACGACCACGACCACCGCGATCAGGAACGCGGCCGCCTGCGCAAAGTCCGTGTACAGCACGGCTTTCTGCCCACCGAAGAAGGTGTAGAGGATCACCACGGCAGTGATCACGACCACCGACGTGCCGTAGTTCCAGTTCCACAGCGAACCGAACAGCAGGCCGCCCTGCACCAGCACTGTCGCCAGCAAGAACACCATCCACAGCACCGTGACCCCCGCGAACACCACGCGCAGCCCGGGCGAGTTGAACCGGCCGGCGAAGTACTCGGGGATGGTGAATCGGCCGTACCTGCGCAACCTGGGCCCGACCGCGAAGCAGATCACCAGCCACGAGAACGCCACACCGAGCGGGATCCAGTGCACGGAGAAGCCCATGCGGTAATAGGAACTGATCAGTCCGAAGAACGTCGCACCGGACACCGTGGAGGCGATCAACGAGCCGGTGATCAACCACCACGGCGCCTGCCGCCCCGCGACGAAGAAGTCTGCTGACCCGCTGGTTCTGCGGTAGCCGTGCCAAGCGGACCAGACGACGACGGCGGCGAACACGGCGACGCAGCCCGTGACGACTGTACTCATTGGCGACCACCCCGCTCACGCTTCGTGCGCAGCAGGTAGGCGCCGATGACGAAGGCCAGGGCCATCTGCAGGATCCCGATCAGCAGCAACGGAATCACGTCGGTGAACCAATCCATACGGACACTCCTTGACCGGCCAATGTGGCCTCGCGGGCGGAAAAGCCCGTTCATTTACTTGCGACGCTGGTCGCGAGAATCTTCGACATACGGTCAGCGGTCTCGGTGAGCTCACCCAGCCATTGCGACGGCCGGAATCGGGGGTTCGGCCCGGCGATACTCAATGCGGCAGCTACGCGACCGTGCCGATCCCTGACCCCGGTGGCGATCCCCCGCACCTCGTCGGTGTACTCCTCGTCATTGGTGGCATACCCCTGCCTTCGGACCTCGGCCAGCTGTCGCAACAGCACGGGCTTCCGGCGGGTCGTGTACCTGGTCACCGCAGGCAGGGTCTCGGTGGGGAACAACGCGTCGAGTTCGTCGCGGTCCAGCTCGGCCAGGAAGACCTTGCCGGAACCGCAACTGTGCACGGGCATCCTGGTACCGATCCGGATCTCTGCGCGCAGGATGCTCGCACTCTCGAAACGCTGCACGATGATCGCGTCCCGGCCCCGGTGGATGGCAAGCGAGACCGCCTCACCGGAAAGATCCGCGAGCCGCCGCATCGGTGGCGCCAGCGCGCCCCCGAAGCGAGTGCTCTCCGGCACCGCGGAGCCGATCTCGAAGGCCGCGATGCCCAACCGGTAACTACCCGTGTCCAGCCGTTCCACGAATCCGTGGTCGGCCAGTGTCGCCAGCAGCAAATGCACCGTGCTCTTGCCGAGCTCCAGCCGGGTCGCCAACGCAGACACTCCGAGACCGTCCGGGCTATCGGCAAGCTGAGCGAGCAGGCGGAGCGCGTTGCTTACGCTATTGACTCGACGCGGTGCGTTCGACATAAACGAATGCCTTTCGTTATTGTCGGAAGGTACGCTAGGAGCTGCCCAGGAGCGCCGTCAATGGCAAGGGCGGCACAGAACAGCCACTCGACGAAATGCCGTTCGACATAGCCGACTGCTGTCGGAACCTGCCTGAGATGATCTGGTCGCGGTTCACCGATTCGCGACACAGGTGAGACGGCTGGGACAGAACTGGGCGTTCACTCACGTGCGCATGTACCGGCTGCTGTACCTGGCTCTCGCCCGAGGCTCCATAGGGCCAGCGCGAGGCCGCCGCAGCATACGAGCGCCAGGACAATCAGGCCTCCGTGGGCGCCGACCACGGAGGTGAGGCCGCCGAGCACAGCAGAGCACGCGCTGCCGCACGTGAGGAAGCCGAGGGTCGCGAACCCCGTGACCACACCGCGGATCTTGATCACGGCCAGATCGCTCACGACCGAGAACAGGGAGGGCTGGCCGAGGCTGAAGGCGGCGCTGACCATGGCGACTCCGGCGACCATCGGCACGACCCATCCCACGAACACGCCCAACGCGGACAGTACAGCGCCGCACAGGCCATCCCGGCGGTGATAGCCAGGCTCGCCCCGTTCCCGAACCTGCGGGTCACCCGCTGAGTGATTCGAGGCACGATCACCGTGACCACCGCGCTGAGCACCATCGTGAGCCCGACGAGAGCCGGGCCAGCACTGCCAGCACGATTCCTACCGGCGAAAGCAAATGCAGGAGTTTCTCGGGATTGATGTCCAGAGGCACCGATGTCGCCATTTCGCGTCCCGCATTGTTGTCCTGCGGGACTGCCCAAGTAGCCGTGGAGCACGGTTTACGCGACACGCCGCGCCGAGTGCGATGATCTCGCCGTCGTGGATGCGTCGCCCACCGGGTCACCGTCGCGCAGGGTCGTACAGACCGCCGGCCTCGGGCCTCAAATTCGCACTTGCCATGGCAGGTACTGGCAACTTTCGAACCACGGCGTGCTACTTGCGCTGAGCTGCTGCTCGGCGAGTGGGCACGTGCTCGGTCGGCACCCGGTCCGCTGGCGCGGAGTACTCGCGCAGGACCCGGCGCGCGACGACCTGGCGGTGCACCTCGTCCGGTCCGTCGTAGATGCGCGCCGCCCGCGCGCGCCGGTACATGTCCTCCAACGGCAGGTCGGCCGAGAAGCCGAGCGAGCCGTGCGCCTGCAATGCCCGGTCGATCACGTCATGCAGCACCTTGGCGCCCCAGAACTTGATCGCGCTGATCTGGGTGCGCGCGGCGGCGACACCCTCGTGGTCGATGATCCATGCGGCCTGGAGGGTCAGCAGCCGCAGGGCACCCAGCTCGGTCCACGAGTCGGCGATCCAGTTCTGGACCGTCTGCTTGTCGGCCAGGAGTGAACCATGGCTGTAGCGGTAGAGCGCGCGCTCACACAGCATGTCCAGTGCACGCTGGGCCTGCCCGACCCACCGCATGCAGTGGTGGATGCGGCCGGGACCAAGCCTGCTCTGCGCGATCGCGAAGCCGGCGCCACGCTCGCCGAGCATCGCCGTGCCCGGCACGCGGACACCGGCCAGCGACACCTCCGCGTGATTGTCGAGCCGCCGGGGCCGCGGGCAGGGGTCCTCCATCGACCCGAGATCGCGCTCGACGATAAGCCCGGGTGTCCCCGCGGGTACCAGGAACTGGGTGGCCCGCCGGCGGGATTCCGCATCGGGGTCCGTCACGGCCATGACGATGAAGAAGTCGGCGATGGAGGCATTGGTGATGAACCACTTGCTCCCGTCCAGCACCCAGTCCTCGCCGTCTCGGACCGCGGTCGTACGCAGCAGGGTGGGATCGGCACCCGCCTCCGGTTCGGTCATCGCATAGGCGGAGCGGATCTTCCCCTCGAGAAGAGGGTAGAGAAATTGCTCTCGCTGCGCCGCCGTACCGAACCTGGCGATGATCTCGCTGTTACCCGAGTCCGGAGCCTGGTTGCCGAACACGGGCGGCCCGAACCGTGACCGCCCGATGATCTCGTGCATGAGCCCGAGCTTGACCTGACCGAAGCCGCGTCCGCCTAGTTCAGGGTCGAGATGCGCGGCCCACAGGCCGCGGCGCTTCACCTCCTCCTGCAGCGGCGCCAGTGCACGCAGAAGCCCTTCGTCGTCGAGGTCGAGGGTCTCCAGCGGGTAGACCCACTCCTCGACGAACCGGCGCATCCAGGACAGCTCGCGCGCGAACTCGGCATCCGTGGCGAAGTCCCAACTCATGCGCTCATCCTCTCCCGTACCTTGAACTTCTGGACCTTCCCCGACGTCGTCCGCGGCAGCGGATCCCGAGTGAAGCTGTATTTCCGGGGGATCTTGTAGTTGGCCAGGTTCTCCCTGAGATAACCCACCAGCTCCTCCTCGTCCAGCGCGGCTTCGGGGGCGAGCACCACGAGCGCGTCTCCCACCTCGCCCCAGCGCGGGTCCTCGACCCCGACGACCGCTGCCTCCAGCACAGCCGGGTGCTGAGCGATAACCCGCTCGACCTCGGCGGGATACACGTTGAGCCCACCCGTGATGATCATGTCCTTGGACCTGCCCGAGATGTAGACGAAGCCCTCGTCGTCCACCTGAGCAAGATCTCCGGTGTGTAGCCAGCCGTCGACGAGCGTGCTCGCCGTCGCCTCCGGCCTCCCGTAGTAGCCGAGCATGGTGGCCGGCGAGCGGCAGATGATCTCGCCGACGGCACCCACCGGGGTGTCCTGTCCCTTCTCGTCGACGATGCGAATCTCGGCCGCGCTGCACGCCCTCCCGGCCGAGCCGATCTTACGCTCGGCGTTCGGACCGTCGAGGTAGAGCATCATGGTGGGGAACTCGCTCATGCCGTAGCACTGCAGCAATGCGCACGTAGGAAGCTTGCGGCGGGCGTCCTGGATGGCGGTGATCGGTACTGGTTCCCCGCCACTGCAGATGATGCGCAGCGACGAGAGATCGAATCGGTCGAACGCCGGATCCGCCAGCACCCGTTTGAGCACCGTAGGCACCAGCAGTGCCGAGGTGATCCGCTCCCGTTCCACAGTGGAGAAGAAGCGCTCCGGCTCGAAGCCGGTGCTCGGACTGAGTACCACCCGGCCGCCCATCCACAGCGTGGCCAGTGCGATGTCGTGGAATCCTGCCGCCCAGCACAGCGCCGGCACCACCAGGAACACCTCGTCGGAAGTGATGCCGTAGTCGACGACCTGGTGAAATGAGTTCCACAGCACGGTCGCGTGGGAATGCATGGCACCTTTGGGAACGCCGGTGGTGCCCGAGGTGTACTGCAACAGGAAGAGGTCGTCCGCACGGATGGCCGAAGTGGGTGCGGCCGCCGTACGCCCGGACTCCATCAACTCCGCGTAGTCGAGTACCCCGCCCTCGGACTTCCCGGTGGCGACACCGACGTAGCGGCGATCGCTCGCGCCGTCACCGGCGAAGGGCACGATCGAGCGTAACCCTTCCTCGAACACCAGCCAGGAGGCACCGCAGTCGTCCAGGATGAACTCGACCTCCTGGCGCTTGAGCAGGTAGTTCACCGGCACGACCACACCACCGAGCTTCGCGACCGCGAAGAAGATTTCCGGCCATTCGACCCGGTTGTACATGAGCACACCGACGCGTTCGCCCTTGACGAATCCCTCGGCCGCGAGGGCGGCCGCCAACCGGTCCGAGCGTTCATCGAGTTCGTCGTAGGTCAGCCGGGTGTCCCCGCAGACGACTGCGACCCGGTTCTCGTTGACGCGATGGGCAGTGCGCGGTTTGCGGAGCAGCTCGGCCACCGTATAGCTGTCCATGATGTTCCCTTCGGGCGGAGGTGGGTTCTCAGCGTATGCGTTTGAGCTGTTCGTCGAGGTCGGCACGGAGCACGGTCCTGATGTCGCGCAACAGTTCCATGCTGGGCTCGGGCTCTTGCCACAACCGGGCGACCAGCCGCTCCACCGCCTCCAGCGCCGCGACGCGCCGCCCGGACGGCGTCGCCGGCGCCGTGCCACTCGGCGAATCGAGCGCGGTGCACACGATTTCCGGACCTGCTTCGCGCCAGCGGTGCACGGCGGTCTCCAGCTGCTCTGCCGAGCGCGCCGCCCACTCGTCGTCCTCCCGCGTCTGCAGTACGAGCTCACCCAAGATCCCGGCGGCGGCGACCACGGACGAACGGGCGCGCTGGTCCGTGACGGCGGGCAACACGCGGGCCAGGAGCTCCTGCCGGATGGCGAGTAGCGCCCGCTCCGGCGTGATCACGCGGCCTCGAGCAGGTCGGCGACCATCCGGCGCATGATCGGCATGGTGTAGTGCATGCGGGCGAGCCGGAGATCGTCGGTCGCTCCACTCTCGAATGAGTGCCCGGCCTCAAGCCACATCACGGCATGCCGCACCTGGTGAAAGAGAACCCAGAACCGGAGTGCAGTGCGGTTCACCGTCGTGCCGGTGCAACGCTCGTAGCGCGTGAGCAGCGTCTCCTCGGGCAGCAGCATGCAGACTAGCTCAGTGCCGATCCGGTTGGAGGGACAGCACACCCAGCCGAGGTCGTAGAGGGGGTCACCGAGGGCGGCGAACTCCCAGTCGAGCACTGCGGTGACGCGGTCGTCTTCGAAGAGCAGGTTGCCGGTGCGATAGTCGCCGTGCACCAATGCCGTTCGCGCGGAGGGTGGGATCTGGTTGCGCAAAAGACCCAGTGCATCGACCAGGAGCGGCTCGGGTTCCACACGAACCCGCCGCAGGTAACGCTCCAACTCGGCGACCCTGGCCTCGGCGAATCCCCGCCCAGGGCCGGGGACGCCGAGGAAGCCCAGATCGAGGGCGCGCCAGTCGACGGCGTGGATGTCCGCGAGCAGCCGCACGAACAGGTCCCCGATCGGCCCGCGCCCGGCCTCGGCGAGGTAGGCCCGTCCTTCCGGCGACCACGGCACGACCGCGGATCCGGGTTGCCACGACACGACCGAGTACGGACCTCCGAACAGCTCGGGGTCGGGATCGAACCACAACGGGCGCGGCACCGGCAGCCCCGCGACGGACAACGTGGTGAGCAACCGGTGCAAGCGCTCCGGCCTGACCTCGTGCCGGGCGACCGTGCCGGGACGGAACAACCGCACGACGAGTCGTAGCGGTTCGCCGGAGGGACGATCGAAATCCAGGATCGCGGTCTCGTCCGAGAGCCCCTCTCCGGCGATGCTCCGGTGCGCGAGGTGGACGGGTTCGTCCAGCCGCTCGGTGAAGCGCCGCTCGATCCGTTCGCGCGGGCAGTCGCTGATTCCCATGTCGCCGCCTAGAAGATCGCCGCGTACATGATCTTCTCCTGCGTCGCCTCCTCGCGGCTGAACTCCGCGACCGTTCGCCCGAAGCGAGTGACCAGGATGCGATCCGAGATCGTGAGAACCTCGGGCAGGTAAGACGAGATGACGATGACCGCCTTGCCGTCATCGGCCAGCTGCCGGATCAGCTGGTGGATCTCCTCGATGGCCCCGACGTCCACCCCCCGGGTGGGCTCGTCGAAGATCACCACCTCGGGTTCCTGCACCAGGGACTTGCCGACGGTGAGCTTCTGCTGGTTGCCGCCGGAAAGCTCCACCACCTTCGCGTCCGCGTCGATGGCCTTGATGCGCAACCGGTGCGACCACTCCCGCGCGATCTGTTCCCGCTTACGCCGGGAGAGCAGCCAACTACGCCTGCCGTTGCGGGAAGCGAGGTGGCCGAGGTAGAGGTTCTCGGCCACCGTCATCGTCTCGAAGAAGCCGTCGAGCTTGCGGTCCTCCGTGATGTAGACGATGCCGTCGTCGATGGCCTGCTTGGGCACCCGGTAGCGGACCGGGCGACCGTTGAGCAGCACTCGACCGCCGTGGATACGGTTCCGTTTCAGCATCCCGGTAATGATCTTCGCGGTCTCCGTGCGCCCACTCCCGATCAGGCCCGCGATTCCGAGCACCTCCCCCGCATAGGCGGAGAAGGACATGTTGCGCACCACGTTGCCGAGGATCAGGTTCTCCACCTCGAGCACCTTTCGCTTACGCGCCGGGGCGCCGGTGCCCGGGACGGTCCGCTCGGGACCGCTGCCCAGCGACCGGCCCACCATGTAGCGGATGATCTCCTCCCGGTTCGTCCGTGCGGTGTCCACCGTGGCGACCCGCTCGCCGTCCCGCAGCACCGTGACCCGGTCCGCGATCTGCAGGGACTCTTCCAGCGCGTGCGACACGTAGATCACCCCGAGGCCCGCCGCACGAAGTTCGGCGATGACGTCGAACAAGTGCAACGTCTCCTCGGGCGTGAGGCTCGCGGTCGGCTCGTCGAAGATGACTATCCGCGCCTGCGACCGGAGTGCCCTGGCGATCTCGACCATCTGCTTCTTGGCGGCACCGAGCGTGGAGACGTAGGCGGTGGGGTCCACGTGGAAGTTCATCGACTGCAGCAACTGCTGGGCACCGATGTTCAGCGAGCGGAACCGGGTGAGCAGCTTCTCGTGACCCAGTTCGATGTTCTGCGCCGCGGTCATCGTGGGCACCAGGCTGGTCTCCTGGTAAACCATGGCGATGCCGTGCTCGAGCGCGTCGTGCGGCCTGCGGAAGTTCACCTGACTCCCACAGATCCGCAGCTGCCCTTCGGAGGGTTGGACCGCGCCGGCGAGGATCTTGCAGAGCGTGGACTTGCCAGCACCGTTCTCACCGACGAGGGCGTGCACCTCACCGGCGACGAGGTCGAAATCGATCTCGTGGATGGCGTGCACCCCGCGATAGGTCTTGGTCACGCTACTCATCTCGACGAGGGCGGAACCGGTGCTTTCCAGGGCACCTCCCACGGCATCGGCGATGGCGTTGCTCATCGCATCCCTCCCACGGTCGATTCCAGCACCAGGTCCCCGCCGCGCGCCGCGATCAGCAGCCGGTCGCCGAACTGCCGGGCGGAGGTCACCCCGTGACGGTTGGCGCCGCCCCTACTGTGCAGGCTCGACTGGGCGTGCCCGTCCTCCTCGATCCGGGCCACCAGCCCGTAGGATCTGGGCGGCGCCCACGGTTTGATGACACCCAGCTTGCGGATCTGTCCGCCCTGCAACGGCTCCAGACCCGAGTTGAGCGTGCGCAAGGCCGGTCGGATCCAGTAGTCGGGCTCGATGATGCGCATCATCTGCTCCACGTAGTCGCGCTGAGTCAGCACGAACTCGACCAGCTGCGTGCGTAAGGCGAAGACAGCGAGCCAGTAGCCACCGTCCGCCGCGGGCGCGATCCGGCCCGGATAGCCGGGAAGGTTGGCCCGTATCTGCTCGGGCGAACGGATGTCCGCCAGCGGGTAGCGGACGAGCCGGTGAGCCCAGGCCTCCGAGACGACGAGCGCGTCCTCCTCGGGGGAAAGGCACAAGCCACTCGGATAGCGCAGGCCATCGGCCAGCACCTGCGCACGCCCGCCCGAGCGTGGGCAGCGCAGCAGCCTGCCGAGGGCGTTCAGCTCCATCAGGTCGCGGACCCAGTCTCCACCGTGGTGCCGCTTCGACCCGTCCGTGAGATACACCGTTCCGTCCCCGGCGACGGCGACCCCCGTGGGGCACTGGACCGGCTGACCGTCGTCGGCGACGTCCGTGACCACGGTGGTCGTCGCATCCGGCCCGACTCGCAGCAGCCCGGCGCCTGCCACGCAGACGAACACCCCGCCGTCGCCGTCCCGTGCGATCGCGCCGGCCTCGCCGTCGAAGCTCGCGACCACGCTCCTGTCCCGGAATCGTGGTCCGGACAGTCGCAACAGGGAACGCCCGCTGGTGACCAGGAGGCTCCCGTCGGCGTCCAGGACCACGTCGTCGGGTTCCTGGACAGGCGCCTCGTGGGCGGGCTCGAGCTCATCCAGCCGGTCATTGGGGGTGAGCCCACCGTCGAGCGGCGGGATCGACGAACCCCGATGCCGTCCGGGGAACAGGAACTCCCTGACCAGATTGAGTGCCTCACGTCCGGGCATGTGGTCGTCCTCCTCAGCTCACGGTCGCCGGGGTCGTCGATGCTGTTCGTGCACTGCCGTCCGCGCCGGTCCGGGGACCGCCACGGTCGAGCTTGATCCGCCCGACCCGGTTGTTCTCCAGCCCGCCGATGTAGAGATAGCCGTCGTGCTCCCGCATCGACGTGATGGTGGCGTGCGCCTCCCCGCCGGGATCCCAGAACGTCTCCAGCACCTCGCCCTCATCGGACACCTTCACCACACAACCGTGGTTCATGCTCGGGTAGAGCCACTCGTCCCGGGGAATTCGCTTCATCATCCGTCGCCGGAAGGTGGGCATGCGCATGGCGAGGTCGTAGGCGGGCGAACGCATCCCGTTGAGCGCGACCCAGTACGCGCCGTCGGAGGATCGGTTGATGTTGTCCAGATATCCGGGGAAGTTGTCCATGAAGACCTCGATGCGGCCCTGGCGGGGCCCGCTGTGCCAGTAGCGCAGGATCCGGCAGAGCCAAGTCTGCGCGATCAGCAATGACTCGCCGTCGTGGGCACTGCAGATGCCGTTCGGGAACACCAGGTCCCGAACTACCGTGCGGGTCTGGCCGGTCGCCGGGTCGTAGCGCACGAGGCGGCCGTTGGGCCTGCCCTCCACACCGTCGAGGACCCAGTCCGCCATGTCGAATCGCGTGGTCGCCTCACTGAAGTAGATCTGCCCGCCGGGTGTGATGTCGAGGTCGTCCGCCATCCGCAGCCTCGAGTCGTCCCGCAGCCTCGTCCAGGTCCGGCCGGTCTCGTCGGAGAGCTTGCGGTGCGTGCCGTCCGGCGCCACCGCGTAGAGGCCCATCCCGCCGACGCACACGATGAGGTTCTCGTCGGAGTCGAAGCCGAGCCCCAGCGGATGCCCACCGATGCGCGCGAAGATCTCCTTGTGTCGGAAGCCTTCTCCGGAGAAGCGGACGATCCAGCCCTGGCGGGTGCCGCAGTAGAGACGGCCCTGCCGGTCCAGCACGACGTCCTCAGGTCCCTCCACCTCACCGGCGCCGATGGATTCGGCGTCGCGTAGCCGGTCGTTGATCTCGAACGGGCTGCCCGAGCCTTGGCGCACATCCGGTAGTGGCCCGTACTCGACCACGGTCGGGTTCACGTACACCTTCTGAATCGCCTTGCCGCGGTTCTTGCCCCACTTGATGTCCAGGCCGACCGCCACGATCAGCACGATCGCGAGCGCCGTCTGCAGAGTCTCCCCTCCGACGTTCATCAGCAGGAGTCCCTTGCCGAGCAGGCTGATCGTGGCGGCGCCGATGAACGCCCGCCACACCGTGCCTTTGCCTCCGGAGAGGCTGATGCCGCCGAGGATGACCGCGGTCAGCACGTTGAGCTCCAGCCCCTCGCCGACTCGTGCGCTGGCGCTGCTCAGCCGCGCCGCGTAGAAAATGCCCGCCAGCGCGCACAGCAGCCCGGCGAAGACGTAGCTGACCAGCAGCACGCGTTCCACCCGGATCCCCGCGTGCCTGGCCGCCCTCCTGCTGGCGCCGACCGCCGTGATGTGCCATCCCAACCGGGACCGGCTGAGCACAACGTGCCCGAGGAGCAACACCACGAGCAGAGTGATGAAGCTGAAGGGGATCCCGGCGACCTTGCCCGTACCGAACCACTCCCACACCGGGTCGGTCACGAAGACGGTGGCGGTCTGCGCGGCGAAGTTGAGGTCGAGCAGATTCAGCACACCACGGAAGATGATGAGCGTGACCAGCGTCGTCAGGAACGGTCGCGCCTTCAGGTAGGCCACGATGCCGCCGTTGACGCTACCGAGAATCGCGCCGGCGAGCAGGGTGACACCGATCGCGGGCAGGACCGGCACTCCGCCGATGGTGATCAGCAGCAGCATGATCATGTTGCACAGGCCGAACATCGACCCAACGGAGAGATCGATACCGCCGGAGATCATCACGATCGCCATGCCGACACAGACGAAGGCGATCTCCGCGAGCTCCGCCGAGGAGGAGAGCAGGTTCTCCGGTGTCGCGAAGGCGGGCGTGGTCACGGAAAAGAAAACGATCACCGCGATCAGCAGCGCGAGCGGGATCGCCGGTTCCATCCAGCGCTTCTCGAAGAGTTCGGCGAACACCTGCTGCGGTGCCGCCCGGTGGCGCAGTTCACGGATCCGCTTGCCGATGGGCTGCGGTCCGATCACGTTACGTTCGGGTGGGCGGCGTGCGGACCGCCGCGAGGTCACACTGGCCGTCATGGGACTCTCTCTCAGAAGGGTTCCGAATTACGCCACCGGGTCCGGGACACCGGGCCGGAACCAGCGATGTCCCGGACCGGAGGCGTCGTCAGGAGACGGACAGACCATCGTTCTTGCCGTCGTAGCACATGTTGGGCTGGTCCCAGTTTTGCCGAGTGATCTTGACCAGCGGTGTGTAGTCGGCGATGCGGGCAGTGCCCGGAGCCTGTCCGGATTGCAGCAGATACTTCGCGATGGCCACGATGTCGGTGCCCTGCGTCGGCACCGAGTACCCGTAGGACTGGAAGAACATCCCGTCGCGCAGTGCCTCGCACGTGATCTTGCTGTGGTCGGAGGTGAACACCTTGACCTGGTCGATCTTGCCCGCTTCCTTGATGGCCGTGGCGGCGCCGTACTGCATCTGGTCCCAGAAACCCCAGCTGGCGCAGAGGTCCGGGTGTTGCTGGATGACGGTGGCGGTGATGTCGTGCGCCTTGGTGCGGTCCCAGTTCGCCGCCTGCGTCGACACGACCTTGATTTCGGGGTGCTTGTCAAAGACCTGCTTGGCGCCTGCCATAACGTCCAGGGTGAATCCCGACGTGGCGTCCCCTTGGACGATCTGGACCTTGTGCGAGGTGGACGTACCCTTACCGCACTCCGCGACGATGTCGGTCGCGATACGGCGTCCCAGATCGATGGTATCCGCACCCACGAAGGCACCAGACTTGTAGTTGGACACCATGTTGATCTGAATCACGTGAATTCCGGCCTGCTCGGCCTGCTGGATCAGCTTCGCCAGGACCTGCACGTCGAAGTTGTGCACGACGAGCACGGCAGGCTTCTCGTTGATGAGCGACTGCACGGCCTCCGCCTGCTTCGCGGTGTCCCAGTTGGGGTCCCGGACGACGAACTCCATTCCGGCGGCCTCGAAGCCTCGCTTCATCTGCCGGGCCCATTCCTCGGTGAGCGGCGTGCCGAGGCCGACCGGCACGAAGGCAGCCTTCTCACCCTGCAGGCTGTCCAGGGCGTGATTGCGCAGATCGTTCGACGATACCGTGGCCGGAAGCTGGTCTCCCCCTTCGGACTCCGCACCGGAATCACTTCCGGTCGAGCAGCTCGTCAGCGCGAGCCCGGCCACCAGAGCGAGCGCCGCCCCCCGCAGACCGGCCAGTTGAGCCTTACGCATTCAGGACCTCCTTGTCCTCTCGATGTCCGGCGGTCAGTCGCCTTGCCGGACCGTCTCCTCGTCACGGGGGTGCAGCCGGTTGTCGAGAATGAGCGCGCCCAGCAGGATCAGACCTTTCACGATGTCCTGCTCGTGCGTGTTCATGTTGAGAATCGTCATTCCGTTGAGCATCACACCGATCAGTGCCGTGCCGGCCACCACGCTCAGCACGCTGCCTCGTCCACCCACCAGGCTGATTCCGCCGACGACCACCACGAGCAGCACGTCGTAGATGAGCGTGCCGTCGATCACCTGTGTGTTCAGGCCACCCACCGATCCGGCCACGACCAACCCGCCGACAAAGCCGATCGTGGCACTGAGCATGTACTCGAGCGTCGTGAAGGGACGCACCGGGATCCCAGTGAGTGCTGCGGCGCCGGCATTGTCGCCGTGCGCGTAGATGAACCGGCCCGGGCGTGTCCTGCTCAGCATCCATTGCGCGAACAAGGCCACCGCGACGAAAACGAGGATCGGCACGGGGACGCCAAGCACGGCGCCCTGGCCGAGCCACGACACGAAGTCCCGGTCGCCCGGTAGTTGCGCGATCAGGCCGTTCAGCACGGTGGTGCGCGCCAGCCCGTAGACCAGCAACCCGGAGGCCAACGTCGCGAAGAGGGCGGGGATCTCGACGAAGGCGATGAGAAAGCCGTTGAACAGCCCCATGATCATTACGACACCGAGACCGACGAGCAGCGCCACCGGGGTACTCGCCGTGGTCTGCATCAGCTGGATGGCCACCGCGGTGGCGACCCCCATCGACGCGACCAGCGAGAGATCCATGCCGCGTGCGATCACCACGACCGCCATCGCCACGCCGAGGATTCCGAGCGACGACACGCTGCGCACGAGGTTCAGCAGGTTGTTCGTGGTCAGGAAACCGTCCAGTAGGACGCCGAACACGACGAAGAGCGCGAGCACGACCATGAGCACGATCTGTTCCTGCGACATCCGCAGGAGCCCGCTCGGGCGAAACCTCGCCGACACTGTACTCATGTTCGCTCCATGCACTCGACGCCTGTACCAATCGGTCGGTGTGTGTACCGACCGAACGGTACACTACTCACGTTGGCCGTCAAGATGGAGAAGGCCCGACGCCCACGACCCGGCAGCGGCCGTCACCTGATGAGGTGACGCCGCCGTTGTCATCCGTGCCCGGAGCCGACCAGTCTGGAGTGAGATAGTGCGGAGTACCGAGAGCACCGCCGGGGCGGGACCGTTGTCCGGCGTCCGCGTGGTGGAGCTGGCAGGCATCGGGCCGGCCCCGTTCTGCGCCATGATGCTGGCCGACATGGGCGCCGACGTCGTGCGCGTCGACCGTCCTGGCGGCCCCGCAGCAGGCAATCCGGTCGAACCCCAGCTCGACCTGCTCAATCGGGGCAGACGATCCGTGGTCGTGGATCTGAAACACCCCGAAGGCGTCGCGACCCTGCTCCGCCTTGTGGACGGCGCGGACGTGCTGATCGAGGGCTTTCGCCCTGGGGTCGCCGAGCGACTGGGGTTCGGCCCCGACGAATGCGGCCGGCGCAACCCTCGACTCGTCTACGGGAGGATGACCGGGTGGGGCCAGGACGGTCCGCTGGCCGCCCGCGCGGGACACGACATCAACTACATCGCGCTCGCCGGCGCCCTGGCCCCCATGGGGCCACCCGACGGGCCGCCGACGATCCCCCTCAACCTACTGGGAGACTTCGGCGGCGGCGGCATGTTGCTCGCGTTCGGCGTCACCTGCGCGCTACTGGAAGCGCGGTCGTCAGGGCGCGGGCAGGTCGTCGACGCGGCAATCGTCGACGGCACCGCCCTGCTCACCACGATCGTGCACGCCATGCGGGCGCAGGGAATCTGGTCGGACGAGCGGGGCAGGAACCTGCTTGACGGCGGTGCCCACTTCTACGGCGTCTACGAGTGCGCCGACGGCCAGTACCTCAGCGTCGGCGCGATCGAGCCGCAGTTCTATCGGAGGCTGCTGGAACTGCTCGGACTGGCCGACGACGACCAGTTCTCCGCGGGCCAGGCCGATCCGGCCCAGTGGCCACAGCTGCGGACCAGGCTCGCGGAAGTTTTCCGCAGGCACGACAGAAGCCACTGGTGTGAGTTGCTCGGCGGGGAGGATGCCTGCGTGGCTCCTGTGCTCTCGGTCGGCGCCGCCGCGGAGCATCCACACAACCGCAAGCGCGGCACGTTCAGCGAGGTCGGCGGCATTTCCCAGCCCGCGCCCGCTCCTCGCTTCAGCCGCAGTGGGGAAGCACCGCTACGCCCACCGCCTGAACCGGGCCTGCACACCCGGCAGGTGCTACAGGATGCCGGGTTCGGCATCGAGGAGATCAGCGCGCTACTGCGCTCGGGCGCGGTCGCCGAGCCCGACTGATGTCACCGGTGGCGGCGGGCTCCCGCCGCCACCGGTCGATCAAGGCCGGACGCCCGAGAAGTCGTCGGACCACCAGTGACCATCGAGGAACTCGCGTGCGGCGACGAGGTGCTGGATCGTCGGCGTGCCTTCCTCCAGCCAGTTCAGGCGCGCGTCGCGATACAGTCGCTCGATCGGGTGCTTCCGGGTGTAGCCGATGCCCCCGTGCACCAGTAGAGCCCGGTCAGTCACCCTGCCGACCGCCTCAAGCCCGAACAGCTTGCACAGGGAAGCCTCCGCGGGGATTCGCTGCCCGGCATCCCACTTGACCGCGCAGTCCTCCAGCATGAGCCGCAGTGCCTGCAGGTCCATCGCCATCTCGGCGAGGTAGCGCTGGATCGCCTGACGCTGCGCGATCGGCTTGCCGAACGTCACCCGTTGCCGGGCATGCCGCAGGGACAGCTCGAAGGCGCGCTGGCCCGTTCCCAGCGAGCTCGCCGCGATGAACACCCGGCTGATCTCGAGAGCACGCTCCAGGTTCGCCTGGCCTTGGCCCTCCTCCCCCACCCTGTTGCGGACGGGCACTCGAACTCCATGGAAGGTCAGCTCGCCGTGCTGCCCGCCCTTGCACCCCATCGTCTCCGGGAGAGATTCGATGGTGAGCCCCGGCCGGTCCCGCTCGACGAGGATCGAGGACACCTCGGCCTCGGACGTCTTCGCCAACACGAGAAAGTGCGAGGCGATGTCCGAGTTGGTGATCAGCCACTTCCGCCCGTCGAGCACGTACTCGTCGCCGTGCCGCCGGGCGGTGGTACCCAGGTCGGCGCCGGTGCCACGTTCGGGTTCGGTGAGAGCGAAGGCGATCGAGTTCTCCCCCCTCGCCAAGCCGGGAAGCAGCGTCCGGCGCTGGTCTTCGTCGGCGAGCTCGGAGAGGGCGTGTGCGAACGAGTTGTGCACGTGCACCAGCACGCGTATCGCGCCCTGGATCTTCGCGAACTCGGCGATGATCGGGAGGTACTGGCGGATACTCAGGCCATGACCGCCGTACTCCCGCGGGACCAGGAAGCCGAAGGCCCCCACCCGCTCGAGCACGGGCCACATCTTTTCATACGGCAGCGACTCGTCATCCTCGATCGCCGCCTCCAATGGAGCCAACTCGTCCCAGATCGCCGCAAACACTCGCTCTTTGAGCCTGTGGTGGTCTTGATCGTCCACTTCGTCCTCCCGATTGACCGATCGGTACATTGTTAACGCACCGCTTCGCTCGAGACAAGTGAGGATCGGCACGTTCGGGCGGTTGGCGAGACCGCAAGCTGACTGGTCGGTACTGTGGGACGGCAAGGCCAGACCGGCCGACGTAGGGAAGGGCGGGACCATGCCGAATCAACAGGACGAGCACGAGTCGACGCAGGAGCGGATACTCCGCGTGGCAGCCGAGGTATTCGCCCGGAAAGGCTACCACGGCACCGGGGTCGCGGAGCTCGGCGAGGCGACCGGACTCAAGCGCGGCGCGCTCTATTACCACATCGGCTCGAAGGAAGACCTCCTGTACAACCTGTCGAAGCGCCACGTCGAGGAGGCGCTCGATCGGGGCAAACGGGTCGTCGCCACGGATCTGCACCCTGTCGACAAGCTACGCGCGCTCGCCCGTGAGCACGTGCAGACGATCGCCGCGCGGCGGGATGAGGTGACTGTGGTGATGCGGGAGATGAACGCCCTCACCGGCAAGCGTGCTCGCCAGCTGGCGAAGCTGCGGGACGAGTACCAGGACCTGTTCACCGCGGTCCTACAGGAGGGCGTCGACGAGGGGGTCTTCCGCTCCGCCGATCACGTCACCGTGCTGGGGGTCCTGGGGATGTTCAACTGGACCTACGTCTGGCTGGATGCGGAGAGAGGCCCGCTCTCCCCCGAGCACGTCGCCGACCGCCTCACGGATATCGTCGTCTACGGCGAGCTACTGACCTCCCGTGGCGCGAAGCGCGGAGGACGCAAGCTGACGGGTCGCGCCTGAGCGAGCCGCACGAACGCGGACTCAACAGTAGGTCACCACCACCCGCACCGAGTCCGCACGCTTCTCCCGCGTCTCCGACAGGGCGTCGACGAACTTCTCGGGACGGTACGCCCTTGAGACGCTCGTGCCAAGCTCGAGTCGCCCGCGCGCGACCAGGGCGACCAGCTCCGTCAGTTCGGACGCGGTGCATCCGAAACTCCCAAGAAGCCGGAGCTCCCGCCCCACGAGGGTCTCCTGCCGCAGGCCGAGGGCGAGCCGTTCGGGCCCGATCCCCACGACGACGCACGTACCTTCCGGGCGCAGGCTGCGTAGCGCGGTACCCACGACGTCCGGTCCGCCGACGAACTCGAACGCCACGTCGGCGCCATCACCGGTCTGCTCGCGGATCCTCCGCAGCAGGTCCGGCGCGGCGGGGTCCAGTACCGTCGCGGCACCGAACAGGGTGGCCTGGGCGCGCGCGGCCGGTCGCGGATCGACACCGATCACCGTGCAACCGATGACCTGCGTCAGCAGGGCCACCGCATGCAGCCCTAGCCCGCCGAGTCCGAGAACGACCGCCGTCTCCCCCGCGACGGCCCCCGAGCGCCGCACCGCGTGATACGGCGTGGCCACCGCATCGGTGAGGATCGCACCGACCGCGGAGGGCACTTCGTCCGGTAGTGGTACGAGACACTCCGCGGGCACGGTGAGGAAGTCCGCGTGGGCACCGGGCCGGTCCACACCGAGGACCTGCCTGCGCGGGCAGGCCTGGGGGCGGCCTGCCCGGCACCGCCCGCATCCGCCGCATCCCACGTAGGGCAGCACCGCCACCCTCGTGCCCGGCTCGGGACCGGCCGCGTCCGGCCCGAGTCTGTACACCGTTCCCGCGGCCTCGTGCCCGAGCACGATCGGCAGCTTCGCCGCCGTCGTACCGTCCACGAGATGGACGTCGGATCCACAGACACCGCAAGCCTCGACGGCCACCAGTGCCTCTCCACGCTGCGGTACGGGTACGTCGAAACGGGCCAGCTCCACCTCACCCGGCGCACGTAACCGAATGGCACGCATCGTCGTCATTCCGCCTCCAATTGACACCGACCTGTGATGGAGAATAGTGTACCGATCAGTCAGTACTCAACGACGCTATTGAGAGGCTGCTGCATGGGACTCGATGCCGTCGTCGTGGATGCGGTACGTACGCCGTCCGGAAAGGGCAAGCCCGGCGGTGCGCTGTCCGCGGTTCACCCCGTCGATCTCCTCGCCGGGGTACTGGCCGAGCTCATCGAACGCACCGGAATCGACCCCGCAGCGGTCGACGACGTCATCGGTGGATGCGTTTCACAGGGCGGGGAACAGTCGGCGAACATCACCCGCAACGCCGTTCTCGCCGCCGGCTTCCCCGAACATGTCCCGGCGACCACTGTGGACAGGCAATGCGGGTCCAGCCAGCAAGCCGTTCACTTCGCCGCGCAAGGTGTGCTGGCGGGAGCGTACGACCTCGCCATCGCCTGCGGGGTCGAGTCGATGAGCAGGGTGCCGATGTTCAGCCAGTACGGCGACGCCGACCCCTACGGCCCGTCTCTGCGTCGGCGCTACCCGCCTGGCCTGGTCGAGCAAGGAGTCGCCGCTGAGCTACTGGCGCGACGCTACGAGCTCACCCGGGCGGAGCTGGACGAGTACTCGGCCGCTTCGCACGCGCGGGCGGCCGACGCGTGGGCTCGCGGCTTCTTCGCCGACGAGGTCGTCCCCGTCGGAACGGCGGTCACCGACGAGACCGTCCGCGGGCGGACCACGGTGGACGGCCTTGCCGGTCTGAGTCCGGTGTTCTCCGATCCGGCCACGGAAACACGTTTCGGTCGGATCCCGTGGATGATCACCGCGGGGAACTCCTCCCCGCTCACCGACGGCGCTTCGGCCGTACTGATAGCGTCGGCGCGTGCATCGGCTGCTCTCGGGCTGCGACGTCGCGCCCGATTCCGCTCGTTCGCTGTCACCGGCGACGACCCGATCCTGATGTTGCGCGCCGTCGTCCCCGCGACCGAGGCCGCATTGAAGCGCGCAGGACTGAGCATCGGGGACATCGACTCGTTCGAGGTGAACGAGGCCTTCGCCCCGGTCCCGCTGGTGTGGCAGCGGGAGACGGGCGCCGACGGAGCACGGCTCAATGCCCACGGCGGCGCCATCGCACTCGGGCATCCGCTCGGCGCCTCCGGCTCACGACTGCTGACCACATTGCTGACCACGCTTGAGGCCGGCGATGGAACGTTCGGGCTGCAGACCATGTGCGAGGGCGGCGGCATGGCCAACGCGACGATCATCGAGCGGGTCGACAGTGTCTGAGCCGTACCGCACCGCGCTCGTCACTGGAGGATCGCGTGGGATCGGAGCTGCCATCACCCGGCAACTCGCCGAACGCGGGGTACGGGTCGCCTGCACCTACCGCACCGGACGTCCCGAGGCAGCGGCACTGGCGGCCGAGTACGGCGACAGCGTGCTCCCAGTGCAGTACGACCTAGCGCAGCCAAACTCGGCGCGGGACGTAATCTCGACCGTGCTCGAGCGGTGGGGACGGCTCGACTCCCTGGTGCTCAATGCGGGCGTGTGGCGGGGCGGGCGGCTCGGCACCATCGACCACGGTGACTGGTGGAGCGTTCTCGAGTCCAACGTCGGCGGCACCGCGCGACTGTCCCGCGAAGCCCTGCCCGCGTTGCAAGCGAGCGACGGCGGAAGCGTGGTGCTGATCTCGTCGGCTGTTGGCCTCGTCGGGTTCGCGGGGGACACCGCCTACGCCGCGGCGAAGTCCGCCATGATCGGCTTCGCGAGGTCGCTGGCGAAGGAAACCGGCCGCGACGGCATCCGTGTCAACGTCCTCGCACCGGGGTTCGTCGAGACCGACATGACCGCGGCCGTCGGCGACCGGGCTAGGCGACGCATCACCGACGATCTCATCCTGCGTCGCTTCGGTGAACCCGGCGAGATCGCGAAAGCGGCAGTGTTCCTCAGCGAAGACGCCACCTATTGCACGGGGATCGTGCTCACGGCCGACGGTGGCTGGTCCCTCTAACCTCGTCGTCGGGTCGGGAATCGCGACCGTGTGGTTCCCGACCGCTACTCAAATCTGTCTAGTCTTGGCTGGCGCCCAGATCTCACGTGGTCGACTATGCCGGACGTGGGTCGCTAGCGGCGACTGGTCGGGTGGTCCGGCTGGCGACGGTGGCGCGGAAGTAGAGCGCCTTCCGACCTGCGCGATGCGAGTGGACTGTGCGTCCGGGGAGCTACCTGATCCGCGACTCGGGCCGCAAGTGACTAGTGAGATGGCGGAGAGGGACTTCAGGTTCGCCGTTGAGAACAAGGCCGAGCAGGTCGGTACCGCACGAGGAACTGAGGGACTCGGAAACGTGGAAGCAGTCGAGGAACTTGGTTCGTAGTTGTTCCAAGGTGAGGGGCCAGTCGGGGTGGCCGCGGCTGACTTCCGCGACTCGCTCGTAGGTGCGACCGTCGGCGAGATCGAGCCTGACCGCGCCTGGTTCGAGCGTTCCCGCGCGATCCTGTTCCGGATCGTGGGTCCACGTCACTCGCTCGGCCATCGCGGTGACTCGCGGATCACGCAGGCCGGCAGCGGTGTACGCATCGAGCGGGATGTAGCCGTGGAGGGCTCCGACTGCGACGTTGAAGGGTACGTTGCACAAGGCATCGGTGACGTGCCGTGGGTTGCGTCGGAGGTGCCCGGGTTCGCAGAGCTCGAGGTTGGTGTTGCCCACACGGATACGGATCGCCTCTATCTCCTCTCCGCTCACGTGGTGTGTTTGCAGTATGTCGGAGAGCGCTGTCAGCGTGCCGTGTACCTCGCGACAGCATGGCCACGGCTTGATGCTGACTGCTTCCGCGGTGAACCAGTCGCCAAGTCCTCGCAGGACATCAGCGGGCCGATAGCCACCGACGAAGTACGCCTGGAACAGGCCGTACTGCCCCTCGAACGGCTCGCGTTCACCTTTGACTCCCCTTCGGGCGAGCTCGAGCGCCAGTGCTGCCGAATCGGCACTGAATGCGTCTCGCATGGTGCGTACCCAGGAGCCGGGTTGGACGAGACAGGCAAGCGTCCCGCCGACGCGGGGTAGCACCAGCCCCCACGCGTTCGCGACCTCCTGTGCGGTGAGCCGAAGCATTCGCGCGCCTGCGGCGACCGCGCCGAACATCCCGAGCACGGGCGGACGCACCCACGGGTGGTCGAAAAGAAGTCCGGTCAAGGCGTCGCCGAGTCGGCAGGCGACCTCGTTGCCGACGGCGACGGCCTCGATCAGTGTTTGGAGGTCCGCACCTTGCCGCTCGCCGATGGCTAGCGCGATGGGCAAACTGTTCGCCGTGGGATGAACGACTGCCTTGTCGTGGGTGTCGTCGAAGTCGAGTTGGTGCGTCATCGAGCGTTTCGCGAGCACGGCGGCCCGGAAAGGAAGACCTACAACTTCTTCAGCTTCTGGGCCGGAGCGGTCGTGAGCCTGATCGCTCCCTCAGCCGGCGGCCAATGGCTGCTACAGGGCCCACTTCAGATTCCGCCCGCGCTCGAATTCGGTCTCGATCCCGGGAAAACGGCCATGTCGGTGGCTATGGGCGATGCTTGGGGAACCTTATTCAGCCGTTCTGGGCGCTGTCCATCCTCGGACTGGTAGGCCTTAAGGTGCGCGACATCATGGGCTACTGCATTCTCGTGAGCGTGTGGGTCGGCTTGGTCGCCAGCGGCATCATCCTCCTGTTCTGGTAGGCCGCCTATCCGCTGCCACGCCGGCCCCGAGCGCAAGTGGACCGTTCCGCCGGCTGTGTAGGAGCGCGCTCAGTCGGCTAGCCCGCGGGCCACTAGCGCGTTTGCGAGGGTGTCGGCGTGGCGTAGCGCGCGAACGATCAGCGGGACGGCGAATGCGCGTGGGCTCGTGGTGAGGCCTCGCGCTCGTTGTGCGTCGCGGATCTCCTCCGCGAATCCCACCACCACCGGGACCGCGCGGATACCAGCACGATGAGTCCAATGTGCTCGCATTTCGACAGACGATCGACGATCTCCTTCATGTCGCCTACGTGGAGAGTGTGAGCGGCATAGCTCACCCATGCCTGAGCTGTGCGATCGCTCGGGACCAGAACGACGACATTGATCGGTTCGGCGTCGACCTCGCGCTCATTCCTCCGGTCGAACCACCGCTTCAAGACCTGGTCCTGCTCGACCCGCAGCCGAGGCCACGGCTTGTTGGGCAAACTCGCGAAAATGTCGCGCGGCTCGATCAGCGCAGTACTAACGCCTGTGTTGATCTTGCTGAAGTCGATTGGCATGTGATCTCCGGAGTCGCGTCTGGTCGTCGGGTCAGCCACGGCTGCCCCGGGCGGGGATTCTGCAACGTGCAGACCTAATAGCGACATCGAGTTCGTAAGCCGACCGTTAACTTGCGAGCGCGTAGCGTTGCTAAGTCGTCACCTGACGCGACATACCTAGCTGCGACACCTGGGCGCCGTATACGAACGGAGTGAACGCAACCCGCATCCACCTAGCATGCACGTCCCACCGAACCGCCGCGTTCAGCACACCGCTCAGGACCGAGTGGATCTGCCGCACCGTTGACGACGCCATCCCCTGACACTCGTGGACCGCGCATTTGCTGGTCTCGCAGTCGTGGTCGCCCGTGGTCGGGTCCATGGCGTTATCCCCTTCATCGCGGATGATGCTGGCCGAATCCAGCTGTGGCTGGACCGAAACGCTATGACTCCGCTCGCGGGGGCGATCAGCCGTGAATCGCGCCGGGCCGTCCACTTCTCGCGGCACTGGGCTCAGCGGCTATGCCGGCGTGAGCACGGCGCCGACGTCCCTGCCATCACGACTGACCTTACTGTTCCCGTTGCGGGCTGTTGGTCGGCCTCGACGGCCTGCACGTGACCGCGATGGAATACGAAGCCATTTTTCGTGTTCTCCTCGTGCTCTGGCAGATCACTATTACCCTGAGCGGATTGTTGACGCGACTTACTGACGCGGGTCTAAAACTGCGGGAGATGGTTGACACCCGGGCTTGTTGGTCATAGGGAGTTCCGGGTGAGTGGACCTGTGTTGGACCGCGAGGTGCGTCGGCGCCTCGCGGTCCTTCGTCATGTGGAGGAAGTGTCCGGCAATGTCGCGATGACGTGCCGCTACTACGGCATCAGCCGGCCTGTGCCCGCGCGTCAACGACGCACCCGGACTGGGACGCCCGCTGGACGACCATGATCACGTACGCGACTGGGATGGGGTGGGTCAGTTCCGACGGCTGCACCTTACGCGCACACATCGAGACCGTCCATTGAGCCGTACCACCTCACCACGACCGACGTCGGCAACCTAGGTTCTCCGTCTGCGGATAGTTGTGGCGCGTGCTTCGTCGTCGAGCATCGCATTGACGATCGGGAGGACAAGCAACGCCTCGGGATCGGCTTTGACGTCGACCTGGAAAACCGTGGTCAGCTGGACCGATCGGTGCGGCGACCCCTCGTGCGGGTGGCGATCGTCCGACGCAACCGGCTCATCTTCACGGTCGTTCAGCGCTGCATCGAGTGCATACGCGCAAAGTTCGCTCTGGACGCGGACCCTCCGGCGCTACCTCGCGACCCGCGCACCAGCACTCCGCCGCATACCCTGGCCTGTCATCGCAATCGTCGTCGGGTTTCCCCGAGCAACGGGAGAATGCCGGAGCGACATGGGGAAACCTCTCGCTGAGTTCACCACTGGCTTCCGCCGCGGGACGGCCGATGCGGGTCGGCGTGTATGTGTGTACGCATCCCTTGCGGGTCGAACAGGATGAGTAGCTCGACCACGCCGCCATCGGCGCTGCCCAGCCAGTGCGGCGAGGAGGTGTCGAATTCGGCTGCCTCACCGGGTGGCAGTCTCAGGTCGCGCTCCCCGAGGACCAGCCGCAGGTTTCCGTTGAGCACGTACAGCCATTCGAAGCCGTCGTGTGTCTGCAGGGCCGGTTCGAGCGGTTTCGGCTGAGCGGGAATGATCATCTTGAACGCCTGTACCCCGCCCGGCCGCCGGGATAGGGGTACGAAGGTCATCCCGAACCTCCGGATCGGCGTGAGGTGGATGCGGGGGTCGCCGGTGCGTGGCGCGCCGACAAGGTCGTCCAGCGGAACGTTGTAGGTACGAGCCAGGGGCAGCAGCAACTCCAGGCTCGCCCGGCGCTGCCCGCTCTCCAGCCGGGACAGGGTGCTCTCCGACACACCGGTCGTCGTCGCGAGGTCAGCCAGGCTGATGCCGCGGTGACGACGCAGCGCGCGAAGCCGCGACCCTATCGCGTCGAGCACCTCGTCCATTTCGTGGTCCACAGGGCCATCTTGCCAGAACCGCAAGATTCCGTGCCAGACCGCGGAGCGACTGGCAAAACTGGGTCCACACAGGCGGAAGGAGCACTAATGAACGCCACCGATGCGGTCACGTTCTGGGAAGGCATCCACGCATCTCGACCGCCGGCCATCGGCCCACCGCCGAATGCCCGGCTCACCGAGACGGTGACCGACCTGCCGCCTGGCGACGCGTTGGACCTCGGGTGCGGCGACGGCGGCGACGCGCTGTGGCTGGCCGGGCAGGGGTGGCGCGTCACCGCCGTCGATATCTCGGCCGTGGCGGTCGAGCGGCTCGGCACCCTCGCCCGCTCGCAGGGTCTCGGCAACCGGGTCACCGCCCTGCGGCATGACCTGTACATGTCCTTCCCGCACGGTGAATTCGACTTGATCTGCGCCCACTACCTGCACACCCCGTTCGGCCTGGACCGGGCAGCCGTCCTGCGGTCCGCCGCGCACGCACTGCGCCCGGGCGGACGGCTGCAGGTCGTCGACCACGGCTCGACCGCGCCGTGGTCGTGGAACCAGGATCCCGACGTGCAGTACCCGCGCCCGCAGGAGGTCGCCGCGGAAGTCGCCCTGGACACGGCTGCCTGGACGGTCGAACGGGCCGACACACTCCGCAGGACCGCGATCGGCCCAGCCGGGGAGACCGCTGAGGTCACTGACCACGTCCTGCTCATCCACCGCACCACCTGACTCCGCGGCCAGAGCCGCAGGACACTGAAAGGAGTCCGCCGTGCCCACCACGCGTCGCAACCACCGTCGTGACACCCCGCCGCCCCGGACTGGAACCAGCGAGGCCGAAGTCTTGCGCGGATTCCTCGACTACCTCCGCGCCTCGATCGCCGGGAAGGTCGACGGCACGCCCGAACCGCAGGCCCGGACAGCCACGGTGCCGTCCGGTACGAACCTGCTCGGTCTGCTCAACCACCTGACCCTCGTCGAGCGCTCGATCTTCCTCGGTGACAACGTCACCGACTGGCAAGCGACGTTCCAGGCCCCACCGACGGACGACGTCGCCGCCGTGGTCGCCCGCTACCGGGAGACAGTCGGACGCGCGAACGACGTGCTCGACGGCTGCACCGATCTGGCCGCACAAGTCCCTCGACCGCGACCAGGACGTCACGCGCCCAGCGTCCGCTGGGCACTCACCCACATGATCGAGGAAACCGGCCGCCACGCAGGCCACGCCGACATCCTCCGTGAACTGATCGACGGCGCGACCGGACGATGACGCCACCACTCTCGCGAGAACGGCCAGGGCACCTGCGCCGTGAGTTCGCCGAGGGACTGTCCGGGTAACGGTGGATCTGGTCTTGGTCTGATC
>NZ_JAEHOB010000013.1 GCF_016464705.1 Qaidamihabitans albus
TTGAGTTCTCAAACAACACAATAAAGTGTTCCTGCCTATCCGGCCCGGAACGGCGCTCAACCTACGACTTTTAGTCGTTGACTTCGCTCGGAGGTTGTGCCCCACTTCAGGGCCGACCAGCTACGTTACCCGGTTCGGTTCGCGGTGTCAACCCGCTCGACCCGGCCGCACCTGGCGACGAAGAAAAGATTACATGCCACCGGAGGGCCCGGAAACAGGGGGGTCCGATAGCGGTGAAACCGCAGGTCAGCGGCCCTGCCGGGTTACAGCACGGGCAGCAGCGTGCGGAGCTCGTAGGGCGTCACGGCGCTGCGGTAGTTGTTCCACTCGACCCGCTTGTTGCGGAGGAAGAAGTCGTAGACGTGTTCGCCGAGCGCCTCGGGCAACAGCTCCGAGCGTTCCATCTCGGTGAGCGCCTCGCCCAGGTTCTGCGGCAGCTGTGCGTACCCGGCGGCCTTGCGCTCCGAGTCCGACAGCGACCAGATGTTGTCCTCGGCGGGCGGCGGCAGCTCGTAGCCCTTCTCGATGCCCTTCAGCCCGGCGGCGAGGATCACCGAGTACGCCAGGTAGGGGTTGCACGCCGAGTCCAGCGTGCGGATCTCCACCCGGCGTGAGGAGGCCTTGCCCGGCGAGTACATCGGCACCCGCACCAGCGCCGAGCGGTTGGCCCGGCCCCAGGAGACCGTCGTCGGGGCCTCGCCACCGCTGATCAGCCGCTTGTACGAGTTCACCCACTGGTTCGTGACCGCGGACAGCTCGCGCGCGTGATGCAGCAGCCCGGCCACGAACGCCTTGCCCGTGTCGGAGAGCTCGTACGGATCCTCCGGGCTGTAGAACGCGTTCTGGTCACCCTCGAAGAGGGACACGTGCGTGTGCATCCCGGAGCCGGCCTGGTCGGTGAACGGCTTCGGCATGAAGGTCGCCCGCACGCCCTGCATGAGAGCCACCTCCTTCACCACGTACCGGAACGTCATCACGTTGTCGGCCATCGTCAGCGCGTCGGCGTAGCGCAGGTCGATCTCCTGCTGCCCTGGCGCTCCCTCGTGGTGACTGAACTCCACCGAGATGCCCATCGCCTCGAGCGTCTCGATCGCGTGCCTGCGGAAGTGCGTCGCCGTCGCGTGGCTGGCCTGGTCGAAGTACCCGCCGTTGTCGGCGGGCTCCGGCTCGCTCCCGTCGTCGGACATGCTGGCCAGCAGGAAGAACTCAATCTCCGGGTGCACGTAGCAGGTGAACCCGGCCTCGCCTGCCTTCGAAAGCTGGCGGCGCAGCACGTGCCGGGGGTCCGCCCACGACGGCGAGCCGTCCGGCATCGCGATGTCGCAGAACATCCGTGCCGAGTAGTGCCCGCCCTCCGGCGTCTCCCACGGCAGCACCTGGAAGGTGGACGGGTCCGGCTTGGCGACCATGTCCGACTCGTACACCCGCGCGAAGCCCTCGATGGCCGAGCCGTCGAATCCGATGCCCTCGCTGAACGCGCCCTCCAGCTCGGCGGGCGCCACGGCCACGGACTTGAGAAAACCCAGCACGTCGGTGAACCAGAGCCGCACGAAGCGGATGTCGCGTTCTTCGAGCGTGCGCAGCACGAACTCCTGCTGGCGATCCATGCCGCGACCTTATGCGCGCCTTGTTAACTCGATGTTTCGGGGCCGGCGGCACGGCTGGGCGAAATGCGGAGCGAGAGCACCGCCGCCACCGCGCAGAGACCGCCTGCCGCGTACCAGGCCAGGTCGTAGGTGCCGAGCTGGTCGCGGGTGAAGCCCGCCCCGAACGCCGCGACGGCGGCCCCCACCTGGTGTGAGGCGAACACCCAGCCGAACACGATCGGGCCGCTGAGTCCGAAACGATCCCTGCACAGCGCCACGGTCGGCGGCACGGTGGCGACCCAGTCCAGTCCGTAGAAGACGATGAACGCCCACATGGGCGGCTCGGTGGTGGGCGCGAACAGCAGCGGCAGCACGAGCAGCGAGGCGCCGCGCAGCAGGTAGTAGGCACCCAGCAGCTTGCGTGGATCGACCCGGTCGGTGAGCCAGCCCGACGCGATGGTGCCCGCGATGTCGAAGATCCCGACGAGCGCCAGCAGTCCGGCCGCGGTGGTGTGCGGCATCCCGTGGTCGTGCGCCGCCGGGACGAAATGCGTGCCGATCAGCCCGTTCGTGGAGGCGCCGCAGATCGCGAACCCGCCGGCGAGCAGCCAGAACGTGCGCGACCGCGCGGCGTCCCGCAGGACCCGCACGGCGCGGGCCGCGCTGCCTCCCGCCGGCACGGCCGCCTCCACGTCGGCCGCGCCCGCACCGTAGGCGGTGGTGCCGACGTCGCTCGGCCGGTTGCGCAGCAGGAGCAGCACGACAGGCACGACCACCAGCGCCGCGCCCGAGACCGCGAGCGACGCGGGCCGCCAGCCGTGCTCGGTCGCGAGCAGCGCGACCAGCGGGAGGAAGACCAGCTGGCCCGCGGCACCCGCGGCGGTGAGCACGCCGCTGACCAGTCCGCGATGCCGGACGAACCAGCGGCTGGTGACCGTGGCGACGAAGGCGAGAGCCATCGACCCGGTGCCCGCGCCGACGAGCACGCCCCAGCACAGCAGGAGCTGCCAGCTCGCGGTCATGAACACGGTGAGCCCGCTGCCCGCGGACACGAGCAACAGCGCGCCGGAGACCACGCGGCGCATCCCCAGCCGCTCCATCAGGGCGGCCGCGAACGGTGAGATGAAGCCGTACAGCAGCAGGTTGACCGACACCGCGGCCGAGATCGTGCCGCGCGACCAGCCGAACTCCTCGTGCAGCGGATCGATGAGCACGCTCGGGGCGGCGCGGAAACCGGCCGCGCCGACCAGTGCGACGAAGGCGGCGAAGGCGACGAGCCACGCCCAGTGCAGGCGTGGTGGGACGGACGTTCGGCGGGCGTGGAGATCGGTCACGGACACAGCCTGCTGATGCGCCAGCCCCCGCACGAGTGGCCAGAATGCCAATATCTGTAAGATTCCTGCCATGCATCGGGTGGTGGTCCTGGCGATCGACGAGGTCGTCGGTTACGACATGCAGATCCCGCCACAGCTGTTCCGCTCGGCGACGCGGGCCGGACAGCCGCTCTACGACGTGCGGATCTGCGGGGTGAACGACCGGCCGGTGCGGGTGAGCGCCGGCTACACCGCCACGCTCGACCACGGCCCCGAGGCACTCGCGGAGGCCGACACGGTGATCATCCCGGGCACCCGGGTGCACGGCCCGCGCCGGGAGGGCACGCTGCCCGGCGAGATCGCCGACGCGCTCGCCCGCATCCCACGGCACGCGCGGGTCATGTCGATCTGCACCGGTGCCTTCGTGCTCGGCGCCGCGGGGATCCTCGACGGGCGGCCCGCCACCACGCACTGGGCGTACGCCGACCAGTTCCGCGACCTCTACCCCGCCGTGGACCTGGACGAGAACGTGCTGTTCGTCGACGACGGCGACGTCCTCACCTCCGCCGGGCTCGCCGCGGGCGTCGACCTCTGCCTGCACGTGCTGCGCGCCGACCACGGCAGCGACGTGGCCAACGTCGCCGCGCGCTACTGCGTGGTGCCGCCGTGGCGCGACGGCGGGCAGACCCAGTTCATCGATCGCCCGCTGCCGGGGCCGGGCGAGGGCAGCACCGCACGGACGCGGGCGTGGGCACTCGCCCGGCTCGCCGAACCGCTCGAACTCGCCACGCTCGCGGCGCACGCCAACATGAGCGTCCGGACGTTCAGCAGGCGCTTCCGCGCGGAGACCGGGCTGCCACCGAGGGCGTGGCTCACCCAGCAGCGCGTGCTGCACGCACGGCACCTGCTGGAGACGACCGACCTGCCCGTGGACCGGGTGGCCGCCGAAGCCGGCCTCGGCGGCGCGGCCTCGCTGCGGCAGCACCTGAGCGCGGCGATCGGCGTGGCGCCGCTCGCCTACCGGCGCACCTTCTCCGCCACACCGGAATCGTCCCGCTAACGTGTGCGCCATGCTCTTCCGCCGCATCGCGCTGGTACTCCTGCTCGGCGCCCTCGGCGGTTGCACGTCGGCGCCGGACACCGCAGGGCCGCTGCCCGACGGCGGGTCGCTGGTCGCGGCCTCCGCCGACGCGCTGCGCGACCTGCGAAGCGTCAGCTTCGAGTTCGCCGTGAGCGGCGCGATTCCGGGCCTCGCGGTCCGCGAGGTGACGGGCGAGGCGGCGCGCGGCGAGGGAGCGCACGGCTTCGCCCACGGTGACGTGGACGTCCAGCACACCGACGAGCGCGCCCAGTACGAGTTCCGCGTCGACGGCGGCACGCTGTACCTGACCGGATCCGACGACGAGCACACCGAACAGCCCGTGCCCGCCGGGTTCGACCCCGCGCGGCTGCTCGATCCGGAGGACGGCCTGCGCAGCCTGCTGACCGGCGCCACGAACCTGCGTACCGAGAGCCGCGAGAAGCTGGGCGAGGTGGCGACCTACCGGGTGACCGGCGAGCTTCCGGAGCACGTCGTCTCGGCGCTGGTCCCGGGCATCCGGTCAGACGCGCACGTCAAGTTCTGGGTCGCCGAGGCGGCGGGGCGTCACCTGCGGCGGATCTGGATCCAGGTGCCGCCGCGCCAGCCCAACGAGGGCGCGGTGACCCTCGAACTGGCGCTTTCCGACCACAACGCCCCGGTAGAGCCGACGCCGCCCTCGTGAGTGCGTAACGCTGTTCTAACTCGTGTCGGCACTCACGAGGCCGGGGTCAGCAGCGGGTGCCTTCCGGGGGCAGGGTGCCGTCGACGAGGTAGGCCGTACCCGCGTCGTCGATGCACGAATGGCCCTGGAGGAACACCGTGTGCTGGGTGCCCTCGAAGGTCAGCAGCCTGCCGCCCATCGCCTTGGCCAGGCTGACGCCCGCCTCGTAGGGGGTCGCCGGATCGTTCGTCGTGGAGATCACCAGTGCCGGCGGGACGCCCTCGACGTCGGGCAGGTGCGGCTCGGAGGTGTTGGGCACGGGCCAGAACGCGCAGGCGTCGCGGGCCGCGGAGTCCGGTTCGCCATCGTCGAGGAACGGCGCGACCTCCTCGTAGCGGCGCTGCGCCCTCAGCACCACGTCCCTGTCGGTGACCTGCGGATCGTCCACGCAGCGGATGGCCGTGAAGGCGTCCTGCGTGCTGGCGTACTTCCCGTTCGGGCCGCGCTCGTTGTACATGTCGGCCAGCGCCATCAGGGAGGTTCCCTGGTGCCGCTTCAGCTCGCCGAGCCCGGAGTTGAGCCGGTCCCACAGCTGCTGCCGGTAGAGCGCCTGCATCGTCGCGGTGGTGGCGTCCTCGTAGGAGAGCCTGCGCCCGTCCGCAAGATCGACCGGGTTGTCGATCAACGGCCGGACGAGGTCCTGGTACGCCTTCGTCGCGCCGGCCGGGTCGTCGCCGAGCGCGCAGTCCTGCTGCTCGGCGCACCAGGCGGCGAACTCCTCGAACGCCTTGCCGAAGCCCCTGCCCTGACCGATGAGGGACTCGACGAGATCCTGTTCGGGATCCAGCGCGCCGTCCAGCAGCAGGGCGCGGACGTTGCCGGGGAACGCCTCGGCATAGGAGTAGCCGATGCGCGTGCCATAGGAGTAGCCGAGGTAGGTCAGCCTCTCGTCGCCGAGGACGCAGCGCAGCACGTCGAGGTCCTTGACGACGTCGCGGGTACCGACGTGGGCGAGCATCTCGGCGCCGTGCTCGGTCCGCTGGGCGCACTTGGCCGCGAAGGCCCGCTCCTGCTGCTCCTGCGCGGCCACGCCCTCCGGGCTGCCGTCGACCTCGGTGTCCGTCGCCCGGTCGGCGTCGCGCTCGGCCGCGGTGAGGCACTGCACCTGTGGCTCGCTCGCCCCCACTCCGCGCGGGTCGAAGCCCACGATGTCGAACCGCTGCCCGAGGGTGCCGCCGGAGACGGCACCGGCGATCGACGCGGCCGCGGTCATCCCGGACGCGCCGGGGCCACCGGGGTTCAGCACGAGCGAGCCGATCCGGTCGCCGGAGTCGCCTGCCTCGTGGCGCAGCACGCCGACGCTGATCGTGGTGCCGCCTGGATCGCCGTAGTCCAGCGGTACCTCGAGCCGGGCGCACTCCAGTCCCTCGCCCTGGAACGCCGACCTGGCGTCCTCCGTCGTCGCGAACGGTTCGCACTCGCCCCAGTCCAGCGCCTGCGAGTAGAAGCGCTCGAGCCCCGCGGGCACCGGCCCTGCGGGCCCCGCGGCGCCGCCGGATTCCGGCTCCGACGTGCAGGCGGCCAGCCCGGCACCGAGGACCCCGATCGCGAGTAGACAAGCCGACCGGGACAGGTAGCGTTCGTGGAGGGGCACGTGACGATCGTGCCATTCGATGCGGGAACTCGAACGCACCACCACAGCGTTGAGGTTGCGGCACAGAGATGGGAGAGCACCGGTGGCGTTGTTGAGCCGGGCAGGCAGACGGTTGCGCAGAATCATCCAGCGCCCGGCCAGCGTGGAACTGACCCGTTACAAGGCACTGCTGCCCGCCGTCGAGAAGCGGGAGCCGGAGCTGGAGAAGCTCTCCGACGCCGAGCTGAGCGAGCTGGCGGCGGAGCTCCGGCACGGGGACTCCGCCGAAGACGACCAGCTCGTCGAGCTATGCGCGCTCGGCCGCGAGGCCGCCCGCCGCGCGCTGGGCGAGCGGGCCTTCGACGTGCAGTTGCTCGGCACGATGGGCCTGCTCACCGGGCACGTGGTGCAGATGGCCACCGGTGAGGGCAAGACCCTCGCCGGCGCACTGGCGGCGGCGGGGCACGCGCTGCAGGGCAGGCGCGTGCACGTCATCTCGGTCAACGACTACCTGGCCCGCCGGGACGCCGAATGGATGCGGCCGGTGTACGACCTGCTCGGCGTGTCGGTGGGCTGGGTCGAGCCGGCGCTGACGCCGGACGAGCGGCGCGCCGCCTACGACGCCGAGGTCTGCTACGGCGCGGTCAGCGAGATCGGCTTCGACGTCCTGCGCGACCGGCTGGTCACCCGCGCCGAGGACCTCGCGCAGCCGGAGCCCGAGGTCGCGATCGTCGACGAGGCCGACTCGGTGCTGGTCGACGAGGCCAGGGTGCCGCTGGTGATGGCAGGCTCGGTGGACGCGGGGGTCGCCGACGAGGAGGTCGCGAACATCGTGCGCAGGCTGCGGCTCGGCCTGCACTACGAGACCGACCCCGACGGCCGCAACGCCTGGCTCACGTCCGCGGGCGCCTCCGTGGTGGAGAAGTCGCTCGGCGGCATCGACCTCTACGACGAGTCGGGTTCGGCCCGGCTCGCGGCGGTCAACGTCGCGCTGCACGCGCACGCGCTGCTCACCAGGGACGTCGACTACCTGGTGCGGGACGACAAGGTGCAGCTCATCAACGCCTCCCGCGGCCGGGTCGCCGAGTTGCAGCGCTGGCCGGACGGTCTCCAGGCCGCGGTCGAGGCGAAGGAGCAGCTACCGCCGTCCGACCACGGCGAGATCCTCGACTCGATCACCGTGCAGGCGCTCATCGCCCGGTATCCGCGGGTGGCGGGCATGACGGGCACGGCGGTCGCGGTCGCGGAACAGCTGCGGGAGTTCTACAAGCTCGAGGTGGCGGTGATCCCGCCGAACACCCCGAACATCCGCTCGGACAAGCTGGACCGCATCTTCGCGTCACCGACCAACAAGCTGCGGGCGATCGTCGAGGAGATCCGGGCCGTGCACGAGAGCGGGCGGCCGATCCTGGTCGGCACGCAGGACGTGGCCGAGTCCGAGGAGCTGGCGGAGAAGCTGGCCAAGGTCGACCTGCCGTGTGTCGTGCTGAACGCGCGCAACGACGCCGAGGAGGCCGCAATCATCGCCGAGGCCGGCACGTACGACCGGATCACGGTCTCCACGCAGATGGCGGGCCGGGGCACCGACATCCGGCTCGGCGGTGCCGACGGGGCCGACCGGGACCGGGTGGCCGAGCTCGGCGGGCTGCACGTCATCGGCACCGCCCGGTACCCGAGCAGCAGGCTCGACGACCAGCTTCGCGGGCGCGCCGGGCGGCAGGGCGATCCCGGCAGCTCGGTGTTCTTCGCCAGCCTGAACGACGAGCTGGTGCTCGGCTATGCCCCCGACGTACCGGAGGGCATCGAGGCCGACGAGGAGACCGGCGAGGTCACCGACCCGGGCGCGCACCGCCAGATCAACCACGCCCAGCGCGTCGCCGAGGGCGTTGACCTGGAGATCCACCGCAACACCTGGCGGTACACGCGGCTGATCGAGCACCAGCGCGGCGAGGTGCTGGCGCACCGGGACAAGATCCTGCGCACGGAGCTGGCCGGCGAGCTGCTGGCCGAGGCGGAACCCGAGCGCCACGCCGAGCTGACCGAGAAGCTGGGCGAGCCGGCGGCGGTGCAGGCGTGCCGCGAGATCATGCTGTACCACCTGGACCAGCTGTGGGCGGATCACCTGGCGTTCCTCACCGATGTGCGGGAGACCATCCACCTGCGGGCGCTGGCGAGGGAGACGCCGCTGGACGAGTTCCACCGGGCGGCGATCCCCGAGTTCCGCAAGATCTCCGGCGAGGCCGAGAAGCGGTCGGCGAAGACCCTGGTCGAGGCCGAGCTCACCGACGAGGGCGTGAACCTCGTGGCGGCCGGGGTGCGCAGGCCGACGTCGACGTGGACGTACCTGGTACACGACAACCCGTTCGACTCCGACGCCGAGCAGGCGCTGAAGAAGGTGCGGGGCATGTTGCGCAAGAAGCGCACCTGAGCGAGCGAGCCCGGGCACGTGGCTGGGGCCCGGACCGGCCGTGGGGAAGAATGGCCGTATGCCGCAACTGCGTATCGCAATGGCCCAGGTGAACCCGACGGTCGGTGACCTGGCAGGCAACACCGAACTGCACGTCGAGTGGACCCGCAAGGCCGCCGTGGCTGGCGCGCACGTGGTCGTCTTCCCGGAGATGTCGCTGACCGGCTACCCCGTCGAGGACCTCTCCCTGCGCGCGACCTTCGCCGAGGCCTCCCGCACCGCGGTGCACGACCTCGCCCGGCTGCTCGACGAAGCCGGCTGCGGGGACGTACTCGCCTATGTCGGCTACCTGGACCAGGACGACGCCGGTCCGCGGGACGCGGCCGCCGCCCTCTTCCGCGGCGAGATGGCCGCTCGCCAGTACAAGCACCACCTGCCCAACTACGGCGTGTTCGACGAGCACCGCTGGTTCAAGCCGGGCGACACGCTCGACGTGGTGCGGCTGCACGGGCTCGACATCGGCATGGTGATCTGCGAGGACCTCTGGCAGGACGGCGGCCCCGTCGCCGCGCTCGGCGAGGCTGGTGCCGATCTGGTGGTGGCGCCCAACGCCTCGCCCTACGAGCGGGCCAAGGACGACGTCCGGCTGCCGCTGATCGCGCGGCGCGCTGCCGAGGCTCGCGCCCCGATCGTCTACACGAACCTGGTCGGCGGCCAGGACGACCTGGTCTTCGACGGCGACTCCATCGTCGTCGGCGCGAACGGCGAGCTGCTCGCCAGGGCGCCGCAGTTCGCCGAGGACCTGCTGCTCGTCGACCTCGACCTGCCCGCGGGCGGCCATGCGGCGGAGGGCGAGTTCGAGGGTCTCCACGTCCGCAGGCGGGTACTCGGCGCGCAGCCGCTGCCCGCCTACGACCCGTTGGCCGAACCGGCGGCGAGCGAGCCGCTGCCGGACGAGGCGGAGGTGTGGTCCGCCCTGGTCACCGGCCTGCGCGACTACGTGCACAAGAACGGCTTCCGCTCGGTGATCTTCGGCTTCTCCGGTGGCATCGACTCCGCGGTGTCCGCGGCGCTGGCCGTGGACGCGCTGGGACCGGACGCCGTGTACGGGGTCTCCATGCCGTCGGGCTACTCCACGGAGCACTCGCGTTCCGACGCGGCGGAACTGGCGCGCAGGCTCGGCTGCCACTACCGCGTGGAGCCGGTCGAGGACATGGTGCGGGTCTACGTCGACCAGCTCAAGCTGGCGGGGACGGGGCTCGCCGAGGAGAACATCCAGGCCCGCGTGCGGGGGATGCTGCTGATGGCACTGTCCAACCTGGAGGGTCATCTGGTGCTCGCCACGGGGAACAAGACGGAGATCGCCGTGGGCTACTCGACGATCTACGGTGACGCCGTCGGCGGGTTCGCACCGATCAAGGACGTGTTCAAGACCCATGTCTGGGAGCTCGCGCGCTGGCGCAACGCCGAGGCGGAGAAGCGCGGCCAGGCGCCGCCGATCCCGGAGAACTCGATCACCAAGCCGCCGTCCGCGGAGCTGCGTCCCGACCAGGTCGACACCGACTCGCTGCCCGACTACTCGCTGCTCGACGACATCCTCGACGACTACGTGGAGGGCGACCGCGGCTACGCGGACCTGCTCGCCGCGGGCTTCGATCCCGACGTGGTCGACCGGGTCGTGCGGATGGTGGACAGGGCCGAGTACAAGCGCCGCCAGTACCCGCCCGGCACCAAGATCACGTTCAAGGCGTTCGGCAGGGACCGCAGGCTGCCGATCACGAACGGCTGGCGGGAGACCCACTAGGTTCGTCCCGGTGGACCTCGGAGAACCGGCGGCGCGCCGCCCGACCGTCGTGGCGGAGCCCACGTGGGTGTTCGCCCTGCTCTGGGTGGCGTTCCCGCTGCTCGGCGCCGGCGCCGGGTGGCTGGTGCGGCTCGCCGCCGACTGGCTGGTCTCGCTGCCGTGGGCGCCGATGCAGGGGCCTGCCGAGCTCGTGTCGTCGCTGCCCGAGCCGCACGTGACCATCGGGCTGGTCGCCCTCGGCGCGCTGGCCGGCCTGGTGGTCGCCTTCCTGGCCCGGCACGAGAGCCTCACGGTCGAGGTCGCGCGCGATCGGGTGGTTCTCGCGCGCAAGGGCGCGGCGCACGAGGTCCCGGGCGAGTCGGTCGCGGCGGCGTTTCTGGACGGCAAGGACCTCGTCCTGCTCGGATCGGACACCGGGGAGCTGGCACGTGAATCCTCCGACGTGGACGCCGAACGGCTCGCGGCGGCGTTCCGGGAGCACCGGTACCGGTGGCTCGACGACGACCCTTACCGCGAGGAGTTCCGTCGCTGGGTGCCGGACACGCCCGGCCTGCCCGCCGGGGCGAACGCGCTGTTCACCGCGCGCGAACGAGCGCTGGGCCGCGGCGGCTCCGAGGAGGACGCGCGGGAGCTCCGCGACGAGCTGGCGAAGCTGGGCGTGGTGGTGCGCGATGCCGAGAAGCGGCAGTACTGGCGGCTCGCCCGGCCGGACACGGGCGGTACTTCCGAACGGGAGCGGTAGCTTCGGCTAGTGCGAGAGTGAAACTCCCTCACTCACCAGGCGGCGGAGGGCCGTGGGGGTGTGGCCGAGATGCTCGCGGACGGTCCGGGTGAGGTGCGCCTGGTCGGCGAAGCCGAGGTTGGCGGCGAGTGCGGCGAGGTTGGTCTCGCCCGCGGAGAGGCGCTCGATCACCGCGCCGACGCGGACCCGGTTGCGGTAGCGGGTCAGCGAGACACCGAGCTGACGGGGGAACGCCCGGCTCAGCCGGTACGGCGAGACACCGAGTAGCTCGGCGAGCGGGAACACGCCACGCGCCGCGGGATGCCCGGCCGCAATGGCCTCCCGCGCCGCCGCGACCAGCGTCCCGTCGCGTGCCCGCGCACCGTCCGGCAGCGGCCCCTCGACGACCTGCCGCACGGCGAGCGCCAGCAGGCCGAGCAACTCCTCCGCGAGCGCGAACTCCGCGTCCCCGGCCGCCGCCAGGAAGCGGCGGTGGGCCAGCTCCAGCCGCGCGTCGACGTACACCGCCGGGCGGTCCGGCCGCGCGCGCTCACCCGCCATCGCGCGCCACAGCCACGGTGCCAGCCGCACCGACGTGCACACGTCGCCCCCGGCGGGATGCGCGAACTCCTCCTCGTCACCGGGCACCATGACGTAGCCGAGCGCCGGATCGACGTCGGTCACCACGCCCCGGCACCGCTTCCGGAACCGGCCGCGGCGGACGAGCACGACGCCGTACTCGCCGCGGGGTTCGGGGCCCGACCACCCGGCCTCCTCTCCCCGGCAGCGCACCCCGCTGACCGTGCAGCCGGGCAGGGCGGCGAGTTCGACGACTGAGTGCACGTCCGCACGCTACGCCCGGCCCACGACAGTCCCGGTCCGGCGCGACCGCAAGAATCTGCAAGACAAGCGGCCCGGTGCGAGGCAGGATCAGGGGCAGCGCACGCGGCGGAAAGGCGAGCCATGACAGCACCCGGTTTCGCGGTCTTCGACACCGCGATCGGCCACTGCGGCATCGCGTGGCGCGAGCACGTCATCATCGGCAGCCGGCTGCCCGAGGGTGGCGCGGCCCGGACGCGGGCCCGCCTGCTCGAACGGTTCCCGGACGGCACCGAGCAGGTGCCGCCGCCGGCCGTCCGGCACACGATCGAAGCCGTGACCGCGCTGCTGCGCGGCGAGGCCGCCGACCTCTCCGGCGCGGTCCTCGACATGTCCGGCGTGCCGCCGTTCCACCGCCGCGTCTACGAGCTCGCGCGCACCGTCCCGCCGGGCGCGACGCTGACCTACGGCGAGATCGCGCAGCGCCTGGGCGAGCCGGGAGCGGCCCGCGCGGTCGGGCAGGCACTCGGGAACAACCCGTTCGCGCCGATCGTGCCGTGTCACCGCGTGCTCGCCGCGGGCGGCCGGACCGGCGGCTTCTCCGCCACCGGGGGCACCGCCACCAAGCTGCGAATGCTCGACATCGAGAACGCGCACGCCGAGGCGCCCACCCTCTTCCGGCTCTGAGAGCCTGTCCTTGATCCCACGGAGATCCCACGGAGGCGCGGCGTTGTGCCTGGTCACCACTCGTGAGTGCGCAAGCGAGTTAGAACACGGCTCCGCACTCACGACCGGTGACCTGCGGAAACAGCGCGCCCTGGTCCGTTGCAGCAGGTTCGAAGACAGCCTCTGACCGCGGCGGCGCTCAGTCCGTCCCGCCGGGCACCCGGCCCGCGGTGAGCAGGTAGGCCGCGCCCGCGCAGATCACCGCCAGCAGGGTCACGAGCTGGACGCGCCCGACGATACCGGCGAAGTGGCCGGGTTCGAGCAACACGACCGCGAGCCACGCCAGCACCTCGATCGCGAACGCCACCGCGGCCAGCGTCCGCCAGCCGCGCGGCCACCACAGCATCAGGCTCAGCGCACCCACGATGTAGGCCAGGTTCAGCAGCGTGGACGCCGCCTCGTGTACCCGGTGCCCGGCCGAGGGGTCGGCGCACACCTCGCCCGCCGAGGCCGCGCAGTCGAGCGGGAACGCGGCGCGCAGGACCAGGAGCAGGCCGACCGCGAAGACGACGCCGACCGTGAGCCGCGCCTGCCGGTGCACCGGCGCCAGCCGCAGCAGCGGCGGGCTCGCCAGAATCAGCGCGAGCCCGGCGACCAGTTCGGCGGCGCGGAAGACGACGCCATGGGGCCGGCCCGCTGCGCCGAGCTCGCCCGGTGGCGCGTGCAGCGGCGACAACCCGGTGTCCAGCCCGAACTGCACCAGCCAGCCGAGGAGGGCGAGGGTGCCGGTCGCGAGCAGCGACACGGTCACCGCGCGAACCGCCCCCAGCGTGGCCGGGCGGTGGAAGACCGGCGCCATGGCGAAGTGCTTACCACGACGTCGGTGTCCGTGGGCAGCAAAGAACGTCACCGGATTGATCACGGCCCGGCTGCGGCGGAACCGGCTTCGTGTGAACCTGGTCGCAGGGGCTTTGAGCCCACCCTCCCCGGTGCGACGCTTTGCTCAGCAACGATCCACGACCCGGGGACCTCTCCAAGGCCTCGAGGGAAGGACGGTCGACAACGATGTCCAACGCTGAAAAGGGGGGCGCAGGCGAGGTCGCCGCCCCGTACGGTTCGGGTGCCTCGGCGCAGGCCACGCCGCGCAAGAGGGTTCGCATCCATCACCTCCTCGAGCTCAAGGAACGCGGCGAGCCGTGGCCCATGCTCACCGCCTACGACATGTACACGGCCCAGCTGTTCGACGAGGCGGGCATTCCGGTGCTGCTGGTCGGTGACTCGGCTGCCAACAACGTGTTCGGCTACGACACCTCGCTGCCGGTGACCGTGGACGAGCTGCTGCCGCTGGTTCGTGCGGTCACCCGCTCCACCGAGCGGGCGCTCGTCGTCGCCGACCTGCCGTTCGGGTCCTACCAGCTCTCCCCGCAGCAGGCGCTGGAGACATCGGTGCGGTTCATGAAGGAAGGCCGCGCGCACGCCGTGAAGCTCGAGGGCGGGCAGAAGTTCGCGCCGCACGTCGAGGCGCTCACCTCGGCCGGGGTGCCCGTGATGGGCCACATCGGCTTCACCCCGCAGAGCGAGCACAACCTGGGCGGCTACCGCGTGCAGGGTCGCGGCGCCGCCGGGGACGAGCTGCTCGTCGACGCGGTGGCGCTGCAGGAGGCCGGCGCGTTCTCCGTCGTGATGGAGATGGTGCCCGCCGAGGTGGCGAAGCGGATCACGCACGAGCTGCGCATCCCCACGATCGGCATCGGCGCCGGGTCCGACTGCGACGCGCAGGTGCTGGTCTGGCAGGACATGGCGGGCCTGCGGCGTGGTAAGTCGCCCCGTTTCGTCAAGCGCTACGCCGACCTGGCCGGTGCGCTCTCCGGCGCGGCGCAGGCGTTCGCGGACGAGGTGCGCCGCGGCGAGTTCCCGGCCGCGGAGCACGCCTTCCACTGAGCCGGGCGGGGCGTAGGGCAGGGTGGCGGCATGCACGAGCTGTACCCGCCCATCCGGCCCTACGCCGAGGACATGCTCGACGTCGGCGACGGCAACCAGGTCTTCTGGGAGGTCAGCGGCAACCCGGACGGCAGGCCGGTGGTCGTCCTGCACGGCGGTCCCGGCAGCGGCAGCGCCCCGCTGACCCGCAGGCACTTCGATCCCCGCCGCTACCGCATCGTGCTGTTCGACCAGCGTGGTGCGGGCCGCAGCACGCCGCACGTGACCGAGCCGGGCGCCGACCTCTCGGTCAACACCACCTGGCATCTGGTCGCCGACATGGAGCGGCTGCGCGAGCACCTGGGCATCGACCGCTGGCAGCTCTTCGGCGGCTCGTGGGGCGCCACGCTCGCGCTCGCCTACGCCCAGACCCACCCGGAGCGGGTCACCGAGATCGTGCTCCGCGGGGTGTTCACCGTCCGCCGCCGGGAGCTGGACTGGATCTACAACGGCGGCGCCGCGCACCTGTTCCCCGAGGAATGGGCGGACTACCTCGCGCCCCTCGCCGGCACCGAGGACGGCGACCTGCTCGCCGCCTACCGGCGGCTGCTCGACGATCCGGACCCCGCGGTGCGCGAACGGGCCGCGATCGCCTGGAGCGCCTGGGAGGGCGCGATCGTGTCGATGGTGCCGCAGCGCGGCTATCGCACCGGCTACAGCGCGCCGTCGTTCGCCGTGCCGTTCGCGCGCCTGGCCCTGCACTACTTCGTCCACGGCGCCTGGCTGGACGACGGCGCGCTGATCCGCGACGCGGGCAGGCTGGCCGGGATTCCCGGTGTCCTCGTGCAGGGCCGCTACGACGCCGTGTGCCCGCCGTCGACGGCCTACGAGCTGCACCGGGCCTGGCCGGGCTCGGAGCTGGTGCTGCTCGACGGCGCCGGGCACGCGGTGACGGACCCGGGGGTGCTGGCGGCGCTGCGGACCGCGACCGACCGTTTCGCGTGCGCGTGAAGCCGGTGCCGCCGCCCGCGCATCACAGCCGCCCGCCGCTGGCGGTGTCACCGGAGAGCCGCTGCGCCAGGTAGACCGGGACCGTGGACGCCACGATCAGTACCGCGGCCACCACGTTCACGACCGGCGCCTGGTTCGGCCGGAACAGGTTGTTCAGGATCCAGATCGGCAGCGTCTCCAGGCCGGCGCCGAGGGTGAACGTAGTCACGATGATCTCGTCGAAGGACAGCGCGAACGCCAGCAGGCCGCCCGCGAGCAGCGCCGAGCGCAGCATCGGGAAGGTGACCAGCCGGAACGTGGTGAGCCCGTTGGCACCGAGGTCCATCGACGCCTCCTCGAAGTTGCCGCCGAGCCTGCGCAGCCGCGCGATCACGTTGTTGAAGACCACGACGATGCAGAACGTCGCGTGCGCGACGACGACGGTGAACAGCCCGAGGTCGATGCCGAGGACCGTGCGGAACGCGTTGTTGAGCGCGATGCCGGTGACGATGCCGGGCAGCGCGATCGGCAGGATGATCAGCAGCGAGATCGAGTCGCGCCCGAAGAAACGGTAGCGCTGCAGGGCGAACGCGGCCATCGTGCCGAGTACGAGCGCGATCGACGTCGCGGCGAGGCCGGCCCGCACGCTCGTCCACAGTGCGCTGCGCGCGCCCTCGTTGCCGATCGCCCTGCGCCACCATTCCAACGTGAGCTCCGAGGGCGGCCAGCCGAAGGTGGTGTCGGCGTTGACCGAGTTCAGCAGCACCACGAGCAGCGGGAAGTAGATCACGCCGAGGCCCAGCACGAGCGCTCCGAACAGGACGAGCCTGGTGGTTCTGGAAACCGTCATGGCGCGGCGCTCCTAGAGGTTGTCCAGCGCGCCGGTCCGGCGCACCGCGGCGAGGTAGCCGAGCATGATGACGACCGGCACGGTGGCGACGGTCGCGGCGAAGGGCAGGTTGTTGGCGGCACCGATGTTGTCGTAGACGACGTTGCCGAGCATCTGGTTGGCCCCGCCGACGATCCGCACCGAGATGTAGTCGCCGAGGGAGAGCGAGAACGTGAAGATCGAACCTGCGACGATCGCCGGGAAGGTCAGCGGCAGCACCACCGAGCGGAACGCCCGCCACGGCCGGGCACCGAGGTCTCCCGCGGCGTCCAGCAGGGAGGCGGGCAGCCGTTCCAGCCCGGCGTAGATCGGCAGGATCATGTACGGCAGCCAGAGATAGGACAGCGTCAGCACGGTGGCGAGCAGGCCGTAGCCCGGACTGTCCAGACCGAACGGTGCGAGCAGCCAGTCGATCACGCCGTTGCCGGAGAGCATGACCCGCCACGAGTAGGCCTTGACGAGGTAGCTGGCCCACAACGGGGTCATCACGGCGATCACCAGGATGCGCTGGGCACGCGGTGAGCAGAACTTGGCCATGACGAAGGCCATCGGGAACGCCAGCACGGCGTCGATCAGGGTCACCAGTGCCGCGATGCCGATGGTGCGCAGCGTGATCGTGCGGTAGACCTCGTCGGTGAACAGCGTGCGGAAGTTCTCCAGCGTCCACTCCCGCACGACCTGTCCGGTGAAGGAGTCGGTGTGCCAGAAGGCGGTGGCGAACAGGGCCGCGAGCGCGCCGAGGTAGGCCAGCCCGAGCCAGAGCATCGGCGCGGAGAGCAGCAGCCCGAGGCGCAGCCGCGGCCTGCGGCGCAGGAAGCTCGACGCCGAGTCGAGCGCCCTGCCGCGCCGTGGTGGTGCCGGCGCCGGTGGGGTTGGCGCCGGTGGCGTGGGCGTCGTGGTAGTCATCATCATCCCCGCAGGTCACGCTCGTGAGTGCGCACACGAGTTCTAACTCGCGTGCGCACTCACGAGCCCGCTGGCCGGTCAGCCCTTGATTTCGGTCCACGCGCGGGTCCACTCGCCGTAGTCCTTGCACTTCACGTCGGTGCGCCCGTCGATGCACTGCTCGATCGGCGTGGTCCAGTACCAGATCTTCGACGCGTAGTCGGCGTCACCGGCGTGGTAGTTGTCGCAGTGCTTCGCGTCCTCGGTCAGCTCGCACGCCTTCGGGTTCGCGGGCGCCTCGCCGAAGTACTCGGCCACCTGCGCGTTGGCCTCCGGACTGATGATGTGGTTCAGCCACTTGTACGCGCACGTCTTGCGCTCCGAGGAGGCCGACACCATCCAGGTGTCCGACCAGCCGGTGGCGCCCTCCGACGGCAGTACCGAGTCCACCGGGGCGCCCTCACCCGCGGTGAGGTTCACCGTGACCTGCCACGCGGTGCCGGCCACGACGTCGCCGCTCTTCAGCGCCTGGCTCTCCTTCAGGTAGTCCGACCAGTACTCGTTCACCATCGGCCGCTGCTTCTTCAGCAGGTCGACCGCGGCGTTGAACTGCTTGTCGTCCAGCGCGTACGGGTTCTCGATGCCGAGTTCCGGCTGGTGCTTCATCAGGTACAGCGCGGCGTCGGCGATGTAGATCGGCGAGTCGTACGCGGTGATCTTGCCCTTGTACGGCGAGTTCTCGTCGAACACGACCGACCACGAGTCCGGCACGGACTCGACCTTGTCGGTGCGGTAGGCCAGCACGTTCGCGCCCCACCCGTGCGGCACCCCGTAGGAGGTACCGTCGACGCTGTTCCACGTCTTGTTCTTGAGGAAGTCGTACACGTCGGCGTAGTTCGGGATGAGGTCGGTGTTGACCGGCTCGACGTTCCCGGCGGCGACGAGCCGCAGCGACGCGTCCCCGGAGGCGGAGACAACGTCGTACTCCCCCGTCTTCATCAGGTTCACGGCCTCGTCGGAGGTGCCGAACGGCTTGACGTTGACCTGGCAGCCGGTCTCCTCCTCGAACGGCGTCACCCAGTCGACGGCCGGGTCGTTGGAACCGTCCTCGGCATAGCCGGGCCACGCGAGGATGTTGAGCTGGCCCTCCGGCTCCCCCAGCTCCTGCAGTGCGGCGAGATCCGGCGGCTGGAACCCCTGGCCACCCGGCGCGCCCTGCGACGAGGTCTCTCCCGCGGTACCGCACGCGGCGACGGCCGTGCCCGCGCACAGCAGCCCCGCCAGCAGGCTGATCGACTTCCTCTTCCTCATTGGTGTCTCCTGTTCACCTGTGGGTTTCTCCGCTTCCTTCGGACACGCGGAAGCTGTGTTCCTGCCGCCAGACGAGGCGGACCCTGCTGCCCTCGAGAGCCGGCGCACCGGCGGCCGTGCCCTCGTTCTGCCGCACGACGGAGAGCTGGCCGCCCGCGTCGAGCGCCACCTCGTAGCGGACCGTTGCGCCCGCGTAGACGACGCCGGTGACGGTGCCCGTCGCGCCGGTCTCGCCGTCCCGCGCCGGCACCGCGAGATCGGTGTCGACGCGGATCTTCTCCGGCCGGATGCTGTAGACGCCGCGGCTGCCGATCACCTGCTCCGCCCCGCGGCCGCTGAGCAGGTTGGACGTGCCGACGAAACCGGCGACGAACGCGCTGGCCGGGCGCTCGTACACCTCGGCCGGTGTGCCGACCTGCTCGATCAGCCCGTCGTTGAACACGGCGATCCGGTCGCTCATCGTCAGCGCCTCGTCCTGGTCGTGGGTGACGAAGACGAACGTGATGCCGACCTCGCGCTGGATCTGCTTCAGCTCGATCTGCATGGCCTGCCGCAGCTTGAGGTCGAGCGCTCCGAGCGGCTCGTCGAGCAGCAGCACCCTCGGCCGGTTGACCAGCGCCCTGGCCAGCGCCACCCGCTGCCGCTGCCCGCCAGAGAGCTGACCGGGTTTGCGCTGCGCGAGCTCCTGCAGCCGGACGGTTCGCAACGCCTCGAGCGCGCGTTCCCTGCGGCGTGCCCTCGGCACCCGCTTCACCCGCAGGCCGTACTCGACGTTGCCGATCACGTTCATGTGCGGGAACAGCGCGTAGTCCTGGAACACCGTATTGACGTCCCGCTGGAACGGGGCGAGCCTGCTGACGTCCCGGCCGGCCAGCTCGACGGTGCCGCTGGTGGGCAGTTCGAATCCGGCGATCATCCGCAGCACGGTGGTCTTGCCCGAGCCGGAAGGCCCGAGCATGGAGAAGAACTCGCCGCGCGCGATGTCGAGGTCAATCCCGTCCACCGCGGTCACCGCGCCGAACGACTTGCGCAGCGCGCGCAGCCGTACGGCGGGGCCGGTTCCGGCGTCCTCGCGGTCCCCGGCAGGGGCCGGCGCGACTGACGGCGCCTGGTTCGGCGACATGATGGTTGCCATCCTTTCGGCGCTACAGGGCGGTCATCACGTGCTTGACGCGGGTGTAGTCCTCGAAGCCGTAGAGCGAGAGATCCTTGCCGTAGCCAGATTTTTTGAAGCCCCCGTGCGGCATCTCGGCGACGAGCGGGATGTGCGTGTTGATCCAGACGCAGCCGAAGTCCAGGCGTGCGGACAGCCGCATGGCGCGGGCGTGGTCGCTCGTCCACAGCGACGAAGCCAGCCCGTAGGACACGCCGTTCGCCGCGGCGAGCGCCTCGTCGTCGGCGGAGAAGCGCTGCACGGTCAGCACGGGACCGAAGACCTCGTTCTGCACGATCTCGTCGTCCTGGCGGAGCCCGGAGACGACGGTGGGCAGGTAGAAGTAGCCGGCGTCGCCGTCCCGTTTCCCTCCGGTGTGGACGGTCGCGTGACCGGGAAGCCGGTCGACGAACCCGGCGACCTTGGCGAGCTGCGCGGCGTTGTTCAGCGGCCCGTACGCCACGCCGTCGTCGTCAGGGCGGCCGGTCCTGGTCGCCGCAGCCTGCCGCGTCAGCGCGGTGACGAACTCGTCGTGCACGGAGTCGTGGACCAGCACCCTGGTCGCCGCGGTGCAGTCCTGCCCCGCGTTGAAGAAGCCCGCGGCCGCGATGGCCTCCGCCGCCGCGTCCAGGTCGGCGTCGGCGAAAACGAGCACCGGGGCCTTGCCACCGAGCTCGAGATGGACCCGCTTCAGGTCGGCGGCCGCCGCGCCCGCGACCTCCATCCCGGCCCGCACCGAGCCGGTGATCGAAACCATCGCCGGGATCGGGTGCTCGACCAGCGCGCGGCCGGTGTCCCGGTCGCCGCAGAGCACGTTCAGCACGCCGGGCGGCAGGAACTCGGCGCAGATCTCGGCGAGCAGCAGGGTGGACGCCGGGGTGGTGTCGGACGGCTTGAGCACGACCGTGTTGCCCGCGGCCAGCGCCGGTGCGATCTTCCAGATCGCCATCAGCAGCGGGTAGTTCCACGGGGTCACCTGCGCGCAGACGCCGACCGGCTCGCGGCGGACGAACGAGGTGTGCCCCGCCATGTACTCGGCGGCGGCGCGGCCCTCCAGGACCCTCGCCGCGCCCGCGAAGAACCGCAGATGGTCGATCACCATCGGCATCTCCTCGCTCGACGTGAGCGCGAGCGGCTTGCCGGTGTCGGCCGACTCGGCGCGGACCAGCTCGTCCGCGCGCGCCTCCACCGCGTCGGCGATGCGGAGCAGCGCCAGCTGACGCTCTGCCGGGGTGGCGTCGCGCCAGGTCTCGAACGCCGTGGCCGCGACCGTGAGCGCGCGGTCGACGTCCTCGGCGCCGGCCACCGGCGCGGTGCAGTAGGGCTGCCCGGTGACCGGGTCGATGATCTCCGCGACCGCGGCACCGGCGGAGGTGACGTACTCGCCGCCGACGAAGTGCCTGAGCTGTTCCATGACGCGGAAACATATAAGTTCATATGTAATAGTTCAAGACTTTAGGGCAAGATTGCCTCCATCGGGGTCGACGAGGAACCGAGGGGACGGATGCGGAAGCGGATCTCCCACGGCGCGCGCTCGGCGATGTTCGCGCCGCTGGAGCAGACCGGGCGCGTGGAGGCGGTCACCAGGCGGCTGGTGGACGCGATCACGCTCGGCCTGCTCGCCGACGAGGAGCAGCTGCCCAGCGAGGCGGAGCTCGCCGGGCAGTTCGGCGTGTCCACGGTGACCGTCCGCGAGGCGCTGGTGGCACTGCGCCAGCAGGGCCTGGTCGAGACCAGGCGGGGCCGGACGGGCGGCAGCTTCGTCCGGGCACCGAGGGACAGGGCGGCCGCGTCCTGGCGGAAGCGGCTGCGCACGCTGACCCTCACCGATCTCCGCGACCTCGGCGACCACTACCTCGCGGTCGCGGGTGCCGCCGCGAGAATGGCCGCCGAGCGCAGCTCCGCCGAGGACGTCGAACGGCTGGAACTCGCCACCGAGGACCTGCGCGGCGCCACCGGGACCGAGGCCTCCCGCGCGGAGCGGCACTTCCACCTCGAGGTCGCCGCCGCCGCGCAGTCACCGCGGCTGACCCACCAGGAGGTCCGGCTCCAGGGTGAGCTCGGCGCTCTGCTCTGGCTGCCGACCGGCGACGCGGGCACGCACGCGGACGCGCACGCCGAGCACTGCGCGATCACCGAGGCCATCGCCCAGGCGGACGGCGAGCTCGCCCGCAGGCTGACCGAAGAACACATCTTGGCAGCGATCGACCGGTTGGCGGAGCTACATCTGGGCCTTTTGGAGCCCTGAGCCCTAAGCTGCCCCGAGCGCACGAACGCAAGGTGGGATCCATCGTGAAGGACACGCGCACGCTGGTCGGCGACGACGTCGCCGACCACGTCTCGGCGCTCGTGGAGGGCGTCTTCACCGGCCTCGACCCGGTGCTGTCCCAGGCCGACGCGCTGTTCGCGGGCGCGGACCGTTCCGGCGTGCGCGCGGAGCAGCTGGAACGGCTGCGTCCCGAGGTGCTGCGGACGCTCGGCGGTCACGACGGGCTGGTCGTCGGCGCGGGGTTCATCGCGGCGCCGAACGTGCTGGCCGACCAGGAGTTCGGCTTCGAGTGGTGGACGAGGACGGACGGCGGCCGGCCGACCCAGCTGTTCATCAGCCTCGACCCGGCCAGCGACCACTTCCTCGACTACACCCGGCAGTCCTGGTTCACGGTGCCGAGGGACACCGGGCACCGGCACATCACCGGGCCCTACGTCGACTACCTGTGCACCGACGAGTACACGATGACCTTCACCGTGCCGGTGCGTGCGAACGGCGCCTTCGCCGGGGTCGTCGGTGCGGACGTGTTCGTGCGCGAGTTCGAGCACCTGCTGCAACCGCGGCTGCGGGGCCTGCCCGGCCGGGCGGCGCTGGTCAACGCGCAGGGCAGGGTGATCGTGTCGAACAGCGCGCGGCAGCCGACCGGCTCGCTCGTGCGGGCGCTCGACATCCCGGCGTGGTGGGGCTCGGGTGCGGAACCGGTGGCCGAGCCGGGCACCACCCTGCGCCGCTGCGGTGACGCGCCCATCGCCCTGCTCGTGAGTGGCAACCGGAGTTAGAACTCGCGTGGCCACTCACGAGGGGTGCGCTTGCAGGGCCAGCCAGAGCTCGGCGCGGGTGCCGGGCGCGTCGAGGTCGCGGCCGGTGAGGCGCTCGACCTTGGCCATCCGGTTGCGCAGCGTGTGCCGGTGCACGCCGAGCCGGGACGCGGCGAGGTCCCAGTGGCCGTTGTGCTCGAGCCAGCAGCGCAGGGAGGTCACCAGCTGCCCTCGACCCGTCTCGTCGTGGCGGCGCAACGGTGCGAGCGCCTCGTCGGCGAACGCCCGCGCCGCCGCGGGATCGAGCAGGCCGAGCAGTCCGCCCGCGGCGTGCTCGGCGAAGCGCACCACCGGTTTCCGCGCGGCGCGGGCCGCCTCGGCGGCCTGTTCCGCCTGCCGGTATCCCACCGTCGGGTCCGTTGTGGACGGTGCGACTCCGGCGTGCAGCCCGGCGATCCGGCTCGGCAGCTCGGCTGCCCGCGCGCCGCCGCGGCCGTCGGCCAGCACGAGCACCGCCGCCCCGTACTCGGCGAAGAAGGCGCGCTCGAACTCGGTCTCCAGTGCCTCCACGGCCGCGGCCCTTGCCCGCGCACCGCCCGCGAGCACGACCACCGACCACGGCGGAGCGGGCACCGCGCCGAACACCGGCTCGATCGTCGCCAGGGCCAGCTCCGCCTGCCCGGCGAGCAGCAGCCCAGCCAGGCCCGTCCGCAGGCCGCGCAGGGTCCGGCCGTGCGCGCGGTCGCGCTCCAGCGAGAGGGACAGCAGCGCCGCGGCCGTGGTCACGATGTGCCGCTCCGCCGGGCCGAGCCGCCCGCCCACCGCCAGGAAGCCGCGCCCGCGCGTACCGAGCGCCTGCAACAGCACCTCGTCGCCGTGCACGGTGACCACCCTGGAGCCGGCCCGCACCGCGGCGAGCTCCGCCCCCAGCGCGGGCCCGGCCGACCGCGCCGAGCCGGGCGCCGCCTCCCGTACCGCACCCGCGGGGTCCAGCAGCAGCACCCACGCGTCCACCAGCCGCGCGAGCCTGCGCACGAGGACGCCCGGCCCGCGGCGGCCCAGCGCGGCTCGCGTCAGCTCCTGCTGCCCCTTGCCGGTCCGCACCAGCGCGGCGTACTCGTCGGCGGCGACCGCGGCCGAGACAGCCTTGGTGATGGCGATGAACGGCGTCTGCCGGGGCACCTCCAGCAGCGGCAGCCCGGCGGTCGCCGCGGCGCCGACGAGCGCGGGCGGCACCTCGTCGTGGCTCAGCCCGGTACCGAAGCCGACCCCGGTGACGCCCGCGGCCACGAGCCGCCCCACGTAGTCCGCCGCCGGTTCACCCTCGATCGTGAGCCCGGTGGTGAGCAGCAGTTCGCCGCCGTCGAGGAACGCCGTGGGGTCGGCCAGCTCGGTCGGATGCACCCAGGCGATCTCCCGGTCCAGCGCCGGTTCGCCGGCGAGCACCCGCAGGCCGAGCGGGCCCTGCCCGGCGAGTTCACGCAGGGTCAGTGCCATGTTGTCGAAGTCTAGCAGCTGAATTGGACACTTCGTCACGCTGACGGCGACGGTGGGAGCGGCCCACCCTGGAGCCATGACCGCTACCACCCATCGCCGGTTGCGCACCGAGATTCCCGGCCCGGCCTCCCGGGCACTCCAGCGACGGCGCGCGCGTGCCGTCGCGGCCGGGCTCAGCTCGGTGCTGCCGGTGTACGTCACCTCGGCCGAGGGCGGCCTGCTCACCGACGCCGACGGCAACACGCTCATCGACCTCGGCTCCGGTATCGCGGTCACCAACGTCGGGCACTCCGCACCGGCCGTGGTGGACCGCGTGCGTGAGCAGGCGGGCCGCTTCACGCACACCTGCTTCATGGTGGCCCCGTACGAGGGTTACGTGCGGGTGTGCGAGGAGCTGGCCGAGCTGACGCCCGGCGAGCACGAGAAGCGCTCGGTACTGTTCAACTCCGGCGCCGAGGCCGTGGAGAACGCCGTCAAGATCGCGCGGGTCGCCACCGGACGGCAGGCCGTCGTGGTGTTCGACCACGCCTACCACGGCCGCACCAACCTCACGATGGCGTTGACGGCGAAGTCGGTGCCGTACAAGCACGGCTTCGGCCCGTTCGCGCCGGAGGTCTACCGGGTGCCCGGTTCCTACCCGTTCCGCGACGCCCCTGGGCGGACCGGCGAGCAGGCGGCCGCCGCCGCGATCGACCGCATCGAGAAGCAGGTCGGCGCCGACGCGGTGGCGGCCGTGGTGATCGAGCCGGTCCAGGGTGAGGGCGGGTTCGTCGAGCCCGCCCCCGGATTCCTGCCCGCGCTGTCGCGCTGGTGCACCCGGCACGGCGTGGTTCTGGTGGCCGACGAGGTGCAGACCGGCTTCTGCCGCACCGGGGACTGGTTCGCCTGCGAGCACGAGAACGTGATCCCCGACCTGGTCGCCACGGCCAAGGGCATCGCGGCCGGGCTGCCGCTGGCCGCCGTCACGGGCCGCGCCGAACTGCTCGACGCCGTGCCGCCCGGCGGGCTGGGCGGCACATACGGCGGCAACCCCGTCGCGTGCGCGGCTGCCCTCGGCGCGATCGAGACCATGCGCGCCGACGACCTGGCCGGCGCCGCCCGCGGCATCGGCGGCACCGTGCTGCCCCGGCTGCGGGCGCTCGCCGCGGAGACCGGCGTCATCGGTGACGTGCGCGGCCGGGGTGCGATGCTCGCCGCCGAGTTCGTCGTTCCCGGCGGCACCGAACCGGACCCGGCGGCGGCCGGGCGCGTCGCGGCGGCCTGCCACGCCGCGGGTGTCGTGGTGCTGACCTGCGGCACCTACGGCAACGTGCTGCGGCTGCTGCCCCCGCTCTCGCTGCCCGCCGACCTGCTCGACGAGGGACTTTCCGTGCTCGAGCACGCGGTCCGGCAGGAGGCGGCCCGGTGAGCATCCCGTTCTGGGTCGCGGGCAAGCCGGTGACCGGCGAGGCGACCGCGGTCGTGCGCAACTCCTACGACGGCACCGAGGCCGGCCTGCACGGTATACCGTCCACTTCGGACGTCGAGGCCGCGGTCCTGGCGGCGCACGAAGCGCGGGCCGGGACAGCCGCACTGCCCGCCCACGTGCGCGCCGCCGCGCTGGACCACGTCTCGCGCAGGATCACCGAGCGGGCCGGGGAGCTCGCCGCTCTGATCACCGCCGAGTCGGCCAAGCCGGTGAAGTGGGCCCGCGTCGAGGTCGGCCGCGCCGCATCGACGTTCCGCTGGGCGGCCGAGGAGGCGCGCCGGTTCTCCGGCGAGTTGCAGCGGCTCGACACCGACCCGGGCGGCACCGGGCGGCTCGCGCTCGTCCGCCGCGTGCCGAAGGGCCCGGTGCTCGGCATCACGCCGTTCAACTTCCCGCTGAACCTGGTGGCGCACAAGGTGGCACCGGCGATCGCCGTCGGCGCGCCGATCGTGCTCAAACCCGCGCCGGCGACCCCGCTCACGGCGCTCGCGCTCGGCGAGATCCTGGCCGAGACCGGGCTGCCCGCGGGCAGCTGGTCGGTGCTGCCGGTCGGCAACGACGTGGCGGCGGGGCTGGTCGACGATCCCCGGCTGCCGGTCGTGTCGTTCACCGGGTCGGTGCCGGTCGGCTGGCGCATCCGGGACTCGGTGCCACGCAAGCACGTCGCGCTCGAACTCGGCGGCAACGCCGCCGTCGTCGTCTGCCCGGACTGGACGGACCTGGACTTCGCCGCGGAACGGATCGCGACGTTCGCGATGTACCAGGCCGGGCAGTCGTGCATCTCCGTGCAGCGGGTGTACGCGCACACCGCGGTGTTCGAGGAGCTGGCCGAGCGCGTGGTCGCGAAGGTCCGCGCGCTCGGCACCGGCGACCCGCGCTCGCCGCACACCGACGTCGGGCCGCTGATCGACACGGCGGCCGCCGAGCGCGTGGAGTCGTGGGTGGACGAGGCCGTCGCGGCGGGCGCCCGGCGCTACACCGGCGGGCGGCGGGACGGCGCGACCGTCGAGCCCACGGTGCTGGCGCACGTGCCGGAGGACGCCAGGGTGCTGGCGGACGAGGTGTTCGGGCCGGTGGTGTGCCTGAACCCGGTCGGCTCGACCGCGGAGGCGCTGCGGCTGGTCAACGACTCCCGTTTCGGCCTGCAGGCCGGGGTGTTCACCCGCGACCTGCCGACCGCGTTCGAGGCGTCCGCGGCGCTGGACGTCGGCGGCGTCGTGGTCGGCGACGTGCCGAGCTTCCGCGCCGACCAGATGCCCTACGGCGGCGTCAAGGACTCCGGCGTCGGCCGCGAGGGCCCGGCGGCGGCGATGGCCGACCTGACCGAGCAGCGGGTCACGGTCCTCACCGGACTGCCCGGGTGAGCGCGAGGTCGAGGACGCGGTGGGCGGCGCCGAGCGAAGGCCCGTACCAGGTGAGGTAGCGGCCGGAGACGAGCACGTACGGCACGCCGGGGAAGGCCTCAGGGCCGTCGGTGCCGGTGAACTCGTACGGCTCGTCGGGCAGCACGAGCAGGTCGGCGGCGCCCCGCGCGAACTGGGCGCGCAGCTCGTCGATCTTCGGGCGCGGGTAGCGGTCGGCATGGTCGGAGTACACCGTCGCGATGCCGAGCCGGTGCAGGACGTCGCCGCCGAAGGTGTCCCGGCCGAGCACGATCCAGGGCTTGCGCCAGACCGGCACCAGCGCCCGCGCCCGGATCGGCCGCGGCTGCGCCCACCGCCGTTCGGCGTCGGTGAGCCAGTCCGGTGCCGCCACGCCGAACGCCCCGGTGAGCAACGCACGCAGGGAGACCAGCGCCATCGGCACGGTCGCGGGCGCCTCCATCACCCACACCGGAACGCCCTCGGCCCGCAGCCTTGCGACGTCCTCGGGCCGGTTCTCCTCCGAGTTCGCGAGCACCAGGTCGGGGCGCAGGCCGAGCACCGCGTCGACCTTCGGGTACTTGGAACCGCCGACGCGCGGCACGTCCAGCCCGGGCGGATGCGTGCAGTAGTCGGTGGCCCCGGCCACGGCGCCGGGCACCGTCGCCTCGACCGCCTCGGTCAGCGCCGGGACGAGCGAGACGACCCGGCCGGGCGGGCCGGCCAGCGGCACCTGCTCGCCGAGGTCGTCGATCATCGGCAGTACTCCAGCAGCACGTCGGCGTGGCAGGGTTCGGGCGCGCACCAGCAGCCCAGCGCGCGACCGGTCAGCTCACCGGCACGCAACCGGCGCAACAGCTCGGGCTGCCCGGCGAGGTACTCACGGTAGTGCCGCACCATCGCCTCGCGATCCCGCTTCGCCTCCTTGACGAACGGGTTCGCGAAGTCGGACCCGGGCCACGAGTGGCGGTTGCCCGCGTGGCCGACGTAGGTGATGAGGTCGTGCTCGACGAGCCACGGCACCAGGTGCTTGTGCGGCCCGGACCGGCGTACGTTGACCACCACGCTCCGGCCGGCCCGCACCTCGTCGTGCAGCTCCCGTTCCCAGGACGTCCATGTCTGCGTCATCGGATCACGCTCGCTCGAAGGAGACCTTGCGGTTGACGGTGTCGGCCGCGGTGAGCCGCACGGGGATCCGGCCGCCCTCGGGGAAGCCGGTGCCGGTGCAGCGGCCGAGCACCGGCGGGTCCTCGATCAGGATCTCCGCCCGCGTCTCCTCGGCCCGCAGCACCACCGCGTCGAACGTGCGGCCGATGTGCTCGGCCAGGATCCACGACTCCACCTGGTCGAGGCAGGCCCGTTCGACCCGGGACGCGCGCGTGTCCGAGGCGTTCATCAGCTCGGGCAGCTCGGCCAGCGCGGCCCGCACCCAGTCCGGTACCGGCCTGCCGTGCGTCACGGCGAGGCACACCTCGGTGGCGAAGCGGTCGACCAGCCTGCGGATCGGCGCGGTGACGTGCGCGTACGGGCCTCCGATGCCCGCATGGGTGGCGATCTCCGGGTCGGTCCCGTCGAAGGCGGTGTACCCGGCACCGCGCAGCAGCCGCGTGGTGCCCGCGTAGAGGGCGAGGGACTCGGGCCGCTCCGGATCGAGACCGGAGAGGAGCTCCGCGACGCTCGCGCCCTCCGGCCAGTCGATGCCCAGTGCCCTCGCCGAGCGGCGCAGCCAGTCGACCGCGTCGGGTTCGGCGTCGGGCAGTGTGCGCAGCACCCCGACCCCGGCCTCCAGCATGATCGACGCCGCGGACATGCCGGTGAGCAGCGAGATCTCCGCGTTCCACGCGTCGACCTCGTTGCGCGGCCGCTGTGCCAGCAGCCAGTCGCCGTCCTCGGTGGCCACGATCTCCTGCTCGGGCAGTTGCAGCTCGACGGCGCCGCGGGCGACCGCGAGCTCCCGCCGCAGGCGGCCCAGCGCGGGCAGCGCGGCGATCGACGGGTGCGGTTCGCCCGCGTCGATCGCCGCCTGCACGGAGTCGTAGTCGAACCGCTCGACCGAGCGGACCAGCGCGCGGTGCACCCGGACGGCGGTCGGCTCACCACCGGAGTCGGTGTCGATCGTCCACAGCACGGCGGGCCGGACGCTGCCGGGCAGCAGGCTCGCCGCGCCCTCGGACAACTCGGGCGGGTGCAGCGGGACGTTGCCGTCGGGCAGGTACAGCGTCTGCCCGCGCCGGCGCGCCTCCCGGTCGATCGGCCCGCCGGGCGGCACGAAGGCGGTCAGGTCGGCGATCGCGTAGCGCACGCGGAACCCGCCGGAGGGCCGCCGTTCGATCAGCATCGCCTGGTCGAGATCCTTGGCGCCGGGCGGATCGATCGTCACGAACGGCAGGCCGGTGGCATCCTCGCGGCCACCGGCGAACTCCGCCGGATCGCCCGCGACCGACCCGGCCTCGGCCAGCACCTCGGCCGGGAACGATTCCGGCAGCTCGAACTCGGCGCGCAGCGAGGCGAAGTCGCCGGCGCCCGGGGTGCGGATCACCACAGCCACACTTGCACCCTAACGCGGTTGAGCGGCCGCGATGACCTGATCGGGTATGGGCCGGCCGGGTATACCTTGGCGCTACAGGTAATGAAAACCGGTATCGATTTCAGGAGTCTTCGCGTGAAAGTTGCGTTCGTCGGCAAGGGCGGCAGCGGTAAGACGACCCTCGCCTCGCTGTTCACTTCCTACCTCGCCGGCGCGGGGCACCCGGTGCTGGCCATCGACGCCGACATCAACCAGCACCTCGCCGTCGCCCTCGGGGCGAGCGAGGAGGAGGCGGCGGCGCTGCCCACGCTGGGCGAGGCGCTGCCGCTGATCAAGGAGTACCTGCGCGGCGACAACCCGCGGATCGCGAGCGCCGAGGCGATGATCAAGACCACGCCGCCGGGCCGTGGCTCGCGGCTGCTGACACCGCGCGAGGACAACCCGATCACCGACGCGTGCTTCCGTGAGGTCGGCGGCGTACGTCTCGGGGTGACCGGCCGCTTCGCCGACGACGACCTCGGCGTGGCGTGCTACCACTCCAAGGTCGGGGCCGCCGAGCTGCTGCTCAACCACCTCGTCGACGAGGCGGGCGAGTACGTGGTGGTCGACATGACCGCGGGCGCGGACGCCTTCGCCTCGGGCCTGTTCACCCGGTTCGACGTGACGTTCCTGGTGTGCGAGCCGACCGTGCGCAGCGTCGGCGTGTACCGGCAGTACACCGACTACGCGCGCGACTTCGGGGTGCGGCTCGTGGTCGTGGGGAACAAGGTCACCGACGACGAGGACGTCGACTTCCTGCGCGAGCAGGTGGGCGAGGACCTGCTCGGCTGGGTCACCAGCTCCGGTCACGTGCGCGCAGCCGAGCGCGGGCGGGCACGGCCGATCGACCAGCTCGAACCGCACAACCTCGGCACCCTGCGGACCATGCTCTCCACTGTGGACTCCAACGAGCGCGACTGGGAGCGCTATCAGGCGCAGGCGGTGGAGTTCCACCTGCGCAACGCCCGCGCCTGGGCGGGTTCCGAGCTCACCGACCAGGTCGACCCCGAGTTCGTGCCCGGCCCCCTCGCCGTCGCGGGCGGCCCGGCTGGTCACGCCTCGTGAGTGCGGAGACGAGTTAGAACTCGTCTCCGCACTCACGAGCTAGTCGGCGCCCCGGTTCCATTCGGCGTCCTCCCGGTCGGCCTGCCTGGTGCGCTCGCGGGCGATCTCCAGGGCACGGCGGGCGGTCGCCTCGTCGGGGTACGGCCCGAGCCGGTCGATCGACCGGGACAGGGTGCCGTGCTCGACCTCGCCGGTGCGGGTGTTGTACCACCAGCCGGGGTCCGGGTTCGGGTCCTTGCTCTCTGCGGCCATACCCCGAGCCTGGCACCTGCCCGCGCCCGGGGCCACCTCGGGCGCGGGCGAGGTGACTCACCGGCGGTAGCGGTACGGGATCTCGGTCGGCTCCCCGGTCGGGCCGAACTCGGCGTCCTCCGCGGCGCCGGCGTCGCCGGTCTTTTCCGGCTCGGGAAGCTCGTCGAACCAGCCACGCGGACGCTGGAAACCGCGCGGCGGCGTGCTCGGCTCCTGCTGCCGCGGCTCCGCGGCGGCGCGCTCGGCCTGCGCGGACCGCTCCGGCGGGGCCTCGGCCTCACCCGCCGGTTCCGGTTCCGCGGGGGCGGGCTCCGCACCCGACGACGGCACCGCCGGCTCCGGCGGCACGGGCATCTCCGGTGCCGGAGCCTGCGGTTCCCGCGGCTGGGGTGGCTGGGATGGTTGCGCGGGCTGAGCCGTCTGTGGCGTCTGCGCCTGCTGGGAGGGCGGCGCCGTCGTACGCCACACCGGCTGCGGGCCGATGTTCATCGGTACCGGGCCGCTGCGCGGTGGCGCCGTGGCCTGGCCCTGCGCGGGCCCGGCCTGCGCGTGCCGCACGATCGGGTCCAGGCAGGACACGAGCACTGTCTTGTCCTCGGGGTTGTCCACCTTGCGCCCGTTGCGCTCCCGGTAGACCATCTCGCCGTCGGTGTCGATCTCCACCAGGTAACCGGCTTCCGCCAACTGGTCCTCGTCCAGGTCGACGAGCCGCTCGGGCCGCGACGGCACCACCCGGTACACCGGCCACGACAGCCGGCCGTGCGTGTCGTGGAACTGCGCGAGCAGGTTCGTGAGCTGCTGCTGCCACGGCAGCGGCATCCCCTCGGCGAGCGTGCGCGGCAGCACGATGTAGCCCTGGTCGACGCCGGGCCAGCCCCGCCGCAGGTAGTCCGCCAGCGGCGTGCTCGACGCGGGTGGCGCGCTGCGTGGCGCGGGCGGCACCCCGAACAGGTTCCGCGGGTCGGCCTCGAGCCCGGCCTCCCCCTTGCCCGGCTTCTTGCCGCGCTTACCCCACTTCTTGGCCACTGCTGACCCTCCTCGTGCTCACTACGTCCTCACACACCGGGCCGGACCGCCTGTGCCACCAGTTCCGCCTCGTCCCATGAGACGGAGCGGGTGTGCACCGGCACGCCGCTCTGCTGGGCCTCCACGATCTTCCCGTCTCCCAGGTACATCGCGACGTGGTGAATGGTGCTCGGATCGGCCGGGTCGTACGCCCAGAACAACATGTCGCCCGGCTGCGCCTCCTCGACCGGCAACATCGCGCCCGCCTTGTACTGGTCGCGGGACACGCGCGGCACGGTGATCCCGGCCGCCTCGAACGCCCGCAGCATCAGCCCGGAGCAGTCGTAGGAGTTCGGCCCGGTCGCGCCCCACACGTACGGCTTGCCCTGCTCCCCGAGCGCGAACTCGATGGCCGTGGCGGCCGCCTCGTTCGGCGGCAGCGCGGCGCCCATGCCCTCGCCGCAGCCCGCGGCGTCGGGCACGTTCCCCATGTTCTCGACCAGGTGGACCGCCATCGGCTCCCACTCGTGGTACCGGTCGGGGAACGCCGAGCGTTCCACCGCCTGCGCGACGTCGCCCGGGCGCCGGTTCTGCCAGTCCGGCACCGACTCGAGCACGTCGTAGAACTTGTTCACCTGGTACGGCGGGTTGGTGACCTGCGCGACCGTGCCCCAGCCCATCGAGGGCCGCATCTGGAAGATGCCGAGCGAGTCGCGGTCGCCGTAGTTCAGGTTGCGCAGGCCGGACTCGGTCATCCCGGCCTGGATGGCGATCTGCCAAGCCCGCGGCGAAAGGCCCCGTTCCTTGCCGATCGAGATGATCAGCGCCACGATGTCGCGCTGCTCGGCGTCGAGGTTCGTCGCGTCGGCGGCACCGGCGTTCTGCATCCCCGGCTGGGTCGGCCCGATCGACGCCTCGCAACTGAGCGGGGTGACCCCCATCCCCAGCGCGGCCTGCTGCCGCTGGCCTTCGATGATCGCGACCGTGCCCGCGGCGAGCAGCACCGCGACGACGGCCGCCGTGATGCAGCCGACCAGTAGCCCGGCCCGCACGGTGTCACTCCGCCTCGCCGTAGTGAGCGACCCGCCAGCCGGCGTCCGTCTCCACCACGGTGATGCTCAGCCTCGGCCCGTCGGTGGGCACCTCGGCCTTGACGGAACTGGTGTAGGACTCGGTGGCCTCCGGCTCGCCGGTGACCTTCGTGGCCGGGATGTTGCCGGGGTTCACGCTCTTCATCACCGGGAGGTACTCCTCGGTGGTGAGCGGGCGCAGCCGGTCGAGCCACTGCTCGTTCGTGGAGCCCGCGGGATGGTTGACCCACGCCGCTGCCCACTCCCCCGCGACCCGCAGCGCGGCCGGGTCCGGCGCCGCGCTCGTGGGTGACTCGCGCGGCTCGCTGAGCCGGGTGGGCAGGCTGCTCCGGCTGGTCAGCGGGCCCCCGTCGAAAGCGGTGGCGCTCGTCGAGGACGTGCTGGACGCCGCCGAGCCGGTCGTGCCGCCGGGCTCGCCGAAGACCTTCGGCACCACGATGCCCACCGAGACGACGAGCGCGGTGAGCACGATCAACGTGCCGGCCAGGTGCGTGGGCGAGCGCAGCGGCCAGCCCCACAGCCTGCGGTATACGGCGGCCCTGCCCCGGTGCGTACGGATCGGCATGCGCTACCTCCTGCCGACCACGTGGTCGGTGTCGCGGAGGTCGTCGCGGACCTCGAAGCCCCGGGACGGCCGGTACAGCACGAACACCGGCTTGCCCGCCACCATCTCGGACTCGGCGCGGCGCGGTTCGGGCGCGGGGTTGGAGCGCTGCGGCGGTATCGGCTGCCCCGGCGAGGCGTGCGCGGACTCCCGGACCGCACCGGTCGAGGCCATCCGCGACGGCACGACGAGCGGATCGGAATCGTCGCCGCGGTCCCATCCCCGGTCGGCCACGGGGGCGGTGTCGACCCTCCGGCTCGGCCCGGAGACCGCGGCCGCCGACGACGGCGCCTGGACATAGTCGCTCGGGGACCTGCTCGGCACGTAACCGGAGTAGGCGGCGGCAGCCGCTCCACCCGCCGCGGGCAGCGCCGCCCGCCCGCCACCGGGCAGACCCGGCCGGGCCGATCCCGGCCACGCCGCGGCCGGATGCGCACCCGACGCGGAGCCGTCCAACCGCTGGGAGCTGGCGAGCACCGTGGCCTCCGGCCGGTAGTGGGGCCCGCCGCCGGTGGCGCCGCGGTGGCCACGGGCCTCCCAGCCACCGGCTGCCTCGTCGTCGTCGCGGACGCTCTTCCAGAACTCGTCCTGCGGCGTCGGCTCGTTCGAGCGCTTCCGGAACCGGGAGAACAGCCCGCTGCTCGGTGAGGGCACCGCGGCACCGGCCATGCTGACCGACATCTCGACCATCTGCCACAGGCGGCGGGCCGGTCTGCCGACGAGGAACAGCAGGATCGTGACCAGTCCGGCCATCACCATCTGGGTCAGCATCGACAGGGAGCTGCTGGCGTCGAAGATGGCCCGCAGCAGCAGCGCGTGCACCCCGGCGAGCACCGAAAGCACCAGCAGGTTGAACGCGACCGCGCCGACGACCTTGCCGACCCGGCGCAGGATGTCGTGGTGCAGCAGCGCGACCAGGCCGATCAGTGGCGCGGTGAGGGTGAACAGGCGCACCAGTACCTGCGCGAGCAGCACCGCCGCCTTCGCGAACAGCTGGAACAGGGAGTACGCGAGGCTCTGCAGGAACGCGAGGAAACCGGCGCCGGTACGGCTGCCGTCCTCCCCGGTGAAGTAGCCGGTCGCGGGCCCCAGCTGGGTGGCGATCTCCTTGTACGCGGCCTTCTTCTCGTCCACGACAGCCTGGTCGGCGTCGTCGCCGTTGCGGATCTGCGTCCAGGTGAACGCCTGCGCGTCCAGCAGCGGCCTGCCGAACTCCTTCGCCTGCGGGGAGTCCGGCGAGCCGAACTCGCCGCGCAGCCAGTTCTGGTAGACGACGTGGTTGTGCAGGTCGGTCGGCAGGACCTCACGCACGATCCGGTCTTCCGAGCTGTCGACGAACCCGGCCTGGATGTCGGTGGTGGTCTGCACGATCGCGTTGTCGATCGGGTCGAAGTAGCGCAGGATGGCCAGCGACGACGCGGCGAGCCACACACCGGCCAGCGCGAACAGCGCCCGCTTGCTGACCGAGGACAGGTCACCCCGCCAGATGTTGCGGAACATCATGATCGCCAGCAGCAGCGCGACGACCCCGAACAGCTGGGCGTAGATGTTGTTGTAGACCTTCTCCGCACCGGACTTCACGGCGTCGTAGATCGGGTTGAGCAGCCCGCCCTCCAGCACCGTGTAGTGCAGCGAGTTGGTGGCGCCGACGATGTTCTTGCCGACGTTGAACAGCTGGTTGCCCGCCCAGGTGTCGATGGTCGTGTCGGGGTCGGAGAGGCCGGAAAGGCCGCCGTTGCAGTCGGTCTCGTAGGTGTGCCAGACCGCGCCCGCGTAGCTGTAGTCCAGGTAGGCGCTGCCGTCCTCGCCGTGCGTGGCGGGCGGGTCGATCGCGCCGACCATGCCCGAACCGGGGCGTTCCGGGTTGGGGGCCTCACAGCCGGCGGCCGCGGCGGGCGGCGCCGTGACGACCGCGTTCAGTCCGATGAACAGGATGACCAGCACCAGCGACCGCAGCCTGGTGCGGCCGCGCGCCGGCACGCGAGGGGCACGTCGTCGCCGCCGCGCGGCGTGCCACGCCCACGCGCCGGCGAACAGCACCAGCACGGTCAGCAGGGTGCTCATGCCCTGTCACCCGGCCTCGCTACGCTCCGCGTGTCAGGCATTCGCCCCACACCACCGCACACCGGCGCAACCCACCCAGACCTTCTCATGCCGCGTCCCTACCGGTGCCTTTTTTTCCGGCGCCCGCGTGCTGCTCCTGCCGGCCGTTGCGCTCCTGCGGCTCGGAACCGTTGACCGGAGCGGAGCTCGCGGTCTCGTCCAGCACCTGCTCCTCGGTAAGCCCCACCTCCAGCTCGGCGGCGAGCTCGAAGTCCTGCTCGAGCTCGGGGTCCTCCTCCGGCGGCTCCGGCACGTACGGCGTCGGCTCCTCGGCCTCCCGGGAACCGGCCGCCTGCGCCGGCTTCTCCTGCACCGAGCCCGGCGTCGTGTCCATCACGGCGCGCAGGTGCTCCAGGTGCGGTCCCGAGAAGTCCACACGGATGCGCTCCACACCGCCCGCGCCGTCGGCGAAGATGAACTGGCGCGGGTCGCGGTCGCGCTCCAGCCCGCCTCGCTGCCCCGCGGGGCGCCTGCCCAGCGCGGAAACCACCTGCTCGTAGCCGACACCCACCGGCACCTTCAGCAGCCGCAGGGCGTCGGACTGCGTCTCGTCGTCGTCGAGCCTGCCGACGAACACCGAGTCCAGCAGCGCCACGAAGCCCTGGATCCGCAGGAAGTCGGCGGGAATCTGCGAGGAAAGCATCACCCGGACGTTCCACTTGCGGGAGTCCCGCGCGAACCGGTTCATCAGCACGCGCCCGGTGGGCACCTCGGAGAGGAAGAACGCCTCGTCGATCCAGACGCCCTTGCGCTCCTCCTTCGGCTTCTCGTAGACCGAGCGCTGGGTGAGCCACGCGGCCAGGTTGAGCATCTCCACGCCCAGCGCCTCGGCGTCGGTCCAGTGCTCGCGACCCACGCCTTCCTTGGGCAGGTTCAGCCCGGCCATCGTCAGCACGGTCAGCCGGTCGTCACGGCTCTCCGAGTACGGGTCGGCGTCGGCCTCCGGAATGAGCAGCGACATGCGTTCGCGCAGCTCGTCGAGGAAGTCGGCGACCACCACCGCGTGCTCGTGGTGCTCGCTGGAGTCCCGCCGCAGCGCATCTATGACCTGCCCGGGGTGGGCGTCGAACCGGCCGCCGACGGCCCGCACGGCGCGCAGCAGCACGATCCGCGTCTGCGCCATCCTGGCAACGTCGTAGGGCAGCACGCCGCTGAGCACGTCGAGCACCAGCCGCCGCCGGGTCGCGCCGGCCAGTGCCCGTTCGCGGCGCCACGCACGCTCGGGGTCGTCCTCGTCGAGGAAATGCTCCAGCTGCGGCTCGGCGACGACCCGGTACGGGTTGAGGATGCCGGGCTGCGCGTTGAGCAGGTTGATCAGCCGCGCGTAGGGCCGGACCTCCGGCAGGTCGCACAGCCTGGACAGCGGGCCGGAGGGGTCGAGGATCGTCCAGTGCGCGCCCGCCCGCAGCGTCTTGTAAACGATGCCGCCGCCGAGGAACGACTTGCCGCCACCGAGCCCGGCGACCATCGCGGTGAGCCCCGAGCTGTCGCGGATCTCCTGCGCCATCCACGGGTCCCACGCCACCGGGCGCCGGGTTGCCGTGCAGGTCTCGCCGAGCAGGATGCCGCGGCGGTCACCGACCTCCGCGGTGGCCGTGGGCACCGACGAGGCGGCCCACACCACCGAGCCGCGCCGCACGTAGGCCCCGGAGGCCAGCGGTTCGCCCGGGATGAACTCCCTGGCCATCGCGTACTGGGCTTCGGGGTGCTCGACGGCGACCTTGGGCTTGTAGAGGTCCAGCATCTGCTGGGCCAGGCGCAACGCGTCCCGCTCGGTCGGGCCGGACACCGCCAGCCGCCACCACGAGCGGACCCTGGTGGCGAGCGCGGTGAAGCCGGACGTCATCTCGTCGTCGATCTCCAGCACCCGTGAGGCCTGCCTGGCCAGCGACTGCGGGGGCTCCAGCTCGTGCTCGTCGGTGTAGTGCTTGACCTGGGAGCGCACCTTGTTCATCTGGCGCTGGAGCTCCCCGGCGACCTCCTCGGGCCTGCGCACGTAGATGCGCGCCGACCACTCCACCGCCGCGGGCAGCCGATCGGCGTGCTGCACCCAGGGATCGTCTACCTCGGGGATCTGCAGGCCGTGCATCTGCCCGATCGTGAGCACCGCGACGTGCCGGGACACCCCGGCGTTGGAGCCGGTCCGCCCGCGGACGGCCACGGTGGGCGCGTAGGGCTCGCAGTGGAAGTCGGCGGCGTCGGTGAAGCTCGCCAGGTCCTCCGGCTCCCATTCGGCGCCGGGCACCGCGGGCAGGTTGCGCGGTGCGGGCAGGCCCAGCGAGCACGAGCGGTGCATCAGCCAGGACATCTCCTCGGCCAGCACCGGCCTGCCCTCCAGCCCGGCGGAACCGATCACCTGGTCCAGGTGCTCGACCTCGGAGTCCAGCGCGCTGAGCTCCGCGTCGACCGCCTCGGGCAGGATCTTGCGCAGCAACGGCGCGGCCCGCTCGACGGCCCGGTCCACGACCCGGCGGGTCTGCACCTGCACGCCGATGTAGACCTCCTTCTCCGCCATGGAGCGGCCCATCAGCTGCTGCTGCTCCCCGACGAGGTAGTCGTCGAAGGTGAGCGCGCCGGGCACGTCGGCGGGCCGGCCGTGCGCGTTGTACACGTGCGCCTCGGCCCACATGCGGATCGGGTACGGGCGAGTCGTCACGCGCAGGTGCAGCCACCGGCCCTGCAACTCGGCGTACTGGCCCGCGATGGCGGCGATCAGGTCACGGCGCTGCGAGTCCGACCGGAACGACCAGCGCTGCGGCGCGAGCCGGTACCAGGCGTAGATCTCGTTGCCGGTGCGCAGGAGGTGGCCGTCGATGCTGCGCGCGGCGATGGAGGGGGTGTAGGTGGGGATGGCTTGCTCGCCCGGCAGCCGCCGCCCTTGGCGGTTGGCTCCGGTCTGCTTCGACTGTGCCGGCGGCTCTGTCTGCCGGCTGCGGCCGCGACCGAACAACGACTACCTCCCGACCGACGCCGGAGAACGGCGGCGGTGCGCTCGTGCTGTGCTCGTACCGGCCCCCGGTGGGGGCACCGCGTTGTCTCGTGCCGGGGTGCGGGACTGCCGCCCGCGCCGGTCTTTCGGCCGTGGCCGCTCGGCTCTCACCCGGATCTTGCTGGCGCTCACCGCCCCTCCGGTTCCGTTCGTCCGCTCGCGCGGTGCGTACAGCTCGCGTGCCCACATGGTGAAGACCGCGCTCAGCGGCCGTTCGTGGCTGATCTTGGCCGTGATGAGGCGGGTCAGTGCGATCGTGGCGACGAAGGCCCAGGCCGTGGAGAAGAAGCCGAAGCCGATGCCGAGCTGGCGCTCGATCCCGAGGACCACCAGGAACATCGGGATGCCGACGCCCCAGGCCACGTAGCGGGCTCGCCACGGGAAGGTGGCCTTCGGCGGGCCGAGCCAGACCGCGTCGACCCGGTAGACCTCGTCATCGGTTCGAATGCGCACTGCAGCGTTTCCTGTGTCAGCCGGTGAACAAGCCGGCGATCCATTCGCCGACGTCGACACCGAGGCCACTGACTGCGAGGCCGATGATCGCCAGTGCGATCACCACGCCTGCCAGCCTGCGCATCACGCCGGCGTTGTCGCCCTTGCCGCCGCCCAGCCAGAGCAGCAGCAGCGCGACGGCGAGCAGTACCAGCGGAACAATGTTGTCGAGCAACCAGGTACGGACATTGCCCGTGTTGAGCTCGCCTTGCGCCAGTGCCGCAAGCGTCATCGTGGTCATCGCATACTCCCGAGTGCGCGGAGCGTGGTGCGGGACGCACCGGTGTGCGCTCCGCGGAGGTTCCAGCACTTGCCGTGTTCGAATAACATCATGGCGTCACGACATGTGGCGGTCAAAGGTCTCGCGCCGCCACGGACGTGTCCGCCCGGCCCACTGCAAGGCAAGTTTCACTGAAACTCGTCCCGCCTTCCATCATCGCCGTTACGGCCTCCAGGATTAACCCTGCCCACCCGTATTTCCTAGTGTGCGCACGGACTCACTCACATGCGTTGATCCTTCTCACCGTGGGTGCGGGGTCTCACCCGTCGACGATGGCGATAACAGTGAACCATGCCCCGTTCGGAGTCATCCTTGACATCCACGCAGTGACCGTGGCCGGGACGACCCGCGCCAGTGAAGCTCAGCCGAAGGAGCGATTGCGGTCACGACGCGTTCATCATGGCCCCGTGAATCATACACGTTGGGTAACCGTTCCCCCGTTGTGGGGTTTTTGCCGCCAGCACCCCTCGTGAGTGCGTACACGAGTTCTAACTCGTCTGCGCACTCACGAGGCGACGCTGCTACTTGGCTCCGGCGAACACCCCGGCCGGGAACGCGCCCGCGGCGACCGCCGCCCGGCTGAACTCCTTCCCGAGCTCCCGCACGCGGGCGGCCTTCGCCGCGCCCAGCCGTTGCCATGGGCCCGCAGCCGCGGCGTTCGTCTCGTCCTCGATGCGCTCCCGCTCCCGTTTGCCCTGTTCGGTGAGCGCGCCCGAGGCATCGAGGGTGCCCCGCTCGCGCAGGCCCTCGACGGCCGCCGCCCACTGCTCGCCGGTCCAGCCCCGCGTCCTCCTCGCCATCTCCTCGACGAAGCCCTGCCCGGTCGCGGTGTGCGCGACGAGCGCGGGCAGGCCGTCGAACCCGTGGTTCACCAGCACGGCGATGTGGCCGTCACCGCGGAACTCGCGCAGCAGCGTCACCGCGTGCCACAGCACGAGGACCGGCTCGGCGGGCCAGTCGAGCGCGGCGTGCGCGGCGTAGAGAGGGCGGCCCTCCGGGATGCAGGCCAGCGCCGCCTCGCGAGTGAGCTCGGCGAGCTCGGCCAGCGAGTCCGATGCGACGGCCTCGTCCCCGAGCAGGCGGCGCAGCGCCGCCTCGGCGGCCTCGAAACGGGCGTCCAGGATGCGCTCCGGTGCCGCCAGCGTCCATGCGCGTGGCACGTGCCTGGCGATCAGCTCGGGGCTGAAGTTGTAGAACGTGGCGGCGACGACGCCGGAGCTCACCGCGCCGAGCGGCGCGGCCCGGCCGGCGAAGTAGCACATGCGCCCGCGGTCGAGTCCGAGAGCGGTGAGCGACCGCTCGGTCTCGGGGACGAAGTAGATCATGGAGTGCAGCGATTCGAGCGCCCGGTGGCAGCGCGCGGCGACGGTGCGAGCTTCTTCGTTGTCCATGAGCGGTGACCCTATCGAGTGGTACGGCGGCGGCCGGTAAATCCGCGCCGCTACCGGCCGGCCGGCACCAGGTGGATGCCGCGTACCGCAGGGCGACCCACACGGAGCCGGGACGCAGGTCCGGTGGGACGTCGACGACCGTTCCCCGGTCGCCGCGATACTGGCCGCTCGTCCCGTCCGCGTGTGCGGGAGAACGGGCGGCCACTGCCGACCGGGTGCTCACGGCGTGCGTACGTCCGCACGCGACCAGGTGCTCGCCGAGGTCGACCGGGTGGTGGACGAGCTGGCATGTAAGCCGGATTCTCGCGAGAAACCCGCCTTGACCAGCCGTTTTCCGGTTCCAGGCCGTCATCAGGCCGTCTCCAGGCCGCCAGTGGCCGCCGGGCCGTCCTCGCCGCCACCCCACTCCCGGTCGATCGCCCGCCGCGTCCGCTCCGCGCTGGACGGCATCAGGTGCGTGTAGGTCCGCAGCGTGAAGCCGGGATCGGTGTGCCCGAGATACTCCGACAGCGCCTTGATCGACTCGCCCGCGTCCAGCAGCACCGACGCGTAGTGGTGCCGCAGCGCGTGCATGCCGTCCTCGCGCGTGGCGTTGACGATGCCCGCCCCCTCCCGCGCCTTGTGCCAGGTCCGCTCCCCGAAGCTCCGCCGGTTCACCGGCCGCCCTTGGGCCGAGGTCACCACCAGCTCGACCGTGGTCGGCTCCCCGTCGGGATCGCCCCACGGCAGCGTGACCGCGACCGGCGGGAACCGCTGCATGTGGTCGTCGAGGAGGCGCAGCAGCCCATGCGAGAGCGGAACCTCGCGGGTCTTGCCCCGTTTGGGCAGCGCGAAGACGAGCGTGCCCCGCACCTCGCGGACCTGGCGGACGACCCGCAGCACCATCTCCTCACGGTCGATCGCGTCCACGCCGAGGCCGAACACCTCGCCCTGCCGCAGCCCGCAGCCCGCGCCGACCGGCACGATGATCTTGTAGCGGTCGGGCAACGCCAGCCGGACCTTCTTCACCACCGCCCGCGTCCAGGGCACGATCTTGCGCTGACCGACCTTCGGCCGCGTGACCGAACGCGCATGGCACGGGTTCGATGTGATCAACCGGTCATCCACCGCCGCCGTGAAGATCGCCGACAGGTGCGCGAAGCACACCGCCTGATAGCCCTGCGACTTCTTCGCCTGCTGCATCCACCGCAGCCAGCCGCGAACGTCGGTCGGCCGAATGGAGCCGATCGGCCAGTCACCGAAGTACGGGTAGATCATCGAGTTGAGCCGGACCTCCGTCGCCTGCCGACTCGTCTCCTCGAAGGTCTGCCCCTCCAGCCACCGCGCGGCGAACACCCGGAACCGCTCCTTGCCCGCGTCCGGATCGACATAGTTCCCGCTCCGCAGGTCGCCCTCGACCTCGCGCAGGAAGTCCTCGGCCTGCCTACGACACTTGTCCGGGAACGCCTTCGACCGCTCCTTGCCGTCCGGATCGACGTAGCGGACCTTGTAGCGCATCCCCGTGCCGTGCAGGCTCGTCTTGACACGGACCACCTTGCCCGTGCCCGAATCGACCGCCTTCCGGTACCAACGGTCTTGAACGTGCCCCATTGCCAGACTTCTCCCAGTTCCCGAGTTGCCGAAGAGTTCAGGCGGCCCGATCCGCCACCCAGCGCCGCACGGCGTCCGGGTCGTAGCGGAGGTGGCGGCCGATCTTGCGTACGGGCGGGCCTTCGCCACGCCATTTCCACTGGTAGAGCGTCTTGACCGGAATCCCGAGGTAGTCCGAGACCTCCTCGACCGACCACAACCGACGCATATCCCGCACCTGGCCCATCGCTCCCCCTTCGTTCAGGCCGCCTGCCGAATTGCCGAAGTTTCCGGCCCGTTGCCCGGTGGTCCCTGTGCGGCGAGTAGTGCCCGGTCGTACTCGGCCCGCCAGGAGATGCGTTCCGCGATCGCCCGCATGAGCAGGTGCGTCCGGGGTGGGACGTGCTGGTCGCCGGGCGCGACCTTGCGCCAGATCAGCCGGGAGGCGTCCTGCTCCGGTTTCTCGATGCCGACGGCGGCGAGCATGTCCCGCACAAACGCCTTGCGGTCCGCCTTGTGATCAGCCAGCGACTTCCCGGACCACTTCCGGGACACGAGCACCCGCCGCCCCGGTAGTCCCAATGTCGTGCGGCGATGGGCGCGGCCTTTGCAGTGCCCCGGGGTGGTCTTCGAGGTGACACCCAACGGCTGGATGCCGTAGAGCAGCCACACCGCGCACCGGGTCGAGCACGGCGTGATCGCCAACTCGGCGTGGAGGCGGTCGTGGTGCTCCCGCTGCCGATGACTGGCCGCTTCGATGACGTCGCCGGTGGCTTTGGTGAGGTACTTGGTCAGGTAGCCGATGTGCCGCCCGGCCTCTTCGGTGCCGCCGAGGATGCCCTTGGAGTGCACCTGCCGCCCGAAGGTCACCACGTGCGCGGGTTCCTCGACCTGCTCGACGGCGTCATGCCACTCAGTCAGCGGCTCCCGGGTGTCCGGGTCCACGAAACCCTTCGTGCGCGCGTCCCAGACGGGCAGCCGCTCGCCGTCGTAGACGAGCCGGTCATGGTGCGGCCACCACACCTGGTGATAGGTGGCTGCAGTGACCTGGCGGATGACCTCGTGCGGCACCGAGCCCCGGATCGCGGTGTGCAGGTGCGGGGCCGTCCGGCGCTGGGGTTCGACGGTGGCGAAGTACTGCACGTCCCAGCCGACGACGCGGCGCAGGTTCTGCCACCACCGATCCACCAGCGCCGAGAAGTGCACCGCATCCCGCGCCGCCCGCCGATAGTCATAGGCATCGGGATCGACCGGGGTGCCGTCGTCGCGGACCCGGCCGTAGGTGTCCAGGGTCAGGGTGACGAACATCGACGGCCGGAACCTCCCCGCGTACTCCCGGCCCACCGTGGTCTTGGCGACCTTGCGACGGGGCAGGTTCGGGGCGTCCTGCCGCCGCCGGGTGGAGCGCTTGGCCGGCTTGTTCGTGGGCAGCTCCGGCGAGGGCAGCCGACCCCGCATCCCCAGCGCCCGCAGCTCCTCGTCCACGCCCCGGATCTCCTCCCGCAGCTCCTCCGCGTCACAGGGCCGCCCCTCGGTCTCGGCCTGGCGGTAGGAGCGGATGAGGTCCGCGCGGTACTCGCACAGTTGGGTCTGCTGCTCGCTCGGGGGTTCGGGGGTGAAGTCGGGTTCCTCGCTCAGGTGCCAGCCCTCGCGGCACTGCGCCATCCGCAGCGCCTTCGCCTTCTTCGCGCACGGGAGGCAGACGCTGTCGACGGTGGAGCCGCAGGGCACGGCGACGTAGCGGAGTTCACCGGTGTCCGGATCGCCGACCTCCATCGTGAACGGCCGCACGCACACGCCGTGTTTCTCGGCGGTGACCTGAACGACGTCATTCGCCATCGGGGTCCGCATCCGCTGTGCCCGCGTGGTCTTGTCGGTCATCAGGCCGCCACCCCCTTTGACGCCGCCCAGCCGTGCAGCGCCGCCACCGCCACCTCCTGCTCCACGGCAATCGGCAGGTCCGGAAACGTCACCGCGTCGAACCGCACTGCGCCCCAGGCGTGCACCACCAGCCCGGAGGCCAGCCGACCCACCACCGTGAGCAGGACCCGCTTGCCGTCTGAGGTGCGGACGATCTCGGCCGTGGGGCCGTGGAGGGTGCGCGCCCACGCCACGAGTTCCCCGGCGAGTTCGGGGAGGTCGAGGCCCGCGAGCTGTACTTGGACGCAGCCCTTCCACACCGCCGCCGACACCCCCACCGGGGCCGGGAGCCGGTGCGCGATCAGGTGCGTCCGGATCGTGTCCAGGTAGACGATCAGCTCATCGCTGGTTCTCACGCCACCGCACCCCCATTCCGCTCGTCACGGCTTCGGTCCGGGAAGCTCAGGACTTCCGCGCGCTGGACGGGAACGCCGGTGACGTAGCCGACCAGGGTGTCGAGGTCGGTGTCGGTGACGTGGAACGCGCGAGCCCGGAACGGCTCCCGGCGGCCCTCCTCCTTGGCCCACGCGACACCGGGGGTGTGTTCGTTGATCTCGTGCGCGGTGGCTCCGCGTTCGCGGACGCCGTCGCCGAGGACCATGTCCACCTGCGCCTTCTCATCCAGCCGCATGGCGATGCGGGTGGAGAACAGGTGCCGGAAAGCGACGACCTCCTTGCGCGGGTCCTGCACCAACCCGAGCACGCACACCCCAGGTGCCCGGCCCTGGCTGGTGATCGCCTGCACCGCCCTCGCCGCGCGCTCCCGAAGCTGCTTGTCGGTCTGGTAGGCGATCACGTCGGCCAGCTCATCGATCACCAGCAGCAGGAACGGATCACCCGTGCCCGGATGCCATGCACGCAACCGCCCCCGGTAACTGGTGGCCCGCTCCTTGACGGTCTCGGCGATCTCTTCCAGCAGCGCGACGGCATCGGGGCCGTTGTCGAACACCACCCGGTGAAACACCTCCGGGGCCTGCCCGAGCTCCATCCCGCCCTTCGGATCAATCCCACAGAGCTGGACCCGGCCGGTGCGGATCAGCGGTGCCAGCGCCCAGATCACCGACCACAGCAGCGAGCCCTTCCCCGCACCCGACACACCGACGGTCAGCAGGTGGGTGCCCAGCAGCCGCAGCCGCCACGGCTTCCCGGTCTCCGTGCGGCCCACGGTGATCCGCCTGAGGTCCACGGACTCGGCGTCCTCGGTCAACGCAGGCACGCTGATCGCGCCGACGAGCGGGTCCCGGTGCACCAGATCCAGTTCCAGGCGGCCCGGTTTGCGGACCCGCACGCGGCAGGACTGCGCCTTGAACGAGTGGGCGAGGCCGGAGGCATGCAGCTCCCACTGCTCCGGGGCCTGGCCCTTCACCATCCGCACCCGGACCCGGTCACGCCAGCCCTCCGAGCGCACCCGGCCCAGCTTCGGCCGGTACTCCTTACCCCGCGAGGTCTTCGTCAGGTCTGACAGCCGCATCACCGTGCGCCACTGACACGCATAGACAGAGAACCGCCGGTACTCCGTGCGCGCCTGCGGCACGACGAAGCGGCGGAACGTGTCGCGGTGCAGCCACCACCACAACCCCAGCGCCACGGCCACGCCGAGCGCGGTGAACGCTAACGGCCACGGACCGAACGCGCCGTAGCACCAGCCGACCAGCGCCGCCACGGCCAGCGTCAGCGGATACCGCGACAGGATGCGGCCGAGCTGCACCAGCAGCCAGCACACCACGAACACCAGCAAGAACGGGGACAGGATCGCCTTGACCCAGCCCGGCAGCAGCGTCCACCACGGCAGCCGGGGGCGGGCGACTTCCAGTGGGGCCGGATCAATCCAGCCCGAACGGTAGGCACGGCTCATCGGGCTTCACCCCGCACCCGCTCCCGCGCAACCGTCGGGACGTCCAGGGGCAGGCGACCGGCGCAAGCCGCGCACTCGCGATCCCCGGGCGCCAGCCGGGCGAAACGTTGACAGGTGCCACAGCGCATCCGGGTGACCCCGGTTGACACCGAAGGCTTCTCGTTGTCTATCGTTACCAATGTCTACTCCGTCTGGTGTGGACAGCGCAGAAGCGGCAAAAGGTTGGTAGCCAAGGAACCGCTTCTGCGCCTTACGAACACAGATCACCGCAACAGGACGTGCTTCATCGCCGCACGACCCAGCTTGCGTTTTCTCTACAGTGGATTGTTGTTTTTCGGGCGTGTAGGGCTATTTCCGTTGGGTCAGTGCTTCGGCTTTGCGTCGCTCCCGACCGGCCCAGTACAGCGCCTCGTGGTGGTGGCCCCGGTCGATTTCCGCGATCTCGGCGTACACCCGCGAACTGCGCTGGTAGTACTCCCGCCACGCCGCCACCGGATCGGCCTCGCCAGGTCGCAGCGCGGTCAGTGCCTCGTGGGCCTGCATCAACGTGCGGGCTTGCCGGGCGAGCCGCCACCTGTCCTCATTCACCGTGTCACCTCCTTTCGTGTGTGTGAGGGGTTGTCATCCGCGTCGCCGGATGCCTGCCCGGTCGGGCGGCCGAACCGAGGAGACACCGCAGTTGCGGGCAGCCGAGCGGGCCTGCCAGTCGCGGGCCTGTTCCTCGAAGGCTTGGGCGGCCGATTCCAGACCGGCCAGCATCCACCACGGCAGGTCGCGGTTACCGGCGATGCTGCGCCAGGCGGCCGCGACGGCCCAGGAGGCCGAAGCCATGTCCTGAGCCGTCGCCGCGTCCACCTCCCTCGTGCGGGCAACCAGGTCCGAGGTCGCGCCGTAGTGGCGGTAAGCCTCTTCCCACGCCCGGACCTGCTTTTTGGTCACCATCGCTACATCTCCACGCGCCGAGCCGTCATGCGGCCTTGGCCGTGGACTCGGCCGGAGCCGCCGCACCGGACGACTTGCCGGACTGGCCCGAACGCCCACCGCTGGACGCCGGTGTCTTGAACCCGGTCGCGCGGAAGACGTAGGACTGGTACTTGAACTCGCCGTTCCCGGCCACCCTCGGCTCGGCCGTCAGGCCCTCCAGCTCGATCGGCCGCATCCCCGGCAGCGCCTCCGTCGTGGTGGGCACCGGCTGCACATCGGCCAACAGCGTTACCTCATACGAGGCGCGCTTGGCGTTGGTCTGGCTCGGGTCGGTGACCGCCACCTTCCACTGCCGCTTGCCGGTGGTCTCATCCACCCGCTGCCGCGCGGGCTTGCCCATCGCCTTGTCCTCGCGCGACTGATACTCCGTGTCAGGCGACACCTCGCCGACCATCACCAGGCCCTGCGGGAACGCGTCATCGAACTCGATCGGGAATCGGTACCCCTTGGGGATCGCCATCGCGTCGTAACCCTTTCCTATAGTTTCCGTTTCGTGGGTCCGCCCTCTGTCGGCGGCACACCCCCACTGTCGGCCGGATGGCGGTCCCGTCACGACACCGTGCGTGTCGCATCTAAAACTTCCCGCACTCATCGAGTCTCGTCTGTGTCTCGTCTCGGTGGTAGGGTCGTCGCGCGACCGACCACAACCGGGGGAGACACAGCGATGGCGGACAAGCCGATCGTGCTGAAGGTGCTGCTACGGCAGCGGCACCTGCAAGGGCACCGCGCGTTCTGCAAGGAATACGACAAACTGGCCAAACAAATGGACAGCGAGCTGGTCGGGAGCTGGCCGAGCAAGGCGCAGTTCTACCGCTGGCTCGCCCGTGACCTACAAGGTCTGCCCTACGCCCATCACTGCCGCATCCTGGAAGCGATGTTCCCCGGCTGGACCGCCGATCAGCTCTTTCAGGAACACACGGGCGGTATCGAGTTCGTCCCCGAGCCACCCACCAAGGACACCACCCCGGCCGCCGCGAAACCCGCGCTACCCAGCCCGCAGGGCATGGCCGACGTGACCGCCGTGTTCCCCAGCCGGCCCGCCTTCTCCCACGAGATCCCGCCACACAAGCTGTTCGACCACGCCGAGAAAATCAGCATGGTCGGCCTCTCGCTCAACCTGCTGTGCCAGAGCTACCCCGACAAGGCCCTACTCGACCTGCTGGAAACCGGCACCGTGGTCGAATGCCTGTTCCTCGACCCGAACGGCCGCTACATCAAGGAGCGCGAGCAGGAGGAGTCCCACCCCGAGGGGGTCCTCTCCACCCTCACCACGCTGAACATCCAGACGTTGCAGCGGTTGCAGGGCAAGCTCTCACCCGAGGCGCGCGAGAACCTGCGCATCCGGGTCTACGACGAGCCGGTCCGGTTCAACATCACCGTCATCGACGACACCACCTGCGTCATCCAGCCCTACCTGCCCGACGCGCGCGGGGTCGAGTCCCCCACCCTCGTGGCCGAGAAGCAGCCCGGCGCACCCGGCCTGTACGACACCTTCGCCCAGGTCCTGGAATCCATGTGGGCACGCAGCAAGGAGATCACCACGTGAAAGACCTGGACACCCTCCTCGCCACCGCCCAGGACGCCGCCGCCATCGGCGCCAAACTCATGACCACCCAAGCCCCCGGCACCGTCCAGGCCAAAGGCGACCGCGACTACGTCACCGAACTCGACGTGCGCATCCAGCACCAGATCCGCGACCACCTCGCCCGCGCCACCCCCGATATCGACTTCCTCGGCGAAGAAGAAGGCGGTGGCACCATCGATGAAAGCACCGACTACGTATGGGCGCTCGACCCCATCGACGGCACCTCCAACTTCGCCCACGGCATCCCCCTCTGCGCCACCTCACTCGCCCTCGTGCACCGCGGAGAGCCGGTCGTCGGCGTCATCATCGCCCCATTCCTCGACCTGCACTACCACGCCGTCAAAGGCGGCGGCGCCTACTGCAATGGCGAGCGCATCCACGCCAGCGAAACGACCGACCTCAGCCGCGCTATCGTGTCCATCGGTGACTACGCCACCGGCCCCGCGGCGGCCGAAAAGAACGAACGCCGCTTCGCTGTCACCCGCGCCCTGGCCGAGAACGTCGAGCGCGTCCGCATGTTCGGCGCCGCCTCCCTCGACCTAGCCTGGGTCGCCCACGGCCGCACCGACGCCTGCGTCATCCTCAGCAACAAACCCTGGGACATGGCAGCCGGAGTACTAACCGCCCAAGAATCTGCAGCACTCGTAACTGATGCCCATGGCCAACCCTATGAACTCACGTCTCGCGAGACAATTGGCACCAATTACGCGTTAACGAGTCAGCTCAAAGACGTTTGCGGAGCACCGATCTACGAGAACCTGAATCCAAATAGTCCGCCGTCTTCGTAAACGTCTGTAAGTCGCGGCGAAATCACGGAATCTTGCAACTCGACTCCCTTCGCTCCAGCCTTCGCCAAATCATCCGAGTTTATCGTCGCTATGTACTGCATTCCTTCAAAGTCCACCACTTCGCGAGCCAACTCAAGCGCCCGTGCAACCTGTCGCTCATCGACTCCATCAAATAGGTGGCTGTCATGCACCAGGAAATCGGGACCGCGACCGCCCCGCTTGGCCGTCACAGCGACAGTAAGATCGAAGCAAAACATCACCATATTGCCGATACCACGGCTATCTTGACTGTCGATATGGGGAACAACTCTCAATGCCGAACTCGTCGGTTCAATTTCCAAATAGGCTGACCTGCCAGGCCCGTACAACCGTACGGCATACTCCCTAAAGCGAACACTAATCTCGTCGATTATGCTGTCTCGCTCGACCAAGTCAGCGCGCATCTGCGATTCGACTTGCGCACGATCGGCTCTAATCTCTGATGCGCTCGCCTCCAAGGTTCTTGCTGCCTCGAATCGGTTTCGAAGAGACTCGAGGAGCGCTTGCTCCCTCGCAAAGGCCTGTTGCAAAGCCGTTAACGCGTCCAGAGCTCCACCCTCATTGAGCGTTTGGAGTAACCCAGCCTGTTCCTCACCAAGCGAGGCCCTTTCGGCCTCGCGGGCTGCCAAACGTTCACGAATAGCCGCCGCTTCCGCCTCCAAGTACGACCGGCGGTTCCTAACTACGGACGTGTGAAATTCACGAACTTCTTCGTAGCGACGTATGACCGCGCCGGGAAGACTTACACCCAGGTCCGCGTACACTTCCTCGAGATAGTCGATTTGTGGGTCCGAAACGTCCTCCATGGCAGCGTCGAAGTCGAGCAGATTTCGTCTATCTACGATATCTTCATTGCGCATCAGGCGAATTTGTTGGTTTATCTCATCCGCGCGCGCTTGAAGCCGCTCATACTCAGGCACGACCCGAAAATCAGCAATCTGACGTGCCAGCTCATTTACTCGCTGTTGCACGTCACTGATCTGTCCACGCAACTCGCTCGACCGACCGACAATTCGTCCCCAAACAGGGTCCTTCGCCGCCGAAGCAAGTTGCCGCCTAGTCGATTCTCGCGCTGCTAGATCACGATACCTACTGGCAAGTTGCCAATCCAACCCCAGCAGGTACGCGAGGTTCGTGCTAGCTTCAGCCAATGTCTGCTGCGGTGAAGTTCGAATTGCCTCGTTAAACGCACTGGATCCGATTCGCCGCATGTATAGCGAGAGCATCGCCCGTCCACTCACGCCGTTATGGTTCTCCGGAAGAGCGAAGAACTCTTCCTCGAGAAGGTATTGCCATTCAGCGAGCGATAACTTCCTAGGTTCCTCAGTGTTAACAAGACTGGTTGTTATGTCGGGGTCAATGTATATCTCTGACGGTTTACTCAGCGATCGATAAACGTGCAAGTTCTGCTCAGCCAGAGACGACCAGTCGAACTCCAACTCGAAGCTGAATTCCCGCAAGGCCTCTTTGCCAAGAAACGACCTGCGCCTCTCAAACCTAGCACCAAGCAAGAAGTGTAGAACTTCAACCAAAGATGACTTGCCTGCGCCGTTTCGAGTGTCAGTATCAGCAGAATCGCCCGTAGTATCCGCGACGATAAGGTTCAAACCCTCTTTGAAATTGACGCTTTTGAACCTCTCGTCATTTGCGCGAAGATGCCGAAGCATCGACACTCCTAACGGTTAGAAGTTCACCATCGAAATCGATAACTCCAAGACTAAATAACGTATCTAACGCAAGAGCGAACCACCAAAACGGAATAGGGGCACGATGGTCATTTTCCTCACGCCATTTCAAGAAACGATTCCACGCCTGACTTACAGTGACAGGAGAGTCAAGACACTTTGCTATTTGCCCTCCTACAGACAGCAAGGCGCGCTGCGGCGCAATCCCCTTTGTGGGAGCAATCATGCCGACTCCTTAACGCTACCTCGCGAGCCATTCAATTCCGGTGGCACGTTGTCAAAGATGTCACACGTTTCAAAGAAATATGCTAATATCGCCATAACTGCTCTACGGCGATTTAACGGCGCCGAGGCATTGCCGAGAACATAGAGTTCCAACTGCCACAGCACGTCGTCTGGATCGTCAAACTCGCCGCGTAGTCGTACAAACTCTTCGTGAAATCCTCGGGCAACTTCGTCTCGCTCCGTGATATCAACTCGTCCCGCGTAGTATGCTTCGATTTCGTTGCTGCGGACCATCATCCGGCGTAGATCATCTTTTACGTCATCGCTGAACTCGTTAAAATCCAGCTTCCGCCCGGATACAGCCAAAATATCATCTGGATTTTCAACGCGAAGCCTTTGAGAACGCAAATGGTCCAAAAGTGGTTCCAGCTCCTCGAGCGCGACGCCATACGTCAACTCTCGAACCGGCAGTTGCGTACCAAGAAGATCCTCGACCTCGGCGCGATCCAGTTTACAGACTTCATTTCTGAAGTGCTTCTGACCGAATTGCTCAAATTTCAGACCACTAAGACGGTTTCTTGCATCTGCCAGGCACTTTGAAACCGCAGGATGCATGCCACGTTGGTCGTTATGCACGAAAACAAATGTGTTAAACTGATCTTGCCGTTTCGAGCAAGCTTTGGCGAGATCGTCTTCGAACTTTTCCACAAGCTTTTTCGCGTCATACGTTTCCGGGGCATAACAAGCGTACAGCTTATTGCCGTAAAGCAACATGCCGTCACTGCCTTGGTCTCCGAGACTCCCGGCCGTACGCACATCCAGAAAACTGGGATCTCGCAGACACATTAGCTCATGAAAAAAGCTTTCGAAGGAATTTCCGTGTAGGTCAGACAGCCGCATTTTGATCAGAAACCGCACGGCTTGCCGCTCCATGAAATCGAGCGCCACGCTGTCCATCCTCCCCACCCGGTTATAGCGACCAATAGTCTTATCAAGTCCGTCCGTGCCGGTACAGCACTGTATGCGGAGTAGCACGTGCCTGCCCAACAAACCGTTGCGGAACTTGGCTCTATGGGATCAAGGCACGCCGCCGTTGGCGGCGCGCTCCCACCCCTCGCCTGACGTACGGGGCCGCATCCATCCCGGCACGGCGGGCTCCCGCTCCGCTCCGCCCGCCGACCGGGCGGCGCAGCCCGCGCACGGTGCTGGTGGCGCCGCGCGACGACGGCGCGCAGATCCGGGCAGAGCAAGGCCAGCCTCCTCATTGAACGTCGTAATGGCATGGTCGCGCATGCCGAACGACACGTTACGGAGCGCCTCCACTCCGACACCCGATCGTGACAACGGCCGGTGACACCGCGTCAAGAGCGCTACCGCGTCGCTGACGCGATCTACGACCCTTGACACGGCCTCACCGGCCGCGTGGGTGGCTGTGTGTCGAAACGGAGGCGGCAGTGTGGTCAGACCGCGCCAGGCCGTCTCAGGCCGTCAGAGGTCGAGCGGCGACGAGAAACCCGGAGAACTACCGAGATGTAACTCCGCAGGTCAGGAGCGATATCGCCCCCACGGAGGGAGGTCCGGAAGGGGGCGGTGGACGAGCTGGCATGTAAGCCGGATTCTGTCCCCGCGGCACCACGGTGCCGCGGTGGGCGGCCATCCATCTCGGCCTGCCGTCGCCGGCAGGCTCCAGCGGCCTACCCGCAGGCATCGGACGGGCAGCCCTCGAACGCCTGCGCAGGAGCCTCGGCTCCCTCTTGGCCTTGCTCCGGGTGGGGTTTACCGAGCCGCCCCGGTCACCCGGGACGCTGGTGGTCTCTTACACCACCGTTTCACCCTTACCTGGCCGATGCGGCCAGGCGGTCTGTTTTCTGTGGCACTTTCCCGCGGGTCACCCCGGGTTGCCGTTAACAACCACCCTGCCCTGTGGAGTCCGGACTTTCCTCGATACGGCCTCCTCGCGGATGCCGCGTCGCGGTCGCCCTGCCAACTCGTCCACCTCTGCCCAGGATACCGGCCGGTCCCGCCGACGTGCGCGGCCCAGGGTCAGCCGAGGTGCGAGATGTCGTTCACCAGGCGCACCGAGGCGTTGCCGTCGGGGTAGAAGTCCACGATCGACAGCGAGGCCAGGTCGAGGTGCAGCCGGAACAGCAGCGACGGACCGGCGGCGAGTCCCATCCGCAGCAGCGACTTGATCGGCGTGACGTGGCTGATCACGAGGACGGTCTCGCCGCCGTGGGCGGCGAACAACTCGTCCCGTGCCTCGCGCACACGGCGGTGGACCTCGTCGAAGCTCTCCCCGCCCGGCGGCCGTACCGAACTGTCCCCCAGCCACGACCGGTGCACCTCGGGATCGCGGGCGGCGGCCTCCGCGAACGTGAGCCCCTCCCACTCGCCGAAGTCGGTCTCCAGCAGCCCGGGGCTGGTGCGCACCTGCCCGCCGAGCGCGTCGGCCACCGCCTCCGCGGTCTGCCTCGTCCTCGTCAGCGGCGAGGCGACGATCGGCACCGCCGCACCGGCGGTGACCAGGCCGTCCATCGCAGCCAGCCGCTTCGCCGCGGCCTCCGCCTGCCACCGGCCGTGCTCGGTCAGCGCCACGTCGCCACGCCCCGAGTAGCGCCGGTCCACCGACATGTCGGTCTGCCCGTGCCGCAGCAGCAACAGCCGCGTCGGGGTTCCGGTCGCACCGGACCAGCCGGCCGGCGACGCGGTCTCCCGCCGGGGCGCGGGTTCCGGCTCCTCCTCCTCGGCACCCGCCTGGGTGTCCATCGCCTCGTTCGCCAGCCGGTCAGCGTGCGCGTTCTGCGCGCGGGGGATCCACTCGTAACGGATGCGCTCGAAGCCCGCGGCGAGGTCGCGCGCCCGCAGCGCGAGCGGTTGCAGCACCGCGTTCTTGATCTTCCACCGGCCGGACATCTGCTCGACGACCAGCTTCGAGTCCAGCCGGGCATCCACAGTGGACGCGCCAGCCTCGGCGGCGGCCTCCAGCCCGGCGATGAGGCCGCGGTACTCGGCGACGTTGTTCGTGGTGACGCCGAGTCCCGCACGGCGCTCGGCCAGCACCCGGCCGGTCGCCGCGTCCTTCACCACCGCGCCGTATCCGGCCGGGCCGGGGTTGCCCCGCGACCCGCCGTCCGCCTCGACGATCACATGCTCGGTCACAGACCCGACTCCAGAGTCCGCACGAGAATGGCGCCGCAGTTGTCGCACCGAACGACCTCGTCCTCGGGGGTCGCCTTGATCTCGGCGATCGTGCTGCGGTCGAGCTCGAGCTGGCAGGCCCCGCAGCGACGGGAGCGCAACAGCGCGGCACCGATGTTCTTCTGCGCCCGCACCCGCTCGTACAGCGCGAGCACGTCCTCCGGGAGGCGCGGCAGGAGCGCGGCGCGGTCGGCCTCCCGCCGGGACTGGGTGCCATCGAGGTCGGCGAGCGCCTCGTCGCGCCGCTTGGCGGCGTGCGCCATGTCCTGCTCGGCCTTGTCCACCTCGGCGCCGGTGCGCGCGGCGTCCAGCTCGGACGCCTCCTTGCGCTCCATCATCTCCAGCAGGTCGTCCTCCAGCGCGCGCTGCCTGCGCTCCAGCGTCGCGAGCTCGTGTTCGAGGTCGGTCAGCTGCTTGGCCGACACCGACCCGGACTCCATCAACTTGCGGTCCTTCTCCTCGCGGGCCCGCACCGATTCGACCTCGCGCTCCTGCCGCGCCACCTCGCGGTCGAGGTCGGAGATCGCGGTCTGCATGGACACCAGGGCGTCCCGGCGGTCCCGCAGAGTCCGCTCCGCCTCCGCGATCTCGGCCAGCTCGGGCAGGTTGCGGCGCTGGTGCGCCACCCGGGAGAGCTCGGCGTCGATCTTGGCGAGATCGAGCAACTGACGCTGGACGGCGGGATCTGCCTTCACTGGAGCCGCTCCTATCCTCGAATGTTCCACGGATCGGTGCACCGCGTGGAGACGTGAACGTCGACGTTACCCGCCTCCCGCACGACGGACGCCGCTTGCCCGCACCACGGCCACTCGCTGGCCCAGTGCGTGACACCCACCAGCGCCGGGACGGGCCCGAGCCGTTCCAGATGCTCCCCCGCGGGGTGGTGCCGCAGGTCCGCGGTGACGTAGGCGTCGACCCCGGCCTCGGTCGCGGCACCGAGGTAGCTGTCGCCCGCCCCGCCGGACACGGCGACCGTCCTGATCGGACGGTCCTCGTCGCCGGCACCGTAGACACCGGGCCGCGTCCGCGGCAGCGCACCGGCGACCCGACGGACGAAATCGCCGAACGGCTCCGGCTCGGCCAGCTCGCCGATCCGGCCGATGCCGGTGTCCCCGCCGGGGTGCGGCGCGAGCGGGCGCAGCACGGTCAGGCCGATCGCCTCGGCGAGCGCGTCGGAGACGCCGGGCGCGGCGGCGTCGGCGTTGGTGTGCGCGCAGAACAGCGCGATACCCGACCGGATGAGCCGGTGCACGAGGCGGCCCTTCGCTGTATCGGCAGGCACCCCGTGCACGCCACGCAGCAGCAGCGGGTGGTGCGCGACGATCAGCTGCGCGCCGAGCTCGGCGGCTTCGGCCACGGTGTCCTCGACCGGGTCGACACACACCAGCACCCGCCCGGCGGGCTCGCCGGGATCGCCGCACACCAGGCCCACCGCGTCCCACGATTCGGCGAGCTCACGAGGGTAGGCCGCGTCGAGCGCGGTGATCACGTCGGACACTGTCGCGGGCATGGCCCGATCCTCCCACGGGTGCCCGCGACGGCCCTGCGGAGGCGCCGGCCGGCTCGTGAGTGCGTAACACTGTTCTAACTCGCGTGCGCACTCACGAGGGGCCGGGCCCAGCCGATGCGAGAGACTGGCGGCATGGCTGACCAGAACACTCCCCAGACGGCCGGCAACGGAAGGCCGCTCAGCGTCGTGTTCGTCTGCTCGGGCAACATCTGCCGCTCCCCGATGGCGGCCACCGTCTTCCGCGAGCACCTGCACCGGGCCGGGCTGGCGGACGAGGTCCGGGTGAGCAGCGCGGGCACCGGCCCCTGGCACGTGGGCGAACCCGCCGACGCGCGAGCCAGCTCCACGCTGGAGCGGCACGGCTACGACGCCGGGCACGTGGCGGCGCAGGTCGGCACCGAGCACCTGGACGCCGATCTCCTGCTGGCCGCCGACACCGGCCACCTGCGCGCACTGCGGAAGCTGGTCGACGACCCGGACCGCGTCCGCCTGCTGCGCTCGTTCGACCCGTCCGCGCCCCCGGACGCCGAGGTGCCGGACCCCTACTACGGCGACGGCGACGGGTTCGCCGACGTGCTCGGCATGATCGAGCGCGCGGTACCGGGCCTGCTCGACTGGGTACACCGGCACCGATGAACACCGAAGAGGCACTGCGAGCGGTCGAGAAGCACGTCGGCGCGAAGGCCGCGCACGGCTACCGCATCGGCGGCGAGGCGCTGCTCGTCAGCCTGTCCGGCGGCGGGCAGGTGGTCGCCAAGCGCGGAGCGGGCGAGGGCGCGGCACGCGCGGAGGCGGCCGGGCTCGGCTGGCTCGCCGAGTACGGCGACGTGCCGCTGCCCGCCGTGCACGGGTACGACCACGAGTGGCTGGTCATCGACTACGTGGCACCGGGTGCGCCCGGCGAGCGCGCCGCCGAGGCGTTCGGCCGTGGCCTGGCGGCACTGCACCTGCGCGGTGCGCCCGCGTTCGGCGCCCCGCCGCCCGGCGGCCCGGTGGACGCGTGGATGGGGCTCGCGCCGATGCGCAACGAGCGGCACGACAACTGGCCGGACTTCTACGCCCGGCACCGCATCGAGCCCTACGTCCGCACCTGTACCGACAGCGGCCTGCTCACCACCGGGCAGGCGGCGGTGTTCGACGAGGTGTGCGCGCGGTTGCCCGAGCTGGCGGGCGCGCCCGAACCACCGGCCCGGCTGCACGGCGACGCGTGGAGCGGCAACGTGCACTGGGCACAGGACGGGCGCGCGTGGCTGATCGATCCCGCCGCGCACGGCGGGCACCGGGAGACCGACCTCGCCATGCTGCGGCTGTTCGGCACGCCGCTGCTGGACCGCATCCTGGGTGCCTACGCCGAAGCGGCCACGGACGCGGGTGCGCCGCTGTCCCCGGGCTGGCGGGACCGGACCGGACTGCATCAGCTCTTCCCGCTGCTGATGCACGCGGCGGTGTTCGGCGGCGGCTACGCGCGGCAGGCACTCGCCGCCGCGCGGGACGCGCTCAAGTACTGAGAGCGTCCTCGAACCTGCTGGAGCGGACCAGGGCGAACCATTTGCGCAGGTCACCGGTCGTGAGTGCGTAACGGTGTTCTAACTCGCGTGCGCACTCACGAGAGGTGACCAGGCACAACGCCGCACCTGCATGGGATCAAGGACAGGTTCTGTAGCACCCGGGCCGGTGGCCACATACGGACAGAGCCTTGAGCCGGTAAGAAACCGATCCCTAGCTTTCCTGGTGACGAGTTCTCGCCGGAGGGAAGCCGCATGGTCACGCGCAGAGCGATGTTGCAGGGAATCGGCGGCGCGGCGGCCACGCCGTTGATCGCGCGGGTGCTCGGAGCGGAGGCGCGGGCGGCGGGCACCCCGGTGATCGACCGCCACGCGCTCGTCAGCCGGCACGACGTCGTGCGAACCCGCAACGACGCGGAGCTGCCCGTCCAGGTCGGCAACGGCCGGTTCGCCTTCGGCGCCGACATCACCGGCCTGCAGACGTTCACCCCGTTCGCGACCATGTCCGACTGGGGCTGGCACGAGGACCCGCTGCCCGAGGGCAAGCGCATCGAGGACTACCGGGGCACGGTCTGGGACACCTACGGCAGGCCGGTCCGGTACTGGACCGACGAGGCGGGCGAGCCGGAGCTGTACGAGTGGCTGCGCGGCAACCCGCATCGGATCAACCTCGGCCGGCTGGGCATGCGGCTGCTCAAGGCGGACGGCACCGAGGCGACGGAAGCGGACCTGACCGGGCAGCGGCAGCGGCTGGAACTGTGGACCGGACGGCTGCTGAGCAGCTTCTCGCTGGAGGGCGTGCCGGTCGAGGTGGAGACGGTGTGCCACCCCGGCGCGGACGCGGTCGCGGTCACCGTGACCTCGCCGCTGGTCCGGCTCGCCCGGCTCTCGGTCTTCCTCGACTTCCCCTACGCCACCGCCGCGGGCCAGGGCAAGTTCTCGGCGCCGTACGTGGGTTTCTGGGACCGCCCCGACGCACACGTCACCGAACTGCGCGGGCGCGGCCCCGGCCGCGCGGCGATCACGCACCGGCTGGACGACACCGAGTACCAGGCGAGCGTGGCGTGGTCCGGCCACGGCAGGCTCTCGCGGGCGGCCGACCGGCGGCACCGCTACGAGCTCACCGGCGGCACGACCGACCAGCTGGCGGTGAGCTGCCTCTTCGCCCCGGCGGGGCAGGCGCGGCCTGCCCCGCCCGCCCCCGCCGTCTCGGCCGCCAGCGCCCACTGGTGGCCCCGGTTCTGGCGCTCCGGCGGCGCGGTGGACCTTTCCGGCAGCACCGACCCACGGTGGCGCGAGCTGGAGCGGCGCGTGGTGCTCAGCCAGTACCACCTCGCCCTCAACGAGGCCGGCGACGAGCCGCCGCAGGAGTCCGGCCTCGTCAACAACGGCTGGTACGGCAAGTTCCACATGGAGATGTACCTCTGGCACGCCGCGCACTACGCGCTGTGGAACCGCTGGCCCCTGCTCGACCGCGGCACCGACATCTACCGCCGCTTCCTGCCCTCGGGCCGCCGTCGCGCCGCCGAGCAGGGCTTCCGGGGTGCGCGCTGGCCGAAGATGACCACCGCCGACGGGCGCCAGTCGCCCGGCCTGCAGAACACGCTGCTGCTGTGGCAGCAGCCGCATCCGGCCTTCCTCGCCGAGCTCGACTACCGGGCGCACCCGCGGCGCGCGACGCTCGAGAAGTGGCGGACCGTGCTGTTCGAGACGGCCGAGTTCATGGCCTCGTTCGCGCACCTGGAGCGGGAGACCGGCCGGTACGTGCTCGGGCCGCCGATCATCACGGCCAACGAGCAGAACGATCCCGCGATCACCACCAATCCCGCGTTCGAGCTGTCCTACTGGCGGTTCGGCCTGCGGATCGCCCAGCGGTGGCGGGAACGGCTGGGGCTGCCGCGGGAGCCGCACTGGGACGCCGTGCTCGCCGGGCTGGCGCCGCTACCGGTGCAGGAGGGCGTGTACGTTCTCTACGAGGGCGTCGAGAACATGTGGACCGAGCACACCACCGATCATCCGGACCCGGTGGCGCCCTACGCGATGCTGCCCGGCGACGGGGTGGACGTGGCCACGATGCGCGCGACCGCGCGGAAGGTGTACGAGTCGTGGCCGCTCGACGATCTCTACACCTGGGACTTCCCGCTGCTGGCGATGAACGCGGCCAGGCTCGGCGACCGGGAGCGGGCGGTGGACTTCCTGCTGCGCGAGACGTTCGAGTTCACCGAGACCGGCCTGCCCGCCAGCAGCAAGTCCGGCGTGCCCTCGCCGTACTTCCCGGCCGTGGGCGGGCTGCTTTACGCGGTGGCCATGATGTGCGCGGGCTGGAGCGACGGGCCGCGGGAACACGCGCCGGGGTTCCCGCGCGAGCGCGGCTGGGTCGTGCGGTGGGAGGGTCTCGCGCCCGCGGTGTGAGCCGCGCCGCGTCGCGGAGGGCTGTGTGCCGGACCGCGGCGGCACCGCATACCTTTGCAGTGTGCGGTTGAAAGTCCTGCTCCGGCCAAGCTGGCTGGCGCTCACGCTGGTGGTGTTCACCTTCGCCACCGCCTGCTACACGCTGCTGGCGCCGTGGCAGTTCAGCCGGGACGACGAGCGCGAGGTGCGCAACGCCGCGCTGCAGGAGTCCTTCACCGCCGCGCCGCGGCCGTTGGCCGAGGTGCTGCCCGCCGGCCGCGCCCCGGACGACGGCACCGAGTGGTCGCGGGTGCTCATCCGCGGCACCTACCTGGCCGGGGACGAGGTGATCGCCCGCCTGCGGACGGTGCAGGGCGAGCCGGCGTTCGAGGTGCTGACGCCGTTGCGCACCACCGAAGGGCAGGTCGTGCTGATCGACCGCGGCTACGTGCGGCCGGACAACCGCACCCGCGTGCCGCCCTACGCCGCGCCGCCCTCAGGCGAGGTGGAGGTGACGGCGCGGGTGCGCCGCGACGAGGTGGACCCGCAGGACCGCACGGCGTTCGCCAACGACTCCACGGGCGGCAGGCTGCACGCCTACGCCGTCAGCTCCGCGGTGGTCGGTGAGGCGACCGGGCAGGACATCCGGCCCGGCTACTTCCAGCTGGAGCCGGAGCAGCCCGGCGTGCTCGACCCGCTGCCGCTGCCGAAGCTCGACGCGGGCCCGTTCTTCTCCTACGCCCTGCAGTGGATCGCGTTCGGCACGATGGCCGTCCTGGCCTGGCTGTACTTCACCGTCCGTGAGCTGCGGCCGGGTGGCGCGCTGGGCACCGACCGGCCACGTCCGGACCGGCGCAGGTCGGTCGCGCAGATGCTCGCCGAGGACACCGAAGACACTGCCGACACCGAGGACACCGCCGCGGTCCCGCCCGGCCGCCGGGAGCACTGAACCCGCAAAAGTGGTCCTTGCATCTTGGGCGCCAGTGGCACTTTTCGATATCCACTCGGCCCGGCAGGGTGAGGTCATGCTGATCCATCCCTGGGACGGTGCGACCGACGACGCCGAATGGCGCGACTGGCTGGCCGGGCACGACTTCGGCCACCTGGTCGCGGCCGGGCGCGGCCGCGACCTGCCGGTCGTCCAGCCGACGCACTTCGTGTACGACGGCGCGGCGGCCGTGTGGCTGCACCTGGCGCGGGCGAACCCGATCTGGCCCCTGCTGGAGGAGAACCCGCACGCGCTGCTCACGGTGACCGGCGACTACGCCTACGTCCCGGCCGGGTGGAACGCCGCACCGGGCACCGACCCCGCGAAGCGCGTCCCCACCTCCTACTACGCGTCGGTGCAGCTGGAGTGCACGGCGCGGGTGATCGACGACCCGGGGCGGAAGGCGGCGCTGCTGACCCGGCAGCTCGCCCATTTCGAGGAGCCCGGCACCCGGGTGCCGGTGCGGACCGGCGACGAGGAGGACCGGCGCAGGTTGCCCGGCATCCGCGGAGTGGAGCTGACGGTGACCGGCGTCCGCGCGAAGTTCAAGTTCGGCGGCAACAAGGACGTCGCGCAGCGCGAGCGGATCGGCGAGCGGCTGGCCTGCCGCGCGGAGGGATTCGACGCCGCCGCCCGCGCGCAGGTGCTCCGGCGTACGCCGCCGGGCTGAAACCAGCCAGCCGGTCAGCGGCCGCGGAGGCCCGCGAGCACGGCGAACACCGCCGATGCGGCGGTGGCCAGCCAGCCGACCACGCGGGACAGCTCCACCGCCCGCGTCACGTGCCCGGCGTCGGGATTGCGGCCGTCGCCGAGCACCGGCAGCTCGACCACACCATGCGGGTACACGGTGCGCCCGCCGAGCCGGATCTCCAGCGCCCCGGCGAACGCGGCCTCGACGCGGCCCGCGTTCGGGCTGGGATGCACCGCCGTGTCCCGCCGCCACGCTCGCCACGCGGCACCGGCCGAACCGCCCACCACCGGGGCCGCCGCGACGGTGAGCGCCGCCGCCACCCGGGCGGGCAGCAGGTGCACCAGTTCGTCGAGCCGCGCGAGGACCCAGCCGGCCCAGCGGTAGCGCGGCCCCCACCCGGCGGCACGCCTGCGCAGCGCGGTGATCCCGCGGGAACCGAGCAGGCCGGGCACTCCCGCGACGGCACCCCACGCCAGCGGCGCGACCACCTGGTCGGACGTGTGCTCGGCGACGGCTTCCACCGAGGCGCGGGAGAGTCCGATGACGTCGAGTTCGTCCGTGCAACGCGTGTCCAGCGCGGACAGTATCCCGCGGGCACTCCGCAGCTCACCGGTCTCCAGGTCACGCGCGAGCTGGGTGCCGTCGGCCGCGATCCGCGCGGCTCCGAGCACGGCCCACGTGGCGGCCGCCGTGCTCGCGGCCCGCAGCACCGGGCGCCCGCGGCCCGCGCGCCCGGCGGCCACACCGAACAGCACCGCGGTGGCCGTGGCGGCGCCGCCCACCGGCCGCCCGCGCTGTTTGCCACCGACCGCGCCGTCGGCCAGCACACCCAACAACAGTCCGGCCGCCCGTGCCCCGCTCACCCCGTGTCGCCCCCATTTTCGGATGTCCGTGCGGGCCGAGATTACTGGATCGGCCAATGCACGTACGTTGGCCCCAGGAGCCGGTGGCGACGCCGGTGCACGGCGCCGGAGGAGAAAGGAGGCGCGGTGACCGTCATCGTCGTGATGGGCGTGTCCGGGTCGGGAAAGACCACGGTGGGCACGGCCCTGGCCACCGCGCTCGGGGTGGACTACGCGGAGGCGGACGAGTTCCACCCGCGCTCGAACATCGAGAAGATGACCACGGGCACCCCGCTCACCGACGACGACCGGCTGCCCTGGCTGCACGCGATCGCCGCATGGATCGGCGCGCACGCCGAGCGCGGTGGCGTGGTCACCTGCTCCGCCCTCAAACGCCGCTACCGGGACACGCTGCGCACGGGCGGTCCCGCGTGGTTCCTGCACCTGTGGGGCGGGCGGGAGCTGATCGCGCGCCGCATGACCACCCGCTCGGGCCACTTCATGCCGGTGTCGCTGCTCGACTCGCAGCTCGCCGACCTGGAACCGCTCGGGGCCGACGAGCCCGGGTGCACGGTGGACGTGGCGGCACCGGCCGGGGAGATCGTCGCGGGCCTGCTCAGGGATCGGCCGTGGCCCAGGCCCGGAGCATGACGTACGCGATCGACGCGCTGCCGGGCAGCAGCAGGTCCGCGTGCTCCCCCGCGAAGGCCGAGCGCACCTCGTGCCGGGGGACCCACCGGGCGTCCTCGATCTCGCCGTCCGCGGGAACCAGCGGTGCCCCGGCGTCGGCCCGCGCGGCGAAGCCCAGCATGATCGAGCGAGGGAACGGCCACGGCTGGCTGCCGAGGTAGCGGATGTCGCGCACGTCGACGCCCGCCTCTTCCCGGATCTCCCGCTCCACGCAGCCCTCCAGCGACTCACCGGCCTCGACGAACCCGGCGAGTACCGAGTACCGCCCCGGCGGCCAGATCGGCTGCCGGGCCAGCAGCACCCGCTCGCCGTTGGTGCCCGCGTCGTCGTGCACCAGGCAGATCACCGCCGGATCGGTGCGCGGGTACTCCTCGCGCCCGCACCCCGCGCACCGCGTCGCCCAGCCGAAGTGGAGCGGGTGGGCTCGCTCGCCGCACCTGGCGCAGAACCGCGCGCGGCGGTGCCAGTTGCGCAGCGCCATCGCGGTGGTGAACAACCCGGCGGAGGTGTCGTCGAGCTGGGAGCCGAACCCGCGCAGGTCGATCCACACCTCGTCGCCGGTGCGTGGCACCTCCTGCCACACGCCCCAGCCGCTCCGCACGCCGGCCGTCTCGGCGTCGGCGCCGGGATCGCCGGGCAGCACCCAGTAGTCCGCGTCCTGCCACTCGCCGAGGAACACGGCGTCCTCCGGCGGTTCGGTGCCGAAGTCCAGCGCCTTGCGCGTGGCGAGCGGGACGTCGGTGGCCGCGGCGCCGGTGACGTGCTCGGCGGGCACCGGGGAGCGCCCCTTGTCGTCGAGCAGCACCACCCGCGCGTCCGCCCATCGCCCGGAAAGCCGCCGCGGATCGGCCCGCAGCTCCTCCTGCCGGTTCGCGGTGGACCGGGAAAGGGCCGGAGAAGCGCCCAGCTGGAAGGGCGGGCTGCTCATGGGCGCGGCGACTCCACCCTGACCCCGCCGAGCGCGGTCAGCTGCGGCGCGAGCGTGTCGGCGTCACCGACGACGACCCCGGTGAACCGGCTGGGCGCGAAGAAGTCCAGCGCCGCCTGGACCACCTCGTCGGAGCTCACGTCGGCGACCCGCTGCGGGTGTCCGGCCAGCCACTCCGGGCCGAGCCCGACCGCGGTGAGCGCGGAGAGCTGCCCGGCCAGCCCGCCCTGCGACGAAAGGCCGATGAGCAGCGAGCCGATCGCGTACTGCCGTACCGACTCGATCTCGTCGGCCGTCGGCGGCACCAGGCCGAGCCTGCCGAGCTCGTAGCGGGTCTCCAGCAGCGCGGCAGCGGTGACCTCGTTGGCGGTGTCGGCCTCGACCTGCACGGTGGCGCTCGCGCCGGTGAACTCGAAGCCGGAGTGCGCGCTGTAGGTGTAGCCCTTGTCCTCCCGGATGTTCTCCACCAGCCGGGAGGAGAAGTAGCCGCCGAAGGCCAAGTTCGCCAGTTGCAGCGCGGGATACCGCGGATCGGTCCGGGGCAGCGCCTGCGCCGAGAGCCGGATCTGTGACTGCACCGCGCCCGAGCGCGGGACGAGCAGGACGTCGCCGCCCGCGAGTTCGGGCAGCGGAGGCAGCTCGGCGGCCGCACGGCCGGCCTCCCAGCCCGCGAGCGCCCGCTCCACGTCACCGGTGACCGTGTCCGGGTCGATGTCGCCGACCAGCACCAGCGTCGAGCCCCGGGGCAGCACGGAAGCGGTGTGCAGCGCGCGCACGTCCTCCGGCGTCACGGCGGCGACGTCCTCGGCCCTGGGCACCTCACGCGTGTAGGGGTGGTCGCCGTAGCGGTGGCGCTGCAACGCCTCGCGGGCGATCACCCTCGGCTGCGTCCGCGCGACGGCGAGCCGCTCCACGACACGATCGATCTCCCTGCGCACCTCACTGTCCGTATAGGACGCTCCGGTCAGCGTGTCGGCGAGCACGTCCAGCAGCGTGGGCAATCCGCTGGCCAGCGCCCCGCCGGACACGGCGAGGTGCTCCGGATCGACGCTCGTTCCAAGCTCACCGCCGATCAGCGCGAGCTCCGTGTCGATCGCGACGCGGTCGCGGCGGGCGGTGCCGGTCAGCATCGACTCCGCCAGTACCTCTGCGGTCGCCGGGTGCATCGGCGCCTCACCCGCGAAGGGGATCAGCAGGCGCAGCTCGACGAGCGGCACGTTGGCCTTGCGCACGGCGAGCACGCGCAACCCGTTGCCGAGGACGGTGTCGGCGTGGGTGATGTCCGCGACGGCACGCTGCTCGCCGAGAGCGGGAACGGCGCGCGGACCGTGCGGCGTGGCGCCGATCTCCTCCGCGCTGCGGTGGGACACGGCAGTCACTGGGTACCTCCCTGATCCGGTTCGACGACGAGCACGGCGCGCGCGTCCGGGCGCAGCGCCTTCGCGGCCTCGGCGACGCCCTCCGCGGTGACGGCCGCGATCCGGTCCGCCAGCCCGTACACCAGCCCGGGATCGTCGTAGAGCAGCTCGAACGAGCCGAGCGCGAGCGTGCGCGACATCAGCCGGTCGTGCTCGGAATGCAGGTTCGCGCTCCAGCGCGCGGTCACCTTGGCCAGTTCCTGCTCGCCGGGCGGGGTGACGGCCAGCGCGTCGAGCTCCTCGTCGAGCGCTCCCAGTACCCGCTCGGGGCTGACGTCCGGCGGGTGCACGGCGGTGACCGAGAACGTGTCCGGGTCGCGCGCCTCGAACGGGCCGAAAAGGCCCGCACCCGCGTTGATGTCGGTGACCAGCGGCTCGCGGTGCACGAGCCGCTGCTGCAGCCGCGAACCGTCGCCGTCGCTGAGCAGCCCGGCCAGCACCAGATTGGCCAGGTAGCCGTCGAGCTCGTTGACCGGGTCGGGCATCCGGTAGCCGACGGCGAGCGCGGGCAGCGGCGCGTGCGGATCGGTGTGGCTGCCGCGCAGCTCCCTGCCCGGCCGTGGCTCGGCGAAGGAAGGGCGCGCCGGTTTCGGCCGCGCAGGCACGTCACCGAAGTGCTTGTCGATCAGCTCGCGCGCGCGGTCGACCTCGAGGTCGCCCGCGACGGTGAGCACCGCGTTGGCGGGTGCGTAGTAGGTGTCGAAGAAGGCGGCACAGTCGTCCAGCGAAGCCTGTTCGAGGTCGGTGAAATCGCCGTAGCCGTTGTGCGCGTTGGGAAACGTGGAGTACAGCACCGGCGGCAGCAGGATCCACGGGAACCCGCCGTAGGGCCGGTTCAGCACGTTGAGCCGGATCTCCTCCTTGACCACGTCGATCTGGTTGGCCAGGTTCTCCGCCGTCAGCTTCGGTGCGCGCATCCGGTCGGCCTCGAGGAACAGCGCCCGCTCCAGCGCGGCCGAGGGCAGGACCTCGAAGTAGTCGGTGTAGTCCGGGTGCGTCGAGCCGTTGAACACGCCGCCGCTGCTCTGCACGTAACGGAAGTGCGCCAGCTTCTCCAGGCTCTCGCTGCCCTGGAACATGAGGTGCTCGAAGAGGTGCGCGAACCCCGTGCGCCCCTCCGGTTCCGAGCGGAAGCCCACGTCGTAGTGCACGCTGACACCGACGACCGGAGCCGTCCGGTCGGGCGCGAGCACCACTCGCAGGCCGTTGTCGAGAGTGAATCTGTGTAGCTCGGGTACGGCCATGACGACACCCTACGGGAGGCGCGGCGACGGCCGCGTGATCGGGAACGGAACTGATCGGGGCTGATCGATGAGACCCTTGACAGAGCAACGAATCCTCGTTACCGGCGCCACCGACGGCCTCGGCCGGTACCTGGCAGGCGAGCTCAGCGCCGCGGGCGCGGCGGTGATCGCACACGGCCGCGACGCCGGCAGGCTGCGCCGCTTGCGCACCGACCTCGGTGCCGAGGTCGTCCGCGCCGACCTCGCCGACCTGCGGCAGGTGGACCGGCTCGCCGACGAGATCGGCCGGAGCCACGACCGGCTGGACGTGCTCGTGAACAATGCCGGTATCGGCGCCGGGGCGGACCCGTCCCGGCGCGCGGAGAGCGCCGACGGCATCGAGCTGCGCTTCGCCGTCAACTACCTCGCCGGGTTCCACCTGACGCACAAGCTCCTTCCGCTGCTGCGCGCACCGGCGCGAATTGTCAACGTCGCGTCGGCCGGGCAGGAGGAGATCGACTTCGGCGATCCGCAGCTGCGCCACGGCTACGGCGGGATGCGGGCCTACATGCGGAGCAAGCTGGCGCAGGTCATGTTCACGATCGACCTCGCGGACGAGCTGCGAGGCACCGGCGTGACAGTGAACGCGCTGCACCCGGCCACGTTCATGGACACCACGATGGTCCGGGAGTCCGGCAGGGAACCGGCGAGCAGCGTCGCCGAGGGCGGCGCGGCGACCCTGCGGCTCATCACCGACGCGGACGTCGACGGCGTCAGCGGGCGCTACTTCAACGGCACGCGGGAGGCGGAGCCGCATCCACAGGCACTGGACCCGGCGGCCCGGCGGCGGCTGCGCGAGCTCAGCGACGAGCTGATCGCCGGGGCACTGGCCTGAACGGCCTGAACGCCTCCCCGAGAACCCGAGAACCTCAGCCCGGCGGGGCGAACGGGCCGTCGCCGCCGTCCTGCTCACGCGGAAGGTAGGGAGCGGGTGGTGGCCGGCTGTGCTGGTAAGGCTGGTAGGGCTGGGGCGACTGGTAGGGCTGGCTCTGCTGGTAGGGCTGGTACGGCTGGGGCGGGGCGTGGCCGCCCGCCACCGGGATGCCGCTCGCGCGGGCGTGGTCGCGGGCGCGCCGCTCGGCCAGCACGGCGGCGAGGTAGGCCCACGCGGGCACCTGCGGCGGGACCGGAGCCCCGATGTGCCCCGCCACCTCGTCCGCGAGCCGCCGCCCGACATGCTCGCGCGCGGCCTCGGTCAGCTGCCCGTAGCGGCCGAGGTACTGGCGGACGGAGAGGGCGAGCGGGTCGGGCAGGTTGGTCAGGTCGAGCTGGGCCGCCCACGACGCGAGCGCAGGCGGCATCCCGATCGTCGGCGCCGCGGCCTCCGGTGCCCGCTCCCTGATGACGACCGTGCCGGCCAGGTAGTCGCCGACGCGCTTGGCCTTGCGGGAGCTCAGCGACGTCACGAACCCGATGACGCTCCAGATCCAGAACGGCCCGAAGTCGACGAAGGCGCCGGCCAGGGCGCGGGTGAGCGCGTGCCGCATCCGGATGGGGCCGCCGTCCTCCCGCACCACGCGCAGGCCGAGCGCCAGCTTGCCGAGCGTGCGGCCCCGGCTGAGCGTCTCGAAGATCGCGGGGTAGCCGATCAGCACCAGCATCTGGCCGGCGATGATCAGCGCACCGAGCAGCGCGTTGTCCAGCTCGCCGAGCAGCACCAGCAGCACCGCGAACACCACGAGGGCCACCAGTTGCACCGCGATGTCGATCGCCATCGCCAGCGCCCGGGTCGCCGAGCGGGCGAGCCGTAGCTCCAGCACCACGGCGTCACCCGTGACGAGGTCGGATTCGTGCGGCACCCGGAAAGTATGGTTTCGGCAGGCGTTGTCCGGACAGGCAGGGGTGTGTTCGCGTGGATCTGGATGTGTTCGTCGCCGCGCACCGCGCCGAGTGGGACCGGCTGGCAGAGCTGGTGCGGCGCAGCGGGCGGCTGCGCGGCCCGGAGGCCGACGAGCTGGTGCGGCTGTATCAGCGCGCCGCGACGCACCTGTCGATCGTGCGCTCGACGAGCCCGGATCCGGCGCTGCTCGCCCGGCTCTCCTCGCTGGTCACGAAGGCCCGCTCCGCGGTGACCGGCACGCACAGCCCCGCGTGGCGGGAGGTGGGGCTGTTCTTCTCGCGCCGGTTCCCGGCCGCCGTGTACCGCAGCTGGCCGTGGTGGGTCGCGACGACCGTGGTGTTCACCGTGGTCACCGGGCTGCTGTCGGCCTGGATCGCGAGCGACGCGCGGGTGCGCGCGACCATCGCGGCACCGGACGAGATCCGCGCGATGACGGAGCCCGGCGGTGGCTACGAGGCGTACTACTCCAGTGAGCCGGCCGCCTCGTTCGCCGCGCAGGTGTGGACCAACAACGCCCAGGTCGCCGCGGCCTCGCTGGTGCTGGGGGTGCTGCTCGGCCTGCCGGTGCTGCTCGTGCTGTGGACCAACGCGCTCAACCTCGGTGTCGGTATCGGGCTGATGACCTCGGCAGGCCGGGGGGAGCTCTTTCTCGGCCTGCTCGCGCCGCACGGGCTGCTGGAGCTGACGGCGGTGTTCGTCGCGGCCGGGACCGGGCTGCGGCTGGGCTGGACGGTGCTCGACCCTGGCGGGCTGACCCGGTCGGCGGCACTGGCCAGGGCGGGCCGGTCGGTGGTCGCGATCGCGCTCGGGCTGGTCGTCGTACTGCTGGTGTCGGGGCTGATCGAGGCGTTCGTGACGCCGTCGGGGCTGCCGACATGGGCGCGGGTCGGCATCGGCGTGGCCGCCGAGGCGGCGTTCCTCGCCTACGTGTTCGTGCTCGGCAGGCGCGCGGCGGCGGAGGGTGAGACCGGCGACGTGGACGCCCGCGCCGCCGGTGACGAGGCCCCGGTGGCCGGCTGAGCGCTCCGCGCGTGGGAAGAACGACCCACGGTGCGCCACAAAATTGGCCCCGGTTGGACCGATGTGCCGGGGCGTCGCCGCCTAACGTCCGGTGCAGCGAATTGCATCGAGCCGAGGAGCCTGCGATGACCACCTCATCGGCATCCACTGTGGACCACGACCGGGCCGAGGCTTTCGCCGGGCGCCTCTTCGAGCTCTACACCGGCGGGCTGCTGAGCCATCTCATTCACATCGGCCACCGGACCGGGCTGTTCGAGGCCGCCGCCAGAGGCCCGGCGACCAGTGCCGGGCTCGCCGAACGGGCCGGGCTGCAGGAGCGCTACGTGCGGGAGTGGCTCGGCGCGCTGACCACGGGCGGGATCTTCACCTACGACGGCGCCTCGGCGACCTACACGCTGCCCGCGGAGCACGCCGTCTGCCTCACCGGCGGCGGCTCGGCCAACCTGGCGCCGGTCAGCCTGGTCAACGCCCACCTCGGGGAGCACGTCGACGGCGTGGCACGGGCGTTCCGGGAGGGCGGCGGGGTGCCGTACGAGGAGTTCCGGCCGAGCACCGACGTCATGGACGCCATCAGCCGCGGGCTCTTCGACGAGCAGCTGGTCGACGGCATCCTGCCGCTGACCGGCGAACTGCCCGCCCTGCTGAGCGCGGGAACCAGCGTCGCCGACATCGGCTGCGGCACCGGGCACGCGGTCAACCTGCTGGCGGCGGCCTTCCCGGCCTCGACGTTCACCGGCTACGACCTCGGCGCCGACGCCGTCACCAAGGCCAGGGCCGAGGCGGCCGAGCGGGGGCTGGCCAACACGGAGTTCGTCGTGTGCGACGTCGTCGCGCTGCCGGTCGAGCCGCCGTTCGGCGCGATCTTCGCCTTCGACGCGATCCACGACCAGGCGGCGCCCGCGGACGTGCTGCGGCGCGTGTACGAGCGCTCGTGCCAGGGGGCCACTTCGTGATGATGGACATCAAGGCGTCGAGCGAGCTGGAGGAGAACCTGACGAACCCGCTGGCGCCGCTGCTGTACGCGATCAGCACGCTGCACTGCCTCACCGTTTCGCTGGCGCGCGGCGGCGCCGGGCGGCACGGTCTGGGGTGAGCGGCTCGCGCGCACGATGCTGGCCGAGGCGGGCTTCACCGAGATCGAGGTGCCCGACGTGCCGGAGAACCCGATGGACTCCCTCTACGTGTGCCGCAAGCCGTGCTGAGCAGGCACGCGCGGCGTTGTGCCTGGTCACCTCTCGTGAGTGTGCACACGAGTTAGAACACGACTCCGCACTCACGACCGGTGACCTGCGGAAACAGTGCACCCGGTCAGAGGCGGCCTGCGGCCTTCAGTGCCAGGTAGCGGTCGGCCAGCGCCGGCGACAGCTCCTCCGGCACCGCGTCCACGACCTCAGCGCCGTGCCTGCCGAGCAGCGCAGTGACGTGGCGGCGCTCGGCGAGCGTGCGCTCCGCGGCCGCGGCGCCGTACACCGCCTCGGCGTCGCCCCGGCCCCGCGCCATCTCCGCCACCACCGGATCGGCCACCGCCGCCAGCAGCAGCCGGTGCCGCGCCGTCAGCGAGGGCAGCACCGGCAGCAGGCCCTGCTCGATCGGCGCCGGATCGAGGCCGGTCACCAGCACCACCAGCGAGCGCCGCCGGGTGCGGCGCAGCACCTCGCCGACCATGCCGCGCGCGTCCGACTCCACCAGCGCGGGCTCCAGCGGCGCCATCGCCTCCACCAGCGCGGGCAGCAGCGACCCGGCCGGCGCCCCCTGCACGCTCGCCCGCACCTGCCGGTCGTAGGCGAGCAGATCCACCCGGTCACCCGCCCGCGAGGCCAGCGCCGCCAGCAGCAGCGCGGCGTCCATCGCGGCGTCGAGCCGGGTGCCGTCACCGACCCGTCCCGCGGCCGTGCGCCCGGTGTCCAGCACGAGCACGACGTGCCGGTCGCGTTCCGGCCGCCACGTGCGCACCATGACGTCGGCCGCTCGTGCCGTCGCGCGCCAGTCGATCGAGCGGACGTCGTCGCCGGCCACGTACTCCCGCAGCGAGTCGAACTCGGTGCCCTGCCCGCGCACCAGCGCGGCGCTGCGCCCGTCCAGCTCGCGCAGCCGGTCGAGCCTGCCGGGCAGGTGCCGCCTGCTGTGGAACGGCGGCAGCGCGCGCACCGTCCACGGCACCTCGTGCGAACCCTGCCGGGCGGCCAGCCCCAGCGGACCGGTCGCCCGCACGGTCACCCGGCTGGCCCTGCGGTCGCCCCGGCGCGTCGGCCGCAGCACCGTCACGATCTGGCGCGCCTGCCCCTGCGGCACATCGATCGGCTGCCTGCCGGTGCGGGCGCTCGCGCTCGGCGGCCACGCGTCCCGCAGCGTGCCGCGCACCGCCCTGCGACCGGGGTTGCGCACCCGCAGCGTCACCTCCGCCTCCTCGCCGAGCCGCACGGCCGTCGCTCCCGACCGGGAGAAGCCGAGCCGCCGCACGCTCCCCGCCAGCAGCAGGTCCGCGAGCACACCGGCGAGCACGACGCCGGACACCACGAGCACACCGGTCCAGTGCGGCAGCAGCAGGCCCACGACGAGCGCGCCGGCGAGGGCGAGCAGGCCGGCCCTTCCGGTGAGAGCCATGGCTATCCGAGCCGCGCGGCCGGGATCCGGGCCGAAGCTGTCACGTCGATCACCCTTCCACCCTCAGCGCGGGACCGGCACGGTGGCGAGGACGCGCTCCAGCAGCCCGTCGACGGTGGCGCCCTCCAGTTCGGCCTCCGGGCGCAGCTCGACGCGGTGCCGCAGCGCGGGACGGGCCAGCGTCTTCACGTCGTCCGGCGTGACGTACCCGCGGCCGGACAGCCAGGCCCACGCCCTGGACACCGCCAGCAGTGCCGTTGCGCCGCGCGGCGACACCCCGAGCCGGACGCCCGGCGCCGACCTGGTCGCGCGGCACAGGTCCACCGCGTAGCCGATCACCTCATGGCCCACGGTGACCCCGCGCACGGCCTTCCGGCCTGCCCGCAGGTCGGCAGCCCCGGCGACGGCACCGACCCCGGCCGCTCCGAGGTCGCGCGGGTCGAAGCCCTCGGCGTGCCGGGTGAGGATGCCGATCTCGTCCTCCCGCGGCGGCAGCGGCATGACCAGCTTGAGCAGGAACCGGTCGAGCTGCGCCTCCGGCAACGGGTAGGTGCCCTCGTACTCGACGGGGTTCTGGGTGGCGATCACGATGAACTCGGCGGGCAGCGCGCGCGCCTTGCCCTCGACCGACACCTGCCGCTCCTCCATCGCCTCCAGCAGCGCCGACTGGGTCTTCGGCGGGGTGCGGTTGATCTCGTCGGCGAGGAGCAGGTTGGTGAACACCGGCCCCTCGCGGAAGGTGAACTCCGACGAGTGCGAGTCGTAGACGATCGAGCCGGTCACGTCACCCGGCATCAGGTCGGGGGTGAACTGCACGCGCGCGGTTTCCAGGTCGAGGGCGGCCGCGAGCGTGCGCACCAGCAGCGTCTTCGCCACGCCGGGCACGCCCTCGATCAGCACGTGCCCCCGGCACAGCAGGGCGAGGATCAGCCCGGTCACCGCCGCGTCGTTTCCGACGACGGCCTTCGTGACCTCGGACCGCAACGCGATCAGGGCCTGCCGGGCGTCGGGCTCCGGCGGCGGTGCCGGTGTCGCTGAGGTTGTCGAGGTTGTCACTGTCCTGCCTCATTCTCGAGTGCGTCCAGGGCGTCCGCCAGTTCCACCAGTGCGGAGTCGCCCGTCGGTGGCGGACCGTACAGCAGGGCGCCGACCTGGGCGGGGTGGCGGCCGGCGCGGTGGCCGATCGCGGTGGCCGCCGCCTGCGGTTCGGCGTCGGGGGGAAGGCCCAGCAGCGGGAGCAGCCGCTCGCGGGCGGCCCGGCGCAGCGCCTCCGCGGCGTGGTCGGCGGCGCCGGCCCGCCGGTAGAGCCGCGCCCTGCCCTCGACGGTCTCCGCGGCGCGCACCACCACCGGCAGCGGTTCGGTGACCACCGGGCCGAGCCTGCGGGCCCGCCACAGTGCGAGCAGCACGATCGCGATCCCCGCCTGCACGGCGCCGAAGACCCAGCCGCTGGGCAGCAGGCCGTACAGCGACTCCTCCCCGGCCCGCAGGCCGGGGTCGCCCGCCGAAGGGATGTACCAGACGAGACGCTCGTGCTCGCCGAGCAGCCGCATCGCCAGGGCGGCGTTGCCCTCGTCGGCGAGCGCGGCGTTGCTGAGCGGGCCCGCGCCGCCGAGCACGGTGACGTCGCCGTCGCGCGCGAGCCCGCCGCCGTAGCAGCTCTGCCCGCCGTCGTAGCCGGTGCCGCCGAGCACGACGGAACCTGCCTCGACGGCCGCGGGCAGCGCGCAACCCGGCTGCCGCACCCGCTCGTTCAGCGGGCCGGTGGCGTCGAGCGCGGGCGCGACGGCCCGCAGTGTCTCCTCCGAGGGTTCGACCAGCACGACGCTCGCCGCCTGCCGGGCCAGTGCCGCCAGCCGTTCCGGCCGCACCAGGTCCGGGCGGGTCACCAGCAGCGTGCCCCCGGCCGCGGCCGCCTCGTCGGCGCGGAACACCGGCTCGACACCTACGCCCTGGCCGTCGAGCAACCGGGCCAGTGCATGCGCGCCGCCCGGCCCGTAGGAGCGCGGGTCGAGCGCGCGATCGTCACCACCACGCACCAGTGCGAGCACCACGCCGGCCAGCACGACCAGGAGCACGATGGCCACCGGCGTGCGGGCCGCCCGCCACGCCCGCCGCGTGTCCGGGGAGACCGGTGCGCTCATGCGAGGCTCACCGGCCTGCTCGCCCGCAGCCGCTCGTCGAGCGCGGCCAGCCGCAGGCAGTCGTCCTCGTCCGCCGCGGCCCCGCCGTAGTGCACGGCGTCGAACAGCAGCGCGGCCGAGCGCAGCTCCCCGGCGGCGTCCGGCAGGCCGCGCGCGGCGTCGGCCGCGGCCTCGTCGGCCGTCCGGCCGGGCCGCTCGTCGAGCACGCCCCGCTCCTCCAGGTCGCGCACGATCGCGCGGAAGCGCTCCCGGACGGCGTCGGCGAGCTCACCCCGGGACCAGGCCCCGTCGGCGGCGGCGCGGTGGTCGGCAGCGGAACGGCGCGTACCGCTGAAGACCGCGCCGCTCCGCCGCCGCCCGTGCCGCGCCAGCCGTCCGGCACGCAGCCGGACGACCAGCACCAGCAGCACGAGCAGCAGCACCAGCAGCACGAGCGCGCCGGGGCCGCCGGGTACCGCGCCGACGAGGCTGAACAGGTCCGCCAGCCGGTCGGCCAGCCAATCGAGCGCGGTGACCAGCGGCCCCGGACTCGCCGCGTCGTAGGCCGGGTCGGAGAGCTCGGTGCGGGCGGCCCGCTGGGCCTCGTCCCGGCCGATCTCGACGGGGACGTCGGCGAGCAGCACCGCCGCTACGCCGTGCCCGCCGCGCGGGCGAGCTCCAGGTCGAGGCCCTCCTTGCGCATCCGCTGGTCGATGTAGAGCAGCGCGGTGACCAGCGCGACGAACGGCACGGTGATCGTCTGCGCGATCGCCTCACCGATCCGGACGATCAGCAGGTCACCGACGGACATGCCGGTGTCCATGGAGAAGGTGCCGCCGAACGCGCCGAACGGGATCTGGATGACGAGGCTGATCACGATGGCGATGATCGTGGCGAGGATGAGCACCCCGAACACGCGCCACCAGGCACCCCGCACGAGCTCGCGTGACCGGCGCAGCGCCCCGCCGACCCGGCCGCGTTCGAGCAGCAGCGCCGGGGTGGCCAGCGCGAGCAGCACGTAGACCCAGATGCCGGGCAGGATGCAGAGGAACAGGCCGACCATCACGGCGAGCGTGACCACCAGGGTCAGCCCGAACAGCGGCAGCAGCCGCGGCTTGAGCTCCGTCCACGCCTCACCTGCACTGATCGACTGGCCGAGCACGGCCTTGCCCGCCACGACGGTGAGGAAACCGGCGAGGAACGTCTGCGTGAGCACGGTGATCAGGGCGGCCACGCCGCTGCTGGCGAGGCTGTCCTGCAGCGCGGTGAAGGTCTGGTCGAGCTGCTCCTCCGGCGGGGCGTTCTCGTCGATGGTTACCGCCTGGTTCAGCGAGTCCAGCACGGAGAGGTCCGCGATCAGGTACAGCACGGCGCTCAGCAGCGCGACCACCGCCGACGCGCCGAACACCACACCGGCGTGCCTGCGCATCGTGGTGATGGCACCGTCCAGGATCTCGCCGAGGCTCAGCGGCCGGAGCGGGATCACCCCCGGTTTGCCGTGTCCGAGCGGCGACCCGGGGCCGGGCCCACCCTGCTGCGGGTACTGCGGATACTGCGGTTGCTGAGGCTGCTGCGGCTGCTGCGGTCCCTGTCCCGGCTGCTGGCCACCTCGCCGTGGGTCCTCGTCCGGGTTCGGCGTGGACCAGCCGGTCGAATCCGTCATGGGGAGATCCTCGCTCCTGTCTTGGCAGTACGCATTTCGGTCGTGTGGATTATGCAAGCCGGGCCGAGCCGGGGGATCAGTCGTGGCACGCTCGTTATGCTGCCCTGAGCAACGCCGAGGACGGGGACAGCAAGCATGACGCAACCGCCGCACGGCCCCCAGTGGCCCGCCCACGGGCCGGGTGGCCACGGTTACCCCCCACCTCCCCAGCCTCCCCGGCGGGCGGCCCGGTGGCCGGTCGTCGCGGCGTCGGTCAGCGGGGTGGCACTGCTCGTGGTCAGCCTCGTCGTGGTGATCACCCTCACCAGCGGCAATGACCAGCGTTCGACCGACACCGGTTATCACGGTTTTCCGGGGGCCACGACCGGCGGCCCGCCGCCACCGACGACGACCGAGTCGCCGACGAGCACCACCCGTGAGACGACCACGGAGCGGACGACGACGGCGGTCACCGAGCCCAGCCAGGAGCGGGAGCCGCGGAAGATACTCAAGCTCGCCGACCATCCGCTGCTGCAGGATCCCGACGCGGGCCTGCAGAACCTCGTCTGCGAGCTGCCGCCGTGGCGGACCGACCAGGCCGCCGCGGAGGCGTTCTTCACGGCGGCGCGGCAGTGCCTGGACGCCGCGTGGGGACCGCTGCTGGAGCACTACAACCTGCCGTTCACGCCGCCCACCCTCCACTTCCCGACCGGCGACGGCTTCTCGACCGAGTGCGGCAACATCCAGGTCGGCATCGCCACGGCCGCGTACTACTGCGAGAACAGCCTGTACGTGCCGTTCGCGGGACTGCAGACCGACCAGTACGGCGACAACCCCGGCGTCTACCTCGCCCTGTTCGCGCACGAGTACGGACACCACGTGCAGGAGGTGGCCGGCATCATGGACGCCGCGTGGGAGGAGATCTACGCGGCGGGCCAGGACAGTGAGGCAGGGCTGGAGATGTCCCGCCGCAAGGAGCTGCAGGCGCAGTGCTTCTCCGGGATGTTCCTCGGCGCGCACGTCGACCGCGGCGGCACGATCACCCGCGACATGTACGACAAGGCGTGGCAAGACCAGGAGACACGCGGCGACGACACCTCGGGCACCCGCGACCACGGCAGCAACGCGCACTACGCGGACTGGTGGCGCGCGGGCGCCGTGGACAACCGGATCGCCGACTGCAACACCTTCGCCGCGAGCAGCGCCGACGTCTCCTGACGCGTCCCTTCGCGAGTCCCCCACTCGAGCCCGCGATTTCTGCATCCGCGACAACGCGAACGCGGAACTCGCGGGTCTGGGCGGGGGACTCGCGGGTCAGGCGAGGGCGGGAACGCGGCGCGGGCCGCGGACGACGAGGTAGGCGTAGAGCCCGCCCGCGCCGCAGCTGAGCACCAGCAGCGCGAGCCCCACCGGGCGGCGCAGGTCGCTCGTGCCGCGGACGGTGCTGGCGTGCCGGACCTCGATGAGGCCGCTGCCCGGGTCGGCAGGCACGGCGACGTCGAGCTGCTCGTCCTGGTCGTGGCCGCAACCGCTGAGGATGCCGTTGCGCTGCTCGCCGTTCAGCTCGAAGGCGACGGTCTCCTCCGCGCCCGGCGTCGTGCAGTCCGCGGGCAGGGTGACGGTCGCCCGCACCACCTGCCGCTCCTCTGTCACGACCGGGCCGAACAGCGAGGGACCCATCCACCAGCTCACCAGCAGCACCAGCAGGCCGGGGAGCGCGGCGACACCGAGCGCCTTCCAGGTGAGCGACGGCACCGGCCGTCCACGTTCCGCTCGCTGCCGCACGCCGCCATGGTCCCAGATCACCGGGGCAAAACCCAGGCAGCACCGGCCGGGCCGGCTTCATACCACCCGCTCAGCGCACCTTCTCCGCCGCGGGGGTGACCTTCTGGATGTAGAGCAGCCGGTCGCCGTGCTCGATGGCGTCGGCCTCAGGGGCGTCCACCCGGAACAGCCTGCCGTCCCGGACGATGCCGAGCACGATGTCGGGCAGGTGCCGCGGCGACCCACCCTCCTCGGAGGCCTCCACCTGCCGTTCCGCGATCGCGAGACCGGCCTCGGGAGTGAGCAGGTCCTCCACCATCGCGACGACCAGCGGGCTGCGGGTGGCCATCCCGAGCAGCCGTCCCGCCGTCTCGCTCGACACCACCACCTGGTCGGCGCCGGACTGCTTCACCAGGTGCACGTTCTCCGCCTCGCGCACCGAGGAGATGATGTGCGCCTTCGGGGCCAGCTCCCGCGCCGTCAGCGTGACGAGCACCGCGGTGTCGTCACGGTTGGCCGCGACGACGATCGAACGGGCCCGCTGCACGCCCGCGACCCGCAGCACGTCGGCCCGCGTCGCGGTGCCGTGCACGGTGATCAGCCCCCGCGCGGCGGCGGAGTCGAGCGCCTCCTGGTCGGTGTCGACGACCACCACCTGGTTCGGCTCCATGTTCTCGTCGACGAGCAGCGTGTTGACCGCGGAACGGCCCTTCGTGCCGAAGCCGATGACCACCACATGGTCACGCACCTTGCGCCTCCACTTCTGAATCCGCAGCGCCTGCCGGGAACGCTCGGTGAGCACTTCCAGTGTGGTACCGATGAGCACGATCAGGAACAGCACCCTCAGGGGCGTGATCAGCACGACATTGATCAGCCGGGCCGTGTCGGTGACGGGTGCGATGTCACCGTAGCCGGTGGTGGACAACGACACCGTCGCGTAGTAGAAGGCGTCCAGCAGCGAAACGCCGTCGTCGTTGACGTCGCTGTAGCCGTCCCGGTCGAAGTAGACCAGCAGCACCATCGCGAGCAGGGCACTCAGCGCGATCATGACCCGGCGCAGGAAGGCGAAGCCCGGACTCACCGTCGACTCGGGCATCCGGATGACGCCGACGAGCGCGTGGCCCGGCTGTTCGGTTATCCATTCCGCGCGCAGGCGCGACCGGGAACGCTTGATCACGAGGTCGGAGCCTAGTCGCTGTCGCCGACGGCGCACGACGGATGTGCTCGGCCGCGAGCCGCGACTCCATATCGCTACCCCGCCGCTCTACTCGGCCGGCGGGACGGTGCGCAACAGGTCCCGCAGCCCGTCTGCGTCGAGCAGGTCGACCGGACGGACCGTGCGGCCCGCCCGCACGTAGTGGAAGGCGGCCCTGACCTTCTCCAGCGGCGCGCCGCTCAGCCCCGCCCACGCCAGCCGGTACGCCGCCAGCTGCACGGCAAGCGCAGGCAGCCTGCCCGAGTCGGGCACCGCGCCGGTCTTCCAGTCCACCACGGTCCAGCCGCCGTCCGGGTCGGCGAAAACAGCGTCCATCCGGCCACGGACGGTCACGCCGTCGATGTCGGTGGAGAAGGGCACCTCCACGTCGTGCGGCGTGCGCAGCGCCCATTCGCTGCGCTCGAAAGCCTCCTGCAGCGTCTCCAGCTCGGCGTCCGTACCACTCGCGTCGAAGTCGGCCGCGCCGGGCAGGTCGTCGATCTCCAGCAGCCGCTCACCGGCGAACCGCCGCTCCAGCCAGCCGTGGAAGGCCGTGCCGCGCCGGGCGTAGGCGTTCGGCCGGATCGGCAGCGGCCTGCGCAGCCGTCGCGCCAGCGCCTCCGGTTCGCCGGCCAGCTCGACGAGCTGGCTCACCGAGAGCTGGCCGGGCAGGGCGATCCGCTCGCCGCGGCCCGCGGCCCGCTCCCGCTCGGCGAGCAGCACGTCGGTGTCGGCGATCCAGCCGTCCGGATCGTCCTCCGCGTCCTTCTCGGCAGGGTCCTCCGGGTTCTCCAGCGCGGCCAGCACCAGCTCGGCGCCCTCCCGCACGGCGGACCGGCGGGAGCCGAGCGGATCGGCAGGCCACCTCGCCGACCGGGCCGTGGTGTGCAACGGGTTCGGCTCGTCCGGGTCCGGCTCGGGCGCCCACCGCACGACGGTGCCGGTGCCCTCGTGCTCGGCGAGCACCCCGGCCAGTTCGGTCAGGAACTCCGAGGGGCCCTTCGGCTTGCCGCTGCTCTCGTTCCACCAGTGCCCGCCCGCGAGCAGGCAGTGCTCCGAGCGGGTCAGCGCGACGTAGCAGAGCCTGCGCTCCTCCTCGCCGTGCCGCTCGGCGAAGCGCTGCTCGTGCTCGGCGCACGCGTCGAGGACCTCCTTGCGGTCCTCGGTGCCGTGCAGCGCGAGCTCCGGCAGGTCCTGCGCGTCGCCGCGCAGCACGGCAGGCAGCTCCGGCACGGTCTTCAGCCACGACGACGAGCGGCGCCTGCCGGGGAAGGTCTCCCGCACCAGGTGCGGGACGGCCACCACCCGCCATTCCAGGCCCTTGGCCGAATGCACGGTGAGCACCTGCACGCGGTCGGGAACCACCTCCACCTCGCCGGGCGGCAGCCCGTCCTCGGCGTGCTCCGCTGTCGCCAGGTAGTCCACAAAGGACAGCAGGGTCGCGGTGGGCGCGTTCTCGGCGTACTCGGTGACCACGTCGGCGAAGGCGTCGAGATGCACCCGCCCGGCACTGCCCGGCCTGGCCAGCGCCTCGACGTCGAGCAGCATCGTGCGCTCCACGTCGGCCACCAGCTCCGGCAGCGGCTGGTCGAGCCTGCGGCGCAGCGCCGACAGCTCGGCGGCGAGCGTGCGGATCCGCGCCAGCCCCTCCGCCGAGTAGCGCGCCGGGTCACCCGGGTCGTCGAGCGCGTCGACCAGGCCCGCCTGCTCGGCGCGCTCGGCGATCAGCGGCGCACCGTCCGGACCGGCCGCGGCGGGGGCGGAGAGCTCGTTGGCGCGGCGCCACAGGGCCGCGAGGTCGGCGGCGGCCAGCCGCCAGCGGGCGCCCGTGAGCAGCCGGGCGGCCGCGGTGCCGGCGAGCGGCTCGGCGAGCACCCGCAGCGTGCTGACCAGGTCGGCGACCTCCGGCTCGTCCAGCAGCCCGCCGAGCCCGACCACCTCCACCGGCAGTCCCTGCGCGCGCAGCGCGGCGGCGATCGGGGCCATGTCGGCGCGCCTGCGCACCAGCACCGCCGCGGTGGGCGGCGAGCCGCTCTCCGCACGCTCGCGGAACCACACCCGCGCCATCTCCTCCGCCAGCCACTCGCGCTCCGCGCGCACGTCCGGCAGCAGGGCGCACCGGATGTCGGCCGGACCCGCGCCGTCGCGGGCGCGCAGGCGCTCGACGCCGAGCCCGCCCGCGCGCAGCGGCTCCGCCACCGCGTTGGCCAGGGTCAGCACCTCGGGCGGGTTGCGGAAGCTGGTGCGCATGCCGTAGCGGTGCGCGGGCACCAGCCGCCGCCCCTCCCGCCGGGGGAAGTCGGTGACGAAGCGCGGCAGGTTGGCCGCGCTGGCGCCACGCCAGCCGTAGATGGCCTGTGCCGGGTCGCCGACGGCCGTGGCCGGCATCGGGTCGTCCCCGCCGAACAGCGCCCGCAGCAGCACCCGCTGGGCGTGCCCGGTGTCCTGGTACTCGTCGAGCAGCACGGCCCCGTACCGGTCGCGCTCCCCCGCGACCACCTCCGGATGCGCGTCGGCCAGCCGCGCGGCCAGCGACATCTGGTCGGCGAAGTCGAGCGCCCCCTCGGCCCGCTTGCGCCGCTGGTAGTCCTCGACCAGCGGGAGAAGCTGGAGCCGGAACCGCTGCGCGGCGACGATGTCGGTCAGCGCCACCGGCAGCGCCGCCCGCTGGCCCTTGGCCCGCGGCGCCTCCTCGATGATCCGGCACAGCCGCTCGGAGTACTCCCGCAGCCGCTCCGGCTCCACCAGGTGCTCCCCCAGCTCACCGGCGAGGGCCAGCAGGTGCGCGGTGACCGAGGCGGGCACCCGGTCGGTGTCCAGGTCGCTGTCCCATCTCGCCACGACACGGTGCGCGAGCTGCCAGGACGCGGTCGGCGACAGCATCCGCACACCGGGCTGCACGGGCAGCCGCAGGCCGTGCTCGGCGAGCAGCCGCCCTGCGTAGGCGTGATAGGTGAGCACGGTCGGCTCACCGGCCAGCACCGCGAGCCGCCGCTCGCCGCCGGGATCGAGCCGGTCGAGCAGGCCGGACCCGGCGAGCCTGCGGAGCCGGGCGCGCACCCGGTCGGCGAGCTGCCGGGCCGCCTTGCGCGTGAAGGTCAGGCCGAGGACACGCTCGGGGGTCACGAAGCCGTTGGCGACGAGCCACACGACCCGCGCGGCCATCGTCTCGGTCTTGCCCGCCCCGGCACCCGCCACCACCAGCGCGGGCTCGGCGGGCGCGGCGATGACCGCTGCCTGCTCCGGGGTGGGTTCGTGCAGGCCGAGGGCGTGCGCGACCTCGGCGGGCGAGACGACGGCTTCGCTCACGGCCCGGTCACCTGCCTGCCTTCGGGACGCAGCGGGCACGCGGTGCGGCCGGGACAGCGGTCACAGTCCGCGTTCTCGTGCGCGGCGTACTCGGGGCCCGCCGCCGAGGCGGCCGCCGCGCGCACGAGATCGAGCCACTCCCGCCCGCTCTCCTCGTCGAGTGCGGGCTGGTCGCGCTGCGTGGCGCCGGTCTTGTTGTGCGCCTTCGCGACGTAGACCAGCTTCGCCCCGCCGGGCTCGCGGCCGTGCTCGGCGAACGCGCCGAGCAGCGTCGCGAGCTGGTAGGCGGCCAGCTGCGGATGCTTCTCGGCGTCGCCCGCGCTCACCGCGTTCTTGCTCGTCTTGACGTCCACGATCACCGGGCGGCCCTGCCGGTCGACCTCGAGCCGATCGACGCGGCCGCGCAGCCGCACGCGCAGCTCCTCCGCGGCGGCGGGCAGCTCGGCCTCCATGTCCAGCTCCACGGCGAGCTGCGTCAGCTCGTCCCGGCTCTGCCGCAGCCAGGTCAGGAAGTTCTGCACCATCCGCTCCACCCGGCGCCGCTCCCGGCGGGAGAACCAGGGCGCACCCGCGTCGACCCGCGCCCATGCCTTGTCCAGCGCCTCGCGCAGCTGCTCGTCGTCGGCGCCGCTCGCAGCCGCCTGGGCGAGATCGTGCACGAGCGTGCCCGTGACGGCGGCCAACTGCACCGGATCGCTGCCGCCGTGGCGTTCGAGCAGCCACCGCAGCGGGCACCTCGCCAGGACATCCACAGTGGACGGCGATACGCGCACGACGTCGCCCTGCGAGTACAGCGGGGTCTCGGAGGACGGCCCGGTGAGGCCGTACCAGTAGTCGGGGTGCGCGCCCGGCACACCGGCGGCGGCCAGCCGCGCCAGCTGCCGCGCGGCCCGCTCGCGGCGGCGCGGCTCGGCCTCGCCGTCGCACGCCACCGACCGCAGCTCCCCGACGAGCTCGGCGAGCACCAGAGAGCGTTCCCGGGTGTACTGGCGGACGTCGGGACCGGGCTCGTCCGTGCCCGTCTCGACGAGCTCGTCGACGAAGCGGGACGGCTGCTCGTCCTCCCCCTGTACGGCGCTGAGCAGCAGCGTCTGCCGCGCACGGCTGGCCGCGACGTAGAACAGCCTGCGCTCCTCGGCCAGCAGCGGCGCCGTGGCCGAGACCGAGTCACCGTCCACACCGGACAGCAGGTCGACCAGCCGCTCGACGCCGAGCAGGGAGCCGCGCAGCCGCAGGTCGGGCCAGCTGCCCTCCTGCGCCCCCGCGACGGCGACGACCGCCCATTCCCGGCCGGCCGCACCGTGCGCCGTGAGCAGCGAGACTCCCTCGCCCCTTGCCGCGACCGGGGCGAGGCTGTCCCCGGCGATGTGCTGCGAGCCGAGGTAGTCGACGAACCCGGCGACGCTCGCCTTCGGCAGCCGGTCGACATAGCGACCGGCGGCGTGGAACAGTGCGACGACCGCGTCGAGGTCCCGGTCGGCCTGCGCGGCGAGCGAGCCGCCCCGGCCGAGCTGGCGCAGCAGCCTGCCCTCCAGGCCGCTGCCCTGCCACAGCTCCCACAGCACGTCCTCCACACCGTCGCCCCGCGTCACGGACTCGCGTGCGGCGGCGAGCAGGCCGCCGATGCGGCGGACCGGTGCGGCCTCCGCGTCGGCGAGACCGGCGAGCACGTCGTTGTCCCGCAACGCCTCCACGAGCAGCTCGTCGCTGGAGCGCTCGCCGCCCGCGGCGATCTCCAGCCTGCGCAGCCCGCGGCGGAGGCGGCGCAGCGCGAGCGGATCGGCGCCACCGAGCGGCGAGGACAGCAGCATCTCGGCGAGGTCGGGATCGAGCGCGCCGGGATCGGCGGCCAGCCGCAGCATGGCGAGCAGCGGGCGGACGCCTGGCTGGCGCGCGAGGGCGAGCTCCTCGGTGGCCGAGGCGATCGGCACGCGGGCGGCCCCGAGCGCGCGCTGCAGCACGGGGAACGAGCGCGCCGGGGAACGCACGAGCACGGCCATCTCCGACCACGGCACCCCGTCGATGAGGTGCGCCCTGCGGAGCTGGTCGGCGATCCAGCTCGCCTCGGCGGCGGGGGTCGGCAGCAGCCGGGCACGCACCGTGCCCTCGGTGCCCTCCGTGCTCTCGGTGCCTGCCGGCTCGGGCGCGCGGTGCCGGGCCGCGCCGGGCAGGCCGCCGGCGACCTTGGCGACCGCGGCATGCACCGCGCGCGGCAGCCGGTGGGTGCGGGTCAGCGTGATCGTGCGCCCGCCGTCGGGGTCGGCGTCGGCGAGCCGGCGCGGGTCGGCGCCACGGAAGGAGAACACGGACTGGTCGGGATCACCGGCCAGCACGAAGTCGTCCGCGCCGCCGCCGAGCAGGCGCAGCAGGCGGAACTGCAACGGGTCCAGGTGCTGGGCGTCGTCGACGAAGAGGTGCCGGACGCGGCCCTGCTCGCGGGCCAGCAGGTCCGGGTCGCCCTCCAGCTCGACGAGCGCGCTCGCGACCAGCTCGGCCGCGTCGAGCGCGGGCGAGGTGGGCGTGCCCAGCGCGTGCCCTCCCGAGCCCTGCAGGAGCGTGACCTCCTCGTACTGCCGCCAGAAGCGCCCGGCCGCGACCCACTCGGCCCGCTGCTGCTGGCGGCCGAGCTTGATCAGGTCCTCGGGGCCGAGGCCGCGCTCGGCGGCGCGCAGCAGCAGGTCGCGCAGCTCCTCGGCGAAGCCGGGCACGGACAGGGCGGGCCGCAGCTCCTCCGGCCAGTCGGTGGCACCCGCCTCCCGGTCACCGGCGAGCAGTTCGCGTACGACGACGTCCTGCTCAGGGCCGGAGAGCAGCCGGGGCGGCTGGACGTCGTTCATGTTCGCCTGCAGGCGCAGCACGGCGAAGGCGTAGGAGTGCACCGTGCGCACCATGGGCTCGCGGATGGTGCGGCCCGCGTGCGCGTCGTCGGCGGTGAGGCGGCGCGTGATGTCCGTGCGCACGGCGTCGGCGGCGCGACGGGAGGCGGTGAGCACGAGGAGGCTCTCCGGGTCGGCTCCGCCGAGGACCCGTTCGGCCGCGGCGGTAGCGAGCAGGGTGGTCTTGCCGGAGCCGGGACCGCCGAGCACCCGCACGAATCCCCGAGGTGCGGCGAGCAGCCGCCGCGCGCTCTCGTCCCACGCGCGCGGCGGCGGTGCCGGTACGGGTGAGCGCACCAGCCGCGCGTTGGTCTGTGGCCGTCGTCTGCTCACGGGAGAGATGGAATCATGAGCCGCAGACAGAATCGCGCGGCGGCACGGCGGGATGTGCGGATGGACGAGGAACTGCACGAACGAGTACGTGATGTCATCGCGTCGATCCCGCCCGGCAAGGTGTCGACCTACGGGGACATCGCGGCCGCGGCGGGTGCCCCCTCTCCTCGGCTGGTCGGCCGGATCCTCGCCGAGGACGGTCAGGACGTGCCGTGGCATCGCGTGCTGCGCGCCAACGGAACCCCGGCGCCGCATCTCGTGCACCGGCAGCTCGAACTGCTGCGCACGGAGGGCGTGCTGGCCGAGGGGCAGCGGGTCGATCTACGGAGGTACCGCTGGCAGGCTCAGTAGGTTAGCCTTGCCTAATGACGACGCAGGCGCAGACGACACCGGCATCGCTGACCTACCGTTCGATGCGGGTCGGTACCGTCCGGCGGCTGACCCGGCATCTGGTGCGGATCACCTTCACCGGTGAGGACCTGCGCGACTTCACCGACGTGGCACCGGATCAGTACCTGAAGGTGTTCTTCCCGCTGCGGGACGAGGAGCGGCCGCGGCTGCCGCCGCCGATCTCCGGCGACGTGATGTCGTGGTACCGGACCTACCTGGCGATGCCGGACGACGTGCGGCCGCCGATGCGCACCTACACCGTCCGTGCCTTCCGGGCGGAGGTGCCCGAGCTGGACATCGACTTCGTGCTGCACCCGGACAGCGGCCCGGCGGCGCGGTGGGCGGCGAGCGCGGCGCCCGGTGCCGAGGTCGCGTTCCTCGGGCCGAGCGGCCTCTACGCCGTGCCGCGCGACACCGACTGGCAGCTGCTGGTGGGCGACGAGTCGGCGATCCCGGCGATCGGCGCGATCCTGGAGTCGCTGCCCGCAGGCTTCCCCGCCCGGGTGTTCGTCGAGGTGGACAGCGCGGAGCACGAACTGCGTCTCGACACGGCCGGGGAGGTCGACGTGCGGTGGGTGCATCGGGGCGGCGCCCGGCACGGTGCGGCGGTGCTGGCGGCGGTGCGGACCGCCGCTTTCCCCGCGGGGCAGCCCTACGCGTGGCTTTCCGGCGAGGCGGGCATGGTGAAGTTCCTGCGCCGCCACCTCGTGCGGGAGCGTGGGGTGGACAAGCGGGCGATCACGTTCACCGGCTACTGGCGCCTCGGCCGCAGCGAGGAGGAGCAGGGGCGCGAGCAGGTCCGCAAGATCGACGCAGGCGAGCCGCCCGACGAGGTCGACTGACTCGTGAGTGCGCACGCGAGTTGGAACGCCGGTAGCCACTCACGAGCGGTGCGTGCCCAGCTTGGCCACCAGCAGCTTCACCAGGGCGCCGAGGCGCTGCCGCTCCGGCCGGATCGTCGGCACGCCCAGCTCGGTCAGCGGCGCGGCCGTCACCGGGCCGACGCACGCGCACGTGACCTTCTCCTCCAACACCGCGAGGAGCTCGTCGAGGCAGCCGCGTTCGCGGGCGAGCGTGAGCAGGTTCGCCGTCGCCGGTGCGCTCGTGAACGCCAGCGCCCGCACCTCGCCGCCCAGCACGCCGTCGAGCAAGCGGTACGCGGGCGCGAGATCGGCAGGCCACTGCCACCGGTACGGCTGCACCTCGACCACGGTCGCACCCGCGGCCCGCAGCGCATCCGTGTACTCCGGCAGCGGCGCACCGTGCAGCTGCACGGCGACCCGCTTACCCCGCAGCCCTTCCTCCGCCAGCCGGTCAAACAGCTCGCGGTTCGTCTCGCCCGGTGCCGACCACGTCTCGGCGAGGCCCGGCCCGCGTACCGCGCCCTTCGCCTTGGGGCCGCGCACGAACAGCCGCGCCCGCCCGAGCGAGTCCAGCAGCCTGCCCGCGAGCCGCCATCCCTCGGCGGCCTCGACCCAGCCCCGGAACCCCGCGCCCGTGGTGATCGCCGCGAGATCGACGTCCTCGGCGAGCACCTCCTCGGTGGCGGCGCGCAACCGCTCGTCGTCGGGCAGCGGCACGATCCGCAGCGTCGGCGCGTGCCACACCGTGGCGCCGTGGCGTTCGAGCGCGCCGATGAACTCCTCGGCGCGGCGCTCCGCGGTGATCCCGATGGTGACCCCGTTCAGCCCGTTCAGCCCGTTCAGCTCAGCCATACAGCGCACCCATTCTCGTGACCGCCCCGGCCACCTGCTCCCGTAGCTCGGCAGGCTCCAGCACCTGAAGCTCGGGGCCGAAATGCAGCAGCTCGCCCAGTGCGGGCGCACCCTGCTCCACCGGCAGCTCCACCAGCAACCACCCGTCCTCGTCCGGTTCGTCGGTGGTCTCACGCAGGGCTCGTGCGCCGACCGCACCCAGGTAGAACGGTACGAGGTCACGCCCGAGCGGGGACAGCCGCACCAGCGCGGTCCGCGGGTACAACCGCCGCTCGAACCGTTCCGACCACTCCCGCCAGTACCCGGCGAGGTCGAAGCCCTCGGGGCGCACGAACGGCTCCGCCTGCTCCAGCTCGTCGATGCGGGACACCCGGTAGGTCCGCTCCGTCCCGTCGCAACGCGCCGCCAGGTACCAGGTCCCCGCCTTGAGCACCAGCCCGAGCGGTTCGAGCACGCGTTCCACGGCGCTGTCGTCCCAGCGCCGGTAGCGCACGCGGATCCGCCGCTCCTGCCACACGGCCTCGGCCACCGGCGCCAGCTGCGGCAGGCTCTCGATCCCGCGATGCCAGCCGGGCACGTCGAGGTGGAACCGCTCGGCCACCCGGCCCGCCCGCGTCCGCAACTCCTCGGGCAGCGCCGCGTACAGCTTGAGCTGCGCCGCCGTGAGCACGGTCCCGAGGCCGAGCTCGGCCGCCGCCACCGGCAGCCCGGCCAGCGCGAGCGCCTGCGCCTCCTCCTCGCTCAGCCCGGTCAGCCGCGTGCGGTACCCGGCGACGAGCTGGTAGCCGCCGGTGCGGCCCCGGTCCGCGTACACCGGCACGCCCGCCGCCGAGAGGGCCTCGATGTCCCGGTACACCGTGCGCACCGACACCTCCAGCTCCCCGGCCAGCTCGTCGGCCGTCATCCGGCCCCGGTTCTGCAACAGCAGCAGCACCGAGAGCAACCTGCTCGCTCGCATACGACCGATACTCCCCGGAAAAACTGACAGGAGATGACAGGTTAACCCGGCAGGGTTCAGGTCATGGCAGACAACATCTTCACCATGCGGACCTGGGACGAGAAGGTCGTCGCGGGCCCCGAGGACGGCCCCCGCTACGCCCACGCCCACACGACCTTCGCCTACACCGGCGTCATCGAGGGCACGTCGACCTGCGACTACCTGGTGTACTACGCAAGCGAGGGCTACGAAGGCGACGGCCAGACCTCGCCCGGCTTCGAGCTGATCGAAGGCACCGTCGGCGGCCGCACGGGCAGCTTTCTCGTCCGGCACGACGTAGGTTATGACGCGAACGGCATCCGGGACACCTGGACGGTGATCCCGGGCTCGGCCACCGGCGAGCTGACCGGCCTCACCGGGACCGGCCACATGGCGGGCAACTCGGAGTCGATGCCGTACACGTTCGACTACTCGCTGCCCGAGTGAACCCTGGAGACCCAGTGCTCGACGTCGACCGCAGGCAGGTCCTCGCCTACCGGATCGCGGCCCACGGCCTGCATCGCACGGACAGCGACCCGGCGAGGCTCGCCGTGTTCGACCTCGGGGTGCAGGACGTCACCGCACGGGACACCGCGGCGCTCGCACTGGCCGCCCGCCTGGCGGGCACGGTCACCGCGCGGACGCTGGCGGACGACCCGGGGTTCGTCCTGGCATGGACCCACCGGGGCGCGCCGCACTACCACCGCGCCGCGGAGTTCCCGCGACTCGTCCCGGCACTCTTCCCGTTGCACGACGCCGACGCCGAGGCACGCATGCTGTGGCAGCGCAAGGAGGTCGCGACCGCCGGGATGCCCGCGACCGAGGTGCTGCTGACGGCGGCGCGGGCGATGCGCGAGGTGGTCGGCACGACGATGACGAAGGGCACGGCGAGCACGGCCGTCACCAGGGTGGTGCCCGCCGGGCTCAGCCGCTGGTGCCGGCCGTGCCAGGCCACGCACATCCACGAGCAGCTGATGCGCCTTGCGGCCCCGCTGGCCGGGCTGCGCCTCGAGGCGGGAGTCAGCCCGGCCACCCTCACGCCGCTGGAAGGCAGGCCGCGCGTGCCCACGAAACCGGACATCCCGGCCGCGACCCGCATCGTCGGGCACTACCTGCGCCTGCACGGCCCGGCGAGCGCCGCCGACGCCGCGGGTTTCGTGGGCACCACCCGCAGGACGGTGGCGGAGGACCTCTGGCCGGCGGAGCTGACCGAGGTCCGCGTCGAGGGCAAGCCCGCGTACCTGCCCACCGACCGGGTCGCAGCGCTGGAGCAGCCGCCGGAGCCGGACCTCGTGCGCCTGCTCCCGCCGTGGGACCCGTTCCTGCAGGCCCGCGACCGGGCGTTGCTCGTGCCGGACAAGGCGCACCAGAAGGAGCTGTGGAAGATCATCGGCAACCCCGGCGCCCTCCTCGCCCGCGGCGAGATCGCCGGGGTGTGGCGCACCAGGTCGGCGGGCAGGCGGCTGGAGGTCACCCTCACGCCGTTCCTGCCGCTGCCGAGGGCGGAGCGCGCCGAGGCGGAAGCCGAGGCCGAGCGGGCGGCGGCCGTGCGCGGCTACGCCGAGGCGCGGGTGCGCTGGCAGGACGCGGCGTAGCGGCGCAGCACCAGGTCCACCACGGCAGGATGGGCACCGATCGGCTCGGCCACCAGGTCGGGCGCCGAATCGGCCACCCTGCGCTGGAACAGCCCCGGCGCCAGCAGCCAGGACGCCACCGCCACCCGCGCACCGCCCCGCCTGGCGGCCGCGACAGCCGCCGCGATCGAGGGCTCCGCCGTGGCCGCGTAACCGACCCGCACCGGGGCACGGAGCCTGCGGGCGAGCGCGTCCGCGGCCGTGCGGACGTCGGCGAGGGCACGCGGGTCGCTCGACCCGGCCGCCGCGAGCACCACCGAGTCCCCCGCCCGGTAACCGGCCTGCCGGAGCCGCTCGTGCGCGGCGCCGACGAGCTCCGGCGCGGGACCGAACGGTTCGGTGATCCGCACGTGCCGGTTCCGGCTCGCCGCCACCTGTGCCGGGATGTCGGTGCGCACGTGGTAGCCCGCGGCGAGGAACGCGGGTACCACCACCGCCGGTGCCGCCACCGCGCCGAGGACGGTGGTCACGCCGGGCGCGCGGACGTCGGCGTAGGCGACGGCCACGTCGGCACCCCGCGCGCGCACCCGCGCCGCGAGATTCTCGATCACGCGCGGACCGGCCGGGTCGCGCGTACCGTGTGCGACGAGGACGATCACCGGTCCTCCCCCGGCACGGTCGCCAGCCGGTAGCCACGTTTGACCACGGTCTGGACCAGCCTGCTCTCCCCCAGCGACGCCCGCAGCCTGCCGATCGCGGTCTCCACCGCGTGCTCCTCGCCGCCGCCGGGCAGCGCCGCGGTCAGCTCCCTGCGGGACACCACGCGGCCGGGATGCTCCGCGAGCGCCCGCAGCACCGCCATCGGCGCGGGCGCCACATCACGCAGCTCACCGTCCACAATGGCCACCTGACCGCGTAGCTCGATCTCCCGCCCCGCCGCGCAAAGCCGTGGCGAGCGCTCGATCAGCACCTCGGCGAGCGTCCTGGCGAGCGCCCCGATCCGAGCGCGCCGCGGCTGGACCGTGGGAATGCCCAGCGCGGCGAGCGGCCCGGCCGTGATCGGCCCGACGCAGGCCACCACTACCCTGGCGGTGAGCGCGTCGACGAGCGCGGCGTGCCTGCCGGTGCGCCTGGCCATCGCGAGCATGCTCGCCGCGGCCGGTGCGCTGGTGAACGGCATCGCGTCGATCGAGCCGTCGAGCACGGCGTCGATGAGCCGGTCGAGCGGGCCGGGGTCGGCCGGGCCGACCCAGCGGTACACCGGGATCTCCACCACGTCGGCGCCCGCCGCGCGCAGGGTGTCGGCGAAGTACGGCAGCGGCTCACCGTGCAGCTGCACCGCGATCCGCTGCCCGGCCACCCCGGCGTCGAGCAGGTGCCGCAGCAGCTCCGCGTTGCTCTCCGAGGCGGGCGAGTACACCTCCGACAGCCCGGACGCGCGGACCGCACCCTTCGCCTTCGGTCCGCGGGTGAGCACGTCGACGTGCGCCAGCCGGTCGAGCAGCCGCTCGCCGAGACCCCAGCCCTCCGCCGCCTCGACCCAGCCACGGAAGCCGATGCCGGTGGTCGCCACCACGGCGTCGACCGGCTCGTCGAGCAGCAGCCGGGTCGCGGCGCGCAGCTCCGTGTCGTCGGTCACCGGCACGATCCGGATGGCCGGGCCGTACCGCACGGTGGCGCCCTTGCGGACCAGCAGCGCGCCCAGCTCGTCGGCCCGCCGCGCGGCGGTGATGCCGACGGCGAACCCGGCGAGCGGCGGCAGGTCCGTCATGGCGAGCCGACGTGGACGACGCCACCGGCGATCCGGACCGGGTAAGTCCGCACGCGCACGTTCTCGTCGTCGAGGCAGGCACCCGTGCTCAGCTCGAACCGCTGCTTGTAGACCGGTGACGCGACCACCGCGACGCCGTCGGCGTCACCGACGATGCCCCGGGACAGCACGGCGGCCCCGCTGAACGGATCCATGTTGGACAGCCCGTGGAACTCGTCGCTCTCCGTACGGAAGATCGCCACCTGCTCGCCGTTGTCCAGCAGCGCGGCGACGCCGTCCCCCCGGGGCACCGACTCCACCGGGCACACGGCCACCCACGTCCGCTGCGCCATCGCGGTCACCTGCCCACCACCTCCGGTACCGGGAGCAGGACCGGAACCGGCTGCTCCCGCTCGGTGCGGAAGGAGATCGTCGGGTCGGGCACGCCCGGCGCGTTCACGAACGACGTGAACCGCGCCAGCTTCTCGGGGTCCTCCAGCACACCCTTCCACTCGTCCGCGTACTCCTCGACATGCCTGGCCATCGCGGCCTCCAGCTCGGCACAGATGCCGAGGCTGTCCTCGACGATCACCTCACGAAGGTGGCCGAGCCCGCCGTCCAGCTCCTCGATCCACGGCGCGGTCCGTTGCAGCCGGTCGGCCGTGCGCACGTAGAACATCAGGAACCGGTCGATGATCCGGATCAGCGTCTCGGTGTCCACATCGGACACGAGCAGGTCCGCGTGCCGGGGCATGGTGCCGCCGTTGCCGCCGACGTAGAGGTTCCAGCCGTTGTCGGTGGCGATCACGCCGAAGTCCTTGCCGCGGGCCTCGGCGCACTCCCGCGCGCAGCCCGACACCGCCGACTTGAGCTTGTGCGGCGAGCGCAGCCCCCGGTAGCGCAGCTCCAGCTCGATCGCGAGCCCGACGCTGTCCTGCACGCCGTAGCGGCACCACGTGCTGCCCACGCACGACTTGACCGTGCGCAGCGCCTTGCCGTAGGCGTGCCCGGACTCGAAACCGGCGTCCACCAGCCGCCGCCAGATGCGCGGCAGCTGTTCCACGGTCGCGCCGAAGAGGTCGATCCGCTGGCCGCCGGTGATCTTGGCGTAGAGGCCGAACTCCCTGGCCACCTCACCGATCACGATCAGCTTGTCCGGCGTGATCTCGCCGCCGGGAATCCGGGGCACCACCGAGTAGGTGCCGTTGCGCTGCAGGTTGGCCAGATAGTGGTCGTTGGTGTCCTGCAACGCCGCCTGCTCGCCGTTGAGGATGTGCCCGTTGCCCAGCGTGGCGAGGATCGAGGCCACGGCGGGCTTGCAGATCGCGCAGCCGCTGCCCTTGCCGTGCCTGGCGATCAGCTCGCTGAACGTGCTGATCCGGGTGGCCCGAACGATCTCGAACAGCTCCGCGCGGGAGACCGTGAAGTGCTCGCACAGCGCCTTCGACTGCTCCACACCGCACGCCGAGAGCAGCCTGCCGAGCATGGGCACGCACGAACCGCACGAGGTGCCCGCCCTCGTGCACGCCTTGACGGCGGGCACGCTGTCGCAGCCCTCGTCGGTGATCGCCCACGTGATCGCGCCCTTGGTGACCGCGTTGCACGAGCAGATCTGCGCCTCTTCGGGCAGTGCCTCGATGCCCACCGCGCCGCCGCCGCCCGCGGGTGCCAGGATCGTCGCGGGATCGGCCGGCAGCGGGTTGCCCACGAGCGGGCGGAGCAGGTTGTAGTCGCCCGCGTCGCCGACGAGCACGCCGCCGAGCAGCGTGGCCGAGTCGTCGGAGACGACCAGCTTCTTGTAGGAGCCGTTGACGGCGTCGTTGAACACGACCTCGAGCGCGCCCTCGGTCGCGGCGTGCGCGTCGCCGAAGCTGGCCACGTCCACGCCCATCAGCTTGAGCTTGGTGGAGGTGTCGGCGCCCGGGAACGTCGCGTCGCGGCCGAGCAGCCGCGCCGCCGCGACCTCCGCCATCGTGTAGCCGGGCGCGACCAGGCCGTATACCCGGCCCTCGATGGCGGCGCACTCGCCGATCGCGTAGACGTGCGGATCGCTCGTCCGGCACGAGCTGTCCACCAGCACGCCACCGCGTTCGGCGACCTCCAGCCCGCACTGCCGCGCCAGGTCGTCGCGGGGCCGCACGCCTGCGGAGAACACCACCAGGTCCACGTCGAGCTCGGTGCCGTTGCCGAGCTTCGCGCACAGCTTGCCCCGGTCGGCCTCGATCGCGTCGGTCGACGTGCCGGTGTGCACGGTGACGCCGAGCGCGGTGACGAGCCTGCGCAGGAGGGCGCCGCCGCCCTCGTCGACCTGCAACGGCATCAGCCGCGGCGCCATCTCCACCACGTGCGGCGACAGTCCCATGTCCCGCAGTGCCTTCGCCGCCTCCAGGCCGAGCAGGCCGCCGCCGACGACGGCGGCCGCCGGGCGGCCCCGGCCGCCACGCGCCCGTTCCACCGCGGCGTGGATGGCGTCGAGGTCCTCGATCGTGCGGTAAACGAAGCAGCCGGGCAGGTCGTGGCCCGGTACCGGCGGCACGAACGGGCGTGAGCCGGTGGCCAGTACCAGTGCGTCGTAGCGCTCGCTGTGCCCGCCGGCGGTGACCACCCGCCTGGCCTCCCGGTCGACCCCGGTCACCGGGTCGCCGAGTCGCAGCTCAACCGCCTCGTCGCCGGAGTAGTCCGCACCGGGCAGTGCGAGCGCACCGGCGTCCCAGCCGTCCACATAGGACGTCAGGCCGACCCGGTCGTAGGCGGGCCGCCGTTCCTCCCCGAACACGACGATCCGCCAGGTCCCCTCGGCGTCCTCGGAACGGATCGCCTCCACCAGGCGGTGCGCGACCATGCCGTGGCCGGCGACCACCAGCGTTCGACTCATCAGCAAACCTCCGTTGAACTGCCCTCATGCTCGCCAGAGCGCGTGTCGGGCCCGATTCCGCCGCGTTGCGACGGCGTTACCAAGGACTCACACCTGGGCGTAGGCCAGGCTCGGCGCACGCTCCGCCGCGAAGGCGGTGCGCAGGTAGAACCACCAGGTGGTGGCCCCGCAGACGACGAAGAAGCCGAGGATGGCGACCAGGGCAGGAGTGAGGGTGCCGCCGCCTTCGAGGGAGAACTTGAACACCAGGTTGATCAGCACGCCGCCGAACGCGCCGACCGCGCCCACGACGCCGACGACCGCGCCGGCCTGCCGCTTGGCCGCCTTGAGCGCGGCGTCCAGGCCGTCCCGGTTCGCGGCTTCCCGGGTCTCGGCCTGCCCGGTCCCGGCCACGCGCCTGCGCGCCTCGGCGGCGAAGATCGTCGGAATCATCCGGTATGTCGAGCCGTTGCCGACGCCGGTCAGCACGAACAGGAAGATGAAGGCGCCGAAGAACAGGGCGAAGCTGTTCGTCTCGACGCTGACGATCACCCCGAGCACACCGAGCGCGAGGCCGGCGAAGTTCCAGAGGGTGATGCGCGCGCCACCCAGCTTGTCCGCCAGCAGCCCGCCGAGCGGCCGGGAGAGCGAGCCGATCAGCGCGCCGAGGAACGCGAGCCCGACGAAGCTCTCGAAGTCCACGAAACTGATCTTGATCAGCGACGGGAACGCGAAGGAGAAGCCGATGAAGGAACCGAAAGTGCCGATGTAGAGGAACGCCATCACCCACGTGTGCTTGCTGCGCATGGCCAGCCGGTAGGACGTGCCGTCGGGCCTGGCCGAGGTGAGGCTGTCCATGAAGAACCACGAGCACGCGGCCGAGACGACGATCACCGGCATCCACATGAGCGCCGCGTAGGCCAGGTGGATTCCCGTGCCGATGCTGATCGCGATCGGCACGAACAGTTGCGTCACGGCGACGCCGATGTTGCCGCCGGCCGCGTTCAGCCCGAGCGCGAGGCCCTTCCTGCCTTCGGGGAAGAAGAACGAGATGTTGGTCATCGACGAGGAGAAGTTGCCTCCGCCGAAGCCCATCGCGGCGGCGGTGAGCAGGAAGAACCAGTACGGGGCGCCGGTACCGACCGCGATCAGCAGCAGCACGCACGGCACCAGCAGCAGCGACGCGCTGATCGTGGTCCACGCGCGGCCGCCGAACCTCGGGATCGCGAACGTGTACGGCACCCGCAGGGCCGCACCGACCAGGTTGGGCAGGATCAGCAGCCAGAACGTCTGGCCCACGCTGAAGTCGAACCCGATGTCACCGAGGAAGGTGACGACGATGCTCATCAGGATCCACACGTTGAAGCCGAGGTGCTCGGCGAGGATCGAGAAGCCGAGGTTGCGCCACGCGATCCGCTTCCCGGTGCGCTCCCAGAAGCCGGGGTCCTCGGGTTCCCATTCGTCGATCCAGCGGCCACGGCGTCCGGCGCCAACGGTCATGTCGGTCTCCTTCTCGCAGGTCAAGCCTCGCGAGCGGGAACCGAGCCAGAACTCGGTCTCACGCTTACGAGCGGTGGGCGGGTGGTGAGGGTGGTCAGGCGGTGCTGGCGAGCCAGTCGGCGATGCCGCGCACGGCGCCGGCGCAGCTGCCGCATCCGGTGCTCGCCCTGGTGGCGGTCGCGAGCTCGCCCGCGGTGCTCGCTCCGGCGCGCCACGCCTCGACGAGCCGGCCCTTGCTGACCGTGTTGCAGCGGCACACCACCGCGGTGGCGGGCAGGTCGGCGGGGCTGGCCGCCGACGGCGTGGCGGCGGGCAGGGAACGCCCGAGCAGCAGGGCCAGCCGGTCGCCGGGCACCGGCACGCCACGGTCGTAGAGCTGGATGATGGTGGCCGCCGCGTCCGGCACGCCGAGCACGATCGCACCGGCCACCCGGTCGTCGCGGACCACGAGCTTCGCGTAGCGGCCGCGCGCGGAGTCGTCGAGGCACAGCACCTCGGCGCCGTCGTCGTCCACACCGGTCTGCGTGTCGCCGACGGCGGCGAGGTCGACACCGCGGGCCTTGAGCCGGGTGACCACCGCCGTGCCGTGGTAGCGAGCCGCCGTGTCCGTTCCGGTGAGCAGGTCGGCGAGCACCGCGGCCTGTTCCCACGCGGGCTGGACCAGCCCGGCGACGGTGCCGGGATGCTGGGCGCAGTCGCCGATCGCGTGCACCCGCCCGTCACTGGTGCGCAGCGCGTCGTCGACCAGCACTCCCCGGTCCACGGTGATGCCGGCGGCGGCGGCCAGCGACGTCTCCGCGCGCACGCCCGCCGACACGACCACGAGGTCGGCCTGCACGTGGCTGCCGTCGTCGAGCTTGAGACCGTCGCCGGGCACGTACCTGGCGGCGGCCGTGCCGAGCCGGAAGTCGATGCCAAGGCCGGTGAGGGTGCGGGCGAGGACACGCCCCGCGCCGGGGTCGAGCTGGCGCTCCATCACGTGGGTCATCGGGTGCACGACGGTCACCAGGTTGCCCCGCCCGGCGAGGCCGCGGGCCGCCTCCAGCCCCAGCAGGCCACCGCCGAGCACCGCCACCGGCGCGCCTGCCCGTGCGGCACCGAGAATCCGCTCGCAGTCGTCGAGCGTCCGGAACGCGACGGCACCCTCCGCGAGCACCCCGTCGGCGCTGAGTCCCTCGACCGGCGGCAGCCAGGGCCTGCTCCCGGTGGCCAGCACGAGCGCGTCGTAGTCCACGCCCGAGCCGTCCGCCAGCTCGACCCGCCGCGCCGCCCGGTCGATCCGGGCGGCGGGGACCCCGAGGCACAGCTCGACGCCGTGCCTTCCGGCCCAGGCCGCGTCCTGCAGCCGGACGGCGTCGGCGCGCATCGAGCCGGCGAGCACCGAGGAGAGCAGCACCCGGTTGTAGGCGTGGTGCGATTCCTCGCCGATCACGGTGAGCCTCACCCTGGCGCCGTCCGGGTCCCGGTGGCGGATCTCCTCGGCCAGCCGGGCACCCGCCATGCCGTAGCCGAGCACGACCACGTGGCGTGTGCTCATTCCGCACCGTCCTCCTTGCTCAGGCGCACCGCGCAGACCTTGAACTCGGGCATCCGGCTCACCGGGTCGAGCGCGGGGTTGGTGAGCAGGTTCGCCCGCGCCTCGCCGGGGAAGTGGAAGGGCAGGAACACCACGTCCCGGCGCATCGAGCCGACCCGGCGCACCCGTGCGGTGACCGCGCCCCGCCGGGAGCTGACCAGAGCCAGGCCCCCTTCGGCGAGCCCGGCCCGCTCCGCGGTGTCCGGGTGCACCTCGACGAACACCTCCGGCACGGTGTCGTTCAGCTCGTCCACCAGCCGGGTCTGCGCGCCGGACTGGTAGTGCTGGAGGACGCGCCCGGTCGTGGCGTGCAGGGGATACCGCTCGTCCGGCGGCTCGGCGGGACCGGTGTGCCGCACCGGGACGAACCGCGCCCTTCCGCCCGGGTGGGCGAAGCCGTCGAGGAACAGCCGCGGCGTACCGGGGTGCGCCTCGCCCGGAACCGGCCAGTACAGCGCCTCCCCGGCACGCAGCCGGTCGTAGCTGACGCCGGAGTAGTCGGCGGGCCCGCCGGCCGAGGCGGCCCGCAGCTCGGTGAACACGGTCTCCGCGTCGGCCGGGAACCTGCCCTCCGGCTGGCCGAGCCTGCGCGCCAGGCCCGCGAGCACCGCCAGGTCGGTGCGCACGCCCACCGGCGGGTCCAGTGCCTTGCGGCGCAGCAGGACGCGACCTTCGAGATTGGTCATCGTGCCGTCCTCCTCGGCCCACTGGGTGACCGGCAGCACGACGTCGGCGAGCGCGGAGGTCTCGGAAAGCACGAGGTCGGCGGTCACCACGAAGTCCAGTGCGGACAGCCGCTCGGTGACGTGCGCGGAGCGCGGTGCGGACACCACGACGTTGCTGCCGAACACCAGCAGCGCGCGCGGGCCGTGTTCGGTGCCGAGGACGTCGAGCAGCTCGTAGGCCGACCGGCCGGGACCGGGCAGCGAATCGGCCCGCACGCCCCAGACGCCCGCGACGTGCTCCCGCGCGGCGGGGTCGTCGATCTTCCGGTAGCCGGGCAGCTGGTCGGCCTTCTGCCCGTGTTCCCGGCCGCCCTGGCCGTTGCCCTGCCCGGTGAGGCAGCCGAACCCGGAGCCGCGCGTACCGGGCAGGCCGAGCGCGAGCGCCAGGTTGATCCACGCGCTGACCGTGTCCGTGCCGGTGGCGTGCTGCTCGGTGCCGCGCGCGGTGAGCACGTAGGCGTTGCGGGCCCCGGCCAGCAGTTCGGCGGCCCGGCGCTGGTCGGCGGCGGCCACCCCGGTGATCCGCTCGACCTGCTCCGGCCAGTACGCCGCGGCGATCCGCCACGCCGCCTCGAAACCGGTGGTCCGTTCGTCCGCATAGGACTGTCGCATGTGACCGTCGGCGACCGCGGCGTGCAGGATGCCGAGCGCCAACGCGAGGTCGGTGCCCGGTGCGGGGGCCAGGTGCAGGTTCGCCTGCTCGGCGGTGGGCGTGCGCCGTGGGTCGACGACGATCAGCCCGCCCTTGGCGCCCGCGCCGCGCAGATGCTGGAGAAACGGGGGCATGGTCTCCGCGGGGTTCGCACCGGCGAGCAGCACGGCGTCGGCCCCCGCGAGGTCGGTCAGCGGGAACGGCAGCCCGCGGTCGACACCGAACGCCCTGACCCCCGCCGCGGCGGCCGAGGACATGCAGAACCGCCCGTTGTAGTCGATCTGCGACGTGCCCAGCGCCACCCGGGCGAACTTGCCGAGCAGGTAGGACTTCTCGTTGGTGAGGCCCCCACCGCCGAACACCGCGACGGCGTCCGGCCCGTGCTCGGCCCTGATCTCCAGCAGCCGACTCGCCACCAGGTCCAGCGCCGCCTCCCAGCTCGCGGGGCGGAGCTCACCGGCGACCCGGACCAGCGGTGTGGTGAGCCGCGCGGGCGAGGTCAGCAACGCGGGCGCCGTCCAGCCCTTCTGGCACAGGCCGCCCGCGTTGGCGGGGAAGTCGCGCGGTGCCACCTCGGTTCCCGCGCCGCGGCTCAGTGTCATGCCGCACTGGAGCGCGCAGTAGGGGCAGTGGGTGTCGACCGTCCGCCTGGTCGGCCGGGGGCTCTCTGCCGTGCGGATCAACGGGCACCTCCTGCTCGTCGGCGGTTCCCGACGTTAGGCAGCCCGTGTTACTCACGAATGGCGTGATGTTTCAGGCATGCGACATTGCCCGCCCCTCGCGGGCGGCGCCCGGTGAGGTCACGCCCGGCCGAACCGGGCGGCCAGCCGCGCGTGCCGGTGGCGGAACAGCTGCGGAACCGCCCAGCGCAGCAGGGGGCCCGCGAGCCGGTGGCGGGGCCGGAAGCTCACCCTGTCGGTCAGGCGGCACCCCTCGGCCGTCCGCTCGACGGTGCGTTCGTGCTCCCACTCCGCGGCGGCGAGCATGCTGGACCGCTCGAGAAACCGGTGCGGCGGCTCGAACTCGGCGATGCCGACATCGTCGTACTCGACCGGTAGGACACCGAAGAGCAGCAGCAGACTGCGGCCCGGCGCAGTGGGCGATCCGGCGCCGAGGCCGGCACGGTCGCGCAGCCCGGGCGGCACGGTCATCCGGAGCACCGGACGCAGTTCGTCGTTGATCCCGGCGAAGCTCGTCACGTGCGCCCAGACGTCCCCTGGCGCGGCGGCGAGGTCGGTGCTGATCCTCACAGCAGCTCGCTGACCTCGCTCGCGGCGGCGCGCAGCCCGTCCAGCGCGGACGCGGTGGAGCGCGGGTGCAGGGCGTGGAACGCGAGGCGGAACAGCACGGCGCGCAGCAGCAGCTGCGACCACTCCGGCAGGTGCGCCCACCGGCGCAGCAACTCCGGCTCGGCGTCGCCCCACGCCAGCGCGTCGACGGCCGCCACCGCGGCGCCGTACTCGGCCGGGCGGAGCAGCGGGGCGAAGTCGACGATCCCCGGCGGGGCCTCACCGTCGAAGAGGATGTTGCCGAACAGCTCGCCGTGCACGAGTTGCCGGGGCAGCCGGACCGGTCTCCGGGCGGGGGCGAGGATCTCGAACCAGCGACCGCCCTTGGTCTCGTCGATCTCCGCGTCGCGCTCCTCCCACGCGATGCCGTCGGCGATCGCGGCGATGTCGCCGGGGGCGGGGCGGTGGTCGGGCGCGGGCAGGCTCGCGGTGGCCTGATGCAGCTTGATGGCGGTGAGCACGGCCTCGTCGTGGCGGTGCTCGGGAGTTCCGGACACATAGCGGTTCGCGCGCCAGCCGGCGATCAGGGAGCGACCGTCGGTGGCGCGCACGGGTCTCGCTATGCGCAGGTCGGGCACGTCGAGCGCGGCGAGGGTGCGGGCGAGCCAGACCGCGTGCGCCTTGTCCGCGGCCGGCTGCAGCACGATGCCGCCGCACCGCCAGGCGGTGCCGCCGGGCAGCGGCTCGGCGGCGTTCGCGTCGACCCCGAACGCCGCGCAGACGTGCGCGGGCGGGCGTGCACCGGAAGGAGCCACATCGAGGGACGCTACCGCGCACGCGCACCGCCATGGAGCAGGCTCACCGCCGGTGGCGCGAGCAGATCCACCGAGGGCCCGAGCGAGGGAGCCTTGCTCTCGTCTCGCGGTGGCAAGGCTCCCTCGCTCGCCCGCCGGGTGGTGGCAGCGGCGGGTCAGTAGGTCGGCAGGCTCTCGTCGATCTGCCTGGCCCACGCGAGCACGCCGCCACCGAGGTGGCTGGCGTCGCGGAAACCGGCCTTGTGCAGCGCGGCCAGCGCCTCGGCCGAGCGGGCACCCGACTTGCAGTGCAGCACGATCGGCTTGTCCTGCGGCAGTTCGGCCAGCGCCTCGCCGGAGAGGATCCGGTCCTTCGGGATCAGCTTGGCGCCCTTGATGTTCACGATCTCGTACTCGTGCGGCTCGCGGACGTCGATGAGCTGGAAGTTCTCCCCGGCGTCGAACTTCGCCTTGAGTTCCTGCGGCGTGATCGTGTGCCCGGAGGCGGCCTCCTGCGCCTCGTCGCTCACCACACCGCAGAACGCCTCGTAGTCGATCAGCTCGGTGATCTTCGGCGTCTCCGGGTCCTTGCGGATCTTCACCTCGCGGTAGCGCATCTCCAGCGCGTCGTAGCTGATCAGCCTGCCGAGCAGCGGCTCACCGATGCCGGTGATGAGCTTGATCGCCTCGTTCACCATGATCGAGCCGATCGACGCGCACAGCACGCCGAGCACGCCACCCTCGGCGCACGAGGGGACCATCCCGGGTGGCGGCGGCTCGGGGTAGAGGTCGCGGTAGTTGAGGCCCCGGCCGTCGGGCGCGTCCTCCCAGAACACGCTGACCTGGCCCTCGAACCGGAAGATCGAGCCCCACACGTAGGGCTTGCCGAGCAGCACCGCGGCGTCGTTGACCAGGTACCTGGTGGCGAAGTTGTCGGTGCCGTCCAGGATCAGGTCGTAGTCGCGGAAGATGTCGAGCGCGTTGTCGCTCGTCAGCTGCTCCTGGTGCAGCCGCACCTCGACGAACGGGTTGGTCTCGGCGACCGACTCCTTGGCCGAGACGGCCTTGGGCTTGTCGATGTCGGACTGGCCGTGGATGACCTGGCGCTGCAGGTTCGACTCGTCGACGACGTCGAAGTCGACGATGCCGAGCGTGCCGACCCCGGCCGCGGCCAGGTACAGCAGCGCGGGGCTGCCCAGTCCGCCCGCGCCGATGACCAGCACCTTTGCGTTCTTCAGCCGTTTCTGCCCGTCCATCCCGACATCCGGGATGATGAGGTGCCGGCTGTACCTGGCGACCTCGTCCTTGCTGAGCTCGGCGGCCGGCTCGACAAGCGGCGGCAGCGTACCTGGCATCGGGTCCTCCATCTCGCGCGGATCGCGGTCCACTCATCTATAACCGGCCGGGGCGCTCCGGTCTTCCCCGCGTCCACATGGTGGAACGCGAGCTGGGAACCGTCAGCCGCGCTCGGCCTGCGGGTTCGGCCAGGCGTTCGGCTTGCACACCTTGCCGTCGGCGGGCACGGAGCCCTGATCGCCGCCCGGCGTGTTGTTGAGCTTGGCGACGTAGTCGTTGGCCACGCCGAACGTCTGCTGCATCATCACCGGCGCCAGGCCGCCGTCCTCGGCGCACGGCTTGTGCCCGAGGCTGAGCGCGTGCCCGACCTCGTGGTTGATGGCGTACTGGCGGTAGCTGGTCATGTCGAAGTTGAACGCGAGCGCGCCGCGTACCCAGCGCGCGAGGTTGATGACGACCCGGCTCTCCCCCTGGAAGTTCTGCCGGTAACAGGAGGACTCGTAGGGGATCGACCCGCCGCACAGGTCCGGCCGGTGAGTGGTCTCCGGCGTGGTCAGGCTCACGCGGAAGTCCGGTGCGGGATCGCTCGCGTCGACCCGCCGCAACGCCACGTCGCCGGTGCCGGTCCAGCTCCGCGGGTCGGACAGCGTGCCCTCGACCGCCTGCGCGAAGCTGTCGTCCCCGGCATAGCTCGCCGGGTCGATGCCGTCCTCCACCTCGACGGTGTAGGTGTAGACCTCGCCGGCGTCACCGACCTGCTCGCCGCCACCGGGAACGACGTGCCACGTGCCCTCCCCGGCCTTGGTGAAGTCACCACCGTCCGGCAGCTCCGCAGTGGGGATGTCCAGTTCGACCGGGTCGGCGGGGTTCTCGCTGACGACCGGGTCCTGCGTCGCGCTCGCCACACCGGCGGCATTGGGCGCCGAGGTGCCGTCGGCGCCGTCGGCAAGCCGGTCCCCGGAATCCCGGGTGGTGTCGAACACCACCAGCGCGGTCAGCACCACGAGGATCGGCACGGCGTACGCGCGCCAGCCGTAGGTCGCGGTGATCCGGCGCAGTCCCGAGCGCGGCTTGCGCTCGCGCCGCTCGTCCTCGTCCGGTTCCGTGGTGGGCTGCCACGACGCGCGCAGTGGCTCCGCAGGCGTCCGCCTGCCACCGCGCTCGTACCGCTCGTCCTGGAGCCGCGACCGGGCGGACCCGGAACGATCGGCTCCGTGGCGCTCCCGGGAGTACGGCGACCGCGGCGGCGGGTACTGGGCCCGCCGACCATCGCCTCGCGCTCCGTGAGTCACCCTCTCCACGGCCCCAAGGGTGCCACACGCGGACGGCAGAGCACCCTCCGACGGCAGCCCACCGGCCGTTCGCGCGTCACCCGAACGGCCTACCAGCCGCCGGCCTCGACGGCTTCCCACATACCCAGGACCGCTCTCGCGACGGTCACCGGACGTTCCATCTGCGCCACGTGGCCGGTCCTCGGCAGCACCAGCAGCCGCGAGCGTGGCAGCGATGCCGCGGTGCGCGGAGCCCTGCGCACCGAGATCACCCTGTCCTCGGCGCCCCACACCACCAGGGTGGGCGCCGTCACGGCCGGAGCCACCGACCACAGGGACCGGGAGCCGCGGGCGAACCAGGCACGGAAGATCTCCAGCGTGCTGCGGGCCATGGCCGCGTTCGCCCAGGCGAAGTCCGCACGGGCGCTGTGCTCCTCGGCGAGCTCGGCGAGCCGGTGCTCGGGGAACGTGCCCGGGTCGGCGAAGCAGAGCCGGATGACCTGCTCCGCCCGCTCCCGCGGGCCGAGCGCGGCGAGCCTGCGGCGGACCGGCTTGCCGAGCAGCGGCAGGTAGGCGAGCGCCATCCGCGGGTCGGAGAGCCGGCGCGGGTCCGGCCGCAGGTCGGGCATCGCGGGCGAGATCAGCGTGAGCGTGCGCACCAGCCGGGGGCTGCGGGCCGCGCACATCAGCGCCACCGCGCCGCCCATCGAGTTGCCGACCAGGTGCACCGGCCCCACGCCCAGCCCGGCGACGAACTCCGCGAGCACGCCTGCGTGGGCGTCGAGACTGAAGTCGAAGCCGTCTAACGGCTCGGAGAAGCCGAAGCCGGGCAGGTCCACCGCGACACCGCCGGCCGAGGGCGCGAGCTGCGCGGCGAGGTCGGTCCAGTTGGTGGACGACCCACCGAGACCGTGCACGTAGACGACCGTCGTATCCTCTGCTCCCGGCGTGCGCCGCACGTGCAGCGCGAGACCACCCACGTTCTCCACGGTGCCTGTCCACGGCGCCTTGGCCATGTCCAGTGGCGGCAGTGGGGTGTTCGACAGCGGCACGTGGGTCAGCGGTGTACGCCGTGCGGCACCTCCCGTGGAGGGAGCGCCGGGGCGGGACAGTATCTCGGACACATCTCCAGGATGCCTCACGTCGCCGCCCTTGGCGTCCTGTGCATACCGGCGAGTAATGTTCAGGAGTGCTCCGCGAGGCGGCGAACCCCCTCGTGCGGCGACGGCGTGAACTGGAGGCGGGATGACTGAGACGGCGCGACTGCAGGGCGGCGACGGGGGCGACGGCACGGGCGCCGGGCAGTTCGGCCGCGGGGTGCGGCTACCCCGCAGCGAGCGCCGCGCGCAGTTGCTGGCCGCCGCGCAGCGGGTCTTCGCGGCGAACGGCTATCACGCCGCCGCGATGGACGACATCGCCGAGCAGGCCGGCGTCAGCAAGCCGGTGCTCTACCAGCACTTCCCCGGCAAGCTCGATCTCTACATCGCGCTGCTGGAGAGCCACGTCGACCACCTGGTCGGGCGCGTGCAGGAGGCGCTGTCGTCGACGACGGACAACAAGCAGCGGGTGCAGAACGCCGTCGGCGCGTTCTTCGACTTCGTCAACGGCGACGTCGGCGCGTTCCGCATGGTGTTCGAGTCGGACCTGCGCGGGGAGCCCGCCGTGCAGGAGGCCGTCGACCGGGCGACCTCCGCGAGCGTCGACGCGATCACCGAGACGATCACCGCGGACGCCGGTCTTGACGAGGGCAAGGCGCGGTTGCTGGCCGTCGGCCTGGTGGGGATGAGCCAGGTCAGCGCACGGTTCTGGCTCGCACATCACAGTTCGATGAGCCGCGAGGAGGCGGTGGCGCTGACCTCGACGCTGGCCTGGCGGGGCATCGGCGCCGGCTTCCCGCTGCACCAGCACTCGTGAGTGGCCACACGAGTTAGAACTCGCGTGCGCACTCACGAGTGAGCTGGGCCGCCACCTCGTGCGGCCGCTCCTGCGGGAGCATGTGCCCGGCGCCCGGACAGCGGACGAGTCGCGCGCCGGGCAGTTCGGCGGCGATGGCCTCGGCGTGCGGGAGCGGGCAGAGTCGGTCGCGATCCCCGGCGAGCACGACCGTCCGCGTGGTCCGCAGTGCGGCCAGCGCGGTGCGCCGGTCGTGCAGCGAGATGTCCTGCTGGAAACCGCCGATGCTGGCCGGGTGGGCCCGCCGCAGCTGGTCGGCGACCGAGGCGACGTCCGCGCGGCGCGGGCGCCTGCCGAACACCAGCCAGCGCGCGCCCGCCCTGGCGGCAGCGGGACGGACCGGCAGCGCGTCCCTGCGGTAGGACACCAGCAGGTCCGCCAGCCGCCGCTCGGCGCGGGCCGCCCCGCTGCCGGCCACCCCGGGCAGGCCGAGCGTGATGCGATCCAGCCCGCCGCACGACGTCGCGACGAACGCGACCCCGTCGACGCGGTCGCCGACCAGCCGGGGATGCCGGTCGGCCAGCGCCATGATCGTCATCCCGCCCATCGAGTGCCCTGCCAGCACGAGCCTGCCGTCGGGCACCCGGGCGGTGAGCAACTCGGCGAGGTCGTCGGCGAGCCGGTCGATCGTCGCGGTGCCGGGGCGCGCGGGCGCCGAAGCGCCGTGCCCACGCAGGTCGTAGCGCAGCACCCGCCGCTCCGGCGGGAGCTGCCCGACCACCCGGTTCCAGGTCCGCCGGTCCTGGGTCCACCCGTGCACGAGTACCAGCGTGGTCGCGGCCTCGCGCGGACCGGCCAGCTCGACATGCAGCGCCGTGCCGTCCCCGGTGACGAACGGCGAGGGCCGCACGACGGTGCGGGACTTGCCGGGCACGGCAGGGGCGCTCATCGGTTCGGCAGCAGGAACGACCGCCGCCACCAGCGCATGCCGGGGGCGCCGACGAGGCCTGCCTCGTCCAGGAACGGCATGATCCGTTCGCCCGCGTAGCGGACCGTGTCCTGCCAGTACGGGTTGTTCATTGCGGCCCGGTAGCCGTCGCGCGGCCGGATACCCACGGCCTTGTAGACGGCGGGGTTCACCAGGCTGCGGGTGACCTCGTGGGACACGACCGCGATCAGCAGCCGCTGGTACGCCTTCTCCCCCGGGGACAGCCCGGCCATCCCCCTGGTGACCTCCTCGCGGGCGAACGTGACGTGCCGCGCCTCCTCGAGGACGTGGATGCGGTTGACCATGCGCACGAGCGGCTGTATCTCCGGGTCGTTCATCTGCTCGCGCTGCAGGCGGTCCAGCACCTCCTCGGCGACGAGGATCGAGCCGTAGAGCGCAGGGCCGTAGCCGATGACCGGGAGGATCTTGCCCAGCCTGCGGCGCCACTTCACCGGGCCGTACGGCGGGCAGCCGACGCGCTCGGCCATCCGGGCGAACATCGTCGAGTGCCTGCACTCGTCGGCGATCTCGGTGAGCGCGTACTGCGCGTGGTTGGTCGTCGGGTCGGCGTTGTAGACCTCCTTGAGCAGCATCTGCATCAGCAGGATCTCGAACCAGAGGCCGTTGGTGGCCACGCTGGCGAGCTCGTGCTTGCCCAGCTCGATGCGCTGCTCGTGGCTCAGCCGCTCCCAGAGCTCGGTGCCGTAGAGGGTCGAGCGGTGCGCGGGGATGTAGCGCTTGCCCTCGACCAGCGGCGCGTCCCAGTCGACGTCGACCTCGGGGTCGTAGAACTTGTTCGCCGAGGACTTCAGCAGCCGCGCCGCGGTCTTCTCGCGACCGGCCTCGTCGAGGGTCCGCGTCATCCCCGTCATAGCTGCCACACCTTCCCCGTTTGCATGTAACCTCAGGTAACAGTTACTTCTGGTAGCATGAACGGCATGCCCGACCGTGTCAAGCGCCACAACAAGCACGCCAGCAAGCAGCCCGCGCCGGGCGCCGGGGATGCGCGCCGCGACCGCTGGCGCAAGCACCGCGTCGCCCGCCGCGCCGAGTTCGTGGAGGCGGCGCTGAGAGCGCTCGACGAGCACGGCCCCGAGCTGGGCATGGAAGACATCGCCGCCGCGGCCGGGGTCACCAAACCCGTGCTGTACCGGCATTTCGAGGACAAGGCGGATCTCTACCTCGCGCTCGGCCAGCGGGGTACGGAACTCCTCTTCGAGCGGCTCATCCCGGCGATCAACGCCGAGCTCGCGCCGGTGCCGCGGATCAGGATGGCGCTCGACGCCTTCTTCACGGTGATCGAGGAGCATCCGAACCTCTACCGCCTGCTGGCCCGCGGGTCGTTCCAGGACCGGCCGGTCGACGCCGACGTCGTGGCCGAGGACAAGGAGGTCATCGCCACCGCGCTGACCGCGCTGCTCGGCGACTACATGCGGATGTTCGACATGGACTCGGGCGCGGCCGAGCCGTGGGCCTACGGCATCGTCGGCATGGTCCAGAACACCGGGGAATGGTGGCTGGAGAAGCGGACGATGAGCCGCGACAGCGTGGTCGAGTACCTCACGCAGATCATCTGGGCCGCGATCGACGGCCTGACCCGGCAGCGCGGGATCGTGATCGAGCCGAACGTCCCGCTGGCGGAGAACAAGGTCGTCAAGCTGGCCGACCACGCCACCGAGAGGACGGGAGACTCAGCATGAGCGAGACCGGCGAGCACGACGAGGACGGCTACCGCGGGCCGGCCACCCTCCTGCTGGCGGACACCGAGGTGCCCGTCGAGGTCGAGCTGCGCGGGTATTTCCAGCCGATCGACGGCTACTACCACTGGTACGGCCGGGTGAAGGCGAACGAGCGGGTCTCCGAGCTCGCGCAGGGCCGGAAGAAGAAGGCCGAGATCCGCACGCCGCAGGGCTCGGCGCACGGTGAGCTGTCCGATCCGGACCCGTGGGACCGCTACCGGATCATGGGCACGAGCACGCCGCCGTTCACGCTGCCCGCCTGGTCAGAGGTCGTGAGTGCGGAGACGAGTTAGAACTCGGCTGCGCACTCACGACCGGTGGTGACCAGGCGCGGGGCGATTCAGGAACCGACGGCGAAACCGACCTTGCGAACGTCGGACGGCGCGATCTCGACGTAGGCGATCCGGTCCGCCGGAACGAGGTACTTGCGCCCCTTCTCGTCGGTCAGGCGGAACAGGCCGTCGTCGGCACCCAGCGCGTCGGAGACCAGCTTCTCGACCTCGTCGGTCGTCTGGCCGCTGGTCACCACCAGCTCCCGCGGGGTGTCCTTGATGCCGATCTTGACCTCCACGTGCGACCTCCGCCTGTGTAGCTGCCTGTGTTCGCTGCCGTTCGTTCCTGTTCAGGCTAACCGAGCCCGAGCACCTGCATCCGCTTGGTGTGGCCCTGCTGGAGCCGGCGGAACAGCGCCGCGATGCCGGAGAGGTCGCCCGACCCGCTCACGATCAGCTCGGTGAGGCCGTCCCGCTCGGCGACGATGTACTGGGCCTGGGTCAGCGCCTCGCCGAGCAGCCTGCGGCCCCACAGCGCGAGCCGGTCCCGCTGCTTGGCGTCCGCCGTGATCGCCGCGTCGACCTCGCGTTCGGCGAACGCCGAGTGGCCGGTGTCGGCCAGCACGGTGCGCACCAGCTCGCCGGTCTCGTCGTCGAGCCACTCGGCCATCTCGCGGTACAGGTCCGCCGCGAGCCCGTCGAAGACGTAGGCCTTGACCAGCGACTCCAGCCACGACTTCGGCGCCGTGGAGTTCTGGAAGGCGTCGACGTGCCCGACGAACGGCCGCATCGCGTCCTCGACCGCCACACCGTGGTCGGCCAGATGGCGCTCCAGCAGCCGGTAGTGGCCGATCTCGGCGGCCGCCATCGTGGACAGCGCGGCCCGCCCGGCCAGCGTCGGCGCGGCCCTTGCGTCCTCGGCCAGCCGGTCGAACGCCGAGAGCTCGCCGTACGCCAGCACGCCGAGCAGGTCCACCACGCCGGGGCCGATCCGCGCCTTCGCCTCAGTCACGGTTTCACCGTAGTCGGCGCCCAGGAGACCAACGACACGCCATTCGATGCGACCATGCTCACCGACCGGGTGGGTGGTCCGGTTACACTTCGAGTGGTAGTGGAGGTTTTTCCACCGTGCCGTGGTCGTGTGCCACGTGCCGCCCGGACCTCCACGACAGAAGACAGTGTGCGTGCACGCCTCGAGCGGCATTCCCGCGCAGGAACGGCTCCGCCCGTATTTCGCGGAGCGTGGAAAACGAATTCCGCGTGGTCGAGTGTCGAGCAATACCTGGCCGTGCGCGCTGGTATGAGAGAGGCGATTCGAAATCAACCAGAACGACAACCCGAGCACCGATCCGGTGGAGCTGGAGCACAGCGAGAACGGCGTGCCCCCCACCGACCCCTCACATCCGTTGCAGGCCGGTGCCCCTGTGCAGGACGAGTCCCCCACCTTCGCCGAGTTCGGCGTCCACCCCGACATCGTCAGGGCGCTCAACGAGGCGGGCATCGAACGGACGTTCGCGATCCAGTCGCTGACGCTGCCGCTCGCGCTGGGTGGCGAGGACCTGATCGGGCAGGCCCGTACGGGCATGGGCAAGACGCTCGGTTTCGGCGTCCCACTGCTGCAGCGGCTCACTGTGCCCGGCGACGGCACGCCGCAGGCGCTCGTCGTGGTGCCCACCCGCGAGCTCTGCCTGCAGGTCACCCATGACCTCACCGACGCGGCCAAGCATCTGGGCGTGCGCACCCTCGCCATCTACGGTGGCCGCCCCTACGAGCCGCAGGTCGAGGCGCTGCGCAAGGGCGTCGACCTGGTGATCGGCACCCCCGGCAGGCTGCTCGACCTCGCCGAGCAGCGGCACCTGGTGCTCGGCAAGGTCCGCGGGCTGGTGCTGGACGAGGCCGACGAGATGCTCGACCTCGGCTTCCTGCCGGACATCGAGCGCATCCTGCGGATGGTGCCGGAGCAGCGGCAGACCATGCTGTTCTCCGCCACCATGCCCGGCCCGATCATCACGCTGGCCCGCACGTTCCTCACCCAGCCGACGCACATCCGCGCCGAGGAGAACGACGCCGGTGCGGTGCACGAGCGCACCGCGCAGTTCGTCTACCGGGCGCACTCGCTCGACAAGCCGGAGCTGGTCGCCAGGGTGCTCCAGGCGACCGACCGCGGGCTCACGATGATCTTCACCCGCACCAAGCGCACCGCGCAGAAGGTGGCCGACGATCTCGCGGAGCGCGGTTTCGCCGCCGCGGCGGTACACGGCGACCTGGGCCAGGGCGCCCGTGAGCAGGCGCTGCGCGCGTTCCGCTCCGGCAAGGTGGACGTGCTGGTCGCCACCGACGTCGCCGCCCGTGGCATCGACGTCACCGACGTCACGCACGTGGTCAACTACCAGACGCCGGACGACGAGAAGACCTACATCCACCGGATCGGCCGCACCGGCCGCGCCGGCAAGACCGGCGTCGCCGTCACCCTCGTCGACTGGGACGAGACGCCACGCTGGAAGCTGATCTCCGACGCGCTGGGCCTGGACATGCCGGAGCCCGCGGAGACCTACTCGACGTCGAAGCACCTCTACAGCGACCTCGGCATCCCGGCGGACGCCACCGGCAGGCTCCCCATGGGCAAGCGCACCAGGGCGGGGCTTTCCGCCGAGCCGGAGGAGGACTTCGGCGGCAAGCGCCGGGACCACTCCGGCCCCGCACGCTCGCGGAGCGGGCGCGGCACCCCGCGCCGGCGCACCCGCGGCGGCGGGGAGGCGGCCGGGACCGGAGCCACCGGATCCACCGACACGGCGAAGACCGAGGCGGACGGCAGTGCTGGTGGCGGTGGCGAGAGCGGCCGGCCACGGCGGCGGCGTACCCGCGGCGGCGGCAACAAGCCGGCAGGCGAGGCCGCCGCCACCACCGAGAACCGCGAGCCCGGCTCCGGTGACGGCGGCGAGCGGCCTGCCCGGCGCCGCAGGCGGCGGCGTGGCGGCACACCCAACACGGCCGAGACGCCCGCCTCGGCAGACTGATCCCGGACGCGTTCGCCGGACCAGGATCAGGAGCACGAGGACGTGAACGAGCCGCACGGGAGGCATCGCAGGGCCGAGACCGGCGTCGGCGCGGAGGACGTGCTCGCCACGTCCTCCCCCGCCGAGCACACCGGCCCCCGGCACTCCGCGGCGCCCCGCGTGCGCCGCTCGCCGTGGGACCGGCGGCGCGACCGCGTCCTCGCCGCGCTCCTGGTCGTGGCGTGGGTCGCGGCGGGCGTGCTGGTGTGGACGTTCAGCGACAGCCGGGCGACCACCCAGGAGACGGCCGCACCGCCCCCGGCGCTGCCCCCCGCGCCGGAGTCGGTGCCGGACGATCTCGCCGAGGTGTGGCGAGCGCCGAGCGACGCGACCCCCGTGCCGGTCGCGGAGGACTCCGCGGTGGTGGCCGCGTCGGACGGGGAGGTCACCGGGCGTGATCCGCTGACCGGCGAGGTGCGCTGGCGCTACGCCAGGGATCTCCAGCTGTGCACGGTCGCCGGCGCGTGGTCGAAGGCGGTGGCCGTCTACCGCAAGGACACCGGCTGCAGCGAGGTCACCCAGCTCGACCCGGCCACCGGCCACCGCACCGCGCAGCGAAACGGCGACGCCGAACTCGGGACCAGGCTGGTGGTCGGCGAGGGACACGTGACCGCCACCGGCGAGCGCCTGCTCAACACGTGGCGCGACGACCTGGTCAAGAGCATGGAGTACGGCCGCGTCCCGGCCAAGGTGAACCCGGACCGGCAGCCGCGCACCGGCTGCGTGTACGACTCGGTGGCGGCGGGCGCGGGCAAGGTCGGCGTCGTCGAGAGCTGCCCGCGGGAGACGGGCGACCGGCTGACCGTGCTGAAGGCGGCCGGGGAGAACGCCGACGAGCCTGAGTCGGAGTTCAGCACGGTGCTGCCCGAGCGCGGCGCACAGCTGGTGGCGATGTCGGGCGACTTCACGGCCGTCGCCCTGCCGGAGCGCGACCGGCTGGTGGTTTACGACGCCGAGGGCATCCAGCACGCCGCCTACCCGCTGGAGGTGCCGGACTCCGACCTCACGGCCAACCCGCCGGGGCGGGTGGCGCCGACCGCGAAGGGCATCGAGAACGTCTACTGGTTCACCGGGTCCAGCACGGTCGCGCTGTCCAGGGCCGACCTGGCTCCGCGATGGACACTCGAAGGGACGCTCGGACCCGGCACCGTCTTCGGCAAGCAGATCGTCGTACCGGTCGAGAGTGGGCTCGCCGTGCTCGACGAACTCACCGGCGACACCGCCGGGACGGTCGCCGTCGACCGGCGTGGCTATGCCGGGCCGGTCCGGCTGAACGCCATCGGCCCGGTACTGCTGGAACAGCGCGGCGGCACCCTGGTGGCACTGCGATGAGCGAGCCGGCTCCCCAGGAGCAGGCGTTCTCGCAGCTCTCGCCGCACGGCGGCAGGCGGATCGAGCTGGCAGGCCGCTACGGGCCGATCGCGGCACTGGCCGGCCCGGCACCGGCCGATCCGATCGCCACCGTCCTGCTGCTGCCCGGATACACCGGTTCCAAGGAGGACTTCGCCCCGCTGCTCGGCGGCATCGCGGGTGGCGGCTTCCGGCCCGTCGCCGTCGACCTGCCCGGGCAGTACGAGTCGCCGGGCCCGGACGACGAGTCGCTTTACCTGCCCGCGGCGCTGGGCGAGGTCGTCGCGGAGCTGATCGGCAGGCTCGCCGAGGACGGTCCGCCAGTGCTGCTGCTCGGGCACTCCTACGGAGGTCTCGTGGCGCGCGGCGCGGTGCTCGCCGGCGCGCCGCTCGCGGGACTGACGCTGCTGGACAGCGGCCCCGGCAGGCTGCCGGACGGCGCCCGGCTGCACGCCCTCGTGCTCGGTGAGCCGCTGATGCGGGCACAGGGCGTGGACGCCGCCTACGCGCTCAGGGAGCGGCTCGACACCCGCGTTCCCGGCCACGCCGCCGAGTTGAAGGAGTTCCTCCGCACCCGCTTCGTCGCGTCGAGCGCGGCCGGCCTGCTCGGCATCGCGCTCGCCCTGCGGACCGAACCGGACCGGGTGGCCGAGACGGCCGAGGTGCTGCGGCGGCGGGAGGTCCGGCGGCTCGTGGTCGCCGGTGAGCACGACGACGCGTGGAGCGTGCCCGCGCAGCGGGACATGGCGCGGCGGCTGGACGCGCCGTTCGCCGTGGTCGAGGGCGCGGGGCACTCCCCGAACACGGAGAATCCGGCCGGGCTGCTGGAGATCCTGCTGCGCCGTTGGCGGTCATGGTTCGGCACGTCACCGGCACCGGCTCCGGCGCGGCGCTGATCACCGGCTCACCGGCCCGGTCACCACCAGAACAGCCACAGCACGGCACCGGTGAGCACCAGCACCGTGGCCCCCGCCGTAGCGGCGGGCAGGCCACGGCCACGGTCGGCGAACCGCTGCGCGACCAGTGCGAGCACGGCGGCGGCGAGGTGCCCGGTGACCCAGCCCGCGCCGGGGCCGGTGCCGGCGCTGCCCCAGCCGGCCACCTGGGCACCGGCGACCGCGAGTGCGAGCAGGACGAGCCCCGCCGCGAGCGAACCGGTCAACCCTCGCCACCAGCGGCCCCGCCTGACCCGGCGAGGCTCCGCTGCCCGCGCGGGCTGCGGAGCCTCGCCGGTATCCGCCGCCTCGGTGTGCAGCGGCGACGCGCGCTCCTTCGGCGCGGACTTCGCTCGGTCGTACACGTTCGTTCCCGTGTGTTCTCGGCTCACGGGGCAAGCAGCTCCCATGAGCGGGCTGCGGGCGCGGCCCGCTGCCCCTCGGTACAGCTCGGCCGGAAGTCGCACCACGCGCAGCGCCGTCCGGTCCTGGCGGGGAACAGCTCGTCCGCGTCCCCGCTCTCGGCAAGGGTATCCGTCGCCGTCCGCAGCTCCGCCGCGGTCTCACCGGCGCGGCCGAGCTGGCGACGCAGGCTCTGCGCGGTGTGCTCGGCCGCGGCGACCGTGCCGGTCGGCACATGGTGCAGCTCGACGCGGTGGCACGGCTTGTGCAGGGTGCGGGCCGCGGCCACGGCGTACATGGCGAGCGCCTGGGCGCCACGGGCCTCGTCCTCGTCGGGCTCCCGCCTGCCGGTCTTGTAGTCGACGATCACCAGCTCGTCGTCGCGGTCGTCGATCCGGTCGGCGCGGCCCTCCACGATCAGCGACGGCGGCCCCTCGTCCGTGCTGACCGACGCGGACACCCAGCGTTCCAGGCCGACGGGATCCGCGGAGACATCGTGCTGGTCGACGTATCCGGCGACCCAGCCCCTGGCCCGCTCGCGGTACTCGGCCGCCTGTTCGGCGTCGAGGAAGCCGCCGTCCTTCCAGTGCTCGGTGACCAGCGCGGCCGCCCGGGCCGGCGTGCGCCGCTCGGCGGGCAGGTCGAACAGCGCCCGCAGCGCGTTGTGCACCACGGCGCCGAGCGTGCTGTGCGCCCACGGGCCGGTGCGCTGCGGGACAGGCCGGTCGAGGTAGCTCAGGCGGTAGCGGCGCGGGCAGTCGTCGAACGTCGCCAGCCGCGCCGGGGTCACCTTCGTCAACCGGCGTGGCTGCACCTCGAAGTCGAACCCGAGCTGCGCCAAGTCACTCACCCCCTGAACGGCCGACAGCAACCGCCGCTCACCCTACGCACCGGCCCCGACACTCCCGCGCCGTGGCGCAGCGAGAGAGCGGGCGATCACGCGCCGGTGACGAAGCCACGGACCGAGTCGGCGACCAGCTGCACCGCGATCGCGGCCAGCAGCAGGCCGGCGATCTTCGCGAGCAGGGTGATCCCGCTCTCCCGGACCACCCTGATCACCACGCCCGAGTAGCGCATGCATGCCCACAGCACCACGTGCACGGTGACGATCGCCAGCGCCAGCGCGATGTAGGCGCCCAGCTGCGCCTGCGCCTCCCGGACGAACACGATGGTCGCGGCGATCGCCCCCGGACCGGCCAGCAGCGGCGTGCCCAGCGGCACGAGTGCGACGTTGACGTCCTCGGCCGCCTCCGGCTCCGTACCACCGCGACCGGTGAGCAGGTCGAGCGCGATGAGCAGCAACAGCAGCCCACCCGCGCCCTGCAACGCAGGGATGCCGATGCCGAGATACGCCAGCACCGCCTGGCCCGCCACGGCGAACAGCGAGATCACCACCAGCGACACCAGCACGGCCTGCCGGGCCGCCCGCGCCCGCGCCGCGGGCGGCTTGCGCCCCACCAGGCTCAGGAAGACGGGCACGGTGCCGGGCGGGTCCAGGATCACCACGAGCGTGATCGTCGCCTCGAAGAAGAGAGTGACGTCGAAGTAGTCCCCGAACGTCACGGCCTCAGCCCACCTGCACCGGCGCGCCGGACGCCTGCTCCACCAGCGCTTCGAACTGGTCCGGGGCCGTGGTCTCCTGGCCGATCCGGATGGTCTTGTTGGTGCCGTGGTAGTCGCTGGAGCCGGTGCGCGCCAGGTCCAGCCGCCGCGCCAGCTCCCGCAGCTCGGCGCGGGCCGCCTCGTCGTGGTTGGGGTGATCCACCTCGAGCCCGGCCAGCCCGCGCGCGGCCAGCGCCGCGATCACCTCGGGCGTCACCATCGGCCCGCGCGACGCCGCGAACGGGTGTGCGAGCACGGTCACGCCGCCCGCCTCGCGGATCATGTCGATCGCGTCCTCGACCGGTGTGTCCGCACGGGGCACGTAGTAGCCGCGCCCGTTGCCGAGGAAGCTCGCGAACGCCTCGTCGACGGTCTCCACCAGGCCGGCACGCACGAGCGCCTGCGCCAGATGGGGGCGGCCCGCGGGCGCGTCCGGGTGCAGCAGCCCCAGAATCTCGTCGGGATCGACCGGCAGCCCGTCATCGGCCATCCGCACGGCCATCGCGCGCAGACGCGCGCGCCGCTCGCCCCGCAGCCGCTGCTGCTCGGCGACGAGCACCGGGGACGTGGGGTCGAACAGGTACGCGAGCAGGTGCACGCTCACCCGGCGGCCGTACGCGTCCACCGACTCGCACGACAGCTCGGCGCCCGGCACGAGCCGGATGCCGGGCCGCAGCGCCTGGATGGCGGGCTGCCAGCCCGCCGTGGTGTCGTGGTCGGTCAGGGCGATGACGTCCAGACCCGCACGGACGGCCGCGTCGACCAGGCCCGCCGGGCTGTCGGTGCCGTCGGAGACCGTCGAGTGGGTATGCAGGTCGATGAGCACACCGCCCATTGTCGACGACCGGCGCCCGGTGAGGTCAGCCGACCATCCGCTTGCCGCGGGCGGCGCGCTGCGCCTTGATCATCGAGAAGCGCTCCGCCTGCTTCTGCTTGTCGCCGAACACCAGGTCGGAGATGGTGTCGTAGAACTCCTCCGGCCGCGGCAGGTAGCCGATCCGGTTGAGCGCCTGTATCTGCCCCGCCGACTCGACGACCATCGTGCCGTAGCCGAAGATGCGGCCCCAGAACGTGCGCTCGTACGTGAGGTCGGTGACCTTGGTGATGGGCATCATCAGGACCTTCGTGGTCCACACTCCGGTGGTCATGATGAACCGCTTGTCGGTGACGACGAGCCGTTCGACCCACCACTCGATCACCTGGTAGGCGAAGCGCAGCACCACGATCAGCGCGGCGTACCAGAGCACGTTCTGCAGTACCCACATCGCCGGCGGGAGGATGTAGGAGATCATCACGCAGATCGCGAGAAGCGCGACGGCCTCGAACGTGTCCCAGATCAGGCAGGCCCAGTGCCGCCGGACCCGGATGACCCTGCGCTCGGTGTCGAGCAGGTACTCGTCTGGATCCCGCGGCGCGAACATGATGGCAGCGTAACGCCGATCAGCTGAATACGCTGCTGACGAAGGTGATGACGGACTCGGCGGCGTCGCGGAGGAAGCCGATGATGTTGTTCACGAGGCCCGCCGCGTTTCCTGGTTGCGCGATCACGAAGAAGAGGACCAACGCGATACCAGCGATTGTCGCAAGCTTTTTCGCGTTCACGGCAATGTATCCCGTCTCTCGAGTGCAGACCTGTACGGCAAGGTGCCACTAAGTTTGTACCGCACTGCGGAGCGTTACGGGAGGAAAGTCCCGCGCTTGGGTCAGCCGTCTGCGAAAATCGCCGCCGCCAACTACCCTGCGTGACTGGGTGGTGGCGGCGACCACCACCGGCGGAAGGAATGCGATGAGCCTGGTGCGCTGTGTCGGCGCGATCGTGCACGACGACGCGGGCCGGCTGCTGCTGGTCCAGCGGGCACACGAGCCCGCGAGAGGCCGCTGGACGCTGCCCGGCGGGCGGGTCGAGGCCGGCGAGTCCGACCCCGACGCGCTGGCCAGGGAGCTGCGCGAGGAGACCGGCCTGCGGGTGCTGCCCGGTGCTCTCGTCGGCACCGTCGTGCGCGGCCCGTACGAGATCTTCGACTACGCGTGCGCGGTGGACGGCGGCCGGCTCGTGGCGGGCGACGACGCCGCCGACGCCCGCTGGGTGAACGCGGCCACGTTCGGCGAGCTCGCCGGTCAGGGCGCCCTGACCGAAGGGCTCGCCGAGATCCTGCGGGACTGGGACGCCCTGCCGAGGGCCTGAGTCACCTCTCGTGAGTGCGCACACGAGTTAGAACACTGTTACGCACTCACGACCGGTGACCTGCGGAAACAGTGCGCCCTGGTGTTGTCGGGGTGCTCAGCCCCGGACGCGGCCCTCGCGCCCGGCCCACTCCCGCTCGCGCAGCTGGAACTTCTGGATCTTGCCGGTGGATGTCTTCGGCAGCTCGGTGACGAACTCCACCCGCTCCGGCACCTTGTACCGCGCGATCTGCGAACGAGCGTGTTCCAGCAGGTCGTCGGTGCCGACGGACTCCCCCGGCCGGCACACCACGTAGGCCTTGGGCCGCTCTCCCCACCTGTCGTCGGGAACCCCCACCACGGCCACCTCCAGCACAGCCGGATGCGAGTCGAGGGCCGCCTCGACCTCGATCGTCGAGATGTTCTCGCCCCCGGAGACGATGATGTCCTTCGCGCGGTCGCGCAGCTCGATGTAGCCGTCCGGATGCCACACGCCGAGGTCGCCGGAGTGGAACCAGCCGCCGCGGAACGCCTTCGCGGTGGCCTCCGGATCGGCGAAGTAGCCGGACATGACGTTGTTCCCGCGCATCACCACCTCGCCCATCGTGGCGCCGTCCCGCGGCACGTCGCGCAGCTGGTCGTCGACCACCCGAACACCGTCGGTGACCACCATCCCGACACCCTGCCGCGCCAGCAGCCTGCTGCGGGCGTCCACGTCGAGCCCGGCCCAGCCGTCCTGCCACTCGCAGACCGTGTAAGGGCCGTAGGTCTCGGTCAGGCCGTACACATGCACCAACCGCGCACCGAGCGCGGACATCCGTTTGATCACCGTCGGGCTCGGCGGCGCGCCCGCCGTCGTCACGACCACCTCGCGCGCGAGCGGATGCGCGGCTTCGTGGTTGGCGATCGTGTTCAGCACGGTCGGGGCGCCGTTGAGGTGCGTGACGCCCTCGGCGTCGAGCAGCCGCCAGATCTCGGCGCCGTCGACCGCGCGCAGGCACACGTGCGTACCGCCGACGGCCGTGATGGCCCAGGTGGTGCACCAGCCGTTGCAGTGGAACATCGGCAGTGTCCACAGGTAGCGCGACTCGCTGGTGTGCCGGGAGTGCACCAGCTCGGCGAGGGAGTTCAGGTACGCACCGCGGTGGTGGTACATCACGCCCTTGGGCCTGCCGGTGGTGCCGGACGTGTAGTTGATCGAGATCGTGGCGCGCTCGTCGGCGACGGCCCACGGCAGGGGCTCGTCACCGGGCTCGTCGCCCCTGGCGAGCAGGTCGGCGTAGGAGAGGCCGCCGACCGCCGGGTCCGGGCTCGCGCCGGAGGCCGGGTCGGTCACCGTGACGATCTCGTGCACGGGTGCGTCGCCGGGCACGGAGCCGTGCAGGGCCGCGTCCACGACCAGCATCCTGGCGCCGGAGTGCTCCAGGATGTAGCGGATCTCGGCAGGCGCGAGCCGCGTGTTGATCGCCACCAGCACCCCGCCGGCCAGCGGTACCGCGAAGTGGGCGACGAGCATCTCCGGGATGTTCGGCAGCAGGTAGGCGACCCGGTCGCCGGGCCCGATGCCCGAAGCGCGCAGTGCGTGCGCAACCCGGGTCGTCTCGGCGGCGAAGGCACGATAGTCGATCCGCCGTTCGCCGTAGGAGATCGCGACCTTGTCGCCGAAGACCTCCGCGGAGCGCTCCAGAAAGGACAGCGGGGTGAGCGGGGTGAACCAGGTGTCGCCGGTCGCTGCGTTGTCTTGGGTGACGCCCATCACCCCATCCTCACCAGTGCTCCCGCCGCTCACAACCTCTGGATGGAGACCACCCGCGAGTCCCCCGTCCCTGCCCGCGAGTTGCCCGTTGGCGGGAGCGGGCGTGCGCAGCCGCAGTACGCGAACGCAGAACTCGCGGGCCTGAGCGGGGGACTCGCGGGTTAGGCGAGCCAGGTCATGCGACCGCCGTGCGGGGCGGCCAGCGCCAGCGCCTGCGCACGCACCTGGTCCCTTTCCCACGTCGCGACGCCCACGACCGCCTGCTGCGTGCGCTCGTAGTCCAGCTCGTCGCGGCCGGGCAGCACGTGCCGCAGCCCGGCGGCGTACACCTCCTGGCTGACCCACCACAGTGGACGTTCGGCGGCCAGCCGCCCCAGCGCGGCGACGAACTCCGGCCTGCGCTCCTCGGCCAGGTAGGACAGCACATGACTGGTGAACACGATCAGCGGCAGCTCCGCGGGCACGCGCGCCGCGGCGGCGGGCAGGTCGTCCACCGCGTCCCCGGCGACCAGCTCGGGGGTACTCCTGCGCTGCGCGGCCGCGGCCGTGCGCAACGACCTGGTCCGGTCCGGCTGGTCGGCCCACACGCACGCCTCCAGCCAGGCGAGCTCCTCCTCGTCACCGGCGTCCACCGGCGACCGGTCCAGACCCACCTTCGCGCCGGTGGCGAGCTTCTTGGGCAGCTTCGGCAGCGCCGCGCCCGTCCCGAGCTCCAGCGCGCAGTGCAGCCCGACGGCAGCCTTCGCCGGCCCGGCGGTGAGCTGCTCGCCACCGTCGCACTGGTACCGGTAGGAAAAGGTGTCCATACCGAGCAGCAGCCCCGCGCTACAGCCGACCTCGAGCAGGCCGACCTTGCCGCGAGCCTGCTTGGCGGCCAGCGCCACCACCGGATACAGGGTCGCCGCGCGGCGCACCTCGTTGGTCTGGGTGGTGCGCGTGCGCATGATCTCGCGCACCCGGTCGGCCCGTTCGAGCAGGAACGTGCGGAACATCGGCCACGTCTCGGAGTCCATCCCGTCCATCCCGCCGAGCGACGGGTAGTAACGCGACAGCTCGTGGATCGGCTCGGCCTGGACGAGCCGGTGCGCGGCGGCCAGCAGCAGCGTGGGGTGCGCGTCGTCCGGCGGCGCCTCGGCGAGCAGCTCCGCGACGTCGGTGTCCTCCGCGGCCTTGGCGGCCAGGTGCTCGTAGAGCGGCGACAGGCCGGCCGCCTCCCGCTCGGCGAACCGGCGCAGCCGCCGCCGGACCAGCTCCAGCTCACTCATGGGGCACCGGCCGCCCCGGCTGCTCACCGTGCAGCATCGGCCTCACTCGTCCCTCGCTCGGCGTGTCGCGGCTCGCCGCCGACAGCTCACTCATGGGGCACCGGCCGCCCCGGCTGCTCACCGCCCCGGGACTCCCCGTACGAACGCTTCGGCACCATGACCTTCCGGCGGAACGTGCACACGATCAGGCCGTCCTGCTTGTACCCGCGCGTCTCCACGTACACGACCCCACGGTCGTCCTTGGACTTCGACGGCGTCTTGTCGAGCACCTCGGTCTCACCGTAGATGGTGTCGCCGTGAAACGTCGGCTTGACGTGGCGCAGCGACTCGACCTCCAGGTTCGCGATCGCCTTGCCGGAAACGTCCGGTACCGACATCCCGAGCAGCAGCGAGTAGATGTAGTTGCCCACCACGACGTTCTTGCCGAAGTCGGTGGTCTCCCCCGCGTAGTGCGCGTCCAGATGCAGCGGATGGTGGTTCATCGTCAGCAGGCAGAACAGGTGGTCGTCGTACTCGGTGACGGTCTTGCCCGGCCAGTGCCTGTACACCGCGCCCACCTCGAACTCCTCGAAGTACCGCCCGAACTGCACGTCTGGTCCTCCTCGCTGTCGCGGCGCCCGCGCGCCCGCAAGTAACGTCACACCGCCCTGCGACGACGTCACATGATGTTGAGGAGTACCCTCGACTATTGGCACAGATCGCGTCAACGCGAGCAAGGCCACGCCGACCCGAAGGAGGTGAGGAACGCAACATGAGCAGTGGCGATAGTCCGCTCCCTAGTACGACCAGCGTTCCCGCCCATGGGATCGGCCGCGCTTCCCACTGAGGCGCAGTCTCCTGTGAGCCCGGCAGGTTCTCCGGCCGGAGCGCTGGTTCGCCGAGCGGACGACCTTCCGCCCGGCCCGTCGTCATGATCAACGACGTCACAGCCTGGAGATCCCATGCCCGCCATTCCTTCCCTCGGCAACCTCCGCGGCCGGGGCAACGGCCGCGCCACACGTACCGGTCAGCCGCACGTTCCCGTGCCGCTGTCCGCGTACGTCGTCGACTGCGGCGTCTACGTGGGTGGCGAACGGCAGCCCGGCCCGTGGACGCACAGCGAGGCCATCCAGGAGGTCCGCTCCCGCGGTGAGGGCTTCGTCTGGATCGGCCTGCACGAGCCGGACGCGCAGCAGATCCAGGGCGTCGCCGAGACGTTCGGCCTGCACGAGCTGGCCGTCGAGGACGCCGTGCACGCCCACCAGCGGCCCAAGCTGGAGCGCTACGACGAGACGCTCTTCATGGTCTTCCGGACCGTGCGCTACGTCGAGCACGACTCACCGACCACCGCCAACGAGATCGTCGAGTCCGGCGAGCTGATGGCGTTCCTCGGCACCGACTTCATCATCACCGTCCGGCACGGCAACCACGCCGGTCTCGCGCACCTGCGGCGCGAGCTCGACGCCGACCCGGAGCGCCTCGCCGCCGGGCCCGCGTCGGTACTGCACGCGATCGCCGACCACGTCGTCGACCACTTCCTCGACGTGACCGACCGCATCGAGGACGACATCGACGAGATGGAGACCGAGGTCTTCGCGCCGCGCACCGGCGTGACGTCCGAGCAGATCTACCTGATGAAGCGCGAGATCCTGGAGCTGCGCCGCGCGGTGTCCCCGCTGGCGACACCGCTGCGCAGGCTCGCCGAGGGCTACACCCGGCTGGTGCCCGACGAGGTGCGCTCCTACTTCCGCAACGTGCACGACCACGTCACGACCGTCGCGGAGCGGGTCACCGCCTTTGACGAGCTGCTCACCACGCTCGTCGACGCCACGCTCGGCAAGATCACCCTCCAGCTCAACTCCGACATGCGCAAGATCACGGCGTGGGCGGCGATCATCGCCGTTCCCACGGCGCTCGCCGGGATCTACGGCATGAACTTCGACTACATGCCCGAGCTGCACTGGCGCTACGGCTACCCGATGATCATCGCGGTCATCCTCACCATCTGTCTGGTGCTCTACCGGATCTTCCGGAAGAACCGATGGCTTTAGGGGCATCGCGCCCCCGCCTCCGCTCTTCCGCGAGTTCCTCTCGACAGCAGACTGGAGTACCGCCATGGCCCGGATGCTCACCAACATCAAGTTCTGGGGGCTGACCGCCGCCCTCGTCTGGATCGTCGTCGTCACCGCCGTGATCACGAAGAACCCGGACTTCGCGCTCGGCGCCCGGTAACCGGCCTACCCTGGGGCCATGCCACGGGCGCTGGTGGTCGCCGACGAGGTCGACGAGCGGCTGTGGACCGGCGCGGTTCACGGCCTCTCCGTCGACCTCGTCCTGTCCGCGGGCGACCTGCCGTTCGACTACCTGGAGTTCCTGTCGAGCGCGCTGGACCGGCCGCTCGTGTTCGTCCCCGGCAACCACGACCCGGACCTGTCCGGGTTCACCCGCTACGGCGGCCTTTCCATGCGCGACGGCTTCCCGGCGCGCTGGCCGGGCCCGGCCGGCGGGACCAACGCCGACGGGCACGTCGTGGACGCCGCCGGTCTCCGGATCGCCGGCCTCGGTGGTTCCGTGCGCTACAGCGACGGGCCCAACCAGTGGACGCAGGCCCAGCAGGCGCGCCGGGCCCGCCGGCTCATGCGCCGCGCCCGGTGGCGCGCGTGGCGGGACGGCGGGCCCGTCGACGTCCTGCTGACGCACTCGCCGCCGCGCGGTGTCGGGGACCGCGACGACCCGCCGCATCACGGGTTCGGTTGCCTGCACCCCGCGGTGCGGCGGCTGCGGCCGGACTGGCTGCTGCACGGGCACATCCACCCGTACGGCGAACATCCCGCCGAGCACCGGATCGACGGAACCCGGGTGCGCAACGTGGTGGGTGCGCACGTGCTCGAACTGGGCCGGACACAGGGGGGCTGAGCCGTCGTGAACAGAGACACCGGATTCCCGCGCGCCGACGCCGAGCACGACTTCCTGCGGGCCCGGCGCAGGCAGGTCCTCTCGCGCCTGGCGACATGGCTGCGCCGCGAGCCCGACGACGTCAACATCATGCTGCCGTTCGACGAGGTCGTCGAGGCGCTGGGCTGGAACGGCGAGCGCCGCATCGGGCTGCACGTGATCCGGCTGGACTCCATCGTCGGCAGTGTCGACCGCGGCCGCGACTTCGACCGCCGCTTCCGGCCGACGTCCGGCCGGGTCCGCGAACGCTGGGAACGGCTGGCGCTGGCCAGCAGGCGCGGGGAGAGCATCCCGCCGATCGAGGTCTACCGCGTCGGGGAGCTGCACTTCATCATCGACGGGCATCACCGGGTGTCGGTCGCGCACGCACGCGGGCTGAGCACCATCGACGCGCTGGTGACCGAGGTCCGCACGAAGCTCGGCCCCGGTGGCATCCGCTACCGCGGCGACCTGATCGTCAAGGACTACCGCAGGCTGTTCCTGGAGCGGGTACCGCTGACCGGGCAGGCCCGGATGTCGATCGTGCTCTCCGACCCGTGGGACTACGCCGAGCTCGGCGAGCACATCGAGGCGTGGGGCTTCCGGCTGATGCAGGACGAGGGCGCCTTCCTCGACCGCGCGACGGTGGCGGCACGCTGGTACGAGTCGGAGTACGTACCTGTGGTGCGCATGCTGCGGCAGGCCGATCTGATCGGTGACCGCACCGAGGCGGAGGCGTACATGTGGGTGGCGGGCGAGCGCTACCGGCTCATCCGCACGCATCGCTGGGACGACGAGGTGATCGAGGCGCTGCGTCCGCGGCGCAGGTGAGCGCCGTCAGGTCGACGAGGCCGCCCGGCCACGTGCCTCCCGGCGCAGCCGCCTGCGCTCGATGGCCTCCGGGTGGTGCCTGGCGAGCACGGCGACACCGGCGACCGCCACGGCACCACACAGCGCCAGCGTGGTCAGCACCCCCGGCGCGACGTTGCCGGCCTCGCCGAGCAGGACGAAGCCGATCGCCGTGGCGACCACCGGGTTGAGCACGGTCTGCGAACCGACGACCACGTCCGGCGGGCCGTTGGAGTAGCCGAGCTGGATGAGCCACGAACCCGCGACGAAGGCGAGGGCGAGCCCGGCCAGCGACAGCAACGGAAGGTCGGCGATCCCCTCGGTGCGCACCGTGTAGGTCACGTCCCGCACCAGCACCGTCACCAGGCCGTACGCGGCGCCCGCCGCCATGGCGAACGCCACGCAACGCACGATGCCGTGCCCGGCCAGCCCGGCCAGCACCAGCAGCAGCACCCCGGCGCCGACGTACTCGCCCGACCGGAGCACGGCGCTCGGCGCGATCGCCTGCTCGGTGACCGTGTCCGCCGTGCGGGACACGAACACGGCGATGGCGGCCGAGGTGGCCGCGACGGCGATCCAGCCGGCGAGATCGAGCTCGCGGGCGTTGAGCAGCGCCACCATCGGCAGCGCGAGCACGACTATCGGCGCGACCACCGACACCGGCGCGAAGGTGAGGGCCAGGATCTGCAGCACCGCGCAGGCGAACAGCACGGCGAAACCGCGCAGCCACATCGGGTTGCGGACGAGGCGGCCGAGCTTGCGCAGGGTCAGCCCGCCCTCCTCGGTCTCCGCGCGGACCCCGTCGTGCTGCAGCTGGGCGCCCACCGCGCTGCACGCGGCGCCGAGCACCGCGCACACGATCGCGAAGAGCATCATGGCGTGCTCACCGGGCTGCGCGTGCCGGCCGCCGCTGCGGCGCGGCGCTGATCGCGGACCGCTGACCAGGACACCCGCAGCAGGCTGATCGCGAGCACCACGAGCATCCCCAGCTCCAGCGCGAACAGGGCCCGCTGGATGAGTCCGGAAACGGCACGCCAGTCGAGCGCGCCGGGGAACTGCCACCACGGCAGCAGGTCCGGCAACCGGGCCGCCAGGTAGCCGAGCGCGAGCAGGACGGCGCCGAGCGCCAGCCCGCGCAGCACGCGAGCGGCGGTGGCCCAGCCGGGCTGGCCGGCGAGGACGCGGGACAGCGCGAGCCCGGCCAGTGGCAGCGTGACGAACAGCGAGGCGCCCGCGAACTGGTGGATCCAGCCGCTGACGGTCTCGATCCGCGGCGAGTTGTCCGTCGGGAAGGCCACGCACAGCAGGAGCGCAGCGCACCACAGCCCGAACAGGACGCCCGCACCGGTGCCGAGCCGGATACGCAGCTGCGCCATCCCGGCGAGCAGCGTGGCGGTGGCGGCGGCCACGGCGATCAGCGTGGCGTCGAACACCTCGGCGCCGCGCTCGACGAAGACGTAGTAGCTGATTGCGCGGGAGAGCGGGTCGACGTCACCGGCGAACCGGACGTTGAGGTAGGTCATCGCCAGCACGGAGCGGGCCAGCGCGAGCAGCGTGACGATCGCGAGCGCGCAGGACAGCACGGAGAACGCGCCGCCCCAGCGCGCGCGGCGCGCACTCAGTCCCCCTGCAGTCACGGCCGGACCTCCCTGAATGTGAGGCTCGTGTCAAGTCCAACGCCGTGATCGTCGCAGCTGTTCCCTGAGAATCCGCCAAGACTCGTGAGTGCGCACACGAGTTCTAACTCGTGTGCGCACTCACGAGGCCCCTAGCCTGCGTAGGTGAGGTTCTTGCCGGAGGACGGGTCGAACAGCTGCAGCTTGTCGGCGTCGAACCACACCTGCAGGTCCTGGCCGACCCGGGCACCCGACGACGCGGACAGCCGGGCGACGATCGTCGAACCGGTGCCGGGCACGTCGGTGGCCCCGGCGTCGGCAGCCAGCTCCTGCAGTTCCGCGGTGCGGGCCAGCTCGCCCTCGACGGTGAAGTAGGCGAACTTCTCGGAGCCCATCGACTCCAGCACGTCCACCGCCGCCGAGAAGCTCGCCCCGCGAGCCTTGTGCTCCTCCTCCAGCAACGCCGCGTCCTCGAAGTGCTCCGGCCGGATGCCGAGCACCACCTCACGAGGCGCGTTCGCCTCCTCGGCCAGCCTGCGGATGCGGTCGGTCAACGTGATGGTGCCCAGTGGGCTCTTGAGCGCGCCGTCCTCGAGGGTGGCCGCGACGAAGTTCATCGACGGCGAGCCGATGAACCCGGCCACGAACAGGTTCGCCGGCTGCTCGTAGAGGAACTGCGGGGAGCCGATCTGCTGAACGACCCCGCCGCGCAGCACCACGACCCGGTCGCCGAGCGTCATCGCCTCGGTCTGGTCGTGGGTGACGTAGACGGTGGTGGTGCCGAGCTGCTTCTGCAGCTTCGCCACCGACGTCCGCATCTGCCCGCGCAGCTTCGCATCCAGGTTGGACAGTGGCTCGTCCATGAGGAACGCCTTGGGACTGCGGACGATGGCCCGGCCCATCGCCACCCGCTGCCGCTGCCCGCCGGAGAGGTTGGACGGCCTGCGGTCGAGGTGCTGCGTCAGGTCGAGGATCTCCGCCGCCTCGTCGACCTTCGCCCGCACCGTGGCGTCGTCGACTTTGGCCAGCCGCAGCGGGAAGGCCATGTTCTCCCGCACGCTCATGTGCGGATACAGCGCGTAGGACTGGAACACCATGGCGATGTCGCGGTCCTTGGGGGCCTTCTCGTTGGCCCGCGCACCGTCGATGCGCAGCTCGCCCGAGGAGATGTCCTCCAGCCCCGCGATCATGTTGAGCGCGGTGGACTTCCCGCAGCCGGAGGGGCCGACCAGAATGACGAACTCGCCGTCCGCGATTTCGATGTCCATCTCCGAAACGGCGCGCGCACCGTCGGGGTAGGTCTTGGTCACCTTGTCGAGCACGATCTCAGCCATCAGTCTTACCCCTTAACCGCACCGGAGGTCAGCCCCGCGACGATGCGGCGCTGGAAGAACAACACGAACAGGACGATCGGAATGGTGATCACCACGGCGGCCGCGGCGATCGTCCCGGTCGGGTCCTCGAACTGCGAGGTCCCGGTGAAGAACGACAGCGCGGCAGGCACCGTGCGCGCCGCCTCGGTGGACGTCAGCGAGATGGCGAACAGGAAGTCGTTCCAGCAGAAGATGAACACCAGGATCGCCGTGGTGAACACGCCCGGCGCGGCCAGCGGCGCGATCACCCGCCGGAACGCCTGCGCCGGCGTGGCCCCGTCCATCTTCGCCGCCTTCTCCAGCTCCCACGGGATCTCACGGAAGAACGCCGAGAGCACGTAGATGCCCAGCGGCAGCGCGAACGTGATGTAGGGCAGGATCAGCCCCGGCCACGTGTCGAAAAGGCCCAGCTCACGTTCGATGTTGAACAGCGGGGTCACCAGCGAGATCTGCGGGAACATCGCGATCAGCAGCGACACCCCGACGAGCGCCCGCTTGCCGGGGAAGTCGAGGCGGGCGATGGCGTAGGCGGCCATCATGCCGAGGCCGACGGCGATGACCGTCGCGATGGTCGCGATGCCGATCGAGTTGATCAGTGGCCGGATGAACTCGTTTGTGGCGAAGATGTCGGCGTAGTTCTGCAGCGTCCACTCGCGCGGGATGAAGTTGCCGTCGGCCAGCGTGTCCTTGGTCTTGAACGACAACGAGGCGATCCACAGCACCGGGATGAGCGCGTACACCACGATGACGATGTCGAGCAGCGCCCACCTCGTCTTGCGGGCCGTTGTGACCGTACCCATGACCATCAGCGCTTACCTCCCTGGTCGCTGCCCGGTGCCGCGGCGCCGAACAACTTGACGAAGATGACGGCGATGATCGCGACCGTGATGAAGATCAGCACCGCCATCGTCGAGCCGATACCGAGGTTCAGGCCCTTGATGAGGTTGTTGTACGTCTGCATGGACACCGATGACGTGTCGTTGGAACCGCCGGTGAGCACGAAGATGTTGTCGAAGATCCGGAACGCGTCGAGCGTGCGGAACAGCAGCGCGACCAGGATCGCCGGCTTCATCACCGGGATCATCACCTTGGTGAACCTCTGCCAGGCGTTCGCGCCGTCCATCGCCGCCGCCTTGAGCAGGTCGTCCGGCACCAGTGCGAGCCCGGCCAGCAGCAGCAGGGCCATGAACGGCGTCGTCTTCCACACCTCGGCCAGGACGATGATCATCAGCGAGGGCCACCGGTCGGTCAGCGGCGCCCCCTCCCCGGCGAAGATGTTGGCCAGGTAGCCGACGTCCGGCGTCCACGCGTAGTACCAGGAGAACGCGGCGACCACCGTGACGATGCCGTAGGGCACGAGGGTCACCGTGCGCACCAGGCCGCGGCCGACGAGCGTGCGGTGCATGGCCAGTGCGAGCGCCATGCCCAGCACCAGTTCGATGGCCACCGACACCACGGTGAGGAACATCGTGGTGCCGAAAGCCGTCCACCAGTACGAGTTCGACAGCACCGCGACGTAGTTGTCGAGGCCGACGAACTGCCGCTCGTCCGGGAACCGCAGGTCGTAGCGTTGCAGCGACAGCCAGATCGAGTACGCGATCGGATAGCCGGTGACCGCGAGCATCACGATCGCGGCCGGCGCGCACAGCATCAGCGCGAGCCGCCGTTCCGCCTTCTTGCCCTCGCTCAGGGCCGCCTTGCCGGGTTTCGCGTGCGCGGGCCCGCCGGGCCTCTCGGAGGTCGCCTGCCGCTCTGCCGTCTCACTCACGGGATCACGCCCTTCGAGTCGAGCGCGTCGGCCAGCTGCTCACGCAGCTCCTCCGCCGTGCCCTGTGGATCGATGTCCGACGGCGGCGAGAGCACCTTGGACATGACGGTGGACAGGTTCTGGTATGCCGGGGTGAGCGGGCGCACGGCGGCGTTCTTCAGCGACTCCCGGATCGTGTCCTTCATCGGGTACTCGGTCGCCATGCTCGGGTTGTCCTCGGGATCCGGGGGCTGCGACGGATCCAGCGGCTCAGGGTCGGTGTAGACGGACTCGATGGTGGGCGGCACGCCGTCGTTGAGCGCGGAGAACTTCTGGTTCTCGGCGCTGCGCAGGCACAGCGCCGCCTCGAACGCCTCCGGCTTGTGCTGCGACGAGGCGCTGACCGCGAGGTTGTAGCCGCCGATCGTGGTCCGGCCGGACCCGGGCGTGCCCACGCCCGGATACGGCGCCCACTTGAAGTGCTCCAGCTCGTCAGGCTTCTCCTCGGCGTAGGAAGCGTAGACGTACGGCCAGTTCAGCTGGAACGCGCCACTGCCGCCCTGGAAGGCGAGCCGGACGTCGTCCTCCTGCATGTTGGTCAGCGAAGGGTCGGTGAGGCCGGAGCTGCTGACCTCCTTGAGGATCTCCAGCGCCCGGATGGCCCCGTCGTCCATGACCACCCGCTGGCCGTCCTCGGACAGGATCCGGCCACCCGCCGACTCGACGATCGAGTTGAAGGTGACCACGAGACCCTCGTACTGCGCGCCGGTGAACAGGATCTCGTGCGGTTCGCCCCGCTCCCTGAGCTCGCGGGACATCGAGATCATCTCGTCCCACGTCCTCGGCGGCTCCGGCGTGATCCGGTCGTCGTACCAGAGCAGCCGCACGTTGGTGTTCTTCGTGGCCGCGTAGAGCTTGCCGTCCCAGGTGGCGGTCTCCAGCGGGCCGGGCAGCACGTCCTCGGTGGCCTCGGCCTTGTTCGCACCCGTCCACTCCTCGATCCAGCCCGCCTCGGCGAACTCGGGTACCCAGGTGACGTCCAGCCCGAGCACGTCGAGCGACTCGTCGCCCGCCGCGAGCCTGCGCACCATCTGCTCGCGCTGTCCGTCGGCGTCACGCGGCAGCTTGTTGTAGACGATCTGGTAGCGGCCGTTCGCCTGCTCGTTGCAGTTGTCCACCACGGACTGGAAGTTGTCCTCGGGCGCGTAGTACACGTTGACCTTCATGCCGCCCTCGGACCCGCAGGCCGTGAGCAGCCCCGCCCCGACGACGGTCGCTCCGAGCACCGCGGTCGTCCGACCGGGCGAGCGGACTCGGCGTCGTGCGTTGACCTTCCCCATCGGGTCTCCTTCCCAGCGCGCACGCCGAAGCGCTCGCGTCCGGTCGGACACACCCGGCGCGGGAGGGTCCTCCGCGCCCGCACCCCGTCGTGCAGGAGGAAAACCTATTCCTGCCGATCACTCGGCGCAAGCACCGGCAGTAACGATTCAGGGACGCAGGGCTGTGATCGGCTGTGATCGGCTGTGATCAGCCGGAGGACCCCATCGCGAGCCGGGCCAGCAGATCGCGCCCCTGCTCGGCGTTGCGGGGCTGGCACAGCACGTCGTAGCGCCCCGCGACGAGCTGGCTGGACGAGGAGAAGTCGCGGCGGCCGCGGGTGGAGGCATAGCTCGTGGCGGCGAAGACGACGCCGAAGAGCACACCGGCGACCAGGCCGACCAGCACCGGCGCGTAGGACATGCCGTCGGCGCTGCTGAAGAGGCCGAGCAGCAGGCCGACGAACAGGCCGAACCAGGCGCCGGAGAGCGCGCCGGTGCCCAGCACCTTGCCCCAGCTGAGCCTGCCGATGACCCGCTCGACGAGCATCAGATCGACACCGACGATGGTCACGTCCTGTACCGCGAAGTCGTTGTCGGCGAGGTGGTCGACGGCGCGCTGCGCCTCCTCGTAGGTTCCGTACGACCCGATCGGCCACCCGGTGGGCGGAGTCGGCAGGCGCGGCTGACCGGCGGCCTGCCGTCCCGAAGAGAATGGACCGGTCACGATCATCACCTGTGCCCTGCTGCGTGGACGTCGCCGTCATCGATCCGGCGTGACTGGTAGTGGATATACAACCATCCTGCCAACATCGCCAAACCCGCGCGAACCCGGCGTACGGGCCCCGAGGCACGATGGGGCGCTACGCTGTTCGGGCGACGCCGATCGTCGCGCCGGAACCGATCCGACTCGGCCTTGTTATGGTTCTCTTACCGTGCAACCGGTCCCCGGCGAAGATCGTTCGGCGCCGCTTTTCGTTACCAGAAAAGGTAATGACCTTTCTCATGCGCTTTCGCTGTACTTCCGGGCGTTCCACACGGCAATATCACTTGGGCTCGCCCGAAAGTGGGTGACGGCTACTATCCGTATCCGAACTGTCCGTGGAGCTCACCTTGAGAAAGCCGCTGCGCCGCCTTGCCGGCGCCGTGCTCGCCAGTGCCCTTGTTCTCGCTGCCGTCGCGGCACCCGCGATGGCGCACACGGAGGAGGCAGGCACATCGACGAGCGTTCCGGCCACGGCGACAGCCACGACAGCCAGCGAGCCGCCGGCCGCCACCACGTCCTCGACAACCGCCGAGGAAACGGCGAGCACCACCGCGACGTCGAGCACCCCGGGCAGCACCACGTCGACGCCGCAGACCTACGGGTCCTCGCCGACATCACAGGCCTCCGAGACCTCCGAGACCTCCCAGACCTCGGCCGAGCCGAGCAGCACCAACGTGCCGACCGAACCGCCCGGCCCGCAGGAGCCGCCGTACGAGGACAACACCGGATACGGCATCGACCTCGACCCGGAGAGCGGGCTCGGGCTGCTGCTGATCGCGTGCGCCGCAGGCGAGCCGAAGCACGTCACCTCGCCGGACTTCGAGATTCTCGAGGGGCCGTACCAGGAGGAGCAGGACGGCCGCTACTGGAGCTACCTGGTGCAGCTGCGCTCCGGGATCACGTTCGCCGAGAACGAGGTCCTCGGGTACTGGGAATGCGACGGCGACCGGCCCGGCGGCGGTGCCACGCCGGTGTCCCCGGTGCCCGGCTCGGATGACGCCGGTGAATGGCAGGACAGCAACAACGGCGCTGCCCAGGTGTCGTTCGCCCCGAAGCGCGGCGTCGAGACCGGCTTCGGCGGCAGTGCGCGGGACTGACCGGATGCGCTCCACATCACGGCGGGGCGGCCGCGCGCTGGCGGCCGCCCTGCTCCTGTCAGGGGCCCTGACCGGCTGCGGTTCCGCCGAGCCTGAGCCGGAGGCCGCCGAGCCTACGTCGTCGGTTCCGGTGACGAAGCCGTACGACAAGCTGCGCCCGACCGAGGTCAGCATCCCCAAGCTGGACGCCACCTCCTCGCTGATCACGGTCGCCGTGAACAAGGACGGCGAGCTCGCGGTCCCCTCGGCGGACGACCCGATGCAGGCCGCGTGGTACCGGCTCTCCCCGGTGCCCGGCGAGGTGGGGCCCGCGATCCTGCTCGGCCACGTCGACGGCGGCGGCAGGCCGGGCATCTTTCACAAGCTGCACGAACTGGTGCCCGGCGACGAGATCCTGGTCGAGCGCAGCGACGACGAGCGACTGCGGTTCGTCGTCGACCGCTCCGAGCAGGTGCCGAAGGACGAGTTCCCCGCGGAGGCCGTCTACGGCAACACCGACCAGCCGCAGCTGCGGCTGATCACCTGTGGCGGCGTGTTCGACCAGGCCGAGCACAGCTACGAGGACAACGTGATCGTCTACGCGAACCTGGCCTGACCGGCTGTCCCCACGTCAGCCGCGAGACCTGTACTCCCGCAGCAGGCCCCGGCTGATGATCGTCTTCTGGATCTCGCTGGTGCCCTCGCCGATGAGCAGGAACGGTGCCTCCCGCATGAGGCGTTCGATCTCGTACTCCTTGGAGTAGCCGTAGCCGCCGTGGATGCGGAATGCCTCCTGCGTCACCTCCGCGCAGTACTCGCTGGCGATCAGCTTCGCCATCCCGGCCTCGACGTCGTTGCGCGAGCCGGCGTCCTTCAGCCGCGCCGCGTTCACCATCATCAGATGCGCCGCCTCGACCTTGGTGGCCATCTCGGCCAGCTTGAACGCAATGGCCTGGTGCTCCGCGATCGGCTTGCCGAACGTCCTGCGCTGCTGGGCGTACTCGATCGCCAGCTCGAACGAGCGGATCGCGATGCCGCACGCCCGCGCGGCCACGTTGACCCTGCCGACCTCGATCCCGTCCATCATGTACGCGAAGCCCTTGCCCGGCGCCTCGCCCAGCACCTTGCCCGCACCGATGCGGAAACCGTCGAACACCGCCTCGGTGGTGTCGACGCCCTTGTACCCCATCTTGTCGATCTTGCCGGGGATGGTCAGCCCCGGCGCCACCTCACCGAAGCCCTCCGGCTTCTCCACCAGGAACGCCGTCAGGTTCTGATGCGCTTTCTCGGCTCCCTCGTCGGTGCGGACCAGGAGCGCGATCAGGTTCGACGAGCCGCCGTTGGTCAGCCACATCTTCGAGCCGTCGATCACGTAGTCGTCGCCGTCGCGCACGGCCCTGGTCTTGATCGCGGCCACGTCCGAGCCCAGATCCGGCTCGGACATGGAGAAGGAACCGCGCACCGCACCCTCGGCCATGCGCGGCAGGAAGTGCCGCTTCTGCTCCTCGGTGCCGTGCCTGGAGATCATGTGCGCCACGATGAAATGCGTGTTGATCACGCCCGACACGCTCATCCAGCCGCGCGCGATCTCCTCCACCACGAGCGCGTAGGTGAGCAGCGACTCGCCGAGCCCGCCGAACTCCTCCGGAATCGTCAGGCCGAACAGCCCCATCTCCTTCATGCCCTCGACGATGTCGGCGGGATAGGTGTCGCCGTGCTCCAAGTCCTGCGCGTACGGGATGATCTCCTTGTCCACGAAGGCACGCACCGTGGACAGGATCTCGGACTGCACATCGGTCAAACCGGCGGTCTGGGCGAGGCGGGCCATGCATCTTCCCTTCGGGCACGAAGCGCCGGCGCGCTGCCGCCCCGGCGCGGGTTACCGCTGAGTATGACCCGAAACGGCGTCGTCCGTGGGCACAGGGTGGGCAGCGCCACGATCGGTGTCGTCCGGCTCGGCGCCCTCGCGCGAGGAACGGTCCAGGAACCGCAGCAGCTCCACCGGGAACGGCAGCACGAGCGTGGAGTTCTTCTCGGCGGCGACCTCGACGACGGTCTCCAGCAGGCGTAGCTGCAGGGCGGCCGGTGTGTCGGCCATCCTGGCCGCCGCCTGCGAGAGCTTCTCGGAGGCCTGTAGCTCGCCCTCGGCGGCGATCACCCGGCCACGCCGCTCGCGTTCGGCCTCGGCCTGGCGCGACATCGCGCGCTTCATCGCCTCGGGCAGCGCGACGTCCTTGATCTCCACCCGGTCGATGTGGATGCCCCAGCCGAGTGCCGGGCTGTCGATCATCAGCTCCAGCCCCTCGTTGAGGCGCTGGCGGTTGGACAGCAGGTCGTCCAGGCTGCTCTCACCGATGATGCGGCGCAGGCTGGCCTGCGCGACCTGGCCCATCGCGAAGCGGTAGTCCTCCACCCCGACGATGGCCTGGACCGGGTCGATCACCTTGAAGTAGACGACCGCGTCGACCCGGACCGTGACGTTGTCGCGCGTGATGCCGTCCTGCCCCGGCACGGGCAGCGTCACGATCTGCATGTTGACCTTACGGACGTGGTCGACGCCGGGGACGATCATCATCAGCCCGGGTTCGCGGGGAGCCCGGTGCACCCGGCCGAACCGGAACACGAGCCCCCGCTCGTACTGCTTGATGATCCGCACGCTCGCCGCCAGTCCGGCGGCACCCACCGCGGCGACAGTGGCCACGATCTCCACCAACATAACTACTCCCGGGCGAGACCCCTGTCACAGCGATGCTACTCCGTGTACGCGCGGCGGGCTCGCGTTCCGGGCGACGGGCGGCCACACGCAATAGGCTTGGCCACATGGCCGCCGTAAGCCGGGTCTTCGCTGCTCAACTAGCCGGGCTGCCGGTGTTCGGCCCCGACGGGGAGTCGATCGGCCGGGTTCGCGACCTGGTCGTCGGGCTGCGGCTGGACCAGCTACCGCCCCGCGTGCTCGGCGTCGTGGTCGAGCTGGCGACGCGGCGCCGGGTGTTCGTCCCGATGCTGCGCGTGACCGCGATCGAGTCCAACGCCGTCACCCTCGGCAGCGGCTCGGTGAACATGCGCCGCTTCCACCAGCGCCCTAACGAGGTACTGGTACTCGGGCAGCTCTTCGACGCGCGCGCCCGGCTCACCGACTCCGGTACGCGCGTGACCGTCGTCGACGCGGCGATGGAGCCCACCCGCACCCGTGACTGGGTGCTCGCCAGGCTGGCGATCCGGGAGCGCACCGGGCGCCTCGGCCTCGGCCGGCGTCGCTCCGCGCTGCGGGTGGTGCCGTGGGCGGAGATCTCCGGCCTCGGCCTCACCGACCTCACCGGCCAGACCCAGGGCGCCGGGCAGCTGCTCATGCTCTTCGACACGATGCGGGCGGTCGACGTGGCCGCCACCCTGCGCGACCTGCCGCTCAAGCGCAGGCACGAGGTCGCCGACGCGATGGACGACGAGCGGCTGGCCGACGTCCTCGAGGAGCTGCCGGAGGAGGACCAGAAGGAGCTGGTCGCCTACCTCGCCGACGAGCGCGCGGCGGACGTGCTGGAGGCGATGGACCCGGACGACGCGGCCGACCTGCTCTCCGAGCTGACCCCGGCCGACCAGAGCCGGCTACTGGAGCTGATGCACCCGGACGAGTCGGAGCCGGTGAAGCGGCTGCTGGAGTACTCCTTCGACACCGCGGGCGGGCTGATGACCCCCGAGCCGGTGGTGCTGACGCCGGACGCGACCGTGGCCGAGGCGCTCGCGCACATCCGCAACCCCGACCTGACCCCCGCGCTGGCGAGCATGGTGTTCGTCTCCCGGCCGCCGAACGCGACGCCCACCGGCCGCTACGTGGGGTGCGCGCACTTCCAGCGGCTGCTCCGGGAGCCTCCCGCGGAGCTGGTGGCCGCCGTCGCCGACACCGACCTGCCCACGCTGCGGCCCACGGCGCCGCTGAGCGAGGTGACCCGCTACTTCGCCGCCTACAACCTGGCCTGCGCACCGGTCGTCGACGCCGAGGACCACCTGGTCGGCGCCGTGACCGTGGATGACGTGCTCGACCACCTGCTGCCGGAGGGCTGGCGGGAGACCGGCCTGCACGATGTCGGAACCCAGGCCGGTCCGGCCACCGACAGCACCGACAACACCGACAGCACAGACAGCACCGAGGAGGCCGAACGTGCCTGAGCTGCTCTCCCGTCGCCGGCTCGACCAGCCCCGGCAGCAGCGCCGGTTGTCGGTGAACATCGATCCGGACACGTTCGGCCGGTTGTCCGAACGGCTCGCCCGGCTGCTCGGCACGGGCAAGTACCTGTTCTGGCAGACGCTCGTCGTGATCGCCTGGATCGTGCTGAACCTCACGGCGGCGACCCTGCGCTGGGATCCGTACCCGTTCATCCTGCTCAACCTGGCCTTCTCCACGCAGGCCGCCTACGCGGCGCCGCTGATCCTGCTGGCGCAGAACCGGCAGGACGACCGCGACCGCGTGTCGCTGGAGGAGGACCGGGCGCGGGCCACCCAGACGAAGGCCGACACCGAGTACCTGGCCCGCGAGCTCGCGGCGCTGAGGCTCGCGGTCGGTGAGGTCGCCACCCGCGACTACCTGCGGAGCGAGCTGGACAAGCTGCGCGAGGACCTCGACGGCAGGGGCCCGCGGAACCGGGCCAGGCGCGAGGACAGCGGGGCCGCGCACCTGGGCTGAGTCGGCTGGGGGCGCGGGTGGCCACGTAGCATGGTGAGAGCAAGCCGCGTCCCCTCGAAAGAAGGTCGGTGCCCGAGCAGTGACCACCACACAGGAGATCCCCAGCGTCGAGGATGTGCGCACCGCGCTCAAGAACGTCCAGGACCCGGAGATCAAGAAGCCCATCACCGAGCTGGGCATGGTGAAGGACGTGACCGTCGCGGAGGACGGCACCGTCTCGGTCGCCGTGTACCTGACCGTGGAGGGCTGCCCGCTCAAGGAGACCATCACCCGCGACACCACCGCGGCCGTCAAGACGGTGCCCGGGGTGCGCGACGTGCACGTCGAGCTGGACGTGATGAGCGACGAGCAGCGCACCGAGCTGCGCAAGTCACTGCGCGGCGACGCCGAGGAACCGGTAATCCCCTTCGCCCAGCCCGGCTCGATGACCAGGGTCTACGCGGTCGCTTCGGGCAAGGGCGGGGTCGGCAAGTCCAGTGTGACGGTGAACCTCGCGGTCGCCATGGCCGAGCGCGGGCTTTCCGTCGGCGTGGTGGACGCCGACATCTACGGCCACTCGGTGCCGCGGATGCTCGGTGCGAGCGACAAGCCCACCAAGGTCGAGAAGATGATCATGCCGCCGCAGGCGCACGGCGTGAAGGTGATCTCGATCGGCATGTTCACGCCGGGCAACACCCCCGTCGTCTGGCGCGGCCCGATGCTGCACCGGGCGTTGCAGCAGTTCCTCGCCGACGTCTTCTGGGGCGATCTCGACATCCTGCTGCTCGACCTGCCGCCGGGCACGGGGGACATCGCGATCTCGGTGGCGCAGCTGATCCCGAACGCCGAGCTGCTGGTGGTCACCACGCCGCAGCAGGCGGCCGCGGAGGTCGCCGAGCGGGCCGGGGCGATCGCGTTGCAGACCCGGCAGCGGATCGCCGGTGTGATCGAGAACATGTCGTGGCTGGAGACGCCGGACGGTTCGCGGATGGAGATCTTCGGCTCCGGCGGCGGCCAGACGGTGGCCGACTCGCTGACGAAGTCGGTCGGCGCGGAGGTCCCGCTGCTCGGTCAGGTGCCGCTCGACCCGCGGCTGCGGGAACAGGGCGACATCGGCACGCCGCTGGTGCTCTCGGCCCCGGACGCGGCGGCGAGCCAGGTTCTGCGCGACGCCGCGTCGAAGCTGTCCACCCGTGCCCGCGGACTGGCCGGCAAGATGCTGAACGTCACCCCGGCCTAGCCGCAGGCGTGTCCGCGTTCCATGCTCACGTGTCCGCGTCGCGCGACGCAGACACGTGAGCGTGTGGCGCGGACACGATGCGCTAGGTCGCGTCGGGGTCGACCGGGGGCTTCTCCCCCGGCTTGAGCGGCTCCGGCTGCGCCTTGGCCGACGCCGGGTGACCGTTGGGCTTGCCCGCGCCGTTGCCGTTGATCTCGTTCAGGCCGATCGGGTCAGGGTCACCGTCGAACAGGTGCTGGGTGACCGCGCGCTTCGGGTCGAAGCTGCGCAGGCCACGCAGGTCCTCGATCGGCTTGCGGAACTCCTCGAACTCCGGGCCCATCTCGTCGCGCAGCTGCTGCCGCGCGCCCGTGGCGAAGTCCCGCATCTTGCGCATGTTCTTGCCGAGCCACGCCGCCGCATCGGGCAGCCGCTCCGGGCCCAGGATGAACAGGCCCGCGACGATGAGAACCAGGATCTCGCCCCAGCCAATGCTTTCGAACACGTGCGAACCTCCGCCTCAGCTCCCGCTGCGCACAGAGTACCCCTTCAGTCTGAACCCAAGGTGACGTCGACCGTGAACGGACGGCCGTCGCGGACCAGCCGGACCGGCACCACCTCGCCGACCTCGTGCTCGCGGACGGCCACGGTCAGCTCGGCGGCGTTGCGCACCTGCCGGTCGCCGACCCTGGTGATCACGTCGCCCTCCGCGATGCCCGCCGAGGCGGCCGGACCGCCCTCGACGACGTTCTGGATCTGCGCGCCCTCGGACGTGTTCGCCGAGACCGACGCCGCGTTCACGCCGAGGTCGGCGTGCTCGACCTCGCCTTCGGCGATCAGCGCGTCGCTGATGCGCACCACCTGGTCGACCGGGATGGCGAAGCCGAGCCCGATGCTGCCGCCCTCACCTCCGCCGCCGCCGACGGTGCGGATCAGCGAGTTGATCCCCACCAGCGCGCCGGTCGCGTCCACCAGCGCGCCGCCGGAGTTGCCCGGGTTGATCGCCGCGTCGGTCTGGATCGCGTCGTAGGTGACAGCCGGCTCGCCGTTCTCGCCGGGTGCGGTGACCGGGCGGTTCAGTGCGCTGACGATGCCCTCGGTGACGGTGTTCTCCAGCCCGAACGGCGAGCCCACCGCGACCACCGCGTCTCCCGGGGCCAGGTCCGCGGACCTGCCGATCTCGATGACCACCGGGTTCGACACGTTGACCTTGAGCACGGCGAGGTCGGTCTTCGGGTCCGTGCCGACGATCCGGGCCTCGCTGCGGGTGCCGTCGATGAACACGGCGGTGATCTCGGCCTGGTCGTCCTGGACCGCCTGGGACACCACGTGGTTGTTGGTGACGACGTAGCCGTCACCGTCGATGACGACGCCGGAGCCGACCCCGCCGGACTGCCCGGACTTGACCTCGATGGAGACGACGGCGGGCGCGACCCTGGAGGCGATCCCGGCGATGGAACCGGCGGGGCGTTCCTTGCCCGCCTGCGCCTCGGCCACGTTGAGCTCGCCGGTCAGCGAGTCACCCGCCCCGGCAAGCGCCCAGCCGACGAACCCGCCTGCGGCGCCGACGAGAAGGGCGACGACGCCGAGCAGGGCCAGCGCGGTGGGCTTCACGCGGCGCCCGAAGAGCACCTCGGGCAGGCTGAGCAACGGTCCCGGTGTCCGCTCGGCATCGGCTTCCTGGTCGTCGGCGTGGACGGCCGGGCCGCCGAGCACGGCCCCCGCGCCCGGGTCCCGCCACGGGTCGCTCGACGACGACCACAGCGGTGAGTCGTCGCCGGTGCTCGCACCACTGCCGTCACCGTTGTTGTCATGGGGGTCGTCATGGGGGCGCTGCAGGATGACGTCGTCGGCGCCGGGCGGTCTGCTGAACGCCTCGGCCAGCGACTCGGGCGGCGGCGGTGCGGTGCGCAGCTCGGTGCCGTTGCCGGTGTCGGGTGCGTGCAGCCGGTCGAACGGGCCATCCACTCCACGCGGCCGGCCGAACGTCGCGGCCTGCGCCGGGTCCACGGAGGGGCGGTTGATCGCGCGCGGCCGGATCCGGTCGTCGTCCCGCTCGCCGGGCTCCTCCTGGTGCGAGTTCGGTGGCTGGTTCATCATTCCCCGGCAGACGACGTGATCGGTAACCGGCGTGACGATACGCCACGCTCAGAGTACGAATTCTGCCGTGAGAGCGGTGAAGTCAGCGTGGGCCTGCGATCGGGGCCGCCGCCGTGGTCAGCGAGGCCGCCGGGGTCGCGGGCGCGGGCCTCGACGGTGTCGTCGAGGTCGCCGGGGGCGTGGCGCGGCTGTGCGCGCCGAACTGGGCGCGGAGCACGTCGCCCGCGGGCGGTGCACCGGGCTCGTCGGCGACGTTACCGGCGGTGCTCGACGTGGCGACGAGCACGAGCGCGCTGAGCACCAGGCCGGAGACGACCACACCGGCGCCCTGCGCGGCGCGGCGCCGTGCCGCGTCCAGCCGGTGACCGCCGCCGAGCACGTTCGGCGAGCTGCCCAGCGGCGCGGAGCCGCCGAGCGGGGTGGCGGAGAGCGGTGTCGAGGACACGGGGGCGGAGGGCAGGCCGCCGCGCAGCCCGGCGACCCGCTCGGGACGCTGGACGGCGACCAGCTGGCCGTCGACGGTCACGGCGAGGTTGTCGGGCGTCGTGCCCACGTCCGTGTGCTCGGGGATCGACCGCAGGCTCGCCAGGAAACCCGCGGACATGGCGGGCGCCTGCGCGCCCTGCACAGCGGCCCTGGCCTGCCGCTGAGCGGCGACGTCCGCCGCGCAACCGGGACAGCGGGCGATGTGCATCGCCGCGCGCTCGTGGGCCCCGATCGAGAGCTCGTTGTCGACGAACGCCACCACGGCGTCCGGCAGCAAGTGCGACTCGGGGAGTGCCCATCCCCGGTGTTCGGTCATACGTGCGCCTCCTGTTTGAGCGCACGCCTGCGCTCCAGCGAGGCGCGCAACGCCTGGCGGCCACGGTGAATTCTGCTGCGCACGGTACCGAGCTTAACCCCGAGCGTCGCGCCGATCTCCTCGTAGGACAGACCCTCGACGTCACAGAGCACGACGGCGGCCCGGAACTCGGGCGGCAGCTCGTCGAGCGCGGCCTGCAGGTCGGGGTCGAGGTGGGTCTCGGAGTACACCTGTTCGGGGCTCGGGTCGTCACCGACGATGCGGTCGGTGTCGTCGGGCAGCCCTTCCATGCGCACCCGCGAGCGGCGGCGTGCCATGTCCAGGAAGAGGTTGGTCGTGATGCGGTGCAGCCAGCCCTCGAAGGTGCCGGGCTTGTAGGAGGCGAGTGAGCGGAACACGCGGATGAACGTCTCCTGCGTGAGGTCCTCGGCGTCGTGCGCGTTGCCGGCGAGGCGGTACGCCAGCCGGTACACGCGGTCGGCGTGCTCGCGCACGACCTCGTCCCAGGACGGTGGCGTCCAGGCGGCTTCGCCCTGCTCACCCGCGGCGCTCACCACTGCGGGCTCGGCCTGCTGTGCCGACTGTGTCGGTCGAGTCACGGCCTTCAGGCTGTTCTGCGTCGGCAGTGGAGGCACCTCCATCGGGCTGATCCCCTAACTACTCTGCCCAACGCGGCGGCCGCGCCGGGTGTTCCCGTCCTAGGGACGAAGTCTCGCGTGCTTCCTTATGGTTCTAGTGAGACAGCACTGAGAGGAGCCTGAGAGATTGCGCGGGCGGTGCGGGGGCACCTCGCCACCTCGTCACACCACAGCGTGGTTCACCGGGCCGGGGGGCCGGCCACGCTAACCTCACCCCGTGAGCTCCGAGACGCACCTCGCCGGCACGGCCGATCTCGGCGACTTCATCGAGGGATACGTCCCCGATGACGAGGTACTCGTCGCCGCCCGTGGCCGGGCGGAGGACCTCGGCTGCGGGCCGGTGTCCCCTGCCGGCGGTACGATGCTCAGCTTCCTCGCCGCGACGCTGCAGGCCAGAGCGGTGGTGGAGATCGGAACCGGGGTCGGCGTGAGCGGGCTCTACCTGCTGCGTGGCATGGTCCGTGACGGCGTGCTCACCACGATCGACATCGAACCGGAGTTCCACCGCGCGGCCCGCTCGGCGTTCCTGGAGGCGGGGTTCGCGGCGGGGAGGATGCGGCTGATCATGGGCCGGGCGCTGGACGTGCTGCCCCGGCTCACGTCGGGCGGTTACGACCTGGTGTTCGTCGACGCGGCCCGGCTCGAGTACCCGAACTACTTCGAGCAGGGCGTGCAGCTGCTGCGGCCCGGCGGGGTGATCGTGTTCCACGACGTGCTGGCCGGCGCCCGGATCGGCGAGCCCGCACGGCGCGAGCCCGAGGCCCTGGCGCTGCGGGAGGTCGCCCGCGCCGTGCGTGAGGACGAGCGGCTGCTGCCCGCGATCATCCCGGTGGGCGGCGGGCTGCTGGCGGCGGCGGCGTTCTGACCGCTCGCCCGCTCACCACGGCGGCCGCGACGGCGGCGAGCGCGAGCCACGCCGACACGGCGGCCACCAGGGCGGCCCAGCCGGCGTGGCCGTAGACGACGCTGCCTGCCGTGCCGCCGACGCTGCTGCCGAGGTAGTACGCGAGCGTGTAGAGGCCGGCCGTCTGGCCGCGGACCCGTTCGGGTGCCTCCGCCGCGGCCCACCCGTTGGCCACCGCGTGGGCCGCGAAGAAACCACCGGTCAGGACGATGAAGCCGAGCACGATCAGGGGCAGCGAGTCGGGCAGCGTCAGCAGCGCACCCAGCACGGTGATCGCGAGCGCGGTGAGCAGCGAGCGCCGCCTGCCGAAGCGGGCGACGAGCTGTCCCGCGGTCGCGGAGGACACGGCGCCCATCGCGTAGGCGAGGAACACCAGCGACGCGACGGCGGGGCTGAGCGCGAGCGGCGCACCGGTGAGCCGGAACCCGGCAGCGTTGTAGAGCGCGACGAACGACCCCATCGCCAGCAGCGCGACCGCGTACTGGGCCAGCAGCACCGGTTGCCGCACGGCCACCGCGATCCCGCTGATCGCTCCCCGCGGCCGCCGCCGGTCCCCCGCGGGCGGGCGGGGGAGGAGGAGCACGGTGAGCAGGGCGCAGAGCAGGGCGAGGACGGCGACGACGAGGAGCGCCCCACGCCAGCCGAACCACTCGGTGCTCACCCCGCCGGCCAACCTGCCGAGCATCCCGCCGACGGTGTTGCCCGCTATCATCGCGCCGACCGCGGCGGCGACCCCGGCCCGCCCGAGCACCTCCACCAGGTACGCGGCCGCGATCCCGGGGAATCCCGCGATCGCCACGCCCTGTACCGCGCGCAGCACGAGCAGCACCTCGAACGACGGCGCGAGCGGCAGCAGCAGCCCGAGTGCGACCGACGCGAGCACCGAGCCGAGGATGACCGGCCGCCGCCCGACGAACTCCGAGAGCACCGCGATCGGCAGCACCATGATCGCGAGCGCACCGGTGGCCACGCTGACCGCCAGCGACGCCCGGCCCGGGTCCAGCGCGAACCGCTCGGCGAGCTGCGGCAGCAACGGCTGCGGCGCGTACAGCAGCGCGAACGAGCAGATCCCGGCCGCGGCGACCGCCACGGTCACGTGCCGGACTTTCACCCGCTGCTCCACGGCCATCGTCACGGCCATGACGCTAAGCGGCGCTAACCAATACGTCCAATACGTCTATACGGCACAATCGATGCTGTGATGAATGAGTCACTCGAGTCGACCGACGACCGGGTGGTCGCGGAGCTGGCCCCGCAAGCCGCGCTGCTCGCCGCACTCGGGGAGACGGGCAACCTGACCCGCGCCGCCGAGTCGCTCGGCATCCCGCAGCCCACCGCGAGCAGGCGGCTGGCCGCGCTCGGGGAGCTGCTCGGTGCCCCGGTGACCGTGCCCGACGGCCGCGGCATCCGGCTGAGCCGGGCCGGGGTACTGCTCGCCGACGCCACCACCAGGGCGGTCGGCATCCTGCACGGCGGCGCCCGGCGTGCCCGCGAGGAGATCGAGCCGGAGCGTGGCCACGTCGTGCTCGGCTTCCTGCACCTGCTCGGCCGCTCGCTCGTACCCGGGCTGCTCCGCGACTTCCGCGCCCACCACCCGCACGCCCGGTTCAGCCTCGTACAGGGCTCCCGTCAGGACGTCCTCGACCGGCTCGGCACCGGCGCGATCGACGTCGCGCTCGTCGCCCCGCCACCCGACGACCCGGCGGTCGCCAGTGGCGTCCTCGCCGAGGAGGAGCTGTTCCTCTCCGTGCCCGCCGACCACCGGCTCGCCGGGCGCGGCCAGGTCCGCGTGGCGGAGCTGCGGCGGGAGGAGTTCGTGCTCCTCGAACCGGGCTACGGGCTCCGGCAGATCACCGACGAGCTGTGCGCGCGGGCCGGGTTCACGCCCACGATCGCGTTCGAGGGCCAGGAGTCGGATACCGTGCGCGGGCTCGTCGCCGCCGGGCTTGGCGTCGCGCTCCTGCCGAAGTTCGGGCCCGCCGCACCCGCCGGGGTGGCCGAGGTGCCGCTGAGCCCCACGGTGACCCGCTCGATCGGGCTGGTGTGGCCCGCACGGACACCGCTGACCCCGGCCGTCGCCGCGTTCCGCGACTTCGTGCTGGCTCGGTGCCCTTCACCCGGGCCCGGTCAGGCGAACGACTCGGCCAGCTCCACGAGCGTGCGCGCGGCGAAGCCGGTGCCGCCGGGCACCACCTCGTCGTAGTTCTTGTCCGAACGGGCCGGGCCTGCGATGTCCAGGTGCGCCCACGGCAGCCCGCCGGTGAACTCCCGCAGGAACAGCGCGGCCGTGATTCCGGCGGGACCGGGCGGCGCCTGCCGCACATCGGCGATCTCGCCCCGCACGTCCTCGGCGTGCGCCTCCAGCAGCGGCATCCGCCACCACTGCTCCCCGGCCCGCTCACCCGCGGCGCGCACCCGCTCGGCGAGGTCGTCGTCGCTGGCGAACAGGCCGCCGGTGCGCAGGCCGAGCGACACCTTCATCGCTCCCGTCAGCGTCGCCACGTCGACCAGCGCGTCCGGGCCGAAGTGACGCACCCCGTAGGCGAGCGCGTCGGCCAGCACCAGACGGCCCTCGGCGTCGGTGTTGGCGACCTCGGTGGTCCGGCCGCCGTAGTGGCGCACCACGTCGCCGGGACGATAGGCCGAGCCGGACACGTGGTTCTCCGCCGCGGGCACCAGCGCGGTCACGCGGACGCCGGGGCGCAGGGCGGCGATCGCGCGCATCGCCGCGATCACCGCGGCTCCACCGGACATGTCGGTGCGCATGAGATGCATGCCGTCGGCGGGCTTGATCGAGATGCCACCGGTGTCGAAGGTGATGCCCTTGCCGACGAGCAGTAGGTGCCGGGTCGCGCCCCGCGGCCGGTAGCTCAGCTCGATCAGCCGCGGCGGGCTCGCCGAGCCACCCCCGACCGCGAGCAGACCGCCGAACCCCTTGGCGGCGAGCCACTCCTCGTCCCGCACGGTCACGGACAGCCCGCTGGTGTCACCGGCCGCGCGCTCGGCCATCCCGGCGAGCCACGCGGGGTCCTTCACGTTGGCGGGGGTGTTGGCCAGGTCCCGGGCGAACGCCGACGCGGCGGCCAGCTCGCGCGCCCGCCGGACCGAGTCGGCGCAGGCGGGCAGCTGGTGGCCGGGCCCGGTCACCAGGCGCAACGCGCGAACCGCCGGCTCGGGGTCGGCGGAGCTCAGCTCGTAACGGTAGCCGCCGAGCAGGGCACCGAGGGCGAACTCGGCGTAGTGCTCGGAGCCCGCGGCGGCGGGCAGCTCGACCTGGACGGTCCGGGGCGGCCGGGCGCCTGCCTCGGACTCCGCCGCGGCGTAGGCGTTCGCGGCGCGGATGAACGCGGCACCCGCGCTGCGGTACTGCCTGCCCGTACCGCCGCCGACGCCGACCAGCCAGCGCGGTCCGGAGTCCCCGGGTACGGTCTGCACCTCACCGGCCTTGCCGGTGACCCCGAGCTCGGTGAGCAGACCAGCGTGCGGTGACGGCTCGGTGGCCCCGGTGTCCTCGGTGTTTCCCGTGGCTCCGGTCTCGTCGGTTTCGCCGGACTGCTGCGGGACCAGGACGGCGAGCGGCGCCGCACGGCGAGCGGTGTCGGCGACCTCGACGTCGAGTAACCGGGTGGGGACGGGCGGCAGCGGCGAACGAGCCATCGACATGCCTCCAGGGCAGGGTGAACGGGCCAGCCCGAAACAACGTCACATGCTGGCGAGCGGTGGGGACGGGCCGGGCGCGCTCTAGCCGGTGGCCTCCTGAAGGGCCGCACCGAGATCCTTGGCCTCCTCGGCCGACAGTTCGACGACGAGTCGCCCACCACCCTCGAGCGGTACGCGCATCACGAGGCCCCGCCCCTCCTTAGTCACTTCGAGGGGACCATCTCCGGTCCGGGGCTTCATGGCCGCCATAGCGTGCTCCCTCCGTCTGAACCAGCGCGCCCGGGTCGCGCTCGCCAAAGCAACCGGGTTGTGACCATTGTCCCCCATCAGCCGAAGGCCGCGAACGCGGACCGATCTTAACGCAAGCCATAGGTGCTGGTATGCGGCTCGTGAGGCTGTCAGACTCGCGGGTCGGGAACGAGGAAAGGAAGGATCTTCAGTGACCACAGAGGACGTGCTGCAGCTTACCGACGCCGACGGCGTGCGGACGCTGACGCTGAACAGGCCGAAGGCGTACAACTCACTCACCGTCGAGCTGAAGGAGCGGCTGCTGGCCGCGCTGCGGGACGCGGCCGCGGACCCCGGGGTGCGCGCGGTGGTGCTGACCGGCTCCGGCAAGGCCTTCTGCGCCGGGCAGGACCTGAAAGAGCACGTCGGGATGCTGCGGACGGGCGACAAGGCACCGCTGTCCACGGTCGCCGAGCACTACAACCCGATCGTCCGGACGATCGTGGACATGCCGAAGCCGGTGATCGCGGCGGTGAACGGCCCGGCCGCCGGAGCGGGCGCGGCCTTCGCCTACGCCGCCGATCTGCGGATCGCGGCGGGGTCGGCGAACTTCATGATGGCCTTCGCCAATGTCGGGCTCGGACCGGACTCGGGCGCGTCGTGGACCCTGCAGCGGCTGATCGGCTACGGCCGGGCGACCGAGCTGATGCTGCTCGCCCGCACCGTCGACTCCACCGAGGCGCTGCGGATCGGGCTGGTCAGCGAGGTCGTGACCGACGAGGAGCTGCCGTCGAGGGCGCACGCGCTGGCGGCCCGGCTGGCGGCGGGGCCCACGCTCGCCTACTCGAAGATCAAGGGAGTCCTCGCCACCGCCGCCGAGAGCACGCTGGAGGAGGCGCTCGCCGCGGAGGGCGAGGCGCAGGGCGTGCTCGGCGCCACCGCCGATCACGCGGAGGCGGTCGACGCCTTCGTCGCCAAGCGCACCCCCGACTTCACCGGCAAGTAGTTCAGCGGGCTGGTTCAGGAGGCGCGGAAGCAGCCCTGCACGTGGTCGTCGACCATGCCGGTGGCCTGCATCGTCGCGTAGCAGGTGGTGGGCCCCACGAAGACGAACCCGCGCTTCTTCAGCGCGCGGGCCATCGCCGTCGACTCCGGGGTGATCGCGGGCAAGTCGGCCATCGTGCGGGGCCGCTCGCGCGCACCCGCGGAGGGGGCGAACGACCACAGCAGGTCGTCCAGCGGCAGGTCGAGCTCCGCGATCGCCCGCGCGTTGGTGATCGTGGCCAGTATCTTCGCCCGGTTGCGCACGATCGAGGCGTCGCCGAGCAGCCGCGCCACGTCGTCGTCGCCGAACCGCGCCACCTGCTCAGGGTCGAAGCCGGCGAACGCGCGCCGGAAACTGTCCCGCTTGCGCAGGATCGTCAGCCAGGAAAGGCCTGACTGGAACGCCTCGAGCGACAGCCGCTCGAACAGCGCGGCCTCGCCGCGCACCGGAAAGCCCCACTCGGTGTCGTGGTACTCGGCGTAGTCCGGCGCCGAGTTCCCCCACGAGCAGCGCGCGACGCCGTCCTCCCCCAGCAGCTCGTTCATCCGCCCACCACATAGGACTCGGCGAACCGCGCGAAGCGCTGCAACGACTGCCGCAGGCCGAGCGAGAACACCGGCTTCACGAGCGGCCAGCCGAGCCGTCCCAGCACGCCGAACGGCAGGACCAGCTGTTCCGACCAGATGAACACCGACCGCTGCGGCCCGCGGTCCTGCACGTGGAAGGCTCCGGTGCCCCGCACGATCCGGCCGAGATGCCGCACCGTGCAGCGCACCGGCGGTTCCCAGCTGGTGATCTCCATCGTGTCGGTGAACCCGATCCCGGCGACGCCGGTGAACGCCTCCAGCCGCGAGCCGACGCTGCGCCCGTTACCGGAGACCACCCGCACCTCCGTGCCGAGCATCCACTCCTGCTGGCGGTTCCAGTCGGTCAGCGCCAGCCACGTCGTCCCGGCCGGCGCGGCCACGTCGACGGACACCACCACATCGGTCATCGGGTCGCCTCGCGCCGCTCGGCCCGGCCGGCGACCTCGGCCTCCAGCTCCGCGACGCGGCTCCGCAACCCGTCGATCTCGGCGCCCAGCCGGGTCATCACCCAGTCGACCTCGGACATCTTGTAGCCGCGCAGAACGAGCTGGAACCGCACCGCGCTCACGTCCTCGCCGGTGACCTCCTCGGCGGGCAGCCGCGTCGGCGAGCTGCCCGGCGCCAGCGGGGCCAGCTCCTCACCACGCCCGAACACGACCGCGGCCAGCAGGAAAACCACTGCCGCCACGAGCAGCATGATCACGAGGTAGATGAGCGCGGTGGTCACGGGTCCGATCGTGACACACCGGCGCGGTCAGCCGCGCGCCGCCAGCACCTCCCGCATCGGCGGCCGATCGGTCACCAGCACGTCGGTGACGTCCGGCAACCACTCCCCCGACACCTGCACGAACTGGGTGAGCTCGGCGCCGTCCGCCTCGATCCCGCAGCGTGCGAGCGCGGTGCCGAGGATCTGCCTGGCCATCACGCCGAGTTGCAGCAGCGAGCGGTTGCGGTGCTTGCGCACGCCCAGGTTCACCTGCGCGAGCGCGTCGATCCCGTAGCGCGCCTCCGCATCGAGCAGCAGCCCGATCTCGACGCCGTACCCGGCTGCGAACGGCACCGACTCCAGCAGTTCCCTGGTGGCCGCGTACTCCCCGCCCAGCGGCTGGACCAGCCCGGAGAGCGCCGGCCGCAGCGCCGAGAGCACCGGCCGGGCCAGCAACTCGGTGACGCGGCCGCCACCGGTGCCGATCTCGGCGGTCTCCAGTCGCAGCGGGCGCCGGTAGAAACCCTTCACCAGGTGCACATCCGGTTCGGACAGCAGCGGCCCGAGCAGCGCGGGCACGAACGCCGGGTCCGGGTCGACGAGGTCGGAGTCGAGGAACACCACCACATCGCCGCTGGTCGCCGCGAGCGAGCGCCACAGCACCTCGCCCTTGCCGGGCAGCGTCGCCCAGTCGGACAGCACGTCCTCGCGCCGCACCACGCGCGCGCCCGCCCTGGCCGCCGCCGCGACGGTGCCGTCGGTGGACCCCGAGTCGGCGACCACGAGTTCGTCCACGAGCGAGCCGAGCAGCGGGCGGACGGAGGACACCACGCCGGCGACGGTGTCCTCCTCGTTCAGCGCGGGCAGCACCACGGAGACCGTCCGTGCTCCCTTCGCGCGCGCCAGTCCGGCGGCCGTCCACGCGGGGGCCTGCCAGGTCCGTTCGGAGAACCAGCGCGGCGATGTCATGTGTCTGATCGTGCCATCCTGGGTAGTCGCGGACGGCTGGAGGAGACGTGTTGCATCTGTTGATCCGGAGGATTCTCGCGCCGCTGGTGCGGATGCTGTACCGCCCGGTGGTGCACGGCGCGGAGCGGGTACCGCCGGAGGGGCCGGTGATCCTGGCGGCGAACCACCGTTCGGCGGTCGACACGGCGGTGATCCCGCTCGTGACACCGCGGCCGGTGCGGTTCCTCGGCAAGGCCGAGTACTTCGAGGGCCGGGGACCGAAGGGCCGGTTCGTCGCCGCGTTCCTCTCCGCGCTCGGCTACGTGCCGGTGGAGCGGGGAAACGCGAAGGCGGGACTGGCCGCGCTGGAGGCCGCGCGGAAGGTACTCGACGACGGCGGCGCGTTCGGCATCTACCCGGAGGGCACCCGCTCGCTGGACGGCAGGCTGCACCGCGGGCACACCGGCGTCGGCGCGCTCGCACTGGCCACCGGGGCCAGGGTGGTGCCGGTGGCGCTGGCCGGTACCGAGCGGGTGCAGCCGGTCGGCAGGCGCATCCCCCGGCCGGCGAAGGTGACCGTCCGCTTCGGCGACCCGCTGGACTTCTCCCGCTACGACGGCATGGAAGCCTCGCCCGCGATCCGGCGCGCCGTGACCGACGAGGTCATGTACGCGATCATGGAGCTGTCCGGCCAGGAGTACGTCGACGCCTACCACAGGAAGCCGGGAGCGGCGGACGCCGCGTGAGCGCTGTGTGAGCGCCGGGGTCAGCCTGCCCACCTTTCGACCGGCTCCGCCTGGTGCCGCTCGAACGCATCGAGCAGCGCGACCGGATCCGCGTCGATGGTCACCAGCTCGCGGCTGCGGGTGTTGAGGAAGCCCTCCTCGACCATGTGGTCGATGAACTCGGCGAGCTTGGTGTAGTAGCCGCCCGCGTCCACCAGTGCGAGGGGCTTGGCGTGCAGGCCCAGCTGCGCCCACGTCCACACCTCGAACAGCTCCTCCAGGGTGCCCGCGCCGCCGGGCAGGGCGAGGAAGCCGTCGGAGAGCTCGGCCATCTTCGCCTTGCGCTGGTGCATGTCCTCGACGACGTACTGCTCGGTGAGCCGGTCGTGGGCGATCTCCACCCGCATGAGGTGCTGCGGGATCACGCCGATGACCTCACCACCCGCGGCCAGCGCCGCGTCGGCGACGACCCCCATCAGCCCGACACTCGCGCCGCCGTAGACCACGCCGATCCCGCGCTCGGCGAGCAGCGTGCCCAGCGCCGCGGCGTCGCGCCCGTAGCCCTCGCCGACGCCCGTCGACGAACCGCAGAACACACAGACCCGCCTGATCAATGCGTGTCCTCCCAAGCCTTGTACGCCTCGAGCACTATCCCCACCGCATCGTCGATGTCGTCGGTGACGTGCAGCAGCGCGGCGTCCCGCTCGCCGATCTTGCCCTCGGCGAGCACCGTGTCGCGCACCCATTCGTAGAGCCCGTTCCAGTACGCCGAGCCGAAGAGCACCACGGGGAACTTCGTGACCTTCTTCGTCTGCACCAGCGTGAGCGCCTCGAACAGCTCGTCGAGCGTGCCGAACCCGCCCGGCAGGCAGATGAACGCCTGCGCGTACTTGACGAACATCGTCTTGCGGGTGAAGAAGTAGCGGAAGTTCACCCCGAGGTCCACCCACGGGTTCAGGCCCTGCTCGAACGGCAGCTCGATGCCGAGCCCGATCGAGAGGCCGCCCGCCTCGGAGGCACCGCGGTTGACGGCCTCCATCGAGCCGGGACCGCCGCCGGTGATCGAGGCGAAGCCCGCGTTGGCCAGCGCCGCCCCGATGTCGCGCCCGAGCTGGTACTCGGGATGCTCGCGCGGGGTGCGGGCCGACCCGAACACCGTCACCGCGCGGGGCACCTCGGCGAGCGCGCCGAAGCCCTCCACGAACTCCGCCTGGATCCGCAGCACCCGCCACGGGTCGGTGTGCACCCAGTCGCTCGGCCCCCGGGAGTCCAGCAGCCGCTGGTCGGTCGTGGAGTCCTCGGCCTGCCTGCCCCGGCGCAGCACGACCGGTCCGCGGTGCCGCTCCGGCGGGTGCTCGTTGTCCTCACCGGAGATGTCACGGGGGATGTCACCGTGCTGGCTGTGCTCGTCCTGGCGGTCCACGTGGTCACTCACAGCGCCCACCCTAGAGTCACCCGGCGAGGAACGACCGGAGCACCTCGGCAACGCGGGCGATCTCGGCCCCTGCCACGTGCTCCTGCCGGGTGTGGGCGAGCGTCGGGTCACCGGGGCCGAAGTTCAGGGCGGGCATCCCGAGTGCGGCGAACCGGGCGACGTCGGTCCAGCCGAGTTTGGCGGCGGCCTCGCCCCCTGCCGCCCGCACCAGTTCCGCGGCGGCGGGCGCCGAGAGCCCGGGCAGGGCTCCCGGCGAGCAGTCGACCACGACCGGCTCGAACCCGTCGAACACCTCCCGCAGGTGCCGTTCCGCGTCCTCGGGACTGCGGTCGGGGGCGAACCGGAAGTTGACGGCGAGCACCGCCTCGTCCGGTACGACGTTGCCGGAGACCCCGCCGGACACCCGCACGGCCTGCAGGCCCTCGCGGTAGGTCAGCCCGTCGATGTCGACCACCCTCGGCGTGTACCCGGTGAGCACCCGCAGCGGCGCGGCCAGTGCGTGGATGGCGTTCACCCCCATCCAGGCCCGCGCGGTGTGCGCCCTGGTACCGGTACCGCGCAGCTCCACCCGCATCGTGCCCTGGCAACCCGCCTCGATCACCGCGTTGGAGGGCTCCCCCACGATCGCGAGGTCGCCCCGCAGCCAGCCCGGCAGCTCGCGTTCGATGCGGCCGAGGCCGTTGCGCGCAGCCTCGACCTCCTCACAGTCGTAGAAGACGAACGTCACGTCGTGCCGTGGCTCCGGCAGCGTCGCCGCCAGGTGCAGGAACACCGCGTCGCCGCCCTTCATGTCCACCGTGCCGAGGCCGTACAGCACCTCGCCCGCCCCTGAGCCGCTGCGGCGCACCGGCAGGTTGCCGTTCACCGGCACGGTGTCCAGGTGGCCTGCCAGCACGACCCGCGAAGGCCGGCCCAGCGAGGTGCGTGCGAGCACGGCGTCGCCGTTGCGGACGACCTCCAGGTGCGCCGCCTGCGCGCGCAGGGCGGCCTCCACGGCATCGGCGATCCCGGCCTCGTCGCCGGAGACGCTCGGGATGTCCACGAGGGCGGCGGTGAGGTCGACGGGATCGGCGCGCAGGTCGAGCGAGGGCATGCTCGCACCGTACTGGCCGCTGCGTACGGTGATGGCGTGCGCATCCGAGTAGTCCTCGCCACCCTCGCCGGTGCCCTGCTGCTGATGCTGCCCGCCTGCTCCGAAGAGGCCGGCCCGACGCCCAAGCAGGCGCCCGATCCCGGGCCGGAGGCGCTGTCGGTCAAGCTCGGCAACCTGATGGTCGATCCCTGCTTCCGCAGACCGGCCGAGATGGACCCGCCGAGCTGCCAGAAGTACGTCACCCAGCTCGCCAGCGTGCCGGGCACCGCCGAGAAGTTCGCCGGCACCGAGCACCCCGAGCTGGCGGCGGCAGCGCGCGAGCTCGCGGCCGGGGTCAGCACCTACCGGGACAACGGCTGTGCCGCACCGGACGCGGGCGAGGCGTGCACGAGGGCGCTGACCGACATCGCCGCGGCGGTCGAGGAGATCGAGGCGGGCGTCGGCGAGCTGCCCGGTGTCCCGGAGACGGCCGGCTGAGCCAGGCGTTACGGTTACGGCCGTGAGCGAGACCCCGAACCCCGAAACCACCGGCGCGACCGGCGTCGGCCTCGCGACCGTCACCGACGGCGGCACGGTGCTGGACACGTGGTTCCCGCACCCCAAGCTGATCGACGGCGGCAGTGGAGGCGGCACCGAGCGGCTGTCACCCGCGCAGGCGGCCGAGGCCCTCGGCGAGTCGGTCACGGCGTTGCTCGGCCCGGACACCGACCGCGAGGTGGAGATCGTCGCGGTGCGCGTGACCATCCCCACGCTGGCGAGCGCGCCCGCGGACGCGCACGACATCTACCTCCGGCTGCACCTGCTCTCGCACCGGCTGGTCCAGCCGCACGGTCAGAATCTGGACGGGGTGTTCGGGCTGCTCTCGAACGTCGTCTGGACCAACCACGGCCCGTGCCCGGTGGAGGGCTTCGAGGCCACCCGGCTGCGGCTGCGCGCACGCGGCCACGTGACGGTGTACGGCATCGACAAGTTCCCGCGGATGGTCGACTACGTCACGCCGGGCGGCGTGCGGATCGCCGACGCCGACCGGGCCCGCCTCGGCGCGCACCTCGCCCCGGGCACCACCGTGATGCACGAGGGCTTCGTGAACTTCAACGCGGGCACGCTCGGCGCCTCGATGGTCGAGGGCCGGATCTCGGCGGGCGTGGTGATCGGCGACGGCACCGACATCGGTGGCGGGGCGTCGATCATGGGCACCCTCTCCGGTGGCGGCAAGGAAGTGATCTCGGTCGGTGAGCGCTGCCTGATCGGCGCGAACGGCGGTGTCGGGATCTCGCTCGGCGACGACTCGGTGGTCGAGGCCGGGCTGTACGTCACGGCGGGCACGAAGGTCCTCGTCGAGGGCCGGTCGGTGAAGGCGCGCGAGCTCTCCGGCGTCTCCGGGGCGCTCTTTCGCCGCAACTCCTCGACCGGCGCCGTGGAGGCCGTGCCGCGCACCGGTTCCGGCGTCGAGCTGAACTCCGCGCTGCACGCCAACGACTGAGCACCCGTCCCGCCCTCGTGAGTGCGCACACGAGTTAGAACGCCGGTTGCCACTCACGAGGGTCCACCGGCGCGTTCACCTACAATTCATCCGGTGACCGCCGAATCGCTGCCCGAGACCGCCGAGCTGGGACTGTCCGAGGAACCGCTCGAAGCCGGCCCCGACGACTCCCCTGCGCGGCACGTCCGCGCCAAGGTGGATGCCCAGTTGCGCGAGCTGCTTGCCTACGAGCCGGGCACCCGCAGCGGCAAGGATCCCGAGGACCTGCACCAGATGCGGGTGGCCACCCGCAGGCTGCGCAGCGTGCTCAAGCTCGCCGCGCCGCTGCTCGGTCCGGGCACCGAGCAGGTGCGGGCCGAACTCGGCTGGCTCGGTGCCGCGCTCGGTGAGGTCCGTGACCACGATGTGCTCATCGGTCACCTGCGCGAGGTTGTCGAGGACTTCGAGGTCGCCGACCAGGCGGCTGCCCGCCGGCTGGTCACCGTGTTCATCAGGGAGCGCGGGCGCGCGAAGCGGCGGCTGAACCGGGCCCTGTCCTCGGGCCGGTACACCGCGCTGCTGCGCGACACCGCGCAGCTCACCAGGCAGCCGGACATCGAGCCGGACACCGCGGCGCTCGTCGGCAGCCAGGAGGCGGGCACGCTGCTCGTCGACTCGCTGCGCAAACCGCACCGCAGGCTGATGAAGGCGGTCGCGGCGTTGCCCGCCGACCCGCCGGACGACGACCTGCACGCCCTGCGCATCCATGGCAAGCGTTTGCGTTACACGGCGGAGCTGGCCCGGCCCGCCGCGGGCAAGAAGCAGACCAAGAAGATCGGCAAGCTGGTCAAGGCGGCGAAGGACCTGCAGACGGTGCTCGGCGAGCACCAGGACGCCGTGGTCGCCACCACGCGCATGCGGGAACTGCTGGACTCGCAGGACGCCCACGTGGGCTTCGTCGCGGGCCGGATCGCCGAGCGCGAGCAGGCCCGGCGTGCGCTAGCCCGCCAACAGTGGCCCGGCACGGTGTCCCGGATCGACGCGGCGGCACAGGCCCTGCTCAGGTCGTGAGTGCGCACACGAGTTAGAACTCGTGTCGGCACTCACGACTTGGCCAGGCGCTCGGCCGCGGCGTTGATCCGCTCGTCCGTCGCGGTCAGCGCGATGCGCACGTGCTGCCGCCCCGCGGGGCCGTAGAAGGAGCCGGGAGCGACCAGGATGCCCTGCCGGGCGAGCCGGTCGACGGTCACCGTGGCGTCCTCGCCCCGGGTCGCCCACAGGTACAACCCTGCCTCGGAGTGGTCGATGCGAAAGCCACTGTCCCGCAGCGCCTCCCGCAGCACCTTCCGGCGGGCGGCGTAGCGCTCGCGCTGTGCGTGCATGGCCGCGTCGTCGGACAGCGCGGCGGTCATGGCCTCCTGGACGGGCCTCGGCACGATCATGCCGGCGTGCTTGCGCACCGCCAGCAGCTCGGCGACCAGCGCGGGATCGCCGGTGACGAACCCGGCGCGGTAGCCGGCCAGGTTCGCCGACTTGGACAGCGAGTGCACGGCGAGCAGGCCGTCCAGCCGACCACCGTGAACGGCGGGATGCAGCACCGAGACCGGCTCGCCCTCCCAGCCGAGCGCGAGGTAGCACTCGTCGGACACGACGATCGTGCCGCGGTCGCGGGCCCACTCGACGACCTTGCGCAGGTGCTCGAGGCCGAGCACCCGGCCGGTCGGGTTGGACGGTGAGTTCAGCCACAGCAGTGCGGGCCGCTGCGGCCCGAGCGCCGTGAGCCCGTCCGCCCGCAGCACGGTCGCCCCGGCGAGCAGGCCGCCCACCTCGTACGTCGGGTAGGCGAGCTCCGGGATGACGACCAGCTCACCCGGGCCGGTGCCGAGCAGCGTCGGCAGCCAGGCGACCAGCTCCTTGGACCCGATCGTCGGCAACACGGCCGCCGGATCGATCCCCTCGACACCGTGCCGCCTGCGCAACGCGCCGACCGCGGCGGAGCGCAGGGCCGGCGTGCCGTGGGTGGCCGGGTAACCGGGCACGTCGGACACCGAGGCGAGCGCGGCACGGATGCTGTCGGGTACCGGATCGACCGGGGTCCCGACGGAGAGATCCACGATCCCCCCTGGATGCGCCCGCGCCCGCTCGGTCTGCTCGGCCAGCGAGTCCCAGGGAAAGTCCGGGAGCTGGACCCGGCTCATTCGGCCTGCGGGGGCAGGTCCTTGATCCACTGCGGGTCGTGGCTGGTCTTACCGACCTTGGAGGCGCCGCCCGGCGAGCCCAGCTCGTCGAAGAAGTCGACGTTGGCCTTGGTGTAGGCGCTCCACTCGTCCGGGACGTCGTCCTCGTAGTAGATGGCTTCGACCGGACACACCGGCTCGCAGGCTCCGCAGTCGACACACTCGTCGGGGTGGATGTAGAGCATCCGGTCGCCCTCGTAGATGCAGTCGACGGGGCACTCGTCGATGCATGTCTTGTCGAGCACGTCGACGCAGGGCTCGGCGATCACATAGGTCACTGCGTTTCTCCTGGTTCAGTGGTCTGGCCCGATAACGGACATTACGCTGTCCCGCTCGGCATCCTATGCCGAGGCCCGTCTCGGTCCCCGGCCGCACGGGTGGCGTGAACGCCGTTCACCGAACCTACTCCGCGCGGCGGTTCTTCCGCTCCGGCACACGGCTGTCGCCGGTCACCACGAAGCGGGGCTTCTCCTTCGCGGCCCCGCCCTGGCCATCCGTGCCGTCAGTGCCGTCATTGTTGTCATTGTCGTCATTGTCGTCCGTGCCGGACCTACCGGTGTTCACCGCCCGGTTGAAGCCCTCGGCGATCTCCTTGACCAGATCGGCGTTGTGACGATCGTCCCTGCGCGCGATACTCATCGATCCTCCTCGCTTGCGGCTTTGCTACCAATCTAATGGTGAACGACGCGGAAATGCTCGAGCACGCGTGCGCCGACGCCTGGCCCCCGCAGGTCGAACGCGCCCTCGGCGGGTGGCGGCTGCGGGCGGCAGGCGGCTTCACCGGCCGGGCCAACAGCGCACTGGCCATCGGCGATCCGGACGGCCCGGTGCGCCGCGCGCTCGAATCGGTCTGTGAGTTCGCCCACGCTCACGGCATCGAGCCGATGGTGCAGGCGATCCTCGGCGGCCCGGTCGAGGACGTGCTCGCGAGTTCGGGCTGGGTGCCGCACGACGACCACCCGGCGGGCAACGAGGTGTCCGTGCTGCTCGGGCCGCTCGGCCGGGCCGAGGAGCACGCGCCGACCCGCGTGCTCGGCACGCCGACGCCCGGCTGGTGGGAGCTGACCGTCGGCACCACCGAGCCCACGGACGCGCAGCGGCACGTGCTCACCGGCCGCCCGCCCGCCGGGTTCGGCGTCGCCGAGGACGGCGGCAGCACCACCGGCGCGGTGCGGGGCGTGCTCGTCGGTGACGTCCTGCACGTCGCCCGCCTTGCGGTGCGGCCGGAGCTTCGCCGCGGCGGACTCGCCACCGCGCTGATGGGGGCGATCGGCGGCTGGGCGGCGGGCCTGGGCGCTACCCGCTGTGCACTCCAGGTGTCGGTGCGCAACAGCGGCGCGCTCGCCCTCTACGAGCGGCTCGGATTCCGCGAGCACCATCGTTATCGCTACTGGGTTCCCGCCGCCCCGTGACGGGCCGGACGTGGAAGGATCGGGCCCCGTGAAGGTTGTGGTTGTAGTCGGCGGAGTGGGTGGCGCCCGCTTCCTGCTCGGCGTGAAGGCCGCCCTCGGACTGCCCGCCGTCGGCGAGGCGCCCGCGGGCTCACCGCACGAGATCACCGCGGTGGTCAACACCGGCGACGACGTGTGGCTGCACGGCTTGCGCGTCTGCCCGGACCTGGACACGTGCATGTACACGCTGGGCGGTGGCATCGACACCGAGCGCGGCTGGGGACACGCCGGCGAGACGTGGACGGTGAAGGAGGAACTGGCCGCCTACGGCGCCGAACCGACCTGGTTCGCACTCGGCGACAAGGACATCGCCACCCACCTGATCCGCTCGCGGATGCTGCGCACCGGCTACCCGCTGTCGGCGGTGACCGAGGCGCTGTGCGACCGGTGGCGGCCGGGGGTGCGGCTGCTGCCGATGACCGACGACCGGGTGGAGACGCACGTCGTGGTGGACGACCCGGACGAACCGGGCCAGCGCAAGGCGCTGCACTTCCAGGAGTGGTGGGTGCGTTACCGCGCGCGACTGCCCGCGCACGCGATCGTGCCGGTGGCGGCCGAGGAGTCCACGCCCGGCCCTGGCGTGCTGCCCGCGATCGCCGAGGCGGACGCCGTCCTGTTCGCCCCGTCGAACCCCGTGGTGTCGGTCGGCACGGTGCTGTCGGTGCCCGGGATCCGGGAGGCGCTGCGCAAGACCGAGGCGGGGATCGTCGGGATCTCGCCCATCATCGGCGGCAGGCCACTGCGCGGCATGGCCGACGCGTGCCTGGCCGCGATCGGCGTCGAGACCTCCGCCGAGGCGGTGGGCAGGCATTTCGGTTCCCGGCAGACGTCGGAGGACGGCCTGCTGGACGGCTGGCTCGTGCAGTCGGGCGAGTCGGCGGACGTGCCGGGGGTCGCGGTGCGCGCGGTGCCGCTGCTGATGTCCGATGTGGACGCGTCCGCGAAGATGGCGCGCGCCGCCCTCGACCTGGCCGGAGTGAACGTTGACTGAGCACGATCACGCCGCCGCCGGGCGGCTGGAGGTCATCGCGGTCGAGGGCCTGCCGGAGTTCCGGCCCGGCGACGACCTGACCGGCGCGATCGCGGACGCCGCGCGCTGGCTGCGTTCCGGTGACGTGGTGGTGGTGACCAGCAAGGTCGTGTCCAAGATCGAGGGCAGGCTCGTCACCGTGCCGCGCGACCCCGACGCCAGGGACGCCGCCCGGCGCCAGCTGGTCGAGCAGGAGGCCGTGCGGGTGATCGCCCGGTTCGGCCGCACGGTGATCACCCAGAACGGGATCGGCATCGTGCAGGCTGCCTCCGGAGTGGACGCGTCCAATGTGGCCGGCGACAAGGTGGCGCTGCTGCCTGCGGACCCGGACGCGTCGGCACTCGCGCTGCGCAACGGGCTGCGCGAGCGGCTCGGCGTCGAGGTCGCCGTGGTGATCACCGACACGATGGGCCGGGCCTGGCGGCTCGGCCAGACCGACGCGGCGATCGGCTCGTCCGGGCTGCGCGTGCTGCACTCCTACGAGGGCGCCGTCGACGGCCAGGGCAACGAGCTGGCGGTGACCGAGGTCGCGGTGGCCGACGAGATCGCCTCGGCTGCCGACCTGGTGAAGGGCAAGCTCGGCGGCACACCGGTCGCCGTGGTGCGCGGCCTGCGGCTCACCGACGACTCCTCCACCGCCCGCGACCTGGTGCGGCCGGTCGAGGAGGACCTGTTCCGCCTCGGCACCGACCAGGCGATCGAGCGGGGGCGCAGGGAGGCGGTGCTGCTGCGCCGGTCGGTGCGCGAGTTCCGCGACGACCCCGTCGACCCGGCGGCGCTGCGCCGCGCGATCGCGGCAGCCCTGACCGCGCCCGCGCCGCACCACACGCGGCCGGTGCGCTTCGGCTGGCTGCGCGAGCGGCACCGGCGCGACGAGCTGCTGGCGGCCATGCGCGAGGCGTGGCGCGCCGACCTGGCCGGCGACGGGTTCACCGAGGAGCAGATCGCCAAGCGGCTGCGGCGCGGCGACATCCTCTTCGACGCCCCCGAGGTGGTGATCCCGTTCCTGGTTGCCGACGGCGCGCACACGTACCCGGACGACCGGCGCAACGCCTGCGAGCACACGATGTTCACCGTCGCCGCCGGTGCCGCCGTGCAGGGACTGCTCATCTCGCTCGCGGTGGAGGGGCTCGGTTCGTGCTGGATCGGCTCCACGATCTTCGCGGCGGACGTGGTGCGGCGGACGCTGGGGCTGGAGCAGGGCTGGGAACCGCTCGGCGCGGTGGCGATCGGGCACCCCGTCACGGACCTTTCCAGCCCCCGCGAGGCCCGCGAGCTGGACGAAGGGCTGGTGGAGTGGTGAGCCTGCGCGCGGACGCGGTGTCCACACTGGACTCGTGGAAGGCGCCGACGACCGCACAGGATTCGCTGCGGCACGGCTACCTCGGCTTCCTCGCCGCGCGCGAGGACGCCTGCGCGCGGGCGTGCGCGGCCGGGCATCTCACGGCGTCGGCGGTGGTGCTCGACCACGCAGGGGAACGGGTGCTGCTGACGCTGCATCCCCGGGTCGGCCGGTGGCTGCAACTCGGCGGGCACTGCGAACCGGAGGACGAGTCGCTGGCCGCGGCAGCGCTGCGGGAGGCGCGGGAGGAGTCCGGGATCGAGGGTCTGACACTCGATCCGGAGCCGCTGCATCTCGAGGTGCACCCGATCACCTGCTCGCTCGGTGTGCCGACCCGGCACTTCGACGTGCGGTTCCTCGTCCGGGCACCGCATGGCGCCGAACCCGTGCGCAGCGACGAGTCCGAGGACCTGCGGTGGTGGCCCGCGAACGCCCTGCCCGCGGGTACCGAGGACCTCACCGAACTGATCGCCACCGCCCTGGACCGGGTCCGAGCCTCGTGAGTGCGCACACGAGTTAGAACGCGGCTCCTCACTCACGACCGGTGACCTGCGGAAACCGCGCACGGCTTGACTTTGTAGCACCATATGTGTCACGTTGACGGCACAAAGGTTGCTACAAAGGAGGGTTGATGGTCGACGTCGACGAGAACGACCTGCGCCGGGCACGCAGGTGGCTGGCCCGGCACCGGGCGCCAGGCCGCGAGCCGAGCCCGCTGCTCACCGCCCGGCTGGCGGTGCGCGAGCAGGCCCGGCAGCGCTTGGTGGTGCACCTGCTGGTGTTCGGCTTCCTGCTCATCGGCTTCACGCTCCTGCGCGAGTTCGTCGTCGACGTTTCGGTGCGGGCGGGTGGCACGGAACTGATGGGGCCAGTGCTACTGGCCGGGGCCTACCTGCTGATGGCGGGCTCAAGCTGGTGGCTGTCGCGCTGGAAGCGGCGCGCCGAGCGGAGCATCGCCGAGGGGATGCCGCGCCGGGTCGCGCACAGCGCGGTCAGGTCGCCGGGTGAGGTGCTCGGCGGCCCGTTCCTGCTGGCCGCCGGTTCGACCTACATCGGCGGGGTCGCGCTCGGGCTGGGGATGCTGCTGTTCAGCACCAGCGTCGTCGACCGCGCGCTCGGCGTGATCTTCGCGGCGGGCACGCTCGCCGTCGGAGTGGTCGCCGCGGTGGTGGCCGGCGAGGAGGTCCGCAGGCCCGCGCTGGCCGAGGACGACGAGACCCTCGCGGTCGACGACCTGCTGCGCACCGAGGACGCGCACTACATCGTCCCGTTCCCCGTCCTGGTCGCGCTGGTGGCCTCGACCAGCACCCACGGCGCCGTCGAGATGACGGCGCTGCTCGCGTTCACGCTGGTGACCGCGCTGCTGTGGACGGCGACCTACCTGCGCGAGCACCGCCGCCCGCTGGCCCGGCACGCCACGGTGGACCCGCGATGATCGTCAGCGTCGACAGCACCTCCAAGGTGCCGCCGTTCGAGCAGGTCCGCTCGGAGCTGGCCCGGCAGATCAACGACGGCACGCTGGCCGTGGGAACCAAGCTGCCGACCGTGCGCAAGCTCGCCGCCGACCTCGGCATCGCCCCGAACACGATCGCGCGCGCCTACCGCGAGCTGGAGGAGGCGGGGCTCATCGAGACGCGCGGGCGCGCGGGCAGCTTCGTCGGCGCCTCCGGCGACCAGAGCAGGCAGCGCGCCAGGGAGGCCGCCACCGAGTATGCGGCCACGGTGGCGCGCCTGGGCATCGGCCGCGACGAGGCCGTCGCCATCGTCACCGCCGCCCTCCGCTCGTGAGTGCAATCACGAGGCGAGGAACTCGGAGTCGCGGGCGTCGGTGATCGCCATGTGCCCCGGCGCGTGACCGATCGCGAACGGCGGTTTCGAGCGCATCACCGCCGCCTGCGGCGTCACCCCGCACGCCCAGAACACCGGGATCTCGCCGGGCCGGACCTCCACCGCGTCGCCGAAGTCCGGGTGGTCGAGGTCGTCCAGCCCCAGCAGGCCCGGCGCGCCGACGTGCACCGGCGCGCCGTGCACGTCCGGGTAGCGCGAGGTCACCCGCACGGCGGTCGGCACCAGCTCCGCCGGAACGGGCCGCATCGACACCACCAGCGAGCCGGAGAGCCTGCCCGCGGGGCGGCACTCCCGGTTCGTCCGGTACATCGGCACGTTCGACCCGGCCTCGATGTGCCGCACCGGCACCCCGGCCTCCAGCAGCGCGGCCTCGAAGGTGAAGCTGCAGCCGATCAGGAAGGAGACCAGGTCCTCCCGCCAGAACCGGGTGACGTCGGTGCACTCGTCGACCAGCAGCCCGTCCCGGTAGATGCGGTAGGCGGGCAGGTCGGTGCGCAGGTCCCCACCGAAGATGGACGCGCTCGTCTCCCCCGGCTCCGTCACGTCGAGTACCGGGCACGCCTTCGGGTTGCGCTGCGCGAACAACAGGAACTCGAACGCGTACTCGCGCGGGATGCTGAGCAGGTTCGCCTGCGTCCAGCCCGCGCAGTAGCCGGACGTCGGTACCCGCAGCCCGGCGCGGAACCGCTCCCGCGCCTCCGTCGGTTTCATCATCGCGTTCTCCTTCCCCGCGCGGTGAACCGCAGCCGCAGGCCGGGTCTGGCCTGGGCGGCCTTGTCGACATCGGCGGCGACGACGACGGCGATCACCGGATAGCCGCCGGTCACCGGATGATCGGCGAGGAACAACGTTGGCCTGCTCGCCGGGGGAACCTGGAGCGCACCGGCCACCATGCCCTCGCTGGGCAGCTCGTCGTCGCGGCGGCGGTCGAGCGCGGGCCCGTCGAGGCGGATGCCGATGCGGTTGCTCTCCGAGGTCACCGTGTACGGCTCGGCGAGCAGGGTGCCGAGGGCACGCTCGGTGAACCAGTCGTGCCGCGGGCCGGGGACGACGGTGAGCACGAGCTCGTCCGCGGCGAGGGGCGCGACCGGCGCGAAGCCGACCGACGGCCACCGTGCGGGGACGGGCCCGACGGGCAGCACCGTGCCCGGGCACAGGGGTTCGGGGCCCAGCCCGGAAAGCAGGTCGGTCGCCCGCGAGCCCAGCACCGGCGCCACGGTGACCCCGCCGCGCACCGCGACATAGCTGCGCAGGCCGCGCTCCGGAGTCCCGAGGCGCAGCACCGCGCCGGCCGGCACGTGCACCAGCGCGTTGGGCGCGGCACCGCGGCCGCCGACCGTGACCGGGCAGGGCGCGCCGGTCACCACAACCGTGAGCGGGCGCAACGCCCGCGCGGCGAACCCGCCGAGGGTCACCTCGACCGCCGCCGCGGCCTCGTCGTTGCCCGCGAGGCGGTTCGCCAGCCGCAGGGAGCTCCGGTCGGCGGCCCCGGACATGCCCACCCCGATCCCGGCGAACCCGGACCGCCCGAGGTCCTGCACCGTGGACAGCGGGCCCGCCTCGAGCACCTCCAGACCCCCGCTCACCGGCCGGTCTCCTCGAAGAACCTGACCCGCACGCCGGGGCGCAGCAGCGCGGGCGGATCGCGATCGGCGCGCCAGGTCTCCAGACCGGTGCGGCCGATCAGCTGCCAGCCGCCGGGCGACTCCCGCGGATAGATCCCGCTGAATGTCCCGGCGAGCGCGACCGCGCCGGCAGGCACCCGCGTCCGGGACTCGGCGCGCCGCGGGACCTCCAGCCGTGCCGACCCGCCCGTCAGATAGCCGAATCCGGGCGCGAACCCGCCGAAGGCGACCGTCCATTCGGCACCGGTGTGCTCGGCCACGACCTCCCGTTCGGTGAGCCCCGTCAGCCGCGCCACCTCGCCGAGATCCGCGCCGTCGTAGACCACCGGTACCCGCAGCAGCTCGTCCCGGCCGTCCGCGCTCTCGGCTGGCGGCGTCGCGCGCACCACGCGCTCGATCTCGGCGACGTCCGCCTTGGCCGGGTCGAGCCGCAGCAGGAGGGTCCGTGCGGCGGGGACGAGATCGGTGACCCCGGCGGGCGGATCTGCCTCCAGTGCCGCATGCAGACCCCGGACCGCGGCCAGGTCGTCCAGCTCGACCAGCAGCCCGGAGTCGGCACACGGCAGCATCCGCATCGTCAGCCCCACAGCTCCGCGATGCCGCTGAGCGACTTCCATCCCAGGTACAGCGTCAACATCCAGGCGAGCACACCGATCGTCAGCAACCACCGGGGGTAACGGTAGCCGCCGAGCAGGTCCGCACGCCGCGCCGCGACCCACAGCAGCACGCCGAAGCCGACGGGCAGAATCAGCCCGTTGAGCGCGCCCGCGAGCACCAGCAGCGTGGTCGGGGCCTGGTTCAGCAGCAGGAAGGCGACCGCCGATACGGCGATGAAGGCGATGATCAGCCAGTTGCGGTGGCGCCGCAGCGCGGCGGAGAACGTCACCAGGAACGACACCGAGGTGTAGGAGGCGCCCAGCACCGAGGTGATCCCGGCGGCCCAGAGGATCATGCCGAACAGCCGCAGGCCGACGTCACCGGCGGCGTGGGCGAACGCTTCGGCGGGCGGGTTGTCCGTGGCCAGCGATGCCCCGCCCGCGACGACGCCGAGGATCGCCAGGAACAGCACGATCCGCATCACGCCGGTGACCAGCAGCGAGATGACCGAGCTTCGGCTGACCTGGGCGACCTGGCCTGGGCCGGTCACGCCCGCGTCGAGCAGCCGGTGTGCCCCGGCGTAGGTGATGTAGCCGCCGACCGTGCCGCCGATCAGCGTGGTGATGGCGAGGAAGTCGATGGTGTCGGGCAGCACGACCTGGGTCATCGCCTCGCCGACCGGGGGCCCGGAGACGATGGCGACGTAGGTGGTCAGCCCGATCATCAGCACGCCGAGCACGATCACCAGGCGGTCCATCGCCACCCCGGCGCGTTTGCTGAGGAAGATCGCGACCGCGATGGCGGCGGAGACGGCGCCGCCGATCTTGACCTCGAGTCCGAACAGGGCGTCCAGGCCCAGCGACGTGCCTGCGATGTTGCCGATGTTGAACACCAGCCCGCCGAACACCACCAGCGCCGCCATCAGGTAGCCGACGCCGGGCAGCACCCGGTTGCCCAGCTCCTGCGCGCGCAGGCCGGAGACGCCGATGACCCGCCACACGTTCAGCTGCACCGCGATGTCGATCACGATCGAGACCACGATCGCGAACGCGAACGCGGCCCCCAGCTGGACCGTGAACTGGGTGGTCTGTGCGATGAAGCCCGGGCCGATGGCACTGGTCGCCATCAGGAACACCGCGCCGAGCAGAGCACTGCGCTTGACCACGGCACCCGCCGTGCCGGTCGTCTTTTCGGCCATGGGAACTCCCATCGTCTTCGGGTGTGAGGCACGGTACAGAGTTGTTGAACAATCCTGCAAGACTCTTGTGGAACTTCGTTGTTAAGCTGGGCTGATGACCACCACGGACCCGTGGGTCGACCTGCTCGCGGGCGACCGTTCGCTGCTCGATCGCACGAGTACCGCCGAGCGGGTGGCCGACGTGCTACGGCAGCGGATCATCGAGGGGGCGCTGCCGCCCGGCACCCGGTTGTCCGAGGAGAGCGCGGGCCGCGCGCTCGCGGTCTCCCGCAACACGCTGCGGGAGGCATTCCGGCTGCTGGTGCACGAACGGCTGCTGGTGCACGAGTTCCACCGCGGCGTGTTCGTCCGGGTGCTGACCGCCGACGATGTGGTGGACCTCTACCGGATCCGGCGCATGCTGGAGACCAGCGCGGTGCGCCGCGCGGGCACCGCGGATGCCGAGCGGGTCGCCGCGCTCGACCACGCCGTCAGTGCCGGTGAGCTGGCCGCCGAGCAGGAGCGCTGGCGCGACGTCGGTACCGCGAACATGCGCTTCCACCAGGCCGTCGCCGGGCTCGCCTGCAGCCCGAGGGTGGATGAGACGATGCGGCAGCTACTGGCCGAGCTGCGCCTGGCCTTCCATGTGATGTCCCGGCCGCGGGAGTTCCACGAGCCCTATCTCGGGCTCAACCGGGATCTCACGGAGCTGATCGTCGCGGGCTCGACCGCCGAGGCCGAGCGCAGGCTGGACGAGTACTTCGACGCCGCCGAGACCCAGCTCGTCGACGCCTACCGGCAGCTCCCCCGCTGACCACCGTGTCCGCGCCCGGCGCGCACGCGTCCGCGTTCCCTGCACACGTGTCGCGCTTTCCTGGCAGGCCGACGTGCACGAAGCGCGGACACGTGTGCATGGCGTGCGGACACGCGTACGTGTCACATGGCGCGGTAGTCGCGCACCGGGTGGCGCGGGCCGAACCGCGGCCGGGTGTGCCCGGCCGTCTCCAGGTAGCGCACCGCCCGGTGCCGGTGCGGCGCGTACGGGGCCAGCACGGCGTGCATGCCCTCGTCGTCCAGCGGCTCGCCCACGAGCGCCCAGCCGACGACGGCGGGCACGTGGAAATCGCCGAAGCTGACGGCGTCCGGGTCGCCCCACGCCCGCTGCGCGATCTCCGCCGACGTCCAGACCCCGATCCCGCGGACCTGCCGCAGCCACTCCCGGCCCGGCACGCCTCGCAGTTCCACGGCCCGTTCCAGCCGCTCCGCCACGCGCGCCGCGGCAATCAACGTCGTGCGCCGGGTCAGGTCCACTCCGGACCGGTGCCAGTTCCAGTCCACAATGGAGCGGATTGCGGCCGGTGTCGGCGGTACGCGCATCCCGGCGGGTGCGGGCCCCGGCGCGGGCTCACCGAAGCGGCGGCACAGCTCCCGCCACGAGCGCCGCGCCTCGTAGCCGGTGACCTTCTGCTCCAGCACGCTGGGCACCAGCACGTCCCACACGCGACCGGTCGCGCCGAGCCGCAGCAGCGGCGACCGCCGCCTGGCCTCGGCGACGGCGTCGTGGTGCGCGACGAAACCCGAGTCGTCATCGTCGGCGCCGAGCAGCGCCGGCACACCCTCGAGCAGCGCTCGCGCGCCGGCGCCCCACGCCTTCACCTCGACCGCGCCGTCCCGGCGTGCCCGCAGCACCAGCGTGCCAGGGCCGTCGGCTGTGTTCGCGGTGAGCCACGCGTGCCCACCGTCGTCCAGCCGCAGGCAGGGATCGCCGCGCCCGCGCCGCAACGGGGCGAGCACCGCCGGGATGTCGACCGGGAACGGCGGCACCCACCGCCGGTAGCACTCAGGCATCGGAGGAGAACCGCACCGAGCCGTCGGGAAGCTCGACACCGGGCCACACCCTCGCCCCGTCGAGCAGCTCGCAACCGGCCCCGACCGAGGCGCCGTCGGCGAGGACCACACCGCGCAGCACGGTGCCGGCCCCGACGCGCGTCCCCGCGCCGAGCACGGAGCGCTCGACGACCGCGCCCTCCGCCACGCGCGCGCCGTCGAACAGCACCGACCCGGCCACCCGGGAACCCGGGCCGACCTCGGCGCAGGCCCCGATCGTCGAACCCCCGGTCACCGCCGCGTCCGCCGCCACGGCCGCGCCGTCGAGGCACAGCTGGTCACCCGCGGGCCCCGGCAGTGCCGAGGTCGGGGCGACGCCGCGCACGAGATCGGCCGAGCCGCGCACGAACGCCTCCGGCGTGCCGACGTCCAGCCAGTACGAGCTGTCGACGAAACCCTGCACGCGCGCGCCGGCGTCGAGCAGCCCCGGAAAGGTCTCGCGCTCCACCGACACCCGCCTGCCCGCGGGGATCGCCTCGATCACCGAGCGGCGGAAGACGTAGCAGCCCGCGTTGACCTGGTCGGTCGGCGGGTTCGGCGTCTTCTCCAGGAACGCGGTCACCCGGCCGTTGTCGTCGGTCGGCACCGAGCCGAACCGGCTGGGATCGGCCACGCGCTGCAGTTGCAGGGTGACGTCCGCCGCCGCCGCGCGGTGCGCGCCGACGAGCGCACCGAGGTCGGCGCCCGAGAGGATGTCGCCGTTGAAGATCACCGCGTCCTCGGCGCGGAGCTTTCCGGCGACGTTGCGGATCGCGCCGCCGGTGTCCAGCGGCTCGTCCTCGACGACGTAGTCGATCTCCAGGCCGAACGCCGAGCCGTCGCCGAAGTGCTCCTCGAAGACCTCGGCACGGTAGGACGTGCCGAGCACCACGTGCTCGATCCCGGCCGCGCGGATCCGGGAGAGCAGGTGCGACAGGAACGGCACGCCGGCGGTCGGCAGCATCGGCTTCGGCGCCGACAGCGTGAGCGGGCGCAGCCGCGTGCCCTTGCCCCCCACGAGAATCACGGCATCGACGCCGGGAACGGACGTCATCGCGAGCATCCCTCCATCTCTGACCCACCGACCGGCGACAAGCCGCGGGAAACGCTGACGGCGTGCGGCCGGAGGGCCTACCCTAGACAGCACAGCGGCGGCCCCGTTCGGAGAGGGCCTCGGGTGAGGTACGGGAGGCGAGGGCATGGACCCCCGCGATCGGGCGGACGCCTTGCTTTCCCGCGCGCAGGCGCGGGACGGCGTCGTCACGCCGGACAACATGACATCACCGATGGATGCCGCGAACACCCAGCAGATACCCAGATCCGTGGTGTCCCGGATCGACGAGCAGGACCCGGACAGCACCACGGTCCTGCCGTCGTCGATGATCGAGCAGTCGATGGCCGAGAGCGGCAGCCACCTGGACGAGTCGGAGCCGACCACCCGGCTGGACCTGCCGCCCTCCCGCGGGCCCGAGCCGGAGGTCGAGCGCACCGAGATCGGCGGGCTGATCCCGACGACCACCACCCGGCGCACCCAGTCGGAGCTCTCCCGCCGCCTCGACGGCCTGTGATCGTGCCCGTGGTCGCCGCCGCGCGGACCGGCGCTCAGCCCCGGCGGGTCTCCAGCCGCAGCCGGATCGCCAGCCCCGCGCGGACCAGCGCCAGCACCGGCCGCCACGCCAGGCCCCGGTGCCGGTCGGCCAGGTAGCGGTAGGCGCTCGCGTGGTGCGCGGCGAGCATCCGCGCGGACGCCTTCGAGGTCGCCTGGCCACCGATGTGCATCACGCCCGCCGACGGCGCGTAGACGTTGAGCCAGCCCGCCCTGCCCAGCCGGTCACCGAGGTCGACGTCCTCGAAGTACATGAAGTAGCGCGGGTCGAAGCCGCCGACCGCGTCGAAGGCGGTGCGCCGCAGTAGCTGGCAGGAACCGGACAGCCAGCCGGCGGTGCGCTCGGCCGGTTCGCCCTGCTCCTGCCGGTAGGCCCGGGTCCACGGATTGCCGCGCCACACCTTGCCGAACAGCGCGTGCCCGATGCCGCGGCCGAGCGAGGGCAGCAGCCGCGCGGACGGGTACACGGTGCCGTCGGGTTCGCGGATCAGCGGCCCGAACGCGGCGCCCCGCGGCCACCGTTCGGCGACGTCGAGCAGCTCGTCCAGCGACCCCGGGTCCCATTCCAGGTCCGGGTTGGCGACGACGACCCAGCCGATGTCGTCGCCGAGCACGGCGACGCCCCGGTTGGCGGCGGTGCCGTAGCCCAGGTTGCCGCCGGTGGACACCAGCCGCACGTTGTCGCGCTCGGCCGCCTTCTCCGGCGCGCCGTCGGTCGAGCCGTTGTCGGCGAGTACGACCTGCACGTCCCGCGTGGTCGCCTTGGCGAGCGTGTCGAGGAATCGCTCCAGGGTCTCCCCTGGCGAGTAGGTCACGATCACCACGGCGACCCCGTCGCCGTAGTTCTTCGGCTCGGTCACGCGGTCATTGTGCACCTGTCACTCACCGTGACTCCGTGGCGGGCAAGATGTGTCGATGACCGTGCACGCTTCCCGCTGCAGGTCACGTGTCGTGAGGGCGTACACGAGTTGGAACACCTGTTACGCAGTCACGAGCGGTGCGCGCGATGGCGATGCCACGCCTTCTCGTACGCCTCCCGGTGCCGCTCGGCGGTGCCGCTCCACGAGAACTCCTTGGCCCGCAGCTGCGCGGCCTCGGCGAGCGTCGCTCGCCGGGTCGGGTCGGCGAGCAGTTCGCCGAGCGCGGCGGCCACGTCGCCCGCACCCACCCCGCAGTAGGCCACCGCGTCGCCGCCGACCTCGGGCAGCGACAGCCTGCGGGTCGTCAGCACGCACGCACCCGAGGCCATCGCCTCCAGCACCGGCAGGCCGAAACCCTCGCCGAGACTCGGGTAGGCGACCAGCTCGGCCCCGCCGAGGAACCCGGCCAGCGTCTCGAACGGCAGGTAGCCGGCCCGGATCACGCGCAGCCGGTGCGGCACCGCGTCGAGTGCCTTCTCGACCTGGCTGTCCCAGCCGGGCTGGCCGGCCAGCACGAGCGCGGGCGGCTCGGCCTGGCCACCGACGGCCTCGGCGAAGCCCCGGATCAGCGCGGGCACGTTCTTGCGCGGCTCGAGCGCGCCGAGGAACGCGACGTACGGCGTGTCGCCGAGGCCGATCACGTCCCGTGCCGCGCGGATCTCCTCCGGCGCGGGCGGGTGGAACCGCTCCACGTCCACGCCGTGCTGGATGATCTCCAGCTCGGCGGTCCGCGTGCCGGTGACCCGCTCCAGCTCGCGCGCGGTCGCCACGCTCGGCACCACGCACAGCTCCGCGCGGCGCAGCGCGGTGACCGTCCACGCCCGGAAGAAGCGGGCCTTCACCGACGAGTGCAGCATCGCGTCGGTGAAGAACGTCGCATCGTGCAGCGTGACGACCGATGCCGCCCGGCCAGCGAGCGGCATCGTGTAGTGCGGCGAGTGGACGACGTCCACGCCCAGTCTGCGCACGAGCATCGGCAACGTCGTCTGCTCCCAGGTCAGCCGGGCCGTCCTGGTGGCGGTGGACTGGGCAGTGGGGACCACCGAGGCGTGCGGCGCGAGCTCGGCGTAGAGCCGGCCGTCCCTCGGCTGGCACACGACCGTGACGCGCGCACCGTCGGCGTCCAGTGCGGCCACGAGCGAGTCGACATAACGACCGACACCGCCTCGGTCCGCGGGTACGGCCGTGGCGTCGATCAGCACGCGTGGTTCAGCCACCCGTGCAGCCTACGACCACGGCCACGTCCGGTTGGTGGGAATCCGGCAAACTCCGCATCAGCGCACACCCAGGTGCAGCTCCCACACCGCCTCGGCCGCGCGGCGCCAGGTGAACTCGGCGGCCCTTGCCCGGCCGGCGGCGGCCAGCCCGGCGGCCAGCTTCTCCGAGCTCAGCACCTCCCCCAGCGCGGTGGCCAGTGCCGCGGCGTCGCCGCGCGGCACCATCCGGCCCGCTCCCCCGGCGACCTCCGCCAGCGCGGGCGCGTCCGAGTGCACGACCGGCACCCCGGCCGCCATCGCCTCCAGCACCGGCAGGCCGAAGCCCTCCGCGCGGCTGGGCGCGGCCAGCACGCTCGCCCCGCGCAGCACCGAGGCCAGCTCGGCGTCCGGCAGCCTGCCCAGCACGCGCACCCGCCCCTCGGGCAGCCCGTGCCGCCGGGCGAGGGCGTGCGGGTCGAGCCCGCCCCAGCCGGGCTGGCCGACGAGCAGCAGCGGCACGTCCGGCGCCGCCGACGACCCCGACAACATCGACATCGCCTCGACGAGCACGTCGATCCCCTTGCGCGGCTCGATCGTGCCGAGCGCGAGCACGTAGCGCGCGGGCACGTCGACCGGCACCGGCGACGGCAGCTCGGTGACCCCGTGCCCGGCCACCCGCACCCGGGCCGCGGGCTGCACGTACCCGGCCAGCTCACCGGCGACGGCCTCCGTCGGGACGACCAGCGCGTCGGCCCGCCGCGCCGCCCTGGCGATCATGGTCCGGTGCCAGCGGACCCCGCGCGGGGTGAGCGTCTCCGGATGCGTCCACGGCACGGTGTCGTGCACGGTGACCGACAGCGTCCGGCCACGGCCCGCACGCGGCGGGGCGAGCGGGGTCGGCGCATGCACGGCCGTACCGCCGGGCCACAGCGGCACCCCGGCCTGCCAGCAGGCGATCAGCGCCCGCGGTGGCAGTGGCAGCACGCGCGGCCCGCCCACGCCGTCGATCCGGGCGGGCCCGGTGTCGGCGTGCCGGGCGACCACGCTGGACACCGTCCAGCCCTCGGGCGTGGTCCTGGCGAGCGCACGCAGCAACTCGGCGGTGTAGCGGCCGGTTCCCCCGGGGACGGGCGCGAGGAGCTGCTCGGCGAGCACGACGAGTTCGGGCACCCCGCTATTCTGCTCCCCGTGCCCTCCACCACCGTCGTCGTCGTCACCTGGCGCGGCGCGGAACACATCGCGGAGTGCCTCGACGCGCTGGCCGCGCAGGATCGTCCACATCGGATCCTGGTCGTCGACAACGCCTCCACCGACGGTACGACCAGGCTGCTGGCGGCACACCCCGCGGCGCCCGAGGTGCTGCGCCTGCCGCGCAACGCAGGCTACGCGGGCGGGATCGCCGCCGCGCTGCCCCGGGTGCGGACGCCGTTGCTCGCCTGGCTCAACGACGACGCCGCGCCGGGCCCTGGCTGGCTCGCCGCGCTGGAGGACGCGATGCGCCCTGGCGTCGCGGCGGTGGCGTCCCGGCTGGAGCACCCGGACGGCACCGTCCAGTCACTCGGCGTGCGGCTGACCGCCGACGGGCACGGGGCCGACCTGCGCGCGCTGCCCGCAGGCACGGACCCGTTCGGCTTCTGCGGCGGCGCGGTGCTGCTGCGCACCGCCGCGCTGCGGAACGCGGGCGGGGTCCCCGCTCGCTTCTTCTGCTACTACGAGGACACCGACACCGCGTGGCGCCTGCGCCTTGCGGGCGGCCGGGTCGTAGCGGCTCCGGACGCCGGGCAGGCGCCGGGGACGGCCGTGCGGCACCGGCACGGCGCGAGCACCGTGCCCGGCTCGGCGCGGTTCCACCGCTGGAACGAGCGCAACCGGCTGCTCATGCTGCTGCGCTGCGCGCCCGCGCCGGTCGCGCTGCGGGAGCTGGCCCGCTTCGCCGCCCGCACGCTCGTGCTGCCCGTGCGCACGAGCAAACCGGACGCGGCCAACTTCCGGTTCGGGCTACGCTGCCGGGTCCTGGCCGAGGTCGGCGCGCTCCTGCCTGCGACACTGCTGGCGCGGCGGGCGATCGGCAGGCGCGCCAACGTGGGCCGGACCGAGGTCTGGCGGACCTGGGCCCGCGGCTAGTCTGAGGACCGGTGGGAAGGAGCGCGGCGTTGGCGCAGGGGGACACGACACATCCGCTGGTCTCGGTCATCGTGGTGAACTACCGCGGCGCCGGGGACACCATCGCCTGCCTGCGCGCACTCGCCGCGCACGACTACCCGCGGCTCGAGCTCGTCTGCGTCGAGAACGCCTCCCCCACCGACGACGCCCGGCGCATCAGGGCCGCGGTGCCGGACGTGCGGCTCGTCGAGTCCGCGCGCAACCTCGGCTTCGCGGGCGGCTGCAACCTCGGCGCCCGCGAGGCCCGCGGCACCGTGCTCGCCTTCCTCAACAACGACGCGCGCCCCGGCCCGGCATGGGTGAGTGCCGCGGTGACCACCCTGCGCGACGAGCCGACCGTGGCCGCGGTGGCCAGCAAGGTCGTCGACTGGGAAGGAACCTCGGCCGACTTCGTGGACGGCGGGCTCACGTGGTTCGGGATGGGCTACAAGCGACACGCGGGCACGCCGCTCGCCGACATCCCGGCCGCCGAGCACGAGGCGGCCAAGGACGTCCTGTTCGGCACGGGCTCGGCGATGTTCGTCCGCGCGTCCGTCTTCGCCGAGCTCGGCGGGTTCGACGAGCGCTTCTTCATGTTCTACGAGGACGTCGACCTCGGCTGGCGGCTGAACCTGCGCGGCTGGCGGGTGCGCTACGTACCGGAGTCGCTGGCCGTCCACCGGCACCACGGCACGATGTCCGAAGTGGACTCGCCGGAGACCGGCCGGGAGACCTTCCTGCTGGAGCGCAACGCGCTGGCCGCGCTCTACAAGAATCTCTCCGCCGAGAGCCTCGCCGCCGCGCTGCCCGCCGCGCTCGCGCTCACCGTCCGGCGCGCCACCGCCCGGGGTGAGCTCGACGCCACGCGGCTCGACCTGAGCCGTGACGCCGGGCCTGCCGAGACCGGTCCGGTGCCGCTGCCCCGTACCGCGCTCGCCGGGGTGCTGGCCGTCGACCAGTTCGTCGAGCTGCTGCCCTCGCTCGCCGCCTCCCGCGCCGCGGAGCAGGAGGCACGCGTGCGCACCGACGCGGACCTGCTGCCGCTGCTGCGCAACGCCATCGAACCGGCCTACCCACTGCCCCGCTACCTCGCGGCACACGACATCCTCGTCGAGGCCTTCGGCATCGAACGGGCCTTCGGCGCGCGGCGGAAGGTGCTGGTGCTCACCGGCGACGCGATCACCGAGCGGATGGCGGGCCCGGCGATCCGGGCGTGGAACATCGCCGGGGCGCTCGCGGCCGAGCACGACGTCCGGCTGGTCACGGTCAACCCGGTCGCCGACCCGCCGCCTGCGCCGTTCGCCGTGGGCGCGGCCCGCCGCCGCGATCTCACCGGGCACGTCGAGTGGGCCGACATCGTGATCCTGCAGGGGCACGTGCTGGAGATGACCCCGGCGCTGAAGAAGGAGCAGGCGCACAAGATCGTCGTCTGCGACCTGTACGACCCGATGCACCTCGAGCTGCTCGAACAGGGCAAGCGGACACCCGACGACCGGCGGGCCGCCGACCTCGCCGGGGTCACGAAGGTGCTCGACGCGCAACTGGAGCGCGGCGACTTCTTCCTGTGCGCGTCGCAACGGCAGCGGCACTTCTGGCTGGGCCACCTGGCCGCGCTGGGCCGGCTCTCCCCCACGCTCTACGACGCGGACCCCAGCACGCGGTCGCTGCTCGCGGAGGTGCCGTTCGGGCTGTCCCCACAGCCGCCGCGGCGCACCGGGCCGGGCCTGCGCGCGGCGTTCGACGAGATCGCAGGCACCGACCGGGTGGTGCTGTGGGCCGGCGGCGTCTACAGCTGGTTCGACCCGCTCAGCCTCGTCCGCGCCGTCGACCTGCTGCGCGAGCGGCGGCCGGACCTGCGGCTGGTGTTCCTCGGCATGCGCCACCCGAACCCCGAGGTCACCGGCATGGACATCGGCGCGCGGACCGTCCGGCTGGCCGACTCGCTCGGGCTCACCGGCAAGCACGTGTTCTTCAACGAGCAGTGGGTGCCCTACGAGCAGCGGCAGAACTGGCTGCTCGACGCCGACTGCGGGGTCACCACGCACTTCGAGCACGTCGAGACCACGTTCGCCTTCCGCACCAGGGTGCTCGACTACCTGTGGGCAGGGCTGCCGATCGTCACCACCGACGGCGACGCGTTCGCCGATCTGGTGCGGGCGGAGCGGCTGGGCGTCGTGGTCCCCGCCGAGGACGCCGGCGCGCTCGCCGACGCGCTGGAGCGCTGCCTCTACGACACCGAGTTCGTGGCCGCGTGCCGGGAACGCATCGCCGAGGTGGCGCAGCGCTTCACCTGGCCGCGCGTGCTCGAACCGCTGCTGGAGTTCTGCCGCGACCCGCGGCCCGCCGCGGACCGGCTGCCGGGCACCGCGGCTCTGGCTCCGGCCGACCCGGTACGCGGCAGGGAGCTCCTGCGCCGCGACCTCGCACTGGTCCGGGAGTACCTCGCCGAGGGCGGGCCCGCCGAGCTCGCCCGGCGAGCCGGTGGGCGGGTGCTGAAGCTGGCGCGCCGCGGACGCCGTCATGCCTGACGGGAAGGACTGACGACATGACGTCCGAGCCCCGTGTCGCGCGCGCTCAGGCGGGCACCGAACGGCCGCTGCGCGTGCTGCTGGACGGCACCCCGCTGCTCGGTGCCCGCACGGGGATCGGCCGCTACACCGCCTCCCTCTCCGAAGAGCTCGCCTCGATGCCCACTGTGGATACTCGTGCGGTGGCCTTCACGCTCCGCGGCTGGCGCAGGCTGCGCAAGGTGCTGCCGCACGGCGCGCGGGCCCGCGGGATGCCGGTGGCCGCGCGGGCGCTGCGCGCGATGTGGCTGCGCTCGACGTTTCCCCCGGTGGAGTTGTTCGCCGGTCCAACCGACGTCGTGCACGGCACGAACTTCGTCCTGCCCGGCACGTTCCGTGCGGCCGGTGTGCTCACGATCCACGACCTGGCGTTCCTCGACGCGCCGGGCGAGCTGCCGCCCGGTGACCGGAGGCTGCCCGAACTGGTGCTCCGGGGCGCCCGGCGGGCCGACGTGATCTGCACCCCGACCGCGGCCGTGGCCGACGCGGTGGCCGAGCGGCTGGACATCGACCGCGGCAAGATCGAGGTCACCCCGCTCGGCATCGACGCGGGCTGGTTCACCGGCAGGCCGCCGAGCGAGCAGCTCCGGGAACGGCTCGGCCTGCCCGCCCGGTATCTGCTGTTCACCGGAGCCGCCGGGCCGCGCAAGGGACTGGACTGGCTCTCCCGCGCGCACGCCGCCGACCCCGGGCTGCCCCCGCTGGTTTTCGCCGGGCCCGGCCCGTTCCCGGCAGGCGGGCGCTCGCACCACCTCGGCTATTTGTCCGATGTGGACCTGCAACGGGTGGTCGCCGGCGCCGCGGCGCTCGTGCTCCCTTCACGGGACGAGGGCTTCGGGCTGCCGGTGCTGGAGGCGATGGCGTGCGACGTGCCCGTGGTGTGCACCGACGTGCCCGCGCTGCGCGAGGTGTCCGGCGGGCTCGCGGCGCTGGTGCCCTACGGCGAGGTGGACGCACTGGTCGAGGCGCTGCGCGCGGCGGTGGACGACCCGCACGCGGCCTCCACCTCGGCGACCCGCCGGGCACACACGGCGAGCTTCACGTGGCGCCGCTGCGCGGAGGCCACCATAACGGCTTACCGCAGGGCCGCCGCGCGCTCGTGACCCCTATCATTCCGCGGGTGAGCACCTACGATGATCTTGACGCGTTCGAGCACCTGGACACCTCCGCCCTGCCCCAGCGTCAGCAGCGAATACTGGCCACGATCCGGGACTGGGTGACGAGGTACGGGTACTCGCCGAGCACCAGGCAGATCGGTGACGCCGTCGGCCTGCGATCGTCGTCGTCGGTGTCGAGGCACCTGACAAGCCTTGAGGAGCAGGGATTTCTCCGGCGCAGCACCACGATGTCCCGGCCGATCGACGTGCGTGCTTTCCTGCGGGGGCCCGGTACGCGCGAGCCTGCCGACGACTCGGTGCCCGTGCCCGTGGTCGGCGACATCGCCGCGGGAAGTCCCATCTCGGCCGAGGAGCACGTCGATGACGTGCTGACGCTGCCGAGGGAGATCACCGGGCGCGGGAACGTCTTCGGCCTGCGTGTGCGCGGTGACTCGATGATCGACGCCGCCATCTGTGACGGCGACATCGTCGTGGTGCGACAGCAGTCCGAAGCGCATTCGGGCCAGATCGTCGCCGCGATGATCGACGACGAGGCCACGGTCAAGGTGTATCGCCGCCGCAACGGGCACGTCTACCTCGAGCCGCGCAACCCGGAGTACGACGTCATCGACGGCGACGGCGCCGTCGTCCTCGGCACCGTTGTCACGGTGCTGCGCAGCGTCTGACGGAACGCGCCGACAGGGTGCGCCGAACGTACCCCGCCGCGAGGAGCGCGGCGCTGGGCAGGAAGTAGAGCCCCAGCAGTGCGATCCCCAGGAATGCCCACGCTGCGAGCGCCACCGCCCCGAGCGCGGCGGCAGGTGACTGGTGGCGCCGCGGCAGCAGCAGAGGGGCGCTGGCGACCAGCGCGGGAGGCGCCACGATCAACAGAGTGCCCGGTTCCAGCAGTACGGTCAGCACGATGGCGGCGCACCACGCGTATGCAGCGGCCGCGACGGTCCAGGGTGCGGCGCGAAACCCACGGACCAGTGCGCTCACCTCCGGCACTCCCCTGGCTGGTCCGGACTCGCGGACAGGTCCTCAGCACCGCGCAGGGCGTCCCCGTGCCGCTCGGCGAACTCGGCCAGCGCCTCCCGCCACGGGCGAAGCGGCGTCAGGCCGGCTTCCCGCCACGCGGTGCCGGAGAGCACCGAGTACGCGGGACGCGGCGCGGACCGCGGGAAGTCCTCGGTGCGGCACGGGCGGACCCGCTCCGGGTCGGCGCCGAGCTCCTCGAAGACGGCACGGGCGAGCGTGTACCACGTCGCCTCGCCGGCACCGGTGCAGTGCAGCACCCGGCGGGCGGGACCGTCGCCGTCCGCGACCCGGCCGGCGAGCTCCAGCAGTCCGGCGGCGAGATCCGCCGACCAGGTCGGCGTGCCACGCTGGTCATCCACAATGGACACCGAGTCGCGCTCACGTTCGAGCCTCGCCACGGTACGGACGAAGTTGCCTCCGTGTGCGCCGTAGACCCACGCGGTGCGCACGATCCACGCCCGCGCACCGGAGCCGAGCACGGCGTCCTCGCCCGCGGCCTTGGTGCGCCCGTAGGCGCTGCGCGGGCCGAGGGGGTCGTCCGGCTCGTAGGGCCGGTCCGCGTCCCCGGAGAAGACGTAGTCGGTGGACACGTGCACCAGCGGCACGCGGCGGGACGAGCAGGCCGCCGCGAGCACCCTCGGCCCGTCGGCGTTGACGGCGAACGCCCGCTCCTCGTCCTGCTCGGCCGCGTCCACCGCGGTGTAGGCGGCGGCGTTGATCACCACGGGCAGCCGCCCGGACTTCCGTGCGCCGGTGGCCAGATCGGCGACCGCCTCGACGACGGCGCCCGTCTCGGTCATGTCCAGCTCGGCCCTGCCCGGCGCTGTGACCTCGGTATCGTCGCCGGACAGGGCCGCGAGGTCCCTGCCGAGCTGACCGGTGCCCCCGGGCACGAGAACTGCGAGTCGGGACAACGTCGATCACCTTCCAGTGAGGACGGCACGGTTCTTCAACGGCTCCCACCACGCCCGGTTGTCCGCGTACCAGCGCACGGTGTCCGCCAGGCCGGTGTCGAAGTCGATCCGGGGACGGTAACCCAGCTCGGTGCGGATCTTGGTGATATCGACCGAGTACCGCCGGTCGTGCCCCTTGCGGTCCTCGACCGGGCGGACCATCTCCCAGCCCGCGCCGACCGCGCTGAGCAGCCGCTGCGTCAGCTCCCGGTTGGTGAGCTCGGTACCACCGCCGATGTTGTAGGTCTCGCCCGCGCGGCCGCCGTCGACGACCAGCTGGATGCCGGAACAGTGGTCGTCCACGTGCAGCCAGTCCCGGACGTAGAGGCCGTCGCCGTAGAGCGGCACCGGCTCGCCGTCGAGCAGGTTGGTGACGAACAGGGGGATGACCTTCTCGGGAAACTGGTACGGACCGTAGTTGTTCGAGCACCGGGTGACACATACCGGTAGCCCGTAGGTGCGGTGGAACGAGCGGGCAAGCAGATCCGACGACGCCTTGGAGGCCGAGTACGGCGAGTTCGGCTCCAGTGCGTGGTCCTCCGACCACGAGCCCTGCTCGATCGAGCCGTACACCTCGTCGGTGGAGACGTGCACGAACCTGCCCACCCCGGCGTTGAGCGCGGCCTGCAACAGAGTCTGCGTGCCGACCACGTTGGTGAGCACGAAATCCGCGGATCCGGCGATGGAACGGTCCACATGCGACTCTGCCGCGAAGTGCACGACGAGGTCCACGCCGGCCATCACCTTGGCGACCGCCGCGGCGTCGCAGATGTCGCCGCGCACGAAGCGCAGGCGGGGGTTGTCGGCGACCGGGGCGAGGTTGTCCTCGCAGCCGGCGTAGGTGAGCTTGTCGAGCACCACGATCTCGGCGTCACGCAGCGTGGCGTACTCACCGGACAGCGCCTGCCGTACATAGTGCGACCCGATGAACCCGGCACCCCCGGTGACCAGGACCCGCATCTTCATCCCTCCCGCGTCGATCCGCGCAGTCTGCCACGCCCTCGTCCCTTGAAAACGCAACATCCAGGCAACGTTTGTCGATCCTACGGACGTGTAATGCACAGATCAGTAATGTGGAGGCCGGAACCGGGGACTGGGAGGAGCGCGCGTGACCGACGGGGCGCGGGAACCGGGCGGCACGACGGTCCACCGCCGGCGGCCGCTGCGGATGTTCGCGTTCCTCACCGGCAAGGCGTTCCTCACCCTCATCTCGGTGACCGTTCTCACGCTCACCTGGTACGGCTGGCAGTTCGTCGGAGACATCAACGAGGGCGTCACCACCACCGATGTCTTCGGCTCGGAGCCGGAGGCCATCCCGCTGGACGGCGCGATCGACATCCTGCTGGTGGGCCAGGACAGCCGCACCGACGCGCAGGGCAACCCGCTGCCGCGCGAGGTGCTCGACATGCTGCACGCCGGCGAGGCCGACGGCGAGCGGCAGACCGACACGATGATCCTCGTGCACATCCCGCAGGACGGCAGGCGGGCCGTCGCGATCTCGTTCCCGCGCGACTCGCTGGTCGAGCTGGCCGGCGGCTACGGCACCCACAGGCTCAACAGCGCGTTCGTCTACGCCTACAACGACACGGCCGAGACGCTCCAGCAGCAGGGCGGGCTGGCGCCGGCCGAGATCGACGAGCGGGCCAAGGTCGCAGGCCGGAAGAACCTGATCGCCACGATCGAGCAGTTCATCGGCAAGCCCGGCATGATCGACCGCTACGCGGAGGTGAACCTCGCGAGCTTCTACGAGATCACCAAGGCGCTCGGCGGCATCGAGGTGTGCCTGAAGGAGCCGGTGAACGAGCCCAAGTCGGGGGTGAACCTGCCGGCCGGGCGGCAGGAGGTGGAGGGCGTGCAGGCGCTGGCGTTCGTGCGGCAGCGCTACGGCCTCGAAAACGGTGATCTCGATCGCATCGCGCGCCAGCAGGCTTTCCTTTCCGGGCTCGCCCGCGAGGTGCTCTCGACGGACGTGCTCACCGACCCGGGCAAGCTCTCCGACGTGGTAGCCGCCGTGAAGAAGTCCGTCGTGCTCTCCAGGGACTGGGACCTGCTCGAGTTCGCCGGGCAGATGCGCGGCCTCTCCAGCGGTGACGTGGAGTTCCACACGATCCCGGTGCTGGGTAACGCGATGGTCGGCGGCGCGGCCGTGCTGGAGGTCGACGTCGAGGAGGTCCGCGCGTTCGTGGACCAGCTGGTGTCCGACGGTGCGGCACCGGAGACGGAGACGACGACCGCGCCCGGCGAGGCCGCCGAGTTCACCGTCGAGCTGTTCAACGGCACCGGCGACGCATCGCTTGGCCCGGAAGTGCGGGGACTGTTGCAGGAGAGAGGTTTCCAGGGCGAGGGATCAGCCATTGTGGATGTCCGGGAAAGCACCGTCGTGCGGCACGCGCCCGGCGAGGCCGTGGGCGCCGAGGCGCTCCGGGAGGCGCTCGGCGAGGAGGTCCGGACCGAGCCCGACAGTGCCGTGGAGGCGGGCAGCCTCCTGGTTCTCCTCGGCACGGACTTCGAGCTCGGGCCCAGCGAGGAGGCCCGCTCGGGTTTCGCAGGCAAGGCGCCCGTCCGGCAGAGCACGGCCGCGTCCGCCACGGCCGGGGCCGATGCGCCGGAGGACGAGCCCATCACCGCAGGCGACGTGCCCTGCGTGCACTAGCCGAGTCGCCGGTCTGCGCACCGCGGATGTCACGCACGCTCTAGGCTGAGCAGTCGGGAGCACGCGCGGGGCGGGGAGGTAACGAGCGTGGACGAGGGCGACGAGAAGAAGCCGGACAGAACGACATCATTCACCCCTACGCCGTACCCGCGGCCGCGTGCGGAACCGGAAACCGGCCGGTCCGGGCGGGCCCGCTCGGCGGCCCGGGTGGCCAGCAGGGTCGTCGTCGCCCTGGCCTCGGTGCTCGCGCTGCTCGCCACCGGGTACGCCTATACGACCCTGGACGAGATCGATGACAACGTCCAGACCACCGACGCGCTGCAACAGAACGACGACGTCGAGGCGAAGGCGCCGCCGCAGGACGACGGCGCCACCGACATCCTGCTCGTCGGCGCCGACGCCCGCACCGACATGCAGGGCAACCCGTTGCCGCTGGACGTGCTGAAGACGCTGCGCACGGAGAGCAAGAACGGCGTGAGCACCGACACGTTGATCATCCTGCGCATCCCCAAGGACGGCGGGAAACCGACGGGCGTCTCGATCCCGCGGGACACGTGGGTGGACGTCCCGCAGGGCGGCCGGGACAAGATCAACTCCGCCTTCGGCGTGGCGAAGGCTGCGGCGGCCGCCCGGCTGCGGGCCGAAGGCATGACCGACGGCGCCGAGGTCGAGCGTGAGTCCGACCAGGCGGGGCGCCGTGCGCTGGTGCGGACCGTGCAGGACTTCACCGAGATCCGCATCGACCACTACGCCGAGGTGAACCTGCTCGGGTTCTACCTGCTCACCGAGGCCCTCGGCGGCGTGACGGTCTGTCTCAACAACGCGACCGCGGACAAGGACTCCGGCGCGAACTTCCGCGCGGGCACGCAGGTGGTCTCCGGCGGCGAGGCGCTCTCGTTCGTGCGGCAGCGCAAGAACCTGCCCAGGGGCGACCTCGACCGGATCGTCCGCCAGCAGGCGTTCCTCGCCTCGGCGCTGCACCAGGTGCTCTCCACGGGCACCCTGACGAACTCGGACAAGCTGAACAGCCTCACCGACGCGGTGCGCCGCTCGCTGGTGCTCGACCCGGACCTCGACCTGCTCAAGTTCGCCGACCAGGTGAAGGGCATCGCCTCGGGGGACATCGAGTTCGTGACCATCCCGGTCGAGGCGGTGGGCGCGCGCAGCGCCGACGGCCAGAGCATCGTCGAGGTCGACGTGCCGAAGGTGCGCTCGTTCGTTCGGGGCACGGTCGGCGCGGGCGGCACGGCGGACCAGCCTGCGGCCGGTGCGGGTGGTGGCTCGGCGCCCGGCTCGGCCCCGCGGCAGATCACCGCCGACGGTGTCGCCTGCGTCAACTAGCCGTGTCCGCGCCCCGCGCACGCGTGTCCGCGCCCCGCGCACGCGTGTCCGCGCCCGGCGGACATCGGTGACCAACAACTATCGTCGTAGCCGTGAGCCTGACCGAGCATCTCCTGCGCCCCCTGCTGACCTCCTCTGCCGCCCGCCCGCTGATCACGCACTACGACGACGACGCAGGGAGCCGGATCGAGCTCTCGGTGGCCACGCTGGCGAACTGGGCGGCGAAGACCGCCAACTGGCTGGTCGAGGAGTTCGACGTCGAGCCGGGTGACGAGGTGGCCGTGGACCTGCCCGCGCACTGGCAGACCGCCGGGGTGCTGCTCGGCGCCTGGTGGTGCGGTGCGCACGTGGTCGAGGACGGCTCCGGTGCGCGAGTCGCGTTCGCCGCGCCGGAGGCCGGTGCGCGCCGGGCGGCGGCCACCGCGATCGTCTCCCTCGACCCGCTCGGCCGGGGACTCGGCTCGGCTCCGCCGGACGGAGCATTCGACTACCTCGCCGAGGCACGCCTGTCCGGCGACGAGTTCTCCCCGCTGTTCCCGATCCCGGGTGATACACCGGCGCTGCTCGGCACGACGGTGGACGACCTGCTGGCGCGGGCGCGCGAGCGGGCCACGGCGGCCGGGATCGGCGCGGGTGACCGCGTGCTGTCGACGCGGGAGTGGACGCTGCCGGAGGGGGTGCTCGACGGCCTGCTGGCGCCACTGGCGGCGGGCGCGCATCTGGTGCAGGTCAGCAACGCCGTGCCCGGCAAGCTGGATGACCACCGGGAAGCCGAACGCACCACGGTGAACCTGAACTGACCGTCGTCTGCGTGCCCCCAATGCGGCATCGGTTGCGTTGAACGCGACCAACGCCACATTGGGAGCATGCGAATCCGGCGGTGTGGCACACGAGCCGACGGGGATTGGAGAGTCAGAGGGCCTATGGATTCCCTCAGATCGATTTTCGGCGCAATGTGCGGAAACTGGCAGGGTTCGAACGGCTTTCGGTTGCTCCCTGCCGACAGCATGCGTGCCCTGCCGGCCAGCGCCCAGCTGACGACCGCAGCCGCAGGATAGGCGCTGTCCATGGCCTATGCATGGCAACATCCCGAGGACGGGCCCCAGGACGGCTTGCTCGTCGTCAGCTCGGACACGGACAGTCATGAGGCGGTCAAGGCCGCGTGGGTCGACAGCTGGCATCAGGCGCCGGCGATCGTACTGCTGCGTGGCACCGTCAGGCATGGTGAGGTTGAGCTGTCGTACAACTACGACGACGGTGCTGGGTGGATCATTTCCTTTGCATCGGGAACCGAAGGCGATTTCCACCTGGCCATGTACAACGTCGTTCCGAACGCGCACGCCACTACGGATCTACCCGCAGGCCCCTACCTGGTCATGACGGCAGAGCTCGAGCGCGCATAAGCTTCGCACCCTCCTGGAGCGGTTCTCCATCACGATCCGCTCGGCTCCGGGCTCGGCGACATCCTCGGCCTCTCCCCGATGACATCGACCAGGACGGCTTTCCGGACGATCAAAGAGCCGTCATGGTCAACCTGTCACTTGAGCAGCTGCCTTGCCATCACCAGGCGCTGGATCTGGTTGGTGCCCTCGTAGATCTGAGTGATCTTGGCGTCGCGCATCATGCGCTCCACCGGGAAGTCGCGGGTGTAGCCCGCGCCGCCGAAGAGCTGCACCGCGTCGGTGGTGACCTCCATCGCGACGTCGGAGGCGTAGGACTTCGCGGCGCTGGCCATGAAGCTCGCCCGCGCGTCACCGCGCTCGGTGGCCGCGGCCGAGGCGTACACCAGATGCCGGGCCGCCTCGATCTTGGTACCCATGTCGGCGAGCATGAACTGCACGCCCTGGAACTCACCGATCGCCTTGCCGAACTGCTTGCGCTCCTTGACGTAGCCGACCGCGGCGTCGAGCGCACCCTGAGCGATGCCGAGCGCCTGCGCGCCGATGGTCGGGCGCGTGTGCTCCAGCGTGCGCAGCGCGGTCCTGAGCCCGGTGCCGGGCTCACCGATGATGCGATCGGCCGGGATCACGCAGTTCTCGAAGTGGATCTCGCACGTGGGCGAGCCCTTGATGCCGAGCTTGCGCTCCTTCGCGCCGACCGAGAAGCCGGGGTCGTCGGCGTGCACCACGAAAGCCGAGATGCCGTCGGCCTTCTTCTCCGCGGCGGGATCGGTCACCGCCATCACCGTGTACCAGCTCGACTCGCCGGCGTTGGTGATCCAGCACTTGGTGCCGTTGAGGATCCACGAGTCGCCTTCGAGGCGGGCGCGGGTGCGCATGGAGGCGGTGTCCGACCCGGCCTCCCGCTCGGAAAGCGCGTAGGAGGCCGACGCCTCGCCCGCGGCGATGGAGGGCAGCACGAGCTTCTTCACCTGGTCGGACGCCGCCAGCAGGATCGGCTGGGTGGCCAGCTTGTTCACGGCCGGGATCAGGGACGCGGACGCGTCGACGCGGGCGACCTCCTCGATCACGATGCAGGCCGCGATCGCGTCGGCGCCCTGGCCCTCGTACTCCTCCGGGATGTGCACCGCGTTGAAGCCGGCCTTCACCAGCGCGTCGCGCGCCTCGACCGGATACCGCTCGTGCTCATCGACCTCGGCGGCGTAGGGCGCGATCTCCTTCTCCGCCAGCGCGCGCACCGCGGCACGCAGTTCCTCGTGCTCCTCCGCGACCTGATAGAGCCCAGGACCGTCGGTCACCTGCGCCACCCTTCTCGAGACAGTCGATCAGCAGCGTCCATGTTAGCGGTCGTTCACAACGTCGTCCTTGTGTCGTTGACCGCACTTTCAATACTGTCGGGTGATGCCGAGCACATCGACGTCGCGGCCCCCCGGTCTCCCCGCCTCCCTGGACTATCCCGAGGTATCGGTCGGTTCCCTACTGGCCGGCGCGGCGGCCCGCTTCGGCGACCACATCGTTTTCCAGCACGGCGAGCAGCGGATGACCTACGCGGAGCTGTGGCGGTCGTCGTGCCGCTTCGCGAACGCGCTGCGCGAGCGGGGCATCGGCAAGGGCGACACGGTCGCCCTGCACCTGCCGAACTGCCTCGCCTTCCCCGTCGCCTACTACGGCGCCCTGCTCGCGGGCGCCACCTTCAGCCCCGCCAACCCGCTGCTGCCGGCTCGGGACCTCGCGGCACAGCTCGCCGACTGCGGCGCCGCCGCCGTGGTGACCTTCGGTCCGGTGGCCGGCGCGCTCGCGGGCACCGGCGTCGGGCTGGTGATCGTCTACCGGCCGGCCGAGCAGGGGCACCTCGACTTCGACGAGTTCCACGCGGGCGCACCCGAAACGCCGCCCGAGACGAGCATCGACGTCTACCAGGACCTGGCGCACCTGGCCTACACCGGCGGAACCACCGGACGGTCGAAGGGTGTCCGCCTGCCGCACCGCAACGTCGTGGTCAACGCGTTGCAGTACGCCTGCTGGGGCACGGGCTCGGTACCGGTACTCGACAACGACGGCAACCCGACGCTCGATCAGATCGGCAGCGAGGAGGAGTGGCCGAGCAGGATCGGCACCGGCATCGGCATCACGCTGACGCCCTGGTTCCACGCGATGGGCACGATCGGCGCGCTGAACGTGTCCGTGCTCGGCGGCGGCACCGGTGTCCTGCACGACCGTTTCGATCCGCCGTCGTACGTGGCCGATGCCGAGCGGCTGGGGGTGACGTCGATGAGCGGCGCCCCCGCACTGTTCGCCGCGCTGCTGGCGTGCCCGGAGTTCCACACCAGCGACCTCTCCGCGGTGCGCATGATCACCTCGGGGGCGGCGCCGATGCCGCACGAGATGATCAACGCGCTCCGCGCCCGCTTCCCCGACGCGGTGATCGCCGAGGGCTACGGGCTGACCGAGGTGACGATGGGCGCCACCCTCTCCCCGAGCTGGCGCTCCGGCACGCGCAAGGTCGGCGCGGTGGGCGTGCCGATCTTCGACACGGAGATCAAGATCGTGCCTGCCGAGGGCGGCGAGGAGCCGCAGCCGCCGGACACCCCGGGCGAGGTGTGCGTACGCGGCCCGCAGGTGATGCAGGGCTATCACCACCGGCCGGAGGAGACGGCCGAGGTGCTGGTCGACGGCTGGCTGCACACCGGCGACATCGGCGTGCTCGACCAGGACGGCTATCTCTCGATCGTGGACCGCAAGAAGGACATGTTGCTCTACAAGGGATACAACGTGTACCCGCGCGAGCTGGAGGAGCTGCTGATGAGCCTGCCGGAGGTGTCGACGGCCGCCGTCGTCGGCAGGCGCGCCCCGGAGGCGGGCGAGCTGCCGGTGGCGTTCGTCGTCCGCGCGCCGGGCCACGAGCAGGCCGAGCCGGACCGCCTGATGGAGGCCGTCAACTCCCAGGTGGTGCCGTACAAGCAGCTACGGGAGCTGCGGTTCGTCGAGTCGATCCCGGTTTCCGCCGCCGGGAAGGTGCTCAAGCGCGAACTCCGGGACCAGCTGACCTGAACGCTCGTGAGTGCGTACACGAGTTAGAACTCGGGTACGCACTCACGAGCGTTGACCTGGCCACGCCGCCAGCGCGGTGTCGACGATGTCGTGCAGCTCCGTACGGGTGGCGCCGTCACGCGACTGGATGGACAACCCGTAGAGCACCGTGTTGTAGAACGCGGCGAGCGCCGTGGTGTCCGTCCCCGCGGGCAGGTCGCCCTCGCTGACCCCGCGGTCGAGCCGCGCCCGCAGCATGGCCAGGTCCTCGCGGCGCAGCCCGGCCAGGAACTCGCGGACCCCCTGGTTCTCCTCGGTGCAGTTGGCGGCGCCGAGGACAACCAGGCAGCCAGGAGGGGTGGCCGGGTCGGTGTAGGCGTCGGCGCTGATCCGGAGCAGGGCCTCGACGGCGCGGCGCGCGGTCGGCTCCTCGTGCAGCATGCGCCGCGGCACCGCGCCCTCGGTCTCGTTGTAGAGCGCCACCGCCTCGCGGAAAAGCGCCTCCTTGCAGGAGAACGCCGCGTAGAGGCTCGGCGAGCCGATGCCCATCGCCGTGGTGAGGTCGGTCATGGACGTGCCCTCGTAGCCACGCTCCCAGAACAGCCGCATCGCCGTACGCAAAGCCGCGTCCCGGTCGAAGCGGCGCGGGCGGCCTCGTCCCGGCATCCCACACCCCTTTCTGTGTCGGCCGTTACATATTACTTGACCCGGCCACCCGGTGCCGCGTACCCATTTATATATCAACCGATACATAAATGAGGTGGAACATGATCGAGGGCAGAGCGGCACTGGTCACGGGCGGCAGCAGGGGCATCGGCGCGGCGGTCGCCCGGCGCCTGGCCGGTGAAGGAGCCGACGTCGCGGTGACCTACGTCGACTCGGCGGACGACGCGGAGAAGGTCGTCGCCGACATCACGGCGCTGGGCCGCAGGGCGGTGGCGATCCGCTCCGACAGCGCCGACCCGGACGACGTCACCGCCGCCGTGGAACGCACCGCGAGGGAGTTCGGCAGGCTCGACATCCTGGTCAGCAACGCCGGGATCTTCCCGAACGGGCCACTGGCCGAGATCACGGCGGCCGACATCGATCGCACGCTGGCCATCCACGTGCGCGCGGTGCTGCTCGGCGCGCGGGCGGCCGCGCGGCACCTCGGCGACGGCGGCCGCATCATCGCCGTCGGCAGCAACCTCGCGACCCGCGTCGCGCACGGCGGGACCACGCTGTACTCGGCGAGCAAGTCGGCGCTGATCGGCCTCACCAGGGGGCTCGCCCGCGAGCTCGGCCCGCGCGGCATCACGGCCAACGTGGTCGATCCCGGCTCCACCGACACCGACATGAACCCGGCCGGCGGTGCCCACGCCGGCGCGCAGCGGGAGCTCACCGCCCTCGGCCGGTTCAACCACCCCGAGGATGTCGCCGCCGCCGTCGCCTACCTGGCCGGCGAGGGCGGTCGCAACATCACCGGCACGTCGATCCTCGTCGACGCGGGCGCGAACGCGTGAGGACGCCCGCCGTGGCCTGGGCCGTCCTCCTCGTCGCCGCGCTCCTGGAACTGGTGTGGGCACTGGCGCTGAAGCAGGCCGACGGGTTCAGCAGGCTCTGGCCCAGCGTCCTCGGCGTCGGTGCCGCGGCGGTCAGCTTCGTGCTGCTCACCTTCGCCCTGCGCAGCCTGCCCGTGGGCACCGCCTACGCCGTCTGGGTGGGCGTGGGCGCCTTCGGCGTCGCCGTGCTCGGCATCGTCGCGCTCGGCGAGAGCGCGTCGCTGCCGCGGCTCGGCTTCCTGGCGCTGATCCTGGCCGGCGTCATCGGGCTGCGGCTGGTCGAGGACTGAGCTCAGTCCAGCTTCGCGCGCAGGGCGGCGTCCTTGTCGAGCACCAGCTGTCCGAGATCGGCCTGGAAGCGGACCATCCGCTCCCGCAGGGCCTCGTCACTCGCGGCGAGCATCCGCACGGCCAGCAGGCCCGCGTTGCGCGCCCCGCCGACCGACACCGTGGCAACCGGCACCCCGGCCGGCATCTGCACGATCGACAGCAACGAGTCGAGGCCGTCCAGGTACTTCAGCGGCACCGGCACGCCGATCACCGGCAGCACGGTCGCCGAGGCCACCATCCCGGGCAGGTGCGCGGCACCACCCGCGCCCGCGATGATCACCTTGAGACCGCGCTCCGCGGCGGAGCTCGCGTAGTCGAGCATCCGCCGCGGGGTGCGGTGCGCCGAGTACACCCCGACCTCGTAGGGCACCTCGAACTCGTCGAGCGCCTGCCCGGCGGCCTCGAGCACCGGCCAGTCCGAGTCGCTGCCCATGATCACGCCGACCACAGCGGTCACGTCGTCACTCCTCAGTGGATCTCGTAGCCGTCGAGCCATTCGGCGTGCGAGAGCCAGTGCGCGGCCAGCCGGGCCCGCTGCCGCAGCTCGTCGGTCAGCTCGCCGAGCAGGTTGACGTGCCCGAGCTTGCGGCCCGGCCGCTCGCCCTTGCCGTACAGGTGCACCCGCGCGTCCGGGAACCGGGCGAACAGGTGGTGCAGCCGCTCGTCCGGCCGCATCGCCGGGGTGCTCGGCGCGCCGAGCACGTTGGCCATCACCGTGGGCGAGAGCAGGTCGGTGGCGCCGAGCGGGTAGTCCAGCACACCCCGCAGGTGCTGCTCGAACTGCGAGGTGCGGGAGCCGTCCATCGTCCAGTGCCCGGAGTTGTGCGGCCGCATGGCCAGCTCGTTCACCAGCAGCCCGCCGTCGGTGTCGAACAGCTCCACCGCGAGCACGCCCGCCACGCCCAGCTCCTCGGCGATCCGCAGCGCCAGCTCCTGTGCCTCGTGGATCTGCCGGGACATCAGTCCCGGCGCGGGCGCGAGCACCTCGGTGTTGATGCCGTCCCGTTGCACGGTCTCCACCACCGGCCACGCGGCGCCCTGGCCGAACGGTGAGCGGGCCACCAGCGCCGAGAGCTCCCTGCGCATCCGGACCTTGGCCTCCACCAGCAGCGGTGTGCCCGCCTCGAGCAGCTCGGGCACGAGCCCGCGCGCGTCGGCGGGCGAGTCGAGGCTCCACACGCCCCGGCCGTCGTAGCCGCCGCTGGCGGCCTTGAGCATCACCGGCCACGAGTGCGCCTCACCGAACTTCAGCACGTCCTCCACACCGGACACCTCGGCGAACGGCGGCCCGGGGAAGCCGTGCGCGGCCAGCCGCTCGCGCATCAGCAGCTTGTTCTGGGCGAAGGCCAGCGCTCCGGGGCCGGGACGCAGCACGAAACCCTCGGTGGCGAGCGTCAGCAGGTGCTCGCCGGGCACCTGCTCGTGGTCGAACGTGAGCACGTCGACGCCGCGCGCGAACGAGCGCAGCGCGGCCAGGTCGGTGTGGTGGCCGTACACCACCTCACCGGCGACCAGCCCCGCCGAGTCGTGCTCGCCTGCCGCGAGCACGCGCAGCGACTGGCCGAGCGAGATGGCGGCCTGGTGGGTCATCCTGGCGAGCTGGCCGCCGCCCACCATGCCGACGACGGGGAGTCCGGTGCGAGTGTCCATAGCGAGCCCAGCTTAAACGCGGGCCAAAGGCCGGGTGCCTGCCCGCCACCTGCGCAGCAGCCACCGCCCCGCGAGCACGGCGGCGAGCCCCACCGGGACGAGGAGGTAGGCGCTGCCGAGCACGTACTCCCAGAAGGCCCAGTGCAGTTCCACGTTGCGGCCGTTCGGCAGCGCCAGCAGCACGCAGCTGACGAACACCACGACCACCGCGCCCGCCGCGAGCCAGCGCCGCCAGGCCGTGGCGGGCGTGGTCTCGGGCAGCCGCGACACCAGGACCACCAGCAGCGGCACCGCCCAGACCCAGTGGTGCGACCAGGAGACCGGCGAGACGAGGAGCCCGTAGAAGGCCGTGACCAGCAGTGCGGGCAAGGCCTGCCCACGCCGGTGGAACCGCAGCATGAGCCAGATCGCGGGCGGCGCGAGCACCGCGCCGATCGCCAGCGCGGCCCCGGACGCCCACGGTGCGAGGTCGGTGACGCGGTTGAGCAGGCCGTTCAGCGACTGGTTGCCGGCCCAGTGCATCGGGCCGATGCGGCCCTGGTCGGAAACGGTGTGCGTCCAGAACCGGATGGTGTCGCCAGGGATCAGCAACAGCATCAGGCCCTGCAACGCGAAGAACGTGGCCAGTGCCCGCAGCGCCTCCCGCCACCGGCCGGTGAACAGCAGGTGCGGCACGAAGATCAGCGGCGTCAGCTTCACCGCCGCCGCGATCCCGACCAGGACGCCGCCGAACCGGCTGCCCCTCGCCGACACCACCAGCACGTCCAGCACGATCAGCGCCATCAGCAGGAGGTTGATCTGGCCGAGGAAGATCGTGCGCCAGACCGGCTCCAGCGCGAGGAACACCACGGAGAAGATCAACGTGGTGCGGGCGGGGGACGCCCAGCGCGGCAGTTCGCCGGAGCGCACCGGAAGCGCGCTGATCGCCACCCGGATGACCAGCGCCATCGCCAGCACCGAGAGCGCGGCGAGCACACCCCAGGCGACCTGGACGGGCAACACCGCCAGCGGCACGAACAGCAGGGCGGCCGTCGGCGGGTAGGTGAACGGCAGCAGTGCCCAGAACGGCTCGGGCCACAGCGTCGTGGACTCGTAGAGCGGGTCGCCGTTGAGCAGGATCACCGCACCCGCCCGGTACACGGCGCTGTCGACGCCGAGGTGCCAGTCGAACAGCCAGCCGAGGACCCCGGCGAGGACGGCGAGCGTGGGCACGGCGACCAGCAGCAGCATCGACCGCGGCCGCATCGACAGCCTGCCGAGCGAGTCACGCAGGGACAGCCGCGGCGGCCCGCCGGGCGGGGGCCGCTCGGCGTTCTCGCGCGCGACGGGCACAGTGCTGCTCACCGCACCAGGAAATCACGAAACGGAGCCGGCGCGTCCACAAGCCCCCAGCTCCGCCCTCGTGAGTGCGCACGCGAGTTAGAACTCGTGTGCGCACTCACGAGGCGGCCGGCCGCACTGGTGGGTCAGTTCCTGCTCAGGCGGTCGAGCAGCTCGCAGGCGGCGCCGTGACCCGCGGGCAGCCGCACGACCCTGATCCGCGGGCCGGGCAGCTCCCGCAGCAGCCGGTCGACGCCGGCCCGCNCGGCCGGCCGCACTGGTGGGTCAGTTCCTGCTCAGGCGGTCGAGCAGCTCGCAGGCGGCGCCGTGACCCGCGGGCAGCCGCACGACCCTGATCCGCGGGCCGGGCAGCTCCCGCAGCAGCCGGTCGACGCCGGCCCGCTCGGCCAGGGCACGCCGCAGCGATACCGCCCGCGTCGCCAGCCCGCCATCCCGCGGCACCACGGCCGCCACCGCCGACGCCCCGAGCACGACCAGGCTCTCGCCACCGTCGAAGGCGCCCCGGAGGGCGTCGGCGGCGAGGATCATGCCGGTCAGCCGCGTCCACCCGGCGGCCCCCGCGAAGTCCATCGACACCACGACCAGGGCGTGCCCCTCGGAAACCGGCCTGCGGTCCCGCTCGGCCTGCCGGTAGAGCTCGCCGAGCCGCGTGCGCAGGTACGGCAGCGTCGGCAGCCCGGTCAGCGGGTCGGTCACCTCCGCCCGGATGACCTGATCGAGCGCCACGTCCGCCCATGCGACGGCCGTCAGCCGCAGCAGACGGGCGGGGGTGGCGTCCACGTCGGGCGCGACGAACCCGTCCGCCGCGTCCGGGTCCTCGAGCACCGCGTGCAGCGCCGCCAGGTCGGTGAGCGTCTCGGCCAGACCGGCTCCCGCCGCCGCCCTGGCGCGGCCGAGCCCGGCCAGCGCGACATCCGGCGTGCCTCGTCCGAGCACGGCCGCACACACCGCGTCGACCTCGGGCAGGCCCCAGTCGCTGGGAAACCGCCAGCCGGAGGCGAGGCTCGCGGTCCGCCACCGCGCTCGCAGCGCCCGCAGCGAGCGGTCCCGCAAGGCCCTGTCCAGGGCGGACCGCCGCCCCGGCCCCGTTGCCCCCTCCTCCGGATCGGGCAGCGCGCCCTTCACCGGCACGTCCACTGACCACCGTCCCTTTCCCCGCTGATCGTCCACCGTCGAGGAGACGTACCGGCGCCCGTTCCGTGACGGCGCTCCCGGGAGCGGTCTCAGGGCATCGGGTGAACTCGTTGGGCTCTCCGGGTCATCGCCGCACCCGCCAGGTGACGCACCCGGGCTGCTCCGTCACACTTGGCGTTACTCGACCTCTAGGTAGGTGAGTACCGCTTCGAGAGGAGAACCGTGTCCACCGTCCCCGCCGATCTCAGCGGCAAGAGCGATGCCGAGCTCATCGCGTCGGTCCGGGCCGGAAAGATCGCGGCGTACGGCACCCTCTACGAGCGGCACAGCACCGCCGCGCACAACCTCGCCCGCCAGCTGACCCGCTCCCCCGCCGAGGCCGACGACCTGGTCTCCGAGGCGTTCGCGAAGGTGCTGGACACGCTGCGCGCGGGCAAGGGCCCGGACAGCGCGTTCCGCGCCTACCTGCTGACGGCGCTGCGGCACACCGCCTACGACAAGACCCGCAAGGACAAGCGGCTCGACCTCAACGAGGACATGACGGCGGTCGGCGGCCCGGCGGCGGAGGCGCTGACGGTGCCCTTCTCCGACACCGCGGTGGCCGGGCTCGAACGCACGATGGCCGCCAAGGCGTTCGCGCGGCTGCCGGAACGCTGGCAGGCCGTCCTCTGGCACACCGAGATCGAGCAGCAGTCGCCCGCCGAGGTCGCGCCGATCCTCGGGCTGACCGCCAACGGCGTGTCCGCGCTCGCCTACCGCGCGCGGGAGGGGCTGCGCCAGGCGTACCTCCAGGTACACCTCGCCGAGACGTCGGCGGAGCGCTGCCGGGCCACCGCCGACCGGCTCGGCGCGTGGACCCGCGACGGACTCTCCAAACGGGAGCGCGCCCAGGTCGAGACCCACCTCGACGAATGCGACCGCTGCCGCGCCCTGGCCGCGGAGCTGGCCGACGTCAACGGGGCACTGCGGGCGATCGTGGCCCCGCTCGTACTCGGCGGCGCGGTGCTCGGCTACCTGGCGGCGGCAGGCGCGACGAAGGCCTCCGCGGCCACCGCGGGTGCCGCCGCTGTCGGCGCCGGCGCCGCCGCAGGCTCGTCCGGTGGTGCCGCGGCGGGCGCGGCCGCGGGTGGCCCGCGCCAGTTCGTCGGCCTCGCCGCGTCCGGGGTGGCGATGGCCGCCGCGGTCGCCGTCGCGCTCACCGCGGGCGGCGGACAGCAGATACCCGCCGCGCAGCAGCCGCCGCCACCGGCGACCGAGGCCCCGGCGGCGCCGGAGCCACCGCCGCAGCAGCCCGCGCAACCACCACCGGCGCCCGCGCCCGAGCAACCCGACGTGCCGCCCGCTCCCCTGCCGGAACCCGGACCGGCTCCCGCCGTGCCGCCGCCACCACCAGCTCCGGAGCCACCACCACCGGCCCCGGAGCCCGCGGCCGACCCGCCGAAGGTCACCGCGCAGGCACCGGCCGAGACGATCGAGCTCGACCCCGGCAGCGGCTCACCGGTCGACGTACCGATCACCGTCCGCAACGACGGCGGCACGGCCTCCGACCCGGTCGTGGTCACGCTGGCGCTGCCGGAGGGCGTGCGCGCCGAAGGCCCGCCCTCCGGTGGCGGCGGCGCGCCACTCGCCGCGGCCGGGCAGGCGCCGCGCCAGTCCGGGCAGGTCGCCGAGACGGTGGCCTGCCCCGGTGGTACCGGCACCGTGCGGTGCAGCACGCGCGAGGGCCTCGAACCGGGCGAGTCGGCCGTCCTCCGGTTCCGGCTGGTCGCCGACGAGAACGCCGAGCCGGGACAGGTGACCGGCACCATCGACTCCGGCAGCCCGGTCGAGGTGTCGATCAACATCCCGGTCACCGTCCGGCAGCCGGACGCGGTGACTGTCCAGGCGGCCACCGCCTTCCACCCGTGGAGCCGGGTGGTGCACGTCGCCGTGCGCAACACCGGCCCCCGGCCGGGAGACACCACCGTGTCGGCGGACAAGGCGGCGCACGCGATCATCGGCGGTGCGGCCGTGGACTGCGGCCCCGCAGGCCAGCTTCCGTGCACCAGCCGGGAACAGCTGGAGCCGGGCGAGGACCTGCACCTGTGGATTTCGTTGCGGCCGACACCCGCACCGAAGACCGAGGTCGTCGTCACCGCCACGCTCGGCAACGCGACCGACTCGGCGGCGGTGTCGTTCGACTGCCAGGGCCCGTGGTGGTGCCACTGGCCGGATCACCCCGGCGGGCGGCACCCGGCTCCGGAGACGACCGAGCCCTCCGTCCCGGTCACGCCGGAGGTGACCACGACGACGCCGGCGGAATCGCCCACGACGAGCACCGAGGCACCGAGCGGCCCGCCGACCACCGCACCGACCACAACGCCGACCACCGAGCCCGCCGAGCCGGAGGAACCGATCGAGCGGCCCGAACCACCGGCCCCACCGGCACCACCGGCACCGCCGTCCGAGCCACCGGGCCAGCCGGGGAAGCCGAAACGGGGCCTCTGGGACTGGGTGCCCTGGCTCGGCTGAGTGCCCGTTCCGGCCCCGCGGATTCACCCGTTTGCGGCGAGCGGCCACCCCGACTGCGTAGACTGCCGGGGTGGCCGTTGTCGAAACCGTCCTCACGCGCCTGCCCGAGCCGCTGCGCTCGGTGCTGGTCAGGCACCGGGAGCTGCTGAAGTTCGGGGTCGTCGGCAGCACCACGTTCCTCGTCGACAACGGCATCTGGTACCTGCTCAAGCTCACCGTGCTGCAGGACCGGCCGACCACCGCGAAGGGCATCGGGGTGATCATCGCGATGATCGTCTCCTACGTGCTCACCCGCGAGTGGTCCTTCCGCACCCGGGGCGGCCGGGAGCGGCCGCACGAGGCCGCGCTGTTCTTCCTGATCAGCGGCTTCGCACTGGCTGTGAACCTGGTCCCGCTCTACGCCTCGCGCTACGCGCTCAACCTCGAGCAGCCGCACGTCTCCCTGCTGGTGCAGGAGACCGCCGACTTCGTCAGCGGCTCGGTCATCGGCATGCTTGCCGCGATGCTGTTCCGCTTCTGGGCTCTGCGGAAGTGGGTGTTCCCTGACGAGCTCGGCCAGCGCCGCCGCGACGACGAGCGCGAGCTCGACCGGGTCGGCTGAGCGCTCAGCGCGGCGTACGTTCCGGCGGCCAGCGCACGTCCGCGACGTCGGCCGGGGTCGGCACCCGCAGGAACAGGCTGAACGTCGCGGGCCGCTTCACCGAGAGTTCGAGCCTGCCCCCGTCGGCCTCGGCCAGCGCACGGGCCAGCGCAAGCCCCACGCCGGTCGAGCCGGCGCCGGAGAATCCCCGCTCGAAGATGTGCGGTGCGAGCTCGTCGGGCACGCCGCCACCGGTGTCGCTCACCTCGACCACCACGGTGCCGTCGGCATCACCGCGGCGGGCGGTGACCGTGACGGTGCCGCCGCCGTGCCGCAGCGCGTTGTCCAGCAGCACACCGACGACCTCCCGCAGCCGGCCCGGCGTCGCCCGCACCATCGGCGCACCCGAGACGCGCACCCGCAGCGCGCGCCCCTCGGCCCGCAGCAGCTGCCGCCACTCACCGGCGATCTCGGGCAGCACGGCGGGCAGGTCCACCGGCTCGGCACCGACCTCGCTGGCGGCCCTGGCCGCGGCCAGCAGCTCGTTCAGCGCCTCGGCCAGCCGGTCGGCCTGCTCCTGCGCGGCCCGTGCGTCCTCGGCGACCTCGGAGTTCGGGTGCACGGTCAGCGTCTCCAGCCGCAGCTGCAGTGCGGTCAGCCTGCTGCGGAGCTGGTGGGAGACATCACCGACGAGCTGCCGTTCCCGCTGCACCAGCTGGGCCAGCGCGGTGCCGGACGCGTCGAGCGCCTCGGCGACCATGTCCAGCTCGCCGACCCCGTAACGGCGCGGATCGGGCCGGAAGTCGCCGCCGCCGAGCCGCGCGGCCCGGCCCGCGACGTGCCGCATCGGTCTGGCGAGGCGCTGCGCGGTGACCGTGGCCACGATCGTGCCGATGCCCACCGAGAGCACCACCAGCAGCACCACGGCCACGGCGACCTGGGTCTGCCTGGTCCGCAGCTGCGCGGCTGGGATGGCCAGCTCGACCGTGCCGCCCTTGGCGATCGGCACGCTCTCCACGATGACGTCCTCACCGGGGTCGGTGCCGTAGCGCAGCTCCGTGGCGCCGGGCCGCTCGACGGTGAGCCGGCCCGCCCTCGGCACCGCGGCGCGCACCTGGTCGAGGTCGAGCGGCCGTGCGTCGGCGAGCTGGTCGTCGAGGATCGCGGCGATCCGCTGGGCGCTGGACGCGAGATCCTCACGGGCGAGGTTCTCGACCAGCAACAGCCCTGTCACGCCGAGCGGGATGCCCAGCGCGGCGCCGGTGACCGCGACGGCGAGCAGGATGGCGAGCAGGATGCGGCGGCGCACGGTGTCACTCGGCGTTGAACCGGAAGCCCACCCCGCGGACGGTGGCGATGCGTTCCCCTTCGCCCGCCTTCGGGGCGCGGCCGGTGGCCTCCTCGATGGCCACCGCGAGCTTGCGGCGCAGCCACGACATGTGCATGTCCAGCGTCTTCGAGGTCTTCGACTCGAGGTCGTTCCAGACCTCGGACAGGATCTCGTCCCGGCTCACCACATGACCCGCCCGGCTCATCAGCACGCGGAGGAGCTCGAACTCCTTGTTCGCCAGCGGCACCTCACGGCCATCGACCGTCACCAGCCGGGCACCGACGTCCATCCGCACGCCCCCGGCGTCGAGCACCTCGGGCACGCGCCTGCGCAGCAGGGCCCGGATGCGTGCCAGCAGTTCCGCCAGCCGGAACGGTTTGGCCACGTAGTCGTCGGCGCCTGCGTCGAGGCCCACGACGAAGTCCACCTCGTCGGTGCGCGCGGTCAGCATCAGTACGGGCACCTCCGCGCCACTCGCCCGGAGCCTGCGGCAGACCTCGAGGCCGTCCATGCCGGGGAGACCGAGATCGAGGACCAGCACGTCCACCCGCTGCCGCGTCGTGACGTCGAGCGCGGTCGGACCGTCGGCGACCACCTCCACCTGGTAACCCTCGCGTTGCAGTGCCCGGGACAGCGGCTCCGCGATCGCGGGATCGTCTTCGGCAAGTAGGACCGTGCTCACCTCGCCAACTCTACGGCGCGGGGGCATGAAAACATCGTGACCGTGTCCCCGTACAACGCCGATCTCACCCTGGCGGGCAGGCTCGCCGAGGCCGCCGACAAGATCACCGTCGCGCGGTTCCGCGCCCTCGACCTGCAGGTAAGCCGCAAGCCCGACCGCACTCCCGTCACCGACGCCGACACGGCGGTCGAGGACGCGATCCGGGAGCTGCTCGCGGCCGAGCGGCCCGCCGACACGGTGGCAGGCGAGGAGCGGGGCGGCTCGGCCACCGCGCCGGGCCGCATCTGGGTGCTGGACCCCATCGACGGCACCAAGAACTTCCTCCGCGGTGCGCCCGTGTGGGCGACACTGATCGCCCTCGTCGAGGACGGCACGCCGGTGGTGGGAATGGTCAGCGCGCCGCTGCTCGGGCGGCGCTGGTGGGCGAGCGCGGGTGGCGGGGCTTTCTCCCGCGACGAAGGCGGCGAGCGGCGGCTGTCGGTGTCCGCCGTGTCGGACCTGGCCGACGCCTATGCCTCCACCACCGACCTCGGGTCCTGGGGGGAGTACCGCTCGCGCGAGGCGTACCTGGCCTTCGTGGACGCGTGCTGGGAGACGCGCGCCTTCGGGGACTTCTGGCAGCACTGCCTGGTCGCGGAGGGCGCGATCGACATCGCCGCCGAGCCGATCGTGAACCCGTGGGACGTCGCCGCCGCACAGCTGCTGGTCACCGAGGCGGGCGGACGGTTCACGGACCTCACCGGAGCGCCCCGGTTCGACGGCGGCTCCGCCCTCTCCAGCAACGGCCACCTGCACGACGCGGCACTCGCTCACCTGCGCGTGCCGTGACGGCGACAGCTCAGGCGGCTCAGGGCAGCACGCCGACGGCACCGCGGGCCACCTGCGCCCACGCCAGCCTGCCGAACAGGTAGTGGCAGGCCACCTGCTCGTTGGTGAAGCGTGCCCAGTCGTAACGGTTGCCCTGCTCCCGCCAGAACACCTCCCATGCCACGTCGCCCTCCCCGGCAGGCGCTTCGGCGCGCAGCAGGCACCACGTGTTGTCGGCCTCGCCGCCGATCGAGACCACCTCGTGCGGCACACCGACGGCCTCCAGCCAGCGCACGATCGACTCGGTGTTCATCGCTGTCCAACCTCCTCGAACGTCATGTCGGCCAGGTAGCCCAAGGTCACCAGCTCGGCGGCCGAGTAGACGGCGCGGAGGCGCTCGCCGCCGCCCGGCTGCCCGAACCAGCCTGCCGAGACGGCCCGCCACATCGGCACCTCGCGGCGCACGCGGTAGCGGCGGTACCCCGCTTCGAGCGACGACGGCGGCAGCGAGCGCGCGGCGAACGGGGTCGCGTCGGCGGCGAACACCCGGCCCAGCGCGGTGCCGAACCTGTCGAGCAGCGTCCCCTCGGCCAGCAGCACCGGCTCGCCCTCGGCGGAGCCGCCCTCGGGATAGCGCTCCCCCGGTGGCCACGCGTACTCCGGCGGCTCACCGGCGGACACCAGGTAGCGGCGGTCCCACTCGCGTTCGTGCATGCCGCCGAGCGGGTCGTACTCCGCGGTGAGTGCTTCGGGCGGGCAGGGCAGGACCGCCCTCGGCGGTGGCGCGGGCTGGCGCCAGCCGTTGCGCAGCCACGCGAGCGCGTGCCCGGGGTCGATGACGGCGGAGCGCGGGTGGTCGTGCGGCGGGAAGCGCAGACCGGCCGCGTAGTCGGTGTCGCCGTCCGGCACGGGGAGCTGCCGCGCCGGCCGGTCCGAGGCCACCGGCAGGTGCCCGATCGGGAACATGTGCACCAGGAACAGGGCGATGACGCTCTGCCGCTCCTGCCGTGGCGAGCCGACCGGCACCGGCGCGGCGGGCGGCTGCGGCCGTACGGGTTCGGGCGGCCTGCCCTGCGGCGCGTACGGCCGGGGCTGCCCGCGGGTGTCGGCGGGCTCGTTTCGCGGCGCCCAGTGCGCCCCGGCCGCCGGGCCTGGATGGCGCGCGTGCTGCTGGTACTGGTGCTGCTGCCCCGCGAACCCGGCCACGGGCGGCGCGGCGCCGCCGGGCATCGGTGCACCGCCCGCGGCGCCGTAGGGCGGCGCGGGTGCCGGGCCCAACTGCTGGCCGGGAAACTGTGCCCCCGGCTGCGCGGTGACTGGGGGCGGCGCAGCCGGTACGCCCGGCGCGGCAGCGCCACCGGTGAAGCCGGACAGGGTGGTCTGCGCGGGCGGGGTCGGCACGCCCTGGGCGAGCGGGACACCGGCGGGCGGGGTCGGCACGTCGTCGAACCCAGCCGGTGAGAGGAAGCCGCCGTAGTTGCCGCGCGGCGGCGTCGGCGCCACGGCGAGCGCGATCGGCCCGGTGCCCTCGTCCGCCGCGGGCGGAGCCGGTTCCGGTGGGAAAGGCTCCGCGGGGACGGGTTCCGGCAGCACGGGCGACCGCGCGTGCTCCCCGCCGGTGAGCCCGTCCGCTGCGGGCTCGGCCGAAACCACCGCCGGGTCCACGGTGGACAGCCCCGCTTCCACCACGGTCGCGGGCAGCCCGGTGGTCGCGCTCAGCAGGCCGGACTGGCCGTCCGCGCCATGTGCGCCCGGGTTGACGTTCAGCGGCTCCACGGCCGCAGGCCGCTCGCCGGGCCCGACGGCGTCCACCAGCCCTTCCGTGGCCGCGCCCAGGTTCGCCGCCGTGCCGCGCAGCGCGGTGTCCAGCCCGAGCAGCGCCGTGGGATGGCCCGCATCGGCGGCGCTCACCGCGGCATCCCGGTTCTTCGCCGCCTCGACGAGCTGGCGTACCAGCTCGGCCTTGGTGGCGCCGACCTGCTCGGCGGCGTGCTCCAGCCGCTCGGCCGCCTGCCCCGCACCGCGTGCCGTGCCGGTCAGGTGTCCGGTGTCGGGGTCGACGAAGCCCGACCACATCCGGCCGGCGGCCTCCGCGGCCGGGCCGGACATCGCCCCGAGCGCGCCACCCGCCGCGGCGTCGGCGTCGGCCGCGAGCGCGCCGAGCTCCCGCTCCGCCTCCCGCCACGCCGCGGCCTGCGCCAGCAGCGCGTCCTCGTCGGCCTCCGGCCAGCGCAGACCGGTGCGCTCGGCGACATCGGCCAGCTCGGCAGGCAGCTCGATCCCCATCCCGGTACCTAACGCGCCGAGCCGGCGTCGGTGACGTCGCCGCTCGCCCGCTCGTCACCCGCGCGGTAGGCGCCCGCGGCGTCGGCGAACCGGCCGCCCACGTCGTGGAGCTCACCGGCGAGCGCGTCCAGCCGCGCGAGCAGCTCGGCGGCGGGCTCGGCGTGTGCGGCCGCGAAGCTGCGTCCGACGGCATCGCCGCCCCACGGCGTGCCTGTCTCAGCCAGCGCTCGCCGCAGTTCGGCGCTCACCCGGCCGGCCCGCTCGGCGAGTCCCGTGAACTCCGCCGCACGCGCACCCAGCCGGTCGGCGTCGACCCCGAACCCTCCGCTCATCGGGACCTCGGCCATTCGGCCTCGTCGAGCCACCGCTGGTCCTCGAAGCTCTCGTCGTCGTCCTCGGGAACCTGCTCGGCGGTCAGCTCGGCGGCGCCGAGATCGGCGGTGCCGAGCAGCAGTGCCTGCGGGTCGGTGCCCGCGGGAAGCGCGGGGGCCAGCACCTCACCCGCTCCGGCGAGCGCCCGCACCGTGGCCGCCCCCGTGACCCGCACGATCTGCGCGGCCAGCTCGGCCGGCCGGTAGCGCTCGTAGGTCTCCTCCGCGATCACCAGGCCGGTGAGCGTGCCGCGCGCACCGACCGTCGCGGTCACCAGCCCGTCGTCGCTGGTCGCCGACTCACTGATCGACGCCAGCTCGCGGTGCACGCAGGCGAGCTGCTCTCTGCTCCGGTGATAGTCGGCGAGTAGTTCGTCCACCTGTGCACGATGTTCGCTCACGGCACTCTCCCCGACGTCGACGGTCTGCGTTACAGCGGTCGGCGAAGGTCCGACGCAGCGGGCGCCCGCGCGGTTCCGGCCGTGACGGCAGTGTTGCCCCGGCGCCCGGCTCGGCATCGCGCTCAGCCACCGAGGGCCCTGACGACCCGGGACGGGCTGGGCCGGCCCAGCCGCTCGGCCATCCAGGTGCTCGCCGCGACGAGCTCGCCGAGATCGACGCCGTGCTCGATGCCGAGGCCGTCGAGGAGCCACACCAGGTCCTCGGTCGCGAGGTTCCCGGTGGCCGACTCGGCGTAGGGGCAGCCACCGAGCCCGCCCGCGGAGGAGTCCACGATGGACACCCCGCGCCGGAGCGCGGCGAGGGTGTTGCTCAGTGCCTGGCCGTAGGTGTCGTGGAAGTGCACGGCGAGCGAGCCGGTACCGACGCCCTCGGCGGCGAACGTGTCCAGCAGCCGCTCGACCTGGCCCGCGGTGGCCACTCCGATCGTGTCGCCGAGGGACAGCTCCGAGCACCCCAGTTCGAGCAGCCGCCTGCCGACCCGCACCACCTGCGCGGGCGGCACGGCGCCCTCCCACGGGTCCCCGAAGCACATCGAGAGGTAGCCGCGCACGTCGAGGCCCTCCGCCCGCGCCCTGGCGACCACGGGCTCGAACATCGCGAACTGCTCGTCGAGGCCGGAGTTGAGGTTGCGCCCGGCGAAGGTCTCGGTGGCGCTGGCGAACACGGCGATGTGCCGCACCCCGGCTGCGAGGGCCCGGTCCAGCCCCCGCTCGTTGGGTACCAGCACCGGGTAGCGCACGCCCGGCCGCCGCGGGAGACCGGCGAGCAGCTGCTCCGCGTCGGCCAGCTGCGGCACCCACTTCGGATGCACGAAGCTCGTGGCCTCCAGGGTCCCCAGGCCCGCGGCGGCGAGCCGGTCGAGGAACTCCAGCTTCACCTCGACCGGCACCACCGCCTGCTCGTTCTGGAGCCCGTCGCGGGGGCCGACCTCCCAGATCGTCACGCGCGCGGGCAGGTCGTCACCGGCAGGAACCCGTTCGGGCAGGCCGAGTTCACGTGCACCCATACCGCTCAGCGCCTCCGCCCGCGCGGCTGCGGGTGGTCCGGCCCAGGGTCGGGCATGCCGGGGTCGGGACCACCGGGGACATAGTCGTCGTAAGGGTTGTCGTTCACCTGGCGGTAGATCATCGTGTGCACCCGTTCGACCCTCGGGATGTCGTCGAACTTGAGGGGCTCGTCGGAGGCCGACTCGATGATCAGCGTTCCGCAGCCGAAGACGCGGTCGAGCAGCCCGTGCTCGAACCGCACGCTGTTGATCCGCGCCATCGGGATGTCGATGCCGGTACGCCGGATCACGCCCTCGCGCGCGATGACCCGGTCGGTGGTGACGATGAAGTGGGTGGTCCGCCAGCGCACCAGCGGGACGAGGACCAGCCAGACGAGCAGCAGCAGGCCGACGGCGCCGACGGCGATCAGCCCGACGAGGTCCCACGGCGGCGTGGCCTCCCGGACGAGCAGGGCGAGCCAGACACCCAGCCCCAGCGTCACCAGCAGCACCAGCACCGGAAGCACCAGCATCTTGAAGTGCGGGTGCCGGTGCACGACGACGAACTCGTCGTCACTGAGCAGATCGTCTGGATAAGCCACCTCGGACACTCCCGGCGCTCGTGCTTGTCGAGGTGTTCACCGTACCGCGCGTGACCACCGGCAACACGCCTCCGCTACTCCACGGCGGGGCGCAGGTGCACGACGTCACCGGCGAACACCGTCCGCCGCTCGCCCCCCGCCAGCTCGACCAGCAGCGCTCCCGCCGGGTCCACGTCGACGGCCCGGCCGATCAGCGCCTTGCCACCGGCGACGGTGACCTTCACCTCCTGGCCGAGGGTGGCGCAGTGCGCGCGGTAGTCGGTGAGCAGCCCGGCCTTGCGGAGATCGCCACCGGCGGCCCGCCACCGCCGCTCCCGTTCGTGCAGCGCCGTCAGCAGCAGCCGCGCCACCTCGGTCCGGTCGGTGGTGCTCGCGCCCAGTTCGGCAAGGGAGATCGCGGGCAGGCCGCCCGGTCCCGGCCGCACCTGCTCGCGACCACGGCGCACGTTGATCCCGACACCGAGGATCACGGCGAGCTCGTCGCTGGCGACCGCCTCGGAAAGGATGCCGGCGCACTTGCCGCGGCCGTCCCCCGCGAGGACGTCGTTCGGCCACTTGAGCACGACCCGCGCGCCGAGGCGGCTCGCCAGATCGACGAGGGCAAGGCCCGCGGCGATGGCGAGCGAGCCGAACCCGGCGAAGGGCACGTGCTCGGGGCGCAGCAGGACACTGCAGTAGACACCGGTGCCCGCGGGCGAGGACCAGGTGCGGCCCCGCCTGCCGAGACCGGCGGTCTGCTCCTCGGCGAGCAGCACGGTCCGGTCGGCCGCGCCCTCGGTGACGGCGGCGCGCAGGTCCGCGTTGGTCGACCCGGTGCTGGCCGTGACGTCCAGCGCGGTGTAGGGGCCGACCGGACGGACGAGCTCGGCGCGCAGCCGCGCGGCGTCAAGGGAAGCCATGTGGCTCACCCTATGACCCGGCGTTGCCTACGCCACACGCGAATCGGCGTCTTGGTGGTTAGGCTGCGGATCCATGAGCAGCGCGACGGAGCCGATCGGAACGCCCCCCGCAGAAGAGCCGGACATCCACACCACGGCCGGCAAGCTCGCCGACCTCTACCGACGCTACGACGAGGCGGTACACGCGGGTTCGGCGCGGGCGGTCGAACGCCAGCACGCGAAGGGCAAGAGGACCGCCCGCGAGCGCATCGACCTGCTGCTGGACCCCGGGTCGTTCGTCGAGCTGGACGAGCTGGCCAGGCACCGTTCGACGAACTTCGGCCAGGACCGCAACCGCCCGTACGGCGACGGCGTGGTGACCGGGTACGGCACGGTGGACGGCCGCCCGGTGTGCGTGTTCAGCCAGGACGTGACGGTCTTCGGCGGCTCCCTCGGTGAGGTCTACGGCGAGAAGATCGTCAAGGTGATGGACCTCGCCATCAAGACCGGCCGCCCGATCGTGGGCATCAACGAGGGCGGCGGTGCCCGCATCCAGGAGGGCGTGGTCTCGCTCGGCCTGTACGGCGAGATCTTCACCCGCAACGTCAAGGCGTCCGGCGTGGTGCCGCAGATCTCGCTGATCATGGGGGCCAACGCCGGCGGGCACGTCTACTCGCCCGCGCTGACCGACTTCGTGGTGATGGTCGATACGACCTCGCACATGTTCATCACCGGCCCCGACGTGATCAAGACGGTGACCGGCGAGGAGGTCACCTTCGAGGACCTCGGTGGCGGCCGCACGCACAACACCAAGTCCGGCAACGCGCACTACCTCGGTTCCGACGAGGAGGACGCGATCTCCTACGTCAAGGAGCTGCTGTCGTTCCTGCCGGGCAACAACCTCTCCGAGGTGCCGGTGTTCGACGCGCCGGAGCCGTCCGGCGAGTCGATCCCGGACGGCGTGAGCGACACCGACCGGGAGCTGGACACGCTGATCCCGGACTCGCCCAACCAGCCCTACGACATGCACGAGGTCATCACCCGCGTCGTCGACGAGGGTGAGTTTCTCGAGGTGCACGAGCTGTTCGCGCCTAACGTGATCGTCGGGTTCGGCCGCGTCGACGGGCACAGCGTCGGCATCGTGGCCAACCAACCGACCCAGTTCGCGGGCTGCCTCGACATCGACGCGTCCGAGAAGGCGGCGCGGTTCGTGCGCACCTGTGACGCGTTCAACGTGCCGGTGCTGACGTTCGTGGACGTGCCGGGCTTCCTCCCGGGCACCGACCAGGAGTGGAACGGCATCATCCGGCGCGGCGCGAAGCTGATCTACGCCTACGCCGAGGCGACCGTGCCGCTGGTCACCGTCATCACGCGCAAGGCCTACGGCGGCGCCTACGACGTGATGGGGTCGAAGCATCTCGGCGCGGACGTGAACGTGGCGTGGCCGACGGCGCAGATCGCGGTGATGGGCGCGCAGGGCGCGGCGAACATCGTGTACCGCAAGACGCTGGCGAACGCCGCCGAGGAGGGCAAGGACGAGGCGGCCATCGAGGCGCTGCGCAACGAGCTGATCCAGGAGTACGAGGACACCCTGTGCAACCCGTACGTCGCCGCCGAGCGCGGGTACGTGGACGGGGTGATCCCGCCCGCACATACGCGCGGCTACGTGGCGCGCTCGCTGCGGATGCTCCGGGACAAGCGGGAGAGCCTGCCGCCGAAGAAGCACGGCAACATCCCTCTGTGACCGCCCTCGTGAGTGCGCACACGAGTTAGAACGCCGGTATGCACTCACGACCCCGTCGAAGGGTTCCGATGAGCGACGAAGACACCCCGTCCCGGCCGCTGCTGCGGATCGTGCGCGGCGAACCGGACGACGCCGAGCTCGCCGCGCTCACCACCGTGGTCGCCGCACTGGCGGCGACGGAACACGATCCCGGCAGGACACCCGCCCGGTCGCGGTGGGGCGACCCCGCCGCACGGGTGCGCGGGCCGCTGCGCCCGGGCAACGGCGCCTGGAGGGCCTCGGGCCTGCCGGGCTCCGGCTTCTGAGAGGAGCGCCCGAGAGCCGGAACAATGCCTGGTCAACGGTCGTGAGTGAGGAATCGAGTTCTAACTCGGCCGAACACTCACGAGAGGTGACCAGGCGGTAACCTGCGCCACGTGCGTTTCGTGCTCGCCTCCGCGTCCCCCGCCCGGCTCGCCGTGCTCCGCGCTGCGGGCATCGACGCCAGCGTCATGGTCTCCGGTGTCGACGAGGACGCCGTCGCCGCGACGCTGACCGACCCCGGACCCGCCGAGCTGGTCACCGCGCTGGCCTCGGCGAAGGCGGCGGCGGTGGCCGAGACAGTGGCCGGCGGTGAGTCCGACTCGGTGGTCGTCGGCTGCGACTCGATGCTGTCGATCGGCGGCGAGATGGTCGGCAAGCCGGGGACGGCCGAGGTCGCCCGCAAACGGTGGGCCGCGATGGCGGGCGGCAGCGGTGATCTGCTCACCGGGCACGCGGTGACCCGTGTCGAGGGCGGGCGCCGGGTCCGGGAGGCGACCGGCACCCAGAGCACCCGGGTCCGCTTCGTGGCGCCGGACCCCGACGAGCTGGAGGCCTATCTCGGCACCGGCGAGCCGCTCCAGGTGGCGGGCGCGTTCACCCTCGACGGGCTCGGCGGCTGGTTCGTCGAGGGCATCGACGGCGACCCGTCCAGCGTGATCGGGATCAGCCTGCCGCTGACCCGGCGCCTGCTCGCGGAGGTCGGCGTGCGCGTGGTCGACCTCTGGCGACCATGAATTGCGGAGGAACCGCGTGAGCTCACGCAGGTACCACTTCGCCGCCGGCTACCTCGCGGTGCTCGGCATCGTCGCCTGCTTCACCGCGCTCACGGTCGACCAGTGCGGAAACCCCGCCGGCGCCAAGTACGCCATCCTGTTCGCCGCGATCCTGTTCGTCACCGCGTACATGGGCTATGTCCGGACCCGGCCGCGAAGAGATGCGACGGCGTTCGAGCACCGCCCGGTCGGCCACGGTGGAACGCCGTGCCTCACCGTGCCCTGTTCCAGCCGTCGGCTGGTACGGCTCGCTCGGCACGCTGCTCCTGCTCGTCGCGCTCTTCGCCGTCGGAGCGTTCGACGCCACGGGCGGCGGTCGGATCGCCCTCGGCGGCGTGGCGGCTGCGCTCAGCGGCTACTTCGTCCTCGTCGCGCTCGGCAGGGTCGCCCGCGGCCGGATCGAGCGGTCGCCCGAGGGCATCTATCAGCGCAGCTGGAGCTTCGAGGTCTTCCTTCCCTGGCGAGGTGTGGTGCGCCTGGCGCCCCGGGGCGAGGACGGTCAGGCGATCTACGTCGTCGGCTTCGGCAACGCGCCGTGGCACCGGCGCAGGTTCGTCAACCTCGGCCGCAAGGACAGACCGCTGACGACACCGGGCATTCACATCCCGGGCAACGTACTCGCCGTCGATCCCGCGCTGGTGTACCACCTGCTCGGTTACTACCTGGACAACGCCGCCGCCCGCGCCGAGCTGGGCACCGAGGCGGCCCTGCGCCGGGCCCGCGCGGCGGCGTTCGGCTGACCGCGCTCACGGGCACTCGCGCAGGTCGCTCTCCCGTAACCGGACCTCCGGCCAGCCGCGCAGCTCGTCGGGCGACTCGTACTGGTAGGTGCAACCGAGCAGGGCTCCGCGCAGGTCCAGCACCTCCGCCAGCACGGGAGCCTCCTGGCACGCGGTGGCGCTCTCCACCTGGCTGCACTCGTGCCGCACGACGATCACCTCGGGGGCGCCGTCACCGGCCACGTCGTCCAGCCCGATGCTGCCCGCGTCGGAGAAGTAGGGACGCTCCGCGGCGCGCCAGCTGCCATCCCGCCACACCTGCACCTCGCCGACCATGCCGCCGTCCAGCGGACCGCGGACGAGACACACCGGATCGGCCGCCGCCACGCAGTCGAGCGAGTCCGACGTGAGCTGCACCCCCATCGCGGTGATCGCCGTCTCGGCGACGATGCCGGCCGCGGAGCCGCCCGCTCGGAGCCGGCCGGTCCCGCCGTTCCCGTCGGCGAGCAGCTCCATCCTCAGCCCGCCGACCTCGGTGGAGGCCAGCACCTGGCAGGGCTCCGCGCCGCAGTCGGCGGCCCCGACCGACTCGGCGGCGTCCACCGAGGGCTCCGGGATGCCACCCCCTGCTTCCGGCCGCAGCACGAAGGCCGTCACCAGCGCCCCCACCGTGACCAGGGCGGCCAGCAGGGCGGTGACCAGCACCGGCCGTGGAACCGACATGTGTTCTCCCTCCGCACCCACGCGCTGCCCAGAGCGTAGAAGGCGACCGGTGGACAAGCACCTGAAGATCGCGCAGAGCGCACGTCTATGTTGGGAGCGTGACGAATCCCGCCCTGCCTCCCGTCGTGTACCTGCCCACCGGTGACCGCTCCGGCGACGAGACGTCCGTCGAGCTGCGGCGCACCGAGGACGGCCGCACTGCACTGCTGGCCTACTCGGCGCTCGACCGGCTCGTCGACGGCTGCGGTCAGCACCAGCCGTGGGCCATGGTGCGAACCGAGCACCTGGACAAGCTCTACGAGGCCCATCCCTACGACGTCATCATGCTCGACGGCGCGATTCCGGAGGAGCTCCGGCACCCTCGCCCTGGGGCGTGAGGCTCCTCTCACCACATGTGGCGGCCTCGGCTCGTAGACTGCTGCGAGGCCCGCCGGTGCGCCCGAGGGTGCGCGGCGACTCGGCAGCGCAGCAACAGGAGGTAGCGTGCCCGAAGCAGCCAGCGTCACGAAGGTGCTCGTCGCGAACCGGGGTGAGATCGCCGTTCGCGTGATCCGGGCGGCCAAGGACGCCGGACTCGCCAGCGTCGCCGTCTACGCCGACCCCGACCGCGACGCACCACACGTGCGGCTCGCCGACGAGGCGTTCGCGCTCGGCGGCGACACGGCGGCCGAGAGCTACCTCGTGTTCGACAAGCTGCTCGACGTCGCCAAGCGCTCCGGCGCCGACTCCGTGCACCCCGGTTACGGCTTCCTCTCCGAGAACGCCGACTTCGCGCAGGCCGTGATCGACGCGGGGCTCACCTGGATCGGCCCGAGCCCGCAGGCCATCCGCGACCTCGGCGACAAGGTCACCGCCCGGCACATCGCACTCAAGGCGGGCGCACCGCTGGTCCCCGGCACGAAGGACCCCGCGGCCGGTGCCGAGGAGATCGTCGCGTTCGCCGAGAAACACGGCCTGCCGGTGGCGATCAAGGCGGCCTTCGGCGGTGGCGGCCGCGGCCTGAAGGTCGCCCGCACCAAGGAAGAGATCCCCGAGCTGTTCGAGTCCGCCACCCGGGAGGCGATCGCCGCCTTCGGCCGCGGCGAGTGCTTCGTCGAGCGGTACTTGGACAAGCCGCGCCACGTCGAGGCGCAGGTGCTCGCCGACAAGCACGGCAACGTGATCGTCGTCGGTACCCGCGACTGCTCGCTGCAGCGGCGGCACCAGAAGCTGGTCGAGGAGGCGCCCGCCCCGTTCCTCACCGACGAGCAGCGCGCGACCATCCACTCCTCGGCGAAGGCGATCTGCAAGGAGGCCGGCTACTACGGCGCCGGCACGGTCGAGTACCTCGTCGGCGTCGACGGCACCATCTCCTTCCTCGAGGTCAACACCCGGCTCCAGGTGGAGCACCCGGTGTCCGAGGAGACCACCGGCATCGACCTGGTGCGGGAGCAGTTCCGCATCGCCGAGGGCGGCACCCTCCCGTTCACCGGTGACCCGGTGCCGCGCGGCCACTCCATCGAGTTCCGGATCAACGGTGAGGACGCGGGCCGCAACTTCCTGCCCGCCCCGGGCACCGTCACGCGGCTGGTGTTCCCCGAGGGGCCCGGCGTCCGGGTCGACTCGGGCGTCGAGACCGGCAGCGTGATCGGCGGCCAGTTCGACTCGATGCTGGCCAAGGTCATCGTCACCGGTGCCGACCGGCGGCAGGCCATCGAGCGCAGCCGCCGGGCGCTGGACGAGATGGTCGCCGAAGGCCTCGCCACCGTGTTGCCCTTCCACCGCACCATCCTGAACGATCCCGCGTTCGTCGGCGACGACACCGGTTTCTCGGTGCACACCCGCTGGATCGAGACCGAGTTCGACAACACGATCGAGCCGTTCACCGCGCCAACCGCCCCCGAGGAGGAGGCGGAGCCGAGGCGGAACGTGGTCGTCGAGGTCAGCGGCCGCAGGCTCGAGGTGTCCTTGCCGGGCGATCTCGCCCTCGGCGGCAACGGCGGCGGCGCCGCCAAGGCCAAGCCGCGCAAGCGCGGGCGGGGCGGCAAGACCGCCGTCAGCGGTGACGCGGTCACCGCGCCGATGCAGGGCACCATCGTGAAGGTCGCCGTCGAGGACGGCCAGCAGGTCGAGGCCGGTGAGCTGATCGTGGTGCTGGAGGCCATGAAGATGGAGAACCCCGTCACGGCACACAAGGCCGGTACGGTCAGCGGCCTTGCCGTCGACGTCGGCGCCGCCGTCAGCCAGGGCGCCGTGCTGCTCGAGATCAAGGACTGACGACCTCTCGCGATGAAGCCGTACGATTGACGCGTGGGCGTCGATCGACCGGAGTACCGACTCAGTGACGCTGAGCGGCAGGAGGCGCTGGACGCGCTCTCGGAGCACGTCCGGACGGGACGGCTCGACATCGTCGACTTCGACGAGCGCTCCGCGAGGGCCAGCGCGGCGAAGGTCCGCAGCGACCTGGAACCGGTGTTCACCGACCTGCCGGAACCTCGGCCCAGCGTCCTGCGCACCTTCCGCACCCTGCCACCGCAGGTGCCGCCTGCCGAGCCGGCCCCGCCCTGGCAGCGGCGGCTCGCGGCGAGCGCCGTACCGATCGCCGCGGTGATCGCGCTGGTGCTGTTCTTCACGATCATGCGCGGCATGGTCTTCGTGTTCCTGCTGCCGGCGGCCGTGGCGCTGCTGGCCGGGCTCTCGGGCAACCGGCGCCGCCGCTACTGAGGGACTCCGCGGGACTCCGCGCCTAGGATCACAGCCGTGGAACCGGTCGAGATCAACGCGGGTGGCTACTACCTGCGGCAACTGCGGGCCGACGAGCTGATGGACGACCGCCCCGCCATGCTGCGGGCGTTCGCCGATCCGGAGATGCGCCGGTTCGTGCCCGACATCGTGCTCGCGACGCTCGCCGACGCCGACGCCTACGTCGCGCTACGTGCCCGCCAGTGGGAGCACGGCGAGCGCTGCTCGTGGGCGGTTGCCGAGCCGACGACCGGGGACCTGCTCGGTGAGGTGGGCCTGAAGAACCTCGACCTCGGCACCCACATTGCCGCCTCGGCCGAGGCCGCGGTGTGGGTGCATCCGGCAGCCCGCGGCCGCGGTGTCGCGGCCACCGCGCTCGGCGCGGCCCTGCGCTTCGGCTTCGGGGCGCTCGGCCTGCATGTGGTCCGCTACCGGCACCACCGCGACAACGAGGTCTCCGCCGCGGTCGCGCGGCGGTGCGGCTTCCGGTACCGCGGCCCGGTCGGCCCGGACGACGAGGAGTGGACCCGCGGCCCGGAGCCCGCCTCGTGACCGCGCCCGGCGTATTCCTCGACCGGGTGCTGGACCGGCTGCGCACCGGTGGCTCGCGGACCGCTTTCGTGCGACACGGCACGGCGACCAGCTACCGAGCGGCCCACGACACGCTGTTCCGGTTGCACGGCGCGCTGGCCACCGAGGGCATCGGCGAGGGCGATGTCGTCGCGGTGCTCGGCGGCAACCGGCCTGAGACGGTCCTGGTGCAGCTCGCGGCGCAGTCCCGTGGTGCGAGCGTGCTGCTCGTGAACGCCTCGGCGAGCACGCCCGACCGGCGTTCGGCGCTGGTCGCCGCGGGGGCCACGGCCCTCGTCGTCGACCCCGAGCGGGACGCCGGGGAACTGCCCGGCGCACACCGGACGCTCTCCCTGGACCGGCTGGCCTGCGGGCCGCCGCTGGAGCCCGCACGAGCGGCCTCGGTGCACACCATCTTCCCGTCCGGCGGCACGACCGGGGCACCGAAGCTCATCGGGCATCGCGGTATCTACGAGGGCATGGCGCACATCTTCGAGCCGGATCCGGGCGGGCCGAACCGGGTACTGGTGGTGGCGCCCGTGTCGCACCTCACCGGCAACTGCACCGTGCTCGGCGGGCTGCTCTGCGGTGACACCGTGGTGCTGCACGAGGGGTTCGACGCGGGCGCGGTGCTGCACGCGATCGGCACGCAGCGCATCACGCACCTCTCGCTGACGCCGCCGCGGCTGGCCGAACTGCTCGACCAGCCGGCTCTCGGCGAGACCGACCTGTCGAGCGTGCGGCAGCTCTCGCTCGGGGCGAGCCCGCTGCCCGCGCGCAGGCTGCGCCAGGCGCTGGCGGTGTTCGGCCCGGTCGTCGGCCAGGGTTACGGGCTGACCGAAGCACCGATGATCGCGAGTATCTCCGCGGCGGAGCTCACCGGCCACACGGGCAGGCTGGAGTCGGTGGGCCGGATCGTGCCCGGTATGGCGGCCAGGGTGGACGGCGATCCGGTCGGCGAGGTGCTGGTGCGCGGGCTCGCCCTGATGGAGGGCTACGTCGGCAGGCCGGAGCTCACCCGGCGCTCGTTCAGCGACGGATGGCTGCGCACCGGCGACATCGGCCGCTTCGACGACGACGGCTACCTGTATCTGCTCGACCGGCTGGACGACGTGATCGTCGCCGGCGGGCACGGCACCAAGGTGTACTCCACCGTCGTGGAGGACGCGCTCGTGAGCCATCCCCTCGTCCGCCAGGCCGCGGTTTTCGGTGTTCCCGGCCCCGGCGGCGAGGGCGAGCGGGTGCACGCCGTGGTGGTGACCGGGCCGGACGCGCCGGACGCCACTGAGCTGCGGGCACACGTGCGCGACCTGCTCGGGCAGGAGCACTTCGTGCCCGCGGGCGTCGAGTTCACCGGCGCGCTGCCGCTCACCCCGGTCGGCAAGGTGGACAAGAAGGCCCTGCGCACACCGTACTGGGCCGGCCTGTCCCGCGGGATCGCCTAGGAGCAGCAGAGCCGGTCGACGCTCGTGAGTGTCTACGCGAGTTCTAACTCTGTGTTGTGTCTCAGGACTTCGGTAGCACATATGTC
>NZ_JAEHOB010000014.1 GCF_016464705.1 Qaidamihabitans albus
CACGTGCCGAGAAGTGGTCAAGATTCGCGTGCCGTTGACAGATGTGGTCGTCGCCAGGGCGCGGGGCGGTCCCGCCCCAGGTGGCCTGATCAGTGTTCGAGGTCACGCCCCACAAAGCTCCGTCCGGGGCTACTTCGACCGTACGGATGCGACCGTACTCGCCGACGAGGTGGTCGACGGCCTCACCGCTCGCCCGCGACCGTCGACAGGCAGCTGCCACAGGCGCTGCCCGCCCAGTGCTCCCATCCAGAGTGATCCGGCGGCGTAGGCGATGCCTGACGGAGACGCGTCGTCGGGGTGGATGATGAAGATCGGCGGCCGCCCGCCTTCGCCGTCGGTGCCCTCGGCCTCGGGCCAGCCGTAGTCGGCCCCGGACGTGAGCACGTTCACCTCGTCCCACGTGCGATGGCCGAGCTCCGAGGCGTACGTCGTTCCGTCGGGGCCGAACGTGATGCCCTGGACGTTCCGATGCCCGCTGGAGTAGATGGCGGTGCCGGACGGATTGTCGTCCGGGATACTGCCGTCCAGCCGAATTCGCAGGATCTCACAGCGGAGGAGGACGCTGGCGTGCTTGTGCTCGCGTCCGCATCAGACGATCCGATATCGCAGCTGCGGGCCAGGAAGCGATGAGCCAGGTTCTGCTCACCGCCACCGGTCTGAGACTGGCCGGTTGCCCGCTCACCGAACCGCTGGAGGTCAAAGGGCTCGGCACACGATCCGGCAACAGGTCCTCGCCGGCGACGGGCACCCACAGGCCGTGCTCCGTGTGGGCTGGGCCTCGGTGAACGCGGAACCATCGCCCGCCACACCACGGCGTCCGGTCGGTGAGGTGCTGTCCGCACTCGGTAAACCTCCGTCACCTCCCGCTACGGAGCCCGTGAGCTGACGCCCAGCAACAGGGCCCGCAAGCGGAAGCACTGCTTGCGGCCCCTGTCGTCTTTGCGTTCTTGCTAATGACGGAGTAGTGGTGACTGTATGAGCTATCGATTGCTTCAATGCAGTCGTGTATAGAGCATTATACATCTTGATGCGGCATGGCGTTGGGGGCGGGCTCAGCCCACGCGCCCCAGCTCACGGCTGTTCGGCTGGACCGTGCGCAACGTCGCGATCAGCTGGTCCAGCATCGACTCCGGCATGGCACCGCGCAGCGCCACAAGGGTCGGGATGGACCGAACGTGGAACGCACGGGCGATCTGCGGCTGCGCCTCGGTATCGACCTTGCCGAAGACAATGTCCGGATGTTTCTCCGGCACCCGCTCGAATACCGGCCCGAACATCCGGCACGGCCCGCACCACGCTGCCCAGAACTCCACCAGCACGCTTCCCGGCCCGTTGAGGGTCCGGGAAAGGTTTCGCTCGTCAGCTCCACAGTCGCCATCTGACTCCTCAATTTCGAACCACTCACCTCGTTCGTGTGGTGGACGCTCGCGGCCACTCTGCTTGCCGGTGCCGTGGCCGCCCTGCTGGGGAGATGGGAGCGCGGCGGCTGGGCGACCCACGACCGGTTGGCGGCATGCTTCGGCGCGACGCTCGCGGCGGCGTCGTTCGGGCTGCTGCTGGTATCCCTAGCAGACCGGACGGAAGACGTCGTGTTCCAGGTGATCATGATCGGCGCGATCGTGGCCGGCTACGCCTGGTGCCGCCGACGCATCAGCATGGCGGGATGAACCTCGTACCTCCCTGGCGCTTCGGGGCACTATCAAACATGTTCCGCAAGGCCCTGGAGCGCTACACCGCGCGCGCCCGACATCCCCACGGGTGCCTGGGCGTCCAGGGCGCCCTGGCCACCGGCGACTCCGGGCGCGCGGTCCGCGACCTTCTCGCCGCCTGGCGTAACAACGGCTGCTTCCGCGTCCGGGACGCTTCCAGCGCGCCGTCGACGACGGCGACCTGCCTCGGGAGACCAATCCGGCGTTAGTGGCCCGCTACGTCACCACCCTGGCATTCGGCATCTCCGTGCAAGCCGCGAGCGGAGTCGGCCGCGACGAACTCCAGGAAATGGCCGACACCGCCCTACGCAACTGGCCACTCTCCTGAGAACCACCCGGCGTTCGTCTTCGCGACCAACTGAACTTTGCCAAGCTGGTTTACGCGACGCCCCGGCTGACCTTCATTCAGCTCGGCCTCAGTGGCGAACAGGAACGAGTGGATCGCCGTCGTCACGCGCTCAAGGACCTGCGCGTCCCGTTACGTCATTCCGAGCGCCTGCCCGCGCTGACCGAGCGACGGAGCCAGAACCATCTCGTCGTCGTTGTCGAGGAACGTCCTGGCCGGTCAGGCCTGCCCGGCGCGCAACAAGCGGTTGCGCAATGCTGCTTGTGTGTGGCACAGTGAACCGCAACAGGTGGTTGCCTATCGGAGGTCTGCAATGGAGTTCAGAACGTTGGAACGCGAGATCCGTATCGACGCGGCACCGGAGGTCGTGTTCGATGTGGTGAGTCGTCCCGAACACATCAAGATGTGGTGGGCCGATGACGCGTCGTTCAAGCCCGTGCCGGGCGAAGTCGGCGAACTGACCTGGGGCGACCGCTCGAAGGTTGCACCTCTGACGGTCGTCGAGGTCGACCCGCCTCGCAAGTTCGCGTTCTACTGGGTCGCTCCTGACGGCCAGACGCCTGCGGCAGACAACGCGCTGCTCGCCACCTTTGAGCTCGAAGCCTCCGGTGACGGCACGATCCTGCGCCTGACGGAGAGCGGCTGGCGGGACAAGGGCTGGGAACCTGATGTGCTCGAGGAAGCGTTCCACGACCACGAGCGCGGCTGGGACCTGTTCCTGCCCAGGTTGCAGAGGTATGCGGCGTCCGTGGTGACGCGATGACTGTCACCGTTGATGATGAAGTCTGGTCGGCGATCGGCGACCCGATCAGGCGCCGCGTGATCGATCTGCTGCTCGCGCACGGAGTCGCTACGCCGACCGGCCTTAGTGATCGTCTTCCGATATCGCGCCAGGCGGTCACCAAGCATCTGGGTGTTCTCGACCGCGCCGGCCTGGTGCACGCGACACCGATGGGCCGTGAGCGCCGTTACGAAGTGGACCAGGCGCAGCTCTCCCGCGCTGTCCGGCAACTGAATGAAGTCGGCAAGACCTGGGATGAACGCCTGAACCGCATCAAGCGCATCGCAGAACAGATCCAGCGTCAGCAGCACAGCTGACGACAGGTTGCCGGAAGCGACCCCTTCGGCCGATGTCGGCCCTTGTCGATGTCGCACGCACTCAAGCGGAGTAGCAGATCATGCTGCAAGAAACTCACCCCGCCGCGCTTTGGCCAACCCACGAAAGGTCAGGTCGTGACTGAATTGCTGTTGGAAAAGAAGAACGCGGTCATCTATGGAGGCGGAGGCGCTATCGGTGGCGCCATCGCGCGGGTATTCGCCCGGGAAGGCGCACGGGTCTTCATCGCAGGTCGGACGCAGGCGAAGCTCGACGCCGTCGCGGGCGATATCACCGCCACGGGCGGAATGGTCGAGACCGCACAAGTTGACGTATTCGATCAACAGGCGACCGAAAGACACGCAGATGCGATCGCGGAGACGACCGGCAGCATCGACATCGCCGTCAATGCCGTGAGCATCATGCATGACCAGGGGACCATGCTCGCAGACCTCTCGCTGGGCGAGTTCATGCGGCCAATTGACGGCTTCCTGAGGACGATGTTCATCACCAGCAAGGCCGTGGCGCGCCACATGGGTCGCGAGCGTCCCGGCGTCATACTGACCTTGTCCGAACCGGGTGCCAAGCTGGCTGTCGGCGGCATTCTGGGGCACGCGGCGAGCGCCGCCGGCAAGGAGGCCTTCTCGCGGGTGCTGGCCGCGGAGCTGGCCCCCAGCAACATCCGGGTCATCGGCATCCGCCCGCACGCTGTCGCCGATGCGCCTGCGGCAGGTTCCTACACGAAGGACCTCTTCCAGCCGGGTGCGGAAGCAACCGGGAAAACAGTGCAGGAATTCCTCGACGAGGGACTGGCTCAGGGAACGCTGCTCAAGAGACTGCCTACGCTTTCTGAGATAGCAGAGACGGCCGCGTTCCTGGCCGCAGATCGAGGTGGGGTCATGACCGGAACCATCGCCAACCTCTCCGCCGGCGCACTCGTCGACTGAGGCCACTGTGTCCGATCAGACCGACAAGGCCAAGCTCCTTCGTTCCTTGCACATCCCGGGCGCTCCGCTGGTGCTGCCGAACGCCTGGGATGTGGGAAGCGCCCGCGCCGTCGCCGACGCGGGCTTCGCGGTAGTCGCGACCGCGAGCAACGCGATCTCCGCCGCTTTGGGCTATGACGACGGTGAGGGCGCCCCGAGAGAGGAGATGATGTTGGTCGCCCAACGCATCGCAGCCTCTGTCGACGTGCCGGTCACCGTCGACGCCGAGGCCGGCTACGGGATGGCGCCGGAGGAACTCGTCGAACTGCTGCGCGGGATCGGAGTCGTCGGCTGCAACATCGAGGACTCCGATCACGCCAACGGCGGCCTTGTTGACGCCGATGTCCGCGCCACGTACATCGCCCAGATGCGCGCGGCCGCCGACCGCATCGGGGTACCGCTGGTCATCAACGCCCGGATCGACTCGTTCGTCTCCTCCTCGCCTCTGGTGGGGAATCAGAAGCGTGCCGATGCAACCAGCAGGGCTGCGGCGTACTGGTCGGCCGGCGCTGATTGCGTATTCCCTATCGGAGCAGGGCCGGATGATCTCCGTGCCATCGTCGCCGAGGTCGGCGCACCGGTGAACGCTGGTCTTTCGCTGAAAGGCGGATCGCTGGACGAGCTTCGTGCCATCGGCGTGGCCCGGGTTTCCGTGGGACCCCAGCTCTACCGCAGCGCGCTTGACCACCTGCACACCGATCTCCAACGTCTTCTCGCGCTGTGCGGCTGATACTGGTCTGACGCCGACCCCCGGATCGCACCGACGTACTGCCTTGAGAACGTCCGTCCGCCGCTGGATCAACGAACGGAACGCCGACTCGAAGCCGTTCGTGTCGACCAGGACCGCCGACCAGATCCGCGACACCCTCGCCGCATACTGCACACGCCTGCGGATCTGGGATTCGCACAGCGGAACCGCCCTGGCCTCGATGCCCGTCGACGGGCCCCTCCGCTCATGCCATTGGCTCGGAGGATTCCGGACGATCTGCGCGGTCGGGGTGCGCGGGTGCTACGCGTTCGATTGGTTCGGCCGGAGCGGCCGCTCGGAGCAGGCGCCAGGCCGTCGCTTCGCGGCAAGCCGGGCAGGAACCCTCATCGAAGCCCTGTTATCCCAGGAGAACCAACAGTATCGTCAAAGAACTTCCGCCGATACTCGAACAGTAGAGGACCGACCAAACCACCAGCTGTCGCATGTCAATGGACCGACACGGTCGACCTGCACACTCAACTTTCGCCAGAACCGGAGCATGCGGCGGGCTCATCGTTCACCGAGGCTGTCCCGCCAGGGCCATCCCGGCTACCTTCGTGGGCCATGCGCCTGAGCGATAGCGAGCGGGAGCGCGAGTTCCGCGCTGCAGTCCGGGAATGGCTCGACGCCAATGGCGCACCCGCTGGTCCGGGTGCGCCACGCGTCTGGGACGCCGCCGCGTTGCGTGAATGGAGCCGCGCATCGTGGAAAGCCGGATACGCCGGTATCACCTGGCCGACCGAGTACGGCGGTCGCGCGCTCGACGGAGGCTACCAGGCCATCCACACCGAGGAATGCGCGCTGGCGGAAGCGCCCGACCACGTCAACGTGATCGGCACGAACATGGTCGGACCGACTATCATCCGGTACGGCACCGACCGGCAACGCTCGGCCTTCCTGCCCCGCATTCTGTCCGGAGACGCCTTGTTCTGTCAGGGTTTCTCCGAGCCGGAGGCAGGATCCGACCTCGCGGCCGTGCGAACCGTCGCCAGGTCGCACGCGGACGGGTTCGTACTCGACGGCGAAAAGGTCTGGTCCTCATACGCCCACCTCGCCGACCACTGCCTGCTGCTGGCCCGCACCGAGCCGGAAGGGCCGAAACACGAGGCGTTGAGCTGTTTCCTGATAGACATGCGCGCTCCCGGGGTGGAGGTGCGGCCCCTGCGCCAGATGTCCGGTGACGCCGACTTCAGCAGGATCGCGCTCACCGGCGTGGTCGTGCCCGAGGATCGCCTGCTCGGCCCACGCGGTGGTGGCTGGCGGGTCGCCATGACCACTTTGGCGCACGAGCGGGGCACGTTCGGCATCGCACTGACGGCACGCCTCTCCGTCCAGTTCGCCAGGCTGGTACGGACGGCCATCGAGTTGGGGAAGGATCGAGATCCCGTGGTGCGCAAGGACATCGCGGACCTGCACGTGCAGCTCGAAGCCCTGCGGCACACCGGCTACCGTGCGCTCGCCGCTCTCGAACGCACGGGCGAGCCCGGCCCGGAAAGCGCCATCCTCAAGCTGCGCTGGTCGAGCGTGAACCAGCGGGTCGCCGCGCTGGGCTGCCATCTGCTCGGGGAGCAGGCGCAGCTCGGCGGACCGGGCACCTTCTGGGGCGGTTACTGGCAGCGGCAGCGGTTGCGCAGCAGGACGAACAGCATCGAGGGAGGTACCTCGGAGATCCTGCGCGGCGTTGTCGCCGAGCGGGTGCTCCGGTTGCCCCGGTCGCGGACCTGACGGAGGACGACGGCGGATGGACTTCTACCCGACCCGGACGCAGGCCGATCTCAAGGCCACAGCCCGCCGATACCTGGACGACCGCTACCCGCTCGAACGGGTCGCGCAGCTATGCCAGTCCGGTACGCCGCACGAGCACTGGACGGAACTGGCCGAACTGGGGTGGCTCGACGCCGAGCTGGGCACCGTCGAGCTCGCCCTGATCGCCGAGGAGACGGGGCGGACGCTGGCTCCGGCGCTGTGGTACGCCGCCGCGGGAGCGGCCCTGCCGTGCTACCGGGCCGCGGGCGTCGAGCCGCATGGTCCGGTCGCCTTTGCCGGCAGCGTGGCCACGTGCGACGCACGCAACGGAGGCGAGCGATGGGCCCTCCACGGCAGACTCGCCCTCGTGCCCGGTTCCCGGTCGGTCGGCGAGATCGTCGTCGCGGCGAGCACGGCGGACGGTCCCGCGCTGTTCGCAATCTCGTCGGACGGCCCTGGTGTGGCGGTGCTCGACCACTACGGCGTCGACAGCATCGACCCGCTCAGGCGGCAGGCCGACGTCGAGCTCTCGGCGGCGCCGGCCCGGCTGCTCGCGGCCGATCCGGACGGCCGGCTGCTCGGCACGGTCACCGAGCGCACCGGCATGATGCTCGCCTCGGAGGGGGTGGGCGTCGCCGAGCGAGGGCTCGAACTGGCCGTCGACCATGCCACGAACCGGGTGCAGTTCGGCAAGCCGATCGGCTCCTACCAGGCCGTGGCACACCCACTGGCCGAGGCGTACGCCGACGTCGAACTCGCCCGCTCGCTGGTCTACCGCGCCGCGTGCGTACTGCAGGACGGACCGGGCGGCGAGGCGGAGGTCGCCGCGGCCGTTCACGCCTCGACGCGGTGCGCCGTCTCGGTGTGCGAGACCGCCGTGCAGACGTTCGGAGGTACCGGCGTCACGTGGGAGTTCCCGCTGCACTGGTGGTACCGGCGGGCGCTCTGGCTCGACGCGCACCTGTCACGGACCGGCCCCCTCGACACGATCGCGGACACCGTCCTCGGTTGATGGCGGTGTGCGCGTCCACAACGACCAACTGGCCGGAGGCGGCCACCGAGGCCACAATGACGAGCGTCACCACAGCAGCCGCAGGAGGTACAGACCATGGAACAGACCGGCACGGCGACGGAAGCCGGCGAAGGCACGGCCGCGGCGCGTCCCTCGGCGGTGTGGCCCACTCTGCGCTACACCGACGCCAAGGCGGCCATCGCGTTCCTGTGCGAGACGTTCGGCTTCCGGCAGACGATCGAGGTGCCCGAAGGGGACCTCGTCGCTCACGCGGAGCTCGTCTGGCCGGACGGGGGCGCCGTGATGATCGCGTCCGCCGCTGTGGACGAGGGCGCGCCGGATCCCCTTCCCGCCGGTGTCGGTGCCGTGTACCTCGTCACGAGCGAGGACCGCGTGCGCACGCTGTGGGAGCGGGTACGCCAGCTGGACGTCCGCGTCATGTTCGAGCTGCACGAGGCCAGCTACGGGTCCACGACCTTCACCATCCGCGACCACGAGGGCGTGTACTGGACGATCGGGACCTACGCCGGCGCCTGACCCGGACAGCACGTCCAGTCAGGCCCGCGCCGCCCGCGTGGGCTCGGCCGGTACGCGCTTACCGGCATCAGGGCCGACGAGCCAACCCGCGATGGCGGCGGCGAGCGCCGCTGCGGCGGCCGCGGTGAGGATGGCGGCGCGGAAACCGTCCACCGCGGTGGCGGCGCCCGCGCCGCCCCCGACCGACGGCCCCACGGTGGTGGACACGGCCACGAGTACGGCGATCCCCAGCGAGCTACCGATGTGGCTGGCCGAGGTCTGCACCCCGGACGCGAGGCCGGCGTTGTCCTCGGTGACCCGGTGCAGCGCGCCCACGGTGAGCGTCGGCAGGGTGAGCCCGGCGCCGAGGCCGATCACCAGTGTCGCCGGCAGGAATGCACCGCCGAACGTCGCGTCCGGCCCGATCAGCAGGGCCAACAGCGCGAGCCCGGCCACGGTGACGAGACTGCCGCACACCAGCATCGCCCTCGCCCCGACGCGGGGCACCAGCATGCTCGACGTCGTCGCCCCGCCGACGATCAGCAGGCCGTAGGGCACGTACGCGAGGCCGGTGCCGAGCGCGCTCCAGCCGAGCACGCCCCGCACGAACAGCGTGAGCAGGAAGAACATCGCGAAGAACCCGGACGCGAAAAGCAGGCTCGCCACGCACGCGGCGACCCGGACCCGGTCGCGGAAGAACCCGAGCGGCACGAGCGGCTGCGCCGAGCGCCGCTCCACCACCACGAACGCGGCGGCGAGCAGCACGCCCAGTGCCAGCGGCCCGGTCACCGACGGATCCGTCCACCGGTGGTCCGCGGACCGGAGCACGGCGTACACGATCCCGAGCGACCCGCCGGTGAGTGTCAGCGCGCCGAGCACGTCGGTGCGGCCCGCGAGGTCGCGCCCCGGCGAGCCGCGGGCGACGAACCTGCCGGCGAGCAGCATCGCGACCAGGCCGACCGGCACGTTGATCAGGAACACCCAGCGCCACGACGCGTACTCGTTGAGCAGGCCGGACAACGTGATGCCGAGCGTCCCGCCGACGCCGCTGAGTCCGGCGAGCACACCGAGTGCCTTGCTGCGCTCCCCCGGCTCCGTGAACGTCGTCGCCACGATCCCGAAGATCGCCGGCGCGGCGAGCGCGTCGCCGACGCCCTGCGCGAACCGCCCGGCCACCAGCATCCACGGCTCCTGCGCGAGTCCCGCGGCCAGTGAAGCGGCGGTGAACAGACCGGTGCCGACGAGGAACAGTCGTTTACGCCCGAACAGATCCCCGGAACGGCCGCCGAGCAGCAGCAACCCGCCCGCCATCAGGGCGTAGCCGTTGACCACCCACGCGAGCCCGGACTCGGCGAACCCGAGGTCGGCGCGGATGCTGGGCAACGCAACGTTCACCACGGTCAGGTCGAGCACGAACACGGCCTGCACCGTGCCGAGCACGGCCAGCGCCCACCAGCGGCGGGGATCGGCGGCCCGCGGTCGGCCCCCGGCGAGCGGCGTGCCGACCGGCGGGGTCGGTGGTTCCGTCATGGTCAGGCCCCCCTCTTGTTCGGCTCTCCCGGTAGTTGCGGCTGTTCCGGTGGTTCCCGGTTCGCGGGTGGACCTTCCGGTGGGCCTGCCGTGGCGATCAGCAACGTCTGCCCGAGCGCGGCCCCTTCGTGTTCGACCGGCGGCAGCTCGCACTCCACGCGGAACCCGGCAGCGGCCAGTTCCGCCCGCCACTGGCCGGCGTCGAGGAAGATCCGGTCGGTGCCCGCACGGCCGTCGGCGGAGCCGGGGCGCGCGCCCCCGTCGTCGGCGGACATCAGGAACTGCATGGACGCGAGCAGCGGGTAGCTCTCCCGCGTGGACTCGATCACGGCGAGCATGCCGCCCTCGCGCAGGGTGGCGCGGATGGTGTGCAGTGTTCTGCCGATTTCCACCGCGTTGTGCAGGACGTGCGCGGCGACGACGGCGTCGGCCGACCCGGCGGGGGCGCCCTGCGCGACGAGGTCGCCGTCGATGTCGAGCAGCGCGTGCCGCATGCCCGGCCAGGACCGTTGCCTGCGCGCTGCGGCTACGAGGAACAGCCGCGAGATGTCGCTGAAAACGTACCGGAGATCCGGAGGTCCAGCGCCGGCGAGCTCATCGAGAACCGCGGTGGTGGTGGCGCCGACACCCGCGCCGAGCTCCAGCACGGTCGGGGTGCCGTGCGCGCGGTCCAGCACCGCGCGCACGGCATGTGCCACGGCGGCGTTGAGGTAGCGGCCCGGCCATCCTCGCGCGTACAACGCCTCGGCGATCTCCGTACCACCCCGGGGAAACAGCAACTCCCGCACCGACGTCTCGTCACGCACGATCTCCGCGAGGCGCGCACGGACCTCGGCGTGGAACGCGCCGACGTTCGGCGGGAAGCCCAGCGCCGCATACGCACGCTCGATGTCCCCGTCCGCTCCGCCCTGCCCGTTCTCCCCGCGCGGCGCGACGGCGGCGCGCAGGCTGCCGCCGCGGGCCTCGAGCAGTCCCTCCTCCGTGAGCACGGCCACCCAGCGGCGCAGGATCCAGGCGTGCCGGCCTGCCGCGCGCATGCGGCCCAGTATGTCGTCGACCGTGCGCCACCGCCCGTCCCCGCACGGGCCCCCCAGCACCTCCGCCATCGCGGCGACGGCCGTGCGATCGAGGTCCCGCGCGGCACTGGACGGCACCGAGGGATCGCCGGCATGGCGCAACCCAGCCTGGTGCGCGGCATCGCAGAGCCCGGGCGGGAACGTGGGCGGCGGGGTCTCGCCGAGCGCCGTGTTCAGTTCCTCGGCGAGCCGGGTGATCGAGAGGTCGAGCTGGGCGTCCGCCGCGTCCCTGGCCCCGGTGCGGCCGGCGGCCACCGCAGCGTGCCACGTGGCCAGCCGCTCCCGCAGCGTCGCCACCAGGCCGGGCATTCCGCCCTGCCGGCTCGGCTCGCCTCCGAACGGACCGGGTAGCCACGTGACGCCATCGGCGGAGCCGATGACGGTACCGGCGGGGCCGCGCAACACGATCCGGTCCGGCTGGAGATCCGCCGGACCGGTGGCGGGGCGCATCGCGATCGTGGTCGCGGCGCCCGCGACCGTGCCGACCGCCAGCCCTGGTGTACGCGCGGTGAGGCGCCACGGTCGCAGGGCGGGAAGCACCGCATGCAGAACGCGCAGCGCGGTGTCGAGGCCCCCTTCGGGAGTCGACACCTCCACTTCGGACACGCCACCGTCCCCGAGCCGTTCCCGTGCGGCGGTGACGAGCGGGTGCACCGCTCCGGAAAGGTCGACCAGCGAGCAGCCCACCCCGGACCGCCGCGCGGCGCGCAGGGCCGACGCGAGCGCCCGGTGACGCGATGGCGAGTGCATCAGCACGGGTGTCCCGCGGCCGAGCAGGCCCTCGGCGTGCGCACCGGCGTCATCTGCCCCGAGGTAGGCGGCGTCGATGTCGTCGATGTCGTCGCCGAGCCCCTCTCGCACGCTGAACCAGTCCCCCAGCCCGGCAAGGGCCGACCACACCGGATGCCCCGGCTCGGCGTGCACGCCGAGCCGGGGCATCCGCGGATCTCCCGGTGCGGCCTGCGGGATCATCCGCGCACCGTCACGATGCGGGTGAACTCACGCGGCAGGTCGTACCCGTCCCACACCGCGCCGAACCGCATAGCCTCGCCGGCGGGCACCAGCCGGTCGACACCACGGGAGCCGAGCGCCCTCGCCAGCCGGAGCAGGTCCGCCCGCGCGAGTCCGAAATGGACGACCGTCTGGTCGCGCCGGTGCAGCAGGGGAACCAGCTCGACGGGGTCATCGAGGCGGATCTCGGCAAGGGTGCCCGCGCCGAGCCAGCGGCGGGGCAACCGGTCCGGCGAGACAGGGTCGAGCACGGCGATGTCGTTGCCGTGGAAGCGCACGGTCCGCACCGCCGACGTCGCGGCCAGCCCGTACGTGGCGACGTGCTTCTCGACGGCCATCGCGGCGTCCACCGACGTGCCACGCCTCGCGACGGTCTCCCCGAGCAGCTCGACCAGCTCGGCACCGGCATCCCGCGCGGTGGCCTCGTCGCCGACCCACACGAGGGTGCGCGGCGAAGCGCACGCCGCCTGGTCGAACAGGAACACGTCGTCGTGCAGGCCGGCGGCCGCCGCCCGTCGCTGCCGTGGTGTCGCACTCGCCCAGCCCTCCGCGCTGAACAGGGCCAGCGAGGAGCGGTCGGGGAACGTGAGGTCGCGGGCCCTCGGCGGGAGCGGGTTCCTGCGGATCGCGTCGACCGTGGCGTCCCCGCCCCAGATGACCCGCAGATCGCACGCCGAGGACAGCTCGGCGGTCGCGGCGTCCTCGCGTGGGTAACGGACGAACCGCTGGGTGCGCGCGAGGTCGGGGTCCGCCTCGGCGAGCACATCGGCCACGATGTCCAGCAACGCGGTCGCGGCGCCCGAGACGCGCTCGGAGACGCGGACGACGTTGGCATTGCCCGCGAGCAAAGACAGCGCCCATGAGTAGCCGAGCAGTGTGTCCACATTGGCTGGTGGGATGTGGAACACGAGACCGCGGGGCAGCCGCACCTCGCCTTCGCCACCGTCACCACCGTCGAGGCGGCGCAGAATGCCCGAAACGCCCGCCCCGCGCAGGAAGAACCCGAGCGGCGCCAGTTCCGGGTGCCGCCGCGTCAGCGCGGGATCGAGCAGCCGCCGCGCGAGCTCCGCCAGCAGCTCGCGAACACGGGGGTCGCCGACCTCCAACGGCCTCGCCGGCGCGGCCACCTCGGCGAGCACTGCCGCGACCTCCACCGGGCCTCCCGTGGGCACGACCGGCGCCACCACGCTCATGGTCCCGCTCCGGTGTCGCCGCAGCCGCGGGCCTCCGCGCGTGGCAGCCTGCCGAGCACGGAGAACCACGTGCCGTCGCCATCGGTGTCGGCGTGGGCCATCCCGAGGTCCTCGGTGAGCAGCGAGTGTCCCGGGTAGGACCGGGGCAGCGTGCTCACGACCTGGATGAGCCCGGCCTGGCCGGGCGGCGCCTCGCGCCACGTCGCCGGGTCGCGGATGATCACCTCGGCGCCGTCGGGTGGGCAGAGCAGGCCGGGGGTGTCGTGTTCCAGGTGCACGACACCGATCTGCTCGACCATGCCGTAGAAGTCGTGTGCGCGAGTCAGCCCGGTGCGCAGGGCGGCGGCACGGAACGTGCCGGCGTCGACCGCCTGGTCGGCGAGCCGCTTCCAGCCACCCGAATGCAGCAGGATCCCGCCGGAGAGGTCCATGCCGGCCTCATCGGCAGGCCGGATGAGCCGGGTCCACACGAGATAGGTGAAGCCGAAGACGAGAAACGGCGTACCGGAGTGGCGACGCAGGAACGCCGACAGCGCGGTGGTGTCGAGCCGGTCGTCGGCGTCGAGCACGAACGTGTGGTCGCGGCCGGCACCCATCACGCCGAGCACGCCCGCGGCGCGGGCCGACCGGGTGGCACCGCGGCCGGCCTGCGCGCGGCTGTCGACGACGAGCATCGGCAGCCGCCTGCCGTCGAGAACCGGCCGCAGGGCGTGCAACAGGGAGCGCTGGTGCGCGCGGGTGGCGGCGGCGTCGAGGTGGATAGTGCTCGGGCGTCCGGTGGTACCACTCGACGTGAGCACGGACGCGACCCGCTCGGCGGGCACGCTGCGCAGCAAGTGCTCCTTGAACAGCCGCGCCGGCAGCCATGGCAGCTCCTCGACGGTGGTGTAGCTCCGCCCGGGCCCGTGACCGGTCGCGGCGAGGATCCGCGCGTACTCCGGGCAGTGCCACCGGTGATGCTCGACCAGCTCCGCGAGCTCGGGCAGCAGCTCGGCCCGGCGCCTGCCGGTGCGCCGCCCCTCCGCGGCGCCCGCCCCGGCGTCCCGCTGGGCGTTCGACGCCGTGTCCGCTACCCGCACGGTGCCCGTCCTGCCTCGGCTACCCGCAGCCGCTGGTAGTCGACCTTGCCGTTGGCCAGCCTCGGCAGCGCGGCGACCCTGCGCACGACGAAACCCGAACGGTGCACCTGGAACTCGCGGGCCAGCCTGCCCAGCAGCTCGGCGTCGCTCGCGGCGCCCGCCGACCACACGGCCACCCGGTCGTCCTCGGCGAGGGCGGCCGCGGGGCCGAGGTCGTCCAGTGCGTGCTCGACGTCGTCGAGATCGACCCGTACCCCGAACACCTTGCCGAGCCGGCCGAGCCGGCCGGTCAGCCACAGGAAGCCCTCGTCGTCGAGGGTTCCGGTGTCACCCGTGCGCAATGTCCCGCCCAGCTCGTCGCCACGCGCGAGGTCGTCGGCGTCCTCGGCGTACCCGAGCATCACGTTGGGCCCCCGGTAGACCACCTCCTCGCCGTCGACCCGCACGCTCCCGCCCGGGATCGGCGGCCCGACGGAGCCCGCCTTGTCCCGCAGCCGCCCGGGTGGCAGCACGGTCATCCTCGCCGTCGCCTCGGTCTGGCCGTACATGACGAACATGCGACCTGCACACGCGTCGGCCATACCGGCGAACCGCCCGACGAGCCTCGGCGCGAGACGGCCACCGGCCTGCGTGAGCGTGCGCAGTGTGGGGTGCGCGGCCAGGCGCCACCCGGCCCGGTCGAGTGTCTCGTAGGTGTGCGGGACACCTGCCAGCGACGTCGCGCCGTAGCGGTCGACGGCACGCCAGAATCCGCGCGAGAGCACCCCGCCTTCGCAGAGCACCACGGTCGCCCCGGCGAGCAGGTGGCTGGTCAGCACCGAGAGGCCGTAGCTGTAGAACAACGGCAGGCTGGTCGGCGCGACCTCACGGGGCCCGATACCGAGCGCGGCGCCGATCGAGGCGGCGTTGGCCCGCACCGCCGCCGCGGACAACCGGACGGCCTTGGGCGCACCCGTGGACCCCGACGTGGTCAGCAGGAGGCCGAGGTCGCCGTGCGGGGTGACGTCCAGACCACCGGTGCGGACCCAGCCGGACAGCTCGGGGTGCTCCTCGCGGCGGTGGCCCGCCGGCGGGTCGTCCCGAACCGGTTCGGCGTCCGCCAGCCCGAGCACCGCACGCAGGCCGAACCGCCCCGCCAGCCCGGCGAGACGCTCCGCGAGGAGCCGGGGCGGCAGCAGCATGACGGGCCTGCCGGTCTCGAGTGCGGCGAGCAGCCGCAGCACCGAAGGCAGGCACGGTGCCGTCCTGGACCCGACGGCGCCGGGCGGCAGCCGGTCGAGCGCCGCCTTGACCCGGTCCACCGCCTGGCGCAGCCCGGGGGCATCGAGCGTGGCGCCCGTTCCCGCTTCGACGAGCCGGGCACCATCGGAGGCGATCATCCCCTCGCCCATCGGCTCACCAGGTCACGGGCAGTTCGAGGTACCCGCCCGTCATCACGTGGCTGCGGATCCGCAGCCGCTCCTCCGGCACGGCGAGCGCCAGGTCCGGGAACCGCCGCGGCAATGTCGCGAGCAGCGTCTCCAGTTCCAGGCGGGCCAGTGTCGCACCGACACAGTGGTGCGGGCCGAAGCCGAACACCATGTGCGGGTTGGAACGCCGGGTGATGTCGAACCGCTCCGGGTCCGGTCCGAACCGCTCCGGGTCCAGCGCGGCGGAGGCGAAGCACAGCAACACGAAGCTGTCCTTCGGGATCGTGACGTCGCCGAGCTGGATGTCGGTCGCGGCCCAGCGCTGGTGCCCCGACGTGCCGACGCCGGGCGGGTACAGCCGGAACACCTCCTCGGCCGCGCCCGCCGCGAGCCCGGGGTCCTCGCGCAGCGCCTTGTACTGCTCGGGATGGCGCAGCAGCACGACCACCGAGTACTCGATCTCCACGGTCGTGGTCTCGTATCCGGCGACGAGCGTGCCCGCGGCCAGCATCGTCGCCTCGTGCAGCGTGAGCCCGTCCTCGCCGTCGAGCTTGCCTGCCAGGTCGGTGAGGAAGTCGTCGGCGGGCTCGGCCTTGCGCCGCCCGAGCATCTCGCCGAGGTAGGACGCAATGTTCTGCCACGCCGCCGCCGGTTTGGCCGGGTCGCCGTCCGGCGACATCAGCAGGTCGCCGGACCACTCGACGAACTTGCCCCTGTCGTCCATCGGGACGCCGAGCAGCTCGCAGCTGACCTCCATCGGCAGCGGCAGGGCCAGGAGGGTGTGCAGGTCGGCGGGCTTCCCCGCAGCGACGACCCCGTCCAGCAGCCGGTCCACCACCGCCTGGACGCGGGGGCGCAGCCGCTCCACCCGCTTCGCCGTGAAGGTCGGCCCGATGATCCGCCGCAACCGCGCGTGCTCCGGGCCGTCCATGGACAGCAGCCCCGCCTGCGTGAACACGGGCGGCACGCCGTAGGGAATCGCCCGTTCCCCCACCGAACCCGGCGCGCGCAGGCGCGAGTCGACGAGCAACGTCCGCACGTCGTCGTAGCCGGTGACGAGGTAGCCGGTCAGGCCGTCCTCGCCGACCCCCACCTCGATCACGCGGCCGCGGTCATGCAGCTCGAACAGTTCCGGTGACGGGTCGATACCCCGGGGCCGGCGAAACGGCACGACCGGCAGCTCTGCGGCCATCGGCTCCCCTCCTTCCACAATGGCCGGTGCGGTGGCCCGCACGGTGGTATGCCGGACTTTGTACGGCAGGCGCGGCGAGGTGTCCATCAGTCCGGAACACCCTCGCCGACGACGGTGGCGACCAACCGCCGGGACAGCTCCCGCAGCTGCTCCGGCGAGTCCGGCCCTCCCGCCTCGGCGGGGCGCGGATGCACGGCGAGGTCCTCGCAGAACCCGCCGGAGCCCTCCGCGGCCGCTTCGCCCGTCGCCGCCCACACGATCTGCTCCGCGCCCTCGGCAGGCGTGCGCGGGCGCATCCGCCTTCGCTGTTCGCGATCCCGTGGCACGAGGGACATCAGGTGCTTGATCTGGTCGCGGGTCAGGTGCTTACCGAGGTCGGTCACGGCGACGCCGGGGGCGACCGACACCGCGACGAGCCCGTCCTCGCCGAACCGCTGGTGCAGCCCGGCCGCGTGCAGCACCGCGGCCGACTTGCTCTGCCCGTACGCATGGAACGGGTCGTAGTCGCCCTCGTCGAAGTTCGGGTCGTTCCAGCGAATCGGGCGCAGCACGGGTGCGCTCGTCGTCACCGTCACCACGCGGCCCCTCGGTGCCGCCAGCAACGCCGGCAGCAGCCGCTCGATCAGCACGAAGTGGCCGAGGTAGTTGGTCGCGAGCTGGAGCTCGAATCCGTCCACGCTCCGCGCGAACGGCACGGCCATGATTCCGGCGTTGGCGACGACGAGGTCCACGGCCGGCAGCCGCCGTGTCAACCGGTCGGCGCAGTCCGCGGCACTGCGCATCGACGCCGTGTCGAGGTGCTCGAACGACACCTCGCCGGCTACCTCCGGAGTAGACAGTTCGGCGACGGCTTCGGCGCCGCGCCGCTGGTCGCGGCCGGCGAGCACGACATGCGCTCCTCTCGCGGCGAGCGCGCCGGCGGTCTCCCTGCCCAGGCCGCGCAGTGCGCCCGTCACCACGGCGACCGTGCCGCGCAAGTCCTCCGCGATCTGCTGTGCCTGCATACTCGTTGTCCCTCCAAGGTTTTTCCGGCGACGCGTTGCCTCGACGCCGGGCGGCTCGGCTTGTCCGTCCCCGTGCGCCTTCCTACTGTCGGCGCATGAGCCCGGCCCGGCGTAGCAGTCTGCCTCGCTTCGACTCGCACGATCCCGCCGTCTTGGACGATCCGTACGCGGTCTACGCGAGGCTGCGTGAGTACGGCCCGGTGTGCAGGGGCGGGACGGGCCAGTGGGTGCTGACGCGGCACGAAGATGTCGCCGCCTTCCTCGCGGACCCCCGGCTGAGCTCGGAGTACCCGCCCGAGTATCACCGGCTTTCCGTAGGCGACGGCCCCGCGGTGTCGTTCTTCTCCCGGATCCTGCTCGACCGCGATCCTCCCGCGCACACCCGGCTGCGCAAGGCCATGCACCGGGCGTTCCGGCCTGCCGCCGTCCGCGCGCTCACCGACCGGATCGGTGCGCTCGTCGACGACTTCCTCGTTCCCGCTCTGGACCGGGGCAGCCTCGACGTGGTGGAGGAGCTCGCGTTCCCGCTGCCGGTCAGTGTCGTGTGCGAGCTGATCGGCATCCCGGCGGCCGACCGCGCGCTGATCCGTCCGCACGCCGTCGACCTCGCGCGCGGGTTCGGCCTCGTCGTCGCGGACGACGACCGAGCGGCGACCCACGTCGCCGTGACGTGGCTCCGGGAGTACGTCGGCGCGCTCGCGGCCGACCGTCGCCGGAGCCCGGGTGACGACGTGCTCTCGCATCTGCTCGAACCGGACGCCGACGGCATCCGCCTCGACCTCGACGAGGTGGTGGACAACGTGGTGTTCCTGTTCTTCGCCGGGTTCGAGACGACGATGAACCTGCTCGCCAACGGTGTCGCGGCGTTGCTCGACACTCCGGACGAGCTGCGTCGGCTGCGTGCCGACCCCGCACTCGTACCGTCCGCCGTCGAGGAGTTCCTCCGCTTCGACGCGCCGATCCAGGCGGCGGCGCGGCTGGTCCGCGAGCCGATGACCGTGCACGGGCACGCCATCCGGTCGGGCAGGCTGCTCGTGCTGCTGCTCGGATCGGCGAACCGGGACGAGCGCGCGTTCGCCGACCCGGATCGGCTCGACGTGGCCAGGCGCCCCAACCCCCACGTGAGTTTCGGCGGTGGCGCGCACCTGTGCCTCGGCGCGGCACTCGCCCGCATGGAGGGTCGCATCGCGTTCGACCGGCTGGCGCGGCGGTTCCGGGACATCGAGCCCGCGGGTGAGCGGCAGCGCAGGCACAGCACGTCCTTCCGGTCGCTGTCGCGGCTGCCGGTCACCGTGCGCGCCACGTGAGCCGCACGAGCTCGCGGTCACGCCAGCCGGTACAGGCGGTGGAACCGGTGGGCCACGTCCACGATCCGCACGTCGGTGAACCCGGCGGCCGCCGCGTACCGGCGTACCCGCTCCGGGCGGATCATCGTCCCGGTGGCCACCGAAGGTGTCTCGGCGAGACCGACGGGAAGGCAGTGCAGCAAGCTCACGGTGTAGAAGAACCGCTCGGTCTCGTCCGAGGGCGCGTGGAACTCCTCGCGGACTCGCGGTTCCATGAGCAGCAAGGTCCCACCCGGTGCGAGCATGCGCCGGCAGCCGGCCAGCACGGCGACCGGGTCCGGCATGTCGTGCAGTGCGTCGAAAACGGTCACGACGTCGTAGCACCGCTCTCGCCGCAGTCGCGCGACATCGGCGACTTCGAACCGCACCCGGTCGGCCACCCCGTCCTCCCGCGTGGCGGCGCGGGCGAGGCCGATCGACGGCTCGTCGAGGTCGAAACCACTGACCTGAAGGCCCGGGTACGCCGCGGCGAGCGCGAGGCTCGACCGGCCGGTGCCACAGGCGACGTCGGCAAGGCACGCACCGTCACGGCGCAGCACATCGTGTACGTCCGGCAGTGCCCTCCGGATCCAGCCCGGAAGCTGCGCGCGGAAAACGTGCTCGTTCAACCCGGCTTGCCCGCCCCGGAAGTCGGCGCCGTACGCCCCGTAGGGCACTCCCTCGCCGCTGCGGTAGGCGTCGAGCAGCAGCGGCAGCACCGCGCCCATGCCCCCGACCGGCATCAGTGTCAGCGGGGCCACCGCAAACGGGCTGTCGCCGTCGAGCAGTGCCTCGGCATGCCCGCCGGGCAGCGTGTACCGGCGGCCCGCCGGGTCCAGCAACGGGTCGTCGACGTCGAGGAAGCCGGCCGCCGCCTGCTGCTCCAGCCACTCGCGGGCGTACCGGGACGCGACGCCGGCCCGCTCGGCCAGCTCGGCGGCCGACGCGGGCGTGTTCCGCAGTGCCGCGTACAGGCCGAGCTTGATGCCGAGGTAGACGGTCATCAGCTCGCCCGCCCCGAGGCTCGCCGTGAACAGCCGCGCCGCGAGGGCCTGAGCCCGCGCCGCGTCACCGAGCGAGCCGCCGTTGCCCCCGGTCATCGACGCGCGCCAAGACCGACGGCCGCCGCCCGGCCGGAGGAGTAGCCGAGCAGGTCCAGCTTGGACAGCCCATCGTGGACGGCCGGCGTCATCAGCCCGATCCGGCCGAGCGAGGTCACCACCCGGGCGAAGATCGCCTGCCGGTAGGCCACCATCAGCTCGTGGCCTGCCGCGAACGTCACCCCCTCCGCCGTGTCCACCTCGAGCCGCTCCCACACGTCCTCCAGCAGGAACCGCCTGCGCATCAGCGCGGCCCCCTCCAGCACGAGCTCCTCGCGTTCGGCCAGCTCCGCCGCGGTCAGCTCACCGTAGATGCCTTCCAGCGACAGCACGCCGAACGAGACATGCCTCGCCTCGTCCCGCGCCACGAGCCGCACGATCGAGCGGATCAGCCCGTCGTGGAACGTCCGGTCGGCGAGCCGGAACGCGGCCATGGCGAGCGCCTCGACCAGGATCTGCATGCCCAGCGCGGTGACGTCCCAGCGCTCGTCGCCGAGGATGTCGGTGAGCAGGGTGCGCAGCGACGGCGAGATCGGGTACGGCTCGGGCACGTTCTCCCGCAGGTAACGGGAGAACACCTCGGCATGCCGTGCCTCGTCGACGGCCTGGCTCGCGGCACAGTACTTGCTCTCCAGGTCCGGCATGGTCGCGGCGAGCCTGCCTGCGACGACGAGCGCACCTTGCTCCCCGTGCAGGAACTGCGACACCATCCACGACTGCAGCTCCCACTGGAACATGTCCCACATCGGCTTCCCGCCGCGCGCCAGCGGGGATGATGAGAACGCCGCCACGGAGAACCACGACGTCTCCGGCAGCGGCTCCCCGAAGGGCACCTCGATGGACCAGTCGATGTCGTGCTCCGCGCTCCACTGCGCGCTCTTCGCCCGCTCGTACAGGGTGCGCAGCGACGGGTGCGTTGGCTCGTAGCTCCAGTCCAGGACGGACTCGAGCTCGCCACGAACCTGCAAACGTGCCATGCGGGCATGATGTCCGCGCGCGCGAGACGGCGACAAACAACCACGAGCGCGCCCTTCGCGTCCGCCCTGGCATCACGGCTACGTTCGCCCGCATGAACCAGGTCACCGGCAACCAGTCCACGGCCCCTCCCCCCGCCGAAGGGGTGCAGACCGCGTCAGCCTCACTCGGCCAGCGCATGCTGTGGGCGCTGGCGCGGCACAGCAGCGACAAGTCGGTACTCAACGTCCCCGTGCTCGCCCGGCTGCGTGGGCCGCTGCCCCTGGACCGGTGGCGGGCGGCGCTCGACCGGCTCGTCGCCGAGCACGAGACGCTGCGAACGACGTTCGACGGAGCCGGTCACCGGCTGCGCCAGGTCGTGCACCCACCTGCGCCCGTCCCGCTGCGGGTCGTCGAGCTCGACGGCGCGGCCGATCCGGAGGCAGCGCTCACGGAGGCCGTCGCGGAGGAGTCCGCTCGCCCGATCGACCCCACGGTGTGGCCGACGCGCGCGACGTTGTGGCGTGTCGCCGCCACCGACCACGTGCTGAGCCTCAACGTCCACCACCTGTGCACCGACACGGCGTCGTCCGCGCTGCTGTTCCACCGCCTTGCCGAGCTGGCGAGCGGCGAGGCCGGACCGCCCGCCCCGGCCTGGACCTACCGGCGGTTCGCGCGGTGGCAGCGGGAGCGGTTCGCCTCCCCCGCCGTCGCGGAGCAGCTCGGCTACTGGACGGACCGGCTGCGCGGCGTGTGGTTCACGGAGCTGCCGCATCCCAGCGGCGGCGCCGATCCCGGCGGCCGGCTGACCGGTGAGCTCGGCACCGGGCTCACCGATGCGCTTCGCGCCGTCGCCCGCACGCATTCCACGACGCTGTTCACGGTGCTGCTGGCCATCCACTACACCGTGCTGCACGCCACGACCGGGCACCGGGACCTCACCGTCTCGTCGATCTTCGCCAACCGCGGCAGGCCCGAGACCGAGGGCACGGTCGGCTTCCTCGCCAACATGCTCGTGCTGCGCGCCCGCATACCCCGCACCGGCACGTTCGCGGACCTGTTGCGCGAGGTCCACACCACAGTCAGCGGCGCCGTGCGGCACCAGGAGGTGCCCTACCACCTCGTGCCACGCCCCGGCGACGCGGCCGGGCCCGCACGCGCGGACGAGGTGGTCTTCCAGATGATCACGGACCGGGTGGGCAGGGTGCCCGCGGGGCCGGTCGAGGCCGAGGCGCTCGTGCCGGAGGGCGTCGGCGGCAGGTTCGGCCTCGAACTCGGGATCGTGCCGGTCGGCGAGGGCATGCGGGTGGTGCTGATGGCGGCGGCGAACCGCTTCCCGCAGGGGCTGCCGGCGACCTTGCTGCGCCGTTATCTCGCCACCGCGGCACTCGTCGCCCGCACGCCGTCGGTGCCGCTGTCCGCGGTCGTCGGCTGAGTGCCGGTGCCGCGTTCACGATCCGGCGGGGCCGCACCGCCGCCGCCGTTACGCTCGCGCGGTGCATCTGAACCTGTTCACCGAGTGTGCCCCGGTTCCGTCCTTCGAGGGCCTGTGGCGCGACCCGGGCGATCGCACCGCCGAGGGCCACGGCAGCCTCGAGTACTGGACGGGCGTGGCGCGGCGGCTGGAGGAGGCGTGTTTCGACGCCCTGTTCTTCGCCGACGTGCACGGCACCTACGACGTGTACGGCGGCTCGTGGGCCACGGCGGCGCGCGACGGCGTCGCGCTCCCCTCGATCGATCCGGTGCTGCTGATCCCCGCGCTCGCCGCCGTCACCGAGCGGCTCGGGTTCGCCGTCACGTACTCGACCACGTACCACCCGCCGTACCTGTGTGCCCGTGCATTTTCCACACTTGACCACCTGACGCGGGGCCGGATCGCGTGGAACGTCGTCACGTCGTACCTGCGCTCGGCCAGCGACAACGGGCTCGGCGAGTTCTTGCCGCACGACGAACGGTACGACCGCGCCGACGAGTATCTCGCGGTGGCGAGGGCATTGTGGGAACGCAGCTGGGACGAGGACGCCGTGCGCGTCGACCGCGAGGCCGGCGTGTTCACCGATCCCGACCGCGTGCGCCAGATCGACCACCACGGCCGCTGGTACGACGTCCGCGGACCGCATCAGTGCGCGCCGAGCCCGCAGCGGACGCCGGTGCTCTACCAGGCGGGAACGTCCGAACGCGGCCTGCGGTTCGCCGCCGAGCACGCGGAGGTGGTGTTCGTGACGCTCGCCGAACCGCGCCGCGGCGCGGAGGTGGTCGCCGACCTGCGCCGCAGGGTCGCCGACGCGGGCCGCGACCCCCGCTCGGTCACCGTGCTGCAAGGGATGCCCGTGGTGGTGGGCGCGACCACCGAGCAGGCCAAGGCCCGGCTCGCACTCATGGAACGCTTCCACAGCGCGGAGGGCAGGCTCGCGAAGTGGTGCGGCTGGACCGGCATCGACCTCGCCGGTTACCCGGAGGACATGCCATTGTCCGAGCTTCCCGTGCAGGGCACGCGCAGCGCGCTCGACGCGGTGCGGCGCACCGACCCGGGCAGGGAGTGGACGGTCGGCGACGCCCGCCGGACGGTGTCGACCGTCCACCTTCCGATGCGCGGCGGGCGGTTCATGCTCTTCGGCTCGGCCGGCGAGGTGGCCGACCAGATGCAACGCTGGCAGGAGGTCTCCGACGTGGACGGGTTCAACCTCGTTCCGTTCCCTCCTTCCAGCGGCATCGACGACATCTGCGACCTGCTGGTGCCCGAGCTGCAGCGGCGCGGCGTCTTCCGCACGTCCTACGACCCCGCGGAGACGACGCTGCGGGAACGCTACCGGGGAGCGGGCAACGCGCGGCTGCCGTGGCGGGACCCGGCCCGGTCCCCCGCGGTGAGCACGGCACCCGGCTGACCGGCACCTGGCTGCCAGCACACGAGTCCGGCACCGGCCTAGGGAGGGACATGGCGAGCACGACCGAGGAACGCGCCCGCGAACTCGCCGGGGACGTCACCCGGTGCGCCGAGCGCACCGAGCGGGAACGACAGGTGCCCGGCGAGCTGCTCAAGGACCTGGCTGCCTCCGGCTGCCTGCGCATGGCGGCCCCGCGCGAGCACGGCGGCGACGAGCTGCCACTGCCCGACGTGCTCGGCGTCGTGGCTGAGCTCGCGAGGGCCGACGGGGCGGTCGGCTGGACGGTCGGGCAGGCGGCCATGGCCCAGGTCGTGCTGTCGCGGTTCCCGCGCGAGACCATCGACACCGTCTACGCGGCGGGCTGCGACGTCGTGGGAGCCGGCGCGGCGGCACCGAAGGGCAAGGCGCGCAAGGCGGAGCACGCGTGGCGGGTCTCGGGGAGGTGGCCGTTCGCCACCGGGATCGGGCACGCGTCGTGGTTCTACGGCCAGTGTGTCGCGTTCGGCCCAGGCGTCCCGGAGGGCTCCGGCGGGGTACCGGCCACCAGGATGGCCCTGCTGTGGCCCGCCGAGTACACGGTGCTCGACACGTGGAACGCCACCGGACTGTGCGGTACCGGCAGCCACGACGTCGTCGCGCACCGCCTGGACTGCCCCGCCGAGCGGACCGCCGTGCTCAGCGGCTCGTCGCCGACACTGGACCGGCCCGCCTACCGCGTGCCCGCCGTGGAGTACAGCGGCATGGTCGTCGCCGCGTCCGGGGTCGGCATCGCCGCGGGCGCCGTCGAGGACGTCCTCGAACTGGCCACCGGCGGGAGGCGGCCGTCGTTCAGCCCGCGCAAGCTCGCCGACTCCCCCGTGTTCCAGGACCGTGTCGGTGCCGCGCTGCTGGAGGCCGAGGCCGCCCGCGCGCTGCTGCACCGGCTCGCCGGGCTGCTGCACGCGCATGCCGGGAAAGGCACTGTGCCCAGCGTGGAGGAACGGGCGCTGGTGCGCGGCGGCTGTCACCACATCGCCGCCGCCGTCACCAGAGTCGTCGACACCGCGCACACACTGGCCGGAAGCTCCGGTGTCTACATCGGAGCTCCGATCGAGCGCAGGCTGCGGGACGTGCACACGCTGACCCAGCACGCGACGACGGCGCGAGAGTCGGTCAAGGTGCTCGGCGCCACGCGGGTCGGTGAGATCGACCCCTCACTGACCTGGTGACCACACGCACCCGGGAGGCGACGATCAGCACGACGAACAGCGCCACCGAGCACCTCTTCCACCCGAGCGTGGCCGCCGACCCGTACCCGTACTACGCGCGGCTGCGCGCGGCCGGCGGCGCCGTGTACTCGCCCGAGCTCAACGCATGGCTGGTGAGCACCCACGAGCACGTCTCGGCGGGGTTCCGCGCCCACGACGTGCTCTCGTCGGCGCCGCCCGGCGGTTCACCCGACGGCGCGCGGTTCCTGCTCAACTCCGACCCGCCCGAGCACACCGCGCTGCGCAAGGCGGTCAACCGGTTCTTCGACGCGGCAACGATGCGCGCGCTGGAAGGCCGCGTGCGCGCGGTCACCGAGCAACTCGTCGACGGGCTGCTCGCGGCCTCCCGCGCGGGCGAGGCGGACCTCGTCCGCGACGTCGCGGGCCCGCTGCCCATCACGATCATCGCGGAGCTGCTCGGCGTGCCCCCGCAGCGCCGGGACGACTTCAAACGGTGGTCGGACGCCACGATCGGCGGGCTGAACATGCCGCCCCGCGAGATCGCCGTCGCCTCGTGGGAGATGGGCCGGTTCTTCGCCGAGACCGTGGCCGACCGCAAGGCCGACCCCGGCGACGACCTGATCAGCCGCCTCACCCGCCGCGAAGAACTCACCAGCAGGGAGATGGAGGCGTTCTGCACCCTGCTGCTCATCGCGGGCAACGAGACGACGACCAACCTGATCACCAACCTGTGCCTGGCCCTGCTGGACCATCCCGAGCAGGCCGAGCGGGTACGCGCCGACCGTGACCTGATCGGGCCCGCCGTCGAGGAGACGCTGCGGTTCGACGCGCCCGTGCAGGCGGTGTGGCGGCTGGCGCTGACGGAGTACGACATCGGCTCGGCCCGCGTGCCCTCGGGCGCACGCGTGCTGCTGTTGCAGGGGTCGGCCAACCGCGACCCCGAGCGGTTCGCCGAGCCCGACCGGTTCCTGCCCGGCAGGCCCGCCCGCGAACACCTCGGCTTCGGCACCGGCATCCACTTCTGCCTCGGCACCCAGCTCGCGAGGCTGGAGGCCAGGATCGTGCTGGAGACGCTGCTCGACCGGGTCGCCGCGCTGGCGAGGGCCGGCGAGGCCGAGCGCATCCTGCCTGCTGCTTCGGCCCCGCGGCGCCGTGGCAGGCCGCGTGTGCGCCGGCATCCCGTGGTGCGCGGGCTGCGCAGGCTACCGGTGCACGCCGTCGAGTCGTCCTGAGTGGACATTCTCGGGGTGCGGTGTGCGGGGCACGTTGCCGAAGCGGCGGGCCCAACCCTAGCGTGCAGGCCAATGGCAAGGAGTCTGCACGCGACGGAGGGCACGAGATGACGGAAGCGGTCGCAGAGGAACGCTCCGAGGAGGAGGTCCGCCAGACGATCCGCGGCATCATCGCCGAGGTCGCGCCCGAAGGCGGCGACGAGGTGCGCAGCGAGCTGCGGCTGGTGGAGGACCTCTCGTTCCACTCGCTGTCGCTGCTGGAGCTGGCGTTCACGCTCGAGGACGAGTTCGACCTCCCGCCCATCGACGAGGAGGTGGCCCGCTCGATCACCACCGTGGACCACGTCGAGCAGCACGTCGTCGACAACCTGGCCGAGCGCGGTGAGCTCGCCGGCCGGGAGTGAGGCACGCGGGGCGCGGCGGGCGGCCCCGCGCTTCGACGTGCCCTCGGTGCTGCGCCTGACGGAGTTGGCCGACATCGTCGTGCCCTTCGCGGTGCGCGTTGCGTGCGAGCTGCGCATCGCCGACGAACTGGCCACGGGGCCGCGCGACGTCGACGACATCGCCACCGCGGTGGGCGCCCAGCCGCGCTCGCTGCTTCGGCTGCTGCGCGCCCTCGCGGCCAGAGGGGTGTTCACCGAGGTGGAACCCCGCACGTTCGGCAACACCCCGTTGTCCGAACCGCTGCGCGAGGACCACCCGCTCTCGATGCGCGAGGCGTACCCGCTGATCCCCGCCGACATCGAGGCGTGGGCGCGGCTGGACGTGAGCGTGCGCACGGGCGGCTCGGCGTTCGAGCACGTACACGGGCAGGGCTACTGGGAGCACATGGCCGAGCGGCCCGAGGAGAGCGAGCGGTTCGACGGCACGCAGCGCGCCGCGACCCGCCTCGAGCTGCGCACGATCCTGCCGGCCTACGACGGCTGGGGCAGCGTGCGCACACTCGTGGACACCGGAGGTGGCAACGGCGCGTTCCTCGCCGGGATCCTGCGCCGGTTCCATGGCACGCGCGCGACCCTGCTCGACCTGCCGCACGTGGTCGCCGGTGCCGAGCGGGTGCTCGCGGCCGAGGGCGTGCTCGACCGGTGCACGGTCGTCGGTGGCAGCTTCTTCGACGAGATCCCCCCGGGCGCCGACGCGTACCTGCTCAAGCGCGTGCTCTACCACTGGGACGACGAGCAGGCCGGTGTGCTGCTGGGCAACCTGAGCGCGGCCATGCGGCCCGACAGCAGGCTGCTGCTGCTGGAGCCGGTCGCCGAGCCCGGTGACGACCTGAACGCCGGCAAGCTCTACGACCTCATTCTGCTCACCATGGCGGGCGGCGGGCTGCGCTCGCTCGACGAGATCGAACGGCTGCTCGCCCCCGCGGGGCTGCGGCTGGCGCGCGTCGTGCGCACTCTCATGTTCCCGCTGCTGGAGATCGTGCCCGCCGGCTCGTGAGTGTCCAGCCGGGTCGGTCGGCACCGGTTCAACACTCCCGACCGTGACGTTCAGCAGGGTGTGCCGCGCACGGGCACCGACTCGTGGGCCCGGAAGTTCGGGTGCAGCGCCCGCACCGGTTCGCCGGCGAGGTCCAGTTCCCGGAAGCGGTCCAGCAGGGCGCCGACCGCCTCCTCGCAGACGGCGCGGCCGAGCGCCCTCCCGACGCAGTGGTGCGGCCCGCCGCCGAAGGCCACGTGCCGCAGATCGCGGCGGCGCACGTCCAGGCGGTCCGGATCGGCGAAGCGGCGCTCGTCCCGGTTCGCCGAGCCCATCATGAGCAGCACCATGCGTCCCGGTCGCAGCACTCTGTCCCCAACTGCCAGTCGCGCCGAGGTCAGCCGGATCGTGTACTGCGCGGGGGCGTCGAAGCGCAGCAGCTCGTCGACCGCGGCGGGGACCAGAGCGCGGTCGTCCGCGACGACCCGCCACTGACCTGAACGGCTCGGCAGCAGCTCACTCACCGAGCCGAGCACGTTCATCGTCGTCTCGAACCCGGCGAAGCACAGGAACACGAGGTTGTCCACGGCGAGGGCGCGGGAGACCCGCCCCTCGGAGACGGCGCGGGCGAACGCCGTAAGCAGGTCGTCGCGTGGTTCGGCGGCCCGCTCCGCCAGCCCGCGGCCGAGCAGCTCCCGCAGGTCGGTGGTGATTCCGTCCGCCACGCGGACCTGCTCGGGCCCGGGGATGCGGTACGGGATGAACGTGCGGCCCAGCGTCATCGCGCGCGGCCACACGACCGCCCGGTCCTCATCGGACAACCCGACCAGCCGGGCGACGACCTCGGCCTGCAACGGGAACGCCAGGTCGCCGACGAGGTCGAACGGGGCACCGTCGGCGTGTGGTTCGAGCAGCCGGGCCGCGGCGGTGGCCGTGAAGGCGCGTAGCCGCCCGACGGCGGCGGGCGCGAGCCCCGTGCGCAGTACCTTCCGCACCGCCTCGTGGTCAGCGCCCTCCAGCGCGCTGGTCATCCGGCCGGACAGCTCTCCGGCGGGTCCGGTGCCGAACAGTGGCAGGTCCCTGCCGACCCCCTCCGGCAGCCGCTGGGTCAGCGCCGGATGCGCCAGCAGCGCGCTCACGTCGGCGTACCTGGGGACCATCCACACCCCCGGCCCTCCCCGGCACAGGGGCCCCGCCGCACGCAGCTCGCGATAGCGTGGGTAGGGATCGAGCAGCACGTCGGGGTCCATGGCGTCGAACCTCGGTGGCCGCGAGGCCGTGCCGGTGCTCATGCCGCGCGCACCGCGACGGGCACGGCGGCGTAGCCGCGCAGGTTGGGATGTGGGCGCACCACCGGGGGACCGGCCGCCTCCAGCTCCGCGCACCGCCGCAGCAGCCCGCGCAACGACGCCGCGGCCTGCGCCCGCCCGAGGTGCAGGCCCATGCACCGGTGGATGCCCGAACCGAACGACAGCTGCCCGTTCGGCCGCCTTCCGATGTCGACGCGATCCGGGTCGGCGAACTGCCGGTCGTCGCGGTTCGCCGAGGCCAGCAGGAGCAGCAGCATCCGGCCCGCGCGCACGGTGCGCCCCGCGGCCTCGACCGGCTCGCTCGTCACCCGCACGATCCACTGGATCGGGGCGTCGTAGCGCGCGAGCTCCTCGACGGCCGTCGTCATCAGCGAGGGGTCCGCGCGCAGCCTCGCGAGCTGGTCCGGAAACGACAGTAGCGCCGACAACCCGCTCGCCAGCAGGTGAATCGATGTCTCGAAGCCGGCGAAGAACAGGAAGACGACGTTGTCGACGATCTCGTCCGTGGAAAGCTCCCCCGTGCGGCCCGCGGTGGTGACGAGGGTCGAAACGAGGTCGTCCTCCGGCCGTCGCCTGCGCTGCGCGACGAGGCCGGCGACGTAGTCGCGCAGCCACCGCGCCTCCGGCACACCGTCGCCGAGCTCGGGCGAGACGAAGGGGAAGAGGATCAGCGACCGGCCGAGCGCGACACCGTGCCTCGTCACCTCGGCCCTGTCCTCCTCGGGCACTCCGACCAGCGTGCAGGTCATCGCGACCTGCAACGGGAACGCCAGCTCGGTGACGGCATCGAACTCGCCCCGCTGCAACGCGGTGTCCAGCAGCTCGTCCACCGTCCGCTCGATCAGGGCCGTCATCCCGCGCACCACCGGTGGCGTCAGTGCCTGGCTCAGCGCGGCGCGGATCCTGGTGTGCGCGGGCGGCTCGATCGCGGACACCACGGTGGGCAGCTCGAAGTTGGGCCGGGTGCCGAGCAGCCGGTCCGGGCGGCCGAGCTCCTCGGGAAACGCGTGCCCGACCCTCGGATCCCGCAGCAGCGCGGCGACATCGGCGTAGCGGGTCACCGCCCAGGTGGCCGGACCGCCCCGGCACAGCGGCGACTCGTCCCGCAGCCGCCGGTACAGCGGGTACGGGTCGATGAGCAGCTCCGGGTCGAGCGCGTCGAACTTCGGCGGTAGCCCCGACGTGACCATCTCCACGCCCGGCAGTGTCCCCACGACGGAAAACCCCGGCAACGCAACGGCAACACCGTCCACCGGGAGCAGCGGCCGGTGCCGCGCAAGCCGTGTCGGGACGGCCGCCCGGTGTTACCGTCGCCACGTCTGGACAACATAGCGTCGCCGAGGGGGTCACCGTGACCGCTGCTGACCAGGAATCCACCGACTACGACGTGATCGTCGTCGGCTCGGGAGCCGCGGGGCTCACCGCGGCGCTCGCGGCCGCACGGTCCGGGGCGACCGTCACGGTGCTGGAGGCATCGGGGAGATTCGGAGGCACCACGTCGGTGTCCGGAGGCCAGGTGTGGATTCCCGGCAACGACCACATGGCCGAGATCGGCGAGCAGGACAGCACTGCCGACGCGCGTGCGTACTGCGCGGACCACTCCCCCGGCCGCGACCCGGCGCTCATTGACGCCTTCATCGACGCGGCACCGGTGGCGGTACGCGAGATCGAGCGGCACTCCCCCATCCGGTTCACGCCGATGGACACACCGGACTCACTCGCCGAGCATCCCGGTGCGCGGCTGCGCGGCCGCAACCTCGAACCGGCCCCGCTGGAGACCGGGCCGTTCACGCCGTGGGAGGAGTGGACATGGTCGCCGCCGTACCCTGCCGTGCTCACCAACGCCGAGGTGGCCGGACTCAAGCTGATCTCGGGTGGCGCGCCGCCCATGGACCTCATCGGCCAGCGGATGCGCGACTCGCTGGTGACGCTCGGTGTGGGGCTGGTCGTGGGGTTGCTGCGGGGCTGCCGCGACGCCGGTGTCCGGCTGGAGCGCGGCTGCCCGGTGCGGGAGCTGGTCCGCTCCGGCACCGGGGTCGTCACCGGCGTCGTCACCGAGCGTGAAGGGCGGCCGCTGACCATGTCCGCGCGGCACGGCGTCGTGCTCGCCACCGGCGGCTTCGAACACGACGAGGCGATGCGCCGCATGCTGCTCGACCTCCCCGACCCGGTGCCGGCCTCGCCGCCGGTGAGCAAGGGAGACGGGCTGCGGCTGGCCGCGAGTGCCGGCGCGATGCTCGGGCACCTCTCGGAAAGCTGGTGCTGGCCGGTGATCGTGGGCAAGGCGACGTGGGACGACGAGCAGGCGACGCCACGCGCCGACCTGATGATCGCCGAACGCGCCCTGCCGCACACGATCTGGGTGAACGCGGCGGGCCGCCGGTTCGTCAACGAGGCCGCCCACAACTGCGCGCTCGCCTTCACGGAGACCGACCCGGCCACGGGCCGCCCCCGCAACCTCCCCGCGTACGTCATCGGTGACGCCCGGTACCGCGAGCGGTACGCGCTCGCCGGCGCCCCGCCCGGCGAACCCGCGCCGGAGGGCGTCGTCACCGCGGACTCCCTTGGTGAGCTGGCCGTCGGCACCGGCATCGACGCGGAAGCGCTGCAGGCCACGGTACGCGCGTTCAACACGGACGCGGCGTCCGGTGTGGACACCGCGTTCGGCAGGGGCGAGGGCGCCTACGACCGCGGGATCGGGGACGGCGACGCGGCGCACCCGAACCTCGGCACTGTCGAGCGGCCACCGTTCTTCGCGCTGCCGGTGCGCACCGGCATGGTCGGCACCAAGGGAGGTCCGTGTACCGACGGCGACGGCAGGGTCCTCGACTGGTCGGGCGTCCCGATCGCCGGCCTGTTCGCGGCGGGCAACGCCGCCGACTCCGTGATCGGTCCAGGCATCCTGTCGTCCGGGATGACGCTCGGCCTCGCCGTCGCGTTCGGATGGCGCGCGGGGACCGTGGCGGCGGGCCGGTGACCGCCGCGGTCCTCGTCGGCGCCCCCACGTTCCGGGTGGGCCTGCTCGGTGAGGCGCTCGCACCGGCACTGGCGGGCTCCGGCCTCGAGCTGGACGTCGTGCCCTGCGGGGAGCTCGTCGAGAGGGGCGCGGAGCCGACGCCTGCCGGGCTGGCGGCCGCGCTCGGCGAGCGGCTGGCCACCGCCGGGCGCCCCGAGGTCCTCATCGGCGATCGCGCAGGCGTCCTCCTCGTCGCACACGTGCTCGCCGCGGATCCGGGCGCGGCGGGGTGTGCGGTGCTCACCGGGGCCCGCAGGGTCCCGAACGCGCTGGAGCGGCTTGAGGCCGCCGAGCTGGCCGCCCGCGAAGGCCCGGTCGGCGCGAGGCCGCTCGCGCTGCTGCGCGCCGCCGGGCTGCTGGGCCCTTCCCGGCTCGCGGACGACACCGCGCTGGCCGCGCTCCTCGACCGGCTGCGGCCCTGGCCGGAGGAGTCGGCCGCCGACGTGGCGGTCCTCACCGCCGCGGCGGCCGCCGAGCTCCCCGCCGAGACGCTCGCCGCCGTCACCACGCGCTGCCTCGTGCTCGCCGCGGCACTGGACCCGGTGACGTCGCCGCACGCGGCGCGTGCGGTTGCCGACGCGCTGCCGGAGGCCACCCTGCGGTCGGTCCAAGCAGGCGGTGGCGGCGCGATCGACGCGCCGCAGCCCTTCGGCGAGGAGGTCGGCGGGTTCGTCGAGTCGGCCAGGGTCGTGCCATGACCGCCGGCTCGCCGACGGCCACCGAGACGTTCGCCGTGCCGCTGCCCACCGGGATCACCGCCAGCGTCAACATCGACGGCGTCGACGGCGACGGACCGCACCTGCTCATGCTCGGCGGGCCGCACAGCGCCGAGCTGATGCGCGGCTTCATCGGCCCGCGCTTCACCTCGGCAGGCTTCCGGCTCGTCACCGTGGAGTACCGGGGCATCCCGCCCACCGACGTTCCCGAGGGCCACTACACGGTCGCGCAGCTCACCGCCGACCTGATCGCGCTGCTGGAGCAGTGCCGCCTCGCCCCGATCCGCGTGTACGGCTACTCGCTCGGCGCGAACGTGGTACTCGAACTGCTCGCCGAGCGGCCCGATCTCGTGGAGCGCGCGGTGCTCGGGGGCACCCGCACCGCGCACCCGTTCGCGTCGGCCGAGATGCACGACGAGTACCTCGCGAGGACGGCGGGCTCCGGGGAGCCCGAACCCCCGCCACACACCGAGTTACTGCTGCGCGCCCGCCTGATGTTCGGGCCACGGCGGCTCGCCAGCGACGCGTTCACGGGGGCGATCCGGCAGGTGCTGACGCTGCCGCCGACCGAAGGACACAACGTGCCGGGACTGACCGCGGCCTCCCGCGGCCACGAGCCGAGCCCGGACCGGCTCGCGACGATCCGCACACCGTGCCGGGTGATCGGCTTCGAGCACGACGTACTCACCCCGGCCGCGGGCGCGCGCGAGATCGCCAGGCTGCTGCGGGCCGAGTACCGGGAGATCCGCAACTGTGGTCACGGCGCCTTCATCGAGCAACCGCGCGAGCTGACCCGGCTCGTCACCGAGTTCCTTGGAGGGGCCGCATGAGCACGCATGTCGCTATCCTCGGCACTGCGGGCTACCTGCCGAGCCGATGCCAGCCCGCGAGCGAGGTCGCCGAGCTCGCCGGGCTGCGCGAGCGCACCGTCACCGGCAAGTTCGGCCTGACCGGCAAGTACCGCGCCGCGGAGGACGAGCACGTCTCCGACATGGCCACCGCGGCCGGCGAGCGTGCGCTCGCCGGCGCCGGGATCGGCCCCGCCGACGTCGGCGCGGTCGTCTACTTCGGATCGACCTTCAAGGACTACGCCGTGTGGCAGGCGGCGCCCAAGATCGCCCACAACCTCGGCTGCTCCGGCGCGTTCGCGCTCGAGCTCGACTACGTGTCGTGCGGAGGTCCGGTCGCACTGCGCGTGTGCCGGAACATGTTGCTCGCGGAGCCGGACATCGGGCCGGTGCTCGCCGTGGGGGCGTCCCGCGAGTCCGACCTGCTCGACCACACCGACCGCTGGTCCCAGTTCGTGCTCAGCTACGGCGACGGCGCGGCGGCCGCGGTGCTCGGGCCCGCGGGCGAGCCGCCCGAGGTCGAGGTGCTCGGCTCGCACATGATCACCGAAGGGCGGTTCGCCGACGACACGATGGTGCCCGCCGGTGGCTCGGCCGAGCCCGCCAGCCACGACACCGTCGACAAGGGACGGCACGTGCTGCGCGTCGAGAACCCTTCGTCCATGGCGGGCCTGCTGATCGTCACGCTCAGCAGACTCACCGACGCGGCGAGCGGTGCGGCCAAGCGCTCCGGGCTGTCCCTCGACGACATCGACTTCGTGTGCACCTCCCACGTCAAGCGGACCGCCCATGCGGCTTTGCTCGACGCGTTCGGCGTCGACGTGGAACGGTCGGTCTACCTGGCCGACACCGGCCACATGACCGGTGTCGACACCCTGTTCGCTCTGGACAGGGCCGCCCGCGAGGGCAGGCTGAACCCTGGCGAGCACGTGCTGCTCGTCGCGTCGGGAACCGGCTGCACGTGGGCGGCGACCATCGTGCGCTGGGGCACGCGCGGCTAGGCCGAGCCCGCCGGCGCCCGGTGAGCCGGCGACGAGACGGCCGCGATGGCGGCCGGGAAGGGACAGCAGTGGCAGACGATCACGGGGCTCCCCCTGTCGGCGAGGTGGCCGTGGACCCGGACACACGGCTGCGGCAGGTGTTCGCCGAATGCCTGCTCGACGAGAACGGCAACGCACCACCCGACCCCACGGCCGGCAGGCGCGGCGAGACCAGCGGTTGGGACTCGGTGACCCACCTGCAGCTCGTCGCGCGGATCGAGGAGTGTTTCAGCGTCGAGCTCGATATCGACGACATCGTCGAACTGGAGAGCTACGCCGACGCCGTGAGCATCCTGCGCAAGCTCGGAGCGGAGGTCGGAGCATGACCACGGAAACCACCTCCGCGGGGACCACCGCGGAGCAGAACCCACCGGCCGACGTCGCCGCCATGAACCAGCTCGTGCGCATCGGCGACTACGTGACGCCGATCGCGCTGCGCGTCGTCGTCGAGCTGCGCGTGCCCGACGCGCTCGCCGGCGGCCCCCGCACGGCCGACGACCTGGCGGCCGAGGTCGGCGCGCACGGTCCCTCGCTGTACCGGGTGCTGCGCGCACTCACCGCGAGCGGCGTTCTCCACGAGGACCGCGGACACCGGTTCGCGCTCACGCCCGTCTCGGACCTGCTGCGCGAAGCGCACCCGTACTCGATGCGCGGCATGTACCGGCTGTCTCCCGCCGACCTGCACGCGATGGCGGAGCTGGAGCACGGCGTGCGGCACGAGGAGTCGGCGTTCGAGCACGTGCACGGCATGAGCTTCTGGGAGTACACCGCCACCCATCCCGAGCACCACGAGCGCTATCAGCACAACATGTGGTCGATGGCGACCCTGGAGATCCCCGCCGTGCTGCGGGTCTACGACTGGTCGGCCACCCGCACGCTCGTGGATCTCGGCGGCGGCACGGGGCAGATGATCGCGGGCATCCTCAAGGAACATCCCGGGATGCGTGGCGTGCTGCTCGACCTGCCCGACGTCGCGCCGCACTCACGCTCCTTACTGGAGCGCGAGGGCGTGCTCGACCGGTGCGAGATCGTCAGCGGGGACTTCTTCCACTCGGTTCCCGCCGGTGGCGACACCTACCTCCTGAAGCGGGTGTTCTACGACTTCACCGACGACGAGTGCACCCGGATCCTGCGCTCCGTGCGCAGTGCGATGCACCCGGACGCACGCGTGCTGGTGCTCGACGGCGTGGTCCGCTCGGACAACCGGCACGACTCCGGCAAGCTGCACGACCTGTACGTACTCGCCATGGGGCAGGGCAGGTGCCGGTCGAAGGCCGAGCTCTCCGCCGTATTCGCCGGCGCCGGCCTGCGGCTGACCAGGGTCATCCCCACCGGCGCGTTCCCGCTCGTCGAAGGGAGGGCGGCATGAGCGCCCAGCCCGCGGTGGTGCCGTACCTGCTGTGCTCCGACGTCGCCGCGGAGGCCGAATGGCTCGCGAAGGCATTCGGCTTCACGGTGCGGCACCAGGCCACCGACGAGACGGGCCGCGTGACGCACGCCGAGCTGGAAACCGGTGGCGGCGGTGTCGTCATGCTCGGCGACCCTGGCCCCGACTACCGCAATCCCGCCGCCGTCGGGCACGCGACACAACTCCAGCTCGTCACGGTCGCCGACGTGGACCAGCACTACGCCACCGCCGTCGCCGAGGGCGCCCGCGTCGTCGCCGAGCTGACCGGCCGCGACTACGGCCGCTCCTACGGCGCCGAGGACCGCGAGGGCCATCAATGGTACTTCGTCGCCGGTTCCCCGCCCTCGTGAGCTCTACGTCACGGCGTCGACGGCCACGGCTGGTCCGGCAGCAGCCGCGCGAGCCTGCGCAGGATGTCGGCCGTGACGGCCTCCCGCCCCGGCACCAGGAAGAAGTGGTCGCCGGGCAGCACCCGCAACGTGAAGTCGGAGCTCGTGGTACGGGCCGCCCATGCCTGCATCGAAGCGGGATCCACCTCGGGGTCGTCCCGGCCGCCATAGGCCGTCACGGGGCAGTCGACGGTCGCGCCCTCGTCGCCGACGTAGGTCTCGCTGAGCCGGTAGTCGGCACGCATCGGCGGCAAGGCCATGGCCCGCACGGCAGGGTCGTCGACCAGCTCCTCGGGAGTGCCACCGAGCCCGCACGCGTCCGCCCACAGGGTGTCGTCGTCGGCGAGGTGCCGCCGTCCCGGCCAGGTCGGCTCGGGCCGGCCGGAAACGAGCAGATGCGCGGGTGGGTCGCCGCGCCGCGACCGCGCGAGCGCCACCTCGAAGGCCACCGCCGCGCCGAGGCTGTGCCCGAACAGGGCCAGTGGCGGGGCCGTCCCTCCGGCGAGCTCGGTGTCGAGCGCGCGGGCGACGGCGACGGCCAGCGTCCGTAGGTCGGGACAGAACTCCTCGCGGGCACGCTCGGCCCTGCCGGGGTACTGCACGGCTACGACTTCGACGGCGGGCGGGAGCCGCAACGCCCACGGCCGGTAGAACTGCGCCGACCCACCCGCGTGCGGGAAGCACACGAGCCGCAGGGCGGGCCGCTCGGCGGGCCGGTAACGTCGCAGCCAGGACCCGGTCATGGCGCCACCCTTGCCGCTCGGCCGGACGAGGCGTGCCCTTCGCGGGCCGGGTTCGCCTCGGCGTACGGGAGGACGGCTTCGGCGCCGAGCACCGTGGGATCGGGCCTGCGCACGAGCCGCACCGGGCCGAGCAGTTCGTTCACCTCCCGCGCGAACCGGGCGAGCCGCAGCTGGCGCTGCCCATGGGCGCGGCCGTCCTCGTCACGCAGCGCGGATACGGCACGCAGGATGGCCTCCGGCCACAGCGTGTCGACCGCCTGCCGGTAGCTCGGGGCGTCGGCGGAACCGATGACCCGAGCGCTCGGCAGGTCGAGGTGCGGGGCGGGGCTGTCCCCGAGCCGCACCGCGTTCGCCGGCTCGGCCGGCAGGTGCGGCCTGGGGCTCCATACGACGGGACCGTGCGTGTTGACCAACGTCAGCTGTCCTCCCTCGGTGCCGATCGTGATGCGGTGCAGCAGATGCGCGTGGTTGTCCGGCTGCCCGGGATCCAGCTCGTGCTGCACCCGCACCGCGAACGGCACACCGGCCAGCTCACCCTTAACCGTCCGAAAAGGACTCGGTTCGGGCGGGGTCACGGAGAGCGCCCGAACCCGCAGTCCGCCGAGCGCGGCACCGAGCACGTCGAGCAGGGTGTACAGCACCTGGTACGCGCAGGTCGCCTCCACGAAGATCGCCTGCTGCCGGGCGAGCAGCCTCCGCGCCGACGCCACGAAGCGGCGCACGGGCTCGACGTGTACGAACAGGGTGTCCACGTGGTAGGTGACGCCTTCCCGGTGCGCGGCGCGCAGGCAACAGGCCAGCTCGTCCGGATGCAGTGGATGTTCCTGCAACACGTGCATGCCACGGTCGAGAAACCGCTCGGCGAGCGCGGCGCCCGGCCCGCCGGCAAGCCCCGACCCGACCACGACGCAAGCCAGCTCCACGTCGCCGGGCACGTCGTCCACTTCGTGGTACAGCGGCACGCCGTAGTACTCGGCACACGCACGCGAGCGCTCACTGCCGCGGGCCACCACGCCGCGGAGCCGGTAGGGACTCGCCGGCAGGCCGAGGGCCCTGAGGTAGATCCTGCCGAACCGCGTTCCGCAGACGACGGCCCCCGGACGGTCGTCGCCGGCCCCGGCGGCCGTCACAGTGCGCCCTCCTCGACGGCGTCGTCGACAGCGCCGTCGACAGCGCCCTCGGCGCCGGTGCCGGCATCGAGCCGTTCGAGCGCGGAGACAACCGGTTGCTCGCGCAGCCATGCGCACAACGCCGCGGGGTCCACGACGTCCTCGACGTGGTGGGCTCCCGGCGGCACGGCGCCGTCGAGCAACCGCTGTGCGGTGAAGGCGGCGACAGCCGCCGTCAGCTCGTACGTATCGGTGCCGCGCAGCAGCAGTGTGCGGCTCTCCCGCTGTCCGTTCTCGCCGGAGCCATCCAGCCGGAACAGGAGGATCTGGTACGGCTCACGGCCGAAGAGGTCCAGCTCGGCCGCGGCGCAGAGCTGCCGCGCCGCGGGCTCGACGTCGCCGCCGATCCCCTCCGCCTGGAGCCTGCCGAGGGTCCGCAGCATGTTGCCCGCGCCGTCGAAGGCGTTCCACCAGTCCACATCGGAGACACCGAGCCGGGCGGCGAGTCGCTCGGTCTCCAGGCTGAGGTATGGCTGCAGGTCCACGGGTGCGGGGAAGAACGGTACGCGCACGGCCGAGTCCGGTTGCAGCGCGCGGGAGCGGCGCGCGCCGTCCCGCCACGCCGCCATGGCCTCACCGTGCTCACCGGCGAGGGTGAGCAGGTACTCGGCCGCGCCGACCGGTGTGAGCCGGTCGAGCAGTCCGACGTGCGCGGTCAGCGATCGGCACTCCCGCATCCCGGTGGCGAGCCAGCGCGGCAGGATGCTCGTCAGGCCCGGCATCAGGCCCGCGTTGACGACGGCGGCGGTGCGGCCGCTCGCAGCCGAGAGCGCGCGGAACAGGGGGACGTCGCCTCCGGGGTCGACGTAACCGGCGCCCGCGGCGGCCGCGGCACGCGCGACGCGATCGACCACTCGGTACGAAGGACCGGCGCAGTTCACCACCACGTCCACGCCGGAGCAGAACTCCGCGAGCCGGGCGTCGTCCCACAGGTCGACGGCGACGATCTCGGTATCGGGCCCGCCGGCGGGGCCGGGTGCCGCCTCGACACGGCGCGCGCCGAGGCGAAGCCGTCCGGCGCCGAGCACCGCCAGCATGCGCGCGGCGTGCGCACCGACGCCGCCACTCGCGCCGAGCACCGCCACGGCGCCGCTCACGGCCGTACCCCCGGCCGCGCGCCCTCGGCGAGCAGGAAATCCGCGACCGCGTCGACGGCCGGCGCACGCACCAGGCCGGCCGGGGTGCTCGCCGCCCCTTCGACGACCCGCACCTCGCCGACGCAGATCTCTTCCCAGCGCCGCTCGGCCTCGGCCCGGTCGGCCTCGCCCGCGAGAACGACGGTGAGGTCGCCGACGTACGATTCCTGGTCCCACTCGCCCGCGGCGGCGAGCCAGTGCCGGTACAGCGGCAGCACGGCGGCCACATCCACACCGTTCACACCAGCCGGGCCGTCCACACCATCCATTTCGGCCGGGGTGCTCCCTTCGGCGGCGCAGGCGTGCCTGCGGTCGAATGCCTCGCCGGACAGGCCGAGCGCCCACGCGAGCACGCGCCGTGCACCGGCGTCACCGTGCACGGCATGGGGTGGGTCGTCGCCGACGACGACCACCCGGGTCACGTCCACGCCCTCGTCGACGAGCAGCCGCGCGGTGTCCACGGCCACACGACCGCCCAGCTCGTACGCGACGAGCCGGACGCGGTCCGCCCCCGCCGCCGCGATGGCGTCCGCGTAGCGCTCGGCCGCCCACCCGGGCAGGTCGGCAGCGGGCTGGTCGAGGAACGCCTGCCGGTCCTCGATGGTCACGAGGGCGAGCCCGGTGGTTCCGGCCAGTGCCCGGACGATCGGGTCGAGCGCGGAGTGCGTCCCGGTCGCGTCGGGCAGGAGCAAGGTGAGCGGACCGTCCGTCGGCCCGCCCATGTCGAGCACCGTGACCGGCGACGACACGGCCCGCGCTCCGGGCATGGCACCGGCATCGGCTTCGGTATCGGGCGCCGCCTGCCCGCCCGCGGCCGCACCCGGCCGCAGGCGCCGCGCGAGCGTGGCCACGGTCGCGCCCTCCAGCAGTTCCCGCAGGACCTCGTCGAACTCCAGCGAACCGTCCGAGACCTCCTCGCGGAGCCGCCCCGCAAGCCGCGCGGCGAGCAGCGAGTCGCCACCGAGGAAGAAGAAGTCCTGGTCCCTGCTGACCTCGGTGCGGCCGAGCGCCTCGGCCCAGCATGCGGCGATCGCCGCCTCCCACTCGCTCGCCGGTGCCTGCCCCGCCGCGGGCCGGGGTGCGAGCAACCGCGCCAGTGCCGCCCGGTCGACCTTCCCGTTGGCCGTCTGCGGTAGCGCGTCGAGCACCTCGACCCTCGCCGGGAGCATGTACTCGGGCAACCGGGTCGCCACGTCGTCGAGCAGCGCGTCCACGTCCAGCTCACCGTCGGCACGGTGTTCGCCGTCGCCGGAGGCGACGACGAACGCCGCGAGCGCCCGCTCAAGCGGTTGCGTGCCGTACACGACCACCGCGACTTCCGCCACCTGCGGCGCCGCCACGATCCCGGCCTCGACCTCGGCCAGCTCGATGCGGTGCCCTCGGATCTTCACCTGAGCGTCCGCACGGCCGAGGAACTCGACCTCACCGCTGGGCAGGTACCGGCCGATGTCGCCGGTGCGGTAACGCCGCTGCCCACTGTGCGGGCAGGTCACGAACCGCTCGCGGGTGCGCTCCTCGTCGTGCAGGTACCCCTGCGCGACACCGGCACCACCGAACACGATCTCGCCGGGCACGCCGTCAGGGCACTCCAGCATGCGCTCGTCGACGACGTGCACCGTCTGGTTGGCCAGTGGCCGCCCGTAGGGCACGCTGCGCCACTCGGCAGGAACGGGGCGCTCCACGACGTCATGGGCGATCGACCAGATGGACACCTCGGTCGCCCCGCCGAGCGCGACGACATGCGCGCCCGGCAGAAGCTCACTGATCCGGTCGGGCAGCGGCAGCGGCACCCAGTCACCGGACAGCAGCACCAGCCGGAGGCGCCCGGGGCGCTGCTCCGGCGCGAACGCCAGGTAATCGGCAAGCATCTGCATCTGCGCCGGCACGGAGTTCCACACGGTCACCCCGCACTCGCCGGCGAGCCCGGCCCAGTGCGAGGGGTCGGCGCGGCGGCCAGCGTCGGGCAGCACGAGGGCGCCACCGACGCTGAGCGGGCCGAACAGGTCGAACACGGACAGGTCGAAGCCGAGCGCGGCGAGCCCGAGGACCCGGTCGTCCTGCCCGATGCGGTAGCGGTCGAGGAGTTCGGTGATCGTGTTGGCAGCCGAGCGGTGCGTCACCACGACGCCTTTCGGCTTCCCGGTCGATCCGGAGGTGTGCATGACGTACGCGACATCGTCCAGCTCGGCCGGCGGGTCCGGCACCTCGGCGACGTCATGTCCCGTGCCGAGGCCTTCCACGCACACGACGAGGTCCGCGGGCGGTGTCGGCAGGGATGACGAGGTGACCACGGCGGCGACGCGCGCGTCGCGGAGGATGCCGTCCCTGCGCGCGGGCGGCTGGGTGGTGTCGACCGGCACGTACGCCGCACCGGCCAGCAGCGTGCCGAGCACGGCGGTCACCTGGTCGGCGCCCTTGTCGAGGACGACGCCGACCAGGTCGCCCCGGCCGACCCCGCCGTCGCGCAACGCGGTCGCCACGGCATGGGCGCCGCCCACCAGCTCGCCGTAGCCGATCGTGCCCGCGCCCGTCACCACGGCGGCCCGCTCCGGCGCGCGCCGGGCCTGCTCCAGCACGCCGTGCGCGAGCGTGCGCAGTGGCAGGTCCTTCGTGGTGTCGTTGAGCGCAGCGCGCCGGTCCCGCTGCCCGGCGGGCAACCCCACCGGGCAGGGCCGCACCCACGCCTCGTCGTCGACGGCCATCCAGGTCAGCAGGTCGGCGTACGCGGCGAACATGTCCTCGACCATCCCGTCGGGGAACACGCCGAGCCGCACATCCCAGTTCGTGTCGAGCCCGTCGCCGCGCTCGACGTTCTGGCAGTCGACCCACACCTGCGGCGTCTGGGAGAGGCCACGCAGGAACTCCCCTCCGGCGCCGGGATCGCCGGCGTCACCGAGCCCGATCGCACTCGTGTAGACCACGGGAAAGAGCGCGGAGTCCGGCCCTCGCCTGCGCCCGATCTCGCGCATCACCTCGATGCCGGAGAAGTGCCGGTGTTCGAGGTCGCGCCACAGCCGGTCCTGGTGGGCGCGCGCCCGCTCGGCCAGGCATCCGCCACCCGCGGTATCCAGTTCGAGCAGCTCGATTCCGGTGAAGTCGCCGATGAGCCTTCCGACGTCGGGATGCAGCGGTTCGCGGTTGAGCAACGTGAGATCGAGGGTGAACCGGCCCGAACGGCTCCACCGACCGATCACCTCGGCGAACGCGGCGAGCACCGCGACCGAGGGGCTGATGCCGTGCTCGCGGGCCTTCCGGCACAGCGCCACCCACTCGTCCGGTTCGAGCCGCAAGGCGTGACGTGCGAACCGCACGGCGCCGTCGCCCCGCCCCGTTTCGCGCCCGCCGTCGAGCACGGGAAGTGCCGGGCCGGGTGACAGCTCGTCGACGCGGGCGAGCCAGTAGTCGCGAGCCCGCTCGAACCGGGGCCCTCTGCGCAGCCCGCGCTCGGCCTCCAGGTAGTCGCGGAAGGTCAGCCCGGGCGGCGGAGGCGGGTTCTCCGGTTCCGTGTACAACCGGTGCAGGTCCGCGAGCAGCACCTGGATGCTGACGAAGTCGGCGATGAGGAAGTTCAGCGACACGTGCAGCAGGGATCGCCCTTCGCACAGCGTGAGCCCGATGCCCAGCAGCGGCCAGGTACCGGGCTCGTAGTCGCGGTGCTCCCAGCCGGCGCGAATACCCGCGAGCGCGCGCTCAGCTTCAACCGGTGACAGCCCTCGCAGGTCGTGTACCTCGACCTCGAGCCGCCCCGGGTCGGCGAGGACGCGCTGCCCGCGTTCGGTGTCCACGACGGCGCGCAGCATGTCGTGCCGGGCGACGAGCGCGTCCACGGCGCTCTGCAGCCGCTGTGGGTCCAGCTCCGGGTAGCCGAGCTCGCCGTAGCCGTGGCAGCCGACCCCGCCGTACGCGAAGGACGTGCGGCTGCCGAGCAGGTAGGCCGCCTGCACGTCGGTGAGCGGGAAGGGCTCGTGTCGTTCGGCGGGGTTGGCACGCACCTCGGGGAGGGCCTCGGCGCTGCGCAGGTGGTCGAGGAGATCCTGTTTGGACTCCCGCAGCCGCGCTACCCGCTGCTCGGTCATGACGCCGCGCGGGGCGCGGTAGCGCAGCCGCCCTTCCTCCTCCCACAGGACGACACCGAGCCCCTCCAGCTCCGCGAGCAGTGTCGCGGCCTGCGGCCGACCGGCCGTGATGGTCATAGCACTCCCTCCTCGATGTCGGCTCCGCAGCCGCGCAGGTCATCGACGACGGTGGCCAGCCGCTCGACGGTCGGGGCCACCGTGAGCTCGCGCAGCGAGAGCTCGATACCGAAGCGGCGCCGCATCCGTTCCACGAGGCGGGTGCCGAGCAGGCTGTCCCCGCCGAGCAGGAAGAAGCTGTCGGCGCGCCCCACGCTCGGCACCTCGAGCAGCTCGGCCCACAGCTCGGCCAGCTCGGTCTCCAGCGGCCCCTGCGGCAGCGCGGGCGTGCCGGGACTCGCCGACGCGACGAGCGCAGCGGCCACGGCGGAACGGTCGATCTTGCCGTTCGGGGTCAGCGGCAGCGTCTCCGCCAGCTCGACCCGGTCCGGCAGCATGTGCGCGGGCAGCTGGTCGGCGAGCAGGGCCCGCAGATCCGGCAGCGCGGCGTAGGCGTCCGCAAGTGCACCGTCGCCGGGCGCACCGAGGTCCCGCGCCGCGGACGCGACCATGGCGGCGAGGTTACGGGCAGGCTCGTCCAGCACGACCGCGACGGCGCGGTCCACGGCGGGATGCCGAAGCAGCGCGGCCTCCACCTCGCCGAGCTCGACGCGGTGCCCGCGGATCTTCACCTGGGTGTCGCGCCTGCCGAGGAACTCCAGCACACCGCCGGACCGGTACCGCCCAAGGTCACCGGTGCGGTACCAGCGACAGGGGCCACGGCCGTCCGATATGGACCACACGAACCGGTCCTCCGTGCGCGCGGGGTCGCCACGGTAGCCGCGCGCGAGGCCGTCGCCACCGATCCACAGCTCTCCGGTGACCCACTCGGGGCAGTCCCGGCCGAGTTCGTCGACCACCCGGTAGGCCTGACCGGGCAGCGGGCCACCGTACGGAACGGACCGCGGCGGCGGCTCGCCGGGCGTCGCGCACGACGAGCCGGTCACGTCATGGACATTCGACCAGATCGCCGCCTCGGTCGCGCCGCCGAGTGCCGACAGCCGCGCCCGCGGGGCGCCTCCGGCGAGGCGCTCGCCGAGGTCCAGCGGCACCCAGTCGCCCGAGACGAGCACGGTACGCAGGCTCGCGAGGTCGCCGGGGCCCGCGGCGGTCAGCGCCATCTCCAGCAGCGCGGGCACCGAGTTCCACACGGTCACCCCGTGCCGGCGTGCGAGCCGCGCCCACGCGTGCGCGTCCCTGCGCTCGTCCTCGCCGACGAGCACGAGCGCGCCGCCGGCGGCGAGTACGCCGAAGACGTCATAGACGGAGAGGTCGAAGTCCATGGCCGACACGGCGAGTACGCGGTCCCCGGGGCCGATCCCGAACCGCTCGTTGACCGCGGTGACCGTGTTCAGCGCCGCCGCGTGCGTCATCTCGACGCCCTTCGGGGTGCCCGTGGACCCGGACGTGTAGATGACGTACGCGAGGTCGTCGCCCGAGACGGGCACGGGCTCCGGCAGGGGCCGCGCCACGCGCAGCTCGGCCGGTGGCACGGCGGCGGGCACGTCCGCCGTGTCCGTGATGACGAGCTTCGCACCCGCGTTCTCGACGATCGTGCGCAGCCGCCCCGGTGGCTGGTCGACGCCGGCGGGCACGTAGGCGGCACCGGCGGCGACGACACCGAGAACGGCGGCGAGCTGGTCGGCGCCCCTCGGCAGCACGACGGCCACGGTGTCCCCATGGCCGACACCGGCCGCGCGGAGCCCACCCGCGATCGCCAGCGCGCGCCCGGCCAGATCACCGAAGCTCACCTCGCCGGCGGCGGTCACGAGGGCGGTCGCCCCCGGGTTCCGTTCCGCGGCGGCGAAGAACCCGTCGTGCAGGGCTGCCCGCTCGCCGAGGGTCATGCCGGGCGGCGCGGTGCCCGCGGCGCCCGGCACGGGCGCGACAACGGCAGCGTCCTCCCACTCGCCGCGGGCCAGCAGGCGCAGCAGGTCGACGAACGCGGTGAACATGGCGTCGAGCACGCCGGGGCACAGCAGGCCCTCCACCGCGTCCCAGGTGACCGAAAGCCCGCCCGCGCGCTCGGTGATCTGGTTGTCCAGCCACACCTGCGGGGTCTGGGAGAGACCCCACACCGGCTCGCCGAACGGGAACGGATCCTCGTCGTCCGCGACGCCGAGCGCGCTCGTGAGCACGACCGGCATGGTGACCGCGGGGTCGCCGGTGCGGCGCGCCAGTTCGCGCAGCACCCACAGCGCGGAGGCGGCCCGGTGCTCCATGGCCTCCCAGATCCGGTCCTGCACCGCGCGGGCGTCCTCGGCGAAGCTCGCACCCTGCCGCGGCCGGTAGGGCACGAGTACCAGCGAGGTGAAGTCGCCGACGACCGCGTCGATGTCGGGATGCACGTCCCTGCGGTCGAACAGGGTCAGGTTGAGCGTGAGATCCGTTCGTGCGCTCCACCGGGACAGCACGGCGGCGTATGCCGTGGCGACGGCAGCCGACGGGGTCACGCCGTGCCGCCGGGCGGTGTCGGCGAGTCCCCGCCACTCGGCGGGTTCCAGCCTGGCCTCCAGCCGGCCGAACCGTGGCGCCACCATGCCACCCGGGTCGGCGGCCAGCGGCAGCATCGGCGCGGGTGGCAGGTCGTCGAGGCGGGCCAGCCAGTGCTCGCGGGCACGGGCCAGCTCACCGCTCGGCGGGGTGGCACCGAGGACGTAGTCGCGGAACGTGATGCCCAGCGGTCGCAGCGGGGCTTCCGGGTCGCGGTAGCGGGCGGCCAGCTCACGCAGGAGGACGACAATGCTCAGCGCGTCGAGCACGAGGTAGTCGAAGCTGAACGCGAGCCGGGTGTGCCTTCCGACGGTGACCGCCTCGACGTGCAGCAGCGGCCAGCGGGCGGGGTCGGCGATGCGGGTGGACAGCCGCTCGCGCATGCGGTCGCGTTCTGCGGGGTCGTCGGTGACGGTGACGGGGATCCGGAAGCGTCCGACGGCAGGCAGCACCCGTTGGCGCCCGTCGGCGTCGAAGACGGCACGCAGCATGTCGTGTCGCTCGATGAGCCCGTTGAGCGCGTCCTCCAGCCTGCCGATGTCGACGTCCTCGCCGTCGAACTCCCAGTACCAGTGCGAGCCGACCCCGCCGAGCGCGAACTGGTCCGAGCGGCCGAGCCAGTAGGCTCGCTGCGTCTCGGTCGCCGGGAAGGGGTCGAACCGGTGCTCGGGATCCGCGACGACGGCGGGCATCGTCTCGGCGGTGCCGAACCGCAGCCCCCCGGCGAACTCGGCGAGCACGGGATGGTCGATGAGCCGGCGCAGCGGGACCTCGATGCCGTGCTCCCGAAGCCGCGCGAGCATCCTGGTGGCCACGATGCTGTCGCCCCCGGTGAGGAAGAAGTCGTCACCGCGCCGCACCTCGGCCACGTCGAGAAGGTCCCGCCACACGGACGCGACGAGCCGCTCCACGGGGCCCTCCGGCTCGCCGCCGCGGTCGCCTTCATGGACATCGCCCGGTTCCCGTTGCCGCGCGATCAGGCCCGCGATGGCCGCGGAGTCGGCCTTGCCGTTGCGGGTCAGCGGCAGCGCGGCGACCGCGACCAGTGTCTCGGGGACCATGGCGGGCGGTAGCTGCCCCGCCGCGTGCCGCAGCACGTCGGTGACGTGGAGCGAGCCGGGGTCGGCCGTGGTCACGACCGCGCCGAGGTACGGGTGCGGCCCCGCCGCGACCACGGCGACGGCGGTGCCGACCTCGGGATGTCCGGCGAGCGCGATCTCGACCTCGCCGAGCTCGATGCGATGGCCGCGCAGCTTCACCTGGTTGTCGGCACGGCCGAGGAACTCGAGCACGCCACCGGGCCGGTACCGGCCGAGATCGCGTGTGCGGTACCAACGCTCGCCGTCGACAACGGGGAACTGCTCGGCCTTCCGTGCGGGGTCGCCCCGGTAGCCGAGCGCCACGCCCGCACCGCCGATCCACAGCTCCCCGGTGACCCAGTCGGGACAGTCCCTGCCGTGCGGGTCGACGACCCGGAACCGCTGCCGCGGCAACGGGTACCCGTAGGGCATGGACCGCCACACCGGCTCGCCGGGGCCGAGTGCCTGCGGCAAGCCGTCCGGGCCGGGTTCGAACACATTGGACCAGATCGCGGCCTCGGTGGCGCCGCCGAGCGCGGCGAAGCGGGCACCGGGCGCATGCTCGCGCAGGCGCGCGGCCAGGTCCACGGCGACCCGGTCACCGGAGACGAGCACGGTGCCCAGCGAAGCCAGCTGCCCGCCGTCGGCGGCGACGAGCAGCATCTCCAGCAACGCAGGCACCGTGTTCCACACGGTCACGGCATGCTCGGCGACGAGCCCGGCCAGCGCGCGGGCGTCCCTGCGCTGCTCTTCGGTGACCGTCACGACCGCGGCGCCGACGGCGAGCGTGCCGAACAGGTCGTACACGGACAGGTCGAAGTCGAGCGCCGAGACGGCCAGCACGCGGTCGCCGGGCCCGATCCCGAACCGCTCGTTGACAGCGGTCACCGTGTTCAGCGCCGCGGCATGAGTGATCTCGACGCCTTTCGGCTCACCGGTGGAGCCCGAGGTGAAGATCACGTAGGCGAGGTCGTCCCCGCCGAGCGGAAGCGGCTCCGCGCGCGGGGGCGCCGCCCGCAGCGCCCCCGGCCGGACGGAGGGCGGTCCGGCCGGGTCCTCGCCGGCGCCGCCGGGACCGCCGTCCTCGGCGACCAGCAGCGAGACCCCGGCGCGGCGCAGCATCCGCTCGCGGCGGGCCGCGGGCTGCTCGACGCCGATCGGCACGTACGCGGCACCTGCCGCGAGCACGCCGAGCACGGCGACGAGCTGCTCGGGTCCCTTCGGCAGGCACACGGCGACGAGATCACCGGGACCGACGCCGTGGCGGGCGAGGCCACCGGCGACAGCGAGCGCCGCCTCGGTGAGCTCGGCGTAGCTCAGGGTCCCTTCCGGTCCGGTGATCGCCCGCACGTCCGGGGTGCGGGCGGCCTGCGCGAACACGTGCCCGTGCAGCGTCCCGCGCGGCGCGCTGCCGCCGGCGTGTACCGGGCCGTCCCTTCCCCTCCGCACCGGCCGGGGATCGGGTGCCGGAGTGTCCCATTCGGACCGGCAGGCCCACTCCACGGTGGCGGCGACCGTGTCCACGATCGCGTCGGCGACCCCGGGCAGGAGAACGCCGTCGGCGATGTCCCAGTGCGCGTGCAGCGCACCGGCGCGATCAGTGAGCTGGACGTCGATCGCGACCTGCGGGTTCTGCGACATCGAGTAGACCGGCTCGCCGAGGCAACTCCGCACGAAGGGCTCGAACAACTCACCGAGGCCGAGCGCGCTGGTGAACACGACCGGCGCAAGCACGGGGTCGCCCTCGCGGTGGGACAGGTCGCGCAGCACGTCGATGCCGGAGTACGCGGAGTGAGCGAGGCGGGCGCGCAGGTGGTCCTGGAGCAGGCGGGCCTTCTGCGCGAACGGTGGCTCCCCCTCCGCCGCCGGCGCGGTGTCCACATCGAACAGCACCATGCCGGTGAAGTCGCCGACGATCGCGTCGACGTCGGCGTGCACGGGCGCGCGGCCGTAGAACGGGACCGTGAGCAGGAACCGGTCCCGCTCGCTCCACGCCGCGAGCGCGTCCGCGAACGCGGTGAGCACGACCGAGGACTCGGTGAGCCCGTGACGGCGGGCGCGGTCGGCGAGCACAGCACGCTCACCGGGGGCGATGGTGAACGAGCGCTGCACCGTACGGTGCCCGCTGACCTCGGTGAGGTCACGCGCATACGGCAGGGCGGGACCCGCGCCGGGCAGCTCGGCGAGCCGCTCCCGCCAGTACCCCATGGCCTTGTCGCGCTCCCGCCGCCCCGCCGCGTCGGCCGCGACGGTGTAACCGGGGAAGTCGATCGCGGGTGACGGCGGGTCGAAGGCGGGGTCGGTGTAGCGCGAGACCAGCTCGCCGAGCAGGATGCGGAAGCTCGTGGCGTCGCAGACCAGCATGTCGATCTGCACGTGCACGCGGCCGCGGCCGCCGGGCAGCAGGGACAGCCGCACGTCGAAGACCTCGCCGAGCTCGACGGCGAGCCTGCGGTGCGCGAGTGTTCGCCTGGTCTCGGCGAGCCGCCGCTCGCGTTCGGCTTCGGGAACGTCACGCAGGTCGTCGACCCGCATGCCGGGCCACGAGCCGGTCTCGGCGATCCGGCCGAGACCGTCGGCGGCGAAGTGCGCGCGCAGCATGCCGTGGCGGCGTTCCAGCCAGCGCACGGCCGCGGACAGCCGGTCGGGGTCGAGCGCGGCACCGTCGAACTCGACGTAGAAATGCGAGCCGACCCCGCCGAGCGCGAGCGCGTCGGACCGGCCGTAGCGGTAGGCGTGCTGCACGGGCGTCAGCTCGAACGACCCTTCCTGCCGCGCGGGCACCGGCTCCCGATCCGGTTCCGGTTCTGCCCCGGGCCCGCTCTCCTCCGCCGCACGGGGGAGGCGGTCCAGCAGCGCGGCCCACTCCGCCGGCGTGGACCACTCGATGAGCTCGCCGAAGGACACGTCGAGACCCTCGGCCTGCCAGCGGGCGGCCAGCCGCATGACGGCGAGCGAGTCCAGCCCGAGGTGACGCAGGTCGTCCTCGGACCGGATGTCGCCGGCGGCGATGCCGAGCGCCCCGGCGACGTCGGCCCGCACGCGGGTGAGAGTGCTTTCATCCGGCGGCATGCGTGCCTCCGGCCGGGACGGTGCCGGTGAACTCGCCGCGCAGCCGTTTCTTGTCCACCTTCCCGATGGAGGTCCTCGGCAGCTCGGCCACGACACGCAGATGGTCCGGCAGCTTGTGGTCCGCGCAGCCGCGCTCGGCCAGGTGCAGCCGCAGCTCGCGCAGGGTCGGCGGGTCCAGCCCGTCCGCCGCCGTCACGAAGACGCAGGTCTTCTCGCCGAGCGAACGGTCGGGTACCGCGACGGCGCTCGCCTCCGCCACGGCGGGATGGGTGCGGACGTGCCGCTCGACCTCCTCGGCGGCGACCTTCTCACCGCCCCGGTTGATCACGTCCTTGATCCGCCCGCACACCACGATGTTCCCGCCCGCCGTCCTGCGCACGACATCGCCGGTGCGGAAGAACCCGTCGGCGGTGAACGACACCGCGTTCTGCTCGGGTGCGCGGTAGTAGCCGCGCAGGGTGTAGGGGCCGCGCAGCAGCAGCTCACCCTCGGCACCATCGGGAACGTCGTCGCCCTGGCCGTCGACGATCCTGGTCTCGTCAGCGGGGCAGATCGGCCGCCCGTCCGTCTCCAGCCGCACGTCTGCGGGATCACCGGGCCGGGTGCAGCACAGCACGCCCTCGGAGATGCCGAACCACCGCGACACGGTGAGGCCGAGCGCCTCCTCCGCCTTGCGCGCCGCGGCCGGGTCCAGCATCGCCCCGCCGACCTCGGCGACGAGCCCTTCCGCGCGTGCGGTCAGCAGGGGAACCGCGTCCGTCCACAGTGCCAGATGCGCGGGCATGAGCGTGGTCAGCGTGACCCCCTCGCCGTACAGCAGCGGGAAGACCTCGTCGGGGCTTGGGCTGCTCGCGAGCACGACTCGCGCGCCGAGCTGCAACGCGCCGAGCACGCCAGGGCAGCCCAGCGCCGCGTTGTGCGCGGCGGGCAACGCCGCGAGGTAGACGCCCCGCTCGTCGAACCCCATCACGGCCGCCGCGGCCCTGCCCTGCAACGCGTAGTCGTCGTGCGTACGGGGAATGAGCTTGGGCCGCCCGCTGGTGCCACCGGAGAGCAGCAACAGCGCGACGTCCGACGGTGCCGGATCCGGCACCTCCGGCCGCGCCGTGCCCGCCTGGCGCTCCAGCTCGTCCAGCCCGGTCAGGCCGTCCGGCTCACCGGCGACGAGCACATGTCGCAGTGCGGGCACCTCGGCGCGCACCTCGCGGGCGAGCGCGCGATGGTCGAACCGCTGGTGCACGTCCGGCACCACCAGCGCGGCGGCGTCGGTGTGCTCGCACAGGTACGCCAGCTCGGCACGCCGGTCCGACGGCAGCGCCAGCACGGGGATCACGCCGAGGCGGAACAGGGCGAGGCACGTCACCAGGAACTCGGGCCGGTTGGGCAGCGCGACCACCACCCGGTCGGCTGCGCGCAGCCCGATCCCCGCGAGCCCCGCGGCAAGCCGGTCCGCCCGCTCGTCCAGCTCGCGGTAGCTCATCCGGCCGCGCGCCGTCACGACGGCCGTCCTGGTTCCGTCCATACGGGACTGCGGCCGCGCCAGATCGGCCAGCGTGCGGCCGGTCCAGAGACCTTCGCTCCGGTAGCGGTCGGCGAACTCGTGCGGTACCGGCACGGTTCCTTCGAGCATGGCTCTCCTCAACGCAGGCGAGTCCGGTGTTCGCGCCACTCCCCCGGGAACCGCGTCCCGTGTGCTGGCACGCCCGGGCATTGCCGACCGTCACAAACCGCCGTTGCGCGGTCAAGAAATCGGGTACGTCCCCGCGACCTCGTCGAGCTCGCCCGCGAGGAAGCGGCGGAACAGCTCGCGCCGCCTCGGCTTGCCGCTCGTCGTGCGCGGGATCCTGGCGGCGGGAACGCGCCGCACCGCGACCTCGGCGCCTTCGCCGACGCGGGCCAGCACCGCCCTGATGTCCCTGACCCGCTCGGCGGGCTCGGTGGCACCGACCACGGCGAGCAGCACCGGCTCGCCCGCGCGGGGGCCGAGCGCGATCACCGGGCGGGAGCCGCCCTCGGCGAGACCTGCCTCCAGCTCCTCGGCGAGCACGGTGCGGCCGCGCAACTTCATCGCGTCCCCGAGCCTGCCCAGCACGTACAGCTCGCCGTCGAGGAGGAACCCGGCGTCGCCGGTGTGCAGTGTCGCGCCGTCCAGGCGCGAGCCGGCGATGCCCTGCCCTGCGGTGTAGCCCGCGGCCACCGTCGGGCTCTCGACCACGATCTCGCCGACCACCCCTTCGTTCACGGCGTGGCCGTCGTCGTCGACGACGCGCACGCGGGTGGGCGCGAGCGGCGGTCCCGAGCTGACGATCTCGGTACCGCGCCGCGGCCCCTCGCGCACCCGCGAGCCGGGCACGAGCGTCGCCGGGTCGGCGGTGACGGACCGCCAGCCCCGCAACATCGGCGTGCCCGTGACGGCGAGCGTCGCCTCGGCCAGCCCGTACGCGGGCACGATCGCGGCCGGATCGAAGCCGTACGGCCGGAGCAGGTCCCCGAAGCGGCGCAACGCACCGGCAGCGACGCGCTCCGCGCCGACGATGAGCACGCGCCACGGGCTGAAGTCGCAGGCGTCGAGGTCGCGCGGCCGCACCCGGGCGGCGACGTGCTCGAGCCCGAACGCCGGCATCGCGGACAGCGCGGCGCCGTGCTCGCCGAAGCAGCGCAGGTAGCGGGAGGGCCTGCGGATGAACTCCTCGGTCGGCAGCAGCCACAGGTCGGCCGAGTGCGCGATCGGGCTGAGCAGGCAGCCCACGAGCCCCATGTCGTGATGCAGCGGCAGCCACGAGGCCGTGGCAAGCTCCGGCGTGTGCCCGAGCCACGTGCCGAGCTGGGAGATCGTGGTGGTCAGCGCCGAGCAGGGCACGCGGATCCCCCGGGGTGCCGCCACCGAGCCCGACGTGAACTGCACGAGCGCGATGCGGGCCGAGTCGTGCGGCACGGCGACACCGGTGCTCGCCCCTTCCTCGTTCCGCTCGGCGAGGAGTTCCTCGGCGATGACGGTGGGCAGTGCGGCGGCGTGCGCGCGGTGCCGTGCGCCGGTCACCACCACGGCGGGGGTGGCGGTGCGCAGGGCGGCGGCGATCCGCGCGGAGTGCTCGCCGTCGTCACCGAACAGCGGCGGCGGGGCGACGGGCGCCGCGGCGGCGCCGACCACGGCCGCGGCGTAGAACGCCGCCACGAACTCGGGGCCGGTGCCCAGTAGCAGGGCGACCACGTCGCCGTCGCCGATCCGCATCGACCGGTAGGTGGCCGCGAACCGCCGGGTCAGCCCCGCCAGCCGCGGGTAGCTCCAGTGGTCCCAGCCGTCCCGGTGCGCGAAGCGCACGCCCCGGTCGGCCGCCGGGGCACGCAGCCACGCCGTGAGGTCGGGATGGTCGGGCCAGGACACGGTAGGCCCGCGCTCAGTCCCCAGCGTCGTCGAGCGCACGCAGCGCGCGCTTCGGCGCCTTCCGCCGCCACGACTCGACCAGCAGCTCCCCGAGCTGGTCCTCGTCGACGTTCGCGAGCGTGATGAGCACCGTCGGGTAGTTCTCGTAGTGCGGCGTGATGAAGAACGTCCCGGGGTTCTCCGTCAGCAGCGCGTCACGCTCGCCCTGGTCGACGAACACCACGATCGACTCGCCGTCCTCGCGCAGCCGCGCGAACAGCTTGCCGCGGACCTTCAACGCCGGTGTGTGGTACGACGTGCTGTGCTCCAGCTCGGGCAGCAGCCGCTCGGCGAGCCGGCACACCGTGTCCCAGTCGGCCATGGCGGATTCCCCTCTCGACGCCCGCGCATCGGGCCGGCTCATCGTCCCAGACCGACCGGCAGCTCCTTCAACCCATTCATGAAGTTGGACGCGAGCCGCCTGGGCGGCCCCGTGCGCTCGATGCGGGCCAGGTACGGCCGTAGCGCGGTGAACAGCTCCACCGCCTCCAGCCGGGCCAGGTGGCCACCGAGGCAGAAGTGCGGCCCCGCGCCGAAGCTGAGATGCGGGTTGTGGTCGCGGCCGAGGTCGGGAACGTCGGGCCGGTCGAACACCGCCTCGTCCCGGTTCGCGGAAACGTAGTAGAGGATCACCTTGTCGCCTTCGGCGACGGGTTGCCCCGCCAACTCGGTGTCCGCCGTCGCGGTGCGCCGGAACTGCATGATCGGCGTGATGCAGCGGAGCATCTCCTCGACGGCGGGTGGCACGGCCCCGCCGTCCGCGAGCGCGGCGGCGAGCCGGGGATGCTCCAGCAGCAGGTCCAGCCCACCGGAGATGAGGTGCCGGGTCGTCTCGTTGCCCGCGACCACCATGAGCAGCCACGCGTGGCAGAACGTCGCCTCGTCGAGCGGGTCGTCGCGGTTGACGAGCGCGCTGACGAAGTCCTCGCGCGGCTGGCGGCGGCGCTCGTTCGCCAGGCGGCGCGCGTAGCCGAACGCCTCGCCGATGGTGCGGGTGAACGTGGTGACATCGCCGCCGCCGATCTCGGGATCGTCGAAGCCGACAAGGTTGTTGCTCCACTCGTAGAACAGTCCCCGGTCGGCCCTCGGCACCCCGAGCAGGTCGGCGAGCACGAGCAGTGGCAGTTCCGCGGCGAGGCGCGCGACGGCGTCCCCGCCACCGTCCGCTTCGAACGCCGAGACGAGCGTGGCGACGTGGTCCCGCACCGACTGGACCAGCCGGGCGCGGCTCGGCATCGCCGCGACCATGCTCCTGCGCAGCACGGCGTGCTCGGGCGGGTCCATGCCGATCAGCAGTTGCCGCGCCCGTTCGAGATCCGCGTGGGACTTCGGGTCGCTGAGGAACGCGCCGCGCGCGGCCGACGAGAACAGCCGGGGCTGCCGTGACACCGCCAGCACGGTCTCGTACCGGGTGACCGCCCAGAACCCCGTGCCGGTGTGCTCGACGGATCCCGCTCCCGAGCGCAGCCGCCGCGTCGGTTCCGGCAGCCACGCGACCGGTGCCTCGCGACGCAGCCGCGCGAACTCGGCGTGCGGTGGCCCATGCGTGTAGCTCCCGGCGTCGGCGACGCTGCCTGCGTGCACGTCGTCCCTGGTCGGCATGCTGCGGTTGTCCGTTCCTTCGGGTCGGTCGGGTCCTTCGTGGTCAGTCGAGGAGATCGGGGTGCCTGCGCACGATGTCGGCGTACAGCGGCCGGAAGTTGAGCCTGCCCATCTCGGGCGTGCCCATGGTGGCGTAGGTTTTCCGCGCCGACTCGTCGTCGATCACGTAGGGCTCACCGGCCGCATCGGCGGCAAGCTGCACCTGGCACGAGCGGTCCATGGTCAGGAACCACCACGCCGCCTCCTGCACCGTGCCGCCGACCGTGAGCAGGCCGTGGTTGCGCAGGATGACCGCCTTGCGGGGGCCGAGCGTGATGGCGATCCGCTCCGCCTCCTCGGCATCGGTGACCACGCCGGAGAACGCGTGGTGCACGGCGTGGTCGTCGAAGAACGCGCACGCGTCCTGCGTGATGGGCGTCAGCGGCCTGCCCAGCGTCGCGAACGCCCTGCCGTGCGTCGAATGCGTGTGCGCTGCGGCCACCGCGTCCGGGCGTGCCGCGTGCACGGCGGAGTGGATCGCGAAGCCTGCGGGGTTGATCCCGCCCTCGCCGTGCACCACGGCGCCGTCCGGGCCGACCAGCAGCAGGTCGCTGACCCGGATGTGACCGAAATGCACGGCGAGCGGGTTGATCCAGAAGTGGTCGGTGCGCTCGGGGTCGCGGGCCGTCACATGCCCGCCGACGCCTTCGTCGAAACCGCGCTCGGCGAACAACCGCAACGTCGCCGCGAGGCGCTGCTTGCGGCGCAGCCGCTCCTGTTCAGCCGTGCGGTGCGCCGTCGCGGTGGCCGCCACGGTCGCCATCACACACCGCCTCCCACCAGCTGCGGGGCCTGCTCACCGAGCACGCCGCGCTCACGCAGCAGTGGCAGGACACCCTCGCCGACCCAGTACGCCTCCTCCAGGTGCGGCTGGCCGGACAGGATCAGGTGCTCGACACCCGCGTCGTGCAGCTCGGTGATCCGGTCGGCCACCTCGGCGTGGGAGCCGACGAGCGTGATGCCGGGCCCCTGCCGGATGAGGCTGAACCCGGTCCAGAGGTTCGGTGCCACCTCGAGGCCGGCTGCATCCAGTGTGGACGTTTCGCCGGTACCGTGGTCGCCGTCGTGCAGGGCGGCCATGCGGCGCTGCCCCTCGGAGTCGGAGGCCGCCATCCGCCGCCGCGCGTCCTGCACCATCCGAGGGTCGAGGTGCTCCAGCACGCTGTTGGCGACGGCCCACGCGTCCTCGGCGCGGTCCCGCGTGATGACGTGCAGCCGCGTGCCGAACTCGAGCTCGCGATCCGGCGCGGCCCGTTCCGCCTGCTCGCGGACACGGCCGAGCTGGCGGGCCAGCAGCGGGATCGGCTCGGCCCAGCACAGGTACACGTCGGCGTGCCGGCAGGCCACCCGCACGGCCGCGTCGGAGGAGCCGCCGACGAAGACCCGCGGCCACGCGGCGGGCGGGCGGGCGACCCTTCCGCCCGCCACCGTGAAGTGGTCCCCGCTGAAGTCCGTGCGGCCCGCCCACAGCGAGCGCAGCACGGTGAGGAACTCGTCGGTGCGGTCGTAGCGGCTGTCGTGGTCGAGCCAGTCGCCGTAGCGGTGCTGCTCCTCGGGATCCCCGCCGGTGACCACATTGAGCAACAGCCTGCCACCGGAGATGCGCTGGAACGTCGCACACATCTGGGCGATCAGCGTCGGTGACACCAGCCCCGGCCGCAGCGCGATCATGAACCGCAGCCGCTGGGTCTGCGCGGCGAGAGCCGACGCGACCAGCCACGGGTCCTCGCAGAACAGCCCGAACGGTGTGAGCACGCCGTCGAAGCCCTGCCCGTCGGCCGCCCTGGCCACCTGCGCCAGGTAGTTCAGGTCGAGGTCCCTGCGGCACTCCCGGCCCCGGCCGTCACCGCCCCTGGTACCGGCGAGGTCACGACCGTCACCGTGCAGTGGCAGGAACCAGTACATCCGCAGCGTCATGGTGTCCTCTCGCGGTCCGCGCTCGCCTTGCCGCCCACCCCACGCGCCTCACGCTCGCCGTGCGGCACCGGGATGTCAACGTGAGAGGAACGCACGCGGGCGGAACCGAAGTGTTGCCACCGCTTTCGTGCCCGCCCGATGGTGCGGGGCATGGTGACCACTGCGGACGACGACAACGCGCGGGCGAACGCACCGCTGGCCGGGCTGCGGGTGATCGAGGTGGCGACGGGGGTGGCGGGCCCCTACGCGGGACGGCTGCTGGCGATGCTGGGCGCGACCGTGGTGAAGGTCGAGCCCGCCTGCGGCGACCCCGCGCGCCGGATCCCCGTCGACGGCGGGACGCAGGGCGGCCCCAGCCCGCTGTTCGTGCACCTGGGCGCGGGAAAGCGCTCGGTGAGCGCGGACGCGGTCGCGGTTCCGTCCGCACTGGACTGGGCCGACGTGGTGCTCAGCGACCGGGTCCGGTCCGCGTTCGGGCCGTGGGAGGACACCGCCTCCGTCTCGGACCCTCCGCTGCTGGTCTCGGTGACGGCTTGGGGAATCGACGCGGACAGGCCCGGGGAACCCGCCGACGAGCTACTCGTGCAGGCGGCGTCCGGGCTGCTGGCCGCGACCGAGCAGGACGGTGCCCTGTGGCGGTTGCCCGGCCGCCAGTCGCAGTACCTGGCGGGCGCATACGCTGCCGCCGCGGCGCTGGCCTGCGCAGACAGGCACGCGCACGCCGAGGTCACGTGGGTCGGCGCGGCGCGCTCGGCGGCGGAATGCCAGGCGGCGGCCACGCTGTACGCGTGCACGTCCCCGCGCGGGGACGACCCGGAGGAGGAACGCAGGCAGGCGGGCTTCCAGACCGGCACGTTCCCGTCCGGCGCGTTCCCGTGCGCGGACGGCCACGTGGTGCCCGGCACGGTGCGGGGCAAGGACTGGGTGCTGCAGTGCGACCTCTACGGCAGGAAGGACCTGGTCGCCGATCCCCGGTTCAGCTGGGCCAACCGGTGGCGCAACCGGGAGGAGCTGCGGGCCGAGATCGCCGGCTGGTACCTGGCCCGTACCAGGAGGGAGATCTTCGACCTCGCGCTGGAAGCGGGGTGGTCGGCGGGCATGGTGCTCTCGGCACGCGACGTGCTCACCGACCGGCACCTCGCCGAGCGCGGCTTCATCGGCGAGGTCACGGGCGCGGCGCGGGGTCCGATCGCCACGCGGCCGTGGCGCATCGACGGCCGGCCGGGTCCGGATCCGCTGCGCCTTGCCCGGCCGGGCGAGGACGACGCGTGGTTCGATCCGGCGCGGCCGAGGTCCCGCGGCTTCGCGGGAGCACGGACCGGCTCGCGTGTCGTGGAGCTGACGTGGGCGTGGGCGGGGCCGTTCGTCGGGCGGTTCCTCGCGAGCACCGGCGCCGACGTGATCAGGGTCGAGGCCGGCTCGCATCCCGACGGGTGGCGAACCCGGTTCCGGTTGCGTGACCTCGGCGTCTCCCCCGGCGAAGGGCTCGAACCCGACGACATCACCTACGACGCCTCCGCGCAGTTCAACAGCCTCAACCGGGGCAAGCGCGCCGTGTCGGTGGATCTCCGCGCGGAGGCGGGCCGTCAGGTCTTCCGCGACCTGGTGGACACCGCCGACGTGCTGGTGGTGAACATGAATCACCGGGTGCTCGCCGACCGCGGCCTCGACGGGTTCGTGGCGGAACGAGTGCGGCGCGGCCTCGTGCACATCACGATGCCTGCCCTCGGCGCGAAGGGCCCCGACCGCGCCATGGCGGGCTTCGGCATGCTGACCGAGGCCATGGGCGGGTTCGCCGCCCGCTTCGGCCCGCCCGAAGCAGGGGCGCGGACGAGCCCGACGTACTACCCGGATGCCGTGGCCGGAGTGCATGCCACCGTCGCCGTCCTCGCCGCACTCGCGGCGCGGGCCGGGGGCGGCCCCGGCAGCGCCATCGACCTTTCCCAGCAGGAGACGCTGTGGTCGCAGTTCGGTGAGGACATCGTGCTCGCGGGCCAGGAGCACCGGGACCCCGCGCGGCTCGGGAACGCCGAGCCCGGTGCCGCGGGCGCGGGAGTGCTGGCCACGGCGGACGGCCACGTCGCTTACGTGCTCGCCGACGGCGGAACCGGTGCCGGTCCCGCCGGTTCCGGCGGGCTCGTCCGCTGGGCGGCGGCCCGGCCCGCCGACGAGGTGTGCGCGGCGTTGCGGGCCGGGGGTGCTCACGCCCAGCGCGTGCACTCCATGAGGTCCCTGCTGCGCTCGGGAGCCCTTGCCGAGGAACGGATGCTGGAGCTCGTCGACCATCCGGTCGTCGGCCGGCGCGCCTACCTCGGCATCCCGGTCACCGTCGATGGTGAGCCGCTGCGGGCGGCCACGCCGGCGCCGATGTTCGACCAGCACACCGACGAGGTGCTCGCCGAGTGGCTCGGCTACCCGCCTGGGCAGCTGGCCGACCTGCGGGAGGCCGACGCCATCGGCAGCGTGCCACCCGCTGCGGCACGCCTACGAGGCCGTCCTCGCACCCCTGGAACAGACCAGGGTGCACTGTTTCCGCAGATCACCGGTCGTGAGTGAGGAGCCGTGTTCTAACTCGCGTGCGCACTCACGAGCGGTGACCAGGCACAACGGCTCGCGCCAGCCGCGCCAGCTTCCGCCTGCTCACTTTGCCGTTGGCGGTCACGGGAAGCTCGGCGACGCGAAGCACGTCGTACGGCCGCTTGTCGTCAGAGATCCGGCCGCGCAGCCACTCGCGCAGCTCTTCGGCACCGACGTCGCGGTCGCTGATCACAGCGGCGGCGACCCGCTGTCCCCACACCGGGTCGGCCAGCCCGAAGACGGCGCAGGCCCGCACCGCCGGATGCGCGTTCACGACCGTCTCGATGTCGGAGGGGAACATGTTCACCCCGCCACTGATGATCATGTCGTCGGCGCGGCCGGTGACGTGCACGTAGCCGTCCGGGTCCACGAAACCCACGTCCCGCACCGTCGCCCAGCCGTCACCGGCGCCGGGCGGTGCCGCCCCGCCGGAACCGCCGGAACCCACGTAGCCGTCGAAAGCCAGCGGCGTACGCGCGTGCAGCACGCCCTCCTCACCCGGGCCGAGCCGCTCCCCCTCGTGGAACGCGGCCACCTCGACACCGGCGAACGGGCGCCCCGACGAGCCGGGACGCGCACCGAACTCGCGTGCGGGCAATGCGGTCAGTGGTCCCAGTTCGGTACTCCCATAGCACTCCACGAAGCCGGGGCCGAACGTGCGCACGGCGTCCAGCCTGAGCTCGTCGGGAAAGGGCTCGCCCGACACGACGACATGGTCGAGCGCGGGCCGCGGCCCCCGTGCGGCGCCCGCGGCGCGCACCAGCAGCCGCACCTGCGTCGGGGTGAGGAACCCGCTGTTCATGGCCTGCTCCGCCGCGAAACCCAGCCAGCCGTCGGCGTCGAACCCGGGCAGGATACCGACCGTTCCCCCGCGCGCGAGTGCCATCAGCGAGCATGTCCACGGCCCGGAGTGCGCCAGCGGCCCGGACACGACGAAGCGCGTCGTCTGCCCGATACCGAAACCGTCGGCGATCGTCTCGGCGAGCCGCCGGTCACCGCGCGTGCGCAGGGCGGCCTTGGGACTGCCACTGGTACCGGACGTGAACAGCAGCGAGGCGCCGGCCCCGAGCCGGTCCGGCACACCGGTACCGACCGGAGCCCGCGGGGCGGGTCCGGTCGGCAGTGGGGTGTCGACGTCGAGCACCGGCACATCGCCGGCGGCGGCGCGCACGCGCTCCCGGTCGACGGCGTCCACCACGATCACCGAGGGCCCCGCGATCCTGATCCGCCCGGCCAGTTCGTCCCGAGTGCACCGGCGGCCGAACGCGACGACGGGCGCGCCGAGCCCGCGAGCTGCCAGTGCCACAGCGAGCACCTCGGCCCGGTTACCCATCATCCAGCCGACCCGGCCGTTCGGCCCGGCGCCGTGTGCGGCGAGCGCGGCGGCGAGTCCGCAGACCAGCTCGTCCAGCTCGGCACGGGTGAACTTGCGGGCTGGTTCGACGACGGCCGGTTCCGGTGTCATGCCATGTCCCTTCGTGCCCTGGTTCCTGGTTGTCCGGTATGGACGGTCACAGGCGCCGCAGGATCGTCGCGGTGCCCAGCGAGCCGCCACAGCACATCGTCACCAGCGCGTGCTCGGCATCGCGCCTGCGCAGCTCGCCAAGCGCCGTGGCCATAAGCCTGACCCCGGTCGCACCCATGGGGTGCCCGAGCGCGATCGCCCCGCCGTTGACGTTGACACGGTCCAGGTCGGCGCCGGTGCGCTCGGCCCACGACAGCACCACGCTCGCGAACGCCTCGTTCACCTCGGCGATGTCGATACCGGCCAGCGTCATGCCGGTCGAAGCGAGCACGGCGCGGGTCGCGTCGAAGGGGCCGTCGAGCAGGTAGTACGGGTCCGCCCCCACGAACGCGTGACCCGCGACCTGCCCCAGCGGGCGCAGGCCCAGCTCCGCCGCGCGGTCGCGCGAGGCCCACAGGACGGCCGAGGCACCGTCGGACACCTGCGACGTCGTCGCCGCGGTGTGCAGGCCGCCACGGATGGTCGGCGCGAGCGCCGCGAGTCCCTCCGGCGACGTGTCGCGGATGCCCTCGTCCTCGGTCACCTCGCCGTCCGGAGTGGACATTGGAACGATCTCGCCCGCGAAAACGCCGTCGGCGCTCGCCTTCGCCGCACGCCGCTGGGAGCGCAGCCCGTAGTCGTCGAGGTGCTCCCGGGTGTGCCCCTGGCGGCGGGCGATGCGCTCGGCACCGCCGAACTGCAACCCCGGCGGGTCGTCCCACGGGTAGTCGTCGGTGCGGTAGTCCGCCTTCCCGCCGGGAATGTTGGCACCCGCCGGCACCCTGCTCATGCTCTCCACGCCGCACGCGATCGCGAGGTCCAGCGTGCCTGCCTCGATCTGCGCACGGACCACCTCGCTCGCCTGCTGTGCCGAGCCACAGCTCGCGTCGAGGGTCATGCACGGCACCGCGTAGTCGAGCCCGGTGGACAGCCACGCGCACCGGGTGACGTTGAAGCCCTGTTCCCCGACCTGTGTGACGGAGCCGCCCACGATCTGGTGCACTGCGGACGGTCCGATGTCGTTGCGCCGCAGCAGCTCGCACAGCACGGTGCGCAGCAGCTCGGCCGGTCGCAGCATCGAGAGGGTGCCGGCCCGCTTGCCGATCGGCGTGCGCACCGCGTCGACGATCACGGCCCTCGCACTCGCCCCGGTCATCCACAGCCCCCCGCGGTGTCGGTGTCGTACGCGCCGACCAGCTCCGCGACCGCGGCCGGCACCGGAGCCACCTCCACCGGGGGCCCGCCGGTCAGCTCGGCGATGAAGTCGTCGACCCGGTCCAGTCCCCAGAACCGCTGTCGGCCAGTCCGGAAGTACGGAACCCCGAACACGTCGTCCTCGTAGGCACGCACGAGGGCATCGACTCCGGCCTCGCGCAGCCGCGGGTCGTCGGGCGCAGCGGCCAGCTCGTCCCCGGGAAGTCCGGCCTCCTCGGCGATCGCGCGCACCACGGCTGGGTCGCACACGTTCTCCCCGCGCTCCCACCGGGCGGCTGTCACCCCGGCATAGAACCGCGTCCCCTCCCCCAGCTCGACGGCCCGCAGCCAGGCCAGGTGGGGCAGTTCCCACCACGGGTCCACGTCGACCGGCCACGTCATCGTCAGGCCGTGCCTGCTCACCTGGCGGCGCACGTCGTAGAGGATGTAGAGGTGCTTGGCCTTGCTCATCTGCTGGTAGTGGAAGTCGGCATCCCGCGCGCGGAGCGCCTCGGCGGTGCGCTCGTCCGGGTCGAAGTACGGCAACAGCTCGACGTGCCGGTCGAGGTCGGGCACCGCACGCAGCAGCCTGGTCAGCGCGATCCAGCTGAACGGGCTGCGGAACGAGAAGTGCACGCGGGGCATCGCGGGCTTCCTCCTGACCGTCCTCACCGGACCCCCTTGCCCAGAAGCAGCTCCGTCATCTCGTCGCCGAGCTCGGCCAGCTCGCCCGCGCGCTCACCCTTCGTCATCGCATAGCCGTGCAGGATCGTGCCGTCCGCGACCATCCGCCGGCGGCCCCCTTCGACGACGTGGCACGCCATCCTTCCCTCGAACGCGCGCCCCGCGACGACGTCGTCGACGCCGAACGTCGTGCGCACGACCTCGTCCATCCGCGCGTCGCCGTGCAGGGTCACCCGCGCCCGCGACACGACCGGGATCCAGCCACGCCCGGACAGCACGGACGGCACCGAGAGGCCGACCTCGTGCAGGAAGCGGTCCACGGCCTCCTCGAGGGCCGCCACGTACGTCGAGTGCTGAACGACGTCGGAGTAGTGGCAGTGGAAATAGCGGACCCGCCAGTTCCAGCCGAACCCGTCAGGCGGGGCGGGAGGCCGCCCGCCGCCTTCGGGCGCGCTCCCCAGCATCGCGCGCAGCTCGTCCGGCACGTCCACGCCCGCCTCGGCCGCAGCCTCGGGGACGAGCGCGACGGTGACCTTGCCGCGCAGCACCCGCTGTGCCGCCGCACCGCCGCCCGCGCGCAGCCGCACCGTGAACGTGTCCACTCCGTTGCGCGTGACCTCGGCCGTCACCTCGTCGTCGACCTCCAGCACGGCGGGCAGCAACACGGACGAGTCGAGCACGCGCAGCCCCACGCCGCATTCGTGGAACAGGTGCCTCGGCCCGAACCCGCGCTGCCGGAACCACCCGAGCACCGCCTCCTGGGCCAGTTCCATGAACTGCTTGAAGCCGATCCACGTGCGGATGTTGGCGCTGGCATAGCGGGGGCGCAGGGCGGGCACGACGCTGCCGGCCCCTTCGACCGTGACCGGGCCCGCGGCTGGTTCGGCGCTCATCGCTGTTCACTCCTTTCGACGGTGTGCTCGGCAGGCGGCGCCGCGAACCGGGACAGCAGTTCGGCGACGTGCCCGGCATGCCGGATGTGGCAGAAGTGGTCGAACTCGGCGTGCCAGGACAGCGCGGCGTTCGGCAGGGCGGCCGTCAGCTCGGCCATTCCCTCGCGGGAGGTGCTCGGGTCCCGCTCCCCGCCCACGACGAGGACGGGCACGCCCAGCGTCGCCACCGGCAGGTGACCGCTCGAGAGGTACTGCTCGAACACCGAAAGGAACCCGGGCAGTCCGATGCGGTCGAACACCTTGCCGGTCATCGACTCGACGATCTCGTCGACGAGCCGGTCCCGCCTTCCGGCGAGCCGGACCCGAACGGCCTCCCGCATCTGCTCCTCGAACGCCACCCGGCAGCGGTGCCACGTCCGCCAGGTCGGGCGTGGCACCGGCGGGCGGTAGAACGGCATCACCATCGCCAGCGCAGCCGCAGCGGTGTACCCGCGCGCCGCCGCCTCCAGCGCGGCGTTCGCGCCGAAGGAATGGCCGACCAGCAGGTCGGGCTCGCGGTCGAGCTGGGCAAGCGCGGTGGCCGCCCACGAGGCGGGCGAGGCGCTCCACCGCCAGTCGTAGTCGTTGCCCGCGCGCCATGGCAGGTCGAGCGCGATCGCGTCCCAGCTCTCGCCCAGCGCGCCGGCCACGGCACGCCACGAGCGCCAGTCGTCCTCGAGGCCGTGTACGAACGCCACCAGCGGGCGGTCCGGCCTGGCTTCGCCGAGGCGGCGCGGTCGCGACGTGGTGCTCACGCGGCCCCCAACGTCACCCTCGGCGAGCCGACGAGCGCCGAGCGGAACCCCTCGGTCCTCGAGCCGCACACGGCGGTCACCGACCGCACGCCAGGATCGTCCGTCACCACGGCCGCGGCCACGGCCACCTGCAGGACCCCCTCGGCACCGTAGCCACGGCCATCACTTCCGGTGTCCAGTTCGGACCTGCCGTCGTCGCCACGGTCGGCGACGACGTGTGGCCTTTCCGTGTTCGACACCGGTGCCACCTCGTGCAGCGGCGCGCCGACGCCCTCCGGTTCCAGCACGACGCACGCGGCCACGGCGACGCCCGGCTCACCCGTGGCATCCGTGAGCAAGGCGTCCGCCGTCGCATCCCTCGGTTCGACGCCGACGACCACGACCCGCCGCGCGCGACCGGACAGCAACAGCATGTGGCCGAGGCCGACGGCGTCCAGTCCGGAAGGATGCCCTGAGCACACGGTCAGGTTGGGCCCGCCGAACCGGAACCAGATCGCGACGGTCGAGGCGATGACGTTGCCGGAGGCGTTCGGCGCGTCCAGTGGGCTCGCGGCCCGCACCCCCTCCTCGCGCACCGACGTGCTCAGCCGCGCCACGGTAGCGATGTTGCCGAGGTTCGAGCTGATCACGACGGCGGTGTCCGGGGAGAGGTCGCTGGCGGTGCGGCGGGGCGCACGCTCGGGCAGCCCGAACGCCCGGTGCACGGCGCACAGCGCGAGCCTCGTCGCCGGCTCCTTGGCCAGCAGACCCTTGCGTCCAAGCAACTCGCCCGCCCGCTCCGGTGGCGGCACGTCGTCCGGGGCCCACCCTTCGAACGTGGTGCCGGGCGGCAGGCCGGGCAGGCACACGGCCCAGCGGGTGAGCACGACCGGGCGGCTCATCGGGCCGCCCCCGGCGCCGCCATCAGGGTGACCGCGTTGAGCCCGCCGAAGCCGAACGCGTTGACCTGGGCCAGCCGCACCGGCGTGTGCCCCGGTTCGCCACCCGCGAGGCGGAACTCGGCAGTCTCGGGGATGGGAGTGCGCAGCCCGACGACCGGTGGCACGCGGCCTTCCCGCATCGCCCGCAGCGCGACATCCACGTTGACGAGCGCCGCGGCGCCCGAGGTATGCCCGACCGCGCCCTTCACGGCTGTGAGCACCGGCCGGCCCGGCGCGGTGAAGACGCGGCGCAGCGCGCGTGCCTCGGCCGGGTCGTTCTGCTCGGTCCCCGTGCCGTGGGCGACGACGAGGTCCACGTCGGCGCTGCGCACCCCAGCGCGGGCGTAGGCGTCCTCCATCGCGCGCACCATGCCCGCCTCGTCGGGAATGGTCTCGTGGCTGGCGTCGCACGACAGCCCGGTCGCGAGCAGCTCGGCCTCGCCGTCACCGGCGGGCCCCGCCGCGACCACCACGGCCGCGGCGCCCTCGCCCAGCAGCACCCCGGTGCGTCGCGTGTCGAAAGGGCGCACCTGCCGTGTCGGCTCCGGCGCGACGCGCCCGATCATCGCGAGCATCGACACGGCCATCACGTCCGCGCCCGCCGCGACCACGTGGTTCGCGAAGCCCAGCTCGACCATGTCGTGCGCGAGCGCGAGTGCGTGCCCCGACGCGCTGCACGCGTTGGACAGCGTCACCACCGGGCCCAGGGCCCCGCCGACCCCGGCGACGGCCGCGCCGAAGTGCAGCCGCTCCAGCTCGACCGGCCGCTCGCCTGCCGCCCAGCGTTCGATGGCACGCGACTCGCGAAGGCCCGTGCCGACCACGACCGGTACCCGGTCGGTGTCCGGGTCCAGCCCCGCGTCGGCGAGCGCGCTCGCCACCACCACCGAAAGCAGCCCGCCGGCGCCGTAGCCCGGTTCCGGAGCGTCGCCGTCGATCGAGTAGCCGCACGTCACGTTCACCGAGCCCGCGTCGATGTGCGGCAGCGAACCGACCCCGCTGCGGCCGTCGAGCAGCGCCGCGAAGGTCGCGGCGCCGTCGCCGAGGCACGTCAGCGCGGCGCTAGCCCTGATCCGGACCACGCGACCATCCCCTCACCACGGCCGCGCCGACCGCCCCTTCGGGCGAGTGGGCCGCGAGCACCGTGAGCCTGCCGTCGAGGTCGCCGCTCGCCCGGTGCCGTCCGATGAGCGCGGCCAGGTCGAGTGCGGCCGTCGCGGCCCCGCAGTCGCCCGCGTGCCGCCGCGTCGTCAGCGACTCCGGTTTCCTGGCTCCCGCTTCCTCGGCCGCGCGGCACACCGCCCGCCACATCGCCCTGTCCTGCCGCTCGTCGGCGGTCGAACGCATCGACACCGTGGTCACGTCACCGGCGCGATCGGCGCCGACGGTCGCCGCCGAGGCCAGCGCGCGCCGCACGCAACGGCCGAGCGCGGCGGGCCGGTCGCCGAACTCCGGAGCGAATCCGAGCGCCACTCCGAGGATCTCGGCGTCCGGCGCGGCCTCGCGACGGGCCGCCGACAGCGTGAACACCGCACCACCCTCACCGGGCTGGGTCGACGCGGGCAGCCCGGTGGTGCGCGCGAGCCACGCCGCATGCGGGGTGAGCTCGTCGACGACGCCGGCGAGCAGCACGTCGGCCTGACCGGTGCTCAACAGGTTCGCGCCGTAGCGCAGCACAGAGACCAGTGCCAGCGGCCCGCCGGCGAGCGTGGCGTTGACACCGCGCAGGCCGAACCAGATCGCCGCCTGCCCCGCGGCACAGTTCATCACCGTCGTCGGGAACAAGCCCGGGTTGACCATGTGGGGACGGTCCTGCGTGAACGTCTCGACGGCGTACTCGACCGACGACTTGACGCTGCCCGCCGAGGTGCCCAGCACGATGCCGACCCGCTTCCGGTCGGCCGTGGCCAGGTCGATACCGGCATCCTCCAGCGCCGCACGGCACGCGACGACGGCGAGCGCCGTCCTGCGGTCGAAGAAGCTGGTGCCCTTGCGGCCGAGCTCGGCCCTCGTGTCGAAACCGGGAACGCCGAGACCGGGCTCCCCGGGGTCGCATTCCGGCGTGGCGGTGCCGCTCAGCGCGGCCGCCAGCTCCGCAGGCGCCCGCCCGGCCGCGCTGAGCACGCCTGCGCCGGTGATGGCCACGGCAGTCACGAGGCCGCTCCCAGCATCACGATCGCGTTGTTTCCGCCGAACGCGAAGCCGTTGTTCTGCGCGACCCTGACCGGCGCCTGCCGGTGCCGGTTCGGGATCGGGTCCAGCCACGCCATCTCCGGGTCCGGTGTGGACCAGCCGATCGTCGGTGGGAGGAACCCCCGCGCGATCGCCAGCGCCGACGCGATCGCGCCGAACCCGCTCGCCGCGCCCATCGTGTGCCCCAGCATCGACTTGATGGAGCTGACCGGCGGCACGTCTCCGCCGAACGCCTCATACAGGGCCTGTGCCTCGGTGACGTCGTTCGCCGGTGTCCCCGTGCCGTGGGCGCAGACGTAGTCGACGTCGCCCGTCTTCACTCCTGCGGTCTCGTGCGCCGCGCTGATGCAGTCGGCTATCGAGCTCGCGTTCGGCATGACCATATGAGTCGCGTCGCAGTTGGACGCGTAGCCGAGGAACTCCGCGTACGGCACAGCGCCACGTGCCCGCGCCAGCTCGGCCTTCTCCAGCACGAGCATGCTCCCGCCCTCGGCGGTCACCATGCCGGTGCGATCGCGGTCGAAGGGTGAGCAGGTCCGCTCGGCGACCGCGCCCAACCGGAGGAATCCCGCGTGCGCCCAACGGCACACCGAGTCGGCCCCGCCGCTGAACACGACGTCGGCCTCACCGCTGACGATGAGGTCGTAGGCATAGCCGAGCGCGTAGTTGCTCGCCGAGCAGGCTGTCGCGATCGTCATCGACTCCCCGTGCGCGTCGAGCTCCGCGCTGACCGCCGAGGAGAGCCGGTCGGCGGGCAGCCGCCGCGCGATGTCCGGATCGACACCCTCGAACCCGCCTCCGACGAGCTGCTGCGCGAACATTTCGGTCACCTTGGCCTCGCCGCTCGTGGTGCCGATGACCACCGAGACCCGTTCCGGGTCGATCCGCTCCCACTGCAACCCGGCGTCGCGCGCGGCGAGGCGAGCGGCGGCCGCGGCGAACTGGCTCGACCGGCCCCACTCCTCCGGTTCGATCCGGGACAGGATCGAACCGGCGTCGAAGACCTGGACCTCTCCACCGAGGACACGCGGGAAGCCGGTGGTGTCGAAGCTCCCGATCGGTCGGATGCCGCAGTGCCCGGCGCGCAGCCCGCTCTCGAACGCAGCGGCGCCGATGCCGATGCTCGACACCGGCCCGAGCCCGGTGATCAGCACTCGAGTCATGGCCTAGGAACGCCATCCGGCGTAGCCGGCCGTGACAGCGTACACGGCGTCGAAGTCACGCATGGTCGCGAGTTCCTGCTGCGGGATCTCGATCTTGTACTTACGTTCGATGCGGGCGAGCAGCTCGATCGCGCGCAGCGAGTCGCCGTCGTAGTCCTCGACGAAGTCGCCGTGGTCGGTCAGCTCGTCCGGTTCGATCTCCAGCACCTCCGCGACGAGCTCACGTAGCTCGGTCTTCCGGTCCTCGACGTTCGTCACCGCAACGCTCCTTCTGCCGTCGGATTCCCGTTCGCGCGAGACGGTGCGGGCCGGCCGTTACCGCGACCCGCCTTTCCCGCGTTCCCTGTCACCGCCATCAGCTCGCCGAACTCCGCAATCGTGCATTGGCCCACCGCCGTATGCCCAGAAACGATGGCGGTGTTCGGGCCGGAGTGGTCCAGCTCGACGTGGTGGCACAACACGTCACCGGGATACGCCCGGCCGAGGAACCGGCAGCGGCGGATCACCGCGAGCATGGGGATCGCGCCGGTGGCGGACAGCTCGGTGTCCTGTGTCGCCTGCCAGAGCACCACGGCGGCCTGGCCGAAGGACTCGACGAGCAGCGACGAGGGCAGTGCCCACCCTTCGGGTGGCGTGTTGCCGTCCAGACCCGCGAAGCACGGCTCGCCGACAGTCACGGCCTTGCTCGCCTCGACAACGCGTCCTGGAACGAGCAGCTCGACCCGGTCGAGCAGGACCATCGGGTGGCCATGTGGCAGCAGTCGGTGGACGTCCCGCTGCCCCGGTCTCATGACGGACCCTCGCCGGAGAACCGCGCGCGGACCCTGGCGAGCCGGATGCCGTCGAGACCGGTGAACGTGGCGTCCACGACGGCGGGCACCTCGGGCAGCCCGTGCGGCACCCGGACCGACAGCCGCACGACGTCGCCGCCGCGCGCGGGCGCTGTGAACCGCGCGGACTCGACCTCGACCAGGCGGGTACCCGGCGGCTCGACGGCGCTGACTGCACGGTCCAGCAGCTCCAGCAGGAAGACGCCGGGGAACACCGTGTCCCCGGGGAAATGCCCGCGCAGATAGGGGCCGTCAGGATCGACGTGCGCGGCCGCGGTGACCGTCGTGGCGTCCTCGTTGACGGTGGCGCTGAGGTCGTGCACCGTGATCGGGGACGCCTCCGGTGGGAGCCGCGTCGGCCGGATGATCATAGGACCATGCCACCGTCGACGGCGAACACCTGGCCGGTGATGTAGGAGCCTTCGTCGGAGAGCAGGAACGTGACGAGCGCGGCCACGTCCTCCGGCTTGCCGAACCGGCGCAGCGGGATCGCGGCCCGGGCCTTCTCCTGGCCCTTCGCCGACAGGCCGGCCGTCATGTCCGTCTCGATGTAGCCGGGCGCGACGACGTTCGCACGGATCCCCGCCGGGGCCACTTCCTTGGCAAGCGACTTGGTGAGTCCGATGATCCCGGCCTTCGACGCGGCGTAGTTGCCCTGCCCGGCGTTGCCATGCACGCCCGCGATCGAGGAAATGTTCACCAAGGCCCCGCGCCTGCGCTTGAGCAGCCGGAAGGTGGCGGTGCGGCACACGTTCCAGGTGCCGGTCAGGTTGGTGTCGACCACCGTGCTCCACTGCTCGGGATCCATCATCACCGTGTTCGCGTCGCGGGTCACGCCTGCGTTGTTCACGACCGCCGTCAGCGGGCCGAGCGCCTCCTCCGCCGCCGCGACGAACCGCTCGACCTCGCCGGCGTCTCGCACGTCGCACCGCTGGAAGTACGTCTTCGCGCCAACGGCGGCAAGCTCGTGCTCCAGGCGTTCGGCCTCCTCGCTCCTGCGCTGGAAGCAGCCGGCCACGCGGTAGCCCGCACCGGCCAGCCGGACGCCGACGGCGCGGCCGATACCCCTGGCCACGCCGGTCACCAGCGCGACCTCGTCAGCGTGATCCGCTGCGTCGGGCTGCTCCGGCGCGCCGGCGTTCGCCCCAGAGCCCGCCTCGCCGGCCGTGCCGCTCGTCTCGGCCGGTCTCATAGTGCCTTCTCGCTTTTCTCGTGCGTGGCCGCGAGCGCCGCCTCACGGGCCGCGGAGTCCTCGAGCTGGTTCGCGAGCGCGATCCACGCCGCGGCGACCTCGCGGGCGAGCTGCGCGACGCGGCCGGTGAGGTGGTCGGGGACGGTGCGGACCAGGGACTCGCACTCCACCGGGTTCACCACGTGGCTACGGAACCACACGAGCATGGCCCGGCCCGACTGCGTCAACCGCAGGCGCGGGTCGCGGGAGAGCGTCGCGAGTGTCGCCGCAGGATCCCGCGTGCGCCGGGCGCCCTCGAACTCCACCGGCGTCACGGTGGTCGGCCGCACTCGCGGCATCTCCCGGTCTTTCGGGTCGGCCGGGGCGAAACCGTCCTGGTCCACCGAATTCTCGTGCGGTTCCTCCGGCACGCTTCGCCAGCTCTGCTCGGCCTCGCGCAGCCGCGCCGGCACCGGATCGTCGTCGCGGTCGAGGCGTGCCCGCACGTCACGCGCGGTCGCGGGTGAGATTCCGGCGCTGCGCGCGACTTCCCGTAGCGAGGCGTTGGGCCGCTCGGCGAACAGCATACTCGCGATCCGCCTGCCCTGCGCGATGTTCGCCGGGCGGACCCGCCCGTCCTTGCCGACGCGTTTGGACTGGTCTTGGTCGCCCAGCACCTGCTGGCGCAACGAGCCGACGGTCTTCGGGGACAGCCCGGCAGTGCGGGCGATCGAGCGGTCGGACAGGTGCGGCTGGGCTTTCAGGATACGGCTGGCGGCCGCGCGCCGGTCCGCGAGCGTCAGCGGTAGGCCGTGCATGACGTTCAGGGTCACGGCCAGCCGGAACGCGTCCACCTCCTCGCCGTCGAAGAACCGGACCCGGATGTGGTCCTCCTGCCGGATGACCGCGGCCCGCAGGCGGTGCATGCCGTCCACGACCCGCATCGAAGCGCGGTGCACGATGATCGGCGGCACTCGCTCCCCCAGCTCCGCGAGCACCTCGGCGTGCTGGTTGTCCTCGCCGGAGAGGCGGGGTGAGTCGGCTGGGCGCAACGTGTGGATCGGGACGAACTCGACCGGCCCGAGCAAGTCACCGCAGTCCCGGCCGAGCTCCGCGAGCACCGACGACGGTGCCGCTGCTGGTGGCGCCGGAACGGAACGATCGGCCTCGTCTCCCGAATCGCTTGTACTTCTTCGTTCCACCAGATCATCCCCCAGAGTTCGGGCCACCTGTGGATTGCCGATAAGCCGCATGATTACGGCGATCAGGACCCCGCCGCAACCCACCGAAGTCGCCTCGGCGCTGGCGTCGAGACGATGAAAGAAAGACGCGACGAAAATGGTGACCGACGATTGTCGGCCACCCCGGATGTGAATGGGCTCCTCGCCGCGAAGATGTTCAACTGCCGCTTGTACACAGTTGAACATTCGTTCTGACGCCAGCATCCCCAACTGTCGACGGCATACTTGTCAATAACAGGTTTCGCCAATACGCACGGTGCCGTAACGCAATTCGGGCCACCCGCTTGCGATCAACCCCAGACTGGCGAACCGCGTGCTGCCGCATCGTATCGAGGTCCGACGGTCATCGGCAATGAACAGACCAAAAACTTCTGTCCAATCCCACCTGCCGGTGCTGACTCTCTGTGCAGAAACGTGAGCACTGAGTGCCAACGGCAGCTCGCGAGCCGGTGGCAATGTGAGAAAACCGTGAATTCCCAACACTTTTCGGGAACGGGAAGCCGTGTCCCACCCGGACCGCGAGTCGCGCACTCAGGCACGCGAGTTGCGCGTCCAGACCCGCGAGTTCTGCACTCGAGGCAGACCAGGGGGTCTCCACGAAACCCGGTGCGCTTCACCCTGCGAGGCGCACCGCCGTACCACCCGGCGGGAATCAGCGGCGACTCACGCCGCCGTGGCGACGCTGACGAAGATGTCGGTGCACTGCTCGACGATCTCGGTCTCACTCAGCGCCAGCTCCCCGCTGAGCCACGACGTGAGTACCTGCGCGAGCCCGCCGACCAGCAGCTCGGCGCCCACGTTGAGCCGCGCGCTGTCGTCGACGCCGTAGAACTCGCGTGCCTGCAGCCCGAGCAGCCGCACGAACAGGCGGCTCGACTCGACCCGTTTGGCGGCCAGCACGCTCCCGCCGAGTGCGGGTGAGAAGAGCAGCCTGCCCCTTCGGGGGTCCTCGGTGACGTGGCGCACCAGCGCGGAGAGCCCGGCGCGCACCTTCGCCCTCGCCTCGTGCGGCGCCACCTCCGCGGCCTCCAGAGTCGCCGCCGCCAGGCCCTGGACCACATGGTCGTACACCGCCGCCACGAGCGTGTCCCTGTCGGCGAAGCTCTCGTAGAAGTACCGGGTGGCCAGCCCCGACCGCCTGCACACGCCTCGCACGGACAGGTTGGGCTCCCCCTCCGCGGCGCCGAGCAGTTCGAGCCCGGCCTCCACGAGCTGGGCCCTGCGCTCGGCGGTGCGGTCGCTGCCCGCGACTCCTCCGTAGGTCCGCAGCGGTGTCGACTCCATGGGCCCATCTTGACATCTCGGCCGACCGCGCGGTTGCATATCTGATAACGCACGTATTCAGATGCGCGGCACCCAGCCCCCGGGAGGACGACGACCGTGAGCGCGACGCGAACCCAGCAGGACATCCGGGACAGGACGATCGTCGGAGCCGGGCTGCTCGCGGGTGGCGCCAACGTGATCATGCAGCTGGCCCACCCCGCCGTCGGCTACGGCGTGGTGGAGAGCCGCGTCGACGACGGCAACATCTACAAGCGCCCGGTCAAGCGAACCCGTACGACGCTGACCTACCTGGCCGTGGCGATGCTCGGCACCGACGAGGAACGCAGTGCCTACCGGCGCGCCGTCAACAGGCAGCACAAGCAGGTCTACTCCACCGAGTCGAGCCCGGTGTCCTACCGCGCCTTCGACCCACAGCTGCAGCTCTGGGTCGCCGCGTGTCTCTACCGCGGCATCGAGGACGTGTACCGCGTCTTCGTCGGGCCGATGGACGACGAGACGGCCGACGAGATCTACGAGGCCGCGGCGGCTCTCGGCACCACGCTGCAGGTCCGGCCCGAGATGTGGCCCGCCGACCGGAACGAGTTCCAGCGCTACTGGGAGCGGTCCCTCGGCGACGTCTCGATCGACGACACCGTGCGCGAACACCTGTACGGCATCGCCACGCTGCGGTTCCTGCCCCGGCCGTTCAGCCTGCTGCTCGGCCGGTTCAACCGGTTCATCACCACCGGGTTCCTGCCCCTGAGGTTCAGGGAGGAGATGCGGCTGGACTGGTCGCCGAGGCAGCAACGCCGCTTCGACCGGTTCATGAAGGTGCTCGCCGCCGTGGTCATGCGACAGCCGAGGATCCTGCGGGAGTTCCCGTACAACGCCTACCTGTGGGACCTGCGCAGGCGGCTGCGCACCGGCAAGCCGCTCGTATGACACGCGAAGCGCGATCAACCCCACGCCGCGGCGCTCAGCTCGCGCACGCCGCGAACACCAGGTGCTTCACCTGGTCGGCCTCCGCGAGCCTGCGGCGGTCCATCGAAAGGTCGTGCACGATGTTCAGCGCCGCATGCGCCGCCAGCCTTCGCCATACCCTCCGCCGATAACCACTGCCGTCGCCGGCGATCAGACTCCACCTGGTTCGGCAACGCAAACTTGACAAACACCCACCTCGAACAGCCGGGTGAATCTGGATTCGCAACGGAGCCGAGTCCCGGAGGCTGACATGAAACGCGGCGCCACCACGGTCGAGGCCGTAGCAGGCGATCTTCGGTGATCCCGTCGTCGGAGCCGCCGACCGCCTGGACTCGGACGATCTCGCCGTCTCACCCGGCCGACCTGCACGATGTCGAGCGCGCGCGAACCCGGTCGGTGCGATGCGGCAACTGCTGTTCCGCGCGCACCGAGCTGGGCCTGCTTGTGTACCTGGTCCTGGATGAGCAGACGCGGTCGACGTGCTGCCCGTTCGGCTAGCGTGGGTATGGTGACTACGCCCGGCATCGACGTGCTCGCCGTTCCCTACGACTCCGGCCACCACGCGGAGCGGATGGGGGCCGGGCCGGGACACCTGCTCGCGCACGGGCTGCTCGACCGCCTGGGGCCTGGCGCCCGGAACGACACCGTGCACGCGGGGGCCGGGTTCGCAGGCGAGATCGCCTCGGCGTTCCGGGTGCAGGCGGCCGTCGCGGCCCGGGTCAGCGAGGTCCTCGCGACCGGGCGCGCCCCGTTCGTGCTCGCCGGCAACTGCAACACCACCGTCGGCGCCGTCGCCGCGTTGCTCGACACCGGCGCGAATGATCTGGGCGTTGTCTGGTTCGACGCGCACGGCGACTTCAACACGCCGGAGACCAGTACCAGCGGCTTTCTCGACGGGATGGGCCTGGCCGTGCTCACCGGCGGCTGCTGGCGCCCGATGGCCGCGACCGTGCCCGGCTTCCGGCCCGTGCCGGAGCACCACGTCGTGCTGGCCGGGGTCCGCGACATCGACACCGCGGAGCGGGAGCGGATCGAGCGCAGCGCACTGCACATGCTGCCGCCCGAGCAGGTGGACGAGGCCGGGATGGCCGCGACGCTGGCCCGCCTGCCCGCAACCGTGCGCAGGATTCACCTGCACGTCGACCTCGACGTGCACGACCGCGACAGCGTGGGACCCGCCAACTCCTACGCCGCGGGCGGCGGCCCCGACGCGGGGCAGGTGCGGGCGGCGATCGCCGCCGTTGGCGCGGCCTACCCTGTGGTCAGCGCCACCTTCGCGGCCTACGACCCCGCCGTGGACGGCGAAGGGCGCATGCTGCCCGTCGCGGGCGAGCTGGCCGCCCGGGTCGCCACGCTGCTGCACTCGCCGACGGCGGCGGCAGCCCTGGGGGCACGTGAACCGGCGGCTGCGGCACCGACCCCGGCGAACAGCAAGCCCAACGCTCCCCCATCGAGGAAGATCAACCCAAAGTAGAAACAACAACGGATGAGGGTCGGTGGGCGCCGCGACGCCGAGCCGGATCAGTGCCACCAGCACGACCACAGCAACACCGATTCCCGTGCTCGCGACGGTTCGCGCTGCCGAACGGGCAAGCGTCACTCTCTTCGTCGTTTTCGTACCAGAGTTCCAGCGGATCGAACTTCCCGCCCAACTCCGCCACCCACAGCGCTGCTCACACCAGACCGTTTGGTCCGCCGAACCAGCACGACTGACGGATGACGGTCATCGCCGCGTCAAGAGGTTCCCAGGAACACTGTTGCGAAGGATGTCGAGAACGGCCTGATGGCTCCGTCTCAGGAGCGGATGCGGCCACCGTGGCCGTACAGCCCCAAAGGAGCCCGGCATGACGATCCACCGGCTGGACAACGTCCTCATCGTTGTCGACGACCTTGACGCTGTTATTTCGTTCTTCGTCGAACTTGGCATGGAGCTGGAGGGCAAGGGGCCAGTCGAGGGACGTTGGGTGGAGCGTGTCATCGGGATCGACGACGTCCGACAGGACGTCGCCATGCTGCGGACCCCGGACGGCCACGGCCGAATCGAGCTGGCGATGTTCCACACACCGAAGGCGATCAGCGCTGAGCCGAAGAATGCACCGGCGAACACGCTGGGCATTCGTCGCATCATGTTCGCTGTCGACAACATCGAGGACGTCGTTGCCCGCCTGCGCACCCACGGCGCCGAACTCGTCGGCGAACTGGCGCAGTACGAGGACAGCTATCGACTCTGCTACGTCCGCGGCCCCGAGGGCATCATCGTCGGACTGGCCGAACAGCTCAGCTGAAAGGTACCGAAGGGGAACGTGCACCTCCTGCCAAGCGCTCGACACGATAGCCGCGGAACTCACCGGAGACACACCACGCCGCGCGCCAAGCATCCACTACCAGTCGACCCAGAATCGGTGATTCGCCTGCGGGCATGGGACAAGGGCGCCCGCGATCGATAGTGACCACCAACCTGGACGCCCCTCCCATCGGACTCTACGTGTGAGTGGCCGACCACGTCCTACTCCACGCGATCAGCCCCGGAAGGCGGGGCCGCCCTCGCCGGCAGGCCTTGTGGACCGCCGGACGCGGCCGCAGTTCCCGCCCGGAACCACCACCGCCGAGGTGATGTGTCATAGCGCTGGACGGGCTGTGGCGGGCGCTGGGGCGAATGACACCTTCGTCCTGGTCGGCAGCGCCCGAGCCGTGGAAGCAAGTGCGAGAACTGACCATGCAGTCACGTGGGCTGTCGAGCGGTTCGCATGTTGACACGAACGACGCGGCCCAACTGAACCCCTTGCACTCTGCGACCCCCAGATCAAACCCCTTGGGGGTAGTCCTGGAGCACGGTGTGTCGTCGATGTGCGCAGGCCATGTTCATAGTGCTGCGGCGGTGACCGAGGAAGGATATGACGGTTTTGCAGACGGGCGCCATCCTCGGCGAGCTGTGTGCCGACGGTGTACCGGAATGGGCAACGCAGGGGACCCGAGGCACTGCCCAACGCCCCACCCGAGCTGAAACGATCCCGGCGGCGCGGGTAGCGGACCTCATCAAGTCCCACCTGGTACCAGGCTTATCGCAGGGATGCCAGGAATCCTCCGACGCGGCGAGCGAGTCCGGGGCGGGGTCCTTCGTCGGGGCGACGTTGTGCCACGAGGTGGTATGCCTGGAGCCGGTTCGTGTGGAAGGCGTGCGCGCCTCCCCAGAGGAACACGCGGAAGGCGCGGTATGTCTTTTCGCCCCACCGTTGGATGATGCGTTCGCGGTGCTGTTCGAGCCGCTGCGCCCAGTGGGTGATGGTCAGTTCGTAGTCGTGGGTTTCGCGCCGGACGTCGACGACGTCGAAGCCGTGAAAGAGCAGCTCCTGCAGCATCTGTTGCAGACAGAGGAACGTGTGATGCCCGGTCCAGGTGAACGCCCGGGTCACTGGACTCATCGCGAACTTTTCCTTCGTCGCCGAGGCGTCCATGTAGAGCCGGCCGCCGGGTTTGAGTACCCGCCACAGCTGTTGGCAGAACTTGATGTAGTTCGGGATGTGTTCGATAACCCCGTAGATCACGACGTGGTCGAAGGGTTCGTCAGTGGTGAAGTCGAGGAAATCGCCGAGCACGACGTCGACGGAGAGGTCTTTGCGCTGGGCGAGGTCACGGATGTAGGCGGCCGATTCTTCCACGAGCGTGATGCTGGTGACGTGCACGCCTCGGGGACTGCAGTATTCAGCGACGCCGCCCCAGCCGCCGCCAATGTCGAGCAGGCGCATCCCCGGCTGCAGGCCCAGCGCCTGCCACATACTTTCCAGCTTGTGCTCGGCAGCTTCCTCGAGGGTTTCGGTGTCGTCGTGGAAGAGACAGTGCGAGTAGAACCGGTACCGCTGGTCGACGAAGGTGAGGTAGAAGTCGTCGCCGAGCGTGTAGTGATCCTGGATCGCGGATTGGTTGGCTTTCTGCGGCGAGGTCAGAAACAGGGTCGCGGCGAACTTCACCATGTCCGCGATCGGCATGCCGACGGCGAGTTCGTCCCGCAGCGCCAGTACTGCCCACATGTCGCCGTCGATGTCGAGCTCGCCGGCGATGTAGGCTTTCCCGATCGCCCATTGGCTCAGCCCGGTCTGCACGGCTTGCTCGCTGTGGAACACCACGCGAAACTCGGTCGGCCCGGGAGCTGTCCGCAGTGTGTGGCCATCGGGGAATTCGACCTCGCACCGGGCACCCACCCGTTGCAGGAACTCGACGATGGCCGACGTCGGCGCCGCTTCGGTTGCCGTGCTCATCCGGGGCATCTCACTTCGGGCGACGCGGTGTCATCGGTCGGCGACGAGCAGAGTTTGCGCGCTCGCTCCGGTGAGGCCTTGATCGTCGTAGACCTCGGCGGCAGCCCAACCCGCTCCGCGTGCGGAATACTGCGCGGTGGCGTCGAAGCCGATCCACTCACCGACGGGCTCACGCAACAGCCGCACGGTCAGGTCCACGTTCGGGAAGGCATATCGAGCGGGATCCAGGGCAGCTGCGGCACCGCTGACCGAGTCGGCAGCGACCACCAGCCGCTGCATCGGCGACGGTTCCCGGTCATCGACGAGGGGGTGGCGCATGCGCAGCCACACGAACGCCGGACCTGGATCGCGCCACCCACCCTTGGCGAAGCGCCACTCCATGGCGGTGTGATAGCCCTCCTCGTGCGGAATGTCGAAGAACGGCGTGTCGGTGCCGGTCAGGTCTTCGGGTCGCGGCATGGGTGTGTCCTCACCCAGGGCCGAAGCCGCCTCCGGTAGTGACACGTCGGCCTGAGAAAAGCGCCAAGCGGTGCAACTCAACAGGATCGTTCCGTCCACTGTAGAAAGCTCACCGCCGACGAGTTCCGTCCGGCGACCACCGCGGATCGACTCGATCCGGACTCGCACTCGCTCGACCGGCACCGGTCGTTGAATCTCGACCTTCAGACGGGCGGTGAACCGCTCGTCACCGGCGTATTGCCGCTCGATCGCGTCGACGAGCAGCGCGGTGGGCGGGCCCGCGTGCTGAATGCGCGGATCCCACGGCCCACAGGTCGCCGTCGTCGGCTCGAATACGTCGCTGCCCTCGGCATGGTAGAAACAATCGGTCACTGTTGCTGCCTTTCTCTGTCGGTCCGGTCCTGGACCGGCCGCCCGAAAGCCCGCCGCCAGCCCCGGTCGTCGATGCGCGGTGAGTTCCCTGTCCAGGCAGCGACGAGCCGTTCCAAGGCGCGAAACAGCCCCAGGCGACCAAGTGTGCGGTCTGCCCATCCATTGACGATGCAGTAGTGGGTGTCGTGCTCGGCCCGATGGTGCTTCATATGGTGTGCAGGCGTAAGTACCAGACCGAGGCGTTGCAGTGCCCGCACAGCCCAGCCGGGCGCGAAATTGTGCCCGAGCTTGTGCAACTCGAGCGAGAACGAGGCACCCAGCGACGCAACCACCCCACCAACGACCATCCCAACAGCCACCGGCGCGGGAGCTGTGGTCAGTGTGGCCAGCAGCCACGTTGCGGAGACGACGGCGAGCCCGAACCATGACAGGATGCCGAACTCATGAGTCCAGCGGTACTTGAAAATCTGCTGGGGATAGACATGATGCTCGCGCACGATCAGCACGATGCGACGCACGGCCCGCACATTCTCGTTGAACCACGTGTCCAACGCCCAGTGCAACACCCCGCTAACGAGGTCGGCGACGAACCATCCGCCGACGACGAATACGAGGACGACCGGGACGGTCACTCCGCTGACTGGAACATTCACGGTCGTGACGACAATTGCTGCCGCACATACCGTGATGTTCGCGACAGCCCCCGTCACGTGCACCAGCAGTTCCGACGTACGGAACGCTCCGGCATCGAAAAGCGCGGCCTGAGGCGTGAGGAGGTGTGCCGCAGCAGACTTGGGCAGAACAACGGGGCCAACTTCTTCACCCCGGGGCGCCATGACGAGACTCCTTACACCGCTCTATTCTCCAGTAAATCAGGGACCCAGCCGGCAGCGCAACGCAGCGCATCCGCACAATTACAAATATCGATGGACCGTTCGGGATCAGGCTGAGTACCGCTCAATGAGTCGTCTTTCGTCGCGTGAAGGCATAGCGGGCCGCGTCGTCGTGGACGGGATGGCTGGGACGGATATCGCCCCGCGCATGACCAGCCTCGGACACGCTCGTTTGCGGGCTGGTGACCGCTTCCCTACCGGCGCGGCGGCAGTGGTTCGTCGAGGAGACCTTCCAGACCAGTCTGCTGAGGTTCGACGAAATCTCCGCCGAGCTGGTTGGCGGCGGCCGGTGACGGCACCGATATCAACGTCCTCGCCTTTCACCAGTGCAAGCCATTGGACAACGGCCTGGCTGTCGAACTCGGCGCGTTCGTCCCCGCGAGCGGAAGGAACTGGTCGGCCGAGCGCCTTGCTGTCCCGGTCCGGGCGGTCCACGAAGAACGCCTCCATCGAGAGCGTGTCGGCGCAGACAGGCACCAGGTGGCCCGACAGGTTCGGGTTGACCACCCGCGCCGTGTTCTGGTCCACCACCGTGTGCTCCATCAGCGCGAAGCCGATGCCCCAGGTCACGCCGCCGATCACCGGACCGCGCGCGGTCCGGTGGTTGAGCACCCGGCCGGGGTCGTATGCGGCCACCACCCGGCTCACCCGCAACGCGCCGAGCCTCGGCCGGATCCGGACCTCCACGAACACCGTGCCGAACGAGTGCCTCGCCGTGTTCTGCACGCTCCCGCTCACCTCGACGGGGCGGCCGTGGCGGGACATGATGCCGGAGTAGCTTTCCCTGCGGTCACGGTCGCCGCGGACGAACAGGTACCCGCGCTCGGCCACGACGTCCTCCGCGGGCACGCCGTGCAGCGGCGAACGCGGGTCGGCGACGGCGATCGCGACCACGGCGTCGCGCCCGCTCCGTGCCGCGTGGGACACCGGGCCGATCACGCTGGGCATCGTGGCCGCCACCGCGGCCAGTGACGCGGCCGGGAACCCCGTGTCGCCGAGCATGGCCCCCGGCTGACCCAGGAGCACGGCAGGGGCCGCGGAAGCCGGCGCGGTGGTTGAGTGTGACCGGCCGGCCTTACCCGGCCGCGAGGATGGTGATCACGCAGGACGCCGGTCCTGGCCCGAGGTGGCCGCCGACGTTGTGCGCAAGCCCGATCCTCGCGTGGTCGACCTGCCGTGGTCCGGCGCGCCCCCGCAGTTGGTCGACCAGCTCGACGATCTGCGCCAGTCCGGTCGCCCCGATCGGATGGCCTCGGGCCAGCAGCCCGCCGGACGGGTTGACCGGGCAGGTGCCACCGAGGTCGGTCCGGCCGTCCCGGAGCAGGGCCACGGCATCCCCGGGCCTCGCGAGACCGAGCTGCTCGCACGCGATCAGCTCCGCGGGTGCCGCGGCGTCGTGGACCTCGACCACGTCGAGGCCCTCCGGCCCGGTGCCCGACCGCGCGTAAGCCTCGGCAGCCGTGCGTTCCACCAGATCACCTGCGTCGTCGCCACTTCCCGACCCGGCGACCGAGGCCCGCACACGCACTCCGGCCAGGCCGCGACGGGCCGCCATTCCGGGCGCGCAGACTACGATCGCCGCCGCGCCGTCACCGATCGACGAGCACATCGGCCTGGTCAACGGCGGGACGATCGTGCGAGCCGCGAGCACCTCGTCGACCGACAGTGGCGATCCCACCTGCGCCCGGGGGTTCCTGCTCCCGTTGCGGATCGCCTTGGCTGTGACGGCGGCGAGGTCCCGCGGTGTGGCCTCCGTCCGCTCCAGATAAACACGTGCCTGCTCGGCGTAGATCTCCATGAACACCGGGCGGGACCCTGCGGCCTCGGCCGCGCGTGGATCCAGTGCCACATCGAGCCCGGTCGCGAGCACCCTCGAGGCGAGGGTGCGATCCGGACCGGTCATCTTCTCCGCTCCGACCGCGACCGCCGCGCCGACCTGACCGGAACGCACCGCGAGGCACGCCAGGTGCAGGGCGCTCGAGCTCGAAGCGCACGCATTCTCCACATTGATCAGCGGCCTGCCCGCCAGCCGGGAACCGCCGAGCGACACCTGGCCACGGATCATCTCCTGCCCGGTGAGCAGGCCGCCGGCGGCGTTGCCGAACACGACGAGACCCACCTCCTCGGGGCTCAGCCCGGACTCGTCCAGCGCCCGGTCGGCCGCCGCCACGGCGAGCTCCCGCAACGGCACCTCGGTGAACATGCCGAACCGGGTGCTCCCGGCTCCGATGATCACCGGGTCCGCTGCCGGGCTCGCCACCGGCCCGCCGTTCACGGTGCCGCCTTGCGAACCGAGAACCGCGCCAGTGATCCCGCGATGTCCACTCGGCGCCAATGCGTGGCGAACACCTCCAGCTCCCGGGCCAGCCCGTCCTCGGTCGTGAGCTCGTGACGGTCCAGCAACAGTCGCTTCATCGCCGCCCGTGCTTCCGGGCTGCCCGCGGAACCCGCCTTCTCGGCCGCCCGAGTCACCGCACCCTCGAAGTCGTTCTCCGGGGCGAGCTCGTACACGAACCCGGAGGCCACGAGATCCTCCGCGGGCAGCAACTCCCCCGTCAGCATCATTCTGCGCGCGAGCGGCTCCCCCACCTTGCGCGGCAGGCGCACGCTCGAACCCGCCGCGGGCAGCAGGCCGTTGCGGATGTGGCCGTCGCCGACGAGCGTGCCGGCTCGAGCCACCACCAGATCACACACGAGCGCCAGTTCGAGCCCACCCCCGACCACGTGGCCGTGGACGGCGGCGACGACCGGTTTCGGCGCATGCTCGATCCTGGTGAAGCAGGTGGACACATCGCGCAGGAACCCGAACGGCTCACCGCCGTCCCGCACCACCTCGAGCAGATGAGCCAGGTCGGCACCGGCACAGAAAGCCTTGCCCTCACCGGCGATCACGACGGCGGCCGTGTCCGGGTCGGACATGGCGTCACCCACCGCACGATCCAGCCGTTCCACCAGCGACGGCGTCAGCGCGTTGAGCCGCCGCGGCCGGTTGAGCCGCAACCAGCGAACCGAACCACGCTGCTCGATCAGCACCGGCGCAAGTTTATTCTCGACAAGGCGTGAGCGCCCGGTCCACGGGTCCATCAAGCGGCGCCCTTTCCATCTCCAAGCCCGTTGACGTCGGTGCGGCTCACGCTCGCGCCTGGCGAGCGGCCGCCGATGCGTACTGCTCGCGGACGACCCGCCGCAGGACCTTGCCGATCGGTGTCTTCGGAAGCTCGTCGGCGAAGCTGACGCCGGTCACCTTCCTCACGGAGCCGACCTTCTCCCGGGTCCATTGGATGAGTTCGTCCTCCGTCGCCCGAGCTCCATCGGCGAGTACGACCACGGCGTGGGGCGTCTCGCCCCACTTCGGATGGGACACTCCGACCACGGCGGCCTCCGCGACGGCCGGGTGCGCGGCAAGTGCGTTCTCGAGCTCGATCGGCCAGATGTTGTACCCGCCCGAGATGATGGTGTCCTCCTTGCGGTCCGCGAGATACAGGAACCCGTCGTCGGAGAGCCATCCCATGTCCCGCGTCCGGACCCACCCGTCCGGGGTCATCCGTTGCGCGGTCGCCTCGGGAGCTCCCCAGATCTCGCGCATGCGGCCCGGGGTGCTGCCCGCGACCTCGCCTACCTCGCCGACCGGCAGCTCGTTGCCGTCGTCATCGAGGATCCTGACGTCCGAGTTGGGCGTCGGCCTTCCCGCCGAACGCAACCGGCGCCGCTCGTGTTCGGGACCGTCGACTACGTGGTGCCGCGGCCCCAGGATGGTCAAGGGCAGCGCCTCGCTCTGGCCGTAGACCTGGTACATGATGTTGCCCCACACCTCGATGGCCTTTCTCAGCGTGGTCTCCGTCGCCGGCGCGGTGCCGTAGCCGACGATCCGCAGGCTGGAAAGGTCCCGGGTGGCGGCATCGGGATGGTTGGTGACCATCTGGATCACGGTCGGCCCGACGATGGTTGTCGTCACCCGCTCCCGTTCCACCAGTTCCAGGAAGTCCGCGGCGTCGAAGGCGGGCATGACCACTGTCGACGCACCGACGGCGAGCAACGGCCACGAGATCATGCCCGCGGCATGGCTCAGCGGTCCCGCCGCCAGGTAACAGTCGTCCTCGTGGAAACCGCCGAGCACGAGCGCCATCTCGTTGCCCATGTCGGTCCAGCCGCGCACGGTGTGCAGGATGCCTTTCGGCAGGCCGGTCGTCCCCGCCGAGAACCGGATCACGTGCGGGTCGTCGTCGCGGAGGGCGACGCCCGGGGGCTCCGGTGCCGCTGCGCCCAGCAGCTCCTCGTAGTCGAGTGTGCCTTCCGGAGCCGTGCCGACGACGACGGTGACCCGCACACTGCCCATCCGCTCCAGCATCGGCGCGATCGCGGCGTAGTACTTCTCCTCGACGATCAGGGCGGTGGCGCCGGTCAGCCCGAGCAGGTACTCGTGCCGCTCGGGCACGTCATGGGTGTAGAGCGGGCAGCGGACGTATCCACCCAAAGCCAGACCCGCCACCTGTTCCAGCGTCTCGAACGCGTTGTCCCCGAGCAACGCCACCCGGTCGCCGGGTTCGACCCGCGCGTCCCGCAGCGCGTTGGCGAGCCTGCTCGCGCGCTCGAGCAGTTCCGCGTAACTCTGCCTGCGATCGCCGCAGACGACCGCGACGTTGTCCGGGTAGATTCGTGCGCTCTTGCGCAGCAGTGCCGCCGGATCCATGTCGTCTCCCCTCAGGGCCTGCCGCCGTGCGGAACGTCGACTCGGGTGGTCAGCAGCACACCCTCGCCCCGGTTGCCACCTTGAGCCGCGGCGAAGAAGTCGGGCGCGGCGCACAGCAGTAGCGTCCTGCCGTCCTCGCCACCGAGGGCGCAGGCGAAGATGTCCTGGCCGTGGGGCGAGACGACCTCGTCGACGATGCCGCCCTCCGGGGAGATGCGCACACAGCGTTGCCGTAAGGGGTCCGCGACCCAGACGTGGTCCTCGGCGTCCGCCGCGGCGCCGTCCGGGACGAGTGCGGCGGCCGCGAACATGTCCTCGGTCGAGCCGGGTGCGGGAGCCTCGCCGACCTGGGCGTGGACCCGGCGGTCGGTGAGCGAACCGTCGTCGCTGATCGTGAACGCGGTCAACCTGCTGGCGAACGACTCGCCGATGACCAGGGTCCGCTCGTCGGTGCCGATGACCATGCCGTTGGGGCACCACAGGTCCTCGGCCGCGACCGTGACGGTGCCATCCGGGTCGACCCGGAACACCGGCCCCGTCCTCGGTTGCTCGCCTTCGGCGATGGCGAAGCCGATCGTGCCGACGAAGGCCCGGCCCTTCTCGTCCACCACCATGTCGTTGAGGTCGGTCTTGCACGACGAGGACAGGTCGGCGTGCACGGACACGCTGCCGTCCGGGTCACGCCGCAGCAGGAGGCGATCCTGCATCGAGACGACCAGCAGCGAGCCGTCCGGAAGCCAGCCGAGGCCCGACGGATGATGCTCGACCCGCATGACGTCCTCGCCGCGGCCGCCGGTGTCGTACGTTCGCACGGTGGACTCGAAGATGTCCGACACCCACCAGCGCCCCTCATGCCAGCGCGCGCCCTCGAAGTAGGTGCCGCCGCCTGCCAGCTTCTCAACCGTCCTCGCCACGATCCTTCTCCTCTCGTTGTGCTGCTTCTCCCAGGCGTGCCGAATCGCGGATCACGGCTCGCCCGCCCGGGTCGACGAGCTGACCGTGCAGCTCGCGGTTGTGTGCGTGCGCCACGTGGTGCAGGCCGAACGCCGACTCGACGGCCGACCGCTGGCCCTGCAGGTCGAGCGACTGGTTCACCGCCCGTTTGGCCAGCCGAAGTCCGAACGGCGGGCGCCGTGCGATGCGCTCGGCCAGCTCCAACGTCGCGGACTCCAGCTGCTCTGGTGGCACGATTCGGTTGACCATTCCCATCGCCAGCGCATCCTGCGCGCTGATCGGCTCCCCGGTGAACAGCATCTCTTTCGCCCGGCGCGCACCCAGCTCCCACAGGTGGGTGAAGTACTCGGCACCGTTCATGTCGAAGGCGCCAACCGGATCCACAAAGGACGCATCCGAGGCGGCGACAACGAGATCGCACGGCCAGACCAGCATCAGGCCGCCGCCCATGACCCTGCCCTGGACCTGGGCGATGGTCGGCCGCGGGATGTCGCGCCAGCGCAGGCACAGCCCGGTGAACAGCTCCTCCTCGGTGGCAAACCAGCTTTCCGCTCCTGGCGCGCCGAACCCGCCGGTCATGGTGCGCGACGCCACTCCGTCCATCGCCCAGTCGCTGTCCAGGTCGTGCCCCGAGGAGAAGTCGGGGCCGTCGGCGGCGAGCACGATCACCCGGACCCGCTCGTCGCGCAGCGCCCGCGCGTAGGCGTCGTCCAGCTCGTAGAGCAGGTCGCGATCCTGGGCGTTACGTTTCTCCGGCCGCGCCAGCACGATGCGTGCAACGCCCGGAACGGGCCGCTCGTCGCGAATCGAGCTCATAACCGGTAGGTCCGTCCGATGATGTCGCGCTGGATCTCGCTGGTGCCCGCGAACACGGTGGCGATGATGTTCTGGCGCAGGTAGCGCTCCATGTCGTGCTCGGTGGTGTAGCCCGCACCGCCCATCATCTGCATTCCCTCGATGGTGACCCGTTTCGCGGTCTCGGTGACCTTCAGCTTCGCCATCGAAGCCTCGCGCGGCAGCTGCCGCTCGGGGTTCGCGTCGACCCTGCGCGCCAGGTCGTAGACGAGCAGGCGGCAGCACTCCAACTCGGTCGCGAGGTCGGCGATGCGGTGCCGGAGTGCCTGGAAGCTCCCGATCGGCCTGCCGAACTGCTCGCGCTGCCGCACGTAGGCCAGCGTGTCGTCGAACGCGCGGCGCGCGTTGCCGAGGAAGGTCGCCGCACAGACGAGGCGTTCGAAGTTCAACCCGGCGGTCAGCTGCTCCCACGCCTGGCCTTCGGTTCCGATGAGGTGCTCGGCGGGGACATAGGTGTCGGTGAAGTACACGTCACTGACCTCACGCCCGGCCATCGTCTCGATCGGACGGATATCGACGCCGGCCGCACTCGTCGGCACCTCCAGCATCGTGATTCCGGTGTGCTTGGGCCCCGAGGTGTCCGTCCGGCACACGAGCAGGATCCGAGTCGCGTAGTGCGCGCAGGAGATCCACGTCTTGTGCCCGTTGACGACGTAGCCGTCGCCGCGGCGTTCAGCCCGGCATCTCATGGACGCGACGTCCGACCCGGCGTCCGGTTCGGACATGGCGACCGAGAAGACCTCGCCGCGGCAGAACCCGCCGATGAGGCGGTGCCGTTGTTCCTCGGTGCCGAACCGCTCGGCCGTCTTGGCGACGATCATCGAGATGCCGAGGCCGAACAGCGGCACCTGGCCGTAGGCCAGCTCCTCCAGCAGAAGGCACGCATCGGTGACTCCACCCCCACCGCCGCCGTACTTCGTGGGCAGTGCGACGCCGCTCCAGCCCAGTGCGGCGACCTTCTCGTTCACCGTCTGGTTGTGGCCTGCCGTGCCGTTGTCGGTCAGCGCCGCGCGCTGCTCGCGCGTTCCGCATTCTCGCTCGGCGAGGTCGCGGATCGCCGCGACGAACGCGGTCCGGTCGTCGGTCTCGATCGCCTCTGTCGTCATGCGCCGCTCAGTTCTCCTCGGCGGTCGGGGTACGGATGGGCGGCAGGGTTCGCTCTCCACGGGCGAGGCCGCCGTCCGCGAGAAGCGCACGCAGCTTCTTCTTGTCGAGCTTGCCGGTGCTCGTCCGGGGTATGGCGGGCACGAAGGCGTACTCGTCGGGAAGCCACCATTTCGTGATGCGCGGCCGCAGCCATTCGGTCAGCCGCCGTCCGTCCAGCTCGGCTTCCGGCTCGACGACGACGCAGGCGAGCGGGCGTTCGGTCCATCGCTCGTCCGGCATGGCGATGACCGCCGCCTCGCGCACGGCCGGATGCCCGACCAGCTCGTTCTCCACCGCCACCGAGGAGATCCATTCCCCACCGGACTTGATGACGTCCTTCGCCCGGTCGGTGATCCGCACCCAGCCGTCCCGGGAGATCGCGGCGACGTCACCCGTGCGCAGCCAGCCGTCCTGGAACTTCTCGGCACCGTCCGGCTCCCGGAAGTAGCCCGCGGCGATCCACGGTCCGCGGACCTGGAGCTCCCCGTCGGTCTCGCCGTCCCACGGCAGCTGTGCCCCGCGCTCGTCGACGATCCGGGCCTGTACGAACGGCAGCAGCTTGCCCGCCATGCCGCGGTATGCCCATCGCTGTTCGCCTTGTGCCCGCGACGGCGGGTGCGCGATGGTCGCGAGCGGACTTGTCTCGGTCATTCCCCACACCTGGATGATCGGCACGTTATGGCGCTCCTCGAGTTCCTGCATCAGCGAGCGCGGGACGGCCGCTCCGCCGCAGGCGACCATGCGCAGGCTCGACAGGTCGGGGCGGTGTTCCTCGGCGTAGCGGAGGAGATCGTGCCAGATCGTCGGTACCGCGCAGGCGAGCGTGATGCGCTCCGACTCGATCAGCCGCGCGATGGCTGCCGCGTCGACCGCGCGCCCTGGCAGCACGACATCGGCACCGGCCAGGGCACTGGCGTAGGGCAGTCCCCACGCGTTCGCGTGGAACATCGGCACGACGATCAGCGCCCGGTCCGCCGCACAGGTGCCGAGAGAGTCGGCCGCGCACGCTCCGAGGGCGTGCAGCAGGGTCGATCGGTGCGAGTACAGCACGCCCTTCGGGCGGCCCGTCGTGCCGCTGGTGTAGCAGAGCGCGGCCGCGGCGCGGTCGTCCAGCGCGGGCCAGTCGAACGGGGTGTCCGGGGCCGCGGCGAGCAGTTCCTCGTAGCGCAGCACGGTTCCGGGAAGTCCGCTCCCGTCGCCGGCGCCGACGACGACCCAGTACCGCACCGAACGCAGACGGTGCGCGAACTCGCGGACGGCGGGGATCAGCGAACCGTCCACGAACACCACGCGGTCCTCCGCATGGTCGACGATGTAGGTGAGTTCGTCGGCACTCAGGCGCAGATTGAGCGTGTGCAGGACGGCCCCGTAGGAGGGGATCGCCAGGTAGAGCTCCAGGTGCTCCTGGCAGTTCCACAGGTAGGTGGCCACCCGCTCGGTCTCGCGCACCCCTAGCGACCTGAGCGCGTGCCCCAGGCGGTCCGCGCGGGCCCCGAGCTCCCGGTAGCTCTCGCTCGTGCGGGAACCGTCGCCGCGGACGCTGGTGCACGTGGAGTCACCGTTGACAGTGCGCATCCGGTCGAGCAGGTAGCCGGTCGTCAACGGAAACTCGTGCTGGACGAGGCCTTCGAGGCGCATGATGACTTCCTTCGTCACGAAGCGGAGTTGGCGTTGTCGACGACGTAGATCAGGCCGGAGGTGAACGAGGACTCCTCGCTCGCCAGGTGCAGTGCGACGCAGGCGACTTCCTCGGGAAGGCCCCAGCGCCCCTGCCGCTGCACGAGGTAGGTGTCGATCGCGGTTCCGAATGCCTGTTCCAGGGCTTCTTCGCTGCGCAGGGCGCCCGTGGTGCGGATAAGCCCCGGCGCGATCGCATTGACCCGGATGCCCGCAGGCCGCAACTCCACGGCGGCACACCGGGTGAGCGCCTCGACTCCCGCCTTGGCCGCGGCGTACGCGCCCAGCCCGGGTACGGCGCGCTGGGCCGCGATCGACGAGACGTTGACGATGGCCCCACCGCCGCGGGCTCTCATCGCGGGCGCGGCGTGCCGGATGCCGTGGAACGCGCCGCCGAGGTTGACGTCCAGGGATCGCCGCCAGGACCGTTCGTCGAGTTCGGCGAGCGCCCCGGCACGTTCCCGCGCCGCGTTGTTGACCAGGATGTCGAGACCGCCGAACGTGTCGACCGCCGCCGCGACGGCGGCTTCGACCTCGCCGGAGTCGCTGACGTCGCAGCGCACCGAATGCGCCGCGGAGCCGATCCGCGCTGCCGCGGTCCGGGCCTCGTCACCCGCGATGTCGGCGAGGACGACTCGCGCGCCTTCCTGGGCGAAGCGTTCGGCCACTGCCATGCCGATGCCGTTCGCGGCGCCCGTGACCAGCGCGATCTTGCCCTGCAGCGTGGCACCAGGCACGTGGTGCCCCCTTTCTCGCGGGATCGAGCGATCTCCGTCGCACGAGCGCTTCGCCGTCGACGGGAGTAGAACGACCCGCGCTACATTAGATACATCCCGGGATGGATGTCAATGCGGCGACTCGGGCATCTCCTCCCGTGCTCGTGACCGGGGCCGCCAGGGGCGCGGTTAGTCTGACGTGGTGCAGCCGGAGACACAGGTGGCCGACGACGAGCGGAGCGGAGACGTTCGCCAGCGCAGGTCCAACGCCGAACGGCGGGCCTCTACCCGCTCCGCCGTGCTGGACGCGACCATCCAGGCCATCGTCCGCTACGGCTATGTCGGGGCGACCTCGACCAGGATCGCCGAGCTGTCGGGTTTCACGCGCGGCGCGCAGAAGCATCACTTCAGGAACAAGGCCGCGATGGTCGCCGAGGCACTCGTGCACCTGCACGAGAACCTGATGCACAACACCCTGCGAGAGCTCGAGAGCGCGGCGCAGGACAGTGTGCGGTCACTACTGCAGGCACTGTGGAAGTCGTTCCAGGACGACCTCTTCACCGCCGCGGCCGAGCTGCGCGTCGCGGCACGGATCGACGAGGAGCTCAGGGGCGTGCTCATTCCCGCGGAGCGGCAGATCGGACGCCGCATCCGGCAGTTCGTTTCGGACTTCCTCGACGACGGCAAACACTCGCAGCAGCGGCTGGACGAGGTCGGCGACCACGTGGTGAACGTCCTGCGAGGAATGGCGTTCCAGCGCGCGCTCTACTCGAACGAGGAACGAGAGGCACGGCAGCTGCGCGTGCTGGACGAGACCGTGCACGCGCTGCTGGCCGCGGCCGACCGGTACCAGCCTCGGCCGTAAGGATCGCCACCGCCGTCCCATCGCGCCACCCGAGTTCTGCCGTATTGACATCCATCCCTGGATGTATCTACCTTGACTAGCCATTGCCAGACCTCGACGAGGGACGGAAACACCATGGGATGGATGATCTACGGCGCCAACGGCTACACCGGCCGGCTGGTGAGTGAGCTGGCCAGGTCACGAGGCGAGCAGCCGATCCTGGCAGGCCGGACGACAGCGCGGATCTCGCCACTGGCCACGTCGTTCGGGCTCGAGCACCGGATCGTCGACCTGTCCGATGACAAGGCGCTACGGGACGGCCTGCGAGGGGTGGACGTCGTGGTGCACTGCGCGGGCCCCTTCTCCCGCACCGCCGCGCCCATGGTCGAGGCGTGCCTGGAAGCCGGCACCCACTACGTCGATGTCACCGGGGAGATCGACGTCTTCGAGCATGTCGCGAGCCGGGACGAGGCCGCCAGGGAGGCGGGGATCGCGCTCATGCCGGGGTCTGGTTTCGACGTGGCGCCCAGCGACTGCCTCGCGGCGATGCTCGTCGAGGCCCTGCCTGGCGCCGTCCAACTGGAACTGGCCTTCGTCCTCGACGGCGGGCTGACCGCCGGCACCGCCAAGACCGTGGTGGAGAACATGGGCCGCGGCAGCCGGGTCCGGGTAGACGGGCAACTGCGTCCGGTCCGGTTCGGATGGCGCCGGCGCCGGGTGCCGTTTCCGAACGGGGAACGGACGGCCGTCGTAGCCATCCCCTGGGGCGATATCAGCACCGCGTACCGCACTACCGGTATTCCCACGATCACAGCATTCAGCGCACTACCCGCGGCGAGGCTCAACGCGCGGCTGCAAGCCGCGATGAGCCCCATCATGCGGCCACCTCGGATGCAGCGGCTGGCCGTCGCACTGATCGAGCGACTGGTGAGCGGTCCCGACGCGCCGAAGCGCGCCCGCAACGGCGTGGAGGTATGGGGCGAGGTACGCGACGCCGCCGGCCGTACGGCCACCGCCGCTATCACCGGGCCCAACGCCTACACCGTGACGGCCGACTCCGTGTTGCGGATAGTCCGGCACCTGCTCGACGGAGACGTGAAGCCCGGCGTCCAGACCGCCTCCACCGCACTCGGCGCCGACTACCTGCGCGAACTTGAGGGCTTCCAGATCCACGAGCCGGTACTGAGCGGGAACTGACGGAGCGCCGCGGCGGCCTTGTCACCGAGCGCCATCCCGGGTCGCTTACCCGGCAGGCACATCGATCCGGGCAGCGCGAGACCACGACGAGAGAAGGGCGGTAGCGGCGGCGCGGCCTCGCGCGATGGTGGCAACCTCGTGGGGGTCCGGCCGAACCGGCACGGTCCCGGCCGGGCCCGTCGGAGAGCCACACCTGCCGTGCGGTTCAGGCGGGCGCGACCACCCGCAGCTGAAGCATCGCGGCGAACCTCGCCTCGGGATCGGCGAGATCGATGTCCCCCACCTCGGCGAGCCGGCGAAGACGGTAGCGGAACGTGTTCGGATGTACGCCCATCGACGACGCCGCCCCCACGACATCGCCGAAGGCGTCCAGCCAGGCCCGCAGGGTGCCCACGAGAGCGCTGCCGTGTTCCGCGTCGTAGGCCAGCAGCCGGGCCACGGTCCCCGTCGGGCCATCCCCGCGCGCCGCGACGAGGTCGCGGAGTTCCAGCACCAGGGCCTCGACATGCACGTCGACCAGCCGGGCGACGCGCCGCACCCCATCCTTGCGGGAGCGCAACACCCGTAGCGCCCGGTCCGCGCTCGCCCGGGCGGCGACCAGGTCCGCGGCGTCCTGCGCCCGCGGTCCGATCCCGATCACCGCGCGGGTGCGGTCGCCGACACGGTCGAGGAAGTCGGTCGCGATCCGGACCACGCGCCGCTCGGCCTCATCCTCCCGGCTCACGGGTATCAGGCCGTAGACCACGTCACCGAGGAGCGCGGCCGCACACCGCGAATGCACGGCGTTCAGATGCATCGCCAGCCCGTCGGCGAGGCGTTGTCGCTCCGTGACCGCGGTCGCCTCGGCACCCGTGGAGTCAGGTGTGGCCATGGCCAGCACGACGACCGGTTGATCGGCGAGGCCGAGACGATGCAATGCGTCCCGCGCTCCGGCGCCGCCTTCCAGCGCGGTGCTCAGCAGGTCGGTGCGCAGGCGCCGGGCCACGTCGGCACCGGCCCGGATCCGAAGCATGTGCAGGGCCACCAGCTTGGCGGCATCACACAGGGCAACGGTCCGCTCCTCGCTGAGCGGCGCGCTCACCGCCGCCCAGATGGAGCCGAGGATCTCGTCACCGGCCCGCACGGCGACCGCGACCCTCGGCATCGTGAAACTGTCGAGCGTCTCCGTCACCGGCTCGATGTAGAGCGGCCGATCGTTGCGGTAAAGCGTGCGGAAGACACCGAGCTCGGTCAGCACCCGGGAGTACCGTTCCGGCACCTGGCGGCCCAGGATGGTGGCGACACGCGACGCGTCGGCCTCGTCCTGCCCGCCGGAGAACGCGAGCACGCGCCAGTTTCGGTCCTCGATGGTCACCGGGGCGTCGAGCAGGGCCGCGATCGCGTTGGCGAGCGCGAACAGGTCACCCGACGGCATGCCGCCCAGCGTCTCCCGGCCCGCGTCGCCGACGTCGTCCTCGGCCAGCAGTGAGCGCAGCATCGCGGCGAGCTGGGCCCACGACGCCCCCGGGGTGAGCCCGAGAAGCGCGACGCCGGACTCCTCGGCGGCGGCGGCGAGCTCGCGGGACAACGCCACGGGTGCGCGCAGCACCAGACCGGTGGCCTCGTGCCGGCCGAGGTCGTGCAGCAGCCGCACCACCTCGGCCTGCTCGTGCAGACCGATACCCAGCACCAGGGCGTGCTGTGGCAGCACCGGTTCCTCGAGTGGGTCGTGAATGGTGATCCCGCCGATCACACCGGTGCGATCCACGTTGCCGTGCACCAGTTCCAGCAGGGTCGTCCCCAGGTCGTCGAGAACCCTGCCGAGGCTGGCGTGCGGTCGCTGACTCACCGGATCGAGCACCACCCGAATCTAGGCCTCCGCGTGTCAGCCTAGTTCGTTCAAGGGCACGAAACCAGCGCCCGGAGTTCGGACGTTCTCACAACGACAGCCACTCCGTGCGGACCGTCACCGACTCCAGGACGTCAGGCAGCGGCTCGACGCCGAGTCCGGGCCCCGTCGGCACCGGCAGGTGCCCGTCCTCGAGCACGAACGGCGCGGTGATGTCGGCGCGATAGTAGCGACCGGACGCTGAGGTATCGCCTGGCAGGAGGAATCCGGGCAGCGCGGCGAGGGCCACGTTCGCCGCGCGCCCGAGGCCGGTCTCCAGCATTCCGCCGCACCAGACGGGCACACCGTGAGCGGCGCACACGTCGTGGATGCGCCTCGCTTCGAGGTATCCGCCGACCCGGCCGGGCTTTATGTTGACGTTCCGGCACGCTCCCAGCCGGATGGCATCGGCGGCTGCCCGAGCCGACGTGATCGACTCGTCCAGGCACAGCGGCGTGGTGAGGCGCGTGGCGAGTTCGGCATGGCCGAGGAGGTCCTCCTCGTCGAGCGGCTGCTCGATCAGCAGCAGGCCGAACGGGTCGAGCCTGGCGAGATGCCGCGCGTCGGCGACCGTGTAGGCCGTGTTGGCGTCCACCTGCAACAGCACGTCGTCGCCGAACCGCTCGCGCACCGCCCGGACCGGCTCGACGTCCCAGCCCGGTTCGATCTTGAGCTTGATGCGCACGTACCCGGCATCGAGGTAGCCGCCGACCGTGTCGAGCAGCTCACCGATCGAGTCCATGATGCCGACCGAGACCCCGCACGGGACCCGCTCGCGGACCGCGCCGAGCTCCCTGGCCAGCGGCCTGCCCTCGGCCCGCAGCTCGGCGTCGAGCACCCCCATCTCCAGCGCGGCCTTGGCCATCCGGTGCCCCCTGACGGGGGCGAGTGCCGGGGCGACGCTGTTCGCGTCGAGCCGGCGAGCTGCCGCGAGCGCGGGGACCAGGAAGTGGGTGATCGCGTCCGCGGCGGCATCGACGTACTCGGACGAGTACCGCGGTTCGGACATCGCGACGCACTCGCCCCAGCCCTCCGCGTCGCCGGTCACCACCCGCAGCAGCAGGACCTCACGCGCGGTCTGAGTGCCGAACGACGTGCGGAACGGTGTGACGAGCGGCATCCTGACCCAGCGCAGCTCCACTCCGGTGAGTTTCATCAACTGTCCTCTCCGGACGCGGTCGTACCGACCACGTACCATCCGGCCCGGTCGAACCCGGTGACACGGCCGCCCTCCGCGAGCAGGTTCCCGAGCACCTGGCGCACGGCCACCCGCCACCGCCGCGCGGTGTCCGGGTCCGTCGTGCGCAGCCGCTCGATGTCCCGTGGGACTGCGACGAGCACGGTGTGGCCGTGCGTCGTACCCGCCACCGGCAGGCCGTCCGCCGACCGGCCGAGCCCCACGACCGCGCCCGCGACACGCTCGGCCTCCGCGTCGCACGGGACGGGAGTACCGGAGCAGGCGGCCGCGACCCGTGCGGAACCGAGGCCCCAGCGCACGAGCAGCCGGTCCGTGTCGTCGGTGCCGTTGATGCCGTCGTTGACCCCGCCGTAGAAGTTGGTGAGGTACTCGGCGGGCACCGCGGCCAGCTTCGTGAGGTTGAAGTAGGCGTTACGGCCGACCAGCGGATCGAACGTCCAGCCGATCGATGCGACGCCGCGGCGCAACGCCCACGCCCGCTGATGCAGCTTCAGCGCGAAGCCGACGCTGCGTCCCGCGACCACCGGGGAGACTCCGGCGATGTGGCTGTGCATCACCCCGTCGGAGGGCGCGCCGAAGAAGCCGACGCACGCGCCGAGCAGCCGGTTCCCCTCGTATGCTCCCGCGACGTAGTTGCCGCCTTTGGTGAGCGCCCGCAGCAGTTCGGTCGTCACCGGCGGGTTCTTCGGGTCCGGGTGCCAGATCCCGTCGTAGAGCCGGTAGACCTGTTCCAGGTCGGCGAGGTCCGTGAGCTCGCGGACACGCACGCCCGCCGCGCGAGCCGCGGCCTCGGCCGCCAGCACCGCGGCCTCGACCTCGAGGGGCGTCGCGAGCAGCACGCCCGGCTGATCGTGGAGGCCGCTCGTTCCGGCGAGCTGCCGGATTTCGCTCATGAACGCCTCCCGCTCGCGGCGACGGCGGCCGGGGAACCCGCCCGCCCGGTCTCCAGGAGGTCCGCGACGAGCGAGGCGACGAGGGCCGAGCGCCTCGGCAGTTCGGCGACCACCACGTGCTCGTCGTCGGCGTGCGCGCCGCCGCCCACGGCGCCGAGGCCGTCGAGCGTCGGCGTGCCCACGCCCGCGGTGAAGTTCCCGTCGGAAGCGCCGCCCACCGCGGCGGCGCGCAGCGGCGGCAGGCCGAGCGCCCTCGCCAGCACACCCGCCCTCGCGAACAGCCCTTCCGATGAACGCGCCTCCAGCGGCGGCCGGTTCGGTCCGCCGAGGACTTCCAGTGCGGCGCCGCCGAGAACCGGCCGGACCGTCCGCATCGCCGCATCGACCCGGTGCTGCTCCGCGCGGCTGGCCACCCGGACGTCGACCGCCACCTCGCCCATGGCCGCGACGGTGTTCGTCGTGGTGCCCGCCGACAGCAGGGTCGGGGTGACCGTGGTCCCCGCCGCGGGGTCGGCCAGCCCGCCCATGGCGAGTACCTGGTGCGCCAGCTCGACAGTGGCGTTGACTCCGCGCCAGGGCTCCAGTCCGGCATGGGCCGCCTTTCCGGTCACGGCGATCCGGTAGAGCGAGACGCCCTTGCGCTCGGTCTTGAGCGCGCCGCCCCCGGCCGCGGCCTCGACGACGAGCGCAGCCGCACACCCTTCGGCGGCCGACTCGATCAGCTCCCGTGAGGTGGGCGAGCCGACCTCTTCGTCCCCGGTGACCAGCAACGTGACGCCCGAGAGGTCGGGGAGTACCGACAGCGCGTGCATCGCGATCACCAGCCCCGCCTTCATGTCGAGACAACCGGGCCCGCGGAGCACCTTCCCGTCCACTGTGTACGGATGGGTGGCCAGCGAGCCGATCGGCCACACCGTGTCGTGGTGGCCGAGCAGCAGCACGGTGGCCGGGCCGTCACCGAACCGCCAGCGCAGGTGCGTGCGCCCGGAGCGGACGATCCGCTCGGGTTCCCGGCCGAGCCTGCGCGCACCGACCCTCGCCACGACATCCGCGCTCGCGGCCACCGCGGCGAGGTCGGTCGACGGCGACTCGCACGTCACCAGCTCCTCGAGATCGGCGAGTACGTGCCGCACCCGGCTCTGCATGCGGGCGACGGAATGCACCTCACACCACCTTCGGCGTGGCACGGGCACCGAAGTGGACGTAGCGCTCCCCCGTCGGCAGCTCGTAGAAGGTCAGCGGAATCCACATCCGCATGCCGGGATCCTTGGCGACGAACAGATCGTCGTCGACGGGCACCAGCCGGTACTCCTGCGTGGCCTCCGGCACCAGCTCCGCCAGCGGCCCGGTGACGGTCGTGCGCAACGCGGGCGTGCCGTCCTTGCCCTCGGTGAGCACCTCCATGCGCACGCTCTCCCGTTCGTAGGTCCCGGCGTGCGTGCTCAGGTCCACTGCGACGGGCTCTGCCGGAGGCTCCAGCGGCTGAGGCATCGCGACACCCGCCACCTCCGCGAAGATTTCCCGGTACAGATCCTCGTACAGGTCGTGCGCGCTGTCGCCGTTGGTCAGCAGGGTCACGGCGAGGCCCTGCTCCGGCAGCAGACGGAGGAAGGCGGACTGGCCGATGGTGTTGCCGTCGTGCCCGATGAGCCGGTGGGAGTCCCAGTCGAACCGGCACCAGCCGAGTCCCCACGAGTCCCCGAGCAGGTACTTGTCCGGTAGCTCGACCTGGAAGCCCGCCATCGCCTCCGCCGAGGTCTCGCTGAGCACGTGGCCGCCGTCGGGAGCGCGACCGCCGGTGAGATGCATGCGCGCGAAGCCGAGCACGTCCGCGGCGGTCGAGCAGACGAGGCCCGCCGGGCCCGCGGCGCGCTGGAGAGTCCACACCGGTGCGCGCCGCGGTTGCCCGTCCTCGGTGACGTGGCCGACGGCGGCACGGTGCAGCAGTGCCTCCTCGGGCAGCGTGCCGGTGTGCGTGAGCCCCAGCCGGTCGAACAGCCGCTCGCGCATCGCCTGGTCCCACGTCGTACCGGTGAGTTTCTCGATCACCCTGCCCGCGAGGGAGAACCCGGAGTTGCAGTACGACCAGGTGACGCCGAGCGGGTGGTTCTGCGCCACGTCGGCCAGCACGGTGACGTACTTCTCCAGGCAGTCGTCACCGCGGCCGGTGTCGGTGAACACGTCGCCGTCGATTCCGCTGGTGTGGGTCAGCAGGTGCCGCATGGTCACCTTCTTCGTGGTGTCCGGATCGGACAGCCGCAGCTCGGGAAGGATCTCGGCCAGCGGCATGTCCAGATCGAGCAGGCCCTCGTCCACCAGCTGCAGGACGACCGTGGTCGTCCACACCTTGGAGACCGACCCGATCTGGAACACCGAGTCGGTGGTCGTCTCCACCCCGGTGTCGACGTTGAGCACACCGCAGGCGGCCTCGACCAGCTCGTCCTCGGCTCCCGGCCGCAGCCGGAGGATTCCCAACGTGGCGCCGGGGACGCCGTGCCACGCGGCCAGCTCGGTGAGCCTGCGCTGCCAGTGCGCGGCGTCCAGCCGGGGGCGCCGCGGCCCCGCCGTCTCGCCCGCGTACTGCTCGACCCAGTCCGCGACGCGGCGGTTGTAGTCGAGACGCTGTGCGGGAGGCCCGTTCAGGATGAACAGGTGCGACGCGTCCGGGTAGAGCACGAGCCTGCTCGGTACACCGCGCTCGCGCAGGCTGGTGTGCCACTGCTCGGCCTGCCCCACCGGGCACAGCAGGTCCGCCGTACCGTGCAGGATCAGGGTCGGTGTGCGCACGGAGTCCACCTCGGACAGCGGGGACATCGCGGCGTACCGCTCCGGCACGGCCCACGGTGTGCCGCCCAGCTCCAGCTCGCCGAGGTAGTGACCATCCACTGAGGACCCAGCGGCACTCACCAGGTCGGTGATGGCCCCGCCGGTCACCGCGGCGGCGAACCGGTCGTCGCGGCTGGTGAGGTAGCAGGTCATGAAACCGCCGTAGCTGTAGCCGGTGACGGCCAGCCGTTTCGGGTCGGCGATACCGTCCGCGACGAGTTCGTCGACGGGTTCGAGGAAGTCCCTGGCGTCTGCCTCCCCCCAGCCGCCGCCGACGGCCGTGAAGAAGCGCTCGCCGTAGCCGTCGCTGCCGCGCGGGTTGAGCAGCAGGATCGTCCACCCGCGCGCGGCGAGTTCCTGGTGGTAGAGGTGGATCTCGTCGGCGACGCCGTTCCACGCGTTGTGCGGGCCGCCGTGGATGTCGAGCAGCAGCGGCCCCGGCTTCGCCGCCTCCGGGTCGCGGACGAGCCAGCCGTGCACGACGGTGCCGTCCGAGATCGTGAACTCGCGCTCCTCGCGCGGGAACAGCTCGACACCGTCGAGGTACTCGCCGTGCGCGGTGAGCGTGGTCTCCTCGCCCGTCTTCAGGTCGACCCGCACGATCTCGCCGTAGGAGCCGGGCGTATTGAGCACGACGGCGACCGTGTCGCCGGACACCGAGAAGCCGGTGACATTGCGTCCGGCGCCTTCGACGACCGGCCGGGGCATGCCGCCGGCGGCGGGGACGGCGTAGAGGTGGGTGCAGCCGCGCTCGCGCAAGCAGAACAGCACCGTGCGGCCGTCCTCGGCGAGCCGCGGAACGCCGCCGGGGTAGCCGGGGTGCCCTGGCATCAGGTTACGGTCCAGGCCGGCACCGAGGTCGGTGACGGGACCGCCGTCGAGCGGCACCCGCAGCAGCCTGGTGTGGCCCACCGGGTCGCCCTCCATGCCCGCGACGAGCAGCGCGGTACCGTCCGCCGTCCACGTGACCGGCCCGCCGAACCCGTCGGCCAGCCCGGCGACCTCCGGCACCGCCTTCGCGTCGGTCACGTCGAGGACGTGGACGGGCGCGCGCAGGCGGAGATCCGTGTCCGGCGCGGTCGCCGCGCAGAAGGCGAGCTTCGCCGAGTCCGGTGACCACGACGGCGGACCGGCGTGCCAGTCGCCACCGGTGACCTGGCGGCAGGTGCCGGTGGCGAGGTCGAGCACGTGCAGATGGGTGCGGATGGTGCGCAGCAGCCCGGCGCCGTCGGCGCGGTAGTCCAGCCGGTCGGCGACCACCGGTGCGGTCCCGTCGCCACCGGCCGGGCCCAGCAGGTCCACCGGGGCCGCGAAGGCGATCCTGCTGCCATCCGGGCTCCAGACGGGTTCGCCCGCACCGAGCGACAACGACGTCAGCGGCTCCGGCTCCCCACCGTCCACGGGCAGCGACCACAGCTGCGGCGGTCCGTCCTGAGCACGGAGGAAGGCGACCTGGGTCCCGTCCGGCGACCACGTGGGCGTGCTGTCCGCCACTCCCCTGGTCAGCCGCCGCGGTGCACCCGCACCGGCGCACCAGATCGCGTGCCTGTTGCGGTCGACGTCCGCGTCGGCGGTGCGCAGCACATAGAGGCAGCGCGTCCCGTCCGGGGAGAGCGCGGGCTGCCCTGGCACGGCGAACCCGGTCAGGTCCTCGGCGCGTTGGCGGTGGGTCATCGGAATCCTCCTCGGTCGGTGGTCAGCGCTCGGCCGCGAAGTGGCAGGCGGCGAGGTGAGGGTGTCCCTGTGGGACGGGTTCGTGCTCCCGGCAGATGTCCCGGTCGTCGAGCACGGCCGGGCCCATCGGGCACCGGGGGTGGTAGCGGCATCCGGGTGGTGGGTGGTGCGGGTCGGCGGGTTCGGTGTCGGCGACGGCCCGCAGCGCCGGGTCGAGGTCGCCGGGGTCCACCGGTTCGGAGACCGCCGCGAGCAGCTCCCGCGTGTACGGGTGCCGGGGACGGGCCAGGACCTGGTCGGCGGGCCCGTACTCGACGATGCGGCCCAGGTACATCACGGCGATGAAGTCGCTGACATAGCGCACGACGGCGAGGTCGTGCGAGATGAACAGCACGGAAAGCCCCAGCTCGCGCTGCACGTCGCGGACGAGGTTGAGCACGGCGCCCTGGATCGAGACGTCGAGCGCCGAGGTGATCTCGTCGGCGATGATCACCCGCGGGTCACCCGCCAGCGCTCTGGCGAGCGCCACCCGCTGGCACTGCCCGCCGGAGAGCTGGGCCGGGTAGAGGCGCGCCCGGTCGCCGCTGAGCCCCACCAGCTCCAGCAGCCTGATCACCTCGGCGCGCCGCCCGGGCCGGCCGCGCGGGACCGCCTCGGCGATCGAGTCGCCGATCGTCATGCGAGGGTCGAGCGAGGAGGAGGGGTCCTGGAACACCATCTGCAGCGGGGGCCGGGACCGCCTACGACGCACGGATTGCCCGCCGAGCAGGATGCGGCCCCCGGTGAGCGGGATCAGGCCGACGGCGGCACGGGCCAGAGTGGACTTGCCGGACCCGGACTCGCCGACCAGCCCGACGACCCTGCCCTCGGGCACGGTGAGGTCGACGGTGTCGACCGCGGTCAGCCCGTGCCGGTGGCCGCCGTAGCGGACGGAAACTCCCTCGAAGCGCAGCTCACTCACCGACCCGCACCTCCTCCGCCATCATGGGACGTCCGCCGGTGACATCCGCGTGCCAGCACGCCACGCGCCGCCCCTCGCGGTCGGCGACCAGGGGCGGGTCGGCCCCGCGGCACTGCTCGTCGGCGAACGGGCAACGGGCGGCGAAGGCGCAACCCACCGGCACCCGGGCGGGGTCGACCGGACGACCGGGGATCACGGCGAGCGGGCGCTCCAGTTCGGTGCTCATGTCGGGAACCGCGGCGAGCAGCGCCCTGGTGTAGGGATGCCGTGCGCGGGCGGGCAGGTCGGCGGCGGGCAGGTCCTCGACGATGCGGCCCGCGTACATCACCAGCACCCGCTCGCAGAACCGCCGGACGACGGTGATGTCGTGGCTGATCAACAGGATCGCCACGTCGTCGGCCGCACGCACGGACTGCAGAAGCCGCAGCACCTGCCGCTGCACGGTGACGTCGAGTGCCGTGGTCGGCTCGTCGGCCACGATCAGGGCGGGCGAGCCCATCATGCCCATGCCGATCATTGCCCGCTGCCGCATGCCGCCGGAGAACTCGTGCGGGAACTGCTTCGCCCGGCGCGCGGCCGCGGGCACCCGGACGGCCTGGAGCCGGTCGATCGCGCGGTCGAGCGCCTGCCTTCGGCCGAGCCCGTGGTGTTGTTCGGAAACCTCGGCCAGTTGACGACCGATGCGCTGGGTCGGGTTGAACGAGGTCATCGGGTCCTGGAAGACCATCGCGAACGACGTGCCGAGCAGCTGCTGCCGCGTACGGTCGGGAAGCTCGTGCAGCGGTTGTCCCCGGAACTCCAGCCGGTCGGCGGTCACCTCGCCCGGTTCCTCGATGAGCTGTGCGACCGCGAGCGCGGTGAGCGTCTTGCCGGAACCGGACTCCCCGACGATCCCGACGGACTCGCCGCGCCGCAGCGCGAAGCTCACCCCCCGCACCGGGGCGGTGCCACCGGGGAAGGTGACCCGCAGGTTCTCGACCGCGAGCACGGACCGCCGGTCCTCCCCCGCCGGAGCCGGGGCGACCGGCTCGTCCCGGTCCCGGCGGCGGAACACCACCGGGGCGGAGCGCAGCCCGACGCCCTTGGCGATGGCCTCGCCGAACAGGTTGAACGCCAGGCCGGCCACCACGACGGCCGTACCCGGCGCGAGCGCCGCGGCCGGATGGATGTAGAGACCGGCGAGCCCGTCAGCGAGCAGCCGTCCCCAGTCGTATGCGGGAGCCTGCACGCCGAGTCCGAGGAACGACAGCCCGGCGAAGGCCAGCAGCGCGCTGCCCGCCGCGACCGTGGCGTTGACCACCAGCGGTTCGGCGACGTTGGGCAGCACGTGCCGGGCAAGCAGGCGGACCCGGCCGAGCCCGGCGATGCGCGCGGCGGCGACGTAGTCCAGTCCAGAAACCTTGGCCACCAGCGTCTGCGTGAGCCGGGCGAAGGCGGGCGCGAGGGCGAACCCGATCGCGAGCACCGCACCGCTCGCGCCGACACCGAAGACCACGGCGAAGAACAGAGCCAGCAGCAGGCCGGGAAAGGCCACCGCGATGTTGACCATCGCGCTCACTACCCGCCCTGCCCTGGCGCCCAGCAGTATCGGCGCGGCACCGAGCAGCAGGCCGGTGAGCACTCCGATCGCGGTGGCGAGCAGTGCGAGGCCGACGGAGAGCCCGGTGGCGACGAGCACGCGGTGGAAGACGTCCCGGCCGAGGCCGTCGGTGCCCATCCAGTGCTCGGCCGAAGGGCCGCGCAGGATCTGTCCGGTGTCGACGGCAGCGGCCTCGTCCGACCACAGCAGCGGCGCGACAACGGCCAGCAGCAGGACAGCGGCCAGCAGCGTAGCCGCGCTCACCCCCACCGGCGTGCGCAGCACACCGGCCCATTTCGACTTTCCGGGTGAGGGCATTCGCTCAGCTCTCCTTGATCGTCGAGCGGGGGTCGAGGAGGGCGAGTGCGATGTCCACCGCCAGGTTGACCAGCAGGACCCCGGTGCCGTAGACGAGGACGATGCCCTGCACCAGCGGGTAGTCCTTGGCGAGGATCGACTCCACGATGGTGGTGCCCAGCCCCGGCCAGGCGAAGACGTTCTCCACCAGCACGGTGCCTGCCACCATCGCGCCGAGCAGGAGACCACCGACCGTGATCGTGGCCGTCACGGCGTTCGGCAACGCGTGTCTGAGGTAGACGATCCGGCCGGGCAGCCGTTTGGCCCGCGCGGTCCGGATGTAGTCGGCATGCAGGACCGCCAGCGTCTCCACCCGCAGCAGCCGCGCCAGCACCGCGGCCGGTCCCGCCGCGAGCGCGAGCACGGGCAGGGCGTAGGAGACGAGGCCGGAGCGGCCGGCCACCGGCACCCAGCCGAGCCGGACACCGAAGACGTAAACCAGGCCGACGGCGAGCAGGAACTCGGGCACCGCGCCGAGCACCACGCTGGTGGAGGTGAAGCTCAGCTCGGTCCTGCGGCGCCGGCCGCCCCGGGTGAGCACGGCCATCGCGACGCCGAGCGGGACCGCCACGACCACCGCGACCACCGCGACCACGAAAGCGAAACCGGCGAGCTCCACCGTGGCCGGCAGCCGGTCACCGATCACCCGCGACACGGGCAGTCCCGAGGTCACCGAGGTGCCGGCGTCGCCGGAGAACAGACCGCCGAGGTAGTGGACGTACTGCAGCCACAGCGGTTCGTCGTGGCCGAGCGCCGCGCGGCGCTCGGCCACCAGCTCCGGCGACGCGGTGAGGCCCAGCGCTGCCCGTACCGGGTCGCCCGGGATCAGGTGGATCATCAGGAACGCGGCGGTGACCAGCACCCATACGGAGATCAGGAGCCGCACCAGCCTGCGAGCCGCGAAGTGCAGCCAGGTGTTGCCGGCGAGTCCGCGGAGGGTCCGGGCTCCGCTGAGCAGGGCCGTCATGCCGCCACCCCGGTCAGCCGAGCATCCGGATCGAGCTGGGCAGCACGTCGCCGTCGCTCAGCACGAACGTCGCACCGTTGCCGAACATCGGCCGGTTGGTGTTGGCGAACGGGATCACGTCGACGTGGTCGATCACGGCACGCTCCGCCTCCGCCCAGCTGTCGCAGCCGTCCGTGCCGGTGGCCTGCGAGGCCTGCCCGACGGCCGTGATGTACTCGGCGTTGTCGATGCTGGCGAAGTTGTTGCCGTTGGGCGGGGTCGGCCCGGACAGGAACGGCACGAGCTGGGTCGGCAGGGTCACGTTCAGGGGGAGGAACGCGGCGTGCCACGTGCCCTGCCCCGCAGCGACGACCTGCTCGACCTGGGCATCGGTGCCGCCCCGCAACTCCACGTCCACGCCGACGGCCCGCCAGGAGCGTTGCACGAGCTCGGCGGCCGACTGCATGGGAGCGCCGAGCTTGCTCGGGTAGTGGAACGTCATCGACAGCCGCTCGCCGTCCCTGACGCGGATGCCGTCCGGGCCAGCCACCCAGCCCGCCTCGTCGAGCGCGGCGGCCGCCGCCTGCCTGTCGTGCTCGGGCAGGCGAGGCGCCGCCGTTTCACACGGTCCCGACCCGGTGGCGACGAGGCCGGAAGCCGGTTCGGCCATCCCCCCGGTGATGACGTTGCGCAGCTCTCCGAGATCGAGTGCCTGCGCCAGGGCGCGCCGGACCGGTTCCGGCTCGGTGGGCATCCCGGCCTTCTGGTTGAACCACAGCTCGCCCAGCACGGCGAGGAGGTCCCGTTGGAGCAGTCCCTGTGCCTCCAGCCGCCTGCGGTCAGGTCCGACCACCGACCCCGCGTTGACCTCGCCGGAGCTGAGCAGGTTCGTCGCCGTCGTCTCGTTGGGCACGATCCGCAACACCACGGTGTCGGGCAGTCCGGGCTGGTCCTGCTGCCAGTCACCCGGACCCCACGTGTAGTCCTCGCGCCGGTCCAGCGTGTAGTGGTCGCCCTGGACGGCCTCGGTCAGCGTGAACATGCCCGTGCCCGCGCCGCCGCGTTCGAGCAGGCCGCGGTCGTCGAGGCCGGGCCGGCACACGATCGGCAGGCTGCCGATGTTGCGAGCGAGGAAAGCATCCGGCGCCGGGCTCTCCACCGTCACCGTCCGGGCGGCGTCATCGGCGGTGGCGCTCGCTCCCGGTGGCACGTAGAGCCCGGCGACGGCGGACCCGTTCTCGGGATTCCCGACGAAGTTGATGTTGTCGGCCACCACGCCGGCCGTCAGGGGGCTGCCGTCGGCACACGTGACACCCTCACGCAGGGTGAAGGTCGCCTCGGTCGTACTCGCCTCCCACTCCTCGGCGAGCCCGGACGCCAGCTCGCCGTCGACGTCGACCGTGACCAGCGAGTTGTAGAGGAACCGGTTGACCTGCATGGTGACCGCGAGTGTGCTGAAGTGCGGATCGAGGTTGCCCGGATCGCCGCCGAGCACCATCGTGAACGTCCCGCCGTCGACGAGGTCCTCCCCCGCCGTCCCGCCCCCGGAGCCTCCGCACGCGGCGAGAGTCAGAGCGAGCGCGCCGGCCGTGGCGATGGTCAGCACCGATTTCATGACGCCTCCAGCTCCAACGAGATCCTTGGACGAGGAGCCTGCCCACCGCGGACGCTCATGTCTTTGTTCGGCTCAACCAGAAATCGCCGGCCTTCTCGTCGTCGCGTCCGAACGACTCGCGCGGCACGCCCGTCGTCGGCGCAGGGGCGGCCAATTCGACGTGGGCGCGCATCTGGACGGCCGAGCCGGCCGGTTCCTGGCAACGGGCCGGTCCGACTGCCACGTGCGGCGGCGGTCACCAACGCGATCTTCCACCCGACGGGCTACCGAGTACGTGACCTGCCGCAAGTACCTCTCGGTCGACCAGCTGATCCGGACCGTGCCGCAGGCACCGGCTGGGCTACCGCAAGCCTCCCCTGTCCAGGGTGCGATCCAGCAGCCGGATGGTGGCCGCCCGCTGCGCGGCCTCCGGCTCCTCGGTGTCCAGCCGGTACCGGGCGTAATCGGCGAGCAGTGTGTGCATACCGTAGCTGTCGCCGTCGAGGATCGTGATCAGATGCTCGTCGACGAGCCGGTCGAGCAGCGACCGCACGTGCTCGACCGGCAGGTCGGCCAGCGCGGCCGCGTCGCCCGCGCTGAAGCTCGCCGAGGGATGCAGCGCCAGCAACCGGAACAGCCGCCGCTGAGCCGGTTCCAGTACGCGGTACGACAGCGCGAATACCTCCCGGAGCCCGTCGCTGCCGCCGGCGAGCTCACCCAGCCGGTCCTCGCCGGCTGCCATCAGCTCGGCCAGTTTCCGGACACCGCCCACCGAGCGGCTGCGCACACGGCGGGCGGCCAGCTCGATGGCCAGCGGCAGCCGGCCGCACAGGTCGGCCAGCCACCGGACTGCATCGGGATCCGCCCGCGCACCGGCCTCGCCGGCCATCCCGGACAACAGCTCCGCGGCGGCGGAAGGCGAAAGGACGTCCAGGAGGAGGCTCTGGCTGCCGTCGACGGCGAGAGTGCGCCTGCTGGTGACCAGGACCAGGCTGGCCGGACCAGCCGGTAACAGCGGCGCGATCTGCGCCTCGTCGGCCGCGTCGTCCAGCAACACCAGCGCCCGTTTGCCTGCCAGCCGGTCCCGGTACAGCGCCGCGCGCTCACCGAGATCCTCCGGCATCCGGTCAGCGGGCACACCCAGCACCCTGAGGAACGCGGCCAGCACCGTCGCCGGGTCGGCGGGGGTGCGGCCACGACGCCCCCGCAGGTCCACGTACAACTGATGGTCGGCGTAGTGCCCGGCGGCGACCAGCCGGTGTGCCATGTGCACGGCCAGCCTGGTCTTGCCAACGCCGGCCATACCCTGGAGCACGTGCACCGGCACCGCCGTCGCACCCACGGCCGCGGCGACTGCCCCGCGCAGGGCGGCCAGCTCGGTGTCCCTGCCGACGAACTGGCCGACATCCGGAGGCAGCCTGCGCAAGACCGGCACCGGCTCGTGCTCCAGCGGCGCCGGCCCTTGGGCAAGCACCTGCACTCGCGCCCGTTCGAGCTCCGGCCCAGGATCGGCACCGAGTTCCTCCGCCAGGCGTCTCCGCAGCGTGTCGAACACCTCGATGGCCGCCGCCCTGCGTCCGCATCCGGCGAGTGCGACCATCAGCGCGGCGTGTGCCGCCTCGTGCAGCGGGTCGGCCTCCGTCACCTGCCCCAGCACCGGCAGCACGGCCTCGTGCCTGCCGAGTTCGGCGGCCACCGTCGCATACTCCACCGCCGCGGCCTGCCACTGGCGGGTCAATGACGCCACCACCGGGTGCGAACGCAGCTGTGGCAGGTCCGCCACCGGGTCGCCCCGCCACAGCCGCACGGCGTGCGCGAACGACCCCGCCGCCTCCACCAGCTCCCCTGCCGCGCGCTCGCGCCGAGCACGGGCGAGGAGGGCCCGGAAACTCAGCAGGTCGACCTGCTCGTCGGTCACCGTCAGCTGGTAGCCGCCCGGCACGGCGCGCAGCAGCTGCCCGGAGCGCGGGGAATCCGGTCGCAACAGCCGGCGCAGGCGGGAGATCCGAGACTGCACCGAGTCCGGCGATGTCGATCGCACCCGCCCCGCGATCTCGGCGAGGCTCTGCCGGCTCACCGCGACGTTCGGCGTCAGTGCCAGTGACGCCAGCAGGACGCGCTGGATCTGTGAGCCGAGGTCCAGCTGGGTGCGTTTCACGACAACCCGCAGCGGCCCGAGAACGTCCACCCGCACTCCGCTGCCGTAAGCGCCGCCGTACCAGGCGGTCCTGGACAGTTCAACGGCCTCCTCGTGGGACAGCCGCAACGCGGCGGCCAGCTTCCGCAACGTGCTGGCGCGCGGACTACTCACCCTTCCCTGCTCGACGTCGCGCAACGCCGCCACACTCAACCCGGCGAGCATCGCGGCCTCCCGCTGGGTGAGCCGGGCTCGCTGGCGGAAGTTCCGGATCAGCGCACCCAGATCCGGAGAGGCGTACATGCTACCCCATTCCAATGTGGATGGTCACCGAAGGACGTTGCCGGATCACTTGGTCGAGCCGGCGAGCACTCCCTGCACGAAGTACCGCTGGAAGGCGAAGAAAACCGCCAGCGGAACGAGCATCGACAGGAACGAGCCGGTAGCGAGCAGGTCGATGTTCGAGCCGAACTGGCGCAGCTGCGACTGCAACGCCACCGTGATCGGCTGCGACTCCGGATCGGCGAAAACGAGCGCGACGAGTAGATCGTTCCAGACCCAGAGGAACTGGAAGATCGTCAACGACGCGATCGCGGGCAGGCCGACCGGAACGACCACCCTGCGGAAGATGAGCCACTCTCTGGCACCGTCCATTCTGGCCGCCTCGATCAGGTCCCGCGGTATGCCCACGAAGAAGTTCCGCAGTAGGAACACCCCGAACGGCAGCCCCAGCGCCACGTGGAACAGTACGACGCCGGCTATCGAGCCGAACATGTCCAGCGCGCCGTAAAGCCGCGCGATCGGGATCAACGCGACCTGGATGGGCATCACGAGCATGCTCACCACGGTGACCATCACCCAGTCCCTGCCGCGGAAGTCGATCCAGGCCAGCGCGTAGGCTGCTGCGGCCGAGATCACCACGACCAGCACGGTCGCCGGCACCGAGATCAGCACCGTGTTCCACAACGAGTCCAGTATCGTGTCATTGCTGACGATGTCCCGGTAGTTGTCCAGCGTCAGCTGGGCCGGAGCGGTGAAGATCGTCCACCACCCGTCGGCACGGTTGCTGGTCTCGCTGCGCAGTGACGCCACGAGCAGACCGAGCACGGGCATCAACCAGAACAACGCGATGACCACCAGCGCACCGCGCAGCAGCCGTGATCCGAGCCAGCCTGCGACCCGGGAGACGATGCCGCGCGGCGGCGGGCCACCGGTTCCGGTGTCGCGTGTGGCCCGTTCGGGGACGGGATCGGCTACGAGTGTCATCCGGATCGCGCCTTTCGGAATCGACGGATGTTGAACAGCATCGCGGGTACCACCAGCAGCAGGAGAATGACGACGAGGGCACTGCCCATGCCCTGGTCCCCGCCCGCGCCGAAGGACACCTGCCACATCTGGAGTGCGAGCACGTTCGCCTCCGCCTGCGACGATCCCGGCGCCACCACGTACACGAGCTCGAACACCTTGAGCACGTTGATCGCCAGTGTCACGAAGACCACGAGAAGCACCGGTGACAGCAGCGGCACCGTGACTCGCCGGAACACCTGCCCCTCGGTCGCCCCGTCCACCCGTGCCGCTTCGAGCGCTTCCCTGGGAATGGCCGAGAGGCCGGCGGCGATGAACGTCATGGCGAACCCGGTCATGATCCAGATCCAGGCCGAGATGATCACCGGTGTGACCAGTCCGGGACCGAGCCACGTCAGACCGCGGAACGGTTCGGCGAAGTTCTCGGCGGGCAACCGGATGGTGTAGCCGCCATCGGCGAGACCGGGAAAGACGAATGTGCCGTCATCGGCCGTCGTCGTGGAAGCCACCACCTGCCCGTCCCGGACGGCGTGCACGGTGACACCGGGCAGGCCGGCCTCGCTCGCGCCGACGGCACCGTCCTGCCCCGACGAACCGACGTCGCGCCACAGGTAGCCACGCAGCTCGCCCACGGTGGGTTCGAGAATGGTCGCCTGCTGCGCGTGCTCGGGCATCTCGCTGTCCCGCAGGCCCACCATGGGGATGGCGACGACCTCACCTGGCCGGACGAGTTCGGCGCTGCGGTAACCGCCATCACCGGTGGCCGCCATCCCTGCTTCGTCCCTGGGCTCCGCGCCGGGGAACTCCGCGGACGAGGCGAACATGTCGTGCGCCGTCACGACCGCGGCGTTGGCGACCCCGAGGTCGGGATCCTCGTCGTACACGAGGCGGAAGATCACGCCCGAGGCGAACAGCGAGATCGCCATCGGCATGAACAGCACGAACCGGAACGCGGTCGCCCAGCTGACTCGTTCGGTCAGCACCGCGAACAGCAGCCCGAGTGCCGTGACCAGCGTCGGCGCCACCAGCAGCCAGACCAGGTTGTTCCGGAACGCCACCAGGGTGCGCTCGTCGGAGAACGCCTCGATGTAGTTGCCCAACCCGAGGAATTCCTCACCGGAGGCGTCGAAGAGGCTCCGTCCCAGCGAGAACGCGATCGGATAGACGATGTAGAGGACCAGGAGTATCGCGCACGGCCAGAGAAACAGTGCCGCGCGCCGGCCCCCGCTGCCCTGGATGCCGGATCGCCTGCGCCTCTTCCGTGCGGTTCCGCCGAGTTCTAGCACCTCGACGGAACCCACGTCCTTGCTTGCCATGAACGGCTCCCGCTACTTCTCGAAAGCTTCGGCCGCGTGCGTTTCCAGATCGGCCGTGGCCTTGCGGACATCCCCGCTACCGAGGAAGTCCTGCAGGTCCTGCCACATGCCCGCACCCACGGTCGCGCCGAAGGAGGTGGGAACGAGGTCCGACATGTCGAACCGCACGTTCCCCCCGGCCTCCCGCAACTGCTGGGCGATGGACCGGCTCAGCTCGTCCGGGTAGCTCTCCAGGTTCACCTGCTCGTTCGGCGAGAGGAACCCGCCACGCTCCGCCCAGATCTCGGCCGCCCGCGGGGAGGCGAGGAACTGCATCAGTTCCTTCGTCGCCGCGTCACCGGTGAAGGCGACGGCCGCGTCGCCTCCGACCACGGCACTGCGCTGGCCACCCTCGAGCACCGGGAACGGGAACAGCTGGGCGTCCTCGCCGAGGACGGAAGCGGTGCTCGAGGTGATGACGCCACCGACGAAATCTCCCTCGTACACCATCGCCGCCGAAGGGTCGTCACCGAACACGTTGTTCACCGAGGTCGGGAAGTCGGTCTGCAACGTTCCGCCGGTGCCGCCGGCGAGCCGGTCCTTCGCCAGCAACTCGCGCATCTTCTCGAGCGCTTCCCGCACCGAAGGGTGGGTCCACGGGATCTCGTGCCGGCTCAGCTTGTCGTACATCTCGGGTCCCGCGGTCTGCAGGTAGATGTTCTCGAACCAGTCGGTGAGCACCCAACCGTCGGCACCACCCACCGACAGCGGTGCGATCCCGTTGTCCGCCAGTGTCTTCATGACACCGGCGAGCTCCTCGCCCGTCGAGGGCGGGCTTACGCCGGCCTCGTCGAACAGTCCCGTGTTGTACCAGAAGGTCGACTTGTTGGCGGCCTTGAAGTACACCCCGTACATCTCACCGTCTACGGTGCCCAGTTCCCGCCACAGCTCGGGATAGTCCTGCTCGACAGTGTTCCGGGTGGCTTCCGGCAGCGGTTGCAACGCACCCGCGCGGGCGAACTGCTGTACCAGTCCCGGTTGTGGCAGCAGCGCGACATTCGGTGGCGTGGAACCGTCGATGCGGGTCTGCAGCACCGTCGGCAGGTCGTCCCCCGCCGACGTGTAGTTCACGCTCGCGCCGGTCTCGTCCTCGAACTGGGCCAGCACCTCCTCGAAGGCCTTCTGCTCCTCACCCGACCAGTACCCGGCCACTTCCAGTTTCTGTCCACCGAGGTCCGCCGCGTCGTCGCCGCCACCGGCAGAACCACATGCGGCGACCCCCGTGACGGCGAGAACGGCCACTAACAGCCGGGAAACCTTCCGCATTCTCATCTCTGACATCCTCATCGATTCCAGATCGCTGTACCGGTTTGGTGATCGAAGAACTGCAAGCGTGCGGTATCCACGCGTACCTCGATCTGCTGTCCCTCGAAAATGCGTGTACGCGGGCTGAACCTGCCCACCAGCACGGTTGACCCGACGCCGCGCGAGCCAACCGGCTCGCCGGCGTCGCGGGCGAGTTCCACCGTGTCGTCGGTAACCACCGGTCGCGCCTCGACCGGAAAGTGGACCATGACGTCGGAGCCCATCGCCTCGACCAGGTCGGCCGAAGAACCCAGCACGGCGCCCTCGACCGCCCCGTCGAGTGCCGCGTCCTCCATGTCCTCGGGGCGGATGCCGAGCACGATTTCCCTGCCGTCATAGGCGGCCAGTGCCGGACGCCGCGCGAGGAGGCCGTCCGGCAACACGAGCCGCTGGTCGCCGACCTCGACCGAGTACTGGCCGTACTCCGTCGAGCGCAAGGTCGCGCTGACCAGGTTCATCCCCGGCGAGCCGATGAAACCCGCGACGAAAAGGTTGACCGGCCGGTCGTAGAGTTCCTGCGGCGGCCCCACCTGTTGCAGCACGCCGCGCTTCATCACCGCGACCCGGTCTCCGAGGGTCATCGCCTCGGTCTGGTCGTGGGTGACGTAGACGGTCGTGACGTTGAGATCACGCTGGATCCTGGCGATCTCCGCGCGCATCTGCATGCGCAGTTTGGCATCCAGATTGGACAGTGGTTCGTCCATCAGGAAGGCCTGCGGCTCCCTGACGATCGCCCGCCCCATGGCGACCCGCTGCCGCTGGCCACCGGAAAGGTTCTTCGGCTTGCGCTCGAGATGCTCGTGCAGGTCGAGCACGCGAGCGACCTCCCGCACCCGCCGGTCGATCTCGCCCTTGTCGAGCTTGCGCAGGGTGAGTCCGAACGAGATGTTGTCGTAGACGTTCAGATGCGGGTACAGCGCGTAGGACTGGAAGACCATGGCGACGTCCCGGTCCCGCGCCGGCAGGTCGTTGACGACCGTGCCGCCGATCTCGACCTTGCCTGAGCTGATCTCCTCCAGCCCGGCGATCATCCGCAGTGCGGTCGTCTTGCCACAACCAGATGGTCCGACCAGTACCAGGAACTCTCCGTCCGAGATCTCCAGGTCCAGGCCCTCGACGGCATGAGTGCCGTCGCCGTATCGCTTGTCGAGCTGAGTCAGTGCGATTCCCGCCACGCGAACCTCCTCTCCTTTGATGAAGGCGAATTCTGCGGGCAGCCGCGTCGTTCGAGCGGTGACAGGAAAGATAGGGGGCAACACCCTAAGGGAGCCTTAACAGCCGAGACCGTTCCACTTAACCGCCTCGATTGTTCACAGCAGGCCACCGATGAGCCCCTACCAGCCGAGGCGCCGCCGACGTACGCTCGCCCGTCACCGGCCGACGTCGGACAGCGCGCTCGCGGCGTCGTAAGCGCGCGGGCGCCGTACCCGTACCGTTCCCGCACCCGCCGGCCGCCGAGTTCCCGTGACCAGTGGTTTCGCGATGGCCGCCACGCGTCGGGCCGGTCCGCGATCTGCCAGGGGGACCGGTGAGGCTGACAGCGGCCGCGCACGCGGTTGGCCGCGCGGCGCGACGAGCATCCGGTGAGAAGGCAGGCGATGACCACTGACGCTTCCGGCGAGCATCCACCCGGGTTCCCGGGACACTCGGTGCTGCTGGTCGAGGACGATGAGGCCGTGCAGGCGGCGCTGGTGCGAACACTTTCCGCGCGCGGCTACCGGGCGCGTGCCGTTGGCACGGCCGCCGACGCGCTGCGGGAGGCCGCCTCGACCCAGCCGGATCTCATCGTCCTCGACCTCGGACTGCCCGACCTCGACGGTTCGGCCGCGCTGCGCATGATCCGCGGGGTGAGTGACGTCCCGGTCATCATCGCCAGCGTTCGCCGCGAGGAGGACTCGGTCGTGCGGCTGCTGAACGACGGCGCGGACGACTACGTCATCAAGCCGTTCTCCGGCGAGCAACTACTGGCCAGGATGCTGGCCCTGCTGCGGCGGGTGTCCCCCACGACCGCGCCGCGCAGGCAGGACATCGAGGTCGGTGGGCTGCACATCGCACCGGACTCCCGGATCGCGTTGCTCGAAGGGCGGGAGCTCGACCTGACGCGCAAGGAGTTCGACCTGCTCACCTTCCTCGGCGAGAACGCCGGCCGCGTGGTGACCCGGCAAGCCATCGTCGACCAGGTCTGGAGGGACATCGACGGTGGCAGCAACCAAAGCATCGACGTACATGTCTCCTGGCTGCGCCGCAAGCTGGGCGAGTCGGCCACGGCCCCTCGCTACGTGCACACCGTGCGCGGCGTCGGGTTCAAGCTGACCGAACCCTCGTGATCGCGTCGATCGCCCGGCTCCTCCTTGTCTGCTGCTCGGTGACCCTGGTCGGCGTTCTCACCGCGTACGTGGTCGTCGACGGTGCCGAGACCAGGGCTCGGCAGCGGGCGGAAGCCCAGATCGAGGTGGCAGCCCTCGTCGCCGTCGTACTGATCGACCCGAACGAGGAAGCCCTCCGCAGGGCACTGGCGCGGATTCCGGCCGGGAGGCGGGGAGGCGCCGGCGTCCACCTTCCGCCCGGCGGGCGGAAGGTCGGTACGGCAAGGGCGCCGGTCGAGCAGGTCCGGGACACCGCCCGATCCGGGGTCCGGCGCACCGTGGACACCGACGCAGGCCGGTTCCTCCTGGTTCCCGTGTCGCTGGACTCCGGCCGGACCGCTGTCGTCGAGGTCCGCACGGCCGACCCCTGGTTCGGCGAGGCGGCTGGAACACGGTTGCTCGTGCTTGCGGGCGCGGGTGTTCTCGCCGCGGCGGCGTCCATGCTGATCGTCATGGCACGGGCCAGGAAGCTGGCGGAGACCGCCGGCACGCTCGGCGAGTCGGCGGAGTCGCTCGGTTCCGGGCGGCCGGTGCCCGGCGTCCCGCGCGAGACCCCACCCGAGCTGGTGCGCCTGCGCGACGCCCTGGCCGGCATCGCGGCTCACTGGTCTCGCCTGCGCACCGACGAACGCAAGCTGGTCGCCGACCTGTCCCACCGGCTCCGGACGCCACTGACCGCGCTGCGCCTCGACGCCGAGGCGCTCGGGGACGAGCCCAACGGCGAGCGCATCCGGCGATCGATCAGCGCGCTGGAGTCCGAGGTGGACTCCGTGATCAGAAGCTCGGACAGCGCGGAGCCCACGGACCGGGCCACGCCGGATCTCGCCGAGGTGGTTCGCTCCAGGATGTCGTTCTGGACCGCGCTGGCCGAGAACCAGCAGCGGCACTGCGAGGTCGAGCTGACCGCGCGGCCCACCCCGGTTGGGCTCACCGAGAAGGACGTCCGTGGCATCGTGGACAACCTGCTGGTCAACGTGTTCCGGCACACCGCGGCCGGCACGCCGCTGGCGGTGTTCGTCGTCGAGCACGCCGGCTGGATCACGCTCGTCGTCGACGACGGAGGACCCGGCATCGTCGACCCGGACTTCGCCCTCCGGCGCGGCTCCAGCGGGCGCGGGTCCACCGGGCTCGGCCTGGACATCACGCGACGGCGCGTGGAGCGGCTCGGCGGCAGCATCCATGTGGAGAGCAGTTCGCTCGGCGGCGCGCGGGTGCGGCTGAGACTGCCGACCGCCGGCACCCGGCCACGGGAGCAGCCCCATCGCGCCTGGCGGATGTGGCAGCTCAGTACCCGCTCGAACGGTCGCTGAGGTCGGCACCGCGAGTCCCGCGCTCATGCCCGCGAGTCTCCCGCTCCTGCCCGCGAGTTCCCCGCTCACCGGCACTGAACGCCGCCACCGGCCCCCCGGCTGCCGGATTTCGTACGGCGGTCCGACGAGTCGCCGTCATCGGTCCCGGGTCCATCGTCCGGCCTTCACGAGCTCTCGGAAAGCAGTTGGGCGCAACGGATCAGGCCCAGGTGCGAGTACGCCTGCGGGTGGTTACCCAGCGACCGCTCGGCCAGCGGGTCGTACTCCTCCGGCAGCAGCCCGGTCGGACCCGCGGTGTCGGCAAGGAGCTTGAACAGTTCTTCGGCGTCGGTCCGGCGCCCGGTCAGCAGGTAGCTCTCGATCAGCCACGCGGTGCACAGGTGGAACCCGCCCTCCTCGCCGGGCAGACCGTCGTCGCGCAGGTACCGGAAGACCGTGGGTCCGCGGCGCAGCGACGCCTCGGTGGCCGCCACGGTGGACCGGAACCGCTCGCTTCCGGGATCGAGCAGGCCGGACAGTCCGATGTGCAGGGTCGCGGCGTCCAGATCGACGCCATCGTAGGCCGCGGTGTACGAGCCTCGCCGCTCGCTCCACCCCCGGGTGAGCACGTCGCCGGCGATCTCCGCCCGCAGCGACGGCCATGTCGGGTCGGCCTCGACATGAAAGGTCCCGGCCAGCCACAGCGCCCGGTCCACCGCGAGCCAGCACATCACCTTCGAGTACACGTGGTGGCGGGTGCGCGAGCGCTCCTCCCACAGGCCGTGGTCCGGTTCGTGCCACCGCCGGGCCACAGCGTCGACCATCGCCCGCACCAGTGCCCACTCCTCCTTACCGACCGAGCCCTTCCGCGCCGCGAGGTCGGCGACCAGGTCGACCACCGGTCCGAAAACGTCGAGCTGCACCTGCTGGTTGGCCAGGTTGCCGACCCGTACCGGGCGCGAACCGGCGTAACCGGGCAGACCGTCGAGCACCGCTTCCGGCCCGAGGGGCGCGCCGGACACGGCGTAGAGCGGGTGCAGCCGCTCCGGGCCGGCGGTCGCCGCCACCACGCCCCGCAGCCAGCCGAGGAACGCCTCAGCCTCCCCGTGCGATCCCAGCGACACCAGCGCCTTCGCGGTCAGCGCGGCGTCGCGGATCCAGCAGTACCGGTAGTCCCAGTTCCGGACGCCACCGATCTCCTCGGGCAGCGATGTCGTTGCCGCCGCGATGATCGCCCCGGTACCGGAGTGACAGAGGGCTCGCAGTGTCAACGCCGAACGGGCGACGAGTTCGCGCTCCAGCGCCGGCAGCCGCAGCCCGCCGAGCCACGCGGACCAGTGCTCACCGGAGGCGGCGCGGCGCACCGGTTCCGGCACCGACTCCGCCGAGAGGTCGTCCACGCCGCAGCGCAGTTCCAGCACAACCGGCCGGTCCACCGACGGGTGCACGGTCGCGGTGGCGACATCGTGGGTGCCGTCCGAACCGACCCGCCACTCGACCCCGGGCGCGTACAGCACGATCGGGTCCGAGAGGCCGGTGATCCGCAGGCCACCCGCTTCCTGGCGCAGGCGCACGGGAACCTGCCCGAATTCGGGGCGGGGTGCGAACTCGACGACGGCGGGCACGTCACCGTCGAGCACGCGAACCAGGTCGGTCCGCTCGGCGTCGGCGGTGTGGTCGAGGTAGTCCGTGACTGTCAGGCCCGCCCACCGGGTCTCGACCGTCATCGTGCCCGGCAGGTAACGCTGGCCCAAGGGGAGCCCCCGGGCCAGCGGGTTCACCGAGAAGTGGCCGGCGCCGTCACCGCCGAGCAGGTGCGCGAACAGCGCGGCCGAGTCCGGCTCGGGCTGGCACATCCACGTGATCCGGCTGTCCGGGGTCACCAGCGCGACGGCACGGCCGTTGCCCAACATCGACAGCCGCTCGATGGGCGGCGCCTGCTCGCCGAACAGCCAGCTCCGGCGCTGCTCGGCGAGGAAGGCGAGCACCACGCTCGCCTGCGCCGGGTCGGTCACGCGGTAGTGCGCGCTCGTCGGCCCGGCACCCACCTTGATCGTCACGTCCGCGCCGGTGAGCCGCTCGAAGGCCCGCTCGTCGGTGACACTGTCGCCGATGAAGACCGTCGCGGTCGCGCCGGCCCGCTGGCGCAGTGCGGTCAGCGCGTCGCCCTTGTCCGTCGGGACAACCGACAGATCGATGACCTCCTTGCCCTCGACGGCCTGCACGCCCGGATGCCGGGCCGCCGTTTCTCTCGCCTGTCGCAGGATCCGCTCCGCCACCGTCGGGGCCGCGTTGCGCACGTGCACCGCCATCCCGGACGGCTTCTCCTCGATCAGCACACCCTCGGCACCGTTGGTCAACTCGTGCACGTCCCGGTGCAGGCGCCGCTTCAGCGCCACCGCCTCGCCGTCGAGCTGCCGGACGAAGCCGACGTCGAACTCGGAACCGTGGCTACCGACGAGAATCACCTCGGCCGGCAGTCGCGACAGCGTGGCGAGATCTCGCAGCGCACGGCCGGAGATCACGGCCGCACTGGTCTCGTGCATACCGGCCAGCGCCCGCAGCGCGCGAACCGACTCCGCCACCGGTGTCGCCGATTCCGGGTCGGGTACCAGTTCCGCGAGTGTGCCGTCGTAGTCGCAGCCAACCAGCAGCCGCGGTGTGCGTGCCGCGTGCCCGAGGCTCGCCCTCAGGTCGGCGGGCAGCATCTCGGCAGGAACGTCGATGGTCGCCATGCCCGAGACGTTAGGTCCGCTACCCGTCCGTCCGAAGTGGTCTCAACGTATCGTGCCCGCGATTTACGGCTGACTTAAGGAACCGTGCCGTTCTCAGCGAGCAACATATCCACGTCGACATCCGCCAGCTTTCCACGGAAGGACGTACCCGGCAGCATGGTGGCCTCCCACACCGCGTGCCGCACCCCGTGGTCTCGCAGCGCCGCGCGCACCCGCCGCAGCACCCGTTGATCCAGTTCGCCCCGGTAGGCGGTCAGCTCCGGTGTGGCGTAGTAGATGCGCTCGACGATGCGCACGGCCGGTTCCGGTGCTGTCTCGTCCTCGGTAGGCAGGAACCGCTGGATCAGCTCCAGCGGGTGCGCCCCGACCGAGCGGTGGGTCACCGCGTTCGCCAGAACGGAGCGGTCCACCTCCAGCAGCCTCCCCCGCTGGGTGGCGGTGAGCCCGTGGCGCAGCAGCAGGTCCGCGGCGAGGGAACGCAGCAGCCGCCCGTGTTCCCGGGTGAGCTCGCCGGAGCCGGTCTCGGCTTCCCGGATCCCCGCCTCGCCGAGCAGCGCGCGGAAACGCGCCCGCCCTGCCGACGAGTCGTCGAAGCCGAACAGCGGCGCCAGCTCGGACACGCTCCGCGGCGTGGCTCCCGCGGCGATCTGGTCGATGCGCTGCCTGATCTGGCGTCCCTCGTTCCAGCGGAGCCGCCACGCGTCGCGGTAGATCTCGATCAGATCGACGTCGCCGGCAAGCGCCCGCGAAAGGTCTGTGCTGGAGAAGCCGGCATCACGCAGTGCGCGGTGGAACCCGCCGACGTCCGTCGTCCAGTCTTCGCGGGCCCGTTCCGTCGCCGCGGTGAGCGCTTCCGCCCGGTCGTACCCACCACGGTCGGCCGATTGGATGACGGCGTCGATGTTGACGCCATAGCGGGCGGCCCGCGCGACCTCGCCATTGGGCATCGTCGCCATCGCCTTGTCCACCGGCAGGCCCGTCTCCAGCGCTTGCGCGGCGACCGCGTCGGGGTCGAGGCGCCGTGTTCGCAGCTCCTCCCGCGCCCCGGCGAGAACCCGTTTCGCCCCGAGGTCGGATTCGTCGTAGTAGACGCCGCCTTCCGGGGTCGCCCAGATCCGGGTCTCCGGCTTGCCGTCCGCGCTCACCTGCCGCAACTGGATCTCGATGCCGAGTTTCCTGGCGATGTCCCGAACCTGCGCCAGTCGCTCGGCCGGGTCGGACCGCCGGTACGTGGCCTCGAACTCCTCGACCCACCGAGGCAGCGCCGCGTCGCGACGGCCGACCTCGCCGGGCAGCGCGTGCACCGCCCTCGCCAGGTCCGCGGCACGCCCCGCCCACGGGTTCCAGCGCGCCAGCGCTTCCGCGAACTCCATATCCCCCCGTGTTGCCACCCGTTCGCCCGAGGAGTCGCTTGACTGCTGGGCGACCGCGCCCCGGGCTTCGCGCAGACGGGCCACCGCGATCTCGGACCACAACAGGTCGTCCCGCAGCGAAGGATCGACCTGCCCCGGCCGCTCGCGCTCCAAGCGGTCGAGCCGGTCCCGGACGGCGATCAGGATGCGCTCGTGCTGCGCGATCCGGTCGCCGAGCGGGTCGCTGGTGGCCACGAACGTTCGCAGCGGCTCACCGGCGTTCTGCCCGCCGAACAGCTCGCGGTACCGCGCGGCCGTCTCCCGCTCGGCCCGGTGCCGCGGGGTCTCCGCCTCCTCGGCGGCCACCGCGAAGGCGCGTGCCACGGCGAGGCGGGGCTCGGGATCCGTCGAGGCGTCGCGCAGGACGGCCTCGACATCCACAACCGGTGCGTGGTCGGCACGCTCGGCCAGCAGCCCGCGCAGCACGTCGACGTCGAAGGAGCTGTCCTCGGCCAGCCGTTGCCGCTCGGCGAGGTCGGGCGGGCGGATACCGTCGAGCAGTTCGGGAAGGTCACGTTCGTAGACCCACACATAAGCCTCGCCCAGTGGCTGGGTCGTGCGCGCGGCACCGGCCGCGAGCTCCCGCTCGCCGTCGAATCCGGACTCGCGTGCCGTCACCGTCCAGTTGCCGGTGAGCCGGACCAGCGCCAGCCGCGCCGTCGTCTTGACCGTGTTCTCCCTGCGCTGTCCCGAAACGGAGTCCACACCGGACGAGGTGCTCAGGTCGACCGCGCCGCTGAGCGCGCCGAGGGGAAGCTCGCCGGCCCGCAGGTTGCCGCCGTCCGACTGGCGCATCGAGATCGCGGTGGTCTGCTGGAGCCGGTCGACGTTGCCGATGCCGCCTCCCGCCTCCTTCTCGGACCACAGGATCACCTCGGCGTCACTGACGTTCAGCCGGGTGCCGAGCGACACGGAACGCCCGGTACGACCCACGTCGTCGACAGTCCACGACACGCCGCGCACCTGCTCCGCGATGTTGATCGCCAGTGCCTCGTCGGAGTACCGCTTTGCGAGCGCCGCCTCGACGGCGTCGAGGTACCCGCTGCCGAAGCGGGAGAGCAGTCCATGGACCGCGCCTCGCAGTTGCCCGCCGTCCACGAACTGCCCGAAGGTGCGCTGCGGCAGTTCGGTGATCTCCGGGTATCCGCGCTCGGTGGCGGGCACCGCCTCGGCGGGAGTGCCCTCGACCTCGGACTCGGGCACGAGCACGACGAACTCGACGAGGTAGGTTCCGACGTGTGGCGCGCCCCTGCCGGGCCGGGTGGTGACGTCGAGCTCCCCGGTAACGCGCATCTCGTACATCCCGAGCCCACCCTGGTGGTGCCGGATGTTGATGCTCTGCCGCGCGGTGGTGGTGCTGGTGGCACTGCCCCGGCTGACGCCACCGCCGAAGACGGCGCCCAGCAACCCTGCCTCGGCACCGAGCTCGGTGGAGCCACGCCGAGACCGCCCTTCCGGACGCTCCGCGTAGCGGTAGTCCTGCTCCTCCCCCAAGCGCCTCGGGTCGTAGCCGACGATCGCCGCGTCGCGGATGCGCAGCTGCGCCGACTGCCGTACGGACGGGTGCCACAGCTTCCTCGGGTCCCACCGCAGGCGCCACCCGCCGTCGCGGCTGAGACCGAACGGCCAGCGCGGCAGGCGCCGCGCCGGTACGGTCACCAGCGGGTACGGGCCACCGGTGAGCAGCGAGAGCAGTCCCTTGATCCGGTCCGGTGCGCCCATCATCTCCGTGGCCAGCGTGGTGAGCCCGTCCGGGGCCCTCCCGGTGACTCCGGCGGCGAGACCGCCGAGTTCCCCGGAGAACTCGACCGCGTCGCCCTTCGAGCCGTCCGGCCGCATGGTGTGCACGCTCACCGACTTCACGCCGTAGGGGCCGATGCCCTTCCGCGCGGCCAGGTGCTCGGGCACGGTGGCGGGCAGCTCGGGTTCGGGGAACGCCGCCGCCGGCGGATGCTCGACGCCCGTGCCGTCGGTGTCGAGCCGGTTCGCCGCGCGCCGGGCGACGTCGTGCGGCAACTTCAGCGGCTCGTCGGGCTTATGGCTCCGCTGCAGCGAGTCGGCCACCGTCTCGGCTGGCAGGTCGAGCTCACCGTCGGCATACATCCGGATGGCGTCCGGTTCGGACAGGGCAATGGTGGCCGTCATGGTGGCCTCGCCACGGCCGAGGTCGCCGGTGGTCTCCAGTCGCGTGTCGACCCGGAACAGGAACTTCCGGTTCAGGTCGATGTCGATGTTCTCCCTGCCGAGGGTTTCACCGATGCGGGTGGCGGTGCCCCAGCCGAAGCGTTGGGCGATGTTCGCGGTCAGCCAGCCGAGCTTGCCGTCCAGCCCGAGTCGGATCTCGTGGCTCGTGCCACGGCTGGTGCCGAAGGACGGCAGCCGCAGCACGATGTCGCCACAGACGGTCTTGTCGCTGAAACCGAGATAGCTCACCCTGCCCTCGGGCCGACCCTCGGCGTCGCGCGGCATCACCATCCGAGCGGACGAGTCCTGCCGCCACGGTTTCCGGTCCTCGCTGACCGGGACGGTAGCGCCCGCGGTGAACAGCCGCGCGAACCGCGCCCGCAGCATCCCGACACTGGTCGCCGCCCTCAGTGCCGTCCCCCTTGCCGCGCCGCGCCGCTGTCTGGCCGAGGTCACCTCCTCCATCGCGCGGGCCGCATCCGGGACGTGCAGCGACAACACGTTGCCCTGTTCCACCAGGGTCACCGGCACCGTGTCCCGCGAGGCCACATGCGACCCGGTCGCACGAACCAGGTCGGTGGCCACGCCCAGGTCGACCGTGTAACCTCGTTCGGCCGTCAGGGCACGGCCGTCCGTGTCGCGCAGCGGTTCGCCGTTCTCGTCCCTCGCCTCCAGCCGGAGCGTGCCGGACTGGACGAAGATGCTGACCCCGTTCACCTCCACGAGGGAGACGCTGTTGGCCCGGTTCGTCGCGTTCACCTCACCGGCGCGTGCGTAGGTGTAGGCGGCCAGCAGTGCCGAGACGGTACGGGAAAGGTTGTCGGACCGCGCGTACCCGACGGCCTCCATCGCGATGTCCAGCACGACCGCGACCCAGTCCGGCCGGTCGCCCCGGTACTCCGGCAGGTGACCGTCGAGCCTCACCCGCACGGACACCTCCCGGTAGCCCTTGACGCTGGTCAGGGACGCGGGAACTCGCAGGGGGACGTCCACGCCCTGCTGGCTGAGCTGGTCGTACTGGCGCTCGAACCACGCCGGAGTGATCTGCTCGCTGATCAGCCTCTCGTTCATCAACCGCAGCTGCTTCAGCTGGTTCGCCGGCAGCCGGTCCTGATGCGGTTTGAGCAGCTCGGTGCCGAATCCCCGCAGCCGCTCGCGTACCCATTCGACCCCGTCCCCGGGGTCGTCGGCGACGGTGAACTCGTCGACGATGGCCTGGCCGGTGGCCCAGGTGGCCTCCCCGGTCGCGGCCGGCCCGCTGAGGAAGTCGGGGTGCTCCGGCACATCGTCCGTGGCGACGAGGGTGCCTCGGCGCAGCGCCCCTTCGGCGTCCACGGCCTCGGCGGCCACCGGGGCCCCGTAGTCGTGGAAGGCGTCTTCCCTGCCCCACAGCAGGGCTTGCTGGCCTGCCACCGTGTTGCTGGCGTCTCCGACGGAGACGGTGAACCGCACATCGTCGAACCGGGTGAGCTGTAGCCAGCCGGCGTACCGGTTGACCGCGACGCCGATCGCGACGGCCGCCGCGGATGCGGATTCCCGGCGCTGCCGGGACAGCTCGGCCGTGCCGGCAGGGCTCGCCTCGCCGCCGAGCGCTGCCGGCACGGCGGAGCCCGCCGAGTTGGCGGACTCGTTGAACTCCACCCCCACCTTCTCCAACAGCAGGGGCCCTTCGGGATTTTCCGGCTCCTTGGGTACCGCGGTCGTCACCACCGTCGCGTTGCGCCGGTCGACGTCGGCCTCGATGACCAGCTCGTGCGGCCTGCGCAGCCGGTCGACCACGGTGACGCGGAAGCCCTTTCGCGCGGTGTCCGCGAACCGGGACTGGGTGGCGGTCTTGACGGCGGTCTCGAGCTGCTCCAGCACGGCCGGGTCGTCGCGCATGTACCGGGGAAGCAGGTCGCGGGCCGCCGCCACCAGCCGCTCACGCCCGGTGACCTCCAGCGGGTAGACGTGCGGCAACCGCCGCGCCGGTGGCCACTCGTGCTCGGGGCGCTGGTGACTGGCCGGCGGGGAGTGGCGATAGACGGGCGGCGTTGCCACCACGACGTCGCCGTCCGGGCTGCCCTCGGGGGCGGTGATCGTGTACCGCGGTCCCACCCTGCCGCCGTGCTCCACGCCCATCACGAGCTCGGTGCTGATCGACAGCGGCGTTGCCTCGGCGCGATGGTCGAGAGCGCTGAGGTAGCCGTCGACCGAGTTCACCCCGACGACGTCGAACGACTCGCCGCGCCCGCCACCGGCCGATCCGCCGACGCTGTCGTCGCCGGCTTCCATCTTCGCGCCACCCGGTACGTTCCCGCCCACCGCGTGGCCGTCAGGGTGCCCCTGCTTGGCGGTGCCCTGCTGCAGGGCGTGCCGGGCCTGCTGGGTGGAGTCGACCGAGCTCGGCACGATCCGGTCGCTGCCGGGCACGGCACGCAGCCTCAAGGTGACACGTACGCGGCCGTTGGCGAAGGTCAGCAGCAGCCCGTCGCGGGAGGCCGTCGACGGCCAGTCGGACACCAGCAGCCGGCCGAGCTCCTGCGGGGTGATCCGGTCGGCGAGGCCGTGCCGGGCGAAGTAGGCGTTCAGCTGCCTCGCGGCCTGCTCCATGTGCGGCAGCAGGCCCTCGCCCATCGGCACCCCGCCGAGCAGCCGCAGCCCGGTCGGCCCCAGATCGGCGACCCGGTTCGCGTGTTCGCCCTCTCCCGTGCCTCCACCCGGCACGTCCGGCGACGCCGCGGTGTCTGCCGGCTGGTCGCCGTCGGAGGGGTGCGCCGCCAGCTCGCCTCCGGGTTCGCGCGGCCCCGGCAGGATGTCGTCCGGTGTCACCGGCCGCTCCGGTGAAGCCGGGCGCCTGCCGTCCTCGCCGGGACCCTCGACGGCGTCGCCGCCTCTGGCGGCCTCGACCACCGGATGACCCCCGGCGACCGCCTGCACGGCGCGCTCGATGAACCACCGCGCCCCCAGAGCATCCCCGTAGCGGAACTCGACCACACCCCGCAACGTGTCCTCGGACCACTCCGCCACCTGACGCACATGCTCCGGCAACTCCACACGCCGACCCGACGACAACCCCTCGACATAGGCCCGCAGCCACCGAAGCGCCGCCGCATGATGCGACAACTCCCGCCGCACAAAGAACTCGAACCGCTCCTGCTCCCCCAACCCGGCAACACCCTCGCGGTCGATCGGATCCGACGCGGTCACGATCTCCTTCACCAAAGTCAACGCCCGCTCCACCGGATGAAGACCCGGCCGAACACCAACCCGCGGCGAATCACCGAACCACACGACCACACCCGCCACACCCCGCCCGACCATGTCCGACAACACCCGCTCGGTATAGACATCCACACCAAGCCCCGCGACACCCGACTCGGACAGCTCGAACACCTCCCCCAACAACACCTCCACCCACGCCCGATCCGGCCAGGACCCCCCAGCGGACCCCGCCCACAGCCGCTGGAACCCGACGAGCACCGCGGAGCGCGCCTCGTCGGCATGGGTGAGGCTCGTCCGCTCGCCGGGCGCGATCCTGACCAGTGGCTCACCCCCGGGCAAGTGCCTGTTCATGATCGACTCGAAGATCGCCAGCTGGCCTTCCGTGCGCGGTTCCCAGTAGAGGTGCGGTCCGTGCTCGACCCGGACTCCGGCTTCACGCAGCTCGGCGAGGATGCGCCGCAGCGTCTCGTCCGGCAGTGGACTGCCGTCGACGGTTGTCACGTCGAACAGGTCGAGGTCGCCGGCGATGAGCACCGGCCTGGTGAACTCCTCGACGGAGACGTACCGTCCCGGCCGTATAGTCGGCTCACCGTCCGGGCCGACTCCCGCCGTGTTCTCGACGATCGCCCTGGGGTCGGCCGACTCCACCACGGCAACCACCACGCCGTCGACGACGGCGTAGCGGCCCGATTCGACCACCCGCCGGTTCTCCGGGTTCTCGAACTCGGCGGCGCGCTGCCGTGCCCGCTCGCGCACGGCGGCCCGCAGCTCCATCGGCACGGCGTCGGGGTCCATCCGGGGAGCGAAGTAGCCGACGAGGCCGAGGTGGCGCGGATCGGCTCCGAGGAAGACGTCGAGCTCGTTGATCGTCTTCATCTTCACCGCCTCCGGCTTGGCCAGCGCGCCGGATTTCCACCAGTGCGAGCCGTGTGCGCCGCTCGGCCGGGCGCGGAACACCACACCGTGGGTGTCGGCGACCCGCCGCAGGGCACGCTGCTCCCGCAGCGACACACCGAAACGCCCGGCCAGTTCGAGAGGATCTGCCCCGGCAGGCTGGACGTTCGCCGTGCGTGCCGAGTCGCCGTCGGTGCCCCCGGCGATCTCGGTCGTGTCGGTCTCCACCTGCTCCGGCGGCGGTGTCCGCCGAGCCTGCTCGTACGCGCCGCCGATGCCGGCGTAGAACCGCGTCGTCGTCCCGTCCCGGTCCGTGTGGTCGTACAGCACGTCGACCATGTGCCCGGTGTGCGAGAGTTCGAGCGCGAGATGGTGCGCGAGCACCCGGGGGTCGTGCCGGGGTGGGGCCTGTGCGGGATCGAGCGCGGCAGGCACGTCCACGTTTCGGCCGGTGAGTGCCGTCGTGTCGGCGGCGGCCTCGGTGAGCCGGTCGAAGCCCGCCCTGGCCCGTGCCAGCACGGCTCGCTGCTCGCCCTCCAGTGCGGCGAGCGCGAGGCGGGCCTGGCGCAGCTGGTCGTCGGCCGCGTCGAGCGCCTGGCGGGCGCGGGCCAGGCGCCTGCGTGGCCGCCGCCTGGTCTCGCCGTCCTCGGCCCGCTTCTCCAGTCCGGCGAGGTGACTCGCCAGCGCTTCGCGCGTCGCGCGCAGCTCGCGCACCTGGTCGAGGGCGCCGGCCAGGCGGCCTGCCCACCGGCCGAGCTCGCCGAACGCCTCGCCGGCCTCCGCCAGCCGCCTGCCGACCACGTCGGCGCGTTCCCCGCTGTGGCCGGCCAGCCCGGCCCGTACCCGCTCGGCGAGGTCCAGCCCTTGACCGGCGATCTCGTCGTAGTGAGCGAGCGCGCCCGCGAACTCGTCGTCCACCACGTTGACGACCGCGGCGTTCGGGTAGTGCTCCCGCACCGCGCGCGCCGTCGCGATCCACGGGCGGTCCGGATCGCCGTGCCCGCTCCGCTCGCGCTCCTGCCGCAACGCCTCCTGCAGGTCGACCGGTTCCGCCTCGGCGGCCCGCTCCCGTTCCCGCAACCGCAGGCGCACGTCGTCCGCGCTGACTCCCGCCCGCTCCAGCAGTGCCTGCTGCTCGGCGAGGGTGGCCTGCTGCGCCTCCATCCGCCGTTGGAGAGCCGTCCACTCGTGTTCGTAGAGCTGCACCACGACGTCCACCGGCTCCGCCCGGCCGGTCTCGGTTCGAAGCGGGCGGTGCAGGAGCGAACCGATGTGACGGGACAGGCTGCCGCCCACCGTGAGGTGCATGCGCAGCCGCACGCGGACCGTGGGGCCCCGGAGGTCTTCCAGCACCGTACCGCGCTCGTGGCCCGTTTCCAGCGACGTACCGGTGCTTGACTCGGCGCGCAGGCGGGCGCGGAACCGGCCAACCATGTCGAGCGCGTCCTCGTCCGGCCCGGTCCCGGAGCTGCCCGACCCGTTCGGCTCGGCTTCCCTGCCGAGCGCGGCGACCGATCCGGTCCGCTCGGTGATCGACGCCTGCCCGATCCGCGTCGTCTCCCGCAGGGACTCCTCATCGGCGAGACCGTGCCGCCCCTGGCTGTCGTACCGGGCGAGAACGGTGTACTCGGAGATCCCGTCCAGTCGCAGCCACAGCTTCAGCGAGCGCAGGCGGCCGGCTTCGACGCTCGGGAGCGGTAGTCGCGAGTCGCTCGCCAGCCGCGGCCAGCGCCCACGAAACGCGCGCTGCTCCAGCATTTCCTGGAGGGACAGCTCCTCGGTCCGGTTGAGCTTGCCCAGCAACGCGGTGGCGACCTCGTGCACTCCGCCGGTCAGCGGGCGCAGGCCGATGTGGTCGAAGGCGGGACGCAGCTGCTCTGGCAGCCGGTCCAGCCACACCGCACGCGCCGGATCGGCGCGCTCGGGCGCGACCTTGGGCTCGGTGTACTGCACGGAGACCGTCCCGGTCGAGGTGACCGTCCGCACGATCGGCGGCGCGGTGGAGCCGCCCGCCCTGCCGCGCACCGCCTCGATGACCCGTCCCGTCGCGCCGGGCAGTGGCGTCAGCCGTGCCGTGTACCGTGCCTCGACGGGCAGTCCCAGGCGCACCGCGTCGGGCCAGTCCAGAAAACCGTGCTTGCGCCCTGCCCGGGAACGCGTGCCGGTGTCGCGTGTCCCGCCGTGGGCGGCCGAGAAGCCAGGACCGAGCCCGAAATCCGCATCGGCCCCAGCGGGAACGCCGGCGCCGAGCCCTTCGGCCTCGGGGCCCTGCATGGATGTCCGGTAGTCGTCCCGGCGCACGGTGTCCACCATGTCGCCGTAGCTCTGCGCGCTGCCGCCGGGCAACACGCGGTCCACCACCGCTTCCCCGGTCGGGACCAGCTCATGCCGGACCTCCACCAGCATCCACTGCCCGTTGGCCAGCCGCACCGGCTTGGTCAGCACGAGCGTGCCACCGGTGGCGAGCGCGGACTTCTGCACCCCGCGCAGCGTGTCGCCGGAGAGCACGTCCCGCAGCACCGCGTCCAGGTCGGGATCCCGGTCGAGCAGGCCGGTGTCCGGCCGCTGGTGTGGATCGAGTCCCTCGGCGTGGCCCTCCGCCTGCCGCAGCGCGTCCGCGACGGCCGCGTACGGGGTGGGCGCCTCGGTGCCGTCGGCCGACGGGTTCTGGTGGAAGCCGACCACCCTGGCCGCGCCGAGGGCATAGGATTCCGCCCCGGGCCGGGGTGCGTACGCTGGCAGGCGATAGTCGGCCAGCGAGGCCGGGGCGTCACTGCGCAGCACCAGGTTCGCGGCCAGCCGGCCGAGGACGACCAGGTCGGCGGGGTCGGCCCGGCGCGCGATCTCGGTCAGCTCGTCGCCGGCGGGCGCGATGAACCGGTCGAGCGGCACGCTGTGCCCGTCCTCGTACAGGGCGAGTACCTCGCCGAGCAGGCCCCGGTCGAGCGGCCTGCCGGCCAGCGCGTCGTTCACGGCAAGCCGGTAGGCGGCGCCGGCGACGATCCGCCGGTCGAGCTGGAGCGCCCGCTCCGGCCGCAGCTCGCGCCGTTCCAGCTTGGCCGCGTCCGTGCGCCACCGGTCGAGCAGCTGGCGCACCAGGTCGTCGGGAATGGCCTCCCCCGGCAGCTCGGCCTCGGCATAGGCTTCGAGAACGCCGGGTACGGACTTCACGATGCGAGCACGCCGGGTGGTCGAGCCCTCGCCCGATGGCGAGCCGTCGCGCGCGGTGGTCCTGAAGCTGCCCTCCACATCGAACACGACAGAAAGCCCGTACCACAGTTGCAGTTCCTCGTCCCCGGCCACGTGGTCCTCGGTGCGGGCGACGTCGTGCGCGTAGGCACCCTGCACACTGCCGATGCCATGGCCGCCGACGTCCTCGAGCTCGCCGAGCGACCCGTCGCCGCTGCCGTCCTGGCCGTCGAGGGTGGTGTCCTCGCGGTAGGCGCCCGTGCCGTCGTGCGCGGTCTCGCTGCGCTCCTGCCACTCGTGGCCGAGCAGGTCCCGGTACATCGGCCCCTGCAGGGTCGGTTCCCGCAGGCCGGCGAACCGGATGTGCTCAGGTTGCCACCGCAGCACCGCCGAGCCCCGCTCGGCGTTGATCACCACCCCGTTGGTCATCAGCGCCGGCAGACGGGCCAGCAGCGCGCGCGGATGCAGGGCGGCGAGCACGCGGAACCGGCCACGCTGGCCCGCCGTCGCGGTGTGCGGCTCCACGTCGGCCAGCACGCCGCGGGTGTCGAGTTGCAGTGCGGCGCTGTCGGAACCGACGAAGTCGACGGCCGCGGCCCTGGCGGCGTCACCGATGTGCTCCCCGCCGCGCGCCGGATCGATCGCGGTGTCCAGCGGAGTCTTGACCTCGGCGATCTGACCGCCCACTTCGGTGCCGTCGAGCGGGCGGATTCCGTCGGCGTCCGCGATCGCTGCCCGCAGGCCCACCGGCACGCGCCAGTGGGTGACCTTGCCGAGGTACCGCGAGCGGAAACCCCCGTAGCGAACCCAGCGCAGGCCACCCGAGGTCCGGTCGGTGACCACGCGGAACTTCTCCGATGCCTTGCCCCACAGCCAGAACCGGCCGCGTGCGGCGGCCCGCTCACTCGACAGTCCGACCTCCGTGCGGCCCAGCGCCGCCGAGGTCACCCGCGTGCTTGCCCCGTAGCCGAGTACGGTGGCGCGTTCCGGGTCCCACTCCGCCGTGATCACCAGCTCGGCCGGCCGCATCCCGCTCGGTGTCCTCCTCGCGATCGGGATCCGCTTGCCTTCTTGCAGTGCCTCGGCCAGCCAGTGCCGTGCGGCCACCGGGGAGAGCTGCTCGCCGGCGGCCTGCCGCGCCAGCGTGTAGCCCTGCTCGGCCAGCTGCGCCAGCACCGCTCCGGCGAAGCGGTGCATGCCCGTGACCCTGGTGACGTCGTCGTTGATACCCGGCCCGCCCTTGCTCAGCGCGTGCTCGCGGTTCGCCCGCTCACCTTCCGCGGAAGGATCGCGTGGCGGCTCGAAGCCGCCGCGCACGAGCGGAACCTCCCGCCTGCCCCATCGGGCGTTCTCGACCACGTCACCGTGCTGATCCACCGGCGGCTCGGCGACGATACGGACGTCGATCGAGCCGTCGTCGGTGCGCAGGAAGGTCCCGGGGTCGACGGGCAGCCCGTTGCGGGCGGCTACCTCGGTGGCCACCTGCACCGTCACCGTGGTGGGTAGCTGCCGCGTCGACTGTGCCGCCGCCACGACCGGGGAGCCGGTCAGCCGTCGCGTGGTGACCGTGGTCCGGCCGGGAACCCGGTAGGTGTCCTTGGGCCGGACGTCGAAGGCGTCCTGGCGGGTGGCCGACCCGATGTCGACGGTGCTGCCGATCTTCGAGAAGAATCCCCGCAGGCCACCGAGCATCATTCCCCAGCGCAGTCCACCGGCCACGGCCGGTTCGGCGCCCCATGCGTTGTTCCGGGCGGTGCTGCCGGAGGTAGCGCCACTGGAGTTGCTGCCGTGCAGGATGTCGCCGGTCGCGGACGCCGCGTGCAGTGGCGTGGCCGAGTCCCACCGGAACGTGGTGCTCAGCTCGACCTCGTAGGCGGGCCTGCCCCGGCTGTCGTGCACCAGCAGCCGGTGCGGGCGCCCGGGCGCGGCGGCACCGGAAGCACCGCAGGCGCGCGCGGCGATGTGGTCGATGAGCTGGCCGCGCACCGCGCCGCCGACCCGCAACTCGCGCTCCGGCACGCCGATCTCCCGCAGCTGGCGCACCGCTTCGGCCAGTAGGGCCGGCGAGCCGTCGTACCCGTAGACGCGGCTGGCGGACAACAGTTCGGCCTCGTCGCGCCACCGTCGTGGCCGGCGCGCGTCACCGGCGCCGGAGAAGAACCGTTCCTGCCGCTCCGGCGGCGGGTCGTCGTAGCCGTCGTACACCTCGACCAGCAGTGGTTCCCGCTCGCCGGTCGGATCGGCGCCCGCGACGACGGTTCGTTCGAGCGCGTCGGTACGCACCTCGCACTCCAGGGTGAGGTCGAGGTCGTACTGGCTGAACGAGCCGTGGTGCTCGTCGCCCGTTCCGGCGAAGGTCGACCAGTCCGCGTCGCTGGAGGTATGCCGGTCGGCGGCGACCATGGCGCTGGGTGTCACGTCGGCGACTGGGTCCCGCTCCAGGCCCAGTGCGGCGTAGATGCTCCCCAGCGGGTCCAGCAGCCGCCGCAGCGAGAACCGTGGGGTGTAGCTCTGCCGCACGGACCGGTCACTGGACACCTTGGGTTCGGTGACGCGTCTCTGGCCGGTGGCGAACTTGGTGATCCTGCCGGGCGCGTTCGTGCGGCGGCCCGCGACCGGCCCCGTGCCGTCCGGGCCCGTGGCGAGCACCAGCCGAGCGTCGATCTCCGCGGTACCGCCGCTGCCGGTGACGACGAACGTGCGGCCACCGGTTCCGGGCGTCGTGCTGAGCAGTTCGCGGAACGAGGGCAGGAGCAGCCGGTTCAGCTGCTCGGCTTCGAGGCGCTCACCGGCTTCGGTGAACACCCCCGCCTCGCGCAGCACCTCGGTGATCCGGCTGGCGGCCTCGTCCAGGTAGGGAAGGCGGCGTTGTGCGGGCACCGCGTGCGCGACGGCAACCCGGTTCGGCCCTTCGCCCGGCGAGAGGCTCCCTACCTCCGGTCCGGAGGGGGATTCCGGCCCATCTCCCGCAGTGCCCGCTCGCTCGGCAGCACCGTGCCCAGCGCCGTCGCGGCCCACTCCGCCCGCTGCCTGCTCACCACTGTCAGCCGCTCGCTCGCCTCCTCGTCGAACAGCAGTGTCGCGGCCGCCTCCGGGTTCGCCGTCCACCTCCCGGCCGTCCGGTCCCAGATGATCGCCCGAAGTGGACCGGTCGAGCTCTCCGTCACCAGTACGCTCTCCGGACGCTCCGGCGTGCCCGGCGGGTGCACTTCCCGGTAGTACAACATCGGCGTTCCTTCCTGCCCCGAGGTGGACCTCCGGGTCGAAGCCGGGGACGTCAGAGCGGTCGAGGCCGTGGGCAGCGAGCTCGTCGTCGAACGTCCGGCCCGTTTCGACGAGCCGTTCGGCATAGCCACGCATGATGTCCGGCCGGGCGCTCGCCCAGGACGCGAAGTCGCGGCGCCGTGCCACGAGGCCGGCCTCGGTGACTCCTGGAACGTCGGCGAGCGCGGTCAGCTCCGGAACCGTGGCCGAGAGTCGCTCCTCCTTGTTGGCGCGCAAGACTTCGAGGAAGGCGTGCACCCGCTCGACCGGGGTCGCGTGTGCGGAGCGCACGACTCCGTAGTCGCCGTGCGTGCGGTTCACCATGTCCCACGACCGCGCGGTGGGCAGTTGCAGCTCGAACAGGAAACCGTCCGGCGAGCGCAGGTAGGCGTGCATGCCGAGGTACCGGTTGCCGGCACGCCAGTAGTTGCGCACACCGTTGCCGGGCCCGGTGTCGACGGTGTAGCCGTGGTCCCGCACCAGCCGCGTGAGCACGTGGGCGGCGAGTTCGCCGTAGCCGGTCTCCGGCAGCCGCAGGGCGAAGCGCACCCGGTCGTGCACCTCGTCGAGGAACTCGTCGATGCTCCGGCCGGCCAGCCGCGACTCGGCGTCGAACTTCCGCGCCAGCGAGGCCGAGGACTTCACCCGGTTCTCGGTGCCGGCCAGCGTGAGCGCGTCGCCTTCGGCCAGGCCGGAGTCCGCGTTGACGGCTCCCACCACTTCCCGGAGGTCGTCGAGGACCCGGTCGGCGACCTCCCGCGCCCGGCTCTCGGCGGCCTCCAGTGTGCTGGGGACACCGGTGTCCGGAACGATCTGGTTCGGCCCCGGCAGCCCGGTGTGCTCGACCTGCCGGCCCAGCGTCGCGTCCAGCACCACGAACGCCCGCTCCAGGAAGGCCGGCAACCGCTGCGCAGACGGCATCGCGTCCAGCACCACCGTCGCGGGCTCCGACTGCACCCAGTTCTGCCCGTTCCACCGCAGCGCGGGGGTCCGCACCTCGGCCCGCTCCCCGAAGCGGAAGTCCACCACGGCGCGCAACCCACCCAGCATCCGCACCTCAGCCGTCACCGCGTCGCCGGAGACCCCGAGCACCCGATCCACCCAGAAACCGGGAGCGAAACCCGACGCCGCCGCCGAAAGGTGCCGCAGCGAGTCCGCGAGCACGTCGATGTCCTGGACCGTGCCGGCCTGTCCATCGGCGGCGCCTGCCCCGGAAAGCGGCGTCCGCTCCCCCCGCGCCGAGAGCGCGCCTTCCCCGCCTGCCGGCGGCGAGGATGCACCGGCCAGCAGGACCGGGCGCACACCTGTGGTGTCGGCGACGTTGCGCACGTAGTCGCTGGTGTCCGGCAGGTAATCGAGCAACCCGACCACCTCCTGGTTCAGCGCGCGGCTCCAGCCGCCCCGCTCAGCCGTGCCGGCCACGTCCGCGAGGTCGTCGGGCAGGCTTGCCCGCGACGCGATCGTCTGCAGGAACAGCCGCACTGCGTTGTCCGCGCGCTCCTCGAGGTCCACGACGTGCTGCCGCCGCGACGCGTGCTCCGGCACGGCGTGGCTCAGCCGATGCGCGTCCCGGCCGGCCTCGTGCACGGCCTCGTGCACCAACAGCGCGGCCAGGTCGACCACCGACGTCGCGCGGGCGCCTTCGCCGTCCGCCTCGCCGTCCCGTAGGCGCACACCCATCCGGCCACGATCCGTCTCGGGGTCCGGGTACAGCACGGCCCTGGGCCCGCGGTCGTCGAGATACGGTTTCAGCCGGTCCAGCGCCTCCTCGTCGAGCGTCTCGCGGACGTCCCGTTCGGTGAGCTCGAACATCCCCGCCGCGAGGCGTTCCAGCACGTGCCCGGCTTCCTCCCTGGTGACACCCGCGGCCGCGGCAACCGCGTCCCTGCCCGGTAGCGCGGTGGAGATGACGTCGGCCCTCACCCTCGCGGTGAGCCTGCCCACCTCGTCGGCGAGTCGCGCCGGAACCGGCGGCGCCGGAGGCGGATCGGGCCGCTGCGGCGCCGTTCCGATGTCGAACACGGCCGACTCGTATCCGGCGTAGCGGGGCATCTGATGTCCGTAGCGGCCCGTGCCCCCGCCGGACGTTTCCTGCTCGACCCTGGCCTTGGCGTAGCGGTAGTCGAGCCGGCCCTGTGCCCATGCTCGCCACAGCTCGTCCGCCACGACCGCGTCGATGCCGCCGCGGCCCGCCATCGTTTCCAGGATCGCCTCGACGTAGCGCGGATGCCCCTGCTGGTATCGCCTGCTGTCGCCGCCGGGGCCACGCCGGCCGCCCAGGCCGGCCGCCGGGCCCTTGGCCTCCACCACGACGTAACGCCCACCGACCACATAGCGGCCGTCCGGGCCGACCTCGCGGTGGATCTGGTCGAACCGGCCACTCGCGCCGACCGATTCCACACCGGACTCCAGCGGGAACTCGACCTGCTCGAAACGGTGTCCCTCCGGCAGCTCCGCCTCCAGGTCGTGCACCATTTGCGTGCCCGCCAGCTCGCCGATACCCTCGCCGAGCTGTCTGCGGAGGTACTCGAACGCTTCCCAGTCCTTCGAGTCAAGCGCGTGGACGCCGGGGTCGAGCACCCCGCGCAACGCCGACGCGCGTCCGCGTACCTTCCGCCCGGTGGCCGCCGCCGCGTCCTGCTGCACGGCGGCCCTGAGTTCCATGCCCTCGGCGAGGTGTTCCGCCACCGGGCGCAGCTCGGCCGGCAACGAACTGGCGTCGCCGTGCACCCGAGCACCCCGGAAGGTGGCCTTGACGGTGGGCGCGGTGCGGGTGGGCTCGGCGGTCTCCTCCGCCCCCGGTGCACTGAGCATTCCCATGATCCACATGAGTGCCGTGTCCACCGCGAGCCTGCCCACGGTGCGCCCCAGATGGTCATCGGCAGGCAGCAGCGGCGGGTGGATCACGGCCGGACCGTCCAGCCGCGCCATGCCGCCCTCCCGGCGGCCTCCCGGCAGGTCGACCCGCACCTGTGATGGATCGGTACCCTGCCGGAGCTCGATGTCGACCCGCCGTCCGTCCTCCAGCTCCACGGTCCGGCGGCCGGGTTCCCCGCGGTCCACGACATGGCCGAACCGGCGGTTCTCGGGCTGCCCGAAGTAGTCGTCCAGCACGGCGTCGAGGTCGATGGCCTCGGCCCGCTCGATCCGCCCTGTGCTGTCCCGGAACACCGCATCGGAATGCGAGCGTTCGTCGAACGTGCCGTTGGCGCCGGCAGCGGCCCACTCGCGGGTGCCCGAGCCGTCGGGCAGGTGCTGGAAGCCCCCGGCGTAGGCGCCGTCCTCCGGGTAGGCCGCACGGACCACCGCATCGACCAGTTCCCGGGACCAGCGGGCCGTGGCGGCCAGCTCGTCGCGAAGCGGGGTGGCGTGCTGCCCGAGCCACTCGTAGACCCTGCCCTCGACCCAGTGGGCGAGCTGTTCCCGGTGCACGATCGCCTCGGCCGACCGTCCGGCCGGCGACCCGGAGACCTCGTGCTGGAAGCTGTGCGTCACCTCGTGCGCCAGCACGCCGATCAGGTCGGTCAGCGCCATCCCGTCCCGAGGCCAGACCTGGACACGCTGCGCCCCGTCGGGGTCGGTGAGCAGTTGCGCCCTGGCGGGGCCGTCCCCCGGCACGACGGTCATCCCGTCCAGCAGCTGCCGCATCCGCTTGCGCACCGCCTTGTCGTCGACGGCGATCCCGTCGGCCCGCAGCCAGGCGGCGACGACCGGCGCCGCGGCGCGGACGAGGCGGCGCAGGGTTCCCTTCCGCTCGGCGAGCTGCTTGTCGGTGCGCACACCGGCTTCCAGCGCGTCCCGCAGTGCGGGTTTCAGCGGCGTGTCGCGGATCGCACCCTGCGCGTGCAGCAACCGGGACATCGCCATCAGGTTCGGCCACGAGGCGTCCGGGTTCAGCGAGGCACGGCGCGCCGGCGCGCTCGCGCCGGTGGTGGTGGAAGTGGGCGGTGCCGGCGACCAGAGACCGATCTCCTGCGCGATCTCGGGGATGTCCTCTGTGGACATCTCGGTGCCGTTCGCCCTCATTCCTTCGACCCGCTCGGCCGCCACGGCCTCCTGCTCGACATCGAAGTCCAGTGGTCGCGCTCCCGGACGGAACAGCATGCCAGCGGCGGCGACGGTGACCTGGAGGTCGTCCGCGAGCCCCTGCATGAACTCGTCGGCCTCGTCCGGCCACAGCTGCGTGCGCACCATCCGCCATTCGATGCCGTGCGCGGGCCCGCCGTCGAGCAGGCCCATCTCGCGTACTGCGGCGGCGAAGACCTCCCCGGCCTGCCGGCCGCCGCGGAACACCGTGGCGAGATTGCCTCCCGCGGTGACGCTGTCGAAACCCACGACCGCACGCGTGGGATGCGTGTAGGACTCGCTGCCGGAGCCCGCCAAGGCCACATTGCCCGGCCCGTGGTGCGAGCGGACGAGGACGCGGCGCAACGCCAGGACCGCTTCCTTTACCACGCGCTCGGAAACGGCGGGTGGCGTGGCCACTTCCGGGGAAGGCCGGTGTGCTGTGGACTCCGTGGAGGGAGATTCGGCCGGGGAGGCCCCGGGGGCTTGCTGCGGTGTGACCAGCCTGTCAAGGGTCCTCCGCAGGTCGGCCCACACCTGTAGCCGTGAGCCGGTTCCGGGCTTGACGGCTACGCGCGGCCGCGCCTCTCCGCTGCCCGTTTCCGGGTCGAGGGCGAGCTCGACCCGGACGGTGCGGTCACCGATGCGTACCGGCAGGGTCGCGGCTTCGTCGGCCATCTCGATGCCCGGCTCCAGAACGGCGTCGTAAGGGATGTCCCTGTTCCCGGCCGGGTCGAAGAACGAGACCGCCGAGGACACGGCCCTCTCCAGCGCCGCCGCGCGCTCCGGGGCGACCTCCCCGGTCTTGGCGTAGCCGGACGCCGGCTGCTGCCGCCGCTCCAGCGCTTCGATCAGGGACTCGAGCTGGGCCCGGCGTTCCTTGCGCATCGCGGGAAGGTCGGTGAGCCCCTTGCTGGAAACCCCGTAGACGACGGGACGTCCGCGCTCCTCTGCCTCGCCCTTCCCCTTCCACGCTGACGTGTCCAGGTAGGTCTGCCCGGCAGCGAGGCCGGGATCGATGCGCAACGCGACCACGACGTTCGCGCCGTCGGGCAGGTGAACCACGATCGACGCGTCGTCCGAGTTCACGTGGAGCAGGCCCTCGTGCTGCATGTCCCCGAGTGCTGCCAGCAGCGCGGCTCGCGTGCCTTCCGTCCAGTCCGCGGTGTTCGGCAGTGTGCCGGGCCGAACGTCCAGGATCCGCCCGGACGTCTCCGCCGTCACCACCATGGCGGTTGGCTCGGTTCGACCGTCCGGTGTGTACTCGCCGGACAGCAGCAGCCGGTCGTTGAGCAGGCGGACATTCCCTTCGCCCGGCTCCCGTAAGGCATCGGTTGCCACGTCGACCGCCGCCTGCCGCAGGGTCTCGGTGGACCATCCCCGCTCGGACGGGAACCCGGCGGTGTCACCGTCGCTCCCGTCCGTGACACGCGACCTGCCCAACGCCTCCGCCTGCCGCTCGGCCAGCTCGACCGAATCCGGATCAGGTAGCTCGCTGAGGTTCAGGACCGGCTCGGTGGTGTCGCGGGAACCGGTCCCGGCGACCGTGCCGCTGGTGCTGTCGGCCTCGGATTCCGGCGACGGCGCGGCCATGTCCTTTCCGGCGACGGCCTGACCGTCCCCGGACACCGTGCGGTCGGCGTCCTCATGGCTCTTGCCGTTCTCGGTGTTGCCGGTGTTGCCGGCACTCCCGGCGTTCTCGGGGTGCTCGGCCGTCGGCTCCGGCGATACCTCGGCATCTCGCTCGACGGCACCGGTCTGGTCCGCCTCGGCCGCAGCCGATTCACCCTCCTCGGAAACCGTGCTTTCGGCGCCGGCCGCGGGATCGGCAGAGTCTCCGCGATCCGGAGACGCCGGGGCTCCGGGCTCGGGTTCCTCGTTCTGGCTCCCCGCCACGGCGGTATCCGACTCGCCGCCCGCGGCGGAAGGCGCATCGAGAACCCTGCCCCTCGGCTTGCCGTGCTCCGGGTTGCCCGCGTCGGCCTCGCCGGGCGGCGAACCGATCGTCCGCCCTCCGTTGGGCTGTGCCGATGCGCCTGGCGAGGTGGACGTTCCCGTCGATGGCGGAGATGCCGAGGCAGTCGTGCCGGCCGGAGCCGTCCCCGCTCCTCCCGGCACACCGCCGGCGCCCGGCGGCGCCCCGGACAGCAGCGCCGGCGGCGCCAGCTGCGCGGCCGGGTTCGCCAGCGGGGTCAGGGCCGACAGCGCGGCCGGATCGCCGAGCGCGCCCACGCGCTCGTCCAGCTTTCCCAGCCCCATGTTGTCGGCGCCGGAGCCGATGTAGCGCTCCCACACACCTTCGAGCGCGCCGCCGAGCAGCGCGTCCCCCAGGCTCTCCCCCGCGCCGAGCTTCGCGGCGCCCGCAAGCTCGGTGTCCTCCATGCCGAGCGCGGAGGTGACCTCGGCGCCGAGGTGCTCGGCGAGTTCGGCAAAACTCTCGACACCGAGCGCGTCCTTGAAGCCGAGGTCGGGATTCAGCGCTGCCTCCACCGCGGCATTCGCCGTGAACGCCGCCGCACCCCCGGCCATGCCGGTGGCGACGTAGCCCGCCGTCGTGTTGGCCGTGCCCATGAAGGCACTCGCGGCAGCGGCCCCCACCCCCGCCTGCAACGTGGACTGCCATTGCGGCGTGTAGCCCACCCCCTGGTCCGCGGCCTGCGCCTGTGCCGCCAGCTCCGCGCCCACGCCGAGCGCCGTGCTCGACACCGTGAAGCGGGCCACCCTGCCGCCGAGCACCGACCAGGGCGTCGCCCCGGAGGCCATGAACCGGCCCACGGCACCGGCCACCGCCTGCTCCTTCGCGGACATCCGCGCCACCTGGGCGGCCGTCGGCGCCCTGCCGGCGAGGGCGTCGGCGAGCTGCCGCTCGACTATCCGCCTGGTGGCGCGATCGGCCCCCGCGCGGCCCAGCTGCCGGCCGAGCTCCCGCACCACCGTGTTACTCGATGCCCTGGCCGCCGCGCCGGAGAAGAGGTGGTTGGCGCCACGCCGCACGACGCCGGCACCCGCCGCGGCGCCTCCCCTGGCCAGCGCGCCGCCCGTGGCGCCGACGCCACCTCGCGCGAGCACACCACCCGTGGTCCTGGCGGCCCCGCCGAACCCGGATACCGCCACCCGGCGCAGGCTGATCGGTATGGCGATGGACCCGGCCCGCCGGATGCCGGCCATGATGAGCTGCCGGCCGGCCCTGGTACCGAGGGTGACGACAGCGGGGACTCCGAGCAGCGAGGCCCCGTACGTGCTGATCGCGGAGTACACCAGGTGCAGCAGCTCGCCGAGCATGAGCACGAGGTTGGCGCGGTAAAGGCCCTTGGTGTAGGCGACGGCCTGCGCGAACTCACCGACACCGCCGGCGAGGTTGTTCAGCGAGCCCTGCAGGTCATCGAGTGCGGCGGTGTAATCCGCCATCGTCGACGAGAACGAGTCGGCCGACTGGCCCGACCACACCTGCTCCGCCAGGATGCGCACGGCCTCCGCCCGCGCCTCCTCATTCCAGCTGCCGACCTCCTCGGCCGCCGCCGCCCACTGCCGGGACAGTTCGGCCGCCTGCTCCTCGTCGGCACGGGGAAACTCGCCGAGCATGGCATGCGCCATCGGGGTCAGCTTGGGGATCTGGACGCCGACTCCGATCAGCCCCGCCGCGGCGATCGGCAACCCGGGGGCCGATCCGGCCAGGAGGAATGCCTCCCAGCCGGGATCAAGCAGCCACTCGTTGATCTTGTCGATGAACTCGTCGATCTCCGCCAGGGCGTCCAGGAAGGCGTAGATGACGGGATCGCCGACCTCATACCACGACACCGTGCACTCCCCCGCTCAGCACCGCGCCCGTGAACCGGCTGGACTCACACACCGCCGCCGAGCTCGCCGGCGGCCTCGTCGTCGGTGGCCTGGAGCATGCCGGCAGACGCGGTGACGTTGCCGCCGATCAACCGGCCGCTCTCGGCCAGATGATCCCGGTTCTCGAAGACCTCGGCGGTGTCCGGGTAGTTCGCCGCGAAAGCCCGCCCCATCTCGTCATCGCCGAAGTGCTCCAGCGACGTGATCACGCCCATGTTCGACGACACTCCGAACTGGCCGGCGACCGCCGAGATCCGGGCACCGCCGGCCACCAGGGCCGACGCTTCGACGTTGATCTCACCGCTCATGTGTTGTCTCCCTTTCGGACAGGATTTCCGCATCGGTGCGCAGCATTCGTTCGGTGGGAGCCGGTTCGCCCGGCCGGAGCTGGGCGCGCAGGTCGTTCAGCTCCGGCGGGAGTTGGTCCTCCATGACCTCGCGCGTCTTCTCGAGTACCGTGCGGACGGCCGCCGCGTTCGCCGCGATGATCGCCCCGCGCAGCGCGTACGCGTCTGGCCGGCGGAACACCTTGGGGTCGATGTGCACGTCGACGAGCTGGCCGCGCGGTCCGACCTCGACCTTGACCGTGCGGTCGTCGGACCAGCCCACCCCGGTCAGCGACATGAGGCGTTCCTGTGTGTTCGGCAGGTTTCTCGACGCGTCCCGCAACTGCTCCATCAGCTCGGTCAGCATGGACGTGCTCGGCGGTTCCACGGTTGCCTCCCTCGGTGGACGCGTCTCGACTGTTGCGTCCGGTGTGTTCAATCTCAGACCATGCGCGGCACCCGGTTCTGGATACTCGCTCTCGTGACCGCTCTCTGCGGCACCACCGTGCTCGCCACGGCTGTAGTTGGCGTCCGGCCGGCCGTGGCGCGGCAGCAGCAGTGCCGGGACGTCACGGAGCTGCCCGCCCCGGTCCCGTGGCCACAGCGGATGCTGGGCGCCGAGCGCGTCTGGCCGATGACCACCGGCGCCGGGCAGGTCGTCGCCGTGATCGGCACCGGTGTCGCCGATACGCCGTTCCTCGCCGAGCGCCAGGCCGGCAGCACGGATCTCGCGCCGGCGACCGGATTCGGCGCGGAAAGCGGCCGTCCCGACTGCCTCGGTGTCGGAACCGGCGTCGCCGGCATCATCGCCGGCCGGCAACGTGCCGGCATCGGCTTCCACGGGCTCGCGCCCGGAGCCCGAATCCTCTCCGTCAAGGTCGTCGGCGACAGCTACCCGGCCGATCGGCAACCGCGCGGCTCCGTGGATCCCGCCACGCTCGCCAGTGGGATCGAATGGGCGACCGGTAACGGTGCGACCGTGATCGTGGTCGCCGAGGTCGCCTACCAGGACAGCCCGGCGCTGCGTGCCGCCGTGCGGCGTGCGCTGGACTCCGGCATCCTCCTCGTGGCCGCGGTCGGGGAAACCCAGCGCGACGAGCCCTCCGGCACCACCCCGTACCCGGCCGCGATCGACGGGGTGCTCGGGGTGGGCGCCATCGACGCGGAAGGGATGGCCGCCCGCGGCTCCCGCCCGGCCCATGTGGATCTGGTCGCACCCGGGGACGACGTGCTCACCACACTGCCCGGTGGCGGGCTCGGCACCGTGGCCGGCACCGCGTACGCCGCCGGCCACGTGGCCGCGACGGCGGCACTGGTCCGCGCCCACCGGCCGGACGCGTCGCGGGAGGAGGTGACCCAGCGCCTGCTCGCGACAGCGGCGCCCGCACCCGAGGGTGAGGGCAGCGCTCGCTACGGCTACGGCGTCGTCAACCCCTACCCAGCCGTGCTGGAACGGGCGGTAGCCGGCGAACCCGCCTCGCTGCCGGCCATGACCCGCTCGCGCATCAGCGCCGAGGAGGCCGCGCGGGCGCGGGAGACCGACCGCGCGAACACGCTCGCCTACCAGCTCGTCGCCGCCGGTGCGGGGCTCACCGTGCTGGTCGCCGCCGCCGTCGCCTTCGGCCCGAAGGGTCATCGGCGGCGCTGGCGCAGTGGCCTCGCCGCGGTGCCCGAGGACCGGCCCGAGGACGAACACCCGCAGCCGCCGGTCGAGCTGCTGGCCGACCGGGGTAAGCCCGCGGGTAGCTGACATCACGAGTTCACGGCCGTTCCACGATCGTTCGGCGTGCCGGGCGTGCGGGCGCCGAGCAGGCAACCCGCCCGCTCGATGCCCGCACGCCTCCGGCACTTCAGACGAAAAGCCCCGCGCACTTGTTGTCGGTCGCGTGCATGTCCGTCGCCGCGTTCTGCGTCGCGATGCCGCACCTGTTCTCGGCGTCGCTGAGTTTCTTGGCGGCGGCGTCCCACTTCGTGTGCGCTTCCTGAAAGCCGAGAGCCGCGCCACCCTGCCAGCCCTCGCCGACGATGGACTTCGCCCTGGTCATCAGGTCGTCGAACAGCGCCTGCATCTGCGCCGAGATGCTGGTCGCGCTGCTGCCGACCTCGCCGATGGCGCCGACGTTGTAGGTGATCCTGGACATGAAGGTTCCTTTCCGTACCGTGTGGACGGACTTGGGGAGGTCAGCTCAGGCCAGGCGGGCGAAGTTGGGCATCGCGCCGCCACCGTCGGCATTGACGACGTTGTGCGCCTGGGACGCCTCGTCGTCCGCGGCCCCGATCATGTTCTCGGTAGCGGCGATGTTGTGCTGCAGCTGAGCCAGGATCGGCTGCAGTTGGCCGGTCCAGATACCCATGAGCTCGTTCTGCTTGTTCATCCCCGCGGCCGATGCCGTGCCGCGCCACTGCGCGTTCACGATGCCCGCGTAGTTGTTGTTGCTGTTCTGGATCAACGCCCGCCCCTGCTCGGCCGTATCGCTGATCGCGAGCTTGAGCTGCTGGGTCTGCTCCGGCGTGAGTTCGATGGTCAAGGCTTCTCACCCCAATCGTTTCGGTCGTAGCCAAGCCTGCCCACGACCGCTCGCAGCCGGTGCTCAGCACCCACGCCACAGGAGCCCGGTAACCACCTGGTCAGCGGCTCTCCGGCCGCACGCCGCGGGGGCGGTGCGGGTTCGGTACGGGAATCGCGATCCCGGGTGAGCCCACCTCGTCACGGCCGGCCCTCCGTGTCGAGCACTGCGCCGACCATGTCGGAGAGCGTGTCGCCCGGCAGCACGAGCTCGGTCATCGCACCGGGATTGAGACACAGCACGTGCTCGGCACTGGGCCAGTTGACCAGGATGTCGATGAACGACACCTGAACACGATGCGGCGTGCCGAGCCGCTCCAGCATCTCCGGTGAACTGAAGACGGGAATCACCGGAACCCCGGCCGCGTCGACGACCCGCCAGGGAAAGCCCGCCTGATGAATCATTCCCGGATCCGGCACGGCCTCGCCGGTCGGGAGCACCAGCTCGGCCGAGGCGACGGCCAGGGCGAACCCACCACCGTCCTGCTCGTCGAGCGCGTCCCGCAGCCGCCGCTCCAGATCGTTGGCAGGCGGGTACTCCCGCAACGGCTCCTCGCCGGTGTCCAGAGGCTCCGTAGCCGCTTGCCCCAGCGCGGCGAGACAGAACCGGCGAACGTGCCGCGGCAACGCATTGGTCGCGGCCCCCTGGAGACCGTCCAGCGACACCAACGACACCTCGCCCCGCGCCATCGCGGGCACCGTGCCGATCGGCAGGAAAACACCGATCGGGACGTGCGGGTTCACCGCGAGCTGGTACCGCGAATCCGGCCATATCCTGGCCAGCGCTTCGAAATCGACGTCGTGGTAGTGCTGGGCCAGCTCGCCCATCACCCAGCGCAGGGTCTCCGGCGAGGTGAAGGCCAGCACGTAGTCCCTTCCGAAGGGGAAAGCCGCCGCGAGCCGAGCCCATTCCGGCGTACCCGGGTCCGGCAGCACCGGAAGGTAGAGCCGGCACGACTCCAGCAGCCGCGCGTAGCGCCGCCCGTCCCGCTCCTCCAGCGCCGCGGCCATGTCCTGCTCCGTGTCGGTGGCCGGACGCCACGCCTGCTGCCGCAAAGGCTTCCTCCTCCTCTCGTGCGAGCCGGAATCAGCCGACGGGACCGTGCACGGGAGCGGCACGCATCGCCGCGGCCGCCGACAGGGTCGGGCCGGAGGGGATCCGCCGCACCAGCGTCTCGGGAGCGTCCACTGCATCACCGGGTTGGAACCCGAGCGCGGCGAGCTCCTCCCGCGACGGCACCGGGAACCGCAGGCCCCGATCCGTCACGACGCTGAACGCCCCGGCACGCGCGGTGCTCGACGGCAGCGCCCGCACGACAGCCACCCTGCCGGGCGGCACGAAAACCCGGTCGGCGAGCCGGGCGCCCGTGCCCGAGGCCACGCTCGTCTCGACTCCCGCCCGCAGGTTCGCGGTATCGACACCGAGCCGGATCTCCGGCGTCGCGCCCACACCGGAGGTGACGGAACACAGCGAGATCCGGCCGTCGGCGGGCAGTGACGCCAGTCCGGGCGGCGTCTCGGGCGGCTCCGTCTCACCGCCGGCGGGTGCGAGCGCGCGGCTGGTGGGTGCCTGACCGGCCTCCTGCGCGGACACGCGCTGCGGCTCGGTGGGTTGCTGCCCCTGCAACACGCGCACCTGCAGGTCGGTCAGCGGGGCCAGGCCGTCGTCGAGCACCAAGTAGTGCTGCCGCATGCCGCCGGTGATCGGGTGGTACACCACCTCCCCGACGGTGCGCCCCGGCACCGCGGTCGAATCCTCACCCCGCGCGGGTACAGCGATCGGTTCGATCGCCTGCCCCGCCGGCAGCACGTTGAGCCACGCGGCGCCGGTCTCCACCGGTTCCCGTCCGGCACCGTAGAGGGAGCGGACGACACTCTCCGGAGTGTCACCGGCGATCGGGTAGCGGTGCCCGCGCCACACGAGATAGGTCGCGCCGTCCGAGGTGTCGCGGACGAGCAGGCCCCGCTGCCCCAGCGGCGCGCCACCCGGTGGCCGCTCACCGACCATGAGCGTGGTCGTCGTGGTCGGTGTGCCTGCCGTGTCCTCACCGGGTACCTCGCAGGTGCTCCACGGCATGCCGAGGGTCTGGTCCCTCGCGGGAAGCGAGTCCGGCGCGCCGGGAATGCCGACGGTCACGCCGCGCGGCACCCCGGCGAGATCACCCGTGGAAAGACGGTGCGCCTCGGCCTGCGGCTGCCCGCTGATCAGCCGCGCGGAGGCGTAGTTCAGGACGGGACGCACCGCCCCGTCGTGGTACACGTACGTTGCGCCGGTCTCCTCCTCCAGGATGATCGAGCCGTTCTCGCGCCAGCCCGAGCCGCCGACGTTGGTGAAAACACCGATCACACCGAAGATCACCGCCACCAGCGCCGCGATCATGATGCCCGCGAACGCGGCGCCCACTCCCCTGCGCAGCGGCGTCTGTTCCGGGTCGGTCTCGTGCACCATCAGCGACGACACCACGCGCTGCATCATGAACTGGTACGAGTGCAGCTGGTCCTTGCGGCTGGGCATCGCTAACCGATCCCCGCCGCGGCGCCCCGTACGAACGCGTAGAAGCCGGTGATGGAACAGGCCAGCGGGATCAGTGCGAGGACGGCGAGGACATCGACGATGTCGGCGATCCGGCCGAGATAGGGCGACGGGTTGCGGTTGCTGTACACCAGCGCCGCGAACGCGGCCAGCGCCGCCACCACCGCCGTGACGAGCAGCAGCAGCACCCAGGCCGAGTCGTCGAAGCCGGCCGAGAACGCGACGGCCAGCAGCGCGCCGACCACGGTACCGGCCACCAGCAACGGGATCCGCTGCCGCGGCACGGCGAACAGGCGGGCTCGCAACAGCAGCGCCACCGTCACGGCGGCCAGCATGCCCAGCCGTGTGGCTTCACCGTGCACCGCCAGGTAGCTCCCGGCCGTAACCGCGACCACGGAAAGGCCGAGCAGCAGTCCGGAAAGGACCTCGTCGGAGCGGGCCGCGGCGGCGAAGACCACCGGCGGCTTCGGCGATGGTGCGTCGTCGAGCAGATCGGCCGGCCGCTGCGGCAGCACCGGCAGCGGCAGCCTGCCGAGCCGGATCGCCAGCAGCGGGTACCCGGGCAGGGCACCGATGCCCACCGTCAGCACCAGCGCCGCCGCGCCGTCCGGTTCCATCGAACCGCCCAGCGCGGCGCCGAACGCCCCGATCAGTCCCGCCGTGGCCGCCGCCACGAAGATCCGGGGCAGCGCGGCGACCCCGAGGTAGCCCGCGATGCCGAACACCAGCAGCGACACCGAGGCCAGCAGCAGCTGCGGCGCTCCGAAGCCGGCCGGTGCGGCGTGCTCGGGTCCGGTCAGCAGCAGCCCGCCGAGAAACGCGTAGGGCAGACCACAGCCGGCGAGAACGGCGCCCGCCGTGGCGTCGGGCAACGCGCGGGCGATGACAGCGCCCAGCGCGACCAGGACGACGGCCATCCCGTACAGCACCAGGCCCGGCACCAGCCACGGTGGCTCGAAGAGGAGGGTGACCAGCGTCCCCGCCAGCAGCACGCCGGCGCAGGCGGCGAGGCCGCAGCGACGGGTGGCCGCCCTCCCCCAGCTGCGCCCGTACCGCCGGGCACCGCTCGCGATGGACTCGATCACGTCGTCGTACTCCAGCTCCGGCCACTCCAGCTGGCCGGGCACGAGGTGCAGCACCTCGCCGTCGAGCACCTTCTGCGCGGCCAGCGTCTGCCGGGTGTCCACATCGTCCCCGGTGGGACGCCGCAACATCCAACCGCCGTGCCGCTCGCCGGCATCGGCCGCGTCGTCGCCGGCATGCCGCAGGATGTACGGCAGCAGCTCGGCCACGGGCACGTCCTCGGGCAGGGCGACGTCCATCCTTCGCCCGGAAACGACGATGGTCACCCTGGCCAGCGCGGCAGCGCCCAGGGCCGAAGCCGGGGCCGTCATCGACGTACCTCCACACGAGATGGTCCGAACCGGTGAGCCCGGGAGGGTAGCCAGGCGAACTCATACTAGGTCCGGCAGGCAACACCCATCCCGGACCGAGCCGCGGCAACCGGCTCGGCGGCACCACCCGAAAGGCGAGCAGTTGGCAACGGTGATCGTGCAGCGGCCCGTGCGGCGGCCGGCACCAGAGCTGCCGTCCGGCGACGTCGTCCTCGACCCGCCCCCGGAGAACCCCGAGCCGAAGGGCCGGAACTGGACGCGCTCGCTGATGGTCCTGCCCATGCTCTGCATGATGGGTGGCATGGTCCTGATGATCGGGGCGCGGGGCGGCATAGGTGGCCCGATCATGTACGTCGCGGGCGGGCTGCTGGCGCTCGGCATGCTCGGCATGATCGCGTTCACGCTGCTCAGCCAGGCCGGTCAGGGAGCGACCAAGCAGGAGACAATGGTCGAGCGCCGGCGCTACATGCGCAAGCTCAGCCGGCTGCGGACACAGGTCCGTGGTACGGCGGACCAGCAGCGCGCCGCCATGCTCTACCGGCATCCCGACCCGGACCGGCTGTGGTCGACGGTGCGTAGCGCCCGCCTGTGGGAGCGCAGGCCAGGCGACTGGGACTACACGATCATCCGGATCGGAGTGGGCCCGCAGGAACTCGCCACCCCGATCACCCCACCGGAGACCAAACCGGTCGACGAGCTGGAACCCATGTGTGCGCTCGCGCTGCGCAGGTTCGTCACCACCTACTCCACCGTGCCCGACCTACCGGTCGCCGCGGCGCTGCGCGGCTTCTCCCGCATCCACGTCACCGGAGACACCGATGCCAAGCGGGCGCTCGCCCGCGCGATCGTGGCGCAACTCGGCGTCTTCCACGCACCGGGTGACGTGCTCATGGCCTTCTGTGTCGACGCCGACGACCGGGACGAGTGGGAGTGGACCAAGTGGCTGCCCCACGTGCTGCACCCGGCCAAGCACGACGCCGTCGGCCAGCTCAGGATGGTGACGACGAGCGTCAGCGCCCTGGAGGCGATGCTCGACGACGTGCTCGCCAACCGTCCACGCTTCGACCCGAACTCCGCCCCGATCGACGGCGCGGCGCACCTGGTGGTGTTCCTGGACGGCGGCGAGACCCAGAACTCGGAACACCTCACGATCGAAGGCGGTGTCGAGGGCGTGACACTGGTCGACCTGGTCGGCGAGCCGCCACGGATTCTCGACCCAACGACCCTCATCCTCGACATCGCCGCCGACGGGACACTGAGCAGCAGGACCATGGACGGGACCAGCCCGGTCGGTACCGCGGACCAGCTCGACACCGCCGACCTGCTCGGCCTCGCGCGGTCACTGAGCCCGCTGCGGCTGTCCTCGGCGGCGGCGAGCGAGCAGCCGCTGGCGGGCACCCTGGAGCTGACGGATCTGCTGGGACTCGGCGACGCCCGCGAGTTCTCGCTGACCAGGAGCTGGGCCACCCGGTCCAACCGGGACCGGCTGCGCGTACCGTTCGGGGTTTACCCGGACGGTCGGCCGATCGTGCTCGACCTCAAGGAATCCGCGCAGGACGGCATGGGGCCGCACGGGCTGATGGTCGGTGCCACCGGTTCCGGGAAGTCGGAACTGCTGCGCACGCTGGTGCTCACCCTGGCGGTGACGCACGACCCGGAGACGCTGAACTTCGTGCTGGTCGACTTCAAGGGCGGCGCGACCTTCACCAAGCTGGACCGGCTGCCGCACACCAGCGCCGTGATCACCAACCTCGCCGACGAGCTGCACCTCGTCGACCGCATGCTCGACGCCATCCAGGGCGAGCTGCAGCGCAGGCAGGAGCTGCTGCGGAAGGCGGGCAACTACGGCTCGCAGCGCGAGTACGAGCGCGCCCGCGCGGCCGGCGCGCCGCTCGAGCCGCTGCCCTCGCTGCTGGTCATCGTGGACGAGTTCTCCGAGCTGCTCACCGCCCGGCCGGACTTCATCGACATGTTCGTCCAGATCGGACGGCTCGGCCGCTCACTCGGCGTACACCTGCTGCTGGCTTCGCAGCGGCTCGACGAGGGCAAGCTGCGTGGCCTCGACTCGCACCTGTCCTACCGGATCGCGCTGCGCACTTTCTCCGCCATGGAGAGCAGGACGGTGCTCGGCGTCCCCGACGCCTACCAGCTTCCGCGCTCACCCGGAAACGGGTTCCTCAAGACCGGAACCGACGAGCTGGACCGGTTCAAGGCCGCCTACGTCTCCGGTGCGCAGCGGCGCGGCACCGTGCGCCGTACCGACAGCGAAGGCAGGCGGATCGACCCGGTGCAGGAGTACTCGACGCGGTACCTGGCGCCGCGGCTGGCCGAGCAACCGCAAGGGACTGAACCGGAGGTGGACGACGAGGACGAGCTCGGCGAGACCCTGCTGGACGTGCTGGTCAGCCGGATGGAAGGGCAGGGCACCCCGGCACTGCGGGTCTGGCTCCCGCCGCTGGCCGAACCACCGACGTTGGACCAGCTGCTCGGCGAGCTGACCACGAACCCCGACCGGGGCCTGACCACCGCGCGGGTGGCCGACCACGGCTCGCTGCAGGCCATCGCCGGGGTCATCGACCGGCCCTTCGACCAGCTCCGCGAAACCTTCCGGCTGGACCTCTCGGCCGCCGGTGGCCACGTCGTCGTGGTCGGCGGCCCGCACAGTGGCAAGAGCACCGCGGTGCGCAGCATCATCGGCAGCCTCGCGCTCACCCACACCCCTCGTGAGGTCCAGTTCTTCTGCCTCGATTTCGGTGGTGGCGGGCTCGCCACGATGCGTGAGCTCGTCCATGTCGGGGGTGTCGCGACCCGGCGGGAAGGCGACCGGGTGCGGCGCGCCGTCGCCGAGGCGGCGACCCTGCTCGCCGAGCGGGAACGCCGGTTCGCCGAGCACGGTGTGGACAGCATGACCACCTACCGGAAGCTGCTGCGCGCGGGCAGGTTCCCGGAGGACCGCTTCGGGGACCTGTTCCTCGTCATCGACGGGTGGCTGACCCTGCGCACCGAGTTCGAGGATCTCGAACCCGCCGTGGCCGACCTGGTCAACCGGGGGCTCGGCTTCGGGATTCACGTGATCGCCGCGACCAACCGGTGGATGGACATGAAGATGAACACCCGGGACATCTTCGGCACCCGGCTGGAACTGCGGCTCGGCGATCCCGCGGACTCCGTCGTGGGCCGCCGCCAGGCCATGACCGTGCCGGAGGAGACGCCGGGCCGCGGTCTCACCCGGGACGGCCTGCACTTCCTCACCGCCGTCCCGCGCGTGGACGACGAGGCCACGGACGAGCGGCTCGGCGATGCCGTGAAGGATCTCGTCACGTCCGTCAACCAGGCGTGGCACGGCGAGCCGGCGCCCACCATCCGGCTGCTGCCCGCGGAACTGCCGTACCCCGCGCTCCCACCCGCCGACGCGGCACCCGAGCGCGGCATCCCGATCGGTATCTCCGAGCGCGATCTCCAGCCGGTGTACCTCGACTTCGAGAAGGATCCGCACCTGCTGGTGTTCGGGGACGTGCAGTGCGGCAAGAGCTCGTTCCAGCGTTCGATCGCGACGAGCATCATGGGCCGCTACACCCCGGAACAGGCTCAGATCGCCCTCATCGACTACCGGCGGAGCATGCTCGGTCTCGTGCCCGACGAGTACCAGGTCGGCTACGCGACGAACAGCCAGACCGTGCAGCAGATGGTGGCGCTGACCGTCGACGCCATGACCAAGCGGCTGCCCGGCGGCGACATCACCGCCGAACAGCTCCGAAAGCGCAGCTGGTGGAGCGGTCCCGAGCTGTTCGTGCTGATCGACGACTACGACCTGGTCGCGACCAACCCGCACGAGAACCCGCTGGTGCGGCTGCTGGAGTTCATGACCCAGGGCCGCGACATCGGGCTGCACCTCGTGGTGACCCGCCGCTCAGGCGGCGCGGGCAGGGCGATCTTCGACCCGATCATCTCCCGAATCCGCGACCTGGCCTCACCGGGCATCCTGATGTCCGGCAACAAGGAGGAGGGGCCACTGCTGGGCAACCTGAAGCCGCAGCCGCTCCCGGCCGGCCGCGGCTGGCTGGTGACCCGCGACTCCGGTGCCCAGCTCGTGCAACTGCCCCACCTGCCACCGGAGTGAGAACCTGTCCTTGGTCCCAGGAAGGCGCGGCGTTGTGCCTGGTCACCTCTCGTGAGTGCGCACGCGAGTTAGAACACTGTTACGCACTCACGACCGCTCTGAGAACCGCCGAGGGCATGGGCACGTTGACACCCGGTGCTTAGCTTGCGGGTAGCGGATCATCACGGACGTCGCCGGGAGGGCACGATGACGGGAGCGGCGGGAGAAGGTACGTACTGGTACTCGGACGGCAACTCGGTGAGCTCTCCGAACCTGGGCGCTGGCTGGGCGACCGGCGGTGACGAACCGCTGGACGCCGACCTGGGAACACTTCGCGGCTTCGGCGAGAACACCGCCAGCATGGCCGGCAACCTGCAGGACGACCTCATGGGCGAGGCCAGCTACGTAACCGGGGACGGCGAGTCGTTCAGCACGGGCGGCTTCCCTCCCGGCGACCGCGCCCAGGACGCCGCGGGGCTCGCGGCGAGCGACATGCTGGAGGCGCTGCGTATTTCTGAGACGAACCTCCGCGCGCTGTCGATGGCGGCACACGTCTGCGCCGACCTCTTCGGCGACACGGACAACATGAACAGCTCCGCGCTGAACGCGGTCAGCTACGCCTTCGCCGAAGAGGGTGCCGGCAGGCCGGCCGGCCTGCCCGGCTACATCGACGGAACCCTGCACGACAGGTTGGGCATCGGTGGGGCGGATGGCGACTATGCCGGCGGAATGGAGCTGGTCGAGGAACGCACGATGACCTACGCCGCCGGGGTGACCGTGACCATGCGGGTCTACGAGGCACCGGACGGCAGCCGCCGCACCACCTGGACACACGCCGACGGCACCTACCGGGAGACGAGCTACGACTCGGACGGCAATCTCCGGTACGAGACCAGCGGCACCGAAGGCGGGACGTTGACGACGAAGATGTGGGACGAGCAGGGCGACCTCACCTCGGTGAGCGAAACCCGGGGCGGCGAGTCCGTCACCACGCAGTACAGCGGCGGCCAGGTCGTCGGCAGGGTCGAGCAGACCCGCACCGAGTCGGGCAGCGCGGCGCACGGTTTCATCGAGCGCAGGACGATCACCGAGCACTACGACGCCGACGGCAACCTGGTGCCCGACCGGACGAGGATAGAGACCGAGCGCACCTACGACGACGGAACGGTGGAGATCGGCACCACCGACCCCGACGACGGCACCTTCGCCCCCGACCGGCACATCCCGGCGCTGGAAGGGGACCCAAGCCCGGACGGCGTCGACCCCTCGGACGCCGCCGACCTGGCCGAGCACCGCGCCGAGGAAGCCCTGGAGTCGGTGCCGGGCCACTAGCACCCGGCGGATACGGAAGGCGGAGTTGCCACGATGGCGGTCTGGGAGAGCGGCCCCGGCACCTGGGGCGCCGGCGACGGTACCGGCTCGAACATCGAAATGATCCGGCACCAGATCCAAGGGGAGCGGCCAGGGGCGACGGCGGAACGCGGCGACCAGTGGCTCAACATCGCCACCCTCGCGCGGACCAACAGCTCCCAGCTCGGCACCCAGGCCAACAGCCTCATGGAGGACTGGTCGGGCCAAGCCAAGAACGCCTTCGCGGAACGGGTCGGCCTGACCAAGGCGTACTTCGAGCGCCTGCACGCCCATGCCGAGCTCATCGGCCGGACCTTGCATTCCCTGAGTACCGTCATGCTGGACGGCAAGGAACTCATGCAGGAGCTGTGGCTGGAGTACAAGGCCGAGCTCGCGAAGGATCCCCCCGCGGAATGGCACACCAATCACCAGGCCAACGAACCCTCCGACCAGGCGATCGAACGGCACAAGACAGCCGTCAAGGAGAAGTACGACCGGTACGCGAGGAACCTCGCCAACCAGATGGCGAACTGGTACGCCCCGTACATCTCGACGCTGGAGTCGGCACGCGTCGTACGGATGGATCCGCTCAACGCTGCTTACCACCCCGGCGGGCAAGGCATGCCGATCGGGCCGGGAGCGCCCGGTGCCCCCGGCGCCCCGGGTGCGCCGGCACCGCCCGGTGCCGCGGGCGGGCCGGCCCCGGCCGCGCCCAGCACCCTGTCGGCGACCGCACCCGGCGCTCCCACCGCGCCAGGCGGGGGCGGCGCCAGCCCGCCCGGTGCACCCACCGCGCCGCCTGCACCCGCTCCCCCCGTGGCACCGGCGCCACCGGCGCCACCACCGGCAGCGCCCGGCGGCGGCCCGGTTCCGTTCGCCGCGCCCATCGCGCCCGCACCGCCGGGGGCGCCCTCTCCCACCGCGCCCGGCGCGCCCAACGGGCCTCATGCCCCGGCCCCACCGCGCGCGCCGGGAAACCCGTTCGCGCAGCCCCCTGGCAACAGCGGCAACCCAGGCGTGCTGCGCGCCCCGGCGACGTCGCCGTCCACCCCGACGGCACCGTCCACTCAGCCCCCCACCGCGCCGGGAACTCCTGGCACCGCACCGCCGTCGGCGGCGCCACCCGGCTCCCCCACCCCGGGCTCCGGGATGCCCCCCGGTTCCGGCATGCCACCAGGCTCACCGGCCGGCCCGGAAAAGCCCAAGCCGCCGCAACCCGGACGGGTCCTCGGCAACGGCAGAGGGTTCCGGATACCCGGCCTCGGCGAGCTTCCACCGGGCGCGGGTTCCCCGGGGACGCCAGGAACACAACCCACGGGGAGCGGCCAGCGGCAGAATCCCGCGCCTGGTGATCCCGCTCGGCAGGAGGCGTTCCTGCCACCGGGCACAGGAGGCAGCGCCCCGCCGGTACTGGGCAACTCCGACCGGAGGCGGCCGCGACCCGGCGGTGTCCAGGAGGCTCCGCCGGGAAACGGCCACACCGGTGGGACGCCCGGCACCACGGACCCGGTGCTGCTGAACAAGCGCCGGACCGGACCCGCGAAGACCTACACCGAGGAACTCGCCGAGCTGCGCCGCAGGCGCGCCGAGCGGGAGGGCCGCGACACCGCGCGGCAGCGGTCGACGTTCACCGCCGGCGCCGGAACCGGCGCGGACAGCGTCCTGGCGGGGCGGGCGAACGTGCCGGTGGACACCACGGCCGAGCAGGACGCCGTGCTGCCGGCGGGCCTGCGGGGTACCGGCCGGTCGGCGCGGCCGAACGAGCACGAATCGCCGGCCCCGGCGGCCGACCGCACCACGCGCCGCACCTACTCACCCGAGGAGGGCGGCCAGCAGGCCGGGCAGCCTGCCGCGAGATCAGAGGTGGAAGCGTGGGAGCTGGAGACTCCCGGCGGCCCGGTACTCGCCGGCGGCGAGGGCGCGCCGGGGCACTCCCGGCAGCCGCCGGCACTCGGGGCCAGAACCGGCGAGCCGTAGTCGCCCCGCACACCCGTCGACGCCACCACATCGCGGCCCGCTGACCAGCGGGATCCTCGCCGCAACCGCGGTACCGGCACGACGGTGCCGTGCCAGCACCGCGATGCATGCTGATCCGGCAAAGCCGGACGGTATTTCCGCGAGAGGCCTGGAGGTCGGCGAAGCGGTGACCACAGCACTCATCCGCCCGGAGCCGGGAGTAGACGACGAGCGGCGAGCAGCCCGCGGAAGCGATCCGGTCCGGACGTACCTCACGGGTATCGGCCGCACGCCGCTGCTCACGGCCGAGCAGGAAGTACGGCTGGCCAAGCGGATCGAGGCCGGCCTCTACGCGGCCGCGGTCCTGGCGCACAGCCGCGACGGCACTGATCCGCCGCTTCCCGCCGACCTGCGGGCGGACCTGGAAACGGTCGCCAGGGAGGGCGCCGAGGCGAAGAACCATATGGTCGAGGCGAACCTCCGGCTCGTGGTGAGCATCGCGACGCGCTACACGAAAAGCGGCATCCCGCTCGTCGACCTGATCCAGGAGGGCAATCTCGGCCTGATCCACGCGGTGGAGAAGTTCGACTACACCCCCGGTTTCCGGTTCTCGACCTACGCGACCTGGTGGATCCGCCAGGCGATCACCAGGGCGTTGGGCCAGCAGGCCCGCGTCATTCGCATACCACCGCGCGTGCTCGACCGGATCAACCGCCTGCTGCGTACGCGTCACGAACTCTCCGACACGCTGGGACGCCGGCCGCACAACGACGAGATCGCCGAGAATCTCGACCTGCCCACGACCCAGGTTGTCGAGCTGCTCTCGTACTGCCAGGAACCGGTCAGCCTCGACCAGCCGGCTGCCGTGGACAGCGACACGCCACTTGGCGAGCTCATCCAGCTGTCCGGTCCAGACGATCACGAGAGCGATTCCGCCGCGCTGCCCCGGGATCGGCTCGACGAACTGCTCGCGACGTTGAAGCCGCAGGAACAGAGGGTGATCCGGCTTCGCTACGGCCTCGACGACGGCCGCCAGCGCACGCTACACGAGGTGGGCAAGGAGTGCGGCGTGACGAGGGAGCGCATCCGCCAGGTGGAGAAGCGAACGCTGGAGAAACTACGCGCGCTGGTCGCGGACACGCGGGAGGCGGCGGCAGCCACTCGATAGCGATTCGCGACGCCGGAGAACGAGAGGATGACAGTGAGAAGACCGAGCACGGTTGCCATCGCGGCCATGTCCACACTGCTGCTCGCCCCTGGGCTGGTGCACGCCGAGACCCCGGAACCACTGCACGTGGTCGCACTCGGCGACTCGTACGGCTCCGGCACCGGGGCAGGCGACTACCAGGACGGTACCGAGGGAAGCTGCTGGCGCAGTGCGAACTCGTATTCGGAGCTGATCGCCACGCGGCTACGGGAAGGCGGGCGGCAGGTGGAGCTCACCAACGTATCCTGCAGCGGTGCTGCGACCGCCGACCTGAGCCGGCCGTTCAAGGGTGAGCCGGCTCAGCTCGACACACTGGAACCGGGCACCGACGTGGTACTGCTCAGCGTCGGCACCAGCGACGTCGACTTCGCCGGGTACGGCGGGCGGTGCGTGCAGGCAGACTGTGCGGGCGAACCGACCAGGACCGTCGTCGAACGGCTCCCGGAAATGGGCCGGGACGTGGCCGGTGTGCTCGACGAGATCGAGCGGCGCAGTCCGGAGGCCGAGATCGTGCTGACCGGCTACGGCCGCCAGCTCACCCCCGGCGCGAACGCGCCGGACGTACCGCTCGACCCTATCTGCGACCCTTCGGTATTCACCAAGCGTGAGCGGATCGAGGGCAACGCCGTGGCGAGCGTGCTCGACCTCACGTTGCGCCGCACCGCGTGGGCGTCCGCCGAGAAGGGCATCGACGTCCGCTTCGTCAGTCCGTACACGAACTCGTTCTCCCTCGAACCCACCTTCGCCGGCCACTCGCTGTGCGAGGCGGACATGCCTTACTACCGTGGATTCGACGCCCTGGCACCCGGCCAGGAAGGGCAGGACGCCGTACTGCACCTGAACATGTCCGGCCAGGCGGTACTCGCCGACCTCGTCCAGCGCGAGACTCCAGCGCTGGCCGGCTGAGCCGGGCCGGCGGTTGGTGGGTGCCGAGCACACTTTCCGCTCGACACCCACCAACCGTCGTCAGATCGCCAGCACTCCCGCGAGCACGGCGACACCTCCGACAACCGGAGCCCAGTACTGCATCGGCACGAAGAAGAACGTGTGCCGGTTGCGGATCATGATCCGCTCGCCCGTCCGCTCGCTGAATCCCGGTGTGGGGCGGTTCAACCGTCGGCCGACGAGCCAGGTCCCGACCGCCGCGGCGGCAAGCCCCAGCGCCGTGCCGAAGTTCGTGGGCTCCGCGACCACACCGACCGCCAACCCGGTAAGGGTGCCCACCATCGCGCCGAGCATGGCGAACACCAGCGCGAGGAACCCCCAACCGGACCAAAAGATCATCTTTCGTCAACCTCCTGTGTTCTGTACGAACGTACTGTCGACGAGCGCTCACGGATCACCACCGTGCCGCCGCACGCACTCCGCGCACCATCCGGCGATCTGCGGTCCGCGCGCGCTCACCTCTCACCTGGCCCGCGTACGCGGGCCTGCGAGCCACCTTGCGCTCCGCCTCGATCTCCCTGCCCGGACCCACCGTCCGGGTCCGTCCACACGTACCGCGCGATGCCGGCCGCGACCATCGCGAGCATGTCTTCGTGCAGCACCCGCAGTAGGTACGCATCGTCGACGGGCAGCCCCAGCGCGGCGGCCGCCGCGCTGGCCTCGCCGGGAGGCAGGCGGCGCACCAGCGCCACATCGGCCGTTCGCAGCAGCTCGAGCCGCTGCGGCGTGCCGTCCCGCAGTACAAGCAGGTCCGTCTGCCAACCAGAAGGTGCCGGTTTCGCCGACTCCGCCCCGGCGACCGTGACGGTACGGGGGACGACGGCGGCGTCATGGACCCACAGCACGGGCGCCACCGGCGTGCCGTGCCTGCTGAACCACTCCTCCGGCGGGACGATGGACACCCGGTCCCGCCGTCCCGTCGCCGCCGGACCGATGTCCTTCCAGTAGTCCGGCCGGTCCGTTCGCACCACGGCACGCGCACCGAAACGCAGGGCGCGGAAGACGATCATCCTGGCAGTGGCCGGCTCGCCGAGCACGGCGACCGTAGTCGGCCGCGGGCGGAACATCGGCAACACGACCGGTCCCGATTCCTGGCTGCGGCCGAGCGGAAGGCCGAAGGAACCGGCGGTCAGCTGGATCCGGTCGAGGCCATCGGCGGTTGCCGCGTGCCGGCCGATGCGCAGCCTGGACAGCCTGCGGTGACGCCGGGCACGCCAGCCGGCCCGGTCACCGCGTACAGGAGCGGATCCCGCTCCGTCGCCGGGCCCGGCGGGCACCGGAGGCACGGCCGCGGCCGGCACGGCCACCGGCCGGCCGCCGTCGCGCCCGGCCGGCGCGGCAGCGGCCTCCGCGTCGGCACCGGCGCGGTCACCGGGTTTCGCTGTCTCCGGTGTCGGCTCCCGCGCCAGCTCCTGCGTGCGCTCGCTGTCCTGCCGGCCGGGCGGTACACCGAGCACGGCGGCAGCCAACTGCTGTTGCTGCCCGGCCGGCTCGGCGGGCGGTCGCTGACCGTTCATCGCGCACCTCCCCCGCTGGGCGCCGACGCGTAGACGGCGGGCGCGTGCTCACCGTCCAACCGGTACAGCTCGGCACCCGCCCGCTCGGCGAGGCTCGACACGGCGGCGCACGCCGACCGGTGACTCTCCCCACGGTCGGCCAACCGCACCAGGCAACACAGATCGACATCCTCGCGCGCCGGCTCCAGCACCACGGCGATGCTCACCAGCGCGGCGGGAACCTCTGCCAGCGCGGCCAGCAGCCAGCCGCCCCGATCGGGGTCGGGCCACGACCGCAACCAGAAGCAGGTGTGGGTCCACTGCGTCGAGTGCCACCCTTCCCAGCGCTCGTGCGCGGTCGAGGAGAGCTCGGCGCCGAGGAGGTCGCAGGAGCGGGCCAGCGCGTCGATGAGTCCGTCGGCATCGAGTGGTCTGGCCTCGAGCCCGCTGCGGGAGAGCAACCGCCCTGCGCGCCTGGTCATCTCGGCCAGCACCTGTGGAACGTCGACATCGGAACCGCCGTCGGAGGCGTCCACGACCGACTCGGCCACCGCCTGCGCGTCCAGCCGTACAGCGACCCAGACGTCCTGGTGCCGCCGGGCCGTCCGGGCCGAGACCACCTGTATCACCACACCCGGCTGCTCGGCCTCGGAAGCCATCCTGGCCAGTTCGGACAGTGGGACGGGCGGGGACGAGTGTGCCGTGCCCGCACCTCTCACCGCGAGTACCGAGTACCAGCCCGCGCCGTCGCCGGCCATGCCCACCGAGCCTGCCGCCGCGCCGCCTTCAGCGGTCTCCACCACCAGATCCGGCACGAGTTCACGCAGCGCCGCGAGCCGGGCGTCACCGTCCGAACCGCCGGCTCCGTGCGCTCGGCCGCGACGCGCCCGGTAGCGCAGCCACGACATCAGCAGCTCGGTCCACCAGCGACGGCCGGTGCGGCCGAACACGCCTACGAGCACCAACCCGCCCAGCACCGCGCCCACGATCGTCAGCCACAGTTCCCGTGTCGCGGCAAGGAGTACCAGCACCAGCACGCACTGGAACACCAGCAGCCGCGTGATCTCCACCGCGCCGATCCGGCCGGGCCGCCGGCGCACCGGAAACCAGGAGCTCTCCTGGCGGGCGATCACGGTGACCACTCGTCGTGACCCGGGTCCGCGCCACCGGTGGCACAGCACGCGCACCGGTCGATCAAACCGGTCGAAACGGCGAGCATGGCGGTGACCAGCGAATCGTGCCGGGCGCGGCCCGGCTGTCGGAGCCAGTCCGCCGCGACCGTCGGTACCGGCGGCGGCTCACACCAGGACATCGCGCTGGAGCGCGGCCACGAGCCGGCTGATCGTCTGCTGCAGGCGCGGGTAGCCATCGTCTCCCACCAATACGGCCATCATCTCGTTCACCGTCCTGCCGACGGCGGCGCGGTTGTGCTCGCCGTGGAACAGCAGCAGCGCGCGCCACAGCCCTTCCACCCGCGGCAGCAAGGCGACCCCCTTGCGCAGCGCCCATTCCGCCTTCCGGTAGTCGCCTTCCGCGGTGGCCAGCTCCGCGGCTCTGCGTACCGTGTGGACGGCCAGGGCGTGCACCTCCCCGGCGGTGGCGACCACGTCCCGCAGCGGCGAACCGCTCCGGCCGGCCGCGGCCAGGAACTCGCCCCGGATCAGGGACAGCGCGCTCACCAGACGCGCACTCTCGTCACGCCGCTCGCCCGTGGTGGCCAGCTCACGGAAACGGTGCCAGTCGACCCGGACATCCCGGGTCAGTACCCATCCGCCGTCGCCCCACACCAGCCGGGGCTGCCCGTCGTCCGATGTCCCCAGCCACCGCTGCAGCTCCCGCAACGCGGTCTCGGCCGCCTCGGCCGAGCCGGCCTGCCGGTTCAGCGCTGCCGGCGTGAGCCCTTTCGGGTGCAGCGCGGCGACGGCGAGCAGCTCGGTCAGCACCGTTCGCATGCCGTCGTGCACGGGACCCGGTGCTCGCACCTCGAGCGGGCCGAGCACGCGGATCTCGACCGAACGCTCGCCGGGCGGCCGCGTCGTTCCGGCGACCTCCGTTCCCCGCGCGGCCCGCAGGCGGCGCTGGTGCCGTTCCACGTCGTCGGCCAGACCGTGCAGCCGCATCCGATGCGGTTCCACGAACACCTCACCGTCCGGGGACGCGGTCAGCCGCAACCGGGCGAAACGGGGGTGGCCGAGACACAGCACCAGCACCGGGCAGTGCGGATCCTCCGCCAGCCGCACCAGCTGCCCGACCAGGTGGTCCGCGGGCGGGTGGGCCAGCACGACCACACGCGTCTCGCGGTGCCCACCGTTTCCGGCCGCCTCACGGGCGAACCGCTCGGCATCGGCGAGGGCGTCCTCGACCGAGGGCGTGTAGCGCACGCGCGTGGGATCCGGCGCCTCGATCCGCTCGCCGAAGCCGGCCAGCGTACCGGTGACCTGCCGGCACCACGGGTTGCTCACCAACTCGAACAGCAGCCCGTTCAGGAGGCGACGGGCCTGCCGGGCGTCACCGCCCACCCCGACCACGCCACGTGCCCGGCCAAGGTCGAGCAGCGTCAGCACATCGCCGCTGCTGCCCAGTGGCACGAGAGTCGGGAACGGCAACCGGTCCGGGTGCCGGCGGCGAAGATCCCCGGTCGGCACGGCCCACGATCGCCGGTGTCCCCCGGCCGAGGGCCGCCACGGGCCGGCCGGGCGGGCCGTGACGTCCGTGGCGAAGCGCACGGTGATCCACGTTTCCGACACGAAGACCGCGTCGATCTCGGGGACGTCGCGACGCATCGCGGCAAAACAGCCGATCAGCTCCCCCAGGGCACTGGACAGCGAAGCCGCCAGCCTCGCGTCCCGGCACACCCAGGTCGCGTAGCTCACCGGTGTGCTCCGGTCACGGCCGATCCACCAACGCCGCGCCCGGTCGGCCAGGGCGGCGGTGGTGGCGAGCGCCACCGCGCCGAGAGAGAACCACAGCATCGTGCTCAGCGGCATCCACACCTTCTCTCGACCGGCGGTTTCTCAACATCACGGGGAGGACGTTTCCGCACGCCACCCTGCCGCACGGTGCTGTCAGCGCCCTGCGGGTCGCGTCCCGGCCGGCGGCGCGGTAATCCCAGCTCAGGCCGCCACAGGGTGGGCGGATCGGGCGGCGTGCTGTTTGGGTACGGGAACGTGCGCGGCCACCCGATCATGGGTAGGCTCTCGGTCCCGGGGTTGCGAGTTTCCTTACCCACGTCCAAGTTTTCGAGTCCTTGTCGGAGCCATGGCACGCACTCTTCTCGTCGCGCCGGAGCAGCGGGGCGCCCTGCCGTCGATCAGAGACGCGCTGGACGCGGCCGAACCGGGCGCGGTCATCTCCATCGCCCCTGGCGAGTACACCGAGACCCTTATGCTGAACCAGCTGGATCTCACGCTGACGGCCAGAGATCCCGGAACTGTCACCATCACCGCGCCGGCCGGCCACCAGCCGGCACTGTCCTGCGCCGGTTCACGGTTGCGACTCAGCGGCGTCACCGTCCATGCGACGGACTCACCCGCCGTCGATATCCGGGGCGGCACGGTGCGGATCTCCGACTGTGCGGCCAGCACCGCTCACTCCTGCGGGGTCAGCGTGTCCGACGGCGCCGACGTGGAGATCGCCGGAACGGCCATCAGCGGCGGCCAGTTCGGACTCGTGATCGAGGACTCGGACGCGATGGTGCAGCGGTGCGAGATCTCGGACATCGCCGACGACGGAATCATCGTGCGGCTCGGCGCGCACGCCACGTTGCGGCAGTCGACCGTGAGCGGCTGCGGCGCCCGCGGAATCTACATGTACCAGGCTGGTGACTCGTCGGTCGACCGCTGCGAGGTCGCGCGGACCGGCGACGCCGGTATCGCGGTGGCCGACCAGACCTCGCCCACGATCACGGCCTGCTGGGTGCACGACACACAGGGGGTGGGCATCTCCGTCGGCCGGGGCTGCGGCGGCCTGGTCGAGGACTGCCGGGTGGAGAACACGGCCCAACCGGGAGTCTCGCTCGCCGAGGGTGCCCGCACCGAGTTGCGCGAGGCCGATCCGCACCACAGAGCGCCCCGCGCGGGCGCCACCTCCGCCAGCGGCGGCGCCGAGCAGGATCCCGAGCGGATGGAGCAACTGCTGTCCGAGCTGGATGACATGATCGGACTGGACAGTGTGAAGAACGAAGTGCGTGCCCTGATCGACGAGATCCAGGTCAACGAGTGGCGCCGGGGTGAGGGACTTTCGGTCGGCACCACCAGCCATCACCTGGTGTTCACCGGCGCGCCCGGTACCGGCAAGACCACGGTCGCCAGGATCTACGGCGGACTGCTGAAGGCGCTGGGAATCCTGCCGCACGGCCAGTTCAAGGAAGTCGCCCGGCGTGACCTGGTCGGCCAGTACATCGGGCACACCGCGGAGAAGGCCGCGTCCGCCTTCGAACAGGCCCGTGGTGGCGTGCTGTTCATCGACGAGGCGTACACGCTGTCCCGTTCCAGCGGCAGCGGAGCCGACTTCGGCCAGGAAGCCATCGACACGCTCGTGAAGCTGATGGAGGACCACCGAGCCGAGGTGGCCGTCATCGTGGCCGGCTACACCAGCGAGATCCACGAGTTCCTCGACGCCAACCCGGGTCTCGCCTCCCGGTTCGGGAAGACGATGGAGTTCGAGAACTACTCCGCCGACGAGCTCGTACGGATCAGCGAGCACCTCGCCGCCGGCGACGACTACACACTGGACGGCGACGTCGGCGCGACCTTGCGGGAGTGGTTCGTCCAGCTCGACCGGGACGAGAACTTCGGCAACGCCAGGGAAGCGCGCAAGCTCCTCGAACGCATGCGCAAGGCGCAGTCCACCCGGCTGCGCTCGCTCGGCCGGCGGCCGAGCCGCGACGAGCTGCGCACGCTGACGCTCGACGATCTCCTCACTGCCACCGGGGAAGCGGAATAGGGACGCGAAGATCCGACCCGGCAGCGCGGACGGTTGTCAGCTCGCCCGGTAGATCCGGACGACGTCCGACACACCGGATATCCGATCACCGCCCCGAACTTTGCCGTCGGGGCATTTGGGACACGGCTGCCATTGGGAGTCGACGAGTCCCGTGACCTCATCGACGACGGGCTCCAGCAACCAGTCGGTGCCCCCGCAGGCGGTGCAGGTCTGGGTGTTGTTGTCGCTCATGTACCCAGCATCGCGGAAGGGGCTGACCGGCAGCGGCTTCGCCCACGACGGGCCTGGCGACACGAAACCGCTGCGCAGCGCGCTGCTCACGGCGAGCGCGGTCCGTACTACTGTCCGCCTACGGCGCTGATGCCGGGGTACGGGCCGGAGCGCACGCCGGAGGTCTCAGCGGGGCCTGGCTGGTGCGATCGCCGCGTACACGTGTGGCCCCAGACCGTCCAAAATGGTCCGCGACTCCGCACGGCACTCCTCGACGCCTGCCTCGTCGCCGACCTCGTGCAACGCCGCCGCCAGGGTTTCCAGCGCTTCCATCAGGTAGGCGTTACAGCGTTCCTGACGGTAGAGTTCGCAGGCCCTCCGCAGCACCGTGATCGCCTCCTCGTGCTCACCGCTTCGCAGGAGGGCGGCGCCCAGACCGTCCAAGGTCTGCGCCACGCCAACCGGATCGGCCCACCATTCCTTCCTGAGGTCGATGGCGGTCCGGAAGTTCCTGATCGCGTCGTCGTGCAGCCCGGCGAGGGCTTGCGCGTGCGCCAGATTGCTGACCACCCTGGCCTCGGAGAACACGTCGCCGGACCGGCGCGCCAGCGGTAGCGCGTCCTCCAGGTCGCGGATGGCCTGGTGTGGGTCACCGGACAGGGCCACGGCGACGGCGCGGTTGTTCAACGTCCCGGTCTGCTCGCGCACGTTGCCCTGGGCGCGGCGCAACTCGGATGCCAGGGTGAGCAACTCGATCGCCTCGTCCAGGCTGCCGATCTGGCTGAGCGCCGTGCCCAGGTCGTTGAGCACCCTGGCCTCGCCATCACGGCTACCAGCCCGCCGGGCGGCGAGCAGGGCCACCCTCCCGGTGGCTATCCAGTGGTCCCATTCGCTGGCCCGCTCGAAGTAGTTCCGCAGCGCGGCAGACAGTTGCCACGTCGCTTCGAGAAAGCCACGCTCCGCTGCCAGCGCGCTCGTGGCGACGAGGGCACCCTGCTCGATGCGGAGCCATTCGAAGGCGGCCGCGCTGTCCCGGAACATCGGTATCGCCGGCGGGGCATCGTCTTCGCCCGCCACGGCGTCATCCTCGCAGGGCTTCTTCAGCAGCACGTTCGCCGCGTTCGCGGCGTGCAGGTACCAGTACACGATGCGCCGGGTGGCCTCCCGGCAATCGTCCTGCCCGTCCTGCTCGGCGAGGTGTCGCGCATAGTCGCCGAGCAGGTCGTGCAGCCGGTACCGGCCGGCCGGGGCCGAGGTGACGAGATGCTCGTCGACAAGATGCTCGAGGATCCGCCCGCTGATCGACGGCGGCACCCCGGCGAGCGCGGCGGCGGACTCGGCGGTGAAGTCCTCACCGGGGTGCAGGCCCAGCAGCCGGAACACCCGCTGGGCCTCCGGGTCGAGCGCGCGGTAGGAGAGGTCGAACACCGCGCGCACCTGGCGGCTGCCCGCGGCCAGCTCCCCCACCCGGTCCGCGGCCGTGCGCAGCCGCGCTGCCACGTCCACGAACCGCCACGCGGGCCTGGCCTGGAGCCTGCGGGCCACCAGGCTCAGTGCCAGCGGCAGCCGCCCGCACAACTCCACGACCGCCCTGGTCGCCACCGGGTCGTCGGCCACGCGCTGCCCCACGATCCTGGTGAGCAACGCTTCGGCGTCGGCGGGGCGGAACCCTTCAAGCGTCACGGTTCGGGAGCCGTCCAGCGCGAGCGTGCGACGGCTGGTGACCAACACCAGGTTGGTCGGGCTGGCCGGCAGCAGCGGCCGCACCTGGTCCTCGCTCGCGGCGTTGTCCAGCAGGACCACGGCGTTGCGGTCGTTGAGCAAGCTGCGGTACAGCGCGGCCCGGTCGTCGAGGCCGCGCGGCACGGCGTCGCCGGTCACCCCGAGCAACCGGAGGAACGAAGCCAGCACCGTGGCCGGGTCCGCAGGCGGCTGGTCGGCGTGCCCGCGCAGGTCGACGTAGAGCTGCGCGTCCGCGTAGCGGCCCTCGGCGAGCAGCTGCTGGGCCAGGTGTACCGCCAGCCGCGTCTTGCCGACACCACCCATGCCCTGGATCGCAAGGAGACCCGAGGCGGTGTCGCCGCGCGAAGCCGCCGGCAGCCCGGCGCGCAGCTCCGCCAGTTCGGCTTGCCGGCCGGTGAACTCGACGATGTCAGGGGGTAGCTGGCGATGCGCGGTCACCGGGTCGGTGCCGGCCGGCTCGCCCCGGACCACCTCCTGCCGCAGCACCCGCTGATGGGCCTCGGCCAGTTCGGGCCCGGGGTCCGTACCGAGCTCCTCACGCAGCCGGCACCGCAGCTTGTCGAACAAGGTCAGCGCGGCGGCCTGCTGTCCACTGCCGGCCAGCGCGATCATCAACCGCGCGCTGGCCACCTCGTGCAGCGGATCGTCCTCCACGAGTTGCCACAGCGCGGGTACCACCTCATCGTGCCGTCCGATCGCGGCCGCGGCCTCGGCATAGTCCACGACCAGCGACTTCCACTCCTCCACCAACGCCGTCACCGCAGGTTGCACGCGAAGGACCTCCAGGCCCGCGAGCGGCTCGCCCCGCCACAGGCCGAGGGCCTTGCGAAACGAGGCGCACGCGCGAGCCGTCTCCCCCACCTGGTGCGCCTGCCTGGCCTCGGCTGCGCGATGCCGGAATTCGAGTAGGTCGAGCTGCTCCCTGGAGACGGCGAGTCGGTAGCCACCACGGGTCACGGTCAGCACCTTGGCACGCTCACTACCCGACCGTTTCGGCGCGAGCCGGTGCCGTAGCCGGGAAATGCTGGTTTGCACCAGGCCGACCGCGTTGCCGGGCACCTGCTCACCCCACACGGCTTCGATCAGCGTGTCGCGGCTGACCGGCGCGTTCGGCGACAGCGCGAGCAGCCCCAGCAACGTCTGCTGGCGCACCGGCCCCGGATCCACCTCGGCACCGTTGACGGTGACCCCCAGCGGGCCGAGCACCCGGATCCGCATGTTCGGCTCGGCGGGCTGCCCCCGCCTGCCCATGGCCACGAGGTCGTCGGCTTCGTCAGGCGAGAGCCCCAGCGCGGCGGCGAGCCTGCGCAGGCTCGCCGGGCGGGGCGCGGTCACCCGGCCCTGCTCCACGTCGCGCAGGCCGGCGACGCTCAATCCAGCGAGGTCAGCGAGCTGGCGCTGGGTGAGGCCGGCACGAACGCGCAGCTCACCGACGACCTCACCCAGGCGGCGGGGTGAGCCGTCGACCTCCGTCATGTCGCCTGTCATCACCGTCATCCGTCCTGCCTGTGCGGCGGCGTCTCGCTACCGTTGACGCCCGGAAACGCTCGATGGTTCCGGTTCCACGATCGGTGCCCAGCTTCCAACTCCCGTAACGATCATGACACACCGGCCGCGGAAGCAGGCAGGCCGGACAGGCGCGACGTTGTGCCTGGTCACCTCTCGTGAAGTGTTCAGCCGAGTTAGAACACGGCTCTTCACTCACGAGAGGTGACCTGCGGAAACAGTGTGCCGGGGGCACGCGTCCCGACTGCCGCGATCAGACCCGTGACACGGTCTGGATCACGGCCACCACGAGTTCATACGTCGCCCGCAGCCCGACCGCGCCGATCGCGGCCAGCACCACGTTCTCCCATCACCGGTTGGCGTAGCCGGGAAGCATCAGATCCTTCCGCATCGTGATGGCCAGCAGGCCGGCGATCAGGGCCGGGACGGTCAGGACGCTGAGCCCGTTGCCGAGCAAGGTGAGGACGATCAGGTCAGGCGCGAAGGGCAACGAGAACACGACGGGCACGACCATGATGAAGAGCAGCACCGACTTGAACAGGATGTCGGTGTGGTGCAGCTGGTCCGGGGCAGTGGAAGGGGACGCCGCTTGCAGCCTGTGGAGCCGGGCCGGCCGGGACTTGTACACCGATTCCGCCAGCATCTGCACGAAGACGCGGGGCTGCGTCACGATGTTGTCGAAGACGACGAAGAAGATCGCCAGCCACATGAGGGTCGGCCCCGCCGGGCCGACGGCGCGCTCCATCATGAGCACCAGGCCATGCTCGGAGTCCACGCTCGCGCCCGTTCCGTGCAGTGTCTCGGCGGCGACCACCCACACGGCGAGCACCAGGCCGAACATCACCAGCGTTCCGGTGATGAGGTCGTACCTCTGTAGCCGGCGGAACTCCACGCCTCGCCAGCCCTTCTCGTGCATGAGGTAGGGATACAGCAGGTTCGCGGCGGACCCGCCGACCGCGCCGATGAGTGCGACCGCCGTGGTGACGGCCGTGATGTAGCCGCTCTCCCCAGGCGGAAGGTCGAACGCCAGGCCCCGGAAGAGCCCGGGCAGGTCGATCCCGGTGCCGATGAGCGCGATGAGCGCGATGAGGCAGCACAACACCAGTGCCGCCATGGTCACCTGCGCCAGGATCTCCAGCCCGCGGTAGTGCTTGCGCTTGAGAAACGCCAGCCATGTCGCCGCACCGCCTGCGACGGCCGCCCAGACAGGAGTCCCCCAGGCGCCGAGCGGCACCACTCCGCCGACAAGGTTGTTCAGCGCCGTGCCTGCCGCCGAGGTAGAGCGGAAAGCCCTTCCACAGCCTGCGGTACCCGTCGAGGATGGTCCCGTCCCCCACGGCATTGCACAGCGGGTACTTCGACATCGCGGAGACGATGAAGTAGCGGGACCCCACAGCGAGGATCAGCGTCCAGATGAGTGCGTAGCCGTACGTCGAGCCGGATACCGCGGAGCTGATGAAGTCACCGGTACCCAGCTAGGAGAGCACGACCACGATCCCGGGGCCCATGCCCTTGAGAAAGCCCATCAACGTGGTCGGCGGAACGGGCTTGCGCGAGACATTCTCTGCCGAAGCTTCTTGGCGCGTCATTGCGTCACTCCGAAAGGTGTGGGATGGGGAGGGCCGAGTCAGCGGACGTCTATGTGTCGAGCCACGCCGGATCCAGCCGAACGTGCTTGATCGCTTGCCGGAACCGCGTGTAGGCGAGGTGCAGGACACCGTCGCGAGACTGCACGAGCGAGGGGTAGGACAGTTCGCGGTTGAGACCTTCGCGGGAGTTGTTGGTGAGGCAGTAGCCGTCGCCCTCCTCCACGTTCCTGCGGACCGGCCAGGTGCGGCCGCCGTCGGACGACACCGCCAGCGTGAGCGGCGCCCGCGGCGCACCCCAGAAGGCAAGTCTGGGACCGGTCGGCGTGTCCTCTTCGACCGCATCCGCGGCGCTGCTGTGGTTGTAGGCGACGACGATGCGGCCGTCGTGAAGCACGAGCCCCTGAATCGACGAGTTGTTGTTCGGCAGCTCGGTGGGCACCGGCGCACTCCACGTGACGCCGTCACTCGAGTGACTCCGGTGGATGGTGTCCGCCTGCCGTCGCCGGAAGAGGGCCAGGAACGAGCCGCCGGGAAAACGCAACACGTTCATGTGCACGCAGCCCGTGCTCCCGGGGACCTCCTGCGTCGTCCACGTCGCCCCGCCGTCCGACGACACCAGTACCCCGCTGTAGTCGTCGTCGCCGACCCAGCGCCCACGGTCCGGCCGGGGGCAGTAGAACGCGAGCAGCACCAGCCTGCCGTCGTCGAGCGCCACCGGTGGCTGCCGGATGAAGACGCCCACCCCCTCCTTGGTGGGCACTCCCGTCCGGCCTGCCTCCCACGACCGGCCACCGTCGCGCGAGATCGCGAGCCGGAGCTGCGCCGTGTCCTGCCGTCCCGCGTTCTGGGCCGTGTAGAACACGCGCAGCTCACGTCCGGCAACGAATGGCACCGGGTTCTGTTCCGAGCGCGTCGGGTCGTCGCTGACCTGCACAGGCGCGGTCCAGGAACCGTCCGGCGCGAGCCGGGAGAACCAGATCGCGATGTCGGAAAGACCCTCCTGCGTGCCCCCGAACCACGCGCATCCGACCGATCCGTCCGGCAGTAGCACGAGGTTCGCGGCGTGGCACTGCACCGTGGAGGCAGGCAGGAAACCGTACGACGTCGTCGTGGGAGTCCTCGGCAGGCTGCTCATGTGTGCCTCCGCGCCGTCTCGAGGTGGCTGAGGGCCGCCTGTTGCAGGTGGACCAGATCGCACGCGACGGTCGCGAACGTGTAGCCCTCCGCCAGGCGGCGGGCCGCGGTGGAACCATCCGGTGTGTGGATGCCCGCGGCGACGCCCGTGGCACGGGCGACCTCGGCGATGTGGCGGACGGCCTCCTCGAAGGCGTCGTCGACGGAGGGGTCGGTCGACGTTCTGCCGCCCACGGCCAGCCGCAGGTCCGAAGGCCCGACGTAGACGCCGTCAAGGCCGTCGACCGCACAGATCTGCTCGACGTTGCGCAGGCCTCCGGACGTCTCGATCATCGCCAGGCACACCACGGCCTCGTCCGCGTCCCCGGGAGCCGGCCCACGCGCAGCTGTGATCGCATCGGCCCGTAGGACCGTCTGCCGCGTGGCGGGTAACGCGTGGCCGCGACGGCTCGCTCGGCGCATTCCACGTCGTCGACGAGCGGCACGATGACGCCGGTCGCGCCCGCGTCGAGGACCCGCCCGATGGCAAAGGGGTCGTTCTGTTCCACGCGGACCACCGCCGCGGCCCGGTTCCCGCGTCGACGGCGAGAATGCCGTTGCGGACCCCCTCGTAGCCCAGCAGACCGTGCTGGGCGTCGATGGCGATGTAGTCGTAGCCGAGGCGGGCCAGCCGCTCCGTCGCTACCGGGTCGTCCAGCACGACCCAGTAGCCGACGGTCCGCTGCCTACCGCGCACGCGACGGGCGAATTCGAGTGCAGTCATGGGATGCTCCGGGAAACGGGGGTCAGCGGTGGTATGCGGGCATGGGTCCGCGCAACCGGGCGCCGACCTGGTCGCACGCCTCGACCACGTCGGCCGCCAGGGGGCCACGAGCCAGGTACGCGATGTTGGACTCCAGGTGGGCCGGGCGCGAGCCACCCAGCAGAACGGCATCCGTGGTCGGCCGGGAGAGCAGCCACCTCAGCGCCAGCTCGACGAGCGTGACGCCCGCCTCCCCGGCGATCCGCCCCAGCTCGGTGACGGCTTCGAAGAGCTGTTCGTTCCAGTAGCGGCGGCGATACATCTCGGCCAGCCGGGACTCGCCGAAGCGGCCGTCGCGCGGCTGCTCGTCGAACCGGTGCCTGCCGGCGAGCAGCCCTCCTCCCAGCGGGTTGTAGACCATGGTCCGCAGGCCGCTGGACAGGGCCATCTCCGCGTACTCCTCCTCGAGCCTGCGCGCGAGCAGGTTGTGCAGCTGCTGTGCCACGGCGGGCCGGGGAGCACCGACCTCGTCCGCGACCGCGCCGAGTCGCACGATCTGCCAGGCCGCGTAGTTGGACACTCCCAGTGCGCGGACCTTGCCCTCCGCGACGAGCGCCGCCACCTCACCCAGGGTGTCGTGCAGCGTCGCCGAGCGGTCGGGCTGATGCAGGTACAGCAGGTCCAGGTACTCCACACCGAGGCGACGCAGGCTGCCCTCCACTGCCGCTCGCAGCCCTGCGGCGGAGAGCGGAGACTCGTCGCCCGCGTCCGGGTGCGGCATCCCCGCCTTGCTCGCGAGCACGATCCGGTCGCGCCGGCCGGCGAGCAACGGGCGCAGGATCTCCTCGGTCCACCCACCGACGTAGGCGTTGGCGGTGTCGATCGCGCTGATGCCAGCTTCCAGTGCCATGTCGAGCATGCGCTTCGCGCCGTCGGCGTCCACGGTGTCGCCGAACGTCATCGTGCCGAGGACCAGGCCCGACACGGGCACGTCGACACCCGGGATCCGGAAGCCCTGCAACGGGGCGGCGGTGCTCGTGCTGGAAGCGCTCATCGGGGTCCCTTCGGTTACCTGCCGCTGATTCCGGGGCTCGTGTGGTGGCGGTCACGCACTCTGTCACTTCTGCGTGAACCACGCAATACTTCTCGCGCGTTTTGCGCATCAAGGCTAGTGTGGTGGGCACGCGGTCCGCGACGCGCGACGCGTCAGAAGAGCACGAAGGGAGTGAACCGAGATCACGTCGACCCAGCGGGATTTCGTACCCGCAGGCGAACACGCTCTGATCGTTCTCGGAGACGACCTGAGCGGCACCAGCGAGGCGCTGGCCGCATCGGCGAGCGAGCAGGGGGAGGCGTGGGTTCACCTCGGCGTGAGCAGCTTCCGTGCGTGTTTCGCGCAACGCGGCGAGTCGGACCCTCAGCGATGGGATGCCCTCGATCTCGACGTCCGCCACGTCCCGCAGGCCACCGCCCGCGCGCGCTACCAGGCGGCGGCCGGGCACGCGCTCCGCGGCGGCCACCACGATGTCCTGCTGCTCAAGGTGGACTCGTTGCTGCGCGGCAATATCGCCGCCGCCCTGGCGGCCGTGTCCCCCGCGCCTGACCGGCCGGTCATCCTCGCGCCGGCGCTGCCCGCGCAGGGGCGCCACACCGTCGGCGGCAGGGTCCGCCTCGCCGAGGGAAGCGGGCCGCTGCCCGGTTCGCTGGAGGGCACCCGCACCGACATCGCGGCCGCCGCGGCGCGCCCGGCCGCCCTGCTCGACCTGGACCTCGTGCGCGCGGGCCCGCACATTCTCGGCACGCGCCTCGGCCAGCTGGCCGACGACGGCATGGTGGCCGTGTGCGATGCCGAGACCGACGAGGACCTGGCCGCCGTAGCGGCCGCGGCGACGCGGCACCGGCATCCGGTCGTGGTGGGCGCGGGCGGCGTCGCCGCCGCCCTGGGGCGCGCACTCCGCGGTGCGCTCACCGACACGGGCGGCCGGTTCCCCGGCGGCTGTTCCGGCCCCGGCGAGCCAGGCCGCCCCGTCCTCGTCGTCGCGGGCACCGCAGAACCCAGCTCGCACGCACAGGTCGCCCGGCTGGAGCGGGAAGGGGCTCGGGTCGAGACGCTGGAGCCCTCGGAGCATGGAGCCGCCGCGGACGCCACCCGCGGGGTCGAACGGGGTCTTCGCGGCGGTTGCGCCGTACTGCGGGTGGCGCCCCGGCCGATGGCTCCGGCCCGGTCCGGGCTGGTGCTCGAGCGCCTGGCGAGCACGGCGGCCGCCGTGCTCGAGCGGGACCCACGCATCCGTGTGGTGCTGACCGGTGGAGCGACGGCGCGAGCCGTGCTGACCCGGCTGCGGGTCAGCACGCTTCGCCTGCGGTGCCAGGTCCACCCCGGCGCCGTCCACCTCAGAACCGATGACAACCGCGACATCGTGACCCGGCCGGGGAGCCACGGAGGGCCCGACAGCCTGTCCCGGCTCGCCCACCATCTCGGCGCTCCGCTCGCCCAGCCACCACGGACTCCAGCCCCGACAGCTGCGCACCACTCGACGGAAGGTCAGTCATGAACAGCCTCGACAGTCCCACGACGCGTTCGGCCGGGGAGCACACGCCCATCGTCGCCGTCACCATGGGAGACGGAGCCGGTGTCGGACCCGAGGTCGTGGTCGGCGCCCTCGCCGGCACCGCGACCTCACGAAGGTGCCGGCCGGTGGTCATCGGCGACGCAGCACGGCTGCGCCTCGCGGCTTCGATCCTGAACCTGGACATGGTGATCCACCCGGTCACGGCGGTCGACGAGGCGCGCTTCACACCAGGGACCGTCGATGTCATCGATCTGGCGCTACTGCCCCACGACCTGCCGTGGGGCGCAGTGTCGGCGATCGCGGGCGACGCCGCCTACCACTATGTCCGCGTGGCCTGCGAGCTCGCGGTGCGCGGTGACGTCGACGCGATCTGCACCGCACCGCTCAACAAGGAAGCATTGCACGCCGGCGGGCACGCCTTTCCCGGCCACACCGAACTGCTCGCGCACCTCACCGGCACGGACGAGGTGTCGATGATGCTGTCGTCGTCCCGGCTCAAGGTCATCCACGTGACAACCCACATCGGGCTCATCGACGCTGTGCGCAGGATCGAGCCCGGCCTCGTCGAACGCACCGTTCGGCGCGGCCACGCCGCTGTCGTGGCCGCGGGGGTGTCCGATCCCGTCATCGGCGTCCTCGGCATCAACCCGCACGCGGGCGAGAACGGCCTTTTCGGGTACGGCGAGGAAGAGGAGAAGATCGTCCCCGCCCTGCAGCGGCTCCGCGCCGATGACATCGACGCACGTGGGCCACTGCCGGCCGACACGGCGTTCTTCCTGGCAGGCCGCGGAGACTACGACCTGATCGTGGCGATGTACCACGACCAGGGCCACGGCCCCGTCAAGGTTCTCGGCATCGACGCGGGGGTCAACATCACCGTGGGACTGCCCGTCATCCGTACCTCGGTCGACCACGGAACCGCCTTCGACATCGCCGGAACGGGCAAGGCCGAGGCCGGTAGCATGATCGAGGCCCTGCGGCAGGCAGCCGAGCTGGCGCCCGCCTCGGGTGCGCACCGACCCGGTTCCGAGGAGGTCCCCGGTGCGTCGTGACAACCACGTACGACGTCAGGCCATCGTGGAGCTGGCGTCGACCAGCGGCCTGGCGAGCGTGGACGAGCTCTCCCAACGGTTCGGTGTCACCGCCTCGACCATCCGCCGCGACCTGGCGCAGCTCGAGCAGTCTGGGCAGCTCGCCCGGACCTACGGCGGAGCGCGAGCGATTCTCGCCCACCCCGAGGCCGACCTACGGCAGCGGCTCGGCGAGGCCCATGAAGCCAAGCGCGCCATCGGGAAATGGGCCGCCTCGCAGGTCCAGCCCGGTGAGACGATCCTCCTCGATGCCGGCACCACCACCGCGGCCGCTGCCCACGAACTTCGGGACCGCGACCGCCTGACCGTGGTCACGCCGGGAATGACCGTCCTCAACGAGCTCTCGTCCGCGGACGGCGTCGACGTCGAGTGTCTCGGTGGCACCTTGCGGCAGCTGAGCCAGGCCTTCCTCGGCCCGATCACCGAGGCCGCACTGGAGCGCCGCACCTTCGATCGGGTGTTCCTCGGAGCCGACAGCGTCACCGCGGATCGCGGCATCTGCGAGGCCGACATCCGCCAGACCCGGCTCAAGGAGCTCATGACCCGTCGGGGCAAGCACATCTACCTCCTCGTGCACGCAGCCAAGATCGGGCGGGCACCCTTCCACGCGTGGGCACCCATGCCCCGACACTGGACGCTCGTGACGGATCAGAGCGTCCAGGAGGCTGCGCTCGAGCCGTTCCGCTCGCGCGGCGTCGACATCGCCGTCGTCGGCCCGCAGGGCCAGCGGCTTCGGTAGCGCCGATCGTCCACGGTCCCCGGGACGTCACCGGCGTGGTCGTGGTGATGGTGATGCGGCATGGGCGAACCTCGTCTGCCCGGGTGAGCAGGTGAGAACGTTTCGGGTAATTGGTTCGCTCGCGGTCGTGGCTACCGCTTCCCTGAACGTCCCCGCCGCAGCCGCCGCAGAAGCGGGCGGAGAGTTCTCGGTGCTCACCTACAACATCGCGGGCCTGCCTGAGCCGCTGTCCTCGGCGGATCCGGAGCGGAACACCCCGATCATCGGCTCCCGGATCGGCGGCTACTCCGTGGTAAACGTCCAGGAGGACTTCAACTACCACGCCGCGCTCTACGCCGCCGACGACCATCCGTACCGGACCCCGACCAGTGGGGGTGCCCTTCGGTGATGGCCTCAACACGCTGTCGGCGTTCCCGTACACCGACTTCACAGTCGTGAGTGCGCACGCGAGTTAGAACACTGTTACGCACTCACGACCCCCTCTCGGTAGCAAGTCAGGTACTTGCCCGAACAATCAAGCGAGCGGGCGTTATTCCCGGGTCAGCGATCCCCTCTGCGACTCTCCTCTGAAGTAGCCAGGTTGCGCTCGAGCTCACCGAGTGCCTGCAGCACATCCCCCTGCCGGCTCTCACTCATGTCGGCGACCGTCATCCGCTCCAGGTCCGCCCAGATTCGCTCGACGGCCTGCCGTAGCCCCATGCTCGCGGGGGTCGCCTCGATGATCGTCACTCGCCCGTCCGTCGGGCTGGGCGAACGGCGCACGAACCCGGCACGTTCGAGGCGCCGCACTGAGCGGGTGACGGTAGGCGCGTCGGCATCGAGAACAGCGGCCAGGTCGGCCTGCCGCTGCGGGCCCTCATCCCAGAGCCGCATCATCAGCAGCTCCTGCCCCGGATACAGGCCCACCTCGCGCAGCAGCTGCCCCGCGAGCAGCTTGTGGATGCGCGCCACCCGGAAGATCGCATGACTCACCGGCCCCGCGCTGGCGACCCGGCGACCCGGCCCCGCGGCCGCCGCGCCGGCACCGGCGTTGTTCGTCGTACTCACCCGGCCCAGTCTAGGACATAGCCCACAGTTGACCGAGCAAGTTTTTTCGCAAAAGGGCTTGATGGACCGGTAACGCAGGCGCATAGTGAAGGTACTTGTTCGAGCAACTAATCGAGGAGGAGCAGTGCGAGCAGCCTTCAAGCCCGGCCGCGTCGGCCGACAGGAGCTGAAGAACCGGATCGTCATGTCCCCGATGACCCGCAGCAGGGCGTACGGCCCGGACTTCGCCCCGACCGACATGATGGCCACGTACTACGCGCAGCGCGCCGGCGCAGGGCTCATCATCACCGAGGGCATCCAGCCCAACGTCGTCGGCCAGGGCTACCCGAACACGCCCGGCCTGCACACCGACGCCCAGATCGCCGGCTGGCGCAAGGTGACCGACGCGGTTCACCGCGAGGGCGGAGTGATCTACGCCCAGCTGATGCACACCGGCCGCATCGGCCATCCCGCCAACTACCGAGCTCCCCAGCGCCCCGTCGGCCCGTCCCCGGTGAAGGCGGAAGGCCAGATCTTCACGCAGGACGGTCTGCAGGACTTCGTCATTCCGCGAGAGCTCAGCGCGGAGGAGATCAACCAGACCATCCGCGATTTCGCCGACGCGGCCGAGAACGCCGTCGCCGCCGGCTTCGACGGGGTCGAGCTCCACGGGGCGAACGGCTACCTCATCCACCAGTTTCTCTCCGCGAACGCGAACCGGCGGAAGGACGGCTGGGGATCCTCAGCTCGCAACAGGGCTCGCTTCGCTCTCGAGGTCACGGCGGCCGTCGCCGAAGCGATCGGCAACCATCGCACCGCCATCCGCATCTCCCCCGCCAACCCGCTCAACGACATCGAAGAGGGCGATCTCGCGGAGACCTACCACCACCTGGTCGCCGGGTTGAACAGCATCGGGCCGGCGTACCTGCACGTACTGGAGTCACGGGCGCCCGAGTTCACCCTTGAGCTGCGCCAGACATGGAACGGTGTGCTGATCCTCAACCCTGCCACGCCCGGAGCGAGGACGGGGCGGGAGCAGCTCGCTCTCATCGACGAGGGCACGACCGACCTGGTCTCGTTCGGCCAGCTCTTCATCTCCAATCCTGACCTGCCCGAACGGCTGGCGGCGGGGGCCGAACTGGCCGATCCCGACATGTCCAAGGCCTACGGCGGCGACGAGCGCGGCTACATCGACTACCCCACGCTGGCCGGCAGCGTGACCCGATCCTGAGAAGGAGCAGCAATGTCCACACCGCACGAAACGAACCGCATCGTGGTCATCACCGGGGCCAGTGGTGGCGTCGGGACCGAACTCGCCAGACGATTCCTCGCGGGCGGCGACACCGTGATCGCCACCGACCTCGCACCGGATGCACTCGACAGACTGGCCGCCGATATCGGGCGGCGGGACCGGCTGGTGACCGTCCCGGCCGACATCACCGACGAGGCCGATGTCGCCCGCCTGGCTGAGGTGATCGAGGACAGGGGCGGGCTGGACGTACTCGTCAACGGCGCCGGATTCTTTCCGATCGACACCTTCGAGAACACCACGCCGGACCGCTGGCGCCAGGTGATCGACATCAACCTGACCGGATACTTCCTCGTCACACACGCCCTGCTACCCCTGATGCGGGGCCGCGGGTGGGGTCGGATCGTGAACTTCGGCTCCGCGTCGATGTATCCGGGAGTGCCCGGCCAGGTGCACTACGTCTCCGCGAAGGCCGCCCTCGTCGGCTTCACCCGCAGCCTCGCTCGCGAGGTCGGCGACGACGGCATCACCGTCAACCTCGTCACGCCCGGGCTCACCCTCACCGGCCCTATCATCGACAACTTCCCCGCCGAACTCATCGAGTCACAACGGAATGGACGTGCTCTCAAGCGGGACCAGCATCCGGAGGATCTGGTCGGGCCCGTGTTCTTCCTGGCGTCACCCGATGCCGACTTCGTTTCCGGTCAGACCCTGAACGTGGACGGCGGCATGTTCATGAACTGACCCGGCAACGTGCCGGACCGCTGCCCGTGCCCTACCCCAACGAGTATCAGATGGAGAGCGTAATGCCGCGTACACAATGGACGGAGAACGTCAACGTCCCTTTCGGCCGGGTCGTCGACCTACTACGCGACAAGGTGGAGAACCCACAGAAGTACGTGCCGTCCGTGCGGTTCAGCCGGATACTCGAACGTGCGGACAGCCATGTCCTGCGCGAAATGTATCAGCCGTATCCCGGCGACCTCACCATCAGGGAACGCATCACCGAACACGAGGTCGCGGGCGGCATCGACTTCGTCTTCGAGTACGTCGACAACCCCACTTACGTGGGCACCTTCCACAACACGGCCGTCCGTGCCGGGGACGGCGTCGAGCTCACCTACGTCATGGACTGGACACCCCGACCGGGGGTCAGCGACCCGATTCCCTCAGGTGTAGCCGAAGCCATGGTGCGCGACGGCGTCCAGCACCTCAAGCGGCTCGCCGAGGCCGCGGCAGTGGGCCACGGCCAGGGCGGACGAGAAGTCATTGACGGCGACGACCGGGACGCGTGACGCTTTCACCAGGGCCCGCGCTTCACGCTGATCACGGCAGGCGTAGTAGGCCTTGCTCAGCCCCTGCACCTCGATCGCCGGGACGTTCACGGCTTGCCTCGGTCCTCGTCGATGATCTCGGCCTGTTCGACCGTCGCGTTCGTCGTCACCGCGAACGCAGCCGCAGCCTCCGGCAGGCCGGCCTGCGCGACGGTCATCGCCGAGTCAGCGGAGTCCCAGTGCCAGATGTCGACCCACGTTCCGTCTTCGGCCCTCGTCAGTCGGGTATCGAGCAGTCCGGAGTACGACGCCCGAATCGTTGAGATCAGTGCGGTGCGCCTGGCCAGGAGCGCGTCGGTGTCGACGGAGGGAGCGGCACCGAAGCGGGTGATGCGGATGATCGTCATGGCAGCTCCATTTTCGCTAGATGTCAACTCTAGTTGTGTTCTCTAGTGTTACACTACAGCGATGAGGCAGGTCAAGCGAGAAGGCAAGCGGGCCGAGCAGGCCCGGAAGACGAGGCAGCGGATGCTGCACGCCGCGAACACGCTGTTCCTGCAGCACGGGTACGGCGCGACCACGTTGCAGGACATCGCTGATCAGGCCGGCGTTGCCGTGCAGACCATCTACTTCACGTTCGGCAACAAGCGCTCCCTGCTCAAGGAGCTCGTCGACGTCACGATTGCGGGCGATGATGAGCCTGTGGCCACAATGGACCGGCCGTGGTTCCGCGATGCCCTGGCCGCCGAGACCGCCGAGGAACACCTGCGTGCGCATATTGCAGGTACCTGCACCGTGCTGGAACGTTTCGCGCCGATCTCGGCGATAATCCAGGCGGCGACCGCCGCTGACCCCGATGTCGCCGCGCTCTGGCCCGACGAAGAGGACCTGCGCTACACGGTTCAGTCCACATCGGCTAGGTCCCTGATGGCCAAACCGGGAGCACGGCAGGACGTCTCCGTCGAGTATGCGGCGGACCTACTGTACGGCCTGCTCAGCCCCGAGCTCTATCTGCTTTTCGTCCGCGAGCGCCGGTGGCCATACGGCCGATGGGAACAGTGGATCCTGGACACACTGCTGACCCAACTCTGTACGGGCCGATAGCTATTTCCGCAGGTCAGCGGTCGTGAGTGCGCACGCGAGTTCTAACTCGGCCAAACACTCACGAGAGGTGACGTCGGGTCATCCGCCAGCCACCGCAGGAGTCCTCCTTGCGGTGACCTGGGTGACGACAGCCAACGTGCCCATCACCGTGGCGGTCGCCAACCCGATGACGACCGACGGCAAGGCGTGGCCCAAGGCCAGGCCGACGACGCCGACGACAACCAGCGCCGCCGCCGCCAGGTAACGGGCACGGGCGACCGACCCGGTCCGCGAGCGGAGGAACAGGATGTTGCCCACCAGGTAGATCAGCGGCCCTCCCACGCTGGTCAGCACCAGCGCCGGGTCGGTCGCGGCGTGACTGATGCGCAGCTCGATCGAGACCGCGACGACGATCGCGCCGGCGACCATGAGCGCGTGGGCGTAGGCGAACGCCGACCGCAACACGCCGGTACTCGCGTCTCCCCTGCTCGCCTGCGTGTCGTGGCCGGCCAGTGCGAAGTAGGCCCACCACAGCACGAACAGGCCGAGGAATCCGAGCAGCGTCGCGACGACCGCCCGCGCCGGTACCGGGTCGAGCTCGGAAAGCGTGAACCCCATGATCAGGATCGACTCGCCGAGCGCGATGACGAACACCCCGCGGTTGCGTTCCGCGAGGTGCTCGGGGTCGGTGGGCCAGGTGTGCATCGGCGCCGCCCCCAAGCCGGGAAAGCGGAACTCGAACCGCGGTGCCGCCACATCCACGATCAGGGCGGCCAACCAGACGGCCAACCGCGGACCGGGTTCAAGAAACGCCCCCACGATCCAGAGCACCCCCGCCGAGGCGCTCCAGGCCAGCAGATTCGTGTAGTTCTTCGCGAGCACGTGGCCCCGCAGCGCGACGGCCATGAACGCCGCACGTCCGACCTGGGCTCCCACGTAGCAGGCCGCGAACAGCAGGCCATCCTCGGCGAAGGCGTGCGGCAACCCGAGCGACATGCCCAGAGCCGCGAGCATCAGCAGGCCGTTGAGGACCCGGACGATCCCACTGCGGGGATCCAGCCAGTTCATCGCCCACGCCGAGTAGTTCCAGGCCCACCACACGGCCCCGAACAGGACCGCGACCTCGAACACACCCATCCAGGTGAGGTGCGCGAGCAGCGTATGCGAGACCTGGATGATCGCGAAGACGTAAACCAGATCGAAGAAGAGCTCGATCGGCGCGACCTCCGAACGGCGAGCCCCCTCCGACCGCATCAGACGAGGTCGTGTTGCCTCCCGCGTTCGGTGCGGATCGGGATCCTGACTCACGATGTCCTTCCCTGGGCGAGGCGCGGCGTGTCGCCGGGTCATTGACCGTCGTACTTCGGCAGCGGGCGGTGAATATATCCAGCAGCTTGTTCGAAGTGCCAGCCGTCGGGCGGGCGGCCCACCGTGGCAGACCACACAACTCGTGGAATTCACCCGCTCGGGGGTTCTGTGGGCAGCACAGATCCCCCGGCAGGCGAGGTGTTTGAGCAGCGCCGCCTGACCGGGCTACCGCCGGGGAACCGCCGGGGAGGGTGCGGCGGGCCGCCGCACCCTCCACGTGACTCGCTAGTCCGCGCGTGCGAGCAGGTAGCGCAGCGAGTCGCCGAGCACCCTCCCCCGCTGTTCGGCCGTCGCGACGGACTCCAGTCCGAAGCCGAGATACACGGTGTCCTCGGTCGTGACCGCCGCGGCGCGCGGCTGGACCAGGGACTGCGAGCGCTGCCATGCGGCCCCCGTGTCGGGACTGCCCTCGGGTGGTGCCGCGATGCTCCACGGCGCGAGACCGTCCTCGAACCCGCTCTCGTCGACCACCTGACCGTCGACGGTCACCGAGGTGTCGTCGAGGAAGGCGCCCACCTCACCGGTGGCCGGGTCGGTGACGTAGCTGACCGCGATCTCGACCTGGCCTCCCGCGTACCGCGACAGGTCGAACGTGGCCGGTCCCCACTCCGAGCTACCGGTGAAGCCGTTCCACGAGCCGCTGGTCCCCGTGGGACGGCAGGCGTCGCCGTCGATCGTCAGGTACCGCTCCAGCCACGGGTGCAGCTCCAGCAGGAAGCCCTGCTCGCATTGAGTTGGCACCTCGGAGCTGGCCCTGCCTTCGGCGTCCGCGAGCGTGGTCCACTGATCCGTTCCCACTTCTCGAGCCTCGACGACGACGAAGTCGTAGCCGGACTCCAGGTTGTAGGAGAGGTTCAGCCCGAGCGACGCTGTGCCGGCCGAGGACAGATCCACCGTCCTGGTCAGGCGCTGGTAGGACTGGTCGGTGTGCAGCGCGCCCGCGTACCACTCGCCGCTCAACGGTTGTTCCGGATCGGGCCCGGTGGGCACGTACCGCGCGATCTCGCTGCTCGCGAACTGGGGGAAGTCCTCCTCCGGCAGCACGTCACCGGTCACGCGGAACTCACCTGGCCGCTCCTGGTTGTCCGCCCCGTCGCCACCGGCGATCGGGAAGTCGCCCTCCAGCGGCGACGCCGTACCGTTGACCTCCTCCGGCGCCTCGGCGGAGCTCCGGGAGAACGCGCCGAGGTAGTACTGGTAGAAGTCGTTGGAATACAGGCACAGGCGGAACGAGCTGGATTCGGGCGCGCACGGCTCCTCGGGGTTGTCGAAGTACAGCGAGCCGCCCTGCCCGAAGTAGCCCGCGTACTCCCCCGTGTGGAGTAGCTTGCCACCTTCGTTGAGGAAGTCGCGGACCGCCAGCGTGGTGTCGTGCTGCACCTTCGCGACCTGGTAGCCCGGGAGGCCCGGCTGCTTCTGGGTGATCACGTTGTCGCCGGTGTACCAGACGACAGCCTCGTAGTGGTCCAGCACGCCGAGGGGATGCGGTGCACCGCGCCGGGTCATGTCCCAGACGTCGTAGGAGATCCCGTTGGCTTCGAGCGCCGCGGTGTACGCGTCCAGATGTCGTGGCCCAGACGCCGGTGGCGCCGGGTTCGGCACCGGCGGGTCGAAGCCCTCGTAGTCCTCGTTGGAGATGACCAGCACCCGCTTGTCCGCCGCCTGCTCGACGGTGTAGGTGAACGGCTCGGTGCGGTGTCCGCGGGACTGGAAGACCACCTCGACCTGGTCACCGGAGCTCGCGCCCCGGAGATCGGCGCGCACCTCCCGGTAGTGGACGTCGAAGCCGTCGCCGTAGCGCTCGCCGCCGTCCCACTCACGCGCGAGGGCGATGCGCTGCCTCCCCCCGTTGATGCGGTACCGGACCAGGACCGGCCCCGGACCGCGCTTGGCGATCGCGGACACGGTCTGCGTCTCGCCGAAGGACGTCGTGAACGGCTCCGCGACGATCTGCGGCGCGGTGTTGCCCAGGTGAGACTCCGGGTTGGCCGGGTCGGCAGTCGAGCGGGCGATGTCGAGCGCGAACGGCAGGTTGCGTTCGAACTCCTCCTGGATCAGCTCCTCGTCATCCGGGAAGTTGAATCCGCTCTGGCAGTCCTCCGGGCGCCACTCATCGTCGGGATCGCTCCGGCTCACCACCTGACAGGTGGTCTGCTCCGGGGTGAAGCTGATGACGCCGTAGCGCGCCTGCGCATGATTGGTGGTCTCGCCGTTCGTCGTGTAGAGCTCGGCCGAGACGTCCGGATCGAATCCCACGACGCCCGGCTCCGCGTCCGTGCCCGCCAGCGTCCTGGCGAGCAGGTCGTCGGGCGAGTCCGTGTTCACCTGCCAGCCCACGCCGTAGAGCAGCAGCTCCGCGGCCGAGTGGTAGTTGACGAGGAAGCTGAAGTCCACCCTGCGGAAGAGACCGTCGAGCGCCCGCGTCTCGGGTTCCGAGGCCGGCGCCGGGCCGCGGTAGACCTGGCTGGTCGGGTTGGGCGAGGAGCCCTCGTTGTCGTAGCCCCACTTGTAACCGAAGTTCCGGTTCAGGTCGACGCCGTCGCTGACGGTGATCTCACCGTCGCCGTCGTTGTCCCGGAGGTTCTTGCGCCAGAGCCGGTTGCCCTCGGTGAACGTGTGGTCGTAACCGTCGGGATTGGCGACCAGGACGAACCAGTACTCGTTGCGGTTGAGCAACCGCGTGATCTCGCGATCGGAGCCGTAGTTGTCGATCATGTGGTGCATCAGCCGCCGGTTGGTCTCGACGGTGATCCACTCCCTGGCGTGCTGCGTCGAGGCGTACAGCGACGCGGGGCGGACGCCGTCCGGGAGGAACCGGGCACCGCGCGTCAACTTGACCGCGAGGATGTCCTGTCCCTGCCGTGTCGTGCCGATCGGCACCAGCTTGGCCAGCCGCGGGTTCTCGGCCACGGTCCGCCGGATCTCTTCCGCGATCCCACCGGGACCGCTGTACGGCCGGTACACACCCTCGGCCGCGGCCTCCTGCGCGGAACGGGTACGCGCGCTCGGACCTTTCGGCGACAGCTCTACTCCTCTCGACCGCAGCTCCTCACGCTGCCGGTCGGTGAGGATCAATTCGACTCCTGGACCCGGCACGTCCAGCACGTCATATCCGGCGGCCGTCAGCTCCTGTGCCTTGCCGGGCGCCAGTTCGGCCCCGTACGCCCTGAGATCGCCATCCGGCGCGGCGGGGGGCGCGGGCGCCGCGGAGGTTGCCGTGGCGGAGCCGACCACGAGGGCGGCGGCGAGCAGCGCAACAACGAATCTTCGCCTCATCGCGTGACCTTTCGCTCGACGAACGACTCATTGAACTCCGGCCCCATGGCGGCCGCAATCGTCCGTTCGTCGCGAAGTTCGCCCGGTTCTCGTGCCGGTTTCCGGCCCCGGCACGACGCCACCTCCACCGGTGGTGACGCCGGTGGAGGTGGCAGGTGGAGCGTCAGTTCCAGTTGTCGATCTTGACGTCGTGCGGCTCCGGAGCGCCCTTCCCGGCTTCGACCAGCGACTTCAGGCTCATCAGAAAGACCGCCCACTTGGTACTGCAGTGGTGCATGAACTCCACCGGCTCCTTCCAGCCCTGGTGACTGAAGAGAACGATGGTGTAGTCGTCGACCTGATTGAGTTCCCAGTCCACATGCGTGCCGATCCATTCCTCGGGTCCGTCGACCACCTCCCACAGCACGCGCTTGCCTGGGTCGAGCTGGAGGATCTTCATGTCGAATCCACCGGCCCGGAACCGGAACTCGAGCACGCCGCCGAGGTCGCCGGCTTCACCTCGGGTGTCGGTCGTGTACCAGCCGGCAAGTCCCTCGACCGTGGTCAAGGCCGCGTAGACCTCGGCCACCGGCGATTTGATTCCGACCCTGTGCAGGATGTCCACCATTTTCGATTCTTCTTTCCAGTGTTGGTTCGACCTTCATGAATTCACTGCAGCGTGCCGCGCTGGTCTTTCGTGCGCTGAATCGCCTCGGCGATCCGCTTGATACGCCGGAACCTGGCATCCCACGCCGCCCCCACCGAGGACAACTGCTCGACCGCGCGAGCAAGTTGCGCCTCGTCCAACCGGTACCTCCTCTCTCGCCCTGCAGGCGTGGCGTGCACCAGGCCGATGCGGTCGAGCACGCCGGGATGTTTCGCGATGGCCTGCCGTGTCACGGGCTGCTCACTGAGGCTGGTGGCCGTGCCGTCGCCGTCCGCCAGAAGCAGGTCGAAGCATTCGCCGACGGGTCGGATCCCCGACCGCGGACCACAGGTCGTCGTCGACGGCGGCGGTCGTGGGGTCGGCACCAGCCGCGCGAGGTGCTCCCCGAGCCGGGGAACAAAGGTGTCCCAGCCGACGCTGTGCTCGCGGTAGCGCTCCGCCGGCTTCGCGGCCTCCCAGGCCATCTCCCGGAACCCGGTCCCGGTGAGCCGAACCCTGGTGCCCGTCTCCGACGGGCTGAGCGAAGGTGACCAGCAGCGAGCCGTCGGCGGCGTCGGCGGCGTCGGCGTTGTCCTTGCCATCGGGATAGCACCAGCGGAACGAGAACAACCGAGGCGGCTCGGCGCTCACCACGGCGATCGGACGACCTTTGCCCTGTCGCCCCAGACAAGCTCCCCGACCGCGCCGGGAGTCGCTTCGACCTCGGGTGAGGCGTCGACGTGGATCTCTCGTTCGATACTGCCGTACTCGACGCTCTTCACGATTCCTCCATGCGCAACAATCGGTTGCGTCTCACGCTAGCCGACCTTCTGCCGGTATGCAACTATTAGTTGCACATTGCCTCATGACTCCTCTGTGTCCGGCACCGGTGAGATCGCCGAACCGGCTGACAGCAATCTCTCCGCCAGCACACGACAGCGCTTCCCGAGTTCCGGAGGGTCGACCACCTCGAAGTCGTGTCCGAGCAGGAGGACGTGCATGAGGACGAAGTCGAGGCTCCCGGCGCCACTGAGTACCTCGCAGACGTTGCTCCCTCGCTGTCGTACGACGGCCGCCGACGCCGGAATCTGCGCGCGCACCGTGCCGGCCGGAGCGTGCACGAGGAAGCGCGCCTGGTGCGGGTAGACGCGGCTCGCCACACCCTCCTGCACGTAGGTCGCCGCGTCGGGCGCCGGCCGCGGGCGGAAGCGCCAGTTCCGTGCGGACACATCGGTCATCCGGTCGACGCGGAAGCTGCGCCAGTCGTCGCGATCAAGGTCGTAGGCGAGGAGGTACCAGCGCCGGTCGGAGGCGACCAGGCGGTAGGGCTCGACCCGCCGCCGTCGCACCTCGCTGCCTGGGGACACCTCCCGGAGGAGGTCCGGGCGAGGGTAGTCGAAGCCTGCCTCAACCTCGTCGCGGCAGGCTCTGGCCAGTGTCAGGAGCACCTCGGGACCGACCGGCGTGCGTCCGCCGCCGAAGGACTCCACGGAGCCGGAGAGCGCGCGCACCTCGTGCCGCAGCCGGGTGGGCAGCACCCCGTCGAGCTTGGTCAGCGCCCGGAGTGCGGCATCGCCTGCGCCGGCGACCGCGCCACCCGCACCGGCGAGCAGCGAGACCGCGGTGGCGATCGCCTCCTCGTCGTCGAGAAGCAGCGGCGGCAGGTCCTGCCCCGGACCGAGCCGGTAGCCACCGCCGACACCCTGGCCAGCATGCACCGGATAGCCGAGCGTACGCAGCCGCTCGACGTCGCGCCGTACCGTGCGCGGCGTGACCGCCAACCGTTCGGCGAGCTCGGGACCGGTCCAGACCCGGCGCTGTTGCAGCAACCCGAGCAGGGTGAGCACCCGCTCCGTCGTCCCCCGCTCTTCACCGCTTGCCACGTCCATGTCGACTCACCTGTTAGAAGACAGATAGCGGACCGATCCTGTCCGCCGAGAGTGTCAGGGTGCATGACATGGACGCAGAACTCGACTGGAACCGGACACTGCGCGAGCAGTGGGAGTTCCACTGGAACCAGCAGCTCCGAGCCCGGCTCGACGGCCTCACCGACGACGAGTACTTCTGGTCGCCGGTGCCGGACGCCTGGAGCGTACGGCCGCGTGGCAGCTCGACGGCACCCGTGCAGGTCGGCGCCGGGAGCTTCACCATCGACTACGCCTTCCCCGAGCCGGTCCCCGCGGCCTTCACCACGATCGCCTGGCGACTCGGTCACGTCATCGTCGGCGTGCTCGCCGCACGCAACGCGGCACACTTCGGTGCGCCTGAGGCTTCGTACGAGACCTGGGAATATGCCGGCAGCGCGGCCGGCGCGCTCGACCAGCTGGAGGCGCAGCTCGACGCCTGACTGGCCGGGGTGCGCGACCTCGGCGAGGCCGGGCTCCGGGTACCGGTCGGCGCGAAGGAGCCCTTCCGCGAGGCGCCCATGGCCGATCTGGTGCTGCACATCCACCGCGAGCTGATCCACCACCTGTCCGAGGTCTGCCTGCTGCGCGACCTCTACCTGCACACGAGGCCACGACGAGGAGCGAACCGATGAGCCGCCACATCCAGGTCACCTTCGACGCCCACGACCCGAGGGCGCTGTCCTCCTTCTGGCGCGACGTACTGGGCTACGTCCACCCCGGCCCGCCCGGAGCCGACCTGCCCGAGGGCGCCGACCCGCTGGCCGCGTGGGACGACTTCCTCGCCCGGCTCGGCGTACCGCAGGAGCAGCGCAACACGAAGTCGGCCGTCGAGGATCCGGACGGGCACGGCCCACGGCTGTTCTTCCAGCAGGTCCCGGAGGACAAAGTCGCCAAGAACCGCCTCCACCTCGACGTCCGCGCGGCTCCCGGGCTACAGGGAGAGAAACGGATGGCGGCGCTGGAAGCCGAGTGCGACCGGCTCGTCGCACTGGGAGCGACGCGGGTACGTCGCGACGAGCCCGCTCCCCCGATGAGCGCAGGCTTCATCGCCATGACCGACCCCGAGGGCAACGAGTTCTGCCTGGACTGACGCAGCTCGGCCGTTGACGTGCCGGCAGGCGGTGCTGAGCTCTCGGCAAGCGTGGCCGTGGCCGAACGGCAACGGGCCACCCGGTCGCGGACGGCGACCGCGGGCGAGGCGGTCAGGATCGCCCGCGCCGCCTACGGGGTCTCGGGAACCACCTCGCCTGCGGTGGGCGCCCTACGGGCCCTTCGGCGCCCGTAGGCCACGACGCCGACAGCGGAGGCGTACATCAGCACGCCGTAGACGGCCGACGGCACCGCCAGGGCCTCGGATCCGATCACGTTGACGGCGATGAGAATGCCGAGGGTGGCGTTCTTGATCCCCAACTCGATCGCACCCGCGAGACGGCTCTCGAACGAAAGGCGGGCGAGTCGCATGATCCCGTAGCCGACGGCGAGTCCACCGAGGTTGAGCAGCACGGCGGCGACCCCCGCCTGCCGGAGATAGGTCCAGATGTCGGCACCCAGCGAGATCGCGATCGCCACGATGAGGACGGCCAGCACCACCCCGCCGAACAGCGACACCGCCCGTTCGAGCGCGGCGGCACGCTCGGGCCACCTGGCGCGGAGCACCATACCGATCGCCACCGGAACCAGCACGATGACGACCAGTAGGGCGATGGTCCGCAGGACAGGCACCTCGATCGCGACGCCCGACGCGGCGGGTTGCCAGCGCAGTGCGAGGTTGGCAGCGATCGGCAGGGTCACGATCGTGATCAGGCTGGCCAGCACGGTCAGCACGATGGACAGCGCGACGTTGCCCCGCGCGAGATACGCGATGAGGTTCGACGTCGTGCCGCCAGGACAAGCGGCGATGATGACGAGGCCCACGGCGACCGCGGCCGGCAGCGACAGCAGGTACGCGATCAGGAACGCCAGCGCGGGCATCAGCACGATCTGGCCGAGCGTCCCGACGATGATGCCGCGCGGGTCCCTGGCCTCCCGGGCGAAGTCCCTCGACGTGAGCGTCAGCCCTATGCCGATCATGATGAGGAACAGGGCGACCGGCAGGCCGACCTCGACAAGCGCGTTCTGCTCCACGATGAGCTCCTTCGGTAACGTCGGCCAAACCCGCACAAGGCCGAACCGGGCCCCGTCGGCGACGATTCTCGTGCACGGCTGTCATTTCGTGTAGCGCAGCATCAGAGCCGCTCCGCTCATCCCGCTCGCCGCGTCGCCGTCCTGGCGTCGAAGGGAGCGCGTCAGTCCGTCAGGTGGACTTCCTTGAGACGCCGAGCGCGGTGAGTGATACTCCGCTCACGCTGTGTCCCTATAGCGCGGGAGAGGAGTAGAGAGATGGGTTTCTGGGCAGAGGCCGGTCGCGTGCTCGACAGGTCCGCGGAGCGGGTCGCCAACCGCAAGTGCAAGGTCGTGCGGACCACGAAGAAGGTGGTGGACGGCCTCTGCGTCGGATGCCTGCGCCCGACGGGCAAGCAGCAGTGCGGCGTCCCCTGCTGCGGCCGCACCGAGTGCATGCGTGTGGTGGTCGACCGCATCTGAAGCCGGCCCTGGGCGAGCCTGCGAACTGCATGGTCACCATCAGGTTCCCCAGTCACGAAAAAGTGCGTTCTTCCATGTCGTCGTTCACTCTCCTATGGTTCCTGAGTAACCAGAAGAGAGGCAGGCGACATGGCCATCACCCTGACGAACCCCACCGGACTGCCGGAGATCGACGCCTACCGGCAGGTGTCGATCGCGACCGGGTCGAAGCTGGTCCACATCGCCGGGCAGGTCGCCTGGGACGCCAGGGGGGTCACGGTAGGCGAAGGTGACCTCGCCGCTCAGGTCGAGCAGTGCTACCTCAATGTCGGCACCGCCCTCGCCGACGTCGGCGGCTCGTTCGACGACGTGGCGAAACTGACCGTCTACGTCGTCGACTGGACCCTCGACAAGATGCCCCTGTTCCTGGAGGGCGTCGCTCGGGCGGCCGCGAAGCTCGGGAGTGCGCCGGTCCCACCGGGCACGCTGCTGGGCGTTGCGGCACTGGCCGCGCCCGACCATCTGGTCGAGGTCGACGCGACCGCGGTCCTCGACTGAGCAGATGCCGTTCGCTCGGATAGTTCGGGAAGCCCGTCAGGTGTCGAAGCGGCGGCGGGAGGCTTCGATGTGACCGAGATACTGGCGGGTCCAGGCGCACATTCCATCGATCGTCCCTCGTAGGGCCCGGCCCGACTCGGTGAGGGTGTACTCCACCCGCGGCGGCACGGTGGGGTGCACGTTCCGCTCGACCAGGCCGTTGCGCTCAAGCATGCGCAGGTTCTGGGTGAGCATCTTGTGGCTGATGCCCTCGACCTCGTTCCGCAGCTCGCTGAAGCGCAGGGTGCCTTCGCCGAGGAACTCGATGATCAGCAGCGCCCACTTGTTGGCGACGTCCGAGAAGATCTCCCGCGCCAGGGAGTCCGCGCGCGTCAGGTCCGCTTCCTCGGACGAGGCTCTCAACCGCTTGGTCGCCATTAGTGCGTTCCTCCACGTCTTCAGACACTCTCCTACGGTGCCTGAGTAACCACAAGAGAGGCCACGCGCCGGTTCGATCGGGTGGGCCGCCGGGCTTCAGCCGCGGCCGGCGCGCTCCCAGGCGGCGCGGCGCAGCAGGCGCAGTCCGTTGAGGCCGACGATGACGGTGGAGCCTTCGTGTCCGGCCACCCCGAGCGGCAGGGGCAACGTCGCGAACAGGTCCCAGGCCACCAGGACGCCGATGAAGGTCCCCGCGATGACGAGGTTGGCGGCGACGAGACGGCGAGCTCGGCGAGCCAGCGCGAGGACGGCGGGCACGGTGGCGAGGTCGTCGCGGGTGATGACCGCGCCCGCGGTGTCCAGCGCCAGATCCGATCCCGCGCGACCCATCGCGATTCCGGTGTGGGCGGCGGCCAGCGCGGGAGCGTCGTTGACGCCGTCGCCGACCAGCAGCACCTTGGCGCCCTTGGCCTCGAGTTCGCGCACGGCGGTGACCTTGTCCCGGGGCAGCAGGCCCGCGCGGACGTCGGTGATGCCGGCCTCCGCGGCGAGCCGGGCGGCGGCGCGAGGACTGTCGCCGGTGAGCAGTAGTGGCCGGGCGCCGGTCAGGGCGGTGAGCCGGGCGACGGCGTCGGCGGCGCCGGGACGTAGCCGGTCGGCCAGCCCCAGCACCCCGGCCGGGGCACCGTCGATCTTCACGATGACGGCCGTGCGCCCGGCCCGTGCCAGCTCGGCGACCGTGCCGAGCGCCGTCTCGTCCCGATCGTCCAGCAGCTGGGCCGGGCTGCCGATCTCGACGTGGCGTTCGCCGACCCGAGCGGTGACGCCTCGCCCGGGCGCGGATGTGAACGCCTCGGCAGGGCGCAGCGGTATCCCGGCGTCATCCGCCGCGGCCACGACGGCACGCGCGAGTGGATGCTCCGAGGGGTTCTCCGCGGCGGCGGCCAGCGCGAGCAGCTCGGCGTCCTTCATCCCGGCCCCGGGCAGGGAACGGATCTCGGTCAGCCGCGGCGTGCCTTCCGTGAGGGTGCCCGTCTTGTCGAAAGCCACCCGGGTGGCGGTACCGAACCGTTCGAGAACCACGGCGGACTTCACCAGTACGCCGTGCCGCCCCGCGTTGGCGATCGCGGACAGCATCGGCGGCATGGTCGCCAGCACCACCGCGCACGGCGAGGCGACGATCATGAATGTCATGGCACGCAACAGGGTGGGCTCGACCGCGGCACCGAGCAGCAGCGGGATCACGAAGAGCCCTACCGTGGCGGCCACCATGCCGACCGAGTAGCGCTGCTCGATCTTCTCGACGAACAGCTGGGTCCGTGCCTTGGTGGCACTGGCCTCGGCGACCATCGTGACGATCCGGGCGATCACCGTGTCACCGGCCGGGCTGGTCACCCGCACCCGCAGCACACCGGTGCCGTTGAGGGTGCCCGCGAACACCTCGTCCCCGGGTGCCTTGTCGACCGGCAGCGACTCACCGGTGATGGTGGCCTGATCGACCTCGCTCCCACCGGCCACCACCTCGCCGTCGCCGCCGACCCGCTCGCCCGGACGTACCAGGATCACGTCGCCGACCCGCAACGCCGCGGTGTCCACGACCTCCTCCCCCGTGCCGGTGAGCCGGGTGGCCCGGCTGGGAGCCAGGTCCAGCAGGCCGCGGACCGAGTCCTCGGTGCGTTTGCTCGCGATCGCCTCCAGGGCCCCGGAGATGGCGAAGATGACGATGAGCAGACCTCCGTCGAAGACCTGCCCGATCGCGGCCGCGCCGATGGCCGCCAGGACCATCAGCAGATCGACGTCGAGCCTGCGTTCGCGCAGCGCCCGCAGCCCCGCAAGGCCCGGCTCCCACCCGCCCGCGCCGTAGCAGGCCAGGTACAGCGCCCACCACAGCCAGATCGGGCCGTCGGCGAGCTGGGCCAGCAGGCCGAGCCCGAACAGGGCCGTCGCCACGCTCGCCCACCGCACCTCCCGCAACGCCCACATCCCGCGCCGGCCGGCCTTCCGCCGGCGGGTGCCGATGCCGGTGCCGACGTTGTGCTCGGGGGTTCGCGCCGCGACAGTCACTCAGGCATCGTATATGCGCACTCACGCAGATACGCAAGTAGCTGGCCAGGCAGGTTATGCTGGGGCCATGCACACATCGTTGCCGGACTTCGACATGCCCACGGAGGAGCAGGTGCATCTGGCGGCCGAGTCGTTCCGGCTGCTTGCCGACCCGACCCGGATCAAGGTCCTGTGGGCGTTGCTACAGGGTGAGTCCTCGGTCGCGTGCCTGGCAGAGCTCGCCGGTGCCGCCCCGACCGCCGTCAGCCAGCACCTGGCCAAGCTCCGGCTCGCCGGTCTGGTAAAGGGCAGACGCGAGGGCACCTTCGTCTACTACTCCGCCGCCGACGAGCACGTGCGCCGCCTGCTCAGCCAGGCCCTTTTCCACGCCGACCACGTCGACCGCGGCATGGCTGACGATCCGCACAGCGCCGCTCGCTGACGGCAGCAGGTCCGTTATGGACAGTGCGGCATCTCTTCGAGCCTCTTCGGACCGCGGTCGAGGTGGCGGCGGTGGGTGCTACGCCGGCCGCCGACTTCCGGCCCTGGCGGGGATTCCGGTTTCGGCGAGTCCGGTCAGGGCCTGCGGCAACGGGCCCTGGTGCAGGACGCCGAGGCGCTGGGTGGCGCGGGTGAGGGCGACGTAGAGCTCGGCCGCACCGCGTGGGCCGTCGGCGAGGATCCTCATCGGTTCCACGACGAGGACGGCGTCGAACTCCAAGCCCTTCGTCTCCGAGGGCGGCACAGCGCCCGGCACATCCGGCGGCCCGATCACGATGCTGGTGCCCTCGCGTGCGGCTTCGTCCCGCACGAACTCATCGATGGCGGCGGGCAGCTCGTCCTCGGTGACCCGCTTGGACCACGGCCGGACGCCGCACGCGCGGACCGACTCGGGTGGCCGGACTCCTGGCGCGAACTCGTCGAGCAGCGCGGCGGCGACGGCCATTATCTCCGCAGGGGTGCGGTAGTTCACCGACAGCGAGCGGTAGACCCAGCGGCCGGGCACGTACGGCTCCAGCATCTCCTCCCAGGATGCCGCTCCGGCCATCGAACGGCGTTGGGCGAGATCGCCGACCACCGTCAAGGATCGGGAAGGGCAGCGCCGCATCAGCACCCTCCAGTCCATTTCGGACAGCTCTTGCGCCTCGTCGACCACGACGTGCCGGTAGGTCCAGTCCCGGTCCGCGGCGGCGCGTTCGACGAGGTCACGCGTGTCGCGCTCGACGAAGCGATCGGCCAGGTCCTCGGCGTAGAGCAGGTTCTCGGCGACCAGTTGGACGTCCTCGTCCAGTTCCTCGCGGTCCAGCTTCATGAGGTCCATCACCCCGGCGGCGTACTCGGCCTCGGCCTTCCGTTCCCGCTCGGCGGCCTGCTCGGCGGAGTTGTCAGCCGCCTTGTCGCGACCCAGCAGGTCGACCAGCTCGTCGAGCAGCGGCACGTCCGACACCGTCCAGGCGTCCCCCTCGGCGCGCCACAGCGCCTGGTCGGCGCCTGCCGCCCGCAGCCGTTCGGGAGACTCGTACAGCGATGCCAGCAGTGTTTCCGGGGTCAGTATCGGCCAGAGTTCGCCGAGCGCGGCGCTGAACGTGTCGTCGCCCACGAGCTCGGAGAGCAGGTCCGCCCGCAGTTGCTCCCACTCTTCGCGATCCGCCCGGGTCAGCCAGCCCCGGCCGATCCGGGCGATCGCCCGTTCGGTGAGCACATAGGTGACGATCTCACCGAACACCGCGCGGGCCTCGTTGTGCGGCAGCCCGCTCGCCCGCGCCTCCTGGATGGCCCACTCCGCGGTCTCGGCGTCGATCCGCAGCGTGACACCTCCCAGTTCGATCGGCAGCGGCTGCTCCGGCAGCCGCTGCCGATCGGCGATCGCCGCCGCGAGCACGTCCAGGACCTCGAGCGAGCCCTTCAGCCGCGCGACTTCCGGGCTGTCCTCTGCGGTGACGCGCAGACCGGGTACGAGGTCGCCGGTGGTCATGAACACCACGTCGGTCTCGCCCAGCGACGGCAGAACGCGGCCGATGTAGCTCAGGAACGCCGGGTTCGGCCCGACCACGAGCACACCATGGCGTTCCATCCGTTCCCGCTGGGTGTAGAGCAGGTAGGCGACGCGATGCAGCGCCACCACGGTCTTCCCGGTACCCGGACCGCCCTCGATCACCAGCACCCCCGGATGATCGAGCCGGATGATCTCGTCCTGCTCGGCCTGGATCGTCGCCACGATGTCGCGCATCCCGTCGCCACGCGGAGCGTTGACCGCCGCGAGCAGGGCCGGGTCCCCTCGCTCGTCACCATCGGGGCGGCCGAGCACCTCGTCGGTGAAATCGAGCACCTGACGCCCGCGCGTGTGGAACTGGCGGCGCCGACGCATGCCCTCCGGGTTCGCGGCGGTGGCGACGTAGAACGCCCGCGACGCCGGTGCCCGCCAGTCGAGCAAGAGCGGCTCGTACTCGTTCTCCTCGTCGAAAAGGCCGATGCGGCCGATGTAGGAACGCGCACCCGAATTGGTGTCCAACCGGCCGAAGCACAACCCGTCGTCCGCCACGTCCAGCCGCTTCATCTCTTTGGCCAGCGTGCGTACCTCGACATCGCGTTCCATCGGTGTCCCGCCGCTTTCCCGACCGACAGGGCCACGCAAGGCCGCGTCGTACTCCCGCTTCACCCGCGCGCGCTCGGCGTCGAGCCGCGTGTAGAGCCCGGCCACATAGCTCCGCTCGGACCGCAATTCCTCTTCGTACCCCTGAGTTGACACATACCCCTCACAGTGAGCCTGTCGTTGATCCCATGCAGGCGCGCCGTTGTGCCTGGTCACCTCTCGTGAGTGTTCAGCCGAGTTAGAACGCGGTTCCCCACTCACGACCGGTGACCTGCGGAAACACTGCGGCCGCGTCGAACCGGCCGGAGTGCACGTAACCGCACGGTGAGTCCCACCAGCGGTTCGACGTCCCCGCACGACCCATACGTCGGCAACAACACACGCACCTCGCGACTCCCGTTTCCGGAGGTTCCGACCTCGGTCGGCAATCTTGCGGCACGACCCGGGTCTTGCCGCAAGTCCCCCGGTGCGCTATATGTTGAGAGTGGGACGGAGTGAGTAGCTTCCGTTCCCGTTTTGTTCGTCCACTGGGCCTGAACATGCGGCCGCGGAACGAGAAATCCTCACTCTCGTCAGCGAGACTCGTCGAAGACGATCCAGGGAGGCTGCTCAGGGCGTTTCGAACGCGCGCCGGTAGTCGGTAGGCGTCACGCCGACCCGGGCGGCGAAATGGAGGCGCAGGTTGGCCGCCGTTCCAAGGCCGCTGTGCTCGCTGATCTTCTCGCCAAACTCCGATGAGACTGTTCCGCAGGTCACCGGTCGTGAGTGCGTAACAGTGTTCTAACTCGCGTGCGCACTCACGAGGGGTGGTGGCCTACCGGAAGAGGCGGGCGGGGACGGCGTCGGCGAGCATCTGGTAGCCCGCCGGGTTCAGATGCAGGTGGTCCCCCACGTCGGCGNGTGGCCTACCGGAAGAGGCGGGCGGGGACGGCGTCGGCGAGCATCTGGTAGCCCGCCGGGTTCAGATGCAGGTGGTCCCCCACGTCGGCGGCGGGGAGCAGCCGCTCGGAGTTCGCGGGGTCACGGACCACAGCATCGAAGTCGATGACCGCGTCGAAGCGGCCACTCGTCCGGATCCACCGGTTCACCGCCTGGCGGGCGGCTTCCCGGCGCCCGTCCGGGTCGTCGTAGGTTTCGTTGCCGCCGAACGGCAGCAGTGTCGCGCCGTAGGCGCGGATCCCCTGCGCGTGCGCACGGACGATGATCTGCTCATACGCCGCGATCAGATCGTCGGCGACGTTCTTCTGGGCGGCTTCCGTGGCGTCCGCCGTGCCGATGTCGTTGACGCCCTCGAACACGATCAACCATTCGACCCCGCTCTGCGCGAGAACATCGCGGTCCAGCCTGGCGAGGGCATTGGGGCCGAGACCGTCGTTGAGCACCCGGTTGCCCCCGGCCGCCTGGTTCAGCACGGCGATGCCGGCCGTGCGGTGGTGGGACTGGAGCCGGTCGAGCAACTGGTCCGGCCAGCGATCGTTCATGTTGGTGGTGGAGCCGCGGCCGTCGGTCAGCGAGTCTCCCAGCACCACCGCGCCTGCCACGGTGCGTTTGGCTCGCACCTCGATACCGCTCAGGAGGTACCAGTGGTCGGTGGGCGTCGCCCCGGGCAGGTCCACGTCCTCGACGTGGCTACCGCTGAGCAGGTGGGAAGTAGTCCTGGAGCCCGGATGTGACGTGATGTCATTGGACGCCTGCCCTTCCGCCAGGTACACCGTGACCGCGAGGTTCGTTCGTGGTGCCACGGGGTAGTCCAGCGGGTCGGACACCATCTGCGCACCGGTCGGAACGACCACGGACGAACGGCCGTTGAAGGTCACCGCACGCGAGGTGCCCGGCTGGATGGCCCGCGCACCGGCCTCACCGCGCGCCGGCAGCGCCACCGATACCGCGGTGATCGGCAGCGCCGCCCCGCCGAACGCGTTCGAGAACCGCAGCCGCATCCGTTGCCCGCCAACCGATACCCGCACGGTCTGCCGCAACGTGCTGTCGGCCATCACCAGGTTGTCCTGTGTGAACGGTGGGGGCGGCATGTTGTGCGGTTCGGTCAACTGCGGCATCGACACCCACGTGTTGACCCAGTGCCCGCGTTCCGTCACCGAGGCCACGTCGCCGCCGGCGGCGGGTGCGGTGACGTCACGCGCGGATGTCGCGACGACATGCGCCGTCAGCACGAGGGCCATGACGAGTGCGGCGACGGCGGCGATGCCTGGAAACGGTCTTCCGCGCATGGTCCACGTCCTCCGGTCTTGGGCCGAGTTCGAAGACTCTGGGTACTGTGGCGCGGCGACTCGTGGACGCCGCGCCACAGGCAAGGTCAGCCGGTAATCCAGAGATCAACCGGAGACGGTCTTCTCGGGAATGTTCATCCCCTCACCGAGATATTCGAGTTCCCGCTGCTCTGGTACCCCTCTGTCGCGAGAATCATGTAGTAACTGAAATTACCGAGGTTCATTCCGTGCCGTGCCCATGCGTCGAAGTGGTTGCCGGTGGTGATGGTTCCGCCCGTCCTCTTCGACTGCCGGACGCTCCAGAACTGAGGGAAAGTCCGGGTGCCTTCGACGGAGGGCGAGTCGTATCGCATCGTCTGGTAGATGTCGTACGTTCCGCCGTCACTGGTGACCGTGCCCTTGTAGTCGCCCGTGGGCCGGTAGGTTCCCCAGTTGTCCACTACGTAGTACTCCACGAGCGGGTTCGACGTCCACCCGTAGAGACACAGGTATCCGTTGCCGGACGGATTGAAGCTGCCCGAGTAGTTCACGTTCCTGCGCCCGCCGTTGCTCCAGCCTGTGAAGTTCGGGGACATCGGTGACAGTGGAAGTCTCTGG
>NZ_JAEHOB010000015.1 GCF_016464705.1 Qaidamihabitans albus
TGGCGTCACGCTGGCACACAGCACCACATTCGACACGAACCGACACACACAGCTACCATCGGATTTGGTCAGAGCCCGATCAACTGTGTAAGGCCGTGGTCTACTTGTTGATGTTGATGCGGTCGCTGAATTGGATGGCGAACGCGTTGAGGGTAGCTTTCCAGCCGTTGGAGCGGGTGATGCCGATGACGCCGTCTGGGCGTGTCATGGCGCGGACGTTGAGGTAGAGCGTTTTCAACGCTGCTTGTTCGGACGGGAAAGCTCCGCGGTTGCGGGTGGCTTTGCGTAGCCGGGCGTTGAGCGATTCGATCACGTTCGTCGTGTAGAGCGCCCGCCGGATCTCCACCGGATACGCCAAAAATGTTGTGAACTCCTCCCACGCGGTCCGCCACATGCGAGGGATCGCCGGATAGCGCTGGCCGATCTCACCAGCCTCCAGCTGATCCAACGCTGGTATTGGAAGATTTCGTTAGCAGGCTCGACTCGAGTTCTCCATTTCTTACGGTCCAACAGGCCGGCACAGGCGACGACAGCGCCCAGGGGCACGGCCACGAAGGCGATCCTCCTCCGGTGCAGGTTGTCGGTCTCGTACCGCCCGAGCACCGCGCCCAGGCCATGCTCCGTTGCGTCGTTGCCCTTCCATGCGTCGGCCACTGTACGAATGCGGACGGCAGGCCCGGTCTCCGGCGGGCCTACTGACCGCGTTGCGTGGGATCTGCCGGGTCCGCGCCCGTCAGGCCGCGGACGGTGCTCGTGCCGCGCGTGTTGGCGGCCAGGTAGTCGTCGACGCAACATTGCGCGTCGTCACACGTGTTGCGGTACGAGACGGGAATGGCGTCCGCGCGCGCCATCAGGCGTTCGGCAATCGGCAGGTACCTCGCCCGGAACGCCTGCGAGATGGCGTCGTTGCCCACTCCGGACAGGCCGGCGATGAGTGCCTCCCGGCGGCGACGCCACGCCGAGTCGAACGCCTCACCCGCCGCCCGAAGCCGGCTGGTTCCCCGGGTCACCCCGTCCGGATCCATGTCGTATCGCGTCATCGGTCGCCTCCTATGGGTCTCACGCGGTCGTGTGCCGCGGTCGCGGGTTCCCGGCAAGGCCGCGGTGTTCGTCCGGGATGACCGCGTCGAGCAGCACCAGGTCGAAGGGCACGGCCTGCATCAGCGGCGCGAGCATGGTGGTCGGGCAGACCACCCAGGGCTGGTCGTCGCCGCAGCAGGACTGAAGCCGGTCGAGCGCCGAGTAGACCAGCAGTGCCACGCGGTGGTCCTTCGTGCGCCGGTACTCGACGACAGCGTCCTGGGGGTTCCTGACGTGCTCGACGCACGGGAGGTAGACGACCGGCGGGAGTGTTCGGGCGGGGTCGCTTCTCGCTGTGTCCAACATGGCTTCTCCTGATTCTGTCGTGGACAGGGCGGTCCGCGATGGGCGCTCAGAAAAGGGCATTCCAGGCCTCGCGGATCTTGCTGTTGATCGCGGCATCGGCGGAGTCGGCGGCGTCCACGAGCGAGGAGGCCGTGTCGCCCAGCGAGTTGACTCCGTCGAGGAGCGCTCCTCCTGGGTCGGAGAAGCCGTTCTCGAACAGCGAGTCGACTGCGCCGGAGGCGATGACTCCCGCACCAAGCCCGATCAGGGCACCGGGGATCGCGCCGATGCCCGCGCCGCCCACAGCACCGGCCACGGCTCCCGCCGCGGCGGGAGCCGCGATACTCGCCAGCAATCCGGCGCCGTTCGACGCCGCGGCCTGCACGAGCGACTCCCTTTCATCGGGCGGTCCCGCGTGGGCGTCGTGGGCCGCACTGGCGATCGCCAGGGGCAGACCGAGCGCGCCGCCCGCCACCTTCCCGGCCTTCAGCACCTTCGGAGCGACATCGTCGAGTCCCTGGGCCGCGACGGTGGACGCGTGCCGCTCGGCGAGGAGGTTGGCTCCGGCATCGAGCGCGCCGCTGCCCGCGGCGTACAGCGCCGGCGTGGGGTCGCCGGCACCAGGCAGCGGGGCTTCGACGCGGTCCCAGCCGGGATCGTTCATGATGTTGGCCGCCGCCTGGTTGGCGATGTCGCGATTGCCGTCGACAGTGATGTCGACGATGCGCCGGGCCGCGACGTCGCGTTCGCCGGGCGGGAGTGTCGAAGTGGCGAGATAGTAGCCGGGTGCCTGCCGAGCGGTGTTCTGCTCGATCGCGTCCGTGGCCGCCCGGGCCTGCTCTCCCGCACGGCGTACCTGTTCGTCCATCGCCCTGGCGCTGTCGCCGACGCCGCGCGTTTCCTCGAGCGAGGAATCCGTCCGCCGCCGCAGTTCCTCCTGAGCCGGGTCCTGCCACGACTCGCTGACGGCCGCCACGCCACCCGAGCCGTCCGCGTGCGCGGCGTCGGCATCGCCACCGGTGCCGTTCCACTGCTGGCCGAGATCGTCGAGTATCCCCGCCGGCGTTTGGAGGTTCGGACCTTCGTTTCGGACGGTCGTCGCGAACTCGTCGTCCAGCGGCAGGATCCCGTCGGCTTCCCGTTCCTCGCCGGCACCCTCGCCCGGCGCGTCGTCGGTCTCCCGCATCTGGCCGCCGGGGATGGTTCCCGGTACGTCCTCCCCGGCGTCCGCGGCCGGTGCTTCCTGTCCGGGCTGCTCCGTGCCCCCGGACTCGGGTGCCTGGGTTCCATCATCGGCCGGTGCGGCGTCGGCGGGCTCGCTCGCCGTCGTGGCGTCCGCGGGTGCGTCCTGCTCCGGGGCGGGTTCCTCTTCCGCGGGCGCCGGGGCCTCCGGGGAGGCTTCCGGCGGTGCCTCCGCCTCCGCAGCGGGTGGCGGGGCGCCGGCGCTGTCGGTGCCGCCCCCGCCGGCGCCGGAACCGTCGTCGGAAGGTGCCGTCATCTCGTACCTCTCGGAACTGGAGAAGGAGCTTGTCGTCTCGCGTCAGTGTCGCCCGGCCCGGGTGCCGGCGGCGTGGTCTGTCCGCTTGCTGCCAGTAGCGCCGGCCGCCGGCCCGGCGCGGCCATGCTGGGCACATGCCGACTTCCGAGAACAGCACCGAGCGACAGCAACATGAACGCGGACGCGGGTGGCTGCTGTCACTGGCCTCGATCCTGCTGTGGGAGGCCGTGCTCACGCTCGTCGTCCTTGTCGCCGCCGGGCCCCCCGACCCGGACGGCCTCTACTATTCGTACGGCCCCGCGCTCGTCACCGTGGCCCTGTTCGGCACGCCGCTGACCTACCTCGTCGGCTGGCGCCGTCCCCGGCCGTTCCACCAGCTGGCGCTGTTCGCTCTGCCGGTCTTCCTGATCTGCCTGGGACTCACCCAGTACGCGTGACGGATTCCGCCGGCGCGGGGCGCAGCCAGGCGCTGACGTCGGCGCGGAACAGATGCGCGATCACGAGGACCGCCAGCACGATCCCGACCACGCCCTGGACGGCGCCCTGGACGACGGCGAGGAGACCGCTGATCACCGTGAGCACCTCGAGCACCGCCACCACGATCCTCGCCCCCGGAACCCGGCGGCCCAGTAGCACGGCGCACCCGATCAGCACGACCGCGACGGCCACCGATACGTAGGCGAGCACGTACTGCAACCCCGGCACCGAGCGGCCGTGCTCGGCATCCTCCGCGGCGAAGTACAGCAGCAGGACTCCCATGGCACCGTTGGACAGCACCTGAAACGCCAGGATGCCCAGCGAGACCTTCAGAGAGAACGGCATCCGCGGCCGCTGCGTGGTCTGTTCCATGTCACTGCCTTTCACGTTCGGGTATCCGGTTGGATGCCACGGTGCTGCACGGCGAATGAGGATTTGATGACAGGCACCGGCCGCACACTGCGCTAACCTCGCGCACGTGCGCGTACTGGTGGCCGAGGACGACGAGAACCTGCGGGTGGCGGTGGAGGCGGCTCTGCGGGGTTCAGGGCTCGCCGTCGACACGGCAGCCGACCTCCGGGAGGCCGACGAGGCGCTCGCCGTCAACGCCTACGACTGCGTGGTCTTCGACCGGATGCTGCCCGCGGGCGACGCGCTGCCCTACGTCGAGCGCCGCCGGCAGGCGGGATGGACGGTCCCGGTGCTGTTCCTCACCGCGCGCGACACGGTGCGCGACCGCATCGCGGGGCTCGCGTGGGCCGACGATTACCTGGTCAAGCCGTTCGCGGTGCCGGAGCTCGTGGTCAGGGTGCGCAGCCTGTGCCGCCGCAGCGGCCTGCCCACGCCGTCGGTGCTGCGGTGGCGGGACCTCGAACTGGATGTCGGCGCGCACGAGGCCAGGCGCGGCGGCACCGGACTGCGCCTCACGCGCAAGGAGTTCGCCGTCCTCGAACGGCTTGTCGCCGCGGCGGGCGACACGGTGGGCAGGACGGAGCTGATCGCCGCGGTGTGGGACGAGCTCGTGCCGCCCGCGTCCAACGTCCTGGACGTGCTGATCACGCAGCTGCGGCGCAAGCTCGGCCCTCCGCCGGTGCTGCACACCGTGCGCGGCGTCGGGTACCTGCTCGGCGACCCGGCCCCGCCCGCTCAGAACGGCTGAGCGCCCTCGATGGCGCCGAGTACGTCAGCGACCGTGAGGCCGCGTAGCTCAGCGGCGTCCGGTATCCGGCCGAGCCGGCGCAGCCGACCGGACTGGACCTTCCTGATCGCCTCGAACAACCGCCGTGCGTCGCGGGCGTTGCCGAAGCCCGGCTCGGTGGAGATCCGGCCGAAGTATGCGGCGAGCGCCGGCTCGGACCGAGAGTCCAGCTCGTAGTCCCCCGCGGTCACCATCCGGCCGATGATGCCGACCAGCTCGTCCGGGGTGTAGTCCTCGAACTCGACAGTCTTCGCGAACCGCGAGGCGAGGCCGGGATTGGCGGCGAGGAACTGGCGCATCTCGGCCGTGTAGCCCGCGACGATCACCGCGATCCGCTCGCGATGGTCCTCCATCAGCTTCACCAGCGTGTCGATGGCCTCCTGCCCGAAGTCGCCACCGGAGGCGGGCTGCCGGGCCAGCGTGTACGCCTCGTCGATGAACAGCACGCCGCCGAGCGCCTCCTCGAAGACCCCCGCGGTCTTCTCGGCCGTGTGGCCGATGTACTGACCGACCAGATCCCGGCGCGACACCTCCCGGAACTCCCCGGCGGGCAGCACGCCGAGCTCGCGCAGGAGTTTGCCGTAGGTGCGCGCGACGGTCGTCTTACCCGTGCCGGGCGCCCCGGCGAAGACCAGGTGGTGACTGAGCGCGCCGGTGGCCAGCCCCGCGCGCGAGCGCCACGCGTTCACCTGAATCTCGTCGACCAGCGAACGCACCTCGGCCTTCACACCGGGCAACCCCACCATGGCGTCCAGGTCCGCGAGCAGCCCGTCGAGCGGTCCGGAACCGTCCGCGGAGGCGGTGGGCTCGGCGACGATCGTCGCCGTCGCCGTGCCGGCGAGCCGGATGGCCGGCTCGGCGGTACCGGTCACGTCACACCCCTCGATCGTGCCTCCACAGTGCGGTCCCACGTCGATGCCGACGCCGAGGGCTTCGCTGACGGACAGGTGACGGAGCACGGGCTCGCCACGGTGCGCCACCGCGATCCCGGCCTGGCTCGTCCTGCAGACCCGGCAGTTCTCCACGACCGGACGTGCGTGCTGGTAGATGTAGAACCCGCGCTGGCCGCAGCCGCCGATCGTGCACGACCGGATCACGGGGTCGGCCCCGAGCCCGACGATCACACCGTCCGCGGCGATGTCGCTGATCGTGACGTTCTCGACAACCCCGGAGGTGCCCTCCAGCACCAGCCCGTGCTCCGCTCCCGTGATGGTGACGTCCGTGATGGACAGCGGGCCCGGGCCACGGACCGCCACACCCGGCCCTCGCTCGGCGCTCACCGTGCAGCCGTCGACGGTCAGCTCCGCGTTCTCCACCTGGACGCCCGCGGCGGCGCCCGCGCGCACCGTGAGCCCGCGCACGACGAGCACGCCGCCGCGAGCCCACAGCACGGGGACGTCGGCGCCGCTGCCGTCGAGCACCACCTCCGCGCCCTCGGCCGCACGCAGGGTCAGACTGCGGTCGAGCAGCTCGAGTGTCTCGGCATAGGTCCCCGCCGAGATGGACACGCACGCGCCGTCGGGCGCACCCAGCACCGCCTCGCCGAGGGTGGGGTAGGCACCGTGCCTGCCGGGGTCGACCAGGACGGTGCGCGGCGTGACCGGGGCCTTCACCGGCGCGGCCTCAGTCATCGGCAGCCCCCTCCAGCCAGCCGCGGTCGGCGGCCTTGGCTCCTGCCTGGAACCGGCTGCGAGCGCCGAGCCGGTCCATCAGGCTCGACACCATGCGCCGCACGGTCCGCACCGAGACGCCGAGTGCGGCCGCCGCCGACTCGTCCGTACAGCCCGCCGACAACAGCGACAGCAGGTCCCGGTCCCGCCTGTCCAGCCCGGCAGGCCTGGGCCGCGGGTTCCCGGTCAGCGGCACCGCCGACGGCCAAAGGCATTCGACCAGCTCGGTGATCGTTCCGACGACGCTCGGCAGCCGGAACACGGCCACGTCGGCGACATCGGCGGCACCATCGTGCCCGCCCTGCCGCTCGGCGGGCACGATGGCGAACGCCCTGTCGACGACGAGCGCCTCGACGGGCACGGTGGGCATCGTGCGGATCTCCGCGCCGTCCTGGGCGAGCTGCGCGAGACGCTGCGACGCTCCGGCCGCGATCCGCGCGTGGTCGGGGAACAGCATCCGGTACCGGACGCCGCGCCGCAGGTTGGCGTGGTCGATCCGGCGGAAGGCCGTCACCGGGTCGCCGGGCGCGCCGCACAGCGAGCTGACGACGAGCACCTCCCGTTGTGCGGCGGCCAGCTTCGCCGTCACGCGCGCGTGCCGCGACACCGGCTGGCACGAGGCGTGTCCCTGGAGGACCGCGAGCCGCGGCGGCGCCTCGCGCAGGTCGGGCAGCGGCTGGGTCATCACGGGGTTCCTCCGATCGGCAGCGACGCGGCGACCGCCGCGGCGTGTTGGTTGTCCATGCGCTCGAGGTGGATGCCGGGTGGCGGCGTCCTCAGCAGCCACCCGGTCGCCGCATCGACGGCGGCGTCGGTGGTCGCGGCCACCCGGACCACCGCGGCGTGGCCCGGCACGGTGACGGAAAAGGTGCAGGCGGTGCCGGGGACGGCGGCGAGCACGTGGTGCAGCAGGCGCACGCGGGCCACCGGTGATCGCGTTCCCAGGCCCGAAAGGCGCAGGCCAGCCTGCGCGATCGACCCGGCACGCCAGTACCGGCGGTCCTCCCGGATCGCTGCTCTGCCCGGCCCGGTGTGGGTCAGCGCGGCGAGCGTCGCGAGGACCTCGTCCTCCGTCAGCGCGGTCAGGGGCCCGCCCGCAAGGCCCGTCCTCTTCAGCCTGCGGTGCAGCTTGCGCACGGCGTTGCTCACGGCCACGAGCAGCGGGGCGTCGTCCGCGAAACCCGGGTCGCGCACGGCCCTGACGACCAGCCACGCGCGGGTCTGGTCCGCCTGCCGGGGGCCTCGGTGCACGACGAGCTGGAACCGGACCGCCGGCTGTCCCGGCTCGGCGGCGTCGCCGAGCGACGCGCCCGAGAGCGCGAACTCGACGAGCGCGGCGGCGCCGGCGTCGGCGGGCCGCAGCACGGCGACGAGCTCCTCGGCGCGGCTGACGACACCCGAGGGCGTCCCGGCCAGCGTCGCGGTGCGCACGCTCGCTCCCGGCGCCAGGGTCCCGAGCAGCAGCCGGGCCCCGTCGGCGCCGGGCAGGTCCCGCTCGCGACGGCGCAGCAGCAGCAGGACCCGCTGCGCCAGCTCGTCGGACAGCCACCTGCCGCGCACCCGCACCGCGGTGCAGCCCAGCAGTGCCACCGCCGTCGGCACCAGGACGATGACCACCGGCCACGGTCCGGCCGCCGCGAGGAACACGAGCACGAGAGCGAGCTGCCAGCAGACGATGCGCAGCACCGGCAGGCCGAGCGGTTCCCGGTGAGCGGGCCGCTCGCGCGGCCGCGAGGGCACTGCCTGTCCGGCCTGCTCGGCGTGCTGCACCGGGATCGGTGCCGTGGTGGTCTCCGGACGGTCCCGGACCGCTGTCTCGGCGGCGGCAGGCCGTGCGACCGGTTGTCGCGCCGCGGCGGCTCGCGCCGCGGCGGCGACGGTGGCGACCGGCAGGGTGGCACCTCGCGGTGCGGCCTTCCCGGCCTGCTCCGGTCTCGCCCCGCTCGCGGCGGCAAGCTCCTGCTGTTCCCCCACAGTCATCACCGGTTCCCTCACGCCACCCGCACCGCCGGTTCGGGGGAACCCACCGGCGCACACGTGCGGCACGCCGCGACGTGGGTCACGAGCCGGTGGCGGCGGTACCGCCCGGCCCCGCGCGTGTCGAGCAAGCTCACGTCCACGAGTGCCTCGAGCGCGGGCAGCGTGTCCTCCGCCGCGCGGCCGAGGATCCGCGCGGCCGCGGCGAAATCGAACTCGGCAGGCAGGGCGGCGAGCCTGGACAGCACCGACCGCTGCTCGCCGGGCAGCCGCCGCACAGTCGCCGCCAGGGCTCGCCGGTGGCCGCTCGCGCACGCGAGCACGCGGCACGGGTCGCCGCCGAGCTGGTCGGCCAGCGACCGCACCGACCACAACGGATGCGTGGCGAGCCGGTCGGCCACCTCCCGGATCACCGCGGGAATCCCGCCGAAGCACCCCACGAGCGGGTCGGCCGAGCCGCCTGTCCCCTCTCCCACGGCCGGGCCGAACATCGCCATCGCACCGGCCCACGGGAGCGGGCCGAGCGCGATCCGTGCGGCGCCGTCGACGTGCCAGTCGCGGCGCCGCGTGGTGATGAGCGTCAAGGTGCCGGAGCCCGCGGGCAACAGCGGCGCGACCTGGCCGAGCCCGTCGGCGTCATCGAGCACCAGTAGCACGCGCCGGTGCGCGAGCTCCGACCGCCACAGCGCTGCCCTCTCGTCCAGCGCGCCGGGGACGAACGACGGCGCGACGCCGACCCGGCGCAGCAGGCGGGCGAGTACCTCCGCGGGGCCGAGGCGGTGCAGGTCGACGAAGAACTGGCCGTCGGGGAACGTGTCGGCCAGCCCGTGTGCCGCGTGCACCACGAGCGCCGTCTTGCCCACCCCCGGCATTCCGTCCACGAGCACCACTCCCCTTCGGACTCCGGTGAGGACGGCAAGCTCCGCGGTGCGGCCCGCGAACAGCGCAGCGGCACGCGGCAGCTCACCCCGCGGCCTGCTGACCGCGATGGCCCCGGCGGCCTCGCCGAGCGCCTCCTCGTAAGCCGCCTGGAGTTCCCTGCCGGGACCGACGCCGAGCTCCACCGCCAGCACGTGCCTGGCACGGCGGTAGGAGCCCAGCGCTTCGGCACGCCTGCCCTGGGCGTGCAGCGCGCGCACCAGGCAGGCCCACGCCCCCTCGCGCAGGGGGTCGTCGCCGGTGAGGGCGGTCAGGGTGCGTGCCGCCTCGGCGACGCGGCCGAGCGCGAGCTGCGCGGCACCGAGCTCCTCCCGCAACCGGCCGTGCAGCTCGACGAGCCTGCCGGCCTCCTCCCCCGCGCTCGGCACGCCGTCGTAGGGGCGGCCACGCCAGAGCGCCAGCGCCGCGCCCAGCTCGTCGACCGCGGCGGCGAAGTCTCCCTCGTCCACCGCCGCATGTGCCCGGGCGGCGTGCTCGGCGACGCGGCCGGTGTCGAGCTCACCAGGCAGCACCCGCAGCCGGTAGCGGCCGGGCGCGCTCTCGATCCGCGACCGGCCGGCGTCCGCGGGCAGCAGGCGCCGCAGCTGCCACACGTAGGTCTTCAGATTGGCCTTCGCCGACGGCGGTGCGGCAGCTTCGTGCCATGTTGCGGCTGTCAGCGTGGCGGCGGTGACCCACGCGTTAGGGTGCTGCAACAACGTCGCCAGCACGGTCGCGGCCTTGCCGCGGCCGAGCCGGTGGATGTCCCCGCCACGGCCGTGCACCTCCAGCGGCCCCAGAACATGGAAAAGCATGCGACCAACGATCGCGGCACGAACATGAGGATCCGATGACAGCGACGGCACGGATGCTGGTGGTCGAGGACAACGAGGACATGCGCGTCGCCGTCGCGGCCGAACTGCGGGCGCAGGGCTTTCACGTCGAGGAGGCCGCGGACCTGGCGGAGGCGGACGCCGCGCTCGCTCGGGCGGACCACGACTGCGCGGTGTTCGACCGCATGCTCCCGGACGGCGACGCGGTCACCTACGTGGGGCGGCGCCGGCAGGACGGCTGGGCGGTGCCCGTGCTCTTCCTCACGGCGCGGGACGCCGTCGCCGACCGTGTCGCCGGCTTCGAGCACGGGGGCGACGACTACCTCGTGAAGCCGTTCGCCGTCCCCGAGATGACGGCCAGAGTGGTCGCGCTGTGCCGCCGCGTCGGTGAGCGACGCTCCCCCGTGCTGCGCCATGACGACCTCGAACTGGACTGCGCGCGACGGCAGGTCCGACGTGGCGGTGCCCTGCTCACCGTGAGCGACAAGGAGTTCGCGATCCTCGAGTACCTGATGGCCCGCCCCGAGCAGGCGGTGACCCGCAGCGAGCTCATCGACCACTGCTGGGACACCAGCACCGATCCCATGTCCAACGTGGTCGACGTGGTCGTCCGCCGGCTGCGCGCGAAGCTGCGCACGCCCGAGCTGATCCACACGGTCCGTGGTGTCGGCTACCGCTTCGGTGCTGCGCGGAGCGGCTCGTGACGACGTCCGCCGCCGCCCGGCTGCGGCGACTGCGCTGGCTGCTGACCGTCCTGTTCACGATCCTCAACGCGGCGGGCCTCGTGGTACTCGCGTGGTTGTTCATCGAGCAGGATCGCGAGGCGGGTGAGCTGCGGATGGACACGGAACTCAAACAGGTCACCGCGGCGGTGCTGCGGCTCGTCCAGCGCACGGGCGACACCGGGATCACCACGGGATACATCGGCAGCGACCAGATCGACACGAGCTGCCCCGAGTTCGCCGTGCTGCCCGCGGGCGCGGGCGAGTTCGACCCGCACTTCAGCACGCGCGAGTGTGTATCGGAGGACCGCAGGTACCTGTACGGCCTCGCGCGGGACGCGGCCGAAAGCGGCAGGTTCATCGAGGGCTACGTCCCCGGCCAGGGCGGTGACCTCGTGCGGGTCGTCGCCCAGCCGTTCCTCAACGCTGCCGGTCAGTACGCGGGCGCGGTCGTCGCCACCAGCGACCCCAGCGCGGCGCTGGCCCGCCACCGCAACGTCGTGCTGTGGGTGATCGGTGGCTGCGCCCTCCTGGTGAGTGCGGTCGCGGTGACGGGGCATCTGCTCTCCGGCCGGGCCATCAGGCCCGCGGCCGCCGCGCTGGAGCAGCAGGAGGCGCTGCTGGCCGAGACCGCCCACGACCTCCGCACGCCGGTCGCGGCGCTGCGGGCACTGGCCGAGACGGCGTGGCGCAACCCCGCGGAACGACCGGACCTCCTGCCTCGGACGGTGCGGCTCGCGGCCAGGATGGGCTCGATCATCGACGACCTGCTCGTGCGGGCGCGCCTCGCGGCAGGCGTCGAGGTGCTCGCGACGCAGCCGGTCTGGCTCGACCAGCTCGTCACGGCCGTGGTGGAGGAGACGCCCGCCGAGGGTGCGCAGGTCACCGTCACCACGACGCCGACGAAGGTCAACGCCGATCCCGGTCTGGTCCAGCGCGCTGTCGGCAACCTGCTGGGCAACGCCATCCGGTACGGCCGTCAGCCCGGCGCGCCCGCGATCGTGCACATCACCGTGGCCGGCGGGCGGGTGACGGTGGCCGACCACGGACCGGGCATCGATCCGTCGGTCGCGGAGGAGAGCTTCGACAGGTTCGCCAGCGGCAGCGGTTCGAGTGGTCTCGGCCTGTCGATCGTGCGCTGGACCGCCCAGGCACACGGCGGCTACCTGCGGGTGTACAACGCCCAGGACGGGGGCGCGATCTTCGAGCTGGCCTTCCCGCCGGCCCCCTAGCGCTGTGGCCGGCCACTGGAACCTAGGCCGTTCCGGCGGCGCTGTAGACGATCTGGACCCGCGATGTACCGGCGTATCCTATGCTTGCCCCCGTGACGGGGAGCAAACTGCGGCGTCGCCTTCCGGTGGCGCTGCTCGTGGCCGCCACCGCGGCCACGGTGGCGATCGCGGTGCCGGGCGCAGCCGAGCCCCCACGGGGACTCGATTTCGCGCAAGCGGGACATTGGGTCGCGAGCCCCGATCTCGACGTCGTCTTCCACGTCAACGGTGGCGCCAAGACCGTGGACGCCCAAGCGCGAATGATGATCGACCCGGGTGAACTGGTCTATCAGGGCGACACCAGCGCGTACGTCGTGGGCGACTCCCGAATCAGGGAGTTCGGCAAGTCCACTCTGGAGGTCGAGCGCACCATCACCCCGCCGACCGGCGAGCGGCCGGTCGGCATCGAGGCGGCGGGCGGCCCGTACCTCGTGTACCGGGAGGCCGGGACCGTGGTGCGGCTCGGCGAGCAGCCGACGACGATTCGCACGGGCCAGGGGCTCGGCAATCCGGTCGCCACGCCCGACGGCACGCTCTGGTTGCACCGGCGTGCCTCGGGGGTGCTGTGCAAGCTGGCGAAGGGTTCGGACCAGGTGTCCTGCCCCGCCGTCACCCCGCGAGGGCACAGCGGTGAGCTGACCGTCGTCGACGAACAGCCCGTGTTCGTCGACACCACGACGGACACCGTGCACGCCGTGCTCGACGAGGACCTCGGTGAGCCCGTCAACATCGGCCTCGACGTGCCCGGCACGGCGGAGATCGGCACCGCCGACGCGGGCGGGCGCATCCCGATCCTCGACCCCGGCAAGCAGGAACTGCACCTCGTCGACGCCCGCGGTGTGGCGACGGCCGCTCCGTCGGCGGCACCGCTGACGGTCGACCTGCCCGACGGCGACTACGCAAGGCCGGAGCCGAGCGGCGACTCGGTCGTCCTGCTCGATCTCGAGAGCAACTCCGTGCGCACGTACACCAACGACGGCAAGCAGCAGGGCGTCACCCCTGTCCCGGCGGAGACCGGCGAGCCGAGGCTCACGCGCGGCGAGGACGCGCGCGTATACGTCGACGGCGACAAGGGACGGCACGTGATGGTGATCGACGAGGGCGGCGGCACGAGCCAGATCCCCCTTGTCGGCGAGGAGAGGGCCGACAGCGAGAGCAGGCCGCAGCCGCCACCGCCCGAGCGGCCCGGGAACAAGCAGCGGGACAGGCAGCAGGAGAACACGCCCTCGCCGCCTCCCACCCAGCCCGACCAGCAGGTCGTGGCGGAGCAGCCGCCCACGCGACCAGAGCCACCGCCACCACCACCGCCCGAGCCACCGCCCCCCACTCGGCCGGATGCGCGCCCCTCTCCGACGCCGGAACCGCAGCCGAAGCCACTGCCCGCGAGCCCGCCCGGGGCCGCCACCAACGTCGCGGCCACCCACGAGACGGGCGGCGACACGGCGCGGATCACGTGGGGTGCCGCGAGTCCCAACGGTGCGCCCGTGACCGCGTACCACGTGTCGTGGCGGCCGGTCACGGGTGCGGGAAGCCAGACGATGCCCGGCAACGCCAGCACGGCTGTCCTTTCCGGACTGAGCAAGGGCGTCACGTACACCGTCACCGTGGTGGCGGAGAACCGTGCCGGACGGGGTCCGGCGGCCAACACGACGGTGGTCATCCCGAACCAGGCGCTCACGATCTCGCGCGGCGACCCCAGCGAGTACGACGGCTGCGGCCCGCCATGCCACAAGATCCACGTGGAAGCCACCGGGCTGGAACCCAACACCATGTACGAATTCGACGTCGACTCCAACCACCCGACCTGGGAGAACCCAGGTTCGGGCTGGGAAACCGACGAGAACGGCAACGCTGTGTTCGAAAACATCGACTTCGGTGAACCCGGCTACGAGGTCTGGGTCTACATTTCCGAGCTCAACCTCGTGTCCAACCGCTACGTGTGGCCGCGCGGATGAGCGCACGGGCGAGCGAGGTCGGCAGGCTCATCTCGGAGAACGTCCAGCAGGTCATCCGCGGCAAGCCGGAACTGGTCCGCCTCGCGGTGGCCGCGTTGCTGGCCGAGGGGCACCTGCTGATCGAGGACGTACCCGGGCTCGGCAAGACGACGCTGGCGCGGTGCCTGGCACGCAGCATCGGGGGCGAGTGGAGCCGCATCCAGTTCACTCCCGACCTGTTGCCGGGTGACATCACCGGGGTCACCGTCTACCACCAGAAGGACGAGGAGTTCACGTTCCACCGCGGGAGCGTCTTCGCAAACATCGTGGTCGCCGACGAGGTCAACCGCGGCACTCCCAAGACACAGTCGGCGCTGCTCGAGGTGATGTCCGAACGGCGGGTCACGGCCGACGGGGTCACGCACGACGTGCCGCGCCCGTTTCTCGTCGTCGCCACGCAGAACCCGATCGAGATGGAGGGCACCTACCGGCTGCCCGAAGCACAGCTCGACCGGTTCCTGATGAGACTGTCCGTGGGCTATCCGGACATCGCGTCGGAGGTTCTGGTGATCATGAGCGACTGTGCCGGGGTCACCGCCGACGACCTGCCGACCGTTGTGGACATCGAGACGCTACGTGGGGCCATCGAGGACGTGCGCCGCTCGCACATCGACCGGGCCGTCGTCGAATACGCCGCCAGGCTCACCGCGGCAACCCGCGACCACGTCGCCGTGCGGTTCGGCGCCAGTCCCCGCGGCAGCATCGCGCTGGTACGCACCGGTCAGGCGCTCGCCGCGATGGCCGGGCGCGGTTTCGTCACGCCGGATGACGTCAAGGACGTCGCCAAGCCGGTGCTCGCCCACCGGTTGATTCTGACGGCGGAGGCGGAGCTGAGTCAGCGCACCGCCGAGGAGATCGTCGACGAGGTGCTCGCCGCGACGCCCGCGCCCGCGGTCAACGCGGCCACCAGGTAGCACCATGCGTCCCACCAGGCGAGGCATGGCGGTGCTCGGGCTCTGCGTGCTTCTGGTCGGGTTCGGACAGTGGGCCGGGTATCCGCTGTTGCGGGCGCTGGGTGGTATCAGCCTGGCGGCGGTGCTGGCGGCCGTCGCACTGACCGCCCGTCCGGTGCGCGTGACCGTGACGCGTGCGGTGTATCCCGACCGGGTCGAACGCGGCAAGCCGGCACTGGCGCGGCTGCGCGTGCGCAATCCGACAGCCCACCGGCAACCGGCGTTCCTCGCCACCGACACGGCGGGCGAGGCGGAACAGACCGTGCGAGTCCGCCCTTCGGCACTGCGTGCCGAGTCCACCTACCACTACGAGCTCGCGACCCCGGTCCGCGGCGAGCTGACCGTCGGACCGTTGTTGCTGCACCGGGTCGACCCGTTCGGGCTGACGACCAACCGGCTGCCCACCGGCGACACCGCGATCCTCAAGGTGTACCCGCGCCAGTTCCCCGCACGGGCGCTCGTGGGTGCGCATCCCCGGCACCACCACGAGGGTGCCGCCACCGACGAGGCGCTCCGCGGTTCGATCGATCTCCGGGACGTGCGGGAGTACCAGCCCGGGGACGAGGTGCGGCACCTGCACTGGAAGGCGACCGCGCGCACGGGCCGGCTGATGGTGCGGGATCTGGCCGACCCTCAGCAGCCGCGGTTCACCGTGCTGCTCGACACCCGGCGTGGATCGCTGGCCTCGGACACGTTCGAGGAAGCCGTCGACGTCGCGGCCTCCCTGCTGGGCTCCTCGGCCAGGGCGGGACAGCACACGAGGCTCGTCACCTCCTCCGGGCTCGACGTGCCGACCCCGGGCGGGAGCCAGGCGTCCCGCAGCCTGCTCGACGAGCTGTGCGTGCTCCAGCAGAGTGGCGACGCGCGCGACGCCGTGGTGCCCCCTGCGCTCGCCGCGAGCCGCGGCTTCGGCGGCTGCCTCGCGGTCATCACCTCACCAGGCCCCGAACTGACGTCGATGGCGTGGCTGCGGCAGCGCTACTCGTCGATCTTCATGTTCGTGCTCGGTGGCAGCGGTCGCGAGGCGCACGCGGTGGCGGGAGCCCGGATGGTCGGCGCCGACAACGCCGCGCACGCCGTCCGCCGGTGGAACGAGGTGCTCGGGTGACTCGCCTCGCCCCGTTGCCCGCCACGCTGGTGACACTGGCGGCCGTCGTCGGCGGACTGTTGTTCGCCCCCGTGTTCGGTGTCTGGCCGCTGGTGCTCCCGCTGCTCGTCCCGGCCGCGGTCTCGCTCGCGATCGCGCTACTGGTGTCCCGGTACGAGACGCTGCTGCCATGGCGGCCGGTGCTCACACTGCTCGGAGGCCTGCTCGGCATCGTCGAGACGATGTTGCTGTCCACCACGGTCGCGGGCCTGCCGACCGGCAGCACCGCACGCGCGCTCGTGTCCGGGATCACCGGCTCGTGGCAGCTCGCGCTGCAGTCGACGTGGCCGGCACGCCCTGAGCCCGCGCTGATGCTGTTCGTGCCGCTGCTCGTGCTACTCGCGGGCGTGCTCGGCGTGGAGCTGCTGCACCGCTGGGGAGCGTTGCCCGCGCTGGCGCCGAGTTTCGCGGTGCTCGTACTCAGTCAGTTCTACAGCGCCACCTCGGGCATGGGGGCGGTGCTGGCCGCGCTCGCCTACGCGGCCGCCGCCGGGGCATTGCTCGTGACCACGAGACCTGAGCGTGTGTCCACGGGACGGCGACTGTCGTCGGGGGTGCTGCTCGCCGCGCCGGCCGCGCTGCTCGCGGTGATCGGCGCCCTGCTCGGTGCGCTGGTCCTGCCCGGTGACGACGCGAGGTACACGCTGCGGGACGAGCAGTTCGCCCCACTGTCGGCGAGCAGGCTGACCAATCCGCTGGACCTGTTGTCCCACCGGCTGACCCATCCCGGCGTCCCGGTGTTCACAGTGGACGGAGCCACCACGGCCGACCGGTGGCCGGTCGTCGTGCTGACGGGCTTCGACGGGGTGAACTGGACGCCGGGATCGGCCTATCGCAGGCTCGGCTCGGCGTTGGCTCCCAGCCCTGACGTCACGGTCGACGTCGAGCGGCGAACGGCCCGGATCAGCGGCGCCCGCCTCGACGGCCCCTGGCTGCCGAGCCAGCCGTCGCCCGCGGCGGTCGGCGGGATCCGGCCGCTCGTGGAGGAACGGCAGGGCTCGCTGCTCGCTCCCGATATGCCGCGGCCCGCTTCCTACACGTTGAGCTGGTGGGAACCTCAGGTGGACAGCGACGACCTCGTGAACGCCGCCGTCGACACCGACGTCGCCGGAGTGCTGGGTGGCGTCGGGCAGGTCCCGGAGGGCATCGCCGAGCTGGCCGACCGGGCCGTGCCCGCCAGGCCGACCTTCCGGACCGCCGTCGCACTGGCGGACTTCCTGCGCACGGAGTACCGCGTGGCAACGGGGCAGAAGCTGCCCACCGGCCATTCGTGGGCGCAGCTGCGGGAGTTCCTGCTCGACAGCAAGCGCGGCACCAGCGAGCAGTTCGCCGCCGCCTATGTCGCGCTCGCCAGGATGAAGGGCATTCCGGCGCGGCTGGTCGTGGGGTTCCGCGCGCCCGCGGACCGCGACGGCGAGCGGTACACCGTCCGCAACGGCGACGCGCTGGCCTGGCCCGAGGTCGCCGTCGACGGCGTCGGCTGGGTACCCCTCGACCCGACCGGCGGGGCGGGCGCGGCGGGGACGCCGCCTGCGCGCGGCCTCGCGGCGGCCACCGAGGAGGTACGCAGGTCGTTGCCCGAGCGCGACGAGCTCCGCGATGCCCCCGTCGCGCCTGAGGCCGCGTCAGTGAGCTCCCGCTCCGCTGGTGGCTGGCCGATCCCGTGGTGGGTGCTGCTCGCGGTCCCGGCGGCCGCGCTGCTGGCCTGGCTGATGGGGGTGCCGCTCGCCAAGGCGTTGCGCGCACGCGGGCGCAGGCGAAGGCCGGGCCGCGGAAGGGTGATCGGCGCCTGGGAGGAAGCCCGGGACGCGTTGCGCGCCTACGGGATCACCGTGTCACCGGGCATGACCGTGCGGGACCTGACGACGGTGGTCGCGGCGGCTCAGCCGGTTGGCAACGAAGCCACGGAGGGACTGCGGTCGTTGGGCGCCGCCGTGGACGTCGCGCTGTGGTCCGGTACCGGGCCGCGACCGGAGAACGGGACGCAGGCGTGGGCCGCGGTCCGCGCGGTGCGCAAGGGGCTCGCCCGGCGAGGCCTGCGAGCGCGGATCCGCGCGGCGGTGAACCCCGCTCCCCTGCGGCCACCGCGCTGAGCGGCTACTCGGTGCAGGTCGCGTTGTGGATCGGCTTCGACTGGCTCGTGTAGACACCGGCACTGTTCGCGCCCTGGACCTGGAAGCAGTAGCCCTTCACGGGATCGACCTCGATCCGGTACTCGGTCACCCGCTGCACGAAGATGGTACGCCGCCGCTGGCCCTCGGCCGCGACGACGATCGCGTAGTCGAGCGACTCGCTGCTGCTCCAGGACAGCTCGACGTAGTTGCCCTTGTCGACGGGGTGGGCGAGCTCGATGTGCACGGGCGGGACGCTGGGCTCGGACGGTGCCCGTTCCTCTCCGGCTTCGGGTGCGCCGCGCACATCTAGCTGGGCGGGCCGGTTCAGCAGCAGCACGACCACGGCGACGGCCAGCACCGCCAGTGCCCCGGTCGCGGCGAGCACGAGGCCCGTCCTTGACTTGCCGCGCGGCCGGTCCTCCGGCCCGTACTCGACGAGCAGATGACCACGCGGAGGGCCGGGTGGCATGGCCTGAGCGCGAGGCACCGCGGCAGGAACGGGAATGGGGTGCGTCGGCGCCGACCCCGCGGCCACGCCACCGAAGTCGTCGAACGCGGGCTCGGCACGCGCCGGCCCGGTCATGGCGCCGACTCTGGCTGCCACGGTCGCGGCGTCGAGAGGCCGGGCATCGGGGTTCTTCGCCAGCAGCGCCGCGACCAGCTGCCCGAGCCCGGCAGGCAGATCGGGTCGTTGCAGCGGGGCCACGTCGCCGCTGAGCGTCCGGAGCAACTTGTCGTCCGCCTGCTCCCCCGGCCGCCCTTGATGCGGTGAGGCACCGGAGAGCGCGAAGTACAGCACCGCGCCAAGCCCGTAGAGGTCGGTCCGTTCGTCGCGGGTGCCGTCACGCACCGTCTCCGGCGCGAGAAAGTCGACCGCGCCGGTGATGTCGCCGGCGAACGCGTGGCGCAGGGCGAGCCCGAAGTCGGCGAGCACCGGCTCTCCCGAAGGACGGAACAGGACGTTGCCCGGGGTGACGCCTCCATGCACGGTGCCGGCTTCGTGTGCGGCCGCGAGCGCGCTCGCCAGCCCGCTGCCCAACGCCAGTGTGTCGTCGATCGTGAGCGGCCCGAACGAGGCGACCAGCTCCGGCAGCGACTGCGCACACAGCTCCATCCGCAGCGCGCAGCGGCCGTCGGGCAGTTCCTCGACACGGTCGGCGACCAGGACATGGGCCTGGGTGCGCACGTCGGCGAGGCCGCGCAGCTCGGCGTCGAGCTCGCCACGCGTGCGCCGGTCGATGCCCCCGGGAAAGACCTTCAGGGCGAAGGCCGTACCGCTGTGCGCGTCGACGCCCGCGAACACCGTGGCGACCGGGCCGTCGCCAAGGGGAACCAGTTCGTCATTTCCGGAAAGCATCGTCATCGCGCTGGTCATTGTGGCGTCATCCCGTCGTGTCCGCTAGCTGCCGTCCCGGTTCCGCCGCCGTCCTCGCGCCGTCATCGTAAGCAGTGCTCAGTGCATGGCGGGCCCGGCGGCCGTTTGCTGCCACCGGCCCGCGGCTTCGAAGGGACACAACGGATGACCACGGCCCTCGTCAGGGTGATCATCGACGCGCCTGCCCGGCGGCTCGACCTCGCCTTGCCGGAGCGGTCGACCGTGGCCGAGCTGCTGCCGGGCCTGCTGCGGCACGCGGGCGAGAACCTGCCCGACGACGGGGTGACCGACGGCGGCTGGCTGCTGCGCCGCACCGACGGCACCGCGCTCGACCTCGGCAGGACGCTGGGCGCCTGCGGGCTCCGCGACGGCGAGGTGCTGCACCTCGTACCGCGGCGCCTGCATTGGCCGGAGCTCGAGTACGACGACCTCGCCGACACGATCGCCCAGGGCAGCGGCCGGACGGGCCACCTGTGGGGTCCGGCGCACACGCGCGCCGCGGGGCTCACGGCGGGCGGATTCGCCGCCCTGCTTGCGTTGCTGGCGGTCGTGCGGGCGGGTCCGCCATGGGGCACGGCGGCGTGGGGCACGGCGGCGTGGGTCGCGCTCGGCTTCGGGGCGTTGCTCCTGCTGGCGGGCACCGTGCTGGCGAGGGCGCTCGGCGACGCCGGCGCCGGTGCCGTCGTCGCGGCGATGGCGCTGCCGTTCTCGTTCGCCGGTGGCGCACTGCTGCTCGGCGCCGGCCCGCAGCCCGCCGGGTTCGGAGCCCCGCACCTGCTTGCGGGCTGTTCGGCGCTGCTGGTCGCCTCCGTGCTGGGCTATCTGGGCGTCGTCGACCGGGCCGAACTGTTCCTCGCCGGCATCACCGCGGGCGGTGTCGGAGCGCTCGGATCGTGGCTGGCGACTCTCGACGCACTGGACGGCGTGGACGGCGCCGCCGTGGCCGCCACCGTGGTGCTGCTGTTCTCCCCCCTGCTCGGTCCCCTGTCGATCCGGCTGGGCCGGGTTCCGATGCCGGTGCTCCCGCGTACAACTGCCGACCTCGTCCGCGACGACCCGCAGCCACCGCGCCACGCGGTCTATGCCGCGGTGCTGCGCGCCGAGCAGCTGCTGACCGGCATGATCGCCGGGTCCACCACGGTGGCCGTACTGTGCCTGTTCGTCGTCGCACGCGAGACGAGCACGTCGGTGATCGTGCTGCTGTCCGTGCTGTCGGCGGGCTTCTGCCTGCGCGCCCGCCTCTACCCCGCGCTGCGGCACAGGGCGCCCCTGCTGTGCACCGGGGTGCTCTGCGCGGGCGCACTCGCGGCGGGGCCCGTGATGACCGTCCCCGGAAACCTGCTCCCCGTCACCGCGCCCGCGTTGCTGCTCGTGAGCGGGCTCGCCGTCGCGGCAGGGCTCAGCCACAGCGGGAGACCGCCGAGTCCCTTCTTCGGGCGGTACGCGGAGCTGCTGGAGGTGGCGATCGTGCTGGTGTGCGTGCCGGTGCTGTGCGCGGTGCTCGGCCTGTACGGAATCATGCGCGGACTCGGAGGGTGACCCGTGTCGTCGAAACGCGACCTGCTGCAGGCGCACCAGTTTCTCGCCCAGCGCACCATCTCGGCGCTCGTCACCCGCGACCCCGATCCGGAACAGCCGCCGTTTCGCCGGCCCGGTGGCGCGGCGCTGGGCAGCATCCTGCTCGCGGTGCTCGCGCTGGCCGGGTTCGCGGTGTTCGGACTGGTCAACCCGGGTGGCAACGCGGCGTGGCGCGACCGGCCCTCGGTGATCGTCGCGAAGGAGACCGGGGCACGATACGTCTACCTTGGCGGAACGCTGCATCCTGTGACGAACTACGTCTCGGCGCTGCTGGCGCTGGGCGAGCATGCCGAGACAGTGTCGGTGTCGAGTGACTCGCTGCTGGGCGTGCCGCGCGGGGCCAGAATCGGGATTCCGGACGCGCCCGACGCACTGCCCGCGAGGGACAAGCTGCTCACCGGTGGCTGGAGTCTGTGCTCCCGGCCCGTGCCCGACGAGACCGGGCAGAACACGGAGGCGTCCGTCCTGCTGGTCGGCGAGGGCGCGCGCGGCGGCAGGCCGGTGGGCGGGGCCGCCGTGCACGTGGAGGTGCCGGACAGCGGCGAGCAGTACCTGCTCTCCGGCGGCTACCGGCACCGCATCGAACATCCGGGCCCGGTGAACGTCGGGCTGTCGCTGCAGTCCGAGCCCACGGTGCGGGCCAGCATGCCGCTCGTGGACCTGCTTCCGGCCGGCGAGCCGATCTCTCCGATCCGGCTCGCCGGCACGGGCACACGGTCGACCGCGGTGCCGGGCCGGAACGACCTCCGCGTGGGGCAGCTGCTCGTCGTCGAGACCTCGGGCGGCACGGAGCACTACCTCGCGGACACCGACCGGCTGCGGCCGATCTCCCCGTTGCAGTACGACTTGCAGCGCGCCGACCCGCAGACCACGAAGGCCTACCGGGACGGTGCCCCTTCCGGGGTCCCGCTGGATCCCGCCGCGCTCGCCGGCGCTCGCGTGGCACCTGCCGGTGACGCCGATCCCGCGGCGGCACCTCGCGTACGGCCGGGGTTCGCCGGTGGCGACACGCTCTGCGCGACGTACGAGCCGGGTTCCGCGACACCGGTGCTCCACGTCGATCCCCGGCTGCCGGAGACCACGGCGCGGGCGACGGCGGGCCGCACGCCCGGCGGGATGCCGCTGGCGGACGCGATCCAGGTCGAGCCCGGCCGGGCCGCGGTGGTCGAGGCGATGCCGAGTGCGGACGCCCACGCCGGCACGTTCGTGCTGGTCACCGATCAGGGCGAAGCGTTCCCGCTCGCCGGCAGGGACGTCCTGGGCACGCTCGGCTACGGCGACGTCAATCCCGTCCGGCTGCCTGCGGGCATCGTGGCCAGGGTGCCGATGGGCAGCGGGCTCGACCCGGCGGCGGTGCTGGTCGCAGGCCGGTAGCGACGAGCGATGCCGGGTCCCCGCGTCACAACCGGTCGGCGGGTGGCCCAGGAACGACGAACAGCTCGTCGGGCAGCTCGTCGCGCACGGGTTCCCCGGGAGGGAGCACGGCGCGGCGGGGCTGCCATCGTGATCGGCGCCCGCGCAGCAGGACGAGGGCCGCGGCCGCTGCCAGCACCACCGCCGTCGCGGTCACGATGGCGGCCACCCGGGACGCCGATATGCTGCCGTCCCACCACGCGGCCGCACGCAGCTGCGCCGGGTCGGCGGCGGGACGTTCGACCGACGGCACCGAGGCCGGCGGCGCGTCGACGAGGCCATCGGTCACCGCGCGATACGGGTTGACCAGGCCCGCGCCGTAGGCCTCGCTGTCCCGGCCGCCGGGAGCCGGAGTCGCCGTGGCGAGAATCCGCTCGACCACCTGCTCCGCCGACAGCTCTGGTCGCGCGGACCGCACCAGCGCGGCCGTCGCCGCGACGAACGGCGCCGCGAAGCTCGTGCCGTCCTGATACTGGTGCCCGCCCGCGCGCGCGGCCGCGAGCACTCCCCCGCCTGGTGCCACGATGTCCACCTGGGGTCCGATCTGAGAGCTCGGCAGGCGGGTTCCGGTCATGTCGACCGCGCCCACGCCGAGCACACCGTCGTAGCCCGCGGGATAGGTGGGCGGGCCAGGTGCCGGGCCTTCCTGTGCGTTGCCCACGGCGGCCACCACGACCACGTCCTTGTTCTGCGCGTGCCGGACGGCGTCGCGTACGAAGTGGTTGTCGAGGCTGCCCGCGACGGACAGGTTGATAACGTCGGCGCCGTGGTCGGCCGCGTACCAGATGCCGCGGGCGAGCACCTGGGGGTCGATGGCCTGGGCCGTACCCTCACCGGTGGCGTCGGTCTCGCTGACACGCACCGGCAGAATCGTGGCATCGGGGGCCAGGCCGGCGAAGCCGATGCGCTCGGCGGGCCGCGCGGCGATGATGCTGGCCACGGCCGTGCCGTGGGAGACGCAGTCGAAGCTGCCCGGCAGGTCGCCGACGAGGAAGAAGTCCTGTCCGCGCAGGACCTTTCCGGATTTGCGCAGCTGCGGGTGGTCACTGTCCACACCAGAGTCCACGACCGCGACGACCACACCGCTGCCCGTGGCCTGCCGCTGCACGGCCTGCGCGTCGAGTGTGCGCTGGGCCCACGACAGTTCGCTGACGACGGGACTCGCCGGGCCGGGGTTGTCGCACGCGCCGGGCGGCGGTGTCGCGACGGCGGCTCCTGGGCTGACGACCGAACCGGCGACGGCTGCCGCGATCGCGGCGGCCGTCGCGGTGCTGAACCTGCGCATGGCACTACGCGTCCGGGTCCCTGCCGTCACCGGCCATCACGGTGCCCTCGATCTTCTTGCCGAGCTGGTGCAGGAACGCGTCGGTGTGCACGTCGGTGCTGTCGCGCTTCGCCGTGGGCGGCAGGTAGTGGCGGGTGATCTCGAACAGCTCGTCGTGTGACTGTGCGACGGCGTCGCTGATTGTGTCCACAATGGCCTTCGCGAGCGCCTTGGAGTCCTTCGTGCGGTAGATCCGGGGGTCCAGGTAGAGGTCGCTGAGCTCGCCCCGGCCCACCACCGTGGCGCTGATCAGGCCATCCGGTGAGTCCGCGGTCACTTCGATGTCGGCGATCCTGGCCCTGATCTCGAGCAGATCGTCGCGCAGTTCCTCGTAGCCCGCCCTCGGTGTGGCGGCGTCGATCATCAGCCCTGCCATCATGTCTCCCTTCGCTCTCCGGCGGTTGCCGCCCAGTGCCACGGCCCCGAGCCGAGGCGGACGAATGTCCCGGTGCACTCGCGCGCACCGGGACATCCTCGGCGTGCGGCGTCACATACCCGAGCCGAGCCGCCCACACGAACGCTGCACCGCTGCCATGTTCTCGTGGTTGCAGCTCTGCACGCCCTGGTTCATCGCCTGCATCAGCTCCTGCCCCGCGGCCATCACCTGCTGGCAGGCCTTGCTGATCTCGGCGAACTGCCCACCCGCCTGGTCGAGCCAGTCGGCCTGCGTCATCCCCGAGGCCTGGCCCCAGGAGTCGATCGACTGCTGAACACCGTTGACGCAGCCGTTCATGTTGGCCGACAGGGCGTCCAGCGCGCCGAACATCGCGAGCTTACGCGTCATGGGTCACTCCCTTCCGTTTATCGTTGTGGTCCTGGTCAGAGGGCACGCAGCAGGCCGGCGAACGCGTAGGTCTCGGCCGAGGAGTCGCCCCCGCCGCCGCTCCCGCCACCATCGCCGCCGTCGTCGTCATCGTCCCCGTCGTCGCCTCCATCGGAGTCGCCGTCGCCAGAGCCGAGGTCGGACAGGTCCCCGCCACCGAAGCCGAAGCCCGAGTCACCGCCGCTGAGGCCGAGATCCGACCCGAACCCGCCGCCGAAGCCGAACCCGCCGAGTCCGCCACCGCCGAACGCGCCGTCGCCGACGCTGTTGAAGCCCGCGGCACCCTGCTGGTCCACATCGATGTAGTCGTTCATCGCGAACCTGGTGTCCTGCCCGAGTTTCTCGAGCTTCTGACACAGGTTGCGAATCGCCATGTCCCACTTCTTGTGCGCCACCAGCAGCGCCTGGGACTGCTCCATGTTCCACTGCCCGGGAATCACGGAGTTCACCTCGCCCTCCAGCCGGCCGCGGTGCCCTTCGATCTCCTGAACGACCACCGCTGCCATCTGGACCACACGGGCCAGTGTGTCTGTGTTGGCGTCCATCAGACCGCCGCCACCAACGAACACAGCCTTCTCCTTTCCGTTCGCACGGCTTGCGCCGTTCCGTGCCCGCGACACCGGCGGACATGCGCTGAGCTAACCGCGTCCGCGCCGCGAACAGGCTCGTGCGGCACGTTCCTGCCACGACGCAGCGGGCCGCGGCGACGGCGCCGAGAATCACTGGGGTCGAAACTCGCGCGAAGGGCATGGTGATGGGCGCCGTTGTTGTACGCAGACCGGTTCGCAGGCCGGCTCCGGAAACCCCCGGGGGCGAGCTCATCCTGGACTCCCCGCCCGAGATCCCGCGTCCGGGAGGCAGGCAATGGACGCAGCTGCTCATGGTGATCCCGATGATCGCCATGATGGCCGCGATGATGCTGCTGTTCTCGGGGAGCTTCGGCGGCAGCTCCAGCGTGCTGCGGCTGGTGGTCATGGGGCTCTTCGGCCTCGGAATGCTCGGCATGCTCGGGATCGCCCTGCTCAACTCGTCCGGGCCGGGCAAACGGGAGATGGGACAGCACCGAAGGGACTACCTCCGGCATCTGGGACAACACCGCATCCGGCTCACCCGCGCCATCCACCGGCAGCGGGACGCCCTGGTCTACCTGCATCCGGAACCGGCGTCGTTGCTCTCGCTCGTGGCGAGCTACCGGCTGTGGGAACGCAGGCCCTCCGACGCCGACTTCGGGGTCGCCCGGATCGGCGTCGGGCCACAACGGCCGGCGATCACGCTCGTTCCACCCGAGGCCAAGCCCCTGGAGCAGCTCGAGCCGCTGTCCGCGCTGGCGCTGCGCCGCTTCCTCACGACGTACACGGCCGTTCCCGGGCTGCCGCTGGCCATGGCCGTCAACGGGTTCAGCCGGGTCTACGTCCGGGGAGACCACGCCCGCGCGGCGGCGCTGGTCCGCGCAGTGCTGTCGCAGCTCGCGTCGTTGCAGACCCCTGACGATCTCCGCGTCGCGGCCTGCCCTGGTGCGGCCGCGCAGGCGCGGTGGGACTGGCTCAAGTGGCTGCCACACGCGCTGCACCCGGAACGGACGGACGCCGTCGGGCCGCTGCGGCTCGTCGCACCGTCGATCGTCTCGATCGAGGCGATGATCGACGATCTGCTCGGCAACCGCGGGCGGTTCGATCCCGCCGCCGACCACCGCGACACGCTGCCCCACATCGTGGTGGTCGTGGACGGTGGGTCCACCGCGGGCTCCGACAGCCTGCTGGCCGAGGGCGGGCGCGAGGGGGTCACGGTGATCGACGTCGGCGCGACGCCGCCGCGCGCGCTCGATCCCGCCACGATCGTGCTGCGCGTGGCTGAGGACGGCGCGCTGACTAGCGAGACCATCGAGGGCGCGGCCGAGCTCGGCTGGGCCGACGCTCTCGACATACCCGCGGCGGAAGGCATCGCCCGTCAGCTGGCACCGCTGCGTGCAAGCGCGGACAGGCGCGGTGACGCGCCGATGAGCACCGACCTCGACCTCGCCGAGCTGCTCGATATCGGCGACCCGCGTGCGTTCGACCCGGCAGGCACGTGGATCCAGCGGCCGACCAAGGACCGGCTGCGGGTCCGGTTCGGCGTCCGCACCGACGGGACACCCGTGGAGCTTGACCTCAAAGAGTCCGCCTTGGATGGTATGGGCCCGCACGGCCTGCTCGTCGGGGCGACCGGTTCCGGCAAGAGCGAACTGCTGAGGACCATCGTGCTGGCGCTCGCCGTGTCGCACCCGCCGAGCTCGCTGAACTTCGCACTGGTCGACTTCAAGGGCGGCGCCACCTTCGCCACGCTGGACAAGCTGCCGCACACCAGCGCCGTCATCACCAACCTCGCCGACGAGCTCCACCTTGTGGATCGCATGACCGACGCGATCAACGGCGAACTGCTGCGCAGACAGGAACTGCTGCGCGCGGCGGGCAACTTCTCCTCGCTGCGCGACTACGAGCGGGCCAGGGCGACCGGCGCTCCGCTGCCGGAGGTACCCACCCTCCTCGTGATCTGTGACGAGTTCAGCGAGCTGCTGTCCGCCAAACCCGACTTCATCGACATGTTCGTCCAGATCGGCCGGGTGGGCCGGTCACTCGGCGTGCACCTCCTGCTGGCCAGCCAGCGCCTCGACGAAGGCCGCCTGCGAGGTCTGGAGACGCATCTGTCGTATCGCATCGGCCTGCGCACCTTCTCGGAGCTGGAGAGCAGGGCCGTGCTCGGTGTCGGCGACGCCTTCAGGCTGCCCCGCGCACCCGGTCATGGGTTCCTCAAATGCGACAACGACTCGCTGATCCGGTTCCGCTCCGCCTACGTCTCGGGCGCGCTGCGCGCTCCCGACGCGGGACTCGCGGGCACCGGTGACGACGCTGCTCTCGACCTGCTCGCCTACTCGACGCGGTACCTCCCGCCCGCGCTCGAGACCGAGGACACCGACGACGAGCCGCACGACGAGGAGGCGGCCGTCGGCGAGAGCCTGCTCGACGTCCTCGTCGAGCGCATGCGCGGGCGCGGCACACCGGCCCGTCAGGTCTGGCTGCCGCCGCTGGACGCGTCGCCGACACTCGACCACCTGCTGCCGAACCTCGTCCAGAGCGACGACCGTGGCTTCTCCTCGGCGCACGAGCGGCTGGCCGGCCGCCTGCGCGCGATCGTCGGTGTCGTCGACCGTCCGCTGGAGCAGCGCCGCGACCCGCTCGTGCTGGACCTGTCCGGATCAGCCGGTCACGTGCTGGTGATCGGAGGGCCGCAGTCGGGAAAGAGCACCGCGTTGCGGACGATCATCACCAGCCTCGCGCTGACCCACACACCCCGCGAGGTGCAGTTCTACTGCCTCGACTTCGGCGGCGGGACGCTCAACTCCGTTCGCGACCTCCCCCACGTCGGCGGGGTCGCGGGAAGGCAGAACGCCCCGGCGGTGCGCAGGACGATCGCCGAGGTTCGGGGCCTGATCGCGCGGCGGGAGCGCGCGTTCGCCGAGCACGATGTCGACGGGATGGCGGCCTACCGGCGGCTGCGGCGGAAACGCGACGGCGGTGACGCCTGGGGTGACGTGTTCCTCGTCATCGATGGGTGGGCCACCTTGCGAACCGAGTTCGAGGAGCTGGAGGCCGCGGTCGCCGACATCGCCGCCCGCGGCCTCTCCTACGGCGTCCACGTGGTGGTGTCGGCGGCACGGGCGTTCGACCTGCGCATGAACATCAGGGATCTGTTCGGCAGCAAGCTCGAACTGCACATCGGCGATCCGGTGGACAGCATCGTCGATCGGGCGTCGGCCATCAAGGTTCCCGAGGACGCCCCGGGGCGCGGGGTGACGATGACCAAGCACCAGCTGCTGGTCGCGCTGCCGCGCATCGACGGCGTGAGCGCTCCGGACGACCTCGCGAGTGGGCTGCGCGCGCTGGTGGGCATGGTGTCGTCGGCCTGGCACGGCCCACCGGCTCCGGCGGTGCGCCTTTTGCCCACCACCTTGCCGTACGCCGAGCTCGCCGGCGCACACGACGCGGCGGCACACCGTCTTGCCGTCGGGATCGCCGAGCACGACCTCGCGCCCGTGCGGCTGGAGTTCGCGTCGGACCCGCACCTCGTGCTCCTCGGCGACACCGAGTCGGGCAAGACGGCCTTCCTTCGTTCGCTGGCCCGCGCCATCACCGAAAGCTACGAAACCCGGCGCGCGAGGCTGATCGTGATCGACCACCGGCGTGGCCTGCTCGGCGACGTCGAGTCGGAGCACCTCATCGGCTACGGCACCGATCGGGACTCGACGTCGGTGTTGATGCGGCAGGTCGCCGAGGAGATGACGGTCCGCCTTCCCGGTAAGAAGGTCACCCGGGAACAGTTGCGTGACCGCAGCTGGTGGAAGGGACCCGAGCTGTTCGTCCTGATCGACGACTACGACCTCGTCGCAGGTCAGCTGGACAACCCGTTCCTGCCCATTGCCGATCTCCTGCCGCAGGGACGTGACATCGGTCTGCATGTGGTGCTGGCCCGCCGCACGGGTGGCGCGAGCCGGGCGTTGTTCGAGCCGTTCATCTCGCGGCTGCGCGACATCGGCTCACCGGGTCTGCTGTTGTCCGGCGACAAGGACGAGGGTCCGCTGTGGGGCGGGCTCAAGCCCGAGGTGCTCCCGCCCGGCAGGGCGTGGCTGGTGGGCAGGCGGCACGCGCCGCAGCTCGTGCAGCTGGGCTGGGTGCCCAAGAACGAACACCGATGATCGGAGAATCCATGTGCGAGACACGGCACGCGATGCACGGAGACCCGGAGGCCATGCGGCAGTTCGCCGAGCAGCTCGCCGGGCTGAGTGCGCCCGAAGCGATCGCCCCGCCACCGCCGGCGCAGGTGTGTGAGGGCGGCTCCCAGGCGTGCGCGGCGTTAGCGGCCGCCGACCTGCTCGCGACGCTGCGGCTCACGGACTTTCTCGCCGAAACCGGTGAGGCGATCGAGACGCTCCGGACGGCCGCAGCGGTGGCGGCCGAGGACTATCTCACCACCGACCAGGCAGGCGTGCGCGCAGTGACGGGCGCGGTGGCCGGCGTTGTCCTCGTGGAGGACTGACGTGGACGATGGGGACTATTACGCGCGTCTTCCCGCCATGGTCCAGTACGCCGTCGGCGACGTGGAGGCGCACACTCACCTGGCCCGTGCCGAGCGAGCCAGCCGGATGTGGCGGGCCGTCGCGGAGGAGCTGAGCACGCTCGCGCACTCGTTGCGCCGCGAGCTCGACTGCCTGCGGGCGAGCTGGAGGGACGCGACCGGCGCCGAGTTTGTCCGCCGGGCCACGGAGCGCCACGCCGCGGTCGAGGACGTGCTCGCGAGGATCCTGGAACACCGGCCGTGGCTGGCCCTCGACGACCTCGCCAGGCAGCTGTTGCTGACCCGTGCCCGGCTCGCCGGTACCGCGGAGCACGCCACGGCGGATGCCCGCGACGACGCGGCCGAGCACCTGCGGGAGCTCGACCGCTACTTCCTGGCCGCCGCGGACGCGGTGTCCGGTGCGGCGGGCGGACACGGACACTCCGCCGGGAACCACACTCTCCGAACCGGCATCGGTGAGGACGCGTGCTGCGCGGAGCCCGCCGACGCCCTGCCGACGCTCGCCGGATCCGCCAGACCGGACCTGCTGCCCTCCGTACCGCTGGGGCCGGGCGCCGCTGCGCCGTTGCCGCCGGGCACCCTCGCGATGCCGGGCCTCGTCGCGGTCCCGCCCGGCTCCCTCGCCCACGGCGCTCGGCCCCGCCACGGCCGCTCCCCCGCGACCTCGGAGTCGCGGCCCGCGCACGCGGGTGGGGGCTTCGATCCGAGCGCCCTCGTCGGCGGCGAGCTCGGTGCGGGCGCACCCGGCCCGGGCACCGCGCCGGGAGGTTCGCTGCCCGGTGCGACGGCCCCGGACGTCCCGCCACGGATCGACCAGGCCGCGAGGCCGGTGCCGCTGTCGGGACCGCCGTCCGCGCCGGAAGCGCCGCAGCCGCCGGCCAGTGCCGGCGCGAGCGGCGCGGGATCGTCGGCGGCCACCGGCTTCGGCCGGATGATCCCGCCCATGATGATGCTGCCGATGGCACCGGGCGCGGGCCGGACGGCCGCGGGCCGCTCCGGATCCGCGCGGTCGCTGGAGGACACCGAGCGCACTGCGAAGAAGCCGGCGGCGGCGCCGGGCGTGCCGGCGCGACTGCGCGGCAGATCGGCGGTGGGCGACCCGGCGGCGAGCGGCGTACGCCCCATCGCCACGTCCGGCGCACGGCCCAGCACGCCGCAGCCTGCCGAGCAGTACCCGCTCGATCGCGAGGTCTGGCAGGTCACTAACACCGGCGGCATGTCCCCCTTGCAGCCACAGGCCGTGGAAGAGCCGCCCCGGCTCCGTCGCCGACGGCAGTGACCCGCTCTCCCCCGACCCGAACACGAGGTACTCATGAGCAAGAGGACGATCGCGCCGCTGACCGCCGTGCTGGCACTCGTGCTGGCAGGCTGCTCGCAGCAGAGCGACGACCAGGGCACGCGCCACGACAGCTCGCCGCCGGCGAGCCCGTCCCCGGCTGCTACCACGACGACGTCGGTGAGCACCGACAACACGCGCTTCGTCTGCCAGACCGCGGACGCCGCGGCGTTCGATCAGCTCCTTGCCACGAGCCTCGCCGTCGCCGGCGACACGAAGGGCCCGGCGTTGCGGGCCGGTGTCGCGACGAGTTACCGGGATTTCGCGGACCGACTGTCCCAGGCCAGGACTCGTCGTCGACTTCGGCCCCGCGGAAGCACGGTGGAACGCCGCACGCGACGCCGCCGAGAAGATCTGCGGGCACCCCCTCCCCCGGCTCGACGATTGACCGGGCGGTGCGCTCGCCGCCGACGAGGGCCAAGCCCGCGCGGGCCTCACCCCTCGAATTCGACGACCTGACGCACCTCGACGTAGCCGTATCCGGCGGTCGGGATACGAGAGGCCACCCAGCCTTTCGGCGTACACCGAAAGGCTGGGTGGCTCACGTCGTCGACAGGTCCAGGACCGCCGCAGTGCCGGTCGTCACCTTGACCGAGAAGACGACGGTCTCCTCGCCCGTCCCGAAGCGCGCGGTACCGGGGCCGCTGAGCCGGATCAGGCCGCTGCCGTTGACGATCCACACGGTCCCGTCACTCACCGCGGTCGTGAACCGGCTTCCTCGGACGGTGACGTCGACCGGCGCGGACACCGCGATCTGGCAGGTACCGTCCTGGCAGGCCGCGATCTTCCGGCCGTCCCGCGCGGACGGCAGGGTCGTGGCCGGGGGTGCCGACAACGGCGCGTCGATCGACTCGCACCGTGGCGCGAGGTCGTAGGCGTCGGCCAGGGCAGGGTGCCTGCGGGCGAGGCCGGGCAGATTCGGCCCGGCAGGCACGACCGCGGCAACGGTGCGGGCCGCCTGCCGCGCCTGCGCCCGGAGCTGTTCGAGGGGAACGTCGAACGAGGACAGCATGGGCGCGTCCCGCGGTAGCCGCGCCCTGGCCCTTCGCAGACCGGACAGCAGGTTCGAACGGTAGGCGTCGGCCTCGGCGATCCGGGTCCGGGGCAGGTCCGCGAGCGGCTCGGTCAGTGACTCCACTTCGGAGGGAACGGAGGAGAGGTAGTTCGAGAGCTCCATGCTCTCGAACTGCGCGAAGCGCGGATCCTTGAGCAGGTCGTCGCCCGGTTCCGGCAGCGTCGCGATCGACTCCGTCGTCGCGCACAGGGTGTCCGCCCAGCGGACCAGGTCGCGGGTCGCGCTCGTGGAGAGCGCGGGCGGCCGCTTCAGCGGACGACAACCGGGAGCGAGGTGGTAGGACGTCCTCAACGCCCGGGAGCGCGCAACCAGCCGGGCAAGCTTCGGCTGCTGCCGGCCAACCCGCTCGACAAGGGCCGTGACTCGAGCCGCAGGGAGCTGTTCGGGAGCCTCACTGTCCGGTAGCTGGTCCTTGAGCTTGCCGAGGGCTCGCGCCAGGTCGCTCACGTAGGCGTCGGCCTGCTTGACGCCGGAAGGCTCGAGCGCGTCGAACGCGGCCAGCACACTGTTCACCTGCGTCGCGACCTGCGTGGCGTAGTACGAGGATCCGGCGTGGGAGCGAAGCTCGTCCACGACGTTCACGTTGGCGCAGACGGCGTCCGACCACGCGACGAACGCCCTGCTCGGCGGCCGGTCCTGCGGGTCGCGGCGCGGTTGCTCGGTCGCCGAGCAGCCCGCGAGGAGGACGAGGCCGGCGATGAGCGCGGCGGCCGGGCGCGTTCGCATCAGGAGTATCCTTTCCGGTCTTCCATTCGTGCCGACGCTAGCGGCGTCACCGCGCGCGATGGCGGGCCGTGACACGAACCTGCCACGCCACGCCCGGCCGTTCGGGGTACTGGCGAGTCGCCGGCGTCCCTACCGGGAACTCCGCCACCTGATACCCGTCGAGGTGGGAGGGCAGTCAATGTGGAACTCGTTGTTCACCCAGCGCCCGGCAGCGCCGGCGCGAGGCCGGCGAGATGGCTGAACTCACCGTCCAGCAGCGCGGGCCGATCCACCCGCTCGCCGACCACCATGGGGCCATCCTGCGCCCGACCCTGGCCCCCGCATCCCGTGACCAGCACACCGCGCGGGGACGACCGCCGAGCATCCGACTGCGGCACCGGCGTGCCGTCCAGCTCTACCCGGACGTGCTGCCCTCGTCGCGGCGCGCCGACGCTGCCCGCCGCGCATCTGCGAGAGCAAGACGCCGCCGGAATCCATCGCTCGCCTCGACCTGCTCGACACGAGTGAACAACCACAACCGCATCCGTGGCGCGTTACGGCCGCCGGGGTTCGGCGCCGTGTCATCGGGCGTCCCCAGCAACGCCTTGATCATGGTCTCGGTCCATCCGCGGTCCTTGAGTTCGGGCGCGGCGATGTAGGGACGGCAGCGATCTCTCCAGCTCATGACCTCCAGTGCAGCCCACATGCGGGGTCGGTGTTTACGGGCGCACCGTGATGCATACCGCGCCCGCCCCCGCCTTGAGCATCACGGGCCCGTGCTCCGCGGCGAACGACCGCGTCTCGGCGACCGTGGCCGGACCTGCGGTCCCTGGAAGCACCGGGACACCGGCCTGCTCGGCGAAGTCACGCGCCGCCGACTTCTCACCGAACAGCTCGAGCACCTCGGCACTCGGACCGATGAACGTGAGCCCCGCATCGCGGCAGCCACGGGCGAACCCGGCGTTCTCGCTCAGAAAGCCGTAGCCCCGATGGACCGCGCTGCAACCGGCGTCGCGTGCGGCGCCGATCAGCGCATCGATGTCGAGATGCGCGGCGGTGCCCACGCCGGGCAGCGCCATCGTCTCATCGGCGGCGTCGACGTGCCCTGAGGCGGCGTCATCCGCCGGGTAGACCGCCACGGCGCGCATGTCGAGCTCGCGCACGGCACGCGCGATCCGCACCGCGATCTCCCCGAGGTTGGAGATCAGCACTGATTACATGAGTTGACACTAACGTCAGCGTCGATCGCCGGCCGCTTACGCCGAGGGGCGCCACTCGGGGTCTCGACGGCGCAGCTCGGTGATAGCGATGGTCCGCTTGTGAACCTCGTCGGGCCCGTCGGCGAGCCGCAGGGTGCGCAGGTGTGCATACAGCCAGGCCAGCGGGAAGTCGTCGCTGACCCCGCCACCACCGTGGACCTGGATGGCGCGGTCGACGACCCGCAGTGCCATCTCCGGCGCGGCGATCTTGATCCCGGCGATCTCGATCCGCGCATCCTTGTTGCCGACGGTGTCCATCAGGTGAGCTGTCTTGAGCGTGAGCAGACGGGCCATCTCGATGTCGATGCGCGACTCGGCGATCCAGTCCTGGACGTTGGCGCGGTTGGCTACGGCACTCCCGAATGTGACCCGCTGTTGCGCGCGGTCGATCATCAGGTCCAGCGCCCGCTCGGCCATGCCGACCACCCGCATGCAGTGGTGGATGCGGCCCGGCCCGAGACGAGCCTGACTGATCATGAAACCGTCACCCTCACCGGCGAGCAGCGCGGTGGTCGGCACCCGCACGTCCTCGAAGAGGATCTCCGCGTGCCCCTCGCGGTCGGCGTAGCCGAAGACGGGGAGGTTGCGCACCACGGTGATGCCCGGGGTGTCGAGCGGGACGACCATCATGCTCTGCTGGCGGTGCTCCGGCGCGTCCGGATCGGTCTTGCCCATGACGATCAGGACCTTGCAGTTCTTGTGCAGGGCGTTGGAAGCCCACCACTTCCGTCCGTTGAGGACGTACGTGTCGCCGTCGCGCTCCATGCGGAGCTCGATGTTGGTGGCATCCGAGCTGGCGACGGCGGGCTCGGTCATCGCGAACGCTGACGCGATCTCGCCCGCCAGCAGCGGCTTGAGCCATTCCTCCTTGTGCTCCTCGGTGCCGAAGAGGGTCAGCACCTCCATGTTGCCAGTGTCGGGAGCGTTGCAGTTGGTCGCCTCGGGTGCCAGCTCCGGACTCCGGCCCATGATCTCGGCCAGATGTGCGTAGTCGAGATTGGACAGCCCGGGGCCCCACTCGGGGTGCGGGTGGAAGAGGTTCCACATACCCCGCTTGCGGGCCTCGGTCTTGAGTTCCTCGAGGATCGGCGGGTGAAAGTGCGGGGCGCCGGACTCCACCATCTGGGCCCGGTAGAGCGACTCGGCCGGGTAGATGTGCTCGTCCATGAACGCGAGCAGCTTCTCCCGGCAGTCCCGGCCGCGCGGGCTGGGCTCGAACATGACGCCTTCCTCTCTGCTGTGCTGCGCTGAGTCTTAGGTGTTCAGGACGCCCGCCGCGGCTGGGAATCCTCACCATAGTTGGCGCCGACGTCAGTTTCAAGTACGTCATTGAACATGAGTTCGGCCTCAAGTACGGTGGGCGACGCACCGAACTGAGTTGCCCGACACGGAGGTCACGCGATGACGCAGAATCCGACCCAGGAGACCGACGCGAGCGCGGCGCCCGTCCTGGCAGAGCGCCGCGGTGGCGTCCTCTTCCTCACCCTGAACCGGCCAGACCGCCTCAATGCCTGGACCGACGAACTCGAGGACCGCTACTTCGCCCTGCTCGACGAGGCCGAAGCCGACCCCGAGGTGCGGGCGATCGTCGTCACCGGAGCGGGACGCGGGTTCTGCGCGGGCGCCGACATGGACAACCTGGCCCTCATCGCCAACACCGACGAGGGCCCGAACGTGGCTCGGCCCCGTCCGCGGGCGCACCCGCTGACCATTCGCAAGCCGCTGATCGCGGCCATCAACGGCGCCGCCGCCGGGCTCGGCCTGGTCGAGGCGCTCTACTGCGACATCCGATTCGCCACGCCCGAAGCCAAGCTCACCACGTCGTTCGCCCGACGGGGCCTGATCGCGGAGTACGGCATCGCCTGGATTCTCCCCCGCCTCGTCGGACCGAGCCGGGCCCTGGACCTGCTGCTGTCCGGGCGCGTCGTCCAGGGCGAGGAAGCACGAGCCATGGGCCTGGTCGACCGCATCGTGGACGCGGACGGCCTACTCGACGCGGCGGTCGAGTACGCCACCGAGCTGGCCACGCTCTGCTCGCCGACGTCGATGAGCATCATCAAGCGCCAGGTGCAGCGCGCGCTCGACGCCGACTTCGCACAGGCGGTCGCCGAGGCCGACCGGCTGCTGGTGGAGTCACTCGGCCGCCCGGACGCCGCCGAAGGCCTGGCCAGCTATATGGAACGCCGCGCACCCGCCTTCGCGCCCGCCGATCTCGAGTCGGTCCCGCGTGGCGCCGAATAGCGCTGGCACGATACGGGCCCACAGCACCGGAATCAGACATGGCATCAACATCGAGTTAGACTGACCGTCATGTCTCGATCCACCGCGCGTTCCGCTTCGGCACGTCGAAGTGTCGCCGATCAGATCTCGAACCAGCCGAAACGCGAACCACCACGCACACAGCGGGGTGCGCGGACGCGCGCCAAGCTGGTCACGGCGGCACGGACGGTGTTCGAACGGGACGGCTATCTGGATGCTCGGCTGACCGACATCGCGGCCGAAGCCGGAACCGCGTCAGGCTCCTTCTACACCTACTTCACGGGCAAGGAGGAGGTGTTCGCCGCGGTTATCGAAGAGGTCCAGGATGAAATGCTGCATCCGCACGTTCGTCAGGTGGCCGAAAGCGACGACCCGGTGGCCGTGATCGAGGCGAGCAACCGTGCGTACCTGAAGTCGTATCGCCGGAACGCGCGACTGATGCACCTTCTCGACCAGGTCGCCAGCATCGACGAGAACTTCCGCGAGGTACGCCGCCAACGCGGGGCCGCGTTCGTGCAGCGCAACGCGCAGAGCATTCGCGACCTACAGGAACGAGAACTCGCCGACCCGGGGGTCGACGCCGAACTGGCCGCCGGCGCACTGTCGAGCATGGTCGCCCGAGTCGCATACGGCACCTATGTCCTCGGCGACGACTGGAAGTTCGAGGAACTCGTCACGACACTGACCCGACTCTGGGTGAACGCGCTGCGTATCCCCACCGCCGATCCACGGTATTCCATCGAGAACTCAGGTACGAAGAACTCGGCGTCGAAAAAGCGTCAGGCGACCACCAAGAAGGCGCCAGCGCCCAAGAGAAACCGGGCCACGAGCCGCAAGGCCGGTTAGGTCGGCCCGCCTCGCCGGCTGAGCCGGGCCGCGAGGGCGGGAATCAGGCGCCTTTCTCCACGACGCGCGCGAGGGATTCCGCGATCACGACCGGCTTGTCGCCGCCCTCGCATTCGAAAGCCTGGGAACTGCGCACCTGGATACCACCGCTGACCTGCTCGACGGCGACCACGGTGAGCCGCATACGCACCCGGGAACCCACCGGAACGGGCGCGGGAAACCGCACCTTGTCGTATCCGTAGTTGAGGCTGTGCGCGAACCCATCGAACGACAGTAGGCGATACGAGAACGCGGGCCCGAGCGACAGGCTGTACAGCCCGTGCGCGATGGTCGTGCCGAGCGGGCTCGCCGCCGCCCGCTCGGGGTCCACGTGGATCCACTGGTCGTCGCCGGTGACCTCGGCGAACGCGTCGACGCCCTGCTGTATCACGTCGTGCCACTCGGTCGGGCCGAGCTCTGTGCCGACGAGTTCCTGAAGGTCGGAATAAGACGTGGGGCGCACCGGCAAAGCAACGGTATCGGTCATGACAGGGTCATCCTTCCTGGGGACGCCGTCCTCGATGCGTCGACGCTCTGGACCAAAAACACCGCACACACATGCCACAGAACTCCGCAAACACATCGCATGAGAGATCCCTAACCGGAAACGGCATCGAGCTCGGGTTCGGCGCCGCCGGCCTCCCTGCGCCGAAGCACACCGGCCAGGGCCGCGACCAGCGGGACACTGAGCACCATCGCGGTAGCCAGCACGTAGAAGCCGCTCAACGAACTTCCCGTCAGGCTCTCCGCGATACCGAAGGTGTAAGGCCCGACGAATCCGCCGGTCAGCCCGATCGTGTTGACGAAAGCCAGTGCCGCGGCGGCGACCACGCCGGACACGCGCGCCATCACCACCGACCAGATGACCGGCTGGATGCCGACGACGAAGAACATCGTCGCGCTCAAGGCCAACACCTGGACCAAGACGCTCCCGGCGAACAGGAACGCGACACACGACGCAAGACTCCCGAGCACCGCGGCCACGATGAAATGAGGCTCGCGGCCCAAGCCGAACCGCTTGTGCAGCTGCGGGATGACGATGATGCCGATCAGCGGACCCAGCGAAATGAGGCCGGCGAGGAGACCGATCATCACCAGACCGTCGGCGCCCAGCGCGCTGGCGACCGCCGGGATGTAGTAGGTCGCACCGTATGTCGCGATCTGGTTGAAGAACCAGATCAAGGCGACCACCACGATCACCAGACTCCCGAACGCCAACCGCAGATCGTCACGCAGCCTCCGCTCGCCTGTGGATTGAGCGCTGCCCGCGCTGTCGGTGATCGCACGTGCTTCATCCGAAGTGAGCCATCGAGCGCTGTGCGGACCGTCCGGAAGCTTGAGCCAGACGAGAAGGCCGACGACCACCGTCACCGCGCCTTCCACGAGGAACAGCCACTGCCAGCCGTGCAGCTGTGCGACACCGTCCATTTGCATCAGCAGTCCACCCGCGACGTTGCCGAGCGCGAACGCACTGGTGGATGCGATGAGCATCAGGCCGACGATGGTCGAGCGGTCCCGCTGCGCGAACCAGACGGTGATCATGTACATCAGGCCCGGATACAGGCCGGCTTCGGCCGCTCCGAGCAGGAACCGCAGCAGATAGAAGGACCATTCGTTGCTGATGAACATCATCGCAGCCGTCAGCAGGCCCCACGTGATGCCGATGCGGGCGATCCATCTACGGGGGCCAACCCGGTGCAGGATGAGGTTGCTCGGCACCTCGAGCAGGGCGTAGCTCACGAAGAAGACACCGGCGCCGAATCCGTACGCCGCCGCGCCGATGCCGACGTCGGTCTCCAGCTGTTCCTTGGCCAGGGACACATTCGCGCGGTCCAGGAAGGCCATGAAGTAGATGCCCATCATCAGCGGCACCAGCCGCTTCAACGCCTTCGCCTTGCCGCTGCTGTAGAGAGCTGTAGTGCTCATCGCCTGGCCCTTCAGGGGACTCGAACCCCGCAACCGGAGACCCATAGTTGACGTCGAGTTCATATTCAGGCAACAGTGTGCCGCCGCTCACACCGCCCGTCAAGGCAAAGTTGAATCCGTTATCGAGTTCATCTATCGTCGATGTTCGCCGAACGGCACAAGAGGACCTCGTTCGGCCACAGCCGCATCGCCGAGGCAGGAGCGCGCATGACATCCGAGACCCGCCAAGTCCGCCTCGCGAACCGGCCGATGGGCATGCCGGACGAGGCGACCTGGTCGCTGGCCACCGAGGAACTTCCGTCGATCACCGAAGGGCAGCTCCTCGTCAAGGTGGACTACATCTCGATCGACCCCGCGATGCGCGGTTGGCTCAACGACGTTCGTTCCTATCTGCCGCCGGTGCAGATCGGCGAGGTGATGCGCTCGCTCGACATCGCGACCGTCGTCGGGTCCGCCCATCCCGATTTCGCCGTGGGCGATGTCGTCAGCGGCATGTTCGGCGTCACCCAGTACGCGGTGTGCGACGGTGCGGACGCGCAGAAGGTCGACGTCGCTACCGCCCCGGCACCGACGTGGCTCGGCACGCTCGGGATTCCGGGGATGACGGCGTACTTCGGCCTGCTCGACGTCGGCAAGCTGAAGGCGGGCGAAACGGTGGTCGTCTCCGCCGCTGCCGGCGCCGTGGGCAGTGCGGTCGGACAGATCGCCAAGGCACGCGGCGCGACGGTGGTCGGGATCGCGGGCGGGCCCGACAAGTGCCGCATGCTCACTGACGAACTCGGCTTCGATGCCGCGGTCGACTACCGGAACGAGAACGTACTGCGCAGGCTGCGCGAGGTCGTTCCGGACGGGATGGACGTCTACTTCGACAACGTCGGCGGCGACACCCTTGATGCCGCTCTCGCGAATCTGCGACACGGAGCGCGCGTCGTGATCTGCGGTGGAATATCCGCGTACAACGAGGAGAAACTACCGCCGGGACCGTCGCGCTACATGTCACTGCTGGTCTTTCGGGCCAGCATGACCGGGTTCGTCGTGTTCGACTACGCCGAGCGGTACGCCGAGGCGACCGAGCAGATCTCGGCGTGGCTCGCCGACGGCCTGATGCAGGCCAGGGAGCAGATCGTCGAAGGCGGGGTCGAGAAGTTCGGCGAGTGCCTGAACATGCTCTTCACCGGTGCCGGCACCGGCACCGGCACCGGCACCGGAAAACTCATCCTCGCGGTATAGGTTGTCAGCCACCATGGGCGCCCCAAGGCACTTTAGTAGCGCCCACCCGCCAGCCCTCACGGACACGCCGGCGCGTGGCTGCGTTCAAGGCAACTGAAGTGCCCGGGGCATGCGGCTCGGTCCCTCGGGCTTGCCGGAACGGTTGACCGGGATCTGCGCCACCATCGCCCGCACGAGCTCGTCGAAGTCCATGCCCACCCGCTCGGCGGTGGCCGCGGTCATCCCGGTTTCGATGACAGGTTCACGATCCGGCCGAACTCGGCCTCGACCATGTACCCCTGCACGGCGCGTGCCACGAGGAACGAGCCCCGCAGATGCACGTCGAGCACCGTGTCCCAGTCGTCGGCGGTCATCTTGAACAGCGGGTTCTCCCGGAGCACGCCCGCGTTGTTGACCAGCGCGGTCGGCGGTTCGTCACGCACCCGCTCGACGGCCCCGGTGACGGCCGTCGGAGACATCCGGGACGACGGCGATCGCCTTCCCGCCGTCGGCGGTGAGCGCGTCCACCGCGACACGGCACGCCGACTCGTCCAGGTCCAGGACGGCGAACGCCATGCCGTCGGCGGCCGGCCTCGCCGCGGCTGCCCGGCCGATGCCCCGCGCGGCGCCGGTCACGATCGCGCTGCGCATTCCGCCGCTCGCTCGTTCTCCTTCTGAGTAATGCCTGCGTATGCCGTGCCGCTCAGATCCCCGCGGCGGCGGCCATCTTGTCGGCGCGCTCGATCAGTTCGTCGACGTAGTCGACGGTCGCGCCCGCGGCGGCTGCCTTGTTCCGGGGTTCGTCGATCGACCTGCGCAGGACGCCTTCGGCGATGATCGCGATCTTCCAGAGGCCGAGGGCGTGCCAGAAACCCAGCGCTGCCGTGTCGCGCCCGCTGGCTTCGACGTACTCGGCCACCAGCTCGTCACGACCGGGGAAACCGTCCACGGCGGACAGTGCGTGCTCACCGGGTTCCGACTCCGCTCGTTCGGGCCAGTAGGCCAGCAAGGTCCCCAGATCGGCGAGCGGGTCGCCGAGTGTGCACAGCTCCCAGTCCAGTACCGCCGCGACGTCGGCATCGGGCGAGGTGATCACGTTGCGGAGGTGGAAGTCGCCGTGTACCAGGCTCAGCTCGTGCTGGTCCGGGACGGCGGCGGTGAGCCTTCCGGTCAGCTCGTCCAGCTTCGGCTGATCGCGTGTTCGCGACCTTTCCCACTGCCCGGACCACCGCTTCAGCTGGCGCCCCGCGTACGGCTTGTGGCTAGCCAGGTCGACCAGGCCGGTGGCGTCCAGGTCGACCCGATGAACGTCGGCGAGCGTGCGGGCGAGGGAAAGACCGATCGAGCGGCGCTGGGCCGGCTGCCACGTTTCCGCGGCCGGCAGCGTGTCGACGACAAGCCCGTCCACGAACTCCATGAGCACCAGCGGCGCATTGGAGACGGCCGGGTCATGGCAGACGCCGTACACCTCGGGCACCGGGACGTCCGTGCCCTCCAGCGCGGCGAGAATGCGAGCCTCCCGTTGCACGTCGTGCGCCGAGGCGAGCAGCTCGCCCAGTGGTGGGCGGCGCAGCACCCAGGTGCGTGCGGTGTCGTCGCGGACGAGGAACGTGAGGTTCGACTGGCCCAGGCCGATCCGTTCGAAACGCAAGTCTCCGGTGACGTCGAAGCCCAGCGAGGTGATCCACTGCGCTGCCGCACCTTCGTCGATCCCGACGGCGCCCACGTCAGACACCAGCCGCCACCCGCTTCCGATCCGAGGCATCCCCGAGCAGTGCGCCGCCGTCGATCGTCAGGGTCTCGCCGGTGATCCACGAGGCCGCGTCGCAGGCCAGGAACGCCACGGCGGAACCGATGTCGGCGGGCTCGCCGATCCTGCCGAGCGGGAACGAGTTGCTGAGCGCGTCTTCGTGGTCGCGCCACAACGCCTCGGCCAGGCGGGTACGCACCACGCCCGGCGCGATGGCGTTGGCGCGCACATCGGGCGATAGCTCGAAGGCGAGCTGCTTGGTCAGGTGGACCAGCGCCGCCTTGGACGCGTTGTAGATGCCGAGGTCGGGCTCGACGACGAAGCCTCCGAGCGAGGCCGTGTTGATGACCGAGCCTCCCCCGTCGCCCAGCCCCGCGCCCACGGCGAGCGAGGTCCACAGCACGGGAGCCCACAGGTTCACGTCGAAGGTCTTGGCGAACCGCGCGTGGTCCTGATCGATCACCGGCCCGTAAGCGGGATTCGTGCCGGCGTTGTTGACTAGGATGTCGATGCCGCCGAACTTCTCGGTGGTGAACGCCATGCACTGTCGCGCCGCGTCCTCGTCCACGGCGTGGGCGCCGAAGCCGACGGCGTCGCCGGTGAACTGTTGCGCCGCGGCGTCCGCGGATTCCTGTTCGCGCGCCGTCAGCACGACGCTCGCGCCCGCACCGGCGAGCGATCGGGCGATCGCCAGGCCGATGCTCCGTGACGCCCCTGTCACTATCGCCGTCTTTCCGCTCAGGTCGAGCCCGCCCATGTCGGCACACCTCACATACATCGTGCTCAATGTTGCTTCAGGAAATCCGCTTCATCCGGCCGATGGCGTCGTGAATCCGGTTAGGTCGATCGACCGCTTCTGGATCTTTCCGGTCGTCCCCCTTGGCAGGGCATCGACGAGCCGGAAGGCGCGCGGGACCTTGTACGGAGACAGCCGTTTCTTCGTCCACAGCCTCAGCTCGGCCAGGTCCATCTCCGCTCCGGGACGCGGGGCGATCACCGCCCCCACCTCCTGGCCGTAGTGGTCGTCCGGCACGCCGACCACGGCGACCTCCACGATGTCGGGATGCTCGTAGAGCACCTCCTCGACCTCGCGGGGGTACACGTTGTGGCCTCCGCGGATGATCATGTCCTTCACGCGGTCGACGATCCGGATGTCCCCATCGGCGTCCCGGGTCGCAAGGTCTCCTGTGCGCAGCCAGCCGTCGGTCAACGTGGCGTCGTCGGGGCGGTTCCAGTAGCCCTTCATGACGACCGGGCCCTGGACGAGCACCTCGCCCACCTCGCCAACGCCCACGTCGACGCCGCCCGGGTCGACGATGCGCACCTGCACGCCCGGCAGCGGGATGCCGACCGCACCCGGCTTGCGGACCCGGTCCAGCCCGTTGAACGTGGCCGCGCCCGTCGTCTCCGTCAGGCCGTAGCCCTCCAGGATGATGCATCCGAACCGGTCGGCGAACGCGCGCATCACCTCAGCGGGCAGCGACGCACCGCCCGAGCCCGCCAACCGCAGCCTGCTGAAGTCGTGTGAGCCGGTTTCCCCCTGCAGCAGCGCGTTGTACATCGTGGGCACCCCGAAAAGGACGGTGACCCCGTCCCGCCCGATCAACTCGAGCAGATCTCCGGCATCGAACCGGGGCAGTAGCGACACGCTGATCCCGGCGCGCAGCGCGGTGCCGATCACCACAGCCTGGCCGAAGATGTGGTACAGCGGCAGCGCGGTGCCGAACACGTCCCGGTCCTCGACCCGGAGCACGTCGGCGAAGATCTCCGCGCATGCCACCAGATTGGCGTGGGTGAGCTCGGCGCCCTTGGGACGCCCCGTGGTGCCCGAGGTGTAGAGGATCACCGCCGTGTCCTCCGGCTCGGCCGGATACGGGGTGACCGGTTCGGTGGTCACGTCGGTCAGGCCCGGCCGCAAGGTCCGGAACGGCACACCTGCCGCGACGGCTGCCTGCTCGGCGGCGGGGCCTGCGTCGTGCCAGGCCAGCACCGACGCGCACGCGGCGTCGTCCATCAGATGGTCGAGCTCGTGCCGGGTCGACGACGGGCTGGCCGCGACCACGATCGCGCCCGCCGCGTGCGCACCGAGGTAGGCGGCGACGAACTCCGGAACGGTGGGTACGACGAGCAGCACTCGATCTCCGGGCAGGACTCCGCTCTCGGCAAGGCAACCCCCGAGCGCCGCCGCACGGTCACGGAGGAACCGGTAGCTCCATGCACCGTCAGGCCCGCGTAGCGCGACGCGGTCGGGCTCGGCGTCCACGCACCGCCATACCGACTCCGCAGTGGTAGCCATCGTCAGTCTCGCTTCCTCGCGACGTTGGGACAATCTCTACCCGATATTGAAGCCAGATTCAAGTTCAGATACCGTCGCCGGTGTCCGCGCACCACCTTTCAACAGGTGAGGAGAGCAGCGTTTATGCCCAGCATCCCGACATACACCGACGACGTCGATGTCGATGCCCTCGGAACCACCCTCATGCACGAGCACATCTTCGTTCGGATTCCCGATCTTCAGGAGTTCTTTCCCGGCTTCCAGGGCTGGGACGAGGCGACGGAGATCGCGAACGCCCGGGCGCATCTCGGCGCGCTCAACGACCTGGGCATCGGCACGATCGTCGACCTGACGGCCCCCGCCCTCGGTCGCGACGTCCACCGGGTCGCCCGCGCAGTGGACGGCAGCGGGATGCAGGTCGTCTTCTGCACCGGGTACTACACGTGCACCACGTTTCCGTTTCAGTACCGCGGCCCCGGCAAGCTCGTCATAGACGATCCGCACGGCGACTTCCTGGTGTCACTGCTCGCGCGGGACATCGAGGAGGGCATCGAGGACGCCGGAATCCGTGCCGGAATCCTGGAATGCGCCACCGATGAACCCGGCGAGACGTCCGACGGGAAGCGCGTGTTGCGGGCGGTCACCCGGACGCGCCTGCGTACCGGAGTACCGATCTCCACCCATACGCACGCCCTGTCCCGGCGCGGGCTGGAGCAACAGCGGATCTTCCGGCAGGAGGGCGTCGACCTCGGTTGCGTCGTCATCGGCCACTGCAACGAGACGACCGACCTGGGCTATCTCGAGCAGTTGGTCGACAATGCGTCCTATCCTGGCTGGGACGAGTGCGGGCTGGGCATCGTCCTCGGGTTGGACGAGCAGGTGGACACACTCGCCGAACTCTGCAGGCGCGGGTACGCCGACCGGATCGTGCTTTCCCACGACCGTCACTGCACGTCGGACTGGTTCCCCGAGGACCGAGTCGGTGAGACCGCTCCACAGCGGACGTACGACTACGTCTACAGCGGCGTCCTGCCCGGACTGCTGGAACACGGCATCACCGAGGACCAGGTCGAGCAGATGCTGCTGCGGCACAACCCGCGGGACATCTTCTCGGGCGGGGCCGCCGACCGCACCCCCGCCGCCGACCCGATGCAGGAGCCCACGCGATGACGGCCGAACCGGCTGCGGCCGATCCCGACTTCGCACAAACCGTGAAGGGTGCGGTGCTGTCGATGCCGGCGGCCAAGCACCTGGGTTTCGAGTTCGCGTGGTTGGAGCCGGGCGCGGTCGAGATCGTTCAGCCGCACCGCGACGAGCTCACCCAGCACGACGGCTTCATTCAGGGCGGCGTACTGGGCTCGCTGGCGGACTTCGCCGGGGGCTCCGCGGCGGGCACGCTCCTGCCGCCAGGATGGGTGAACATGACGATCGACTACACGGTGAAGCTGCTGGCGCCCGCAAAGGGCGAGTGGATCGTCGCGCGTGGCCGGGTCATCAAACCGGGGTCCCTGGTGACGGTCGCGGCCGCCGACGTCTTGGCGGTGAACGGCACCGGCGAGACACTCTGTGCCACGGCACTGGTGACCATGCGCAACGTCCAGCCTGCCGGCTGAGCCCAGCGACCCGTCGTCCCCGGCAAGCGTCACTGCCCCCGGCTGCCACATCCGCGCGCGCCCGCTGCCAGCAGTCCAACCTGAGGCCGATCCCGCCGCCGACCAGGCGCGCCGTCGTCAACGCGATCGCACGGACCTGCTCGACCTGGTCCAGCTCAACATCGACACCGTCCACCGTCATGCGCAGGCAGATCTGGTGCTGCATCGGCATGAACGCCACGCCGGGGCATCAGGTGTAACCGAGACCAGGATCGGGCGTGCGCGGCGCCGCAGCGGTTGGTATCGGTCGTCGTGGTGTGCGCGGGTGTCGGGCCGGTCGCTGGGTCGGCGAACACGAACGGGCCTCCGTGCCGGGTGCTGCGCCTCGGGTGCCGGGTCGCCGGGGTAGTGCGGGGAAGGCCAGCACCCGACTGAGTGCAGTCGCACCAGCTGCCGGATCGGGAGATCGGCCAGCAGGAACGTCAGATGGGGACCGTCGAAGCCACTGTCACCGATGATCCAGATCTCCGAGGCAACCTCGGGGATCATCTGGGGTTGGCGCCGGCCGCGTGCGTAGGTGTGGCAGGACCGTCGATCGGGGCTGGGGTTCGCGTCCGATCGTAGCCAGTGGCTGACGTCGATGGCCAGCATGGTCCGGCCGCCGCCGAGCAAGGAATCGACTGGCGGACAAGAACATTGCCGAACATGCTGATGTCGATCTCGCCCTGGTTCAGACTGTCGTAAAGACTGCCATGGCCGCGCCGGTGTTCAGCCTCCAATGTCAGGTCGACCAGCGAAGTGACCGGCCCGTCGGCGCGCAGTGCCGCATCGGTCAGCTCGAACAACGCGTCCGCCCGCGCGGTCAGGCACTGGTGAAACTTACGTGGCGGAACCGGGACAACTCCCCAGCGCAACAGCGGCGCTGAGGTGGTGCACACTTATCACCGAAGCCTTGGTGCGATCTTCCGCCCGTCGGAAGAAGTAATGATCAACCAACGGTTTCCATCCATGATTAACTGGGTCTATCTCGGCGACCCGGACCTTTAACGCTCAAGCCTAGCGCTACTTCCTCCCGATTTGCTCGCCGTCGGTGCGCTATAGTTGGGGATGGTTTCATTCACGTGTTTTAACCCGTCCGATGTCCCAGAGCCTGTCGGTGGCTACTCCCAATCGGTGTCGGTGGCCGGTGCCTCCAGGTTGCTGTTCATCAGTGGGCAGATTCCAGAAACCGACACTGGCGCTATCCCGGAAGAGTTCGCCGAGCAATGCCGACTCGCCTGGACCAATGTCCTGGCGAACCTACGCGCGGCCGGGTTCAATGTCGACGATCTGGTCAAGGTAACGACGTATCTCACCGACCGTGCCTACGCCGAGCAGAACCGTGCCGTTCGGAGGGCGGTTCTCGGCGACGCCCAGCCATCATCGACGGTTGTCGTTGTCGGAACACTTGATCCGCGGTGGCTACTGGAGATAGAGGCCATCGCCGTGCGTTAGTGGCACCTAAATAGCTTTCGGTAATGGAGTGAGTCGCCGACGGTGATTTGCGTTGTGGGGTAGGACAGTCGTGGTGTGCCGGATCCATCACGATGCCCTGCTGGGCGTGAACCTGATCGGGATGCCAAACATGTCAACTGCTCGCCGCAACTTCAAGGCGTTGCGGGGAGGCCGCCTGTAAGCGCGCCGTCAGCATGGTAAGCGTGCTACGCTTGTACCAGGCGCAGTACTTGCGCACCTAGTGACCGACACCGGACTCGTTTAGGTGAGCTGAAAGGTTTCCTCCACGTCTCAGCGTTATCCAACGACTCGGACCAGTCCAGCGATCGGGCCGGGATGGGTGCTGTGGCAGACGTAGTAGGCCAGGTCGGTGGCGTTGCTGATCGAGCGGTGCACCAGCAGCGGGTGCCGGCCTGACAGCCAGGCGATCGACTGGATTGTCAACGGCCAGTTGATTCTCCCCGTAGGCTGCCAGCATTTCCCCGCAGGTGGCCAGCGGTTTCTCCCCAGCGGTCGTCAGATATTCCCCGCCGTGGGTTGTGGGTCTGCGGGATGAACGTATTCGCTGGCTCCCGGTCTGCTTCGATGCGGATCTGTCGACGCCGGGTGGCGGCGTAGTCGCGCACCATCCCGTACGACACCACCCCGCCGGTGTCGTGCTCGGAGACCTGCCAAAGCCAGCCACGTACTACAAAACCACGAACCAGCTGAAGGATGAAAAGGGCTCCCTACTCCCCTCATTTCGAGCCCGCTCTATCACCAACGATCATGGGTACCAGGTCAATCGGGGTTAGATACCGTTCTCGTCGCCGCGATGTTTCGAAGTTTCTCGATGGCGGCTTCCTGAAGTGGGGAGAAGTGCTTGCTCGGTCGGTGAAACAGGCCAATTCCTTCGGCCAGCTTCGCGTCGCCGATCGAGACGCTCCTCAGTCGACCCGCGTTGACGTCGTCGGCGATGACGTAGGACGGGGCCAAGCAGACCCAGTTGTTGGCCGCGACCGCCCTCTTCATCGCCTCGGCGTGGCCGAGGCGCATGACGTAGCTCAGCTCGCCGACGTCGTAGGTGCGGAGCTGGTCGCTCAGCATGCGGTCGAACGCGACGCCTGCGGGCACGCCCACGAGCGGTAGCGCGATGAGCTCGGCGAGCCCGACCGTGTCCCCGTCCGGTGGACCGTTCGGTGCGGCGGCGAGAACGAGCTGCTCCTCCCAGAGCTTCTCCGCTTGTAGCGGAGCAGGTTCGAGCTCGTCGAACCATGTGGCGACGGCGAAGTCCGCTTCACCGAGCGTGACAGTGCGCAGTGCTGCGGCGGGCTCGCTTATGTGGACGGTGATGTCGGCTCCGGTGCGCTCACGGCGCAGTTCGCTGAGCAACGGAGGAACGAGGTACGTGCCGATGGCCATGCTGGTGGCGGCCACGAGTGATCCGGCGGCGCCCGCTCTCAGGTTTTCGATGTCACGGCGGACTTGCGTGCTGCCGGCGAGCACGTCTGAGGCCCACGAATAGAACCGATGGCCGGCTTCGGTCAGCACAAGATGCCGACCTTCCCGCACGAACAGGGTCGCATCGAGGGCCTTCTCCAGCGTCCGCAGCTGCGCTGACACCCACGGTTGCGCCACCCGGAGACGTTCGGCGGCGCGCGTTACGCCGCCCTCCTCGACCACGGTGCAGAAGAGATGAAGGCGACGTAGCTGCAACTGAAGCATACGAGGAATCGTATCGAACTATCCCAACATTCGTAATGGTGTTATGTGATGCGGCTCTCTAGCGTGGTCGACACACCACGGACAAGGAGGTCTGCGATGAACCCGCTGTTCGGCGACAACGCCCTCAAACTCGGGCTGTTCTGCACTAACGGCACTGGTGCGTCTCAAACGCTGGTGCCGGAGGCGCACGAGACGGCATGGAGCATGTCGTTGCGGACTGCTCAGGCAGCCGATCGCGCGGGGTTCGAGGCCGTTGTACCGTTCGCCCGCTGGAAGGGGTACCCGGAGAACCGGCCCGAGCATCGCTCCGGCCGCGTGTTGGACCCGTTCACGTGGGCCGCAGGTATCGCCGCGGTCACCGAGAGGATCGGCGTGTTCGCCACCTCGCATGCGCCGACCTTGCACCCGATTGTCGCCGCGAAGCAGGCCGCGACCGTGGATCACATCTCCGGTGGGCGGTTCGCGTTGAACGTGGTGGGTGGTTGGAATCGGCCGGAACTGGAGATGTTCGGGGCTCCGCTGCGGGAGCATGACGAGCGTTACGACCACCTCGCCGAGTGGCTGCAGGTGATCCGCAAGCTGTGGACCGAAACCGACGAGTTCGACTTCCACGGTCGCTTCTTCGACGTCGTGGGCGGCGTGTCCCAGCCGAAACCGGTCCAGTCCGCGGTCCCGATCATGAATGCCGGTGGTTCCTCGCGGGGCATGCGGTTCGCCGCAGAGCACGCCGATTTGTGTTTCGTGATTGTGCATTCCGACGACGAGAACGAGATCCGCGATCAGATCCAGGGTTACAAGCAGATGGCCCGGGAGGAGTTCGGCCGCGAGGTTCGTGTGTGGACCCACACCGTGGTCGTCCAGCGAGAGACGCAGGCTGAAGCAGACGCCTACTTCCGGCGGTTCTCCGTCGAGTACGAGGACGCCGAGAGCGTCGACGCCTGGATGCGACTGCAAGGCGCCAACACCGAGCTGATGTCCCCCGAGGTCATGCAAGCCATGCGCCAGCGCTTCGCGGCGGGCGCCGGCGGGTTCCCGTTGGTCGGCACCGCGGACACGATCGCCGATCGGCTCGAGACGCTCAGCCGGGCAGGCATCGAGGGGGCTCTTCTGACCTGGGTGGACTACGACACCGGGATTGCCGATTTCACCCGGGACGTGCTGCCGCTGCTCGAGAAGTCCGGGCTCCGCGCACCGCCTGGACCGGTCGCGCAGGCCGGCGCCGTCCCGGAGCGGGCGGTGACCGGATGAGAATCGCCCGTTTTCGCACCTCCTCCGGGGAAACCGGCTTCGGCGTCGTCGAGGACCACCGCGTCGTTCGGCTGGACCACCGAATCGCCTCGTTCGAGTCGGTGCTCGCCGAACCGCCGTCGATCCGCGACGACGACCCCTCGGTCTCGGTCGACGACCTGCTGTGGGAGCCCCCGTTCGGGGACAACGCGAAGATCGTGTGCGTCGGGTTCAACTACGCGACCCACGCATCGGAGTCGGAACGCTCACCGGTCGAGGCCCCGGACCGCCCCACCCTGTTCACCCGCTTCGTCGACTCGTTCGTCGGCGCCGGGACGCCCGTCGTGCGGCCGGCTCTCGACGACTCGCTCGACTGGGAAGGCGAGGCAGCGCTGGTGATCGGCGCGCCGGGCCGCCGGATCGCTCCGGAGGACGCCTGGGACCACATCGCCGGTGTCACCTGTGTCGCCGAGAACAGCGTCCGGTCCTGGCAGTTGCACTCCACCCAGGCCACCGCGGGCAAGAACTGGCATCACAGCGGGGCCGTCGGCCCGTGGATCACGACCGCCGACGAGATCGGCACCGGACCGTTGCGGGTCACCACCCGGCTCAACGGGCGGACGGTGCAGGACGACACGACCGACAGGCTCACCTTCGGATTCGCCGAGCTGGTCGCCTACATCAGCGCCCTCACGCCGTTGCGGGCGGGCGATCTGATCGCCACCGGCACGCCGAAGGGCATCGGTTACCGGATGGACCCGCCGCGGTTCCTGCGGCCGGGCGACGAGGTCGAGGTGGAGGTCTCCGGAGTCGGGACCCTGCGGCACGGCGTGGTCGACGAGAAACCGGCCCCCCACGCACGCGAGACGGTGGAGGCGACCCGATGAACCTGTGGACAGAGGACGACGTGCGTTCGCGGCTGACCCTTTCCGAGGTGATCGGCTCGCTGGAGGCGGTGTTGTCCCACGAGGCCGCCGGCTCCGCCTGGAACCTGGACAAGACGATGACGACCTGGCCGCACGGCGAGGGCCGCGGCAGCGCGCACGCTCTCGGTGCGCTCGACCGCGAGGCCGACCTGGCGATCTTCAAGACCTGGGTCAACACCCCCGCCGGCGCAAGCGCGCTGATGACCATGTTCACCGCCGGCGACGGCGCCACTCTCGGCGTCGCCGAGGCAGGCGCGGCCGGCGCGTTTCGAACCGCGGCGATCGCCGGGGTGGCGACGCGCTGGCTGGCGGCCCCGGACGCCGACGAGCTCGCCGTGCTGGGGGCGGGGCGCCAGGCGTTGCGTCAGGTCGAGGCGATCGCCGCGGTACGCCCGCTGCGTCGTGTCCGGCTGTGGAACCGCACCGCGGACCGGGCACACGCGCTGGCCGAGCAGGTCCAGGACCGACTGGGCATCGCCACGGCCGTCACCGACACGGTCGAGGAAGTGACTCGCGACGTCCGCATCGTCACCCTGATCACTCGCGCCCAGGAGCCCTTCCTCCGGCTGGAGCACCTCGCGTCCGGTGCCCATTTGAATGCGGTGGGAGCGATTCTGCCTTCGCACGCCGAGTTCGACCCCGGCTTACTCGAAGAGTCCGCGCTGACCGTCGTGGACAGCGAGGCCAATGCGAGGCGCGGATCGCGCGAACTGCGCGAACACTTCGGGACCGTCGACTCCGACGGCTGGGGGACGCTACGCAGCCTCTGCGACGTCGTCGCCGGGAAAGCGGAACGGCCTTCCAGCCCCCGCTGCACGGTGTTCAAGGGAATGGGGATGGGCTTGTCCGACCTGGCGGTCGCCCGCCTGCTCGTTGGAGGCCGGTCGTGAGGTTCCGCAATGACCCGGCCCGGATCCGGGGCTCGATCGCCCCGGTCATCACTCCGTTCACCGACGACGGGGCCCTCGACCTCGCCTCACTGCGTGGGCTGGTGCGCTGGCAGCTCACCTCGGGCTCGCACGGCGTGTCCATCGGCGGCTCCACTGGTGAGCCGTCCGCCCAGACGGTCGCGGAGCGGATCGAGGCGATCCGCGCCGTCGCCGACGAGATCGGCGACGCCGTTCCGTTCCTGCCCGGCACCGGCTCGGCGAAGCTCGACGAGACCCTCGAGATCACCGCCGCTGCGCGCGACGCCGGGGCCGACGCCGCACTGGTGATCACGCCCTACTACGCCCGCCCGACCCAGGAGGCGCTCTACCAGTGGTATCGCACGGTCGCTGAGGAGTTCCCCGACCTGCCGATCGTGGTCTACAACGTGCCGTCCCGAACGGCCGTGGACCTTGCCCCGGAGACCATGGCCCGGCTGTTCGCCGACTACGACAACGTGGTCGGGATCAAAGAGACCACCAAGGATTTCGAGCACTTCTCGCGCGTACTGCACCTGTGCGGGCGCGAACTGATGGTCTGGTCGGGAATAGAGCTGCTCGGCCTACCGCTGCTGGCCCTCGGCGGCGCCGGCTTCGTCTCCGCGGTGTCGAACCTGGCTCCCTGGGCGGTCGCGCGCATGTACGAGACCTGGGACGCGGGCGACCACGAGGCCGCCCGCGAGCTCCACTACGCCCTGCACCCGTTGGTGGACCTGCTGTTCGTCGAGACCAACCCGGCCCCGGCGAAATGGGTCCTGCATCAACAGGAACGCCTGACGTCGGCGCACGTGCGCGCCCCTCTCCTGCCACTCGGCGACCACAGTAAACCGCGGGTTCGCGCACTGCTCGACCAGGGCGCAGCGGTCCTCAGCGGCACCCCTGGCGCTACGCCCTCCACCAAGCAACCCACCGTGCTGCGGGAGCCCGCGCCATGACCGCCGACACCGACGGACCCGGTACGCCGGCATGGGCGAGTCCGCACCGCACGACTGACCCGCCGACCAGCACCCACACCTCACCCCTCCACCATCCCCGACCTCGTCGTGACGGGAGATCCGATGCCACCGATCAGCAACGACGCTGCCACCGTCGACCTCGACCCCTACTCCCCGGACCTGACCGAGCCCGGAGTTTGGGACGTTTACGAAACCGCCCGCGCCGCAGGCCCGGCCGCGTGGTCCGAGCGGCGCGGCGGGTTTTGGGTCGTGACCAACTTCGACGACGTCCGCGCGGCGTTGCGGGACCCGCAGACGTTCTCCTCGGCCTCCGGGCACCGGATCCCGACCGACGGCAACCAGCGGGCGATACCGATCGACTTCGACCCGCCGCTGCACACCGCCTACCGGCGGCTGATGACCGAGGCGCTGTCCCCGGCACGGGTGCGCGAGATGAAGCCCTTCCTCGAACGCACCATCGCCGACCTCGTCGATCGGTTCGTCGAGGCCGGCGGCGGGGACTTCGTCCGCGACGTCGCACTGCCACTGCCGCTGGTCGTACTCACCGAACTCGTCGGTTTCGACACGGAGACAGTCCAGAAATTTCGTGAGGTCACCGAGCAGATGTGGGCGGGACTGGCCGCCGATGAGGAAGAGGTCGACTTCACCGGCGCCCGAGCCCGCATCTACGACCTGATGCGGGCGGAGATCGCCGAACACCGCGCCAGCGGCCGGGAGGATTTCGTCACCGATCTGCTCGACGCCGAGGTCGACGGACGCCCGCTCAGCGAGGACGAGATGATCAGCATCCTCGCCACCTTCGCCGTCGCCGGGCACGAGACCACGATGAACTCGGCGAGCACCCTTGTGCACCTGCTCGTCGCCGAGCCCGACCACCAGGACCGCTTGCGCGCGAACCCCGACCTGGCGCCGCGCTACGTCGAAGAGATGCTGCGTCACCGCAGCCCTGCCCAGAACTTCGCGCGCCGGACGACCTGTCCGGTCACCGTGGGAGGACAGGACATCGCCGAGGGCGACGCGGTCCTGCTGTCCCTCGCCGCAGCCAACCGCGACCCCGGCCGTTTCCCCGATCCGGACCGTTTCGACCCGGACCGGGACGCCCGCGGCCATCTCGGGTTCGGGTGGGGCATACACCAATGCCTGGGTGCCGCCTTGGCGCGCTCGGAACTGGCCATCCTGCTCTGGCGCCTCTGCGCGCACCCGCCGCTCGCAGCGGCCGGCGAAGTGCGCTGGAGCGGCCTGCAGGGCGGCAACCACCTCGGCCCCACAACGCTGCCGGTCCGGTTCGGTCCGGCCTGTTCGGAGAAAGGATAGCCCGACGATGAGCTACCGCGTGGACATCGACAGAACTTTGTGCAATGGCTACGGCAACTGCGTCGTCGCCGCCCCTGAGGTATTCGACCTCGACACCGAGACCAACATCGCCTTCGTCCAGCCCGGCCATCGGGCGGACGACGATGGCCCGGCACTGCGCGAAGCCGAGGCGGACTGCCCAGTCGGGGCCATCGCGCTCACAAGAACATGAACTCCGCGAACACCCCCGTGGTCGTGGTCGGAGCCTCGGTCGCCGGCATGCGTGTCGCACAGGCACTGCGTTCGCGCGGGTACGACCGGCCTGTCGTACTGATCGATCGGGAGAACGGCACACCTTACGACAAGCCAGCGCTGTCGAAGGCCGTGCTCACCTCGCCGGAGACCAACCCACCTGCCCTGTTAGACGAGGTTGGTCTACGTGCTTTGGACGTCGACCTCCGCGCGGGGACGACCGTCACCGGACTCGACCCGACCGCCCGGCACCTGGTGACCTCGGATGGAGAGCGCATCGCTTTCGGCCCGCTGGTCATCGCCACCGGGTCGGCACCCCGTCGGGCGCGTCCCCTCGACCGGTTCGGTGGCGTGCACTACCTGCGCACATGGGCAGAGGCGGAGGCGATCCGATCGGCCTTCGCGTCACGGCCCCGGGTGGTCGTCGTCGGTGGCGGGTTCATCGGCGGGGAGGTCGCCTCCAGTGCGCGCCAACTGGGTCTGGACGTGACCATCGTCGAAGCGGGGCCCCGGCTCCTCGGACGTCTCATGCCGTCCGAGGTCGCCAAACAAGTAGCTCAGATGCACGGCGAGCACTCAGTGCGGGTGGTGTGCGGACGTTCCGTCGTCGGGGGATACGGAACAACCGAGATCGAAGCGTTGGAACTGGACGACGGCACCCGGTTACCCGCCGATCTCGTGATCGTCGGCATCGGCACGACACCCGTCACGACCTGGCTCGAAGACGCCGGGCTGTCGACAACCGAGGGAGTCCGCTGCGACTCGGAACTTGCCGTTCACGGTCTCCGGAGTGCATGGGCCGTCGGCGACGTCGCCGCCTGGACAGACGCGGCCACCGGTCGCGTACGACGCACCGAGCACTGGACGACAGCTCGCGAGCAGGCTTCCTACGCTGCGAACGCCATTGTTGATCCGGCACCGCAAAGACCGTTCCGGACAACCGGCTACGTCTGGTCCGACCAACACGGCGTTCGTATTCAACACGTCGGAGAAGCCGACGCAACAACCACGACGCGGAGCCAGCCGGCCGGCGGGGACGAACGCGGGTGGCTGTTCGTGCACCACCGCGGAGACGACGTAGTCGGAGCAACAGCGTTCAACGCCCCGCGCGAGCTCTTGGAGATCCGCCGTCGTCTCGCCGACACACGAAATGAAGCGCAGGAGGTAGCACAGTGAGCAATCCGCCACTCACGACGGCAGTGATCACAGCCGGTGATCCACCTGCCGCGGACTTCGCCGCCCGATTCACCACGACCCTCACGGCAGCCCGACCGACCCACATGATGCCAGTGGCCGCATGTACCGACCTCGACGCCGTGGCCCGTGAAGTCGATATTCTTGTAGTGGCCACGACAGTGCGCGACGGCAGGTTGCCGTCGACCCTGACCCGGTTGCTGGAGCAGCGACGCGGTACTCGATCGTTGGACACCTTGGCGTTCGCTCTCTGTGTGGCCGAACCGTCCGACCACGTGGTCGTGGAACGGCAGCTGAAACCCGCACTCGTCGCCGCCGGTCTCGTCTGTCCGACCCCGGGGCTGACCCTGCCACCTCGCCAAGACCCCGGCCCAGCCATCGCCTCCGTCTGCCGCTATTGGAGATACGCCGTGTCCAGCATGGTGCAACGGTCTCGGCAGGTCGCATCATGACGGCGGAAATCCTCGACCGCGACGCTCTGCGCACCGTGTTCGGCGCCTGCCCGTCGAGTGTTGTCGCGGTATGCGGAATGTTCTCGGGCGAACGCGTTGGCATGGCAATGAGCACCTTCGTTCCGGTGTCGTTGAGTCCTCCATTGGTGGCCGTCTGTGTCCAACACGATTCCCGGACCTGGCCGGTCCTTCGACAGGTACCGGTTCTGGGACTGAGTGTGTTGGAGGTCAACCACGAAAGCGTCGCGCGCTCCCTCGCCGGCCCAATCGCGGATCGGTTCAGCGAGATCGCGACGTCGGCCACCGGTACGGCGGTGCACATCGATGACAGCGTCGCCCAGATGACCTGCTCGATCGACAACGAGACCGTCGTCGGTGATCACGTGCTCGTCGTGCTTCGAGTGCGCAGCGCGCACTCGTCCGTCGACCCGAATCCGCTGGTGTTCCACCGCAGCGGCTTTACCGGCGTCGCGTCGCCGAGCTGGCGGCACTCGCAGCGCTCACCCGAGCCCCGTGCAACCGGCGATGGATTTCCGGCGAGCGTCCATTCCGGCCAGGAGGAGTGCTCGTGAACAGCTCGTCGATGTGCTTCGAACCCCTCACCCCCACCGCGTTCCTCGACCGGGCTGCGGCCGCGCACGCGGACCGCACCGCCGTGGTGGACGGGCCCGCCCGGTTCACCTACGCCGAACTGCACGAGCGCTGCGCGCGCCTCGCCGGTGCACTCGCGACCCGGGCACGAGGCCGTCCGGTCGCAATCCTCGCGCCGAACGTTCACGAGATGCTGGAGGCGCACTTCGGCATCCCGTGGGCCGGGGCGCCGCTCGTCACGATCAACACTCGGCTCTCGGGCAACGAGATCCGCTACATCCTCGGGCACTGCCGTGCCTCGGTGCTCGTGTACGACCCGCTGTTCGACGAAGTCGTCGACGCCGCGGTGACCGGCCTCGCCGACCCGCCGGAACGCATCCGCATCGGTGAGCAGTACGAGACCCTGCTCGACGCTGCCGAGCCGACCACCCGTGCCGTGGACGACGAGACGACATTGCTCTCGATCAACTACACCTCGGGCACGACCGGCCGGCCGAAGGGAGTGATGTACCACCATCGGGGGGCCTACCTGCAAGCCCTGGCGATGGTCGCGCACACCGGGTTGTCGCCGAGCGCGGTACACCTGTGGACACTGCCAATGTTCCACTGCAACGGCTGGTGCTTCCCGTGGGCGGTCTCCGCTGCCGCCGCCACCCACGTGTGCCTGCCACGCGTCGAGCCGACGCTCGTCTGGGAGCTGATCCGGCGGGAGGGTGTGACGCACCTCGAGGGTGCCCCGACCGTGCTGTCCATGCTCGGGCACGCACCCGAAGCGGAGCCACTGCCGCACACCGTGCACCTGGCGACCGGGGGCGCGCCGCCCTCGCCGGCGATCCTGCGACGGATGACCGGACTCGGGTTCGACGTCACCCACCTCTACGGACTCACCGAGACCTACGGCCCCGCGATGATCTGCGAGTGGCGCCCCGAGTGGAACGACTGCGACGAGCTGACGAGAGCCACGCTGTCCGCCCGGCAGGGCGTCGGGAATCTGATCGCCTGCACTCCCCGCGTGCTGACCGACGACGGCCGTGACGTCCCTGCCGACGGCACCACCGTCGGGCAGATCACGCTGCGCGGCAACAATCTCATGCTCGGTTACCTCGACGCCCCCGAGAGCACCGCCGCCGCGGCTCCCGACGGCTGGTTCCGGACCGGCGACCTCGGCGTCCGGCATCCAGACGGGTACGTGGAACTGCGCGACCGGAGCAAGGACGTGATCATCTCCGGCGGCGAGAACATCGCCTCCGTCGAGGTGGAGCAGGTCATCGCCGAGCACCCCGCCGTGCTCGAGGTCGCGGTTGTCGCTGCTCCCGACGACCGGTGGGGCGAGGTTCCGGCGGCCTTCGTCACGTTGCAACCGTCGGCTACCGCAACGGAGGCCGAGATCATCGAACACGTTCGGGCGCGAATCGCGCGCTACAAGGCCCCGAAGTCAGTCGTCTTCGGCCCCTTGCCCAAGACCTCTACGGGAAAAATCAAGAAATACGTGCTGCGCGACGAGCAACGGACGGGCTGGCAGCGCACGTCAAATGGACCTGCCCGGTCCGATTCGGACGAATCAAAGGAGGAGGAAACCGCATGACTGTTGCCAACGTGTCCCACATCAGCCTCGGTTCGGGCGCCGGCGCCGTCGAGACGTCAGGAGAGGGCCCCACGTTGCCCACCCCGTGGGCACCGCTGAAGATCACCGCTGCGGAAATTCAGGAGACCATCGAGCGGCTGGCGCGGGGACCTGCTCCCGCCAACGGTCGACGTTCGGCGGTGCTGGTACACCCCGAGTCAGCCACCGGCCGGAGCTTCGCGCCCGGAGTTGAGGTCGTGATCGAGGTGCTGCTGCCGGGCGAACGGACGACGCCGTTGCGCCGCAACTCGAGTCTCGTTCAGATCGGCATCGAAGGCTCCGGGACTGTCCAGGTCGCGGACACGTCGCTGAAGCTGGACGACCGCGACGTGGTTACCGTGCCTTCGATGAAGCCGCACCGGTTCGTGAACACCGGCGAGCAACGGTGGGTGCGGCTGGCGTACTCCAATGCTCCGTTGCTCGCGTTCCTTGGAACCCACTTCTGGGAGGAACTCGACGAGGACTGGCTCCCCGGCGTGCCGGTCGACGGACCAATCGACATGGACGAGGTCACCGACATCGCCGATCTTGGGACCGCGCCCGACCACGAGGTCTCACCGACCGGGGCACGACTGCGCGGCTACGAGTACCTGGTCGACATCGAGCCGGTCCCGAACCGTCCGCTGCACTGGCCCTACGAAACGATCGCAGGTCTGATGTCGCAGACCCTCGGCGATGGCAAGCGCACGATCATGGCGCTATACAACCCGGCCACCGAACGCAAGCAAGGTGCTACCGGCACCTTCTTCGTGACGCTTTCCCGAATCCCGCAGGGAGTCAGGCAGCGTCCCGAGGGACCCGGCCACCGGCACAGCTCGGTCGCCATCAACTACCACGTCGAAGGGACCGGCTACTCGATCGTCGATGGGCAGCGGATCGACTTCGCGCCCGGGGATCTGCTGCTCTCAGCCCCCTCTTGGCGCGAACACGCGCACTATCCAAGCGAGACCGGCCTGACTGTCTACACGGTCCAGGACCACCCGCAACACATCGGTATGGAGTCACTGATTTGGCAGGAGGATCTCAACGGCCCCATTTTCGCGCTCGGACTCGAGAAGGGCCAGACCGGCTACGTCGCCCCGCGGAACTGGGACGACGAGTGAACGGTGCCCGCCGTTCGTGCGACGGGCACCAGTGAGCGATGAAGTGTGCATTTGCGGCAGTTGGCTCACCGAAGTCCGTTCACGCCGAAGGCCCGATGCCGGCTTGCGACGTGTGAACGGAGTCACCCGGCACTGCCGCACTTGCCACTGCTGTTCGATCTGTAGACCACCAGGCCCTTTTCTCGTATCGCGAATCGGGTCTGGGCAACGAGCGCTCTCCACCACACGAAAATGATGTGAGACCATGAGCATCCCGACAGAGCTCTACATCGACGGCCGCTGGATCCCCGGCTCCACCGGGCGGCGGTTCGACGTCGAGAACCCTGCCACCCGCACCGTGCTCGCCACCGTCGCCGACGGTGAAATCGCCGACGGCAGGGCGGCGGCTCACGCTGCGGAGCGCGCCGCCGACGACTGGCGCGACACCGCACCGCGCGAGCGCGCCGAGCTCCTACGCGCGATGTACGCCGAGACCATCGCACGGACCGATGAGATCGCCGAACTCATCGTCGCCGAGAACGGCAAACCGATGTCCGACGCCCGTGCCGAGGTGACCTACGCCGCTGAGTTCTTCCGCTGGTACAGCGAGGAAGCGGTCCGGCTTCCCGGCTTCCTAACCAGCTCGCCCAGCGGGACACGGCGGATCATGGAAATATCACAGCCGATCGGCGTATCGCTGCTTCTGACCCCGTGGAACCTTCCGGCCGCCATGATCACCCGCAAGATCGCTCCCGCGTTGGCGGCCGGCTGCACCACGATCGTCAAGCCCTCCTGGCAGACCCCGCTGACCGCCTTGGTGGGTGTTCGGGGACGGCGGGCTTGGACAGAGAGGGCAGCCGGAATGACGGTCGCGGGTAAGGGCCCCTGGGCGAACATCGTCACCTTCGGCCAGTAGTGACACCCCCGGGTTTACAAACGACCGGGCTTCCGGCACGATGCTCATATGGATTGTAACCCCGGGGGTGACGCGGCGTGGGACGCGGTGCTCGCCCACCGCCCAGCCGAGGTGCGTGCCGATGTGGCTGATCGTTTCGTCGAGAACGGCATTACGCCTACCGGCGTGGCGGCGGTGCTGGCGGATATGGGCGACGGTTTGCACGCCGCGGCGGCAACAGGGGACGAGCACTGGGCGGAGCGGTTTGGGGGGCCACTTGCTGTGGCCTTGCTGGCCGCCGAGGTCAGTGCATTGGCCGCTCACCTGAACTCACGCGCCTCCGCGGTGCGGGCCATTGCCGTGGGCGGTCTGCTCGACGACTTCAGCGCTGTGACCATCGCGGCGCGGCTGGGAGTCTCGCGGCAGAAGGTCTACGACATCGCCCGCGGCAGTGCGATCGGACCCTTCATCGAACATGCCCTAGGAGGCAGCCGTGCGTGAACTTACCGAGCTCGTCGATCTGCCCGATGTGGACAAACAGCCGCTGGTGCATCCGTTGGACCTGCAAGAAGCCCGTCGGCCGTTCCGACGGGCACAATTCATCGCCGCGTTGACGAACCCCGCGGTGGGACTGTGCCTTGCCGGGATCATCTGGTTCGCTAGCGGTAGTGTCCTTCCTCCCCTGGTCGCGGCCGTTGCGATCACCGGCTTCGGTGCTCTGGCGAGTCACCTCGCCCGCGAAGAGGCTTGGGCGTTCATCCCCCGGAAGCGTCAGGATCGGCACCGCGCTCTGCCCCTGATCTGGGATCTCGGGGGCGCGGTGGTGCTCGCCGCAGTACTCGCGGTGGCGCTGGTCCTGATGGTCGTCCGCCTGTCGCAGCCGGACGTGTCCACAGAGATACGCCAATTCACCTTCGGGATGGGAGTCGGAACGGGCCTGCTCATGATCGGTGACGCGATCACCAGACTGCTGCGCAAGCAAGGCAGAAGGGCTCTGCTCGCGCTGCCAGGGCTGCTCGCCGTCGCAGGCTCGCTCGCAGCCGCCGACATCACACTGTCCGGCACCCTCCACCCGACGACCTCGCCAACCGTGGCACTGGGCCTGGTCACCATGCTCGGAATCGGCGTCGCTGTCGGCGCGTGGAAGTACTTCGAATATCGACACCGGGCACCCGCACACTGAGCACCCGTGTCGTTGTCGCCACCAGCCCGACACGTAACGCCATGCGCTCGGCCTGTGCTGGTGGGCTCCTAAGCCGGGAGGCGTGGCAATGCCGTTCGAGCAGCGGGTGACCGAGACGTTCGTGGCGTCGACGGCAACCCGGGCAGGGTCTTGACCGCCTACCCACCTTCGGAGCGGGATGCCACTGCACAGCCTCTTCACTTCCACCCCGTGCCGGTGTAGTGCCTGCGGGCAGGGTCCTGAGTCCACTTTGGTCTTACTCGGGACCACATCTTGGCTGCACCGCCTGCTTTGCCATCGCACCCGTGCCCGCTCGGGAACTGGGTGCGAGGTTGGTCCGGGGAGACGATCGTCGTGCAATGTTCCGGGGCGTGCGTACGTTTCTTGCTATGTGGTGGGCCGCCTGCCGGCGGCCTGTGCGCCTGTTCCTAAACGGGTCTGGTGAGGCGTCGGCTGAGGATACGGATCATGCTCCATCGGACGATGGCGTCGTGGTGTTCAGGGAGGCGTTGGTAGTCGCGGGCGCAGCGTCGGTGTCGGGTGATCCAGGCGAGGGTGCGTTCAACCACCCAGCGTCGGGGTAAGGACCTGGAAACCGGTGGTGTAGTCGGAGCGTTTGACGATCTCGATGGTGAGTTTGAGGCTGTCGGCGGCCCAGGTGGCGAGCTTGCCGGCGTAGCCGCCGTGGCGTATTCGCCGTAACGAGGCCGCCAGGCGCTTCAGCAGGGCGCGTCCGGCGTCGCGGTCCTGCACCGACGCGGTGTGACGGCCACGCACAGCAGCAGGCCGAGCGTGTCGGTGACGATGTGGCGTTTACGGCCGTTGATCTTCTTGCCTGCGTCGTAGCCACGACTGGGCATTGCGACGGTTTCGGGGGCCTTGACCGACTGGGAATCGATGATCCCGGCCGACGGGTTGACCGCGCGCCCGTCGCGCAGCCGTGCCCGATCGCGCAGCACGTCCAGCATGGCGCTGGTGACACCGGCCTTTTCCCAGGCTGCGAAGTAGTTATAGACGGTCGACCAGGGCGGAAAGTCCGCGGGTAGCGCCCGCCATTTGATGCCGTTGTCGACCACGTAGAAGATCGCGTCCACGATCGCGCGGCGACAATGCGCCTCGCGGCGCCCGCCCTTGCCCGGCAGCCAGGCTGGGTTCGGCAGCAGTGGATCGATCGGCGCCCACTGCGCATCCGTGGAGTCCTAAGGATAGCGGCGAGACCGTGGCCCATGACCGCGGCGGTCGGGATCGTCAGCGTCGGTCACACCGGCCACGCGTCGTCCTGCTGCGGCCGCTCGAAACCGGTTGACCGGCGAGCCCCGAGTCAGCCGCTTCACCACCGTCGTCGACGTCGGGCAGGTGATCAGTGCACGGACGGCCCGCAGCCAGCTGGTGGGTGGCATCGTCTGGGGCATCGGCGCCGCACTGCTCGAGACCAACCCGATCGAGGAGGACACCGGGCGCCTCGCCGCCGCGACCCTCGCCGATTACCTCGTCGCCGTCAACGCCGACATCCCCCCGATCGACGTCAGCTGGATCGACTACCCGGACAACGCCTTCAGCTCCACGGGAGCCCGCGGCTTGGGCGAACTCACCGCCGTGGGAAGCTCGGCCGCCGTCGGCAACGCCGTCTTCAACGCCACCGGCATCCGGATCCGGGACCTGCCGATCACACTCGACAAACTCCTCACATGAACCGCGGCCTCACAGGCCGGTCCGGGGGACCTCGGCCCGGGCGCCCGCATCGGTGCTGTATGGATCACGGTGCCAGCGAAGGGACAAACGGCCACCCCGCACGACGGCGGCACCGGCGGCTTGCGAGCTTGGCTCGGCTCAGAAGCTGGTGATCAGGCGGTAGCAGGTGGCAAGGATCGCCAGGAGGCCGATGGCCGAGATGGCGTTCTGCCACCAGCGGTTGCGCAGCTCGCCCATCAGGTTGCGGTTGTTGCCGAGGATCACCAGCAGGATACCGAGCAGGGGCGCGACCACGACGGTGAACGCCTGCGCGGTGATGATCAGCTGTACGGGGGAGCCGCCAGCGACGGCGGCGACGATCGCGCCGAAGGCGAGCACGCCGAGGATTCCGGCGCGCACCCGGGTCGAGGACAGCTGGTTGCCCCAGCCGAGGCCGTCGGACAGCAGGGTGCCGCCGGCGGTGGCGTTGGCGATCATCGACGAGAACGCGGCACCGAAGAAGCCGAGCGCGAAGATGATCCGGCCCGCGTCGCCCGCGACAGGGTCGAGGACACCGGCCAACTGGGCAAGGCCGGCGCTCTCCTCGCCGCCGAGGACCGCGGCGGCCGCGACGATGACCAACGCAGTCATCACGCCAGGCGCAACGATGCCCGGGATGGTGTCGGCCAGCGTGGTCTGCCGGTACTGGTCGCGCCGCAGCCCGCGCTCGCGGGAGGCGTAGCCGGTGTAGAAGGCGGCGTTGATCGAGAAGTTTGTCCCGACCAGCGCCACCAGAAGCAGCCCGGTGCCCTCGGGGATCGTCGGCACCAAACCCGCGGCCGCGTCACCCCAGCTGGGCCTGCTGAGCACCGCCGTGACGACGAAGCACACCGCCATCGTGGCCACGATCGTGAGCAGCACCTTCTCGAGAACGCCGTAGCGGCCGCGGCTGAGCAGCACGACCGCGACCACGGCGGTGCACGCGAGCGTCCACCACACCGGCGAGCCGCCTAGCACCAGAGAAAGGCCGAGCCCGGCCCCGACGGCGTTGCCCACCGCGAACATCAGCGTGATCGCGAAGACGCCGAGCCCGGCGGCCGTGCCGACCGGACGGCCGAGGGTCTGCTTGACGGTCTCGACGACCGAGCCCCGGGACACGATCGCGATGCGCACGCTCATGTCGGTGAACATGATCATCAGCGCGGTCGAGACCACGATGACCCAGATCAGGGCATAGCCGAAGCTACTGCCCGCCTGGACGGCCGAGGTCAGGTTGCCGGGGCCGAACTGCCAGGCCCCGGCGATGAACGCGGGACCCATCAGCGTGAGCGCCCGGAGGAACCGGAACTTGCGTACTGGGCGCGGAGAGGGCGTGGACGGGGATCCAGCACCCGTAGATCGGGGAGTTGGCACTGCGTCGGGCATGTCCATCATTCCTCGCCCTCCACGCGGGGCGTGGAGTTCGTCGGGACTTCATTGTCACCGGCCGGAGCTCCTCCGGAGCGGCTCAGATCAGTTCGGCGCGCTTGAGCGCCAGCGCGATCTCTTCCTCGGCCTCGGCCGACAGCTCGATCAGCGGAGACCGCACGGTCGCCGACAGCAGGACGCCGCGGGCCTTGAGGCCGAGCTTCAACGCCACCGTGCCCTCCATGTGCGAACCGCGGTGATACACGGCCTTCGTCACGGGCAACAGCCGGTCGTGCACCGCCCTGGCCGCCGAATAGTCGCGCGCCTTGCCCGCGGCGATGAGCTCGAGCAGCGCCTCCGGAGCGAGACCGCCGTAGCCGACGAGCGCACCGTCGACGTCGAACATGGTGTGCAGCAGGTACTCGTCATGGCAGGTCAGGATCTGCAGCTCCGGGTGCTCGGCCCGAAGCACGGGGATCTCGGTGTCCCACCGGCGCATGTTGCGCACCCCGTTCTTGGTCGCGAACACGCCGGGCTGCGCGGCGATCTCCAGCTGCGTAGGCAGGTCGTAACTGGCTTTCGTGACGTCGGGATACTGGAACAGGATCAGCGGCAGCCCGGATTCCTCGTGGATCGCCCGGTAACGGTCCTGCGGCGCGCCCGGCTGGAAGCCGAACCGCAGCCAGCCGTGCGACGGATACACCAGACCCGCGGCCGCGCCCGCCTCCACCGCACGCACCGCCTCGGCGGCGGCGACCGCCGTGCCCTCGCCGGTGATACCGGCGATGATCGGCACCGCGCCATCGACCGCCTCGACCAGCGTGCGGGTCACCGCGACCTGCTCGTCCTGGGTCAGGAACGTGCCCTCACCGGCGTGGCCAAGGCACACCAGGCCCTTGACACCGTCGAACCCGGCCAGCCACTTCCCGTAGCCGGCCAGCGCTGGGTGGTCCACCGCGCCATCTGGGGTGAAAGGGGTGACCGGCGCCGGGACCAGCCCGCGGAGATCGAGAGACATACGTAGAGCCCTTCTGGTGTGGAACGATTGCGGGAACGTTCCCAACGATGAGCGATGTGAGCCGCGCCGTCAATACCCGCCCCTGTCCGATCAACGCTGCCGGTAACCTCGGACCGGTGGTGACCATCGTGGACGTGGCCCGAACCGCCGGGGTCAGCAAGTCGACGGTCTCGCGTGTCCTCGACGAACGACTGCCCCGCTCCAACAGCCCGACCGCTGAACGCGTCCGCCGCGTCGCCGCCGAACTCGGGTACGTCCGCAACCCCCTCGCCTCCGGACTGCGCCGCACCGGCACCAGCACCATCGGCGTCGTCGTCCCCCGGCTCACCGACACCGTCATGGCAGTCCTGTACGAACAGCTCGCCGACGCCGCGGCCCACCGGGGCCTGTTCGCACTTGTCGCCACCACCCAGGACGAGCCCGACGCCGAACATGTCGCCGTCGAGAAGCTCTTGCAACGCCGTGTCGATGGCCTCGTCCTCAGTACGGCGCGGCTCGGCACGCCGACCCGCGCACGCGTGCCCTACGCGCTAGCACTTCGTACCGACGGCATCAGCGCCGCTTCCGTCGGCGACGACCGACTCGGCGGGTACCTCGCCACCCGCCACCTGCTCGACCTCGGCCACGAACGCATCGGACTGGTCAGCGGCCCTGCCTACGCCTCCAGTGCCCAAGGCCGCCGCGACGGCTACCAACAGGCACTCACCGAGTCCGGCATTCCCCTCGACGAATCCCTCATTACCGGCGACTCATTCTCGATGGAGTCCGGTGAGACGGCCGCCCGCGCGCTCCTCGACAGGTCCGACCGCCCCACCGCCATCTTCGCCGTCAACGACAACACCGCCATCGGCGTCATGGCCACCGCCCACGCACTCGGCCTCCACGTGCCCGACGACCTCTCCGTCGTCGGCTACAACGACATCCCCGTCGTCAGCAAACTCCCCGTACCACTCACCACCGTGCGTGTCCCCTTCGAGCACATCGCCCGCGGAGCACTCGACCTCCTCGCCGAGCACGACACCGGCGAGGCACCCCGCACACTCGTCACGACGCCGACCCTCATTCCCCGCGGCACCACCACCCGCCGCGCCCGGTGACCACCGCCTCTGTCGAACCCGGCGACGAGCGTGGCCGGCGCCTTCGGCAAGGGCGCAACACCAGAGTGGCCTCGGTAATGACGCCCGAAGTTCCTTCACTTCCGATGAACAGCTTCGTCAGGTCGTAGCCCGCGCCGCCTCACCGACCTCATCCTCACCCACCCTGATCGCCCGACCGACGTCCAACGGCACCTACGCGACGAACTCGCTGCCGCCTGCCCCGAGATGATCGATCTCGCCGACACGGTCCGCGGCTTCGCGGACCTGCTCACACCCAGCCCAGGCAACGTCACACGGCTAAGGGAGCGGCTGACGACCGTACGCAGCTTTGATCTGCCCTGCCTGCACTCCGTCACCCGCAGACTGGAGAAAGACGCCAGCGCCGCGACCGCCAGGCTCGCCCAGCCCTACAGCAGCAGGCCCACCGAAGGCCACATCAACCCCATCAAAATGATCAAGCGACAGATGCACGACTCCGAGCAGGACTCGACCTCCTCCGCAAACGGGTTTCTCCATACCAGCTAAAACAACGTCACAAGATCAGCGACAGAGCCGATGCCCTGACACTCCCCCGCCCGGAACTCGAGGTGCTCGCCGTCGGTGGTGCGTTTGAGTTCGATGACGACGGGCTTACCCTCGCGGTCGACGCCCAGCAGGTCAATACCCCGCCGTGCGCCAGCGAACTCGGCGAACTCTTCGCTGACGATAAGGACGTCCTTGGTCACGGCATCGATCTGCGCGCAGCAGTCGTTGCAGATCGGCGCCTTCAAGGACTTGCCCTGCGGCGAACGTTGATGACGGAACGGCCTCGAGCGTGTCGACAGCCAACTCAAAAGCGGCATGCCAGCCAGCTTGGTTGGCGAACCGAGAAGACCGAAGCACGGCGGTGTCCCAGCTGCTCCGGAAGCCCTCTCAGAATGCCCAGACTAGGACCCAGCTACCCCTGGCGAATGGCCGAAGCGGCTGTCGTGAGCGCAACGTAGCCGACCAGGTAGTCGTACCAACAGCGGGCGTCACGACGCCTGCTCGACAATCTCTAGTCGTGGCCGAAGCTCAGTCTTAGACTTCGGACTAGCGAGCGTAAGACCCCTGCTCAGTTCACGCCGGAGCTTTCTCGTCTCGTCCACGGTCAGCCTCAAGCCTTCGCCGACCGGGCCTTGCATTATGTCCGGTTCGATCACGATTGCCGGCTCCACTCACCGTGGTCATAGAGCCCAGATCCATCCTTACGCTGGTGGTAGTAGTACGGATCGAGCAGAGCTGGGCGGAATTCCCACAGAAGGTGTGAGTAGTGCATCCGATCAACTGGGTGATCGTTTTCTTTATGCTCGGAGCAACACCACGGCGGACACGACACCGCGGAATTGTCCTTCAACCATGCGGCAGGTTGAGACTTACATTCGCTTGTAGACATACCGGATCCTTTCCTCATTTCGCTGACAACGCGAGGGATAACCGGAAGGCTTGTCGCTACTCTTGCAACAAAGGCAGATTCGTCGAATTGTAAGATCGACTCAATATAAGCGTCCGTAGTTCACTCATTACGGTGAAGGTTCACGGATTCGGCGCCAACCGCACCTAGATCCGATTTCTTGCCCGCCAGCTATTTAACACCCAAAGTAATTTGGCACTTACGGAACTGCGATGCCAGATTTGATACAATGCGCCTCGCTTGCCCCGTACCGCCCTTTGGGAGTTGCCATCAACCGAGCCAGGGCGCATCACGGACTCCGTCAGCATCCGCGTGGTTTGGAGGTCGTCATGGCATGGGTCGAGCGATCAGGACAACATTCCTGGCGGGTTCGCTACCGGCAGACCGCGGGCGGCACGAGTTCAGTGGGCGGATTCCGCAGCGCCGAGGACGCCCACGCCTACCTTTCCGACATGGCCACCGATCGGCGGCGCGGTGCATGGATCGACCCCGCCGCCAGTCGGACGACCCTCGCCGAGTGGGTCCAGCGCTGGCTGCCCGCCCTCGACCTGGACGAACGCACGATCGAGAGCTACCGCAGCAAACTGCGCTGCCACATCCTGCCCCACTTCGGCACGACAGCGCTCGGCGCCATCAGCACCCTCGATGTCACCCTCTGGACCAAAACACTCGCCCAGCGCTACGCCCCCTCCACCATCGCAGGCCTGCTCAACCTGCTGTCGATGATCCTCACCGACGCCGCCGACCAACGACTCATCTCCACCAACCCAATCCACAAACACCGCCGCCGCGGACGACGCTACCGCCACATCCGCCCCGAACGGGTCTGGGCCACACCGCAACAGGTCGTCGGCGTCGCCGACCAAGCAGCCATGCTCGGAGGCCGCGTGGCCTACCTGCTCATCATCACCGCCGCCTGGACCGGCCGCCGCTGGGGCGAACTCACCGGCCTGCACCGCAGCCAACTCGACCTCGACCACGGCATCCTCACCATCCACCCGTTCCTCGGAGCACTGCACGAGTCCGCACGCCAACGCTGGCTCGGCCCACCCAAGACACCCGCCGCCGCCCGCCACATCACCCTGCCACCATTCCTGACCCACCTACTACGCGAACACCTCAACCAACACCCGTACGAGTTCGTGTTCACCACCCCGTCGGGCACCTGGCTATGGCGCTCCACCTTCATCCGGCGCGTCTTCCGACCCGCCAACGACGGCACCCACCCCGGACTCCATCCCATCCGCAGCGGCCTGACCTTCCACGGGCTGCGCCACAGCCACAAAACCTGGCTCATCGCCGACCAGATCCCCGAAATCGCCCAAGCCCGCCGACTCGGGCACCGCCTCGACAACTGCATCGTCGAGACCTACAGCCATGTCGCCCCCGAAGTCGAACACCGACTCCTCACCGCCCTCGAAGGCCGCTGGCACACTGCCACTCATCACGACCCGCCACCGGAGCCCACCCCTGACGACGGACCGCTGGCCCCGGTTGTCCCCCTCTTCGCCGGTATGCGGGACAACACCCGCCCACACCGCAACGTCGAGCGCCAGCAACGAAAGCACCGGTATACACAGTCCACACGCCACCGGCCGCTGCCCCACAAACGCCCCACATGGGGCACGTACACGGCATTCCCCCGGATCACCCAAGATCACCCCAGGGCACAGGAAAACCCCTCCGACCAGCCGAAACGGCTTCATCGAAGGGGTTCACTACGCTGTGGAGCTAAGGGGACTCGAACCCCTGACCCCCTCACTGCCAGTGAGGTGCGCTACCAGCTGCGCCATAGCCCCGGGCGCGGAGTGAACTCCGCATCGCGTGGCCATCACTCTACCCGACAGGCCCGTCGGGTTTGTAGCGGGGTGGGTCAGCGGTCGGAGCGCAGCGTGGCCGGGTCGAACGAGTCGAGGTCGTGGTCCTCCTCGGCGGGCTCGCGCGGGGTGGCGGCGGGCGTGTGGCTGCCCGCGGCCTCCAGCCTCTCCTCCCGCCTGCGCTGGAACTCCTCCACCGTGAGGCCCGGATCGTCGTCCGGGTTCCGGGCGGGTGCCGGCATGCCGGACAGCTGCTCGATCAGGTACGTCATCTCCTCGCCGAGCAGGAGTGCCACCTGGTTGTAGCTGTTCTGCGTGGCCTCCCGCATCGCGACCTGCGTGACCTCGACGACGAGCGAGCCGAGCCGCTCGGGTCCCCAGTTCACCGCGGTCGGCGCGAGCCACAGCCTCAGCAGCCTGCCCCGCGCGTCGACGGTCACCTCCATCGTGTCGTCGACATCGTGAGCGGTGCCGGCCGCCTTCGCCATCAGGCTGTCGACCTGCGCGAGCGCGTCCTGGCGTTCCCGCGCCTGCTCGATCAGCCGCCGCGTGCTGCGCTCGACGGGTACCTGCTCGACCACGGTCATCTCCCCCCGTGCCCGGGCAGTGGCGCCTCGTCCTCGTCGTCATCAGGCAACGGCTCGTAGCCGAGCCTGGCCAGGTGTTTCTCGCCGTCCTTGCCGAGCACCGGCGACAGCGAGCCGTACATCCGGTCCCCGGCGCGGCGGGTCGCCCGCTCCGCCAGCTCCATGATCTGCTGCGCGACGGCCTCGGAGCCGCCACGCAACGCGGCGTGCGTCAGCCGCACGTCGGTGAGCAGGCCGCCGGGCGCCACCTCCACGCTGATCGCGCCGTTCGCCGACTCCGCGCGACCCGCGACGCTGCCCGCCCGCTCGAACCGCTCCCGCGCACGCTCGGCCGTCCGGTCCGCCTGCTCGCCGGCCCGGGCCACCTCCCGGTCGACGTCGAACTCCGCCACGTGCGATCTCCTATCCCGTCGGCCGGTAGAAGCCGATGAACTCCTGGCCCGCGTTCGTCGTCCGGATCGGGCCGATCTGCACCGGGTCACCGGCCTCGATCATCTGCCCGTCGCCGACCACCATCGCCACGTGCCCGGACCACACCACCAGGTCGCCGGGCAGGAGCTGGTCTATCGAGGGCACCTCGGCGCCGACGGTCTGGGTGTTCGCGATCCGCGGGATCTCCAGGCCGGCCTCGCCGTAGGAGGTCATGGTCAGGCCGCTGCAGTCGAGCCCGACCCCACGGGAGGTGCCACCCCAGACATACGGCACGCCGAGCTGGGAGATGGCGGCGCGCACGGCCTTCGCCGCCGTCTCGTTGGGCGCCTCCACCGTCTGGCCGTTCGGCAGGTTGACCTTGACACCGGTTCCCGGCTGCGGCGGGATGGCCACCGGCAGGCGCGGTTTCGTGACGGTCCCGCCACCACCGCCGTAGCCACCGCCGGACGAGCCGCTGCCGCCCCCTCCGCCGCCTGTGCCCTGGCTGTTGAACGACGAGGCGACGTGCGTGTCACCCGCGGCGCTGGCGCTGGTGGACTGGCCGCCGCCGAGCCGCCCGGCGATACCGGTCAGCGTGCCCAGCGTCTGGGCGCTCGTGTCGGCCGCCTGACCGGTGAGCTCGGCGATGCGCCGCTGCAGCGCCACCATCAGCTCCCGCACCGCTGCCTGGCCGCCCGCGGGCACCGGCGGCGTCATCCGCGCCGCGGCGACGGCGTTCATCGTCGAGGTGATCTCGCGGATGATCTCCTCGCGGATCCGGTCGTTCTCGACCTGGCCGACCTTGAGCGCCTCGGCGGCGTCCGCGACCGCCGTCTCGATCTGGTGGCTCTCCTCCAGCAGCGCCCGGATCTCCTGTTCAAGGCTCTCCGACGTGCTCGTTGCGGTGTCGGTCGCGTGCCCCGACGACCGCGCGGCCAGCGCCAGCCGCTGGTCACCGGCCGTGGTGCCGACACCGTCGAGGGACGTCCGCAGCGCCGACTGCCCACCCACCGCGCCGTCGATGGCGGCGTCGTCGGTCCGCATCTTGTCGGCGAAGCGGTTCGGCAGGTCGAGGCCGGATCGCAGCACCCGCTCCGTCTCGACGCTCATCTCAGGCCCTCACCCAGCCTGCCGATGGCCGCCTGCTGCTCCGCCTCGACGGCGTCGTAGTTGGCGCTGGTGCGCCGGGCCGCGTCGCCCATCTGCTGCCAGTTGCCGCCGAGCCGGCCGATGCGCTCCTGCAGGCTCCGCATCCGGCTCGCGTAGGCACCGGTGAACCCGGCCTCGGACCCCATCGCCGAGAAGCCGTCGCCTGCGAGATCGGTGTGCGGCGCGACGTGTCTGCCACCCGCGCCGCGTACCTCCTCGCCCGTGGGATCGATCGCCCTGGCGTAGCTGTCGTACGCCCCCTCCTCGACCCGGAAACCCTGGTGTGGTGTCGCGTTCACGTGCCCTCCTCGTACCTGGAGTGCGACGTCGCGACCCGGCGACCGGTCCCCATGAGCACCCCGGGTCAGCGTAGAGCACGGAACGTGCGCCGGCGGGTGAAACCGGGCAGCGTGGCTCGTGAGTGCCTACTCGAGCTCTAACTCGTGTAGGCACTCACGAGGCGGTGCCGGCCAGCAGCTTGTCGAGCCACTGCCCTTCGGAGAAGTCGACGATCCGGCCGTCGGCCACGACCGTCGGCGTGCCGAAGCCCCGGTTGCCGTCGAAGTCCTGCTGCAGCTCGGGGTCCTGCGCGATCCGTTCCATCTCGGCCGTGAGCTGCCGCTCGTACTTCCCCTCGCGCACGCCTTCGGCGAACGCCTGGCCGGTGATGCCCAGATCGTGGCCGAGCTGGATCAGCTGCCCGTCGTCGTAGCCGCGCTTGCCCTCCTCGGGCTGGGCGGCGAAGAGGCTGTCGTGATACGCGGTGAACCTGCCCTCGTCGGCGGCCAGCAGGGCTGCGTTCGCGGCGTCGAGCGAGTAGCCCGGCGGATCCGAGCGCTCCACGAGCATCGGCACCATGTGCGTGCGCACCCGCAGGTTGCCCTGCGCCATCTCCCGCTGGAGCCGGTCGCCGTAGCTCTCCTCGAACTGGGCGCAGACCGGGCAGAGGAAATCCGCGTAGACGTCGATCGTCACGGGTGCCTCCGGGCTGCCGGACACCACCACGACACCGTCCCGGCGCTCCGGGAAGTCCGTGCTCGCCGGCTGCGCCGTGGGAATGGTCTCGCCCTCGGTCGCGTTCTTGGACGCGTCGGTCCAGAGCACGCCGCCGATCACCACCGCGGCGGCCAGCACCACCGCGCCGATGATCGCGGCCGTCTTCTTGACGTCGGTACCGCCGCGCGCCTTGGCGACGGCCTGCCCGCCGGCCGCCTGCTGCTGCCGCCGTTTACGCGCGGTCCGTTCCGCTCCACCCACCTACGGGTCCTTCCTCGTTCGTCATATCACTCGATCGTGTGCAGCCGAGCCAGCAACCACCCGGCGGCCGGCCCGAGCCTGGCCGGCGTGCCCACGCCGTCGAGCAGTCCTCGGCGCGAACGGAACACGCACCTAGGCTAGCGAGCACCCCTGAGAACCCGGTGAGGAGACGCGATGCGACTGGCGAGGCTCGGCACGGCCGTTGCGCTCGCCTGCGCCGTCGTGGCGTGCTCCGCACCCGAAGCCGCCGAGGACTCCGTCGTCACCCATGCCTACGAGAGCGGCACGCTGACGATCGGTATCCGCTTCGACCAGCCCGGCCTGTCCGAGCGCACCGTCGACGGCCGCTTCGTCGGGTTCGACGTGGACGTCGCCGAGTTCGTCGCCGGGGAACTCGGGGTGGCGGCCGGCGACATCACCTGGCGGGAGACCACCCCGGCGCAGCGGGAGACCGACATCAGCTCCGGCGCGGTGGACCTGGTCGTGGCCGCCTACTCGATCACCGAGGGCCGCAAGGAACAGGTGTCCTTCGCAGGTCCCTACTTCAAGACCGGCCAGGACCTGCTGGTCCGCACGTCCGACACCGGGATCGACGGCCCGGAGGCGCTGGCGGGCAGGCGGCTGTGCTCGGTCACCGGGTCGACGTCGGCGGCGCAGGTCAAGGACCAGTTCGCGCAGTCGGTCCAGCTGGTCGAGTACCCGCGCAACTCCGACTGCGTGACCGCGCTGCTTGCCGGGCAGGTGGACGCCGTGACCACCGACGCGGTCATCCTCGCCGGCTACGTCGCGCAGAACCCCGAGCTGCTGCGCCTGGTCGGCGAGCACTTCTCCACCGAGCGCTACGGCGTCGGCCTGCGCAAGGGCGATACCGACGGGCAGGCCGCGATCGCCACCGCCATCGAGAAGATGATCGACTCGGGCGCGTGGCGGGAGTCCCTCGAACGCAACCTCGGCCCGGACTACCCGTTGCCCGACCCACCGGAGGTCACGGAACGGTGAGGCTGCCCGACCTGCCTGTCCGCGCGGTACTCGGCGATGTCACGTCCGCGCTGTCCGGCCGCGGCACAGCGGTACTGGTGGCCCCGCCCGGCACCGGCAAGACGACCCTCGTGCCGCTCGCGCTCGCCGAGACCTTCGACGGCCGGATCGTGGTCGCCGAGCCACGGCGGCTCGCCGCGCGGGCGGCCGCCGCCCGGATGGCGGCGCTGCTCGGCGAGCGGGTCGGCGAGACGGTCGGCTACTCGGTGCGCGGCGATCGCAGGGTGTCCGCCCGCACCCGCATCGAGGTCGTCACCTCCGGCCTGCTGGTGCGCAGGCTGCAGCGCGACCCGGAGCTGCCCGGGGTGTCGGCCGTGCTGCTCGACGAGGTCCACGAGCGGCACCTCGACGCCGACCTGCTGCTGGCGCTGCTGCTGGACGTGCGCGGCGGGCTGCGCGAGGACCTGCGGGTGCTCGCGACCTCGGCGACGGTGGCCGCGGAGCGCCTCGCGACACTGCTCGGCTCGAAGGCCGCCGCACCGGTGGTCACCGCGGAGGTCCGGACGTACCCGGTCGAGATCGTGCACCGGCCACCGGCGCGCGGCGAGCGCATCGAGACCTGTGCCGCCCGCGCGGTCCACGCCGCACTGTCCGATACGGACGGCGACGTGCTCGTGTTCCTGCCCGGTGCGGCCGAGATCGCCCGCGTCTCCGCCCTGCTCGACGTCGCGGGCGTGGACGTGCTGCCGCTGCACGGCAGGCTGAGCGCCGCCCGGCAGGACGCCGCGCTGACCGAGGGACCACGGCGGCGGGTCGTGCTGGCCACCGCCGTCGCCGAGTCCAGCCTCACCGTGCCCGGCGTGCGCGCGATCGTCGACTCAGGGCTGGCCCGCGTGCCCCGCGTGGACCACCGGCGCGGGCTACCCGGCCTGGCCACCGTGCGGGTGTCCGCCGCCGTGGCCGAGCAGCGGGCGGGCCGCGCGGGCAGGCAGGGCCCCGGTATCGCCTACCGGTGCTGGCCGCGGCACGAGCACGCGAGCCTGCCCGCCTACCCCGAACCGGAGATCCGGACCGCGGAACTGTCCCGCCTCGCCCTTGAGCTGGCCTGCTGGTCAACGCCGGACGGCGCGGGGCTGTCCTGGTGGGACCCGCCACCGGAGGGTGCGCTCGCCGCGGGCCGGGAGCTGTTGCGCACGCTCGACGCCGTCGGCGCCGGTGGCGAGCTCACCGGGCGGGGCCACCGGATGGCAGAGCTCGGCCTGCACCCCAGGCTGGCCCGTGCCCTGCTCGACGGCGCCGCCGAGCAGGGCGCCGACGCGGCGGCCGAGGTGGTGGCACTGCTGGACAACGGCGCGACCGGTGTGGACATCGAGGCCGAGCTGCGCCGGCTCCGTCGGGATCAGCGGGGTCAGGCGCAACGGTCGGGCGACGACGGGGCGGCCGCCGCCCGCTGGCGCCGCGACGCGCGCAGGCTCGCCGGGCTGGTGACCGGCGCGGCCACCGGGAAGCCCGACCCGGCCGCCGTGGTGGCGCTGGCGCATCCCGAGCGGCTCGCGCGGCGGCGGGCGCCCGGATCACCGGTGTACCTGATGGCTGGCGGGACCGCCGCCGAGCTGCCCGCGGGCAGTGGTCTCGGCGACAGCGAGTGGCTGGCGATCGCCGAGGTGACCCGCGAGCCCGGCCGTGCGCACGGGGTGATCCGGCTGGCGGCCAGGGCCGACGCCGAGGTGGCGGTGCGGGCGGCGCCCGGCCTGCTCACCGATTCCGAGGAGGTCGCCTGGTCCGATGGTGACGTGCTGGCCCGCTCGGTGCGCAGGCTCGGTGCGGTCACCCTCGCCGAGCGCCCGCTGCGGTCCCCGGACCCCGCCCGGCTGCGCGCGGCCGTGCTCGACGGGCTGCGCCGCGAGGGCCTCGGGCTGCTGAGCTGGCCGCAGGCTGCGCTGCGGCTGCGCGAGCGGATGGCGTTCCTGCACGAACGGCTCGGTGCGCCGTGGCCCTCGGTGGCCGAGGACGCACTGCTGTCCAGGATGGACGACTGGCTGGAGCCGGAACTGTCGGCGGTCACCCGGCGCTCCGGCCTCGCCCGCATCGACACGACCGCGGCACTGCGGCGCCTGCTGCCCTGGCCGGAGGCGAGCCGCCTCGACGAGCTCGCGCCCGACCGGCTGGAGGTGCCGACGGGCTCGCGGGTCCGCGTGGACTACTCGGGGCCCGAGCCGGTGCTCGCGGTGAAGCTGCAGGAGACGTTCGGCTGGCGCACGACTCCGCGAATCGCGGGCGGGACGGTCCCGGTGGTGCTGCGCCTGCTCTCCCCCGCGGGCCGTCCCGCCGCGGTGACGGCCGATCTGGAGTCGTTCTGGCGCAACGGGTACCCGCAGGTGCGGGCGGAGCTGCGCGGGCGCTATCCCAAGCATCCGTGGCCGGAGGACCCGCTCGCCGCCGAACCGGCGCGGGGGACGAAACGCCGCTAGCCGAGCGGACGCACCGGCGGCGGGGCGGGCAGTTCGGCCGCGACCCGCTCGTCGTCCTCCTCGTCCTCCTCGTCCTCCTCGTCCTCCTCGTCCTCCTCGTGCAGCCCCAGCTGGACGGCCTCACGGATCTGCTCCCGGTTCTCCCTGACCACGTGCGCGAAGAACTCGTCGATGCGCTCGTCGGTGAGCACGTCGAGGATCACCCGGATCGTCGTGTCCACAATGGTCTTCACCACCTCGTCGTGGAACGGGAGCCGGGACAACCTGCCCGCCTGCCGGTCGTTCCTGAGCTTCTCGGTGACGATCTCCCGCAGCATCTCCCGGTTCTCACCGAGGGAGCGCGCGAGGTTCTGCGGGTAGTTTCCCGTCTCCAGTACCTTCACCACCTCGTCGAGCACGGCGATCGTGATCGGCTTCTTGATGGCGAGCACGATCGGGCGGGAGAACCGCTCCACGAGGCGCTGGGTGACCCGTTCGCCGAACGCGCGGTCGGCGGTGCGGGCCAGCCGCACCACCACGACGACGATGCGCAGCAGCCGGAAGCCGCGCAGCGCCGGGTGGGAGATCGGGATCATGCCGAGTATCTCGTACCAGTTCCGCAGCGGGAACCGCTTCTCCCAGTGGTTCGCTCGCCAGCGCCACAGGAACTCGATGGCGAAGACGCCGCAGATGGACGTGTCGACGATGAAGACGGTGCGGGCCACGTCCTGGCTGTGCTCGAAGAAGGTGATGTAGGTGAGCAGTACCACCGAGAACGCCGCGAGCCCCAGCATCACCAGGTCCACGGTGATCCTGCCCCAGGTCCTCGACGTTCCGTTGAGCATGCGCCGCATTCTGCCTGACGAACGGCAGGGATGACCGGTGGCCATCGGCCACTGCGGCGGCGACCCCGCGCTTCCTACGTTCGTGGTCCGTTCCCGACACCACGGAGGCAACATGATCACACTTCGCGCGCTGACGAAGCGGTACGGGGAGAAGACCGTCGTCGACGACCTCACGTTCGACGTCGAGCCGGGCAGGGTCACCGGCTTCCTCGGGCCGAACGGCGCGGGCAAGTCGACCACGATGCGCATGGTTCTCGGACTCGACCGGCCGAGCGGCGGCGAGGCCCTGGTGGGCGGCCGCCACTACGCCGAGCTGCGGCATCCGGTGCGCGAGGTCGGCGCCATGCTCGACGCCGGATCGGTCCATCCGGCCCGCAGCGCGGGCAGGCATCTGCTCGCGATGGCCCGCAGCAACGGCGTGCCGGAGCGCCGCGTCGAGGAGGTGCTCGGCGCGGTCGGCCTCACCGACGTGGCCGGCAAGCGGGCCGGCACCTTCTCGCTGGGCATGAGCCAGCGGCTCGGCGTCGCCGGCGCGTTGCTCGGTGACCCGGGCATCCTGCTGTTCGACGAGCCGGTGAACGGGCTCGACCCGGACGGGCTGCGCTGGATACGGCAGCTGATGCGCTCGCTCGCCGAGCAGGGCCGCACGGTTCTCGTCTCCAGCCACCTGATGAGCGAGATGCAGCTGACCGCGGACCAGCTGGTCGTGATCGGCAGGGGCAGGCTGCTCGCCGACGCGCCGGTCGGCGAGTTCCTCGCGGGCGAATCGCGGCAGGCGGTGCACGTCCGGCTGCCCGGCGAGGCCGCCCGGCGGGCACTGGCGGCCCGCCTGCACGGCGCGGGCGCGGACACCGAGCACCGCGGCGGCGGCGAGCTGGTCGTGCACGGCATGCCGGTCGAGCGGGTGGGCGATCTGGCACACGAGCTCGGCATCCGGCTGCACGGGCTGAGCTCGCAGGCCGTCTCCCTCGAACAGGCGTACCTGGAGCTCACCGCGGCGTCGGCCGAGTACACCACCCCGGCACGGGAAACGGAGGTCTGAGCGATGGCAGCGATGACAGCGACAGAGATCACCACGGCGGACGAGCGGACGGGCGGCGGCCTGCATGGTGCGATCCACGCCGAGTGGACGAAGCTCTGGTCCGTGCGGTCCACCTGGTGGACCGTGTCCGCGGCAGCCCTGCTACTGATCGGCTACACCGCGCTGGCCGCCATCTCGGTCCGCGTACAGGCCGACAACGGCGGCCCGGAGGAGGTGCTGCCCTCAGCGCCGCAGATCACCACCGAGGCGGTGTTCTTCCTCGCCCAGTACGCGGTGCTCGCGGTCGCGACACTGTTCGTCGCCGGGGAGTACGCCACCGGCGGCATCCGCGCGACGCTGCAGTGGGTGCCCGACCGTACGCGCGTGCTGCTGGCCAAGTGCGCGGCACTGCTGCCCGCGCTGTTCGCGCTCGGCGCCGCGCTCGCCGCGGTGTCCCTCGTGATCGCGGTGCCCGCGATCGGCGGCGCCGGAGGGGGCTTCACCGTGGGCGAGGGCGTGCGGGCCTCGCTCGCGGTCGGCACCTACTGGGCGCTGCTCGGCGCGTTCGCACTGGGCATCGGCACCGCGCTGCGCAGCGTCGCCGGTGCGCTCACGGTCAGCTTCGTCGCGCTCGTGGTGCTGCCGATGCTGTGCGGCGCCGTCGGCCTGCCTGCGGTGATCGACTACCTGCCGGGGATCGCGGGGCTCAACCTGATGCTGGGGCCGGACGCGGTGAACAACATCACCGGGCAGCCGGTGCCCTACCCGGGATGGGCCGCGGTGGCGCTGCTGGCGGCCTGGTCCGGCGCCGCGCTCGCCGTGGGCAACGCGGTACTGCGCAACCGCGACGCAGGCTAGCGCGTGAATGCGGAGACGAAGGCCGGTCGTGAGTGCGTAACAGTGTTCTAACTCGTCTCCGCACTCACGAGGCCGGCCTCGTATGCCGCGATCGCCGCCTGCACGCGGTTGCGCACCTCGAGGCGGTTCAGGATCGTGCTGACGTAGGCCTTCACCGTGCCCTCGACGACGTGCAGCGTGCGGGCGATGTCCGCATTGGACAGCCCGGCGCCCACCAGTGCGAGCACCTCCCGTTCGCGGCCGGTCAGCGTAGCGATGCGCTGCCGCGCGTCGGCGGAGCGGGAGAGCCGCTGCCCGCCGGAGAGCTGGGCAATCGCCCACCGGGCGACCTTCGGCGACAGGTAGGCCGCGCCCTCGGCGACAGCGCGTACCCCAGCGATCAGCTCACGGGGATCGCCCGACTTGAGCAGGAAACCGCTCGCACCCTCGCCGAGGGCCCGCTCGATGTACTCCTCCTCACCGAACGTCGTCAGCATCACCACAGCGGTCTCCGGCCGCACGCGCCGGGTCTCCGCGGCCGCCGCGAGCCCGTCGAGGCGCGGCATGCGGATGTCGAGCAGCGCGACGTCCGGCCTGCTGAGCCGGACCTGCTCGACGGCCTCGTGCCCGTCAGCGGCCTCGGCCACCACCTCGATCCCGTCGTCGGCCGCGAGGATCGCCCCCACCCCGGCACGGACCATCGCCTCGTCATCGGCGAGCAGAACCCGGATCATTCAGCCTCCCCGTCTCGTCGCCCTCGTTGCCGATCCTGTCCTTGGACACCAGCCGCCCGTCCGCGAAGCACAACCGGTAGACGTCCCCGCTGGAGCCGAGCAGCGTCGCCTCGGTGCCGTAGAACTCGCAGCGCGCACCCGCGGGCGGCGACGGCTGCTCACCCGCCCTGCCGTCGAGCAGCTGCTGGCCCGGCAGCAGCGGCTCCACCTCGGCGCGCGGCTGTCCCGCCCGCAGCCGCTGGTACTCCTCCGGCTCCAGGACGGACGCGACCCTGTTGTAGCTGTAGTAGACCGCGCTCACGGCGATCAGCACGGCCAGCACGACGGCGGGCACGACCAGCGCGTGCACCAGGGTCCGGCGCACCTGGCGCTGGGCGAGCGCCAGCTCCCGTGCCGACTCGGACCCGCCGTCGCCCTCGTCCTCGGCCCCTGGGGCGGCGGCGTGCGGCAACCGGGCCGTCACCTCGAACCCGCCCTCGTGCGGACCGGTGCGCAGGCTGCCCCCGACCAGCCGGACCCGTTCTCGCAGGCCGGTCAGTCCCCGCTGCCCCGACGCGGCGCCGGGCAGCGGGCCCGCAGGCGGGCGGTCGTTGCGGACGGTCACCGCGGTCTCCTCCGCCGAGCGGCGGATATCGACGGTCACCGCGGCACCGGGCGCGTGCTTCGCGACGTTCGTCAGCGACTCCTGCACCACGCGGTACGCGGCCCGCTCCACCATCGGCGGCGCCGTGCCGGGGTCGATCCGCGCGACGACCTCCAGCCCGGACTCGTGAGCCCGCTCGACCAGGTCCGCCACGGTCGCGTCGGCGGGTTCGGTGGGCGCGGCCTCGTCCTCGCGCAGCAGCCCGATGATCTCCCGCAGCCGCTCCGTCGCCGTGGCAGCACCGGCCCGCAGCTCACCGGCTGCCGCCCGGTGCCGCTCGCCGAGGTCCGCGGCGACCTCCAGCGCGCCCGCCCGCAGCGCCAGCAGGCTCAGCTCGTGCCCCAGCGAGTCGTGCATGTCGCTCGCGATGCGCGCCCGCTCCCGCAGCCGCGCGCGCTCGGCCGCGATGCGCTGCTGCGCCTCGAACTGCTCCGCCCGCTCCCAGCCCGTCCGCACGAGGTCCTCGCGCAGCCGCGTGTACCGGCCCAGATGCCAGGGCACGAACACGGCGAAAAGCAACGTGAGGACCAGCGTCGCCCAGTTGCCCATCGCGTCGTCGGACACGGCGAACGCGATCGGCAGCCCGGCCAGCGCCACCCCGGCGAAGGTCAGCAAGGCCGGGCGGACCCGCGGCATCCGGCGCCCCGCGAAGTAGCCGGCCGCGATCATCAGGAACACCGGCCACATCGGGTACCGGCCGAGGTAGTTGAACAGCACGGCGACGCTCGAGACCGACGCCACGGCGAGCGACAGCAGCGGATGCCTGCGGGCGGACGCGATCGCCACCGTGGTGGCGACGACGCCGCCCGCCGCCTCCCACGGCCCCGCGTTGTGGTGGCTCTCGTACAGGCAGAGCGCGCTGATCCCGGCCCAGAGCGCGAGATCGAGCAGCACGGACGCCCTGTGCCGCCAGGTCGTGCTCACCGCGGCGACGTTACCGGCGGCGGCGCGCGACGCGGCACTGCCGAAAGTCAGGTCATGCGGTCGTGGTCACCCGGATGAAGTCCAGCACCTGCGGCCAGGAGACCGCATAGGCCCGCTCGTTCACCTCGTTGCCGTGCCGGGCGCGGTCGCTGAAGCCGTGCTCGGCGCGCGGGTAGACGTGCACGATGCTGGGACCGGCCTCCCGCGACTGGAGCGCGTCCTGCAGCCGGGTGAAGCTCTCCACCGGCACCAGCGAGTCGGCGCCGGGGTAGAGCATCATCACCGGTGCCGTGATCCGCCCGGTGTGCTCGACGGCGTCCACCGTGTGGTTCGGCGCCGGTGTGCCGGGCACGGTCGGGTGGTAGGCGACGACGTTGGCCAGCCGCTCGTCCCGGCCGCCGAGGATCAGCGCCAGCCTGCCGCCGAGGCACCAGCCGATCACCCCGACGCGGGCCAGCCCCAGGTCGGCGAACATGTGGTCGAGCAGCCGCCGGGCCTCGTCGAGGGAGTTCTCGTCGTCGAGCGCGCGCATCATCTCGAACAGCTTCTCGCGCGGCGTGTCGTCGCTGCTGGGACCGTGCCAGGGGTCCCAGCTCAGTGCGGTGACGCCGGACCCGGCGATGTCGTCGGCGAACTCGCGCAGCTGGGCCCCGATGCCGGTGACCATCGGCAGCAGCAGCATCCCGCTCGTGCCGCCGGCCACCGGGCGGGACAGGTACGCGCGCAGGTCGCCGACGCTGACGGTGGAGGTCTCGATCTCGTGTGCCATGTCCGGCACGGTAGTACCGGGATGAGGCATGATGATCGGCCGGAGTGCAAGGAGGTGCCCAATGGCCCCGACGGCCCCGATGCCTCAGCCGAGGCGCACGCTCGCCGAGCAGCTTGGCGGTGCGCTGCCCGAGGGCATCGAGGCGCTGGACGAGGAGCACAAGCGGCTGCTCGGCGACCTGCTGCGGGACAGGCGCAGGCGCCAGGCCGCGGCGCTGTCCGCCGCCGCGGAGGGATCGCTGGCGTACGTGCCGTTCGTGCTGCGCGGCGCCGTCCGGCGGGCGGTGGGCCTGTGAGCGGGGCGCTGCGCACGCTGGAGGCGCGGGCGGAGATCCTCAAGCTGGCGCGGGTGCTCGACGGGCCGCCCGAGCGGCTGGACTTCCTCGAGGATGTATCGCCCGAGGACATCCGCGCCCTGCGGGAGCAGGCCACCGACGTGCTGTTCGACGCCAACGGCGCCGTGCTGCGGCGGATGGCGGCCGCGAGCAGGCTGCTGCCTGCCGCCGTGCTCGCCAGGATCGCCGAGAAGGTCTTCGGGCCGCTGCTGTGCGCCCGGATCGCCGGGTTGGTCGACGCCTCCCGCGGGGTGGAGATCGCCTCCCGCCTGCCGCCGGACTTCCTCGCCGACGTGGCCGCCGAGCTGGACCCGCGCCGCGCCGGAGAGGTCATCGCGGGCATCCCGACCGGCACGGTCGGCGCGGTCGCCCGCGAGCTCGTCCGCCGCGAGGACTGGATCACGGTCGGCCGCTTCGTCGGGCATGTCCCGGACGACGCCGTGTCCGCGAGCTTCGACGTGCTCGACGACGCGGCCATGCTCCAGGTGGCCTTCGTGCTGGACGACAAGAGCCGCGCGTCCTACATCCTCGGCCTGCTGCCCACCACGCGCTACGACGGCCTGGTGCGCGCGGCCGCGGCGCACGACCTGTGGCCCGCGGCGTTCGACCTGCTCACCCGCGTGGAGCCGGAGCAGCTGGACCGGCTCGTCGCGGCCGTCGGGGCGCTCGACGAGGACACCCGCGCGCTGGCCGCCGAGCGCGCCAGGGAGCTGCGGGTGCTCGACCAGCTCGGCCCCGTGCGCGACGCGCTGCTCAGTTGACGCGGTGGCCGTGCCGCCACACCGCCCAGGTCAGCGGGACCCCGGGCCGGTAGGCGAGGTGGGTCACCGAGGGCGCGTCGAGCACATGCAGATCCGCCCGCGCGCCGACCCGCAGGACGCCCACCGCGCCGTCCCCGGTGTCGCGGCGCAGCGCCCGCGCGCCGCCTGCGGTCGCGGCCCACACCGCCTCCTCCACGGACAGGCCCATCTGGAGCACGGCCGTGGCGACGCAGAACGCCATCGACGTGGTGTAGGAGCTGCCCGGGTTGGCGTTGCTGGCCAGCGCGACCGTCGCTCCCGCGTCGAGCAGCCGCCGCGCGGGGGCGAGCGGCTGCCTGGTCGAGAGGTCGCAGGCCGGCAGCAGGGTCGCCACCGTGTCCGAACCGGCGAGCGCGTCCACGTCGGCGTCGGTCAGGTGCGTGCAGTGGTCCACGCTCGCCGCGCCGAGCCGCACGGCCAGCCGCACCCCCGGGCCCGGCGCGAGCTGGTTGCCGTGCACCCGCAGGCCGAGGCCGCGGGCGGCCGCGGCGCGCAGCACCCGCTCGGACTGCGCCTCGTCGAACGCCCCGGTCTCGCAGAAGATGTCGGCCCAGTCCACGAGGGGGGCGACCACGTCGAGCATCTCGCCGCAGACGAGGTCCAGGTAGGACTCCGCGTCGGTGCCGGGCGGCACGACGTGGGCGCCGAGGAACGTCACCTCGTCGGCGAGGACCGCGGCGATCCGCGCCGACCGGACCTCGTGCTCGACGTCCAGCCCGTAACCGGTCTTGATCTCCACGCAGGTCGTGCCCTGCCGGACCGCCTCGGCCACGTGCTCCGCCGCGTTCACGGTCAGTTCGGCCTCGGTCGCCCGCCGCGTCGCCTCGACGGTCGCCGCGATGCCGCCCGCCGTGTACGGCGTCCCGGCCATCCGGGCCTCGAACTCGGCGGTGCGGTCGCCCGCGAAGACCAGGTGCGTGTGGCTGTCCACCCAGCCGGGCAGCGCGGCCCGGCCCGCCACGTCCACCGCCGTGTCCGCCACCGGCGCCGACGCGGCGTCCCCCACCCACGCCACGCGCTCGCCCTCGAACACCACGGCGGCGTCGCGCAGCCTGCCGAGGCCGGGTTCGTTCGTGGTGAGCTCCCCGATACCGGTGACGAGGGTCGATCCCTTGGCCCGTCTCATGACCACAGCCTCCCGATCTCGTCCGCGAGCACCGCCGCGGGCCGCTCGACGAACCGGTGGACGCCGTCCCGCACGACCTGCCTGCCGTCCACCAGGACGTCCCTTACGTCGGCCGGTACGGCGGCGAACAGCACGGCGGCCGGATCGGTGCCCGCGGTGCGGACCGAGCCGAGGTCGACGGCGACCAGGTCCGCCCGCGCCCCCGGTACCAGCCTGCCCGCGTCGTCTCTGCCGATCGAGCCGTGGTCGGTGGCCGCGGCCAGCAGCTCGGCGGAGGTGAACCGGCCGCGCGACTCGCTGGCGAGGCGTTCGTGCAGTTCGAGCGCCCTGGCCTCCTCGAACGGGTCCACGACGGCGTGGCTGTCGCTGCCGAGGCACAGGCCCACCCCGTTGTCGTGCAGCCGCCGGGCGGGGCCGATGCCGTCGCCGAGGTCGCGTTCCGTGGTCGGGCAGAAGCACGCCCGCACCCCGGCATAGCGCAATGTCGACATGTCGCTCAGTCCTACGTGGGTGGCGTGCACGGCGACCGTGCGCGGCCCGAACACCCCGGCGTCGGCCAGCACCGACGTCGGGCTGCGGCCGTAGAACCGCAGGCAGTCCTCGTTCTCGGCGCGCTGCTCCGACAGGTGCACGTGCAGCGGGCGGCCGGCGGCCCACTCGGCCACCACCGGCAGCGCCCAGGCGGGCACGGCGCGCACCGAGTGCACGGCGGCACCGGTCAGCACGTGCTCCCCGGCCGGCCGGAAGGCGGCGGCGCGCTCGGCCCAGCTCTCGGCGTCCCCGTCGCCGAAGCGGAGCTGGTGCTCACCGAGGTCCCGCCCGAAGCCGCCGGCCAGGTAGCAGGTGTCGAGCAGGGTGAGCCGGATGCCCGCGTCGCCCGCCGCCGCCACCAGCGCGGCGCCCATCGCGTTCGGGTCCGCGTAGCGGGTGCCGCCGGGGCCGTGGTGCAGGTAGTGGAACTCACCGACGCCGGTGTAGCCGGCCAGCACCATCTCCGCGTAGACGCCGCGGGCGAGCCGGTAGTAGGAGTCGGGATCGAGGCGTGCCGCCAGCTCGTACATCCGTTCCCGCCACGTCCAGAACGTCCCGCGCGCCTGCTGGGTCCGGCCGCGCAGCGCCCGGTGGAACGCGTGGGAGTGGGCGTTGGCGAAGCCCGGCAGTACGAGCCCGCGCAGCACCGTCCCGGTGCGGGGCGAGTCCGGTGTGACGCCGCTGATCCGCCCGCCGGTGACATCGACGCGCACGCCCGCCGCCACCCCGCCGGGCAGCCAGGCGTACTCGCACCAGTAGGTCACCGGCACAGGTGCTCCAGCACGTCCGCGAGCGCGGCGGCTCCGCGTTCGACGTCGGCGGGCTCGGCGAACTCCTCGGGCGCGTGGCTGATGCCGGTGGGGTTGCGCACGTAGAGCATTGCGGCGGGCACGTGCGGGGCGAGGATCGCCGCGTCGTGGCCCGCGCCGGTCGCCAGCTCGGGAACGCCACCCAGCACCCCGCCCAGCTCGGCACGGAGTCCGGCGTCGAAGGTGACGGTGTCCGAGGCGGACTCCTCCCGCACATCCACCGTGCAGCCCTCCGCGGCGGCCGCCACGCGCGCGGCACCGGCGACCTCCTCCACCAGCGCGTGCGTGGAGCCGTCCGGCACCCGGGCGTCCAGCCACAGCCGCACGGTGGAGGCGATGACGTTCGTACCGCCAGGGGTGGGCACGATCCGGCCGACGGTCGCCCGCGCGTCCGGCGCGGCCGCGGCGAGCTCGCGGGCGGCGGTGACCGTGGCGGCGGCCGGGAGCATCGGATCGCGGCGGTCGCGCAGCAGCGTCGCCCCGGCGTGGTTGCCCTGGCCGGTGAAGGTGAACCGCCAGCGCCCGTGCGCGATCACCGTGGAGCCCACCGCGACCGGTGAGCCGAGGTCGACCAGCCCGCGGCCCTGCTCGACGTGCAGTTCGACGAACCGGCCGATGCGGCCGAGCGCCCCCGGGTCGGCGCCGATCCGGTCCGGGTCGAGACCGGCACCGGCCGCCGCCTCGGCGAACGTGCGGCCGTCCTGGTCGCGCAGCCGCCGCGCGGCCTCCGCACCGATCGCGCCGGTGAGCAGCCGGGAGCCGAGGCACGGCACGCCGAACCGGCCACCCTCCTCCTCGGCGAACACCACCACGGCGAGCGGCCGGCCGGGCACCGCACCCCTGTCCCGCAGGGCCCGCACCGCCGCGAGCGCGCTCGCCACACCGAGTGGCCCGTCGAACGCGCCGCCGCCCGGCACGGAGTCGAGGTGGCTACCGGTCACCACCGCGTCCGGGCCCTGGCCGCCCCACCACGCCCAGAGGTTGCCGTTGCGGTCGGTCTCGGTGTCGAGCCCGAGCCGCCGCGCGTGCGCGAGGAACCAGGTGCGCAGTTCCAGCTCGGCGCCGTCGAAGACGTGCCGCGAGTAGCCGCCGCGCGTACGGTCTCTCCCGACGTCGCCGATCTCCGCCAGCAGCGCCGAGGTCACGGTCGCTCCCGCATGGGGACGCGCAGGCCGCGCCCGGCGGCCACCTCGATGGCCCGCTCGTAGCCCGCGTCGGCGTGCCGCAGCACGCCCGTGCCCGGATCGTTGGTGAGCACCCGTTCGATCTTCTGCGCGGCCAGCGGTGTCCCGTCGGCCACGCAGACCTGGCCGGCGTGGATGGACCGGCCCATGCCGACGCCGCCGCCCTGGTGGATCGAAACCCAGCTGGCCCCCGACGCGGTGTTGACCAGCGCGTTGAGCAGCGGCCAGTCCGCGATCGCGTCGGAGCCGTCGGCCATCCCCTCGGTCTCCCGGTACGGCGAGGCGACGCTGCCCGCGTCGAGATGGTCGCGGCCGATCACGACCGGCGCCGTCAGCTCACCACTCGCGACCATCTCGTTGAACCGCATACCCGCGAGGTGCCGCTCGCCGTAGCCGAGCCAGCAGATCCGCGCGGGCAGGCCCTGGAACGCGATCCGCTCCCCCGCGAGGCGGATCCAGCGGGCGAGGGGCTCGTTGTCGCCGAACAGCTCCAGCACGGCGCGGTCGGTCGCCGCGATGTCGGCGGGATCCCCTGAGAGCGCCGCCCAGCGGAAGGGGCCCCTGCCCTCGCAGAACAGCGGCCGGATGTAGGCGGGCACGAAGCCCGGGTAGTCGAACGCCCGCTCGCAGCCGCCGAGCTTCGCCTCGCCGCGCAGCGAGTTGCCGTAGTCGAACACCTCCGCGCCGCCGTCCAGGAAGCCGATCATCGCGTCCACGTGCTCGGCCATCGAGTCGCGCGAGCGGTCGGTGAACTCGTCCGGTTTCGCCGCGGCGTAGTCGGGCCAGTCGTCGACGTCCACCCCGATCGGCAGGTAGGCGAGCGGGTCGTGGGCGGAGGTCTGGTCGGTGACGATGTCCGCCTCGACGCCCCGGCGGAGCAGTTCGGGCAGGACCTCGGCGGCGTTGCCGAGCACGCCGACGGACAGTGCCCTGCGGGCTGTCCTGGCCTCGCGCACGCGCGCGACGGCGTCGTCCAGGTCCGCCGCGAGCTCGTCGAGGTAGCCGGTCTCCAGCCTGCGCCGGGCCCGCCGGGGATCGCACTCGACGACCAGCGCCACGCCGCCGTTCATCGTCACGGCGAGCGGCTGCGCACCGCCCATGCCGCCGAGCCCAGCCGTGACCGTGAGCGTCCCGGCGAGTGAGCCGCCGAAGCGCTTCGCGGCCACCGCGGCGAACGTCTCGTAAGTGCCCTGCAGGATGCCCTGCGTGCCGATATAGATCCAGGAACCGGCCGTCATCTGGCCGTACATGGTGAGGCCGAGCGCGTCGAGCCTGCGGAACTCCGGCCAGTTCGCCCAGTCGCCGACGAGGTTCGAGTTCGCCAGCAGCACGCGGGGCGCCCACTCGTGCGTGCGCAGCACGCCTGCCGGCCTGCCCGACTGCACGAGCAGCGTCTCGTCGGCCGCGAGCGTGGTCAGGGTCCGGGTGATGGCGTCGAAGCTCGCCCAGTCCCTGGCGGCCTTGCCGGTGCCGCCGTAGACGACGAGGTCGCCGGGCCGCTCGGCGACTTCCGGGTCGAGGTTGTTGTGCAGCATCCGCAGCGCCGCCTCGGCCTGCCAGTTCCGCGCCGTCAGCGCGCCGCCCCTTGCCGCCCGGACCGTTCTCGTCATCAGTTACCTCCCAGCGTGGCTCGTGAGTGCGCAGACGAGTGAGAACTCGCGTACGCACTCACGAGGCAGGTGCTCGGCTCAGGTGCTCGGCTACGGCGCCGAGAACGGCTCCCGACGCGATGAGTTCCTCGGCGGAGGCGATCTCCGGCGCCAGGTGGCGGTCGGGGCCGGGCCCGTCGACGCGGGTCCGCAAGACGTCGCGCACCGCCGTGGTGACCGGCGCGGGCCGCAGCGGCGCGCGGAAGTCGAGCGCCCTGGCCGCGGTGAGCAACTCGACGGCGAGCACGGTCCGCAGCCCGTCGACGGCGCGGCGCAGCTTGCGCGCGCACCCCCAGCCCATCGAGACGTGGTCCTCCTGCATGGCGCTGCTCGGGATGGAGTCGACCGAGCCGGGCACGGCGAGCCGTTTGAGCTCGCTGACGACGGCGGCCTGCGTGTACTGCGCGATCATGTGGCCGGAGTCGACGCCGGGGTCGGCGGCAAGGAACGCGGGCAGCCCGTGCGAGCGCGCGATGTCCAGCATCCGGTCGGTTCGCCGCTCGGCGATGCCCGCGACGTCGGCGATCGGGATCGCGAGGAAATCCAGCACGTAGGCCAGTGGCGCGCCGTGGAAGTTGCCGTTGGACTCGACCCGCCCGTCGGCGAGCACCACGGGGTTGTCCACGGCCGCCGCCAGTTCCCGGTCGGCGACGAGCTCGGCGTGGTCCAGGGTGTCGCGCGCCGCGCCGTGCACCTGCGGCGCGCAGCGCAGCGAGTACGCGTCCTGCACGCGCGTGCATTCGGGGCCGCGGTGACTCGCCACGATCTCCGAGCCGGCCAGCGCGGCGTGCATCCGGCGCGCCGAGACGGCCTGGCCCGGATGCGGGCGCAGCGCCTGCAGGTCGGCGGCGAACGCACGGTCGGTGCCGAGCAGCGCCTCCACGCTCATCGCCGCCGTCAGGTCGGCCACGTCGAGCAGCCCGCGCAGGTCCGCGGCCGCCAGCACCAGCATGCCGAGCATGCCGTCGGTGCCGTTGGTCAGCGCGAGCCCCTCCTTCTCGGCCAGCGTCACCGGCTCGATCCCGGCCCGGTTCAGCGCCTGCCCGGCGGGCGCCCGCCGCCCCGAGGAGTCGAGCACCTCGCCCTCGCCCATCAGTGCGAGCGCGACCGCCGCGAGCGGTGCCAGGTCGCCGGAGCAGCCGAGTGAGCCGTGCTCGTGCACGACCGGGGTGATCCCGGCGTTGAGCATGGCCGCCAGTGCGGCCGCGGTGCCCGGCCGGACGCCGGTGTGGCCGGTCGCCAGGGTGCGCAGCCGCAGCAGCATCAGCGCGCGCACCACCTCGGACTCGACGGCGGGCCCGGCGCCCGCGGCGTGCGATCGGATCAGCGACCGCTGCAGGTCCATCCGCCGGTCGGCCGGGATGTGCCGCACGGCTAACGCACCGAAGCCGGTCGAGACGCCGTAGGTCGCCTCGGAGGCGCCTGCCAGCGCCTCGACGTGCTGCCGTGCGCGCGCGACGTTCTTCTCCGCCGCGCCGCCGAGTGCCACCGGCGCACCGTCCCGGGCGACCGCGACCACCTGGTCCCTGGCCAGCGTGGTGGCCCCGATCTCGATCGGCCGCAGCTCGTCGTCTCGCATGTCCCTATTCCACCGCCCTGCGGACCGGTGCATCATCGGCTGTGCACCGGAAGTGTCTGGGATTCCAGACGGAAAGGTCGAGGATAACGGTGGGCGGCACGAATGTGCCCGCGCTGCGGCGCGGCCTTGCGGTGCTCGGCGCGCTCGCGCGGCACGCCGGGCCGGTCTCGGCCGCGGCGCTCGCCCGCGAGCTCGGGCTGCCGCGTTCGAGCACCTATCACCTGCTCACGGAACTGGAGAGCGCCGGTTTCGTCGTGCACCTTCCCGCCGAACGGCGCTACGGACTGGGCATCGCGGCGTTCGAGCTGGGGTCCGCCTACCTGCGGCACGACCCGCTGGAGCGGCTGGCCGGCCCGCTGCTGCGCAGACTCGTCGACCAGGTGGGACACAACGCCCAGCTGGGCGTGCTGCACGGCAACGAGCTGCTGTACCTGTTGAAGGAGCGGCCGGCGCGGCCGCAGACACTGGTCACCGACGTCGGGGTGCGCCTGCCCGCGCATCTGACCGCATCCGGCCGGGCCATGCTGGCCTACCTGCCGGCGGCGCACGTGCGCGCGCTCTACCCTTCGGCGGCGGAGTTCGTGCGCCGTACCGATCGCGGGCCACGCGGTCCCGCCGAGCTGCGGCACACGCTGAAGGCGCACCGCAGGCTCGGCTGGGCGGTCGAGCACGGTCACGTCACCGCCGGGTTCGCCTCGGTGGCCTATCCGGTGTTCGACCACGGCAGCCGCCCGATGGCGTCGATCAGCGTGACGTTCCGGCACGACTGCGACGGGCGCGGCTGCGCCGCGACCTGGCCGGAGCTGGCCGGTCAGGTGCGGCTCGCCGCGACCGAGCTGACCGCCCGCATCGGCGGGCGCCCGCGGTGAGTCTCAGGACCGCAGCTCACCCGTGCTGCCCGCGTCGACCAGCTCGCGCAGCTCCTCGGGCAGCGAGTCGCGGACCTTGTTCAGCACACCCTGCGTCGCCTCGCCGGTCACCTCGAGCACCACGCGCGATCCGTAGACCGCGTCCGGCTGCTGCAGGTGGCCGCGCTCGGCGACCCGCTGGGCGAACTCGTCCAGGCCGAACCGCTCGCCGCTGCCGGCGCCGCCCATCGTGACCGTCCGGCGCAGGTGCTCGCCGATCTCGGTGGGCAGCTGGTCGGCCACGTGGTTGGCGACCTGCTCAGGGATCCGCTCCCCGAGCGTCTCCAGCGTGGCACGGGTGACGCCTTCGGCCTCACCCCGGCTGGCGAGCTGCGCCCTTGCCTGTACCTGACCGATGAAGTGATCGTGATCCATAGGCTCAGTCCTCCGAGAGGCGCTTGGCGAGAAGCTCCTTGCCCTGGTCGCCGGCCTTCTTGTTGTTCTCCTGGATCTTGCGGAACCAGCTCGCGAGCTCCTGGTCGCCCTGACGCTCGGCGTCCGCGATGTAGGTCTCCATCTGGAACACGTAGTGCAGCGAGGCCTGCACCACCGAGATCAGGTTGTAGTTCTTGTCCTTGAGCGGGCTCTGCGGTTCGTTCGCCATGTGACTCTCCCTTCGTCGCAATGGCAGATTTGCCCGCCCGCCCGGTATCCAAACCGCCGCGCCCGGCTACGGCGTGCGGCTCACCACGTGGTCGACGAAGCCGTAGTCCCGCGCCTGCTCGGCGGTGAACCAGCGGTCACGGTCCGCGTGGGCGATGATGCGCTCCACCGGCTGCCCGGTCTGCTGGGCGGTGAGTTCCGCGATGTGCCGCTTCATCTCGCCGAACACCTCGGCCTGGATGACGATGTCGGAAGCCGTACCGCTGACGCCCGCCGACGGCTGGTGCATCACCAGCCGCGCGTTCGGCAGGGCGTAGCGCTTGCCAGGGGCCCCGGAGGACAGCAGGAACTGGCCCATCGACGCCGCGAAGCCGAGGGCCCAGGTCGAGACGTCGGGCCGGATGAGCTGCATCGTGTCGTAGATGGCCATCCCGGCGGTCACCGAGCCGCCCGGCGAGTTGATGTAGAAGGTGATGTCGCGCTCGGCGTCGTCGGCGGCCAGCAGCAGGAGCTGTGCGGAGATCCGGTTCGCGACCGTATCGTCCACTTCGGACCCGAGGAAGACGATGCGCTCGGCGAGCAGGCGTTCGTAGACGGCATCCGGGTGCCCTGTCGCGTCCGCGGTGCGGAGTTCGGGAAGTCTCTCGATCGTCGTCGTCATGTCCCGAAACTAGCCTTCCCGGGGCCCGCCCACGGCCCCGTTCGCCGAGGGCTGAGCCGCGAGTCCCCCGCCCGAGCCCGCGAGTGCCGCATTGCCGCCCCGCGAGTGCCGCACTCGCGGGGCGGCAGTGCAACGGTGGCTACTCCTTCGGGACACGCGGCAGCGGCCCCCGGTACAGCACCCCACCCGCGGCGTCGTAGGCGGTCGCGGTCACGGCACTCGCACCGATGCCGGCACCGTCCGGCTCGACGCCGGGCACGAATGCCGCGAACGTCCGCGCATGTACGTCCACGTCCACGGTCGCGCCCGCCGCCTCAAGGCGGAGCTTCGCCACGTCCGCGCTGGTCACCCCGGCGACGGTGAGACCGGGGAAATGGCTGCCGCCACGCAGGAGCGCGATCGGAAGCTCCGGCGACGTCGCCGTCTCCGGCGCCGGATGTACCCGGAAGTCCCAGGACGGCGCGATGCTGCAGGTTGCGCTGGCCCGGCCGTTGGTGGCAACGACGAAGGTGGAGTCGTAGGCCGCGGCCGTCCTACCGGACTCCGGGTCTTCGACAGCCGGGAAATGGCGGTCGAACAGCGCACCCGCCCGCCAGGTAGTGGTATCGACCACGGGACCACCGCCGTTGCCCGGCTCGTTCAGGCAGGCCGTCAGTGCGGCTCCCGCGGCCGAGGAGTCCTCGGCGGGCTCCGCGGGCCGGTCGACCTGATACACCGCCGGAGGTGGAGCCGGCAACACCTGCTCGGTCTGCTCGTCCTGCTGGCTGTCCAGCCCGAGCACCGCGACGAACCCCGCGTCGCTGACGTCGTTCAGTGCCACGCTGCCCACGAAGATGCCGTCCCGGACCGCGAACGGCCCGGCGGCCAGCGGCGCGGGCTCCAGCGCGACGTCGGTTCCCACCGGGTCCTGGGTCCGCACCTGCACCTGGTCGATCCCGGACTCGACGAATCCGACGACGGTTCCGTTCGGGCTGCTCATGGCGGTGCTGACGCGCTGCCCTTCCGGCGGCTGCGGTGAGGTGATCGGCGCGGACACCGAAACCGAGGTCAGTGACGTCTCGCAGAACAGCGAGGTATCCCCCGCCCGGATGCCGGTGACGGTGGTCGCGGGCAGCGACTCGCGGAACAGCTGGCGCCACGCCTCGCGGGCCGGGTAGGCACCAGCCTGGTCGCTGTGCTGGATCGCCGTCCAGCACCGGTCCACATCGGCGTTGCCCGCCGTCGAGACCGGGACATCCTCGCTACCGGTGCCGTTGACGTAGACGGCGCCCCCGGCGAGCACGGCGACGGCGGCGGCGATGCCCAGCGGGACCCGCGCCGGGCGGCGGCGCGGGCCGTCCATCCCGGCCCGCACGGTGTCGTAGATCCGCTCGCGGGTCTGGGACGGGAGCTCGCGATCGGGTGGCAGGCCGAGGTCGTTCATGACTCCTCCAGCATCGTGCGGAGCCGGGCACGGGCCCGGGAGATCTGGGAGCGGACGGTCGCCTCGGCGACCGACAGTGCGGACGCGGCCTCGGCCACCGTCAGGTCGCCGAGCAGGCAGAGCTGCGCGGCCTCACGTTCGGACCGGGGCAGGCGGCGTACCGCGCCGAGCACCTCGCGGAGACGTTGCTCGCCGGAGAGGCGGTCGGCGACGTCCTCGGCGTGGTCGCGGTCGGTGCCTGCCCGCGGGACGCGGCGCAGCAGCCGGTCGAACCGCCGCTCACCGCGTGCGTGCGTGCGTGCGAGGTTGCCGGCGACGGCGTAGAGCCAGGGGCGGGCGCTGTCCTGGTCGAGGGCGATCCCGGCGCATTTGCGCCAGGCGGTCAGGAACGTCGACGAAGTGAGGTCCTCGGCCGCCGACCAGGAGGCGGTGAGCCGGTAGGCGTGGTTCCAGACGGCTTTGGCGTGGCGCCGGAACAGCTCGGCGAAGGCGGGTTCGTCTCCCGTCGCGGCACGGCTCCACAGGTCGGCGTCGGTGGGCGGGACGGTATCCGGCGGCTCGGCGTTATCCGCCCTGCGTAAGCCGGTCAGAGCCCGCACCTTTCTCGTGGGTTCGGATGCAATGGTCACGTACAGGGGTGTCCGGCACCGCGGCCGTGTTGCGCCGCCCGTGCGACAGAGGTTCCTCTCCTCCCTGAAAACCCCAGCCCGTCAGCCCTGATCTTTCGGGAGATCGGCTGGGTCGTGCGGAGCGGCGGGAGTGTCGTACTTCTCGCGGTTGACGAGCACCTCGTCCATGTGCGCCTCCGCCCACATCTTGATGCCGCGCATGACGTCGTGGAGCGAGAGCCCGAGGTCGGTCAGCTCGTAGGTGACCGTGACGGGCACGGTCGGCGTGACCGTGCGGGTGAGCAGGCCATCCCGCTCGAGGGAGCGCAGTGTCTGGGTGAGCATCTTCTGGCTGACCCCGGCCAGCCGGCGGGACAGCTCGGAGTAGCGCATCGACCGCGGCGCGCCTGCGCAGTCCTCCCCGGGGTGCGGACCGTCGCTGCCGAGCGCGGCCAGGACCAGGGCCACCCACTTGTCGGAGATCCGGTCGAGGAGCCGGCGACTGGGACAGCCCGCCAGGAACGCGTCGTAGTCCACCTTCGCCCGCGCCCGCTTCTGGGCCGCCGTCATCGTCGGCATCGACGGCTCCTTCCTACCGCTCGGTGACCTACGCACTTCGAAGTGCGTACTTCCCGTTGGAGAGTTACCTGTCCAGTGTGGTGGAGCAGCACTGATATCTCCACAGGAGGCGAACATGTCCACCACCTTCCGCGCCGCGGTCGTCCGCACCCCGGGCGGTCCCGACTCCATCGAGATCATCGAGGTACCCGTCGCCGAGCCCGGGCCGGGCCAGGTCCGGGTCGAGATCGCCGGGGCCACGGTCAACCCCGTCGACCTGGCGGTCGCCGACGGCGTGTTCCACCGGCTCGGGCTGATCGACCAGCCCGAGCACACCGGCCTTGGCTGGGACTTCGCCGGCACCGTCAGTGCAGCCGGTCCGGATGTCGACCTCCCGGTCGGCAGCCGCGTCGCGGGGCTGGTCGGTGGGTTCGACCGCGACTTCGGCACGTACGCCGAGCAACTGGTCGTCCCGGCGAGCGACATCGCACTCGTACCCGACGGGCTCGACCTGGTCACGGCCGCCGCGGTCCCGGTCAACAGCCTGGCCGCGGCCCAGCTGGTCGACCTGCTCGGCGACGGCGGAGGCCGCAGCCTGCTGGTGACCGGGGCCGCGGGCGCGGTCGGGGGCTACGTCATCCCGCTCGCCCGGGACCGCGGCTGGCGGGTCACCGGACTGGCCCGGGCCGAGGACGAGGAGTTCGTGCGCGGCCTCGGCGCCGGCTTCACCGCACAGGCCGCGCCCGGCTGGGACGCGGTAGCCGATGGTGCCGCGCTCCAGGAGCAGGGCGTCGCACTGGTCCGCGACGGCGGCCTCTTCGTCGGCGTGCAACCGGGCGCATTGCCGGCAGAGGAGCGCGGCGTCACCGTCCGCGTGGTGGTGGCGGAGCCCGACGGTCCCCGGCTCGCCCAACTGCTCGACGCCACCGCGAAAGACCGCCTGCCGGCGCGGGTGCACGCCGTCGTACCACTCGACCAGGTCGCCACCGCCCACCGAGCGGTCGCGAAGGGCGGGGTGCGCGGGAAGTACGTCCTTCAGCCCTGAGTCTCGCCCGGAACGGAGCAAGTGCTTGTTGGGCGTGCTCGACAGCGTCGGCACGCCCATGACTCCGCAGGGTCGCTTATCCGGTTCCGGCGTGCTCCGAGGCCAGTTGGTCGAAGGGCGTTCCTTCGACCAGGCGATCCAGTGTCGCGACCAAGGATGAGCATTCGCGGGTCGGGTGGTCGTGGGGGCACTGCAGGGTGTGTTTCAGCAACTCCCGTGCTCCTGTTGCGCGGGCGATCAGCTGGTCGAACTCGTCGACCTGCTGGGCGACGATCTGCCGCCACTGAGCGCTGGGTGCGTCGAGGATCATGGCGGCGGCGTCCAGCGGCAGACCCAGCTGGTGCGCGAGGCGCAGGAAGGCAAGGCGGCGGAGTTCGCCGGTGCCGTACAGCCGCCGACTCCCCTGACGCGAGGCGGGGTGTACCAGGCCACGCTCGTCGTAGTAGCGCAGTGTCGACGGTCTCACTCGCAGTTGCCTGGCGGCTTGGCCGATCGGGATGAGATCCATACCGTCCAGTTGACTTCAAGCCGCCTTGAACTCTCAAGCTGGCGGCTGTGGCAGGGGCGCGAGGAACGGGACTGCAGCGGCTACCGCCCGCGGTGCGCACCGACCTGCCGGTACTGGCGATGCTGGTGCTGTGTTGGCTGATGCTGACCGTCGCGGCGTGGGCGCATCTGGCGACCGGGCTGGTGTTGGCCGTCGTGATCGGTGTGCACCTGCGTACTCGCTGGCCACAGGTGCGGGCCCTGACGCGTGGTACGGGGCGGTCGATGTCGGTGCGCCGGCTGGTCAGGCGAGCGGCGCACCGGCTGCTGTTGGCTGCGGCAGCGGCGATGATCGCCAGCGGGCTGGCGCGTTGGGCCGGTGTACCTGCGCAGGACGCGTGGCATGGCACGAGCAGTTACACGCTGCTGGGGGTGGTCACCGTTCACCTGCTACTGGTGCGGCGACGGTTGTGGATACGCCTCAGAGGCAGGCAAGCCCGGAACGAGAACCCCGGGAACCGAACGTCGTGACGAACAACGGCCTACCGGGCCGCGTCGACGGGTGGATGACGGCCCGGAGCAACGCCGTCACCGAACGGCATCCGGTCGCGCTCGCGGACCCGGCCCGGCGGACGTCTACCGCTCTCCGTGCACCAGAAATGGCTACCCGGACATTTGACCGCGCTCACCACGAGTGTGGAACGAGCCGAGTTCGAGGAGGAGATCGGTGAGCTCGGCCGGCATGGTGACCATGGCGTCGTGGCCGGTCGGCAGTTCCCAGACCTGGGCCGGGCTGCCGTTGGGCTGGGTCTCGGGGACGGGGCGTCGCTCGAAACCCTCCGGTACGACCGTGTTGTGGATGTGGGTCCGTGGGATCGCGGTCGCGGCCGGGTTGTCGAGCCGGACCGGCTCCTGCAGAGCACGCACCGGTTGGTCCGACAGCATCGTGCGCAGCCAGGCGATGTCGTCCGGGTCGGTGACGCCGAACAGGCTCGCCGGAGGGGGCGGGACCCGCCAGCCGCTCTCGGAGTTCAGCCCCATGTCGATCAGGCGCTTGGTCGAGGGCATGACGTCGGCCGCGCTCTCCCCGTCCTCGGGAACCATCGCGTCGAGGTGGACCAGCCGCCCGATCCGCTCCGGGACCCGGTTGGCGACGGCCGAGATGACCATCCCGGCGTAGCTGTGCCCCACGAGCACGACGTCGGTGAGGTCTTCGGTTTCGAGCAGCCTGACGACGTCGTCGGCGTGCGTATTCAGCCCCACCTCGGGGCCGAGCAGATGCTTTTTGTCGCCGTAACCGGTCAGCGACGGCGCGAACACCCGGTGCCCGGCCGCCTCCAGCAGCGGGACCACGCGGTCCCAGGATCGACCGCTGTGCCAGGCGCCGTGTACCAGCAGAAATGTTGCCATGTTTGACGTTCCCAACTTGTCCGTTACAGGGCCACCGACCACGTTGCCGCCGGGGCATCGACCCAGCCAGAGCCCCCGCGATCCTGGGGGTGGCAGGACCAGGCATCCGCGGGTTCCCGCGGCTACCGTGGAGACATGGCCGACGAACCGAGCCTGCTGGGCGACTTCGTGCGCGCCCGGCGCGAGCTCGTCACTCCCGAGCAGGCCGGGATCTCCGTCGCCGGGGTACGGCGCGTGAAAGGACTGCGCCGGGAGGAGGTCGCGATGCTCGCCGGCATCAGCGCCGACTACTACCTGCGCCTGGAACAGGGCCGCGACCGCAACCCATCCGTGCAAGTCCTGGAATCCCTCGCCCGCGTGCTGCAGCTCGACGACGATGCGACCGAGCACCTGCTGCGCCTCGGCGCCGCCAAACCCCGGCGGCACAGGCGGCAGGCCCGCAAGGAAACCGTCCCACCGAGCACCGCCCAGTTCGTCGCCACGCTCCCGTTGCCGGCCTTCGTCGAGGGTCGCTACTTCGACGTCCTTGCTGCCAACGCCCTGGCGACCGCTCTGTCGTCACGGCTCGCGGTGGGCGGTAACCGCCTGCGGGATCTCTTCCTCGATCCCGAAGAGCAGGCCCTCTACCCGGACTGGGCAAACGCCACCGTCGACGCGGTCGCCGGCTTCCGCGAGTCCGTCGGCACCGACACCGACGATCCCCGGTTCATCGAACTCGTCGGCGAGCTCTCCCTCGCCAGCCGCCGGTTCAGCCGACTCTGGTCCCGCCACGACGTGGTCGTGTGCTCGGGCGTGCCCATGCGCATCGACCACCCCCAGGTCGGTGACCTGCTGCTGAACCGAGAGCGGCTCGGTGTCGACGGCGAGCCGGGCCAGACGCTCGTCGTCTTCCACCCGGATCCCGGCACGGACAGCGCCGGCAAGCTGGCACTGCTGGCCTCCGCCATACCCGCGACGGTCGACTAGATGTAGTCCTGCGAGTACGACCAAGATCGGAACAAAGCGAAAGCGCCCTCCGCTCGTCGAGCGGAGGGCGCTTTCGGTCGGGTGGAGGTGCCGGGAATCGAACCCGGGTCCTCTGTCGCCTCATCAGGGCTTCTCCGTGCGCAGTTCGCTATGCCTCTACTCGGCCCCACCGGTCACGCGAACAAGCCGGTGTGACGGGCCCAGCCACTGTTGGTTTCCCAACCAGCTCCCGTGGCCGGAGCTGGCGGTAAGCCTCCTGGCTGATGCCGGCAGACCGGGTCGGAGGCTTACCCGGGCCGACAGACTCGCACTCGCTCAGGCGGCGAGGGCGAAGTCGCGCTGACTGTTCGTCTTGGCGCTTATTTTAGTGCGATGACGCTTTCGGTGGTCTCTCGCCTGCACCGGCACGCTTCCCCTGAATCAACGTCCAGAGTCGAAACCGTTCACCCCCTCGGGCTTGGAACCGCTGTGCGCTTCCGTCAAGGATAACGCCTCGGGCAACCCGATGATTCCGGCCGCCCGGGGTGGGGCCCGCCCCACCCCGAAGCTGGCAGCTCACACCATGTTCCCCGCAGGTCGGAGCCTCCATCGTAGTGGGTGTACGGCACAGAAGAGGGAGAAACCCATGACTCCGGCACCAGCCGGGCGCGCCGAGAACCGGGCCCGCCCGCCGATCGGTGGTTCGATCGCCTACCTGCTGCTCAACCTGCCCGTGGGGATCGCGGGCTTCGTCGTCCTGCTCACGCTGGGCGCCGTGGGGGTGTCCACGGCCATCGTGTGGGTCGGCGTGCCGATCGCCGCGCTCGCGGTGCTCTGCGCCCGGGGTGGCGCCCGCCTCGAGCGAGCCAGGATCCACTCGATGCTCGGCACGTACATCCCGCTGCCCTACCGGCCGCTGCCCGAAGGCGGGCAGAAGCCGCGGTGGCGGGCCCGCCTGCGCGACGGCGCGACCTGGCGGGACGTCGCCTACTTCCTGCTGCTGTTCCCGCTGGGCATCGTGCAGTTCGTCCTGGTCGTCACGTTCTGGTCGGTGAGCCTCGCCCTGCTGGCCCTGCCGGTCTACTACCGGTTCCTGCCCGGTGGTGCCTACCACTTCCCCGGCTACGACCTACGCTGGATCACCGTCGACTCGGCGCTCGCGGCGCTGCCGTGGGCCGCGCTGGGCGTGCTGTTCGTGGCGCTCTCGGTGGCGCTGACCCGTGCGCTTGCGGCCGGGCACGCGGGCTTCGCCCGTTCGTTGCTCGGCCCGAGCAGCGAACGGTTCCGCGAGGCCGAGGACTCCTTTCGCGCCGCGCGGCCGATGAGCCCGGTGGCAGGATGACCACCAGCGCGACGACGGAGGTCCCAGCCATGACCGACAACAGTGCCGTGGCCGAGCAGCCGCGGCCGAACGCCTTCAAGGCGATCGGTTTCATGGTGGTGAGCTTCCCGCTGCGGCTGGTGCAGTTCGTGCTGGTCGTGGCGCTGACCTTGATCGGCATCGCCACGACGATCATCTGGGTCGGCATCCCGGTGCTCTTCGCCGCCACGCAGATCCTCCGCTGGTTCGCCGACGTGGAGCGGCGCTGGGTACGGACAGCGCTGAACACGCCGGTTCCCGACGCGGAGCGGCTGCCCGCCGAGGGGAACGCGCTGCAGCGCTGGCGGGTACAGCTGACCGACCCCACCACCTGGCGCGACCTCGCGTACCTGATGGCCGTATTCCCGATCGGCGTCATCGAGTTCGCACTGGGCCTGGCCGCGATCGTGCTGCTGCCGATAGCGATCTGGGTCATTCCCGGCCTCGGCTGGATCCACGGCCAGCTCGCGCTTTCGCTGCTCGGCCCGCCACGGGCCCACCGGCTCGCCGCGAGGGCATCCCGGCTGCAGGCCTCCCGCGCCCGTGGCGTCGACGCGGCCGAGGCGGAGCGGCGGCGGATCGAGCGTGACCTGCACGACGGGGCGCAGCAGCGCCTGGTCTCGGTGGCGATGAGCCTCGGCCGTGCGCGGACGAAGCTGGACGGTGACGCGGAGGGCCTGCGCGAGCTCATCGACGAGGCCCACAGCGACGCGAAGCTCGCCGTCTCGGAGCTGCGCGACCTCGCGCGCGGCATCTATCCGGCTGTGCTCGCCGACCGCGGGCTCGACGCGGCGCTCTCGGCGCAGGCCGCGAAGGCGCCGATCCACGTCGACGTGACCGTGGACGTGGAGCCTCGGCCGCCCGCGGCGGTGGAGACGACGGCGTACTTCATCGTCGGCGAGTCGCTGGCCAACGTCGCGAAGCACAGCGGTGCGACCGAGGCGAGCGTGCGGGTGTGGCGGGCCGGCGATCACCTCGACAACGTCGTGGTCGAGGTGACCGACAACGGGCACGGCGGCGCCGAGCTGCGTCCCGGAGGCGGGTTGGCGGGGCTGGCCGACCGGGCTGCCACGATTGACGGCATCATCACCGTCGTCAGTCCATCCGGCGGCCCCACCGTGATCCGAGCGGACCTTCCGTGCACGTGGTGAGCCGGTTCCAGTAGCTGGGGAGTTCACATGCGCGTGGTCATCGCCGAGGACGCCGTCCTGCTGCGGGCGGGGGTGCAACGGTTGCTGGCCGACGAGGGGATCGAGACGGTGGCCGCCGTCGACAGCGGGCCCGACCTGCTGGAGGCGATCGAACGGCACCGTCCCGAGCTGGCGATCGTCGACGTGCGGATGCCGCCGACGTTCACCGACGAGGGTCTGCGGGCGGCACTGCGGGCCCGGGAGCTCGTACCGGGCCTGCCGGTGCTGGTGCTTTCCCAGTACGTCGAGGAGACCTACGCGGTCGAGCTGCTCTCCGGCGGCGCGGGCGGGGTGGGATATCTGCTGAAGGAACGGGTCGCCGATGTCACCGACTTCCTGGACGCGGTACGCCGGGTCGCCACCGGCGGCACCGCGATCGACCCCGATGTGATCGCGCAGCTCATGGCACGCGGCAGGAGGAACCCGCTCGACTCGCTGACGGCCCGCGAGTCGGAGGTTCTCGGGCTGATGGCGCAGGGGCTGTCGAACACCGCGATCGCGAACAGGCTGGTGGTCTCGCACGGTGCCGTGGAGAAGCACATCGGCAACATCTTCGCCAAGCTCGGCCTGGAGGCCAGCTCCGAGGAGCACCGCCGCGTGCGCGCCGTCCTCACCTATCTGGGCCGCTGACCCCGCACCAGCCGCCGGCTCACCGGGCCCAGGGCGGATCGATGGTCCGGCCGTGCACGGTGCCGCGCATACCCCGGGACGTGCAGACGGTGAGCCACGCAGGCCCGGCGGCCGGGTTGCCCAGCCGCAGCGGCGTGTGCGGGGCGACGATCAGCGCGTCACCGGCCGCGAGCTCGTGCTCCACCCCGCCGACCTCGGCGACCAGCCGCCCCTCGTGGAGTACGAACACCTCCTCCCGGTCCACGGTGTGCGGCTCGCTCCACGCGCCCGCAGTGGCCTCCAGTGCCCAGACCGCCAGCTCCGCCGAACCCCGGCTCGGCACGGCCAGTGGCCGGAAGACGAACCCCGCGGTCTCGAACCGCGGCGCCTCCGCCAGGGTCGCCAACGTCATCACAACCTCCAGGTAGTCAAGTAGGTTTACCGCTAATAAGGTAAACAGACCTGACCATCTAGTCAAGTAGGTTGTCTATATGCCGCCGTCCGGCGACCTGCCCGCGCTGCTCGCGGTGTCCTTCCGCGCCGTGATGGATCGCGTACACACCCACCTCGCCGCCGAGGGGTTCGGCGACGTCCGGCCCGCACACGGGTTCGTCTTCCAGTACCTGTCCTTCCACCCGCACGCCACGGCCGTCGAGCTGGGCGAGCACCTTGGCATCACCAAGCAGGCCGCGGTCCAGCTCATCGACGAGCTGGACCGCCGCGGCTACGTCGAACGCCACCCGCACCCGACCGACCGCCGCAGCCGCGCCATCGGCCTCACCGCACGCGGGCGGGCGTGCATCGAGCGGGTGGTCGCGCACTGGCAGGACATCGAACGGCGCTGGGCCGAGCTGATCGGCGAGGAGCGGGTCCAGCGGCTGCGCGGCGACCTCGCGACGCTCACCGACGACACCGCGGGCGGGCGGCCGGTGCCGCTGCGGCCGCTGTGGTGAGCGCCGCCGTCACCCTTTCCGACGTCGGCCGGTGCCCGTTCGCTCGCCTACCATGGCCGGAAGTGCCGAAAACCGAGGAGGCGCCCATGACAACCGAACAGGTGCGCTTCTTCGGCGGCCCGCTCGACGGACGCACCCAGTCGCTCGACCTGGATCCGGTTCGCGGCAGCATCCTGCGCCACGTCCATCTGCACGACGGCCCGAAGATCGAGACCTACTACCAGCTCGGCTACACCGCCGCCACCGGCTGGAGCTACCGCCTCTGCGGCCTGCCGCTCGACGACGAGACCGCCGAGCCGGACGAGGTGGGCGAACGCTGACCGTGGGGCCTGCCCCACCCTCCGCGCCGGGAGAACCGTAAGGCCACAACGGTGGCCGGCAGGGCTGTGTCCCGGCGCCCTGCCGACCAGGCTCTACGGCATGCAGACCTCTCCGGCGAGGGACACCTTCCTCGACGTCGTCCGCACTCTCGCGATCGTGGGCGTCGTCGTCCAGCACTGGGCGATGCCGGTCCTCGACCACACCGGCGGGCAGCTCACGACCGGCAACGCCCTGACCACGCCCGGCTGGTGGGTGGTGACCTGGCTGTCACAGGTCATGCCGCTGGTGTTCTTCGCGGGCGGCGCGGCGAACCTGCTGTCCCTGCGCACGGCAGCCTCGGCGGCCGACTGGCTCGCCCGCCGCGTCCGCAGGCTGTTGCTGCCGGTCCTGCCGCTGCTGGCCGTGTGGCTCGTCATCCCACGGCTGCTGCGTGACCTCGGGGCACCGGAACAGCCGCTGGCGATCGCCGGCGCGATCGCCGCTCAGCTGCTGTGGTTCCTCGCCGTCTACCTGCTCACCGTGCTCGCGACGCCGCTGCTGGCCGCCGCGCATCGTCGGTGGGGCCTCGCGGTACCGCTGGCACTGGCCTGCGCCGCCGCCCTCGTCGACGTCGTCCGGTTCGACGTCTTCGGTCCGGCCGGCTACGTGAACGCGGTCTTCGTCTGGCTGGCGGTGCACCAGCTCGGCTTCCACTACGCCGAAGGCAGGCTCGGCGACCTCTCCCGGCCCGGCGCACTGACACTGGCGGCCGCGGGCTTCGGCGCCACCGCACTGCTCGTGGTGCTCGGGCCGTATGCCGCGAGCATGATCGGCATGCCCGGTGCGCCGGTTTCGAACATGAGCCCGCCCGCGGCCTGCCTGATCAGCCTGGCCATCGGCCAGATCGGCCTGGCGCTCGCCGCCCGCCCGGCGCTCGCCGGGCTCACCCGGCGCCCGGTCCCGCGGGCCGCGCTCGACTGGATCGGCCCGCGTTTCATGAGCGTCTACCTCTGGCACATGCCCGCGCTCGTGACCGTCTCCGGGGTCGCCGTGCTGGCGCTGGACTACGCCACCCCCGCGCCCGGCACGCTTCCGTGGCTGCTCGCGCTGCCGGTGTGGCTGGCGCTGACCGGCCTGGTGCTGGTGGCGCTGCTGCGGGTGTTCGGCCGGTTCGAGACCAGGCGGCCCACCGGCGGCGACCGGATCCCGGCAGGGCAGCTGGCCGGGGCCGGGCTGCTCGCCTCGACCGGACTGCTGGGGCTCGCCGCGAACGGGTTCTCCGCGACACCGGGCGACGGGCCGGTCCTGTGGGCGGGTCTGGTGCTCGTGGCCTACGTGCTCAGCACCAAAGCGGTCCGGCCGGTTCCGGTCGCGCCCCGCTAGCAGCCGAGCAGCTTCGCCGGCGTGTCGTGCAGCACCGAGCGCAGGAACGGCTCCCCGAGCCGGTCATCGGCCTCCGCCCAGTCCGCGATCGCCCGTAGCTGGGTGGCGTAGGAGTACGGGATGTTGGGGAAGTCGGTGCCCAGCACCACCCGGTCGGCGACATCCACGAGCCGCCGCGGCCAGTCCGCGGGCAACGGCGTCAGCTGCTGCGTGAAGGGCACGCCGACCATGGTCGTGTCCAGGTACACCCTCGGATAGGCCGCCGCAAGCTCCAGCGCCCCCTCGTACTCGGGCATCGCCGCGTGGGCCAGCACGGCGACCAGTCTCGGATGCCGGGCAAGCACCTCGGCGAACACGTCGAGCCCGGTGTACTCGCCCCGCAGCGGGCCATGTCCACAGTGGATCACCACGGGGACCCCTGCGTCGGCCAGCGCGCCCCAGACCCCGTCCAGCAGTCCGTCCCGCGGATCGTAGGCCCCGACCTGGACGTGCGCCTTGAAACAGCGGGCGCCCGCCCGCAGCGCCGCGTCCACGTAGGCCGGTGCCGAGGGCTCCGGGTAGAAGGTCGCGGTGGGCACGGCGTCCGGCTCCCGCCTGGCGAACTCCAGCGCCCATTCGGTGAGCCACTGCCCCATCCCCGGCTTGTGCGGGTACACCAGCGGGGCGAAGCGGCGCACGCCGAACGAGCGCAGCGCGGCGAGCCGGTCCCGTTCGGGCACCCTGTAGTGCACCGGCCAGTCGACGCCGTAGTGCTCGGACGCCTCGTCGAAGTACGCCCAGACCTTCCGCAGCATCCGTTCCGGCAGGAAGTGGACGTGCAGGTCCACCAGGCCGTCCAGCCCGAGGCCCCGCACCCAGGCCGCGATCTCCTCGTCCGAACCGGGGCCGGTCAACCGCGGTACTTCCCTTTCACCGCCTGGCCCATCGCCCTGGCCACTTCGCGCTGGGCGTCGCGCTTGGCGAGCGCCTGGCGCTTGTCGTAGGCCTTGCGGCCCTTCGCCAGCGCGAGCTCGACCTTCACCTTGCCATCCTTGAAGTACAGCGAAAGGGGCACCAGGGAGAGCCCGCTCTCCTTCGTCTTGCCGATGAGCTTCTCGATCTCACCCCGGTGCAGCAGCAGCTTGCGGGTACGGCGCGGCTCGTGGTTGGTCCAGGTGCCCTGCGCGTACTCCGGGACGTGCAGCCCGCGCAGGAAGACCTCGCCGTCGTCGACCGTCGCGAACGCGTCGGCCAGCGAGGCTTTGCCGTCGCGCAGGCTCTTCACCTCGGTACCGACCAGGACGAGCCCGGCCTCGTAGGTGTCGAGGATCGAGTAGTCGTGCCGCGCGCGGCGGTTCGACACGATCACCTTGCGACCGGTTTCCTTGGGCATAGTACGACTCTACGTCAGTGCCGCACGTACAGCCGAAGCGTCACGTACCCGGTCACCGCCGAGATGATGATCGACACCCCAAGCAGGATCGGCGCCACGGGGAACAGCACGTCGATCAGTTCGATCTTGGGTATCGCGCCTCCCGTCGCGGCCAGGATGCGATCCAGGACGACGTACTTCAGCGCCACCAGCCCGCCGAGCCCGATGATCGCGCCCAGCACTCCGGCGACGACGGCCTCCAGGAGGAACGGTAACTGCGTGTACCAGCGGGTCGCGCCGACGAGCCGCATGATCCCCACCTCGGTCCGCCGCGTGTACGCCGAGACCTGGATGGTGTTGGCGATCAGCAGCACGGCGGCGAGCGCCGCGATGAGCGCGACGATGAAGGTGCCGTTGCGGCCGGCGTTGAGCAGGTTGAAGAAGCGGTCGAGGAACTTGTTCTGGTCATCGACGTTGGCGACGCCCGGCTGGCCGGTGTACTCCTGCAGCAGCACCTCACTGCGGGCCGGGTCGAACAGCTTGACGTGCAGCGAGGCTGGCAGCGCCTCGGGCCGCGCAAGCTCCACCAGCTCGGGCTGCCCCTCGAAGATCCGCTTGAACCGCTCGTAGGCCTCGGCCCGGTCCTCGTAGACCACGGACTCGACGGCCTGGTTGTTCTCCAGCGACTGGCGGATGGAGGCACACGGCTCGCCGGTGCAGTTCTGGTCGTTCGCACTGATGTCCTCGGTGAGATACACCGTCACCTCGACGTCGTCGAGGTAGCTCACCTTCATCTTGTCGATCGTGCGGACGAAGAGCAGGCCACCGCCGAGCATGCCGAGCGAGATGGCGGTGGTGAGGATCATCGCGATGGTCATCGTGACGTTCCGGCGTAAACCGGTGATGACCTCGCTGAACACGAAGCTGGCACGCATCGGGGCGACGTTCCTTGGGTCGGGGCTGTCGGGTGGGGCGGGGCGTTGTCGGGTTGCCTGGGCGCTGTCGGGGTCAGCGGCCCACGCCGTAGACACCTCGCTTGTCGTCTCGGATCACCTTGCCGAGGTGCAGCTCGACCACCCGGCGGCGCATGGAGTCCACGATCGAGTGGTCATGGGTGGCCATCAGGACGGTCGTGCCGGTGCGGTTGATCCGCTCCAGCAGCAGCATGATGTCCTGGCTGGTGTCGGGGTCCAGATTCCCGGTCGGCTCGTCGGCGAGGAGCACGAGCGGGCGGTTGACGAACGCGCGGGCGATCGCGACGCGCTGCTGCTCACCGCCGGAGAGCTCGTTGGGCATCCGGTCCGCCTTGCCTTCGAGTCCGACCAGCTCGAGCACCTCGGGAACGACCTTCGTGATCGTGTGCTTCGGCTTGCCGATGACCTCGAGGGCGAATGCCACGTTCTCGGCGACCGTCTTGTTCGCGAGGAGCCGGAAGTCCTGGAACACGCAGCCGATGGTCTGCCGGAGGCGGGGGACCTTGCGGCGGGGCATCTTGGCCACGTCGAAGTTCGACACCATCACCCGGCCTTTGCTGGGCGCCTCCTCGCGGAGGAGCAGCCGCAGGAACGTCGACTTGCCGGAGCCGGAGGGACCGATGAGAAAGACGAACTCACCCTTGTCCACGTCGACGGAGACGCCCTCCAGTGCGGGGCGTGTCGAGGTCTTGTAGACCTTGGAAACACTATCGAGCCGGATCACGGTCGCACATCCTACTCATGGCGCCCGTTAAGCCCTGGTTGCCTCTGCGAATCACGGCGCCGGCCCCGCCGAGCAGGACGCTTCGCCACCGCGCCGCGCCGGTTACCCGTCCGCGGTCTGCTTGCGCCAGCGGATGCCCGCTTCCAGGAAGCCGTCGATGTCCCCTTCGAGCACGGCCGAGGGGTTGCCGACCTCGTGCTCGGTACGGATGTCCTTGACCATCTGGTACGGGTGCAGCACGTAGGAGCGCATCTGGTTGCCCCAGCTGGACCCGCCGTCACGCAGCGCGTCCATCTCGGCCCGGTCCTCCTCCTTCTTCCGCTGCAGCAGCTTGGCCTGCAGGACCTTCATCGCGGCCGCGCGGTTCTGCAGCTGCGACTTCTCGTTCTGGCAGGACACGACCACCCCGGTCGGCAGGTGCGTGATGCGCACCGCCGAGTCGGTGGTGTTGACGCTCTGCCCGCCGGGCCCCGAGGAGCGGTACACGTCGATCCGGATGTCCTTCTCCGGAATCTCGACGTGGTCGACCTCCTCGACCTCCGGCAGCACCTCGACGTGCGCGAACGAGGTCTGCCTGCGGCTCTGGTTGTCGAACGGCGAGATACGCACCAGGCGGTGCGTGCCCTGCTCGACCGACAGCGTCCCGTAGACATAGGGCGCGCTGACCTTGAAGGTGGCCGACTTGATGCCGGCCTCCTCGGCGTAGGAGATGTCGTAGACCTCGGTCGGGTAGCCGTGCCGCTCGGCCCAGCGCAGGTACATCCGGAGCAGCATCTCGGCCCAGTCGGCGGCGTCGACGCCACCGGCCTCGGACCGGATGGTGACCACGGCGTTGCGCTCGTCGTACTCGCCGGAGAGCAGCGTGCGGACCTCGAGGGCGTCGATCTCCTTGCCCAGCTCCTTCAGCTCGTTCTCGGCCTCGGTGCGGCTGGCGGCGTCACCCTCGGCCACGGCCAGCTCGTGCAGCACGCCCAGGTCGTCGAGCCGCTGGCGCAGCTCGGTGACCCGGCGCAGCCGGGCCTGCTTGTGCGAGAGCTGGCTGGTGACCTTCTGCGCCTCGCCAGGGTCGTCCCACAGGCTCGGGCTGGACGCCTGCTCCTCCAGCGCACCTACCTCGTTGCGCAGCGCGTCCAGATCCATCACGGCCTCGACCTGCGTCAGCTTGCCGGCGAGATCCTTCAGGTCTGTTTCGAACTCAGCACTCACAACCAACAAGGTTACGGCAATCACGCGGCCGCCCGGGACCGGGCGCACGCGCGGACGCGGGGCACCGGAGTCACGGTGCCCCGGCTCCGCGCGCCGCCGGTCCGGCCCGGCTCAGTCCGGCTCAGTCCGGGGAGACGGCATCGAGCAGCTTCAGCGCGGCCCTGGCGTGGGCCTGGCCGAACTCCGCGACGGCCTTGGCGACCGGGTCCGGTGCGCCCTTGGCGGCGGCCTTGGCCTCGTCGAGGTCCTGCGCGTACTTGGCCCTGGCGTTCTCGAAGAGCGTGGTGCGCTGCTTCGGCGTCAGCACACCCGCGTTCACGACGCGCAGGATCAGCGGGCTGCGCAGGTGGTCGGGCCCCGGCTCGCTGATGAGCCATGCCTTGAAGGCCTTCTTACCGGCTGCGGTGATGATGTACTGCTGGCTGGAACGCGGTCCCTGCTTGCCGAGGCGGACGAGGCCGGCCTGCGACAGGGCTGGTAGCTCCCGGTAGACCTGGCTGCGCGTGACGCTGAAGAACATGCCGAAGTGTTCCTCAGCGCCGGCGACGAGCTGGCCACCGGTCGCCGGACCGTCGTGGAGCAATCCAAGCAGTGCTGCGGCAGTTGCGTTCAAATCGGACACGTATCTACCGTGCCACGTCTTCGCTCATCTGTCCACTGTGGTCATGCTTCCGTCCACTGTGGAACAGGCGGTTCAGAAGGGTCACACACGGCCTGAGCACCGAAAAGAGGCCCGGACCACCCGGTCCGGGCCTCTTCGAAATTTGGTAGCGGGGACAGGATTCGAACCTGCGACCTCTGGGTTATGAGCCCAGCGAGCTACCGAACTGCTCCACCCCGCGTCGTTGTGAGTACAACTCTACCCCACCCCTCCCGGCGTCCGCACCGGGGGTCCCCACCTGGGTTCCAGGGGCGAAGCCCCTTGGCGGAGGTCCGGGGGTTCGACCCCCGGGGTAACGCGAAAGATGCCGGGTTCGCGCTCTCCGCGAACACCCGGCATCCAGCATCTGTAGCGGGGACAGGATTCGAACCTGCGACCTCTGGGTTATGAGCCCAGCGAGCTACCGAACTGCTCCACCCCGCGTCGTGACACCCACCTTACGCCCAGGTTTCTCCTGGGCGCAAAGTGGGTGCCCGGCACGTTACCGGCGTCACCCGCCGGAGTTCTGCAACTCCTGGTAGCGCTTGGCCGCGGCGTCGAGCTCGGCCAGCGCGTCACCCTGCTGGCCGAAGTCACCCGACTGCTGGGCCGACCGCAGCTTCTCCAGCGCTGCCTGGATGTCGGCGATCGCCTGGTCCATCTCGGGGCTGCCTTCGCCACCGCCGTCCTGCGGCGGCTGCTGCGTATCCGTCTCGGTCCCGTCCTCGGGCGGCGGGGTCTGCTCGCCCTCACTGCCGTCCGGGTCGTCGGCACCCTGCGCGGGACCGGTCGCCGCATCGCCGGTGCCCTCGCCGAAGACCTGGTCGAGCGCGCCGTTGAGGGTCGAGTCGAACCCGATCTTGTCGCCGAACGACACCAGGACACGGGCCAGCTGCGGGTAGCTCTGCGCGTTGCGCTGCTGGATGTAGATCGGCTCGACGTAGAGGAAGCCGCCCGCCACCGGAAGGGTGAGCAGGTTGCCGTACATGATGTTGACGCTCTGGTTACCGAGCAGCGTGCGGTCCTGGGTGAACCGCGGGTTGCTCTGGAACCGGTTCTGCACCTGCACCGGGCCGTCCAGCTGGATGCTGCCGTCGGTCGGCAGCTTCAGCACCTGCATGTCCCCGTAGCTGCCCGGGTCCGAGGACACCGAGACCCACGCCGACAGGTACTGCCGGGCGAGCGGGGTCAGCGCGCTGGTCAGCTGGAAGTTGGGGTTCTGCTGGCCCGGTGCCTGCGCCAGCACGTAGTACGGCGGCTGCTTCGCGGCGTCCGTGTTCGGGTCGAGCCCGCCTTCCGTGGTCGGATCCTGCGGGACGTTCCAGAACGTCTGCGTGGAGTAGAACTCCTGCGGGTTCTCCACGTGGTACTTCGTCAGCAGCTCGCGCTGGACCTTGAACATGTCCTCCGGGTAGCGGAAGTGCTCGCGCAGCTCCGGCGAGATCTCCGAGCTCGGCTTGACCATGCCGGGGAAGACGCTCTTCCACGCCTTGAGCACCGGGTCCTGGTCATCCATCGTGTACAGCTCGACGGTCCCGTCGAAGGCGTCCACGGTGGCCTTCACCGAGTTGCGGATGTAGTTGATCTCGTTGTCCTGCTGCCGCGCGACGCCGCTGAGCGAGTCCTGCGTGGCATCGCCCAGGTTGGTCTGCTGGGCGTACGGGTAGTTGTTGAGCGTGGTGTAACCATCGACGATCCACTTGATCTCCCCGTCGATCACGGCGGGGTACGGGTCACCGTCGACCGTGAGCCACGGCGCCACCTTCATGACGCGGTCGCGCGGGTCACGCTCGTACATGATCCTCGAGCCATCGCTGATGGCATCGGAGAAGAGGATGTTGCGCTCGCCGTACTGGGCCGCGAAGACGGCGCGGTTGAACCAGTTGTCGATCGGCACACCGCCCTGGCCCTGGTACAGGTAGCTGCGGTCGGTGGCGGTGTCGTACTCGCCGGGCGCCTGCCCCTCCTGACCGCCGACGATCGCGTAGTCGGTCGCCAGCTCGCCGAAGTAGATGCGCGGCTCGTCGACGTGGATTCCGTGCGCCCCCTCGGGGTCCTGGGTGTCACTGGTTCCCGCCAGGGGGTAGCCACCGTCGCTGTCGGCGCCCTCGATCGCCCGGTCGATCGTGTTGGCCGGGGCGGCGACGAACCCGTTGCCGTGCGTGTAGACGAGGTGGCGGTTGATCCACGTCCGCTGGTTCTCGCGCAGGCCGTCCGTGTTGATCTCCTTGGCGGCGACGATGTAGGCCTGCCGATCGTCGTCGACGGAGTAGCGGTCGATGTCGAGCTTGTCCGGGAAGCCGTAGAAGTTCTCCCGGCCGACCCGCTGGGTGAACGTCGGGCTCAGCACGTTCGGGTCGAGCAACCGGATGTTCGGGATCGTCCCCTGGTCGCTGCGTACTTCGCTCGGGCTCGCCTCCGACTCACCCGTGTAGTCCTTGTACTGGACATCCTGCAGGCCGAACGCGTGCCGGGTCGCATCCATGTTGCGCTGGATCGACTGCGCTTCCTTCTCGTTGGCGTTCGGGCGCACCGAGAACTGCTCGAGCACCGCGGGCCACGCGACCCCGATGATGATCCCGGACAGGATCAGCAGCACCAGCGCGATCGCCGGGAGCTGGAGGTTGCGCAGGAAGGCGCCGACGAAGAACGCGACGGCGCAGAAGATCGAGATGCACAGCAGGATCAGCTTGGCAGGCATCACCGCGCTGAGGTCGGTGTACGTGGCGCCGGTGAACAGCGGCTCGTTGCGGTCCGACAGCAGCAGGTAGTACCGGTCGAAGAAGTACTCGGCCGCCTTGAACAGCACGAACACGCCGAGCAGGACGGAGAGCTGGACCCGCGCGGCGCCGGAGACCTGGCCGCCCCGGCCCGCCAGCCGGATGCCGCCGAAGAGGTAGTGCGCGAGCAGCGCGCCGATGAAGGCGACGACGACGGCGACGAACATCCAGCCGAGCAGCCAGGTGTAGAACGGCAGGTCGAAGACGTAGAACCCGATGTCGTGGCCGAACTCGGGGTCGGTCCTGCCGAAGCTGGTGCCGTTGAAGAACAGCTGCACCCGCCGCCAGTCGCCCTGGGCGGAGGCCCCGGCGATCAGGCCGGCGAACACCGGGATGCCGATGCCGAACAGGCGGACCCGCGCGACGACCGTCGAGCGGTAGCGCGCGAGCGGGTCGTCGGCGCCGGTGACCGGGACGAACACCGGCCGTGTCCGGTAGGCGATGGCAAGGCTCAGCGCGAGCGTCCCGCCGACGAGTACCGCCGCGGAGAAGAAGAGGGCGATCCGCGTGAGCAGGATCTTGGTGAAGACGCTGCGAGCGTCGACCTCACCGAACCACAGCCAGTCGACATAGGTATCCAGCAGTCTCGCGCCGAGCAGCAGGGCCAGCACGATCACACCCGCGAGGATGAGCAGAATACGGCTGCGCCGGGACAGCTTCGGCAAGCTGACAGGGGGCCGAGTGGCCACTGCGCACACTCCTGTGGTCGAAATCGGTTCTCGGGGGCCGCCAGCGTCGCGAGCGTCCCTGGATACATAACTCTACGGATAGCCGTCCGAGTTCCCGAAAGGCCCCAAACCGGACGTGCATGTCCCGTCCGGCGAGACCCTGCCACGATAGGCCCATGACGGAGAGCGAGAACCGGGCGACGGCTCCGAGTGTGGCCGCACTGGCCCGTGAAGTCGAGGAGTTCGTGGCGACCGCCGGGTGGGACCAGCAGCCGCAGCTGTTCGCGCTCGTACCGACCGGCGAGCTGCTGCGCCAGCAGCCCGAGCTGGCCGGCCAGCTCGACGCGAGCAGCGCGCTGACACCGGTCGCCCAGGAGGGGCTGCCCGAGGGGGATCTCGCCGAGGCACTCGGCCGGATCGCCTGGCCGGAGACCGTGCACGGCTGCGCACTGGCGCAGGAGATCATCGTGCTGCCCCCGGACGCCGAGTCGGAGCTGCCGGACACCGGCGACGCGGCGGACCCCGAGGACGCGGAACGGCTCCGGCGGGCCGCCGCCGACCATCCCAGCCGCACCGAGGCCCGACTGGTGGCGGCCGTGCTGCGCGACGGCCCGGGGGCGTGCGTGATGCGGCTGCGCGGCACGGGCTCGCCGGGCGGGGAGAACCAGGACGACCAGGACGACAGCGTCGAGGAGATCATCGAGCACCCGGACCTCGCGCCGAACCTGCTCGACGCGCTCCGGACCACCCTGCTTCCGTAAGAGAGCCTGTCCCTGATCCCACGGAGGCGCGGCGTTGTGCCTGGTCACCTCTCGTGAGTGCGCACGCGAGTTAGAACTCGGTTCCTCACTCACGACCGGCGACCTGCGAAAACAGGCCGCTCTGGTTCGTTCCAGCAGGTTCGAGGACAGCCTCTACGGCTACCCCGCGGGCCCGCCCGCGCCAGGCGGGGGCTCAGCAGATCGGTACCGGCTGCCNCGACCTGCGAAAACAGGCCGCTCTGGTTCGTTCCAGCAGGTTCGAGGACAGCCTCTACGGCTACCCCGCGGGCCCGCCCGCGCCAGGCGGGGGCTCAGCAGATCGGTACCGGCTGCCCGGCTTCCAACTTCTCCAGCGCGCTGATCGCACCGTCGAGGTCGGCCACCTTCACCAGCTTCAGCCCTTCCGGCGCGGCGGACGCGGCCTCCGCACAGTTGCGCTGCGGAACGAGGAACGCCGACGCGCCGGACTCGCGGGCGGCGACCAGCTTGAACGAGATCCCCCCGATGGGGCCGACCCGGCCCTTCTGGTCGATCTCGCCGGTTCCGGCCACGTGCTCGCCCCCGACCAGGTCTCCCGGGGTCATCCGGTCGACGATGGCGAGCGCGAACATGAGCCCGGCCGAGGGGCCGCCGACGTCCTCGAGGGAGATGTCGACCTCGAACGGCACGTCGGCCCGGTCGATCGGCTGGAAACCCACGAAACCCTGCGGCTCGCTCGGGTGCTCCGCGAGCGTGACCGACTCGGTGCGTTCCGGCCCGTCCTCGTGCCGGAACGTCAGGGACACCGTCTGGCCGGGGCGGGTGTCGGCCAGCGCCGCACGCACGTCGTCCTCGTTGCCGATCTCCGTGCCGTCCACGGCGAGCAGCCGGTCGCCCGGGGAGAGCACCTGGTCGGCCGGGCTGCCCGACACCACTTCCTTGACCAGCACCTTCACCGGGTAGCCGAGCGTGCGCAGCGCGGCGACCTGGGCGTTGCTCTGCGAGTCCTGGAACTGCTTGACGTTCTCCCTCCGGACCTCCTCGTCGGTCTCGCCGGGCCGGAAGTAGTCCTCCCGGGGAGCCAGCGCATACCGGCCGCTGGCCCAGCGGCGGAGCCCGTCGAACAGGGTCACGTTGTCGACCAGCGAGACCGTGGTCATCCGCAGCTCACCGGTGGTCGGGTAGGTCCGTTCCCCCTCGATGGTGACGACCTGCCGTCCGTCGACCTGCCCGAGCGTGTCGTACGTCGGTCCAGGGCCGAGCGCGACGTAAGGCACCCGGACGAAGGCCCCGAGCAGCCCGAACGCCAGGACGAGCAGGCCGCTGAGCACCAGCGTCCAGCCTCTCCGGCTCAGTCTCGGCCTCGACTCGTCAGGGGCATCCGAAACCGTCGCGGACTCCGGCTCCCGTTCAGGCTCGGCACCAGCCTGCCTGACTCCTCCACCTGATGCGTTGTCGCTGGACTCGCTCACAGCACGACAGCGTACGGTGACGTGACCGGGCGATCGCGCAGGCCATGCCGCCACATCCGCAACGGGGCGGCCGCCCGCAGGCACGTCCGCGTACGGTGGTGATATGAGCAACCCACCGTTCGGTTTCGGAGGCCCCGATCCCGACAAGCGTCGTGACAACGAGTCCGGCGGCGAGCAGCAGCCTGGTTCGGGCGCCGACGCGTTCAACCAGTTGGGTCAGATGCTCAGCCAGCTCGGGCAGATGCTCAGCCAAGCGGGCAGCTCTTCGGGCCCGGTCAACTACGACCTGGCCAAGCAGATCGCCATGCAGCGGCTTTCCAGCGGAGGTTCGTCCCAGCTGGGCTTCACCGTCGACAACAAGCCCGCCGACGCGGCCGTCCGGGACTCCGCGCATCTCGCGGAGCTGTGGCTGGACACCGCGACGATCCTTCCCGCGGGCGCGAGCACGACCGTGTCCTGGACATCCCGGGACTGGGTCGAGAAGACGCTGCCGACGTGGCAGCGGCTCTGCGACCCGGTGGCGAAGCAGGTGTCCGGCGCATGGATGGAGGCGCTACCGGACGAGGCCAAGCAGGCGGCCGGTCCGCTGCTGTCGATGGTCGGCCAGATGGGCGGCATGGCGTTCGGCTCCCAGCTCGGCAACGCACTGGCGGAGCTGGCCTCCGAGGTGCTGACCTCCACGGATGTCGGTCTCCCCTTGGGCCCGGCCGCGACCTCGGCGCTGCTTCCCGCGAACATCGAGAAGTTCACCGAGGGCCTTGAGCGCCCGAGCAGCGAGGTGATGGTCTTCCTCGCCGCGCGGGAGGCCGCACACCAGCGGCTGTTCGCCCACGTCCCGTGGCTGCGGCAGCGGCTGCTGGCGACGGTCGAGGAGTTCGCGCACGGCATCACCGTCGACACCTCGGCGCTGGAGCAGCTCGCCGGTCAGGTCGACCCGAGCAATCCCGCGAGCATCGAGCAGGCCATGTCGTCCGGACTGCTGGAGCCACAGACCACACCCGAGCAGCAGGTCGCCCTGAACCGGCTGGAGACGCTGCTCGCCCTGGTCGAGGGCTGGGTCGACGTCGTCGTAGCCGACGCGGTCGGTGACCGGCTGCCCGGCGCGGACGCGCTGCGGGAGACCCTGCGGCGCAGGCGCGCCACCGGCGGGCCTGCGGAGCAGACGTTCGCGACGCTCGTCGGTCTGGAGCTGCGGCCGAGGCGGATGCGGGCGGCGTCGGCGCTGTGGAAGCTGGTCGGGGACCAGCACGGCATGGAGCAGCGCGACGGGCTGTGGTCGCATCCCGACCTCATGCCGACCGCCGAGGACCTCGACGATCCGATGGAGTTCTCCGAGCGGCTGGGGCGCTCGGGCGAGACCGGGGACGGCCTCGACCCGATGGCCGAGCTCGAGCGCACCCAGCGGGCCGAGGCCGAGGAACGGGCCGAGGCCGACGCAGGCGATTCCGGTGAGGCCGGCGAGCGCGCCGACGACACCGGCGACGACACCGGCAAGGATGACGACACCGGCAAGGATGACGGCACCGGCAAGGGCGAGACCGGCACCTGAGCACCGCGGCTCGCGGTCAGTCCACCGCGTCGATGTCGGTGATGCCGAGACCGGCGGCGGAGGACAGCCCTTCCAGGTAGCCGATGGCGCGCTCCGTCTTGGGGTAACGCCGGACCAGCGCCCAGAACTTGGCGTTGTGCCCGGCGACCCTGAGGTGGGCGAGCTCGTGCACGAGGACGTAGTCCAGCACCCACGACGGGACGTACCGTAACCGCTCGCTCACCCGGATCGTGCCGTCCGCCGGGGTGCACGAGGCCCAGCGCGTGCGCATGGGCGGCACCCAGCGCACGCTGGTCGGCGTCGCCGTGGCGTCGAGGTAGCGCTGCGAGAGCTCCGCGCACCTCGCCAGCAGTGCCTCGTCCGAGGCGCGCGCGGGCGAGGCCCGCCTGCTCTCGGTGCGCTGGAGCTTTCGTTGCATCTCGACGACCCAGTGTTCCTCCTCCGCCCTGCTCATCGTCGCGGGAATGAGCACGACGAGCTTGTCGCCTTCCCGGTAGGCGGTCACCGTGCGACGCCGGCGCGCGCTTCGCCGGACCTCGACCTTGTCCTGAGGGACTGACGGCTGGCGCGCGTTTCTGTCCCGATTCCTCAACGAGGGCACCCGTGCTTCGGCCACCCACCCACCGTAAGGGCAGGGACCGACATCGAGGAGGGTCGCGGCACTACCTGGCTGAGTTGTCCACAGTTCGATCTGCCTGTGGACAACTGGGATGAGGCGAATGCACGCGCAGCGATGCACCGTCACTGTGGGCTACATGAAGAACTCGCCGCCCGAGAGGGCGCTGCCCCGGCGACCGCGCCTCCTGCCGGGTCTCGACGTGTTCGAACGCCGCACCGACGAGGTCCAGATCGGTCTCGACCCACGGCATGCCGTGGTGGCGACCGGCCTGCCACCCGTGCTGATGGACCTCCTGCGCGGGCTCGACGGAAGCCGGAGCACCACCTCGCTGCTCGCGCTCGCCGAGGGCGGGCACGCGGAGCGACTGCGTGATCTGCTGACCGGGCTGGCCGAACGGGGTCTCATCGAGGAGGCCGAGCCGGCGGCGGCGCCGGACACCCGCTCCGGCGAGCCGGAGCTGTGGTCACTCAACGTCGGCAGGCGCCGGCGCGACACGCTGTCCCGGCGGGCACGATGTGCGGTCCTCGTGCACGGCGGGGGCCGGCTGGCCGTCGCCGTGGCCACACTGCTCGCCGCGGCGGGCGTGGGGCACATCGATGCCGTGGCGGCGGGCACGGTCGGCGCCGACGATCTCGGCTCGGGACACCTCGATGCCGATGTGGGGCTTCCCCGGCGGCGTGCGATCACCGAGGCCGTGCGAAGAACCAGCGCGGCCACCCGGACGGGCCGCCTCCGGGGTGACCGCCGTCCCGACCTGGTGCTGCTCACCGACGCGGTCGTCCCCGCCCCCGAGGTGATCCGAGACCTCACCGCCGACGGGCTACCGCATCTCGCCGTACGGGTCCGGGACGGCATCGGCATCGTGGGGCCGCTCGTGCTGCCCGGCCGCAGCAGTTGCCTGCGCTGCGCCGACCTGCATCGAACGTCGCTGGATTCCTGCTGGCCACGCGTCGCCGGCCAGCTCGCGGGCCGCTGCCAACGCGCTGACCTCAACAATGTGCAGGCGACCGCCGCACTCGCAGCCGGGCAGGCACTGCGCTTCCTCAGCCCGGAGGACTCACCGCCGCCCACCTGGAACGGAACGCTGGAGATCGACTCCTACGCCGGCACGGTACGGAGGCGGGAGTGGCCTGCCCACCCGGACTGCCGGTGCGGCGCCAAGCGGCCGTGAATCCGGCCGCGGTGGCGAATGCGGTGGCGGCGGTCGCTGCGCGGATCGTGATCGGCAAGGCAGAATCGCCCATGTGACAGAATTCCGCGACTCGATCGACGACCGGGCCGAATCGGCGATGCCCCGCGGCCAGGCCATGCGGACCGCCAAGCTGGCGAGCCTTCCCCTGGGGATCGCCGGCCGCGCCGTCGGGGGCTGGGGCAGGCGGCTGACCGGGCAGAGCGCGGAGGAGGTCAACGCGGCGCTGTCCGCGAGGGCCGCGGAACAGCTGTTCGAAGTGCTCGGCACGCTCAAGGGCGGTGCCATGAAGTTCGGGCAGGCGCTGAGCGTCTTCGAGGCCGCCGTACCCGACGAGCTGGCCGCCCCGTACCGCGAGGCGCTCACGAAACTGCAGACCGCGGCACCGCCGATGCCGCCGAGGCAGACCCGCCGGGTGCTCGCCGAGCAGCTCGGCCGATCCTGGGCCGACCGATTCGCCCGCTTCGACGACGAACCCGCCGCCGCCGCCAGCATCGGCCAGGTGCACCGGGCCGTCTGGCACGACGGCCGCGAGGTCGCGGTCAAGGTCCAGTACCCCGGCGCCGACGAGGCACTGCACAGCGACCTGCGGCAGCTGCAGCGGTTCAGCCGGCTGTTCCAGGCTCTCGCGCCGGGCACCGATGTCAAACCCCTGCTGTCCGAGCTCGCCGCACGGATGAACGAGGAGCTCGACTACCGGACCGAGGCGGCGAACCAGCGCGGCTTCGCCAGGGCGTTCGACGGCGACGACCAGGTCCTCATCCCGAAGGTCGTGGCCAGCGCGCCAAAGGTGATCGTCACGGAATGGGTGGACGGGACCCCGCTCGCGACGATCATCAAGGAGGGCGCCGTCGACCAGCGCAACGAGGCGGGCCGGCTGCTCGCCGAGTTCCACTACTCCTCTCCCGCTCGGGCACGCCTGCTGCACTCGGACCCGCACCCTGGCAACTTCATGCTCCTGAACGACGGCCGGATGTGCGTCATCGACTTCGGGGCGGTCGCCCGGCTGCCGCAGGGAGCACCGCCGATGTTGGGGGTCATCATGCGGCTCGCGCTCGAGGGCCGCTCCACCGAGCTGCTGGATGCGCTGCGTGCCGAGGGCTTCGTCCGGCCGGACAGCGAGCTCGACGCGGACGACGTCTACACCTACCTCCTTCCGTTGATCGCTCCGCTCACCAGCGACCGGTTCCACTTCACGCGCCGGTGGGCACAGAAGCAGGCGCTGCGCATGGGCGATACACGCAACCAGGACTTTCACACGGGGCGGTCGCTGAACCTCCCGCCGAACTGGCTGCTGATCCACCGCGTGACCGCCGGGGCTGTCGGGATCCTGTGCCAGCTCGACGCCGAGCTGGCACTGCGCTCCATTGTCGAACGGTGGCAGCCCGGCTTCGCGGCGTAGGGGACGGCAACCGCCCGGTTGTCCACAATCCGGGCCCCGGCCGCGCCGACGTGCCGTTCGCACGGCCGAGTTGTCCACATTTCCCGGCGATGGCTCCCACGGACGGTGGGCCCGAGCCACTCTCGGAATCGTGACCACAACGACCAGCGCGGCAAGGACCGCACCCAGAACCGATCCGGCCGGTGCCGCCGGCGGCGGCCGCGACAGCGCCGACAGCAACAGCAGCGACCACAGCGCCGACCTCAACCACAGCGACCACAGCGACAACATCGTCACAGCCGCCCAGCTACGCGCGGCCGGCATGTCCGACCGGGCCATCGCGACGCGTTGCCGGCCGGGCGGGCCCTGGCGGCGGCTGTTGCCGGGAGTCGTCATGCTCGCCCCCGGCGAACCGACCCGGCGCCAGCTGCTCCGTGCGGCGACCAGCCACTACGGCAGCGAGGGCGTGCTCACGGGCATCGACGCTCTCGTCGCCCACGGCCTCGACCTGCCCAGTCCCCGGACCGTGCACGTGCTCGTGCCCGCGTACCGGCGCATCCTGCCGCCCGACTTCGTCCTCCTGGAACGGACGGCGCGGCCACCGGAGCCCACACTCATCCGGGGACTGCCCTTCGCGCCCGCGGCTCGGGCGGCACTCGACGCGGCCCGGCGGGAGAACGACCCCGACCGGCTTCGCGATCTGCTGACGCTGCCGGTCTACTACGGGCTGTGCTCTCTCGACCAGTTGCGCGCGGAGCTCGAAGCCGGCAACCAGCGAGGATCCGCCGCGGTGCGCGCGGAGCTGCGCCGCCTCGCCACGAACAGCGACACCTACGTGCACGGTGCGGCCCGGCAACTCGTGCTGCGCTCGCCACTGCCGCCGCCGCGATGGGGCGCAACCGTTTGCGACCTGCGCGGACGGTCGATCGGCGCGGTCGATGCGTGGTGGGACGAGCTGGGGATGGGATGGCAGTTCGGGACGCCCGCGGAGGGCGAGACGGGCCGGCTGACGCATCTCGCACTGACCGCCGCCGGTGTGGTCCTGCTGCGCACCTCTCCGCAACGCCTGCGCTCCGACGGAGAGAACGTCATCCGCGAGCTCGCGAGGGCGTTCCGCACGGCCGCGCTGCGACCCCGGCCGCCGGTGCAGTGCGATGTTCCGGGAGTGGCGGCATGACCGGCGCGGAGCCGCCGTACCCGGCGCGGAGCCGGGAGGCTCACCAGTATTCGACCGGCAGCTTGCTCTCGATGTCACGCACGTGCCTGCTCGCGCAGCGCGGGCAGAGCCAACGTGCCCGGCCCTGGTCGTTCTCGCGGACCCAGGTGAGCGCCCGCATCTCGTCTTCGGGGTCCTGCCGGTCCCCGCAGACCGAGCACATGACCGCCGCCTGCCCGCTCACGGCAGCCGCCCGTGATGAACGGTGCGCGCGAAAAGGAGGAACACGTCGTCGCGGGCCCCCAGGTACTCCGGCCACCCAGGGTCGAGCAGGCGGCGCACGGCAGCACGATCCAGGTCGCTGATCCGCTCGCCGGTGACCTCCGCCAGCCAGGCGAGCCGCTCCGCGGCGAAGTCCCGCACCGTGGAGTCTCCGGGAGCAGGATGGTCGATCAGGTAGCTGAACGAGCCGGTTTCGGTGAGACCGGCGCGGTCCAGCGCGGTTGTCCAGCCGTAGGGCATCGGTACGGCGTCCGGGATCGTGGCGCGGAGTTCGGCGAACCAGTCGTTCCGGGCAGCGTTCAGGCGCTGTTCGAGGCCGGGCTCGCCAACGCCGACGTCCCAGGGCAGGCACCGGGTTTCCAGCCCGCCCTCGGCCACGGCGAGCCGGCCACCGGCACGGAGCACACGGGCTAGCCGCGCGATGGCAGCCTGCTGGTCAGGAAGGTGGTGCACCACGGCGGATGCCCAGATCAGGTCGGCCGGCGGCACCATCTCGTGCAGGTCCACGGTCCCCACGTCGGCCACCACGGTCTCAACGCGCACCTCCGCTGCGGTGGGCGTCGGCATGGCAGCCGCTGCGACGGCCGCCTCGCTCGCGGCGGCGAGCAACTCGTCCACCGCGTCCACCAGGATCAGGGTGCCGCCGCCACGCCGGCGCAGAGCGGCTGCGAGCGCGGCGCTCATTCCACCGGCGCCGCAGCCGACGTCGATCACTGTGGCACTGTCCGGCAGATGCTCGGTGATGCGCGCGGCGACCGACGCCAGACACTCACGTTCGAGGAGGTCGAGCCTGCGCATGGCGGAGAGCCGCGCCGCCCAGTCAATGTCGTCGTGCGTATGTGCTGACACGACGAACATTCAACACCAGCGAGCACGCGCGGATCGCGGGCGAGCGGCAATCGCCACCCGCCCGCGACCCGGGCTCACCGCCTGTAGTGGCCGGATCTGTTCTCCGCCCAGCGGGCGATCCGGTCCCAGCGGCGCGCGGCACGGGCCCGGCGGGCGTGCCGCCGCCCTTCGACGGCCTGGTGCATCTCCCGTATTCGAGCTCTGGCGAGCTCTTCGTAGATCAACATTCGGGTGTTCCCCTCGAAGCTGGTCGGCACGGTGCCCGGTCGATCGAGCGGTGCCGGGATGGTGGTGTGCGGTGTGTACTGGCCGGTGCTGGTTCCCGTGGTCATGCCGCGCTCCGTTCACTCATCGATGACTCGCCGACTGGGGTCTTGCGCGGACGTCCGCGTGGTCTCTTCCTGGCCACAACGGCGCCACGTTCGAAGATCTCGCCGCCCCAGACGCCCCAGGGCTCACGCCGGTCCTGCGCGCCCGCGAGGCAGGCGGCCCGTACCGGGCAGTCGGCGCACAGCCGCTTGGCCCGTTCCAGCTCGGCCGGGCTCTCAGCGAACCAGAGGTCCGCGTCGCCCGATCGGCACGGCAGCTCGAGGTCCGGTGCGGACACCGCATCGAGCAGCTCACCGACACCTGTACTGCCGGCGAGAACGTCGGGTAACGCCCCCTCTGACGCGAAGGCGGTTGCCGATGGCATTTCCCGTTCTCCTTAGTGTTTGTCAGGTCTTCCCTGCTGGTCTGTTCTTCCTGAGACAGCACAAAGGCCGCGGATCCGATGTACGGTTCCGCGGCCTTTGTGAGCCTGTTCTCCTGACGGGAGGGTCAGGGGCATCTCTCACGTGGGTACGACGGAACCAGGGACCTACGGTCCTGCTTGCGGATCGGCCGCTTGACGGCCAGCGGTCGGAGCTCCGGGTTCATGTCCACGGCATCGCCGGTGGCGCTGCCGCCGAGCGCGCGCACGCGGTGAGCGTGCACAAGGTTCTCGGCATACTGACCAACCCGGGAAACGCCGGCACCCCAGTGCCCGGCCGTAACCATTTCGGTAGCGATGAACGACGGGGTGCCGGCGACTCCGATGAACTCGTTGAGCTTCATCACCGACACCACCTCTCTCGCGTCCAGCGGCCAGCCGGAGATCCAGCGGCCGAAACGGATGCTTCCACCCAGTACGTGCAGGCTATTGTTCCTGGGCACGGCACCGCAACCGATTTTCCAGAAAATCGCCCCGAAGGGGGCGAAGAAGCCCTGAGCTGGGCTTATGCTGCCGGCGCGGTGGCCGCCCGGTTACGGGCCGTCAGCCCCGCGCACCACGGCCAGCACCTCGGCGCCGAACCGTTCGAGCTTGGTCGCTCCGATACCCGAGATCGAGACGAGCGCGCTGTCGTCGGTGGGGCGCTGCTCGGCGATGGCCACGAGCGTGGCGTCGGTGAAGACGACGTAGGCGGGCACCTTGAGCTGGCGGGCCCGCTCGACGCGCCACTCCCTGAGCCGCGCCAGCAGGTCTTCGTCCAAATCGGCCGGACAGGTGGCGCAGCGCCCGAGCTTGACCTCCATGGTCGCGGTGAGCGCGCCGCCGCACACCCGGCAGCGCGCCTTGGGCCCGGACGATTTCGGCTGGGGCCGCGCGAGCTTCGCGGCCGGATGGTCTTCCGGCATCAGCCCGTGCAGGAAGCGGCTGCGCCTGCGGTTGGGACGGCCGCCGGGGGTTCTGGACAGCGCCCACGTCAGCGACAGGTGCTTCCTGGCCCGCGTGACACCGACGTAGAACAGCCTGCGCTCCTCCTCGACGGCGTCGCCGTCACCGCTCGCGCGCTGGATCGGCACCGTGCCCTCGGCGAGACCGACGAGGAAGACGGCGTCCCATTCCAGCCCTTTGGCGGCGTGCAGCGAGGCCAGCGTGACGCCCTCGACGGTGGGCGGATGCTGCGCCGCGGCGCGGTGTTCCAGCTCGGCGACGTAGCGCGCCAGACCCGCGCCTTCCGTGGTGGCGGCGAGTTCCTCGGCGAGCTCCACGAGCGCGAGCAGCGCGTCCCACCGTTCCTTCGCGGCACCCCCCGCGGGCGGCGACTCCGTCAGTCCGGCACCGGCAAGGACCTGCCGGACGCGCGGCACCAGCTCCCCGTCCGGCTCGGCGGCGGCGGCCGTCCGCAACGCCGCCATGGCCTGCCGGATCTCCCGCCGGGCGAAGAACCGTTCCCCGCCGCGCACGAGGTACGGGATGCCCGCTTCGGACAGCGCCTGCTCGTAGGCCTCGGACTGCGCGTTGACGCGGTACAGCACGGCGATCTCGCTCGGAGGCACTCCGGCGTCCAGCAACTCGCGGATCCGGGCCGCCACGGCGGCGGCCTCGGCGGCCTCGTCGTCGTGCTCGCCGAACCGCGGGGGCGGCCCGTCGGGCTGCTGCCCGACGAGGCGCAGCCGCGAGCCGGCAGGCCGGCCACGGGCGGCACCGATCACCTGGTTGGCCAGCGACACCACCTGCGGGGTCGACCGGTAGTCCCGTTCCAGGCGCACCACGGTGGCGTCCGGGAAGCGCCGGGTGAACTCCAGCAGCGGGCGTGGCGACGCGCCGCCGAAGGAGTAGATGGTCTGGTTCGCGTCGCCGACCACCGTGAGGTCGTCCCGGCCGCCGAGCCACGCGTCGAGCAGCCGCTGCTGCGCGGGCGTCACGTCCTGGTACTCGTCGACGATGAAGCAGCGGTACCGGTCGCGGAACTCCTCGGCGACCGCGCTGTGCTCCTCCAGTGCCGCCGTCGTGTGCAGGAGGAGGTCGTCGAAGTCGAGCAGCCGAGCGTCGTTCTTGAGCTTCTCGTACATCCGGTAGAGCTCGGCGAGCCGCGCGGCGGGTTCGGGAATGTCGCGGCTCAGGCGCCCGGCGACCGCCGGGTAGTCGTCCGGGCCGACGAGCGAGGCCTTCGCCCATTCGATCTCACTCGCGAGGTCGCGCAACACCTCGATCTCGGTGGGCATGCCCAGCCGGTTGGCGGCCTGCCCGACGAGCCGCAGCTTGTTCCCTTCGAGCAGGTCCCACTGCCGGTCGCCCACCACGCGAGGCCAGAAGTACCGGAGCTGGCGCAGGGCGGCCGCGTGGAACGTCCGCGCCTGCGCTCCCTCGACGCCGAGGCGACGCAGCCGTGCGCGCATCTCCCCCGCCGCGCGTGCGGTGAAGGTGACGGCGAGGACCTGGCCCGCGGCCACATGACCGGAATCGACCAGGTAGGCGATGCGATGGGTGATCGTCCTCGTCTTGCCCGTGCCCGCACCCGCGAGCACGCAGACCGGGCCGCGGGGGGCGCACGCCACGGCCCGCTGCTCGGGGTCGAGCCCCTCGAGCAGGCTCGGCCGGAGCTTCGATTGACGTGCGCTGCCCACGGCCGCATCCTCGCAGAGGGGACCGACAGGTCCACGCCTGGCCACCCGGCCGTATCCTGGTCGGCATGGCGGGAAAGCAGGACAAGGAAGCTGCTAAGCAGGCCAAGAAGGAGAAGCGCGCGCAGAGCAAGGCCAAGCGCGGGCAGATCTTCCAGGCGTTCAAAATGCAGCGCAAGGAAGACAAGGCACTCATCCCCTGGATGCTGGGCTCTTTCGTGGTCGTCGCGGGCGCGGTGTTCGGGATCGGCTGGCTCTTCGCCATCCAGTGGTTGCTGCTGCCGATCGGCCTCATGCTCGGGCTGCTTGCCGCCGTGATCATCTTCGGCCGCCGGGTCCAGAAGACCGTGTACAGCAAGGCCGACGGTCAGCCGGGTGCCGCCGCGTGGGCACTGGACAACCTGCGCGGCAAGTGGCGGGTGACGCAGACCGTGGCCGCGACGACCCAGCTCGACGCGGTGCACCGCGTACTCGGCGGGCCCGGCGTCGTGCTGGTGGCCGAGGGCGCGCCGCACCGGGTGAAGGGCCTGCTCGCGCAGGAGAAGAAGCGGATCTCCAGGCTCGTCGGCGACACGCCGATCTACGACCTCGTCATCGGCCACGAGGAGGGCCAGGTGCCGCTGCGCAAGCTGCAGAGCCACCTGGCGAAGCTGCCGCGCAACCTCAAGCCCAAGCAGGTCGACGCGCTGGAGGCCAAGCTGGCGGCGCTGGGCAACCGAGGCGCCGCGATGCCGAAGGGGCCGACGCCGCAGGGCGCCAAGATGCGTAACGTGCAGCGCACCATCCGCCGCCGCTGACCATCCTCCGCCGGACTTGGCCGGCGGCGGCATGACGGCCCCGTCGGCATGGCCTCGCCGCCAGGGCGGACGGTCAGCGCATCCGGACGACGACGGTGCCGGTCGCCCGGTCGTGCCAGCCACGGTTGTCGGCGTTGCGCACCGCCGCCGGGATGATGAGGAAGGTGAGCACGGCGCGCACGAGCGCGCGCCACACGCCCACCATGCTGCGGCCGTCGAGCCTCGCCACCCGCACGCCGCACACCGCCATGCCCGGGGTGAAGCCGAAGACGGCCGCGGGAACCGCGGTGATCGCCACCCACATCACCAGTGACCAGATGTTGAACTGCTGCATCACGCCGGGGTCGGCGAACTCCGGCCGGATGAACAGGGAGGTCAGCAGCGACGCGAGCAGCAGGTCCACGACCAGGCCGAGAAAGCGGCGGCCGCTTCCGGCCACGGCGCCAACGCCGTCCTCCGGCAGCCGGAGATGCTCGCCGGGCCAGCGCGGCGGCTCGCTGTCGGCCGCGGCACGCGCGGTCGCGGGTGAGGAGAGCCACTCGCCGGTCCATCTAGCCACCCGAACAGGGTATGTGGCTGGCGCGGAGGCCGCCCGCCCTGGTCGACCAACCGGCATCCACCAACCCGTTAACGTCGGCGAAACATACGGGTGACGGTCGGGCAACACCGCGCTCTTAGCGTTAGCCGAAGAGAGTACTGCCGCCGGCAACGAACACAAAGGAGTCACCGAGGGTGTCCACTACTCCAGACGATGTCCAGCGTCTCATCGCCGATGAGGACGTGCAATTTGTCGACGTGAGGTTCTGTGACCTGCCGGGTGTCATGCAGCACTTCACCGTCCCCGCCAAGGCTTTCGACGCGGACGCCTTCGACGAGGGCCTTGCCTTCGACGGGTCCTCGGTGCGTGGGTTCCAGTCGATCCACGAGTCGGACATGCTGCTGCTTCCGGACGCGGCCACGGCGCGCATCGACCCGTTCCGCAAGCACAAGACGCTGTCGCTGAACTTCTTCGTGCACGACCCGTTCACGCGTGAGCCCTACAGCCGGGATCCGCGGAACATCGCGCGCAAGGCCGAGCAGTACGTTGCCGAGTCCGGCATCGCCGACACCGTCTTCTTCGGGCCGGAGGCCGAGTTCTACACGTTCGACTCGGTGCGTTTCGACTCCACCGAGAACAGCTCCTTCCACGAGATCGACTCGGTCGAGGGCTGGTGGAACACCGGCCGCGACGAGGAGGGCGGCAACAAGGGCTACAAGACCAGGTACAAGGGCGGCTACTTCCCCGTGCCGCCGGTCGACCACTTCGCCGACCTGCGGGACGAGATCTCCAAGAAGCTCATGGAGTCGGGCTTCGAGCTCGAGCGAGCCCACCACGAGGTCGGCACTGCCGGTCAGGCGGAGATCAACTACAAGTTCAACACGCTGTTGCACGCTGCCGACGACCTGCAGCTGTTCAAGTACATCGTGAAGAACACCGCGTTCGAGGCGGGCAAGTCGGCCACCTTCATGCCGAAGCCGCTGTTCGGTGACAACGGCTCGGGGATGCACTGCCACCAGTCGCTGTGGAAGGACGGCGACCCGCTGTTCTACGACGAGTCGGGTTACGCCGGCCTTTCCGACATGGCCCGCCACTACATCGGCGGCATCCTCACCCACGCGCCGAGCCTGCTCGCCTTCACCAACCCGACGGTGAACTCGTACCACCGGCTCGTCCCGGGCTTCGAGGCGCCGGTCAGCCTGGTGTACTCGCAGCGCAACCGCTCGGCGTGCGTGCGTATCCCGATCACCGGCAACAACGCCAAGGCCAAGCGCATCGAGTTCCGCTGCCCGGACTCGTCCGGCAACCCGTACCTGGCGTTCGCCGCGATGATGATGGCCGGCCTCGACGGCATCAAGAACAAGATCGAGCCGCCGGAGCCGATCGACAAGGACCTCTACGAGCTGCCGCCCGAGGAGGCCAAGAGCGTCAAGCTCGTCCCGGGCGACCTCGGGTCGGTGCTGGACTCGCTCGAAGCCGACCACGAGTTCCTGCTCGAGGGTGGTGTCTTCACGCCGGACGTGATCGAGACCTGGATCGCGTTCAAGCGGGAGCACGAGATCGACCCGCTGCGGCTGCGCCCGCACCCTTACGAGTTCGCGCTGTACTACGACGTATAGAAAACGGCTGGCTGAGCAGCACCGATGCGGCAGATGCGCCGCCTGGCGAGAGAGCCGGGAGGAGTGTCACCTCCCGGCTCTCTCGGTCAGGAGATGCCGAGGAGCCGGGCCGCGTTGCCCCCGCTGACGAGGTCGACCTCGGCCTGCGGCATCCCCTCCCTGCCGAGGAACGCCAGCGGGTCGTCCTCGCCCATGTCGTAGGGATAGTCGGTACCGAGGAGGATGCGATCGGCGCCGTACTTGTCGATCAGGAATCTCAGTTGGTCGGTCTCGAACACCATCGTGTCGAAGTAGAACCGACCGAGGTAGCTACTCGGCGGATGCGGAACTCCCTCGCTGACATCCTCTCGGGCCCGCCAGCCGTGGTCGATCCTGCCCGCGTATGCCGGCAGGTATCCCCCGCCGTGCACGACCACGATCTTCAGGTCCGGGTAGCGCTCCATGACACCGTCGAAGATCAGGTGCGCCTGGGCAAGTGTGGCTTCGAATGCGTGGCCGATGATGTTGACGAAGTTGTGACCCTGGAGCCGATCGGGGTGGGTCGCGCCCTGGGTATGGATCACCACGACGGCACCCAGCGCTTCCACCTCGGCCCAGAACGGGTCGAGCCGCGCGGCGGAGATCTCCTCGCCCTCCACATGCGTGCCGATCTCTATACCGCGCATCCCGAGCTCATGGACCAGGTACCGCAACTCCTGCACCGCTGCGTCGACATCCTGCAGCGGCACGGAACCCAGGGGGACGAAGCGGCCCGGACGCCTGATCGTCGCCTCCACGAGCTCTTCGTTCATCAGGCGTGACACCTTCGCGCCGAGGTCCGCGTCAGCCCAGTAGTAGAACTGGTAGACGGCAGGAGCCACGGCCTGGATGTCCACGCCCATCATGTCCATGTCGGCGATCCGGACATCGAGGTCGTCCATCTTCGGCCTGATCGCTGCAAGCTGGCGCTCGTTCACCCTGCGCGTCGTGGCGTTCCCGTGCCCGAGGGCCACCTTTCCGGCGGCGATCGACGCCTGCTGCATGAACTGGGTCGCGGGGGCGCACTCACGGTGGCAGTGGATGTCGACGACGGGGCCGTCGCTACGGCGTGGCCTGCTCATGCTCTACACCAGCTCGCCGGTCTTGTCGTAGTTCGGATCGACGAGCAGCTTGAACGACAGCGCCGTCGTGGCTTCCTTGGCCACGGCCCGGTGCGGCACGTTGGAGGGATGGTAGCTGGCCTGGCCGGGACGGACCTCGTAGACCTGCTCGCCGAGGGTGACCTCGAAGACGCCGTCGAGCACGTAGAGGATCTGTTCCTCGGGGTGCTGGTGCATCTCCGCACCCTTGCCGGCATCGAAACGGATCTTCGTCAGCTCCATCATGTCGCTGCGAAGGACCTGCCCACGCCCGGTGGAGTAATGGCCGGCGACCAGGTTGTCCGCGTCCCGCTCATCGAAAGTTACCAGCCCCACGTGATGACTCCTTTTCCGGTGACGACGTTGGGCGCTGCAGAAGACTGCCGGCGCTCGCCCACCTTTACGCGCGTCGAGTTTGTCGCGGATTTTATACGATGCATGGTGCACCGTCAACCGCGCATCCGGTCTCTGCGACGTTCCGATCGGTCCGGCCACCAGGGCGCTTCGAAAGACACAGGTGTGCCAGTGAGAGTAAAGTCCTATACTTTACAGATTCGCACAGATGTAGTGCAGTAGGCACGGAAAGCTGGTCGAGGAAGGGAACAGGCGTGGAACGTATCAACGTAGGCGTCATCGGCACCGGCTGGTGCGGAGGGATCCGGGCCCGCACCGCCGCGGGCAGTGCTCTCGTCGGCGAGCTCCACCTGTGCGAGACGAACTCGGAGCGGTTGTCCGAAGTGGCCTCACAGACCGATGCCACGTCTGCTACCGCGGACTACGAGTCGTTGATCCGCAACCCCGACGTGCACGCGGTGATGATCTCCGCCACGCCCGAGACCACGCACTATCCGATGGCCCGCGCCGCTCTGACGGCAGGCAAGCACGTGCTGTTGGAGAAGCCACTTGCGCTCACCCTCGACGAGGCCGACGAGCTCGTGACCCTGGCGGAGAAGAACGGGTTGAAGTTCACCATCGGCTACTCGCAACGCTTCAACTCCAAGCAGGCGCTGGTGAAGAGGAGTATCGACGACGGCACTCTCGGGATACCCGTCAGTGGCCTTGTGAGCCGGCACATCACACGGAAGCTCGGCGACAAGATCGGCGGCCGGATCAAGTTGTCACCGGCCGCGATGGAGGCCACCCACGACATCGACTTCCTGCTCTGGTGCATGGAGCCGGCGAAGCCGGTGCGGGTTTACGCCCAGGCGGTCGAGCGGGTCATGAAGGACAAGTACGACGTCGCCGACTGCATGTCCATCGTCGTCACCCTGGACAACGGCGTGGTACTGACGATCGGCGCCGGCTGGGTCCTGCCGCCCGGCTACCCCAACTTCTCCTCGACCTGGATCGAGGTCGTCGGCAGCGAGGGAGCGCTCATCATCGACGACACCCACCGCGACACTGTCCTCAACACGATGTCGGACGGCATGATGCTGCCCCTGTCGACCATGCCCGGTGAGGAGGTGGAGCACGTTTTCGCCGGCCCGATGCACGCCGAGACCCTGCACTTCCTCGAGGCCGTGGCCCGCGACCGGCCGGTACTCGTGACCCCGAGGCAAGCACGGCAGGCGATGGAGGTCTACATCGCCGCTGACCTCTCCGCGGAGACGAACCAGTCGGTGACGCTCCCGCTGGACACCATCCAGCAGTCGGAGGCGCTCGCCCTGGCCGGGCTCGTCACGCGCTGAGCTGAGCGCACGCGATGAGCGAAGAGCATCCAGAGATCACGCTGGAGGTCAACGGGCATCGACACCGGTTGCGGGTGCGGCCCACGACTCCGCTGATGTACGTGCTGCGCAACGACCTCGGGCACAAGGGCGTACGAACCGGCTGCTCCATCGGCGAGTGCGGCGCGTGCCGTGTCCTCATCGACGGCGCGTCCGTCCAGTCCTGCCTGACGCCGGTCTCGGAGGTCGCCGGGTCCAGCGTCACCACGCCCGAAGGCCTCGGTGGCCCGGAGAGCCCTCATCCAGTGCAGCAGGCCTTCCTCGACGAGCAGGCGGGCCAGTGCGGCTACTGCGTCAACGGCATGATCGTGAGCGTCGCCGCCCGTATCGATCAAGAACCCGCACCCAGCGCCGAGGACCTGCGCGACACCCTTGATGAGCACTTGTGCCGCTGTGGCACCCACGCAAGGATGCTGCGGGCCGCGGCCCGGTCGGCCGGCCTTCCGTGCGACGCGGGCAGGGGTAGCGCCGACGAGCCGGACGAGAATCCTGGCCACGGTGCCGACGGGCCGATGGATCTCGAGCTCCCGGCCGCGGTACACCGGGACCCACAGATTCGGCGTTGGGTAGAGCTGCGCGAGGACGGGGACGTGCTGTGCTATCCCGGCAAGGTTGAGCTCGGGCAGGGCACCAGGACCGCCTTCAGGCAGATAGTGGCCAGCCAGCTGGGCCTGCCCGTCGAGAAGGTCCATGCCTGTCCTACCGCGACCGACCGTTCCCCCGACCAGGGGCAGACATCAGGCAGCTTCTCGATGGAGCACGGCGGCGAGGCCCTGGCCATGGCTGCGGCCGCCTTGCGACGGGTACTCGTCGCGAGAGCCGCGCGACAGCTGGACGCTGCCCGGGAGGGGATCGAGCTCGACGCCGACGGAGTGCTCGACGCCGCCACGGGACGACGGCTCTCGCTGGCGGAGCTGGCGGCGCTGGGACCGGTGGAGGAGCCTATCGAGCCGTCCGATCGACCCGACTGGGATGCACCCGTGCTCGGGCAACCGGTCGCGCGCGACGACCTTCGCGTCAAGCTCACCGGGGCTCCCGCCTACGTCCAGGACATGACCATGCCGGGCATGGTTCACGCGAGGACCGTCCTTCCACCCGCGTACGACGACGTACCCACCCGGTTCGACATCGACGCCTCCCGCAGCCTTTCCGGTGTGCTCGACGTCGTGCAGGACGGGCGGCTCATCCTGGTGGTGACCGAGCGCGAGGACCAGGCCGTGCGCGCCCAGGCCCGCCTCAATGCGCAGATCAGCTGGCAGCGCGGGCGTGACATCGACGAGCACGATACCGAACGCCTCTTGCGCAGCCTGCCCGTCGAAGAGTACGTGCACCGCCGCGACGACAACGTCCGGGAGCGACTGAGCTCGGCGCGCATTCATCAAGCGTCATACGCCAAGCCCTACCAGGCCCACGGACCGATGGCCCCCTCTGCGGCGCTCGCGGTCATGGAGGGCGATCTCCTGACGGTGTGGACGCACAGCCAGGGCGTGTATCCGCTGCGTCGGGAGATGGCCGCCTTTCTCGACATGGACGAGGAGCAAATCGTCGTCCGGCACGCGGACGGGCCCGGCTGCTACGGGATGAACTGCGCCGACGATGCTGCCATGTTCGCCGCCGTCGCGGCGCGTGCCGTCCCGGGTCGCCCCGTCCGCTTCCAGTTCTCCATGCCGGAAGAGTTCGGCTGGGACGCGTACGGACCCGGAATGGTCGGTGACCTCGAGGCTGCGCTCGGCGACGACGGATCCATCCAGGCATGGCACTACCGGGTGATCTCCGACTCGCACAGCACCAGGCCGAACGGTGACGGAGATCGGTTGATGGCCGCGTGGCTGAGCTCGCGGGACGCCGAGCGACCGTGGGCAGGCCTGGGTGAACCGTCTGCCCGCAACGCCTTGCCCCTGTACGACGTCCCGGCCATGGACATCACCTCGCACGGTGTGCGCGGCCCGTTGCGTACCGGCCCGCTGCGCTCGCTGGGTGCGTTCTTCAACGTGTTCGCCACGGAGTCCTTCATCGACGAGCTGGCCGAGCGCGCAGGGGCTGACCCCGTCGCCTTTCGCCTGGCGCACCTGCGTGACGAGCGGGCGATCCGGGTGCTCGAGGCTGCCGCCGAGCGCGCCGGCTGGCAGCCGCACGTCGGGCCGAGCGGTCGAGGCCTAGGTGTCGCGTTCGCCCGGTACAAAGACACCAAGGCATACGTCGCCGAAGTCGCGGAGGTGGAAGTGGACACCGAGCGCGCCGACTTCCGTGTCACCCGCCTGGTGGCCGTGTGCGACGCAGGAACAGTCGTCAATCGCGATGGTCTTCGTAACCAGCTCGAAGGCGGGCTCATCCAGGGGCTCAGCCGCACCCTGCACGAGGAGCTGAGCCTGGCGGAGGACGGTGTTCGCGAGCGGGACTGGACGACGTACCCGACCCTGCGCTTCGCCGGGGTCCCGGAGCTCGACGTCACCGTCCTGGATCGGCCTGGCCTGCCTCCGCTGGGTGCGGGCGAGGTGAGCACTCCTCCGGTGCCGGCAGCGGTGGCCAACGCCATCGACGACGCGATCGGGGTCCGGCTGCGGAAGCTCCCCCTGACAGTCGGCAGCCTCGAGAGCCGCCTGATGGAGATGGACGAACAGGAGTCGAGTCGGGTGCTCCTCTGAGCAGTGCGAGACGTGGCTCAGCGTATGGCTCAGCGCAGTCCTCAGTCGCTCGCCGGTGCGCGCACGTCGGCCGCGGCGAGCACACCGGCCAGCAACTGGTAGTAGCCTACGAGCACGGCGATCTCGACCAGCCCCTCATGGCCATGATCGGCGGAAACCTCCGCATGGACGGAGTCGTCGACGACGTGGTCCCGCAGGAGCGCGTGCGCCAACCGCAGCGCCGAGCGCTCCGCTGCCGACAGCCCTGCGAGCAACGCGCCGTTGCGCAGGCCGTCGAGTTCCGTACTACTGATGCCCACCTCGAGGGCCATCCGGCGGTGGGCGTACCACTCGTAATCGGAGTCGACCTCAGCGGCCACCGCGCAGATGACCAGTTCGCGAGTGCGCGCCGGCAGCGTCCCCTCGAAGCGAAGCGCGACACCGAGGCGTTGCACCTGCGTCGCGAGCGCGGGAACGTACATTAGCGCGTTGAACGGCCCGGTCAGGTGACCGGCCTCGTCGACGATCGGCAAGGGTCCGCCACCGCGCGGGCCGTTCGCGATGGCCTCGTAGACGGCGCGCTGCTCGGGTGTCAGGCTCTCGGGCGCAAGCAGCGGGAACCGGTGGCGCGCGGTAGACATCGTGCGCGTCATCCCTGCGGAAGGGCAACGAAGAACAACTGGGTGAACACCAGATACGCCCCCACACATGCCGCGAGCGCGATGACGGAGGACACGAGTGCCGTCCGCCAGTTCCTGGTGGCACTCAGGAAGACCGACGCCAGTGCGAGCATGAAGAAGCTGGGCACCCAGAAGCCCACCAACGCAATCGAAACGGCGTACACCACCGCTCCGGCAGCGAAGATCACCACGCCCATCGCAGCCGCCGGCATCCGCAGATCCGAGGGCCGCCCCTGAACTACCTTCCAGACACCGGATACCACCAGCATGACGGCGACAGCGAAGAGCGTGTACGTCAGGACGCGCGGAAAGATCCAGTTCCGTATATCGTCTCCCATCTGCGAGAGGGAGACCAAGCCCAGCGTCGCCAGCACCGCGGCACCGGCGAGGTCGGCGTTGGGCCTAAACAGACGTCCCGGCATCGCCGCTGGGTGCGTTGTGGACTTCATGTGCATCCTTCTTCCTATCCCTTTGCCTCTGGTAGACAGACCAGCCCACCGAGAACGCCGTCAGCGCGATGAGCACGATGCTCACGGTGGAACCGAGGAACACGTCCGTCATGGACGACGCCTCGGAAAGGGCCAACGACTGCACCAGGGCCGGCTCGACGATCGGCCCGAGAATCAGGCCCAGTCCGATCGGCCCGGCATGGAACCCGATCTTCGAGACCAGGTAGCAGAAGACCCCGAGGCCGATCATGAAGTAGACGTCCAGCATGTAGTTGCGAATCGCGAACGACCCGATGACCGAGAAGAAGAGGATGATAGGTGCCAGCATCCGTACGGGGATGCTGATCATCCGAACCAGACCGCGGGACAGAACCATGCCGAAGGCGAAGGTGGCGACGCCGGCCAGGATGATCGCCCAGGCGAAGCTGTAGACGAGTGTGGAGTCTGTCGCGAAGAGGGTCGGACCCGGGCGCAGGCCCTGCAACAGCAGAGCACCCAGGATGACCGCGGCCGGCGCAGAGCCGGGGACCCCGAGGATCATCATCGGCACCATCGAGCCACCGGCGGCCGCGTTCCCCGCGGTCTCCGAGGCTGTCACACCTTCGATCGCCCCTTTGCCGAAGCGCTTCCTGTCCTTGCTCCACCGGACCGCTTCGTTGTAGGAGAGCAAGGAGGCCACCGGACTTCCGGCTCCCGGAAGGATGCCGACGAACGTGCCCAGCAGGCCGGACCGCATGAGGTGCCATGGCTTGGTCATCACTGCCTTGACGGCTTCGAGTGCCTCACCACGCCGTGGCGAGTACTCGGCGACGTACTCCTTCTCCCGCCGGCGCAGGACCATGTCCAGGACCTGCGGCAGCGCGAAGACTCCGATCAGGGCCGCCACTAGGCTTACGCCACCCTCGAGCTCACCGAAGCCGAAGGTGTACCGGCTCTCAGCACCTGTCTTGCTGAGCCCGACGGTCCCGATGAGCATGCCGATCGCGCCACCCGCGATCCCCTTGATCATCGAGTTTCCAGCGATGCTCGCGATGATCGTGACGGCGAAGACGCCGACCCAGAAGAACTCCGGTGGCCCGAAGGTCAAGGCGACGTCGGCCAGCGGCCCTGACAGGAACAAGAAGCAAAAGCCGCCGATGAACGTGCCGACCATGGCACTGAAGCACGACGCGACAAGTGCGGTGCGACCCTTGCCCTGGAGGGTCATTTTGAACCCGTCCAAGGCTGTCGCCATGGCGGAGGGAGTGCCGGGGGTGTTGATCATGCAGGCCGGTACCGAGTCGGCGAACATGGCCGCGACGTACAGCGCGCCCAGCATCGCCAGAGCCGCTGTGGGCTCCATGGTGAAGGTAAACGGCAGCAGGAGGGCAGTCCCCATCGTGGCCGTGAAGCCCGGGAGGGCGCCCATGATGATGCCCCCCACCACACCGATGCATATCACCAGAAGCACGTCCGGCGAAAGCGCCGCCATGAGTCCTTCGAGCATCTAGGTCTCCCATCTTGGCCAGCCCCCTCACGCCCGGCCGCTGATCTTCTCGAGTGGACGACTGTGTCGTCTTGGTCCACGTGCACGGAGCCATCGCCCGCGCTGATCTGTCGGCGACAGGCGATGGCTTTTCGCCTGGCTGATGGAACCTACTGCTCCACCAGGTCGCGTGCCGTGTCCAGGTTCTTCTCGACGAACGCTTCCGCCTCGGCGGGCGTCTGGTGCAGGGGCGTCAGCGCGTCCTTGCGCATCTCCTCCTCGGTCGCCTTGACCGCCTCGTTGAGCGCCTTGTTGAGCTTCTGCACGATGGGTTCGGGTGTTCCCGGAGGTGCCGCTGCTCCCCATGAGGTCTGCAGCAGGATCCCCTTGTATCCCGCGGAGTCGAAGGTCGGGATGCCGGGGAGTGCCGGCGAGGGGTCGGTTCCCGAGATCGCCAGCGCCCGAAGAGTGTCGGGGTTCTCGAGGACATGGGACGCCCCGAAGAAGGCGGCGTCGACATGGCCGCCTACCAGCTGGGGGATCATGCCGCCCACACCACCGGAGACGGGCACGAACGTGATGTCGATGTCGGCGGCCTCCGCGACCTGGCGGATCAGGGTCTTGCCCTCGTTGCCGACGCCGGCCACGGTGACGTCGCCGGGATTCTCCTTGGCCCTCGAGATCAACTGCTCGAGGTTGTCGAACTCGCTGTCCTTGGCCACGACGAGAGCGTTCGGTGTCGTCTCGGTCCAGGCGAGGTAGGACAGCTCCTGTGCCTTGAACCCGATACCGCCCTCCAGGTCGAGGACCAGAATGTTCGGGATGACGACGTTGCCGATGGTGTAGCCGTCGGGTTCCGCCTTCACCAGCTGCTGCCAGCCGACCGCTCCGTCGCCTCCGGTCTGGTAGACGACGTTGATCTTCTGGCCAAGGGCCTCCTCCACATGAGGCTGCAGGCGCCGTACCTGCGCATCAGAGCCGCCGCCAGGCTCGTAAGGCACGATCCAGGTGATCGGTTTCGACGGGAAGTCTTCCGCGCCACCGGCAGACGCGTCGTCGCTGCCGCTTCCCGCACTCCCGCAGGCCGCGGTGAGCAACGCGAAGACGGCCACCAACGCGCCCATACTCCTGGTGCCCTTGCGTGAGAACATCTCGTGCGCCATCCCTTCAGCTCAGCGTCACGTTTCTGAACTTGGTGACACGGAGGCGACCCGCCGAACCGGCCGCGCAGCGCTCGGGATCCCGCGCGCTTTCCGCACGACCCACCAGCCCGCCGCCGATGCGCTGTCCGCATCAGCACGGCATGTCATAACCTGCATCCTGTAAGATGTTGGCTTTGAGTGTCAAGGGTCACAAAGCATCGAGACTGATTCGTGGTGGCGAGGAGGTGCCCGGCGTGGACCCGGGGCCACCCATGTCGACGCCGGCCATCTCGGAAGTCGGCACCGCGTCACGCAGGTGGGCCGCTCACCCACCGAGCGACCAGTTCCCGGTGGCCGGCTTACCGAGGGAACCGCGGGATCGGGTGTGCGTCGCGAATGTATTAACCGGCCTCGCGAGCGGCTTCGCGGCTACGAAGGCCCGGCACCACTCAGATTCTGTGCCCGACGCCGCCAAGCACGCTCTTGCAGCTGAGCACCTCGGTGTCGGCGAGCGCGGTGACCCCGTGCGGCACGTTCGGCGGGGCGTGGAAGCCGGAACCGGCCTCGAGCACTGCCTCCTCGTCGCCGAGGTTCACCCGCAGCTTGCCCTTGAGGATCACCACGATCTGCTCGTGCGGGTGCTGGTGGCGCTCGGCGCCCTCGCCACTCTTGAAGCTGAGTCGGCCGACCTCAATGGACTCGCCTGTCGCCAGCTCCCCGTACGCCGTCGAGTGCTTCGGCGTGACGTACTCCTTCTCCACCTCGTCATAGTGAATGAATGGCATCTGTGCACACTCCTCTTGTCGGTGACTCGGTCCCACTGACCGACTCAGCGCTTTGGACCGACCCGGGGCGGCCTGGTCGCCAGGAAGCCTCGCGTCATGACTCCTGCTGACGCGGGATCACCGGCAGCAGCAGGTAGGACTGGCGCCCTCCTCCGGTGTGCACGGTGAGGTTGCCCGCGAACGTGTCCGCTGGTCGGTCCCTCGCGTCGTCGTGCACGAAGGGCCCGCAACCGCGCAGCTCGTTGGCGAAGTGGCCCAGGCGAGCCCCCTCGAGGCCGTGGTCGTAGTCGCGGCCGGCGATGGTCAGCGCGATCCGGTACCCGGCGGGAATGACCAGACTGGTGGGCCAGATCTCGATGTCGAGGCAGTAGGGCTCACCCGGGGTGAGTGGCTGTGACTCGGCGTGCGTGTGCACAGGGCGTTCCGGCGTGCTGAGGCGCTCGTCGAGCTTGCGGTGGGACGCGCGCAACCAGCCTTGGGCGATCGGTGTGCGCGGGTCGATGGCTCCTTGGAAGTGCACCTCCTCACCGTCTGGGTCGAAGACGCGGAGCGTGGCGAAGACGTCGGCGTCCGTCGTCGACGATGAGACGAAGACACGCGCGGCGACGGGCCCGGTCACCTCGGTCTCCTGTTCAAGCGCCGGCGCGGTGAAGGTGACCCCTTGGCCGGCCATGTCGACACTGTGGCTCGCTGGCGGCGCCGACGGATCGTCGGTGAGTGTGAGTTCCTTCGCGTCGAGGTAAGCGCGGGTCCACTGGGTGCGCGCCAGCGGCCACTCCGACTCCGCGCGGTCCTCGAACCCGTCCAAGGTACGCACACGCAGGATGACAGGCGGTCGGCGGTCCCAGCCGTTGTCCTCGCCCTTGAGGAAGTGGTCCAGAAACTGCCGCTGCAACGTCACGCCGTACTCGGTGTAGTACTCGGTCCAGTGCTCGAGCCCGTGCAGCTCCAACCACTTGTGCTCGGACGCCGCCCGAACGAAGCCCTCGATGTTGCCGCGCAGATGGAGGCCCTGACCACCCCAGTTGCCGGCGGACAGGAAGGGCACGGTGATCCGTGACCAGTCCGGCGAGCGCTCGCGGTGGTAGGCATCGTCGAGCGGGTGAGCAAGAATCTCGTCACCGAACTCCACGCGGTTCGCGGCCAACTCCTCCTCCGAGAGGGTGGCGTCACCGCAGACCGGTTGGCCGGTGAACCGGCTCGTCGGACCGCGTTCCCCGCGACCGTGTTGCACGGACTTGACCTGGATCCGGTACCAGTGGTGGAAGAAGGTGCAGTAGATGCCCCCGTGGTAGCTCATGTCGCGATAGAAGTCGGCGGCACCCTCCCAGGGGATCATGCAGGTGAGATGGGGCGGCTGGAGAGCGGCAACGTGCCACTGATTGATGGCGTAGTACGAGATACCGCTCAACGCGACTTTTCCGCTGCTCCAGGGTTGGACGCCGGCCCACTCGACGCACTCGTAGAGGTCCCTGGTCTCACGTGCCGAGAAAGGGTCGATCACTCCGGGTGACCGACCGGCGCCGCGGGAGTCGACCCGAACACACACGTAGCCGTGGGGAACCCACTTCTCCGGGTCGGCGACCTCCCAGTTCTGGTAGCGGTTGCTCGAGCCCGCCGCTACGTCGGGGTGGTTCTCGACCATGATGTCCCATGCCGAACCGTAACCGTCCTGGAAGGCCAGACCCTTCCCGTACGGTCCGTAGCTCAGCAGGACCGGATACGGGCCGTCCCCTTCCGGCCGGAACACGTCGGCGCGCAGCGTGAGGCCGTCGTCAACGGTGATCGGCACATCCCAGTCGATCTGCATCTGGCTCATCCTGCGCGCTCCCGAATGTACGGCGATGTACGGCTCAGCGATGGGATTGCACTCTACATGATATGTGGTTTGTGTTCGGCCTCGACAAGAAGCCCTTCAGAGTAGATCGCCACCGGCGGATCATACATGTTACACTATATCTCCGCTTGTGGAGACCATTTTGGTCCGGTTGGCCGGCGCCGACAGCGCTCTGCCGCATTTGTGCGCAAGCGTGTTTCGGAGTGCGGCGATGTCGAGGTCCGGCCGGCGACCCGGGATTGAGGAGAAACGAATGGCCAACCAGCAGACGCCCTGGAAGACCGACCACTGGTTCACCAGCCCGTGGAACCACGACAGCGAGGTGTCTTCGGGTTACCGGTTCCCGGAACAGATCCAGATCCACGACGTGACCCTGCGCGATGGCGAACAGCAGTCCGGGGTGGTGTTCACCCTTGACGAGAAGATCCGGATCGCCGAGTCACTCGCAGAGGCAGGAGTGCACCGCATCGAGGCGGGCTTGCCCGCGGTGTCGACGGAGGACGAGAAGGCCGTGCGGGCCATCGCCGGACGTGGTCTCCCCGCCGAGGTGTACGCGTTCTCGCGCTGCATGCTCGACGACGCGAAGCGCGCCGTCGACTGTGGCGTCAGTGGCGTCGTGATGGAGATCCCCTCCAGCCGGCACCTGATCGAGCTCGGTTACCGATGGAGCGTCGAGCGCGCGATCGAGCTCTCGGTCGAGGCCACCAACTACGCCCACGAGCAGGGCCTCAAGGTCGCCTTCTTCCCCATCGACGCCACTCGGGCCGAGCTGGGCGACTACCTGGATCTCATGGAGCGGGTGGCCACCGACGGGCACATGGACTCCTTCGTCCTGGTCGACACCTTTGGCGTGCTTGCGCCGCACGCGGTGCAGCGCTTCGCGGAGGTGACACGGGAGCGCCTCCAGGTCCCGCTCGAGACACACTTCCACATGGACTACAGCCTCGGCGTGGCCAACAGCCTGCTGGCGGCAGCCTCAGGTGCCAGCGTCATCCAGACGACGATCGCCGGTCTGGGCGAGCGGGCCGGCAACACGCCCATGGAGGAAACCGTCATGGCCCTGCTGACCCTCTACAACCGGGACATCGGCATCAAGACCGAGCAGCTGACCTCGATCGCGCGCACGGTGGGCGAGATCTCCGGTGTTCAGCAGCCGAGCAACCGCCCGGTGACCGGCGAGCGGCTCTTCGACATCGAGTCCGGGATCATTGCCACCTGGTTCCGCAACTCACGCGACCAGGACATGACCGAGTCGGTGCCGTTCCTACCGTCCCTGGTCGGACAGGACGGTCCGGAGATCGTCTACGGCAAGGGCAGCGGGGTGGACTCGGTCACCGAGGCCCTGGAGCAACTGGGACTCGAGGCAACCGCCGACCAGCACATGGCCATTCTCGAAGAGCTCAAGACGGTTGCGATCGCCAAGCACGGGCTGCTCGACCTCGACGAGGTCGCACAGATTGCCCGCAAGGTCCTGGACCCGCAGGCGCAGAGCCCGGTCCACGGTGCCGGACCTTCCTGAGGACCTGGACGGGCCGGACAGGCACGCCACCTACCGCCCGACATCGGGATGACTCCGTCCCAGGCCTCCTCCGCAGGAGCCAGGGGAGGGGGAAAGCGGCACGCGGCCAGCGCGCTGGCATGCACCATCGTCGGCGTGCTCCCGTCCGCCCTTCTGGGCGGCCTCGCGCCGCTGATCCGTGCCGACCTGAACATCCCCGCCTGGTGGATCGGTGTCGGTGTCGCCATCGCCTTCGGCACCGCGGCACTCGCCTCGGTGCCGGGAGGCCGGCTCGCCGACCGGCTCGGTTCGCGCAGGTCGCTGTGGATCGGTGTCACGCTCAGCGCCGTCTCCCTCTTCGGCATCGGGTTCCTCGTACAGGACTGGCTCCTCCTCGGGGTGTTTCTGGGCCTGGGTGGAGTGAGCAACGCGATCATCCAGCCTGCGGCAAACCTGGCCCTCGCGCGAGGGATCCCGGCCGGCCGCCGCGGCCTCGCCTTCGGACTCAAGCAAGCGGCCATCCCGACAGCCGCCGCCCTCGGCGGCTTCGCCGTTCCGCTCGTGGGCGTCACGTTCGGCTGGCGCGCGGCGTTCCTGGGCGGTGGCCTGCTGGCCGTGTTCGCGGCCACGCTGCCGGGACCGGCCGCTTCCTCCTCGACACAGCCGCGCGGCGCACGTCCCTCGTTCACCGTGCCACCGTCGTTGCGGCTGCTCACCGGGGGGATCGGCCTCGCAAGCGCCGCCGCGAACGCGATGGCCGCCTACCTGGTCGAGTCCGCAACCGCAGCCGGATGGGACGCGGCCGCGGCCGGCTTGTTCCTCGGCGCGGGAAGCGTCCTGGGAATCGTCAGCCGCATCGTGGTCGGCTGGCTGACCGACCTGATGACGTCCGGCTGGCTTCGGCTCGTCACGGCCATGATGCTTGTCGGTGCCGTCGGCTTCGGCTTCCTGGCCTTCCTCGAGATACCCGTGTTCCTCGCCGTCGGCGTCGCACTGGGGTTCGCCGCCGGCTGGGGACACAACGGGCTCTTCCTGTACGCGGTCGTGCGGCTGCACCCCGAGGCACCGGCCGCCGCGACCGGAATGACACAGGTGGGCGCGTTCGGCGGCCCGGTTGTCGGGCCACCGCTTTTCGGCTTGATCGCGACGACCGTCTCATACTCCTGGGCTTGGGGCGCCACGGCGCTGATGAGTGCCCTTGCCGCGCTGTTCATCCACCTCGCGCGCCGGCAGGTCCTGCGCGAGCGAGTCCGGTGAACCCGGCCGTTCTCACGAGCCGGCCGACGCCTGCGAGCGCCATGCCGCCAGCTGGCCGCGGAGCGATCCCAGCGCGAAGGCGACGCCTTGGGCCCGCCTCATCTCACGATCCGCGGCCGGCAGGATCCGTTCCTCGACGTGTACCGACCCGTCCGGGCGCGCGACCCCACTCGTTGCCGTGCCGGCCGGCAGATGCCGCGTTGGCTCGCAGTCGTCACCGACACCGACAACCGCGATCGCGAAGTCCGCGCCGGCACGTCGCTGCACCGCACGGCTCAAGGCCTCGGCCGTCTGCCGGCCGGCCGCTCCGGCCTCTGGCGACATCCGCCCGGCGTCGCCGAGGATGTCACGCCGCATCGCGGGAGTCCGGACGACGTAGCCTCCCCTCAGATGGGCGGATGCCGAGCTCACGGACGAGAGCGTGGCAGCGAGCCGCCCACCGGTGAACGTTTCCACCGTGGCGACCGATACGTCGGAAGACACGATCAACTGCCCGACTTCCTCCTCGAGCCTGCGGTCGTCGACACTCGTGACAGCTTCGCCCAGCAGCTCGGCGGCTTCCCGCAGGAGCGGCTCGGCGCGGTTGCGAGCGGTCTCCGGATCCGGTCCGGTGACGCTGAGCCGGACGAGGACCTCGTCCTCGTTCGCGAGAAGACCGAGCTCGACCCAGTGCTCCGGGGCCTCGGGACGGTTTCTCGCCTCGCTGACGCGGTCGACGACGGGTCTCAACGCCTCGCCGACGCCCGATTCCCCCAGGCCGGTCACGCGCAGAGTCCGGGTGATCCGCACCGATCCACCGGAAAGCCGCACGACCTCGGGCAGTACCACCCGCTCCGCGAGCTCCCGGTACTCCCACGGCACTCCCGGCAGGACGTGCACCCGCACCACGTCACCGCCGCAAGCGGCATCGAGTGAGAATCCCGCCGCCGTACCTCGCGGAGTGTGCACCTCGGCCGTCGCCGGCACGTCGGCCTGCCGCAGCGCTTCCACCGGCATGGTGCGGCCGAGCCGCTCGTAGACCCGCTCGAGATGCACGACCAGCTCGTCGTGACGCTCCAGGCCGACACCGGCGAAGTCGGCCACCGCGTCGCGGGTGAGGTCGTCGAACGTGGGTCCCAACCCGCCGCCGACCACGAGGACGTCGCAGCGCTCGGCGAGCCAGCGCAGCGCCTCCACGAGCCGGTCGCGGTCGTCGCCCACCACGAGCATCGCCGACACGCTGCCATCGGTCTCGGCGACCCGGCGTGCGAGCCAGGCGGCGTTGGAGTCGGCGACATGGCCCATGACGAGCTCGGAGCCGACCGAACAGATCGCCACCCGCAAGTTCTCGCCCCTCGGCATGTCGGCCATTGTCGCGCGCTGCTCAGTCGATGAGCAGCGCCGCCGGGTCCGGCATGAGCTCGACCGGCTTGCCGATGCGGGCAGACTTGTCCATCGCCATCGTGACCAGGAGGTTCCGGTGACCGTCGGCCGCGGTGGCGTGGTGCGTCGGCCGGCCGGAGAGAACCCGGTTGAACCACGTCATGGTTTCCTCGCGCATGGGTCCCCAGAAGCCGATCGAAGTGTCGTCACCGAACGGTTTGCTTCCCAGGAAGTCGACATGCCGCGGAATCGGGGTGTCGTAGTCGTTCGGCGCGTAGCCCACCGACGCACTCTGCCCCACCTCGGAGGCGAGGACGAGGTCGCGGTGGGTGTCCTCGATATCGAGCGCACCAGAGGTTCCGACGATGCCGATCTGCAGGCCGTAGACGGCACCGGGCCACGTCGCGGGTAGCGCCCAGCTGATGTTCATGCTCCACAGCGAGCCGTCGGCCAGGGTGAAGATCGCGAGCGTGTTGTCCTTTGTGCCGTACTCACCGAGCACCCGGTCACCCGACTTGGCGTAGACCTCCACGGGCTGCTTGCCCTCGATACCCTCCAGGAGCCACAGGCAGGCGTCGAGGCTGTGGGTGCCCGACACCACCATCGGGGTCAGGTTCCGGTGCTCCTTGGTCCGCGCCAGTGTCGCGATCGGCACCATCCTGTTCATGAACGCGCGCGTGACGACCGTGGTCACATCGCCGATGGCACCTTCCAGGATCCGCTGGCGAGAGGTGATGAACCGACGCCGGAACCGCTGCGTGTAGCCGACGACAGCGTCGACGCCATGGTCCTCGATCGCCTTCAGCACGCGGGCTGACTCCACCGGGTCGGTGGCCAGCGGCTTCTCGATGAACAGGCGGTGTCCGTGCTCGGCGCCGGCGAGGATGGGCTCGACATGCCAGTTCTCGTCCGTCGCCACGATCACCGCGTCGACCTCGGGCCGCTCGACCAGATCGTGGAAGTCGTCCGTGTGGAAGTCGGCTGCCGTGTCCTTGGCCAGGCCCTCGCGGGCACGCTCGTCGATGTCGCAGACGCCCAGCCATCCGAGCCCTGGGTGCTCGCGTGCCAGCTCCGCCCGTACCCTGCCGATGGTGCCACACCCGATGACGGCAAGCCCGAACTCGTCCTTCGCCATGATCTCCCTTCCGGAGTTCGCCTCGAGCGCCCGAGGTCAGTTGACCCTGTAGTCCAGCGGCCGGCCGGTCAGAGTGTTGATCACCTGCGTCGTGGCCTTGAGTTGCGACTCCTGCAGGGCTTCTTCCGAGTAGAAGGCCATGTGCGGGGTCACCAACATCCCCGGCACCATCAACCGTCCCGTGTCCTCGGGGGGCTCGGGGTCGACGACGTCGAGGCCCGCGCCGCGCAGAGTTCCGGACTTCAGTGCGAAAATCAAGGCGTCCAGGTCGACCAGGGGCCCTCTGGAGGTGTTCACCAGAACGGCGTGCGAGGGCATGCGTTCGAGCTGCTCCCGGCCGATCAGGCCCCGAGTCTCCGGCGTCAGCGGGCAGTGCAGCGATACAGCGTCCACAGAGGACAGTAGCTCTTCGAGCCCGTCCACGAAGGACACGTGCTCGTCCGCCGTCGCCCGCGCCTGGTCGCTCAGAAAGGGATCGAAGACCACGCAGCGGACCCCCAGCGGGGGCAGCGAGCGTGCCAGTCGCTGAGCGATCCGGCCGAAGCCCACCAGACCCACCGTGACCTCGGAGAGCCGGCGGATCGGACGCGTGCGCCCGATGTTCCACTCTCCGGCCCGAACCGTCTCCACCCCCTCCGGGAGTCGGCGCAGCAGCGCGAGCAGCAACGTGAGGGTGTGCGCCGCGACCTCCTCCACCGAGTAGTCGGGGACATTGGTGACGGCGATGTCGGCCGAGGCGGCCGCCTCCAGGTCGATGTTGTCCACCCCGATCCCGTAGCGTGCGACCACCTGGCACCGCTTGAGACTGGAGACGAAATCCGCGTCGATCGGCAGGTAGGTGTTCAGCAACGCGTCCGCGTCCTGCGCGACCGTGAGGACCTCTTCGCGGCCGCCACTGGCCACGACGAGCTCGGCGTCGATCTCCGCGAGCATCTCGCGCTCGATGTCAACTGTCGGGAACACCTGGTCGGTGACCACGACTCGGTACGTGCTCATCCTCGCCTCCTGCCAGCCACGTCGACCCGCCGTGCCGCCCCGCTGCCGCGCTGCCCTCGAAATCTGTCGAGAGCCGACACCAGCCAGGTTTGATAGAATGCATCCTACGTGACCCTACAACGGGTCCCGCCCTATGTCACTCGTCCGGGCGCCCGTCTTCCAGACCGAGCGGGCATGCACTCCGGCGCGTTCAGGCACCATCCGATGTCGCCGCAGGAAAGGGATGGTCTGTGATGCCGAGCCGTTCGGCCAGCTCGCGAAGCCGATTCGCGGTGCCGGGCGGCAGCGTCAGACCGTGCTCGGCCGCCGCACGCTGCCGCCGGGGCATCTGGTCGCCGGGAACACGGACCGGCGGCTGCCCCGGCATGGGTGTCGACGAGCGCAGCTCGCGGATCCGCTCGTCCATCTCCACCTTGAACGCCTCGAGCGGCTGGAACAGGTCCGGCCGCACCATCACCAGTGTCTGCCCCGTGTTGGTCGGCGTGTCGTGATCCTGCGTGAAGTCGACGACCCGGCTTCCGAACGCGGCCCCGTTGAGCACGCCGGCGAGCATGCCGATCACCAGCCCCAGCCCGTAGCCCTTGTAGCCGCCGATCGGCACCAGAAAGCCCTCGCCGCTTCGGTTCGGATCGGTCAGCGGGGCACCGGTCCGGTCGACCATCCAGCCTTCGGGGAGCGTTTCTCCCTGATCCCGGGCGATCTTGATGCGGCCGTACGAAACCACCGTCGTAGCCATGTCCAGCACGATCGGCGCCTCGAGCCCCGCGGGGATCGCCACCGCCAACGGGTTTGTGCTCAGCAACGGATCGGTCCCGCCCCAAGGAGGAAGATGGTTCGAACTTCCGACCGCGAGGTAGACCCCGATCAAGTCGTGCTCCAGGGCCATCGACGCGTACACGCCCGCCGCGCCGGCATGGTTCGAACCCCGTACCCCGACCCACGCGACTCCGTGCTCCGCCGCCTTCTTGATCGCGATGTCGGCGGCCCGAGTCAGAACGACCTGCCCGATACCGTTGTCCCCCTCGACGAGCGCGCTGACCGGCGTCTCATGCGTCGCACGGATATCCGGCCGGACGTTGTACCCGCCGGCCTGGAGCCTCGCGACGTACTGGGGAAGGCGAAAGACTCCGTGCCCGCTCATACCGCGCACGTCGGCGTCGAGCATCCGGCGAGCTGCGACCTCGGCGTCGTCGAAGGGTACGCCGTGCTGTTGCAGGACGAGCCGAACGAACGCCAGCAGCTTCGAGACCGGGTACCGGGTCACTGTGCGACCTACTCCGCGTGTGGGCTTCTCCTAGACGATGTGCTCACGGGCGTCGTCGAGCACACGCAACGTCAGGTCGAGATGGGTTCGGGTCAGCTCGGCGCAACGCTCGGAGTCCCCCGCCGCGATCGCTTCGAGAATCAGCAGATGTTGCTCGTTCGCCATTTCGAACTGCTCGCGTCCCTGGCTGCGCAAGGCCATGGCGACGTACGGCGCCAAATTCCCCGACAGCGAGATCAACAGGTTGCGGAGGCGCACGGACGGGGTGGCGTCGAGAAGCTGTCGATGGAAGTCCTGATTCAGCTCCGCCCACAGCGCGGAATCGGTCTCCGTGCGCATTCGCTCTGCCAGCTCGCGTGCCCTGTCCACCACGGCACGCGAGGCCGTTGTCGCGACCTGGCGCATCGCCTCCGGCTCGACAAGCCGAGACAGCTGATGGATGTCCAACAGATCCTCGAAGGTGAGCTGGGACACCGTCCCGCCACGGTGCGCATCGAGCTGCACCAGCCCCTCGGTAGCGAGGTCACGCAGCGCCTCGCGGACCGGTGTCGTGCTGACGCCAAGGCGTTCGGCGATCTCCGACTGGACCAGGCGCGTGCCGCCCTGGAGCGTTCCCCTCAGGATCCCCTGCCGAAGCGCTTCCCGCACGTACTGGTGAGCTGTCCGACGAGGGCCACCCAAGGTCAGTGCGACATCTGGACCCAAGGCGGCGGCCAAACCTCCATCCTGAGTACCAAACGCCATAGGACACACCTTTCCTCGCCCACCCCCCGGGGGTCGGGACTCCCTTGTCTCGCCTCGACCGGCGCCGACTCGTGCGGCTCCAGCGCCTAGCGAAAATGCCATTACACACTGTACAACATATCGTGTCGGACAGGACTCGACGGCCCGACGCGCCGTCGCTGGCCGGGCCTTCGCGTCCGGGCGTCGGTGGTCACTTCATCGCTGCCGCCGCGTCCCGAGTAGCCTTCCGCTGCTCCTCGAAGTACTTGCGGGCTTCGTCCACATTCTGGTGGAGAACGGTGAAACCGGCCCCCTCCTCGTACTTCTTCTTGACCTCAGGATCCTCCAGAGCTTGCTGCACCGCCTCGTTCCAGGTCTGGACGATCTCGTCAGGAGTCTCCGGAGGCAGGATGAAACCCCAGGTCGTCACCAGCTTGACCCCCGGGTAACCGGCCTCCCCGAAGGTGGGCACGTCTGGGAACGCGTCCGAGGGAGCCGACAGCACCAACGGCTTGAGCTGGTCGCCGTCGAGCAGCGAGAAGCCGGAGACGGCGGAGTCGATGTGGCCGCCGAAGACCTTGAAGATGATGTCGCCGACACCACCGCTCACCGGGACGTAAGACAGCTCCATCCCCGTCGCCTTGTTGATCTCGCTCATCAGCAGTCGGCCGTTGTCACCGACCCCGGCGATCGTCATCCCGCCCGGTGCGGACTTCGCCTCGTCGATGAAGGCCTCAATCGAGTCGTACGGCGCGTTCTTGGACACGGCGATGATGTTGGGAGAGAACTCCGTCCATGCGATGTACTCGAAGTCGGCAGCTTTGAAACCGACATCTCCGCCCATGCTGAGGTTGACGATGTTCGGCGCCACCACGTTCGAGATCGTGCACCCGTCGGGCTCGGCGTCGGCAAGCGCGTTCCAGCCGACCGCGCCGTCGCCGCCCTCCATGTAGGTGACATTCAACCTCTTGCCGAGCGCGTCCTCCAGGGCCGGCTGCAACCGTCGAACCTGCTGGTCCGACCCGCCGCCCGGGGAGTACGGAACGATGACCCGGATGGTCGGGCAGTCGAGGCCGCCCTGCGCGTTGGAGGTGCCGCCTCCCCCCGGCGACGAGCACGCCGCCAGGACAAGCGCCGAGACAGTGACGAGGAGCACGATCAGTTTCCGTGTTCGCATGCTCGCGGCCTTTCTGAAGCGAGGACGGAGGGCAGGCACGTACCACTGTGGTATATATTACGTCGATACATTGCACAATATCGCACGGCCCGGAAACTCACCAGGGAGCCGCATGCACATCGACGCCGAGGACCGTAGCCAGTTCAAAGATGCGATGAAGGACCTGCTGATCATCGACCGGTCTCGTACGGTGGCGCTGACGATCGACCTGCAGCGCGAGTACCTCGACGAGTCGGTGGGCCAGTCGGTCGTCGAGCCGGACGAGGCCGAGCGGGTCCTGAAGGCCAACGAGCGCCTGCTGGACGCCTGCCGAGCCGCGAGCATTCCCGTTGTCCACGCCTACGTCGAGCGCCCCCAGCACGAGCTCGACGCCGGCTTCTACGCCGGGGGGCTGGCCTATCTCAAGGCCGCACAGGAGGCAGGGATCTCCCAGATGCCGCACCGGCCTGCCAGGACACGCATCGACCGGCAGGCCGGCGCACCGGAGGCAGAGGTGCCTGCGGGTCTGGTCGCCCCCTCGGACATCCACATCCGGGACAAGAAGAGCCTGGACAGCTTCGCCCACACCGAGCTGGAGTTCCTGTTCTCCCGGATCTTGCGCCCCACGTTCGTCGTCATGACCGGCATCAACACCGACACCTGCGTCTATGCGACGACCTTCACTGCTGCGAACCTCGGCTACTCGCCCATCGTCGTGACCGACTGCGTGGCGAGCATGCGAGGGAAGGACTCGCACCGGATGGCGCTCGAACTGATGTCTCGCAGCATCGCGTGGGTGCTGACCCTCGACGAACTTCTGGAACGGCTCGGCTGAACCTCCCCGGGCGCGGCTGTCGCGTGCCCGGCCGAGCCGGGCACGCGACGTCGCTTACGCGGTCTCCCGTAGTGGGTCACCGACCGGCAGAACCGACACCCTTCCGTTGTCTCCGTCGACCGCGATCAGCGGTTCGCTCCCGTCATCAGGGATCACGAGGTTGCAGCCGACCACGGTGGGGACCCCGATGGAGTGGGCGAACTCGATCAAGTGGGCCGACGTACTACCCGCCCGTGTCACCATGCCCGCCGCGTTCCACAACAACGGCGCCAACGCGGGGACCGGCTGGCCGGCGACGATGACGTAGCGCCCCTCCGGCGAGGGCGATCGCGACTCGCTGGTGAAGATGTACGCCCTTCCGGCGCCCGCTCCCGGCGCCGCCGCCCTGCCGTGATGGCACTCGCCCGCTGCCCGCACCACCCCGTGCACGAACGGTTCCCACCGGTCTGCGCCGAGCCGGGTCTCCGCCCAGGCCAGTCCCTCGGCGAGCACCCGCTCGAGCTCGTCCGCACCCAGCCGCCAGAATGACGCGTCCGAATCGAGTACTCCCGTGGAGCGCAAGTACCGCCGGACGGTTTCCAGATGGCCCAGGATCGACGCCGCTCGGTCCGGGCTGAAACTCGGCAGACCGGCCAGCACGTCGATGGCCGCGGCCGGGGCGCTGCCACGAAGGTTGCGCAGCACGCGCTCGGCCTCCGCCCTGGCGCTGCGCGGCGACCCACCCCACAGCTGCGCGACCAGTGCGTTCGCCTCGGCGCGGGCAGCCGCCAACGCAGCAGTCGGCGAGGTGTCGGAGGGCACGACGTCGGGCACCCGCCCTCCGAGCGCCGCCGCCCACGGCAGGACGAGCTCGTGTCCCAGCCGCCCGGGGCAGCGCTGAGTCCAGGCGGCTACCCGCACGGCGACGTCCGACAACAGGGTGGGCTCGACCGTCGCGGGGTGGGTCTCCCCCGGCGGGGACGCCACGGACGACCGCAAACTCTGCAGGAGGTACACGCGCCCCTCGGCGGCGGCCCACTCGATCAGTTGGTGTTCGAGCACCTCGTGGACCCGGCGGACCAGCCCCGCGACGCGCCGCGCCAGGTGCTCGTGGACATCCCCATGCTCACGGACGGAGTCGTCCGGCCCGACGGCCGATACGGAGCCCTCGACATGACCCTCCATCAGGGGGAACAGCGGGCCGGTTGTCGACGTGATCTCGACGCTGCCGTCGGCTCTGAGCGCAGCGGTGCCGCCGACATCAGGCTGCAGCTCGGGCTGCACCAGCACCGCCAGGCCGAGATCTTCCGGCGATGTGCCGGTGTTACTCGCCCTGTCGAGGACGCCGGCCGAAAATGCCGACCCCCAGCAGCCCCGGACCGCGGTGCCCAGGTCGTCGACCGTGATCCCGTGGAAGCTGGAGAACGCGCCCGACCATGTGCCGTCGGCCTCGAGGGGGCTCGAGGAGCGCACGATCAATGGCTCCGAGAAGCCGCTCAGTCGCGCGCACAGCTCGCCGAGCAGCTCTGCCTCAGGTTCCGTCTTCATGACCGCGAGCCGGGCGCGACCGGCGCTCCCGTGGGAGCCCAGCGCACCCGTCGCTGCGCTGACCACGTCGGCGGACTCCACAACGGGTACGACCACTCCGGGAAGCACCGGGAGACCGGCCGCGGACGCCACGGCCAGACCGGCGGCCTTGGCGCCCGCGACGGCGGCGTCGCGCGCTGCCTCGTCGGACAACGTCAATACGCGCGGCACGTTCAGCCTGCCTCGATGATCTCGTGCGACTTGTAAGTCGACACCATGTCGGCGCCGTCGTCGGTGACGATGAGCATCTCCTCGAGCCGCACGCCGTGATCGAACTTCTTTCCGTGCTGGGTCTCCAGCGCGAAGACCATTCCGGGCTGGATCTCCTGGGGATGGTCCAGGGACCAGATACGCGAGATGACCGGCTGGTCGTACTGGGCGAGCCCGAGTCCGTGGCCCCACAGGTTGGCGGCGGCCTGGTCCTCGTCGACGTAGCCCCATGCCTCGGCGGCCGAAGGCCACTTGCTGGCGATGTCTGCGGTCGTCACACCGGGACGAACCGTCTCGATCGAGTCCCACAGCCACTTGTGGGCGGTGTCGTAGGTTTGCCGGTGCTCGTCCGTGGGCTTGCCTCCCACACAGTAGGTGCGGTACACGCACGACTTGAAACCGTTCCAGGTCAGCGCCGCGAGGTCGATGATGACGAGCTCACCGGGACGGATGATGCGGTCGGAGAAGTTGCGCCAGTTCGGCCACGCGTTGGGCCCCGAGGACACGATGACGTCCTCGACGTCCTCCATGCCCGGGATCGAGTACAGGTACTCGAAGCCGAAGGCGGCGACCTCGTTCTCGGTCAGCCCGGGCTTCAGGAACTGGCTGAACTCGTAGTGCAACGCGTCACAGATGGCGCCCACAATGCGGACCGCCTTCTGCTCGTCCGGACTCTTGATGGCGCGTGCCTCCATCATCGGCGTCATGCCGTCGGTCCAGGTGATGCCCGCGCGCTCGAAGGAGCGGATCATGTTGATGTCGATGAAGTCCACGCCGAGTGGCTTGTCCCGCACGCCCGCGTCCTCGAGATCACCAAGGATGGCTTCGGTGAACTTGTCGACCTGCTGCGTGGACGCCGGCCCGGCCGCACCCTTGATCCAGGCGAAGGAGTGGCGGATGTTCTCCTTGGGGATCCACGGGTTGTGCACCTCGAGGTGGAAGCCGATGTCACCCTGCTCGTATACGATCGGCGCCTTGCCCTCGACGAGCAGGACATAGCGCAGACCCGGCTTCAACCGGTTCCAGCCCGGGGTGTACGTCGAGGAGACGTAGCGCATGTTCTCGTCGTACATGCACAGGATGGCACCCAGCCCGTGCCGCGCCATCGCCTCGCGTGCCCGTGACAGCCGCCACTCGCGGACCTTCGCCCAGTTGATGCCCTCCTTCCAGTCGCTGCTCAGGACGCCGAACGCTTCCTTCATGCTCGCTCCTCCAGATCCAATGCACCCACCCCGCACGCGCAGAGCCATGACAGTTTGCAAAATGTAGCATATCTCAAAGTGTTCGTCCGGGGCTTCGAGGCGCCGGTCAGCCTCGTGTACTCACGGCCGCTCGGCTTCCCCTGCCCGGACGCGTCCGGGAACCGGGGCCGATCGACAAGGACGTCTACGAGGTGCCACCCAGGAGGCGACGGGCGCCAAGCTCTTCACACCGGACGTGATCGGGACGGGGATCGCGTTCGAGCGGAGCACCAGATCGACCCGCTGCGGCTGTGCCCGCACCTTCACCCGAGCCTGCGTCAGTCGCTATAAGAAAGATGTAGTACCTGGTACGGGCGAACTGGTGGTTTGGTACCGGGAGTGCGGACGATGCGCGACAGGGTCCCACCCGAACACCGAGCCGAGGCCGGCCGACGTTCGCATATGTTCTTGCGGCCCACGACACCGCTGCCGCGGGAGCGCTCTCCCCTGGCACCCAGCGGGTCCGGGAATGCACGCATGTGGAAGCCAGGTGTTGCCGACTGGTGAGGGCTGTTGATCCCCACATACAGCAACGTCCCATACAGCAACGTCACACAATGTGACATCATGTATGGCACAGCGAGGAGCCCCGCCGCGAGCGCGGCGGGGCTCGACGACGTATCGACAGCCGCGCTGGATCACTCCTCGCCACAGAGCAGGCGGGTGTTCACCCCGGCCTGCTCGAAGCGGCCTCGCGGGTCCACGACGAGCTTGCGGCGGTCGAGGTCCATCAGCCCGAGCGTGCAGGTGATCTCGGCGGCGAGCGTGCCGTCGGCACGGTAGATGTCGGAGTCCATCCGGAACGTCTTGCCGCTGCCGAACTTCACCACGCACGTCACGTCGATCTCGTCGCCCGCCCGCAGCTCCCGCCGGAAACTGATGGTCGACTCGAGCATGACCGAGGCGAGCCGCTGGTCCTGGAGCCCGCCGTCGAGGCCGCCGGCCCGCTCCAGCAGTTCGAGCCTGGCCACCTCGCCGTAGGAGTGGTAGACGGCATGGTTGACGTGGCCCAGTGTGTCGAGCTCGTAGTGCCGCACCTTGATCCGGACCCGGAATGGTTCTCGTTCGGTCACGGTCCACACCCTAGGTTCGCCGCGCCCACCCGTCCCGCGAAGGTGAGCAAGAGCTGGGCGGTCAGCTCTCGTAGAAGAGACGCTCCACGACGGCGTGTCCGCGCCGCGTCGTGCGCCGGTAGGCGTCGAGGAACTCGCCGGGGTCGTCGTCGGCCGAGTAACCGAGCACGCGCGCGACCGCCGCCAGGCCCCGGCCCGACGGGGGCAGCTGGTCGACCGGCTTGCCCCGTACCAGCGTCGCCGCGTTCCTGGCCTTCGTGGCCAGCGTCCACGCGTCGATGAGCGAGCGGACGTCCGCGGCCTCGGCCAGCCCGGCGTCCGCCATCGCGTGCAAGGCCCCTGGTGTCGAGGTCGTCCGCAGCTCGGGCACCTCGTGCGCGTACCGCAGCTGGAGCAGCTGCGCGGTCCACTCGACGTCGGCGAGGCCGCCCCTGCCGAGTTTGGTGTGTGTGGTGGGGTCCGCGCCCTTCGGCATCCGCTCGGTGTCGACCCGTGCCTTGATGCGGCGGACCTCGCGCACCCGGATGGCGTCGAGGCCACCCTCGGGGTAGCGGAACGGATCGATGATGGCCGTGAACCGGTCGCCGAGCTCTTCGTCGCCCGCGATGAACCGTGCCCGTAGCAGCGCCTGTGCCTCCCAGACCTCGCTCCACCGTTCGTAGTACACCCGGTAGGACTCGAGGGTCCGCACGAGTGGACCGCTGCGACCCTCCGGCCGCAGGTTCGCGTCCACTTCGAGGGCGGGGTCCTGACTCGGTGCGCCGAGCGAGCGGCGCACCGTCTCGGCGACCGAGGCCGCGAACTTCAGTGCCTCGGAGTCGGCCGCGCCCTCCGCCGCCTGGCACACGAACAGCACGTCGGCGTCGGAGCCGTAACCGAGCTCCGCGCCGCCGAGCCGCCCCATGCCGATGACCGCGATCCGCGCGGGCTCACCACCGATCTCGGCGGCCTTGTACCGGATGGCCGCAGCGAGAGCGCTCTGGAGGACCGCGGCCCACACCGACGACAGGGCCCCGCACACGGCGGGCACGTCCAGCAGGCCGAGCAGGTCGGCGCAGGCGACTCGCAGCAGCTCGTGCCGCCGTAGCGACCGGGCCGCCGTGACGGACGCGCGGAGCCCGGGCTGCCTGCGGGCGGCTGCGCGCAACGACGTCGCCACCTCTTCCGGTGAACGTCCGGCGAGGCGCTCCGGATGTCCGAGCAGCTGCAGGACCTCGGGCGCCCGCACGAGCAGGTCGGGCACCAGCCGGGAGGTGCCGAGCACCGTCGCGAGCCGCTCCACGACCGCGGCCTCGTCCCGCAGCACGCGCAGGTACCAGGGGGTGTCCGCGAGCGCCTCCGAAACGCGCCGGTAGGCGAGCAGGCCGCCGTCCGGGTCCGGGGTGTCCGCGAGCAGGTCGAGCAGCACCGGCAGCAGGGCCTGCTGGATCGAGGCCCTGCGGGAGACGCCGGAGGTGAGCGCCTTGATGTGCTGCAGCGCGCCGTCGGGAGCCGCATAGCCGAGCGCGGCGAGCCTGCTGGCGGCCTGCTCGGTGGTGAGCCGCAGCGCGGCGGTCGGCACCCGTGCCACCGATTCCAGCAGCGGGCGGTAGAACAGCTTTTCGTGCAGGCGGCGGATGCGCTGCACGTTCCGGCGGAACTCGGCCGCCAGCAGTTCGCTCACCGAGCGGCCCCGTGCCGGCCGCATCCCGCAGGCCCGGGCGAGCCAGCGCAGTTCCGTGGTGTCGTCGAAGTCGGGGAAGAGATGCGTGCGGCGGAGCCTGCGCAGCTGCAGCCGGTGTTCCACCATGCGCAGGAACTCGTACGAAGACGCGAGCTCCGCGGCGTCGGCCCGGCCGACGTAACCAGCCGCACCCAGCGCTTCGAGTGCCTCCATGGTGGATCCGGACCGCAGGTCGGGGTCCACCCGGCCGTGCACGAGCTGCAGCAGTTGCACGGCGAACTCGACGTCCCGCAGGCCCCCTCGGCCGAGCTTGAGTTCACGGTCGGCGATCTCGGCAGGCACGTGCCGCTCCACGCGCCTGCGCATCTGCTGCACGTCGGGCACGAAGTTCTCCCGCTCCGACGCCGACCACACCATCGGCGCGACGAGTTCGGCGTAGCGCTGCCCGAGCTCGGCGTCCCCGGCGACAGGGCGAGCCTTGAGCAGCGCCTGGAACTCCCACGTCCGCGCCCATTTGCGGTAGTAGGCCTCGTGCCCGTCGAGTGTGCGCACCAGCGCGCCGGCCTTGCCTTCCGGGCGCAGGGCGGCATCGACCTCGAAACAGGCCGTGCCGACGATGCGCATCATCGTGGTGGCGAGGCGGGTGGCCGCCTGGATGTCCCCGTCCCCGACGAACACCACGTCGACGTCGCTGACGTAGTTCAGCTCCCGGCCGCCGCACTTGCCCATCGCGATGACGGCGAGCGTGGCGTCCGCGGCGCCGGGGACGTCGTGCCCGGCCACGGTGAGCCCGGCCCGCAGCGCCGCCTCGGCGAGTGCGGTGAGCGCGCTCGCCGTCGCGACGTAGGACGGCTCCGTCAGCTCCGGCTCCACCAGGTGTCCCAGGTCGACGGCGGCGATCTCCAGGAGCAGCCCGCGGTATCCGGTCCGCAGCGCCAGGGCCGCGTCGTTGCCGGTGAGCACATCGCCGTCGCGCCGGATCGCCTGATCGAGGGCCGCGCTGTAGTCGTCGGCGGCCGTGCACGCCACTCCGGCGAGACGCCGCCACTGCTCCGGCGTACTGACCAGGAAGTCGGCGAGGGCGCTCGAGGACCCGATCACGGCGAGCAGGCGTCCGCGCAGGACGGCGTCCACCCGCAGTGCCTCGGAAAGCTCCGGCCAGCCGGCGGGGTCGGCCTCGCGGATGCGGTCGATCGCACGGAGCGCGAGATCGGGGTCGGGGGTCCGGGACAGGGCCGCGAGTACGGGTTCGCCGCCGTTCGCCGGCCCCGACTCGCCCCACCAGCCGGCAGCACGAAGATCCGCCTCGGCGCGGTCTTCGGTGAACCCGAACCTCGCCGCGGACGCGGTCGGCCTGGCACGCTCTACCATCGGCTACCACCGTAGCCGCAGGCGCTCCCGGTTCGGCGTCAGGCGAGGGGAAGGGTGCGGGGGCGGGAGCCGGCGGGTTCCAGCTCGCCCGCGGCGAGGCGGACGAAGCGGTGGGCGAACGGCCGCCAGGTCTCGGCGAGGTCGGTGTGCGTCTCGGCGAGCGCGCCGGGCTCCAGGGATCCGGTACGTGCGGTTTCGGCGATCTCCGGCGCGTTCCCGGCCCAGTCCCGGACGGTCTCGGGGGTCGTCTCGATGTGGAACTGGAGGCCGTAGGCGAAGCGGCCCACGCGGAACGCCTGGTGCGGATATCGCGGTGCGGAGGCGAGCAGCTCCGCGTTCGGCGGCAGCTGGACGACGGCGTCCCGGTGGAACTGCAGCACGTCCTGCACAAGGGGCAGCTCGGCGCAGAGCGGATCCTTCCACGCGGCGTCCTTCTTCGAGACCAGCGCGGGACCGGCCTCGGGGCCGTCGGTGCCACGGTCGACCCGGCCGCCGGTGGCGACGGCGAGCAGCTGCGCCCCCAGGCAGACCGCCAGCGTCGGCGATCCGGTGCCCGCGGCCCTGGCGAGGAGCCTGCGTATGTCGGCGAGCCACGGATGGTCCCGGTCGTCCTCCGCCCCCATGCCGCCGCCCAGGCACACGACGCCCTGGTACTCGGCGGCATCCTGCGGGAGAACGTCGCCCGGTGGCCGCCGCACGTCGAGCTCCGCTCCGGCCTCGACGAGCCAGTCACCCAACGGGCCGGGCGGGTCGGCCGCATCGGGCTGGATGATCAGCAGTCGTGGGGTGCTCACACCGTCCAGGGTACGGACGCCTCCCCGGCCGGGCGGAGGGCCAGTTCGGCGGTCTCCAGTATCGGGCGGTAGCCCAGCCGCCGGTAAACCCTGTTCGACACCGGGTTGGTGGTGTCGGCGAACAGGACCACGTGCCGGACGCCGGCTTCCCGCAGCCGCCGGGACGCGGCCGCCGTGACCGCTGCCGCGTAGCCGTGGCCACGCAGTTCGGGCGGTGTGTAGACGTAGCCGATTCTCGACATCCCGCACTGCGGTTTCCTCGCGAGCGCCATGGCGACGGGCTCGCCGTCCACGCACCAGAGGCCGTACGTTTCACCGCCGTCGATCACCCGCGCCACGGCACCGGCCGGATCGGCCTCCGGCGGTGCCAGTGGCAGCGCCTCGCGCGTGAAGGCCTGCCGCCAGCGCGTGAGCAGGCCGGTGTCGGCCGCGGTGGCGAGGCGCGGTTCTCCGCGCACACCTACCGGTTCGGCCAGCTCACCGAGTTCGTAGAGGCGGTTGGAGTGTTCCCCGCTCACCGTCGCGCCGGTGAGCGCGCACCACTCGCGGGCGAACGCCTCCGCCTCGCGGCGTGGCCCGGTGACGCCGCCCAGGTGGGAGTGCGAGGAGGCCAGTGCGCCCGCGACCACGGGGGCCGCCTCGGCCGGCACGCCGCTCACCACCGCCGGGAACGGGGCGTGCCAGCTCAGGACGGCGCCGAGCCCATCACGATCATCGGCGCTGATCAGCGCGGTAGCCCCACCGGCGCGCTCGATGTCGCGCAGCGCGGTGAGCGCGCCGGTGTGCCGGACCGGATCGGCCGCGTAGAAGGGCCGCGCCAGCTCGGCGAACGCGCCGACATCGGTGTGCAGCGTGACATCCACCCGGCCAGCTTCGCAGCCACCCGGGCGACGGTCCAACGAAATACGCCGACATAAAGAAAACCCCGGGAACGATCGAGAGAATTCACATTCTCAACCGATCGTTCCCGGGGTTTCTAATTTGTGTACGGCGGTGTCCTACTCTCCCACACCCCTTCGGG
>NZ_JAEHOB010000016.1 GCF_016464705.1 Qaidamihabitans albus
CCACCCGTCTTCACCTGCGCCTTCACCACAACCGGACCACCGATCCGCTCCGCCGCGGCCTGCGCCTCCTCCGGGCTACTCGCCACCTCACCGGCCAACACCGGGACGCCATGCGCGGCGAACAGATCCTTCGCCTGGTACTCGTAGAGATCCACTACTTCAGTCTCCTGACGACACACCACTGTGTGGAATTCGAAACGTGCTGCTGTTGGACTGAGACGACCCTAGCGATCCGGTTTTGGATCAGGGCCCCCGCATCCGGTGAACTCGGTCACCGATACCCCGCTGAGCTGGTGTCTGTGGCACAGATCGCGGCGCGCTTCACCCGGCCGGTGCCGTCGGCGTCCGCGATCAGGGTGGCGATGGCGGAGAGGCTGCCCGCGTCGAGGATCGCGACGCGTACGGCGGGCACGGCCGCGGCCACCGCGTCCGCGAGTGCATTCCCGGCACCGGGAGCGATCGTCAGCCCGAGCAGGTCGGGGTCCTCCTGCTCCACGATGGCCGCCACCGCACCGGGGTCGGACAGCACGCCGGTGTAGACGACCTCGGCACCGTCGTCGCGCAAGGCGCGGGCCAGCGCCACCGCCGCGTCTTGCGGGCCGCCCAGTTCGGCGAGCACGACGCGGGGGACATGGAGGACGCAGGGCACACGGCCGGAGCGCACGGCGTCGGCATCGGCGCCGCGGCGCTCGCCGGTCACGTTGCGGCGCGCCGGGACCGTCCGGCAACGGCGATACCCGCCGCGATCAGCAGCGCGGCGGCAGCGGCGAGGGCGAACCAGAAGCCGCTGCCGGGCCTCGCCCCGTCGATGTACGCACCGCTGAGCGGCAGCGTGGCCGCGCGCAGCCCGAGCAGAGTGGCGGCACCCGTCAGCAGCCCGGCCCCAGGCACGGGCCTGCTGCGCAGGGCCAACGCGATGGCGCCGAGCACGGTGAGAGCTCCGGCCAGGAGGCCCCAGGACGGAGTCCGGAACTCCGACCACAGCCCGGCGGCCACGTAGTCGGGTGCGGTGACGACCGGCATTCCGAAGGCGGCGACGCTGAGGATCGCCGCGGCGGCCAGCGGGGTGAGCAGGTTGACGTCGACCCGGGACTCGCCGGGCGCGCCGCTCTGGGTGCCGTCGATGTCCCCGATGTCCTCCCGCTCCACGACGCCGGTGACAGCGGAGCAGCATGCGGTCACCGCGGCACCGCACATAGCCAGCCAGGCCGGCAGGACTCCCGGCCCGGTGGAGACGGAGCCGCGGAAGCCGGTGGCGGTGATCGCGGTGTCGAGCACGGCGGTCGCGGCGATCAGCACCCCGGCCCAGGCGACCGACAACACCGGACGCACCACCGGAGCGAGGCGGGGCACGAACATCGCCGCACCGAGCACTCCGACCAGAGCTCCCGCCGTGAACAGCAGCCACCGGGCCGGGCTCTCCGGCGCGGGGCCCGGTCCTGCCGTGGCCAGCTGGGCGGCGAAGGATCCGGCGATCGCGGCCGCGGCCGTGAGCATCGCGAGCACGCCGGTTGCCACCTGCAGGCGGCGCCGTCCGGGTACGGAGGCCCCGCCCGCCTGGTCGTCCGCCTGTTCGGGCACCGCTCGCGCGACGGACGAGGTGCGCGCGAGCCAGAAGAGGCCGGCGGCTCCGGCCAAGGCCACGATCGGGCCGGCGCTGATGCCGGCCACCGGTACGACGGCACCGGCCACCACGCTCGGCAGCGCGAGCAGGACCACGGCGACGCCCAGCCCGGCGAGACAGCCGCGAGCGAAGTCCACGGAGGCGGACGTCATCGCGAGGGCTGCGGCCAGCGGAAGGGCACCGGCGATCAGCAGGTATCCGGCGAGGGCGAAAGCCGGGCCCTCGAACGCGTTCCGCGCCAGCAGGTACACGTCCTCGGAAACGACCGGTGCCATGAGCAGCCCGATCGCCGCGAGTACCGCGGCGAGCACCGCGGGCAGCAGCCACCGCCGACGCCACTGGTCCACGGCGTCGGGGCCTTCCGCAGAGGTCCCGGAGGTCCCAGAAGTTTCGGCCCGCCTGCCTGCCCGCACCGCGAGCACGCCCGCGACCGCTGCCATCACGTGGCCGGACAGCAGCAGCCACAGCCCGGCCGCCGGCGAGTGCTGCGCGAGATCGGTGGGCAGGTAGAGCTCGGTTCGGACCGCCGCCGAGGGGTCCGCCGCGAACTGCAGGTGCAGCACGACACTGCCGGGCGCGAGCGCGGCGAAACCGGCGAGGACACCCGCCGCGCCGGCCTGCCACCCGCGTGCCGCGAGGACGGCGGCCAGCAGGACGGGCAGGAGCGCCAGCGCGACCAGCAACGGAGCGCTGGTGAAGCCCGGCTCGCCACCGTCGACGACCGGCAGCGCGGCACCGGCCGCGAGCAGTGCCGCCGCCAGACCGGCCGCACCGAGGGCGGGCAGCATCGCGGACACGCCCTGCTCGGTTCCCAGCGGCGCCGGTGAACTCGGCGAACTCCGGGAATTCTGGGAACTCGGCGAACTCGGCGAACTCACAGCCACCGGCCTGGGAGGACTGGGCGCGGCCGGGTGGGACCGTACATCGACTCACCTCGGTGCTGGTCGGCTGTCATGAACCCGTGGTCGCCCGGAGCCCGCGGACCTCACTCGGCCTTTGCGGACCACCGTCTGGACTTTCGAGCGGGTCCGGGATGCTTTGACGGTGCCGACGCTAGCAACAGTGGCGCGAGCAGCCTGCGCCGCGGGGTGCGACCGTCCGAGCGCATGGAGCAAGCCGCTGAATAACCGTGAGTGGGAACGCGGAAACCTCCGGTTGCGCATATGTAACGCAAGTCACACCGATTGGAGCAATAGGCTCTCTACCTTGAGTCATTCCGGCATCCGGGGCCGCACACGGCAGCCACGTTCAGCCGACACGCGTGCCGGATCTTGCTCGCGACGGTGCCTCTTCGTTACTGTCCCCCGGTCCCCATTACGGTCAGGTCACGAAAGGACATGGCGAGCAAACCTCCCCAGGTCGGCGAGCCATCGAGCGGTCACCCCGAAGCCGCTCACCGGGATCCCCCGCCCGGCGTCCGAGGCTTGACTTCCCCAAGTAACGGAAGGCCCCTGTCTTGGCTCGACACCGCTCCCCCGGCGGCCAAGCTCCTTCCCCGGCGCTCGAAGATGCACTTGACGGTGCGGTTGTTCGCGTCCGGGGATCTCATAGGCTCCCCGCGCCCTCGTCGGCCCTGCGTGGCCGAGTGGTCGTCGCGGCCGTCGCCGCTGGCGCTTTCGCCGCTGCCGCCGCAGGTCAGACTCTGCAAGCCGCCACCACCTCCGAGACCTCGTCCGATTCCGACCGTGTGACGCCGCTGGCGAATGCTCGTGACGCCAGTGCGGCCTTCGGCGTTGGCGGCGACACGCCCGCGGGTGCTCCCGAACTGCTCCCGGTCGCCCGCACCACCGACGCCTCCGCCGAGGCGGAGAAGCTTGCCGACAGCGCACAGGTGACCGAGGAACGGCTGCAGCGCGAGGCGGAGGCCGCGCGCAAGGCCGCCGAGGAGGCCGCCCGCCCGAAGACGGTCGCGCCCGCGCAGGGCAGCTTCACCTCCGGCTTCGGCGCACGGTGGGGCACGACTCATTACGGCATCGACATCGCGAACAGCGTCGGAACCCCGATCGTCGCGGCCGCCGACGGGACCGTGATCGAGGCGGGTTCCGCCAGCGGCTTCGGCCTGTGGGTTCGGGTGCAGCTGGACGACGGCACGGTGCACGTCTACGGGCACGTCAACAGCTACTCGGTGTACGAGGGCCAGCGGGTGAAGGCAGGCGAGCAGATCGCCGAGATGGGCAACCGCGGCCAGTCCACCGGCCCGCACCTGCACTTCGAGGTCTGGACGGCCGACGGCCAGAAGGCCGACCCCCGCTCGTGGCTGGCCGCCCGCGGGGTCAGCGTCTGAGCACCCGCACCATGATCCGAGCGCGGCTGCGCTGACCCTCGCGGAAGTATCGATACCGTCATTCGGGCGGACGCCGGAGGAAGTAGCCCACGGCGACCTGCCACACCGTGCACAGCCTCCCTCCGCGCCGCCCGCGACATGCCCGGCAGCCGCGCCGGGCCGTCCGGCCGTGCAGCCGGAGCACGAGACGCCAGGCCGCGACGAGCCTGGCGACGTCCGGCGCGAGCGACCCACCATCCGCCGCCGCCCGGCCCGCCAGTTCGTCCAGATACTCCCGGACGCCGCCGCTGACGGCCCGGAACCACGGCTCCACGTCGGCCCCTCAGCAAGCCGCACAGCGGCCACGCACTTTGTCCACACCGCTACCCCCAAACTCCCGGGGACGGGGCACCCCGCCTCCGGCTGTCGAACTTGTGTTCGAATAAGGTTAGCGCGGGGGTACGACGAAATGGGTTGCCGCCGTGGGCTTCACCCGAAAAGGTCAGAGCTTGACCATCGGCACACTGCCGATCAGCATCAGCCGCACCTTGCCGGCGGCGCCGAAGTCGACGGTCGCCGTGGCGCGCGGCCCGGTCCCCTCTGTCGAGACGACCGTGCCGAGGCCGTACTTGTCGTGGCTGACGCGGTCACCGACGTCCAGCTTGAGCGCGACCGTGTCCTTCCAGCCGTCCTTCCAGCCCTTGAACGACGTGCCGCGCGTGCCGCCGGCCGCGATCCCGGCCTGTGCGGAGTCGGCGCCGAAGCCCTGCCGGCGTCCCCACGTCGTCGCCGCACGCGGCGAACCACTCTGGCCGAAGCCGCCGGACGGCTCCACCCGGCGCCAGTCGAGAAGCTCGGCGGGAATCTCGTCGATGAAGCGGGAGGCCGGGTTGCTCATCGGCTGACCCCAGGCAGTGCGCATCAGGGCGCGCGAAAGGTACAGCCGCTGCCGGGCCCTGGTGATCGCCACGTAGGCGAGCCTGCGCTCCTCCGCCAGCTCCTTCGGCTCGCTGAGGGCGCGCATGTGCGGGAAGATGCCGTCCTCCCATCCGGTGCCGAACACCACCGGATATTCCAGCCCCTTGGCGGTGTGCACCGTCATCAGCGTCACCACGCCAGAGTCGCTCTCCGCGTCCTCGGCGCCGTCCTCCCCGTCGGGCGTCGGGATCGAGTCCGCGTCGGCGACCAGCGCCACGCGCTCGAGAAAGGCGGGCAGGGAGGCCGGCTCCGGGGCTCCCGCGTCCGTGTCCGTGTCGGTGTCGGTGTCGGTGTCGGTGTCCGTGCCCTGATCGGCTTCCGGCCCGAGCAAGGTCTCCGCGAACTCGGCGAACTCGCGCGCCACGTTGACCAGTTCGTCGAGGTTCTCCAGCCGGGAGGCATCCTGCGGGTCGTCCGACTCGTCCAGCTCGGCGCGGTACCCGGTGCGCTCCAGCACCGCCTCGAGCACCTCGGCCACCGGCATGCCCGACTCGACCAGCTCGTACAGGCCGTCCATCAACTCGACGAACGACGTGATCGCCTTCTGCGAGCGCGGGTTGAGCAACGCAACCCGGCCGGCCACCGCATCCCGCAGGGCCGTGGCGAAGGAGACCCTTTCCCGCTCGGCGTGCGTGGCCAGCACCGCCTCCGCGCGGTCCCCGATCCCCCGCTTCGGCACGTTGAGGATGCGGCGCAGGCTCACCGTGTCCTCCGGGTTGGCGAGCACCCGCAGGTAGGCCAGCGCGTCCCGCACCTCACGCCGCTCGTAGAAGCGCACCCCGCCGACGACGCGATACGGCAGGCCGAGCCTGATGAAGATCTCCTCGAACACGCGCGACTGGTTGTTGGTCCGGTAGAAGACGGCGACATCCGAGTACCGGGCCTCGCCCCGGTCGGCCAGCGCGTCGATCTCGCCCGCGACGAACGCCGCCTCGTCGTGCTCGTTGTCGGCGACGTAGCCGACGATCTTCGCGCCGTCGCCGGAATCGGTCCACAACCGCTTGTCCCGCCGGTTGCTGTTGCGCGCGATGACCGAGTTGGCCGCCGACAGGATCGTCTGCGTGGACCGGTAGTTCTGCTCCAGCAGGATCGTGCGCGCGCTCGGGAAGTCGCGCTCGAACTCCTCGATGTTGCGGATCGTGGCGCCGCGGAACGCGTAGATCGACTGGTCGGCGTCGCCGACGACGCACAGCTCGGCCGGGTGCACGCCGGACTCGGTGACCTCCGTGCCGACCAGTTCGCGCACCAGCGTGTACTGCGCGTGGTTGGTGTCCTGGTACTCGTCGACGAGCACGTGCCGGAAGCGGCGCCGGTAGTACTCGGCGACGTCGGGGAAGACCTGCATCAGCTCGACCGTGCGCATGATCAGGTCGTCGAAGTCCATGGCGTTGGCCTGCGTGAGCCTGCGCTGGTACTCGGCGTACACCTCCGCGGCCCTGCGCTCGTAGTCGTTGCCCGACCGCGTGGCCGCCGAGTCGGCGTCCAGCAGCTCGTTCTTCAGGTTCGAGATGTGCGCGCCGAGCGCGCGCGCCGGGTACCGCTTCGGGTCGAGGTCGAGATCACGCGCCACCAGGGTGATCAGCCGCCGCGAGTCGTCGGCGTCGTAGATCGAGAAGTTGGACGACATGCCGAGTGTCTTCGCCTCCCGGCGCAGCAACCGCACGCACATCGAGTGGAACGTGGACACCCACATCGCGTTGGCGCGCCGCCCGACCAGCTCGCGCACCCGGTCACGCATCTCGGCGGCCGCCTTGTTGGTGAAGGTGATCGCCATGATCTGGCCCGGGTGCACGTCCCGCTCGGCGAGCAGGTAGGCGATGCGCCTGGTCAGCACCCGGGTCTTCCCCGACCCCGCACCGGCGACCACCAGCAGCGGACCGCCGCCGTGTTCCACCGCGGCACGCTGAGCGGGGTTGAGATCGTCGAGCAGGTCGGCGTGCCTGCTGGATCCCGGGGGGAGGTCGAAGAGGGTGCTCATCGTGGGTTCACGCTACCTGGGGGCTCTGACGAAGTGGCGCCGCTGTGCGGGTTCGCGGAGGCCGGCGCGCCCTTCCGCCGCCGTCGCCGTATATATGCCATACTCGTTTCCATGCGGTACTGCAGCACTCGAGACTTTCGATTTTTCTACGGGACCCGGACTCCGGCTCCCGTGATCGCGTAGTGCCAGACCGCCATCACAGTAAGCCCCGGAGTCCGCGGACCCGGGGCTTTCTTCGGCTCTGGGACCGCAGGCGGACCCGGAAACCACCGGAGGTCCAGATGAACGCCCAGACCCACGAGGACAGCGAGACCGGCGAGCCGACGGCGCAGGACATCGACGCGCTGCGGCAGGAGATCGACTGGCTCGACGCCGAGATCCTGCGGCTGGTGAAGCGCCGCGTCGAGGTGTCCAAGACCATCGGTGCCGCCCGGATGGCCGCGGGTGGCCCGCGCATCGTCTACAACAGGGAGATGGACGTGCTCGCCCGCTACCGCGAACTCGGGCCGGAGGGCCGCCAGCTCGCGATGGCGCTGCTGAACCTCGGGCGGGGCAGGCTCGGGCGCTGACCCGTTTCTCAGGGTAATACCCCGAGCCGGACCGTCGCCTGAACGGGCACACTGGAGCCATGGGAACCATCGTGGGCGTGATCGCCGCCGTGATCGCGATCGCCAGCCTGCTGGCCGCGCTGTATCACGCCGGATACCTCGCCGTCCTGAACAGTGCAGCCAACAAGCGCGCGGGAGGCGCACCGGTCGCGCAGTACGTCCGCAGCCGGTGGCCCGTCGCGGGTGGCACGACCGCAGCCGCACTGCTCGCGCTCCTGCTCAGCACCGGCGGGCCCGCCGCCGACATCCTCGCGATCGTGGTGGCGACGGGGAGTGGCGCCGTGGCCACCAGAGCACTGCGCTCGACCCAGGAGAGGTACCGCAGCGGCGGCTGATAGCACACGCTGCCGACTACTCCGGCCGTTCGGATGCGCCCAGAGGGGTGATATCCGACGGACTTGCCGCCCCAGGCACGCGTCAACCGCCGAAGGCACTTACTCTGGGCGGGGTGAGGAATCTCCGGTGCGTCACCGGCGCGGCAGACCGCCGCGCACGTGCATCGTGCCGTGCAGATGCTCGTGATCTCACTGGTCCAATCGGTTTAATCCGGGCAGGAACGCCGTCAGGTGGAGCACGACGAGGGGTCCACCAGGCATGAGCGGTAGGGCCGACCACACCGAGCACGACACGACCGTTCCCAGCGCACACCGGTCCCGTCCCGGCAGGCATCGCCGTGCCGGGCACGGCACCTGGACCCCGGCGGTGCCGCCCGCACGGCAGTCCGTGCCACCTCAGCAGCAGTACCGGCGCCACGGTGGCGGTCCTGCTGCACCCGATCCGCTCGCGTCGTCGATCACCGGGTCACTGCCGGTACCGGGTCCCGAGTACGCGGCCTCCCAGGGCGAGCTGCCCATCGGCGCCCCGGCCGCGGAAACGGCTGAGCCGCAGCCGGCCGGCTCGAACGAGCCCACGGTCCGGCGCACCAAGGTCTCGCTCACCGCACCGAAGACCGAGCCCGAGCGTGAGCGCGAGGACGACGAGGCGCGCGTCTACGTCGCGCCGCCACCACCGGACGGGCTCGGCAAGTTCGACCTCGGGTCCGTGCCTGCCTCCGTCACGCCACCGCCGACCTGGCGCAAGGCGGCCTGGTTCGCCAGCCTCGCCTCGGGTGGGGTGGTGGTCTCGCTCCTGGTCGCCGGTTCGGTGCTGGTCAGCCAGCCACAGGAGGATCAGCAGGCCATCCAGGGCTGGCCCGACCGGCACGGCGGCGCACCGATGCTGCCGGGCGAGTACGACCTGGACGGCACCGTCCCGCCGAGTACCGACGCGACCGAGTCCCCCACCTCGACGGCTGCCGGCAGCGAACCGACGACGACGCCCGCGCCCGGCACGAACCCGGGCAACGTGGCGGACCGGCTGTCCTCCGGCCGCCCGTCGGGCAGCGCACCGGCGGGCGGACCGGGTTCCGGCACCTCCGGCACCGACGCCCCGTCGTCGCCCACCGCCACGCGCGAGCCCCAGAAGCCGCCGGTCACACCCGCCTCCATGTCGACGTCGAAGCGGCGGTACCTGGTCCGGTCGCACGACCCCAAGACGATGGGTCAGCGCTCGCAGGACTACCTCAACACGGTCACCGAGGATCCCGAGACCGCCCACTCCATGACCACCGGCGAGCTCGCCGAAGGAGGGTCCGACGGGCTCCGCCGGAAGTACGCCGGCATCGCCTACTTCGTGGTCAAGCACGTTTACATAGATCAGAACGAGGGTTTCACCGTGAACACGGTCGAGGTAACCCATAAGAACGGCAACACCACCGAAGAGACACGCAAGCTGTACTTCGGTGACGGCACCAAGATCGAAAAGGACGCCAAGTAAGCGGTCCGCGCGGACCCCCGAATAGCCCCTTCACCTGCGAATGCACGTGCTTTTCGCACTTTCCGCTGCACGTGCAGCGCGGCGGACGGCGAGGAATTCACCTGATCGGATGAGGGCGCGTGCCGCTCGTCGTATCTCCACGACAGCCCACCGACAGAGGCTGGTCGACGGCCCCGTGACGGGGTTACCTATTGCGCAGGGGCGAACCAGTTGTCCACAAGACGAACCAGCTCGACCACGACGGCGGCCGACTCGGCCGCGCCGTCCCCACCGTGAAGACGAGGACCAGCCGTGCACGACCGGCACCGCACCGGACGCGGAACGACCGTTTCGGCCGAGGACGTCATCGATGACGACATCCTCGCCGACGAGATGGTCGACGACGAGTACCTGCGTGAGGTCTTCCGCGAACCACGTCAGTACCTGCCGCCGCCGCGGATGCGCTTCCGCCGCAGGGAACCGAAGCCACCGAGGGAGCCGGAGACCGCGTTCGCCCGGCGCGCCAAGCTCATCGGGCTGATCCTCGCCATCGCCCTGCTGACCGGCTCCGTCGTCGCGGCGGCCGTGCTCGGCGACGACCCCGGCGGGCCGCGATCCTCCGGTTCCGCCGAGCGTCCCGAGATCACCGGGGCCGCGGCGCTCGGCGGGTTCGTGCGGCCGGCCGACGACACGCCGCGCACCGGCTTCCGGCCCGCCGCCGAGCAGGTGGCCGCGATGCCCGCCACGTCGCCGACCGGCCGGCAGCCGGACCCGACGCCGGCGGAGATCGCGCTGCACGCCGCCCGCGAGGCCGCCACCGAGCCGGCAGCCACCGAGCAGCCGGGGCAGTCGGGGCGGTCGGGGGAACCCGGCCGGCTCGACATCGTCCGCGAGTTCTACGAGCTCGTGGGCCGCAGCCCGCAGGACGCGCTCGCCCTGCTCGACCCCGAACTGGCCGGCGACACTCCCGGCGACCTCGTCCGCGCGTGGAGCACGATGCGGTCCGTGCACGTGGAGGACCTGCGGGAGCAGCCCGACGGGACCGTGCGCGCCGTGGTCACAATGGTGGCCGCCGACGGCAGTCCGCTGCGGGTCACCCAGCTGCTGGAGCTCACCGAGGGCACCGGACCGCGGATCAACGGGGCCACGCTGCTCGCCACCCCGAACGAGTGAGTCACGCGGGCGTCGCCGGGACATCAGCCCCGTAGAGTGCCGCCTGCGTGTGCGCAGAGTGAGCGGCCTAACCTGTCACAGGTCGGTCTCGGCAAGCCGGCACAACGATCATCAGCATGTGCCTACGCTCCACGCATGCGACGCGCCGCCGGACGCGCTGCCGCACGCCTGCCGACGGAGCTCGAAGGAGGTCCCGTGAGCGACGAGGGTCGCCTGGTCGCCGGCCGGTACCGCATCGTCAAGCGGATCGGCACCGGTGCGATGGGCGCCGTCTGGCAGGCACAGGACGACGTGCTCCACCGCACGGTCGCGATCAAACAGCTGTTGCTGCAGCCCGGGCTCGACGGGAACGAGGCCGAGGACGCGCGGCAGCGCACCATGCGCGAGGGCCGCATCGCCGCCCGCCTCCACCACCCCAACGCGATCAGCGTGTTCGACGTCGTCACCGACGACAACGGCCAGCCGTGCCTGATCATGGAGTTCCTGGAGTCGACGAGCCTCGCGCAGATGCTCCAGCAGCAGGGCACCCTCCCGCCTCTCGAGGTCGCCAGGATCGGCGCGCAGGTCGCCGCGGCACTCAAGGAGGCCCACGCGGTGGGCATCGTCCACCGCGACATCAAGCCGGGCAACATCCTGCTCGCCGCCAACGGGCTCGTGAAGATCACCGACTTCGGCATCTCCAGGGCCAAGGACGACGTGACCGTCACCAAGACAGGCATGATCGCGGGCACCCCGGCGTACCTCGCGCCCGAGGTCGCGATCGGCGGGGATCCCGGCCCGGAGTCCGACGTCTTCTCGCTGGGGTCGACCCTCTACGCCGCAACCGAGGGCCAGCCTCCGTTCGGGCTGAGCGAGAACACACTTGGCCTGCTGCACGCCGTCGCCGCCGGGCAGATCAACCCGCCCCGTCAGTCCGGGCCACTCGCGAGCGTGCTGGCGGTGCTGCTGCACCCCGACACCCGGCACCGGCCGACCGCGGAGGAGAGCGAGGAGTTGCTCGCCGCCGTCGCCCGGGGCGAGACGCCCATCGGCGGCCCCACCGACGACGCGACCAGGATCGGTCCGGCCGCCGGTCTCGGTGCGGCCGCCGCGGGTGCGGCGGCCGGAGCCGCGCTCGGCGCCGGTGCGGACGAGGTTCCGGCCGGGCACTCCGGCACGCTGGACGCCGACGCCGGGCGGCAGCCTTACTACGACGACTCGGACGACCGGTACGAACCGGCCGCCGGCTACCCGGATGACGACTACGACGGTGCCGCCGGTTACGGCGACACCGGCCCGCAGGCCACTCGCGCCGTCCCGGCGGCGGGTTACGGCGCCTACGACGATGGCTATGGCGACGGCTACGGCGGCGGTTATGACAGCGGCTATGACGGCGGTTATGACGGCGACGGCGAGCCGCCACCCGAGGACGAGCCCGCCAGGAAGGGCAACTGGAAGGTTCCGGCGGCTCTCGGCACGGTCGTCGTACTCGGGATCACGGCGATGGCCATCTGGCTGTTCAACGGGCCCGACGGCGGCGAGGCCGAGCAGCGGGACCAGGTGCCGCAGCCGGTGACCACCTCGTCGAGCACCGGCGTCACCACGACCACCACCCGGCCGCCGGCGAGCTCCACCGAGGAGGACGTGGTACCGGTCGAGCCGGAGGAGCCCTCCTCGACCCGGTACGTGCCGCCCCAGCCGCCCCCACAGACGAACACGCCGAACCCCGAGCCGACCGAGACGACCAGCGAGGAGACGACGACCACGACGACGGAGAAGTCGACCACGCCGCCGTCGACACCACCCCCATCGGTCACACCCCCCGAGGACAGTACGTAAGCCGCAGCCGTCGTCGCGGGTTGATGCCGGTTTGACCGCCGGCGCGGTACAAGGGGTCGTGTGAAAGAAGCTGAAGGCGCTCTCGTCGGCGGGCGTTACCGGCTGGATCAGCCGATCGGACGAGGCAGGGCCGGGATCGTCTGGCTCACCTTCGACACGAAGCTGCACCGCACGGTCGCCGTCAAGCGGTACTACCTCGCTCCGGACCTGGACCCGGAGAGCGCGGAACAGCGCAGAGAGGCGGCGCTGCGCGAGGGCCGCGACGCGATGCGCGTGCTGCACCCCAACGCGATCACGGTGCACGACGTGTTCCGCGACGGCGATGACGTCTGGCTGGTCATGGAGTACGTCCCCTCGCGGAACATGGCCGACTTCCTCGCCGAGCACGGGCCGCTGACACCCGAGCAGGCGGCCTTTCTCGGCGTCCAGCTGTGCTCGGCCCTTGCGGTGGCGCATGCGATCGGCGTGCCGCACCGGGTGGTCGAGCCGGGCAACGTGCTCCTCGCCGACGACGGCGGGGTCAAGATCACCGACATCGGCATCTCCGGCAGGCCGCCGGACCCCGCCTACCAGGCGCCCGAGGTCGCCAGGGGCGAGCCAGCGACACCCGCGGCCGACGCGTACTCGCTCGGCGCAACCCTCTTCGCCGCGGTGGAGGGTGAGCCGCCGTTCGGCCCCGAGGGCACCGGTGACCAGGTCGTTCCCCGGCGGAGTGGGCAGCTCACCGGGGCCCTGCTGAAGCTGCTCCGGGTCGACCCGGACCTGCGCCCGACCATGTCAGACACGGTCGCCGCGCTGAAGTTGATCACCAAAGGACAGCAGAACGGGGTCGTCCCACCGACCGCCCCCGCGATGCCCACGGTACAGCTCGCGCCGCGGGTGGCTCCGCAGTTGTCCGCGACGCCGACGCGCAACCGGCCGGCGACCCGGGTGTGGGTGATCGTGGCGGTCGTGGTGCTGGTGGCCGCGATGGCGGTCTTCGTGGTCTTCTGAACGGGCTGGTCAGGACTCGTGAGTGTTGACACGAGTTAGAACTCGTCTCCGCACTCACGAGGGTTGACCAGCGCAAACGCCTAGCTCTCCCTGCGCATCGCGGCGAGCAGGCTGCGCACCGCGGGCTGGTCGCGCGCACGGGCTGCGATCGCGGCGTGAATGACCCGCACCGGCTCCGGATGGCGGACCCTGCGCACGGCCACGCCCGGATGCGGGGAGCCCAGCGCCAGCACCGGGATCAGCGATACGCCGAGGCCGGCCGCGACGAAACCCTGCGCGGTCTGGTAGTCCTCGGACTCCACGACGAAGTTCGGCGCGAATCCCGCGGCGCCGCAGGCGTTGAGCATGACATCGCGGCACGGACCCGGCGGCCACTCGTTGCCGACCCACGTCTCGTCGGCGAGATCGGCCAGGTCGAGCACGCGCCTGCGGGCAAGTGGATGCGCCCTGGGCAGGACCGCCCGGTAGGGATCGTCGAGCAGGTGGACCAGCTCGACGCCCTTCGCCGGTGGCTTCGACCTGGGGAAGACGACGATGGCCACGTCCGCGTCCCCCGACTCGACCTCCGGCAGCGGATCGTCCGGTTCGACCAGTTTGAGGTCGACCTGGATGCCGGGGTACTCGCGGCGCAGCGCGGCCACCGCGGGCGGGACGAGCGCGGCACCGGCCGTGGCGAAGTACCGGATCGCCAGCCGCCCGGTGCGCCCCTCGCGGAGATCGGCGAGGGCGGCCTCCGCCTTGGCCAGCTGGGTGCTGACCACCTCGGCGTGCTCGGACAGCAGCATGCCCGCGGCGGTGGGCCGCACCCCGCGGCCGGCTCGCTCGAGCAGGATCAGCCCCGCCTCCCGTTCCAGAACGGACAGCTGCTGGCTGACGGCCGAGGGCGTGTACCCGAGGTTCCGGGCGGCCGCGCTGATCGAACCGCTCGTGATCACCGCTCGCAGCACCTGCATCCGTCGCACATCCAGCACGGACGAATCTTACAGTTCTGCTTAACCCTTCTCCACGGCATTTCGCTTGTCCTTATAGCCGGGTGAGGCGAATCTGGACCGGTGCGCGAACTGAGAACACTGCTGCAGCTGGGGGCGCTCGCATTGATGTGGGGCTCCAGCTTCTTCTGGATCAAGCTGGGCCTCAACGCCTTCTCTCCCGTCCAGCTCGTCCTGGCCCGGCTCGTCCTCGGCGCCGTGGTACTGACGGTGCTCTGCTACGCCTACCGGGGCCGGCTTCCTGGGAGCCGCCGCATCTGGCTGCACCTGGCCGTCGCGGCCATGTTCCACAACGCGCTGCCGTTCCTGCTGTTCGCGGTCGGCGAGCAGACCGTCGACTCCGGCATCACCGGGGTGCTGAACTCGACCACGCCGCTGTGGGCACTCGCCGTGGCCCTGCTGTGGCGAACCGAACAGCGGCTGACCCGGACGCGGGCGGCCGGCCTCGCACTCGGCCTCGCCGGCACGGTCCTGATCTTCGCCCCGTGGCAGCGGTCCTCGGAACTGCTGACCTGGGGCGCGGTGGCCATCCTCGCCGCCGCCGCCAGCTACGGCTTCGTGATGGTCTACGAGGGGCGCTTCCTGTCCCGCACGGGTGCGTCCCCGATCGCCCTCGCCGCCGCACAGATGATCACGGCGAGCGGCTTCATCATGCTGGCGGTGCCGGTCGGCGGCCTGAACCCGGTCCACATCGACGCGGGGGCGATCGTGGCCGTCACGATCCTGGGGGTGTTCTCCACCGGCATCGCGTTCGCGCTGAACTACCGCCTGATCGCCGCCGAGGGCGCCGTGGCCACGTCGATGGTCGGCTACCTGCTACCGGTCGTGTCGGTGCTGCTCGGCACCGTGTTCCTGCACGAGCAGCTCAACCCGCGGGTGATCGCGGGCATGGTCGTGGTGCTCGCCGGGGTGGCGCTGACCCGGGTGCGCAGGCGCACTCCTGCCGCGCTCCCCGTTCCCGCCGCCGCGCCCTGACGGCTCAGACCAGCCGCCGGTCGGAGGCCCAGCGGGACAGCTCGTAGCGGTTCGACAGCTGCGTCTTGCGCAGCACGCTCGACACGTGCGTCTCCACTGTCTTCACGGAGATGAACAGCTCGGAGGCGATCTCCTTGTAGGCGTAGCCGCGCGCGAGCAGCCGCAGCACGTCCCGCTCGCGGGGAGTGAGCAGGTCGAGCTCCGGATCGCTGATCGGCGCCGAGCCGGGGCGGTCGGCGAACGCGTCGAGCACGAAGCCTGCCAGCCGCGGGCTGAACACCGCGTCGCCGTCGGCGACCCGCACCACCGCGCGGACGAGCTCGGTGGACGAGATGGTCTTGGTGACGTAGCCGCGGGCACCGGCGCGGATCACGGCGATGACGTCCTCGGCCGCGTCCGAGACCGAGAGCGCCAGGAAGACGATGTCCGGCAGCTCCGGCCGCAACCGGCGCAGCACCTCGGCCCCACCGCCGTCGGGCATGTGCACGTCGAGCAGCACCACCTCCGGCCGGACGCGCGTGATGCCGGCGACCGCCTCGGCGACCGAGCCGGCCTCACCGACCACCCGCACCTGGTCGGTGATCGACTCCAGCTCGGCGCGCACACCCGCGCGGAACAGCGCGTGATCGTCGACGAGGAACACCTGGACCGGTTCGCGCGTCTGCTGGCTCTCCGTCACGTCGCTCCCTGGGTCGCCTTGGCACTGACCTTGCGCGGCATCGCCAGCTGCACCTCGGTGCCCTCCCCTGGCGCCGTCCGCAGCCGGCACGTGCCGCCGTTGCGCTCCATCCTCCCCCGGATCGAGTCGGCGAGGCCATGCCGGTCGTCCGGAACCGCTTCGGGATCGAAGCCCTTCCCCCGGTCGCGCACGAACATGGTCACCGACGTGGGCTCGACCTCGGCGTACACGCTCACCTCCTGCACCTCGGCGTGCTTGGCGGCGTTCACGATCGACTCGCGCGCCGCCTGCACGAGCGCGGTCAGCGGCTCGTCCAGCTCGGCCTCGCCCACCACCACCTGCTGCACCGAGATCGCGAACGTGTCCTCCACCTCGCCGCAGACGGCGGCGACCGCCTGCGACAGCGTGCCCGCGGCCTCGGTGACGGGCTGCTTCGGCTGGCCGTAGCCGGAGGGCCCGTACAACCAGCCCCGGAGCTCCCGCTCCTGGCCACGGGCGAGCCGGGCAACTTCCCGCGGCGTGTCGGCCTGCTTCTGGATCAGCGCCAGCGTCTGCAGGACCGAGTCGTGCAGGTGTGCGGCGATCTCGGCCCGTTCCTCGGTGCGGATGCGGGCCCGCCGCTCCTCGCCGAGGTCGCGGACCATCCGCAGCCAGAACGGCACGGTCAGCACCGCGACGCCGACCAGCGTGGCCAGCACGGCGATGAGGGCGAACTGGATCTGGTCGAGGCTGCTGTCGCGCAGGACGATCACGCCGATGCCGGTCATCACCAGCGCCACCCCGGCGAGGACGCGGACGACCGCGGACCAGCCGCGCCCGCCGAGCACCGCACCGGCGACCCCCGTGCGCGCGCCGTGCCGCCAGCGCCTGCGCTGCGACTCGTCGGCCTCCCGCCACACTACGGCAGCGCCCACAAGTACGACCGCGACCGGCAGGCCGAGCCAGCCGCTGAACAGCCCGCTGAGCGCGCCACCGGCGACCGTGAGCCCGATCCCGAGTGCGAGCAGGCCGATCGCCTGCTGGCGTTCCCGCGCTGACTGCGCCGCGGCAGCCGCCTCCCTCGACTGCTGCGGCACGAACATCCAGAGCAGCCCGTAGGCCACCAACCCGGCGCCGCCGAACGCCGCGAGTAGCGCGAACGTCGCACGCACCCAGAGCACCCGGACGCCGAGGTGGTCGGCGAGCCCACCGGCCACACCGGCGAGCGTGCGCCCGGTGCGCCGCCGGTACATCTTCGGCGGCCCCTCGGGCTCGGCCACGGCCGCGGCGGCGGGCACCTCGACCTCGGCGGCGCCCGGTTCCCGGACGGCGCCCGCGGCGCGCTCCTGCGTGGGCTGTTCCTGCACGTCATCCATGTTCACACGGGACCGGGCGGTATTCATCAGGGAAACCCCTGAACCGTTCCCCCACCCTGAACCCTGCCGGGCGAAGTTCAGGGGTGTTCCCCGATGTGCGGGCCCCTTTCCGGAGCGCATTCTCGATGGCATGAGTGGTGAGACTGATACCTCGAAGCAGCCTGGAGGCTTCGAGGAGACGGTGAAGGACTTCTGGGCGAGCAGGCCCAGGCGCCCTAGGAGGGGCCGCAAGCTGGCCGGTGTGGCGGCCGCTGTCGGCAACCGCTACGGCATCGATCCGGTCGTGGTCCGGGTCGCCCTGGTGGCAATGACCATCTTCGGCGGTATCGGTCTGACCGTCTACCTGCTGGGCTGGCTGTTCCTGCCCGAGGAGGACGACGAGGTGTCCGCCTTCGAGGGGTTGATCGGCAAGGGGCGCAGCTCGGTCTCCAAGGGCTTCGCCGTCGTGCTGTGCTGCCTGCTGGTTCCGGTATCGAGCTGGGCGTTCGCAGGCAACTGGTTCGACGGCGGCGGCTTCGTCGGGCTGGCAATGGTGGTGACCGCGCTCTACCTGCTGCACCGCAGCCGCGGCCACCTCAACCGGCCGGCCCCGCCCACGCCCGCCCCCGCGTACGGCTATCCCACCGAGAACACCTGGCCGGAGGCCTCCATGTACCCGACGAACTCCGCAGGCACGCAGCGGCGGGAACCACCCACGTGGGACCCGCTCGGCGCCGCACCACTGGCCTGGGACCTGCCCGACCCTCCGGCTCCGCCGCAGCCACCTGCGCCCCCACCGCCGCGGCACCGGTCGAAGATCGGTATCGCGACGGCGGGCGTGGCCCTGGCCGTCGGCGGTATCGGCGCCGCGCTGGTGGCCGACGGCGAGCCTTGGTTCACCCCGGCACACGTCATCGGCCTGGTGCTCGGCGTGCTCGGGCTCGGGATGGTCGCCGGCTCGTTCGCCGGTGGCGGCCGGGGGCTGATCGGGCTCGCGGCGCCGCTGTCGGTGGCAGGGCTCCTGCTCACCGCGGTGCCGTTCGAGGACATCCGGGGCGGCGTCGGCGACCTCGACGCGACCCCGCGCACGGCGGCCGAGGTACTGCCCGTCTACCAGCGCGCGGCCGGGGACATCCAGCTCGACCTGCGGCAACTGGAGGCGTCCGACCCGGTGCGCACGAGTGTGGAGAACGGGGCGGGCAACACCACGGTGATCGTGCCGCCGGAGGCGGACGTCACCTACACCTGCCACAACTCGATGGGCAACACGAGCTGCCTCGGCCGCGAGCAGTCGGGCATCGGCACCGGGCCGCTGACCGGCTTCGATCCCGGCACCGACGGCCGCGGTGGCCAGCGGATCACTCTGGACGTCAAGAACGCGGTCGGAAACCTGGAGGTGCACCGTGGCTGAGCACGACAACGAAGGGAACGGCGCGGTGCGGCAGCGCACGCGCGGGGTCGACGTGTTCACGCTGATCGCCGGCCTCGCCACGCTGGGGGTGTCGGGCTACATCCTCTCGGACGGCGCGAGCTGGTTCCCCGGAGTCGACCTGCGCTGGGTGCTTGCCGGTGGCGCGGTGCTGGTGGGTGTGCTGATGCTCGCCGCGTCGATGCGGAGCGACCGCGGCAAGGGCGGCTGCTGACGCTCGTGAGTGCGGAGACGAGTTCTAACTCGTCTCCGCACTCACGAGCGCTAGGTGACCAGGCCGGCGACGACCAGGCCGAGACCGATGAGCGTCGCCGCGATCACGCCGACCGCGAGCAGCTTGTGCCGCGTGACGCGGTCCTGGCGCAGCTCCTCCTCGGTGCGGGTGGAGATCAGGAAATGACCGCCGTTCTCCGGCTTCCCGATCACCAGCGGGCCGATCTTGTCGTGCACCTCACCGAGGATGTAGAGCTGGCGGCCGGGCCGGATCACCCATTCCTGGTAGTCGTAGCCGATGGTGGAGCTGCCGTTGCTGCCCAGGAAGGCGGGCAGCCGGAACCCGAACAGCTCGGTGCTCCCGCCACCGCCGTGGTGCGGCTCGAACCGCTTGATCGTCTGCTCGGCGCCGTCCGGCTTCGTGCCGTTCGGGTCCACCCCGATCGTGCGCCGCTGCTCGTCGATCAGCGCGTAGCCGTGCCCGGAGGTGTGGTCGGCGACGTTCTCGGTGCGCTTGTTGCGGTATCGCTTGCCGTCGCGGTACTCGACGGTCTCGTACTGCCGGTCGACCCGGTAGCGGTACCAGACGGACTCGGTCTTGGACAGCTCGGCGGTGAGCAGGCCCTCGGGACGCGGGTGCGCGGCGCCCACGATCTCGGCGGTCTTGCGGAACGAGCCCTTGGCGCCCAGCTCGTCGGACACCTCGCGGAACCGTTCGAGCTCCGGGATGGACAGCGTCTCGGTGCCGACCATCGCATGCAGCTCACTCTTCGTGTGCCGCATGTAGAAGAATCCGGCCACCGCGGCGGCGATCATCAGGACGCCGAAGATCCACATGACGCATTACCCCCAGTTCGTCGAATCACTCCCACTCGATCGTGCCCGGGGGCTTGCTCGTCACATCGAGCACGACCCGGTTCACGTCGGCCACCTCGTTGGTGATGCGGGTGGAGATGCGTTCCAGCACGTCGTAGGGCAGCCGCGTCCAGTCAGCGGTCATCGCGTCCTCGCTGGAGACCGGACGCAGCACCACCGGGTGGCCGTAGGTGCGACCGTCTCCCTGCACGCCGACGCTGCGCACATCGGCGAGCAGCACCACCGGGCACTGCCAGATGTCGCGGTCCATCCCGGCGGCGGTCAGCTCCTCGCGGGCGATGGCGTCGGCGGCGCGCAGCGTCTCCAGCCGGTCGCCGGTCACCTCACCGATGATCCGGATACCGAGCCCGGGCCCGGGGAAGGGCTGGCGGTGCACGATGGTCTCCGGCAGGCCGAGCTCCAGGCCCACGCGGCGCACCTCGTCCTTGAACAGCAGCCGCAGCGGTTCGACGAGCTGGAACCGCAGGTCCTCGGGCAGCCCGCCGACGTTGTGGTGGCTCTTGATGTTCGACGTCCCCGAACCACCGCCGGACTCCACGACGTCCGGGTAGAGCGTGCCCTGGACCAGGAAGTCGACGTCGCCCTTGGCCTTGAGGTCACGCGCGGCCTGCTCGAAGACCCGGATGAACTCGCGACCGATGATCTTGCGCTTCTCCTCGGGGTCGGTGACCCCGGCGAGCGCGTCCAGGAACCGGGCACGCGCGTCCACCGTGACGAGGTTGACCCCGGTCGCGGCGACGAAGTCCCGCTCGACCTGTGTGCGCTCGCCGGCGCGCAGCAGGCCGTGGTCGACGAAGACACACGTGAGACGCGCGCCGATGGCCTGCTGGACCAGCGCGGCGGCGACCGCCGAGTCCACGCCGCCGGACAGCCCGCAGATCGCGTGACCCTCGCCGACGCGCTCACGGATGGCGGCGACCTGCTCGTCCACGATGGACGCGGTGGTCCACTGCGGGCGGATACCCGCGATCTCGTGCAGGAACCGGCGCAGCACCTCCTGCCCGTGCGGCGAGTGCGCGACCTCGGGGTGGTACTGCACGCCGGCGAGGCCGCGCCGCGTGTCCTCGAAGCCGGCGACGGGCGCGCCCTCGCTGCCCGCGGTGACGGTGAACCCCTCGGGGGCCTTCGTGACGCAGTCGCCGTGGCTCATCCACACGGGATGCCGTGCCGGCAGCTCCTCGTGCAGCGCGCCGCCGGACACGCCCAGCTCGGTGCGCCCGAACTCGCGGGTGCCGGTGTGCTCGACGACGCCGCCGAGCGCCTGCGCCATCGCCTGGAAGCCGTAGCAGATACCGAAGACCGGGACGCCTGTGCGGAACAGCGCGGGGTCGACGTTCGGCGCGTCCGGCGAGTAGACGCTGGCGGGGCCGCCGGACAGGATGATCGCGGACGGATCGCGCTCCAGCAGCTCCTCGACGGTGGCGGTGTGCGGCACGACCTCCGAGTACACCTGCGCCTCACGGACCCGGCGGGCGATCAGCTGCGCGTACTGCGCGCCGAAGTCCACCACGAGCACGGGACCCTCTGCCACCACGAACCTCCAGCCTTGTCGAACGGGCAACTTCATCGTCCCAGGTGAGCTGCCCGGCATCGCCTCCAGGTGGCTATTACGGTGCACGCCATGGACACCATCACCCCGGAACCGCGGCCCGCCTGGATCGCCGGCCGTGCCGAGCAGGGAGCCGGCACGCGCGTCGTCACCCATCCCTACGACGGCAGCGAGGTGGCGACCGTCGCCGTACCGGCCGCCGACCAGGTGGAACGTGCCGTCGCGGCGGCGGCCGAGATCGCCCCGGCGCTGCGCCGCTCGCCCGCGCACGCCAGGGCCGAGGCGCTGGAGCAGGTGTCCAGGGGGCTGACGGCGCGGGCCGAGGAGCTCGCCGAGGTGATCACCGCGGAGAGCGGCAAGCCACTGCGCTGGGCGGAGGCCGAGGTGACCCGCGCGGTGTCCGTCTTCCGCCTCGCCGCCGAGCGCACGCGACATTCTGCGGGCGAAATGCAGCGTGCGGGCACCGAGCCGGCGGGGGCCGGCCGGGTGGCGCTGGTGCGCCGCGTGCCGCGCGGGGCGGTGCTGGCGGTCACGCCGTTCGACTCTCCTCTCGGCCTGGTCGCGGACAGGGTGGCGCCCGCATTGGCGGTGGGCGCGCCGGTCGTGGTGACGCCGGCGCCTCGCACTCCCCTGTCGGCGCTCGTCCTCGGCGAGCTCCTCGCCGATACGGACCTGCCGGCGGGCGCGTTCTCGGTACTGCCGGTCGGCGACGCCGAGACCACGGCGCTCGCGGCCGAACCCCGGCTGCCGGTGGTGTCGTTCACCGGCTCCGCCACGGCCGGCCGGTCGCTGGCCGAGGCCGCCGACCGCAAGCACCTGGTGCTCGAACTCGGCGGGAACACCACCGTCGCGGTGCTCGCCGACTGGCCCGACCTCGACGACGCGGCACGGCGGATCGCGACGTTCGGCACCTGCCAGGCGGGCCAGTCCCGCACCGCGGTGCAGCGGGTGGTCGTCCAGCGGGCGGTCGCCGAGGAGTTCGTGTCCAAGCTCACGGACGCGGTCCGGGCGCAGCGCACCGGGGACCCTTACGACGCAGAGGTGTCGGTGGGCCCTGTCGTGGACGAGGCGGCGGCGGAGCGCATCGTCGCGTGGATCGACGAGGCCACCGCGGGCGGCGCGAAGGTGCTCACCGGCGGTTCGCGCGAGACTTCGACGGTGCAGCCGACGCTGCTCACGGACGTCCCCGCCGACGCGAAGGTGTGGACGGAGGAGGTGTTCGGCCCGGTGCTCGCGGTGTCGGTCGTCGACTCCGCCGACGATGCGTTCGCGGCCGTGAACGTCTCCGCGCACGGCTCGCAGGCGGGCGTGTTCACCCGCGACGTGCGCGCGGCGTTCCGTGCGGCGGACGAGCTGGACATCGGCGGGCTGGTCGTCGGCGACGTGCCGTCCTCGGCGGACGGCGTCGAGGCCACCATGCGGGACCTCACGGAGGAACGCGTCCTCGTCCTGGCCGGCCTGGACCGGTGAGGATGCCGGGTCAGCTGACGATGGGCAGGCGCAGCGCAGCCGGGGCGTCCGCGGGCACGGCCGGCTGCTTCGGGGCGATCGGCTCGAGGCGCCGGTAGCCCTCGTCCTGCGCGGGCCGTGGATCGGGTTCGCCCTTGTTCGGCCACAGCGAGAAGGCCCGCTCCGCCTGCGCGGTGATCGTCAGTGACGGGTTGACGCCGAGGTTGGCGGTGATCGCGGAGCCGTCCACGACGTGCAGGTTCGGATAGTTGAAGACCCGGTGGTACGGGTCGATGACGGCCTTGTCGGGGCCGGTGCCGATCGGTGCGCCGCCGATGAAGTGCGCGGTCAGCGGGATGTTGAAGATCTCGCCCCAGGTGCCGCCCGCGATGCCGCCGATGTGCTCGGCGGTGCGCTCGTTGGCCTCGTGCCCGGCCGGGATGAACGTGGGGTTCGGCTGTCCGTGGCCCTGCTTGGAGGTGTAGCGGCGGCGGCCGAACAGACCGCGCCTGGTGTAGGTGGTGATCGAGTTGTCCAGACTCTGCATCACGAGCAGGATCACGGTGCGCTCGCTCCACCGGTAGCCGTTGAGCAGCTTGACGGTCCGCAAGGGATGCCGCACGAGCGCGCGCAGCGCCTGCCGCCACCGGGGCATCTCCGACGCGCCGTCGGTGGCGATGGTCTGCAGCAGGCTCATCGCGTTGCTGCCCTTGCCGTAGCGCACCGGCTCGATGTGCGTCGTCTCGTCCGGGTGGATCGACGAGGTGATGGCGACGCCGCGGCTGAAGTCGCGTTCGGGGTCCACCGTCGGGCGGCCGGCGCCGATGATCGCCTCGGAGTTGGTCCTGGTGAGCTCGCCGAGCCGGGCGGAGAGGCGGGGTAGCGTGCCCGTGTCACGCATGTTGTGGAGCAGCCGCTGCGTGCCCCAGGTGCCCGCGGCGAGTACGACGTGGTTCGCGGTGAGGGTGTGCGTGAAGTGCCGCGAGGTGGTGCCGGTCTTGCGGATGTCCACCTCGAACGAGCCGTCGCCGTGCTCCCGGAGCGCCGTGACGGTGGTCAGCGGGATGACTTTCGCGCCGCCCTGCTCCGCGAGGTAGAGGTAGTTCTTGACCAGCGTGTTCTTCGCGCCGACGCGGCAGCCGGTCATGCACGAGCCGCACTCGGTGCAGCCGGTGCGGGCCGGGCCGGCGCCGCCGAAGTACGGATCGGCGGAGGACTCGCCGGGCTTGCCGAAGTGGACGCCGACGGGCGTGGGGTGGAAGCTGTCGGCCACGCCCATGTCGGCGGCGACCTTGCGCATCACCTCGTCGGAGGGCGTCACGCTGGGGTTGGTGACCACGCCGAGCATCCGGCTCGCCTGGTCGTAGTGCGGGGAGAGTTCGGCCTCCCAGTCGGTGATGTGCGCCCACTGGCGGTCGGTGTAGAAGGGCTTGAGCGGCCGGTAGAGCGTGTTGGCGTAGACGAGCGAGCCACCGCCGACGCCGGCGCCCGCAAGCACCATGACGTCCTTGAGCATGTGCACCCGCTGGATGCCGAAGCAGCCGAGTCGCGGCGCCCAGAGATAGCGGCGCAGGTCCCAGGAGGTCCTGGCGAACTCGTTGTCGGCGAACCGGCGGCCGGCCTCGATGACCGCGATCCGGTAGCCCTTCTCGGTCAGCCGAAGGGCGGCGACGCTGCCGCCGAACCCGGATCCGACCACGATGACGTCGTAGTCCTGTCCAGTGGTGGTGTTACGCGCAGTCACACGTAAAGCGTAGCCGCGACGTTAACTTCTGACCAGAGGTAAGTTACCGCCGAGTTAGCCCCGCCCCGCGCTGCATTTAGCCCGCTAAAGGCAGTCACCCGCGCACGGTGAGGCCGACCTTCTGAAACTCCTTCAGGTCCGAGTAGCCGGTCTTGGCCAGCGCGCGCCGCAGGGCTCCGAACAGGTTGACCACGCCCTCGGCATCCGACGACGGCCCGTGCAGCAGCGTCTTCAGGTCCACGCCGTGTCCCGGCCCGGGAGCGACCCGCGACCGCGGCAGCGAGGGGTGCGCGGCGGCCGCGGTCCAGTACAGCCCCTGCCCGGGCGCCTCGGCGGACGCCGCCAGCGGCGCGCCCAGCATCACCGCGTCGGCACCGCAGGCGATCGCCTTGGCGATGTCGCCGCTGCAGCTGACCCCACCGTCGGCGAGCACGTGCACGTACCGCCCGCCGGTCTCGTCAAGGTAGTCCCGGCGTGCCGCCGCCGCGTCGATGACGGCGGTCGCCATCGGCACCCCGATTCCGAGCACGCGGTCGGTGCTCGTCACGCCGGGGCTGTAGCCGTGGCCGACGATGACCCCGGCCGCACCGGTTCGCATGAGATGCATCGCCGTGCGGTAGTCGCTCACCCCGCCCGCGATCACGGGCACGTCCAGGTCGGCGATGAACTCCTTGAGATTGAGGGGATCGCCGTCGCGCGCCACGTGCTCGGCGGAGACGATGGTGCCCTGCACCACCAGGACCTCGACCCCGGCGGCCAGCAGGTTCGGGGTGAGCTCGGCCGCGTGCTGCGGGCTGACCCGGGCGGCCACGGTCACGCCGGCGTCACGCACCGTGCGGATGGCCTCGGTGAGCAGGTCGATACGGATCGGCGCCGCGTGCAGCTCCTGGAGCATCCCGACGAGCGCCGACCAGTCGGCGCCGTCCTTGGCGGCCTCGGCGATGCGCGCGAGTGCGTCGTCGGCGTCGGCGTGCCGTGCCCACAGGCCCTCGGCGTTGAGCACCCCGAGCCCGCCGAGCTCACCGATGGACACCGCCGTGGCCGGCGAGACGATCGCATCGGTCGGATGCGTCACGAGCGGCAGGTCGAAGCGGTAGGCGTCGATCTGCCAGCTGGTGGAGACGACCTTGGACGACCGCGTGCGCCGGGAGGGCACGATGTCGATGTCGTCCAGGTCGTACGACCGCCGCGCGGTGCGTCCCATGCCGATCTCGACCAGATCCCGCACGTGAAGTCCCTTCTCGTCGCCAGTGCTGCCCGATCATTGTGGCCACGGTGTCCGGCCCTTCCGCGCACGGGGCACCATCACGCTGCATTTAGCCCGCAGAATGCACCCCGGCGGGCCGTGCGGGCTGCCTTTTGCGGGCTAAATGCAGCCGGCGTGGCTAGCGGGTGGTGTAGTTCGGCGACTCGACGGTCATGGTGATGTCGTGCGGGTGGCTCTCCTTGAGCCCGGCCGCGGTGATTCGCACGAGTTGCGCGTCCATCAGCTCGGCGATCGTCTGCGCCCCGGCGTAGCCCATACCCGACCGCAGGCCGCCGACCAGCTGGTGCACGACGCTGGACAGGGGCCCGCGGAACGGGATCCGGCCCTCGATGCCCTCGGGCACGAGCTTGTCCTCGGACAGCACGTCGTCCTGGGCGTAGCGGTCCTTGGAGTACGACCGGCTCCCGCCACGGGACTGCATCGCGCCGAGCGAGCCCATGCCCCGGTAGGTCTTGAACTGCTTGCCGTTCACCAGCACCACATCACCGGGCGCCTCCGCGGTACCGGCGAGCAGGCTGCCGAGCATCACGGCGGACGCGCCGGCCGCGATGGCCTTCACGATGTCGCCGGAGTACTGGATGCCGCCGTCCCCGATCACCGGGACGCCTGCGGGCCGGCAGACCTTGTCCGCCTCGTGGATCGCCGAGATCTGCGGCACGCCGACACCGGCGACCACGCGGGTGGTGCAGATGGAGCCGGGCCCGACCCCGACCTTCACCCCGTCGGCGCCCGCGTCGACCAGCGCCTGCGCCCCCGCCCGGGTCGCGACGTTCCCGCCGACGACGTCCACGGTGTCGCCCAGTTCCTTCTTCAGCGTCGCCACCGTGTCGATCACCGCCCTGGAGTGCCCGTGCGCGGTGTCGACCATCAGCACGTCGACCCCCGCGTCGGCCAGCGCCATCGCGCGCTGATGCCCGTCGGCCCCGACGCCGACCGCAGCGCCGACGAGCAGCCTGCCGTCGGTGTCCTTGGTCGCGTAGGGGTACTGCTCGGTCTTGACGAAGTCCTTCACGGTGATCAGACCACGCAGCTTGCCCGCACCATCGATGATCGGCAGCTTTTCGATCTTGTGCCTGCGCAGCAGGCCGAGCGCGACATCGGCGGTGACCCCGACCTGCGCGGTCACCAGCGGCGCCTTGGTCATCACCTCGCGGACGGCCCTGCTGTGGTCCACCTCGAACCGCATGTCGCGGTTGGTGATGATGCCCACAAGCAGCCCGGAGGCGTCGGTGACCGGCACCCCGGAGATACGGAACCGGGCACACAGCGCGTCGACCTCGGCGAGCGTGTCGTCCGGGGCACACGTGACCGGGTCGGTGACCATGCCGGCCTCCGACCGCTTGACGATCTCCACGGCCTGCGCCTGCTCCTCGATCGGCAGGTTGCGCTGCAACACACCCATCCCGCCCTGGCGCGCCATCGCGATCGCCATCCGGGACTCCGTGACCGTGTCCATGGCGGCCGAGAGCAGGGGAACGTGCAGGGTGACGTTGCGCGAAAGCCGGGTGCTCGTGTCGACCGCACTGGGCACCACGTCCGACTCCGCCGGCAACAGCAGCACGTCGTCGAAGGTCAGCCCGAGCATCGCGAACTTCTCCGGGGCGGCGGTGGACTCGCTCGTCATGGCTGGCGCCTGACCTTCCTCGGCGGGACTGACAACTGGGTATGCGGACCTGTTAACGATGGTATCTGGACGTACCCGGGGGCCCGCCCGGTACCGTGCAGGCCGTGCCGCACGACGTGTTGCCCCCAGACCCGTTCGCCGACGACCCGAACGACCCGGCCAAGGAGATCGCCGCCTTGGACGAGTCGGCGGGCGAGCCGATCAGCCCCGAGGAACGCACCGAGCTCCTCGCCGACCTGTCGGACCTGGCCGTCTACCAGGCGCTGCTGGAGCCGCGAGGCGTGCGTGGCATCGTCGTGGACTGCGGCGAGTGTGATCAACCGCACTACCACGACTGGCACCTGCTGCGGTCCAGCCTCGAACAGCTGCTGGCCGACGGCCAGATGCGCCCGCACGAGCCGGCCTTCGACCCAGACCCGGCCAACTATGTGAGCTGGGACTACTGCCGCGGATTCGCCGACGGGGTCACGGCGACCGAGAGCGCATACTGACGCACACGAATGGGGGCGCGTGACCGGTCCGGTCACGCGCCCCCATTCGTGTGCGGCGTTGTCAGCCTTCCGGCGAGACCTCAGGGTCGACGACCGACGCGCCGTGCCGCGAGTTGCTGCCGTCCGACTCGGTGCCGGTGCTGCTGTCGCTGGAGGTGCTGGTCGACGGCGCCGAGGTGGAGGTGGTCGGCGGAGTCGTCGGGCTCGCCGAGGTCGTCGGGTCGAGCTGTGAAGGCGGAATCTGCGGCTGGGAAGTCGGCGGGGTGCCGGTGGGGCCGGAGTCCGTGGGAGAGCTGCTGCCGCCGGGAGCCGTCGCCGACGTCTGCTGCTCGCCCGTGCCCGGCGGCGTGTTGAGCTGGGCCATGAGTTCGGTGTGCCTGGCTCTCAGCCGGGACAGCTCCTCCTCGGTGGTCACGTTGCCGAGCGCGTTCTGCGCATCCTCGAGCGCCTTGCGGGCATCGTCGTACCGCTGCTGGGCGATCGCGAGGCTGGCCTCCTGGAGCTCGGTGCGCACCGACGCGGCGGCCTCGACCGACCGGGCATGGTCGGAGTAGAGCACCTTGCTCACGCCCCAGAGGGTGTCGCCGGGCTGGGCGTCCCGCGCAGCCAGTGCCGTACCGGTGAACCCGATCGCGAGCACGGCCGCCGCCGCGGCGACGGGCACGAGCATGCGCCGCCGGCGCCCGCGGCCACCGTGGCGCTTGGCCAGGGTCGCGGTCTTGATCGTGATGACGGCCGTCTCGGTGTCGGCGAGCTCGGCGATGGGCTCGCTGTCGATGTCCCGCCGCCAGGCCAACAGCAGTGCGTTCAGCTCCTGATCGCCCAATCCGTCCGCCAGCTGCGGGTCCGAGCCGCCGAGCGCGTCGAGCAGTGCATCGTCGGCCTGGATCGCCGAGAGGTCGGGGGTGGCCGAGGAGTCCCCGGCCGAGGACGGTGTCTGCTCCGTGGCGGGCCCCGTCTCGTCGAACACGGCTCCGAGCTCACGCTCGTGGTCACCGCCGTCGCGTTCCGTCACTCAGACCACCTCCTCAGCGGCCAGCACCTTGCGCAACCGCGCAAGGGCACGGTGCTGGGCGACCCGGACCGCGCCCGGAGTCGACCCGACGGCCTCGGCCGTCTCCTCCGCGGAGAGACCGACAACCACCCGCAACACCACGATCTCGCGTTGTTTGTCCGGCAGGACCTGCAGCAACTGCGACATCCGCTCGTTCAGCTCGCCCTGCAGTGCACGCTGTTCCGGCCCGACGCCGACCTCGGCCTCATCGGGTACCTCGGCGACTGGTTCGGCACGGTTGCGGGCCGCCGCGCGATGCGCGTCGGCAACCTTGTGCTGGGCGATGCCGTAGACGAAGGCCAGGAAAGGGCGTCCTTGGTCACGGTACGAGGGCAATGCCGTGAGCACCGCGAGACACACCTCCTGGGCTACGTCGTCCGCCGAGGCGAACGACCGTTCCTGCCTGCCGACCCTGGCGCGGCAATACCGCACCACGAGGGGACGGATCGCTGCGAGCAGCCGCTCCACCGCCTGAGGCTCACCCTCGACAGCGGCGGCGACTGACTCGTCCAGTCCATCCCCCACATTGGCCATCGCAGACAACAGTCCCGGTGTTACGTGTAGGCGTGCAAAGAAGACGGCGTGGCGGCACTGATGTCCCTCACGCCGGTGATGCCCACCGTACCGTCCGGCACCTCCGATGCTCGCTCACGGTCACTACTGGCGCGTCCGTGTCCCACGAAGTAGCGGGGGCCCGACTCTAACGCTCTGGTCGAAACTTCAACGAGTCATCCGACCAGACGATAAGGGCAAAATCGTGTAACGAAAGCGGCACGCCACACCCACCGGCCTCCGGCCGGTCACCAGGGCGTGACGCGCGCGCTGTCGGTACCGGGGTTCAGGCCACGAGCCCACGGCGGAAGCCGTGGGCGACGGCCTGAGCGCGGTCGCGCACGCCGAGCTTGCGGAACAGCCGCCTGGCGTGGGTCTTCACCGTGTCCTCCGAGAGGTAGAGCTCCCGGCCGATCTGGCCGTTGCTCTTGCCCTGGCTCATCCCGCGCAGCACCTGAAGCTCCCGCTCGGTGAGCTGGACACCGGGGTCGGACGGCTGGCGGGGCGCCGGCACGGAGGTGCTGGCGAGCGTGTGTGCCAGCGCGGCGACGAGCTCGGGCCGGGAGGCGTCCCAGCGGAGGTAGCCACGCGCGCCGCCTGCGATGGCCGCGGCGATGCTGCCCGCGTCGTCCGGCGCACCGAAGACGATCACGTTTGCCTGGGGATTGGCCGAGACCAGGCGGCGGGTGGCCTCGACTCCGGTGGGCACCGCGCGCTGGGTGCCCACGAGCACGACGTCGACCGGCTGCCGGGAGTACCTGGCGAGCAACTCGTCACCGTGCGCTACACAGTCGATGCGACTGACGCCGGCAACGGCAGACATCACGCGGGTGAGCCCTTCGCGGACACTGCGTCGGTCGTCGCAGATCAAGACCGTCGTCACGGGGTTTCCTTCCTGCAGCCGGGTGACATTCCATATCCCCTATCGGACGCTTTAGGCCCCACCTTGACACGATCCGGTGGCTTTTTTTGAAGAAGACCTCGCCCGTATGTCGGTATAGCCTCTGTGACCCAGGCAACACCGTCAAATCGGTACCCACGCCGATTCGCGGGCGAGCTGCCTCCCCTCGGGGTCCGCAGCCGGTAACAGAGCGTGTAACTCGCGAGTAACCGCGGCGCTGTGCCGGCCGGCGTTTCCGGGATCGAGATCAGCGGCGAGCAGGCCCGCCGGCCACGCCAGCGAGTGCAGCGCATGCTCGCCGGTGGCGGCCAGTGCGGCAGCGGCCAGGTCCGCGGCGCGGTGGCGGCTCGGCGGGTCCCCGGTCGCGGCGAGGGCGGCGGCGAGGACGAGCTCCGACTTGACGGCGTGCCGCAGGGCCCCCCGCTCGCGGCTCAGCCGCACGGCCTCCTCGGCATGCGGCACGGCGGCATCGGCGGCGCCGGCCGCGAGCTCGATTTCGGCGTTCACCCAGCCGGCCCGCACCCGTGCCCGCCAGCCCGAGGACCCCTGGCACGAAGTAACCGCACGCCCGGCCAACCTGCGCGCCGCGCTCAGCCGGCCCAGCGCCAGGTTGTCCGCGGCCAGGCCGAGCAGCGCGTCGGCGAACGCACCCTGCGCGTCGATGCCGTCCTCGTCGGACGGGGCTGCCGCGGTCGAGGCGCGCAGCAGTGCCGCGCCGTCGAGCGGCCGGGCCGCCGCGTGCCCGCCGAGCTGGCGCCGGTGGGCTGCGAGTGTGGCGCCGGCCAGCGCCGCGAGCAGGTCGTCGCGGCCGAGGATCAGGGGGCGGAGCAGCGCCGCCGCGGCCGCGTACCGGCCACGGCCGCCGAGCACGACGGCCGCCAGCCAGCGACAGCGGGGCGTCGCGGAGCGGGCGAGCGCACCGGGACCCATGCCGGGCGCGGCTCCGAACGCCGCGCGGCGCAGTACCGCTTCGTGGTCCGGCACCGTCTGCACGTCGCTCCCGTTCCGAGGTGGGCCCTCATTGTGCCCCGGGCGCACCGCCGAGCAGTACGTACTCGATGCGGTCGACAGCATCCCGCAGGCCGCCGAGCAGCTCCACCTTTCCCGGCAGGTCGCCCTCGGCCCAGCCGGGGCCGTACGCGAACAGGCGGCTGCGCTGACGGCCGCGCAAGATCCGCGTGAACAGCCTCGGCTCGACCACGCTGCCCCGCTGTGCCCACAGCACGACGGCCGCGGGCGCGCTGCGGCGTACGGCGACCGTCAGCACGTCGGCGGGCAGCGGCCCGCCGAAGAGCTGCGTGACCACCCGGCGTTCGCCGAACGCGGCGGCCAGCACGTAGAGCGGCAGACCGTTGCGTTCCCCCGGCACGCAGCCGAGGAACACCGGGCGTTCGTTGCGTGGGTCCGCGAGCACCGGCGTGGCCCTGACGAGCGCCGCGAACACGCATTCGGTCAGCAGATAGTGCACTTCCGCACCGGTCTGGCTCCGCTGCCGGCCGCCGCTCAGCGCCTCCAGCACCGGAGCCAGCACGCCTTCCCAGGCGTCGAGCACGCCATGGCCGGTGATCGCCTCGGCGAGCGTCTGCTGCACCGCGGGAGCGTCCATGGCGAGCGCGGCCGTGCTGAGCCGCCGGGCGAGTCGCGCCAGTCCGGGGTGTGCGCCGTCGCCCCGGGCGTGCGGCGGCTCCTCGGCCGGCAGGACCACGTCGCCGTCGGACGTCTCGATGCGCAGTGAGGCCGTCGGCACGGACGGCTCGGCGGGCACCGGACCACCCGGCTGCTCCGACTTCGGCATGCGTTCGAGTGCGTACCGGGCGGCCTCGGCGGTCGACGCTCCTCGCAACAGGGCCCGCTGCATCAGCTCCAGCCTGCCGATGTCGTCGGGGCCGTATCGCCGATGCCGCCCACCGGTGTGCCTGCTCGGGCCCAGCCCATAGCGGCGGTCCCAGGTGCGCAGCGTGGACGGTGCGACACCGAGCCTGCGAGCGACCGAGGCGACGGGCAGCGTGGGCTCGACGGCCTCTGGTTCCGCAGGCTTGTCCGATTGAGCCCGCTCCCCCACAGCCGGCGCCGGGCCGGCTGTGGGATCTGAGCGGGCCCCGGATCGCACCAGGGTCAATATCCCGGTGCCGCCGCACGGAGGCAACCGGAGCGACCGACGCGGTGTGTCACGTATCACACAACCGGGGGAGACCTAACGGCTGAATCGCTCCGAATTCCTTGAACAAGTATTGGCGCGCTTCTAACGTTACGCGCGTTGCACCGAATGGAGTAGTCGCACAGGACAACTGCAGACGTCCGGTTTGCTCTGACCGGACAGCGGAGGCGGTCATGATGGCAGACACGCGCAGACTCCCTGGCCCCAACGCGGATGTGTGGGACTGGCAACTGGAGGGGGCATGTCGGGGGATGGACAGCGGGTCCTTCTTCCACCCGGACGGCGAGCGGGGACCGGCGAGAGCGAGGAGAGAGGCCAGGGCCAAGGCGATCTGCCACAGTTGCCCGGTCCTGCAGCTGTGCCGGAGTCACGCGCTGGCGGTGCACGAGCCCTACGGCATCTGGGGCGGCCTGTCCGAGTCGGAACGCGAGAACATCATCAAGTCCGGCAAGCGCACGCTGAGCCTCGCCGGCAGCTGACCCACTCTCGTCCGGCGGCGCCCGCGTGCTGCATTTAGCCCGCTAAAGGCAGCGCGCGCGGGGCAGGTGGGCGCCGGACAACGAGAACGGGGCGGCACTCCAGCTGGAGTGCCGCCCCGTTCCGTATCGCAGGGGAGTGACTAGTGAGCGTGCCCGTGGCCCTGGCCACCGGCGTTCTCGTCCTCTTCCTCCGGCTTCTCCACCACGGAACCTTCCGTGGTGAGCACCAGACGAGCGATCGAGGCGGCGTTGGCCACCGCGGACCGCGTCACCTTGACCGGGTCGACGACACCGGCGGCAAGCAGGTCGGTCAGCTCGCCGGTGGCGGCGTTGAGGCCGTGACCCCAGCTCTGCTCCAGCACCCTGGACACGGTGACAGCGCCCTCGTGGCCTGCGTTGCTGGCAATCCAGTAGAGCGGCGCGGTGAGCGCCTCCCGGACGATCTTCACACCGGTCGCCTCGTCGCCGGTGAGGCCGAGGCCGCCCTCCAGCTCCTTGGCGACGTGCACGAGCGCCGAACCCCCGCCGGGCACGATGCCCTCCTCGACGGCAGCCTTGGTGGAGGCCACGGCGTCCTCGATGCGGTGCTTGCGCTCGTTGAGCTCCGTCTCGGTGGCCGCACCGACCTTGATGACCGCGACCCCGCCACCGAGCTTGGCCAGGCGCTCCTGCAGCTTCTCCCGGTCCCAGTCGGAGTCGGTGGTCTCGATCTCCTTGCGGATCTGGGCGATCCGCGCGTCGATGTCGTCCTTCGTGCCGGCGCCGTCGACGATCGTGGTGGTGTCCTTGGTCACGTCGATGCGCCGGACCCGGCCCAGCACCTCGAGGCCGGACTCGGACAGCTTGCGGCCGACCTCCGCGGCGATGACCTCGGCACCCGTGACGACCGCGAGGTCGTCCAGGAACGCCTTACGCCGGTCGCCGAAGAACGGCGCCTTCACCGCGACGACATTGATCGTCTTGCGCAGCGAGTTCACCACGAGGGTGGACAGCGCCTCGCCCTCGACGTCCTCGGCGATGATCAGCAGCGGCTTCTTGGTCTCGACGACCTTCTCCAGCAGCGGGAGCAGGTCGTTCAGCGCCGAGATCTTCTCCCGGTGCAGCAGCACGTAGGCGTCGTCGAGGATTGCCCGCTGCTCCTCCGGGTTGGTCGCGAAGTGCGCCGAGAGGAAGCCCTTGTCGAACTGGACACCCTCGGTGATCTGCAGCTCGGTGGCCAGCGTGGAGGATTCCTCCACGGTGATCACGCCGTCCTCGCCGACCTTCTCCACGGCCTCGCCGAGCAGGGCGCCGATGGTGGCGTCCCGCGAGGTCACGGTGCCGACCTGGGCGATGTTGTCCCGGCCCTTGACCGGGGTCGCCTTGGCCTTGAGCGACTCGACGACCTTGTCCGCCGCGGCCTCGATGCCCCGGCCGAGCGCGGCCGGGTTCGCACCGGCTGCGACGTTGCGCAGGCCGACCTTCACCAGCCACTGGGCCAGCACGGTCGCCGTCGTGGTGCCGTCACCGGCCACGTCGTTGGTCTTGGTGGCGACGCTCTTGGCGAGCTGGGCGCCCAGGTCCTCGAACGGGTCGTCGAGCTCGATCTCGCGGGCGACGGTCACGCCGTCGAGGGTGATCGTGGGGCCGCCGAACTTCTTGTCCAGCACGACGTGACGGCCACGCGGTCCCAGCGTCACCTTGACCGCGTCGGCGAGCTTGTTCACCCCGCGCTCGAGCGCCCGACGAGCGTCCTCGTCGAAGTGGATCTGCTTAGGCATTGAGAAACCTCTCTAAATGCACGCGAACGCCCCGGTCCCCGGCTGAGCGGGATCCGGGGCGTCAACGCATACGCGGGTCGTCAGTTGATGACGGCCAGCACATCGCGGGCGGACAGGATCAGGTACTCCTCGCCGTTGTACGTGACCTCGGTGCCGCCGTACTTGGAGTAGATGACGACGTCACCTTCCTTCACGTCCAGCGGGATCCGATTGCCCTTGTCGTCGATCCGGCCCGGGCCTACGGCCAGGACCTTGCCCTCCTGGGGCTTTTCCTTCGCGGTGTCGGGGATGACGAGACCGGAAGCCGTCGTCTCCTCGGCCTCGCTCGTCTGGACAACGATCTTGTCCTCGAGCGGCTTGATGTTCACGCTCACCGGGTTGACCTCCACGGGTCGTCGAAAGCGTTGGCAGGTACCTAGTTGGGTACGGCTCCTACCACCCCGCCGTCGCGGGTGCCGGGGCGTGTGCGGTGCCGTGCGATTAGCACTCTAGCGACGCGAGTGCTAGCCGCGCAACCAGGGTATCCCGCACGGGCGAAAAGCGGCCCCGCGGTATCTCACCGGCCGGTTCACCCCACCCCCGCGTGCTGCATTTAGCCCGCTAAAGGCAGCACGCGGGGCTGCGGACGCGGCGCACCAAACGTTCACCGCGTGCTCACCCGTTCGGGAAGGAACGGCCACTCTGGACTTGCAGGCTGTGCGGGTTCCGGCTGACCGCCACCCGTTGGGAGAATCTTCGTGCCCGCATCAGGTGAGAACCCCTCCTTCTCGACTTCCCGCCGTCACGTCCTCCTCGGCGGCGCCGCACTCGGTGCCGCCGCCGTGGCGGCGACAGCCACGACGCTGCCGCTCACCGCCACCGCGGCGCAGGGCGCGGGCAGGCCGGTCCCCGGCGACCCGTTCACCCTCGGCGTGGCGTCCGGCGAACCCGACCACCACAGCGTCGTCCTGTGGACCCGGCTCGCTCCCTCGCCGCTCGCCGAGGACGGCATGGGCGGCATGACGGGCAACCGCGTCGAGGTGCAGTGGGAGGTGGCGCTCGACGAAAGGTTCCGCCGGGTCGTGCGCCGTGGCCGTGAGCGCACCGGTCCGGACGCCGGGTATGCGGTGCACGCCGAGGTGGCCGGCCTGCGGGCGGGCTGGGAGTACTTCTACCGTTTCCGCGCCGGCGGCCACGTGTCCCCGGCGGGCCGTACCCGCACCGCCCCGCCGGTCGGCGTGCTCGGCTCCGGCCTCGCGATGAGCTTCGCCTCCTGCTCGCAGTTCGAGCACGGCTACTTCACCGCCTACCGTCATCTCGCCGCCGACGAACCGGACCTCGTTCTCCACCTCGGCGACTACGTCTACGAGTACAAGCCGCAGGTCTACGTCTCCCCCGACGGCAACGTCCGCGATCACGCCGGACCGGAGACCGAGACGCTGGCGAACTACCGGCAGCGCTACGCCCAGTACCGGGCCGACGCCGACCTGCAGGCGGCGCACGCGGTGGCACCGTGGCTCGTGGTGCCCGACGACCACGAGGTGGACAACAACTGGGCGGGCGACGTCCACGAGAAGCCGGAGATTCCGCAGCCCGACTTCATCCAGCGCCGGGCGAACGCGTTCCGCGCCTACTACGAGAACATGCCGCTGCGCCGCCGCAACCGGCCCCGCGGCTCGTCGATCCAGCTGTACCGCACGGTGACGTGGGGCTCACTGGCGAACTTCCACATGCTCGACACCCGGCAGTACCGCGACGACCAGGCCTGCGACGACGGCTGGAAGGTGTGCGAGGACTCCGCCGACCCCGCCCGCACCCTCACCGGCGACGAGCAGGAGGCCTGGCTGCTGAACAACTTCCGCCGCTCGCGCGCCCGCTGGGACGTACTCGGCCAGCAGGTGTTCTTCGCCCGCAGGGTGAGCGCATCCGGCGCCAACAGCATGGACGCGTGGGACGGCTACAAGGGTTCGCAGGAACGCATCACCGAAGGCTGGGTCGAGGCGGGCGTCCGCAACCCCGTGGTACTCACCGGCGACGTGCACACCCACTGGGCGAACGAGCTCAAGGCGAACTACGCCGACGCGGACAGCCCGGTCGTCGGTACCGAGCTGGTCACCAGCTCCATCACCTCCGGCGGCAACGGCGCGGACTCCGACCCGGCGGACGACCCCAACCTACAGCGCAACCCGCACATCAAGTTCCGCAACGCCCAGCGCGGCTACGTGCGCACCCGCATCACGCGCGAGGAGATGCGGGCGGACTTCCGCGTGGTGGACCGGGTCACCGAGCCCGGCGCCCCGGTGCGCACCCGGGCGTCGTTCGAGATCGCCGACCGCAACCCGGGGCTGACCGAGGTGCGGCCGCGCTGACCGGCTCGTGAGTGTTGGGGGGGGGGNGCGTGGTGGACCGGGTCACCGAGCCCGGCGCCCCGGTGCGCACCCGGGCGTCGTTCGAGATCGCCGACCGCAACCCGGGGCTGACCGAGGTGCGGCCGCGCTGACCGGCTCGTGAGTGTTGCCGCGAGTTCTAACTCGCGGCAACACTCACGAGGGACTCAGATCGAGATGGTGCTCACCGGCAGAGCCGGGTCGGCGGAGATGTCCAGCGCCGACGGCTTCGCTCCGGCCGCGACGACGTGGGCGCCGAGCGCAGCGATCATCGCACCGTTGTCGGTGCAGAGCCGGGGCCGCGGCACCCGCAGCTCGATACCGGCCGCCGCGCAGCGCTCGGCCGCCAGTGCCGACAGCCGTGAGTTCGCCGCCACCCCGCCGGAGATCACCAGCGTGTCGATGCCCAGCTCGTCCGCGGCACGGACGGCCTTCGCGGTGAGCACGTCGGCCACGGCTTCCTGGAACGACGCGGCCACGTCGTCGACCGGCACGGCCTCACCGCGCGCCTCGGCCGCCTCCACCCAGCGGGCGACCGCGGTCTTCAGCCCGGAGAAGGAGAAGTCGAACTTCGCGTCGCGCGGCCCGGTCATGCCACGCGGGAACGCGATCGCCTCCGGATCGCCGTTCCTCGCGGCCTTGTCGATCGGCGGACCGCCCGGGTAGGGCAGCCGCAGCACCCTCGCCACCTTGTCGTACGCCTCGCCGGCCGCGTCGTCCACGGTGGACCCGATCTCGGTGATCTTGCTCGCGATGTCGTCCACCCGCAGCAGCTGGGTGTGCCCGCCGGAGACGAGCAGCGCGAGGCACGGCGCGGGCAGCGGTCCGTGCTGCAGGGTGTCCACGGCGATGTGCCCGGCGAGGTGGTTGACGCCGTAGAGAGGCACGCCCAATGCCGCGGCATAGGCCTTGGCCGCGGACACCCCCACCAGCAGTGCCCCGGTGAGCCCGGGGCCCGCGGTCACCGCGATGGCGTCCACGTCCGGCAGGCCGAGACCGGACGTGACGAGAGCCCGCTCCACGGTGGGCACCATCGCTTCCAGGTGTGCCCGGCTCGCCGCCTCTGGCACCACGCCGCCGAAGCGCGCGTGCTGCTCGACGCTGGAGGCGACCTCGTCGGCGAGCAACTCGACCGTGCCGTCGTCGGCGAGGCGCACAAGCCCGACGCCGGTCTCGTCGCACGAGCTCTCGATCCCCATAATCATCCTGGGCATCAGCCGGCCACCTCCTGCGCCTCGCGCGCCTGCCGCATCATCGTGTACGCATCCGCTCCGGAGGGCTGGTAATAGCGCTTGCGCACGCCGATCCGGCTGAAGCCGTGCCTCTCGTACAGCCGGATGGCGGCGTCGTTGTCGGTGCGTACCTCGAGGAACACCGGTGCGCGCAGCTCGTCGGCCCGTTCGAGCAGCGCGCGCAGCAGTGCGGTGCCGATCCCCCTGCCCTGGTAGGCCGGGTCGACTCCGATCGTGTGCACGCTGGTCTCCCGGTCGCCGCGGGGACCGGCCACCGCGAGCCCGGCGTAACCGGCGAGCTCGCCTTCCTCGGTGACCGCCGCGAGGTAGTAGCCGCCCGCGTCGAGCTCGGCGTGGAACGCGCGGGCATTCCACGGGCTGTCGCCGGGGAACAGGATGTGCTCGATCTCGACGCAACGGCGGAGGTGCCCACGGCGGAGCGGCTCCAGTCTCATGGTGTGGTCACCCGCTTCCGCGCACCCGGTTCGGCGGCATCGGGCCTGCGCAGGTAGAGGGGGGTCAGCGGCGCGGGCCGCTCGCCCGCGAGCACGGCCTCGCGCGCGACGGCGGCGATCCCGTACGGGGCGGGCCGTTCGTGCTCGACGACCCGCTGGACCGGCGAGTCGAGTTCGGCGGGACGGGCCACGTGCGGGCCGTCCGTCCGGACGCCGCGCGCGTCGTAGGCGGCCCAGTACACCTCCCGGCGCCGCGCATCGGTGAGGACGAGGAACGGCTCGTCCGCGGTGACGCCTGCGGCGATCGCGTCCAGGCTGCAGACCGGATAGGCGGCGATGTCGAGGCCGTGCGCGAGGGCCGCGGCGGTGACCATGCCCGCGCGCAGGCCGGTGTAGGGGCCGGGGCCGACACCGCAGGCGATGGCGTCGAGGTCGCGCAGGGTCAGTCCGGCTTCGCGGACCGCGTCGAGCACGTGCGGGGTGAGCAGTTCGCCGTGCGCGCGGGCGTCGAGGGTGACGCGTTCGGCGAGCACGGTGCTCCCCTCCGGCCGCACGGCGACCACCCCGGCCGTGACCGCCGGGGTCGCGGTGTCGATGGCGAGAACTAGCACCCTTCGAGCCTACGACCGCCCCCGCACCGCGCACGCCCCACGCTGCCTTTAGCGGGCTAAAGGCAGCGTGGGGCGGTCAGCCGGGTGGGTCCTCGGGGGCCTCCGGGTTCCACGCCAGCAGCCGGACCTTGGCGACGGTCCGCAGGTGGCGGCGCATGGCGGCGGCGGCCTTCCTCGGATCGCCGAGGTCGATCGCGTCGAAGATGCTCTGGTGCTGGCCGAGCGAGCGGCCCGGCCGTCCCGGCTGGCGCAGCGACTCGGTGCGGCTCTCGGTGATCTGGTCGGCGATGGAGCGCATGAACTCGGCGAGCAGTGAGCTGTGCGCGGCGGCCGTCACCGCCGCGTGGAACCGGCGGTCACCCTCGACGCCGCGCTCACCCGCGTCGATCTCCTCGCGCATGTACGCCAGCGCGGCCTCGAGCGCGTCCAGGTCCTGCCGGGTGCGGCGCTCCGCAGCGAGTTCCGCGAGTTTGGTCTCCAGCGCCTCGCGGGCCTCGAGCACGTCCGGCAGGCGGCGCCGCCGTTCGACGAGCTTGTCCACCGGTTCCACGTCGAGGGTGTCCCGGACCAGGTAGGTGCCGCCGCCGTGGCGCACCTCGACCGCACCTTGCACCTCGAGCACGACGATCGCCTGCTTGATCGACGCCCTGCTCACCCCGAGCCGCTGGGCCAGTTCCCGCTCGGCGGGCAGCTTGTCGCCCGCCCGCAGGCCGGCGTCGGCCACGTACTCGCGCAGCCGCTCCAGCACCTGCTCGTACAGCCGGGGCCGGGCCATCGGGCGCAAGGCATCGGACACTCGGTCCCCCTCGCTCGTTGCTGACCTGCTGCCGCGAGCCTAACAGCCGGAACAGTGGCCGAGTGGCCAATTGGACGAGCCACTTTGCCACTCAACCTTGACACCACGGACGACCGGACCGCAAAGTGGTTCAGCCACTTGGCCAGTCAGCCCGGCAGCGACCCCAACGACGGGAGCCCCGCATGTCCGCCGAACTCGTCTCCATCCTCGTCCTCGTCGTGATCTTCGTGATCGCCACGACCAGATCCATCAACATGGGGGCCCTCGCGTTCGCGGCGGCGTTCGGCGTCGGCACGCTGGCCGGCGGCATGGACGCCGACGGCATCTTCGCGGGCTTTCCCGGTGACCTCTTCGTGGTGCTGGTGGGCGTGACGTACCTGTTCGCCATCGCCAGGGCGAACGGCACGACGGACTGGCTGGTACACGCGGCGATCCGAGCCGTCGGCGGCAGGCTGGCGCTGATCCCGTGGGTGATGTTCGTGATCAGCGGCGCGCTCACCGCGATCGGCGCGGTGAGCCCGGCGGCGGTGGCCATCGTGGCCCCTATCGCGCTGGGCTTCGCCTCGCGCTACCGGATCAGCCCGCTGCTCATGGGCGCCATGGTGGTGCACGGGGCGCAGGCGGGCGGGTTCTCCCCGATCAGCATCTACGGCACGATCGTCAACGGCATCGTCGCCCGTGAGGGACTGCCCGGCAACGAGATCGTGCTCTTCCTGGCGAGTCTCGTCGCCAACCTGGTGATCGCCGCGATCGTGTTCGTGGTCTGCGGCGGACTCAAACTGTCCACCTCGGCCACCCCGGCCACCCCGGCCCACCAGCTCGCCGCCGTCGGCGGAGACGGTCCCCCGGCCACGGGCGGCACGGCGGGCACCGGCTCCGGCACCGGCGGCGAGTCCGGCGAGTCCCGGCCGGAGGCCGGCGATGCCACCCGGCTGACGCCCGCGCGCATCGCGACGCTGTGCGGCCTCGCCGTGCTCGTGGTGTCCACACTGGTCTTCGACCTCGACGTCGGCCTCACCGCGATCACGCTCGCGGTGCTGCTCAGCATCGTCTGGCCCGCCACCAGCAGGCAGGCGGTAGGCCATGTCACCTGGCCGACGGTGCTGCTCATCTGCGGCATGCTCACCTACGTCGGTGTGCTCCAGGAGCTGGGCACGATCGACTACGCGGGCAACGCCGTCTCCGATGTCGGCGTCCCGTTGATCGCCGCGCTGCTGATCTGCTACATCGGCGCGATCGTCTCCGCGTTCGCCTCGTCCGTGGGCATCATGGGCGCGCTCATCCCGCTGGCCGTGCCGTTCCTGCTGGAGGGCACCATCGGCCCCGTCACCATGATCGCCGCTCTCGCGGTGTCGTCCACCGTGGTCGACGTGAGCCCGTTCTCCACCAACGGCGCACTCGTCCTGGCCAACGCGCAGGACGTCGACCGCGACCGCTTCTTCAAGCAGCTCATGGTCTACGGGGGCATCATTGTCGCGGCGGCCCCGGCCGCCGTATGGCTGGTACTGCTCGTGCCCGGCTTCGGCTGAGACCCGCAGGCGGTGACGAACCACGACGACAAGGAGACCGTGTGACCGTCCTCTTCCCGGCCCTGCACACCGCGCCGGCCAAGCCCGCGCTGCGCTTCGGCGACCGCACGCTCGGCTACGCCGAACTGGCTGGCGTGGCGGGGGCGCTGGCGCACGACCTGCGTTCCCGCGCGCCGGGACGGGTCGCGGTCTGGGCGACGGCCGGCATGGAGACAAGCGTCGCCGTGGTCGCCGCGTTGCTGGCCGGGGTCCCCGCGATCCCGGTCAATCCCAAGATCGGTGAGCGCGAGCTCGCCCACATCGTCGCCGACAGCGAACCCGCGCTCGTACTCACCGAGCCGGGAGCGAACCTGCCCGCCGCGCTCGACGCCTTACCCCGCAAGGACGTCACCCTCACCGGCACGGCAGGCGAGTTGCCCGAGGAACCCGGCGACGAGGCGCCGGCGCTGATCGTCTACACCTCCGGCACCACCGGCCCGCCCAAGGGAGCGGTGCTGCCCCGGCGCGCGATCGCCTCGACCCTCGACGCCCTCGAGGACGCCTGGCAGTGGACCGCCGACGACGTGCTGGTGCACGCGCTGCCGCTGTTCCACGTCCACGGCCTGATCCTCGGCATCCTGGGGCCGCTGCGGCGCGGCGGCACCGTGCACCACATCGGCCGGTTCTCCACCGAGGCGATCGCCAGGGAGCTCGGCGGCGAGGCCACGATGATGTTCGGCGTGCCCACGATGTATCACCGGATCGCCGGTGAGGTGAACGCCAGCGGCGAGCTGGCGAGAGCGTTGCGTGGCGCGCGGCTGCTGGTGTCCGGCTCGGCTGCACTGCCGGTGCGCGACCACCGGCTGATCACCGCCGCGACCGGCCAGCAGGTCATCGAGCGGTACGGGATGACGGAGACGCTGATGAACACCAGCGTCCGTGCGGACGGCGAGCGCAGGCCGGGCACGGTCGGCGTCCCGCTGCCGGGCGTGCGGCTGCGGCTGGTCGACGACGACGGCCGCACGATCGAGACCAGCGACGGCGAGACCGTCGGTGAGATCCAGGTTCGCGGTCCCAACCTGTTCAGCGGCTACCTCAACCGGCCGGACGCCACCGCCGAGGCGTTCGACGACGGCTGGTTCCGCACCGGCGACATGGCCACCCGCGACGCGGACGGTTACGTCCGCATCGTCGGCCGCAAGGCCACCGATCTGATCAAGAGCGGCGGGTACAAGATCGGCGCAGGGGAGATCGAGAACGCGCTGCTCGAACATCCCGGTGTCGCGGAGGTGGCGGTCACCGGCGAGCCGGACGAGGATCTCGGCGAGCGCATCGTCGCGTGGATCGTGGCCGACGGCGAGCCGCCCGCGGAACGTGAGCTCACCGACCACGTCGCGAAGCTGCTCTCCCCGCACAAGCGCCCCAGGATAGTTCGCTACCTGGACTCGCTGCCGCGCAACGACATGGGCAAAGTGCTGAAACGGTCGCTCGATGCCTGAACCGGTGCGCAGGTTGCTCGACGCGGTGGCGGCCGCGTTCGCCGAGTTCCCGTCCGAGGACGTCCCCGAGTCCGGTGTGGACGGACCGATCGGCTGGCGTGGCTACGACGAAGCACGCGCACGCGCCGGTCAGCGCACCGGCGAGCGGGAGTCGGTGGTGTGTGGCATCGGCAAGGTCGGTGACATCGAGGCCGTGCTCATCGCCTTCGAATTCGGTTTCCTCGGCGGCTCGATCGGCGAGCGGACCGGACTGCGGCTCGAAAAGGCGTTCACCCGCGCCCGCGAGCTGGGGCTCCCGGTCGTGTCGCTCATCGCCACCGGCGGAAGCCGCATGCAGGAGGGGATGCGGGCGCTGGCGCAGCTGCAGCGGGTCGCGCGCCAGTCGGCGCTCACCCGCCAGGCCGGGTTGCCGCAGCTCGCGCTGCTGCGGGACCCGGCGACCGGCGGCGGCTGGGCGACGCTGGGGGCGGGCGCCGACGTCACCCTTGCGTCGCCGGGTGCACAGGTGGGTTTCGCCGGATCGCGGGTCCGCCCGCCGGGCGACCCCCGTCCCTACACCGCTGAGGGGCAGTTCGAGTCCGGGCACGTCGACCAGATCGTCGAGCCGGGCGCGCTACCGGAGCGCCTCGAACGCTGGCTGCGGCTCCTCACCAGCCCGGCCGGGCAGGCCGCTCCCCCGCCGGACGCGCTTGGTGCGGCGACCGCGCCGTCCGCCACGGGGTGGGACGCGGTGCGCCGGGCCCGGGCGGCGGGCCGGCCGCGCGCCGAGTCCTATCTGGACAGCTACTTCGAGTGGCGGGAGGAGCTCAGCGGCGACCGGTGTGGCGGCGTGGACCCGGGAGTGCGGTGCGGGTTCGGCCGGCGCGCGGGTGCGACGATCGCCTACGCGGCGCAGTGCGGCACGGCGACCCTGCCTGCGGGGTTCCGCACGGCGGCGCGGCTGGTGCGTCTCGCCGACCGGCTCGGCATTCCCGTGCTGACGCTGGTGGACACGCCGGGCGCGGCCAACGACGCGGCCGCCGAACGGGCCGGGGCCGGGCCCGCCATCGCCGAGATGTTCGCCGCCGTCGCCTCGGCCAGGGTGCCGGTGACCACGCTGGTGATCGGTGAGGGCGGGTCGGGCGGCGCGCTCGCGTTCGCCGCACCGGATCGAACCTGGGTCACGCCGGACAGCTACTTCTCGGTGACCTCGCCGGAGGCCGCGGCGGCCATCCTCAAGCGTGCCGCGTCCGAGGTGCCGGCCACCGCGAACGAGCTGCGACTGCGCCCCGGCGACCTGGTGGCGCTCGGCGTGGCCCGCGGCGTCGTGAGTGGCCACGCGAGTTAGAACTCGTGTGCGCACTCACGAGGGGTGGACCACGTGCACGGCCCGGTCGGTCCAGGTTCCGTGCGGTTCCAGGTCAAGGACCCGGACGTCGTCCGGCCGGCGATCGAGCCGCACCACGAGGTAGTCGTCGGAGAGGCGCTCCGCCATGCCCTCGCCCCACTCGACCACCACGGCAGCCGCTTCCAGCTCCGTGTCCAGGTCGAGGTCGTCCAGCTCGGACAGGTCGCCGCCGAGCCGGTAGGCGTCCACGTGCACCAGCGGCACCCCCGCCGGTCCGGCCGGGTGCACGCGCGCGAGCACGAACGTCGGCGAGCTGACCCGCCCGGACACGCCGAGCCCTTCCGCGATCCCGCGCGTCAGCGTGGTCTTGCCCGCACCGAGCGGACCGGCCAGCAGCACCAGGTCCCCCGCTCGCAGCACACGGCCGAGCGCGCGGCCGAACCGGATGGTGTCCTCGGGTTCCGATAGTTCCGTTCTCATCTGCGCCACCACCAGGTTCTGCGCGGGGATCGCCCGCCGTTCACACCGGAACACATCTGCAGCAGGTCGATCAGGTGACTGTTGACCAGCTCCGGCTGTTCCAGCTGCACCATGTGCCCGGCGCCGCGGACCCGGACCAGCTCGGCGTCCGGCAGCTCCGCGGCCATCCGTTCGGCGTGCGAGTACGGCGTGAACCGGTCGGCGTCCCCACCCACCACGAGCACGTGCGCGTGCTTCAGCCCGGCGAGGGCGGCATAGCGGTTGTGGCTGCCGAGCGTGTCGACGAAGTTCACCAGCTGGCGCACCGGGGTGATCGCCAGCATCTCCTGCGTGAAGTCCACCAGCCGCGGGCTGACGTCCCGGCTGCCGAACGCCAGCCGCCGCACCGCCTGCCGGGTGAGCTGCCCACCGGAGGCGCGCACGAACTCGACCAGGCCGGGCTGCCAGCCGGCCAGCTCACCGACGCCCCTGGTGACCGGGTTGTACTTCGACAGCAGCGATCGCGGCAGCCCACGGGCCCCCACCTCGCCCGCCGCCGTGGCGATCAGCGCCACACCACAGACCTGCTCGGCGAAGCGCTCGGGGTTCTTCTGCGCGAGTTCCATGATCACCATCGCGCCCATCGAGTGCCCCATGAGGACGATCGGTTCGTCGGCAGCCACGGCGCGCAGCACGGCGTCCAGGTCGAGCGCCAGCTGCTCGATGGTGCTGGTGTCGGTGGCCGCGGCCCCGGAGCGGCCGTGCCCACGTTGGTCGTAGTAGACCTGCCGCACGCGCGGAAGCCGGAGCGAGGCTAGGTCGCGGCGCTGAAAGTGCCAGCTCTGCTGGGACAGCGCGAAACCGTGCACGCCGACGACGGTCAGCGCGGGCCTGCCACCGTCGGCCGGGTCGATCTCGTCCACGGCGAGCGGTGTGCCGTCGTCGGCGGCGACCGTCGAGGTGCGGTCGGGAGCCAGCCGGCCGAGCGGCTCGTCGAGCAGCGGGTCCGGCCCGCTCCGGCGCCACCGGCCCGTGGTGATCGCCGCGGCGGCGGCGCCGGTGAGGACCGCGCCGATCCCGCCCGCGATGCCCAGCACCCTCGCCGACGGGCTCACCGGCCGCCCTCCCCGGTGTAGCGGCGCCGGACCCGTGGCCGGTACATGCCGGTGACGATCTCGTAGTCGATGGTGCCCAGGGTGTCCGCCCATTCACGGGCCGTCGGCTCGCCGCGCGTGCCCGCCCCGAACAGCACCACCTCGGAGCCGACGGCGGGCTCGTCGTCTCCACAGTCGACGACGATCTGGTCCATGCACACCCGGCCGACCACCGGCCGTCGCTTCCCGCCGAGCCAGACGCTCATCCGCCCGGACAGCGTGCGCGGCACCCCGTCGCCGTAGCCGACCGGCACCAGCGCCACCGTCGTGTCCCGCGCCGCCGTCCACGTGTGTCCATAGGAGACGGACTCACCCGTCTCGATCCGTTTGGTGAGCACCACGCTCGACCGCAGGGTCATGGCCGGCCGCAGATCCTCGGGCTGTGGCACGGGGTTCAGCCCGTACATCGCGATGCCGGTCCGCACGAGGTCGAAGTGCAGGTCCGGGCGGGTGAGCGTCGCCGCCGAGTTGGCCAGGTGCCGCATCGGGTCCAGTCCCGCATCCCTGGCAACGCGGTAGGCGTCGGCGAACCGCCGGGCCTGCAGGTCGATGGACGGATGACCGGGTTCGTCGGCACACGCAAGATGCGACCACACCGCGACCACGTCGAGGCCCGGCTCCGCGGCCGCGGCCTTCACCAGGGCGGGCCAGGAGTGCGGCGGGCAGCCGTTGCGGGCCAGGCCGGTGTCGATCTTGAGGTGCACGCGGGCCCGTTCGCCTGCCCGGTCCGCGGCGGCGACAACCCTGGCGAGCTCCCCTGCCGAGCTGACGGAGATGTCGACGTCCTCCGCGATGCCGGCCGTGAAGTCGACGTCCGGGGTGTCCAGCCAGCTGAGCAGGCGCGCGGTGATCCCGGCCCGGCGCAGGTCGAGGGCCTCGCCCAGTGAGCACGCGCCCAGCCAGGTCGCGCCCGCCTCGACGGCGGCACCGGCCACCGGCACGGCACCGTGGCCGTAGCCGTCGGCCTTGACGACCGCCATCGTCGCGGCGCCGGAGGCGGCCGCGCGTGCGGAAAGGAGGCCGAGGTTGTGCCGGACCGCGTCGAGGTCGATCACAACCTCGGCGCGGGGTGGCTGATCAACGCTCATGTCGGCAACGATTTTCCCACAGCCCGCGCGGCCGCCCGCCGGTGGTGGCGAGGAACACGTGCGGCTACAACTCGTGCACCAGGTCGCGCGAGTCGGCGTGCCGCTGCCGGATCCGCTCCCCCTCGGCGGCATCCGCCTCCGCGGGCTCGTCCAGTCGTACGGCGGTGTTGCCCTGCCAGGCAGGCGGTTGCGGGGTGCCTGCCAGTGCCCACGCCGCCTGCCTGGCGGCGCCGATGGCGACGTGCTCGGCCGGTTCGGGGACGACGACGGGGACGCCGAAGACGATCGGCGCGACGGCCCGCACGCTCTCCGACTGGGCGGCACCGCCGATGAGCAGCACCCGGCGCACCTCGATGCCGTGCGCGCGCACCGCGTCGAGCCCGGCGGCCAGCCCGCACAACATGCCCTCGACGGCCGCCCGCGCGAGGTTCTCCGGCGTCATGTTCGCCCTGCGCAGGCCGAACAGCGAACCGGCGGCCTCCGGCAGGTTCGGGGTCCGCTCGCCGTCGAGGTAGGGCAGCAGGGTGAGCCCGCCCGCGCCGGGGGCGGCGCTCAGCGCGAGCCGGTCGAGTTCGGTGAGCTCGACGTTGAGCAGGCGCGCCGTGGCGGTGAGGACCCTGGCGGCGTTGAGCGTGCAGGCCAGCGGCAGGAACCGCCCGGTGGCGTCGGCGAACCCGGCGACGGTGCCGGTGGGATCGGCCGGGGGCGCCTCGCTGACACCGAACACGGTGCCGCTCGTGCCGAGCGAGACGACGACGTCACCCGGCCCGAGCTCCAGCGCCAGCGCGGCGGCCATGTTGTCGCCGGTGCCCGCGGAGACCAGCTTGCCGTCCTCGGTACGCCCGGCGGACTCGGCCGGGCCGAGCACCCTCGGTAGCTCCGGGCGCCGCCCGCCGAACGCCCGCTCCAGGATGTCGGCCCGGTAGGCGCCTTTAGCGGGCGAAAAGTAGCCGGTGCCGGAGGCGTCGCCACGGTCGGTGACCGGTTCGCCGCCGACGAGGCGCCAGGTCAGCCAGTCGTGGGGCAACATGACGCGGGCCACCCGGTCGGCGAGCTCGGGCTCGTGGTCCGCCATCCAGCGCAGCTTCGTGACGGTGAAGCTGGCGACCGGGACGGAGCCCACCGCCTCCGCCCACGCCCGCGCGCCACCGAGCTCGGTGGTGAGGTCGGCGGCGGCACCGGCCGAGCGGGTGTCGTTCCACAGCAGCGCGGGCCGCACCACCTCGCCGTCGTCGTCGAGGGTCACCATCCCGTGCTGCTGACCGGCCACGCCGATGGCCGCGACGTCGTCGAGCAGGCCGTCGGTCGCCTTGTTCAACGCCGTCCACCACCGGGCCGGGTCCACCTCGGTGGTGTCCGGGTGTTCGGCGCGGCCGGTGCGCAGCACACGCCCGGTCCGCGCGTCGCAGACCATCACCTTGGTCGACTGTGTCGACGAGTCGACTCCCGCCACCAGAACTTCGTCGTTGCTGTTCATGTTCCAGAGCTTCCTACGAGCTGGATCCGGGTGTCGAATGTCCGCATCGCGTCGATCTCCTCTTCCGGTGCCGCGTCGTCGACGATCACGAGGTCGTAGTCGCCGACGTCGCCGTATGCGTAGGTGGCCGTCCTGCCGAACTTGGAACGGTCGGCCAGCAGGATGTTGCGGTTGGCCGCGGCCAGCGCGGCCTGCTTGAGCTCGGCGTAGTCCCGTACCGGGTGGTAGAGCCGTCCCCCGGCGACCGTGGTCGCCGACACGAATCCGAGGTCGGCGCGGATCCGGCCGAGTGTGGCCAGCACGTCCGGACCGGAGCACGAGTCGAACTCGGTGTAGCGGCCGCCGAGCAGGATGACCTCGCTTGTCCCGCGGTCCTCGCCGACGATCCGGGCGATCTCGAGGGAGTTGGTGACCAGCACGAGGTGTTCGAGCTCGGTGAGCCGGCGGGCCAGCGGGAACAGCGTCGTCGAGTCGTCGAGGAACACCGTCTGCCCCGGCGACACCTCGTGGATGGCGGCCGCGCACAGCGCCTCCTTCTGGGCCAGGTGCAGGCCCTCCCGGAAGCGCTTCGCCGTCTCCATGGTCAGTGCCGGATAGGCGGCGACCCGGCCCCGCAGCTTGCGCAGCAGCCTGCGGTCCGCGAGGTCGTCGAGGTCCCGGTGCATGGTCATCAGGCTCACGCCGAACCGCCCGGTGAGGTCGTCGATGCGGACCTCGCCCAGGTCGATGACCGTGCGCAGGATCTCCTGCCGCCGCTGCTCCACGGCGGCGTCGGAGGGCCTTGGCTTAGCCACGCTCGGCGATCTGTGGCAGGACCACGGCCTTGATCACGGTCTCGTCCTCGCCCGCGACGGTCAGCGCCCGCTCGACCTCCTCCAGCCCGAACCGGTGCGTGACGAGCCGGTCGAGGTCCACCTCGCCGCTCGCGGCGAGCGCGATCGCCGCCGGCCACGTGTTCGCGTAGCGGAAGGTGCCGGTCACCTCGATCTCGAAGCCCTGCACGTGGGCCAGCGGCAGCGGGATCTCGTCGCCGCCCATGCCGATCAGCACGACGCGGCCCGCGCGGCCGACGAGGCGGATCGCCTCGCTTGCCGCGGCGGGCACGCCGGAGCACTCCAGCAGGACGTCCGGCTCGTACCCGGCGTCGGCGAGCGACTCCCGGGCCACGTCGACGGTCGCCGTGGCCCGCATTTCGCGGGCAGAATGCAGCCGCGCGGGGTTGACGTCGGTGACCACGACCTCGGTCGCACCGAAGGCCCGCGCGGTCTGCGCCGCGACGAGCCCGATCGGGCCGGCGCCGGTGATCAGCACCCGCGAGCCCGGCTGGACCCGCGCCTTCCGGCAGGCCCACACGCCGACGGACAGCGGTTCGAGCAGCCCGGCCGCCTCGTCGCTCACGGTGTCCGGCACCGGGTGGGCGAACTCCTCGCGCAATACCACGTACTCGCAGAACGCGCCGTCGATCGGCGGGGTGCCGAAGAACCGCATGTCCGGGCACAGGTTGTAGCGGCCGAGCCTGCACTGGGTACAGCGCGAGCACGGCACTCCGGGTTCGAGCGCCACACGCGTGCCCGGCTCGTGCAGCCGGGCGCCGGGGCCCCGCGCGACGACCACGCCGCCGGGCTCGTGGCCCAGCACGAGCGGGCTCTTCACGACGAAGTCACCGATCCGGCCGTGCTCGTAGTAGTGGACGTCCGAACCGCAGGTGCCCACCGCCAGCACCCGGATCAGCACCTCCCCCGGGCCCGGCTCGGGCACCGGCCGCTGCTCGGTCACGATGTCGTGGACCCCGTTCAGCACGGAGACCTTCATCGATTCGGGGATGTCATTCACCGGTTACGGCTCCCAACGTCAGTCCGGTCACCAGCCAGCGGCGGACCGCGAGACCGGCGACGATCATCGGCAACACCACGATCGTGCCGATCGCGGTGAGCTGCCCCCAGTCGATCCCAGTCTGGGTCACCAGCTGGTCGGCGGCCATGGGCAGGGTCTGCGAGTTCGGCCCGCTGAACACGAGCGCGAACGCGTAGTCGTTCCAGGAGAACACCAGGCACAGCACGAAGGTGGTCACCAGGCCCGACTTCGTCAGCGGCAACACGATGTGCCGGAACGCCTGCCACCGGTTGCACCCGGCGACCAGCGCGGACTCCTCGAGCGACGCGGGCACCTGCGCGAAGAACGCGCTCATCAGCCAGATCGCGAACGGCAGGTTGAACGTCAGGTAGGCGAGGACGAGGCCGGGAATGGTGTCGATCAGCCCGGCGCCGCGGAAGAGCAGGAACAGCGGCAGCACGACCACCGCGATCGGTGCCATCCTGGTGGAGATGATCCAGAACGCGACGTGCTTCTTGCCGCGCATCCTGCTCCCGGCCAGCCCGTAACCGGCCAGCGCGCCGAGCGCGGTCGCCAGAACCGAGGAGATCCCCGCGGCGAGCACGCTGTGCAGGATGTAGGGGGTGAGGTCGTTCGCGCCGGTGAACAGGTTCGCGTAGTTGTCCAGCGTCGGCTCGAAGAACACCGTGGGTTCGGCCGAGGTGACGTCGGCGTCGGACTTGAACGACGACAGCGCCATCCACACCAGCGGCACGAGTGTCCACAGCAGAGCGACGCCGAGCAGTATCGCCACGCCGATCCGGGCGCGCCGGGGTGTGCGGTCGATCGCTGCGCCTGCGGTCATCGGGTCAGCCCCTTCCGTTCCAGGACGCCCACGAACGCGCGGGCGATCGCGATGGTCACCGCGAGCATCACGAGGCCGATCACGGCGGCGTAGCCGAGGTCGAAGAAGCGGAAGGCCGTCTCGTAGAGCCGGATCGGCACGACCTTCGTCGCGTCGGCGGGGCCGCCGTTGGTGGTGACCGCGATGATGTCGAAGTAACGGATGGCGTCCATCGACCGGATCAGCAATGCCACGAGCAGGACGCTCGAGATCGACGGCAGGATGACCGAGCGCAGCGCCTGCCAGCCGCTCGCGCCGTCGATCGCGGCGGCCTCACGCAAGGGCTGCGGTACCGAGGTGAGCCCGGCCAGCGCGATCAGCGCGATCAGCGGCGTCCACTGCCAGACGTCCATCGCGACGACCGAGATGAACGCGGAGTAGGTGCCGCCGAGCAGGTCGCCCTCGTAGCCGACGAGGCCGAGCAGCCACGAGTACAGGCCGAACGTCGAGTCGGTGAGGAACCGACCGAGCAGGCCGACGATCACCGGCGCGACGAACATCGGCAGCAGCAACAGGCTCAGCAGGGTGTTGCGCCCGCGCATGATCTTCCACAGGCACAGCGCGAGCCCGACTCCCAGCAGCATCTCCAGGCCCACGGTGAGCACGAAGAACACCAGCGTGCGCAGCCACTGCACGGCGAGATCGATGTCGGTGAAGAAGCGCGCCCAGTTCTCACCGCCGACGAAGCCGAACGACACACCGCCGAGCAGGCGGACGCGGGAGAGGCTCATCGCGATGACGGTGAACAGGGGAATGAGCGACAGCACCGCCAGCAGCAGGATGCCCGGCGCCATCATCCGCGCGTGGAACCCGAACCGCCGGCGGCGGGACGGCGACGTGCCGGTGCGCTCGGCAGGGGGTGCTTCGACGGTGAGGCTCATGCCGCCCACCCCCGATCGATGATCCGGTTGAATCGGGCCGTGCTCTCCCGCATCGCTCCGGCGGGAGAGACGTCACCGGCGAGCATCCTGGACAGCTGCGTGTAGATCGCGGTGTCGCATTCGTTCCACATCGGGATCTTCGGCCGGAGGCCGATGTTGTCGTCCTCCCATGCCGTGGTGACCGCCGGGGCGGTGAGGATGTTGGGCATGGCGCTCGGACGCTGCTCGGCGGCCCGCACCTCCGGCAGCTGGTACACCGATTCGCGGGTGGGGGTCCCGCCGCCCGCGGAGCTCTTGAGGTTGGCGAGCTGGGTTTCCGGGGAGGTGGCCCAGTTGACGAACAGCCACGCGGCCATCCGCTCGTTCGGCAGCGTGTTGCCGTTGATGGCAATGCCCGTGCCGCCGTAGATGTTGGCCGAGCGCGCCGGCCCGCGCGGCAGGGGCGCGTAGCCGAAGTCGCCGGGGCGGGCGCTCTCGTTGTCGGCGGCGTACTCGTGCCAGTTGGGACACATCGCGATCCGGCCGGAGGTCAGCGCGGGCGCGAGGCCGTTCCAGTCCCAGGTGCGCGAGGAGGGATCGGCGACCGAGAGCAGCCGCCGGTAGAACTCGGCGGCCTCGATCGCGGCGTCGCTGTCGAGGCGGCAGTCGCCGGGGTCGACGGTGCCGTACCGCCCGATCGCGTCGCCGTTGTCGAAGTAGTCGCCGCCGTGGGCCCAGAGCACGTTGGAGAAGTCGCACATCAGCGAGTCGTGCTGTTTGGCCTGGTGGCCGGTGCCGTAGGCGACGTCGTCGGTGTTGTCGTTGAACCACTGCGCGATCCGGAAGTACTCCTCCCAGGTGCGCTCGGCGCTCGGCGTGGGGTCGAAACCGAGGTCGGCCGACATCCGGTCGTGGTGCTTGGCGAACAGGTCGGCGCGGTACTGCCAGATCATCGTCGGGCAGTCGTAGGGCAGCGTGTAGACGGCCTCGCCGTCACCGAAGCGGCCCGCGGCGTCGAGCTGGGTGGTGATGAAGTCGCCGAAGCCGCCGTCGAGCCCGGGCAGGCTACTGTCGGTGGCCAGTTCTCGCAGGTCGACGAGGCCCTTCGAGTAGGGCGCGAGCACCTGGTAAGGGTCGGCGTAGATCACGTGGTACTGCGACTCACCACCGGCGAGGTCCAGTGCGACCTTCTGGACGAGCGCGGTGAGCTCGAGCGTGATGATGTTGACGTTGATGCCGGTGAGCTCGGTGAACGGCCGCAGGTTGGCGGCGATGGCGGCGGTCGGCGCCGTGTTCTCCGAGATGAAGTTGAGCGTTGTGCCCGCGAACTGTCGCCACCGGTCGTCGGTGGCGATCCGGACCGCGTCCTGCCGGCCGCCACAGGCACTCAGCAGGCCACCGCCTGCCAGGGCGGCGCCACCGGCCAGGGCGCCGCGGAGCACGGTCCGCCGGTCCAGTACCCGACGCTGGGTCATCGTTTCCTCCGGCTACCTGGTCATGAGACATGCGCTCGTGTGCATGCCAGGGCCTGCCATTCTTACCAGAGAAAGCTCGGATTGTTAACACAAAACTCGATAACTTCGGCCAGACACCGCCCCCACCGGCTGCCTTTTGCGGGCTAAATGCAGCCGGCCGGGCTGCGTGTGGTGCCTTCTGCGGGCTAAGTGCAGCGGGGTCAGGGGGCGAGGGTGCGGGCCTGGCGGACGGCATCCGGGACGGCTTCGAGGACACCGGACGCCGACACGGGGACCCCGTTCGCGGCGAGGTGGCCCGCCCGCGAGTGGACATCCGCCGCGACCCCGGCGGCGAGCCACGGATCAAGCCGCGACGCCAGCAGCGCGCCGACGAGGCCCGACAGCACGTCACCGGAACCGGCCGTCGCGAGCCAGGAGCCACGGGCGCGGTTGACCAGCACCCGCCCGTCCGGGTGGCCGACGATCGTGCAGTGCCCCTTGAGGAGTACGACGGCGTCGAAACGGCGGGCGGCGTCGAGCACCGAACGCACCCGGTCCGTGCCGGGCCTGTCACCGGCCAGCCGCTCGAACTCGCCGTCGTGCGGGGTGAGCACGAGCGGCGTATCCGGGTCGCGCGCGTCGAGCACCTCCGGATGCCTCGCGACGATCGTGATCGCGTCCGCGTCCGCGCAGACCGGCACGCCCTGGCCCAGCGCGTGCGCCAGCACGTCCCTGCCGTCGCGGCCGGTGCCGATGCCCGGGCCGACGACCCAGGACTGCACCCGGCCGGCATCGAAGATCGATCCGGTGGCCACGACCTCCGGCCAGTGCGAGCGGACCACGTCCGCCGCCGGCCCGGCGTAGCGCACCATTCCCGAGGTCGAGCGCACGGCCGCCGCGGTCGCGAGCACAGCCGCACCCGGATACGTCGCCGAACCGGCGGCGACACCGGTCACCCCCTGGGTGTACTTGTTGTCGGCCGGCCCGGGGATCGGCCACGCGGCCGCCACATCCGCGGCGTCGAGCTGGACGAGATCCGGCTCGCCCAGCTCGCCGGCCACGCCGATGTCGACAAGCGCGACGTCGCCGCAACGGTCCGGATTGAGCACGTGCACGGGCTTGAGTGCACCGAAGGTGACCGTGCACGCCGCCCGCACCGCGGGACCGTCGACCGCGCCGGTGTCCGGCTCGACCCCGCTCGGCAGGTCGACGGCCAGCACGGGAGCGCTGACGTGCTCGAGGAGCGCGGCGGCGTCCGGGCGCAGCGGTCCCTTCGCGGAGATACCGACGATGCCGTCGATCACGACGTCGGCCCGTCCGATCCACTGTGGACTCTCGGCGGCGGACAGCACACGGCCGCCTGCCCGCCGGAAGGCCGCAAGCCCTTGCGGATGCGCCTTCTCGGGCTTGAGCAGCACAGCCGAGACTCCCGCACCGCGACGGCGCAGGAAAGTGCCCGCCCACAGGGCGTCCCCACCGTTGTTGCCTGCACCGACGAGCAGGGTGACCCGCCGCCCGGATATGCCACCGGCGTGCTCGGCCAGCAGTTCCGCCGCGCGCACCGCCACCCCGAACGCGGCGCGGCGCATGAGCGCGCCCTCCGGGGTCACCGCCAGCAGGCGCCCCTCGGCCTCCCGAACGTGCTCCGTGGTCCAGATTCCCCGCACAGGGCCTGTCTACTCCACCGTCACGGACTTCGCCAAGTTACGCGGCTTGTCGACGTCGTAACCGCGGGCGCGGGCGATCTCGGCTGCGAGTACCTGCAGCGGGACGGTCGACACGAGCGGCTGGAGCAGGGTCGGCACGGCCGGCACCTCCACCAGTTCGTCCGCGAACGGCCGCACCGTCTCGTCGCCCTCCTCGGCGATCACGATCGTGCGCGCCCCGCGAGCCTGGATCTCGCTGATGTTGGACACGAGCTTGGCGTGCAGCACGGCGCGCCCCTTCGGCGAGGGCATGACGACGACGACCGGAAGGCCCTCCTCGATCAGCGCGATCGGGCCGTGCTTGAGCTCGCCCGCGGCGAAGCCCTCGGCGTGCATGTAGGCGAGCTCCTTGAGCTTGAGCGCGCCCTCGAGTGCCACCGGGAAGCCGACGTGCCTGCCGAGGAAGAGCACGGCCTTCGAGTCGGCCATGCGCCGCCCCAGCGCACGCACCTGATCCACAGTGGACAGTACCTTTTGGACGGCCGCCGGCATCGACTCGAGCTCGGCGAACTCGCGGGCCACCTCGTCCGGGTACTTCGTACCGCGGGCCTGTGCCAGCGCGAGGCCCACCAGGTAGTTGGCGGCGATCTGCGCGAGGAACGCCTTCGTGGAGGCGACCCCGATCTCCGGGCCCGCGTGGGTGTAGAGGACGGCGTCGGACTCGCGCGGGATCTGCGCGCCGTTGGTGTTGCAGACCGCGAGCACGCGCGCCTTCTGCTCACGGGCGTGCCGCACGGCCTCGAGGGTGTCGGCGGTCTCCCCGGACTGGGACACCGCGACGACCAGCGTGTCCCGGTCGAGCACGGGGTCGCGGTAGCGGAACTCACTGGCCAGCTCCACCTCGACGGGCAGCCGACACCAGTGCTCGATGGCGTACTTCGCCACGAGGCCGGAGTGGTAGGCCGAACCGCAGGCGATGACGAAGACCTTGTCGACGTCCCGAAGGTCCTGGTCGGATATGCGCTGCTCGTCGAGGGTGATGCGGCCGGAGTGGAAGTGCCCGCGCAGCGTGTTGGCCAGCGCCTCGGGCTGCTCCTCGATCTCCTTCAGCATGAAGTACTCGTGGCCGCCCTTCTCGGCGGCCGAGAGATCCCAGTCGACGGTGAACGGCTTGGCCTGTGCCGGCTCGCCGAGGAAGTCGGTGACCTCGTAGCCCTCGCGGGTGATGACGACCAGCTGGTCCTGGCCGAGTTCGACGGCCTCGCGGGTGTGCTCGATGAACGCGGCGACGTCGGAGGCGACGAACGTCTCACCGTCGCCGACCCCGACCACCAGCGGCGACGAGCGGCGAGCGGCGACGATGAGGTCGGGCTCGTCCGCGTGTGTGATGACGAGGGTGAACGCGCCTTCGAGGCGGCGGCAGACCGCGCGCACACTGGCAGGCAGGTCACCAGCGGTCTCACCGTCGGTGTAGGCGCGGGCGACGAGGTGGGCGACCGTCTCGGTGTCGGTGTCGCTGCTCAGCTCCACGCCGCTGGACTCGAGCTCCGTGCGCAGGGCGGCGAAGTTCTCGATGATGCCGTTGTGCACCACGGCGACGCGCCTGCTGGTGTCCCGGTGCGGATGGGAGTTCCGGTCGACCGGCGGGCCGTGGGTGGCCCACCTGGTGTGTCCCATGCCGGCGGTCCCGGTGAAGCGGTCGTGCCCGTTGGTCCCCAACTCGGCCTCGAGGTTGCCGAGGCGGCCCGCCTTGCGCTCGATGGTGAGGCCGCCCGCGCCGTCCAGCACGGCCACTCCTGCCGAGTCGTAACCCCGGTACTCCATTCGGCGCAGGCCACCCAGAACCACGTCCAGTGCCTGCCGGTGACCGACATATCCCACGATTCCACACACGTCCATCAGCGTAACGAGACCGGGTGACCGCCCTCCCCCGGCACGGCCGGAGGCGCATTTAGCCCGCTAAACGCACCACGCTGGCCCGGTGGAGCTGCCTTCTGCGGGCAAAAGGCAGCTCCTAGGGTCTGCTGGGTGCCGGGGGGTCGGATAGTCTCCCGCCATGGCCAGCAAGCCCAAGCAGTTGCTCGAGGAGCTTTCCTACCCCGGGCCGCACAAGGTGCTGCGCGGCGATCTCGCGCTCGTCGGGCTCCCCGGCGTCGTCTACACGCCACGCGAGGGCCGCAACCTCCCGGCCATCGCGTTCGGGCACGGCTGGCTCCAACCGCCGGGGCGCTACCGAGCACTGCTGCACCACCTCGCGAGCTGGGGCATCGTCGCGGCAGCACCGGCCACCCAGCACGGTCCCCTGCCGTCACACCGGCTCTTCGCCGCCGACCTGCGCTCGACGCTCGACATCGTGCGCGGCGTCCGCCTCGGACCCGACGGCGTCAGCGTGGACGCCGAGAAGCTCGGCGCCGCGGGCCACTCGATCGGCGGTGGCGCCGCCGTGCTCGCCGCGGCAGCCGAAGGGGAGCCCACGATCCGCGCCGTCGCGACGATCGCGGCCGCCCAGACCATGCCCCCGGCCAGCAACGCCGCCCGCACGGTGGACGTGCCCGGACTCCACCTCGCCGCGAGCGGTGACCTCGTGGCACCGGCCGCGGGCAACGCCGAGGCCATCACCAGGGCCTGGGCAGGCCCGGTTCAGCTGCGGACCATCCCGAAGTCGACGCATCTCGGCGTCACCGAGGGCTCGCACTGGAGCCAGCTGCTACTGCACGGCAAGCCGCACCGAGCCACCCAACGGGTCGTGCGTTCCCTCTTCACGGCCTTCTTCCTCACCGAGCTGACCGGGACCGGCACCTACCGCCCGCTCCTGGAGGCCGACCTCAAGGCCGCACCGATCAGCCACGACAGCCACCTCGCCGTCAGCTGAGCACCCGGAACAGCCCACAGCCCACGGTCCCGTCCTCGTCCAGCGCCGTCGCCAGCCCCAGCCCTGGCGCCTCCAGTAGCGCGGCGACCTGAAAAGGCCCGATCGCCGCGCCCACGTCGCCGATCACCTCGGCCGGCGACAGCACCGTCGCGGGCGGCCTACCGAGGACCGCCTCGACCGCAGCCGATTCGGTTACCGCGAACTCCCCCTCGGCCGCCGACAGCGCGTGTGCCCCCACGTCGCCGGGCCCCACCCCGGCCCGCTCGAGCACCCGCCGCACGCATTCGGCCAGCGGTCCGGCCACCTCCCCGGCGACGGCGATCCGCGTCTCGATCCCGAGCACCTCGGCCAGCGGCCGGCGGCCGGCATCCGCCGGCTCGACGAGCAGCATCGCGGCACCTTCACCGAGCACCCGCCGGCCACCGCGGTGCCGTTCCAGCCAGGCCCGGGCGGTGCTGTACTCCTCGACCGCACCACACACCACCGCACCGGCCCGCCCGGTGGTGAGCAGCCGCGAGGCGTACCGCAGCACGCTGAGCCCGGACATCCGGCCGCCGGCGATGCTCGTGTTCGGCCCGGTGAGCCGGTGCCAGATCGCGCACTGGCTCGCGGCGCTGTTCATCAGCGCGAACGGCATCGAAGCCGGGTTGACGAAGTAGGGCCTGCGCCTGGTCAGCGAGTCACGGGTGAAGTCGAACTGGGTCTGCGCGCTGCCCGATGTGGTGCCCAGCACGATGCCCGCGCCGGTGTCCACGTCGACCTCCGCCAGCAGTTCGCCGACGGCACCGATCGCCAGGCCGCTCGCCCGGTCCATCGAGCCGGTGCCCTTCCTGCCCAGCGCGTGCTCGATGTCGAAGGCGGACGCGAGGAACGCTCGTGTCCCCGGCTCCGGCCCGTCCAGCACACTCGACGACGCCCACCCCCGCTGCATTCCGCCCGCAAAAGGCGCTCGGCCGACGCCGCACGCCGAGATCGCCGACCAGGCGGTGATCACCGCGGTCATCCGCGTCATCGCTTCCCCAGGAGGACGACGGCGTTGTTGCCGCCGAAGGCGAGCGCGTTGTTCTGCACGATCCGCAGGTCGGCCTCCACCGCCTCGTTGGGCACACAGTCGATGCCGCACTCGGGATCGGTCTCACCGTGGTTGATCGTCGGCGGGATGAACCCGCGGGAGATCGCGAGCGAGCACGCGGCCGTGCCGAGCGCACTCGCGGCGCCCATGGTGTGTCCGAGCATCGATTTCACCGACACCGTGCGTGGCGGCCGGGGCCCGAAGACGGCCTGGATGGCCCTGCACTCTGTCACGTCGTTGGACTTCGTACCGGTGCCGTGGGCGGAGATCAGATCGACGTCACCTGGCTCGACACCGGCGTCGTCCAGCGCGAGCTCCATGCAGCGCCGCACGCTGTCGCCGTCGGGCGCGACCTGGTGGTGGGCGTCGCAGTTCAGCCCGTAGCCGAGGATCTCGGCGTAGCCGTGGACACCCCTGGCCAGCGCGGATTCGAGCGGCTCCAGCAGGAGCACGGCGGCGCCCTCGCCGGTGAGGATGCCGCGGCGGTCCTTGTCGAAGGGCCGGCAGCACTCGGGGTCGACCGCGCCGAGCCGGTAGAAGCCGGTGAACGTCATCCGGCACATGGCATCGGCGCCGCCGCAAAGCGCGAAGTCGGCCTCTCCGGTGCGGACCGCGTCGAAGGAGTCGCCGATGGCGTAGTTGCCGGCCGCACACGCCGTCGCGATTGTCGACGTGTCGACATCGCTGAGGGCCAGTTCGCGGGCCACCCCCACCGCGAGCCTGCTCGCGGGCATCCGGCGCGCGGCGACGGGGTCCATCGCCGCGTGGCCCGAGGCCACGGCCGTCGCGGCGAGCCGCTCGCCGTCGTCAGACCCGCCGTCGGTGGTGCCGATGGAGACCGTGCCGTGCCGCCGCCGGAGCTCGTCCTCACCGAGCCCGGCGTCGGCCAGCGCCATCCGCGCGGAGGCGATGGTGAAACCGCCGGCCCGGCCGACCTCGTCGAGCCGCACCCGCCTGATCCAGTCTCCCGGGTCGAAGCCGGTGACCTCGCATCCCATGGCATGCGCGAACCCGGTCGTGTCGAACGCCCCGATCGGGCGGGCACCGCTGCGCCCGGCACGGAGGCCGTCCGCGAAGGCCGCCACCCCGACACCGATGCTGGACACGACACCGATCCCGGTGATCACGACCCGGCGCATCGCTCAAGCGTCCAGCGCGGCGCTCAGCACGTCGTAGACGCCACGAAGGTTGACGAGCCGCTCGATCTCGTCCTCGTCGATCTCGACGTCGAACTCGATCTCCAAATGGGCGAGCAGCTCGATCAGCTTCATCGAGTCCGCCTCCAGGTCGTCGGTGAACAGGTCGGTCTCGCCGACCTGGCTCTCCTCGACCTCGAGCACCCGGCACACGAGCTGCTTGATCTCGTCGGCCCGCTGTGTGACCTGCGCGTTCATTTCATCCAGCTGTTGTTCGAGAAGTCGTCGTCGTCGAACGAGTCGCGCCGGGCGTGCCGGGGTGCCCGCCGGGGCGGCGGGGGCGGCGGTGCGGGCGCCGCGGGTTCCGGCTCGGGCGGCGGCGCGACCGCGCGGGAGAACTTGCGCTGCTGCTGTGGTTCCGGCTGCGGCTCGGCGGCAGGGGCCGGCTGTGCTGCCGCCGCCGCTGGCGGTGGCGGCGGGGCGGCGGGACCCGCGGGCCCGGGAGCCGGGGCGTAGGCGGCCAGCTCGTCCGCGGGCCGCTCGTCCTCCTCCGGCCCGAAGCCCATCACGAGGTCCTTGTCCGACAGCGCCTTCTCGGTGGCCCAGCCACCGGCCTCCTTCTGCCTGCGCCCGAGCTCGCCGAGATGCTCGGCGACCTTCTCGGCGACCTTTCCCTGTGCCTGGAGACTCTCCTTCGACTGCTGCTTGGCGGCCTCCGCACTGCGTTCTCGCAGCGCGCGACGGTCCGCCATCTCCCGGCTGATCTGCCCCAGTCGGGAGACGGCCGCCGCGGCCTTTCCCTCGGCCATCCGGCCTCCTCGTGTCCTGTGTCGACGCTTCCGTCACCGGTCGTAGCGGATCGATCGGTCGCCGTCGTCGTCGAGCGAACCACTGATCCGGCTGGCCGCACCACCGGTGTCGAAGACACCGCCGTCGATGCGGTACGGGTTCGAGCGTTCCTGGTCGCCGCCGCCCTGGCCGCCACCACCGCCGCCCATCGCTCCCATGCCGCCACCCATCATGCCCATACCGCCACCGCCGCCACCCGCGCCGCCCTGCGGGGACGCCGCCGCCATCGGCTCGGCCATGCCACCCGGTGCGGCCCCGAGACCCGCGCCCGAAGAAGCGGAATCCGTGCCGACACCGGACTGCGCACCGGCATTCAGCGCGTCACCGCCGGCATCACCGGCACCGCTCGCCGCCGGCGCGCCACTCATATCGCCGCCGCCACCACCGACTCCGGCACCGACAGCACCGCCACCGGCTCCACTTCCGGCGGCTCCGGCGGCTCCGGCCGCCACGGTGTCGGCACCGGACGGGCCACCACCCGCGCCCGGAGCGGCCGCGGCGGCTCCGTCGCCGCCCGCCGGGACACCGACGTCGGGCGCACCACCGTCGGGGCCACCCCGCGCCGTGAACGGGTTCTCCCCGGCCGCCGGCATCGTCCCGATCCGCTCGCGCGGCATACCACCGCCCGCGCCACCGGCGCCGCCCTGGCCCTCCGCCTCACCGAGCGTGTAGGTCGTCGGCTCGCCGTTGCCGTCGTCAACGGTGACCACGGTCGGCCCGTCCGGCCCGTCGGGCTGCTCGGCCGTGATCCGCAGGGGCCCGTCCTCGATGTGGATCTTGCCGTCGGGTCCGGGACGGTGGACCTCGTCTCCTTCGCCCTGCGGCCCGAAGTCCTCGCCCTGCCCTTCCTCGCTCGGCCCTTCCTCACCGAAGTCGAGCTGGTAGTCCTTCGGCTCCCCTGAGCCGTCGTCCACCGAGATGCCCATCTTGCCGTCGGCGTCCGGCTCGGTGAGTTCGAGCTTGTGATCGCCCTTCTCCACGGTGACCGTGTCCTGGCCGTCCCCGGTGTCCTTGATGGCCTCGCCGGTCGCCGGATCGATCGGGTACGGCTCGCCCGTCTCCGGGTTCAGCTCCAGATCCTCGCCCGTGACCGGGTTCTTGCCGGGAGCTCCGGCCTCCGGCGTCTCGGCTTCCGGCTTGTCCATCTCGGGTGGCGGCGGGGTACCGCCACCGCCGCCGCTGGGCCCACCACCACTCGGGCCACCGCCGCTGGGCCCACCCGGTCCCTGCGGCGCGGACGGGGTCGACGGCTGCTGCTCGCCAGGGCCCTGCGGGCCCGGGACCTCCGGCCGGCCCGTCGACTCCGGGAACTCGTTCTCGTACTCCTTGAGGTAGTTGTTCAGCGTCTCCCAGGCGGTGTCCACCGCCTCGAGCGTGTCGTCGCAGATCTGCTTGAACCGCAGGTAGCGTCCCTGGGCGCCGCTGTTGCCGTAGAAGTCGACGTTGAACGACTGGCGGATCCACTTCTTGCACTCGGTGATCGTCACCGTCTTGTTCTCTTGGTTGAGATCGCAGTCGTCGGCGCGGATCGTGGCTTCGAGGTTGCTGCCGCACTCCGCGTCCACCCAGGCCGCGACCTCGAGCACCTGGTCCTGCGAGTCGAAGTCGCCGTTGGCCAGCGTGACGACCTTCCGGGCCATGTCCGGTGTGGCGCTGCCCACCGTGGCGCTGTGCAGCGCGAGCACCTCGTCGGCCTTGGCCTTGCAGGCCTCGTAGATGGTCTGCACGGCCGTCTCGATGACCTCGGCGCCACCGCTGAGGTACTCCAGCAGCGTCGCCGTGTTGGGGGCGATGTCCTCGCTGTACTTCTGGTAGGACGCGTCGGCACCGGCGCCGGTCCAGTCCTTGTAGAGCGAGTTCAGGCTCGACTCGCCGGTGCGCTGCAGTTCCTCCAGCACGCCGTGAGCCTCCCGCAGCCGCGCGGCCTCGTCGAGGAACTTCTGGAAGTCGATCCCCCGCTGCTCGTCGAACCGCTTCTGGATGTCGGCCTGGAAGTCCAGCGGGCCCTCGACCCCGCGGGAGTCGGTGGGGATCTCGGCGTCGATCGGGATGAACTCCTGGAACACCGCGAGCGCGGGTTCGGCGAGGTCGAACAGCTCGTCGGAGGTCGTGACGCCACCGGTACCCGCGCCGGGAGCGCGGGCGTTGTCGAGTTCGCCCTGGTTGCCGTCGATCTGGTCCTGGACCTGGCGGGAGTGGTAGCCGCCCTCCTCCGACTCCGCCTTCGCCTGCTCGTAGACGGTGTCGGTCGGCATCCACTGCGCGCCGTGGATGTCGCCGTGGCTCAAGTCGTACTTCTCGTAGTACTCGCCGAACTCGGGGTTGGTCTCGGCCACCAGTCCGGGCCCGCCGAACTCGCCGCCGTTCTCATGGGCGTAGGAGGCGAGCAGCAGCTCCTTCTGGTCCGCCGAGACGTAGGGGTCGTCGAGCAGCGGCTTGATCTCTTCCCAGGTCTTGCTCACATTCCGCTCCCCGACTGCGTGGCGGCCGCCGCCTGGTCGGACTCGGCCGCGTCGTACGACTTGCCCGCGCTGCCGATCTGCTGGGCGAGCCCGGTCAGCGAGTTGCACATCGCGGTGGCCCCGGTGCCGAGCTGCTCGATCGCGGCGGTGTAGTCCGCGGCCCACTTCGTGTGCTCGGTACCGAAGTCCGCCTCGCTGACTTTCGCGGGTTTAACGTCCTTGACGTCCTTCGCGGCGTCCTCAGCGGCATCGTGGATGGTCTTCGCCTGGCTCGCCATCGCGCCGGTGTCGGCGGTGTACCCCTCGGGCGGCGCCACTCCGCTGGTCGGTGCCGATGACGTCGACGATGTACTCGGCGGCGGTGTGGGCACGGCGGCTTCCCCTCAGTCGATGCTCCCGGTGGTTCTCGCCCCTACGACGCACGCGGCCGGATCCCGGTGCCGTCGCTAATGCACAGAATGTACCGATGCGCAGGTCGGCGCGCACCGAATTCGGACATTTGCGAATCGAAACCGTAGGTCAGTCGGTGACCCAGTCGGTCTCCGCGAAGTCGTCGTCGTCCGGCCGTGGGCCACTGCGGGCGGGAGACGCGTCCGGGCGTCGTGGCGGTGCCGCGACAGGTTGCGTGCCGAGCTCGGCGTCCTCGAAGCCGAAGTCCGTCTCCTCGTTCGGATCGGCGCGCGCGGCGGTCGCCCACCCGCCGGCCTGTTCCGCCCGCCGCTGAAGCTGCCTGGTCTCCTCCAGGTCGCGTCGCGCGGCCGCCGCACGCTTCTCCCGTTCGGCGGCCGCAGCGGCCTCCGCCCCGGCCACTCGCCGGTCGCGCAGCAGCCGTCGTTCTCGCAGCTCCCGCGCGGTCGCCGCCTGTGCGGCCCGTGCGGCGCTCAGGCGCTCGGCCACGTTCATCGTCGCCTCCTGATCACCGCTCGAATCGGACCGCTCGTTCGGCGCCCTCGTCCAGCGAACCGCTGATGCGCACGGCGGCCTCGTCCCCGCCGAACAGGTCCAGCGCGATGCGTTTTGCGGGCGAAAGGCGCTCGCCGTCGCCGCTGGCGCCTCCCCCACCGCCCCCACCGGCTCCGCCGGCCACGCCCGCGCCGGCCGGCTCGTTTCCGCCGGGTGCGGTGCCGAGCCCGGCCCCGGAGACCTCCGGGCCGGCCTCGCCGGAGAAGAGGTCGCCCGCGGTGAACGCCTGCGGCGTGGTGGCCTGCTCCGCGCCGGGCGCCGCCTCCGTGTCCGTCTCTCCGGTGTCCTCGGTGAGCGTGTAGGTGGCGGGCTCGCCGGTCCCGTCGTCGACCGTGACCACCGTGGCCCCGTCCGGACCGTCCGGCTGCTCCGCCGCCACCCGGAGCTCACCCTCCTCGATATGGATCACGCCGTCGGGCCCGGGCCGGTGCACGGCATCGGACGGGCCGGGTTCCTCGGCAGGTGCCGGGTCCTGTTCTCCTTCGGGAACGGGTTCCGCGGTGCCGCGCTCGCTCGCGCCGAAGTCGAGAACGAACTCCTTCGCCGTACCGGAGCCGTCGTCGAGGGAGATCGTCATGGTGCCTTCGGGGCCGGGCTCCGAGAACGACAGCTCGACGCCGCCCCTGGCCACCGTGAAGGTCTGCGGTTCGTCGCCGGGCATGGGCACGTCGGTGACCGTTTCCGGTGCGGCGGCGGGTTCCGTTGCCGCCGGTGCGGTGGGGGCACCGGCCGGTGGTTCCGGTGCGGGTGGCGGAGAAGGTGCCGGTGGCGGTGGTGCCACGGTCGGCGTCGGGGACGGTGCCGCGGCCGGTGGTGCGCCGGCGGACGCGGTCGCGGGCACCCCACCGGTCGGCTGCGGGGCCGCCGGGGCCTTGGCCACGGGTCCGCTCTGGGTGAAGGCGTTGACGTAGCCGTCCATGAACCGGGCCAGCTGATGCCAGTGGCCGTCGATGGCCTCGTTGGCGGTTCGGCACAGCTCGTCGAAGGCGTCCAGCAACGGCCGGAACTCGGCCGTGAACTGCTCGCACCACGCCTGGCACAGCGGCACGACGAAGGCGAGCACGGCGGCGTCTCCGACCGCCCCGTTGCGGCCTACCTCGGCGAGGTCGACGCCCCACTGCGCCTGGAAGAACGCCACGGCGGTGTCGAACTCCGCGGGCGAGTGCTCCGGGCCGCCCGGTGCGACCCTGGCGATCGCCCTTGCAGTGTCGAGCGGCGCGCCGGCGACGGTGGGCCGGATCAGCTGCAGTGCCGCGTCGACCTTGTCCCTGAGCACGTCGTGGATGGCGGAGAGCGTCTCCGGGATGAACTGCAGCGCGCCGTCGAGGTGGTCGAGCAGTTCCTGCGCGTCCGGTTTGATCCCCTCGTCGAGTTTCGCGCGGGCGGCGGTGGCCCCGGCGCCCTGCCATTGGCCGAACAGCGTGTTCAGCTCGGCCTGCGCGGCGTCCATCGTCTGCTGGACGGTGTCGCGGGCCCGGGCCAGGTCGGCGGCTTCGTCGCAGAACGCGCGGAAGTCGATGCCGCGGTTCTCGTGAAAGCGGTCCCAGATGGTGCTCATGTAGTCGACCCGGCGACCGTCGCCCGCGTTCCACACCTGGTCGATCCAGGTGGCGAAGAAGTCGAGCGCGGGCTTGGCGAGGTCGAGAACCTCGTCGGAGCCACGGACGCCACCAGTGCCACCGACCTCGGGCGGCCGTTGGGCGTCCAGCCGGTCGTAGGCCTGCTGCCTGGCGTCGTCGGCGGCGTCGCCCGCCCGCGCCTCCCCGAGAGCCTGCTCCCGAATGGCGTCGTAGTCACCGTGGGTGCCGACGCCGACGACGGTCGATCCGGGCTCGGCCGCGGCGGCCAGCCTCGCCTTGGTCTGCGCGCAGATGTGCGGGCTGGCCATGAGGTCGTCGTACTCTTTGCGACGCGGGTCGCCTTCGGGGTACAGCAGCGGGCTGATCGCCATCAGAGCTGACCACCCTGCCTGGTGACGGTCGTCCCGGTAGAGCCCTCGGCGGCGGTGTAGCTCCGTCCGGCGGCTCCGATGCCCCCGGCGAGGGAGCCCAGCTCGGCGGACAGCCCCTGTAGCGCCGCGCCGATCTGCTCGATCCCGGCGCTGTAGCCCTGGAAGTGCTCGGAGTGGATGCGCCCGAACTGCTCGGCGGTGAGCTGCGTGGGCGCCACCTTGGTGGCCACTGCGGCGGGCTCCTCCACCGCTTCGGACAGGCGGACCTGCGCGCCTGCCATCGCCTCCGGGTCAGCGGTGTAACCACCGTTCGACATCGCTCCCCCTCACGTTCCGTACGCTCACGGTTTCACACGGAATGTACCGATCGCCCGTGTTCTGCGCAGACGTTCCGGTGAGGTGAGCTCAGGAGGCGGCGGAGACCACTCCGGCGAGGCGGTCGGCGGCCGCTTGGGCGGTGTCCTCGGCGGGGGCCTCCACCATGACGCGGACGAGTTGCTCGGTGCCGGAGGGCCGCAGCAGCACGCGGCCCTCGTCGCCGAGCTCCGCGGTGACCGCGTCGACGGCGTCCCGCACGGCGGGCGAGTCGGCGACCGCGGCCTTGTCGGCGACACGGACGTTGACCAGCACCTGGGGCAATCGGCGCATCACTCCCGCGAGCTCGGCGAGCGGTTTGCCGGTCTCGGCCACCCGGCTCATCAGCCGCAACGCGGTAAGCAGGCCGTCGCCGGTGGTGGCGTAGCCGGGCAGGACGACGTGGCCGGACTGCTCGCCGCCGAGCGAGTAGCCGCCGGCGCGGAGTTCCTCCAGGACGTAGCGATCGCCCACCGCGGTGGTGCGGAGGGTGACGCCGTGCGCCCGCATGGCGAGGTGCAGGCCGAGGTTGCTCATCACGGTGGCGACGAGTGTGGTGTCGGCGAGCTCGCCGGCATCGGCCATCGCGAGGGCCAGAACGGCCATGATCTGGTCGCCGTCCACGAGTGCGCCGGTGGCGTCGACGGCGAGGCAGCGGTCGGCGTCACCGTCGTGGGCGATGCCGAGGTCGGCGCCGTGGTCGACGACGGCCTCCTGCAGCCGCTCGGGATGGGTGGACCCGCAGCTGTCGTTGATGTTCACGCCGTCCGGCTCGGCATGCAGAGCGACGACGTCCGCGCCGGCCTTTCGATAGATCTGGGGAGCGGCGGTCGATGCGGCGCCGTTGGCGCAGTCGACGACGACGCGCAGGCCTGCGAGGGAATGCGGGGTGGAGGCGAGCAGGTGGGCGGCGTAGCGGTCGAGGGCGTCGGTGGCCTCGGTCACCCTGCCGATCTCCGCGCCGGTGGGCCGGGTGCCGTGTTCGGAGAGGCCGGTTTCGATCTCGTCCTCGATGCCGTCGGGAAGTTTGTGCCCGCCTTCGCCGAAGAGCTTGATGCCGTTGTCGGGCATCGGGTTGTGTGACGCGGAGATCATCACGCCGAGGTCGGCGGACAGGTTCGCGGTGAGATGGGCGACGGCCGGGGTCGGCAGCACGCCGAGACGCAGCACATCGGCACCCGCGGAGGCAAGGCCGGCGACCACGGCAGCCTCGAGCATCTCACCGCTGGCTCGGGGGTCCCGGCCGACGAGCGCCACCGGCCGGTGCGAGCGGTCGTGGGCGGCGAGTACGCGGGCGGCGCTGGCGGCCACCGCCGTCGCGAGCTCGGGGGTGAGCTCGGCGTTGGCGAGACCACGGACCCCGTCGGTGCCGAATAGGCGAGCCATGTCTCGACCTCCGTGTGATGTGTGAACCACGGCATCCAGTGGTGCGCACGCCCCCGCGTGCCTACCACTGTGTGCGTGTCTGAGCGCCCCGACAACCTAGCGGCCCCGGTCCCCACCCCGCAGACCGGTCCGCCGAGAGCGCCTTTAGCCCGCAAAAGGCACCCCGGGGCCGCCCTCCGGCTGCATTCTGCGGGCAAAATGCAGCCCGCGGCCGGGGCAGGGGGCGGACAGCACGAAGCGCCCATCCGGCGGGCGGATGGGCGCTTCGGTGGGACGAAATCAGCGCTTGCTGTACTGCGGCGCCTTGCGGGCCTTCTTGAGGCCGTACTTCTTGCGCTCCGTGGAACGAGCGTCCCGGGTCAGGAAGCCGGCCTTCTTCAGCGCCGGACGGTCGTCGGCGTCGATCTCGGCCAGCGCACGGGCGATGGCGAGGCGCAGCGCACCCGCCTGGCCGGAGATGCCGCCACCGTGCAGGTTGGCGAAGACGTCGAAAGAGTCGGGCTTCTCGATGGTGACCAGCGGGTCGCGGACGAGCTGCTGGTGAACCTTGTTCGGGAAGTAGTTCTCGAGGCTCTTGCCGTTGAGCTTGAACTCGCCGGTACCGGGCACGATCCGCACCCGGACGACGGCCTCCTTGCGGCGGCCGACGGTCTGCGCGGCGCCACCGGCGGCACGAGACGGCTTCGGCGCGGCCGACGTCTCGCTGGTCACGACCGCTTCGGTTGCGGCGGCCTCGGTCTCGGTGCTGGTCACAACCTGTTCCTCACTCACTGGGTCACCTGAGCGACTTTGGTGATCTCGCGCGGCTGGGGCTGCTGCGCCGCGTGCGGGTGCTCGGCGCCGGCGTAGACCTTGAGCTTCTTGGCCTGGGCACGGCCCAGCTTGGTCTTCGGCAGCATGCCCTTGACGACCTTCTCGACCAGCCGCTCGGGCCGTGCGTCGAGCAGTTCGCCGAAGGACCGCTTACGCAGCCCACCGGGGTGGCCGCTGTGCCGGTACGCGAACTTCTGCTCACGCTTGTTACCGGTCAGCGCCACCTTCTCAGCGTTGACGATGATGACGAAGTCACCGGTGTCCACATGAGGGGCGTAAGTCGGCTTGTGCTTGCCGCGCAGCAGTGTGGCGACCTCGGTCGCGAGCCGGCCGAGCACGACATCCTCGGCGTCGATCACGTGCCAGGCACGAGTGACGTCGCCGGGCTTGGGGCTGTACGTGGGCAAGGGTCTACCTCGTCGTCAACATTGCTTGTGGGGTCCGTGCGGGCCTAGCGCATACGCGCCGCAGCGCACAACAGCTTATGAAGATACCCGGTCGCCCGGGCGAGGGTGCGGGCGGGGGTCCGGTCCGCCGTCCCATACTAGTCTCTCCGCCAGCACGGCGCGACGAGACTCACCGGGGGCGACGATCATGACACAGCGTATGCGGAGGCTCGTCGCGGTCGGCGCGGTCCTCGCGCTCGCCGCCGGATGCGCGCAAGGGCGCGCGGGTACCGCCGTCCCGGACGGCGACCAGGCCGCCGAGTACGTGAGCGCCAAGTTCTCCGCGACGCTCGATCGCCTGGACGACGACCTGTCCGCCAACGAACCACGCAAGAGCGTGCACGACTCGTTCACCCGCATCGACGACAAGAAGTCCGACCACACGCTCACCGCGGTCCAGGTCGGCAGCCCACCGTCCCGGCTGCTGAAGAACCACTCCAACCGTGACTCCGAGGACTACCGCGACTACTTCCATCCCGCGGGAAGTGACGTCGAATACACCCTGCTCGGTCCGGAGTACGCCAGCCTGGCGCCGACCCCGTGGGTCTCGGAGCCGTACACGGCGGGCGGGCTCGGCCCGTGCGCGTGGGGCGGCTACATCACCGTCTGCAAGATGGTGGGCACGGTGAGCCAGGCGCTCAAGCGCGGCCACGCCGCGAAACAGGCGAAGAGCCTCGAAGACGGCAGCGTCGAACTCACCGCGGAGGTGACGCTGCGTGACTTCCTGGATCAGCGGGTCGTCGTGTTCCCCGACTGGGCACTCGAGCGGATCACCGACAAGATGCGGGACGGCGTCATCGACACCCGGATCCGGCTCGACCCGGAAGGCAAGCTCGAGGCGATCGAGATGACCGGCCTGATCAAGGCGGACGGGCACGAGGTGGAGGTCAACGAGCACTACCAGGTTCTCGAACCACCGACGGAGAACGACCTGCCTGACGAACCACCGCCGGACGAGGTCACCGCTCTGACCACGCAGGCCGAGGTCGATGACTTCTACCGGCGCATGGACGAGATCACCAGCAGCGGCGGTTGATCGCCTCCGTATCGACACGAGGGGTACCTGATGACACAGCCACCCGGACAGCCACAGGGCTGGTGGCAGCCGCCGAGTCCGCCGCACGGGCAGCCCGCACCAGGCCAGCCTGCCTTCGGCGGCGGCTTCCAGTCCCAGTACGGCGGACTCGGTGCCTTCGGCGAACCACCGGCTCCGGGACGCCGCTCCAAGAAGCCGCTGGTGACCGGGCTGGTACTTGTACTCGTGCTCGCCGGCGGCGGCGCTGCGGCCTGGTTCCTCGGCGTCTTCCGTGGCGATGTCCTTGACCACGAGTCGGTGGAGAACGGCGTGATCTCGGTACTGCGCGACAGCTACGGCGAGCACGACGTGCAGGATGCGCGCTGCCCGGCCGACCAGAAGATCGAGACCGGCCACACTTTCGAATGCTCGGTCGAAGTCGCCGGGCGGCCGAAGACGGTGTCGATTCGCGTGCTCAACACCGAACCGGAGTACGAGGTCGGCGCACCGAAATAGTGTCCAAAACGAGAAAACGGGCCTCGGCGAAGCGCCGGGCCCGATCTCTCGATGCGGAGCAGGAGTCAGAACATCCCCTGGATGCCCTTGTCGGTCGACTGGTAGCCGTCCGCGATCTGCGGCAGCGCGGTGGCGATCTGCGCGAGAACCTGCTTCATCTCGTCAAGCGACTGGTTCCACTGGTTCTGCACGTGCTGCCAGGCCTCCATGGCCTCACCGGACCAAGTGTCGACCAGCGGCGCGAGGCGCGACTTGAGGTCCTCGAACAGGGCGTCCAGCTCGGAACCGGTCTTGTTGCAGTCTTCCGCCGCGGTGTGAATGGTGGCGTAATCTACGACGATGCCGCTCGGCATTTTTTCCCTCCGTTTTGTAGTGAAGTCTTTTCTGGTGAACGTGACCGCGTGGCGCTTACAGGCCGCCGAGCGTGCTGCCGATGTTGCTGATGGCGGAGTTCTGCTCCTCTTCCGCCTGCTGGTACTTGACACCGGACTGCTGGAGCAGCTCACCGATGTTGGCCAGCGCCTCGTTCAGCTTCCGGGTCTTCTCGTCGAACGACATCATCACGTTGTTGAACGCCTTGGCCGCCTCGCCCTGCCAGCCGGCCTGCGTGGCCTCGATGTTGTTCCGCAGCTGGTTCAGGTTCTGGTCCATCGACGCCTTGATCTGGTCGACGTCCTGATACGCCTGCTGGAACTGTTCCGGTGTCCCGGTAAAACCGCCTGCCATCGGGAATTACCCCCTTCGCTCGTGGGTCGCCTGTACGTCGTTCGTTCGTACTGGCCCTACGACGGAGACATTGCCACGATTGGTTCCGCATTGTCGCCACCTCGACCCAAGTAGTTGCTACCGTTAACGCTCCACTTCGGAACCGCCTCGACTGGCTTCCGGACGATCCCGGGAATCGAAGACGAAAAGCGCTGCGCCCCAACGCATCCCGCTGTCCACACCGGCCCCGGCCGCACCAGGGAGGCATTCGCGCCCGCGAACGCGCTCCTGATCATCACCCGGTGGTGGGGCGTTCCCTACTGCTAATCGCCGCCTCAGTTGGTGAACTCGAGGGTGCGCACGATCTGCTCGCAGGCCGTTCGGACCCGCTCGGCCAGTTTCGCCTCCTGGCAACCCACGCTGACCTGTGCGTTCCGGTTCGCCAGCACGTACCAGTGCACGGTGGCGGCGGGCTTGGTCTCGACGTAGTAGATGAGCGTTCTGCCCGCGAAACGATGGTCGGGGTCGAAATCGCGGAACTTGGCAGGCTCGGCGCCGGTCCTGCCGCGCAGCTCGGCCGCGAGCCGGTCGCGCTGCGCTCCACCGTCGTAGGTGAGCACGAACTCCTGGACCACCACGAGGTCGTCATCGGTGGTGTCCTGGGCGTCACGGGGCTTCACCACCACCTGGCGGTCGGCGACGTTGTCACCCGTCTGTGTCCAGTCCGACGGCGCGATGAACTTGTAGGCGTACTGGGCGAACGTCCGCCCCTCCGGCTGTTCGGGCGCGCTGTCGGAGAGCACGAGGACCAGCGTGACGACGGTAGTGGCCACCAGCACGACCGCGCCGGCGATCGGCCAGAGCAGCCTGGCGCGCTTACGCGCGCCGGGCGACGGGGCATTCTCGGCCGGTTTCGCGAGCGCGACCGTCTGCTGGCCGGGCATCAGTGCCTGCTGCGTGACGGGCCTTGCCGGAGCCGGGTGGTGGGGCCCGCGCGGCCCTGGTCGACCGGCGTACCCAGGCCGGGCGACCACCTCGGTGCGCTGCTCCCCGGCCGGCTGCATTCTGCCCGCTAAATGCGGCCGGCCGGGGACGACTTGGACGGTCCGGAGGGCGCCGCGGGCGACGACCGTCTCCGGCTGGTCCAGTGTCGTGGGGACGACACCGGTGCGCTCGTGTACCAGGCGCGACACCATGGGGATCCGGCTCGACCCGCCCACCAGGAAGATCCCGGTCAGCTGCCGGGGTCGCATCCCGGCGGCCTCGATCGTGGCGCTCGTGAGCTCCACCGCCCGGCCCAGCGGCGCGGCGACGAGCCGTTCGAGGTCCTCCCTCGTCACGTGCGCATCCGCGAACGGGGGCGGCATCGGCACGTCGGTGAAAGAGTGGCGGGAGAGCGACTCCTTCGCGCCCCGCACGTCCTGCCGCAGCACCCGCCGCCGACGCCGGTCGGTGAGCTCGCGGCCCTGCACCAGCTGGTCCCACGCCTCCGGGTCGGCCCCGGAAACCAGTGAACCGACGTGTTCGAGCAGCGCCTGGTCGATGTCGGCGCCGCCGAAGCCAGGATCCCCGCGCGTCGCCAGCACCTCGAAGCCGCCGCGCCTGCCTCGCTCCGCGGTGCGGCGCACCACGCTGACGTCGATCGTGCCGCCACCGAGGTCGAGCACGGCGAGCGTGTCGCCCGGTTTGCCGCTGAACTCGACCGTCCGTTCGGAGTGGACATCGGTGGACTGATAGGTCGCCGCGTGGAAGACGGCAGCCGCGACCGGCTCGGGCACGAGTGCCACCTCGCGGGCCAACTGCCCCGCCGCCTGGCGCAGCAGACGGGTGCGGACCGCGCCCCAGTCGGCCGGATGGGTCAGCACCAGCAGGTCGACCTCCGCACCACCGGCGAGCCGGCGAGCCTCGTCGACGGCGCGCCGGAGGACGGCATGCACGACATCGACGACCCGGAGCACGGTCTCACCGAGCAGCAGCTCGCCCTCGTCGATCCGCCGCTTCGGATTGGGCTCGTAGCGGGACGGATCCACCGCCGCCTGCCGCTCCGCCTCCTGCCCGACGAACAACGTGCCATCCGGCGCCGCATACACCGCGGACGGCAGCAGCGGCTGCCCGTCGACCACGACAACCTGTGGTTCACGGCCGTTCACGGAGGCGGCCACACAGGTGCTCGATGTCCCGAAGTCCACCGCCACCCGCAAGGTCACCCGCAGCTCCCACCAGTCACAGATCTACACGGCACTCTGTCAGACCCCTCCGGCGACACCGAAATCGGCCGACCGCGCTACTCCGGCTGGATCCACGACTGCTGCATGAGCTGCCTACCGGTCTTGCGGCTCACGAAGATGCCCCGGCCCGGCGGCATCGGCCCGGCCTTGACGTTGCCGAGGAGCTGCCCCTCGTCCTTGGAACCGTTCATGACGACACCCGGCGCGGCGATCTCCTTGAGCTTGCCGATGATCGGGTCCATCCCGCTGCGCGCCGCACCACCCGTGCGCCGGGCCACGACCATGTGGAGGCCGACGTCCTTGGCCTGCGCCAGGTACTCCGACAGCGGCCGCAGCGGGTTGTTCGTGGACGTCGCCACGAGGTCGTAGTCGTCGACGATGACGAACAGCTCCGGGCCGGTCCACCAGGACCGCTCCTTCAGTTGCTGCGGCGTGACGTCCGGCCCGGGCAGCCGCTTCGCCATGGACGCGGCGACATCCTTGATCATGCCGTCGAGCTGGTTCGAGGACACCGCGTAACCGAGCAGCTGGTCGCCCTCGACGAAACCGAGCATGGTGCGCCGGTAGTCGACGAGAATGATGACCGCTTCCTGCTTCGTGTAGCGGTCGGTGATCCCGCGGGCGATCTGCCGTAGCAGGTTCGTCTTGCCCGACTCACCGTCGGCGTAGGCGAGGAAGTGCGGCTCGGCGTTGAAGTCGAGGTACACCGGGGCCAGCTCGTCCTCGTTGACGCCGATCGGCACGAGCTTGGTGTCGCGGTACTTGTCCTGCGCGAGCAGCTCCTCGTACGGCAGGAGGTCGGGCAGCAGGCGCACCTGTGGCGCCGGCCTGCCGTGCCACGCCGCCTTGATCTTGGCGACCGCGTCGGCGACGCCGGCACCCACGTCCTCGCCGCTGCTCGAGCCGTCGATACGTGGCAGGCCGGTGAGCAGGTGCAGCTTGTCCCTGGTCAGCCCTCGTCCCGGCCTGGCAGGCGGCACGTTCACCGCGACACGCCGATCGATGTCGGACTCGCTCGGGTCACCGAGCCGCAACTCGAACCGGGTGCCGAGCATGTCCTTGATCGCCGGCCGGATGTCCGCCCACCGGTTGGACGAGATAATCACATGCACGCCGTAGGTGAGACCCTGCACCGCCAGCTTGGTGATCTGCGGCTCCAGCTCCTCGAAGTCGTCCCGCAGGGCTCGCCAGCCGTCGACGATGAGAAACGCGTCGCCGAACGGGTCCTGCTCGGCGGTGATCTCACCCCGGCGCTTGCGGTTGCGGAACTCGTTCATGGAGTCGATGCCCATCGCGCCGAAGCGGGACTCCCGCTCGTTGGCGAGCGTGATGAGCTCGGCGACGATCCGGCGCGCCTTGTCCGGCTCCCGCCGCGCGACCGCGACGCCGCCGACGTGCGGCAGGCCGTCCAGTGCGGCCAACGTGCCACCGCCGAGGTCGACGCAGTAGAACTGCGCCTCCTCGGGGGTGTGGGTCAGCGCCATCGACATGACCAGGGTCCGGAGCATGGTGGACTTGCCCGACTGCGGGCCACCGACGATCGCCCCGTGGCCGGAGCCGCCGGAGAAGTCGGCCCACAGCGGATCGCGCCGCTGCTCGTACGGCCGGTCCACGATGCCAAGGGGCACCTGCAGCCTGCCGTTGCCGAAGAACCCGACCGGCGAGAGGCCACGGTCCTCGGTGGGGTTGAGGTTCGGCAGCAGGGTGTCGAGCGAGTTCGGCTCGTTCAACGGCGGCAGCCACACCTCGTGCGCGGGTGGGCCCTGCCCGATCAGTCTGGACACGATGACGTCCAGCTCACTGGGCTCGACGGCCTCTTCGGACTCCGGTTGCTGAGGCTGCTCCACCTCGGGCTCCGGCACGGGTTCCGGCTCCCTCGGCAGCTCCACGAAGTCCGGTACGAACAGCTGCGGCCGCTTGTCGGCGCGCACGACGGTGGCTCCCGGAGCGGCCTGCTTGATGCCGGCGGGCCGGTAGGGCCCGGAGACGTAGGACGCCTTGAACCGCACGAGGGAGGACGTGTCGTACTTGAGGAATCCGCCACCGGGCACGGAAGGCAGCTCGAAGGCGTCGGGCACGCCGATCGCGGCACGGGACTCGGCCGCGGAGAACGTCTTCAGACCGATCCGGTAGGACAGGTGCGAGTCCAGCCCGCGCAGCTTGCCCTCCTCGAGGCGCTGCGAAGCCAGGAGCATGTGCATCTGCAGCGACCGGCCGAGGCGGCCGATCGCGACGAAAAGGTCGATGAAGTCCGGTTTGGCACTCAGCAGCTCGGAGAACTCGTCGACGACGATGAACAGCGCGGGCAGCGGATCGAGGTCGGCGCCGTTCTCGCGCGCCTTCTCGTACTCCCACACGTTCTTGAAGTTGCCGCCGTTCTTCAGTGCCTCCTGGCGCCGGTTCATCTCGCCGGCCAGCGCGTCCTTCATCCGGTCGACGAGCGTGACCTCGTCGGCGAGGTTGGTGATGACCGCGGAGACGTGCGGTGACTTGTCCAGCCCGAGGAACGTCGCACCACCCTTGAAGTCGACGAGCACGAAGTTCAGTGACGTCGACGAGTGCGTGGCGAGCATGCCGAGCACGAGCGTGCGGAGGAACTCGGACTTGCCGGAACCGGTGGCGCCGATGCACAGGCCGTGCGGGCCCATGCCCTCCATCGCGGCCTCCTTGATGTCCAGCTCCACCGGCTGCCCGTACTCGCCGACGCCGAACGGAACCCGGTAGCGGTCGCGGACGGGCCTGGGCCGCCATGCCTGCTGCACGTCGAAGGTCATCGGGTCGCCCGGGATGCCGAGCAGTTCGAGCAGCGACGGGTTGGACAGCAGCGGCTGCTCCTCGCTGTCGTCCGCCGTGGCCGTGCCCACCCGGTACGGCGAGAGCTTGCGCGCCAGCGCCTCGGTCTCGATCACGCTCAGCCGGTCGGGCCGACCGAACCACTCGACCCCGCCGGCACTGCGGGCGCCGAGCCGTTCCTCCTCGACGACGAGCCGGAGCCCGCGCCGCGCGGGCAGGTTGCCGAGCGAGTCGGACAGGTCGATGAGCGTGACGCCGACCAGGCCTTCCTCCAGCAGGATCTGCTCCTCGCCGGTGACCTCGGCGTCGTCGATGACGATGACGACGTGCGGCTGGTCCGGCGCGGGGGTGGCGTTGCGGGAGAACCGCTGCCGGTCCCGCAGCTCCTCGTCCAGCCACGCCTCGATCTGTGCCAGGGAGCCGGCCATCATCCGCAGCTGGCCGATGCCGTCGGACAGTGCGGGGTGCTGCACGTGCGGCAGCCACTTGGCCCACTCCCAGTCCTCCTTCGCCCGGCCCGCGGTGGCGACCGCGACCAGCACGTCGTCCGGGCTGTGGAAGGTGACCAGCTGCGCGATCATGGCCCTGGCCAGGCCACGGGTGAGCTCCCGTTCACCCTGCATGCCGACGGCGGCGAACCCGCGCAGCGTGATCTGCGTGGGCAGGTCAGGCACGATCGAGTGAGCGCGCACGAAGCGGCGCAGCGCCAGGGTCGCGATCGGCTCGAGCTCGTCGACGGGGCCGGTCTGCGGTGGCACGAGGCGGGTCGCCAGCCGGTGCGAGCTGCGCCCGACCCGCAGGTGCAGGAAGTCCTGGTCGCTCTGCCTGCGCTCCCACATGCGCCGGCTGGTGGCCAGCGACCAGAGGCTCTGCGGGTCCGGATGCACCCATTCCAGAGCCGCGCGCTGGTCGATCATCGCCTCGCGGGCGCGATCCCGCATCTGGCCGAGGTAGCGCAGGTAGTCCTTGCGGTCCTCGTTCATCTCGGCCTTCTTCTGGCCACCGCCACGACCGCCGCCCGCGAACATGCCGACCATCGACATCATCATCATGAGCGGCATCATGAGGAAGAACGGGCTGCGGGCCATTCCGGCGTTGGCCGTGAACATGAAGACGACCATGCCGAGCATGGCGACCACCATGACCACGGGCATGAGCTTCATGAGGATGTTGCCCGGGATCGTCCTCGGCACCTCGGGAGGCGGCTCGAGGTGGACCTCCCCGCCCGGTGGGCGTGGAGCAGCAAGCCGTGGCGACCGCTTGAACTGCAGCGTGCTCACCGAAAGACCCCTCTTCAACTCGGCAACGGCGGCCAGTGGGTACGCGGCCGCTCCGTACGGTAGCGAACCGCGGGCCTCCGCCGACGACGACTGCCCGACCCGGTGCATTCACCCGAAGTGACCCCACATGCGGTCCGGGTGCGCTAATACTAGGGCGGCACTACGACACTGTGGGCCGGTTCGCCGAGGTTGCCGGTCCTTGCGCAGGTATTCCACCCGAGACGGTATAAGTACCCTGCGGGCAATCTCTCCAGGTAGGGGGCGGAACAGGTGGCAACGGGCACGACGGTATTCAGCAGGGTCACGGTGGTGGCACCGCGCACCCGGATAGACGTCGCGCTGCCGGCCGACGTGGCGGTGGCCGACCTGCTGCCGATGCTGCTGGAGATGGCCAAGGAGGTCACTCCGGACGGCGGCGCGCGGCACGGCGGCTGGGCCCTGGCAAAGCTCGGCGACGGGCCGCTGGACCCGAGCCGGACGCTGGCGTCCCTCGGCGTAGTCGACGGCGAGTTGCTGCAGCTGCGCAAGCGTAACGAGAACCCGCCGCCGCCACTGTACGACGACGTGGTCGACGCCATCGCGGAGTCCGACCCGGACAGCTTCCGGCCGTGGACGAAGGAGACCGCCCAGCGCATCGGGCACATCGCGGGCGGGCTGGCGCTGTTCAGCGCGGCGCTGGCCCTGTTCTTCGGCGGCCCCCTCTTCGGCGGCAACGGCCTGGCCGCGGCGATCACCGCCGGGGTCGGCGCGATCGCGTGTGTCGCGGTCGGCGCGACGTTGGCGAAGGCGTACCAAGCCGAGTCGACCGGGGTGCTGATCGCCGCTGCCGGCGGGTTGCCGTTCGCCTTCGTCAGCGGCTTCTACATCGTGCCGGGCGTGTCGGTGCGAGCGAACCTCCTGCTGGCCAGCGCCCTCGTCGTCGTGGTCGCGGCCGTCTGCATCCTCGTCATGGGCGCGGGCATCACGACGTTCATCGCCGCGGCGACGGCGGGGGTGCTCGGCCTGCTGGCGTTCCTGTTCGCCACGTTGATCGCGCACCCGGCGCCCGGTATCGCCGCGGGCACCGCGGCTGTTGCGCTGGCCGTCATCTCGGTGCTGCCGAGGGCCACGATCTGGCTGGCGAAACTTCCGCTGCCGCACGTGCCGGGAACCGCCGAGGAGCTCAAGGAGGACTCCGGCTTCCCCGACTACACCTCGATCGAGCGCCGGACCAGCGTCGCGCACAACTACATGACCGGTCTGCTGATCGGCTGCGGTTCGGCGACCGCGGTGGCCGCGATCGTCACGGCGAGCGCGCCGAGCGTGTTCGGGATCATCACCGGCATCGTCGCGACGCTGGTGCTGCTGCTGCGGGCCCGCACGTACGCCAACGGCGGCCAGGCAGTCGCCCTGCTCACCACGGGGATGGTCTCAGCGGGCGGGATCCTGCTCGGCTGGATGTGGAACGAGGATCCCCTGGGCCGGGTGATCTGGGTGTTCGGCGCGTTCGTCCTGATCGCCGCGGCCGCGCTGGTCGTCGGGGTGATTTTCCCGAACCAGCGCTTCTCGCCGCCGATGCGGCGCACGGTCGAGATCATCGAGGCCATCTGCATCGCGACCGTGCTGCCGCTCGCGCTCGCGGTGATGGGCCTGTACTCGACGCTGCGCCACCTCGACATCGGATGAGCACGCGCATGGGGGCACCGGGGCCGATCACCAGGACCGCGGCGGCGCTGCTGGCCGGCACGATCGGCGTCCTCGTGCCGGGGACCGCACCGTTGCCCGCGGCGGCCCAGTCGATCTCACCGGACGACGGCGGCTACTACAAGGAGCCGCCGCCGGTCGACCTGGGTCTGCTGCCGCAGGACACCGGGCAGCCGGACCAGAACTACGCGCAGAAGACCGGTTGCGTCGAGCGTGACCTCGACAACAACGTCGTTCTGAAGAACAAGCCGTGGGGCCAGCAGTTCCTGCGGCTCGACGACGTGCACCAGCTGATGAACAGCACGGTCGGCTCGGCGGGCAAGGATGCGAACGGGAACCCGATCCGGGTCGCCGTGATCGACACCGGGGTCACCGCGACCCATCCGTTCTTCGAGGGCCGGGTCACCGGGGGCGGCGACTATGTCCAGACCAAGCCGGCCGGCCCGGGGCTGGAGGACTGCGACGGGCACGGCACGGAGGTCGCCGGGATCATCGCGGCGGACACCCCCGACAACATCGGCTTCACGGGCATGGCGCCGGACGCGCAGATCGTGTCGATCCGGCAGTCCAGCCAGGCGTACGAGCCGGACGACTCGGCGACGGAAACCACGCCGGACACCGGCGGCGAGCCCGGCGAGGGTGATCCGGCCGACGGCGAGGGCGGCGAAGGTGAAGGCGGCGAGGGCGACGGGCAGGCCCAGCCGAACGCGCTTCGCGCACCCGACGCCGGCGAGGCGACCGCGCCCGGGCAGAACGGCCGGACCCAGGATCAGGAGGGGTCGGCCGGCAACCTGAGCACGCTGGCCCAGGCGGTCGTCAACGCCACCAACCAGGGCGTGCAGGTGATGAACCTGTCGATCAACAACTGCCGGGCCGCCGACGGCACGATCACCCCCGGCGAGCAGGCGCTGCAGGCCGCGGTGCGCAATGCCGTGGACAGGAACGTGGTCGTGGTCACCGCGGCGGGCAACACCGGTGACAGCTGTGAGCAGAACACCGGCGATCCCAACACCCCGCAGACGATCGTCACACCGCCGTGGTTCGCCGACGACGTGCTGTCGGTGGCGGCGATCGACGAGAACGGCAGCGTCGCCGACTTCAGCGTGCGCGGCCCGTGGGTCAGCGTGGCCGCCCCTGGAACGAAGATCATCTCGCTCGATCCGGCGCAGGGTTCCGGCGGACTGGCGAACCTGACGATCGAGAACGGCGAGTCGCAGCCGATCCGCGGCACGAGCTTCGCCGCGCCGTACGTGGCGGGGCTCGCGGCGCTGGTGCGGGCCAAGTTTCCCGACCTCACCGCACGTCAGGTGATGAACCGCATCACGAGCACGGCGCAACACCCGGCGGCACCGGGTGGGCGGGACAACTTCGTCGGCCACGGTGTGATCGACCCGATGGCGGCGCTGACGGCGACCGTTCCGGAAGAGGAGGGCGAGTCATCCGCCGCCGCTGTGGCGCTGCCATCGGATCTGCCGCCCGCGAACAATCGCGACTGGACCCCGGTGATCGTGGCGCTCGCCGGCTCGGGCGGCGCACTGGCCGCCTTGATCATCGCCCTGTTCGTAGTGCACACCATCCGCCGCAACCGCCGGCCCGCGTAGCCGCCTTTTGCGGGCTGAGTGCACTGCCGAGCGGTGCACTCAGCCCGCAAAAGGCAGCGTCGGCGGGGTGGTTCCCTTGTTCGGGACCGGCGTCGCGGTCCCCTCAGTAGGCCGCCGCGGACGGCCGAGGTGAGCACCCTCGGGATGCGGGTCCCCGGCACCGGCCGGGAGGCGCCTCGTCCGCGAAGGCCAGGCACGCCGGGCGTGCCTTTAGCGGGCTAAATGCACCGCGGCGCCACCCGGACCCGGCAAGTGCCTCCGTGGACTCTCTCTCCAGAGCGCGAGGCGGTTCAGTTGCCGCCAGCGGCCGCCTGCTCCTCGGGGTTCTCGAACGTGCCGGCATCCGGATCGATCGGCACGGCATCGAACGTGCGCATCACATCCTGGGTGTTCAGCGACGCCCCAACGGGCAGCAGCTTCAGAATCGCCTCCGGAGCCGGATCCTGGTTGCCGAGGCCCAGACCCTGCGCCGTGGCGAGGTCAGGCACGCCATAGCGCATGCCCCGGTCCGAAACCAGCTGGATGTTGCCCCGGCCGAAGGTGTCGCTCGTGGTCGCAGAGCGGACCACGGCGGCAAAGCCAGGCTTCATGTAGAAGTGGTCGACCTTCCAGCCGTCGGGGCCAGGCGAGCCGATATCGACAACCTGCGGGTTGTTCTGGGCGTCCTTCGGGCCCGGCAACAGACTGCCCACGTACACCGCCGTCTGGCTGTCCTCGTTGGCGCCGTCTCCCTTGACGGTCCATCCGAGACAGCCGACCGGGTATCGCGCGGGATCCAGCACGGTCGGCACGGTCTGCGGGTAATGGCCGACGTCCAGGTAGTCGGGGTCACCCTCGCCGACCTCCGGGAGATTCCGAAGCTCATCCGGGGCCACGCTCGGCATGCTGTCGGCCGAGGTCTCCGTGTTCTCGAAGCGAAGCATCTCGGCCACCGCCTGCGAGACCTCCTGGACACCGTTCCTGGTGACGACGTGATAAGTCGTGCTGTCGGTCCGCGCGGTGGAGAACACGGTGCCGACGTTGAACGACTCGACGTCGTAGCCACTCGGCGAACTGCCCGCTCCATCGATCACCGGCGCCTTGAGGTCGCCGACGGCGGGGATGGCGTTGAGCAATCCCATCGAGATGTTGCGCGAATCGTCCGGATCCAGCCGGAGCGCGTTACGGACCGAGCTCTTCGACAGATCCACCTCGGCCCGCACCGCGTTCGCGGTCTGGTTCGGTCCACCACCCTGCCGATAGATCAGATAGCTCTTGCCGTTCTCTGCGGTGACCAGGATCGACTCGTCCTGCCCGAGTTCCTGCCCGAGATCCGGCAGCCCGGCGAAGACGGTGGTCTCCGTCGTCGCCTGTTCGAGCGCGACCGAGGACGGCAGGCTCCGGTCGATCTTGGTTTCGTCACAGACGGCCCAGTCGCGCGAGATCCGCTGGTCCTCGGTGGGCAGCAGCTCGGGACCGTTGGGAATGCCGTGGAGCCGGCCACGCGGGATGTCCTTGAGCTGCTCGTCGGGCACGACGCTGGCTTCCGCGACCTCGGCCGCGCCACCCCCCTGGGCTGCGCCCCCCTCGCCCTGCTGCCGCGCCATGAGGATCAGGCGCGCGGATGCGAGGTTGAAGGTCGGGACCAGCTTCTTGGGGTTCTCGGTCACCACGTAGACGGAGCCGGACTGCTCGCCGATGACAATCCCCGAATCGGGTGGTGTGGGCGCCGGTTTGAAAAACCCGAAAATCACGAAGCCGAGCATGGCGATCGCGCTCAACACGACACCGACAAGTGTGGCGCGGGAGTGTGTGCGCATGGGGTCATGCAGCATCACGGCATCCCTGCGGACCAGCGCGGACTGCATGCGCCGGAGCACGAACTGATACGCCTGGACTTGTGACTTCGTCGTGGGTGTTGACGGCATTCTCGACCTACAGCTCTCCCAGTCGCGGTACGGTTCCGCAGGATAGCCGTACGGGGACCGTCTGGTGTTGGTTTCTACCAACTCCGGTCGGCCCCCGGCCTGTCGGGACCGGCTATCGGCTCAGTTGCACGAACTAGGGGAAGAGAACGAGCGGATGTCCGTCACCACTCCTCCACGTCGGACGGGCCCGCCGCCAGGGTCCCAGCCCCCTCCGGGGCGTCCTCCGGGCCCACCACAGCGCCCGGGCGGACCCGGCGGACACGGCGGTGGGCCGAACGGCCCCGGTGGACCGCGTGGACCCGGCGGGCCTGGTGGACCGGGAGGACCCGGCGGACCTCCGCCTGGTCAGCCACCTCCCCGGCCTGGAGGAGCTCCACGTCCCGCTCCTGTCGCGCCGCCGGCTCGGCGGCGCAGGTTCGGGGCGAGCCTTGGCCCGCTGCCCGTGGTCAACGTCGTGGTGCTGGAGATCGGCCTCGCGCTCGGCCTGCTTCTTCTCGCGATCAACGAGTCGCTGCTGTACGTCGCGGTCGGCGTCGCCGCGGTGGCCCTGATCATCGCGCTGCTGCGGTGGAAGGGCCAGTGGTTCACCCAGTTGGCTGGTCTTATTGCGCGCTACACCTTTCGGTCACACGATCGCGTGGCCACGCCGCCCGCACCGGCCAGCTTGGAGGCGATCGCGGCCGAGGACGACGGCGCCACCGGGCCGGACGACGCCCGCGTGAGCCTGCTCAGGCTGGCGATTCCGGATCTGGTCGTGGCGCACGGTAAGGATCACGAACACCAGCAGGTCGGTCTCGCCTGGCACGAAGGAACCTGGACGGCGGTGCTGCTGGTGGAACCCGCACCCGCGTTGATCACGCAGGCCGGTGGTGCTCCGAGCCTCCCGTTGTCCGCCCTCGCGCCGTGCCTCGAGGATCGCGGAGTCGTCCTGGACTCGATTCAGATGCTCTGGCACTGCTACCCCGGCAGCGCTGCGCTGCCGTCGGACTCCCCCGCGCTCAGCTCCTACATGGAGGTGCTCGGGCCGCTGCCGGCCGCGGCGAGGCGCACGACCTGGATCGCGGTCCGGCTGGACCCCAAACGATGCCCGTCGGCGGTCCGGGAGCGCGGCGGCGGTGTCGTTGGAGCACACCGTGCGCTGATCGGTGCGCTGTCGCGGGTGCGCAACGCGCTGGAATCGCGAGGCGTCCCGACGCGCCCGCTCGATCCGGATGAGCTCCTGCGCGCGGGGATCTCCGCCGCCGAGCTCACCGGCGTAGCCGGCTCTGGAGTCAAGGTCACGATGCAGGAGCGGTGGACCGGCGTGTCGGCGGCAGGGATCGGGCACGCGAGCTACGCGATCACCGGCTGGCCGAAGGGCAAGATCACGAACAGCCTCAATGCGCTGACCAGCGTGCGTGCACTCTCCGCGACGGTCGCCATGTCGATTTCGCCCGCCACAGACGAAGGACAGATCGGGCTTCGTGGTGTTGTCCGGCTCAGCGCGCGGAACCCGCGTGAGCTGGATGCGGCCGATCAGCGGCTCACGAGCACCGCCGAACGGCTCGGCGTCACGCTCACACCGTTGCGAGGCAGGCAGGCCGCCAGCTTCGCCGCCACGTTGCCGATGGGAGGCACGGCATGACCATGCGGGTGCGTGACGCGAGCGAGCGCAACGGGGTGGCGCCTGAGTTCTTCGTCGATCCCGCGCTGCTTGACGCGATCAGTCCGTCTGGTGACCGGGGCGGCATCGTACTCGGCTCCGGCCTGCAGGGTGAGCCGCTGACCATCTCCGCGCTGCGCTCGACACCCACGAGGATCGTGTTGGTCGGCGGCCTGTATCTCGCGAGGCAGGTGGCGCTGCGTGCGATGGCGGTCGGCGCATGGGTCGTCGTCGCCACCGGGCGGCCCACCGCGTGGCAGGTCTTGTCGAAGGCGGCGGGCACGCAGCCGAACGGGCGACCGTCGCCGCTGGTGCAGATCAGGCGCCTGTCGCCGGTCGAGCTGCCACGGCCCTCCGAGGACGCTCCCCTGCTGGTCGTGCACGACGGTGGCCCGACGCCGCAGGACCTGTTCCCACCGCGGTCGCCGTGGCAGACGACCGTGTACGTGCTTCCGTACCTGCACCCACAGGCAGGCGCGACGGCGAACGCCGCCGACCTCGTGCTCATGCAGCGGCTGCCTGCCGGGCAGGCTGAGCTGGCGGCACGGCTCTGGCGGCTGCCGCCGCAGATGATGCGGCAGTTGACGACCCTCAAGGACGACCAGGTCGTGGCGCTGGGCCGTAACCTGTGGCGTCCGCTACGTCTGGTGACCACGAGCAAAGAACAACAACTCCTCGGCCCCGTCCGCCGGGGAGACTGACCCACGCCGCATTTTGCCCGCTAAAGGCGCCCGCGGTGCGCCTTTAGCGGGCAAAATGTCGCCAGGGACGGGGCGGGACGGACAGGGATCGGGTTGCGAATCCTGTCAAGCCGGAATCCCTGATCTGTGGACAACCATGGCGTTGTGGACAACTGGGCCGCTTCTGTGTCGGAGCGGCTCGGGTTGTCGGATGCAGCCGCAATTCTGCCGTGGTGACGATAACAACGAAGCCACATGAACTCGTCGATGTATTCAGGGGCTCTGTCGCCAGGCGGGATGGCTACGTAACGAAGGGCCAACTGCGCGGACCCCGGTTCCGGCGGCTCTTCCAGGACGTCTACGCACCAGCCGACGTGCCGGTGACACATGCGCTGAGATGCCGTGGGGCCGCCCTCATCGTACCCAAAGAAGCCGTGCTCACCGGCCGCTCGGCCGCAACGGTCCTCGGAGTCGAACTCGCCAGACCCAATGATCCGGTCGAGTTCGTCGTACCAGAGGAATCCAGATTCGGCCCCATCAAAGGCATCCACGTCCGCCGCACTGCGGTCGATCGTAAGGAATCACGTCCATGGCACGGCATTCGGATTGCCCGGCCACCCAGGGTCGCACTCGACTTGATTCTGCGACTGTCGCCGCGCACCCGTGGCTGGGTACGTCGGCTTCGCATTGCGGTTCCAGATATCGACGCCTTCCTGCGGGCGCGCAAAGTCAACGCGCGGCGGCTCCTGCGTGAGATGTCCGGGCGACGAAACTGGGGAATCCGACTCGCTCGTCAGGTGGTGGCGTTGTCCGATCCGCGCGCCGAATCGCTCCCAGAGTCGGAACTGCGCGTCGTTCTGACTGTCGGCGGCCACCACGCGGTCCCGCAATACAGGATTCTCAGGCACGGCAGAGAGGTCGCGAGGCTGGATCTCGCGATCGAGGAGACGAAGACAGCCATCGAGTACGACGGGCGCTGGCACGAGGACGCCAAGCAACGCCTACTGGACGAAGCGCGACGAGAACGTCTGGTGGCGGAAGGATGGCGTTTCGTGATTGTCACCGCGGACAAGTTGGCGGGCGACTACCGACTGATCCTCGACGAGGTCCGTGAGGCTCGGCGAGGCCGCTAGTCGCTCTCGTCGCTGTGAGCCATCGAACGGACGTGGCGAGTCTGCGCGGCTCGCGCCGCCAACTCGGCATCCGGGGGATAGTCCACGCCGACAAGTGTAAGCCCGTGCGCCGGCGCTACCGCGCTCTCACGCGATCGGCTCAGCAGCGCCTCTGCAGGCCATCCGGCATCACGTCGGCCATCCCCGACAAGCAGGAGAGCGCCGACGAGGCTGCGCACCATCGAGTGACAGAACGCGTCCGCGGACACGGCTACCTGCACGTCATGATCACCAATACGGTGCCAGCGGAACTCCTGCAGTTCCCTGATCGTGGTGGCGCCCTCCCTCTGTTTGCAGAACGCTGCGAAGTCATGAAGACCGAGCAGGGCAGCCGATGCTTCGTTCATGGCGTCGACCGACAACGGTCGTGCCCACGCGAGGGTGTCGTGACGACGCAGCGGATTCACGCCCCACGGGGCGTCCGAGACCTGGTAACGGTAGTGGCGCCGTACCGCGGAGAAGCGCGCGTCGAAGCCCGGCGGTGCCACCCGAGCGCGCAGTATGCGCACGTCATCGGGGAGGTAGCGGTTCCACCGGTGCCGCATGCGGTCCAGATCCGGAATGCCGTGTTCATCGACGGGCAGCCGTCGCGACGACGTTTCGCCCGCAAAAGGCGCCACGTCGACGTGAACGACCTGGGCGGTGGCATGGACACCCGCGTCCGTGCGGCCTGCCACCACGGTCGAGCCGGGCACGTCGGTGCCCGGTGGCTGCTTCGCCAGGGCCTCCTCCAAGAGGCCCTGGACTGTCCGTCGATCAGGCTGGCGGGCCCAGCCAGAAAAGCCAGTGCCGTCGTAACCGACGTCGAGACGGAGACGAACGAGCCCGCCCTCCCCGGCGGGAGAAGCGGGCTCGTTCGGGTGGTTCACAGCCGTCAGGACTGGTCCTTCTTGTCCTCGGCCGGGGTCTCGACGTCGTCGGCACCCTCGGCCGGCTCGGCCGCCGCCTCGTCGGTGGCCGACACCGGAGCCTCCGCATCCTGGTCGGCTACCGGCTCACCCGCCGTCCCCGAGGTCTCGGTGACGTCCGAAGCCTCGACGGCCTCCTCCGCCCTGGCCTCGGCCTCGGCGGGCTTCGGCTGGTCCTTGGCGAACTTGGTCTTGCGAGCTGCCTCGGCCTCCGCGGTAGCGGTCTTCTCCGACACCAGTTCGATGACCGCCATGGGAGCGTTGTCGCCCTTGCGCGGCATCGTCTTGGTGATCCGGACGTAGCCGCCATCGCGGTCGTCGTAGAACGGGCCGATCTCGGCCATCAGCTTGTGCACAACGTCCTTGTTGCGGACGACGCGCATGATCTGCCGCCGGTTGTGCAGGTCACCACGCTTGGCCTTGGTGATCAGCTTCTCGGCGAGTGGGCGGACACGCTTGGCCTTCGCCTCGGTGGTCGTGATCCTGCCGTGCTCGAACAGCGACGTGGCCAGGTTCGCCAGAATCAGCCGCTCGTGCGACGGCGATCCGCCAAGACGGGCGCCCTTGGTGGGGGTGGGCATCGGTTCTCCTCGTTCAGCTCCTCAGCGGCAAGACCGGGCGCCCACAGCGGGCCGCCCGCATCGGTCTTACAGCTGCTCCGTCTCTGCGTAGTCCTGGCCGTCGTCGTGGCCAGCGTCCGAAAGGCCGTCGACGCTCTCGGACCAACCTTCACCTTCGTAGCTGGCGGCAGCCGCCGTCGGATCGAATCCGGGCGGGCTGTCCTTGAGCGACAGGCCGAGGCCGACGAGCTTCATCTTGACCTCGTCGATCGACTTCGCGCCGAAGTTACGAATGTCGAGCAGGTCGGCCTCGCTGCGCGAGACCAGTTCGCCCACGGTGTGGATGCCCTCACGCTTGAGGCAGTTGTACGACCGCACGGTGAGGTCGAGGTCCTCGATCGGCATCGCGTAGGCGGCGATGGTGTCCGCCTCCTGAGGCGACGGGCCGATCTCGATGCCCTCGGCGTCGATGTTCAGCTCGCGCGCAAGGCCGAACAGCTCGACGAGCGTCTTACCCGCCGAAGCGACGGCGTCCCGCGGCGTGATCGACGGCTTCGTCTCCACGTCGAGGATCAGCTTGTCGAAGTCGGTCCGCTGCTCGACACGGGTGGCCTCGACCTTGTAGGTCACCTTGAGCACCGGCGAGTAGATCGAGTCGACCGGAATGCGGCCGATCTCGGCGCCGGCCTGCTTGTTCTGCAGGGCGGGCACGTACCCGCGGCCGCGCTCGACGACGAGTTCGATCTCGAGCTTGCCCTTGCCGTTGAGCGAGGCGATGTGCAGGTCCGGGTTGTGCACGGTGACACCGGCCGGCGGCACGATGTCCGCCGCGGTGACCTCGCCGGGCCCCTGCTTGCGCAGGTACATCGTCACCGGCTCGTCCTCCTCGGAGGACACCACGAGCTCCTTGAGGTTCAGGATGATCTCGGTGACGTCTTCCTTCACCCCGGGGACGGTGGTGAACTCGTGCAGCACGCCGTCGATGCGGATGCTCGTGACAGCGGCGCCCGGGATGGACGACAGCAGCGTGCGCCGCAGCGAGTTGCCGAGTGTGTAGCCGAAGCCGGGCTCGAGGGGCTCGATGGTGAACCGCGAGCGTGTCTCGTTGACCGTCTCTTCGCCGAGAGACGGCCGCTGGGAAATCAGCACTTTCCTTCTTCCTTTCCTGCCGACGCCCGCCATATGACGTCGAAAGGTGTGGCGTAGCGGCGACGCGCTCGGGGCGCCGCCGCCAGACCCCGTCCTGGCCGGAGCCAGGCTGGGATCACTTCGAGTAGAGCTCGACGATGAGCTGCTCCTGAACCGGAACGTCGATCTGGGCACGCTCGGGCAGCTGGTGCACGAGGATGCGGAGATTCGACGGCACGACCTGCAGCCAGCCCGGGATCGGCCGGTCTCCGAACGATTCCTTCGCGGCCACGAACGGCAGCATCTGCAGCGACTTGGGCCGCACGTCGATGATGTCGAACCTGGAGACGCGGAAGCTCGGGATGTTCACCTTCTCGCCGTTGACCACGAAGTGTCCGTGGCTGACGAGCTGGCGAGCCTGCCTGCGGGTACGGGCCAGCCCGGCCCGGTAAACCACGTTGTCCAGACGGGACTCGAGGATCTGCAGCAGGTTCTCACCGGTCTTGCCTGCGCGGCGGTTGGCCTCCTCGTAGTAGCGCTTGAACTGGCGCTCGAGGATTCCGTACGTGTGCCGGGCCTTCTGCTTCTCCTGCAGCTGGAGCAGGTACTCGCTCTCCTTGATCCGACCACGGCCGTGCTGGCCGGGCGGGTAGGGGCGACGTTCGAATGCCTGGTCGCCGCCGATGAGGTCGACCTTGAGGCGCCGCGAGATACGGGTTGCGGGGCCGGTGTAGCGAGCCATGTGTTCTTACTCCTCCCCGTTCCTCAGACCCGGCGCCGCTTGGGCGGGCGGCAGCCGTTGTGGGGCTGCGGGGTCACGTCTTGGATAGTGCCGACCTCGAGACCCGCCGCCTGCAGCGAACGGATCGCGGTCTCCCGGCCGGAGCCGGGGCCTTTGACGAACACGTCGACCTTCTTCATGCCGTGCTCGGCGGCCTTACGGGCAGCACTCTCGGCGGCCATCTGGGCGGCGTACGGCGTGGACTTACGGGAGCCCTTGAAACCGACGTGGCCGGACGACGCCCACGAGATCACCGCGCCGTTGGGGTCGGTGATCGAAACGATCGTGTTGTTGAACGTGCTCTTGATGTGGGCGTGCCCATGAGCGACGTTCTTCTTCTCCTTGCGCCGGACCTTCTTGGTCCCCGCAGTACGAGACTTCGGTGGCATGTCTGGGTGATCTCCTCGTTAGCGCGAGTTCTCTTGATGGGCTGCCGCTGCCTCACGCTGACCGCGCCGGATCAGCGAACCGGCGTCGGTGTAGAGCTGGCGCAGCGCCATCGGGCGGGCGTAGAGGGCCTTCGGTGAAACGCATGAAGCCGCGTCACGGCGCTGAACACCGCCCGCGCGCACGACCTTCCTGCCTCGAACGCTCACTTCTTGCCTGCCTTCTTCTTGCCGGCGACCGTCTTCTTCGGACCCTTACGGGTGCGGGCGTTGGTCTTGGTGCGCTGCCCACGGACGGGCAGACCGCGGCGCCACCGCAGACCCTCGTAGCACCCGATCTCGATCTTCCGACGGATGTCGGCGTTCACCTCGCGGCGGAGGTCACCTTCGACCTTGAAGTTCTCTTCGATGTAGTCCCGCAGCCTCACGAGATCGTCGTCACTGAGGTCCTTCACGCGGGCGTCCGCGCTGAGGTCCGTAGCGGCGATCATCGCCTTGGAGCGGGTACGGCCTACGCCGTAGATGTAGGTCAGCGCGATCTCGAGCCGCTTCTCGCGGGGAAGATCGACGCCAGCGAGTCGTGCCATTGGCGCTCGTGCTCCTTCTTCGTCGTCTCTCCAGGTCTTCTCCCCGTCCATCCCGGGACCGACTCGCTGTCGTCCGCCCGCTCTCGCGGGCGGTGTCCCGGCCCCGGCCTGGAGTCCGGGGGTGAACCTGGCCGCTGTGCGGCCCGGCAGGCGCGGGGAGGGTTATTGAGATGTCAATCCACTCCGAACGAGTGCTGGCGATCAGCCCTGCCGCTGTTTGTGCCGCAGGTTGTCGCAGATCACCATGATGCGCCCGTGCCGACGGACGATCTGGCACTTGTCGCAGATCTTCTTGACGCTCGGTTGAACCTTCACGTCTCCTGCTCTCCTGCTTGTGCTGAGTTGTTGCGCGCCCCCTGGCGGAGGTCAGCCTCCACCACGCTCACCGTGATCACTTGTAGCGGTAGACGATGCGACCACGGGACAAGTCGTAGGGCGACAGCTCCACGACAACCCTGTCCTCTGGCAGAATACGGATGTAGTGCTGCCGCATCTTGCCGCTGATGTGTGCAAGGACCTTGTGGCCGTTCTCCAACTCGACGCGAAACATCGCGTTGGGAAGCGGCTCGATCACGCGGCCTTCGACCTCGATGGCCCCGTCCTTCTTCGCCATGTCCTCCGCGTTTCGTAATTGGTTGAGCGGTGAGTGCCTGTCTGACTGGTACCGACACGCGCGTCACCCCGACTCCAGTGCCCAGGAATACACAAGCGCGATGGAATCGACGTGATGAGCACGCCGAATAGACAGTGTACGCATCCCGTGTCGCGGACCCCAAGCGGGGTCCGTTTGTGCTAGGCACAGCTACTCAGTGTTAGGCACCTCAATGATAACACTGTCACCGGTGCGCGCTCGACCAGTCACCCATCGCACCGCCCACGCGACCTTTAGCCCGCTAAAGGCGGCGGCCGGGTGCCTGCGGGCTGCCTTTAGCCCGCTAAAGGCAGCGTCGGCGGGCCGCAGGTTGGGGCGTGATCTAGAGCTCGGGGGCCGTCAGGACTCTGGGGCCGTCCTCGGTCACGGCCACGGTGTGCTCCCAGTGCGCCGCGCGGGAGCCGTCCGCGGTCACGACCGTCCAGCCGTCCTCGAGCTCGACCGTGTCACCCGTTCCGGCGGTCAACATCGGCTCGATCGCCAGTGCCATCCCGGCCCGCAGCCGAGGCCCCTGCCCCGGCTTGCCGACATTCGGCAGGAACGGGTCCATGTGCATCTGACGGCCGATCCCATGGCCGCCGTACTCGGCGACCATGCCGTACTCGGCGCCGTGGTCCGCCGCGGCCTGCTCCGCTGCCGACTGCACGGCAAACGAAATATCGGTGAGCCGCGCACCGGGTACGACCGCCTTGACGCCCGCCCACATCGCAGCCTTGGTGGCCGCGGACAACGCCCGGTCGGCCGCGGAGACCTCGCCGACCTCGATGGTGACCGCCGAGTCGCCGTGCCAGCCGTCGAGGATCGCGCCGCAGTCGACCGAGAGCAGATCGCCCTGCGCAAGCGTTTGCGCGGTGGACGGGATGCCGTGCACTATCTGCTCGTTCACCGATGCGCAGATCGACGCCGGGAAGCCGTGGTACCCCTGGAACGACGGGACGGCGCCCGCATCGCGGATGCTCTGCTCGGCCAGTTCGTCCAGCTCGGCCGTCGTCACACCCGGCTTGGCGGCCTCTGTCACCGCGGCGAGCGTGCGCGCGACGATCAGGCCGGCGGCGCGCATGGCCTCCAGCTCCGCCGGGCTCTTGACCTCGATCGTGTGCCTGCGGCCGACGCGCCGCAGCACCTGTAGTACGCGGGAGCTCACCGGCGCTTACGCAACGCGTCCAGGACCCTCGCCGAGACCTCGTCGACGTCGCCCACCCCGTCCACGGTTACCAGGATGTCCGCGTAGTACTCGAGCAGCGGAGCCGTCTCCGAGCGGTACACCTGCTGCCGACGGCGGATGACCTCCTCGGTGTCGTCCGAGCGCCCGCGGGACAGCAGCCGGTCGACCACCACATCCTCGGAGACCTGGAGCTCGATCACCGCGTCCAGCGCGGTGTCGGACTCCGACAGGATCTGCCCGAGCACTTCGGCCTGCTTGGTGTTGCGGGGAAACCCGTCGAGCAGGAAACCGGTCTTGGCGTCCGGCTCCATAAGCCGTTCCCGGACCATCTCGTTCGTCACCGAGTCGGGCACGAGCTCGCCCGAGTCGAGGTAGCGCTTCGCCTCCTGGCCCAGCGGGGTCTGCTCACCCACGTGGGTCCGGAACAAGTCACCGGTGGAGATGTGTGGCACGCCAAGACGTTCGGAGAGTGCAACCGCCTGGGTGCCCTTGCCCGCCCCCGGCGGGCCAACGAGAACCACACGCGTCATCGGAGGAACCCTTCGTAGTTGCGCTGCATCAGCTGGCTCTCGATCTGCTTCACGGTGTCGAGACCGACACCAACCATGATCAGCACAGCCGTACCGCCGAACGGGAAGTTCTGGTTCTGCCCCTGGTCGGTGATGGACAGGAAGAAGTTGGGCAGGATCGCCACGATGCCGAGGTAGATCGATCCCGGCAGGGTGATCCGGCCGAGCACGAAGCCGAGGTACTCGGCGGTGGGCCTGCCGGGACGGATGCCCGGAATGAACCCACCGAACTTCTTCATCTCCTCCGCACGGTCGTCCACGTTGAACGTGATGGTGATGTAGAAGTACGTGAAGAAGATGATCAAGCTGAAGTACAGCAGGATGTGCACCCAGCTCGACTGGTCGACCAGGTAGGTCTGCAGGAACCGCTGCCAGGCGGATGCCTCGCTGGGATCACCGATGAGCCTGCCGATCAGGTCGGGCAGATAGAGCAGCGACGACGCGAAGATGACCGGGATGACGCCGGCCTGGTTGACCTTGATCGGCAGGTAGGTTGAGGTGCCGCCGTACATACGGCGGCCGACCATGCGCTTGGCGTACTGCACCGGAATCCGGCGCTGGCCCTGTTCGACGAAGACAACGCTCGCGATGATCGCCAGACCGAGGAGGCACACGAAGGCGAACACCATGCCACCCTGGTTGCTCAGGATGTTGGCGCCCTCGACCGGGATGCGGGCGGCGATGTTGAGGAAGATCAGCACCGACATGCCGTTACCGACACCGCGCTCGGTGATCAGCTCGCCCATCCACATCATCACGGCGGTACCCGCGGTCATCGTGAGGACGATGATCGCCAGCGAGTACACGGTGTTGTCAGGGATGACCGGCTGGCTGCAGTCACCGAACAGCGCACCGCGGTCGGCCAGGGCGACGACGCCGGTCGCCTGCAGGATCGCCAGCGCGATCGTCAGGTACCGGGTGTACTGGGTGAGCTTGCTCTGCCCGGCCTGCCCCTCCTTCTTGAGCTCCTCGAAGCGAGGGATCACCACGGTGAGCAGCTGAACGATGATGCTCGCCGTGATGTAGGGCATGATGCCGGTCGCGAACACGGACAGCTGCAGGAGTGCACCGCCGCTGAACAGGTTCAGCAAACCGTAAATGCCCTGCTGGTCGATCTCTGCTTGGCAGGCCTGCACGTTGGGATAGGAGACCCCAGGCGCTGGAGTGACCGCACCCAGCCGGTAAGCGGCCACGATCATCAGCGTGAAAAGGATCTTCTTGCGCAGGTCCGGCGTCGCGAGAGCCGAGCGGAAGGCGCTGAGCACGCGGGGGACCTCCTCGGCGTCGTCGGTGATCAGCCGACGATCGGCTTGGCCGGCATGTAACCGGCAGGAACACTATCGCTGGCGGGCAAGCCAGGAACGCTTCGGGGCACATACGTCCCGAAGCGTGCAGCCGACTCTAACAGCCCCCGGGAACGGGACCGCACGTAGTGCTGTTTTCGCCGGGTGGCAGCGTTCCGACGGCGCGGTGGTCGCGCTGCACGCCGACAGCATTCTGCCCGCTAAAGGCGCTCCGTCGAGGTCGGCGAGGTGCATTTAGCGGGCAGAATGCGGTCCGGGACTCGACGGGGGCCGGTCCGGGTGGGCGTGGCGCGGGTCACGGGCACGCCGAACGATGCGGCGGGCCGGCCTTTCGACCGGCGTGACCGGCTGAGTACCCGGGGGCCGGCGGGTGCACTTAGCCCGCAGAAGGCAGCACGCGCACCGCGGCGGAGTGCACTTAGCCCGCAAAAGGCAGCACGCGGTGGGGGTGGTGGGACGCAGAAGGGCGGCCCGCCTGGTCCAGGCGGGCCGCCCCTTTGCAGCTCAGCTCGTTCGCTCAGAGCTTGGTGGCGGAGCCACCGGCGGCTTCGAGCTTCTCCTTGGCCGAGTTGGAGAACGCGTCGGCGGTGACGTCCAGCTTGACGCCGTTGACGTCGCCGTTGCCGAGCACCTTCACGAGCTGGCCCTTGCGGACCAGGCCACGGGCCACGAGCTCGTCCTTGCCGACCGCGCCACCGTCGGTGAACACGCGGGCGATGTCGCCCACGTTCACCGGCTGGTACTCGGTGCGGAACCGGTTCTTGAAGCCACGCAGCTTCGGCAGCCGCATCTGGATGGGCATCTGCCCACCCTCGAAACCGGCGGGCACGTTCTTCCGGGCCTTGGTGCCCTTCGTACCGCGACCGGCCGTCTTGCCCTTGGAGCCCTCACCGCGACCGACGCGGATCTTGTCGGTCTTGGAGCCGGGCGCCGGGCGCAAGTGGTGGATCTTGATGGCCATTACTTGACCTCCTCCACAGTCACCAGGTGCCGGACGGTGTGCACGAGCCCCCGAACCTGCGGGGTGTCCTCACGCACGACCGACTGCCGGATCTTGCGCAGCCCGAGGGTGCGCAGCGAGTCCCGGTGGTTCTGCTTCGTGCCGATCGTGCTCTTGATCTGGGTGACCTTCAACTGCGCCATCTCAGACCCCCTGCCCCGCACGCATGCGCAGCATCCGGGCCGGAGCCACGTCCTCGAGCGGCAGGCCACGGCGCGCCGCGACCTCCTCGGGACGTTGCAGGCCCTTCAACGCCGCCACGGTCGCGTGCACGATGTTGATCGCGTTGTCGCTGCCGAGCGACTTCGAGAGCACGTCGTGCACACCGGCGCACTCCAGCACGGCACGCACCGGGCCGCCGGCGATGACACCGGTACCGGGACTGGCCGGACGAAGCAGCACGACACCTGCGGCCGCCTCACCCTGCACCGGGTGCGGGATGGTGCCGGCGATCCGAGGCACGCGGAAGAAGTTCTTCTTCGCTTCCTCGACGCCCTTGGCGATCGCCGCGGGCACCTCCTTGGCCTTGCCGTAGCCGACACCGACCTGTCCGTCGCCGTCACCGACGACGACCAGCGCGGTGAAGCTGAAGCGGCGGCCGCCCTTGACGACCTTCGCGACGCGGTTGATCGCTACGACGCGCTCGAGGTGCGGGGTCTTGTCCTGGGCCGCCCCGCCACGGCCACCGTCACGACGGTCCCTGCGGTCCCGGCCACCACCGCGTTCGCGGTCGCCGCCCGGGCCGCCCTGGCCGCCGGATTGCCGCGTACGTCCCGGCATCAGGCGTTCCTTCCGTTCTCGAGAATGTTCACTTCTAGAGCTCCAACCCCGCCTCGCGGGCGGCGTCGGCCAGCGCCGCGATACGCCCGTGGTAGCCGTTGCCACCCCGGTCGAACACCACGCTTGAGATGCCCGCGTTCTTCGCGCGGGCGGCGACCAACTCGCCTACCTTGGCGGCCTTCGCCTTCTTGTCGCCCTCGATCGAGCGCACGTCCGCCTCGAGGGTGGACGCCGCCGCCAGGGTGTGCCCGGCGATGTCGTCGATCACCTGCACGTGGATGTGCCTGCTGGACCGCTTCACCGACAGCCTGGGCCGCTCCGCGGTGCCGCTGATCTTCTTGCGGAGCCGGAAGTGCCGACGGGTCTTCGCAACACGACGGCGGGTCGAGATGTCCTTGCCGACCGGCTTGCGCTTGGTAACCGTTTCGCTCATGATCACTTACCCGTCTTTCCGACCTTGCGACGGATGCGCTCACCCTCGTAGCGCAGGCCCTTGCCCTTGTACGGGTCGGGACGCCGCAGCTTGCGGATGACCGCAGCGGTCTCGCCGACCCTCTGCTTGTCGATGCCGGTGACCGAGAACCGCGTCGGGCTCTCCACCTTGAAGGTGATGCCCTCCGGCGCCGCGATCTTCACCGGGTGGCTGTAGCCCAGCGCGAACTCGAGGTCCTCGCCCTTGGCCTGCACGCGGTAACCGACCCCGTGGATCTCCATCTTCTTCTCGTACCCCTCGGTGACCCCGACGACCAGGTTGTTCACCAGGGTTCGGGTGAGGCCGTGCAGCGAACGGCTCTCCCGCTCGTCGTCCGGCCGCCGGACCTCGAGCGAGCCGTCCTCGACCTGCTCGACGGTGATCGGCTCCGCGAGAGTGTGCTCGAGTACGCCCTTCGGCCCCTTGACCGTGATGTGCTGGCCGTTGATGGTCACCTCGACCCCGGAGGGGACCGCGATCGGCTGCTTTCCGATGCGAGACATGCTCAGTCCCCCTTCCTCACCAGACGTAGGCGAGGACTTCGCCGCCCACGCCGTTGCGCTTGCACTGCCGGTCGGTCTGCAGCCCGGACGACGTCGAGATGATCGCGACGCCGAGGCCGCCGAGCACGTTCGGCAGGGTGGTCGATTTCGCGTACACCCGCAGGCCCGGCTTCGACACCCGGCGCAGGCCGGCGATGCTGCGCTCACGGTTCGGGCCGTACTTCAGCTCCACGACGAGGTTCTTGTGCTTCTCGCCCGGCTCGTCGCGGTAGCTGGCGATGTAGCCCTCGCGCCGGAGGATCTCGGCGATGTTCGCCTTGATCTTGGAGTGCGGGAGCACGACCTCGTCGTGGTACGCCGAGTTCGCGTTACGCAGACGTGTCAAGAAGTCTGCGATCGGGTCGGTCATCGTCATGGTGACCTGTCAACCTTTCTCACCTGGTTCCCTGGTCCGGGTGCCTCGGAGGACACGGCCCGGGGCCTGTGGCGAAGTGGGAGTGTGGGAAGCCTTACCAGCTGGACTTGCTGACGCCAGGCAGCTGGCCCGCATGCGCCATTTCCCGCAGGCAGATCCGGCAGAGCCCGAACTTGCGGAAGACCGCGTGCGGCCTCCCACAACGCTGGCAACGGGTGTAGGCACGCACCTTGAACTTCGGCTTGCGTGCGGCCTTGGCGATCAGGGCTTTCTTGGCCATCGACTCAGTTCTCCTTGAACGGGAAGCCGAGCTTGCGAAGCAGCGCACGGCCCTCGTCGTCGGTAATGGCAGTGGTGACGACCGTGACGTCCATACCGCGCGGACGGTCGATCGAGTCCGGATTGATCTCGTGGAACATCGACTGCTCGGTCAGACCGAACGTGTAGTTGCCCTTGCCGTCGAACTGCTTGGGCGAGAGCCCACGGAAGTCGCGGATACGGGGCAGCGCGATGGTCAGCAGCCGGTCGAGGAACTCCCACATCCGGTCGCCGCGCAGCGTCACCCGCGCGCCGATGGGCTGGCCCTCACGCAGCTTGAACTGCGCGATGGACTTGCGGGCCCGGCGCACCTCGGGCTTCTGCCCGGTGATGGTGGCGAGGTCACGGACGGCGCCCTCGATCAGCTTGCTGTCGCGGGCGGCGTCGCCGACGCCCATGTTCACCACGACCTTCACCACACCGGGGATCAGGTGGGGGTTGGTGTAGCCGAACTCCTCGCGGAGCTGGCCGCGGATCTCCTCGCGGTACCGGACCTTCAGCCGCGGCACGGTGGGGGTCTCAGTGCTCGTAGGGGCGCTCATCAGATGTCCTTACCGGTCTTGCGCGAGACGCGAACCTTCTTGCCGTCCTCGCCGATGCGGTAGCCCACCCGGGTCGGCTTGCCGTCGGAGTCCACGACCATCACGTTCGAAACGTGGATGGACGCCTCCTGGGTGACGATGCCGCCGGACTGAGCACCACGCTGGGTCTGGGTGATCCGCGTGTGCTTCTTGATCCGGTTGACACCCTCGACGAGCACGCGCTGACGCTCGGGGTAGGACTGGATGACCTTGCCCTTCGCGCCCTTGTCCTTACCGGCGATGACGAGGACCGTGTCCCCCTTCTTCACCTTCATCACAACACCTCCGGCGCGAGCGAGATGATCTTCATGAACTTCCGATCGCGCAGCTCACGGCCAACCGGCCCGAAGATGCGGGTGCCTCGCGGCTCGTTGTCGTTCTTGATGAGCACCGCGGCGTTCTCGTCGAAACGGATGTAGGAGCCGTCAGGGCGACGCTTCTCCTTCACCGTGCGGACGATGACGGCCTTGACCACGTCACCACGCTTCACGTTGGCGCCCGGGATGGCGTCCTTGACGGTGGCGACGATGATGTCGCCGATGCCCGCGTAGCGCCGCCCCGAGCCACCGAGCACGCGGATGGTCAGGATCTCCTTGGCACCCGTGTTGTCGGCGACTCGTAGTCGCGACTCCTGCTGGATCACGTCAACTCCTGTATGTCGCGCCGGTTCTCGGCCTTTGCGAGCCTGGCGGAACGAATGGGACTCGTGGAGCCCCTGTTTACTTGGCCTTCTCCACGATGCGCACCAGGCGCCAGCGCTTGGTCGCGGAGAGCGGCCTGGTCTCCATGAGGATCACGCGGTCACCGACGCCCGCCGCGTTCTGCTCGTCGTGCACCTTCACCTTCTTGGTGGAGCGCACGACCTTGCCGTACAGCGGGTGCTTCTTCCGGTCCTCGAGGACGACGACAACCGTCTTGTCCATCTTGTCCGAGACGACGTAGCCCTCCCGGACCTTCCGGTAGTTACGGCCGGAATCGACCTTCTGTACCGGCGTCTTCGCGAGCTCTTCGGCCTTCTCGCTCATGCCGCACCTTCACTTTCAGCTTCTTCAGGGGCGACCGACAGACCGAGCTCACGCTCCCGCATCACGGTGTAGATGCGCGCGATGTCCGAACGGACCGTGCGCAGCCGGCGGTTGTTGTCGAGCTGCCCGGTGGCCATCTGGAACCGGAGGTTGAACAGCTCCTCCTTGGATTCCTTCAGCCGCAGCACGAGCTCGTCGGCCTCAAGCTCACGAAGTTCTGACGCCGCAACACCTGCAGCCTTAGCCATCAGAACTCACCACCTTCGCGGGTCACGATCCGGCACTTCATCGGGAGCTTGTGGATCGCACGGCGCAATGCCTCGCGAGCCGTCGCCTCGTTGGGAAAGCTCATCTCGAACATCACCCGGCCGGGCTTGACGTTGGCCACCCACCACTCGGGCGAGCCCTTACCGGAACCCATGCGGGTCTCGGCGGGCTTCTTGGTGAGCGGGCGGTCCGGGAAGATGTTGATCCAGATCTTCCCGCCACGCTTGATGTGCCGGGTCATGGCGATACGAGCGGACTCGATCTGCCGGTTGGTCACGTAGCTGTGCTCAAGCGCCTGGATGCCGTACTCACCGAAGGTGACCTTCGTGCCGCCCTTGGCGGCGCCGGAACGCTTCGGCGAGTGCTGCTTGCGGTGCTTGACCTTGCGTGGGATGAGCACGCGTCAGCCCTCCGTCTTCTCTGCCGCGTCCGGAGCGGCCGTCTGCGGCGCCTGCTTGCTGGCGACGTCGGTGTCGGACTGCGCACCACCCTGCGACGCGGCAGCCCGCGAAGCCTCGGTCGAGGTGGGGGTGGTGCCCGACGAACCGGACCGGCGCGGGCGGGCGGGACGCTCGCGGCGCGGCGCGCGCTCGGCGGCCGCGGCGGCGTCACGCGCCTCCTTGGCCTTGAGGCCACCGACGATGTCGCCCTTGTAGATCCACACCTTCACGCCGATGCGGCCGAACGTCGTCTTGGCCTCGAAGAAGCCGTAGTCGATGTCCGCACGCAGCGTGTGCAGCGGGACGCGGCCGTCGCGGTAGTGCTCCGAACGGGACATCTCGGCACCGCCGAGACGACCACCGCACTGCACGCGAATGCCCTTGACCTGCGGCGAGCGCATGGACGTCTGGATCGCCTTGCGCATCGCGCGCCGGAAGGCGACGCGGTTGGACAGCTGCTCCGCGACACCCTGGGCGACGAGCTGGGCGTCAGCCTCGGGGTTCTTCACCTCGAGGATGTTCAGCTGCACCTGCTTCTTGGTCAGCTTCTCCAGCGCGCCACGGATCCGGTCGGCCTCCGCGCCGCGGCGGCCGATGACGATGCCCGGCCGGGCGGTGTGGATGTCGACCCGGACGCGGTCACGGGTGCGCTCGATCTCGACCTTGGAGATGCCGGCGCGCTCCATGCCCGTGGAGAGCAGCTTGCGGATCTTGACGTCCTCGGCGACGTACTCGGCGTACTGCTTGTCCGCGTACCAGCGGGACTTCCAGTCCGTGGTGATCCCGAGCCGGAAGCCGTGCGGGTTGATCTTCTGGCCCACTACCGGCCACCTGCCTTCTTCTTGCTCTTGGACTTGCCCTTGGCCTTGTCCGACGCGGGCCGCGACTCGACCTCGACCGTGATGTGGCTCGTGCGCTTGCGGATCCGGTACGCACGACCCTGTGCGCGCGGCCGGATGCGCTTGAGCGTCGGGCCCTCGTCTGCGTAGGCGTTCTTGATCCAGAGCGTGTCCGGGTCAAGGTCGAGGTTGTTCTCGGCATTGGCCATGGCGCTGGCGAGCACCTTCGCCAACTGGTCACTGGCGGCCTGCGGAGCGAACCGGAGCACGGCCAGGGCCTCGTTGGCGTTGCGGCCCTTGATCAGCTCGATCACCCGGCGCACCTTGGTCGGCGAGTCCCGGACGAAGCGAGCCCGCGCCACGGCGACGGGCAGGGCTTCTGCCGTCGCGGCGTCGTTCTGGGCGTTCATCGCTTTCTTCCTTTTCCTGTACCCGCTCAGCGGCGGCGCGACTTACGGTCGTCCTTGATGTGACCCTTGAAGGTCCGGGTCGGGGCGAACTCGCCCAGCTTGTGACCCACCATCGCCTCGGTGACGAACACCGGGACGTGCTTGCGGCCGTCGTGCACCGCGATCGTGTGCCCGAGGAAATCAGGCAGGATCGTGGAGCGGCGGGACCAGGTCTTGATCACCGTCTTCTTGCCCGACTCGTTGAGCGCGTCCACCTTCTTGAGCAGGTGGTCGTCCACGAATGGGCCCTTTTTCAGGCTACGCGGCATGTTCTTCTACCTCCCTGCTCAGCGCTTCTTGCCGGTGCGCCGGCGGCGGACGATCAGTTGGTCGCTCGGCTTGCGACGGCGGGTGCGACCCTCCGGCTTACCGTTCGGGTTCACCGGGTGACGGCCACCGGACGTCTTGCCCTCACCACCACCGTGCGGGTGGTCGACCGGGTTCATGACGACACCGCGGACGGTCGGGCGCTTGCCCTTCCACCGGCTGCGGCCCGCCTTGCCCCAGTTGATGTTGGAGTGCTCGGAGTTGCCGACCTCGCCGACCGTGGCGCGGTTGCGCACGTCCACGTTGCGGATCTCGCCCGAGGGCATCCGCAGCTGGGCGTACGGGCCGTCCTTGGCGACGAGCTGCACGCGGGCACCCGCGGAACGGGCGATCTTCGCGCCGCCACCGGGGCGGAGCTCGATGGCGTGCACCACGGTGCCGACCGGGATGTTGCGCAGCGGCAGGTTGTTGCCCGGCTTGATGTCGGCCCGCGGACCGCTCTCCACCGGGTCGCCCTGCTTCAGCTTGTCCGGGGCGATGATGTAGCGCTTCTCGCCGTCGGCGTAGTGCAGCAGCGCGATGCGCGCGGTGCGGTTGGGGTCGTACTCGATGTGCGCGACCTTGGCCGGGACGCCGTCCTTGTCGTTGCGCCGGAAGTCCACGACCCGGTACGCACGCTTGTGGCCACCGCCCTTGTGCCGGGTGGTGATCTTGCCGGACGAGTTACGGCCGCCACTGCCGTGCAGCGGACGCAGCAGCGACTTCTCCGGCTCCGATCGCGTGATCTCGGAGAAGTCGGAGACGCTCGAGCCACGCCGGCCCGGGGTCGTCGGCTTGTACTTGCGGATGCCCATGTCTACTCAGTCCCTTACGCGGCTGGTCCGCCGAAGATCTCGATCGGCTTGCTCTCGGCCGACAGCGTCACGACGGCACGCTTGGTGTCCTTGCGCTTGCCGAAGCCGTACCGGGTGCGCTTGCGCTTGCCCGGACGGTTGAGCGTGTTGACGCTGACCACCTTCACGCCGAACACCTTCTCGACCGCGACCTTGATCTGGGTCTTGTTGGCGTCCGGGCGAACCAGGAACGTGTACTTGTGATCTTCGAGCAGCCCGTAGGACTTCTCGGAGATCACCGGCGCGACGAGGATGTCGCGCGGGTCGGGGATCGCCACCGAGCTCACTGCTCGTCACTCCCTTCGGCACGCTTGCCCGCCTTCGCGGACCCCGCGAGGAACGCGTCCAGCGCAGCCTTCGTGAAGACCACGTCGTCGTTGACCAGCACGTCGTAGGTGTTGAGCTGGTCCGGCGTGATCAGATGCACGTACTCGAGGTTGCGCGCGGAGAACCAGCCGAGCTTGTCGTCGCGGTGCAGCACCAGCAGCACTCGCCTGGCCTTCGTCACCGCGGCGAGCGCGGTCTTGGCGGCCTTGGTCGAGGGCTCCTCGGCGGAGACCAGCTCGGTCACCACGTGCAGCTGGCCCGCGCGGGCCCGGTCCGAGAGGGCGCCACGCAGGGCGGCGGCCTTCATCTTCTTCGGGGTGCGCTGGCCGTAGTCGCGCGGCGTGGGACCGTGCACGGTGCCACCGCCGGCGAACTGCGGCGCGCGGATCGAACCCTGGCGGGCGCGGCCGGTGCCCTTCTGCCGGTACGGCTTCTTGCCACCACCACGGACCTCGCCACGGGTCTTCGTGTCGTGCGTGCCCTGGCGGGCTGCGGCCAGCTGGGCCGTCACCACCTGGTGCATGAGGGCCACGTTGGCCTGCACGTCGAAGATCTCGGCCGGGAGCTCGACCGTGCCGCCGGCCTCGCCCGCGGGGGTCTTCACCTCGACCGTCCTCGTGGACTGCGCGTCGGAAACAGTCGTCGTCACTGGGTCACACCACCCTTCGCGGCGCTGCGGACGAAGATCAGGCCGCCCCTTGGGCCGGGCACCGCACCCTTGATCAGCAGCAGGCCGTCGTCGGCGCGCACGGAGTGCACGGTCAGGCCCTGCGTGGTGACCCGGTTGTTGCCCATCCGGCCCGCCATTCGGACGCCCTTGAAGACGCGGCCCGGCGTGGCACAGCCACCGATCGAGCCCGGCTTACGGTGCACGGCCTGCGCACCGTGGCTGGCGCCCTGACCGCGGAAACCGTGCCGCTTCATGACGCCGGCGTAGCCCTTGCCCTTGCTGGTGCCGGTCACGTCGACCATCGCACCGGTCTCGAAGACCTCGGCGGTGATCTCCTGGCCGACCTCGTAGGTGTCGGCGTCGGCCGTCCGCAGCTCGGCGACGAAGCGCCGGGGCGTGACGCCCGCCTTCTCGAAGTGCCCGGTGCGCGGCTTGTTCACCTTGCGCGGGTCGATCGAGCCGAAAGCCAGCTGCACGGCCGAGTAGCCGTCGTTGTCCTTGTTGCGAACCTGGGTCACGACATTCGGCCCGGCCTGCACGACGGTCACCGGAACGATCCGGTTGTTCTCGTCGAAGACCTGGGTCATGCCGAGCTTCGTGCCCAGGATGCCCTTTACTTGCCTGTCAGACATGAGTCTCTTATCTCCGCCGCTGCGCTGCGCTTACTGGATGTTGACATCGACGCTCGCAGGGAGGTCGATCCTCATGAGTGCGTCCACCGTCTTCGGCGTCGGGTCCATGATGTCGATCAGCCGCTTGTGGGTGCGCATCTCGAAGTGCTCGCGCGAATCCTTGTACTTGTGCGGCGAGCGGATGACGCAGTAAACGTTCTTCTCGGTGGGCAGCGGCACCGGCCCGACGACGGAGGCGCCGGTGCGCGTCACCGTCTCCACGATCTTGCGCGCGCTCGCGTCGATCGCCTCGTGGTCGTAGGCCTTGAGCCGGATGCGGATCTTCTGTCCCGCCATGGTGGCAGCTCGTTCCTTGTCGTTTGCTGAGTCGGGCTGTCGTCTTCTGGGGAGACGCAGTCGTCTCGTGCCGCTATCTCACACCGGCATTCGGAGGAGCTTTTCCGCCCCTCGTCGCGCCGGTCTGCGCACGTCAACGCTCTGGAGTCCGGTCCACGCGGTCGGGCGTGTCGCGCCCGTTACGCAGACTGATCCCGCAGGAACGCCCTGGTGCCGGTAGGTCTCTCTTCGTCGCGGAGTGTTCCGGCTCGGCCGGAACCTCCTGACTCGCCGCTGTGCGCGAGCCCCGACGCTCGTGGCAGGGCGGCCGATTCTTTCCGTGTTGCCACAGAATCGGCCGCCCCACAACGAGCAACCCTAATAGGATGCCATATTCGTTATCGGCACCCGTATCCGGGGGTACTTACTTCGAGATCTTGGTGACCTGGCCGGCGCCGACGGTGCGGCCACCCTCACGGATGGCGAACCGCAGACCCTCGTCCATGGCGATCGGCTGGATCAGCTGCACCGAGATGTTGGTGTTGTCGCCCGGCATGACCATCTCCGTACCCTCCGGCAGCGTCACGACACCGGTGACGTCCGTGGTGCGGAAGTAGAACTGCGGGCGGTAGTTGTTGAAGAACGGCGTGTGCCGGCCGCCCTCGTCCTTGGCCAGGATGTAGACCGAGGCCTCGAACTCCGTGTGCGGGGTGGTGGTGCCCGGCTTCACGACGACCTGACCGCGCTCGACGTCCTCACGCTTGATGCCGCGCAGGAGCAGCGCGGCGTTGTCGCCGGCCTGGCCGTAGTCGAGCATCTTGTTGAACATCTCGATGCTCGTCACGGTGGTCTTGCGAGCGTCCGGACGGATGCCGACGAGCTCGACCTCTTCGTTCAGCTTGATCTCGCCACGCTCGATACGGCCGGTGACGACCGTCCCGCGACCGGTGATCGTGAAGACGTCCTCGATCGGCATCAGGAACGGCTTGTCGGTGGCCCGCACCGGGTCCGGCACGTTGTCGTCGACGGCCTCCATGAGCTCGAGCACGGTCTGCGCCCACTTCTCGTCGCCCTCGAGCGCCTTCAGTGCGGACACCTTGACGACCGGGGCGTCGTCGCCGGGGAACTCCTGCGAGGACAGCAGCTCCCGGACCTCCATCTCGACGAGCTCGAGGATCTCCTCGTCGTCGACCATGTCGGCCTTGTTCAGGGCGACCACGATGTAGGGGACGCCGACCTGACGCGCGAGCAGCACGTGCTCACGGGTCTGCGGCATCGGCCCGTCACTCGCGGCGACCACCAGGATCGCGCCGTCCATCTGGGCGGCACCGGTGATCATGTTCTTGATGTAGTCGGCGTGCCCGGGAGCGTCGACGTGCGCGTAGTGGCGCTTCTCGGTCTGGTACTCGACGTGCGAGATGTTGATCGTGATGCCGCGCTGCTTCTCTTCCGGCGCGTTGTCGATCTGGTCGAACGCACGCGACTGGTTGAGTTCCGGGTACTTCTCGTGCAGAACCTTGGTGATCGCCGCGGTCAGAGTGGTCTTACCGTGGTCGACGTGACCGATGGTTCCGATGTTGACGTGCGGCTTGCTCCGCTCGAACTTCGCCTTCGCCACTGGAATGTCCTCCTGGACTTTGCTTGCTCGCCGGCCGGCGTGGCCGTGCCAGCCGATGATCGATCTAGTCGGTTGTGCGGACCTTAGGGGAGGCCCCCCTGCCCGCGGCTAAAGGGTTACTCCCCGTCGCCACTGCACCATTCGGAAGGCTCCGGAATCGCTCCGCTCCTCGCTCGCTGTGCTGGTGCGGGACACCCGCGCCCGGGCAGCTCGCTGCGATGCTCACTCTCCCGTCGCCTTCGCGATGATCTCCTTCGCGACGTTCGCCGGAACCTCCGCGTAGGAATCGAACTGCATGGAGTAGTTCGCACGACCCTGCGTCTTGGACCTCAGGTCGCCCACGTACCCGAACATCTCCGACAGCGGCACGAGCGCCTTCACGACGCGCGTGCCCGCCCGCTCCTCCATGGCCTGGATGTGGCCACGGCGGGAGTTCAGGTCGCCGATGACGTCGCCCATGTAGTCCTCGGGCGTGGTCACCTCGACCGCCATCATCGGCTCCAGCAGTACCGGGCCCGCCTTCTTCGCGGCTTCCTTCATCGCGATCGAACCCGCGATCTTGAAAGCCATCTCCGAAGAGTCGACCTCGTGGTACGCACCGTCCAACAAGGTGAACTTCAACCCGACGAGCGGGTAGCCGGCCAGCACGCCGTACTGCATGGCGTCCTGGGCGCCCGCGTCGACCGAAGGGATGTACTCCCTCGGCACGCGGCCACCGGTCACCTTGTTGTCGAACTCGTAGAGAGCGCCGTCGCCCGTCTCGAGCGGCTCGAGCCTCACGATCACCTTGGCGAACTGACCGGAGCCACCGGTCTGCTTCTTGTGCGTGTACTCGAGCTTCTCGACGACCTTGCGGACGGTCTCGCGGTAGGCGACCTGCGGCTTACCGATGTTCGCCTCGACCTTGTAGTCGGACTTCATCCGGTTCACCAGCACTTCGAGGTGCAGCTCGCCCATCCCCTTGATGATGGTCTGGCCGGTCTCCTCGTCCTGCTTGATCTGGAAGGTCGGGTCCTCTTCGGCCAGCTTCTGGATCGCCGTCGAGAGCTTCTGCTGGTCCGCCTTCGTCTTCGGCTCGATGGCCACCTCGATGACGGGCTCGGGGAAGGTCATCGACTCCAGCACGACCGGGTTCTGCGGGTCGGCCAGGGTGTCACCGGTGGTGGTGTCCTTCAGGCCCTGCACCGCGTAGATGTGGCCGGCCTGACCCTCCTCGACGGGGTTCTCCTTGTTGGAGTGCATCTGGAACAGCTTGCCGATGCGCTCCTTGCGCTCCTTCGTCGCGTTGACGATCTGCGCGCCGGAGGCGACCTTGCCCGAGTAGACCCGGATGTAGGTCAGCTTCCCGTAGAACGGGTGCGCGGCGACCTTGAACGCGAGCGCGGAGAACGGCTCCTGCGTCGACGGCTTGCGGACGACCTGCGTCTCGCCGTCGGACAGCAGACCTTCGACCGGCGGCACGTCCAGCGGCGACGGCAGGTAGTCCAGAACGGCGTCGAGCATGGGCTGCACGCCCTTGTTCTTGAACGCCGAGCCGGTCAGCACGGGGAAAGCCTCGCGGGCGATGGTGAGCTTGCGGATGCCGGACTTGATCTCGGCCTCGGTCAGCTCCTCACCACCGAAGTACTTCTCCATCAGCTCGTCGTCGGTCTCGGCGACCGCCTCGATGAGCTTGTCGCGGTACTCGGCGGCGCGCTCGGCGAGTTCCGCCGGGATGTCCTCGACCTCGTAGTCCTCGCCCTTCTTGACGTCACCGCGCCAGGTCAGCGCCTTCATGCGGACGAGGTCGACGACGCCCTCGAATCCGCTCTCGGCACCGATAGGCAGCTGGATGACCAGCGGGCGGGCGCCGAGGCGCTCCTCGATGGTCCGCACGGTGAAGTAGAAGTCGGCACCCAGCTTGTCCATCTTGTTGACGAAGCAGATGCGCGGAACCTCGTACTTGTCCGCCTGCCGCCAGACCTGCTCGGACTGCGGCTCGACCCCCTCCTTGCCGTCGAAGACGGCGACGGCACCGTCGAGCACGCGGAGCGAGCGCTCCACCTCGACGGTGAAGTCGACGTGGCCCGGGGTGTCGATGATGTTGATCTGGTAGTCGGTCCAGAAGGTGGTGGTGGCAGCCGAGGTAATGGTGATACCCCGCTTCTGCTCCTCCTCCATCCAGTCCATCGTCGCGGCGCCGTCGTGCACCTCGCCGATCTTGTAGTTGATCCCGGTGTAGTACAGGATCCGCTCGGTTGTGGTGGTCTTACCGGCGTCGATGTGGGCCATGATGCCGATGTTGCGGACCTTGTTCAGGTCGGTCAGCACGTCACGTGCCACTTGAATGTTCCCCTGTCTCAAACGTGGGGCCCGGCATTGGCTCGATCGGGCGGACCGGGCGCGGGTGTCTGTTGCTCACCAGCGGTAGTGGGCGAAGGCCTTGTTCGACTCGGCCATCTTGTGGGTGTCCTCGCGGCGCTTCACGCTGGCTCCGAGACCGTTGCTCGCGTCGAGCAGCTCGTTCTGCAGGCGCTCGATCATCGTCTTCTCGCGGCGCTGCTGCGAGTAGGCGACGATCCAGCGAAGGGCGAGGGTGGTCGACCGGCCGGGCTTGACCTCGATCGGCACCTGGTAGGTCGCGCCACCCACGCGGCGGCTCTTCACCTCGAGGGTGGGCTTGACGTTGTCGAGCGCGCGCTTCAGGGTGACGACCGGGTCGGTGCCGGTCTTCTCCCGAGCGCCTTCCATCGCGCCGTACACGATGCGCTCGGCCAGCGAACGCTTGCCGTCCTTCAGCACCTTGTTCACCAACTGGGTGACCAGCGGCGAGGCGTAGACGGGGTCAGAGATCAAAGGCCGCTTCGGGGCCGGACCCTTGCGGGGCATCAGCTCTTCTCCTTCTTCGCGCCGTACCGGCTGCGCGCCTGCTTGCGGTTCTTCACGCCCTGCGTGTCGAGCGAGCCGCGGATGATCTTGTAGCGGACGCCCGGCAGGTCCTTCACACGACCGCCACGCACGAGCACCATCGAGTGCTCCTGGAGGTTGTGACCTTCACCGGGAATGTAGGCGGTGACCTCGATGCCGCTGGTCAGCTTCACACGCGCGACCTTGCGCAGCGCCGAGTTCGGCTTCTTCGGCGTCGTGGTGTACACGCGAGTGCACACGCCACGCCGCTGCGGGCTCCCTTTGAGCGCCGCGGTCTTCTGCTTGGCAGCCTTGTCCTGGCGGCCCTTGCGGACCAGCTGCTGGATCGTGGGCAATGGACCAGCTTTCTGTCGCGTCTATGGCTCTACAGCTCTACTTTGTCTCCCCGGTCCCCGCGGTCGGGCGTGTCGGCCCGCGTCAGGATCTTTCGATCCGCTAACTTCCCATCGGGATTTCCGTGGAGCTCCGCCTGGCCCCGGCCGCCGATCTGATGCGCTAGCACCCGGTCGTGGCCGAATGGCACACGGAGCTGCCCGACGCCTGCCGGGCACGGTCGTCAAAGATACCCGCCCGTTCCGACAGCGAGCACATCGGGGTCGGTTTGAACCCATGACGCAGCCCGGACGGGTGGCTCCGCAAGCCAGTTTACCCGATTCACGCACACGTGCACGTCATATCGGCGATCATTGGGCCCGCGTCGCGGCCGGATGTGACCACAACCATAGCCGGGGAGGAAGCAGGTGTCAGCCGAGTTCGAGCAGCTGGTGGCCCAGTTCGAAAGATTCCAGTCCAAGCTGAGAAACGTGGACGAGACGTTCGCGGACCTCGGCCAGCTGCGCGACGAGATCGCCGCGCTGGAGACGACCGCGATGTCGCCCGATCGTTCCATCACGGTGGTCGCGGGCCCCGGCGGCTCCATCAAGGACGTCCGGTTCACCGAGAGCGCGCTCAAGCAGCCGCCGCAGGCGCTCTCCGGCGCGCTGCTCTCGACGCTGCGGCAGGCGGTCGCCGAGGCGGCCCGCACCCAGGCGGGCATCGTCGAGAGCCATGTCGGCGACGACATGCACCTCACCGACCAGGTGCTTCAGACGCAGGCCCAGCTCTTCGACACCACCCCCGAGGAGCTCCGGGCGAGCATGGCCGACGCGCAGCCCGTGCACGAGGAGCTGCACGAGGACTACTCACAGCAGTCGGTGCTGCAGTCGGACGAGCCGGAACCGCCGCAGCCTCCACCACCGCCGTCCTCGCGGAGCTCGCAGGGTGAGGAGTTCCTGCAGCACCTGTTCGACGAGGAGGACCGTCGATGAGTGAGGGTTACCGGGTCGACGTGGAGGCACTGCGCCGCTACACCGACAACCTCGGCAGCTACCAGGACCAGACGGCCAAGTTCGGCGACCTCGTCGGGAAGGCCGATGTCGGGGACGAGTCCTGGGGCGTCATCGGCCTGTTCACCAAGAGCCAGTACACCGAGACGCTCGGACAGCTCACGGACCACCTGCGTGGCATGAAGGACGGTCTGCAGTCGGCCTCGGACAAGGTGACGAAGGCGGCCGAGACCTACCAGGGCATGGACGACGAGGTCGCCAGGCTGATGCGGCGGATCCTCGACGAGATCGGCCCGGCCGGGAAGAAGGGGGCGGCACATGGCTGAGGTCAAGGACGCCACCGCGGGCGTCACGGTGGAGCCGACCGGCGACCCGGGGCTCGTCAACACGGGAAACATCGCGGGTGCGCTGCCCGGCCCGGTCGGCGGCGGGGTGAGCCTGGTCAGCGACCTCGTCGAGGGTCCGGGCAAGGACCCGGACGTCGAGGACGTCGCATTGCACGCCGGCTCGATCATCAACGACACCGTCGGTTTCGTGCAGTCGCTGGGCGGCACGGCGATGGAGATCGCCACCGACCCGCTGGGCTGGCTGATCGGCGAGGGCCTGGACTTCCTGATCAGCGTCGTGCAGCCGTTGCAGGACGCGCTGCACTTCGTGAGCGGGGACGGGCCCGCGCTGGAGACGGCCGCGAAGAACTTCGGCAGCATCGGCGAGGGCCTGCAGGCGATGAGCGAGGACTTCGTCCGGGTGGCCGACGAGGCCCTCGCGGAATGGGACGGTGCCGCCGCCGAGGCCGCCAAGACCGCTCTCGCGGACTTCGCCGACGGCATCAGCGCGACCGCGTCCAAGTCCGGGAACGTCGCGGAGATCCTCCAGTCCTCGAGCATGCTGATGACCATCGTGGAGGAGGTCATCAAGGCCATCATCACCGAGTTCATCAAGTGGCTGATCATCATCTGGGTGCCCGCCCTCGCGGCCGCGATTCCCACGGCGGGCGCCTCCACCGCGGCCGCCGGGACCGCGACGACCGCCCAGGCGTCCACGACGGTGGCGAGCACGTCGCAGAAGGTCAGCAAGCTGACCCGGATCCTGAACAAGATCAAGGACTGGTTCGCGAAGCTGCGGACGACGTTCAGCAAGGGCGGCATCATGAACGCGGCCCGGGACGGTGTCACGGACACGGCCACGAAGGCCGGGATGAACGCCGGGCAGAGCACGATCCGCCAGATCGGCATCGCGGGCCGGGAGGCCCTGCAGGCGGGCGGCGGGGAGGCGATCAACCAGGTCACCGGGATCGATCCGGACAAGCTCGACAAGCCGGGCGGACTCGCCCAGGGCTACGCCGGGCACCACCTCGACGCGGCCAAGGACAGCAAGCAGCAGCGGGAGTACGGCTCCATCGGCAACGAACAGTCCGACGAGGAGACCGCGCGGGACCTCGATGTCTGAGCGCCTGTCCGGAACCGGATCGGCCTGGGTGAACGCGGGGACGGCAATTGGGTAGCAGCGAGATCATCGGCGGGGCCATCGGTCTCGTCGTCCTGCTGGCGGTCGTCGCCGTCGGTGTGCACGGCACGCTGGTCAGAAAGCCGAAGGAGCAGGCGAGCGAGCAGCGGCGGGTCGAGTCGATGTCGGCGCTCGTGCGGAGGTTCGGCGCGGTCGTGCACACGCCGCAGAGCGGCACCAGGCCGTCGTTCGGCGTCCTACCGGATCCCCGGTTGAACCAGGTGCGGCTCCTGTCCGACTCGATCGACCAGCCGTACGAGCAGGCCGTGGAGTTCCCGTACCGCGGGCACGAGGTGCTGGCGCTGGACTACTCCTACAACCGGCGGACCCGCGTGGGCGGCGACAGGGTGAAGCTCGTCTGGCTGCACAACTACCTGGTGCAGGTGCGGACGCCGCCGACGCCGTGGCTGCGGATCTCCGCCCGCCGGCCCGCCGGGCTCACCTACCCGGGCCGGCGGCCGATGCCGACCGGGTATCCACCGTTCGACGAGGCATTCGAGGTGGTGACGTCGGACGAGCGGTTCGCCAGGGCGTCGCTGACCGGGCCGGTGCTCGACCTGCTGGTGACCGACGCGCGCTACCGCGACAAGTTCGTCGAGTTCCAGTCGGGCACGGTGCGCTCGGAGTTCTCCGGACGGTTGTCGGCCGAGCCCGTCCTGGCCAACGCGGACATGCTGATCGACCTCGTCCGGCGACTGCCCCCGCAGACCTGGCACCACCCGCCACAGTGACCCGCCCCGCGCTGCCTTTAGCGGGCTAAATGCAGCACGGGGACACTCAGCCCGCTGAAGGCGACCCGGCGGCTGTGACGTCGTGCCAGTGGTGGATCAGGTCGTGGAGGAAGTAGCGGGCGAAGGTGTCCACCGTGAAGTGCGCGCCGTCGCTGCGCAGCCCTGTCCGCTGCCACTGCTCCCCCTTCACCCCTTCGAACCGGGCGGCGAGCGCCTCGGCGGCTGCGGCGAGCTCGTCGGCGACACGGTGCGGGTCCTGCTCCGCGTAGCGGTCCTCGACCGCGGTCTCGTCCTGGTCCCAGTTCGGGTAGGCCGGCTCGTCCTCCGTGAGCATCAGCACGAGGCGCTCGTCATAGAGCAGGCAGACGTCTCGCACGTGGCAGGCGTACTCCAGCGGCGACCACCGGTCCGGGCGGGGCCGGGTCCGCAGGTCGGCGCCGCCGGTCAGCAGCTCACGCCACGACGCCGCGTTCATCCGCAGCATCGCCGGGACCTGCTCCCCGGTGATCGAGGCGGCGTCGAAGCCGCATTCGTCGCAGGCCCGCCGCAGGACCCACGTCCAGTCCTTGGTATCAGGGGTGATCACCGGTTCATCGTCACCCGGCTGGTGGCCGGGCACCAGCGAGAATGCGTGACGCGCCTTTAAGCCCACCTGAAACCTCCCCGGCCCGGCTGCCTTTTGCCCGCTAAAGGCAGCCGGGGGGGCCGGGGGTGGGCATGAATCGGCCCCGGGGCGCGGGAGGCACCCCGGGGCCGAATCGCTTTCGCGGTTTACCGGAAGTCGCGACCGAAGTCGTAGTCGTCCAGCGGAACCGCCGCACCGGTGCCGGTACCGAACACGTCCGGGGTGTAGTAGCCGTCGTCGTAGGACGGGATCGCGTACGCCGCGACCCGCGCCTCCTCGGTCGGCTGCACCTGGATGTTGCGGTACTTGTTGATCCCCGTTCCCGCCGGGATCAACTTACCGATGATCACGTTCTCCTTGAGGCCGACGAGCTTGTCGCTGCGGCCGTTGATCGCCGCGTCGGTCAGGACACGCGTGGTCTCCTGGAACGACGCCGCCGACAGCCACGAGTCCGTGGTCAGCGAGGCCTTCGTGATACCCATCAGCACGGGACGGCCGGATGCCGGGTCGCCGCCCTCGGCCACCGCCTGCCGGTTGACCGCCTCGAACCTGGTCCGCTCGGGCAGCTCGCCAGGCAGGAACTCGGTGGCACCGGAGTCGATGATCGTGACGCGCCGCAGCATCTGCCGCACGATGACCTCGATGTGCTTGTCGTGGATCGACACGCCCTGCGCCCGGTACACCTTCTGGACCTCGTCCACCAGGTGCATCTGCGCCTCGCGCGGGCCCATCACACGCAGCACCTCGTGCGGGTCCGGAGTGCCCTCCAGCAGCTGCGCACCGACGCCGACGTGGTCGCCGTCCGCCAGCGGGCCGTTCGGCCCCACAGCGAGGCGCTGACGCTTCGACAGCTTGTCGAAGACGATCTCCTCGCTGCCGTCGTCCGGGATCAGCGTGATCTTCCAGAACCGCTCGCTCTCCTCGATGCGCACACGCCCGTCGACGTCGGCGATCGGGGCCTTGCCCTTCGGGACGCGGGCCTCGAACAGCTCCTGCACACGCGGCAGACCCGTGGTGATGTCGTCACCGGCGACACCACCCTGGTGGAAGGTACGCATCGTGAGCTGGGTACCCGGCTCACCGATCGACTGGGCGGCGACGATGCCGACGGCCTCGCCGACGTCCACGAGCTGCCCGGTGGCCATCGACCGGCCGTAGCAGGTGGCGCAGATACCGACCGCGGACTCGCAGGTCAGCACGCTGCGGACCTTGACCCTGGTGATCCCGCTGGTGATCAGCTTCTCGATCGCGGGGTCGCCGAGGTCGTCGCCGGCGTTGAGCACCACGTTGCCCTGCGCGTCGACCGCGTCGGACGCCAGGTTGCGGGCGTAGACGCTGGTCTCCACGTGCTCGGTGCGCACGATGCGGCCGTCACCCAGGTCGTCGCCGATGGTCATGTTGATCCCGCGGCTGGTGCCGCAGTCGACCTCGCGCACGATGACGTCCTGCGACACGTCCACCAGACGCCGGGTCAGGTAACCCGAGTCGGCGGTCCGCAGCGCGGTGTCGGCCAGACCCTTGCGGGCACCGTGCGTGGCGATGAAGTACTCCGCCACCGACAGGCCCTCACGGAAGTTGGCCTTGATCGGCCGCGGGATGTACTCACCCTTCGGGTTGGACACCAGACCACGCATACCGGCCAGCGACCGGACCTGCGTCATGTTGCCCGCCGCACCGGACTTCACGATCATCGCGATCGGGTTGTCGTCCGGGAAGTGGTCCTCCATCGCCTTCGCGACGTCCTCCGTCGCCTGGCCCCACACCTTGACCAGCTCGTTGTTGCGCTCGGCGTGCGAGAGCTGACCGCGCTGGTAGCGCTTCTCGACCTGGCTCGCCTTGCCCTCGTACTCGTCGAGGATGCCCTTCTTCTCCGTGGGCACGAGCACGTCGGAGATCGCCACGGTGACACCCGAGCGGGTCGCCCAGTAGAACCCGGCGTCCTTGAGCCGGTCGAGCGTCTGCGCGACCTGCGTCATCGAGTACCGCTCGGCGAGGTCGTTCACGATGACCGCCTGGCGCTTCTTCGGCAGCGGCTCGTTGATGAACGGGTAGTCGGCGGGCAGCAGCTCGTTGAACAGCACGCGGCCCAGCGTGGTCTCGGCGATCCACGGCTGGCCGGGCTCCCAGCCCTTCTCCCGCAGGGCCGGCTCGTCGGCCTTCGCCGGCTGACGGTCCTTGACGCGGATCTTCACCGGCGCGTGCAGCCCGATCTGGTGCATGTCCGCCGCCATGATGGCCTCGGCGGTCGAGGAGAACGACCGGCCGGCGCCGGGTGCGTTCTCGTCCAGCCTGGTCAGGTGGAACAGGCCGGTCACCATGTCCAGTCGCGGCATGGCCAGCGGGCGGCCCGAGGCCGGCGACAGGATGTTGTTCGCCGAAAGCATCAGGATGCGGGCCTCGGCCTGCGCCTCCGCCGAAAGCGGCAGGTGCACGGCCATCTGGTCACCGTCGAAGTCCGCGTTGAACGCCTCACAGACCAGCGGGTGCAGCTGGATGGCCTTGCCCTCCACCAGCTGCGGCTCGAAGGCCTGGATACCGAGGCGGTGCAGCGTCGGCGCACGGTTGAGCATCACCGGGTGGCCGCTGATGACCTCTTCCAGCACGTCCCACACCTGCGGGCGCGCCCGCTCGACCATCCGCTTGGCGGACTTGATGTTCTGTGCGTGGTTGAGGTCGACCAGCCGCTTCATCACGAACGGCTTGAACAGCTCCAGCGCCATGTCCTTCGGCAGACCGCACTGGTGCAGCTTCAGCTGCGGGCCGATGATGATGACCGAACGACCGGAGTAGTCGACGCGCTTGCCGAGCAGGTTCTGGCGGAACCGGCCCTGCTTGCCCTTGAGCAGGTCGGACAGCGACTTGAGCGGCCGGTTGCCCGGGCCGGTCACCGGACGGCCACGGCGGCCGTTGTCGAACAGCGCGTCAACGGCCTCCTGCAGCATCCGCTTCTCGTTGTTGACGATGATCTCGGGCGCGCCGAGGTCGATCAGCCGCTTCAACCGGTTGTTGCGGTTGATGACGCGGCGGTACAGGTCGTTGAGGTCGGAGGTGGCGAACCGGCCACCGTCCAGCTGCACCATCGGGCGCAGCTCCGGCGGGATCACCGGGACCGCGTCGAGCACCATGCCGCGCGGGTCGTTGCCCGTGGCCTGGAACGCCGCGACGACCTTGAGCCGCTTGAGGGCGCGGAGCTTCTTCTGCCCCTTGCCGTTGCGGATCGTCTCGCGCAGGGACTCGGCCTCCGCGTCGACGTCGAACTCGACGGCGAGCTTCTGGATGGCCTCGGCGCCCATGCCGCCGGTGAAGTACTCGCCGTAGCGGTCGACCAGCTCGCGGTAGAGCAGCTCGTCGACGATGAGCTGCCGCGGCTCGAGCTTGGTGAACGTGGACCAGACCTCCTCGAGCCGGTCCAGCTCGCGCTGGGCCCGGTCGCGGAGCTGGCGCATCTCGCGCTCGCCACCCTCCTTGACCTTGCGCCGCACGTCCGACTTCGCGCCCTCGCCCTCGAGCTCGGCGAGGTCGGACTCGAGCTTCTGCGCCCGCTGCTCGATGTCGGTGTCGCGCTTGGCCTCGATGTTCTTGCGCTCGACCCCGATCTCGCTCTCGAGCGTCGGGAGGTCGTTGTGCCGCAGCTCGGTGTTCACGCCGGTGATCACGTACGCCGCGAAGTAGATGATCTTCTCGAGGTCCTTCGGCGCCAGGTCGAGCAGGTAGCCCAGCCGGGACGGGACGCCCTTGAAGTACCAGATGTGCGTGACCGGAGCGGCCAGCTCGATGTGGCCCATCCGCTCACGGCGCACCTTGGCGCGGGTCACCTCGACGCCGCAGCGCTCGCAGATGATGCCCTTGAAACGGACTCGCTTGTACTTGCCGCAGTAGCATTCCCAGTCGCGGGTCGGACCGAAGATCTTCTCGCAGAAGAGCCCGTCCTTCTCCGGCTTCAGGGTGCGGTAGTTGATGGTCTCCGGCTTCTTGACCTCGCCGAAGGACCACTGACGGATGTCGTCGGCGGTGGCAAGGCCGATCCGGAGCTCATCGAAGAAATTGACGTCCAGCACGTCGCTGCATCCCCTTGGGGTCTTATCGGGGGTCCGGGGGTCGCTCCCCAGATATCCCGGCGGCTAGAGAAGTCGGCTACCTGGCGGGGGCACGCGGGAGGCATGCCCCCGCCAGGCGGCAGGGTCATTGCACGACGTCGTCCACCGAGGGCGACTCGTTGCGGGACAGGTTGATTCCCAGGTTGGCGGCCGCGCGCTCCAGGTCCTCGTCGTCGGAGTCACGCATCTCGATGGCGGCCCCGTCGCTGGAGAGAACCTCGACGTTCAGGCACAGCGACTGAAGCTCCTTGAGGAGCACCTTGAACGACTCCGGGATCCCCGGCGACGGCATGTTCTCGCCCTTGACGATGGCCTCGTAAACCTTCACGCGGCCGAGCACGTCGTCGGACTTGATGGTGAGCAGTTCCTGCAGCGTGTACGCCGCGCCGTAGGCCTGCATCGCCCAGCACTCCATCTCACCGAAGCGCTGGCCACCGAACTGCGCCTTACCGCCCAGCGGCTGCTGGGTGATCATCGAGTACGGGCCCGTGGACCGCGCGTGGATCTTGTCGTCCACCATGTGGTGCAGCTTCAGGATGTACATGTAGCCGACCGCGACCGGGTACGGGAACGGCTCGCCAGAGCGCCCGTCGAGCAGCGTCGCCTTGCCGTCCGGCTGGACCATGCGCTGGCCGTCCCGGTTCGGCTTGGTGGCCCCGAGCAGACCGGTCAGCTCCTCCTCCTTGGCACCGTCGAACACCGGGGTGGCGGTCCGGGTGCCCGGCTCCACCTCGTGCAGCTCGGCGGGGAGGCTCTTGGCCCAGTCCGGGCTGCCCTCGACCTTCCAACCCTGGGAGGCCAGCCAGCCGAGGTGCAGCTCGAGGATCTGGCCGATGTTCATCCGGCGCGGCACACCGTGGGTGTTGAGCACGACGTCGACCGCGGTGCCGTCCTCCAGGAACGGCATGTCCTCGACCGGCAGGATCTTGCCGATGACGCCCTTGTTGCCGTGCCGGCCCGCGAGCTTGTCACCGTCCTGGATCTTGCTCTTCTTCGCCACGTAGACGCGGACCAGCTCGTTGACGCCCGGGGGCAGCTCGTCGTCGTCCTCGCGGGAGAACACCCGGATGCCGATGACCTTGCCGGTCTCACCGTGCGGCACCTTCAGCGAGGTGTCGCGGACCTCGCGCGCCTTCTCGCCGAAGATCGCGCGGAGCAGCCGCTCCTCCGGGGTCAGCTCGGTCTCGCCCTTCGGCGTGACCTTGCCGACCAGGATGTCGCCGTCACGCACCTCGGCACCGATCCGGATGATGCCGCGCTCGTCGAGGTCGGCGAGCACGTCCTCGGAGACGTTCGGGATGTCCCGGGTGATCTCCTCGGCACCGAGCTTGGTGTCGCGGGCGTCGATCTCGTGCTCCTCGATGTGGATCGAGGTGAGCACGTCGTCCTGGATGAGCCGCTGCGAGATGACGATGGCGTCCTCGTAGTTGTGGCCCTCCCACGGCATGACCGCCACGAGCAGGTTCTTGCCGAGCGCCATCTCACCCTGGTCGGTGGACGGCCCGTCGGCGATGACCTGGCCCTTCTCCACGCGGTCGCCCTCGGCGACCACGGGCCGGTGGTTGAAGCAGGTGCCCGCGTTGGTGCGCCGGAACTTGTACAGCCCGTAGCTCTTGCGGGTGCCGTCGTCGTGCATGATCGTGACCAGGTCGGCCGAGAGCTCCTCGACCACACCGGCCTGCTCGGCGACCAGCACGTCACCGGCGTCGACCGCGGCACGCAGCTCCGCGCCGGTGCCCACGAGCGGGGCCTCGTTGCGCAGCAGCGGCACCGCCTGGCGCTGCATGTTGGCGCCCATCAGCGCGCGGTTGGCGTCGTCGTGCTCGAGGAACGGGATCATGGCCGTCGCGACCGACACCATCTGGCGCGGCGAGACGTCCATGTAGTCGACCTCGAGCGGGTCGATCAGCTCGACCTCGCCGCCCTTGCGGCGGCCAAGCACCGACTCCTCGACGAAGTGGCCGTCGTCGGTGATCGGCGCGTTGGCCTGCGCCTTGACGAAGCGGTCCTCCTCGTCGGCGGTCAGGTAGTCGACCTGGTCGGTGACCTGGCCCTCGATGACCTTCCGGTACGGGGTCTCGATGAAGCCGAACGGGTTGACCCGCCCGTAGGAGCACAGCGAGCCGATCAGGCCGATGTTCGGCCCTTCCGGCGTCTCGATCGGGCACATCCGGCCGTAGTGGCTGGGGTGCACGTCGCGGACTTCCATGCCTGCGCGCTCACGGGACAGACCGCCGGGGCCGAGCGCCGAGAGGCGGCGCTTGTGGGTCAGCCCGGACAGCGGGTTGTTCTGGTCCATGAACTGCGACAGCTGGGAGGTTCCGAAGAACTCCTTGATCGCGGCGACGACCGGGCGGATGTTGATCAGGGTCTGCGGCGTGATGGCCTCGACGTCCTGGGTGGTCATCCGCTCCCGGACCACGCGCTCCATGCGGGAGAGGCCGACCCGGATCTGGTTCTGGATCAGCTCGCCGACGGTGCGCAGGCGGCGGTTGCCGAAGTGGTCGATGTCGTCGGTCTCGACCGGAAGCTCCTGGTCGTTCACCGTCATCTCGGTCTCGCCCGCGTGCAGCCGGACGAGGTACTCGATGGTGGTGACGATGTCCTCTTCGGTGAGCGTGCCGGTGTCGTACGGCAGCGTCAGGCCGAGCTTCTTGTTGATCTTGTACCGGCCGACCTTGGCGAGGTCGTAGCGCTTGTCCTTGAAGAACAGGTTCTCCAGGAGCGTCTGCGCGCTCTCCTTCGTCGGCGGCTCGCCGGGGCGCAGCTTGCGGTAGATGTCGAGCAGCGCCTCGTCGGTGCCCGCGGTGTGGTCCTTCTCCAGCGTCGCCAGCAGCGTCTCGGAGAAGTGGAAGCGCTCGCGGATGGCCTCGGTGGTCCAGCCGAGGGCCTTCAGCAGCACGGTGACCGGCTGGCGGCGCTTGCGGTCGATGCGCACACCCACGGTGTCGCGCTTGTCGACGTCGAACTCGAGCCACGCGCCGCGGCTCGGGATGACCTTCACGCTGAAGACGTCTTTGTCGGTCGTCTTGTCGACGGCCTGGTCGAAGTACACCCCGGGTGAGCGCACGAGCTGCGAGACGACGACGCGCTCGGTGCCGTTGATGATGAAGGTGCCCTTGTCGGTCATCACGGGGAAGTCGCCCATGAAGACCGTCTGGCTCTTGATCTCACCGGTGTTGTTGTTGACGAACTCGGCGGTGACGAACAGCGGCGCCGCGTAGGTCATGTCCTTGTCCTTGCACTCCTCGACGGAGGCCTTGACCTCGTCGAAGCGCGGGTCGGAGAAGGACAGGGACATCGATCCGGAGAAGTCCTCGATCGGGGAGATCTCGTTCAGAACCTCTTCGAGACCGCCGGTCGGGTGCTCCTCACCATCGTTGACGCGGCGTTCGAACCACGCCTCCGAACCGGTGAACCATTCGAAGGACCGGATCTGCACATCAAGCAGGTTCGGGGTGCTCAGGGGCTCGCGAATCTTCGAGAATGAAACCCGCTTGGGTGCTCCTGGGATGCCCGTTGACTCGGGAGTCGAGTTGGTCGCAGCAGTGGCCTGGTTCGCGGGAGAGACTGCCAAGATGCGTCCTTCCGGGGACATAGCGGTTGAGCAGCCGCGTTAGCAACTGGTAACACGTACTGTCAAGGGTGCGGTGGTGCCGACCATCGTAGCTGCCGCGCATGGGCAGCCTGAAAGTGGGCAGCGCAAAGAAGCAGTCTAGCCCGGAAGACGGCATCTGTCGAGGGGGCGCTCCGGACCGGGGCCCAGCCTCGCGTGCACGTCTTCTGGCTCGCCTCCCGCATGGGCGTGCCGTCGGGAGTAAGCGTGAACCCCCGGCGACTTTCAGTCAAGCGCCGACGCGCTGTTCCCGTCGGTCGGCGCAACGTGCGCCGGCCGACGGGGAGCGCTCAGTTGCCTTCCGGCTGCTTCGACTCGGGCGCCGGGGTGGGCGTGGGCTGGCCGGAGCTGTAGGTGTCCATGTCGATCACCTTCCAGGCGCCGTCCCGCTTCTCGGTGGTGAACCACATCGCGGCACCACCGGCCGAGCTCTGGTTCTGGTCGGTCCTGGTCGCCGTCTGGTCGATGTAGACCATGACCTTCGCCCGGTTGTCGTCTAGCAGGATCACGGCGCTGCGCGTGGCCTTGACCGTCACCACGATCTTCTGCTCGGGCGCGAGCCGCTTCACCTCGCCCATCAGCGACTCGTACTTCTGCCTGACCTCGTCGTTGGCGAGCAGATCCTTGGCGGCCTGCTCCGTCTTGCCGAGGTCGTTGTAGTCGATCGAGAACAGCGACTCCGCCGCCGTGCTCATCTCCTGCTTGACCTGCGCCGTGGTCGCCACGTCGATCAGCGCGGTGTTGCCGGTCGCGGCGGCCACCTCGCTGTGCTTGATCTTGAAGAACACCGCGAGCCCCGCGAAGACCAGCGTCGCCAACACCAGCGCGGCGACCCGCAGGTAGGTGTTGCGGCGCGGGCGGCCGGACGCCGGCGTGGACGGCGGAGGCCCACCGGGTGCCCGCGCGCCGACCACATCGTCCTCGGACGACGGCTTGGCCGCGCCCTCGTCTCTGGCCTTGCGGCGCGGGCTCGGCCGGACCGCGACGGCTCCGGCCGGCTGCTCGGCCGGGTCGGTGGTCTCGGTGCTCTCGGTCGACTCGGCGGCCTCTGGGATCTCCGGGGCCTCCGGGGCATCGGCCGGTTCAACGGTCTCGGTCGACTCGGGAGCCTCGGGAGCCTCGGTCGTGTCGGTGGTTCCGGTGGGCTCGGTGGGCTCGGTGGGCCGGGACTCCTCGGTAGTCTCCGGCGTGGCCGGCTTCTCGGTGCGCGGAGCGGGCGACGGTTTGCGCAGCCCGGCCACGCGCGGGCGCCGGGCAGGCGGCGGCGTGCCCGGAAGGCGGCGGGAAGGTGGCAACACTGACTCCGTTCTCGGTTACTGGCCCGTTCCGACCACCGGCACCTCGCCGATGCTGGACAGCTTCCAGACCTGCTCGCCGTTCTCGTCGACGCGAGTCATCTGGACCTGCAGGCGCAGCGTCTTGGTGCTCTCCGTCTCACCCTGGGTGACCTTGTTGCTGACGGTCGCCAGGGCGCTTGCCTTGCCCTCGTGGTCGTTGAGCTCCTCGACCGCGATGTCCTGCACGGTGGAGACGACCTTGGTCTTCGCCTCCGCGATGGCCTTGCGGTAGGTCTCCTCCGACTGGCCGATCTGCTTGTGCAGCTCACCCGTGGTGATCTCCTTCTGCCGGGAGAAGTAGGCGTCCGGGTTCTCGTAGTCGAGCTCGGTGAACGCCTTCACGGCGGTGCCGGTGGCCCGGACCACGTTCTCCCTGGCATTGGCGATGTCGGCGCTGTCGTCGGACGCGGCGACCCACCACATGACGCCGAACACGGCCGCCACGATGAACGACGCGGCGGCGAGGGCGGCGGTACCCAGCAGCAGCCATCTCGGCGCCGACGATCGGTCACCGCCTGCTGTCACGGCCGCGGGCTCGGAAGCGGCCTCGTCCGCAGGCTCCCCGGGAGCGACCTCGTCCGGAGCGTCCTCGCCGTCGGCGTCCTCCGTGGCATCCGTGGCATCCGTGAGATCGCTGCCGTCCGTGGCATCGCTGCCGTCGGTGCTCTCCGTGCCGCTCGTGGCCGTCGGGTCGCTCGCGTCCTCGGTGTCCTCGGCGGCGGCCACCTCTTCCGGGGCGGTCTCCTCGCCGTCACCGGCTGCGGAGCTCCGCTCCTCGTCCGAACTCATAGCGCTCCAGGGTAGGTCGGGTGTGTGATATCGCCGTCAGCTCGGCAGGCCCATCAGCTGCCCCAGGCTGGTGATGCTCAGCCCCTGGCTGCCGGCCACGCCGGGAACGCCGCGCAGGGACGCGAGCTCCTCCTCGTCACGGCTCGCGTTCTGCCGCACCTGCTCCTGCGACGGCTCCGTCGGCACGCCGTTGTACGGGGCGTTCTGCGCACCGCGGACGCTGATCGGGCTGCCCGGCGGCTCCGCGCAGTAGGCGTCCTCCTTCGGCGCGCGCGGCGAGGTCTCGTCGCCGGGCCGGTACTTCTCGGGATCCAGGTAACCCTTGGTGCACGACGGCGGATCGAACAGGTTCAGCGCGAGGCCGAGGTGCGCCGTCCCGTCCCCCGGCGCCACGGTGTGCGAGCCGACGGCCAGCACCGGGTAGGTGACGAGGCCCTGTTCGATCCCGTCCAGCCGGGTCAGCGTCAGGTTCGACGTGGTGAGCAGGTTCGCCACGAGAGCGCCCAGCCCCGGGCCCGACTCGGCCAGCACGCCGCTGACCTGCTCGGCCACCTGCGGGGTGATATCGACCAGCTTGCGCAGGTCGGCGTCGGACTCCTTCAGCGTGGCGCTGAGCTGGTTCAGGTCACGGCTGAACGAGCGCAGCGAGCCCGCCATCTCGTTCTGCGTGTTGAGCACCGTGTTGCCCTGTTCGAGCAGCCGCACGGTCTGTGGCAGGTACTCCTGCGCGGTCCTGGTGAAATCCCGCGTGGTGTCCATCAGCACCTGCAGGTCGTCACCGGTGCCACGGAACGCCTCGTAGGACTCGTCGACGACCGTCCGCAAGGCCTCGGTCGGCACCGAGGCGGCAAGGTTGTCCAGGTCGGCGACGACCTCGTGCGCGCGGATCGGCGTCGTGGTGTTCCGCTCCGCGATGACCGAGCCGTCCGCCAGGAACGGGCCGTTCTCGGTGACCGGCCGCAGGTCCACGTACTGCTCGCCGACCGCGGACCGGTTCGCGACGACCGCGTGCAGGTCCCTCGGCACCGGCGGGGCGTCGGGATCGATGTTCAGGTTCGCCTGCAGGCCGTTCTCGGTGAGGCTGAGCTCGCCGACACGGCCGACGTTGTACCCGCGGTAGGTCACCTCGGCGCCGTTGAAGATGCCGCCCGACTCGGCGAGCCGCAGGTGCACCGTGTCGCCGTCGGCGCCGAAGACCTTGCCGATGTCGGAGAAACGGAACAGCGCGTACACGATCGCGACGACCGAGATGACCAGGAAGGCGACGAGCTGGATTCTCGTCTTGCGCACCAGCATCAGCCCGCACCTCCGGACAGGAGGTCGAAGACGCTGCCGACACCCGTCTGCGAGGACGTGCCGTCCTGCCCGCCGGGCGCCGTCTGCTCGCTCGGCTGCGAGCCCGGCAAGGGCAGTGGCGGCGGGGCGTTACCGTCCTCGCCCTGCCTCGCACCGGTCAGGTCGCCGACCACCGGCACGTCCTGCAGCGGGTTCTGCCTGCTCCGGCCGAGGTTGGCCAGTACCTCTTCGAGGTTGAGGTCGATGTCGGCGTAGAGGTTGAAGTAGTCGCCCTTCGCACCCTCCACCGCCGCGTCGCTGAACGGGAAAGTCAGCAGCACCTCCAGCGCCTTCGGCAGGTCGGAACCGGCCTCGCCCAGCTTGCGCAGGGTGGGCAGCAGCGCCCGGAGGTTTGCCACCAGGTCCTCCTGGCTCTGGTTGACGGTGTCGACCGCGACGCCGGAGAGGTCTCGCAACGCCTGGAGCATCGTGACCAGCTGCCCGCGCTGCTGTTCGAGCACCTGCAGGCCCGGTGCGAGATCGTCGATCGCGCCGGTGATCTGGTCCTTCTGCGCGTCGAGTGTGCCGGACAGCCGGTTCAGCCCGTCCAGCGCGCGGGTGATGTCACTCGACTGGGCGTCGAGCGCGGTGACCAGCTCGTCGGCGTTGCGCAGGAGCGCCTTGATCTCCGGCTCGTTGCCGGAGAGCGTCTTGTTCAGCTCCTTGGTGATGGTGTTGAGCTGCTCGACACCACCGCCGTTGAGCAGCATCGACAGCGCTCCGAGCACCTCCTCGACCTCGACGCTGCGGTTGGTGCGGGCGACCGGGATCAGGTCCCCCTCGCCGAGGTCGGCCTCCGCCGCGTTCTCGGCGGGCGCGGTGAGCTCGACGTATTTCTCGCCGAGCAGGCTCGACTGACGGAGGTTGGCGATCGCGTTGGCCGGCAGCTCCACGTCCCCGTTGACCAGCACCGTGACCTCGGCGGTCCAGCCGTCGTCGGCGAGGCCGATGTTCTCCACGCGGCCCACCGGCACCTCGTTGACCTTCACCCCGGCCTGCGGCACGAGGTCGAGCACGTCGCGGAACTGCACCTTGACCGAGTACGGGTGGTCCCCGAGCTCGGCGCCGCCGGGCAGCGGGATGTCGTAGATTCCGCCGAAGTCACTGCAGCCGGACACGGCGAGCAGACCGGCCGCGCAGGCCGCCGCGATGGACTTGCGCATGCGCGTCACTGGCCACCTCCCGTGCCGTAGACCTGTGAGGCGAGTGGCAGCGGCAACGGCGGCAGCTTGCCGTTGTTCAGCGCGTTGACCGACTGGGCGAGCGAAGGCAGCGGCACGGCGCCGTTCAGTACCGGAGCGATCGAGTTGCACGTGTCACCGAGCGCGTCGAGGGCGTCGGGGGTCTGCTTGAGCAGGTTGCAGATCATCACGATCGGCGGCTGTGTCAGCTCGTTGAGGTTCGCCCGCGCGTCGAGTGTTCCCGACGAGGCGTTGTAGGTGTTCACCAGGTTGCCGAGGCCGACCGGCGCGACGTCGAGGATCTCGGCGAGCGCGCCGCGCTGCTCGACGAGCACCCTGGTGATGCTGGCGAGCTTGTCGACGTTGGACTTCACCCGGCCGCGGTTGTTCTCGACGAAGTCCCGGACGGAGTGCAGCGTCGTGCCGAGTTGCCGGACCGTGGCGGAGAGGTTGTCCTTCTCCCCCGCCAGGAACTCGCTGACGTCGGCGAGCTGGGCCTCGAACTCGCGGACCTGGCTGTCGCTTTCGGCGAGCGTGGTCGAGAGGTCGGCCAGGTTCTCCACGGTGGCGAACAGGTCACCCGAGTTGCCGGAAAGCGTGCCCGCGGCCTGGCTCAGCTTGGTGATGGTGTTGTTGAGCTGCCTGCCGTTGCCGTCGAAGTTCTCCGAGAGCGTGCTGAGCAGATCGGAGAGCGAGCCGTCGGCGTTGGCGCCGTTCGGGCCGAGCGACTTGGCGACCCGGCTGAGGCTGGCGCCGAGGTCGTCGATCTCCAGTGGGACCGCGGTGCGGTTCAGCGGGATCTCCGCGCCGGTCTCGAGCGTCTCGCCACCGGTGTAGGCGGGGGCGAGCTGGACGTAGCGGTCGGAGACCAGTGAGGGCGCCACGATCACGGCCTTCGCGTCCGCGGGGACGTCGACCTCGCGGTCGTAGCTCATCTCGACGCGGACCCGCTCGCCCTGCGGCTCGACCTTGGTGACCTCGCCCATCCGGACGCCGAGCACCCGAACGTCGTTGCCCTCGTACAGCCCGATCGCGGTCGGGAAGTAGGCGATGACCTGCTTCTCGCCCGCGTCCTTGAGCGTCCACCACAGTCCGCCCGCGACGACGAGGCCGAGCACGCACGCGATGGCGATGCCGCGGGTGAGCGACTGCCCGAACCTGGTGTCACTCATTGGGGTTGCACCCCTCTTCGTTCAGCGGTCCGACGGAAGGCAGCAGCAGTCCGCAGATGTAGTTGTCGAACCACCGGCCGTTGCCGATCGTGTTGGTGAAGACGCGGACGAACGGCGCGAACCGCCGGATGCCCTCGCCGAGTGCCTCCTGGTTGCGCTGGAGCATGTTCGTCAGCTGGTCCAGCTGCGCGAGCACCGGGTCGAGCTGGCCCTGGTTGTCGTCGACCAGCCCCTGCAGCTCGGTGGCCAGCTGCCTGCTGCCGTCGAGCAGCGCGGTGATGGCCTCCTTGCGCCGGGAGAGCTCGTCGAGCAGCAGGTTGCCGTCCTCGAGCAGCTTGGTGAGCTCGGCGTCCCGTTCGGCCAGGGTCTGGCTGACCTGCCTGGTGTTGGCCAGCAGGGTGGACAGCTGGGTGTCGCGCGAGGCGATCGTGTCGGAGAGCCGGGACAGCCCGGTCAGCGCGCCGCGCACGTCGTCCGGGGTGTTCGCAAACGTGTCCGACAGGGCGTCGAAACCCTCCGCGAGCTGGTCGGTGTCGATCTCGTCGACGGTCTGCGAGAGGCCGCGGAAGGCTTCGAGCACGTCGTAGGGGGCCACGGTGCGTTCCCTCGGGATCGGGTCGCCGGGGTTGAGCGGCTGCTGCCCGACCGGGTCCAGCGCGAGGTACTTCTGGCCGAGCAGCGTCTTGATCTTGATCGCGGCCGTGGTGCGGTCGCCGAGCCAGGCGTCGCGGACCTTGAACGACACCCGCACCTTGTCGCCTTCGAGGTCGATCGCGCTGACCTGGCCGACCTTGACCCCGGCGATGCGGACCTCGTCGTCGGACTGCAGTCCGGCCGCCTCGCTGAAGTCCGCGGTGTAGGTGGTGCCGCCGCCGATGATGGGCAGGTCTTCGGAGTTCAGGGCGGCGACCGTGCCGAGGATCATCAGCACGATGCCGACCAGCGCGATCGGGACCGGGTTGCGTTTCTGGAAGCTTTTCATGCCAGGCACCGGTCCCTCTCCGCCGGAGCGATCGGCAACTCGATCGGCTTGTCCATCAGCGCCGGAATCTGCACGTTGCCGTGCGTCTCGCACATGAAGAAGTTGAACCAGGAGCCGTAGTCGGCCGTGGCCGTCAGCCTGCTCACCTTCTCGGGCAGGAACTGGATGAAGTGCTCCACCAGCGGTTCGCTCTCGTTGAGGTTCCGGGTCAGCGTGCCCAGCGCCTCGATGTCCTGCCGCAGCGGTTCCCGGACCTCGCCGAGCAGGCCGGCCGTGGTGGTGCTCAACTGGCCGATCGCCTCGACGGCGTCGCCGATCTGCTGCCGGTCGCTGGCGAGCCCTGAGACGAACTGCTGCAGGCGGACGATCAGGTCGGACAGCTGCGGGGTCCGCGCGTTGACGGTCTCGAGTACCGAGTTGAGGTTGTCGATGACCTGGCCGATGACCTGGTCCTTCTCGGCGATCGTGGTGGTCAGCGACGCCGTGTGGGCGAGCAGGCTCTCCACAGTGCCGCCCTCGCCCTGCAGAACCTGGATGATCTCGTAGGAGAGCTTGTTGACGTCCTCCGGGTTCAGCGCGCGGAACAGGGGCTTGAACCCGTTGAACAGCTCGGTCAGGTCGAGCGCCGGCTTGGTGCGGTCGACCGGGATGGTGTCACCCGGTTCGAGGTAGCGGCCGGGGTCACCGACGCCCTTGTCGAGGGAGATGTAGCGCTGGCCGACGAGATTGCGGAACTTGATCGTCGCGGTGACGCCCGCGGGCAGCCTGCGGCCCTCGTCCACCTCGAACTCGACCTCGGCCTGCCTGCGGTCGACGATGCGCACGTCCTTCACCTGGCCGACGCGGACGCCCGCGATGCGGATGTCGTCGTTGGGCAGCACCATCGTCGCGTCGGTGAACCGGGCGGAGTACGTCTTGGTGTCGTTGAGGTTCACGTTGGCGATGCTGATGCCGAGGATCGCGGTGAAGACCACCGTGACCACGATGAAGATGACCAGCTTCGTCAGCGGAGCGGCGAGCCCCCTCACTTGACCGTCACCTCCGCCCCTCGGTACAGCGGGCCGACGAGCAACGAGCCCCAGCCCGGCACCTCGGACGGCCTCATGCCGACCTGCGGCCCGAGCAGGTGGGAGAGCAGAGCGTGCTCGGCGGCGCCGTTGGCCGGGTTACCCGCCGTGCTGCCGCCGCCGTTGTAGCCGGCCGCGTTGGCCGCGTTGGCGGCGGGGTTCAGCCCGTCGTTCTGCGAGCGGGCGGGTGCAGGCTGGGTGCTGCCGTCCTTGATCGGGCCCTCCGGCGGATGCTGCGGGAAGGGTTGCGGGTACTCGTCCATGGCGTAACAGCGCGGTCCGCGCTTGTCGTTGAACTCCGGTTCGTCCTTGCCCGGCTCGTACGGGCCGCGGTTGGTGGTGATCTCGATCGTGGCGTGCAGGCCGGGCTTGTCGGTGCCCTTGCCGAATGCCTCGTCGATCTTCGGCAGTACGTCGGCCATCTGCCCGATCACGCAGGGGTACTCGGGTGAGTACTTGGCGAGCAGCTCGGCGGTCGGCCTGGCGGCCTCGCCGAGGCTGATGATGTTGTCCGCGTTGGCTTCGAGGAACGACCGCAGGTCCACCGACGCCGTGGTGAGGCTGCCGTAGAGCACCTGCAGGTTCTGCTGGATGTCGACCAGGGTGCGGCTGGTGGTGCGCATGTTGTCCAGTGCCTGCACCAGTTCGGGCGCGGCGTCGGAGAGGTTGTGCGAGAACTCCGCGAGCTCACGCAGGTTCTGCTGCAGGTCGGGCACGTGCGGGTTCAGCTCGCCGAGGTAGGAGCCCAGCTCGGCCATCGTCTCGCCGAGCGGCTCGCCCCGGCCGTTGAGAGCCGTCGAGATCGCGGTGAGCGTGCTCGACAGCTTCTGCGGCTCGACCGCCTGCAGCACCGGCAGCAGGTTCCCGAGCGCCTGCTCCAGCTCGACGGCGCTGGAGGTGCGGTCCTGCGGGATGACGTCACCGTCGCGCAGGCTCTGCGGTGACGGGCTCTCCGGGATCTTCAGCGCCACGTAGCGCTCGCCGAACAGTGTCTTCGGCAGGAAGCGGGCCGAGACGTTGCTGGGCACGAGCTTCGCCTGTGCCGGCTCCAGTTGCAGCGTCAGCTCGGCGCCGCGCTCGGTGGCCGTGATGGCCGAGACACTGCCGACGATCAGGCCGCGCACCTTGACGTCGGAGCGTTCGGTGAGCTGGTTGCCGATCTCGTCGGCGCGCAGCTTGACGGTGACGAACGTCGAGAACGCCTTGTTGTAGAGCGCGACGCTGAGTGCCACGCCGCCGACCAGCACGGCGATGAGCAGCAGGCCGAGCAGCCTGCGCCGGAAGGTCACCATGGCCGGCCTCATGCTTCGTCCTCCCCTGAGCCCGTCATCCGGCGATCCGCACGGTCGTCTCGGTCCCCCAGATGGCGAAGCCGATGAAGAAGTTGACGATCGCGACGGTGACGATGGTCAGCCGCACCGCGCGCCCGACGGCCACGCCGACGCCCGCGGGACCACCGCTGGCGCGGTAGCCGTAGTAGCAGTGCGTGAGGATGATCAGCACACTGAAGATCAGCACCTTCACGAACGAGTAGAAGACGTCCTGTGGTGGCAGGAACAGCTCGAAGTAGTGGTCGTAGGTACCCGCGGACTGATCGTAGAGATAGACCACGACCAGCCGGGACGCGACGTAGGAGCTCAGCAGCCCGATGATGTAGAGCGGGATGACGGCCACGAACCCGGCGATGATCCGGGTGGTCACCAGGTAGGGCAGGCTGGGCACGCCCATCACTTCGAGCGCGTCGATCTCCTCCGAGATCCGCATCGCGCCGAGCTGCGCGGTGAAGCCCGCGCCGACGGTCGCCGACAGCGCCAGCCCGGCCACCAGCGGCGCGATCTCGCGGGTGTTGAAGAACGCGGTGAGGAAACCGGTGAACGCCGACGTCCCGATGGAGTTCAGGGCGGAGAAACCCTGCAGGCCGACCAGCACGCCGGTGAACAGGGTGAGACCGATCATCACGCCGACCGTGCCGCCGATGACCGCGAGCGAGCCGGAGCCGAAGCTGACCTCGGCCAGCAGGCGCAGCACTTCCTTGCTGTAGCGGCGGATCGTCCGCGGCGCCCAGGCGAGCGCGCGCAGGTAGAACGACATCTGGTCGCCCAGGACGTCCAGCGTCTCAAGTGGACGGTTCGCGATCTTCTTCGCGTTCTGTGTGAAGGAAGCCATCGTCTAGTCCAACTTCGCCGGAACGATCTGCAGGTAGATCAACGTGATCACGAAGTTCACCACGAACAGCAGCAGGAACGTGATGACGACGGACTGGTTGACCGCGTCCCCCACACCCTTCGGACCGGGCGGCGGGTGCAGACCCCGGTAGGCGGCGACGACCGCCGCGATGAAGCCGAAGATGAGGGCCTTGATCTCACCGACCCACAGGTCCGGCAGTTGCGCGAGCGCCGAGAAGCTGGCCAGGTAGGCGCCCGGGGTGCCGTCCTGGAGCACGACGTTGAAGAAGTAGCCACCGAGCACGCCGATGACGCTGACCATGCCGTTGAGCAGCAGGGCGACGAGCATGCAGGCGAGCACCCTCGGCACGATCAGGCGCTGGACGGCGGAGACGCCGAGCACCTCCATCGCGTCGATCTCCTCGCGGATGGTGCGCGCGCCGATATCCGCGCAGATCGCGGAGCCGCCCGCGCCCGCGACCAGCAGCGCGGTCACCAGTGGTGCCGCCTGCTGCACGGTCGCCAGCACGCTGCCCGCGCCGGTGTAGGACTGGGCNGGTGCGCGCGCCGATATCCGCGCAGATCGCGGAGCCGCCCGCGCCCGCGACCAGCAGCGCGGTCACCAGTGGTGCCGCCTGCTGCACGGTCGCCAGCACGCTGCCCGCGCCGGTGTAGGACTGGGCGCCGAGCTGGCTGGCCAGCGACCCGAACTGCAGGGAGATCACGGCGCCGAACGGGATCGCCACGAGCGCCGTCGGCAGGATCGTCACACTCGCGATGAACCAGGCCTGCTGGATGAACTCCCGGAGCTGGAACGGCCGCTGGAAGATGCCGCGGGCGACGTCGAGACCGAGCGCGAAGAGCTTTCCGGTCTCCTCCAGCATTCCGATGCCGGGGAACCTGGCCGTCGTGGCCCTCGAGCTCATGAACGTCCTCGCCGTGCTCGTTCCTCGCGGGCTGCGGACGCCCATGAGGCACCCGCGCCCTGTGTCATCCGGAGCGATTCCTCGCTGCGCTCGTCACCGCTCATGCCCCACCTGGCCAGGTTCAGTGGGCGGCTGGTGCCGGGAGCCTCCGTTTCCGTACGGGGTTCTCGGTGCGGGCTCGCGCCAGCCGCCGTCGGGCAGCCGTGCGATGTCCTCGGTCGGCAGCTCACCCGCATGCTGGCTGGGCATGGTTCCGGTTGCGGTCCGCGGCCGATGCCCCTGCGCGCCCACGAGCATGTGCGGCTGCACGCCGTAGTGGCGCTGCTCGTCCGGGGTCAGGGACTCGATGATCCCTTCCTGCGCGGCCGGGGGCAGGGTGTGCAGCACCCGCATCACCCGGTCCTTGCGGCGGCGCACGCCCATCCGCTCGGGCAGGCCGGGCGTCGGCTGCAACTGCGGCACCACGCCGCGCACGTCCTCGGTCGAACCATCGTGGTGACCGGCGTCGGCCATCTCCTGCTCGGCGGCCATCTGCGCGGAGTCCTTCTCCTCCGACATGCCGATGGGGCCGATTCGGCGGCCGTTGAGGAACTGCTCCACCACCGGCTCGTCACTGGTCAGCAGCACCTCGCGCGGGCCGAACATGACCAGTTCCTTGCGGAAGAGCATCCCGATGTTGTCGGGCACCGTGCGCGCCACGTTGATGTTGTGCGTCACGATCAGGATCGTCGCGTCGATCTGCGCGTTGAGGTCGATCAGCAGCTGGGAGAGGTAGGCGGTGCGGACGGGGTCGAGACCGGAGTCCGGCTCGTCGCAGAGGATGATCTCCGGGTCCAGCACCAGCGCCCGCGCCAGCCCGGCGCGCTTGCGCATACCGCCGGAGATCTCGCCGGGCAGCTTCGTCTCCGCGCCCTTGAGTCCGGTCATCTCCAGCTTCTCGAGCACGATCCGGCGGATCTCGGTCTCGGACTTCTTCGTGTGTTCGCGCAGGGGGAACGCCACGTTGTCGTAGAGATTCATCGAGCCGAAGAGCGCGCCGTCCTGGAACAGCACGCCGAACAGCTTTCGCGTCTCGTACAGCTTGTGCTCCGAGCACTTCACGATGTCCACGCCGTTGACGACGCACTTGCCGCGATCGGGCTTGAGCAGGCCGATCATCGACTTCAGGAACACCGACTTGCCCGTACCGGACGGACCGAGCATCACCGACACCTCGCCCGGCGGCAGCGTCAGCGAGACATCACGCCAGATGGCCTGCTTGCCGAAGGACTTCGTCAGACCCTCGATGACCACCTCGGCACCCATCGCACCTCCCGGAGCTGTTCTACGTCGGCCCGCGCCGGCCGGCACCTGGTATCGCCGCGCCCGATACCCGCGTCAACCAGGTGCAACGAGTAGAAAGCGAACAGGTTACTCGTCAGTTTTGCTCAGTGAAGCACTATCGGGGTCGGCAACAGGGCAGCAAGGTAACGCACGGCCGCACCAGGCGCAGGTGAGGCCCTCCCACCCGTCGCACAGAGAAAGGGGGCGGACACCCGCGGTACGGGTATCCGCCCCCTTCGCGTCCCGCCGTCGGAATCGGCGGGCGGCACGAGGCTCGGCCTAGATCACTTGACGGTGATCTTGGCGCCGGCGGCCTCCAGCTTCTCCCTGGCGGCGTCGGCGGCCTCCTTGTCGACCTTCTCCAGGATCGGCTTCGGGGCGCCCTCGACCATCTCCTTGGCCTCCTTGAGGCCAAGGCCGGAGACGATCTCGCGGACGACCTTGATGACCTGGATCTTCTTGTCGCCTGCGCCCTCGAGGACGACGTCGAACTCGTCCTGCTCCTCCTCGACCGGCGCGGCGGCCGGAGCGGCACCCCCGGTGACAACCGGAGCCGGGGCGGCCGCGGTGACGTCGAAGGTCTCCTCGAACTTCTTCACGAAGTCGGACAGCTCGAGCAGCGTCAGCTCCTTGAACGCGTCGAGCAGGTCGTCAGTGCTCATCTTCGCCATGGTGGCGTTCCTCTCTTGGTATGGACTCGCTGGTCAGGGGGTTGTTTCAGCTCTCGGCAGCGGCACCGGACTCGGACTGGCGCTTCTCCTCGAGCGCGGCGGCCAGGCGGGCGACCTGGGACGCCGGCTCCTGGAAGAGCCTGGCGGCCTCGGACAGCTTCGCCTTGAACACACCCGCCGCCTTGGAGAGCAGCACCTCGCGGCTGTCCAGGTCGGCGATCCGCTCGAACTCGTCGACGGAGATGGGGCGGCCATCCATGTAGCCGCCCTTGACGACGAGCGCGCTGTTGGTCCTCGCGAAGTCCCGCAGGGCCTTCGCGGCGTCGACCGGCTCGCCTTCGACGAAGGCGATGGCGGTGGGGCCGATGAACAGCTCGTGGAGCCCCTCGATGCCTGCGTCCTCGGCGGCACGCTTGACGAGGGTGTTCTTCGCGACCCGGTACTTGGCGGTGTTGCCGAGAGCGCGGCGCAGCTCGCTGAGCTGGGACACGGAGAGGCCGGTGTACTCAGTGACAACGGTTGCCGAGCTGTTGCGGAACCGGTCCGCGATCTCGGCGACGGCCGCCACCTTGTCGGGCTTCGCCATGGTCGCCTCCTCTCTCTTGGCTGAGCGACCACTGGCCGGCCCGGGACCCCGGACACGACGAACGCCCCGGCGCAGTAGGCGGCGGGGCGTCACGGTGGGCGTGCTGAGCACGCGGCGAGCCTCGTTCCTCCTGCGCGGGCCGCCCGCCGTAGGACGGGGCCTTCGTTCCTCGCACCACCCGGCACGAGGAAGACCAGCGGTCTTCGGTAGAACCGTCGACCAGCATACGCCGCCGCCCGCAGCCCAACCCCACCACCCCCGGTGGCTGCCTTTTGCCCGCTAAAGGCACTCCCGGCACCCCTCCCGGCTGCATTTAGCCCGCAAAAGGCGGCCGGGCGGCCACCGGGGGTGTGTGGGCAGGCATCATGGGTGACGTGGCGGAACAGCGACCCGACGAGCAGCCCGGCCCCGAGTGGCGGCCGGGCGACGGCGACGCGCCCGGCTCGGACCTCCAGCCCGCACGGTCGGCCGCTCCGCAGCAGCCCGACGTCCCGCAGCAGCCCGACGTCCCGCAGGAGGCCAACGCCCTCCAGCAGCCCGACGCCGAGCAACTGCGCCAGTTCCAGCAGTTCCAGCAGTTCCAGGAATTCCTCCGCTACCAGGAGGCTCAGCAGCAGGCCGGCGGCGACCTCGCGTCCGGCCAGCCGTACTCCCCGGTCGCCGCACCACCGCGGCAGCTCGTCCCGGCACCGCCGCGGCGGCCGAGGACGCCACGCTGGCTGCGCTGGCTCGGCAAGAAGATTCTCGGCGTGCTGATCCTGCTGGCCATTCTCGCGCTCGCGATCTACCTGGCACTCCGGTACTTCATCGGCAGCATCACCGACGACAACGACCGGCCCGCCGCCGAGATGGGCGGCGGGACCTACCGCACGAACCAGATCCTCTCGACCGAACCGTACGAGGCGGTGCGCAAGGTCTACGCCCAGATCGCCCAGGGCAGGCCCGACCTCGCCTGCGGGTACTTCGACAACGAGCGGGGCGTGCAGCAGCGCTTCGCCGCCAACCTCGGTTACGCCGACTGCCGCCAGGCCGTGCTCGGCCTGAACGAGCAGGTCACCAACGTCAACGACTACGCCGAGTCGATCTACCCCCGGCAGTACGACGCGAATGCCGCGACGCTGCGGATCGACTCGTGCGAGTTCGACATCGAAGGCGGCCGGGCGCTGGGCACCTTCGTCGTCACCAGGCAGAGTTTCGAGAACCAGTGGCTGATCACCGACCACGAACAAGGCCCCGAAACCTGCCGCGCCACCTCCGGCACGAGCCCGACCCGCTGACCGCGCACAGACGAAGGGCGGCCACCCCGCACGGGATGACCGCCCTCGGCGTCTGCGCTGGCGTGCCCTACGCGTTCGCGTCCTCGGCGAGCAGGTCGCGGGTGCGCGCCGGGTCCACCGGGATGCCCGGGCCCATCGTCGTGGTGAAGGTGACCTTCTGCAGGAACCGGCCCTTCGCGGCGGACGGCTTTGCCCGCAGCACCTCGTCGAGTGCGGCGGCGTAGTTCTCGACCAGTTTCTCGGTGTCGAACGACGTCTTGCCGATCACCATGTGCAGGTTGGCCTGCTTGTCGACCCGGAAGCTCACCTTGCCGCCCTTGATGTCGGCGACGGCCTTGCCGACGGCGGGGGTCACGGTGCCCGTCTTCGGGTTCGGCATCAGCCCGCGCGGACCGAGGATGCGGGCGATACGGCCGACCTTCGCCATCTGGTCCGGCGTGGCGATCGCGGCGTCGAAGTCGAGCCAGCCACCCTGGATGCGCTCGATCAACTCGTCGGTACCGACCGCGTCGGCGCCTGCGGCCTCGGCCTCGGCGGCCTTGTCGCCGGTGGCGAAGACGATGACGCGGACGGTCTTACCGGTTCCGTGCGGCAGGTTCACGGTGCCGCGGACCATCTGGTCGGCCTTGCGGGGGTCCACGCCGAGGCGCATGGCGACCTCGACGGTGGCATCCATCTTGACCTTGGACGTCTCTTTCGCGAGCTTCGCCGCCTCGATCGGCGCGTACAGCCGGTTGCGGTCGATGAGCTCGGCGGCCTGACGGTAGGCCTTGCTGCGCTTGGTCATGCTCTGTCCTTAACTACTGGAAACGGATCAGTTGTGGTGCTGGGCCAGCGCCTGGCCCTCCCACGGGTGCCGGTCGGCACCTCACTCGATGGTGAGGCCCATCGACCGTGCGGTGCCGGCGATGATCTTCGCGGCCTGGTCGGAGTCGAAGGCGTTGAGGTCGCTCTTCTTCGTCTCGGCGATCTCGTGGATCTGGTCCCAGGTCACCTTGCCGACCTTGGACTTGTGCGGCTCGCCGCTGCCCTTGTCGACGCCGGCGGCCTTCAGCAGCAGCTTCGCGGCCGGCGGGGTCTTGAGCTTGAAGTCGAACGAGCGGTCCTCGAACACGGAGATCTCGACCGGCACGACATTGCCGCGCTGCGACTCGGTGGCCGCGTTGTAGGCCTTGCAGAACTCCATGATGTTGACGCCGTGCTGACCCAGCGCGGGGCCGACCGGCGGTGCCGGGTTCGCGGCCCCGGCCTGGATCTGCAGCTTGATGATCGCTGCGAGCTTCTTCTTCTTGGGTGGCATTCCTTTGTTTCCTGTTCAGTGTCGCCTTCCCTGCGCACCTGCCAGTAGCGCAGGAACTGCCGGCCGTCTACGCGGCCGTCAGATCTTGGAGACCTGGTTGAACGACAGCTCGACCGGCGTCTCCCGGCCGAAGATCGACACCAGGACCTTCAGCTTCTGTGCGTCCGCGTTGACCTCGCTGATCGTCGCGGGCAGCGTCGCGAACGGACCGTCCATGACGGTGACCGACTCGCCGACCTCGAAGTCCACCTCGACCGCAACGCCACCGGCCGGCGCGGCGGCCGCCGCGGCTTCGCCCTTGCCCGCCTTGGCCGGTGCGGGTTTCTCGACGCGCGGGGCGAGGAACTTCAGCACGTCGTCGATGCTCAGCGGCGAAGGGCGCGAGGTCGCGCCGACGAAACCGGTGACACCCGGCGTGTTGCGCACCGCGCTCCACGAGGCGTCGTTGAGATCCATCCGGACCAGGATGTAGCCGGGCAGCACCTTGCGCTGCACCTGCTTGCGCTGGCCGTTCTTGATCTCGGTGACCTCCTCGGTCGGCACCTCGATCTGGAAGATGAAGTCCTCGACGTCGAGAGTCTGCCGCCGGGTCTCGAGGTTGTTCTTGACCTTGTTCTCGTAGCCCGCGTAGGAGTGCACGACATACCACTCACCGGGCAGGGAGGTCAGCTCCGCGCGCAGCTTGGCGACCGGGTCCTCGTTCTCCTCGGCAGGCTCCTCGGTCGCGTCGGTGGCGTCTGCGGTGTCGGCCTCCGCGTCCTCGCCGGCCACCTCAGACGCCTGTTCGGGCTCGGTGCTCTCGCTCTCCGAGCCCTCCTCGCCGGTGGCCGCGAGCACCTGCTCGTCGGAAAGGCCGGTCAGGTCCTGACCGGCTCCTGAGCCGTTCTCGGAGGTCACTTTCCGTCCTCTCAATTGATCGCGTGTGGTGGTCGCATCACGTCGACCCCGCCACTCGCGAGGTGTGGCGGGCCGCTCAGTTCCCGAATACGACGTCCATGCCTTCCAGGAACACGAAGTCGAGCCCCGCGACCAGCGCCACCATGAACGCCACGAAGATCAGCACCACGATGGTGTACGTGGTCATCTGCTTGCGGGTCGGCCAGATCACCTTCCGCAGCTCACCCAGGACTTCCCGGATGAACCGCACCAGCCGTGCGAACAGGCTCTGCTTCGCGTCGTCGCGGTCCCGCCTCGGCGTCGGCCGCCCCTTGCCGCCGGTCGGCGGAGGGACGTTGCCCGAGGTCTTGCCCTTGGGCGCGGGGCGCTTCGAGACGTCCGCCGCGTCTCCGGAGCTCGCCTCGGCGCCCTTGCCACTGGGGCGTGCGGAGGCACGGCGCTCACGCCGAGCCGCGGCGGTGACCGGACGGGAAGGGCGCTTCGAGCCCTTCTCCTTGTCCTTCTCGCCGTCCTCGCTCACGAGCTACTCCTCCGCTTCACCTGAGACGTTCAACGCAGGGGTGACAGGACTTGAACCTGCAACCTGCGGTTTTGGAGACCGCTGCTCTGCCATTTGAGCTACACCCCTTCGAACGGAACCCCGCCCGAGGACGCATTCCACCAGGCCCACATTCCTACGGGCCCGAGAGTCGTACGTTCCAAGTTCGGAAGTCTACGGCAAGCCCGATACCGGCTCGCAACCGCGCCCGGTAGGAGGGTCAGGGGCGGCTGTGTCCAGCGGCACCGCGCGTGAAAAAATGCCGCCATGGCCACCCCTGGAACCACCGTCAGCAGCGCCCAGTCCCGCGTCTCGGCCCGGATCGCCGGCATCACGCCGTCGGCCACGCTCGCCGTCGACGCGAAGGCCAGGGCACTCAAGGCGGAGGGCCGCCCGGTGATCGGCTTCGGCGCCGGTCAGCCGGACTTCCCGACCCCGGACTACATCGTCGAGGCCGCGGCCGCCGCCGTGCTCGACCGCGCCAACCACGGCTACACCGCCGCCGCCGGCCTGCCCGAGCTGCGCGAGGCGATCGCCGACAAGACGCTGCGTGACTCCGGTTTCGACTGCGACCCGTCCCAGGTACTGGTGACCAACGGCGGCAAGCAGGCTGCTTATTCCGCGTTCGCCACGCTGCTCGACCCGGGCGACGAGGTGCTGCTGCTCGCGCCCTACTGGACCACCTACCCGGAGTCGATCACCCTCGCGGGTGGTGTTCCGGTACAGGTCACCGCCGACGAGTCCACCGGCTACCTGGCCACCGTCGAGCAGCTCGAGGCCGCCCGCACCGAGCGGACCAAGGTGTTGCTGTTCAACTCGCCTTCCAACCCGACCGGCGCGGTCTACCCGCGCGAACAGGTCGAGGCGATCGGCCGCTGGGCCCACCAGCACGGCATCTGGGTCGTCACCGACGAGATCTACGAGCACCTGGTCTACGACGGCGTCAAGGCCGAGTCGATGCCGGTGGTCGTGCCGGAGCTGGCCGAGCAGACGCTGATCCTCAACGGGGTCGCGAAGACCTACTCGATGACCGGCTGGCGGGTCGGCTGGATGATCGGCCCGCAGGACGTCATCAAGGCCGCCGCGAGCTACCAGTCGCACCTGTGCGGCAATGTCGCGAACGTGTCGCAGCGCGCGGCGCTGGCCGCCGTCGCGGGCCCGCTGGACGCGGTCGCGCGGATGCGCGCGGCGTTCGACGCCCGCCGGAAGAAGATCGTCGCGCTGCTGTCCGACATCCCCGGCGTCGAGTGCCCGACCCCGCAGGGTGCGTTCTACGCCTACCCCTCCGTGAAGGCCGTGCTGGGCAAGGAGATCCGCGGCGAGCGACCGAAGGACACCGTGGCACTGGCCGATCTCATTCTGCGCGAGGCCGAGGTGGCCGTGGTGCCCGGCGAGGCGTTCGGCACCCCCGGCTACTTCCGGTTCTCCTACGCGCTGGCCGAGGAGGACCTGGTCGAGGGCGTGAACCGCGTCGCGCGCCTGCTCGCGGAAGCCGAGTAGCCCGCCGGGCGCAGCCGGCCCGGTTCGACGGGCGATGGCTGATCGGCTACAAACAGGTCGATGGGCAAGAAGGGCTGGAGCGCGCTGATCGCCGTGCTCGTCGTCGCGGTGGGCGCGGGCGCCTTCGGCTACCACCAGTCGCAGCGGACCGAGCCGGCGCCACCGGGCCGCTACGTCGCGCTCGGCGACTCCTACACCTCTGCGCCGGGGGCGGGCGAGCCGGTGGGCAGGCCACCCGGCTGCGGCCGCTCGGACAACAACTACCCGCGCCTGGTACGCCCCGAGGTGGACGCCGCGGAGTTCGCCGACGTCAGCTGCGGCGGGGCCACCACCGAGCACCTGAGCAATCCGCAGCGCACCGCCGAGGGCACCAACCCGCCGCAGCTCGACGCGGTGACCACCGACACGACGCTGGTGACGCTGGGGATCGGCGGCAACGACGTCGGGTTCGTCGCGCTCGGGGAGCAATGCGCCACCCGTGACCGCGCCGCCTCACCATGCCGGGACCGCCTCACCTCCGGTGGTACGGACCAACTGGCCCGTGCGGTCGCGGACACCGCACCGAAGGTCGGGGCCGCGCTGGAACGGATCGGGCGGCAGGCGCCCGACGCCAGGGTCGTGGTCGTCGGATACCCCACGGTGCTGCCGGAGAACGCGAGCTCGTGCTGGCCCGAGGTGCCCTACGGCACCGGGGACGTGGCGTACCTGCGGCAGGCGATCGGCGGGCTGAACACGATGCTCGCCGAGCAGGCGCGGGCGCACGGCGCCGGGTTCGCCGGCACGGCGGGGGCCACCGAGGGGCACAGCATGTGCGCTCCCCCGCGAGCCCGCTGGATCGAGGGTCCCGAGCCGGTGACCGGGGCGGCGCCGCTGCACCCGACCGCGCGGGGGCAGCGGGCGATGGCGGACGCGCTGCTGAACGTCGTCAACTGACGCGGACGACCGCCTGTGCCTTGCCGAGCACCGTCCTGCCGTCGAACTTCGCCGTGACATCGACGCGCGCTGTGCCGTCGTCGCGGACCTCGGCGACCTTCCCGGTGACCTCGACCAGCGCACCCTCGTCGCCGTCCGGGACCACGACCGGCCGGGTGAAACGCGCCCCGTACTCGATCAGCCTGCCCGGGTCGCCGAGCCAGTCGGTGACGAGCCTGCCGCCGAGCGCCATCGTGAGCATCCCGTGCGCGATCACGTCGGGCAGGCCGACGTCCCTGGCGAAGCGCTCGTTCCAGTGGATCGGGTTGAAGTCGAGCGCGGCGCCCGCGTAGCGGACGAGCTGCTCGCGGGTCACGCGCACCGAAAGGGCGGGCAGCTGGTCTCCTGCGTTCATGCGCTCTCCCCTCGGACCACGAGCTGGGCACGGGTGGTGCAGACCGGCTCGCCGTCGACGGTGGCGATGTCGGCGCGCACGGTGAGGAAGTCGTTGCCCGCACGGGCGAAGACTTCCTCGATGTGCGCGGTGAGCCGCAGCCGGTCACCGGCGTGCGCCGGGCGGTGGTGGGTGAAGCTCTGGTCGCCGTGCACCATGCGCGAGTAGTCGAGGCCGAGCTCGGGATCGGCGACGATCTCGTTGATCGAGGTCAGATTGATGATCGTGAGGAACGTGGGCGGCGCGATCACGTCCGGGTAGCCCGCCGCACGGGCGGCCTCGGCGTCCCGGTGGAGCGGGCTGCCGTCGCCGATGGCGTCGGCGAACTCGGCAATCTTCTCCCGGCTGACCTCGTAGGTGCGCGTGGGCGGGTACGTCCGGCCGGCGAATGACGGGTCCAAAGGCACGACGGAAGGCTACCGGCCACCCGGGAGACAGCGATGAGGCCGCCCCCGAGGGTTCGGGGACGGCCTCATCGAGTCCTGCGTGACGTCAGCGCGTCTCTTTGTGCACCCGGTGCGTACCGCAGTTCGGGCAGAACTTCTTCATCTCAAGGCGATCCGGGTTGTTGCGCCGGTTCTTCTTGGTGATGTAGTTGCGGTGCTTGCACTCCTCGCACGCCAGCGTGATCTTCGGTCGTACGTCGGTGGCAGCCACAGCGGCTCCTTCTCGCTACTCGGTTCCCCCGCCAGGCGGGGGTTTCCACCAGGCCGGGGTCCGGAGGGCGGAGCCCCTCCGGGCGGGGTTTGGGGGTCGCACCCCCAAGGCATTGGCGGAGCGAGAGGGTCTGCGCACTCCGCAGACATGGTCCACCCACTCGCGTAGCGGTGGCCGGACTTGAACCGGCGACACAGCGATTATGAGCCGCTTGCTCTACCGACTGAGCTACACCGCCCCACACGGTCAGGGCCGCGATATCCAGCTTACGGATCGCGGCCCAGACACCGAGCCCCTTTACGGAATCGAACCGTAGACCTTCTCCTTACCATGGAGACGCTCTGCCGACTGAGCTAAAGGGGCCTTGCTCAACGAGCCTCGAAAAGAGTACCTGAACCGTCGGCACCCTCTCGAACCGGGGTCCCCATCGGGTCGCGGGGCCGAATCTCAGGTCAACAGGGTGAGCACGGTCTCGGCCTGCCTGCCTGACGAGCGGGCCGTGCGCGCCTGCAGCCACGCGTCGAGCCGCTCCTCCGAAAGCGGCCGGGAGATGAGGTAGCCCTGCGCGACGTCGCAGCCCATCGCCTCCAGCTGGTCCCTGGCGAGATCCTCCTCGACGCCCTCGGCGACGACGGTGAGGCCGAGGGAGTGGCCTAGCTCGACGATGGAGCGCACCACGGCGAGGTCGCCGAGGTCGGTGCCCATACCGAGCACGAAACTCTTGTCGATCTTGACCTGGTCGACCGGCAGCTGGCGCAGGTAGGCCAGCGACGAGTACCCGGTGCCGAAGTCGTCCACGGCCAGCACGATGCCGAGCCCGTGCAGCTCCCGCAGGATCGGCAGCGCGCGGGCCGGGTCCGCCATGACACCCGACTCGGTGAGCTCGAAGGTCAGCAGCTCCGCGGGCACGCCGAAGCGCTCCAGTGCCGCCACGACCTTGGCGGGGAACTCGGCGTCGGCGAGGTTGCGCACCGAGAGGTTGACGGCGACGGAGATCCGCAGCCCCTCGTCGAGCCACCGGCGCACCCGGTCGAGCGCCTGCTCCAGCACGAACGAGGTGAGCACGCCGATCAGGCCAGCCGCCTCGACCGCGGGCACGAACTCGTCAGGGTCGACCTTGCCGAACTCGGGATGCTGCCAGCGCACGAGCGCCTCGACGCCGAGCACCTGCTTGTTCGGCAGCGAGATCTTCGGCTGGTAGTGGACGCTGACCTGACCGTCCTCCAGCGCCTGCCGGAACTGGGTGACCATCTGAAAACGGCGCAGGAAGATCTGGCCCATGCTGGGCACGTAGCCGCGTACCTCCTCGCCGCCGCGGGTGGCCCGCACCGCCACGTCCGCCCGTTGCAGCAGGCTGTCGACGTCCACGATCTCCTGGTCCTCGACGCCGGGCGAGGCGTAGCCGATCATCGCGTTCGCCTCGACGGTGAGCCGGTCCACCGGGTACGGCGCGGAGAGCTCCGCCCGCAACCGCTCGGCCACGCCGTGCGCGTCCTCCGGCTGGCATTCGACGAGCAGCGCGGCGAACGAGGCGCCCTCCAACCGGGCGAGCGGCACGTCGGCGCCGAGCACGTCGCGGATGCGCCTGCCCGCGGCCATCACCATCCGGTCGGCCCAGGCATAGCCGAGCGCGTCGCTGACCGTGGAGAACACGTCCAGGTCCACCCTGAGCACGACGCAGCTCACCCGCTCGCGCAGCGGGTCGCGGGCGACCTGCCGGAAGCCGGGACGGTTGAGCAGGCCGGTGAGCGGGTCGTGGTAGGCGTCGTGCCGCAGGGTCGCGAGCAGCCTGCGGTTGTCCAGCGCGGTGGCGAGGTGGCTGGCCATCGTGCCGAGCAGCTGGACGTCGCTCTTGCCGAAGCCGCGCCAGCGGGAGAGCCGGTCGTGTGCCTCGACCACGCCGAGGAGCTGGTTGGCACTGCGCAGCGGCACGACCAGCGCCTCCTGCGCGCCGCGGTCGAGCAGCGCCGAGCGAACCTCGGGGTTCGCCTCGGTGATGCGGAAATGCCGCACGTGCGCGCCGGGCAGCCGCAGCAGCGGGTCGTCGGCGGACACGTTCTCCGCGGGCAGCTCACTGCCCGCGACCACCGAACGCATCGCCTCGTCCGGTTCCAGCCGTAGCCGCAGGACGATCCGGCCCGCGGCGAGCTGGTCTTTGATCCGCTCGGCGATCGTGGACCACTCGCCGACGTCCACCCCGCGGCCGATCTCGTCGGCGCGGCTGGCCGGGCGTGCGGCGGCCTGCTGACCCGAGCGGGCGACCATGAGACTGACGTCGGAGAGCGCCTCCATGTCGCGCTGTTCGCGCAGGAGGTCGGAGTAGGCCCAGTACAGGGCGGCCAGGCCGAGGGAGACGGCGACCACGATCGGCCATGCCTCGGGGGTCGAGGAGATCACCAGGTAGCCGGTGAGGCCGACCGAGGCGTTGACGAAGCCGACCACGAGGATGCGCCCGGCCAGCCGCAGCACCGTGCCGACCCGCATCCGCCGCCGGAGCACCCGCACGGCCGCCATCGCGAGCAGGGTGCTGGCCAGTGGCGCGGTGAGCGTCCCGGCGAGCGCGGCCAGCCACGGCATCTCCGCCGGGTTGCCGAGCGCCTGCCGGACGAGCCCGGCGACGGCGAACGCGCTGGTGATCTCGAGCAGGAACGCGCCCGCGTTGTAGAGGATGCGCCCGGAGACCCGGCGGGCCAGCAGGGTGCCGATGCCGGCCACGACGTGCGCGGCGAGGACGACCTCGAACGGGGCGACGAAGAAGCCGATGACGAGCGGGATCTCGGTGAACGAGATGGTCCAGGAGATGCCGCTGCGGACGTCGACGTTCACGCCGAGCTGCTCGGCGCCGAGGAAGGCCAGCGCGAGAAGTGGTCCGATCCACCACAGGTGGACCGAGCCCTCGAAGGGAAGCCAGGTGGAGACGGCCGCCACGGCCGCGAGGCCGGCCGTGAGCACCACCGCCGTGTAGACACGGAACCTGCGCTCGTCCGTCCGTGGCCCGCCCGAGCCCTGGTGCGCGGTGGTGGTCCCGGTGGTACCGGCGGTACCCGTGCTGTCGCCGGTGTCGGCTGTGGCCACGCCGGATCCGACGGACTCGTCGTGTGCGTCCGGCATGCAACCTCCTTCCGTTACGCGCACCCTTTCCAGGGCCGGGTCGCGAACGAGGGCATCACTGTACCCCGGAGGGCGTAGTTCGGCCTTGTATCGAGCACCATCAGATCACCTGAGGGTTAACGAGGCACCAACGCGGTGATGCCGCCCTCGTGACGAGGGTGACAATGGACCAGCCTGGGTAGCCCGGCGTAGTCACGCTCTGACTGGCATGGTCCGGCGCACGTCCGCTTGGATATCGGTATGGACATCGAGGTCATCTCCACCGAGCACGCGAAACGGCTGTCCGCCGAGGACTCGCTGCTGCCGCCGCCCGGCCCGTGGGACGGCACCGGGGCAACGCCGCTCGCCACCAGGGACGCCGCCGCGCTGGCGACCCGCTCGGAGGTCGCCGCCGGCTCCGCCGCCGCGCTGTGGCGCCCGCTCGTGGAACACCGGCTCGAAGTCCGGCTGGCCGGCTCCGGTGCCGCGGCGCAACTCGGTGAGCTGCTGGATCAGTGGGAGGAGCTGCTCGGTGACTGCGCGCCGGGCGACTGGGACACGGCGGCCGTCGTGACGCGGCCGAGCCGGGACACCGTGGGCTCGGACACGCTGCTGCGGCACGGGTTCGCGCCCGCCCGGGTGATCGCGGTCCGCCCGGCGGACCGCCTCGGCAGCGGGCCACCCGCCGTCCCCGGCGTACGGATCCGGCGCGCCGAACCGCGCGACCTGGCCACCGCCGTCCGGTTGCACCTGGAGCTCAACCAGTACGACGCCCAGTTCGGCCTGGTCACGCCGCGGCCGGAGCAGGAACGGGCGGTGACGGACGAGGTGCGCAGGCTGCTCGCCGAGCGGGAGCCCTCGTTGTGGATCGCCGAGCTCTACGGTGAACCGCTTGGCATCGTGCAGCTCCAGCTGCCACCCGAGTCGGACTGGACGCGGGAGCACGTCGCCGCGCGCCGGGTGGGCTACCTCACCTCACTTAACGTGGCCGAGCAGGCGCGCGGCAGCGGTGTGGGCAGCGCGCTGGCCGAACACGCTCACCAGGTCTTCGACGAGGCAGGCGTGGAGGTGGCGCTGCTGCACCACGCGCTGGCGAACCCCCGCTCGACACCATTCTGGTATGCGCAGGGTTACCGACCGTTGTGGACCTATTGGTACCGGCGACCGGCGGTCCGGTAGAACTGAACGGTGACCGAGAGCAATGAGGCAGCACCGGACGCGCCCACCGGGGTCGACACCGAGAAGCCGTCCGCCGCCCGGATGTACGACTGGTACCTCGGCGGTAACCAGAACTGGGCGGTCGATCGTGAGTTCGGCAAGAAGATCGAGCGGATCTTCCCGCCGATCAAGGACCTCGCGACGCAGAACCGGAGATTCCTCGGCAGGGTGGTGAAGGCTGCGCTCGACGCGGGCATCCGGCAGTTCCTCGATCTCGGTTCCGGAGTGCCGACGGTGGGCAACGTGCACGAGATCGTGCGCGACCACCTGCCCGCGGACGAGGCCGCGACGGTCGTCTACGTGGACTACGAGCCGGTGGCGGCCGCGCACGCGACGCTCATCCTGGAACGCGACGGCGCGACCGGCTGGGCCGGGATCGTGCAGGAGGATCTCCGGCAGCCGCGGAAGGTGCTGGAGGATCCGGTCACCCGGAGGCTGCTCGACTTCGACGAGCCGGTGTGCCTGCTGATGATCGCGGTACTGCACTTCGTCGGCAACGACGACGACCCGGCGGGAATCGTGCGGCACTACAGCGAGAAGCTGGTGCCGGGAAGCTGGCTGGCGATCTCGCACATGACCGGCGAGCAGGCCACCGGGGAGGAGGCCGAGCAGCTGGAGCGGTTCGTGGCCGGCTACCGCGACACGAGCAACCCGCTGTGGCTGCGCGACCGCGCCGGGCTGGAACCGCTGTTCGGCGGCTGGCCGATGGTCGAGCCCGGGTTCGTGCACCCGGCCGACTGGCGGCCGGACCACCAGCTCAACCCCCTGCAGGACCGGGCACGCAAGTTCGGCTGGTGCGGGGTGGCGGAGCGGCCCGCCGCTCGCTGACGGCGAACACCGGAATCAGGCCACGCTCCCGAAAGTTGAGTCGGATGTACTCAACACAGAAGGAGCGTTTCGATGAGCCAGACCCAGCTCCTGCCCGTACTTCCCCTCGACGACGACGTGGTGCTGCCCGGCATGGTCGTCCCGTTCGACCTGACCGGCGCCGAGACCCGTGCGGCCGTGGAGTCCGCCGGGGCACGGCAGCCGGACACGGCGTCGCTGCCCGGCATCCGGTCCGCGTCGGCGAGCAAGGCCGAGGTGCTGATCGTGCCGCGCGTCGACGGCGAGCTCGCCGATATCGGCACGGTGGCGACGATCGAGCGCGTCGGCCGGATCGCGGACGGCACGTCGGCCGCGCTGCTGCGCGGCACCGCTCGCGCGTGGACCGGCGAGCCGGGGCAGGGCCCCGGCGACGCGGCATGGGTGCGCGCCGAGCCGGTGGCCGAGCTGCCGATCGACGAGCGCACCGGTGAGCTGGCAGCGGAGTTCAAGTCCGTGGTGCTCTCGGTACTGCAGCAGCGCGGCGGCTGGCAGATGCTCGACGCCGTGCAGCGGATCGAGGATCCTTCCGCGATCGCCGACCTCGCAGGCAACGCCCCGTACCTGAGCACCGCGCAGAAGCTGGAGCTGCTGCGGGAGCCGGACGTCGCGGTGCGGCTGGAGAAGGCGCTGGAGACCACCCGCGCTTACCTGGCCGAGCTGGAGGTGACCGACTCCATCCGCAAGGACGTCGCCGACGACATGGAGAAGCAGCAGAAGGAGTTCCTGCTGCGCCGCCAGCTCGAGGCCATCCGCAAGGAGCTCGGTGAGCTGGACGGCAGCGCGGCGGACGACGACTACCGCAGCAGGGTCGAGGCCGCAGGGCTGCCGGAGGACGTGCGCAAGGCCGCGCTCGCCGAGGTGGACAAGCTGGAGCGCACGTCGGAGCAGTCGCCGGAGGCGGGCTGGATCCGGACGTGGCTGGACACGGTGCTGGAGATGCCGTGGCGGACGCGGACCGCGGACGTGCACGACATCGCGGGTGCGCGGCGGGTGCTCGACGCGGACCACGCGGGCCTCGACGACGTCAAGGAACGGATCATCGAGTACCTGGCGGTGCGGCAGCGGCGCGCCGAGGCAATCTTTACCGCCGAGGCGCCATCAGACACCGCCGAGGCAATCCCTACCGCCGAGGCGCCGTCGGAGTCCGCCGCGCCTGCCGTGGGTGGCAGGCACTCCGGTGCGGTGCTGGCCCTGGCCGGGCCGCCCGGGGTCGGCAAGACCTCGCTCGGCGAGTCGGTGGCGAAGGCGATGGGCCGCAGGTTCGTCCGGGTCGCGCTCGGCGGCATCCGGGACGAGGCGGAGATCCGTGGGCACCGCCGTACCTATGTCGGGGCGCTGCCGGGCCGCGTCGTGCGGGCCATCAAGGAGGCCGGTTCGATGAACCCGGTGATCCTGCTGGACGAGGTGGACAAGGTGGGCGCCGACTACCGCGGCGATCCGACCGCCGCCCTGCTCGAGGTGCTCGACCCGGAGCAGAACCACACGTTCCGCGATCACTACCTCGAGGTGGAGCTCGACCTGTCCGACGTCGTGTTCCTGGCGACCGCGAACGCGCTGGAGACCATCCCGGAGCCGTTGCTGGACCGGATGGAGCTGGTGACGCTCGACGGCTACACCGAGCACGAGAAGGTGACGATCGCGCGAGACCACCTGCTGCCGCGCGAGCTGGAGCGGGCCGGGATGAGTCCGGGCGACGTGGCGCTGACCGACGCGGCGCTGAGCCGGATCGCCGCGGAGTACACCCGCGAGGCCGGGGTGCGGGAGATGAACCGCACGATCGCGAAGGTGCTGCGCAAGGTCGTGACGAAGGTGGCGCTCGGTGAGCTGGCGCTGCCGGTGCCTGTGGAGGACGAGGATCTGGCCGGTTACCTCGGCAGGCCGCGGCACGTGCCGGAGTCGTCGCTGCCCGCGTCGGCGCGGCGGACGTCGATTCCCGGTGTGGCGACCGGGCTGGCGGTGACCGGGGCCGGTGGTGACGTGCTCTACGTGGAGGCCTCGCTCGCGGACGGTGAGACCGGCGGCACCGGGCTGTCGCTGACCGGCCAGCTCGGTGACGTGATGAAGGAGTCGGCGCAGATCGCGCTGTCGTACCTGCGTTCGCGCGGGGCCGAGCTGGAGCTGCCGGTTGGCGACCTCAAGGACCGCGGCGTCCACGTGCACGTGCCGGCGGGCGCGGTGCCCAAGGACGGGCCGTCGGCCGGGGTCACGATGACGGTCGCGCTCGCCTCGCTGCTTTCCGGGCGGGTGGCGCGCACCGATGTCGCGATGACCGGTGAGATCTCGCTGACCGGGCGGGTGCTCCCGATCGGCGGGGTGAAGCAGAAGCTGCTCGCCGCGCACCGGGCGGGCATCACGACGGTGATCATCCCGCAGCGCAACGAGCCGGACCTGGACGACGTGCCGGAGGAGATCCGCGCGCAGCTGGACGTGCATCCGGTCGCCACGGTGCGGGAGGTGCTGGACATCGCGCTGGAGCCCGCTGCCGCCACACTCGCCAGCGCGGCGTAGCGAACCGCACGTCGGGGGTCGTGAGTGCGCACACCAGTTAGAACTCTGTGTTGTGTCTCAGGACTTCGGTAGCACATATGTC
>NZ_JAEHOB010000017.1 GCF_016464705.1 Qaidamihabitans albus
CTCGGAGGTGTTGCCCGCGTTGTCGGTCGCCCGGTAGGTCAGCGCGTGCTCACCGGTCGTGTCGACGGTGACCGGTGCGGTGTAGGGCTGGAATCCGGTGTCGTCGAGGTTGTATTCGACGGTGTCGACGCCGGAGTCGGCGTCCTGGGCGGAGAGGTTCACGGTGGCGGAGCCGATGTAGTTGCCGTCGGCGTCCTGATCGCCGGTGANTGGCGGAGCCGATGTAGTTGCCGTCGGCGTCCTGATCGCCGGTGACCTCGGCGGTCACCTGGGGTGGCGTGGTGTCGCCTGGGTCCGGTTCCACGATGCTGAACGGGATGGAGCCGGTCTCGGAGGTGTTGCCGGCGTTGTCGGTCGCCCGGTACTGAACCGCGTGGTCACCCGGCTCGTCGACGGTGACCGGTTCGGTGTAGGGCAGGAACCCGGTGTCGTCGATCTCGTACTCGATCGCCGCGACGCCGGAGCCGTCGTCCTGTGCGGACACGGCGATCGTGGCGGAGCCGATGTAGTTGCCGTCGGCGTCCTGCTCCCCGCTGATCTCTGCGGACACCTGCGGTGCGGTGGTGTCCTCACCGCCGCCTTCGGTGACCACGAACTCGCCGACCATCTCGCCGTGGCCGGGAATCGCGCAGAAGTAGCGGTACTTGCCGGGCGTGAGGTTCACGTCGACCTCGTGCCGTCCGCCGTCGGCGTCGAACGGGCTGGCGACGATGTTGACGTCGACGTCGTGGTTGTACCCCGGCGTCGACGTGTCGAACGTCAGGGTGTGGGTCATCCCGGTCGTGTTGCCGGTGGCCAGGCTGTTCTCGAAGACGAGCGTCGCGGCCCCGGCCGTCGCCTCGGCCGGGGCGGAGGTGTACTCGGTCATGCTGTCGCCCGCGGTCCAGGTGAGGACCTGCTCGGCGGCCGCCGCTGTCTCCGTCCGGTCCTGGCTCGCGGCGGATGTCGGTACCACCCACAGGGCTGTCATCGTCGCGGCAAGCATGGCCAGCGCGGCGCGCCGCGGGCCGGCCCCGCGCTGCCCGGACGTCGGAGAACGTCTCGGTACGGCGGAAAGTAATCGTTGAAGCATGGGAATGCTGCACCTCTCGTGATTCCGGGGTCGGGGGGGGGGGGGGGGGGGGNCGCGGGCCGGCCCCGCGCTGCCCGGACGTCGGAGAACGTCTCGGTACGGCGGAAAGTAATCGTTGAAGCATGGGAATGCTGCACCTCTCGTGATTCCGGGGTCGGTGCGGGTGCGGGGAGTACCCGCACCCGCACCGACCCGGTTTTCCTGGCTACAGCTCCTGCACCCGGATGTTGCGGAACTCGATCTGGTCGTTGTCACCGTGGTTCTGCAACCCGACGAAGCCGCTGCTGAACTGCCGCAGATCGGTCGGCGGATCGCCGGCCCGCGACGACTCCTTGCCGGGTGTGTTGTCGAACTCGTTGATCACCACGCCGTTGCGGATGATCGTGTAGTGCTGCCCGACAACACGGATCTCGTAGTTGTTCCACTCGCCCTTCGGGGTCACGCCGGCCTGGTCCAGTCCGACCCGGTCGAAGTTGTAGATCGAACCGGTCTTCTGGGGCTCACCCGACTCCCCGTCGTAGATCTGGACCTCCTGGCCGCAGTAGATCGCGACCCACGCCGCGGAGTTCCGTGCCGCACCCTGCTTCCCGCATTCGGGACGCTCGTCGAGCGGGGTGTTCGGGTTCGGGAACCTGGTGAAGACACCGCTGTTCGCCCGGTGCCCTTCGGCCGCGATGTCCTTGAACTGGAGCTTCAACGAGAAGTCGCCGAACTCCTTGGCCGAGTACCACAGCATTCCCAGGCCGCCACGAGCACGCAGCGATCCGTCCGGCCGCAACTCGAAGTGCCCGCCAGGTGCCTGCTCCCATCCGCGCAGGGACTCGTGTGTCCCGTTGAAGATGGGCTCGTATCCGGTGTAGCCCTTCTTGCCGATGTCGGACTTGGCCGCCGCGCTGGTCAGCTTTCCCTTCTCCTTGCCGCTGACGACGCCGTCCCTCTTCATCGGGTCGATCACACCGTTGACGTGCTCGACGAACGCGCCGTGGCTGTCCCACGTGCCCTCGTCGTCGATCAGGTCGTTGATGGTGCAGCCGCCACCGACCTGCTTGTTGGCCACACCGGTGTCGGTGTCACCGATCCACACCGACTCCCGCTCGTCCGGCACGACACACTCGATGCTGACCTCGGTCTCCGTGGTCGCCTTCTCGCCGTCGGCGTAGGTCACCGTCAGCTTCGCGGTGTAGTTGCCGACCTTGGCGTAGGTGTGCCTCGGGTTGGCCTCCTTCGACTTGCCGCCGTCGCCGAAGTCCCACTCGTAGGACACGCCACCGGACTTCTCGCCGGTGAACGCGACCGTCAGCGGCCTGTTGTGCAGCGAAGTGGCCGATGCGGTCGGTGCCGGCGTCGCCGGGCCTCCCTTGTAGCTGATCCGGATCAGCTTCTGGTTGTCGTGCAGGCTGAAGAAGCCGCCCGCGTAGTCGAGCATGTAGAGCGCACCGTCCGGACCGAACTTCGCGTCCATCCACGCCTGGAGCTCGTTGTTGCCGCCACCGCCCCGGATGATCTGACGCAGGCTCTCGGCATGGACCGGGGGACCGGCCTCGTCCACGGTGTCCGGGTCGACGGTCAGCGCGACACGGTTGTTCGCGTTGCAGTTGTCACCGATGAACCACTTGTTGTCCCAGTGCTCGGGCCACGCGACCCCGCTCTTCGTGTCCACTTCGGAGCGGTGGTAGGTGGGACCGTCCATGATCGCCTGGCAGCCACCCTTCAGGTAGGGCTGCGTGTAGGTGGCGTCCTCTTCGTTGTAGGTGGGGACACCACTGCCGTCGTCCCGGGTGGGGAAGACCGGCCCGCCGCCGTTCGGCGAGTACCAGATCATGTTGTCCCGGATCGGCGGGATGTCCACGAGCCCGGTGTTGGCCGGCGAGGTGTTCTTCGGGTTGTCGCAGTCGTACCAGCCGGTGAGCACGCTGGCGTCGGTGTCGCTGCGGTCGCGGTAGGGCTGCCGGTTGCCCATGCAGTAGGGCCAGCCCTGGTTGCCCGCCGAGGTGATGATGGTCGCGGTCTCGTACTTCGCCGGGCCGAGCTCCGGGCTCGGCTTGCCCGCGTCCGGACCGACCCAGGCCGCGGTCAGCCAGTCGTTCTTCTTGTCGTAGGCCAGCCGCGAGATGTTGCGCACGCCCATCACGTAGATCTCCGGGCGGGTCTTGTCTCCCGGATCGTCGGCCTCGGGGAACAGGTTCCCCTCGGGGATCGTGTAGGTGCCGTCGTCCTCAGGGTGGATCCGCAGGATCTTGCCGTTCAGGTCGTTGGTGTTACCGGAGGTCCGGCGCGCGTCCTGGAAGGAGATGCCCTTGTACTGCTCACTCCAGTTGTTGCCGGAGTAGCCGCTCGAGCCCTGCGACGAGTTGTTGTCACCGGAGCCGATGTAGAGGTTGCCGTCGTTGTCGAAGGCCATGCCCCCACCCGCGTGGCAGCAGCTGTGGATCTGGGTGTCCCACTGCAGCAGGTCCTTGCGGGTGCTCTGGTCGATCGTCTCCGTCTCGAGGTCGTAGGTGAACCGCGAAACCGTCCGCTGACCGATCCGCTTGTCGCGGTCGATCGAGTCGTGCGGCATCCAGAAGACGTAGAACCAGCCGTTCTTCTCGAAGTCGGGGTCCAGCGTCATGCCGACGAGGCCTTCCTCGTTCTTCACGAGCTCGCTGCCGCTGCCCCTGTTGCCCATCACTTCCAGCGTGGTGAGGAGCTTGACCTCCTCGGTGGCCGGATCCCACTGGTGGATGGTGCCGCAGCCGAGGCCGACGTTCGGGTCGTCCCAGCTGGGGATCGGACCGGACGGGCAGGCTGCCTTGCCGATGTAGAAGACCTTGCCGCCGGGGGCGATGGTCAGGCCGTGCGGCTCGCCGATCTGGTCGAGCTCGCCCGGCTTGTTCTTGGCGGTCAGCCGCTCGATCTCGTAGTTCGCCCCGATGGTCGCCTGGCAGTCGCCGCGGACCATGCCGGTGGTCCACTTGAGCGCGCCGAGCAGGTGACTCCGGAAGCCGTCCTCGGTGTAGCTCTCCGCGGTGCCACCCATTCCCGTGTAGAAGGAGCGGCCGCCGTCGTAGTCACGGCACCAGGAGACCGGGTGGAACGGGCCGTTCGCCCCCTTGCCCGGGTCGTAGCTCTTCTCCTCGACCTGCGCGACCGTATGGACCTCGCCGCTCGGGTTCGGGTCCCAGTTGATCCACCTGTCGGACCGGGTCCAGTTCTGCGGCAGCCCCTCGTTGGCCGGGTGCTGCCGGTCGACGACGTTGACCGTCGCCTCCTGCACGGGGATCTCCGGCTCCGGATCCGTCGTCGCGTCGCCGGTGAAGAACTGGAGCTCGGCGAGCTGCGTCAGGCCGTCACCGGCGTTCGCGGTGATGTCCAGCCGGTAGTGCTGGTAGGACTCGGTGTTGTCGAACCGGTAGTCCTTGGTCTGGAAGCGGTCCGGGAAGTCCTCCCCGGTCCTGCGGTCGAGGTCCGTCCAGTTCTGCCCGTCCTGGGAGCCCTGCAGGGTCCAGTCCTTCGGGTCCCGGCCGTCGAAGTCGTTGGCGGAGGTCAGCGCGTAGTGCGAGACCGCCGCGGATTCGGCGAGCCGGACGGTGATCGTTGCGGTCGGGTCGAACGTCAGCCACTTGGTGCCCGTGTCGCCGTCGGCGAGGTTCGCCGCGACCTCGTTCGGCGGGTTCTCCCCGCTCGCGGTGACTTCAGCGACCTCCTCGGGGTCGGGAAGCGCACCGACCGGCCGGGTGCCGATCAGGCCGCTGAACCACTCCGAGCGCTCCTGCGCCCGTGCGGCGTCCCGGACACCGAGGAAGCCGCCGCCGTCCCTGACGTAGCCCTTGAGCGCGTCCTCCTGGCTCGCGGTGAGCTCGGTGCCCTCGGCGGAGAGGAAGACGACGCCGCGATACTTGTCCAGGTTCCGTGCGGAGAAGGCGCCGGGATCGGTGGACTCCTCCACGGTGAAACCGTTGTTCGCGCCCAGTTCCTCGATGGCGTCCACGGCCTGGTTGACCGGATCGTCCTGCTCGGCCGCCGCACCGTGGAACACCAGTACGTTCACCGCGTCCTGCTTCGGTGCGGCGGCCTGGTCGCCGGGAACCTCCGGCTGCGCCGCCTTCCCCGGCGCGGCCAGCGCCGGCGCCGCGGCGAGTCCGAGGGCGAGCGTGGCGCCCGTGAACAGAACCGTCGCGCGCCGCAGCGAACCCGGTCGTGCGCGACCGTTGCGGGGTAACGTTAATCGACCTCTTCGAGCCATCCTTACTCCTTCACTCGTGGTTCTGCCCGGTGACGGCGTGGGAGCTCCCACGTCCGTTCCGGGAGCCGGCTAACCCTCGTGCCCATGACCTCCGTCGTGTTGGTGCCCGTAGTAGCGGTCCAATGCGGCCTGTGCGCCCTCGGGGAGGCTGCCGTCCTCGTTGCGGACAAGGAAAACGCCGGCCATGCCACCATCCGAGTGGAACTGCACGTGGCAGTGGTACATCCAGACGCCGGGGCCGACGCCCTCGCCTGCGATCACCTGGAAGCCGAACGAGTCGCCGGGGTTGAGATCCCGGTTGTCGATCACCTGGCTCGAGTCGTTCGGACCCTCGAGCATTCCGGTGCGGTTGTTCGCCCAGCGGTGGGCGTGCAGGTGGAAGGTGTGGAACGTGTTGCCGTGCCCGATCGCGACGAACTCGACCCGCTCGCCGAGACGTGCCTCCAGCAGTGGGACCTCGGGCGCCATCTTGTTGTTGATCGTCATGTCGTTGAAGACGACGGTGAACTGCCGGTCGGGCAGCAGGTCGCCGCGGCGCCGGACGATCAGCGCGCCGTACAGGCCGGCGCGGAGGCCGTCGGTGCCGTGGTCGCCGCCCATGGCGTGGTCGTGGTAGTGCCAGTAGCCCGCACTGCCGGGCATCCACAGGCCGCCCTTGGCCTTGAACGGAGCCCGCGTGCGCCAGACGTACGTGCGTGTCTCGCCGGGTTCGTTGAAGGAGTCGTTGAGCGGGCTGCCGTCGGAGTCGACGCTGTAGTCGACGCCGTGCGGGTGGATCGACAGCCGTTTGGTGGTGTTGTTGACCAGCTCCACCTCGAGGGTGTCACCCTCCCAGATCTCGAGGATCGGCCCGGGGATCGTGGCCTCGCCCGGCGCGAGCCCGTAGCCGATCTGGGCGCCGGGCAGTTCCTCGGCGTACATGGTGATCCGGCGGGTCGTGCCCTGCTGCGGGTTCTCGCCCCTGTTTCCCTGGGCGGCCGCCAGGGGTGCGCTGCCGAGCGTCGCACCGACCACGGGCGCGGCGACGCCCACCGCGGCGCCGGCCAGCATCGAACGCCGGGACACCTGCCGCCGGAACTGCCCTGTCTGGGCATGTTTGTCACTCATGTGTCTCCATTTCGGTCTTCCCCGGGCACCGGCGCGGGGGGAACGGGCGCGGGCCGGCGATGCCTCTCGTACGCCAATGTCCGGAGTGGACTGCCGAGGAAGTCGCGGTTCGCGGGGGGAAGAAGCGGGCATCGACGCGGCACACCGCCCGGCAACGGGAAGTGTCCGTACGCGGCGGGCACGGGGTCCGTACCCTCGCCTGCTGTAGTGACGACCCGATCACACTGCCTCGCCTCCTGCGCCGAGGATTTCGGTTGGGACGTTAATTACTTCCGGGCCTCACGTAAATATCTATGGTCAACCTGATCTAACTTCTGCTGCGTTAAGACAGAAGTTGCTGGGCCGAACGGGCTAGGGCAGGAGACTGTTCGGTCGCACCGAGCCGCGCGGGCGCTACGAACGCCTCACCGCGTGGCACGCGGGTTTCGCCCTGGCCCTCGCCGGGGGACCGTCAGCGCGCTCCCGAGCCCGGTTCCGCCGACCATGCGGCCAGCGTGGGCTCCAGCCGCGTGTAGAGCTCGGGGTCGAGTGCCATCCCCGTGTGTGAGCTGCGCACCTCGGCGTGGTCGGCGTACGGATCGAGGCACAGCTGCCACGGGATGACCGCGTCGGCGCGCGAGTACATCGTGAGGGCGGGAACGTCCTCCGGCAACGCGGCCGTGAGCTCCGCCTTGTTGCGCTGAAAGCAGGGGCCGGCGAAGCAGTCGCGATCCAGCAGGCCGGGCAGGCCGAGGTCGGAAAGCCGGGCCAGTGTCTCCGCGGTCCGGACCGCCTTCGGGTTCGCGCCGAGCGGGTCGGCGACCGGACTGCCTAGCATCACCAGGCCCCGCACCAGATCCGGCCGGCGAACAGCGACGAGGCGCCCGAGCCAGCCGCCGCGGCTCTGGCCCAGCACGACCACCCGCCGCCCGGTCGCCTCGGCGTGGGTCTCCAGCCTGCGTTCGATCCGGGCGACCAGGTCGCTGGTGCAGGCGACGTTGATGCCGATGCGGGCGCCGATCGGGCGGTAGCCGCGGGCCCGCAGCCACCTGCTCGTCAGGCTCAGGCTGCGGTCACCGAAGCCGAAGCCTGGGATGAGGAGCACGCCCTGCCCCGCTCCCTGGCGTGGATTCGCCCCGCGCCACACCGGATGTCGCAGCAGGCGCGGGATCATTCGCAACACGACGACGAGAAGCTGCTCCTGGGCGGCGGCGGTGATCGCCTGCGCGGTCCGCTCGGCGAGCTGACGTGACGTCCACACTTGCTCACCCTCCGTCCGTGCGACTCGCGCGTTGCCGCTGTGCGGAGCGAATACCCGCGAGATCGGGATCGACCCGTCGGCGTGGCGAAGCGGGCCTCGCCTCGGGTCGGCGCCGACCGGGCCACGCTGGTCGGCGTCGGGTTCGACCTTCGTGCAGATGAACAGTCGGCCAATGGGGCCGCAAACCGGCTGGACGGGCGTAGTGTGGGTAGTGCCGGAGGCCGATCGGACACCGACCGGGTGGCGATAGCCCCGGCACGGCATCGGCGCGGGCACACCGCGCTCGCCCCGCAGAGAGGCATTGAGCTCATTATCGACAACATCTCCCCCTCCGGAGCGGCGACCCGTTCCGTGAGCGACTACGCGGAGCTGTCCCGCAGAATCCGCGGTGCCGGCCTGCTCGACCGGCGATATCGCTACTACGCCATGAAGATCACCGGCAACATCGTCGCCCTCGCCGGTGCGTGGGTCGCCTTCGCCTACATCGGCGACTCCTGGTGGCAGCTGTTCGTCGCCGCGTTCCTGGCGATCGTGTTCGCGCAGCTGGCGTTCATCGGCCACGACGCCGGGCACAAGCAGATTTTCCGGACCCGCAAGCCCAACGACGCGATCGGGACCGGGCACGGCGGGCTGGTCGGCATGAGCTACGGCTGGTGGATCAGCGGGCACAACCGCCACCACGCCAACCCCAACCACGAGGATGACGACCCGGATCTCGACATCCCCGCGCTGGCGTTCACCAGCGGTCAGGCCCGCCTCAAGCGGGGCTTCTTGCGCTGGATGGCGAAGCACCAGGCGTGGCTGTTCTTCCCGCTGCTCACCCTGGAGGGGCTGAACCTGCACGTGTCGGGCGTGCGTGCGCTGCTGCGCAAGGAGATCAAGTCCCGCCGCCTGGAGACGGCGCTGCTGCTGGGACATTTCGCGCTGTATCTCGGCGCGGTCTTCCTGGTTCTCTCGCCCGGCCTCGCCGTGGTGTTCATCGTCGTGCACCAGGGCCTGTGGGGCATCTACATGGGGTCGTCGTTCGCGCCCAACCACAAGGGCATGCCCACCATGACCGACGAGGACTCGCTGGACTTCCTGCGCAAGCAGGTACTGACCTCGCGCAACGTCCGTGGCGGACGGGTGGTGGACTTCGTGCTCGGCGGGCTGAACTACCAGATCGAGCACCACCTGTTCCCGAACATGCCGCGGCCCAACCTGCGCCACGCGCAGCCGATCGTCCGCCAGTTCTGCGCCGACCGCGGCATCCCGTACAGCCAGTGCGGTCTGTTCCGCTCCTACGGCTACGTGCTGCGGCACCTGCACGACATGGGCGCCCCGCTGCGCGCCGCCCGCGCCTGACCGGCTGCGGCGCAGGCACCCTCGAACCACGCTCGTGAGTGTTGGCACGAGTTAGAACTCGGCTCAACACTCACGAGCCTGCGGGGCCGGGACGCTAGCCGCCCTTCGGCAGGAGCGTCCCGGCGAGGCCGCGGTAGGAGCCGTGCTCGCGCGGGTAGTCGTCGATGCCCTCGCGGTAGCAGTGCACGATGTCGTTGGCGGGGCCGCTGAGCCCTTCGCCGCGGTTCATGCTCTGGCTCTCGGCGCGGTAGGTCTCGCCCGGCAGGTTGCGGCCGGTGGGCATGCGGATGCCGAATCGTTCGCGGGTCCGGTCCTCGACCTCCCGCGCCAGGTCCTCGCCGAGGTCGAGCGCGTCGAGCAGGCGGCGCTCGACCTGCCCGGTCAGCAGCGCGCGGGCCTTGTCGTCGTGCCCGGCGCGGAACCAGCGCAGCGCCTGCCGCTCGACTCGCGGCTGTTCCCTGAGCAGCCGCTGCTCGAACTTCTCGATCTCGGCGGTGACCGGCCGCAGGAATGTGCGCGGGTGCTCGCACGTGTGGTACATGAGCCGCTTGAAGGTCCGGGTGGCGTAGCGGGTGGCCTCCAGCGGCGCGTAGTCGGCCGCGACGTGTGAGGAGGCCGCGTCGCTCGTCAGGTAGCGGTGCTGCTTGTACTCCGGCGGCACGTCCTCGGCGCCGATGTAGACCGGCACGTACGGGGTGGCCACCGCGCCGGTGACCGCGGTCCAGAGGGCGTTCAGCTCGGGCCGGCCGGCGTTGCCCAGCTGGGCAACGTGACCGTAGCCCGAGCGATCATGCGACCAGCGCGGATCGCGGACGTAGGCGAGCAGATCCGCCAGCGAGACCGGTCCGAGCTCCGTGCGGAGCTCGGATTCCAGCTCCGACTGGACGTTGTTGCCCCACGGGTGGGTCGGCGTCACCTGCCGGTCGTCGGGCTGCCAGCCGGCGTAGACCGCCTGCGGGTCGAAGACGTCCTTGCCCTCCGGGGCGAACCAACCTCGTTCGACGGCGAAGTCGACGAAGTTGTCCGAGGCCAGGTACTCGCCGGGCCGGTTCTCGTAGTCGAGCGGGAACGGGTTGAGGTAGCCGGGGAAGGACACCCGGACCTCGTCCGGCCCCAGCCGCTCGGCGGCCCAGAGGTTCTGGCTGCCGCCGTAGTTGACGAAGACCCAGCCCTCGTTCTCGTCGGCGAAGAGGTGCGAGTTGCCGCCGTAGGTGGAGTAGCCGTGCTCGTCGATCAGCGCGCCGATGATCTCGACGGCCTCGCGGGCGGTCCTGGCCCGCTCCATGGCGATCCGGGCGAGGTCGCTGTAGTTGGGGCCGGTCTGTGGTTTCTCGGTGAGCTGGAGCAGCCGGTCGCTGGAGGGTGACCACACGTCGCGCGCCGCTACGCCGTGCTCGTTCAGGCCGCCGTTGGTCAGCGGTGCGGGAAAGCCCGCGAACTCGGAGTAGTTCGACGTGATGTACCTGCTGGTCCGGCGGGCCTGCGGGATCTCGGTGAGAACGCCCGGGAAGCCGGCCTCCTCGGTTACCCCGACGGTCGTTGTCGCCCCTTCCGGGAAGTGCCTGCGGGGCACGATCTCCAGCCAGTGACTGGATGGTTCGTGACCGAAGCCGCCGAGCAGGGTCGAGCCGTCCTCCGTCAGGTTCCTGCCGACGTAGAAGCCGATGCTCTTCGTCAGCTCCTCCTGGCCCTGTGCCACGGGAGCTCCGGCGTGCTCCGCCGTGGTCCGTGCGGTCGACGCCGCGCCGGCGGGAAGCAGCAGCAGGAGCGCCGCCATCGCGGCCGGTAACCTCAACCCGGACTTCCGGAACGGTCGAAACATGCCGAATACCCCCGTCATCAGCCGAAACGAACCCGACGGAACGTACTAGCGGGCAAAACCACCGGTCAAGCGGGGAGCGGATCAGGCCACCCTGGCCCGCATCGGGAGCGATTCCCAGGCACGCAGGGTGTTGTTGTGGTGCCGGCGGGGCGGGCCGGTGAGCTCGAAGCGGGTGACGCGGTGGGCGAGCGCGGTGAGCAGTGCCTCGGCTTCCAGGCGCGCGACGTGCTGGCCCACGCACTGGTGCAGGCCCATGCCGAAGCCCACCTGTCCCGAGGGATCACGGTCGAGGTCGAACTCGTCGGGCCGGTCCCAGCGGCGGGGATCGCGGTTGGCGGCGCCGAGGAACATGAGGATCTTGCCTCCCCCGGGGATGGTGGTCCCGCCGATCCGGGTGTCGGTGGTCGCGGTGCGGAAGAACGTCTGGACGGGGGACTGCCAGCGCACCGCCTCGTCGAACGCGGCCCGGGTGAGCGCGGGCCGCTCGCGCAGTCGCTGCCACTGGCCCGGGTTGGTGGCGAACGCGTAGAGCACCGCGGCAAGGCCGTGCACCGTGGTGTCGACACCGGCGGTGAGCAGGGAGCGGACCACGAGCGGGGCCTGGTCGGGAGTGATGTCGCCACGGTCGGCGGCGGCCCAGATCCGTGCGCCGAAGCCGTCGGCGGCGAGCGCTTCCCTGGCGCACTGCCGGTCGACCCAGCGCGACAGGCGCGGCACGTCCGGGGCGGCGCGGTTGACGAGGTCGTTGCCCGGCCCGAACGCGTTGAACGCGAAGTCGCCGTAGGGCAGCAGGTTCTCCCGCCCCTCCCGGCCGATGCCGACCGCATCGGGGAAGACCCGCAGCGGGAACGCCTCGGCGAGGGCGGGTACCGCGTCGAACTCCGGCTCGGCCAGCACCCGGCCGACGAGCTCGTCGGCCACCGCGAACCACTGCTCCCGCAGCCGTCGCAGGGCCCGGGGGCCGAGGATGCCGCTCAGTACCCGCCGCGGGGCGTCGTGGTGCGGCGGGTCCGCCTCCAGCAGCAGGCTCGGCGCCCGCCACGGCCGTTCGTAGCGGAAGTTGCTCAGCCCCACCCCGGCCGCGGACTGGAAGTCCTGCCAGTCGACCAGGGCCGCGCGTACGTGTTTGTAGCGCGCCACCGCGTAGACGCCGTACCGGGTCAGGTACACCACCGGTCCGGCTTCGCGGAGGGTGGCGTGCAGCTCCGCCGGATCCTCCAGGGCCTCGGGCCCGAACGGGTCGGTGTCGTCTGTGGGCAGCGCGAGGGTTTCGGTCATGGCCGGCTCCTGGTTCACAGGTCGAGAACGAGACGATCGGTGCGGGAGCGGGAGACGCAGGGGAACATGCAGTCGTTCGCCGCCCGTTCGTGGTCGGTGAGGATCGAGTCGCGGTGATCGGGGTCGCCGTCCAGGACGGTGGTCTCGCACGTGCCGCAGGTTCCCTGGCGGCACGACGAGAGCACATCGGCGCCCGCTCGCCGCACGGCGTCGAGCACCGACCTGTCCGGGCCGACCGTCACCGTGCCGCCGGAGCGGCGCAGCTCGACGTCGAACGGCTCCTCCCTGGCAGGCGCGTCCTGGGCCCCGGCGGTGAACCGCTCGGTGCGCAGCGCGTGCGCGGGCCAGCTCCGGAAGGCGGCCTGCACGGCGGCCAGCAGGGGTGGCGGCCCGCAGCAGTAGACCCTCACGCCGGGTCGCGGGGTCCCGAGCCAGGCGGGCACGTCGAGCAGGCCGGACTCGTCCTCGGGCCGCAGGTGCACGCGCCCGCCGTAACCGGCCAGCCGCTCCCGGAAAGCCATCGAAGCCCGGCGACGACCGCCGTAGAGCAGGTTCCATTCGGCGCCGAGGAGGTCGGCCTGGTGGATCATCGGCAGCAACGGCGTGATGCCGATGCCGCCCGCGATGAACAGGTACCCCGCGGAAGGCACGAGGGGAAAGTTGTTCCGTGGCCCGCCAACGCCGACCAGGTCGCCGGGCCGCAGCACGTCGTGGACGTAGGCCGAGCCACCACGCCCGTGTGGTTCGCGCAGAACGCCGATGCGGTAGACGCGGGTGTCCCAGCGGTCGCCGCACAGGGAGAACTGGCGGGTCATCCCGTTCGGCAGGACGACGTCGATATGCGCACCGGGAGTCCAGTCCGGCAGCCGTGCGCCGCCAGGGTCGGCGAGGGTCAGCGCCACCACGCCCTCGGCGATCTCGTCCTTGGCGGCGACCGTCAAGGTCGCCACGTTCGCGCTCACCTGCCGCCTCCTCGTGTCGGTTGCGGCAAGAATGCGGGCCCGGTCGGCGCGGCCGCGACCACGTTCCCGCTGAATGAGAGCCGGGCGGGGACATCTCGGCCGGGATCTGGCAGGGTCGGGCCTGATGGTCCGACAGCGAGGCGCGGCGGGGACGGTTCTCGTCACCGGTGCGTCGTCAGGGATCGGCGAGCTGACCGCGCGGGCTTTCGCCGCGCACGGCTGGCGGGTCTTCGGCACGAGCCGGCGCGAGCGGCCGGATGCGGCCGGGGTGGAGATGCTGCGGCTCGACGTGCGCTCGGACGAGTCGGCGCGGCAGTGTGTGGCGGAGGTGCTGGAGCGGGCCGGCGGCATCGACGTCCTGGTCAACAACGCCGGGACGATGCACGAGGGGCTCGCCGAGGAGACGTCGATCGCGCAGGCGGAGTCGGTGTTCGCGGCCAACTTCTTCGGGACCGCACGGATGGTCAACGCGGTACTGCCGGAGATGCGCCGGGCGCGGCGGGGGCGGATCGTCAACATCGGCTCGCTGGCGGCGTGGGTCGGCGAGCCCGGCGAGGGCTTCTACGCCGCGTCGAAGGCCGCGCTGGCCCGCTACACCGAGGCGCTGCGGCACGAGGTCCGGCACCTCGGCATCCAGGTCTGCCTGGTGGAGCCCGGTGCGTTCACCACCGGAGTGCTCGACGCCGCGACGTCCGCGGAGCGGGTGATCGCCGACTACGACGGCCCGCGCGAGTCCGCCCGGCGCACGCTGCACGAGGTGCTGCGCCGCGGCGACGACCCGCGGAAGGTGGCGGCGCTCGTAGTGAAGGTGGCCGGTGCGCGCTCGCCACTGTTCCGGTACGGAGCGGGCCGCGACGGCCGCTGGGTCCCGCTCCTGCGGACACTGCTTCCGCAGCGGCTCTTCGACCACCTCCTGCGCCGCAGCTTCGGGCTCTGACGATCGTCCACTGCAGACTGGCCCTGCTCACGTTCTGATCGTCATGGCCCTTTCGCGAAGACCGCGCGCGACGCTGTTGTTCTGGAACGGCCGGGTGTGGGCCCGGAGCAGGTCGAGTGCTCGCTCCGCGCGCCGGGACTCCAGCGGCGAGTAGTGGTCGAGGAACTCGTGCCAGGTGGCGCAGGCCTGTTCGAGCCGTCCCTCGGCCAGCTGAAGCTCCGCCAGCCGGGCCAGGCTGATGGCGTGGGTACGGCGTTCGCTGCGTGACCGGTTCCTGATGGAGACCCCGAGCGCACGGATCGCCGCGCCCCGGTCGCCGAGACAGTTGGCGGCGGCAGCGCTCTGGTAGGCCAGCGAGGCCGCGTGGCTCGTGCCGCCGGGAGAGCTGCCGCCGTCGGCACGGGCGAGCTGCGCCTCGGCCCTGCCGAGCGCCGCGAGCGAGGCGCGGCGGTTGCCCACCGCCGCCTGGGCGACACCGACCTGGCCGAGCAGGAATGCGCGCGCGTGGGGAGGTACGTGGCCGGACGCGGTCCGCACCGCGGACTCGGCCAGTGCCACGGCTTCGCCGCCGTGCCCCAGCAGGCGGGCCTGTGCGCTCAGCCCGCGCAGGGCCATCGCGTAGGTGCATCGGTCGCCGCCCTCCGCGGCGAGCCGTAGCGTTGTCAGGTAGTACTGCTGGGCGACGCTGTGCGACTCGTCGTCGAAGCACATGAAGCCGCACAGATAGCTCAGCCGTGCCGCGGTGCTGAGCAGCTCTCTGCGTACGGCCGACCTCCCGTCCGCGCGCAGCCACGGAGCGATCGTGCAGGCGAGGTAGCCGGCCAGCGCGCTCCGGGCATGGCCGCCCCCGAAGTTGAGGTCCGCGCCGGAGAACACGTGGAGCATGGCCGTCGCCGAGGTGATCTCCGTGCTGCCCACTCGGGTAGTCGTGCGGCCCTTCGGCTCCTCGGCCGGGATCATGCCGGCGAGCGCCGTCCAGCTCGGCGCGGACAGTGCCGCGATGCTGTACGCGGGAGCGACCGGACTTTGCGACGGACCGGCGGCTCGATACGCCTCGACCAGCCGGTCCGGGGCCGCCGTGGCCCACCACGGCCTCCGGCCGATGCGCGCGGTCGATTCCGGGGCCCCCAAGCCGATCTCTTCGATCGTGACGCGGCGCCCCAGCCTGCGCGAAAGGCTCTCGGCGATGAGCTCGGGAACAGGTGACCGGGGCCGGACGCCGGAAAGCCACTGCGCGACCGACGCACGCTGGTACGTGAGGTCGAGACCGGACTCCGCGCCGATCCGGTTGACCATGCGCGCGAGTGCCGGGCCGTTCAGTCCGGCCCTGCCGAGCAGCGACCTGAGTCGATGGTTCGGCACCCGCTGTGCTCGCATCGGTCTCCTCCGGCAGAAGCCCGCTCGATTCTCGGCCGAGGTGGCCGGATGGCGGGGCGACCGGCTGAAATCGCCCTTACCCGCGGTAAAACGCAGCTGGGAATGCGTTTCGTTCGTGAATACCGCCGATATCGGTCAGGCCTGGTCACGTAGCCACCAGTCCGGATCTTCCCCGTGGGTGGTGGGCCTTCCATTGCGCTGCACAATGCCTGCCGCTCGAAAGGTGGCTGATTTCGGCAAGGTGGCCCCCTCTGTCGGTAGTTCGGCGCGGTAATCCTCACATTACGCGCGGGGCCCGTAATTCCGTAGCGCCTGTTGAGGTGATCGGGCCTGCACGGACAGTATTTCGGGTACGCAGGTCCGGTGACCAGGCGCGGAATTGTCGCGCGCCGCCGGTTCCAGGCCGCACCCGGCGGCGGGTCACGAGGTCCGCCGGTGCCTGCGGACGGGACCGGCGCGCAGGTCCGGCCCCGGTGCGGGCTCGTGGCGCCGGACCGGAATCCGGACGCTCGTGCCGGGCTCGGTGCTCTCGGTACGGCGGGCGTCGCGCAACGTCCGGTACGCCTCGACCACGGCGGCCAGCCGCTCCTGACCACCGGGGCTGACGTCCGGATGGAGCTGCCGGACGAGGCGCCGGTACGAGGCGGTGATCTCCGCGCCGGTCGCCTCGCGGTGCACACCGAGCACCGCATACGGATCATCGGGACGTGGTCGCGCCATGGCGGCTCACCTCTCCGCGGTACCGGCGGGCGGGGCGCCGTGCCGCTGCTCGGCCACCTCGACCGGATCGGCGTCGAGCACGTCGTGAAACCCGTGCCCGAGTGGGGTGCCGATGTCCACCGGCCCGGCGCTCGCACGTGGCACGGAGATACCGCGCAGATCTTCCAGTGCCGGGTCGAGCAGCCGTAGCCCGGTGGTCAGGCAGCCGTGCGCCGCACGCAGGTCGGCCACGACCTCGCGGGTCGCGTCGGCCTGTCCGTCGGCGGCCGGAACGGCCGAGGGGACGCGCTCGATCAGCGTGCCGACCAGGTCGGCGAGCGCGCTCGCCACGTGGTGCACACCGGCGACCGCGGCGTGCAGCGCCGCGGTGCCGGTGAGCCCCGAGGTGATCTCCTGTTCGGCGCGCTCGACGAGGTGCTCGGCCCCGGCGAGCTTGTCTCGCAGCGACATGCCGTCGTTCCTCGTGCTCATCTCGTCACCTCCCTCCTTCCACGACCTGCCGCTGCGACGCCGCCCGTACTTCGTCGGCTACTGATTGATCTTCTTCGGCTCCGAGCCGCCGGAGACGGCGATCTTGCGGGGCTTCGCCTGCTCGGCGACCCGGATGCGCAGGGTGAGCACCCCGGCGTCGTACTGCGCGGCGATGTTCTCGGTGTCCAGGGTCTCGCCGAGGAACAACTGCCTGCTGAACACGCCGCGCGGACGCTCGGCGACGTGGAGATCGACGTCCTCGCCGTACTCGGGTTTGCGCTCGGCCCGGACCGTCAGGACGTTGCGCTCGACGTCGAGGTCGATCGACTCCGGTGAGACACCGGGCAGGTCGAAGTGCACCACGTACTCGTCACCGGACCGGTAGGAGTCCATCGGCATCGCCGCGGGCCTTGAGCGAGTGCCGTTGGCGCCGAGGAGCTGCTGGCTCAGCCGATCCAGCTCGCGAAACGGGTCGGTGCGCATGAGCATCGCCACTGCCTCCTTCCTCTGCTCGTGCGGTCACTCCCGGTGAGACTGCGTGTCGAGCAGAGCAGGCGGGGACCGCTGGCGCGGCCAGTGCTCACGGGCCGCGGCCGTGCGGGCGCCGCGGGCCCGGCCCGGTTCCGCTCCGGTTCGCCGGAGCCGGGGAGCACGCGAGGTCGCCGTGCTCGCGGGAGGGAGTGGCACCTGCGCGTGAGTGGCGCACTGCCCGAAGTTGGCGGCGACGATCGCGTCGAACTCCGCGTGCACCCACTCGTCGTCCGCGCAGAGCAGGTCCGCGAAGCGTTCGTCCGTACGTCCGGTGTCCTGGCGCATCCGCGATCACCCCGGCATGGTCTCCAACTACTACCAGGTACTCACGGCTATACATTTCTTATATCCAGCACGTGAGCTTATGTCAAGTAGCAGGATCAGGCGGCGCTTCCGAGTGGGCGGGTCGTCGTGTCCGCCGGCCTCCGGGAAGAGACATGCGGCCGTGCCGGTCCGCGCCGCGTGCACAGTGAGGCCGAAAAAGCCGGCAGGGAATACCGGGAAGCACCCGCGGATGTTAAATATTCGAAGACGTTAAACGTGCACGGTCTTTCCGTGCGTTATTTCCGGATGTGGCTGGCCCGCGTTGAAGTCGTTGAGCTAACCTCGGCGCGTTTCCCGCGGCCAACACGAATGGAAGCCGACAATGCCCGACGAGTTCCACGTCGAGATTCCGCTCTTCTTCTGCCCTTTCGACCCCGTGCTGCATCCCGGTATGGAGCTGGCGGAGCGACGTTGCGGCGAGTGGGCGTCGAACATCGGCCTGGCCGGCGGCGAGGCCGAGCTCGCTCGCTGGCATGCGGCCACCGCCGCCGACTTCTACGGCGGGATGGTGCCCGATGCGCCCACGGATCGCTATCAGGTAGCGGTCGACTGGGCCGCCTGGGGCTTTTCCTTCGACGACGCACACTGCGATGAGGACGGCGGCTCGATCACCCCGGAGCGTTTCATCGCGCTCGCCGCACGCCTGCTGCGGATACTCGACTCGGGCGACGAGCGGCTGTGCCACGGTGACCGACACCTGTTCGGTCTGTGGGATCTCGCGCGGCGCTACCAGGAGCTCGCGACGGCCACACAGTTCCAGCGGTGGGTGACGGCGCAGCAACGTTGGCTGTTCGGTGTCGTCCAGCAGACCGCCCATCGCGCGGCAGGCGGACCCGCCACCTTCGACGACTACCTGCTGACGCGCCTGCACGACGCAGGTGGCCCTCCCGTGCAGGCGATACTCGAGTTCGCCAACGACGAGGAGGTGCCGGGGGCGGAGATGGACGCACCTCGGGTCCGGGCGGTCACGGAGCTTTTCTGGATGATCGCGAGCCTGGACAACGACCGCGTCTCCCGCCACAAGGAACGGCTGGGGCAGCGCGACCACTACAACGCCGTGGATGTCCTCGCCCGCGAGCTCGGGCTGACCGAGGCGGAGGCGGTCGAGGAACTGGTCGGCTTCCGGGACGGCCTGATGGTGCTGTTCCTGAGGCTCCGGGAACAGCTGGCCCGGGGTGGCTCGAAAGCGCTCCGGACCTACCTCGACGCTCTCGGTCACGGAATCCGGTCCAACATCGACTGGAGCCTGCGCACGCCCCGCTACGCCACCCTGCGGCCGTCCGGGGAGTACCCGGCGGGTGCGACGATCCGGCTGCACGGCGGCTGCACCGGCAGCCCCGCCGAGCCCCGTGCGAAACCGCCGCCTCCGCCGAGCGTCGCGTGGTGGTGGACCCAGCTGTCGTGAGCGTCCGGCAGGGTGTTCCCAATGCGGCAGCGGTAGCGTTCAGCGCACCGGATGCCGCATTGGAGCCGCGCTCCCGGCCGGTCACGCGCAGGGAAACCACTGTGCCGCGGCATCCGCGCGGCGCCGGTCGGCGGCGAAGCGCCTGCGCACCTCCTCGATGGCGGCCTCGAGGGGGAACAGCTCACGGGTGACGAGCTGGTCGTCGTGGTCGGCGCTCACCGGATGCCAGTACACCCCCTCGGCGGTGACCGTGACCTCCGGGATCAGCGACTCGACCGTGAGCTCGAGCCCGCTCTCGGCCACTCCGCGGCGGGCGAGCGGACGGATCACCTGGTCCTCGCGCGCGATGCCGAGCCCGTCGAGGAAGGCGTGGAACGGCTCCAGGGTGTGCAGCTGCTCGGGAGGTAGCGTCGCCGCGACGCGGACCCGGAAACCCTCCGCCCGTGCCAGCCGGATCCCGTCCACCGCCCTCTGCCACGTTCCCCTGCCGCGATGCCGGTCGTGCGGCTCCGGTTCGGGTGAGTCGAGGCTGATCTGCAGCGCCAGCCGGGCCGGATCCATCCGGCGCAGCGCGTCGAGGCGCCTGCCGCGGAACAACATCCCGTTGGTGAGCAGCGTCGTGGGCAACGCCGCCGTGCAGGCCGCGACCAGATCGTCGATGTCGGGCAGCAGTAACGGCTCGCCGCCGGTGAGAATCAGCTCGCTCACCCCGGCCGCCGCGGCCTCGGTGGCCAGCCTGCGCACCCGGTCGGCACCGAGGGCCCGTCGCCGCGCGTGCGGCGAGGACCGGACACAGCAGTAGTCGCAGGCGAGGTTGCAGTCGAAGTTCGTGTACATCCACAGCCGCGTGCCCGGCAGCTGCCAGGGAGACAGTTCCGCGAACGGGTCAGGGCCCCGGCCGCGCCGCACGGTGGCGACTCCGTCAACGACGTCGACCAGCTCGTTGCCGGTCCGGGCGCACCATGCCGCGACGAGCGCGCCGTCCGCCGGATCCAGCGGCACGGTGACCGTGGCCCCGTCGGCCACCGTGCCGATGCGCTCGACCAGGTCCAGGATCACCATCGGTCGGAGATTCCCTGCGTGCGGACGGCTTCGAACAGCGAGTCGTACCCGGCCAGCCGTGGCGGAACCCACTGCCGCAGACCCTCCATCTCGAGGATCGGCCGGTGCTCCGGGTTGTCCCAGTCCATCGCGAACAACCGCTCGACCCACGGCCGGGTGCGTTCCTCGCTCAGCCGGGGCAGTGCGGTGAAGTTGCAGTGCGAGTAGGTGGGCGACTCCCAGAACACCTCGAACGCGCCGGGCATCAGCTCCTCACGCCCGATCGCCTCCCAGGTGTTGATGCCGAGCGCGGCGGCGTCCGCTCGGTCGTCGAGTACGGCGCGCAGGGCGTCCAGCTCGCTGCGGCCGGTGTCGCCGTGCTTGCCGACATCGCTGTTGATCCGCACCAGCTCGACCTCGTCCGCGCCGAGACCCGCTTCACCCAGGTAGTGCACCGGCAGGATCGCCGCCTGGGCGGAGTCCCGCGAACCGAGCGCGAGCCGCCGCCCCTTGAGGTCGGCCAGGCCGCTCAGCCCGCTGCCCGGCCTGGCGACGAACAGCGTCTGGAACACCGCGTCGGTGTCCCGCATGGCCAGCGCGCGGCACGCGCCCTGCGTGCGGCCGACGGTGCGGACCCAGGCCAGGTTGGTGTTCCACGCGATGTCGAGCGTGCCGTCGAGCAGCGCGTCCACCAGGCTGCCGTAGTTGGAGAACAGCACGAAGTCCATCGGCGCCGGTCCGTCCGCGAAGTAGCCGCGCATCCCTTCCCAGATGTTGACGACGTTCGGCGTGTAGGCGACGGCCCCCACGATCAACGGTTTGCTCACGGTGAGACTCCCTCGTCCACTGGTCAGAAAAGCGGCTGTCCGGTGATGGCCTTGCCGTAGAAGTCGTAGAGCGCGTCCGCGGTCGGAGCCATCACGTGCCCGGCCCGCGCGTCCCGGAAGTACCGGTCGATCTGCAGGTGCTCGGAGAAGGCCGCACCGCCGCACACCCGCATCGCCGCGTCGGTGACCCGCAGCGCCGCGTCGTTCGCGCTCGCCTTGATTCCGAGTACGTGCAGCATGGTGTCCTCGCCCGGCTCGGCCAGCCGATCGGCGGTCTGCCGGAGTGCGGCGCGGACACCGGCGACCTCGATCGACATCTTCGCCAGCTGCGCGCGGATCGTCGGCAGCGCGGACAGGCTCTCCTCGAGATGCTCGAACCTCGCCGCGCTCGCGTGCGCGACCGCCGCGTCGGTGGCCGCCCGCGACAGCCCGGCGGACACCGCGGCGTTGCCGAGGTTGAACCACGGCAGCACCGTCTGCATCATCAGCTCGAAGCCGGTGCCCGCCGAGCCCAGCCGGTGGTCCGCGGGTAGCTCCACATCGAGCTTCATCGGCGCGGACGCGTTGCCCCGCAGGCCGAGGCCGTGCCAGTCACCGGCGACGGTGACCCCCGCGGTGGCCGCGGGGACGGCGACCATGTCGACCGTGTCGGCTGTGCCGGTATCCGGAGTCAACGTCGACACGACGTAGACGTCGGCGTGCCCGGCGGACGTCACCCAGCTTTTGTCGGCCCGCACCCGGAGCCCGGCTCCGGTCGACCGCGCCTGCGACACCGGGGCCCAGAAGTGCGAGCGCGACCCCTTCTCCGACAGGGCCAGCGAAGCCAGTGCCTTGCCACTGGCAAGTTCGGACAGTAGTTCGGGCACGGCCGGTGGTGGTGCCGCCGCCAGCGGCATGGCGGCGCTGACGTGCATCAGGTAGATCATGGCCGTCGAGCCACAGGCGGCGGCGAGCGCGCTCACCACCTCGGCGAACTCGTGCGGCCCCTGGCCGAGCCCACCTGCCTCGGCAGGCAGCGTGAGCCCCAGCAGCCCGGAGTCCCGCAGCGCAGCCACCGCCTCCTCCGGGAACCGGGCGGCGGCGTCCACCTCCCTGGCGTGCTCGCCGGCCGCCGTCAGCACCGGTTCCAGCCGTGCGGTGAGGTCCTGCCTCGTCAGGTCCACGGTTGCCATCAGCCTTCCTGTCGGGTTCCGTTGTGTTCCCTCGGCACGAGCCCGGTCACCAGCAGGCCGACGCCGAGGCCGAGCAGCAGCGACAGCGTGGAACCGTTGCCCTCGAGCCAGTTCGTGTCCCGGCCCGCCTGGAGCAACTGCACGACGGCGGCTCCGAGAAAGGCGGCACCGGCGATCAGCACCACGATTCGCGACCGGAGCAGTCCGCCCGCCACGGCGAGGATCCCGATGGCGGTGACGACCACAAGGCCCGCCCCGCGCAGCTGCAGGAAGTCGTACGGCAGATGCCCGCCGGGACTGAGCGCGAACACCGTGCTGAGCAGGGCCGCCACCCCGAGGGCGACGACGGCGCGGTCGGGGCGGGTCATGTCAGCCTCGCCAGCAGTCGGGCACCGGCGCCGGCCCGGCCGCGCAGGGCGGGCCGCAGCACGGCGTCCACCCCGAAGTGGCGGCCCGCGGCGGTGGCGAACAACGCGAGGTGCGCCAGGATCATCAGGTAGTAGGACCAGTGCCATTCGTGTGGCGCGTTGAGCACCGAGAGCGTGATGACCAGCGACTGTCCGACGCCGACCAGCGCCCAGAGCCGGGTCGCGAGCCCGACCAGCAGGAACGCCCCGAGACTCGCCTCCACCAGCAGGGTGACCCAGCCGAAGAACACGAAGTTCGGCAGCACCACGTTCTCCACGAGCCAGGCGTAGGGACCCCACACCGGCCGGTCCACGGCGAACCGGGTGAAGTGGTACAGCCCGCCTCCGCCGGACTCACCGAAGTCCGGTGGCACCTTCCAGGCCGCGTTCTGGATCCAGAGCAGTGCGACGCCGACGCGCACGACCGCCAGCGACACCCGGGACGGCAGCGCCCCGGTCGCCGGTTCATCCACCCGGACGCTCATCCGGGGCCTCCACTGCTTCGCCGCTGCACGGCTTCCACTGAAGGCAATCGCGGGCGGCGGCACAACCCCGCGGCTCCTTACGGACCTCTAACGGGGCGACGAGCGGTCAGGCGGCGGTGGCCGGGGTGGACAGCAGCGCCCGGCCCGCGTCGGTCAGGGCGGCGGGCACTCGCTGCCCGACTCGCCCGGGCCGGGCAGGCCGGACCAGGCCCTCCCGCGCGAGCGCATGTGCGGCGAACTGGTCGCAGCACGGCACTCCGTCGACGAACAGGTCGGGTTCGCTACTGCACGACACGTGGGCACGTCCGGCGGCGACCGCGCGAAGCATGGCCAGTGTGCGGTGGTTTCCGGCGTCCATGTCAGGCCCCTCTCGGTTCGGCTCATAGATACGTCGAACGAGCCGGGAGGATTTCGACACGGATGGCGCATTGTGCCTGGTCACCTCTCGTGAATGCGCACACGAGTTAGAACACTGTTACGCACTCACGAGCGTTGACCTGCGGGATCACGTTGCCAGTGCCGCCTGGCAGTGCTCGATCAGCGCGGCGGTGAGGGTGGACGGCCGTACCCCGCGCGGTGACGCGGCGAGGATCGAGTTCGTCCCGAGATCCTCCACGATGGGCAGGAAGCGCAGCGGGCGCCCCTCGTCGCTCTCGGCGACCTCGTGCATCAGCAGCGCGCAGGCCAGTCCGCGCCCGACGATCGAGCGGATGGTGTGCACACTGGAGCTGCGGTACACCACGTTCGGCACCACGCCGAACCGGCGCAGCATGGCCTCGTTGAGATACGTCGCGGGCTCCACGTTCAGCAGTGCGAAGGGATGCCGCGCCAGTTCGGCGACGCTCACGGCGTCGTGCCGGGCGAGCGGGTGGTCGGCCGCGACGGCGATCCGGAAGCGGCGTTCCTTGAGCAGGACGGTGCTCGCCTCGGGATGCCGCTGTGCTTCGTAGATGAAGCACAGATCCACCTGCCCGCGCATCATCCGTTCCTGGATCTCCGGGCCGGTGTCCTCGACGATCTCCAGTCGGACGCTCGGGTGGTTGCGGGCGACGAACTCGGCCAGCTCGGGGATGACGAGGGGAGAGAGGGTCGGGAAACAACCGACCGTGTAGGTGCCGGTCTCCGCCGTCCCGTCCGCCGTGCTCACCAGGTGCCGCACCTCGCCTAGCAGCGTGCGGCTGCGCGTCGCCACCGCCCGTCCGGTGGGCGTCAGGTGGATTCCCTTGGCCGTGCGCCGGATCGCGAGCTGCACGCCGAGGACCGCCTCCAGCTCCTTCAGCGCCTGGCTGATCGCGGCCTGCGTGACGTGGCACTTCAACGCGGCCCTGGTGATCGACTGCTCTTCCGCGACGGCGACGAAGTATTCGAGCTGTCGTATCGTGACGTCCTTCATAAGCTGAGCTTAGGGCTTACCGGAAAAGATTCAGTTTTTCCCGAGGTCGGCCGGGTGCGAGCGTGATCGGCACGAACGCACGCATGACACGAGGGAGTGCCATGACCGAACACGCAACGCGGCCGGGACCGCATGTGGTAGCCCTGGGCACTGCGGGAGGCCCGCGCTGGTGGGACCGTCCCGGTGAGACGCCCCGCAGCGGCATCAGCACCGCGGTCGTCGTCGATGACGCGGTGTACCTGGTGGACTGCGGGCAGGGCACGGGGCGCCAGCTGGCCCGCGCCGGACTCCGGCTCGATCGGGTCCGCGGCCTGTTCCTCACTCACCTGCATTCCGACCACGTCGTCGACCTGGCCGCGCTGTTGCTGTTCGGCCAGTTCGAACGCAAGGACCGCGACGCCGGCCCGATCGCCGTGCGTGGTCCGGGCTCGCGCGGCACGTTGCCGCCGGTGTCCCGGCACGCCACCGCGATGCCCCGGGCGGTCGCGCCGTGGAATCCCACCCCGGGCACCGTCGACATGGTCGAGCAGCTCTGCGCCGCCTACGCGACCGACCTCAACGACCGGATCTTCGACTCGCTCACCCGCCCGCCGTCCGAGCACTACGAGGTGCGCGACATCGCCCTTCCCGCCGGCACCGGCTTCGACCCGGACGCGGTGGTGGCGCCGGAGATGGAGCCGTTCCCGGTGTTCGAGGACGACCACGTGGTGGTGACCGCGACGCTGGTGGCACATCCGCCCACGGCTCCGGCCTTCGCGTTCCGGTTCGACACGGCGAACGGCTCGGTGACGATCTCCGGCGACACGGCGCCGTGCAGCAACCTCGAGCGGCTGGCCATGGGCACCGGCCTGCTGCTGCACGAGGCGATCGACCTGGAGCTGATCGCGGGCCGCTACACGGACACGGAGATGCTCAGGGCGACCATGGACCACCACCGCCGGGCGCACACGACGCCGCGGCAGGCCGGCCGGGTCGCCGAGCGGGCCGGGGCCGGTGCGCTGGCCCTGCACCACCTGGTTCCCGCCAACGCCCCCCGTGCGTCGTGGCTGGCGGCGGCGGAGACGTTCGGCGGCCCGCTCTACGTCCCCGAGGACCTCGACGTGCTCCCGTTCGCCACGGTGCAGGCACCGCCTGCCGGCCTTGTCCCGGAGGTCCGCCGATGACCACCGCGAACCCCACCCCGCCGACGCAGGCGACGGCCGCGACCGCAGGCCCCCGCGAGATGCGCCGCATCCTCGCCTCCAGTTTTATCGGCACGGCCATCGAGTACTACGACTTCGTCCTCTACGCCACCGCCGCGAGCATCGTGTTCGACCAGGTGTTCTTCACCGGCGCCGGGGAGGGCGTCGCGCAACTGCTGTCCTTCGGCACCCTCGCGGCCGGCTACCTGGCCCGCCCGCTGGGCGGCGTCGTGTTCGGCCACCTCGGCGACCGGCTCGGCCGCAAGTCGATGCTGATCGTCACGCTCGTGCTGATGGGTGCGGCGAGCGTGCTGATCGGCCTGCTGCCCACCCCGGCGCAGATCGGTGTGGCCGCGCCGCTGCTGCTGGTCACGCTGCGAATCCTGCAGGGCGTCGCCGTGGGCGGCGAGTGGGGCGGTGCGATGCTGCTGGCGTTCGAGCGCGCCCAGAAGAGCAAACGCGGGTTCGCCGCGTCGTTCGCCTACATGGGGGCACCTGCCGGGGCGATCGTCGCCACGCTGGTGCTGAGCGCGGCCTCGACCCTGCCCCGCGCGGACTTCCTGGCCTGGGGCTGGCGAATCCCGTTCCTGCTGAGCGCCGTCCTGGTGCTGGTCGGTCTGGTGATCCGGCTGAAGGTGGCGGAGTCGGCTGTGTTCACCGAGGTCGCCGGGCAGGCAAGGGCCGCGAGGGCGCCTGTCGTCGAGGTGTTCACGAGGTACCGGCGCAGCTTCCTGATCTCCGTGGGCACCGGCATCGCGGGCCAGGCGGCGCAGGGCCTGATGGGTGCGTGGGCGATCTCCTACGCCGTGCGGCAGGCCATCCTTTCGCCCACCTCCGTGCTCAACGTCAAGGCGCTCGCCGGCGTGTGCACCATCGTCATGATCATCGTCGCCGCGCGGCTCAGCGACCAGATCGGCCGCAAGCGGGTGATGCTCGGCGGGATGGTGGGAGCCGCCGTCCTGGCGTTCCCCATCCTGCACCTGCTCGAGTCCGGGCAGACCTGGGCGGTGTTCCTGGCGCTGTTCCTCGGACTCAGCGTGGTCCAGGGCTTCACGGCAGGGCCCTACGGCGCGTTCGCGGCCGAGCTGTACCCGACCCGCATCCGCTACAGCGGTACGTCGATCGGTTACCAGACCGCGTCGACCCTCGGCGCGGGGTTCATGCCGATGCTCGCGACCGGCCTGGTGCTCGCCGCAGGCGGATCCCTGTGGCTGGTCGCGGTTGCCTGGATCACCCTCTCCGCGATCAGCGCGATCGCCCTGCTCGCCGCCCAGGAGGGCAAGGACAAGGAAATCCGGGAGATCGGGTAGCTGGTGACCGGCCTCCCGGAGGACACCCGGCCCCGCACGTGGCGGCCTCGGGCGCTGCGTGCGGGGCCTGAGCCCGATCCGCGGTTCACCCTTGCCAACGAACGAACGTTCCTGGCGTGGGTGCGCACGGCACTCGCCGTCATCGCGGGCGCGGCACCCATGCCGACCACGGACTCCAGCCGGAGCGGACATCGCTCGCGTGGGAGCCCACCGTGCTCGGCCTCGTGGTCGTCGCGCTGACGGTCGCCCGGCTCGCCCCGGCCGGTTCATGGCACGCCCTGCCGGCCGGTGCCGGACCGATGGTTTTCCCGGTGGGCCTGCTCGCACTGTCGGCCCGGCGGCACATCCGGCGCGTGAACCGGTTCCGCGCGGGTTCGGTCGAGCCGGGGTTCGTCGCCAACGTGCTGCTCGTCGCGCACGTCGTCGCGCCGGCGGCTGCCGCGATCGTGTTCCTCGGCTGAACCGGGTCGCGGGGCGGGGCAGCGGTGAGTCCACTTTGGACAAGCTGGGGTGAGTGACGGTTAACCAACAGGACCTTGACGGCAGATACATCGGATGTCTATCCTCGGTCGAACCCAAGTCCGACCGGAGGATTGTTCGTGGCGGGTGAATCCGGTTTCGCGTAGTGCCACGGACAATTGTCCTGTTCCGATACATCCGACGACTGATCGCCGCGACGAAAGCGGGGCACTGGGGGAGAGCCGCCGAAACCGGTGATCCGACCAATGAACGGTTCCGGCGGCGGAGAGAAGCCGTCTCCGTCGCCTACTCGGTGTGCTCATGACAAGGGAGTCGTGATGGCCAACAGACGCTTACGCGGTCGAGCGCCGCGGTTACTGGTGACCACGATGGTGGCGGCCACGGCGCTCGCGGGCACCGTCCTGACCGGAGGCGGCTCCACCGCCGTCGGCGAGCCGGCCACCGGCGCGAGCGGCGGCGCGAACCGCGACGCCGGGCTGACGCTGTGGTACGACGAACCGGCCACCGACTGGGAGACCCAGTCGCTGCCGATCGGCAACGGCGCGCTCGGCGCGAACATCTTCGGCGGTGTGCAGAACGAGCTGTTGCAGTTCAACGAGAAGACCCTGTGGACCGGTGGGCCCGGCTCGCCCGGCTACGACTTCGGCAACTGGCGCACGCCGCGCCCGGGTGCCATCGAGGCGGTGCGGGACCGGATCGACGCCGAAGGCACGGCCGATCCGGACTGGGTAGCCCGCCAACTCGGCCAGCCCAAGACCGGCTTCGGTGCCTACCAGGTCTTCGGCGACGTCCGGCTCACCCTGCCCGAGCAGCCGGCCGAGGTCACCGGCTACCGGCGGCACCTCGACATCGCCGAAGCCACCGCCGGCGTCGGCTACACCGCCGACGGCGTGCGGCACAGCCGCGAGTACTTCGCCTCGGCGCCGGACGACGTGATCGTCGCGCGGCTCTCCGCAGGCCGGCCGGGCGAGGTCGGTTTCACCACCGCGGTCACCGCACCGGACAACCGGTCGAAGACGGTGACCGCGCGGGACGGCCGGATCACCTTCGCCGGCAGTCTCGACGACAACGAGATGCGTTACGAGTCGCAGATCCAGGTGCTCAACGAGGGTGGTACACGCACCGACAACGCGGACGGCTCGGTCACCGTCAGCGGTGCGGACGCCGTCACGCTGATCCTCGCCGCCGGCACGGACTACTCCGACGCCTTCCCGGCCTACCGGACCGGCACCGACCCGCACGACGCGGTCACCCAGCGGGTGGACCGGGCCGTCCGGAAGGGTTTCCCGCGGCTGCGGTCGGCTCACCTCGCCGACTACCGGGAGCTGTTCGACCGGGTGAGCCTGGACATCGGCCAGGAGATGCCGGACATGCCGACCGACGACCTGCTGCGTGCCTACCGTGACCCGGCCACCCCGGCCGCCCACCGCAAGGCGCTGGAGGCACTGTACTTCCAGTACGGCCGCTACCTGCTGGTCGCCTCGTCGCGGCCCGGCTCGCTGCCGGCGAACCTGCAGGGCGTGTGGAACAACTCGACCTCCCCGCCGTGGAGTGCCGACTACCACGTCAACATCAACCTGCAGATGAACTACTGGCCCGCGGAGACCACCAACCTCTCGGAGACGGCCGCGCCGCTGTTCGACTACGTGGACTCCCTCGTACCGCCTGGCGAGGTCACTGCCGAGGAGATGTTCGGCAACCGTGGCTGGGTGGTGCACAACGAGACCAACCCGTTCGGCTTCACCGGCGTGCACGATTGGGCCACCGCCTTCTGGTTCCCCGAGTCCGGCGCCTGGCTCGCCCAGCACTACTACGAGCACTACCTGTTCACCATGGACGTGGACTTCCTGCGTGAGCGGGCTTATCCGATGATGAAGTCGCTTTCCGAGTTCTGGATGGACGAGCTCGTGACCGATCCGCGGGACGGAAAGCTGGTGGTGAGCCCGAGCTTCTCGCCGGAGCACGGCCCGTTCACCGCCGGTGCGTCGATGTCCCAGCAGATCGTCTGGGGCCTGCTGTCCAACACCGTCGCGGCGGCCACGAAGCTGGGCGAGGACGGGTTCGCCAGGCAGGCACAGTCCACACTCGACAAGTTGGACCCTGGTCTGCGGGTCGGCGAGTGGGGCCAGCTGCAGGAGTGGAAGGAGGACCGGGACGACCCGGACAACGAGCACCGGCACGTGTCGCACCTGTTCGCGCTGCATCCGGGCAACCAGATCAACCCGGGCGACGACCCCGAGCTGGTCGAGGCCGCCCGGACGTCGCTCACCGCGCGCGGGGACGCCGGCACCGGCTGGAGCAAGGCATGGAAGATCAACTTCTGGGCACGGCTGCTCGATGGCAACCACTCGCACACGATGCTGTCCGAGCTGCTCAGGAACAGCACCCTGCCGAACCTGTGGGACACGCACCCGCCGTTCCAGATCGACGGCAACTTCGGTGCCACCGCCGGTGTCGCGGAGATGCTGCTGCAGAGCCAGAGCGGCGTGGTGGACGTGCTCCCCGCGCTGCCGGACTTCTGGGACACCGGCTCGGTCGAGGGCCTGCGCGCCCGCGGCGACGTGACGGTGGACGTGGACTGGGCGGGCGGCGTGCCGACCCGCATCCGGCTCGCCGCGGGCCGCGGCGGTGCACTGACCGTGGCGAGCGACCTCTTCGAAGGCCGCTACGAGGTGGTGGACGCGGGATCGGGCAGGAAGGTGCCCGTCACGACGGGCGGCGACCGGATCACCATCGACGCCGAGCGGGGCGCGACGTACGAGGTACGGGCGCTGGCCTCGGTCGCGGTCGAGGCGCCGGATCAGGTCGCCGCCGCGACCCCGTTCGAGGTGGACGTCACGGTGGCGGCGCGGGGCCGGACCCTACCGGCCGGGCGGCTGGCGCTCGACCTGCCCGGGGGCTGGACCGCGACACCGGAGGGCCACCGGCTGCTGCCGCTGCGGAAGGGGGAGTCCAGGCGGTTCACCTTCTCGGTCACCCCGGTGGCCGGTGAGCAGGCCGGCCAGGCCGTCCGCGCGGTACTGACCGGGGACGGCTGGCGGCACACCGGTGTCACGAGGGTGGCGATCGAGCCGTTGCCGCCGTGCGCGGGGCCGTCGCTGGAAGGGCCACTCGTGGCGTGGGATCCGCAGTCGGGGTCCACAGTCGACGATGGATCGGCGTACCGGCGTGATGCCACCGTGCGGGGAACCGCGAGCTATGACGGTTCGGCGCCGACCGGGAGCGGCCTGCTGCTGGACGGGCAGTCGTTCCTGCGGACGGAGCCGACCTCGCTGGGCTTCCTGCGCGAGGCGACCTTCGCCGCCGAGGTGAAGGTCGACGGGTCCGGGTCGTACCGCCGGTTGTTCGACTGGCAGCCCAGCGGTGACCCCGGCACCGACGGCGTGCTGATCGACCTGACCCCGTCGAACAACGTGCGGTTCATCGGGGCCGGCAACGGCGTCACCACAGCGGCCACGATGCCCACCGGCCGGTGGGTGGACGTGGTGGTCACCATGACCGGCACCGGCGAGATCACCGTCTACCTCGACGGCGAGCGGGCGGGCACCGCCGAGGTGCCGGGCGACGGGATCAACGGTTGTGCCACCCGGGAGCTCCGGTTCGGCGCGGACCAGGGTGGCGGCCAGCGCCTGGCGGGTGCGGTCGACCGCACGGCGATCCTGCCCGGCGCGCTGGCCCCGGAAGAGGTGCCGAACTGGCGTAGCCACGCGTTCGGCTGATCGGTGACCGGTCGCGACGCGAGCGTGCTCATCGACTGGCTCGCGGGCAACGCCGACGGGGTCGCCCGCGAACCGGACGATCCCGCCGATCCCCGGTCATCCGGTGGCACGGGGTGTGGCCAGTGCACACCTCGTGCCACCGGGGGGTGGCGGCAGGCCACCTTGACCGCAGGGCGGCCTGCTCGTGAGGCTGGGTGGCCACCTGTTCCCAGCGCCGATGCCGAGGAAGCCGATGCGCCCGATCCGATACCTGCTCGCCGCCGCCGTGCTGAGCGCCGCCGTGGCCGGCGTGCTCGTACCCGGCGGCACGGCCTCCGCGGCCGAGCCGTCCTACCTGACTCGCGAGGCCACCTACACCGGTGTCGCGAACGGCTGGGCGAAGGTGGACCGCTACCGGGACACCACGGCCGGCTTCCGCGACGAGCAGTACCCGCCGGACGGCCGCGGCGACCAGGACGGGCAGCGCCGGACGTTCTTCGGCGGGGTGGCCCGGCCGTCGTCGTCGCGCTTCCTGCTCTACTCGGCGCCCGGGTGGAACACGGGCACCAGGACGACGCCCGTGCTGCTCGTGCACGGGGCCAACGACAACCCCGACCGCGCGTGGGCGAACCCCGGCGAGTCGGGCGACTTCGGGTGCGGGTCGGCGAGCTGCCCCGGCACCGGCCTGATGCAATACCTCAGCTCACGCGGCCACCGGGTGTTCGCCATCGGGTTCGCACACAAGCAGGGTGACAACTACCAGCAGGCACAGCAGGTCGGCGACGCCATCGCGATCATCAAGTCCCGTCTCGGCGTGAGTGCGGTGGACGTCGTCGGCTGGAGCAAGGGCATGATGTCGGCCAGGATGTACGTCGCCTCGGTCCGCCCGGACTGGGGCCGTGCGTATGCCGGTGACGTGCGCAGGCTGCTGCTGCTCGGCGGTCCCAACGGTGGCTACGACTACCCGTTCGCGCACGGCTGGGCGCACGACTTCTCGATCTGGCCGGAGTGCGGCGGCACGATCAACGCGCCGAGCCCGCACACCCGGATGACCTGCTACGGGAGCTACACCCACCACCCGGAGCTCTCCATCACGCCCACCGGCGGCTTCGACACCTACCCGGGGCAGCGGCAGATGCTCGCGCGGTGGGACGACGTCTACGGGGTGAACACCACGACCCAGGACTGGTACACCACGTACTACGGCGGGCAGGGCTTCTACACGGCCGGACCGGGCATTCAGGCCGCGATCGACGCCGGTTCACTCGTGAGCCGCATCCAGTCGGCGCCCACGCCGGCGAGCGTTCCGGTCTACCTGCTGGCCGGTGGCTCGCCCAGTGTCGTGGGCATCTGGAACGAGACCCGCGGCCCGAGCGACGGCGTGGTGTTCGTGTCGAGCGCGCTCGACACGGCAGGCATCGGCAGGGTCGGCGCGACCACGCTGGTGGGCTCGGCGAACCACCTGCAACTCGGCTGGGCGCCCTCGGTGATGCGGACCGTGGCGAGCTGGCTGTCCTGAAAGGACTGAGTAATGGACCACCTGCTCGGCGGGATCACCGCCCGTTCCGTCGCCACCCACCGGCTCACCGTCAACGTTCTCGAGGCCGAAGGACGCTCCGGCACGCCCGTCGTCTTCGTGCACGGCAACGTGTCGTCCAGCCTCTTCTGGCAGCAGGCGATGCTGGACCTGCGCGCGGGCTACCGGCCGCTCGCGGTGGACCTGCGCGGGTTCGGCGGCACCGACCCGGAACCCGTCGACGCGACCAGGGGCGTGCGCGACTACTCCGACGACCTCGCGGCCGTGCTGACGGTGCTCGGCCTGGAACCCGCGCACCTGGTCGGCTGGAGCCTTGGCGGCGGCGTCGTGCTGCAACTGCTGCGGGACCGCACGGAGCTGGTGCGCACGGTGACTCTGGTGAACCCGGTCTCGCCGTACGGGTTCGGCGGAACCCGCGGCGTGGAGGGCGAGCTGACCGACGAGGCGGGTGCCGGCTCCGGCGCAGGGACGGCGAACCCGGACTTCGTCCGGCTGCTGTCTGCGGGTGAGCGGTCGGCAGACTCACCGCTCTCGCCACGGCAGGTACTGCTCTCCTTCTATGTCAGGCCACCCTGTCAGCCGGAGCTCACGGACACGTTCGTGGAGTCGATGCTGAGCACCCGCATCGGCGAAGAGCACTATCCCGGAAACCTCGTGCAGACCGACGCGTGGCCGGGTGTCGCGCCCGGCGACTCCGGTGTGCTCAACGCCATCGCACCCAGCCACTTCCGGCTCGACGACCTGCACCGGATCACTCCGAAGCCGCCGATCCTGTGGATAAGGGGCGCCGAGGACCAGATCGTCTCGGACACCTCCATGTTCGACCTCGCCTACCTCGGCTCGATCGGTGCCGTGCCTGGCTGGCCGGGTGAGGCCACACACCCGCCGCAGCCGATGGTCGCCCAGACCCGCGCCGTGCTGGATCGCTACGTGGCGGCCGGTGGTCGATGCCACGAGGTGGTCGTCGCCGGCGCCGGGCACAGTCCGCACATCGAGCGCCCGGCCGAGTTCAGCGCGGCGGTGCGGGACTTCCTCGCCAAGGGATAGGGTCTCCTGCGCGCCGTCCGCCCCGCACCACCCGGTGAGGTCAGCCGATTCTTCCCACGCCCGCACCGCCACGCACGATCGACCTGACGTTGCCGGCGGGGTCCAGCGAGTAGGAGTAGGGGATGCCGTTCACGCTGCCGCCCTGCTCGCCGCTGCCCGAGTTCACGAAGTGGTTGTTCCTGGCGACCAGTGAGCCGGCAGGCGAGCTGCCCTCGCCGCGGTGGAACGGATCCCGGGTGTTCTCGAAGTAGTTGCCCTCGACAAGAACGCCCGCCTCCGTTGTGGATGCTACGCCATAGCTGGTGACGCCGCCGTAGTAGTTGTTGTAGACGTGTACCGGATTACCGAAGCGCACCCGCGGGTGCCGCTGGTTGGTGCCGTCGAACCAGTTGTGGTGATAGCTCACGCGCAGGCGGCCGCGGTCCTGGCCGCCCGCCCTCAGCCCTGCCGCGGGCACGCTGGCGGCGTTCGCGACCTTCGGCGTCGCCTTCGTGGCGCGCCCGTTCGGCGGTGTCGTCTTCGGCCACTTCGGCGACCGGATCGGCCGCAAGAAGATACTGGTCCTGTCGCTGCTGATGATGGGATGCGGCACGGTCGCCATCGGACTACTGCCGACCTACGACCAAGTCGGGATCATCGCGCCCGCCCTGCTCGTGCTGGCCCGGTTGGTGCAGGGATTCGCCGTCGGTGGCGAATGGGGAGGCGCCGTGCTGATGGCCGTCGAGCACGCTCCGCCAGGGCGGCGGGCGTTCTACGGCAGCTGGCCGCAGGCGGGTGTGCCTGCGGGCATGGTGCTCTCGACTGCCGCGTTCTTTCTGGTCGGGCAACTGCCGGAGGAGCAGTTCCAGGCGTGGGGATGGCGACTGCCGTTCCTGGCCAGCGTCGCTCTGCTAGCCGTCGGGCTCTACATCCGAGTGCAGGTGGTCGAGTCTCCGGACTTCCGCAGCGTTCGCGAGTCGAAGTCGTTGTCGGCGTTCCCGCTGGCCGAGGTCCTGCGCGGGGCGAGGCGCCCGCTCGTGGTCGGCATCTGCACACAGGCCGCCGCTTTCGTCCCGTTCTACCTGGTGGCCGTGTTCGTGCTCTCCTACGGCCCGCAACATCTGGGGATCTCACGTGACGTGATCCTGTTGTCGATCATCGCGGCGTTCGTGCTGGACCTGTTCACCATCCCGGCGGCCGCGGTGCTCGCCGACCGATTCGGCAGGCGGCGGATGCTACTGGCCGGATCGGTGTACATGGCCGCGATCGCCTTCCCTTACTTCTGGCTCTTCGACAGCGGCTCACCGTGGCTGATCCTGATCGCGATGGTCCTGGCGATCCCGATCGGCCACGCCGTGACCTACAGCGCGGTCGCCGGTTACCTGGCGGAGCTCTTCCCCGCCAACTGCGCTACACCGGGACATCGGTGACCTACCAGATCGGCGGCGCACTCGCAGGCGGCACCGCCCCGTTTCTCGCAGCCACCATGTTCGCCGCCGTGGGCGAGTCGTGGGTGCTCGCGCTCTACATCGTCGGCGGCTGCGCGATCACCTTCCTCGCGCTGCTCACCGCGAAGACAGCATCGTCGGTCAACACTACCTCGGAGGAGAGTCGATGAAGACACGAGGCGCGATCTGCTGGAACCCCGGAGCAGGCAAGGGCTGGTCGGTTGAAGACATCGAGATCGACCCACCACGGTCCGGCGAGGTGCTCGTCAAGCTGGCCGCATCGGGACTGTGCCATTCCGACGACCACATCGACTCGGGGGTCTATGTCGGCCTGGACGCCATGCTCGGCGGCCACGAGGGCGCCGGGGTCGTGGAAGAGGTCGGGCCTGAGGTCACCGGCCTCGCTCCGGGCGACCATGTCGTACTCGCGTTCATCCCCTCCTGCGGTCGCTGCTTCTCCTGCGTATCAGGGCGAACCCACCTGTGTGACCTGGGTGCGCATCTGTTCGGTGGGGTCGCGCTGTCCGACGGGCAGCACCGGGTGAAGGCGCGCGGTCAGGGTGTGGGCACGATGTGCCTGCTGGGGACCTTCGCGCCGTATGCGGTGGTCAACCAAGCCAACGTCATCAAGATCCGCGACGACGTTCCCCTGGACAAGGCAGCGCTGGTCGGCTGCGGCGTCACCACCGGGTGGGACTCGGCCTTCCACACGGCGGGCACCGAACCCGGAGACACGGTCGTGGTGCTCGGCACCGGTGGCATCGGCATGAACGCGGTGCAAGGTGCCCGCTACGCCGGCGCGAAACACATCGTCGCGGTGGACACCGTGGAGTTCAAGCGCGACAAGGCGAAGGAGTTCGGCGCCACGCACACCACGGCAAGCATCGAGGACGCCTTGCCGCTGGTGCGGGAGCTCACCGACGGGACCATGGCACAGCGGGCCGTCCTCACCACCAGCATCGCCGAAGGCAGGCTGGTGGAGCCCGCGCTCCAACTCGTCGGGAAGCGCGGCGTTCTCGTGGTCACCTCCGTCGCGCCCGGCGACCAGCTGAAGGTCGATCTCGACCTGTTCGTGCTGACGTGCTACGAGAAGCAGATCCGCGGCGGGTTGTTCGGATCGTCGAATCCCCGCATCGACATTCCCCGCCTGCTCGACCTGTACATGGACGGCGAGCTCAAACTCGACGAACTGGTCACCAAGACGTACCCGCTCGACGAGATCAACAAGGGATATCAGGACATGCTCGACGGAAGGAACATCCGCGGGCTGATCAGCTACGCGGGGATATGACCATGACCACCACCAGCCGGCCCGCGAAGCAGGACAGGCTGCGCGCCGACGTCCGGGACTTGCTCGGCCGCGTGGGACCGTTCCTGGTCGACGGCGAATGGGTCCACGCCCTCGACGGCAGCACCCTCGGCACCGTGGACCCCAGCGACGGCACGACCCTGGCCACCGTAGCCGCCGCCGAGGGCCGCGATGTCGATCGCGCGGTCGCCGCCGCTCGGCGTGCCCTTTCGGGGCCGTGGTCCCGGTTGACGCCTGCCCGGCGGGGGACGTTGATCTGGCGCCTGGCCGACCTGCTCGAGGAGCGGGCCGAGGAGTTCGCTCAGCTGGAATCACTTGACCAGGGCAAACCACAGGCGGCCGCGCTGGCCGCGGACGTCCCGCTGGCCGCCGGTCAGTTGCGCTACATGGCCGGCTGGGCCGACAAGATCAGCGGCAGGACCGCCACGCTCTCGGTGCCTTACACCCCGGCGCGAACTACCACGCCTATACCCGCAGGAAACCGGTCGGCGTGGTCGGCGCCATCATCCCGTGGAACTTCCCGCTCAACATGGCCGCGTGGAAGCTCGCTCCCGCGCTGGCCGCAGGCTGCACGGTCGTGCTCAAACCGGCCGAGCAGACACCGCTGACGGCGCTGCGGCTCGGGGAGCTGATGGACGAGGCCGGCTTCCCGCCGGGCGTGGTCAACATCCTGCCCGGCTACGGTGAGACCGCCGGTGCCGCGATCGCCGCCCATCCCGGCATCGACAAGGTCGCCTTCACCGGCTCGACCGAGGTCGGCCGCGAGGTCCTGCGCGCGGCCGCCGATCTGGCCGGCGGAGCGGATCCTGAACCGGGCACCCTCGGCGGGCAGATTCCGGGGTTCGACGTCCAACTTCTCGACCCGGACGGCAACCCCGTCGAGGCGGGAGAGAGCGGGCTGATCGCCGTCGAACGGCCCCGCTACCAGCTCAGCAACGGCTACGAGAACCGCCCCGGCGCATGGGATGCCCGATGGCAGGGCGATCTGTTCGTCACCGAGGACCGAGCGTGCGTGCGCCCTGACGGGCGATGGTGCTTCCTCGGCCGCGAGGACGACATGATCATCGCATCCGGCTACAACATCAGCCCGGTCGAGGTCGAGCGAGTACTGGCCGAGCACCCGAACGTGCTTGAGGCCGCCGCCGTGGCCGCGCCCGGTCCGAACGGCGGCACCGTTCTGCGCGCGTGCTGGTCCGCGCCGCGCCGGATCTGCCCGTGACCGAGCTCGAGAAGGAGCTGCGGTCCGCCGTGGGCCACCGTGTCGGGGCACACGCGCGCCCCCGAGTCTTCGATTACGTCGACGCGTTGCCCCGCAACGACGTCGGCAAGCTGCAGCGCGCGAAGCTCCGCCTGCGCGGCTGATCCGCATGTCCACGCCACAGGAGAGGTTCATGACACGAACCCCGGAAGAGATCATCGACCACCACGCGGGCGCTCTCGCTGATGGTGACCTGGCGGGCGTCATCTCGGACTACGCCGAGGACGCCCGGTTCATCACGCCTGACGGTGTCGTGGCCGGGCGAGCCGCGCTCACCGAAGTCTTCGCGGGCGTACTGGAGCAGTTTCCCGGCTTCACACTGTCGGTTGGCACCCTCGTCGCCGACGACGACACCGTGCTGCTGGAATGGACCGCCGACGCCAAGGCGCACGACATCATCGACGGAGTGGACACCTTCGTCATGCGCGACGGGCTGATTCAGCTACAGACCGCCCGGTTCACCGTGCGATCGAAGTCGGACGGCGCTGATGCGTGACGCGGTCATCGTCGACGTGGTGCGCACCCCCGCGGGGAAAGGGAAGTCCGGTGGCGCACTGGCCGAGGTGCGCCCGGCGGACCTGCTCGCCGGCGTGCTGCACGAGCTCGTCCGCCGCACCGGTATCGAGCCCGAACTGATCGACGAGGTGATCGGAGGCTGTGTCACCCAGGCTGGCGTGCAAGCCGCGAACATCACCCGCAGCGCGGTGCTGGCCGCGGGATTCCCGGTGAGCGTGCCCGCCACCACGGTGGACCGGCAATGCGGTTCGAGCCAGCAGGCCCTGCATTTCGCCGCGCACACCGTCGTCGCGGGCGCGGCGGACGTGGTGATCGCGTGCGGAGTGGAGTCCATGAGCCAGGCGCCACTGTGGTCGAGCAGCGGTGACGCTGATCCGTACGGCCCCGGTGCCCGGCACCGCGCTCGATCGCAAGGAGACGATTCGGGCCGAATCCAATGTAGAGGCACTGGCCCGGCTGCGGCCGTCCTTTGCCGACGACCGCGTGCTCGACCGGTTCCCGGAGATCGACTGGTGTGTTACGGCGGGCAACTCCTCTCCGCTGACCGACGGTGCGAGCGCTGTGCTCATCATGAGCAGCGAGAAGGCCGCGTCACTGGGCATGCGACCGAGGGCCAGAGTCCACAGTACTGCCGTGGTCGGGGACGATCCCGTGCTGATGTTGATGGGCGTGATACCGGCGACCTACCGGATCCTGAAACGATCCGGCTTGGCCCTGCGGGACATCGACGCGTTCGAGGTGAACGAGGCATTCGCCTGCGTACCTCTGGCATGGCGACGAGAGTTCGATGTGCCCGCCGATCGCTTGAACCGCCATGGTGGTGCTGTCGCGCTCGGCCACCCACTGGGTGCCTCCGGCGCTCGGATCACCAGTCGGTCGAGATCTTTTGGAGCAGGGACCACAGCGAACCAAGTCTGGTACTCGACACCGAGGAGGTTCCCCAGTTCGTCGCGGGTCTCATCGCCACGGTCATGCCTGGCGACCTGACCGCAGAAGGCGAAGATTGATCCCGCCCCGGCACGAATACGGCCGCCATCGCGCCTCGATCTTGCGTCGTGAGGACTCGGCAGCTGTGGGTCTGTTGCGCGGCTGCCCCGAGCCCGGTGATCACGGACCGGGCGCATCGTTTGCTTCCCGCCGGGCCGCCAGGCGTTGCTCCTTTCGCGCGCGGAGCGCCCGCCGCGTGGACAGGGCTACCGCCACGACGACCAGGGCGAGGATCACCATCGCGACGGGCCGTCCGAGGAGGTAGCCGGGGTCACCGTCGGAGTAGGCCAGGGTCTGGCGCAGCGAGCCTTCGAGGGTGGGCTGGAGGACGACCGCCAGCACGAAGGGCGCCATGCTGAATCCGGATCTGCGCAGCAGGAAGCCGAGCAGGCCCGCGATGAGCATGACCACCACGTCGAACATCGAGTTGCCCTCGGCGTACACGCCGACGATGCACAGCCCGATCACGAACGGCATGAGCGCCTGAGGCGGGATGGCCAGCAGCCGGGTGAGCAGGCCGACCATCGGCAGGTTGAGCACCAGCAGCATGAAGTTCGCGATGTACATCGCGGCGATCACGGTCCAGAACAGTTCGGGCTGGTCGTCGACGAAGGTCGGACCGGGAACGACGCCGTTCAGCAGCAGTGCCGCGAGCACAAGCGCCATGGTCGGCGCGAACGGGATGCCAAGCACCAGCAACGGTATGAACGCGGCGCCGGCCGCGGCGTTGTTCGCCGCCTCCGGGCCGGCGACTCCCTGCACGGCGCCAGCGCCGAACTTCTCCGGACGTTTTGAGATCTTGCGTTCCGTCACGTAGGAGGCGAACGTCGACAGCACCGCGGCAGGGCCCGGAACCAAGCCGAGGAGGAACCCGGTCGCCGATCCGCGCAGCGCCGCGGGCGCCGCGTCCCGCGACTCCTGTCGCGAGGGCAGCAACTCCCGCAGCTTCGGGGCCCTGACGGGTTCCGGACGCCACCGCCTGCCGGCCAGCGTCAAGGCCTCCGCGATGCCGAAGACGCCCATGACCAGGGCGATGAAGCTGAACCCCTCCGCGAGCGCGTCCGAACCGAACGTGAACCTCAAGTCGCCGCCTGCCGGATCGATGCCGACCGTGCCGATCGCCAGCCCAGCGCAGATCATGACGACGGCTTTCGCGGTGGACCCGCTGGACAGCGCCGCCAACAGCAGCAGTCCCGCCAGGCACAGAGCCGCGTACTCCGGCGGCCCGAGCTTGACGGCCACCCCGCTCAGCCACGGAGCGAACATCATGAGACCGAAGATGGCGACGGTCCCGGCGACGAACGACGAGACCGCCGCGATCGTCAGCGCGGGTCCCGACCTGCCTCGTTTCGTCATCTCGTGGCCGTCGAGCGCGGTGACCACCGAGGACGCTTCGCCGGGGACGTTGAGCAGGATCGAGGTCGTCGACCCTCCGTAGGTGGAACCGAAGTAGATGCCGGCGAACAGGATCAGCGAGCCCGCGGGACCCAGCTGTGTGGTCATGCCGAGCAGCACCGACATCGCACCGATCGGCCCGATGCCGGGAAGCACCCCGACCAACGTGCCGAGTACCACTCCGGCCACCGCGAGGGTCAGGTAGGTCGGATCGGCGAAGGCGGCGAAGCCCGCCCAGAGGTTGTCGAGCACGTCTGTCCTTTCCGGTCAGACCAGTCCGAGGGTCCCGGTCGGCAGCGGGACGAACAGCCAGTACACGAAGATCAGCCAGGTGGCGGCCCCGAAAGCGAGCCCGAGGATGAGCGCGCTGCTCCACCGCGACAACCCCATGATCTTGGCGATCAGCACCAGAGCGATCGACAGAGTCACGATCATCCCCACGGTGGTGCCGAACAGCGGCACGAGCAGCGCGGCGAGCACGACCCCGACGACCCGCCGCCAGTGGACCGTGCCGGCGAAGCCCTCCTCGTCTTCGTCGGCGGGCGCATCGGCCTCGGTCCCACGAGGTCGCTCGCGTACGAGCACGGTGATGCTGGATGCCACGAGCACCAGCGCCACGAGGAAGGGGAAGAAGCCCGCGCCGGTGTCCGGCACGGTGCCGAGACCCTCGTCCAGGGCCAGGCCGCCGTACAGCAGGCCCAGTCCCAGCAGCGTCGCGGCCGCCATCATGTCGGGGTTGACGCGAACCCGCCCCGCGCTCATCGTCACTTCGACGGGGCGAGCAGACCCGCCGCCGCGGCGGACTTGTCGGTCAGGCGTTTCGTGGCCGCCGCGCTGCCGGCACCACTCACGACCAGGCCCAGATCCTGCGCCGCTTTGGTGAACTCCGCACTCCTGACGGCCGAACCGAAGACCTCGGACAGCTTCTTGCCGACGGCGTCCGGCAGCTCCGGTGGGGCGACCACGACGTTGTACGCTTCCCAGCCGAGGCCGACACCTTGTTCGTCGAAGGTGGGGATGTCCGGGGCGAGGTCGACGCGCTCCGCAGACGCGATCGCCAGCGCGCGGACCTTGCCGGACTCCAACTGCGCGAAGGCGCCGGCCAGCTGCATGACGCCGACATCGAGGTTGTTGCCCAGCAGCGCCGTCGTGGTCGCCTGGTCACCGTCGAATGCGACGTGCTTGAACCGGGTGTCCGTCAGCTGCTCGAACTTCTCGGCAGGGACCGCGTAGTTCAGCGGGCCTTCGCCGAGCGTGATCGCCCCGGGGCGGACGTTCGCGGCGTCGATCAGGTCACGCAGGTCCCGGTACGGCGAGTCCGCCGGTACCACGAACATCACCGGCGAGATCGTGACCTCGTTGATCACCGAGATGTTCTGCGGGTCGTAGGAGACCTCTTCGGTGTGCGGGATCAACGTGAGCGGGCCGTCCGGCAGGACGCCGACGGTGTAGCCGTCCGGCTTGGCGTTGAGCGTGGCCGTGGTCCCGACCGAGCCGGCGCCTCCTTCCCTGTTGACGACCTGAACGCGCTTGCCGAGCTTGCCCTGGTCGTTGATGACCTCGGCCAGCGCCCTGGTCGTGGTGTCGATGCTGCTCCCGGCCGGATAGGGGACGACGATCTGGACGTCCCGTGCCGGGTAAGCCCCCTGACCGGGCGGCCCGCCACAGGCCGCCGCGAGGAGGACGCTCGCCGCGAGGATCGCGGGCATCGCGGCACGGCGGCGCATCCGGATCGGACGAATACTCATGGTGCAACTCCCGTGTGCGAATGGGCGCCCGCCCCGATGGCGGCCGCCGTGATGATCGGGTGGTGCCAGTCGGCATCGCCGAAGTTGTACGCGTCCCGGTGGAGCCGGGCGAAGAACAGGCCCGCGCTGTGCTCCCAGGTGAGGCCGATGGCGCCATGGAACTGGACCATGGCCGCGGACATCCGGCAGGCCAGGTCGGCCGCGCGGCTCTTCACCACAGAGGTCATGAACGCGGCCTCGTCCAGGCCCGCGTCATGGCTGTGGGCTGTGTACCACAACGCGTGGGTGATGACCGTCCACTCGAGATACAGCTCGGCCAGTTCGTGCTGGATGGCCTGGAAGGTGCCGACCGCACGCCCGAACTGGTGACGCTGCTTGACGTGGTCGACGGTGAGCCGGAGCGCGGCTCCGGCCGCACCGACGAGGTCCGCGGTCACGAGCACGGTCAGCCGCTGCATGACCCGCTCGAAGTGTCCGGCGCCGGACCGGAGCAGGCGCTCCGCCGGAACACCGGCCAGGGTCACCCTGGCCGCACGCACCGTCCGGTCGGCGGGGTCGGCCGGACGGCGTGAAACCCCCGGGTGCCCGGTCTCCACCACATACAGTGCGACCCCGTCGGCGGAGGCGGCCGCGACCACGACGATGCCCGAGTCGGCGGCGTGGTCGACCAATCCCGCGTCCCCGTCGAGCGCGCCGTCGGCCGTGGCGGTGACGCCGATGCCGTGGCGGTCCCACGCACCGCCCGGAGCGTGCAGGGCCGTCGTCGCGGCAAGGTCGCCGGAGACCACCGGCGCGAGCCAGCGGCAGAGTTGTTCCGGCCCGGAGGACAGCGCGAGGACGTCGGAGGCTGCCATTCGGGTCGAGACACCGGCAGGGCTCAGGCGGGCACCCAGCGCCTCGGCGACGACACACAGGTCGAGCAGGCCGAGGTCGAGACCGCCGGCTCCTTCCGGTGCCGTCACACCCAGCCATCCGAGGTCGGCCGCCGCCCGGTACAGCTCGGCGTCCTCCGCTGACAAGGCATCGGCGTACTCCCGCACGGCCGCCAGGTCCATGTGGCGATCCATCCACTGCCGCACAGCGCCGCCCATCGCGACCTGCTCGTCGCTGAGCCGAAAATCCATGACACCGGTCCACTCCGTTGAGGTGCCACACAGTCCACAACGTGACGAATCAGTACGTCAAAGACGTGAACCCAAAGCCATCCATTGTTCAACGCAATGAGTAACGTATTGCGCTGGACAATGGGTCGCGTTCGATTTTGCTCTTTGACGTACTATGTCGGCAGTCCCGAGGATGGTTCGCGTGTCCGGCGGCACCACGATCGGATCTCGGGACAGGGAGTGACCACAGCATGGATCTGCGCTACTCACCGGAGGCCGAACGGTTCCGGAAGGAGATCCGGCGCTGGCTGGACGAGTCGGTCCCCATGGCGTGGCGCCGCCCGCGGTTCTGGCTCGAGCGAGACGGCACCACCGAGTCCCTGGAGCTTCGGCGACAGTGGGAGAAGGACCGGTTCGACAACGGGTTCACCGGCGTCGACTGGCCGGTCGAGTTCGGCGGGCGCGGGGCCGACCACGAGGTGCGGGCCGTGCACGACGAGGAGATGGCGCGGGCAAGAGCACCGATCGGGCCCTACCTGGGGCTGACCTATCTCGGCACGACCCTGCTCGGGCCGACGTTGCTGCGCTACGGGACGGCCGATCAGAAACGCAGGCTCCTCCCGGGCATCCTCTCCGGGGACACGATCTGGTGCCAGGGGTTCTCCGAGCCCGAGAGCGGCAGCGACCTGGCAAGCCTGAGGACCACGGCCGTGCGCGACGGTGACACTCTGGTGGTCACCGGTCAGAAGATCTGGACCTCCATGGCCCGCTACGGCGACGCGCTGTTCGCGTTGGTGCGTACGAGTCCGCGGGAGTCACGGCGCCGCGGCATCACGTTCCTGCTGATCGACCTGACCTTGCCCGGGGTCGAGGTGCGGACGATCCGCCAGATGTCCGGGTCGCCGGACCTCGGGCACGAGTTCCTCGACGACGTGCGTGTACCGATCGAGGGCAACGTGGTCGGTGAGATCGACGAGGGCTGGGGAGTAGCCGAATATCTGCTTTCGGTGGAACGGCAGGCCTCACCGATCGGCCAGTACGTGGAGTTCAGCCACGAGTTGAACGACGTGATCGCCGCGGCCCGGTGCACCGGCAAGGACGGTCGCCCCGCCATCGAGCACCCGTCGATCCGCGCGCGGATCGCCCGCTGCAGGGCCGACCTCGAACTGCTGCGCGTTCGCGCGTACGACACGATGACCCGTCTCGGCCGAGGTGAGGATCTGGGCAGGGAGGCCTCGATCACGAAACTGCTGTGGTCGCGTACGCGACTGGCGATCGCCGACCTCGGTGCCGACGTTCTCGGCGTGGACGGCCAGCTCAGCACGGCGCCGGCCGGGGAGCTGGCCGGCCATCTGCGCTGGCGGCACCTGCAGGTACGAGGTCAGCGGATCGCCGGCGGCACCGCCCAGATCCAGCGCACGCTGATCGCGCGCGACCTGCTGGGCCTGCCCCGGTGAGCGGCACCGCGATCGGCTCCGGCACCGCGCTCTTCACGCTCGACGGCGGCGTCGCCACCGTGACCCTGAACCGGCCGGAGCGCCGCAATGCCATCTCCTGGCAGCTCGTCGAGGACCTGCTTGCGGCCCTCCAGCGAGCCCACACCGCCGAGGGGCTCCGAGTCCTCGTCGTCACCGGATCGGGTAACGACTTCTGTGTCGGTGCCGACCTGGCCCGTGTGGGGTCGGAGCACGCGCGCGACCAGGAGACACGCACACTGCGAGGGCGCTCCGTCGCCGACGATCGCGATCGGCTGGCCGTGGCGTCGACCGTCGTGGAGAGGATCGCGTCCTTCCCCGCGCCGACGATCGCCGCCGTCAACGGGGCATGCGCGGGCGCCGGCCTCTCGCTGGCGCTGGCCACCGACTTCCGGCTCGCTGCCCCGGAGTCGGTGTTCAACACGGCTTTCGTGAGCGCAGGCGTCTCCGGCGACCTGGGCAGCGCGTGGCTGCTGACTCGCGCGGTCGGCAGTGCCCGTGCGCGGGCGCTTCTTCTCGATCCGGGCAAGATCACGGCGGGGGAGGCCCTGGAGGCCGGGCTCGTGACCGAGATCGCGGCGGACCTGCCGGCCCGGGTCGGCGAGCTGGCAGACAAGCTCGCCGGTCAGGCGCCGAAGGCGATGCGGTACGCGAAGAAGAATCTGGCCGACGCAGGGCGGTTCACCCTGGCCGAGTACCTCGAGCGTGAGGTGCCGCGCATGGTGGACTGTGCGCGCAGCGACGACGCGCGCCAAGCGGCTCGCGCGTTCCTGGAGAAGCGTAGACCGGTGTTCACCGGGGAGTAGGAGCGGTATGGCCAACCCACTTGCGGGCATTCGAGTCGTCGAGTTCGGTCACTACATCGCCGCTCCCGCGGCGACGCAGCTGCTGGCCGATCTCGGCGCGGAGGTCGTCAAGGTCGAGTCACCGACCGGCGACCAGGCTCGCGGCATCGGCGCCTACGGCGAGGGCATCGTGCTCGCGTTCAACCGGGGCAAGAGGTCGGTCGCGCTCGATCTCACGAGGGATGACGACAAGCGCGTCGCGTTGCGCTTGATCGCGGAGGCGGACGTCGTCGTCCAGAATCTCCGGGCCGGGACGATGGCCCGCCACGGGCTCGGCGCCGGCGACCTCGTGCCGGACCACCCCCGGCTGGTGTACGTGTCGGTCAGCGGGTTCAGCTCCAAGGGCCCTTCGGCGTCGCGGGCGGGTCTGGACATCGCCGCGCAGGCGGAGAGCGGCCTCATGTCGATCAACGGGGAGCAGGACGGCGATCCGCTGCGTGTCGGGTTCCCGATCGCCGATGTCGCCGCGAGCTACGCGGTCGTCCAAGGTGTCCTCGCCGCGCTGTTGCGTCGTGAGCGCACGGGCCAAGGCGGGGTCATCGAGGTGTCGCTGCTGGACGCGATGATCCACATGCAGTCGGCGATGTGGGGCGAGTGGCACGCCTCCGGTCAGGAACCGCGCCGGAAGGGCAATGGTCAGGCGACGGTGGCGCCCGCGGCAGATCTCATCCATACCGCGGACGGGACCATCGTGCTCTCGGCCTACACGCCCGATCATTTCGCCCGGCTGTGCGAGCTCATGGGGAAGACCTGGATGCTCGAGGACCCACGCTTCGCCGACAATCCGGCCCGGGTCGCGCACCGGGACGTTCTCCTGGCCGAGATCTCGGAGGCCTTCGGCACTGCCCGGACCGACGAGTGCCTCGCCGCGCTGGCGGACCGGGGTATCGTCGCGGCAGCTGTGCGGACCTATCGTGAGGTGGCCGCCGCGTCCGACACGCGGTCCAGCGGAATCCTGACGACCGGGGTGAGCCCGGATGGTGAGCGCTACCCGATCCCGTCGTTGCCGTTCAGCCTCGACGGCGTCGACCCCGCACCGGACCGAGCCGTACCGAAGGTGGGCGCGGACACCGACACCCTCCCGCGGTACGAACCTTGACCGGCGAGGCGGGGCGGGCTTTGGATCATACGATGAAGGTCCACGAGCTCGAATGCTTCCTCGCCGTCGTCGATCACGGCAGCATCACTCGGGCGGCTTCCGCGCTGTATCTCGCCCAGCCTTCCGTGTCGCAGATCATCCGCCGACTGGAGGCAGAGCTCAGCATCGAGCTGTTCCGCCGGGTCGGGCGCGGGCTGGTGCTCACCCCGGCGGGTGAAGCGCTCGTCGGTCCGGCGCGGCAGGTCGTTCGCGACCTGCAGCACGCCCGCGAGGTCGCTGACGAATACCGCGGGCTGGAGCGAGGGAGGGTCGACCTCGCGATCTCCGCCTCGCTCACCTCGAACTTCCTGGCCGCGTGGGTGGGCCATTTCCGTCGCAAGCACCCTGGCCTCACCGTCCGGCTGACGCAGCACCACGGGGACACGGAGGACATCATCGCCTTGATCAGATCGGGCGAAGCCGAACTTGCCTACACCGTGACCCCCGTGTCCCGGCAAGGGATCGAATGTGTCCACGTCGGTGACGGTGAGGTCGTGCTCGCCCTGCCGCCCGGCTGGCGTACCGAGTTCCCCGAGCCGGTCCCCATCGCGATGCTCGACGGCCTGCCCATGATCATCGACCGTGGATTCGGGCGGTCCTACCTCCAGTCGATTCGCGACGCCAGCGGAGTCGAGCCGGCCGTGGTCGTCGACGTCTCCGAGTCCGCGGGCCTCGTTCCACTGATCATCGCCGGAGCGGGTGCCGCCTTCCTGCCGATGCGCCAGGCCCTCGACGCTCGACGGCGAGGGGCGAACCTCCGCACGATCGACCCGCTGACCTTCCGGCCGATCTACGCCATCATGCCCAGTTCGCCGCTCTCGGCCCCGGCGCGCAAATTCCTCGAGCTCAGCAAGGAGAATCTCGATCGCTGGCGCCGAGCGGTCGCGCGGCGCACGGAGCAGGGGAGCAGCTTGCTGGAGGCGGCCGTCGAAGCCGACAACGTGATCGAGGCCGCGTACCAGCGCCTGGAGGAGGGGCCGCCCGAGCCGGCAGACCGTGCCCGTGCCGGTCGCGTCCATGCCAGGCGATGACCAGACCCGAACGGGACCCGCACGCGATTCGCTGTCCTTCTTCGTCTGTTTCCGAGTCTGGCGCTGCCGTCACCGGATGGCCACCCGCGGAGATCGCGCGCAGTCCACTCAACCGTCGTCGTTGCCGGGCGTGGCCTGTCCCTTGTGGAAGGAAGGCTCGACATCAATATTGCTAGGTGGATGAAGCACACGCCTGAGCAGGTGGTGCGCAAGCCGGCTACCGCCTGACCGGATGCTGCAACCGGTCAGGCGGGATGAACACCGGCGACTCCGGGCGGTTCCAGGACCTGAGGCCGGAGAAGGCCGGCGGTCCAACGAACTCTCCGACGCGCTCACCGAAACGCCGCGATGAACGTACGCCGCATGGCGTCATCAGAACCACTTTCGGAGGTACCGCCAAGAGGTCTAGACCGGCAGACTGTGTGTCGATCACACAGCTTTCGAGATGAAACGCGGTCTGGAGGAAGTCCATGGTCTCACGTCGGCAGTTTCTCGGGATGTCCGCCGCGGCGCTCAGCTCGCCGCTGTGGGCGGGAACGCTGACCGCTCCGTTCGCAGTGGCCGCGCCGGAAAGTCTGCGGTTCCGGCTGGTCAACAACTCCGGTAAGACCGCCTACGCCTACATCACCGGCCAGGCGGATGCGGACGGCCGCGCGATGTTCGTTCGCCCCGACGGCAGCGTGTATTACCCGGCAGCGAGTGGCCCCACGCCCCAGCCGCTCGGGGAGGACCCCGCCGTTCCGGTGAACGGATCGACCGAGGTCGTGGTTCCCCGCATGTACGGCGCGCGGGTCTACTTCGTGACCGACGACAAGCTAGAGTTCCTCGCCGTGCGGGCGGCCGACGGCAGAACTGCGGTCGTGCATCCGAACTTCGTCGCCGACGCCGACCCCAACTTCGACAAGAACTGGACCTTCGCCGAGTTCACACTCAACTCCGTCCAGCTGTACGCCAACATCAGCTACGTCGACTTCGTCGCCGCCCCGGTCGGCCTGCATCTGGCGCACACAGGCGGAACCCAGGAGGTTCCGGGCCTGCCCAGCGGAGCGATCGACCGCGTCGCCTCGTCACTGTGGGCACAGGGCGGCTCGTGGCCGACCTGTGTACAGGAGGCGAATGGCACCGTGGTCCGCGTGCTCAACCCGAACCACCGGGCAGGCGACTTCGCCGGGTATATGAGCGGCTACGTCGACCAGGTGTGGGGCAAGTACGCGAGCGAACCGCTGATCGTCGACTCGCAGCGCGACGACATCGGCATCCTTCAGGGCCGCGTCGAGGGCGGCGACCTGGTGTTCGGCGCGGAACGCTTCGGCAAGCCGACCACGGGCGACATCTGGGGCTGCAACAGCGGACCGTTCGCCAACAACCCGGACACAGACAGCGAGGAGCGCAAAGCGATCGTTCCCCGGATCGCCGCCGCCTTCAACAGGACGACGTTGCTGATCAACTCCGAACAGCCGCACGGTGAGGACCCGGCGACCTTCTACCAGCATCCGGTCACGAACCACTACGCCCGCGTCGTACACGAGAACCTGCCGGACGGCAAAGGATACGCCTTCGCCTACGACGACGTCAGCGCGAACGCGAACGAGGATCACAGCGGCAAGGTCAACCACGGCGACCCCGAGCTGCTGACGGTCACGCTCGGCAGAATCCGCTGAATCCGGGCAGCGGCACCAGCCGGAAGGCCGAGCCGTCCGGGAGGACGGTGGCGAGGTGAGCGATCGAGGTGCCGTCGAGTACGCGGCGCGCGTCGGGGCCGAGCATGTGTGCTCCTTCAGCGGGGATTGTCGGTGCGCCAGGCGACATAGTCGGCGACCGCGGCGGTGACGTCGAAGTTCGGCGTGAAGCCGGTGTCGTGGGTGAGCCGGGTGATGTCGAGGTAGGGGTCGTTGCCGGGGCCGTGCCGTCGTCCGGGCAGGAGGTCGAGCCGCGAGCCGGGGGTGATCGCCTGCAGGGCGCCGGCGAGCTCGCGGTTGGTGAACGGCCGGCCGCTGGAGACGTTGTAGGTGTGGTGCCGCAGGGTTTCCGTGGTCGTCAGCAGGGCGATCGCGTGTCCGGCGTCGGGGGCGTAGCAGCTGTCACCGCCGTCGTCGGCGTGCAGCGGCTGCGGCTGCTCACCGCGGAGTGCAGCGCTGATGTACGGCGGGATGTGGTTGAGCGGTGATTCCGGGTCCATGAGCGGTCCCCAGATGCTCCCGATCCGGAGCACGACCGGCTGGATACCGGTGCGTGCGAGGCTGTGCGTGGTGATTGGCTCGACGGCCTTCTTGAAGGCGATGATCAGGTGTGGCAGGTCGGCGGTGGGCAGGGCGAGGTCCTCGTGCCAGGGGGTCTCGGTCTGACCGATGTAGACGCCGAGGCTACTGGCGACGGCGAACCTGCGGACGCCCCAGGTGCGGGCGGCGTCCAGAGCGTTGAGCAGGCCGGTGGTGTCCGTGCGGAAGAAGTGGACCGGGTCCTCGTCGGGGATGGTGCCGGCGAGGTGGACGATGTCGCTGATGTCGTGACGATCGGCGAGGGCGAGGAAGGCGTCCCGGTCGGTGACGTCGAGGGATTCCACGGTGACCATGCCGGCGAGGAACGACGGAACCTCGGTCCGGCGGTGTGCGGTGACGACGACCTCGTGCCCGAGGTCGATGAGCGCGCGGGCGGTGTGGGCGCCGATCATGCCGAGCCCGCCGGTGACGAGGATCATCGGGCCACCTCGAAGTGCAGGTGGGTCACGCCGGGCGCCGGGATGGCCTCCAGCAGACGGAGGTGCACGTGCTCCGGGAGCTCCCGGAAGAAGCTGCGACCGCCGCCCAGCAGGATGGGCACCTGGTGGAGAATGACCTCGTCGACGAGATCCGCTGCCAGCGCGGAGGTCAGCGCGCCGCCGCCCATGAGGGCGACGTCCTTGTCACCGGCGGCCTCGCGTGCCGCCGCGATGGCGTCCTCGATGCCGGTGGTGACGAGCGTCTGCGTCTCGCTGATCCCGGGCGCGGGCCGGTGGCTGAGGACGACGAGCGGCGCCGTCGGGTGCGGGCTGCCGCCTCCCCAATGGCTGGAATGCTCGTAGGTGGTGCGCCCCGAGACGGTCGCCCCCACTCGTGCCGCGATGGTGTCGAAGAACCGGGCGCTCGGCTCACTGAGCTTGAATCCGTCGAACAGCCGGCTCGGCGTGTCCCCGTCGAAGTACCAGTCGAAGAGCATGGGCGCGTCACCGAGACCGCGTCCGAACTCCTCGTGGCCGTCGGGAGTGCGGCCACTGATGTAGCCGTCGACCGAGACGGCGTGGGCGCTGAATACCTTGCTCATGTTCTTCCTTCGCTGTTGATCAGATGGCCTGGGGGAAGTCGAAGAACCGGTGCGGGTCGTAGGCGTTCTTGACCGCTGTCAGCCGGGGGTAGTTGCCCGCGTGGTACGCCACGGCCCAGTCGTCGAGTGCTGGGTCGGGGAAGTTGGGGTAGACGCGTCCTGACCCGTCGGCGTGGGCGGTCGCCCAGGAACGATCGACCCACGGGTCGGCCGCGCCGGCGATGTGCTCCAGCAGGAAGCGTTCGCCGCGGTGGGCGAACGCGGTGGCGTCCTCGGCGACCCTGTTGTAGGCCCCGCCCATCGCGGTGAACGTGATCTGCCGACGGCCGATGGTCCTCGGGTCGCCGAGCTGGGTCAGCAGCGATGCGAGGGTGCGGCGGGCCATCGCGTGGGAGAAGAACTCCGACCGGATCCGCAGCGCGCGTTCGGGTAGATCCCGCGGGTCGGCGAAGGTGTGCTTCAGGTGGTGGTAGGGCAGGCCGGTGCGCAACTCGACCGCAGGCGCCACGTCCGCCCGGTCGACGAACTCCTGCAGCAGTTCCCGCGTCGATTCCTCCCCGAGGGTCGAGGCGCCGAAAAGGGTGGCCCGCACAGGTGCGCCGGGCTCGGACACAAGGGTGAGGTTGACGGTGAGTTCGTCCGGGGCGTCCGGTGCCCAGGCTTGCCAGGCCGAGGCCAGTTCCTCGAGAGCGGTGTCCGACCAGTGCGCCTCGATGCGGGTGGTCAGCGGCTCACCGACGGTGTCGAGCCGCAGCGACGTGACCACACCGAACTGGCCACCCCCCGCGCCGCGCAGACCCCAGAACAAGTCTGGGTCGTGGTCGTGGTCGCAATCCACGATGCTGCCGTCGGCGAGCACGACCTGTGCGCCGACGAGGCGATCGCAGGTCAGTCCGTGCTCGCGCCCGAGCAGGCCGATCCCGCCGCCGAGGGCGAGGCCGGTGATGCCGACGCCTGCCCCGCACCCGGCTGGCAGGGTCCGGCCGTGGCTGTGCAGCGCCGCGTACACCTGGCCAAGGCGGGCGCCGGCTCCGATCGTGGTGACCCGGTCATCCACCATGGAGATGCCATCAAGGCCGGACAGGTCGAGCACGATCCCATCAGTCGACGACCGGCCCGCGAAGCAGTGCCCCCCGCCACGAGGGGTGATGCGCTCCCCGGTGGCCTTCGCGTAGGTCATGGCGCCCACGACGTCCGAAACCGAGCGGCACAGAACCACGAGCCGGGGACGCACCTCGCGGTAGGCGGCGTTGACCGGGCGGCGGATCGCTTCGTAGCCCGGCGAGTCGGGGCCGAACAACTCGCCATCGAGTGAGTTGCCGAACTCGGCCAGGTTGGACACGAGTTCAAACTATGAGCAGCGTGCCGGGCGGGTCTTGAACAGATCGCGCACGGTCAGACTCGTAGCGGCCGCCTGCCACGGGTAGCGAGGAAGGGCTTGTAAGAGGCGGAGTGCTCGTGGCCACAGGCGCACCGGTCGATGTCGCCACCGAGGAGCCGGCGCGGTGTGAGGCCGGTCAGGCGAAGGCATTCCCGGCTGAGGTGCGCTTGGTCGGCGTACCCCACGTCGACCGCCAGTCCCGCCATGCCGTCCGCGCCACGCCGGCCCGTGGCCACGACGCCGGCCTGAGCCAGCGCGAGAAACCCCTGAAATCGCAACGTCCGGTGAAGGACCTTGGGACTCACCCCCACTGCGTGCAGGCAGCGGCGGCGCAGCTGACTCGCGGAGAGTGCCAGGTGGGTGGCCAGGGCGCCGATGTCGGCCGACTGCCAGGGCATCAGCGCCTTCACGGCTGCACCCACCAGCGGATCCACGTGGAGCGCACTTCGAAACGCCTGCAAGAGGTGAGCCTGCAGGAACATGAGCGCCCGCTCGGGCGTGGCGGCCAGGGCCATCGCCTCCACGAGACGGTCCGCCGAACTCCGCCACAGCTCCGCCAGGCCCAGACGCTGGTCCACCAGGTCGTCGAGCACCGTCGGGAGGGGCGGCGCGGCCCCCGGGTGGAAGCGCACACCCACGATGGTGGTGCCCGGCGGGATGACCTCGATCTGCGGACCGGTCAGCGGACCAACCAGCTGGGGACGGCCACCGATCGGAAAGTGGATCTCGACCCCGCCCGTGGGCAGGTGCCGTTGCACGTACGCCGCCGCACCGGTGCGCTGGATCCAGACCGTCCGCACCACCCCCGCCAAACGCGGCAACGGCGAACGCTCGACGTAAGAGTCCATGACGGCATCCTCGCACCGAAGTTGCCCGGGCGGGCTCGAAAACAAGGCTGCCCGCTCTCGGCCCGCGCGGAGGAAACGAATGGCAGGCCGAACAGATCCGGGAGGTTCCCGGACTGTCCCGGAGCACCTACGGCTGGCCCAGGATGTACGTCGAGTTGCGGCTGGGTCTGGGCATCGAGGTCGACCCCTTCTGATCCAGCTGGCGGTGTCGGTCCACAGCCGCATGACCTCGCCGACGGACCAGCGCTCGTGAATGTATCGACCGCGTGCTTGGGTCCGGAGCGAGACCGCGAATAGACCGCGAACGGCCGGTATCGGCCGGACACCACCATGAGATCGGCCCCTCACCGCGTTGTGCCTGGTGAGGGGCCGATTGGTGCCGGTCCTGGAGGGTGCCCCCGGCGGGAGTACCAAAGGATGGGAACAGGAATGACCAGCGGTTCTACACCGGCAGTCTCGTGATCGAGTCATCCTTCGGGCTGTCCGCGTGTGAGTGATGCTCCGTTGGGAGCGGGGCTGCGTGTTCCCGTCCCCAACTATGGGATCGCCTCCCAGCACCGCCAACCCGGGCGACCTGCTGCGGACCGTCGTTGACGACATCATCGAGCGGCTCGTCGACAAGGGCTCGATGCGGTGCCCCGCGCTTCTCATCGATCAGGGTTGAATGCCGGAGCTGACTGAGGCCAACCAGGTTTCGTCAGCTTCGAGAACGATCACGTGCCCCGCGATCAGGGTTGGCAGAGCCGTTCGAAGTCCTTGCCGGCGAGCAGCACCTGGCCGTCGCGGAGGAGGTGGTGGTTGTGGTCGAGCAGGGCCGCGAGTACCTCGCGTTCGCCGATCTTCGGGTTGGCCAGGCACCACTGTGTGGTAGCCGGACTGTTTGGGCATGGCGGAGAACATGGCGCGCAGTTCGGGGTCGGCGTGGACGTGCCGGACCCAGCGTCGTTCGTTGTGGTAACCCAACAACGCCTGGGCTACGGCAGACAGACAAGCTCACTGTCGGTCAGCTCGGGACGGCGGCCTCTGCCGGTGCGGGGCGGCACCACGTGGTCATCGATCAACACGTAAAGTGCCGTCAGGAGGGTGTTCAGGTCGTTGCCCACAACTCGATCTTGAACACCCTCCGTCCGCGTCCACAGCCAGGGGCTACTTCACCCGAGCTTCACGCGATCAACCGTCCAGGCGACCTGACTAGCCCGGTCGCCTGCCCCAGTAACGAGTCTCTACCGAACCCAGCGCGGTTCAGGCAGTTTCGAGTGTGCGCCCTCTGCGCCTGGCGGCATGGGGGCGCGTGGCGCTGTCAGGTCAAGTCGACCGGCAGCACCGGCTTGGTGAGCAGTTGCCGCACTCGCGCCGGTCGGTCCGGATGGTCGAGCCACGACTGCAGCAGCCGCCATCCGTGGAAGTAGCCCAGGACGTAGACGCCCATGCTGGGCGAGCGCAGGGAGCCGAGTGCCCACGCCGTCTCGTCCTCGGTGAGCAGCGCCCAGTGCGTCAGGTAGTCGGCGATCTCCGAGTCGGGTCGTCCCTCGGCCGCGAGGACGGCGGCGTTGCCCCAGACGCCCCACAGCATGTTGCGGGCGTTGTGGATGGCGGCGAAGTCGCTGCCGTCCGGGCCGATCCCGAGCGGGGCGAGGACCTTATCCGTGAGCCACCGTTGCGCCTCGTCGGCGGGGAAGACGACCTCTTGAGCGAGCAACCCAAGCCCTTCACTGATGACGAACTGCGGCGAAATCATGAAGCGGACCCCGTGCTCCGGCTGATCGGCCAGGTGGGCGGCCTTCAGCAGCGACTCGGCGATGTGCCCGGGAAACCCTTCGTGCGCTACGACATAGAGCAGGTCGGCCCCGTTGAACGGCAGGCTGTCGTTGAGGTAGATCGTGCCGTGGTCCTCGCCCGCGAAGTGCCCGCGGTGCGGCCCGGTATCTAGTCGGACGTCGAGATGCAGCTCGTCGGGCAGCGTGATGATCGTGCGGGTGCGGGCCACGGTCTCGGCAATGGCGTGCCTGGCCAGCTCCGGAAGGCGAGCAGCCGGCACGATATGGGCCTGCTGCCACGCGTGCAGACGCTCGGCTAGCGACCCGGGCCCAGCGGGAAGCGCGGCGTCGAGCTGGGCGTGGGCGGCCTCGAATCGGTCCTCGGGCTCACGATCGATCGGCACGCCAAGGCACTGCCGGGCGTGTTCAAGGAACGGAACGCCAGAGCCATCCAGGTGGAGGGCGATCGCGCGCATCGCAGTGAGTTGCGCGGTCAGGCACGCGGCGCGGTGTCCGTCGAGCGGGATGTCGCGCTGCAGCGCGTCGCAGTCCTCGACCAGCCGTGTCGGTGGGGCGGGCTCCTCGGCGGCGACCTCGGCCCGCCATGCGTCCGGACCGTGGTAGATGAGCGTGCTCATACCGCTCGCGGTAGCCGTTGGAGCCGCCCGCGTCGGCGGTGATCAGCAGGCGTTGGGCCTGAGGGTGGGTGCTGCGGCCGGCCGTCTTCCACCAGCGGGGGATCGATTCGACGGCGAACGCGGCGGTGTCGTGGTCGGTGCCGACGTTGACCCAGCCGGTGTTGGCGGTCAGGTCGTAGATCCCGTAGGGCACGGCCTTGCCCAGGGGCTTGTCGGGGAAGTCGTGGGTGTCGACCTTGACCGGGTCGCCGCCGGGTCGCCATTCGCGGCCCGCGTTGGCGTACTGCCCGACCAGTTCCTTCTTCTTGGTGTCCACGCTGATCACCGGTTGCCCGGCGGCCTGGTGGTCCTTGACCTGTTCGTTGAGGTAACGGAACTGCGCGTCCCGGTCGGGATTCTGCTTTCCCTCCAGGGTTTTGACGTTGCTTTGCAGGCTGAAGCCCTCTTCCCGCAGCAGGTCCGCGACGGTGTCGGCGGAGATCCGGTGGCCTTGGGCGGTGAGTTCGGCGGCGAGTTTGCGGGTCGACTTCGTCGTCCACCGCAGCGGCGACATCGGATCACCGCACACGTCCGGTTCGACCAGTGCCAGCAATGCCGGGCGCAGCGCCGTGTCGAGGTCGGCGGCGCGTTTGCGGCCCCCGCCGGGCCGGCGCACCCGTCCGAGCGGGGCCTCGCCGGACTCCAGCTCCGTGACCCCAGGGACACCGTGGCTTCACGGACACCCGCGGCGCGGGCGACGAGCCTGATCCCGCCGTGCCCAACGCTCTGGCTTCCGTGGCCAGCAGCAGCCGCCGCTGACGCTCGTTCAGGTGCGGCATCAGCACCTCGAACTTCGCCGCCAGCGCCGTCCCCGTGTCCTCGACCAGGCTCATACCACAAGCATGACAGCCCAAGATCGAAATCTACGGGTTATTTCTCTGCGAGTCCTTAGGACTGTCCTTGACCCATTGGTTCTGTTTGAACGGGCTCTCCGTCCGCGCGGGCGCGTCCGCGAGCGGCTGCAACTACGCTGAGACCGCAGCCGGGAGCTGGTATGCCCACCGCTCCCTTCCCTGCTGGACCCACCACGAACCACCGGCCTCCGCCGTGCCCCGCCCGGGGGCCTGCCTGAGCGCCGATCATTCTCGATCAGTAGGCGTTGATCCTCGACCGGAGGCCGTCGAGCACCAACTCAAGCCCACGCTCGAAGTCAGCCGGCCCGCCCGGCGGCCGATCGATCGCGCCGGCACTCGCGGCTTGCAGTGCGGTCTGTTCCTCCACCGTGCGGCCGAAGACAAGGTGCAGGAGGACGCGGGTGCCTACGTCGACCAGGTCGTCGGGCAAGCCGCCGTCCCGCAAAGCCGCGTGCAACTGGTTGGCTGGCTCGCTCACGCCGAGGCGGAACGTGTATGCCGTGGCGACCACCTCGGCGCCGTCCCGGTAGGCGAGCATCGCGTCCCGAAGTTCGGCGCAGACCTCGACCACGCGCCGGTCCCACGCCCGAGCCCGGCGGGGGCGTCGGCCCCGGGTCAGGATCTCGTCGGCGACCGCGGCCAGCAGGGTCTGCTTGTTCGGCACGTGGTGGTAGAGCGCGCTCGGTTGCACCCCAAGTTCGGCGGCGAGCCGGCGCATCGTCAGCGACTCCAGCCCGTACTCGTCGAGGACCTCGATCGCGCGGTCCACGACGTCGACCCGGCGATAACGCATGCAGGTCCTTCCGTTGACGATCAACCCCGACCAGTCTAACCTGAACAGCGTTCAGGTGAACGCTCTTCAGGTAGGTAATCTGGTTGAAGCCGGAGAAGCGATGAGTGCCACTTTCCAGCAACTCGCCGATGCGATCCTCGCCGGGAGCCCGGCCGGGCCCGAAGACGCTCTCGCGGTGCTGCGGGCCGACGACGCTGAGCTGATGTCCGTCGTAGCCGCCGCGGGTCGGCTGCGCCGCGCGCACTTCGGCAACACGGTGAAGGTGAACTACCTGGTGAACCTCAAGTCCGGTCTCTGCCCGGAGAACTGCCGCTACTGTTCGCAGGCTCTTGGCTCCAACGCCCCCATCCTCAAGTACTCGTGGCTGTCCAAGGATGAGACCCTCAAGCAGGCCGGTGCCGGGCTGGAGGGCGGAGCGAGCCGAGTGTGCCTGGTCGCCTCTGGCCGCGGACCATCCACTCGGGACATCGACAAAGTCACCGAGATGGCCGTGGCGCTCAAGCAGACCTACCCCGAGGTCGAGATCTGCGCCTGCCTGGGCCTGCTTCAGGATGGTCAAGCCGAGCGCCTCAAGGACGCTGGCGTCCACGCCTACAGCCACAACATCAACACTGCCGAGAGTCACCACGAGAACATCGTCCAGACCCACACCTACGCCGACCGGTTAAACACCTTGGAGAAGGCAACGGGTGCCGGGCTTTCCCCCTGCTCCGGACTGATCGCCGGCCTCGGCGAGACCGACGAGCAACTCGTCGAGGCGTTGTTCGCGCTGAGAAAGCTGGGCAGCGAATCGATCCCGGTCAACTTCCTGATTCCCTTCGACGGCACACCGTTGGCCAACACCTGGGAGCTCACCCCGTCTCGCTGCGTGAAGATCCTGGCCATGGCGCGCTTCGTCTGCCCGGACAAGGAGATCCGGGTCGCCGGCGGCCGCGAGATCCACCTGCGTTCGCTGCAATCGATCGCGCTGCACGTGGCCAACTCGATCTTCCTCGGCGACTACCTCACCTCGCAGGGCCAGGACGCCAAGGCGGATCTGGAGATGATCCGGGACAACGGCTTCGTCGTCCTGGGCGCCGAGGGAGACCTCAGTCCACAGGCCGCACAGCTCGAACCGACCGATCCCACGATCCGACGCCGTGGGGCGGGCACCGACCTCCTCCCCAACGCCTGACCGATGATGACCCCACAAACACTGCTCGCGTTCGACCGCGAACACCTGTGGCACCCGTACACCTCGATGACCGCCCCGTCACCGACGCATCTGGTCACCGACGCCTCTGGCAGCCGAATCACCCTCGACGGCGTCGGCGAGGTGGTCGACGGGATGGCATCGTGGTGGTCAGCGATCCATGGCTATCGGCACCCCGCGCTCGACGCGGCGATACGCCGCCAGCTGGAACAGATGTCGCATGTGATGTTCGGCGGTCTTACCCATGAGCCAGCGATTGAACTGGCCCGACGCCTGATCGACCTCACCCCCGCCGGTCTTGACCGGGTCTTCCTCGCCGACTCGGGGTCGGTGAGCGTCGAGGTCGCCATGAAGATGGCGCTGCAATACCAGCGTGGTACCGGCCGTCCGGAGCGAACCCGGTTCCTCACCATCCGCGGCGGCTACCACGGCGACACCTTCCACTGCATGAGCGTGTGCGATCCGGACAGCGGCATGCACACGATGTGGTCCGACGTACTGCCCAAGCACGTATTCGGCGAACGTCCCCCACGACTCGGCGACGATATCGACGCCTGGGCCGCGGGCTTCCGCGCACTCGCCGCCCAACACGCAGACCGGTTAGCTGGGCTGATCGTGGAGCCGCTGCTGCAAAACACCGGCGGCATGCACCCCTACCCTGCCGCCTGTCTGACGGTTTTCCGGGAGGTCGCCGACGAGCACGGGCTGGTTCTGGTCTTCGACGAGATCGCCACTGGCTTCGGCCGCACCGGGACCCTCTTTGCCGCCGAGGCCGCCGGAGTGACCCCGGACGTGATGTGCGTCGGCAAAGCACTCACCGGCGGCTACCTGTCGCTGGCCGCCACGCTGTGTACCACGGAGGTGGCCGAGGGCGTGTCCGCCAGCGACTCCGGCGCGCTCATGCACGGCCCCACCTTCATGGGCAACCCACTCGCCTGCGCAGTGGCCTCGGCCAGCCTGGATCTGCTGGCCACCGGTAGCTGGGCGAGGGACGTGCGACGGATCAACACCGGCTTGCAAGCCCTGCACGAGATCGACACCGTCGACGTACGCGTCGTCGGCGCCGTCGGCGTGGTGCAGCTCGACCACCCGGTCGACGTGGTCAAGGCCACCAAGGCGGCGCTGGCTCAGGGGGTGTGGCTACGTCCCTTCCGCAACCTGATCTACACCATGCCGCCGTACGTGTGCACCGACGAGGACATCGCCACCATCTGTGCCGGCATCGCCGCCGCAGCGGAGGCCGGATGAGCACCTGGGCCAAGTGGTTCGCAGAGCAGCGGACCGTGCGCGAGGACGCCGGCTTGCAACGCATGTTGCGTCCGCGGACGTCCAACGAGGACATCATCGACCTCGCCAGCAACGACTACCTAGGGCTGAGCAGCCATCCCGGAGGTACGACGAGCAGCCGCCGACGCCGCCCTCGCCTGGGGCGCCGGGGCGGGTGCCTCTCGACTGGTGACCGGTACCACCACCCTGCACACCGACTTGGAGCGCGAACTCGCCGAGTTCACCGGCCGCGAGGCGGCGCTGGTCTTCTCGACCGGATACCACTCCAATCTCTCTGCCGTGACGACGCTGGCAGACAAGCAGTCGCTGATCATCTCCGACGCGCACGTACACGCCTCGCTGATCGACGCCGCGCGACTGTCTCGCTCAGTGATCGAAGTCGTCCCCCACAACGACGTGGCCGCAGTCCGGGCGGCGTTGGCCGCGGCCGCTGGCCGACGGGCGATCGTGCTGACCGAGTCGATCTTCTCGGTGCTCGGCGACTCCGCCCCACTCACGGACCTGGCTGCAGCCTGCGCCGAACACGACGCGCTTCTCATCGTCGACGAGGCACACGGGCTCGGTGTGGTCGGCAGCGGCGGACAGGGATTGGTGCACGCCCACGGCCTGTCCGACCACCCGCACGTAGTGATGACCATGACGCTGTCGAAATCACTTGGTGCGATGGGAGGTGCGGTACTCGGCTCGGCTGCGCTCATCGATCACCTCATCAATTGCGCCCGCCCGTTCATCTTCAACACCGGGCTGGCACCGGCTCCCACCGCAGGTGCGCTGACCGCACTCCGTCGGTTGCGCCAGCACCCCGATCTCCCGTCGCGGATCCATCAACGTGGCAGTGAACTGGCCGACCGATTCGGCGTGCAGCGGTCGGCGGGCGCCGTGCTCTCGGTGCCTATGGCGTCGGCGCAGGCCGCCCTCGCCACACATGGCATGGCACTCGCGGCCGGCGTCCGAGTGGGCTGCTTTCGGCCGCCCTCGGTGCCAGACGGGATCTCCCGACTCCGCATCACCCTCCACGCCGGCCTCAACGACGACCACTGGGTGCAGGCAGTCGACGTGCTGGCCAACGTGATCGGCAATCACCGGCGAACACCGTGATCATCATTGTCGGCGGCACCGACACCTGTGTCGGTAAACCGTGACCACTGCGGCGCTCGCAGTCCGCCCGAGGTCGAGGTCGATGCCCATCAGAATCGGCCGGTGTCCCCTGGGGTGAGGCGGTGGGGTGAGGACGCGCTGCCCGTGCGCGGCGGCTCGGACTTCATGGTGGGCGGTCGCGGGGCCGGTGCGTTGCGCGTGACGACCGCATCGATGACCACCCAGCAGGCCACGTCCTTCGCCGCCGACCTGGCGGCCGTCCTTTGAGGAGAGATGTGTTCACCGGGCTCAGTGCCTTCCCGCTCACTCCGGCGAGTGCCGGCAAGATCGACGAAAACGCGTTCGCCAATCTCGTGCGCCGCCTCGCCGCCGCGCAGGTCGGCTCCATCACGTTGCTCGGCTCGACCGGCTCCTATGCCTACCTCGACCGCGAGGAACGGAGGCGGTCATCGAGCTGGCGCTCGACAACGCCGGCGACGTGCCCGTGGTCGCCGGCGTCGGGGCGTTGGCCACCCGCGATGTGCTGCGCCACGCCGAGGACGCCCAGCGCGCCGGTGTCGCGGGCGTGCTGCTGGCGCCGATGTCCTACCAGCCGCTGATGCACGACGACGTCCTCGGTCTCTACCGCGACGTCACCGCCGAACTGTCCGTGCCGCTGGTGGTCTATGACAACCCCGGCACCACGCACTTCACCTTCACCGACGAGCTGTACGCCCAGGTGGCTGGGCTGCCGCGGGTGGCGTCGATCAAGATCCCCGGCGTCCCGGCCGACGGCGCGGCAGCCGCCAGGCGGATCCAGACGCTGCGGAAGCTCCTGCCCGCGCACGTCACCGTCGGTGTCAGCGGCGACGCGTTCGCCGCGACCGGGCTCAACGCCGACTGCGACGCCTGGTACTCGGTCGTCGGCGGCACTCTGCCCGAACCGGCGCTGCGGATCACCCGTGCCGCGCGAGCCGGGGACGCGGCCGCAGCCGCCGAACTGTCCGCGCAGCTGCAGCCGCTGTGGGACTTGTTCGCACGCCACGGCAGCCTCCGCGTCGTGGCCGACATCGCCGAGCAACTGGGTCTGGCCGGACACCCCTGCCTGCCGATGCCCATCCTCGGCCTGCGCGACGAAGACCGCGCGCGGGTCCGCCACGTCATCGAACAGCTCGATCTGCGCTGACCATGACCACCTCGCCGAACCCCACTGCCCCGACGAGCACCGGCTGGGGAGGCCTCGCCCGCTACGTCACCTCCGCCACGCTGGCACGGACCGCCGATGGCGGCGCCGTCGTGGCGATCGTGCTGCTGGTGACCTCCCGGGGCGGCCCCGGCTGGCTGGCCGGCACGCTCGGCGCGTGCATCACCGCGCCCCACCTGCTCGGCCCCTTCGTCGCCCGCCGCCTCGACACCGCCCGCGACGGACGCCAGGTCATCGCCGTAGCCTGTCTACTCCACGGCGCGACGCTCGCCGCCGCGGTGCTGCTCTACCCGGTTACCCACCCCACGGTCACCGCACTGCTGCTGATGGCCTCCGGGCTCGTCGGGCCGCTGCTCCCGGCGGCATCAGCAGCCGCTTACCGGCCATCGCCGGGGCCTCCCGCACCCAGCAACGCCGCGCACAGGGCTGGGACGTCGCGACCTACGGCATCGGCGGCACCGTCGGCCCCACCATCGTCGCCGCCGTCTCGGCATGGGCCTCGCCACTGGCGGCCGCGCTGGCGCTGGCCGGGGGCACGTTCGTCGCCGCGGCATTCGTTCTGCTGCTGCCGTACTCACCGCCCGCCACGCACGCCGACGACGTCCCGCGCCAGGCACGCACCCTCACGTTGATGCTGTCCACCGGCCCGCTGCGGCGCACGATGTACCTGACCATCACCGTCGCCTTCGGCGTCGCCGCGCTCCCGATCACCGCAGTCGTCAGCACCGAGCCGTCCGGCGTCGGCGTCGCCGCCGCCGCGGGCGTGCTGACCGCCGCCTACGGACTCGGCAACCTCGCCGGGTCCATCGGCGTGATGATCCGTCCCCTGACCGGCGAAGCCGACCAGCTGATGAGTCGGCTCGCCGCCGTTGTCGCCGTCACGCTGCTCGCGGTGCTGCTCACCCCCGTGTTCCCGATCGCCGTCGCCACCTACGCGGCCGCCGGCATCGCCAACGGCTACTTCTTCGCCGCCACCCTCGCCGCCCGCAGCGAATACGCACCCCCGCAAGGAAGAGGCCAGATCTTCGTCTGGATCGGCGCCTTGAAGATCACGGCCGGTTCCGCCGGCACCGCACTGGCCGGCGCCGTCATCAGCATTGGCGTGCACCTGCACCTCGCGCTGGTGGCGCCCACCCGCGGTGCCTAGTGGCGCGTCTCGGAGGGTTGACCCGGTAATCGGTGCTGTGGGCTGATCGGCCAGGCTGGTCCCGCATGTCGAGTGCGGGAGGTGGTCGTGACTCGTCGTCCGAGCGTGTTCGTGAGGCCCTTATCGATGGAGGAGGGCCGGAAGCTTCAGCGGGTCACCAGGACCGCGAAGGACCCGGTGCGGTTGCGGCGGGCGATTGTCGTGCTGATGTCCGGCCAGGGCCAGGCGGTCCCCTGCGCGTTCGATCCGCAGCGAGGGCTTGAGCCTCGCTACGGCGTGTGACCTCGCGCCGCACGGCCCGGTCGAAGCCGAGACGACGGGTTCGTGCCAGGTCGCCGCCGCCGCGGTCGCAGACCACCGTCAGCGCGGAGATCCAGGTGCGCGAACGGAACGGCTGCTTCGCGGTGTCCAACGCCGCCGGCCACACGCACTCCAACAGCGACCGCATCTGCTGCACCTGCCCGGTCATCGCGACGATCAACTGGTCACGTCGGGTGCCCAGGTGCCGCAGCCGCCCCCAGGGCTCGTCGACGGGTTCGGGCACGTAGCAGCGCAGCTGGGCGGTGAGCCGGGCGACCAGCACTGCGTCCTTCTCGTCGGTCTTGTCCAACGTCAGGTCCTCCGCCCACCGAGACCACGAGGTGAGCATCGGCTGGACACACACGAAGGGCGTGCCGCGATCGGAGGCGAGTTGCCCGAGCACTCGCCACCGGTGCCCGGTCGGCTCACACGCCACTGTCACCCCGGCGAACCTCACGGCCGAGGCATGCTGCGCGGCCCAGTCCAGCGCCGCCCCGAGGTTTCAGGTGCGACAACGAAAAGTCCTGCGCGCCAACACCTTCGAGTCGTGGTCGGTCACCACGACCATCTGCTTGGCGTCGGCCAGATCGATGCCGACGATCGCGTTGTCGACCGGCACCAGCGCCCGTAGGCGGGTCAGTCGGGCGTTGCGGTTGCGATCACCCCGGGACACGCCACTACCGTTGCCCATGAACGTCCTCCTCCTGCGATGGGACGCCAAGCCCGACAGCACATCAGGAGGACGTTCCCGCGTCCAGCCAACACTCAGAACATCTGTCTATGCCGCCGAGCGGACGTTGGAGTCCAACGAGTGCCCTTGCAGCGCGGGAGGCCGCTGAAGTGCCAACGCGGCCCGCACCCCCGTAGGAGACCAACGGGAACGGAACTGACCTGGGGATTAGCGTTTCCGTCCCTCTGTTGCCCTCGCAGGAGGAACAGGGCTGACCTGCGAAAACGCTTGATCAGGTAAGTGCCCCCGGTGCGACTCGAACGCACACTGGACGGATTTTGAGTCGGCTCCGGAGTGAGGAGAAGCGCCCTGACCTGCGGGAAGGAGTGGTTCGTTGGGTGCGAACGAGGGATGAGAGGCGTAGTGCGAGCGTGGTTCGCACCCAATCTCGCACCCACGGTGTCTTGCCATCTCGATGAACTGCCTGGGCGAACGTGGACCGTTCAGCCGAAGAGGGGACGATCTTGGAAGGAGTCGCCGAGATCCCCCGAGTGTTGCCGCGCGAACGGCGCAGAGCATGGCTGGGCTAGCGTGTCTACTGTGAGGAATGACGATCAGGCGGAACCAGGTGATGTTTCAGGCTGGTATTCAAAGGCCGGAAGCACTCTTGGAGAAGATCCAGCAGGCTGCCATCAGGGCGCGTCTCCCTCGTTTGTTGCGTAAACCCCTCACTGCAGCCCAGATGGCGCTGAGCCTTTATTGGCAGCGGGACTATCACCAAGTGCGCATGCATAACGACCATGCTCACTACTTCACGCTTCCTGACGGCGAAATTGTCCACTGGCCAGTGTTTTGGATATCCGAGGTGTTCACCCCGTCGACACTCGATGATCTCCTTATCGGCATCCAAAAAGCCGGCTGGGACGCATCTCGAAACTCGGTTCGACGAGAAAACGAGGTACGCGATTGGGTTCTGGCTGCGCGGGGTCGTCCAGACTCATCCGCTTGGATGGACCTAGTAACAATCAGTCGAAGAAGCAGTTTCTCGTACTGGTATCAATAGTTTCGCAGGAAATCTTCCCAACGGAATCCGTGAAGTGTCGATTCGCCTTCATCAGGTGAGTGCATCAATCACGCTTCTTCATGCGGCCTCCTTTCTCGATGGCGATGCTCAGTTAGAAATCGATCGAAAGTTGAAGGAAGGTACGCCGCCTCGTATTGTTCGGGAACTGGGGAGGCGAAGGCGCAACGTCTACGACACCCATTTTGCCAAGAGAAAAGACCTGGAGGGGATACTCGTACGCCACCATGATTCGGCACAGAAATGGTTAGGAAGTTTAGCGGCCGGAACGTTTTGGAAGGAGCGTCGGGGTCGCCCAGCAGTTTGGATCTCCTTATCACAGAGGTTGCAGATCTGAGTGTGGAGCGCGAAGGACTGGAGGGGTTCTATTTGCGCGAGTTGGGGATTGATGATTATTTCCGATGGAAATGTGTTGATATTCCGGGGTTGTGGTTAAATGAGCGTCACCTGGGAATCGCTTACAAGGTAGGTTACACACTTGCCGGGCGTTACGCAGGTGTGTTTGATGATTCAGATTTTAAATATACAGGCGATGATGGCAAAAGTTACCCGCGCGTGCTGTCAGCTTGCTGACGGGCCACGCTCGTGTGTCCCGTCGGTAGGAGCGCCGCTACCCCGACGGCCTTCGTTGGCCGTCGGGGTAGCAGTTCGCCTCCTATGCGGTCCAGGTGAAGCTGGCGGGCGTGGTGCCATCGTCGGCCAGGGGGATGGTGATCGTCCAGGGCCAATCACAGCCGACGGGGCCGGGCAGCTTGCGGTGCGCGTAGCGGCGCCCGCACCGCATGACCAGGGGCCGGTCGGGTACCAGCGCGTGGTAGGCCAGCAGCGCGACGTCGAAAGCGCGCAGGTTCGCGGATTCTTGGCGATCGCGCGGATGGAACCTGTGCGTCAGCGGTTGCACTACGGGCGATGGTGAGACAGGTTGCTGTCGCTTGCCACTACAATGGACCATGTGGTCGCCAGTCGGTGCACCCCCAAGGTGTAGTTCCGGGTGAGAACCTGTTCTTGTCTCCTCGGCGATGTTCAGGAGCCGACTTCTGCCAACATCGCCCGCCCCCCATGGGTCAGTCAGTGCGCGGCGGTAGTGAATAGCGGCGTCCGAGTGAGCGCGCGCCGCGGCGGCCTGATGGCGGTATGGCTCGTCTGTGTCCGCAGGCACGGGAGCCACTGTCACGGTGTAACGTGTAGCCCCCGGTCAATGAGAGTCGTTCTGTACCACCTATGTGAGACATTGCTGGTCAGGGGTGTCCCAGGTGGTGAACCTAGGCCGTAGCTGATCCCGGTCGTTGATCTTGTCCGCTTGGGGTTCCCTGTGAGATCCGGACGTTCGTCAGGCCTGATCGTCATCTGTTTGTGTGCGCTGGCGCGGCGGGTAATTGCACCGTGACGCGGAGCCCGCCAGCGGGGCGGGGGGTGAGGGTGAGGGTTCCGTCGTGTGCGTGGACGATGCTTTTGACGATTGCCAGGCCGAGGCCGACCCCTGCGTGGTCAGTGCGTATGCGTTCGGTGCCGCGCTGGAACGGCTCGGCAAGAGTGGAAACCACATGGGGGGCGAGCTCCTTGCCGGTGTTCTCGACAGCGAGCAGCACACTCTTGGGGTGAACGGCGGTCGTGACCCATACTGTGCCCTGTTCAGGCAGGTTGTGGACGATCGCGTTGTGCACGAGGTTCGTTGTCATCTGCAGCAGGAGCGCGTGTGAGCCGTTGGTGGGGGTGATGTCGCCGGCGGTCTCGACGGTGAGGCCGCGTTCTTCTGCGAGGGGGAGGAGCGTTTCGGTGGCTTCTTCCGCGATGAGGGACAGGTCGACGTGTTCCCGGGTGAAGGACCGTTGGTCAGCGCGGCTGAGCAGGAGCAATGCTTCGGTGAGGTCGATCGCTCGGGTGTTGACGAAGTGGAGACGGTCGACAAGTTCGTCGGCCTCGCGGTTCGGATCGTTGCGGGCCACGTCGAGAAGTGTCTGCGCGATCGCCAGTGGGGTGCGCAGTTCGTGGGAGGCGTTGGCTGCGAATCTCTGCTGTTCGGCGACGTGTGCGTCGAGCCGCGCGAGCATGGTGTCGAAGGCGTCGGCGAGTTCGCGGAACTCGTCTTTGCGGCCTTCCAACTGGATCCGGTGGGAGAGCGATCCGTTCGCGGCCAGGCGTGTGGCATGTGTGATATGAGTCAGGGGCGCGAGCATGCGGCCGGCAAGAAGCCACCCTCCCACGAGACCGAACACCAGCAGGAACGCCAGCGCGATGACTGCCTTCGGAGCGAAGGCGTCCAGGAGGTCGGACCGGTTGGGAATAAAAATACCGGGGCCACGCCCGGGCGCAGCGGGGATGCGCACACGTTCGGGCACGTAGCGCAGAAGGAATACCCACACGACCGCGAGTAGCAAGGCACCTGCAAGCATGAGGAACCCGGCGTAGCTGAGGGTGAGCTTGAGGCGAACGCTCAACCCAGGTGCCCTATCCACGCTCGCCTGCCTCGCGTCCGGCGTCTGGTCCTGTGTCGATGCGGTAGCCGACGCCGGGCACGGTGGCGATGACCCAGGGCTCGCCGAGGCGTTTGCGCAGTGCCGAGACGGTGATGCGCACGGCGTTGGTGAACGGGTCTGCGTTTTCGTCCCACGCTCGTTCCAGTAGCTCTTCGGCGCTGACGACACCGCCTTCGGCAGCGACGAGGACTTCGAGCACGGCGAACTGCTTCCGGGTGAGCCCGACGTAGCGGCCGTCGCGGTAGACCTCGCGACGGAATGGATCCAGACGCAGGCCTGCGATCTCCCTCACCGGTGGTCTGTTGTGCGCGCGCCTGCGGTCAAGTGCTCTGAGACGGAGCACGAGTTCTCGGAGCTCGAAGGGCTTCGTGAGGTAGTCGTCGGCGCCGAGTTCGAACCCGGATTGCTTGTCGTCGAGCCGGTCGGCTGCGGTGAGCATCAGGATCGGCATACCACCGCCCGAGGAGACGATGCGTTCGGCGATCTCGTCGCCGGAGGGACCGGGGATGTCGCGGTCGAGGACGGCGATGTCGTAGGAATTGATACTCAGCAGCTCCAGAGCGGTGTCACCGTCACCGGCGATGTCGGCCGCGATCGCTTCCAGGCGTAGGCCATCACGGATGGCCTCTGCCATAAAGAGCTCGTCCTCGACGATCAACACACGCATACCCGCTCGATGGTACGAGCAGGCGCATATCGTCGGCATATCGAAAACTGGATACGGGCTGGCAACACCACGCTGCCTTGACTGGATGCATGTTCTACAGCGAACCAGCACGAACAGCAACCCTCGTCAAGAACGAACTGCGCGCCATCCCACTTCGGCCCCGTGACCGCCTGTTCGCCGTGGTCACGGTGGTGCTCGCCGTGCTGTTGCTGCCCGCGGCGTTCGCCCGCAATCCCGGCCGCGCTCGCGAACTGGCCTGCCGCTGGGCGTTGGCGATGCGATTCCCCGCCGAGGACCTCACCGGGCTCACCGACGGTGCCATGGCGGCGTTCACCGCGGCGCGCACCGAGGCTCTCTGGCGCCACGGGCAGCTCATCGGCCTCACCTCGGGATACCGCGATCCCCTTGTCCAACAGCGGTTGTTCGACGAGGAGGTGCGCCGCTCCGGCTCACCGGCCGCGGCCCGGATGCTCGTGCTGCCACCAGCGGAATCCAGGCACGTCAAGGGCATCGCGCTGGACGTGCGCCCAGTCGAAGGCGCGCGCTGGCTAGAAGAACACGGCGCCCGCTACGACCTCTACCGTATCCACGACAACGAGTGGTGGCACTTCGAGCACCGTCCAGACAGCGGCGGCACGCCACCAACGGCCCAGGAGATCCGCAGTGGTCTACAAGCTCGTTGAAGAGGGGCAGCATGTCGGGCGTTTGGAAGGGCATCTCCAGGCCGCGAGGCAACATACCTTCGTCGGACGGAAGGAGGAGCTCGCCGCCTTCGACGAGGCGCTGTGGAGCGGCGGCGGGGTGCTGTTCGTGCACGGCCCGGGCGGCGTCGGCAAGTCGGCGCTGCTGAGACGCTTCGCCCAGCGGGCCGCCGAGGCCGATCGCAACGTACTGATGCTGGACGGGCGGATGCTCGAGGGGTCCCACGCGGCCTTCATGGCCGAGACCAGGTCGATGCTCGCCGACGAGCGCGCGGTGCTGCTGATCGACAGCTTCGAGCGCATCCATGGCTTGGAAAGTTGGCTGCGCGAACGGTTCCTGCCGACGCTGCCGGTCGGCGCGCTGGTCGTGGTTGCCGGGCGCATACCCCCGGACATGATGTGGCAGGCCGACCCGGGCTGGGCCGACATGTTGCAGGTCATCGCGCTGGGCGACCTGAAGCCCGTGGACGCCGCCGCACTGCTGGATTCCCGCGGCGTGGCCGGTGAGATGCACGATCCGCTGCTCGCTTTCGCCGGCGGGCACCCGCTCGCCCTGTCGCTCGGGGCCGCGGTGGCGATCAACGACAGCGCCGCCGACTCCCGCTGGACGCCCACCCGTGACATGGTCGCCACCCTGCTCGACCAGCTCGTCGGCGAAGTACCCAGTCCGGCGCACCGGCATGCCCTGGAGGTCTGCGCGCACACGTACATGTCCACGGAGGACGTGCTGCGCGCGGTGCTGCCCGACGAGGACGCGGCGGCGCTGTTCTCCTGGCTGCGGCGGCTGCCGTTCGTCGACTCGAGCCCGTTCGGGTTGTATCCACAGGACGTCGTCCGCGAGATCCTCGAAGCCGACCTGCGCTGGCGCGACCCGCACGGCTACGCCGACATGCATCGGCGTATCAAGGCCCACCTCACGCAGCAGATCCGGGCCGCCGAGGACGCGGACGTGCTCGGGGCCGTCGGCTCGCTGTTCTACCTGCACCGCGGCGAAGGCCGGACACCAGAGCCGCACGTCTGGGACGGTGTGGGCGAGGTGTACGAGGACGTCTTCCGCCCCGAGGACGCCGAGGACCTGCTGCGCCTGGCTACCGAGTGGGACACGGGGACTGTGGCCGCTGTGTCCCACTGGACGGCCCGGCAGCCGCAGGCGTTCCGTCTCTACCGGCGCAGCGCGAACGGCGAGCTGGTAGGAGCCTGCGCCTGGCTCCGCCTGGACTCGGAGGCGGAGGCGCAGGCGGACCCGGTGGTTGCCACGGCCTGGGCCAACGCCCGCGCCAATGCCCCGCTGCGGCTCGGCGAGCACCTGGCCGTCTACCGGAGCTGGGTGCGCAAGTGCCACTGGGGCGCCTCGCCAGTGATGAATCTGGTCCAGTGGCGGGCGGTGGCCTGGTTCCTGCGCTCGGAACGCATGGCCTGGTCCTTCATGGCGGTCCGCAGTGACGACCCCTTGAGCGGCCGCTACGAGTACTACAACATGCACGATCTCGGGGATCACGCGTGGGAGGGGGACGTCGAGTATCTTCTGCCCGCCCGCGACTGGCGGGCCGTCCCGGCGCAGGTCTGGCTCGACCGGCTGCTGCCGGCCGGCGCGCAGGAGACCCCGGTCAAGCACGAGCCGGAGCTGGTGGTGCTGTCACAGGAGGAGTTCACCAACGCCATCCGCAAGGCCCTGCGACACCTGTCGAAATGCAGGGAGCTGGCCGCCAACCCGCTCACCCGCAGCAGGCTGCTCGCCGGTCGGAGCGACCCCGTCAAGGCCCTGCGCGAGCTGCTCGAAGAGGGTATCCGAGACCTGGGCCGGGATCCGCAGGCGGGCAAGCTGCACCGCGCCCTCGACATCACCTACCTGCGTGGCGCCCCCACCCAGGAAGCCGCCGCCGAGCGCCTCGGCCTGTCCTTCACCACCTACCGCCGTCACCTGATCGCTGGCATCGAACGCATCTCCGAAGACCTCTGGCGCCGCGAACTCTACGGGTCGAACTGAGTGCGGTCAGCCGGCCAGCGCGAAGCCGGCCGCCGCCTCCGCGTGCAGCCGGGCGCTCGGCAACAACGGGATGGCGGTGTCCTTGTCGGTGATCAGCAGCTCGATCTCGGTGCAGCCGAGTATGACGGCCTCGGCGCCCTGGGCGGCCAGGCCGGCGATCGTCCGTACATAGGCGTCCCTGGACGAGGGCCGCAGCACCCCGCGCACCAGCTCCTCGAAGATCACCCGATGGACCAGCTCGCGCTCATCGCGGCCGGGGACGACCACCTCGAAGCCGTGCCCGGCCAGCCGGTCCCGGTAGAAGGACTCCTCCATGGTGAAGCGGGTGCCCAGCAGGCCGACCTTACGCATCCCCCTGGCGCTGACCTCGGCGCCCACGGCATCGGCGACGTGCAGCACGGGGACGCTCGCCGCCCGTTCCACCTCGTCGTTCACCCGGCTGAAGGTGTTGCTGCAGATAAGCAGCAGTTCGGCCCCCATGGCCTCCAGCCTGACGCCCGCGCCGGCGAGCAGCTCGCCCACCTCGTCCCACCGGCCGGCGAAGATGAGGTCTTCGACGGTCGTGTAGTCGACCGACCAGATCAGGCTGTTGGCGGAATGGCTGCCGCCGAGGCGCTCGCGCACCCGCTGATTGATGATCTGGTAGTAAATGACCGTCGATTCCCAGCTTAATCCGCCGATCAGACCGATAGTACGCATGGCTCTCCGTCCGTTACCGTCTCGGCAGGTTAGACGGAGCCCTTATTCATTTCGCAGACCAAAAACTGTCCATTCGGCCGACGCTGGCTGAGCACTTTTTGGTCAGGAAGCGATCTGTCAAATGGACCGTCAAGGACTCTACGGTGCTCCGGTCCAACGAAGGTCACTATCCGGGCAAAGGAAGTTCCCGTTGAAGAGCAAGAGCACCGGCGTGATGGGTATGTGCTGCTGGCCATGCTGGACGGTCGCACGCTCGCTCAGGAGGTACACCGCAGCGCAGCCGGTCGCAGGTCTGCCCTCGGATGAGTGCTGCTCCCGGGATGACCAGAAATTGAACAGTGAATGGTCTGGCAATCGATCGGCCGGACATCCAACACTCCCCGGGTTGGCTTTGGCGAGGAAGGTTGAACGATCATGACTGAACGCCTGCGCGTAGCTGTGCTGGCAGGCGGACCATCTGCGGAGCATGAGGTTTCGCTCCAGTCGGGGCAGGCGGTGCTCGACGCGCTGCCGAAGGAGCGGTACGAGCCCATGCCCGTCGTCATCGACCGGCAGGGCAGATGGTCGCTGGAGCTGCGCCGGGGCGTCGTGGACGTGGTCTTCCCCGTGTTGCACGGCCCGTACGGAGAGGACGGCGTCGTCCAGGGTCACCTGGAGACGCTGGGCCTGCCGTACGTGGGCTGCGGCGTCCTGGCCTCGGCCGTGGCGATGGACAAGACCGCGATGCGGCGGGCGTTCCTGGCGGACGGCATCCCGATCACCCCGCACGTCTGGTTCACCGAGCACGACTGGCGCACCACGACCGATCGATGGGGCCTGGTGAAGTCGCTCGACTGGCCGATGTACGTCAAACCGGCCAACATGGGCTCCTCCATCGGCATCTCCCGCGTCACCTCCATGGAGGAACTGCACACGGGCGTCGAGCTGGCCGTCGGCTACGACCGGGTGGTCGTCGTCGAGCAGGGCATCATCGCCCGCGAGCTGATCTGTGGCGTGCTCGGCGACCATGACACCCCCGATGCCTCGGTCACCGGCGAGCTCAATGTCCACGGCGACTGGCTCGACTACGAGGCGAAATACCTCAGCCACTCTGAAATCGCCACTATTCCCGCCGCGCTGCCCGAGCGGATCGCCGAGGAGGTGCGCGAGCTGTCCCTGCGCGCTTACCGGGCGATCGGCGGCTACGGCCTCGCCCGGGTGGACTTCCTCTACGAGGAGCACACAGGCAACCTGCACGTGCTGGAGATCAACACCATGCCTGGCTTCACCCCTCGTTCCGTCTATGCCAGGGCCTGGGAAGCCAGCGGGCTCTCGTACCCGGACCTGGTGGACCGTCTCATCAATCTGGCACTCGCGAGGAGCGGCGCGTGATCCCGATGACGCTGGCCGAGATCGCCCACGTCCTGGACGCGAGTCTGGAAGGCGTGCCCGACCCGGAGGCGCTGGTGACGGGGCCCTCGGCGGTCGATTCGCGCGAGGTGGCGCCTGGCGGCCTGTTCGCCGCGACGGTCGGCGTCCGGGTTGACGGTCACGACTACGCGGGCAAGGCCGTCGCCGGCGGCGCCGTGGCCGTGCTGGCTTCCCGCCCCGTCGGGGTGCCCGCGATCGTGCTGGACGACGTGCAGGCAGCACTCGGCGTGCTGGCCGGGCACGTGCTCGCACGTCTCGACTGCACGGTGATCGCCCTGACCGGCTCCGTGGGCAAGACCACGACCAAAGACCTGCTGGCCCAGATACTCGAACTGCGTGCGCCGACGGTCTCGACCGACCGCTCGTTCAACAACGAGCTCGGGCTGCCACTCACCGTGTTGCGGGCCGATCCCGGGACCCGGTACCTGGTGCTGGAGATGGGCGCGGGCAGGAAGGGTGACTTGGCGTACCTGACCGGGATCGCGCCACCGCAGGTGAGCCTGGTACTCAACGTCGGCGCCGCGCACGTGTCGCGCATAGGCGGCGGGCTGGCGGATGTGGCCGAGGCCAAGGGGGAGTTGGTGGAGGCGCTGACGCCCGATGGGTATGCGCTGCTCAACGCCGACGACCCGTACGTTGTGAGCATGGCGGCGCGCACCAAGGCCCGGATCGTGCTGTACGGCAGGTCGCCGGGCGCCAGTGTGCGGGCCGAGGAGGTATGCCTGGGCGACAGGGCCCGGCCCGCGTTCGACCTGGTCACACCCTCGGGTCGGGCCCGGGTCGCACTCGATCTCATCGGCGAGCACCAGGTGGCCAACGCGCTGGGCGCCGCCGCGGCCGCCGCCACGCTGGGGCTGTCCACCGACGAGATCGCCGCTGGGCTGAACGGGGCCAGGGGCCGCTCATCGGGCCGCTTCGAGATCACCGAGCGGCCCGACGGCGTCACCGTCGTCAACGACGCCTACAACGCCAACCCGGAATCCATGCGAGCCGGGCTGCACGCGTTCAGGGCATTGGCCGGTGGCCGCCGCACTATCGCGGTGCTCGGAGCGATGGGGCAGCAGGCCGACGCCTCGCGGGCGCGGCACGAGCAGGTGGGCCGGCTGGTGGCCGAGCTCGGCATCGACGTGCTGATCGCAGTCGGCGAAGGCGACCCACGGGCCATGGCACGAGAGGCGTCTGGCGCGGAGGTCGAGGTGCACGCAGTCGAGGACGTGGCCGGCGCTGTCAGGGTGGCCACTGAGCTGATCGCGCCGGGAGACGTGGTGTTCGTCAAGGCGTCCAGCGAGTACGGGCTGGGCGTCTGCGCGCGTGAGCTGGCCGCATATTGAGAGGCGTCACCTGCGGCAAAACGCGGCCGATCGAAGCTGTCTGTGTCCTGATCTTGCCTGCGATTTTGGTGGGGGCGAGCAATTCCGTTGCTAGGGACGAACGGCATGACCAGCCACCAGGCCGCCACACATTGGTGCTCTCACGACAAATCTCGGCATCCGTGCTCACGCATAAGCTCACGAGAAAAAACGAACTGGAAGCCCAGAAAACCGCCACGCTGGCCGCTGTCGCCGAGCTGGACATCGCCGACGAGGCTGAGCCCGGACGGCCCCAGCGCCGAGGACGCCGCGCTACTGGACGCCCTGCCCTATCTGCCCACGCTGCACGACGACAGCGACGAAGTAACCACGACCATCAGGCTCCCCGCCGACGAACTACCCCAGATCGCCCACGCGGCAGAAAGGATCACCGAAGTCATACCATCGACAAGAAACGCCTCCCAGACGGCAGGCGGAGCTTGTGTAGATGCTGTACGTGCCCCCGGTGCGACTCGAACGCACACTGGACGGATTTTGAGTCCGCTGCCTCTGCCGATTGGGCTACGGGGGCGGTGCGCACAGACTGTACTCGGCTGTGACCGCGTGGCGTCATCGGGGCTACCACGGAAACGCTGGTCGGGTCGCATCGACGCGTCGCTCACGGAACGTGGTGAACGCCATCTATCCGTGCCCGCCGTTGCCGGTAACCTCTGAGTAGCGGCACGCCGCGCCATCCGACCCGTCGATCGCCCAGGAGGACCCCGGTGACCGAAGCGGCTACCGAGGCCAACGGTGCTGTCACCGCGCCACAGCGCAGAGTGCTCGTTGCCGAAGATGAAGCGCTGATCAGGCTGGACCTCGTCGAGATGTTGCGTGAAGAGGGTTACCAGGTGGTCGGTGAGGCCGGTGACGGCGAAGAGGCGATCAAGCTCGCCACCGAGCTCGAGCCCGACCTGGTGATCCTCGACGTCAAGATGCCCAAGCTCGACGGTATCGAGGCGGCCGCCAAGATCACCGGTGACCGGGTGGCGCCGGTCGTCATCCTGACCGCCTTCAGCCAGCGCGAGCTCGTCGAGCGCGCCCGCGAGGCCGGCACCATGGCGTACCTGGTGAAGCCGTTCGCCAAGCGTGACCTCGTGCCCGCCATCGAGCTGGCCGTCAGCCGCTTCGCGGAGCTGCAGGCACTGGAGTCCGAGGTCGCCGGGCTGACCGACCGGCTCGAGACGCGCAAGGTGATCGACCGCGCCAAGGGGCTGCTGATGACCTCCCAGGGTCTCACCGAACCGGACGCCTTCCGCTGGATCCAGCGCACCGCGATGGACCGCCGGACCACGATGAAGGCGGTCGCCGAGGCCGTGATCGACGGCATAGGCCAGTAGCGCCCTTCAGTTTTGCGCCACAACTGGGGGTTGTGGTGGTGGCCGGAAAGCTGTTGGACGAGGGGTGCGCCGGCGCGGTTTGCTCTCGATGGCGGGCCGATCAGGCCCGGGGGACAACTGGAGGAACCATGCAGACCTCGCAGACTTCGCAAGCCCCGGCGGCGATCAAGGGCGTTGCCGCGGGAGTCCCGTTCGTGGCGCTTCCGCCGCGGAACGGCACCGGGCCCGCGCCACTCGTGATCACCTGGCACCTGATGGACCCGCCCTGCACCGAGGACGCGATGGCGGCCGCGCTGCCACTGGCCGACGTGCCGGCGTGGCGGGTCCACCTCGGCCTCCCGTTCTTCGGCAGCAGGATGCCGGAGGGCGGCTTCGAGGCGATCTTCGGCCTGGCCGCCGAGGACTACGTGCAGAAGCTCTTCGAGCCCGTCGTCACCCAGGCCGCCCGCGAGTTCCCCGCGGCACTGGCGGAACTCCGGACGAAACTATCCATTGCGGAGGGACCGGTGACCGTCGTGGGCGGTTCGGCGGGCGGTGCGGTCGCGCTGCTCCTCCTCGCGGAGACCGGTCTGGACCTCGGCGCGGCCGCGCTGATCAGCCCGGTCGTGCAGCTCGGCCCTGTGGTCGCCGCGGGCGAGCGCGAGCACGGCGTGATCTATCCCTGGACCGAGACTTCGCGTGCCGTGGCCGACCGGTTCGACTTCGTGCGGCGCGCCGGGGAACTTCCGGACGTCCCGCTGCTCGTGGTCTCGGGAGCGGACGACGACATCGCCTTCCGCGAGCCGGCGCGGCTGCTCTGCGAGCGACTCGGGGAGCGGGCGATGCTGGCGACGATCGAGGGCATGGGACACGGCATCGCCGAGCCGCCCGGCGTGGAACCCGCGCCACAGACACCGCAGGCGGCCGAGGTCGACACCCGTATCACCGGGTGGCTGCGGGGACAACCGGCCTGATCCCGTCCACGTCGGGCACCCAGGCGTGCTCTGGATCGTGCTCGCACCAGCCCTCCGCCCGGCTCACCCGGTCCAGCAGGGCCAGCAGCCCGCGGAGGGCGCGCCGCTCGGCACCCCGGCGCCACACCACCGACCACGGGTAGAGGGGCACCGGCTCGAACGGCAGCACCCGCAGCGTCAGGTCGTGCGGCAGATCCATGTCGGCGCCCACCAGCGTGACCCGCTGCCTGCCGTACCGCGCCTGCTCCAGCGTGTGCCGCAGGCCGTAACTCGTTCCGGTGAAATCGAGGGGCACGTCGAACGCTTGACCGAGCCGTTCGAGATAGCTCCGGAACTCGCCCGGGCCCCGCAGCGACGGCAGCCACAGCGCCTCCGTGCGGAGATCCGCCAGGCGAACCGCCTCGCCCGCGGCCAGCGGGTGCTCGGGTGGTAGGAGCGCCACCAGCGGTTCGAGCCGGACCAGCCGGTGCTCGACCTCGGCGGGCAGCGGCCGTCCGAGATCGCGCACGCGGCCGAACGCCACATCGATCTCGTCGGCCAGCAGCGCGTCGACCGCCGGCCCGAGCCCGCCCCGCGCGTCCCGCTCGACCCGGAGGACCGGATCGTGCTCGGCGAGACGGCGCAGCAGAAACGTCGGCGACAACCGGTGGTCGATCACGTCGAGCCGGAGCGGCCGGTCGTCACCGGGGTCCATCGCGGCGAGCGCCGCGTCGGCCACCCGCACGACTTCGCGCGCGTGCGGCAGGAACCGTTCGCCGTCGGCGGTCAGCTCGACGGCTCGGTTCGTCCGCAGGAACAGCGGCACGGACAGCGTGTCCTCGAGCCTCCGGATCCGTTTCGACAGCGCCTGCTGGGTCAGGTACAGCCGCTCCGCCGCCCGGCTGAAGTTCCGCAGCTCGGCGGTGACCACGAACGCGCGTACCTGCGCCAGGTCGAGATCCACGCCATCACGCTACGCGCCGGGCGGCTTGTCCCGGACGATGCAGGTGAGCCGGGCCGTGCAGGTCCGCCTGCCGGACTCGTCGGTGATGACGATCTCCGCGGTGATGGTGCCGCGGCCCACGTGCAGGGGGGTGGCCACGCCGGTCACGTACCCGGCCCGCACCGCGCGGTGATGCGTGCAGGACAGTTCGAGCCCCATCGCGGCGCGCCCGGCACCAGCGTTGAGCGCAGCCACCGTGGATCCCAGGGCCTCGGCCATGACCGCGTTGGCGCCGCCGTGCAGCAGCCCGTACGGCTGGAGGTTGCCCTCGACCGGCATCGTGCCCACGACTCGTCCGGGGCTCAGCTCGGTGAAGGACAGCCCCACCTTGCCGTTGAGTTGCTGGTCCGCGACCTGCGGATTGATGCCCGCCAGCTGCTCGCGGATCTCCGCTTCCGACACGTGCTCGGTCACTCACTGCTCCTAGTCCGGTACGACAGGCGGGACTGTCAGGGCCTCACCCTAGACTCGCTCCCGTGAGCCCGAACGAGAACATTTCCGTAGCCAACGACACACCCCGGCTGTTGCTCATCGACGGCCACTCGATGGCCTACCGGGCCTTCTTCGCCGTGCCCGCGGACCGGTTCCGCACGTCAACCGGCCAGGTGACGAACGCGGTGTTCGGGTTCACCTCGATGCTGATCAACCTGCTCCGTGACGAGCAGCCCACGCACCTGGCGGTGGCCTTCGACGTCTCGCGCCAGACCTTCCGCACGGAGACCTTCGCCGACTACAAGGCCAACCGCCTGGCCACGCCGGACGACTTCAAGGGCCAGGTCGACCTCATCAAGGACGTCCTCGAGGTCCTCGGGATCCCGGTGCTCATCAAGGAGGGCTTCGAGGCCGACGACATCATCGCGACCCTCACCACCCAGGCGTGCGGTATGGGCTGCCGGGTGCTGATCTGCACCGGTGACCGCGACGCGCTGCAGCTGGTCACCGACGACGTGACCGTCCTGTACCCGAGGAAGGGCGTGTCCGACCTGGTTCGCTTCGACCCGGCCGCGGTCGAGGAGAAGTACGGGCTCTCCCCGGTCCAGTACCCGGACTTCGCGGCGCTGCGCGGCGACCCCTCGGACAACCTTCCCGGCATCCCCGGGGTGGGCGAGAAGACGGCCGCGAAGTGGATCAAGCAGTTCGGCTCTCTCGGCGATCTCGTCGACCGGATCGACGAGGTCAAGGGCAAGGTCGGTGACGCCCTGCGCGCGCATGTCGACGCGGTACTGCTCAACCGCCAGCTCACCGAGCTGATCCGCGACGTGCCGCTGGAGACCGGCCCTGGTGACCTCGGCCTGCGGCCGTGGGACCGCGACGCGGTGCACCGGCTGTTCGACGACCTCGAGTTCCGGGTGCTGCGTGACCGCCTGTTCGCGACCCTCTCCAGCGCCGAGCCCGAGGCCGACGAGGGCTTCGACGTGCGCGGCGGGGCGCTGGAGCCGGGTGCGCTCGGCGGCTGGCTCGACCGGCATGCCGGTACCGGTGAGACCGTGGGCCTGGCGTTTCGCACCTCCGGGGCGTCGGTGCAGGCCGACCTGCTTTCGGTGACGCTCGCGGCTCCCGACGGTGAGGGCGCCTATCTCGACGTCACCGCGATGGACGAGGCGGACGAGAAGGCGTTCGCCGGCTGGCTCGCCGACCCGGGCGTTCGCAAGGTGGGCCACGCGTTGAAGGCGCCGCTGCACGCCATGCTGGCGCGCGGCTGGCGGGTTGCCGGCCTCACGCTGGACACCGAGCTGGCCGCCTACCTCGTGCGGCCGGGCCAGCGCTCGTTCGAGCTGGCGGACCTGGTGCTGCGCTACCTCAGCCGTGAGCTGCGCTCCGAGTCCGAGGGCGACGGCGGGCAGCTCTCCCTGCTGGACACCGACGACGCCGACACCAGGCTCGTGCAGGACGAGCTGGTGCGCGCCCGCGCGGTGGCGGAGCTGGCGGCCGCGCTGACCGAGGAGCTGAGCAAGATCGGCGGCGTGAAGCTGCTCGACGAGATCGAGCTGCCGTTGCTGCAGGTCATCACCGAGGTCGAGGCGGCGGGCATCGCGGTCGACGCCGAACAGCTGACCACGCTGGAGGCGCACTATGCGAGCCGCGTGAAGCAGGCCACCGACGACGCCTACCGCGTCATCGGCAAGCAGATCAACCTGGGCTCGCCCAAGCAGCTGCAGGTGGTGCTGTTCGACGAGCTCGGCATGCCGAAGACCAAGCGGACCAAGACCGGCTACACCACCGACGCCGAGGCGCTGCAGACGCTCTTCGAGAAGACCGAGCATCCGTTCCTGCAGCACCTGCTCGAACACCGCGACGCGACCCGGCTGCGGACCACGGTCGAGGGCCTGATCAAGTCGATCGCCGACGACGGTCGCATCCACACCACCCTGCACCAGACCATCGCCGCAACCGGGCGGCTGTCCTCAGTGGACCCCAACCTGCAGAACATCCCGATCCGGACGGACGAGGGCCGTCGCATCCGGGACGCCTTCGTCGTCGGCTCCGGCTACACCGAGCTGATGACCGCCGACTACAGCCAGATCGAGATGCGGATCATGGCTCACCTGTCCGCCGACGAGGCGCTGATCGAGTCGTTCCAGTCCGGCTTCGACTTCCACGCGGCGACGGCGGCGCGCGTGTTCGGCGTCGAGCCCACCGAGGTCACCGGTGCGCAGCGGGCCAAGATCAAGGCGATGAACTACGGGCTCGCCTACGGGCTGTCCGCCTACGGCCTCTCCCAGCAGCTGCGGATCTCCACCGAGGAGGCCAAGGGGCTGATGGACGAGTACTTCGCCGGATTCGGCGGGGTGCGCGACTACCTGCACAGCGTGGTCGACAAGGCTGCCAAGGACGGTTACACGGAGACGATCTTCGGTCGCCGCCGGTACCTGCCCGACCTCACCAGCGACAACCGGCAGCGCCGCGAGATGGCCGAGCGGATGGCCCTCAACGCGCCGATCCAGGGCAGCGCAGCCGACATCATCAAGGTCGCGATGATCGGCGTGCACCGGGCACTGGCCGAGTCGGAGTTGCGCAGTCGCGTGCTGCTCCAGGTGCACGACGAACTCGTGCTCGAGGTCGCCGATGCGGAGCATGCCGAGGTCGAGGCACTGGTGCGCAAGGAGATGGGGGCGGCCTACGAACTTGCCGTTCCGCTCGAGGTGTCGGTCGGCTTCGGCCACTCCTGGAACGAGGCCGCGCACTAGTGCCTCGTGAGTGTTGAACCGCGTTAGAACCCGCGTGCGCACTCACGAGGGTAAAAACGCCTGGACTGGGTAGGTTGTGAGCATGACCACCCGCAACGCGCTGATTCTGGCCGGCAGCGGGATGCTGAGCGAAGTTGCCCAGCTGCTCACCGCCGACGGCTGGCGGGTGGTGCTGCCGAGCAGGCGGTACAGCCCACTGCCGGTGGCGGATGAGCTCGTCGGTGCCGCATCCGCCCGGAAGGGCTTCTCGTCACGGGCCGGCGGCCGTGGCGAGGACGGCCGCGCCGTCTGGGTCGAGGCGGACTGGGACCGGCCGCAGGAACTGGTCGGCAAGGTGAAGAAGGCGCTCACGGAGCCGGCCGAGCTGCTGGTGGCGTGGGTGCACGAGTCCTACCGGCGGGCGGTGATCGGTGCGGTCGAACCACTGCTCGCTCGCGGGGCGCCGGTGGTGGAGGTGCGCACGGTCGCCGAGATGGGCTCGGTACCGGACGAGCCCGGGCGGATGCTCATCGGCCACCCCACCCAGCAGGTGCTGCTCGGCGCCGTGTCCGAGCAGAACCCGCCCCGGCCGCTCCGGCACGAGGAGATCGTCGACGGTGTCACGGTCGCGGTGCGGCGGGCACTCGAAGGCAGGCCCTCGTCGCTGCACCACGTCGGCCAGCGCCGGCCGGTGTCCGGCCACTGAGCGGTTGAGCAGCGGGCGCCTATCGCAGCAACGTGGCCGGGCGCACCTCCCAGACGGTCCACAGCGGCCGGTAGCCCTGCCGGTGCCAGAAGACCGAAGCCAGCGGGTTCGGCGGGTTGTAGTAGAGGTAGGTGCCGCGGACTCCGGCGCGGGAGAACTCCGCGTGCGTGGCGTTCAGCAGGGCTCGCCCGACACCGTGCCCGCGCACGTCCGGCTGCACGGCCACACTGTGCACGTAGCCCCACCGGCCCGCGGGCAGGACCGTGCCCAGCCAGTGGTCCGCGGTGGCATCGTGCAGGCCGCTGTCGACCACTCCGACCGGCCTGCCGCCGAGGTCGGCGAGCCAGATCGGCGCGTCGTCGGCAAGACGTCTCCGCAGCGCGGCGCGGCGCTGGTCGCACGTGCCCTGATCCGGCCGCGGCCGGAGGCCGCCCACGTTGGCCGAGTACTCGATCTCGGCGCGCTCGAGCCACAGGATGGCCTCGACGTCCGCCGGGCGGGCGGCGCGGACGGTCACCTCAGGATTGCCGGGCGCCGGCTGCGCGCCGGTCTCCGTCCGCACCCCGAGCGCGGTCAGCGGAGCCAGACCGTGGTCCAGCAGTGCGCGTGTGCCCTCCGCGTCCCGGCTCGGCCACGGCACCACGCACGAGGAGTCCTCGCCGGGCGACTCCCGGTCGAGCCTGGCCCGGAACGCGCGCAGCACGGCGTCCATGGCCACCGTGCCGTTCGCGCCGAGGATCGGCGTGAGCTCCCACACCTCCAGCGCCGACCACAGCGCCTCCAGCGAGCCGGGATCGGTGAAGCTGACCCGCAGCACGCCGGTCACCCGGCTACCGTCCGGCAGCGTCGCGACGAGCGTCTGCCCCTCCGGCGGCTCGGTCACCACCGGCAGCAATGGATCGATCGCGGCGAACCGGTCGGCCTGGGCCGCGACCAGATCCGTCCCCCTGTCCATGTCGTCTCCCCCTCCCCGTCGGCCGTCGGTCACCGCAGCGCCGCGGCCGGGCGCACCTCCCATGTCGTCCATAGTGGACGGTAGCCCTGCCGGTGCCAGAACACCGAGGCCAGGGCGTTGTGCGGACTGTAGAACAGGAACGTTCCGCGCGCGCCCCGAGCGAGCAGATCGCGGTGGACCACCGCCATCAGTGCCCTGCCGATCCCCGTCCCCCTGGCGGTGGCCGCGACCGACACGGTGCCGACCTGTCCCCACCTGCCCGCGGCGAGGCGGCGAGGCGCGGGCGCAGGCCGGCCGCACACGGCGAGCCCGGCCGCCACCCCGGTGGACTCGGCCAGCCACACCGGATCACCGGATTGCAGCGCCCGCCGCAGCTCGTTGCCGAGCCGCCCGGCGGCATCCTCCGGCACCCGGCCGGGTCCCACCAGGGCGGAGTAGCGCAGCTCGGCGAGCCACAGCTCCAGCAGTTCGCCGATGTCGGCCTCCGTCGCCGGCCGGACGGTCACCCCGGCCGCGGGCGCCGGAACCACCGGTTCGGGACCCCGGACGCCGAGCACCGTGTAGGGCACCAGGCCGTGGCCGAGCAGTGTCCGCGCGACCGGCATGTCCCGGCTGGGCCAGGTGACCACGCAGGCGGAGTCCGTACCGGGCGCCTCCTGGTCCAGCCGCCTGCGCAGGGCGGAGAGCAGCGCCGCCATGCCCGCGCCGCCGGTGTCACCGAGCAGCGGGGTGAGCTCCCAGCTTTCCCGCGCCCGCCACAGGCCGTCCCAGCCGTCGTGGCGTGCCCGGTAGAGCACGCCGGTCACCTCGCGGCCGTCGGCGAGCACCGCACCGAGGCGTTCGCCCTCCGGCACCTCGGGCACCGGCGGCAGCAGCGGATCGGCCGCGCCGGTCACGTGTCCTTCACGCAGCGGAAGATCGCCGTGCCCGGGAAGAACCTGCCCCGCAGCGGGCTCCACTGCCCCCAGTTGCGGGTGTGCCCCTCGGGCCATTCGGGCTCGACCAGGTCGACCAGGCGGAACCCGGCGGCGGCGAGCGCGCGCACGAAGTCGCCCAGCGTGCGGTGGTACTCGACGTAGGTCGCGGCGCCGGTGGCGTCCACCTCCACGTACGGCGTCCGGTCGAAGTACGGCTGCGTGACGGTGAGCCCGTGCGGGCCGGGATCGTCGGGAAACATCCAGCGCATCGGGTGGGTCACGGCGAACACCCAGCGCCCGCCGGGCCGCAGTACGCGCGCCACCTCGCCGAACACGGCGTCGAGGGAGGCGACGAAGGGCACCGCGCCGAACGCCGAGCATGCCGTGTCGAAGCTCGCGCCGGCCAGCGGCAGCCGCTCGGCGTCGGCCTGCAGCAGTGCCGGCCGCAGGCCGGTGCCCTCGTTGCCGGCGCGGGCGTGCCGCAGCATGCCGCCGGAGAGGTCGAAGGCGACCACCCTGGCACCCTGCGCGGTCAGCCAGCGCGCGCACGGCGCGGAACCGCACCCGACCTCGAGCACATCCGTACCCTCGACCGGGCCGAGCAGGCTGGCATCGGCCTCCAGGAGCCCTTCCGGGCACCAGAGGAAGTCGGCCTCGCCGAGGAACGGGCCGTGCTCGGCGAGGTAGTCGTCGGCGTCGGCGTCCCACCACGCCCGGTTGGCGGTGGTCGCCTCGGCCGCGGCCGCCTGGCGGTGGGCCACTCCGGCGGTGCCGAGCCGCTGCTCGGCGGTATCGTGGCGGTTGCTCGGAGAGGGTGCGGGCACAGCGGTATCCTTCCTGGCCGGAGGCCCCGCCGTCGTCGGCGGACCCGCGTTGTGGGGCAGCAGGGCAGCCGCGTAGGATAGTTGTCAGCGCAGTGGGTTCGCGCTGCCTTTCACTCAGCGGTGCACGTGCTGGGAACCGGGGTCGCGCACCTTGAGGTGACGCTCGCGGCCGTTCTTCGTGGACGCTTGCAAGGTGATCGCCTTGTCTCCCACGGCGCACGCAAACTGCACACCGACTCACACCAAGCCGTTACCGGAGCAACCCACCTAATGACCATCGACACCACCACCGCCCCGACTGCGCCGGCGCAGCAAGTCGCGATCAACGACATCGGGACGGAGGAAGACTTCCTCGCTGCCATCGACAAGACCATTAAGTACTTCAACGATGGCGACATCGTTGAAGGCACCATCGTCAAGGTCGATCGCGACGAAGTGCTGCTGGATATCGGGTACAAGACCGAGGGTGTCATCCCCTCGCGCGAGCTGTCCATCAAGCACGATGTCGACCCGGCAGAGGTTGTCGCCGTCGGTGACGCGGTGGAAGCCCTCGTTCTCCAGAAGGAGGACAAGGAAGGGCGCCTGATCCTGTCCAAGAAGCGCGCCCAGTACGAGCGCGCCTGGGGCACCATCGAGGAGCTCAAGGAGAAGGACGAGCCGGTCAGCGGCACCGTCATCGAGGTCGTCAAGGGCGGCCTCATCCTGGACATCGGCCTGCGCGGCTTCCTGCCCGCGTCGCTGGTCGAGATGCGCCGGGTCCGTGACCTGCAGCCCTACGTCGGACGCGAGCTCGAGGCGAAGATCATCGAGCTGGACAAGAACCGCAACAACGTGGTCCTGTCGCGCCGGGCCTACCTGGAGCAGACCCAGTCCGAGGTGCGCAGCGAGTTCCTCAACGCGCTGGCCAAGGGTCAGGTCCGCAAGGGTGTCGTCTCCTCGATCGTCAACTTCGGTGCGTTCGTGGACCTCGGCGGCGTCGACGGCCTGGTGCACGTCTCGGAGCTGTCCTGGAAGCACATCGACCACCCGAGCGAGGTCGTCGAGGTGGGCCAGGAGGTCACCGTCGAGGTGCTCGACGTCGACATGGACCGCGAGCGCGTGTCCCTGTCGCTGAAGGCCACCCAGGAAGACCCGTGGCGCCAGTTCGCCCGCACTCACGCGATCGGCCAGATCGTGCCGGGCAAGGTCACCAAGCTCGTCCCGTTCGGCGCGTTCGTCCGCGTCGAGGAGGGCATCGAGGGCCTGGTGCACATCTCCGAGCTGGCCGAGCGCCACGTGGAGATCCCGGAGCAGGTCGTGCAGGTCAACAGCGAGGTCATGGTCAAGGTCATCGACATCGACCTCGAGCGCAGGCGGATCTCGCTGTCGCTCAAGCAGGCCAACGAGGGCATGACCCCGGACACCGAGTTCGACCCGACTCAGTACGGCATGGCCGCCGAGTACGACGAGCAGGGCAACTACATCTACCCCGAGGGCTTCGACCCCGACACGCAGGAGTGGCAGGAAGGCTACGAGAAGCAGCGTGAGGAGTGGGAGAAGCAGTACGCGGAGGCCCACACCCGCTACGAGCAGCACATGAGGCAGATCGCGAAGGCCGCCGAGGCCGACGCGGCCGCCGCGGCGGACGCCGCTACCGGCACCACCAGCGGTGGTGGTGGCGGCGGTACCGAGGGTGCCGGCGAGCAGAGCTACACGTCGTCGGCCCAGTCCGAGCCGAGCCAGCGCAGCAGCGGTGGCACGCTCGCCAGCGACGAGCAGCTGGCGGCGCTGCGCGAGAAGCTCTCCGGCGGAGCGTGAGGTAGCAAGCACTGAACAAGCGGCGGCCCCGGTCCACACAGACCGGGGCCGCCGCTTCGTTTCGGCACTGGTTGCGTTGGACGCCCAATGTGGCGTTCGTTGCGTTGAACGCAACGAACGCCACATTGGGTGGCTCAGGTGGTGGCTGGTGCCCAGGCGCGCTCGTGGGCGGCAGCACGGGCCCGGCGGCGCAGGCCGGCGAGGCTGTGCTTGGCGGGAACCAGCAGCGCGGTCAGCCAGTTTCGCCGGTACTCGTCAAGCGCCACGGCGACCGGGCGATACATGACGCAGTGCACCAGGCCGGGCGTACCGAGCCGGTGCTTACCGACGTGTTTGCTGGCTGGCATCGTTCCTCCGAGTGGGCGATTGCCTTCGCCCGGCACCGTACGCAACTGAGGATCGAAACAGTAGTACTCACCCGGCGTGTCACACTAACTAGTTGCATTACGTTTTGGTTGATGCCTCAGAGTCAGCGTCCCGCTCCCGGGCTGGTTGAATTGCCGGCATGCTGCGAGTGGGGCTGACAGGCGGGATCGGGGCGGGAAAGTCGACCGTCGCCGTACGGCTGGCGGAGCACGGCGCCGTGCTGATCGACGCCGATCACATCGCCAGGGAGGTGGTGCGGCCGGGGGCCGACGGCCTGGCGGCGCTGGTCTCGGAGTTCGGTCCAGGGATCGTCAACCCGGACGGCACGCTCGACCGGGCCGCGCTCGCGGCGGAGGCGTTCGTCGACGAGGAGGCCCGCGGCCGGTTGAACGCCGTGCTGCATCCGCGGATCGGCGCCAGGACCGCGCAGCTGATGGCGGAGACGCCGCCGGACGCGATCATCGTGCACGACATCCCGCTGCTCGTGGAGGGCGGTCTCGCCCCGAACTACCACCTCGTTGTCGTGGTGGACGCCGACGAGGACGTGCGGGTGCGCCGCCTCGTCGAGTCCCGCGGCATGGCCGAGCACGACGCGCGGGCGCGGATCGCGGCGCAGGCGACCCCGGAACAGCGGCGCGCCGCCGCGGACGTGTGGCTCGACAACAGCCGCACGCGCGACGTCGTGCTCGCCGAGGTCGACGCCCTGTGGGCCGACCGGCTGGTGCCGTTCGAGGCGAACCTGCGACTGCGGAAGCCCCGGCCGCCCCGCTCACCCGTCATCACCGCCTACGACGAGACGTGGCCCGCGCAGGCGCGGCGGGCGCTGGACCGCGTTCGCGTGGCCACGGGAGACAAGGCGCTGCGGGCCGACCATATCGGCTCCACCGCCGTGCCGGGGCTGCACGCCAAGGACGTCCTCGACCTGCAGCTCACGGTGTCCACACTGGATGACGCGGATGTGCTGGCGGACGCGCTCTCCGATGCGGGGTTCCCGCGTGCGGAGGGGGAGTGGGCCGACGACCCGCAGGACGGCTCCGCTGAGCCGTGGGCCAAACGTTTCCACTTCGGGGCCGATCCGGGCCGGCCGGTCAACCTGCACGTGCGGGCCGCCGACGGCCCGGCGTGGCGGCTGGCGCTGCTGTTCCGTGACTGGCTACGGGCCAACCCCGGCGAGGTCGCCGCCTACACCGAGGTGAAGTACCGGCTGGCGCGCGCACATCAGGGGGACGGCACGGTGCTCGGCTACGCCGACGAGAAGCAGGAGTGGGTGAACGCGGGTTTCCGCCGCGCCGAGGAGTGGGCCGACAGGACCGGCTGGACTCCGTAGCGCTCATGGGATTCGTGAGTGCGTAACAGTGTTCTAACTCGCGTGCGCACTCACGAGAGGTTCAAGGACAGGCTGCTCAGAGCAGGCCGCGCCGGTAGGCGGCGGCGACCGCGGCGGCGCGGTCGTTGACGCCGAGCTTGGCGTAGATGTGCATCAGGTGGGTCTTCACCGTGGCCTCGCTGACGAACAGCCGCTTCGCCGCCTCGCGGTTGGCGCAGCCGCTCGCGATCAGCCCGAGTACCTCGAGTTCACGGCGGCTCAGCGGTTCGACGGCCGGGGCGCGCACCTGACCGACGAGCCGGCTCGCCACGGCGGGGGAGAGCACCGACTCACCGCGTGCGGCGGCCCGGACGCCACGGAAGAGCTCCGCCCGTGGCGAGTCCTTCAGCAGGTAGCCGGTCGCACCGGCCTCGATCGCCGGCAGTACGTCCGCGTCGGTGTCGTAAGTCGTGAGCACGAGTACGCGCGCCGGATTGCCGCGTCCGGCGAGGTCGGCGATGGCGGCGACCCCACCGGTTCCCGGCATGCGCAGGTCCATCAACACGACGTCCGGCCGCAGCTTCTCGGCCAGCAGCACGGCCTCGGCGCCGTCGGCCGCCTCACCGACGACCTCGAACCCGTGTTCCCCGGTGAAGACGCCACGCAAGCCGTCGCGCACGATGGGGTGGTCGTCGACGATCAGGACGGTGATCAAGGCTGCTCCCGCACGATGATGGCGGGCACGGTGGCCGAGATCGCCGTGCCTTCGCCCGGTTCGGACTCGACCGCGAGCGTTCCGGCGAGCCGCTGCACCCGGTGCCGCATTCCACGGAGCCCGAAGGCGCCGTTGCGAGTCGCCGCGTCAGGTTCGAAGCCGGCGCCGTCGTCGCGGACATCGAGCGTCACCTGGTCGTCCATGTACGACAGTGTGAGGCCGACTCTGCTCGCGCGCGCATGCCGCCCGACGTTCGCGAGTGCCTCCTGGGTGATGCGCAGCAGGGTCATCTCGACCTCGGGATGCAGCGGCAGGGGAGTACCGGTGGTGGTGAACTCGGCGGCCGTCCCGGTGAGGTTCGACCAGCGGTCGACGACGCCCGCCAGCGCGGCGGGCAGGCCCGCGTCCCCGAGAGCGGCCGGGCTCAGCGCGTGCACCGATCGCCGCGTCTCCGTGAGATTATCCCTCGCCAGTGCTGAGGCGGCGGCGAGGTGCCGTTCCCGCCCGGCCGGATCGTCGCCGGCCTGCCTGGCGGCCTCGATCTGGGTGATGATGCCGGTGAACCCCTGCGCGAGGGTGTCGTGGATCTCGCGGCTCAGCCGCTGCCGCTCGTCGAGCACGCCCGCCTCCCTCGCCTGTGTCAGCAGCTGGCGGTGGAGCCCGGCGTTCTCCTCCAGCGCCGCCTCGAGCCGGGACACTGCCACCCGCCGCTGCTCGTTCTGCTCGGCGAGCTTGCCCGACATCCTCGCGCCGAGGGCGATCGCCGCGGTCTGCACGATGACGATCACGAGGAACGGATAAGGCCAATCCCGTAGCACCTGGATCGGACCGCCGCTGCCCAGGCTGTTGATCAGCACGGATGTGCTGGCCAGCGCGAGCAGCATGACCGGCGGCGGGCGCAGCGGGATCGCGCGGAAAAAACCGCTGATCATGAATACCAGGAACACGATGTCCCTGCTCATGAGCACCGCGGCGATCGCAAGCAGCCCCGCGAACGAGACGGCCAGCCAGACCGGGGTCCGCAACCTCGCCGGTGGCAGCGTGTCGGTCAGCAGTACCCACATCGCCGCGACGGCGGCCAGGCCCAGCGTCGTCCACTGATGCTGCCAGGTGTCGCCGGTGTCCGCGATGCTGAGTGCCACGCTGATGCCGAGCAGCACGTGCGGCAGTGCGGTCTCCAGCCGGTGCAGCCACGGCTGCCAGGGCGAGCCCGCCTCGACCGGTAGGAGCGCCGACGGGGGCCGGTCGGGAGCACTGCTCATCGGCTCATTGTCCTCGCCGGTCACCGCCGGCGTCGCCGACAAGGTCATACCCAGCGGAACAGGCGGGCGGCGAGGACCGCGCACAGCAGCGCGAACACCGACATCGACAGCAGCTGCACCGGCTCAGGGGCGCCGCCGGCCCAGGTGCTCCGCATCGCGTTGTACGTGGCGCCCATCGGCAGCGCGTCCGCGGCCCACTGCAGGAACGTGGGCAGGTGCTCCTTCGGTACCCAGACACCGCCAAGGGCGAGCATCGGGAAGAACACGGCCGAGCCGATCCCGCCGGCCGCCCGGCCGGTCGGTGCGAGCGCGGCGATCAGCAGGCCGATACAGAACAGCGACGCGGCGCCGAGGACGACCGAGATGACGAATCCGGCGGGGTTGCCCGGCGCCTCGACACCGAGCACCGCGATACCGATGCCCACGATCAGCAGCACCACGACGAGCGCGGCCGCCACGTTCACCAGCAGTTGCGCCGTGAGCAGGAGGCGGGGCGAGGCCGGGCTCGCCGACAGGCGGCGCAGCACGCCCTTCTCGCGGTAGGTCGCGATGGCGGTGGGAAAGATCGTCACCGCGAGCATGCCGAGCAGGATGGCGACGGCAAGCGGGGCGATCAGGTTCGCCAGCAGCGAGTTGCCGCCGAAGTCCGGACTCGGCTCGTTCGCGGACGGGATGAGGCCGAACACGACGAGCAGTGCCAGCGGAATGCCGAGCACGGTGATCGGCGCGCTCGGATCACGCAGGAAGAGTTTGGTTTCGACGATGGTCATCTTGCCGAGTGCGGACACGTTTTCCTCTCAGTCCAGTTTCCGGCCGGTGAGCGCCACGAAGGCGTCGTCGAGGTTGGCCTGGTCCACGCGCAGCTCACCCGCGATGACCTGCTTGCGTGCGAGCACGGACGTGACCGCGTGCAGCACGTTGCCGGTGCCGGTGACCACGATCCGGCCGCCCTGCCGCTCGACCGTGCGGACCTCGGGCAGATCGGCGAGCAGGTGATCCTCGATCGGTGCGGACGGGCGGAACCGGATCCGCTGCTCGTCGTCGACCCCGGCCACCAGCCCGGCCGGCGTGTCGACAGCGACCACGCGGCCGTCGTCGATCACGGCGAGCCGGTCGCAGAGCCGCTCCGCCTCCTCCATGGAGTGCGTGACCAGCAGGATCGTCACCCCTGAGTCACGGATTCCCTCGATCAGCTCCCACACGTCCCGGCGCGCCTGCGGATCGAGCCCGGTCGTGAGCTCGTCGAGCACGGCGACCTCGGGATCGCCGATCAGCGACAGGGCGATCGAGAGCCGCTGCTGCTGGCCGCCGGAGAGGTTCTTGAACGCCGTGCTCCGCTTCTCCGTGAGGCCGAGCCGTTCCAGCAGCTCCTCCGGATCGGCCGGGTCGCGGTAGAAAGACGCGTACAGGTCCAGCGCCTCGCCGACCTTGAGCCGTTCCGGCAGCCGGCTCGCCTGCAGCTGCGCGCCGAGCCGCTGCCGGAGCTCGGCGGTGTCGCGCCACGGGTTTAGCCCGAGTACCGAGACCGTGCCGCCCTCCGGCCTGCGCAGCCCTTCGACGCACTCGACGGTGGTCGTCTTACCCGCTCCGTTCGGGCCGAGAATCCCGAAGATCTCGCCGCGCTCGACCGTGAACGACACGTCGTCGACCGCGACCTTGTCCCCGTACCGCTTGCGCAGCCGGTGTACCTCGATGATCGGCATGCGGTGAGCATGGCGCGCCCGGGGGCGCGGGCGGATCGCCCCGGCGGCCCCGGTTCGGCTCCACCACCGGGGGCGCCCGCATCAACCGATCGGCGGATGGCGGCGCCAGTGCAGCTCCACACCGAGGGTGGACAGCCACGCCGCGAGGTCGTAGCCGTGCCGGGCGAGCGCGTCGAGCGTCAGGTAGGCCGTCTCCAGTGCTGCCCGCGCCCGCTGCCGGCTGAGCAGTCCCGCGCCGAGGGCCGCGAGCAGCTCGTCGGTGTCCAGCACGGTCACCCCGCGTCCGCCGTCCAGGACGAGGTCGAGGTAGAGGTCGGTGACGAGCCACCGGCCGCCGCCGTGGTCGTTGACGTCGACGACGTCGAGGTAGAAGTCCTGGTCGCGCTCGTGTCCCGGATTGAACCAGAAGTCCGTCACCCGCAGTCCCAGCTCCGGCAGCAGCCACGACTCGATGAAGTGGAACTGGGGGCGCCCGGGTGCCGGGCGCGCCATGTAGACGCCGAACGGCAGCACGCGGTACTCCTCGACCGGCCGGACGATCCCCTTCGGGTCCGTGTTGGTCTTCGCGGCGACGTCGAACATCTCCAGCTTCGGCGGGTGGACCGCTCCCTCGGTGCCAGTCATGCCGACCATCTTCCGGGTTAACAGCGAATCCGCGAATGTCACGCCCTACAGTGATCACGTGCCGGACGAAGACGCCGTCGTCGCAGACCACCTCGCCCAGATCGCCGGGGTCCTCAGCGAGCGTGCCAGCGAACTGACGGCCGACCTGGTCGAACTCTACGATCGGGAGCTACCGCACCTGGTGCACGACGACGAGAGCATGGTGAGCCTGCTCTCGGCGAGCGTCTACCAGAACATCGACACGGCGCTGCGGATCTTCCAGCACGGTATCGACCCCGCCCGGGTGGAGGCGCCCGCGGCGGCGATGGAGTACGCGCGGCGCCTGGCGCAGCGCGGCACGCCGGCCATCGACCTCATCCGGGCGTACTACCTCGGCCAGACCGCGATCCTCGACCACGCGCTCGACGAGGGCGCGCGGCGGATAGCGGAGCCGTCGCTGCTGGGCGTGACGATGCGTGCCGCGCTGACGACGACGTTCGTGTTCATCGACCGGGTCACCCAGCAGGTCGTGTCCGCCTACCAGGAGGAACGGGACCGGTGGCTGCTCAACCAGAGCGCCGTGCGGATCGCCCGCGTCCGCGCGCTCCTCGAGGACGACGTGGTCGACGTCGACGCGAACGAGGCCGCGGTGGGCTACCGGTTGCGCGGCAACCACGTCGGGATGATCGCCTGGTACTCGGCCGACGCGCACCCGCTGGACGCGCTGTCCCGGCTGGAGATGCTGGCCGGCCGGTTCGCCGACGAGCGGGCCGGCGGCACGAAGCCGCTGTTCGTGCCGCACGACGAGGTGTGCGCCTGGGTGTGGCTGCCCGTGTGCGACCCGGTGCTGCCGGACCGGGACCGGGTGCGGCAGGTGCTCGCCGACGCCGATCCCGGTGTGCGGCTCGCGTTCGGCGATCCCGGCACGGGTCTGGAAGGTTTCCGCCGCACGCACCGGCAGGCGCTGCGGGTCCAGGCGCTCGCGCTGGCCGCGGGCGAGCGCTGTGACCGCGCGCTGACCTTCCGTGACGTCGGTTCGATCGCGCTGATGACCTCGGACATGAACGCGGCGCGGATGTGGGTCGCGGATACGCTCGGCGAGCTCGCCGCCGACGACGAGCAGCACGCGCGGCTGCGGGACACGCTGCGTGTCTTCCTCGCCACCGGGGGCAGCTACACCGCCGCGGCCGCGCAACTGGTGATGCACAAGAACTCCGTGCAGTACCGCGTGCGCAAGGCGCAGGAGATGCTGGGGCGGCGGGTGGCGGACAACCGGCTGGACGTGGAGCTGGCTCTCAACGTGTGCCACCGGCTCGGTGCGGCCGTGCTGACCGGCCAGCAGACCCGGCGCGGCTGAGACTGGTCGCCGCGAGGGCGGACACTGGACAGTTTTTCGGTCCGGCGTACCAGTGTTGTCGTCGATCGTTGGTCGGCGAACACGAAGCGTTCGGGTTCCGTGCCACCTAATCTCCCTGTATGGGGTCCGCAATGCCTGAACCGGGTGACACGGTAGCCGTCGTTCGCTTGCGCCGAGGAGTCGTCGGCGAGACGAGAAGGGTGTGTCACGTGGTCCCCGTTCCGCCCGTGGAGGCCGTGCCCGAGTACCTGACCGCCCTGTGCGGTGCGGAGCTACAGCCGGGCGAGGCGGAGTTGCTGCCCGGGATCACCGGGATGCCGTGCGAGGTCTGCCTCGCCGTGGCCGCGCCGGCCGTACCGCGCTTCCTCAGCGCCGCAGGGTAGGCCGTTCCGGCTGCCCGTCCCGGAATGTCGGTGGGGGCGCCTACCCTGGATGACGTGGCTTTCGCAACCGAGCACCCCGTGCTGGCGCACTCCGAGTTCCGGCCCGTATCCGACGTCCCTCGCGCGGGCGGGCGATTCAAGGTGGTCAGTGACTACCGGCCCGCCGGCGATCAGCCCGCCGCGATCGACGAGCTGCAGCGCAGGCTCGAGGCGGGTGAGCCGGACGTCGTCCTGCTCGGTGCCACCGGTACCGGCAAGTCGGCGACCACGGCGTGGTTGATCGAGCGGGTGCAGCGGCCGACGCTGGTGATGGCGCCGAACAAGACGCTGGCCGCGCAACTCGCCAACGAGCTGCGTGACCTGTTCCCGGAGAACGCGGTCGAGTACTTCGTCAGCTACTACGACTACTACCAGCCCGAGGCGTACGTCCCGCAGACCGACACCTACATCGAGAAGGACTCGTCGGTCAACGACGACGTGGAACGGCTGCGGCACTCCGCGACGATGAACCTGCTGTCGCGGCGCGACGTCATCGTGGTCGCCAGCGTGTCGTGCATCTACGGCCTCGGCACGCCGCAGTCCTACCTCGACCGGTCGGCCAGGCTGGCCGTCGGCGACGAGGTCGACCGGGACGGGTTCCTGCGCGCGCTGGTCGACGTGCAGTACGCGCGCAACGACCTGGCGTTCGCCCGCGGCACGTTCCGCGTGCGCGGCGACACGGTGGAGATCATCCCCGCGTACGAGGAACTGGCCATCCGCGTGGAGTTCTTCGGCGACGAGATCGACAAGCTGTACTACCTGCATCCGCTGACCGGCGACATCGTCCGCGAGGTCGACGACGTGCGGATCTTTCCGGCCACGCACTACGTTGCGGGTCCGGAGCGGATGGAGAAGGCCATCCACGACATCGAGGCCGAGCTCGAGGAGCAGCTCGCGCTGCTGGAGAAGCAGGGCAAGCTGCTCGAGGCCCAGCGGCTGCGGATGCGCACGTCCTACGACATCGAGATGATGCGGCAGGTCGGCTTCTGCTCGGGCATCGAGAACTACTCCAGGCACGTCGACGGGCGCCCCACCGGTTCGGCGCCCGCGACGCTGATCGACTACTTCCCCGAGGACTTCCTGCTGGTCATCGATGAGTCGCACGTGACGGTGCCGCAGATCGGTGGCATGTACGAGGGCGACGCCTCCCGCAAGCGCACGCTGGTGGAGCACGGTTTCCGGCTACCGAGCGCACTCGACAACCGGCCGCTGACCTGGGAGGAGTTCTCCGACCGGATCGGCCAGACCGTGTACCTCTCCGCCACGCCGGGCCCGTACGAGATGGGTCAGGCCGGTGGTGAGTTCGTCGAGCAGATCATCCGCCCGACCGGCCTCGTCGACCCCGAGGTGGTCGTGAAGCCCACCGAGGGGCAGATCGACGACCTGGTCCACGAGATCCGGACGCGCGCGGAGAAGGACGAGCGCGTGCTGGTCACCACGCTGACCAAGAAGATGGCGGAGGACCTCACCGACTACCTGCTCGAGCTCGGGATCCGGGTGCGTTACCTGCACTCGGAGGTGGACACCCTCCGGCGGGTGGAGCTGCTGAGGCAGCTGCGCTCGGGTGATTTCGACGTCCTGATCGGCATCAACCTGCTGCGGGAGGGCCTCGACCTGCCCGAGGTCTCGCTGGTCGCGATCCTCGACGCCGACAAGGAGGGCTTCCTGCGCAGCGGAACCTCGCTGATCCAGACGATCGGCCGCGCGGCGCGGAACGTGTCCGGCCAGGTACACATGTACGCGGACCGGATCACCGACTCGATGCAGCACGCGATCGACGAGACGAACCGCAGGCGGGCCAAGCAGATCGAGTACAACACCGAGCGCGGTCTCGATCCGCAGCCGTTGCGCAAGAAGATCGCCGACATCCTGGACCGGGTCTACACCGAGGCGGACGACTCCGAGCAGGGGGTCGCCGTCGGCGGTTCCGGCCGCAACGCCTCCCGCGGGAAGAAGCCCGAACAGGGCGACCGGGTCCGTAGCTCGGGCGTGCTGGTGGACAAGAACGTCAGCTCCATGCCTCGCGCGGAGCTGGCCGACCTCATCCAGCAGATGACCGAGCAGATGATGCAGGCGGCACGTGACCTGCAGTTCGAGCTGGCGGCGCGGCTGCGGGACGAGATTGCGGACCTGAAGAAGGAGCTGCGCGGCATGGATGCCGCCGGGGTGAAGTAGGTTGCCCGCCCGCACGCCCGCGGGGCGACGGACCTGTGCGCGGTAGCCGGCGATGGGGTGCGCGAGTCCGGGAGGTCCACCATGGCCACGCTGATCTATTCGATGATCGCGTCCCTCGACGGCTACGTCGAGGACGAGAGCGGCGACTTCGGCTGGGCGGTGCCGGACGAGGAGGTGCACACCTTCATCAACGAGCTCGAGCGGCCGATCGGCACCTATCTCTACGGGCGCCGGATGTACGAGATGATGGCCGGCTGGGAGACCGATGAGGCCGTCGCCGGCCGGTCACCGGTCGCGAAGGACTTCGCGCGGATCTGGCAGGCGACCGAGAAGATCGTGTACTCCTCCACCTGGAGGCGGCTCCCACCGCCAGGACCCGGATCGAACGGAACTTCGACGCCGAAGCGGTCGGGCGGTGGAAAGCGGCCGCCGAGCGGACGTCACGGTGTCCGGGCCCGGCCTGGCCGCTGAGGCGTTCAAGGCCGGGCTGGTCGACGAATGCCGGCTGTTCGTCGTGCCCATGGTGCTGGGCGGTGGCAAGCGTGCGCTGCCCGGGAGTGTCCGGCTGAAGCTCGACCTGCTGGCGGAGCGCCGCTTCGGCAACAGCATGGTGTACCTGCGCTACCGCGGCGCCGGGGCATGACCGGATGGCGCTGCCAGGTCCGCGGATCGTCAACCAGGGCGAAGCACCGATCGGACGTAGGCGTCGACCGAGGCCAGGGTCTCCGGCGCCGTCCAAAGCTGCTCGACCCTGAGGTCGTCGGCGGCACGTTGCTCCCCGATCCGCTCGTTGAACGGCCGGTGGATCTGGTTCTTGGTGTGCGCGAACACGGCGGCCGGGACCGCACCGAGGGCGCGGGCGCGTTCCAGGGCGCCCGGCAGGACCGCGGCCCCGTCCGCCGCCTCGCTGCCCAGACCGAGGACGACGGCCTCGGTCGCGGGATATGTCCGGGCGCCGAAGGTCAGCTCGGGCAGGATCCGGGAACCGTACGCGCAGCGCAGGATCTCCAGCGCCACGACAGGGAAGGGCACCCCGACGAGCAGTTCCGTCCAGCCGAAGCGGCCGTGCCCGGCGTGCAGGACCCGCTGATCGCAGGCGGCGGCGAGCACGGCGCCACCCGCGACCGCGTGGCCGTTGACGGCCGCCACCACCGGGCGCGGGAAGTCGAACAGCGCCAGGAACGCGTCGGACAGCGCGGGCAGGAACTCGCGGACGTACGCGGCACCGCCGTCGCGAATCCGGAGCAGGTCCACCCCGGCGGAGAACACGCCGCCGCTGCCGGTCAGCACCACCGCTCGGTATCCGGCACCCTCAGCCTCGTCCAGCCGCGTGACGAGTTCCCGGCACAGCTCGGTGTCGAGTGCGTTCGCCTTTCCGTGCTCCAGGCGCAGGACCGCCACGTCCCCTGCCGGTTCCAGGTGGATCGAAGGCATCGGCGCTCCCCGGGTCAGCTCGTGATGTCCTTGGTGGCGAAGCGCCGGGCCGCGAGCAGACCGAAGACGGTGCCGTAGAGGATCGCCGACAGCGCGCCGTTGGCGATGTTCGTCCAGTCGACATCGGTCGCGATCAGATCCATCCAGGCGAACGAGAAGTGCGTCGGCAGGAAGTCGCGCAGATCGCCCAGCGCGGTGATCTGGTCGAGGATCTGCGACACGATCGCCACCAGCACCGCGCCGCCGACCGCGCCGAGCGGCGCGTCGGTCGACACGCTGAGCAGCAGCGCGAGCCCGGCCACCCAGGCCAGCTGGATCGCGATGAAGCACGTGCCGAGCGCGATCGCGACCAGGCTGCGGCCGAACGACACCGAATCGCCCGTCGGGCTGATCGCGTCGCCCGCGCCGTACCAGACGACGCCGACGAGCAGCGCCACCAGCGGCAGCACCGCCAGGGTGAGCATCGACAGCAGGGCCGAGGCGATCGCCTTCTGCCGCAGCACGCGGTGCCGTGGCACCGGGATCGCGAGCAGGTACTTCAGGCTCGACCAGGACGCCTCGCTGGCGATCGTGTCACCGAAGTACAGCGCGACGATCATCGGCAGCAGGAAGGACCCCGACACGAACATCGCCAGCACCACGAAGTTCGGCGCGCTCGCCGTGGCCAGGTCGACGAAGCCGCCGGAGCGGCGGTTCGGGTTCGCGTCGCCGATCTCGAAGGCGAGCACCAGGATGAACGGCAGCAGCGCGACGAGCACCAGCAGCAGCTGTGTCCGCCTGCGGCGGAGCTGCCTGCGCAGCTCGACCCCCAGCCGCAGTGTCCGGTCCGCACGGTACCCGGCGACGGCACCGTCGGCACCGCTCTCCGTGGTCTCCCTGCTGGCCGCGTTGGTCAGCTCGTCGAGCGCAGCCGGGTCCGTGTGCACACCGTGATCGATGTGCGGGTTCTCCTCGGACACGTTGCTCATGTGCCCTCACCTTCCCCGACCAGTTGCAGGAACGCGTCCTCCAGCCGCCGCCGCGGCCCGGCCTGTTCCACCGACACCCCGGCGCCGACCAGCGCGGCGACGGCCCGCGAGCGGGGCAGCCCGTCGAGGTCGGCGTGCACGAGCTGGCCCTCGACGTCCACACCGGACACCCCGCTGACGGCCCGCAGCGTCTCGGCGGCGACCTCCGGCCGGTCGACCCGGAACGTGGCTTCTCCGCCCGCAGCGGCGATCTCCTGAACCTCGCCCGCCGCGACCAGGCGGCCGCGGTGCATCACGACCACGTGCGTACAGGTCTGCTCCACCTCGGCGAGCAGGTGGCTGGACACCAGGACGGTGCGGCCGGTCGCCGCATAGCGCCGGAGCACCTCGCGCATCTGGTGGATCTGCGGCGGGTCGAGCCCGTTGGTCGGCTCGTCGAGCACGAGCAGCTCAGGCAGGCCGAGCATGGCCTGCGCGATCGCGAGCCGCTGCCGCATGCCCTGGCTGTAGGTGCGCACCTTGCGGTGCACGGCATCGCCGAGCCCGGCGATCTCCAGTGCCTCGGCGAGATGCGCCTTGTCCCACGGCCTGCCGGTGGCCGCCCAGTACAGCCGCAGGTTCGCCTCGCCGGACAGGTGCGGCAGGAAGCCCGAGCCCTCCACGAACGAGCCGATACGGGACAGTACCGGCGCGCCCGGCGTCACCCGGTAGCCGAACACCCTGATCTCGCCCGCGGTGGGCGTGATCAGGCCCATCAGCATCCGCAGGGTCGTCGTCTTGCCCGCGCCGTTCGGGCCGAGCAGCCCGAGCACCTGGCCTGGTTCGACCCGGAAGGACAGGTCGTCCACCGCGGTGAGCCCGCCCGGGTACCGCTTCGTGAGTCCCTCGATCACCAGCGGGGTGCCGGCAAGCTCGGTGTCCACCTGGTGCGACCTGCGGCGCCGCAGGCCCGCGACGACTGCGACGGCCAGAGCGGCGGCGAGCGCGCCGCCGATACCGAGCAGCTGGCCCAGCGGCCAGCCGGAGGCGACCGCGTTGCCCGGCACCAGCGGCACGGCCAGCCGGCCGTCACCGGCGAGGGACACCTGGTATGCCGCGGGCTGCCGTGGTGTCTCGTAGCCCTGGTCGGTGGTGCCGACGACGAGCTGGAGCCGGTGCCCGGCCTCGATCGGCCGGACGATGCCCGGCAGCGTCACGGTGACCTCGGCCGGGGAGCCGTCGGCGGGCAGCGAGGGGATGCGGATGGGCGCGACGGCACTGCCCGGCAGCGTGCGGCTGCCGTCCGGGCTCACGTCGTAGAGCTTCGCGAACAACACTGCCCCGGAGTCCGGCACCTCGCCCTCGGTGGCGGCCACCCGGAGCCGTACGCGCGGCGCCCCGGTGACCAGCAGCTGGGAGCTGACCGGTTCCGAGGCGAACGTCGCGGACTGCCCAGGTGGGTCGATCGTGAACAGGCCGGAAAGGCGCGAGGAGTTGGCGACGACACCGTTGAGTCCAGGCAGGCCGCTCACCGCGGCGGGAACGCCACCCGGCGGGTTGACGATCGGCTGCTCCGGCCCGCTCAGCGAGACCTGCCTGCGCTCGGTGCTCCCGGAGCCGAGGCCGGGATAGGCAGGCGCCTGGACCTCGCGCACGGACGGTGCGCCGTTCGTGCGCAGCGCGCCCTGTACCTGGTAGGTGAAGCCGGTGCCGGGGTCGGTGCCCTCGCCGGTGAGATGGAACTCGAGGAAGTCGGCGATCGTGGAGCGCAGCTGCTCTCCCGGCGCGCCGCCGTCGTGGCCGCCGGTGTACCAGATGGTCTTGACGGTGCCACCGGCCTCGGTGATCTGGCGGGCGGTTGCGTCGGACTGGTCGAGCCCGAACAGGGTGTCGTTCTCGCCCTGTACCAGCAGTGTCGGTGCGGTGATGTCGTCGGTGACCGTCGCGGGGGAGACCCGCTTCAGCAGGTCGACCGTCTCCGGGTTCGCGCGCCCGTCCACCGCGACGTCCGTGTAGGCCCGGCAGACCTGCTGCGTGAACCGCCCGCACGGGTCGGCGCCGGGGACGGGGGTGTCCGGCTGCCCGGGCGATCCCTGAGCGGCCGCGGACCCGCCCTGGCCGGTCTCCGTGCCGCTCTCGTCCGGCTCGTCGCCCGGCTCGATCGCCTCCTGCCCAGCGCCCGCCTCCGACGGCAGTCCCGATCCGGCGGAGAACAGCAGGCCCGCCCAGCCGCTCTTGAAGACGCCGTCCGGGGCGAACGCCCCGGCGGCGGGCGTGTCCGCCTCGATGGATCCCGTGGTGGCGGAGTTGGGCAGCAGCCCCTGCGCGAGGTCGTTGTAGGTCATCGTGGGAGCGATCGCGTCGACCCGCTCGTCGGTACCGGCGAGCAGCAGCGCGAGCGCGCCGCCGTAGGACGCGCCGGTGACACCGACCCGCGGGTCGCCGTCACCGTCCTGGAGGACCTCGGGCTGGCGGGCGAGGTAGTCGAGCAGCCGGGCGGCGTCCGCCACCTCGTAGTCGGGGTCGTTGAGGGCGATCCGGCCCGTGCTGTGGCCGAAGCCGCGCGCCGAGTAGGTCAGCACCACGAACCCGCGCTCGGCCAGCTCGGTGGCCTGTCCCTCGACACTGGTCTTGCTCCCGCCGAAACCGTGCGGGAGCAGGACCGCAGGAGCGGGTGTCGCCTCCGGCGTGTAGAGCGTGACGTCGAGTTGCACGCGCTGGGCCGAGCCCGGTGCCGCGGCGACGTCCACCGTCGCCTCCTGGGTGTCGAACGCGGGCGGCTCCTCACCGCCGCGGAACCAGACGATGCCGGCGGCCAGCACGGCGATCGCGGCGGCCAGCGCCGCCAGGCGCGCGCGGCGGGCACGGGGAAACGGGAGTCGGGGCACGATGCTCACCGTATGGGACGTTTGCTGAGAGTCGTCCGCGGGCATCCGGCAGTAAGGAGCAGGTTGCCCGCTGTGACGCACGTTACGCGTGCGGTGCGGTGACGAAGGCGATCATGGCTGGCATTCGCGACGGTGAACCGCGAAGATGGAGGAGTTGTGGAGGGGAGTATTCCTTCGCGGCGGTGTCGTCAACACGGCTGTCCTCAGTGGCACCCGGCGCCGTCGGCCGGCGTGCCCGGTGGGAGAGACCTCCGGTAGTGGCACCTTTCCACCAACCGGAGGTTCAATTCTATGACCGTGCCGTTCTGGCTGTGGCTCGCGACGCTCGGGGGCCTGCTCACGCTCATCGCGATCGACCTGGTGATCGTCGACCGCAAGCCGCACCAGGTCTCCACCGGTGAGGCCGCGCGCTGGGTCATCTTCTACATCTCGTGCGCGATCGTCTTCGGTGCCGGTGTCTGGTACTTCGGCGGGCACGACCCCGGCGTGGAGTTCTTCACCGGTTACATCACCGAGTACTCCCTTTCGGTCGATAACCTGTTCATCTTCATGGTCATCATGTCGTCGTTCCGGGTGCCGGCCATCCATCAGCACCGGGTCCTGCTGATCGGCATCCTGCTCGCCCTGGTGATGCGCGGTGCGTTCATCGCGGTCGGCGCGGCGCTCATCGCGAACTTCGTGTGGGTCTTCTTCCTCTTCGGCGCAATCCTCGTGTGGACGGCGGTCAGCATGGTCCGCGGCAACGACGACCACGAGGAGTACCACGAGAACATCCTGACCCGCTGGGTTCGCAAGATCTTTCCGGTCACCGACGACTACGTCGGCCACAAGATGCTCGTCAAGCGGGACGGCAAGCGCTGGATCACCCCGATGTTCGTGGTCATCGTGGCCATCGGCAGTGCCGACCTGCTGTTCGCCGTGGACTCCATTCCGGCGATCTTCGGCATCACCCAGGACGCCTACCTGGTGTTCACCGCCAACGCGTTCGCACTGATGGGCCTGCGGCAGCTGTACTTCCTGCTCGGCGGTCTCGTCACGAAGCTCGTCTACCTGTCCTACGGACTCGCGATCATCCTGGGCTTCATCGGTGCGAAGCTGTTCCTGCACGCGCTGCACGAGTACCACGTGACGCCCGCCTGGCTGGAGATCAACAACTGGATGTCGCTCGGTGTCATCGTCACGGTGCTGACCGTCACCACGATCGCCAGTCTGGCGAAGTCGAGGCGGGATCCCGACGCGGTCGGCAAGATCGAGCTTCAGCCGGCCGCTCCCGGCGAGGGCTCGCACGACGAGAAGTAGGTCAGGCCGTTAGGTGAGCTAACAATCCGGTAGCGTCGGGACCATGCGTCCTGCCGAGATCGAACTGCTCGCCACCCCGGGCACGCCTGCCCTGCGGGGAGACCTGCTGCTGGTCGCCGTCTCCCGGCCCGACCTGGCCGCCGACTCCTACCGGAGCACGCTGCGCCGGGTCGAGCCGGGCGGCGACACCCCGTGGACCCACGGAGAGCGTGACTCCTCGCCCGTCATCTCCCCGGACGGCCGCTGGGTCGCGTTCCTGCGCGCCACCGGTCGCTCCGGCCCGCTCGGCCGGCCGCAACTGCACGTGATGCCCGCGGCGGGCGGCGAGCCACGCCGCCTGACCGAACTGCCGCTCGGGATGGACGCACCGGTATGGGCGCCCGACTCGCGGCGCGTGGCGTTCACCGCTCGCGTGCCGGAGCCGGGGCGCTACGGCACCGCCGAGGACGTCGACGGCGCCGTACCCGAGCCGGAGGCGGAGCGGCCCCGCCGGATCACCCGCTACGACTACCTGCTCGACGACGTGGGCTACCTCCGGGACCGGCCGAAACGGCTGTTCGTGCTCGACGTGCTCGCCGGGCTCGCGGCGGAAACCCCGCTCGATCCCGCGCCGCTGACCGACGGCGCGGCCGATGTCGCCGGCCCGGCGTGGGCGCCGGGGGGCGACTTCGTGCTCGTGGCCGCCCCGCGCGACTGGGACCGCGCGGAGACGCTTCACCAGGACCTCTACGCCGTTGCGGCGGAGGGTGGCGAACCTGTTCTGGCCGTGCGGGCGACCGGGGTGGTTGCCGAGCCGGTGTTCGCCGCGGACGGCACGGTGTTCTACTACGGCACCGAGTTCGAGGGCTTCGCCGAGGAGGCCCGAAACACCGGGCTGTGGGCGGCGGCGCTGACCACCGACGGCACGCCCGCGGTGCCGCGCAGGCTGACCGACACCGAGTCCGTCGACTGCGCGGTCGCGGCGGGCGCACCGGTGCCGTTCGAGGACCGGGTGCTGGTCGTGGTGCGTCACCGCGGTGCCGCCGAACTGCGGTCGGTGCCACGCGACGGCGACCGGGCGCCGCTGGCGGAGCTGCCGCGGCTCGCCGGCCGCAATGCCGCGGTGCGCGGGTTCGCCGCGGACGGGGACACCGTCGCGGTGGTGCTGACCGGGCCTGCCGACACAGGCGAGGTGGTACTCGTCGCGCCGGGGGAGGCGCGCACGCTCACGGATCTCTCGGCGCCGCTGCGGGAAGCCGGTGTCCGCCCGGCCGAGGAGCTGACCACGACGGCGGCCGACGGCTATCCGGTGCACGGCTGGGTGGTGCTGCCCGAAGGCGAGGGCCCGCATCCGGTGCTGCTCCTGGTGCACGGCGGCCCGTTCGCGCCGTACGAGTGGAGCTTCTTCGACGAGGCGCAGGTGTACGCCTCCGCGGGCTACGCGGTGGTGCTGGCCAACCCGCGCGGCTCCGCGGGATACGGCGAGCGGCACGGCCGCGCGGTCGTCGGCCGGCTCGGCACCGTCGACGCCGACGACCTGCTGGCACTGCTCGACATCGTGCTGGAGCGGTCCGATATGGACGGTGAGCGCGTCGGCGTGATGGGCGGGTCCTACGGTGGGTTCATGACCGGCTGGCTGGCCGCCCACCACGGGGACCGGTTTCGTGCGGCGTGGAGCGAGCGTGCGGTGAACGCCTGGGACTCGTTCGCCGGCACGTCCGACATCGGCTGGTGGTTCGCCGAGAGCTACGTGGGCGCGGACCCGGAGGAGCAGCGGCGGCGCAGCCCGCTGAGCTACGCCGACCGCATCCGCATGCCGTTCGCCGTGGTGCACTCGGAACACGACTGGCGCTGCCCGATCGAACAGGCGCAGCGGATGTTCGTCGCGCTGAAGAGGAACGGCGTGGACACCGAGATGCTGATCTTCCCGGGGGAGGGGCACGAGCTGACCCGCTCGGGCAGGCCGCGGCATCGCGTGCAGCGGTTCGGGGCGGTGCTCGACTGGTGGGCCCGCCACCTGCGCCCGGCTGAGGAAACCGGCTAGAGCCCGCTCGTGAGTGCGCACGCGAGTTAGAACCCTGCTCCGCACTCACGAGCGGTGACCTGCGGAAACGCGGCGTCGGGCCGCTAGTTCAGCAGCACGTAGTTGAGCTCCTCGCAGACACGGGTCAGCGGCACGTCCAGGCCAGGATGGTCGAGGGAGAGCAGGACGTCCGGCGCCGAAGGCAGGGCGGCGCCGGACGGCGGGTCCCACAGGCAGATCGCCGGTGCGCCGGAGTCCATCGACGAGCGGTACCAGATGCCGTCCAGATCACCGAAGGCGGAGCGGATGGCACGAGCCCAGGCCTGGGTGATTCTCTTGGGGCCGCTGGAGATCTCCTGCGAGGCGCCGACCCGCGTGGGCCAGAGCCCGGACAGGTCGAGCAGCCGCAGGGTGCGGGAAGGGCGCACCACGACCAGGTGAGGTCCTCGGGTCTTGCGGTCCACGATCGACGTCGTCTGGAACACCTCGGCCACACTGGTGCGCACCGACAACCCGAAGTAGAGCACCCCGTTGCGCGGATCGGTCACCGGCTTGCCGTCGCCACCGCGACGGGGTGCCTGGGGGTCGAACCGGCCGTGCGGCAGCGGCCCGGTGTAGCGGAAGGTGTTCCACTGCTGGGGGTGGTTGCCGCGCGCGGTGAAGATCCGCACGAGGCGGGTCCCCGGATGTACCGCGACGATGTCCTCGGTGCGGTTCAGCTCGTTGACCAGGACCGACCGTGCGGGCGGCAGAGGAAGCCGTGCCATGCAGCGTGACTAACCGTTCGTCGATCTCTTTCGTGGGTCAGGCCGGGGTGCCGAGCGTGGTCGCGACCTGCGCGACGAGTTCGGGGTCCCCGCCAGCCAGCAACCACTGCCGCGGGGTGGCCGGCTTGCCGTTGATCACGAGATCGGTCTGTGGCGTGCTCATGAATGCCGCCACCACGAGCGCGGGTTGGTCGTCCGGCACGGCGCGCAGGACGACGTCGAGGCCCGGTAGCACGCTGCTGGAGGTGAACTGCCACGCCGGAAGCCGCCAGCCGCCCTGGTCCTTCCACCCGGTGAGCCGGCGTTCCTTGAGGCGGTGCCGGATCCGGCTGTCGTCGACGCCGAGCCTGCGCGCGGCGTCCGACACGGTGAGCGCCGAGTCGGCGAACACGGCCTGCTCGGCGACGGTCCGCACCCGGTAGTCACGGTCGCCTTCGTCCTGCGGCGACAGGTCGAGGCCCACGTCTGCCAGCGCGGCGCGCTGGTCCGGGGAGAAGTAGTGTGACGGGTCGGGACTCGGCGGGGAGAGCCGGCGCGCCGCGTCCTCGACCAAGGCCAGGAACTCCGATGTGCTGGCGTTGAGCCCGGCCCGTGCCAGTACATCCTTCAGCGCGACAGTCATGCGCATAGAGTATCCCGGATGTGCGGGTTCGTGCGCTTTTCCGCGGAGAATGTGGCCGGATTCACCGAGATCGACACACACCGCACGTAATCAAACACTTTGCGTAGGCGATCCAACTCAGTTTCCTCCCGCCAGCTGGTCTTGTCCAGCCTGCGGGGTGAATTCCCGTTGTCGCGCGAGATCACGCGCGCCGTCCGGGATCCGTCACGCGGTGGCGAAGAAGGCGCTCGCCGTGGTGCCGGTGAGCTCCCGGCAGTCCCGGGAAAGGTGCGACTGGTCGGCGTAGCCGGCCTCCGCCGCGAGCGCGGCCAGGTTCGCCGCCCGCCCGGCGCGGTTTCGCGCCCGTTGCAGGCGGGCCACGCGGAGGTAGGTCGCCGGGCCGTAGCCGACGGCGACCGTGAACCGGCGGCGCAGCTGGCGTTCGCCGACGCCGAGCCCGGCGAGCGCATCCGAGACGCGCGCGGCACCGGCGTCCAGCCTGGCGACCAGCCGTTCGAGCTGCGGGTCGTCGCGTTCGGCCAGGCTGCCGGTCACCACCCCGGGCAGCGCCGCCGGGTCGCCCAGCAGCAAATCGGTGGCGATCCGGCCACGACGACCCCACAGGTCGCTCAGTGCGACCCGCCGGTCGGTCAGCTCATCGGCGGCCACACCGAGTGCGGCGGGTGCGTGTCCGGGGCGGAAGCGGATGCCGTGCACCAGCGTGCCGGCGCGCATCTCGGATCGCCACGGCCGGGTGTCCGGCCCGGCGACGAACACCTGGTCGCCAGCCACCATCAGGTCGAGGCAGCCGTCCGGCACGATGCGCTTCGCCTCGTCGGTCCGGGCCCACCACAGACAGCGGACGACGCCGCGCAGCCGGTGCGGCGGGGGCGCTTCGACGTACATGGGTCCATCCTGCCCGCAGGGTCCGACGGTTCGGTGCGCGCTTCGCCGGGCGCGGTCTACCGTGTGCGACATGATCGACAGTCTGGCCTGGGTACATGTCCGTGACCGCCGGCTGCTGTGCGTACGAAGCGAGGGCAAGCGGAAGTTCTACCTGCCCGGAGGGAAGCGGGAGCCGGGGGAGAGCGACGTCGCGGGCCTGTGCCGCGAGATCCGGGAGGAACTCGGCGTCGAGCTCGATCCGCTGAGCTTCAGTCTCTTCGGTGTGCTCGAGGAGCAGGCCGACGGCTTCGCCGACGGGCGGCTCGTGCACATGACCGCCTACACCGCCAGCCACCGCGGGACTCCCCGGCCGCGGGGGGAGGTCGCCGAGCTCGGCTGGCTCTCGTCCGCCGAAGCGGGGCACTGCCCGCCCGCCGGCCGCCGGGTGCTGCGGATGCTCACCGAGGCGGGCCGGATCGACTGACGGCGCGGCACTCAACCCGTCAGGTGCGCGGTGTCGTTGAAGCGGCGCAGGATCCATGCCTGACCGGCGATGACGATCTCGGAGATCGAGCCGTTGTCCGCGCCGACGAACGCGAACGGCTGGGAGCCGCTGGCAAGGGCCAGTGCCTGCCCGATGACGCCGCCGTGGGTGAACACGGCCAGGCGCTGGTCCGGGTGCGCTGCGGCGAGGCGCTCGATCGCGCCCCGCACGCGGGCCTCGAACTCCTCGGCGGCCTCGGCGTTCGGGATGATGTCCCACCGCTGCTCGGTGCGCAGGCGTTGTGCGACCGGGTGGTTCTCGGCGTAGTGCTTGCGGAGGAGCCCGCCCTCCCAGTCCCCGAGGTGCACCTCGCGCAGGTCGGGTTCGACGACGGGCTCCAGCCCGAGGCGCTCCGCCAGCGGCGCGGCCGTCTGCACGGTGCGCCGCAGGGTCGTCACGTAGATCGCGTCGATGGCTTCGGTTTCGGTGGCTTCAGCGGTTTGGGTGATTTGGGCGGTTTTGGTGGTTTCAGTGGCTTTGCCGGCGAGCCGGGCCCCGATCCGGTCCGCCTGCACCCGGCCGTCCGGTGCCAGCTCGGGATCACCCTGGCCGCCGACGAGCGGGAACAGGCTGCTCGCCCGTGCCGGCGCCGACTCGCCGTGCCGGATCAGCAGGAACCGGGTCGCGCCGGGAGGCGGCCGGAACCGGGACTGGCGGTACTCGGGTTCGTCGTGGGTCGTCACGCTTCCGGAGACTAGCCGGGAAGATGCGGCACGATCACTGCCGTGACGAACTCCTCGATCGTCGCCGGCCCGATGCTGATCGCCGTGCTGGCCCTGCTCTTGCTGCTCGCCGCGGTGATCGTGTGGCGGGGTGGGCTCGGCTCGGGCCGTGCCGTGCTCACCGCGGGCCTGCGTGCGGCGGCGCAGCTCGCGGCGGTGTCGCTGGTGATCGCGGCCATCCTGCGCTCCGGTTGGCTGACCGCGGGTTTCGTGCTGCTCATGTTCGGCGTGGCGGCGGTGACGTCGGCACGGCGGATCGGCGTGCCGCGGGACGTGCCGCCGGTGGCGCTGGCCATCGGGGGCGGGGTCGCGCCGGTCCTGGCGCTGGTGCTGGCGGCCGGAGTCGTGCCGCTGCGGCCGGTGGCGGTGGTGCCGATCGCCGGGATCGTGATCGGCGGGGCGATGACGGCGACGTCACTGGCCGGCCGGCGTGCCGTCGACGAGCTGCGGGAGCGCTTCGGCGAGTACGAGGCGGCGCTCGCGCTCGGCTTCCCGCCGCGGGCGGCCGCGCTGGAGATCTGCCGTCCGTCGGCGGGGCACGCGCTGATCCCGCCGCTCGACCAGACCCGCACGGTGGGCCTGGTGACGCTGCCCGGCGCCTACGTCGGCGTGCTGCTGGGCGGGGCGAGTCCGGTGCAGGCGGGCGTGACCCAGCTGCTGGTGCTGATCGGGCTGCTGGCCGCGGAGGCCGTCGCCGTGCTGATCGCCGTCCACCTGGTCGCCGCCCGCCGCCTGCACGCCGACTGGCACACCCCCTCGTGAGTGCGCACGCGAGTTCTAACTCGCGTGCGCACTCACGAGGGGTGCGGTGCTCACCAGCCGCGCTCGCGCCACTCGGCCAGCTTCGGCCGCTCCGCGCCGAGGGTGGAGTCGTCGCCGTGGCCCGGGTAGAACCACGTCTCGTCCGGCAGTTCCGCGAACACCCGCTGCTCCACGTCGTCGACGAGCGACCGGAACGCCTCGGGCGAGTTGGTCTTGCCGACACCGCCGGGGAACAGCGAGTCACCGGTGAACAGGTGTGGGTGACCGGCGGGATCGCGGTAGAGCAGCGCGATGGAGCCCGGGGTGTGCCCGCGCAGGTGGATGACCTCCAGCGTGCACTCCCCGACGGTCACGGTGTCGCCGTGCTCGACGTGGAAGTCCGGCGGTACCGGCAGTGGCTCGGCGTCCTCCGGGTGCGCGGCGGTGTTCGCGCCGTAGGCACCGGCGACCGCGCCGAGCGCCTGCCAGTGGTCGGGATGCTGGTGCGTCGTCACGATCGTGCGCAGGGCGGGCCGGTCCGGACCGTGCCCGACGAGGTCCGAGAGCCGTTCCGGATCGGCCGCCGCGTCGATCAGCAACGCCTCGTTGCTCGCCCGGCAGACCAGCAGGTAGGCGTTGTTGTCCATCGGGCCGACCGACAGCTTGGTGATCGTCAGCGCGTCGAGGGTGCGCCGCGCGGCGTCCCCTCCCGGCTCGACGTGACCGGTGTACTCCTCAACGACGTTCACCCGGCACACCGTAGTAGGTCGGCCTCCGTTGCCTCCACCCGCGCGAGGGGGCTGGAACGACTGGCTTAATGTCTTAGGCGCCGTGCACCCGACCTCAGGACTCTCCGTGGCCAGTTCACCCACAGGTGCAACGTCGTCCTCCAGGCGAATGAGCTGGGACGTGATCCGCGTCATCGCGATCCTGTTCGTCGTGGCCGGCCACGTGACCAGCCTCGGGCCGTCGATTCCCGGTATCGACGGCTACCCCTTCGAGGTCAGCATCCCGTTCGGCACCGTGACACTGCTCGTCGTCTCGGGCTACTTCGTCTGCCCGACCATCCGCCGCGGAACCGTCACCCGCTGGCTGCGGGGAAGGTTCGCGCGGATCCTGCCGGCCTACCTCGTCGCGCTGCTGTTCACCTACGTGGTCACCCGGTACTTCGTGGTGGGGTTCAACGGCTGGGAGCACCGGCCAGGGATGTTCGGCCTCCTGTTCGCCGCACCCCTCGCCCCGGCCGAGCCCGACCCGGCCGCGCTGCCGCCGTGGAACGTGCCGGACGCCCGCGATCTGCTGGCGAACATGTTCCTCGTCCAGGAATGGGCGCCCGACGTGCTGCACCGGGTGGACGGCTCGTACTGGACGATCCCGGTGCAGATGGCCGCCTTCGTCGGTGCGGCTTTGCTGTGGCGGAGCAGGCTGCGGCACGTCGTGGGCGCTCAGGCGGTGCTGTGGGGCGTGCTCGCCGTCTCGGCCGTTTCGCCGGTGCTGAGCCTGCTGATCCGCACGCTGCCCGCCGCGAGCGGGCTGTTCTACGCCCACCTGTTCGCGGCAGGGGCCGCGATCTGGCTGTGGTCCCGGCACCGGCTCGCGAGCAGTCAGCTGATCGCGATGCTGGCCGTCACCGTGGTGCTGCACGCCTTCCGCTCCGGGCCGCCGAAACTCTGGTCGGTGGTCGGCTTCACGATCATGCTGGGGCTGATCTGCGCGGCTGCACGGGGACCCGACTGGGACAAGCCGGTGCTGAGCACCCTGCGCCGCCCGATCAGCTGGCTCGCCGGTCTCAGCTTCGGCCTCTACCTGGTGCATCAGCAGCTCGGCTACGTCATCGCCCGGCTGCTGACCCAGGCTGGTGTCTCCTCCGGCTGGCTGCGGCTGGCGGTCGTCCTCGGCACCGTGCTGGCCGGTGCGTGGCTGCTGACGGTGCTCGTCGAGCGGCCGGCGTACCGTGTGCTGACGAGGCCGCGGCCGGGCAGCGGGCACCACGGCAGCCCCGCCGCGACCGTGCCGGGTCCGCCCTCAGTTTTTGTCAGGGGTGCGACCTAGCATGGTGGGTGCCGATGTCATCGGCGCTTCGAAGACCAGTGAAGGGACCCTCGGGTGGCTGATCGCCTTGTAGTTCGTGGCGCCCGCGAGCACAACCTCCGCGGCGTCGACATCGACCTGCCGCGAGACAGCATGATCGTGTTCACCGGCCTGTCCGGCTCGGGCAAGTCCAGCCTGGCGTTCGACACGATCTTCGCGGAGGGACAGCGGCGCTACGTGGAGTCGCTGTCGGCCTACGCCCGGCAGTTCCTCGGCCAGATGGACAAGCCCGACGTCGACTTCATCGAGGGCCTTTCGCCCGCGGTGTCGATCGACCAGAAGTCCACCTCGCGCAACCCCCGGTCGACGGTCGGCACCATCACCGAGGTCTACGACTACCTGCGCCTGCTCTACGCGCGCGCCGGGAAGCCGCACTGCCCGCAGTGCGGCGAGCCGATCAGCAAGCAGACCCCGCAGCAGATCGTCGACCAAGTCCTCGACATGGAGCCGGGCACCCGGTTCCAGGTGCTGGCCCCGGTCGTGCGTGGCCGCAAGGGCGAGTACGTCGACCTGTTCTCCAACCTGCAGCAGCAGGGCTACGCGCGGGCCAGGGTCGACGGCGTGGTCCACTCGCTCACCGATCCGCCGAAGCTGAAGAAGCAGGAGAAGCACGACATCGGGGTGGTGATCGACCGGCTGGCGGTCAAGCCCACCGCGAAGCAACGGCTCACCGACTCGATCGAGACCGCGCTGCGGCTGGCCGACGGGCTGATCGAGCTGGAGTTCGTCGACCTGCCGGACAACGACCCGCACCGGTTGCGCGGCTTCTCCGAGAACCTGGCCTGCCCGAACGGTCATCCGCTCGCGATCGAGGACCTGGAACCGCGCTCGTTCTCGTTCAACTCACCGTACGGCGCCTGTCTCGAATGCACCGGCATCGGCGTGCGCAAGGAGGTCGACCCCGAGCTGGTGGTGCCCGACGACGAGCTCTCGCTCGACGAAGGCGCCATCGCACCCTGGGGCGGCGGCCAGAGCGCCGAGTACTTCCAGCGGCTGCTGCAGTCACTGTCCGAGACCATCGGCTTCCGGATGGACGTGCCGTGGCGGCGGCTGCCCGCAAAGGCACAGAAGGCCGTGCTGCACGGTGTCGACGAGCAGGTGCACGTCCGCTACCGCAACCGCTACGGCAGGCAGCGCTCCTACTACGCCAACTTCGAGGGCGTCATCCCGTTCCTGGAGCGGCGGCACGAACAGACCGACTCCGACTACGCCAGGGAGCGCTACGAGGGCTACATGCGCGAGGTGCCTTGTCCCGCGTGCCAGGGCAGCAGGCTCAAGCCGGAGATCCTCGCGGTCACGCTGGAGCACGCCACCCAGGGGCCGCGCTCCATCGCCGAGGTGTGTGCCTTCTCCATCGCCGAGGCTTCGGAGTTCCTCGACGAGCTGGTGCTCGGCAAGCGCGAGGCGATGATCGCGGGCGCGGTGCTCAAGGAGATCCAGGCACGGCTGCGCTTCCTGCTGGACGTCGGGCTCGACTACCTCTCGCTCGACCGCGGCGCGGGCACCCTCTCCGGCGGTGAGGCGCAGCGCATCCGCCTCGCCACCCAGATCGGGTCCGGCCTCGTCGGCGTGCTCTACGTGCTCGACGAGCCCTCGATCGGGCTGCACCAGCGCGACAACCACCGGCTCATCGAGACGCTCTCGCGGCTGCGCGACCTCGGCAACACGCTCATCGTCGTCGAGCACGACGAGGACACCATCCGCGCCAGCGACTGGGTCGTGGACATCGGGCCAGGCGCCGGCGAGCACGGCGGGAAGATCGTCCACAGCGGACCCTACAAGAAGCTGTTGCGCAACAAGGACTCGCTGACCGGCGACTACCTGTCGAACCGCAGGCAGATCCCGATCCCGGCGATCCGGCGCCCGGCGGACAGGAAGCGCCAGCTGACGGTCGTCGGCGCGCGGGAGCACAACCTGCGCGGCATCGACGTGTCCTTCCCCCTCGGCTGCCTCATCGCGGTCACCGGCGTCTCCGGCTCCGGCAAGTCGACGCTGGTCAACGACATCCTGGCGACGGTGCTGGCGAACAAGCTCAACAAGGCCCGGCAGGTGCCCGGCAGGCACACCCGCGTGCGCGGCCTCGACCACGTGGACAAGCTGGTGCGCGTGGACCAGTCACCGATCGGGCGCACCCCGCGGTCCAACCCGGCGACCTACACCGGCGTGTGGGACCACGTGCGCAAGCTGTTCGCGGCCACCACCGAGGCGAAGGTCCGCGGCTACCAGCCGGGCCGCTTCTCGTTCAACGTCAAGGGCGGCCGCTGCGAGGCGTGCGCGGGCGACGGCACCATCAAGATCGAGATGAACTTCCTCCCGGACGTGTACGTGCCGTGCGAGGTGTGCAAGGGCGCCCGGTACAACCGGGAGACGCTGGAGGTGCACTACAAGGGCAAGACGGTTGCCGAGGTTCTCGACATGCCGATCGAGGAGGCCGCCGAGTTCTTCGAGCCCATCAAGGCCATCCACCGGCACCTGCAGACCCTCGTCGACGTCGGCCTCGGCTACGTGCGGCTCGGCCAGCCCGCCCCGACGCTCTCGGGTGGTGAGGCGCAGCGGGTGAAGCTCGCCAGTGAGTTGCAGAAGCGCTCCACCGGCAAGACCGTCTACGTGCTCGACGAGCCGACCACCGGACTGCACTTCGAGGACATCCGCAAGCTGCTGGGTGTGATCAACGGGCTGGTGGACAAGGGGAACACCGTCCTCGTGATCGAGCACAACATGGACGTCATCAAGACATCGGACTGGATCGTCGACATGGGCCCCGAAGGGGGCTCGGGCGGCGGCACCGTCGTCGCGGAAGGGACGCCGGAGCAGGTCGCGGCGATCGAGGAGAGCTACACCGGGCAGTTCCTCCAGCCGATCCTGAGCTGAGCTCGCGGTGGTTCGGGCGTGATCGACAGTGTCCTCCGGCGGCATACTGGCCACGTGCCACTGACGAAGTACCGCTTCCGCACCGCGTGGACGATCGCCGCGCCCGCGCCCGCCGTGTTCGAGACCCTCGTGGACATCGCCGGCTACCCGGACTGGTGGCCCGACGTCCGCGCGGTGAGCGGGGTGGACGACGAGACGGCGGAGCTCTCGTGCCGCGCCACGCTCCCGTTCACGCTGACGTTGTGCATGACCCGTGTCGAGCAGGACAAGTCCGAGGGCCGGCTCGGCGTCTCCCTCACCGGTGACCTCGAAGGCACCCTCGCCGGTCGGCTCAGTGAGCACGTCCACGGCACCAGGGTCGAGATCGCCCAGCGCGTCGTGGCGAACAAGCGGCTGCTGCGCGCGCTCTCGCCCGTCGCGCATCCGGTGTTCCGCGCCAACCACGCCGCGATGATGCGGCGTGGTCAGCGCGGTCTCCGGTCGTTGCTGACCTGACCGGGTCAGGCGGGCACCGGTGCCTTCTCGGGGGCCGGTTCGGCCTTCTCCTCGTGCGCGTCGAGCAGTGTCGACTCGTTGAACGGGTCCTGCCCGGAGAACACCCGGCTCGCCTGTACCCGGTCGAACTCCCTGGTCCAGTTGCCGATCAGCACGGTGGCGATCGCGTTGCCCGCGAAGTTGGTCAGGGCACGTGCCTCGGACATGAACCGGTCGATGCCGAGAATGAAGCCGACGCCGTCGACGAGCTCGGGACGGTGCGACTGCAGGCCGCCCGCGAGCGTCGCGATGCCGGCGCCGCTGACGCCCGCGGCGCCCTTCGACGCGATGATCATGAAGATCAGCAGGGAGATCTGCTCACCGACACCGAGCGGGCTGCCCTGCGCCGTCGCGATGAACAGCGTCGCCATCGTCAGCCCGGCGGCGCCCGCACTACGGGCAGGTGGGCCGCCCGGAGGTCCGGTACACACCGAAGACCTAGCCGTGTCCGCGCCCTGTGCACACGCACCCGCGTCGTGGGGCGCGGGCACGCGTGCGTGGGGCGCGGACACGGCTTCAGCGGGGCCTGCCCTGCACCCCCGGGCGCGTCTGCCAGGGGAGCGGGCCGTCGAGTGGGCGGTACTCCACCCCGAGGGCGTCCAGCCGCGGCAGGTGGTGCTCCCGCAGGCGGGGCAGGAACTCGGTGTAGTCGCGGCGGCCGGAGCTCCACGCCACCTCGGCGAACGCCGCCAGCCGCGGAAAGGCCGCGTAGTCGACGCGGCGCACCGAGTCGAGGTGCTCGGTCCAGACCTGCGCCTGCACGCCGAGCACGTGCGGGCCTGCCTCCGGCTCCCACCCGTGGACGTCGGCGAGCGTCCGGACGAACCCGGCCGGCACCGGCTCGTCCGGGTGCGCGGACTGCCGGTGGTCGAGGTAGACGTGCCGCTCCGGGCACAGCACCACATCGTGGCCCGCCGCGGCGGCCCGCGCCGCGGCGGCACCGTCCCGCCACGCTCCGATGATCGTGTCCGACGGCAGCGGGGGGCCGTCGAGCACCTCGTCCCAGCCGAGTGCCCGGCGGCCCCGCGCGTGCAGGTGCTCGGCGATCCGCGCGACGAAGCCACGGTGCGCGGCCGTCGCACCCGGGACCTCGTCACCGCCGATCCCGATCACCGGCGCCGGGAAGATTTCCAGCAGCTCGTCGAACACCGAACGATAGAAGTCCATGGTGGACTCCGAAGGATCCAGCACCTCGGCGCTCACACCCCACGACGTCCACACGTCCACCTCGGCGCCGCCGCCGAGGTCCGGGTAGGCAGCGATCGCTGCCCGCGAGTGCCCTGGTACGTCGATCTCCGGCACCACCGTGATCCCGCGTGCCGCGGCATAGGCGACGATCTCCCGCAGGTCCGCGCGGGTGTAGAAGCCGCCGTGCGGCCTGCCGTCACGCTCCGGGCCGTCGTGCCTGCCCACCATCGACTCCCGCCGCCACGCCCCGACGGCGGTGAGCCGCGGGTAGCGCGGGATCTCCGGCCGCCAGCCCTGGTCGTCGGTGAGGTGCAGGTGCAGCACGTTCAGTTTGTGCGTCGCGAGCAGGTCGGTGAACCGCAGCACCTCCGCCTTGGTGCGGAAGTGCCGGGCCACGTCGAGCAGGCAGCCGCGCCAGCGAAACCGAGGGTGGTCGGTGACCACGCCGCAAGGCAGCCGCCACGGTCCACTGTGGATGTTCGCGGCACGGAACGCGTCCGGTCCCTTCAGCTGGCGCAGGGTCTGCTCCGCGTGGCACGCTCCGGCCGCGTCGGCGGCGGTGATCCGCACGCCGTCCCGGCCGATCTCCAGCCGGTAGCCCTCGGCGGGCAGCTCAGGGACGAGAACGACCTCCGGCCGGGCCGCGGGATCCAGCAGGCATTCACCGGGGGCGGGCCGCACCGAGACCGGTCGCGGCAGCAGCGCGCCGAATCCGGGCACCGTGCTCACCCCTTCACCGCACCGGCCAGGCCCGAGACGAGCCTGCGCTGGACGAGCACGAAGAACACGAGCACGGGGACGGTCATCAGCGTCGAGCTCGCCATGATCGCACCCCAGTCGTTCTCCTCGGGTTTGAAGAACACCAGGATCGCCTGCGGCAGCGTCTGGTTCTCCGTCTTCGAGATGATGAACGTCTTCGCGAACAGGAAGTCGTTCCACGCGTGGATGAACGCGAGCACGCTGGTCGCCACCAGCCCCGGCAGCACCAGTGGGAACAGGATCTGCCACGTGAAGCGCAGCCGGCTCGCGCCGTCGATCCGGGCGGCCTCCTCCAGCTCCACGGGCACGGCCGCGACGAAGCCGCGCAGCATCCAGATCGCGAACGGCAGGCTGAACGCCAGGTGCACCAGCACGAGCGAGCCGAGCTCGTTCAGCCCGAACGCGGGCGCCACCTCGCCGACCGACCGCATCAGGAAGAACAGCGGGATCGTGAGCGCCTCGATCGGCACCATCTGTGCCACGAGCAGCATCACCAGCAGCACTACCCGGCCGCGGAACCGGAACCGGGTGAGCGCCACCGCGGCAAGGAACGACATGAGCAGCGAAAGGGCGACCACGGCGCAGGCCACGAGCACACTGTTCAGGAAGTACCGGCCGAACCCCGACACGGTGAGCACGCGTTCGAAGCTCTCCAGCGTGGGGGAGAAGGTCCACGGCCGCGGTTGCGCGGACTGGATCTCGCCCGCGGGCTTGAGCGCTGAAAGAACCATCCAGTACAGCGGGAACGCCACGACGCCCGCGACGACCACGGTGCCGATCTCGGCGAGCAGCCTGCCTCTCCGGCGGGTCATGTCGGCTCCACGCTCCGTCGCTGGGACCGCACGTACAGGGCGGTGACGGACAGCAGGATCAACGTCATCACCACGCCGATCGCCGCGCCCCGGCCGTACTCCTGGCCCGCGAAGGCCTGCTGGTAGGCGTAGACGTTCAGGACGAGGTTGCGGCCCGCGACGCCGCCGCCGTTCGTCATCACGTAGATCTGGGTGAATACCTTGAAGTCCCAGATGATCGACTGGATGGTCGCGATCAGCAGCAGCGGTCGCAGCATCGGCAGGATCACCGAGGTCGCGATCCGCGGCCACGAGCCGCCGTCGAGCGAGGCGGCCTCGATCACCTCGTCCGGAATGCCCTTGATCCCCGCGTACATGGTGACCAGGACGAACGGGAACGAGCACCAGATGACCTCCAGCGCCACCAGCCCGAACGCGCTGTACGTGCCGAAGGTCCACGAATGCCCGGCCATCGCCTCGAAGCCGATTCCGGCCAGCACCTCGTTGACGAGTCCGAAGTCGGCGTCGAACAGGAACAGCCAGACGTAGGATCCGGCGACGGCCGGGGTCGCCCACGCGCCGAGCGCGGCGAGGAACAGCAGCATCCGCGGCACCGCGCGCACGCGGCTGGCCAGCACCGCCAGTGCCGTGCCGAGGAAGAGGCTGCCCACGACGCATACCGCCGCGAACCCGATGGTCTTGGCCAGCACGACCCAGAACTGGGTGCGGGCCAGCAGCTCCGCGTAGTTGTCCAGGCCCAGGAACACCAGCGGCGCGTTCCCGGCCGCCTCGGCCTGCCCGTAGTCGTAGAGTGAGATGACGACGAGCTGGTAGATCGGGTAGGCCAGCACTCCGAGCAGCAGCACCGCCGCGGGCGCCAGGTACAGCGCGGCGGGGTGGCCGTCCCGCCGCCCGCGCCGGGGACGGCGCGAGGGCGGGACGGCGACCGGTGCCGGGGCGGGGACGAGCTCCCGGGTGGCCATCTATCCGGCGAAGGCGTCGTTCATCTGCTGGGCCGCGTTCTCCAGTGCCTCCGCCACCGGCTGTTCCCCAGTGGCGATGCGCTGTACCGCGGTGGGCAGAACACCCTGGGCGTCGATCTTCGACCAGGCGGGCGTGGCGGGCACGAACCGCGTTCCTGCGGACATCGTCTCCACGAACGGCGTGAGGAAGGGGTCGCTGCCCGCCAGCTCCCGCTGGACGCTCGCGAGGGTGGGCAGGTTGCCCATGGCGGCGTACATCTTCGCCTGGTATCCGGGGCTCGCGAGCAGCTGGGCGAACTCGACGGCGAGGCCGCGGCGCTCGCTGGCCCCGAAGACGCCGAGGAGGTTGCCCCCGGCGAAGGCGGGCGCGATCGATCCGGGCTCGGTGCCGGGCAGCGGAACGACCGCGTACTTACCGTCGAGTCCGGCTTCCTCGACGGCCTTGCGGTTGAAGTCACCGCCGATGGTCATCGCGGCCTTCCCGCCGGTGAACGCCTGCACGCTCTGCGTTCCGGTGAGGTTCGCGCACTGCTCGGGCGGGCAGATGTCGGCCGCGATCAGCTCGGCGAACGCCGCGACGCCCTGCCGGGCCTCGGGCGAGTTCAGGGCCGATGTCCAGCCATCGCCCTCCTGGCGGGCCAGCTCGCCACCGGACGCCCACAGGAACGGCAGCATGGCGTACACGTACTGGCCGCCGACGGAGATGCCGTACATGTCCGGCCTGGCCTGCCGCACGGCGCGCGCGGTCCCGGTCAGCTCGGCGAGGGTGGCCGGCGGCTCGAGGCCGAGCTCGGCGAAGACGTCCGTGCGGTAGTACAGCGCGCGAATACCGGTGAACCAGGGAATTCCGTACACCTTGCCGTCCACTGTGGCCGTGTCGAGCACGTCGGGCAGCAGGTCGGCCCCCGACTTCCAGCCCTCGACCTCCGTGGTGAGGTCGGCGAAGGCGCCCGCCTCGACGTAGCCCGGCAGATCCGTGTTGCCGAACTCGGCGACGTCCGGCGCGTTGGACGGGTCGTTGAAGGCACCGGCGAACTTGTCCGCGCGGCTCTCGACCGGCACCCACTGTACATCGACCGTGACGCCCCCGTGCGCGGCCTCGAACTCGGCGATCGCCTCGTTGACGACGTTCTCCTTCGGGTTGCGGTTCGCTTCGTCGAAGAGCCAGACGCGCAGCGTGCCCGTCCGCTCGTCGCCGCCCTCGCCCGTGGAGCCGGACTGGGCAGGCGCGCAGCCGGCGGCCATGGCCAGCGCCAGGCCTGCCGCGATCATCCTGAGTCTCATCTGGACCTCCGTTGCAGAACATGCAACCAAAATCTCGTAATAGGCAACGACGATAAGGCGCACGTGGTCTAGACCGCAAGGGGTCTAGACCACTTGGAGGAAACGGAGAACCGCTTTCCGGCGGGCGCGCGGCCCGGATGGTCAGGCGAAGGTCACGAACGCGGCCGAGGGCACGGCGAGGGAGCCCGCGACCGGGCCGGGCAGCCCGGTGCGGCGGTCGCGGGGCAGCCACGTGACCGTGCCCGAACGCTGGTTCGCCACGTAGATCCACCGCTGTGCCGGGTCGAAGGTGAAGTGCCGCGGCCAGACCCCGCCCGTCGGCACGTTTCCGAGACGGGTCAGCGTGGTGCCGTCGCGGCCGATGCCGAAGGTGGCGACGGTGTCCTCGCCCCGGTTCGTGGCGTAGCAGAACCGGCCGTCGGCGGACACGGCGATCTCTGCCGGGTACTGCGGCTCCGGCGTGGAGTCCGCGACCGTGGGAACGGTGCGCAGCGGCTCCAGCCGACCGCGGGCGGGATCCCACGCCGTGACCGTGACCTCCGGGCGCAGTTCGCCGAGCACGTAGGCGACGTGCCCGCTCGGATGGAACGCGAGATGCCGTGGCCCGGCGCCGGAGGGCAGCCGCAGCCGCTCACGTGCCACCAGCCGCCCGCTCGCGAGGTCGAGCTCGTAGATGTACACCGAGTCGGCGCCGAGGTCGACCGCGAGCACCCAGCGTCCGCTCGGATCGGGCAGCACCTGGTGCGCGTGCGCCTGCCGCTCCGCGCCGGTGTGCCGGACCAGGTCGGTCGGCTCACCCAGGCCGCCGTCCCGCCGGATCGGATACACCACCACGGTTCCGTCCACGTAGTTGGCGGTGAGCAGATATCGCCCGCTCGGATGCACCGAGAGGTGGGTGGGCGCGCCGCCGAGGGTCGGCCGCGTGCCGAGCAAACTCGGCCGCCGCGGATCGCGCACGCTCAGTGCCGTCACCGTGCCGTCGACCGCGTGCTCGTTGGTGACGTACATCGTGCCGCGATGAACGGTGAGCCAGGACGCGTCGGGGACGTCCGGCACCGTCCGCGTGACGGTGAGCACCGGGCCGCGTCGCGCGCGGGCGGCGACGCGAAGTCCGTCCGGTGAGTAGCCGCCGAGGTAGACCACCGGACCGCCCGCGCGGCCGGCGGCCTCGGCGGGCACACCGAGGAGACCGGCGATTCCGGCCGCACTCGCGGCACCGAGCAGCGTCCGGCGGTTCACCGCTGAGCCCCTGGAATTACATACATGTGTGTACTCCTCGGTAGACGACAGTGGATGGCGACCACGAACACCCTCATGCGGCCCGCCCGCGGTGACGCAGGGAGCCGCCGTTGAGTGCCCCGGTGGGGCGGCCGTCGTCGATCGCGGCGACGCCACCCACGAACACGTGGGGAATGCCGTCGGGGCGCCGGCGCGGTTGCTCGAACGTTGCGGTGTCGGCCACGGTGCCGGGGTCGAACAGGACCAGGTCCGCGACGTGGCCCTCGCGGATCAGGCCGCGGTCGGGCAGCCGCAGCCGTCGTGCCGCCCGGCCCGTCAGGTGGGCGACGCACTCGGTCAGCGACAGCACGCCGAGTTCCCGGACGTAGCGGGCGAGGTAGCGGGGGAAGGTGCCCCACGCCCGCGGATGCGGCCGGTCGCCGACGAGCAGGCCGTCGCTGCCGCCGGTGTGGGCCGAGTGCCGCATGACGGCCCGCACGTTCTCCTCGTGCCCCACGTGCATGAGGCAGGACGTGCCGAGCCGGTCCGAGATCAGCACCCGGAAGTACAGCTCGGCGGGTGCCAGCCCGGCGGAGCGAGCCGATTCGGCGACGCTGTGCCCCACCAGGTGCGCGTTGGCTGCATCGCGGACGCCGTTGATCTCGATGGCTGCCCAGTCGACCGGCACGCCGTGCGCACCGTCGGAACCGGTCTCCTCGATCTCCGCCCTGATCCGCTCCCGGACGCCCGGATCGGCCAGCCGGGTGAGCGTGGCATCGACACCGCCCTCGGCGGCCCAGCTCGGCAGCAGCGCCGACAGGTAGGTCGCACCGGCCAGGTACGGGTAGCTGTCGAGCGAGATGTCGCAACCCTCGGCGATCGCGTCGTCGAGCAGCGCCAGCAGCTCGGGCGCACGGCCCTCGTTGACCGGGAAGTTCATGGTCGCGTGCGCCAGGTGCAGCGGGCACCGGGCACGCCGGGACACCGCGACCATCTCGGCGTAGGCCTCCAGGGCGCCCGCGCCGTAGCTGCGGTGGTGCGGGCTGTGGAAACCGCCGTGCGCGCCGGCGACCTCGCAGAGGGCCACGAGCTCGTCGGTGCCCGCGTACATGCCGGGGGTGTACGTCAGCCCGGAGGACAGGCCGAACGCGCCCTCGCGCATGCCGCGCGCGACCAGCTCCCGCATCGTGTCCAGCTCCTCCTCGGTGGCGGGCCGGTCGTCCCAGCCGACGGCCAGCATCCGCACCGTTCCCTGCGGCACCAGGTAGGCCACGTTCACGGCGATGCCCTCGTCGAGCCGGTCGAGGTACTCGCCGACCGAGCGCCAGTTCCAGTCGAACCCGGGCGGGTCGCCGTTCCACCCGGCCAGCTGCGCGCGCAGCGCGGGCAGCGTGCGGTCGTCGACGGGCGCGTAGGACAGGCCGTCCTGGCCGAGCACCTCGGTGGTGACGCCCTGCGACACCTTCGCCACGTGCCCGGGCTCGGCGAGCACCTGAAGGTCGGAATGGGCGTGCATGTCGATGAATCCGGGTGCGAGCACGAGACCGGTGGCGTCGACGACCCGCCGCCCGCTCAGCGAGCCGGGACCGGCGATCCGGGCGATCCGGCCGCCGCGCAGCCCGACGTCTCCCTCGAACTCCTCGGCTCCGGTACCGTCGGCGATCCGGGCGCCCCGCAGGACCGTGTCCACACGCGCTCCTAGAAGAAGGTCCGGACGAAGTCGACGACCGTCTCGCCGTCGGCGCCGACCACGGGGATGAGCGGCCACTTGTCGAAGACCGTGCACGGGTGGGAAAGGCCGAGCCCCACCCAGTCGCCCACCTCGAGCGGGGAACCCGGCGGCAGCGACACGAAGGCGTGCTGGTCGTTGAGCGCGGTCACGGAGTGCCCGGCCAGCGGGACCGGTGAACCGCCGTCCGCGCGATGCAGCCTGGGCACCGGCAGGCCCTCGTCGAACGAGGCGTCGCGCTTGCCCAGCGTCAGCAGCGCCAGCTCGGCCGACGGCCGCGACGTGACCTGGGCCCAGGCACGCAGCGCCGACTCGAACGGCACGCCGGCGACGCGCGGGTGCTCGCCGAGCGGCGAGATCTCCCGGTAGAAGCCGTCGTCATGGGTGAGGTAGGCCCCGCTGCGCAGGATCGGCAGCACCTCGAGCCCTGCGGGCCAGCCCGTGCCGATGCCGTCGGCGACCTGGTCGAAGAACGCGCTGCCACCAGCGGTGACCGTCACCGGCCGTGCCGGGTCGAGGAAGCCGCCCTCGGCCAGCGCGACAGCCAGCTCGCGCAGGTCGTCCACATAGGACGCGATCCGGCCGCGGGAGGCGTCGCCTGCGTCATGGGCGAGCGAGCCCTCGTACCCGCCGACGCCGGCAAGGCGCAGCGCCCCGCTGTCGCGCACGGCCGCGGCGACCGCCAGTGCGGTATCCCGGTCCCGTACGCCGGTGCGCCCGCCTTCGGCGCCGAGCTCGACGAGCACGTCCACCGGCCGCCGCGCGCCCGCCCCGGCGAGTGCCCGCGACATCAGCTCCACCCCGCGCACGGAGTCCACCCAGCAGCAGAACTCGAAGCCGGGGTCGCGGGTGAGCTCGTCCGCGAGCCAGCGCAGGGCGGCCGGGTCCACGAGCTGGTTGGCCAGCAGCACCCGCGAGACGCCGAAGGCGCGGTAGACGCGCAGCTGGCCGGCATTGGCCGCGGTGATGCCCCACGCCCCGTGGCCGAGCTGGCGGTCGAACAGCTGTGGAGCCATCGTCGTCTTGCCGTGCGGGGCGAGCATGACACCGTGCTCGGCGCACCAGGCAGCCATCGTGCGCAGGTTGTGCTCGAGCGCCGCCTCGGCGAGGACGACGACCGGGCCGAGGAAACCGTCGGCGAACAGCCGGGGCCCGCGGGCGGCGGCCTCCTCGATGCTCAGTCCCCACAGGGCGGAGGGGACGGCCCGGAAGCGCCAGTCGAGCCGTTCCTCCCGGAGCGCTCGCAGCGCCGCGGGGTCCATCGCCGCCGGCTTCATCCGTAATTCCGTTGCATACTCTGCAATAGAAGTTGCGCAAAACGCATTAGCTAGATGTAGCATCGCCGCGGTGGCAGGTCAACGCTGTCCGTGCACGGAGCAGACGAACGGAGGGGGCCGGGTGGCCGACGAGGTGCCGGTCCGGAGCGAGGCCATGGTGCGCCCATGAGCCAGAGCCTCGATCGTGCTCTCACCCTGGTGGCGTGCCTGGCCAGGGAGCCGAAGACGCTCGACCAGCTCGCCGGGGAGATCGGCGTGCACAAGTCCACCGTGCTGCGCCTGCTCCGCACGCTCGAGACCCACCACTTCGTCCACCGTGAGGGCGCACGCCACTACCGGCTGGGTACGGCGCTGTTCGACCTGGCCAACCAGTCGCTGGAGCAGCGCGACGTGCGGCGCAGTGCGGAGCCCGCGCTCGCCGGCCTCAACGAGCGCACCGGTCACACCGTGCACCTCGCCAGCTACGAGGACGGTGAGGTGGTCTACATCGACAAGTTCGAGGGCCATCACTCCGTGCGGATGTACTCGCGGGTGGGCAAACGCGCGCCGCTGCACTGCACGGCCGTGGGCAAGGTGCTGGTGGCGTCATTCCCGCCACGCAGGCGCGAAGAGGTGGCGGAGGGCCTCGGCTACCCGGCGCTCACGGCAGGCACGATCACCGGCGTGCGTGACTACCTGGCCGAGCTGGACCGGGTCGCCGAGCGGGGCTACGCGGTCGACAACGCCGAGCACGAGGACTTCATCCACTGCGTCGCGGCGCCGGTGCGCGGCGCCCGCGGCGAGGTGCTCGCCGCGGTGTCCCTTTCGGTGCCCCGCGTCCTGCTGGATCTCGACGGCCTGCTGGCGCTGGTGCCCGAGCTGCGCAAGGCCGCGGAAGAGGCGTCCGTCCGCTGCGGATGGACCGGACACGAGAAAGGAAACCCCTAGATGGCCAAGGTCTCGATCAGCACGGAGAATGCGCCCAAGCCGGTCGCGAACTACTCCCAGGCGGTCCGCAAGGGCGGCATCCTGCAGGTCGCCGGGCAGGTGGGCATCGACGCGGCGACCGGGGAGGTCGCGGCGCAGGGCGTCACCGGGCAGACCCGGCAGGTCCTCGCCAACCTGGAGGCGGTGCTCGCGGCCGCCGGGGCGAGCATGGCCGACGTCGTGATGTTGCGGGTCTACCTGACCGACACGGCGCACTTCGCCGAGTTCAACGAGACCTACAACGCGCTGATCGAGGAGCCCGCTCCGGCGCGGACCACCGTCTACGTCGGGTTGCCCGCCGGACTGCTCGTGGAGATCGACGCGCTTGCCGTGACCGGCTCGTGAGTCAGTAGACCGGGCCGGTGTACTTCTCGCCAGGCCCCTGACCGGGTGCGTCCGGGACCGCCGACGCCTCACGGAACGCCTTCTGCAGCGACTGGAGCCCGTCGCGCAACGGGCCCGCGTGCAGGCCGAGGTACTCCCCGGAGGCGGTGACCAGTCCGGCCAGCGCGGTGATCAGCCGGCGCGCCTCGTCGAGGTCGCGGCGGGGGCTCGACTCCGGATCGTCGTCGGCGAGCCCGAGCCGTTCGGCGGCGGCGGAGAGCAGCATCACGGCGGCCCGGCTGATGACCTCGACGCTCGGGATGTCGTGGAGTTCCCTGACCTCCGGGGAATCATCGGGCTGCTGCGAAACGTTATCCACCACGTCTGGTACCCTTCCACGAGCGACCAGCCCCCGTATGTTCGGGGGCCGCAAAGTGGAGCCCCGCTCCCACCCGAGTCGCCGCCCGAGCTCCATCAGGCGGCCGGGTCCGGTCCCCGCGGAGAAGCGGCCGATTCGGCCGGTTTTCCGCGGAGCGTCCGGTTTTCCGGATGCAGATCGGATTGAGGGCCCCGCACACGGGTACGAAAGTACTGGTGACGGGGCCCGCGGTATGTGGGCACCAGGTCGAGACACGAGAACAACGACACTTGGACCAAGGAGGCCCCATCAGCTCCGACACGCGCATCAATGAGCGCATCCGTGTCCCCGAGGTTCGCCTCGTGGGCCCGAACGGTGAGCAGGTCGGCATCGTCCGGATCGAGGACGCGCTGCGGCTCGCCCAGGAGGCGGACCTCGATCTGGTCGAGGTCGCCCCGCAGGCTCGCCCGCCGGTGGCCAAGCTCATGGACTTCGGCAAGTTCAAATACGAGAGCGCCCAGAAGGCTCGCGAGTCCCGCCGCAACCAGCAGCTGACCGTCATCAAGGAACAGAAGCTGCGGCCCAAGATCGACCCGCACGACTACGAGACGAAGAAGGGGCACGTGTCCCGCTTCCTCGCCGCGGGGAACAAGGTCAAGGTGACGATCATGTTCCGCGGGCGTGAGCAGTCCCGGCCGGAACTCGGCTTCCGGCTGCTGCAGAGGCTCGCCGACGATGTGTCCGAGCTGGGCTTCGTGGAGGCGTCGCCGAAGCAGGACGGCCGCAACATGACGATGGTGCTGGCACCGCACAAGAACGCGAAGGCGAAGGCGAAGGCTTCGAAGGAACCCGAGAACGCCTAGCCGGAACGGTCGGCTTCCGTCAGCACGTCCAGCAGCACACCGGTTGTCGGTGTGCTGCCGCATGAAAGAGGAAAGTATGCCGAAGAACAAGTCGCACAGCGGGATCTCCAAGCGTGTCCGTGTCACGGGCAGCGGCAAGATCCGCCGCCAGAAGGCGGGCCGCCGCCACCTGATGGAGAAGAAGTCCAGCAGGGTCACGCGCCGGCTGGAGGGCACGACCGAGGTCGCGGCCCCCGACGTGCGCCGCGTCAAGCGGCTGCTCGGTCGCTGAGCAGCCAGAACGTGTAAACCCCGGGGTGCCGAGGCACCCCCCGAGATCGACAGGATGGACCCGTGGCACGCGTCAAGCGGGCGGTGAACGCCCAGAAGAAGCGTCGCGCAACTCTCGAACTGGCCAGCGGCTATCGCGGTCAGCGTTCGCGGCTGTACCGCAAGGCCAAGGAGCAGACGCTTCACTCGCTGAACTACGCCTACCGGGACCGCCGTGCCCGCAAGGGTGACTTCCGCCAGCTGTGGATCACCCGGATCAACGCGGCGGCCCGGCAGAACGGCGTGACCTACAACCGGTTCATCCAGGGCCTCAAGGCCGCCGGTGTGGAGGTCGACCGCAAGATCCTCGCCGACCTCGCGGTGAACGACGCGGCCGCTTTCGCCTCGCTCGCCGAGGTCGCCAAGCAGAACGTGCCTGCCGACGCGAAGAAGCCGGCCTGATCCGCGACACCGGACGACCCGGGGATGTCTTCACTCACAAGACGCCCCGGGTCGTCGCAGCCCGGCGGCTGACCACACGGGCCGGCCGGGACGACGCGGGCCGGTTTCTCGCCGAGGGCGCACAGGCGGTGCGCGAGGCGCTGCGGTTCGGGCGGGTGCACGAGGTGTTCGTCACCGAGTCCGCCGCCGAACGGCACGCGAATCTGCTCGTTGACGCGCCCGCGGTCTCGCTGATCGACCGGCGGGCAGCCGAACTGTTGTCGGAGACCGTGACGCCGCAGGGCATCGCCGCCGTGTGCGACACGGTGGACGTCGATCTGGAGACCGCACTCGCCGGCCGCCCTCGGCTGGTGGCCGTGCTGGCCGGAGTCGCCGATCCCGGTAACGCGGGCACGGTCCTCCGGGTCGCCGACGCAGCGGGCGCCGATGCGGTGATCTTCGCCGGAGACGCGGTGGACGTGCACAACGGCAAGTGCGTCCGGGCGTCGACGGGCAGCCTGTTCCACCTTCCGGTGGCCCGGGAGCGCGACGTCCTCGCCGCGCTCGGGGCATGCGGCCGGGCGGGGCTACGCGTCGTGGCCGCCGACGGGAACGCCGAACGGGGGCTCGAGACGGCGACCGGCCTGGACCGGCCTACGGCCTGGTTGTTCGGCAACGAGGCACACGGCCTGCCGCCGGAGGTTCTCGGGCACGCCGACGAGGCGCTGCGGGTGCCCATCTACGGCCGCGCCGAGAGCCTCAACCTGGCCACCGCGGCCGCCGTGTGCCTGTACGCCGCGGCCATGGCGGCGGGTCGCCGGACTACTGACCGAGGGTGACCAGCGGGGTGCCCGGCCCGATCACCTAGAATCGCCCCGTCCATCGCTCACGTGCGCTCGCGCCTGCGTGCAGCCCGCCAGAGCCGTCACAGCGGACGCCGAGGAGTTATGTCCGAAGCCTTCGACAAGCCAGAGCCCAAGCCGGCTGATCCGCTTGCGCCCGAAACCCTGTCCGCCGCCGTCGAGACGGCCGAGAAGGAGTTCGCCGCCGCGGCGGATCTCGACGCGCTGGCCGCGGTCAAGCCCGCGCATCTCGGCGACCAGTCGCCGCTGCTCCTCGCGCGCCGCGAGATCGGTGGACTCCCGAAGGACCGGAAGGCCGAAGCCGGCAAGCGGGTGAACGAGGCCCGGCAGGCTGTCCAGGCGGCCTACGACTCCCGGCGCGCCACCTTGCAGGCGGAACGCGACGAGCGCGTGCTGCGCGAGGAGAGCGTCGACGTCACGCTGCCGTGGGACCGGCTGCCGCGCGGGGCGCGCCACCCCGTCGCGACCATCGCCGAGCGGGTCGCCGACGTGTTCGTGGGCATGGGCTACGAGGTGGCCGAGGGCCCTGAGCTCGAAGCCGAGTGGTTCAACTTCGACGCGCTCAACTTCGGCAAGGACCACCCGGCGCGCCAGATGCAGGACACGTTCTACGTCGCCCCGGAGGGCTCGGGTCTGGTCCTGCGCACGCACACGTCGCCCGTGCAGGCGCGGACGCTGCTGCACCGGGAGCCGCCGGTCTACGTCGTGTGCCCGGGCCGCACCTACCGCACCGACGAGCTCGACTCGACGCACACGCCGGTATTCCACCAGGTCGAGGGACTGGCCGTGGACAAGGGCATCACGATGGCGCACCTGAAGGGCACGCTCGACGCGTTCGCCCGCGCCATGTTCGGTGAGCGGTCCGAGACCAGGCTGCGCCCGCACTTCTTCCCGTTCACCGAGCCCTCGGCCGAGGTGGACGTGTGGTTCCCGGAGAAGAAGGGTGGCGCAGGCTGGGTCGAGTGGGGTGGCTGCGGCATGGTCAACCCGAACGTCCTGCGCGCCTGCGGCGTCGACCCCGACGTCTACTCGGGTTTCGCGTTCGGCATGGGCCTGGAGCGCACCCTGCAGTTCCGCAACGGCATTCCGGACATGCGTGACATGGTGGAGGGCGATATCCGGTTCACCCTTCCCTTCGGAACGGAGGCGTGAATGATCGATGATTGCGGAGCGGATCGTTTGCGCCGACCGGGTGCGGGTGTCCCGCAGGAAACGGAGGCGTGAATGATCGATGATTGCGGAGCGGATCGTTTGCGCCGACCGGGTGCGGGTGTCCCGCAGGAAACGGAGAAGTAGTGCGAGTCCCCGTTAGCTGGCTGAAGGAGCGCCTGGAGCTCGGCGACAAGGTCGACGAGGTCACGGCCCAGGAGCTGGCCGACGCCTNAAGTAGTGCGAGTCCCCGTTAGCTGGCTGAAGGAGCGCCTGGAGCTCGGCGACAAGGTCGACGAGGTCACGGCCCAGGAGCTGGCCGACGCCTTCATCCGCATCGGCATCGAGGTCGATGGCGTGCACCCGCTCGGTGAGATCACCGGCCCGCTGGTGATCGGCCGGGTTGCCGAGATCGAGGAGCTCACCGACTTCAAGAAGCCGATCCGGTACTGCCAGGTCGAGCTCGGCGACGCCGGTACCGCTCTCGGGGATGCGGTGGAGGAGACCGGGGAGCCCGACTCCACCGAGGACGAGGACGTCGATCCGCCAAGGGCGCGCACGAACGGCATCGTCTGTGGCGCCACCAACTTCGCGGAGGGTGCCCTCGTCGTCGTCGCGCTGCCCGGTGCCGTGCTGCCCGGTGGCTTCGAGATCTCGGCCCGCAAGACCTACGGCCACGTCAGCGAGGGCATGATCTGCTCGGCCCGCGAGCTCGGCCTGGGTGACGACCACACCGGAATCCTGGTACTGCCGCCCGGAACGGCCGATCCCGGTGACGACGCCCGCGACGTACTCGACCTGGACGACACGGTCATCGAGGTCGCGCCCACTCCCGACCGTGGCTACGCGCTGTCGGTCCGCGGCCTGGCCCGCGAGCTGGCGTGCGCGCTCGACGTCCCCTTCGGCGATCCCGCCAACACCGACGTGCCGGAGGCCGAGGGCGACGCGTGGCCGGTGCGCATCGAGGACACCGAGGGTTGTCGCAGGTTCGTGCTGCGCCGGGTGACCGGGCTGGACGCGGGCGCGCCGACGCCGTGGTGGATGCGGCGGAGGCTGCTGCTCGCCGGTATCCGGTCGATCTCGCTTGCCGTGGACGTCACCAACTACGTGATGCTGGAGCTGGGCCAGCCACTGCACGCCTTCGACACCGGTTCGGTCAAGGGTGACCTGGTGGTCCGCCGGGCCCGGCCAGGCGAGAAGCTCACCACGCTCGACGACGTCGAGCGGGAGCTCGACCCCGACGACGTGGTGATCGCGGACGACACCGGGGTGGTCTCGCTGGCCGGCACCATGGGTGGCGCTGGCACCGAGATCAGCGGTGACAGCACCGATGTCCTGCTGGAGGCGGCGCACTGGGACCCGCCGTCCATCAGCCGGACGGCTCGCAGGCACCGGCTCTTCTCCGAGGCGGCGAAGCGGTTCGAGCGGTACGCCGACCCGCAGCTGTGCGCTGTGGCGGTGGAGTCGGCCGCGCGGCTGCTGCGCCAGTACGGCGACGGAAGTATCCGGCCGGGCCGCACCGACGAGGGCGGAACGGAGCCGATGCCGGCCATCACCATGCCCATCAGCCTGCCCGACCAGGTCGCCGGTGTGCGCTACGAACGTGGCGTGACCGTGCGCAGGCTGACGCAGATCGGCTGCAAGGTCGCGGTCGGCACGGGGGACGACGGCACCGCGGTGGTTTCGGCGGTGCCGCCGAGCTGGCGTGGTGACCTGGGCCAGCAGGCGGATCTGGTGGAGGAAGTGCTTCGGCTGGAGGGCTACGGCAGCATCCCGTCGGTCCTGCCCGCCGCGCCCGCGGGCCGCGGCCTCACCGAGTCGCAACGGCGCCGCCGCACGGTGTCCCGCGCGCTCGCCGAGGCCGGCTATGTCGAGGTCATCCCGTTTCCTTTCGTCTCGAAGTCGACCTGGGACGCGTTCGCGCTGCCGGAGGACGACCCCCGCAGGCGTGGCCTGACACTGCTGAACCCGCTGGAGTCGGACAAGGACGAGCTGGCGACCACCCTCCTGCCGGGACTGCTGGAGACGTTGCAGCGCAACCTCTCCCGCGGGTTCCGAGATGTCGCGCTGTTCCATATCGGCCAGGTGGTGCTGCCGAGTGCCGAGCCCGCCGACGTGCCCGACCTGGCGGTCGACGCCCGGCCCGCCGACGACGAGCTGGCGGCGCTCGAGCAGTCGGTGCCGGTCCAGCCGCTGCACGTGTCCGTGGTTCTCACCGGCCAGCGCCTGCGTACCGGCTGGTGGGGCCCCGGCGAGGCCGCGACCTGGGCGGACGCGGTGGAGTCCGCACGTACGGTGGCCGCGGCGTCCGGGGTCGGCCTGCGTACCGAGGCCGCGGACCTGCTGCCCTGGCACCCCGGCCGCTGTGCCCGGCTGCTGGCCGGCGACCGCCCCGTCGGACATGCGGGAGAACTGCACCCGAAGGTCGTCGAGGCGATGGGCCTGCCCAAGCGCACCGTGGCGATGGAACTGGATCTCGACGCGATCCCGCTTCCGGACTCGCGGCCCGCGCCCGCCGTGTCGCCGTACCCGCCCGTCCTGCTCGACGTCGCGCTGGTGGTTGACGCCGAGGTGCCGTCGGCGGACCTCGCGGACGCGCTCCGGCAGGGTGCCGGTGAACTGCTCGAGGACGTGGCGCTGTTCGACACCTACACCGGCGAGCAGATCGGCGAGGGCAAGCGGTCGCTGGCGTACAAGCTGCGTTTCCGTGCCGCGGACCGCACGTTGACGGTGGAGGAGGCGACGCACGCACGCGACTCGGCGGTGGCGTCCGCGAAGGAGCGTTTCGGCGCCTTCCTACGTGGCTGAACCCGCCGGTCGCCGGCGACGTGCCCATCACGACGCCGGGGGAGCGCCGAGCACGGGTTGCCGGGCGCGGTCCATCCCGTAGCCGGACTCCCACGGGAACCGGCCCCACAGGTCGTCGTGCACGACCTGCAACGCCGGCACCGGCGGCCCGCCGGGTGCGCGGTAGCGGAAGTTCGCGCCGAGCAGGAATCCCGAGGAGTCGGGCACCCGTACCAGGTGCACCCGGTGCGGCCAGCCGTCGAGCGTGAGGGGCGCGCCGGTGCCGGGTGGCCGGCGGTGCCGGACCCGTTTCCCGAGCGCGTTGAGCACTCCACCGGCGGTGTACTGGTCGGTGCCGAACAGGATGAGTTCCGGGTGCCGGTACTCCGACAGGCCGATCGTGTAGGCGAACGGTGGCGCCCCCTCGTCGCCGACGACGTACTGGATCGCCCAGCCGAACGCGTCGATGGTGTCGCACAGCCAGTCGTCCGGACGCTCCGAGGGTCGCGCCGCGGGCGTCGCGTGGCGTCTTCGGCCGAAGGTGTGCGGCGGCCCGGTGCGGCCGCGAAGGCCACGGAGCAGGTGGCCGGTGGTCGTCCTGAGTGCTGTCATGCCGTTTCGCAACAGTGGCTCCTTCTCAGAGATGTTTCAGCGCTTCCCTGCGGGACAGGCCGGACAACCCGGGATGGTCGGCGACGAACGAGCGCACCCAGTCCGGGTCGGTCTTGGCGTGGTCGCGGAGTGCCCAGCCGATCACCTTGCGGATGAAGGAGTCCGTATCGTCCACATTGGCCTCCACGCAGCCGGTGAGCAGCGTTCGATCGGTGTGGCCCTTCGCGCCGATCTGGCAGATGACCGACGTGCGCCGGATCCAGCGATCCGGGTCGGTGGCCCACCGGCGCAGCACCGGCCCGACGGCCGCGGGCTCGGCCCGGAGGATGGGCCCGATTCGCCGGATGGCGATCTCGTCGACGAGATCCCACCAGGCCCCGGTGCGCACGAGTTCCTCGTACAACGGGATCCGCTCCGCCGTCTGCCAGCGCAGATAGCGGCGATGTCCGGTGAGGTCGATCGCGATGTAGCGCTCCTCGCGGAAGGAGGCGCCGTGCCAGAGTTCCCGCACGGTGCGCTCCCAGGAGTCCACGTCGGTGAGCACGTACTCGTCGAAGATCTCGCGGGTGAGCTGCTGTCTCGCCGGCTTCGGCACGCCGCGGAACGGGAGGTCGGACTTCATGTACCGGCGCATCTGCGGGGCCCTGACCGGGTCGGCCAGCGCGGCGAGCCGGGCGCGCACCGCTCCGGTCAGCGGATGGCTCTCCTGCGCGCCACCCCTGTTCTCGTCCATCGTCCCCCCAGGATCTCTCGGTGCTGGTGGAGGCAACGCTAGGCCGGGAGCACGACAGTTTCGGAGCTCGTCCGCGCGGTCGCGCGAGTGGTCACCGAAGTGGGTGAACCGAACTCGTTTGATTGAACTTGCGTAGGCATGCATAATCATTCGTATGACGGTGAAGGTCGCGGTGGCCGGGGCGAGTGGGTACGCGGGCGGTGAGCTCCTGCGCCTGCTGCTCGGGCACCCGGAGGTCGAGATCGGCGTGCTTTCGGCGGCGAGCAGCGCCGGAACGCCGCTGGGACAGCATCATCCACATCTGGTTCCGCTCGCGGACCGCGTGCTGCAGGACACGACCGCGGACACGCTCGCCGGGCACGACGTCGTCTTCCTCGCGCTGCCGCACGGGCATTCCGCGGAGATCGCCGCCCGGCTCGGGCGGGACGTGCTCGTCATCGACGTCGGAGCGGACCACCGGCTGCTGGAGGAACGCGACTGGCAGCGGTGGTATGGCGGGCAGTACGCGGGCTCGTGGCCGTACGGGCTGCCGGAGCTGCCCGGCGCGCGCGAACGGCTGCGGGGCGTGAAACGCGTCGCCGTTCCCGGCTGCTATCCGACCGGTGGCTCGATCGCGCTCGCACCCGCCCTTTCCGGTGGGCTGATCCGGCCCGAGGTGACCATCGTCTCCGTTACCGGTGCCTCCGGCGCGGGAAAGAGCCTCAAGCCGCACCTGCTCGGGGCCGAGCTCATGGGCTCCGCAAGCGCCTACGGTGTCGCCGGGGCGCACCGGCACACGCCCGAGTTCGCGCAGAATCTCAGCGTCGTCGCGGGGGAGCGGGTGACCGTGTCGTTCACCCCGGTGCTCGCGCCGATGCCGCGCGGCATTCTCACCACCGCGAGCGCCCCGCTCGCCGGCCCGGCCGATCCGGCCGCGGCCAGGGAGGTCTACGAGAAGGCCTATGCCGGCGAGCCGTTCGTGCGCCTGTTGCCGGAGGGCTCCTGGCCCGCCACGGCAGCCACGGTCGGCTCGAACACCGTGCAACTCCAGGTCGGCATCGACACCGACGCGGGCCGCCTGATCGTGGTGGCCGCCATCGACAATCTCACCAAGGGCACCGCGGGCGGTGCCGTCCAGTCCATGAACATCGCGCTCGGGCTCGCCGAGACCATCGGGCTGCCGACTGTAGGAGTCGCACCGTGACCATCACCACCGCGCAGGGCTTCCGGGCCGCGGGCGTCACCGCGGGGCTGAAGGCGAGTGGCAGGCCCGATGTCGCCCTGCTGGTCAACGAAGGCCCTTCCGACGTCGCCGCCGCCGTGCTCACCTCGAACCGGTGCAAGGCCAACCCGGTGCTGTGGAGCGAGCAGGTGCTCGCGGACCACCGCGCGCGGGCGGTCGTGCTCAACTCCGGCGGCGCCAACTGCTACACCGGGCCACAGGGCTTCCAGAACACGCACGCCACGGCGGAGCTCGTCGCGGGAACGCTCGGCCTCGGCGCGATCGACGTCGTCGTGTGCTCGACCGGCCTGATCGGGGAGCAGCTCCAGCAGGACAAGCTCACCACGGGCATCGAGCGGGCGGTCGCCGAGCTCTCGGCGACCGGGGGCTCCGCCGCCGCCGAGGCGATCATGACGACCGACACGCGCAGCAAGGAGTCGCTGCGCCAGGGCGAGGGCTGGTGCGTCGGCGGCATGGCGAAAGGCGCGGGCATGCTCGCTCCGGCGCTGGCCACCATGCTCGTGGTGATCACCACCGACGCGCTGGTGGACGCCGCGACCGCCGACCGGGCGCTGCGGGAGGCGACCAGGGTCACCTTCGACCGGCTCGACTCCGACGGCTGCATGTCGACCAATGACACGGTGCTGCTGATGTGCAGCGGCGCGTCCGGCGTGACACCGGACGCGGCCGAGTTCGGCGTGGTGCTGACGGACGTCTGCCATGACCTCGCCCAGCAGTTGCTCGCCGACGCGGAGGGCGCCGAGCACGACATCGCGATCGAGGTCGTCAACGCCGCCTCCGAGGACGACGCGGTGGAGGTGGGCCGGGCCGTCGCGAGGAGCAACCTGTTCAAGTGCGCCGTGTTCGGCAGGGACCCGAACTGGGGCCGCATCCTCGCCTCCGTCGGCACCACGTCGGCCGCCTTCGAACCGGCCGAGCTCGACGTCGCCTTCAACGGCGTCTGGGTGTGCCGGGGCGGTGAGCCGGGCGAGCCGCGCGAGAAGGTCGACCTCGGCGAGCGTGCGGTGACCGTGACCGTCGACCTCAAGGCGGGCGCCGAGTCGGCGACGATCTGGACGAACGACCTGACGCACGCCTACGTGCACGAGAACTCGGCGTACTCGACATGAGCAATCCGGAATCCCTGGTCGCCGCGGACGAGCGGCTGGCCACCGCGGGTGAGAAGGCCGGTGTGCTGATCGAGGCCCTGCCGTGGCTGCAGCGCTTCCACGGCGCGACCGTCGTCGTCAAGTACGGCGGCAACGCCATGGTCGACGACGCACTGAAACGGGCGTTCGCGCAGGACATGGTGTTCCTGCGGCTCGCAGGGCTGAAGCCGGTGGTGGTGCACGGCGGCGGCCCGCAGATCACCTCGATGCTCGACCGTCTTGGCCTCGTCGGGGAGTTCAAGGGCGGCCTGAGGGTGACCACCCCGGAGACCATGGACGTCGTGCGGATGGTGCTCGTCGGGCAGGTCAGCCGCGAGCTAGTGGGCCTGATGAACGCGCACGGCCCGTACGCGGTCGGCATCTCCGGCGAGGACGCGCGGCTGTTCACCGCGGAGCGCAAGCTGGCCACGGTGAACGGCGAATCCGTCGACATCGGGCTGGTCGGCGAGGTCGCCGACGTCAACCCGGACGCGGTGCTCGACATCGTCAACGCCGGCCGCATCCCGGTGGTGTCCACCGTGGCGCCCGACGTGGACGGTGTGGTGCACAACGTCAACGCCGACACGGCGGCAGGCGCGCTCGCCGCCGCACTCGGCGCGGAGAAGCTCGTGGTACTCACCGACGTGGAGGGGCTCTACGCGAACTGGCCCGACCGGTCGTCGCTGATCGACCGGATCGCGGCGGACCGCCTTGAACAGCTCCTGCCGAGCCTGGCCAGCGGGATGATCCCGAAGATGGAGGCCTGCCTGCGCGCCATCCGGGGCGGCGTCGAGCGGGCGCACGTCATCGACGGCAGGCTCGCGCACTCGGTACTGCTCGAAGTCTTCACGTCGCGGGGCATCGGAACGATGGTCCTGCCCGATCCGGGGGGCGAATGATGTCCAACCAGGACAACCAGCTGCGGTGGCAGGCCTCGATGATGAACAACTACGGCACGCCCGCGCTGACGCTCACGCGGGGCGAGGGCGCCGTGGTGTGGGACGCGGACGGCAACCGCTATGTCGACCTGCTTACCGGTATCGCCGTGAACGCACTCGGTCACGCGCATCCCGCCGTCGTCGCGGCGGTGACGGAGCAGATCGCCACCATCGGGCACACGTCGAACCTCTACGTCAACGAGCCGGCGCTGCGGCTCGCCGAGCGGCTGCTCGATCTGTCCGGTATGGATGGTGAAGGCAAGGTGCTCTTCTGCAACTCCGGCGCGGAGGCGATCGAGACGGCACTGAAGCTCACCCGCCGCACCGGACGGACCAGGGTGGTCTCCACCGATGGTGGCTTCCACGGGCGCACGATGGGCGCGCTGTCGCTGACCGGGCAGCCGGGCAAGCGCGGGCCGTTCGAGCCGCTCGTGCCGGGGGTCGCGCACATTCCCTACGGTGACGTCTCGGCGCTCGAAGCCGCGATCGACGACGAGACCGCGGCGTTCGTCGTCGAGCCCGTCCAGGGTGAGAACGGCGTCGTGGTGCCACCGGAGGGCTATCTGCAGGCGGCTCGCTCGCTGACCGCGAAGCACGGTGCCCTGCTGGTCGTCGACGAGGTGCAGACCGGCATCGGCCGGCTCGGCAGCTGGTTCGCGTTCCAGCGGGCCGGCGTGGTGCCCGACCTCGTCACCCTCGCCAAGGGTCTCGGTGGCGGCCTGCCGCTCGGCGCGTGCATCGCGGCCGGGCCGGCCGCAGCGCTCTTCGAGCCGGGCCAGCACGGCACCACCTTCGGCGGCAACCCCGTGTGCTGCGCGGCCGCGCTCGCGGTGCTCGACACGATCGCCGCCGACGGACTCCTCGAACACGTCTCCTCGGCGGGCAAGGAGCTCGCCGCCGGTGTGGAGCAGCTCGGGCACCCGCTGGTGCGCGGGGTCAGGGGCGCCGGGTTCCTCCTGGGCATCGTGCTGCACGAACAGGTGTCGGCGAAGGTCGCCGCCGCGGCGCAGGGGGCCGGCTTCCTGATCAACCCCGTCCAGCCGGACGTGCTGCGGCTCGCCCCGCCCCTGATCCTCGGCCGCGAACAGGCCGACGAGTTCCTGGCCGCCCTGCCCGCCGCGCTCGGCTCGGCGAAAGAAAAGGATACGGACTGACATGCTCCGGCACTTCCTCCGCGACGACGACCTGACCCCCGACGAGCAGTTCACCGTGCTCGATCTCGCCGACCGGTTCAAGAAGCAGCCGTTCGGCGACGCGCTCGCCGGGCCGAAGGCGGTCGCGGTGATCTTCGAGAAGAACTCCACCCGGACCCGGTTCTCCTTCGAGGTCGGCATCGCGCAGCTCGGGGGGCAACCGGTGATCGTCGACGGGCGCAGCATGCAGCTCGGCAGGGAGGAGACCATCGAGGACACGGCGAAGGTGCTCTCACGCTATGTCGACATGATCGTCTGGCGGACCTTTGCACAGGCCCGCGTCGACGCGTTCGCCGCGGCCGCCGGGGTGCCGGTGATCAACGCGCTCACCGACGAGTTCCACCCGTGCCAGATCCTCGCCGACCTGCAGACCGTGCGCGAGCGCAAGGGCAAGCTGGCCGGCCTCACCCTGACCTACCTCGGCGACGCGGCGAACAACATGGCCCACTCGCTGCTGCTTGGCGGTGTGACCGCGGGGCTGCACGTGCGCGTCGCGGCCCCGGACGGGTTCCACCCGGCGCCGCAGGTGCTGGACGCCGTCGCCAAACGGGCCGCGGAGACCGGTGGCAGCGCCGAGGTGTTCACCGATCCGCACGCCGCCGTCGACGGCGCGGACGTGGTCACCACCGACGCGTGGACGTCGATGGGCCAGGAGAACGACGGCAAGGACCGGGTGTCACCGTTTCGCCGCTACCAGGTCAACACCGGGTTGCTGGCACGCACCGGCAAGGAAACGATCGTCCTGCACGACCTGCCCGCCCACCGGGGTGCCGAGATCACCGACGAGGTCATCGACGGACCGGCGAGCGCGGTGTGGGACGAGGCGGAGAACCGCCTGCACGCACAGAAGGCACTGCTGGTGTGGTTGCTCGATCAGGTGGAGTGACGATGAGTGCGCCCTCGCGCGGCGGCGGCATGAGCAGGGCAGCCCGCCAGGCCAGGATCATCGAGCTGGTGTCCAGAATGGCCGTGCGCAGCCAGACGGAGCTGGCCAAGCTGCTGGCGGCCGAGGGCATCGAGGTCACGCAGGCTACGTTGTCCCGGGACCTCGACGAGCTCGGCGCCGTCAAGCTGCGGGGTGCCGACTCCGGGGCGCCGGTGTATGTCATACCGGAGGACGGAAGCCCGGTCCGGGGAGTGCAGGGCGGTACCTCCCGGCTGTCCCGCCTGCTCGCCGAGCTGATGGTGTCGGTGGACGCCTCGGGCAACCTGACGGTGCTGCGGACCCCACCGGGAGCGGCGCAGTTCCTGGCCAGCGCGATCGACAGGGCGGCGCTGGAAGAGGTCGTCGGCTCGATCGCCGGCGACGACACGGTAGCGGTGATCGCCAGGGAACCGCTGTCGGGCAAGGACCTGGCCGAACGATTCGCGGCGCTGGCGCGGCGATCGTCTACTGTGGACGTAGAATTCAGTGAGGAGAACGATGATGAGTGAGCGGGTGGTGCTCGCGTATTCCGGCGGGCTGGACACCTCGGTGGCGATCGGGTGGATCGCCGAGGAGACCGGTGCCGAGGTGGTCGCGGTCGCCGTCGACCTCGGCCAGGGCGGCGAGGACCTGGAGACCATCCGTAAGCGGGCGATCGAGTGCGGCGCGGTGGAGGCCGTCGTCGCGGACGCCAGGGACGAGTTCGCCGACGAGTACTGCCTGCCCGCGCTGCAGGCGAACGCGCTCTACATGGACCGCTACCCGCTGGTGTCGGCGCTGTCCCGGCCGCTGATCGTCAAGCACCTCGCCGAGGCGGCGAAGTACCACGGTGCCAGCACGGTCGCGCACGGCTGCACCGGCAAGGGCAACGACCAGGTGCGCTTCGAGGTCGGCATCGGCGCGCTCGCGCCGGATCTGGACGTCATCGCGCCGGTGCGTGACTTCGCGTGGACCCGCGAGAAGGCCATCGCCTACGCCGACGAGCGCAACCTGCCGATCGACGTCACCAAGAAGTCGCCGTTCTCGGTCGACCAGAACGTCTGGGGCCGTGCGGTCGAGACCGGGGTCCTCGAGGATCTCTGGAACTCACCGCCCAAGGAGGTCTACTCCTACACGGAGGACCCGACCGTCCACTTCCAGGCGCCCGACGAGCTCGTCATCCGGTTCGACAAGGGCGTACCGGTGGCGATCGACGGTGAGCCGGTGACCGTGCTGGAGGCCATCAAGCAGCTCAACCGGCGTGCCGGCGCGCACGGCATCGGCAGGCTCGACATGGTGGAGGACCGCCTCGTCGGGATCAAGAGCCGCGAGGTGTACGAGGCGCCCGGCGCCATCGCGCTCATCACCGCGCACCAGGAGCTGGAGAACGTCACGGTCGAGCGCGACCTCGCCCGGTTCAAGCGGCAGGTGGAGCAGCGCTGGGGCGAGCTCGTCTACGACGGCCTGTGGTTCTCGCCGCTCAAGGACGCGCTCGACGGGTTCATCGCGAAGACGCAGGAGCACGTGACCGGCGAGATCCGGATGGTGCTGCACGGCGGCAACGCCATCGTCACCGGCCGGCGCAGCGCGGAGTCGCTCTACGACTTCAACCTGGCGACCTACGACGAGGGCGACTCGTTCGACCAGTCGCTCGCCAAGGGCTTCGTCCAGCTCTGGGGCCTGCCGAGCAAGATCGCCGCGAAGCGTCAGCAGAGCAAGAACTGAGCAGCACCCCGATGTGGCGTTCGGTGCGTTGGACGCACCGGATGCCACATCGGGCAACGTGAACGCAACGAATGTGGCATTGGGGAGAGCACGTGGCACTGTGGGGCGGGCGGTTCGCGAGCGGGCCTGCCGAGGCGATGGCGGCGCTGAGCGCGTCGACGCACTTCGACTGGCGGCTGGCGCCCTATGACATCGCCGGATCGCGCGCCCATGCCCGCGTGCTGCACCGGGCCGGCCTGCTCAGTGCCGGGGAGCTGGACGGCATGCTCGCGGCGCTGGACACGCTCGCCGAGGACGTGACGTCCGGTGCGTTCACGCCGACCGTCGCCGACGAGGACGTGCACACCGCGCTCGAACGTGGCCTGCTCGAACGCGCCGGGGCGGAGCTGGGCGGCAAGCTCCGCGCAGGGCGGTCGCGCAACGACCAGGTCGCCACGCTGTTCCGCATGTGGCTGCGCGATGCGGCGCGCCGGGTCGTGGCAGGCACCCTCGACGTGATCGACGCCCTGGTGGAGCAGGCCGGACGTTACCCCGACGCGGTCCTGCCCGGCCGCACCCACCTGCAGCACGCCCAGCCCGTTCTGCTCGCACACCATCTGCTCGCACACGCCCAGTCGCTGCTGCGTGACATCGGCAGGCTGCGCGACTGGGACACCCGTACCGCCGAGTCGCCCTACGGCTCGGGCGCGCTCGCCGGTTCGTCGCTCGGCCTCGACCCGGACGCCGTGGCCGGGGAGCTAGGCTTCGACGCCTCCGTGGAGAACTCGATCGACGGCACGGCTTCCCGCGACTTCGCGGCCGAGTTCGCGTTCGCGGTGGCGATGCTCGGCGTGAACCTCTCGCGCATCGCGGAAGAGGTCATCATCTGGAACACCGCCGAGTTCGGCTACGTCACGCTCGACGACGCGTGGGCCACGGGCAGCTCGATCATGCCGCAGAAGAAGAACCCGGACGTGGCCGAGCTCACGAGGGGCAAGTCGGGGCGGCTGATCGGCAACCTCACCGGGCTGCTGGCCACGCTCAAGGCGCAGCCGCTCGCCTACAACCGCGACCTGCAGGAGGACAAGGAGCCGGTCTTCGACTCGGTGGAGCAGCTCGAGCTCCTGTTCCCCGCCATCGCGGGCATGCTCGGCACGCTGACCTTCCACACCGACCGCCTGGCCGAGCTGGCCCCGGCCGGCTTCACCCTCGCCACCGACATCGCGGAATGGCTCGTGCGGCAGGGTGTTCCGTTCCGCACGGCGCACGAGGCGGCGGGCGAGTGCGTACGGGTGGTGGAGGGGCGCGACGCGGGGCTCGACGAGCTGACCGACGACGAGCTCGCCAAGATCCATCCCGCGCTCACGCCGGACGTCCGCGAGGTGCTGACCGTCGCCGGCTCGGTCGGCTCCCGCGACGCCCGCGGTGGTACCGCTCCCGCGCGCGTCGCCGAGCAGCGCGACCGGCTCGTCGCGCGGCTCGGCGAGCACCGAGCCTGGGCGAGCACCGGCGTTCTGGCCGGTTAGCCTGGGGACGCCGGGGAGCGACGGGGAGGCCGCGATGACAGGAGCCGCTGACGAGGCGGAGCGGATCATGGCGCGTGAGGAACTCGCCATCGACCCGGTGGCGCTCGCCCGCCGGTTGCTCGGCTGTGTACTCGAGTCCCGTGGCGACGAGGGCACCGTGCGGGTCCGGCTGGCCGAGGTCGAGGCGTACCGGGGCCTCGACGACCCCGCCTCCCACTGCTACCGCGGCCGCACCGCGCGCAACGACGTGATGTGGGGCCCCGCCGGTCACCTGTACGTGTATTTCGTCTACGGCATGCACTTCTGCGCGAACGTCGTCGGCCTGACCGACGGCCAGCCGGGCGCGGTCCTCGTCCGTGCCGGGGAGGTCGTCGAGGGCAGTGAGCTGGCGAGGCGCAGGCGGCCGACCGCTCGCGGGAACGGTGCCGTGGCGAAAGGGCCGGCGGTGCTGACCTCGGTGCTCGGTCTCGACCGCGCCCACAACGGGTCGGACCTGACCGATCCCGCATCGCCGGTCCGGCTGTTCGCGGGCCCGCAGGTGCCCGAGGACCGGGTTCGCGCGGGGCCGCGGGTGGGAGTGGCCGCCGCCAGGGACATCCCGTGGCGGTTCTGGATCGACGGTTCTCCGGCGGTCAGCACGTACCGGCGCGGCGGCCGCGTACGCGCCCGGGCGCAAACCTGATTGCGCGGGTAAGGGAAGATTCAGGGCGTGAGCGAGCACATTCTTGACGAGCTGTCCTGGCGCGGGCTGATCGCGCAGTCCACGGATCTCGACGTGTTGCGTCGCGACCTGGCCGCGGGCCCGATCGCGGTGTATGCGGGATTCGATCCGACCGCACCCAGTCTGCACGCCGGTCACCTCGTGCAGATGCTGGTGCTGCGCCGCTTCCAGAACGCCGGGCACCGGCCGGTGCTGCTCGCGGGCGGGGGCACCGGGCTGATCGGCGATCCGCGTGATGTCGGCGAGCGCACGCTGAACTCCGAGGAGACGGTGCGCGAATGGGCAGGCCGGCTGCGGGGCCAGCTCGCCCGGTTCGTCGACTTCGACCACCCCGAGGTGCCGCCGATCGAGATCAACAACCTGGACTGGCTCGGCACGATGACAGTGCCTGCCTTCCTCCGCGACGTCGGCAAGCACTTCTCGATCAACACGATGCTCGCCAGGGACACCGTCCGGCGCCGCCTCGACGGCGAGGGGATGTCCTACACCGAGTTCAGCTACATGCTCCTGCAGGCCACCGACTACCGGGAACTGTTCGAGCGGTACGGCGTGCGGCTGCAGGTCGGCGGCTCCGACCAGTGGGGCAACATCGTCGCCGGCGTCGACCTGGTGCGGCGGGTGCACGGCGAGCAGGTGCACGCGCTGACCACGCCGCTGATCACCGACTCCGAGGGGCGCAAGCTCGGGAAGTCGACGGGCGGCGGGAACGTCTGGCTCGATCCGGCGATGACCTCGCCGTACGCCTGGTACCAGTACTTCCTCAACCTGCCGGACGCCGACGTCGTGAACTGCCTCAAGCTGCTGACGTTCCTCGGCAAGGAGGAGATCGCGGAGCTGGAGGCGGCGACGGTGGAGCGGCCGGCCGCCCGCCTCGCCCAGCGCAGGCTCGCGGAGGAGCTGACCGACCTCGTGCATGGTAGCGAGCAGACCCGGCAGGTCGTCGCGGCCAGCCAGGCGCTGTTCGGCAGGGGAGAGCTGGCGGGGCTGGACGCCGCCACGCTGGACGCAGCCATGGCCGAGGTGCCCACCGGCGAGGTCAAGCTGTCCGAGGAGCCGACGATCGTCGAGCTGCTCACGGCCACCGGGCTGGTGGACAGCAAGGGTGCCGCACGACGCACGGTCAAGGAGGGCGGCGCGTACGTGAACAACACGAAGATCACGGACGAGGCCTGGCGGCCTGCCGCGTCGGACGCGCTGCACGGGCGCTGGCTCGTGGTGCGCAGGGGCAAGCGGAACACCGCGGGCGTCCGGCTGCTGAGCTGACGGCCGCGGAGCGGAATATCCGCGAGGTGTGCGTGGTTGACGTGTATCGGTGACCCCATGGGTCAACCGCCGGCGGGTTACGGCTCGTCGGATCGGTGCCCCGGGCAGGCCGCTGAACTGGGGTTTCGCGAGTAGTGGACCCCCGTGTTCACGAGCTGATCCCGGGCATGTAATCTTTTCCTTGTCGCCGGGGAGACCGGGCTGG
>NZ_JAEHOB010000018.1 GCF_016464705.1 Qaidamihabitans albus
AACAGGACATCAACGGATGACCGCCAACCTCCGCAGCAACCTTCCAGCAGGCAGCCCGCGCTGGGCCACCAGGCGCGCCCAGTGGCACGCGCTCGGGCTGACCGACGACGACCTCACCAAACCGAAGGTCGCGGTCGTCAACTCCTCGTCCGGGCTGGCGCCGTGCTTCAGCCACCTCGACCCGATCGCCGCGGCGGTGAAGGAGTCGATCGGGGCCGCGGGCGGGGTGGCGTTCGAGATCCGCACCGTCGCGCCGACCGACTTCATCATGAGCGCGGGCGGCAGCGGCGGCTACGTGCTGTCGAGCCGTGACCTGCTCGCCAACGACATCGAGGCCGTGGTGGAGGGTGCCCAGCTGGACGGGATGGTGTGCCTGGCCTCGTGCGACAAGACCACGCCCGGGCAGCTGATGGCCGCGGCCCGGCTCGACGTGCCCACGCTCATCGTGCCCTGCGGCTATCAGAGCTGCGGCGTGCTCGACTCCGGCGAGCGGGTGGACATCGAGGAGGTGTTCTTGCAGGCAGGGCACCTCAGGTCCGGCGGTATCACGGTCGAAGGGCTGTGCGACCTGAGCTCCCGCGCGATCACCGGTCCCGGCGTGTGCACCGGGATGGGCACCGCGAACTCCATGCACATCGTCGCCGAGGCACTCGGCATGACCCTCCCCGGAGCCGCACCGGTACGCGCGAACAGCGCCGCCATGTGGAAAGCGGTCCGCGCGAGCGGCACGGCGGTCGTCGAGGCGGTGCTCGCCGGGCGCAGGCCGCGCACGATCCTGACCTCCGACGCGTTCGCGAACGCCGTGCTGGCCGTGCTGGCGGTGAGCGGGTCGATCAACACCGTCAAGCACCTGCAGGCCATCGCCCGCGAGGCCGACACCGGCGTCGACGTGTACGGGCTGTTCGAGCAGCACGCCGACACCGTGCGGCCACTGACGGCGGTGCGGCCCAACGGCGAGGACTCCATCGAGGAGTTCGAGGACGCCGGTGGCGCGCTCGCCGTCCTCGCCCAGCTCGGGGCCGCCCTCGCGGGCGGGGCGGGCACCGTCACCGGGGAGACGATGGCGCGACGGGTCGCCGGGGCGGTGGTGCGGGACGACCGCGTGATCCGGCCGCTGAGCGATCCGCGCGGCAGCCGGGCGACGATCGTCGTCGTCCGCGGCTCGCTCGCGCCGTCCTCGGCGATCGTGAAGCTGTCGGTCACCGAGGAACGGCCGCCCGCGTTCCAGGGCACCGCGAGGGTCTTCGGCGACGCGCCCGCCGCGGTCGCCGCCATCGAGGACGGTGTGCTGCGGCCGGGCGACGTGCTGGTCCTGCGCGGCCTCGGGCCCGTCGGCACGCCCGGCATGGGCATGGCCTCGCAGACCGTGTTCGCGCTCGACGGCGCCGGGCTGACCGAGCAGGTCGCCGTGGTGACCGACGGGCAGCTGTCCGGACTGGTGAACAAGGGAATCGTGGTCGGCGAGGTCTCGCCGGAGGGGGCGCTGCCGGGTCCGCTCGGCGTGGTCACCGACGGCGACCCGATCTCCATCGACCTCGACACCCGCCGGGTCGACCTGCTCGTCGACGATGCCGAGCTCGCCCGGCGGCACCGCGAGCGCGCCGCGCACCGGCTCCCCGGGGAACGGTCCGGCTGGCTGTCCCAGTACGCCCGCTCGGTCGAGCCGCTCCCCCGCGGCGCGACGCTGCGTGGCCCCGCCTCGCCCCGGCCCTGACCACGACGCGCCGAAATCCTCAGGAGAAGGAATGCCTCACGAGCTCACCGAGCTGAAGATCAACACTGTCACGAAGCCGCGCGGTGACCCGGCCGAGCAGCTCGTCGCGGACGTCTGCGTCGTCGGCGCGGGCATCTCGGGTCTCTCCGCAGCCGTCGAGGCCCGCCGGATGGGCAGGTCCGTGGTGCTCGCCGACGCGCTGCCCGTCCTCGGCGGGCAGTGCGTCAACTCGCTGATCGGCCTGTTCTGCGGTGTCTTCGGCAACGGGCCCGAGTACCGGCGGCTCACCCGCGGGATCTTCGACCAGATGTTCGCCGATCTCGGCGCGACCGGCGACATCCACTACAACAGGAGCCACACGATCACGGTCGGCTACGACGAGGTGGTGCTCGGCCGGTGGATCGAGAACCTGGTGCGCTCACTGGGAATCCAAGTCGTGCTCGGGGCTTCCGTGCTCGGCGTCGAAGGCGACGGCGACGGCAGGCTGCGGGCGACCACGCTGGCCACCCGGCACGGGCAGGTGCGGGTCCAGGCGGAGGGCTTCGTCGACGCCAGTGGCGACGCGTCGCTGACCTGGGAGGCCGGGCTGCCATGCCGGGTACCCGAGCGCACCGTCTGGGGCTCGCAGCAGATCCGGCTGGAGAACCTGCGGGAGGAGTACCGGCCGGAGCCGGCCGAGCTGGTCGCGCGGGTCGACGAGAAGGCCGACGAGTACGGGCTGGTGCGCCGCGACGGGCTGGCGTTCTTCTTCCCCGGCCGCAACACGGCGGTCATGAACATGACCCACGTCGAGGCGCCGCTCGATGCGGTGCGCGCGGCGCAGGCACAGCTGGAGGGCCGTGCGCAGGCCGACCGCGTGGTGGAGTTCCTGCGCCGCGAGTTTCCCGGGGCCTTCGGCGAGGCGAAGGTACGCAGCTACGGCTTTCCCGGCCGCAGGCAGACGCGCTGGATCGCGGCCGTGCACCAGCTGAGCGTGGACGAGGTCCGCTCCGGGACCCCGTTCGACGACGCGGTCGCGCGCACGGCGTGGCCCATCGAGCTGCACGACCGCATCGAGGGCTACGTCTGGGAGGTCTTCGACGCCGACCACGTGCACTACGTCCCGCTGCGCAGCCTGATCCCGGTGGGCGCGCACAACCTCGTCGCGGCAGGCCGGTGCGTCGACGGTGACGCCGCGGCGCTGTCCAGCGTGCGGGTCATGGGGCCGTGCGCGGCGATGGGGTTCGGTGCCGCCCACGCGCTCGATCTCGCCGCGGGCGGCAGCGTGCAGAGCGTGAACGCGGCCGAACTTCGTGAGCGCGTCCGCGACAACGTCGACGGCTGACGCGCGGAACCGGCACCGACAGCGAGGAGGGCACAGTGGAACTGGCCGACGACGAGAAGGCGATGCTGGACGGCGCCGAGGGGCCGGCGGTGGCCGCCGCGATGGATCTGCTGGTCCGCTACGGCGAGGCGCTCGGCGCGGAGCGGCTCTGCGAGACGCGCAACGTCGCGGGGACCATGACCCAGCCGTCACCCGTGAAGGCGCGGCTGGTGCGCGAGGGCGGCTGGAACAAGGCGTTCTCGGTGATCAACCTGGACAGCGACGACGAGTTCGAGCTGCCGCACATGCGGGTGCCGACGTGCCAGCTGCAACAAGGCTTCGGGGAGGACTCGGTCGGCATCGCGCCGTACCCGCGGAGCATGGTGGAGTTGCAGTCCGGCGCGGAGGCGTTCTACGGCGAGCGCGGCGTGAACATCCTCGCCACCTGCACGCCGTACCAGGTGGGCAACCTCCCGGCGCGCGACGAGCACTGCGCCTGGATGGAGTCCTCGGCGGTGGTGTACTGCAACTCGGTACTCGGCGCCAGGACCAACTGCGAGGGCACCGCGTCGACGGGCGCGGCGAGCCTGACCGGGAAGATCCCCTACTGGGGCAACCACCTGCCGGAGAACCGCTACGGCACCCACCTGGTCGAGGCGGCCGTGCCCGTAGCGGGCTTCCTCGACTGGGGCATGTTCGGCTACTTCGTGGGCGAGGTCGTGCAGGAGAACCGGCCCGTCGTGACCGGCGAGCTGCGGCAGCCCGACCAGACCGACCTCAAGCACTTCGGCGCCTCGACGGCCTCGTCGGGCGGCGTGGAGATCTACCACATCCCCGGCATCACGCCGGAGGCGCCGACGCTCGACGCCGCGTTCGGCGGGCGGGCGGCGCCGGAGGCGATCGGCTACGGCTCGCGCGAGCGCCGCGCGGTCTACGAGACGCTGAACAACCAGGGCGAGAGCACGGGCGTCGACTTCGTCCTGCTCGGCTGCCCGCACGCCTCGCTCGACCAGATCGCCAGGGCGGCGCGCGCTCTCGACGGCAGGAAGCTCAACGCGGGCACCGAACTGTGGCTGATGACGCCGCGTGCACTGCGCTCGGTCGCCGACCGCAACGGCTACACCGAGATCATCCGCAGGGCGGGCGGGCGGGTCCTGACCGACTCCTGCCCCGCGATGTCGAAGTCGGCACCCGAGGGAACGCGCGTGTTCGCCACCGACTCGGCGAAGCAGGCGCACTACCTGCCCGCGATCCTGGGCATCGAGGCGTGGTTCGGCACCCTCGAGGAGTGCGTCGACGCGGCCGTCACCGGGACCTGGCGGGGGGAGCTGCGATGACGCTGCGGATCCGGGGGCGCGGGATCGTGCCCGGCCGCGCCGAGGGCGAGGCGCTCGTATCGCACGAGACCATCTCGGGCTGGGGCGGCATCGACCCCGCGACCGGCACCGTCATCGAGCGCAGGCACGAGCTGCACGGCGTCTGCTTCACCGGGAAGGTGCTGGTGTTCCCGGGCGCGAAGGGCTCGTCGGGCTGGGCGGGTTTCTTCCAGAGCACCCGGCTGCTCGGCACCGCGCCGCTGGCGATGGTGTTCACCACGCTGTCCACCAAGTCGGCGCTCGGCGCGGTGGTCACCCGGGTGCCTGCGATCTCCGATCTCGACGCCGACCCGGTGGAGCTCATCCGCACCGGCGACCGGGTCGTCGTCGACGCCGACGCGGGGATCGTCACGGTGACCCCCACCCCACCGCCCTCGTGAGTGGCTACACGAGTTAGAACTCGCGTAGCCACTCACGAGGCGGGACCGGCGGACCGGAAATGTCGGTGACGGCTCGTAACGTACCGGATCATGAACCAGGCATTGCTCCCGTTCCGCATCGACGTGCCCGGCACCGAGCTCGCGGACCTGCGTGAACGGCTGGCGCGGACGCGCTGGCCCGAGGCCGAGACGGTCACCGACTGGTCGCAGGGCGTGCCACTCGGCTACCTGCGCGAACTCTGCAGCTACTGGGCAGGGGAATACGACTGGCGCGCGGCCGAGGCGCGGATCAACGCCCTGCCGCAGTTTCGGACCGAGCTCGACGGGCTCGGCATCCACTTCCTGCATGTGCGATCACCGCATGCCGGAGCCCTGCCGCTCGTGCTCACCCACGGCTGGCCGGGTTCCATCGTCGAGTTCCTGAAGGTGATCGGGCCGCTCACCGATCCCACCGCGCACGGTGGTGCCGCGGCCGACGCGTTCCACGTCGTGTGTCCCTCGCTGCCCGGCTACGGCTTCAGCGACAAGCCGGCGCGGCCGGGCTGGAACGTCGAGCGCATCGCGGGCGCCTGGATCCGGCTGATGGCCCGGCTCGGCTACGAACGCTACGGCGCCCAGGGCGGCGACTGGGGGACGAGCATCACCACCGCCATCGGCCGGCTGGCTCCCGGCCACGTCGCCGGAATCCACCTCAGCCCGCCGCTCGCCGCACCCGATCCGGAGACGTTCGGCGACCTCACCGACTCCGAACGGGCTTCGCTCGCGGCACTCGAGTACGCCGAAGGGCACGAGTCCGGCTACGCGGCGGTGCAGTCGACGCGCCCGCAGACGGTCGGCTACGGACTGGTCGACTCCCCCGCGGCCCTCTGCGCCTGGATCGTCGAGAAGTTCCACGCCTGGACCGACTGCGCAGGCCATCCGGAGAACGCGCTCAGCCGGGACGAGATGCTGGACAACGTGACGCTGTACTGGCTGACCGGCACCGCCGCCTCCTCGGCACGGCTGTACTGGGAGAGCTTCAAGCAGGTCGCCGAAGGGTTCAGCCGGGCCAACACCGACACCGTCTCAGTACCGGCCGGCTGCTCGATCTTCCCCAAGGAGATCCCCCGCCCTTCCCGCCGCTGGGCGGCCAGGCGGTTCACCGACATCCGGCACTGGAACGAGCTCGACCGGGGTGGGCACTTCGCGGCGTTCGAGCAGCCGGAGCTGTTCGTGAACGAGCTGCGCACCTTCTTCCGGCTCGTTCGCTGAGAGCGCCGCGACCACCCCCGAGGTTGCCCCCGCGCACCGGTGCCCGCTAGTGTTCTGAATCGCTTCAGCCGTCCGCGCCCACAGGAGAACGCGATGACGACAGACCCAGGGACCGCCCTGGTGACCGGCGCCTCCCGTGGACTGGGCGCGGCGATCGCCCGCGCGCTCGCCCGTGACGGCCTCTCCGTGGCGCTCAACTTCTTCCACGATCGCACCGCGGCGGAGAAGCTCCGGCTGGAGATAGCCGAGAGCGGCGGCCGGGCGGAGCTGTTCCAGGCCGACGTCACCCACGAGGCGGAGGCCCGCGACCTGCACGACCGGGTCACGGCCACGTTCGGCGGCGTCGACGTACTGGTGCTCAACGCGACCGGGCCACAACCACTCATCCCGGTCGAGGAGCTGCACTGGCGGGACATGCTGGACCAGCTCGAGTTCTTCGTCAAGAGCCCGCTGCTGCTCGCGCAGGCGGTCATCCCGGGAATGAAACAGCGCGGCCACGGCCGCATCGTCCACATCGGATCGGAGGTGGTCGAGCTCGGGGCCCCGTACTCGAGCGCGTATGTCGCCGCCAAGGGCGCTCAGCTGGGCCTGACCCGGTCCTGGGCGCGGGAACTGGGCGAGCACGGCATCACGGTCAACCTGGTGGCACCCGGCTGGATCCCGACCGAGCGGCACGACGGCGTGCCCGACGAGGAGAAGGCCGCCTATGCCGCCGGCGTGCCCGCGGGGCACCTCGGCGTCGCCGGTGACGTGGCGGAGGCGGTCGCCTTCCTCGCCTCCCGCCGCGCGGCCTTCGTCACCGGCCAGAAGCTCGCGGTCAACGGCGGCAACACCCTGACCTGAGCCGCGACCGTCATCGCATGTCCACTATGGACAAAGCTGGTCCGGCTGCCGACGGGACCGGGCCCCTGATGCGGTACGTTCGGCTGTTCCGCTTCGCCGCCGCACGGCCTAATGTCAGGCTATGCAGCTGGAGCTCCGCCATCTGAGGGCCGTCTGCGCGATCGCCGAGGCAGGCAGTGTTTCGAAGGCCGCGTCGGCGCTCGGGCTGGCCCAGCCCGCACTGAGCGCGCAACTGCACCGCATCGAGAGCGCGCTCGGCGGCGCGCTCTTCGAACGTGACCGCCGGGGCGCCCGGCCCACGCCGCTGGGCGAACTGGTGCTCACGAGGGCCAGGGTGCTGCTGCCGGTGATCCGCGAGCTGCAGCACGAGGCCCGGCGGTTCTCCGCCGAGGCGGTCACCGTCCCGCAGTTCCGGATCGGCTCGGTCGGCTGCCCGCTCCTCGCCGGGCTCGTCCGGAGACTGGAGGAGGACTTCCCCGGCGCCCTGGTGACGACGCATTCCTCGTGGTCCGCGGACGAGCTGGCCGCGCAGGTGGTGCAGCACCGCTCCGATCTCGTCCTCGCCGGGGTCTGCGGGGACGCGGCACCGCCGCCCGGCGACGGGCTGGTGTGGATGGCCGTCGCCAACGACCCGATCTTCGTGCTGCTGCCCGAGGACCACCCGTGCGCCCGCGACGACGAGGTCGAGCTCTCCGCGCTGGCCGGGATGAAGTGGGCGGTGACACCCGGTGACGGGTGCCTCGAGAAGTGCTTCACCACGGCGTGCGCACGGGCCGGCTTCACCCCGAGCACGATCTACGAGGTCGACGCCGTCAGCTGCATCGACCTCGCCCACAGCGGGGCGGCCGCGGTGCTGTGCCAGCCGATGTTCCGCCAGATGGCCGGCCTGGTCGCCATCCCGATCGCCGGAAACCCGCTCACCTGGCGGCATCTGCTCGGCTGGCATGCGCAGTCACCGATCGCTGCCGTCGCCGACCGGGCGGTGCACCACGCCCGTTCGGCCCACGCCGACGTGGTCGGCCGCAACCCGCGCTATCCGGCCTGGCTGGCGCGGCATCCGGAGTTCGGCGCCGCGACCTGAGCGCCTGTCCCCGCGCGCACCATCACCGGACGATATGACCCAATTGGGATTGTCACCGCTGGTGCACGGCCGCCTACGTTGCGATGGCCCCACCTAACCGGCCGCACCCGGCCGGCCCGTGGGGCGCCGACCCTGCGTCCTCACGAAGGAGACAACGGCATGCGTTCAAGACCCCTCTCGGCGTTGCAAGCGGCCGCGGCGGCCGCCGCGGCCGCCGCGCTCGTCCTGGCCGGATCATTCTCGGCCGGCGCGGGCGCGGCGGCCGAGAAAGACCCGCAATCCGGCGGTGCGCCGCTGGATGTCCCCGCGGAGGTTTTCGCCGCGATGGAACGTGATCTCGGGCTGGACGAGGAGCGGGCACGTGCCCACCTCGCTGTCCAGGATCAGAGCACTCGCACGGAGAAGCTGCTCCGCGCGACACTCGGTGAGAGCTTCGCGGGCGGCTGGCTGCCCGCGGGCAGCGACCGCCTGGTCGTCGCCGTGACCGACGCGGCGGAGACGGCACAGGTGCGGGCGGCAGGCGCGCAGCCCCGCGTCGTCGACCGCAGCGAAAGCGACCTGCACGCGCTCGTCGCGACGCTGGACGCCAACCTGGCGAAGGCACCGAGCACGATCATCGGCTGGCACGTCGACCTGCCGAGCAACGCCGTCGTGGTGCAGGTCGCGCCGGGAGCCACGGCCGCGGCGGAACGGTTCGTCGAGGCCAGCGGCGTCGAGCGCTCGGCCGTGCGCATCCGGCGCTCGCACGAGTCGCCGCGGCCGCTGTACGACGTGCGCGGGGGCGACGCCTACTACATCGGCAGCGGCAGCCGCTGCTCGATCGGCTTCTCGGTGAACGGCGGTTTCGTCACCGCAGGGCACTGCGGGCGGACGGGCGCGTCGACCTCGGGCTCGAACCGGGTGGCGCAGGGCACCTTCCGCGGCTCCTCCTTCCCCGGCAACGACTACGCCTGGGTCGCTACCAACTCGAACTGGACGCCACGTCCCGTGGTGAACAACTACGCGGGCGGCACGGTGACGGTCGCCGGTTCCCAGGAGGCGCCGGTCGGCTCGGCGGTGTGCCGGTCCGGCTCCACGACCGGCTGGCACTGCGGCACCATCCAGGCGCGCAACGCGTCGGTGACCTACCCGCAGGGCACCGTCTCCGGGCTAATCCGGACCAGCGTCTGCGCGGAGCCGGGCGACTCCGGCGGCTCGCTCCTGGCCGGCAACCAGGCACAGGGCGTCACCTCCGGCGGCTCCGGTAACTGCAGCTCCGGCGGCACCACGTACTTCCAGCCGGTGAACGAGATCCTGCGGGCCTACAACCTGACCCTCGCCGGTGGTGGCGGCGGTGGCCAGCCTCCGGGCGACGCCTGCCAGGGCGCGGAGTCGACCTACCGTGGCTCGCTGTCCTCGGGCGCCGTCGCCTACCAGCCGAACGGCAGCTACTACCAGTCGACCGGCTCCGGCACCCACGCCGGCTGCCTGGCCGGCCCCTCGGGCTCGGACTTCGACCTCTACCTGCAGAAGTGGAACGGGTCGAGCTGGGTCAACGTCGCATCCGGCACGAGCTCCGGGGCGAACGAGCAGGTGCAGTACTCGGGCACCGCCGGCTACTACCGGTACCTGGTGCACGCCTACAGCGGCTCGGGCAGCTACACGCTCAGTGTCACCACTCCCTGATCGCCGACCCGGACGGACGGCCCCGGCCCGCACCCCGCGCGGACCGGGGCCGTTCCGTGCGGGGTGCGGGTAGGGCCTGCCCCCGGTCGGGCTCGGGTGCGCGCGGGATTCTCCCGCGCCGTCCGATTGTCCAGACTCGGGCTCGTGACCATCGAAGAAATCCGGCGCCCCGCGAAGGGCGCCACGCACGGCAGCGACTTCTCCCGGCTCTCCCGGCGAATCTCGCGGGCCGGTCTCCTCGATCGCCGCCCCGGCTACTACGTGCTGCGCTTCGGCGTCGTGGGCACGCTGTTCGCCGCGGGCTGGGCTGCGTTCGTCACGATCGGCGACTCGTGGCTGCAGCTGCTGGTGGCGGGGTTCCTGGCGATCATGTTCGGCCAGGTCGCGCTGCTCTCGCACGATCTCGCGCACCGCCAGGTCTTCCGCACCCGCAGGCCCACCGAGATGGCCGGGCTGATCGTGGGCAACCTCGGCATCGGGATGAGCTACGGCTGGTGGATGGACAAGCACACCCGCCATCACGCGAATCCGAACCATGAGGAGCTGGATCCCGACGTCGTGCCGGACATCCTGGTGTGGTCGCAGAAGCAGGCCCGGGCGAGCTCGGGCGTGCCGCGGTTCATCGGACGCAGGCAGGCGTTCCTGTTCTTCCCACTGCTGACGCTGGAGGGGCTCAACCTGCACCTGTCCGGGTTCCGGGCGCTGTTCGCGCCGAAGCTGAAGCGGCGCGGGCTCGAAGCCACGCTGCTGACCGCGCACGTCATCGGCTACCTCGCCGCGGTGTTGCTCGTGCTCCCCCCCGCCAAGGCGCTCGTGTTCATCGCCGTACACCAGGGGCTGTGGGGCGTCTACATGGGCTCGATCTTCGCCCCGAACCACAAGGGCATGCCGATGTTCAGCGGCGCCGAGCGCCCGGACTTCCTGCGCCGGCAGGTGCTGACCTCCCGCAACGTGCGCGGTGGCCGGTTCGTCGACGTGGCGCTGGGCGGCCTGAACTACCAGATCGAGCACCACCTGTTCCCGAGCATGCCTTCGCCGAACCTGCGGCGAGCGCAGCCGATCGTGCGGGACTACTGCGCGGAGATCGGGGTGCCGTACCACGAGACCGGACTGCTCGCCTCCTACGCCGAGGCGCTGCGGCACCTGCATCGCACCGGCGCGCCGATCCGGCAGGGCTCGTGAGGCGGGCTACCGTGGTGCCATGCGCCGGACCGAGCTCGCCGAGCATCCCGACCGGCGGCGCTGGAACACCCGATACCTGCAGCGCCCGCCCACGTTCGAGCCGCATCCGCTCGTCGACGCCGCGCTGGCGGCGGGCTGCCCTACCGGTCCCGTGCTGGAGCTGGCCTGCGGCCGGTCGGGCAGCGCCCTGGCGCTCGCCGCGACGGGCCGGCGCGTCGTCGCCGTCGACATCGCTGACCTCGCGCTCACGCAGCTCACCACCGAGGCACGGCGGCGGGGCCTGGCGGAACTGATCGAGCCCGTCGCCGCGGACGTTCCGGCCCACGATCCGGGAACCCGGTGTCATGCCCTGGTCCTCGCGACGTCGTACTGGGACGCCACCGCGTTCCGCTCCGCCTGCGCGGCCGTCCTGCCGGGCGGGCTGATCGGCTGGGAGGCGCTGGCGGACTCGCCGGAAACGGACCGGCCCGAGCGGCCGTGGCACGTGCGGCACGGGGAGCTGAGCACCCGGCTTCCGGGCGGCTTCGAGGTGCTGGCCGAGGAGCTGATCGTCTCCGGACGGCGCCGGTCGACCCGGCTCCTCGCCCGGGCAGGGAGCGCGGACACGAGTACACAGCGCGCGGACACGCGCGAAGGCACAGGAGGATGAGAACGACGCCTGAACTGACCGGACTGGACGACGGCGCCGGCCGGCGCTGGCTGACCCCGGACGCGATCGCCTCGGTGACGGCGGCCGAGCCACGGCCGTTCGCGGACGCCGAGTACGACCGGCGCCTCGCCGACGTACGCGGGCGGATGTCGCGGGCCGGAATGGACGGGCTGGTCGTGTTCCGGCCGTCGAGCGTCGAGTACCTGTGCGGCTATCACACCGCGGAGACCGCCCCGCAGCCGTTGCTGGTCACCGAGTCGGATACCTGCCTCTACGTGCCCGACCTCGAACTCGGCCGCGCGCTGGCGAGCTCACGGGTGGGCAACATCGTCTACTGCGGGTACGCCGACGCCCTGCGCGGCCTCGAGTCGCAGCTCGACCACGCGGTACGCACCCTGCCGCGGGGCGCCCGGATCGGGATCGAGCTCGGCCACGCCTCCACGCCCCCGCAGGCGGTGGACATCCTCCGCGGCAAGGATGCCCTGCTGGTCCCCGGCGAGTATCTCGTCGAGCGGGCGCGGCTCGTCCTGTCCGACGCGGAGATCCGCTGCGTCGAGGAGGCGGCCGCCAGCACCCGGGCAGGCGTCGAGGCGGCCGTCGCCGAGGCCGCCGGTCCGGACGCCACCGACTCCTCCGTCGCCGGTGCCATCGCGGCCGCGCTGTACACCCGGGCGAACTCCCCGTCGGTGTGGGGACCGGTGGTGGCCACCGGGAACCGGGGCGGCATCCCGCACTCCAGCTGGACGCACCGGCCGCTGAGTGCCGGCACCACGTTCCTCGAGTTCGCCGGGGCACACCATCGCTACCACGCGCCGGTGATGCGCACGCTGTCCCGGGGGCGGCCGGACGCACGTGCCCGGCAGCTGACCGAGCTGTCGAGAACCGCGCTCGCCGCCGTGCTGGACAACGTCCGCGCCGGGGTGCCGTGCGCGGAGGTGGCGCGGCGGGCGGCCGAGGCCGTCGGCACGCTGCCCGGCGACGTGGTCTTCCACTGGCTCTTCGGCTATCCCGTCGGGCTGGCCCACAAGCCGCACTGGATGGACGGGGCACCGTTCTACCTCACCCCGGACAACCACGAACCCCTTGCGGCCGGGATGGTCTTCCACATGCCCGGCTCGTTCCGGTCGTTCGGCGAGGCCGGGGTCGGCCTCAGCCAGACCTTCGTCGTCGAGGAGGGCGGCGCCAGGGTGCTCACCCACGGCTCGGCGGACCTGATCGAGGTGTGACGGCGCGAGTCCCCCGCTCCGGCCCGCGAGTTGCACGTTCGCGGACGGTGCCGACCGGGCCGACAGCGCTGACACAATGGGACACAATGGCACGATGCCGAACAGTGACGACTGCCCGTTCTGCGGGATCGCCGCCGGCACGGTTCCGGCCACGGTGGTCCACGAGACCGACTCGGTACTGGCGTTCCGGGATCTCGACCCGAGGGCGCCGACGCACGTGCTGGTGATCCCGAAGGAGCACCATCCGGACGCGGCGGCGATGGCGGTCGCGGACCCCGCGCTGGCCGGTGCCGTCCTGGCCGCGGCGCGGGACGTGGCGAAGGCCGACGGGCTCGACGAGTCGGGCTACCGGCTGGTCTTCAACACCGGCCCGGACGCCAACCAGACCGTCTTCCACGTGCACTGCCACGTCCTCGGCGGCCGCCACATGAGCTGGCCGCCCGGCTGACCTCAGCCTGCTGCGGCGGGCCCCGTGACACATGCCTGCAGCACTTCGAGCGCGCGGCGGGCGGCCGGGTGCCCGGCGGCCGGTTTCCGCACCGCGACGCTGATGTGCCGGACCGGCGTCGGGGACACCAGTGGCAGCGCGGTCAGCCCGGCGGGCAGTTCGCCGATACCGAGCCGGGGAATCACGGTGATGCCGATCCCCGTCGCGACGAACGGGATAGCGGTCCGGTAGTCACGCGTCTCGACCGAGAACCGCGGTGCGAAGCCGGCCTCCGCGCAAGCGGCCAGCAGCGCCTGGCGGCACGCCCCGGCCTTGAGGTCGTTGTCGACCCAGTCCTCGTCCGCGAGCGCGGCCAGCGGCACCTCGCTCAGCCGGGCGAGCGGGTCGTCGTCACGGACGACCACCAAGTAGGGATCGTCGACGAGCCGGCGGACGTGACCCGGCACCGACCGCTCGACGCCAGGGGACTCCACGAAGATCGCGATATCGGCGCCGCTGTCCTCGTTGCCCTTCAGCTCCGTCATCCGCAGATCCAGCCGTAGCTCGGGAAACTCCTCGCGCAGGGCGGCGACGACGGGTGGCAGCCACGTCGCGCCGACCGAGGCGAAATAGCTGATCGACAGGCTGCCGGTCCGGCCCACTCGCAGGTCACCCACGACGCCGTCGATGCGGGCGAGCGCCTCGAACAGCGGCTCGGCCTCGGCCGCGAGCATCCGGCCGGCGGCGGTCGGCTCGATCCCCCTGCCGACCCGGTCGAACAGGCGGAGCCCGGTCTCCCGCTGCAACAGGGCGAGCTGCTGGCTCACCGCGGACGGCGTGTATTCGAGGGCCGAAGCTGCGGCACGGATGGAGCCGGTCGCGACGACGGCGCGCAGCAGGCGCAGTCGCGGTACGTCGAGCATCCCCTTACCGTACAGCGGAGGTTAACAATAATGAAGCACTAATCGCTTGTGCTATCGAATCGGCGCGATGACGATGGCGAGCGTGACCGAACTTGCTCCGGCCTCGCCTGCCCCCGCACCGCCGACCGCCGACCGGGTCAAGGCAGCGCTCGCGGTCGTGGTCACCGTGGTGCTGTGGGCTTCGGCTTTCGTCGCGATCCGCGCGGTCGGGCACACACTGTCACCGGCACCGCTGGCGCTGGTGCGGCTGGCCGTCGCGGCGGCCGCGCTCACCGCGCTGCTGCTCGCCAGGCACCGGCGCCTGCCCCGCAGGCCGGCCTCGGCCTCCGCGCTCGGGCTGATCGCCGCCTACGGCGTGCTGTGGCTGACCGGATACACCGTAGTGCTCAACGCCGCCGAACGGCACGTCGACGCCGGGACCGCGGCATTGCTGATCAACCTGGCACCGCTGCTGGTCGCGTTCGGCGCCGGGCTGTTCCTCGGCGAGGGCTTCCCGCGAACGCTGATCGCCGGTTCACTCGTCGCGCTGGCCGGTATCGCGGTCATCGGCATGGGATCCAGCGGCCGCGGCGACTGGATCGGCGTCGTGCTGTGCCTGCTGGCCGCCGTCCTCTACGCCGCGGGTGTCCTGATCCAGAAAGTCACGCTCCGCAGCGTCGACGGCGCCACCGTGACCTGGCTCGGCTGCGTCATCGGCACCGCGGTGCTGCTGCCCTGGACGCCCCAGCTGATCGGCGAGCTGTCAGCGGCCTCCACGGGAACGATCCTGGGCGCCGTCTATCTCGGGCTCTTCCCGACCGCCATCGGCTTCAGCACGTGGGCGTACGCGCTGCACCGGATGGACGCCGGCCGGCTCAGCGCGACCACCTACGCCGTGCCCGCCGTGTCGGTCCTGCTGTCCTGGGTGCTGCTCAGCGAGATACCGACCGGCTACGGCCTCGTCGGCGGCGCGATCTGCCTGGCAGGCGTCGCGATCTCCCGGTACCGGCCGCGGAGCCGCCGGTAGCACGCCCCCAATGTGGCATCCGTTGCGTCAGGCGCTACCGACGCCACATTGGGGAGCCGTCAGCGGGACCCGGCGGACGTCTCCAGCGCGCGGGCGGTGAGCACCCGGGCCAGGTGGCGCCGGTACTCCGTCGTGGCGTGCGGCTCGTCCGGCGGGCTCGTGCCCTCGGCGGCCAGTTCCGCCGCCTCGGCGACGGAGGCACCACGGGCCAGCGCCTCCTCGGCCGCCGAAGCCCGGACCGGGGTCCCGCCCATGTTGATCAGGCCCACCCGCTTCCCGGACACGGCGACGCCCACGATCGCCCAGTCGATGGCCCGCCGGGTGAACTTCTCGAAGCCCCAGCCGAGGCCGGTCTGCCGGGGAACCCGGATCTCGGTGAGCAGTTCCTCCGGCGTCAGCGACGTGGTGAACGGGCCGAGGAAGAAGTCGGCCGCGGGAATCCGCCGCTCCCCCTCCTGGCCACGGGCGACCAGCACGGCGTCGGACGCCAGGATCGCCGCGGGCAGGTCGGCCGCGGGGTCCGCGTGCGCGATCGAGCCGCCGATCGTGCCACGGTGACGCACCTGCTGGTCGCCCACCACCCCCGCGACGTGCGCGAGCAGGGGCGCGTGCTCGCGCAGTACCTCGTCGCCCTGCAGGTCGTGATAGCGCGCCAGCGCGCCGATCACGACGTCCTCACCGTCGATGCGGACATGGTGCAGCTCTTCGACCGGCGCGATGTCCACCAGCACCTCGGGCGCGGCGAGCCGCAGCTTCATCAGCGGCAGCAGCGAGTGCCCGCCGGCCAGGAGCTTCGCGTCGTCGCCGTGCTCGGCCAGCAGGGCGAGTGCCTCGTCGACCGAGGACGCGCGCCGGTAGCCGAACTGGACCGGGATCACCTTGCGACCTCCTGACCGGACGCGTCGACCACCGCGCTGACGATGTTGTGGTAGCCGGTGCAGCGGCAGAGGTTGCCTTCGAGCCCTTCGCGCACCTCCGCGCGCGTCGGCTTCGGGTTGTGCTCCAGCAGCGACACCGTTGCCATGATCATGCCCGGTGTGCAGAAGCCGCACTGCAGACCGTGCTGCTCGCGGAACGCGCGCTGCACCGGGTGCAGCTCACCGTCCTGGCCGGTCAGCCCCTCCACCGTGGTCACGGCGTGGCCGTCCGCCTGCGCCGCCAGCACCGTGCAGGACTTCACCGACTCGCCGTCGAGCAGCACCGTGCAGGCCCCGCACGAGGTGGTGTCGCAGCCGACGTTCGTGGCGGTCAGCCCTGCGGTCTCCCGGATGTAGTGCACCAGCAGCGTCCGGTCCTCCACCTCCGCGGAGACCGGTCCGCCGTTGACCTCGATCGTCACCTTCACGTCAGTTCGCCTTCCTCGCCTCGGCCAGCGCCTGCCAGACCCGCAGCGGTGTCGTGGGCATGTCGAGATGACTCACTCCGAGATGCGCCACGGCGTCCACGACGGCGTTGTGCACCGCGGGTGTCGAGCCGATGGTGGCCGCCTCCCCGATTCCCTTGACGCCCAGCAGGTTGCGCGTTGTCGGTGTCTCCATGTCCACCAGTTCGAAGTCCGGCAGCTCGGTCGCGGTGACGAACGAGTAGTCGGCCAGCGTCGCGGTGGTCGGGTTACCGTCCGGGTCGTAGCTCATGACCTCCAGCAGAGCCTGTGCGGCACCCTGGCCGAGCCCGCCGTGCCGCTGCCCGCGAAACGCCAGCGGATTGACCACGGGGCCGGCGTCGTCGGCGGCGATGAGCCTGCGCAGCTCGACCTTGCCGGTCAGCGTGTCGACCTCGACCACCGCGAGATGGGCGCCGAACGGGAAGGTCGGCGCGCCGTCGCCGAACCAGACATCCGCCGAGAGCGTGCCCGCACCGGCCTGCCCGGCCAGCTGGGCCCAGGTGACACTGCCGCTCGACGGCGCGCCACGGACCTGCCAGGCGCCGTGCTCGACGTTCAGTTCCAGGTCCTGCGGCGCGGCCTCGAGCAGGTCGGCCACGAGTTCCCTGGCGCGGTCGATCACCTGGTCGGCGGCCTGCCGCACCGCCGAGCCGCCCAGTTGCAGCGAGCGGGAGCCGAAGGTGCCGATGCCCTTGGGCACCTCGTCGGTGTCGCCGTGCCGGACCGTGATCCGGTCCATCGGGATGCCGAGCCGGTCGGACAGCAGCATGGCCAGGGACGTGTCCAGCCCCTGGCCGTGCGGCGAACTGCCGGTGTAGGCCGTCACGGAGCCGTCCGGGTTGATGTCGACGCGACCGCTCTCGCCCCCGGCGTCACCACCGGTGATCTCGACATAGGTCGCGATACCGAGGCCGAGCGCGACGGGGTCACCGCCCTCGCGCCGCCGGGCCTGCTCGGCGCGGAGCTCCTGGTACCCACCGGCTTCGAGCACGCGCTCCAGCGCACCGGCGTACTCGCCCGTGTCGTACACCGCGCCGGTCGGCGTCTCGTAGGGGAACTCCTCGGGCCGGACGAAGTTGACCCGGCGGACCTCGGCCGGGTCCATCCCGATCTCCGCCGCGAAGAGGTCCATCGCCCGCTCGATCGCCGCCGTGGCCTCGGGCCGTCCGGCGCCGCGGTAGGGCGCGATCGGCGTCGTGTTGGTGACGACCGCGCGGCTGGCGGCCTCGACCTTCGGGAAGTGGTACACGCCCGAGGCCATCAGCTCGGTCAGCGTCGGCAGGAACATGGCGCGGGGATAGGCGCCCGCGTCCTGCACCACGTCCAGCCGGAACGCCTGGACGGTGCCGTCCCGCCGCCCGCCGATGGTGACCGTGTTCTGCTGCGCCCGGCCGTGCGTCATCGACGTGAGGTTCTCGCTGCGTGTCTCGGTCCACCTGACCGGCCGCTCCACCCGGCGGGCCGCCCAGCCGAGTACGACCGCCTCGGGGTCCGCGCCGATCTTCGCGCCGAAGCCGCCGCCGACGTCGGGCGTGACGACACGGACGGAGTCCTCGCCGACGCCGAGCCCGCCGGCCACGATCGTGCGGGCGATCTGGGCGTTCTGCGTGGACAGCCAGATGGTCAGCCTGCCGTTCGCGTCCCAGGCGCACGCGGCACCGCGCACCTCGAGCGGCGCGGGCGCCACGCGCTGGTTGACGATCGTCCGGGTGAGCACGACCTCGCACCCGTCGAACGCCGTTTCGTCGAACTCGCCGCGCGCCTGCATGACGTTGCTCCCGGTATCGGGGAACAGCAGCGTCTCCCCCGCCAGCGCCGCGTCGATGCTCGCGACCGCCGTCAGCGGCTCGTAGTCGATGTCGATCAGCTCGGCGGCATCGGCCAGCTGGTACGGGTGCTCGGCGAGCACCAGCGCGACCGGCTCACCGACGTAGCGCACGACCCCGTCGGCGAGCCACGGCTGCCCGACCGGCCCCGCGCTCCCCGCCGCCAGGTCGATGTCCGCGGCGGTGTACACGGCGACCACGCCCGGCGCGGTGAGCGCCTCCGAGACGTCGACCGAGGTGATCCGGGCATGGGCGATCGGGCTGCGCAGGAACATCGCGTGGACGGCACCGGTGAGTGCGTCTTCGCGCAGATCCTCGACGTAGGTACCGCCTGTCGTGATCAGCTGGTGATCCTCGACGCGGAGCACTCTGGTGCCGGAAATGCTCATCTGGCCTCCCACTACGGCTACGCCGACGATCATGCCCATCCCGCGGCGCGGCCGTCACGCCGGGGTCTCCCCGGCGCCGCCGCCGACCGCAGTCAAGCGCACCGGCCGACCCTGTCATACCACCCCTTTCACCAGGCGGAAGAAGGGGATGGCGGCGCTCCCGGCGCGCGACGCCGGGGGTACTCGCCGACGCATCCGCGTGTTCCCGGCTGTAACAGTGCTACTATAACAGCGCTGTTGCATTTGCCGCCGAAGCCGAAGGAGCCGCGACATGGCCGGGCTTTATCCGCCCGTCGAGCCGTACGACCACGGGATGCTGGACACCGGCGACGGGAACCTCGTGTACTGGGAGACCTGTGGCGACCCGGCGGGAAAGCCGGCGCTGATCTTGCACGGTGGGCCGGGCGCCCCGAACTGGCTCGCGGCTCCCCGCTACTTCGATCCCGAGCGGTACCGGATCGTGAACTTCCACCAGCGCGGCTGCGGCCGGAGCACCCCGCACGCGAGCGATCCCGCGACGGACCTGAGCACCAACACCACCGATCGCCTCATCGCCGACATGGAACTGCTGCGCGAGCACCTCGGCATCGAGCGCTGGCTGCTCCTCGGCGGCTCCTGGGGCAGCACGCTCGCCCTCGCCTACGCCGAGCGGAATCCGCGCCAGGTGACGGAGATCGTCCTCGTCTCGGTCACGACCACGCGGCGCAGCGAGATCGACTGGCTGTACCGGGGTGTCGGGCGCTTCTTCCCCGCTGAATGGGACCGGTTCCGCGCCGGGGTGCCCGAGGCGGACCGCGACGGTGACCTGGTCGCGGCCTACGCGCGGCTGCTGGAGGACCCCGATCCGCGCGTGCGCGAGCAGGCTGTGCTCGACTGGTGCGCGTGGGAGGACGCGGTGGTCTCCCTCGAGTCCGACGGGCCCGCGAACCACATGAGCGGGCTGCCTCCGGCCGACCGGACGGCGCTGGTCCGCCTCTGCGTGCACTACTTCGCCCACGCCGCCTGGCTGGAGGAGGGGGCACTGTTGCGGGACGCCCACCGGCTCGCCGGAATCCCCGGTGTCCTGGTCCACGGCCGTCTCGATCTGGGCGGGCCACCCCACACGGCGTGGGAGCTGGCCAGGGCCTGGCCGGACGCGGAGCTGGCCGTCATCCCCGACTCCGGACACAAGGGCGACAACGACGCCACGCGGCAGCGGCTGCGGCGCGCGATGGACGATTTCGCCGGGCGCGCGAGGGCCGGGAGCGGCTAGTTTCGTCGCATGGCCAAAGACGCCAAGAGCCCCGCGGTCGAGCTCGAGGTCGGGAACCGCACGGTCCGTATCTCCAACCCGGACCGGGTGTACTTCCCGGCCCGGGGAGAAACGAAGCTCGACCTCGTCAACTACTACCTCTCGGTCGGCGAGGGCATCGTGCGCGCGCTGCGCGAGCGGCCATGCATGTTGCACCGCTTCCCTTCCGGCGTGAGCGGCGAGAAGGTCCACCAGAAACGGGTCCCGCAAGGCGCGCCGCCGTGGCTGGAGACGGTGCGGGTCGACTTCCCGCGCTACGGCAGGCACGCCTACGAGCTGTGCGTGACCGAGCCGGCCAGCGTCATCTGGGCCGTGCAGATGTCCACCGTGGAGTTCCACCCGTGGAACTCCCGCCGGGCCGACACCGAGCGGCCCGACGAGTGGCGCATCGACCTCGATCCCATGCCGCGCTGCGAGTTCGGCACCGTGCGCCGGGCCGCCCACGTCGCGCGTGAGGTCCTGGACGAGCTGGGCATGGTCGGCTGGCCGAAGACCTCGGGGGGCCAGGGCCTGCACATCTACGTCCGGATCGAGGCCCGGTGGGGCTTCTCGGAGGTGCGCAGGGCCGCGCTCGCCTTCGCCAGGGAGGTCGAGCGGCGCGCGCCGCGGGAGGTGACGACCGAGTGGTGGCGCAAGGACCGCGACCCCACGATGCTGTTCGTCGACTACAACCAGAACGCCAGGGACCACACGATCGCCAGCGCCTACTCGGTGCGCGGCGTGCCGGAGGCGACCGTGTCCACACCGATCACCTGGGACGAGATCGACGACGTCGATCCTCGCGCCTGCACCATCGCGACCGTGCCCGGCCGCTTCGCCGAGTTCGGCGACCTGCACGCGGGCATCGACGACGTCGCCTACTCGCTCGACCCCCTGCTGGAGTGGGCGGACCGGGACGGGCTGGAGAGCTGACCGCCGCGGGCGCTCAGCTTCGGCGGGCCCGTGCGCGCCGTTTACCCGCGTGCATGGCCTGCACCCGGGCGACCGGGATCGCGTGGCCCTCCTCGACCAGCTCCGCGCCCAGCCGCTGCGGTGCGGGCATCTCCCCGGCCCAAGGGTCCCGGCCTTCGAGCAGCCGCACGGCGGTGTGCAGCGTGAAGTCCGCCGGGGCGACGCGATCGAGCTCGTCCCAGGCGACCGGGAACGACACCGGCACGCCCGGCCGCAGGCGCGGGCTGTAGGCCGCCACGACGGTCGCCCCGCCCGCGCGGGTGGAGTCGAGAAAGACCTTGCCCTCCCGGTCGTCGCGGATGTAGGCGGTGGTCGCCAGCACCGGATCCAGCCGCTCGGCACGCGCGGCGAGGGCCCGGGTGGCCGCGGCGACGTCATCGGCCCCGTGCCCCTCGACCGGGACGAACACGTGCACGCCCTTCGCGCCGCTGGTCTTGACCGCGCCGGCCAGTCCCGCGTCGGCCAGCGCCTGGCGGACCAGGCGGGCGGCCCGGACGGCGAGGGGGAACGCGTTTTCAACCGGCGGGTCGAGGTCGAGCACGAGGTGGGTGGGCCTGCCCTCGCTGCCTGCGGGGACCAGCGCCGGGTGGTACTCCACCGCACGCTGGTTGGCGAACCACAGCAGCGTGGGGCGGTCGTCGCACAGGGCGTAGGAAACGTCGCGCTGCGAGGACTCCGCCCACAGCGACACCGTCCGCACCCAGGACGGCGTGTACTTCGGGACGTTCTTCTGCATGAACGGCGCCTGGCCGCGCAGTACGCGGATCACCGAAAGCGGCCTGCCCCGCAACTCCGGCAGTATCCGGTCCCGGACGGCGTCCAGGTAGTCCACCAGGTCGCGCTTCGTGGCGCCCGCGTCCTCGAACAGGGGCTGGTCGAGGTTCGTCAGCGACACCCCGGCCCGCTTCTCCGCACCGCTCATCGGATGAGCTTGCCACGCCGACGCGGCCACGTCTCGTGAGTGGCCACCCGCACTCACGAGCGACCCGCGTCACAAGACGATGGCGGGCAACCGGGAACAAAGTGAGCCAGCGGGTTGCTGACGATCATGTCAGCTCCGCGCGTTCCCCCGCCGCCGCGAAAGGTCACGATGTCGAGAACCGCACTGGACGGCCCTTCGGCCGGGAAGACCGCAGCACCGGAGACGGCGGAACCGACCGGCGCGCAACGGGTTCGCATCATCCTGGTCCTGGGCGCCCTGGTGGCGCTGGCGCCGCTGACCATCGACATGTACCTGCCAGCCCTGCCTGCCATCAGCGACGATCTCGGCGTCTCCTCCTCCACCGTCCAGCTGACGCTCACCGGCACGTTGCTGGGGCTCGGCCTCGGCCAGTTGTTCATCGGCCCGTTCGCTGACGCGGTAGGCCGCAGGGTTCCGCTGATCGCCGGTACGAGCCTGCACATCGCGGCGTCCCTGCTGTGTCTCGTCGCCCCGAACATCGCGGTGCTGAGTGTCCTCCGCACCCTGCAAGGTGTCGGCGCCGCCGCCGCGATGGTCGTCGCGCTGGCCGTGGTCCGCGACCTGTTCGCCGGGCGGGCGGCCGCCACGACGCTGTCCCGGCTGATGCTGGTGATGGGCGCGGCGCCCATTCTCGCGCCGACGCTCGGCGGCGCGATCCTGCTGACCGGTTCCTGGCGCGGCGTCTTCGGTGCCCTTGCGGTGCTCGGTGTGCTGCTGCTGATCGTGGCCGTCCTCGCCCTCAAGGAGACCCTGCCGCCGGAGCGGCGGCGGGCCGGCGAGATCAGGCCGGTGCTGCGCACGTACCGTTCGCTGCTCGTCGATCGCGAGTTCGTGGCACTGACCCTGGTGGCGGCGCTCGGGATGTCCGCCCTCTTCGCCTACGTCTCCGGGTCCTCGTTCGTGCTGCAGGAGCAGTACGGGCTGGACCAGCAGGAGTTCGCGCTCATGTTCGGCGCCGGAGCGATCGCCATCATCGGCGCCTCGCAGTTCAACGTGGTGCTGCTCGGCCGGTTCGGTCCGCGCCGGATCGTGTTCTTCGCGCTGGCCGCGGCCACGGCCTTCGGCCTGGTGCTGACCGCGATGGCGGTCACCGGGCTCGGGGGCCTGCTGGGCTTCGTAATCCCGCTGTTCTTCGTCATGGCGGCGGTCGGCTTCGTGCTGCCGAACGCGCCCGCGCTCGCGCTGTCCCGGCACGGGGAGGCGGCCGGAACCGCCGCCGCCGTGCTGGGCGCGGCGCAGTTCGGCCTCGGCGCGCTCGTCGCCCCGCTCGTGGGCGTGCTCGGCAACGGCGGGCCCGCCATCGCGATCACGATGACCTGCGGTTCGGCGGTCGCGTTCGCCGCCCTCGCGGCCGTCGTGCTGCGCGCCCGGCGTACCCAAGCCCTCGTGAGTGCGCAGACGAGTTAGAACTCGTCTGCGCACTCACGAGGCATGGCCAGCGCGGGCGGACCTCGCCGCACGGTGCGCCGCCATCCGGACCGGGGCGTTGCCTGCGCCGTGGCCGCGGTACCCGCCCACCCGCTGCACCACCTCGAAGAAGACGCGCGAGCCGAGCACCTCGGTGTGGAAGTGGAAGTACTCCCCCGACTCGTCGCGGTCGTAGAGCACGTGCTGCTCACGCAGCGCCGCGAGCAGGCGGGGGGCCGGCCCTAGCCGGGCGTCGAGGTCGTCGTAGTAGTTGTCCGGGATCGCCAGCAGTGGAGCTCCCCGTTCCCGCATCGCCCTGGCGCTGGTGAAGATGTCGTCGGTGGCGAAGGCGATGTGCTGGGGATCGGGCACGCCGGGCGCCCAGGTGCCCCGGCGCAGGACCGTGCCGTTCAGCGCGATCCGCACCTGCCCGTGCACATCCTCGACCGTGCGGCTGCGGACGAGCCCGAACGGCGCGGCGAACTCGCTGTCGCCGTGCTGGTCCAGCCCCAGCACCGAGCGGTAGAACAACGTCGCCTCGTCGAAATGGTCGAACGGCTGCGTCAACGCCACGTGGTCGATACGGGTCAGGCCGGTGGCCATGTGCGCCTCGGCGCCGGTCAGGATGAAGTCGGACAGCCAGCCCGCGGGCTCGCCGGCCCCGGTGCGGCAGAAGAACACCGACGTGCCGTCCGGGGCGGCGACCGCGGACAGGTCCGCCTCCGCGGGCCCGCGCAGGCGCGGCAGCACCGGCGCGAGCAGCGCCTCGGCCCGGCGCGCCGAGCGGGCCGGGTCCGCCGTCTCGACGGCCAGCGCGCCGACCGCGTCCGGCTCCGTGCCCGCGCAGTTGAGCAGCACGCGGGCCGTGCCCTGCTGCCACAGCTGCACGGGCTTGGACCGGTGCTGACCCAGATGCGCGAAGCCGAGCGAGGCCAGCGTCCGCTCCACCAGCGGCGCCGCCTCGTCGTCCACCACCAGCTCGGCGAACGCGTATCCGGCCGGGGGCGGCGCCGAGGGTGGCCGGGCCAGCTCGACGCGTTCCCGGGCCGCCGCGGGGACCCGCTGCCCGATCCGCTCCTCGAGGGCGATCAGCGATCGCAGTCCGTCGACGGCCGCGCGGTCCGGGGCGGACTGGCGGAACACGTCGTTGAACACCTCGAGCGACAGCGGACCGGCATAACCCGCCGCGAGCGCGTGGCCCACGAACGCCGTCAGATCGAACGATCCCTGACCGGGAAAGAGGCGATGGTGCCTGCTCCACTGCAGGACGTCCATGTTCAGCTGCGGCGCGTCGGCGAGCTGGAGGAAGAACAGCTTCCCCCCGGGGACCCCGGCGATGCCCGCAGGGTCACCGGAGCGCGAGAGCACGTGGAAGCTGTCCAGGCACAGCCCCAGGGCCGGGTGGTCACCGCGCTCCACGATCCGCCAGGAGTGCTCCCAGGTGTCGACGAACCGGCCCCATGCCAGCGCCTCGTAGGCGATCCGGAACCCGTGTCCGGCGGCGCGCTCGGCGAGCGTGCGCAACTGCGCGGCGGCGAGCTCGTCGTCGTCGACGGCCTCCGGAGAGACCGACGAGCAGACGAGCATCGTCTCCGCCCCGAGCCGCCCCATCACCTCGAACTTGCGCTCCGCCCGGCGCAGGTTGCGGGCGAGGGTCTCCGGTCCGACCGCCTCGAAATCGCGGAAAGGCTGGTAGAGGTCGATCGACAGACCCAGCTCGGCGCAACGCCGCCGGATCCGCTCGGGTGACCACGCCGAGGCGATGAGGTCGTTCTCGAAGATCTCCACACCGGAGAAACCGGCGTCCGCCGCCGCGTTCAGCTTGTCCTCCAGGGTGCCGGAGAGGCACACCGTGGCGATCGTCCTGCGCATCGTTCTCCCTCTCCCGGCTCCGCCATGCTGTCCGGCGGCGCTGTCCGGCGCTGTCCGGCGCTATCCGGCCGACGCGCGCACGGCCTCGTAGTAGGTGAGCTGTTCGCCCGAGAGGTGCCGGGTGAAGTACTCCTGGGCCCGGCGCGAGAAGGCCTCCCGGTCGACGTCGTCGACCACGGTCATCGCTCCGTTCTGCCGCCACTCGTCGAGGATCCTGGTCTCCTCGTCCTCGATGCACCGGCGGTTCTCGGCACGGGTCTGGTGCACAGCTTCGGCGAGCGCATCCTGCTGCTCCGGCGAGAGCTGCTGCCAGCGGTCCTCGTTGATCACCACCAGCTGGGACCCGGTCTGGTGCCCGGAAAGGCTCACGTGGCTCTGCACCTCGTCGAAGCTCTTCTCCGCGATGGTGGGGATCGGGTTCTCCTGGCCGTCGATGATGCCCTGCTGGAGTCCGAGATAGACCTCCTCGAAGGCGACCGCGGTGGCGCTCGCGCCGACCGCCTTGGCGTTCTCCAGGTAGACCGGCGAGTCCGGGTACCGCATCCGCAGTCCCTCCAGGTCGCCGGGCTCGCGGATCGCCTTGTTGGCGGTGAAGTGCCGCATCCCGAAGTACCACACGTCGAGGACGCGCGTGCCGGTCTCCTTTGCGAAGTCGTCCTTGAGCTTGCCGGCGTCCTCGCCGTCGAAGAACTCGAACAGCTCATCCGGCCCGTCGAAGGCGTAGGCCATGTCGAGCACGCCGACCGGCGCGAACGACGAGGCCAGCGCCGAGGATCCCTGCACGTCCATGTCGACGTCGCCGGCCATCACCGAGGTGAACCGCTCGGTGTCGGCGCCGAGCTGGCTGTTCGGGAAGGTCTCGATCGTGACGCCGTTGTCCTGCTCGTTGACCTTGTCCGCCACGGCCTGGATACCACAGCGGGTGTGCGGGTGCTCGGTGGTGTAGCTGTTGGCGAAGGACAGCGTGACCGCGTCCCCGGCACCGCCGTCGTCGTTGCCGCCCATGGCCGTGCATCCAGCGGCCAGCAGTGCCACCGCGGGCAGGGCGGCGAACATCCGGCGATCGGTCTTCCTCGGCGTCTTCTTCGGCACCATTGCCTCCTGAAACGGGTTTTCCGGGACGGGTCCTACAGCCCGAGCAGGCCGGGCAGGAACGTGACGACGGACGGCACGAAGGTCACCACCAGCAGCACCGCGACCAGTGGCACCAGGAACGGCGCCGTGGCGCGGAACACCTCATGGACGGGCATGTCGGTGACCGGGCTCAGCACGTAGAGCACCGCGCCGATCGGCGGGGTCAGCAGGCCGATCATCAGGTTCAGGATCGCGATGACCCCGAAGTGGAGCGGGTCGACGCCGAACTCGACGGCGATCGGCAGCAGGATCGGCACGGCGATCACCAGTACCGAGATGCCTTCCAGCACCGCACCGAGGAAGATCAGCAACACGTTGACCATCAGCAGGAACATGACCTGGTTGTCCGTGACGCCCAACATGGCCTCGGCCACCGCGCGCGGCACCTGTTCGCGCGCGAGGATCCAGGACAGCAGCCCGGACGCCCCGAGGATCAGCGTGATCGACGCCGTGGTGGCCGCCGTGTCCCGCAGGAGCGGTGCCAGGTCCCGCGGCCGGACCGTGCGGTAGGCCAGCCCGAGCAGCAGCACGTAGGCCGCGCCGACCGCCGCCGCCTCGGTCGGCGTGAACAGGCCACCGAGAATGCCACCGAGGATGATCACCGGCGCGCCGAGCGGCCCGAGCACACGGAGTGCGGCCTGCCGGAAGCGCCGCCACTCGAACGCCTGCGTCGTCAGGTCCGTCCGGCGGCGGGCCCACCCGAACACCGCCACGGCAAGTCCGGCCGCGAGCAGGAACGCGGGCACGACGGAGGCCGCGAACAGCGCTCCGGTGGAGACCGCGGCGATCGAGGCGTAGACGACGGCGGGAATGCTGGGCGGCATGACGGGGCCGATCAGGCTCGACGCGGCGGTGATGCCGACGGAGAACCGCTTGGAGTAGCCCTTGCGCACCATGGCAGGCACCTCGACCTTGCCGAGCCCGGCGGCGTCGGCGAGCGCCGATCCGCTCATCCACGAGAAGCCGAGGCTCACGCCGATGTTGACGTAGCCGAGGCTGCCTCTGATGCGGCCGATGACCGACTGCGCGAAGTCGAAGAGCCGGTCGGCGATACCGGCCTGGTTCGCGATCACGCCGACGAGGATGAACAGCGGCACGGCCAGCAACGGGAAGCTGTCGACGGCGCCGGTGAGCTCGCGCATGCTGAGCCCGACCGAGTTGCCGTTCATGGTGACATAGGTCAGGCACGGGCCGAGCAGAGCGAAGGCCACCGGGACGCGCAGCACGAGCAGTGCGATGATCGCACCCGCCAGGAGCAGCATGTTCATCCGCGGGACTCCTCTCCGCCCGCCGCGGCGGGCCGCTCCCCGGCGAGGCCGGGCGGAGGCACGAAGACGGCCACCGCCGAACGCACGGTGGTCAGCAGCAGCCCGGCGAGAGGGATGACGTACAGCAGCCCGACCGGCAGCCCGAGCGCGGGCGAGGTCTGCCCGGAAGGACGCCCCACCAGTTCGAAGGCCTCGTAGGCCAGGTTGAGGCAGACGATGGCGACCATCACGTTGGCGAAGACGAGCACGGCGCGGCGCGCGGCACCCTTGACCGCGTAGTCGACCAGCTTGAGCGTGACGTGGCCGTCGCGCTCCATCAGATAGCCGGCCATCGCGAAGGTCAGCCAGACGAGACCGAATCTCGCCAGCTCACCGGTCCAGACCCAGCCACCGGTGGGCAGGTAGCGCTGCGCGGCCTGGAGGAGGACCAGCACGAGGATCATGGCGAGCAGGCCGCCGCCGACGATCGCCTCCGCGGTGGTGAGCCAGCGCAGCACGGCGGGCCGGGTCCGCCGCGGGCGGGCCGATGGTTCAGCGGTCATCTCGGTCCTCCCACCAGCGAGCGAGGTCGATCCAGGACTTTCCGGGTACGGAACGTGCCCGCGCGAAGGCCTCCCCGGCCTGCTCCGGCGGCGTCGCGGGCCGCAGGGTTCGCGCGGGCTGGATCTCGCCCGCCTCGACGGCTTCGACGGTGCCGGCGAAGTCGCCGGGATGGTCGTAGATGAGCGAGCCACGGAGCACCAGCTGCCGTCTCGTCAGCTCCATTGTGGACGTGTGAACCCGCTCGTCGCTCATTCCGATCAGGACGATCACCCCGGCCGGGGCGACGGCCCGCAGCGACGTCTCCCAGGTCTGCGCGATACCCGCCGTGTCGAAGACGGCCGCGAAGTCCCCGGCGTCGCGAGGATCGACCGCCTTGGCACCGATCCGCTCGGCGAGCGCGAGCCTGCCCTCGTGCGGCTCGGTGACGTACGGGCGCGCGCCGATCGCGAGCAGCGACTGGCACACGAGCAGACCCTGGGAGCCCGCGCCGACGACGAGGCATTCGCCGTCCGGTCCGATACCCGATCGCCGCACCGCGGCCCGTGCCACGGCCAGCGGCTCGACACACGCGAGCGTCTCGTCGGAGACCGCCTGCGCCACCGGCCAGGTGAACCGGCTCGGCACCGCCACCCGCTCGGCGAGCAGGCCCGGTACGTTCATGCCGACGATCCACCGCCGGGGACAGGCGGAGGTCGCGCCGGCCCGGCACGCCGGGCAGTCGAAACAGCAGTAGTTCGGTTCGACGACCACCCGCTGGCCGGCCCGGCGGTCGGTGACGCCTGCGCCGACCGCGACGATCTCGCCGCCACCCTCGTGTCCCATCACCCAGGGCAGTTCCGGTGTCGCGCGGTGTCCTTCGTAGACCCCCAGATCGGACCCGCACAACCCGACGGCTCGCATCGCGACGACGACCTCGCCCGGGCGCGGGTCCGGTTCCGGCAGGTCGCCGACCACCTCCACCCGGCGCGGTCCGGTCAGGACGATAGCCCTCATCGAAACTGTCCCTCTCGACGCTGAGTTGCCGCCGGCCGCGGTGTCCCGACGCTCGGCCGATCGAATGTGTGCGGACCATAAGTTGGCGTCGAAACGCATGGCAAGCGGTTGCCAAAAGTTGCCACGGCCACGTAACGTCCGCCCTGCCGGAAGCCACGGGAGGTCGGTTGTGACACGAGGGGGCGGCAAGCGCCCGACCATCTACGACGTCGCGCGGGAGGCCGGGGTCGCCACGTCGACCGTGTCCAGGGCGCTGGCCCGGCCCGAGCGGGTGAACGCCGCGACCCGGGAACACGTCCTCCGCGTCGCCGAGCGGCTCGGGTACCACACCAACCAGCTGGCGAGAGCGCTGCCGTCCGGGCGCACCCGGACCGTCGCGCTGTTCGTCGCCGACATCACCAACCCGCACTTCTTCGGCATCATCCGCGGAGCCGAGCAGCAGACCCGGGCGGCGGGGTGCACGCTCATCGTCGGCGACACCGAGGAGTCACCCGAGCTGGAGGCGCGCAACATCGAGCGGCTCAGCGGCTCGGTGGACGGGTTCGTCATCGCGGCGAGCCGGATGTCGGACGCCGACATCCGGAAGCTGGGGGCGGAGCACCGGCTCACCCTGATCAGCCGGCAGGTGGACGGGGTGCCGAGCGCGATCGTCGACCACGCCGACGGCACCGGGCAGATCATGGAGCACCTGGCCTCACTCGGCCACCGCTCGGTGGTGTACCTGGCCGGTCCACGCAGATCCTGGCTGGCCACGCAGCGGTGGAAGGTGATCTCGCACTCGGCGCGCGAGCTGGGCATGGCGGCGACCAGGCTGGGACCGTTCCCGCCCGCGGTCCGCGGCGGCGCGGCCGCCGCGGATGCCGCGCTCGCCCGCGGCACGACCGCGGCCATCGCGCACAACGACCTGCTCGCCATCGGCATGCTGCGCCGGTTCGCCGACCGTGGCGTCGGGGTGCCCGGCGACGTCAGCGTGGTCGGCTACGACGACATCTTCGGCGCCGACTTCTGCTCACCGCCGCTGACCACACTCGCGGGCCACTTCGCCGAGGCGGGCCGCCGTGCCGTCGATCTCCTGCTCGGCGCTCGTGGTGAGGCCCCGCGCGGACGCGGCGCGGCGCAGGTCGTGCTGCCGTCACACCTGGTCGTCCGCGAGTCCACCGGACCCGTACGGGCCGGCGCGAAGCGGCCGGAAAAAAATCTGTGATCGAGTCTCGTCCGGTGTCGATCCGGCCCGGTCGCGTTCGTGTAGGGGGTGAGAGGCCGGCACGAGGCCGGCGGGCGAATGAGGAGAAGTACCCATGCGGAAACTGACCGTGGTCAACAACCTGACCCTCGACGGCGTGCTGCAGGCACCGGGACGGCCCGACGAGGACACGCGCGACGGCTTCCAGCACGGCGGCTGGGCGCAGCCCTACAACGATTCGGTCATGGGTGAGGTGATGGGCGAGAAGATGGCCTCCGGCGGAGACCTGCTGCTCGGTAGGCGGACCTTCGAGGACTTCGCCTCCTACTGGCCCGAGCAGACCGACAACCCCTTCACGCCCGTGCTGAACAAGACCCAGAAGTACGTCGCCTCGACGACGCTGGCGGAGCCGCTGTCCTGGAGCAACTCCACGCTGCTGAAGGGTGCTGTCGCGGCGGCCGTCGCCACGCTCAAGGAGCAGCCCGGCGGGGACATCACGGTGCTCGGCAGCGGAGAGCTGGTCCGGTCGCTGATGCGGCACGACCTGGTCGACGAGTACGTACTGCTCATCCACCCGCTGCTGCTGGGAACGGGCCGCCGCCTGTTCCCCGGCGCAGCAGGGCCCGCCGCGCTACGGCTCGTCGACGCGGTGCCGACGACCACCGGCGTGCTGATCGCGACCTACGCGGCCCGGCAAGCAGAATAGAAACCTTTCGGCGAGAGGAACCAGCAATGCAGCAGTACCTGCTCACCATCTACCAGCCCGACGGGGACCCGCCGCCCGCCGGGGAACTGGACTCGATCATGGGCGATGTCGAGGCAGTGAACGCCGAGATGCGGGCCGCCGGGGCCTGGGTGTTCGCCGGGGGACTGCATCCGCCGAGCACGGCCACCGTGGTACGCGCCACGGGCGACGACGTGCTCACCACCGACGGCCCCTACCTGGAGGGCAAGGAGCATGTCGGCGGGTTCACGGTCATCCGGGCGGCCGATCTGGACGCCGCGCTCGACTGGGGCCGCAAGCTCGCCCGGGCGATCACCCTGCCGATCGAGGTCCGGCCGCTCGCGGACGGAAGCTGCGGGTAGCGGGGGCATGTCGCAGCTGCCCACGGCCGAGATCGCGCGCGTGTTCCGCGAGGAGCATGGCCGGGCGATCGCCCTGCTGGCCCGCGTCTTCGGCGATCTCGACATCGCCGAGGACGCGGTCCAGGAGGCGTTCACCGCCGCGGTGCAACGCTGGCCGTCCACCGGGCTCCCGCCGAGCCCGGCAGGCTGGATCGTCACCACGGCCCGCAACCGGGCGATCGACCGCCTCCGCCGCGAGGCGTCCCGCGAGGACCGGCACGCCCAGGCCGCGCTGCTGCACGCCCGCGACGCGGTGACCGAGGAGGGCCCCGTGCACGACGACCGGCTGCGCCTGATCTTCACCTGCTGCCACCCCGCGCTCGGCACCGGCGCCAGGGTCGCGCTGACGCTGCGGCTGCTCGGCGGGCTCAGCACCGCGGAGATCGCCCGCGCGTTCCTGGTGGCCGAGCCCACGATGGCGCAACGGCTGGTCCGGGCGAAGGGCAAGATCCGCGACGCGCGCATCCCCTACCGGGTCCCCACCGACGCCGATCTCCCGGACCGCCTCCAGTCCGTGCTTGCCGTCGTCTACCTCATCTTCAACGAGGGTTATACGGCCAGTTCGGGCGCTTCGCTGGTCCGGGAGGACCTCTGCGCGGAGGCCATCCGCCTCGGCCGGCTGCTCGCCGAGCTGATGCCCGACGAACCGGAGGTCGTGGGGCTACTCGCGCTCATGCTGCTCGTCGAGTCCCGGCGGCCCGCCCGCACCGGCCCGGACGGCGAGCTGGTGCGGCTGGCCGAGCAGGATCGTCGCCGCTGGGACCGCGGTCTCATCGCCGAAGGCCAGGACCTGGTGCGGCGCTGCCTGCGCCGCGACCGGCCCGGCCCGTACCAGATCCAGGCGGCGATCAACGCCGTGCACAGTGACGCCCCCACCGCGGGTGACACGGAGTGGTGGCAGATAGTGGCGCTGTACGACCAGCTGATGGGCGTCGCCCCGAGCCCGGTGGTGGCACTGCACCGTGCGGTCGCGGTGGCCGAGGTGGAGGGGGCGGCGGCGGCACTCGCCCTCGTCGAGGGCCTCGATCTCGCGGGCTATCACCTCTTCCACGCCGTCCGCGCCGACCTGCTCCGTCGCCTCGGCCGCACCGCCGAGGCGGCCGAGGCCTACGACGCGGCGATCGAGTGCACCGGCAACGAGGCCGAGCGCGGCCTCCTGCTGCGCAACCGCCGTTCACTCACCCATGAGCCACGCCGCTCGTGAGTGCCCACGCGAGGGAGAACTCGTGTGGGCACTCACGAGGGTGCGGGCGGCGGGTGGCTTGTCAGGATCGCCAGGTGACCAGGGCGTCCAGCGCCTCGACGCGGGCACCGGACACCAGCAGCGGGTTGACCTCCAGCGACTCGAGCCGCTCGCCCAGTCCGGTCGCGAGCCCGCCGATGCGCACCACGACGTCGGCCACGGCGTCCAGGTCGGCGGGCTCCGTGCCGCGCGCGCCCCGCAGCACCGCCGCGCCTCTCAGCTCCTCCAGCGCCTGCCGCGCGTCCGCGTGGTCGATCGGCAGCACCCGTAGTACGGAGTCGCGCAGCACCTCGACCCAGATCCCGCCGAGGCCGACGGCGAGCGTGAGCCCCCACGCGGGATCGCGGACGACACCGCAGAGGAGCTCGATCCCACCGGAACGCTGCGGCTGCACCAGGGCGCCGATCCCGGTCGCGCCCCGCTCCCGCAGCACCGCCGCCAGTTGCCGGTACGCGGCGCGGACCTCCTCGGCGCCGTCGAGGCCGAGGCGGACGCCGCCGATCTCACTCTTGTGCGAGAGCCCGTCGGCGGCCGCCTTGAGCACCACCGGGTAACCGAACCGCCCGGCGGCGGCCACGGCGGCGTCCTCGTCGTGCACGAGCCTGCCGGGCACCACCGGCACTCCGTTGTCGGCCAGCAGCTTGGCGGCATGGAACTCCGTCCAGGTGCCCGTCGCGGTTCCCCGCACCACCGGCGGGTCCGCGGCCGGCTCGCGGACCCGGTCAACCCCGGCTCGCACGGCCTCCACCCAGCGCACGGAGGCGCCGATCGCGGTCATGCCGTGCTCGATGCCACCGGCGACATACGGGTACCGCGCGTGCCGCTGCACGGTACGGCCGAACTCCGTGACATCGGTGAGCACGTTGCTCACCACGACCACCGGGCGCCGGGCGCCGCGGATCCGTGCGGCCGCCGCCTCGTACAGCGGCAGCGTCTGGGCGGGGTCCGGCGGCGCCACCCTGGGCAGCTCGGACAGCAGCACCACCGCGTCGATCCCGGGGTCGTCGGCGACCACCTCCATCGCCCTGCCCAGCAGCGTCCGGTCCACCACGACGTAGCCGGTGACATCCAGCGGGTTCTGCACGGTCGCGAAGTCCGGCACGATCTCCCGCAGCCTGGCCACGGTCTCCGGCGCGAACGCCGGGAGCTCCAGGCCCTCGGCCTCCGCGCGGTCGGCGATGATCTCCGAAGCCCCGCCGGACGGGGTCACCACGCCGATGCGCCGCCCCGGCAGCGCCCCCACCTCCGCGAGCAGGCCCGCGGTGATCATCAGGTCCTCCAGCGACCGCACCCGGATCACGCCGAGCTGGCGGAAGGCGGCGTCCACCACGTCGTCGTCACCCACCAGCGCGCCGGTGTGTGCCTGCGCGGTCGTCGAGGCGAGCCGGCTCGAGCCGATCTTGAGCGCGACGATCGGCTTGCCCGCGGCGGCCGCGCGCCGTGCCACGCGGACGAACTCCGCAGGGTTGCGGACGGTCTCGAGGAACAGCGCGATCGTCCTGGTCGCCGGATCGTCGATCAGATAGTCGATCACCTCGGTGACCGACACCATCATCTCGTTGCCCATCGAGGTGAGCAGGCTGATGCCGACGTTGCGCGCCTGCGCGAACGCGAGGATCGAACTGGCCAGCGCCCCGCTCTGCAGTACGACGCCGACCGAACCGGCGAGCAGTGGCGCCGGGATCGGCAGTCCGTACGGCGTGACACCCGCCGCGGCGTTGATATAGCCGTTGCCGTTCGGGCCGAGCACGGTGAGCCCGTGCGTCCTGGCGAACGCGTCGACCTCCCGTTCGAGCCGCCGCCCTTCCGCACCGGCCTCACCGAACCCCGCCGTGAGCACCACGTAGTTGCGGATGCCCAGCCGCGCGCCCTCCCGCAGGATCGAGAGCACCGCCGCCGTCGGCACCATCACGTAGGCGAGGTCCACCTCGCCGGGAACGGCGGAGAGGCTGGGGTACGCCTGCTGTCCGTGCACGGTCGCGGTCCTCGGGTTGACCAGGTACACCGCACCGGCGAAGCCGTTGTCCCGCAGGTTCTCGAACGTGTACACCGACCAGCCGGACTTGTCGGTGGCACCGACCAGCGCGATGGAGCGTGGTGAGAACAGCGTGCGCATCGCCTCGACGCGCGTGTCCGCGACGGTACTCATGCCGCCTCCACGACCCGGAAACACGGCAGCTCGGGCGAGTCCTCGGCGTCGCCCAGCCGCGCGACGTCGAGCCGGACCCTGGCGTCGATGCGCACGTCACCGGGACCGGCGCCGAGGATGCGAGTCAGCATCCGCACCCCCTCGTCCAGGTCGACCAGCGCCACCACGAACGGCACCTGGCCGGCGAACTCCCCGGGGGCCCGGTGCGCAACCGTGTAGGAGTAGACGGTTCCGGCACCGGTCGCGGTGAACCAGTCCAGGCGGCCGCCGAAGCAGTGCGGGCAGAACACGCGTGGGTAGAACACCGCACGGGCGCAGTCGCGGCACCGTTGCAGGCGCAGCTCGCCCTCGGCGATACCGTCCCAGAACGGCCGTGACTCCGCGTCCACGTTGATTCCTGTCATCCTCGCTCAGCTCCTTCCGAGCACGACCGTCGACGTGGAGGACAGCACGCCACCCGTACCGTGCACGAGCGCGAGTTCGGCACCGCTCACCTGGCGTTGCCCCCCGGCCGGGGCGGTGTCGTGGTCGTCGTGGTCGCCGTGGTCGCCGTGGTCGCCGCTGTGGTAGTCGTGCCGAAGCTGCCGGGTCGCCTCGATGAGCAGGAAGATCCCGTACATACCGGGATGGGTGTAGGAAAGCCCGCCGCCGTTGGTGTTCATCGGCAGGGCGCCGCCGGGAGCGGTGCGCCCGCCGTCGACGAAGTCGCCCGCCTCGCCGGGCTTGCAGAAACCGAGCGACTCCAGGGTCAGCAGCACGGTGATCGTGAACGAGTCGTAGATCTCCAGGACATCGAGGTCGTCGTGGCCGACACCGGCCATGCCCATCGCCGCGGGGCCGGAGCGCGCCGCGCCCGTGACGGTGAGGTCCGGCATGTTCGTGATCGAGTTGTGCGTGGTGGTCTCCGCGTGCCCGAGCACGACGACCGGGCGGGTCGCCACGTCGGCCCAGCGGTCCTCGGCGGCCACGACGATGGCGCCGCCGCCGTCGGTGACGAGGCAGCAGTCGAGTTTGTGCAGTGGCTCGCAGATCATCGGTGAGGCCAGCACGTCGTCCACCGTCAGCGGCTCCCGGTGGAACGCCTTCGGGTTCAGCGCCGCCCACCGCCGTGCGCTGACGGCGACCTCGGCCAGTTGCTCGGGCCGCGCTCCGTACTCGTGCAGGTACCGGGTCGCCGCCAGCGCGTAGGCGCCGACCGGCTGCGGGAGCCCGAACGGGCGCTCGAACTGCTCGGTCAGCGTGGCGGGCCTTGGCGCCATCCGGGACCGGTCGCTGCGCTGGGTGCTGCCGTAGGTGATCAGCGCGACGTCGATCAGACCCGCCTCGATGGCCGCCGTCGCGTGTCCCACATGCGCCTCGAACGACGAGCCGCCGATGTTCGTGCCGTCCAGATAGGCCGGCCGCAGCCCGAGGTACTCGCTCAGCACCACGGCGGGCGACCAGGACCAGCCACCGGCGACGAACAGGGCATCGACGTCGTCCCTGCCGAGTCCCGCCTCGGCCAGCGCGGCACCGGCGGCCGTGGCCTGCTGGGTGAGAACGGTGTGCTCGGGCGTCCGGCCGAGCGCGGATTCCGCGACACCGACGACGGCCGCGCGGCGTCGCGGGCTCATTCGGCGATCCCGCCCAGCCGGGCGTGTCCCTTGATGAGGTTGCGTGCGATCGTACGGCGCTGGATCTCGTCGGTGCCCTCGAAGATGCGCAACAGGCGCAGTTCCCGGTACCAGCGCTCGATCGGCAGTTCCTTGGTGTAACCCATGCCGCCGTGGATCTGCAGCACGCGGTCGACGACCTGATTGGCCATCACCGCGCCGTGCAGCTTCGCGATGGACGAGGCGTGCCGGGCGTCCATCCCCTGCTGCACGCGCCATGCCGCGTACAGCGTGAGCCACTTCGCCGACTCGATCTCCACCTGCGAGTCCGCGATCTGCCACTGGATCGCCTGGTACTCGGCGATCGGGTGGCCCATCGAGTGCCGCAGCTTGGCATGGTCGACGGCCATCTGGAGCATCCGCTCGGCGGAGCCGATGGCACGTGCGGGGATCAGGAAGCGGCCCTGGCCGATCCAGCGCATCGCGAGCGCGAACCCTCCGCCCACCTCGCCGAGCACGTTGGAACCGGGTACGCGGACATCGTCGAAGACCAGGGAAGCGGGTCCCCACTGCCCCATCGTCGGGATCGGCTCGGACTTCCAGCCCATGTCGCGGTCGACCAGGAAGCAGGTCACTCCCCCGTCGGCGCCCTTCTCCGGATCGGTCACCGCGAACACCATCACGAAATCGGCCTCGTTGCCGCCGGTGATGAACGTCTTCTCGCCGTTGATGACCCAGTCACCGCCGTCCCGCACCGCACGCGTGCGGATGTTGCGGGCGTCGGAACCGGCGCCCGGTTCGGTGATGGCGAAGCAGGACCGCCGCTCGCCCTCGATCGTGGGCAACAGATAGCGCCGCTTCTGCTCCTCGTTGCCGCCGTAGAGGATGTTGTCGGCGCTGCCCCCGAAGCTGAACGGCACGAACGTACGGCCGGTCTCCATCACCACGATGGCCGACATGAGCGCGCCCAGGTCCATCCCGCCGTACTCCTCCGGAGTGTTGACACCCCAGAACCCGGCTTTCCTGGCCTTGCCGCGGAGTTCCCTCAGTACGTCCGGTTCGAGGGCGGGCGCACCGGCGCGTTCGTTGCGCAGCACCTCCGGCTCCAGCGGCATCACCTCCTTACGGACGAACGAGCGGACCGTGTCCCGGATCTGCCGTTCCTCGTCGCTGAGTGAGAAGTCGACCATCAGCGGATTCCCTTCCGATCGGCCGGTAGGACCGCGCCGGGACCACACCGGCCACGGCGAGTCGAGAGGCTTTCTAGAACGAGACTCTAATAATGGAAAACTATGCGCCGCCTGCTCCGAGACTGTCAAGCGGTACACTCGCGGGCGCCCGATTCTAAAAACTCGTTCGACCCGAGAAGGTCAGATGGCACGCAAGACAGCCGGGAAGCCGGTAACCAGCAACGCATGGCAGTGGGGCCGCACGGCCGAGACGCAGCGGGTACTGCTACAGGCCGCGCGGGAGGTGTTCAGCGAACAGGGGTTCGCGGAGGCCAACGTGGCCGACATCGTCGAGCGGGCGGGTTCCAGCGTGGGCAGCCTCTACCACCACTTCGGCGGCAAGACCGAACTGTTCCTCGCGCTGTGGGAGGAGCATCAGGGCGCACACGAGCGCAACGCGATCAGCGCCGTGGCCAAGGCGCGTTCCGCGGGCGAGGAGGACTCACTCGAACTCTTCATCGTCGGCGCGCGGGCGTACCTACAGGGCTCGTGGCAGCGCCGCGACCTCGCCCGCCTGTTCATGAACGGGGACGGACCACCCGGTTTCGAACAGATCCGGCGCACCCGTGGCCGGGAATGGATCAGGCAGAACAACGTGCTGCTCCGCACGTCCAACACCGCGGTCAACCGGTTCACGGTCTCCGTGCTCACCACGCTCATCGGCGAGGCGGGGCGCGAGATCGCCATGTCACCCTCCAAACGGGAGGCGAACAAGATCACCGAAGCCGCGGTTCGCTACATCCGGCGGCTCGACCCGCTGCATCCGGAGGTCGAATAGCGGCGCCGTGTCCGCGCTCCACGTACATGTGTCAGCGCCGCGGGAACCCGTGTCGTCCCGCCGCGTCACGGCCGCCGCACGGCGCACCTGCCCCGGTCGACCACCACGGCGCCATCGTCCTTCGTGGTGCGGAACCGCGCGCTCCCTCCCTCCACCCACATCGACACGGTCAGCGAGTCGCCGGGGAACACCGGACCGCTGAACCGGCCGGACATCCCGGCGAACCGGTCGGGGTCCGAGTCCGCGAGCGTGTGCAGCAGCGCCCGGCCCGTCACGCCGTAGGTACAGAGCCCGTGCAGGATCGGCCTGCCGAAGCCGGAGCGTGCGGCGAAGCCCGGATCGGAGTGCAGTGGGTTGCGGTCCCCGCTCAGCCGGTACAGCAGCGCCTGTTCCGGCCGGGTCGCGTACGTCACCGTCTCGTCCGGCTCGCCGCCGGGCTCCACCCAGCCGTCGCGCGGTCCACGATCGCCGCCGAAGCCGCCCTCGCCGCGGATGAACACGGAGGACCGCGCGGTCACGACGGGCGAGCCCGACGCGGGATCCAGTGCGACCGCCTCACTTGTCACCAGCGCACCGCTGCCCTTGTCGTAGATCCCGGTGATCTTCGACGTGACCCGCACCCGGCCTTCCACCGGCAGCGGGGTGTGCAGGTCGAAGGCCTGCTCGGCGTGCACGAGCAGCGCGGGGTCGAAGTCGCCGATCGCGCGGCCGCGCGGCGCCTGCGCCGCCAGCACCGCGAACGTCGGCAGCACCCGCTGCGCCACTCCGGCCGTGTTCTCCGTCGTGAACGCCAGCTCCCGCGCCGGGTCTCCGAGTCCGGCGCCGACGCCGAGCGCGTACAGCAGCGTGTCCCTCGACGTCCACGATCGTTCGAACGGCTCCGACTCGACACCGATCACGTCGTGGTTGAGTGCCACGTCAGTCCGCCTCCCCGGGAAGCCCGTTCTGCAGTGCGTTCGGCTGCGCCTTGCCCACCAGTGCCGGAATGACCTCGTCCAGCTCCTCCGGTTCCCACCTGGCGCCCTTGTCCACGCCCGGCCCGGCGTGCCAGCCCTCCGCCACGCTGATCCGCCCGCCGCGCACGTTGAACACGCGGCCTGTGATGCCCCGCGCGGCGGGGCCGGCGAGCCACACCGCCAGCGGCGCGATGTTCTCCGGTGCCGCAGGGTCGAACTCACCCGGCGCCGGTCCGCCGCGCCGCCGCAGCCCCTCGGTCATCCGGGTCAGTGCGGCGGGGGCCAGGGCGTTGACCGCGATACCGTACCGCTCCAGCTCCCTCGCGGCGATGACCGTGAGACCCGCGATGCCCGCCTTGGCCGCACCGTAGTTCGCCTGGCCCGGATTGCCGTAGAGGCCCGACGACGAGGTCGTGTTGACGACCCTGGCGTCCACCTCGGCGCCGGACTTCGCCCGGCCCCGCCAGTACGCGGCGGCGTGCCGCAACGGCGCGAACGTACCGCCGAGGTGCACCTTGAGCACCGCGTCCCACTCCCCGGCCGTCATGTTGACCAGCATCCGGTCCCGCAGGATGCCCGCATTGTTGACCAGGACGTGCAGATCGCCGAACCGTTCGACGGCACGTTCGACGAGCCGCCCGGCACCGTCGAAGTCGGACACGTCCTCGCCGTCGGCGACGGCCTCGCCGCCGGCCGCGCGGATCAGCTCGACCACCTCGCCCGCAGGCCCCGCCGAGGAACCGCTGCCGTCCACCTCGGCCCCGAGATCGTTGACCACGACCCTGGCGCCGTGCCGGGCGAACTCCAGCGCGTGCGCCCTGCCGATGCCTCGCGCCGCGCCGGTGACCACGACAACCCGTCCCGCTACCGTCCCGCCCATCACCACTCCCGGCTGGGTTAGTTTTGGAATCTACTTCTAGAAATATGCTCCGTACCACACTCGCTGTCAACCCATGCCATGGCGGGCAGCACCTAGAATCCTGTTCTGTCGTTCCCCGAGATCGAGAGGCGTACCGGATGACCGAGATGTCCATCGGCGAGGTGCTGACCGTGCTGGACCTGCGACGGACCTCACCGGACACCTTCGTCGGTGTCAGCCAGCAGCTACCCGGCCTGCGGGTCTTCGGCGGTCAGCTGCTGGGCCAGTCGATAGTCGCCGCCGACCGCACCGTACGACCGGACGCGGGCATCCACTCGCTGCACGCGTACTTCCTCAGGCAGGGCGACCCGGCCGAGCCGATCCACTTCACCGTGGACCGCACGCGGGACGGCCGGTCCTTCGCCGCGCGGCGAGTCGAGGCGGCCCAGCACGGCAAGGTCATCTTCACGATGCTCGCCTCGTTCCAGGAGCCCGCCGACGGGCCCAGCCATCAGGACGGCCCCCCGCCCGTGCCGGCCCCGGAGAACCTCCAGCTGCGGTATCCGTTCGGCTCACCGGGTGGTCCGCTGGTGATGTGCCCGGTGCCCAGGGAGGAAACCACGCCGGCCGACGGCCGGGCCCGCTCGGCGACCTGGATCCGAGTGGCCGACGACCTGCCGGACACGCCGCTGCTGCACACCGCGATGCTGGCCTACCTCTCGGACTTCTCGATCCTGCACGCGGCGATGCGGGCGCACTCGATCAGGCGCAACGGCCGCCGGGCCAAGACGGCAAGCCTCGACCACGCGATGTGGTTCCACCGGAACGCACGGCTGGACGACTGGGTTCTCTACGACACGGTCAGTCCCGCGGCGGGCGGGGCCCGCGCGTTCGGTGTCGGCAGCCTGTTCAGCCGCTCCGGCGAACTCCTGGCCACCGTCGGCCAAGAAGGAATGGTGCGGCTGCTGGACTAGCACGAGTCCCCCGCTGCAGCCCGCGAGTCCCCCGCTCCGGCCCGCGAGTTCCGCATTCGCACCGCCGCGAACGCGCGCCTCGGGACAGGTCTTGACAGTGCACGTGGCGATCGTCACTCTAAACGCCAGTTCTAGAGTCAGATTCTAGTCGTCGGCGTACGGGATTGTCCGCGGCGGCAGGATGGCGAGGCAGACCATGGTCCAGCCGAACAGCCGCGGCTTCGCCGCAGGCACCCGAGAACCACTGCTACGAGTCGACGACTTGCACGTCGAGTTCGACACGCCCCGCGGCACCGTGGAGGCGGTCGGCGGCATCAGCTTCGAGGTCGATCCCGATCAGACCGTCGCGGTGGTCGGCGAGTCCGGGTCCGGGAAGAGCGTGACCGCACTGGCGATCCTGCGCCTGCTGGAAGGCGGCTGGATCTCCGGCGGACAGGTGCACTGGGACGGACAGGATCTCGTCACCGCCGACGCCACGGCAATGCGCCGGGTCCGCGGAGACGACATCGCCATGATCTTCCAGGACCCGATGACCTCCCTCGATCCGCTGTACCCGATCGGCAACCAGATCGTGGAAGCCATCCGCCTGCACCGCAGGATCTCCAGGCGCGCGGCACGGGAGCGCGCGATCGAACTGCTCGAGCAGGTGGGCATTCCCGACCCCCGCGCCCGCGTGCGCTCCTACCCCCACCAGCTCTCCGGCGGCCAGCGCCAGCGCGTCATGATCGCCATCGCACTCGCCTGCTCCCCTCGGCTGCTCATCGCCGACGAGCCGACCACGGCGCTCGACGTCACGATCGAGGCACAGGTCCTCGAACTCATCCGCGAGCTCCAGCGCGAATACCACACCGCGTTGCTTCTGGTGACCCACGACATGGGCGTGGTCGCGGAGATGGCCGACTGGGTCGTCGTCTTCTACGCGGGCCAGGTGGTCGAGCAGGGGCCCGCCGCGCGGGTGCTCGGCGCTCCCCGGCATCCCTACACCGAGGCGCTGCTCAGCGCCGTCCCGACACCGGCGACGGACAAGGCACTGCCGTTGACCGTGATCGACGGTGCCGTGCCCGGCCTGGCCGACATGCCCCCGGGATGCCGTTTCCGGGCGCGTTGCGCGCATGCCTGGCAGCGCTGCACCGACGAACCGCCGCTGTTCGAGCTCGGCGAAGGCAGGCAGAGCCGTTGCTGGCTCCGCGAGGGCTCCGAAATGGACGGTGCACCGGTGTTGCCCGCAGCCGACCTCAGCCCCGCCGCGGGACGGGAGGTCTCGTAGTGTCCTCCGTCGCAGCACCGGCACGCGCCGCCGGGAGACAGCCCGCCGAGGACGACCTCCTGTGCGTCCGTGACCTCGTCAAGCACTTCCCGGTCACCAGGGGGCTGCTCGGCCGCACCGTCGCGAACGTGCGCGCCGTCGACGGCGTGTCGTTCCGGATCGGGCGTGGCGAGACACTCGGCCTGGTCGGCGAGTCCGGATCGGGCAAGTCCACCGTCGCCCGGCTCGTGCTGCGCCTGCTCAGGGAGACCCGTGGCGAGATCGTCTTCGCCGGGCACGAGCTGACCGGTATGCGAGCCGGCGAGCTGAAACGCCTGCGCAGGCGCATGCAGATCGTCTTCCAGGACCCGTTCAGCGCCTTCGACCCGCGCATGTCGATCGCCGACGTCATCGGTGAGCCGCTGCGGGCGCACCGCCTGGCCGACGGGAGGTCGGCGCGCCGCCGGGCGGGCGAGCTGCTCGAACTCGTCGGCCTCACCGGCACGGACCTCGACAAGTACCCGCACCAGTTCTCCGGCGGGCAGGCACAGCGCATCGGAATCGCCAGGGCACTGGCCACCTCACCGGAACTGCTCGTGTGCGACGAGGCCGTCAGCGCGCTCGACGTGTCGGTGCAGGCCCAGGTGCTCAACCTGCTGCGCCGCCTGCAACGCGAGCTCGGGCTGTCCTACCTGTTCATCGCGCACGACCTCAACGTCGTGCGCTACATCTCCGATCGGGTCGGCGTGATGTACCTCGGCCAGATCGTCGAAGAGGGGCCCGCGGACGAGCTGCTGGCCGACCCCCGGCACCCGTACACGCGCAGCCTGGCCGCCGCCATCGCCGGTGCCGGCCCGCCCGGCTCGCGCAGGCGCGTGCTCGCCCGTGGTGAGGCGCCCAGCCCGAGCGACCCGCCCGCGGGATGCCGGTTCCACACCCGGTGTCCCGCCGCGTTCGGCCGCTGCCGCGAGGAGGCGCCGGCGCTGCGCGCGGTGGGCCCGGACCGGACCGCCTCGTGCCATCTGCTCGAACGACCGGGACAGGAGGCGCGGACGTGACCGAGTACGTCGTCCGCAGGCTGCTCTACGGTGTGCTCATCGTCGGGCTGGTCACGGTGTTCGTGTTCCTGGTGCTCCGGCTCATCCCCGGTGACGTGGTCCGGCTGCAACTGGCCAACGCGCCCGGTGTCGGCGAGGCGCAGATCGACGAGCTGACCGCCGCGCTCGGGCTGGACCAGCCGTTGCACGCCCAGCTGGTCACCTTTCTCGGCGACGCGCTGCACGGCGACTTCGGCACCTCGTTCCAGAGCCAGGAACCGGTCACGTCGCTGGTCGCCGAACGGCTGCCGATCACGCTGCAGCTCGGTGCGATGGCGATCCTGATCGGCATTCTCGCCGGCGTCCCGCTCGGTCTGCTCTCGGCCGTCCGGCACAACAGCTGGCTCGACCAGGGCATGCGGCTGGTGTCGGTCGCCGGGATCTCCATCCCCAACTTCTGGCTTGGACTGCTCCTGGTCACCTACCTGGCGCTGTACTTCGGGTGGTCGCCACCGCTGGTCTATCAGGGCCCCGGGCAGGACCTGGAGAGCAACCTCCTGCACATGATCCTGCCCGCGCTCGCGCTGGGCGCCTCGACGATGGCCAGCATCGCCAGGATGCTGCGCTCATCGCTGCTCGAGGTGCTGCACTCGAACTTCATCCGGGCCGTGCGCGCGAAGGGCGCGCCGGAGACGCTGGTGATCTTCAAGCATGGGGTCCGCAACTCCGTCGTACCGGTGTTCACCCTGCTCGGCCTCCAGATCGGCAACATCCTCGGCGGCACCGTCATCCTCGAGTCGATCTTCGGCATCCCGGGGATGGGCATGCTGATCTTCGAGGCGGTACAGATGCGCGACTACCCGGTCGTGCTCGGCTGCGTCGTGGTGTACGGCGCGGTGTTCGTCCTGATCAACCTCGTCGTCGACCTGCTCTACGGCGTGATCGACCCCCGAATCCGCTACGCGAGAAGGTAGGAGGCGAGCGAGGTGAGTGAGCTCGGCATTCCCCCCGCGGGCAATGCGGCGGGACGGCGACTGCGCGGCACGTGGCGCGGCCTGCGCCGCTTCGTCCGTACCCAGCCGCTCGGCGCGATCGCACTGCTGCTGATCACGACGTTCGTGTTCGCCGCACTGTTCGCTCCGGTGCTCGCGCCCTACGACCCGATCGAGCAGAACCGCGAGCACCTGCAGGGAGCGCCCGACGGGCGCTTCTGGATGGGCACCGACGACCTCGGCCGCGACATCCTCAGCCGGGTGCTCTACGGCGCACGCACGTCGCTGCTGGTGTCGGTCGCCACAGTCGCCGCGGGCGGCGCGCTCGGCACCGTGATCGGCATCGTCTCCGGCTACTTCGGCGGGAGCTGGATCGACACCGCGCTGCAGCGGGTGATGGACACGATCATGGCGATCCCCGGCCTGGTGCTGCTGCTGTTCGTCGCCGCGTTGCTCGGGCCGAGCGTGCTCAACACGATCATCGCGCTGAGCCTGCTGGTCGTGCCGTCGTTCAACCGGGTGGCGCGCGGGGAGATGCTGCGGGTGCGCGAGGAGCTCTACATCGAGGCGGCGCGGGCCAACGGCTGCGGGCTGTGGCGGATCCTCGGCAGGCACGGGCTGCCCAACCTGCTGGCGCCGATGCTGGTGGTGCTCAGCCTGGTCTTCGCGATCGTCATGATCGCCGAGTCGGCGTTGAGCTTCCTCGGGATCGGCACCCCGCCGCCGATCCCGTCCTGGGGCCGCATGCTCAGCGAGGGCTCCCGCTACCTGGAGATCGCACCGTGGATGGTGGTCTTCCCCGGCGGCGTGCTGACGATCGCCGTACTGGCCTTCAACCTCCTCGGCGACGCCCTGCGCGACTTCTTCGACCCCAAGCAACTTCGCTGATCACCGCACAAGTGCCCAAAGGAGCGCACATGTCACTCGGAGGATCGAGAAAACGCCTCGCACGCTGGGTCGTGCCGATCGCCGCGCTGGCCTTGGCCGGCACAGCGTGTTTCCCGGATACGTCCGCGCCCGGCGGCGACAACACCGGGGACGGCGGGCAGGAGCAGGACGCGGGGCCGCCGCAGCCCGGCGGCATCTACCGCTACTCGCTGCCCTCGGACGCGCAGTCGCTCGATCCGCACAAGCAGTCCTCGTACAACACGCACGTCGCCATCGGGGCGAGCTACAGCAAACTGGTCGACTTCAAGACCGGGCCCGACACGCCCTACGGCTCCTACGAGCTCGAAGGAGACCTGGCCGAGGACTGGTCGGTCTCCGAGGACGGCGGTGAATGGACCTTCAACCTCCGCAAGGGAGTCAAGTTCCACAACGTCGCCCCGGTCAACGGGCGCGAGTTCACCGCAAGGGACGTGCTCTGCACGACCGAGCGCATCCGGCAGCTGCCCGGCCACCAGGTGAATCTGCTGAGCATGGTCGAGGACATCGAGGCGCCCGACGACCACACCGTCGTGTTCAGGCTCACCCAGCCGTACGCGGACTTCGCGACGAACATGGCGAACCACTTCATGTGGATGCTGCCTTGCGAGGGCACCGAGGGGAAGTTCGACCTCGGCACGCAGGCCATCGGCACCGGCCCGTTCGTCCTGGAACGCTGGGAGCGAAACCGCGAACGGGTGCTGACCGCGCATCCCGAGTACTACGAGCGGGGCAAGCCGTATCTCGACGGCATCCACGTCGCCATCGTGCCCGACCCGCAGGCGTCGATGGCCGCCATGCGAACGGGCAAGCTCGACTACCTCACCTCGCTCTCGTTCGACGAGAAGCAGGCGGAGACCCTGCTCAGCCAGCAGCCCGACTTCCAGCTCCGCAGCGAGCTCGGCCTGAACCCGATCCGGGTCTACATGAACCAGGCGGCGGAGCCGTTCGACGACGTGCGGGTGCGGCGTGCCGTGGCCCTGGCGATCGACCGGGCCGCCATGGTCGAGTCGCTGCGGCCAGGCGGGCAGGCCTCCGGGCCGGTGACCCCGTCGCTCTTCGGTGGTCTGCCGTCCGAGGAGGTCGAGCGGCTCCAGCCCTACGATCCCGAGCAGGCGCGGCGCCTGCTGGCCGAGGCCGGGTACCCCGACGGCTTCCGGACCGAGATGATCCTCACCAACGGCTACGGCGAGACCGTCGTCCGGGAGGCGCAGTGGGTGCAGCAGGATCTCGCCAAGGTGGGCATCGACGTTTCGCTCGACGTCCAGGACTACGCGACCTACTTCACCGAAAGCTTCGCCAAGCAGCGCTACCAGCTGGGCTTCGGGTTGCAGACCCCGATGCTCTCCGCCGACGAGTACCTCTCCACGGAGTGGCATTCGGAGGGCTCGCGGAACTGGTACGGGATCGATGATCCCGAACTGGACCGGATGATCGCCGAGCAGCGCGGCATCCTCGACGAGGCCGCGCGCGAGCGGAAGCTCGCCGACATCCAGCGCTACATCATCAACGAGGTCTCCAACCCGGTCACGCTGAACCTGTACGAGACCCAGGTGATCTACGCGCCCTACGTCCACGGCTCCTATCCGCACCCGGAGTACGGCGGCAGGCACCTCGCCGACGTGTGGCTCGGCCCGGAGGCGCCCGGCAGGCAGTCGTGAGTGCGGGCGCGAGTTAGAACTCGCGTAGGCACTCACGAGTGGTGAACAGGCCTCGCTCGCCGATCGGCCCGCCTGCCGGCGAGCGAGGCGAACACCGCCAGCACGGAGATCACCGTCATGCACAGCAGGGCCAGCCGGTAGCCGTCGACCAGTTGCCACAGGGCCTGCTCCGACACGGCGGAGATCGAGCCCGCGAAGGCGTAACGGCGCAGTTCGGCGGGCAGCGGGCTGGCGATCAGGGACAGCGCCAGCGCGGTGCTCACCACGACGCCGGTGCTCTGCGTCATCAGCCGCAGCGCGTTGACGATGCCGACGCGGTCCGGTGGCAGATCGTGCAGCAGCGCGGTGGCGTTCGCGGGCATGAACATGCCGGAACCGAGGCCGAGCAGCACCAGTGCCGACGCGATGACTCCGTAGGGGACGGTCGGTGACACAGTCACCAGCAGCACGGCGAGGCCGGCCGTGGACAGCACGGTGCCGCTGACCGCGATCGTGCGCGGCCGGAGGCGGTGCTGCAGGAACCCGGAGGACGTCGACGCGATCAACGCGCTGAGCGCCAGCGGCAGGATCTTCATCCCGGCGTCGAGCGGGCTCTCGTCGCGCACGGTCTGGTAGAACAGCGCGATCAGCAGGAGCACCGCCATCCGCGCGACCGCGTTGAGGAAGGAGGCGACCAGCCCGAACCCGAAGTACGGATCGCGCAGCAGGCCGAGGTCGACGACCGGGTTGCCGCTGCGCCGCTCGACCACGACGAACAGCGGCAGCAACACGGCGAAGGCCGCGACCGCGATCAGCACCGCGGGAGCGCCCCAACCTCGGTCGCTCACCTGCGACAACCCGAACAGCAGGCTGCCGAGGCTGAGCACGATCAGAATGTTGCCGAGCACGTCGATCTCACCGTCGCGGCCGTGTCCCGGAATCTTCCGCAGCGAGGCGGCACCCCAGGCGAGGCAGGCGAGGCCGATCGGCACGTTGTACCAGAACAGCCACTGCCAGCCGAACTGGTGCGTGAGGAAGCCGCCCAGCGTGGGGCCCACGAGCTGGGCCACCGAGAACGACGCGATGTAGACGCCCATCCCACGGCCGAGGTGCCGCCGCGGGAACGCATCGGTGAGCAGCGCCGCGCTGTTGGCGAGCAGCATCGCTGCGCCGGCCGCCTGGAGCAGGCGCAGCCCGATAAAGACCCACTCGGTGGGGGCGAAGCCGAGCAGCAGGCAGGAGAGGGTGTACGTACCCAGCCCGTACAGGTACATGGTCCGGCGGCCGAACATGTCCGCGAGCCTGCCGAACACCACCAGCAGCACCGTGTTGGTCAGCATGAACGCCAGCAACATCCAGCTCGCCGCGGTCGGGCCGGCGTCGTAGAACCGCACGACCTCGGGCAGGGCGACGTTGAAGGAACTGTTGCCGAGCGCGCTGAGCACGCTCGCCATGCTGACCACGGACAGCGCCCGCCACGCGTACCGCAACTGCGCTCGTTCCCCGCCGTCCGCCATGCGGCACGTCCTTCCGCCCCACCATCCCGTGCCGACAATACTAGAAGGTGATTCTAGATTTAGATACGGTCGGGGATGCAGCGTGGTGCGGGCGGCGCTCTCGTGAGTGCGCACGCGAGTTAGAACTCGCGTGCGCACTCACGAGGCGGAACCGTCAGGTCCTGGCCGGACCCCGGCCGAGCGCGCCGCCGAGCAGCACGCCCAGGCCGATCATGCCCACCGCAAGACCGAGGTGCAGCCAGTTGTCCGCCTCGTTGAGCGGCACGAAGTTGGCTGTCGACTCACGGTCGACGATCAGCCCGTAGACCCAGAGCGCCAGGTAGACGACCCCGCCGCCGATGAGGTAGGCCCTGGCCATCCCTGCTGTCCGCATCATGGCGAACCCGACGACGCCGAACAGCAGGTGCACGATGTTGTGCAGCACGGACACCGCGAAGACGCCCAGCAGCAGGGCCTCCGACTCGTGCCCGGCGAACGTCATGGCGTCGTAGTTCGTCGTCACGCCGGGAATGAAGCCCAGGATCCCCACGAGCAGGAACGTCGCGGAGACGACCGCCGTGGCTAGCTGGATCGGCGACCACCTGGTCCCGGCTGCCCTTCCCGTGGCGCGTGGCGATGGCTCGGTCATCACTCTTCCCTTCTTCGGAGGATCCGGCGGACCCCGTTGACACGTATCGGCGCTTCGCCCGCGCCGGCACGCCGTTCACGGCGTGAGGACGACCTTCGAGTAGCCCTGCTCGCGGCGGTCGAAGCGGGCGTAGGCGTCGGCCGCCTCGTCCAGGGGGCGGCGCTGGGAGACCACGAAGCTCGGCGCCGCCCGCCCGGCGACGATGAGGTCGCGCAGGTGCCGGTTGTAGGCCTTGACGTTGGCCTGGCCGCTGCCCATCCGCAGCCCCTTCTCGAAGTAGCGGCCGATGTCGATGAGGAGCTTGCCCTGCTTGGCCTCCTCGCTCGGGGCGCCGGGGTCCTGCGGCAGGTAGAGCCCGACGACGCCGAGGCTGCCGGTCGGGCGCACGGTCTCGATCAGGTTGTTCAGCACCACCGCGGGCTGCTCCTCGCCCTCGCTGACGGTGGCCTGGTAGCCGACGGCGTCGATGCCCTTGTCGGTGCCGCCCTGCGTGCGCTCCTTGATCTGCTCGGGCGCGGGCGCGCGGGTGAAGTCGATGGGGATCGCACCGATCTCCTCGGCCAGCCGCAGCCGGTCGGCCACTTTGTCGACGACGAACACCTGGGACGCACCGCGCAGCATGGCCGAGTACGCGGCCATCAGCCCGACCGGGCCTGCGCCGTAGACCGCCACCGTCTCGCCCGGCGACACGTGCGCCAGTTCGGTCGCGTGGTAGCCGGTCGGGAAGATGTCGGCGAGCATCGCGAAGTCGTCCTCGTGCTCCTCGCCGGGCGGTAGCTGCAGGCAGTTGAAGTCGGCGAAGGGCACCCGCAGGTACTCGGCCTGCCCGCCCGGGTAGGGGCCCATGCCGACGTAGCCGTAGGCGCCGCCCGCCGAGCCCGGGTTGACGGTGAGGCAGAACGCGGTGTTGCCCGCGAGGCAGTTGCGGCAGAACCCGCAGGCGACGTTGAACGGCATGCACACCCGGTCGCCTTCGCGGACGCTCGTCACGCCCGAACCGACCTGCTCGACGACGCCCATGTTCTCGTGGCCGAAGACGATGCCCGGTTCGGCGACCGTGCGGCCCTCGTACATGTGCAGGTCCGAGCCGCAGATGGCGGTCGTGGTGATCCGAACGACGACATCGGTCGGCTGCTCGATCCGGGGATCCTCGACCTGCTGGACATCGACCTCGTTCGGGCCCTGGTAGACAACTGCCTTCACGTCGCGCTCCCTGGTCGTGGTGGCCTTTTTCGCACCTTTCGACCGACTACCCGCACTGAGCGCGAACATGCACGAATGCGCGCATGTTCATGCCCCGGGTACGACGTGCCGTCAGCGGCGAGGCGGGGCGGTGGAGTCGCGAACCACCAGGGTGTGCCCGGCGAAGCGGCGGCGCGGCCGGCTGGAGCGCGGCTTGAGCGCCAGTGCCAGCGCCTGCTCCCCCATCTCCGTCATCGGCAGCCGGACCGTGGTCAGGGCGGGCGCGAGGTGCTCGGCGACGGCCACGTCGTCGAATCCCGCCACCGAGACCTCCTCCGGCACCGCCCTGCCGCGGGCCCGCAGCACCGAGAGCACGCCGATGGCCATGTCGTCGTTGAGCGCGATCACCGCGGTCACGTCGGGATGGGCGTCGAGGATCCGCCGCATGGCCTGCTTGCCACCCTCCCGCGTGAAGGCCGCCTCGACGACCGGCAGGTCCTCGATCGAAAGCCCGGCCGCACCCAGCGCCGCGGCCGCACCGGCGAGGCGGTCCGCGACCGTGGTCAGGGCCCGCGAACCGACGGTGAAGGCGATCCGCCGGTGGCCGAGGGAGAGCACGTGCTCGGCCACCGACCGGCCGCCGCCCGTGTTGTCCGGCAGCACCGCGTCGGTGCCGAGGTGGTGCCGCCCGATCACCGCCACGCGGCCGCCCGCCTCCTGGAAGGCCTCCAGCTCGTCCCTGGCCGCCGCCTGCGTCCGCGGCTCCACCGGCCCCGACCCGGCCACGACGATCGCGCGCACCCGGTTGGCGATCAGCGTCCTGATCTGCGCCAGCTCACTGTCCGGGTCGCGGCCGGTGTGGCAGATCTGCACGGTCAGGCCCTGCCGCGCGCCGACGCCGAGCACTCCGCTGGCGATCTCGGCGAAGTAAGGGTCGCCGATCTCGTGCACCAGCAACCCGACGCTGGAGCTTGCCCCGCCGGCCAGGGCGCGCGCATGCGCGTTCACCACGTAGCCCATCTGCGCGGCAACCGTGCGCACCCTGGCGGCGATGGCGTCACTGACCCCCTCGGACCCGGACAGCGCCCGCGACGCCGCGGCGATCGACACGCCCGCCCGCTCGGCGACATCGACGAGCCGGGGCCTGCCGCGATCCGTAGCCATCCGTGTTCTCTCCGTTCCCGTCCGCATGCGGCCACCGCCGCCGCGCACATGATCTCCCGATAACGCTTGCCACGACAGACGGAGCTACCTATGCTCCTGAAAGCGCTTACGAAAGCGCTTACACCAGGAACCCAACGGCGGGTGAATCATGAAACTTTCGAACGGTCTCCGGCTTGGAGCGCTCCTCTCCACCGCGGCCCTCGTGCTCACCGGTTGCCTCAGCGGGAACTCCGGGCAGGGTGGCGGCGAGGGGGGCGAGGACCCGATCCGGATCGGCATCTCACTTCCGCTGACCGGCGACTTCTCCGAACCGGGCAAGGGCGTGCGCCGGGGGTACGAGGCGTGGGCCGGGTACGTCAACGCTAACGGCGGGCTCCTCGGGCGCCAGGTCGAGCTGACGATCCTCGATGACCAGTCCAACGCCGACCGGGTCGCGGCCGACTACGAGAAGCTGATCAACCAGGACGGCGTCGACCTCGTTTTCGGCCCCTTCTCCACCCGCCTGGTGGTCCCGGCCGCGCAGGTCGCCGAGGATTACGGGTTCCTGTTCGTGGAGCCGGCCGGCGCCGCCGAGGAGGTCTTCACCCAGGGCTTCGACAACCTTTTCTACGCGGCCCCCGCGGTCGCCAACGACCACTACAACCACCTCGCCGAGGAGATCCTCGCGATGCCGGCGGGCGAGCGGCCCGAGACCGCGGCGTACGCCGTGATGGACGACCCGTTCGCGCAGGGCACCGCCTACGGCCTCAAGGAGAAGCTCGAAGCGGGCGGCGTCCGCACCGTGGCCGACGAGGTCTACCCGCCCAACACCACCGACTTCGGCTCGATCGCAGCCAAGATCGCCGACTCGAATGCCGACATCATGGTCGGCGGCACGCAGTACCAGGACGCGGTGAACCTGATCGTGTCGCTACGCCAGCTCGGCTACCAACCGGACATGGCGGCCTTCTCGACCGCGCCGACGAACCCGGAGTTCCCCAAGGCGATCGGCCAGCAGACCGAGGGAATCATCTCCCCCACCGGCTACACGCCCGAGGCTGACTACCCGTCCAACAAGGAGTTCGTCGACTACTACACGGAGCAGAACGGCGCACCGCCCAACGAGGACGAGGCCAACGCCTGGACCACCGGGCAGGTCGTCGCCGCCGCCGTCGAGGCCGCCGGGTGCGCCGACCCCGCCCCCGAATGCCAGGGCAAGCTCATCGACTGGCTGCACAACAACGAGGTCGACACCGTGGTCGGCCCGCTCAGCTGGGACGAGGCGGGAAGGCCGCAGGGCGCGCACCTCATCCAGCAGTACGTCGACGGTGAGATCAAGATCGTCCTGCCCGAGGACACCAAAGAGGCCGACCTGATCCACCCGAAGCCGAAGTGGTGAAAGCGGCGTGAGCGGACCCCTCCTCCTCCAGAGCCTCGTGCTCGGCGTGCTGCTCGGTGGGCTCTACGCCCTCCTGGCGGCGGGCCTGACGCTGTACTTCGGCGTCATGCGCGTGGTGATGATCGCCCACTCGGCGTTTCTCATCCTGGCTGCCTACCTCGCGTGGTTCTTCACCCGGGAGACCGGTCTCGATCCGCTGCTGTCGCTGGTGTTCACGGTGCCGCTGTTCTTCGGGGCCGGGGTGCTGATGCAACGGCTGCTGATCTCGCGGCTGCGCCCGGCGACGCTGACGATGATGTCGGTGCTGCTGACCTTCTCCATCGCGCTGGTGATCGAGGGCACGCTCGGCTTCGCCTTCAGCGGCACCCATCGCCGGATCCGGCTCCCCTACTCCGGCGCCCATTTCGAGTTGTTCGGCGCCAGCATCGCGGTGGTCAAGCTGATCGGGTTCGGCCTCGCCGGGTTCTCGCTGGTCGCGTTGTACCTGCTGCTGAAGAAGACCCGGTTCGGCCAGGCGCTGCGGGCGACCATGCAGCACAAGGACGCGGCGCAACTGGTGGGCATCAACACCGACCGGGTCGCCGGCTACGGCTTCGGGCTGGGGCTGGCGACGGCGGCGATCGGCGGGACGGCGCTGTCGCTGGACTCCACGATCTACCCCTCGCTGCACTGGCACTGGATCGGCCCGCTGATGGCGGTCATCGTCGTCGGCGGGCTCGGCAGCGTTCCGGGCGCCGCGATCGCCGCCATGGCGCTCGGTCTCGGCCAGAGCCTGCTGCAGATTCCGCTCGGCACCACGTGGGCACAGACGTTCTTCTATGTAGCGCTGTTCGCCACGCTGATGCTCCGTCCTCAGGGGTTCTTCGGAGGCCGCCTTGCGCAGCGATTCTGAACTCGTGACCGGCCACGGTCCTCGTGGCGGCCGTACGGCCGTCCGTGCGGCGAGGCTGGTCGGACTGCTGGCGCTGATCGCGCTGGTGATCGCCTTCCCGAGCATGGCACCGGACTCGTTCATCCTCTCGGTCGGCGTCGTGATCATGAGCTACGCCGTGCTCGCCACGTCGTGGAACTTCGTCGGCGGCTTCACCGGCTACGTTTCGCTCGGCCACGCGTCGTACTCGGGCCTCGGCGGCTATGCCACGGCCCTGCTGATCCTGCGCGCGGACGTGAACCCGTGGGTCGCGATGATCCTCGCCGGCCTGATCGTCGCGGCGATCGCGGTGCCGGTCGGCATCGCCAGCCTGCGGGTACGGGGAGCGTCGTTCGTCATCGTCTCGATCGCGCTGGTGCTGATCCTGCTGCTGGTCTTCCAGAGCTGGGGCACCTTCACCGGCGGATCCAACGGGCTGCGCATACCGCGCCCGTTCAGCGACGACGTGTTGCGTCCCGAGCAACACGAGCGGTTCTTCTACCTGCACGCCGCGCTGCTGGCCGTGGCGCTGCTGTGCTGGTGGGCGATCAACCGGTCCCGGTTCGGTATCGGGCTCAAGGCGATCCGCGAGGACGAGGACAAGGCGCAGTCGCTCGGGGTCCCGACGTTCGCCTACAAGCTCGTCGTGTTCGTGATCTCGGCGTTCTTCACAGCGCTGGCGGGCGGACTCTACGCGCTGTGGTTCGGTTTCCTCGACCCGATCTTCCAGTTCTCCATCCTCGTCGGCGCCTACATGGTGCTGATGAGCCTGCTCGGCGGCATCCGCAGCCTGTTCGGACCGTTGCTGGGCGCGGTGATCGTCGGCTACGCCATGGAGTTCTTCAAAGCCCAGTACGGCGACACCCAGGCACACCTGATCGCGATGGGCGCGTTGCTCGGCGTGGTCGTGCTGTTCATGCCCGACGGGATCATCCCGGCCCTGACCAACCTCGTGAACCGGCTCCGCCCGCAGGCCGCGTCGATTCGCGAGCTGAGCGCGGCGGAGCTCGCCGAGCAACGTCGTGAGGCCGAGGCGGCCGACGACACGAAGGAAGAGGTGCACCGATGAGCACGGACGCCGGGCGCAGCCTCGAGACCGAAGGGCTCACCAAGTCCTTCGGCGGCGTGCGCGCCGTCGACGGGGCGAGCGTGTCGTTCCACCACGGCAAGGTCAACGCGCTGATCGGTCCCAACGGGTCGGGCAAGACGACCTTCTTCAACTGTGTCACCGGGATGATCCGACCGGACTCCGGCACCGCGAGCTACCGGGGCAGGGACATCACCCGCAAGCCGCCGCACTGGATCGCCCGCGCCGGAATCGGCCGCAGCTTCCAGCTGTGCCGGATCTTCCCGCGCATGACGGTGCTGGAGAACATGCTGGTCTCGGTCCGCCCGCGCACCCTGCTCGCCCGGATCGTCTCGGCACGCCAGCGCGCCGACATGGAGCGGGCGCGCGAGCTGCTCACCCGCGTCGGCATCGACCACCTGGAGAACACCGAGGCCCGCGACCTGTCCTACGGCCAGCAGAAACTGCTCGAACTGGCCGGCGTGCTCATGGCGGGCCCGGAGACGATCATGCTCGACGAGCCGGCAGGCGGGGTGAACCCCGCCCTGATCGAGCGGATCGGCAGCCTCGTGCGCTCGCTCAACGCCGAGGGCAAGACCTTCCTGATCGTCGAGCACAACATGGACATGGTGATGAGCCTGTCCGACCACGTCGTCGTCTTCGACCGCGGCCGGCCGATCGCCGAGGGCACGCCGGACGAGGTACGGGCCGACCCGCGAGTGCTGGAGGCCTACCTTGGCATCTGAACAGCCACCGGAAGCGCACGACGAGTACCTGCTCGAGCTCGTCGACATCGAGGCCGGCTACGGCCGTGCGGCACTGGTGCTGCGCGGGCTCACCGTCCGGGTGCCGCCTGCGAGCGTGGTCTGCCTCGTGGGTCCGAACGGCGCCGGCAAGTCCACGGTGCTCAAAGTGGCCAGCGGCATGCTCACCCCGCGTTCCGGGCGGATCCTCGTGGGCGGCAAGGACGTCACCCGCCGCGGCCCGCAGCGAATGCTCGACGCGGGCCTGTCCCACGTACTGCAGGGACACAGCGTCTTCAAGGAGATGTCGGTGTCGGAGAACGTGCTGCTCGGCGCCTACACGATCAAGGACAAGGCAGAGATCGCCGAGCGCGTGGACTTCGTCAAGGGCCTCTTTCCGGTCGTGGCCGATCGGTGGAGCTCGCTCGCCGGCGCGCTGTCGGGTGGCCAGCAGAAGCAGGTCGAGTTCGCCCGCTCGCTCATGGTCAGCCCGCGGGTGGTGCTGCTCGACGAGCCGTCGATGGGCCTGGATCCCAAGGCAGCGGCCACGGTGTTCGAGCAGGTGGCTCGTATGCGCGACGCGGGCACGGCAGTGCTGCTCGTCGAGCAGAACGCCCGCCGCGGGCTGGAGACCGCCGACCTCGGCTGCGTCCTCGACCTCGGCAGGGTGCACATCTCCGGCCCGGCGGCCGACCTGCTCGCCGACTCCTCGCTCGGCGAGCTCTACCTCGGCACCCGCCGCCCGGATCCCACGGCCCCCACGACCACGCCCTGACGCCGCCTCCGACCCCGGGAGCAAGACGACCCATGACCACACACACCTACCGCATCCTGATGAACGGCGTCACCGGCCGGATGGGTTACCGCCAGCACCTGCTGCGCTCGGTCCTCGCCATCCGCGACGACGGCGGCGTGGCCCTCCCCGACGGCGGCCGGATCCAGGTGGAACCGGTGCTGATCGGCCGCGACGGCGGCAAGCTGGCCCGGCTCGCCGACGAGCACGGTATCGCCGACTGGAGCACCGACCTCGACACGCTCCTCGCCACCGACGACGCGCCGATCTACTTCGACGCCCAGATCACCGGCGAGCGCAAGAAGGCCATTCTCAAGGCCGTGCTGGCGGGCAAGCACGTCTACACCGAGAAGCCCGTGGCCTCCTCGGTCGCCGAGGGGATGGAACTCGTGCGGGCCGCCGAGCGGAGCGGGATCGTCAACGGCGTCGTCCACGACAAGCTCTACCTGCCCGGCCTGCAGAAGCTGAAGCGCCTGATCGACTCCGGCTTCTTCGGCCGGATCCTCTCGGTGCGCGGCGAGTTCGGCTACTGGGTCTTCGAGGGCGACCTGATCCCGTCGCAGCGGCCGAGCTGGAACTACCGCGCCGAGGACGGCGGCGGAATGGTCCTGGACATGTTCTGCCACTGGGACTACGTGCTGGGCAACCTCTTCGGCCGCGTGCGCGCGGTGACGGCGAAGGCGGTGACCCACATCCCCGAGCGCTGGGACGAGCAGGGCGCCCGCTACGACGCCACGGCCGACGACGCGGCGTACGCGATCTTCGAGCTCGACGGCGGGGTGATCGCGCAGGTCAACTCCTCGTGGGCGGTACGCGTCGAACGCAAGGAGCTCGTGGAGTTCCAGGTGGACGGGACGCACGGCTCGGCGGTCGCCGGCCTGTTCGGCTGCCGGGTGCAGCCGCGCGTGCGCACGCCGAAGCCGGTCTGGAACCCCGACCTGCCGACCACCGAGGATTTCCGCGGCCAGTGGGACGAGGTGCCGGACAACCAGGAGTTCGGCAACGGCTTCCGGGCCCAGTGGGAACGGTTCCTGCTCGACGTGCACCACGGCAGGCCGCACCCCTACGACCTGGCCGCCGGAGTGCGCGGGCTCCAGCTCGTCGATGCCGGGCTCACCTCGTCCGCGCAGGGCCGCCGGATCGAGCTACCCGCGGGTGAGCTCGGAAAGGAGACAGCATGAACCTGCACCTGCCCACGGCCGACGGCACCTGGGCCGAGATCGTGCTGCGGGAGCCGCGGCGGTGGAGGGAGCACCCGCAGCCCCACTCGTCGCGGACCGCCTTCGCCGCCGCGCACGTGGTCGCCGATCCACTCGGCGACAACACCCCCGGCGCGCCCGCCGCGGTCGACTGGGAGTCCACACTGGCCTTCCGGCGCGAGCTGCTCCGCTACGGCCTCGGCATCGCCGAGGCAATGGACACCGCCCAGCGCAACATGGGCCTCGACTGGCCCGCCGTGCGGGAACTGGTCCGCCGCAGCGCGGAGGAGGCCCGCGCCTACGACGCCCGGATCGCCTCCGGCGCCGGTACCGACCACCTCGACGAGATCGCCGACGTCGACGGGGTCATCGCGGCGTACGAGGAGCAGGTCGGCTTCGTGGAGTCATGCGGCTCACAGGTGATCGTGATGGCCTCGCGCCACCTCGCCCGCGTCGCCCGCTCCGCCGACGACTACCGGCGGGTGTACGAGGCGATACTGCGGCAGGTCGCCGAACCGGTCATCCTGCACTGGCTCGGCGAGGCCTTCGACCCGCAGCTGGCCGGCTACTGGGGCTCCACCGACGTAGCCACCGCGACCGAGACGTTCCTCGACCTGGTCCGCGAGCACTCGGCGAAGGTCGACGGGGTGAAGGTCTCGCTGCTCTCCGCCGAGCACGAGCGTGGCCTGCGCGCCGCACTGCCGGAGGGTGTGCGGCTCTACACCGGCGACGACTTCAACTACCCGGAACTGATCCGCGGTGACGGCGAGCGCCACTCGGACGCGCTGCTCGGCGCGTTCTCCCTCGTCGCTCCGGCCGCGTCCGCCGCGCTGTCCGCGCTCGACGAGGGCGACCTCGCGACGTACGACGCGGAGATGGCACCCACGCTGCCCCTCTCGCGGCACGTGTTCACCGCGCCCACGTTCTACTACAAGACCGGGATCGCCTTCATGTCCTGGCTGAGCGGGCACCAGCCCGGCTTCACCATGCTCGGCGGGCTGCAGTCGGCGCGCAGCGTCCCGCACCTGGCACGGATCTTCGCGCTCGCCAACGAGGCACGGCTGCTGCCGGACCCCGAGTTCGCCGCGCACCGGATGCGCCTGTGGCTGGAAGCGGCGGGGGCGGTCCGATGACGGACACCCGCCTCTCCCCCGCGTCGGCGCGTGAGCACGACGTCCCCTCCGGCGCGCCGGCCAGGATGGCCACCCCGCTGCCGGGCGACCCGCGGCTGGCCAGGCTGTCGCTCAACCAGCGCACCACCGCGCGCTGGTCGCTGCGCGAGGCGGTGGACGGCTGCGTCGCCGCCGGGATCGGCTCGATCGGCGTCTGGCGCGAGCCGGTCGCCGACACGGGACTCGAAGCGGCGGCGCGGATGATCCGCGATGCGGGACTGCGCGTTTCGTCGCTGTGCCGGGGCGGCTTCTTCACCTCGGCCGACCGGGCCGCGCGCGCGGCGGCCCACGACGACAACCTGGCCGCCCTCGACGAGGCGGCCGCGCTCGGCTGCGACGTGCTCGTGCTGGTGCCCGGCGGGCTGCCGGAGGGGGACCGCGACATCGCCGGTGCCCGCGACCGGGTGGCGGAAGCGGTCGCCGCGCTCGTGCCGGGCGCCCGCGAGCGCGGGGTCCGGCTCGGCATCGAGCCGATGCACCCGATCTTCGCCGCCGACCGCGGGGTGATCTCGACGCTGGGCCAGGCGCTCGACATCGCCGAGCAGCACCCGGCCGAGGTGGTCGGGGTCGTGGTGGACACCTTCCACGTCTGGTGGGAGCCCGGCGTGCTGGAGCAGATCGCCCGCGCCGGACGACGGATCGTCAGCTACCAGGTGTGCGAGTGGATCACCCCGCTGCCCGCGGACAGCCTGCTCAGCCGCGGGATGATGGGCGACGGCCACATCGACTTCGGCTCGCTCACCCGCGCCGTCGCGGCGGCGGGCTACACCGGCGATGTCGAGGTCGAGATCTTCAACGCCGACGTCTGGGCCGCCCCCGGAGCCGACGTCGTCGCCACGCTGGCCCGCCGCTACGCCGAGATCGTGGAGCCGCACCTGTGACGGCTCCCGCCCCGGGGGCACGACCGGACCGGGGCCGACCGGGCTGCCGCACGACCGGCAGCGCCGACCAACCCGCGAAGTAGGGATGGAGTCCAACGATGGGCAAACAGAGATGGTGGGTCCCCGTGATCACCGCGGCGGTGCTCACGGCGACCCTGGTGGCACCACCGGTGGTGGCCGCCCAGGGCGAGCAGCAGATCACCGACCCGATTCCGGAGGAGCCGAAGCAGTCCCGGCTCGGCCTGGTGCTCGAGGAGTACGCGCAGCTCCCCGAGTCCGAGCCGACCCCGGAGCCGACCGACCGCAGGCTGATGCGGCACAACCGGATCAACTACATCGGCGAGGTCCCCGACGGCTCCGGCCGGATGTACGTTCCCGACCTCAACGGTCCCCTCTACCTCCTCGACGGCGACCGCCAGCACGTCTACCTGAACTTCAAGGAGCGCTTCGAGGACTACTTCTCCGGCCGCGGGCTCGGCAGCGGTTTCGGCTTCGCCACCTTCCACCCCGAGTTCGAGAGCAACGGCAAGCTCTACACGGTGCACACCGAGGACCGGGACGCCATCGCCGAGAAGGAGCCGACCTACCCGAACCAGCCGAACGCGTTCGTGCAGAGCGTCGTCACCGAGTGGACCGCGGACGATCCCTCGGCCGACGTGTTCTCCGGAACGCAGCGGGAGATCTTCCGCTTCGGGTTCACCACGCAGATCCACGCGATCCAGCAGATCGACTTCAACCCGACCGCACGGCCGGGTGACGCGGACTACGGCCTGCTCTACCTGGCGGTCGGAGACGGCGGCATCGGCGTGAACACCGACGTGCCGCAGGACATGAGCACACCGGCGGGCAAGATCCTGCGGATCGACCCGCAGGGCACCGACGGCCCCAACGGCCGGTACGGCATTCCCCCGGCCAACCCGTTCGTCGGCACGCCCGGCACGCTGGGCGAGATCTACGCCGTCGGCATGCGCGACCCGCACCGGTTCACCTGGGACCGCGGCGGGAACAATGCGATGTACCTCGGGCACATCGGTCAGCACGCGATCGAGGCGGTGTACGAGGTGCGGGCCGGCGACAACCTCGGCTGGAGCGAGCGCGAGGGCCGTTTCCGGTTCGACCCGGAGAACCAGTGCTACCTGTACCCGCTGCCGGAGGACGACGAGAAGTACGGCTACACCTATCCCGTCGCGGCCTACGACCACGACCCGCCGCCGAACTGGCCGTGCAACTCCGACAGCGGCCACGCGATCTCCGGTGGCCAGGTGTACCGCGGCGCCGACCTGCCCCTGCTGCGCGGCAAGTACATCTTCGGCGACCTGGTCGACGGCAGCGTCTTCTACACCGATGTCCACAAGATGAGGCGCGGCAAGGACCGGGCGCCGATCCACGAGCTGCAGCTGTTCAACAGTGACGGCGAGCGGATGCGGATGCCCGACTTCGTCGGCGACGGGCGCATCGACCTGCGCTTCGGCACCGACTCCGCGGGTGATCTCTACCTGCTCGCCAAGGCCAACGGCAAGATCTGGAAGGTCACCGGCACCCGCTGGGGCGCCGGGTCCGAGGTCACCAGGAAGGTGCAGCGCGACCTGGTGGCGCACTACGACTTCGAGCACCCGTTCGCGGCGAACGACGCCAAGGAGCTCGACCGCGGATCGTCGCGGACGCTGCTGGACCTCGTCAACGGTGGTGAGGACATGCGGGTCGCCGACGGCGCCTTCCCCGGCAGCAACAACGCCCTCCAGTTGCGGCAGGTCAACCCTGGCGAGGCCGGGAACGACGACTGGAAGGCGGGGGTCTGGGACGGCGACGCCGACGGCGTGGAGTCGCTGAGCGCGTTCAACGGCACCGAGGGCGCGACGGTGATGGGCTGGTTCAAGATGACCGGCGAGAACCCCAGCCCCAACTCCACGACACCGGACCCGGACGACTACTACAACGCGGTCGGCCTTGCCGGGATCCTCAGCGGGGACTCCGACGGCCACGGCGTCCGGGCACTGCTGGAACTGATCAACGTGGACGGGGAACTGCGCCTGGTGGCGCTGGGCCGCCGGATCGACGGCGGCAGCTCGCAGACGTTCGCCGCGCAGCAGGACTGGCGTGAGCTGCTCCCGCTTGACGAGTGGGTGCATCTGGCGGCGACGTTCGACTACACCACCGGGGAGATGGCGCTCTACCGCAACGGCAAGCCGGTTCCCGGGTTCTACACGAACGCGGGCGACCCGTGGCAGGTCGACGGGTCCGGAACGACCGCGAGCAACCCGCGCGGGATCAAGATCGGCGGCAGCTTCCCGCAGAACGACAGGGAACGCAATCCGTGCAATTGCCGGATGGACTCGCTGATGTTCCTGAACACGTCGGCGGACGCCGACACGATCGGGCAGCAGTACCGGCGGTTCCTGAAGCACTGACACCGGGACGCACGCGTGCGGGGTCCGGCCGGACCCCGCACGCGTGTCCGCGCGCCGTGCCGCGATCGCTCAGCCCGGCACCGCGGCGCGCTCCGGCGGCCGCGACGCCCGGTGCGCCGCGACCCCGAGCAGTGCGGCCCCAGCCGCCAGGAACAGCGCGCCGGAGGCGAGCACGGCAACGCCGATCCAGGGCAGCGCGGGAACGGTGGCCCCGGCCTCCGTGCGCACGCTGACGCCGGGCGCGGCATCGGCGTTCATCACCACGACGGTCCAGTCACCAGCACCTGCCGGCCAGCTCACCGTCTGCGTACCGGGACCGCTGGACCGCGCCGCCCAGATCCCCGCCGCGTCCGGTGCGGTCTCCGGCGGTCCTCCACTGTGGAATGTCAGGGAACCGTCGGCGGCGTCGCGGATCGTGGCGTGCTCGACGCCGGCCAGGTAGCGGGCGGCCTCGTCGGCCGGCGCGATGCCGACGAACACCGGATCGAGCGGGTCGGTGCCCACCACGCGGACGCGGACGTCCCCGACGGTGCCCGGCAGCCACCGCACGGACTGCTCCGTGAGGGCCACGCGCTCGGTCGTGAGTGCGTAGCCACCGGTGTCGATGGTGCTCTCCAGCGAGAGGTACCCGTCCGCGCCGCGCTCGACCCTGTCCGCCCACAGCAGTGCGGCACCGCCGGTGAGCAGGCCCATCGAGGCGAACGCGAGCACCGCGCCCACGACCACCGAGGCGACGCGGCCGGGCGTCCAGTGATGCGCATGCGGTTCGGCCGGCACCATGGGAGCAGGCGCGGCCGGCCGGTCCTCGACCGGGCCCGCGGGATCACGGCCACCCATGTCCAGCCGGAACGGCGGGTACTCGTCGGTCATCAGCCCGGCATAGGCCGCGACCCGGATGATCCAGCGGTCCATGCCGAGCACGAAGTCGAACACCGGCCTCGGGTACTGCCCGGTCACCAGCAGCAGCACACCGGCGATGAGGAGGAGGATGCCGATCAGCCCGCTGGCACCCCAGGTGAAGCCGTCTTCGGCGGGCCGCCAGGCCAGCCACAGGCCGCCACCGGCGAACAGGCCAACGACGAGGTAGTGCGGGATCGCCAGCAGCCACCACTTCACCAGCACCAGCCCGCGGGACAGCCGCGTCGGGTAGTCGACCTGCAGCCGGGCCGGGTAGTCCGGCACGTCGGCGAGGGTGAACGGGGGGTAGCGGTCGGTGCCGAGCGCGGCGTAGGCGTAGTACTGGACGCGCCAGGTCCAGCGCAGCACCCCGACGTTGAAGTCGAAGATCGCGCGGGGGTAGCGGCCGGTGAACAGGATGGCGAAGAACGCGACGACGCTGAGCACGCCGAACGCGGTCCAGAGCAACGCGAGCAGCACGTAGTGCGGGAAGGCGAGCAGCCACTTCACCAGCCACCGCCACCGGGACAGGCCGGGATCCAGCTCGGCCTCGACCCGGACCGGGTACCGCTTGGCGGTCGTCATGCCGGTCATCTCCTTCGAATGTTCCTGGTGCCATCCGAGGGTGCGCCGCCGCCCCGGCGGCAGGGCAGGAGCGAAAGTCCCTTCCGCCGGTGGCCTCCGGCCCTGCTGACTCCGCGGGCGCCGGGCGCACATTTGGTGCCATGGACCCTCGACTTCCCGATGACGACACCGTCGGCACCGCACTGGCGCTCGCGGGCCGGGCGCCTTCTGTGCACAACTCGCAGCCCTGGCAGTGGCGAATCGGCGGCCGGACACTGCACCTCTACGCCGACCCGCGGCGGCGGCTGCGGGAGGCCGACCCGGACGGCCACGATCTCGTGCTCAGCTGCGGCGCGGCGCTGCACCACCTCAGGGTCGCTTTCGCGGCACTCGGCTGGCGCACCGACGTCCACCGGCTGCCCAATCCCGCCGAACCGGACCACCTGGCCGCCGTTGAGCTGCACCGGCAAGACCCCGGACCGGACGAGATCACGCTGGCGGCGGCGATTCCGCGCCGCCGCACGGACCGGCGGCGCTACAGCTCATGGCCGGTGCACCCGGCACAGGTGGCGGCCATCGCGGCCCGGGCCGCCGACGAGGGTGCCCTGCTGCGAGCCGTGGACGGCCCGGCCGAGCGGCACCAGCTGGTGCGGGCGATGATCGAGGCGTCGCAGAGGCACGCGGCGGACCCCGCCTACCGGATTGAGCTCGCGGTGTGGAGCGGACGGCACGGTTCGGCCGACGGCGTGCCGGCCAGGAACGTCCCGCCTGCCGTCGATGTCTCCGATGCCGCGCCGATGCGCGAGTTCACCGATCCCCGCCTCGCGCAGCCGTCCGGCTCGGCGACCGAGCCGGACGCGGCCGTGCTGCTGGTGCTCAGCACCGCGTCCGACGACCGCCTCTCCCGGCTGCGCGCCGGCGAGGCCACCAGCGCCGCACTACTCACCGCGACCGCAGGCGGCCTGGCCTGCTGCCCGCTCACCGAGCCGCTCGAGTTCGCCGACACCCGCGCGCTGCTCCGTGATCGGGTCACCGGCGGGAACTTCCCGCAGATGGTGCTGCGCACCGGCTGGACGCACGTGAACGCCGACCCGCTGCCCGCGACGCCGCGGCGTCCGTTCGCCGAGATCGCGAGCGGCCTCGGCGAACGCGAGGTGACCCGGTGACGGGCCCGGGCCCTTCGACGCGGCGGGCCGTTCTGGCGGCCGCCGTGGCGGTCCAGGTCGCGCTCGCCGCCTCCGCGTGGGCGGACCTCGCTCACCGCGGCGCCGACGAGGTACGCGGGCCAAAATGGCTCTGGGGACTGACCATCGGAGTCAACTTCGCCGGGCCGCTCCTCTACTGGCGCTTCGGCAGGCGCGGCCCGGCACTGGTTCCCCTCGACTGAACCCGATATCGAACGGAGACATGTCATGCCTTATCAGGATTGGGGTCACGGTTACGGCGGCGGCTGGCTCGGCGGGCTGCTGATGCTCATCTCAATGGTGCTGCTCTGGGGCGGGCTGATCACCGTGGTGGTGATCCTCCTGCGCCGCTTCACGCACCCGGGCGGCAGCGGCGGCAGAGACGGCGGCAAGGATGACGCGCTGCGCATTCTCGACGAGCGCTTCGCCCGTGGGGAGATCGACGAGGAGGAGTACGAGCGGCGGCGCACCGCGCTACGTCGTTGAAGGGCCGTCGTCGATGGGCCCGGCCGGGCCGACCAAGCGGGCCCGGCCGGACGCTCACGTGCAGGTCGGTGCGTCCCCTGCCGGGATCCTCGCGCCTGCCGTCGAATCGCTCCCAGTCCTGCTGCCACTGGCGGAGCCGGAGACGGTCGAGGGCCCTGCGCGCAAGAAGGAACGTCCCGGCGGAGGCCAGGACCGCACCGAGCCAGTTCGAGCCGTCGCACAGCTCGGCACCCTGCTCGGGTGCGCTCAGGACGCGGACCGGCCCGGTCGCCATGCCGGGCGAGGCCGCCAGCCCGGTCACGAGTGGCTCCGCCGTGGCGGGCTGGTCCCGCTCGGTGGCCGGCCGCCCGGCCGCCTGGCCGGAGAGCTCGACCCGCCGGTCCCGGCCGTCATCGCCGCGCACGATCTCGAACCGCTTGTCACCGATGCGCACGCGCGCAGGTGCGGGCCGTCCTTGGCGACGACGTAGGTGTCGAGCTCCACCGCGCCGCTGACGATGGCTTCGCCCTGCCCGAAGGACGCCTCCACCACGACCAGCGACCGGTCGCCGGTTCGCGGGTCAGCCGTGAAGATCACGCCGGCGCGCTCCGTCCGCACCATGCGCTGCACGACGATGGCGATCGCCGGTTCGGCGGTGTACCCGCGCCCGGCGCGGTAGGCCACGACACGGGGAGAGAACAGGGACGCCCAGCAGTCCGCGACCCGTTCGAGCAGGGCGTCGTCGCCGGAGACGTTGGTGAAGCTGGCGTTCATCCCGGCAAACGAGGCGTCGGCGCTGTCCTCACCGGTCGCCGAGGACCGGACGGCGACCGCGGCGGCGGGCCCCAGCCGGTGGTAGGCGGCGAGCACCTCGCCGCGCAACCCCGTCGTCGAGCACCGCCTTGCCCACCAGCGTCCGCATCCGTTCGCAGTGGGCGGCGAGCCGCTCCGGTTCCGCGGCCAGGTCTTGGACGTGTGCCATGAGCTGTCTCCGTTCAGGACGTGCTGACGGCGCGACCGGCGAACGCCGGATCGCAGTGCCATTCCCGCGAGCGCGGGGCGGTTACGTCACTTCGCCCGGCCGCACGACCAGCACCGGGCACTCGGCGTGATGGATCAGCGCCTGGCTGGTCGAACCGAGCAGCATGCCGCGGAAACCACCACGGCCGCGGCTGCCGACCACGACCAGTTGTGCCGTACGGGATCGTTCCAGCAGCTGGTGCCGCGGCCGGTCGAGTACGACCACGCGTTCCACCTGGACGTCGGGGTACTTCTCCGGCCAGCCGGCGAGGCGCTCGGCGAGCAACCGCTGCTCGTCCTGTTCGTGCGGCCCGCCTTCGAAGTACACGCGGGCCTGGTTGAAGGCGCTGTCGTACTCGACGTCCAGCCACGCGTGCACGGCCACGAGCGGCGCTTCGCGCAGCGACGCCTCCTCGAACGCCGCGGCGATCGCCCGCTCGCCGACCGGGCTGCCGTCCACACCCACCACGACCGGACCTTCCACCGGCGGCCGCGCCTCGCCCTCGCGGTACCGTACGACGGTGACCGGGCATGCCGCGTGGCTCGTCACCGCGACAGCGGTGGATCCGGTCAGCATGCCGGTGAAGCCGCCCCGTCCCGACGAACCGAGCACCACCATCCGAGCGGCGCGGGATTCCTCGACCAGCGCCCGGACCGGTGGCAGGGGTGGCATCGCCGTCCGGACCACCAGGCCGTCCGCGACGGTCCCGGCCTCTTCGGCCGCCGCGGCGAGGATGCGCTCGCTGTCGGCGTCCAGCGCGGCGTAGATGTCCGCGGCCGGAGGCAGCTCGCCACGGTAGAACTCGTCGGCGGCGTAACCGTATCCGTGCACGATGCGCAGGTCGGCGTTCCGCTGGACCGCGGCACGCGCGGCCCAGCGGAGGGCCTCCGTGGCGGCGGCGGATCCATCGACGCCGACCACGATCGGGTCCGCCGCGATGTCCGTGGCACTCATGTGTCACTCCCTCGTCCGGTACCTGTCGTTTCCGAACGTAGGGGCGGGCACTCCGCGTCCGCTGTGGTCGTTGGTCCCCGGTGGTGGGGTCTTTCGGCCACGGACGTGGAGACGCCCGGCCAGTGCTGGTCAAGGGTCGTGAGTGAAGAACCGTGTTCTAACTCGTGTACGCACTCACGACCGGTGACCAGGCACGGATCCGGTCAGCGTGTCCAGCGCGGCCTGGATCCGCCGGCCCGCCTCCTCGGCGACCGGCGTGAGCTCGTCGAGGCCGGGGACCTCGACCATGACGCGCGGCTCCAGTGCCTGCACCACCGTCTCCCCGTCCGCGCGGCGGACGACGACGTTGCACGGCAGCAGCAGGCCGATCTCGCGCTCGACGCCGAGCGCCCGGTGCGCCAGCCCCGGGTTGCACATGCCGAGGATCACGTAGGGTTCCATGTCCTCGCCGAGCTTGTTCTTGAGCGTGGCCTTGACGTCGATCTCGGTCAGCGACCCGAAGCCCTGCTCCTGGAAGGCGTCCTTGACCTGTCGCACCGTGTCCTCGTAGGGCAGGTCGAGGGTGATCGTGCGGGCGTACTCCATGTTTCATCCCTTCTCGACCGGCAGGCCCGCCCGCGTCCATGCGGTCATGCCGCCGGTGACGTTGCTGATGTCGGGCAGGCCGTGCCGCGCGAGCAGGCTCGCCGCCACGGACGAGCGGTAGCCGCTGCCGCACATGACGGCGATCGGTGTGCCCGCGGGCAGTTCGCCGATCCGGTCCGGCAGCTCGGCACCGGTGATGTGGGTGGCACCGGGCACGTGGCCCGCGTGCCACTCACCGGGCTGGCGGACGTCGAGGAGCGTGACCTCAGCCTGCTCCCTGCGCCGCCGAAGCTGATCGACCGTGATCTGCGGGGCGCCGGCGACGGGCTCCGCGGCCGTGCGCCACGCGGTGAACCCGCCGCGCAGCCAGCCAAGCGGGGGTGGATAGCCGATCCGCAGCAGTTGCCAGGTGACGTCCCACAGGTCCGCGGGGTCGTCGAGCACGAGCAGCACGCGCGCCTCTTCCGGAAGCACCGTGCCCGCCCAGGTCGCGAACGCGTTGCCCAGACCCACGTTCAGCGCCCCGGGCACGTGGGCGCCGCCGAAGGCCTCCGGGGAACGGGTGTCGAGCACGACCGCGCCCGCCTCGCGGTGCCGCTCGAAATCCGTGACGTCCAGAGCGGGCGGCTCGGCGAGGAGACCGAGCGGAGCGACCCCGGCCATGTTCTGCGACCGCATTCGCCGCCAGTACGGCGGCACCGCGGGCAGGTTGTCCAGGCGCAGGCATTCGCGGACGAACCCGTCGGTGGAGTCGACCTCGGCGAGGACGGCGTTCGTCCGCCGCTCGTAGCCCACGGTCGTGGACAGCCGGGAGCCGATGTTGCCGCCGCACAGCGACCCGGCCACGTGAGTGGGGTACACCTGCACGTGGTCGGGCAGCGACAGCAGCTTGGTCTGGATGGTCTCGCAGAACATCCGGGCGGCCTGCCGTGCCTGCTCCTCGCCGCCGAGCAGGTCAGGTCGCGCGAGGTCGCCGACGAGAAGAGCGCCGCCGGAGAGCAGCAGGGCGGGCACGTCGGCGCTCGTGGCGCGGTCGTACACGAGCAGGCTGATGTGCTCGGGGGTGTGGCCCGGCGTGTGCAGCACCTCGATACCGACGTCGCCGAACTCGACGACCTGCCCGTCGCGCAGCGGCTGGTGGGAGTACCCGAGCTCGCCCGCGGCCGAGCCCCACACCCGCGCCCCGGAGCGTTCGGTGAGCTCCGTCAGCCCCGAGAGGTAGTCGTTGTGCCCGTGGGAGTCCGCGGCATGGGCGATCCGCAGGCCGTTGTCCCTGGCCGCGCCGAGATAGGCATCGACGTCCCGGCGCGGGTCGAACACCAGCGCCTGCCCGGTCCGCTCGTCGCCGATAAGGTACGAGGCGTGCCCGAGGGACGGCAGATAGAACTGTTGGAAGAACAAGGAAAACCACCTTTCGACTACACCGGCGCGGCGTTCAGGGCCGTCTGCGTGCCGACCAGCGCTGCCACGCCGAACACCAGCACCGCGAAACCGCGCCGCAAGGCCGCCGCCGGCAGCCGGCCCGCGAACCTGCCCGCCAGCAGCGAAGCGATCAATGCCGCCACGGCGAACGTGCCCGCGACCGCGAGGTCCAGCCGTACCTGGCCGGCATGGGCGGCGAGGCCCGCCAGCGAGTTGATCACGAGGATGACCAGCGAGGTGGCCACGGCCACCGGCATCGTCAGCCCGAGCAGCCACACCAGCGCGGGTACCACGACGAACCCGCCGCCCACTCCCAGCAGCCCGGTCAGGAAGCCTGCACCGGCACCGGTTGCCAGTGCCTTCGGCAGGCAGGACCGCCAGTTCACCGCCCCGTCCACCATGGCGCACGCTCCGCCGCGCGGTTCCGGCGAGCGCAGCATCCGGACGCCGACCACCACCAGCACCACGGCGAACGCGCCAAGGACCAACCGCGGCGGCAGTGCCCGGTTCACCGCCGCCCCGGCGAAGGCCACGATCGTTCCCGCCGCTCCGAACACCGCGGCGACCCGCCAGCGGACCTCGCCCCGGCGCAACCGGGGCAACAGCGCGGCCGCCGAGGACAACGCGACCACGAGCAGGGAGGCCGGAACCGCCTGGCTCACCGGCAGGCCGAGTCCGTAGACGAACGCGGGCAGCGCGAGCACCGAACCCCCGCCGCCGACCAGGCCGAGCGCGACACCCGTGGCCAGCCCCGACAGCACGGCGAGTACGAGCATCAGCGCACCTGCACCGTGCCGGCGCAGCCACAAGCACACATCCGCGGGTCATCCTTCCTGCCGGCCCGTCACCGGCCGAGTTGCCACCGGCCCGTTACTCTAAACCATACTCATTCACAACCAAACAGTTGTTCACTATGATAGGCACCATGCCCGACGTTCCCCATCCGTTGCCGGAGCCGCTCGTGGAGCTGATCGCCCACCAGTTCCGCGTTCTCGGCGAACCGACCCGCATCCGGCTCCTCGAACGCCTGCGGGACGGTCCCGCCGGGGTCGGCGAGCTCGCCACCGCGCTCGGCACGTCGCAGCAGAACGTGTCCAAGCATCTCGGTGTGCTGTACCAGGCCGGCCTGCTCACCCGGGACAAACACGGCACGGCCGTGCACTACGCCATCGGTGACGACACGGTGTTCCAGCTGTGCGACCTGGTCTGCGGCCGCCTCCGCGAGCAGCACACCGAGCTGGCCGCGGCCCTGCGGGCCTGACCGGCGGTCAGGCCGGTGGCACCAGGACGACCGGGACCGTCGCGTGCCGGGCACATCCCGCGCTGACCGACCCGACGAAGAACTTGCGCAGCCGCTCGCCGCCGTGACTCGCCAGGACCAGCAGCGCCGCTCCCTCGGCGGCCTCGACGAGCCCCGCCGTGGGCGTGCTCTCGATCAGGCGGGGCAGGATCTGCGGCAAGCCGGTCCGGCCGTCGATCACCTTCGCCACCGACCGGGTCAGCTGCTGCTGATGCGTCTCCCGCGCCTCCGCCGGGGACGTGCCCGCGATGTCCCGCGCCGGGTCCACCGACCACACGGTCACCGCGTGCACGGCGCAGCCACGCAGCTGTGCCTCCTCGATCGCCCACTCCAGCGCCCGCAGGGATGCGTCGGTTCCGTCCACCCCCACGACGACCGGCCGATTCTCCCGTCCGGCGGTGCTCATCTCGGCTCACCTCCACTCATCCGCCTGGCCCGCATCCAGCTCCCGCACGTCGCCGCCAGCCGCCGTCCGCGGATCGCCGCGGCGCGGTTCTCCAGCCCGATCGGCAATGTCGGCCACCGGTCGGGATCGGCGTCGACGACCACGACGGGCACCCGGGCGCGGACCGCGCACACGGTGCCGAACTCGCGCGCGGTCAGCACCTCGTCGGCCGACCGGACGTCCACCATCAGGTCGACGCCGGCGACCAGGTCGAGCGGGCAGCGCGAACCCGGCGCCAGCGCCTTGCACAGCCCGATCTCCGTATGGCAGGTGCTGACCTCGCAGCCGAACTCCCTCAGTTCCCGCGCGGTCGCGGCGGCGTCGCCGAACCGCGCCTCGGTCACCAGTACGTGCATCGCGCACCTTCTTTCGTCTCCTACCGTGAACGGTGACCTGAAGGGCACGCATCCGGTAGGGACGAAGTTCCCCGATCGGCGGGGACCTCCCGCTCCCGGGGTGCCGGTCGTGAGTGCGTAACAGTGTTCTAACTCGCGTGCGCACTCACGAGAGGTGACCAGGCACAACGCCGCACCTGCATGGGGCCAGGGACAGCCCTGCGACACTGGCCCGGTGCTGTGGCATGAGCTGGACGGCGCCGTCAACGTCCGCGATGTCGGGGACATCCCGACCGTGGACGGCGGGAGGACCGCACGGGGGCGGCTGCTGCGCGCGGACAACCTGCAGGACCTCTCCCCCGCCGACGTCACCTACCTGCTGGAGACCGTCCGGCTGCGGACCGTCGTCGACCTGCGCACGGCCGCGGAGGTGCGCGCGGCGGGGCCGACGCCGCTGGCCGGGATCGGCGAGGTCGCGCACGTGCACCACTCGCTGGTTCCGGAGGACGCCTGGAACATCGCCGCCGAGGCGCTGGCGCTGCGGCGCAGGCGGGAGGCCGACCGCTACCCGGGCGATGCCGCGTGCGCGAACTACCTCGGCTATCTGGAGGAGCGGCCGGGGAGCGTCACGGGAGCCCTGCGCGCGATCGCCCGGTCCCCCGGCGCCGTGCTCGTGCACTGCGCCGGGGGCAAGGACCGCACGGGCGTCATCGTCGCGTTCGCGCTGAGCGTGGCCGGCGCCCGCCGCGAGGACGTCGTCCGCGACTACGCCGCCACCGCCGAGCGCATCACGGCGATCCTCGACCGGTTGCGCGCCTCGGCCACCTACGCCGCGGACGTCGACCGCGTGCCCGAGCGCGAACATCTGCCCAGGGCGGAGACGATGGCCGAGTTCCTGGACCAGCTAGACAGGCGCCACGGCGGCGTGTCCGGCTGGCTCTCGCGGCACGGCTTCACCGCCGCGGAGATCACCGCGCTGCGGCGCAAGCTCCGGTCGTGAGCGGCCTACCGCAGCTCGCCCGCCGCCGCGGCGAGCGTGGCCACTTTCTTCTCGTCCCACGGCCCCGCGGTGATCGCGACGACGTGGTCGGCCCCGAGCTCCGCGAGCTCGCGGCACCGCCGCACGAAGTCGTCCTTCGAGTCGCCGTCGTCCAGCCTGGTGCTCACGGTCTTGTCGATGCCGGCGAAGTCGCGGCCCTCGTCGGCGCAGTGCTCGGCCAGCACGTTGAGCTTGTGCCGCAGCATCTTTCCGCCGTCGGGAACGTCGAAGAGATTGCACGCGTCGCCGTAGCGTGCCACCAGCCGCAGCGTCTCGTCGAGCCGCTCGAACCGCTCGGCGACCGGGGGCAGGGGCACGTCCATCGCCCGGGACTCCTGCTCGCTGTAGCCGCTGCCGACCCCCAGCCACGCCCGGCCGCCGGAGAGGACGTCGAGTGTGGTGATCGCCTTGACCAGCACCGCGGGCGGCCGGTACGTCACCATCGTGCCGAGCCGCACGCGCTCGGTGCGCGCGGCGAGGAAGCCGAGCGTCGTGGCGGCTTCGAGCATCTCGGCCGGCCCGGCCACGAGTAGTTGGTGATGCTGAGACTGATGCGCACGGCGGGGCTCACCCTTCGGCCATCGACGACAGTTGCACGTTGACGATCCGCCAGCCCTGCTCCTGCCGCACCGCCACGAGGGTCATCCGGAAGCGGCCGGGAAACGGGTTGCCCTGGTAGGCGGCGGTCTGCTCCTGCACCCCGTTGACCACGGCGACCGGACCGTACGAGCGCACCGTGGTGTCGCTGATCCGGAAGTCCTCGTTGACGAGGTTGCCCGACTCGTAGCGCTGGAGCCACTGCGCCTTTGTCGATCTGGAAGCCGTGCGGGCCGATCCCGGCGAAGTCGTCGGCCAGCATCGACCGCAGTGCCGTGGCGTCTCCCTTCAGTTCGGCGATGGCCCAGTCCTGCAGGAAGGACTGGATCTCCGCGCTGTATCCGGTTCCGGCATCGCACACCACTCCTTCGATTAGGTTACGAACGGTTAGATGCCTATCGGTTATGCCACGCTCGATGCCGTGCCAGGACCACCCAGCAAGCCACCCATCGGCATCACGCTCTCCGCCGCCGCCAAGGCGATCGGCCGCGCCTTCGACGACGCGCTGCACGCCGTCGGCGGCTCCCGGCCGACCTGGCTCGTCCTGCTCACCCTCAAGACCCGCTCGGTGGCCAACCAGCGCGAGCTCGCGGCGGCCATGGGCATCCAGGGGCCACGCTGACCCACCACCTCGGCGTGATGGAGGCCGAGGGCCTGCTCACCCGCCGCCGCGATCCGGCCAACCGCAGGGTCCACCTCGTCGAGCTCACCGACGACGGCGAGGCCGCCTTCCACCGGATGCGCGGCGCCGCGCAGGAGTTCGACCGCACGCTGCGGGCCGGCATCGACGCCGACGAGATCGCGCTCCTGGAGCGCCTGCTCGACCGGATGCGGGCCAATGTCGCGGGACCGGCCGGGACACCAGCGGAGCCCACGAATCCGTCCACACGCGACTGATTCGGGTACATCGCGTCCCGGAAAGGTTCCCACGCCCCGCGTGATTCCCGGCTCATGACCTGGTGACCCGACCCGGCCGAGCCTTGAGGTACCAAACCAGCCGGGAACGAGAGGGTAGCCATGAACGAGCTCGTCAGCGCATGGCGGCGTAGGTGTAGGCCACTTCAGTTCGAGGTCCCGACCGTGTCCGGGGTGATGTTCTCCCGGCCGCGCACCTGCCGCGGCCAAACCGCAAACGCCGCGCCGTCAACGCTCGACGGCGTGCTCATCGTGTTCAGTGACGGACCGCGGTGGCCTCAGTCGCGCTCGGCCGCGTCCATGGCGTCGTCGGTCACCGTCCGCATTCCGGCGAGCATGGCCAGCGTCAGCAGCCCCATGACGGCGAACACGACGCGGAGCCCGAGCACCTCCGCCAGCACCCCGCCCGCGGCGGCACCGAGTGGCCTGCTTCCCCATGCGATCAGCCGGTAGCCGCTGTTGAGCCGGCCGAGCAGCCGGTCGGGGGTGATCCGCTGCCGCAGCGACACGGCGACGACGTTCCAGATCACGATGCCGACGCCTCCGGCGAAGAAGGCGGCACCGATCGCGAAGGGATCCGCGGTCAGGGCCGGGACACCGACCGTCAGCGCGCCGCCGACGACCCCGAGCACCAGGGAACGGGCCCGGCCGAGCGCCCGCTCGATCCGCTCGGCGACGAACGAGCCGAGCAGGCTTCCGGCGGCGATGGCGGCCAGCAGCAGCCCGAAGGCCTGTTCGGACAGCCCCATGGCGGAGGCGGGGCCGACCGCGTAGAGAACGAAGACGGCGAACGTCGCGTTCGTGGCGAAGTTGAATCCCCCGGTCATCACGGCGAGCGTGCGCAGCAGCCGGTGACGCCACAGGAAGCGCAGGCCTTCCACGATGTCGGCGCGCAAGGTCGTGGCCGGTTCGCGGGCGGTCCGGAACGGACCGCGCACCAGCAGCAGCGCCGCGGCCGCCACCGCCCACAGTGCCGCCGGTGCCGCGAAGGCGACGGTCGCGCCGGCCGCCACCAGGAAGCCCGCCAGTGGTGGGCCGGCGAACTCGTTGGCGGTCAGCTCGGCCGCGTAGAGGCGCCCGTTGGCACGCGAGAGCTGATCCCGTCGCACGACCTGCGGCAGGATCGACTGCGCCGAGGTGTCGTAGACGGTCTCCGCGACACCGATGCCGACCGCGACGGCGTAGAGCAGCCAGATCGATCCGGCGTCGAGCAGGACGGCGAGCGCCAGCCCGGCGAGCAGCAGCACGCGGGCGCCGTTGGCCCCCAGCATGGCCCCGCGGCGGTCGAGCCGGTCGGCCAGCGCCCCCGCGGGCAGTGCGAAGAACAGCCACGGAAGCGTCACCGCGAACACCAGCCCGGCGATCAGCGCCGGAGACCGCGTGAACTGGACGGCCACCAGCGGCAGGCCGACCTTGACGACCCCGTCGGCCAGGTTGGACAGGCCGGAGGAGGCCCAGAGCCGCCAGTAGGCGCCGCCCAGCGGGGGTCGGGCGGTTGTCGGTTCGTGTGCCATCAATGGAGAATCGCACATCGATGGAGAAAACTCCATCGATGATGCGGACGTCTATCGATGGACTATCCTGCGGTCATGAGCGAGCAGCCCGGTGAAGCCGCCCGCCCCGTACGGGAGCGGCGGGAGGCGACGGTGCGGGAGGCCAAGGCCCTGGCACATCCGCTCCGCCTGCGCATCCTGCGTCTGTGCGGGCACCGGGAACTCACGAACAAGGAACTGGCCGACCGGCTCGGCCGCGACCCGGGAACGGTGCTGTACCACGTACGTCAGCTTGTCGATGCCGGCCTGCTGGAGCAGGCACCGGTGCGTACCGGCGACAGCGGCGCTCTGGAGAAGCCCTACCGGGCCGATCGCCGGTCGTGGTGGCTGGACAACCCGCTGGGTGAACTGGACGCCGATGCCGCCTTCGCGCCCATCGAGGCGTTCCACGACGAGTTGCGCGAGGCGGGTCCGAGCTCCGTGCGGAGATACGAGCGGTTCGCCCTGCATCTCTCCCCCGAGGAAGTCGTGGAACTGGACCTGCGGATCCACGCGATCCTCGACGAGTACGTCAGAACCGACCACGAGCGCCTCGACCGGCCGCTGCACGGGGGCATGTTCATCGTGCACCGGCTCGCCGACTGACACCCGCCGATCGCTGAGAACGACGGCCGACAGTAGTAACTACCACTCGTAGTACTACGATACGTCGCGCTAGGTCTCGTGATCCGCGTCGGAGGTGTCCCGCGTGCCCATCGATCCCGGCCCGGCGCTGCTCAGCGACTGGTCGTTCATCAGCGCCTACGGCATTTACATGCTGGCCGCCCTGCTGGCCGCGGTCGAGTACGCGCTCGGGCGCTATCCGATCCGGCGCAGCGCCCCCGTCCCCCAGCTGGTCGCGCCGGGTGCCGCGGCTACGGCCCAGAACACCGAGAACGGGCACCCGGGGTTTCGCGGCCGCACGCTGCCGGACAGGTGCGGCCGGCTCGCTGTGTCACTGACGGTGCTCGGCGCCGTGCTGCACTTCGCGTCGGTGGTCCTGCGCGGGCTGGCGGCGTCGAGGGTGCCGTGGGGCAACATGTACGAGTACATCTCGATGGTGGGCTTGGCGGCCGTCGTCGGCTGGCTATACATGCTGCGCAGGCATCCGGTGCGCAACGCCGCCGTGTTCGTGCTGCTGCCCATCGCCATGCTGCTGTTCGTCGCCGGGAACCTGCTCTACACCCAGGCGGCGCCGGTGCAGCCGAGCCTGCGGTCCTACTGGATCGTCGTCCATGTCGCCGCCGCGATCATGGCCAGCGGCGTGTTCCTGGTCTCCGGCATCGCCAGCGGCCTGCACCTGCTCAGCACGAGGCACGCCGAGTTATCGGCTCCGGCTGACGGGCACGCCGGGGCCGAGGCCCCGGCCCCGGTGCGGCGGAGCCGCCTGCCCTCGCCGGAGCTCCTGGACAGGCTGGCCTACCGGACCGGGGTTTTCGGCTTCGTCACGATGACCTTCGCGATCATCACCGGCGCCGTCTGGGCCGAGGCGGCCTGGGGCCGCTACTGGGGCTGGGACCCGAAGGAGACCGCGGCGTTCGTCTCCTGGGTCTGCTACGCCGCCTACCTGCATGCCCGGGCGACGTCGGGCTGGCGGAAGCGCCGCGCCGCCTGGGTGAATATCGTCGGGCTGGCAGCGGTCCTGTTCAACCTGTTCTTCATCAACCTGGTGGTTTCGGGGCTGCACTCCTACGCCGGACTGGACTGACCGCGTCCGCGCCTCAACCGGCCTGGTCGGCGGCGACTCGCTTCACGTAGCGGTGCGCGGCGACGTCGACCGGCCCGGTGGCGCTCGATGCCCGGTAGTCGAAGAGCCCCTCGTCGGTCCATCCGTTCCGCCGGTAGAACCTGCGGGCTCGTTCGTTGCCAGCGACGACGGCGAGCCATGCCTGCCCGTGCCCCTTCGCCGCGACGAGGCGTTCCGCCTCGGCGAGCAGGGCGGCCGCCACACCGGTCCCGCGGTGCCGGGCCGAGACGTAGACCTGTTCCACCTCGTCGGTCACCACCATCACGAATCCGGCCACGGCCCCGCCGGCGACCGCCACCACCGTGTCGTCCACCCGTTGCGCCGCCCGCGACGCGAACGACTCCGGCGTCCGCACGGCGAGCAACTCGTCGGAGACGTGGCCGAGATGGCCGTCCCGCCATCCGTCGTGCCAGATCGTGGCGACCTCGCTCGCGTCGGCCGGGCGCGCGGGGCGCAGCGTCACGTTCTGATCGTCGGCCGGCATGCCGCCGAGGATAGCGTGCCGGCAGAGGCTCGTGAGTGCGGACACGAGTTAGAACTCGTGTCCCCACTCACGAGCGGTGACCAGGCGACGGCAACTGGCCTTACAGCGGGAACGGCTGGTCGGGGTCGACGCTGACACCTGCGGAGCGCAGGACGTGATCGAGGGTCCCCCAGACCCAGCTGGCGAGGTAGTCGGCGAGCTCCTCCTCGGTCAGCGAACCGGGCTCGCTCAGCCACCGGCCGGTCGCGGACTCCACGAAACCGACCAGCCCGAAGGCGATCGGCTCCGCGATGCGCCGATCCAGGTCGAAGGCCGCGAGGTAGCCGCCCAGCAGGGCGCTGAGCTGCGTACCGAGGGTCGTCTTGATGTCGGCGACGACGTCCTGACGCCCCCCGGCTCCGGCGATCGCCCGCTGGGTGACGTACCGGTACAGGTTCGCGTGCTCGGCGAGCCAGCGTACGAGCGTGCGCACGGCCTGGTCGATCATCCGCGCCGGCGCGCCGCCGGGCCTGCTCAGCAGGGGCGCCATCTCCGCGACGATGAGCTCCGCGGCCCGCCGGCCGACCGCGCGATGCAGCTCCTCCGCGTCCCGGAAGTGCCGGTAGAGCTGGGGGCGGGCGACTCCCGCGCGGGCCGCGATCTGCTCGGTGGACACGGCAGGCCCGTACTCGCCGATGGCGGCGATGGCCGCCTCCACGAACTCGGCCCGCCGTTTGGTGCGCTGGCCCGTCCACCGGGCGGCGCGCCTGTCCGGAGGCCTCGTCGTCGAACCTTGATCGGGCACTCCCCCAGCGTACGACCGCCCGGACACCCGCCCGCACACCACTCGCTACCGCCGGTCGCCCGGCCGGGTACGCCGAGTGCTCGAACGTACAGCCGCCCGATCTATGTGATACATTCGTGTAGCTGTTACTTCGAGTAACACCAACGGAGCCGCACCGCACGGAGGTACCGACATCATGACCAGTTCCGCGGCGGATCACCGCCAGCGCACGAGCCCGGACGAGGACGTCTCGCGGCGCCTGCTGGACTCGGCCGCGATGTTGTCCTACGACCCCGCGACCGAGGTCGACTGGGAGGCGCCGCTCCCACCGGAGCTGTACGGCCTCAACCCCGAGTGGAGCACCCTCTACGGGACGCCGCTCTGGGACCAGATGACCGAGGAACAGCGGGTCGCCCTCACCAGGCACGAGGTGTGCTCGATCATGAGCACCGGCATCTGGTTCGAGATGATCCTGCAGCAGATGGTCCTGCGCGACCAGTACGTCAAGGACCCGGCGAACCCGGAGTTCCAGTTCGCGCTGACCGAGATCGCGGACGAGTGCCGGCATTCGATCATGTTCGCCCGGGCGTGCGAGAAGATGGGCGTGCCCGCTTACTTCCCCCGGCGGGGCACCGTCGAGCTCGGCCGCATGTTCAAGACCGTCGCCTCCGCGGAAGTCGCCTACGGTGGCATCCTCGTCGCCGAAGAGGTTCTCGACGTGATGCAGCGGGACTGGATGCGCGGCGAGAAGGTGCTGCCGATCGTGCGGACGACCAGCAAGATCCACGTCGTCGAGGAGTCACGGCACATGAAGTTCGCGCGACAGGAGATCCGCGAGCGGATGGCCGGGGCCGGCGCCGCCCGCAGGCACACGAGCAGCATCGCCGTGGCGGCCGGTGCGTACTTCATCATCAAGAACCTGGTCAACCACGGCGTCTACGCGGCCGTGGGGCTGGACACCGAGCGCGCGCTCGACGAGGTGCGCCGCAACGAGCACCACAAGGCGATGGTGAGGTCCAGCTGCGCGCACCTGATGGACTTCCTCGCCCAGTCCGGGCTGCTGACGAAACCGGCGATCGCCATCTACAAGCGCGTCAACATGCTCTGAGTGCCCGTCCGGCACCCGACCACGAGGACAGGCACGGACCATGGCCTTCGCGATAACCCAGACCTGCTGCAACGACGCGTCGTGCGTGTCGGTCTGCCCGGTCAACTGCATCCACCCGACTCCGGACGACCCGGACTTCGGCAGCACCGACATGCTCTATGTCGATCCGCAGGCCTGTATCGACTGCGGCGCCTGCGCCGACGCGTGCCCGGTGGACGCGATCTTCCCGGTGGACCGGCTGGTGGGGCCGGACAGTGTCTACGCCGACCTCAACCGGCAGTACTACGAGACGCGCCCTGCCGATCACACGTGGGGCGAGCCGCGGTATCCCCGTTCGGTGCCCGGGGACGTGGGCCCGCTCCGGATCGCCATCGTCGGCACGGGTCCGGCGGCGTGCTACACGGCCCAGTCGCTGCTGCGCTCCACCAGCGCGGAGGTGACGATGCTCGACCGGATGCCGGTGCCGGGCGGCCTCGTGCGCTTCGGCGTCGCGCCGGACCATCCCTCGACGAAGAAGGTCGGCGACAGCTTCTCCGCGCTGTACCGGCATCCCCGGCTGACGCTGCATCTCAACGTCGATGTCGGCAGGGACGTGACGCACGAGGAGGTCGCCGCGCACCATCATGCCGTCATCTACGCGGTGGGCGCCGCGAACGACAGGATGCTGGGCATTCCAGGGGAGGACATGGCGGGCAGCATCTCGGCGACGGAGTTCGTCGGCTGGTACAACTCCCACCCCGACATCCCGGCGACCGCGATCGACCTGTCCGCCGAGCGAGTCGCCGTGATCGGCAACGGAAACGTCGCGCTCGACGTCGCGCGCATCCTCGTCACCGGCCCGGATCGGCTGGCCGGGACCGATATCGCCGACCACGCGCTGGCGGCGCTGCGCCGGAGCAGGGTGCGGGAGGTGGTGGTGCTCGGGCGCAGGGGGCCCGAGCACGCCGCCTACACGCGCCCGGAGTTCCTGGCGCTGCACCAGCTGCCCGGAGTGGACGTGGTCGTCGACGACGATCCGGCGGTCGGGGACACGATCGCCGCCGCGGAACCCGGCTCCAAGGCCGCGCTTCTCGACGGGGTGCCCGCCGAGAAGGTGGACTGGGCCGGGCCACCGCCGGAGGGCAGGCGCATCGTGTTCCGCTTCCTGTCCTCCCCGCTCGAGCTCGACGGCGACGGCCGCGTCGAGTCCGTCCGGGTGGACCGCGCCGATGAGGCCGACACGATCGCCGCGGGACTGGTGATCCGGTCGATCGGTTATCGCAGTGTCCCGGTCGCGGGCCTGCCCTTCGACGCGGCGACCGCGACCGTGCCGCACCGGGCCGGGCGGGTGCTCGGCACGGCGGCCGGCGGGCAGGTCGCCGGCACCTACGTGGTGGGGTGGATCAAACGCGGGCCGTCGGGCGGGATCGGCGCCAACCGCACGTGTTCCGCCGAGACGGTCGACAGCGTCCTCGACGACGCCGCGGCCGGCCGCCTGCCCGTTCCGGCCGGCACCGGCAAGGACTTCGCCCGGCTGGTCCGCCGGCGCAAGCCCGACACGCTCGGCCGCCGCGAGATGCTGGCGATCGATCGTGCCGAGCGGCGGCGCGGCCGGGACGCGGGACGGCCCAGGGTCAAGTTCGCCACCGTTGCCGAACTACTGAAGGCGGGACGCCGCCTCGGCGCTCGCTGATACCGGGGTGCGGTCAGCGGCCCGGGTTCAGCTTGCGAGCGAGTCGCTGCGGTTTGGGCCAGCGCACCTGGCTGACCCAGCCGAGCTTCTCGAACAACCAGATGAGCCGGGCGGACATGTCCAGCTGTCCCCGGCGCACGCCGTGCCGGGCACCGGTCGGATCGGCGTGATGGGAGTTGTGCCAGGACTCGCCCATCGACGCGATGGCGAGCGGCCAGAAGTTGGCCGACTTGTCCCGCGCCGCGTACGGGCGGTCACCGATCATGTGGCACAGCGAGTTCACCGACCACGTCACGTGGTGCAGGGCGGCGACCCGGACCAGGCTCGCCCAGAAGAACGCGGTCAGCGCGCCCCACCAGGACATCGTGATGAGCCCGCCGAGCACCGCGGGTGCGAGCAGGGTCAGCGCGCTCAGCACGGGGAACAGGCGGTTGACCCGCTGGATGTCGGTGTCGGCCAGCAGGTCGGGGGCGAAGCGCTTCGCGTTCGTCTGCTCGCGCTGGAACAGCCAGCCCATATGGGCGAACCAGAAGCCCTTGGCCAGCGCGGCCGGTGTGGTCCCGAACCGCCACGGCGAGTGCGGGTCGCCGTCGCGATCGGCGTAGGCGTGGTGCCGGCGATGGTCGGCCACCCAGCCGATCACCGGCCCCTGCATGGCCATGCTGCCGGCCACCGCGAGCGCGATCCGCAATCCGCGCTTCGCCTTGAACGCGCCATGCGTGAAGTAGCGGTGGAAGCCGATCGTCACGCCGAGGCCGGTGAGGAAGTAGAAGCTGACCGCAAGGCCGATGTCGACCCAGCCGAGGCCCCACCCCCACGCGAACGGGACCGCCGCGATCAGTGCCAGCAGCGGCACGATGGCGAACAGCTTGACGAGGAAGGTCTCGGTACCGCTCTTCTCGCCCGACAGCATCGGTTCCGCGTCACCGCGGGGCCGGGTGTCCGGGCGTTCCAGTGTTCTTGTCATAGTCGTTCTCTCTCCGGTAACTGACTCGTCGCCGGGCCTGTCAGTGGAGTGACCCGGTGCGCCGGCGCTAAACCCGGGCCTTCGCCCGATCGGCCGAACGGGGCCGCCAGGGGCTGGAGACGGCGACGCCCCGGCAACGGGTGCCGGGGCGTCGCCGTCACTGACAGGTCAGAGAGCGCGCACGCCGCTGGCCTGCGGGCCCTTGTGCCCCTGGGTCAGCTCGAACTCGACGCGCTGGTCCTCCTCGAGGCTGCGGAAGCCCGAGCCGTCGATCTCGGAGTAGTGCACGAACACGTCGGGGCCGTCCTCGCGGGCGATGAAGCCGAAGCCCTTCTCCGCGTTGAACCACTTAACGGTGCCTTGCGTCATGAAATTTCCTTACAGTTGCTGAATATCTCCGGAGTGGCGGGTCGCCTGGCTCCTCGGCCGGTTCAGACGGCTTCTCCAGCTTGTCCTGCAAGAAAGAAGAGACGCCCGCAACATGGTTCCCTGCGAGCGTGCGAGACACGAACACACAAAACTACGACCATCCCGTATAACCACGGGGACGCGGCCTTCGTTCCCCGGAGGGACGCCATGGTGACGGGCGTCACCACCTCACGCGGTCAGGACCTCGGCTGCGCCTGGCTCGACCGCCGGACCCGGCGCCGTAGCTGGAGGATGCGCGCCACTCCCAGGAGCGCGACCAGCAGCGCCGCGCCGACGGCGGCGAAGAGCAGCGCGACCCCCAGCGGCACCGCCCCGGAGAACCCGAGGAAGCGCACCGTCACCGAAGCCGTGTTCTGCAGAATGAACACGAGCAGGAAGACAAGCAGCAGCGCGCCGATGATCGCACTCGCCCAGATGCCGCTGAGCCGGGTGCGCGTCATCACGTCCCTGTTCCGGTCCTGCTCGGTGGCCCGGTCCTGCTCGGCCGTCTCGGCGGGGCTCTCCCCCTCGGCACGCGACGGGACCGGCGAGTTGTCATCCGATGAAGTACTCACCCGCACATCATCCCCCCGCGCGGGCCTGCTCGCCACGCGAGCAGGCCCGGTCCCCCCGCGGACCGGCCGATCCACCCGAAAACGGTGGACCGACCGGTGTGGACCGCCCGGTCCACACCGTTTAGGATGGCCGCGTGACCGAGGTACCGGCAGGAGTCCTGCCACCGTGGCGACGGCAGCGCCTGCTGGAGACGGCGGCAAGGGAGTTCGCCGCGGCCGGGTACCGGCAGGCGTCGTTGAACCGGATCATCCGCGCGTGCGGGATGAGCAAGAGTTCCTTCTACTACTACATTCCGTCCAAACAGCAGCTGTTCGAACTCGTCGTCGACCACCTCGCCGGCGAGTTCGTCCGGGAGCTGCGGATACCGGCACCCGAGGACTTCGCGGCCGAGTTCTGGACGAGCGCGAGCCGGCTCCTCGAACGGCTGATGGCGCTGGCCGAACGGGAGCCGCTGTTCACCGACCTCGGTCGGATGTTCTATCTGCCCGGCGCGCCCGCCGGATCGGACACCGCCGTCGGCACGGCCCTCGCGGCCGCCGAAGGCTGGCTGGATCGGACACTGGCCGCCGGCCGGGCCGCGGGCGCCGTCCGGGACGACCTGCCCGTGGAGCTGCAGCGGCACGTCACGTTCGCGGTACTGCGTGCATTCGACGAATGGACGCTGCGGCACTACCACGAGTTCGCCCCGGAACAGGCCCAGCGTCTCGTCGTGGCCCAGCTCGACACGCTCCGGCGCATGCTCGCCCCGGGGACCGACGCCGGATGACCCCCACCCCAGGAAGGATCGCGGACATGCCGCTCAGGCGACCGGCCACCAACGGCCTCGCCCGCACGATCAACTATCCCCCGGCCGAGGCGCTGGCCTGGGCACACCGCAGGCGCGGGCCGGTGGTGCGGCTCGCGGCAGGATCCCGGCGCTTCGCCTACCTGCTCGGGCCGGAGGCCAACCGGTTCGTCTTCGCCAACGACGACCTCTTCCGCGTCCGGGAGGCCTTCGCGGGCCTGGTGCCGGTCGACGGGCCGACCTCGTTGATCGTGTCCGACGGCGCCGACCACCGGCGGCGGCGACGCCTGGTGCAGCCCGCCATGCACCACCGGCGGGTCGGCGGCTACCTGCGGATCATGGCCGACAACGCCGACGCGGCGGTCGGCGGCTGGGCGAGCGGCAAACGGATCGACGCCTACCTGGCATTCCGCGCGGCCATCCGGCGAAGCACCCTGCGGTCGCTGTTCGGTCCGCGCCTGGCCCTCGCCGCCGACGAGCTCGCGGCGGACCTGCAACCCCTGCTCGACCTGGTGGATCATCTCCCGGACGTGATCACGCTGCACCGCCGCCTGCGCACCCCGCTGTGGCGCCGGGCCGCGGCGGCGCGCGCACGGGTCGACGCGCGGATCCATGCCGAGATCGGCCGAGCCCGGGCGCACGGAACCGACGCGGACGAGCACGTTCTGGCCGAGCTGGTGCACGGCCGTACCGGTGACGGCACCGGGCTATCCGACGACGAGGTACGCGACCAGATGGTGACCCTGATCGCCGCCGGTTACGAGACGACGAGCGCGGCGATGGCCTGGACCATCTATACCCTGGGCACCCACCCCGAGGCACGAGCACGGGCCCGGCGGGAGGTCACCATCGTGCTCGGCGACCGGCCGCCGGAGCCCGAGGACCTCAAGCGACTGCCCTACCTGCAGGCCGCCGTCTCGGAGGCGCTGCGCCTGTATCCGCCCGCGGTCCTCTCCGCCCGGCACGCGGCGGCGGACTTCGAGCTGGCCGGGCAGCACATCCGGGCTGGGACGACCGTCCTCTACAGCCCGTACTTCACCCACCGCAGCGAGCAGGTGTACCCCGGCGCACGGGACTTCCGCCCCGAACGCTGGCTGACCGCGGACGACGAGCCGCGCCGTCCTCCGCCCCACGAGTACCTTCCCTTCGGTGGCGGCGCGCACCGCTGCATCGGCTCGACGATGGCGACCACCGAACTGTGCGTCATGCTGGCCCGCCTGCTCGCCCGCCACGACTACCGGATCCCGCCACAACGTCTGTCCGCCACCGGCTTCGCCGCGATGCGCCCGAGGCACGGGCTGCTCATCGACATCGCCTGAACGCACCCGACCGGCCGCCGCCGTCCGAGAGTTGGAGCCATGTCCCGCCCCACCACCACGGAGACCGGCGCACCGGCCGGTGTCACGCTCGACTGGCGGATCCCGCCGACGCCACGCGGACCGGCCGGAGCGCTGCGGCGCTTCCTGGGACCTGGCCGCACCCGCGGGGAGAATCTCGTCGAGTTCGGCGGCCAGGTCGTCGGCATGTCACTGCTGGCCGCCTACATCACCAGCACCGACGGCTGGACCGGCCGGTCCCCGCTGCAGATCGCCCTGCTCGCGATCATCGTCTTCGACCTCGTCGGCGGTGTGCTGACGAACTCCACCAACCCCGCCAAGCGCTGGTACCACCGACCGGGCTCGCGCCACCGCCGCCTGCTGTTCATCGGCTCGCACCTGGCGTACCTGGTGGCCGTTCCACTGCTGCTGCATGCGGGTGGATGGCCCTGGCTGCTGGGCAACGCGGCGCTGCTGCTCGGTTCGGCCGCGCTCATCGAGGCGCTGCCGGTTCAGCTCAAGCGCCCTGCCGCGATGGCGCTCTACCTGAGCGCGGTGCTGGTCAACCTCACCTGGCTTCCGCTGCCGGAACCGCTCCTCTGGTTCCCCGTCCTGTTCTTCCTCAAGCTGCTCGCCTGCTTCCTCGTGCCCGAGGCTCCCATGGTCCGCGTGCCTGGTCACCGCTCGTGAGTGTTCGGCCGGGTTAGAACACGGCTCCTCACTCACGACCGGCGACCAGCGGAAGATCCAGCACGCCGAGCGTGGCTCGTACGTGCCGCAGCGCGAGGTCCGCCGCGTCGGCGCCGCGCCCGGCCGTGATCGCCTCGATCAGCTCGCGGTGCTCGGGGCCGACCGATTCCCTTCGCTCGCCGGTCGCCAGCGAGTGCCTGGTGGCGACGAGCACCCGGTCCCAGAGGGTGTCGACGGCGGCCGCACTGACCTGGCTGCCGGCCAGGCCGTCGATCGCCTGGTGGAAGGCGCGGTTGTGAACGACGGCGAGATGGGTGTCCCCCGTCTCCGTGGCGCGCTCGGCGTCGTCGGCGAGCCGGCGCAGCCGGCCCAGCTGCGCCGGGGCAACCTCGCCGTCGGCGACCCGCTTCGCCGCGAGCTCCGCGTGCAGTGCTTCGAGGCTTGCCCGCATCAACAGCGCGCTGCGCAGCTCGGCGGCGCTCATCCGCGCTACCCGCAGGCTGCGCCCGTCCGAATGCGCCAAGCCGCTCCCCTCCAGCCGGCGCAGTGCCTCGCGCATCGTCGGCCGGGAGACACCCAGCCGGGACGCGAGAGGAACCTCGCCCAGCCGGGTTCCGGGCAGCAGCGTGCCCGAGACGACGAGTTCGTGGAGCCTGCGGTACGTGCTCGACATGACAGACATTGTCTGACAATATAACGCGGATGAGTCGGAGGCATCGCTACGAGGTCACCTCGGTCTGGACCGGCGCGCGGGACGGCGGCACGGTCGACTACCGCTCCTACGACCGGCTGTACGACACCGTCGCGCCAGGCAGGCCCACGCTCCACGGTTCGTCGGATCCCGCATTCCGGGGAGACGCCGACCGGTGGAACCCCGAACTCCTGCTCGTCGCGGCCCTGAGCCAGTGCCACCTGCTGTGGTACCTGCACCTCTGCTCCGTCAACGGGGTGACGGTGCTGGACTACCGGGACACCGGCGAGGGCGTCATGACCGAGGACGGCGGCGGTGGCCGTTTCGAGGAGGTCGTGCTGAGGCCCGTGGTCACGGTGGCCGACGCGAGCATGACCGAGCGCGCCGGACAGCTCCACGCGGAGGCATCCACCCGGTGCTTCATCGCGTCGTCGGTGAACTTCCCGGTGCGGCACGAGCCACTGATCACCGTGGCGGGCACCTGACGCCCTGGCCGCCACGTCGAACCGCGCAGGGCGTCACGCGGCGTCCGATCCGGGCACAGAGCGTGAGCCCCGTTGATCCACTGAGGACGATTGTGGTTGGCGATTGACGCAGCTGCCCCCGCGCAAGTGAAGAACTTGCCGATTCTTCCGTTCCGGACTGAAACGTTCGCCCGAACAGCCCTTGCCGCGAAGCCTTCCAGCGGCTTGGGTGACGGGCGCGAATCGGGAAACCCGCGAATCGCGGAGAACCGGAGGAAGAAAATGAGAGCGACACTCGCCGCCACCGCGACGATCGCGTTACTTGCCGCGACGATCGTGGCGGCGCCACTGGCTTCGGCGCACGAACAAGCCTACGACCAGGTCTCACCGCCGACGATGGAACAGCGGCAGGCGGAACTCACCGCGGCACCGGATGGGCAGTCGAAGTGCGTGAACGGCGTGGCCGCCGACACCTACACCTGCGACGGCATCGACATGCTCGACCACCTGTGGCTGGAAGACCTCGGGCTCAGCTTCGCCAACGACATGTGGGGCTGGACCGACCCGGCGACGGGCACGGACTACGCGATCATCGGTGGCACCGAGGGCACCGTGTTCGTGGACATCGGTGACCCGACGAACGCGACCGTCGTCGGCATGCTCCCCGCCCACGTGCTGGACCCCAACCGTCCGTTCTGGCGTGACCTCAAGGTGTTCGACGACCATGTGTTCGTGGTGTCCGAGCAGATTCCGCACGGCCTGCAGGTGTTCGACCTGACCCGGCTGCGCGACGAACGTGGCACGTTCACCGAGGACGCGCACTACGCTGAGTTCGGCAACGCGCACAACATCAACATCAACGAGGACAGCGGGACCGCCTACGTGATCGGGTCGAACACGTGCTCCGGTGGCCTGCACATGGTCGACATCTCGACGCCGGCCAGCCCTTCGTTCGCGGGCTGCTTCGCTGGGCACGGCTACATCCACGACACCCAGTGCGTGAACTACGCCGGACCGGACGCCGACTACGCCGGCCGGGAGATCTGCTTCAACTCCAACGCCGCCGACGACGGCAACTATGTGTCCATCGTGGACGTCACGGACAAGTCGGCCCCGGTGCCGGTGGCACGCATGCCGTACGCGGACAGCGGCTACAGCCACCAGGGCTCGCTCACCCCGGACCAGCGGTACTTCCTGCACGGTGACGAGCTCGACGAGCTCGACCACGGCATCAACACCAGGACCCGCATCTGGGACATGAACGATCTCGACGATCCACGGCACATCGGCTCCTTCGACAACGACACCACGTCGATCGACCACAACATCTACACCGAACGCAAGCTCGCCTACGCGTCGAACTACACGTCCGGCCTGCGCATCTACCACACCGGCAAGGTCGGCCGCGGCGAACTCAAGGAGGTCGCCCACTTCGACGTCTACCCGGAGAACGACAACGCGTCGTTCGAGGGCGGCACGTGGAGCAACTACCCCTACTTCAAGCAGGACGTCGTCGCCGTCAGCACCATGGACAGGGGCCTGTTCATCCTGAAGCACAGGTAAGGCCGGAAACAGGCACGAACGTCGCCGCCGAAGCGACCTGGCACGGTAACTTCGGCGGCGACGTCTGCCAAACTGGGACTCGTGGACGTCAGGGTATGGGTGGACGACTGGCAGATGCAGTGCTGTGGCACGCCGTTCGCCGACGGGGACACGGTCGACTGGACGCTCGTGGCCGATGTGGACGGCGACTGGCTGCGGGAGGTGGCCGGACCCGACACCGCGGCGACGGTGACTCGTCGTCAGGAGGAACACGGTGGCGCGCCCGAGCACACCGCGGTGACGCGCGGCGTCGTCACCGCCATCCACGCGGTCCGGTGCAAGATGGCCCCGCGCCCCGGCGACGATCCGCGGGCCCGGCACCCCGTCCCCGGATCCGCCAGGATCACGCTCGTCCATTCCGCCGACGGCTGGGACAGCGAGGAGGACGGCCTCTCGTTCGTCGGATACGTCGTGGACCTCGCCCAGGTCCGCGCCTCACGGTGACGGCCGGGTCACCGTAGCCGCACCCGCGCCCAGCCTGCGGCCGATGCCGCGGGCCGTGGCCTGCAACAGGCCGGTACGCCACCACGCCTGCTCGTCGTTCGGGACGACGAAGCCGAGTGCGGCGACCACCCGGTCGCCCGCGCCGCGTACCGGCACGGCGATCCCGGTGGCGTCCGGGTGGATATGGCCGGGGCAGAAGGCGCAGCCGCGCTGGCGGACCTCGGCGAGGGTCGCCCTGAGCATCGCGGGGTCGGTGATCGTGTCCGGAGTCATCGCCGGTAACGGTCTCGTGAGGATGCGGTCCTGGAGCTCGGCCGGGGCGTGCGCGAGCAGCACGAGGCCCGCCGAGGACGCGTGCAGCGGCAACCGGCCGGCGATCTTGGTGATGTTGACGACCGCACCGGGGGCACTCAGTCGCTCGACGAACAGCACCTCCTCGCCGTCGAGCACCCCGAGCTGGGTGGAGTGGCCGACCACGGCCTGCGCATCCTCCATGAACGGCATCGCCGCCTCGCGCAGGTCCAGCGTCGGCGACGCCCGCTGCGCCAGCTCCCACATGCGGACACCGATACGCACGTAGCGTCGCGCGTCGCGCTGCAGCAGGCCGTGCCGCACCAGCTCGTCGACCATGCGGCCGGTGGTGGCCAGCGGAAGGCACGCGCGACGGCTGATCTCGGTCAGCGTGAGCGCCGGGTTCTCCGGATCGAAGGCGCCGAAGATGCGCACGGCCCGGCTCAGCACTGACTCCCCGCTCGGCGACCTTGCCACCCACGCATCATGAGCCGCGCCGGGCCGATCTGTCGATCACACTCCCATTCAATGGGAATCGCATTGTCGCGAATCGGGTGCCCGCCCACTCTCGGCAGCTACCTTCCGCCGAATCGGAGTGAGGCAGACATGAGCATTCAACTTCGGGAGCGCATCGACGCGAGTCCGATGTCGTTCTTCCAGTGGTCCGCGGTCGGCATCTGTGTCCTGCTCAACGTCCTCGACGGCTTCGACGTGCTGGTCATGGCGTTCACCGCGAGCGGGGTGTCGGACGAATGGCAGATCTCCGCGTCGCAACTCGGGCTGCTGCTCAGCGCCGGACTGGTCGGAATGGCACTGGGATCGATGTTTCTCGCCCCGTTCGCGGACCGGATCGGCCGCCGCGCGATGATCCTGATCTGCCTGGTGGTCTCCTCGGGTGGCATGTTCCTGTCCGCGGCCAGCCAGGACGCGACCCAGCTCGGGCTGACCCGGCTGCTGACCGGAGTCGGCATCGGGGGCATCCTGGCGAGCAGCAACGTCATCGCCGCGGAGTATGCGAACGCACGCTGGCGCGGGCTCGCGGTGAGTCTCAACTCGACCGGCTATGCCATCGGCGCCACCGCCGGCGGGGTCGTCGCCGCCGTGCTCCAGCAGGACGGCGGATGGCGCTCCGTGTTCCTCTTCGGCGCCATCGCGACCGCGCTGCTGATCCCGGCCGTGCTGTGGCGCCTGCCGGAATCGCTGGACTTCCTGCTGACCCAGCGGTCGGCCGGTGCGCTCCCCCGGCTCAACAGGCTGCTGGCTTCGATGCGCCAGCCGACGGTGGAGGCCATGCCGGCGGTGGACACCCCGGCGCGGCGGCGCGCCCTGGGCAAGCTCCAGCACATCCTGTCCCCGGACATGCGCCGGAACACGATCCTGACCTGGGCCGGCTTCTTCATGATCATGTTCGGGTTCTACTTCGTGACGAGTTGGACGCCGAAGCTTCTGGTGGAGGCGGGTCTGTCCACAACGGAAGGCATCACCGGCGGTGTGCTGCTCAACCTGGGCGGGATCTTCGGCACCACCCTGCTGGGTCTGCTGGCGACCCGCTTCGCGCTGCGGAACGTGCTGGTCGCCTACACCTTGCTGACGGCCGTGCTGCTCGCCGCCTTCGTCCCGGCCACGTCCGGACTCGCGGCCGCGTTCGGCGTCGGCGTGCTCATCGGGCTGTTCATCAACGGCTGCATCGCGGGCCTGTACGCCCTGACGCCGTCGATCTACGCTCCGTCCGTTCGCGCGACCGGCGTCGGATGGGCCATCGGCATCGGCCGTATCGGCGCGATCCTGTCGCCGGTCCTCATCGGGCAACTGCTCGACGCCAGCTGGAGTCCCACCCAGGTGTACCTCCTCGTGGCGGTCATCGTCGTCCTCGGCGGCGCCGCGGTCCGGGGGCTGCGCCCCGGCGGCGCCCGAACGGCGAAGGCCGCGACTCCCGCCGCCACCTCGGGGAGCACCGATCGCTGAGCCGCGGGAGGCCGGCCAGCGAGGTTCCGGCCATCGCCCGTCCGGAGTGGACAATCACGCCCCCGGCTACCGGGCCCGTTCGAGGGCGTGTGCCAGGCGCAGCACCGTCGCGTCCTGCCCGTTCGCCGCGGCGAGCTGCACCCCGAGCGGTACGCCGTCGTCGTCGCCGTAGGGCAGGCTCAGTGCCGGGCCGCCGGTCACGTTGAACAGGCCGGTGAAGGGCGCGATCCGGACGATCTCGGCGAACAGCTCCGCCGCGGGCCGGTCGGTGTGCAACACACCGACCGGCGGCGCCGGCTGCGCGGTGGTCGGGGTGAGGATCACGTCCACGACGGAGAACGCCACGGCCAGCCGGCGGCCGAGCCGATGCAGCGCGGCCACCGCGTCGACGTGGTCGGCCGCGGACATGCGCCTGCCCCGCTCCACCAGGTCGGCTACCGCCGGTTCCAGCTCGTCCTCGCCGGCGGGGCGCCCACGCTCGGTTTCTCGTTGCCGCACCAGCGCCGCCACGTTTCCCGCGATGACCGCCCCCAGCACCGAGCCGAGCCCGGCGGCCTCGGCGGGCAGCGCCAGCGGCACGACCTCGTGCCCGGCGGTGCGCAGGTCGGCGGCGGCACGCAGCACGGCGGAGCGGCACGCCGGGTGCACCGGAGTGCCGTCCGCGGTCGCCTCGACGAGCCCGACGCGCAGCACTCCCGGTGCGGGCAGGTCGGCGAGCCGCAGCGGCGGCCGGGGACGCGCGTCGCCCGTCGCCGCGCCCGATGTCACGGCCAGCAGGAGCGCGGAGTCCAGCACGGTCCGGGTGAGGGCGTGCTCGTGTCCCAGGCCGTCCCAGCCGTCGTGCCGGAACGGGCCCAGCGGGTTGAGATCACGCGAGGGCTTGAACCCGACGAGCCCGCACCACGCCGCCGGAATCCGGATCGACCCGCCACTGTCGGTCGCGTGGGCGAACGGCACCATGCCTGCGGCGACCGCCGCGGCCGATCCACCGCTGGATCCGCCTGCCGAGCGCACCGGATCGTGTGGGTTGCGCGTCGGCCCCCACAGCCGGGGCTCGGTGGTGATGTTGAGTCCGAACTCGGGGCTGTTGGTGCGGCCCAGCACCACGCCGCCTGCCGCGCGCAACCGGCTCACGATCGTGGACGTGCCGGGCGACGGTGCATCCTCGAACAGCCGGCTTCCCCTGGCGAGCGGGAGCCCTTCGACCTCGGCGTGCAGGTCCTTGACCAGGAACGGCACCCCGCACAGCGGTCCTCCGGCCGGCCCCGACCGGGCGGCCGCCAGTGCCGCGCCGGCATCCAGGGTGACCACCGCGTTGATCCGCGGATCGCGTTCGGCGATGCGTTCGAGCGCGGCCTCGACGAGGGCTTCCGGGCTCACGGTGCCCGTGCGCACGGCGGCCGCCGCCTCGGCGATCGTGCCGTCGAGCAGGGTGGCGGCCTCAGTCACGACCTGCCTCCACCAGCCTCGCGGCGAGCCCGGCAGGGTCGGTGAACAGCACCTCGTGGCCGCCGGCCATCCGCACCAGCCGGAACCGACCCAGCCTTCGCGACTGGCCGGGATGCCAGGTGAACTCGTGCGCCGGAAATGCGTTGTCGTCGACCGCGTGCAGGAAGGAGCGTGGGATGGGCAGCCCGTCGAACCCGGCCACGTCCACCGGTTCGGCCGTGCGGGCCAGTGGCTCGGGCGTCATCCTGGCGAAGGCCGCCTCGGCGACAGCCAGGTCGGCGTCTCGCGAGCCACCGACTCCACTCCCAGGCGCCGCACCAGCTCCCCGATCGCCTCCCCGGTCGTGCCCGGGGTCGACCGGCGCACGTCCGCCCGCATGCGTGATCTCGCCGCGTGCACCCAGGCCCAGGAGCACGAACAGGCTGCCGTCGGAGCCCCGCGGGACCGCACGGACCGCGCGCAGCGGCGCCGCCGCGGCCCGCACCGCCCGGACCTCACCCAGACCGACCGCGGTCACCACCGCACGGAACCGGCCGGCCTCGGCCGTCAGCCGCTGCGGGACGAGGGCCTGCGAGACCGCGGAGCCCATCTCCACGAGCCCCCGCGGCCCCCGGAAACGCATCTCGGCGGTCAGCACGTGACGGATTGTCGCGCATCGCGGCCGGTCGCGGAAGGCAGGTGATGCGCGGCGCAGGCCCGCGCGGCCCGGCCGCCGCGTGGTGCACCGGCGCGACCGCCTGCACCGTCCGAACAGCTGTCGGGCGAGACGGTCGGCGCTGGACCGGACAGGCCACCCGTGCCCGGCCACGACAAGCCGGTCGGCTGGGGTCGCCACCGATCCTCCTGTGGACCGCGCGCGGGACCGTGGCACTCGCGGGCGCCGGCTGCCGCGGCTCGGCACCGTGCAGGAAAGCTCTCAGCAATTCGTCGGCGACTCGGCCAAGCGGACCAGGAACCGATTCTAAACATCACGGTCGTTTTAACACATCCATCCCCGCGCATGCTTGCTTTCCGGTCCACCTCCGTGGTTACGGTGGATCGGGCTGAACATCGCCTTTCCGCATCACGTAACCACGAGGAGAACGTCATGCAGGCCGTTGACGACCGGATCCAGAAATGCCAGCTGGATCTGTCCGAAAATCCACTCATCTCCTTCATGACCGACAGGAGTGTCTCTCCGGGTGAACGGCTGTCCTTCTCACTGAATATCGCGCACTTCGTGATGACCTTCTCCGATCTCAACAAGTACGTCCTGCGTAACGTCGACAGAACCGACCTGGTGCAGCAGATCATCAACAACCACACCGAGGAGGACGCCAACCACTGGCAGATGTTCCTCGACGATCTCAGGACCCTCGGGTTCGACGGGAACACAACGCCGACCACCCTGATGTCGGCCCTGTGGAGTGACGACTCCCAGCACAGCCGCAGGGTCAGCTACGAACTGATCAGCCTGGCCGCCGGCCTGGGCTCCGTCATGACCCTGGTCATGGTCGAAGCAATCGAGGGAACCGGCGCCGTCGCCTTCGGCGCGTTCCGGCAAGCAGCACATGACTATGAACAGCAAACCGGGCACACGCTCCGGTACTTCGGCGACGAGCACTGCGAACTGGAGACCGGTCATGCCATGGGCACCGACGACGTTGAAACCGAACTAGCGAGAGTATCGCTCACCAACGAACAGGAAAGACGCGCGTTGAAGATCGTCGACGACGTTTTCGACCTCTTCGATCGAATGTTCGAGGAACAGTACCAGTATGTGCAGAAGAACCACGAGTCCGTTTGAACACCACGGGTGCCGTGCATCGTCTGCCCAGTCAGAGTTTTCGCTGTCGGAGAGTTCGAAGTAACTACCAGACGTAACGGCGAGACGTTCGGCACCGGCCTGTGGCGGCAACGCAACGGCATTCCCGTCTGTATACACCCGCTGCGGATCGGGATACCCCTCACCGGCCATCCTGGAACAGCGGCGACAACAACCGAGCAACGCACGAGCGGTCGGACGGACCTGCGCCAAGGCGCTCACTCTCCGGCGAGGGAGAACGTCCACGGTCAGCGGCGCACCATTCGGTAGAACGCCGCCGAGTCGTACTCCCTGCGGCGCTTCCCGACAAGGATCACATCGGAATCGATGACGTCGAGTGGCTCGCATCGACGGCTCACCGCTCGGCATCAACCGAGTTCGTGGAGGCGGCGCCGCAGATACGCGCGCTCCGCCGCGTTCGAGGTAAGTCCGAGCGCTACCCGGTACGCCTCGGCGGCCGGACCGGACCGCCCCAGCCTGCGCAGCAGGTCCGCCCGCGCGGCCGGCAGCAGGTGGCTGCGTTCCAGACCGCCGTCCCGGGCGAGGTCGTCCAGCAGACCCAGCCCCGCCTCCGGGCCCGACCGCATCGCCACAGCGATCGCCCGGTTCAGCGCGACCGTGGGCGAGGGCACCTGGGCCAGGAGTGCGTCGTACAGCTCGACGATGCGCCCCCAGTCGGTGTCCACTGCGGACGCCGCGGCCACGTGACAGGCCGCGATCATCGCCTGCAGCTGGTACGGCCCGACCTGCTCCCGCAGTGCGGCACGCCGCAGCTCCGCGAGGCCCGCCGCGATGAGCGAACGATCCCACAACGTACGGTCCTGCTCCTCCAGCGGCACGAGGACCCCGTCCGCGGACACCCGCGCCGCGGACCGCGCATGCTGCAGCTGCATCAGCGCATTCAGTCCACGCACCTCCGGATCGTCCGGCACAAGCTCGACCAGCAGTGCCGCCAGCCGCAGCGCCTCCAGCGCCGGCACCGGGCGGTGCAGGTCCGCGCCGGACGTGGCCACGTAACCCTCGTTGAAGAGCAGGTAGACGACTCCGAGGACAGCGCGGATCCGCTCGGGCAGCCGGTGCGCGGGCGGCACCCGGTAGGGAATCGCGGCGTCCCGGACCTTGTGCTTGGCACGCACCAGGCGCTTGGCCATGGTCGCCTCGGGCACCCCGAACGCCCTGGCGATCTCGGCCGTCGACAGCCCCGTGAGCGTCCGTAGCGCGAGCGCCACCTGCGCCTCGAACGCGAGCGCCGGGTGACAGCAGGTGAAGATCAGCCGCAGCCGCTCGTCCTCGACGCCGCTGTCGAGGGCGTCGAGATCCGGCTCCCGCGATCCGGAGTCACCGATCACCGCAAGCTCCTTCAGCTTGGCCTCACCCACCCGTTCACGGCGCAACCGGTCCACCGCCCGGTTGCGGGCGGCGGCGAGCAACCACGCGCCGGGCCGGTCGGGCACGCCGTCACGCGGCCAGGTCCGCCAGGCGAGGGTGAATGCCTCCTGCGTGCATTCCTCGGCCAGGTCCCAGTCACCGGTGCGGCCGATGAGTGTCGCGACGAGCCGCCCCCACTCCTCGTGGAACGCGGCCGCGACGGCCCCGGCGACATCGGTCATGGCTCGCGCAGGGGCCGGATCTCGACCTGCCCGACCGAGCAGGCGGGATGTCCCGCGGCGATCTCGACCGCTTCGTCCAGGTCATCGACCTCGATCAACGCGAAGCCCCCGATCTGGTCCTTCGCCTCGATGTAGGGCCCGTCCGTCAGCAGTACCTCGTCGCCGCGCACTCGTACGGTCGTCGCCGTCCGGCTGGGCTGCAGCCCCTCGTGCGCGCGGATCACGCCCCGTTCCACGAGGTCGTCCATCCAGGCGGTGAAGGCCCTCATGCCTTCCTCGTTCGGCACCTCGTCTACCTCTGTCTCGTCCGCGCTGATCATCAGCAGGTATCGCATGCGCCTCTCCTCTCGTACCGGCCGTCACCTCTCCGACGTACGGAACCGCCGCCGATGGACACCCGGTTCGCGGACAATCTCTCGCGGATGGCTGTCCATCACCGGCCGTGCCGTACGTCGACCGGGTGGACCGACCCATCGGTGAAGGAGATTAGCCATGCAGACCGTGACCTCGGCGGACGGCACCACCATCGCGTACGACCGGGCGGGCAGCGGCCCGGTCGTCGTCTTCGTGCCCGGCGCCTTCAACGACGCCACGACGTGCGCGCCGCTGGCGGAGCAGCTCGAGGACCGCTACACGGTCGTCTGTCCCGACCGGCGTGGCCGCGGCCGCAGCGGTGACGCGATCACCCCGGCCGACGCCGCGACATACGACGTCCAGCGCGAGATCGAGGACCTCGACGCGGTCATCGCGGCCGAGGGCGGCGAGGCCGCGGTGTTCGGCTACTCCTCGGGCGCGATCCTGGCACTGCGGGCCGCCGTCGCGGGATCCCGCATCACCCGGCTGGCACTGTACGAGCCGCCTTTCGCCATCGGCGGCCTCGCCCGCCCCGGGCCGGAGGACCTCCCCGAACGGCTGGCCGCGCTGATCGCCGACGGCAGGCCCGGCGACGCCGTCGCGACCATGCAGATCGACGGCATCGGCCTCCCGGCCCACACGGTGGAGGAGATCCGGCGGTCACCCATGTGGTCCAGACTCGAGCGGTCGCACAGACCGTGGTGTACGACGCGGCGATCACCAGGGCGCCGAACCTGCCCATCGCGCCGATGGCGCGGCTCGGCATCGAGACCCTCGTGCTCAGCAGCAACGACTCCTGGCCGGGACTGCGCGACGCCGCCCGGACGCTGACCGGGCACCTGGCCCGTGCGCGGTACGTCGACGTGCCGGGCGGGGCCGACCACGGCATCCCGCCGGAGGCCACCGCCAAGGCCGTGGACGCCTTCCTCGGCGGTGACGACGACTGACCGGACCCTACGCGCGCACGCCGGGGTACCAGCCGGTCACGCCGACTCGCGGCGCACCAGCTCGGTCGGCAGGATCGCCGGCGGAAGCCTCTGCCCTGGCCGGTCGATCTGGGTCATCAGTAGCCTGGCGAGCTCCCGGCCCATCTCGTGCACCGGCTGCCGCACACTGGTCAGCGAGGGCTCGGTGTTGCGTGCCACGTCCGAGTCGTCGAAGCCGACCAGCGCGACGTCGTCGGGCACCCGGCGGCCCTCGGCGCGCAACGCACGCAGGGCGCCGGCCGCCATGAGGTCACTCGCCGCGAACACGGCATCGATCTCGGGATCCACGGTCAGGAGCTCGCGCATCGCGTGCTCACCACTCGCCTGGCCGAAGTCGCCCTGGGCCACCCGCCGGGTCACGCCACGCCGCCCCTTCAACGCCGAGCGGAAGCCCGCGAGCCGGTCGATACCAGCGGCCATGTCCTGCGGCCCGGTGATCGTGGCGAAGCGGCGGCGGCCCTGCTGGTACAGGTACTCGGTCGCGGCCCGGGAGCCACCGAGATTGTCGGCGTCGACGTACGGAACGTGATCCATATCGGACATCGGCCTGCCGCTGAGCGCCACGGGCGTGCCCGCGGCCGCCAGGTTACGAGGCAGCGGGTCGTCGCCGTGCAGGGAGATGAGCGCGACACCGTCCACATGTCCGTTGCGCACGAGGTGCTCGACCCGCTCGTGCTGTCGTGCCGTGCTCGCCATCATCAGGTTCAACTGCAGGGTCGTCATCGACAGTTCCTGGCTGAGTCCGCGCACGAGCGCGGCGAAGAACGGCTCACTGAACACCCGCGCGTCCGACTCCGACACCACGAACAACACGGTGTCGCTGCGCCGCGTCACGAGACTGCGCGCTGCGTGGTTCGGCACGTAGCCAAGTTTCCGGATCGCGTCCTGTACCGCCTTGAGCGTGCCGGCACTCACCTCGAGCGATCCGTTGACGACCCGGGAGACCGTGCCACGCGAGACGCCCGCCTCCGCGGCGACCTGTTCAAGCGTCGGTCGACCAGCCGTCCGCATCCGGCTTGAACTCGGCATGCCGCCCACTCCCCTTGATCGACTCATGATCCCCCGACCAGGCACATCGTACTGGGAACGCTCACGAAACGGCCCCGACATGCCCGTTAGGGGTGTCACATGACCGCGCGCGGTCACCGGCGGCACACACGCGGCGGCTGTCCGTAAAGGACATTCCCCCGCGGCGCCCCTCTCGGCCGATCACGCACGTGGTGAAACGACCGATCCGGCCGATCCCGCCGGTCGGTTACCTGTTGACACCGCGCCGATCCGGAGGAAAATTCCCAGGGCGTCGCCTGGGAGCGCTCCCATGGCTCCGGCTTCGGTCGACGTGGCGACAGTGCACATCCCGCTGAGCGAGAGGAACCCGAAATGCGCCGATCGAGACGCCGCCCGAATCCGAACCTGCTCGTTCCACTGCTCGCCACGGCACTGGCCGTGCCGCTGGCCGGTGTGCCTGCCTCCGTCGCCGCCGCACAGCAGCCGGCCGAGCAGGTCAGCAACGGTGACTTCGCCGAGGGGCTACCGCCCTGGTGGCACACCGAGAACACACCGGCCACGGTGCTGGACGGAACTCTGTGCGCCGATGTCCCCGGCGACACGGCGAACCCGTGGGACGCCATCATCGGCCAGAACGACATCGCGCTTGTCGGCGGCGAGTCCTACGAACTGTCCTTCACCGCGACCGCCTCCGTGCCGGCGACCATCAGCGCCAACGTGCAGCTCGCCGCCGAGCCCTACACCTCGGCGCTCTCGGAGCGGGTCGCGCTGGGCGCCGAGGCCACGCAGTTCAGCTACAGCTTCACCTCGGCGCTCACGACGGACACCGGTCAGGTCGCCTTCCAGGTGGGCGGCAGCGCGGAGCCGTGGACCTTCTGCCTCGACGACGTATCGCTGCGTGGCGGCGAGGCGCCCCCGCCCTACGAGCCCGACACCGGTCCCCGGGTGCGGGTGAACCAGGTGGGCTACCTGCCGGCAGGTCCCAAGCACGCCAACCTGGTGACCGACTCGGCGGAGCCCGTCACGTGGCAGCTGGCCGATGCCGACGGCACGGTGGTGGACAAGGGGACCAGCAGCCCCCAGGGCGTGGACCCCACCTCGAACCAGTCGACGCACCGCATCGACTTCAGCGACTACCGCCGGGGCGGCGCCGGCTACACCCTCACCGCTGACGGCGAGACGAGCCACCCGTTCGACATCCGGGCGGACATCTACTCGTCCCTGCGCACCGACTCGCTCGCCTTCTTCTACCACCAGCGAAGTGGCGTCGAGATCGAACCGGAGTACGTCGGTGACTCCTACGCCCGGCCGGCCGGGCACCTCCAGATGCCCCCCAACCAGGGCGATGTCGAAGTTCCCTGCCAGCCGGGGGTCTGCGACTACACCCTCGACGTGAGCGGCGGCTGGTACGACGCGGGCGACCACGGCAAGTACGTCGTCAACGGGGGAATCTCGGCCGCCCAGGTGCTGAGCACCTATGAGCGCACCCTGCACGCGGATCGCGCCGACCCGGCGCGGCTCGGGGACGGCTCACTGGCGGTTCCCGAGCAGGGCAACGGCGTACCCGACGTGCTGGACGAGGCGCGGTGGCAGGTCGAGTTCCTGCTGAGCATGCAGGTGCCCACCGGCCAGGAGCTGGCCGGGATGGCACATCACAAGGTGCACGACGAGAACTGGACCGGCCTGCCGCTGCTTCCGCACGAGGACCCGGAGCGGCGGGAACTGCATCCGGCGTCGACGGCGGCGACGCTGAACCTCGCCGCCGTTGGCGCGCAGTGTGCCCGGCTGTTCGCCCGGTACGACGCCGACTTCGCGGCGCGGTGCCTCCGCGCGGCCGAGACGGCGTGGGGCGCGGCCAAGGCGCATCCGGCACGCTACGCCGACCCGGACGACGGTGTCGGTGGTGGTGCCTACAGCGACACCGACGTGACCGACGAGTTCTACTGGGCCGCGGCGGAGCTGTACCTGACCACCGGCTCCGGCGAGTACTGGACCGAGGTCAGTTCCTCCGAGCACCACGACGCGGACGTGTTCACCGACGGCGGCTTCGGCTGGGCATCCGTGGCGGCGCTCGGCATGCTGAACCTGGCCACGGTACCGAGCGAGCTGTCCGCCGAGCGGCTCACGTTCGTCCGCGACGCGGTGGTGCGAGGTGCGCAGCGTTACGTCGCGACCGCGAACGCCGAGGCCTACGACCTGCCGTACGCCCCTGCCGGGTACGACTACGTCTGGGGCTCCAACAGCCAGGTCCTGAACAACATGGTCGTGCTGGCCACGGCCCATGACCTGACCGGGCGCGGCGAGTTCGCCGACGCGGTGCTGACCGGCTGGGACTACCTGCTGGGCCGCAACCCACTGAACCGGTCCTACGTGACCGGTTACGGCGAGCACGACGCCCGCAACCAGCACCACCGGTTCTGGGCGAACCAGCTCGACACCTCGCTGCCCAACCCACCGGCCGGGTCGCTCGCGGGCGGACCGAACACCGGCATCCAGGATCCGGTCGCCGCCGAGCATCTGGCCGGCTGCGCGCCTGCGCTCTGCTACATCGACGACATCGGGTCCTGGGCCACCAACGAGGTGACCATCAACTGGAACGCGCCACTGGCCTGGATGGCGTCGTTCACCGATGACCTGGCGACGGCGCAACCTCCCGGCGGCAGCTCCTGCACGGTCTCCTACCGGGTGCAGAGCGAGTGGGCGGACGGGTTCGTGGCGGAGGTCGTCGTGGCCAACACCGGTACCGCGCCGATGCGGGACTGGACCGTGGCCTGGCAATACGCAGGCGACCAGCGGGTCACCAGCGCCTGGAACGCACAGGTGACCCAGGCCGGCAGGGCCGTCACCGCGAAGAGCCCGGCGTGGAACGGCACCATCGAACCGGGCGACTCGGCGCGCTTCGGCGTGCAGGGAACACGGCACGGCGGCAGCCCGCCGCCCGGCTCGTTCACCGTGAACGGCGTCCCCTGCGGCTGAGACGGAAAGGAATGGGGGCCTGTCCGGCCGGACAGGCCCCCATTCGCCGCGTCAGAACCTGCTGGCGGCCGGTTGACGTTGGCAGGCGGCCCCTCGCGTGGTGGGTCCGAGGTCCGACGAGGACAATGGGAGCGCTCCCGGGTTGCTAGCCCATCGAGCTCGCCAGGTTCACGCACGGAGCGCCGTTCAGGGTGAACGCGGTCGGTGCCGTGTTCGGCCCGTCCCGCGTGGCCTGGAATCCGAAGGAGACCGTCCCGGTGATCGGGAGGTCACGGTTCCATTCGACGCCCTTGGCCGAGACCGTCGCATCGTGCTGAGCGGCCCTGGTGTTCCACGCTCCGGCGATCCGCTGGCCCGCCGGGAAGTCCCATTCCAGCTCCCATTCCTCGACCGCGGTGGCCCCGGTATTGCGCACCGTCACCGAGGCGGTGAACCCGGTGCCCCATTCGCTGTCCACCTCGTACCGGACACTGCAGTCGCGCTGTGGTTCGGCCGCCTCGAACGAGACTCGGTGGAGCCGGCCGGGCAGGTCGTTGACGACGTACAGCTCGCCGGCCTCGTCCGCGCCGAAAGCGGTGACCTGCACCGGGAAGGTGCCGATCACGGCACTGTCGTACGAACCGTCACCCGAGGGCCGCACGCCCCACACGGTCGCGGAGCAGTAGTCGGCGGCGACGTAGGTACCGCCCGCCAGCGCGGCGTACCGTTCGCCGCGGTAGACCTGTCCGCCGATGACCGAACAGCCCTCCGTACTGGGGTAGGAGAAGACGGGGGAAACGTACTCGGCGTCGGACCGGCACTGGCCCTCGTCGAACTCGGCGGGACCTTCCCGGCAGGACCAACCGAAGTTGTGCCCGCCGGTCCCGGCCGGCACATGGTTGACCTCCTCGAACGAACCCTGGCCGACGTCGCCGATCCACAGTGAACCGTCGGCGGCGTCGAAGGAGTACTTCCACGGGTTGCGCAGGCCGAAGCTCCATATCTCCTCGCGCGCGCCGGGCGTCCGGGTGAACGGGTTGTCCTCCGGGACACAGTAGGCCCGGTCACCGCACCGCGCGCTGACATCCAGCCGGATGATCTTGCCGAGCAGGGTGCCGAGGTCCTGGCCGCTGTCGAACGGGTCACCGGAGTGGCCGCCGTCGCCGATGGCCAGGTAGAGGTGGCCGTCCGGGCCGAAGGTGACGTGCCCGCCGTTGTGGTTGTTGTACTCGCTGTGTGGCTGGCTGAGCAGTACCTGCTCGGACCCGGCCGCGTCACCTGCGGGGTCGAGCGTGAAGCGGGAGAGCGTCACGGCTCCGTCGGGAAGGCTCGTGTAGGCGGCGTAGAGCTGGTGATCGGCCGCGAAACCGGGCGAGGCGGCGATGCCGAGCAGGCCGCGCTCGTTGCCGGAGGTGTCGACCCGGTCGCTGAGGTCCAGCAACGGCTGCGTGGCGAGCCCGGTATCGGGATGGTACTGCCGGACGGTGCCCGGCTTCTCGGCGATGAACAGGCGTCCGCTGCCGTCGTCGGGGGTGGCGATGGCGGTCGGGCGTTGCAGCCCGGAGGCGACCGCCGTGGTGGTGATCTCCAGCTGTTCCGGTGGGACCGTGGCCTCGGCCCGCGCCGTCGAGGTGGTGGCCGCCGAGCTGGGTGAGATCAGTTGTCCGGCAACGGCGAGGCCGACCCCCACCGACAGCAGTGCCGTTCGAACTTGTCGCAACATGGGAACTCCCTGTCAAAGCAGGACGGGAGTGGGCGCACCCGGTGGCGCTCCCACTCCCGTCTTCGCCTACTCGCCGGATCAGTCGCAGGTGGACGCGTTCAGGGTGAAGCCGGAGGGCGTGGTGTGCGCACCGGTGAGAGTGCCCTGGAAGCCGAAGCTCACCGAGCCGCCCGCGGGGATACCTCCGTTCCATCCGCTGCCGGTCGCGGTCACCTGGTCGCCCTGCTGACTCACGGTGGCGTTCCACGAACTGGTGACCTGCTGGCCGTTGGGGTTGGTGAAGCGCAGCGTCCAGCTGGACAGGTTCGAGCCGCTGGTGTTGCGCACCGTCACCTGGGCGACGTAGCCGTTGTTCCACTGGCTCTGCACGCCGTAGTCCACGGAGCATTCAGCTGCGGGGTCACCCGGGTCACCCGGGTCACCGGGACCACCGGAGTCACTGCCGATGGGCGGGTGGGCGTTCTGCAGAAGCTGCTGGAACTGCGCGGAGAACCAGTGGCCGGAGACCGGCGCGTTCGGCAGGGCACCGCTCATGTTGTTCCCGTTACGCGGATTGCCACCGTAGGTCGGGTCGCACATCCGGTCGAAGCCCTTGCCCTCGTCGTTCGGAATCTCCTCGCTGGAGCCGTCCGACTCGCCGGGCGGCTTCATCCAGACGTAGGCGTCGATTCCGGACGCCGGGTTCGCCTGCGGCCGCTCGCCAAGGCCGGCACCCTCCTGGTTGCACCAGTTGCCCGTCTGGATCCGGCGGTCGATCCGCCCGCCGTCGACGTAGGCGTCCGCGCTCGTGGTCGGTCCCGGCCCGTCCGGCCGGTTCGGACCGCCCCAGCCGTTACGCGAGGTGTCGATCAGCATCCCGATGTCGGGCTGGAAGCCCTCCTCCACCGCCTGCTGCCGGAACGCCTGCGCGAACGACAGCTCGTCCACGTAGCTGTTCCAGTCGATCCAGCTCGAGTTCTCCCGAACCGGCTGCCCGTTGACCACGTCGTCGACATCGAAGTGCGGCTCGACGAGAGCGCTGTAGTTCGCCGTGTTGGCGATGAAGCCGTGCACGTCCGACGGCTGCGCGCCGTTGGCATTGGCGGCTTCGAACATGATCTCGGCGCTGGCCTCGAAGTTGTCCTCCCACCCGATCCAGCCGTGGTGACCGGCGTCGACGTAGTTGTACACGTTCGGGATCGCGCCCAGCTGCGCGAGCGCGTATCCGACACCGTTGACGTAGTTGCCGTTGGCCAGCATCTCGTCGCAGTTCTCGGTCGCGGTCTCCCTGCTGCCCACGTTGGTGATCAGGTTGGGCAGCGAGTCGATCTCGATCGTGGTCACGATCCGCAGCTCGGCATAGGCCGGCTCGGACAGGATCTCCGCGATCGGGTCGATGTACTCGGACTCGTACCGGCCGAGCTCGTCAGGGCCCAGCTCGCCGTTGGAGGCCAACGCCGCGCAGTCCCGGCCCGGCAGGTTGTAGATGACGACCTGAACCAGGTCGGCGTTCTGTGCCAGGGCCTCGTCGAGGTGGTCCCGGAGACCGAAGCTTCCGGTCGTCGGGCTGTCGTTACCGTGGATCGCACTGATCCGGTCCAGCCAGACACCGGTCGGCTCGTCGGCGACCGCGTCACCTCCCGGCTCAGCGGCCGCGTTCGCCGCCCAGATCGGGTTCACGTAGACCTCGGCGCCCTCGTACGGGTTGTCGACCCGCTCGGCGGCCGTCGCCGGCGCACCCCCGGCGACGAGGAGACCGGTGGCCGCCAGCATCGCCGCGGACACCCCTGCGAGATAGCGATGCGGCTGACGCGAGCTGCGTCTCCGCGTTCGAGAACCTGTCTTCATTCCGGCTCCTTACTGTTCCGCTCGACAACGGTGTCGGAGAAGAGTTACTCCCTGGCGAGTCTGGGAGCGCTCCCATGCAGGACCGTACCAAGCAATTGTCATTCTGCAAAGTGCGCTCAAGTTGACCGAAAAGGACTCCTACCGGGAGTCTCACGCCGGAGTTTCGGCGCACATTGCCCGCCGGATCGCCAAGGTCAGCATCCGGTTCGGCATTTCGCGCGGCCGCCTTCCTTCGGCACCGCTTCAGGTCACGCCGGTCCGGCCGCCCGGCGCGCTCCGGCTTCTGCCGCACGATAATTGTGTACGCCACCGTACGATCCGGCACGGGCAACGAGATCGAACAGCCGAACCAGACCACCGAGCAGGCAAGCGGCCTGAAGCGAACACGTCGCGGTTACGGCGCCACGCTCGGCTGTGGCTCCGCGGCGAACGGCAATCGCGAACGAGCCGGTCCGTCTCTGGACAGTCGCATGCCGTGTTCCTCCGGCTACCGGCGGTTTGGAGCGCTCCCAGAATGCGCGTGCGTGCGAGTCATGTCAATCGGGCAACCGGATAACCTCTTCACGCACCGCCGCTCGGGCAGTTATCTCGACGAGGTCGCGACGACACTGGTCAAGGGCTTCGCCGGGGTGTGATTCCACCGGCTACCACGCTGTGCGCCTACGGCCCCGCCCCCGGCGAGGCAGGGCCGAGGAGGATGGTTCGGAGGGTGTCCGCGAGGTAGCGGGTGAGTTCGTCGTCAGCCATCGCCGCCAGCGGGCCGGCCCGAAGAACGTGGCGCGTGAAGGTGACCCCGATCAGGTGGGCGGCAAGCAGCTCGACCCGGTTCTCGAGATCGGGCACGTCCAGCACACTCCGATAGGCGTCGAGGCTGCGACCGCGCATCGCTGTGAACAGCCGCTTGGCCGTGTCCTCGTCGGAGGCGGCGCTGCGGATCAACGCGACGAAGGCGCCCCCATCTGGACGGCCTCTACCTCAGTTTCGAGACGAGAACCGGGGAACAGCAGCTTCAGGACGCCCTTCCGGGATCCACCCTTGACCGGCTGCGCACCCTGAAGTCCGTCTACGATCCCGAGCAGGTCTTCCACAGCAGCTTCCCGATCGCTCCGTCCGCACCGGACTCCTCCTGAGCCGTGCCCAATGGTCCGGCTCCTTCGTCGGCCCCTCCATGCTCCGGTGAGAGGTCCTGCCACCGGGTAGCCGAAACTTCGGTGTCGCGGCTATTGACTGCGACGAAGATCTCGGGTGTGATTGATGAAATTTGGTATACAACTTGCCTCCTGGAAGGGGCAGTACCCATGGAGAAGCCCATGGAGAACCGGCGGGCGCGATGGCTGCTGACGTTGGTACTGGTACTCATACTGGCGAGCTTCGCTGTTCCGTACACGCTCCTCAGCGACGTGGACGCGTGGTACGGCAGCATGCTCTTCTGGATCCTGTCCACGGCAGTCGTGATCGCGATCAACGCAATCGTCAGCTCCACATGGGAGGACTGAGATCGTGGACGCATCGATTATCTGGTGGGGCATCGCGATCTATGTCGTCTTCGCGGGCATAACGGCCTACCTGTCGCGGCGCGGTGGCCAGAAGAGCATGTCGGGTTACTTCCTCGGCAGCCGCAACATGGGTGGCCTGGTGTCCGCGATGAGCTACAGCGCGACCACCTACAGCGCCTTCATGCTGATCGGCCTTGCCGGGCTGGCGTACCAGGGCGGAGTCGGCGCGCTCGGCTTCGAACTGATCTACCTGTGCGGCGTGACACTCGTGGTCGTCTTCGGTCCCCGATTCTGGTTGGCGGGCAAGAAGTTCGGCTACATCACGCCGTCCGAGCTCCTCGGCGGGCGGTACGGCAGCAGGTCCGTCGCCGTCGTGACCGCGGTGGCGAGCTGCCTCTTCCTCATTCCCTATGCGGCGGTCCAGCTGGCCGGGGTCGGCTACCTTCTGCAGGGCATGACCGACGGCGCGGTCTCGTTCACGTCCGGCACGATCCTGGCAACGGTGCTGGCCATCGTGTTCTCCCTGGTCGCCGGCCTGCGGTCGGTCGCATGGACCGACTCGCTGCAGGCGATCGTCATGGTGATCACCGCGAGCGCGGTCGTGCTGATCGTGATCGACCGGCTGGGCGGCTTCGCCTCCTTCTTCGGCACCCTCCAACGTGATCATCCCGGGATGCTGAGCGTGCCCGGCAACGGATTCTTCAGCTTCAGCACGTTCCTCGGGCTGACACTGCCGTGGATCTTCTTCAGCATCTCGAACCCGCAGGTGAGCCAACGTCTCTTCACCCCTCGCTCGATGGTCGACCTGCGCAGGATGTTGCTGGGTTTCATGGTTTTCGGCTTCATCTACACGCTCGTCGCCATCACGTGGGGCTTCGCCGCGGCGATCCGCTTCCCCGGCCTGGAGACCGGGGACCTGGCGACGCCGATGTTGCTGTCGTCCGGCCTCGTGCCGACCGCTCTTGGCCTGCTGGTGATGATCGGCATCATCGCCGCGGCGGTGTCGACGATCGACTCGATCCTGTTGACGTTGTCGTCGCTCATCACCCGCGACGTGTACGCCGTCGCGAAGAAGGACGCCGGTGAGAAGAGCCAGCTGGCGCTGGGCAAGCTGGTGATCCCGGTGATCGCGATCCTGGCGTACATGTTCGCCCAGCTCCAGCTCGACCTGATCGCGATCCTGTCGGTCTCGGCATCGGCGGGCTTGCTCGTCATGGTGCCGGCCATCGTCGGCACGTTCTTCTGGCGGCGGGGCACCGCGGCCGGTGCCCTCAGCAGCGTGATCGCCGGCGGATCCCTTGTGGTCTACCTGGAGTCCACGTCGACGACGTGGCTCGGGCAGGGCACGGGTGTGTGGGCGCTGCTGGTGTCACTGACCCTGTTCGTCGGCGTCAGCCTGCTCACGACCGCCCCCACGGAGAAGGCCGAACAGTTCGTGAGCCTCGCCAGGCAGCACGCGAAGAAGGGCCACATCCCCACCTCGTGAGTGCGCACGCGAGTTCTAAATCGCGTGCGCACTCACGAGCCGACGCCGTGCGCGATCTCCGACTCCAGGTGGGTGGTGCCCAGGATGTGCTTCTCGGTGATCGCGGCCGCCTGCTCGGTGTCCCCTGCCGCGAGCGCGTCCACCAGCTCGTCGTGCTGTCGCACGGACTCGCGGTGGCTACGGGTCACCAGCGGCCCCGCGGGCATCGCCTGCCACAGCAGGCGCATCATCGACAGCAGCATCGGCGACGCCGCGGACTCGTAGATCGTGAAGTGGAACTCCCGGTTGAGCTCGGCGTAGCGCTCGTCGCCTTCCGGCACGGTCCTCATCTCGTCGTTGAGCCGGCGCAACACCTTCAGCTGCTCCTCACTGATCGCACGCGCCGCGAGCCGCGCGCCGAGCGATTCGAGGGCGGCCCGGATCTGTGCGTTGTCCTCCACGACGCCGCTGCGGGACTCCCGGACGGTGGCGCCCCGATGCGGATCGTTGACGACCAGGCCCTCGGACTCCAGCCGGCGCAGGGCCTCCCGCACCGGCGTCTGGCTCACGCCGAAGCGTGCCGCCAGATCCCGCTGACGAAGGGGCTCCGCGGGTGCGATCTCTCCGCTGATGATGAGCTCACGCAACATGGCGCAGACGATGTCGCTCTTCGAGGAGTACTGCATGCCGGAGATTCCGCCGACGGCACTGGAGCGCAAGGCCTGGTCTCCTCTCACGACTGGCGAGAGCGCATCTCCCGTGGGCGATGTCATGATATACCATCCGTGCGGAGCCGATCCCGTACCGTGGCGGGCCGCGCCATGGCGGCGACCAGGGTCTCGGGGTCGAGCGGGAGCCCGGTCATCGCCGGAAGTCCGATCGCATCGCTCACCGCGCTCGCCAGCGCCGCCCCCGCACCGGTCAGCCCTCCCTCACCCGCTCCCCGCGCACCGAGTGGGTTCGTGGCCGCGGGCGCGTCCTCGCACAGCACCACGTCGACGGGCGGGATCTCGGACGCGGTCGGCATCAGGTAGTCCATGAACGTGGTCGACTGGGGCTGCCCTGACTCGTCGTAGCGGAACTCCTCGAACAGGGCACCGCCGACCCCCTGCGCGACACCTCCGCGCAACTGACCTTCCACCAGTGCCGGGTTGACGGCCCGGCCCACCTCGTAGGCGACGAGGTAACGCAGCACCGTCACACCGCCGCTGCCGGGGTCGACCTCGACCAGGCACACGTGCGCCCCGTAGGGGTAGGTCATGTGGTCGACGCTGAAGCGGTGGCGGGCCGACAGCCCTGCGGGCTCGCCCGCCCCCAGCCACGGGCTTCCCGGCTGCGCCGCCCGCCAGACCTCGGCGAGGCTGCGGGAGTTCGTGGCAGCGCCGCGGATGCGGACCTCGCCGTCGGCTATCTCGACGTCCTCCGGCGGCGCCTCGAGCAGCTGCGCCCCGAGCTCGCGGACGCGCTCGGCGACGGCCCGGCCCGCACCGAGCACCGCGCTGCCCGCGACCACCGTCGACCGGCTCGCCCACGAGCCCGTGCCGTAGGGCTGCAGCATGGTGTCACCGTTGACGACGTCGACCAGGTCGACCGAGACCGTGAACTGGTCGGCCACGACCTGTGCCAGCACGGTCTCGATGCCCTGCCCCAGCGAGGTGCCACCGGAATGGACGCGGATCCGGCCCGTGCTGGTGATCTCGACGTCCGCGGTGTCGTGCGGGCCGAGTCCGCTCTTCTCCAGGAACATCGACACGCCCTGGCCGAGCACCCGGCCCTCGGCCCGGCCTCTGGCGAGCAGATCGCGCCAGCCGAGCTCGTCCACTCTGGACAGTGCGCGATCGAGCAGTCCCACGTAGTCACCGGAGTCCAGGACCACGTCGGTGCCAAGGGTGTGCATCGCGCGGGTGAGCGGCAGCTCCTCGCGCGCCAGCAGGTTCCGGCGCCGCAGCTCGACCCGGTCCATGCCCAGCTCGGCGGCGACGAGATCGAGCAGCTGCTCCCTGGCCATGGTGCCCTCGAACCTGCCGGGTGCGCGGTAGGTGCCGCACGGTGTCTTGTTGGTCAACGCCACCCGCACCCGCCCGGCATAGGCGGGGACCCGGTACGGACCGGGCAACATGGCCAGTGTCAGTTCGGGGACGATGACGCCGTGGGTGCGCACGTAGGCACCGTTGTCGTGGCGCACGTCGTCCCGCAGCCCGAGGATCGTGCCCTCGTCGTCCACCGCGACCTCGATGCGATGCCGCTGCTCGCGCGAGTGGTTGACCGCCACCAGGTGCTCGGCACGATCCTCGACCCACGACACCGGGCGCCGCAGCCGGCGGGCCAGCCACGGGATCAGGAAGTCCTCGGGGTAGAACTCGCCGCGGACGCCGAACCCGCCGCCCGCGTCGACCGCGTGCATCCGGATGGTGGCCTCGTCCACGCCGAGAAGCCCGGCGAGGACCTGGCGGTTGAAGGCCGGGACCTTGGTCGAGCCGAAGATCTCCAGGCAGCCCGTGGCGTGCGTGTAGCCGACGGTCAGCGCGCGCGGCTCCATCGGCACGGCCGAGTGCCGCTGCACCGCGACGTCCATCCCGATCACGTGGGCTGCGCCTTCGAAGGCGGAGTCCACGTCCCCGTAGCCGAGGCCGAAGTCCGCGACGATGTCATCGCCCTGCGCGCGGCCGGCGTCGAGCAGCACTTCCAGCTCATCGATCTCGATCTCCACCAGCTCGGCGGCGTCCTCGGCCACGTACGGGTCCTCTGCCACCACCACGGCGAGCGGCTCCCCCACGTAACGCACCGTGCGGGCGGCGAGCACCGGTTGCAGGCGCTCGCCGAGGTCGGTTCCCGCGACCTCGAGCCGCACCGGAATGTGCGGGTCACCGGGCAGGTCCTCGGCCGTGACCACGTCGACGACCCCGGGCAGCTCGCGCGCCGCCGCCGCATCGACGCGGAGCACGGTGCCGTGCGCGATCGGAGAGCGCACCATCCTGGCGTGCACAATGCGCGGGAACTGCACGTCGGCCCCGAACCGCGCGTCGCCGGCCAGGAGCCGGTGGTCCTCCTTGCGCGGCACCCGCCTGCCGACCTGCGCGGCACCTGGCCCCGGAGTGTCAGTCATGTGCCGTCTTCGCCTCTCCACGGCGCTCGGCGGCGACCTCGGTGACGGCCTCGACGATGCCCTGGTAACCCGTGCAGCGGCACAGGTTGGCCGAGACCACTTCGCGCACCTCGTCGGGGTCGGCCTCGGGGCCGGTGGACAGGTAGGCCTCGGCCAGCATCAGGAACCCCGGCGTGCAGAACCCGCACTGCAGGCCGTGGTGCCTGCTGAACGCCTGCTGCAGGTCGTTGAGCTCGTCGCCGCGGGCAAGGCCCTCGACGGTACGGACCTCGTGCCCGTCCGCCTGCACCCCGAAGACCAGGCAGGCACGGACCGGTTCACCGTCGAGCAGGACGGTGCACGCGCCGCAGATACCGTGCTCGCAGCCCAGGTGCGTGCCGGTGAGGCCGAGATCCTGGCGCAGCGTGTCCGCGAGCGTGCGGCGTGACTCGAGCACCAGTTCGTGCTCGCTGCCGTTGACGTTCAGGGTGACCAGGTGCTGGTCCTTCATGCGGTCTCCTCTTGCCGGACGGCGTCGGCCGCATCGCCGCGCCGCAGTGCTCGCACGACGTCGGCTGGACGAACCGGGATGTGGTCGATCTCCGCGTCGTATTCCCTGAGGGCGTCGTTCACCGCGGCCAGTACGGCGGCCGGAGCGCCGATGGTGCCTCCCTCACCCATGCCCTTGGCACCGGTCTCGGTCAGGTCGCACGGCGTTTCGATGTGGTGAACGGTCACCGGCGGGATCTCGCTCGCGGTCGGCACGAGGTAGTCCATGAACGTGCCGGCCAGCGGCTGCCCCTCGGGCGAGTAAATCAGCTCCTCGTACAGCGCGGCGGCGATGCCCTGAGCGACCCCACCGCGAACCTGGCCGTCGACCACCGTCGGGTTGACGACGACCCCGCAGTCCTCGACCACCAGGTAGTCGAGGACTCGCGTGCCACCGGTGCCCCGGTCCACCTCGACGAGTGCGGCGTGCGTGGCGTTGGAGAACATTCCCGGCGGGTCGGTCACACCGCGCGCCTCCAGCAGCCGGTCCTCGTGCTGGGTGAGCGTGTGCGAACGGAAGTGCACGGTCGCCGCGATCTCGTCGATGGGCAGCCCGGCGTCGCGCACTCCGCGTACCCGCGCGTGCCCGTCGGCCAGCTCGATGTCGCCGGGACCGGCTTCGAGCAGCTCTGCCGCGACGACCTTGAGCTGATCGGCGAGCCTGCGCGACGCGACCGCCGCGGAGCCACCGCCGATCACCAGTGACCGGCTCCCCCAGGTGCCCCAACCGAAGCTGGTCAGGTCGGTGTCGCCCTGCCGCAGCTTGACGCGCTCCGGGTGGACTCCGAGCCGGTCGGCGACGATCTGCGCGAAGGTCGTCTCGTGCCCCTGGCCGTGGCCGCAGGTGCCGCTGGTGACCACGACGTCCCCGGAGGGATCCATCCGGACGTGCGACACATCGAAGCCCGGCGTCATCTGCATCCTGCGCAGGCCCATCGTCGCCGTGCCGTACGCCGTGCGTTCGGAGAAGTTGACGATCCCGATACCCCGCAGCGGGCCGTCGCCGGCGTCGCGACGCTCCCACCAGCCCGCGTGCCGCACCTCCGCCGCGCAGCGGTCAAGAGCCTCCACATAGGACCCGAGCTCGTAGGTGATCCCGTTGGGTCCGGTGTAGGGGAATTCGTGCCTGCCGATGGTGTTGCGGCGCCGGATCTCGACCCGGCCAATGCCCAGCCTCCTGGCCGCCTTGTCCAGCAACCGTTCCATCACCAGCACGACCTGCGGCCGGGAGACACCCCGGTAGGGAGCGGTCGGTGGCTTGTTCGTGGCGAAACCGCGGGCACGGGCGGCGTACCGGCCCACCTTGTAGACGCCGGGCAGCTCGGTCGCCGCCATCAGCGGTTCGACACCACAGCTGAACGGGTACGCCGAGTAGGCGCCGATGTTGCAGACGATGTCGGCGTCGACTCCGACGAACCTGCCGTCGGAGTCGAAACCCGCCCGTATGCGGTACTCCTGCTCGTGGCCGTGGAACGCGGCGGTGAGGTTCTCCTGCCGGTCCTCACTCCAGCGCACCGGCACGCGCAGCATGGCCGCGATCGCGGCGGCGACCACCTCTTCCCGGCCGACGACGCACTTGAGCCCGAAACCACCGCCGACGTCGGGAGCGATGACCCGCACCTGCCGTTCCGCGATACCGAGCGCGCTCGCGACGCCCGTCCGCACCTGGTGCGGGACCTGCGTCGAGACTTGCAGGACGAGCTGCTCGTCGCGGGCCTGCCATTCGGCGAGACACCCGCGGGCCTCGATCGGGGCCGCGGCGACCCGGCCACTGCGAAAGGTCTCCTCCAGGACCAGCGGCGCACCGGCGAGCGCGTCACCGAGCAGCTCGTCGGTGAACATCTGCAGGTCCACGAGGACCCCGTCCGGGGCCTCGGCATGCACCGACGTCGCGGCTCCGGCCAGGTCGGCCAGTGAAAGGACGGGGTCGGTCTCCGCTATCTCGCACCAGACGTGCTCGGCCGCGTCCTCCGCGATGTACCGCGTCTCGGCCACGACGGCGACGATCGGCTCACCGACGTAGCGCACCCGGTCGTGCGCCAGCAACGGCATGGCCGTCGGCACGAACTCGGCACGTTCGAGCACCGCGGTCAGCGCCGGATGCCCCAGGTCCTCGGAGGTGATCACGGCGAGGACCCCCGGTACGGACCTCGCGTCCGCAGTGCCGATCTCGGTGATCCGCCCGGCCGCGACCGGGCTCCGGACGAACGCGACATGGCAGGCGTGTGGATGCGGCACGTCGTCGACGAACCTGGCGGCGCCGCGCAGCATCCGCGGATCCTCCCGGCGAGGAAGCCTGGTGCCGACCCAGCTCTTCGCGTCACCCGCGTTCGCTCGCGGTGTACCCGCACTCATGCGACGCCCCTCACCGGTCCCGCATCGGTGCCCGTCTCGTACGCCTCGCGGAAGGCACGCCTGGTCAGAGTGCCGACCAGGTGCCGTCGATAGTCGTGGTCACCGTCCGCCTCGGCCCCCGGCTCGACCGAGGCCGCGGCGATCCGGGCGGCCTCGGCCCAGGTCGACTCGGCCGGCTCGGCTCCCTGCACATGCGCCTCCGCCTCGGGAACGCGCAGCGGCCGTCCGGCCACCCCGCCGAGCACGATCGTGACGTCCTGACAACGGTCGTCGACGACGTCGAAGGCGACCCCCGCGGCCGCGATGGCGAAATCACCCCTGCGCCGCGCGTACTCCAGCAGGGCCGCGCAGCGGCGCGGCCGCCGGAAACGCGTCTCGATCACCATCTCGCCGGGGAGAGCCGCGGTGGTCAGGAACCCGGTGAACCACTCCTCGCTCGGCACGGTGCGCGTGCCGTGCTCCCCGAGAACGACGATCTCCGCATCGTGCAGGCGCGCGAGCAGGCACCATTCCGCGGTGGGGTCCGAATGGGCGATGCTGCCGCCGACGGTCCCGCGCGACCGGATCGGGTAGTGACCGATCCACCGCGCGGCACGCGGCAGCACGGCGAAGCCGTCGCGGACCTCCGCTCCCCTGCTGATCTCGACGGAGCGGTGGCGCGTCAGGGCACCGACCCGCAGTTCGTCGCCCTCCCGCCGGATGTAGTCGAGGCCGGATACGGGGTTGATGTCGATCAGAGCCGCCGGGTGCGCCAACCGGAAGTTCATCATCGGCACGAGGGACTGCCCGCCGGCAAGGATCTTCGCGTCCTCACCGAGTTCGCGCAGCAACTCGACGACCTCCTGCGGGGTGTAGGCCCGGTGGTACTCGAACGGCGCTGGTTTCACACTCGGCTCCCCTTCCCGGTCGCTTGATATACCATATCCCAACGATCGGGCACGGCAAAGGAACTCTGCGCGACCTTGACAGATACCGGCTGTCGATATTTGATATACCAAATCGAAGGAGATGCTGAGATGGACCTGAACCTCACTGACAAGGTCGCGTTCGTAACCGGTGCCAGCAAGGGAATCGGCCGTCAGGTGACGCTCCGCCTCGCCCAGGAGGGATGCGACGTCGTCATCACCGCACGCGGACGGGAGGGCCTGGAGCAGGCCGCCGCCGAGATCCAGGCCGAGACCGGCCGCAAGATCATTCCGCTCACCGGCGACATGAGCCGGGACACCGACGTCGAGCGCTGCGTGCGAACCGCCATCGGCGAGTTCGGCCGGATCGACGTACTGGTCACCTGCGCGGGCAGCTCCCCCGGCGGGCTGCTGGAAGAACTCACCGAGGAACAGTGGATGCAGAGCCTGAACCTCAAGTTCCTGGGTTACGTGCGAACGGTACGGGCGGTCGTCCCGCACATGGTGGACGAGGGCAGCGGCTCCATCGTGCTCGTGGTCGGCAACGACGGGCTCAAGCCGAGCTTCTGGGAGATGACGGCCGGCGCCGCCAACGCCGCCGACCTCAACTTCGCCTCCTCCATCGCGGACCAGTACGGCCCCAAGGGCGTACGGGTCAACACCGTCAACCCGGGACCGGTGGACACCGACCGCTGGGACGGCCTGGAGAAGGCCTTCGCCCGCGACATGGGTGTCGACCAGGCCGAGGCCCGCCGCCGCGCCGAGGCTTCCATCCCGCTGGGCCGCATCACGCGGCCGGACGAGGTCGCCGCCCTCGTCGCGTTCCTCGCCTCGGACGTCGCGGGCAGCGTGCACGGCGCGCACGTGCCCATCGACGGTGCCCAGCGCAAGGCACTGATGGAACGCTGAGAGGGAACGCTGACGTGCGCCTCACCAACTCCTTCCGCGTCGATCGCCCGGCGGCCGAGGTGTTCGACGCCTTCTCGGACATCGAGCGGGTGGCGGCCTGCATGCCGGGCGCCCGCGTCGTCGGCCGATCCGCGGAGGACGTCTACGACGGTGAGGTCAAGGTCAGGGTGGGCCCCCTCGCCGTCGCGTACTCCGGGAAGCTGCACGTGCTCGACACCGACCGCGAGCAGTGGCGGCTGACGATGCGGGCGAAGGGCCGCGAGCAGCGAGGAGCGGGCAACGCCGACGCCTACGTGGTCACCCGGCTCAGCGAGCGCGACGGTGCGACCGTGGTCGAGATCGAGACCGATCTCGACATCCGCGGGAAGGTCGCGCAGTTCGGCCGCGGCGTGATCGCCGAGACCTCGGACGGCTTCCTGCGAACGTTCGCCGCCAACCTGGAGGAGATGCTCGCGCGTGGCGGCGTGGAGGCCGCCGAACCGGCAGCGGCCGCCGCGGGCGCCGAGGACTCCGCTGCGCGACCGGACGCGACACTGGACGCGTGGCGGCTGCTCATCCGGCCATGGCTGGTGCGCCACGCTCCGTCGGCCGTGACCGTCGCCCTTTCCGGAGCGGCGGCCTACCTCGGCGCCAGGACCGGCGCACGGCACGCGCTGCGTTCCGGGAATCGTTCGGGGCACCGCCACTAGCACGATGGGAGCGACACGTGCCATACGCAGTCACCGACGACGACGTCCGGCTCTACTACGAGGAGACCGGGAGCGGCGACACCATCGTCTTCCTCCACGAGTTCGCGGGCGACCACCGTTCCTGGGAACCACAGGTCCGGCACTTCTCCCGGACCTACCGCTGCCTCGTGTTCTCGGCGCGCGGCTTCCCTCCCTCCGACGTACCGGCCGGGCAGGACTCCTACAGCCAGTCGCGCGCCGTCTCCGACGTCGCCGCGGTGCTGGACGCCGCCGGGGCCGATCGGGCCTTCCTGGTCGGCAACTCGATGGGCGGCTTCGGTGCGCTGCATTTCGCGCTCCGGCATCCGGACCGCACCCTCGGCGCGATCGTCGCCGGCTGCGGATACGGTGCCCACCCCGACAAGGAGGAAGGCTTTCGCGCCGAGTCGGAGCGGATCGCGGTCGCCTTCGAGGAGGAAGGCTCGGCCGCGATGTCCCGGTGGTACGGCACCGGTCCCGCCCGGGTGCAGTACGAGGCGAAGGACCCGCGCGGCCACGCCGAGCACGTTCACGTCCTCGGCGAGCACGACCCGCTCGGCGCGGCGTTGACGATGCGGGGAGTACAGAAGCAGCGGCCCTCGCTGTACGCGATGCGGGACGAGCTCGCCGCGTGCGAGCCACCGGTCCTCCTTGTCGCGGGCGACGAGGACGACGGCGTTCTCGAGACCGACCTGATGCTCAAGCGCACGATCCCGCGGTGCGGCCTGGCCGTTCTGCCCAGGTCCGGACATGTCACCAACCTCGAGGAACCGGAACTGTTCAACCGCCTGGCCGAGCGCTTCCTCACGGCGGTCGAGCACGGCAAGTGGCGGGAACGTGATCCCCGTTCGCTGAGCACCTCGACAACGGGGGCGAGCACATGACACCGGGGGCACCGCTGTCCGTCGAGCGGGCGGAGCACGGGCTCACCCGGATCCGGTTCGACCGGCCCGGACGCCGCAACGCGATCGACGAGAACACCGTTGCGGCCCTGCTCGCCGAACTCGACCACGACCCGGCCGGCCCGGTGCTGCTGGGCAGCACGGATCCGGCGATCTTCTGCGCGGGCGCCGACCTCGACATCACCGACGCCGAACGCACACGCTGCAGTGACCTGCTCTACGAGACCTATCACCGCCTGGTGACCAGGCCGGGACCCGTGATCGCGGTCGTCGAGGGCCCGGCGGTGGGCGGCGGCGCGCAGCTCGCGACAGCCGCCGACCTGCGGGTCGCCGGACCAGGCTGCCGGTTCCGCTGGGCCGGCCCCGGGCACGGGCTCGCCGTCGGCGCCTGGGTGCTGCCGGACCTCGTCGGCCGCGGCATCGCGCTCGAACTGACGTTGAGCGGACGCTGGGTCGGCGCCGCCGAGGCACTGCGCATCGGTCTCGTCAACTCCGTGGACGACGAACCCTGGCCGGTGGCCGAGAAGCTGGTCGCGACCGTGGCCGGGCTCGACGCGGCGGCGGTGGCGGGGGTCAAGTCGATCACGGCGGCCGGCGGCGGCCTGCCGGACCGGCTCGCGGCCGAGCGGCACCGCAACCTGCGGCAGTGGCCGGGCACGGTGCCCCGATGAACCGGGCGGACATCGAGTGGGTCGAGTGGAGCGAGGCGGCGTGGCGGGTGCACGTGCCCGGTGCCGACGAGTCGTTCGCGAGCGGGCTCGGCAACGCCACCCTGCCGGCCCTGGCGCACGCGAGCGCCCGGAAGTTTCCCGACCGGATCGCGCTGGACATCGACGGTGAGACCGTCACGCACGGCGAGCTCGACGCCGACGCGGCACGGATCGCCGGCTGGCTTTCCGACCGGATCGGCCCCGGCGACCGCGTGGTCCTCAGTGGACCGTCCTCGACCGACTTCGTGCGGTGCTACCTCGCAACGCTGCGCGCGGGAGGCGTCGTTGTGCCGGCCAACCCGGCCGCCACAGCCGCCGAGCTCGGCCACCTGTTCGCCGACTCCTCCGCCGCCCTCGCACTCGTCGCCGACCCGGAGGCCACACCCCCCGGAATCCCGGCGCAGCCGCTGCACGCCGTGCCACGGGGCCGCCCGCTGCCCGCGACGTCCTCCGGCCCGGACGAGGTGGCGCTGCTCGCCTACACCTCGGGCACGACCGGCAGGCCGAAAGGGGTGCCGCTGAGCCACCGGCGGTTGCTGACGTCGATCAGAGCCGCGATGGCCGCGTGGCGATGGTCCGCCGACGACGTGCTGGTGCACGCCCTGCCACTGTTCCATCAGCACGGGCTCGGCGGCGTCCATGCCACGCTCGTCGCCGGGTCCACCGCCCGGCTGCTGTCCCGCTTCACCACCGACGCGCTCGTTCGGGCGGCACGCGGTGCCACGGTGCTGTTCGCGGTGCCGACGATGTACGAAAGGCTCGTCGACGCGCCCGGTGCCACGGACGTGCTCGGCGCGTTGCGGCTGTGCGTCTGTGGTTCGGCGCCGCTGAGCGAGGCACTCGCGGCGAGGGTCGCGGCCACCTTCGGCCGGCCGCCCCTCGTCCGCTACGGCACGACCGAGACCGGGCTGGACGTGTCCAATCCCTACGGTGCGGCGCGCGCCGACACCGTAGGCCTCCCGCTGCCCGGCGTCCTGTTGCGCCTGGTGGACGACGAGATCCAGCTGCGGGGTCCGCAGGTGTTCTCCGGGTACTGGAACAACCAGGAGGCGACGGCGGAGGCGTTCACCGCGGACGGCTGGTTTCGCACCGGCGACCTCGGGCAGATCGATCCAGGGTCGGGGCACCTGGTGATCCGGGGACGCAGCAAGGAGCTGATCATCACCGGCGGCCTCAACGTGTATCCGCGCGAGGTCGAGGTGGCGCTGGAGCGGCATCCCGCGGTGGCGGAGGCCGCCGTCGCCGGCCTGCCGCACGAGCACTGGGGCGAGCAGGTGACCGCGTGGGTCGTGCTGCGCGAGGCGGTGCCCCCTGAGGCGCTGATCGAGCACGCTCGATCCCTGCTGGCGCCGTACAAGTGCCCGAAGGTGGTCCTTCCGGTCGCGGCCCTGCCCCGCAACCACATGGGCAAGGTGGCCCGGGCCGAGCTGGACACTCCCGCCGGCCGCGCCCTGCGCAGGGCGGAGGAGACCGAGGAGCTGGGCGCGTTCGTCGAGCTGTACCCGCACGCGCGGGCGCGGCCTGGAACGCCGGTGGCCGTCAAGGACGTGGTGGACGTCGCCGGGCAGATGGTGCGCAGCGGAACGCCCGGGCTGGGCCACCGCGTCGCCTCCGAGGACTCCGATGCCTGGGCCCGGCTGCGAGCGGCCGGGTACGTCCTCATCGGCCGCACGCGGCTTCCGGAGCTGGCGTGGTCGGTCGTCACCCCGGGCTGCCGCAACCCGTGGGATCCCGGCCGGGACGCGGGCGGCTCCAGCGGCGGCTCCGCGGTCGCGGTGGCCACCGGCGTGGTGCCGGTGGCGCTGGGTACCGACACCGGCGGCTCGATCCGCATACCCGCCGCACTGTGCGGCGTCGCGGGCCTGCGGCCCACCGCAGGCGCCGTCTCCTCGCGTGGCGTGACACCGCTCGCGTCGTCGATGGACACCGTCGGGCCGATCGCGCGCACCGCCAGGGAATGCCTGCGCGTGCACGAGGTTCTCGGCGGTGCCGTGCGGCCCGCTCCCCCGCACGTCACCGGCCTGACGGTCGGCGTGCCGTCCGCGCTGTGGACGGGCCGGATCGACGCCGAGGTGGCGCGCCTGCTCGACGCCGCGTCGGACTCGCTGCGCGCCACGGGCGCCCGCGTCGTGGAGATCGAGCTCCCGCTCGCCCACCGGCACGCACGCGGCGCCGGCTACACGATCATGCTCGCCGAGTCGGCCCGGCACTGGTGGGCGGAGCTGCGAGCCTGTCCCGGCGGCGCCGGTGCGGAAGTGGCCGAGCGCCTCCGCGCCGGCAACGATGTGTCCGAAGAGGACTATACGGAGGCCCGCGCCAGGGCGGGCGCCGTCCGCGACGAGCTCGACGACGCCTTCACCGAGGTCCACGCGCTGCTGACGCCGACGGTCCCGGTCACCGCCGCACCGCTCGGCGCCGGGACCGTACGCCTCGGGGACCGCGACGAGCCCGTGGAGTCGGCCTACTACCGGCTCACCGCGGTGGCGTCGGTCACCGGGCATCCGGCGCTCACCGTACCGGCGGGGCTCAGCGCTTCCGGGCTGCCGGTAGGCGCCCAGCTCGTCGGCCCACGGAATCAGGAAGCCCTGCTGTGCCTGCTGGGGGAAGTCATCGAGAACGGCCCCGAAACACTCGCGCTGGCGCGGCGCCGGGAAGGGAGCACGACATGACGAAACCCGATCCCCTCGACCTGCTCGGCCTGCGCGAGGAGCTCGGCGAGGAGGAACGCGCGATCGCCGACACGGTCAGGAGGTTCGTCCGCAAGGAGGTCGGCGAGCACGCGGGCCGGTGGTTCGAGGAGGCGACGTTCCCCGCGCACCTCGTTCGCTCGCTCGGCGAGCTGGGGCTGCTCGGGATGCATCTCACCGGCTACGGATGCGCGGGCACGAACGCCGTGGCGTACGGCCTGGCGTGCCTGGAGCTGGAGGCAGGCGACAGCGGGTTGCGCAGCTTCGTTTCCGTGCAGGGTTCACTGGCGATGTTCCCGATCTGGAAGTACGGCTCCGAGGCGCAGAAGGAGCGATGGCTGCCGCCGATGGCCCGCGGCGAGGCCATCGGCTGTTTCGGGCTGACCGAGCCCGACTCCGGGTCCGACCCGGCCGGCATGCGCACCACCGCCCGGCGCGACGGCTCCGGCTGGGTGCTGAACGGCTCGAAGACCTGGATCACCAACGGCACGATCGCCGACGTCGCCGTGGTCTGGGCCCGCACGGACGAGGGCGTGCGCGGCTTCCTCGTACCCAGCGGGACACCGGGATTCGCCGCGGCCGAGATCCGGCACAAGATGTCGCTGCGGATGTCGGCCACGGCGGAGCTCGTGTTGCGGGACGTGCGGCTGCCGGAAGACGCCGTGCTGCCCGGCGTCACCGGCCTGCGGGGTCCGCTGTCGTGCCTGTCCGAGGCGCGCTACGGCATCCTGTGGGGAGCGCTGGGTGCCGCCCGGAGCTGCTACGAGACGGCGCTCGCCTATGCTCGCGACCGTGAGCAGTTCGGCGGGCCCATCGGAGGGTTCCAGCTCACCCAGCAGAAGCTGGTGGGCATGGCGCTGGAACTCAACAAGGGCCTGCTGCTGGCACTGCATCTCGGTCGGCGCAAGGACGACGGCACACTGCCACCGGAGCTGGTCAGCTTCGGCAAGCTGAACAACGTGCGGGCCGCGATCGACATCGCGCGCACCTCGCGCACCATCCTGGCCGCCAACGGAATCAGCCTCGAGTACCCGGTGATCCGGCATGCCGCCAACCTCGAGTCGGTGCTCACCTACGAAGGCACCGAAGAGATCCACACGCTGGTGCTCGGCAATCTGCTGACCGGACAGCCCGCCTACCGATGAGCGTCACCTCTCGTGAGTGCGTACACGAGTTAGAACACTGTTACGCAGTCACGAGCCGGCGACCCGCTCCACGGCCGCGGCGTCGTGCTTGTAGATCCACGCGACGGCGTCGAACGCGAAGTCGGTCGTGCCGGTGGCCATCTGCGCGTCGCGTTCTCGCTGTAACCGCCCGTCGGGCAGGTGGAAGCGCACCTTGTTGGCCGCCGACAGCGCCTGCAGGCGGGATGTCCGCGGGATGCGCAGCCGCTCGTAGTGACGCAGCGCCCCGGCGACGTCCGATCCGGCCTGGGCAAGGCACGCCGCCAGCGTCGCCCCGTCCTCGATCGCCTGCGCGGCCCCCTGGGCCATGAAGGGCAACATCGCGTGACACGCATCTCCGAGCAGTGTCGCCCGGCCCGAGGACCAGCGTTCGAGCGGAGCGCGGTCGAACAGCGCCCAGATGAACGTCTCGTCGACCGCCGCCAGGATCTGCCGGACCTGGGGATGCCAGCCGTCGAACGCGGCCCGCGCATCGGCGATGTCACCGCGGTCGGTCCACGACTCACGCGTCCACGCGTCCTGCTCGACGATCGCCACGACGTTGACCAGACCGCGGCTGCGGACGAAGTAGTGCACGAAATGCCGGCCCGGCCCCATCCAGAGCTGTGCGGTCGTCTCCAGGGCCAGCTCACGCAGCCGGTCCGCCGGGACCAGACCGCGATAGGCGACACAGCCGGTGAAATGGGGATCCTCGGGGCCGAACAGCTCGTCGCGCACCACCGAGTGGATACCGTCGGCGCCCACCAGCACGTCGACCTCGACACTCGTGCCACCCGCGAACCGTGCCTCGATCCGGTCGCCGCGGTCGACCAAGCTCGTCAGCCGGCGCCGGAGGTGGATCCGCTCGGCCGGCACCGCGGTGGCCAGCGCGTCCAGCAGGTCGGCCCGATGCATCTGGTAATGCGGGAAGCCGAAGGTCGCCTCCAGCGGCTCGGCCAGCGGCGAGCGCAGCAGCGTGCTGCCGTCGTCCCACCGTCGCTGATGGAATTCACGCGGCTTGACGCCGGTCCTGGCCAGCTCCTCGGCGAGCCCGAGCCGGTGCAGGACGCGCGAGGCGTTCGGGCTGACCTGAACGCCCGCGCCCACCTCGCCCAGCATCGATGCCCGCTCGAACACGTGCACGTCGAAACCGGCCCGCAGCAGCGACAGCGCCGCGCTGAGCCCGCCGACGCCCCCGCCGACAACGCCGACCGAGAGGTTCGTGGAAGCCATCGCGCAAGTCTTCCAGCGGCAGACGTCAAGGGTCCCGTGACAAGGAGCACACCGTTTGCGGCAGGTCTGCTCACCTGCGGCGTCCGCACCTCCAGCCGGGGGCCACACCCACGCTGCCCCGAGACCGGCCGCCGAACCCGTCATCGCTGATGCCGGGGTCACCTTCCGCGGGGGTCACTGCTCGGTCCCTGCTCGTCGGATTGCGTCGCAGCCGCGCCGCGCTCACCCGGATCGGGCGGCTGCGTCCTGTAGCCCGGCGGGGGGCGGTGGGCTTCCTGTCGCATCCGCTCGACCATGTGCGGGTAGTGCAGCTCGAAGGCCGGCCGTTCGGACCGGACGCGCGGTAGCTCGGTGAAGTTGTGCCGTGGCGGCGGGCAGCTGGTGGCCCATTCCAGTGAGTTGCCGAACCCCCAGGGATCGTCCACGTCAACGGGATCACCGTAGCGGTAACTGCGGATGACGTTCCAGATGAACGGCAGGACCGAGAGACCGAGAACGAAGGAACCCACCGTGGAAACGGTGTGCAACGTGGTGAACCCATCGCTCTGCAGGTAGTCGGCGTAGCGGCGCGGCATACCTTCGGCACCGAGCCAGTGATGCACGAGGAACGTCAGATGGAAGCCGATGAACGTGGCCCAGAAATGCAGTTTGGCCAGCCGCTCGTCCATCATGCGGCCGGTGATCTTCGGAAACCAGAAGTAGAGCCCGGCGAACGTGGCGAACACGATCGTGCCGAAGAGAACGTAGTGGAAGTGCGCCACGACGAAATAGCTGTCGGTGACGTGCCAGTTGAGCACGGGCGCACCGAGGATCACGCCGGAGAGTCCGCCGAACAGGAAGGTCACCATGAATCCGACGGCCCACAGCATGGGCGACTCGAAGCTGAGCTGCCCCTTCCACATCGTGCCGATCCAGTTGAAGAACTTGATTCCGGTCGGCACGGCGACCAGGAAGGTCAGGAAGGAGAAGAACGGCAGCGCCACCGCGCCGGTGGCGAACATGTGGTGCGCCCACACGGAGAAGGACAGGGCGGTGATGCCGACCGTCGCCCACACCATGAGCTTGTAGCCGAACAGCGGTTTGCGGCTGAACACCGGAACGATCTCGGTGATGATGCCGAAGTAGGGCAACGCCACGATGTAGACCTCGGGGTGGCCGAAGAACCAGAACAGGTGCTGCCAGAGGATCGCGCCGCCGTTGGCCGGATCGAACACGTGCGCCCCGAGATGCCGGTCCGCGAGCAAGCCGAACAATGCCGCGGTCAGGATGGGGAATGCCGCCAGTACCAGGATGCTGGTGAACAGGATATTCCACGTGAAGANCGGATCGAACACGTGCGCCCCGAGATGCCGGTCCGCGAGCAAGCCGAACAATGCCGCGGTCAGGATGGGGAATGCCGCCAGTACCAGGATGCTGGTGAACAGGATATTCCACGTGAAGATCGGCATCCGCCACATGAGCATTCCCGGCATGCGCAGGCAGACGATGGTGGTGATCATGTTGACGGCACCGAGTACGGTGCTCAGCCCGGTGATGATCAGTCCGACGACCCACAGGTTCGCGCCGGTGCCGGGTGAGTACGCGGCCGTGGACAGCGGAGTGTATGCGAACCAGCCGAAGTCGGCGGGTCCGCCCGGCGTCAGGTATCCCCCGACGGTCACCGTGGCTCCGAACAGGTACAGCCAGTAGGACAGCGCGTTGAGCCGGGGGAACGCCACATCCGGCGCGCCGATCTGCAGCGGCACCAGGAAGTTGGCGAACCCGAACACGTTCGGCGTCGCATACAGCAACATCATGATGGTGCCGTGCATCGTGAACAGCTGGTTGTACTGCTCCGGAGACAAGAACTGCAACCCCGGTCGCGCCAGCTCGGTACGCATCAACAACGCATCGAGACCACCGACCATGAAGAACGCGAACGAGGTGGTGAGGTACATGACGCCGACCGTCTTGTGGTCGGTGGTGCGCAACAACCGCAGCACCGCCTGCCCGCGCCCGCCGGTCCGCCGTGGGCGATGTGGTGACGCGTTCGGCCGTGCCGGAGTTCGAGTCATCGAATCGCCCATCCACTCGGAGCCAGCTCTGGCACCCGCCGGTTCCGTGTGCGGGCTGCGGTGACGTACCCCGGCCCTGAGCCCTGAAACACCCGCGAGCAGCCGGGAACATCCGGCCGCCGGCCTCACCGGGCGTCACAAGGCCGGCGTCACTCCGCGAGGCCGCGGTCGACTGTCAGCAGCGCCGCACGTACCGCGTCGATCACGCCCGCCTCGTCGGCATGCGCCGGGTCGGTGTGGAAGGCGTAGTGCTCCACCGCCACCCGCAGGGCGCTGTTGATCATGACGGCCCGGACACGTACGGACAGGTCCTCGCCGGGCAGGCCGGCGCCGCGGCCGACCTCGGCGGCGAACACCGGCTCGGCGTCGGCGTGCGCCCGGAGCCACACCGCGCGCAGCCCCGGCTCCGTGCGGGTCAGCCGGACCAGGTCGAGCAGGACGGGTAGGTCGGCGACACTCCGCCGGTTGTTGCGCTCCAGCTCGTCGAGGAGACCGGCCACTCCTCCTCCAGGTGACCAGGTACCCAAGGCGCGCCGCGTCATGTCGATTCCCGCCGTCAGCATGGGCTCGACGCAGCTCTCCTTGTTCGGGAAGTACCGCCACAGCGTCCGGGCGGAGATGCCCGCCGCCGCGGCGATCTCCTCGGCGGACGTCGCAGCGACACCGTTCGCGGTGAACAGGCGCACGGCCTCGCGAGCGATTTCCAGCCGGGTGGCGGCCTTGCGCCGTTCGGTCAGAGGCGGGCGGCCGGTCCGGCCGTCGCGGTTGGTCACGGCGGCTCCGGCGGTCGGCGAGTGATCGCGGTGCACCTCAACTCCGCATTCCGCGAGCGACAGGGTTGACTCCCGGAAGCCTACCCCTTTTTGTCACTACATGCCTTGATGGCTTGATGCGCCAAAAAGTCGTAGAGTGTGTCGTTCGCATGCCCGGTGCGTGCCTTCCTCGCTTCCGGCGGGGCATCGGCTGACGCGGTCCGACTTCGAAGGAGATGACCATGGGCAGCAGTGGGCTGGAGAACGGCGGCGTCGTGGTCACCGGCGCCGGATCGGGCATCGGCCGCGCAGCCGCTCTACGGTTCGCCGGCGAAGGCGCCAAGGTGGTTGTGGCCGACCTCGACGGCCAGGCCGCCGAAGCGGCCGTGGAGGAGATCCGGGCGGCGGGCGGTACCGCGGTGGCGGTGACCGGCGACCTGAGCGAACAGGCGGTGGCCGATCAGGTCGTCGACACGGCCGTTGCCGAGTTCGGCGCCCTCGACGTGCTGGTGAACAACGCCGGAATCGTGGACCGGATGTCCGCCCCCGCCGACGTCACCGACGCGGAGTGGGACCGGGTCATCCGGGTCAACCTGACCGCCCCGTTCCTGCTCACCCGCGCCGCCCTCCCCCACATGCTCGCCAAGGGCAAGGGCGCGATCGTCAACACGGCTTCCGAGGCGAGCCTGCGCGGCAGCGCGGCAGGCACCGCCTACACCGTCTCCAAGCACGGCGTCGTCGGGCTCACCAGGTCCGTCGCGATCATGTACCGCGACTCCGGCATCCGCGCCAATGCCATCGCGCCCGGCGGCACCCTGACGAACCTCATGCCGGAGGCGGACGCCGGCGCGCACGGCCCGAAAGTCCTCGCCGGCTACATGCACAACCTCGGTCGCATCGCCGAGGCGGACGAGCAGGCGGCCGCGATCGTCTTCCTCGCCTCGGACGCCGCGAGCAACATCAACGGCGTGATCCTGCCCGTCGACAACGGCTGGTCCGCCGTCTGACGGACGGCAGCATCGTGCGCGGCGGCAGTGGGTGGCGCGTCAGCCTGTCGCCGCCATCGCCTCTTCGCCGGAAGAGACCGGCAATGCCTTCCGTTCGAACTTCCGGTGCGGGCCGAGAATCCACACTCTGCGCGGGTCCAGAAAGATGATCAGTTCGATCAGCGCGTTGTGTATGGTGGTCAGCCGGATCACGGCTTCCTGCGGCCTCTTGACGAGAGTGTCGATCTCCTCGGCCAGTGGCGAGAACCATTCCATGAACTCGGGGTCGTCCCGGTACTTGCGACGGAACGCCACATATCCCAGGCAGCGAGGACGATCGGGGCTGTCCGGATCGACCATCAGTTCACCGATGGCCTGCTGTTCGCCGCCCAGCAGGAAGAAGACATCGGTTCCGCCCTCTTCCGCGTGTCCGCTGAGCGCGGCCCTGACGTCGGCGAGCCGGCGCATGAGGTGCCTGCTGCGACGGCGACTGCCGAGATCGAGAAAATGGGCCTCCTGCCGCAGAATCTGGACCCAGCCGAGATACGCGGCCAACCGGTACAGGCTTTCGTAGCGATTGTAGTCTTCCTGACGCTTCGTGCCGGGCGCCGCCTGGTGCACCGGCCTGCCGGAGAACAGGTCGATCGCGATGCGTAGCCGCGCGGCCAACAGCGCCGCCGACTGCAACAGCGGATCCCGATAACGACTGACAAGGTCACGACGGGCCAGCTCCCGGTCGGCCCGCCGCCGGCGCCACTCGAACAGACCGCCCAAGGTCACCGTCACCACCGCACCGGCCACGGAGAGGATCGCGGAGATCACCGACACGTTGCCCACGCTTCATCACCCCGGTGGAGCGTACTGACGGCACGAGCCGCCGATCAACGGACAGCAGCCGTTCACCGGTGCCATATCGATCACGGCCGTGCCGGGCAGTCACACGCGTGGGCTCACAGACCGGGAACACGTGTACATGGCGCGCGGACACGACCGGACTGGCACCGCATTCGCGATCATGGTGGCGCTGTCCGCACGCGAGGGAGGCGGGCGAGGACAGGTCGTCGACGTGGCGATCATCGAGCCGAGCGCACCATCCAGCGGCGCACGGGCAACCGCTCGACCAACAACGCGCCGCGCAACACCTACCGGACCCGCGACGGGCACTGGGTCGCCGTGTCCACGTCGGCGAAGTCGATCGCGCCGGTCTACGACGCCGCCGACATCGTGGCCGATCCGCAGTTCTCCCGCGATCGTGTCAGCTCGCCGGCTTCCCCGGTTCGTCCGGTGGGTCAGGAGGCGTAGGTGGTGACTTTCCACAGATAGCCGTCCGGGTCGCTGAAGTAGCCGTAGTACCCGCCCCACTCGGCGGCGGCCGCTTCCTTGACCACGCTGCCGCCGGCAGCCACCGCGTTGCGCATGGTCTCGTCCACCGCGTCCCTGGAGTCGGGGTTGAAGTGGAACGAGGCACCGCGGAAGCCGGATCCCTCCGCGGAGACACCGGCGTCCTGCGCCGCCGCCTCCCATTCGTAGAGAGCCAGCTGCGGTGCTCCCTCGCCCAGGTTGAACAAGACGAAGTGAGGGGTATCCTTGTCGATCTTGAAGTCCAGGCCCTCGGCATAGAAGCTCTTGGCGCGGGCCAGGTCCTTGACGCCGAGCATGATGGCGCTCAACTGCAGTGACACGGTTCTCTCCTTGTGTTTTCCACGTACTTGCTTGCTGGCCGGGCAGCGCCGGACATCCGCGGTGGGCCCGGGATGTCACATCGGTTCGGGGTCGCCGGTCAATTGGTATGACAGGCCGGGACGGAGGAATGTGACAGATGGTTGAGCAGGACTGGCTGAGCGAGCGGTTCGCCGAGCACCAGGGCCGCTTGCAGGCGGTGGCCTACCGGATACTCCGCTCACCGAGCGACGCCGAGGACGCGGTGCAGGAGGCGTGGCTGCGCGTCAGCCGCGCCGACACCGGCCAGGTGGAGAACCCGGCCGGGTGGCTGACCACGGTCGTCGCCCGAGTGTGCCTGAACATGCTCGAGGCACGCAGGGCCCGGCGTGAGGAGCCGACCGGGGCGCTGCCGCCCGAGCCCGCCACGTCGGACGCGAGCACCGACCCGACCCGGCAGGCCACTCCCGAAGAGGACGCGCTGCTGGCCGATTCGGTCGGGGTCGCGCTGACAATGGTGCTGGACACGCTGACTCCCGCCGAGCGGCTCGCGTTCGTCTTGCACGACATCTTCGGTGTGCCGTTCGGCGAGATCGGCGACATCATCGACCGCTCCCCGGCCGCGGCCCGGCAGCTCGCCAGCCGGGCCCGCCGCAGAGTGCAAGGAGCGACCGCCCCGTCGGACGCTGCCCGATCCCGGAAGCGGGAGGTCATCGCCGCCTTCCTGGCCGCTTCCCGGGATGGAGATTTCGCCGCACTGCTCTCGCTGCTCGATTCGGACGCCGTGCTCGTGGCCGACCCGGCGGCCGTGCGGATCGGCGCTGCCGCTGAGGTACGCGGCGCCGATGCGGTGGCGGCCACCTTCGCCGGCCGGGCTGAGGCCGCCCGGCTCGCTCTGGTCGACGGCGTTCCGGCGGCCGTCTGGGCGCACCGTGGCCTGCCGAAGGTCGTCTTCAGCTTCACCATCAGCGAAGGGAAGATCACCGGTATCACCCTGCAGGCTGACCCGGACCGGCTCCGCGACCTCGACATCGTCTTCGTCCGCACCGGCGACAAGGAGCAGTGATGATCCCGGGGGCGGAACCGAGCGTGACCGGCGTGGATCTCAGGCTCGCGTATTGCACTCTCGCCGTCCACGACCTCGGCGAGGCGCTCGGCTTCTACCGTGACGTACTCGGCTTCGAGGTACGCGATGACGTCCAGTCCGAAGGGGTTCGGTGGGTGAGCGTCAGCCCGCCGTCGCAGCCCGACGTGCAGATCGTCTTCGAACCACCCGGCGTGGACCGGGGCGCCTCGCCGGCCGACCGGCAGGCGATCGAGGACCTCATGACCAAGGGACTGCTGGGCAGGCTCGTCTTCGTGACCGACGACTGCGATGCCGTCTTCGAGCACATCGAGGCCGCGGGTGCCGAAGTGATGCAGGAACCGATCAACCAACCCTCCGGCGTGCGCGACTGTGCCTTCGGCGATCCCTCCGGCAACCTGCTGTACTTCACCCAACTCCACGGCCGGTAGTTCAACCGGCTGGTCAGACGGCGCGGGCGATGAACACGAACTCGCGACCTGGGCGGTCTGGAGCTTCTCGCACGTCCTGTACGCGATAGCCGTTGGTGACCAAGCTCGATCTCACCTCGTCACAGCCGCGGAACCGGAGGGTCGAGTCCGACGTGACGACTGCGCCGTCCGTCCGGAACCTGTACGTATGGCGAAAGGAGACAAACGGAAAGCTCACGTCGGTGACCTCACGCCATTGCTCGACCGGCCCGATCCCAGGAACATCGACGACGACCTGAGCAGGGTCAGCAGCCCACTCCTCCCAGGCCCGGCGCTCGGGACGCCTCGTCTCGAACACGAAGTGACCGCCGGGACGAAGGGCCACGTGGATGGCTTGGAGAGTCTGTGCCCACTCGTCATCGGTGAGGAAGACCTGCGCCACATTCCCCGTCATCACCACCAGGTCGGCACCGCGCGCTGCCACCGTCGTGGCATCACCGTGGACCCATGTGACTCCTGCGGTTCGGTCCTTCGACTCCCCGACCTCGAGCGATGCCCTGGCCGGGTCGACACCCACGACAGTGTGGCCCCTCTCGGCAAGAAGGATCGCCAGGCATCCTGTCCCACAACCGACGTCGAGCACACGGTCCGCGCCCAACTCCCGGGCAATGTCCAGGTAGGCGGTCAGGTCGTCGCGGTCTCCGTCAAAGAAGTCGTAGATCGGCGCGAGGCGGGGGTGAGCGAAGATCGCGTCAGGCACCGGGCCGTCCCGCCTGTGCTTCGGCGGCATCGAGCGCGGGTGTGAGTGTCGCGAGCGCGGCGCGGAGCAGGTCGGGTAGCGAGCCGGAGGGCACGACGAGCCCACCGGCCCGAGGGGTGCCGGCGGCCGGCTGAACCCACTGCTGTAGGGCGACCCGCACCGCGGCCGCCACGCTCGCCGCGAGCACGCGGGTGGTGTTCGCCTCGGTGTCACCCAGCCGCCGGGCGATCGCGGAGGCGAGCGAGTGCTCGATGGCGGTGGCCGTCTCGACGAACGCCTCGCGCAGTGTGGGCCGCGTGGTGATCAGCAGCAGGACGTCGCGATCGCGCTCGTCCGGGTCGGTGTACTGCTCCACGACAGCTTCGGTCACGGCGTCGGCCAGGCGGACGTCGGCCGGGCGGGCGGCCACCGCCGCGGCGACCCGTGCTTGCCGTTCGGCGGTCACGGCGGCGACGATCGCCTGCTCGCGACTGGAGAAGTAGTTGTTGTAGGTCCTCGGCGAGACCCCGGCGGCGTCGGCGATGTCGTCGACGCGCACGTTGTCCGGCCCGCGCTCGAGAGCCAGCCGCAGTGCCGCCTCACGCAGCGCCACGCGGGTGGCCTGCTTCTTCTGCTCGCGTAACCCCGTCCGCCTCGCCGTCACCGGCTCAGTCTCCCAGACGAGGTGCGTGTGCGCAAATCTGCGCACACGCACATTTTATGGCTAGTCTCGCCCCCACCACGATCGGGAAGGACCAGGTCCATGCGAGCCAAGGGCATCACCTACGACACCGGCTTCCTCCGTAACGGAGTGACCTCCCGCGAGCACTTCGACCCGGACGTGGTGCAGCGCGAGCTGCGCATCATCCGGGACGACCTGCACTGCACCGCCGTCCGCGTCACCGGCGGTGATCCGGAGCGGCTGGAGACCGCCGCGACATGCGCCGCCGACCTCGGACTGGAGGTCTGGTTCTCGCCCTACCCGCTGGAGCTGACCACCGACGAGGTGCTCTCGCTGCTCGCCGACTGCGCCGAGCGGGCCGAGCGAGTCCGGCAGCGGGGAGCCGACGTCGTGTTCGTCGCAGGCGCCGAGCTCAGCGTGATGAACAAGGGCTTCCTGCCGGGCGACACCGAGAACGACCGTCTCGGGCTGTTGCTGAACGAGCGCGAGCGGAACCGCCTGCCCGAGCTGGTCGACGAACTCTCCTTCCGGGTCAACGACTTCCTCCGCAACGCCATGACACTCGTCCGCGAACGGTTCGGCGGCAGGACCACCTACGCCGCCATCCCGCTCGAGCGCGTCGACTGGGCACTCTTCGACATCGTCGGTGTCGATCTCTACCGGTCGGCCGAGGTGGCCGAGGTGTTCAGCGGCGGCGTCCGCAGCCTCGTGGCTCAGGGAAAGCCCGTCGCGATCACCGAGTTCGGCACCGCCGCCTACCGCGGCGCGGGCGAACGCGGCGCTCGCTGCCTGGAGATCGTCGAGTACGACGAGCACACCGCGCCGATCCGGCTGGACGGCGAGTACGTCCGCGACGAGGCCGGCCAAGCCACCTACCTGCGCGAGCTGCTGGAGATCTTCGACAAGGAAGGCGTCGACAGCGCTTTCGTGTTCCTCTTCGCGCTCGACAACTTCCCGCACCGCCCGGACGGCAACCCGCGCGAGGACCTCGATCTGGCCAGCCCCGGGATCGTCAAGGTGCTCCACGATCGCCACGGTGCGACGTACCCGGACCTGCCCTGGGAACCCAAGGCCGCCTTCAGCGCGCTCGCCGGGTACTACCGCGGCTGAGGCGGCAGTCCCCGGCGGGCGGTCATCAGGTCCAGGCAGCGGCGCGGAGCAAGGGCGGCATTCCCCTGTCGCGACACAGGCCGTTGCGGGCCTGAGCCTCGCGTGTCAGTCGGGCTGTGGTGCCCAGGCGTACCCGATCTCGTTGCCGTCCGGATCGCGGAAGATCGCCTTCCGGGCGCCGTCGTCGTAGTTCTCCCGCTTCTGTGGCTCGATCCCGCGCTCGGCGATCTGCGACACGACGCCGTCCAGGTCATCCACGAGGATCGTGTGCATCGCGTGTCCCGCGTGCTCCGGGCGCTCCACGACGTACATCCACCGGTGCTCGGCCAGCTCCCACACCGACTCCGTCTCGGTGGCCTTGAACGTGGCCTCGCGGCCGAAGAACCGCTCGTACCAGGGCACCGCGGCCGCGTGGTCACTGACCGCGATGCCGGCGAACAGCATGGCTGGCATGGCGACGACACTAACCGAGCCCACCGCCGCCGTGCACTGGTCTCCTGGCCGGGCGTTCGTCAACGAGCGTCGAGGAGCTCCTTCAGCTTCTCGGCGAACGCGGCCGGTTGACCCGGCATGCCGTACTCGTCGCCGAGGAACCCGCCGTGATGGCTGGGGAACACCACCAACTCGGAACCGAGGCGGCCGGCGATCTCGCGCGGTGCCCGCGCGGTCAGCTGGCCTTCGGATTCCGAGCCCGCGGCAAGGTGGATCCTCGTCGGTGCTGCCGCCAGGGCGTCGAAGTCGAGCTCGTAGGAAGGGACGGTGAGCATGGCGGTGCCCAGCAGCGGGTCGTCCCGGCTGCCGTCGTCCTCGGCGGGCAGCCCGAACGTGGCGGGGTCCGGCGCGGGCCGCTCGGACCAGTCCTCTGGCAGTTCGCCGGTGTGCCCGGTGAGCGCGATGAACTTGGCCATCGCCGCGCCCATGCCGTCACGCAGGTAGGTCTGGTGGATGTCGCGGCAGGCCGCCTCGAGCTGCTTTCGGTCGGGCAGCACCGACACCGTGGGTGGCTCGTGCGCGACGAGGATCCGGACCTGCTCGGGGTGGGCGGCGACCAGGGCCAGCCCGTTGATCGCACCACCGCTGCTGCCGAAGACGTTCACCGCGGGCAGACCCAGGTCCTTGATCACGCGGTGCAGGTCGTCGGCGTGCACGTCCGGTGTGACCTCGGAGTCGTCGGTCCGCTCGCTGCGACCGGTGTGGCGCGGGTCGTAGGTCACCACGGGCCGGTCGGTGAGGTGGCCGACCAGGGTACCGAAGCCGGCCGCGTCCATCGGGGAGCCGATCAGGAACACGGTGCGTTCGGCGGCGCCGGGAGCGGAGAGGTCACCGCGGATGTCGTACCGCAGACGCGCGCCCGGTACTTCGAGGACGCGGGTTTCGATGTCGGGCATGGTTCTCCTTCGGGTCGACCGGTCATCACGATAGACCGGGCGAGGGCGCGAAACTCATCGCCGGCCCACAGGTGGCGATTCCCTGCCCGGCCTGAACGGCATGCGGCCGGAACACACCGGCAGCGGTGGTCGCCGCGTCAGAACCGCCGCGGCCACCACGTCGAGGACACGAGGCCTCCACACGCGACGGAAACATGGCGGCGGGCTCGGACCTGCGGCGCTCTGCGGTTCCGGACGGCGCGGTGGTGCGGTGACCCGGGCACCGCACCACCGCGTCAGCGCGTCACGAACCGGGCACACCAGGCGGGGGTAGGTAGTAATTGTCGCTGAAGTACTCCGCCGGCACCGGCGCACCACTGCTCCTCGACCGCAGTACTGGGAGCGCTCCCAGGCCTCGCGCCGGGACAGTATGACAGAAAGTGACCGACGTCACTAGTGTCCCGTCCAGCAGCGCCACATGTGCAAGCGACCTGTCCTTGATTCCAGGCAGGCGTTGTGCCTGGTCACCTCTCGTGAGTGTTCAGCCGGGGCTGGAACACGGTTCTTCACTCACGACCGCTGCGGCACGAGCGTGAGCGCGAGCCTTCTCACCTATCGTGCTGTCGGCGCACCATCTCGGTGATCCAGATCGGCGCGAACGGAGACGTGCAGTTCGGCGAAGTCGGGTAGTCCTTGAGGACCTCAAGGCGCTCACCGATGTCGATTGCCCGGGCGCGGTGCTCGGCGTGCTCGATCCCGATCTGAGCCAGACAGTGGTTCATCGCCCACTGCAGGCGATCCGGGGCGTCTGTCATCGTCGCCTCGATGACGTCGAGCAGTCCTGCGAGGTCGAGGCCGTCGGGGTTCTTCACCACCCGTTCGGTGGTCAGCGCCCAGCCGGCACTCGCGACCACGGAATCCGGATCGCCGGACCAGGCCAGCCGCAGCTCTTCCGAGTGCGGGTTCTTCTTCACCACGTAGTTCACGAGCCAGTCGTGCACCTTGGGGGTGCGCGCCTCGCGCAACATCACGTCCAGCTCGTCACGCTCGAAGGCCTTCGGGCGGCAGATCAGCATCGCCAGCAGTCTCGCCGCGGTGTCATCCGTCTCCCAGAGCCGGCGCGCGAGGTCCTGCTGCGTCTTCAGCCGTTTCGCAAGCGCGCGCAGTTTGCCGAGGTTCACACCGTGATCGTCACCGTGCTTCTCGTTCACCTCGCGTGTCTTCGGGTCCTCGAGCGCGGCCAGCTCGGCCATCACCTCGGCAACCGTCGTCTCGGCCACCTCAGCCTCCTGTCCCTCACGGGCGAGTTTCAGCCTACGAGGAAAGCACGGTCGACCAGGGGGCCAGCAAGCGGATGGTCGAGAAGCAGCAGACGCGGTGGCCACCGTGCGGCACTCTGCTGCCCCTCCAGCTCGCATCCGCATCCTCGACCGCGACCTCGCCGCCGAGATCACTGGACTCCGAAACCGGGATGGGCCGGCACCAGCCGCATGCTGATGCGCTCGGTGCCTACCCCGGAGGAGCGTTCCCAACCGCGGGCGGGGCGCCGGGCTTCACCACTCGAAAGTGTCGAACACACGTTCGAGTAGCGTGCTAACATGGTGTGGTGTCCGAATCCTGTACCGCCGAGGCGGCGCCGTGGCAGCTCGGCGACGAGCAGCTGGCAAACGAGGAGAACCTCGCCGCACCGCACCGGGTGTTCCGGCACCGCTACCGGCGCGACGGCGACCTGGAGTTCTCCGGCACCCCCGACCCGGAGACCGGCGCCACACTGGAAGGCCTGTTCGTGCCGCTCGCCAAGC
>NZ_JAEHOB010000019.1 GCF_016464705.1 Qaidamihabitans albus
GCTCTGCCCGTACTGCATGGTCGTGTGGGCCGTGACCATCCGTTGTTTAACTCGTTCGCCTTGGCTTGGTGCCTTTTTTATGGTGTGCCGGTCCGACGATGGCCGCCAGCCGCTCCAACTCCGCGGGATGCTCCCCAAGTCGGGTCAACCCGACCAGTCCGAAATGAGCTGCGCGAAACGGCGCTCCTTCGAACGCCTCGAGCCAGCCCCGATCGAACTCCTCCAGACCAGCCGGTTTGGCCTGCTCAGCCATGTGTCCTCCTTGTTCCGACGATGAAGGTGGCATCACGCCACTGGCGCAACCGGCCCACAGCTGGCGATGACGGCCGCTACTTATGTCGTTCGATCTCGCCCGCGACGTGTCCAAGTGTTCTGCTGCGCGGCCTGAGAGGCAGGAGAACACGACACACTCGGCATCGGAGGACGGCGAATGGCTGGGGTCAGTGGCGGCCGAGGGTGCCGCGGCGTTTGGCGACGCGCTCGCCGAGGGTGAAGGCGAGGATCCCGGCGCCGAGGTAGGCGAACGTGACGATGACCATGGGTACGAGTCCGCCGATGCCCCATGGGGTGGTGATGGGCTGGTCGGTGAACAGCGCGGTGTAGAGACTGCCGATGGCGTCGGTGAGGGGGAAGGCGTGGCTGACGTCGGCCCACCAGCCGGGCACGTCGATGAGCGGGATGGCGCTGGCGCTGAAGAGCATCACGAGCAGGAGCACGGTGTCATTGACCAACTGGATCCGTTTCCAGATCAGGGTGGCGCCCGCGGTCATCAGCGAGACGCCGATGGCGGCGATCACGATCATGACGGTGGGCAGTAGCGCGGCGATGTCCCAGTCGACGCGCACCGGGATGAAGATCGAGACGATGCCATAGGTGCCCGCGGCCACGATGAGGGTTTCAAGGAAGGCGGCGACCACGCGCCCGGCGGCGGCGACCAGCCAGGACGGCAGGGGGGAGAGGTAGACCTGCTCGATGGTGCCTGCCTGGATCTCGCCGAGCAGCCGCCAGAACATCTTGACGACCTGCATGTAGAAGAAGATGAAGGGCACGAACCAGACGACGAGGATCGAGGTCAGGTGGGCGTCGAGGGTCCAGTCCACGTTGCCGGTCACGACCTGGCGGCCCTGCCCGAGCAGGGGGCCGAGCAGGAGGATGAACGTGGCGAACATGGGCAGTTCGATGAGGATCTGCAGTCGCTCCGACCAGGCGAAGCGCAGGCCTTTGCGGACCTCGTTGCCCAGGGCGATGCCGGCGTTGGTGATCATCGGGGGCTCAGTCCTCCCTCGCGCCGCGCGCGGCGGATGTTGACGACGTAGGTCACCACGCCCGTCGTGAGCAGCAGCCCGGTGTGGACGATCAGCCAGGGCAGGGTGCCGTCCGTCCAGGCGCCCGAGAGCGGCTGGCCGGCCAGCGTGGTGTTGAGCACCTGGATCCCCAGGGCGGTGGGGACAAGGTGGGCCACGGTTTCCATGGCGGCCGGGAACACGGTGATGGGCACCATCATTCCTCCGAAGAACATGATGACCATATTGAGCACGTGGGTGATGGCGCCGATGCTGGCGATCCGCACGGTAAGGGCGGCGATGAGCAGCCCGTAACCCAGCGCATCGGCGATGGTGAGCAGGGCCGGGAGCACAGCGGCGGGATGCGGGTCATAGGCGAGACCGAAGGCGAGCACGAACACTGCCCCGAGCACGAGCGCCGCGGCCAGCCCTTCGACTGCCAGGGCGGTGATCCGGCCGAGCATCTGCACCTGAGGTGAGGTGGGGCTGAGTTGTGTCTGCTCGAGCGTGCCGCCGTTGATCTCCTCGGCGATGCCGCCGCTACCTTGCAGGGCAGCGGTTCCCGCGACGGTGACCGCGAGCAGGGCGGGCAGCGTGAGCGTCATTAGTGGTTCGACGAGGTGTCCACCGCCGATGAACAGGCTGATGCCCAGGTAGGTGAACGCGTTCATGACGAGCCCGACGACGACCATGCCGCGCCGGTGCCACATCAGCCGCAGGCCCTTGGCGGTTTCGTTCGCGGCGAGCCGGGCCTGGAATGCCAGCCACGATTCTGTGGGGGTAGCCAGCGCGGTCATCACATCCGCTCCTTGACCTGACCGGCCGTCTGGTCGTCATTGATCAGGCGGATGAAGACCTCTTCCAGGTTGGGGCGCGCCTGATTGACGGAGAGCAGGCGCGCTTCGTGCCATTGCACGTGCGCGAGCAGCTTGTGCAGATCGTCCGGGTTGTCGCTGGGTAAGGTGATGCGGGTGCTGTCGAGTCGCGTGTCCACTTGCGCGCCCGCCGGCAGGGCGCCGTCCAGGCCGCCGAGCGGTCCGGCCACCGTGACCGTGTAGCGGGTTTCCGCGTAGCGGTCGAGCAGTTGCCCGGTGGGCAGGTCGGCGATGATCTGCCCGTCCTTGATCACGGCGATCCGGCCGGACAGCTCCTGGGCCGCCTCGAGTTGATGGGTGGTCAACACGACTGTTTTGCCTTCCTGGCGGGCCAGGTGGTCGATCCAGTCCTTGACGGTGCGGGCGGCTTCGACATCAAGGCCCAGGGTGGGCTCGTCCAGTAGGAGGATCGGCGGGTCGGTGATCAGCGCCGCCGCGATCGCGACCTTCTGCTGCATGCCGCGGGAGAACGAACCCACCGGCTGGTGGCGGCGTGGCCACAGGCTCAGCTCCGTCAACAGCTGCTGGGCTCGAGGTTTGATCTCGGCACTGCGCCGGCCCTTGAGCCGCCCGAAGTACATGAGATTCTCCCACGCGGACAGGGGCCAGTACACGTTGCGGGAACCTTCGAGCACCGCACCGATCTGGCGGACGGCGTGCCGGCGCTGCCGCGCCACGTCGTGGCCGCCCAGCCTGACCGAGCCCCACGTTGGGGTGACCAGGCCGCCGATCATTTTGATGATTGTGGTCTTGCCCGCGCCGTTCGGGCCGAGCAGACCGATCACCTGTCCCCATGGCACCGACAGCGTTGTCGGCTCTACCGCGGTGAACGGGCTCTTACCGCGCCCGTAGACCTTGCCCAGGCCGGACAGCTCGATCGCGGAATCATGTTTCACGATGGGACTCCTGACACTCGTTTCATGGTTGATCGGTGGTGGGGCACGGGTCGGGCAGCTGCAGCTAGGACACCCGTGCCGAGCTGGGCCGATTCGATGGCCTCGTACGCCGGCTTCGCGTAGCTCAGCCGCTTTCCGAGTCCGCGGATGGTGAACAGTTGTGCCGGCCAGCGGTGGCGCGTGGTTTAGAGCCTCGTCATCGCTGATCAATGCCTTCCCGCGGGCGCCCAGCTGCGCCGCCCGTCGGACGACCTCGTATTCGTCGTCGACGGAGACGACCTCGCCGTGGACTGGGCGGTTAGCCAGTCAGTGGCGGCGTTGCCGAGCCGAAGAAGCGGCCGAAAGCGCAAATCTGCGCGCGCACGTCCCCGACATCCGGTGGGGCCACCCGGACCGCCTCGCCAGGTGCGAGCTCCACCAGCACACGCCGGCCTGTGGCGGCGCACGGTGACTCCGCCACACCCGTCCGGTCGAGCACGACCGAAGCACCAGGACGTCGCTGGCGCGGAACCCGCACAGGTGCGACCATCCACAGTGAACCAGCGCGGTGCCGGGCGCAGCGTGAGAACCGATCCGGCAACTTGATTCACCGTCCCAGTCCACGCCCGGATGCCGGAGCACTCGGTTCGAACCTCGCCGAGCTCACGGCGCCCCGCGGCCGCCAGCCCGGTGACGGACACAGGCTCGCGCGCGCTCGGCGAGCAGCCGCCACAGTGGCGGCACCAGTTCGGGCATACGCAGGTTGGTCTGCGCAAGCGCAGACCAACTGTCGTGCGCCCGTCTCGATCTGCTCTTCGGTAGCCATATCGGGAGAACTCCTGCGCTGTACAACTGCTGTCATCGGGAACCGGTGTGGATCAGCGGATGCCGGTGTCGCCCTAGTAGGCGAACCTGGGCCGTTCGAACCACTCCTTGATGGTGAAGACGCGCCGCCGGGATGGCCGACGAGCGGCTCCACCCCGCACGTAGCCGCCAGGGGCGAAATCCACCCGGATCTGTACGCCGGTGGCCGCGCAGGTGTCCTCGACGAGAAAGGGCACGTTGAGCATCGTCCGCGAATCCGAACAGGTCAGGCACGCACCCGTCCATGGGGGTCGTGCGGTCACCGACGGAGAGCAAGCGGCGAGCTGGGTCTTCGGGGACGGGATGCTCCCAGTGGATCGGGCAGTTCCCGCCAGTGGTGATCGAACTCCAACCCGGGTGGGCCGGACTGCTGCTCGGCCATGGGGCCTCCGTAACCTGGGTAGGCGGGACTTATGGTGTAAGTCGGCGCCGGTTACCGAAGTTAGGACTTATGATGTAAGTTGTCAAGCATGGTGGCGACATCGGAAGCGTCGGCGGGCAGGGAGCGCGCACCGCTGAGCCGGCGCAGGATCATCGACGCGGCGGCTCGCTACATCGACACGCATGGGCTTGAAGGGCTGAGCATGCACAAGCTCGGCGCCGAGCTCGATGTCAAAGCGATGTCGTTGTACAACCACGTCGCCAACAAGGATGATCTTCTCGACGGCGTGATGGAGTTGTTCTGGGAGGAGGTTGAGAGCAACGCGCCGGCCAAGCCGGACTGGCGGGAGGGATATCGATCCTTCGCCCATGCGTTGCGCGATACCGTCCATCGCCACGCGCGGTCGGCCCGGCTGTCCGCGTCCCAGCGGACCATGCCCGAGCCGGCCTTGCGTTGCCTGCAAGCTCATGTCGGCGCGGCGACGAATAAGGGCGTCCCCGAGGAATGTGCTTATGCCTTGCTGCGGACCATCACCTCGTACGCGCTCGGCACCGCGCTCGTCGAGGCAACGTGGGGCATCGCGCAGGCAGGATGCCGACCGGTGACCTCGGTCAGCGACCTGGTGCGTCCCGGCATCCCCGAGGAACTGGTCGGGGTGGCTCAGGTCTTCTGCATCCAATCGGACCCCGAGGCGCACTTCGAACTCGGCCTTGACCTCATGCTGCGCGACACCGGCGACACCTGGGAGCTGGTTGAGAAGGTGTCTGTGTGAGGTGATGCGTGGCGCGCCCGGGGGCCGGAATGCCTCGCGAACGCGGCTGCGGGCCGCCCGACTGTCGAGGGCGCCGGTCACTGACACGTCATGGCCCGTAGACGGGTTCGTCGTTGGCGCGCTTCTCAAGACACAGCCTAGGCTGCTCAGATTGCACCGGCTCGGCGAGCACCCAACCCGGCTGGGCGGGCTCGGAGATCGCCCCGCGGCCGGCGAAGCTGGCACGGCGTCAACCAAGTGAAGGCCAGACCGGATCCTGCGTATGTCGACGCTTACTGTAGGGGGCGCGCTGGCAGGGTCACCTCGTGCAGGCCGCGCGCGCTCACCCCGGCAGGGCGCGACAGTAGACAAGAGTCCACGGGCAGCGACCCGGCCCGGCCGCAACGCGGATGAAGTAGCCGGGGCGATCGAACATCCGGTGGAACTCAAATTGCCTCGCCGGAGGCGACGACTGTGCTGTCGAACGCCTCGATGGCATCCCGTCGGGGCGTAGGAACCGATATCGATATGGACTTCCATGCCGCGACCGAAGGCCTCAGTCCCGATGACCACGCGGCGGTCGGTGATGCCCAGCGTCTTCCAGGCATTTGACCCGCCGCAAGCAGGGCGGCTGGGGCAGACCGAGTCGCTTGGCCAGTTCGACGTTTGCTCAGCCGCCCGGAAGATCGTGCCGAAGGCGTTCGAGGTCGAGTCGCGTGTGTGAGGCGCTGGTGCGGCTGCTCGAAGAGCTCAAGGGCCATCTGCGTATCCGTGCCCTCCTCGAGAACGGGTAGGCGGTTGTGGCGTTGTGATCGGCGGTGAGCGTGGCGCCGGAGATCTGCCGGCACACGGGTAGCCAGCTCTGCCCGCGGTGTTCCTGGGCACGGCCGCCCGAGGCCGTGCTGCTCGTGGTGCGCGGTCGAACGCTGCGCAGGGCCTTGCCGGTGGCGGCGGTGGTGGGCACGGTGCTGTCGCTGGTGAACCAGGGGTCGGTGATCTTCGGTGCCGGTGCGAGCGCGGGCACCTGGCTGCGGGTGGCCGTGAACTATGCGGTGCCGTTCCTGGTGGCCAGCACGGGTTACCTGTCTGGGCGGCGGGTCAGGCAAGATGTCGGGGGGCGGCACTATCCGGCGGGCTTTCACGACGAGCGGCCCGGTATCACGGAGATGCTGTTTGCACGGGCGGTTGCCGACCAGCACGCGAAACCGTATCCGTGGCTGGTCGAGCCACTGCGTGGCACCACGGGGCCGGTGCTCGATCTCGCATGCGGATCCGCCCCGACCAGGTCGCTGCTGGGTCGGCAGCGGTGGGTCGGGGTGGATTCGTCGGCGGGGGAGTTGGGCGTGGCTGCGGCGGCCGGACGTGGCCCGCTCGTGCGTGGCCGAGCCGAGTCCCTGCCGGTGGCGGACGACTCGATCGCGGCGGTGTGCGCGGCGATGTCTTTGCCGGTGCTGAGCCCGCTCGAGGAGGTGCTGGCCGAGCTGAAGCGGGTGTTGCGACCCGGCGGGCGCGTCGTCGCGCTGGTCCGAACCCGCAGGCACGCGATGGCCTGGCGCGGATCCTGCGGGAACACGGCCTCGTCGTCGACGCCGACGAGCGCCAGGTTTCCACCGCGAGATCGCCGACGCGGCCGACGCGGCTCTGGTGATCGACGGTCTCTACCTCCCCGGTGTGGGCGCTGACCGCCTGGACACCGGCACCGGTGCGCTGACATCCTGGGCGCGTCCCGGGCGGTGGCTGCCGTTCCCGCTGCGCCGCACCTGCCCGGTCAGTGATGAGGAGCCTCGGATGCCGTTCCTGCCGTCCCTGCCGGAGAATGCCGTGCTGGTCGACGTGTTCCGAGCCTACCCGGACACGGCCGGGCCGCTGCTCGACTACCACGAGGCGTTGCTGCGGGGACCCTCTCCGCTGAGTGTCGCCGAGCGTGAGCTGATCGCCGCGTACGTGTCGGGCCTGAACGCCTGCCACTACTGTCACGGCGTGCACACCGCCACCGCGGAGGCGTTCGGCGTCTGCGAGGGCACGCTGACCGCGCTGCTCGCCGATCTCGACACCGCCCCGGTGGATGAGCGGATGAAGCCGATCCTGCGCCACGTCGGCAAGCTCACTCTCACCCCGAGCCGGATGACCGACGCCGACGCCACGGCGGTGCTCGAGGCCGGCTGGAACGAAAAGGCCCTGCACGACGCCGTGTCGGTGTGCGCGCTGTTCAACTTGATGAACAGGCTCGTCGAGGGACTCGGCATCGACGCCACGCCGGACTACTTCGAGGTCTCGGCACGCCGGCTCGCCGGTGGAGGCTACGCGGGGCTGAAGACGCTGCTCGACGAGGCCGGATCACGGGAGGAACGGTCGTCCAGTTAGGACCGCTCTCGGTCGGCCGGGCCGACACTCCTCGCTGATGCGGACGGGCGGACAGGCACCTACTATGTAGTTCAGCGTTCAAGAACTCGCGCTTTCCACGAAACCGCACCGGCACAGCAAGAAAGGATGTTCACCATGGCCACACCAGCTGACGTCGATGTCACCGGTACCTACGATCTGGATCCCGCGCATTCGAGGATGGGTTTTGTCGCGCGGCACGCAATGGTGACCAAGGTGCGTGGCGCGTTCAAGGAATTCGAAGGTGAGCTGCAGATCGACGGCGAGGACCCGACGAAGTCCGGCGGGCAGCTGCGGATCGGGGCGGCCAGCATCGACACGGGTGTCGAGCAACGCGACGAGCACTTGCGCAGCAACGACTTCTTCGACATGCCCAACTACCCCGAGATCACCTTCACCAGTAGCAGCGTCGAGCACGTCGAGGGTGACAGCTACAAGGTCGCGGGCGAGCTCACTATCAAGGGCGTGACCCAGCCGGTCACACTTGACGTCGAGTACACCGGATCGGCCCTCGATCCGATGGGCAACAACCGCATCGGTCTGGAGGCATCGGCCACGGTCAACCGCAAGGACTGGGGAATGACCTGGAACGCGCCGCTGGAGACCGGCGGCGTTTTGATCAGCGACAAGATCACTCTCGACATCGACATCTCGGCGATCAAGAGATCAGCGGACTGAGACCCGCGGCATCGCATGACCTCCAGTGTCATCGGCTGCGCATCCGCCTGGCCTGGCGAGCCCGACGGCGCACCGCCGGCGCGGCGCCGAGAACGAGCACGAAGAACGCGTCGACGAGCGGGTCGACACCGATGACGTCGAGCCATCCGGCTGCGGCCCGCTGGATCGCGGCGGCGGGGTTGATCACGGGTCGTACCGTCACCGAGGTGCAGGCGTTGTTCGTGGATGCCGTGGTAGGTCAGGCCGCCACCGATCCGGTTGATGCAGGCAGCAGCTGGCGGGCGTGGGCTGTGATGCCGGAGCCGGCAGCCAGGACACCGGCGAAGAGCGCGGACGACGTGAGCGCGCTCGCGGCCACATTGCGCACGAGGACGTATGTGCGGGGCGCGGTGCTTTCCACGGTGGTGGGGCCGCTGATGAGGTGTGGATCGTGCAGCGCGGCCGGGTGGAGCTTTCGGCTGGTTCGGGTCGCCGTCGCGCTGTGGTGCATGTGTTGCAGCCCGGTGATGTGGATGGTGACATCCAGCACTTGCTGGGCATGCCGCTGCCCTACACGGCACGGGCGCTGGAGGATGCCACGGTGTTGTCGTTTGACCGCGGCGGATTTTCGAGAGCTTGCTGGCGGAGAGCCTGCCGCTGGCGCGGCGGTGGTTGTCGAGTGTGGCGCAGCGGCTGGCGGTGAGTCAGAGCCGGATCATCGGGTTGCTCGGCCGGTCTTTGACCGAGCAGGTGGCGCGGTTGCTGTTGGACGAGTCCGTCGACGGCGATGTGCAGTTGCCGCAGCGCACGCTGGCGGCGATGCTGGGTATGCAGCGTCCTTCGCTGAACAAGATCCTGAAGGACTTCGAACGGCAAGGGCTGGTCACGGTGGGCTACGCGGCCATCCACACCCTCGACCGGGCGGCACTGCTCAACATCGCCAGATGAAACGCCGGCAGGGACCGCCGTCGATTCAAGAATGGGCTACGGCGGCCAGTTTGATGCCGGTCGGTCCCGCGGCGGGCGCTCGACACGCTCTCCTTGGGATGCGCCCCGGCTGGTTTGAGCCGTGTCTCGCGGGACGCTGCTTTCGCGTCGGCGCTCGATCGGCAGGGCCATGCTCGTCGTGGCGATGAGCCTGATCGCCACGACCAGTTCAATCCCCGTTCTCGGCACCGTCAGCCCGCGGGTCGGTGTACTCCGCCGGCAGCGGAGTTGACGCCTTCGGCCAGGGTGGGGTGGATGTGCATGGCCTGGGCAACCTCGGTGTAGCGGGCGCCGGTGTTCATGGCGATCACCGCTTCGTGCACAAGGTTGCCGGCGTCCGGGCCGGCGATGTGACAGCCGAGGATGCGGTCGGTCGCGGCATCGACCACGAACTTGATCAGGCCTCGGGTGTTGCCCGTCGCACGGGCCTTGGCCACGCCGGTGAAGTCCTGCCGGCCGACGATGACGTCGTAGCCTTGGGCGCGGGCCTGGGGTTCGGTCAGCCCTGCCGCACCGACTTCGGGGTCGACGAACACGGCGTGTGGCACGATCCGGCCGGCGATGGTGCGCTCCTGGTCGCGGAAGGCGGTGCGGTAGACGATGTCGGCGTCGTCGCGGGCGGTGTGGGTGAACATGTCCCCGCCGCGGATGTCCCCGAGCGCCCAGACGTCCTCGGCCGCGGTCCGCAGGGTGTCGTCGACGGGCAGGGATCCCCACGGGTCCGGCTGCAGGCCGAGGTGGTCGAGCCCGACATGGTCGGTGTTCGGGGTGCGCCCGGCGTATCGTACACGGATATCCGCTTATGCGAATATGTCTGTCCGCAGCGCTCCGAGATCAGGCGCCAGGGAGGTTATTCAGCGATGCGCTCGCCTGCGCGAGGCGAGGGGAACGGCGACGCTCAGCGACAGTGCGTTCTGAATAAGGCGGCAGGACGACGAACGCGACAGCCCATTTGAGCGAAAGGACCGTCACCGTTGTGACGTTCGCCCGACATTTACGAATAGAGAGCTTCCGAAGTGGAAGTCTACCGTGCCCCGCCGGGTTCCTCCCTGTGTCAGATCCGCCGTACCGGTCGGAACTGATTCCTGTTGCAGCTTCTGTGACACGACGACAGTAATTCCATGAAGAGGAGAACCGGGTAATGCGACGTTTCGGTCATGCGGCCGGTGCCGCATTGGGAATGCTCACTCCACTGGCGCTGGTCATGCCCGCCCCGGCTGCCGGTTACGGCGGTTCGGTCGATGCGTTCGCCACGGGCGCGGACCGCCATGGCGAGTCTCGATCGTCGTCACCGGTGATGACCTGCGGCTGCTGATGAATGTGCCCATCAGCAGCCCGGGCTTCGATGCCGGGTGTCCGGCAGGCCGGAGTCTGGAGGACCTGACGGTCACCACCGACCTGTTCGAGGCTTCAACGTCGCGGGCACTGGCAGTGCTTGCATCGACGGCAGTTACCGGCTCGATGTTGTCACGCAGCAGTCGACGCCCTGCCAAACGTTCTCGGCAGGCGTCACCGTCACGTCCTGACGGGCTGCTGTTCGGGTGTGGCCGTGGTCGTCTTCCATAGCCACACCCGAGCAGTATTGGTATGTCACCGACATACTATAAACAATGCGCACAAGCCTGTGGTGCCAGGACGCCGGTGGATGCGACGTGCCAGTCGTCCTATTGCAGTGCTCGGCGCCCGGTTCGCGCTGCCACGATCCATTCCAGTGCGTAGCCGAGGGCGAGGATCGCCAGATAGCCGCCAACTTCGACGTTGGGTTGGTACCACGACAGGGTCTCCCCAGGTATCAGCGCTGCCGCGAATCCGAGGAGCGCGAGTGATGTCCATCCTGCTCCGGTGATCACGCAATGCGTCTCGCGACAGTGCCAGAAGTTCAGCAGGCAGTATGTGCCGTGAAAGAGTACGAACGTGCTTGCCAGGAGGAGTCCGGCACGCCCGTCCACCGCTCCGGCGACGATGAAGACCGCGATCGCGATGATCACGACGACCCTTCCCCGCAGCACCGGTTCGGCCAGCCGCAGGTAGCGGGCGACGAGGCCGCCGCTGGACCGACAGGGAATAGCAGCCGGAGACGAGCATCGGGCGGAGCCTGCCTTCCCAGTGCTCGACAGATCGACCTCCTCTGACCGGTCGCCTGCCGACGGGTTGTTCTCCATGATGTGCTCCAAACGGGCGTGGGCGTCGTCTCAGGGGGAGATGCCGCGCAGCATGAGGCCGAGGCCAAGTTCGAACTGTGCGTCCGGATCCGACTGTCCACAGAAGACCTCGGCGACGTCGGCCAGGTCCCGCGGGACACCTGGCCGTACTAGCTCGCTTGCTGTGCTGGGGCGGCATCCCGCCTGGCCGGAGCCCCAGGCCACGTCGTTGAGTGCGGTTCCCAGCGCGTAGGAGGCGATGGTGCGCAGCCAGGCGTAGGCGCGGGCCTTCGGTACGCCAGCTTTGCAGGCTGCGGTGATATGGGCCCGGATGCAGCGTAGCGCCGGCTCCGGCATGATTCCCTGGCTGGTGATCAAGGACGCGGCGTTCGGGTGGCGATGGACCGTCTCACGGAGCGCCTGGGCGAAAGAACGGTATCCCTCCCGCCAGTCGCTCGTGGCTGCGGCGGCGTTTTCGACTTCGAGCCAGAGCTGCTCGACCACACCGTCAAGGAGATCGCCTTTGTTGGCGACGTACTTGTACAGCGACATCGCTTTGACGTCGAGCTCCGCGCCGAGCTTGTGCATGCTCAGCCCGGCCAGCCCGTGGGTGTCGATGTAGTGGACCGCCGCGCGCACGATCCGGCCTCGGGTGAGCGGGGCCCTCGCCTTTGGTTCTGCTGTCGTCACCACGGTTGACAGCTTACACCATAAGCCTTAGCTTTGGGCTAGCTTACGACATAAGCCGATGGAAGGAGAACGACATGACCACGCAGACCCATGCGACCGACCTGGAGGAGTTCGACCAGGGATGGCTGGCGGCAATGGAGAACACGCCGCTTGCGCGGCTTATCTTCGGGCTGACCGGCCTGACCAGGCTCGGGGAGCACCCCACCACGCTGGAACGGCTGGCCCAGGTTGTCGACCGCCCAGTTGTTGAGACCGCGGTGCTGGTACGTGGAGCCACAACCGCACGCATCGAAGGCAACCTGATCCACTGGGACGAGCCCTTTCCCGGGGAACGAACCCGCCGCACGCTGTTCATCGGGGATCGCGCGATCCCCATGAAATTCGGGTGCGCCCCCGACCTGTTCGCCTTCGCGGCAGTGCTGGACGTGCCCTTCCGGGTCGAGGACACCGACGCGGTCACCGGGAGCCCGATCCGCGTCGACTTCGTCCCCAACGGCTACGAGCGGGTGGATCCTCCGGAGACGGTCACTGTGCTGCAGTCACTCTCGCGCATCCGGGATGCGCAGGGCGGTGACTTTGCGGACACCGACGCCAGCATATGCGCCAACCAGCCGTTCTTCGCATCCATCAAGGCGGCCGAGGCAGCGCTGGCTGCCAGCCCGGGCAGCCGTGCCTTCACGGTCAAGGAGATGTTCGAGCGCCCCTGGTTCGCCTACTACCGGGACAACCTGCGCCCGCTGATCCACCCCGCCACCGAAGCCTGAGTCTGGCACGGTCGAGCACGAGTTGTCGTCGACGGGCAATTCCGAACCGACACCACACCATCGAGAAGCGAATTCACATAGCACGTTCTGAACAGGACTCGACGGCGGTGGGAGTTGGTCGCAGCCGGTACCGCAGCGGCCCCGCACAGGCCGCTGGCGCGGAACCGACCCTGCCCACCCAGCAAACGAAGGAGAGCAATCGACATGAGCGAAGAACAGATTCAGGCAGGCGTCCAGAAGCTGACCGGTGTCGTGACCGCGAACTTGGGGATGCCCGACATGTTCGTGCGGCTGTGGCGGCTGCTCGCCGAGCGTGGTGAGCCGGTCTCCGTGGAGCAACTGGCCACCGCAGGCGGGTGGCCGCTCGAGGCGATTCGGTCCGAGCTGGGCCGGCAGCCGGGCGTGGATTGGGAAGATGACGGCACGATCGCCGGATTCGGCCTTACGCTGCACCCGACGCCGCACGCATTCACCTTCGACGGCAGGGTCGTGTACGGCTTCTGCGCCACCGACGTGGTGAACTTCCCGGCCATCCTCGGCCGGGCGGGCGTGGCGGAATCGACCTGCCCGGCCACCGGCAGGCGTATCCGCGTCGAACTCACACCGAATGATGTCCTGAACGTGGAGCCGCCAGAGGCCGTGGTGTCGAAGGTGCACCTCACCGACGCCGTTGAGAATGTGCGCGACCTCTGCGATCTCGGCAACTTCTTCAGTTCAACCGAGGCCGCCGCCGACTGGCTGGCGACGCACCCGCAGGGCGAGGTCCTCCCCATCGCCGAAGAATTCGAGATCGGGCGGCGCGCGGTACGAGAGCTCGGGTGGGCGGCGCACTCGACCGACCGGCCCCACTGCTGCTGATTTCACATCGCGACAGCGCACAGACGGATGGTGGGCTGCTTCCGCCCCATGGTCGTCGAAGACCGGTGCCGGTAAATGTATGGCGCAGTGGGCGGGTCGCCAGGCTGCGGCGATGATCAGGTTGGCGGCGTCGCCCATCGCGATCCTGGTGTGGGCGGCGGCCAGAGAGGGGGCGTCGTTGATGCCGTCCCCGACGACGGTGACGCGATGCCTGCCCTTTTCCAGATCTCGCAAGACGGCGACCTTGTCCTCGGGTAGCAGCCCGGCCCGGGCTCGGCATCGACCCCCACCCCTGTCAACGCGGGCGCTGCTGGTGCGAGCAGATGATGCCGGTCCGGGAGCGGTTTCGCACATCAGGCACCGGTCAGCCGATCTGCTCGGCCAGCGCGACGAAGATGCCGGCGGGGCCACGCAGGTAGGCGAGCCGGTGTCTGTCCTCGTACTGCACCACCTCGCCGACGAGTTCGGCGCCGTGCGGCTTGAGGCGGTCGAGGACGTCCTCGATGTCGTAGACGGCGAACATGATGCGGTGCATGCCCAGCGCGTTCACCGGGGTGGACTGGTCGCCACCTGGGCTCGCCGGCGTGTGGTACTTGGTCAGCTCGATCCGTCCGTGGCCGTTCGGGGTGCGCATCATCGCGATGTCCGTTCGAACTCCGTCGAGCCTGATGAGGCGGTCCACCAAGCTGCCCTCCAGCGTCGCCTCGCCCTCCAGTTCCATCCCGAGTTCGGTGAAGAACGCTTTGGCTGCGGCGAGGTCGTCGACGACGATGGCGATGTTGTCCATCCGCTGGAGCGCGCCGCGCTGCTCGGTGTGGGTCATGATGATCTCCTGTCGGGTTCCGTGGGGTGTGGTCAGGCGCGCTGGCGTTCCTGCTGCCGCTGCATCAGTTCCTCGATGTTGGTGGGCAGGGTGGTCTCGAAGTCGATCAGCTTGGCCCACGTCGGTTTCACCACGATCCGGACCATGCCGTCGTAGAGCGCCTTCACGCCGTCCTCCCACTCGGCGCGCTGTTCCGGCGTCATCTCGTAGGTGCCGTTGAACTGCAGGTATTCGTCCGGGATGCCGTCGACGACATCCAGCTCCGCCTGACCGCGGATGAGCAGGACCTTCGGCGGGTGCGACTCGGTGTCGATCGTCAGCGCGACCGCCGGGTTGCGGCGCAGCATCGCCAGCTTCCGCGCGTTCTTCGAGGTGCACATGACGATCTCCGAGCCGTTCCAGTGGATCGCGATCGGGATTGACCGCGGCGTGCCGTCGAGCGCGACGAAGGCCAGTCGGGCCAGGTCGCGGGCCAGCAGTTCCTGGCTGAGCGGGTGGTTCAGCACCTCGTCGATGGCGTTCTGGTCCATGATTCGAGCTCCTCAATTGTAGAAGCGGCGGGCGCTGGAGCCCACGCGGGAGATGTCGGTGCCGTAGATGTGCAGGCTGATGGCAGTCTCGTCGCTGACGTTGCGGATGCGGTGGATGTCGCCGGGCGGCGCGAAGCCGCTGGCCTCGCCGGGCGGGTTGTCCCGCGCGCCGATCGGGTTGAGCGCGTCGTCGAACAGTTCCTCGTGCTCGACACCAGACAGCACGCCGACGACGCACCAGGTGATGTGGTCGTGGATCCGGGTGGTCTGACCGGGGCGCCAGACCAGGCCGAGGATGGAGAACGTGCCGTCGGTTTCGGCGTGCAGGAGGTGGCCGGCGACCCGGTCGGGCGAGCCGAGACGCTGGTCGGGGGTCATGATCTCGGGGCCGGGCAGGTGCGCGCGGAGCTGGTCGGCGACCAGGTCCGCGGTGTCCGTCCAGCCAGTCCGCACGTCGACGGCGTGGCGCACGGCCGCGACGAGATCGGTGAGCGTCGCCAGTGAGCGGGTCATGGCCGCGTCCTCCTTCGCACAGCGGGTTCGTCCTGAACAGCGTCTCGTGCGCCGACTCATGCCGTCCAATGCCAATACTTGGGTGAACACATGCGTATCCTCGATGCATGCTGGACATCCTGCGGTTACGGGTTCTCGCGGCGGTCGCCTCACAGGGCTCGGTCACCGAGGCGGCTAAGCACCTGAGCTATTCCCAGCCCGCCGTGAGCCGCCATCTGGCCAGGTTGGAGGCTGAGACCGGGGCCAGGCTGGTCCAGCGGGTCGGCCGGGGCATCCGGCTCACCCCGGAGGGCGAGCACCTGGCCCGCCGCGCTGTCGAGATCATCGGCCGGGTGGACACCGCCGCCGCGGAACTGTCCGCGATGGTGGGCCTGCGCACCGGCCGGGTTCGGGTCGCGGGCTTCCAATCGGCGCTCGCCACCCTCGTCCCGCCCGCCGCGGCGGTGCTGAGCCGCGAGCACCCGGGCATCGAGATGCGGCTGACCGAGGCCCACCCGCAGGTGGCGCTGGACCTGTTGCGGGCCGGGGAGGTCGACGCCGCGATCATCTTCCGCTACGACGACACGACCCCCGATGACGTCCGCGTCACCCACCTGTTCGACGATCCGATGCACCTGCTCAGCCTGGAGCCCGGACAGACGCTGGCCGACCATCGCGACTCGGACTGGATCGACGGCTGCGAGAACTGCCGCCGCGAGTTCCTCGAGGCGTGCCAGCGGGCTGGCTTCATCGCCCACATCGCCTACACCAGCGACGACCCCATCGTCAAGCAGGCGCTCGTCGCCGCCGGCATGGGCGTGACAACCATGCCTGGGATGGCCCTGCGCGCCCACCGGGCGCCCGGGATCAAGGCCACCGCGCTGGACGACTTCCGCCGCCGCGTCTACCTGGCCAGCTACGGCGACCCACCGGATCCCCCCGCCACCACAGCCTTCGTCACTGCCCTGCACCACGCCGTCCAGGAAGCCCGACCGGGCGAACCGACGCCCATAGACGTGGGGTGAAGCGGCGTGATGCCTAGCACCGCGATCGTCCGATCGGGCACTACTGGACCAGTCACCAGGTTCGCCGCTGTGACGAGCGTGGATGGGAGTGTCCACCCGCCTCTGTGTATGGTGCGGTGAGTCGAGCGGCTGCCGCAACAATCGCTCGATCACTGCCCGAGCGATTGACTTAATCACCGCAGCCGGGCCGAACACAGCCCGGCCGACATCGACTGGACGGCGCTCACCGCAGTTGTGATGTTCGCGCTCGCAGCCGGCAAAGGCTCGCACCGACGCGGCAGGTGGATACCGAGCAGGCGCGGAGGCGGTTGGCGGATGCGCAGGCGAAGTTGCGGCGGTTCCAGGATGCGATCAACCAGGCGCAGCCGACAAGGCGAACGCGCAGCTGCGCTGGACAACACGCGCGAGCCGGACACACTGAGCGAGGCCGAGATCACGCCATGGTCGATTCGCTCGGTGACGTCCGGACCGCCCTGTCGGGCGGGAGCCGGACAAGCTGGCCGAGCTGTACGCGGCGCTGTGCCTGGAACTCCGGTACGACCACGAAAAAGAGGCCGTCGACGTGACGGCCTCTCCACGAGTGGATAGTGTGCGTGTCCGAGGGGCGATTGCACACCTAACCACACGGCTGCGGCTGTCGGCTTGATGGGGCGTCAAGGGCTCGTCGCCGTGGTCCTCGTGCTGCTGCGTGGTTCGACGGCTGTGATGGTGATGTGCACGCGGACAGCACAGGGGTCGCGAGGGTTGTCGGGGTTCCGGAATGGATGCCGCGATGACCGGTAGTGTTGCCCGGACCAATTCATCGGAGTGTCCAGAGAGCCGGTCCAGGCTCTGCAGGTCACGGATTCTGCGTCTGTGCGCGCAGGCAGAGTTCGTCGTTCAGTTTGATGACGATCGCAATCAGCAGGCGGAGCGCGATGAGGTACGTCTGGAGGTGGACGGCGTTGTCGTCGCCGTCAGCTTGCGATCCATGCAGGTAGCGGTTGCGAAGGTCAGGACCTCCGGTGGGGCCTGATTGGTTGAGGAAGTAGTTGATGTAGTCCGCTTCGGACGTGGTGAGCAATGTTGATCGGCGTTCCAACCAGCCATCGGCGACCATCGTGTTGATAGCGGCGCGCCCGTCCGGGGAGTGGTGCCAGTAGTTGCCTGCGTCGTCGTCCCAGAGTTCCTTGAGCGCGAGATACTGGGCTGCGCTGGCCAGGTTGATCTGGGAGTCGTCGTTGATGAGCACGCCATGGCTTAGGAGAAGGTCAATGCCGGACCTCTGGTGGTCGTCGAATTTGTCGTAGGTGACGTGGTTGCTGAGCAGGAGTTCAGCGAGGCTGTTGGCCTTGAGTTGCTCGTCGATGTAGCTCAGGTGGGACTGGTCTGAGAACAGCAGATACTGGATGCTGCGGATGTCGTTGTGGTCAGTGACGTATACGTACTTGCCCGGTACGGTGCTCGGTATGTGCTTGTAGATGAGTTGCTCGGATGTCATGGACAGCAGGTCCCAGTCGAGTTCACCATTCTCTGCGTAAAGCCTGAACTGCTTGAGCACGCTCTCCATTTCCGAGAATAGGTGCCGACACTTCTCCAGATACGTCGAAGATTCACTGGGCGGAGCGAACCTCAGGTGGTCCGCGCCGAACTCTTCTTTGAGGTAGTCGGTGAAGAACCAGGCAATGATGGCTTCGATGTCGACGCCTTGGGCAAGTAGGAACTGGCGGTACATGTGCGTCTGAAGAAGCGAGCTTTGGTCCTTCATGCGGAACGCCGCGCCCGTTACGTACTCGTCCTTCCCGCTCATCATGATCCGCTCCATCAGGCCCAGTTCGCTCGGGTACGACGGCAACGAAAGAAGCATGCCCCACGTGGTCCACTCGAACAGGTAGATGAATTATTCAAGATCGTCGGGTAGTCGAGATTGTCCGCCAGCCACGCGCGGCTGTACGACAACTTGGCGACCATGCCTTCGATCGAGCACACGACGTCCTCGACCTGCGTGTCGGAGATCGAGATCTCGACACCGGTCTTCATGCCTTGATTCGTGGCGAAGAAGTTGGTCGTGAACTTGTCGTAGGCGCGCCGTGCCTTGAGTTTGAGTTTGGCGTCAATGCCGAGAGCGCTGTCGACGCGAGAGGTCGCGATCAGCTGCAGGTAGTTTGGATTCGCGTTCTCATCGCCGACGTACGTATCGAGCAGGGCGCGGCAATCGGCGGACGTGAGGCTCCCCGGGAGGTAGATGCGGCGTGCGTCGCTCAGCAGGTGTTTGGACACAATCAGCTCGGCGGTGTCGACGCTCGCGAGCATGAGCGTCCGCACGTCCTCGTCGTAGGCGCGGACCAGAGCTTGACAACTCAGCATGTCGCCGTTGTGGAAGCGGTCGGCCTCCAATGCGTCGAGCACCGGCCGTGATCGAGGCCTACTGCCAGCGCCCGCTGCCCCGCTATACCCGCCATACGATCAGCGAACGCGGCACGCTGCTGCGCGAGCTCGATGCCACCACTGGCCGCGTCTACGCGCTGACGAACGAGGAGATGACGCTGGTCTCCTGCTCGGTCGCCGTGCCCGTGCCCCGCCCGGTCGCGACTCCCGCAGTTTCGCTGGGCGTCGTCGTGCATTCCGTCCGCGCCGACCTACCCAGGCTGGCTCCCCGGCTATCCACCGCCGCCGAAGGGATCGCCAGCAAACTACGCGAGACCGCCGACGACCCGGCGCCAGGATTCCTGCACAATATGCCCGCCCTGTCGGCACGCACCCGGCCACGCGGGTAGCGTCCCGCGCCGCGAACGGCCCAGTGACTTCCTCTACACCACTTATTGATTCCTTCTATCGCTCTCCGCCAGGCGGTTGGGATCGCGCGGGCTCAGTTCGGGATTGTCGTCGGTTGTAGCGACGGGTACAGGTGGTGGCGAGTGCGATGAGCACCATGGCAGCGATCATCGTGAGTGCTATTGGGCGTGTGACGAAGATGGTGGGATCGCCGCCGGAGATAAGCATTGATTGCCGCACGGCTTGTTCGAGCAGTGGGCTGAGTACGAAGGCGAGTACGAGTGGGGCTGGATCGAGGCCGATGAGTCGCATGATGTAGCCGAGGATGCCGAAGGCGAGTAGGACGTACATGTCGAAGATGCTGTTGCTGACGCTGTAGGCGCCGATGGCGGTGATGACGACGGCGAAGGAGGCCAGCATGCCCGCGCGGACTCTGAGGATCTGGATAAAGATTCCGACCAGGGGCAGGTTGAGGGCGAGCAGGATGAGGTTGCCGAGGAGCATCGAGGCGATGACGCCCCAGAAGACTTCGGGGTGTTCGGTGACGAGGTTGGGTCCGGGAGTGATCCCCTGGAGCAGTAGTGCGCCGTAGATGACGGCCAGCACGACGTTCGGTGGGATGCCTAGGGTCAGTAGGGGGACGAAGGCGGACGTGGACGAAGCGTTGTTGGCCGTTTCGGGGCCGGCGACGCCTTCGACTGCGCCCTTGCCGAACTCAGCCTGGTTGCGCCTGTTGATCCGCTTCTCGGTGGCGTAGGAGGCCATGGAGGAGACGACTCCGCCGCCACCGGGCAGGACGCCGATCACGAAGCCGAGGATGGAGCCTCGCGCGATAGGGCCGCGGGCGCGTCGGAAGTCGTCTCGTGCCGGCATGATGCGTTTGATGCGGGTGGTCACTGCCTGTGCGCTGCGTGTTTGCGTGACGTGGAAGATCAGTTCGCCCAGTCCGAACAGCCCCATCGCGACGGCGACGAGGTCGAGGCCGCCGCTGAGGTTGACGTCGCCGAAGGTATAGCGGCTGTCGCCGGTGATCGGGTCGCGGCCCACCGTGGCGAGCAGGAGCCCCAGGCAGGCTGAGACGAGGGAGCGGATGCCGGACCCAGTACCGAGAAAGCACGCCAGGAAGATCCCGACACTGGCCAGGATCGCGTACTCCGGCGGGCCGAAACGCAGAGCGAGGGCGGCGAAGGTGGGGGCGAGGAAGAACAACGCGATGGTGGCTACGCTGCCGCCGATGAACGAGCCGACCGCGGCGATTCCGAGCGCTGGGCCTGCGCGGCCGCGTCGAGCCATCTGGTGACCGTCGATCGCGGTGACGACGCTCGCAGCCTCGCCGGGCACGCGCAGCAGGACCGCGGTGATCGTGCCCCCGTACATGGATCCGTAGTAGATGCCGGCGAGCAGGATGATTGCCGAGGCGGGGTCCAGCCCGTAGGTGATGGGCAGCAGGAGGGCGATGGTGGCCGTGGGCCCGAGCCCGGGCAGCACACCGATGACGGTGCCGATGACGACCCCGAGGAGCACCCAGCCGAGGTTCGCGGGATCCAACGCCACCGCGAATCCCTGCAGGATACCGTTCCAGTCCATGGTCAGCCCTAGCTCACGTCAACGGTCCGGACGGGAAGGGAATCCCGAGCAGGACGGAGAACATGAAATAGACGCCGGCGGTACCGGCCAGAGCCAGCACGATCGACAGCGTCCAGGGTTCGCGAGCCAGGAACCTCAACCACAGGAGCAGGAAGATCGCGGTGGGTACGATCGCCCCGAGGTATGCGAAAGCCACGATGTAGGCGGCCAGGCTGCTGAAGGCGAACAGTTCGCGACGCCATGAGGTGTGCGGCAGTGGTTCGGCCTGATGGTCGTGTTCTTTCCGGAACGCCTCCAGCACGGCGATCAGGAGCGCGGCGGACACGACCACCGGCCACAGGCCCGGGCCCGGCCGCCCCGTGGACCACACGCCCAGACGCCAACCCTCCCAGCCCCCCGCCACTGCGACAACGATGAGAGTGGTCAGGCTCAATGCCCGGGCGATGTGGGCGCGACGATCGCGGCGGGCCGGTGCCCGGAGCGTTGCGTCCCGCTCGGTCATCAGAAGGAGCCGTACAGATCGGCCAGGTCGTGGAACCGCTCGGAAAGACGCTTGGCGCCAACGAACGTGTCGGGCACGTACTCCTCACCGACGACCTTGACGTAGGACTTGGCCTGCTCGCACGTCTTGATACTGGTCTCGAGCGCCGAGACGACGCCGTCGGGGACGCCCGCGGGGGCAGCAAGGGCGAATAGCGTACTGGAGTGAACGATCTTCGGGTAACCGGCCTCGGCGAGCGTTGGTGCGTCGATGAAGTCCACCTGTTCGGCCCCACCAGTCGCCAGGGCGCGGAACTGTCCTTGGTCGATCGCGTCCACCAAGTCCTGTGATGCCGCGTCCCAGACGGCGTCGACGTTCTTGCCCAGCACGGCTGCTCGGGCCTGGCTACCACCCTCGAAGGGGACGGTCTCCAGTTCGATCCCATATTCGGTCGCGAGCCGATCGACCTCTATTCCGTACAAGGTCGTCGTGCCCGGCACCGCGACGGTCACCGACTTCGGTTTGACTTTCGCGGCCCTCAGCAGGTCCTCGATGCCTTGGTATTTAGAGCCGGGGTGGACGGCGATGACGCTGGGGAATTCGGCGAGCAGCGCGAGAAGTTGGAATTCGTCGACGCTGTAGGTGACATCGTCCTGCAGCGCCGGACCCGCGACCGCGGTCGCGGTGGACACCATGCCGAGGGTTTGCCCATCGGGCTCCGCCCGGGACAGCTCCGCCGTTCCGATCGTCCCCGCGGCGCCGGGTCGGTTCTCCACCACAAAAGACTGGCCCATCTCGTCATCGAGGCATTCGGCCATGGCGCGGGCGGTCGTGTCGGTCGGCCCACCGGCGCTGAAGGGAACGGTGATCGTGACAGGGCGGGCCGGGTAATCCGCGCCGGCGTCCTGCGCGCTCGGCGACTGGTCGACGCCACACCCGGCGAAGGCGAGTACGCCGGCCGCGCCCAGTGCGACTAGCCTCTTTGATCCGGCCATGGCAGCCTCCTCTGTGTGAGCGATTATCGGTCGTCAGTGACCGCACTCGGCTCGCTCCGGTTGAGGTTAAGGGCGGCTGAGCTGCGGCGTCAACCTTGACTCCACTCCACGGTTCCGGGACTATCGACCGCAATGCGGTCCGCGCAGACCTGAATGCGGATCTTCCGAAAAGAGGCACTGTGCAGCTCCACGCCGAACCAGCGGTAGTCATCGTCGGCGCCGGCCCTGTGGGTCTCGGCCTGGCCGTACGTCTCGTCCACGCCGGGGTGCGCACATTGGTGGTCGAGAAGAACGATCACATCAGTCCGGAGTGGCGTGCCTCCACCTTTCACCCGCCCACGCTCGAGCAGCTGGCCCCCACGGGACTCAGCGAGAAGATGATCGCCGCTGGCCTTATCGCTGATCGCTATCAGTTCCGGGATCGTCAGTTGGGCAAGATCGCCGAGTTCGACTACGCCGTCCTACGCGACGACACCCCGTACCCCTTCCGATTGCAGCTGGAGCAGTACAAGTTCGTCGAAATGGCCACTGAGCTGGTCAATGCGAGCGGATTGGGTGAGGTACGGCTCGGCACTGAGGTCGTCGGCATCGAACAGCGTGACGACGCCGTGTCGGTGGTCGTGTCAGGTCCCGGCGGCAGGCAGCGGCTCGACGCTGCCTTTGTCGTCGGCGCGGACGGTGCGCGCAGCAGCGTGCGTAAGCTGCTCGGAGTCAGCTTCGAGGGCTGGACCTACGACCAGCGTTTTCTCCTGATCAGCACTGACTTTCCGTTCGAGCAAAACATTCCGGATCTGTGCTACGTCAACTACATCGCTGATCCGCAAGAGTTCGTGATGCTTCTACGGATTCCGGACGTGTGGCGCGTGCTGGTACCGGTCGGGCCGGAGGTCGATGCCGTCGACGTCACTGCACCGGAGAACCTTCGGCGTATCGTGCGCAGAATCCTCGGCGACGTGCACACGGTCGCACCCTCCCTGTTCGCGCACCAGTTGTACAACGTGCATCAGCGTGTCGTCGAGACGTTCAACCTCGGCCGGGTCGCCTTGGTCGGTGACGCTGCGCACGTCAACAGCCCGATGGGCGGATTCGGCCTCAACAGCGGCCTGCAGGATGCTTTCGACCTGGCATCACGCCTCGTCCGGCTCCTGGAAAAGCCAGCGACCCGGCAGGCGGTCGACGCCGAGCTGAGCACCTATTCCGATCTCCGCCGGGCCGTTGCCCTCGATCACGTGCGACGCATGAGCCATCGCAACACCGAAATGCTCATGCGCACCGACGAGAACGAGCGCGCGGCCGACCGCGAGCGGCTGGCGGCGACCGCCGCCGACCCGCGTGCGGCGAGAGAGTTCCTGCTGGACGCCAGTATGATCAACGCCGCCCGTGGAACCGGCTTCGGCCGGCCACCTGACGAGGTCGTGACAGGCAAGGCCGCACGTGACGGCGGGCAACGCGGTACACGGACAGGATCATGAGCCCAATGGCTGACACGGCCGATTCGTCCTCCCGGGCCAGCGCGAATGAGGACGCAACAACCACCGCCCGTGATCGTCGGGCCGTGTCGCAGACCCTCGACCGAGGACTTGCAGTCATCAACGCGGTCGCGGTGGCACCCGAAGGCCTGACCGTGTCCGAGGTCGCCGACCGGCTGTCCTCGCACCGCACGATCGTTGTACGCCTCCTCAACACGCTCGCCGACTGGGGATACGTGACGCGAAGCGCCAGCGGTCGTTACATACTCGGGCCACATCCCATCGAACTTGCTCGCCTGGTCAAACCGATGCTCCGCCTCGTCGCACAACCCGCGTTGCAGCGCCTGGCCGACGACGTGGGCGCGACGGCCCACCTCACCACCGCCGACGGCGAGGACGCCGTCGCCCTCCTCGTTGTCGAGCCACGCACTGCCGCCTACCACATCTCCTACCGCACGGGAAGCAGGCGCCCGCTGACCAAGGGTGCCTCCGGCTTCGCCATCCTGGGCGCACGGCCCCCAGGCAGGTCAGAAATGGCCGAGGTCGCCAATGCCCGTCGGCGTGGCTGGGCGATGAGCGTCAACCAGATCGAGCAGGGCACCTGGGGGGTGGCCGCCTCGTTGGGACACCCCCAGCACACCGACCTCAGTGTCGGCCTAGTTTACCTCGGTCAACCGCACACGCCGGAAGCCGCGGCCGAGCGTGTCATCCAGACGGCACGAGAAATCCGGGACGCACTCGGATAAGGGCGGACTGCGCACCATCGACGTCACACCGCTTGCCCAGCACCCTTCGGACTTGGCGGCCCAGCCATGACCGCAGCCGTTCACGACGGGCGATCGGATGTGGTGGGGACCCGAGGAAGGTCACTACCGACTGGTCGGTGTGTGTCGTCACCATCGGCGTGTTCGACGGAGTCCATCGCTGGTTTCGCCCCGCCCCGCCCGTGTCCTGGTGCTGGTCTGCGAGTTACACGCGGCGGCGGTCGTGGTCGGGACAAACTTNCCCCGCCCGTGTCCTGGTGCTGGTCTGCGAGTTACACGCGGCGGCGGTCGTGGTCGGGACAAACTTACCCGCGCTCTGGCATCACGTCACCAACCTGAGTTCGACGTCGACGACGATACCGCCCGCGCCCGGTCGTTCCTGTGGAAGCCGTGTGTACTGCACAAGCAATCCACGTTGCGACGGACATACAGCGACGACTTGGCGGGGGCGCAGCCGGTAGTGCTAACGCCGCAAGCGACGCCCCTTAACTCGGGACCTCCACCTCCATCCGCTTCGCGCAATGCTTGATGGACAGATCCCGCCTTCGATGGCCAGTCGGCGACTCGTAGGTCACCGCGCTGACGGAACTTCTTCTCCACGCTGGAGATCCAGCATGTGCGGCGCCACCCGGACCGCTCGGCAGCGAGCGCGTCGAGGCAAGCCACCCCACGGCGCCTGCCACGACGCCGCGCACCCGTGGGCGACGTGTCGTCCCGACCGCCGGGCCAGCGTCTCCAAGACCGGCACCGTAAGCGTCGCGGTGACGAGGCCCCGCACCGGCGGCAACCCGACGGACAGCAGACCCCTGCCGCACATGTAGCGGCCATATATGCGTTGTCCAGGCGTTGAGGACAAGCAGCACGACGGGGAGCGTCAGGTTCAGCCGCACCAGGACCGAGATGAACACCAGCATCAGCAGCTGACGAAGAACGCGCCGAATGCCTGCCGGGGGAGCGGGGCGAAACGACTCCAGTTGGTCTGCATGCCGCCGTTCGACGAACGGCCGACGACGATCGTCACGGCGGTCGCCCACGGCACGGCCAAGGCCGATTCCGCCGCCGCGAGGCCGAGAGCCCGCCCGCCTCATCGAGGCGCGCACCCGCACCGGTGGTGGAACGCTCGTCGGCGCGGCTGGGCAGGAATCATCGGGCGCCGTCAGAAACAGGAAGTTGACTAAGATGATCAGTGTAATTCACGCGGAGTCGCGTAGCACCTACGGCGAGCGCATCCGGGTTACCCGGCTCAGCGAAGTAGGCCTGCAAGGTGTCTCCCGCCACCAGCACGGACACGCACCCGCCCGGCTGTTTGTCACTGAGGGGATCTAGTTTAGCGCCGCTTCACCGTGACCGCACGGGACCGGTTGTGGCGGACCGATACCACTAGGTATCCAGAAGGGGGGCAAGCTCTAGGGTGCCGCGGTGCTGGATGCCTACGCCGTCGGACGATCTGGTGGGTCGCCAAACGCCAGACGACTGAGTTCGCCACAGGTGCTCTCGGCATAGCACTGCTGCGGCGACCTCCTAGCCTTGCAGTTCTTCCGCTGCGCAAACTTGCTGCCGCACTTCCCTTGCGATCGGCTTCCCGGCCTTGGAGTACTACGACGGCTGAGCCTGACAGGACACCTACCTCCGGCAGACGACCGAAGTCGTTGTCTTACGGCGATTAGCGCTCGACAGCCGCCACCACCGAATCGTCATGGTCATTCCTGTGGGAAAATCGCGAAGTAGTGCTCGCGTGTCTGCTTGAGCCTCACGCGGGCTACGCGAGCGTCGACGACGGCGGGTACGCCACCTGCGTTGGCCTTCAGCGCACGGTGAAGCGCTGGCCCTACCTCGGCAGGTTCATCGACCGTCTCGCCGTGAGCACCGCAGGAGCGCGCCAAAGCCGCGAAGTCTGGTTGGAAGGAGAACTCTGTGTCCACGATCCGATCGTCGTAAGCGTGGTGCTGCAGATCCCAGATCGAACCGAGAGCTCCGTCGTCCAGGATGCACCAGGTGACTCCGAGCTGGTGGTCTGTCGCCGTCGGCAGCGTGGCCATGGACATCTGGAAGGATCCGTCGCCCACGAAGCAGAGAGCCGGTCGGTGCGGATGGACCATCTTCGCCGCGAGGATCCCGCTGGCGGCGAAGCCCATCCCGTAGAAGCTGGACGGGACGACGGTCGACCGGGCTTCGTAGACCTCGAAGTACGGGAAAGCGCCAGCAATGTGCTGGGCCAGCGCCCCGACGTCGAATCCGACAATGCTGTCGCGTGGGAAGACCTGCCGCGCCTCCCGGATTACCCTGACCGGGTGGATCGGTATCTCGTTACTCGCGGCCATCGTGGCGATTTCCTGGCGCAGGATGTCCAGCTGCTGTCTGCTCAACGACAGCTCGCTCTCGCGGGTGTTGCGCTTGCCGACATCCACCTCGAGCTTCTCCAGAACCTGCTCGACGGCCCTGCCGACGTCGGCGACTATGGGCAGCTGGGTTGGTACGCTTCGGCCGAGCTCCTCGGGGTCCACGTCAACCTGGATATAGGTCGCGCCGCTCGCAGGCAGGGCTCCGGGGTGCCAGTTCGTCTCCATCTCCTCGAAACGTGTTCCGAGTCCGAGGACGACGTCCGCTTCCTGGAGCAGTCGCTTGGAGACGGGGTTCCGGTGCGCGCCCAGGCCTCCCGCCGCCAGCGGATGGTCGTCCGGTAGCGACCCGCGACCCGCGAGGCTCGTCAGCACGGGGGCGCACATCACCTCCGCGATACGTCGCACGACATCCGTGGCCTCGGAGGCCAGGACACCACCTCCCGCGACGATGAGCGGCCGGTCGGCCGCTCCGAGTAGCCGCGCTGCTTTGGAGACGACTGCCGGGTCAGCTCCTACGCGCGACGGACGCCCGACAGGTATACGTTCTCGCGGTTCCACCTCTTGGGCTAGGAGGTCACGGGGGATGTCTACGAGGACGGGTCCGGGCTTGCCACTGCGAGCGATGACGAAAGCCTGTCGGACGATGTCGGCCAGCAGGTCCGCACGATCCGCGCGAACCGACCACTTTGTCACCGGTGCGAAGATCTTGTCGGTGGAGACCTCCTGGCTGGCGCCGCGATACGCCGTTTCGGTGGAACCACGTCCGGCCAGGACCAGCATCGGAAGAGCTCCGACGTAGGCCTCGGTGACAGCGGTCAGCGTGTTGGTAAGGCCTGGACCAGCCGTGACGAGGACGACTCCGGGCTCACCGGTGAGCTGGGCGTGTGCTGCGGCCATCGAGGCAGCTGTGTGCTCGTGGCGCACCAGCACGCTCCTGATGCCTTCGGTCCGTGCGACCGCATCGAGAATGCCGAGTATGTGGCCTCCCGGCATGCCGTAGACGTGGGTCGTCCCTTCCCCTCGGAGGACGTTGACAATGGATTGGCCGCTGCTGATGGATGACACGGGCACTCCTGGGCTACGGGTCGTCAGAATGGGTAGGGGGCGATTTGTGGTCGCGCCGTCAACCACTGCGTCTCGGTGAAGGCCTCGATGTTCGCCGTAGGTCCGCCGAAGCGGGAGCCGGTGCCGGAGGCACCCACTCCACCGAAAGGCACGTTCGCCTCGTCCGCGACGGTCTGCTCGTTGATGTGCACGATTCCCGAGGGCACGGAGTCGGCGATCTCCATGGCTGTTCCCACGTCACCGAGGATGCCGAGCGACAGCCCGTACTCGCTGCGGCGTGCCAGTCCAATTGCCTCCTCGTGGGACGAGAACGGGACGACCGGGGCCACCGGCCCGAAGACCTCCTCCGTGTAGGCGGGCATTGATGGCTCCATCTGCGCGAGCACGGTGGGCCGGTAGAAGGGGCCTTCAAACGTACCTCCGGCAGCCAAGCGCGCCCCCGCCTCGACCGTGGACTTGACGATTCGGTGGATGCGTGCCACCTGCTTCTCGTCGATGATCGGGCCCAGTGCGACCTCGCCGCGGTGCGGATCGCCGACGGGGAGGTGGGACGCCGTCGAAGCCAGCGCTTCGACGTATGCGTCGTGCATGCTTTCGTGGACGAGATGCCGGCCCGTCGTCATGCAGATCTGGCCCTGATGCATAAACGACCCGAAGGCGCCGGCGCTTGTCGCACGCTCCAGGTCCGCACCAGGGAGCACGATGAGCGCGTTGTTACCCCCGAGCTCGAGGTGTGCCCGCTTCAGGTGCTTCCCCGCTAGCTCACCGACCGCCTGTCCGGCCGCTGTCGACCCGGTGAATGAGACGACGCGGACCTCTGGCGTCGTCACGAGAGCCTGCCCGATGTCAGCCCCGCCGGGCAGCATCTGAAGGAGACCCGGCGGAAGTCCTGCCTCCTCGAAGACCCGCATGAGGGTCACCCCGCCACAGACCGCTGTGCGGGGGTCCGGCTTGAGCAGCACGGCATTGCCGAGGGCAAGCGCCGGAGCCACGGAGCGGATCGATAGGATCAGCGGGAAGTTGAAGGGCGCGATCACGGAGACGACGCCGACTGGGCGACGACGTGCCATGCTCCAGCGCGGCTCCGTGCTGGGCAGCACGTCGCCCATCGGGTGTGACGGAAGGGCAGCGGCCTCGAAACACTCCTGGGCTGCGATGTGCGTCTCCAGCCCGGCCTTGGGCCCGATCGAGCCCGCCTCCCGAATGAGCCATTCTTGAACCTCACCCGAGTGTACGTTCCACAGGTCACCCGCCCGGCGTAGCACCGCCGCCCTCTCGTCGTAGGGCGTGTTCTGCCACGCGTGTTGCGCCTTCGCGGCCTTGGCTGCCGCCTCGGCGACGTCCTCGGTGGTGGCGGTGCCCACCCTGCCGATGATGTTCCCGGTGGCGGGCTCCCGCACCTGCCACGGCTCACCCCGCCCTGGACGCCATCCGTCGACGTAGATGTCGCTGGTCCAGACCTGTCCGTCGAGCAGAGTCATGGGAATGACCTCCTGATGTGTATGCTTGTCCGCCGCGCGGCCTGGTCGGACGTCGGTTCGATCCGCTCACCAGTCGGCGGAATTCTTGACCTCTTCGCGGACCGTCCAGGTCTGCGAGCGCAGCGCGGTTCTGGGCGAGCACCTCGAAACAACGTCGCCTGGTCGGTCACCGTCTTTGACGCGCTCACAAGATTCCCTGCTTGCCCGGAGAGAGGATGCCCGCGGGGTCGAGGGCGTACTTGATCCGGTTGTTGAACCGGCTCAAAGCGTGGTGGCCGAAGTCGAAGAGGTGGGCGACCTCGTCCATGACGTCCAAGTGCGACCGGTACGGCGCATACCCGTGCTCGGCTCCGGTCTTGATGAGCGTGCGCAGGAAGGTCTTCGCCGCCGCGACCGCTTCCGCGTCTTCGGTGTCGTACCAGAGCATGCTGATCGTCGTGAAGCTACGGGCACTGATCATGAGCGACGCGGAGAGGTCCATGCCGGCCTCCAAATAGCAACGCTGGAGCATCGTCACCACCCGTTCCGCTTCAGGCCCTGTCGTGGGGGCCACCGGTGAGTAGTCAAGATGGCCTGCGACCGAGGCGTCCTCCCATCGCACGTTCTCCAACAGGGTCAGGCTGGGTACCCCCGCCTGCACTGCCGCACATTGGTGCCGGAGGGCCTTGAGCGCATCGCTCGGCTTCTGGGTGCTGCCCAGGGTATCTTCGCCAAGTTCGGTCGGAACGGACGCGCCGTCGAAGAGACGGCCTTCGACTCTTGCGTCAGGGATCTCACCGAATGTCCGCTCACAGACGCCGAAGTTGGCGTTCACGACCTCGCGGCGGCCGTACAGGGCGAATCTCATGAACCATCGACCGCAGTCGAGCTGGCTCGCCATCTCGTCGAGTCCCTCGTCGGGGATCGAGCCCTCACCGGTGTACCAGTACTCGCGCCCCACGCCCCCGAAGGCCCTGGCGATGCGCAAGGTGTTGTAGATGATGGGCGAGTTCTGCAAGGTGCTGTCCAACAGCAGCTTGCGCGTGAGGTCGACGAGAGCGGGCAGGTCTTCTTCTCGCTCGATGCGCACGTCACAGGACATGAACACCTCGGGACGCGGCGTCAGCCAGACACCCATCTTCGTGACGATGCCGAAGTTCGACTGCATGAAAAGCCCATCCGCCGACGGCCCGAACCCGCGCTTGGCGTGGTACGAAGCGCGATTGCCCTCCATGGCGCCCATGCCGGTGCGCAGTACCGTTCCGTCGGCGAGCACTACTTCCATGCCGCACTGACGCATGGGGTGATCTCCGAGGGGGGTGAAGCCCACCCCGTGTTCGAGCGTGTTCCCGACGACACTTCCCCACCCGAGATCTGGGATGGAAGGCCAAAGGGTGTGGCCGCGCTCACCGAGCGCCTCGTACAGGTCGAAGAACCGGACACCTGGCTCGACCACGGCGTAGGCCGACTCCTCGTTGACCTCCAGGATCCGGTTCATCCGACGCAGCGATACGAGGACCGCATGTGCAGTGGCACTGGCCGGTCCGCCGTAGCCGTAGTTGCGGCCCGTCGAGAAGGACCACAACGGGACCTTGTGGACACCCGCTGCGCGGACGATTGCTTGCACCTCCTCGGTGGAAGCGGGGCTCACGACGGCTAAGGGCTTGCGACGGTGGGTGCCCCGGTAGTCATACGGGTCGCGCCAGTCCTCGAGCTCCTTCTCGGAGCTCTCGACGTTGTCGATGCCCACGATTTCGGCCAGCGCAGGGATGAAGGCATGACGGTTCGGACTCATCAACGCTCCTCCCGCTCGGTGCGAAGCCGTGCAGGCCAGACGCCTTGCTTGCCCGGGGCGAGCACACCGTTGGGGTCCAGCGCATCTTTCAAGCGCTCGTAGAAGCGCATCTGTGCGTGTTCGTTCCACGAGAAGGTGGCGGCGATCTCGTCCATCATCGCAATGTGGCCGCGGTACTCACCGTAGCCGCTGTCAGCGGCGTCCGACACCAGCTGTTTGGCCAGGGCGAGGACGTTTTCGCGCTCGGGGGCCGATTCGGTATCGAAGAGGAACGTCGCGATGTGCCGGATCTCGCGATTTCCGAAGATAAAGCTGGAGAAGTAGTTGTGGCCGTATTGCCGACACCTCGCGTTCATGGACTGGTACTGTTGCCACGCGTCGGCGCCTTTCATCGGCAGTATGGGCGAAACGTCGATGTGCCCCCCGTTGGGGATCCATTCGAGCAGCTTGAGCTCGTTGAGGTTGGGCTGTCCTGTCATGACCTGCTGCCGGCTGCGCAGTACCCCGCCTTCGGGCCCCGGCCGGTCCTCCGGCAGGTAGAGCCGGGCTCCGGGGATCACCGAGTACGCGGACGCGATCTTGTCCAGGGAGGCCTGCATCTCCACTTCGTCGCCGTACACCGCGGCGTAGAGGTTCCAGTAGCCCAAATCAAGGCGGTCCTGCATCTCCCGGATGCCCCCGGGGGTGACCGGCCCCTCTTCGGAGTACAGCTGCTCCTTGCTGAGCATCGTGGCGGCGTCGAAGAGCACGTGGCGGACTGTGCACTGGTTCCGTATGACACCGCCGAGTTTCAGTTCACGCACGATGTCGACACACTGCTCCAGATCCTCCTCCCGGGGAACGCCGACCATGAAAACCTTGGCCCCGCCCGGGTTCTTCATGAGCCAGATACCGATCTTGGTGACGATTCCCAGGTTGGACTGGCTGAACAGCCCGTCGACGTAAGGGCCGAAGCCGTACTTGTACGCACCCCACGTGTTGTTGCCCTCGATGCCTCCCATCCCCGTGCGCAGTAGGTCGCCCTCGGGCAGGACGACCTCCATTCCGCAGATGTGCCCGAAGTGGTCGCCGTAGGGCGTGAAGCCGACTCCGCGCTCGAGGGCGTTGCCGAGGACGCTGCCCCACCCGAGGTCGGCGGTGTCCACCCAGAGCTCGGAACCGATCTCGCGGAGATGCGCGTGCAGGTCGAGGTATGAGACGCCCGGCTCGACAAGGGCGTAGCCCAGCTCCTCGTCGACCTCAAGGACGCGGTTCATGGAGCCGAGGTCGACGACGACGGCTCCCGCCATGCGGGGGGCCGAGCCGCCGTACGCGTTGTTGCGTCCGGTGGAGATTGGTGACAGGGCGACGATGTGCCGATTGGCGATCCGCACGATCTCCTGTACGTCTTCAGCCGACGTCGGTCGAACGGCACCTCCGGGGGCGAACTGGGCATCGTCCTCCACCTTGTACGGGTCTATGTAGCGTGCGGCGGCCTCTTCCTGGCCGAGTACGTTGTCGTCTCCCAGCAGATCGCGCATCTCGCCGAGCGCGTTGGCGAGCCCACGGTTGTGCGAGCGGGTGGTCTGAACGGTCACGCGGGTCCTCCGGGACGGGTTGTTCGTAGTGACGAGGTTGGTTCTGCTACGTCAGTGCAAGGGACAGTGGCGGAATGAACAGGATCGCGACGACGCCGACGATCATCATGACGATGAGCGGGAGCGCCGGACGAACGACTGATGTGAAGCTGGTCTGTCCGACCTGCGCCGCGACGAAGAGACCCACCCCTAGCGGGGGGGTCAGCATCCCGATGGACAGGGCCGCAATCATGAATACCCCGAAGTGCACTGGGTCCATACCCATGGCCACCGCCACAGGCAGGAGGATGGGCGTGCTGATGATCAGCGCTGCGGACGCCTCCATAAACATGCCGACCACGAGGAAGAAGACCAGCATCAGCAGCAGCGTCACGGCGCCCGACAGAGGCGACGACTCGAAGGCCTGGGCGATCGAGTACGGCACCCGCTGGAGCGTGAGCCAGATGCTGAAGAACGATGCCACGGCGATGATGAAGAGCAGGGCGCCGGTGACGACCACGGTCGAGTTGAGAATCTCCCCGATCCTGCGCCATGTCAGCTGCCGATAGACCACGGCGCTCACGAGGAAGCCGTAGAGCGCGGCCACCGCAGCCGCCTCAGTGGGCGTGAAGACGCCACCGTAGATTCCGCCGAGGACGATCAGCGGCATTCCCAGAGCCAGCACGGCGTGTCGCACCGAGGCCACGAGCCCAGCGACGTCCGACCGTTCGTCGATCTGGAGGTTCTGCTCGCTCGTGCGCCGAGCGCGCAGCCAGACCACGACCATCAGGGTGAGACCGATGAAGATTCCGGGAAGGATCCCCGCGATGAACAGCTCACCGACCGACACGCTCGCTGTGACGCCGTAGAGAACCATCGGGACACTGGGCGGGATCATCGCGCCCAGCGTCCCGCCGGCTGCCTGGACCGCCGAGGAAAACTCCCGGTTCCATCCGGCCTTGACCATCGCCGGGATCATGATCGACCCGATCGCGACAGTGGTGGCGATGGCCGACCCGGACAGAGCTGCGAAGAACATGGCGGCAAGAATTGAGACGTAGCCCAAGCCTCCACGGAGGTGTCCGACGAGCGCGCGCGCCAGCTTCACGAGCCGGTCAGACATGCCGCCGTGCTCCATCACCTTTCCTGCCAGCACAAACAGTGGAATTGCCAGTACCGGGAACTGACTCAGGGACGACGTCATCGACTGCGGGAGCCGGCTGACCGGCATGCCGGTAATCGCCGCCACCACCACGGTGGAGAGGCCGATCGAGACCGGGATCGGAACGCCGATCAGGAACAGGACGAGCAGGCAGCCGACGAGCACCAGCACCATTTCGGTCATGTGGTCTCCTCGATTGCGCGCGTCGTAACGCCCCGTCCGAAGACAGCGGTATCCACAACGTTCAGCACCGACAGCGCCGCACCGACCACGAGTGCTGCGTAGTTGTAGCCCATGGGGAGGCCCATGGCAGGGGATGTCTGCAACATGGTCGCCTGCATTAGTTGCCATGCCGTCACCAGCAAGATGTAGAGGAAGTAGACAGTGACGAGTCCGACCACCACCTCGACCACTCGCCTCGTCCGCGGAGGAAGCTTCGCGATAACGACGTCGACGACGATCTGCTTGCGCTGAGCGAACGCCAAGGAGATCCCGAGGCTCACGGTCCAGAGCAGCAGCAGCAGTGTTGCCTCCGTGGTCCAGACCAGCGACAAGCCGATCAGCGACCTCATTGCGATCTGCAGGCAGACCAGGATGACGATGGCCGTTATTGCCAGGCCGGCGAGAACCGCACAGACCAGGTTCACCGCCCGGACAATGCGCCGCCACAGCCGGTTGGCCATGAGCACCAACCTTGCCGACATTCAGTTCACACTCGACCGGGCGAGCTCGACGATCTCCGCGAACTCGGGGTGCTTGTCGTACACGCTCTCCGTGGCCTGGCGGAAGCTCTCAAGGTCGAGATCGTCGGCCTCGAGAATCTGCACGCCGTTGTCCTCGACGACCTGCTTGTACTCGCCTGCGGTCTCTGCGTTGATCTCTCGCTGCCGCTGTGTCCACTTCTCACCCAGCCGGCGCAGGATCCTCTGGTTCTCGTCGCTCAGGGAGTCGAACGTCTTGGCGTTGACCATGAACGCGACGGCCCCATAGTTAATGGCGACCTCACTCAGGTATTTCTGCACCTCGTAGAGGTTGGCATCCACGAAGTTGATGTAAGGTCCCTCGAACCCGTCGGCCACACCCTGTTGCAGCGCCGTGTAGGTCTCCGGGAACGGGATGGGCGTGGGGTCCGCACCTAGGGCGCGGTAGGTGTCGACGAGCACCTCGTTCTCCAACACCCGCATCGTTAGCCCGTTCATGCCGTCGGCGCTCTTGACCGGCTTTTGACTGTTGGTGATGTTCTTGAAGCCGAACTCCCAGAAACCGAGATTTACGAAGCCTTCACGCTCGAGCTGTTGGTTGAGGTTCGCGCCGAGCTCTCCGTCGAGTGCCGCGTGGGCCTGATCGCCATTCTCGAACAGGTACGGCAGCTCCAGTGCAGCCAGGTCGGGGACGTACGCCGACACAACGCCGGTGCTGGTGACCACACCTTCGAGCGCACCGGTCTCCACCTGCTCGACCATGTCCAGCTCTCCGCCAAGCTGGCCGCCGGGGAAGGTCTGTACCACTACTGCTCCGTCGGTTTCCGCCTCGACGTCACTCGCGAACCCCTGAAGGGCCTGTTCGTAGGGTGCGTCCTCGCCGGCGACGTGGCCGAAGCGGAGGGTGATCGACTGGCCCTCGGTATCACCATTGCCGCCACCGGGAACGGCGCCCGAGCACGCCACCACCATGGTCGTCGCGGAGCAGATAGCAATCAGAGCCAGACCTATTCGGAGCATGGCTTCCCACCTTGCTTGCGGGCGTGCTAACCAACTTGGCACACGCATGGCTGCATGCCGTGGTCCTTCTAGTGCAGGTGACACTAAGACTGTCACCGTGGATTGTCAACCATTTGACGTTCTCTGGTGGCAGAGGCACGGTCGGTGATATCCCGGGTCGGGTGCAGGACGGGTTGGCCTGCGGCGGTCCCCAAGGCCGTCCGTGTAGGTGGCCACGTCGATCATGCTTGGTAGGGCAGGGCAGTCCCGCGCCGTATCGATCGCGACGGCGCCGTACTGCCTCGAGGCACGAGAAGTAGCGTTCGACCACGTTGCGGCCCCGATAGGCCTGTACGTCGAACGCGGTGGGCGGCCACCGCGGCCACGCTCAGCACCAACCTCGACGGTGGGGAAGCACGACTGAACGAGGTTTCCACTGCTCGTCGGTCAGCTCACACCCGCGTTAGCGCGATCCGGGGTCAAGCCGGCCCGCCCAACCGCTATGAGGACGCTCCGCAGGCTCGGCCCTTCACTCGAGTCCGAGCAACTTGTGAAGGAGATGGATCAAGGTGTCCTTCTCTTCGGGGCTCAGAGGCGCGAAACTCTCCGTCTCCAGCGCGTTCTGCTCCTTCAACGCCTGTTCGATCTCAACGCGCCCTCGCTCGGACAGGCGGAATGTCACCAACCGACGGTCGTGACTATTGCAGGGGTCCCGCTCAACGAGGCATCGGCGCTCCAGGGTGGCGAGCACGCTCGAGGACGTCTGCCGGCTCAGACCGGTAAGCCGCGCCAGGCTCCGACCTTCGACACTCTCGAGGTGCCAGATGATCAACATGGTGCGGAAGGCCGCCCAGCTCCAGCGCCGTGGCCGATGGACCCGATCCTCCGTGAGCTGGACGAACGCGTTGGCGACCCGAACCAGGTTGAACCCGACCCGCATGGAACGCTCGTCGAGCGATGTATTCGCCTCGGCAGCCTTGCCGAGCACGGCATTCTCGTAGGCCGCGGAGGAAACGTGTGAAGAGCCGAGCACCATAAACCCCTCACCCCCTGGTGACGAACGCGGCCGGACAGAGCAACAGCCATAATAGTGAACCCGATGCCGTCCTCGCCGCACTGTTAAGCGTCACGGTGACATGCGGAGCCGTGTGCGACGTGGCGGATCGAGCCGACACAGCCTACTCGGGGCCCGCGGACCGAACGAGCTGCCTGCGGAGGATCTTGCCACTCTCTGTCTTCGGCAGGTCCCGGCTGAAACGGACCGTCCTCGGGCACTTGTACGCGGCGAGCCGCGTCCTGCAGAAATCGATGAGTTCCTGCGCGTTGACCACGGCGTCCGCGTACGGGCTCACCCAGGCGACGACTGTTTCACCCCGGTAGGCATCGGGTGCGGGTACGACTGCGGCTTCCCGTACGGCCGGGTGGGCGTAGAGCACGTCCTCCACTTCGCGTGGCGAGACCTTGAACCCTGAGGCATTGATCATATCTTTTTTGCGGTCCACCACGAAGAGCCATCCGTCGGCGTCTACGTAGCCGATGTCGCCAGTCAGAATGTGGCCGTTCCAGAAGGCTTGGGCGTCCTCGCCGTGGCATCGCCAGTAGCCCGGCACAACTTGTGGGCCAGCGATGGCGATCTCGCCGATCGTGTCCGGACCGAGCGGTGTGCCCGTGTCGTCGAGTACGAGTACCGTGGTATCGGCGAGCGGTTTGCCGACCGATACGGCGCCGCTGACCCCGTCCACCCGGGCGTCGCAGTCGAGGGGCACGCATACGCAAGGGCCGGTGGTCTCGGTGAGGCCATAGCCATTGCGGATGCGGTGTCCGAAGCGGTCGTCGAATTGCCGTAGTACCGCCATCGGCGGAGGCGCCCCACCGGTGGCGAGCAACCGGAAGGAAGACAGCTCGGGTGACGCGGCCGAGGGCTGCGCGAGCAGTGCATTATACGCGGTGATCGGACCGGCCATGAAATCCGGCCGGTGTTCGCGGAAGGCGTCGAGCGCCACGTCTGCACGAAACCGAGAGTTCAGCACGATAGAACCGGCCAGGTAGAATGGCATGGTGACCGCGCAGAGCAGGCCGCTGATGTGGAACAGCGGTGCGAGTGCGTACGTTCGTGCTCCCTCTGGCAGTCGGGTCCATGCCGCGAACGCGGCCGCGGCGGCGGTGAGATTGTGGTGCGTTATCAACGCCCCCTTGGGGACTCCCGAGCTTCCTGACGTGTAGCAGAGCAATGCCGGGTCATCGGGCCGGGGCGTGTCCGCGACGAACCCTCTCTGCCGACCATCGGCGTCGTCGAGCAGGTCGGGGCCATGCTGGCCGTGCGCGGGTGGCGGCAGGACCCGCTCGTCGAGTCGCGACTGCAACCGCGACTCGTCGGTCTGAAGTACGGCGCGCAAGGACGGCGGCCACTCGGTGTCCAGCGATCGCGTGTGGGCGCCGAAGGCGACCACGAGGACCGAGGCTTCGGCATCTCGCAGGAGAGCGCCGAGTTCGGAGGCGGTATACATTGGGTTCACCGGAACGGCGATCGCACCGAGCTTCCACGCTGCCACAAGCGTCAGGACCAGCTGTGGTACCGACTGCAGCTGGACGGCGACTCGGTCGCCCCGGCCGATGCCGTGAGCGCGCAGCAGCGCTCCGATGTCGTCGGACATCTCGTCGGCGGTGGAGTAGGCGATCGATCGGTCGAAGTAGAGCAGCAGGGGCTGGTCCGGACACCGCTGCGCCGCGCGCCGGAAGAGTGTCAGCGCGGTGTCCAACTCGCCCGCGGGTTCATCGCGCCCCCGGTGCTGACCCTTGGTCACCGCCTACTCCCTCCAGGGCGAATCAGCTTGTCAGAGCCCTGCCAAGCTAGCTGGCCGTGGCGGGGTGGGCAAGGGCGGTAGCGTGGCGGGGGTGACGTGCGCCGAAGGTGATCCGCTGCAGCGATACGATACCGGCATGGGCTTCGATCCCTCCATGGTCACGCCCGCAGACTTCGAGGAACTCGCCGTGGCCGCAGTCCGTAGGGACACCGCGGGCCTCGACGAGACCGCGATGCGGGCGGGCTTCAACCTGGTGCGGGCAGCCAACTCGTTGGTGCAGGCCGCGGAGCGGAAGGTGCATCGGCCGGCAGGGTGGAGCTGGCCTGGCTTCCGGGTGTTGTTCATCGTCTGGATTTGTGGCGAGGTCGAGGCCCGCAACATCTCACGTCTGGCGGGTGTTACCCGCCAGACGACGTCGAGCGTCCTGACCACGCTCGAGCGTGCGGGCTTCATCGAGCGTGAGCGTTGCTCCGTGGAGGATCGACGGCTGGTCGCCGTCCGCCTCACCCAGCAGGGCCTCGAGCAGGTCCAGCCGACCTTCGCCCGCCACAACCGGTTGGAGTCACAATGGTTTGCGTGCCTGACCGGGGAAGAGCAGCGTCTCCTCGCGGGTCTGCTTGCCCGCGTGCTCAGCCACGGCGGTGAGCCGCGGCCGGACGACACGCCGCACGACGGCGGCAGCGCACCGGCTCCAGCGGATATCGGCTGAGCGTCCGCCGCCGACGAGGCACCGTCAGCTGGCGCGGGAGACCCGGCTCTGCCGCGTGCCGCCCAGTTCGCGGCTGACGGCATCGGCGATCTCGCGGATCTGCTGTGTGCACTCGGTTGTTGAGAGTGCTGTCGTCTTGACCATGCTGAAGGCGACCGCGCCGCACGCGATGTCGGAGGTTCCGTCGAAGACCGGTGCGCCGAAGCAGACCATGCCGGCGGCGGTCTTCTCGTCGTCGATGGAGAAGCCGCGGAGACGGGTCGCTTCGAGTTCGGTGACCAGCTCGCGGTAGTCGGAATCCGCCAGGGGAGCGGATCCGCTGTCCAGCAGCGGCTCCACCTCCCGTTCGGGCAGTGTGGCGAGGATCGACTTTCCGGTCGCGGTGGTCGTCGCGGGCAAGCGCATGCCGATCTGGTATCGCACGGCCAGAGGCCGGCCGCCGTCGATGAAGGCGACGTAGACGACTTCCGGCCCGTTCAGGACCGCCAGCACGGTTGTCTCCTGGATGTCCGCAGTCCGGCACACGCGGCGGAAGGTGCTCACCAGGTCGCTGGACGCCAGGCGGGCACGGGCGAGTTCCACAAGGCGGAGACCGAGTCGAAAGGTGCCGTCCGAGCCTCGCTCCAGCAATCCGACCTCAGCGAGGCTGGTACAGACGTCGTGCAATGAGCTTCGAGGAAGGGATACGGACTCGGCGACCTGGCCAAACGTCATCGGCTCGCCTGTTTCGGCCAGGCGCCCGAGCACCTGCGCGGCCTTGTCGATGGCCGGAATCGGCATGGGAATCTCCGCTCAGCCAGCCCTCGACGACGAGCCACGGCATCGAGAAGGCTCGTGGCCCGCCGAGATCGCAGGGCCGGTCATGTCATTCGGTATTTCGAACAGCGTTCAGGTGTGTGCTGGACGCATTATGAAGCCCTGTCGACAACGGGTCAAGATCCAGGGTTGACATGGCGGCGAGGCGCCGGGCAAACTCGCCCGCACCGATTGATCGATATCTGACAATCTCGCTGAACCGGCGTCCGGGTGGATGGCGGCCAGGTGGTTCACCCCGCCCAGATTGCGTCCCCATTTCAGTGCGTCCGCTCAACGGTGAGAAGGAAACACAAATGACTGAAAAGCGTGATACGACAGGGCCCGCAGCTGATCGGCGGCCGCAGGGAATGATGAAGGTCGTCATGGCCAGCCTCGTCGGCACCGTGATCGAGTGGTACGACTTCTTCCTCTTCGGCTCGGTCGCTGCACTGGTCTTCAACAAACTGTTCTTCCCGGATTTCGACCCCTTGGTCGGCACGTTGCTGTCGCTGTCGACCTTTGCTGTTGGCTTTGTCGCCAGGCCGATCGGCGCGGTGGTGTTCGGGCACTTCGGCGACATCGTCGGGCGCAAGAAGATGCTGGTCGTCAGTTTGCTGACGATGGGAGGCGCCACGGTCGCGGTCGGGTTACTGCCGACCTACGGTCAGATCGGCGTCGCCGCGCCCCTGCTGCTGGTGCTCTTCCGACTGCTACAGGGATTCGCGGTCGGCGGCGAATGGGGCGGGGCAGTGCTCATGGTCTCCGAGCGCGGCAGCGCGGGCCGGCGCGGATTCTGGGCCTCCTGGCCCAACGTCGGCCTTCCGGGCGGCCAGGTGCTGTCGATCGGCACGCTGGCCATGCTCGCCACGACTATGTCGGACGAAGCGTTTCTCTCGTGGGGATGGCGTCTGCCGTTCCTGCTCTCCGGAATACTCGTCGTCGTTGGCCTGTACATCCGCATCTCGATCGACGAGTCCCCGGTGTTCAAGGAAGCTAAGGCGGCGCAGGAGGCCAAGCAGAAGTCGTCCGCCGACAAGCAGGCCATGCCGGCGCTGCAGGTGCTCCGGTACTACTGGCGCGAGGTCTTGCTCGTGATGGGCGCGCGGTTTTGCGAGAATGTCAGCGGCTATATCTTCACCGTCTTCCTGCTCACCTACGTCACCGAGCAGCTTGGTCTGGACCGGCAGATCGCGTTGAACGCCGTCCTCATCGGTTCGGTCTTCCACATGATCGCGATCCCGTTCTGGGGCGCGTTGTCCGACCGTTTCGGTCGGCGACCGATCTACGCAGCGGGCGCCACAGCCGTTGGGATATGGGGTTTCGTGGTGTTCCCGCTCGCCGATACCGGATCATCGCTGCTGATCACTGTCGCTGTCAGCGTAGCGCTGGTCTGCCACGGGGGGATGCTCGGGCCGCAGGGCGCGTTCTTCTCCGAGATGTTCGGCACCACCGTGCGTTACAGCGGTGCCTCGATCGGCGTGCAGTTCGCCTCGATCTTCGGTGGCAGCCTTGCGCCCATCATTGCCGTCGCGCTGCTGGCCCGTTTCGGCTCATCGATCCCTGTGTCTGGATACGTCGCGCTGACAGCGCTCGTCACTGTCGGCGCGGTGTTCCTCACGAAGGAGACCGCTCGCCGTGACCTTTCCTTCGATCGAGGACGGGCGTCCACCGCGCAATCCGTCCGTTGAGAACGACCAACCAGGAATGGTGCTAAGTCATGCGAGAACTCCACGGCAAGGTCGCCGTGATCACCGGTGCGGCCAGCGGGATCGGCCTCGCGCTCGCGCGAGCGTGCGTCGCGGAAGGCATGTCAATCGTGCTGGCCGATGTCGAGTCCGCACGACTGGATACCGAGGCGCGAAAACTCCGCGACGAGGGTGCCACGGTGCTCGCCGTGCCGACGGATGTCAGCGACAGTAGCTCCGTCGACGAGCTCGCAGAGGCGGCGGGTGCCCGGTTCGGTCGCGTACACCTCGTCTGCAACAACGCCGGGGTCGGGCCAGGCGGAGTGACCTGGGAGGTTTCCGAGCAGATCTGGAAGTGGGTCCTCGACGTCGATCTCTGGGGAGTCGTGCACGGAATACGGGCCTTCGTTCCGCAACTGGTAGGTCAGAGCGAGGGACACGTCGTGAACACGTCGTCTGTCACCGGCCTGGTCGGAAGTCCGGGGATGGCCGCGTACTCGGCGGCCAAACACGCGGTGGTCGGCCTTTCCCAGTCCCTGCGGCATGACCTGGAACTCGCCGGGTCACCGGTCGGCGTCTCGGTCGTCTGCCCGGGAATGACGCGGACGAGGATGAACGACTCCGGCCGGAACTGGCCTGCCGACCAACTCGGGCAGCCCCCGGAGACCGGTCTCGAGCCCAGCCACCCGGACACTCGCGACTCGTTCTACCAGCGAATGGAAGTCGACAGCATGGATCCTGCGGAAGTCGCCACCCAGACCCTCGACGCCGTGCGGATGGACCGGTTCTGGGTGATTCCCGACGCCTCCATCCTATCGCGACTGGATGCCGAGGTGGAGGCCGTGCGTCGTGCGGCAAGCACCGGCGACCGAGCGCCCCGCCATGTTGCAGCCGATACGCAGGGGAGTACACAGTGAACGAAAACGCCTTCGTGGGCAAGGTCGCCGTTGTCACCGGAGCGGCCAGTGGGATCGGCCTCGCACTAGCACACCGCGCGGCGAGCTACGGAATGAAGGTCGTACTGGCCGACGTCGAGGAGCGGGCCCTGCAGGCCGCAACCACGTCGGTGACCGATGCGGGAGCCGAAGCTGTCGGCGTCCGGACAGATGTCGCGGAGCTCGCATCGGTTGAGGACCTGGCTCGCCGAGCCGAGGAGACATTCGGGCCGACCTGGCTGCTCGTCAACAACGCTGGAGTGGCGTTCTCGGGTCGGACGTGGGAACTGCGGCACGCGGACTGGGAATGGTCGCTGAAGGTGAACCTCTGGGGTGTCATCCACGGCGTCGAAACGTTCCTGCCGAAGATGGTGGAGTCCGACGAGGGCTACGTGTTGAACACAGCTTCGATGGCCGGCCTCGTGGTCGGCCCCGGCAACGCCCACTACAGTGCAGGCAAGCACGCGGTCGTCGGCCTCACTGAGGCACTGCACCGCGAACTCGCGGAGGCCGGTTCCAGCGTCGGGGTATCACTGCTCTGCCCGGGCCTGGTGCGCACCAACATCGCCAGCGCGCACCGCAACGCACCCGAGTGGGTCGGAGTCGCTCCCCAGGCCAGCGCCAGCGGGCGCATTCCCGCAGATTCCGCGGCACGCCTCGCTCCGGATGTCGTCGCGGCGCAGACCATGCAGGCGATCGAAAAGCGGCAGTTCTGGATACTGACGCACGCCGACGTCTACGCCGACAGCTTGCGGCATCGCGCGACACAGGCCGCGGAAGGACGCAACCCCGATCGCTACAGCGCCGATCCCGTTCTCGCGCAGGTCACCTGACGCGTGGGCGACGCGCGGAACACGACCATCAGCAAGACCTGAGGAGCAGCATGTCACCATCCGCCATCACTCTCGATGTGGTACCCCACTGGTTCGACGGCAAGCCGAACGAGGGTGCTGGGGCGAGGCGGGCCGATGTCTTCGACCCGGCCACGGGAGAGACCACCCGGCGGGTGGCCCTGGCCGAACACGCCGATGTCGACGCCGCGGTGGCGTCCGCGGCCGCAGCCTTCCCGGACTGGCGCGACACATCCATCGCGCGGCGTACCGCTGTGTTGTTCGCGTTTCGCGAGTTGCTGCACCGTCGCGGGCATGAGCTGGCCGAGCTCATCACTGCTGAGCACGGCAAGGAGCTCAGCGACGCCAGTGGAGAGGTGGCGCGTGGCCGGGAGGTGGTCGAGTTCGCGTGTGGCATCGGGCATCTGCTCAAAGGCGGGATGAGCGAGAACGCCTCCACCGGGGTGGATGTCGCGTCGATCCGACAACCGCTGGGTCCGGTAGCGATCGTCAGCCCGTTCAATTTCCCGGCGATGGTGCCGATGTGGTTCTTCCCGATCGCCATCGCCAGCGGAAACACTATTGTCCTCAAACCCAGCGAGAAGGTCCCGTCCGCGGCAGTCTGGCTCGCGCAGCTTTGGGCGGAGGCCGGCCTGCCGGCCGGTGTCTTCAACGTGCTGCAGGGCGACAAGCTCGCCGTGGATGGGCTTCTGGCACACGAGGACGTCAAGGCGGTGTCTTTCGTCGGATCCACACGCGTCGCCCGCCACGTGTACGAGACCGGCACGCGCAACGGCAAGCGCGTGCAGGCCCTGGGCGGCGCCAAGAACCACATGGTCGTGCTCCCTGATGCCGATCTGGACACGGCCGCCGAGGCCGCGGTCAGCGCCGGGTTCGGCTCGGCAGGCGAGCGGTGTATGGCGGTCAGCGCGCTCGTCGTCCACGAGTCGGTGGCCGACGAGGTCGTTGTCAGGATCGCCGCGACCATGGCTGAGTTGCGGGTGGGCGACGGTCGCGGGAATTGTGATATGGGCCCTCTCGTCACAGCAGAGCACCGGGACCGGGTGGCTTCCTACATCGCTGGAGCCGCGGACGCGGGCGCAGAGGTCGTGGTCGACGGCCGCGACGTCGAGGTCGACGGCGCACCGGGCGGGTTCTGGCTCGGACCCACCCTGATCGACCGGGTGCAGCCGCACATGTCCCTCTACACCGACGAAATCTTCGGCCCTGTGCTGTCCGTGCTGCGCGTCCGCACCTACGATGAGGCACTGACGCTCGTGAACGGCAGCCCGTATGGCAACGGCACGGCCATCTTTACCGGCGACGGCCGGGCAGCTCGCCGTTTCCAGCATGAGGCCGAGGTCGGCATGGTAGGCATCAATGTGCCTATCCCGGTGCCGGTCGCGTACTACTCCTTCGGCGGCTGGAAGAACTCTCTGTTCGGCGACACTCACGCACACGGCCCCGAAGGGGTCCACTTCTTCACCCGCGGCAAGGTCGTGACCTCACGCTGGCCGGACCACGGTGGCGCCAGGTCGAGCCTCGGATTCCCGCAGAACGACTGACAAGCACGGACGACAGCACGGAGCCAGCATCGGTGAACACGATCAGCGCAGGTAGAGCGGTAGTCCACGCCCTAGAGGCGGAAGGGGTGAGCCACGTCTTCGGCATGCCCGGAGGGCATGTTCTCGGAATTTACGACGCTATCTACCACAGCGACAAGATGAACAGCGTCCTGGTGACCCACGAGCACCAGGCGGCTGCAATGGCAGCCGGCCACGCACAGCTGACCGGGCAAGTGGCCGTGGTCGTCGTCACGGCAGGGCCTGGCGTGACCAATGCGCTGACCGCAGTCACCGAAGCCTATGTCGGCGCGTTGCCGATGGTCGTGCTCGCTGGGCGTGGTGCGACCGAGACAGTGTACCGGGGAGCCAGCCAGGAGGTTGACACCCACCGGGTGTTCGACCCGGTGACGAAATCCGCGGTCCGCGTGGACCGGGCCGACCTGCTCGTGCCGGCGGTCCGCCAAGCCTTCGCCATGGCTCGCGGCGGCAAACCCGGACCTGTACTGATCGACATCCCGCGGGACGTGCTGGGGCAGCAGGTAGAGAGCCGACCATACTTCCCAGCTGGTCCCGCGACGCGGGTGGTGGCCGAGTCGGCCCACGTGGAGGCTGCTGTCGCGGCCCTCGTGCAAGCCCAGCGACCGATCATCGTGGCAGGCGGCGGCGTCATCGCCTCCGGCGCGTCCGACGCTGTGCGCGAGCTGGCCGAAACCCTCGCGACCCCGGTGCTCACCAGCCTGGCGGGACGAGGAAGTGTGCCCGAGGACCATCCCCTCGCGGTCGGTGGGCTTGGTGCCCATCGCAACCCGGTCTCCAAGCGGCTGCTCGGAGAGGCCGACGTCGTGCTCGGCCTGGGCACACGATTCGAAGAAATGGAGACCAACTGGCGACCCGGCGCGATCCCGCACCCCGACGCGACTTACATTCAGGTCGACATCGACCACGCGGAACTGGGTCGCAGCGTGCCGGCGAACATCGCACTCGTGGGCGACGCGCGTACCGTGGCCGAACAGTTGCTCGCTGGCGTTATAGCCGCGGGCGAGCCGAGCACGGTCGGATACCAGGCGCATCCGCGGGTCGCCCGTGTCCGGGACGAACTCGACGCCGTTGAAGCCGAGGTGGACACAATGGCAGCGAGCGAAGAAACACCGATCCACCCGGTGCGCGTCATCCGCACGGCACGCGCGGTGTTCCCGAGGAAGACGACATATGGCGTGGACGTGGGCGTGCTCGCCCAACACATCGGCGGCGCGTTCCCGTACTTCCGTGTGTTCGAACCACGCTCGACGATCATTCCGTCGAGCTTCTACGGAATGGGATTCGTCACCGCGGCCATGCCCGTCGCTCGACTTGTCCACCCCGATCGGCCCGCGCTGTGCTTCACCGGGGACGGCTCCTTCCAGATGGCGATGAACGTACTCCCCGTCGCCACAGCGAACCGGTTGCCCGTCACCTGGGCCGTGCTCAACGACGAGGCGCTCGGCTCGATCTGGGACATCCAGCACCACGTGTTCGGTGACCGGATCCTGGACACCGAGTTCTCCTACCAACCCGACTTCGTCAGTGTCGCCGCCGCCTGCGGCTGCCACGCCGCGCGCGTCGACAACCCCGCCGACGTCGAGACCGCCTTGAAACAGGCCCTTGCCGCGAACAACGAGGGCCGGCCCGCCGTAATCGACTTCCGCGTCGCTCGGGTGCGGCTGGCGCAGACCAAGGAGCACTACATCGCGACCTACCCCGCTGAGGAGGAGCAAGCATGAGCGCGTTCGACTTCGGCCAACCTGTCGGTGGCCTGGTCCAATATGCCTACACCGTCGATGACGTCAGGGCGGCAATGACGGCCTGGACGACACGTCTCGGAGTCGGCCCCTGGTTCGTTCGCGGTCCCTTCATCTCGCCGACCGCGCGCTACCGAGGAGACCCGACGGACGTGCGGCTCACGCTCGCCAGGACGTTCAGCGGCCACGCGATGATCGAGCTGGTGCAACAGCACTGCGCAAGCCCATCGGTATACCGGGAGCTCATTGACCAGCGCGGACACGGCTTCCATCACTGGGGCATCGGCACTCACGACCTTGACACCGAGGTGGCGCGCTACCGCGACGAAGGCCACGAGGTTGCGTTCTCCGACACGCTCCCCAGCGGTGCTCGAGTCACCTACGTCGACACCACCAGCGTGCTCCCGGGCATGGTCGAGTTGATCGAGATGTCCCCCAAGCAAGAGGCCACCTACACACGCATCTACCTCGCCTCGGTGGGCTGGGACGGAACCGAAGCCGTACGGGAGGGCTGAGCAACAGTGTGGGGAGTCGGAATTGCGGTTAGACCTGGTCGTGGTCGGACACACCGGGCGTAGGCTTGGCAGGAAGGAATCTCAATCATCGTGTCAAGCGGCCAAGGTGGTCGGTATGGGCGCGTGAGGAGTAACGGCCGGCCGCGCACGTGACATCCGTTCCTGGATTGCCAATGGAACGGCAACCCGACAGCGTTCGTCTGCACCAAGATCTGATGGCCCAGGCTGGCCGTACTCGATCGTCGCGGCGCTCGAGACCGGCCGCACCTCGTGGACGGCGCTGCTGACGCGATCCGGCCAGCTGCAACCCGGCGCTGATGTCGCCGCGGTGACCACGGGACAGACCCGCGAGGTCGTCAAACAGCTTATCGCCCCTGGCCAGTGGCGGGAGGGCTCGGAGATCTTGATCGTGCTGGATGCCGGGTAGACGCCCCGTATTGCTCACCCGCTGGGTGACTGCCGGTCGAGATCCTCGGCCTAAGGCGCTCCGATCCCGTCGTGCATGGTGGCGAGTTCGTCTTCGCCCGACCCGACATATGGGGCGCCGAGCAGACCGTGACGACCACGGCACATGGTGACCAATGACCTGGGGCCCTGCCTGGCCGTCGTGGAACTAGCTCGGGATCTCGAACAGCTGTAGAGCTCGCCCCGCTCAGCGTGAATCTCGACCTGATCCCGACTGACGGCCGCCGCGACCAGCTGATCACCGTCCTAGCCTGCGGCCGGTGCCGAGAGCGCGCGCCTGACGGCCTTTCAAGCGAACAGTTTGGTCCGGTTTCGGGAAACTCCGGCAGCGGGTGCTGAGGGCGCGGCCGGGCTCCAGCTACGGGCGCGGGGTGTCGGCGGAGATCAGCCGCTGATGTACAGACCAGTGACGTCCTCGCGAGTACCCCGTCCATGCCGGCGAGTTCTGCGACCAGCCGCGAATCCTGCGTTGGTGGTGCGCGGGGGTGTGGTTCGCGGGTGCGGACCGCGAGGGCCGAGCGGGGAACCCGCTGTCCCCTGTGGAGACTCACGGGCGTCAGGCCCTCTGCATGAAGGCCCTGATCCCCTTGCCGTTGGCGTGGATGTGCTCGCGCATGGCGGCCTCGGCCCGGTCGGCATCGCCGGCCAGGATGGCTTCCAGGATCAGCTGGTGTTGCTCGCACGCGTGGCTGATCGACACAGGGCGCCCTGGATCGTCCTGCGCGGTGGCCGCGCGCAGGTGGTAGTGGTAAGTCAGGGTTCTGGCCTGCTCCGCCCATTGCCGGAGCATGTCGTTGCCCGCGAACTGGAGCACCGTCCGGTGGAGGTTCTCGTTGTAGTTCCAGTAGGCGGCGAAGCTGCTCCCGTCGGAGAAGTCGCTGCTGTGCTCGAGCAGTGAGTGCATCGCCTGCCGGCACCCCGGCGTCTCCACGCGCTGCGCGGTGAGTCCTGCGGCCCTGCCTTCCAGTGTGGCCCTGACCTCGTAGAGCTGTCGGATGCCATCGAGGTCGAGGACGCGGACGTGCGCTCCCCGGTTATGTTCGAGGATGATGATTCCCTCGCTGGCCAGCTGGCTGAACGCGGCGCGGATCGTGCTCCTGCTGACGCGGAGCTCGTGGATGAGGTCGACCTCGACCAGCCGTTGTCCGGGGGCGAGGCGCCCGTACTTGATGCGCTCGCGGAGCTGGTCGGCGACGGTCTCGGTGGCGGACCTGCCGTTGTCTCTCGCGGTCGGTACCTGCTTCGACGATGCGGCGGGCGAGTCAGTAGATCCCGGCGACATCGACGGCGTCATCTCGATCTCCTCGCTGGTGGTCGCCCGTGCGCCGGCAATCGTCCGGCGATGCTGTCCAACAATCTAGGCTACCGATTTCCCGGTGACTTGACGGACACACTAACGCCGGTCTAGGTTGTCCGACAATCTCGCCCGACAATCTGTCCCTGCCGGCGAGACGCTTCGGATCACTCAACGGAGAGGGTCGAACAGATGTCAGGCAAGCGCTCGTTCCGGGCCGTGGCAGCCGGCAGCGCCGTTTTGCTCGTGGCGGGGTGCGGCGGAGGCACCGCGATGGTGGAAGAGAGCGACCAGGGCCGGTCGGTGATCAGGATCGCCGTGACGCAGTGGCCGTCGCTCGCCTTTTCGGTGCCCTACCACGTGGCGATGGAGAAGGGCTACTTCGAGGACGAGGGCATCTCCATCGAGGAGGTCGTCGCGACCCAGGGCGGCGGGACGACCGTCCGCAGCATCCTCGCCGGTGACCTTGCCTTCGGGGAGGCCGCCACTTCGGCTCTGGTCGACTCGCAGGACGCGGGCGCCGCCCTTCTCGCCGTGGGTGGTGGCGTGCAGGCCGTCGGGGACATTCTCTGGGTCGCACCGCCCGACTCCGGCATGAGCTCGATCGAGGACGTCGTGGGCTCGTCCGTCGGCTACACCAACCCGGGTTCGGTGACCCAGTCGGTGCTGGCGATGTCGCTGGACCGCGCCGGTATCGATCAGGCCTCCGTCGACAAGCGTGCGACCGGCGGTGTGTCCGAAGGGCTGACCGCGATGGACGGCGATGGTGTCGCGGCGACCATCCACGCCGAGCCCCTCTACTCCGGCGAGCCGGACAAGTACAAGCTGCTGTGGCGGGCCAGCGACCTGATCGAGGAATACCAGCAGACGGTCGTCGTCGCGAGCCCGGAACTCGCGGAGAGCGATCCGGAGCTCGTCCGTGGGTTCCTCGCCGCCAGGGCGAAGGGTGTCCGGTTCATCAGCGAGCACCCCGACGAGGCCGCCCGTATCTGGTCCGAGCGCGGCGACGTCGAACCGGCCACCGCGAAGGCGTCCCTGAAGCGGCTGCTCGACGCCGGAGAGTGGGGCGTCGGATTCAGCGCCGAGGGACTCGCGGCGGCCGAAGAGGGCATGCGGGTCGCCGGCTTGCTCAAGGCCGGCGAGAAAGTGGCCTGGAAGGACATCGTGAGCCAGGAGTACCTGCCCGCCGACGTCGACAAGATCCAGCTGCCCTGAGAGCGCGGTGTTGTGCCATGTTGCGGATTGCCAAGCTCTGTAAGACCTTCGGTGACGAGGGGCCCGAGAAGGCCGTCACGGCGCTGAGCGAGGTCGACCTCGAAATCGACCAGGGCGAGTTCGTCTCCGTGATCGGTCCCAGCGGTTGCGGCAAGAGCACGCTGATGGAGATCGTCGCCGGTCTCGAGCGGCCCACGGGCGGGTCGGTGCACATCGACAACGACGAGATCACCCGGCCGCATCCCGACATCGGCGTGGTCTTCCAGCAGGATGCCACCTTCCCGTGGCTGACCAGCAGGCAAAATGTCGAGTTCGGACTCCTGCGGCTCGGCCTGACCAAGAAGGAGCGGGCGCGCCAGGCGCTGGACACGCTGGAACTGGTGGGCGTGGCCGGCTTCGCCGACCACCACCCCGGGCAGCTGTCCGGCGGGATGCGGCAGCGGCTTAACATCGCGCGGGTCCTGGCCGCACGCCCGCGCATCCTGCTGATGGACGAGCCCTTCGGCGCTCTCGACGAACAGACCCGCCTTCGGATCGGAGACGAGCTGCTGCGGATCTGGCGGGAGACCGGGTCCACGGTCCTGTTCATCACGCACGGGCTCAGCGAGGCCGCATTGCTCTCCGACCGCATCGTCGTGATGACACCCCGGCCGGGGCAGGTCAAGGAGATCGTGGTCAGCCCGTTGCCGCGCACCCGGACCTCGTCGGAGATCGGCAGCCCGGCCTTCGCCGATGTGACCGGTCGCCTGTGGGCCGACCTGTCCAGCGCGGACCCGCGGGAGGCAATCGCATGAGCCGTGCCCGCGACCGGCGGGTGCTCCTGACCCGGACCCTGGTGATCGCCGCCGCACTCGCGTTGCTGGAGATCGCCCCGAGGGCGGGCATGGTCGACGCGCTGACCCTGGTCCCGCTCTCGGACATGGTGGTCACGCTCGGCGGGGGCATCGGCTCCGGCGAGATGTTGCCACACCTGTTCTCGACCGGCGCAATGATACTGGGCAGCTTCGTTCTCGCCGGGGTCTCCGGCGTGGTCATCGGCTACCTGCTGTGGCGCTACACGGGCCTCCGGCGCGCCCTCGACCCCTATCTGACCAGCTACTATGCTCTGCCGGTCTTCGCGTTCTACCCTGTACTCGTCGCGATCTTCGGGCTCAACCGCACACCGGTGGTCCTCCTCGCGTGGGCCTACGCGTCGGTCGCGGTCATCACCAACGCGGCGATCGGCTTCGACTCCGTCCACACCGTGCACCTCAAGACGGCGCGCGTGTACCAACTGAGCGCCTGGCAGACGCTGCGCCGCGTGCAGCTGCCCGCCGCGGCGCCGCACGTGTTCGCCGGGCTGAAGCTCGCGGTCACCTACTCCGTCATCGGCGTTATAGCCTCGGAGTTCATCCTCGCCACCCAGGGGCTCGGCTGGCTCGTCTCGTTCAACTACAACAGCTTCGCGCTGGCGGAGATGTACGCGTCGATCCTGCTCGTGATGGCCGTCGCGGTTCTCGTCACCTCGGCGGTCTCGCTGCTCGAGCGCCGCCTGTGGCCGAAGGAGAGGCAGGCGTGATGGACTCCGCAGCGACGACTCTCTCCTCGCCCGCGCAGCCACCGCGCGGGAGAGGGCGCAAGTCGGGGAAGGTCCCGCGCCTCGGCCCGGGTGGTGCGCCGGCGCTCGTTCCCGTGGTGTTGGTCGTTGTGTGGCAACTCGCGACGTTCTTCGTCTCCGAGAGCGCGCTGCCCACCCCGCTGGCGACGGGCCGCGCCTTCGTCGACGGCGTGCGCGACGGCTGGCTGACGACCAACCTGTGGGCGACCCTCCAGGTGGTCCTGGCCGCATTCGCCATCGCCGCTGCCGGCGGTCTCGCCGTGGGTGTCTGGCTGGGCCTGCAGCGCTTCTGGGGCGACGTCCTCGGCGCGCCGCTGCTCTGGTCCTACGCGCTGCCCAAGATCACGATCTTTCCGATCTTCCTGCTGATCTTCGGGCTCGGTGACGCATCCCGGATGGCCTTCGGCGCATTCCACGGGTTCTTCCCGCTGGCCATCCTCGTGCTCGGCGGGATCAACGCCATCCCGCGTGTCTACCTGCGGGCGGCGCGCTCCCTCCATCTCAGCCGGTGGACCACGGTTACCAGGGTCGTCTTCCCCGCGGCGTTGCCCTCCGTGCTGTCGGGCCTGCGCTTCTGCTTCAGCCTTTGCTTCCTGGGCGTGGTGCTGGCCGAGATGTTCGGCTCGTCCGAGGGCGCGGGCTACGAGTTGATCCGGCGAATCACGTTGCGGGAGCTTCCCGAGATCTTCGCGCTGGCCCTGTCGCTGATGGCGATCTCCCTGCTGCTCAACCTACTCATGCTCACCGCCGAGCGACGGCTCGTCTCGCACGGCACCGCGACGACCAGGAGGTCCAACCGATGACCGCTGCTCCGCCCGACAACGTCCTCATCGGGGTGCTGCCCGGCGACGGCATCGGGCCTGAGGTGACACGCGAGGCCGTGCGGGTCCTGGAGGCGATAGCCAAAGGCAGCGGCCTCGACCTCACGGTCGCCGAGGGCCTGCTCGGCGGCTGCGCCATCGAGCAGACCGGCAGGCCGCTGCCCGACGAGACCTGGGAGCTGTGCCAGCGCAGCGATGCGCTGTTGGTGGGTGCGGTCGGGGGCGAGAAGTGGGACTCCCTTCCACCCGACCAGAACCCTGGTCTCGGCGGCCTGCTCCGGTTGCGCCGCGAGCTCGACCTGTACGCGAACTTGCGGCCCGGCATCTCCTACCTGCCCGACCTCTCGCCCTTGCGCAGTTGCGACGTGGACGTCCTGCTCGTGCGGGAGGCCGTCGGCGGACTGTATTTCTCCCCACACCGCGGTCGGCGGCGGGAGGCCGACGGCGACGTCGCCTACGACACGATGGAGTATTCCGCGGCACAAGTTCGCCGGATCGCCACGCTGGCCTGCCGGCTCGCGGCCGAGCGCGGGGGCCGGCTCACGTCCGTGGACAAGGCCAACGTGCTCGAATCCTCCCAGCTGTGGCGTGAGGTGATGGGCGAGGTCGCGGCCCGCTTCCCTTCGGTGGAGGTCGAGCACCTCTACGTCGACAACTGCGCCATGCAGCTGGTGCTGCGCCCTGGTGACTTCGATGTCGTGGTGACCGAGAACCTGTTCGGCGACATCCTCAGCGACGAGCTCGCCGGGATCGTCGGGTCGCTGGGCCTGCTGCCCTCGGGAAGCCTTCGGGACGACCGCTTCGGCCTGTATGAACCGGTGCACGGGGCGGCCCCGGACATCGCCGGTCTGGGCAAGGCCAACCCGGCGGCGGCCATCCTGTCGGCGGCGATGCTGCTGCGCCACAGTCTCGGCCTCGACCGCGAGGCGACCCTCGTGGAGCGGGCGGTGATCACTCTGCTCCGCAGGGGGGTGCGGACACCGGATATCGCGCACGGTGTCGAGGCGGTGAGCACGTCGGCCTTCGGCGACGCCGTGCTGGCCGAGCTGGACTCCATGCACGACGGCCAGAGCTGACCCCGGAGCAGAACATGGGTAGCACTCTCGCGCAGAAGATCTGGGACCAGCATCGCATCGGTGAGGTACGCGGTCGCGACCTGCTCTACATCGACCTGCACCTGGTGCACGAGCTGGGCTCACAGGCCTTCGGCGGGCTCGACCTCCGGGGCCTGCCGGTACGCAGGCCCGAGCAGACCGTGGCCACGATGGACCACAACGTACCCACCGGGGACCGCACGCTACCGATCGCCGATCCGCTGGCGGCCAAGCAGCTGCAGGTGCTGCGGGACAACTGCGAACGGCACGGTGTCCCCCTATTCGGGCTCGGCTCGGCGCGCCAGGGCATCGTGCACGTCATCGGACCTGAAGCCGGCCTGACCCAACCTGGTATGGCGATGGCGTGCGGCGACAGTCACACCGCCACTCACGGCGCCCTCGGCGCGCTGGCCTTCGGCGTCGGCACCAGCCAGGTCGAGCACGTGCTCGCCACGCAGTGCCTGCTGCTGTCACCGCTACGGCAACTCGCCGTGGACATCGAAGGCGCCCTGGCGCCCGGCGTCACGGCGAAGGACGTCGCGCTGGCCGTCGTGGCCACCGTCGGGTTCGGCGGCGCGGCCGGACACGTCATCGAGTACCGCGGCTCGACGGTCCGCGCGATGTCCATGGAGGGCAGGTTGACGCTGTGCAACATGTCCGCCGAGGCGGGCGCACGAGCCGGGCTCATCGCCCCGGACGCCACCACGTTCTCCTTCCTCGAGGGCAGAACGTACGCGCCCAGCGGCGACGACTGGACGGCGGCCACCGCCACCTGGGCACGGCTGCGCACCGACGACGACGCGGAGTTCGACTCCGTCGTACGGATCGACGCCACCACGTTGGAGCCCACCGTCACGTGGGGGACGACCCCGGCGATGAGCGCTCCGGTCAGCGGCCGCGTGCCACGTGCCGAGGAGACCGCCAGTCACTCCCAGACCGAGCGGGCGCTCGCCTACATGGGGCTCGCCGGTGGCGAGCGCATCGTCGACCTTCCCGTCGACCGGGTCTTCATCGGCTCCTGCACCAACTCGCGTATCGAGGATCTGCGTGCGGCGGCAGCGGTCGCCGCCGGCCAGAAAGTGGCCGCGGGCGTGCGGGCGATGGTGGTGCCCGGCTCGATGCCCGTGAAGGCGCAGGCGGAGCGCGAAGGGCTCGACGCCGTCTTCCGCGAGGCAGGCTTCGAGTGGCGAGAACCCGGCTGCTCGATGTGCCTCGGCATGAACGAGGACGTGGCGGGGCCCGGCGAGCGATGCGCGTCCACATCGAACCGCAACTTCGAGGGCAGGCAGGGCGCGGGGGCGCGGACCCATCTGGTCTCACCGGAGATGGCGGCGGCCGCTGCCGTCGCGGGTCACTTCGTCGACGTCAGGGAGGTGCGCTGAGCCATGGCGGGAGTGCGGACCGTTCGCGGGCGGATGATGCCGCTGGAACGTGACGACGTCGACACCGACCAGATCATGCCAAAGCAGTTTCTCACCCGTGTGGAGCGCACCGGCTACGGTGCGCACGTCTTCCACGACTGGCGCCAGGATCCGTCGTTCGTCTTCAACGACGCCCGCTTCGCCGGTGCCTCGGTACTGGTCGCCGGCAGCAACTTCGGCTCGGGCTCCTCGCGCGAGCACGCCGTGTGGGGCCTGCTTCAGTACGGGTTCGAGGCGGTCGTCGCGCCGTCGTTCTCCGACATCTTCGTCGGCAACTGCGCGCAGTCGGGTCTGCTGCCGGTACGGGTCCAGCATGAGACCTACCGCGCGCTCCTCGCGACCGTCGAAGCCGATCCCGGCGCGGAGGTGGTCGTCGACCTCGAAGATACCCGCGTCGACTGGCCGGCGGGTACGGCGACCTTCGACATCGACCCGATGGTGCGGGAGGCCTTGCTGCACGGCCTCGACGACGTGAACCTGATCCTCGCCGAGGAGGAGCACATCGTCGCCTACGAGCGGCGGCGCCCCTCGTGGTCGGTCCGCGTACCGGTCGAGGGCTCGCGGTGAGCGCGGCGGCCGAGCTTCGCCGGCTGCTCGCCGCACCCGGCATGCTGCGTGCCCCCGGCGTCTTCGACGGGATCAGTGCCCACGTCGCCAGGAGGGCCGGTTGCCAGGCGGTGTACCTGACGGGGGCAGGCGCGGCCGCATCCGGCTTCGGACTACCCGACATCGGCCTGGTCACGCAGACCGAGATGGCCGACCGCGCGCGGCACGTCGTCGAAGCCGCCGAGGTCCCGGTCATCGCGGACGCGGACACCGGATACGGGGCGCCCGTCAACGTGGTGCGTACCGTCCGCGAGTACGAGCGGGCGGGCGTCGCGGCCATCCAACTCGAGGACCAAGCGTTCCCGAAGCGGTGTGGCCACCTACCGGACAAGGAGATCGTCACCACGGACGACTACCTCAGGACCCTGCACGCCGCGCTCGACGCCAGGCGGGCCGGCACCCTGATCATCGCGCGCACGGACGCGCGGGGCCCTGCGGGACTGGACGAGGCTCTCGCTCGCGCCCACCGCTACGCCGCCGAAGGCGCAGACATGATCTTCGTCGAAGCGCCGCGCAGCCGGGAGGAGATCGAACGGATCGCCGAGGTGCGGGCATCGCTGCTGTTCAACGTCGCACCGGGCGGGCTCACCCCGCCGATCCCCGACAAGGAACTGGAACACCTCGGGTTCGCCGCGGCAATCTATCCCGGCGCCCTGCTCATGCCGGCCGCGACGGCGATGCTGAAGGCGATCGCCGATCTGACCGGCCAGCGGTCGGAGACGATCGACTCTCCCGCCGCGCTCCTCGGCATCGTCGGCATGGACGCCTGGACGACAGTGGGCGAGCGCTTCCAGGACGCTGCTCAGGACCCGTGAGTGCGGAGCCGAGTTCCGATTCGATGCCGGACTCGGAGTGGGTGGGTATGTGTCAGGCTGCCACCGCCGCGTTGCTGCGACAACGGGGAGGTGGCGGTCTCTCACCTCCACACGGCTTGTCAGCCCCTCGGGGCGCTTGATGTCGGTAACCCACAACTACAGTAATCGCGAGAGGGGGCGGGCGAAGTCGCGGTGGTCAGATCGGTCGCGGTCGGCGTGTCGGGCGTAGGGCGGCGTGCTTGTCCCTGGTGGACCCTCTGTTTCCAGCAGCCGAGCCCGCGCTACGGCATCGGCGATTCGTCGCCCGTCTGCGTCGCCGGCGTCGACCCGTGCTGGCTGGTGCTGCCGGCTTCTTGCCGGGCGTAGGTCTCGCGGTATCGGCGCACCATGTCCCGGTAGCACTGGCAGATGGCACCCTGCGCGCTTCCCCAGTAATCTCGCTGGATCCGGTCGACGAATTCGGTGTCGTCGGACATGAGGTTGCGACCGGTCAGCAGCTCGGAAACCCACTTCTGCGTCTGCGGCGCGAACAACGAGGCCCACCCCTCGATGATGGTGTGGGTCTCGATGTCGACCCGGGCTCCCATGGCGAGCGTGCCGTACAGTGCGCGCACCATCGTGCCGGTCGGCATTTTGGCGTATCCGGTGACAATGATCTCTCGTCCCATGATCACTTCCCTGCACGTGGTCGGACGACTGTGGATGCGAGCACCATAAGTGCGGCACAACTAAGCAAGATCACCGGGACCCAGAACGCCTCGATGGCGCTCCGGTGCGCGGTCACCGCGCTGAGGCCGAGCAGGGTGATACCGGTTGCCAGCTGTGCCGAGGATGCCATCGCGCCGCTGGCCGCTCCCGGCCGGTCGATCCGCCGCTGGACGGCGCCGAGCATCAGGAGCCCCTGCCAGCTGCCCGTTCCCATCAACGCCAGACCCGTGACGACGAGGAAAGGCACGGAGGACCGCGCCAGCACGGAGACGGCAAGCGTCGCGGCGCCCGCCAGCATGATAACCGCCGCAACCCGGGAGGGATCGACCCCCCGCCGGTCGATCCACGACCCGATCAGCACGCGTCCGAAGGCGCTGACGGCGCCGCCGATGGCCAGCGCCAGGGCACCATCAGCCGGACCCAGACCACGGTCCACAGCTGAGACGGGGACCAGGATCAGTGCAGAGTTGGCGCCACCGGCGCCCAGGGCGGAGGCGAGCGTGAGCATGCGCAGACCGTTGCTGGTCGGCGCGCGCCCCCGCGATACAGCCACCGCCGCGACGTTGGCCGTGACGGTGTCGTGACGCATAGTCAGCACGAGGACGGCGATTACCAGCAGCGGCGGCACGAGCACAAGGAAGACCGCGCCAGTCCCGAGCGCGACGGCTCCTACCGGCGCGACTACTCCGGCCAGCAGCGCCGAAATTGGGACGGAGGCCTGCCGCACACCCATCGCGACGCCGTGACGGGCCGGATTCACCGTGTGCACGACCCACACCGCGGATGCGGTGTGCCCCAACGCGACCGCCGCCCCGGCGAGCACGCACCCCACGAGCAGCCCGGCAGGCCAGGCCCCGTGCCAGGACAGCACGACCGCCGTCAGCGCCGCGGCGAGCACACCGACCAACGCCGGGCGCAGGAAGCCGAGCCGGTCGACGGCATGCCCGAAGGGCCGGCTCAGCAACCCGACCGTGAGGTAGTGCACAGCGATGACAGCGCTGACGAAGCTACGCAGGCCCGGTGACTGATTCACGATGAAAGGCTGCAGGGCCACCAACAGCAGAAGTGGGACCAGCGTGCCGACTGTGACCGCGGTCGACGTGAGCGTGCCTCTCAAGGCTCGTTGCCGACGTTGGCCAACCGCGCTGATACGACGCGCGGGGTGACGTGCAGATCGAGAACGACCGGCCCGTCCAGCCGGCCGCCGGTCAACTGCTCACTCGCCTCTGCCAGGTCGGTGGCAGTCGAGACGCACAGGCCCCGCGCCCCCATCGCGGTGGCCACCGCGGCCGGGTCCGAGGACGCGTGGAACCAAGCAAGCTCCTCGGGCAGGCCCGCAGCGCGCAGCTTGTGGATCTCGGCCGCGTAGGCACCGTCATTGACGACCACGACCAGGACCGGGAGCCTTTCCCGGCAGATCGTCTCGATCTCGGTCATCGACATGAAGTAGCCCCCGTCACCGACGATGGCCACGTACGCCTCTCGGCGACCGTTCGTGGCCATACCTGCGGCTATCCCTTGCGCCATCGCGATGGACCCACCGGCCAGCCCGGTCCGGAACGTGCCCGGTCCGGTTGCTCGCAGGTAGCGCGAGGGCCACTCGACGAAGTGCCCGCCGTCGACGACGATGACGCGGTCCTCCGACAGGGTCCGATCCAGCCACTCCATCGCGGTGCGGGGGTCGATGCCCCGCTCGTCGGACTCGTCGGTATGTGGCCGCAGCACCGCACCCTGCTCCGCGACGTCCTCGGGGGCCCACGAGCACGGTGCCGGCGGACGGGCAGCTGTCTCGCCCCCGAGTTGCCGCAGCAGGGCCTCCAGCACGTCGCGCACGTCCTCCGCGACCCCCAGGTCGACGGGGTGCTGGCGGCCGAGCGCGTCAGGGTCGGTGTCCACCTGGACGACAGCCTTGCCGGCGAGCAGTGATCCGCCGTGAGTCGTGTACTCGTTCAACCCGGCACCGAGCACGAGGAGGACGTCGCAGGCCTCGATCACCCGCATCGTCGCCGGGGTGGAGAAGCCTCCGAAGACGCCCGCGTATCGCGGGTTGCCGGCGTACAGGCCCCGGGTCGGCAGCGTCGTCGTGATGACCGCGTCGAGCGCCTCGGCAAGTCGGGTCACGTGGCTTGCCGCGCCAGAGCGCTCGACGCCGATGCCGGAGAGCACGAGCGGACGTGCAGCAGCGCGCAGCAGGTCGACAGCCGCGCGAATCTGGTCGCCGTCCGCTGCCGGGCCGACGACGGGGCCGGGGTGCCCGGCCGCGCAGCTTGGGACCTGCTCTGCGGCCGAACCCTCCAGGACCTCGGTCGCGATGTCCAGCACAACCACGCGGTTTCCGCTGAGGCACCGCTCGACGGCGGCGGTGATCGTGGCCTCGACGCTGGCCGGGTCGGCCAGCGGCCAGTATTCGGCGCCGGTGGCAGCGACGAGTGCCGCGTGGTCGTACCGCTGGACATGGTGCGGCTTGCTCGCCGGCGTGGTGCCCGTGACAAGCAGTTGAGGCCAGCGGTCACGGACTGCGGTGCACAGCGCGTTCATGGCGTTGAGCAACCCCGGTCCGTAGGTGACGGTGGAGACCCCGACATGTCCCGTGTCGGCGGCGTAGCCGTCGGCCATGACAACCGCCCCTGCCTCGTGTCGAGCGCCGACGTAGCGGACGCCGGGTAGGCTCGCCCAACGGGACAGCCAGGCGAGGTTCCCGTCGCCCATCACCCCGAAGATGGTGCGCACACCGTTGTCCAGCAGGCTTTGGGCGACGAGGTCGAGCCCTTGCAACGTCTCCGTGGCTGCGGTCACTTCAGCGGAAGGTGGCATTCCATTCCTTGGTCCAGCGGTTACGGAGCTCGACCCAGGCCTGGAAACCTGGCGAGACGACCTGCTCGCTGTCGGCCGGTGGCACCTTGACGCCCTCGACCTGAGGCGGGTCGACGTCACCCCGGGACGGATACTCGCGGGTGATCTCGACGAGGGCCTCCTGGCCGCGCTCGGAGAGCAGCCAGTTCAGGTAAACCCGGGCGGCTTCCGGGTTCTCGGAGTCCGCGGTCGTGGCGACGAGGTTGGGGAACACCGGAAATCCATCCTCGGGGAACACGGGAGCGACCGGTGCGCCGTCGGCCGCCTGGTCGGCGACCACACCGAGCGAGGTGATGGAGACTGGCACCTCGCACCGGACCAGGTCCTGCGTCAGCGGGACAACGGACTCGTAGATCCGGGGCTGCTGAGCGGCCAGCTTCTCCCAGAACTCGATGCCGTAGGTTTTCCGGAGGAAGTGGTACACGCTGAAGGCGCTGCCGCCGACGGTGATCGGTGTGAGGCCGATCTTCCCCCGGTAGGCGGGGTCAAGCAGGTCCTCGTAGGTCTCGACTGGCCGCTCGGCGCAGGCGGTGTTGTACGCCAGGACCATGCCGAGGTTGGCGCTGGTGTACCAGCCTGCTTCCGTGTCGTACTGGTCCTCTTTGAGCGCCGAGGTGCCGACGGGGGACTCGTAGGCGGCGATGATGTCCCGCTCGGCCAGGTCGGCCATGAGGGTCACGTCACCGAAGCCGACGGCGTCCGCGACCGGCCGCCCTGCGGCGGCCTCGGACACAACGCGCTCGTACAGCTGCGACGTCACGAGACGGACGTGCTCGACCGCGATACCGGTGTCTTCCTCGAAGACGTCGAGCAGGGCACGCCACTGCTCCTCGGGGTAGTTGTCGTACAGGGTGAACTCGCCCTGCTCCTGCGCGGCAGCGTAGAGCTCAGCGGATGCGATCTTCTCGTCGTCGATCACAAGGGGCTTGCCGGTGCCGTCACCACCGTTGTCATTGCCGCCTCCGCAGGAGGACACCGCCAGCGACAAGACAACTGCTCCAATGAGTTTGCGTCGTCTCATGTCTCGTTAGCTCCTTCGGTGCTGATCGGGAAACGGGAAGGGGACGCGGTCAGGCTGGCCTGAGCCACCTCCGGCCGACGACCGTGATGAGTAGCAGGACGGCGCTGTAGCCCAGGCTCATGGACGCGACCCGGCTCCAGTTGCCGTTCTCCCACTGCCCGAACACCACGACCGATAGCACGCGGGTGTCCGATGTGAACAGGAAAATGGAGGAGGCGAGTTCCCGGATCGACAGCACGACCACAAGCAGCGCCGCCGACAGGATGCTCGTGCGCAGCAGCGGCAGGGTGACGTACGTCGTAGCCCGAAGGGCGCTGGCGCCGGAGACCCGTGCCGCGGCCTCGAGATCCGAGTGGATCTGCTGGAACGCCCCTGAGATCCCGCCGAAGCCCTGCGGGGTGAAGCGGATGACGTACGCGATGACCAGGACCGCGAGCGTCCCGTACACCGGCAGCGGGATCACGATCCAGGTCCACATCAGTGCGATACCCATGACCAGCGCGGGGATCGCGACCGGAGCCGTGGCCAGGTGCTCCAGGACACGACGTCCCTTGATGTTGCTGCGGTTCACGAACCATGCGAGCGCGAAGTACAGTGCGACACCGAACAGAGCCGCGAGCGCACCCGCGGTGAGGCTATTGATGAGCCCTTCCGTGAACGCCTGCGTCGTGAGCGCGTCGACCAGGGGCTCGGTGGACCACCGGTCGGTCTGGAACAGGTCGCCGAAGCCGGCGTAGTAGACGGCGCCGGACACGGCGGTGTGCAGCAACGCCAGCATCGGCACGAGGATCGCCAGGCTCAGGTACGCGAGCACGCCGGCGAACGCGACCCAGCGCCACCTGCGGAGCCGCACCTGGCCGGGTCGGAAGCCCTTGCCGCTCACCGTCGTGTACGACCGGCCCCTCAGCAGCATCCGCTGGCCGGCGATGAGGGCGATCAGGATGACGATCATCGCCATGCCCACCGCGCTCGCGCCGTTGACGTCCGACGGCGCAACCGTCATCAACTCGTAAACGTACGCAGGCAGGGTTGGGATGCCGTTGCCTGCGCCGAGGATCACCGGGATCGGGAAGTCCTCGATGATCAGCGCGAAGGTGAGGATGCCCGCGGCGAGCAGGGCTGGACGCACCATCGGCAGGGTCACCCGCATGGCGACCCGTGGCTGGGTGGCGCCGTGGACGCTGGCTGCCTCCTCCAGCTCCGGGTTCATCAGTGTCAGCGCGCCGTACACGAAGATGAACGCGTACGGGGAGTAGTACAACCCAGCGACGAAGATGATGCCGGGCAACGAGTAGATGTTCAGGGTGACGTCGATTCCGAGCTCGCGCAGCAGCATGTTGACGTACCCGGACTGTGGCGAGGCGACGAGGCTCCAGGCCATCGCGCCGACGAAGCCGGAGATGAACAACGGGATGATGCCCGCGAGCTGCACCAGTGGTCGCGCCGGCACATCGGATCGAGCCGCCAGCCAGGCGAGCGCGGCACCGATCGACATGGCGACCACCCCGGCCCCGAGCGCCATGAGCACCGAGTTGACCATGGCTTCGATGCCGCGGTCGCTGAACAGCGCCTGAAAGTTGTCCAGCGTGAAGTTGCCTACTGGGTCACCCGGACGCGGAGTCGAGTCGGTGAGGGATGCCAGTAGCAACATGCCGATCGGCAGCACCACCAGCACGATCATGATCGCCAGCAGGGCCCAGAAGGGGCCTCGCCGCCACAGCGACGACACCATGCGGCCGGGTGGCTTCTCCTGCTGCGGCAACGGTGGGTCGGCGACCGAGGTACGGTCGATGCCCGTCCCGGTTCCGGTGCTCATCTCAGTCCTCCGGGAAGCAGCGGACGTTGTCGGGAGTGATCCCGAGGGCGACGTGATCGCCGCGTCGGAGCAGTGTGGCGCCGAGGGGAGCCAGGACCTCCAGCGTCGCGCCGGCGACCCGGACGGCGTACAGGACCTGGCTGCCGAGCAGGTTCACCACCTCGACCGTGCCCTCGATTATGTTGCCGTCGAAAGACGACGGAGGGTCGATGATGAGGTCCTCGGCGCGCAGGCAGACGACTAAATCCCCGGGCACGCTCGTGGAGCTGGACACCAGGGACAGACCACCGTCGACGGCCACGTGCAACCCGCCGGTGTCCTCGGTGGCCTTACCGGCCACGACGTTGTTGGTGCCGATGAACTCCGCGGCGAACCTGGTCTGCGGATTGCGGTACATCTCCAGCGGAGTGGAGATCTGCTCGATACGGCCATCGCGCATCAGCACGATCCGATCTGCCAGCGCCAGCGCCTCAGCCTGATCGTGGGTGACGTAGACCGCGGTGGTACCCAACCGCTGCTGCGTCTGCCTCAGCTCCACCCGCAGGTGCTCACGCAGCTTGGCGTCCAGATTCGACAACGGCTCATCCAGCAGCAGCACCGCCGGTTGCATCACCACGCTTCGGGCCAACGCGACCCGCTGCATCTGACCACCGCTGAGCATGCTCGCCGGCCGTTTGCCCAACCCCGCCAACCCGACGAGTTCGAGAATCTCCTCTACCCGCTGCTGGACCTGCTTACGATCCAGCCGCTGCATGCGCAGCGGGAACGCTACGTTGTCGAACACGTTGCGATGCGGCCAGATCGCATACGACTGGAACACCATCCCGATGTTGCGCTGATGCGGTGACAGGTCCACCTTCCGCGCACGGTCGAACACCGTTCGCACCCCGATCTGGATCGACCCCTCGTCCGGGCTCTCCAGCCCCGCAATCGACCGCATCGTCGTGGTCTTCCCACACCCCGACGGACCCAGGAGCACCATGAACTCTCCTAAGCCCACCGTAAGATTCAAATCGTCCACGGCGGTGGTGTCGCCGAAACGCTTCGTCATCCCCGAGATGACAATCTGGTCCATACACTCCTGCGGCGGGTTGTGCTGCGTCATGACTTGTCCCGAGGGTTCGGGGGTGACGGCGGGTCCGTGCTGCATGTCATGCCTTACCTGTCGGGATGTGCGTGCTGGAGAACTTCGGTGACCGTCCGGACTGCGGCTCGCGGGGGTCGTCAAGCAGCTCCGTGACTCGTTTCGCGTCCTCGGCTCCGGGAGCGGTCTCCACTACCCGGGCCAGCTCCTCGGCACCTGACGGCCCGAGGACGGGCACCACGAGTGCGCTGAACTTCTCGCGAAGCACAGGCCAGGCTTCGGCGACCGGCATCGGTGCCGGTTCCTCCCGCTGAGCGACAAACGTCTCCTCTCCGGCGAGCCGGACACTCACCCGAGCGGCGGCCCCGTGGAGCGAGGGGTCCTCGTCGAGCGCGACGGCCCGCTCCAGCCGCCGCAGCGCGGGATCTGCCAGGCGTTCGGGACTGAGGTTCTCGACAGCTCGCGGCGCTCGACCTGCCAAGGACATCGCCACGACAGTGCTGACCGAGAACTTGGCCTGCAAACTCGTCGAAGGGGCGCGGTGCGTGACGATTCGAGAGAACTGGGGGCCAAGCGTCACGGTGATCGTTTCCACGTCGTCGGCTCGGATCCCGCTGCTGACGAGCTCCTCGGCGCAGCGCGCAGCCGCGTGCGTGGCGAAGCAGGTCGCGTACTGCTTGTAGACGGTCTGCCCGATGCGCGGGGCCGGGGCGCTCAGGCCCGGTGGGGCCTCGCACCGGCGCCAGTCCGCCATCAGGTCGAGAACGCCGCCGTCGCGACCGAGGTAGTCGACGTCGGCGCGGTAGCCGGCGACGACCGCCTCAGCCGCATGGACGCCATCGCGCGCCGCACACCCCGTCTGCCAGGACTTCCCGATCGAGCCGAAGGTGACCAGCGCGCCGGAGGACTGCAAGGAGGCGAGGGCGATCACCGAGGCAAGGTCGTCCTCGTCGAAACCGTAGACGACACCCGCGGCGACGGAGGAGGCCAACGCGCCGATCGTCGCGGTGGGATGCCAACCTCGCTCGTACTGCGCGGCACCACACAGCAAACCCGCTCGAGAAGCCACCTCGGTGCCCGCGAGGACACCTTCCCAGACCACGCTGAGCGGTGCGCCCGTAGAGCGGGCAACCGCCAGCGCGGCGGCGACCACGGTCGCGCTGGCATGGCCGGGAAGGTCGTTGTTGACGTCGTCGTAGTCGAGGACGTGGGCCGCCGCAGCGTCTCGGAACGCGGTGCCCAACCCCGGCGCGGAAGGCAGCTCCGATCGACCGGCGAGCACGACTCCGCACCAGTCAAGCAGCACCTGACGACAGTGCGGCTCGTAGCTGTCGCGGTGGTTCAGCGCGTCAACGGCGCAACCGGCCAACCAGCGGCTGATCCCTTCCGGGGCAAGTGCGGCGACCACGTCGGCAATGCGGGGCGCCGCCCGTTCCGTCGTGGCGGCGTTCTCGCACATCGGCTCTTGGCCTCCGGTCGCATCCCACTAGGACATGGGAAATCCGAGGTCTCTCGCGGTGGAGGAGATCCGCGAGCCAGGAGCCGCGTTCCCTTGGTCGCCGCACGCGCCGGGTTACTGAGGTGCGCTGCGGCAGAAACTCGCCTGACGCCTGCATCCTCATACCTCGCTCGCGATGTGTCAACGGCCATCCACACGCAGGCGGCGTAGCAGCGGTGCGCGACGCGTAAGCCGCGCCCGCTGCGGCTGCTGGACGGAGAGGGGAGAATCCCGAGGTCGACTCCGTGCCAGGAGTCCTCAGAAGGGTGACGCGCGGGTCGAGACCAGGCCACCGACCAGAGATCCGGTCATGCCGACGTCCGCCAGAGCGAGGACCCGCACAGTGGCGTAGTCCGGGAGGACGCCCCCGGCATCGGCGCGGGTGTAGCTACGCGAGGGCTGGCCCGGCCACGATCGGGTGGGGTAGCGAGGAGGTCAGCGGAGAGTCGACGCTGGGCCAGCCGATCAGAATCGATCTGGGCGCGCGGCCGGATCGTCGACCGCCGCCTGCAGGATCTGGTGGCGCTGCGCCACCCGGGGAAGACGAACGTGAGTTTCCAGGCCGCCTTGTCGTCGTCCGCGACACGTCGTGAGTTCACCTTGGTCCGCCCGCGGAGGTAGCAGTGACACGGTCTGACCACCTGGACCGTTCCCCGGCAGGAGGAGGAGCGGACAGGAACGACGCGGGGACTCGGCGGCCGCCACAAGGTCGCCCTCGTGACCCCGGCCGCAGTACTGCAGCACGAGGCCGTGACGGTCCAATGCACACGGCTTGCGCCTCACGTCACTCCTGCGCCAGCAGGGTCACGGTCGTGCGGCCGGTACCGAAACAAGGGTCGAGTTCCCCGCGGCGACGTCGCGGCCATCTGGCCCGACAAGGCGGGCGGCCGCGAACAGCACTGAACGGCCCGCGCGCTCCACGTGGCCAAGCACTCGGTAACTCCCAGTCGGTGTAGGACGCAGGTACGAAACGTTCAGGGACGCCGTGGCCAGGGACTGTCCATACGGCACGGCCGCCAGGCCGGCGAACGCCATCCGGAAAATCCAGCATGGCTGCCACAATGCCACCCTGGACTACTCCGGCCCCCTGGACGAAGGTGTGCGCTGGTCTGAACTCCAACTCCACCCTGCCCTCGACTGAGGAACTGGCCAGCACCCGGCCGGCGAGCACCTGAGCCATGGGGTTCTGTCGGATGGGCAACGGCTCGCCGTGCTCCTCGACCTGGCGCAGGACGCGCTTGTCCGGATTCGCCTGGTCGTCGGACACGCGGGTGGTCGCGGTCAATCCGCGGGGGGAGTCCACTGGCGAGTCCTCGTCATCCCGGCCGCCCGTCCCTTCGCGGAGACCACCAGCGCCATCTTCCGTGACGCTTCGTCGATCATCTCATCGCCCAGCATGACGGCACCGCGGTTGCCGCCGGCGGCCGAGGTGTACCAGGCGTAGGCGTCGACGATCTCCTCGGCTCGGTCGTAGTCCTCTTGGCTCGGGCTGTAGACATCGTTGGCGGCGTCGATTTGGCTGGGGTGCAGCACCCACTTGCCGTCGAAGCCGAGCGACGCCGAGCGGCGGGCGACCTCGGTGAAGCCCTCGACGTCCTTTACGCGGCCGAAGGGCCCGTCGATGGCCTGTTGCCCATTCGTGCGCGCAGCCATGAGGATGCGCATGAGGATGTAGTGGTAGGCGTCGGCCGTGTAACCAGGGGGCTGTCCTCCGACGACCAGGCTTTTCATATTGATGCTAGCCATGAAGTCGGCTGGCCCGAAGATGATCGTCTCCGTCCGCAGAGAGGCCGAAGCGATGGTGTCGACGTGCACGAGGCCGGCCGCGTTCTCGATCTGCACCTCGATCCCGATCTGGCCAATGGACAGACCGAGGGCCGTCTCGATCTGGGCGAGCAGCAAATCCAGCGCGACGACCTGCTCGGCGCTCTGCACCTTGGGGAGCATGATGCAGTCCAGGTGCGTGCCGACGCCCTCGACGACGTGGATGACGTCCCGGTAGGTCCACTGTGTCGTCCAGTCGTTGACGCGCACGACGCGGATCTTGTCGCCCCAGTCGCCCTCCAGCAGGGTCGACACGATATTGGCCCGGGCGGACTCCTTGGCGCCAGGGGCGACCGAGTCCTCGAGGTCGAGGAACACCTGGTCGGCCGGGAGGCTCTGGGCCTTGGTGAGCATCTTGGGACTGGAGCCTGGCACTGCCAGGCAGGACCTGCGGGGGCGGTGCACTGCGGTCCCCGTGTCGATCGGTCCGATCTGCGTGACGGTCATGCGTTGCTCCTCTCCCGGGGCGCCGAAGCGCCTGCGGTGTCGGCGGGGCGCCGTCGGACCTCGACCGACCTGTCTACCTCGAAGACGACCTCCCCCCGCTGGTTTACGCCCCAGTGGTGGAAGACGACGGTGCCGCTGTCCGGGCCTGTGTCGGACAAATCCCGCACCTCGGTGTAGGCGTACAGCGTGTCGCCGTGCACAACCGGGGTCAGCAGTTTCATGTTCTCGAACCCGTTCTCAGCAATGGCGTTGTCCGAGCTGTCCTGACTGGCAAGCCCTATGACAATTGAGGCCGTGACGCCGCCGAAGACGATCCGCTGCCCGATCGGGTGGTCCTTCATACCGTCCTCATTGAAGTGAGCGTCCGCGGTGTTCATCACCATGTTGGTGATGAGGACATTCTCGAGGTCAGTGACGGTCTTACCCCTGGCGTGCCGGAAGCGTTGTCCGACCGCGAAGTCCTCGAAGTAGTTGTCGTATCCCGTTATGTGGCCGGGAATCAGACCTGGGAACTCATTCACGTCTGTGGTCCCGCTCTCACCGGGTCGGGCCGGCCGAGGATGCGGTCGGAGATGATCCGTAGCTGGATCTCCGACGTCCCCTCGAAGATCTTGGTCAGCCGCGCGTCCCGCCAGTACCTTTCCACCTGGAAGTCGGTCGTGTAACCGGCGCCACCATGGATCTGGATGCCCTCGCTTGTGACGCGCTCAGCCATCTCAGAGGCCACCAGCTTCGCCATGGACGCCTGCAGGGCACAGGGCCGGCCTGCGTCCAGGAGGCGGGCGACGGAGTGGGCCAGCTGACGCGCGGTCTCGATGTCGGCTGCCATCTGGGCGATCTTGAATCGGATGGCCTGGAAGTTGGCGATCGGCTGGTCGAATTGGACCCGCTGGTGGACGTACGCGATAGAGTCCTCGAGCGCACCCCGTGCGAGACCGACGGCGCGCGCCGCGGTGTGGACACGGGCGAGCTCCAAGCTCTCCAGCCCCGCGTAGAAGCCCTTCCCCTCCCCACCGAGTAGTGCGTCCCCGGGGAGGCGCAGATCGTCGAGGCCGAGTTCCCAGGTCTTCCATCCGTGATAGCCGATCTTGCGGACCGGGGTCCCGTTCATGCCCTTCGGGAACCGCCCGCGCTCCTTTTCGACGAAGAATGCACTGATCCCTCGATGGCGTTTGCCCGATTCCGGTGGACCCGTCCGTGCGTACAGCACGATGAAGTCCGCTTTGTCGGCCCACGTGCACCACATCTTGGCCCCGTTGAGCACCCAGTCGCTACCGTCCCGGCGGGCGCGAGTGCCGATGTTCGCCACGTCGGAGCCAGCCTGCGGCTCGGACAGCGAGAAGGCGCCACGGTACTCGCCGCGGGCGGCGCGGGGTAGCAGCTCCGCGCGGCGTTCCTCCGGCAGGCTCGGCGGGAGAGTACCGGTGCGGATGACGCTGCCGACACTCATCCAAGCCCGGGACAGCTCCTCGGTCACCAGAACGTACTCGAGGGCTCCGAGGCCGAGGCCCCCGTACTCGGTCGGGGTCATGATCCCGAAGAACCCCATCTCGCCCATCTTGGCGAGCAGAGCCTCGGGGAACTCCTCCCCGAGCGGGTCGAGCTCGTTCGCCAGCGGCAGCACCTCCTTCTGGGCGAAGGTGCGCGCGAGCTGCTGGATCGCCTTCTGCTCCTCGGTGAGCTCCCCAGTAAGGCTGATCTCGTCGATGACGCTCATCGCGCCTCACTCCTTCGCTGCACGAGGTTGGTCCGGGAGAATTCGAGCACTCGGGTCCCGTGCTGGTTGCGGCCGTGGGTGTGCCAGGTGACGATCCCGTTCATCGGGCGGGACTTGGACTCGCGAACCTGGTGCACGGTCGTGTGGGCAGTGATGGTGTCGCCCGGGTAGACAGGCTCCAGGAAGCTCACGTACTCAACGCTAAGGAACGCGCCACCGTTCTTCTCGCTGGTGTCCTCCACGGACAGGCCGAGCACTGTAAGGAAGGCGAGGTACGGATTGACGGGCGAACGCGGGTGTCCTATCTCTCGGGCGTACTCGTCATTGACGTAGAGCGGGTTGTAGCCGAGGGTCAACGAGTTGAATGCCACGGCGTCGCTTTCAGTGAGAGTGCGACCCCAGTGGTGGTCGAAGGTCTGGCCAGGCTCGAACTCTTCGAAGAAGCTGGCCTTGGGCCAGAGCGGGAAGTCTTTCGTCCGGAATTGCATACGGACCTCGCTTGCTCAGGTGGGGCAGTGGTTCGGGGCGACGAGCCGCCCCGGATGGCCTGGGCCTTGGGCTCAGGCGATAATGTCTCCCTGCCGGAGCCGCTCGACGTCCTCGGCGCCGTAGCCCAGCTCGCCCATGACGTCGGCGGTGTGCTCGCCGAGCAGAGGCGCTCGGCGGCGAACGCCGACCTCGCTCCTGTCGAACTTGATGGGCGTACCCGCGATAGCGACCTTGTGGTCGGTGCCGGGATGCTCGACTTCCACGACCATGTCCCTGGTGGCGACGTGCGGGTCCTTTATGATCTGGCTGATCGTCTGGACGGGGCCGACGGGGATGCGGCCCCCGATGATCCCGGCGACCTCGGCGCTGGTGAGCCCGTGGGTCCACTCGGTGATGACCGCGTGGGTGTCCTTTTCGTTCCGCACGCGATTTGTGGTCGTCGTGAACCGTGGGTCCTCGGCGAGCTCGGGGCGACCCATCGCCTCCGTCAGGAGCCCCCAGTCCCGGTCGGTCGGGGCGGCGATTGCGACCCAGCTGTCGGAGGTGCGGAAGACTCCGAACGGGCCGAACAACGGGTGTGCGTTGCCCTGCCGCTCCGGGTCCTGCCCTGTGATCGAGTACTGGTACACGATGCGCTCCGTCAGCGACAGGATCGCGTCGTACATGCCGACGTCGACGAACTGACCCTGCCCACTGCGGTCTGCTTGCCGTACGGCCGCGAGTATCCCGGTACTCAGCAGGACTGCGGCGAAGATGTCTCCAACACCAGGCCCGGCCTTCATCGGTTCGCCGTCTGGCTCACCGGTGATGGACATGAAGCCACCCATGGCCTGGGCGATGACGTCGTACGCGGGCCAGTCGACGTACGGGCTCTCACCGGTCTTGGGGTCACCGAACCCGCGGATGCACGCGTAGACGAGCTTCGGGTTAACCTGCCGCAACGTCTCGTAGCCGAGTTCCAGTCGCTCCATGATGCCGACGCGGAAGTTCTCGACGAGTACGTCGGATCGCCTCACGAGGTCGAGGAGCACCTGCCGACCCTCGTCCGAGCGCAGGTCGATGGCTATGCTGCGCTTGTTGCGGTTGACGCTGTGGAAGTAGCCGCCGAAGCGCTCGTCCCCTTCTCCGAACGTCGGGCCGGCAGTACGGATGAAGTCGCCACGAAGAGGCTCAACCTTGATGACATCAGCGCCCATGTCGGCGAGGAGCATGGTGGTGTAGGGGCCGGCGAGCATGTGCGTGAGATCGACCACCCGCAGACCTTCAAGCGGTCCATCCTGTGATGTCATATGGGCTCCCCTGTTCCGGGCCAGAGTTGGTGACCGACGGCTGGCGGCGACCGTGCGTCCGCCACAGGGAGCCGTACTCGGTGCGGTGCTCCGGACTCGTCCCTCAGTGAGTATGAGCGCGTCGGAGCCGAGCATCGACTGTGCGCTGTCATCATCGGGCGGGCAACGCTCGCTTGTCAACTCACCAGCCCACCGGCGCGACCGATGCCGCGTATCAGTCGCAGCTAGGCGATGTTCTCGTCGGCTGGCGCTCTCAACCCGTTCGCGTCGCCAGTGCCTGGCTGATCAGTCTGTCGCTGTAGGACGACCTGACCTACGCCACGCCGCCCGGTTCGACGACGACCTGAGCGGCGACGCTGGACCGGCCCTGGCAGCTCGTTTCAGCGCGACTCTTGACACCCGACCTGACGTCGGCGAAAGTTGCCGTGCACAGCCAAAGCTCCTTGGTACCCACCATCCATCACGGTGGACTCATCGGGACCAAGATCGGAGTGCGGCTCCCTGACGGTTGATGTCGCGCGTCCGCTTCGAACACTCGCGAATGACGCCCGCGCTCCTGACCGGTGGCGCGATCCGTTATGCGGCGTTCGGCGCGGCGTTCGTGATGTGGCCTTGCATCGACGCCGATGTGATAGGGAGCCATGACGATGGCTGTGCCATCGAATGTGTGCGCCGCCCTCGCAGGGCAGAGGCCCGGGGTTCCGACGCCCGCCGTGTATGCGCTCACACGCGTCGCGACTGCCGTTTATGCTGCGCCGCCCATGACCGGATCCGAACCCGGTGCCGTGTCGACCGCCGTCCGCTCCACGGTCGATGCCGCCCTGGAGCTCGACGGCTTCTCATCCACTGAGTCCGGTGACACCGCCAGGGCCCGCGCCGCCGGGTTCGCGGTCGCTGAGCAGTTGGGCCGTCTCCTGCCCGAAGAGCTCCGGGGCGGGGCTGGCACCGCCGCCGCGGCCGCGACGGTCGCAGCCGCAGTCGCAGTGGCGTTCGCACGTGGCTGCAGGGCGCCGGTCGTCACCCACGCCATCGGCCTTGCCGCGAGCTCGGTCGGCGCGAGTGCCGGGGACGACGCCTCGGCCGTCACCTCCGCCGCCGAGGCCGGGCTACGTGCTGCGCGCCTCGCGATCGCTGGCTGGGATGCGCCTGACGGCTCCATCGACGGCGGGAAGGGGCTGCTCGCCGTTCTCGGCGCGGGTGCAGGCACCGCACGCGGCAGTGCGCCGGGCGTCGAGGCCGCCCACGTTGCCGATCTCGCCGCCGGTATCCGCTGGCATGCCCTGGACGAGGCCGTCCAGAATGCGGCGAAGGTCACCTTCGGTAACGCTGCCGCGCTCATGCTGGCTGCTTCGGGCGAGTCCTCGGTGCGCGCCGCTGCCACGGCTCTCGCCGGGGAGCGCGGAGCCGCGGGCCGGGCGCTCGGAATCCCCGGTCGGCTGTCCGCTGCGGCGGCCGCGTTCGTTCAGGGGGCCGCCGGCCATCTCGAGGACTTCGACGACACGCACCCACCCTCAATTGTACATCCTGGCGCCCCGGTCGCAGCCGTGGTGCTCGCTCTCGCCGACGCGACGAAAGCAAGCGGTGTCGACGCCCTCACGGCTCTCGTCGCGGGCGTCGAGGCAGCCCTACTCGTCGGGGAGCTGGTGCCCGACGCCCTCGCCCGCGGCTGGCACATGACGGGCATTGCGGGGCCAATCGGAGCTGCCGTCGCCGGTGCCCTGCTCGGCGGCGCCAACCACTCCCGCCTCATCCGTGCGATCGACGCAGCCGCGAGCCACGCCTCGGGCCTGACAGAAGCTCTCGGCACGCTTGCCAAGCCGATGCACGTCGGCAACGCCGCCCACTGCGGTGTGCTCGTGGGGTTCGACGACGCCGCGCCCAGTCGACCCGGTGGGCTCGCCCGGCTCCTCAGCACTCTCAATGGTCACGCCGGTCCGCCCGAGCTCGGCGTGCGCTGGCGGATCACGGAGAACGTCGTGAAACCGTACGCGTGCGGTGTGCTCGGACACAGCGCGATCGATCTGAGCCTGCGCCTTCGAGCACTCGTGGGTCCCGAGAAGCCGTTCGATGCAGAGCTCCGCGTGAGCACTCTCGCGGCGGCCGCGATGGGCCGCACCGATCCGCGCGACGGACTCGCGTCGAAGTTCAGCGTGCCGCACGCCTTCGCGGTCGGCTATCTCTTCGGCGACGCCGACCCGCAGCGTTTTTCCGCCGACGTGGTCGGTGACGCGCGCGTGCGCGCGATCCGCGACCGGGTTCGCTTGGTGGCCGACGATACGTGCGAGCGGTACGAGGCTCGCCTCCGAGTGACCTGCGATGGCGAAGCCACCGAGCTCACGGCCGTCGGGCCACAACGTCCGACACCTGGCCAGGTGCGCGCGAAGGCCGCACGTCTTCTGGCGGCGTGTTCCGGGGCGGATGCCTTTGTGGACGCAGCATTCGGTGCCGACCGGCTCGGCCCGCTCGCGGAACTTCACGAACTTGCGTCCGGCCCGGCGACCCCCTTCGGTGGGCCCCACCACGGCCCATCGATCTCGCGCACCAACCACCTGCGGCACTGATCATCAGCTAGGAGACTTCAATGGCGAAGCACACAGCATCTCGCGCGGTCATGGCCGTGGCACTCGCGAGCGCCGGCGCGTTTGCTCTCACCGCGTGCGGCACTGGATCGGGTTCGACTGGCACGGACGTGCCGGACCAGATCACGTTGGTCGTTCCCACTTCAGCCGGCGGGGGCGTCGACACCGCGGCCCGGCAATTGCAGCCGTACCTGGAGGAAGAGCTTGGCAGCACAATCGCCGTCATCAACCGTGAGGGTGGTGCGACGACGATCGGCACGGCGTCGATCCTCCAGTCCAGCGACTGTTCGACAATCCTGATCACCGCGATTCCGCACATCAACCTGTCCTACCTTGCCCACGACGTCGACTACGACCTGGTTTCCTTCGCCGCCGTCGGCGGTGTGAGCACGGAACCGGGAGTGATCCGCGTCGCCAAGAATGCACCATGGGACACACTCAGGGATCTCGTCAACGACGCGAAGGCTCGTCCCGGCGAGATCACGTTCAGCGTGAGCGAGGCCGTCAGCAGCAACTCCTTCGCCATCACGCAGATCGAGGAGGCAACGGGGGCAGACTTCAACGTCGTGCCGTTCGACGGCGGCGGGCCTGCGCGGCTCGCGGTTGTCTCCGGTGAGGTCGACGCCACCCACGCGGGTGCCTTCAACAGCCTCCCGATCGCCGAGGACACGAAGGTGCTCGCGGTCCACTATGAGAAGAATCGCTGGGGTCCCGTCACCGATGACGCTCCGACCGTGAACAAAGCCCTTGGCGTCGAGGTACCGAACAGCGAGTCCACGTACAACATCTGGACCTCCACCGGCTGTGCCAAGGAGCACCCGGAGCGGTACCAGGCCCTCGTCGACGCGCTCGACGCGGTCGTGACCTCCGACGGCTTGAAGTCGGACCTGAAGGAACTCGGCGAGGCGCTCAAGCTCGATCCGCGGACGCCTGAGGCCGTCGAGGCCGATGCCAAGGCGGCCGAGGACCAGATCCGCACGATCATGACCGACAACCCCGACCTGTTCAAGGGCGAATGAGCGTGCACGTGAGCCGCGCCGGCCGGGATTCCGAGGGATCCTGGCCGGCTTCCGGTGCTGGCAGCCGAGGGATCCGCGTGTTGTGGCGTGCTTCGGTCCCGGTCGTCACGCTCGCTCTCGCGGGCGTCTTCCTCATCGAGGCGGCGGACATCCAGGGTCGTGACGCGATCTACCCCGTCGCGGCGCTCGCCGTACTCGCCGTGGTCGGCCTCATCGCCCTGATCCGGGAGATCCGTGCGGCTCTCAGCGAGACCGCCGTCGCCGGCGGCTCAGACGGCATCGAGGATGCTGCTGGGGCCGAGGACATCGAGAGCGAGCGCGGCATCGGCGTTGCGTGGTCGCGGGTCGGCCCCGTGGTCGCCGCGGTCGTGTTGGCGCTCGTCATTCTGCATTTCGTCGGCTACGTGATCGCGATTGTGTGGCTGTGCGCTGTGACCGCCGTGACGCTGGGGTTGCGCAAGCCGCTCTGGATCGCCGTCTTCACCGCCGCGACGGCCGCCACTTGCTACCTGGTATTCGCGGTGGCGTTCGAGTCGCCCATCCCTGCCGGCACGCTACTCAACTGGTAAAGGACCGCACTCACGATGTTTCTCGACGGACTCGATATAGTCCTCAGCCCCTTGGGGTTGCTGTGGCTCATCGTGGGGCTGCTGCTCGGCTTCGTTGTCGGCGTACTGCCAGGGCTCAGCACATCGAATACGGCTGCGCTGCTGCTGCCGTTCTCGGTGAGCTTGCCGACCGAGCAGGCGCTGATCCTCATCATGAGCGTGTACGCCGGTAGTGCCTTCGCCGGCTCGGTGCCCGCCATCCTGGTGAACGTCCCCGGCGAGGCCGGGTCGGCCGTCACGGCACTCGACGGTTACCAGATGGCGAGGCAGGGCAAGGCCGGCATCGCGATCGGCATCGCCAGGATGGCGTCGACGCTCGGCGGGGTCATCAGCGGGGTCGTCGTGCTCCTTGTCATAGCCCCACTCGGTGCATTCGCCTTAAACTTCGGCGCGCGCGAGATGTTCATCGTCGTGCTCCTCGGCATCGTGCTCGTGTCGACCCTCGTCGGCAAAAACATCGTCAAGGGCGTCCTCGCCGGCGGCCTCGGTCTCGTGCTCGCCACGATCGGCGGGAGCCCGCTGTCCGGGCAGGAGCGGTTCACCTTCGGCGAGATCGAGCTCTACGACGGAATCCAGTTCGTTCCCGCACTCATCGGCCTATTCGCGATCGGCGAGATGCTCCGGCTGGCTGCCGAGTCCCGCACATCGCAACCCGCGGCCGCGCATCTCGACGGCGGCGTTCGACGTGACCTCAAGGACGCCGTCGCCGGTGCGCGGATCACCCTCAAGCACGGCGGCAGCGTGCTCAGGGCGACGGGTGTTGGTGTGTTTCTCGGTATCATTCCCGGTGTCGGCACTGGCGTGTCGAACTTCGTCAGCTATGCCGTTGCCAAGCGCACGGCGAGGAACCCGGCGGAGTTCGGCAAAGGCTCGGCCCGCGGCGTCATCGCCTCGGAGGCGTGCGACAACGCCGTCGGCGCCGCCACCCTCGTGCCGACCCTGACGCTCGGCGTCCCCGGAAGCGCCACGATGGCCGTCGTACTTGCCCAGTTCTACATCCAGGGCATCCAGCCGGGGCCGAAGGTGCTCGCGACCCACGGTCCGGAGGCGGGAGCGGCGGTGATCGCGGTCGTCGCGGCGAGCATCCTCATCCTCCCGATCGGCATGCTCATCACGGCGCCCCTCGTGCAGATCACGAAAGTGCCGGTGAAGATCCTCGTACCGGTCGTGTTGGTACTCGGCCTGACGGGGAGCGTCGCCTACCGCGGCTCGCTGTTCGACATGGGGATCGCGACCATGTTCGGCATCATCGGATTCTTCATGCTGGTCAACGGATATCCCGTGGTTCCGCTCATCCTCGGCCTCATCCTCGGGCCGATGCTCGAGGAGCATCTCTCGCGGGCGCTTGCGCTTTCCAACGGCGATCTCGACTACTTCTTCGCCTCACCGACAGCGCTCGTGCTGTGGAGCGGGCTGGTGGCCTTGGTCGCCTACCTCGTGATCTCCGGCGCCCGCGGACGCCGCCGCGAGCGAGCCGCGCGGCCGAGCACGGATCGTGGGTCGAAGGCGCCGGTGCAATGAAGGTCGCGCTTGTCACGGGAGCAACCAAGAACATCGGGTTCGCCGCGGCCGAACGCCTCGCGCGTGACGGCCACGTTGTCGCTGTCAACGGTCGTGACCCGGACGCCGTGGCCCGAGCCGTGGCAAGGCTGCGTGGGTTCGGCGCGCGGGCGGAGGGCTTTCCCGCCGATGTCGCCGACGAGAGGGCGATGGCCGCCATGTTCGACCGCATCGAGTCGGCCCTCGGTCCGGTCGTCATCCTCGTGAACAACGCCGGTCTGCGCTGCCACGGCCCGCTGATCGACACGCAGCTCGAGGACTGGTCTCGTGTGCTCGACGTCGTACTCACCGGCGCCTTTCTCGCCACGCGGCGGGCATTGCCCGGCATGATCGAAGCCGGCTGGGGTCGAATCGTGAATGTCGCAGGCGTGAGCGGCCAGAGTGGTGCCCCTGGTCGGGTCGCCGTCGTGACGGCGAAGAGCGGCATGATCGGCCTGACGAAGGCGACTGCCCTCGAGGCGGCGCCGCACGGTGTGACTGTAAACGCCATCTCGCCGGGGTTCATCGACACCGACCGCTCGCAGAGCCTCGGCGACAACCACGCGGCAGCCGCCCATTACGCGCGAGGCAGGCAGGTTCCCGTCGGGCGAGCCGGGGTCCCCGAGGATGTCGCGGAGCTCTGCGGCTATCTGTGTTCCGACGCCGCCGGATACGTGACGGGGCAGACGCTCGGCGTCAACGGCGGCACTTACATGTGATGACGGCCCCGAACGACAACGAAAGGACACGATGGATATCAGCACGCCCACGCATCGCCTGTCGGAGTACCTTGCCCGCGCGGCCGGCACCCCGCTGCCGGAGCCGGTCATCGCGAAGACCCGGCTGCACGTACTCGACACGATTGCCGCCATCCTTTCCGGCTCTGCGATGCCGGCCGGAAGGGCCGGGCTCGCGTACGCCCGGCGGTACGCCTGCGATGGCCCCGCACCCATTTTCGGCACACCCGCGATGGCCGCGCCGGCTGACGCAGCCCTGGCCAATGGGATGTCGGCGCATGCCGATGAGACGGACGATTCGCACGCCCCGTCCCTGAGCCACCCGGGCTGCGCCGTCGTGCCGGCCGTGCTGGCGGTGGCGTCCGCCAGAAACGTGCCCGGCCAGGTCCTCCTCCGCGCGGTCGCCGCGGGCTACGACGCCGGCACCCGGGTGGGCATGGCGATCGGGCATCCCGACTCGCCGCTCGAGGGCAGCTCCATCAGCACGCATGCCCATGTCGGCGTCTACGCGGCAGCGGCCGCCGCGGCAGTGTTCATGTCCCTCGATGCCGAGCAGATGCGTGCGGTCCTGTCCTTCGCGGCCCAGAGCGCGGCCGGCACAACGAGCTGGGCGCGGGACCCGTACCATGTCGAGAAGGCGTTCGTGTTCGGTGGAATGCCAGCGTCGAACGGCGTCCGAGCCGCGCAGCTGGTCGAGAGCGGTTGCCTTGGGGTAGCCGACGTGTTCGCTGGCGCACCCAACGTGCTCGACGCGTACTCGCCCGCCCCTGATCCGTCCCGACTCGGCGCCGGGCTCGGCGAGGTGTACGAGATCGAGCGCACGAACATCAAGAAGTTCGCCGTAGGCTCGCCATCGCAGGCCGCCTTGCAGGCCGTGCTCGATATTCTCGCGGATCGACCCGTCGACCCGGGGGAGATCGAGCGGATCGTCATCGAGATCCCGTACGACCTGGCGAAGGTCGTCGACGGGCGCGAGTCACCGAACATCAACGTCCAATACCTCGTGTGCGGCACGATCATCGACGGCCGTTTCAGCTTCGCGATGGCGCACGACTCCACCCGGTTCACTGACCACACCGTCCGCGATCTCATGGGCCGCGCCGAGTTGCGTTACGACCGCTCTGTGACCGGCGTGCGCCAGGCCTCCGTGGACATCATTTTGCGAAGCGGTGAGACCCTGTATGCCTTCGTCGCCACCGTTCGCGGCAGTGCGGACAACCCGATGTCGGCAGGCGAGGTCGTGGAGAAGGCGTCCGACCTCATCAAGCCGGTCGTCGGGACGCCCCGGACCGACCGCATCGTCGACATCGTGCTCTCGTTGGGTGATGGCGCCGACGCCGCAAGTCTCCTGGACGCGCTCCACCCATGACGGAAATTAATCCCGTCCGTCAGGCAACGTTGGATTGGCCCGATCCATGCCGACGATGTCGGGCGCGGCGCCGTGGACGGGCTCGTGCAGGTCCCAGTTCTCTTCGCGCAGGCTTCCCGGGGGAAGCAGGCCGAGGGAGCCGAGGATACCGGCCACCTCGTCGCTGAGGATGTCCCCGAACAGGTTCTCCGCCACGATGACACGGCAGGATTCATCGTCGGGTCGGCTGGTGACAACCCCGCTGTCGGGACTGACAGCGACGCGATGGTAGCCGTAATTACCGGTTGCCGAGGCCAGTTGCCACTGTTTCATCGTTGCGTCAGGTCAGTTTCGTCATGGCGGTGTTCTGCTAGCTGGAAGCAGTCATTCGCGATGAGCAGCAAGACCGGGCGGTGCGGTCCAGCTCTCGGTGACGATATGGGTGTTCCGCTTGGCGGAGCTGCCCTAGGCTGCGGATTCCCAATTCGCATCGCTCGTCTATCCACCTGTCCTGGTAATGATCGCGCGCCGTCCGCATGGCCTCGATTCGGTTCGGGGACCGGCCGGCGTGATCTGGCTCCACGGGGTTGTCGTCAAGCCAGTCGGCCATGACCAGGGAGCCGAGTACGTTGTGCGCGTTCTGGTTGCGAGCGTCGTCCTGACTCTGTAGCGCCACCCAGATCACCCACCAGTCCGTGATGCTGAGGGCGGCGTACCTGCTTTCGGGCTCGAAGGGATGGCTCATCGCGCTGTCCCGCTTGAAGGCTTGGCTTCGTCCGGAATGTTGTATGCCTGGGAGATGGCGGGCTTGATCTGGCTGCAGTCGATCCCACCTTCCCTGGCCACCGACAAGCCTAGTTCCAGAAGCCGGAATCCGATCTGGCGCAAGAGCGCCGTAGCATCAGTGTTACCGGTGTCCTTGCGCCGGTAGAGTGCCTCCGTTTCGCGGTCTACCGCCCGAGCAATACGCAACAGTGCTGCCGGGAGTCGAGGGAATCTGATTGACCCAGCACCCGGGCAGTCGTCCTCCTGCCACGAGGTTCCACAGCGTGCTTCATTGGTGAGACCTCTCATAGCTGTCGTCGGAACGCGTCGTGTTTGCGCCTCTGGCCGGGTGCGCTGCCGTAGCGTCCTGCCTGTTGCTGTCCGAGATCCCGTGCGGCCGGCAGTTCGCGACCAGCGTCCTTACCCGGCATGACTGGCTTGATCTGGCCTGTCCGCTGAGGCCCGACAACGAACAGCTGACGCTCTATGCTGCTTGGGTTGCGGCAGCCGACCGAAAGGCTGCTGAAGTTCTTGGCTCTAGGATGCCTCGGCGAAACCTCAAAGGGTAAGTATTTGCGGTCACATCTCAGCGAGCGCATCCGAGGTGCGAAGATAGATATCCCCGGTCCTAGCAGCGTGTTGTCTCTTCCTAGTCAGGAGTTCTGGGAACGAGATCCTATTTTCAAGCGTCATGGTTAGATCGAAGCCGTCCATTAGCAAAATAATCGGCCTGCCGCCCTGGCTGGCGATTTGGACAGCTGATGGTTGGAAACCGTTGACTGACACGAAGAGACCTAGGGTGTTGTCAAGTTTCCGTTCGACTTTCCGGCTGAAGCTGTCGAGTTCGTTTGCGGGCGTTAGAGCCTGTTTTGATCCCGGTGGTGGGTATGGGGAGGGCCTCTGCTAAATGATTTTGACGCCACATCAGGATCACCAGAGCAGAGGCCCGATTCACTTTGTACCCCAGCACCGATCGGCCCAGCGCAGCGGGCCGGACTAGCCGCTACCCCCCCCGATACCACCGATGCCGAGTGGGCCCTGCTCGAGCCGCTGTTGCCGGTACCGGCCTGCCAGAGCCCGGGTGGTGGTCGCCCGGAGAAACACTCGCGCCGGGCGATCGTGGACGCGATCCGCTACATCACCGACAACGGCAGCAAATGGCGGGCGCTGCCCGCCGATTTCCCACCCTGGAAAACCGTGCACGGGTTCTTCACCCGCTGGCGCGCCGCCGGCGTGATCGAGCGCATCCGGGATGCGCTGCGCGAACAGCTCCGCCTGCGCGCCGGCCGGGACCGCTATCCCAGCGCGGCGGCGATCGACTCCCAGTCGGTACGGGCCGCCGAAACGGTCGGCAAACCCACCCGCGGCTATGACGGCGGCAAGAAAGTCGACGGGCGCAAACGCCACATCGCCGTGGACACCCTGGGCCTGCTGCTGGTGGTCATGGTCACTGCCGCCAACAGCCAAGACCGCCCCACCGGCCGCCTGCTGCTCTCGCGGCTGCGCCAGACCCAGCGCCGCGTCCGCCACATCTGGGCCGACGGCGGCTACAACGGCACCCTCGCCGACTGGGCCAAAACCACCGTGAACATGACCGTGGAAATCGTCAAAAAGCTCACCGGGCAAAAACTTTCATCGTGCTCCCCCGACGCTGGGTCGTGGAACGCACCTTCTCCTGGATCAGCCAGGCCCGCCGCAACGTCCGCGACTACGAACGCCTCCCCACCCACTCCGAGGCCTTCATCAACTGGGCCATGATCACTATGATGACCCGGCGCCTCACCCACGACCCAAGGCGCACCACAAACCCCTAACCAAGATCAAAGACAGCCTCTAAGAACAACGGTCTTCATTCACGAGCTGTCGGCTCTTCAAGCGCGGTGGCGGCGGCATTGTGGATGTGTTCGCGCCAGAGGACGCTCGCGGCGTCGGCGTCACGTTCGATGATCTTGGTGACGACCTGCCTGATCTCCTGGATACTCGCGTGCGGCCTGCCTTCGTGGGCAAGGGAGCGGGACCGGAGTTGGGCAAGCCTGCCGTGGAGCAGGCGTGCCTGGTTGTGGAGGACGTCGTTGCCCGCGCCGGAGTAGAGCACATCGTAGAAGTCGTTCTTCGCTTCGAGCATCTGGGAGACGTCGCCGGCGTTGTGGGCGGCTTCGACCTTGTCGGTGGCTTCGGTGAGCTGCGCTGCATGGTCGTCGGTGGCGCGTTCGACAAAGAGGCGCACGGCGAAGCATTCCAGGGCTTCCCGTATCTCGTAGATCGCGCGGGCTTCCTGGTCGCTCAGCTGCGCGACCGTGGGCCCTTTGTGTGGGGGGATCACGAGGAAGCCTTCGGCTTCGAGCTGCCGGCAGGCTTCGCGAACGGTGTTGCGGGAGACGTCGAGCTGCGCGCAGAGTTCGCGTTCGACCAGGCGTTGACCTGGGGCGAGCGCGCCGCTGACGATCTCGGCGCGGATGGCCTCGACCGCTTGTGCACGTACCGGGGCGACGACTCTGGTGACCTTCACCAGCTCAGCTTAGCAGGTCAACGCCTCACTGTCCCATTATCCTCTATCCCATTGACCGATTATGGGACGATCCGTTAGCGTCTGGCCGATCAAAGTTCGTACTGGAGGCGCGATGTCGCAGACACTGTCCAGGGCCGCCATGGCTGAAGATGCCGTCCGGCGGTACGGGTTGTTCGTCGACAACACGGTGGTGCAGCCCGCTGACGGGGCATACCTCGACGTGGTCAATCCCGCGACGGGAGTCGTGTGGGCACAGATACCCAACGCGTCGATCGCCGACGTGGATCGGGCGGTCACGAGCGCGCGGCGTGCATTCGACAGCGGCGAGTGGCCGGCGATGCGTGCGGCGGATCGGGCCATGCTCCTGATCCGTGTCGGCGAGCTGGTCGAGGAACACGCCGAGGAGCTCGCGGAGCTCCAGGTAGACGAGAACGGCAAGCTCATCCGGGAAATGCTCGGGCAGACGAAGCTGTTGCGGGAGTATTTCAACTACTACGCGGCTCTGGCGCAGATGCCGACCGGGACGACGAACCCGTTGCACGTGCGGGACATGGTGAATTACACGGTGCGGGAGCCGCTGGGCGTGGTGGCCGCGATCACGCCGTGGAACTCCCCGCTGTTGCTGCTGGCATGGAAGCTCGGTCCGGCGCTCGCGGCGGGCAACACGGTCGTCGCCAAGCCGTCCGAGGTGACTCCGGTCTCGTTGATCCGGTTCGCGGAGCTCGCCGCGGAGGCCGGACTGCCAGCGGGTGTCTTCAACGTGGTCACGGGTCTGGGTGATCCGACGGGCACGGCGTTGACCGGGCACCCAGGGGTGGACAAGATCGCGTTCACGGGTTCGACGGCGACCGGCCGGGCGATCGCAGCCCAGGCGGGGCACACGTTGAAGCGTGTTTCGCTCGAGCTGGGTGGTAAGTCGCCGAACATCGTGTTCTCCGACGCGGACCTGGACAGCGCCGTGAACGGGCTCGTCGCCGGGATCTTCGGGGCGAGTGGGCAGACTTGTATGGCGGGTTCCCGGATTCTCGTGCAGGAAGACGTCTACGACAAGGTCGTCGAGCAGCTCGCGCAGCGGGCAGAGTCGATCAAGGTCGGCGATCCGCGTGACCCCGGCAGCGAGATGGGCACGGTCGCGTGCCGTCCGCAGTTCGACAAGGTCCGGCACTATGTCGAGGTCGCTACCGCTGACGGCGCTCGCCTCGTCGCGGGGGGTGAACCGGCCGTCGTGGACGGGTTTCCCGACGGGCTGTTCATGCGACCGACGGTGTTCGCTGACGTCGGCAACGAGATGCGGATCGCTAGGGAAGAGGTGTTCGGCCCGATCGCGGCGGTGATTCCGTTCCGCGACGAGGCCGAGGCGATCGAGATCGCGAACGATACCGAGTTCGGGCTCGCCGCGGGTGTCTGGACCGGCGAGGTCCAGCGTGCGCATCGCGTGGCTGCTCGGCTGCGCGCGGGCACCGTGTGGATCAACAACTACCGCAAGACCTCGTATGCCACGCCGTTCGGCGGCTACAAGCAGAGCGGGCTCGCACGCGAGAACGGTCCGGACGCACTGCGCGAGTACACCGAGGAGAAGAGCGTCTGGGTCGACACCGGCCAAGGGGTAAAGGACCCGTTCAATCCACGTGCGTGACCGCCCGTCCCCGTCGAAGTCGTTGGGAAGGATCGCGATGTCTGTCATGGCAGAATCGGCAGCGAGAAGCGGCGACATCGTCGTCATCGGTTCCGGGATAGCCGGCCTGTCCGCGGCGGTGAGCGCCGCAGAGGAGCTCGGCGGCAGAAGCGGTTGCACGGTCACGGTCGTGGACCGTGCGGAGCGCAACCAGGCGGGTGGCAACAGTAAGTGGACCTCTGCCTACCTGCGGCTCGACGATGTCTATGAGGTCGCGGATTCTTTCGTCGACGACGTGGTCGGCTTCTCGGGCGGCCGAACGCCGTCCTGGTATGTCGAGACGCTGGTCGACCGGTTGCCGGAGACCATGGAGTGGATACAGGGCCACGGCGCGCGATTCCGCCGGTTTCCCACGTATTTCATCAACAGCAACCGGCCCCGGCTCCAGCCGGTCGGAGGGGGCGAGGCGCTGTTGAACGCGCTCCGCCCATCGGCGGAACGACTCGGCGTGCGGTTCCGCTATGGGCGTACCGCGCAGCGGCTCGTCCATGACGACGACGGCAGGGTCACCGGCGTCGTCGTGACCGGCGACGACGGCGAGGAGATCATTCGAGCCGACGCGGTCGTCATCGCCTCGGGCGGGTTCGAGGGTGACCCGGCGACGCTCACGAAGGAACTCGGCGGCAACGCGGACCAGCTCATCCCGATCGCGCCGGGAGTCGGCTTCAACCGGGGCGAAGGGATCCGGATGGCGCTGGACTCCGGAGCGGCGCGGGCCGGTCAGTGGGACACCTTCCACGCCGAGCCCGTCGACCCTCGGTCCAGCGATCCTGAGGCGCTCGTGATGGTCTTCCCGTACGGAATTCTCGTCAACGCACACGGGAAACGGTTCCTCGACGAGGGCGGGGGAACCGTCGACGAGACCTACGAGTCCACTGCCCGCGCGGTCTGGTCCCAAGACGGTGGGGTCGCATACTTCATCACCGACCAACAATCCTCGGCAGTGACCGAATGGAAACGCGGAGTCCTGACGAGCGTCAAACCGGTCGTCGCCGACACCGCGGGCGAACTTGCCACCGCGCTCGGCCTGCCTGCCGATCGGCTGGCTCGGACGATCGAGGAGTACAACGCCGCGGTGGTCGACGACCGCGAGTTCGAGTGGCGACGCCCCGATGGCAAGCACACCGACGGTCTCGAACCACCGAAGAGCAACTGGGCCTTGCGCCTGGACCGGCCACCCCTGCTGGCCTACCCGGTGGCCTGCGCCGTGGTGTTCACCTTCGGGGGGCTCGCCACCGACGCACGCGCACAAGTAGTCGGGCACGACGGTGATCCGCTGACGGGTCTCTACGCGGCCGGTGAATGCACCGGCATTTACCACGAGAAGTATCCCGGCGGCACCTCCGTCCTACGAGGAATGATCTTCGGCAGGTTGGCGGGCCTGGAGGCCGCACGAGAGGTCAGCACGGCGAGTACGGCGGGTTGCTAAACCGTATCATGAATGGGATATTAACGACCCGACGGGGCGCGGCAGGAAAGGAGCTGGTGCCGATGCGACCAACGGCTCTTCACCGGCCCCCGAGTGGTGCAGCGGGTGCATGGGGAGACAACCCGCTGGGCGCCACCAGCCACGTCTGCTACGTGTTCACGTGTCAGGTCAGCCTTGCCTGTCGGGGCAGGCCCGCGGTCGAGTTCGGCGAGGTCGAGGCGCGACTTCGGCTGCTCGAGCAACGCTTCTCCCGGTTCATCCAGGACAGCGAGCTCTCGCGGCTCAACGTGAGCGCGGGCAAGTGGTGTCCCGTCTCGCCGGAGATGTACGCGCTGCTCGAGCATGGGTTGAACGTCGCGGTTGCGAGCGAGGGTCTGGTGAACATCGCGGTGCTGCCCCAGTTGGTCGCGGCGGGCTACGTGTCGTCGTCACCGGAGCAGCCCGCCGTGGCGGAGGCGGCATTCGGTACTCCGGTCGAGCCGTTGACGTCCGTGCTCGAGCTCCGGCGCGGCCAGGCGCGTCTGCGTCCGGGCCACGCGGTCGACTTGGGCGCGTTGGCGAAGGGTTGGTGGGCCGACGAGGTCGTGTCCTGGCTGGGCCCGAACTCGGCAGCCAGTCTCGGTGGCGATGTCTCCTGCCGCGGGGAAGGACCGACTGGGGCTGGCTGGCCGGTGGCGGTGCCCGGTGGAGTGGTACTCACCGTCGTCGACGGAGCAGTCGCCACGAGCGGGACGGCGAAACGGCGATGGGGACACGGAATGCATCACCTCATCGATCCGCGCACGGGTCGGCCGTCCGATTCGGACGTCGTGGAGGCGACGGTCGTCGCCAATGCGGGCCGGTCCGCTGAGTGGGTGAGTTCGGCGCTCGTCGTGGGTGGCACCGCGGTCGCGGGCCGACTGAGGGCCCGGGCGGATGTGCTGGACGTGCGGCTGAATACCACGGGGGAGTCATGACATCGAACTTCGGAGCTGTGGCTTCCGAACGGCTGGTGGATGGCATGCGTTTCCGCCAGGTCTTCCGCCAGATTCCGGCGCCGGTGGCGGTCTTACTGGTCGCGACGGAACAGGGTGGGGTCACCGGCATCACCTGCACGTCCGCGAGCTCGCTCTCTGGTGAGCCCCCGATGGTGATGGTCGCCGTGGATGACAAGACCGGTGTCGCCGGCCTCGTCGAAGGCGCGGGCCGGTTCAGTCTCAACTTCCTGGCAGCCGATCGGGAGCGCTGGGCGCGGGCGTTCTCCTCACGTGGTTCCGAACTCTCCGCGTTGGCGAGCGTGCTCGTCCCCGGGCGAACTCCGGTGTCCACGTTCGCGACCGGCACCACCGCGGTGCTCGAATGCCGTACCGCGGACCTCCAACGCGGCGGTGACCACTGGATCGTCTGCGGAACAGTACTGCACGCCCGGTTCCAATCCGACGTGGAACCGCTGGTCTACCTCGGGGGACGCTACGGCACGGTCGCCTTCGACCGGGCCGGACAGGGAGAGGCGAACAACGAAGTTTCGCCCGCTGAAGGGAATTCCCCATGAAAAAGGCAATCACGGCAGGGTTGGCGCTGCTCGCGGCGGTCGCGCTGTTGGCGGGCTGCGGCGGCGCGGGTGGCGGCTCGACCGGCGAGAGCGCCGATGGGTTGACCACCGTCCGCATCGGTTCCGAGAAGGTCACATCCGACGCGGGCATCTTCCTGGCCGACCACCTCGGGTACTTCGAGAAGGAAGGCATCAAGGTCGAGTACGTGCGGCTGAAGGACGCTCCCGCGATCACCAACGCTTTGGCGACGGGCAACCTGGAGGTGGCCGGTGCCTCGCTCGCACCGGGCGTCTTCTCCGCGCTCAACCGCGACATCAAGATCAGGGTGGTCGGAGACAAGCAGAGCATCCGGCCGGGAGTCTCGGCGACCCGCTTCGCGGTCAAGCCGGAATACGACAAGGGCAGCATCGAGCAGACACTCGAGGGGCTGCGCGGCAAGAAGGTCGCGGTCCACAGCAACCTGTCCATTCAGGTCTTCATGCTGAGCAACCTGCTCGAGCGGCATGGTATGTCGCTCGACGACTTCCAGATCACACCGGTTCATGCGCCGGATCAGGTCAGCGCCTTCCGCGGCGGATCGATCGACGCCGCGGTCATGTTGGAGCCGTACATGACCCAGGGTACCGAGGCGGGCATCGCCAAGCTCGCGGCCGACCTCACCGAGGGCGCGCCCGAGGATGGTGAGACGTTGACCGGCCTCCTCTACGGCAAGACGATGCTGGAGAACCGAAAGCTCGGTGACGCGTTCATGCGTGCGTACATGCGTGGCGTGCGGGCGTACAACAACGCGATCTTCCACGGGAAGAACCACGACCAGGTGGTCGGGATCATCGCGGAGGAAGCCGACATGCCGGCGGAGCTCATCGAGAAGACCAAACCCGTCGGGCTCGACCCGGACCAGCGTCTCGACGCCGACTACCTCGGCCGGTTGCAGGACTTCTACGTCCACCAGGGAATCCTCGACCATCCCGTAGACGTGCGCAAACTGATCGACACGTCGTTCGCCGAAGCCGCCGTCGAGCAACTCGGCAAGTACCGCGCGCCCTGACCCGCGGCCGAAGGAGTGCCCCACCATGAAATCCTCAGACACGTCAGCTGTCCACATCGATGACCTTACCAAGGTCTTCCTCAGCCGCGACGGCAGGGGAGTGCACGCACTACAGAACATCGACCTCGATGTCCGGAGTGGCGAAGTCGTGGCGATCATCGGACCGAGTGGCTGCGGCAAGAGCTCCCTGTTGCGCATTCTCGCCGGGTTGGACCAGGTCTATGAAGGCCGGGTGCGGTGGAACCTCGCCGCCGCCGAAGGGAACGACAAGTCCCGGCGAGGGCGGCTGACGAGCGCCACCGTATTCCAGTCGGATTCCACCCTGCCGTGGATGACGGTGGAGAAGAACGTGCGGATCGGCTTCGCGAAGCTGCGACTCGACCGCGCGGACGCCGCCGCACGGGTAGCGGACGTGCTGCAACTGGTCGGACTCAGCGAATTCCCCAAGGCGTATCCCCACGAGCTCTCCGGCGGCATGCGGCAGCGAGTGGCGATCGCCCGGGCGCTGGCCACGCGCCCGCACCTGTTGCTCATGGACGAGCCACTCGCGGCGCTGGACGCCCAGACGCGGCTGGTCATGCAGCAGGAACTCATCGACATCTGGCGGCAGACGCATTCGACGGTGTTCTACGTGACTCACGACATCGAAGAGGCCGTCACAGTCGCCGATCGGGTCGTCGTGCTGTCGGCCAGGCCGGGAAGGGTGCGGATGGTCCGCGACGTCGAGACGACGGGCGCGAGCGTCACGGAACTGCGCCGGGACCCCGCGTTCGGCGATCTCACCGTGGAGTTGTGGAACACGATCGCGGGCGAGGTCGGTGGGTCCTTGGCCGCTGCCCCGAACGGCGAACCGGGTTCGACCAAAGTAGGTGTGGCATGACCGGAAACGTGGTGAGCGCCGTGGCGACACCTGACCTGAAAGGTGATCTCTCCGGCGCGGTCGAGCGGCTCCGCCGGGACCGCGCACACGAGCGGCGCAAGCGGCGCGCGTGGGCGATCTTCACACCGTTGGCGCTGTTGCTCGGGTGGGAACTCGCGAGCCGGTTCGGGCTGCTGGACGAACGGTTCTTCCCGTCGCCGCTGAACATCGTCTCCGACGCGCTGCGGTACTTCGCCGAGCCGGATCTGCGTGCCGACCTGCTGGTGCATCTCGCGCAGTCAGGCACAAGGCTAGGTCTCGGCTTTCTGCTCGGCGCCGTGGCCGGCCTCCTCGTCGGCCTCGCGATCGGCCTGCATCCGGTGACGAGATACGCGTTGAGCGCGGTGATCAACGGCATCTACCCGCTACCGAAGCTGACCCTGTACCCACTGATGATCATCTTTTTCGGGATCGGCAACACGAGCATGATCGCTCTGATCGCGCTGGGCGTGTTCTTCATGGTAGCCATCAACACGGCCTCCGGCGTGATGTACAGCGATCCCGTGTACAAGGACGTCGCATCCGCGTTCGAGTTACCCAGGCTGGTCCGGCTGCGCACGATCACCGTTCCCGCGGCCATCCCTTCGGTCATCAGCGGTCTCCGGCTGGGTTTCGGGCAGGCGCTGATCATCGTGGTGGCCACGGAGTTCGTGGCGGGTGACGGCGGGGTCGGGTACCTGATCTGGAACTCCTGGCAGATCCTCGACGTCCCGGTGATGTTCCTCGGGCTGACGATCGTCGGCCTGACCGGGTGGCTGGCTTCGGCGTGTATCAGCTGGCTCGGCAAGATCCTCGCTCCATGGCAGGCCGACTGACTATCTGGTGTCCAGCACGGACGGAGGGCAACGAATGAACCAACCTGTCGAGCGCATCATCGATGCCGGCGGTTTCCGGACGCACTACTGGGAAATGCGGCCACAAGGCGAATCGAGGGGAACGGTCGTCCTCGTGCACGAGGGATCGATCGGTGCGGACGCTTGGACGAGCTGGGCGGCACTGTTCCCGCTCCTCGGTGACGACTACCGGGTGCTGGCGCCGGACCTTCTCGGCTTCGGCGACACGGACAAGGCGATCTACTTCGACCGCTCGCCGCACGCGTTCCGGGGCGCACACCTCGCCGCATGGTGCGAGGCGGTCGACGTCGAACCGGGCAGTGCCCACTTCGTCGGGCACTCCCTGGGTGGTTCGCTCGTCTTGCGCGCGCTGGCCTCGGCGACGTCGGTGCTGCCCGCGCGCAGCGGAGCCAGTATCTCCGGCAGTGGCGGCCCGTGGCGGTCCGCGCGGGGCATCGAGGAACTGGGTCGCTTCGACGGAAGCGAAGGCGACGTCCGGCGGGTGGTCGACCTCATGGTCGACGGCTTCCCGGGCATCGATGACCTGGTCCGGCAGCGTTACGAGAACACGAGGAAGCGTGGTCACGTCGAAGCATGCCTCGCCGGTCGCGTGCGCCATCCCGCGCCGCCGCCGCCCGCAGGTGGTGACGACTGGCCCGCGCCGCTGTCGGCCAGCCCGGTACCCCTACTTGTCGTGGGCGGTGACCGGGACGATCTGCTCGAACCGGGCTGGACCGACCACTTCGCCGAGCTGGCACCGAAGGTCACGACCCAGCGAGTCGACACCAAGCACGCGCCGAACGTAGACCAGCCGAAACTCGTCGCCGACTTGTTGCGTGACTTTTTCGCCACCGTGGAACGACCCGCAACCGCGGGAGCGCGGTGACGACGTGAGTGAAGGCATGGCCAACGAGCCAACGACATCGCCGAGGCTGCCCCGCCTGACGCCCGATGAGCTGACGGCCGACCAGACGAGGCTGTACCGGGCCTTCACCGAGGGACCGAGACAGCAACAGGCGTCGTTCTTCCCGGTCGCCGACCAGGACGGCGTGCTCAGCGGGCCCTACCGGGCGATGCTGCTCAGTCCCACCGTGGGCGCAGCGTTGGAGCGGCTCGGTGTCTCGGTCCGGTACCACTCCCACCTGCCCGCCTGGGCGCGGGAGCTGGCGATCCTGACGGTCGCCTGCCATTGCCGGTGCCCGGTGGAGTGGAGGGCACACGAGGAACTCGCCCGGGCCTCCGGGGTGCCGGACGTGACTATCGAGTCCCTGCCGACGGGGTCGCCAACCCTGGTCGGCGACGACGCCGGGGTCACCCACGCGTTCGTCCGCGCGCTACTCGAGCACCATGTCCCTGACGACGTCTTCGGTGAGGCGGAGGAACTGTGGTCGAAGGCGGGCGTGTTCGAACTTGTCGCCACCGTCGGCTACTACCAGATCATCGCCGGTATCAACCACACGTTCGTAGCCTCGACGTAAGGGAGCGGGCCGATGAGACATCTCGAAGGAAAGGCTGTGGTCGTCACCGGCGCCGGCCGCGGCCTCGGGCGAGCGTACGCGGTCCATGCCGCCGGTGCGGGTGCCGCGGTCGTCGTCAACGATGCCGACGCGGTCGCCGCGGAGAAGGTGGTCGAGGAGATCGTCGCGTCGTCCGGCGCGGCCGTGGCCTGCGGTGGTTCGGTGGCCGACCCGGCCGCGGCGCGGAACATCGTCGAGCTGTGTGTGTCCCGATACGGTTCGATCGACGGCCTGGTGAGCAACGCGGGAGTCTTCCACCAGGCCAAGCCTTGGGCGGAGGACCTGGACCGCATCCGGACACTGGTCGACGTGAACCTGCTCGGCACCGTCTACTGTGGGGTTGCCGCGATCGAGCGGATGCGGAAACAGGACACGACGGGTTCGATCGTCAACGTCACCTCCGGAACACATCTCGGTCACCCCGAAACGGCGGTGTACGGCGCGACCAAAGGAGCCGTTGCCTCCCTGACCTACGGTTGGGCCCTCGACCTGCTTCCGGTCGGCATTCGCGTCAACGCCCTCTCACCGCTCGCGGTGACCGACATGAAGCTCCCCCCTTACGACGGCCATGTCGATCCCGACGACGTGGCGGCCGTGGTGACCTACCTGCTGAGCGATGCCTCGGCGGGCATCACCGGGCAGGTCGTGCGCCGCGCACGCCGCGGCCTGGGACTGCTCGCCCATCCGCGCATCGGCGAGATGATCGACGCCGACGCATGGGAACTCGACGACATCGATCGTGCCTTCCACGAGTCGCTTACGCCGCTGGAACCGATCGGCTACGCCGACCACCGCACGGTCCCCGCTCGTGAGTGAGGAAAGTTGGAAAGTGTTCTAACCACCCGGAACACTCACGAGCCTGGCGGGTAACCCTTGTCATTTAAATAGCATCATGTTTATCATGTCTTTTAGACTGAAGGGAGTGACGACGTGGGAAGCGCGGAGCGGATGTTGTTCTTGCACGACGCCGATGTGCTACCGGGGCCCATCGGCGCCCTCGGGCAGCTCGACGACCTCGTCGACATCGAGGTGCCGCGCCATCCCGGCTTCGGAAGCCCGCTGGACGACGCGACAGAGGAGTGGGACAGCGTCGCCGATCTCGCACAGCACTACCTCCACGACCTCGACGGCGAACAGGTCCACCTGGCGGGCGCGGGGTTCGGTGGCTGGATCGCCCTGGAGATGGCGGTCCGCGCTCCTCGCCGGTTCGCCTCGCTCGTGCTGGTCTCGCCGTACGGGGTGAAGCTGTTCGGCCCGACGGATCGCGAGTTCGCCGACGTCCTGCTGCTCGACCCGAGCGAGGTGGTCGAGCTGGGCTGGGCCGATCCGGCCGCCGTCTATGGTTTGCGGATGCCCGGGTTCCCGCGGGGACTGGAGGACGCCGAGTACGAGCAGGCCTTCGCCGACCGTGCCGCGCTGGCCCGGTACGCCTGGAAACCGTTTCTCCACGACCCCCGCCTTCGCCGGTGGCTGCACGTCGTCGACGTGCCCACCCTCGTCGTCGTGGGCGATCGCGACCGCATGGTGACCCCGGAGCACAGCAGGACGCTCGCCGGGCTCCTGCCGCGAGCCGACTACGTCGAGATCCCTGGAGCGGGCCACTACCCGTACCTGGAGACACCCGAGGCGTTCGTGTCCGCTGTCGCCCCGTTCGTCGCCGCCAATTCGATGACAGGAGCAGGCCTATGAAGTGTTACCACTTCACCGAGATGCCCTATCCCTACATCTCGCAGGAGGTCGAGGACGAGCACCGCGGGCTGAAGTACTTCATGCCCAATCGCTACTACGACCCGGTGCGCGGCTACGAGTTGTACCAGCGCTACCTGGACGAGTACGAGCTCGCCGACGAACTCGGCTTCGACCTCATGGTCAACGAGCACCATCAGTCCGCGTCGACCCTGCACGTCTCGGCCACGCTCAGCGCGGCCTCGGTGCTGGCCAGAACCCGGAAGGGCCGGGTGCTCGTGCTCGGCACGCCGTTGCCCCATCGCGAGAGCCCGGTCCGGGTGGCGGAGGAGGTCGCCTACCTCGACGCGATCAGCGCGGGCCGCATCAACTGCGGCTTCGTCCGTGGTGTCCAGGGAGAGACGTACCCGTCCAATCAGAATCCCGTGCACAACATGGACATGTTCTTCGAGGCGCACGACCTCATCAAGGAGGCATGGACCCGCCAGGATCTGTTCTCCTGGGAAGGGCGCTTCTACCATTACCGCTACGTCAGCGTGTGGCCGAGGCCGTACCAGCAACCGCACCCGCCGATCTGGGTGAGTGGCACCACGAGCAAACTGGTCGAGTGGACCGCGCGCCAGGGCTACACGCTGTGCAACCTGCTCGGCGCCTACGACGACACCGCCAGGTCCTTCCGCCTGTATCGCAAGGCCGCGATCGAGGCCGGGCTGGGCGAGCCGGCGCCGGACAAGTTCGCCTATCTCGCCTTCTGCCACGTGGCACCCACCGAGGAGCAGGCGCGACGCGTAGGCGAAAAGCTCATGTACTACCTGAAGCAAGGTCGCCAGCGGCTGGGTGCGGCGAGCCCGCCCGGCTACTCCTCCACGGCCGCGGCCGTCGCGGCCTTGCGCGGCAAGCTCGGTGAAGTCCGCAAGTACAGCTTCGAGCGCCTGATCGACGAAGGAATCATGCTCGTTGGCACCCCGGACACCGTGACCAAGCAGATCCAGCGTCTCTACGACGAGACCGGGGTGGGCAACCTCATCCTGATGAACCACGCGGGCGAGATGACCAGCAACGAAGTGCGGGACAGCCTGTGCCTGTTCTCCCGCGAGGTCATGCCCGCCGTCGCTCCCATCGGCAGGGATTGGCGCGACGACGACACCAGCTGGCGCGTGGACAACGACACGCAACCCGTGGAAACCGTGCTCGCGAGTGCCCTGTCTTGATTCCGCACCGAAAGGGAACGCATCATGCCCCGCATCATCGTCCAAGCAGTCGAAGGCCGGACGCTCGAACAGAAGCGCCACCTCGTGCGCGCCGTCACCGAGGGCGTCGTCGAGGCCTTCGACGTCGCACCCGAGACCATCACGATCGTGATCGAGGAGATCCGCCGCGATCACATAGCCAAAGCCGGCATCCTCGCCGCCGACCGCAAGGCGTCGACGTGACCGCGGCACCGACCGGACAGACGCGTCCGGACACGGCGGCCACCGCGCCGCTGCCGGGGAGCGTCGATCCGGGACTCAGCGGGGCGCGTGCGGCCATCTTCGGAGTCGGCCCCGGCATCGGACTCGAGTGCGTCCGGGTACTGGGTGCGCTGGGCGCACACGTCGCCTGCGTGGACCTCGATCCAGACCGTGCCGACGCCGCGGCCGCCGAGTTCGACCGGTGGCCGGGAGAGGGCTTCGCGTTGGCGGCCGACGTCTGCGACCGCGACGACGCCGAACGGGTCGTCGCCGACGCGACCGACGCACTCGGCGGCCTGGACGTCGTCATCAACGTCGTCGGGCACGGCGGGCCCGCCGTGCCAGTTGCCGACATGCCCGACGACGTATGGACCGACGTACTGCGCATCAATCTCGACCATCACTTCTACGTCACCCGCGCGGCGATGCGGTCGATGATCGCGCAGCGACGGGGGAGCATCGTGCTGATCTCCTCGGTCAACGCACTCGGATCCTCGCCACAGCGGGCCGTCTATGGGATCGCCAAAGCCGGGCTGATCTCCCTCGCGAAGTCACTCGCGATCGAGGCGGCGGAGCACGGCATCCGGGTGAACACCGTCGCACCGGGCGCCACCCGAACCCCACGCAGGCAGCATCTCGCCGAAGGCGATCTGGCCGCCGTCTACCGCGACTCGATCCCTCTCGGCCGGCTGGCGGAGCCACAGGAAGTGGCCCGAGCGGCAATGTTCCTCGCCTCCGACCTCGCCAGCTACATCACCGGCGAAACCCTCGTCATCGACGGCGGAGCGAGCGTGAAGTACTGCCTGCCCGCAGGCAACTGAGCTTTCTCAGGCCCAGCCGATGATCTCGTCGTTCAGGGCGGCGTAGCGACGTTCGAAACCGGCCTTGAGTTCCACCATGTGCGTGCGCATGAGGTCCTCCGCGCGTGCGCCGTCTCCGTCGAAGATCGCCTGCGCCACGGCTTCGTGCTCACTCTGGACCTCGGCCCAGCGTGCCGGTGGCCGCTCGGCCGCGATCACCCGTTCCGTGTACATCTCCTTGAGGGAGCGTCCAAACAGATCGAGAACACCGTTGCCCGACATTCCGGCGATCACTCCGTGAAAATCCTGTACCACCGACAGGTACGCCACCTGGTCCTGCGTGCCGAGATCCTTGTGCTCCCGCATCGACGCCGCAAGTTCCTCTAGCCGACGATCGTCACCCCGCTCCGCGGCCAGGCGAGCCATCATCGGCTCCATGATCACGCGCGCCTCGACGAGCTCCCAGAATCGGGTACGACCCATCTGTAGGAACAGCGACATCGTACGGCCAAAGTTGTACGGATCCGCCGACCCGACCGTCGCGCCCCCACCACGGCCCGGCCGAACCCGCACGAGCCCGTTGTTCTCCAGGATCCGCAACGCCTCCCGCAACGTCCCCCGCGCAACACCGTACATCTCCAGCATCGGCACCTCGGTCGGCAAGGCCGCCCCCGGCGTCAGCCCCTGCTCGACGATGTCCTCCACAATCTGCCGCGCCACCAGCTCCGCCATCTTGGCCGAACGCTGCCGAAACCGCGGCCTCCGTACCGACGAGCCGGACTCCGACATCTATCCCCCAACGGCAGGCAAGTGAGACGAAGGTTTGCTGAGCCTTAGTATCTTTAGCATATTTTAGGATATCAGACGGTATGCCGGGCGTCCGTCAGGCGAGCCATCTACCGAGCACATGTGCCCGTGTCCGTGGGTGCGAGTTTGGGTGCGAACTGCAGGCAATTGATGCCGCTGGAGTGGTTTCCCACCCAACGGTGTGCGACGTTTGAGCTGGTAGAAGCCCCAATGGTTACTAGTTGGTCGACTCATAATCCGTTGGCCGCGGGTTCGAGCCCCGCCCGGCCCACCCATTCTCACCAGTAGTTGTCGCGGTGAGAAGCACTCGCTGCGGCCGGGCAGCGGACGGCGAGCCTGCGGGCGTTCGACGAGGCCGAGGCGTCGTTGCTGTCTGTTCGGCAGTGCTCCTGTCCGGCGATCCGGCAGCGAGTTTCAGACGGCTCGCGGTTCGTCTCGAGCCGGACGGACGTGGTGGGTCACGTTATCCACACGAATGTCTCCGCGTCGGTGACGTGCTGCCCGCTGCCGGTCCGCACGCGGCTTTTCCGTTACAGGACGCCAAGCGGTACCTGTTCATCGCCGGGGCGGTGACCGTCCACGACTCCGCGTCCGCCGGCGTTTCGATCTCGACAGCCCTCGTGCGGGCGGACGCGGGACCGCCATCTACGCCTGCGGTTCGCCCGGCCTCCTCGAGCCGGTGGAACAAACCCGCGCCGGGCGCCCGGAGCTGAGCCCGCGTACGGAGTCCTTCGCTCCCATCGAACAGATTTCGTGCTGCAATTATCGGTTTCGCCTCGGCGATATTGCTCATATTAGCGTTCGGTACATCGCAGGCGTCTGCTGATCAGATCGGTAAAGAATCAAGCGATGAAACCAAGGTGGTTAAGAAGCAGGCGCCCACCAAGGGTAAGGTATCACTTCTGCTGACGGTTCACGGCAAGACCGTTGATGTGACAGCCGTGAAGGGTGACGAGCGGGCCGCATTGGCGGCACAACAAGAAGGGTGCATCAACACCGCACAGTGGAACGGGACGGGTACCTACGTTGGCCCAGCGGGTGGCGTCAAAACGTTGTCCTCGCTTTACATCTTCTTCCAGTCGAATGTTACCTGCACCGGGTTCACGCTGACCACCCTCGAAGATTCCAGCACGCTCCACAGCGACGCCGGGCCGGCCGTGGCATACGGCGTGCCCGACGACTGCGAAGGGGTCTGCACTTCGTCGGAGTCTCCCGGAGAGTATTCATGCGCCGCTGGGGTGGCGTGCGCGGGAAGTTACCAGGCGCTCGGCAGGCAGAACATGGAGCTACCTGCCGGTTACACGTGGGGCACCTGGTCAGATTTCTGCACCTTTCAACCGGAAACGCCACGGTGGTTGTTCTGCGACCCGTACTCCGGTGTCGACAGCTTCCCACCGACGACCGTGTGATGAACAATAGCGACCATGCCGACCGACAGCTCTGAATCTGCAGGTTCCGAGACTATCCACGTAACCGTCTCGGCGGGCAGCGGAGCGGCCGGTGTTGCCTGGGCACATCGCCCAGGCAACACCTCGCCCGATCAGCCCACCGCGCTCCTCCCTGCCGCGGTCACACCTACCGTGATCGCCGATCTGACCGCCGCCGAGCGGCACGTCCCTTTCCCGATACTGGTGCCGGACATGCCTGCCTTCACGGCCGCCTCAACGCGGATCTCGCTCAACGAGCACATACCATCGCTCAACATCGGGTGGTCGTACCCCGAGAAGCAAATGATCATGCTCCGAGAGACTGCGAAGATCCGGATCGGCTCGGGCGCTCGATGGGAAGCAACCACCTATCGAGACCGCCAGCTATATGTACGGACGCCCACACAGACGGTGCAAGAAGCCCCTGCCGCGCCATCGCGGGCCCACTATCAGATCGCCGTTCAGTACCCCAGTACCGGTGTCCACCTGGGCGGAGCCGTACCCCTTGAACTCCTCTTCGAGATCGCGTCCCGCTTGGTTCCGCTCCCTCCCTCCAAGTCCCCCACTGACATCGCGTGACGGCTCGTACGGCCTGAACTGCCCCACTCAGACCGAATAGCGGCTCATGACACCGTCCTAACAACAGGCCCACCCTCGGTGGCGACCTCGCCGCCCTGGCTCATGCAACTCGTCCGATGGCGACCAGGACTGACCGCCCCGCGCACCGAGAGGACACGCCCACGATCGGCATCGTGCTGGCCCATCCGGCCGCCGGCGCCGCACAGGGTGCCGAGAAGTACCTGCGCTGGGTGCTCACTCGGCGCGGCAACGCCGACTCCGACGCTCAACGCATCCGGGCCGGGCTCGGCGACACGCGCGCGTAGCCCCGCGAGTTGTCGGTGGGCGGCGATGGGCTCGTGCTTGGCCATCGCGCTGGCCGCTCTCTGAGCATTCTGTCGACCACGTCGGCGGGTGCGCCGAGGACAAGGGTCACCGACTCGTGCGGCACTTCCCCGTCTTGCCCTATTGATCAGCGTCGGCGGGAATGCGTGGGGTCTCTGCCGCGAAAAAGACTGATCATGTCCGGCACCGATCACGCGAGGAAGAAGGCCGTGCGGGCACGCATGGCCGAAACGGCGAGTCCTACACCGCCGCCTACCGCGCCCTCTACGGCAACTCCGACCAACCGGCCCGGCGGCCGGTCAGAGCGCACTGGGCGACTACGCCGAGGCCCTAGCGGTCGGGCGGCTCGCCGAGCCACACGAGGTGGCCGCCGCGGTGATCGGCGGTGGACTCACGCCGCCGCGCCGATGTGGCGCGCTCCCGCCGAGTACGCCCTGCACGCCACGCCGGCCGAAGACTTTGTTGTCCGAGCGATACGCCCCGACGAGCCAGCGGACACTGATGTCGATCAACTCGTCCCACCAGTCCGGCGCGGCCGGGTCAGCCGGTTCGTACGTGAGCGCGTTGTCGTCCAGAACGGACAGTGAAGCATCAATCAACTGTCGTCTACCTCCCGTGAATGCCTGCCCACCCGGCGGATCGCGAGCCGTCCAACTGATGCCAATTAGAGAACCTATAGGCACCGAACGATGAATTGTCACTCGGTCGGAGAGCTTCCGACGCCTACATAAAGGTGCGCGCAGGCTCTCGCCGCAGCGAGTACGAGCTCCGAGTTACGCGCCGGGACCGCCGGCGCTGGGCAGCTCAGGCGCTTCGACAAGATCGCACTCGTCCACCCAGCGGGCCAGCAGACTCAGTGTCGCTAGCCGCTCGAGCGCGGATTGATCGTCGAGTTCCCCGACACCGTGAGCCGCGCTGTTGCGGATAGTCATCTGCACCCCGGGAGCGAAGGACCGCAAACCGGAGTTCATGGTGCTGACGTCCCGGTCATGCGGATCGCCAGGCCACCGCAGCCGAGGTTGACCCGGCTGGGGCTCCTTGTCAGAGAAGGTTTGCTGCCATAAGGAAGTCTCGGAGACGTCGTTGCGTTTGGTGCGAATCTTGACCATCAGCACCACGGCTTCAGCAGCCCCGGCCACGGCCTCGCGGAAGTGACCGTCGCGCCACAGGCGCGAGGCTGCGCCCCAGACCGCCGGATGCATAGCCTCCGCGCCCACGCTGGGCGGGCGTTCCGCCTCGGCCTGCAGGATCAAGCCGTCCAGCCGGCCGAGAGCCTGGTCGCACGCACCAAGGACATCAGAAGCCTCCCAGCAGTGGCTTCGGCCGAGTGATCGTCTGCCAGTTCGTGATCGGGTCCACGATACCGGCGCCCTGCACACCCATCGCGATGCCGGTCAATGGAACCGCGGTCGCCGCCATGCCCGCCAGCCGAGACACCTTGGCCTGCCGCCGCGCGAGCTCCTCCGGATTCGCGTCATCGCGCGGAAGCACCGCTGGCGCAACCCCCGGCGCCAAGCTCCCCAAGCCCGCATTGACCACATGCAGCTCGAGAAACTCGACCAGCGCTGCGCGAAAGTCCGCCACCGCCGCCGCAACTGACCTCACGTAATCAGGATTCTTCCGCGCTTCCATAGCCGAATCGTTCCACGACGGTGCAGGACAGCGCCCATGCCGCGCCATGTGCCCGAATTCGTGACCGTTGGATCCGAGCGGCACGGTGTGTACGGAGTGCGGCTCCTGGTCGTTGACACCGCGTTGCATGCGAACTGGGCCAGTACATGCCAAGGCAATCATCAACGGCACACGGTGCCAACGTGCACCGCATCGCCGGATAAGGCATCACCCGGCCACGCCGCCATGGCCCATCGCGCCCGGCCGCGCGGCAATTGCGTAGATGGCATCGTCGCCCGAGAGTGTGCCCCTCCACGCGAGCCGTCGCATGTTCGGCGCAGCGCCGCACCAGGGACCGCTTGCCGAACGCCGGGAACACCAACCTTCCAAAAGGAGCATTCCCAGCCCCGCCGGAGTGGTGTGATACAGCATCGTTGCAGCTCAGGCGTCAGTTGAAACGAAACAAGACACGGCTGTGCGGTCGGGTGCATCCGCCTCCACCAGCTTCTTCTCGACCTCCCATGATGCGTCCTCAACCTGACACCGACAAGTACTCCACCTTCGCGCAAACGTACATAGTGTACGAGTAGTACACTCAGGCTATGTCTGCTGAACCGCGC
>NZ_JAEHOB010000002.1 GCF_016464705.1 Qaidamihabitans albus
GCCACAAACTCCCCCGACGGCGGAAACGTACGGCTCTCGGTGGACAGGTTCTCCAAGGCGTCGTTGCTCATGCGCCGCACCATAAGAGGTCAGCCGCCACACGCCAGTGCCGCGGCGACGGACGGCGCAGGCGGCGGGCCGAACGGTCGATGAGCGTGATAACGGCTGGGTTAGATTGATCCACCGGGTTACGGAGAGGTGGGAGCGAGCATGCCGGTGCCTGCCGAGGAGGGGCTGCGCCGCGGGCCCCTCCGGTCCCGGCGGCCGCGCGACGCAGCGACGGTGCTGGAGACCGCCCGGCACGTGGGCGACGACCTCGCCGACGGGCTGTCCGGGCCGCGGGTGCGGGCGGCCGCGCGGGGCATCCGGAGGTTGCTCGCCGCGGACGGCGTGGGTCTGTCCGACCTGTCCGGAGAGCTCGTCCACGTGGGCACGCTGCCCGCCGACGTCGACGTCGACGCGATGGTCGAGGACGTCCTGCACACCGAGAACCGGCGCCGCCGGGGCCCGGTGGTGGCACTGCCGCTGATCGTCCACGACGAGCTGGCCGGGGTGCTGCTGGTTTCCGGTCCCGCCCGGATGCCTGCGCTGCGCGAGGTGGCGAACCTGCTGGTCGCCGCGCTGGAACGCAGTCACCTCGAGGAGTCCGCCGAGCACGCGGCCGAGGCCGAGCTGCGCGCGCTGCGGGCGGAGATCTCGCCCCATTTCGTCTACAACGCCCTCACCGTGATCGCCGGCCTGGTGCGGTCGGAGCCGGACCGCTCGCGCGAGCTCATGCTCGACTTCGCCGACTACATCCGCTACAGCCTCGCCAGCCACGGTGAGTACACGACGGTCGCCGACGAGTTCCACGCGATCGAGACCTACCTCGCTCTCCAGCGCGCGGTCCTCGGTGACCGGTTGCGGGTGCAGGTGCGGGTCGCTCCGGAGGTGCTCGCGGTGGCCATCCCCTACCTGGTCCTGCAACCGGTCGTGGAGAACGCCGTCCGGCACGGGATCGAGCCGCGCGGCGGAGGCGGCACCGTGCAGGTGCGCGGCGAGGCCGAGGGCGCCGACTGCGTGATCAGCGTCGAGGACGACGGCGTGGGCATGCACCCGGCGAAGGCCGAGCGGCTGCTCGCCGGCAACGGCGCGGCGGCCAGCATGGGCATCGCCAACGTCGACCGGCGGCTGCGCAACGTGTACGGCCCGTGGTTCGGCCTGGTCGTGGAGACGGCCGAGGGAGACGGCACCCGGGTGATCGTCCGGGTGCCCAGGTTCCAGCCGGGCGTGGTCGCCGACGGGCGTGGTTCGCAGCCTGCCGCCTCCGGCGACGGAACGGGCGGCTCCGACCCACCGGCCCCCACGGGTACGTTTCCCGATCGGGAGGGGTGGGCGTGACCATGCGGAACACGTGCAGTTACCCGCTCCAGCCGTAGGGAGGACGCCAAGCCGTGAACGGTACGCAGAAACCCGCCGGGCTGCGGGTGCTGGCGATCGACGACGTGCCGGCCGCGCTGGAGGACCTGTGCAGCCTGCTCCGCGAGGCATCCGAGGTCGCGGAGGTCACCGCGGCCGGTGACCCGCTCACCGCGCTCAAGATGATCCAGAGCGGCCGCTTCGACGCGGTCTTCCTGGACATCTCGATGCCCGGACTGGACGGGCTGGAGCTCGCTTCGCTGCTCAGCAAGCTCGCCGAGCCACCGGTGATCGTGTTCGTCACGGCCTACGACGAGCACGCCGTCGCCGCGTTCGGCATCGGCGCGGTCGACTACCTGCTCAAACCGGTCCGCGCCGAGCGGCTGGCGGACGCGCTGGCAAGGGTGACCCGGATCGCGCCGGCCGAGGATCCCGAGCCGTCGCGCGGCGCCCCGGACGCGATGGCGGCGCTGCCGGTCGAGTCGGCCGGGCGTACCCGTTACGTGCGGCGCGGTGACGTGCGCTTCGTCGAGGCGCACGGGGACTACGTGCGGCTGCACACCGGCACAGGTGTGCATCTGGTGCGGATGCCGATCTCCCGGCTCGAGGAGTACTGGGAGAGCGCCGGTTTCGTGCGCACGCACCGCGGTTTTCTGGTCGCCCTGGGTGCCGTGCGCGAGCTGCGCAGCGACTCGGTGGGCGGCCTGCTGGCGCACACCGACCTCGGGGACGTGCCGGTGAGCCGGCGGCATGCCAGGGAGCTGCGGGACCGGCTGTTGCGGGCCGCGCAGCGCGGCGAGCTCGAACAGCGGGCATGACCACCAACCGCAGGGTCGCGGTGATGAGCCCGCAGACCCGGCTGGCCCACGCGCGGCGGCGGCATCGTGGCCGCTGGCGGCCCGCGACGCTGGACCCGGTCGACGCGCCCACCGCGGCCGCTCTGTACCACCGGCAGCGCGCGCGGGCGATCGCCTCGCTCGGCCTGCTCTTCGCGCTGCTCCTGGGCCTGCCGCTGCTGCTGTCGGTGCTGCCGTCGCTGGACGACGTGCGGCTGCTCGGCGTGCCGGCGTCGTGGCTGGCGCTGGTCGTGGTGCCGTTCCCGGCGATGGTGCTGCTGGCCTTCCGGCATCTGCGCCGGGCCGAGCACGTCGAGGATGCCTCGGGGGAGGATCCGGCGTGATCGCCGCGTTCGCCGTCGCGCCGGTGGTGCTCGTGACCCTGCTGATCGGCCTGCGCGGCGTCGCGGCGATGCGCACGACCTCGGACTTCCTGGTGGCCTCCCGCCGGGTGTCCCCGCTGCTGAACTCGGCCGCGGTGTCCGGCGAGTACCTCTCCGCGGCTTCGTTCCTCGGCGTCGCCGGGCTGGTGGTCAAGGACGGTGTCGGCTCGCTCTGGTACCCGGTCGGGTTCACCGCGGGCTACATCGCGATGCTCACGCTCGTCGCCGCCCCGATGCGGCGCTCCGGCGCCCTGACCGTGCCCGACTTCGCCGAGGCGAGGCTGGCCTCGCCGTCGCTGCGCAGGCTCGCCGCCGTCGTGGTGCTGGTGATCAGCGGGCTCTACCTGGTGCCGCAGTTCCGCACCGCGGGCCTGGTGCTCAGCGTCGTCGGCGGCACGCCGTACTGGGTGGGCGTGGTACTCGCCGGGGTCGCGGTGAGCGCGACGCTCGCGCTCGGTGGTATGCGCGCGGCGACCTACGTGCAGGCGTTCCAGTTCGTCTTCAAGCTGCTGCTGTTCATCATTCCTGCCATCTGGCTGCTGCTCGAGGTCGGGCCCACGGTGCGGGAGCAGGCGGTGCACCCGGTCGAGTTCACCGAGTTCGAGCGGGACACCAGCGTGGTGTTCCGGGTGGGCGCGACGCTGGACGTGCCACCGGGCGCGGCCGAGATCGCTCCGGACGGGACCCGGACGGCCCTGCCGCCAGGCGAGTGGCAGGTGCCGGCGGGGCGCACGGTGGTCTTCCCCGAGGGCAGCCCCGCGCCGGAGCTGCGGGGCGAGACGGCGCCGGGCGCGGCGGGCTGGGAACGGCCGCTGCTGGACCTGCGGCACGAGGGCTACCCGCTGCTGAGCACGTGGGCGGTGCTGATCGCGACGATGCTCGGCACGATGGGACTGCCGCACGTGATCATGCGGTTCCACACGAGCCCGGACGGGCGCGCCGCCCGGCGGACCGCCGCCTTCACGGTGGCGCTGCTCAGCGTCTTCTACCTCTTCCCCGGCATCTACGGCGCGCTCGGCCGGGTACTGGTGCCCCACCTGTACCTGTCGGGCGCCACGGACAGCGCGGTGGTGGCGCTGCCCGCACAGGTCGACACGGGCGCGACGGGCACGCTGTTCACCGGACTGCTCACCGCGGGCGCGTTCGCGGCGTTCCTGGCGACCTCGCTCGGGCTCGTCCTGGTCGTCTCCGGTGCGATCTCGCACGACCTGGTGCCCGGCGGGCTGCGGCAGCTGCGGGTCGCCGTCGTGGTGGCGGCGGCGGTGGTCGTGCTGCTGGCACTACCCGCCGCGCGACTCGACGCCGGCACGCTGGTCACCTGGGGTTTCACCGTCGCCGCCTCGACGTTCTGCCCGCTGCTTGTGCTCGGTATCTGGTGGCCGCGGCTGACGGCGACGGGGGCCATCGCCGGCGTGACGAACGGGCTGCTCGGCAGCTCCGGCGCGTTTCTCGTCAGCCTGCTCGACCCGCCGGTGGACGGCTGGCTGGCAGTGCTGCTCGTCCAGCCTGCGCCGTGGTCGGTGCCGCTGGCCTTCGTCACCATGGTCGGAGTCTCGCTGTTCGGCAGGCCCCCGCCGTGGTCGACGGCCGCGATGCTGCGCCTGCACCTGCACGAGAACCGGTCCTCGCTGATCGCCGATCGCGCGGCGGTGGCCCGCGATCTGGGCCACTCGTCGTGGTCGGCCCGCCGCTCGTCCGCCGTTCGTCGCATCACGCGCCGGTTGGTCCGCTGACGATTCCGGCATTTCGGTGGCCTCCCTACCGTGACGCGCAACACGAACCCGCGCCTGTGACGAGGAGGTCACCGTGAGTACCACCGAGCCCTCGACCCATCCACCCGGGCCGAGGTGGGCCGAGGTCCACGCCAGTGCCGAGTTCCAAGAGCTGCGGCGAAGGCTGCGCGTCTTCGTCTTCCCGATGACACTGCTCTTCCTCGGCTGGTACCTGACGTACGTACTGCTGGCTGACTACGCGCACGGCTTCATGTCCACAAAGGTCGTCGGAAACATCAACCTGGGACTGCTGCTGGGGCTGTTGCAGTTCGTGTCGACATTCGCGATCACCGCGCTCTACGTGCGCTACGCCAACCGCAGGCTGGATCCGATCGCCGACAGGATCCGGATCGAGATCGAGGGCGAGGAGGCGAAGTGAGCACATTGGCGCAGAGCATCGAGGGCGGCAACCCCGCCCTGAACATCAGCATCTTCGTCGCCTTCGTCGTCGTCACGCTCGTCGTGGTGTTCCGCGCGTCCCGCAACACCAAGACCGCGTCGGACTACTACGCCGCGGGCCGCGCGTTCTCCGGCCCGCAGAACGGCATCGCGATCTCCGGCGACTACCTGTCCGCGGCCTCGTTCCTCGGTATCGCCGGTGCCATCGCCGTGTACGGCTACGACGGGTTCCTTTACTCGATCGGGTTCCTCGTGGCCTGGCTGGTGGCGCTGCTGCTGGTCGCGGAACTGCTGCGCAACACCGGCAAGTTCACGATGGGCGACGTGCTGGCGTTCCGGATGCGGCAGCGCCCGGTGCGCGCGGCGGCCGCGACGTCGACGCTGGCCGTGTCGTTCTTCTACCTGCTCGCACAGATGGCCGGCGCCGGTGTGCTGGTGTCGCTGCTGCTCGGCATCACCGGCGAGGCCGGGCAGAGCGTGGTCATCGCCGTGGTCGGCGCGATCATGATCGTTTACGTGCTTGTCGGCGGGATGAAGGGCACCACCTGGGTGCAGATCATCAAGGCCGCCCTGCTGATCGCGGGCGCGTTCGCGATGACGGTGTGGGTGCTGGGCAAGTACGGGTTCAACCTGTCCGACCTGCTCGGCTCGGCCGTGGAGCGCGCGGGCGAGGGTGGCGAGTCGCTGCTCAACCCCGGCGCCAGGTACGGCGAGAGCGGGCTCACCAAACTCGACTTCCTCTCGCTGGGCGTGGCGCTGGTGCTCGGCACCGCGGGTCTGCCGCACGTGCTGATGCGCTTCTACACCGTGCCCACCGCCAAGGACGCGCGGCGCTCGGTGGTCTGGGCGATCGCGCTGATCGGGCTGTTCTACCTGTTCACTCTGGTGCTCGGCTACGGCGCCGCGGCGCTGGTGGGCGCGGACACGATCAAGGCGGCACCGGGCGGGTCGAACGCCGCGGCGCCGTTGCTGGCGCAGGAGCTCGGCGGGCCGTTGCTGCTCGGGTTCATCGCGGCGGTCGCGTTCGCGACGATCCTGGCGGTGGTGGCCGGCCTGACGATCACGGCATCGGCCTCGTTCGCGCACGACGTCTACGCGAACGTGATCAAGAAGGGCACCGTCGACAGCAAGGACACCGAGGTCCGGGTCGCCCGCATCACCGCCTGCGTGATCGGCGCGCTCGCGATCGTCGGCGGCATTCTCGCCAAGGACCAGAACGTGGCGTTCCTGGTGGCGCTGGCGTTCGCGGTGGCGGCCTCGGCGAACCTGCCGACGCTGCTGTACTCGCTGTTCTGGAAGCGGTTCAACACCCAGGGAGCGCTGTGGTCCATCTACGGCGGCCTGCTGGTGACGATCGTGCTGATCGTGTTCTCGCCCGCCGTCTCCGGTGGCGACGACGCGATGATCACCAGCGTGGACTTCCACTGGTTCCCGCTGTCCAACCCGGGCCTGGTCTCGATCCCGGCCTCGTTCTTCCTGGGCTGGCTCGGCACGATCCTGTCGAAGGAGCACCTGGAGGACAAGCACCGGGAGATGGAGGTCCGCTCCCTCACCGGCGCGGGCTCCGAGAAGGCCACCGCCCACTGAGCGGTGTGCTATGAACGACCCGTTACTGGCACAAAATGCCAGTAACGGGTCGTTCATGAACGTGTGGAGGTGGCGTTGCCGTACGACGTGGCCAGGGTCCGCGGGCACTTCCCCGCGCTGCACGAGGGCGCGGCGCATTTCGACGGACCGGGCGGCTCACAGGTACCCGACGCCGTGGCCGACGCCGTGGCGGCGACCCTGCGCTCGGCGATCGCCAACCGCGGCGCGGTCACGGCGGCCGAACGGCGGGCCGACGCGACCGTCACCGAGGCGAGGCAGGCGGCCGCCGACCTGCTCGGCGCCGACCCCGGCGGCATCGTCTTCGGCCGCAGCATGACCCAGCTGACCTATGACCTGTCGCGGACCCTGGCCAGGGGCTGGGGTGACGGCGACGAGGTCGTCGTCACGCGACTCGATCACGACGCCAACATCCGCCCGTGGGTACAGGCCGCCGAAGCGAACGGCGTCACCGTGCGCTGGGCGGACTTCGACCCGGAGAAGGGCGAACTGGACGTCGCGACGGTGGCCGGACTGCTTTCCCCGCGCACGCGGCTCGTCGCGGTGACGGGGGCGTCGAACCTGCTCGGCACCCGTCCCGACCTGGCCGCGATCGCCGCCCACGTACATGACGCCGGAGCACTGTTCTATGTGGACGGTGTGCATCTCACGGCGCACACGCCGGTCGACGTCGCGGCGATCGGCGCGGACTTCTACGCATGCTCGCCGTACAAGTTCCTCGGCCCGCATCTCGGTCTGGTCGCCGCCGATCCGGCGCTGCTGGAGGCCCTGTGGCCGGACAAGCTGCTGCCCGCCACCGACCGGGTGCCGGAACGGTTCGAGCTGGGCACGCTGCCCTACGAGCTCCTCGCCGGTACCACCGCCGCGGTGGACTTCCTCGCGGGGCTGGTACCCGCGAGCGGCTCGCGGCGGGAGCGCCTGACCGGCTCGATGCGGGCGCTTGAGGAGTACGAGGACGGCCTGGCGCGGCGACTGGACGCGGGGCTGGCGAAGCTCGGGGGTGTGACCCGGTACGGCGCGCCGGATCGGCAGCGCACGCCGACGGTGCTGTTCTCCGTCGACGGTGTGCCCCCGGCCACCGTCTACGAAGGGCTGGCGCGACGTGGTGTGAACGCCCCGGCCGGCAGCTTCTACGCGCTGGAGTGCTCGCGCCACCTCGGCCTCGGCGACGGCGGTGCCGTGCGGGCGGGCATCGCGCCCTACACCACGGAATCCGAGGTGGACCGGCTGCTCGCCGCCGTCGCCGAGATCGCCGCGCGGCGGTAGCGGCACGCGAGCGTCAGCGGCTCTGCGCGGCGGCCTGTGGCCCTGGCAGAGTGCGGCCGGTTTCGAGGAGGGTCTTGAGGCCGGCCAGCAACTCCGGCCAGCCGCCGCTGACGGCCTCGCGCATCCAGCCGCCCGGCTCAAGGTCGTCGTGCGTCACGGTGAGCCGCACAGCGGAACCGTGCGGCTCGATCTCGAACGTCACCTTGGAGCGCCGCTCCTTGCGCCGCTCGGCGAACTCCTCCTCGGTCCAGCCGAAGTGCTCGGCGTGTTCCGGCTGGAAGTGGTGCCAGCTGTAGGAAAGGCGGCGGTAGGGCGCTGCCTCCAGCACCACCTGGCCGAGATCCTTGAACTCCTCGCCGGGGGCGTTCTGCAACCTGACCGGCGAGCCCACCTCCCAGTCGGACTCGAGGGCGACACCACCCCAGTACTGCCGGGTGAAGGCGGGGTCGGTCAACGCCTGCCAGAGCCTCTCCGGTGTCGTGTCGATGTAGGTGGTGTAGACGAACTCGGTGCTGTCCATCGGTTCCTGCTCCAATGCCCGCTTGAGGTCGGCCAGCGCGCGGATCCGCTCGCGGTTGTAGCGGTCGATCCAGCGCTCGGTGATGGCGTTGATCGGTGCGGCGTTGAGGTAGTGCAGTTTCTCCCGGCCGCGCCACCTCGTGGTCACGAGTTCGGCCGCCTCGAGTACCGCCAGATGCTTGCTGACGGACTGCCGGGCCATGTCCAGCTCGGCACACAGCTCGCGCAGGCTCTGCCCGTTGCGTGCGTTCAGGCTGTCGAGCAGCCGGCGACGGCCGGGGTCGGCCAGAGCCTTGAACACCTCGTCCATACTCACGCCATTCCTGTCATGCAGCCGTCCGGCTGCATGACAGACTATAGGCAGCCGTCCGGCTGCATGTCAACGCCCGCGAGTCCCCCGCCCAAACCCGCGAGTTCTGCACTCAGGCCTGCGAGTTCCGCACTCGGACCATCCGATGTTGCGAACACGGCTCGACCAGCCGTCGCGAGACGGGTACGGAGGGCGGGGAGTGATACGGCCGGGCCGACGCCGGCTGCTTCCCGCGAGCGCGAGAAGCAGCCGGTCAAGGCGACAAAGTCGGGGTGACAGGATTTGAACCTGCGACCCTTCGCTCCCAAAGCGAATGCGCTACCAAGCTGCGCCACACCCCGATCCGCCACACCCCGGGCGGTGTGTGACCGCCCCGGCGGGTGCCGTTAGACTACCGGCGCGGCTGTTAGCAGCCCGGCGCGGGTGTAGCTCAATGGTAGAGCCCCAGTCTTCCAAACTGGTGGTGCGGGTTCGATTCCCGTCACCCGCTCCAGCACGGAAGCCCAGGTCACCAGGCAGAACGGACGGCGGTTTCCCAGCAAGGAAGCCGCCGTTTCGCCATTCCGTGCCATCCGGGCCTCCCACGACCTGGCCAGCGCGACACGCCGGCCGGGAACGCCGCTCAGGCGTCGCGGCGGCGCAGCACCAGGTAGCCGCCGACGAGCGCGGCGGCGGTCCAGAGCACGAGGATGCCGACCGCACCCCACTGGCCGTACTCAGGGCCGAACCGCGGATCGTCCGCCGGCCCGGTGAGGTGCATGAGCACCATCCCGGCCTGGTCCGGCAGGTACTGCGTGACGGTCTTGACCTTCGGGACGTTGCCGAGCCCCTGCGAGCCGAGGAACAGCAGCGGGAGCAGGATCGCCAGCGAAAGCGCCGAGCTACGCAGCATCGCCGCCACGCCCATCGCGATCACGCAGATCAGCGTCAGGTAGAAGCAGGCGCCGACGGCGGCGAACACGACCCTGTCCCCGCCGAGCGAGACAGCGCGCGGGCCGAGCCCGGCCTGTGCGGCGTAGAACGTCGCGGTCACGGTGACCAGCGCCGCCGCGGCGGCGACGAGCGTCCCGGCCAGCACCTTGGCACCGTAGAACCGGCCGCGCCACGGCACCGCGGCCAGCGACGCCCGAATCGTTCCCGACGTGTACTCCGAGCTGACCACGAGGACGGCGAACGCCACGAGGGCGAGCTGGCCCAGCATGAGGCTGTAGAACGTGGGGTACAGCGGGTCGAAAGCCTCCTGCTGCTCACGTGAAAGGCCGGAGATGTCGCGGAAGGTCCGGCCGAGCGCGTAGCCGAGGCCGACACTGAGCACGAGCGCCAGCAGCAGGGTCCACGCCGTCGACCGTACGGATCGGATCTTGGTCCATTCGGCGACGACCGCTCGTCCGGCCGTGGCGCTCACCGCTGCCCGCCTTCGGTCCGGTAGTCCAGGACGTCACCGGTGAGGCTCATGAAGGCCTCCTCGAGCGAAGCCGACTGGGTGCTCACCTCGTGCACCGTCAGATCATCCGCCGAGGCGAGCTCGCCGATTCGTACGGCGCCGGCGCCGTACGCGTGCAACGAACCGTCCGGTCCGTCGGTCAGCCGGATACCGGCCGCGGTCAGCACGTCGCGCATCCGTTCCGGCTCGGGCGTCACGACGCGCACGTAGGAACTCGAGTTCGCCTCGATGAAGTCGCTCACCGTCGTGTCGGCGAGCAGCCTGCCGCGCGCGATCACGACGAGATGCTCGGCGCTGAGGGCCATCTCGCTCATCAGGTGGCTGGACAACAACACGGTCCGTCCTTCCCGCGCCAGATCCCTCAGCAGGTTGCGGAGCCACTGGATACCCTCGGGATCCAGCCCGTTGAGCGGTTCGTCGAGCAACAGAACCGGTGGGTCGCCGAGCAGCGCCGCGGCCAGACCGAGTCGTTGCGTCATGCCGAGTGAGAAACCCCCGGCACGCCTGCGGGCGACTCCTTCGAGTCCGACCAGATCCAGGACCTTCCGCACACGCGCCCCGGGAATCCCGTTCGTCTGGGCGAGCCACAGCAGGTGGTGGTAGGCGCTGCGGCCACCGTGCACGGCCTTGGCCTCCAGCAACGATCCCACGTGCCGGAGCGGCTCGGAAAGGTCGCGGTAGCGCACGCCGTCGATGAGGACCTGACCGCCGGAGGGACGATCGAGGTCGAGGATCATCCGCATCGTCGTGGACTTGCCGGCGCCGTTCGGGCCGAGGAATCCGGTCACCTGTCCCGGCCGGACCGTGAACGACAACCCGTCGACCGCGACGGTCGGGCCGTATCTCTTGCTGAGCTCGCACACTTCGATCACCCGGCCGACGCTAAGTACCGGGCCGATCGTGGTCAGTCCTCGAAAGTCGTCACCGTGCCTGCGAAAGTGGATCGGCCACACCGGCACGTAACCTGCTGACCATGGGCCGACATCTCCCCGCCGCCGTCGTCGTCCTGGTGACCGGCGCCGCCCTGCTGGTGGCCGGGGCCACGGGCCCTTCCTGGTGGCAGATCGCCGGGTATGCACTGGCCGTCGCGCTGGTGATCGTGCTGCGGTACCGGAGCACGACGGCAGCGCTGGTGGCGGGCCTGGTGCTGGCCTCGGTGTCCGGCATCGCCTTCGTGCTGCTGCTCTGGATCGCCTACCAGGCCGGCCGCGACATCAAGTCCCGTTCCGACCTGGCCACGGTGGCCGGCGCAGCGGCCGGCTACCTCGCCGTTCAGTTCATCACCGGGCCACCAGGTCTGCAGGGCCTGCCCAGTGTCGTCGCCACGTTCGCGGTGTTCGTGGCAGGCCCGCTGCTCGTCGGGCGCTATCTCGCGCAGCACGAACGTCTCGTGACGACGCTCGGCCGGCACAACGCACAGCTGCGCCGGGAGCGGGAGCTCCTCGCCGAGCGGGAACGGCTGCGCGAGCGCCTGCGCATCGCCCGGGATCTGCACGACTCCCTCGGCCGCCGGCTCAACCTGGTATCGGTGCAAGCGGCCGCACTGGAGGTGCTCGCCCTGCCACCGCAGCGGCAGGCCGCCCGGGCGGTGAACGACGCGGCGCGTGGCGCCGTGCACGATCTGTACGAGCTGGTCGGCACCCTCCGCGGGGAGAACGCCGAGCACGAACCGTCGCCACCTGGGCTGGAGGCGGTCGGCGGCCTCGTCGCCGAGTTCCGGGAGGCGGGGGTACCGGTCACCCTGCACCGGCGCGGGGCGGTGCGGCCGCTGTCCGCGGCGGCGGGCCAGGCTGCGTACCGCGTGGTCGAGGAGACACTGAACAACGCGGCCAAGCACGCACCCGGCCGGCCCGTCACGGTGCGCGTCCAGTGGGAGGACGACGCACTCCTACTCACGGTCGTCAACCCGGTCCCCGATGGTCGCACCGGTACCGGCGCCGGATACGGGCTCTCCGGGCTGGGCGAGCGGCTTGGGCCGCTCGGCGGGTTCCTGGACTACGGACCGTCCGACGAGGGGTTCCGGGTCACCGCGATGCTGCCTGCGGACACCGGTGAGACCGGCGAGGTGACCGACGAAGCTTCGCCGCCCTCCCTCGGACGCGTCCGTACCACCGCCGTCGGCCTCGCCACGGCGGCCGTCACGTTCGCCGTCCTGCCCGCCAGCCTGGTAGTGGGGGCCGGCTGACGTGATCAGGGTTCTGGTCGCCGACGACGAGCCGCTGGTCACCGCGGGCATCCGGACGGTGCTGGAGTCGGCGGGCGACATGGAGGTCGTCGCCGAGGCGGGTGACGGCCGGACGGCCGTGGACCAGGCGATCAGCCATCGCGCCGATGTCGCGCTGATCGACATCAGGATGCCGGTGCTGGACGGGCTGAGTGCCATCGAGCAGCTGCGCCGCCGGATGCCCGCGCTGCGGATCGTGGTGCTCACGTCGTTCGGTGCGGAACCGAACGTGCTGCGTGCCCTGCGCGCCGAGGTGGCGGGATTCGTGCTCAAGAACTGCAGGCCCGAGGAACTGGTCCGCGCGGTCCGGGCGGTACACGACGGCGAGGCGTACCTGTCCCCCGAGGTGACGCGCCTGGTGCTCGGGATGGTCGCGCCCGTCGACGCCGGGCGCAGGCAGGCAGCGGCCGAACGTCTGGCGGCGCTGTCCGCAGGCGAGACAAGGGTGCTGCACCTGGTGGCCGAAGGGCTGTCCAATGCCGACATCGGCCGGCGGCTGAACATGAGCGAGACGACGATCAAGACCTACGTGAGCCGGATCCTGACCAAGCTCGGCTGCGCCAACCGCGTCCAGGCGGCGCTGCTGGCGCGAGACGCCGCCGTCTAGAGACCAGCGGTGATGAGCAACCACTGGAGCAGGTCGGGCGCGGAGGTCAGCACGAAAGCGCCGAGCCACACCACGAGCACCACCGCCAGCACGGTGAAGATCAGCAGAACGGGCGCGTGGAAGACATCCGGACCGGTCCGGCGGAAGGCGTCCCCGAGCAGGAGCCCGACTGCGGCCGCGGTGGCGACGCTGCCGGGCAGCCGTCGTGCCCGACGTACCGGAAGGCCAGGCCGAAAACGGTACCCGCGACCCCGGCCAGGGCCAGCCAGGTCGCCAGGGTGACGAGATCGATCTCGTACGGCATGCCGGCGTACTCGATGCCGTACACGACCTTCTTGCCGACGTAGAACGCCACGACCGCCGCCGCCAGCGCGACGATCGCCCGCACGATCGCCCGGCACGCGGCCTGCCGCCTGGTCACCAGCACGGCGAGCACGATCCGCAGCGACGTGGAGTAGTAGGCCACCGCCGCGAACGCCCCGGACAGGAGCCCCGCGCTCGCGACCAGCAGCAGTCCCGGGTAGCCCGGTGTTCTCGCGGGACGGTCGGCGCCGGGATCCTCCATCGCCCGCTGTCTACCACAGCTGATCGTCGCGGCCCGGCTCCACCGGAGCGTACGAGCAGGCACAACGGGGTAGCCAGGCGCCGAGGGAAGGGTGGCACATGCCGAACGGCGACGACGAAGAGCGTGAGGTGACGGTCGGGCTGCTGGCCGATCCGGGACTGCCCACCGAACTGGCGACCGCGCTCGTGGACGAACTACCGGGCGCGCTCTCCGACCGCGTCAGCGACCAGGTGCGATGGCGTGTCCACGTGCGCTCCGAGCCGCTGACCCTCAACGAGCACGGCAAGATCCCGCTCGTCCAGAACGCGAGGGAGAAGCGGTCGCGCGAGGGCTGGGACCTGATGGTGTGCCTGACCGACCTGCCGCGCCAGGTCGGTCACCAGCCGATCATCGGCGAGTTCAACGCCGAGCACCGGGTGGCACTGGCCTCGCTGCCCGCGATCGGCTCGTTCCGCCTGCGCAAGCACCTGCGCGACACCGTCGTGTACCTGCTCGACGCCCTCATCCACGGCACCGGCCTGCCCGGTCCCGCCCGCGACGCGCGCGGACGGCCGAAACGCGGGCCGGCCGAACTGATGTCGCCGGTACGCCACCTCAGCAACCCCGACCGCGACATCGACGAATCGATCACGCTGACGGGACTGCGCGGCCGCGTGCGGCTGCTGCTGGGGATGGTCCGGGACAACCGCCCCTGGCGGCTGGTGCCGAGCCTGTCCAGCGCACTCGCCGCCGCGATGGCCTCGGCAGCCTTCGGCGTCTTCTTCTCCACGATCTGGACACTGGCCGACGCGCTGAGCGTCGGCCGCCTCACGCTGATCAGCCTGCTTTCGGTCACGACGATGGTGACCTGGCTGATCATCTACAACGGACTGTGGGAGCGGCCGCGTGCCCAGGAGTGGCGCGGCCAGCCGGTGCTCTACAACCTCGCCACGGTGCTGACGCTGTTCGTCGGCGTGGCCGGCATGTACATGCTGCTGTTCGCGATCGTCCTGGTCGCCGCCCACGTGGTGATCGCGTCCAGCTACATGGAGAGCCAGCTGGGCCACCCCGCGACTTTCACCAGCTACGTGAAGCTGACCTGGCTCGCGAGCTCGATGGGGATCGCCGCGGGCGCGCTCGGATCCAGCCTGGAGAGCGAGGACGCCGTCCGGCAGGCCACCTACAGCAAACGCGAGCGCGAGCGCCGGGAACGCCGCAAGCAGCAGGAAGCCGAGGAGAGACAGCAGGAGCAGGAGCGGACCACAGAGGACTGAGGCGCGCTCGCGTCAGGACCGCACCTGCCGGGCCGTGGCCATGGCACGTTCCGTCTCCCAGAACGCGCGCATCGAGGCGATCAGCCCGTCGCCGTCCACCTTGTAGACGAACACCCCGTCGGTGTCGACCCGGTAGTCACCCGGCAGGTAGGTCGTGATCGTGCCGACGTTGGCCACCTCGTCCCCCGCCGCGTGCGAGTCGCGGATCACGAACTCGAACCGCAGCACCTTGGCGATGGCCGCCTCCCAGAAGGCCGCGATCTGCTCGTGCCCGCGGTGACCCTTGCCCTCCTGGTCGAACATCGACGGCCCCACCGGATCCTCGATCACGCCCTCGGGGTGGAACAGCGCGAGCCAGGCGTCCTTGTCACCGCGTACGGCGGCGTTCATCGACCGCCACGCGGCCACCCTCGCGGGCGGCTGCTCGGCCGCCGGATCCCAGCACACGGTGACACTCACGCCGGCACCTCCTGGATCTTGCCGATGATCTCGTCGGCGAACTTCCTGATCGAGTCCTTCTTCTCACCGATGGCCGCATCGAAGCCGAGGCCGTCGAACACCCAGGGCACCGTGATGACGTCGGTGACACCGATGTCGGCCTGCTGCCGGTAGCCGTCGACACCGAAACGGTCGACGCACACGGCCTGGATCTCGAACGGCTCACCGGCGCGGCCTGCCTCCGCGCGCAGCGCGCGCAGCTGCTCGATGGTGTCGCGCAGGTCGTCGAACTTCATCATCGCCGACGCCCAGCCGTCCCCGGCGCGCGCGGCCCGGCGCAGCGCCGCGTCGGTGTGCCCGCCGATGTAGAACGGCACCCGCCGCCGCGGGGCCGGGCTCATCCGCAACCTGCCGAAGTCGAAGAACCGGCCGTGGTACTCGACCATCCCACCGTCGAGGATCAGCCTCAGCACCTCGATCGCCTCGTCGACACGTCTTCCCCGGCCCGCGTAGGGCACCCCGCACCACTCGAACTCCTCGGGCGACCAGCCCACTCCCAACCCGAGCCCGAAGCGGTCACCGGTGAGGTTGGCGACCGAGCCGACCTGGCGCGCGAGCAGCACCGGGTTGCGGGAGCCGAGCTTGAGCACGGAGGTGTAGAAGCGGATCCGGCTGGTCGCGGCGCCCATCGCGGCGGCGGCGATCAGCGGGTCGACCCACGGCGTCTCCTCGTCCCAGAACCGGCTGCCATCGGGTGTGTACGGATAGCGCGCCGACACGTCCTCGGAGTAGAAGAGCGAGTCGGGCAGCGCCACGGCGTCGAACCCGCACTCCTCCGCGGTCGCGGCGAGCTCGGTGAGCTGGTCGAGCGGGCTCAGGGCCACCGACAAGGTGAACTTCATGCGACCGAACTATAACGTGTTCTAGTTTTCCCCGCCAGCCCTGCCGGCGGGAGCAAGCGCCGAAACGATCAGTGATCGACGACACGCCCGGCGAATGATCTGGATCACCGCGTTACATCCGTGTTCTCCAGGTGGGCCGAAGTTGGTTTCCCAGCTGATCGCCGGTGCCCGGCCAAACATTTTCCTGAGAACTGTCTGACAGGTCACTGCCAGCGGGAACACGGTCGTCGCGGAGCTCGGGCGCGCTGTGTTTAACGTTTTCCGCCGGCGCGGGCACGAAGTTCGCGCCGGTAGTCGGGGGACACATTCGCGGAACCGAGCGAACCAGGAGGAAACGCGTGCCCACGACACCGTGGTCCCGGCCGGCGACGCGCCGGCTCCGCCCCCTCACCGGCATCACCACCGTCGGCGCCGTCACCGCCGGAGCTCTGCTGGGCATGTCCGGCACCGGCGCGGCAGTGCTGCCCGCCGAGCAGACCGTCGAGGACGTGCCCGCGTCGGTCACGGCGGGCAGCGAGGTCACGTTCACCGGGACGCTCTCCGGTACCGGCGACCGGCCGCTCGCCGGCCAGCAGGTGGACCTGCAGTGGCGGGCAGGGCCCGGCCAGCCGTGGTCGGTGTCGGCGAGCGACACCACCGACGCGGAGGGAGTCGCCGCGATCCCGGCGACGGTCGACCGGGACGCGCAGTGGCGGCTGCGCTTCGCCGGTGACCAGGTGCACGACCCGGCACGGTCGCGCGTGCAGACCATCGACTCCCGCGAGCCGATCGGGCAGCGCATCGTCGACACCGCCGCCGCCCAGGCCGGGAAGCCGTACTCCTACGGTGCGGACGGGCCGGGCAGCTTCGACTGCTCCGGCCTGACGCAGTACGTGCACCGCCAGGTGGGCATCGAGCTGCCGCGGACGTCGAGCGACCAGCGCGCCGCCGTGCCGACGATCGCCAAGAGCGACATGCGACCGGGCGACCTGGTGTTCTTCGACGACGGCGGCGTCTACCACGTCGGCATCTTCGCCGGCGACGACCGGATCTGGGCCGCGCCGGAACCCGGCGACAGCGTCCGGCTCCAGGACATCTGGACCGAGACCTACACCGTCGGCCGGGCCTGGTGACCCTGCTGAGCAGGAGTTGATCGTCGGCCGGGAACCCCTGGGATACTGTTCCCGTTGTCCGGTTCAACGAACCCAACAACCGGGGAGTGACCCATGGGTACCGCGATCATCCTGGTCGTGCTGCTGGTCGTCATCGTCGGCGGCGGGCTCTACCTGGTCCAGTCTCGGGCGGAGGCCAAACGGCGCCGCATCGAGGACGCCAAGGCCGACGCCCGCCGCTGGCTGGAACGGCTCGGCGGCCAGGTGCTGAACCTGACCGGCACGGACACCGCATCGCAGCAGGCGATGGCCGACGCCTCGGAGCGCTACACCGCCGCCGGCTCGCAGATGGAGCAGGCGGAGACCGCCGAGCAGGCGAGGCTGGTGAAGGAGACCGCGCTCGAAGGGCTGTACTACGTCCGGGCCGCGCGGATCGCGATGGGCATGGACCCCGGCCCGGAGCTGCCCGAGAGTCTCGAGCGTGAGCGTGCGGGCAAGGTCACCGAGCACCGCGCGGTGGACGTCGGGGGCCACACCTACGAGGCCTCGCCCGAACCCGGGCAGAACACGCCGCACTACCACCCGGGTGGCCGCGTGGCCGGCCGGCCGGTGCCGCAGGGCTGGTACAGCGAGCCGTGGTGGCGGCCCGCGCTCGTGGCCGGCGCGTGGGGCATGGGGTCGATGCTGCTGTTCAGCGCGATGTTCTCCGGCATGGCGGGCATTCCCAGCGCGGCGGCCTGGGAGTCGGGCTACGACGCGGGCCAGGAGGACGCGATGGAGTCCGGTGACGCGGGCGGCGCGGAGGACGGCGGCGGCATGGAAGACGGCGGCGGCGACCTCGGCGGCGACTTCGGCGGAGGCTTCGACATCGGCTTCTGAGCACTCCGCGGTCGTGAGTGCGTAACACTGTTCTAACTCGTGTGCGCACTCACGAGGGGTGGGCGGGTTGGCAGGTCGGGCACCAGTACAGCTTCCGGCCCGCCAGCTCCTCGTGCGCCACCGGCGTTCCGCACACCAGGCACGGCTGCCCCGCCCGCCGGTAGACGTATACCTCACCGCCGTGGCGGTCCTGCCTCGGCGCACGCCCGGTCACCTCGGGCAGGTGCTCGTCGGCGACCGTGTCGATCCGCCCGGTGCGCACTCCGGCGCGCATGAGCGCGACCAGGTCCGCCCACATCTCCTTCCAGGTCACCTGGCCCAGCGACCGGCCGGGCAGCGTGGGCACGATCCCGTGCCGGAACAGCACCTCGGCCCGGTAGACGTTGCCGACGCCGGCCAGCACCGACTGGTCCATCAGCAGGACGGCGATCGACGTGCGCGAACGGGAGATCCGCTCCCAGGCCCGTTCCGGTACCGCGTCGCGGCGCAGCGGATCCGGACCCAGCCGCTCCTTGACGGCGTCGGCCTCCTCCTCGCTGAGCAGCTCGCAGCGGGTGGGCCCGCGCAGGTCCGTCCAGTGGGAGGGCCCGGCCAGACGCATCCGCACCTGGCCGACGGGCGCCTCAGCGGGCAGCGCGGCCTCGGTGAACGTGCCGTACAGCCCGAGATGGACGTGCACCGTCCCGTGTGGACTGTAATGGTGGAACAGGTGCTTGCCGTGGGCCTCGGCGGCCACCATCGTGCGCCCGTCCAGCCGCGCCGCCTCGGCGGCGAAGCGGCCCTGCGGGCTGGACACCGCCACCGGCGCCCCGGCGTAGCGCCGCTGGTGCAGGCGGGCGAGCCGGTGCAGCGTGTGTCCCTCGGGCATCGGGCCTAGTCCCGCGGCAGCGGCGGCGGCGTGCCGGTCCGCTCGTAGTCCACGAGCTGCTTCACCCGCCGGACGTGCCGCTCGTCCGACGACGGCGGGGTGGCCAGGAACGCCTCGACGATCTCGGTCGCCTCCTGCGCGGTGTGCATCCGGGCACCGACGCCGATCAGCTGCGCGTGGTTGTGCTCGCGGGTCAGTCTGGCGATCTCCGGGCTCCAGGCCAGCCCGGTCCGCGCACCCGGCACCTTGTTGGCGGCGATCTGCTCGCCGTTGCCCGAGCCGCCGATCACGATGCCCACACTGCCCTCGTCGGCGACCACACGGCGCGCGGTCTCGACGCAGAAGGCCGGGTAGTCGTCAGCCGCGTCGTAGACGTGCGGACCGATATCGGTCACCTCGTGGCCCTGCTCCGCGAGGTGGGCCACGAGGTGGTTCTTCAGCTCGAAGCCGGCATGGTCGGATCCCAGATAGACACGCACGGCAGGTGAGTGTGCCATCCCCGGGACATCCGGCGGCGCCCACCCGGCATGCTGGGCACCATGAACGTCTTCGGGCAGGGCGGGCACGACATCCGGCTCGAGTGGAGCGCGGAGGGCGTCGCCGCGCTGGGCGGTGAATGCCCGGTACTGGTCGTGGTGGACGTGCTGTCGTTCTCCACCACCGTCGATCTGGCACTCGGGCGTGGCGGCCGGGTGCTCCCGCTGCCCTGGGGCGACGCGGACGCGGCCAGGGCGGCGAAACAGGCCGGCGCGCTGCTGCCGGACGAACGGGGCTGGCCATTGCGGCCGTTCTCAGTCCTGACCACACCGCCGGGCACCTTCCTGGCGCTGCCGTCCCCGAACGGCGCGACACTGTGCACGCTGGCGGCCGAGACCGGCGCGCACGTGCTCACCGCGTGCCTGCGCAACGCGCGGGCGGTGGCTGAGGTCGCCAACGCGCTGGCCGGCGGGCGGCCCACCGGCGTGATCCCCGCGGGCGAACGATGGGACACGGGGCTTGCCGCCAGGGACGGCGCGATCGGACCGCTGCGCCCGTGCGTCGAGGACCACCTCGGCGCGGGCGCCGTGGTGGACGCCCTGCTCGGCCTCGGCGTGCAGTGGCCTTCGCCGGAGGCCTCGCTCGCGGCGAGGGCGTTCCGCGCCGCCGGGCCCGATGTGGGCGCGGTCGTCGCGGGCTCGGCGTCCGGCCAGGAACTGCGCGAGGCCGGGCACGGCGGCGACGTCGATCTCGCCATCGCCGTCAACCGCTCCCCCGTCGCCCCGCTGCTCGTCGAGGGCTCCTTCCAGGACGTCACCCACCGCAACCACCCCTGACCGGCCCCGGCGGAGCAGGAGAGCTCTACTCTCGTCCCGCAGTGGCGAAGCTGCCTTGCTCGAACAGGCGGGGGCGGGAGGTGCTGCCGTGAGTGACGGCCGATGGACGGAGCTCGCCGACGGGGTGCTCGTCCGGCGCCATGCCGAGCTCGACCTGTCCGTCGGGCTGGTCGTCGGCGCGGACCACTGCCTGGTGATCGACACGCGCGGCGACGCCGCGCAGGGAGCGGAGCTGGCCGCGGCCGTCCGCGGCGTGACACCGCATCCCTGGACGGTCGTGCTCACGCACGCGCACTTCGACCACGCCTTCGGCACCGCCGCGTTCCTGCCGTGTGCCGTGTGGGCCCACGAGGGCTGCCGCGCCGCCCTCGCCGCGGAAGGCGAGGCTCAGCGCAGCCGCTGGGCGGCCCGCTACCGTGCCGAGGGCAGACCGGCCGTCGCGGAGGCGCTCGCCGCCACCGAGATCGTCCTGCCCGACCACGTCCTGACCGACTCGGCCGAGCTGGCCGTCGGCGGCAGGCGGGTCGTGCTCACCCACCCCGGGCCCGCACACACCGGGCACGACCTCGCGGTGCACGTGCCGGACGCGGGCGTCGTCTTCGCCGGCGACCTGGTCGAGCACGCGCCGGGCGGGTCGTTCACGGCCGAGTCCTTCGGCCCCGACTCGACGCTCGACGGCTGGCCCGGCGCACTCGACGAGCTGCTGGCGCAGGAGCCCCGGATCGTCGTCGCCGGGCACGGCGAGCCGGTCGACGGCGCGTTCGTGGCCGCGCAACGCGAACCGCTCGCGGCACTCGGCGCCCTCCGCGCCGCCGTCCGCGCGGATGAGCTGGGCCTCGCGGACGCACTCGCCCGCTCACCCTTCCCCGAGGACGTGACGCGTGCGGCGCTCGTGAGTGGCTACGCGAGTTAGAACTCGCGTAGCCACTCACGAGGCCCGCGGCTCTCAGTCGAAGTCGAGCTCCCCCGTGCGGGTGCGCTTGAGCTCGAAGAAGTCCTGGTAGCCCGCGAGCAGCCGCGCGCCGTCGAACACCTTCAGCGCGTCCTCTCCGCGCGGGATCGAGCTCAGCACCGGCCCGAAGAACGCGACACCGTCGATGTGGATGGTCGGGGTGCCGACGTCCATGCCCACCGGGTCCATGCCCTCGTGATGGCTCTTGCGGACGGCCTCGTCGTACTCGGTGGAGTTCGCGGCATCGGCAAGCTCGGCCGGCGCCCCGATCTCGGCGAGGGCCTCCTTCAGCACGGCCTGGGTGTCCTTGTTGCCCCGGTTGTGGTGCCGGGTGCCGAACGCGGTGTAGTAGTCGCGCAGCGCCTCCCCGCCGGCCCGCTCGGCCAGGGCGGCCGCCACCCGGACCGGACCCCATGCCGAGGCCAGCAGGTCCTGGTACTCCTGCGACAGGTTGTCCCGGCCCTCGTTCAGCACGGCGAGGCTCATGATCCGGAACTGGAGGTCGAGATCACGCTGCCGCTCCACCTCGAGAATCCAGCGCGACGTGATCCAGGCGAACGGGCACATGGGATCGAAGTAGAAATCGACACGGGTTCTGCCCTGCTGGCCTGCGCTCATGATCTCTCCCTGGTCGGCGTGCGCTCGCGGGTCGGCGTGCGCTCGCGGGTCGGCGAGCCTCCTACCGTCCGCCAACACCGGCGGCCCGCCACATGTTCCCCGTCGGCGCCCGCCACCGGCGCATGATTGGATGCTGAGACAGGACAACGACAACCGCTACCAGCACAGAGGTGCCCGTGCCCGCCCCGAATCTCACGCGCGAACAAGCCAGGCAGCGCGCCGAACTCCTCACCGTGGAGTCCTACGACATCGAGCTCGACCTGACCGACGGCCACGGCCGCCCCGGCGAGCACACGTTCGACTCCCGGACGACCATCCGGTTCACCGCAGCGCAGCCCGGCCGCCGGTCCTGGGCGGACATCGTCGCCGCGGACGTGCGTTCCGCGACGCTCAACGGAACGCCGCTGGACGTGTCCGGCTACGTCGAGGACCACGGTGTGGAACTGCCCGAGCTCGCCGAGTCCAACGAGCTCGTCGTGCACGCGGACTGCCGCTACATGAACACCGGCGAGGGCCTGCACCGGTTCGTCGATCCGGTCGACGACGGCGTGTACCTCTACAGCCAGTTCGAGACCGCGGACGCCAAGCGCATGTTCGCGTGCTTCGACCAGCCCGACCTCAAGGCGACCTACCGGCTCACGGTCACCGCGCCGGCCGACTGGAAGATCATCTCGAACGCGCTCGCCGAGTCGGCCGAACCCACACCGGAGGGCGCGGTCAGGACCGTCTTCGCCACGTCGGAGCGGATCTCCACCTACCTGGTCGCGTTGATCGCCGGCCCGTACCACGAGTGGCGCGACACCTACCGCGACGAGTACCGGACCATCCCGCTGGGCATCTACTGCCGCGCCTCGCTGGCGAAGCACATGGACGCCGAGCGGCTGTTCACCGAGACCAAGCAGGGTTTCGGCTTCTACCACCGCAGCTTCGACACCCCGTACCCGTTCTCGAAGTACGACCAGCTGTTCGTACCGGAGTTCAACGCGGGCGCGATGGAGAACGCGGGCGCGGTGACGTTCCTGGAGGACTACGTCTTCCGCAGCCGCGTCACGCGTTACGCCTACGAGCGGCGCGCGGAGACGCTGCTGCACGAGATGGCGCACATGTGGTTCGGCGACCTCGTCACCATGCGCTGGTGGGACGACCTGTGGCTGAACGAGTCGTTCGCGACGTTCGCCAGCGTGCTCGCACAGGGCGAGGCGACCGAGTACACCAACGCCTGGACCAGCTTCGCCAACATCGAGAAGTCGTGGGCCTACCGGCAGGACCAGCTGCCCTCGACGCACCCCATCGCGGCGGACATGGTGGACCTGCACGCCGTCGAGGTGAACTTCGACGGCATCACCTACGCCAAGGGCGCCAGCGTGCTCAAGCAGCTGGTCGCCTACGTCGGGCTGGGCAACTTCCTGGCCGGCCTGAAGGTGTACTTCAGCAAGCACGCGTGGGACAACGCGACGCTGGCCGACCTGCTCGCCGCGCTCGAAGCAGCGTCGGGCCGCGACCTGTCGTGGTGGAGCGCCCAGTGGCTGGAGACCACCGGCCTGAACTCGCTGCGGCCTCGGTTCGAACTCGACGGCAACGGCGCCTTCGCCTCGTTCGCGGTGCTGCAGGGCGGGGCCCGGCCGGGCGAGGGCGAACTCCGCACGCACCGGGTCGCGGTGGGCGTCTACGACGACGACGGCGCGGGCAAGCTGGTCCGCACCCACCGCGTGGAGCTCGACGTCGACGGCGAGCGTACCGAGGTGCCCGACCTGGTGGGCGTGCCCGCGGGCAAGCTCGTGCTCGTCAACGACGACGACCTGACCTACTGCACGATGCGGCTGGACAACGACTCACTGGTCACCCTGATCGACCGGATCGCCGACATCACCGAACCGCTGCCCCGCACGCTGTGCTGGTCGGCCGCGTGGGAGATGACGCGCGAGGCCGAGCTCAAGGCACGCGACTTCGTGACCCTCGTGCTGCGCGGCATCGGCGCGGAGAGCGAGGTGGGCGTGGTGCAGCGGCTGCTGCTGCAGGCCCAGACGGCGCTGAACTCCTACGCCGAGCAGGACTGGGCGCACCAGCACGGCTGGCCTGCGTTCACCGAGCGGCTGCTCGAACTCGCCCGCTCGGCCGAGGCGGGCTCGGACCACCAGCTCGCGTTCGTCAACTCGCTGACCGGCTCGGTGCTCGACGATGCGACCACGCGCGTGCTGGCAGGCTGGCTCGACGGCTCCGCGCCGTTGCCCGGCCTGACGGTTGACACCGACCTGCGGTGGCGGTTGCTGCACGCGCTGGTCGCCCACGGCAGGGCGGGCGAGGCGGAGATCGATGCGGAGCTGGCGCGCGACGACACCGCCGCCGGGCGCAGGCACGCGGAGCGCTCCAGGGCGCTGCGGCCGACCGCGGAGGCGAAGGCACAGGCGTGGCAGCGGGCCGTCTACGACGACGAGCTGCCGAACGCGGTGAACGAGGCGATCATCCAGGGGTTCTCGCACCCGAAGCAGAAGCACCTGCTCGGCGAGTACGTGGAGAAGTACTTCGCGGTGATCGACGAGGTGTGGAGCCGCCGTTCGAGCGAGCGCGCGCAGCCGACCGTGGTGGGGCTGTACCCGTCGTGGGAGGTCACCCACGAGGCCGTCGCGGCGGCGGACGCGTGGCTGGCCGGTGACCATCCCGCGGCGCTGCGCAGGCTCGTGTCCGAGGGCAGGGCGGGCATCGTGCGCGCCCTCGCCGCCCGTGAGTTCGACCAGAGCTGACGCCCCCGATTGCCATGAACGACCCGTTACTGGCGAAAAATGCCAGTAACGGGTCGTTCATGGCAGAAGCGTCAGCGCTTGGGGGCGGGGCCCGCCTGGTCGGTCATCATGCGCAGGCCGCTGACCAGCCCGCCGACCAGGTCGCCCTCCTTGAAGGAGGCCACCATGCTCATCACGGCGAGCTTGGCGCCCCGATCGGGCAGCCGGCGCATGGCCTCCGCGCCCGTGACGACCTCGACCACCCGCTGGCCCGGCGACACGGCGATGAGCACGGCCCGGTCGGCGAGCTCGCCGAGTGTGTCGTGCAGTGACTCGGCGCCCGCGCGGGTGTCCTCGCCCAGCTCCCCGAGGTAGATGCTGAACTCGAGGCCGGACTCCCGGCTGGCCAGCGTCAGCGCCTCGTCCAGCCGGGCGAGCTGCGCCGTACTGAACGGGCCGGATGGAGCAGGCGGCTCGTACATCTGCGCGACGGACACGCGGCCGCTTGCCGTAACGGCGGCGCCGGGCTGCAGCTCGGTGCCCTCCAGGCCGGTCGACTTGCTCTCCTGGGTGACTTCACCAGTTGCCACGAGCACCTCCTCGGACCTTCGACGGGGCGGCCGTCTCGCCTTCGGCGGTGGCCGGACCACCGACGCCCTCCGGGTTGGCGCTCCACCACATCGGCGGATACTCCCACGGCTGCCCGGGCCGGTACCTCGGCGAGCTCGCCAGCTTCGACCGCAGGGTCGCCAGCGCGCAGACGCCGTAGATCGCGAGCGGGATCGCCGCGTAGACCAGGATCGTCTCGAGGATGTTCACGCGCGCAGGGTATCCGACACCATCCTCACGCACACCAGGCGGCACGCGCGGGCGGACCGTTGGTCGCCGGAGAAACACCGTCCGTCGTTTGCCACGGATCGGCTCCCACGTTGAGCCGAAACCTTCCGCGCGAAAGGTCGCAGTTCAACGTACGGGCGGCGGCACCCGCCGCCGTTGTCTTGTACCCCGGGACGAATGCTCGTACGTTTTTCACCTGTACGGGCCTTGCGCCCGAGCCTCCCCATCCCCAACAGATCACACCGGTCACAGGAGGACACCCCATGCCCACTGCCGTTATCCCCGCCAAGGCGAGTTTCGACACTGTTTCGCCGCTGTTCGACGCGTCCGCGGAGCGCGGAACCAGGGTTACCCGCGGCACACGGGTGACGTCCGGCACTCGGGTGACCATGGGTACGCGCGTCACGCGTGGTACACGGGTCACCGCCGGTACCCGCGTCACGGCAGGCACCCGCGTCACGCGCGGCACCAGGGTCACCCGCGGGACGAGGGTCACGGCAGGCACGCGAGTCACCTGTGGCACGCGCGTCACGCGCGGGACCAGGGTCACCCGCGGCACCCGCGTCACCTGCCGGTCGGAGTACGCACTCGCCGCCTGACCCGGCGGCAAGGCCGGCAGCCGAAGCCGGCCCGTTGACCTCTGGCGCGCTCCCGGCCGCGGCTCACGCGGCCGGGGCGCCGAGGTACTGCTGCCACAACGGGTCCGCCTCGCCGGAGTGCGCGAGCAGCCGCCAGTGCGGCCCGTGCGGCGCCCGTGGCACGACCTTCAGCCGCCAGCCGATCTCGGAGAGCAGCTTGTCCGCCTTGCGGTGGTTACACCTGGCGCAGCAGGCGACACAGTTCTGCCAGGAATGCGCACCGCCACGGCTGCGCGGCACCACATGATCGATGGTCTCGGCGCGGCCCCCGCAGTACGCGCAGCGGAAGCGGTCGCGGTGCATCAGGCCGGCGCGCGTGAGCGGCACCTGCGCCCGGTACGGTACCCGCACATAGGTACTCAGCCGGATGACCGACGGCACCTCCACGGCCGTCGTCGCCGCATGCAGGGTCAGCCCCGCCGGATCCTCGTGGACGATCTCCGCCTTGCCACAGATCAACAGCACGACGGCCCGCCGCAGCGGCAGCGCGGTGAGCGGCTCGAACGTGGCGTTGAGCAGCAACACCCGCCGCTTTCCCCAGGTGAGCGCCGGACCTCCGCCCGATTCGCGAGCCCGGCGCTGGCCGTGCGAGCGGGTGACGCGGCCGCCCCGATTGGGCGGCCCCACGGGCTGCGGTCCACTGGTCGGTCCACCGGCCATTGCCGGTGGGTGCGGTTCACCCGGCCCCGCGCCTCCCACCGGCGGGCACAGCAAGACCTCCGGCGCCTGCCCGGCCGGATGCCGGGAACGGACGCCGTGGGGGACGGGTTGTCGGTCTGGCACTCGACCACCTCCACCGGTGCAGCCCTAAGTCGACCACATTCCGCGCCCGAAACGCACGTGCGTTCAGCGACGTGTCATCTCCAAGTACGGTTGCGGGTGGACTCGATGAGGTCAACATGCCTCACCTGGAGCCGCCACGGGAGCATAAGAGTGTGCGGCATCACATGTGAAAGGAGCTGCGCCCGACGTGTACCAGTTGCTCAGCGAACCGCCCTCCTGCATCGAGGACGCGGGCAGTTGGTGCCAGCAGGTATGGCATCTGACGGGCAACCCCTGGCTGGCGGGCTCGGCGGACTGGCTCGTCGCCAAGCCGCTGCACATCCTGCTGATCGTCGCCATCGCGGTGCTCGCGCGGCTGCTCATCCGCAAACTGATCGACCGGCTGACGACCGCGCCGCTGAACGGGGACAAGCTGCCCGCCCTGCTGCGCCCGCTGCGGGAGCGCGCGCCGGGCGGCCTCGGCCCGGTCGTTCTGGAACGGCGGCGCCAGCGGGCGCAGACGATCGGCTCGGTGCTCAAGTCCATCACCTCGTTCGTGGTGTACGGACTGGCGTTCGTCCTCGTTCTCGGTGAGCTCGGCATCAATCTCGGCCCGATCATCGCCTCGGCTGGCATCGTCGGCGTCGCGCTGGGTTTCGGTGCGCAGAACCTCGTCCGCGACTTCCTGTCCGGCATCTTCATGATGCTCGAGGACCAGTACGGCGTCGGCGACGTCGTCGACGTCGGCGAGGCCGTCGGCACCGTTGAGGCCGTCGGCCTGCGGATCACCACGCTGCGCGACATCAACGGCACCGTCTGGTACGTCCGCAACGGCGAGGTGCTCCGGGTCGGCAACTCCAGCCAGGGCTACGCCGTGGCACTCGTGGACATCCCGCTCAGCTACAACACCGACGTGAGCCGGGCGACCGCCGTGCTCGGGGACGTGGCGGCGACCGCGGCCGAGAGCGATGCGATCGCCCCGGACGTGCTCGAACCGCCCGAGGTGCTCGGCGTGGAGAGCGTGACCCCCGAGGGCATCCAGCTCCGGCTCACCGTCAAGGTCCGGCCCGGCCGCCAGTGGGCGGTGCAGCGCGCCCTGCGCGCGAAGATCATGCCCGCCATCGAGGAGGCCGGTTTCCAGCCGCCGCTCGGCCGGTTCTTCGGCGCTCCGCAGACCGGCGCCAACGGCGGCTGAACCAAAGCCACCGGCGCAACGAAAGGCAGAATGGAGACGTGGCAGACGTGAGCAGCGAACCGCAGGCGAGCGACCCGCGCACCTTCTACGAGGCGGTGGGCGGCGAGCCGACCTTCCGCAAGATCGTCGCGCGGTTCTACGCCGAGGTCGCCGAGGACGAGGTGCTGCGCCCGCTCTACCCGGAGGAGGACCTCGGCCCCGCCGAGGAGCGCCTCCGGCTGTTCCTGATGCAGTACTGGGGCGGCCCGCACACCTACTCCGACCAGCGTGGTCACCCGCGGCTGCGGATGCGGCACGCCCCGTTCAAGGTCGGCCCCATCGAGCGCGACGCGTGGCTGCGTGCGATGCGGATCGCGGTCGACGAGTCGGGCATCGAGGAGCCCTACCGCCAGGAGTTGTGGAACTACCTGGAGATGGCGGCGAACTCGATGATGAACAGCTGGGTGTGACCTGGTGGTGCGGCGAGCCATCGGGAAGAGGCGCCCCGAGCCGGCCGCTCGCGGCTGGTGGCAGGGCGCGGTGTTCTACCGCGTGCACGTGCGCTCCTTCGCCGACTCCGACGGTGACGGGGTCGGTGACCTGGAAGGGATCCGCGGCCGGCTCGGCTACCTGGAGCTGCTCGGGGTGGACGCGCTCTCGCTGACGCCGTTCTACCTCTCCCCCGCGGTCGCCGACGGCTACGACGTGGCCGGCCCGCGCGCGGTGGACCCAGTGCTCGGCAACCTCGAACGGTTCGACGAGCTGGTCGCCGACGTGCACGCCTCCGGTATCCGGCTGCTGCTGGACCTCGTGCCCAACCACACCAGCGACCGGCACACGTGGTTCACCGCCGCCCTGGCCGCCCCGCCGGGCAGCTCTGAGCGCGAGCGCTACCACTTCCACGACGGCACGGGGCCGGGCGGTGAGCTGCCCCCGAACAACTGGATCGGCACGGACGGCGCGCCCGCCTGGACCCGGCTGCCCGACGGCCAGTGGTATCTGCACCTGTTCGGGCCCGGGCAGCCGGACCTGAACTGGACCAACGCCGAGGTTCACGCCGACCTCGAGCGCACGCTGCGGTTCTGGCTCGACCGCGGCGTCGACGGCTTCCGGATCTGCGCGGCGCAGGGCATGGCGAAGCCGGCCGGCCTTCCCGACATGGCCGCGCGGGCGGCGGGCACGCCACTCGCCGGACCCGATGACCCGCGGTTCGACAACGACGGCGTGCACGAGATCCACCAGATGATCCGGAAGGTGCTCGCCGAGTATCCGGACACCGTCGCGGTCGGCGAGATCAGGGCGCGCGACGAGCAGCGCTTCGCCCGGTACCTGCGCCGCGACGAGCTGCACCTCGGCCTCGACCTGCGGCTCGGGCAGACCCGCTTCGACGCCGACGCGCTGCAGGCCGCCATCGAGCGCTCGCTCGCCCTCGCCTCGTCCGCGGGTGCGCCCGCCACGTGGGCACCGGCGGGACACGCCGGGGTACGGCAGGTCACCCGCTTCGGAGGCGGCGCCGACGGGCGCGACCGGGCACGCGCGATGGCGCTGGTGGAACTGGCCCTGCCCGGCGCGATCTGGCTGCAGAACGGTGAGGAGCTGGGACTCGACGACGCCGGGCTCGGTGAGGGCACCCGCGCACCGATCCCGTGGGAAGGCCCCGAGCCGCCGTTCGGCTTCTCCGGTGCCACGGCCGGCGTCACCGTCCCCCGCGAGTGGGCCGCACTCACCGTGGAGGCGCAGCTGGAGGACTCCTCGTCGACGCTCTCGCTCTACCGTCGTGCCCTGGACCTGCGCCGGGAGCGCACGGCGTTCGACGGTGACGAGATCGAGTGGTACGGCGCGCCGCCCGGCTGCTTCGCCTTCCGCCGGCATCCGGGCGGGCTGGTGTGCGCGCTGAACACGTCGGCGGCGCCGGTGCCGCTGCCGCCCGGCGAGGTGCTGTTGTCCAGCGCCCCGCTGGTGGACGGCAAGCTGGCTGCCGGCGCCGCCGCGTGGTTGGTCAGCGGCCGTAGTGCGGCTGCGTCTGGGCGTTGAACTCGTCGTAGCGGACCCGCTTAGCCGGTGCCGTGCGCCAGTCGTGGATCGCCAGCACGTCGAGGCCCTTCTGGATGTCGGACGAGTAGATGTAGCCGTTGTAGTAGTAGGCCGACCACGTGCCGCCGACGACGCGCTCGGTGTCGGACAGCGGGCCCCGCTCCCAGTACCCGATCTCCTTCGGGTTGGCCGAGTCGGTGAAGTCCCACACCGAGACGCCGCCCTGGTACCACGACTGCACCATGATGTCGCGGCCCTTGACCGGGATCAGCGATCCGTTGTGCGCCACACAGTTCTCGGTCTCGGCCTGGTGCCGCGGGATCTTGTAGTAGGAGCGGAACTCGAGCGTGCGGCCGTCGCCGCGGCCGGCGATGTCGTAGATGCCGTCCGCTCCGCGGTTCGGCCCGAACTCCGCGTTGCAGGTCGGGAGCCCGCCGCCGCCCAGCTCGTCGGTGAAGATCACCTTCGTGCCGGCGTTGTTGAAGGTGGCGCTGTGCCAGAACGCGAAGTTGACGTTGTCCTGCACCCGCTCGATCACGCGCGGGTTGAGCTTGTCCGCGATGTCGATCAGCACGCCGTCGCCCATGCACGCACCCGCCATCAGGTTCTTGCTCGGGTAGGCCGTCAGGTCATGGCAGCCGGTGGTCGGCGAGCGCCGGGTGCCGTCCGGGTTCGTACCACCTTCGTTACCGCCGTCGGGGAAGAGCACGGGGGTCGCGATCAGCTCTGCGGCCTCCGGGTTCTTGACCGGCACCTCGACGATCGAGATCTTGTCGTGCGGCGGCTGGCAGTTCGGCAGGTCGGGCGCGGGCGAGTACGACGACACGTAGAGCAGCACCGAGCCGCGCTTGCGGTCCGGCACCATCGTGTGCGTATGCGAACCGCAGTCCGTGCGCACGGCCGCGACGTACTCCGGTGCGGCGAAGTCGCTGATGTCGAAGACCTTGATGCCCTCCCACGACGCCGGGTTCGAGGCGGGCATCGGCTCGCTGGTGCACGAGTCGTTGCTGCGCGCGTAGTCGGTGGAGAGGAACAGCAGATCACCGGAGACGGAGACGTCGTTCTGGCCGCCGGGGCACAGCACCTGGCTGACGATTCGCGGCTTGTGCGGTTTACGCACGTCGTAGATCGTGAAGCCGTCGTAGTTGCCGACGATCGCGTGCCCCTTCGTGAAGGCGATGTCGGTGCCGAACGCACTCTGCTTGTCGAACGGCGCCTGCTTCGGCAGGTTGGCGACCTGCCGCATGTTGGCGCTGCGCGCGATCTCGTCGACACCCGGCGTCTCGCCCTGGGCGGCGGCCGGGGCGGCGGCGAGGCCGCTGGCGGTCAGGGCGGCGACGGCCGCGACGACAAGGCCGCTCCACCGCCGGGTAGATCGAGACTTCTTCACCGTGTGGTCTCCTCTCGCCCAACTTTGCTGGCCGATTGTCCCCCGTCACGTACGCGTCAGATAGCGACGAATGGAGGGTTTTCCGGTGAACCTGCCCGTGCCGATTGACTTCCGGGCAGCACAGGCTGTTCGCTGGCGCGATGGGATCCGGGGTGGGCCGCGCGCGGCTGGCGGCGGCAGGTGTGGTGGCGGTGTTCGTGCTGGCCGGCTGTGTGAGCGACCCTGAGCCGCCGGAGGACGCAGCCGCCGAGGTGATCGTGCCGGGCCGCCCCGGTGAGTCCGCGAGCGCCGCTGCGCCCCAGGGCGCGGACACGGTGGCCCCGAACGAGGCCGACGTGCGGTACATGACGATGATGATCCCGCACCACCGGCAGGCCATCACGATGACCGACCTGGTGGCTGACCGGGCGAGTGATCGGCAGGTCCGCGCCATCGCGGGCAGGATCGCGGCGGCACAGGACGCGGAGATCACGGCCATGACGGACTGGCTCGCCGGGCACGGTCACGGGCAACACACGGAGCACGGTGGCGATGGTGAGCACGGTGCACACGGCGACGACCTCATGCCCGGCATGGCGACCCCGGAGCAGATCGACGCCCTGCGCGCCGCCGGCGGGGCGGAGTTCGACCGCCTGTTCCTGCAGCTCATGATCACCCACCACGAGGGCGCCCTGACGATGGCCGAGGACGAGCTGGCGCACGGCATCGAGCCGCGCGCGCTGGAGATGGCCCAGGACGTGCTCGCCGGCCAGGCCGCCGAGATCGAGCGGATGCGCAACCTCCTCGGCCGGTGACCGCACTCCCGCGCCACCACCCGCCAGGCGCGGGCACAGGCCGCTTCACCACCGCCGGACGAGAACAGGGCCTCCTTGCTCGTACTAGGTGGCTCCGCCCACGCCGGGATCGGGCGCGAGCGGGGCATCGGTGTCGCCGGTACTCTCCGTGCCCTCCGTGACCTCGGTGCCCTCGGTGGCGAGCCAGCCCACGAGGGTGGCCGCCTGCACGTACGGCGCCGCCTGACCGGCCGCTCTGGCGGCCGCCCTGGTACGCCGCCACCGCTCGGGCTCCGCGGGCCCGGGATCACCGGCCGCCGCCGCGGGCCGCTCGGTGCGCCACGGCGTCTCCTCCGGGCGCACGCTCGCGAGGAAGTCCGCGGTGGGGTCACTATCGGCGTCGCCGGAGCGCTCGTCTTCGCTCATCTCCCTACGATGCCCGCGATCGCCGGCCGGATCCAGCGCTACAGCAGCAGCGGCAGGAGAGCGTGCCGCCTGCGCAGCACCGCCCCGTACCTCGCGTCCAGGCGCATCCACGAGTCGCTCGCCGTCACGCGTACCACGTCACCGGACAGCGACGCGTCCACGAACCCCATGCCGGACAGGGCGAACAGGCACCGCATCGGCACCTTGATCTCCAGCTCGCCGTTGCTCACCGTGAGCACCGTCTGGTCCATCAGCGAGGCGGGCGGTGTGCCCTGCGGGCCGACGTTCTCCCTCGCCAGCTCCACGCCGCGATCGGCCAGCTCGGCGACCACCGACACCGGCAGCTCGTCGACCGGCCGCCAGTGACCGGCGGCGGGCAGGTCGGAGCGCCACAGGAGGTCACGGGCGGGACCGGGATCCATCCGCTCACCCGGCGTGACGGTGAGAGCGGCCAGCAGCTCGCTGCCGGAAACGGTGACGTCGGCAGGCGTCACCTCACCGGCGACCGCCCTGGTCACCAGCACGTCGAACGGGGTGGCCACCCACGCCTCCAGGATGCCCGGCGAGCGCATGCGCAGCCGGACGGCGGCCTGCGCGTCCATCCGGACGGCTCGCGCGATGAACGCGCCGAGCGTCTCCCGGTCGGCGGCATCGGGAATACGCAGCTCAGGCACCGTCGGCTCCTGCGCTGGGCAGGACCGTCGAAAGGAACTCGCGCTCCTGACCGGTCAACCGGCGCGGCCGTCCACGACGGACGTCGAAAGGCGCGAGCACCGTCCGCGCGGTCACCGCGACGTCGTCGTCCCCGGACGGTCCACTATGGACCGCGTAGTCGAGGGTGAACGACGCATGCCTGAGCTGGTCCAGCGTGATCACCACCCGGACGTCCTGGCCGTCCACGACGACCGGCGCACGGTAGTCGACGGTCAGGTGCACCACCACGATTCCCTTCGCGAAGTCGGCGAGGCCCGCCGCGGATGCCTTGTCGAACAGCAGCGGCACGCGCGCCTCTTCCAGCAACGTCACCATGTTCGCGTGGTTCACGTGCCCGAAGACGTCCATGTCCGACCAGCGCGGCCGCACCAGCGCCACGTACTCCTCCGGTGCCCGTTGTGCTCGCATCAGCGCACCGTGCTCCGGATCTGCCGCGCGGCGACGGACAACGTGGCGAGGTCGAGCCTGCCGGAGCGCTCGATCTCCAGCAGGGTCGAGCGCGCCCTGGCGAGGCGGGAGGAGTTGACCTGCTCCCATTTGGCGATCTTCTCGTCCGCGCCGTCCCCCGGGTCGCTCTGCCGCATCGCATCGAGGGTGATCGCCCGCAGCGAGGAGTAGAGGTCGTCCCGCAGCGCCAGCCGGGCGAGCGCGTGCCAGCGGTTGCCGCGTTCGAGCGCGTTGATCGACGTGAGCATGTTGTCGATGCCGAGATGGTCGGACATCGCGTAGTAGAGCTCGGCCGTCTCCACGGGGCTGCGCTCGGTGTCCAGGCCCACCTCCTGCTCGGCGAGCTCGGCGACCTCGGTGACGTCGAGCAGGCCGTAGCCGAACAGCAGCAACGCGATCCGGTCCGCCAGGTCGTCCGGCACCCCGGCGGCACGCAGGCGCTCGACATCCCCGCGCACGCTCTCGGCCTCCCGGCCCCGCAGCACCTCGCCCAGCTTCGGCAGGAGCTGGTCCACCGTCTCGCCGAACCGGTTGATCTCGGCACCCACGGCCAGCGGCTGCGGACGGTTGGTCAGGAACCACCGTGCGGCGCGGTCGAGCACGCGGCGGGTCTCCAGCACCATCCGGTCCGCCGTTTCGGTCGACACGACGTTGTCGAGCTCGGCGATGCTCTCCCACAGCGACGGCAACCCGTAGACGTTGGTGACCACCGCGTAGGCGCGCACCGCATCGGTCGCGGTCGCGTTCAGCTCCTCGGCCAGCCGGAACGCGAACGACACACCCGCGCCGTCGACGACCTCGTTGACCAGCAGGGTCGTCGTGATCTGACGGCGCAGCGGGTGCTGGCCGATCACGCCGCCGAAGCGTTCCCGCAGCGGCTGCGGAAAGTACTCCGGCAGCCTGCGCGCGAACACCTCGGCGTCCGGCAGCTCGCTGTCGAGCAGCTCCTCCTTGAGGTCGAGCTTGACATGGGCGAGCAGCGTCGCCAGCTCCGGCGACGTCAGCCCCTCGTCCGCCTTCTCCAGCTCCTGGAAACCGGCGTCGCTCGGCAGCGCCTCCAGCTCGCGGTCGAGCGCGCCCTTCTCCTCGAGAGCCGCGACCAGGCGCTGATGCACCGACAACATCGGCGCGGCGTGCGCCCTGCTGATGCCGAGCACGGCGTTCTGCCGGTAGTTGTCCGTCAGCACCAGCTCGCCGACCTCGCCGGTCATCTGCTCCAGCAACTCGTTGCGCTGCCCACGGTCCAGTTCACCGGCGGTGACCAGCTGGTCGAGCATGATCTTGATGTTGACTTCGTGGTCGGAGCAGTCGACGCCCGCGGAGTTGTCGAGCGCATCCGTGTTGATCTTGCCGCCGTTGCGGGCGAACTCGATGCGGCCACGCTGGGTCAGTCCGAGGTTGCCGCCCTCGCTCACGACCCGCAGGCGCAGCTGGCTGCCGTTGACCCGCACGGCGTCGTTGGCCTTGTCACCGACGTCGGCGTGGCTCTCCGACTCCGCCTTGACGTAGGTGCCGATCCCGCCGTTCCACAGCAGGTCCACGGGCGCGAGCAGAATCGCGTGCACCAGTTCGGCCGGCGACATCTTGCGCACGTCGTCGCCGAGGCCCAGCGCCTCCCGCACCTGCGCCGTGATCGGAATGTTCTTGGCACTGCGCGGGTAGATGCCGCCACCCTCGCTGATCAGCGAGCGGTCGTAGTCGTCCCACGACGAGCGGGGCAGGTCGAAAAGCCGCTTGCGCTCCTGGAAGGACGCCGCGGCGTCCGGGTCCGGGTCCAGGAAGACGTGCAGGTGGTTGAACGCCGCGACCAGGCGGATGTGCTCGGACAGCAGCATCCCGTTGCCGAAGACGTCGCCGCCCATGTCACCGATGCCGACGACGGTGAACTCCTCGTTCTGCGTGTCGAGGCCGAGCTCGCGGAAGTGCCGCCGCACGCTCTCCCACGCGCCCTTGGCGGTGATCCCCATCGCCTTGTGGTCGTAGCCGACCGAGCCGCCGGAGGCGAACGCGTCATCGAGCCAGAAGCCGTAGCTCGCCGAGACCTCGTTGGCGATGTCGGAGAACGACGCCGTGCCCTTGTCGGCGGCCACCACGAGGTAGTTGTCGTCAGCGTCGTAGCGCACGACGTCGCGCGCGGGCACGGTCCGGCCGTCGACGAGGTTGTCGGTGAGGTCGAGCAGCCCGGAGATGAACATGCGGTAGCACGCGATGCCCTCCGCCTGGTAGGCCTCCCGGTCACGCGCGGCGCTGCCCTGCGGTTCGGGCGGGCGCTTCACCACGAACCCGCCCTTGGCCCCGACCGGGACGATCACGGCGTTCTTCACCGCCTGTGCCTTCACCAGCCCGAGCACCTCGGTGCGGAAGTCCTCCCGCCGGTCCGACCAGCGCAGCCCGCCGCGGGCCACCGAGCCGAACCGCAGGTGCACCCCCTCCACGCGCGGCGAGTACACGAAGATCTCGAACGCGGGCCGGGGTTCCGGCAGGTCCGGAACGCGCTGTGGGTCCAGCTTGACCGCCAGGTACGGCCGCGGGCGGCCCTCGGCGTCGGTCACCGCGTAGTTCGTGCGCAGCGTTGCCACGATCGCCGACATCAGCCTGCGCAGGATCCGGTCCTCGTCGAGGCTGGTCACCGCGTCGACCCGGGTGTTGATGTCCTCGATCTGCGCGTCGACTTCGTGCTGCCGCTGGTCCGGTTCGCGGCCGAGATCGAAGCGGGTCTCGAACAGCCGCACCAGCGCCGTGGCGATGTCGGTGTGCGCGAGCACCGCGTTCTCGATGTAGGTCTGCGAGTACGGGCTGCCGGCCTGCCGGAGATAGCGCGAGTACGCGCGCAGCACGGCGGCCTGCCGCCAGGTGAGCCCCGCGCGCAGCACCAGGGCGTTGAACCAGTCGACCTCGCAGTCGCCGTGCCACGCGGCCGCGAACGCCTCCTGGAACCTGACCTGCAGGTCGCGCTCGGCCCGCTCGTCGATCTGCGCGAGCACGCGCTGGTCGACGCGCAGGCCGAAGTCGTAGATCCAGGACCGGGTACCGTCGTCGCGCTGCAGCTCGTACGGCCGTTCGTCGATGACCTCCACGCCCATGCACTGGAGCACCGGCAGCAGCTTCGAGAGGGTGACGCCCTCGCCGAGCAGGTAGAGCTTGAACCTGCGCTCCCCCACCGCCGCGTCCGGCGGCAGGTAGAACGTCATCTCCAGATCGCTCGCGTCGGTCAGCGACTCCAGCTTGCGCAGGTCGGCGAGCGCGACCTCGGCGGTGAAGTCCTCCTTGTAGGCCTCCGGGAACACGGCCGCGTACCGGTGGCCCAGCTCGGTCGCCGACTCCTCCCCGGCGAACGTCACCGCCTTGCCGGTGCCGGCACGTTCGCGGCGCTCGGCCAGGATCGCCTCGACCACGCGGTCGTCCCAGCTCCGCACCGCCTCGTTGAGCCGCTCCTGGATGCGCAGGGTGTCCGGCTCGATGGACCGGGACGGATCGGTGTACACGGTGAAGTGCACCTGGGCGAGGATCGTCTCGCCCAGCCGTGTGCTGTACTCGAGGTTCGTTCCCTCCAGCTCCTGCAGCAGCACCTCTTGCATGGCCAGCCGCGAGCGCGTGGTGTAGCGGTCACGGGGCAGGAACACCAGGCAGGAGTAGAACCGGCCGTAGGGGTCCTGGCGAAGGAACAACCGCAGCCTGCGCCGGTCGGCGAGGGTGATCGCGCCGGTCGCGGTGGCGTAGAGCGAGTCGGTGTCGGCCGAGAACAGGTCCGCCCGGGGCCAGTTCTGCAGCACCTCCAGCATTCGCTGGCCCGAGTACGACTCCATCGGGAAGCCCGCCCGGTGGATGACCTCGCGGACCCGGCGCTCGATCACCGGGATGTGCAGCACGTCCTCGTGCAGCGCGGAGGTGGTGAACATCCCGAGGAAGCGGTGCTCGCCGTCGACGTTGCCACGCTCGTCGAAGGTCTTGACGCCGACGTAGTACGGGTAGATCGGACGGTGCACAGTGGACGGTGCGCTCGCCTGGGTGAGTACGAGCAGCGTCGGCGCCAGTGCCTGCGCTCCGCTGTCCGGGCCTGCGACCAGGCTGCGCGCGGCCAGGCTGTCCTGCCGCAGCACCCCGAGGCCGGAGGCGAGCGCGGCACGCAGTGCGGGTTCGCCGGTCTCCGGGTCGGACACGAGCTCGTAGTGCCGGTAGCCGAGAAAGGTGAAGTGCCCCGCCGCGAGCCAGCGCAGCAGGTCGGCTCCCCCGCTGACCTCGTCCGCGGGCAGCGGTGGCGGGTCGGAGTCGAGCGAGGCCGCGATACCGCGCGCGGCCTCGATCATCTTGTCGGTGTCCTCGACGACCTCGCGTACGTCCCCGAGGACCGTGGCCAGCCTGTTGTCGAGGTCCCGCGCACGCTGCGGGTCGCTGATCGGGTCGATCTCGAGGTACATCCACGACTCGGCGGTGGCACCCGCGGGCGGAGCCGCGACGTCCGCGTCGGGATATACGTCCAGCAGGTTGCCCGTGACGTCGCGTGTCACGACGACGATGGGGTGCACGATCCGCTGCACCTGGACCCCGCCGCGGGACAGCTCCGAGGCCACCGAGTCGACGAGATAGGGCATGTCGTCGGTGACGAGCTGGACGACGGTGGACTCGCGCGTCCAGCCGTCCTCGGCGGTGGTCGGGTTGAGCAGTCGTACCACGGGCCTGCCGGGCACGCGCCGCTGCGCGAGCTGCACGTGTGAGCGCACCGCCCCGACCAGGTCGGCGGGATCGTCCCCGATGATCTCCTCGGCCGGGATGAGCCGGAAGTACAGGCGGATCAACTCACCGATGTCCGGTGCCTGTGCCGCGGCGGCGTCGATCAGCTCGTCCCGGACCTGCTCCGGGCTCGCCGACCGGCGTGCCGGACGGGCCTCTTCCGCACCCCCTGCCGACCGGGTCGGGGCTCCGGTCGAGCTCATGTCAGGCAACGCAACTCCCCACTCACTGGCCTTGACACCTCGATGTGCCTATCCGCGCTCACCCTACTGCGAGAGGCTGCAAAGTCCGTGCCGGGCCTCGGGACGTACCCGGCCGCGCGAACCGCTCCGCCGCCGGACGTTCCCGGAACCTGCGGTCGCTCCGGCCGGCGCGGGCGCACGCCGGCCGGAGCCGCGAGCCGGTTCGTCAGTCGTCGTTGTGGCGGCCGTTGATCCGCCGCGGCTCGTCGTCCCCGTGCCGGGTACCGAGCTGCTTCACCAGTGCCGCGGCGCTGGACGTGCCCGCCCGGTGCTCGGCCAGTGCGCGGGCGAGCAGTTCCGCCAGCCCCGCGCCCGGTGGTGGCTCGTCATCGGGCGGCTGTTCCTGTGCGTAGGAGTCCTGTGTGTAAGGGTCCTGTGTGTAGGAGTCCTGTGTGTAGGAGTCCTGTGTGTAGGAGTCCTGTGTGTAGGAGTCCTGTACGTAGGAGCCACCGCCGTTGGCCTGTTCCGCGGGCGCGCTCGCCGGCTCGGGCGACGAGTAGCCGGAGCCGAGATCGTCGAGCGGGGCCAGCGAGGGCGGCAGCCGTAGCCGGGGCAGCCAGCCGTAGTCGTCGTCGGCCTCGCGTTCGTCCTGCTTCGCGGCCGCGGGAGGCTCCTCGGTCCTCGGTGGCGGGCCGTCCGGAAGGTGCGTCCACGGTTGCGGTGTCTCGTCGCGCTCCGCCCGCTCGTCGCGCCCGGGCTGCTCGTCCCACGTCGTCCACTCGTCACGCCCCGCCCACCCGGCGCGCTCTGCCCGTTCGTACCGCTCCGACTGCTCCGGCTGACGCTCCGGCCGCTCGTCGCGCTCCGCCCGTTCCCGCTCACGCGGCGGCCGCGCGTCGTCGTCCACTGCTCGCCTGCGTCCACCGGCGCCGCCCGCCGAGATACCGAGCCGGTCGAGCACCGAGCGCGCGGCCACCGAGCCGTGCTCGGCGTCGTGCCGGGTGCGGGCCGAGGACACCGCCGACACCGAAGACACCGGTGCGGACTCCGCGGAGCGTGAGCGCCGCGCAGGCTGCTCGGTACGGTGCGCAGCCCGCTGCGGTTCGGCCACCGCCGCTTCCGTGTGTGCCGCGGGTGTGTGTTCGACGGGTTCGCCCCGGGCCTGCGCCTGCCCGGCCGGCTCGGCCGTCTCCGTCGAACCGAACCGGACGGCAGGCAGCACCACCGTCGGCGCCGGGTCGGGCCCCCGCGTGGGAGTCGCAGCGGTCGGAACGGGCGCGTGCGCGGTCGTGACCACGAACTCGGCGAGGTCGACCGGCGCCTGTTCCCCCGAGCCGAACTCGCCGATGAGCAGGGCGCGCGCCTGGCTGCGGGCACGTGCGTGCAGGTGTTCGGCGGCGCGGGCCTCGCGCAGACACTGGATCGCGTCCGGCAGCTCGCCGATGCGCTCCTCGACGTGGGCGAGCTCCAGCCAGAGCCGCGCGGCCAGCGCGTGCAGCTCGTGCCAGGCGGCGCTGTGGGCGGCGTCGCGGAGCATGTGCGCGGCCGCGTCCGCCGAGCCGGTCCGCAGGTGCACCCTGGTGGCGATGGCGAGCCGGAGCCACCCGGCCGGGGCCACGCTCGCCGCCCGCTCGGGTTGGGCCAGCACGGGCTGCGCGACCTCGACGGCCAGTTCCCCGTCGCCGCGATCGAGCAGCGCGCAGACCAGCTCCAGGACAAGGCGCACCCGGGCCAGCCCACCATCGGCGTCCTTGTCCTCGATGTGGTCGAGGAAGCCGATCCCCGTCCGCGCCGCGTCGGCGGCGCCGATGAGGTCACCGTGGCGCCTGCGATGCGCCGAGATTCCGACGCGGAGCAGTGCGCGGGCGAGCAGCCTGCGGTCACCACCCAGCGCGTCGTCGGCCGACACCAGCCGGTCACCCTCCATGAGCACCCGGTCGAGCTCGGGCTTGCGGCCCAGGGTGCCCAGGCAGCCGACAAGGTGGCACAGGGCGACCGCGCGCTGCGTCGCGGACAGCCCGGTGACCGTCAGTACGGGCCGCAGGGCCGCCAGCCCGGTGAGCGGTGCTCCGACGCTGCGCGCACACACCGCGAGGTCGGTACGCAGTTGCGCGGCCAGCTCCGGCCGGCCCGCGTCCTCCGCCGCGCGCAGCGCGGCCACCGCCCGGCCGACCGTGGGCGCCCGGTGGCCCAGCAGCACCCGCGCGTGCACCACGAGAGCCTCGGCCCGCACCCAAAGCTCGTGCGAGCCCGCGGCCTCGGCGAGTGACGCCGCCCGTTCCCCGAGCACGAGTGCGATCTCCGGGGCACGCAGGCCGAACCGGCCGGCCTGCTCGACGAGGTGCTCAACGGCCGCCAGGCTTCCCTCGGCGCCGCCGCGGACCGCGGGACTGCGGCCGTTGGCCACGCTTCGGCTGGTGTGCTTACTGGCTACCACGGGGGACTCCGCTCGGTTTTCGCTCCGGCGTGCTCGCTCAGTGCTCGCTCAGGCTTGCTGAGAACCTCTTCTCACGTACTCGGTCAGTCGCGGGTGAGTTTGCGGTGCGTCACCCGATGCGGACGAGCGGCGTCCGCGCCCAGCCGGTCAATCTTGTTCTTTTCGTAACCTTCGAAGTTGCCCTCGAACCAGAACCACTTTGCGGAGTTCTCGTCATCGCCTTCCCAGGCGAGGATGTGGGTCACCACCCGGTCCAGGAACCACCGGTCGTGCGAGATGACCACCGCGCAGCCGGGGAACTGTTCGAGCGCGTTCTCCAGCGAGCCGAGCGTCTCGACGTCCAGGTCGTTGGTCGGCTCGTCGAGCAGGATCAGGTTGCCGCCCTGCTTCAACGTCAACGCGAGGTTGAGCCTGTTCCGCTCACCACCCGACAGCACGCCCGCCGGCTTCTGCTGGTCGGGGCCCTTGAACCCGAACGCGCTCACGTAGGCACGCGAGGGCATCTCGGTCTGGCCGACGTTGATGTAGTCGAGGCCGTCGGACACGACCTGCCACACGGTCTTGTCCGGGTCGATGCCGGCCCGCGTCTGGTCCACGTAGGACAGCTTCACGGTGTCGCCGATCTTCACCGTCCCGGCGTCGGGCTCCTCCAGCCCGACGATCGTCTTGAACAGCGTCGTCTTACCGACACCGTTGGGACCGATGACGCCGACGATGCCGTTGCGCGGAAGCATGAACGAAAGGCCGTCGATCAGCAGCCGGTCCTCGAAACCCTTGCGCAGGTGTTCGACCTCCACGACCACGTTGCCCAGCCGCGGGCCCGGCGGGATCTGGATCTCCTCGAAGTCCAGCTTGCGGTTCTTCTCCGCCTCGGTGGCCATCTCCTCGTACCGGTCGAGGCGCGAGCGCGACTTGGTCTGCCTGGCCTTGGCGTTCGAGCGGACCCAGTCGAGCTCGTTCTTGAGCCGCTTGGCGAGCTTCGCGTCCTTCTTGCCCTGCACCTCCAGGCGCTCGCGCTTCTTCTCCAGGTAGGTCGAGTAGTTGCCCTCGTACCCGACGACGTGCCCGCGGTCCAGTTCCATGATCCATTGCGCCACGTTGTCCAGGAAGTACCTGTCGTGGGTCACCGCAAGGACGGCACCGGGGTAGCCGGCCAGGAACTGCTCCAGCCACAGCACGCTCTCCGCGTCCAGATGGTTGGTGGGCTCGTCGAGCAACAGCAGGTCGGGCTTCGACAGCAGCAGCTTGCACAGCGCAACCCGGCGGCGCTCACCACCGGAGAGATGAGCCACCTCCTCCTCTCCCGGTGGGCAGCGCAGCGCGTCCATCGCCTGCTCGAGCTGCGAGTCGAGCTCCCAGGCGTCGGCGTGGTCGAGGTCCTCCTGCAGCTTGCCCATCTCCTCCATGAGCTGGTCGCTGTAGTCGGTGGCGAGCTGCTCGGCGATCTCGTTGAAACGGTCGAGCTTGACCTTGATCTCGCCGACGCCCTCCTCGACGTTGCCGCGGACGGTCTTCTCGTCGTTCAGCGGCGGCTCCTGCAGGAGGATGCCGACACTGGCGCCCGGCTGCAGGAACGCCTCGCCGTTGCTCGGCTGGTCGAGCCCCGCCATGATCTTGAGGACGGTGGACTTCCCCGCCCCGTTCGGCCCCACGACGCCGATCTTCGCGCCCGGGTAGAAGGCGGTGCTGACATCGTCGAGAATGACCTTGTCCCCGACGGTCTTGCGCACCTTTTTCATGGTGTAGATGAACTCGGCCATGCCTGCGATCGTAGAGCGAGCTCCTGAGCGTCCCGACGGCGGTCACCGTCCGGCCACCCTGGGTATGCCGTCGTTCACTGCGTGATCACACCGGCACGGTGCGCAGCGTGGCCCACATCACGCCGCGGGCACCCGGTCCCGCTCGCCGGGCGTCACCTCCCCACCGAGACCCGTGTTCACCGGGCCGCCGCCGTCCCACCGCGCGGTGGAGCCCGCGCCGGAGGACTTGCGCGTGAGCCTGCGGACCGTCGCCGTGCACCACGACAGGTTCGGGCCGATCGCGAGAGCCTCCAGCTCGGAGACCACGCGCGGCTGCCCGTCGGATTCGAACCGGCTGGTATACAGCCGGCCGCTGACGATCACCGGGTCACCGTTCGACAGCGAAGCGCCCACCGTCGCGGCCATCCGGCGCCAGCACGTCACCCGGACCGAAAGACCCCGCCCGTCCCGCCACCGTTCGCTCTCCTTGTCGAAGCGCCGCTCGTTGCTCCGAACCCAGAAACTGACCACCTCGTCACCGTTCGCGACGGTGCGCTGCGACACGTCGCTGGACACGTTGCCGACCACCGTCACCAGGGTCTCGCCGATAGCCATCACGTTCACCTTTCCCGTTTCGTGTTCCGCCGTACTTCCTCGTCGGGCCTCGGTCTCAGCGTGCCGGGGCGAGGACGGGGACGGTGGGGTGGCGGGAAATCTGTGGACAACCGGCCACGATGTGCACAACGCGGCCGCGACGGCGCGCTGGTGGCCGGAATCGTCGGAGACCCGTGCTAACGCCCGCACTCGGGCAGGAACGTGCCATTCGCGGGCAGGAACGCAGGACTCGCGGGCACGAACGCGGGACTCGCGGCATCCTGGGCGGCTATTCGGGGCGGCGGGCGCCCTCCTGCTCAGCCATCTGCTTGAGCATCGCGTTGTAGGCGGCCAGCTCCTGATCGCCCGTCGCGTCTTCGCGGCGGTCGCGGCGCCGGGCCTCGCGCTCGTCGGTCCTGGCCCACTGCACCAGCAGCGCGACCATCACCATCAGCACCGGCAGCTCCCCTGACGCCCACGCGATCCCGCCGCCCAGCCGCTGGTCGGTCAGCAGGTTCTCGACCCACGGCAGCTGGAGGCCGCGGTAGAACGACTCGCCGATCACCGTCTGCATGTTCATCAGGATCACGCCGAAGAACGCGTGGAACGGTATGGAGGCGAAGATCAGCCCGAGGCGGCCGAGCGGAGGCAGCCGGCGCGGCGCCGGATCCACGCCGATCACCGGCCAGAAGAAGACGTATCCGGCCAGCAGGAAGTGCGCGTTCATCGCCAGATGTGCCCAGTGATAGTTCAGTGCGCTGTCGAACAGGCCCGAGTAGTAGAGCCCGTAGAACGACCCGACGAACAGGCACAGCGCCACGATCGGGTGGGTCAGCACCCGCGACACCGGCGAATGCACGAACGCGACCAGCCACTCGCGCGGCCCCGGTGGCGCCTGCCTGCCTGCGGCCGGCAACGCCCGCAGTGCCAGCGTCACCGGGCCGCCCAGGACGAAGAGCACGGGCGCCACCATCGACAGGAGCATGTGGTTGCCCATGTGCACGCTGAACATCGCCGGCGCGTAGCGGCCGAGCCCGGACGACGTGGCGATCAGCAGCACCAGACACGCCAGCAGCCAGGCGGCGGTCCGGCCCGCAGGCCACGCGTCACCGCGACGGCGCAGTCTCAGCACCGCCGCGACGTAGCCGGCGGCGAGCACGATCGCGGCCGTGCCGTACACCAGGTCGAACCGCCAGTCGGTCAGCAGCCGCAGCAGTGTCGGCGGCCCGTGCAGCACGTAGCCGATGAGCAGCTCGGTGTTGGAGGGCTCGGTGTAGATCTCCTGTGGCGGTGGCGTGCGGGACAGTGCCGTGGCGAGCCCGATCGTGACGAACATGACGAGCACCTCGACGCCGGCCAGCCGCAGGAGCTGCCCGCCGCCCGCGCCGTTGACGAGGTTGCGTACGCTGCGCTGCCGCTGCTGGTGACCGATGACCCCCAGGACGAGCAGCGCCACCACCTTGCCGAGGACGAGCAGGCCGTAGTCGGTGGTCAGCAGCCGTTCCGGCGACACCCGCACGATCGCGTTGAGCACGCCCGAAACGGCCATCACGATCCAGCAGACGAGCGCGATCCTGGAGAACCGGGTCGCCGCGAGCGTAAGGTGCGTACCGCGCCTCCGCCCCAGGGCGAGCAGCGCGATCAGCCCGCCGACCCAGAGCGCGGCGGCGATCAGGTGGTAGATCAGGCTGTTCGTGGCGATGTCGTGCGACCCACCGCTGGCGGAGTGCCCGGTCGCGGCGATCGGCAGCAGCCCGCCGACCGCGAGGAAGAACAGCGCCGTCGTCCAGCCCCACGACAGCACGAGTCGGCAGCCGAGCGCGAGCAGCAGCGCGATGAACGCCGTCAGCAGCCACGCCTTCGGTTGCTCGATCGCCTCGACGAAGTTGAGCAGTACGCGTGGTCGCAGTACCTCGGTGACCGGCCTGCCCGCGCCGTCGGCGGCGGTGAAGAACACCGAAGCCATGGCGAAGACGAACCACAGCCACGCCGCGACCCCCGCGGTGCGCACGGCGGCGTAGCCGTCGGCCGCGAGGGTGCCGGACCGCTGGGGCGGCACGAGGAAGGCCGCGAGCAGCAGCGAGCCGATGCAGAGGACCGCGGCGGAGTTGGCGGCGATGCGCACGACCGAGATGCCGTACCGGGTCACCGTCCCCGGGTCACTCAGGCCCGCGACGACGTAGGTGGCGCCACCGGTGAGCGCGGCCAGGGCCACAGCCACCAGCACGGCGAGCGGCACCGCGACGGACAGCAGCGGTGCCACGCCCGCCGGGCGGCGTGAGGTATCGGCCGGCACGGATTGTTCGGTGGGCACGGGTACGAGCGTAAGCCGATCGCGGCGATGGCCACTCAGCGGACCGCGCCCTCCGCGGGCCGGGCTCGCTCCCGCGCCATGGAACGGGCTGCGGCGATCGCGGCGGGCGCGATCGCGGCCGCGACCACGCCGACCACGACGAACGACACCGACAGCGAGGAGAGGTGGGCGATACCGCCGATCACCGGCGGTCCCGCGAGGAAGCCCGTGTAGGCGATCGCCGTGACGAACGCGACCTCCCGCTCGCCACCACCGCCGTCGGCCCGCCTGCCCGACTCCCCGGCCAGGCTGAGGGCGACCGGGAACGACGCCGCCAGCCCCGCACCGGCCAGGGCGAAACCGGCGTAGCTCACCGCGGGCGTCCCGGCCAGCGCGGCGGCCAGCAGCCCCGCTCCGGCGCACACCGCCCCGCCGCACAGGGTCGTGGTCGAGCCCAGCCGGGTCTGCAGCCACGAGCCGCCGAGCCGCGCGAAGGCCATCGCCAGCGCGAAGCCGGAGTAGGCCAGTGCGGCCGCCCCCTCGCCGGTGTGCTGTTCCGTCGTCAGCAGCAGCGCCGACCAGTCCGAGCTCGCACCCTCGGCGATGGCCGAGCACAGTGCGATGGCGGCCAGCAGCCACAGCACGGGGCGCCGCAAGGGAGCCCGCGTCCCGGCAGGCGTCACCCGGGACGTACCGGCCGCATGCGGTGCGATTCCCGGGAGGGCGCGTACGACGACGGCCAGTACGAGCACCCCGGCCACCGCGGCGACGGTGAAGTGGCGGGCGGGCGGCCAGCCACTTCCCGCGGCCAGCGCGGCGGCGGCCGAGCCCGCCAGCGCACCGAAGCTGAATCCGGCGTGGAAGATCGGCATCACCGGACGGCCCGCCTTGCGTTCGACCGCGACCCCGGCGATGTTCATCGACACGTCGAGGACTCCGGCCGACGCCCCCAGTGCGAACAGCGCCACGGCCAGCCACGGCAATGAGCCTGCCGCGCCGATCAGCGGCAGTGTCACGCACGCGGCGAGGGCGGAGGCCGCGATGACCGTGCGGGCACCCAGCCGCTCGACGATGCGCCCCGACACGGCCGCGGCGAGCAGCATGCCGACACTCGCGCCGAGCAGCGCCAGACCGAACGGCCCCGGCCCCACTCCGACGCGCTCACTCAGCGCAGGCGTCCGCGGCGCCCACGAGCCGAGCGAAGCACCGTTGAGCGCGAAGATCACGATCACTGCCCACCGCGGCGAGACCATCCCGCTCTCCTTCCCTGAAACCCTTCCGCCAGAATGTCTTAAGCGCTTCAGAAGAGGCAAGGGATTTTCTGTCCTTAGACTGCGCGGATGGGAACGACGCGACGGCGGCAACCGACACTCGACGATGTGGCGGCGGCCGTCGGCGTGTCCCGTGCGACGGTGTCCAACGCGTACAACCGGCCCGACCAGCTCTCCGCCGACCTGCGGGAAGAGGTGCTGCGAGCGGCTCGGCGGCTCGGCTACGCGGGCCCCGACCCGGTGGCCCGCAGCCTCGCAACCAAGCGGGCGGGCGCGGTCGCGTTCATGCTCGACAGCGGGCTCTCGGCCGCGTTCTCCGACCCGGCGCTGTCGATCACCCTCGACGCGCTCGCGACCACCATCGATCCCGAGGGGCACGCCCTGCTCCTGCTGCCCGGCGGCGACGACGGCGGGCCGCGCGCCGGGCGGGTGCTCGCCGCACAGGCCGATCTCGCCGTGGCGTACTCGCTAGCCGACGGCGCGCAGGCACTGCGAGCGGTCCGGGACAGGGGACTGCCACTCGTCGTGATCGACCAGCCCGTGGTGCCGGGCTCCGCGCGGGTGGGCACGGACGATCGCGGCGGCGCGGTCGCCGCAGCGCGGCACCTGCTCGAATCGGGCCACCGGCGGTTCGGGATCGTCTCCGCGCAGTGCCTGTCCGAGCCGCGCGGCGGGCCGATGACCACGGAGCAGGCGATGAACAGCCGCTTCCTCGACAACCGCGAACGGCTCGCGGGCTACCTGGAGACGATCGCCGCGGCCGGGATCGACGCGAGCACCGTCCCGGTGTGGGAGACCTCGGGTATCGCCCGCGAGCAGGCGCTGGAGGCGGCCGGCGGCCTGCTGGACCGGCAGCCACGGCCGACGGCGCTGTTGTGCATGTCCGACGAGCTCGCCCTCGCCGCACTCGCGGCCGCCAGGCTGCGAGGGCTGCGCGTGCCGCGTGACCTGTCCGTCGTCGGCTTCGACGACACCCCGCCCGCGCGCTGGTCCGAGCCCGCGCTGACCACCGTGCGGCAGGACCTGGTGGGCAAGGGCCGCATCGCCGGGGAGCTGACGTTGCGCCTGCTGGCCGGGCACCGGGCGCCGGCGCCGGTCACACTCGGCGTCGAACTCGTTGTCCGCGGCTCGACCGGCCCCTCCCCCGAATAGCATTCCGCCGTCCACCGCACAACCGTTTCCGCGAAATTGTGGACAGCCCGCCACGAAAGGGTGGAGGGCAACTACCTGTCCACAGGAGTGGAATCACGGGCTGACAGAACGCCATGCCTTTCGACATCGTGGACCCAGCACATTCCACGGCGAAGAGATTCGCTCCGACACTGGGGAGATGCACAACATGAGTCGACACGTTCCGGTCCGCGGTGGCCGGGTTTCGCGGGTACTCCTGCTCGCCGCGCTCGGTCTGCTGTGCGGGGCGGGTACCGCCGGCGCGGCCGGTGCGCCGCCACCCGAGTTCGCCTGCGCCAAAGGCGAGTTCTGCACCTGGAGCGAGGAGTTCTACAACGGTTCGATCACACGATTCGATCTGCGTACCACCAATCCGGGTGAATGCGTGCCTCTTCCCGAGGGGGCCGAGGGGCACTCGTTCGGCAACCGGATCGACCGGCACGTCACCGTGTACCAGGACGAACACTGCGCCACCGAAGGCGACTTCAGCACGTTCCCGGGGCCGGGCACCTTCGTACCGCAGGCGCCGTACCTCGTAAGGGCAGTGCAGATCTGGGACTGAGCGCGGCTACGGGCCGCGCTGAACGACCGGTGGTGCCGGGGCCGAGGCGGCATCCTCAGCGGGATTTCTCGAACGGGTGTGACGCGCGCCCCATCAAGCCGAGTGAGACGGAGGTGAAACGATTGGTCGGTATCCGACGATCAGGGGTGTAGCGATGACTAAGCTGGTGACCAGATGTGCGCGGGACCAGCAGCGGTCGACGCGGGCCCTCGTAGCTCAGCTGGATAGAGCAAGAGCCTTCTAATCTCTAGGTCGCAGGTTCGAGTCCTGCCGGGGGCACTCCGCTTTGAACAGCGGAAACACCCGGAGAATGGGCGGGGGTTCACCGCTGAGACACAGCACGTGACCTGGGGCTCCCCGCGGCGGGCCACGCCGCCGGGAGACCACCCGGAGCCCCGTCCGGTGGCCACCTCTGCCCGGTATCGGGCCCGCCGGGGGATCCAGCGACATGCCGCCCTGACGCCCCGCTTTCACTACGACTCGGTAACGAATGGCGCGTACGGAAGTTGGAACGGCGTTTCCAGCGCTGCTCGCGGTGCCCGTCCATCCAGCGAAACCCGTCGAGCACGCGGCGCCTACGGAAATGCGGTGCCAACGGAAATGCGGTGCCAACGGAAATGCGGCGAGTGACATTATCGCCGAGTAGCGAAACGGGCCCACGGCAAAAGGGAATCGCCCGGCGGGCAGAGGCCGGAATTTCCGGGCCACCTTGACCGCCGGAAGAGGACGTCGGCGGCAGGCGTGTACACCACTCGAACGATGACGCGCGGGGCGCCCGGAGCCGGACCGGCGGCCACGCCGACGCCGCCGGCCTGGTCGGCGTATCGTCGGCATCCGTCGACCCGCCCGAGTTGGAGGCCACGTGCAGCCGAGTCCCGCGGTGGAACTCCGATTCCGCGGCCGCCCGGTCCGGCGCGACCGGGCGCTGATCATGGCGATCATCAACCGCACGCCGGACTCGTTCTACGACAAGGGGTCGACCTACGCCTTCGACGAGGCGCTGCGCGCCGTCGACGCCGCCGTCGGCGATGGCGCCGACATCGTCGACATCGGCGGCGTGAAGGCCGGGCCGGGCTCCGACGTGGACGTGGCCGAGGAGATCCGACGGGTCGTTCCCTTCGTCGCCGCCGTCCGGGCCCGCCACCCCGGGGTGACCATCAGCGTGGACACGTGGCGGGAGGAGGTCGGCAGGCAGGCATGCGCGGAAGGCGCCGACCTGATCAACGACACGTGGCAGGCCGCCGACCCGCGGCTGGCGGAGGTCGCCGCGGAGTTCGGCGCGGGATACGTCTGCTCGCACACCGGCGGTGCGGTCCCGCGGACCCGGCCGCATCGCGTGCACTATGCGGACGTGGTCGCCGCCGTGGTCGCCGAGGTCACCCACAAAGCGGAGCAGCTGGTGGCTCTCGGCGTCCCCCGCGAGGGCATCCTCATCGACCCGACGCACGACTTCGGCAAGAACACCTGGCACGGCCTCGAACTGCTGCGCCGGGTACGCGAGCTCACCGACGGGCCGTGGCCGGTGCTCATGGCACTGTCCAACAAGGACTTCGTCGGCGAGACACTCGGCGCCGACCTGCACGACCGGGTCGACGGCACGCTCGCCGCCACCGCGATCGCCGCGTGGGAGGGCGCCGCGGTGTTCCGGGCACACGAGGTGCGCCGCACCCGGCAGGTACTGGACATGGTCGCAGGCATCCACGGAACCCGCCCTCCGGCCCGCTGTATCCGCGGCCTCGCCTGAGCCGCAGTGTCCGCGCCCCGTGCGCACGTGTCCGCGCCCCGTGCGCACCGCGCCGCCGTACCGCCGTCACAGGGCGCGGACACGGGTGTGTGAGCGCGGGCCGCACCGGGTAGTCCCCGCGCATGAACGACTTGGCGGAACTGGGCCAGCAGCTACGGGTGGACGCGGTCCGCGCTTCGGCGGCCGTCGAGTCGGGGCACCCGACGTCGTCGATGTCCGCCGCCGACCTGATGGCCGTCCTGCTGGCGAAGCACCTGCGTTATGACTTCGACACGACCCAGCATCCGGGCAACGACCACCTGATCTTCTCGAAGGGGCACGCTTCCCCGCTGCTGTACGCGATGTTCACCGCGGCCGGCGCGATCTCGGACGAGGAGCTGCTCACCTACCGGACGGCGGGGAGCCGCCTGGAGGGCCATCCCACGCCGCAGCTCCCCGGCGTGGACGTGGCCACCGGCTCGCTCGGGCAGGGACTGCCGATCGGCACCGGGATCGCGATGGCGGGCCGGCACCTCGACGAGATCGACTACCGCGTGTGGGTGCTCTGCGGTGACAGCGAACTCGCCGAGGGCTCGATGTGGGAGGCGTTCGAACAAGCCGCGCACAGCGAGCTGGACAACCTGATCGCGATCGTCGACGTCAACCGGCTCGGCCAGCGCGGCCCGACCAGGCACGGCTGGGACACCGCCGCCTACGCGCGGCGGATCAGCGCGTTCGGCTGGCACACCATCGAGATCGACGGGCATGACATCGACGCGATCGACCGCGCCTACGCCGAGGCACTGGCCACCACCGGGCGGCCGACCGCAATCCTGGCGCGCACGAGGAAGGGCCGCGGGGTCGCCGCGGTCGAGGACCAGGAAGGTGCGCACGGCAAGCCGCTGCCCGACACCGAGCAGGCCATCACCGAGCTCGGCGGCCGCCGCGAGATCCGGGTCCGGGTGGCCGACCCGCTGCCGGTTCCGGAGCGGAAGCCGCTCGACACCACCGCGCTGAAGACCACCGCCTACGAAATGGGTACCGAGGTCGCCACCCGCACCGCGTTCGGCGAGGCGCTGGCCGCGCTCGGCGACGCCCGCTCGGACGTGGTGGCACTCGACGGCGAGGTCGCCGACTCGACACGGCTCGGCTACTTCGGGCAGGCGCACCCCGATCGCTTCTTCCAGTGCTACATCGCCGAGCAGCAACTGGTGGCGGCGGCGGTCGGCATGCAGGTGCGCGGCTGGATCCCCTACGTCGCGACGTTCGCGGCGTTCCTCAGCCGCGCGTACGACTTCCTGCGGATGGCCGCGGTCAGCGGCGCGGACCTGTGCGTCATGGGCTCCCACGCCGGGGTCTCCATCGGCAGGGACGGCCCCTCGCAGATGGGGCTGGAGGACATCGCCGCGTTCCGCGCCCTGTGGCGCAGCACGGTGCTGTACCCGTGTGATGCGAACCAGACCGCGCATCTCACGGCGGCACTGGCCGACCTGTCGGGCATCTCCTACCTCCGCACCACGCGCGGCGACACGCCGGTCATCTACGGGCCGGACGACACCTTCCCGGTCGGCGGAAGCAAGGTGCTGCGCTCCTCCCCCGGCGACCGGGTCACGATCGTGGCGGCAGGCATCACCGTGCACGAGGCGCTGAGCGCGGCCGACCGGCTGGCCGACGCGGGCATCCCGGCAAGGGTGATCGACCTGTATTCGGTCAAGCCCGTCGACGTGGCGACCCTGCACGAGGCCGCGGCGGACACGGGCCGCATCCTCACCGTCGAAGATCACTGGCCGCAGGGCGGTCTCGGGGACGCGGTGTTCGACGCCTTCACCGACCTGGACCCTGTGCCGCGTTTCGCCAAGCTCGGCGTGCTCGCCCTGCCCGCTTCGGCCGCCCCGGACGAGCAGCTCCGGCACGCCGGGATCGACGCGGAGGCCATCACCGAGGCCGCCACGGCTCTCGCCGGGGAGTAAGGGGTATATCCCGGGGCCGGGTGGGTACCTGGGACGTATGGCCGAATTCGAGCATCAACGCGAAATTTCCGCCGACCCGCAGGCGGTCTTCGAAGTCGCGACGAGCATGCGGACACTGAGCAGCTGGGCACCCGAGGGAGTGGAGGTCGAGCAGGCCGACACCCCCGGCAAGCTGCACGCCTGGGTCTCCAGCGGCAGTGAGATCTACGACGCCGAGGGCTTCGTCAGCGTCGACCGCGACGAGCGGCGCCTGGAATGGGGCGGCACCGGCGACGAGGGCTACGACGGCTGGCTGCAGATCGACCCGGACGAGCGAGACTCGGAGCGGCACAGCATCGCCACCATGCACCTCACCTTCGCCGGTGAGCAGCCGGAGGCACTGGGCGGCGAGTTCACCGAGGAGGCCGACCGGCGGATCGAGCAGTCACTGGATCGCCTCGCCGCACTCGTGGCCGAGCGACTGGGAGGTGAGTGATGAGCGACGGACTCCGGGTGGTCGTCACGGGAGCGACCGGCAACATCGGCACCAGCGTGGTCGAGGCGCTCAGCCAGGACCCGCGGGTGGGCTCCATCGTCGGCATCGCTCGCAGGCAGCCGGAATGGTCGTTGCCCAAGCTGGAGATCGCCACCCTCGACCTCGCCGCCGACCCTCCCGGCGAACGGCTCGACGCGCTGTTCACCGGCGCCGACGTGGTGATCCATCTGGCGTGGCTGTTCCAGCCGACGCACGACCCGGTCACGACCTGGCGGGCCAACGTACTGGGCAGCGTGCGGGTCTTCGACGCCGTCGCCCGCTGCGAGGTGCCCACGCTCGTTTACTCGTCGTCGGTGGGCGCCTACTCGCCGGGGCCGAAGGATCGCCGGGTCGACGAGCACTGGCCGACGCACGGCTGGCCCGAGGCCGCCTACACCCGCGAGAAGGCGTACCTGGAACGGGTGCTGGACGGGTTCGGGCGGGCGAACCCGCAGACCCGGCTGGTGCGCATTCGCCCGGCGTTCGTGTTCAAGCGGGAGTCCGCCTCACAGCAGCGCAGGCTCTTCGCCGGCCCGCTGCTCCCGACCGGCCTCGTCCGGCCGGGCTTCGTTCCGGTCGTACCCGACCTGCCCGGGCTGCGCGTGCAGGCCGTGCACTCCGCCGATATCGGCGAAGCCTTCCGGCTGGCCGCGCTGAACCCGGTCCGTGGCGCGTTCAACGTCGCCGCGGAGCCGGTGGTGGACGCGTCGCTGTTCGCGGAGCTGCTGCACGCGCGTACCGTGCGGATGCCCGCGTGGCCCGCCAGGGCCGCGCTGTCCGCGGCGTGGCGGCTGCACGCGCTGCCCGCCTCGCCCGGCCTGTTCGACGCGGTACTCCGGCTGCCGTTGATGGACACCACGCGCGCGAAGACCGACCTGGCGTGGACGCCGCGGTACACGGCGTCGGAGGCCGTCGCGGAGTTCCTCACCGGCCTGCGCGAGGAGGCCGGGATGCCGACGCCGCCACTCGCGAAACCCTCGCGCGGCGACCGGCTCCGCGAGCTGAGCAAGGGCGTCGGCAGCCGACCCTGAGTCACGCCCGGCGGTAGGGCGCGGTGGTGATGTCGGCGCCGCCGCCCTGCCAGCCTGCTTCGAGACCCTGCAGCGTCACCGTGCGGCTGATGTCGCTGGGCGTGACGATGCCGACCAGCTCGTCGCCCTCGAACACGAGCGCCCGGCCGTCGGTGCAGCCGCTGAGCCGTTCCAGGAGGTTCGTCAGCCGCTCACCGGGTTCGGCGAGCGGGATCTCCTCCGGCGGGCACGCGACGTCCTGCAGCGTGGTCGTGTCCCGGCGGTCGGGGGCGACCGACTTGAGCCGGTTGAGTGTGATCAGTCCCTGCAGCCGCCCTTCGGGACCGAGCAGCGGGAACGCCGAATGGCGACGGGCCAGCGCGACGTCGCGGAGGAAGTCGCCGACGCTCATCCGCCCGTCGGCGGTGTCCGGATCGCGGCTCATCACATCGCCGACGCGCACACCGGCCAGCGCCGACGTCACCTCCGTCTGGCGTTCCTCGGCGCTGGCCATGCTGGCGATGAACAGGCCGATCAGAATCCACCACAGGCCGTCGCCGAAGCCCGCGAACAGCAGTCGCCACGCGCCGAGGAACACCAGCGCGAAACCGAACCCACGGCCGGCCCGTGCGCTCCAGATCGCCGCGCGGGTACGGTCGCCGCGCCATGCCCACAGCGCGGCCCGCAGGATCCGGCCGCCGTCCAGCGGCGCGGCCGGAACGAGGTTGAACACCGCGAGCACGACGTTGATCACCGCCAGGTAGGTGGGCACCGCCGTGACGAGCGGGTCGGCCCCGGCCAGGACGGTGAGCCAGGTGACGAGGCCGAACACGGCGGCCACGAGCACGCTCATCAGCGGACCGGCAGCCGCAATGCGGAGATCGCTCCCGGGCGAGCGGGCCTCGCCGCGCAGCCGTGCGACGCCACCGAGCAGCCAGAGCGTGATCTCGTCGGCAGGCACGTCGTGCCTTCGCGCGACGACCGCGTGGGACAGCTCGTGCGCCAGCAGCGACGCCAGGAACAACAGGGCCGCGATGGTGGCGGCCAGCAGGTAGACAACTGTCGGATAGCCGGGCAGAAGCGCCGGCCAGCGCGCCAGGCCGAGGCCGAAGACGAGTACCGCGAGGATGCCGAGGACGCTCCAGTGCACGCCCACGCGAACCCCGCCGATGCGGCCGAGTTTGATCGTCGGGTTCATCAGCTGCCTTCCCGTCGACGTCTGTTTTCGGCTACCCGTGGCGGGTTACGGCAAACCGGACACCGCGGTTAGGGCCCTGCGCCGCTGGCAATCCGATGAACAACAGCGACGAAGGGTGTGGCGTGATGGCGCAGCGGAACCTGGACACGATGACGATGGCGGAACTCGCCGAGGAGGCGCACCGCGTGGGCATCCAGAACGTCGAGCACATGAGCACGGAGGAGCTACGGGAGGCGATCGAGCAGCAGAAGGAGACGAACGCGGTACAGCCACCTCTGCGCGAGGACGAGGAGTACAACGAGCGGGGCGAGAGCAGCATGCCGCCGGGATGGGAGAACTTCCCTGGCTAGCCAGCGCGTCGTCCCCGGTTTGCCTGTCGTCACGCGGGGCTAACCCCTGAACATGGCAACCGATCGACCACAGCCGGGGAAGAACCGGCACGCGGCGGAGGTGGGTCCGGCTCACTACGACCGGTCGACCGTGGCGTACGCGCTGTCGGCGGGCCCGTGGCGGGACTGGGACGAGTTGCTGCAGTGGCTGCGCGGCGACGGTCCGGGCGCATCCGGGCTCACTCCGGACGAGCTGCGTGGCCTGCGGCAGGACGCGGAGCGCGCGTGCGAGCGTGGAGCGCCGTTCAGCGGTGACCTCGACCGGATGTGGGCCGAGTTGCACCGCTGAACGGCCCTGAACGGTAGCGACAGCGCCGGAGACGCCGGTCAGCTTCCCCGGTTCTCGCCGAGTTCCTCGACGATCGGATGGCTGGAGACGTCCTTCTCCTGCTGGCTCAGCCCCGGCTTGACATGCCGCCTCCGCCGCTCCGCCGTGCCGGAGTCCGGTGGCCCGGGGTCGAGCGGCACGGAGTTCTCGACCTCGTCGAGGTTCGAGTACTCGACCGGCGGGATGGAGCTCAGCGCCCGGATCGTGTCGCCGTCCGCACCGGCCCGCTCCGCGTCGCGCACCAGCTCGTCCTTCTGTGCCGGGAAGTCCGCGTCGGACAGGGCTGTTCGCAGCCGCTCCACATCGGTCGTCGCCATTGGTGTCACCTCCGTCCGCCTGGCTACCCGGACACGGCCACCCGGAAACTCGTCCATAGTGGACACATCGGGGGACGGCCCGGTCACGAGTACTCGTCGTCCGGCGCCGCCCGCGCCAGCCTCGCGAGCACGTCGAGCGCGGCGGCCAGGGTCGCGGCGGGCGGAGCGGACAGCGCCAGCCGCACCGCGCTCGGCGCCCGGCCCGAGCCGACCGCGAAAGCGCCCGCCGGGGTGACCGCGATTCCCCGCCGCGCCGCGGCCGCGACGAAGGTCTCCGCCCGCCACGGCGGCGGCAGCTCCCACCAGCAGTGGTAGGCACCCGGGTCGGCCCGGACGGTGAAGCCCCCGAGCCGGTCCCGCACGATCTCCTGCCTGGCGGCGGCGTCTCCCAGCTTCGCCCGCTGCACGGCGGCCGCCGTGCCGTCCCCGATCCAGCGGGTCGCCGCCTCCAGGGCGAACCCCGGCGCCGCCCACCCTCCCGAACGCAGCGCCGCGGCGAGGCGGTCCACGCCGCCGGCCGGCGCGACGGCGAAACCGACGGAAAGGCCCGGCGCCAGCCGTTTGGACAGGCTGTCGACCAGCACCGTGCGCTCCGGCGCGTACGCCGCGAGCGGCGGTTCCTCGCGCAGGAACGCGTAGATGGTGTCCTCGACGGCCGGGACGTCCAGTTCCCGCAGGGTCGCGGCGACGGCCGCGCGCCGTCCCGGCGGCATCGTGACGCCGAGCGGGTTGTGCAGTGTCGGCTGGAGGTACACGGCGCGCAGCGGCCCGGCACGGTGAGCCGCCACGAGGGCATCCGGCACGAGGCCCTCGTCGTCGGTGGCCAGCGGCACGAGCGTGACGCCCAGCCGTGCCGCGATCCCCTTCACCACCGGGTACGTGAGTGCCTCGACCCCGAGCCGCCCGCCTGCCGGCACGAGCGCGGCGATCGCGGCCGCGATCGCCTGCCTGCCGTTGCCGGCGAACAGCACCCTTTCCTCGTCCGGGGTCCAGCCCGCGCGGGCGAGCAGCCCGGCGGCCGCCGCGCGGGACCGCGGCGTGCCGGCGACCCCGGCCGGCCGCAGTGCGGCGCCGAGGGCGTCCGGCCGGGCGAGGCCGTCCAGCACTCGTGCGAGCAGCTCCGGCTGGCCGGGCAGCACCGGGAAGTTCAGCTCCAGATCCACCCCGGCCGGGGCGGGCTCGGCCAGCGCGAGATCCGGCGGCGGCTGTGCCGCCCGCACGTAGGTGCCCCGGCCCACCTCCCCGACGACCAGCCCGCGCCGCGTCAGTTCGCCGTACACCCGCGCCGCCGTGGAGCTCGCGATGCCGTGCCGGCGCGCGAACCGGCGCTGCGGTGGCAGCCGGTCGCCCGCCGCGAGCCTGCCGGCGGCGATGTCGGCGGCGACACGGTCCGCTATCGCCCGGTAGTCGTCCATCCTGCCCATCCGAATTGCACCGAGGACATTGTTTCTATTGCACTGAGATAATGCTCTCGATAGTGTCGGGTGGTCAACCACGAAAGGGAACGGGCATGAACGTGGCCAGGGTCAACGAGATCACCGTCGGGTACGACGACCAGGGCGGCGGCGACCCGCTCGTGCTGGTCCACGGTCACCCGTTCGACCGTTCGATGTGGCGGCCGCAGATCGACCACCTCAGCCGGGCCGGCCATCGGGTGATCGCCCCCGACCTGCGCGGCTACGGCGAGACGACCGTGGTCGCGGGCAGCACGCCGTTCGAGACGTTCGCCCGCGACATCACCGGCCTGCTCGACCACCTCGGCATCGGCACGTTCGCCCTCGGCGGCCTCTCCATGGGCGGCCAGATCGCGCTCGAACTGCACCGGCTGTTCCCGGACCGGATCCGTGCGCTGCTGCTCGCCGACACCTCGGCGCGGGCGGAGACGCCGCAGGGCCGGGCATGGCGGCACGACCTCGCCGACCGGCTGGTGCGCGAGGGGATGGCCCCGTACGCGGCCGAGGTGCTGCCCAAGATGGTGGCACCGCACAACATCCGCACGCTGCCGGACGTCGCCGAACACGTGCTCGGCATGATGCGCGCGACCTCGCCGGAGGGTGCCGCGGCCGCCCTGCGCGGCCGGGCGGAGCGGCCGGACTACGTGGACATGCTCGCGGAGATCGCCGTGCCGACGCTGGTCGTGGTCGGCGCCGACGACGAGTTCACCCCCGTCGATGTCGCCGAGTCCGTGCACGAGCGCATCCCTGGCGCCACACTGGCCGTCATCGAAGGCGCGGCGCACATGCCGAACCTGGAGCGTCCCGACGAGTTCAACCGTGCACTGCACGCGCTCCTCATGTCCGCCTCGTAGGCACCTCCGTGAGGCGCCTGTCCACAACGGACTTCGGCGTGGGCGCCGCACAGGCCCGGTGATTACCTTTCGTTGCGGGGACAACACTTCCCGTAGTTAAGCGCTCGCGAGGCCGAATAGCCTCGCACAGCCCTCTCAAGTTTTGGGAAGAATACCCGAATGTCGCCCCATCGGGTGGTGCTCTACGGTAGACAGAGCGCCGCTGCGCCTCCGAGCACGAAAGGTCTTCCCGGTGAACGACGACGTGTCGGTGACCAGGCTCTCCGACGACGGGTGGAACGAGCGGGTTCCCCCGGCGCCGCGGTCGCGCCTGCGTGTGTTCGCCGTCATGACCGCCGTCGTGATCGGCTGCGGAGTGGCCGCGTTCCTCGTCAAGACGGTGCCCGGCGACAACGACCGGCAGGTCGACCGGCCCGACGAGGTCCGGGTCATCACGTTCCCCGATCGCACCCCGGGCGTGGACGTCACGCTCACCTCGACGCCCGCGGCCACGCTCACCGGCACCACCAGCCGTAGCACGGAGACGACCACGACCAGCTCCGAAACCTCCAGCGAGACGGAACCGAGCTCGCGGACCGAGGAGGAGACGTCCACCTCGGCGACCGAGGACTCCAGCACGGCGCCCGGCACGACCCAGCCCTCACGCACCGGCTCGGAGCAGCCGACCAGCCCGCCGCGCACCTCGGCACCGCCGACCACCTCCAGCGAACCGGGCGGCGGCGGTGACGGCGGTGATGACGACGACGATGACGACGGCGGCTGCCGGTGGATCTGGCCGTTCTGCTGAGGCCCGCGCGGCCGGGACGGCGTCAGTACCGGCGAGCCGGTAGGTAGGGGCCGGACCTGGCGGCCGTCATCCGGGCACCGCGCACCACGGCCTCCTTCACCCGAGCGGCGGTGCCACCGGTCAGCACGGTCCGATGTGGACGGTCGGCCGGGTCGACGAACTGGATCACGCCGTCATGCCTGCCCAGGCTGATGCACCGGATCAGGTAGCGGAACCGGAACGGTCCCGGCTCGCGCCCGGCCAGCCGTGCCACGAGCGCGTCGGCCGCGTACTGCCCCACCGGCAGCCCCGTGGCACACGACATCCGCAGCTCCCGCCCGTCCGGCCGGTGGGCCGCGGCGCTGTCGCCGACGGCGTAGACCTCCGGATGCGACACCGACCGCATCGTGCCGTCCACCACGATCCGGCCGCTGCCGTCCACGGCGAGCCCCGCCTCGGCGGCCAGCGCCGGGACCGTGAAGCCCGCCGCCCAGACGGTGAGGTCCGCGGCGACGGCCCGCCCGCCGGTGAGCACGACCTTGCCTTCGGTCACCTCCTCGACCGCCGCATCCGCGTGCACCTCGACGCCGAGCCTGCCGAAGGCGCGGCGCAGGTGCGCCCGGCCGCGCGGCGACAGGTCCGCGCCCGGCTCCGTGCCGCTCAGCAGCCGCACCCGCAGCCCGCTGTACGTCTCGGCCAGCTCGGTCGCCGTCTCGATACCGGTCAGCCCGCCACCGACCACGGCCACCGCACCACCGTCTGCCGCCAGCGCACCCGCACGGTCCCGCAGCGCGCGGGCGCCGTCGACGCCGGCCACCGTGTACGCGTGCTCGGCCACACCGGCGGCGCCGCTCGTGTCCGCCACACTTCCCAGCGCGTACACCAGGGCGTCGTAGCCCAGCGGCTCACCGAGCGTGTCGACCCACAGCTCGCGGCGGCCCGCGTCGAGCGCCGTCACCCGGCCGACGACCAGTTGGATCCCCGTGCCGCGAACCAGGTCGGCGAGCGCGTGCTCGCGCGGGCGCTGGTTCGCCGCGACCTGGTGCAGCCGGACGCGTTCCACGAAGTGCGGGCTCGCGTTGACGAGCGTCACGCGAGCGCTCCGCGTCCTGCGGGCCACCCGTCCGGCCGTCGCGAGGCCCGCGTACCCGGCTCCCACCACCACGATGTGCTGTCCCTGCCCTGTCTCCGATTTCACCGTCGTCTCCTTCCACGCCGCTGGTCACCACCCGAACCGCGTGGCGGGCCGGTTCCTGACACCGCGGGACGTGGCCTCGGTCACAGGACCTGCGTGGCGAGATAGCCGAGCTTCCCGGGGTTGTTGACCGTGCGCACGGCGGCGACCCGGCCGTCGGCGATGTCCAGCACGACCGCCACCAGCAGCTGCCCCTCGGCGATCCCGAGGATCGCGGGCTCACCGTTCACCTCGGTCACGGAGGTGCGGAGTCCCGGGACGTCCCGGCTCATCCAGCCGCTCAGGTAGCGCGCCACCCGCCGTGCGCCGCGCACCGGCCGCCGGGCGGCGGAGGTCCGCCCGCCGCCGTCGGCCCACGCCACCACGTCGTCGGCGAGCAGGCTCTCCAGCCGCCCGAGGTCGCCGCCCCGCGCCGCGGCGAGAAACCGTCGCGCGATGCGGTGCCCGTCCTCGCGGGAGGCGGCGAACCGCGGCCGTTCCTCGGCGATGCGCGACCGTGCGCGCCGGTAGAGCTGCTGGCAGTTCGCCTCGGTCAGATCGAGGATCCCGGCTATCTCCCGATGGCCGTAGTCGAACGCCTCCCGCAGCACGAACACGGCGCGCTCCGGTGGCGTGAGCCGCTCCAGCAGGAGGAGGAAGGCCATCGAAACCGTGTCGCGCCGCTCCACGGTGGCGAGCGGCCCCTCGACGCCGTCACCGGTGGCCACGGGTTCCGGGAGCCAGGGCCCGACGTAGCTCTCGCGGCGTGCGCGGGCCGAGGTCAGCCGGTTGAGACAGAGGTTGGTGAGGACCTTCGTCAGCCACGCGGCCGGATTGCGCACGGCGGCATGATCGGCGGAGTTCCAGCGCAGGAAGGTGTCCTGCACGGCGTCCTCGGCCTCGCTCGCCGAGCCGAGCAGCCGGTAGGCGACCGCGAACAGGCGGGGCCGCTCGGCCTCGAACTCCCGCAACTCCCCGGGCTCGACGGACACGGGACCGAGCATACGGCGGCGGGCACATCCGGTTCCGCACCCGCGGGGCGGGTTGCCGCCGCGACCGGCGCGGGCGGAGCATGGCGGCCGTGACGCACACACAGCACCGGCCGGAGCACGTGGTCGTCGTCGGGGCCGGTCTCGTGGGCCTGTCCACCGCCTGGTTCCTGCGCGAGCACGGCATCGACGTCACCGTGCTGGAGCGCGGCCACGTCGGCGCGGGCGCCTCGTGGGGCAACGCCGGGTGGCTCTCCCCCGCGTTCGCGGTGCCGCTGCCCGAACCGGCGGCCCTGCGGGCGGGCCTGTCCGGGTTCATGTCGCCGTCGGCGCCGCTGTACGTACCCGCCGGCCCGGACACGGCGCTGGCGCGCTTCCTGCTCTCGTTCGCCCGCAACAGCACGCAGCGGCGGTGGCGGGCGGCCATGGCCGCGCTGGTGCCGCTGAACCTGCGGGCACTCGAGGCGCATGACACGCTCGCGTCGGCCGGTGGCGTGGTGAGCAGGCCGATGGAGCCGTGCCTCGTCGCCGCGCACACCGAGGCGCAGTGCCGCGCGGTGGTCACCGAGCTGGAGCACGTGCGGGCGGCAGGCCAGCCAGTGGAGTTCGACCTGCTCAGCGGGCCGCGGGCTCGCGAACTGGAACCGATGCTGAGCGGCGAGGTGGGTTGCGCGCTGCGCCTGCACGGCCAGCGCTACATCGATCCGGGCGGCTACGTCGAGGCGGTGGCCGCCGCGCTGCGGGCGAAGGGCGGCCGGATCGAGGAGGGCGTGCCGGTCACCGGCGTGCGCGAGCAGGCAGGCGGCGCCGAGGTACGCACCGGCCGGGGTCGCACGCGTGCCGACGCGGTGGTCCTGGCGACCGGCGCGCTGCTGAACCGGCTGGCGCGGCCGTTCGGTGTGCGCAGGCGGGTACAGGCAGGGCGCGGCTACAGCTTCAGCGTGGTGCCCGAGCGGATGCCCGCGGGACCGGTGTACTTCCCGTCGCGGAAGGTGGTCTGCACGCCGCTCGGCGGCCGGCTGCGGGTGGCCGGGATGATGGAGTTCCGGCACGCGGACGCACCGCCGGACCCGCGACGGATCGCCAGTGTGGTGGCCGCCGCCCGACCGTTCCTGCGTGGCGTCGACTGGGACTCGCGCACCGACGAGTGGGTGGGCGCGCGCCCGGTGACCAGCGACGGGCTGCCGCTGGTCGGGCCGACGCTCTCCCCGCACGTCTTCGTCGCGGGCGGGCACGGCATGTGGGGCATCACCCACGGGCCGGTGACCGGCAGCCTGCTCGCCGACACGATCGCCACCGGCGCGCCGCAGGCGGAGCTCGCCGCCCTGCACCCGCTGCGCTGATCGCCGGGTCCCCGTAGCGAACGAGGAGATGACGTGCACTTCGACGACGCCGTGGCCCTCGCGGCCGCGATCCGCCGCGGGGAGGTGTCCAGCCGGGAGGCCGTGACCGCACACCTGGACCGCATCGAGCGGGTGAACCCGGCCGTCAACGCCGTCGTCACGCTCACCGCGGAGCGCGCGCTCGCGCAGGCCGCGCTGGCCGACGACCGGCTGGCCGCGGGCGAGGACACCGGCCTGTTGCACGGCGTGCCGGTCGCGCACAAGGACCTCGCGGCCACGGCCGGAATCCGGACCACCTACGGCTCCCCGATCTTCGCCCACCACGTGCCGGACCACGACGACCTGGTCGTCGAGCGGATGCGGGCGGCAGGTGCGATCACGGTCGGCAAGACCAACGTTCCCGAGCTCGGCCTCGGCTCGCACACGTTCAACCCGGTCTTCGGCGTCACCCGCAACCCCTACGACCTCGACCGCAGCGCGGGCGGGAGCAGCGGCGGCGCAGCTGCCGCGCTGGCCACCGGAATGGTGCCGCTCGCCGACGGCAGCGACACCGGCGGCTCGCTGCGCAACCCCGCGTCGTTCTGCAACGTCGTCGGGCTGCGGCCCTCCCCCGGCCGCGTGCCGTCGTGGCCGTCCGCCGCGCCGTGGTCGCCGCTGGCGGTGAGCGGGCCGATGGGGCGCACGGTCGCGGACACCGCGCTCCTGCTGTCGGTGCTGGCCGGGCCGGACCCGCGCTGTCCGCTCGCACTGGAGGCGCCCGGCGCGGACTTCCGGCCGCCGCTCGACGCCGATCTGCGGGGGATGCGGATCGCCTGGACCCCGGATCTCGGGGGCACCGTGCCGGTGGACCGGGAGGTCAGGGACGCGCTCCTGCCAACCCTGAGCGCCTTCACCGACCTGGGCGCCTGCGTGGAGGAGGCGTGCCCCGACCTCACCGGCGCCGACGAGGTGTTCCGCATACGCCGTGCGTGGCAGCTCGAACTGGCCTACGGCGCCCTGCTCGACGAGCACCGCGAGCGGCTGAAACCGGACGCCGTGTGGAACATCGAGCAGGGCCGCGCGCTCACCGGACCCGACCTCGGCCGCGCGGAGCGGCTCCAGGCGGCGCTGTACCACCGGGTCCGGGAGTTCTTCGAGCGCTTCGACGTCCTGCTCGCCCCGGTCAGCCAGGTCGTGCCGTTCGAGGCCGGGCTCGTCCACCCCGGCTCCGTGGACGGCGTCGAGATGCGGACCTACCTGGACTGGATGGCCAGCTGTTACCTGATCTCGGTGACCGGCTGCCCGGCGCTGTCGGTGCCCGCGGCGTTCACACCGGGCGGCCTGCCCGTCGGCCTTCAGGTCGTCGGGCCGCACCGCGGGGACCGCAGGGTGCTGCGCGTCGGCCATGCCTTCGAGCGGGCCGTCGGGGCCGGGCAGCGCCACCCGATGCCGTGATCAGGTGTCGTGGTCGGTGGCGAGGAGCGCGGCGAGCTCGTCCAGCGCGCGGCCGGCCTCCGGCCCGTCGGCACGCAGCACCACCTCGTCGCCACCGCGCGCGTTGAGGCCGATCACCGACAGGATGCTGCGGGCGTCCACCGGCTCGGCACCGTCCTTGCCGATGGTCACCGGCACGGGCTGGGCGGCGGCCGCCTGGGTGAACAGCGCCGCGGGCCGGGCATGCAGGCCGACGGCGGAACCGACGACGACTCGGCGTTCGATCATGGTCTTCTCCTCGTGTTCAGACGGTGACCGGCTCGGCGGTCGCCGCGCTGGTCGTGGCGGTACCGGTCCTGTTCCGGCCGATGTTCTTGGCCACCAGCAGGCAGCCACAGGTGACGGCCGTGCCGGCGGCGATCGCGAGCAGGTACAGCAGTGGCGAGCCGATCAGCCCGACCACCCAGATACCGCCGTGCGGGGCGAGGGAGGTGGTGCCGAAGGCCACGGCAAGGGCTCCGGTGGTGGCGCTGCCGACCATCACCGACGGGATGACCCGGAACGGATCGGCCGCGGCGAACGGGATCGCGCCCTCGGTGATGAACGAGAGCCCGAGCAGCCAGCCCGCCTGTCCCGCCTGCCGTTCGGCCCTGGTGAAGAGGCGGGCGCGGACCACGGTGGCCAGCGCTAGGCCCAGCGGCGGTGTCATGCCCGCGGCCATCACCGCGGCCATGATGAGCGTGTCGCCGCTGGCGAGCGCCGCGAGGCCGAAGGTGTAGGCCACCTTGTTCACCGGGCCGCCCATGTCGAAGGCCATCATCAGGCCGAGCAGGCCGCCGAGCAGCCATGCGGCGCCACCGGAGAGGCCGGAGAGCCAGTCGGTCATGCCGGTCTGCACGGCGGCGATCGGCTCGCCGACGACCACGATCATCAGCAGCCCGACCACCAGGGTCGCGATGAGCGGGATCACCACGACGGGCATCACTCCGGCGACACCGCGCGGAACGCGCAGCCGCTTGAGGCCCATCACGACGGCACCGGCCAGCAGGCCGGACACCAGGCCGCCGAGGAAGCCAGCCCCGATCGCCGAGGCGAGCAGGCCGCCGACCACGCCGGGGGCGATACCCGGCCGGTCGGCCATGCCGAACGCGATGAACCCGGAGAGGATCGGCACGAGCATCTCGAACGCCGTCGAGCCGATCTTGAACAGCACGCCCGCGATCCCGGCCTGGCCGAACAGGTCGGACAGTTCGGCGACGCCCTCGTACTGCACGCCCCGGTACTCGCCGCCGTCCACGATGGCGGCGATCTCCGCCCCGCCGATCATGAACGCGATGGCGATGAGGATGCCGCCCGCGGCGACGAACGGGATCATGTAGCTCACCCCGGTCATCAGCCACTGGCGCACTCGCGTGCCCGCACCGGCGCCCCCCTCGACCTTGCCGGCCAGTTCCGGGCCCGGCGCCGCCCCCGCCGGGGTCTCCTCGCCCGCAACCGATTCAGCCGGCTCCGCCGACTCAGCGGCCCGGCTCGCCTCGGCGATCAGCCCGGCACCGTCGTTGATGGCGGCCTTGACCCCGGCGGTCACCGTCGGTTTGCCCGCGAACCGTTCCCGGTCCCGGACGTCGACGTCGGCGGCGAAGACCACCGCGTCAGCCTCCGCGATCTGCTGCGCGGTCAGCGGAGCCGAGCCTGCCGCGCCCTGGGTCTCGACGGCGATCTCGTGCCCGGCCGCCTTCGCTGCCTGTTCGAGCGACTCGGCGGCCATGTAGGTGTGCGCGATGCCCGTGGGGCACGACGTGACGGCGACGAACCTCATCGTCCCAGCACCTCCCGCCGAACGAGCTCGACGACGGCGTCGGCGTCCGGTGCGGTGTGCAGCGACTGGCGGAACGACTCGTGCACGAGGCGCCGCGCGAGCGAGGCGAGAACGGTCATGTGCTCGTCACCGCCGCCCTCGGGGGCGGCGATGAGGAAGATCAGGTGGGCGGGCCCGTCGGCGGCGCCGAAGTCCACTCCGGACTCACTGCGGCCGAAGGCGAGGGTCGGTTCGGTGACGTGCGCCGAGCGGGCGTGCGGGATGCCGATGCCGCCCTCCAGCCCGGTCGGCATCTGCTCCTCGCGCCTGCGGAGGTCGGCGAGGAAGCCGTCGACGTCGGTGACGCGGCCCGCGCCGGCGAGCCGTCGCGCGAGGTCTCCGGTGACCTCGGCCCGTTCGGTGCCGGCCAGGTCCAGATCGACCAGGTCGGCGGTGATCAGTTCGGCCATGTCAGCGGCCCTCCTCGAGTACGCGGTCGGCGTCGACCGCGGGATGGATGGTGACGTCGATGCGCCGGACGTCGGCGGGGGCCGGCATCCGGCTGCCGGGCAGTCCGGTGGCCGCGGCAGCCCACGCGAGTGCCACGGCGAGCGCGGCGGAGCCTTCGCCGCCCGCGGCGAGGAACCCGGCCAGCAGCGCGTCACCGGCGCCCACGCTGCTGCGGGCGGCCGCGACCGGCGCCTCGCCGTGCAGTGCCCCGTGCTCGTCGACGAGCACGGCCCCGTCCGGCCCGAGGCTGGCCAGCACGGCCCGCGCGCCGCGGGCGCGCAGCGCCCCGGCAGCCTCGACCACGGCGCCGAGGGTCGGCACCGGCAGGCCGGCGCACTCGGCCAGCTCGTCGCGGTTGGGCTTGACGAGGTCGGGCCCCGCGGCCAGGCAGCGGGCGAGCGCCGGCCCCGAGGAGTCGACCGCGGCCCGGACGCCCACCGCCCGTGCCCGGGCGACCAGGCGTGCGTAGCTGTCGGTCGCCGCGCCGGGTGGCAGGCTGCCGCAGCCTGCCAGCCACGCGGTGCCCTCGCCGCACGCGGCGAGCGCGGCGTCGAGCAGGGCGCCGGTCTCGGCGGCGGTGCAGCCGGGGCCGGGCAGGTTGAGCTTGGTGACCGTGCCGTCCGGCTCGGCGAGGGTGATGTTGGTCCTGGTGTCCCCCGCCACGGCCACCTCGTGCACCGCCACGCCCTGCGCGTCGAGCAGCTCGGTGAGCCGCCTGCCCTCGGCGCCACCGGCGAACAGCACGGCGGCCGTCTTGCGCCCGTGCGCGGCGAGCGCCCGCGACACGTTGACGCCCTTGCCGCCAGGATCGACGTGCGCCCGCCGGGCCCGCGAGACCTCGCCACGGCGCAGTGCGGCGATCTCGACGGTGTGGTCGATGCTCGGGTTGGGCGTCATCGTGACGATCATGCGCGCACCACTTCCGGACCGGCCGCGGCGAGCCGGTCGGCGATGTCGGCGTCGATGCCGGAGTCGGTGATCACCCTGTCCACTTCGGACAACCTGCCGAACCGCGCGAGGCAGTCGTTGCCCGCCTTGGTGTGGTCGGCGAGCACCACGACGCGGCGGGCCGCATGGATCATCGCGCGTTTGACCGCGGCCTCGCCCGTGTCCGGGGTGGTCAGACCGCGTTCCGCCGACATGCCGTTGGTGCCGAGGAAGGCGACGTCGACGTAGGTGTCGGCGAGCGCGCGCAGCGTCCAGTCCTCCACCGCGGCCATCGTGCGGCCGCGGACCTTGCCGCCGAGCAGCAGGACGGTGAGCTGCGGGCGGACGGCGAGGGACGCCACGAGCGGCACGGCGTTGGTGACGACGGTGAGCTCGCGGTCGTTCGGCAGGATCTCGGCGAGCCGCGCGGTGGTCGTGCCCGCGTCGAGCAGTATCGAGCCCTCCCGGGGCAGCTCCGCGAGCGCGGCCTTGGCGATGCGCTCCTTCTCCGCGGTCAGCACGGCGTCGCGGTCGGCAAGGCCGGGTTCGAACCCGAGGCGCTCGACGGGGATCGCGCCACCGTGCACCCGGCGCAGCAGCCCCTGCCGTTCGAGCACGGTGAGATCCCGCCGGATCGTCTCGGTGGTGACGTCGAAGTCCGCGGCGAGCTCCGCGACGTCGGCTCGCCCTTCGGCGCGTGCCCGCTCGACGATGCGCTGCTGACGCTCCTGTGCGTACATGTGGCTTCCTTGCCGAGTCTATGTGGCTTTGATTGGTTATATGTGGGAACAGGTGGCCGTGTCAACCCCGGCGTGTACGGGTGCGGCGGCGTGGGTAGCCGCTTTCCCGGCGCCGAGCCGCACCCGAGCACCCGATGGAGGTCCTTCATGGCCGCACCCCTGGCCGAACGCGACGCCGCGCACGACGCCGCCGCGCTGCCACTGCCGCGAGGACCGCTGTCCGCGGCGATCGTCAACGCGCTCGCGCGCAGCCCGCGGCCGGACTGCCTCCTGCCCGCCGACGCGAGCAGGGCCGATCCGTACGGCGACGATCTCCAGCTCGCACTCCAGGTGTGCTACGAACTGCACTACCGCGGGTTCTCCGGGGTGGACCCGGACTGGGAGTGGAACCCGGACCTGCTGCGCACGCGCGGCGCACTGGAGAGGGAGTTCCTCGGCGCGCTACGCGCCGACACGCCCGGCGGCGCCGACGTGGAAGGCGCGCTGGAGGAACTGCTCACCGAGCCCGCCGACGACGGCGCCGGGCTGACCGGCAGGCTCGCCGCCGACGGCACCTGGCCGGAAGTGCGCGAGTACCTGGTGCACCGCTCGATCTACCACCTCAAGGAGGCCGATCCGCACGCGTGGGCCATTCCGCGCCTGCGGGGCCAGGCGAAGGCGGCGCTGGTCGCCGTCGAGTTCGACGAGTTCGGCGGCGGGCACGGCGAGCGCATGCACTCCAAGCTCTACGCCGACCTGCTCGCGGGGGCGGGGCTGTCTCCCGCCTACCTCGGCTACCTGGAACACGTTCCGGCGCACGCGTTCGCGCCGGTCAACATGATGTCGATGTTCGGCCTGCATCGGGCGCTGCGCGGCGCGCTCGTCGGGCACTTCGCCGCCGCCGAGATCACCACGGCGCCCAGCGCGCAGCGGATGGTCCGCACGCTGCGGCGACACGGCGCCGACGAGGCCTGCGTGCGGTTCTTCAGCGAGCACGTGGAGGCCGACGCGGTGCACGAGCAGGTGATGCGCCACGAGGTGATCGGCGACCTGCTCGGCCGCGAGCCGGAACTGGCGGCGGACGTGGTGTTCGGCATCCAGGCCACCGAACTGCTGGAGGGGCGGCTCGCCGATTTCGTGCTCGGCTGGTGGCGGCGCGGTGAGTCCTCGCTGCGGCAGCCCCTCGACTGAGCCCGCTTGAATCAGCGCCTGCGGCGTCGACGGTGGCTGGTGTCGCAGAACGGGTACGTCCGGCTGCGGCGGCAGGCACACAACGCGACCCGGAACCGGTCGGAGGTGACGGTCCCGCCGCCGGGCAGTTCGACCTCGACGGGGCCTTCGACCAGTACGGGGCCGCCGGGGATGATGGTGACCCTGCGGGGCTCACGCTCGTCGTTCGGCGCGGTCGGCACGAATCACCACCAGCTCCTCGTCGCGGGCGCCCGGTTCGATCAGCCCGTGCCGTTCCAGGTATCCGGTGCGGCCACGCAGCACCGGGCCGAACGGTACGCGGCGGCGCGCGACGACCGACGCCTTGAGCCCGGAGTCCCGCAACCGGACGAGCGTGCCGTCCGTGTCACTGATCGCGGACTGTACGAGCAGCAGGAAACCCTGCTCGGACAGCAGGTCCGGCGCCGACGCGCACAGTGGGTCGAGCACGTCCCTTCCGTCAATTCCCGCGTCCCACCGGAAGTTCCGGCCGCCCGAGGGCGCGCAGGGCACGTACGGCGGGTTCGCCAGCACGACATCGAACCTGCCTCCGGGCAGGTCACCGCGGAGATCGCCCCGGCGTACGCGCACCGGCAGGCGGCGTGCCCGGGCGTTGAGCCAGGTCACGGCCAGCGCCCGGCGGGAGAGGTCCAGCGCGGTCACCGAGGCCGCGCCCGCGCGGGCGGCGGCGACGGCCAGCGCGCCCGCTCCGGTGCACAGGTCGAGCACCCGTGCTCCGGGCGGTACCGCCGCGGAGCGGACGGCGCTTTCGAGCAGCCACGTGTCCTCCTGCGGCCGGTACACGCCCGGCACTCTCAACAACCACACCGGCGGGCTCAGCCGTCGCCGGGCCAGTCGCCGGTCGCCTTCTCGTACCCGGTGGCGCTCGCGCGGTCGACGGCGGCCTTCACGGCACCGAACACCGCGCCCTGTAGCGCCGCCGCCAGGACGACATGGCGCCAGCCGTAACCGCGATCGGTCGCGCTCGGCGCGTCCGGCTCACCGGTAACCCGGCGCCACACCTGCTTGAACACGACGCCCGCGAGCACGCCACCCGCGGCACTGACCGCCATGCTCAACGGCCGGTAGAGAACCTTCACTGCTGCCTCCTGCGCACGATGAGGCGGACCAGGATCACCGCCAGCACCGCGGCGCCGACGATCGGTGCGGGGTTGCGGCCGACGGTGCCTGCCACCTTCTCCACCCGGTCGGCCGCGGGCGGCGGCAGCTTGTCCCGCATCAGGTCCCTTGCCTGCTCGGTCCGCTCGTGCAGCTGCTCCTTCGCGCGCTCCGGGACGTTCGCCTTCTCGGCAAGGGCCTGCACCGTGTCGCCGAGTTCTTCGCGGGTGAGCTCGATGTCGGTACGGGCCTGCTCGGCGTCGCGGGGGAACTCCCGCTCCGTACCGCTCTCGGCACGCGGCTCCTCTGGTGTGTTCATCGGCGCACCCTTTCCTTCACGGACTCCACGTCGCGCTGCACGCTCGTGGTCGCCTCCTCCGGTACCGGTGGAACGGCCCGCTGCACCTGGCTCTTGCCGACCAGCCCCAGCACGCCGGCGACGAGCAGCAGCCCACCGCCGATGATCAGGGCTGACGCCCACCCGGGCAGCACCAGAGCCAGCGCGAGGACCGCGGCGGCGATCAGCGTCGCGGCACCGAAGAGCGCCGTCACCCCGGCGGCGCCGGCGAGCCCGGCACCGGCACCGAAGCGCTTGCCCTTGTGCTGCATCTCGGTGACGGCGAGTTTCATCTCGTCGCGGACGAGCCTGCTGACCTGTTCGGACATGTCGCTGACCAGCTGCGACACGGAACGGTCCTCCAGCGCTACATCGCGACGTTCCTCGTACACCATGACTACCTCCGTTCGTCGGCGGTGACCGGCGCTGGAAGTGCTTCTCTCGTACGATGAGCGGTTGCCCCGGCGCACCCGGGGCCAAACCTGCGACGCCCTGCGGGAATGGGCCAACGCTCTGGTGCAAAATGCCCAAAACGAGTTTCACCAGCCGCAAGATCGACGTCGGACCGTGACATACGAACGCGTGTGGGTGGACGGCCGATGGGTAGCCGAGTCGAATGCGTAGACCTGAGCTCGCGGACTGGATCGGGCCCCGGTTCGCCGGCCCCGTCGAACTTCGCGTGCCCGCCGACAACGGCCAGCTGGCCATGGTCCGCATGGTCGTCCAGCACGTCGCCGAGCGCGCGGACTTCACGCCGGACGCGGTGGCCGATGTCAAGCTCGCCGTCGACGAGGCGTGCACGTGCCTGATCAGCAGATCACTGCCCGGTTCCGTGCTGGGCTGCCGCTTCCTGGCCGGCCCGGATGCGCTCCGGGTGACGGTCTCCTGCACCACCCGCGGCGGCCGGATGCCGGACGAGCGGACGTTCGGCTGGCAGGTGATGCGCACGGTGACCGACTCGCTGTCGGCCTGGCGCGAAGAACACAACGGGCACCACAACGGGGGCCGCGTGGTGCACATCGTCATCGCCAAACGGCGCCTCGCCGGCGTGTCCTGACCGGCGGCCCGGGAATCACAGGATGAGCGCGCGGCGGCTGTTTGCCGCGGACCGGGCCGGGTAGCCGACGGGAAATCGTCGAAAGCCCGTCCGGAAAGGTGCAGGACACCGTGCCCGAACAACCGAGCGACAAGAACCAGCAGCTGGAATCGTTCCGAGTCCGCCAGGAGGGCACCGACCTCACCACCCAGCAGGGGGTGAAGGTCGACAACACCGACGACTCGGTCACCGTGGGCGAGCGGGGGCCGACCCTGCTCGAGGACTTCCACGCCAGAGAGAAGCTGACGCACTTCGACCACGAGCGCATCCCGGAGCGGGTCGTCCACGCGCGTGGCGCCGGCGCGTACGGCTACTTCGAGCCCTACGACGGGTGGCTCGCCGACTACACCGCCGCGGACTTCCTCACCAGCCCCGGCGTGCGGACGCCCGTCTTCGTGCGGTTCTCCACCGTCGCGGGCTCACGCGGGTCCGCCGACACCGTGCGGGACGTGCGGGGCTTCGCCACGAAGTTCTACACCCGTGAGGGCAACTACGACCTCGTCGGCAACAACATGCCGGTGTTCTTCATCCACGACGGGATCAAGTTCCCGGACTTCGTGCACGCCGTGAAACCGGAGCCGCACAACGAGATCCCGCAGGCACAGTCGGCGCACGACACGCTGTGGGACTTCGTCGGGCTGCAGCCGGAGACCATGCACATGATGATGTGGCTGATGTCCGACCGCGCCATCCCGCGCAGCTACCGGATGATGCAGGGCTTCGGGGTACACACGTTCCGGCTGGTCAACGCCGAGGGCAAGGCCACCTTCGTGAAGTTCCACTGGAAGCCCGTACTTGGCACCCACTCGCTGGTGTGGGACGAGACCCAGAAGATCGCGGGCAAGGACCCGGACTTCAACCGTCGCGACCTGTGGGACAGCATCGAAGCTGGCCAGTTCCCCGAATGGGAGCTCGGCGTCCAGCTCGTCGAGGAGAGTGACGAGTTCTCCTTCGACTTCGACCTGCTCGACGCCACCAAGATCATTCCGGAGGAGGAGGTGCCGGTGCGCCCGGTCGGCCGGATGGTGCTCGACCGCAACCCGGACAACTTCTTCGCCGAAACCGAGCAGATCGCCTTCCACACCGCCAACGTCGTGCCCGGGATCGACTTCACCAACGATCCCCTGTTGCAGGCACGCAACTTCTCCTACCTCGACACGCAACTCATCCGCCTCGGCGGCCCGAACTTCTCGCAGCTGCCGGTGAACCGGCCGCTCGCCGAGCCGCACCACAACCAGCGCGACGGCTACGGGCAGCAGGCCATCCACAAGGGGCGCACGTCGTACTTCAAGAACAGCCTCGGCGGCGGCTGCCCGGCACTGGCCGACTCCGGCGCGTTCACGCACTACGCGGAGAAGGTGGAGGGCCACAAGATCCGCAGGCGCAGCGAGAGCTTCAAGGACTACTACAGCCAGGCGACGCTGTTCTGGAACAGCATGTCCGAGGTGGAGGCGGAGCACATCGTCTCGGCTTTCCGCTTCGAACTCGGCAAGGTGGAGACGATGGAGGTGCGCGCCCGCGTGGTGGAGCACCTGAAACACGTCGACCACGGGCTGGCGACGAGGGTCGCCGCGGGCATCGGAGTGCCGCCGCCCGCGGCCGAGGCCACCCCGAACCACGGCCGCTCCTCCCCGGCGCTCTCGCAGCTCAACGCGCCCATGCACCGGATCGACTCGCGCAAGGTCGCGGTGCTGGTGGCCGACGGTGTCGACGGCGACGGCGTCCGCAGGCTCGTCGACGCGCTCGGCAAGCAGGGTGCCCTGCCCGAGGTGCTCGCGCCCACCGACGGCCGGGTCCGTGCCGCCACCGGCGAGGACATCGAGGCCGATCGCGCACTGAACACGATGGCTTCGGTGCTCTACGACGCGGTGGTGGTGCCCTGCGGCCCGGACAGTGTGGCCACGCTGTCGCAGGACGGCTACGCGGTGCACTTCGTCACCGAGGCATACAAGCACGTCAAGCCGGTAGCCGGGTTCGGCTCCGGGCTGAAGCTGCTGCGCCGCGCCGGGGTCGCCGACGAGCTGGCCGATGACACCGGCGTGCTGGTGGACAACGGTGTCGTGTCGTCGAAGGCGGCCGAGCAGTCGCTGCCGGAGGAGTTCTTCGCCCGCCTCGGCGAGGAGCTGGCCAAGCACCGCGCGTGGCAGCGGCGCACCGAGTCCGTACCCGCCTGAGGAACCGACGGTTCCGTGTGGAGGTGTCACCCATGAGCCGACCAGCGCCCCTCCCCGAACAGACCGACCAGCCACGCACCGCCGTGGTGACCGGATCGGACTCCGGAATCGGCAGGGCCATCGCGGTGGCCCTCGCCGGTGGTGGACTGGACGTCGGCATCACCTACCACTCCGACGAGGCCGGGGCGGCCGCGACCGCCCAGGAGGCCAAGGAGCAGGGGGTGTCCACCGCGGTCCGCAGGCTCGACCTGACCGGCCTGCCCACGGCCGCCGCCGCGATCGACGAGCTCGCGGACGAGCTCGGCGGCGTCGACGTCCTCGTCAACAACGCAGGCACGGGCTTCGGGCAGCCGGTGATGGAGACCGACTTCGACTCGTGGCGGGAGACGCTCTCCGTCGACCTCGACGGAGCCTTCGCCTGCGCCCAGCGCGCCGCCCGGCACATGATCGACGCCGGTCGCGGTGGGCGCATCGTCAACATCACCAGCGTGCACGAGCACGCGCCGAAGCACAGCGCGGCGGCGTACTGCGCGGCGAAGGCGGGCGTCGGTGCCCTGACGAAGGTCATGGCGATCGAGCTCGCCGAGCACGGCATCACGGTGAACTCGGTGGCGCCCGGCGAGATCTCGACGCCGATGACCGGCCAGGACAACGCCGACCCCACCGAGCGGCCGCGCGCGGGCATCCCGCTGCGCCGTCCGGGGCATGCCCGAGAGGTGGCGGCCGTCGTCGCGTTTCTGGCGACCCCGGCGGCCGGTTACGTCACCGGCGAGTCACTGGCCGTCGACGGCGGGCTGCTGCAGACGTCGTGCCTGGACACGAACGCGCCGATGTGGCGGACGGGAGAGCGATGAGCACAGAACGCTCCTCCCCCGACGGCATGCTCCCGCGCAAGGTCTGGCTGATGCGGCTCGCGCTGCTGATCGGCGTCGTGTACCTCGTGCTGGGCATCGCCGGGTTCATCGTGGGCAACGGCGGTCAGATCGGGCCGGACCCGCAGCGCACCGTGTGGGTGTTCAGCATCAGCGTGCTGCTCAACATCGTGCACACCGGGGTCGGGCTGCTCGGCCTCGCCGCGTCCCGCAAGCCCGCAGCCACGCGGATCTACGGCTGGCTGATGTTCTTCGTCTTCACCGGTCTGAGCGCGTACGGGCTGGTCGCGGCAGCGACGGACCTACCGGGCAACATCGTCAACGTGAACGCGCCCGCGATCCTGCTCTACGGCTCCACCGCGATCGCCGGGCTGTTCCTGGCGCTGTTCCCGGCACGCCGGGAGGTGAGGACGGGGACAAGCACTTAGCCGTCCATAGTGTTTAGTCGAGCGGGCGCGGGGCAATCACTTGTACATGCCAACACCCGCGACCCGCGCGACCGGCGAGCCGAGAGTGCTCGTGTGGCACGTCCACGGCTCGTGGACCGGCTCGTTCGTCCGGGGTGGACACACGTACCTGTTGCCCACCCTGGAAGAGGGCGGGCCGTGGGGCCGGGGACGCTGCGGGCGCGCGTGGCCGGACTCCGCGGTGGAGGTGCCCGCGCCACGGTTGCGGGACACCGACGTGGACCTGGTCGTGCTGCAACGGCCGGAGGAGCTCGAGCTCGCCGAGCGCTGGCTCGGCCGGCGTCCCGGGCGGGACGTCCCCGCCGTCTACGTCGAGCACAACACCCCGCGTGAGCACGCCGCCACGACGCGGCATCCGGTCGCCGACCGCGACGACATCGTGCTCGTCCACGTCACCCACTTCAACGAGCTGATGTGGGACAACGGCCGCGCGCCGACCGTGGTGATCCCGCACGGCATCGCCGACCCCGGCTACGCCTACACCGGCGAGCTGGAACGCGCGGCCGTGCTCATCAACGAACCGGTGCGGCGGGGCCGCATCGTCGGCACGGACCTGCTGCCGGTTTTCGCCGAGGCCGCGCCGATCGACCTGTACGGGATGGGCCTCGACGGTCTCGACCTCGACCGCGTCACCCCGGTCGGCGACCTGGATCAGGACGCGCTGCACCGGGAGATGGCGCGCAGGCGCGTGTACGTGCACACCGCGCGCTGGACCTCGCTCGGCCTCTCCCTGCTCGAAGCCATGCACCTCGGCCTGCCGCCGGTCGCGCTCGCGTGCACCGAGGCGGCCATGGCCGTGCCGCCCGAGGCGGGCGTCGTCTCGACCGACGTCGCGGCCCTGACCTCGGCCGTGCGCACCCTGATCGCCGAGCCGGAGCGAGCCGTGCACATGGGCAAGTCGGCCCGCGAGCACGCGCTCGCGCACTACGGGCTCGAACCCTTCCTGCGGAACTGGGACGTCCTACTCGATGGGGTGCTGTCGTGAGTGCCGGGAGCCGGGCCCCGAGATTGGGAGGGAGCACATGAAGATCGCCATGGTCTCCGAACACGCCAGCCCGCTGGCCGCACTGGGCGAGGTCGACGCCGGTGGCCAGAACGTGCACGTCGCCGAGCTGTCGGCTGGGCTCACCCGCGCGGGCCACGACGTGACGGTCTACACCCGCCGGGACGCCGACGACCTGCCCGGCGAGGTGCGCACCCCGGGCGGCTACCGCGTCGTGCACGTGCCCGCGGGCCCGGCCCGGCACGTGCCGAAGGATGAGTTGCTGCCGCACATGGGCTCCTTCGCCGAGTACCTCGAACACGCCTGGGCCGCCGACCGGCCGGACCTGGTGCACGCCCACTTCTGGATGTCCGGGCTCGCCTCCGTGCTGGCCGCCCGCGCACACGACCTGCCGGTGGTGCAGACGTTCCACGCGCTGGGCGTGGTCAAGCGGCGCTACCAGGGCGAGGAGGACACCAGCCCGCCGGAGCGGATCCGGCTGGAGCGGCTCGTCGGCCGCAGCGCCACCCGGGTGGCCGCGACGTGTTCCGACGAGGTGTTCGAGCTCGCCAGGCTGGGGCTGCCGCGCGACCGGATGTCGGTGGTGCCCTGCGGGGTCGACCTCACCCGGTTCGACCCGGCCGGTCCACGGTCGCCGAGAGGGCACCGGCACCGCATCGTCTCGGTGGGCAGGCTCGTGCCCCGCAAGGGCTTCGACGTCGCGATCGCGGCGCTGCCCGCGCTGCCGGACACGGAGCTGGTCATCGCAGGCGGCCCCGAGCGGGGCAGGCTCGCCGACGACGCCGAGGCGCGGCGGCTGCTCGACTACGCCCGCAGGCTCGGCGTCGCCGACCGGGTGCGGATGCCCGGGCAGGTCGCCCGGCCGGACATGCCGGCACTGCTGCGGTCGGCGGACGCCGTGGTGTGCACGCCGTGGTACGAGCCGTTCGGCATCGTCCCGCTCGAGGCGATGGCGTGCGGCGTCCCCGTGGTCGCCGCGGCCGTCGGCGGGCTCACCGACACCGTGGTCGACGGGGTGACCGGCACGCTCGTGCCACCGAAGGACCCGGACGGGCTGGCCACCGCGCTGCGCAGGCTGCTCGGCGAGGGCGCCCTGCGCGACGCCTACGGGATCGCCGGCGCCGACCGCGCCCGCTGCCGCTACTCGTGGGACCGCATCGCCGCCGACACCCAGCGGGTCTACGAGCGGTCTCTGCCCGCCGCCCGGTTGACGTCCTCGACGACCCACTCCGCGACCTCGTAGAGCTTGCGGTTGGACCGCTGGGAGGCCTCGACCAGCATCGAGAACGCGCGCTCGCCGGTGACGCCGTGCCGCTGCATGACGATGCCCTTGGCTGTCCCGATCAGGTCCCTGCTCTGCAGCGCCGCCTGGAACTGGGCCTGCCGCTGGGAGCCCCTGAGCACCACCGCGGCGTGGGCGGCGAACAGCTCGCCGATGTGCTCGGCATGGGCGTCGAACGCGTCGGGCCGCGCCGAGTAGAGGTTGAGGGCGCCGATGGTGCCGTCACCGGAGAACAGTCGCATCGACAGCATCGACAGCATCCCGAGGTCGGCGGCGGCCCCGCCGAAACTGGGCCACCGCGGCTCCTCCCGCAGGTTGCCCGTGCGGTAGGTGCGGTGGTGCTCGATGGCGTCCACGCACGGCCCCTCACCGAGCTGGTACTGGGACTTGTCGATGCGCGAGACGAGCTCGTCCGACGGCGCCACCGTGCGGATGCCCTTGCGGTCCACCAGCGAGATCCCGGCGTGCTCGGTGCCGGGGATGTTGGCGGCCGCGGCGGCCACGACCCGTTCCACGGTGGCGTCGACGTCCGGTGCCGCGTCCAGCTCCCGCACCGCGGTGGCAAGCGCCTCGGCCACGTCCAGCTCCGCCGGCCGCGGGACGACGTGCTCTTCCATGATGGGCTCTCCTCGGGGAACTGGTTCCGGCCTGCTCACCCCTAACTTTGGCCTACCCCGAAGTCGGGCACCAGTGTGGCTTACATCGCTCCGGCCCGCTCGGCCACGTCGAAGGACAGCCGCCCTTCGCCGACACCGATGCGCACCAACGAGCCAGCGGTCACCCGCCCGTCCAGCAGCATCGTGGACAGCACGTTGTCGACCTCCCGCTGGATCGTGCGCCGCAGCGGGCGGGCGCCGTACTCCGGCTGGTAGCCGGCCTCGGCGAGCCAGCGCACGGCGCCCTCCTCGACCTCCACCTCGACGTCCTGTGCGTGTGCCTTGCGGCGGGTCTCCTCGAGCAGCAGCGTCGTGATGCGCTGGAGCTGCTCCGCGGAGAGCCGGCGGAACACGATGATCTCGTCGATGCGGTTGAGGAACTCGGGCCGGAAGGACTCCCGGAGCCTGCGCATCAGCCGGTCCCGCAGCGGCTGCTCGGTGTCCGACTCGCGGGGCGGCGCGAAGCCGAGGGCACCCTGGGTGCCGCTGAGCACCAGTTCGGAGCCGATGTTGCTGGTCATGATCAGCACCGTGTTCGCGAAGTTCACCGTGCGGCCGCGACCGTCGGTCAGCCTGCCGTCGTCGAGCACCTGCAGCAGGATGTTGAACACCTCGGGGTGCGCCTTCTCGATCTCGTCGAGCAGCACCACCGAGTACGGGCGGCGGCGTACCGCCTCGGTCAGCTGGCCCGCCTCCTCGTAGCCGACGTAGCCGGGCGGCGCACCGATCAGCCGGGAGACCGTGTGCCGCTCGCCGTACTCGGACATGTCGAGCCGGATCATCCGGTCCGAGCCGCCGAACAGCGCCTCGGCCAGTGCCCTGGCGAGCTCGGTCTTGCCGACGCCGGTCGGCCCGAGGAACAGGAAGCTGCCCGAGGGCCGGTTCGGCTCGGCCAGGCCCGCCCTGGTCCGGCGCACCGCCTCGGCGACCGCCTCAACGGCCTCGTCCTGCCCGACGACGCGTCCGTGCAGGTGCTCCTCCAGGTGCAGCAGCCGCTCGCGCTCCTCCTGGGTCAGCTGGCTCACCGGGACACCCGTGGTCCGCGATACGACCTCGGCGATGTCGACGGCACCCACCTCGGGCACCCCGGCCTGCCGCCCGTCGTCCCTGGCCTCGTCGAGCTGCCCGCGCAGCTCGTTGATCTCGTCCCGCAGCGCCGAGGCGCGCTCGTAGTGCTCCTCGCTGACGGCCTGGTCGCGGTCGCGGGTGAGCTGTTCGAGGCGGGACTCCATCTCGCGCAGCCGGTCCGGCCGCCTGCCCGAGCGCATCCGGACCCTGGCACCCGCCTGGTCGACCATGTCGATCGCCTTGTCCGGCAGGAACCGGTCGGTGATGTAGCGGTCGGATAGCGTGGCCGCCGCGGACAGCGCCTCGTCGGTGAACCGCACCTGGTGGTGTGCCTCGTACTGGTCCCGCAGCCCGTGCAGGATCGCGAGCGTGTCCTCCACGTTGGGCTCGGGCACGAGGATCGGCTGGAACCGGCGCTCGAACGCGGGATCGGACTCGATGTTGCTCCGGTACTCGTCGAGGGTCGTCGCGCCCACGATGTGCAGCTCGCCGCGGGCCAGCGCGGGCTTGAGCATGTTGCTCGCCCCCATCGAACCCTCGGAGGCACCGGCGCCGACGACGGTGTGCAGCTCGTCGATGAACACGATCAGCTCGTCGCGGTGCGCGCGGATCTCCTCGAGCAGCTTGTTCATCCGTTCCTCGAAGTCGCCGCGGTAGCGGGTGCCCGCGACGAGCGAGGTCAGGTCGAGCTGCACCACCCGCCTGCCAGTCAGGGACTCGGGCACCTGCCCGTCGGCGACGCGCTGGGCAAGGCCCTCGACGATCGCCGTCTTGCCCACACCGGCCTCGCCGATCAGCACCGGGTTGTTCTTGGTACGGCGGGACAGCACCTCGATCGTCTGCTCGATCTCGTCGTCGCGGCCCACCACCGGGTCGATCTGGCCGTCACGGGCCATGGCGGTCAGGTCACGGCCGTAGGTGTCGAGCGTCTCCGTCTCGCTGGGCCGCTGTTGTTGCTGCTGCTGCGCGCGGGGCTGGCCGGCCGCGGCACCCGGTCCGGCGAGCACCCGCCGCATCGCGTCCGGGGTCAGCCCGGCCTCGCCGAGCATCCGGCCCGCCTGTGAGTCCTGGTTGGCGACGAGCGCGAGCAACAGGTGCTCGGGGCCGATGTAGGAGGAGCGCAGCCCCCGCGAGATCTGGTGCGAGTCGAGCAGCGTCCGCTTGGCGCCGGGCGTCAGCGTGGGGGCCGCGGTCTGCTGCTCACCGCGCCGGACCTCCTTCTCGACCCGCTCGGCCAGGGCGTCCGGATCGGCGCCCGCCCGCTGGATCAGCTCCCGGCTGCCCGGGGTGTGCGCCGCCGCCCACAGCAGGTGCACGGAGTCGAGCTCGGCCCCGCCCCATTCCGCGACCTGCCGGACGGCCGCCGAGACGAGCGCCTGGGCCTGCTCGCTCATCAGCCGGGTGATGCCGACGGCGCGCGGGTGCCTTCCCGGTACCGCGTTGCCGAAGAAGTGGGCGAGCATCGCGTCGAACGGGCTCGGTCCGGGGTCCGCCCCGAAGAAGCCGGTCATAGCACAACTCCCTTTGGCCGAAAGGTGGGTTCACTGCCCCTCGGCCTACCCGGTGCGCGCGCCCGTCAACCGGCGGCGGACCGCCGGGACTCGTGAGTGCGGACACGAGTGAGAACTCGTGTCCGCACTCACCAGGGGTGCCCACGCTCGTGCCGGCATCAGCCGACGTAGCGGCGGGCCGGTGACCGGCGCTGGGCCTCCTCCAGCGACCGCAGGCCCTCCTCCACCCCGGCGGGTACGACGGCGCGCTCGCGCAGCACCCACGGCACACCGCGCAGTGCCTCGACCACGGCGGCCACGGTGGCCCGGTCGGCGGGTGCCGAACGCAGCACGGCCACGCTGCGCCTTGCGGCGCTGCGCCACGGCCTGCGCAGCCACAGGGTCCACAGCGTGTTGCGGATGCCGAGCTGGCGGCGGCGGCGCGGATCGCGCTGCTTCGACGGCGCATGGTGGATCACCACGTCCTCGGCCCAGCACATCCACCAGCCGCGCGCGGCGAGGTCGAGGGCGAGCAGCTCCTCCTCCCCGCCCAGCCACATCCGCGGCGAGAAGCCGCCGACCTCCCGGAACGCGCTCACCCGGAACGTCGAGAGCCCCGCCATGACACCGAGCAGCGCGGGCCCGGGCAGCCAGTCCGGCCCGCGCACCGGCGAGTACCGCAGCTCCGGGGTGATCGGGTCCTCCTCGAGCCCGGGCTCCACCAGGCAGCGGCCGGTGACCGACGCGAGCGCCGGATGGGCGTCGAGCAGGTCGGCCGCGCGGGTCAGCGCGCCGGGCTGCCAGCGGGTGTCGTCGTCGCAGAAGGACACGTACGGCGTGTGCACGTGGCGGACGGCGAGGTTGCGCGCGAGGGCGCCGAGGTTGCGGTCACAACGCAGGAGCAGCACGCCGGGATGCCGCCGGGCGATCGCGTCGGCCGTGCCGTCGGCCGAGGCGTTGTCGGCGACGATGATCGGCGCGGCGTCGGGCAGCGCCGTCATGTGCTCCAGCGTCCGCAGCGTCTCCTCGCGGCGGTTGTGGGTGATCAGGACGACCGTAACTCGGCTCATCGGCGCTCCAGTTCCCGTACCTGTGCCTCGACCTCGTGCGGCAGCGGATCGCGCCCCGCCAGCGCCCTTGGCAGCCTGCGCAGCGCGCCCGCCGCCGCACCCGCGTCGCGCAGCAGCGGAGCCGCGGCGCGCACGCACTCCCCCGGGGGGCGTCGCAGCCACGCGATCAGCGCGTTGTTGCGCGTCTCCAGCCGCTGCCGCCAGGCCGGGGGCGGGCGGGTCGAAGAGGGGTGGTGGTGGGCGCGTACCCGGTCGACGTAGCAGAGCGCCCAGCCGCGGGCCGCGAGATCGTAGGACAGCAGCTTCTCCTCCGCGGCGAAGTGCAGCAGCGGGCTGAACCCGCCCGTGTCGAGGAACGCGTCCCGGCGCACGATCGCCGAGCAGGCCAGGAAGCCGAGCACGAGCGGGCCCGGCACGTCGGCGGGCTTGCCGAGCGGGCTCGCCGCCATGACCTCGCACACGGGATCGGGTTCGCCGCCGGGCCCGACGAGGGTCCGGCCGGCGATCAGCCCCAGCCGGGGATAGACGTCGAAGAGCAGCTCCGCCTCCGGCAAAGCGTCACGTGCCCACCACGAGTCGTCGTCGCTGAAGGCGACGTACGGGGTTTCCGCGGCGCGGACCCCGATGTTGCGCGCCGCCGCACCGCCGTTGCGGGGCAGCCGGATGAGGCGTACCCAGGGGAACTCGCGCAGTACCCGCGCGCCCGTGTCGTCGGCGGAGGCGTTGTCCACCACGATGACCGGCGGCCGCGGCCGTAGCGTGCCGAGCATGGCCAGCGTGCGGACGAGCTCGGCGGCGCGGTCGCGGGTGGCGACCACCACGGTCGTCCTCGCCTCGTTCATCGGCGCACCTCCGCCAGCAGCTCGGTGAGCAGTGGGTGCGCTCCGTCCAGCGGCGCGGGATGTCGCGCGCGCTCCCGGCCCCCGGCGGAGAGGCACCACTCCCACCACCGGCCGAGGGCGGCGTCACCGCCGGAGCCGGTGACCGTCTCGGCGGGCACGACCGCGGGCCAGTCCAGCGCTTCCGCCTGCGCGGCCACCTTGCCGCCGCCGGCGACCGGGTCCACCGCCAGCGCGGGCACGCCGGCGCGCAGTGCGAGCACGAGGCCGTGCAGCCGGGTGGTGATGATCACGTCGAAGCGGCGGATCAGGGAGAGGAACTGGTCGGCAGTGGCACAGTGCCGCCAGTCCGCACCGTCCAGCCGCGTGTCCAGCGGCACGCGCGCGCAGTCGAGCCGGCTCGCCCAGTCGAGCAGCGCCTCGTGCACCTGCTCGTGCCTGCGCCGGGCACCGTACTCCCGCTGGCCGGGCGCGAGCACCACGCCGGCCACCGGGACCGAGGTGCCGCCCCCCGACAGCGAGAGGTCCGGATACGGGCGGGAGCCGCCGTCGCGCGCCAGCACGCGGTGGAAGCCGGCCGCCGCGGGGTCGGCGGGGTCGAGCACCGAGACGCCGACGGCGATGCGGCGGCAGCCGGCGTAGCGCTCGTGCAGGCCGCTGACCTGCTCCCCGTGCGCGGGGCCGCAGGTGAAAACCACATGCGTGTAGCGCGCGGGGTCGGCGTCGTCCAGGTGCAGTGCCCCTGGCCGGAAACCCGGGCTCCACGCCGTGTCGGCGGCGATGCCTTCCTCGGCCAGCGCCGAGGCGACCCCGCGCATGCTGAGCACGTCGCCCGCGGTCGCCTCGCCGTGCAGGAAGGTGGGCCAACCGGTGACGAGCACTCGCATGCCCCCAGCAGTACCCGCGGTGACCGCCGCGCTAACCACGGCGTTTCGGCCGGTCCATTTCGGGTAGACCGGCCTCATGGTCACTGGGTTCACGCACGCGCTGGTCACCGGCGGCGCCGGCTTCGTCGGCTCACATGTCTGCGAAAGCCTGCTGCGCAGCGGAAGCCGGGTGACCTGTGTGGACAATTTCGCGACGGGCGAGCGGGACAACATCGCACATCTGTTGCCTGATCCCGGTTTCGCGCTCGTCGAGCACGACGTGACCGAGCCGCTGGACGACCTGCCCGTTCCGGACGGTGTCGATGACGTGGACGTGGTGCTGCACCTGGCTTCCGCCGCGTCGCCGCGCGACTACCTGCGGTTGCCGATCGAGACGTTGCGCACGGGTTCGCTCGGCACCGAGCACGCGCTGGACTTCGCCGCGCGGCACCGGGCGCGGTTCCTGCTCGCCTCGACCAGCGAGGTGTACGGCGACCCGTTGGAGCACCCGCAGCGGGAGGACTACTGGGGAAACGTGAACCCCGTCGGCCCGCGCAGCGTGTACGACGAGGCGAAGCGCTACGCCGAGGCGCTGACCATGGCGCACCACCGCGAACGGGGTGCGAACGTGGCGATCGCCCGCATCTTCAACACCTACGGCCCGCGGCTGCGCGCGGGAGACGGGCGGATGATCCCGAACTTCGTGACGCAGGCGCTGGCCGGCGAGCCGCTGACCGTCCACGGCTCCGGAAACCAGACCCGGTCCGTGTGCTACGTCACCGACACCGTCGCCGGGCTGCTGGCGCTGGCGGCGGGCACACTGACCGGCCCGGTGAACATCGGTAACCCGCAGGAGCTGCCCGTGTGGCGGCTCGCCGACGAGGTGCGCCAGCTCACCGGCTCCGGCTCGCGGGTCGTGCGGGTGGACGAGGCCGCCGACGACCCCCGGCGCCGCTGCCCCGACATCGGCCTCGCGCGCACCGAGCTCGGCTGGCGCCCGGAGGTAACCCTCCGCGAAGGACTGCGCCGCACGATCGACTGGTTCGCGGCGCACCGAGCAGCGGCCTGAGGCCTCTCCCGGCGACTCCGTTCCGTAGCGACGTCCTGGGCATTCGGCCCAATGCTGTTTAGCCGTCGCTGCAAGGGGTAGCGACATAGTGCGGGCCGCGAAAGGCGGCCGAGGACACAGGCTTGGAGGTAAGCCAGGTGCGCATACTCGGGATCAACGCCGTTTTCCACGATCCCGCCGCCGCGCTGGTCGTGGACGGCAGGATCGTCGCAGCCGCCGAGGAGGAGCGGTTCAGCAGGCGCAAGCACGGCAAGGCGCCCGTGCCGTTCTCGGCCTGGGAGCTGCCGGAGCAGGCCGCGCGCTGGTGCCTGGAACACGCCGGGATCACCCCGGACCAGCTCGACGCCGTCGGCTACTCCTACGAACCCGGCCTTGTCGACGACGAGCTGGAGGGAACCGATCCCGGTTGGGAAGAGCTGCGTACCCGCTACGCGGAGCGCGCGCCCCGGTTCCTGAAGACGGCACTGCCCGGGCTCGATCCCGATATCGTCCACTTTGTCCGGCACCACGTGGCGCACGCCGCGTCCGCGGCGCTGGCCGCGCCGTTCGGCGACTCCGCCGTCCTCGTCGCCGACGGCCGTGGGGAGTCCACTTCGTACCTGGCCGGCGAGTACCGCGACGGCAAGTTCGAGGAGCTGGCCGCGCAGTCGCTGCCGCACTCGCTCGGTCTGGCCTATGAGGACCTGACGGCGCACCTCGGGTTCCGGCGCTCCAGCGACGAGTACAAGGTGATGGCGCTCGCCTCCTACGGCGAGCCGCGGTTCCTGCCGCGGCTGCGCGAGCGTGTCTACACCACCGGTGACGGCGGATACCGCACCGAGCCGATCGACTGGAGCGCCTTCGCCCCGGCCCGCCCGCCGGACGGCGAGATGCTGCCCGAGCACGCCGACCTCGCCGCGAGCATGCAGGAGCGGCTGGAGGAGGTGTTGCTGGAGCTGGCGGGCTGGCTGCACGGGCGCACCGGGGCGAGCGATCTCACGCTCGCGGGCGGCATCGCCCTCAACTGCGTGGCCAACACCCGGCTGCACGCCGCGGGGCCGTTCGACCGGGTGTGGGTGCAGCCGGCCTCCGGTGACGCCGGGACCGCGCTCGGCGCTGCGCTGCAACTCGCCGCCGACCTCGGCGAGCCCACGGCACCGATGGCGGGCGCCGACCTGGGCCGTGGCTGGTCCGACGAGGAGATCGAGGAGCGGCTGCGGGCGGCGCGGATCCCGTACGAGCGGCCGGACGACATCGCCGAGACCGTTGCCGAGGCCCTCGCGGACGACGGGATCGTCGCCTGGTTCCAGGGCCGCGCCGAGTTCGGACCTCGCGCGCTGGGACACCGCTCGCTGCTCGCGCACCCCGGCCGCGCCGAGAACCTCGAACGGCTCAACGAGGTGAAGGGCCGGGAGCAGTTCCGCCCGGTCGCACCGATGGTGCTGGCCGACCGGGCCGGTGAGCTGTTCAGCCGCGGGCCGCTGCCGAGCCCGTACATGCTCTTCGTCCACGACGTCGCGCCGCCGTGGCGCGACCGCGTACCCGCCGTCACCCACGTCGACGGCACGGCCCGCATCCAGACGGTCGACCCGGGTGCCGAGCCGCTCGTCGCGCGGATGCTCGGCGCGTTCGAGCGGCGGACCGGGCTGCCGACGGTGGTCAACACGAGCCTGAACACGGCGGGCAGGCCGATGGTGGACAGCCCCACCGACGCCCTCGAATGCTTCGGCTCCGCGCCGGTCGACCTGCTGGCGATCGGGCCGTTCGCCGTCCGCAGGCCACGGAGCGCGGCATGAGTCCCATGAGTCCGGAGTACACGGTCGTCATCCCCACGGCGGGCCGGGACAACCTGGCCACGCTGCTGCGGGCGCTGGACGACGCGCGCGGGCCGCGGCCTGCGGAGGTGATCGTCGCCGACGACCGGCCGGACGGCGAACCCCTCGCACTGCCGGAGCTCACGCTGCGGGTGCGGCAGGTGCGCTCGGGTGGCCGGGGCCCCGCGGCGGCGCGCAACGCAGGCTGGCGCGCGGCCGGCACCGAGTGGGTCGCCTTCCTCGACGACGACGTGCTCACCCCGGATGACTGGCCCGAGCGACTGGCCGCCGACCTCGAAGGGCTCGGCCCCGACGTCGCCGCCTCCGTCGCCAGGATCGTGGTACCGCTGCCCGGGGGCAGGCGGCCCACCGACGACGAGCGTGGCACCCTCGGGCTGACGGCGGCCCGCTGGATCACGGCGGACATGGCCTACCGGCGCTCCGCGCTGCTGGAAGCCGGCGGGTTCGACGAACGGTTCCCGCGGGCCTTCCGCGAAGATGCCGACCTCGCGCTGCGCGTGCGCAGGGCGGGACACCGCATCGCGGAGGGCGAGCGCACCACCACCCATCCCGCGGGCAACGGCGACTTCCTCGCCAGCGTGCGCAGGCAGCGCGGCAACGCCGACAACGCGCTGATGCGGCGCAAGCACGGCCGCGACTGGCGCGAGCAGACCGGGGAAGGGCCGGGCAGGCTGGGCAGGCACGTGCTGACCACGATGGCCGGGACGGCCGCACTCGCCCTGCTCGCCGCGCGGCGGTGGCGCGCCGCGGCGGCCGCGGGCGGCGTGTGGAGCGGGCTGACCGCCGAGTTCGCGGCCCGCCGCATCAGGCCCGGACCGCGCACCCCGGACGAGGTCGCGCGCATGCTCGTGACGAGCGTGCTGATCCCGCCCGCGGCGTGCGCGCACCGGCTGCGCGGCGAGATCGCCGCCCGGCGGCCCGCCGCGGTGCTGTTCGACCGTGACGACACGCTCATCGAGGACGTGCCCTACCTCGGCGACCCGGAGCAGGTGCGGCCCGTGGCCGGTGCGGCCGAGGCGCTGCGCGGACTGCGGGAGGCGGGCGTGCTGCTCGGCGTGGTCAGCAACCAGTCCGGCGTCGCCCGTGGCCGGCTGAGCCCGGCGCAGGTGCACGCCGTGAACGCCCGCGTCGACGAACTGCTCGGCCCGTTCCAGACCTGGCAGGTGTGCCCGCACGGCGAAGACGACGGCTGCGAATGCCGTAAGCCCGAGCCCGGCCTCGTGCTGCGCGCCGCCGCCCGGCTCCGCGTGCATCCCGGCCGGTGCGTCGTCATCGGCGACACCGGCGCCGACGTCGCCGCGGCCGCGGCCGCCGGGGCGCACGGCATCCTGGTACCCACCGCCCGCACGCTGCCCGGCGAGGTCGAGCGCGCCCACCGCGAGGCGCGGGTCGCCGCCGACCTCACCGAGGCCGTGACGCTGGCCAGGCAGTGCCTCGCCCTGGGGCGTCCGGGCACGCACAACGGGACCCGCCTGCCGAAGGCGCCCGCGCCGGAACCGCCGAGGGGGCGGCCATGACGGGCCGGGTCCTGGTCGCGCGGCTGGACAACGCGGGCGACGTGCTGCTCGCCGGCCCGTGCGTCCGCGCCGTCGCCGCGCACGCCGACTCGGTCGCCCTGCTCGCCGGCCCGCGGGGCCGGGCGGCGGCCGACCTGCTGCCGGGCGTCGACGAGGTCGTCGAGTGGTGCGCACCGTGGATCGACCCGGACCCGCCCGAGCTGACGCCGGACGCGGTGGACGCGCTCAGCAAACAGGTGCGCGACCTGCGGCCGGACGCCGCGCTGATCCTCACCTCGTTCCACCAGGACCCGCTGCCGCTGGCTCTGGTGCTGCGCCTTGCCGGGGTGCCGTGGATCGGCGCGACCAGCGAGGACTACCCCGGCTCGCTGCTCGACCTGCGGCACCGCGTCCACGGCGATCCGCCGGAAGCCGAGCGGGCGCTCTCGCTGGCCCGAGCTGCGGGATACGACCTGCCGCCCGGCGACGACGGCACGCTCGCGATCCGGCGGCCACTGCCGGACACGGCCGGGCTCACCGGGGAACCGGGCTACGTCGCGGTGCACCCTGCCGCGTCCGTGCCGGCCAGGCAGCCGACGGCGGACCGCGCCGGCGCGATCGTGCGTGCACTCGCCGGGGCGGGACACCGCGTGGTCGTCACCGGCGCCCCCGCCGAGCAGGAGCTCACCGCCGAGGTCGCCGGGAGCACCGCCCTCGACCTCGGCGGGCGGACCGGCCTGCCGGAACTGGCTTCGGTGCTCGACGGCGCGAGCGCCGTCGTGGTGCCGAACACCGGGCCCGCGCACCTGGCGGCCGCCGTCGGCACGCCGGTGGTCTCGCTGTTCGCACCCGTCGTGCCCGCCGCACGGTGGGCGCCCTACGGCGTGCCCACCGTCCTGCTGGGCGACCAGAACGCCCCGTGCCGGGACACCAGGGCACGGCGGTGCCCGGTGCCGGGACATCCGTGCCTGGCCGTCGACCCGGCCGAGGTCGTCTCGGCGGTCGGGCAACTCATGTCAGGAGGTTTCGCGTGATCGAAGAGCACTTCGCGGCGCTCAGCGGCGCGCTGGACAAGGTCCAGGCCGCGGCGCCCACGATCCAGGAGTGGGGGACCCATCTCGCCGCCGTGCTGAGCGGTGGCGGCCGGCTGCTCGCGTGCGGCAACGGTGGCAGTGCCGCGGAGGCTCAGCACCTCACCGGTGAGCTGGTCGGCAAGTTCCTGAACGACCGGCAGCCGCTTTCGGCGATCGCGCTGCACGCCGACACCTCGGCGGCCACCGCGATCGGCAACGACTACGGCGAGCACGAGCTCTACGCCAGGCAGGTCCGGGCGCACGGGCGCCCCGGCGACGTGCTGGTGTCGCTGTCCACCAGCGGCCGCAGCCAGAACGTCGTGGCCGCGGCGAAGACCGCGCACGAGCTCGGCATGACGACCTGGGCGCTCACCGGGCCCGCGCCGAACCCGCTGGTCGCGCTGTGCGACGGCGCGATCGCCGTGGAAGCGCCGAGCGTGGCCACCGTGCAGGAGGTGCACCTCGCCGTCGTGCACGCGCTGTGCGCCGAGCTCGACCAGTCACTGGGTGTGCCGACGTGAAGCCGCTCGTAGTGGTCGGCGACGCGCTGCTCGACGCCGACATCGAGGGGACGGCCGACCGGCTGTGCCCGGAGGCGCCGGTGCCGGTGGTGGACGTCGCGCGGCGGTGGCAGCGACCGGGCGGCGCGGGGCTCGCGGCGCTGCTGGCAGCCCGTACCGCGCCGGAGGTCGTGCTCGTGACCGCACTCGGCGACGACGACACGGGGCGGCGCCTGGCCGCGCTGCTGGGCCGTGACGTCCAGGTGGTGCGCGTGCCGATGGACGGCGAGACCGTGTGCAAGACCCGGGTCCAGGCGGCCGGGCAGTCCCTGCTCCGGCTCGACACCGGCGGTGGCAGGGCCGGTGCGGCACCGCTGCCCGCGCGGGCCTCGGCGGCCCTGCGGTCGGCGGGTGCCGTCCTCGTCTCCGACTACGGCCGGGGCCTGCCCGCGCACCCGGAGCTGCGAAGCCTGCTCGGCGAGCTGGCGCCACGCGTTCCGGTGGTGTGGGACCCGCACCCGCGCGGTCCCGCGCCCGTGCCCGGAGCGGCGCTGGTGACCCCGAACGACAAGGAGGCGCTGAGCTTCGCGCCCGGCCGCGCCGAGCCGGGCGAAGCCGCCGCGGCGCTGCGCCGGGACTGGTCCTGCCGGGCCGCGGCGGTCACCGTCGGCGAACGGGGCGCCGTGCTCGCCGGCCCCGGCGAGGACGTCACCCGGGTGCCGGTTTCCGCCGCCGCGAAGGTGACCGGGCAGGTCAGGCCGGACACCTGCGGGGCGGGCGACCGGTTCGCCAGCGCGGCGGCCGCCGCCCTGCTGGACGGTGCGGACACTCCTGAGGCGGTGCGCTCGGCCGTCGACACGGCCGCCCGGTTCGTCGCCGCGGGCGGCGCCGCGGCCCTGTCCGTCGCCGGCGATCCCGATGCCGGAACCGGAGACGGCGACGGCCTCGCCGGAACCGCCCTCGACCTCGCCGAGCGGGTGCGCAGGCAGGGCGGCAGGCTGGTCGCCACCGGCGGCTGTTTCGACCTGCTGCACCCCGGCCACGTGAGCCTGCTGCGCCAGGCGCGGGCGCTCGGCGACGCGCTGGTCGTGTGCGTGAACTCGGACGACTCCGTACGGCGGCTGAAGGGACCCACCCGCCCGCTGGTGCCCGTCGACGACCGCGTGCGCCTGCTCACCGAGCTGGAGTCCGTCGACGCGGTGGCCGTGTTCGACGAGTCCTCCCCGGTGGCCCTGCTCGAACGCCTGCGCCCCGACGTGTGGGTCAAGGGCGGCGACTACGCGGGCACCGACCTGCCGGAGGCGGAGGTCGTGCACCGGCACGGCGGCGAGGTCGCGCTGGTGCCCACGGTCGCGGGCTACTCGACCACCCGGCTACTCGCGGAAGGAGCACGATGAGAGCACTGGGGAACGTACTGATCACCGGTGGCGCGTCCGGGCTGGGCGCGGCGACCGTCGCGGCGGTACGGGAGCAGGGCGGCACGCCGCTCGTGCTCGACCGTGCCGCGCCCGTCAGCGGTGATGGCGGTGGTGGCGGGGTCGGCGAGGTCGATTACGAGCTGGCCGACCTGGCGGACACCCCGGCCGCCGAGAACGCGGTGCGCGCGCTCGCCGAGCGCGCGGGCGGGCTGGACGCCGTGTTCACGGCCGCCGGGACCGACGCGTGCGGCCCGCTGGACAAGGTGCCCGCGAAGGAGTGGGAACAGGTCGTGCAGGTGAACCTGCTGGGCACGGCCGCCGTCGTGCGCGCCGCACTGCCGTACGTGGAACGCTCCGGCGGGACGATCGTCACCTGCGCGTCCACGCTGGGCGTCCGCTCGGTCGGCGACGCGACGGCGTACTGCGCGTCGAAGGCGGGCGTCGTCGGCTTCACCAGGGCGCTCGCCGCGGAGACCGCGGGCCGGATCGGCGTGACGATGCTCGTGCCGGGCGGCATGGACACCGCGTTCTTCGACGGCCGCGACGAGCAGTACAAGCCGCCGCCCGGCGCGAAGCTGAACCGGCCGGAGGACGTCGCGCAGTCGGTGGTCCACGCGCTGCGCCAGCCGCGGGGCTGCGAGGTGCGGGAGATGGTCGTGTGCCACTCGGAAGAGGGCTCGTGGCCGTGATCCTCGCCCTGCGCGCGCTCGGCCTCGGCGACCTGCTCACCGCCGTGCCCGCCGTGCGCGCGCTGCGCCGCGCGGCTCCGCGCGACCGGCTCGTGCTGGCCGCCCCGGCCCCGCTCGCACCGCTGGCCGAGCTGACCGGCGCCGTCGACGAGCTGCTGCCCGCTCGCGGGCTCGGCGCGCTGCCCCGGCCCGCCGAGCCGCCGGGGCTGGCGGTCAACCTGCACGGCAGCGGACCGGAGAGCATCACCGACCTGCTCGGCACGCGCCCGGCCCGGCTGATCACGCACCGCCACCCCGGCCTGCCGGACGTGCCGGGGCCACCGTGGCGGGAGGACCTGCACGAGGTGGACCGGTGGTGCCGCCTGCTGGAGTGGCACGGCATCCCGGCTGATCCCGGCGATCTTTCCCTGCCCGCGCCCGCGGAGCCGAGTCCGGCGCCGGGTGCCGTGGTGGTCCATCCCGGCGCGGCCTACCCGGCCAGGCGCTGGCCCGCCGAGCGGTTCGCAGCGGTGGCGCGCGCGCTCGCCGGGACCGGGCGGCGGGTCGTGGTGACCGGTGATGCCGGGGAACGGCGGCTGGCCGAGGAAGTCGCCGGGCGGGCCGGGCTGCCCGCGGACGACGTGCTGGCCGGGCACACCGGCGTGGCCGGGCTCGCCGCGGTCGTCGCCGGTGCGGCGCTCGTCGTCTGCGGCGACACCGGGGTGGGGCACCTGGCCACGGCGTTCGGCACCCCTTCGGTGCTGCTGTTCGGACCGACTCCGCCCGAACGCTGGGGACCGCCCTCCGGGCGCCCGCAGCACGTGGCGCTGTGGGCGGGCGGCACGGGAGACCCGTTCGCCGCGCACCCGGACCCGGGCCTGCTGCGGCTCACCGAAGCGGACGTGCTCGCGGCCGCCCGGCCGTTGCTCGGCCGGACGCGAGAACGCGACAAGGACGGAGCGCGACATGCCTGACACAGTGTCCGGGAAACGCGACGGCGACACCGGGGCGTACCGGGTCGGCGTCGTCGGCGCCGGTTACGTCGGCCTGACGAGCGCCGCCTGCCTCGCCCACCTCGGCCACCGGGTCACCTGCGTCGATGTGGACGAGCCGAAGGTGCAGGCGCTGCGCGGCGGCGACGTGCCGATCAGCGAACCCGGCCTGCCCGAACTGGTGGCCGAGGGGCTCCGCGAAGGCAGGCTGAGCTTCGGCTCGGAGCACGCCGCGCTGGCCTCCGCCGACGTGGTGCTGCTGTGCGTGCCGACCCCGACGGGGCCCGACGGCGACGCGGACCTCGGCGCGTTCGACCGGGCGCTGACCGGGCTGCACGGCACGCTGGCCCCCGGCTGCGCGGTCGTGATCAAGTCGACGGTGCCCGTAGGCACCACCGAGCGGGCAGGCCGGGTGCTCGGCCTGCCCGCGGTGAGCAACCCGGAGTTCCTGCGGGAAGGCCATGCGGTGCACGACTTCCTGCATCCCGACCGGATCGTGATCGGCACCGCCGACGGGGACGCCGCCGACCGCGTGTGGCGGCTGTACGCGGGCCTCGACGCGCCGGTGCTGCACACGGCGACCGCCAGCGCCGAACTGGCGAAGTACGCCAGCAACGCCTTCCTCGCGCTGAAGGTCTCCTACGTCAACGTGCTCGCCGAGCTGTGCGAGCGTTCCGGCGCCGACATCGCGGAGGTCACCGCGACGATGGGCCTTGACGAGCGGATCGGCCCGGCGTTCCTGTCTCCCGGCCCCGGCTGGGGCGGCTCGTGCCTGCCGAAGGACACCCGCGCGCTGCTGCGCGCCGCGGACGAGGCGGGGGTCGACTTCGCGGTGCTCGCGGACGCCGTCGCCGCCAACACGCATCAACACGATCGGGTGGTCACCAAGGTGCGCGAGGCGGTCACCGGCTCCGCGGGCGGGTCACTGGCCGGCATGCGCCTCGGGCTGCTGGGACTGACCTTCAAGGCCGGCACGGACGACCTGCGGGAGTCGCCCGCACTCGTCATCGCCGCCCGGCTGGCCGCCGAGGGCGCCGTGCTCACCGCGTACGACCCCGGGGCCCGCGGCACCGCGCGGCCTGAGCATGTGCAGCTGGTGGACGATCCCGGCCTCGTCGCGAAGGACGCAGCCGGGATCGTGCTGCTCACCGAGTGGCCGCAGTTCCGGGAGCTCGACTGGGCGCAGCTGGCGGAGCTGGCCGAGCAGCCCACCGTGGTCGACTGCCGGAACCTGCTCGACCCGGCCTCGCTCACCGAGGCCGGGTTCACCTACCGGGGCCTTGGCCGCTGAGCTCCGGAGAGGCCGTTTCCGCAGGTCACCGGTCGTGAGTGCGTAACAGTGTTCTAACTCGTGTGCGCACTCACGAGAGGTGACCAGGCAAAGCCGCGTGGGTGAGATGTCGCCGGCGGCTCAGTCCCGCGAGATGGAGTCGACGATCTTGCCGGTCTTGTCCTCCGGCACCGCGCGAGCGGCGTCCGCCTGGGCGATGATGCCCACGAGCTCGCTGCCCTGCACGACCGGGACGCGCCGCACCTGGTGCCGCGCCATCGCGGACAGGGCCTGCTCCACGTCGTCGTCGGGCGTGACGGTGACCGGGTCGCCCTGGGCCAGCTCACCGACGTGGACGGCAACCGGGTCCTTGCCCTCGGCCAGCACCTTCACGACGATGTCGCGGTCGGTGATCATGCCCTTGAGCTGCTTGTCCTCACCCTGGATCGGCAACGCACCGACGCCTTCCGACGCCATCAGGCGGGCCGCGTGGGCCACCGTCTCGCTGGTGTCGATGTGCCGGGGGTTGCTGGTCATGACTTCCCGTACCGCTGTCATCGGTATCGCTCCTCGTGTCGGGAATGAAGTTGTCGTACCAGGGCTACCCGGGCGCGAACGCGTTCATGCCGGAGCAATGTGCACCGTGGTGTTTGCGCGGGCGGCGTACACCGCTACGCTCGGCCATGTCAGGCGGTTAGGCAGCCAGCGGCCAGGACAGTCCCGACTTCGCTTCGCTGTGGAACGCCACGGGAGGTCTTGTGTCCGAGTTGCCACCGCCCAGCCCTTTGCTGGACGTCAGCCAGGAGCGCCGCGCGAACGCGCTGATCATCCGGATCAAGGGCGAGATCGATCTGAGCACCGCGCCCGAGCTGGAGCGGCACATCGACGAAGCGCTGGACGAGCTCACCACCCCCGACCCACTCGTGCTGGACCTCAGCGACGTCGCGTTCATCGGCTCGAGCGGGCTGGCGCTGCTGCTGAACAGCAAGGAGGGGGCCGACGCGCGCGGGCTGCGACTGTGCATCGTGGCCGCGCAACGGGCGATCAAGCGCCCGGTGGAGGCCGTCGGGCTGCGCCAGGAGCTGCCGCTGTACCCGACCCTCGACGCGGCGCTGAACCCCTCGTGAGTGCGCACCCGAGTTAGAACTCGTCTCCGCACTCACGACCGGTCCGTTCAAGACGGCCGCCGTTCGCCGGGTGATGCTTTGCGGATGGACAGCACCGACAGCATCGACAGGACCGACACCATCGACAGCACCGCGGCCACCGGCTTCATGGCCACGCACGCCCGCGTGCTCGACCGGCACCGCTTCGGGCTCGCGCTCGGCGACGGCGACCCCGAGGCCGCGCTCGCCGCGCTGGAGGCGTACCGCAACCCGGACGGCGGGTACGGCTGGGGCCTCGAACCGGACCTGCGCTCCCCGGAGAGCCAGCCCGGTCCGGCCCTGCACGCCTTCGAGGTGTTCACCGACATCGGCCCGCACACCAGCCCCCGCGCCGCCGAACTCTGCGACTGGCTGGCCTCGGTCACCCTGCCCGACGGCGGGCTTCCGTTCGCGCTGCCCGTCGGCGCGCCCGCTGGTTGCGCGCCGTTCTGGACGCAGGCCGACCCCACGGTCTCCTCGCTGCAGATCTCCGCGATCGTCGCCGCGAACGCCCACCGGAGCGCCGCCTTCGACCCCGCCGTCGCGGCGCACCCGTGGCTGGCGCAGGTCACCCGGTACTGCCTGTCCGCGATCCGGGAGCTCAGCGGCAAGCCGCAGCCGATGGAGCTCGCCTTCGCCGTCCAGTTCCTCGACGCCGCGCACCATCGCCACCCCGAGGCGGCGGAGCTGATCGACCGGCTGCGCGAGCACATCCCGCCGGACGGGCTGCTGCGGGTGGACGGCGGCGCCGACGACGAGTTCATGCGGCCGCTCGACTTCGCACCGGTATCCGGCGGGCCCGCACGGGACCTGTTCGCCCCGGAGGTCGTCGACGGCGAGCTGCGCCGCCTCGCCGCCGGGCAGCAGGACGACGGTGGCTGGCGGGTCGACTTCGCCAGCTTCTCCCCCGCCGCGGCCCTGGAGTGGCGCGGCCACGCGACCGTGCGAGCCGTGTCGATCCTGCGCGACCACCGGCCCCCAGCGCCCGGCTCGTGAGTGCCCACACGAGTTAGAACACTGTTACGCACTCACGAGCCGGGGCAGGGGGGCGGGGTCAGAAGCGAAGGGCGGCCAGGTAGTCGAAGCCGACCTTCGCGGTGTGCAGCGGGTCACTGGGCGAGTCGTGCTCCACGATGTAGTGCTTCACGGCGCCGCGGCAGGTCTTGCGGAAGATGCGCCCGAAGTCGATCGTGCCCTCGCCGAGGTTGGCGAAGCCGCCGCCGGGAGCCCGGTCCTTGACGTGGTACTGCTTCACCCTGCCGAAGCGGCGGTAGTACTCCTCGACGGGATCGGCTCCGCCTTCCACCACCCAGTACAGGTCGTACTCGAAGTGGATGTTGCGCGGGCTCGTGTTCTCCGCGATCACGTCGATCGGCCGCACGCCGTCGATCTCCTGGTACTCGTGCGCGTGGTTGTGGTAGCCGTAGGAGATCCCCGCCTTGCGGAACGCCTCGCCCGCCCGGTCGAGCCGCTGCGCGAACGCCGTCCACTCGTCGATCGAGCCGTAGTTCGCCCACGCGCAGTCGGCGTAGTGGTAGCCGAGCACCCTGGCGTCGGCGATGAGCTGGTCGAGGTCCGCCCCGTCGAAGCCGACGTGCGCCGAAACCGCGCGCAGGTGGTAGCGGTCGAGCAGCCCGCGGAACTCCTCCACCGACCGGCCGTACGTTCCGGCGAGCTCGACATTGCGGTAACCGATGTCCGCAAGCGCCTCCAGAGTGCCCTCCAGGTCGGCCTGCAGGGCGTTGCGGAGGGTGTAGAGCTGGATCGCGATCCGCTCTCTCGGCAGCCGCCTGCCCGGCCCGCTCCAGCCGGCGTGCGCCGTACCGGCGAGGGCGCCGGTCACGCCGACCGCGGCCGCCGCGCCGGCCGCGGTACGCAGCAGGGCACGGCGGGAAAGACCCTTCTCGTCACGCATTCCAGAGCTCACTGACTTCACTCCTTCTCCGTGCTGAAAGCGGCATCGAACGCAGCCGCGGGTTTGTCGAAATTGAGGTTCCGGATGTAGTGCACGGCCTCCGCCGCGCCCCGCAACCGGTCCATCCCCGCGTCCTCCCACTCCACGGAGATCGGTCCCGTGTAGCCGATCGAGTTGAGCGCGCGGAACGCGCTCTCCCAGTCGACATCGCCGTGCCCGGTGGACACGAAGTCCCAGCCGCGGCGCGCGTCGGCCCACGGCAGGTGCGAGCCGAGCCGCCCGTTACGGCCGTCGAAGCGCTTCTTCGTGTCCTTGCAGTCCACGTGGTAGATCCGGTCGGCGAAGTCGAGGATGAACCCGACCGGGTCGAGGTCCTGCCACACGAAGTGCGACGGGTCCCAGTTCAGCCCGAACGCGGGCCGGTGGCCCACCGCCTCGAGCGCGCGCTTGGTCGTCCAGTAGTCGTAGGCGATCTCACTGGGGTGCACCTCGTGCGCAAACCGCACGCCGACCTCGTCGAAGACGTCGAGGATCGGGTTCCACCTGGTGGCGAAGTCCGTGTAGCCGTCGTCGATCATGTCCTGCGACACCGGCGGGAACATCGCGACGTACTTCCAGATCTTCGACCCGGTGAAGCCGATGACGGTGTCCACGCCCAGCCTCGCGGCGGCGCGCGCCGTGTCGGCGAGCTCGGCGGCCGCCCGCTGCCGGACGCCCTCCGGCTCGCCGTCACCCCAGATGCGCGCAGGCAGTATGTTGCGGTGCCGCTCGTCGATCGGGTCGTCGCACACGGCCTGCCCGACGAGATGGTTGGAGATCGCCCACACCTTCAGGCCGTACGAGTCGAGCAGCTTGCGCCTGCCCTCCACATAGTCCTCTTCGGACAGTGCACGGTCCACCTCGAAGTGGTCGCCCGAGCACGCGATCTCCAGCCCGTCGTAGCCCCATTCGGACGCGAGCCGGCAGACCTCCTCGAACGGCAGGTCGGCCCATTGGCCGGTGAAGAGCGTGATGGGACGGCTCATCGAAAAGCTCCTTCCGGGATTCCTTGCAGCGTCAACAGGAGGTCACGTACCTCGGTGGCAGCCATCCGCCCGCTGCTCTCCACTGTGGACGGCACGGCGGGATCGGAGCACAGCAGCATCGGCCCCTCCTCCGCCGAGTCCGGCAGCCTGCCGTGCGAGCCGCGCACGTGGCGCGGGTCGGTGGGCACCACGTTCATCGTGTAGCGCAGGCCCGCCTTCTTGCGCACCAGGTTCAGCCCGGCCTTGGCCTTGACCAGCCGGTCGGCCGGGTCGAAGAAGAGCTCGGCCGGGTCGTAGCCGGGTTTGCGGTGGATCTCCACCCCCCTGGCGAAGTCGGGCGCCCTGGCGTCGTCGAGCCAGTAGTAGTAGGTGAACCACGCCCGCGGCTCGGCGACGGCCACCAGCTCGCCCGCGCGCTCGTGGTCGAGCCCGTACCGCCGCTGGTCCTCGCGATCGAGCACCTCGTCCACCCCGGTCAGCCCTGCGACGAGGCCGCGGACCTTCGGGATGTCCGCCTCGTCGGCGACGTAGACGTGTGCGACCTGGTGGTCGGCGACGGCGAAGGCCCGCGACGTCCAGGGATCGAGGTACTCCATGCCGTCCTGGACGTAGACCTCCAGCAGGCCCTCGCGGCGCAGCGCACGGTTGATGTCGACCGGGGTGTCGGCCGGTGCGATGCCGTACTCGGACAGGGCAACGACGGTGGCGCCGGCCCGCTCGGCGTCACCGAGCAGCGGCGCCAGCTCGGCGTCAACCGCGCGTGCCGCCGCAACCGCCTGCGGCGAGTCCGGTCCGAAGCGCTGCAGGTCGTAGTCGAGGTGCGGCACGTATACCAGCAGCAGGTCCGGCCGCTCGTCCCAGAACAGCCGGCGCGAGGCACCGACGATCCACCTCGTCGAGGCGATCGACGCGGTGGGGCCCCAGTAGTTGAACAGCGGGAAGGTACCCAGGTCCGCGGTGAGCCGGTCGTGCAGCTCGGGCGGGCGCGCGTAGCAGTCCGGCGATTTCCGGCCGTCCGCGTGGTAGATGGGCCGCGGGGTGACGGTGAAGTCGGTCGACATCCCCATCGCGTACCACCAGCAGATGTTGGCCGAGACGTGGTCCTGCCGGGCCGCCCTGGCGGTCTCCCAGACCTTCTCCCCCTGCACCAGCCGGTTGTGCTGGCGCCACAGGTAGACCTCCCCGAGGTCGCGGAAGTACCAGCCGTTGCCCACGATCCCGTGCTCGGCCGGGGTACGGCCGGTGAGGAAGGTCGACTGGACGCTGCAGGTGACCGCGGGCAGCACCGTCCCGAGCTCCGCCTGCCAGCCGCGCGCGCCGAGCGCGGCGAGGTTGGGCATGTGCCGCAACAGCTTCGGCGTCATGCCCACGACGTCGATGACGATGAGCTTGTCGTTCATGTGGGGACCTCCTGGCCCAGCAGATGTGCGCGGGCCCAGCGCAGTTCGTCGGCGATGCCGTCGGCGAGCTCCTGGCGCTGCCCTTCGGGCAGCACGTTCCAGGTGTACGTCTCCACCTCGACGTGCGGCAGCCGCCCGTCGTGGGCGGACAGCGCGGCGAGGCTCGCCTCGAGCACGCCGGTCGTGGACGTCAGCGGCGGGTCCGGGTGTGCGTGCAGCGGCACGTGGAAGTGCACCCGCCACGGTCCCTCCGCGGGCAGGGTGTCCAGCGCCTCCGGCAGGTCGTCGGCGGCGAGCACCTCGCCCGACGGCGCCAGCTCCCGCACCTGGTGCAGGTAGCGGGGCTCGGCGAACTCGGCGAGCGCGGCGCGCGCCTGCTCGCTGCCGGGCCGCTCGACGTGCAGGGCCGCCGACGCCTGCACCTTCACCACCTGCAGACCGGCCCGATGGATACGGTCGATCGCGCCGGCCGGGTCGGCGAAGGACACCGCGAGGTGGCAGGTGTCCAGGCAGAGCCCGACGTACTCGGGTTCGACCCGCTCGGCCAGCCAGCCGACCGCGTCGGCCACCGTGTCCAGCACGCAGCCCGGCTCGGGCTCCACCGCCAGCTTGATCGGCTGCTCGTGCCGCGCCAGCGCGGTGCGCAGCACGCGGGTGACCTCCTCGAAGGCGATTCCCGCGCGCACGTCGTGCGAGGAGCTCCACGGCTCCCGCCAGCCGAGCGGCAGCGTCGAGATGCTGCCGTACGCGGCGTCCGCGGGCAGCAGGTCGGCCAGGACCGTGATGCAGTCCAGCGTGTACCGCAGCCTGCTCACGTCCGTCCACCTCGGCACGTACACCGCATGCTTCACCACGTCGGCGTGGAAGCCGCCGTAGGGAAAGGCGTTGAGCGTCTGCACCGCGAGCCCGCGGGCGGTCAGCTCGGCGGACAGCCGCTGCCGGCTCGCCCGGTCGGCGGCCAGCCCCGCGGCGACTTCGGCCGCGAGCCAGAGGCCGACGCCGAGCCGGTCGGCGCCGAGACGTTCGCGCACCGGCACGGCGTAGGTGTCGAGCTGGCGCAGGATGCCGTCGAGGTCCTCCGCCGGATGGACGTTCGTGCAGTACGAGAGCAGCATCAGGCACCGCTGTCCGGCCGGGGGCCTCTCAGAACGGAGTTGCCCTCGAACGTCTCCCCGGTCGGCGCGGCGTCCTCGATCGGATCGAGAATCAGCTTGCCGCTCTGCCCGTAGAAGGCGACCGGGTTCTCCCACAGCACGGTGTCCACATCGGACTCGGTGAAGCCTCCGGCGAGCATCGCCTCGCCGGTCCGCAGCGTCTTCAGCGGATCGGAGCGTCCCCAGTCGGCGGCGGAGTTGACCAGCATCCGCGCGGTGCCGTGCTCCTTGAGGATCGCCACCATGCGGTGCTCGTCCATCTTCGTGTCCGGGTAGATGGAGAAGCCCATCCAGCAGCCGGAGTCGGCGACCGGCCCGACGGTGAGCTCGTTGAGATGGTCCACCACGACCCGTTCGGGCGCGATCCCGGAGTCGCGCACCACGTCGAGCGTGCGCCTGGTGCCGGCGAGCTTGTCCCGGTGCGGGGTGTGCACGAGCACCGGCAGGTCGTGCTCGACCGCCATCGCGAGCTGCCGCTCGAACGCCTTCTCCTCGGCCTCGGTCATCGAGTCGTAGCCCACCTCGCCGACGGCGACCACGCCGTCCTTGGCGAGATAGCGCGGCATGATGTCGAGCACCTCGGTGCAGCGAGGGTCGTTGGCCTCCTTGGGGTTCAGCGCGATCGTGCAGTGGTGCCGGATGCCGAACTGCGCGGCACGGAAGCGTTCCCAGCCGATCAGCCCGTCGAAGTAGTCGACGAACGAGCCCACGCTGGTGCGCGGCTGGCCGAGCCAGAACGCCGGTTCGACGAGCGCGCGCACCCCGGCGGCGTACATCGCCTCGTAGTCCAGCGTCGTCCGCGACGTCATGTGGATGTGCGGGTCGAAGATCCTCACTGGCCTGCCTCCTCTCCGATCAGGTACGCGTCGGCGGGCACGTCGCGCCCGGCCGCCTTCCGCTCGGCGACGTAGTCACCGACCATCCGGACGAGCTCGGCATCGGTGCGTTCGTGCAGGGCGGCCACCGCGGCCACCGGCACGCCGACGAACAGGCACTTGAGCACCCCGTGCCGCCAGGCGTGCGCGTCGAGGTGCTCGGCGGCGAACGGCCCGAGCGCGGCGGCGACGAGCCCGGTGTCGTTGGCCCGCAGTGCGTCCTCGACGAGTAGCAGACCTGCCTCCCGTACCTCGTGCGCTCCGGCAGGCAGCCGGTGCAGCGCCCGCAGCACGCCGCGGCGCTCGGCGCCGTCACCGTAGCGGTACAGGTCGGCGACCTCCTTCGCCAGCTCCGCGGCGGGCAGCACCTCGCTCAGCGCGGCGAGCAGCCTGCCGCGCGCCCGGTCGTCCACCGTGCCGTGCACGAGCCCGTGCGGATCGGTGTCCGGGCGCAGCGCGGCGCGGCCGACCTTGCGGCCCACGGCGGGAAACAGGCTCCGCGCCGAGGCGGGATCGGCGCGGACGCGGTTCTCCGCCTCGGCGAGCCAGGACGCGGCACCCAGCGCGGCCGCGCTGCGCCGGGCGACCTCGGGCGCCGCGTGGCTGTGCCGCGGCAGCTCCACCGCGGCGAGGCCGCGGTAGCCGACCTCCATCAGCGCGGCCAGCGTGCCGGTCAGGTCTAGCTCACCCGCGCCGAACTCCAGATGCTCGTGCACGCCGGGCAGCATGTCGTCGAGCTGGACGTTGAACAACAGGTCCCCGGCCTCGCGCACGCACTCCGCCGCGTTCTTCGGCTCGACCGCCACGCAGTGCCCCACGTCGAGGGTGACACCGAGCCGCGCGGGTGCGCCGAGCTCCGCCCGCAGGTCCAGCGCCTGGGCGAGATGCTGGACGAAATGCCCCGGCTCGGGTTCCAGCGCGAGCCGCACGTCCCGGGCATCCGCCTCCTCCAGCACCGTGCCGACACCGCCGCACAGCCGCCGCCACGCGGTCTCGTCGTCGACGGCGTCCGGGCCGGAGGGCCTGACCCCGGACCAGAACGACACGCACTCGGCGCCCAGATCCACCGCGATCCGCACCGCACGGCTCAGGAAGTCCAGTCGCGGCCCGGGGTCGGTGGAGAGCAGGGTCGGCTGATGCTTGTGCCACGGGTCGAGCAGGTAGCGCGCACCGGTCTCCACCACCACGGCGAGGCCGAGGCGGTCGAGGCGCGCGGCGAGCAGGCGGGTGCGCTCGGCGACATCGGGTCCGAACGGATCGAGGTGGGCGTGGTCGAGGGTGAGCGCCACCCCCTGGTAGCCGAGATCCGCGATGACACCGAGGGCGTCGTCCAGCCGGTGGTTGGCGAAGCCGTTGGTGCCGTAACCGAGGCGCAGCGTGCTCATGTGGGACTCACCTTCCTGGCGAGCCTGCGGGCCAGCGGCAGTGCCCCGGCCAGCGCGGTGGCCGTGCGCACCGCTCCGTGCCGGGCGATCAGGCTCGCCTGCAACGGGACCATGCCGTGGATACCGGCGGCCGTGGCCGTGCGCACGTGCGCCGCCGAGGGCGAGGCGGCCGCCCGGTACTGCGCCCGGCCGACCGTGCCGGCGTATCCGGCGCCGAAGGCGAGTGCCGCCAGCCGGTGCGAACGGCGCGCGCTGCGCCCGGTCACGGCGAGTCCGGTGGAGGCCGCCGTGCCGGCCAGCGCCGCGGTCGCCGTCTCGCTCGACCCGCCGTGCACCTCGCCGCCGGAGAGCGCGGTCAGGCCCAGGGTGTGCACCCCGAGCGCCGCGGCCGCCGGAGCGGCGCCGCGCCAGCGCCCGTCCGCACCGAGCAGCACGTCCAGTGCCCGGCACGTCGCCATGCCGAGCGGGCCCGCGGCCGTGCCCTTGAGCCTCGTGTCGTAGGCCCACACGGCGGCGGCCAGCGGGGCCGCGATCCGCAGGCAGCGCTGTCCGCCGCCGAACCCGGCCAGCCCGAGCCCGGCAGCGGTCAGCACACCCCCAGCGGCTAGTGCGGCGCCGGAGCTGATCCGGCCCGATGGGATGGGCCGCTCAGGGCGCTCGACGGCGTCGAGGTCCCGGTCGGCCCAGTCGTTGAGCGCCATTCCGGCCCAGTAGAAGGCCGCCGAGGCCAGCGGCAGGGCCCAGCGCCTGCCGCGCAGCGGCCTGCCGGCAGCCGCCGCGCCGGTCACCGTGTCGCCCAGCACGGTCAGCGCCGCCGGTGCGCGCACCAGCTCGGCGAAGGCGCCGAGGCGAGGTGCGCCGGTCACAGGGTGCCCGCCCAGTCGCGCAGGGCGGCGTACTGCTCCGCGAGGCGGTGCTCCCGGGAGCCGACCGGGTCCTTGAAGAAGAACGCGAGCGAGCCGAGCGGGCCCGACTGCCCCGCCTCGTGCGCCTTGGCGACGAACCGCGCCAGGTCGAGCACCAGTGGCGCCGCCAGCGTCGAGTCGTAGCCGGACCAGGTGAACTGCAGGCTCATCCGGACGCCGAGGAAACCCTCGAACGACACGTGGTCCCACGCGATCTTCTGCTCACCGAGGTCGGGCACGTTGTCGATGTGCAGCGGTGCGGTGACCTCACTGCCGAGCAGGGTGGCGAGCCCGCGGCCCTTCGACTCCAGCTTGCTGCCCGCGTGCTCGGCGTCGGCGAGCGTGAGGCCGTCCCCGCCACCGAGCAGGTTCGTGCCCGCCCACGAGCGGACATCCAGCGACCGGGACGCGAACATCGGCGCCAGGACGCTGCGCACCAGCGTCTCCCCCGTCTTGCCGTCGGAGCCCGCGTAGGGCAGCCGCTGCCGCCTGGCCAGCTCCTCCAGCGCGGGCAGCCGGATGCCCAGCGAGGGAGTGAAGTCGACAAAGGGACAGTCCGCGCGCATGGCGGCGTAGGCGGCGACCGAGCTCGGCGGCAGCACCGTCCGTCCTGGCACCGCCATCGCGGCCTCCAGCGCCTTCAGCGCGCCGTGCTCGGGCAGGCCGGGAAAGACCGGCTCGGTGGACGAGACGTTGACGACCACCACCTGTTCCAGCCCGTGCCGCTCGGCGAAGGAGCCGATGTCGTCGGCGAGCCTGCGGGCCGCGTCGGCCTGGGAACCGGAGTGCGTCGCGGGATGGTAGCCGGGCCGTATCTCGGTGTCCACTTCGGACAACGCGGGGCGCGCCGCGTCCAGCAACCGGTGCGGGATCACACCCGCCTCGCTGAGCAGCTCGGCGCGCTTGTCGAGCGAGATGTCGGCGATGTCGTGACCGCCGACCTGTATCTCGTCCCAGTCGGGCAGCCCGAGATCCGCGAACTCCGGCTGCGCGCTCACGCAGGCCGTCGCCGGGACGGCCTTGGACCGTAGTGCGAGCAGGCCGGTGATCGCCGTGGTGGCCACCGAGCCGCGTGCGCCGATCAACCACAACCCCGTGGTTCCCATAGTGCCAAACCTCAGTTCTTCGCGGGGGAACAGCCGTTCTTCGTCGGCTGGGAGCTCCCGGGTGGGCACCCGCCGCGCCGCGGACACCCACCCGGGAGTTGTTCAGTTGCCGGCCCTGTCCGGGACCGTGCTGATCTCCTTGATCTGGATGTTACGGAAGGAGACGTCGTCACTGTCCCCGTGATTCTGGATCCCGACGAAGCCGCGGGCCAGGTTGCGGTCGGGGTCCTCGTTGACGAACTTGTTGATGAGGACTCCGTTCAGATACACCTGGATCCGCTGGCCCCTGACCTCGATCTTGAAGGAGTTCCACTCGCCCGGCGGGTTCAGCGCCGCGTCCCGCGCCGCGATGTCGGCCGACTGGAAGTCGTAGATCGATCCGGTTGTCTTCTCCGGGGCGTCCGTGGCGTCGATCTGGATCTCGTAGCCCTGGTGCACGGCCACCCACGGATCGTTGCCAGGGTCGGGGTAGCCGACGAAGACGCCGGAGTTGTCATCGCCCGCCATCTTCCAGTCCAGCTTCAGGTCGTAGACGCCGAAGCGCTGGTCGAAGGAGTACAGGCCCATGCCACCGGTCGAGGTGATCGTGCAGTTCTCCCCGGCGCCCCGCAGCTCGAACGACCCGGGACCGGACTGCTTCCAGCCGTCGAGGCTCGCCTGCGTGCCGTCGAAGAGCATCCGGTAGCCCTCGTCCGGCTCGGCGGGCACACACGGCTCGGGCGGCTGCGCCACACCGGTGCCGGTGAACCGCAGCACGTCCACGTCGAACAGCCCGCCCGAGCCGGCGCCCTTGAACACCAGGTACAGCGGCTTCGTGCCGCCAGGGTCGGAGATCGCGACCGGGTCGACGTCGACGTAGTTGTCCCAGCCACCGGTGTTCTCCACCGGCACGGTCTGCAGCACCTCGCCGTCCACCGCGCCCGAGCGCACCTCGATGGTGCCGCCCGCGCCGCCGGAGGAGACCCGGTAGCCGATCGAGTCGATACCGGTGAGGTTCACCGGGTCGAACCTGATCCAGTCGCCGTCGTCGATGTAGCCGACCCGCTGGCCGCCACTGGCGCCCGCGGCGCCGACGATCTCGACCCCGTTCTGCTCGCTCGCGAACTCCGCCTGCTTCAGCTTGGGCTGCAGCACGGTCTGGGCCTCGCCGGTGAGCGCCGGCACGCCCTCGGCGCCGTTGTCGGTGTAGCTGGCGTCGATGACACCGAAAATGTCGGCGTCCAGCCCGTGCCCCTCGTCGGCGGGAGTCTCGATCACGCCCTCGCAGCCGGTGGCCCGCGACAGCGGGTGGCCGTGGTCGTTGTGGCCGAGCACGTACTCCACGGTCACCTTCGAGCAGTCGATCTGGCCGTCCTCGGGGTCGGTCACGGTGACCTTGAACGGCACCTTGTCACCGAAGCCGAAGAAGCCGCCGTCGACGGGCGTCTCCAGCGTCACCGTGGGCTCGGTGTTGCCGACGGTGACCACCACGCTGGCCGAGCCGGTCAACCCGGTCGAGTCGGTCACCGACAGCTTCGCGCTGTACTGGCCCGTGCCGGTGAACGTGTGGGAAACCGGACCCGCCTCCGTGGAGTCGGTCGTGCCGTCACCGTCGAAGTCCCACGCGTAGGTGAGCTCGCCGCCGTCGGCGTCGCCGGTACCCGCCGGGTCGAAGCTCACCTCGAGCGGTGCCTGCCCGGACGTCGGGGTTGCCGACAGCTTGACCTCCGGCGTGCGGTTGCCCGCCGTGTGGTCGATCCGGTACACCGCCGAGTCCGGCGAGCCGCCGAAGTAGCCGCTGCCGTAGTCGAGCACGTACAGCGAGCCGTCCGGGCCGAACTCGATGTTCATCGGGCGGACGAGTTCCATCGACTCGAAGAACGGCTCGATCGCCCCGCGCTCACCGTCCTGGCCGACCTCGATGGTCTTGATCCAGCCGCGCTCCCACTCGTAGGCGAAGTTCTTGCCGTCGAAGTACTCGGGGAACTTCGTGGTCGAGTCCAGCTCGGCGTCGAAGTCGTAGGTCGGGCCGCCCATCGGGGACTCGCTGCCGGAACCGAACTCCGGCACCGAGCCGCCGTCGTACGGAATCCACGCGGGCTGCACCGGGGGCAGGTCCACCAGCCCGGTGTTGTTCGGGCTCTCGTTCTTCGGTGCCGCGCAGTCGAAAGGCTCGCCGGAGGTACTGGTGGCGAAGTCGTAGTCGACGAACGGCTGGTTGTCGCCGACGCAGTACGGCCACCCGTAGTTGCCCGGCCCCTTGATGAGGTTGAACTCGACGGTGCCTCCCGGCCCGCGGTCCGGGCTCGCCGAACCGGCGTCGGGACCGTAGTCGCCGAGGTGGATCCAGCCCGTCTCCTTGTCGACGGCGAACCGGAACGGGTTCCGGAAGCCCATCGCGTAGATCTCCGGCCTGGTCTTCTCGGTGCCCGGCGCGAACAGGTTGCCCTCGGGGATCGAGTAGCTCCCGTCCTCCTCGACCTTGATCCGCAGCAGCTTGCCGCGCAGGTCGTTGGTGTTGGCCGAGGTGCGCTGGCCGTCGAAGACCGGGTTGCGGTCCGCCCGCTCGTCGATCGGCGTGTAGCCGTCCGAGGCGAACGGGTTGGTGTCGTCCCCTGTGGACAGCAGCAGGTTGCCGTCGGCATCGAAGTCGATCTCGCCACCGGCGTGGCAGCAGATGCCACGGTCCGCGTCGACCCGCAGGATCTGCTGCTCGCTGGCCAGGTCCAGCATGCCGTCCTCGGTCAGCTGGTACCGGGAGAGCTGGTTGTAGCCCTTGAAGGGCGCGAAGTCGGCCTCCGTGCCGTTCTCCGGCGCGTCACCGGCCGGGGTGTCCAGCGGCGGCGCGTAGTAGAGGTACACCCACCGGCTGTTCGCGAAGTCGGGATCGACCGCGACGCCCTGCAGGCCGTCCTCGTCGTGGTTGTAGACCGGGATGGTGCCGGCCAGCTTGGTCGTGGCCTCCGGTGTGGTCAGGAAGACGCGGCCGTCACGTGAGGTGTGCAGCACCTTGCGGTCCGGCAGCACCGCGAGTGCCATCGGCTCGCCGGTGGCCGGCTCGCCCTTGGCGAGGGTGAGCTGGTCGAAGTCCTCGTCCGAGGGGTTGCCGGTGCCGGGGTCGGGGGGCGAGCAGTCACCGTCGGCCACGCCCGTGACGTACTGGATGCCGCCGAGCAGGTGCTGCCGGAACTCCGCCTCGCCGTAGGACTCCTCGGTGTGCCCGCCGCCGGTGTACCAGGCGCGGCCACCGCTGTTCTCGTGACACCAGGCGATCGGGTGGTCCCCCATCGCGCCGCCGCCCGCGTCGTAGCTCGACTCGTCCAGCGCGGCCAGCACGTGCACGTCCTGGCGGGGGTTGTCGCGGAAGTTGTACCACTCGTCGGTGCGTTCCCACTGGTACGGCAGGCCCGCGGTCGAGGGGTGCTGGCGGTCCTCGACGTTGACGGTCGCCTGCTGGATCTGCGGGTGCGAGTCGAAGTACGCACCGACCAGGTCGCCGTACCAGGGCCAGTCGTACTCGGTGTCGGACGCCGCGTGCACGCCAGCGTACCCGCCGCCGCCCTCCACGTAGCGCTCGAACGCGCCCTGCTGGGCTTCGTCGAGCACGTCGCCCGTGGTGGACAACCAGACCACCGCGTCGAACCGGGACAGGTTCTCGTCCGTGAACGCGGCCGCGTCCTCGGTCGCCTCCACGGTGAAGCCGTTCTCCGCCCCCAGTTGCTCGATGGCGCTGACACCCGTCGGGATCGAGGCGTGCCGGTAACCGGCGGTCTTGGAGAACACCAGAACGCTGGGGTCCTCCTGCTGCTGGGCCGAAGCGACGGTCGCGCCGCCGAGCCCGGTGCAGAACGCGAGTGCGGCGGCGCCGATGCGCCAGCCGCGGCGGGGAGATGGTCTTTGCTGTCGGGTACTACTGCTTCGTCGCACTGGTACCTTCCCTTGATCAACCGGTGGGGACTCGGTGAACGCCGGGCTTCTCGCCTACTCCTCTTCCACTTGTTCCCAGCGCGAGCCGTTCGTCGCGCTCTTTTCGACCGCGGCCAGCACACGCTGCACGCGCAGGCCGTCGGCGAAACTGGGCCGGGGCCGCTCGCCGGTGCCGATCGCGGTGAGCAGGTCGGCCACCTCGTGCGTGAAGGTGTGCTCGTAGCCGAGCAGGTGGCCCGGCGGCCACCACGCCTCCAGGTACGGATGCTCCGGCTCGGTGGCGAGGATGCGCCGGAATCCGGCGTGCTCACCCGGATCGTCACCGTCGTAGAACCACAGCTGGTTCATCGACTCGAAGTCGAAACTGATGCTGCCGCGCGAGCCGTTGATCTCCAGGCGCATCGCGTTCTTCCGGCCGAGCGCGTAGCGGGTGGCCTCGAAGCTGGCGACCGCACCGGAGGCGAACCGGCCGGTGAACAACGCGCAGTCGTCCACCGTGACGTCCTCCTCGGCTCCGCCCGCGGCCGGCCGCCGCGGCACGAACGTGTTCGTCAGCGCCGACACCCCGGTGAGGCGCTCACCGGTGACGAACTGCGTGGCGTCCACGATGTGCGCGCCGATGTCGCCGAGCGCACCGGAACCCGCCTGCTCCTTGCGCAGCCGCCAGGTCATCGGCGCCGTGGCGTCGGAGAGCCAGTCCTGCAGGTACGCCGCGCGTACGTGCCGCAACTCGCCGAGCCTGCCCTCGTCGACCAGCCGCCGCGCCAGTGCCAGCGCGGGCACCCGGCGGTAGTTGAACGCCACCATCGAGTGCACGCCCGCGGCCTCGGCGCGGTCGGCGGCCGCGGCCATCTGCTCGGCCTCGGCCACGGTGTTCGCCAACGGCTTCTCGCACAGCACGTGCTTGCCCGCGGCGAGCGCGGCGAGCGCGATGTCGCAGTGCGTGTCACCCGGGGTGCAGATGTCGACCAGGTCGACATCGTCCCGTTCGACCAGGACGCGCCAGTCGGTCTCCACCGAAGCCCAGCCGAACCGGTCGGCGGCCTCCTTGGTCCGCCGTTCGTCCCGGCCGCCGAGGGCGACCATGCGCGGCGCGCGCGGGACGTCGAAGAAGCGGTGCACGTTGCGCCACGCCTGCGAGTGCACCGCTCCCATGAACGAGTGACCGATCATGGCGACGCCGAGCGTCTGTCCGTTCGCTGTGCGTGCTTCCGTCACGAGTCGAACCCGACATCCATGTACTGGTCCACGTTCTCCTTGGTCACGACGGCGGAGTAGGTCGTGATGCTGGCGGGGACCTCGTGCTCGGCCAGGTCGGACAGGCCCTTGCTCTGCGCGATCAGCCGCGCCATGGCGATCGCGGAGGACGCCATCGACGGGCTGTAGAGGACGGTCGCCTTGATGACGGAGTCGTCGCTCTTGATCCGGTCCATCATGTTCTTCGAACCGGCGCCGCCGACCATGATGAACTCGTCCCGGCCCGCGTTCTCGATGGCGGCCAGCACGCCGATGCCCTGGTCGTCGTCGTGGTTCCACAGCGCGTCGATCTTCGGCGCGGCCTGCAGCAGCTGCGCGGTCTTCTGCTCGCCGGTCTCCGGCGTGAACTCCGCGGCGACACGGCGGGTCACCTTGAAGCCCTCCGTGTTGAGCGCGTCCTTGAAGCCCTGACTGCGCTCCTGGGTCAGCGGGAGCGAGTCGAGTCCCGCGACCTCGGCGATCACCGGGTTGCTGACGTTCTTCTGCTTGAGCTGCTCGGCGATGTAGTAGCCGGCGTTGACGCCCATGCGGTAGTTGTCGCCGCCGATCCACATGCGGTAGGCGAGCGCGGTGTCGAAGACCCGGTCCACGTTGACGACCGGGATGCCCTTCTCCATGGCCTGCCTGCCGACCTGGGTGAGCGCCTTGCCGTCGTAGGGCAGGATCACCAGGGCGTCCACGCCGCCGTTGATGAGCGACTCGACCTGCGCGATCTGCTGGTTGACGTCGTTGGTGCCCTCGGTGGCGTTCAGCGTGACGTCGGAGAACTGCTCCGCCATCTCCTTGGCGTTGATGGTCACCGCCGCCATCCAGCCGTGGTCGGCCGCGGGCGCGGAGAACCCAATGGTCACCTGCTTGCCGGGCTCGGCGTTGTCACCCTGCGCCGCGGCCTGCTGCGGCTCGCCGGACCCCGCGGGCTCGTTCGACGTGCAGCCGGCCAGCACCGCACCGGCACCGAGGCCTGCCGCGCCGAAAAGGAATCCGCGCCGCGCTAAGTTCGATCCTGTCATTTCTCGCTCCCGGTTGCTTCGGTTGGGGCTTCTGCGGGGCCTCGTGGTTTCGCCTTGCGCCGCCGGGCGGTGGTGTGCTGCAGCAGCACGGCGGCGACGATGATCGCGCCCTTGGCGATGCTCTGGATGTCGGTGTCCAGGTTGTTCTGGGTGAAGATGCTGCTCAGGGCGGTGAAGATGAGGACGCCGATCAGCGTGCCGATGAGGCTGCCGCGCCCGCCGGAGAGCAACGTGCCGCCGATCACCACCGCGGCGATCGCGTCGAGTTCGTAGAACATGCCGGTGGTCGAGGCTCCGGAGGTCGTCCGCGCCACGCTGATGATCGCGGCGATGCCGCAGCAGAGCCCGCTGATGCCGTACACCAGCGCGACGTGCCGCTTGACGTTGATGCCGGAGAGGCGCGCGGCCTCCGCGTTGCCGCCGATCGCGAACGTCCTCCTGCCGAACGTCGTGCGGTTGAGCACCACCCAGCCGACGGTGAAGACAAGCGCGAGCATCCACACGAGCACGGGGATGCCGAGGAAATCGGCCCCGAAGAAGCTGGTGAACCCGCTCTCGGTGACGACCTGCGTCTGCCTGCCGCTGATGCGTTCGGCGAGGCCGCGGGCCGACGCCATCATCGCCAGCGTCATGATGAACGGAACCACTTTGCCGTAGGCGATGAGCATGCCGTTCACGAGCCCTGCGCCGAGCCCGACCAGCAGGCCGCAGAGCACCATGACGAACGGGCCGTAGGACTGGGTCGCGACCGTCGTCATCCACACGCTGGCGAGCGCGACGAGGGAGCCGACGGACAGGTCGATTCCCGCGGTGAGGATCACGAACGTCATGCCGACGCTGACGACCCCGATCGCCGCGGCCTGCCGCAGCATGATGGAGAGGTTGCCCTCCGTGATGAACGTGTCCGGGTTGGTCACGTATCCGATCAGGAGGAGCAGCACGAGGACACCGGTCAGCCCGAGCAGCCGCACGTCGACGGGGAACGCGCGGCGTCCCGCACCCGTCGCCGCCGGTTTGACGGGTGGCCGGTCAAGTGCCTTGGTCACGCCGCACTCCCTTCCATAACCATGTCGAGGACATCCGCCTCGCTCAGCTCGCCCGCGGGCCGGTCCGCCAGCACCTCGCCCTCGCGCAGGACGAGGACGCGGTCGGCGAGGCCGAGTACCTCGGGGATTTCGCTGGACACGAGCACGATCGCCACGCCGGTCGCGGCGAGTTCGTGAATCAGCCGGTAGAGCTCCGCCCTGGCTCCGACGTCGACGCCCCTGGTGGGTTCGTCGAGCAGCAGCACGCGGCAGCCGTGCACCAGCCAGCGGGCGACCACGACCTTCTGCTGGTTACCGCCGGAGAGCGTGCCCGCGATCCGGCGGGGGTCGGCAGGGCGCAGGTCGAGGCGCTCCAAAGTAGACGTTGCATCACGGATTTCCCTGGCGCGCTGGCTGAAGCCGAGCGTGCTGTAGCCGGGCAGGCTCGCGAGCGTGGCGTTGTGCGCGACGGACATGTCGAGCAGCAGGGCCTGGCTCTTGCGCTCCTCCGGTGCGAGCCCCACCCCGGCCCGCACCGCGGCCGCGACGCTGCCGGACCGCAGCTTCTTGCCCCCGACGGTGACCGTGCCCGCGTCGGGCCTGCGCGCGCCGAAGATCGTCTCCAGCACCTCGCTGCGGCCCGCGCCGACGAGCCCGGCCAGGCCGACGATCTCCCCGGCCCGCACCGTGAACGACACGTCGCGAAACTCGCCCACGCGGGTCAGCCCCTCTACCATCAGCATCTCGTCGCCGAACTCGCCGCTGCCCTCGCCCGCCTCGCGGAAGGCGGACTGGACCTTGCGGCCCGCCATTAGGTCGACCAGCTCGTTGCTCGGCGTCTCGCGGGCGTCGAGGTTGGAGGCGACCGTCCCGCCGTCCTTGATGACGGTGACCCGGTGCCCGACGCGGCGGATCTCCTCCATCCGGTGCGAGATGTAGACGACCGCGACGCCCTCGGCGGTCAGCTCCTCGATGATCCGGAAGAGGTTGTCCACCTCGTCGCTGGCGAGCGCGGCGGTCGGCTCGTCGGCCACGATCAGCTTCGCGTCGTGGGCCAGCGCCCTGGCCATCGACACCAGCTGCTGGCCGGCGGCAGAGAGCTTGCCGACCTCGGTGTCCGGCGAGATCTCCGGGTGCCCCAGCCGCGTCAGCAGCGCACTCGCCTCGGCCCTGGCGGCGGCCGGACGGCTGAACCCGTACCGCGCACGCTCGTGGCCGAGGAAAATGTTCTCCGCGACGGAGAGGGTCGGGATGAGGTCGAGCTCCTGGTACATCGTGGCGATGCCGAGCTTCAGCGCGGCCACCGGCGAGGACAGCGCGACGCGCTCGCCCTGCCAGATGATCTCGCCCGCGTCCGGCTGGTGGGCACCCGCGAGCGTCTTGATCAGCGTCGACTTGCCGGCGCCGTTCTGGCCGAGCAGGCAGTGCACCTCACCCTCGCGGACCTCGAGATCGACGCCGTCGAGAGCTCGGACGCCCGGGAAGAGCTTGACGATCCCCTGCATCCGCAGCAGGGGTGCACTTCCGGCTTCTTCGCTCGGCGTGTGCAGACTTAAATTCACATCAGCCCCACTTCGTCCTGTGACATGCAAAAGTAGAGCGAGGCCCGACACCCGTCAAGACGAAGTTCCGTTCCGCAACCGAGAACTTTGGGTGATCATGCTCGTACGGCACGTCGTCGACGGCCCTGCGACCCGGCCGCTACCAGCGGAAAGTCATGTGCCGGAACTCCGGCCACAGTTGCGACCACGGCGCCCTGATGTCCTCGCAGAACCAGATCGGCTCACCCTGGTTCGCGTTGTTCACCCGGTGCTCGTTGTCGATCGTGGCGACCTGTCGCACGCTCGCGAAGTAGCCGAGCAGCCGCTCCTGGTCGGCGCCGACGAACAGCGCGCTGGTGGCCGAGTCGGGCGGCGCACCGAAGTACCAGTAGCCGCGGCTGCCGCTGTGTACCGGCGGCAGCCGCGGCTCGAACTGCTCGATCGCCGAGGCCTGCCAGTAGCTGTCGGTGACGATCGCGGCGCGCTCACGCTCCTCCGCAGGCAGCGCGCGGTAGGCGCGCGCGACGTCGGCGGCCACCTCCGGCCAGCCGAACTCCTCCAGCTCCATGTTCATCGGACTGTAGGGCCGGTCGGCGTAGGACGAGATCGGCTGCACCGGCAGCCCGCTGATCGCGATCGCCGCGGAGACGGCGTACGCGGGTACGTACAGCCAGCGCCACCGTGCGGGCAGCCTGCGGTCCAGCTCCACCGCGGCGGCCGCGAAGCACAGCGCGAACAGCCCGCCGACGTAGTAGGGCCGCCCGGCGTTCAGCCAGAAGACGGCGGTCACCAGGACCACCGTCACGCCGAGGAACCGGTACGGCCGCAGCCGTGGGGAGCGCAGCAACCACCACACGCCGAGTACGAACAGCGGCGCGCCGACGACGATGCCCGCCTGCTGCAGCGCCATCGGCAGGAAGGTCAGGCGCCCGCCCGCGTAGGCGACCTCGGCGGCGACCGTCCTGTCCATCTCCAGCTGTGGCCAGCCGTGGCCGGCCTGCCACAGCAGGGTCGGCACGGTGACGAGCACGGCGAACGCCGCACCCGCCCACAGCAGCGGCGCGCGCAGCAACGTGCGCGGCCCGAACGCGAGCGTGGCGATGGCGAGCGCGATCCAGAACACCGGGATGAGGAACTTGACCTGGAGTGTCACGGCGGTCAGCACGCCGGTCGCCAGCAGCAGCCGGTCCTGGCGCACACGCACCCAGCGCACCACCAGCCAGACGATCACCGTCCAGAGGAACGCGTCGACCATGTGCGTGGCCAGGATGTGCCCGGCGCCCGCGAGCAGGAACGGCGAGCAGGCGAAGGCGCCCGCGGTGAGCACCTGGGCCCGGCGCCCACCGCCGAGCTCGCGGGCGGTGAGCGCGGCGACGACGATGCCGAGGCCGGTGAACAGGACGGCAGGCAGGCGCAGCCCGACGACCGAGTTCGGGAACAGCGTGTCCATCAGCAGCGCGAGCAGCGGCACCAACGGCGGCTGGTCGGCGTATCCCCAGGCCAGATGCCTGCCCGCGGAGACGAAGTAGAGCTCGTCGCCGTGGTAGCCGTAGCGGCCGGCGAAGGCGAGCAGCACCGCCATCGCCGCCCCGGCGACGGCGAGCACCGGGAACCGGGCGAACGGGGCGAGCACGGCCGCGCCGGACGGCTCCGGCGCGGCGGGCTCACCCGCAGCCGCTGGCCGCTGGGCCGGCTGCTGTTCGACCATGCCGCGACCTTAGGCGACGTGCTCGGAAGTGTTCCGGAGGGCCGGACGGCGACCCGCCTGCCACCAGCGCCGACTCGGGTATATTCCGCCTGGTGATCGCTGGGACGTACCGCTACCCGGACAGCGACGATCGGCTGACGAGCTCGTTCGTCCGCGAGCACGAGCCCTATCCGGGCTACTGGGCGGCGAGCGAGCAGCGGGCTCTTGAGCTGCTGGCCGAGCGGCTGTCGGCCGAACTCGGCCGACGGTCGCGGGTGCGTGCGCTGGACGCGGGCTGTGGCGACGGCAGGCTGCTGCCGTGGATCGCGCGCTTCGCGGCGACCATCACCGCCGCGGACCCGGACGCCGGCCGGCTCGAGCGCGCCCGCACGGTCGCGCTACCCGGGGGAACGGACGTGTCGTTCCAGGCCACGCCGATCACGGAGGTCCGGGGCGGTCCCTTCGACCTGCTGGTCTGCAGCCACGTCATTCAGCACGTGCCGACCAGCGCGCTCGTGCCGAGCCTGCGACGGCTGCACGACGTGGCGGCGCCCGGCGGGCAGCTCGTGCTCTCGTTCAGCCGGGCGCCCGTCGGTCAGGGCGGATTCAGCCTCGACTCGCTGGTGGACGGAACGGTGCAGTCGCGGCCGGTCGGCCGGGATCAGTTCGACCACGCACTCACCGACGGCTGGACGCCGGAGATCCTGCCGGTACGGCACATCGATCCCGAGATGCTGGCCGCCGAGGCCGCCCGTGCGGGCTGGACGGGCACGTGGGCGTGGACCTACCACGTACTGGAGGATCTCAGTGGCACGGACGAGGGCGTGGATCGCGACGAGCTGGTCAACAGCACCACGTCGATGCGGCGGACTCACGGCCGCGACATCATGACCCTGTGGCGGCGAGACGGCACGAACCCGTCCGCATGACGGCCGCCGAGCGCACCCTGCTGCTGTCGTTCGCATCCGCGGTCCCGCTCTCCGTCGGCGAATCGGCCACCGTCTTCGACCGGGCCCGCGCGAACGGGCTGCTGAAGCCGCTCGACGGCCGGCTCGGCACCGAGTGGCGGACCGTCGAGCGATTCCTGGCCACCTACCCCGAGCCGCCCGCGCGTCACCTGCTGGTCGACGGGGCGGGCGGAAGCCAGTTCACGCTGGGCATCGGCGAGCGGATCGTCCCGTGCTCGGTCATTGTGACCTGGCATCCGGCCTACAGTTCGATGACGCTGATCGTCACTACGAATGCGGTGGGCGAGCAGAATGACGGCTGGCATGCCGACGTCGACCTGACGATCGCCGTCCTGCACTGCCTGCAGGGGCGTCCCTCCGCAGTGGACAGCAGTGGTGAGCACGGCGTGCGGGCCCTGTACCGGGGGAAGGTGCAGACATCCGGCTGGCACTGCGTCCTGGCCGCGTTCGACGAGCTGACCCGCGACTGCGGGATATCCGAGCTACCCGACCGCAAGGCGTGGTGCGTCGAGATACGCGGTTACGACGGGAGCCCGCCGGGCAAGGCGGTCGGTGTCGATCCCCGCCCGTTCTACGGTCTCGCCACGAGCGACGAGGGCTGGCGTTTCGTGCCACGGCAGGTGGCGCGCGAAGCGCTCGGCGAGCCATGGGGCACTCGCGAGTTCGTCTCCGCGTACGCGATGGCCTCCGGAATCATCTGCCTGAACAACAAGGGGGCGGAGTACGCCGAGGCTCAGCGGGCGCTCGCGATGCGCTACTTCGGTGCGGCGGAGCCGTACTTCGACATCGACAGTGCGGTGGCGGGACTCGACCACGGCATGCTGCTCGTGCTCGAGCGCGTGCTGATCCGCATGGCGCTGGCGATCCAGTGGCTGCATAGGGCGCAGGAGGAATCGGCCGGGCTGCTGGCGGGCACGCGGTCGGTGAACGACAAGCACCTGCTCCGCGGGTCGCTGGACATCCTGGAAATGGCGAACTCGGCACTGCCCGCCGAGGTGAACCTCCTCGAACAGCGGCTGGCAGGCCGCATGGGCATCGACCGGATCATCCAGCAGCTCGACCGGCACGCGGAGGCGATCGACGACGAGACCCGGTACGCGTACGAGAGCAGCGTCAACGCGCTGGTCACCCGGCTGACGTGGGTGGCGGTCGGGCTCACGGTGATCACGATCGTCCTCGGCGTCCTGCAGATCGTCTACGGAGCCGGCTGAGCGCCCGCGCCGAGCCCGAGCCGCTCCGCCAGCCTGCCGATGTAGCCCACGACCTCCTCCTCGGACCGGTCCGGCAACCCGAACAGCACCTCGCTCACCCCCGCGGCGGCCCAGTGCGCCAGCGCCCCGGGGTCGGGCCTGCCTGCGAGCACCGTGACCGCGGGCGTCCCGGTGCGGCCGTGCTCGTGCCACGTCCGGCGGAGCACGCCCACCTTCTCCTCGATGTCCCGCTCCAGCGGCGTGGTGATCCAGCCGTCGGCGGAGCGCGCGATCCAGGCGAACGTCCGCTCGGTGCCGCCCGCGCCGACCAGGACGGGCACCCGCGGCTGCTGTACCGGCTTCGGCCAGGCCCAGCTCGGGCCGAACCGGACGAACTCGCCGTCGTAGGACGCCTGCTCCGCCGACCACAGGGCCTGCATCGCCTCCAGGTACTCGCGCAGCATCGTCCGCCGCCTGCCCGCGGGGACGCCGTGATCGCCCAGCTCGTCGAGGTTCCAGCCGAAGCCGACGCCCAGCACCACGCGCCCGCCGGAGAGGTGGTCCAGCGAGGCGATCGTCTTGGCAAGCGTGATGGGATCGTGCTGCACCGGCAGCGCCACGGCGGTGGACAGGCCGATCCGCTCCGTCACCGAAGCCGCGGTGCCGAGGGCGACCCACGGGTCAAGGGTGCGCAGGTAGCGGTCGTCGGGCAGGCTCCCGTCCCCGGTCCCCGGGTGGGCCGCGTCCCGCCGCACCGGGATGTGGCTGTGCTCGGGGACGGCGAAGGAGTCGAAACCGGCCTCCTCGGCCGCCCGTGCCACCGTGGCCGGTGCGGCCCCGCGATCGCTGGTGAACAAGACGACGCCGGACCGCATACGACCTCCAAACTAGAACCAGTTCTAGATAGCGTACGCCATGCGGGCGCCGGTCAGCCCGATCGCGGCCGGGCCTTGACGTGGACCCGCTCCCCCTGCGGGCCGAACAGGCTGAGGAACTCGACCGGCCGCGTGTCGGCGCGGCCGAACCAGTGCGGCACGTGGGTGTCGAACTCGGCCGCCTCGCCCTTGCGCAACACCAGGTCGTGCTCGCCGAGCACGATCCGCAGCCTGCCACTGAGCACGTAGAGCCATTCGTAGCCCTCGTGCGAGCGTGGATCCGGCTCCGCCTGCTCCGGCCCCGCCGGAATGATCATCTTGAACGCCTGCAGGCCACCCGGCTGCCTGGTCAGCGGCACGTAGGTCATGCCGTGCCGGGTGATCGCCCGGGTCCGCACGCGCGGATCGCCGGTGGGCGGGGCGTCGACGAGTTCGTCCAGGGCGACCCGGTGTGCCTTGGCCAGCGGCAGCAGCAGTTCCAGGCTCGGACGGCGGCTGCCCGACTCCAGCCGCGACAGCGTGCTGATCGAGATTCCGGTTGCCTCGGACAGCGCGGCGAGCGTGGTTCCCCGCTGCTTGCGCAGCGCCCGCAGCCGCGGTCCTACCGCACTGAGCACGTCATCCAGGTCGTCCGCCATCCGGCTATTGCAGGTTCGGCAATCGGACTTGTCAACTCGGCCCGGGTTACAGCGGCACGTTCCCGTGCTTGCGCTGCGGTGCGCGCTTGCGCTTGTCCCGGAGCATCGCCAGCCCCCGCGCCACTGCCGACCTGGTCTGCGTCGGGTCGATCACATCGTCGACCAGGCCACGCTCGGCGGCGAAAAGCGGACGCGCGAGCCGGTCGGTGTACTCGGCCACCAGCTCCCGCCGCACCCGGTCCGGGTCCTCGGCGGCGGCGAGTCTCTTGCGGTGCAGGACGTTGACCGCGCCTTCGGCCCCCATGACCGCGATCTCGTTGGTCGGCCACGCCAGCGAAAGGTCGGCGCCGATGGAGCGCGAGTCCATCGCGATGTAGGCACCGCCGTAGGCCTTGCGCAGGACCACCTGGATGCGTGGCACCGTCGCCTCGCAGTAGGCGTAGAGCAGCTGTGCCCCGTGCCGGATGATGCCCGCGTGCTCCTGCTCCACGCCGGGCAGGAATCCCGGCACGTCGACCAGAGTCACCAGCGGGATGCCGAAGGCGTCGCAGAACCGTACGAACCTCGCGGCCTTCTGTGCGGCGGCACAGTCCAGGACGCCCGCGAGCACCACCGGCTGGTTGCCCACCACCCCGACTACCTCACCGTCGATGCGAGCCAGCGCGCAGACGACGTTGCGTGCCCAGCTCTCGTGGATCTCGAAGAGGTCGCCGTCGTCGACCAGCTCCGCCAGCACCGACCGCATGTCGTCGAGCGCTGCCGGTCCCGCTCGATCTCGGCCACGACGTCGCTCCACCGGATCCTGTGCCGGGAGGAGGTGGACGCCGGATTCCGCCTCATTACCGCCACCGCCCCCTCGTGAGTGCCTACGCGAGTTCTAACTCGTGTAGGCACTCACGAGGTCTCACACCGCAGACTCCTCGGGACTGCGTTGCCGTGCGGGCACCAGCAAGCTCACGACGACGAAGACGACGAGGTTGGCGATGAGTCCGAGGATTCCCTCGTGGATGTCGAGCGGGTTCGCCTCCGCCCAGAGCTGGTAGTAGAAGTTGATCGCAATCCCCACGGCGAGCCCGGCGATCGCGCCGGCCGCCGAGGCACGGCGCCAGAACAGGGCGCCGTAGACCGCCGGTGCGAACTGAACGATGGCGCCGTACGCCCCCGCGAGCAGGCCGACGAGCGATTCGACACCGACGATGGCCAGGTAGTAGGCGACGGCGCCCACTCCGATGACCGCGCCTCGCATCGTCCAGACCTGTGCGCGCTCGGAGATCGCCGGACGGAGTGGCCGGACGACGTCGCGTGTGAACGTCACCGAGGCGCCGTGGGTGATGGCGTCGGCCGACGACATCGCGGCCGCGAGCGCACCGGCCCCGATCAGGCCGAAGGCGAACGCGCCCATGGGAAGGACGTTGCTGACGAGATACGGCAGGATCTGGTCGGGATTGCCGACGTCGGCTTCGGAAACCTGGGTCACCGCCGCGAACCCGATGAACAGGACCGGGATCAGGAAAAGCGCGAAGAGCGGATAGGAGATGACAACCTGCTTGATGCGCCGCTCGGTGGTACTGAACGACTTCGTGAACAGGTGCGGCCACATCAGGAAGCCGATCCCCGAGACGAGCAGGATCGTGGTGAACTCCACGGCCCCCATCGTGGAACCGGTCTCGCCGATCGCGAGGAAGCCCGGACGCTCGGCGTCGATGGCGCGGAACATCTCCCCCGGAGAACCGTGGAGATAGTCGACGACCCACAGGCCGATGACCCAGGCCACGATGAGCATCAGCGCACCCTGGATGACGTCGCTCCACGCGGCCGCGCGCACGCCTCCGGTCACCACGTAGACGATGACGATTCCATAGGCGATGAGCGCACCCGCCCACAGCGGGACCGTGCCCTGTGTCATCACGTTGAAGACGTACGCGACACCGGTGAGTTGCAGCGTAAGGTACTGGATGAACGCGGCGACGGCGACGAGGCCCATCACGATCACCAGCGTCTTGGAACGGTAGTGGTCGCGGACGAAGTCGCCCATCGTGAGGTAGCCGCGCTCCTTGCCCAGCCTGGCCAGCCGGGGCCCGATGATGTACCACGGGATCATGCCGAGCGCGACGTAGCCGACGATGTAGAACGCCGCCGCGCCACGGGAGAACGCCCAGCCGGGTCCACCCAGGAACGCGAACGCGCTGAAGATCGTCCCGCCCATGAGGAACCACATGACCACGAGCCCGAGGCCGCGTTCGGCAACGGCGTACTCCGAAAGCGACAGTTTCGAACGGCCACGGCCGGCGAGAAGGCCGACGACGAGCGCGACGGCCAGGTAGCCGAGCATCAGGACCAGGGCCGTGTTTCCCGCCGACATCAGCGTGCCCCCTTGCGGTACTCACGCCGGTAGACCAGAAAGAGGGCGACGGTAGCCGCCAGGGTCCAGAGCACGATCCACCACAGTGCCAGCGGCAGCCCGAGCACGATCGGTTCGACGCGGTTCGCGACGGCGTATACGGGAAAGCTGAGGACGACCGCCAGGGTGAGCCACGTGATGCCCACGACCTTCTCGGCCTGTGTCCAACGACCTGTGGGGATATCGGAGCTTGACTTGGGCATCGGTCTGACTCCTTCGGACGGCTACGCGGAGTTAGCGATCGAGGTGGGTCATGCCGTTGTTGTTCTCGCGCGCCGACGAACGTGACGCCGGGCGACGAGCACAGTCGAGCCGAACACGTCGTGAGGGTGACACGCCGTCCGATTCGTTTCAACCCCTAAGTATCTCCCCGCCCCACCCTCGTGAGTGCACACACGAGTTCTAACTCGCGCAGGCACTCACGAGGGGAGGGCTCACATGTTGGTCTTGTCCAGGCTGGTCTTCGTGAGGTGGTCGTTCGGCGCCTGTTCCCGGCTTGACCTGTGGAATTACATCACTGTAGTTCTCAGCCGTTTCCGGCCTCACCTGACGTCAGAGGGCCTAATGCGTGATCTTGCGCGAAGGTCACGATCGCCCACGGACAATCCCCGCGATCGTTGCCGAGCCTGTGCGGGGCCGGCTCGAGTCATCCCGGAACCCCGATCGCGCTTGGCGCGGTGTTCACTGACGGAAGGCACCTACGCGACGTCACAACAGCGCGATCGGGCCCGAAGCGGGGTTGACGCCAGTGGCCCCGTAAGACACTCGCGGCGAGCGGGGATGTGACCGCCGAACCCACACAACTTGATACCGCGACCACACGTCCGGCAACGCCTACGCCGACATGCTCTGGCAGCCCACCCAGCGAGGCACGAGCGTCCGGGTGGGTTGCGCCCGTTCGGCGGGCGCTCCGCTCCGCGACCTGCGGGACCGGCTTGAAGACGTACAGAAAGTCATCACCGGACTGCGCACGCTAGAGACATGACACGATACGATCGATTTCGGACATGGGGAATCCACGCCATGTTCCGGGCGAGCGTCAGTCAACTGACCATGATCTCTGTCCGTCCTCGCACCGGCTCGTGTGAACTTATCAGGGCTCCAGGCCTGGGTTTCCGGCGGATGCGGTAGGGGAATCCTGTCGCGTCGTCGCCATTGAGGGTCGGAGAGGTGATGTGATGCCTTACAACGTGTTCGTGCTGGGCTTTGACGAGCACAATCAGCGAGTCTTGGAGGACCTACCCGATGCCGATCAGTACCGGTTCCACCCGTTGCTGACCATCGACGAGTTGCAGCACGGCGAGGACATCCCGTTGCGCGCGTTGCTGGAAAAGGCCCAGATGCAGCTAGAAAACTTCGATGAACCGGTCGACGCGATCATCGGCTTCTGGGACTTCCCGGTCAGCACCATGGTCCCAATTCTGTGCAAGCGGCATGGCGGGCTTCCCGGCGCGAACCTGGAATCAGTGGTCAAGTGTGAGCACAAGTACTGGAGCCGTCTTGAACAGCAGAAGGTGATCGACGCATACCCCCGCTTCGGCCTGATCGACCTCGAACACGACACCAGCCCGCCGCAGGGTGTGGGCTTCCCGATGTGGGTCAAACCAGTCAAGTCCTTCTCCTCCGACCTCGCCTTCGGCGTCGCGAACATCGATGAGTTCCGGGATGCGCTGGAACAGATCCGCGAGGGCATCTGGCGGGTCGGGGAGCCGTTCGACATCCTGCTCGAACATCTTGAGCTGCCGCCCGCGATCGCGGATGCTGGCGGCCAGTCGTGCGTCGCCGAAGAGAGTGCCACCGGGCGGCAGCTGACCGTCGAGGGCTACCGCTATCAGGGCCGCACGCACGTCTACGGCGTAGTCGACTCGGTCACCCACGACGACAACCCCAGCTTCGTCCGCTTCCAGTACCCCGCCGCGGTGCCCGACCGGGTCAGTGACGAGATGGCCGATATCTCGGCACGCATCCTCAATCAGGTTGAGCTGGATAACACGACCTTCAACATCGAGTTTTTCTGGGACGAGGGCACAGACAACCTATCCGTCCTAGAGGTCAACCCCCGGCACTCGCAAAGCCACGCCGAGCTGTTCGAGCAGGTCGACGGGGCATCCAACCACCGGACCATGGTGCTGCTCGCGCTCGGCCTCGACCCGGGCACGCCGCACCGCGCGGGCCCCTACCCGGTGGCAGCCAAGTGGTTCCTGCGGCGTTGGGAGGACGGCGTCGTCCGCCGTCACCCCACCGATGACGAAATCGCCACCGTGGAACGGGACCTCGACGGCGTCACTATCGACGTCATCGCTCATGAAGGCGACCGGCTCTCCGAACTCGGCGACCAGGACAGTTACAGCTACAAGATCGCCAACATCTACATTGGCGGTGAAGACGACTGCGACCTAAGGGTCAAGTTCGAGCAGTGTGCCGAGAGGCTTCTGTTCGAGTTCGACGAGTAGGTTTGCGACACCCACGACAGCGGATCGTTTTGGACGACATTCACTGTCTGCGCATGGCATCTCAGAACTATGACCCGCTTCGGGTCATGCTGGGAGGATCCCGACGAGGTAGGTGGTGGCGTGCTTGTCGTAGCACGTGGCGATGGCGCGCCATCGTTTGAGCCGACCGAAACCGTGTTCGACGGTGTTGCGGTTTGTCCGCCAGCAACCGAAACGCCTCGGTATCACCGTGCTGGTGTGCTGCCAGCAGTGGCTTCAGATAGGGGTTGTCGCCGGCCTGGCCGGGTGAGAGCAGCACGGTCAACCGGCAACAGAACTCGTCGGTCAGCGCGTGGATCTTGGTGCTCATCCCGCCCCGGGAGCGACCCAAGGCATGGCCAGCTGACTCGGTGGCGAGATTCGTGTCATTCGATCGACCCCCCGTGTGGGCATCGCGCAGCGCACCGGCGGCATGTTGATTTGCGCGAGCAACGGTGGAATCGATGGACAGAAGATTGCGTAACTGTTCATCACGCTCGGGAGCGGCAGCCCGCACCGCCGCGAAAATCCGCACATAGGTGCCGTCATCGGCCCAGCGACGGTGCCGTTCCCAGTCGACTGCCACGCCCCGAAATGATCAGGAACGTCCCGCCGCGGTGACCCGGTGCGGGAGCGCCAGATGACCCGTTCCAGCGTCAACCGGTGATCATTCCATGGCCGCCCCTGATGTCCCCCACAGGTAGGACCGGCTCGATCAACGCCCATAACTCGTCAGAGATCTCGTCCGTACGCAGCACTCGTTGAGCATCGCGCACCGACCACCCAATCTTTTAGCAGACACGCCCTAGCCAGTTCCGGTCCATTCGGCACTGCGCGCGCCCGACCGGCATCGCCGATTCGTGCACGTCTAGGGACTCGGCGGATTGCGGCGTGGGCCGCGACAGGGTGAGCTTCTCGACTGGCAGGCCACGACCGTCACGCACAATGACCTACCCCGAACCGCGTCCGTTAATGCGCGTGATAGACCACTTCGCGTTGCCTCCCACGAAAAAGGCAGCTCTCGCAGAGCGGCTGGGCCGCTTCTTCGTAGACGGTGTCGGAAGGTAGCGCCGATTCCGTCGGCTGTTGCGCTCAACCGACGGAATCTGAGCCGGCCTAGCGTTCCCGGGCACGCTGGCAGCCTGGAGAGGGCTGTACCCGGAAACAGTGGGCGTCAAACCTCCGGAACTCAAGGGTATCTCGATCTCGTAAGTTGGCTGTGGCAAAGTTGGCCAGTGCGACGGTGATCGGGAGGTGGTTGCGCTGTGACGGATGCGCGGGAGTGGGAAGAACTGGCCGCGGCGCTGGCGCTAATGGCTCGTGACCTGCTGGCTCAGGGCTCGGTGCAAAGACGCTGGATCGGATCGTGGCGCACGCGGTGGACCTGGTGGATGGCTGCGAGGCTTCCGGGATCCTCGTGGTCCGCGACAGCCGAGTGATGACTCTGGCGGTCACCGATCACGTGGCCCGGGTTTCGGACCGGCTTCAGGGTGAGCTGCGCGAGGGGCCGTGTTTCGACGCCGCCTACTACAAGCAAGAGGTCTTCCGAGTCGCCGATATGACCACCACCGAGGAGAGGTGGCCGCTTTACGCGCCGAAGGCCCGCGAGATCGGGGTGGGCAGCATGATGGGCTTCCTGCTGTTCACCAATGGGGACAACGATCTGGGAGCCCTGAACCTCTATTCCTCACGGCCGGGGGCGTTCACCGAACGCTCCGAACAGGTGGGCTGGATGCTGGCCTCGCACGCGGCTGTGGCGTTGTCCAGCGCCCGCACCCACGCTCAACTGGTCGAGGCGATCGGTACTCGCCAGGAGATCGGTGAGGCCCTCGGCATTCTCATGGAACGGCACCAAGTCGGTGAGCAGGAGGCGCTCGCGCGGCTCACGAAGGTCTCGCAGGACCGGAACGTCAAGATCCGGGAATTGGCGGCCATCATCAACCGCACGGGCGAGGTCCCCCGGCGTTGACTAGCTAGACGGCCCCGGGGACGCGCGAAGTCGGCCAGATGACCGGGGAGAGCGTTGCACCTATGCGCTGGTGGAGCTGACTGACCGGCGTCTTGGCCAGCCAGCACCGTCTTGGCGAAGGTCACCACCGTTTCGGGTTCGGCCAGCAGAACGTCGCCGCCGAGGTAGCACACAACGATGATGTCCTCGCCGGCTCCAGTCTCGATGCCCATGGCCGACCCGTGGGTGGGATCCTAGAACAGCGCGACATCACGCCATGGGATGTCAGCTAGGCGTCCGTCAACGCCAGGTAGACGGTGGCGGGAGTGGCCGCCTCGCAACTGACGCTTTCCAGCCCGACTCCGAGCCCGCATGCGACGCGCTGCACGTAGCGACGCAGGCCCACCCGGCGTGTTCTTCCACACCGTCACTCGGCATACAAGTCACTGCTCCATCCTGTTGAGGCTGTTCCGGAGGAGATAACGCGGCCAAACCCTCGGACAGGCACGGGTAGGTCACCAGGCTGCCGAGTACTCACCCAACTCGGCAGGAAGCCCATCGGCGCGATACGTCCGAGCGATGTGCAGCGTTGGCTCCGCGTCATGTAGGACGATGAAGTTTCGGGGACGTCGTGCGCTGTACTTCGGCCACCTCGTCTCGATTTTCAGCTTCGCCATCGAAGACAGGCTAATCACCACCAACATCAATCGAGCGCAAGTGGTCGTGTGGCCACATGAACGAGCCCGGGAGGTCCGGGAGAAACTGTCCGAGCGGTACAAGCCTGCCGTTGACGTGCCCACTGGTATCGGCGTACGCAAAGGCGAGCTGTTCGGGTGCTCGCTCGCCGACGTCGACCGGGATCGCGGAATCGCGCGCATTGACCGGCAAGTTCGCCTGATACATGGCCGCCCGGTGTTCGCAGTCCCCAAGGGCGGCAAGATACGGGAGGTCCCGATCGGCGCCCAGATTATGTGAAGTAGGGATCGCTGCTGCCCTGACGCGCATGTTCAATCCATAATCGGATGGACGGGTGGATATTTAAGTCACTTAGCCTGCGTGGTTGTACCCAGTGCGCTTCCTTGCTCTCGCTGCTCGTCCGTAGCTCCTCGCCGAGCGGCTTGGCGCGGAAGCAGATGGAGAATTCCTGGCGGACTTCGCCGTCGTCGTAGGCGATGACGTGGTTGGGGTTGGAGTAGAGTCCGATGAGGCCGGTGACCTCGCATTCGATGCCGGTTTCTTCGCGGACTTCGCGCACGGCGGCTTGGCTCAGCGTCTCCCCTAGTTCCAACTGCCCGCCGGGGATGGCGTAGTAGTCGTTGTCGGTGCGGCGGATCATGAGTATCCGGTCTTGTTCGTCCTGGATGAACGCGCTCACGGCGATGGCGATGCTGTTGGCGGCAGGGGCGTTCGGGTCGTTGTAGTAGTCCTGGCGGGCCATGCTGGCTCCTAGAAGGTGGCGGGGCGGGAGAGGTTCCAGGCGGCCTCGAAGCTTTCGGAGTAGGTCTGGAAGAGGTCCCCGGCGGAGAGCCTGCGCAGGTGCAGTGATGGGGCGTGTGCGCCTGGAAGCCGTACACGTGGGTGTTGATGATCATCTCGTCGTCGAAGCGGAAGATCGAGTTGTACAGCGTGGTGTTGTGGAACCGCATCTCGACGCCGTTGACGTCCTGCAACAGCCGGTAGAAGGCCAGTGCGTTGCGGATGCGCGCGGCGAGTGTGCCTTGCCCGAGTTGTTCTTCCTCGCTGCGCAGGGCCACGCTGTCGCTGTCCGGGTCACCGAAGAGCAGCCGGATGGTCGCTCCGGCTTCGGCCTTGTGGGCCAGGTCTTTGACGAAACGCGGGCGCTCGACCAGGAACAGCGCGGCGTGGACGAGGATCTCGACGGTGTGCTCGGACTCGTCGATGAGCCGGTCCCACAGCTCGACCGGGATCGCGTTGCGGTGCGGGAACACGCACACCACCTCGGCGGCGGCGATCTCTGCGTTGCGCTCGGGCGCAATCGCTCGCGGCCAGAGGTAGCTTTCGGACTCGCGTGCCATCGCGGCAATCTTGTGCCGGTGCTTCGGGTACGGGATCCGGCCCTTGGTGATCCAGCGCTCGACCGTCTTCGGGTCGACGTTCAGGGCCTTGGCCACTTGGTCCAGCGTCAGGCCGTTGCGCATCAGCGCGTCTCGTAGCCGCTCGTTCGGCATGTCCACCCGGGGACTTATAGGGACGTCTTCAACCATAGATGTCCCGCCGCGTGGTGCTCCCGTCCGGCGATTTCGCTGACATTGGAGGGCAGGTTGCCGGGATAAGCCCGGCGGCAGAACCCCAAGGAGGAAGTTTCCATGGCGATCCCGGGTGGATACCGATTCGCGGTCCCGTTCGACGACGTGTTCCCGGAAGGTGCGTTCGTGCCGGGTGTCGAGCAGGCGCTCGACTGGGACCGCAACGGCAACAAGACCCGGCCAAGGGCAAGAACACCGGTGTCGTGGTGAAGATCGCGGCCGAGGTGCAGCCGGTCCCACCGGAGGCTCTGCCGGGCCTGCCGTTTCGCCCGGTGGTGTCCGAGGCGCTGACGGCGACGGCGTACGAGCAGAACGGGCGCATGCAGTTCAGCTTGCGTGCCAAGGAGATGCGCGCTCCGCGTGCCGGTGCCGGGTCTCGCGGTGGCGGCAAGTCCGGGCAGTCCGAGCAGGCAGCGGCGTAGGGCGTGATGAGTGTGCGTGACCTGGTGCAGGTGCACGTGACCGCCGATCTCCCGATCCGCGCGCGTGCCCTGCCGTTCGCCAACCGCGTCGAGTTGCGCTTCGGCAAGGCGTTCCCGGTGGCGCTGCTGGTCGATGAGGCGGCACTCGCCCGGCTCGGCGCGGCCATCGAGTCGGCTAGGCAAGAGTTGCGCGACGCCGACGGCCCGGCACAGGCGCAGGGGTGATCGCGTGCCGGTGAACGTGAGCTGGAACCCCAGCCCGGACGTGACGGTGCCCGAGACCGTGAAGGGAGGTGAACAGGGTGAGCAAGGGGCGTGAGGTGCGGACGCTGATGCAGGCACACGAAGTGCTGCTCTCGGTCCGGCCGCCGGACGATGCCGCGTTGCCGGTCTGGGCGGGAGTACTACCGGCGTAGCGCGGCGACCTGCGCGCGGGTGGCCGAGATCGACCGGGGCCATCACCACGAGGCGCTGTACTGGGCCGACCGGGAGAACCGCCGGGCGAACGAGATCGCCGCGCAGATCAGCGGGAAGGGTTCCACCTCGACCCGGTAGCCAAATGTCCATCGGAGACACAGTCAACGACGCGTGCACACGTGTCGGCGCGCTCGACACTGCAACAAACAACAGCGCCTACCCCACCCTCGTGAGTGCGCACACGAGTTCTAACTCGCGCAGGCACTCACGAGGGATCTCGCTCACATGTTGATCATATGGCCGGCGAGGCCGTGGATGGCCTCTTTCACCGACTCGCCCAGGGTCGGATGCGCGTGCACGTTGCGTGCCACCTCGTGCACGGTCAGGTCCCACTGCTGGGCCAGGGTGAGCTCCGGCAGCAGCTCGGTGACCTCGGGGCCGATCAGGTGCGCCCCGAGCAGTTCGCCGTACCTGCCATCACTGATGATCTTGGCGAAGCCGACCGTGTCGCCGAGGCCGTGGGCCTTTCCGTTGGCGGTGAAGGGGAACTTCGACACCCGCACGTCGTGGCCCTGTTCGCGCGCCTGCTCCTCCGTCCAGCCGAAACTGGCGATCTGCGGCTGGCAGTACGTCGCGCGCGGGATCATCTGGTAGTCGAGCTCCATCGTCTCGGCCTCGCCGATGGTCTCCGCCGCCACGATGCCCATCGCCTCGGCCGCGTGCGCGAGCATCAGCTTGGCCGTGACGTCGCCGATCGCGAAGATGTGCGGCACGCTCGTGCGGCACCGGGCGTCGACGTCGATGGCACCCCGCTCGGTGAGCCGCACGCCGGTGTTCTCCAGGCCGTACCCGTCGACCTTCGGCTGGAAGCCCATCGCCTGCAGTACCTTGTCGGCCTCGATGGTCCGTCGCTCACCGTCCTTGGACACGGTGACGCTGACCGTCTCCCCACTGTCCTCAACAGACTCGACTCGCGTGGAGGTGAGTACCTCGATGCCGAGCCGCCGGTAGCGCCGCGCCAGCTCGGCGGAGACCTCCTCGTCCTCCAGCGGCACCATCCGGTCCAGGAACTCGACGATCGTCACCTTGACGCCGTAGTTGTGCAGCACGTAGGCGAACTCCACCCCGATGGCACCCGCACCGGCGATCACGACGCTCTCCGGCAGTTCCGCGGCCAGGATCTGCTCCTCGTACGTCACCACCCGTTCGCTCACCGACGTGCCCGGCAGCAGCTTCGCGGTGGCGCCGGCGGCGACGATGCAGTGGTCGAACGTGACGGTCTCGGTGTCGCCGTTCGCGCGCCGCACCTCGATCGCCTTGTCGCCGGTGAACGTGCCCCTGCCCTCGAACTGGGTGACCGCGTTCTTCTTCATCAGGAAGTGAACGCCCTTGGCACGGCCGTCGGCGACCTTGCGGCTTCGCTGGTAGGCGGCGAGGTAGTCGAACGTCACCTCGCCGTCGACCTGGATGCCGAAGGTCCGCGCCTCCGTCGTGAACAGGTGCGCCAGCTCGGCGTTGCGCAGCAGCGCCTTGGACGGGATGCAGCCGACGTTCAGGCACACCCCGCCCCAGTACCGTTCCTCGATGATGGCGGTGTCCAGGCCGAGCTGGGCAGCACGGACGGCGGCGGTGTATCCGCCGGGACCGGCGCCCAGCACCACGACGTCGAAGTGTTCGCTCATGGCCCGGATTATGCCTTCACCTATTCGGGTGGCGGAGCCTCCCCGCGAACTTCGGCGAGTAGCGACGTGATCGCCGCCATGATCCGCGTGGTGGCCTCCCTGAGCTGCGACGCCGTCGGTTTCGGCCCGGTCAGATCGGAGAGGTCCACCGGCGGTCCGGCGACCAGATCGATCCGTCGCCGGGGGAACACCCGCGGTAACCGCGCACCGGCCGGAAGCAGGTCGTGCGTCCCCCAGTTGGCCAGCGGCACGACCGGCGCGCCCGTGGTCAGGGCGATCCGCGCCAGCCCCGTCTTGGCCGGCATCGGCCAGCCGTCCGGACGCTCGGAGAACGTGCCCTCCGGGAACACCACGACGCACTCACCGGCGTTCACGGCCGCGACCGTGTCCCGGTAGGCGTCCAGGGCACTGGCCTTGCCCCGGTGCACCGGAATGTGCCGCCCCGAGCTCATCACCGAGCCGACCACCGGCGCCTTCCACAGCCCCGCCTTGGCCAGAAAGCGCGGCACCCGGCCACCGGAGAGGCAGAACGCCGTCACGGTGACCGGGTCGGCGTAGGACAGGTGGTTGCTCGCCACGAGCGCACCGCCCTCGTTCGGCAGGTGTTCCGTGCCGCGTACCCGCGTCCAGGTGCCCAGCGTGAGCAGCGGCCAGAACACGTCGATGGCGAGACCGAACCAGAACCCACGCCCGCGGCGGGGCAGCCCGCGCAGCGCGGTCAGCGGTCGGAGTCTGCCTCCACCGGCCAGCCGGCCGCCTCCCGGACGATGCGCTGGGCCCGACCCAGCCCCGGCAGCTCGGCCGGGTCCAGCTCGCCCCGTTCCGCCTGGTGTTGCGCCTCCGCCAGCTTGGCCAGCAGACTCGCTACGTCGACCGTGGACTGCTGCGCCATAGTGGTCCCCTTCTTCCGGAATCAGGCCACACGCTCCAGTATGACAACAGGAATGTCCCTGTCGGTCTTTTTCTGGTAATCGTCGTAGGCGGGCCAGACCCTGGTCATCTTCGGCCACACCTCGGCCTTCTCCTCCGGGCTCGCCGTTCGCGCCCTCGCCTTGAACCTGTCCGCCTTGACCTGCACGCCGACCTCCGGCTCCTGCTGGAGGTTGAGGTACCAGCCGGGGTGGGAGTCCGCGCCGCCCTTCGACGCCACGACGACGTAGTTGCCCTCGTGCTCCTGGTAGATCAGCGCGAACTTGCGCGGCTGCCCGGACTTGCGGCCCGTGGTCGTCAGCACGAGGCAGGGCGCGCCGCCCTCCCAGTCATGACCAACCTCGCCATCGGTCTCCTCGTAGCGGCGTACGTGCTCGTCACCGAAGAGCATCCGGCGTTCCTCCCTCACGACTCGGTAAGATCAGTGATCAGGATGCCAGCATCCCGGACCACACGCTCCAAGTCTGCCCTACCCGGCGAGCCGGTCGGTGGCGCGCACGAGCTCCCGCAGGATGCCGGGCTCGTCATAGGCGTGCCCGGCCTCCTCGACCATGATCAGCTCGGCAGCGGGCCACGCTCGCTTGAGCTCCCACGCACCAACCGGCGGCGTGCACACGTCGTAGCGACCGTGGATCACCACGCCCGGAATGCCGGCCAGTTTCCCCGCGTCCCGCAGCAACTGGTCGTCGGAGAGCCAGGCCCGGTGCGTGAAGTAGTGGTTCTCGATCCGTGCGAACGCCAGGGCGAACCGGGGATCGGAGAACCGCTCGACCAGGTCCGGGCGGCGGCGCAGGGTGATGGTCTGGGCCTCCCAGGTGCTCCACGCGACCGCGGCCGGGCCGTGCACCGCTGGGTCCGGGTCGAACAGCAGGTCGTGGTAGGCGGCGATCAGGTCTCCGTCGCGCCGCTCGGGCGGCACCGGATCGAGAAACCGCTCCCACTGCTCGGCGAAGAGGAAGGCGGCCCCGCCGCCGTAGAACCAGTCCAGCTCCTTGCGCCGCATCAGGAAGATGCCACGCAGGACGAGTTCGGTCGTCCTGCGCGGATGCGCCTGCGCGTAGGTGAGGGCCAGCGTGCTGCCCCACGAGCCGCCGAACACGAGCCATCGCTCGATCCCGAGGTGCTCGCGCAGCCGTTCCATGTCCGCGACGAGATGCCAGGTGGTGTTCGTGCTCAGGTCGGCGTCCGGCTCACCGCAGTGCGGCGTGCTGCGGCCGCAGCCACGCTGGTCGAACAGCACGATGCGGTATCGCCTCGGGTCGAACAGCCGCCGGTGGCCAGGCGAGATGCCACCGCCCGGACCGCCGTGCAGGAACACCGCGGGCTTGCCGTCCGGGTTGCCGCACACCTCCCAGTAGATCTCGTGCCCGTCCCCCACCGGCAGCATGCCGTGCTCGTCCGGCTCGACGGCCGGGTACAGCTCGTTCATCCCGACCACTATGCCCGTGCCGGCGACCCCGGCCACCTGCTAGAAGCGCAGCCGCCTGAGGTAGCCGTAACTGCGTTCGGCGCTCGCCAGCGGGTCCGCCGGCTGGTCGTGCTCCACCACGTACTCCTTCACGCCGGAGACGTCCCTCCGCCGGAAGATCCGGCGGAAGTCGATCGTGCCGTAACCGACGTCCTCGAACGACCCGTCCGGAGCCCGGTCCTTGACATGGAACACCGGGAACCGCCCCGGGTACCGCTCGAAGTACGTCACGGGGTCGTAACCGGCGTGCACGATCCAGTACAGGTCCAGCTCGAAGTTGACGTAACGCGGGTCGGTCTCGCCGGCCAGGATGTCGTAGAGCACCTGCCCGTCCACGGACCGGAAGTCGAAGTCGTGGTTGTGGTACAGGAAGCGCAACCCGGCCGCCCGCGCCGCACGGCCGGCCTCGGTGAACTCACCGGCCACCTGACGGTAGCCCTCAGGTGTCCACAGTGAACTCGGCAGCCACGGCACCACCACGGACTCCACGCCGAGCACGTGCGCGTTGTCCAGCTCCCGCTGCCAGTCGCCGCGAACGGCGTCCAGCGGAAGGTGCGTCAGCACGGCCCGCAGCCCGGCCCGGTCCAGCATCTCCCGGAACCGCTGCGGGCTGTGCCCGTACAGGCCGCTCACCCCGACCGTCGCGTAGCCGATCTCGCCGAGGCGATCGAGCGTGCCCTGCGGGTCCACGGTCATCAGCGACCGCACCGTGTAGAGCTGGATGCCGATATGCCCTGCCGGAACGTGCCGCGGGGCCGCCGCCGCCGTACCGCCGAGCCAGGCGGTGGTACCGGCCACGGCCGCGGAACCGGCCGCCAGCCGGAGGAAATCGCGCCGGGTGCTCATCGGGTCACTCCCTTCCCGTTGAACTGCAGCGAGTCCAGCGACAGCAGGTCGGCCTGATCCGGCGACCAGTCCGGATTGCTGAACACGAGATGGAGCTTCACCGTGCGGCCCGGATCGGTCAGCGGCACGGTCGGCGTGACGACCTCACCCCAGCCGCCGGTGTTCGGCACCTCGACCGAGCCGAGCAGCTCACCGGTCGGCGAGTCCGCGCGGAACTCGATGGTTCCGCCGATGCCGCCCGAGCCGACGGCCGGGGTCACCGAGTCGATGCCCATCAGGTGCACGGGTTCGTAGGCCACCCAGTCACCGTGCTCGATCTCACCGAGCCGCTTGCCCGCCGAGGCGTCCCCTCGGTTGAGGACCTGCACCCCGCCGGTGTCCTCGAAGTGCTCCGCCTCCTTGAACTTCGGCTCCAGCGTGACGTGCGCCGAACCCGTGAGCGCGGGCACATCACCGGGGCCGCCACCGTCGGTGTACTGGGCACTCAGGGCCGCGTAGAGGTTCTGCCCCGGACCGTGGCTGTCGCCGGCGTCCGTGGTCACCTCGCCGCGGCAGCCGGTGACGTTGTCCATCGGATGCAGGTGGTCGTCATGACCGAGCTGCGACTGGACGACGACCTTCGAGCAGTCGATGCTGCCGTCCTCCCGGTCGTTCACCTGCACCACGAACGGGATCGTGTCACCGAAGTCGAACATGCCGCCGTCCTTCGGCAGCACGATCCGCACATCGGGCCTGGTGTTGCCCGCCGTGATCTCGGTGGTCGCCACACCGGTCAGCTCGGGGTTCGTCGTGCTGGCGACCGTGAGCCGCACGGTGTACTGCCCCCGCTCGGTGAACGTGTGCGTCGGGTTCGCCTCCGTGGAGTCGACCGTCCCGTCGTTGTCGAAGTCCCATGCGTAGGTGAGCGGCTCACCGTCTCCCCCGGCCGAGCCCGCGCTGGAGAACTCGACGGTCAGCGGTGCCCGGCCCGAATCGGCCGAGACGTCGACCTTGGCTGTCGGTGGCCTTCCCTCGGCCACGTAGTCGATGCGGTAGATACCCGCGCCGTCGTTGCTGCCACCGCGCCCGGTGCCGCTGCCCTCACCGAAGTCGATGACGTAGAGCGAGCCGTCCGGCCCGAACTGCGCCTCGAACGGCTGGATCCACGTCATGTCCTGGAAGATGCCGTTGATCGAGAGCAGCTCCCCCGCACGTGCGGGGGCGAATCTCGGGTCGGTGAACGTCTGGTCCCGCTGCTGCACCGACATCACCTTGAACCACTTGCGGGTCAGCTCGTAGTTGAACCACTTGCCGTCGAAGTACTCGGGGAACTTCGTGACCAGGGGGTTGTCGGGGTCGTAGTCGTAGACCGGCCCGGCCATCGGGCCACCGCCACCGGTGCCCAGCTCGGGGAACTGCGGCGACTGCGAGTACGCGTACCACATCCACGCCGGCGTCGCGGGCGGAAGCTCGGTCAGGCCGGTGTTGTTCGGCGAGTCGTTGACCAGGTTTCCGCAGTCGAACACCGGGCCGGACTCGCCGGTGGCGAAGTCGTAGTCGTTGAACGGCGTGTTGACGCCCGTGCAGTACGGCCAGCCGTGGTTGCCCGCCTCCGTGATGCGCAGGAACTCGACCGTCCCCTCCGGGCCGCGCTCGGGGTCGGCCTGCCGGGCGTCCGGACCGTAGTCGCCGACGAGCAGCGCGTCCGTCTGCGGGTCGACGGTGATCCGGAACGGGTTGCGCAGACCCATCACGTAGATCTCCGGCCGCGTCAGGTCGGTACCCGGCGGGAACAGGTTGCCCTCCGGGACCGTGTACGTCCCGTCCGGCTGCGGCGTGATGCGGAGGACCTTGCCGCGCAGGTCGTTGGTGTTGCCCGACGTGCCCTGCGCGTCCCACGCGCGCCTGCCGTCCCGTTCGTCGATCGGTGCGAAGCCGTCCGAGGCGAACGGGTCGGTGTTGTCGCCGGTGGCGACGTAGAGGTTGCCCTTCGAGTCGAAGGTGATCGAGCCGGCCATGTGCGAGTTGGCGCGGCCCTCACCCCGGTAGGTCGGGATCTCCAGCAGCACCTTCTCCGACGCCGGGTCCACCGTGCTGTCCGCGGACACCGTGAACCGGGACAGGTTCATCCTCGGTTCGGCCTGGTCCGAGTAGAGCAGGTAGAGGTGGTTGTTCTCGGCGAAGCCGGGGTCGAGGGTGAGCCCTAGCAGCCCGTCCGACTGGCTGGTCATCTCCGGCGTGTACTGGAAGTCCAGCGCGGTGGTCACCTGCCGGGTCTCCTGGTCGATCACCTTGAGCGCGCCGGTGCGCTGGATGTAGAACACCCGCCGATCGGGTGCCACGGCGAGTTCGAACGGGTCGGCGAGCCCCTCCTCGGCCAGCGCGACCCGCTGGAAGTTGCCGGTCTGCGTCGCCGAGCAGTCGCCGGGCGCGGCGCCCGCCGCCCACTCGATGCCGCCGAGCAGGTGCTCCAGGAACAGTGCGTCGGAGAACTTCTCCGCGGCGTGCCCGCCCGCGGTGAACCAGGACCGGCCGCCGTCGTAGTTCTGGCACCACGAGTAGGGATGGTCGACCCCCTCGTCGAGCCCGTTGATGCCGTCACGGACCTTGATCTGCGCGAGCGTGTGCACCTTGCCCGTGGGGTTGGCGCGCCAGTTGTACCACTCCTCGTGCTGCTCCCATAGCTCGGGCAGGTCCTTTGTGGATGGATGTGCGCGGTCGAGCACCTTGACCCGGCCGACCTGTGGCGCCGGGTGGTAGTCGAAGATCGCGCCGACCAGCCCCTCGTACCAGGCCCAGTCCCGTTCACTGGCCGATGCGGCGTGCAGGCCCGTCCAGCCGCCCCCGCCGCGGATGTAGCGCTGGAACGCCTCGCGCTGGCCTGCGTCGAGCAGATCACCCGACTGCGGCGTGGAGTTGGTGTTGTTGAAGACGACCGCGTCGAACCGCGCCAGGTTGTCATCGGTGAACGCCGCCGCGTCGTCGGTGGCCTCCACGTCGAACCCGTGCTCGGCACCGAGCTGTTCGATCGCCGCGATCCCGGCCGGGATCGATTCGTGGTAGAAGTTCGTGACCTTGGAGAACACGAGCACGCTGAACCGGGACTGGGCGGCGGCGGGCAGCGCCGCCGCCAACCCGAGTGTCAGCAACATGGCGAGCACCGCCGCCACGCTCCGGCTTCGGACACGTCTGTGACCGGACATGTGGACCCTCTCCGTTGAGTAGTCTGAACAGTCGGGAAAACGCTTTCACTACATGCCGGGTGTTATTCGGTTGTCGTGCCGGGATCGTGGGGTTGTTGTTCTAAAGACGCAGCTCGGGTACCGCCACCTTGCGGCCCTCCCTGGCCGAGAGCAGCCCGAGCTCGGCCAGCTGCACACCGCGGGCACCGGCCAGGAAGTCCCACGGGAACGGCTCGCCGCAGGCGACGTGCCGCAGGAAGAGCTCCCACTGCGCCTTGAATCCGTTGTCGAACTCGTCGTTGTCGGGCACCTCCTGCCACTGCGCGCGGAAGTCCTCGGTCGCGGGCAGGTCGGGATTCCACACCGGTTTCGGCGTGCTCGCGCGGTGCTGCACGCGGCAGCGGCGCAGGCCCGCCACCGCGCTGCCCTCGGTTCCGTCCACCTGGAACTCCACCAGCTCGTCGCGGAAGACCCGCGTCGCCCACGACGAGTTGATCTGTGCCACGACACCGCCGTCCAGCTCGAAGATGCCGTAGGCGGCGTCGTCGGCGGTACACACGTAGGCCGCACCGGCCTCGTCCACCCGTTGCGGGATGTGCGTCGCTGCGTGCGCCTGCACCGATCTGACCGGGCCGAAGATCTCCTCGAGCACGTACCGCCAGTGGCAGAACATGTCGACGATGATCCCGCCACCGTCCTCGGCGCGGTAGTTCCACGACGGGCGCTGGGACTCCTGCCAGTCGCCCTCGAAGACCCAGTAGCCGAACTCCCCGCGCACCGAGAGCACGCGGCCGAAGAAGCCGCCGTCGACGAGACGCTTCAGCTTGCGCAGCCCGGGCAGGAACAGCTTGTCCTGCACGACGCCGACCTTGACCCCGGCATCGCGTGCCAGCCTGCCCAGTTCCAGCGCGGCCGCGGCGTTCTCGGCGATCGGCTTCTCCGTGTAGACGTGCAGGCCCGCGGCGATCGCCTCGCGGACGCACTCCTCACGGCGGCTGGTCACCTGCGCGTCGAAGTAGATCGCCGCGTCCGGAGCACGCAGCGCCTCGCCGAGGTCGGTCGTCCACCGGTCGAGGCCGTGCTCCTTGGCGAGCGTGGCGAGCTTGTTCTCGTTGCGTCCCACCAGCACCGGCTCGGGGCGCAGCACGGTCCCGTCCGGCAGCGGCAGCCCGCCCTGCTCCCGGATCGCCAGTATCGAGCGCAGCAGGTGCTGCCGGTAGCCCATCCGGCCCGTGACACCGTTCATCACGATCCCGATGGACCGGTCCTCGTTCACCGCCATGTGCACCTCTTCCGTCCGCTTCAGTCCGCCGCGACCGCGGCGCCGAGGTGGTCCCGGATGTGCCGGGTGGCCCTCGCGAACTCCGGCTCCGCCATCGTCGTGCCGTAGTCGCGGTCCGCGGGCAGTCCGATCTCGATCACACCGGCGACCGTTCCCGGCCGCGCGGTCATCATCACGACGCGGTCGGCCAGGTACACCGCCTCGGCGATCGAGTGGGTCACCAGCAGCACCGTGGTCCCGGTCTCCTGCCAGATCCGCCGCAGCTCGACGTTCATCTGCTCGCGGGTGAGCGCGTCGAGCGCACCGAAGGGCTCGTCCATGAGCAGGACGGGCGGGCGGTGCAGCAGCGCCCGGCACAGCGCCACCCGCTGCTGCATCCCACCGGAGAGCTCGTGCGGATAGGCGTCCTCGAAGCCGGTCAGCCCGGTCATGGCGATCAGCTCGTCGGCCCGCTCCCTGGCCTGCCGAGCAGGCATCCGCCGCATCTCGGCCTGCAGCAGGATGTTCTTCCGGGCCGAGCGCCACTCCAGCAGCGCCGCCTTCTGGAAGACGTAGCCCACGTCGGGCCGGGGCGCGGTGACCTCCTCGCCGAGCAGCCGCGCCGTCCCGGACGACGGCGCGAGCAGCCCGGAGGCCAGCTTCAGCAGAGTGGACTTCCCGCAACCGGAGGGCCCGACGATCGCGACGAACTCTCCCGGCCGCACGCGCAGGGTGACGTCCTGCAACGCGGTCACGTCCTTGCGCTTGGTGCGAAACCGCACCGCGACCTCGTCGAGTTCCACCGCGTGTCCGGGGTCCGTGAGCGGCCGCTCCATCGGGGCCACGCGTTCGGCCGTGCTGCCAGGGGGCATGGGTTCTTCCCTCATTCCTTGGGAGCCAGTCCGCTTTCCCAGTAGGTGCCGGGGTCCTCGGCACTTTCGATCACACCGGCGTCGGCGAAGATCTGGATGGTCTCCTGCCAGTCCTGCTCGGTGTTCACGCCGGGCCGCTCGCCGGTGGTCGCCTCCGTGTGCAGCAGTTCGAGCGTCGCGGCGAACTGCTCGGAGACCACCTCCGCCGAAGGCAGCTGCTCCGAGGCGCCCTCCATCGCCGCGACCGCGGCGTCCTGGTCCTCCTGCGCCGCGCTCCAGGCCGCGCTGGTCGCGGTGACCATCCGCTGCACCAGGTCGCGGTTCTCGGTGATGTTGCGCTGCGAGGTGAGCAGGCCGTTGGAGTAGAAGTTCAGCCCGTAGTCGGCGAAGCGGAGGTAGGAGACCTCCTTGCCTGCCTTCTCCTGCATCGTCGGGCCCTGGTCGGTGGCGTAGCCCAGCAGGGCGTCGGTCTGTCCCGACATGACGGCGGCCATCTTGCCTGCCGCGTCGGTGTTCCGGAGCTCGACGTCGCCCTCGGCCATGCCGTTCGCGCGCAGGAACGCGGGGAAGGTCTTGCTCAGCGCGTCACCCGCCGTGCTCGCGATCGTCTTGCCCTTGAGGTCCTGCGGGGAGGAGATGTTCTGCTCGCTGAAGAACTGCGCGGCCGCCGGGGTCGTCTGCAGGAACACGCCGATGCTCTTGACGTCGAGCCCCTGCCCGACACCGGCCATCAGCGCCGGTGTGTCGGCCCAGCCGAAGTCGGTCTGCCCGGCCGCCGTGGCCTGCACCGTCTTCTGCGAGCCCTGGCCGGCCCGGATCTGCAGGTCGATCCCGTGTTCCTCGTAGATCCCCTGCGCCTTGCCGTAGTAGAACGGCGCGTGCTCGCCGTAGGGATACCAGTTGAGGGTCAGCGTGACCTTGTCGAGCTGCTTGCCTTCGGCGTTGGTGGTGGTCTCCGGTTCGGAACCGCCGCAGCCCGCGGCGAGGAGGAGCACCGCGACAGCGCTGGCGGCGAGTGCGCGTAACTTCATGGGTGAAGGGCCTTTCCTTCTCTACAGGTTGGTGGTGGTGCCTTCGCCGCGGCGGCTCGCGTGCCACGGCAGCACCAGGTACTCCAGCCATTCCACGAGCACGAACAGCAGGACGCCGAGCAGCGACATGATGAGCAGGCCCGCGAAGAGCACCGGGGTGTCGAGGTTGCCGTTGGCCTGCAGGATGACGAAGCCGAGCCCCGCGTCGGCGCCGACGAACTCGCCGACGACAGCGCCGGTGACGGCCATCGTCGCGGCGACCTTCAGGCCGGAGAACAGGTGCGGCAGCGAGGCGGGGAACCGGATCTTCCAGAACGTCTGCCCCCGCTTCGCCCCCATCGTCGCGGAGAGCTGCAGCATCTCCGGGTCGACCGACTTGAGCCCGGTGACCATGGAGATGACCACGGGAAAGAAGGCCATCAGCACCGCGACCACGATCTTCGGCCCGAGGCCGAAGCCGAGCCAGACCACGAACAGCGGGGCGATCGCGATCTTCGGGATCACCTGGGCGAAGAGCAGCAGCGGGTACAGCGTCTTCTCGACCGTCGGCGAGTTCACCATCACCACGGCCGCGAAGACGCCGATGGCCGCGGCGATGACGAAACCGAGCAGCGTCTCGTAGCCGGTGGTCCAGGTGTGTTCCCAGAAGTACTCGGGCCGGGAGGCGATGGCGTCGAAGGTGTCCCCCGGCGACGGAACGAGATACGGCTCCACCAGCTCGGCCGCCGTGACAGCCCACCACGCGACGACGATGGCCGCCAGCAGCACGAACGGCCGCCACGAGCGCTCGGCGAACCCGGCCAGGCGTTCACCGAGACCGGGTCGCGAGCGTTCGACGACGCCGTCCGGCGGGGAAGCCGGGGACGGTGCGCTGCCCGCCCGTTCCGACTGACTGTGCGTGACCATGACCCTCCGCTCGCCGGCCGCTGCCGGAAAACACCCGATCGAGATCGTTCGGCGCGTCTGAATGCGCTTTCTGAATGCGCTTTCAGGTAGAGTAAGCACGGCTGGGAACTCGGTCAAGGTCTCTTTACCCCAGGAGCTCGCTATGGATGGCAGGCCCCATGTGACGTTGGAAGACGTCGCTCGCGTCGCCGAGGTGTCACTGGCGACCGCTTCGCGGGCACTGAACGGCACCACGAAGGTCCGGTCCGATCTCCGCGAGCGGGTGCTGGCTGCCGCGGAGGAACTGGCGTATACGCCGAATGCGCACGCGCAGGCGCTGGCCGGGGCGTCACATCGGACGGTGGGCGTGATCTGTCACGACGTCAGCGACCCCTACTTCGCTTCGGTGGCGCGTGGGGTGATGCGGGTGGCCGGGGACAACGGGCTGCTGGTGATGCTCGCCAGTACCTTCCGCGATCCGCAGAAGGAGATCGCGTATGTCTCGACCCTGCGGGCCCAGCGGGCGTCGGCGATCCTGCTGATCGGCTCCGGCTTCGAGGACCGGGCGTGGGAGCGAGCACTGGCCGCGGAGATCGATCCGTACCGGCGCGGCGGCGGCCAGGTGGCGGTGGTCAGCAGGCACCGCAGCCTGCGGGTGGACTGCGTGCAGCCGGAGAACCGGGAGGGTGCGGCCGCGCTGGCCCGGACACTGCTCGGGATGGGGCATCGCAGCTTCGCCGTGCTCGCCGGGCCGCGCTCGCTCACCACGGTGATCGACCGGCTCGGCGGTTTCCGCGACGCGCTGGCCGAGGCCGGGATCGAGCTGCCGGAGAGCCATGTCGTCGAGTCCTCGTTCACCCGGGACGGCGGGTACGCGGCGATGTCCGAGCTGATCGAGCGCGGGATCGACGCGACATGCGTCTTCGCGGTGACCGACGTGATGGCGATCGGTGCCCTCACCGCCGCGCGGGAGGCCGGGTTTTCGGTGCCGGGCGACGTGTCGCTGGCCGGTTTCGACGACATCCCCGTGGTGCGGGACCTGACCCCGCCACTGACGACGGTGGCGCTGCCCCTTGAGCAGATTGGCGAGCGCGCGATGGAGCTGGCGTTCCGCGGCAACCGCGGCACCCGCAGCAGGGTGCTCCGGATATCCGGCGAGGTGGTGGTGCGGGCGAGCACGGCGCCGCCCGCCGATGCGAAGGGAGCACGATGAATACGTTGCAGGGACTCACCATCGAGCGGATCGAGACGTTCGCGGTCGCGCTGCCAACGCTGCGCTCGTTCGGCGTGTCGGGCGGTGCGGTGGCGGTCGCCGGTGAGCCGAGCATCCGCGTGCTGGTGAAGGTGAGCGCCGACGGCGTGAGCGGCTGGGGCGAGGCCACCCCCATTCCGGCGTGGACCTACGAGACGGCCGAGTCGATCGTCAGCACGATCGACCGTTACCTCGCACCGGCGGTGCTGGGCCACCCGTGCTGGGACCTCGACGGCGTGACGGCCGCGTTCGACCGCGCGATCAACCGCGGCTTCACGATCGGCGCTCCGCTGGCGAAGGCGGCCGTCGACATGGCGCTGCACGACCTTCTCGGGCGGGCGCTCGGCGTTCCGGTGGGCGTGCTGTGGGGCAGGCGCAGGCTACGGGAGATCACGCTGGGCTGGATGGTCTCCGGGCAGACCGCGGCCGAGGTGGCCGACTGTGTGGCCGAGGGCAGGCAACTCGGCTACGGGGCCTTCAAGGTGAAGATCGGCCTGCACGGCGAGCGAGCGGATCTCGCCGTCGTGCGCGCGGTGCGGGAGGCCGCCGGGGACGCCCCGCTGTGGGTGGACGCGAACCAGGCGTTCAGCGTCGACGCGGCGCTGCGGGTGTCGAGGGAGCTGGCCGGGCTGGGCGTGAGCGCGTTCGAACAGCCGTTGCCCGCCAACGACATCGTCGGGCTGCGCCGGCTGCGTGGCGAGTCGCCCGTCCCCGTGGCGCTCGACGAGAGCCTGCGCCATCCGAGTGACCTGGCCACTTTCGTCCGGCTCGACGCGGTCGACGTCGCCATCGCGAAGGTGCAGCGCAGCGGCGGGCTGACCCTGTCGAAGCGGCTCTGCTCGCTCGCCCAGGAAAGCGGCGTGCGGCTCATGGGCTCCGGGCTGACCGACTCGGATCTCGGCCTGGCGGCGTCGCTGCACCTGTTCGCCGCGTTCGGGATCGACACCCCGGTGGACCTCAACGGCAGGCAGTTCGTCGACTCCGTGTACGCGACCGGCGAGGGCGTGCGGGTGCACGACGGCGTGGCCGAGGTGCCCGCCGGGCCAGGGCTCGGCGTCGAGGTGGACGAGCGGGTCGTGCGCGAACGCGCGGTGGACGTGCTGGCCCGGCGGGCTTCCTGAGCCGCCGGCACCTGAAATCGAGGTTTAGGAAACCCTCCGCGGGGTAGTACTATGGTCTTGATCCGCTGCCTCGGGAGGCCGGTATGGCCCGCGAAGATCTTCTGGACCGTCTGTTCAGGGCATGGCGGGAAGAAATAGACAGCGAACCCTTTCCGGTCATCGCCGACGTGGTGCTTCCTGTTCAGACACGGCGGCACATGCGCGGCGAGTACGGCGGACCCGACGACCGGCCCGGCGCGGACAGTACGCCCGCCGGCGGCGCCGAGCCGCGCCGCTAGAACCTCGACCTTGATATAAGTCAAGGTAGGGTTGGCGGCGTGACCAAGCTTGCCGACCATCTCAGCATCGGACAGGTATCCGAGCGCAGTGGTGTGCCGCACACCGCACTGCGCTTCTACGAGGAGCGCGGGCTCATCACGTCCGAGCGGTCCGCGGGCAACCAGCGCCGATACCCGCGGACAGTGCTGCGGCGCATCGCGTTCATCCGGGCGGCGCAGCGGGTCGGGCTCAGTCTCGAACAGATCGGCGACGCGCTGGCCACGCTGCCGCGCGACCACGCGCCGACCAAGGCGGACTGGGCCAAGCTCTCGCGCAACTGGCGGGAGGAGCTGGACGCGCGGATCGACGCGCTCCAGCGCCTGCGGGACCAGCTGACGGGCTGCGTCGGCTGCGGCTGCCTCTCGCTGCGCACGTGTGGGTTGCACAACGTGGACGACCGCCTGGCCCGCTTCGGCCCCGGCGCGCCTCTGCTCAAACCGGCCGCCGAGGGCGGCATCTAGCCGCGGACGCGTGTCCGCGGCTCATGGACACATGTCCGCGGTTGGTGGACAGGGCGATCTGGCAATGCCGCCGCAGGGCTCCGTCAACCGTCGCCGAGCGCGGACACGTGCGCGCAGAATGCGGACACGGCGTCAGGTACGGCGGCGCGGGCGGCCGAGCAGCCGCCTGCCCACGTCGACCAGGTGCTCGCGCAGGGTGTCGTCGTCGACGTCGGCGAGGTCGGGCGCGCCGCCGGTCAGCGCGATCCCGGCAAGAGCCACGTGCACGGTGACGGTGGCCCCGAGGTCCGGCTCCGGTCCGGCGAGCAGCGCGACCATCCGGGCCTTGAAGTTCTCGACACCGTGCAGTGAACGCTCGACCGCCCGCACGATGCCCGGATCGCTGTTGAACATCGCCACCAGTGCCCGGTGCCGCACCACGATGTCGACGAACCCGGCGAGCGCGTGGTCCACCTGGGCGCCGCGCCTGCGATGTGTGGCCGCGGCGTCGACGATCGCGTCCAGCTCCCGCAGCGCCGGAGCCGCGACCGCCTCGGTGATCTCGTCCTTGGTTTTGAAGTGGTAGTAGACGGCGGCCTTCGTGACGCCCAGTTCGTCGGCGATCATCTGCAACGACGTGCCTTCCACGCCGTGCTCGCTGAACAGCCGCAGTGCCGTGGCAAGCAGGCGCGACCTGGTGTCCTCGGCGACGGTGCCGGCAGTCATGGATCCCTCCTCCCGAGCGGCACGACAGTACGCGCGCCGTGGGCCGAACGACAAACCTACTACTAGCCGACCGGCTAGCACGCCACTAGCTGTTCGGCAAGTCACATACTTGCCGATCGGCTTGGCGTGTCCTAGCCGATCGGCTAGCTTCGGATGCAGTCCCCCTCCGGAACCGCACCAAGAAACCACACCCAGAAACGGAGCCTCGCGTGGCGATACTCCTCTCCCGGCTCGGCCGGTTCTCGTTCCTGCGGCGCAAGCTCGTCGCCGGCGTGTGGGCCGTCCTGCTCGTCCTGCTCGGGATCGGCGCGCTGACGCTGTCCGGCCAGATGACCAACTCGGTGAGCATCCCGGGCACCGAGTCGCAGCAGGCCATCGACCAGCTGAACGAGGAGTTCCCCCAGGCAGCGGTCGGCGGCGCCACGGCTCGGGTCGCGATCGCCGCGCCGGAGGGCGAGACGCTCGCCGAGCCCGCCAACCGGGCGGCCGTCGGTGAGGTCGTCGGCGCGCTGCGGGACGCGCCGAAGGTGGTCGACGTCGCGGACCCGTTCGAGACACGCTCGGTCTCCCCCGACGGGCGGGTCGCGCTCGCGCAGGTGAGCTACCAGGTCAAGGCGTTCGAACTGACCGCGCAGGACCGGGAGGCGCTGCAGTCGGCGGCCGAGGCGGGACACGCGGCCGGACTCCAGGTCGAGTTCGGCGGCGACGCGGTGCGCGCGATGCCGCAGACCGAGCCGACGGAGGGTATCGGAGTCGCGGTCGCCGCCCTTGTGCTGGTCATCACGTTCGGCTCGCTCATCGCCGCCGGACTGCCGCTGCTCACCGCGCTCGTGGGGGTCGGCGTCGGCATGGCAGGCATCTCCGTCGCGTCAGGGCCGCTCGAGCTGAACACCAACACCCCGGTGCTGGCTCTGATGATCGGGCTCGCCGTGGGGATCGACTACGCGCTGTTCATCGTCTCCCGCTACCGGCACGAGCTGCGTCGCGGGCGAGCGCCCGAGGCCGCGGCGGCATACGCCGTGGGCACGGCAGGCTCCGCCGTGGTGTTCGCGGGACTCACCGTGATCATCGCGCTCACCGGGCTGACCGTCGTCGGCATCCCGATGCTCGGCGAGATGGGCATCGCCGCCTCGGCGACGGTCGCGGTCGCCGTCGTCATCGCCGTCACGCTGCTGCCGGCGCTGCTGGGCTTCACCGGCGCGAAGGTGCTCGGCGGGCGGATCCCGGGCCTGCGCAGGTCCGACAGTGACGACCGGCCGGGCGCGGGCAAGCGCTGGGCGGCCTTCGTCGCGCGGCATCGCGGTTCCGTGCTCGTGGCGGCGGTCGCGGCGCTTGCCGTCGTCGCGATCCCCGCGGCCGGCATGCAACTCGGCCTGCCCGACGACAGCACCGCCGCACCGGACTCCACCCAGCACAAGGCGTACAACCTGATCAGCTCGGGCTTCGGCCCCGGCGCCAACGGGCCGCTGATCGTGGTCGTCGACGGCGGCGCCGACACGCAGGCCGCGGCACAGGCGACCGCGCAGCGGCTCAGCACGATGGACGACGTCGCCGCGGTGACACCCCCGCAGGTCAGCCCGGCCGGCGATACGGCGCTGCTCACGGTCATCCCCGCGAGCGGTCCCAGCAGCCAGGCCACGGAGGACCTGGTGAACGCGATCCGCGACGACGCCGGACAGCTGCGCGGCGAGACCGGCGCCGACGTCGCCGTCACCGGCCAGACGGCCATGAACATCGACGTCTCCCAGAAGATGGCCGACGCGCTGCTGCCCTACCTCGCGCTGATCGTCGGGCTGGCCTTCATCCTGCTGACGCTCGTGTTCCGCTCGCTGATCGTGCCGCTGAAGGCCACGCTGGGCTTCCTCGGCTCGGTGGCGGCCACGTTCGGCGCGGTCGTCGCGGTGTTCCAGTGGGGCTGGCTCAGCGACCTGCTCGGGGTGGACACGACCGGCCCGATCATGAGCATGCTGCCGATCCTGCTGATCGGCGTGCTCTTCGGCCTGGCGATGGACTACCAGGTCTTCCTGGTCACCCGCATGCGCGAGGAGCACGTGCACGGCGCCGACGCCGACACGGCGATGATCACCGGCTTCCGGCACGGCTCCCGCGTGGTGGTCGCCGCCGCGCTGATCATGATCAGCGTGTTCGCCGGCTTCGTGCTCGCACAGGACTCGCTCATCCAGTCGATCGGCTTCGCGCTCGCGTTCGGCGTCGCGGTGGACGCGTTCGTGATCCGCATGACGATCGTGCCGGCGGTGATGTCGCTGCTCGGCAAGCGTGCCTGGTGGCTGCCCGCGTGGCTGGACCGGCTGTTGCCGAACGTCGACGTCGAGGGCGAGCGCCTGGCCGCCCGGGACGGCGCCGACCGCACCCTGCAACCCGTCTAGCGACCGGCCGCCGGGTCAGCCGGCGAGCCAGGCGATCGCGCCGCCGACGGCGAGGGCCGCGCCGACGCCGAGGGTGACGGCGAGGGGGCGCGAGGTCTTCCACGTGCTGTAGACACCGCCGGCGAGGAAGCCGGCGAGTGCGAGCAGCAGGACCGCGACCCACTCGGCGGACACCTAGAGCACACCCTTCGTGGAGGGAACCCCGCCCGCTCTCGGGTCGGCCTCGGTCGCCGCCCGCAGCGCACGCGCGACGGCTTTGTACTGCGCCTCCGCGATGTGGTGCGGGTCGCGGCCGTGGAGCACCCGCACGTGCAGCGCGATCCCCGCGTGGAAGGACAGCGAGTCGAACACGTGCCGGGTCAGCACGAACGGGTAGTTGCCGCCGATCGTGAACGTGTTGAACTCCGCGGGCTCGCCGACGTGCACGCAGTACGGCCGGCCGGAGACGTCGATCGCCGCGTGCGCGAGCGTCTCGTCCATCGGGATCCAGGCGTCACCGAAGCGGCGGATACCCCTCTTGTCGCCGAGTGCCTCCCGGATCGCCTGGCCGAGCACGATCGCGGTGTCCTCGACCGTGTGGTGCGCGTCGATGTGCACGTCCCCCTCGGCCGCGACCTTCAGGTCGAGCGAGCCGTGCACGCCGAAGGAGTGCAGCATGTGGTCGTAGAACGGCACCCCGGTGGCCACCTCGACCTGCCCGGTGCCGTCCAGGTCGACCTCGACCCGGATCGAGGACTCCTTGGTGGTGCGCTCCACCTTGCCTACCCGGCTGGTCACCGCGGGACCTCCTTGCTCGCCTCCAGGAAGGCGTCGTTCTCCTCCGGCGTGCCGATGGTGACGCGGAGATGTCCTTCGATGCCGACGTCACGGATCAGCACACCCTGGTCCACATAGGACCTCCAGGTGGCGGGCGCGTCGGCGAACCGTCCGAAGAGGATGAAGTTGGCGTCGCTGGGAACGGGTGTGAAACCGAGCCCGAGCAGGGATTCGGCGACACGGTCGCGTTCCGCCGCGAGCTTCGCCACCGAGGCCAGCGTCTCGTCGGCATGCCGCAGCGCCGCGCGGGCGGCCGCCTGCGTGAGCACCGAGAGGTGGTACGGCAGCCGGACGAGTTGCAGCGCGTCCACGACGGCGGGCGCCGCGGCGAGGTAGCCGAGCCGGCCGCCAGCGAACGCGAACGCCTTGCTCATCGTGCGCGAGACCACCAGCTTGGCCGGGTACTCGGCCAGCAGGTGCACCGCGCTGGGCTGCGCGGAGAACTCCGCGTACGCCTCGTCCACCACGACGATCCCGGGGGCGGCGCGCAGCACCGGCTCCAGCTCCGCAGCCGGGATCGAGCCGCCCGTCGGGTTGTTCGGGCTGGTCACGAAGACGACATCGGGAGCACGTTCGGCGATCACCTCGGCGGCACGCGCCGTGTCGAGGGAGAAGTCCGCACGACGGGGCGCGGGCAGCCATTCGGTGCGGGTGCCCGCCGCGATGATCGGATGCATGGAGTACGACGGCTCGAAGCCCAGCGCCGTACGGCCCGGTCCGCCGAACGCCTGCAGGAGCTGTTGCAGGATCTCGTTGGAACCGTTGGCGGCCCACAGGTTGCGCTCGGCCAGCGGCACCCCCGTGGACGCCGAGAGGTAACCGGCGAGGTCCCGGCGCAGCTCGACGGCGTCGCGGTCCGGGTAGCGGTGCAGGCCGGCCGCCGCCTGCCGGACCGCCCCGGCCACGTCGTCGACCAGCGCGTCCGGCGGCGGGTACGGGTTCTCGTTGGTGTTGAGCCGCACGGGGACGTCGAGCTGGGGTGCGCCGTACGGGCTGCGGCCGCGCAGGTCCTCGCGCAGTGGCAACTGCTCCAGCGCCACCTCGTCCGCGGTCACCGGGCGGCCTCGGGAAAGCGTGCAGTCACGGCCTCGCCGTGCGCGGGCAGGTCCTCGGCCTCCGCCAGCGACACCACCTTGCCCGCCACCTCGCGCAGCGCGCCGGCGCTGTAGTCGACCACGTGGATGCCGCGCAGGAAGCTCTGCACGGAAAGCCCCGCGGAGTGCCGGGCGGACCCGCCGGTCGGCAGCACGTGGTTGGACCCCGCGCAGTAGTCGCCGAGCGACACCGGCGCGTACGGGCCGACGAACACCGCCCCCGCATTGCGCACCCGCGCCGCCACCGTGCGGGCGTCGGTGGTCTGGATCTCCAGGTGCTCGGCGGCGTAGGCGTCGACGACCCGCAGGCCGTCGTCGACCGTGGCCACCAGCACGGTGCCGGACTGCTTCCCGCGCAGTGCCTCGCTCACCCGTTCGGTGTGCTTCGTCGCGGCGACGCGACGCTCGAGCTCCGCGTCGACGGCGTCGGCGAGCGCCTCCGATGTGGTGACCAGCACGCTCGCGGCGAGCGTGTCGTGCTCGGCCTGGCTGACCAGGTCCGCCGCCACGTGCGCCGGGTCCGCGGTGTCGTCGGCGAGGATCGCGATCTCGGTGGGCCCGGCCTCCGAGTCGATGCCGATGACGCCGCGCAGCATCCGCTTCGCCGCGGTGAGGTAGATGTTGCCCGGTCCGGTCACCATGTCGACCGGTTCGAGCGGCTCACCGTCGGTGTCGGTGCCGCCATAGCCGAGCAGCGCGACGGCCTGCGCGCCGCCGACCGCCCACACCTCGTCCACGCCGAGCAGCGCGGCCGCGGCCAGGATGGTCGGGTGCGGCAGCCCGCCGAACTCCGCCTGCGGCGGTGAGCAGACGACCAGCGAGCCGACGCCCGCGGCCTGCGCAGGCACGACGTTCATGACGACGCTGGACGGGTAGACGGCCAGCCCGCCGGGGGCGTACAGCCCCACCCTGGCGACCGGCACCCAGCGCTCGGTCACCGTGCCGCCGTCGGCGACCCGCGTGGTGACATCGGCACGCCGCTGGTCGGCGTGCACCGCGCGCGCCCTGGTGATGGACTCCTCCAGCGCCTCCCGGACGGCCGGGTCCAGCTCGGCGAGCGCGCGGCCGAGCTCGGCGGCCGGCACCCGGACGCGCTCGGGACGGACCCGGTCGAACCGCTCGGTGTACTCCAGCGCGGCCTCGGCGCCGCGGTCGCGGACCGCCTCGACGAGCGGGCGCACCTGATGCAGCACCGCGTCCACGTCGATCTCGGCGCGCGGCAGCGTGGCGCGCAGCTCGACCGGTGAAGGGACGCGACCTCGCAGGTCGGTGCGGTTCAACATAGGGACTAGGGTACGAGGCGGGAGAGCGTCCGCGACCGGGAGGTAGCCGTGCTGCGAGCCGCCTTGTGCCAGCTCACGTCCAGTGCAGACCCCGCGGAGAACCTGGAGCTCATCCGCGAGTGGGTCGCCAAGGCCGCGGGTGCGGGCGCCCGCGTGGTCGTGTTCCCCGAGGCGGCGATGGCCCGGTTCGGGGTGCGGCTCGCGCCGCTGGCGGAACCGGTCGACGGGCCGTGGGCGCGGGCGGTGGGCGAGATCGCCCAGGAGCACGACGTGCTGGTGCTGGCCGGGATGTTCACGCCGGACGGCGAGCGGGTGCGCAACACGCTGCTGGCCACCGGGCTCGGCGAGCACCGCGGCTACGACAAGATCCACCTCTACGACGCCTTCGGCTTCCGCGAGTCCGACACGGTGGCGGGCGGCTCCGACATCGTCACGGTCGACGTCGGCGACGTGCGGCTCGGCCTGGCGACGTGCTACGACGTGCGCTTCCCCGAGCTGTTCCAGGCGCTGGCCGACGCCGGGGCGAGCGCGGTGCTGCTGCCCGCGTCCTGGGGCGCGGGCAGGGGCAAGCGTGAGCAGTGGGAGCTGCTGGTGCGGGCGCGGGCCCTCGACTCGGGCACGTGGGTGCTCGGCTGCGGGCAGGCCGATCCCGCCGCGAGCGGCGTCGAGGTCAACCCGAAGGCGCCCACCGGCATCGGCTACTCGACGGTCGCCGATCCGTTCGGCCAGGTCCACGCCCAGCTCGGCGCGGCGCCCGACCTGCTGGTGGTGGACGTCGATCCGGCCGTGGCCGAGAAGTCCCGCGACTCCACGGCCGTACTCGCCAACCGCAGGCTGGGCACGTCCCGCTCGTGAGTGCGCACGCGAGTTAGAACTCGCGTGCGCACTCACGAGCGGGGCAGCGCGATTCCCTGCTCGATGGCCAGCCTGGTCAGCTCGGGCCTGCGCCTGCGGCCGGTCTTGTCCCGGATCCGGTCGAGGTAGGACCGCACGGTCCGGACACTGATCGCCATCATGTCCGCGATGTCCTGGTCCCGCTCCCCCGCCGCGACGTGCGCGAGCACCTCCCGCTCCCGCTCGGAGAGCGTCGCCTGCGGCTCCGCGAACCGCTCCCGGTCGTCGTCCAGCACGAACGACGCCAGCACCGGCGAGACGTACGACCGGTCCGCGGCGATCTCCCGGACCGCGCGCAGGATGTCGTCGCCGTCGGCGTCCTTCGAGAGGTAGCCGCGCGCGCCCGCGGAGATCGCGCCGAGCACCTCCGCCCTCCCGGCGTGCGCTGACACGACCAGCACCTTGTGGCCCATCCCGGCCACGCGCAGCACCGCGGCCGCGTCGGTCACCCCGCGCAGCTTCAGGTCCAGCACCACCACACCGCCCGGCGGCTGCGCGAGCGTGGCGAACTCGTCCACCGACTCGGCCACCGCGCCCAGTTCGATATCGTCGGCCTCCGCGAGCACCCGTGCGACCGCCGCGCGGTACAGCGGGTGATCCTCGATCACGCCGACCGTGACCCTGCCGCTCATCGACTCCCTCATCCCACCTCACGCGTGCCGGAAAGGCTAACCGACCACCCGGTCTGTGGGGAATTCCTCCGGCAGTGCGGCACGTGGCCGTCGTCTACGGTGGCGGAGGAAACCAGGCAAGGACCAGGAGTCGCCGTGGATGTCGACGTGCTGGCCCCACTGGTGGCTCTGCTGGCCGCGGCCGCGTCGATCCGGGTGACCGGGCAGCGGGTGGCGCACTGGGTCGTCACGTGGGTCGGCTACCGCCTGCGCCAGCACGACGACCGGGCGCCGCTGAGCACCGTGCGGATCCGGTCGCACACCGGTGCGCTCGGCGCGCCGCTCGGGATGGCCGCGATCGGGGACACCTGGACGGCCGTGGTGCGGCTGACCGGGCCGGCCACGGACCTCGGCACCGCCCTGCGAGCGCTGCGCGCGGCGTACGGGCAGTCCGACATCCCGCTGGTGAGCGCGCAGCTGGTGGTGTGGACGGGCACGGGCGAGCGGGTGTGCTGGCTCGCCGTCCGCTACCGGACGGCGGACGCGCCGCTGGCCACGCTCGTCAGGGGCGGCGGTGAGCGCGGTGCCCAGCGCGCGACGGTCGCGGCCGCACTCGCCGTCTCCTGCGCACTCACCGAGGCGGGGTGCCCGAACACCGTGCTGACGGCCGATGAGCTCTCCGCCGATCTGGTACTGGCGCTCGGTGCGCCGGAGGAGCCGGCCGGTACCGGCGAGCCGGTCGAGAGCTGGCGGCACTGGGCGGGCGGTGGCGTTCCCCAGGTGTGCTTCCGGCCGCCGTCCGGCCTCGACCCGGTACGACTGCTCGGCACCGTCGTGCCGGGCGCCGCGTTCACCACGACCTCGCTCACCCTGCGCCGCCTGCATTCGGGTGCGGTACGCGAGGAACTGCTCCTGCGGCTCGGCCTGCGCCCTGCGGCGGGGGACGAAGGCGCGGTCGCGGGGATCGGCGTGCCGCTCGTGCCGCTGCACGGCAGGCACCGCCCGTACGTGCGCCGGACGCTGCCGCTCGCGCTGTGAGCGTGGCTACCGCAGGTCCATCCCGATGTCGAGCGCCGGCGCCGAGTGCGTGAGCGCGCCGACCGCGAGGTAGTCGACACCGGACTCGGCGTAGGCCCGCGCGTTCTCCAGGCGAAGGCCGCCCGAGGCCTCCAGCCGTGTCTTCGCCGACGAGGAGTCCCGCAGCCGGACCGCCCGCGCGCACTCCGCGGGGGTGAAGTTGTCGAGCAGCACCTCGTCGGCTCCGGCGGCGAGCGCCTCCGCGAGCTGGTCGAGATCGTCCACCTCGACCTCGCAGGCCAGCCCGGCCGCGTGCTCCCTGGCCAGCCGCAGCGCCTCGGTGACCGACCCGGCCGCGACCACGTGGTTGTCCTTGATCAGCACCGCGTCGCCGAGCCCGAGCCGGTGGTTGACCCCGCCGCCGCAGCGGACCGCGTACTTCTCGAGCAGCCGCAGGCCGGGCAGGGTCTTGCGGGAGTCCCGGACAGAGCAGCCGGTGCCCGCCACGGCGTGCACCCAGGCCGCCGTGGCGGTCGCGACGCCGGAGAGGTGACAGAGCAGGTTGAGCGCCGTCCGCTCGGCGGTGAGCAGGCCGCGCACGCTGCCGCGCACCACCAGGGCGGGCTCCCCGGCGTCGAGCGCGCTGCCGTCGGCCCGTTCGGCCAGCACCGTGTACCGCTCGGCCAGCACCGCGTCGAACACCGCGCGCGCCACCGGGACGCCCGCGAGGACACCCGGGGTGCGCGGGGTCAGCTCGGCCGTCGCCGTGGCGTCGGCGGGCACGGTCGCCTCGGTGGTGGCGTCCGGCCCGTAGCGCAGGTCCTCCTCCAGTGCGGTGCCGACCACCCGGCGCAGGTCCGCCGGATCGAGCTCGCCGTTCACGAGGCCGCCTCCACGATCTTCTCGGCGAGCACCGGCTGCCCGGACGGGCTCAGCCGGAGCGGCTGGCTGTGCCGCCAGGCCGCGTCGTCGCGCCCCGGATGGTCCGTGCGCACGTGGCAGCCCCTGGACTCGGTGCGCCGCGCCGCGGCCGCGATCAGCGCCGCGGCCACCAGCGTCAGCGCCGCGTCCTCGACCGCCTCCTGCGTCCACAACGGACTGTCCACGCTCGACAGGTCGAGCACCGAACCGGCCACGGCCAGCCCTTCGGCGTCCCGGCCGATGGCGGCGTAGCGGCTCATCACCCGTTGCAGCGAGTCACGTTCGGCCACCGGGGCGACGTCGGTCTCCGGCGGCTGCCCGAGGCGTGGATCGGCACACGCACCGGCCGCCAGGTCGGCGGCGACCGCCTCGGCCGCTCGCTCCCCCAGCACGAGCCCTTCCAGCAGGCTGTTCGACGCCAGCCGGTTCGCTCCGTGCAGGCCGGTGCGGGCCACCTCGCCGGCCGCGTACAGGCCGGTCACGGTGGTGCGCCCGTCGATGCCGGTCACCACGCCGCCGCAGGCGAAGTGCGCGGCCGGGGTCACCGGAATCGGCTGCCGCGCCGGGTCGACCCCGGCCGCGGCGCAGGCCGCGTGCACCGTCGGGAACCGCCGCGCGAAGCCGGGGACGGCGGTGGCATCGAGATAGACGTGGTCGTCCACGCCGCCCGGTGCCTGTGCCATCCGGCGGGTGATCGCCGCCGAAACGACGTCGCGCGGGGCCAGGTCACCGAGCGGGTGGACCCCGCGCATCACCGGCGCGCCGGTCGCGTCGACGAGCACGGCACCCTCCCCGCGCACGGCCTCCGTGACGAGCGGGCAGCGTCCCCGCGCACCGCGCGTGTAGAGCACGGTGGGATGAAACTGCACGAACTCGACGTCCGCGGCGAGCGCCCCGGCCCGCAGCGCGAGCGCCAGCCCGTCGCCGGTGGCGACCTCCGGGTTGGACGTGGCCTGGTAGAGCTGGCCCAGCCCGCCCGTGGCGACCAGCACCGCGGGCGCGCGCAGCACGCCCGGCACGCCGTGCGGGTCGAGCACCGTCACGCCGGCCACCTCGCCGAGCGGGGTGCGCAGGGCGTCGACGGCCACGTGCCGCTCCAGCACGGGAACCCGGCGGCCCCCGGCCTCGGCGACGAGCGCGCGCTCGACCTCGGCTCCGGTCGCGTCGCCACCCGCGTGCACCACACGCAACGCGCTGTGCCCGCCCTCCCGGGTGCGGGCGAGCCCGGTGGAGCTCGCGTCGAACCGTGCGCCGAGCGCGCGCAGCCTGGCTACGGCGGCCGGTCCGGCCCCGACGATGTCGCGGACGGCGGCGGCGTCGCAGAGCCCGGCACCGGCGGTGACGGTGTCCGCCGCGTGTGCGGCCACCGAGTCACCGTCGTCGTGCTCGCCGTCGAGCACGACGGCGACACCACCCTGCGCCCACCTGGTGTTGCCGTCGTCGACGGCGGCCTTGGTCACCACGAGCACCCGCAGCCCGAGCTGCCTGGCCCGCAGGGCCGCCGTGAGCCCGGCGACCCCGCTGCCGAGCACGACCAGATCGGCGCGGGCCTCCCACTGCGCGCAGGTTTTCGACTGTGAGGTAAAAACCGGTCCGGTCATTCGCCGCCGCCCGGCTTGCCGATCTCGATCATCCGCCGCACCGACGCCCGCGCCCTGGCGGCCGTCTCGGTGTCGACGTGCACCTCGTCGGCGCCTTCGCGCAGCGAGCGCAGCAGCGCCGCCGGGGTGATCATCTTCATGTAGCGGCAGGAAGCACGGTCGTTGACCGCGCGGAAGTCGATCTCCGGAGCGGCCTTGCGCAGCTGGTGCAGCATGCCGATCTCGGTGGCGACCAGCACCGAGCGCGCCTTGGTGTCGCGGGCGGCGTGCAGCATGTCCCCCGTGGAGAGGATCTTCACCTTGTCCTTCGGCACGGCGCCCTCACCGGCGAGGTAGAGCGCCGAGGTGGCACAGCCGCACTCGGGATGGATGAACAGGTCGGCGTCCGGGTCCGCCGCGGCGCGCTCCGCCAGCTCGGGCCCGTTGATCCCGGCGTGCACGTGGCACTCGCCCGCCCAGATGTACAGGTTCTCCCTGCCGGTCTCGCGCTTGACGTGCGCACCGAGGAACTGGTCCGGGCAGAACAGCACGTCCCGACCGGCGGGAATCGAGGCCACCACGTCCACCGCGTTCGAGGAGGTGCAGCAGATGTCGGTCTCGGCCTTCACCTCGGCGGTGGTGTTGACGTAGGAGACCACCACCGCGCCGGGGTGCTCGGCCTTCCACTCGCGCAGCTGCGCACCGGTGATCGAGTCGGCGAGCGAGCAGCCGGCCCGCGCGTCCGGGATGAGCACCGTCTTCTCCGGCGCCAGGATCTTCGCGGTCTCGGCCATGAAGTGGACGCCGCAGAAGACGATCGTGCTCGCCTCGCTGGCCGCGGCGATGCGGCTGAGCGCGAGCGAGTCACCGGTGTGGTCGGCGATCTCCTGGATCTCCGGCACCTGGTAGTTGTGCGCGAGCAGCACAGCGTCGCGTTCGCGGGCGAGCCTGCGCACCTCCTCGGCCCACGCCGCGTCCGCCTCGACGCCGCCGTACGGAACGAGGTCCTCGGCCTGCAAGGTCATGTGCGCCCCTCCTGGCTGTCGCAGGGGTTTTCGCCTTATAATCGAAAACCGTGCGTTCTCATATTAACAGCAGCGCCCCCCTGGCACACGAGGTCCTTGCGGCCGTCCTGCAGGTGCGTTACGACACACGCCCCGCCACGCTGCACGTCCTGCTGTGGCGCCGCGCCCTGGACCCGCACATCGGGCGCTGGTCGCTGCCGGGTGGCCGGCTGCGGCCGGACGAGGACGTCGAGACGTCGATCCGGCGCCAGCTCGCCGAGAAGGTGGACGTCAAGCAGCTCTCGCACGTCGAGCAGCTCGCGGTGTTCAGCGCGCCGGACCGGGTGCCCGGCCCGCGTGTGGTCGCCACGGCGTTCCTCGGCCTGGTGCCCTACGGGGCCGATCCCGAGGTGCCCGAGGACACCGCGTGGCACCCGGTGGACGCGCTCCCCCGCACCGCGTTCGACCACGAGGCGATCGTGCTGCGGGCGCGCGAGCGGCTGCGCGCGAAGCTGAGCTACACCAACATCGGCTTCGCGCTCGCCCCCGCGGAGTTCACGATCTCGGCACTGCGCGAGCTCTACTCGGCGGCGCTCGGCTACCGGGTATCGGCGACCAACCTGCAACGGGTGCTGGCCCGCCGCGGACTCCTCGAACCCACCGGCGGCACGGCACCCTCGGGCCGGGCGGGCGGCAGGCCGGCCGCGCTGTACTCCTTCGTCCAGGACGGCATGCAGGTGACCGACCCGTTCGCGGTCTTCCGGCCACCGTCACCACGCGAACGGGCGAACCGGCGGCGAACGCCGTAACGTGTGGGCGTGGCCGACACGACACCGGAAAGCGAGCGGACGACGTTGCCGTTGTTCCCGCTGCAGACGGTGCTGCTGCCGGGCGCGCACCTGCCCCTGCACATCTTCGAGCCCCGTTACCGGCAGCTCATCGTGGACCTGATCACCGAAACGGTCCCCGACCGGCTGTTCGGCGTGCTCGCGATCAAGACGTCGATGGTGCGCGAGGTCGAGGAGCTCGAACACGTCCACGAGATCGGCTGCGCGGCGCGGCTGCGGGAGGCGGAGCGTCTGCCGGACGGCCGGTTCGACATCATCAGCACCGGGCACCGGCGGTTCAGGCTGCTCTCGATCGACAGCAGGTCGGCCCCGTACCTGCTCGGCACCGTCGAGTGGCTCGACGACGTCGCGCTCCCGGCAGGCAGCGCCGAGGCGGCCGCCCAGCTCGGCGAGGCGGTCAAGGCCGCGCACCGGCGGTACTGCGCCGCGGCGTGGGAGCACGACGACTGGCAGTTGCCTCCGGAGGACACCGATACCGCGCGACTGGCCTACCTGCTCGCCACCGACTGCCTGCTCCCGCTGCCGGACCGGCAGGCGCTGCTCGAAGAACGCCAGCCGCTGCGCAGGCTCAGCCTCGCGTGCCGGCTGCTGAAAAGGGAGGCGGGTTTCCTGTCCGCACTGCACGCCGTGCCGCCGCCGCCCGGCGAGCTCGCCGAACCCGTCAAACCGGCCCACCTCAACTAGCCCGCCTCGTGAGTGGCTACGCGAGTTCTAACTCGCGTAGCCACTCACGAGAGGTGGCGGGTGTGGCGTCAGCCCAGGCGGCGGCCGAGGTCCTCGCGGCCGTTCCACGCGGCGAGCACGCCGTAGCCGAGCGCGGTGGCCAGCGGCTGCGCGAGCAGGCCCCAGCCGGTCTCCAGCACGGGCGCCCGCTCCACCACGTCCCCGAGCCCGGGCGGCTCGGCGACCGCGTAGCGGCTCTCGGCGAACGCGATTCCCATCCGTGCCGCGAGCCAGGCGGCGAAGAGCGCGCCGGCGACCGCGGCGAGCAGCACGACGGGCCCGCGCCGCTCGCGCAGTAGCCACACGGCGGCGCCGGTGAGCAGACCCGCCGCCAATCCGAGCAGCAGGAAGATCGCGAGGTCGTCGAAGCGGTGCCAGCTCTCCAGTTGCAGCGGCACCGGATCGCGGTCGGCGGAGACCACCCGCAGGCGTTGCGGCGGCGCGAGCTGCGCCCAGATCCAGCCGAGCGGGATGCCGAGTAGCGCCACCATGGAGAACACGCTGAGCGCGGGCAGCACGTCGGCCTTGACGACGACCTTCGGCCGCCGCGACCCGACCGCGGTGAACACCGACTCACCCACTACCAGCCTCCGTCCGCGACTCTCCCCCGGGTTTCCGGGCGAGCCTAGTTGGTCGCGGGAGCGTCCGCCGAGGAGGCTTCGCCGTGGCGGCTGCAGCGGGCCTGCCACCCACTCGGGGTGACCTGGACGACCATCCTGCGCGCGCACCGCGGGCAGAACCGCGGCGGCTCCAGTGCCGTGCGGGAGTTGTGGCACGACACGTGCCCGGTGTCCGCCGGCTGTCCGCAGTGGACACAGAAGGAGTCGTTGCGGGCAGGACCGGTCATATCGTCTCGCTCAGTGCCTTGATCGGCATCTTCAGGCCGGACAGCATCTCCAGGTCCTGTTCGGCGGGACGGCCGAGGTTGGTCAGGTAGTTGCCGACGATGATCGCGTTGACCCCGCCGAGCATGCCCTGCTCGGCACCGAGGTCGCCGAGGGTCAGCTCACGGCCTCCCGCGAAGCGCAGCATCGTGCGCGGCATGGCGAGCCGGAACGCCGCGACGATCCGCAACGCGTCCTTGCCCTCGATCACCTCGTAGTGCTCGTACGGCGTACCCGGCTGCGGGATGAGGAAGTTCATCGGCACCTCGTGGGGGCCGAGGTCGGCGAGCTGCGCGGCGAACTCGGCGCGCTGCTCGTCGTTCTCCCCCATGCCCACGATGCCGCCGCAGCAGACCTCCATGCCCGCCTCGCGGACCATCCGCAGCGTCTCCCAGCGCTCCTCCCACGTGTGGGTGGTGACCACCGCGGGGAAGTGCGACCGGGCGGTCTCCAGGTTGTGGTTGTACCGGTGCACGCCCATCTCGACGAGCTCGTCGACCTGTTCCTGCGTGAGCATGCCCAGCGAGCAGGCGATCTGGATGTCGTTGCCGGACTCGCGGATCGCCCTGATGCCCTCGCGTACCTGGGACAGCAGCCGGGCGTCGGGCCCCCGCACGGCGGCCACGATGCAGAACTCGGTGGCCCCGGTCTCCGCCGTCTCGGCTGCGGCCTTGACCAGGCCCGGGATGTCGAGCCACGCGGAGCGGACCGGCGTCGGGAACCGGCCGGACTGCGAACAGAAGTGGCAGTCCTCGGGACAGCCACCGGTCTTCACGCTGACGATGCCCTCGACCTCGACCTCGGGCCCGCACCAGCGCATGCGCACCTCGTGGGCGAGAGCGAGCAGGTCGGGCACCTGATCGTCGCCGAGCCGCAACACGTCGAGGATCTGCCGTTCGGACAGCCCGGTGCCTCGTTCGAGAACCTGCTCACGGGCCACCGTGAGAATGTCCGCCTCGGTGGAGGTCTCCTGGGGTGCGACCGTCACGGCATCTCCTTCGGTGCGGGGTCGTTCGCGTGCTCGGTGCAGTGTGACTGACCGATCGAGCCTGACACAGCGATGTGCGTCACGTCGACGCGGAAGCGCTGCCCGCGAAGCAGTCCGGGTCGAACTGGCCCCCGAACCAGGGGGACAGCCCGCGCCGCGCCTCCTCGAGGAACTCGTCCCTGCTCGCGTGGCCGAGCCGCTCGGGCAGCACGCCCAGCAGCGGTGCCCCGGCGGCGACCGGCAGGTCGGCGACGTTGGAGCGGGCTGCCAGGTCGGGCCCGGCCGGCCACGAGCCGATGACCACGCCGAGCACGTTGAGCCCGCGCCGCGTGGCCACCTCCGCGGTGAGCGCGGTGGCGTTGAGCGTGCCGAGGCCGGCCTGCGCGACGATCAGCAGCGGGGCACCGAGCGACCACGCGACGTCGGCCAGCGTTCCGCCGGACGAGTCGAACCGGACGAGCAGCCCGCCTGCCCCCTCGACCAGCACGAGATCGTGCGACGAGTGCAGCTCGGCGGCCGCCCGCGCAGCGTCGGAGGGGGTCACCGGGGGCAGCCCGCTGTTACGGGCCGCTGCCTCCGGGGACAGCGGGTCGGGGTAGCGGCGCAGCTCGCGGGTCGGCACGGCACCGGCGAGCCTGCGCACCTCGGCGAGGTCGCCGGGCTCTTCCGGCGCCACCCCGGTCTGCGCGGGCTTGAGCACCGCGACCGAGTCGCCGCGTTCCCTGGCGAGCGCGGCGATGGCCGCGGTCACCACGGTCTTGCCGACGCCGGTCCCCGTTCCAGAGATCACCAGCACGGTCACGGCTCGACACTAGTCCCGGCCCACCCGCGCACCCTCACCCGGGTTTCACACCAGGTCGGCGGGACGCTGCTCACCGGCGGGCAGGAAGGTGCCGGACTCGGCGTCGAACAGGTACACCTGCGCGCGACCGACGTCGAAGTACATGCCGGTGAGGTGCAGCGCATCCCGGTGCCGCGCCTGCGCGACCACCGGATGAGCCCGCAGGTGTTCCAGTTGCTGCAGGACGTTGTGCAGCGCCAGCCGGTCGGCGTCAGCGTCCGGCTCCCGGCCGCCGAGGGTGAGCGCGCCGGCCGTCGCCTGCCGGTGCAGGGTCGGCGCACCGTGCCCGAGCCAGGTCTCGACCGCGGGCAGGCCCTCCGGCGCCCCCGCCAGCAGCGCGTGCATCGCGCCGCAACCGGAGTGGCCGCACACCACGATCTCGCGCACGCCGAGCACGTGCACCGCGTACTCGATCGGCGCGCTCACCGACGTGTCCGGCCGCGCCGGGTCGCCGGCGTCCGGCACGAAGTTGCCAATGTTGCGGACGGTGAACAGGTCCCCCGGACCGCTGGTGGTGATCATGTTCGGCACGATGCGGGCGTCGGCGCAGGTGATGAACAGGGTGTGCGGCCGCTGGCCCGTGGCGAGCCGGCTCATGGTCTCCTGCATCAGCGGCGCGGTGCGCCACTGGAACTCCGAGGTTCCCCGGCGCATCGGCCCGGTGCCGGGCGGCCCGGTGCGCTGGTCGGGCACGGGCACGCCCGCGTCCTTCGCCTGCCACTCCGACCACGGCGCGAGCCAGCGGGGCAGTACCGGCTTGGCCGCGCCCCGGCGCACGGTGGGCTCGGCGGACTTGCCGCGTTCGAACCACGGGTGCCCGATCTCGTCGACCACCACGGTGCCACCCGCGCGCTCGTGCGCATGCTGCCAGTCGGAGAGGCAGTCGAACGCCGCGTGGTCCAGGTAGTCGACCACCAGCTCCAGCGTCACCGTGCCGCCTCGCGGCATCGAACTGAGCACTGTGGACAGACGCGGCACGGAGAGGAACGTCAGCGCACCGTGGATGATGATCCTGCGCCGCTGCCCCGAGCCCTCCGCGTGGATGCCGGACCACATCGTCCTGCGCAGCATCAGCGCGAGCGAGAGAGCGATGCCGATCAGGACGCCGGTGAGCAGGTCGATCGCCACCACCCCGGCAAGGGTCACCAGGTACAGCGGCAGATCGCCGTGCTTGAGCACCTGCCGGATGTGCTGCACGTCGACCAGCTTGGCGCCGACGTAGACGAGGAGCCCGGCCAGCGCGGCCAGCGGGATGCTCTCGATGAGACCGGCGAGCACGACGGTGAACAGCAGTACCCACGCGCCGTGCAACACGGCCGAGGCCCGGCTGCGGGCGCCCGCGGCGACGTTGGTCGAGCTGCGCACGATCACGCCGGTGACGGGCAGCCCGCCGGCGGCACCGGACACCATGTTGGCCACACCCTGGCCGACGAGCTCCCGGTTGAGGTTGGACCGCGGCCCGGTGTGCATCCGGTCGACCGCCACCGCGCAGAGCAGTGACTCCACGCTCGCGATGAGCGCGATGGTCACGATCGCCAGCCCGACCTCGAACCAGCCCGCGTCCGGCAGCTCCGGCGCGAACTCGATCGCGAGCAGGTCGCCGGGCAGGCTGACGCGGTCCAGTGCCATGCCGGTGACGCTCGCCAGCACGGTGACGGCGGTGATCGCGGCGAGCGGTCCGGGAACCCGGCGCATCGGGGCGGGCAGCCTGCCCCAGCCGAGCAGGATCGCGATCGTCAGCAGACCGATCAGCGCGGCCGTGTCGTGGTGGCCGACCACCTGGCCCGGCAGCGCGGCGATGTTGTCGATCGCGGAACTCTGCGGAGCACCGCCGAGCACGATGTGCAGCTGCCCCAGCACCAGCGTCACCCCGATACCGGCGAGCATGCCGTGCACGATCGCGGGCGAGATCGCGAGCGCGGCGCGGGCCACCCGGCTGAGCCCGAGCAGGATCTGCAGCGCACCGGCCACCACGGTGATGGCGCAGGTGGCCGCCCAGCCGAACCGGTCGATGGTCTCGGCGAGCACCACGGTGAGCCCGGCGGCGGGCCCGCTGACCTGCAGCACCGAGCCGCCGAGCAAACCGGCGACGACACCGCCGACGATGGCCGCGACCAGCCCCGCGACGATCGGGGCGCCCGAGGCGAGCGCGATGCCCAGCGACAGTGGCACCGCCACGAGGAAGACCACGAGCGACGCGGGCAGGTCGTGTCGCAGCACGCTCGCCAGCGCCAGCCTTGGCCTCGTACGTGGCCTGCCGGCCCGGTCGGGGCCGACCTCCCCCGTCATGCTGAACCTCCTCGTCGTCCGGTGCGGTTCTTGATCACCAGATAACCGGAGGTCGTGTGAAATGTCCGCTACCCAGAAAACCCCTCATGTTTCGGCGAACGCGCCGTGATCACGAAGGGCCCATCACCAGGCGCGCCCGAGCCACGAAACGTGTGCGGGGTCTCACTCGATCCATATAGGACATGAGGCGAATCGTGGCACTGGGTGGTCAACCCACGACGTGCGAACCCGGTAACGCGGGGACCGAACTGGATCAGGTGATTTTGGTCCGTGACCCCTCCGGGCCGCGCGATCACGCCGTTCGCGCGGCCTCGACGATGGCGCGCGTGACCAGCGCGAGGTCGGCGTCGCCGGTCACGTACGGCGGCATCGTGTAGAGCATGTCCCGGAACGGCCGCAGCCACACCCCGAGCCCGGTGACCACGCGGGTGGCCTCGGCCATGTCGACGTCGTGGTCGAGCTGCACCACGCCGATGGCGCCGAGCACGCGCACGTCCACCACACCGGGCAGCTCGGCCGCGGGCGCGAGCCCCTGCCGCAGCGCGTCCTCGATCCGGCGCACGTCGGCCTGCCAGTCCCGTTCGAGCAGCAGGCCGATCGAGGCGTTCGCCACCGCGGAAGCCAGCGGGTTGCCCATGAACGTCGGTCCGTGCGCGAGCACCGGCACCTCGCCGGTGGAGATACCGCGCGCGACCTCCCCGGTGCACAGCGCCGCGGCCATCGTGAGGTAGCCGCCGGTGAGCGCCTTGCCCACGCACAGCACGTCCGGCGTCACCCCGGCGTGCTCGGCGGCGAACAGCCGTCCGGTTCGCCCGAACCCGGTCGCGATCTCGTCGAAGACCAGCAGCACCCCGTGCCGTTCGGTGATCTCGCGCAGCGCCCGCAGGTACGCCGGGTGGTGGAACCGCATGCCACCGGCGCCCTGGACCACCGGCTCGACGACAACGGCTGCCAGCTCGTCCGCGTGCCGCTCGACGGTTTCGGCCAGCATCTCCACATAGGACTCGTCGGGGGTGGCACCGAAGTCGGCCGGGGGTGCGGGCACGAACAGCTGCTCGGGCAGGACACCGCGCCACAGCGAGTGCATGCCGCCGTCGGGATCGCACACGCTCATCGGGTGGAACGTGTCGCCGTGGTAGCCGCCCCGCCAGGTGAGCAGCCTGCGCTTGCCGCCACGTCCCAGCGAGCGCCAGTACTGCAGGCACATCTTGACGGCGACCTCGACCGAGACCGACCCGGAGTCGCACAGGAACACGTGCCGCAACCCCTCCGGCGTGATGTCGGCGAGCGTGCTCGCCAGCCGGATCGCCGGTTCGTGGGTCAGCCCGCCGAACATGACGTGGCTCATCCGCCCGGCCTGGTCGGTCAGCGCAGCATCCAGCACGGGGTGCCGGTAGCCGTGGATCGCCGACCACCACGACGACATGCCGTCGACCAGCTCCCGCCCGTCGGCGAGCCGCAGCCGCACCCCGGACGCCTCGCTGACCAGCAGGGGCGGGACCTGGCCGGGCATGGGTCCGTACGGGTGCCACACGTGTTCGGCGTCGAGCGCGAGGAGGTCGTCCGCGGCCATGCCTGGCACTCTACGTCTGCAGGCGCACCGGCAACTCCTGCAGGCCGCGGATGAGGGTGCTGTCCCGCCAGCGCAGCGTCTCCGGTTCCGCGACCAGCCGCAGGCCGCCGTAGCGAGCGAGCAGGCGGCCGATGGCGATCTCGCCCTCCAGCCGGGCCAGCGGCGCGCCGAGGCAGTAGTGGATGCCGTGCCCGAACGCGAGGTGCCCGCCCGCCGGGCGGGTGATGTCGAGGCGGTCCGGATCGCCGAACCGCGCCGGATCGCGGTCGGCGGCCAGCAGCGAGATCATGACGAACTCCTCCGCCGGGATCTCGGTGCCGCCCACCGGCACCGGTTCGGTGGTGAACCGCAGTGTCGCGATGTGCACCGGCCCCTCGTAGCGGAGGAACTCCTCGACCGCGTTCGGCAGCAGCGCCGGGTCGGCCCGCAGCGCGGCGAGCTGGCCGGGCTCGCGCAGCAGCGCAAGCACGCCGTTGCCGATGAGGTTCACCGTCGTCTCGTGCCCGGCGACCAGGAGCAGGAACGCCATCGAGACGAGCTCCTCCTCGGAGAGCGCGTCCCCCTCGTCGGTCGCGTGCACGAGGGCCGAGAGCAGGTCGTCGGTCGGTGCCGCGCGCTTGCGCGCGACGAGCTCGGCGAGGTAGGCGGCCATGTGCCCGGCCGCGTGGTCGAACTGCTCCGGCGTCGCCGTGTCGAGGAGCGTGCCAGACCACGCCCGGAAGTCGCCTCGCGCGTCGTCCGGGACGCCGAGCAGCTCGCAGATCACCGTGATCGGCAGCGGGAACGCGAACGCCTCCAGCAGGTCCACCTCGCGGGCACCGGCCATGTCGTCGAGCAGGCGGTCGGCGATCTCCTCGATACGCGGCCGCAGCCGCGCGACGGTCCTCGCGGTGAAGGCCTTCCCGACCAGCTTGCGCAGCCGCGTGTGATCCGGCGGATCGGAGTTCAGCATGTGCGCGGCCAGTGAACGGGACAGCGGCGTCGATCGGTCTCCGGTCGTGGTGAGCCTGCGCTCGAAGACCGCACTCGCCCGGGCGCTGTCCTTGCTCAGCCGGTGATCGGCGAGCAGCGTCCTGGCATCGGCGTACCCGGTGACCAGCCACACTCGCAGGCCCCGCGGCATGATCACCGGCCGCACCGGGGCCTCCGCTCGCAGCAGGCGCGAGACCTCGTGCGGGTCCTGCAGGAACTCCGCGCCGAGCTGGAGCGGCTCGTCCTCGGTTCCGGTCGTCTGCATCGCTTGCCCCCAGTTGTTCGTCGCGCCGGTGATCTCCACGATGCCACCGCCGGGCGGGTAGTTGCTAGCGTGCCGGGCATGCCGTCGAGCGCCCGCTACCGGCCGATCACGTGGGAACGGCTCGTCGGCGAGCTCGCCGACCGGATCGCTGCCACGCCGGGCGAGCAGTGGGCGCGGGTGGCCGTCGACGGCACCGCGGGCGCGGCCGACGCCGCGGGCCTCGCCGACGCGCTGGTCGACCCGCTGCGCGTCCGGGGCAGGCAGGTGCTGCGGGTATCGGCGTGGGACTTCCTGCGGCCGGCTTCGCTGCGCCTCGAACGCGGCAGGCACGATCCGGACGCCCGTTACGACGACTGGCTCGACACGGGAGCGCTGCGCCGCGAGGTGCTCGACCCGCTCGCACCCGGCGGCACCGGTGTGGTGCTGCCCGCGCTGTGGGACCGCGAACGCGACCGCGCGCACCGGCTCGCTCGCGTCGCGCTGCCCGTGGGAGCGGTGCTGTTGCTCGACGGGGAGCTGCTGCTGGGCCGTGGGCTGGCCTTCGACCTCACCGTGCACCTGTGGCTCTCCCCCGCCGCGCTCGACCGGCGGGTTCCGGAGGAGAGCCGCTGGGCGTTGCCAGCCTACGAGCGCTACGAGCGGGAGGCCACGCCCGCCGAGACGGCCAACGTCGTCGTCCGCGCCGACCACCCGGCGAGCCCCGCCCTCCGCGAAGCGCCGCCTCACCACTCGTGAGTGTGCACACGAGTTCTAACTCGTGTCAGCACTCACGAGCGGGTACCGGGTCGCCGTTCAGCATCGCGGCGAGCCGGCGGCCGAGGATGTCCCAGCGCCAGTGCTCGCTGACCCACTGCCTGCCCGCCTCGCCCATCCGGTGCGCCCGGACGGGGTCGGCCAGCAGCGCGGCGAGGGTGTCCGTCAGCTGGCCGAGCCTGCGGCCGTCGACGACGTGCCCGGTGACCTCGTCCAGCACCGTCTCCGGCGCGCCACCGGAGTTCCCGGCGACCACGGGCAGTCCGGTCGCCGACGCCTCCAGGTAGACGATCCCGAGACCTTCGACGTCGAGACCCCCGCCCCGGGTCCGCGCCGGCATCGCGAACACGTCGCCCGCCGCGTAGTGCGCGGGCAGCTCCGGCCACGGCACCGAGCCGGTGAACACGACATGCTCGGCGACCCCGAGCTCGCGGGCGAGGGCCGTCAGCCGCTCGCGGTAGGGGCCACCGCCGACCAGGAGCAGCGTGACACCGGACACCCGCTCGCGGAGGCCGGGCAGGGCCCGCACCAGCATGTCCTGTCCCTTGCGCGGCACCAGCCGGGACACGCAGACCACCGTGGGCCGCTCACCGAGCCCGTGCCGCCGCCGGATCTCATCGCGCGCGCCCGCGTCCGGCCGGAACTGCTCGGGATCCACGCCGGACGGCAGGTGCTCCAGGCCCGCCATCGGCCCGAACGCCGACGCGAACCGGCTGCGCGTGTACTCGCTGACGTAGGTGATCACGTCGGCGCCGTCACCGATGCGCCGCAGCGCCTGGCGCGCCCCCGGCAGCATCGACCAGCCCACCTCGTGGCCGTGCGTGCACGCGAGCACCCGCTGCGCGCCCGCGTCCCGGAGCGCGCCGCCGAGCAGTGCGAGCGGGGCGGCCGCGCCGAACCACACCGCCTCGCAACCACGCGAGCGCAGCAGCTGCCTCGCCCGGCGCAGTACCGCGGGCGTGGGCAGCATGAGGGAGGTCGGGTGCCGCACCACCTCGAAGGGAGCCTCGGCATCGAACTCGTGGTGCGAGCCGGAGTCACGCTCCCACGACGGTGCATAGACAACCAGGTCGTCGGCGGGCACCTGGCCCGCCAGCGCGTGCAGATACGACTGGATACCGCCGGGGCGGGGCGGGAAGTCGTTGGTCACCAGAAGGGTGCGGCGCATGGCGCGAGACTATCGGGAGCCGGACACGCCACCGGGGCGGCTCCACGCTCGTGGAACCGCCCCGGTGGTCAGCGTCACGCGACGCGCCGCGCGCCGCTGAACTGGTCCTGCAGCGGCGAGACCTTGACGACGTCGCCCGAGGTCGGGGCGTGCACCATCTGGCCGTTGCCGATGTAGATGCCCACGTGCGACACCGGTGAGTAGAAGAACACCAGGTCGCCCGGTTGCAGCTGGCTGCGCGACACCGGCGTGCCGTGCGTGGACTGCGCGCTGCTCGTCCGCGGGATGCTGATCCCGGCCTGCGAGTACGCCCACTGCGTCAGGCCCGAGCAGTCGAACGAGCTCGGCCCGGTGGCACCCCAGGAATACGGGCTGCCGCGCTTGCCGAGCGCCGCGTTGATGGCGGTCTCGGCGGCCGGGCCGGGTGCCTGGATCTCACCGACCTCGGCGCCGATGTCCTGCTGCGCCGCCTGGTCCTCGTCGCTGAGCAGGCCCGCCTGCTCCTCCAACTCGGCGAGCTGGTCGTCCAGCGTGTCCTTGCGGGCCTCGATGTCGGACTTGAGCCGGGCCGCGGCGTCCTTGGCGTCCTGGGCCCGCCGCTGCGCGTCGGCCGCCTGCTGCTCGGCCGAGGCCGCCTGGGCGACCGCGTCGGAGAGCTTGCTCAGTGCGGCGTTCTTGTCGGTGGCGAGGACGTCCAGCGCCGAGGAGCGTTCGAGGAAGTCCTGCGCAGAGTTACCCGTGAGCAGCGCGGAAAGCTTGTTCAGCTGCGCTCCGCTGGTGAACGACGCGCCGGCGAACTTGTCCACCTCGGCGCGGTAGCGCTCCTCGGCCTGCTTGGCCTGACGCTGGCTCCGCTGCGCGTCCTTGAGCTCCGAGTTGGCCGACTCGAGTTCGCCCTGCTTGGCGGCCAGGTCTTCCTTCGCCTGCAGGTACTCCTGGTTCAGCTTCTCGGCCTGCCCGGCCAGCTCGCGGTACTTGCTGAGCGCGTCGGAGGAGCTGCTCGGGGGTTGTTGGGGGGCGGGGATGGGGGATGCGGCGACTGGTGACTGGGTGAAGGTGACGGCCGCGATCACGGCGGACGCCGCCAACGCTCCGGACACCACGCGCTTCACTGGATGCGACTGCACGTCGCGCGTGTCTCCTTTGCCTCTCGGCCGCCTACCGGTCGCCGTCCGCGGGAGGTCGGGGGCCCTCCGCGCGAATGCCGGCCGGGTCGACACAACACCCGTTCCGGCCAGACGGCGCTTCCCGCTGCCCCAGGCACAGAAGTACCGCAGGTACTCCCGCGTTGCTGCCTGATGTTGCGCAGTGGGTCCGGCACAGCTCCCCGACAAAGCTGTCTCGGCGGCAACCCCGCGTCGCCGACCCTGGTGGAACGACTGCCTGACGCGAGGTCTCGGCAAGGTTACGAAAGAGCCGCCGCCCCGTCCACCGGCGCCACGCCATAAATCGGTCACCGTGCGCCGAGCCACCTTTGGACCAGCGACTAATCGCAGGGTGTGACTCGTCTAACAATGGAGGGCCGAATACACGGCTACCGTTCACCTGATCGGATGGACCGCTCGCCGCACGCCGTTTGCGTCGTCGTCACCCTGCGCATCGCCGCGGTCGCTCCGGAGACGGCTCTCCGGCAGCCGCCGGGACCAGCCGCAGCCGCGGAACCATGCCCGCGTCGGCGAGCGCGTTGACCGCACGCTGCTCGTCGCCGTCCCATTCCACGGCGGGCGGCGCACCCAGCAGCACGCTCACCACGCAGTCGCCGCAGGCATCGCCACGGACCTCACAGCGGTCGCAGTCGATGATCAGCGTGTCCTCGTCGATGTGCTCCACGGTTCGCTCCTCGCCACGTCATCGGCATCTGGACCGAACGCTAGGTACTCCCACCGACATTTTCCGGCCGGCTGTCACGCCTGGCCGGTGAACTCCCAGTGCCACGGCTCCTCGCGGCCCTGCCCCTGCCGCGCCCAGCCCGGGTTCACCCAGCCGAACCTGGGGGCGTTGGCCGCGAGCCAGCCGTACTCCGGCGTGCCGAAGGACTGCACCCCACCGCACATGTCGAGGGCCAGACCCCAGCCGTGGTTGCTGGTGCCCGGCACGGCGGCCAGCGCCGGTTTCCGGCGGTACAGATCGACCTGCGCGTCGAACGGGCGGTAGGAGTCGGTGACGCACAGCGGCCTGCCGAAGGAGTCCGCGAACGCCTGCGAGAGCGCCCCGAACATCTGCGCGGCGTCACAGCGCAGGACATGCGAGCCGACACCGATCGGGCACAGTGCCGCGGTGGGGATCAGACCGTTCGGGTAGCCACCCCACGCACCGGCCGCCTGCCCGGCACCGGCCGCGTTCCCGGCACCGGATCGCCGCGGCACCTCGACGCCGCCGCACCGCCACGTCAACTCGCCGTCCGCACGCCGCGGAACGTCCGCGACGTCCCCGGCGGGGCGCGGGCCGAGGGCCGGGCGTACGACACCGAGCACGCTCTCGCCCGCGGGCATGTCGGCCACCACGACACCGGCGAGGCGGGCATCCGCGGCCAGCATGCTGCGGTCGTCCAGCACGATGCCGACCGACTGCACGCCGTACTTCGCAGGACCGACGAACACCAGGTCACCTGGCTGGGCGTCGGCGGAGGGGACCGGCCTGCCGGTGGCCAGCTGCCGGGCGGCGGTCGCGGGCAGGTCGAGACCGGCCCCGCCGAACACCGACCGCACCAGGCCGTCACAGGAGTAGGCCACGGGACCCGTGCCGCCGCCGTGCGGGACGTACGGACTGCCGAGCGCCTCCACCGCCGCCGACACCGCGTCGATCGTCTCCGCGGGCAGCACGAGCAGCCGCTCGCCGTCCACCGTCGCCTGCGCCACGCCGGCCTGGTCGCCACCGTCGGCGCCGGGCAGCGGCGCGAGCCCGGCGGGCAACCGCTCCGGGTCCCGCAACGCCGCCGCGGGCGGTGGCGTGATCCCGGCCGCGGCCAGCCTGCCGGTGTAGTCGTCCCAGTTGGCGGCGGTGGTGGCGTTGCGGTCGCGCTGCGCCCGCTGTTGCGCGACCACGGCGGCGTTCGCGGCCTCGATCGGGTCGCGCAACTCGGCGGAGACGGCGTCGGCCCGGTTGGTGGCGTCCTCGCTGAACCGGTCGAGCCGCGCCTTTTGCTCGGTGGCCGCCCGCTCGACCTCCCCGGCGGTGCGCTCCGCCGCTCGCGCGTCCCGCTGCCGCCGCAGGGCGCCGGTAAGCCGCTCGTCCTGCGCCGCCCGCAACCGGTTGATCATCGAGGTTCCGTCGAGCAGGTCCTTCGAGCTGGCCGCGGTCACCAGCAACTGGAACTCGTCCGGCCGGCCCATCGCGGTGAACACCGACCGGGAGAACTCGTCGACCTCCTCCTGCTGCGCCGCCACGGCGGCGTCCGCGGCCCGCCGCTCCGCCCTGGCGCGTTCCAGGTCCGCGGTCGCCGCGGCGAGCGCACCCTGTGCCGTCTCGATCCTGGCGCTCAGCTCACCGAGCTCGCGCTGCACCTGCCCGGCCGTGCGCTGCAGCGCCGCGACCGCGGGGTCGGCGAACGCCTCACCCGGCCGCGGATCGGGCACGACGGCGCCTGGCGCGACACCCGCCTCGACCCGGAGGTCACCCGGGTCAGCGGGAACAGTCGGCGGGGTGTCCTGAGCCCGCGCGGCCGGCGCCACGAGAAGGGAACCCGCCAGCAACATCGGCGCCAGCACACCGGCGATCCGCATCCGCACCTCCACGCTGGCCGACTCGTCGGTAACAACGACGGACCGGCCCGTTCGTGACGCACCGAACGGGTGACCTCTCGTGAGTGCGCACGCGAGTTAGAACACTGTTACGCACTCACGACCTGGTTCGTTCCGGCAGGGTCGGGGACAGGCTGTCAGACCCGGCCGAGCCGGGTGAGCAGCACAGCGGAGGCCACGGCGTGTGCGCCCGCGGCGAGCACCGAATCGGCGACGGCCCGGTCCGAGGTGGCGACGACGACGGCCCGGCCACCGGGTTCGGCGGCGACGAGCGATCTGATCACGTCGTCGGCCTGCACTCCCGGATCCGAGAACAGCACCCGGACGCCACGGGGCGCCGCCGCGGGCACGGAGGTCACCGCGGCCCCGTCGAACACCACCGTGACCTCGGCGCCGGTGCGCGCACCCAGCGCCGAGAGCTGCCCGACGAGGCGCTCGCGCTGGTCGGCGAGCGTCAGCTCGGGGTAACCGGTCTTGCTGACGTTGTAGCCGTCGACGACGAGATGCGTGCCGGGCAAGGTGAGCAGCCGGTCGAGCGCCGCGGCGTCGGGCACCCGGCCGCCCCCCGCCGCGCCCGTGCTCGCCCCGCGCACGGTGTCGGCGGGCCGGCGCCGCGTCTGGGCGGCGCTGCCGACGGACAGCTCGCGCCGCAGCCCGTCGACCGCGCCGCCCAGCGTGTCGAGCAGCAGGGCGAGCCGGACCTCGTCGGCCTCACGCGCCTCCCGCGCCGACTGCCGGGCGATCGCGGCGTCGGCCGCCGCCCGCTCGGCCCGTGCGCGCTCGGCCGCGGCCCGCTGGCGTTCACGGTCGAGCTGGGCGGTGACCGACTCCAGCTCCGCACCCTTCTCGGCACCCGCACGGTCCGCCTCGGCCCTTGCCCGCTCGGCCTCGTCCCTCGCCTGGCGCAGCACGACGCCCTGCTCGCGCAGCCTGCCGCGCAGCCGGTCGAGCTCCGCCTCACGTTCCCCGCGGGCCCGTTCGGCCGCGCCGCGCGCCTCGTCCAGTTCCTCCCGCAACCGGGCGACCTCGTTCTCCAGCCGCCGCGCCCTCGCCACCGCCGCGTCCCGCTCCGCCCGCAACACGGTCTCCTCGGCCGCCTTGGCGACCAGCCGCACCCGCGTGGAGGCACTCGACTCGCCCAGCAGCACGGCCGCGGCCGCGGCGGCGACGGAGTCGGGCGCGTTCGGGTCCAGCGCATCCTGGCGGTGCTCCCGCAGCCATTCGAGCACCGCCGTGCGGAAGCGGGCAGAGTCCCGCAGGCCGGTGAGCAGCGCCCCGGCGCCGAGCCGGGCTCGTTTGGCAGGCGCGAACCGCGCCACGGGTCGTAGCTGGCGCGGTACGTCGTCCGGGGATAGCTTGCCGAGCGCCGAAGCCGCCAGCTCGGCGACGCGCTCCCGCACCGGCTCGGGCAGGGCGAGCCAGTCGAACGGCTCGCCGGTGTCCCCGGGCTCGCCTCCTGCGCCCGGCCCGGACGGCTCGTCCTCGGGCCGGTCCGGGTGCGCGGACGGCAACATCCGTCAAGCTTAGGTTCCACTGGGTGAACGCGCGCCCCGCGGGCGGCGAAGACCGCCTTCCGGTGCCGTCAGCGGCCGCCGCGCACCAGCAGGCGGCTGACGAGCGGCAGGTGGTCGGAGGCCACCGGATCGGTCCGGAGGACCCGGCTCCACAGTGGCCGCACCGACGAGCCGGTGAACACGTAGTCGATCCGGCGGTCCGGGTCCTCGGCCGGGTACGTGGCTCCGCCGCTCCCGTCATCCTGGCCGGACACCGGCCAGGCGTCGGTGAGCTCCGCGCCGATCGTCCTGATCTCGGGCGCGCCGGGGATCGCGTTCAGGTCGCCGAGCAGCACGGCTGTGCCGGTGCCGCCGACGAGGTCCACGATCTCCCGCGCCTGCTCGGCACGGTCGAGCGCCGAGCTCGCGGCCAGGTGGGTGTCGTAGACGTGCACGGGCACGCCGTGCACGTTGAGCTCCGCGTGCAGCAGGCCACGCTGTTCCTGGTCCGGCGAGCGGAACAGGTACGTGTTCCGGGACTCGACTATCGGGTGCCGCGAGAGGATCGCGGTGCCGTACTGGATCCGCGGCCTGCCAGGAGCGGGCGGGTCGCGATCGATGTTGGCCCCGAACACCACGTGGAATCCCAGCCGCCGCGCCAGCTCGGTCGCCTGGTCGGCCCAGTCGCTGCGCCCGGAGAAGTGCCGGTCGACCTCCTGCAGGCCGACCACGTCGGCGCGGGAGGCCCGGATCACCCGCGCGATCCGGCCGAGATCCAGCACGCCGTCGGTACCCGCGGCGTGATGGATGTTGTACGACAGCGCGGTCAGCACCCGGTGCGTGGCCGCCCCCGCCGGCGCGGCGGTGATGGCGAGCGCGCACACCACCGCGAGTACGAGCGCCAACACCCGGCGCGACATCCGCGACATGACCAGCCTCCGACCTCGGTCCGTGTACGTGTCCCGGCGATCATCGCGGCAGGAAGCACCGCGCGGGCGACGCACCGGTGAACCGCGGGCGAAGATTGTCGGTGGGCCTACCTAGGGTGCCGATCATGACTTCGGCGTCGCAGCTCGCCTTCGACGAACTGGGCACTCCCTTACGTGACACCACTTTCGTGATCGTGGACCTGGAAACCACCGGCGGCGGGCCCGGCACGGACGGCATCACCGAGATCGGCGCGGTGAAGGTGCGCGGAGGCGAGATACTCGGCGAGTTCGGCACGCTGGTCGACCCCGGAGCGCCGATCCCGCCGCAGATCGTGGAGCTCACCGGGATCACCACGGCGATGGTCTCCTCGGCACCGCCCGTGGAGCGGGTGCTGCCCGCGTTCCTGGAGTTCGCCTCCGGCGCCGTGCTCGTCGCGCACAACGCCGGCTTCGACACCGGCCACCTGCGCGCGGCGTGCCGGGCGCACGGCTACGCCTGGCCACGCACGGCCGTCGTGTGCACGCTGCGACTCGCGCGCCGGGTACTGACGCGGCAGGACACACCGAGCTTCAAGCTCTCCGCGCTCGCGGCGCTGTTCGGGGCTCGGACGGCGCCGACCCACCGCGCGCTGGACGATGCGCGGGCGACGGTGGACGTGCTGCACGCCCTGCTGGAGCGGGTCGGTTCGGTGGGCGTGCACTCGCTCGAGGAACTGCTGGACTACCTCCCCGACGTGACACCGGAACAGCGGCGCAAACGCGGCATGGTGGCGCACCTGCCGGAACGTCCGGGCGTCTACCTGTTCCGCGGCCCGCGCGAGGAGGTGCTCTACGTGGGCACGGCACGCAACCTGCGGCGGCGGGCGCGCCAGTACTTCACCAGCTCGGAGAACCGGGGCCGGATGCGGGAGATGGTGGCGCTCGCGGACCGCGTGGACGGCATCGAGTGCGCCCACCCGCTCGAGGCCGAGGTTCGGGAGCTGCGCCTGCTCGCCGCGCACCGGCCCACCTACAACCGCCGTTCCAAGAACCCGCGCAAGCAGTGGTGGGTGGTGCTCACCGATGAGGCGTTTCCCCGGCTGTCCGTGGTGCGCGTGCCGAGGGACGGCGCGCTGGGGCCGTTCCGGTCGCAGGCGGCGGCGAAGCTGGCCGCCGACACGCTGTCCGGCGCCACGGGGTTGCGCACCTGCACCCAGCGGATCCCGGCCTCCGGTGCCGACGGCACGCCGTGCGTCCTCGCGGAGCTGGGACGCTGCGGGGCGCCGTGTGCGGGCAGGCAGGCCGTGGCCGAGTACTCACCCGCCGTGCGGCAGGTCGCCGGGCTGGTCGCAGGCCACGACGACTCGGCCCTGCGGGCAGCGCGGCGCCATCTGGACGAGCTGGCGCTGGCGCAGCATTTCGAGCAGGCCGCGCGGCGGCGCGACGAGCTGGCGGTGCTGGTGCGGGCGGTCGACCGGGGACACCGGATGTCCGCGCTGGCCGCGATTCCGGAGCTGGTGGCGGCGGCACCGGACGGTTCGGGGGGATGGGAGTTCGCCGTCACCAGGCACGGCAGGCTCGCCTCGGCCGGGGTGGCCCGTCGTGGCGTGCCACCGATGCCGGTGGTCGAGGCGCTGGTGGCGTCGGCCGAGACGGTCGCGCCGGGCACCGGGCCGCTGTACGGCGCGAACGCCGAGGAGGTCGGCGTGCTGCTGCGCTGGCTGGTGCGGCCCGGCGTGCGCCTGGTCCGCACCGCGGTGCCCTGGGCTGAGCCCGCGCGCGGGGCGGGCGGCTGGCGCCCGTGGCTCGACCGGGCCGCGACGGCGACGGCGCTGGAGAACCTGAGCTGAGTGAGCGCGGCGGCGGAACGCGACCGGGGCCCGGGATACGATCGCCGGGCCACACAGAACTCTTCCGAGGAGGCCACCCGGTGATCACCGCGATCGTGCTGATTCACGCCGCTGCGGACACCATCCCCGAGACCGCACAGGCGATCGCGGACATCGAAGGAGTGTCCGAGGTGTACTCGTGCGCCGGAGACGTCGACCTCATCGCGATCATCCGGGTCTCCGCTCACGAGGAGCTGGCGGACCTGATCCCGGGCAGGATCGGCAGGGTGCCCGGCGTTCTCGACACCGACACCCACATCGCGTTCCGTTCCTACTCCAGCGCCGACACCGAGACGGCCTTCGCCATCGGCGTCGACGGCGACTGAGCACGGGCGCCACAGCGCCCGACGCGGAGCGGGCGCCGTCACCCCGGGGTGACGGCGCCCGCTCGGCGGTCGGCGCGACTCAGGTCTCGCGAGTGGGACCCGCGGCGGCCTCCTCCGGCTGCGGGGCCTCCAGCTCGCCGCCCGAGTAGTCCGGCTGGTCGGCACCGGCACGCTCCAGCGCGGCGGTCTCCTCCGCCGGGTCCGGCGAGATGAGCGAACCGGGTACGGGCTTGCCCGCGGAGCCCAGCTTGTTCATCTTCTTCGGCACCGGAGCGCCCTGGTACTCCAGCGCCACCGGGTGGCCGTGCTCGTCCACCGGGCCCAGCGGCTGGTGGATCTCGATGAACTCACCGTGCGGGAGCCGCTTGATGATGCCGGTCTCCACCCCGTGCTCCAGCACCTCGCGGTCGGCCCGCTGCAGGCCGAGGCAGATGCGGTAGGTGATGAAGTACGCCAGTGGCGGCGCCAGCAGCACCAAGATCCTCCCCGCCCACACGGTCGCGTTCAGCGAGATGTCGAACGCGTAGGCGATGATGTCGTTGAAGCCGGACGCCTCGATGACCATGAAGAACGTCAGGGCCATCACGCCGAGGCTCGTGCGTACCGGCGCGTCCCGCGGCCGCTGCAGCAGGTTGTGGTGCGCTGTGTCCTTCGACAGCTTGCGCTCGACCATCGGATAGATGATCAGCGCCGTGAACAGCACACCCATCCCGATCGCGCCGGCGAAGAACACCGGCGGCACCGTGTAGTTGCCCAGATAGAGCTCCCACGCGGGCCAGATCCGCAGGATGCCGTCCGCCCAGGCCAGATACCAGTCCGGTTGCGAGCCCGCCGACACCATCGACGGGATGTACGGGCCGAGGTTCCACACCGCGTTGATCTGGAACAACCCGGACATCAGGGCGATCACACCGGTGACCAGCGCGAAGAACGCACCGCCCTTGAGCGCGAACACCGGCATGATCCGGACGCCGACGACGTTGGTCTCCTTGCGCCGCACGCCGGGGAACTGGGTGTGCTTCTGGTACCAGACCAGCGCGAGGTGCACGGCGATGAGCGCCAGCATGATGCCCGGAATGATCAGGATGTGCAGGGTGTACATGCGCGGCACGATCAGCGTGCCGGGGAACTCCCCGCCGAAGAGCGCCCAGTGCGCCCAGGTCCCGATCACCGGCACGGAGAGCGTGATGCCGGACAGCGTGGCCCGGATACCGGTACCGGAGAGCAGGTCGTCCGGCAGCGAGTAGCCGAAGAAGCCCTCGAACATGCCCAGGATCAGCAGCAGCGCGCCGATGACCCAGTTGGCCTCACGCGGCCTGCGGAACGCTCCGGTGAAGAAGATCCGGAACATGTGGACCATCATCGCGGCCACGAAGATCAGCGCCGCCCAGTGGTGCACCTGCCGCACGAAGAGCCCGCCACGGACCTCGAAGGAGATCTCCAGCGTGCTCTCGAACGCCCGCGACATCTCGACGCCGGCGAGGTTCTGGTACGGCCCGGTGTAGACGACCTCCTCCATGGAGGGGTCGAAGAAGAAGGTCAGGTACACCCCGGACAGGATCAGGATGATGAAGCTGTAGAGCGCGATCTCGCCGAGCAGGAACGACCAGTGCGTGGGGAACACCTTGTTGAGCTGGTGCCGCATGCCCTTCGCGAGGACGTAGCGCGAGTCGGCGTTCTCCGCGGCCTCGGCGGCCTGCTTCTCCAGCGCGCCGGATCCCCTGGTCGGCGTCGTAAGTGAACTCATGAGCTGCGCTCCCAGTAACCCGGACCGACCGGCTCGATGAAATCGTGCCGTGCAATCAAGTACCCGTCAGTGTGCACCGTGATCGGCAGCTGCGCGAGAGCACGGGTGGCCGGCCCGAACACAGGCTTGGCGTACTGCAGTGCGTCGAACTGCGACTGGTGACACGGGCAGAGGATGCGGTTGGTCCGCTGCTCGTACAGCGAGGTCGGGCATCCGACATGGCTGCAGACCTTCGTGTAGGCGTAGTAGTCGCCGTAGTTGAAGTCCTCCTGGCCCTTGCGCTTGACCACGCGGTCGGCGTCGCCGGGACGCAGGCGGATCAGCATCACCGGGTTGTCGGCGCGGCGCAGCGCGTGCGAGAGGGCCTCGTGGTCCCCGCGCTCGGACTCGCGGAACGGGAACACCGTCTCCATGCCGCCCGCGTCCAGGTCCTCGGGCCGCACCAGCGAGACCTCCTCCGGCCGGCCGGTGTTGCGGCGCAGGTACACCACCTCGCCCGGGAACTGCTTCGTCCAGCCGGTGTGCTTGAGCGACTCCTTGGTGTTGGCCTCGGCCCACGGGTTCTTGATGAACGAGGCCAGCGGCAGCGCGACCGCGCCGAGCCCGAGCACACCCGCGCTGAGCCCCGCACTGCGCTTGATCAACGAGCGGCGCGCGATGGTGCTGCGGCTGCCCGCGTCGGAGAGCTGAGCGAGGATCGTCTTGCGATCGACCTCGGCGGAGCCCTTGCCCATGTTGTCGCTGCGCTGCTGGACCGCCAGCTCGTCCGGGATGAACCGCTTGGTGTAGAGCAGGGCGCCTGCCGCGAGCGCGAGGATCGAGACGCCCATGGTCACGCCGAGCACCGGAGTGTAGAGGCTGTACCAGGAGAAGCCTTCGTCCCCGACCGACCGCTCGTACTCCCACGGCCACCAGATCAGCGCAGCGACGAAGGCCAGCCCGGCCAGCGCGGAGATGGTGAACGACAGCGCCACCGCACGCTCGGCGCGCTTCTCCGCCCTGGTTCCCGCGACCGGCCATGGCTGGGGGTAGTTGACGATCTCGACACCGTCGAGGTTCGTGCCCAGCTTGACGAGCTGGTCCCGGTCCATCGCCTCGAGCTCCGCCTCGCTGGGCGGCGGCGTAGCTCCTGGCTCGTTACCGCTACTCATGTGCCTATGCCCTCGATCCAATCCACAACGTCACGCCGATCAAGGCGCCGATCCCCACGACCCACGCGATGACGCCCTCGGAGGCCGGTCCCAGCCCGCCGAGCGGGTTACCGCCAGGAGCGTTGCTGCCCTCCGACACCGACTTGACGAACGCGATGATGTCTTCCTTCTCGTCCGGGGTGAGCTGCCGGTCGGAGAACTTCGGCATATTCTGCGGCCCGGTGAGCATCGCGGTGTAGATCTGCTCCTCGTTGGCCGGCTCCAGGTGCGGGGCGAACTTGCCGGAGGACAGCGCGCCACCCTGGCCGGTGAAGTTGTGGCAGGACGCACAGTTCAGCCGGAACAGCTCGCCGCCGCGTGCCGGGTTGGAGCCCTGCAGCGCCTCGCCGCTCTCGGCGGGCCGCTCCGGGCCGCCGCCGTGCGCCTGGACGTAGGCGCTCAGCGCGTCGATCTCCTCGGGTGTCAGCTTCACGGGCTTGCGCTGCGCCTGTGCCTCCTGGCGCACCATCGGCATGCGGCCGGTGGAGGTCTGGAAGTACACCGCGGCCTCGCCGATGCCGATCAGGCTCGGCCCCCGGTCCTCGACACCCTGCAGGTTCGAGCCGTGACAGCTGATGCACGTGTTGTTGTAGATCTCCGCGCCCTTGCGCAGCAGCGCGGGATCGGTCTGCGCCTGCGCGGTCTGCGGTTCCGGCGCGAACACGGCGTACAGGGCGCCTGCGCTCAGCAGCGCGAGACCGAGCGTGAGCAGGCCGGCGACGCGCCTGCGGAACTTCGATCGGCGCGTGGCCCGCCGCGTCGATGCGGTGGCGGCGTTCTTGCTGGTGGTCATCTTTATCGGCAACCCTTGCTGTCAGTCCGGCCGACGGTGGCAGGCGGTAATGGACATCACGGAATGATGTAGATCACCGCGAACAGGCCGATCCACACGATGTCGACGAAGTGCCAGTAGTAGGAGACGACGATCGCCGACGTCGCCTGCGCGGGAGTGAACTTGCTCAGCCTCGTTCGCATCAGCAGGTAGACGAACGCGACGAGGCCACCGATCACGTGCAGCCCGTGGAACCCGGTGGTCAGGTAGAAGACGGTGCCGTAGGCACCCGAGGGAATGGTCACACCCTCGTCGATCAGGTTCAGGTACTCGTAACCCTGGCCGCCGACGAAGATCGTCCCCATCAGCAGGGTGATCAGGTACCACCGGCGCAACCCGTAGACGTCGCCCCGCTCGGCGGCGAACACGCCGAACTGGCAGGTGAACGAGGACGCCACCAGGATGATCGTGAACGGCAGCGCGTACGGGACGTTCAGGTGGATCAGTTCGCCGGTGGCGGGGTTGACCGGCGGCCAGTGGCCCGTGTCGTTCTGCGCCTTGACCGTGAAGAACATGGCGAACAGCCCAGCGAAGAACATGAGCTCGCTGGACAACCACACGATCGTGCCGACGCTGACCATGTTCGGCCGGTTCAGCGAGTGCACCCGCTGGCTGATGGTGGGAGCTGCCGTTGTCACGAGTCGCATTATGTCCTCTCCGGGACGGGCACCGCAGATCGGGTCCTACGGTGAGTCGTTGAAGGAGTGATGACGTGCGGGAGCGGCGGCAGGGCGGCTGGCTCGGTCGGCTCCGCCGGCTCCGGGAGCGGCTCGGCCGTCCTTCCGTGCCGGCGCTGGAGGTCGACGATCCGGCGCTGGCCGTCGTCGCCGGGTCGTTCGCCGTCGGGGAGGCCGACTCCGCCGCCCTCGCCAGGGCGGGTGACTGGGTACCCGAACGGCCGGCCGTACTGAGGCACCACCTGCTGCTGCCCGCCGAGCGCGTGCCCGAGGCGGCCACCCTGCTCGCGCAGGACGGCTGGGACCTGCGCGAGGTCTCCCACGAGGCCGGGCGGGTGCGGCTGCACGCACTGCGGGTCCAGCGGCTCGACGCGCTCGCCTGCGCGCGGGAGCGAGCACGGATGGCCGGTCTCGCGCAGCGCCTCGGCGGCGACGCGGAGGGCTGGGATGCGCTGCAACCCCCTGGGTAGGCGAGGGGGTTGCCGGATAGCATCAAGACATCCACGACCACCGAGGGCCCGGAGGACGCGTCACCATGACCGAGCAGGCGATGAGGATCCTGGTTTTCAGCCACCGGCCCGAGGTACGCGAGTCGATCATCAACGCCGTCGGCCGCAGGCCGGCCACCGACATCGGCAAGGTCGACTATGTCGAGACCGCCGGTGTCGGCGAGGTGCTCACCGAGATGGACTCGGGTGAGATCGATCTCGCCATTTTCGACGGCGAGGCCCAGCCGACCGGGGGCATGGGACTCGCCCGGCAGCTCAAGAACGAGATCGACGACTGCCCGCCGATCGTGGTGGCGGTGCGGCGCAAGGACGACCGCTGGCTGGCGACCTGGTCGCAGGCGGACGCGGTGCTGGTGCACCCGCTGGACCCGCTGACCGCCGCCGGCACCGTCGCGGACGTGCTGCGCACGCGGCGCGTGCCCGTCGTCGGCGGGTGAGCATGGCCGAAAACAGCGCCGACAGGGCCGCACTCACCTGGCCTGCCCTGCTGCACCGGCTCGTCGACGGCACCGACCTCTCCGAGGCGGACACCGCCTGGGCGATGGACCAGGTCATGTCGGGCGAGGCCACGCCGGCGCAGATCGCCGGGTTCGCCGTCGCGTTGCGCGCGAAGGGCGAGACGGCCGCCGAGATCGCCGGCATGGCGGAGGCGATGCTCACCCACGCCCGCCGGGTCGACCTCGGCGAGCTGCGGGCGGTCGACATCGTCGGTACCGGCGGCGACCGGTCCGGCTCGGTGAACATCTCCACGATGACGGCGGTGGTCGTCGCGGCGGCCGGGGTACCGGTGGTCAAGCACGGCAACCGGGCGGCCTCCTCCAGGTCCGGCGCCGCCGACGTGCTCGAAGCCCTCGGCGTGGCGATCGATCTCCAACCCGATGGCGTGCAGCGGTCCGTCCGCGAGCTCGGGATCGGGTTCTGCTTCGCACCGGTGTTCCATCCCGGCTTCCGCCACGCGGGCGCCCCGCGCCGGGAGCTCGGCGTGCCGACGACGTTCAACCTGCTCGGACCGCTGACCAACCCGGCGCAGCCGGGCGCGGGACTGGTCGGCTGCGCCTATCCGGACAAGATGCGGGTGCTCGCCGAGGTGTTCGCCCGGCGGGGTGCCAGCGTGCTGCTCGTCCGCGGCGACGACGGGCTCGACGAGATCACCACCACGACGACGAGCTCGGCCTGGGTCGTGTCTGGTGGCGAGATCCGCCAGGAGCGCATCGACCCGGCCGCGCTGGACGTGCCGCGCGGGACCGCCGAGGGCCTGCGTGGCGGTGACGCGGCCACCAACGCCGAGGTGCTGCGGGAGCTGGTGCACGGGAAGCCGGGTGCCGTGCGCGACGCCGTGCTGCTCAACGCCGCGGGCGCACTCGCGGCGTTCAACGGCTTCTCCGCCGACCTCACGGCCGACCTCGGCGCCGGGCTCCGGTCGGCCACCGACGCCATCGACTCCGGTGCCGCCGCCGACCTGCTGGCCCGCTGGTCCCGTTTCACCTCGTGAGTGCCTACCCGAGTTAGAACTCGCGCAGGCACTCACGAGCCGGTGAAGGTCTTCCGGTACTCACTGGGCGACGTGCCGCGCAGGCGCTTGAACTGGTGCCGCAGCGCGGCCGCCGACGAGTAGCCGCACGCCAGCGCGATGTCCTCGACCGGGTACCGGCCCTCCTCCAGCAGCCCCTGCGCGCGGTCCAGCCGCCGCTCGGTGAGCCACCGGTGCGGGGTCGTGCCGGTGGCCGTGGCGAACCGGCGCAGGAACGTCCGCTCCCCCAGCCCCGCGCGGCGGGCGAGTTCGGCGACGCCGACGGGCTGGTCGAGCCTGCGCTCGATCCACTCGAGCACCTCGGCGACCACGGCGTCGTCCGGTGCGCCGGTGGCGGGCACGGGCGCCTCCACGAACTGCGCCTGCCCGCCGGCGCGATGGGGAGAGGTGACCATGCGCCGCGCGAGCGCGGTCGCCGCCGCCACGCCACGCAGCCTGCGCACGAGATGCAGGCACAGGTCCACGGCGGCGACCGTGCCCGCGCTGGTGAACACGCCGTCGTCCTCGGTGTAGAGCGCCTGCGCATCGACCCGGGCTGCCGGGAAGCGGCGGCCGAACTCGTTCTCGTACACCCAGTGCACGGTGCACCGCCTGCCGTCGAGCAGGCCCGCGTAGCCGAGCGAGAACACTCCGGCGCAGAATCCGGCCACCCAGGCACCCCGCTCCGCCGCCGCCCTCAGCACGTCGAGCACCGGCGCGGGTGGCGGAGCGCTGCGCGGCGCACACGTCGGCACCACCAGCAGGTCGGCGGCCGCGGCCACATCGAGTGTGGACAGCCCGCCCAGCTCGAACCCCGACCAGCTCCGCACCGGCGCGCCGCCGGGCGAGCACACTGCGAAGTCCCACCCGGCCATACCGTCGGCGGCGCGGTCGGTGCCGAAGACCTCGCACGCCACGCCGAGCTCGAACGGCGACACCGCCTCCGCAACCACGACCGCGACCCGATCCACCCGCATGACGGGCAGTCTGTCACAAGTTTTGCGGTCGGCGTCACTTCTGCCACTCGCCGGTCCGGCGCCGCGACCGGAGGCTGTGCTCATGACGAAGCTCACGGCGAAGACGATCGGGACGCAGGCGGCGGGCGGCGCACCCGGGGTCCCTGGCGATCGGAGCGCGCTCACCAAGTGGGCGGCGGCGATGGCACTGTCGGGAACGATCGGGGCGGTCGTGCTGGAGAGCGGGGCACAGGCACCCGCCGTGGCGTTCGCCCGCTGCCTCGTCGGCGGGCTGCTGCTCCTGGTGTGGTGTGCCGCGCGCGGCTGGCTGCGCCCGGGCAGGCTCGCGCTGAGCAGGCGAGACGTCGGCCTGGCCGCGCTCGGTGGCGTGCTGCTGGTGGGCAACTGGGTACTGCTGTTCACCGCGTACACGCTCTCGTCGATCTCGGTGAGCACCGTCGTCTACCACACGCAGCCGCTGCTGCTGGTCGGCCTGGCCGCCGTGCTGCTCGGCGAGACCGTGACCCGCGGGCATCTCGTACGTGCCGTGGTGGCGTTCGGTGGCGTGGCGCTGATCTCACTGGGCGCGCAGGGGGCGGGCGGAGAGCCGGTGCGCCTTGGCGGCATCGCGCTCGCGCTGGGCGCCGCCGTGCTCTACGCGGGCGCGTCACTGGTCGCGAAGCGGCTCTCGCACGTCCGGCCGCACCTGCTCGCGGCCACCCAGCTGACGATCGGCGCCGTGCTGCTCGCACCCGTGCTGGCGGTCACGCCGCTGCCCGCCTCGGCCGGCGGGCTGCTGTGGTTGCTGCTGCTGGGCGGCGTGCACACGGCGCTGCTGTACGTGCTCATGTACGGCAGCATCGGCAGGCTGCCCACCGGCACGGTGGCGCTGCTGTCGTACCTGTACCCGGTGGTGGCGGTGATCGTCGACGTTCTCGCCTACGGGCACCGGCTGACCGTGCCGGAACTCGCCGGGATGCTCGCCGTGCTGGCCGCCGCGATGAGCCCGGCGGCGCTCCGCGCGAAGCGGAGCACCTAGTGGTGCTCCTGGCCCGTGTGGTACTCGAAGACGAGCCCGCCGATGGCGATGAGCAGCGCGACGATGGCCATGATGAGCAGCCAGACCTGGAAGAACGCGAGCGCGACACCGGCGATGGCGGCCGCGGCGGCGAGGGCGACCGGCCAGTAGCTACCGGGGCTGAAGAAGCCGAGCTCGCCGGCGCCGTCGCTGATCTCGGCTTCCTCGGTGTCCTCCGGCCGCGGCTCGATGCGCCGCGCGATGAAGCGGAAGTAGCTGCCGACCAGCAGCGCCAGGCCACCGGTGAGGATCAGCGCCACGGTGCCGATCGGCTCGACGCCGTCCTCGGTCATGTAGGCGGTCATCACCCCGTAGACCGCGGCCACGAGAAAGGCAAAGACCGTGACGATGTCGAAAATCCGGGCTTCGACCTTCATGGACCTGTCCTCACAATGTCACTGCCTCACTGGATTCACTCAGTCGCCTTGGCCGGCGGATGGGCGGTTCAGCCGGACGCGGTGCGCAGCCTGCGGTCGGTGGCGAACGGCTCCGTGGTCACCGCGGTCGGGCTGCACAGCTCGCCGCAGCCCTCGTCCTGCATGGCGCCCAGTGCCTCGGCGGCGGTGTTCGGCCTGCCGGTCGCAGGGTTGATCTGCCTGCGCAGGTCCAGGTACCGGTCGTACCTGTCCGGCGAGAGGGCACGCACCTCGAAGTTCATCATCGCGTGGTAGGTGCCGCACAGCTCGGCGCAGCGGCCGACGAACGAGCCCTCACGATCGATGGTGTTCTGGAACACGTTGTCCTGGTTGTTCTTCTCCGGGTACGGCATGACGTCCCGCTTGAAGTTGAACTCCGGGACCCAGAACGAGTGGATCACGTCGGTCGAGCGGAGGTTGTACTGGACGACGCGGTCGGTGGGGAGCACTAGCAGCGGAACCTCCGTGGAGCTGCCGACCGTGCTCACCGGCTCACCGTCGGGGGCAGGCGCTTCCTCCGGGTACTGGAACTCCCAGTTCCACTGGAACGCGGTCACGTCGACGGTGACGTCCGGGTCGTCCTTCTTGTCGAGGATCGAGCTCTCGGTGGTGGCGGTGAAGAAGAACAGGACGCAGACCATGATCACCGGCACCACCACGGTGAACAGTTCCAGCGGAACGTTGTACTGGAACTGGCGCGGCAGCGGCTCGGTCTCGTGCTTCTTCTTCCGGTGGAACGCGACGGTCCAGAAGATCAGGCCCCAGACGATGACACCGACCACCAGCGCCGCGATGACGGACCACGTCCAGAGCAGGCGCATGCTTTCCGCTTCCGGCGTGACGCCTTCCGGCCAGCCGAACCGCAGAACTTCCTCGCCCGAGCAACCGGTCGCCGTGACGGCGACGAGCCCGGCGAGCGCGGCAACCTTCGCGGCCCTGGCGGGCCGGGTTGCCCGGGTGCGCTTTGCAACGCCCACTGCGCGATGCCTCCTCGCCCGATCTTCCTGACAGCCGGGAGCCTAGCCGAGTTGCCCCGCTTCGCTGTCCAAGGGGTGCGTCGCGACCCAGCGCCCCGGCGCCGGTTCCGGGACCGGCATACTTGCCCCTTCGAACGGCGGCGACGAGCAAAAGGTGTGTGAAGACGCGTGTGCGGCCTGCTTGGACTGGTCTGTGCCAGCGAGAACGACGCGGCGAAGGCCCGGGACGCGGTCGGCCGGGCGCTGCGCTGCCAGCGGCACCGCGGCCCCGACGAGACCGATACCTGGGCCGACGGTGAGGTGGTCTACGGCTTCAACCGGCTCGCCATCATCGACGTCGAGCACTCGCACCAGCCGCTGACCTGGGGTCCCCCGGAGAACCCGCGGCGCTACACGATCAACTTCAACGGCGAGATCTACAACTATCTCGAGCTGCGCGAGGAGCTGGCCGCCGAGCACGGTGCGACGTTCGCCACAGAAGGCGACACGGAGGCGATCGTCGCGGCCTACCACCACCTCGGCCCGGCCGCGGTGGGCCGGCTGCGGGGCATGTTCGCGTTCCTGATCTGGGACTCCGAGCGCAAGGTCGTCTTCGGGGCACGTGACCCGTTCGGGATCAAGCCGCTGTTCTGCTCGGCCGGGCCGGGCGGAGTGGCCTTCGCCAGTGAGAAGAAGAGCCTGCTGGAGCTCTCGGCGACCCTCGACGTGGCCGAGGAGCTGGACCGCACGGCGCTGCAGCACTACCTGGTGATGCAGTACGTGCCGGAGCCGGAGACGCTGCACGCCGGGATCCGCCGGATCGAGTCGGGTACGTCGTTCACCGTGGCGCCGGGCGGGGACGTGAAGACCGAGCGGTACTTCTCCCCCGAGTTCCACGCGCGGCCGGTGTCGGGTCCCGCGCAGGTCGCGTCGCTGCACGAGGAGATCGCCGAGGTCATGCGCGACTCGGTGGCCAAGCACATGCGCGCGGACGTCACCGTGGGGGCGTTCCTCTCCGGCGGCATCGACTCGACGGCGATCGCCGCGCTGGCCAAGGAGCACAACCCGAACCTGATCACGTTCACCACCGGGTTCGAGCGGGAGGGCTACTCCGAGGTCGACGTCGCCGCCGAGTCGGCGGCCGCGATCGGGGTGAAGCACGTGGTGCGCACCGTGTCTCCCGACGAGATGATGGACGTCCTCCCGCTGATCGTGTGGTATCTCGACGATCCGGTGGCCGACCCGGCGCTCGTACCGCTGTGGTTCATCGCCAGGGAGGCCCGCAGGCACGTGAAGGTGGTGCTGTCCGGCGAGGGCGCGGACGAGCTGTTCGGCGGGTACACGATCTACCGCGAACCGCTGTCGCTGGCGCCGTTCGAGAAGGTGCCCGGTGCGGTGCGGAAGCTGCTCGGCAGCCTGTCGGCCCGGATCCCCGAGGGCACGCGTGGCAAGGACCTGCTGCGCCGCGGGGCGCTGTCGCTGGAGGAGCGCTACTACGGCAACGCCCGGATCTTCCGGGACGACCAGCTGCGGGGCGTGCTGCGGACGTTCACCGAGGGCGTCGGGCACCGGGACATCACCGAGGCCTGCTACCGCGCCTCGGCGGCGTGGGACCCGGTGGCGCGGATGCAGCATGTCGACCTGTTCACGTGGCTGCGCGGTGACATCCTCGTCAAGGCCGACAAGATGACGATGGCGAACTCGCTGGAGTTGCGGGTGCCGTTCCTCGACCCGGAGGTGTTCCGCATCGCGTCGGGCATCCCGCTCGACCAGAAGATCACGCGCGAGACCACCAAGTTCGCGCTGCGCCGCGCGCTGGACGGCATCGTGCCCGCGCACGTGCTCAACCGGCGCAAGCTGGGCTTCCCGGTGCCGATCCGGCTGTGGCTGCGCGACGAGATGTACGACTGGGCCCGGGGCATCATCGCCGACTCGCAGACCGGCGACCTGCTCGACAAGCGGGCCGTGCAGGCGCTGCTCGACGAGCACCGGGACGGCACGATCGACCACAGCAGGCGCCTGTGGGCACTGCTGCTGTTCATGCTGTGGCACGGCATCTTCGTGGAGCACCGCATCAAGCCCGACATCCCGGAGCCGCAGTACCCCGTCAAGCTCTGACCCGGTCGGTCAGGCGCCGACGCCGCTCTCGCGCAGTGCGGCGATCTCGCCGGTGCCGAGGCCCAACAGGCCGCACAGCACCTCGTCGGTGTGGGCTCCGAGGTCGGGACCGAGCCACCGGGTCGCGCCCGGCCTCCGGGACAGCGACGGCACCACCCCGGGGAAGGCGACCTCCCGCCCGTCCACCCGGTGCCGCCGCACCATGCCGCGTGCCGCGTAGTGCGGGTCCGCCACGATGTCGGCCGCGGTGGCGATCGGCCCGGCCGGCACCGAGTGCTCCGCCATCCGGGCCAGCACGTCGGCCACCGGCCGGGCCGACGTCCACGCCGCGATCGCGCCGTCGAGCTCGTCCTGCCGCCGCACGCGCGCCGCGTTCCCGGCGAGCTCCGGGTCGGCGGCGAGGTCCGGGCGCCCGACGGCCCGCAGCAGCCGGGGAAAGATCGCGTCGCCGTTCCCGCCGATCCTGTGGACCGTGCTGGACCGGGCATGGGTCGGCCTCCTAACCGGCGGTGCTGTTCTGGTCGTGCCCGAGACCGGCGGAGAGCCGCCGCGCGGCTGCGGCGACGGCGCCGGCCCAGCGCACGCGCTTGTCCTCGGTGAAGCGCTGCTGCGGGACGCCGATGCCGATGGCCGCGGCCAGCCTGCCGGCGTGGTCGTAGATCGGCGCGCTGATCGACGCGGTACCCGAGTCGCGCTCCGCGACGCTCTCGGCCCAGCCGCGGTCGCGGATCGCGGCGCAGTGCCTGCGCAGCCGGGCGGGGTCGGTGATGGTGGCCGGTGTCCAGGCGGGCAGCGGGGCGGCCAGTGCCAGTTCACGGGCCTGCTCGCCGAAGGCGAGGAACACCTTGCCCGCCGACCCGGCGTGCAGCGGCATCACCTGGCCGAGGCTCACCAGCCGCACCACCTCGTGCCGGGTCTCGGCGAGCGCGACCAGCACGCGCTGCAGGCCCTGGCGGACGAACAGGACGGCGGTCTCGCCGGTCTGGTCACGCAGCAGGTTCAGTTCCGGCTGCGCCCGCTCCGCGAGGCGGGAGTCCACACGCCGGGTGTGCGCCCAGCGCAGCACCCGGAGGCCGACGACGTAGCGACCGTCGTCGACGTCGAGGAATCCCTCGGCGGCCAGGTTCTGCAGCAGCCGGATCGTGGTGCTCGTCGGCAGGCCGGTGGCCTGCTGCACCTGGCGGGAGGTCAGGCCGGCCGGATCACCGGCCACGGCGTCCATGACGCGCCGCAGCTTGCCCAGCACGAGGATGGGCTGGCTCGGCGGCCGGACGTCGTTGCCCACGCTGATCTCTCCACAATGTGGAAACGTGTTCCGTAATGTGGCCAGCACTGTAAGCCGAATGTGACCCGGACAACAACCGTCATCCCAGTGAGTGAGATCCTTTCCGGCCGCCGTCGCGGTATGTGATCGCTGCGGCCAGGGGGCCGGGCGTCAGGCGGGCAGCACGGCCCCAGCCTCCTCGGCGGCCTCGGCCCCGAAGGCGCCAGCCAGCCGTTCGAGCGCGTTCTCCCGCTCGAACGTCCATTCCTGGGGGCCGATCGTCTCCAGTACGAGCACCGCGACGAGCGAGCCGAGCTGGGCGGCACGCTCGACGCTCAGCCCGTAGTGCAGGCCGGCGAGGAAACCGGCCCGGAAGCCGTCGCCGACGCCCGTCGGGTCCGCCTTCGTGGTCTCGGGAACCGCGGCGACGTGCAGTGCCGGGCCGTCGGCGCGGACGATCTCCACGCCCTTGTCGCCCAGCGTGGTCACGCGGGTGCCGACCCTCTCCAGCACCTCGGCCTCCGACCAGCCGGCCTTCTGCAGCAGCAGCTCCCATTCGTAGCCGTTGCTGAACAGGTACGACGCGCCTGCCACGAACTCCCGCGCCTGCGCGCCGTCCATGCGGGCCAGCTGCTGGGACGGGTCGGCGGCGAAGGTGTAGCCGAGCTGCCTGCACTCCTCGGCATGCCGCAGCATGGCGTCCGGGTCGTCCGGGCTGATCAGGACCAGGCCGAGACCCCCGGTCCGCGCCGCGATCGGGGCGAGCTCGATGTTGCGGGCCTCGGCCATCGCACCGGCGTAGAACGTCGCGATCTGGCACAGGTCGTCGTCCGTCGTGCACACGAACCGCGCGGTGTGCGCGACCTCGGAGACGTGCACACCCGAGGTGTCGACACCGTGCCGTTGCAGCCACGAACGGTAGTCGGCGAAGTCGTCACCGACGGCACCCACCAGTACCGGGGAGACGCCGAGCACGCCGAGGCCGAAGGCGACGTTGGCGCCGATGCCGCCCCGGCGCACCACCAGGTCATCGGCGAGGAAGCTCAGCGAGATGCGGTGCAGCTGCTCGGCGACGAGCTGCTCCGCGAACCGGCCGGGAAAGTGCATCAGGTGATCGGTCGCGATGCTGCCGCACACGGCGATTCGTCCGTTGGCTGCCACCGGGGCTCCTGTTCGTGTCCTGACCCGGTCGGGTGGTCCAGCCGGTCACCACGAGACTACCGAGCGGTAAGACTGTCGGACACGGACGAAGGCCCCTACTTTCGGGCAGGTGAGCATCGCCACAGAACCCGAGTCCATGGACGAACTCATCGCGGACTGCCGCGGCATACCACGGCCCGAGGTGCCCTCGGCCCGCCGGGAGCACGAGGCCGCGACGCCGTGGCGGGTCGACGACGCCTGCCACGCCCAGGTCGCCGAGCTCGACGAGTACGTCTGACCCCGGAAACGACACAGGGCCGCGATCAACGAGGATCGCGGCCCTGTGTGCTGTTCGGGATCAGTGGAAAGAGTCGCCGCAGGCGCAGGATCCGCCGGCGTTCGGGTTGTCGATGGTGAAGCCCTGCTTCTCGATGGTGTCGACGAAGTCGATCTCAGCGCCCTGGACGTACGGAGCGCTCATCCGGTCGACGGCCACCCGCAGGCCGTTGAAGTCGCGGTACAGGTCGCCGTCGAGCGTGCGCTCGTCGAAGAACAGCTGGTAGCGCAAGCCGGCACAGCCACCGGGCTGAACGGCGATGCGCAGGTGCATGTCGTCGCGGCCCTCTTGTTCGAGCAGTGCCTTCGCCTTGCCGGCCGCGGCGTCGGTCAGGTTGACGCCGTGCGTGGCCTCGCCGGCGTCGGCCGGAGTGTTGCCGGTCTGCTCAGCGGTCGTCATGACTCTCCCTCAAGGTTTTTTGCACAGGTACCGGTGCTGACGTGCTGACGTGCTAACACTGCCAACACGGGCTGGTACCCATTCTGTTCCCACGCCGTGGCGCTTACTCCATGGTGACACATCTTCCGACCGGCTGAACATCAGCGGACGGCGCTGCCATACCCTGACGAGGTGAGGTTCCTGCGCCGTAACACCGCTGAAGAGGCCGACGTCACCGACGCCGACGCCGTCGAGCTCGACTCGAACGGCGAGGCCCGCACGCCCCGCGGCTACACGCCGGGTAAGGGCAGGGCCACGCCCCGCCGCCGGGAGGCCGAGGGCAAACGCCGCGGCCCGGTGGCCCCGCCGCCGCGGAGCACCCGGGAGGCGATCCGGCGCAACCGCGAGCTGCGCAAGCAGAACCCGGTGAGCAAGGAGGACCGCCGCGCAGCCGCGAAGGAGCGGCGGGAGCGGATGATGGCGGGCGACGATCGTTACCTGCTCCCCCGTGACCGCGGTCCGGTGAAGGCGTACGTGCGTGACCTGGTGGACTCGCGGCGGCACGTGCTCGGCCTGTTCATGCCGCTGGCCCTGCTCGTGTTCGTGTCGCTGCTGGTGCCGGTCCCCGCGGTGCAGCAGTACGCGACGCTGCTGACCACGGTGCTGCTGCTCGGGATGGTGCTGGAGGGCTTCCTGAACGGCCGCCGGGTGACCAACCAGGTGCGGCAGAAGTTCCCGAACGAGAACGTCAAGGGCCTGTCCATCGGCTGGTACGCGTTCGTCCGGGCGAGCCAGCTCCGCCGGTTCCGGGTGCCCAAGCCGCGGGTGAAGCCCGGCGACCCGGTGAGCTGACGCGGTTCCGGCTGGAGCCACTCCAGGTCGTTAGCCTTGCGAAGCATCTGCGACTAGGCTCGGGGCCATGGAGTTTCGTCGTCTCGGCCGCAGCGGCCTTTCCGTCAGTGAGATCTCGTACGGCAACTGGCTCACCCACGGGTCCCAGGTGGAGGAGGAACAGGCGCACGCCTGCATCAAGGCGGCACTGGACGCCGGGATCAGCACGTTCGACACCGCCGACGTCTACGCCAACACGGCGGCGGAGTCGGTGCTCGGCCGCGGCCTCGCGGGGCAGCGGCGGGAGAGCCTGGAGATCTTCACCAAGGTGTTCTGGCCCACCGGGCCCGGCGGGCCGAACGACAAGGGCCTCGGCCGCAAGCACATCATGGAGTCGGCGCACGCGTCGCTGAAGCGCCTGCAGACCGACTACGTCGACCTCTACCAGGCGCACCGCTTCGACCACACCGTGCCGCTCGAGGAGACCATGCAGGCCTTCGCGGACCTGGTCCGGCAGGGGAAGGTGCTCTACGTCGGCGTGTCCGAGTGGTCCGCCGAGCAGATCACCAGGGGCGCGGCGATCGCCCGCGAGCTGGGCGTGCCGTTCGTGTCCAACCAGCCGCAGTACAACATGCTGTGGCGGATCATCGAGCAGCAGGTCGTGCCAGCCTGCGAGCGGGAGGGCATGAGCCAGATCGTCTGGTCGCCGATCGCGCAGGGCGTGCTCACCGGCAAGTACAAGCCCGGCCAGCCGCTGCCCGAGGGTTCCCGCGCCACCGACGAGAAGGGCGGCGCGAACTTCGTCAAGCGCTTCCTGCGCGACGAGGTGCTGGACCGGGTGCAGCGGCTGGAACCGCTCGCCAAGCAGGCGGGGCTCACCCTCTCCCAGCTCGCGGTGGCGTGGGTCCTGCAGAACCCCAACGTCGCCTCCGCCATCACCGGCGCCTCCCGGCCCGAGCAGGTGCACGAGAACGTCAAGGCCGCCGGGGCCAAGCTGGAGGCGGACCTGATGACCGCCATCGACGCCGAGTTGCTCGGCGTCGTCGAGGACGACCCGCGGCTGACGCAGAGCCCCGTGCTGTAACCGCCGCCCCGCCTCGTGAGTGCCTACGCGAGTTAGAACTCGTGTGCGCACTCACGAGGTGGGGTCGTCGTGCCTGCGGGCGTCCGCCGCTGCCCGCCACACCAGGCGCACCTCCTCGACCAGCTCCCACGGCTTGAGCACGGTCGTGCGCGGCAGCGAGGTGGTGAAGCCGACCGGATGCCTGCGGAAGCGGCGCAGCATGCGGCGCGGTTTGCTCAGCATCCGTTGCCGCAGGTCGGCGAGGTAGCGCCCGCGCACATCGCGCTCGATGCTCTCGCCGCAGCGCGTGCACGAGGTCACGACCAGCAGCCTGCCGGCGTAGGCCAGCTCGTGCCGCGTCTCCTGGCCACAGTGGTGGCAGCGCAGCGTGGCGTGCTCGACGTTACCCATAGCGGTCCTCACGTCTGGTATTCCGCCGCCGCCAGCACCTGCTCGGCGACCACGAGATCGTGCGGATAAGTGATCTTGAAGTTGTGCTGTTCCCCCCGCACCCAGCGCACGGGCAGCTCGGAGAAGCGCTCCATGCACGAGGCGGTGTCGGTGCCGAGGAACTCCTCCTGCGCGGCCCGCTCGTAGGCCGCCAGCAACGGGGCCGCCCGGAAACCCTGCGGCGTCTGCGCCCGGATGAGCTGCCCGGGCGGCCGCGCGGCCAGCGCGCCGTCACCGTCACCGCTGCCGACGGTCACGATGTCCTCGGCGGGCAGGCCGGGGATCGCCCCGCCGTGCCTGCGCGCGGCGTGCAGCACGCCGGAGATCAGTGCCGTGCTGATCAGCGGGCGGGCGGCGTCGTGCAGCAGCACGGTGTCGATCTCGCCACGGTCGATGCGGCCCGAGAGGTGGCGCAGCGCCCGCAGCTCCGACTCCTGCCGGGTGTCACCGCCGTAGACGACCTCGGCGGCCGAACCGTCGACCTCGCGGTCCAGCACCCACTCGACGAGCTCGCCGTCCTCCGGCCGCGCCACGAGCACGAGCACGCCGATCTCCGGCACGCGACCGAACGCGGCCAGCGACCAGGACACGAGGCGGCGGCCCGCGAGCGGCAGGTAGACCTTGTTCATCCCGGCCCCCACCCGGGTCCCGGCGCCGCTGGCCAGCACCACACCGGCCGCGGACGGGGTGTCCGGCCCACGACGGCGGCGGCGCCCTCTCCGTTCCACCACGCGGAAATCATACGAGCCCACCGTCGAGCAGCTCCTGCACCGTGGCGAGCAGCCGTGCGCCGGCCGCACCGTCGGCGACCCGGTGGTCCACGCTCAGGCCGAGGGTGCAGCGCAGCCGGACACCGATCCCGCCGGGCACCGGAACGGCCTTCGGCGCCACGGTGCCCACCGAAAGCGCCGTCGCCTGTGGCGGTGTCAGCAGCGCCTGGAACGACTCGACACCGAACCCGCCCAGGTTGGACAGCGTGGTCGTCGCGGTGGCCGACAGCTCGGCGAGCTCCAGCCTGCCCGCCCGCGCGCGGCTCACGACGTCGCCGATCCGGCCGGCGAGCTCGCCGAGAGCCGACCGGTCGGGGTCGGTGAGCACGGGCGCCAGCAGGCCCCGTTCGGTGTCGACCGCGATCGCGACGCCCACGTGTTCCCGCCGCCGCGGCCGTCCTTCGGTCCAGGTGGCGTTGAGTTCCGGATGCCGGCGCAGCGCGGTGGCGAGCACCGCGGTGAGCACGGCCGTCCAGCCGTGCCCTCGCCGGGCCGTATCCGCAGCCTCCAGGTCGACGTCGCGATAGAGGACGAACTGGGGGATCCCGGCGCTGGCGGACATGCGCCGCGCCACGACCGCCCGCCCGTTCCCGGCTTTGCGGGCGGGCGCTTCCGCGGCGTCCAGGTCGGCCAGCCGGACCGTGCGCCACGGTCCCGTCGGCGTGACCGTCGCGAGGTCGACCCCGCGCTCGGCAGCCAGCCGCCGGGCCGCGGGCACGGCCGCGACCCGGGGCGCGGACGCCGGTGCCGACACCGGTTCGGGCTCGGGCCGGCGGTCCGGTTCCGGTTCCGGCACGGGCCCGTCGTCGAACAGCCCTTCGAGCAGGTCGTCGGCCGCCGACGTGACGTAGGCGATCGGCTCGCCGACCGCGATCACGTCCTCCGGCTCCGCGACGAGCCGCGTGAGGGTGCCCTCCACCGGCGCCTCGACCTCCATGTCGACCTTGTCGGTGGTCACCTCGCAGACGACCTCGCCCTGCCGGACCGCCTCGCCCACCGACTTGCGCCAGGCGACGAACGTGCCCTCCGTCATAGTCATCGACATCTTCGGCATGACCAGCGGGATCTCCCTGTCCCCGTTCACCATCGCCGCACCAGCTCACCGGCCTCGCGGACGATGTCGGCCACTTGCGGCACGGCGGCGCGTTCGAGTTGCGGCGCGTACGGGATCGGCACGTCGAGCCCGCACAGCCTGCCGATCGGCGCGCGCAGATGGCCGAACGCCCGCGACTCACCGATCCGCGCGGCGACCTCGGCCATGAAGCCCGCCGTCTTCGGCGCCTCCTGCACCAGCAGCGCGCGACCGGTGGTCACCACACTGTTCACAATGGTCCCGTCGTCGAGCGGGCTCAGCGTGCGCGGGTCGAGCACGCTCGCCTGGATGCCCTGCCCCGCGAGCTGGTCGGCGGCCTCCAGCGCCCGCGACACCATGACTCCGGTCGCCACGATCGTCAGGTCCTCGCCAGTGCGCCGCACCGCCGTCTCGCCGAGCCGGGCACGCGTCCCGGCCTCGGGCACGGGGCCGCGCTCCTTGTAGAGCAGCTTGTGTTCCAGCACGACCACCGGGTTCGGGTCGTCGATCGCCGCGAGCAGCAGCGCCTTCGCGTCGGCCGGCGTGCTCGGCATAACCACCTTCAGGCCGGGCACGTGGGCGAACCAGGCCTCGAGGCTCTGCGAGTGCTGCGCCGCCGCGCCGGTCCCGGAGCCGCCCGGCGCGCGCAGCACGAGCGGTACGTTCGCCGCGCCACCCAGCATGAAATGGATCTTGGCGGCCTGGTTGGCGATCTGGTCCATGGCCTGCGCGGTGAAGTCGGAGAACTGGATCTCCACCACCGGCCGCATCCCGGCCAGGGCGGCACCGACCGCCGCGCCCACGATGCCCAGCTCGCTGATCGGGGTGTCACGCACCCGTTCGGCACCGAAGGAGTGCACAAGGTCGCCCGTGACGCCGAACGCGCCGCCGTAGGTGCCGATGTCCTCGCCGAGCAGGAACACCCGCTCGTCGGCGGTCATGGCCTGGGCGAGCGCCTCGCGCACCGCCTCGGCGTAGGTCAGGGTGCGGGTGGCCGTCGCCGCCTCCGTCACCGCGGTCATCACTCGCTCCTCGCGTAGACGGCGTCGGTCAGCGTGGCGGCCTCGGCGTCCGGGGCCGCGTGCGCGGTCCGGATCGCCGCGCGTACCCGGTCGCGGGCCTGCTCCCGGCAGCCTGCGATCTCCGAGTCGGTGAGCGTGCCGGCCACCGCCCGCTCGAACCGCGTGATCGGGTCCCGCTCACGCCAGCCCTCGATCTCCTCGCGGGTGCGGTAGAGGTTCTTGTCGCTCTTGGAATGTCCCTTCCAGCGGTAGGTCAGCGCCTCGACGAGCGAGGGACCCAGCCCCGCACGGGCGCGGTGCACCGCCTCGGCCACCGCGTCGTACACGGCCTGCGGGTCGTTGCCGTCCACGGTGCTGCCCGGGATGCCGTACGCCGCCGCGCGCTCGGCCAGCCGCTCGACCTTGGCCGCCTTCCCGACGGACATCGACATGCCGTACTGGTTGTTCTCGCAGACGAACACCACCGGCAGGTCCCAGATCGCGGCGAGGTTCACGCCCTCGTGCCAGGCACCCTCGTTGACCGCGCCGTCACCGAAGAAGCTCACCGCCACCCGGTCCTGGCCGCGCAGCCGGATGGCGAGCCCGGCGCCCGCGGCGATCGGCACGCCCCCGGCGACGATGCCGTTCGCGCCGAGGTTCCCGGTTGCGACATCGGCGATGTGCATCGAGCCGCCCCGCCCGCGGCAGTAGCCGGTCTCCTTGGCGAGCAGTTCCGCCATCATCGCGTCGAGCCGGGCGCCGCGCGCGATGCAGTGCCCGTGGCCGCGGTGGGTGGAGGTGATGTAGTCGCCCTCCGCCAGCGCGTGGCACGCCCCGGCCGGCACGGCCTCCTGCCCGATCGAGAGGTGCATCGTCCCGTGCATGAGCCCGCGCGCGAACATGTCGTCGACCGCCTCCTCGAACCGGCGGATGGTCCACATCGTGCGGAGGATCTCCGTCGCCGCACCGGCGTCCTTGTGCAGATCCATCATGCGACCAGCGACTCGACCGGCTCCCCGGCGAGCAGGCGCTCCTGCAGCCGGCGGAGGGTGGCGATCGTGGTGGTCTCGTCGACGGCCACGTCACCGGACGTCAGCACCGTGCCAGCGGGCACCTCGCGCAGCACCCGGGCGCCCTCGGCGAGGCCGAGCGGCACGTGGCCGCCCGCACGCGCGTTGGCCGCGCTGTCGGTGAGGCCGTAGACGGTGTCGCCGCCGATGCCGTCGAGGAGCTCACCCGGCCGCAGGTCCCGCTTGGCGACGGCGAGCACCTCGGCGTTCCACGCCCGCGGCGCGAGGCTCGGCCTGCGGTCGAGCACCGCCTCGGCGACCGAGAGCGGCGCCTCCACGCTCGCCAGGTGGTAGGGCCGGTAGAACGAGTAGTACGGGCCCTTGCCCATGCCGAGGTAGGCCATCTCCTCGACGACCACGGGGTGGTCGCTGCGCCCGATCACGAACACGCCGGGCGCCACCGGCCCGGTGCAGTAGTCCACGACGCCGCTCTCCGGCAGCACTCCCCCTTCGGCGGCCGGCCGGAACGTCTCGGCCAGCCCGTCCACGGTGCAGTGCGGGCCGGTCATCCCGCGGCTCGCGACGCGCAGGTTCGCCCCGTTGGCCAGCGCCGCCATCTCGATCATGGTCTTCGACCCGTCGACGAAGCTCGCGAGCATGTGCGGGTTCATGCCCTTCGCCACGGCGCGCTCGGCGACCGAGGCCGGGGTCGCGGCCGGGTCGAGCGGGTTGTTCTTGCCCTTTCCCGCGCACACGATGTCGAAGCCGATGTCGCGCACGTGGTCGACGAGCGCCTTGCACTCGACCGGCTCGTCGCCGCGGCACACGGTGTAGACGCGGCCGAAGCCGCGCGCGAGCGTGGCCAGCAGGAAGCCGACGGTGACGTCGCACTCGACGTTGAGCAGCGCGATGTCCTTGCCTGCGAGGAGCCCGGCGAAGGCCACCCGCGCGCCGACCTCGGGGACGCCGCTGGCGTCGACGAGCACGTCGACCGGCAGCCCGGTGAGGGTCATCGCGTCGTCGGTGACGACCGGCCTGCCGAGCTCGACGGCACGGCCGAGCTCGGCCCGGCTGCCCGCGGTGACGACACCGTCCCGGCCTGCCCGCGCGAACGCCTGCCGCCCGCGTTCCGGCGCGATGTCGGCGATGGCCGCGACCTCCATGCCCGCGATGCGGCCGGCCTGCACGACGAAGCCGAGCCCCATCTGGCCGGCGCCGACGAGTCCCACCCGGACCGGGCGGCCGAGCTCCCGCTCGCGCGCCCGCAGCCGATCGACATAACTCATCCCGCAACACCCTTCGGTCTGCACATATGTGCATTTAGTATGCACCGCCGTGCTCTCCTTGTTAGCACGGCGGATCGCCGCACACAAGCCCTCCTCGCGGCGCTGACCTGCACAGATGTGCAGACACGACGAGGCGCCCCACGCGAGTTCCCGTGGGGCGCCTCGGAAAGAGCGGTCAGGCGGTGCGGCTCCGGAGTGCACCGGCGTTCAGCCGCGCGGCGGTACCGAGGGCGTCGTGCACCGCCCGCGCCAGCGCCCGGGAACCGGCCCGCTCCTCCGCCCCGGCCACCGGGCCGACGAGATCCGGGCAGTCCCGGAACCCGGCGAACACCGACGCGCCCTGCATCGCTACCGCCCTGGTGACCTCCGCCCGCCGCCGGTCGATGCAGAGCAGCACGACCGCCCCCCTCAAGCGACCCTTCGCCCGCCCGCTCACCAGCAGGACCCCGCTGCGGTTCTCCTCGGTGGCGAGCCGGTTCACCGCCCGCTGGTACGCGAGGTGCTGCCGGTAGCTGAGCACCCCGGCGACCACGAAGCCCGCCACCAGCAGCACCGCCACCTGCCAGCTCATGATCCGCCCCCGCTCAGCGAGAGCCGCGCGCCAGCCGCGGGAACGGTCAGCGTCCCCCTGGCGTGCACGGCACCCGGCAGCAGGGACGTCCCCTCATCCGGGTTGAGGTAGACGACGATGTGGCCGAGGCTGCGCAGGTTCTCGTGGGCGCGTTCCCCCACCGCGACGAGATCCAGCCGCTGCTCGCCCAGCGCGAAGACGTCGCCGGGGCGGATCTCCCGCGCCGGGCCCTTCGCCGGGCCGTGCACGACGCTCACGCTCTCCAGCGCGTCCGGGATCGGGTCGGCGTAGAGGATCACCACGCCACCCTCGACCATCTCCCCGGCCTCCGCACCGGAGCGGAGCACCGTGCTCTCGTAGTACACAGTCATGCGTCCTCCTACAGACCGAAGCTCGCTGCCCAGGCAATCACGACCGCGAGCGGGGAGGTGATCATTCTGCTGATGAGCACGGCCGGGGTGCCGACCGCGACCGTCTCCGGCTTGGCCTCCCCGAGCGCGAGCCCCACCGGCACGAAGTCGCACCCCACCTGCCCGTTGATCGCGAACAGCGTGGGCAGCGCGTACTGCACGGGCAGCGCGCCGATGGCGATCTGGCTGCCCATCAGCGTGCCGATCACCTGCGCGATCGCCGCGCCCGGTCCGAGGATCGGGGACAGGAACGGCAGCGCCACGACGAGGCTGATCGCCACCAGCCCGATCGGGTTGCTCGCGATGGGCGAGAGGACCTGCCCCATCCACTGCGCGACCCCCGTGTACATCACGATGCCCAGCAGCAGGCTGACGTAGGCCATGAACGGCAGGATCGTCTTCAGCGTCAGATCGATCGTCTGCCGCCCGGCGGAGAGCATCGTGTTGACGAACGACCCGACGCCGGAACCGAACCGGACGAACACGCCGGTGACCGAGTTGAAGGCCTCGCCGAAGCGGCCGCCGCCGGTGACGGTGGCCGCGACGTCGCGGGTGGACGGTCGTTCGGAGCGGGGCGGGACGGTGCCGGTGACCTCGGGCGCGGGCTCCCGCGGCCCGTCTCCGGGGTCGGCCGACGGCGCGACGTCGCCGACACCCACCGCGGAGACGAACAGGTCCTCGGTGATGAACCGGGCGAGCGGCCCGCCGGGTGCTCCCGCGTAGACGTCGACGGTGGGGATGCCCTTGCGCGGGTACACCCCGATCCGCGCGGTGCCACCGCAGTTGATGACCGCCGCCAGCACCTCCTCGTCGGGCACGCTGGTGGTGAAGCCGTCCACGGCCTCGGCGCCGGTGAGCTCCGCGATGCGCGCCGCCACCGGGTGGATGCCGCCGCCGGTCACCGAGAGCACCTTCGTGCGCCCCGCCCCGGGCCGCAGCAGCAGGCCCCTTCCCCAGCCGCCCGCGCCGGGCCGCACGAACACCGCCCGGGAAACGTGGGTCTCCGCGTCGATCTCGCTCATGCCTTGCCACCCGCCCTCGCTGCCTCGAACTCACGGTCGAAATCGGCGAACACCTCGGTGCGGCCGGTTCGCTTGATCATGAAAGCGGTGAGCTTCTCGGTGACGATGCCCCGGATGAAGATCACCAGGATCCCGACGAGGAGGTACCGCAGCGCCAGCGGCACGGTGGACTCCCCGAGCTGCATCACACCGTTGGCGATGCCCAGCCAGACGAACAGCTCGCCGGCGTTGGCGTAGGGGAAGAACGTGGTCACCGGGTGCACGAACGACACGGCCGAGTCGTAGAACGCGGGCTTGTGCCGCTCCGGCAGGAACCGGCCGAACGAGTAGCACATCGGGTTGGTCAGCATCAGCACCGCGATGATCGGCATCACCGTGTAGCGGGTGATCCACCACCTCGCCGACCACTGCACCGCCCTGGTCACGCGCTGCTCACCGATGAACGTGGTGAGCGCGTACATGAAGGTGAGCAGCACGATCAGGGTGGGCAGGATTCCCGTCACCAGCCCGACGAACTGTTCCCCGGACTTGTTGAACAGCCCGATGAAATGGGTGCCCAGCCATTCGAAGACGCCGAGCACACCGCCGCTCGACTCACTCTCCGACGGTGGTGGCTGCTGCGCCATTACAGCAGACGCTTGCATCATGGCCTCCTTCTTCCGGCCCCCTGACACCGCTTGTTTGCACTTATGTGCGCACGTTCTTCACGTTTGACAGTGATGTGTGTAACATGCCGCTCCGACGGCGACAAGACCCAACATCGAAGGAGCACGCATGCCGGAGATCCGCGTGAAGATCGCGTCCCCGGTCGGCCTGCACGCCCGGCCGGCCAGCCTGTTCGTCAAGGCGGCGGCGAAACATCCGGGCCTGGTGTCGATCGGCCGCCCCGGCACGGAGCCCGTGGACGCGCGCAGCATGCTGTCCGTGCTGAGCCTCGCGATCGGGCACGGGGAAGAGGTGATCCTGCGGACCGACGGCGAAGGTGCCGACAGTGCGCTGTCCGAACTATCGACGCTCCTGGCCAGCGACCCGGAGGCGTGATGCCACCGCCCCGCGACCAGCAACTCCTGGTCAGAGCCGCGCGCCTGTACTACGAGGAGGGGCGCTCGCAGAACGAGGTCGCCACCGCGCTGGAGGTGAGCCGGTCGAGTGTCTCCCGGATGCTCACGGCGGCCCGCGAACGCGGCATCGTCCGGATCCAGATCAACGACCCGACCGGCCGCGACCTGGGGCTGGAGAGCGAGCTCGCCGGGCGGTTCGGGCTGCGCGACTGCCGCGTCGCGGAGATCCACAGCGGCGACCGGCCGCTGGCCAGGGTCGGCGACCTCGGCGCCCGCTGGCTGCTGGAGACCCTGCAGCCGGGCCAGCAGGTCGGCGTGTCCTGGGGCCACGGGCTACAGGCCGTGGTGCAGCACATCCCGGACGAGGGCGGGCTGGACGTCGAGGTGCTGCCGCTCGTCGGCGGGCTGTCCGCCGTGGACTCCGCGATCACCGGGGAGGAACTCGTCCGCGACCTCGCGGGCCGGGTCGGCGGCAGCTTCCAGCGGTTGCACGCCCCCGCGCTGCTCACCTCGAAGGCGGGCCGGGACGTGCTGCTCGCCGAGCCGACGGTCCAGCGCACGCTGGAGGCCGCCCGGCGCGCGCAGGTGGCGATCGTCGGCATCGGCAGCGTCGGCCATGGTTCCTCGGCGGCGCTGGTCAAGGCCATGAACCTGACCGCGGAGGAACAGGCCAGGTTCGACGCCGCCGGGCCGGTCGGCGACCTGTGCGCCCGGTTCTTCGACGCCGACGGCTCACCGCTGACCGGCCCGGCCGACGACCGCGTACTCGGTCTCTCGCTCGCCGACCTCGCGGCCATCGGCACGGTCGCCGGGGTGGCGGCGGGCCCGGAGAAGGCGAGCGGCGCGCTCGGCGCGCTGCGCACCCGGGTGCTCGACGTGCTCGTCTGCGACAGTTCGCTGGCCAGGGCACTGCTCACGTGGGACGCCCGGTAGCTTGTGCCCGTGCGCACAGAGTTCGCCGGCATCCGCGACGTACCCCAGCCCGACGAGAACGCCAGGGCGGAGGCGTACCGGCGGCACGGCGCGCTCGGCAGGCCGGCCGGCGCGCTCGGCAGGCTCGAGGACCTCGGTGCGTGGGTCGCCGCCTGCCAGGGTAAGTCGCCGCCGCGCCCGCTCACCCGGCCCCGCGTGGTCGTGTTCGCCGCCGATCACGGCGTCGCGGCCAGGGGCGTGTCCGCCCACCCGCCGGGGACCACGGTGCGGCTGGTGGACGCGGTGCTCGCCGGTGCCGCGCCGCTCAGCGTGCTCGCCGACACGGCGGGCGCGAGCGTGCGCGTGGTCGACGTCGCGGTGGACGGCGAGCCGGGCGGGGCGGACGAAGAGTTCAAGGTGTGCCGTGGCTCCGGCTCGATCGACGTCGAGGACGCGCTGACCGAGCAGGAGGTGCAGGAAGCGCTCGAAGCGGGTGCGCGGATCGCCGACGCGGAGGTGGACGGCGGCGCGAACCTGCTCGTGCCCGCCGAGCTGGGGGTGGCGGGCAGCACGCCGGCCGCGGTGCTGGTGGCCGCGCTGACCGGTACGGAACCGGTGGCCGTGGCCGGCCGCGGCTCGGGCATCGACGACCGGACCTGGATGCGCAAGACGCTCGCCGTGCGCGACGCGCTGCGCAGGGCCAAGCCGGTGCTGGGCGATCCCGTGGCGCTGCTGCGAACGGCGGGCGGCGCGGACCTGGCCGCGATGACCGGTTTCCTCGCACAGGCTGCGGTGCGGCGCACGCCGGTCCTGCTGGACGGGCTCTCGGCGGGGGCCGCCGCCCTGGTCGCCGAGGAGCTCGCGCCGGGGGCCCGGTCGTGGTGGCAGGCGGCGCACCGCTCGGGCGAGCCGGCACACGTGCTCGCGCTGGAACACCTGGATCTGGAACCGCTCGTCGACCTGGGCATCCGCGTGGGCGGCGCCGCGGGCGCGGTCGCGGCGCTACCGCTGCTGTCGATGGCGGTGCGCGTGCTCGCCGAGGCCACCCCCCAAGACCCCTCGTGAGTGGCCACGCGAGTTAGAACTCGCGTGGCCACTCACGAGGGGACGGGACTTACGCGGCGGGGGGTGGGGCGAGGGTGTGCATCCAGCCGTGCGGGTCTTGCCGGGTGCCCTCCTGGATGCCGGTCAGCTCCTCGCGCAGGCGCATGGTCACCTCGCCGGGCTGCCCGCCCGCGACCAGGAACTCGCCGCCCGTGTGCTTGACGCGGCCCACCGGCGTGATCACCGCGGCCGTGCCGCACGCGAACACCTCGGTCAGCTCCCCGGACCTCGCGGCCTTCTCCCACTCGTCGGTGGAGATGCGGCGCTCCTCGACGCGGTAGCCGAAATCCGCCGCGAGCGTGAGCAGCGAGTCCCGGGTGATGCCGGGCAGCAGCGAACCGCTCAGCTCGGGAGTCACCAGCCGCGCGCCCTCGCCGGAGCCGAAGACGAAGAACAGGTTCATCCCGCCCATCTCCTCGACCCACCGGCGCTCCGCCGCGTCCAGCCAGACCACCTGGTCGCAGCCCTGCTCCACGGCCTGGGCCTGCGCCACGAACGCGGCGGCGTAGTTCCCCGCACACTTGGCTTCGCCGGTCCCGCCCGGCGCCGCCCGCACGTACTCCGTGGACAGCCACACGCTCACCGGCTGCACTCCGCCCGCGAAGTAGGAGCCCGCGGGGGAGGCGATCAGCGAGTACAGGTACGAGCCCGCCGGCCGGTTCACGCCAAGCCCGGCCTCCGTGGAGATCATGAACGGGCGCAGGTACAGCGAGTCGCCCTGCTTGGTCGGCACCCAGTGGCCGTCCACCGTCATCAGCTCACCGAGCGAGCCGAGGAACAGCTCGTCGGGCAGTTCCGGCATCGCGAGCCTGCGCGCGGAGCGGCGGAAGCGGGCGGCGTTGGCGTCCGGGCGGAAGGCGCCGATCGAGCCGTCCGGCTGCCGGTACGCCTTGAGCCCCTCGAAGACGGCCTGGCCGTAGTGCAGCACCGACGTGGCCGGATCGAGGGTCAGCGCCTCGTAGGGCCGGACGCCCGCGTCGTGCCAGCCGCGCTCGGCGGTCCAGCGCACGGTCACCATGTGGTCGGTGAAGTTCGTTCCGAACCCGGGCTTCGCCAGTACCTCCGCGACCCGCTCCGCCGTGGCGGGGGTCGTGCTGAGGGTCCTGGTGAAGAGGTTCGTCGTCGTCATGCCGAGGAGGATATCGCTTAGTTGGACGTCAGAACATTCCGCGGTCCCGACTGCGCTCGTGAGCGCGCACGCGAGTTAGAACTCGTGTGCGCACTCACGAGGCCTGGGCTCGGCACCTAGCATGGATGCCGTGACCTACCAGCCTTCGCGGCCGCCCCCCGGTAACGGCGTCTCGGCCGGCCCGGCGTCCGACGCCAAGACCTTCGCCGCCGCCGCGCTGCTCACCTTCGCGGCGGGCATGCTCGTGCTGATCGGCTACATCATGGCAGGCGGCTTCGGCGGCTTCCTCGGCATCATCGGCGCCGTGTTCGGCGTCGTGTGGTGGAAGGGTCTGCACGAGAAGGTGTTCCCGCGCGACCTGCCCGGCGCCTCGATGGCCGGGCTGGCCGTCGCCGCCCTGGTGCTGCTGGGTCTTGCCTACATGATGGCCTGAGCGCCCGCGGAAACCAGCCCGGCGAGCAGCACGACGGAGAGCACGGTGGCCAAGGTGGCCAAGGTGGCACCGGCGCGCCGCTCGTGCCGGAGCACGACACCGGCCGCGGCAGCCGCACCGGCCAGCGTGAGCGCCGCCGCCAGCAACAACGCGCCGACAGGACCGAGCACGGCCGCGGCCAGCGCCGCTCCCAGTCCGAGCGCCACCGTGGTCCCGCTGCGGCCGGGTCCGATAGCGGGCACGCCCTCGGCGTGCGCGCCGCCGAGGGCGGCCAGCCCGGCCGTCGCGGTCGCGAGCACGACCACAGCACTGAGCAACGGTTGCAGCGCCGCGGCGTCGGCGGCTCCGAGGACGTCCCGCAGCGAGGTCGGCGAAAGGCCGAGCCGGACCGGCCCGAGCTGGTACAGCGCCGCCGCCGCGACGGCTGCCGCGACCACGGACCCCACCGCCAGCCGGAGCCGCGGCAAGCCGCTCAGCAGCGGGAACAGCACGGCACCGGCGAGCAGCACACCCCGGGCGTCCAGTCCGGCCCGCGCGGGCGAGGCGGCCGGCGGGACCGCCACGCACAGCGCCACGAACGCGGCCGCCGCGACGAGCAGCGCACCGGCCACCCAGCGCCGGTACGGGACCGTGCGCAGTCCCGCGACCGCCACGGCGGTGACCACCGCGACGAACCCGGCCGCCGCGAGCGCCGGGCGTTCCGGCACCAGGTAGGCCGCGAACACCGTTCCGCACAGCGCGAGCACGCCCAGCCGGGCCGCCGCGCGCGTGCAGGCGAGCAGCCGCGGCGCCCGGCCCGCCGCCACCGTCCACGGCGTGCACGCGGCGAGCGCGGCCGCCAGCACGAGCCCGCCGAGCAGCCCCCAGCCCGCAGCGGCGGAGGCCACGGCGAGCGCGACGGGAAGGCCCGCGCCGAGCCGCATCCCCGCCACCTCCCTCTCATCGCGCGCCGGGTGGGTCAATAGCATGGCCCACGATCAGCCCGGGTAACCGCCCGGCGTGCACCAGCAACCGGAAGCCAGGAGCCAGACGTGAGCCTGCCGAAGCTTGCCCTTACCGAGAACACCAGGACGGCGCTGGGCAAGACCCGGGCCGAGGCCGTCGTCGTCGGCACCGTGCAGGGCCGGGACGGCGTCGAGCTCGCGCCGGGCACCGAGGCGGTCGACGAGGCGCTCGGCGGGACGCTCGCCGAGGTGCTCCGCACGCTGGGGGCCACCGGCAAGGCCGAGGAGATCGTCAAGCTGCCGACCCTGGGCAAGCTGCCCGCGGGGTTCGTGCTGGCCGCCGGACTCGGCAAGCCGGAGGCCGACGGAACCTTCGGCCAGGACCAGGTGCGCCGCGCCGCCGGGGCGTCCGGCCGCGCGCTCGCCGGCACCGGCCGCGCGCTGACCACCCTTTCGGCCGTGGACCTGCAGGGCGCCGTGGAGGGCACCGTGCTCGGCGCCTACAGCTTCACCGAGTACAAGTCGGAGCCCGGCGACGCGCCGGTGTCCACAATGGACGTCGCGAGCCCGGCGGAGGGCAGCCAGCGGGAGCACCGCGCGACGCTGAAGGCCGCGACCGCGATCGCCGAGTCGGTGATCATCGCCAGGGACCTGATCAACACGCCGCCGAACGACCTGTTCCCCGCCTCGTTCGCCGAGCGCGCGCGCAAGCTCGCCGAGTCGGCCGGGCTCGAGTTCGAGGTGCTGGACGAGAAAGCGCTCAAGCGCAAGGGGTTCGGCGGCATCCTCGGCGTCGGCAGCGGCTCCTCCCGCCCGCCGCGCCTGCTGCGCATCGGCTATCGGGGCGCGAAGGCGCGGACGAAGGTCGCGCTCGTCGGCAAGGGCATCACGTTCGACACCGGCGGCATCTCGATCAAGCCCGCCGCGAGCATGGACAACATGACCTCGGACATGTCCGGGGCCGCCGCGGTACTCGCCTCGGTGGTGCTCGCCGCGAAGCTCAAGTACCCGCTCGAGGTGACGGCGCACATCCCGCTCGCGGAGAACATGCCTTCGGGCACCTCCTACCGGCCCGGTGACGTCCTGACCATGTACGGCGGCAAGACCGTCGAGGTGCTCAACACCGACGCCGAGGGCAGGCTCGTGCTCGCCGACGCGATCGTGCGCGCGGCCGAGGACGACCCCGACTACCTGATCGAGACGTCGACCCTGACCGGCGCCCAGATCGTCGCACTCGGCACCCGGACGGCCGGGATCATGGGCTCCGACACCTTCCGCGACCGCGTCGCCGCGATCGCGCGGGCCACCGGCGAGCACGGCTGGGCGATGCCGCTGCCGGAGGAGCTGCGCGGCGACCTCGACTCCCGGCTCGCCGACCTCGCCAACATCACCGGGCACCGCTGGGGCGGCATGCTCGCGGCCGGTGTCTTCCTTCGCGAGTTCGTCGCCGACGGCCTGCCGTGGGCGCACATCGACATCGCGGGGCCGTCCTACAACACCGGCTCCCCGTGGGGCTACACCGGCAAGGGCGGCACCGGCGTGCCGGTGCGCACGATCGCCGCGACGCTCGCGGACATCGCCGACAACGGGTGACCGGGGAGCAGCCGACCTACACCGAGGCGGCCGTGCGCGAGGTGCTCACGGCCGCCGACCCGGGCGTCGACGCGGCGGTCGGACACGCGGCGCTGCTCATCGCCGCCGCGGGTGCCGCCGAGGAGGCCGACCGGCTGGTGCGCCGCTGGCGCGCGGCCACCGAACGGCCGCTGACCGCGCTGGTCGCCGGCCCCGTGCAGGCGAGGGCGTGGGCCATGCTCTTCGCCACCCGGAGCGGCGGCGCACCGGACTGGGCCGCCGAGCTGCCTCCGCTGGATCTCGACGAGGAGGAGGCGGCGCACCGGGCCCACTTGGAGCGCACCGAGCCGGCGTTGCCGTCCGACCTGCTCGGCGACTCCACCGTCGCGCGGATCGTCACCGGCGTGGCCGACCGGCTGGACGAGCCCCGCGCTCCGGACCCGCTGCGTGCGCTCGCCGCCGAGGCGGAGTCGTGCGCGCGGGCGGGCGAGCAGGACGCGGCGAAGGACGCGCTGCGGCGCTGGGCCGAGCTAGCGTGGCGGCGGCCCCGGCCGGACGTCGCGACGCTCGCCGCCTGCCGGCACGTCGCGCCGCTGCTGGCGGGAGGGGCGCTGCCGGTGCCGGACGAATGGCCGGGCGACTGCGCGGGGGCGCTGGTCGCCGCGCTGCACACGCGCTACCGGCCGGTCACCGAGCACACCCGGCACGGGGACTGGCTGGGACTGGTCACCGAGATCATGCGGCTGCGCGACGAGCCGGACGCGGTGCCACCACCCGCCGCGCCCGCCGAGGTCACGGCCGCGCAGATGCGGCTCGGCGTCCCTCTGCCGGGTGAGTACCGGGAGTTCCTGCTCGCCTGTGACGGGCTGCCGGCCGACGTCGTCTTCCCTCGCCTGCTCGCCGCGAGCGAACTCGGCACCGGCGGCACGGCAGCGGGGATCGCGATCAGCGACCCTCCCGTGCTCGTGCTGCATCCGGGAAGCGGCCGGGTCACCGAACACGATCCGCTCTTCGGCAGCACCAGCTACGCGGGCGTCCGGGCCGTCCTCGAAGAGCACCGCAGGTTGCTGGAGGCCGCCCGGTGACCGGTCACGAGTCGCGCTCGGCCCTGCGCCTGCGCTCCAGGATCCGCTGCCGTTCGGTGTAGTCGCGCATCCGCTGTGGGTAACCGGTCTTGGCGACCTCGTAGACCGGCATCGACCTCTTCTTGCCGAAGCGCTGGGCGGCCTCCAGGCTGCCGATCCGCCGCCGCGTCCACTCACCGTCGTGGGCGACCAGCACCACGGTGGTCTCGGTGACCGCGGTGCGCGGCTCGACGAATGCCTCGACACCCCGGCGCTGACCTGCCCATTCGTCCAGATGCCGGGTGTCGGCGTCGCTCGCCTGCCGCAGCGTCCCCGGCTTGCCGCCACCTTTGCCGCTACCCTTACGGCCGCCCTTGCGTCTGCCTCGCAGCGCGTCGAACAACCCCACGTCGATCACGTCTCCTCTCACGGGCTTCCCGATCATTATCCCGGGGACCGGCGGCGTGTGTGCCCGCACACGAGCACTAGGTCGCAAGCCTGTCAGACGTAGTGACAAGATGAGGTGTGATGAGCGCACCCACGGCGCCCGTGTACACGATCGCCACTGCCAGCCGAGGAGTTTGACAAGTGACCGACACCTCCGCCGACCTAGTGATCCTCGGTGGCGGATCGGGCGGCTATGCCGCGGCGTTCCGCGCGGCCGAGCTGGGCCTTTCCGTCACCCTGATCGAGAAGGACAAGCTGGGCGGCACCTGCCTGCACCGAGGTTGCATCCCGACCAAGGCGCTCCTGCACGCGGCCGAGGTCGCCGACTCGGCCCGCGACGGCGAGCAGTTCGGTGTCAAGACCGTCCTCGAGGGTGTGGACATCGCCGGGGTCAACAAGTACAAGGACACGATCGTCTCGCGCCTCTACAAGGGGCTGCAGGGACTGACCAAGGCGCACAAGATCAACTACGTCGAGGGCACCGGCACCTTCGCCGGCGGCACCTCGGTGGACGTCGACGGCACCCGGTACACCGGCAAGAACGTCCTGCTGGCCACGGGCTCGTACTCGAAGACGCTGCCCGGCCTCGACCTGGGCGGCCGGATCATCGCCAGCGAGGACGCCCTCAACCTCGACTACATCCCGGAGAAGGTCGTCGTGCTCGGCGGCGGCGTGATCGGCGTCGAGTTCGCCAGCGTCTGGGCCTCCTTCGGTGCCGAGGTCACGATCGTCGAGGCACTGCCGCGGCTCGTGCCCAACGAGGACGAGTTCGCGTCCAAGCAGCTCGAACGCGCGTTCCGCAAGCGCAAGATCGCCTTCAAGACAGGTGTGCGGTTCACCGGCGCCAAGCAGGACGACAAGGGCGTGAGCGTGTCGCTGGAATCCGGCGAGACGCTGGAGGCCGACCTGATGCTGGTCGCCGTCGGCCGCGGCCCGAACACCGCGGGCCACGGCTACGACGAGGCCGGGCTGCGGATGGACCGCGGGTTCGTGCCCACCGACGAGCGGCTGCGCACGAACCTGGACAACGTCTACGCGGTCGGCGACATCGTGCCCGGCCTGCAGCTCGCGCACCGCGGCTTCCAGCAGGGCATCTTCGTGGCCGAGGAGATCGCGGGACTGAACCCGACCCCGATCGACGAGGCGGGGATCCCCAGGGTCACCTACTCGCACCCGGAGGTCGCCTCCGTGGGGCTCACCGAGACCGCGGCCAAGGAGAAGTACGGCTCGGACGTCACCACGTTCACCTACGACCTGGCCGGCAACGGCAAGAGCCAGATCCTGAAGACCTCCGGTGGGGTGAAGCTGGTCAAGGCACCGGACGGGCCGGTCGTCGGTCTGCATCTCGTCGGCGACCGCGTCGGCGAGCTGATCGGCGAGGCGCAGCTCATCTACAACTGGGAGGCCTTCCCCGAGGATGTCGCCCCGCTTGTCCACGCCCATCCGACCCAGACCGAGGCTCTCGGCGAAGCGCACCTCGCGCTGGCCGGCAAGCCGCTGCACGTGCACGGCTAGCAGCGCGGCGCAGAACCAGACCACACCAGACACAGTCAAGGGAGTCAGCGAACGATGGCGTACTCCGTCACATTGCCGGAGCTCGGTGAGAGCGTCACGGAGGGCACCGTCACCCGGTGGTTGAAGCAGGAGGGTGACACGGTGGAGGTGGACGAGCCACTGCTCGAGATCTCCACCGACAAGGTCGACACCGAGGTGCCCTCCCCCGTCGCCGGCACGGTGCAGAAGATCGTGGCACGCGAAGACGACACGGTCGAGGTCGGCGCGGAACTCGCCGTGATCGACGACGGGTCCGGTGGTGGCGGTGGCGCGAGCGCGCAACCGGCCGCCCCCGCACCGTCCCAGGAGCAGGCCCAGCCCCAGCAGCAGCCGGAGCAGCAGGCCCAGCCGGAGCAGCAGCAGCCCCAGCAGCCCCAGCAGCAGCCGCAGGCCGAACCCCAGCCCCAGCCCCAGGCTCAGCCCCAGCAGCAGCCGGAGCCCGCGGCGCAGCAGCAGGCGCCTGCCGAGGGCGGCGGCCAGGCCGAGGGCACCCCGGTGAACCTGCCCGAACTCGGGGAGAGCGTCACCGAGGGCACCGTCACCCGCTGGCTGAAGCAGGTCGGCGACACCGTGGAGGTGGACGAGCCACTGCTCGAGATCTCCACCGACAAGGTCGACACCGAGGTGCCCTCCCCCGTCGCCGGCACGATCCTGGAGATCAGCGCGAGCGAGGACGAGACCGTCGAGGTCGGCGGCAGGCTCGCCGTGATCGGCCAGCCCGGGGCGCAGGCGGCCGCGCCGGCACAGCCGCAACAGCCCCAGCAGCCCCAGCAGCAGCCGCAGCCGCAGGCACCGGCCGAGGAGCCCGCGCCGCAGGCCCCTCCCCAGCAGCAGACGCAGCAGCCGGAACCGGCCCCCGCGCCGGCCCAGGCTCAGCCCCAGCAGCAGCCGCCGCAACAGCGGCAGCCTCAGGAGCAGCCCCAGCAGCAGCCGGAGCCCGCCGCCGCGGCCGAGCCGTCCGCTCAGGACGGTGCGGGTGCCCCGTACGTGACACCGCTGGTGCGCAAGCTGGCGTCGGAACACGACATCGACCTCGGCACCTTGCGGGGCACGGGCGTCGGCGGCCGCATCCGGAAGCAGGACGTGCTCGCGGCGGTCGAGGAGAAGCAGAAGAAGGAGCAGGAGCCCGCACCGGCCGCCGCCGAGCGGCCGGCCGAGGCGCCGTCCGCACCTTCCGCACCTTCCGCGCCGTCCGCCCCCAGCGCCCGGCCCGCCGTGTCGGACTCGGAGAAGGCGGCCCTGCGCGGCACCGTCCAGAAGGCCAGCCGGATCCGGCAGATCACCGCGCAGAAGACCAAGGAGTCGCTGCAGGTCTCCGCGCAGCTGACGCAGGTGCACGAGGTGGACGTCACCAAGATCGCCCGGATGCGCCAGCGGGCGAAGGCGGCGTTCCGCGAACGCGAGGGCGTCAACCTCACGTTCCTGCCGTTCTTCGCGAAGGCGACGGTCGAGGCGCTCAAGCAGCACCCGAACGTCAACGCGTCCTACAACGAGGAGACCAAGGAGATCACCTACCACGGCGCCGTGCACCTGGGCATCGCCGTGGACACCGAGCGCGGGCTGCTCTCCGTGGTGATCCACGACGCGGGCGAGCTCAGCCTCGCCGGGCTCGCGCACCGCATCGCCGACCTCGCGGAGCGGGCGCGCACCAACAGGGTCAAGCCGGAGGAGCTCACCGGCGGCACGTTCACGGTGACCAACATCGGCAGCAACGGCGCGCTGTTCGACACCCCGATCATCGTGCAGCCGCAGGCCGGGATGCTCGGCACCGGCGCGGTCGTGAAGCGGCCGGTGGTGATCAGCGACGGCGACGGCGACACCATCGCCATCCGCTCGATGGCCTACCTGCCACTCACCTACGACCACCGGCTGGTCGACGGTGCCGACGCGGGCCGGTTCCTCACCACGATCAAGAACCGGCTCGAAGAGGGCAACTTCGAGGACGAGCTGGGCCTGTAGGCACCGGCAAAACGCAAGGGGCGCCCGCCGGACGGCGGGCGCCCCTTCGCGCACATAGAGTGTCGCCATGCGGGTCCTCATCGCCGGCTCCAGCGGTCTCATCGGCAATGCGCTCGTGTCCGGGCTGCGGGAGTCGGGCCACGAGGTGCGCCGCCTGGTGCGCCGGGCACCGCGCGGGGGTGACGAGCGCGGCTGGGACCCGCCGGCCGGCCGGATCGACGACGGCGCGTTCGACGGCGTGGACGCGGTCGTCAACCTGTGCGGCGCGGCACTGGCGTCAGGGCGCTGGAGCGGTGCCCGCAAACAGGTGCTCACCGACAGCAGGCTGGAGCCCACGGAAGTGCTCGCCGAGGCGGCCGCCGAGCACGGCGTGCCGGTGTTCCTGAGCGCGTCGGGCATCAACTACTACGGCGACACCGGCGACCGCGAGGTCGACGAGTCCGCCCCGGCCGGCGAGGGCTTCCTCGCCGAGCTGTGCGTCGCGTGGGAGGAGGCCGCCACCTCCGCGGCGCGGGGCGGCGCGCGTGTGGTGCTGCTGCGGACCGCACCCGTCCTCTCCGGCAGGGGCGGCCTGCTCGGGCCGCTCAAACCGCTGTTCCGGCTCGGCCTCGGCGGCAGGCTCGGCGACGGCAGGCAGTACTTCCCGTGGATCAGCCTGCCCGACCAGGTGGCCGCCATCCGGTTCGCGCTGGAGCACGAAGCGGTCTCCGGGCCGGTCAATCTCGCGACGCCGAACCCGGTCACCAACGCGGAGTTCACCCGTGCGCTGGGACGGGCCCTGCACCGGCCGGCCCCGTGGTGGGTGCCGGGCCCTGCGCTGCGGGTGGTGCTCGGCGAGGCGGCCGAGGAGATGATCCTGAGCGGACCGAGGGCGGTTCCGCGCGCGCTGCCGGGCGCCGGGTTCACCTTCGCCCACACCGACCTCGACAAGGCGCTGGCCGCGGTGCTGTGAAGCGGTACGTGCTGCTCGGCGGGCTGCTGCTCAGCGCGTTCGTCGCACTCGGCCTGGTCGTGCACGGTGCGCCCGCCCGGCCGGATGCCGCGGTCGCCGGCACGCTGGAGGACCGCTGGCGAGGCCCATTGGGCGATGTCGCCGCGGGGGTGAGCGCCGTGCTCGGGCCGGTACTGCCGGTACTGCTCGGGGTGAGCCTGCTGGTGGTGGCCTGGCTACTGTGGCGGCGCGCCGCGCGGGCCAGGGCGGGCCTGCTGCTGCGGCTGCTGCTCCTGCTGGCGCTGTGCCGGAGCACCAGCTTCACGTTCAAGCCGCTGTTCGAACGGGAGCGGCCCCGCGAGTACGTGGACTTCGCCTACCCGAGCGGGCATGTGGTGTCCGTGGCGAGCACCGGGTTCGTCGTGGTCGTGCTGTGCCTGTGGCTGGCCCGCCGGCTCGTCCGGCGGGCCGCATGGGCCGCGTGCGTGGCGACGGCCCTGTGCGCCGTCAGCCGGATGGCGCTGGGGGTGCACTGGCTGACGGACACGGTCGGCGCGGTGCTCGCCGTCGGTGGCGTCGGCCTGCTCGCCGGCGCCGCGCTGCGGCTACTGCCCGCGCCGGATCCGGTTCCGGCCGGTCGCCGCGCGGCGTAACCTCGGGGACGTGACTGCGACCGCTTCCTGCCGTGCCACCGCCGATCCCGTCGATGTCCGCGAGATCGGGGTCATCGACTACCTCGAAGCATGGGACCTGCAACGCCGCTACGTCGACGCCCGCGCGGACGGCCACGGGCCGGACACCATGCTGCTGCTGGAACACCCTTCCGTGTACACGGCGGGCAAGCGCACCGAGCCGGGTGACCGGCCGGCCGACGGCACCCCGGTGATCGACGTGGACCGCGGCGGCAAGATCACCTGGCACGGGCCCGGCCAGCTGGTCGGCTACCCGATCGTGAAGCTCGGCGACCCGATCGACGTGGTGCAGTACGTGCGGCGGCTGGAGGAGGCGCTGATCAGCGTGTGCGGGCGGCTGGGCGTGCACACCGGGCGCGTCGAGGGCCGCAGCGGCGTCTGGCTGCCCGCCGACGACCGCGGCCCGGAGCGCAAGATCGCCGCGATCGGCATCCGCGTGCAGCGGGGGGTCACCATGCACGGCTTCGAGCTCAACTGCGACGCCGACCTCACGGCGTTCGACAAGATCGTGCCGTGCGGGATCCGGGACGCGGGGGTGACGTCGCTGGCGGCCGAGCTCGGTCGCGACGTCACGGTGGCCGACGTGCTGCCGCTCGCCCGCGACGCCGTGCTGGCCGCGCTGGACGGCGAGCTGCCGGTGACCGAGGACCGCTGGCTACCCCGCCCGGAGCAGCCCGCCGCCCCCGGTGTCACCTTCGCCCTCCAGACCTGACCTCGCTTCTCGCGGCTAGCGGAGGTGGGGGGCGACCTCGGCGGCGATGAGGTCGAGGTGGTCGAGGTCGGCCAGGTCGAGGACCTGCAGGTACAGGCGTGAGATACCGGTCTTCTCGCGCCATCGGCCGATCTTGTCGACAGCCTCCGCGGGGGTGCCCGCGATGCCGTTCTCCCGCAGTTCCGCCACGTCCCGCCCGATCGCGGCCGCCCGCCGGGCCAGCTCCGGCTCGTCCCGGCCGATGGCCACCACCTGCGCGGCCGAGCGGGTGATCTCGTCCGGGTTCCGCCCGGCCGCCCTTGCGGCGTCGGCGACCCGCTCGTACTGGGCGAGCGCGGTGTCCATGTCGTTGAACGGCACGTTGATCTCGTCGGCGAACCGCGCGGTGAGCTCCGGCGTGCGCTTCCTGCCCGTGCCCCCGATGATCACCGGCGGCCGCGGCCGCTGCGCGGGCTTCGGCAGCCCGGGCGCCTCGGCCAGCCGGTAGTGCTCGCCGTCGAAGGAGAACGCCTGCCCCTCCGGCGTTGCCCACAGCCCGGTGATGATCTCCAGCTGCTCGGTGAAGAGGTCGAAGCGCTCGCGCAGCTCGGGCATCGGCAGGCCGTAGGCGGTGTGCTCGTCGGCGAACCAGCCCGTGCCGAGGCCGAACTCGATCCGGCCGCCGGACATCTGGTCCACCTGAGCCACGGAGATGGCCAGCACCGAAGGGTGCCGGAAGGTCGCAGCCGTCACGAGCGTGCCGAGCCGGATCCGCGAGGTCTCCCTGGCGAGGCCCGCCAGCGTGATCCAGGCATCGGTCGGGCCCGGCAGGCCCGTCACCGATCCCATCTTCAGGAAGTGGTCGGAGCGGAAGAACGCGTCGAAGCCGGCGTCCTCGGTGGCCTTCGCCACCCGCAGCAGGTCGTCGTAGCCCGCCCCTTGCTGGGGCTCGGTGAAGATCCTCAGTTCCACGCCGGCAGCCTACCGGCGGCGCACCTGGTGCAGCAGGTGCACGATGACCTCCTCGATCTGCGCGCCCACCTTCTCCGGCTCGGACGAGCTGGCGATCTCGGTGGCCGCGCTGGAGAGCGCGCCGAACAGCAGCCGGGAGGTGACCTCGACCGGCACGCTGTCCACCTCGCCCGCGTCGATCAGGTCCTGCAGGCTCGACCGGATCAGCCCGAAGCTGTACCTGTCCTCCGCCTCCCGCCACCGTTGCCAGCCCATCACGACGGGCGCCTCGTGCACGGCAATCCGCTGATAAGCGGGATCCAGACAGCTGGAGATGAATTCCCGCAGTCCCCGCAATGCGCGATCCCAGGGTGGTTCATCCCCGCGCAGGATCTTGTCCAGGCGACCGTAAACCCGGCTTTCCACCGCGTCGAACGCCGCCTCGAACAGCGCCTGCTTGCCGCTGAAGTGGTGATAGAGCGCACCTTTTGTGACTCTTGCTCGCCTGGCAATCTCGTCGAGGGAAGTGCCGGCGTAGCCACGTTTGGTGAACAGCTTGACAGCGCTGTCGACCAAGGCGGAACGCGTGGACTCGGAATAGTCCTCTCGCCTGGACCTCATTGTCACCACCCTCACAACTCTACGCCGTTTGCACCGGCCATACCGGTGGTATGTTTGGCGTGTCAGGTCCGTACCGGGAGTATGCCGCAAACCGTTGGTATGACCCGGGTCACGGAAGGGGATCAGGCCATGAGCTGGAACGACTACTATCAGCGGCGCGACATCATCGAAGCCGTACTGCGGCAGGCGCGGCGCGCACCCGGCGCCCCACTGCCGTTCGCCGAGGTCGAGGGGGCCGAACGGGCCTTCGGCACCGAGGAGAACCTGCTGCGCGCACTGCACTACAAGTGGACCCAGGTGCTCGGCGGGTACCTGCGCGCCGAGGTCGCGGGCCCGGAGGACGCCGACGACGTGCCGGGCGGCGGGGAGAGCGACCACGTCGACGCGGTGGCCCGGGCATGGCACGGCGCCGTCCGCGACCACCCGACGCTGCACGCCGTGCTCGAGGCGCACCTGCCGCACCACCCGGCACTGCGGCCGATGCACGATGCGGAGCTGCGGATGCTCGCCGTCACGGCGGGCCTCGCCGAGCCGAACGAGCCGCGCGACGAGGTGACCAGGATCGGCGAGGCGTTCGAGGCACTGCTGCGCAACCAGACCGCCCGGCACGCCCCGGACAGGCGGGCGAACCCGGTCGGGCAGCTGCTGCGGCGGCTGGCGCCGACGGGCTGAGCCACTGGCACCGGCCACACACGTGTAGTTAGCTGACGGCATGGCTGCGCGCACAGGTAACTGGACCGAGAGCGACATCGCCGACCAGACGCGCCGCACGGTGCTGGTCACGGGCGCGAACTCCGGACTGGGCCTGCGCACCGCGCGGGTGCTGGCGGAGAAGGGCGCCAGGGTGCTGCTGGCCTGCCGGTCGGCCGAACGGGGCGAGCGGGCCCTGCGCGAGGTCGCCGAACGGGCGGGAACCCGGCCCGAGCTCGTCCGGCTCGACCTCGCCGACCTGGCGTCGGTGCTCGACGCGGCAAGCAGGGTGCGCGAGCTCACCGGCGACTCACTCGACATCCTGGTCAACAACGCCGGGCTCATGGGCACACCGAAGGGCACCACGAAGGACGGCTTCGAGACCCAGTTCGGCACCAACCATCTCGGGCACGCCGCGCTGACCTGGCTGCTCATGTCCGCTCTGCGAGGCGGCAGCGGTGCCCGCGTCGTCACCGTGTCGAGCATGGCCGCCCGCGCGGGCAGGCTCGACCCGGACGACCCGAACTTCGAACGCCGTCCCTACAACCCCGTCGCGGCGTACGGCCAGTCCAAGCTGGCCAACCAGGTGTTCGCCCTCGAACTGGACCGGCGGCTGCGGGCCGCGCACGAGCCGCTGATCAGCGTCGCCGCCCATCCCGGCTACACCGAGTCCGGGCTGGCCGCGGCCATGGCGCGCTCGTACGGCAATCCGCTACTGCGGGGCGCGATGATCGCGGGCACCCGGATGGGCGAGCTGCTGTTCGCCCAGAGCACCCGGATGGGCACCCTGCCCCAGCTCTTCGCCGCCACCGCGCCCGGCGTCGGTGGTGGCGACTACATCGGGCCGGGCGCGTTCGGCGGTGCGCGCGGTCACCCGGTCGTCACCCGGCCGCTGCCGCCGGCGCTGGACGCCGAGCTCGGCGCCCGCCTGTGGGAGCTGACCGCGAAGTTGACCGGGATCACCCCCAATCCCGCGTAGTGTCGTTCCGCGAGCGCCCGGGCGTAGGCTGGGGCCCGTGACTGTTGCGCCTGATGGTCGGAAGCTGCTGCGGCTCGAGGTCCGCAACAGCGAGACACCGATCGAGAAGAAGCCGTCGTGGATCAAGACGCGCGCGCGCATGGGCCCCGAGTTCACCGAGCTCAAGGGACTGGTGCGGCGCGAGGGTCTGCACACCGTGTGCGAGGAGGCCGGCTGTCCCAACATCTACGAATGCTGGGAGGACCGGGAGGCGACCTTCCTCATCGGTGGCGACCAATGCACCCGGCGCTGCGACTTCTGCCAGATCGACACCGGCAAGCCGGCCGCGCTCGACACCAGTGAGCCGCGCAAGGTCGCCGAGAGCGTGCAGGCGATGGGGCTGCGCTACTCGACCGTCACCGGTGTCGCGCGCGACGACCTCGACGACGGTGGCGCGTGGCTCTACGCCGAGACCGTCCGCCAGATCCACGCGCTGAACCCGGGCACCGGCGTGGAGCTGCTGATCCCGGACTTCAACGCCGACCCGGCCCAGCTCGCCGAGGTGTTCGGCGCCCGCCCGGAGGTACTGGCGCACAACGTCGAGACGGTGCCCCGGATCTTCAAGCGGATCCGGCCCGGTTTCCGCTACCAGCGCTCGCTGGACGTGCTCACCCGCGCCCGCGAGGCCGGGCTGGTGACCAAGTCGAACCTGATCCTCGGCATGGGCGAGACGCCGGACGAGGTCGAGCCCGCGATGCGCGACCTGGTCGAGGCGGGCTGCGAGATCCTGACCATCACGCAGTACCTGCGCCCCTCGGTGCGGCACCACCCGGTGGACCGGTGGGTCAAGCCCGAGGAGTTCGTCGAGCATTCCCAGGCCGCGGAGGCACTCGGGTTCGCCGGGGTGATGGCCGGGCCGCTGGTCCGCTCCTCCTACCGCGCAGGCAAGCTCTTCGCCCAGACCAAGGCGCACCGTGGCGAGCCGCTGCCGGAGAACCTCTCCCACCTCGCCGCCGCGGCGCCGGCCGCACAGGAGGCCAGCAGCGTGCTCGCCCGGCAGGCGTGAGCGCCGCGGCGACGAAAGTCAGGGGTGAGCCCTGACGTCCGGGCGGTGCGCGGCCGCTAGTGTCCGTCGTAGCGTGGTCTTCGGCGTGGTCCGGTTCGGCCACGGGGGACGAGGAGCAAGGGGACGCTCGTGGCACTGGTGACGGATGTGCTCGACTGGTTGCAGAGCCTGCCGCAGCCCGCGCTTGTGGGCGCGACCGGCACGTTGGTGCTGCTCGAATGCACCATCGGGCTCGGGTTCATCGCGCCGGGCGAGTCGGGTCTGCTGATCGCCGCGACCACCGCCACCAGCGTGCCGCGGTTCCTCGTGCTGTGGGCGGTGGTCACCGTCTGCGCGGGGGTCGGTGACTCGATCGGGTACGCGATCGGCAGGAGGTTCGGCCCGCGCCTGCGCGAGACCCGGCTGATCCAGCGCTACGGCACCGACGCCTGGGACAAGGCGACGGGCATCCTGCGCCGGCGAGGCGCGTGGGCGGTGTTCTTCGCCCGGTTCCTGCCGGTGGTGCGGACACTAACCCCGGCGGCCGCGGGCACGTCCGGGCTGCCCTACCGCAAGTTCCTGCCCGCGGTGGTGGCCGGGGCGGCGAGCTGGTCGCTGCTGCACATCAGCATCGGTGCCGCGCTCGGCGAGGCCGCCCGGCGTGTCGAGGGTGTCCTGAACACCGGCGGCATGATCGTGGTCGGGCTGCTCGCCGCGGTCGCCGTCTACCTCCTGGTCCGCTACAAGCGCAAGAAGACGCTCGGCCGGGGCGACGACGAGGAGGCCGGGTCCGAACCCCTCACCCCGCACGGCTGACGCTCGTGAGTGCGTACCCGAGTTCTGACTCGGCTACGCACTCACGAGGTCTGACCTGCGGTTTCCGCTACTTCGTGGACGGCAGGTAGCGGCGGGCGACGTTCTCGACGTCCGAGGCGCCCTCGCGCCAGTCCCCGATCCACGGGCCGGTGCCCTCGCTCGGATCGAGGATGCCCTGCTCCAGCCAGGTGTAGCGGCCGTCGAGCGCGCGGCCGGCGACCTTGCGGTCGACGTCGTCGGTGTTGTTCCACAGCGCCTCGAACAGCGCCTCCACCCGCAGCCGCGACTGGCGGCAGAACGCGTCGGCGAGCTCGTAGGCCGCCTCCCCTTCCCTGGCGTCGTCGCCGCGCTGCATCTCGGCGCGCACACAGCTCGCCGACATCGCGAACAGCTCCGCACCGATGTCCACGATCCTCGACAGGAAGCCCTGCCGCCGTTCGAGACCGGCCTGCCAGCGGGCCATCCCGTAGAACGTGGAGCGAGCCAGCTTGCGCGCGGCGCGCTCGACGTAGCGCAGGTGCGTGCCGAGCGGCCCGAACTCGCGGTAGTTCGTGGGCACCTGGCCCTTGCCGGTGACGAGCTGCGGCAGCCACTTCGCGTAGAACCCGCTGGCCTTGACCGCCGCCCGTGCCTTGCTCCGGACGTCGGCCTCGGTGTCGGCGAGCTCACCGGCGGCCGACAGATGCGCGTCCACGGCCTCCCGGGCGATGAGCAGGTGCATGATCTCGGTGGAGCCCTCGAAGATCCGGTTGATCCGCAGGTCCCGGACCACCTGCTCGGCGGGCACGGCCCGTTCCCCGCGCGCGGCGAGCGACGCCGCCGTCTCGTACCCACGGCCGCCGCGGATCTGCAGCAGCTCGTCCGCGACGAGAGAGGACATCTCGCTGGCCCACAGCTTCGCGAGCGCGGCCTCGATCCGGATGTCGTTGCGCCCCTGGTCGGCCATGTGCCCGGAAAGCTCAACCACGCTCTCCAGTGCGTACGCCGTGGCCGCGATGAACGAGATCTTGTTCGACACCGCCTCGTGCCGCCCGACGGGCCTGCCCCACTGGACCCGCTCGGCGGACCACTCCCTGGCGATCTTCAGGCACCACTTGGCGGCCCCCGCGCACGCGGCGGGCACCGAGAGGCGGCCGGTGTTCAGCGTGGCGAGCGCGATCCTGAGGCCCTTGCCCTCGCCGCCGACGACGTTCTCCTTGGGCACCCGCACCTTGTGGAACCGCGTCACGCCGTTCTCGATGCCGCGCAGGCCCATGAACTCGTTGCGCCGCTCGACGGTGATGCCCGGCGAGTCGGCCTCGACCACGAACGCGGTGACGCCGCCACGGTGGTCCTCGCTCTTCGGCACCCGGGCCATCACGACGAGCAGTTCGGCGACGACACCGTTGGTGGTCCACAGCTTCACGCCGTCCAGCTCGTACGCCCCGCCGTCCTCGGTCGGCACGGCGGTGCTCGCCAGCCGCGCGGGATCGGAGCCGACGTCGGGCTCGGTGAGCAGGAAAGCCGACACCGCGCCCTTCGCGCAGCGCGGCAGGAACCTCGCCTTCTGCTCCGGCGTGCCGGCCAGTTTCAGCGGCTCGGGAACCCCGATCGACTGGTGCGCCGACAGCAGCACGCTCAGCGTCGAGTGCACCGAGCCGACCAGCATCAGCGCCTGGTTGTACGCGACCTGCGTGAGCCCCAGCCCGCCGTACTCCTCGGGGATCTTGATGCCGAAGCAGCCCAGCTCAGCGAGCCCCTTCACGTAGGAGTCCGGGATGCGTGCCTCGCGCTCGATCACGGCCGGGTCGAGGGTCTCGCAGTACTCCCGCAGCCGTGTGAGGAACTTCTCGGCCCTGCCCGAGTCCTCGGCGGTCGAGCGGGGATGGGGATGCACCAGATCCATCCGGAAGCGGCCGAGGTAGAGCTCCTTGGCGAACGAGGGCTTCTGCCAGCCGCTCTCCCTCGCCTCCTCGGCGACCGCCCTGGCTTCCTTCTCCGTTACCTGCGGTTGGTCCGCCATCGGACTCCTCCTCGAGTCGGCTCGGCTTCACACGGCCATGTGACCAGTGTTACTCAACGGTAGGGGATCCGAAACCCATCGCGGTCCGCTGCATCATGGAGGCATGGATTCCGCCGAGGAGCTGCGCCGCGCCCGCGAGCTGGTCACCGGCGCCGGGCACATCGTGGCGATGACCGGCGCCGGCGTGTCGACCGACTCGGGTATCCCGGACTTCCGCGGGCCGAACGGCGTGTGGACGAAGAACCCCGGCGCCGAGCGCATGTCCAACCTGAGCGCCTATGTCGGCAGCAGGCAGGTCCGGGAGGAGGTTTGGCAGGCACGCGTACGGCATCCTGGCTGGGCGGCCCGGCCGAACGCGGCACACCACGCGCTCGCCGAGCTGGAGCGGTCGGGCCGGCTCGCCGCGATCGTCACGCAGAACATCGACGGACTGCACCAGCGGGCCGGTTCCGCTCCGGAAAGGGTCGTCGAGCTGCACGGCACGATGTTCGACACGGTGTGCCTGGGCTGCGGCGACCGGCGCGACATGCGGGAGGCCCTCGACCGGGTGGCCGCGGGCGAGACCGACCCGCCGTGCCTGCTCTGCGGCGGCATCCTCAAGTCGGCCACGATCTCGTTCGGCCAGGCGCTCGACGCCAAGGTGCTGCACCGCGCGAAGGAGCACGCGCAGGCCTGTGACCTCATGCTCGTCGCGGGCAGCTCGCTCACCGTGCACCCGGCGGCCGGCCTGGTCGGCCTTGCCGCGAGCGCGGGCGCGACCGTGGTGGTGTGCAACGCATCCGAGACCCCGTACGACGACCAGGCGGCCGCCGTCCTGCGCGGCCCGCTCGGTGAGGTCCTTCCCGCACTCGTGTGAGCCCGGTCCAGCGCACCCGAAGCGGCATTCGTCGCGTTCAGCGCACCCGATGCCACATTCGGGCGCGTGCCCAGGAAAGAAACCCGGGAGGGTCCGGCCCCTGCCTTCCGGACCCACCCGGGTGGCGCCCCCGATGGCGCGGCGCCGCGTCCGGCACCACGCTCACGGCCTCACCGATCGATCCCCCGCGGCCGTCGGCAATACACTCGTGAGGGTGACGCTGGGTATCTGGCCCGCTCGGCTTTCAGATACGACACGCGACGCTACGGTTGCCGACTCCATCCCCGAAATCTTCACCGTATCGCCACGCTCGGTAGCGAAAATCCCTCATCGAAGGCAATTACCAGGTCTACTCGGTCGCTCTGCGTAGCGCCAGTTGTTTCGCGACAACGTCACTCTAATGGACCAACCGCTGTCACTCCTCGTGACGAATCGGCTGCGATTCGCCGGGTGATGCGGCGGGCATCCTGGGCGGCGAGAACGAGCGCGACGGCGACGAAACCCACCGAGCACAGCATGGCCAGTGACAGCGCCGCCCGGTAGTCCTGTGCCGCACCGGCGACACGAGCGTGGAACACGGAGGCGAGTACGGCGACGCCGATCGCGGTGCCGATCCGCTGGCCGGTCTGCAGCGCGCCGCCCGCCACCCCGGCCATCCGGGTCGGCACCCGGTTCAGCGTCAGCGTGGTGTTCGGCGAGATGACCATCCCGCCGCCCACGCCGGCGACGAGCAGCGGCCCGGCCACCGCGAAGCCGATGTTGCCGGCAGGCACGAACAGCACCACCGTGGCCACGGCGCCGAGGCCGAGTGCGACGAGGCAGAGCCCGGCCACGGTGATCCGGCGGCCCCAGCGCGCGACCAGCCTGCCCGCGATCACGGCGGAAATGGCCGAGCCGAGGGCGAACGGCGTCACCGCGAGCCCCGACTGCAGGGGTGTGTAACCGAGTCCCTGCTGGAAGAACATCGCGAACACCAGCCAGATGCCGGTGAACCCGCAGAAGTACACGGTCGCGATCGAGGCCCCGGTCGCGAAGCCGGGCGTCTCGGTGAACAGCCGGGTGTCCAACAGCGGCGCGCGCCGCCTGCGCACCATGCGCCGCTCCCACCGCACGAAGGCGGCACCGAACACGATCGCAGGCGGGAACAGCCACCACAGCCTGCTCAGCCCGCCCTGTTCGGACTCGACCAGCGGCAGCAGGACTCCGAGCACCGCGAGGCCGAGCAGGAGGCTGCCGACGAAGTCGAGTTCCTTGCGCAGCGGGCGCTTCCGCGGCGCCGCGCCCGGCAGCAGCCGCGCGGCGAGCACGAGGGCCACCGCCCCGATGGGGACGTTGACGAAGAACACCCAGCGCCAGCCGTTCTCCTCGCCGAAGGCCTTGATGATCAGTCCACCGAGGACCGGTCCGACGGCCGTGGAGATCCCGACCGTGGCGCCGAACATGCCGAACGCCCGCCCCCGTTCCGCGCCCCGGAAGAGCTCCTGGACCAGACCGGTGTTCTGCGGGGTGAGCAGGCCGGCCGCCATCCCCTGCAGGAGCCGGGCGGCGACCAGCATCGCCTCGTTCACCGCGGCACCGGCGAGCGCGCTGGTGAGCACGAAAGCCGACAGCGCCACGAGGAACATGCGACGCCTGCCCAGTGCGTCCCCGAGCCGGCCGCCGGACACGAGGACGAGCCCGAACGTGAGGGCGTAGCCGGACACCACCCACTGGGCGCCGGAGACGGACGCGCCGAGGCCGCGCTGGATCGACGGCAGCGCCACGTTGACGATGCTCACGTCGAGCAGGGACATGAACCCCGCGGTGAGGGTGACGGCGAGCGCGCGCCAGCGCCGGGGATCGGGCTCGTGGTCGGACGTCACCCGTCCACGGTATTCAGCGCCCCGGTCAGGTGCTGGCCGTGATCCCCGGAATGCCTTTCAGCTCACCCATGAGCATGGAGGTGACCTTGACCGGGTAGTCGTACAGCGCGAACACCGTCTGCCGGTCCTTGCCGACCAGCTTGAGGTGGACGGGTGTCTCCCCGCGGTGCGCCTGCAGGGTCTGCTTCAGCTCGCTCACCACGCCCTGATCGATCCGCTCCGCGGAGGCGAGCAGCATCAGCGGCGGCTCCTCGTTCCCGATCGCGGCCTCGCTCAGGTCCAGCGGCACGAGCGCGCCACCGAAGACGGACATCCTGTCCTCGCGCCAGTTCACCCTGCCCTTGACCAGCACCGCGTTGTCCTCCACCAGGTCGGCGGAGAACATCGCGTACGCCTTGGCGAAGAACAGCACCTCCATCGAGGCGTCCATGTCCTCGACCGTGCAGATCGCCCACGGCTCGCCCCGCTTGTTCACCCGCCGCTCCAGCGAGGTGATCAGCCCGGCGATCTCGATCTCGCCTTCCTTCGGCGGATCGTCGAGGATCGCGGCGATCGGCCGCCTGGCGTGCTTGCGCAGGATGCGCTCGGCGCCGTCGAGCGGGTGCGCGGACACGTAAAGGCCGAGCATCTCGCGTTCGTAGGCGAGCAACTGCTTGCGGGGGTACTCCTCCTCGCCGAACTTGAGGTGCGCGAGCGGGGACGAGGACTCCGTCGGCTCGGTGGTCTCGCCGGAGCCGAACAGGTCGAACTGTCCCATCGCCTCCTGCCGTTTGAGCGGCACGACGGCTTCCACCGCGTCCTCGTGCACCTGGATCATCGAGAGGCGGGTGTTGCCGAGCGAGTCGAACGCGCCCGCCTTGATCAGCGACTCCACCACCCGCTTGTTGCACACCACCAGCTCCGACTTGTCGAGGAAGTCGGTGAACGTGGAGTACTTGCCCTTCTGCTCGCGGGTCCGGATGATCGACTCGACCACGTTGGCGCCGACGTTGCGCACGGCGCCGAGACCGAAGCGAATGTCGTCGCCGACGGCCGCGAACCGCTGCTCCGACTCGTTGACGTCCGGCGGCAGCACCCTGATGCCGAGCCTGCGGCACTCGGAGAGGTAGATCGCGGACTTGTCCTTGTTGTCGCCCACCGAGGTGAGCAGGGCGGCCATGTACTCCGCCGGGTAGTTCGCCTTGAGGTAGGCGGTCCAGTAGGACACCAGGGCGTAGGCAGCGGCGTGGCTCTTGTTGAACGCGTACCCGGCGAACGGGAGGATCGTGTCCCACAGCGCCTTGATGGCCTCGTCGGAGAAGCCGTTCTCCCGCATCCCGGCGTGGAAGCCCTCGAACTCCTTCTCCAGGACCTCCTGCTTCTTCTTGCCCATCGCGCGGCGCAGTACGTCAGCGCGGCCCATCGAGTAGCCGGCGACCTTCTGCCCGATGTGCATGATCTGTTCCTGATAGACGATCAGGCCGTGCGTGTCGGCCAGGATCTCCTTCAGGGGCTCCTCGAGCTCGGGGTGGATCGGCTTGACCTTCTGCCTGCCGTTCTTGCGGTCGGCGTAGTCGTTGTGGGCGTTCATGCCCATCGGCCCCGGCCGGTAGAGCGCGCCGACGGCCACGATGTCGTCGAAGCCGGTGGGCTGCATGCGCCGCAACAGGTCGCGCATGGCGCCGCCGTCCAGCTGGAAGACGCCGAGCGTGTCGCCACGGGAGAGCAGCTTGTAGGTCTCTGGATCGTCCATTCCGAGCCGGTCCAGATCGATCTCCTGGCCGCGGTTGGCCCTGATGTTGTCGATCGCGTCGCCGATGACGGTGAGGTTGCGCAGCCCGAGGAAGTCCATCTTCAACAGGCCGATGGCCTCACACGACGGGTAGTCCCAGCCGGTGATGACCGAGCCGTCGTCGCGCTGCCAGAGCGGGATGGAGTCCATCAGCGGCTCCGACGACATGATCACCGCGCAGGCGTGCACGCCCGCGTTGCGGATCAGGCCCTCGAGGCCGCGCGCGGTGTTGAAGATCGTCGAGACTTCCTCGTCGTTCTCGATCAGCGAGCGCACCTCGGCGGCCTCGGCGTAGCGCTCGTGCTCGGGGTCGACGATGCCCGACAGCGAGATGTCCTTGGCCATGATCGGCGGCGGCAGCGCCTTGGAGATCTTGTCGGCGATGGCGTAACCGGGCTGGCCGTACTGCACCCGCGCCGCGTCCTTGATCGCCGCCTTGGTCTTGATGGTGCCGAAGGTGATCACCTGCGCGACGCGGTCGGCGCCGTACTTCTCGGTGGCGTAGCGCACCATCTCGCCGCGCCTGCGGTCGTCGAAGTCGATGTCGATGTCGGGCATCGACGCGCGCTCGGGGTTGAGGAACCGCTCGAACAGCAGCTTCTGCGGGATGGGGTCCAGGTTGGTGATACCGAGCGCGTAGGCCACCAGCGAGCCCGCCGCGGAGCCACGGCCGGGGCCGACCCGGATGTCGACGCTGCGGGCGTAGTTGATCAGGTCGGCGACCACCAGGAAGTAGGCGGGGAAACCCTTCTGGTTGATCACGCCGAGCTCGTGCTGCACCCGCTCGAGATAGCCGTCCGGGATGCCGTCCGGAAAGCGCCACTCCAGGCCCTTCATCACCTCGTGGTGCAGCCAGCTCCCCTCGTCGTGGCCCTCGGGCACGGTGAACTTCGGCATCCGGTCGCGGTGCGCGTAGATCTCCTCGTAGGACTGCACGCGCTCGGCGATCAGCAGCGTCGCGTCCGCGGCACCGGGGACCTCGGTGTCCCAGTACTCGCGCATCTCGGCGGCCGACTTGAGGTAGTAGCCGTCGCCGTCGAACTTGAACCGGTTCGGGTCGGAGAGCGTCTTGCCGGACTGCACGCACAGCAGCGCCGAGTGCGAGTCGGCCTGGTCCTTGGTGACGTAGTGCGAGTCGTTGGTGGCCAGCGGGCTGAGGCCGAGCTGCCTGCCGATCTCCAGCAGGCCATCGCGCACCGAACGCTCGATCGGCAGCCCGTGGTCCATCAGCTCGAGGAAGAAGTTGTCCGCGCCGAAGATGTCCCGGTAGTCGGCGGCGGCCCGCAGTGCCTCGTCCTTCTGCCCGAGCCGCAGCCGGGTCTGCACCTCGCCGGAAGGGCACCCGGTGGTGGCGATGATGCCCTCGGCGTTCTCCGCGATCAGCTCGCGGTCCATCCGCGGCTTGCGGTAGTAGCCCTGCATCGACGCCAGCGAGGAGAGCTTGAACAGGTTGCGCAGGCCGGTGGCGTTCTCGGCCAGCATCGTCATGTGGGTGTAGGCGCCGCCGCCCGAGACGTCACCACCCTCACCGAACTCGTCCGCGCCGCGCTGGTTGCTCTGCCCCCAGAAGACCGGCTTCTTGTGGAACCGGCTCTCCGGCGCGACGTATGCCTCGATGCCGATGATCGGCTTGATCCCGGCCTGGCGTGCCTGCTGGTAGAACTCGTCGGCGCCGTACATGTTGCCGTGGTCGGTCATCCCCACGGCCGGCATCTCCAGCCGGGCCGCCTCCGAGAACAGCGGAGCGATCTTCGCCGCACCATCGAGCATCGAGTACTCGGTGTGGACGTGCAGGTGGACGAAGGAATCGTTCGACACCAGCGAAAACCTCCCCTGAGTGGTACGAGCGGCGGCACGCGTCCCGCAGGCTCATCACCCTAGCCCGGGGGTGCGACAGAACCGAGGAGCAGGGCGCGCCCCCGATCTTCCCTCGCCGGCCCGCCTCGGTGGTGGCGACCCGCCGTACGGACCACGGACTCAGCCTCGGTGGCTCAGCGCGGATGGAGGAGGTTGCGCGCGATGACGAGCTTCTGGATCTCGCTGGTTCCCTCGTAAATCCGGAACAGGCGCGCGTCGCGGTAGATGCGTTCCACGGCGACACCCCGCATGTAGCCCATGCCGCCGTGCACCTGCACCGCGCGGTCGGCGACCCGGCCGAGCATCTCGGTGCAGAAAAGCTTGGCGCTGGAGGGGCCGAGCGTGCGGTCCGCGCCCGAGTCGTACTCCCCGGCCGCCTGCAGCACCATCGCCCGCCCGGCGGCCAGCTCGGCGTGCGACTCCGCGAGCAGCGCCTGCACGAGCTGGAAGTCGCCGATCGCGCGGCCGCCCTGCCGGGTGTCGCGCGCGTGCTCGACCGCCTCGGCCAGTGCCCGCTCGGCCATGCCGACGCACACCGCGGCGATGTGTAGCCTGCCCCTGGCCAGTGAGGCCATCGCGATCCGGAACCCGTCACCCTCGGCGCCGATCACCGCGTCGGCGGGCACGCGCACCTCGTCGAGGAACACCTCGGCGGTCCAGGCGCCCGCCTGTCCCATCTTGGGGTCGTGCGGGCCGACGGTCAGTCCGGGCAGGCCCGCGGGCACGAGCAGCGCGGAGATGCCGTGCCGCCCGGACGCCGCCGGATCGGTCCGCGCGAACACCACGAACACGTCGGCGAGCGGGGCGTTGGTGATGAACCGCTTCGTGCCCGAGAGCACATACCCGTCGCCGTCGCGGACGGCCTTGCTGGCCAGCCCGCTCGGGTCCGACCCGGCCTCGGTCTCGGTCAGCGCGAAGGCCGCGATCGCCTCGCCCGCGGCCAGCTTCGGCAGCCAGTGCTCCCGCTGCGCGGTGCTGCCGTAGTTGACGATCGCCTGGCCCGCGATTCCGTTGTTCGTGCCGAACAGGGAGCGGAACGCCGGGGTGGTGTAGCCGAGCTCGATGGCGAGCCGCACGTCCTCGGCCATGCTCAGCCCGAGCCCGCCGTACTCGGCGGGCAGTGCCCAGCCGAACAGCCCGAGCCCGGCGGCCTTGTCCCGGATCTCGGCGGAGATCTCGTCCCGCTCGTCGATCTCCGCCTCCCTGGGAACCACCTCCCGTCGGACGAACTCCCGTACCGCCGACCGGATGGCTGCGAAGTCCTCGGCGTCCACGCGACCTCCCGCTCCACTGATCAAGCGCTTACTCACGTGGAAGCGTACCGGTCACGAAACCGGCGCGGACACCTCCTCGACGAGCCGCCGGATCTCCTCCTCGGTGTTGTAGTAGTGCACCGAGGCCCGCACGAGCGGCGGCAGGCCACGCGCGGGCAGGTCGTACCGGGCCGAGCCTGCCGAGGCCACCGAGGTGTTGATCCCGGCCGCGGCCAGCCGCCGCTGCACGTCGGCGGAGTCCTCACCGTCGACGGTGAAGGTGACGATGCCGCAGCGGCGGGTGCCCTGATCGTGCACCGCGACGCCGGGCAGCGCCGCGAGCTCAGCGCGGAGCTGCCCGGCCAGCTCGGTGACCCGCCGCTCGATGTCCGGCAGCCCCAAGGACAGCGCGTAGTCCACCGCGGCGCCCAGCCCGAGCACGGCCGCGACGTTGCGCTCCCACGTCTCGAACCTGCGGGCGCCGTCGGCCAGCTCGTAGCGATCGGGCGCGGTCCACGCGGCCGAGTGCAGGTCGAGCATGGCCGGCTCGACACGCTCCCACAGGCGCTGCCGCACGTAGAGGAAACCGGTGCCGCGCGGGCCGCGCAGGAACTTGCGGCCGGTCACGCTGAGCGCGTCGCAGCGCAGCCGCTCGACGTCGAGGTCGAGCTGCCCGGCCGACTGGCACGCGTCCAGCAGGAACGGAACCCCCGCCTCCTCGGTGATCTCGCCGATCTCCTCGGCCGGGTTGACCAGGCCGCCCTGGGTGGGCACGTGGGTGATCGCGACCAGCCGCACCCCGGAGTCGAGCCGCCTGCGCAGGTCCGCGAGGTCGAGCTGGCCGTTCGCGTCGTCGTCGACCACCTCGATCACCGCCCCGGTACGCCCGGCGACCTGGAGCAGCGCGATCGCGTTGCTGGCGTACTCGGCGCGGCAGGTCAGAATCCGGTCGCCGGGGCGGAAGTCGAGCGCGTAGAAGACCGCCTGCCAAGCCCTGGTCGCGGAGTCCACCAGAGCGACGTCCCGCGCGGACGCGTTGACCAGCGTGGCGATCGACTCGTAGACGGCGTCGACCCGTGGCTGTGCCCCGGCCGCCGCCTCGTAGCCGCCGCGCAGCTCCTCGGCACGCAGGTGCTCGATCACGGTGTCGGTCACCCGGCGCGGCGGCAGCGCCGATCCCGCGTTGTTCAGATGGATCACCTCGGCGCACCCCGGCGTCTCGGCCCGTGCTCTGCTGACGTCCTCCGCGCGCATCACCATGGCGCCATTCTGACCGAACCGTCCACGCTCGCAGGCCGGTTTTCCGCACGTGGTTCACTGCACATATGACTCACGACGAGGTGCTCGTGCTCCGGTACGCGGCCGGCTCCGACACCGGGCGGCGACGCGAGGAGAACGAGGACTCGGCCTTCACGAGCCCGCGCCTTCTGGCGGTCGCGGATGGCATGGGCGGGCACGCCCACGGCGAGGTGGCGAGCGAGGTGGCGATCGCCGCGATCGCCGATCTGGACCGGCGGCTCACCGATGTCGGCACGGAGGAGCTGGACCCGGCCGCCGAGCTCGCGCAGGGCGTGGCCGACGCGGCGGAACGCCTCGACGAACGGGTGGCGGCGAACCCCGATCTGGCGGGGATGGGCACCACGCTCACCGCACTGCTCTGGGACGGGACCCGGTTCGCGCTTGCCCACATCGGCGACTCCCGCGGCTACCTGTTCAGGGAGGGCGAGCTCAGCAGGATCACGCGGGACCACACGGTGGTGCAGTCGCTCGTCGACGAGGGCAGCCTGGCGCCCGAGCTGGCGGCGAGCCACCCGCACCGCTCGGTGCTCACGCGCGCTCTGCTGGCCGACAGCCCGGCCGAGCCGGACGTGTCGATCCAGCCGGTGCGCGCCGGCGACCGGTACCTGCTCTGCTCCGACGGCCTCACCGACGTGGTGACCGACGGGGAGATCGGCGACGTCCTGGAGTCCGGCGGCGAGCCGGAGGAGGTCGTGCGGACACTCATCGACCTCGCCAACAGCCACGGCGGCCCGGACAACATCACCTGCGTCGTCGTGGACGTCGGGATCGCCTAGTGCCTGGTCACCGCTCGTGAGTGTTTGGCCGAGTTAGAACGCGGTTCCTCACTCACGAGCGGTGACCTGCGGAAACAGTGCGCACCGGTCTCCCTGCGCGGCGTCGGCTCCCGGCGGCGGAGCCGAGCCGATGCCGCGCGGGAGGAGGCGGCCCTAGCGAGCCGGGTCGTGCCTGCCGAAGCGCCGGTGCCCGCCGTGCTCGGTGGTCTCGGTGGTCTCGGTGGTCGGTTCGTTTTCCTCGGCAGGCCGTCGCTCCTCAACCGTGCCCGGCGGCACCGTCTCCCCGCGCTCCACGACCCTGCGGGCCGGCAGCACGGCGATCAGCAGGCCGACGAGCGCGGTGCCGAGGTGCAGCCAGTTGTCGGCGGTGTCGATCGCCAACGGGTTGCCCAGTCCGGAGACCGGGTTGGTCGCGAACACGTCGGTGATCGCCAGGCCCCACACGAACAGCACGCCGAAGGCCACGAACAGCAGCCACCCGAACGTACGGGCCAGCCCGGACATCACCGCCATCAGCACGCCGAGCACACCGATGACGAGATGCACCACGTTGTGCAGCGGGTTGATGGCGAACACCCACAGCGTGCTGTGCTCCGCCGCGGCGAAGTCGCCGAACCCGGTAATGGTGAAGCCGATGATCCCGATGGCCAGGTACGCCAGCCCAACGAGCCCCGCCAGGACCTGCGTGGGCTGCAGACCCCCCACCCGGACCCGGGTTTCTGCCGGACGAGTCATGACCGCCTCCTCTGTGCGATGGGTCACTGTCCGGTGTTTACCCGCGCGGAAATGGACAAAACCCGCCACCGCGTCCCGGCCCGGCAGGCTCACCCGTTCCGGGCAGGCAGGCACGTCACGGGCACCCGGTGCACGGCGTTGTTGGCGAAACCGCCCCGGTTCCAGGGCTGCGTGACGGGCTGGACGCCGTCCGCGTCGGTCGCGCGCACCGAGAGCACGTACCGGCCCGGCTCCGCCCGCCACGTCGCGCGCCAACGGCGCCAGGCCCACGGATGCGCCCCCGCCGGCTCCACCTCGGCGTCGCGCCAGCAGGCGCCGTCGTCGGTGCTGACCTCCACCCTGGCGAGCGGAGCGCGGCCGGACCAGGCGCGCCCGGTGAGCTCGACCGGGCCGGGACGCACTATCCGGTGGCGGGACTGGAAGTCGGGGAAGCCGGGCGGCACGAGCAATGCCCTCGGCGCGATCCGGGTGACCGGCTCGCCGGGGTCCTCGGGACTCTGCCGGGTGCGGTAGGCGACGGCGTTCTGGAATCCGGTGAACGGCGTGCCGACGACCTCGATCTCCCGCAGCCACTTCACGTGCGCCATGCCGTACCAGCCGGGCACGACGAGCCGCAGCGGAAAGCCGTGCTGCGGGGGCAGCGGCTCGCCGTTCATGGCGTAGGCGAGCAGGACCTCGTCGCGGAGCGCTTCGCCGAGCGGCAGGCCGCGCTGGTAGTCCTGCTCGACGCCGCGCTCCACGCCGTGGTCGGCACCGGTGCACACCACCTCGGCCGCGTCCGGGTCGGCCCCGGCCCGTTCGAGCACCTCCCGCAGGGGGACGCCGGTCCAGTCGGCGGTACCGACGGCCTCGACGAGCCAGGGCTGGCTGACCGGCCGGGGCCGGAGCTGGGCGCGCCCGTTGCCTGCGCATTCCATCGTCACCCGCACGGTGCGCGCCGGCAGTTCCCGCAGCTCGGCCAGGGAGAGCTCGAACGGGCTGCCGACCTGTCCGGTGACCGCGAGCCGCCAGGTCTCCGGGTCCAGGTACGGAATGTCGTAGTGCACCAGCAGGTAGTGCAGGCCCGCGGGAGTGCGGTCGTGGCGCAGCGCCTCCAGCGGCATCCCGTGGTTGCGGGCCGCCAGCGCCAGCTCCTCGGCACTGATGTCCTCGTCGGGCTCCGCCAGTCGCGCGGGCAGGCTGACCTCGGAGAGCTGTGGTTCCATCCGGTCAGCATGCGCCGCCGGGCCTTTCCCGCACCAGCCCCGCGACGGCGTTACGAGACCTGGTCGAGTGCGGCCACCCACGTGTTGCACGCCGCGGTGCCCGTGCCGTCGAAACCGGCGCGCGCCCAGTACAACTGGGTGTCGCTGGAACCGTGCGTGCGGCTGTCCACCCAGTTGCGGAAGTCGTCGACGGCGTCCTGAGCCTGCGTGGCGCTCACCGTGCCGCGGCCGGCGACGCTGGCGAGGAACATCCCCGCGAAGCAGTTCGCCTGCAGCTCGACGCGGCGGCCGACCTCCCGGTCGCCCGCGCTGCCCGGCTCGTGCGCCGCCAGCTTCTGCCCCGCGCGGGCGAGGATCCCGCTCAGCTGCTGCACGTGGTGGCCGTACTCGTGGGCGAGCGTGGCGATGTGGGCGGGAGGATCGGCGCCGAGAGCGGCGAGCACCCGCTGGCGAGGCAGGTAGATGGTGTGGTCGTCGCCACAGTAGAAGCCGGTCGCCTCGTCGGCGGGCGGCAGCGCACCGCACGCGGTGCGCGGGTGGTCGGCGAGCTGGACCCGGACCGGGCCGAACGGGTGGCCCGCCCGTTCCAGAGCCGGCGCCCAGGCCCGTTCGAGACAACCGATCTGTGCCAGGTAGAGCGCGCGCAGCCGGGCGAGGTCCCGGCCCATCGCGGGGAGCTCGCAGGTCACCGGCGGAAGCGGGACATCGGCGACGAGCAGCGGGTTGCGTGCCGCGCTGGGGACCGGCTCCGGGCCCGCGGCGGGCCGGGCGCTTCCGGGCACCTCGCCGGACGCATCGCCGTGGCCGTCGTCCGCGGAGTTCGTCACGAACAGCAGTCCGGCGACGAGCAGCAGCGCGACCACCACCGGCAGGCCGCGCCGGGCAGGCCGGCGCGGCGGCGGGACCGGCCGTCTCTGCTCCACCTGCGGCTCCCAGCCGGACAGCGGCAGATCCTCGATCAACGGCCGCGGGCGCGCCGGTGGCTCGGGACGGTTGCCTGCTGTATCCACGACCACCTCGGGCTCGGCTTCGGTTCGGCGTAGGCGGCGAGGATAAGCCGCGGTGGCGGCCACGGCGACCGGAAACGCGGAAAGTGCCGTGGCCGCCATCGAGTCGTTGCGCTACAGCGATCCGGTGCGCCAGGGCCCGGTGATGGCGAACGTGATGCCCGGGCTCTGCGCGTTGACGAAGAGCCAGTTGCCGTTCTTCGGCTCGAACGTCGAGCCGCACCACTCCGAGCCGGAGTAGTCGCCAGGGGCTGCGGCCTTGCCCGGCACCCCACCCTCCGGGATGACGACCTGGTTGAGCGCGAACGGGAAGATCTCGCCGTCGGTGGTGAGGCCGTGCAGGTACTCGCCCTCGCTGCCGTCCTCGCACAGCACGATGCCGCCGCGCGGGCTGACACAGATGTTGTCCGGGTTGTTCAGCACCGCGGCGTCGGGCGAGGCGAACAGCACGCGCATCCGCTCGGCCCGCGGGTCGTACTCGAAGACCTGCCCCTGCCCCTTCGGCCCTCCGCTGGTCGAGACGATGTACACGCGGTCGTTGCCCCACCAGGCACCTTCGAGCCTGCGGAAGACGGCGGCACCGAGCGCGGCGCCCTGCTCCGCGGGCCGGGTCTCGCCGGGTGCGTAGTCGGGGTTGGGCACCGTGACCCAGGACGTGCGGTACTCCGTGCCGGTGCCGTCGGCGTAGGTCGAGTACGACGAGCCGTCCGGGGTCCGCACGACGAGCATCTGCAGCTCGCCGCCTGCGGCAAGCTCGCCCCGCTTACGCGGCAGGTAGCGGTAGAAGCCCGAGGGTGTCGCGTCCTCGGTGAGGTAGACGACCCCGGTGCCGGGGTCCACCGCGACGGCTTCGTGGCTGAACCGGCCCATCTCGCGCAGCGGGGCCGGGTCGCCCTTGCCGTCGAAGGGCACCTCGAAGACATAGCCGTGCCGCGTGCCGTCCGGGGCGACCTCAGTGGTCTCCTCGCAGCTCAGCCATGTGCCCCACGGGGTCGGGCCACCGGCGCAGTTGCGGATGGTGCCGGACAGGCTGGCCCAGGACTCGGTGAACTCGCCCCTGTCGGGGTCGAAGACGAGGTTGGTGGTGCCACCCCGCGCGGCCGGGTTGTAGGCGGGCTCGGCGAACGCGCCCGAGTAGCCGCCGAGCTCGTGGTTGCGGACGAGCGCGACCTTGCCGTCCGGACGGCGGAAGGCGGCCATGCCGTCGTGGGCCGCGGGGGTCGGGGAACCGTCGGACATCGGATCGCCGGTCCAGCCGTGGCTGAGGTACTCGAAGCCCTTCGGCAGGGCGAGCAGGGCGAGCCCGGTCGTCTGGTCCCGGACCGGGGAGAGCGGGCCGTAGTCGGGGCTGGAGTCACGCTTGCGCAGCGGCGCCGCGCCCGCGGTGCGGGCGCCGAGTGCCTCCAGCGGGCCGAGCGTGGCCAGCGCGGCGGCGGTGGCCAGGCCGCCCTGCAGGAAGCGGCGGCGGGCGAGACCGGAGTCGGCGGTGTCTGTCACGAGTTGTCCTCTCGCGTCGTGGTGGGGACGCGCAGGGACGCTAATCGCCGGATTGGTCCGACTCCCGAACGAACCGGGAACCCGCCGTGAACTCGCGCGGGCAGGTCCGCACCGGCCGGATGCGGCACGCATGCGTTCGGTGGGCGCAGCAGGGTTCGAACCTGCGACCCCCTGCTTGTAAGGCAGGTGCTCTTCCGCTGAGCTATGCGCCCTGGTGGCGGCGCCACGGGCGCCGCCGGAAGGTCACGCGAGTCCGGAGACCGCCTTCTTCCATGCCTGCTGGTCACGGGCCTCACCGGGCTGGTTCACCTCGGCGAAGCGCACGATCCCCTCCTTGTCGATGAGGAAGGTGCCCCGGTTGGCCAGCCCGGCCTTCTCGTTGAAGACGCCGTAGGCCTGCGCGACCTCGCCGTGCGGCCAGAAGTCGGACAGCAGCGGGAACTGGTAGCCCTGCTGCTCGGCCCACGCCTTCAGCGAGAACGGGGTGTCGACGGAAACCCCGAGGACCTGGACGCCCTCGTTCTCGTAGTCGGCGAACTCGTCCCGAAGCTGGCACAGCTCGCCCTGGCAGATGCCGCTGAACGCGAACGGGTAGAACACCAGCAGCACCGGCCTGTCCCCGCGGAACGAGGACAGCGTGACGGGCTGCTTGTTGTAGTCGTTGAGCGTGAAATCCGGAGCCTGCGTACCGACCTCGACTGCCATACCGCGCGTCCTCCCGATGGGTCGTCCCGCGTTGAAAGGAATCCTCGTACCGGGCAACCCTATCGCGACCTCGGCACCAGCCTCGTTCCCGTCCAGGCGGACCCCACGCTGATGTTGGAGGTCTGCGACAGCCCGACCGTGGGCACCGCCTCGGCGATGTCGCTCGGTTCGACGTGCCCCGGTTGCCCGGTCTTGGGGGTCAGCACCCAGATGGCGCCGTTCTCGTCGAGCGGCCCCCGCGCGTCGACCAGGGCGTCACCGAGGTCGCCGTCGCCGTCCCGCCACCAGAGCAACACGACGTCGATGACCTCGTCGGCGTCCTCGTCGAGCAGCTCACCGCCGACGTGCTCCTCGATGGCTGCCCGGAAGTCGTCATCGACGTCCTCGTCCCAGCCGATCTCCTGGACCACCATGTCCGGCTTGATCCCAAGCCTCTCGGCGACGCTGTTCTGGTCAGCGTCTCCCGCGGCGACCACGACTTTCACTCCTCCAACTACGACGATGTGCGGCACGTCACTCCTCACGGAGCCCGCAGCCGCACGTTCGGACACGGATGGGCTTAGCGAACACTGGCGCGGCGCACGGCGCAACCGTCCACACCGGATCGTCGGCAACTCGTGGCCGGCGGAACCGGACGCGGCGGCACGTCAGCGAGCGAAAACAGCCCTGTGAACGCCAGCGCGGAACCTGCGTGAGCGCTCTGAACTAGGGTAGACGGGAGGCCTCACCAGGGGCGTCAGCAGGCCGAACGCTGCGCGACCGGGCGAGGCAAACGTTACCGTTCAGTAGCGGTGACGTGGGCCGCGTTTGCGACGACGATGGCGAACGAGCACAAAACACAACGGCAACAATCGGCGAGGAGATCCCTTGGCCCCCCAGAACGACGAGGCCGGGCGCGACGGCGCCTCCGGCCAGGGAGCCCCGGCGCGTGTCCGCGTCATCCGTGACGGACTGGCGGCGCACCTGCCCGACATCGACCCCGAGGAGACGGCCGAGTGGCTGGACTCCTTCGACGCGGCGCTGGCCAGGGGCGGGCAGCAGCGCGCCAGGTACCTGATGCTGAGGGTGCTGGAACGCGCCCGTGAACGCAACGTGGGCGTGCCGCCGCTGACCGCGACCGACTACGTCAACACCATCCCCACCGAGAACGAACCGTGGTTCCCCGGCGACGAGGAGATCGAGCGCCGTTACCGCGCGTACATCAGATGGAACGCGGCGGTCATGGTGCACCGCGCACAGCGGCCGGGTGTGGGTGTCGGTGGTCACATCTCGACCTACGCCTCCTCCGCGGCGCTCTACGAGGTGGGCTTCAACCACTTCTTCCGCGGCAAGAACCACTCCGGTGGCGGCGATCACATCTTCATCCAGGGGCACGCCTCCCCCGGCATCTACGCGCGCGCCTACCTCGAGGGCAGGCTCAGCGACGACCAGCTGGACGGCTTCCGGCAGGAGCACTCGCACGCCGGCGAGGGCGGCGGCCTGCCGTCGTACCCGCACCCGCGGCTGATGCCCGGCTTCTGGGAGTACCCCACGGTGTCGATGGGCCTCGGCCCGATGAACGCCATCTACCAGGCCAGGTTCAACCGGTACCTGAACGCCCGCGGCATCAAGGACACCAGCGACCAGCACGTCTGGGCGTTCCTCGGCGACGGCGAGATGGACGAGCCGGAGTCGCGTGGGCTGATCCACGTCGCCTCCGGCGAGGGCCTCGACAACCTGACCTTCGTCATCAACTGCAACCTGCAGCGCCTGGACGGCCCGGTGCGGGGCAACGGCAAGATCATCCAGGAGCTGGAGGCTTACTTCCGCGGCGCGGGCTGGAACGTCATCAAGGTCATCTGGGGCCGGGAGTGGGACGCGCTGCTGCACGCCGACCGCGACGGCGCGCTGGTCAACCTGATGAACACCACGCCGGACGGCGACTTCCAGACGTACAAGGCCAACGACGGCGCCTACGTCCGCGAGCACTTCTTCGGCCGCGACCCGCGGACGAAGGACCTGGTCAAGGACCTGTCGGACGCCGACATCTGGCACCTCAAGCGCGGCGGCCACGACTACCGCAAGGTCTACGCGGCCTACAAGGCGGCGCTGGAGCACCACGGCCAGCCGACGGTGATCCTCGCCCACACCATCAAGGGCTACGGCCTCGGCCCTGCGTTCGAGGGGCGCAACGCCACGCACCAGATGAAGAAGCTCACCCTCGACGACCTGAAGCTGTTCCGCGATGCCCAGCGCATCCCGATCAGCGACGAGGAGCTGGAGCGCGACCCGAAGCTGCCGCCGTACTACCACCCCGGCGAGGAGTCGCCGGAGATCGAGTACATGCTCGGCAGGCGTAAGACGCTGGGCGGCTTCCTGCCGGAACGCCGGTCGAAGGCGAAACCGCTGGTGCTGCCGGGCGACAAGACCTACGAGGCCATCCGCAAGGGCTCGGGCAAGCAGGAGGTCGCCACCACGATGGCGTTCGTCCGGCTGGTCCGCGAGCTGGCCAAGGACGCCGAGATCGGCAGCCGGATCGTGCCGATCATCCCGGACGAGGCACGCACGTTCGGCCTCGACTCGATGTTCCCGACGGCCAAGATCTACAACCCGCAGGGGCAGACCTACACGTCGGTCGACGCTCAGCTGATGCTGGCGTACAAGGAGTCCGAGCAGGGACAGCTGCTGCACGAGGGCATCAACGAGGCGGGCTCGACCGCGTCGTTCACCGCGATCGGCACGTCGTACGCGACACACGGTGAGCCGATGATCCCGATCTACATCTTCTACTCGATGTTCGGGTTCCAGCGCACCGGCGACGGACTGTACGCCGCGGCCGACCAGATGGCGCGCGGGTTCATGCTCGGCGCCACCGCCGGCCGCACGACGCTGACCGGTGAGGGGCTGCAGCACGCCGACGGCCACTCGTTCCTGCTGGCGGCCACCAACCCGGCGGTGGTGTCCTACGACCCGGCGTGGTCGTTCGAGATCGCGCACATCGTGCGGGACGGTCTGCGCCGGATGTACGGCGAGGGCGGCCCGGACGGCAACGGCGAGAACGTCTTCTACTACGTCACCATCTACAACGACCCGTACCAGCAGCCCGCGGAGCCGGAGGGCCTGGACGTCGACGGGCTGCTGAAGGGGCTCTACCGGTACCAGACGGCGCCCGGTGACGAGGGCCCGAAGGCGCAGATCCTCGTCTCCGGCGTCACCATGCCGGACGCCCTGCGGGCGCAGGAGATGCTCGCCGACGAGTGGGGCGTGCGGGCCGACGTCTGGTCGGCGACCTCGTGGACGGAACTGCGCCGCGAGGCGGTGGAGGTCGACCGGGACAACTTCCTCTACCCGGCCGACACGCCCCGCGTGCCGTACGTGACGCGGACGCTGAGTGAGGCGGAAGGCCCGGTCGTCGCGGTGTCGGACTGGATGCGCGCCGTGCCGGACCTGATCCGGCCGTGGGTTCCCACCGACATGCTCACGCTCGGCACGGACGGGTTCGGCTTCTCCGACACCCGGCCGGCCGCGCGGAGGTACTTCCTGGTGGACGCCGAGTCGATCACGGTGGCCGTGCTGACGATGCTGGCCAGGCGGGGCGAACTCGACCAGGCGAAGGTGGTCGAGGCGGCGCGCCGGTACCGCATCGACGACGTCACCGCCGCGGGCCCGCAGACATCCGACCCCGGCTCCGCCTAGCCGGTCAACTGCCATGAACGACCCGTTACTGGCACTTTTCGCCAGTAACGGGTCGTTCATGGCAACTCGAGGAGCTGACATGGTGACCAGGCGCCGGGTGCCACGGCCTGCCGAGCTCGGGCAGATCCTGCGGCCGAAGCCACTCGTACTGAACCCCACCGACCGGCGGCTCGCGGCCGCGCACACGATCGGTGACCTGCGCGCGATCGCCCGCAGGCGCACCCCGCGGGCGGTCTTCGACTACACCGACGGCGCCGCCGAGCTCGAGGACAGCCTGCGCCGGGCCAGGCAGGCCTTCCGCAACATCGAGTTCCGCCCCAACGTACTGCGCGGGGTGTCCGATGTGGACACCAGCGTCGAGATCCTCGGCGAGCGCTCCGCGCTGCCGTTCGCGTTCGCCCCGACCGGGTTCACGCGGATGATGCACCACGAGGGCGAGCGCGCGGTCGCCCGGGTCGCCGAGCGCGCGGGCATCCCGTACGCGCTGTCGACGATGGGGACGACCTCGATCGAGGACGTGGCCGGTGCCGCACCGGCCGGGCGCAGGTGGTTCCAGCTGTACGTCTGGCGCGACCGCGCCGCAGGCCGGGACCTGATGGCACGCGCGCACGAGGCAGGCTACGACACCCTGATGCTCACGGTCGACACGCCCGTCGGCGGCGCCCGGATGCGCGACGTGCGCAACGGGCTCACGATCCCTCCCGCACTGACCCTGCGGACCTTCCTCGACGGCGCGATGCACCCGGCCTGGTGGATGAACCTGCTCAGCACCGAACCGCTGACATTCGCCTCGCTGAGCAGGTGGGACGGCACCGCGCAGGAGCTCATCAACGAGATCTTCGACCCGACCCTGAACTACGACGACCTGGCCTGGGTCCGGGAGTGCTGGCCGGGCAGGCTCGTGGTGAAGGGCATCCAGAACCCCGGCGACGCCCGCGACGTCGTCAAGGCGGGTGCCGAGGCGGTGATCCTTTCCAACCACGGCGGCAGGCAGCTCGACCGGGCACCGACCCCGCTCGAGTTGCTGCCCGCGACACTCGACGCCGTGGGCGGCGATGCGGAGGTGTGGCTCGACACCGGAATCCTCTCCGGGGGTGACATCGTGGCGGCTATCGCCATGGGCGCCGACGCGTGCCTGGTCGGCCGCGCCTATCTCTACGGCCTGATGGCGGGCGGCGAGCGGGGCGTGCAGCGCGCCGTCGACATCCTGCGCACCGAGATCGTGCGGACGATGCAGTTGCTCGGCGTGCGCTCCGTCGGCGAGCTGACGCCGGCGCACGCGGCGCTGCGCTGAGCGGCACCGAGGCTGTCACCCACTCGCGTGAGGCGCCCTCCGCAAGCCGCTGAGCTGCGGAATCGGCCCAATCCAAGTGAGCCACGAACGGGTGAGACCACTGGCGCCCGATGATCGACAAGGTCCATAGTGGAATCACCGGTGGGGACCGGGGAGACGAGACCGCCCGACGCAGCGAGAACCCGCAGCGCGTCGGGCGGTCTCGTATTTGTGGCACGGCCGGGTGCCGATGCGCCGCGACGTAGGATCACGACACGATGTCACCGACGAAGCGGCACGGTCTGTCCGCCAAGACCCTGCGGGAACTGGAACGGGCCTCCGGCCGGCTCGCCAAGGCGAGTGTCACGGCCATGGAGGAACAGCTCCCGTGGTTCAGCCGGCTGCCTGCCGACCAGCGGGCCAGCGTCGTGCTCATCACCCAGAGCGGGGCCGCCGGCTTCGTGCGCTGGCTGCGTGACTCGAAGGAGGCGCTCCGGCTCACCACCGAGGCCTTCCGTACCGCACCGCAGGAGCTCTCCCGCTGGATCAGCCTCCGGCAGGCGGTCGGCCTCGTGCGGCTGGCCATCGAGGTGTTCGAGGAGCAGCTGCCGGAGTTCGCCGCCGACGACAAGGAGCGCGCGGCACTCACCGAGGGCATCCTCCGCTACGGCCGGGAGGTCGCCTTCGCCACCGCCAGCTCCTATGCCGCCGCGGCCGAGGCACGCGGTGCGTGGGACGCCCGGCTCGAGGCCCTCGTCGTCGACGGAATCGTGCGCGGCGACGCCGAGGAGTCGGTGCTGTCCAGGGCCGCGGCACTCGGCTGGGACCCGGCCGCGAACGCCACCGTCCTCGTCGGCAACCCACCGTCGGACGACCCCCCGACCGTCGTCTTCGAGGTCCGCAGCCGCGCCGCGCGGGCGGGCAGGCCGGTGCTGCTCAGCGTGCAGGGTTCGCGGCTGGTCGTGGTGGTCGCCGGGCCCACCGAGGGCACGGCGAAGGACCGGGCGATCCTGTCCACCCTGTCCATCGCCTTCGCCGAAGGTCCGGTCGTCGCAGGTCCGACGGTGCCCAGCCTCGCCGAGGCGCATCTGAGCGCCGCGGAGGCACTGTCCGGCCTGCGCGCCGTCGTGGGCTGGCCCGCTGCCCCCCGTCCGGCCCGCTCGGCGGACCTGCTGCCCGAACGCGCGCTGGCCGGTGACGCCGAGGCCGAGCGCCTGCTGATCGAGGAGATCGCGCGCCCGCTGGAGGACGCGGGCCCTGCGCTGCTGGAGACGATCGAGACATACCTGGAGAGCGGCGGCGTGCTGGAGACGTGCGCGCGCACGTTGTTCGTGCATCCGAACACAGTGCGCTACCGGCTGCGCAAGGCGGCGGAGCTGACCGGCCGTCATCCGGCGGATCCGCGGGACGGCCTGGTGCTCCGGATCGCGCTCACGGTCGGCAGGCTCGCCCGCTCACGCGGCCTCTGGTAGTCCGTTCGGGCGTGACCGGACTCACCGGTAAAGTGCTCGAACCCGACAATTCTTTTCCCCCGTCGCGGTTCATCTCCTCGTCACATTTGTAGGGTTCCCACAACGTCACGGCGTGGACTTGGTGACTCGCGGCATCACGGCGGAGCGCGCCGAACGTGTTCCCTGGATAGTGTGATCGCCCTTCTCTGCCCCGGACAGGGGTCTCAGGCCCCCGGCATGCTCACTCCCTGGCTCGACGCCGACGGTGCCCGTGACCGGCTGCGACACTGGTCCGACCGCTGCGGGCTCGACCTGCTGCGCCTCGGCACCGAGTCCGACGCCGAGGAGATCCAGGACACGGCGATCACCCAGCCGCTGATCGTCGCCGGCTCACTGCTCGCCTACGAGCGGCTGCGCGACGAGGTGCCTGCGGACGCCCCGGTCGCGGGGCACTCGGTGGGTGAGCTGGCCGCCGCCGCGATCGCCGGGGTGTTCCCCGCCGAGGACGCCGTCACGCTGGCCGCCGTCCGCGGGGCCGAGATGGCGAAGGCCTGCGCCATCGAGCCCAGCAGCATGGCCGCGGTCATGCTCGGTGAGCCCGAGCGGGTGGTGAGCTGGCTGCACGAGAACGGGCTCGAAGCCGCCAACCGGAACGGCGCGGGCCAGATCGTCGCCTCCGGTGCGCGCGAGGCGATCGAGCGGATCGTCGCCGAGCCACTCGAAGGCACCAAGGTGCGCCCGCTCAAGGTCGCCGGGGCGTTTCACACCGGGTACATGGCTCCGGCGGCCGAGGCGCTGCGGGCCTACGCCGCGGAGATCAGCCCGGCCGCGCCCACCCGTCCCCTGCTGTCCAACGCCGACGGCGCCGTGGTGCGCGACGGCGCCGAGTACCTCGACCGGCTCGTCAGGCAGGTGACCAGCCCGGTGCGCTGGGACCTGACGATGCACGGCCTCGTCTCGCTCGGCGTCACCGGCACCGTCGAGCTGCCGCCCGCCGGAACGCTCACCGGCCTGGTCAAGCGCGAGCTCAAGGGCACGGTGACGAAGGCGGTCGCCGTGAAGACCCGGGACGACGTGGAGGCCGTGACGGCGCTCGTCGCGGGGCGGGAGGAGACCCGATGACCCGTGAACGACCGGCGCTGCGGCTGAGCCAGGGCGCATCCGCCACGCGCGTGCTCGGTATCGGCAGCACCCAGCCCGACCGGGTGGTCACCAACGAGGACCTGTCCAGGACCATGGACACCACCGACCAGTGGATCCGGGAGCGCGTCGGCATCATCGAGCGCCGGTTCGCCGCCAAGGACGAGCTGCTGGTCGACATGGCGGTCACCGCGGGCGCCAAGGCCCTCGCCGACGCCGGCGCGGATCCGTCCGAAGTGGACACCGTGATCGTGCCGAACTGCACGATGCCCTCGCCGATACCCAACGCCGCGGGCCAGGTGGCCGACCGGATCGGGATCAAGGCGGCGGGTGCGTTCGACCTCAACGCCGCGTGCGCGGGCTTCTGCTACGGCCTCGGCGTGGCCTCGGACCTCATCCGGGCCGGGTCGGCCGACAAGGTGCTCGTGATCGGCGCGGAGAAGCTCACCGACGTGGTGGATCCGACGGACCGGGCGAACGCGATCATCTTCGCCGACGCCGCGGGCGCGGCGCTGGTCGGCCCCTCCACCGAACCCGGCATCGGGCCGGTGGCCTGGGGCAGCGCGGGCGACCTCGTGGACACCATCTACATGCGGGAGCACCGCTACATCCACCAGGAGGGCCAGTCGGTCTTCCGGTGGGCGACCACCCAGATCGCCCCGATCGCGCTGCGCGCGGTGGAGCTGGCCGGACTGGAACCGTCCGATGTGGATGTGCTCATCCCGCACCAGGCCAACCTGCGCATCGTCGAGGCGATCGCCAAGCGGCTGCGCGCCAAGGGCGCGCGCGAGGACATGGTGGTCGCCGACGACATCATCTACTCCGGCAACACCTCGTCGGCCTCGATCCCGCTGGCGCTGGACCACATGCGCGCCGCAGGGACCGTGCGCACCGGCGACGTGGTGCTCATGATCGGCTTCGGTGCCGGATTGTCGTACGCGGGCCAGGTCATCATCTGCCCGTGATACCACTTACCCCCGCGGGCATCCGGCCCGCCGTGTCGCAAGCAGAGCGAAAAGCAGAAAGGGAATCCCCAGTGGCGGAAAAAGCAGAGATCCTGTCCGGTCTGGCCGAGATCGTCGAAGAGGTCGCCGGCGTGGCCCAGGACGACGTGAGCCTGGAGAAGTCGTTCGTGGACGACCTGGACATCGACTCGCTGTCCATGGTGGAGATCGCCGTGCAGGCCGAGGACAAGTTCGGCGTGAAGATCCCGGACGACGAGCTCGCCAACCTCAAGACCGTCGGCGACGCCGTGGACTACGTCTCGGCCAACTCGAAATAACCACCCGCACACCTCGGGGAGACTCCAGATGAGCAAGATCGACGTCGTCGTCACCGGGCTCGGCGCCACCACGCCACTCGGCGGGGACGTCGCGTCCACGTGGGACGGGCTGCTCGCAGGCCGCAGCGGCGTCCGCACCATCGAGGCCGACTGGGTCGAGCGGTTCGACCTGCCGGTGAAGATCGGCGCGGCGCTCGCCGAGGAACCGACGGAGCGGATTCCGCGCGTGCAGGCTCGCCGGCTCGACCGCTGTGAGCAGGTCGCGCTCATCGCCGCGCGGCAGGCCTGGGCCGACGCGGGCTTCACGGAGCCGACGGACGAGCACACCGATGTCGTACCGGAGCGCCTCGGCGTGTCCATCGGCACCGGTATCGGTGGCCCGGTCACGCTGCTGAACCAGGACGACCTGCTCGAGGAGCACGGCATCCGGAAGGTCTCGCCGCTGACCGTGCCGATGCTGATGCCGAACGGCCCGGCCGCCCATGTGGGGATCGACCTGAGGGCCCGCGCCGGAGTGCACTCGCCGGCGTCGGCGTGTGCCTCCGGCGCGGAGGGGATCGCGCTCGGCTACCAGATGATCCAGACCGGCCGTGCCGACGTGGTCATCGCAGGCGGCGCGGAGGCCTGCATCCACCCGATCACCATCGCCGGGTTCGCGCAGGCCCGGACGGTGTCGACGCGCAACGACGACCCGGCGCACGCCTCCCGGCCGTTCGACACCAACCGGGACGGCTTCGTGCTCGGCGAGGGCGCGGGTGTGGTCATCCTGGAGCGTGCCGACCTGGCCGCGGCCCGCGGCGCGACCGTGTACGCACGGCTGGGCGGCTTCGGGATCACCTCGGACGCCCACCACATCACGGGCAACCACCCGGAGGGCATCGGCCAGATCGCGGCCATGAACGAGGCGGTCCGGATGGCCGGGCTGTCGGCTGCCGACGTCGGCCACGTCAACGCGCACGCCACCTCGACCGTGGTCGGCGACATCGGCGAGGCCGCGGCCATCCGCAAGGCCATCGGTGAGCACCCCGTGGTGACCGCCCCGAAGGGCGCACTCGGTCACCTGGTCGGCGGTGCGGGCGCGGTCGAGGGCATCGCGACGATCCTGGCGCTCTACCACGGTCTGGTCCCGGCGACGCTGAACCTGGAGGAGCTGGACCCGAAGGTCGAGCTCGACGTCGTCGCCGGTGAGCCGCGCAAGGTGGAGCTCTCCGCGGCCGTCAGCAACTCGTTCGGCTTCGGCGGCCACAACACCGCCCTGCTGTTCACCCCGGCGTAGCACTCGTGAGTGGCCACGCGAGTTCTAACTCGTGTGGCCACTCACGAGGGCGGCAGGCGTCAGCACTTCTCGCGTTCCGGCGTTGTGCCCGCCGGGACGGTGTCGAGCTTCCACCGGTCGCCCTCCAGCGACAGCGGCAGGGTCAGCCGCCACCGGATGCACGTTTCGGGCAACTCCGGCGGCGCGTCGGCGACATCCTGGGTGCTGGTGAAACCGACCAGCACGTTCAGCCGCTCCTCCGGCGCCAGCTCGATGCGATGCACGAGGATGCTGCCGTCCCGGGTGCTCCGGTAGTTGGCCAGCCACTCCCGCCGCGGCTGCGCCCGGATGCGGTCCTCGACGACCGTGCTCGCCCACAGGTCGTAGTCGCGTCGGTTGATGCCGTCGAAATGGGCCTGCAGCACCTGCCGGACCCGTTCGCTGTCCGGGTGCGCGGCCGCGTCGGCGGTCAGCTCGACCCGCGGTGAGCCGGGCTCCCGCCCCGGGGGAAGCGAGCTCGTCGCCGAGCGGGACACCGCGATCTCGCCTGCGGCGGGCCGGTGGTACAGCTCCCTGGTCAGCAGGCCGCCGCCGACGGTCAGCGACACCACCACGACGAGCACGGGCAGCAGCCACCGCAGCGAGCTGTTGGACGGCGTCAGCGGCACGGCGCCAGATTAGTGTCCGCACCCGGTGCTCACGTGTCCGCACCCGGTGCACGCGTGTTCGTAGCGCGGGGACAGGGTGCCTTGCCCATCAGCCCACCTGGTGCAGCCAGGTGACCGGGGCGCCGTCCCCGGCGTGGCGGAACGGTTCGAGTGCTTCGTCCCAGTTCGCGCCGAGCAGCTCGTCGAGCTTGTGCGCGAGCTGCTCGCCGGCGCGGCTGCGGGCGACGAGGCTGCGGAGCTGGTCCTCCCCCACCACGATGTCGCCGTTCGCGCTGGTCCGCCCGTGCCACAACCCGAGGCCGGGCGCGTAGCAGAACCGCTGCCCGTCGACACCGGGGCTCGGCTCCTCGGCGACCTCGAAACGGAGCATCGGCCACGCCTTGAGCGCGGCAGCCAGCTTCCCGGCCGTGCCCGCGGGCGCACGCCAGTCACACTCGGCACGCAGCTGCCCAGGGGCGGCCGGCTGCGCCGTCCACCGCAAATCCACCCGGCCACCCAGGGTGCCCGAGATCGCCCACTCGACGTGCGGGCATACCGCAGACGGCGACGAGTGGACGTACACCACGCCACGAGTGCTCACTGCTGACCTCCGCTACTCGACGAGGGGCGTCTTCCCCTACGACCTCGCGAGCGGCGGAAATATATCGACTCGTAGCGACTCCAGCGCCCATTCTGCACTGCGCTCACCCATTTGGCCACATGAGCACCAGAAATCACACCTGGCGGTGAGCGAGGGAGCTCTGCCGGCGGCCGAAAGTGGCAGAGCTCCCTCTGCGCTCCCTCTGCGCTCCCTCAGCGCTCCCTCGGCCGGATCAGGCGGCCGGCCGGGCGCCGAGGCTGGTGGCCGCGGCGACCGTGTCGACAAGGCCGGTGCCCTTGTCGAAGCTCGACGTGTACCCGCCGGCCTGCTCGTACGGCGCACCGTCGGAGAACTTGTACGCGGTCGACTTCAGCACGTCCTCGATCTCACCGGGTGTCGCGCCCGGTTTCGCCTGGAAGAGCTGCGCCACGATGCCGGTGATCTGCGGCGCCGCCATCGACGTACCGCTGATCACGTTGTACGTGCCGAGGTCGAGCAGCCCCGGCCCGTTCACCGGCTGCAGGCCAGTGGAGCAGATCGGCTGGTACGGCCGGCAGGCGGACAGGATGTTCTCGCCGGGAGCGGAGATGTCCGGCCAGCTCTGCGAGTCGGTCGCCAGGCCCCGCGACGAGAAGTCCGACACCGTGCCGTCGCGGGTCCCGGTGCCCTGGTCGTTGTAGGAGGCCACGGACAGCACGCCCGGCGTGGGGTCCTGCCCCGGCGGGTTCGACAGGTTCTCCGATCCGTCGCCGCCGTCGTTGCCGTTGGCCCACACCGTGACCACGCCCTCCGCAGCCAGCGCACGCTGCAGTTTCACAGTGGCCGAGTTCGGGTCGAACCCGCCGCCCCCGCTCGGCCCGTAGGAGTTGTTGATGACCTTGATCGGCGGGCACGCCTGCGGCGAGACGCCCGCGCCGCACGGGGCCTCGTGGTTCTCCAGCACCCAGTTCAGCGCCGCGTCGCTGCCGAGCACGACCAGCGCCGCGCCGGTGGAGATGGAGACGATCTTCGAGCCGGGCGCCGAGCCGCCGACCGGCGTGTCGCCGGACACGGTGAGGGCGTTGCCCGCGGCGATGCCGGTGACGTGCGTGCCGTGCCCGCCGAGGGACAGCGTGTCGGTGTCCACGTTGCCGGGCACCCGCACCACACAGCCCGTGTCGGTGCCTCCGCCCGCGCAGAGACTCTTGAGGTTGGCCACGACCCGGCTCGAGCCGTCCGGGCCGCGGAAGGCCGGATGGTTCGGGTCCACCCCGGTGTCGATCACCGCCACCGAGACCCCGCGGCCGTCGAGCGCCTGACCGTCGGCCCCGGTCAGCGTCGTGCGTGCCTGCGCACTGCGGGTCGCCTCGGTGCCTGTGCTGGCGAACACCCGCAGCGGATCGTTGTTCTCCACGTAGCTGACGCCCTCGGCGGCGCGCACCGCACGCACCTGGTCGGCCGTCCCGGTCGCGGCGACGACGCCGATCTTGCGGAAGCTGGTGATCGGCGCCAGGCCGGCCTCGCGGACGGCGCCCTGCGCGGCCGCCAGATCGGTGCCGTGCACGAGCGCGGTAACCTGCGCGGCCGCGCCTGCCGACCCCAGCAGTGCCCCGAGCGTGCCGGAGACCGGCGCGAGCGGATCGGCGTCCTGCGCCAACGCCGGCGCGGAACCCGCGAGCGGAAGTGCGATGACGGATGCGGCGACCAGTGCTGATCGTCGCAACCGGCTCTTGCGTGGGCGCATCTCGGCCTCCGAACTTCGCCTGCCAATACCGTGCCTACCAACGAGTAGCACTGAACTAGGTGACGGTGAACACTGTCAACGGTTACTTTCCGCCAGGATTCTGAGCTGGGCACCCTGAACGAGGTCACTCACAGGTGAGGGCTCTGCTGGTGAAAGCTGGTGAAAGCTGGTGAAAGCTGGTGAAAGCTGGTGAAAGCTGGTGAAAGCTGCTGAAACGGTCCTGCTCGGACCGCGCTAGCGTGTGCACCGCGACGTGCGGTTCCAGGGGAGGTGTCGACGTGCGGCTCGTCCGGTTTCCACGGCAGCCCGCCCGGGTGTCCGACGACGTCCGCGCCGCGCTGGCCTCCCTCGGCCGCGGCGAGAACGTCGTCGGCGGGCTCGCGCTGGTCGGCGTGCAGCCGCCCGGGTGGACTAGCGCCGTCGACGCCGTCCTGATCGTGCCGCACGGCGTGCTGGTGGTCCTCGGGGTCGACCTGCCTGATCCGGCGATGCGGCTCACGGCCCCGCTGACCGGCCGGTGGGAGGCCGATGGCTGGCCGCTGGTTCACCCAGGTGCGGCCGTCAACCCCGCCACGGAGGCGCTCGCGCTGGCCGAGGCCGTCGCGGGTCTCGTCCGCGCGGCCCGGCCCGGCGCCACCATCGGCACGGTGATCGCCGTCGGCCCGTTCGTCGAGACCGTGGAGCAGCCGCCCGCCGACCTGGCCGGCCCGGTCCGTGTGATCCACCCGACGCCCACGAGCATGCTCGCCGCGACCGTTTCCCTCGCGTCCGCGAAGGAGACCTTCTCCACCGCCGCGGTCCGCTCACTCGTCGAGCGGCTCGCGCCGGACGCACCCGAGCTGACCGAGAGCACGCTCGTGGCGGAGGGTTTCACGGCCACCGAGGAAGTGCCCGCACCACGACCATCGGTCGCTCCGGCGCCGCCGTCCGCGGCCGGCCCGCGCCAGGGGGCGGCGGTTGCGCAACCCGGGCGCGGGCGCCCCGTGCGGTGGCAGGGCATCGCCGCGCTCGCCCTCCTGGTGGCCATCGCCGCGGCCGCGATCGTGCTCGCCACCACCCAGGGCGGCGGCGATCCCCCGCCCCGCCGCACTCCCCCGGTCGTCCCGGCGGGCGGGACCGACTTCACCCAGCGGGCCACCGCCGTGCAGCAGGAGTGCGCCGCGCACGCCGAGGGCGACCTGCAGGCGTCGCTGCGGCGCACCGGCTGCGTCCACCTCCGGCGCGGCAGCTACGAGACGGAGGTCGACGGCAGGCAGATCGCCGTGTCCGTGGCTGCCGTGACGTTCGCCGACGAGCAGCAGGCACAGGAGTTCCTGGCACTGGCCGACACGCCGGGCAGCGGCACGATCACCGACGTCGCCACGGAGACCGCGAGCTGGCCGCGGCCGGTGCCCGCCTTCACCGATGCCGCGTACGCGAGCGCCGTGAACGGGTCCGCGGTCCACCTCGCCCTGAGCTGTCCGGTCGAGGGCCCCTCGAACCCGGACGACACCGAACTGGGCAAGGCAGCGCGCGCCGCGCTGGAGATCCCGCTACCGGACTGAGCCTCCGGCTCCGGCCTGCCGGTCAGAGGCCGTACTCCTCGAGCAACCGCAGCCACACCTCGCTGATCGTCGGGAACGCCGGCACGGCGTGCCACAGCCGGTGCAGCGGCACCTCTCCCACGACGGCGACCGTCGCCGAATGCAGCAGCTCCGCCACGTCCTGCCCGACGAACGTCACCCCGGCCAGCACCTCCCGCTCCGTGTCCACGACCATCCGTGCCCTGCCGGAGTAGCCGTCCGCGTGCAACGCCGAGCCCGCCACCGCGATGTCCAGATCCACGACCCGGTGCCGCTCGCTCTCGGCAGCGGGCAGTCCCACCGACGCCACCTCGGGGTCGGTGAACACCACCTGCGTCACCGCATGGTGGTCGGCGGTCGCGGCGAAGCGGCTCCACGGCGCCGCCACGGGCCGCTCGCCCCGTGCCTTCGCCGCCACCACGTCACCGACGACCCGCGCCGCGTACTTGCCCTGATGGGTCAGCGGCGCACGCCCGGTGACGTCACCCGCCGCGTAGAGCCAGTCGCCGTCCACCCCGGACACCATGCCGCTGTCGTCGACGATGAGCGCGGCGCCGGGATCGAGGCCGACGATGCCGAGGCCGATGTCGTCGGTGGCCGGCCTGCGGCCGGTGGCGACGAGCAGCCGGTCCGCCGCCAGCTCACGGCCGTCGGCGAGCCCGATCCGAACCGAACCATCTACTGTGGACACGCGCTCGGCGTCGGCCTCCAGGTGCACCCGGACGCCGTCCTCGCGCAGGCCCTCGGCCACCGCGTCACCCACGAACCCCGCCAGCCGCGGCAGCGGCCGGGCACCGGACACGATCAGGTCCACCGTGGCACCGAGACGGGCCCATGCCTGCGCCATCTCGACCCCGACCACACCGCCGCCGAGCACCGCCAGCCTGCCGGGTACCTCCGAGGCCGCCGTCGCGTCCCGCGAGGTCCACACCGGCACGTCCGCCAGACCGTCCAGGCGAGGCATGTTCGGCACACTGCCGGTGCACACCACCACCGCGTGCGTGGCGCGCAGCACGCGACCGTCGTCGATGGTCACCTCGCGCTCGCCGGTGATCCGCCCATGCCCCCGGACCGGTTCGATGCCCGCACCGCGAGCCCAGTCGACCTGGCCGCCGTCGTCCCAGTGCGCCGCGAACGCGTCCCGCCTGGCGAACACCGCGTCGGTGTCGAGTCCTCCGGTGACGCCGGCGCCGGGCACCCGCCGTGCCGCGGCGAGCAGGTTTCCCGGCCGCAGCAGCGCTTTGCTCGGCATGCAGGCCCAGTACGAGCATTCACCGCCGAAGCGTTCGTGTTCGACGAGCGCGGTGGACAGGCCGCCCCGCACCGCTCGCCCGGCCGCGTTCTCCCCCACCGGGCCGCCGCCGATCACCACCACGTCGAAAGTCTCAGTCATGCAGAGAGCGCACACCACGCTGCGGCCGAACGCAAGCCGGGACGCCCGCGGGGGAAATTACCGCCAAGCGCTATCCTTGCGGCGAACGGTCGGCGGTAATACGGGGAGGTCTTCATGGCCAGGAGCACGGCAGTCGAACTGCTGGATGACATCGATGGGGAGCCGGCCGAGGAGACCGTCCGTTTCGCACTGGACGGTGTCGAGTACGACATCGACCTCTCCGGCGACAACGCGGACAACCTGCGGGTGACGCTGGGCCGTTACGTCGAGGCCGCCCGCCGCGCGGGTGGTCGCAAGCGGCGGCCCCGGGTCATCGGGAGGCGGAAAGGCGGCGCGCGAAAGGCGCCGGTGAAGAAAACGGCCGCGAAGGCCACCGCCGGTAAGGCCGCCTCCGCGAAAACAACGCAATCGAAGACGGCCTCCGGAAAAGCGGCAGCGAAAGCGGGCGCCGCGAAAACGAGGTCCGCGAAAACGGCGGCGGAGAAGCCCGCGCCGAAGAAGGCCGCCGCCACCAAGAAGACCACCACGCGGGCGACCGCGCCGGCGAAGGCCCCTGCCCGCAAGGCGAGCACCGCGAAGACCGCCACGCCCAAGACCGGCGCGGCCAGGACCACCGCGGGAAAGGCGACCAAGAGCGCGACCGCGGCGAACAAGACGGCGGCAGGCAAGAGCGCCGCGGGCAGGAGCACCGCGAGCAGGACGGCCAAGCCGGCGAGCAGGTCAACGGCCAAGGGGACGCAGGCGAAGGCCGCACCGGCGAAGAACGCCGCGCAGCAGGCGACGCCCAAGCGGGCCACCGGAAGGAAAACCACCGCGCCCGCCAAGCAGACCGGGGGAACGGCGTCCACCTCCGCCGTTCCCCCGGTCATGTTCTCGGCCGCGAAGTAGCGGCAGCGGCGACCGCGCGCTACAGGTTCTTCAGCTCCTCGACGATGTCGCCGACCGAAGCCTTCGCATCGCCGAAGAGCATGCTGGTCTTCGGGTCGTGGAAGAGTTCGTTCTCGATCCCGGCGAAACCGGAGCTCATCGAACGCTTCAGCACGATCACCGAGCGGCTGGCGTTGACGTGGAGAATGGGCATGCCGTAGATCGGGGAGCTCGGGTCGGACTGCGCCGCGGGATTGGTCACGTCATTGGCGCCGATGACCAGTGCCACGTCCGTCTGCGGGAACTGCGAGTTGCTCTCGTCCATTTCCTTGAGCTGGTCGTAGGGCACATCCGCCTCGGCGAGGAGCACGTTCATGTGCCCGGGCATGCGGCCGGCGACGGGATGGATCGCGTACGCCACCTCGATGCCCTTGCTCTCCAGCAGGTCGGCCATCTCACGCACCGCGTGCTGCGCCTGGGCGACGGCCATCCCGTAGCCGGGCACGACGACGACCCTGCTCGCGTACGCCATCTGGATCGCCGTGTCGGCGGCACTGGTGCTGCGCACCGGGCGCGCCTCGCCGGTACCGGTGCCGCCCCCAGCAGCCGCCGGGCCGCCGCCGAAGCCACCCGCGATGATCGCCGGGATCGAGCGGTTCATCGCCTTGGCCATCAGGTTGGTCAGGATGGAGCCGGACGCGCCGACGATCATGCCCGCCACGATCAGCGCGGTGTTGTCCAGCGCGAGTCCCATCGCCGCGGCCGAGAGCCCGGTCATCGCGTTGAGCAGTGAGATGACCACCGGCATGTCCGCGCCGCCGATGGGCAGCACCACCATGAGGCCGAACAGCGCCGAGGCGACCAGCACGCCGATGATCAGCCACTCCGAGCTGACCCCCGCGGCGATCGCCACGGCACAGGCCACGGCGGCCACCACCACGACGGCGTTCAGCGGCTGCTGCAGCCTGCCGATCGTGATCGGCTTGCTGGGCACGAGCTCCTGCAACTTGCCGAACGCGACGTTGGAGCCCCAGAACGAGATCGAACCGACGATGGCGGCGAACAGCGAAGCGATCGCGACGTAGAGCGGCTCGTGCGCGTACCCGTCGGTCGTGCGGAACTCCACCCACGCGATGAGCGCGACCGCGCCACCGCCGACGCCGTTGAACAGCGCGACCATCTGCGGCATCGCGGTCATCTTGACCTTACGTGCCGCCGGAACGCCGACGACCGTACCGAGCACGATGCCGAGCGCGATCAGCCACCAGTTCCCCATCCCGGGAAGCAGCAGCGTGGCGATCACGGCCAGGCCCATGCCGACCGCGGCGATCCAGTTGCCGCGCACGGCCGTACGGGGACCGGTCAGGCCCATCAGCCCGTAGATGAACAGTGCGAAGGAGACGATGTAGAGGAGCGAGACGACGGTCGTCATGAACCGGCCCCCTTGGCGTTCGCGGAGTCCTTCGGCTTCTCCTTGAACATCGCGAGCATCCGGTCGGTCACCAGGAAGCCACCGACGACGTTGATCGTCCCGAACGCGATGGCGATGACGAGCAGCACCTTGTTCAGCACGCCCTCGGCGCCGAGCCCCAGCACGATCAGGCCACCGAGCAGGACGATGCCGTGAATCGCGTTGGTGCCCGACATCAGCGGCGTGTGCAGGGTGTTGGGCACCTTCGAGATGACCGCGAACCCCACGAATCCGGCGAGCACGAGGATCGCCAGGCTCTGCACCAGCATCAGTTCACCTCCTCGTCCGCGCCGGCGACGCACGCGCCGGCCACGATCTCGTCGGAAAAGTCGAGCGCCAGCTTGCCGTTCTCGTCCACCAGCAGCTCCAGGAGTTCGGTGAGGTTGCGGGAGTACAGCTCGCTGGCATGCGCCGGCATCTCGGCGGGCAGGTTGAGCGGGGAGCAGATCGTCACCTCGTGTGCGACGACGTCCCGCCCCGGCTCGGTCAGCTCGCAGTTGCCACCGGCCTCACCGGCCATGTCGACGACCACGCTGCCGGGCTGCATCCCGCGCACGGCCTCGGCGGTCACCAGCTTCGGCGCCTTCCGGCCGGGCACCAGTGCGGTGGTGATCACCACGTCGAACCCGGTGATGGCCTCGGTGAGCCGCCGCTGCTGCTCGGCCCGCTCCTCCTCGGTCAGCTCTCGGGCGTAGCCGCCCTCACCGACGGCCTCGATGCCGAGGTCCAGCCAGGTCGCGCCCACCGAGCGCACCTGCTCGGCGACCTCGGGGCGCACGTCGTAACCGGTGGCCCTGGCGCCGAGCCGCTTCGCCGTGGCCAGCGCCTGCAGGCCCGCCACCCCGGCGCCGAGGACGAGCACCTTGGCCGGTGGCACGGTGCCCGCGGCGGTGGTGAGCATCGGGAAGAAGCGGGTCAGCCGCTGCGCGGCCAGCAGCACCGCGCGGTAACCGGCGACACTGCTCTGCGACGACAGCGCGTCCATTGCCTGAGCCCTGGAGATACGCGGAATCGACTCCACAGCGAACGCGCGTACACCGGACTGCTTCAGCGCCGCCAGCTCATCCACATTGGACAGCGGGGCGAGGAAGCCGATGAGCACGGTGCCCGGCGCAAGCCGTTCGATGTCGGCCCGCGTCGGCGGCGCGACCTTGAGCACGACATCGGCGCCCCAGGCGTCGCCTATCTCGGCGCCCGCCTGCTCGTAGAGTTCGTCGGGCAGGTGCGCGGCCGCACCGGCGCCGCCCTCCACGACGACGCGCAGACCGCGTTTGGTGAGCCGTTCGACGAGCTTGGGCACCAGTGCGACCCTGCGCTCGTCCGGCTTCGTTTCCTTGACCACGCCGATCGTCGGCGGCGATTCGGTCTCGGGCACTTCGTGACCTCCTCGACGGTGAGGTACCGGAGATCAGACCATACTGGACTAACGCGTGATTGGGATCACGTGAGAAGTGTCACGTCACCGATTTCTACGGCCGGCTCCGCCAATTGGGCACCGCCAGCACGATGAGCCGGAGGCGTTTCTCGGCCGTTCGAACGATCTCGGCATCGTTCGCGGCGTCGTGCGGCCTGGCCTCGACGAGTTCCAGCACCGTCTCGAACATCGCGGTGACGATGAGGTCGGCCATCATGCGCAGGTCCTCGGTGGTCCATTCGCGCAGGTAATCGAAGCGGGCGAGATCCACGGCGAGCTCGCTGGAGAACAGCCGTAACTCCACGCTGATGGCACGCCGAACGGCACCGGAGCCCGCGTAGCGCTCCCTGGTCAGGAACCGGAAATGGTCCTCGTTGGCCCGCACGTGCTCGTAGAGCGTCAGTACCGACGAGCGGATGATGTCGGCATAGGTGGTCGGATCGCTACGGGCCGCGCGCAGCATCCTGCGCAGCGTCCGCATCGACTCCTCGACCAGTGCCACGCCGAGGTCGTCCATCGAGGCGAAATGCCGGTAGAAGGCCGTCGGCACGAGCCCGGCCCGCTTCGCCACCTCGCGCAGGCTGAGGCCGGCGAGGGTGCGCTCGGCCAGCAGGCTCAGCGCGGCGTCCAGCAGTGCCTGCCGGGTGCGCTGCTTGCGCTCCTGGCGGCTGACGGGCTCGGCGGTCACCCGGACGAGATTACGCGCCCCCGCGCTATCGGCCATGTCACATCTCCCGGGCGTTGACTTGCTCGTACTCGCTGCGGTGCACTTGTCAGTGCACACACGTTCACTGTACTGGGAGGCGACATGCGCAGGCTCGCCGCGATCGCGGAGGCGCTGCTCACGCCGCACGGCATGGATCGCTACCTCGAGCTGATCCACCCGATGCTGGTACGCCGGGAGATCCGCGGCGTCGTCACCGCCGTACGCAGGCAGACGGACGACACGGTGACGCTCGCCATCCGCCCCAGCAGGGCGTGGCGCGGCTTCACCGCGGGCCAGTACGTCCGGGTGAGCGTGGACATCGACGGCGTGCGCCGCACGCGGTGCTACTCCCCGACGTGTTCGCAGCACCGCGGGGGGCGGGACCTCGAACTGACCATCAAGGCCGATCCGCAGGGACTGGTTTCGCGGCACCTGCACACCCAGGCGGCTCCCGGCCTGGTGCTCGGGCTGTCCGATCCGGACGGCGGGTTCACGCTGCCGGACCCGCGGCCACGCCGCATACTGCTCATCAGCGGTGGCAGTGGGATCACACCTGTACTCTCGATGCTGCGCACGCTCGTCGACGAGCGGCACCCCGGCGAGATCACCTTCCTGCACTACGCCAACTCGGCCGGGGACGTGCTCTACCGGCGTGAGCTCACCGAGCTGGCCGAACGGCACCCCGGCGTACGGATCGTCTTCGCCTACACCCACGAGAAGAAGGGCTCGGAGCTGCACGGCTTCTTCTCCGGCAGGCATCTCGAGCACGCCGCGCCGTGGTACGCCGAAGCGCAGACCTACCTGTGCGGGCCCCCGGCGCTGATGGACTCGGTCCGGGAGCTGTACGACACGATGGGACTGAGTGAACAACTGCACACCGAGGAGTTCGCGCCGCCGCCGCTCCGGCTCGACACCACCGGCGCCACCGGCCGGATCCGGTTCGCGCACAGCGGCAAGGAGATCGACAACTCCGGCCGTCCGCTGCTCGAGCAGGCCGAGGAGGCAGGGCTGCGTCCGGAACACGGCTGCCGGATGGGGATCTGCTTCTCCTGCACCAAGGTCAAGACCAGCGGCTGCGTGCGCGACGCCCGCTCCGGCGAGCTCTTTCCCGACGACAACCAAGAGATCCAGCTCTGCATCTCCGTCCCGGTCGGCGACGTCGAGATCAACGCGTGAACAGGAGACTCCGATGACAGGACTGCAGGACCGCCTCACCCCGGAACAGGTCGAGGAGTTCGGCCGCGAGATGGACGCCATCCGGCAGCGGATCGTCGCCGACCTCGGCAAGGAGGACGTCGACTACATCCACACCGTGATCAGGACCCAGCGCGCCCTGGAGGTCGTCGGCCGCAGCCTGCTCTTCGCCGGCTTCTTCCCGCCTGCCTGGGTCGCTGGGGTCGGCACGCTGTCGCTGGCCAAGATCCTGGACAACATGGAGATCGGCCACAACGTCATGCACGGCCAGTACGACTGGACGCGCGACCCCGCGCTGAGCTCACAGCGGTTCGAGTGGGACAACGTGGCCCCCGCCGAGAACTGGCGGCACTCGCACAACTACATGCACCACACCTACACCAACATCCTCGACAAGGACCGGGACGTCGGCTACGGGATCCTGCGGATCGACCCGGACCAGAAGTGGCACCCGTACTACCTGGGCAATCCCGCCTACGCGGTCGTGCTGGCGTTCATCTTCCAGTGGGGCGTGATGCTGCACGACCTGGAGTTCGACCGGATCGTCAAGGGCGAGCGCACGTGGGCGGACACCAAGGAGGTCCGGGAGCGGATGCTGCGCAAGGCCGCGCGGCAGGTCGGCAAGGACTACGTGCTGTTCCCGGCGCTGACCGGCCCGCTCGCCCCGCTGACGTTCCTCGGCAACGCCACCGCCAACGTCGTGCGCAACCTGTGGGCCTTCTCGATCATCTTCTGCGGGCACTTCCCCGCCGACGTGGAGAGCTTCACGGAGGAGGAGACGGAGAACGAGACGCGGGGCCAGTGGTACCTGCGGCAGATCCTCGGCTCGGCCAACATCACCGGCGGGCCGCTGTTCCACATCCTCACCGGCAACCTCTCGCACCAGATCGAGCACCACCTGTTCCCGGACATCCCGGCGCGGCGGTACCCGCAGATCGCCGGTGAGGTGCGGGCGATCTGCCGGAAGTACGGGCTGCCCTACAACACCGGCCCGCTGCACCGGCAGCTCGCCTCGGTGGCGAAGAAGATCGTGAAGCTCGCCCTGCCGTGGAACGGCCGCCCGCGCGAGGAGAAGTCAACTACTCTCGACGAGGACAGGCAGCGGCTCGCGGCGGCGTAGGGACGGACATGGTCGGTCGGTTCGAAAGTGGCAAGGATACGGTGCAGGAACTCACCGAGTCCGCCGCCACGCACATCGGCAACATCGCGACGATCCTCACCGGCGCCGTGCGGGACGTCGCCAGGGAGACCGGTGACTGGCTCACCGACGTCATCGAGATGCGCGAGGCCTCCCGCCGGGCGCAGGAGGACGACAACCCCTCGTGAGTGGCTACCCGAGTTAGAACTCGTGTAGCCACTCACGAGGCGGGGCGCGTGGTTACGGTGGACGTATGCACTCCACGGAGATCGAGGTGCGCACCGGCGGCGACGCCGTGGTGCACGACCTGACCAAGCAGGCAGAGGAGTTCCTCTCCGAGGCCGAGGCCGGCGACGGCCTGCTGCACGTCTGGGTGCCGCATGCCACGGCCGGCCTCGCGATCCTGGAGACCGGTGCGGGCAGCGACGACGACCTGCTCGCCGCCATCGACGACCTGCTGCCCCGCGACGAGCGCTGGCGGCACCGGCACGGCAGCCGTGGCCACGGACGTGACCACGTGCTGCCCGCCTTCCTACCGCCGTACGCGAGCGTGCCGGTGCTGGGCGGCGTCCTCGCCCTGGGCACCTGGCAGTCGATCTGCCTGGTCGACACCAACATCGACAACGCCGTCCGGCGACTGCGGCTCAGCTTCCTCGCCGGCTGACCCGCGGCGCGGCCACAGCAGCAGCACCAGCCCGGCCACCAGCAGGCCGGAGAGCACCCAGATCCCGGTCCCGACGTCCGGGGCCTCCGGGATGCCCAGCAGCAGGCTGCGCAGGCCCTCGGTGGAGAACCGGAACGGTGTCCACGACCACAGCAGTGCCTCGTAGGCCGGGTGCAGCAACTGCGGCACCTGGGCCGCCACGGCGGGCGCGAGCAGGTACAGCGGGCCGAGCAGGGCCATCGCCCGCAGGCCGAGCCACCGCAGCAGCCCCGCCTGCAGCGCGGCGAACCCGGAGACGGTGAGCAGCAGGAACCCGAGGGTGCTCCAGCCGAGGTGCAGCGAGGAGTCCCAGAGCGCCAGGAAACCGGCGAGCACACCGGTGACGAGCACGCTCGTCGTGCCGAGATGGGCGAGGCGGGCGCCCGCCCCCGGGCGGTACCGGGCGCGGGCGGCGAGCAGGGTCAGCGCGGCCCCGGCCGCAAGGCCGCCGACCCAGGCGAGCGCACTGACACCGAGCGGACCGGCCCGGCCCGCCGCGCCGGCCGGGTGCACGGTCTCCACCCGCACCGGGGTGGCCTGCCCGCCCTGCGCGAGCGCAGCCGTCAGCGCCTGCCCGGCTCCGGTCAGCGCCTGCTGCGCCACCTGGGTCCCGGTCGGGTTGACGGCGCCCGACACGACGACCGTCGCCGTGGGACCGTCCGGTCCACCGGCGAGCTCGAGCACGCCGTAGACCTCCTTGTCCGTCAGTAGCCGCCTGCCCTCGGTGGGCGTGGTGACCCGCCAGCTGAGGGCGTCACCGCCCTGCCCGGCGACCCGCTCGGCCGCGCCCCGCAGCGGCCCGCCCTCGGGCGCCGCGACGGCGACCGGCAGGCCGCGCGGCTCCGCCGTCGTCTGCGCGCCGAAGGTGAGAAATCCGAGCATCACCGCGATGAGCGCACCGGCCAGCGGCGTCAGCACGACGAGCCGCCCCGGCCGTCGTGTTCCAGGACCCGGCATGCCGACCTCCTAAATTCCTCGTACGTTGAATTTAGGGGTGAGAATACGTCCGGCCGCCGCCGAAAGTCAACGAGCGTTGAAAAGCTGGCCGGTACGGTGGGATCGTGAACGGCGACTCCTCCCGGCTCGTGCTCTGGGACATCGATCTGACGCTCGTCGACCTGCACGGACTGGGTGGCGACTGGTACGCGGAGGCGCTCGCCACGGTGGCCGATGTGGCGATGCGGGACGTGCCGTCGTTCCCCGGCCGCACCGAGCGCGCGATCACCCTGGAGATCCTCGACGCCCACGGGCTCGAACCGAGCGAGGAGATCATCCGCCGGATCTGGCGGGAGCTGGTCGTGATCTCCACCCGCGCGCTGCCGACGCTCACCGAGCGCGGGCGGGCGCTGCCCGGCGCCGCCGCCGCGCTCACCGAGCTCGCCGGCCGTGACCACGTGGTGCAGTCGCTGGTCACCGGCAACCTGCCGGAGATCGCGCGGCACAAGCTCACCGCGTTCGGCCTCAACGAGCACATCGACTTCGCCCTCGGCGGCTACGGCTCGCTGTCGGCGCACCGGCCCGACCTCGTGACGCACGCCGCGGAGCTGGCCACCGCGAAGCACGGCACCACGTTCAAACCCGGCTCGGTGGTGGTCGTCGGCGACACCCCGCACGACATCGACGCGGCGCTGCAGCACGGTGCCCTCGCCGTCGGGGTCGCGACCGGGAGGTACACCGAGGGGCAGCTACGTGAGGCCGGTGCGCACGCCGTGCTGGGCGACCTCTCCGACACCGGGGCCGTACTGGCGGCGCTGCTGCCCGCCCAGCGCGTGGGCAGCTCCGGGGAGGTTCCGCGCCACGCGCGCTAGCCGGTGGGCGTCACCGTGGCCCGGTCCGCCTCCGGCACGCTGCGGAAACTACGGAGCAGTCGCTCCAGCTCCTCCCGGGCCGGCGCTCCGGGAACGCCCTGGTCGGCGTAGGCCACCAGCACGGCGCTGCCCCCGCTCGCAGTACCGGAGCCCACCGCGAGAGCGCCGACCAGCGCCCGGTCCGGCAGGCACGGGTCGGCGCCCGCCCGGACGGTGACCTCCACCAGCGTGAGGGCCGCCGCCCGCTCGCCGCCGTCGCGGAACGGCACGGTGACCGCGCGCGGCGCGCCGACCGCGAGCCCGGGTGCGGCACCGCCGTCGGGCGTGTAGGCCTGCCGCGCCACCAGAGTCGCCGTCTCGCGCGCCGCGAGGACCGGATCGGGCTGGTCGGCGGAGGCGAGCCCGCTGCCGCCACGGTCGCGGTCGTCGTCGGCCGCGCAGTAGCCCTGGCCGATGAACGCGCTGGTCACGAGCGTGATCCCGGGGTTGTCGGGACCGTCCTGCCAGCCGTGGATCGTGGTCGGCCGCGGCTCCCACGAGGGGGATACGTCATAGGCGTAGGTGCCGTCCCTGCCGGGCACCGGCGACCAGCCGTCGATGACGGCGGGTACCTCGATCCGCGGCGACGGGGTGGAGGGCGCGGCCGTCCTCGCGGTGCTCGGTGCGGACCTGGCCTCCTTCGACGGATCGCTGCCAAGGCCGAAGCTGAGCGCGAAGACACCGATCGCGAACACCATCGTCGCGATCACGCCGACCGGCACCGTGCGCGGCCGCCCGCGGGCAGGCCGTTCGCGGGCCTCCGGCCGGCGAGGCTCCGGCGCCGGTGGCGGCGCGGGCTGGACGTAGCCGGGAGTCGCGTCGGCGGGGTCGGCCGGTTCGAAGCCGCCGAACCCCTTCAGCGCCGCCCGGTCCTCGTAGCCGAACGGGCCCTCCGGCGACTTCCGGAACCACCCCATGCGCCGCTACCGGCCGGTGAGCGAGGCTAGGTGGTCGACCGCCTCGTCCACGGCGATCTCGGTCCGCTCGCCGCTGAGACGATCCTTCACCTCGACGACCCCCTTGGTGAGCCCGCGGCCCACCACCACGATGGTCGGCACGCCCACCAGCTCCGCGTCGGCGAACTTGACCCCGGGGCTGGCCTTGCGATCGTCGAGCAGCACCTGCACACCGCGCTCGGAGAGCTGCGTGGCGAGGCGCTCCCCGCCCTCGGTCACCGTGTCGTCCTTGCCCGCGACGACCAGGTGCACGTCCGCGGGGGCGACCGCGCGCGGCCAGACGAGGCCCAGCTCGTCGTGGTGCTGCTCCGCGATCGCGGCCACCAGCCGCGAGACCCCGATGCCGTAGGAGCCCATCGTGATGCGGATCGGCTTCGAGTCCGGGCCGAGGGCGTCGACCTCGAACGCGTCGGTGTACTTGCGGCCGAGCTGGAAGATGTGGCCGATCTCGATACCGCGCGCCGCGACGAGCGTGCCGCGCCCGTCCGGCGAGGCGTCGCCCTCCCGGACCTCCGCGGCCTCGATCGTGCCGTCGGGAGTGAAGTCGCGGCCGCACACCAGGTCGACGACGTGGTGATCCGCCTTGTCCGCACCGGTGACCCAGGCGGTGCCGCGCACGATGCGGGGATCGACCAGGTAACGCACGCCGTTGGCGGCGAGCGCGCCCGGGCCGATGTAGCCCTTCACCAGGAACGGGTTCGCGGTGAAGTCCGCCTCCTCCAGGAGCGCCACCTCGGCCGGTTCGAGCGCGGCCTCCAGCCGCTTCATGTCGACCTCGCGGTCGCCGGGAACGCCGACCGCGAGCAGCCGCCAGTCCTTCTCGTCCGGTTCGCGGACCTTCACGAGCACGTTCTTCAGCGTGTCGGCCGCGGTGAAGGTGCGGCCGAGCCCGGCGCCGTTCAGGAAGTCGACCAGGGTCTCGATCGTGGGCGTGTTCGGCGTGTGATGCACCTGCGCCTCAGGCTTGCCCTCGATGGGCTGCTCGGGCGGCGCGGGCGTGACGACCGCCTCGACGTTGGCGGCGAAGCCCGACTCGGTGCTGCGGACGTAGGTGTCCTCACCGGTGCCCGCGACGGCGAGGAACTCCTCCGACGCGGAGCCGCCCATCGCCCCGGACGTGGCGGCGACGACGACGTAGTCGAGGCCGAGCCGGTCGAAGATCCTGACGTAGGCGTCCCGGTGCCGACGGTAGGAGCGGGCGAGGCCGTCGTCGTCCAGGTCGAAGGAGTACGAGTCCTTCATGACGAACTCGCGGCCGCGCAGGATCCCGGCCCTCGGCCGCGCCTCGTCCCGGTACTTGGTCTGGATCTGGTAGAGGATGACCGGGTAGTCCTTGTACGAGCTGTACTCGCCCTTCACGGTGAGCGCGAACAGCTCCTCGTGGGTCGGCCCGAGCAGGTAGTCGGCGCCCTTGCGGTCCTTCAGCCGGAACAGGTTCGGGCCGTATGCCTCCCACCGGCCGGTCGCCTCGTAGGGCTCCCTCGGCAGCAGCGCGGGGAACTGGATCTCCTGCCCGCCGATGGCGTCCATCTCCTCGCGCACCACGGTCTCGATGTTGCGCAGCACCCGCAGGCCCAGCGGCAGCCAGGAGTACCCGCCAGGGGCCACGCGGCGGACGTAACCGGCGCGCACCAGCAGCCGGTGGCTGGGCACCTCCGCGTCCACCGGGTCCTCGCGCAGGGTGCGCAGGAACAGCGACGACATCCTGGTGATCACTTTGAGCTCCTTGGCTGGAGAGAAACCTGGAGAGAAACGCTGTGCGAAGCGTAGTCAACCGGCCCCGAGCTGCTCCAACGGGTATTTGCCCTCGGATTGTCGGACCCCTTCCATAGCGTCACGCGCATGACTCTGCGACTGGGCATGGTGACCATCGACTGCGCGGACCCGCGAAGGCTCGCCGGATTCTGGACAAGTGTCCTCGGCGGCGAGATCGCCGCGGACTACGACGAGTACATCGTGCTGACCGGCGGCGAGCAGGCGGGCGTGAACATCGGCCTGCAGCGGGTCCCGGAGCCGAAGGCCGGAAAGAACCGCGTGCACCTCGACCTGGGCACCGACGACCCCGCGCGCGAGATCGAGCGCCTGGTCGCGCTCGGCGCGCGGCGGGTCGCCGAGCACGACGTGCCTGGCCTGAGCTGGACCGTGCTGACCGACCCCGAGGGCAACGAGTTCTGCGTGAGCACCCACCACGACGAGGGCTCGTGAGTGCCCGCCGAGCTCGTGCGCACTCACGACTACCCTGCTGGTCGTGCTCGTGCTGCTGCCCCCTTCCGAGACCAAGGCCGCGGGCGGTGCCGGCCCGCCGCTCGACCTCGGCGCGCTGTCGTTCGCCGAGCTGAACCCGGTACGGCGCAAGCTCGCCGACGAACTCGTCGACCTCGCCCAGGACGTGCCTGCCGCTCTCCGGGCGCTGGAACTGTCGCCGCGGCAGGAGGACGAGGTCGCCCGCAACGCCCGGTTGTGGTCGGCACCGACCACGCCCGCCGTGCGCCGCTACACCGGCGTGCTGTACGACGCGCTGGACATCGCGGGCTTCGGCAGGGCGGAGCTGGCCAGGGCCGAGCAACGGCTCGCCGTGGCCTCCGCGCTGTTCGGCCTGGTCCGCGCGGCCGATCCCATCCCCGCCTACCGCCTCTCCGGCGGCAACACCCTGCCCGCGGCCGGGTCACTGCGCGCGCTGTGGCGCCCGGTGCTGGAGCCCGCGCTCGCCGGGACCGGCGGCCTGGTCGTCGACCTGCGTTCGGGGCCCTACGCGGCACTGGCCCGCGTGCCGGGCGCGGTCACGGTGCGCGTGGTCACCGACGACGGGACGGGCAGGCGCAGGACCGTCAGCCATCACAACAAGGCCCACAAGGGCACGCTGGCGGCCACGCTCGCCAGGAGCCGGTCCGAACCGTCCACGGTGGACCGGCTCGTGCGCCTGGTGACGCGAAGCGGGCACCTCGTCGAGCGCACGGGCGAGCGGGAACTGGAGCTGCTCACCGGTCACTGAACCGCCCTGGCCGCAGCCCGCTCACGTCGATCGGCGGCGGCCGGTCGAGCGCCAGCGCGGCGGCCAGCCGCCCCGCATAGGGACCGAGCGTCAGCCCGGAGGGGCCGAATCCGGTGAGCACGATCACCTCAGGATGGCCGGCGACCGGTCCGAGCAGCGGGGCGCCGTCGGGGGTGGCCGGCCGGAAGCCGACCCGGGTCTCCGCGAGCGTGGCCCCGCCGAGGCCGGGCGCCACCGCCAGCGCGTGTTCGAGCACCTCGTGCTGCCCGGCGGCGGTCACCCGGTGGTCGAAGCCCGACCCGTCCTCCCGGGTCGCCCCCGCCACCACGCGCGAGCCGGGAAAGGCCAGCAGGTAGTGGCTGGACACCGGCAGCACGACGGGCCAGGCCGCCGTGTCCGCGCCAGGAACATCGAAGTGGCAGATCTGCCCGCGCTGCGGCTCCACCGGCAGCCGTGCCCCGAGCGGGGCGAGCAGCGGCGGGCTCCACGCGCCCGCGGCGACCACCACGCGGTCGGCCCAGACGAGCTCGCCCGCGATCCGGGCGCCCGCCACCCGGCCGCCCGTGAGGTGCAGCTCCGCCCGGCCCGCCATCGCCCGCGCGCCGAGCCCGGCCGCGGCGCGCAGCAGCGTCTCGCGCAGCCGCCTGCCGTCCACGCGGCCCGCACCGGAGAGGTGCACGGCGCCGAGACCGGGCGCCAGCGGCGGGAACAGCCCCCGCGCCTGTGCGGGGTCGAGCAGGTCCACGGAACCGGCGTCGGGCCACTCGGCGGCCCGCGCGGTGATCCGGTCATGAGTGGCGGCCAGCTCACCCTCGTCCGCCGACACGACCATCCCGCCGACGACCTCGAATGAGCCGCCGGGCCGGCCGTCCGCGGCGAGCTGCTCCCCGAGCGTCCGGTAGAACGCGGCGGCCCGCGCGGCCAGCTCCATCGCCGGGTCGTCGAGCTTGCGCGACGCCCACGGGCTGACGATCCCGGCACCCGCGTCGGTCGCCGCACCCGTGAGGCCGGCGTCGGCGACGACCACGTCGGCACCCAGCCGGGCGAGCTGGTAGGCAGCCGCGGCGCCGGCGATCCCCGTTCCGATCACGATGATCCGCATAGGTGCCAGCTTGCCGCAGGACACCGTACCGGCGCGGCTGGTCGCTTGTGGACGATCGGCAGGCGGCGCTGTTCGCGGTGTTCCGGCTGTGACGCAGCTAACATGGTGACATGATCGGCGGCCCGGGTGCCGAAGCGCCTTCCCACCCTGAGGTAAGCTGAGGGAGCACCGCCGTTGGCGACGCACTTGCGCGCCGTCAAGCCGACCGATTCGGCATGCGGTGCTCCATCCATCAGCGGCGGGCGGTACCACGCAGGAACCGAACGCCGGGTTCGTCCCTGTGAACGCCCATTGCACCAAGATCGTGCCCTGCCCGTGTGCAGGCAACCGGGCCTCCTTGCGACGTGCCACGTCCGAGAGGCATGAGTGACCACGACATCGACTTCCCGCCCGTCCAGCCAGCAGCGGAACCACCGCGGCCGGGACGGCGAGACCTCGTCCGAGAACATCCCCACCAGGTCGTTCGCCGACCTGAACCTGCCCCAGCCGCTGCTGCGGGCACTGCGCGAGTCGGGCATGACGAACGCGTTCCCGATCCAGTCCGCGACGCTGCCCGACGCGCTCGCCGGCCGCGACGTGCTCGGCCGCGCCCAGACCGGCTCCGGCAAGACGCTTGCCTTCGGCCTCGCGCTGCTGACCAGGCTCGACGGCGGCAAGGCACGGCCGAAGCGGCCGCGTGCGCTCGTCCTCGTTCCCACCCGTGAGCTGGCCATGCAGGTGGCCGACGCGCTCACCCCGCTGGCCAAGACGCTCGGCCTGTGGTGCCGCACGGTCGTCGGCGGGATGGCCTTCAACCGGCAGGCCGAGGCGCTCAGCCGCGGCGTGGACCTGCTGATCGCCACTCCCGGCCGGCTCTCCGACCACGTCCGCCAGGGCACGTGCGTGCTCGGTGACGTGAACTTCGTCGCGCTCGACGAGGCCGACCAGATGGCCGACATGGGGTTCCTGCCGCAGGTGCGGGAGATCCTCGACCTCACCCCGCCGCGCGGGCAGCGACTGCTGTTCTCGGCGACGCTGGACGGCGACGTCAAGCGGCTGGTCGACGCGTACCTGGCCGACCCGGTGACGCACTCGGTGGCCCCGGTCACCGCGAGCGTGACCACCATGGAGCACCACCTGCTGCAGGTGTCGCACCAGGAGAAGCAGGACATCCTCGCCGAGATCGGTGCCCGCGAGGGCCGCACGCTCATGTTCGTGCGTACCAAGCACCACGTCGACCGGCTGGCCACCAAGCTGCGGGCCAACGGCGTCCACGCCGCGGCGCTGCACGGCGGCAAGACGCAGGGGCAGCGCAACCGGGTGCTCGCCGACTTCAAGGAAGGCCGCACGCCGGTGCTGGTCGCCACCGACGTCGCGGCACGCGGCATCCACGTCGACGACATCAGCCTGGTGGTGCACGTCGATCCGGCGGCGGACCACAAGGACTACCTGCACCGCGCCGGCCGCACCGCCAGGGCGGGCGCGTCGGGCGTCGTGGTCACGCTGATGACCAGCGATCAGCGCCGCACCGTGCGCCGGATGACCGAGAAGGCCGGCGTCAAGGCGGCCCAGACCGTGGTCCGGCCTGGCGACGGCGAGCTGGCCCGGATCACCGGTGCGCGCGTTCCGAGCGGCGTGCCGATCGTGGAGCAGCACCGGCCCCAGCGCCAGGCGGGCCCGCGCCGCGGTGGCGCCCCGGCTGGCCGGGGCCGGCCGTCCTTCGGCGGCGGTGGCCGTCGTGAGCAGGGCCGCGGCGGGGCTCCCGGGCGTGGCGGCAACCGCCGCCCCGCGCGCCGCTACTCCGCGCAGGACTGAGCCGAGGGCTGATCCGCTCAGCCTTTCCGTGACGCAGGCCATCGTCCCCCGGGACGGTGGCCTGCGTCGCGTCCGGAGCGGTCCTGGGACACTGCGGGGCGTGAACTCACCCGGTCCAGCCCCCACAGCGACGTCACCGGCGATGCCGCCGGAGCAGGTCTTCGACTGGCTCGACACCGAGGCGGAGCGCCGCGCCGAGGCCGGCCTGGTCCGCCGCCTGCGGGCACGCGCCGCGGACACCGGTGAGCTCGACCTCGCAGGCAACGACTATCTGGGCCTGGCCAGGGACAAGCGGGTCGCGGGAGCCACCGCGGCGGCCGCCCTGCGCTGGGGCGCCGGTTCCACCGGCTCCCGGCTGGTGACCGGCTCCACCGAACTGCACGCGGAGCTGGAACACCAGCTCGCCCGGTTCTGCGGCGCGCAGGCCGCGCTGGTCTTCTCCTCCGGGTTCATGGCGAACCTCGGCGCGGTCACGGCCCTCTCCGGTGCCGAGTCCGCCATCGTCACCGACAAGTACATCCACGCCTCGCTCATCGAGGGCTGCCGGCTCTCCCGGGCCGATGTCGCCGCGGTCGCGCACCGCGACCCGGCCGCCGTGACCCATGCGCTGGCCACCCGCCGCAAGCAGCGCGCGCTCGTAGTGACCGACTCGGTGTTCTCCGTCGACGGCGACCTCGCCCCGCTCGGTGCGCTCGCCACGGCCTGCCGCGAGCACGGCGCCGCGCTGCTGGTCGACGACGCGCACGGCTTCGGCGTGCTCGGCGAGGGCGGCCGGGGCGCCGTCCACGAGGCGGGTCTGTCCGGCGAGCCGGACGTCGTCACCACCATCACCCTGTCCAAGGCGCTCGGTGCGCAGGGCGGCGCGGTGCTGGGCCCCCGGCGGGTGATCCGGCACCTCGTCGACACGGCGCGCAGCTTCATCTTCGACACCGCGCTGGCCCCGGGCAGCGTGGCGGCGGCCCTCTCCGCGCTGGGGGTGCTGCGCGAGGAGCCCGGACTGCCCGAGCGGGTGCTGGCCACGGCGCACGAGCTGTCCGAACGACTCGGAGCGGCCGGCTTCACGGTGAGCACACCGGACGGCGCCGTGGTGGCGGTCCACGCCCCCGGCCCGGACGAGGCGGTGGCATGGGCGGCCCGGTGCGCCGAGCAGGGCGTGCGGGTGGGCTGCTTCCGCCCGCCCTCGGTACCCGACGGGATCTCCCGGCTGCGCCTGACCGCCCGCGCCGACCTCACCGAGTCCGAACTGGACCGCGCCGTCAGGGTGATCGGCGAGGCCGCCCCCGCGGGGGCGAGCTAGCGGCTGGTCACGGAGATCCCACGGAGGCTCGGCGTTGTGCCCGGTCACCACTCGTGAGTGCGCACGCAAGTTAGAACACTGTTACGCACTCACGACCGGCGCATCGGGATGTGCGGGATGCCGTCCTCGAGGTACTCCTCGCCGTCCGGCCGGAACCCGAACCGCGCGTAGAAGCCCTGCGCGTAGGTCTGGGCGTCGAGCACGCACTCCGCGCCACCGGCGTACTCCAGCGCCGCCGTCATCAGCCGCGCGCCGAGGCCGGTGCTCCGGGCCTGCGGTGCCGTGCAGACCCGGCCGATGCGCAGGACACCGCCGGGTTCGGCGAGCACCCGGAGATACCCCGCGGCCCCGTCCTCGCCCTGTGCCCAGAAGTGCCGCGTGCCGGGCAGCAGGTCCCGGCCGTCGATCTCCGGGTACGGGCACTCCTGCTCGACCACGAACACGTCGACCCGGAGCCTGAGTATGTCGTGCAGCTGGGCCGCCGTCAGCTCACCGCCCGCGCACGCGAGAATCTCGGTCACGCCCCATGCGTACCAAACTCACATCTCGACGTTGCGACTGACGTCCTCGAAGAAACTCGACACGCGCGTGTAGACGCCGGGCTTGCCCGCCTCGGCGCAGCCCTGGCCCCACGACACGATCCCGATCAGCGTGTCGCCCACCATCAGCGGGCCACCGGAGTCGCCCTGGCAAGCATCGACGCCGCCCTCCGGGTAACCGGCGCACACCATGGTCCGCGGATCGTAGGAGCCGTACGCCCCCGCGCAGGTCTTGTCGTCGACGAGGGGCACCTGCGCGCCGCGCAGCGAGTCCGCCTTCGGCCCGCCGTCGGAGGTGCGGCCCCAGCCGAGCACGGTTGCCATGGTGCCAGGGGCGTACAGCGAGCGGTCGTCGGTTCCGGCCATCCGTGCCGCACGGTAGGGCACCTGGTCGTCGAGCGAGAGCACCGCGATGTCGTTTCCGGAGCTCGGTTCCTCGTAGTCCGGGGCGGTCCACACGCGGCGCACGCCGGCCTCCGTGCCGCCGGAGCCGCGCTTGTCCTGCCTGCCCGCGACCACCCCGAGCTCGGAGCGTCGCACGGCGAGTGCACAGTGTGCCGCGGTCAGCGCGGCGTCGGGCGCGACGATCACCGCGCCGCAGAACTGGTTGCCCCGCCGGTCGACGAGGTAGGCGGCGTAAGGATGGTCGGCGATCGAGACCTCCCCGCCACCGACGATGTACGGCTGCGTCCCCCCGGACTGCGCGGCCGAGGCGGCGGGTACGAACATCGCGCCCGCGAGCAGGGCGGCGGCCATGGCAGCGGCACGCCGGAGTTTCGTGGACATGCTTCATCCCCCTCACTGGACCGGCGCCCACAATAGAGGGAACGAGCTCGGATCGGTGTCACTGAACCGGGTGGAGTACATGCTTACTCAGCGTTTCTGCGAAGCTGGTCAGGTGACCGTCCAGGGTGGCCTCCTCATCGCAGGCACGACGTCGGACGCCGGCAAGTCGACCGTCACCGCGGGGTTGTGCCGCTGGCTGGCGCGGCAGGGTGTGCGGGTGGCGCCGTTCAAGGCACAGAACATGTCGAACAACTCGATGGTGTGCGCCGACGGCGCCGAGATCGGCAGGGCGCAGTGGCTGCAGGCCGTCGCCGCCGGCGTCGAGCCCGAGTCGGCGATGAACCCGGTGCTGCTCAAGCCGGGCGGCGACCGGCGCAGCCATGTCGTGCTGCGCGGCAAGCCGTGGGGCGAGCTCGTCGCGGGCGACTGGGCGCAGGGGCGCCGCGCCCTCGCCACCGCCGCGCAGGAGGCGCTGGCGGAGCTGCGCGAACGCTATGACGTGGTGCTCTGCGAGGGCGCGGGCAGCCCCGCGGAGATCAACCTGCGCGACGGCGACTACGTCAACATGGGACTCGCCCGGGCGGCGGGCCTGCCGGTCGTGGTCGTCGGCGACATCGACCGTGGCGGCGTGCTCGCCGCGATGGCAGGCACCGTCGCACTGCTGGGCAGGGAGGATCAGGCGCACGTCGCGGGCTTCCTGGTGAACAAGTTCCGCGGGGACGCCGCGCTGCTCGAACCGGGCCTGCGCTCGCTGAGCGAGCTGACCGGCCGGCCGGTGCTCGGCGTGCTGCCCTGGCTGCCGGACGCGTGGCTCGACTCCGAGGACGCGCTGGCGATGGCGGGCTGGGCAGGCCACCGGCGCGGCCCCGGCGCGACGCTGCGGGTGGCCGCGGTGCGGCTGCCCCGGGTGTCGAACGCGACGGACCTCGACCCGCTCGCCGCCGAGCCGGGTGTCTCGGTGACCGTGACGGCCGACCCGGACGTGCTCGCCGCGGCCGACGTGGTGATTCTGCCCGGCAGCCGATCCACTGTGGACGACCTGAACTGGTTGCGGGAGAACGGAATCGCCCGGGTGATCGAGGCACGGGCGGAGGAGGGCCGCCCGGTGCTCGGCATCTGCGGCGGCTGCCAGATGCTCGCAGGCACGATCACCGACGACGTCGAGTCCGGTGCCGGCGCGGTGGCCGCGCTCGGGTTGCTGCCGCTCACCGTCCGCTTCGCCGAGGAGAAGACGCTGACCAGGCCCGCCGGACGGTGGCGAGGGCACCGGGTACGTGGCTACGAGATCCACCACGGGATCACCGAGACCAGGCCGGGCGACGGTGCCGAGCCGTTTCTCGACGGCCTGCGCCGGGGCGCCGTCTGGGCGACGATGTGGCACGGCGTCTTCGAGAACGACGACTTCCGGCGGGCGTGGCTCGCCGAGGCGGCCGCGCAGGCCGGGGTGGCGTGGCGACCGGCCGACGCGCCGGGTTTCGCGGCGCGGCGGGAGGCGATGCTCGACGACCTCGCCGACGCGATCGAGGAGCACGTGGACACCGGAGCGCTGCTCGCGCTCGTCTCCGGCGGGGTGCCGCCCGGCCTGCCGTGGATCCGGCTCGGCCGCGCGGATCAGGCCGATCAGGCTGATCAGTCCTCGGTGTGACGGAGCACCCGCAGCATGCCCTGCGGATCGGCCCGCTCCGGTGCGGGCTCCACACAGGACTCCAGCCGCGCACGCAGCACGGCGGGGTCGATGCCGGCCCCGATGAGCACGAGCTCGGTGCGCCGCCGCTCGGCCGCGGTCCAGCGCGAGCGGTGGAACCGGAGGTAGGCGCCCACCGTGTGCAGCGTGAACTTCTGCCGGTGCCCGGGTACTCCGAAGTAGACGACGCCCTTCATCCGATAGAGGCCGCCGGGGCGGGACTCCAGGAACCGCATCAGCCGACGCGGATCGAGCGCCGCCTCCGCGGAGTACTCCACGCTCTCGTAGGCGGTGTGCGCGTGGGCGGCGCAGTCGTCGGGCTCGCGCAGGTCGTCGAAGGACAGCTGCCGGGCCACCGGCTCGCGCGGCGCGCGCCGCTCCGGGTCGAACAGCAGGGCCGGATCGACCCGCCCGTGGCTCGTCGGCAGCACCGGGACGCCGTCCACCAGCCGCCGCACGTCCGCGAGCAGGTGCCCGTGGTCGGTGCGGCGGTCGGTCTTGTTGAGCAGCACCAGGTCGGCCAGCCGCAGCTGCTGATCGAGCTCCGGATGCCGCTCGCGGGTGCGTTCGAACTCCACGGCGTCGACCACCTCGACCAGGCCGCCGTACTCGATGCCGGGGTTGGTGCTGGCGAGCAGGAGCCGGACCAGGCTCCGTGGCTCGGCCAGCCCGCTCGCCTCGACGACGACGAGATCGAGGTCCGTCCCCGGCCGGGTGAGCTTGGCCAGCATGGCGTCGAGGCCGCCCGCGTCGACCGCGCAGCACAGGCAGCCGTTCTGCAGGGTCATCATCGAGTCGACCTGGCCTGCCACGCTCATGGCGTCGACGTTGATGCTGCCGAAGTCGTTGACCACCACGCCGATCCGGGTGCCGCCGCTGTTGTTCAGCAGGTGGTTGAGCAGGGTGGTCTTCCCTGAGCCGAGGAAGCCGGCGACGAGGACGACCGGGACGCGTGCGCTGGCCAAGGACATACCCTTCGGGGAACAACTCAGGGGACACCGCGGTTGAGCCGGACGGCCGGGCACAACCACATCCGTCCGAAGGGTAACGCCGTGCCGCACTACGACCTGGTGATCGTCGGGACCGGATCGGGCAACTCGATCCTCGACCACCGCTTCGCCGACCGGAAGGTCGCCGTCGTGGAGAAGGGGGTCTTCGGCGGCACCTGCCTCAACGTCGGCTGCATTCCCACGAAGATGTTCGTGCACACCGCGGACGTGGCGGCGGCGCCCGCGGCCGGGGCGCGGCTGGGGGTGGACGCCGAGCTGCGGAGCGTGCGCTGGCGGGACATCCGGGACCGGATCTTCGGCCGGATCGACCCCATCGCGGCCGGTGGGCGCGAGTACCGGCGCGAGCACGAGGACAACGCGAACGTCTCGGTGTACGAGGGCCGGGCGCGGTTCACCGGGCACAAGGAGCTGACGGTCGAGCTGCCGGGCGGGCCGGAGACACTCACGGCGGACCAGTTCGTGCTGGCGGCGGGCGGCCGGCCGGTGGTCCCGGACGTGCCGGGCCTGGCCGATGTGGCGTATCACACGTCGGACACGGTCATGCGGATCGACGAGCTGCCCGCCCGCGCGATCATCCTCGGCAGCGGCTTCATCGGCGCGGAGTTCGTGCACGTGTTCGGCTCCCTCGGCGTCGACGTGACGATGGTCGCGCGCTCCGACGCGCTGCTGCGCGTGGAGGACAACGACATCAGCCAGCGGTTCACCGACCTCGCCTGCCGCCGCTTCGACGTCCGGCTGAACAGCAGGACCGTGCGCGCCCGGCGCACCGCTACGGGAGTCGCGCTCGACCTGGAGGGCCCGGTCGGTGCGCAGACCGTCGAGGCGGACCTGCTGCTCGTCGCGACGGGACGGACACCGAACTCCGACGTGCTCGACGTGGCGGCCACCGGTCTGGCGACGCGGGACAGCGGGCACATCGTGGTGGACGAGTACCAGCGGACCGGCGTGGACGGCATCTACGCGCTCGGCGACATCTCGGCGCGGCACGAGCTCAAGCACGTCGCCAACCACGAGGCGCGCGTGGTGCAGCACAACCTGCTGCATCCGGACGAGCCGGTCGCGGCCGATCACCGGTTCGTGCCGCACGCCGTGTTCGGCTCGCCGCAGATCGCCTCGGTGGGGCTCACCGAGCGGGACGCCGCCGCGCGGGGGGTGCGTCATGTCGTGTCGACGCAGGACTATGCGGGGATCGCGTACGGCTGGGCGATGGAGGACACCAGCGGGTTCGCGAAGCTGCTCGCCGACCCGGCGACCGGGCAGCTGCTCGGCGCGCACATCATGGGCCCTCAGGCGCCCACGCTGATCCAGCCGCTGATCCAGGCGATGAGCTTCGGCCTGGACGCGCGCTCGATGGCCCGCGGCCAGTACTGGATCCACCCCGCGATGCCGGAGCTGGTGGAGAACGCGCTGCTGAACCTGCCACTCGACTGAGGCGCTACACATACCTCGGGCGGCCGGCGAGGAAGCCGAACACGATCTGCCCGGCGACCACGGTCAGCAGCATCGCGAAGGGCACCGTCCAGCCGCCGGTCACGTCGTGCAGCAGGCCGAAGAGGAACGGTCCCAGCGCCGCCAGCAGGTAGCCGAAGCCCTGCGCCATCCCGGACAACTTCGCGGTGTCGGCGCTGTCGCGGGCGCGCAGCGCGATCGTCGTCAGCGCGAGCGAGAACACGCTCATGCCGATGCCCACGAGAACCGACCAGAGCAGGGGCGAAGCCGAAGGCGCCACCATGAGTCCCGCGATGCCCGCGAGGCCGAACGTGCCGAGGCCCACGATCCACCAGCTCTGGCTGCCCTGCCGCGCGGCCAGTGCGGGCACGAACAGGCTCACCGGCAGGCCGAGGATCGACACCAGGCCCAGCAGCAGGCCCGCGGTCGCGCGGCTCTCCCCCGCGTCCATCAGCACCTGCGGCAGCCAGCCCATGATGATGTAGGCGAAGCACGCCTGCGAGCCGAAGAACAGGGTGACCGTCCACGCCAGCGGGTTGCGCAGCATCGAGCGGCCACCGCTCACCCCGCCCGGCGCACCGGTGACGCCGGGGCTGCCGCGCGTCGCGGCCAGCCACAGTGCCAGCGCCAGCGCGCTGAGCACGGCCCAGCTGGCCAGCGCGGGCCGCCAGCCACCGAGCGCGCTGTCCAGCGGCGGTGTCACCGAGGAGCCGAGCGCGCCCCCGGTCTGCAACGCCGCCGTGTAGATGCCGGTCATCAGCCCGACCCTGGTGGCGAACGACGCCTTCACCACCACGGGGATGAGCACGTTGGCCAGCGCGATGCCCGCGCTCGCCACCAGCGTGCCGCCGAGCACCACCAGCGGCCCGTCGAGCACTCGCAGCAGCAGGCCGCCGGTCAGCACCGCCAGTGCCGTGGCCACGGCGGAGTTCACGCCGATCCTCTTGGCCAGGTACGGCGCGGTGAGGCCCGCGAGCGCGAAACAAAGGCCGGGCATCGTGGTCAGCGCACCCGCCCACGTCGCCGAGGCACCGAGGCCGTCCCGCATCTCGTCCAGCACCGAGCCGACGGCGGTGATCGAGGGACGCAGGTTCAGGGCGGCCAGCACGACGGCGACGATGAGCAGCAGCCCGCCGCCCAGCCAGCTCCGGTGGCGGGCGGGGCGCTCGCCCACGCTCGGGGCCCCGCCCACGGACATTCCGCCGTCGGCCGTCATGTCCGTTATCCTAACAATACGTAGGATGATCGGCTGAAAGGACGATACGGATGCCGTTGGCCGCGACCCACCGATCCGGACTCGTCGACCAGGTGATCGGCCAGCTCCGCGAGGCGATCCGGAAAGGCGAATGGCCGGTCGGCGAGCGCATCCCGACCGAGCCGGAACTGGTCGCCGGCCTCGGCGTCGGGCGCAACACCGTGCGCGAGGCCGTCCGCGCGCTCGCCCACAGCGGCCTGCTCGAGGTGCGCCAGGGTGACGGCACCTACGTGCGCGCCACCAGCGAGGTCTCCGGTGCCGTCCGCAGGCTGTGCGGGTCCGAGCTGCGCGAGGTGCTGCAGGTACGCCGGACTCTGGAGGTCGAGGGCGCCCGGCTCGCGGCGACCGAGCGCACCGACGCCGAACTCGCGGCCATCACGGAGTGGCTCGACCTGCGCGACCGCGCACAGGCCGGGAACGACTTCGAGAGGTTCGTCCGCACGGACACCGAGTTCCACCTCGCCGTGGTCCAGGCGGGACACAACACCCTGCTCACCGAGCTCTACCGCGGGCTCACCGAAGTCATCACGGCGAGCGTGGCCACCACCTCGCAGACCGACGTGTCGGGGTCCAACGAGATCGAGCACCGGGGCCTGCTGGCGGCCATCGCCGACGGCGATCCCGACCGTGCCGCCGCCGAGGCCCGTGGCTTCCTCGACGAGCTGCTCGCCAGGCAGGACACCTAGCGCGACGCTCGCGTGCGCACACGAGTTCTCACGCGCGTAGGCACTCACGAGTCAGACGGCCAGCCGGTGCAGGCGCAACGCGAGCTGGAGCTCGAGCGCGCGGTCCGGTTCCCGCCAGTCGGCGCCGAGCAGCGCCGAGATCCGTTCCAGCCGCTGCGCCACCGTGTTCACGTGCACGTGCAGCTCGTCCTTGGCCTGGCTGAGGTTGCCACCGCAGGCGAAGTACGCGCGCAGGGTGCGGACCAGCTCGGTGCCCCTGGCCGCGTCGTAGTCCAGCACCGGCCCGAGGGTCGCGCGCACGAACGCGGGCACCTCCGTCTTGTCGCCGAGCACGAGCCCGACGAAGCCGAGGTCCTCCGGCGCCGCACCGGCACCGGCGCGGCCGAGCGCCAGCAGGGCGCGCAGGCAACGCGCCGCCTCGGCGTGGGCCCGCGCCAGCCCGGTGGGACCGCTCGCCGGCCCGGCCGCACCGGCGGTCACCGCGCAACCGAGCCGCGCGGTCAGCTCGGCGGAGGTCCGCCGGGCCGCCGGGCCGGGCTCGGCGGCACCGGTGAACACCACGACCTGCTCCGCGTACACCCCGGCGAGCGCGGCCTCCCGCGCCGCCGCGGAAGCCAGCCGGGTCCGCGAGACACCCTCAGCGTGCAGGGCGAGCACCACGTGCGGCGCGGTGAGATCCACCCCGACCCGCCTGCCCCGGTCCAGCAGCGCAGCCGGGTCCCGATCGGGCGCCGTCAGCAGATCGGCCACCAGCTCGCCCCGCACCCGGTCCTCGGCCTCGGCCGCCGAGCGGCGCAGCAACAGCAGCAGCGCGGTGACCACGCTCGCCCGCTCGAACAGCCGCCGGTCGGCGTCGGCGAGGCCGGGCCGCCCGGTGAGCGTGATGCTGCCCAGCAGCTCCGGCCCCGCCATCACGGCGCACAGCCACGTGTCGCCGTCGGCGACGGCGCGGCCACCGGAGCGGGAGGCGACCAGCGCCTGCCCGGACGGTTCGGCCGGAGGTGTGCCCGCTCGCCCGAGCTCGGCACCGTCGGCGTCGTGCACGATGATCCCGCCGTCCAGCACCTCGGCCACCGCCGCCGCGACCTCCGGCACGTCCGCGCCGCCGAGCACCAGCTCGGTCAGCCGGTCGTGGGAGTCCTGTGCCCGCGCGATCGCCTCGTGGTGGGCCTTGATCGTCGCGTTCGCCGCGCCGAGGTCGGCCAGCGCGGCGGCGCTCTCCTCCATCAGCCGGGCGTTGTCGATCGCGATCGCCGCGTGGTCGGCCAGCGACGACAGCAGCGCGACCTCGTCCGGGGTGAACCTGCGGGTGCGCCGGTCGGACGCGTACAGCACGCCGATCACCCGGTCGCCAAGGGAGAGCGGGACGCCCAGGATCGCCACAAGGCCCTCGTCACCGACGGCCCGGTCGATCGGTTCGGTGTGGTCGAACCGGTCGTCGGCGGGGTAGTCGGCGGTGGCGTAGGGCCGCGCCGTCTGCGCCACGAGCCCGCCGAGCCCCTCCCCCATCCCGAGCCGGACCTGCTGGAACAGCGCGGACGCGGAGCCGTCGGTCACCCGCATGTACGTGCTCCCGTCCGCCTCGTCGTTGAGGCTGAGATAGGACACGTCCACCCGCAGCAGCATCCGCGCCCGCCGCACGATCGAGCGCAGCACCGCGTCGAGATCCCGCAGCCGGGCGAGATCACTCGCGGTGTCGAACAGCGCCGCCAGCTCGGCCTCCCGGCGGCTGTGCGCGTCGAGCGTGCGGCGGATGCGCATCGCGAGCTCCACCAGGCCGCTGTCCGCGGGAACGCGAGCCAGCTCCTCGCTGCTCGCGCCCGCGGACAGCAGCTCAAGCAGACGGTGCACGGAATCGTTCACCCGCTCATGCTGACACCGACGATGACGAGCGCTCGCCCGCGTCGGCCAGCGACATGCCCCTGGTCTCCTTAGCCAGGTAAACGGCGACGATGGTGACCACGCACGTCGCCGCGACGTACACCGAGATCATCAGGCTGCCGCCGGTGCCGCTGAGCAGCGCGGTCGCGATGAGCGGCGCCAGCCCGCCCGCGACGATCGAGGCGAGCTGGTAGCCGATCGAGGCGCCGGAGTAGCGCACCTTCGTGCCGAACAACTCGGAGAAGAACGCCGCCTGCGGGCCGTACATGGCGCCGTGCAGCACGAGCCCGACGGTGACGGCGACCATCGTGCCGAGTGCGGACCTCGTGTCCAGCATCGTGAAGAACACGAAGCTCCACACCAGCATCCCGGTGGCGCCGAACAGGTACACCGTCCGGCGGCCGATGACGTCGGAGAGCCAGCCCCACGCCGGGATGGTGAGGAAGTGGACGACCGAGCCGACCAGCACCGCGTTCAGGCCCACCGACTTCGACAGGTCGAGATGGTTGGTGAGGTAGACGAGCACGAACGCGGTGATGACATAGTAGGAGACGTTCTCCGCGAACCGCGCGCCCATCGCGATCAGCACCTCGCGCCAGCTGTGCCGCAGCACGGTGATGATCGGCGCCTTCTCCGGCGCGGCGTGCTCGTCGCGCTTGCGCACGGCCTCGACGAACAGCGGCGACTCCGCGACGGCGAGCCGGATCCACAGGCCGATCCCGACCAGCAGGCCGGAGAGCAGGAACGGGATGCGCCAGCCCCACGCCTCGAACGCCGCGTCACTCTGCACCCCGGCGAGGACGGCGAGCACCGCGGTGGCCAGCAGGTTGCCACCGGGCACGCCGGCCTGCGGCCAGGAGGCCCAGAAGCCGCGCCGCCGGTCGTCGCCGTGCTCGGAGACGATGAGCACGGCGCCGCCCCACTCACCGCCGACCGCGAAGCCCTGCACCAGCCGGAGGAACACCAGCAGCAGCGGCGCGGCGACGCCGATCGTCGCGTACGTGGGCAGCAGCCCCATCGCGAACGTCGCCCCGCCCATCAGCAGCAGGCTCAGCACGAGCAGCTTCTTGCGGCCCAGCTTGTCGCCGAAGTGGCCGAACACCAGCCCGCCGAGCGGCCGGGCGAGGAAGCCGATCGCGTAGGTCGCGAAGGCCAGCATCGTGCCGGCGAGCGGGTCGGCGTCGGGGAAGAACAGCTTGTTGAACACGAGGGCGGCGGCCGAGCCGTACAGGAAGAAGTCGTACCACTCGACCGTGGTGCCGATCATGCTGGCACCGACGACACGTTTGATGGACGTTTTCTCGGGCATTCTGCTCACCACTCCGTTGTGCGAACCTTTTGTGCGGACTCGGGACAACCTCGGGGACTAGCTCGCGGTCCAGCCGCCGTCCAACGGGATCGAGGCGCCGGTGAGGTGCCCGGCGTGCTCGCCGCAGAGCCACAGCACCACGGCCGCGACCTCGTCGGGTTCGATGAGCCGCTTGACGGCGGTGCGGCCGAGGAACACCTCGCCGAGGACCTCGTGCTCGGCGATGCCACGCGCGCGGGCCTGGTCGGCGACCTGGTTCTCGACCAGCGGGGTGCGCACGTAGCCGGGATCGACGCAGTTGCTCGTGACCCCGTGCGCGGCGCCTTCGAGCGCGGCGACCTTGCTCAGCCCCTCCAGACCGTGCTTGGCGGCGACGTAAGCGGCCTTGTGCGGGCTCGCCCGCAGGCCGTGCACGCTGGAGATGTTGATCAGCCTGCCCCAGCCGCGCTCGTACATGGCGGGCAGGCAGCGCCGCATGAGCAGGAAGGGCGTGGTGACCATGAGCTGCTGCATGGCGGCGAACCGCTCGGGCGGGAAGTCCTGGATCGGCGCGACGTGCTGGACGCCCGCGTTGTTGACGAGGATGTCGACGTCGGAGGGCAGGTCGGCGAGCGCGGCCGGGTCACCGAGGTCGGCGATGTGCGCGACCGCGCCCGTGTCCGCGGCAGCGGCGGTGGCGCCCCCGCGGTCGACGTCCACCAGGTGCACCTTCGCTCCGGCGGCGCCGAGCGCGGACACGCAGGCCCGCCCGATACCGCTCGCACCGCCCGTGACGAGGGCGGTGCGGCCGTGCAGTGTGCTGCTGGTCATGGCAGCCGACGGTAGAACCACCGAACCGCCGCCACCATGTGTGTCGCGGCTACAGAGTCAGGTCAGCAGGTGTGGTGGGGCCATACATCAGGGCAGGGTGAGGATCTCCGCGCCGTTCTCCTTCACCAGCAGGGTGTGCTCGAACTGGGCGGTCCACTTCTTGTCCCTGGTGGTCACCGTCCAGTCGTCGTCCCAGATGTCGTAGTCGATCGTGCCGAGCGTGATCATCGGCTCGATGGTGAAGGTCATACCCTGCTCGATCACGGTGGTGACCGAGGGCTCCTCGTAGTGGAGCACCGTCGGCGCCGTGTGGAACGCGGGGCCGACACCGTGCCCGGTGAAGTCGCGCACCACGCCGTAGCCGAACCGCTTCGCGTAGGACTCGATCACCCGGCCGATGACGTTGAGCCTGCGGCCGGGCCGCACCGCCTTGATCGCGCGCATCGTCGCCTCGTGAGTGCGCTCGACGAGCAGCCGCGCCTCCTCGGAGACGTCCCCGGCGAGGAAGGTCGCGTTGGTGTCGCCGTGCACCCCACCGATGTAGGCGGTGACGTCGATGTTGCAGATGTCACCGTCCTCGATGACCGTCGAGTCCGGGATGCCGTGGCAGATGACCTCGTTCAGCGAGGTGCAGCACGACTTGGGGAAGTCGCGGTAGCCGAGCGTCGAAGGGTAGGCGCCGTGGTCGAGGAGGAACTCGTGCACCACCTTGTCGATGTCGTCGGTGGTGTTGCCCGGCTTCACCGCCTTGCCGCCCTCCTCGAGGGCCTGCGCGGCGATCCGGCTCGCGACACGCATCGCCTCGATCACCTCGGGGGTCCGTACGCCGTTGCCGGAGTCGCGCTTCGGCGCCGGCTTGCCGACGTACTCGGGGCGCTCGATGGCTGCGGGAACCTGGCGGCGCGGCGTCTGCACGCCGGGCTTCAACGGAGAACGAACGGGCATGTCCCCCAGCCTACGACGCGCCCAAGGACCCCGGCCCGGCCCACGCCTCGTGAGTGCGCACACGAGTCCTGACTCGTGTGCGCACTCACGAGTCAGAAGAGCACGGTGGCGTAGCGGCCCACCTGGCGGAAACCGATCCTGCGGTAGACGGCGAGCGCGGGCTGGTTGAACGAGTTGACGTACAGGCTCGCGGTACGCCCCATGCCCCGCAGCAGCCGGGTGACGACAGCGGCCGTCCCGGCGGCACCGAGGCCCTGCCCTCGCCGGTCCGGGTGCACCCACACGCCCTGGATCTGCCCGACGCTCGAGGACAGCGCGCCGATCTCGGCCTTGAACACGACCTCGCCGCCCTCGAACCGGGCGAACGCGCGGCCTCCGGCGATCAGCTCGGACACCCGGGCGCGGTAGCTCGCACCCCCGTCACCGGAGCGCGGGTCGACGCCGACCTCCTCGATGAACATCGAGATCGCCGCCGGGAGATACCGCTCCAGCTCGTCCGTGCGTACCGGCCGCACCAGCGGGTCGGCCGGCACGGCGGGCGCGCTGTCGAGCGCCATCAGCGGCTGGTCGTGACGCACCTCACGCGCCGGGCCCCAGTCGCCACTGAGCTCGTCCCAGAGGCCGAGGACCTCCGCGGCCGGGCCGACGATCGAGGAGCAGGTCCGCTGCCTGCGTAGCGCCCGGTCGGCGAACGAGCGCAGCGCCGCGGTGTTGCCCCGCAGCGGGATCATGTTGGGGCCGGAGAAGCACAGCCCGGTGAACCGGCCGACCCTCGCGGTACGGCCGTCGGCCGCCCACAGCTCACCCCCGAGCCGCCACGGGTCCAGCCCCGCAACCTCGACGCGCGCGGCCACCATGCAGCTGCCCACCGGGTCGGCAGCGAGTGCGGCCCGAACCGCCGGATAGTCCCTGTCATCGAGCAGCCGCGCACCAGCAAGCCGCAACACGAGGTCCAGCCTGCCAGATAATCTCCGGTAACGGAAAAGATAAGGCCGGTCACCCGGACCGGCTCTCGCCCGGAGGCAGGGACCGGAGCTCCTCGGCGATCCACCGGCCCGGCGGACAGCCCGCGAGCGCGCGCCACTCGTTGGTCAGGTGCGCCTGGTCGTAGTACCCGCAGTCGAGCGCCAGCCCGGCCAGGTCGACCTCCGCCCGGCGGCGCAGCGACCGCGCCGTCCGCTCGAACCGCAGCACCCGGGCGGCCTGCTTCGGGGACACGCCCAGCTCGCGGCGGAAACGCTCACCGAGATGGCGGCGGCTCCAGCCGAGCTCGCCCGCCAGCGTCTCGACGCGAAGCCTGCCGCCCGCGGCGAGCAGCCGGTCCCAGGCATACTCCACCTCCGGTGCCACGCTCGCGCGCGCACCGGCCCCGGCGGCACGCAGAGTCTCGTCCAGCAGGGCGAAGCGGCGGGGCCAGTCGCTCGCGGCCGCGAGCCGCTCGGGCAGCGCGGCCAGTGCGGGCGAGCCGAGGTTCGCGAGGTCGGTGACGTGGCCGCTCAGCTCGGCCGCGGGCAGGCCGAGCAGCGCACGCGTGCCGAGCGGGTTCAGGTCGAGCTGGATGCCGGACTGGAACTCGTCCTGCCCGATCAGCACGGGGCCGGTGTGCAGGCCGCCGGCCAGCGCCTGGAGGGCAGTGGCGGCCGCACCGGGCCGGGGCATCCTGACGATCCGGATTGGCCGGGCGAGGCTGATGACGAGCGTCACATGCGGGCCGGGCAGGCCCCGGTGCACACCGGGCGCGACCCCGTGCCGGGTATAGCCGGTGTAGCGCGTGACGAGGTACCGCAACGCGGGGTGCGGCTCGCGGACCGCCCACTCGTCGGCGTTCACCGGCCTCACTCCCCGCTTGGCGGACGTTCCCTCGCGGCGATCTCGCGGCGAACCACCGGCGCCACCTCGGTACCGAGCAGCTCGATCGCCTTCAGCGTCTCCTTCTGCGGCACGCCGCCGAAAGCCAGCTGGATGAGCAGGCGCTGGTGCCCGAACAGCTCGTGCTGGTACATGATCTTGTCGATGAGCTCCTGCGGGCTGCCCACCACGAGCGCGCCCGGCTTGGCCGACTGCGCGTCGTAGGCGTCGCGCGGGGTGTGGAAGCCGCGCCCGCGTTCGTGGAAGTTCTCCAGCATGCCGCGGTTGAAGTACGGGTACGACAGGTCCCTGGCGGCCTGGCTGGTCGGGGCGACGAAACCCGGCGAGTTGATGCTCAGCGGCAACGTGTCGGGATCGAGCCCCGCCTCGGCCGCCGACTCCCGGTAGAGCTGCGCGAACGGTGTGAACCGGGCCAGCGCGCCGCCGATGATCGCCAGCGCGAGCGGCAGCCCCAGCCGCCCTGCCCGCACCACCGACTCGGGGGTGCCGCCCACCGCCACCCAGATCGGCAGCTTCTCCTGCAGCGGGCGCGGGGCGATGTCCGCCTCCCGCAGCGGTGGCCGGTGCCTGCCGGACCAGGTGATGGGGTTGCGCTCCCGGATGGCCAGCAGCAGTTCGAGCTTCTCGGCGAACAGCTCGGAGTACTGGCTGAGGTCGTAGCCGAACAGCGGGAACGACTCGGTGTAGGAGCCGCGGCCGGTGATGATCTCCGCCCGGCCGTTCGAGATCAGGTCGAGGGTGGCGTACTGCTGGAACACGCGCACCGGATCCTCCGAGCTGAGGACGGTGACGGCGCTGGAGAGCCGGATGCCGTTGGTCCGGGCGGCGATCGCCGCGAGCGCGACCGACGTCGCCGAGACGGCGAAGTCGGACCGGTGGTGCTCACCGAGCGCGAAGACGTCCAGGCCGACCTGGTCGGCCACGACGGCCTGCTCCGCGTAGTCGTGGAGACGCTGCCGTGCCGTGGGCAGCGCACCGGTGTGCGGGTCGGTGGTGATCTCGCCGAACGAGTAGATCCCGAGCTCGAAGGTCACCGGGCCACCCTCAGCCGACCGTGACCTCGGGCGCGCCGGTCTCGCCGGACTCCTCGGCGATACGCATGGCCTCCTCGATGAGGGTCTCGACGATCTGGTGCTCGGGCACCGTCTTGATCACCTCGCCCTTGACGAAGATCTGCCCCTTGCCGTTGCCGGAGGCCACGCCGAGGTCGGCCTCCCGCGCCTCGCCGGGGCCGTTGACCACACAGCCCATGACGGCGACGCGCAGCGGCACCTCCATGCCCTGCAGGCCCGCGGTGACCTCGTCGGCGAGCTTGTAGACGTCCACCTGGGCCCTGCCGCAGGAGGGGCACGAGACGATCTCCAGCTTCCGCGGGCGCAGGTTCAGCGACTGCAGGATCTGCGCGCCGACCTTGACCTCCTCGACCGGCGGCGCGGAGAGCGACACGCGGATGGTGTCACCGATGCCCTGCCGCAGCAGCGCGCCGAACGCGACGGCCGACTTGATCGTGCCCTGGAACGCAGGCCCGGCCTCGGTCACACCGAGGTGCAGCGGGTAGTCACACTGCTCGGCGAGCAGCTCGTAGGCCCGCACCATGACCACCGGGTCGTTGTGCTTCACCGAGATCTTGATGTCGTGGAAGTCGTGCTCGGCGAAAAGGGACGCCTCCCACAGCGCCGACTCCGCGAGCGCCTCCGGGGTGGCCTTGCCGTGCTTCTCCAGCAGGCGCTTGTCCAGCGACCCCGCGTTGACGCCGATGCGGATCGGCGTGCCGTGGTCCTTGGCCGCCCGCGCGATCTCGCCGACCCGGTCGTCGAACTTCTTGATGTTGCCGGGGTTGACGCGCACGGCGGCGCAGCCGGCCTCGATCGCCGCGAATACGTAGCGCGGCTGGAAGTGGATGTCGGCGACCACCGGGATCTGCGACTTCCTGGCGATCGCGGGCAGCGCCTCGGCGTCGTCGGCGCTCGGACAGGCGACGCGCACGATGTCGCAACCCGCGGCGGTGAGCTCGGCGATCTGCTGCAGTGTGGCGTTGACGTCGGCGGTGACGGTGGTCGTCATCGACTGCACGGAGATCGGGTGGTCGCTGCCCACGCCGACCGGGCCCAGCTGCAGCTGACGGGTCTGACGGCGCTCGGAGAGAACAGGTGGCGGGGTGACTGGCAAACCCAGGTCGACGGTCATCGAATCCTCTGCTAGCGGTCTACGACGCGACATCCTCACGATACGTCACGACGGCAGCCTGATGGGGTTGACGATGTCCGCCGTGATCGTGAGCAGGAACACGGCACCTCCGACGAGGATGAACACCATCGTCACCGCGGACAGCTTCGAGTAGTCCACGGGGCCGCCTGCGGCCTTGCCGCGGAGCCTGCGCAACCAGTCTCTGACGCGCTCGTACCAGGTCACGGCGATATGCCCGCCGTCGAGCGGGAGCAGCGGCAACAGGTTGAAGATGCCGACGAAGAAGTTCAGGCTGGCGAGCAGGAACAGGAACAGCCACCAGATGCCCTGCTCGACGGCCTCACCGCCGATCCGGCTTGCCCCGATCACGCTGACCGGGGTGTTCGGATCGCGCTCGGCCCCGAAGATGGCCTCGACCACCGCGGGGATGCGCTCGGGGAACTCCAGCAGCCGGTGCCAGGTCTCCACCAGCATGTCCCCGGTGAAGGTCGCGGCGCCGCCGACGGCGCCCACCGCGGTGTACTCGAACTCCCGCGGGAACGTCACGCCGATGGAGCCGACCTCGACGATCTTCCGCTCCCCGGTCTCGGGATCGAGCACCGGCCGCTCGACCTGGGTCACGTCCACGGTGAGCGGCACGGTCTCGCCGTCGCGTTCCACCGTGATCCGGGTGGGACCGGACAGCGGCTGCACCTCGGTGACGACGTCCTCGTAGGTCTCGGTGGGCGTGCCCTCGACCGAGACGATCACGTCACCCGACTGGATGCCGCCCTCCTTCGCCGGGGCGGGCGCGCCGGGTTGGCACGTCGGGTTGCGGTACTCCTGGTTGGTGCGGGCGTCCTGGACACAGTCGGACACCCCCGCGATCTGGGGGGTGCCCATGATGTTCGGCAGGCCCATCGTGGCGGCCATCAGGTACAGCACGATGAAGCCGAGGACGAAGTGGGTGAACGACCCGGCGGAAAGCACCACCGTGCGCTTCCAGGTCTTGTACCGCCACATGGCGCGCGGCGCCTCGTCCGGGGTGACCTCGTCGAGCGCGGTCATGCCGGCGATGTCGCAGAACCCGCCGAGCGGGATCCACTTGAGCCCGTACTCGGTCTCGCCGCGGCGGAAGGAGAAGACCTTCGGGCCGAAGCCGACGAAGTAGCGCCGGACCTTCATGCCGAAGGCCTTGGCCGTGAGCATGTGCCCGGCCTCGTGCAGCGCCACCGACACGCAGATGCCGAGCGCGAAGAGCACGACTCCGAAGATGTAGGCGAGCACGCTCTACTTCCCTCCAGTGCTGATCGTGAGGGCACGCTCGCGCGCCCACTGTTCCGCGGCGAAGACGTCCTCGACGTCGCGGGGCTCCCGGTGCCATTCGTCGGCGGACTCCACCACTTCACTCACAGTGTCCACGATGGAGGTGAAGCCGGTGTTCTGCGCCAGGAAAGCGGCCACGAGCTGCTCGTTCGCCGCGTTGAAGACCGCGGGGAGACAACCACCGACGGTACCCACGTGCCGGGCCAGCTCGACCGCGGGGAACGCGGTGCCGTCCAGCGGCTCGAACGTCCACGCCGACGCCTCGTCCCAGCGGCAGGCCGGGGCGGCGCCGGGCACCCGGTCGGGCCAGTTCAGCGCGAGCGCGATCGGCAGCCGCATGTCCGGCGGGCTCGCCTGCGCCAGCGTGGAGCCGTCGGCGAAGGTCACCATCGAGTGCACGATCGACTGCGGGTGCACGACGACGTCGATCCGGTCGCACGGGATGTCGAACAGCAGCCTGGCCTCGATGAGCTCGAGGCCCTTGTTGACCAGCGTGGCCGAGTTGATGGTGACCAGCGGGCCCATCGCCCAGGTCGGGTGCGCCAGGGCGGCGTCCACGGTGACCTCGGCCATCTCCTCGCGGGTGCGGCCGCGGAACGGTCCGCCGGACGCCGTGAGCACCAGCCGGTCGACCTCGCCTGCGCGGCCGCCGCGCAGCGCCTGTGCCAGTGCGGAGTGCTCCGAGTCGACCGGCACGAGCTGCCCCGGCGCGGCCTCGGCGAGCACGAGCGGCCCGCCCGCGATAAGCGACTCCTTGTTGGCGAGGGCGAGGGTGGCGCCGGTGCGCAGCGCCCGCAGCGTCGGCACCAGGCCCTGCGAGCCCGGCATGCCGTTGAGCACGACGTCGGCGGGCACGGCGTCGATCAGTTCGGCCACCGCACCGGCTCCGGCGAAGATCCGCGGGAGCCGGAACTCGCCCTGGGAGTAGCCGCGCCGCTGCGCCTCGGTGTAGAGCGCGAGCTGCAGGTCCTCCACCACGGTCGGCTTGACGACGGCGACCGCCTCGACGCCGTGCGCCAGGACCTGCGCCGCCAGTGCCTGCGGATCGGAGCCGCCCGCGGCGATGCCTGTGACGCGGAAGAGATCCTGGTTGCGCCGGGCGATATCCAGCGCCTGGGTGCCGATCGATCCCGTTGACCCCAGGACGAGCACGCTTCGCGGAGTTGTCATCGCCGACCATTGTCGCGGACCCCGCGCGCGGGTCATCGCCGGTCCGCCTTTCGGGTATGGGATCATCGCATCGCAGGAGGCGAATCGCTTCGCAGGATGGCGCGGTAAGGAGTGACGGTGGCGAGCAAGGCGGTCGAGAAGCGCACCGGTGCCGACGTGGATCCCCGTGACGAGCCGTCGGCGGAGTGGGGTTGGCACGGCAGCTTCCCGAAGATCACCCGGGCGGGTGGCTGGCTGGTCGCCCTCGTGCTGTTCGCCATGCTGATCGGCAACCACGAGAGCCGGACCGAGGACATCTGGCTGATCGGCCTCGGCGGCAGCATCGTCATCGCGCTGCTGTGGGACATGCGCCGCCGCCGCACCGCCTGGCGCCGCTAGCGGTTGACCTCGACCGCGATCCAGGTTCCGGTTTCTCCGGACACGGACCTGCCGAGCTGGGACCGGCACGACGTGGCTGTGGCTGTGTCCGGCGCGGTGGAGACACTGGACGTCCAGCGCCGGACCGGCGAGCTCGGCCACCACTGGGTCACGACCATCGAGCAGACCGTTCTCGACCTCGCCGCGCGCCCCGGGCTCGGCGACCTTCCCGGGGAAGCACGCTCAGCGGTGCGCGCACTACTCCCGCGGGCCGACAGCCACGTCCTCGAAGACCTCGCCACGGCCCAACGGCGAGGGGCCCCGCTGCGCCGAGCGCGGACGGCGGCCTGACCATGCTCGACGCCGAGGAGGAACACGCGGGTAGCCGGCGCGAAACACTTGACCTGGAGCCAGGTAGAGGTCGCAGGTTGGAGGCGGCCCGACGGGACTGAAGAAGGAGCAGCACATGTCGTTCACCGATGCCGAGCTCGACTACCTCGCCACCCAGCGTCTCGGCAGGCTGGCGACCATGCAGCCCGACGGGACGCTTCAGGTCAGCCCGGTCGGGTTCCGCTACAACGGCGCCACCAGGACGATCGACATCGGCGGGCACAACATGGCGGCCAGCCGCAAGTTCCGCAACGTCGCCGAGAACGGCCGGGTCGCCTTCGTGGTCGACGACATCGCCTCTGTCCAGCCCTGGCACGTCCGGTGCGTCGAGATCCGCGGCAGCGCCGAGGCGATCACCGATCCGGCCGGCTCGGGCGGGACCGATGGGGCGCTCATCCGGATCCACCCCGGCCGCGTCATCAGCTTCGGGGTCGACGCCCCCGGCCGCGAGGCGGCCGGCTGAACGTGCCGAGGCTCACTCCTCGGCGGCGAGCTGGCCGCAGGCGGCGGCGATCTCCTGGCCCCGGGTGTCGCGCACCGTGCACGCCACTCCCCCGGCGTTGACCCGCCGCACGAACTCCCGCTCCACCGGCTTCGGCGACGCGTCCCACTTGCTGCCCGGAGTCGGGTTCAGCGGGATCACGTTCACGTGCACCAGATGGCCGAGGTGCCTTCGCAGCACCTTCGCCAGCAGATCCGCCCGCCACGGCTGGTCGTTCATGTCCCGGATCAGCGCGTACTCGATCGACACCCGGCGGCCGGACACGTCCAGGTAGTACCGCGCGGCCCTGAGCACCTCGTCGATCGACCACCGGTTGTTCACCGGCACCAGCTCGTCCCGCAGCTCGTCGTCCGGCGCGTGCAACGACAGCGCCAGCCGCACCTGCATCTTCTCGTCCGCCAGCTTGCGGATCGCCGGCGCGAGCCCCACCGTCGACACCGTCACGGACCGCTGCGAGATGCCGAGCCCGTCCGGCGTCGGATCGGTGATCCGACGCACCGCCGCCACCACCCGCTTGTAGTTCGCCAGCGGCTCACCCATGCCCATGAAGACGATGTTCGACAACCTGCCGGGAGCGGGGACACCATCCGGCCCGGGCAGCAGCCCGTCGCGCATGACCGCCGCGGCGGAGCGCACCTGGTCGACGATCTCGGCGGTGGACAGGTTCCGGTCGAGGCCGCCCTGCCCGGTGGCGCAGAACGGGCACGCCATCCCGCACCCGGCCTGGCTGGAGATGCACAGCGTCGCCCGGTCCGGATAGCGCATCAGCACGCTTTCCAGCAGCGTCCCGTCGTGCGCGCGCCACAGAGTCTTGCGCGTGCTGCCCTCGTCACAGTCCAGGGCCCGGATCTCGGTCAGCAGCGCGGGCATGAGCTGCTCGGCCAGCCGCTGCCGGGACGCGGCGGGGATGTCGGTCATCGCGGCCGGGTCGGCGGTCAGCCGCGCGAAGTAGTGGTTCGAGAGTTGCTTGGCGCGAAAGGGTTTCTCGCCGAGCTCGGCGACCGCCTCCGCTCGCTCGGCCGCGGTCAGGTCGGCGAGGTGCCGCGGCGGCAGGCCGCGGCGTGGGGCGTCGAAAACAAGGGGGAGGGCAGTCATAACCAGTCCATTGTCCCACGCCCGCACTCCTTGCAACGCGACTGTTTACGATATATCGTGAGCGTGTCGAGATACAATGAGCAAAGGAGCATGGTCATGCGACCTCCCTTCGACCACGAATTTCAGCGACAGGGCTTCGGCCCGGGCAGGCACGGTGGCTTCGGTGGCTTCGGCCCCGCCGGATGGGGCGGGTTCCCACCCGGCCGCGGACCACACGGCGGGCGGCATGGCGGCCCCGGGCGCGGCAGGCGTGGCCGACGCGGTGACATCCGGGCGGCGATCCTCGTACTGCTGGCCGAGCAGCCCCGGCACGGCTACGAGATCATCGGCGAGATCGGCGAGCGCAGCGGTGGTCTCTGGCGGCCCAGCCCTGGCTCGATCTATCCCACACTGCAGCTGCTGGCCGACGAGGGGCTCGTGCGCAGCAGCGAGGACAGCGGGAAGAGGCTGTACGAACTGACCGAAGAGGGCCGTGCCGCCGCGCACAGGCACGACGGGACCCCGCCGTGGGAGCACTTCACCCAGGACGCCGACCCCCGCGAGATCGAGCTGCGGGACGCCACAGGCACGCTCATCGGCGCCGCGCGACAGATGTCCCAGGTCGGTTCCAGCGCGCAGAAGGCGAAGGCGGTCGAGGTGCTCAACGAGGCGCGGCGCGCGCTCTACGGCATTCTGGGCGACGCCTCGCCGCCGGACTGAACCAGTCCGGCGGGCTTCTCCCGGACCAGCACCCGGTAACCGACGGGCAGCACCAGCTCGGCGCCGTTCCCACCCGTGTTGCGCCGCAGGGTCTCCGAGATCGCGCGCTCGGCCACCCGTGCGCTGAACTCGATGCGCAGTACCGCCTCCAGGCCCGCCCGGTCCGCGAAGCGCCACCGGGTCTCCACCCGGTGACAGGTGAACCCGGCATCGGCGAAGAAGCCGTCGACCGCGCCGGGGTCGTAGTGCGGCAGGTCCTCCAGCATCCAGTCGCCGTAGGGGCGGTGCCGGGTGTCGAGGTCGACGATCACCAGGGCACCGCCCGGCCGGAGCACCCGATCGGCCTCCCGCAGCCCCGGTTCGCAGCCCGGCCCGAAGAAGTACGCCGTGCGGGCGTGGACCAGGTCGGCGCTCGCCGCCTGCACGGGAAGCCGCTGCGCGGCCCCGCGCCGCACCTCGACGTTGGCGTGGCCCGCGGTCCGGCGCTGGGCGCGGCGCACGAGCGGAGGGTGCGGCTCGACCCCGACCACCGAACGCGCCGTCCCGGCGAAGCGCGGGAGGTGAAAGCCGTCCCCGCAGCCGACGTCGACGACCTCCCGCCCCGCCCACGGCACCCACTCCGCCAGGTTTCGCCAGAGCACGGCGTCCGCGTCCTGCGCCTGGTTCTCCAGCTCGTACGCGTCAGGGTGATACCAGATGTTCGGACTGGGGACGACTTCCACCCTGCGTACGAACCTTTTCACGCGAACCAGCCTATCGAGCACCACTGTCACGTAAGATCACCGGCGCGATACGAAGTGCGATCACAGACCGGAAACAAAGGGAGTTGATCATGGCGGTCGGTTCGCCGACGTCCCAGTCCGTCGTCCCCGCCGGGATGCCGTGCTGGGTCGAGCTGGCCGCCGCCGACGAACCCGCCGTCCGGGCGTTCTACGAGGGCCTGTTCGGCTGGGACTGCCACGTCAAGCGTGACCCGGCCACCGCGACACGGCGCTACACGATCGCCTCGCTCGGCGGCTACCAGGTCGCCGGGCTGTACCAGGCGGCGCGGAACCAGCCTACCGGCTGGACGGTGCATCTCGCGGTGGCCAACACGGCGAGCACCGCCGAGTGGGTCGAGCACCTCGGCGGCTCCGTGACCCTCGGCCCGGTGGACATCCCCGACCGCGGCAGCATCCTGCACGCGAGGGACGCCAGCGGTGCCCCGGTGGCGTTCTGGCAGCCGACCGAGACGTGGAGCTTCGGCGCCGGCCTGCCGGGGACCTTCAGCGGCGCCGACCTCAACACCCACGACGGCCCGACGGCGGACAACTTCTACTGCCGGTTGTTCAACCTCACCAGTGAGCAGATCGGCACCGACACCATCGACTACGCGGAATGGCGGCTCGACCACCAGCCGGTCATCTACCGCTACCAGATGGACGAGGAGCTCCGGCGGAGCATGCCGCCGCACTGGATGACCTACTTCGGCGTGGACCCGGCGCGCGGGGCGGACGCGGTCGCCGGCCACGCGCTGATGCTCGGGGGCTCGGTCGTGACCCCGCCGTTCGACACGCCGTTCGGCCGCACCGCGGTGATCACCGACCCGGACGGTTCGGTGTTCTCGATCATCGACCACGAGCAGGCGGTGGACAACGGCGCGGGCCGGGCCGAGGTGGACGACCCCCACGGGGACTGAGCCGCCCGCTCACGACGGCAGGAAGGCGCTCAGCAACAGCCACGAGACGACGGCGGAGGGCAGCAGCGAGTCCAGCCGGTCCATCAGCCCGCCGTGCCCCGGCAGCAGGTTCCCCATGTCCTTGATCCCCAGGTCCCGCTTGATCAGCGACTCCATCAGGTCGCCAAGGGTGGCCGTGAGCACGATCGCGGCACCGAAGAGCACTCCCTGCCACGCCTGGCCATCCAGCACGAACGCCAGGCAAAGTGCCCCGGCGGCGATTCCGGCGGTGAGCGAACCGCCGAAGCCCTCCCAGGTCTTCTTCGGACTGATCGACGGCGCCATCTTGTGCCTGCCACCGAGCACACCCGCGATGTAGCCGCCGGTATCGGAGGCGACCACGACGATCATGAACGCGAGCACCCGGCCGACGCCGTCCTCCGGCGGCACGAGCATGGCCGCGAACGACGCGAAGAGCGGCAGATAGGCGGCGGCGAAGACGGAGGCACCGACATCACGCAGATACCCGTCGGCGCCGCCGCGCAGCCGCCAGAGCAGGCAGGCGAGCACGGTCAGCACGAATGCCGTGACCGCGCCCTCCCGGCCGAACGGCCACGCGAGCCAGATCATCGCCTGGCCGCCGACCAGCACGGGGACCAGCGCCACCCGGATGTTCGCGGCTTTGCGCACAGCGGTCGCGAACTCGATCGTGCCGATCGCGATCGCCGCCGCGACGATCGCGATGAACAGGTACCGGACGGTGAACAGCGACACCAGGATCGCCGCGCCGAGCACGACACCGACGGCGATCGCCGCGGGCAGGTCCCGGCCGGCCCGGGAGGGTTTTCTCGCCGGTTCGGCCGGTTCTCCCGGCCCGGACGCGCCTTCGCGTTCGTCCCGGTCGTTGCTCACCTTCGTCATCAGACCTCGAGGAGTTCGGCTTCCTTGTGTTTGACGAGTTCCTCGACCTGATGGACGTAGGTGTCGGTCAGGTTCTGCAGTTCCTTCTCCGCACGAGCGACCTCGTCCTCACCGGCCTCGCCGTCCTTGACGATGCGGTCGAGCTCCTCCTTGGCCTTGCGCCGGACGCTGCGGATCGAGATCTTCGCGTCCTCACCCTTGCTCTTGGCGACCTTCACCATCTCCCGGCGGCGCTCCTCGGTGAGCTGCGGGATGACGATGCGGATGACCGAACCGTCGTTACTCGGGTTCACGCCGAGGTCGGAGTCGCGGATCGCCTTCTCGATCGAGTTGAGCTGAGAGGCGTCGTAGGGCTTGACCACGGCCATCCGCGCCTCCGGGATGTTCACGCTGGCCATCTGGTTCAGCGGGGTCGGCGCGCCGTAGTACTCGACGACGATGCGGGAGAACATCGCCGCGGTGGCCCGGCCGGTGCGCACCGACGACAGGTCCTCTTTGGCGACGGACACCGCTTTTTCCATCTTCTCCTCGGCATCAAGGAGGGTCTCGTCGATCACGGCTACTCCAGGTGTGTGTTTGCGGTCCCCGCGATCCCAGCACGCTCAGGCGAGCCGGCGACCGGTGGGGGTACTGACCAATGTGCCGATCCTCTCACCACTCACCGCACGAGCGATGTTCCCCTCGGTGAGCAGGTTGAAAACGAGGATGGGCATGTAGTTGTCCATGCACAAGCTGAAGGCGGTGGCGTCCGCGACCTTGAGCCCCTGCTCCAGCACCTCGCGATGGGTGATCTCGTCGAACATCTTGGCGCCCGGGTCGCTCTTGGGGTCGGCCGTGTAGACGCCGTCCACCGCCTTCGCCATGAGCACGACGTCACAGCCGATCTCCAGTGCGCGCTGCGCGGCCGCGGTGTCGGTGGAGAAGTACGGCATGCCCACGCCAGCCGCGAAGATCACCACGCGTCCCTTCTCGAGGTGCCGCTCGGCGCGGCGGGGAATGTAGGGCTCGGCGACCTGGCCCATGGTGATCGCGCTCTGCACCCGGGTAGGCAGGCCCTCCTTCTCCAGGAAGTCCTGCAGGGCCAGGCAGTTCATCACCGTGCCCAGCATGGCCATGTAGTCGGCCCGGTCGCGGTCCATGCCACGCTGCGACAGCTCCGCACCGCGGAAGTAGTTGCCGCCGCCGATCACGACGGCCATCTGCACGCCACCGCGCACGACGTCGGCGATCTGGACGGCGACCGAGTGCACGACGTCCGGGTCGAGGCCAACGGCACCGCCACCGAACATCTCACCACCCAGCTTGAGCAGAACCCGTCGATAACCCTGCCCGCCCCGCTCTGGGTTCATGTCCGCCTCCGCGCGCTAGTGCCGCTGTGGGTGTTTCACAACTGTGCCCCGCCCCCGGAAACCGGCGGGAGGCGGGGCACAGCGCTGGTCCGGCTGGCTGGTCCGGACCTAAGGCTGACCGACCTCGAAGCGGACGAATCGGGTCACGGTCACGCCTGCCTCGTCCAGGAGGGCCTTGACGTTCTTCTTGCTGTCGGTCACGGAGGGCTGCTCGAGCAGCACTAGGTCCTTGAAGAAGGAGTTCACCTTGCCCTCGATGATCTTGGGCAGCGCCTGCTCCGGCTTGCCCTCCTCGCGGGCGGTCTGCTCGGCGATGCGCCGCTCGTTCTCGACGGTCTCCGCCGGCACCTCGTCCCGGCTGAGGAACTTCGGCTTGAGCGCGGCGACCTGCAACGCGGCGTTGCGGGCCGCATCGGCGTCGTCACCGGTGTACTCGACGAGCACACCGACGGCGGGCGGCAGGCCCGCGCCACGACGGTGCAGGTAGGTGGAGACCTGGCCCTCGAAAGCGGCGACCCGGCGCAGCTCGATCTTCTCGCCGATCTTGGCGGAGAGCTCCTGGATCAGGTCGTTGACGCTCTTGCCGTCGCCCTGTGCCTGCTTGAGCTGCTCGACGTCGTTGCTGCGCAGCGTCTTGGCCGCGTCGACGATCGTGTCGGCGAGCTGCTGGAACTCGTCGTTCTTGGCGACGAAGTCGGTCTCCGAGTTCAGCTCGATGAGCACGCCGCCGTCCCCGGCCACCAGACCTTCGGCCGCGGCGCGCTCGGCACGCTTGCCGACGTCCTTGGCACCCTTGATGCGGAGGAACTCAACGGCCTTGTCAAAGTCGCCGTCGCTCTCCTCGAGCGCCTTCTTGCAGTTCATCATGCCGGCGCCGGTGAGGTCGCGGAGGCGCTTGACGTCTGCCGCGGTGTAGTTCGCCATCGTGCGTTGTCCGTTCCTTTTTTCGGTACGCGCAGGTGTGTTCAGTGGCTGTGCCCGGGGGGCGGCCGGCCGGGTGGCCGGCCGCCCCCCGCGGGATGGATCAGGAGGCGGTGGTCTGCTCCTGCTGCTGCTCTGCCGGCTGCTCCTCGGCGGGCTGCTGCTCGGCGGCACCGGCGTCCGAACCGGCCAGCAGCTCCTTCTCCCACTCGGCCAGCGGCTCGCCGGAGGCCACGCCGGCCTCGGGCTTGTCCTGCCCCTCCGCGGCGGAGCCGTTGCGGCCCGACCGTGCCATCAGCCCGGCGGCGGCGGCCTCGGCGACGACCTTGGTCAGCAGCGCGGCCGACCGGATCGCGTCGTCGTTGCCCGGGATCGGGAAGTCGACCTCGTCCGGGTCGCAGTTGGTGTCCAGGATCGCGACCACCGGGATGTTGAGCTTGCGGGCCTCGCCGACGGCGATGTGCTCCTTCTTGGTGTCCACGATCCACACCGCGCTCGGCACGCGAGCCATGTCGCGGATACCGCCGAGGGTCTTCTCCAGCTTGTCCTTCTCGCGGGTCAGCGTGAGGATCTCGCGCTTGGTCAGCCCCTGGAAGCCGCCGGTCTGCTCCTGGGCCTCCAGCTCCTTGAGGCGCAGCAGGCGCTTGTGCACCGTCTGGAAGTTGGTGAGCATGCCGCCGAGCCAGCGCTGGTTGACGTAGGGCATGCCCACGCGCAGCGCCTCGTTCGCGATCGCTTCCTGCGCCTGCTTCTTCGTGCCGACGAACAGGATGCTGCCGCCGTGCGCGACCGTCTCCTTGATGAACTCGAAGGCCCGGTCGATGTAGCTCAGCGTCTGCTGCAGGTCGATGATGTAGATGCCGTTGCGCTCGGTGAAGATGTAGCGCTTCATCTTCGGGTTCCAGCGGCGGGTCTGGTGCCCGAAGTGCACGCCGGAATCGAGCAGCTGCTTCATGGTGACGACGGCCATAGCCGGATTCGCACCTCTTCTGTCTCGTGCACACCGGGTGGGAAACTCGGCATGCTGGTCGGTTGTCGCCGCTGACCGGGTGGTCAGCCGCCCTGGTGCAGTGCCGGCGCCCGGACTCCGTGGTTGGTCCTTCACCACGAAGACCGCCGGGCACCGCTGGTTCCGCTCACCGGGACCGTGCCCAGAGGGATGAACCCTCCGGAGCCCCTGGAGGCCGGAGCCACGCACGTGCACGCGAAGTCAGCCTGTGCGGACACAGACCGCGTCCAATAGTGTACGCCGCCACCACGGCAAGGCTCGAACCGGAGGCGCTCCGGCAGCCAGTTGTCCACAACCCCCCGGTTATCCACAGCTCGCCCGATCCGTTCCCACACCGCCCGGCCTTCCCGTCACGCTGGATACATGACCCCATTCCCTGCGTCACCCGCGGTGGTGCCCGCGCGCGGAGCCCGGCTCGCCGGAGCGGCCGTCTCCCTGGTGCTGGTGTTCTCGGCACTGGTGGTGTTCTCGGCACTGGTGGTGTTCCCGGCACTGTCGCCAGCCGCCGGGGCGCGGGCCGGCTCCGCGGACACCGAGCCGCGGTTCGGGTGGCCGCTGGCCCCGGCGCCGGCGGTGACCCGTCCGTTCGCCGCACCCGAGAGCCCTTACGGGCCCGGTCACCGCGGCGTCGATCTCGCGGCCGCGCCCGCACAGGAGGTACTGGCGGCCGACGCGGGCTTCGTCGTGTTCGCGGGCACGCTGGCCGGCCGCGGCGTGGTGTCGATCGACCACGACGGCGGTCTCCGGACCACCTACGAGCCGCTGGCCCCGGAGGTGACGGCAGGCGACCAGGTCCACCAGGGCCAGGTCATCGGCCGGGTCGAGGACGGGCACCCGCGGTGCGCGGCCGAGGCGTGCCTGCACTGGGGTGTGCGCCGGAGCGAGGAGTACCTCGACCCGTTGCGCCTGGTGCGCGCGGGCACGCTGCGGCTCAAACCGTGGGAGGGGCTACCGCCGCAGGACCCGGTATAGCCGGGGTGCACTGTTTCCGCAGGTCAACGCTCGCGAGTGAGGAACCGCGTTCTCACTCGTTTGCGCACTCAGGAGAGCCGACCAACCACGACGCCGCGCCGCCTGACATCAAGGACAGCCCTCATAGATCGCGCCCTCAGACCCCCTCAGACCCGCGCCCTCAGACAGCCCCTCACACGGTGGCCTGCTCGACGAGCTTCGCGCGCAGCCGCAGCACCGCGCGAGTGTGCAGCTGGCTGACCCGCGACTCGGTGACCCCGAGCACCTTGCCGATCTCGGCCAGGGTGAGGCTCTCGAAGTAGTAGAGGCTCACGACCACGCGGTCGCGCTCGGTGAGCTGGGCGATGGCCTCGGCGAGCTGCCGCCGGTTGTCCCGGTCCACGAGCACGGCGGCCGGGTCCACCGCGTCGTCGTCGGGCAGCGTGTCGACGAGCGAGCCGCTGTCCTTGCCCGCGCTGACGAGGTCTTCGAGGGCGACGACGCTGGTCAGCCTCAGCTGACCGTAGAGGTCACGGAGCTCATCGAGCGTGATCCCGAGCTCGGCCGCCAGCTCCGCGTCGCTCGGGGTGCGGTGCAGCCGAGCGCCGAGGCGGTCGAGCGCGCGTTCGACCTCGCGGGCCCTGCTCCGCACCACCCTGGGCACCCAGTCCTGCGAGCGCAGATCGTCCAGGATGGCGCCCCGGATCCGCTGCATCGCGTAGGTCTCGAAACGCAGGCCACGCTCCGGGTCGAACTTCTCGATCGCGTCGACCAGGCCGAAGATCCCGGACTGGATCAGATCGCCGATGTCGACGTGGGTGGGCAGGCCGGTGCCGACACGGCCTGCGACGTATTTCACGAGGGGCGCGTAGTGCAGCACCAGGCGGTCGCGGATGCGCTGATCCGGAGCGCAGGCGAACTCCTTCCACAGCGCCTGGATGGCGGTCTCGGCGTCACCACCGCTCTCTAGCTGTGCCGTCACGCTGCTGCCGTTTCTGGTGTGGCGGTCCGTGCGCCCGGGGTCGGCCAAATCTCCACCGGCGTCATTGGGCACGGGGGTGGGTTCGGTCATGGATCGCCTTCAGCCGCTCGACGGTCACGTGAGTGTAGAGCTGCGTCGTGGCAAGCGTAGCGTGACCGAGCAATTCCTGAACGCTGCGAAGGTCCGCGCCCCCTTCGAGCAGATGTGTTGCCGCGGAGTGACGCAGCCCGTGGGGGCCCATGTCCACGGCGCCGGGCACCGACTCTACGGCGTCGTGCACGATCCGGCGCACCGACCTGGGGTCGACCCGCCCGCCTCTGACACCGAGAAACAGGGCCGCCCCCGACGATGCCGTGGCCAGGCCGGGACGACCCTCCTCGATCCAGGTACGCAGCGCGCGGTCGGCAGGTTGCCCGAACGGCACCACCCGTTCCTTGCCTCCCTTTCCCAGCACCCGCACGACCCTGCGGCCGAAGTCGAGATCGTCGACGTCGAGGCCGCACAGCTCGGCCACCCGGATCCCCGTCGCGTACAGCAGCTCCAGCAGCGCGTGGTCACGCAGCGCCACCGGGTCGCGTTCCGCGGCACCCGAGCCGGACGCTCGCATCAGCTCGGCCGCCTGCTCGGTGCGCAGCACACCGGGGAGATGCCGGTGCGACCGCGGCGCGACCAGCCTTGCACCGGGATCGGCGGCCAGCGCGCCCCGGCGCTGCGCCCACGCGGTGAACGTGCGGGCCGCCGCCGCCCTGCGTTGCAGCGTGGTGCGGCTGCGCCCCTCGGAACGCTGCGCGGCCAGCCACGCCCGCAGCACGCCGACGTCCAGCCCGGCGAGGCCGGCGCCACCGTCCTGCGAGGCCGCCCGCGCGTCGCCGGCAGCCTGCTCCCGCGCCGGGGTGGTCTCGTCCGGTCTCTGCCCCCCGGCGGCGGTCCGCGCGGCTTCCCGGCCTTCCCGGCCGGGCACGCCGTGGAGGAACCCGAGCAGCGAAACCACGTCGCCGACGTAGGCGCGGACCGTGTGCTCCGAAAGCCCGCGCTCCATCCGCAGGTGCCGTTCGTAGTCGCCGACCAGCGCGTCCGCCGCGGGCGGCAACCCGGCACGCACCCAGGCGAGATCGATCCGCTTCGGCGCAGACCGCGACCGCCGGGTGGGCAGGCCGTGAGCAGCAGAGGACGCCATGCATCGAAGCTGAGGGACGCGGCCCCGATGGTCAAGCATCGCCACGCCTGCCTGATCAACCCGCAACCTACGGAAGCCGTGCTCCCGGCCGTGGCAGCCGCCGGACAGCGTCATGGGTGGTTGAGCGGCCGGGTCCCGGCAGCCGCGGCCCAGCACGGCTCGGGTGACGCGACTGCCCGCGCCGCGCACCCGCAAACGCGCCCGGCGAGGTCCACGGCCCGCCGCCCGAGGGCGAGCCGCGGTGATGCTGCTACGGAGGCCGGGGCTCGGCCGGCACGGAGCCACCGCCGACGCCCGGGGCGGAGCCGCCGTCGCCGTTCGGCCCGCCGCCTCCCACCCGCCGGGCAACCGGATTCGCCGGCAGCCTGGTGCCGCGCCAGCCGGTGTCGCAGCGCTCGCTCAGCCCGTCCAGTTCGAGCGCGGGCAGCAGTGCCCGTACCCGCGCCAGCGGCACCCCGGACTCGGTGGCGATCCCCTCGGCCGACTTGCCGTGACGGCGATCGAGCGCCTCGTGCACGCGGAGGGCCTGCGGACCGAGGCCGTCGGTGCGGCGGCGCGCCGAGGCCGGTGCGGCACCAGCGGCACCGAGCCTGCCGACCGTGTCGAGTACGTCGGAGGCGGAGGCGACGAGCGTGGCGTCGGCGTCGCGGATCAACTGGTGGCAGCCGACCGACATGGCCGAACCGACCGGACCGGGAACGGCCATCACCACCTTGCCCAGTGTCCCGGCCGTCGCCGCCGTGTTCCGCGCGCCGCTGCGGAGACCGGCCTCGACGACCACCGTTCCCGCGGTGAGCGCGGCGATCAGCCGGTTGCGGACGAGGAAGCGGTGCCGGGCGGGTGGCGTTCCCGGTGGGTACTCGCTCACCACCAGGCCGTGCTCGGCGATCCGGTTGAGCAGACCGACGTGCCCGGCCGGGTACCCGGCATCGAGACCGCACCCGAGTAGCGCCGCCGTGACCCCGCCCGCGGCGAGCACCCCACGGTGCGCCGCGCCGTCGATGCCGTACGCGGCACCGGAGAACACCGTCACGTCGCCACCGGCCAGCGTGTACGCCAGCTCCGCGGCGGTGTGCTCCCCGTATGCCGTCGCCGCGCGGGCGCCGACTATCGCGACGGCCTCGTTCGCGGCCTGGTCCAGCCGGGCCCCGCCGCGCACCCAGAGCGCGATCGGCGCGGCGACACCGCCGGCACCGCGGCCGGTCGCGACGTCGAGCGAGAGCAGCGGCCACGCGGGCCACTCGTCGTCCTCCGGGATCACCAGGCGCGCCCCCTGCCCGGCTGCCTCGGCGAGGTCCCGTTCCCCGAGCGCCAGCTCCCGGCGGGCGCTCGTCTCCTGCACGACGGCGTCCGGGGCCTCGGCGCGGCGCACCAGCTCCGCCGCCGCGACCGGCCCGTGCTCGGCGACGAACGCGACCAGTGCGGGCGCGGGCGGCTCGGCGGCCCGCAGCAGGTACGCCCGGGCAAGACGCTGCTCCTCGAGCGCCGCCCCGCGGGACGCGGTCATGCCGCCGCCCTCCGGTCGCGGAACTCCAGCGCCGTGGCCACGTGGTCGGCGTCCGGCCGCTCGGCACCGGCGAGGTCGGCCAGCGTCCAGGCGATTCGCAGGCAGCGATCGGCTCCCCGCGCGGTGACCGCGCCCCGGTCGAGGCTGCGGTCGAGCAGTGCCGTCACCGTGCCCGGTAACGCGAAGTCCCGCCGCAGCGCCGGCCCGGGCACCTCGGAGTTCGTCCGCCAGCCGTGGCCGGCCCACCGCCGCGCGGCCCGCTCCCTGGCCCGGTGCACACGTCCCCGTACCGTCTCGGTCGGCTCCGGCTCGGCGACTTCGTGCGCGCTCATCGCGGTGATCGGCCGCATCCGCACCCGCAGGTCCACGCGGTCGAGCAGCGGCCCCGACAACCGCCCGAGGTAGCGCCGCCGGGCGGAGGGCGCGCAGACGCAGTCGGTCTCCCGGGGCGGCGCGCACGGGCACGGGTTGGAGGCGAGCACCAGCTGGAAACGTGCTGGATAGCAGACCACGCCGCGCGCACGGGCGATCCGGATCTCCCCTTCCTCCAGAGCCGTGCGCAGCGACTCCAGCCGCTCGGGACCGAACTCGCAGACCTCGTCCAGGGATATGAATTTACACCCGCAGGAGGTACGCTGTGACCAGCAACAATCACACGTGGGACGAGGGGGCGACCGGGCTCCTGCCGTGCACTTCGTGCCGCACGGTCAAGGCTACGCCGGTCGTCATCCGCCGCGGCACAGTTCCTCCCTGCTCTCCGGACCAGCGTTGCCCTAAGGGCTTCTCGCTCGGCTGGCATGAGGTGACCACTGACCCGGGCGGAATCTCGGCGTCCTGCCTGTTCTGCGGAAAACGGTGGGAGCCGAGTAGTGAGTAAGCGCGCGCTGATCGTGGTCAGGCTGTCGAACCTGACCGAAGAGACAACGTCCCCCGAGCGTCAGCGGGAGGTCTGCGAGCGGTTCTGTGCCGACCGTGGCTGGACCGTCGTCGGCACGGCCGAAGACCTGGACGTGTCCGCGAGCACTACATCGCCGTTCGACCGGCCACAGCTACGGAAGTGGCTCAACCGCCCAGAAGAGTACGACGTCATCGTGTTCTGGCGCGTTGACCGGCTGGTACGACGAGTGACCCACCTTGCCCGGATGATCGAGTGGTCAGAACAGCACGACGTCAACCTGATCTCGGCTACAGAAGCCCACTTCGACCTCTCAACCTCGATCGGACAAGCGCTCGCCATCTTCGTGGGCGTGTTCGCGCAGATGGAGTCGGACGCGACCAGCGAGCGAACGTCCCAGACGTTCGCTCACAACATCAAGGCCGGGAAGTATCGCGGCGGATACCCGCCGTTCGGATACCAGCCCGTCGACACTGGTGGTGAATGGCGATACGCACCCGACCCGGTGACGAGCAAGCTCGCCCGCGACATCGTGGCCCGCGTGCTCGACGGCGAGCGCCCGACGGCGATATGCCGCGACTTGAACAACCGTGGCGTGCCGACTCCTCAAGACCACTTCCGAGCGCAGCAGGGCAAGCCGTGCACCGGGGCGAAATGGCGTACAGGCAACCTCGTTCGGGCGCTCCAGTCCCCTACCTTGCTCGGTCAGGTCGTGGTCTCGGAATCGACGAGGAAGAACGGCAGGAAAGAGTACAGCGAGCCCGCAGTACTGCGGGGCGACGACGGCGCCCCGATCGTTCGGTCTACTCCTATTCTCGACCGTGACACTTTCGAGCGGCTGCAAAAAGCGCTCGAAGAGATGAACGGGAAACGCACGCCGTATAAGAAGTCACAAGCCCTGTTGCTCCGTGTGATTCACTGCGGGGTCTGCGAACGGCCGATGTATTACAACCGGGGCCGTACATTGATGTACTACCGGTGTTCGTCCGCGAGCTACCAGACCTCGTGCGGCAACCCAGGCATTCGGGTTGACACCGCCGACGAGTTTGTAACCGAACTGCTCATGCACGACCTTGGCGACGTTGAAATGACCCGCCGGGTCTACGACCCGGGTGAGGACAACGCGGCCGAGCTGGCCGAGATCGAGGCAGAGCTAGTCGACGTCGCCGGCCTCATCGGCACCGGCCCGTACCGCTCCGGGCCAGCACGGGCCAAGCTAGAGGCCCGCGCGGACGCCCTAGATGCACGGAGAACCGCGCTAGAAGCGAGCCAGTACCGGCCAGCAGGGTACCGGTACGAGCCGACCGGTAAGACGTTCCGGCAGCACTGGGAAGAGCTCGACCTACACGGCCGGAACCTGTACTTGCGCGATCATGGCGTGAGGCTCGATTACCGCAACGTGTCCGGTCTTGAGCTGCACCTCACCTTTGGCGAACTCCTGGAAATGGTCCAGGCAATCAACCCAGAGCACGCCGAGCGTATCTCGGCACGGCTTGTCGGAGAGGAACTGAAATGACAGAGTCCACGACCATCAGCGCTGAGCTTCCCTGGATAAGCGCGACCGCTACCGAGGATGGTCGCTACCTGACCGTTTACGCGAGTCCGTGCGTCAAGGAATCCGACGACTCGTACAGACCTGTCCGTGAATACCTCGCCGGTAAATGCTATTCACGCATGACCGGCGACTCAGTCAAGGACGAAAACATGATGTTCGGTGAGGCCCGGACGGTCCTGCACGAGATCCACGAACAGTGCCCCGACTACTCGCACACGTGCTCGGTCGAAACACTGGACGAGTGGTACGGCGACGCGGTGCCGTGCTGAGCCGAATCCGGTAGAGAGACACCCGAGCAAGGGCCCTGAGACGCCGTCTAAGCGTCTCAGGGCCCTTTTTCTGTCGGTACCTGCGGTCTACGGGTCCTTACTGCTCGTTAAGACCGCCACCCTTCCAAAACCTACGGACGGAACGATGTGCGCGAATAACCACGACCCGGACCGGACAGAGGTCCGGCCGGACGGCCGCCGTATCTGTACGGCCTGCCGCGACATGTACAACCGCAGGCGGCGCCTGCACATGCCCGTTGTCCACCGCACGACCAAGCGTCGTGCCACCTCTTCGGAGTGCACCGACCATGACCCCGATTGCTGACAGAGAAGCACGTAGGCTGCGGGCTGAGCTGCCCAAGCAGGCGCTTGAATACCTCGACGGCAACGGCCGACACGAGAACGGCGCGTGGGCGACGCTCGTAGCTATCGCTACCTACTGCCTGACCGCGAGGTTCGTATACGACGAGTTTCGCTATCTGGTGCTTGAGTCGGAGTTCGCGGGGTCAACCTCGCTGCTCGCGGTCGGCAAGCGGGAGAAGCAATGCCAGGACGCGTGGGAACACGCCGAGGACAACTGGACCGAGCCCGTCGACAAGTACGAGCTGCGGGCCCTTATCGCAGGGCTGGCCGCCCGAGTGGCGGCCTACCGATGGAAGGGCAGGGCGGGTATCAGCGACCGGCAGGTCGCTACCGCGATCCTCGACGTCTGCCATGAGCGGGGGACGTACAGCCCCGTACTGTCCGCCCGGTATCTGGCCGAGAAGACATCGCTAGGGCATACGACGGTCAGCCGCTCTTTGAAGCGGCTGACCACGCTAGGACTGATCCGGTACCGCGGTAAAACGGAGCAATGGAACAGCCAGTACAGGCTAGTGCTCCGCTGGGGTCTCCGCCCGAACGGTCACAACGGTACAAGTAGTCTTTTGCGGTCTACTTGTACCAGTCTGACCGTTCACCAAGCCTCAGTTCCTCAACATGATGCCTTCGTAGGCAAGTCGCTCGGCGTACTCGCCGGGCGAATCTGGTTCACCATGAATGAACCCTTGACGGCCGCTGAGGTAGCTGACCGGTACGGCCTAGCGGCGAGGACGGCTCGACGTTACCTGGATGCTCTGGTCGCCGTCGGCCTCGCCTCAAAAGGCGAGGGCCGACCTGCCGTGTTCAAGGTGACCGAGGTGTCCGAAGAACGGCTAGACGAGATCGCAGCCGAGTACGGAACCGTCGGTTGGTTGTCCCTGCAGAGGGACAAGCACGACCGTCACCGCGAGGCACACCAGATAGGTAAGCGACTCCGCATGGACGCGACCCGATCCGGCTATCAGCAGACGTACCGCGAAACCCGGTCCAACACCGACACCCATGCTGCACGAGCTATGACGCTGGTCACACCCCGGGACTGAGGTGCGACAGAACCAGACTAGTCGCACCTAATAAAGAGTAGAGGGGGTAAGAGAACAGGGGCCGAGACGATGTGGTTGGACTGCGCGTGCGGCGCCCGTCACTGGGGGCGGTTCGGCGCGGCCGGCGTGCTGCTAGCCGATGACAACGGCCGGGTGCTGCTTCAACACCGAGGCCACAGCGACCACGCCGGTAGCTGGGCCATCCCGGGCGGTGCCCTTGACCCCGGTGAGATGCCCGTAGACGCCGCGCTACGCGAGCTCAGGGAAGAGACCGGTATCGCGCCGTCCGCGGTCTCCGTGGTCGGTACACGGGCCACGTGTGAGCACGTGGCGTGGACGTACTGGACCGTCTTGGCACAGCCCGTAAGGGCTGTTACACCGCGGCCGAATAGCGAGAGCCGAAAGCTTCGGTGGACGCACTTTGATGACGTTGGGGCCTTGGCGCTTCATCCGGACTTTCGCTTGGCGTGGCACGAGACCTTGTTCCGGTGGGCGCGCTGGAAAGTGCTTTAGGAGAAATATGACAACCGAACCCGAACGATATCCCTGCGGACACCCGCGCACCGAGCTCAACACTTACCGCGATTCGTGCCTCTACGCCCGTTGCCGCACCTGTAAGCGAGACCACCACAGGCGCTGGCAGCGAGAGCGGCGAGCTCGTGTCCGTGCACAACGCGAGCAACAGGCCGCGTGACCCCAAGACACCACCGCAGGTGGGCGGTGGTCCGAGCGCGGGGCAGTCCTCACCCTGCGCTCCGGTCGGCTCCGGTTGGCGTACTTCCTCCAGGTCTCCGCCAACCGGGGCCCGACCGTCGAACATAAGGGAACAGCATGACTACCAGCTCCATCGGATACCGGGTGTTTGAGTGGGCGTCGGACGGCCGACTACGCGGCCCGTATACCGGGGCCGTTTTTCCGTCAGGCCGCATACCGGCCGGGAGGTGTCCGGGCAAGCAGGTCATCCCGGCCGCGGTCGCGTGGACCGGGGGGCACATCGCACCGCACGAAAACTGTACCTGTGGCTTCCGCGCAGCTCCCGAGCTGCGCGACGCCGTAGACCACATGGCGGCTCGGTGCATCCGAACTCAAGCGGGCGGGCGTATCGAGGACTGGGAGTTTGACGAGAACACGATCTGGGAGCCGATCGCACAGGTAAAGCTGTCGGGGAGGTGCCTTCCCGGCGAGGCTGGCGATCACTTCGTCTTCGATCGGTGGGAATACCTGGAGATTACAAAGGTCTACCTGCCGAGACGTACGCCGATGGAGAACGTGATTGCACTCCGGAACTACTACGGGTCGGTATCGGTCAACGACTCGACCGTCCTGGATTTGTTCCGGGAGACCGATCCGGGTCGGTGGGGTTGCGTGCTCTGCGCCGAGCCGACGGAGGAAGGCACTCTGACTTGCGAGAAGCACCGGGACGGACAGCGATGTTCTAACCCGCGCCCGATGGGCGCGGTTGTCACTCCCGGTAAATCTCGGTGGTGAGCGTTCATGACTATCGGATACCGATGCTTTGCCCTGGCATCGAATAGACTGTGTGGCCCGTACACAGGCGCCATATTCCCACCCGGCCTCGTGTCTGCCGGCGAATGCCCGGGTAACGGCGTCGCTCTTGGCGCGTACCACGAGGCACCGCACGAGGACTGTACGTGCGGCTTTCGGGTAGCTCCTGAGCTGAGAGACGCAGTCGACCACGTCTCAGCACGTATGACCGTCGCACACGGGGATGGTTGGGCAGACCGTTGGCAGTACGACGAGAGCACGCTGTACGAGCCTATCGCTCAGGTGCGGGTGTCTGGTCGTTCGCTGCCCGGAGATGGCAGCGACCATCACTTGTTCAACCGTTGGCAATGCCTAGAGATAACTCGAATCTATGTTCCGATGAGAACATCGCTCGATACCGTAATGGAACTGCGGAAACATTACGGGGTTCCGGTGGTCGCTAACGACCACACGGTACACGAGCTCTTCGCTTCCGCCGACCCTGCTCGATTCGGGTGCTTCTGGTGTAACGATACCCCGATGCCTGGGCGGCTCATGTGCCGATCACATCGTGAGGGGCTACGGGAGCCTGCCATTCCCGTACCCCGATAACCGGGTTGGTTGGGTATCGACGGTATCGGTAGTAATTCGGGTTACCGGGTTTTTGAGGTAGCCGAGCCGAGGACCCGCGCCCACCCATCCCGGGATCTCCCCCCGCTGAGAAAACCTACAGAGCCGCTGACCACATATTGCCTGATACAAGGCTTGATACAGACCGCAAACCGTTACGCCCGTGACAAACCGCAGGTCAAGGGCCGTTACGCGTAACGCACACAAAATGGAGGAACCCCCATGGCCACAGCACTAGACCTCTACGCCCCGTTCGATGACGGGTCCGGCGCTAACGCCACCGAAGACACCTGGCGCCGCATCATGCGGCGCCTGGGGTCGCCCGGCATCGTCCGTAACACGCTCAGCGAAGGCCGCGTTTGGGCCGACAGCACCGGCATGAACGTCAAGGTCGACCCGCTGGAAGCGTGGATCGAGGGGCACTGGGGGATGCGGGAGTCCGTCACGACCCTGCCGATCTCGACCGCGCACGGCAGCTTGCCCCGAGTTGACTTGGTCGTCGTGCGGGCCGACTACGCGGCGAACCGCCTGGAGCTCGACGTCGTCGCGGGCACCGCGGCATCGTTGCCCCAACCGCCCGACCCGCCCCGGAATACCTCCATGTTCGAGGTGCCGATCGGGCTCGTATACGTCGGCGCTGGCGTGGTCACCCTCTTTCCAGACGACGTTAAGTGGCTCAACATCGCCAACGGCGGCAACCCGACCCCCACGGTTTCGGACGACTACGCGCTGTTCCACGACAAACTGTCGACTGTTCGACGCGTGGACCTTGACGGGTCCACGAGTACGACCCTGGAGAACAGCCAGACCCGCGGCTTCCGCATGGTCCCGCTTCGGGAGCAGACCGTCTCCAAGTTGCGGTATTACCCCACGACAGCGGCTGTCGGGGGGTCTAGGACAGTCTCGATTTATCGAGGCTGGTCTCAGTCTTCGCTGTGGAAGACGTCCACTTTCCCTATGGGTAACGCACTCCCGAGCACGGTTGGCGAAACCACGCTTCCGACTCCTCTTACTTTCATGGCCGGGGAACACGTCGTCGTCGCGATCTACTCCACAGGCACGACCACGCGGCAGCAGCTAATGTCCCGAAACCTCGGTTCGGGTACGTCCAACCTGATTAACCCGGACACCAGCAACGCGTACACGACGATGTTCCGGACGGGCGACTACACGGCGCCCGGTTCGATCGACTTCACCACCGCGGGCGGCTGGACTAAGTCCCAGCAATACCCGTGGATCGCTTTCGCGTAGCCGAATTGGAGAAAAGAAGATGAACGAGGTTCAGCTTGCCGCGCTACGCGATACCGACCGGTTCGGCCTGCTGGCCTACCTGACGGCCTTACGCGAGCGACGCGGCCCGCATCAGGATTTCTGGGCTACCGTCCTGGCGGACGTAGCCGAGACCTACGCCAACGAGAAGCGAACCCTGCTCGACATGGAGCACGACCTCCTCGAAGTCCGGGACGACGTCTAAGGCGGGCGTCGGTCCCCGGTCCACTGACGGCCTCACGGCCGTCACGACCAACTCGCCAAGTTCCGGCAGGACGAAATCCACCGGACCACTCCAGGCGAGTCGTTCCAGGCGTTCCCTTTCGAGGGAGCGCCTTTTTTCATGCCCTTTTAGGGCCCGGGACAGGGCGAAACCCATCCCGAAAACCGCTAGAACGATGGCAGCACTTAACCCGGCAGGTAGCGGCACCGGGAGGGCTTAGCTAGCCCGTTGTGCTCATCAATCCGGCAATCCGATCTGCCGCTATCCGGCGGCGGGAAATTCGATTGTTGGAGAACACTCAAATGTCTTATCTCACCAAAGAAATCAAAGAAAAGCGCGAGCGTGCCTGGAACCAGATGCGCTCGATTCTCGACCGGGCCGAGGCTGAAAAGCGCGACCTGACCGGGACCGAAGAGTCGCAGTACCAGGCGCTCTCCGCGGACCTGGACGGCCTGGATGAGCGTATGCGCGAGCTGGAGGCCGACGCCGAGCGTCGGGCCGTTGGCTCGCAGGCGCTTACTGCCCTCGGGATTGGCGGCAACTCTCAGCGCTACAGCGACCGGGACCGGGCTACGGCCGAGGCTTTCCGCTCGGCTGTGCTGCGGAACGACCGGACCCCGATCCACGCGGACCTCGACGTCCGTAGCGGCTCTCAGCCCGCGATGGAGCTCCGGGCCGCGCTGGCGACCGGGACGGGCAACACCAGCCCGTCGTTTGCTCGGCAGCTTGTCCGTCACATGGTCGAAGGCGGTGCCGTGCTTCTGGCCGGCGCAACCGTCGTGCGGACCGAGACCGGCAGCGAGTACAAGGTGCCGGTCAGTACGGCGGACTCGACGTCCGCGATCGTCCCTGAGGGGACGACCATCCCGGAGTCGGCGCCGACCACCACGCCCCGTGCCCTCAACGCCTTCAAATACGGGCATCTCGTCCAGGTCACGACCGAGCTCGCCACTGATGCCGAGTTTGACCTGCTGGCCTGGCTGGCTGAGCAGTCCGGCCGGGCGCTCGGCACCGCGATCGGTGCCGACCTCCTGACCGGTGCGGGCACCACCGAGCCGCTGGGCGTGCTCGGGCTCACCACCGCTGGTAAGACCGGCGGTACCGGTGTGACGGGTTCGTTCGCCGCGGATGACCTGATCGACCTGTACCACTCGGTCAGCGCCCCGTATGCGCGTTCGAGCTCCGCGGCGTGGATGGTCAACAACACGACCCTTGCGGCGATCCGCAAGCTGAAGGACACCCAGGATCGGTATCTGTTCGACGTGAACGTTCCGGCCGGTTCCGGTGCTTCGGGCTCCCTGCTCGGGCGTCCGGTGTTCGTGGACCCCAACGTCCCGAACGTTGGCCTTGGTGCCAAGTCGGTGCTCTTCGGTGACTGGTCGAAGGTCTACGTCCGCCTTGCGGGCGGTGTCCGCTTCGAGCGGTCGGACGACTTCGCGTTTGATGACGACCTCGTGACCTTCCGCGCGCTCCAGCGTGCGGACGGCCTCCTGGTCGACCAGACCGGCGCTATCAAGCACTTCGCGGGCGGCGCTAGCTAATCCCCTGAGATCCCCGGGCCTTCGGGCCCGGGGATTTCTTTTTGCCTACCAAAACGAATTCGTAAGGAAGGTGCCTACCGTGGAGCTGTGCCCGAACGGCCACGAGAAGACCGGCGAGAACATCTATCACTGGCGTGGACTCAAGCTGTGTATGCAGTGCCGCCGGGACGTCAACCGAGAGAGACAGCGGCGGCTACGGGCCGACGCGAAGGCGTGGCGGGAGACCAACGGTGGCTAACTTCCGTATCTGCGTCTGCGCCGAGTGCAGCCTGTACCGGCGCCCTTGGGACGGGGCTCCTGTGGGCGCCCGTGTCATCGCTCGCGGCGCAATCCACCATCGCCGGTGTCACCAGACGTTCGCGGACGTCGCGGCTCTCAGAGCGCATTTCAGCGACCCGGACGGCAAGGAGTGCCTAGACCCCGCGCCCGCGGGGCTCGTCAAGCCTCCGGGCCGACAGGCATGGAGGTTACCGGCCAGCCCGTCGGCCTAGGTGGTGTATGGGGTCCAGCCAGCCGGTACGTGGTAGTCCTCCACGTTGCAGATGTACCGGACATCGACGCGTGACGGGTCAGACGACCCATGTGACCGCGATACGTCCGTTACCTTCGTGACGGGCTCTGTACAGCCCTCGAAAGGGCAACCGTGCGGCGTGGCTTCATACACAGGAGTCATGAGTACCCAGTCGTACTACTGCCAGCCGCCGTTACGGTGTCCGGGAAGCACACTCCACAGTTGTCCGGCTCTTGTTCGGCCTCCGACAGCATCGGCCGGACGACCCGGCCGCACTCCGCGATGGCCTCCCAGCCGTGCTCAGGGGACACGTTGAAAGTCCCGGTTCGCGGCTTGTGATTGACCCCTTGCCGGTCCTCGAACGTCATGTCCACTGCCTCAACCTGCCTTAATCGCGACATACGCGACGAGCGTACTCGTTCAGCCGTACTCGCGATATACGCGGCTTCCAGGTAGAGATCACGCCGGACGTACGCGAACGTAGGCAACGTGCCTGGTGATCTTGTTCCGACCGCCGACGCCGCGAAGGCGATCGGCGTAGATCGGCGCACGCTTCAACGCTGGGTCAGCGAGGGCCGCGTGACTCCGGACCTGACGACGGCTGGCGGTCACCACCGCTGGGACGTCGAGCGGCTGAAACAGCAGCTCAGGGAGATGAAGCGGCCTGAATAGCCGCGCTCAGTTGCCTAGCCCGCCTCTGTAGGGCTATGGTGTGAATTCAAGTTACTGGAGTCGTCCAGCAGCAGCACACCCCGGTGGGCGCGGCTGATCGCCCCCGGCAGCGCGAGGCCGCTGCCGCCGCCGATCAGCGCCGCCACCGAGATGGAGTGGTGCGGCGCCACGAACGGAGCCACCGTCACCAGTGGCGCGGACGGCGAGAGGGAACCGTCGACCGACTGGATGGCGGTGACCTCGAGGGACTCCTCCCTCGACAGCGCGGGAAGCAGACCCGGCAGCCGCTTGGCGAGCATGGTCTTGCCGACGCCCGGCGGGCCGATCATCAGCAGGTGGTGGCCCCCGGCGGCGGCGACCTCCAGCGCCCAGCGCGCCTCGGGCTGGCCCACGACATCGGCGAGATCGGGCCCGGCCGCGGGCTCGGCGGGCGGCGGTGGCTCCGGTGGAGTGAGCGAGCGCTCGGCGCGCAGCCAGCCGAGGACGTCGACGAGGCGGCCCGCTCCCGCCACGTCCAGCCCGTCGACGAGGGCGCCCTCGAGCAGCGACTCGGTGGGTACGACGGCCCGCCGGTAGCCGGCGCGGCGGGCCGCCAGCAGCGCGGGCAGCACGCCGCGCACGGGCCGGACCCGCCCGTCGAGGGCGAGCTCACCGAGCAGCACCGTGCCGACCAGGCCGGTCGCCGGCACCGAGCCGGACGCGGCCAGCACGGCGACCGCGATACCGAGGTCGTAGCCCGAGCCGACCTTCGGCAGGTTGGCCGGCGACAGCCCCAGCGTCACGTTGGTCTCCGGCCACTTCTCGCCGCTGTTGCGCACCGCGGCACGGACCCGGTCCTTGGCCTCCCGCAGGCCCGGGTCGGGCAGGCCGACCAGCTTCGTTCCCGGCATCCCTGCACCGATGTCCGCCTCGATCTCGATGACGCGGCCGTCGAGACCCAGCAGCGCGACCGACCAGGTACGGGCGAGCGACATCAGAACGCCCCCACGATGTGCCGGATCCGGGGACGAACGCCCGGCCGGTGCTCGATCGCGATGACGTCGAACCGGATCGGGCACCACGCCACGCGGAACTCGGTGAGCCACCGCGTCGTCAGCCGCCGGATCCGCGCGATCTTCTCCGGGGTGACCGCCTCGGCCGGCGCACCGAACCCGGGGCCGGAGCGGGTCTTCACCTCGCACACGACAAGCACGCTGCCGTCGGTGGCGACGAGATCGAGTTCACCCTCGCGGCAGCGCCAGTTGCGGCACAGCACGGTGAGGCCCTTGCCGCGCAGGTACGCGGCCGCGACGTCCTCTCCCCTGCGGGCGAGCGCCAGATGCGATCTCCGGCCCGTTCCGCGCGTGGCGCACACAGCGGTGCTCATGCCCTACCCCCGGATCTCCCTGTTCACCGTCGTCGGATCCCGACGTTGCCAGGGACGGGCAGGGACGGACCAGGGCCGTGGACCGGACCTGTGGACAACCGGGCCTATGTGGACAACCCGTGCATCCGGAGCCGCGGAGCGGCCGGAACCGTCGGCGGGCCGTGCTAAGAGCCTGCCTTCGAACCTGCTGGAACGGCCCAGTGCGAACTGTTTCCGCAGGTCACCGGTCGTGAGTGCGTAGCAGTGTTCTAACTCGCGTGCGCACTCACGAGAGGTGACCAGGCACGGCGGGCGGGCTCAGCCGCCGAACGGCCCGTCCTCGGGCAGCCGCAGGTCCGGCTTGTCGAGTTCCTCGACGTTGACGTCCTTGAACGTGATGACCCGGACGTTCTTCACGAACCGGGCCGGGCGGTACATGTCCCAGACCCACGCGTCGGACATGCGCACCTCGAAGTACACCTCGCCGCCGCTGTCGCGCACCTGGACGTCCACCGCGTTGGCCAGGTAGAACCGCCGTTCGGTCTCCACGACGTACGAGAACTGACTGACGATGTCGCGGTACTCGCGGTACAGCGACAACTCCATCTCGGTCTCGTACTTCTCGAGATCCTCTGCGCTCATGAAATCCGCGCCCCTCCTCGCAAGCCTCGCACACCGTCGTCGGCGGAAGGTTCATTCTGACTCACGTCGCCGCCCACGGCACGCGACGGCGCGCTGGCCTGTAGCGCCGCCGCACTCAACATGACCCGGCGCGGGGGCAGCCTGCCGTGCGCGACCGCCGCATGCGCGACGTTGGCGAACGACCAGCGGTGCACCTCGCTGGGACCGTGCTCGGTGAGCGCCTCGCCGTGCTCGGTCGTGGTGTAGCCCTTGTGCACGTCGAAGCCGTACACCGGGTGCTCCTCGTGCAGCCCCGCCATGATGCGGTCCCTGGTGACCTTCGCCAGTACCGACGCCGCCGCCACACAGGCCACCGCCCGGTCCCCCTTGATCACGGGAACGCTCGGCGCAGGCAGGCCGGGTACCCGGAAGCCGTCGGTCAGCACATAGCCGGGGCGCACGTCGAGAGTCGCCACCGCACGCCGCATGCCCTCCACGTTCGTCACGTGGACGCCGAGCGCATCGACCTCCTCGGGCGGGATCACGACGACCGAGTAGTCCACCGCCCGCGCCAGCACCCGGTCGTAGACGCGCTCCCGAGCCACGGGGGCCAGCAGCTTCGAGTCGGTCAGCTCGGTGAGCCGGGCGCCGTCACCGGGACGCAGCACGCACGCCGCGACCACGAGCGGCCCCGCGCACGCACCACGGCCCGCCTCGTCGACGCCCGCGACCGGGCCGAGCCCGCGCCGGTCCAGCGCCGTCTGCAGCGCCCAGGACGTCTCGCCGCGGATCACCGCCCGGGGTGGGCGCAGCAAGGACACCAGCTCCCGGCCTCTTCGCGCACCTGCGGGTCCAGCACTCACGGCCGCTACCGCCTCCGGTCTACCGCCCCGCGCACCGCCGAGCCGGTCCGGCGCCCGGCCAGCACGACAGGCCATGCCGCGATCAGTCCGGCGCCAAGCGGCATGCCCTGCTGCCACGCGGGAGCGCCCATCGCCGTGGCCGCCGCGGATTCCTGCGGGTTGTGATCGCTCACCGTGCCCCACCGGGTCGGCGGGAGTACGATGAACCGCGCCTTGCCGATGATGTTGGCCACCGGCACCGCGCCGTTCTCTCCGCCGCCACCCTGGTAACGGGAGTCGGACGAGTTGTTGCGGTTGTCCCCCATCACCCAGACCGTGCCCTCGGGCACCGTCACCGGTTCGAAGTCCCGCTGCACCGGGGCGCCCTCCCAGTGGATGTAGGGCTCGTCGAGCGGCTGGCCGTCCACCAGCACCCGGTTCTTGTCGTCACAGCACTCGACGGTCTGGCCGCCGGTCGCGATGATGCGCTTCACGAAGTCCCGCTCGTCCGGCGGCGCGAGGCCGAACGCCGAACCGATGCTCTGGAAGAACTGCGCGACGCCGTTGCTGGACGTCTGCGCGGGCGGCTCGCCCTCCAGCCACGCGTCCGGGCCACGGAACACCACGACGTCGCCCGGTCCCGGATCGGTGAAGTCGTAGGTGACCTTGTCGACCAGGATGCGGTCGGGTGTGCAGCCCGGGCAGCCGTGCAGCGTCTCCTCCATCGAACCGGACGGGATCATGTAGACCCGCGCCAGGAACTGCTGGATCAGGAACGCCAGGACGAGCGCCACGACGATGAGGATCGGCAGCTCTTTCCAGAACGGACGCTGCTTCTTGGGCCTGCGCTGCCGACGAGCACGTCCCGCGGCGCGGCCGGATTCCGGCTCCGAGTTCTGGGACGGGTCGCCGTCCTCCGGGCGCTCCGGCTCATCTTCCGCGGCGTGAGAGGGCACGGGTTCGACCACGTCGCCAGGTTACGGTAACCGGCCGGGCACTCAGGAGGCAGAGGGCGTTTCGCGGCGCTCGCGGATCTTGGCGGCCTTGCCGCGCAGGTCGCGCAGGTAGTAGAGCTTCGCCCTGCGGACGTCACCCTTCTTGTGCACCTCGATCTTCGCGATGTTCGGCGAGTGCACCGGGAAGGTGCGCTCGACGCCGACACCGAAGGAAACCTTGCGCACGGTGAAGGTCTCGCGGATGCCACCACCCTGCCTGCGGATGACCACGCCCTGGAAGACCTGGTTCCGCTCGCGGTTGCCTTCGATGACGCGGACGTGCACCTTCAGCGTGTCACCCGGCCGGAAGCTGGGGATGTCGGAACGCAGCGACTGAGCGTCCAGGGCGTCCAGGGTGTTCATCGGTGGTCCGTCCTCGTCCTCGGTATGGCTTCACGTACATCCGGGCGCGCACCTGCCTGACAGCGGGGGGCCCAGGGGGTTCGGCAGGCGCGTGATCGTCGCGCCAACCGGTCAAGTATGGCAGACGCCGCGACGCGCCGGGTTATCGGGCCTGCTCCCCGCGGTCCCGCAGCCGCCGGAGCACCTCGGCATCGTGCTGGTCCAGGCTACCTTCCGGCAGGCGGTCGAGCAGGTCCGGGCGGCGTCGATAGGTTCGCTCCAGCGCCTGGTCGCGGCGCCAGCGCTCGATCAGCGCGTGGTTGCCGGAACGCAGCACCTCGGGCACCGCGAGGTCCCGCCACACCTCCGGCCGCGTGTAGCTCGGTCCCTCCAGCAGCCCGTCGGAGAACGAGTCCTGCTCGGCCGAGACGGGGTTGCCGAGCACGCCCGGCAGCAGCCGCACCACGGCCTCGGCGATCACCAGCACCGCCGCCTCGCCGCCGACGAGCACGTAGTCGCCGATGGACACCTCGTCGACCGGCATCCGCCGGGCCGCGTCGGTGATCACCCGCTGGTCGATGCCCTCGTACCGGCCGCAGGCGAAGACCAGGTGCTCCTCGGCGGCGTAGGAGTGCGCGAGCCGCTGGGTGAACGGCCTGCCGGCCGGGGTGGGCACGACGAGCCGGGTCCTCTCGCCACAGACATCGTCCAGCGCGTCGCCCCAGACCTGCGGTTTCATCACCATGCCGGGCCCGCCGCCGTAGGGCGCGTCATCGACCGCCCTGTGCACGTCGTGGGTCCAGTCGCGCAGGTCGTGCACGCCGATCTCGATCAGGCCGCGGTCGATCGCGCGGCCGAGCAACGCCGCGCGCAGCGGGTCGAGGTACTCGGGGAAGATCGTGACGACGTCGATGCGCATGGGCGCCTACAGCAGCCCGTCGGGTGGGTCGAGCACGACCCGGCCGCCCGCGACGTCCACCTCCGGCACGATCGCGCGCACGAACGGGACCAGCACCTCGCCGCCCTCACGGTCGAGCGCGAGCAGTTCTCCGCCGGGCGAGTGCAGGACCTCGCGCACGGTGCCGACCGTCGTCCCGTCGCGCAGCTCGGCGCGCAGGCCCTCCAGCTCGTGGTCGTAGAACTCGTCCGGATCACCGGTCGGCGGCAGGTCCGCGGTGTCGGCGAGCAGCAGCACACCGCGCAGCGTGTCCGCGGTGTCGCGGTCGGGAACCTCGGCGAAACGCACCAGCAGCCGCCCGCTGTGTTCGCGGGCGGCTGCCACGGTGAGTTCGCAGGTGCTGCCGTCCCGGGCCCTTCCGGTCAGCACGGCACCCTCGGCGAAGCGCTCCTCCGGGGAGTCCGTGCGCACGTCCACGGCGAGTTCACCGCGGATACCGTGCGCCTTGGCCACCCGGCCGACCGCGACCTGCATCCGTGTTCGTGTCAGCGGTCGGTGTCGATGACGTCGACCCGGACGCCCCGTCCACCGATGCCACCCATCACGGTGCGCAGCGCGGTCGCCGTGCGGCCGCCGCGCCCGATCACCTTGCCGAGGTCGTCCGGGTGGACGTGCACCTCGAGGGTGCGGCCCCGGCGGGTGGTGACCAGCTCGACCCGGACGTCGTCCGGGTTGTCGACGATGCCGCGCACCAGATGCTCGAGCGAGTCGGCCAGGAAGCTCACGCCTCGGCCTTCTTCTCGCTCTCGGCCTTCTCGCCCTCGGCCTTGCCGCCTTCGGCCTTCTTCTCGCCTTCGGCCTTCTCACCCTCGGCCTTCTTGCCGCCGCCCCGCTTCTTCGGCGTGGTCGCCTCGGTGGCGGGCTGGTCGCCGGCCTGCGCGAGCGCGGCGTTGAACAGGTCCTGCTTCGACGGCTTCGGCTCGGGGGCCTTGAGCCGCCCCTCGGCACCGGGCAGGCCCTTGTGCTTCTGCCAGTCGCCGGTGATCTCCAGGAGGCGCTGCACCGGCTCGGTGGGCTGCGCGCCGACCTTCAGCCAGTGCTGGGCGCGCTCGGAGTCCACCTCGATGAGGCTCGGCTCGACCTTGGGGTGGTACTTGCCGATGGTCTCGATGACCTTGCCATCGCGGCGGTTACGCGCGTCGGCGACGATGATGCGGTAGTACGGCGCACGGATCTTGCCGAGGCGCTGCAGCTTGATCTTGACGGCCACGGGTGTGGGTACTCCTCAGTTCTCTCGGTGCTCGGGCCGGGGCACGATCCGAGTGGGGAGCCGGATGCGAGTGCCCGCAGTCAGGTGCAGGTAAGTGGCAGCCCCGGCTCGGTGAGAGGGTCCGGTCCGGAGCAGGCAATCGCCTATTCTGCCAGATGCCCCGGATCGGGCGGTCGCGGGGAGCATCGGGACGCCGTCGAGCGGCGGGAATCGCCACCGGGCCGCCCGGGAGCTTCGGCGGAAGCGTGGCCTCGTCCCGGTATATACGACCGTGGATCTGTCTACATATGAAGCTAATGGTTGTATGTGGAGAAGTCTCGCTCGCGAGTTGCTAGGCTGCCGACCGTGGACAGTGACCGAGTTCCAGGTCCCGGCGTGCGTGACGTGAAGTCGGCGGCCCGCACCGTCGAACTTCTCGAACTCCTCGCCACCCGGCAGAACCGGCCGGCCCGGCTGCGCGAGCTGAGCGAGGCACTCGACGCACCGCGCAGCAGCATCTATGCCCTGATCCGGACGCTCAGCGAGCGCGGCTGGGTCCGCACCGACGAGACCGGGACGCTCTACAGCATCGGCATCCGCGCACTGCTGGCCGGGACGACGTACCTGGACACCGATCCGTACCTGCGCATCGTTCAGCCGCACATCAACGACCTGAGCGTCAAGCTGGACGAGACCATCCACTTCGGCAGGCTCGACCGGGGCGACATCGTCTACCTCGCCACCAAGGAGTCGAGCCAGTATCTGCGGCCGTTCAGCCGGGTCGGCCGGAGGCTGCCCGCGTTCAGCACGGCGATGGGCAAGTCGCTGCTGGCCGAGCGGCTCGGCCAGGGCCTCGACGCCCACCTTCCGCGCGAGTTCACGCCGTTGACCCCGAACACGATCGTCGACTACGACGCGCTCGTCCGGGACCTGGAGCTGACCAGGGAGCGGGGGTACGCGATCGACGACGAGGAGAACTACGCGGGCGTGACCTGCTTCGGCTTCGCGCTGCGGTACGCGAGCCCGGCCACCGACGCGATCAGCTGCTCCGTCCCGCTCGGAAACCTCCACGAGGGCAGGCGCGCGGAGATCATCGAAGCGATGGAGCGGACCCGGCTCGCCATCGAGCGGATGGCGCCGGTGAACCTCGTGGTGACCGCCGAGCCCCCGTCCGGAACGTAGGTGGACCCCGGCTCGGTCGCGCTGCTCGTCCTCGCCGGTGTCGCCGCGGGCCTCGCCGGATCGATCGCCGGACTCGCCTCGCTGTTCAGTTATCCCGCGCTGCTCGCGGCCGGGCTGCCGCCGATCGCCGCGAACGTCACCAACACCGTCGCGATGTTCTCCACGACCGTGGGCGCGGCGGCCGGCTCCCGGCGGGAGCTGCGGGACCAGCGGCGGCGACTGATCAGGCTGGTCGCGCTGGCCGTGCTGGGTGGTTCGGTGGGCGCGGTCCTGCTGCTGACCACGCCGGCCGAGGCGTTCGAGCTGATCGTGCCGTGGCTGATCGCGCTCGGATCGGTGCTGCTGCTGGCCCGCGAGCGGCTGCGCGGCGCCGCCGACGACCGGGCCAGGGCCCGGGCCGGCGCGCCGCCTTCGATGCTGCCGCTGGCCTGCGCGGTCGTGCTCGTGGGTGTGTACGGCGGCTACTTCGGCGCGGCGGCCGGGGTGCTGATGCTCGCCGTCCTTTCGGTCTCCGCGACCGAGCCGCTGCCGGTGACGAACGCGGTGAAGAACGTCGTCACCGGCGCCGCCAACGTCACCGCCGCGGTCACCTACGCGTTCCTCGCGCCGGTCGACTGGGCCGCCGCGGGAGTGCTCGCGATCGGGTGCCTGCTCGGCAGCTGGACCGGCCCGGCCGTCGTGCGGCGGCTGCCGGAACGGCCGCTGCGGCTCGCGGTCGCGCTCGGCGGTCTCGGCCTGGCCGTGCACCTGTGGCTGTCTGTCTCGTGAGTGGCTACGCGAGTTCTAACTCGCGTAGCCACTCACGAAGCTAGTAGGTGACCAGGCCCAGCGCGGTGAGCAGGATGGCGAGCGCCGGGAGGAAGTTGTTCATCTGGTGGGCGACGATGCTGCCCAGGAGGCGGCCGGTGACCAGTCGCGCGAGGCCGATCGGCACGGCGATCACGAGCAGCAGCGTGGTACGCAGCGGCTCGAGGTGGCTCACCGCGAACACCGCCGTCGACAGCACGAACGCCGCGACCCTGCCCCACTTCTCCTTGCCCCACTGCAGCCGTTCGGTCGCGCCCCACAGCAGGCCGCGATAGATGATCTCCTCGCAGATCGGACCGAGCAGCCACAGGTAGAGGAACATCGTGACCGCGGCCGACACCGACATCGGCTGGTCCTCGATCAGCGCGCTGATCGCCGAGGTGGCCCGCTGCTCGCCGACCAACCTGGTCCACACGAACGCGCCGATGCTCGTGCACACCAGCCCGAGCACACCGAACTTCAGGCCGATCTTGACGTCGTCCCAGCGCCAGGACAGCCTCAGGTCGGCGAACGGGCCGTTGCCCCGCACCTTGGTGATCACCAGCGCCACGAACGCGGCGATCATCGTGGGCGCCATCGTGCCGATGAGCACGTCGCGCACCGGGATCGGACCGCCGTCGGCGGGCCGCCCGAGCAGCACGCCGACGAACGCGGCGGAAGCCAGCAGCACCGCCTCGACGAAGAGGAACGCCCCGAAGCCCCATCTGTGCGGGAGCGGACCCGCCGGCGCGGCCACCTCGTCCGCGGCGGGCGAACCCGCGACCGTGCTGTCGGTCTCCGGCACCGGCTCGCGGGGTTGCGGTGGCGTCACGCCGATCCTCCAGTTGGTTCGTTGCCGGCGGCCGAGCCTAGCGGGCTGGTCACCCACCTCACGACGCGGCGAACAGCAGCAATGCGGGCGGCAGGTTGTTCGCGCCGTGCGCGACGAGGCTGGCCCCCACCCGGTCGGTGATCAGGCGGGCCGAGCCGATCGCGATGCCCTGCCCGAGCAGGCCGATCAGCCGCTCCGGCTCGCCGTGCAGTTGCGCGAAAACCAGCGAGGTCAGCAGCAGCACCCCCCAGCCGGGGACCCGGTAGTGTCGCAGCGCGTTCCACAGCGCGCCGCGCACGAGCAGCTCCTCGGTCAGCGGCGCGGCCAGCACCACCATGAGCGCCGCGACGACGAGCCAGAGCGTGCTGGCCGAGATGCCCTCGAAGATCTCCGTGAGCGGGGTACTCATCCGCTCGGGGCCGTAGATCCCGAGCAGCAGCAGGTTCAGCAGGTAACCGGCGAGCAGGGCGAACCCGCCGCAGGCAAGACCCACCTTGACGTCCCGGCCGTTCGGCAGCAGCCCGAAGTCGGCACGCAGCCCGCGCCCCCACCGCCGGGAGCCGATCGCGGGGGCGAGCCCGAGAAGCAGGTTCGGGACGAACGCCAGCAGCACCACCGGCCCCAGATCGGGCAGGTCGAGCGGCTCGGCCCCGGTCGAGGCTCCCGAGGCGAACGCGGCCAGCACCAGTGACAGCAGGTAGTAGCCGCCGAGACCGGCGAAGAAGGTCAGAAACCCCCAGTGCGCGCCGAGGACCAGCCCCTCACGAACCGGCGGTGGACCGTCCTCCTGCTCCACCGCACCTCCCGAGTCGCCGCTGCCCGCCTCTCCACGCTATGTGGCACAGCGCATTCGCGCCACGCCGGCCCGTGACCGGCCGTCAGGGAACCAGTGCGCCACGCAGGATGATGTGCCGGGGACGGCGCAGGGCGCCGAGATCCGTGCGCGGGTCCTCGTCGAGAACCAGCAGGTCCGCCGAAGCGCCCTGCGTGATGCCGGGCTCACCGAGCCAGTCCCGCGCCGCCCAGGAGGCCACGCCCAGCGCCTGCTCGGCGGTCATGCCCGCGCGGTGCAGCGCCTCGATCTCGTCGACGAGCCTGCCGTGCTCCACCTGCCCGCCCGCGTCGCTGCCCGCGTACACCGCGACCCCGGCGTCGAGAGCCGCACCGACCATGTCGGTGACGCCCGCGTGCAGGGCCCGCATGTGCGCGGCGTAGACCGGGTACTTCGCCGCCTGGTCCGCGATCGCCGGGAAGTTCTCGATGTTGATCAGTGTCGGCACCAGCGCGGTGCCCTGGCGGGCCATCTCGCGCAGCAGGTCGCCGCTCAGTCCGGTGCCGTGCTCGATGCAGTCGATGCCGGCGTGCACGAGGCCGGGCAGCGCCTGCTCGCCGAACACGTGCGCGGTCACCCGCGCCCCCGCCTCGTGGGCCACCTTGACGGCCTCGGCGAGCACGTCCTCCGGCCACAGCGGGGCCAGGTCACCGACGGAGCGGTCGATCCAGTCGCCGACGAGCTTGACCCAGCCGTCGCCGTCGGCGGCCTGCTCGGCCACGGCGCCGGGCAGGTCGTCCGGGTTGTCGAGGTCGATGCCCAGCCCCGGGATATAGCGCTTGGGCAGCGAGAGATGTCTGCCGCCGCGGATGATGCGCGGGAGGTCGGCCCGGCGTTGCAGGGGGCGGATGTCGATCGGCACGCCGCAGTCGCGGATCAGCAGCGTGCCGGCGTCGCGGTCGGCCAGCGCCTGCTCGGTCGCCTCCGCCAGCGTCGTCGGCCCGCCGATGCCGATGCCGGGATGGCAGTGCGCGTCCACCAGCCCCGGCACCAGAAAGCCGCCTTCCAGCATCCGGGCGCCCTCGACCGGCTCGAACGAGATGCGGCCGTCACTGATCCACACGTCGCGCTCGGCGTCGCCGGGCAGCACGACACCACGCAGATGGAGCACGGACATACCGCGCTACTTCTTCTTCGGCAGCTTGATCTTCGAGGGGTCGAACCCGGGTGGCAGGTCGTTCAGCCCGCCACCGAGCTGCGAGGGCTCGGACGGCGCGCTCCCGCCCGTGCCGCCACCGGCACCGGGGAAGGCACCCGGCGGCAGGCCGGGCATCCCGCCGGGGAAGCCGCCGCGCACCTTGGGCTGCGTGGGGCCGCGCCCCTTGCCCTTCTTCCCCTTCTTGCCCTTGCGGTTCTTCTTGCCGCCACCACCCGGCGCGCCGCCGAAGCCGAACCGGCCGGCCATCTGCTGCATCATCTTGCGCGCCTCGTAGAAGCGGTTCACCAGGTCGTTGATCTCGCGCACGGCGACACCGGACCCGCGCGCGATGCGCTGCCTGCGGGACGCGTTGATGATCTTCGGGTCGGCCCGCTCGGCCGGGGTCATCCCGCGGATGATGGCCTGCAACCGGTCCAGGTGCTTGTCGTCGACCCCGGCGAGCTGGTCCTTCATCTGACCGGCGCCGGGCAGCATGCCGAGCAGGTTGCCGATCGGCCCCATCTTGCGCACGGCGAGCATCTGTTCGAGGAAGTCCTCGAGGGTCATGTCGCCGGTGCCGAGCTTGGCCGCCGCCTCCTCGGCCTTGTCCTGGTCGAAGGCCTGCTCGGCCTGCTCGATCAGGGTGAGCACGTCGCCCATGCCGAGGATCCGGCTGGCCATGCGGTCCGGGTGGAAGGTGTCGAAGTCCTCGAGCTTCTCGCCGTTGGAGGCGAACAGGATCGGCTCGCCGGTGACGTGCCGCACGGACAGCGCCGCACCGCCGCGCGCGTCACCGTCGAGCTTGGTGAGCACCACGCCGGAGAAGCCGACGCCGTCGCGGAACGCCTCCGCGGTGGTCACCGCGTCCTGGCCGATCATCGCGTCGACGACGAACAGCGTCTCGTCCGGGCTGACGGCGTCGCGGATGTCGGCGGCCTGCCGCATCAGCTCCTCGTCGACACCCAGCCTGCCCGCGGTGTCGACGATGACGATGTCGTGCTGCGCGCGCTTGGCCTCGTCGATGCTGCGCCGGGCGACGTCCACCGGGTCGCCGACCCCGTTGCCGGGCTCAGGCGCGAACGTCGGCACGGCGGCCCGCTCACCGACCACCTGAAGCTGGGTGACGGCGTTCGGCCGCTGCAGGTCGCACGCCACCAGCATCGGCGCGTGCCCCTGCTTCTTGAGCCACATCGCGAGCTTGCCCGCGAGTGTGGTCTTACCGGAGCCCTGCAGGCCCGCGAGCATGATGACGGTCGGCGGGTTCTTCGCCAGGCGCAGCCTGCGGGTCTCACCGCCGAGGATCCCGACGAGCTCCTCGTTGACGATCTTGACGACCTGCTGCGCGGGGTTGAGGGCCTGGGAGACCTCGGCGCCCTTCGCACGTTCCTTGATCCGCGCGATGAAGGCCCGCACCACGGGCAGCGCGACATCGGCCTCCAGCAGCGCGACACGGATCTCGCGCGCGGTCGCGTCGATGTCGGCGTCGGAGAGCTTCCCCTTGCCGCGCAGGTTCGATAGGACCGACGTGAGCCGATCGGAGAGGGTGTCGAACACGGGTGTGCACGCTCCAGCGGGTCGTCGTTACTCGGCCGGCTCACCGGCCGGCATCACCCCAGGGTACTGATCCTCCGGCGGAACCGGCCCGCCCGGCCGGTCTGCTCCCTCCGACAGACCGGCCGGGCGACCGTTGCCCCCGCACGGCGCCCCCGTGGACCCGCGGGCCCGCCCGACCCCCAGTACCGGGCGATCCCCGCCCCGGACCGGGCACCGCACCGCGACGACACTCAGCCTGCCGGGCCGCGGAGCCCGGCGGCAGCGTGAGGACACCCAGTGGTGCTACGCAGAACTACTCACCTCGCGCCGCGGCAAGCACCTCCCGCTCGACCCTCCCCCGCCACTCGGCGTCGAGGCTCCCGTGCCCAGGTGAGACGGCGAACGAGTCGACGACCGCCGTGCCCAGGGTCGCCACCTTGGCCCAGCGCACCCGCGCGTCGCAGCTTCGCAGCGCCCCGGCCACCCGGTAGAGCAGGCCGATCCGGTCGGGTGCCCGCAGTTCCAGCACGACCGTGCTGGGCCCGCTGGTCTCCCCGTCGAACCACAGCACCCTCGGCGCCACCCGCTCGGCCCGGGGATGTGCGTAGGCGCGCTCCTTCTCCGCGAGCCTCCGGCTCAGCGCGAGGCCGCCGGCGACCGCCCTGGCGAACTGCTCCCGCAGCAGCGCCGGATCGGGCAGCGAGCCGAACTTCGGGGACGCCGTGAACACGCCCACCCTGCCGCCTTCGTGGCCGCGCAGCTCCGCCGTGTGCACCTCGAGCGAGTGCAGCGCGAGCACGCCCGCCGCCGGGGCCAGCAGCTCCGCACCGGCGGGGACGGCGAGCACGACGGTCGCGAGCTTGCCCTCGGCGCTGATCCGCACCTCACCCCTGCCGGAGCGCACGGCGGCGGCGGCGAGCTCCCGCTGGTCCTCGCTCAGCGGGTCGGGGACGGCGAGCCCGTTGCCGTGCAGCACCTCGCGGCAGCGGCTCACCAGCTCGGCGACAAGGCCCGCCTTCCAGTCGCTCCACATTCCGGGGCCGGTGGCCAGCGAGTCGGCCTCCGCCAGCGCGCGCAGCAGGTCGAGCAGCGCGGGATCCCCGTCCACCGTCCGCACCACGCGCTCGACGGTCTCCCGCTCGCTGATGTCGCGCCGAGTCGCGGTGTGCGGCAGCAGCAGGTGGTGGCGGACCATCCCGGCGACCAGGCCGGAGTCCACCTCGGAAAGCCCGATCCGGGCGGCCACCTGTGCGGCGATCTTCGCGCCCAGCTCGGAGTGGTCGGCTTCGCGGCCCTTGCCGATGTCGTGCAGCAGCGCGCCGAGCAGCAGCAGGTCCGGCCGCGACACGGTGGTGGTGAGCCGGGCCGCCTCCACGCAGGCCCGAACGAGGTGGCGGTCGACGGTCCAGGTGTGCACCGGCTCCCGTGGCGGCAGGTCCCGCACGGCACCCCATTCCGGGAACAGCCTGGCCCACAGTCCCGCGCGGTCGAGCGCCTCCACCGCGTCGACGAGTCCCTCCCCCGCGCCGAGCAGCTCCGTCAGCGCGCGCCGCGCCGGGCCGGGCCACGGAGCCCGCAGCTCGGGCGCCGAGTCGGTGAGCGTGCGCAGCGTGCCTGGCGAGATGGGCCTGCCCGATCGGGCCGAAGCGGCGGCCACCCGCAGCAGCAGGCCGGGATCGCGGGCCGGCACGGCGTCGCGGGCCAGCGCGACCTCGTCGCCGTGCAGCACCACCCCGTCGTCCAGCGGCGTCCGGGTGGGGCGCCTGCCGAACATCCCCCTCGGGCCGTCCGCTATGGACACTGTGGACACCGTGGACACTGTGGACCTCAAAGCGACGTCGACCGCGTAGGCGACCGCCCGGCCTGCACCGGACAGCCGGCGCGCCAGCGTGAACCGGTCGCCGAGGCCGAGCTCGGCGGCGACCGCGTCGGCGTCCGCCGCACCGAGCACGTCGCGGTCGCGGCGCAGCTCCCGGCGCAGCTCCGTGCGCACGTCGAGCAGTAGTTCACGCGCCGCGCGCAGCTCCTCGCCGGGCCGGTCGGTCAGCTGCGCCGCCGCGAAGGCGTCCAGCAGGCCGAGGTCCCGCAACCCGCCGCGGCCGTACTTCAGGTCCGGCTCAGCCGACTGCGCGACCTCCCCGCTGCGCCGCCAGCGGGCACGGGCCGAGTCCGCCAGCTCGGGCAGCCGCTTGCGCGCGGTGCGCCGCCACTGCTCCCGCGCCGCCGAGGCAAGCCGGGCGGTGAGTGCCTGCTCACCGGAGAGGTGCCGCACGTCCAGCAACCCCATCGCGGTACGCAGATCGCCCGCGGCGACCTGGAGCGCCTCTGCGGGCGTCCGGACCGAGTGATCCAGGCCGACCCCGGCGTCCCACAGGGGGTACCAGAGCGCGTCGGCCACCGCGCCGATGCCCGGATCTCCGTCGTGCACCAGTACCAGGTCGAGATCGGAGAACGGCACGAGCTCCCGGCGGCCGAGGCCGCCGACGGCGGCCAGCGCGACACCGGGTGCACCGGTGCCCACGCCGGCCGCCGTGGCGGCCCTGCCCAGCCAGAACTCGTACAGGTCGACCAGCGCGGTCCGCAGTGCCGAGGCACCGAGCCTGCCGTGCCGGCCTTCCAGCAGTCTGTTCGCCGCCTCGACGAGCCCCCCGACGACCACGTGCCCGCGCCTAAAGAGCGTCGGCGCCGCGTTCGCCGGTGCGGACCCGGATCACGGTGTCCACCGGCGTCACCCAGACCTTGCCGTCGCCGATCTTGCCGGTGTGCGCGGAGCCGACGATCGCGTCGATGACCTTCTCCACGTTCGCGTCGTCGGTCACGACCTCGACCCGCAGCTTGGCCACGAAGTCGACGGCGTACTCGGCGCCGCGGTAGACCTCGGTGTGGCCCTTCTGCCTGCCGTAGCCCTGCACCTCACTGACCGTCATGCCCAGCACGCCCAGCTGTTCGAGTGCGGCGCGGATGTCGTCGAGCGTGAACGGCTTGACGATAGCCGTGATCAGCTTCATGGCTTGCTCTCCTCCAGCTTCTTGGAGCCACCGGACACCACCGAGGTGTCCACGGAAGCGGGCCGTCCGCCACGGCCACCGGCGAAGTCGTAGGCCGACTCGGCGTGCTCGGCCTCGTCGATGCCGGCCACCTCCTCCTCGGCGGTGACCCGCGCGCCCGTCGTCACCTTGAGCAGGAGACCGAGGAGCGCGGCGATGACGATCGAGTACAGCATCACGGCGACCGCGCTGATCACCTGCGTGCCGAGCTGACCGGCGCCACCGCCGTAGAACAGGCCGTCGGCGCCGTCCGTGCCCACGTTGGTGGTGGCGACGAAGCCGAGCAGCACGGTGCCGACGAGGCCGCCGACGAGGTGCACGCCGACCACGTCGAGCGAGTCGTCGTAGCCGAGCCGGTACTTCAGCCCGACGGCCAGCGCGCACAGGATGCCCGCGATGGCGCCGATCGCCAGCGCGCCCCAGGTGTCGACGTAGGCGCAGGCGGGCGTGATGGCCACCAGGCCGGCCACGACACCGGACGCGGCACCGAGGCTGGTCGCCTTGCCGTCCCGGATGCGCTCCAGCAGCAGCCAGCCGAGCATCGCGGCACAGGTGGCGGTGACGGTGTTCAGGAACGCGATGCCCGCGACGCCGTCGGCGGCGTAGGCCGAACCGGCGTTGAAGCCGAACCAGCCGAACCACAGCAGGCCCGCGCCGAGCATCACGTACGGCAGGTTGTGCGGCTTCATCGGCTCCCTCGGCCAGCCGACGCGCCTGCCGAGCACGAGCACAAGGCCGAGCGCCGCGGCACCGGCGTTGATGTGGACCGCGGTGCCACCGGCGAAGTCGAGCGCGCCCATCTCACCGATCCAGCCGCCGTCACCCCAGACCCAGTGCGCGACCGGGAAGTAAACCAGCGTCCCCCACAGGCCGCCGAAGACGAGCCAGGAGCCGAACCGCATCCGGTCGGCGACCGCACCGGCGATGAGCGCTACGGTGATGATCGCGAACATGCCCTGGAAGGCGATGTCGACGGTCCCCGCCGTGGGGTCGCCCGCCGCGGTCATCAGGCCGCTGGCGCCGAGATAGTCGAACGGGTTGCCGAAAAGGCCGCCGATGTCGGTGCCGTAGGCCATCGAGTAGCCGTAGACGACCCACAGCACACCGATCAGGCCGATCGCGCCGAAACACATCATGAGCATGTTCAGCACGCTCTTCGAGCGGACCATGCCACCGTAGAAGAACGCCAACCCCGGTGTCATCAGCAGCACCAGAGCGGCGCTGGTGAGCAGCCAGGCCGTATTCCCTTCCACGCTTATCCTCCTTCGGGAGCCAGTCGCTGAACTCGCGATTGGGGCACGGTGAGGGTTATGCACAATCCAGTCGACGGGGGCCGCTCGGAGCCTGCGGAGAGCGGCTCGTGGCGGCTGGATGCAGGCGACAAGGCGGACGGCTGGCGAACCAGCAAGCGTGCATAACGCTCATTTGCATGGGGCACAGCATGGGAAAGCCGTGTTGCACGGAATGGCGCTGGACGTTTCGGCACTGTGAACCAATTCACCGGACTTGTTACGGCTGCGTTTCCGGGCGATGGTGCCGATTCGTCCGTTCCCGAAACCTCGTGGTCGAATAAGGTCATGACCTCGCCCCGGACGGCCGCGGAGCCGATACCGCGCGCGGTGCTGGCGGCCCTTCGCTGCTCCGTCTGCGGGGAGCCGCTCGCGCTCACCGGGCACAGCCTGCGCTGCGAGCGGCGGCACTCGTTCGACCTCGCGCGGCAGGGCTACGTGAACCTGCTGCACGCGAAGGTTCCGGCTGGCACCGCCGACACGGCCGAGATGGTCGCGGCCAGGGCCGCGTTCCTCGGCTCGGGCCACTACGCGCCGCTGGCACGGCTGCTGGCGAGACGCGCCGCCGAGACCACGCGGCCCGGTCCCGGGCTGGTCGTCGACGCGGGCGCGGGCACCGGCCACTACCTGGCGCACGTACTGGACGCCTGCCCCGAGGCTGCGGGACTGGCACTGGACGTCTCCGCGCCCGCGCTGCGCCGCGCGGCCAGGGCGCATCCGCGGATCGGTGCCGCGGTGTGGAACCTGTGGCGGCCCTGGCCGGTGGGCTCCGGGGTGGCCGACCTGGTGCTCAACGTGTTCGCGCCGCGCAGCGCCGCCGAGTTCCACCGGGTGCTGCGGCCCGGCGGCGCGGTGCTCGTCGCCTCCCCGGCCGCCGGGCATCTCCGCGAGCTCGCCGGGCCGCTGGGGCTGCTCGACGTGGACGAGGACAAGGAGCAGCGCCTGGACGCCGCGTTCGGCGGCCGGTTCGACCTCGAGGCGCGGGAGGAGTGCGGCGGCGCGGTGACGCTGTCGCCCGCCGAGGCACGCCAGGTGGTGCTGATGGGGCCGAACGCGCGCCACCTGCACCGGGACGGGCTCGGTGACCGGCTCGCCGCGCTGCGCGAGCAGGTCACCGTGACCACGTCGTTCCAGGTGTCGGCCTACCGGCGGCTGCCGTGACGCGGGCGGTACCGGCGACCGTGCTCGCTGACCACGCGTGGCTGCGCGAGGACCTCGACCGCGCCACCCGGCTCTACGGGCGGGCCTCGCCCCGGGTGCTCGGCACGATCCGGTGGTACTCGGCGTCCTCGGTGCTCGTCGCGCCCCCACTCGAATCGCTCGTGCACACCGGCGTGGCGCTCGATCCGGCGCTCGGCGCGATCACCTTCGACATGTACCCCGACGGGCGCTATGTCGATGCCCGCTCGCGGCGGGCGCTCGACGGCGACGTGGCGGCGCTGGGGGCGGCGCTCGGCACCGCGCTGGAGGCCGCCGTCGAGGCGATCGCGACCGTGACCGGCGCGCCGTCTCGCGCACTGTGGGCAGTCGCCGGGGACTCGGTCGCGAACCGGCTGCTGTGGGCCGGATCGGCCGTGGGCGACCCCGGGCGCGCGATGCGGCTGGCGGCGGAGATCGCCGAGGCGATCGGCCCCCGGCTGCCCCGGCCCCGGTTCGTCCACGTGGGCCGCAAGCCGGTGGTGCGCCGCGCGTCGTGCTGTCTCATCTACGAGGCGACCGGCGGCGAGAAGTGCGCGAGCTGCCCGCGCCAGACCCCAGCCGAACGCGAGCACCGCCTGCACCAGCTGCTCGGCCCCTCGTGAGTGAGAAACATCGTTCTACTGAGCGATGGTTACCAACCCGAAGCGAAAGAAGCCGAACTCGCAGGTCTGAAGGCTGTATCTGTCGGGCTACTTCCGCTCCGATTGGTAACGCGGTTTCACACTCACGAGCGGGTCGCGGCGAAACGCGCCCGCAGTGACTCGCGGCCTTCCCCGGTGAGGCCGCCGAACAGCCGCAGCCGCGCCAGCCCGCCGTCCGGGAAGATGTCCAGCCGCACGTGCGTGGCCTCCTGCCGCACCGGCACGGCGAAGCGGTGCCGGGTGTCGGGTTGCAGCCGGGTCTTCGGCAGCAGCTCGAACCACTCCCCGCCGTCTGCGGAGCCGCTCAGCGCCGCCCAGCCGGGCGCGTTGCCGCGCAGGTTGCTCGTGTCCAGCTCGGCGAAGCGGACGATCCCGGCTCCGGCGAGCCGGACGACGGCCCAGTCGTTGCCGTCGTCACGCCTGCGGGCCGTCTCCCAGCCCTCCGCCTGGTGGGCCGCCAGCCCTGGCGCGAGCATGTTGCTCGGCGAGGAGTAGAACATGTCGCTGCAGTCGGTGCACACCGCGCCGTTCTCCAGCGCGGCCAGGTCCAGCGCGTCGAGATCGAGCAGGCGCGGGTCGGAAACGACCGCGCCGTGCACGCGCAGCCGGGCCACGCCGCCGTCGGGATGCATGGTCAGCCGGACGTGCGTGGAGCGCCGAGGCGAGTGCACCGCGAAGAAGTTCTCCGCGTCCCCCGCGACCGGCGAGCGGGGCACGATCGTCTCCCAGTCCGTTTCGGACAGCTCGGCCACACCCGGATAGCCGTCCACGTCGCAGGCCTCGACGGAGACGAACGGCGGGTAGTTGCCCTTGAAGAAGGCGGTGTCCACCACCACGCCGCCGAGCACGCCGGGCAGGCCGAGCCGCAGGATCGCCTGGTCGTCGCCCGGTTCGCGGCGCCGCCGGGTCTCCCAGCCGTCGTAGAGCTGGCCCTTGGGGCCGAACGTCTCCGGCTGGTGCCGGGGCCGCCACGGGTTGAGCAGGTTCTCCTTCTCGGCGAACAGCTCGTCGCTCGCCCACATCACGGTGCCACCGAACCGGCGCGAGGCCAGCTCGGTCTGGTTCGTCCACTCCGGACGGTCGTTCACTGTTCCTCCCTGCCGAGCAGCCGCCCGCGCGGCCGCTCACCGGTGATCTGCTCGCCGCGCAGCCAGGCCGACCGCACCACCCCGGCGAGCGGCCTGCCGTGGTACGCGCTGACCGGGTTGCGGTGGGCGAGCGCGGCCGCGTCCACCACGAACGCCTCGTCGGGGGCGAACACACAGAAGTCGGCGTCGTTGCCCACGGCGATGCCGCCCTTGCGGTGCAGGCCCGCCTGCGCGGCGGGACGCTCCGCCATCCACCGCACGACGTCGGTGAGCGCGAAGCCGCGCTGCCGCGCCTGCGTCCACACGGCGGGCAGGCCGACCTGGAGCCCGGCGATCCCGCCCCACGCGGTGCCGAAGTCCCCCGTGTCGAGGTGTTTGAGCTCCGGGGTGCACGGCGAGTGGTCGCTGACCACGCAGTCGATGACGCCGTCGGCGAGGCCCTGCCAGAGCAGCTCCCGGTTGGCGGCCTCCCGGATCGGCGGGCAGCACTTGAACTGCGTGGCGCCGGCACCGATCTCCTCCGCGGTGAAACTCAGGTAGTGCGGGCAGGTCTCGACGGTGACCGGCACGCCGTCCCTGCGGGCGGCGGCGAGCAGCGGCAGCGCCTCGGCCGAGGCCAGGTGCAGGACGTGCAGCCGGGCGCCGGTGCGACGCGCGAGGTCGACGAGGCCCGCGATCGCGACGTTCTCCGCCGCGCGCGGGCGGGAGCCGAGGAAGCCCGCGTAGCCGCGGCCACGTGCGGGCGGGGCGTGCTCGATGGTGTCCGGGTCCTCGGCGTGCACGATCATCAGCCCGCCGAAGCCGTGCAGCTCACGCAGGTCCGTTTCCAGCTCACCGGGATCGAGCGGAGGGAACTCGTCGACTCCGGAGTGCAGCAGGAAGCACTTGAAGCCGAAGACCCCGGCCTCGTGCAGGGCACGCAGCTCGCCGGTGTTGCCGGGCACCGCACCGCCCCAGAAGCCGACGTCGACGTGCACCCGTCCCTCGGCGGCCTTGCGCTTCACCTCGAGCGAGGCCACGTCGACGGTCGGCGGCAGGCTGTTCAGCGGCATGTCGACGATCGTGGTGACGCCGCCGGCCGCGGCCGCGCGGGTCGCGGTCTCGAAGCCCTCCCACTCGCTGCGGCCGGGGTCGTTGACGTGCACGTGGGTGTCGACCAGGCCGGGCAGGAGCACCTCGCCGGGGCCGAGCTCCACCACGCGGTCCGCCGAGGGCGCCGCGCCGGCCGGGCCGACCGCGGCGATCGTGCCGCCGCGGACCGCGACGTACCCGGACGTCTCGCCGTCGGGCGTGACGATCCGCTCGGCACGCAGCACCAGATCCATGCCCCCACCCTAGCCATTGTGAAGCCATAACTGAACACCTGTGAAGTGATCGCTTCCCGGCCGGGGCCGTAGACTCCGCGCATGGTTCCCGGCGCACCGCCCGACGACAAGGAGCTCGGGGCACGCCTGCGGGCGCTGCGCACCGAGCGCGGGATGTCGCTGCGCGCGCTGGCCGGCTCACTGGGCATCAGCCCGAGCGCGCTGTCGCAGATGGAACGCGGGAAGATGCGTCCCTCGGTGACGCGGCTGTTCCAGATCGTCTCGCTGCTCGACGTGCCGCTGGCCGCCGCGTTCGGCGAGGGTGCGGCCGAGCCGGAGCCCGCCGCCGGGGCCGACGAGGTCGTACTGGCCAGGGCGGACGAGCTGCCGACCCTGTCCCTTGGCGACGGGGTGCGATACCGGAGGCTGAGCCCGGCGCCGGTTCCGGGCGTCGAGATCTACGAGTCGACGTACCCGCCCGGTTCGAGCTCGCACCAGGACGGCGAGCTGCTCCGGCACGGCGGGCACGAGCTGGGCAGCGTCCAGTCGGGCAGGCTGCACCTGGAGATCGGCTTCGACCACTTCGAACTGGGGCCCGGCGACTCGATCCGCTTCCCCTCCACCACCCCGCACCGCATCCACAACCCCGGCGCCGAACCCGCCGTCGCCATCTGGGTCAACCTCCCCTAGCCACCCCCGCCACCACCGAAGCGCCCCCAATGCGGCATCGGATGCGTTGAACGCAACAAATGCCGCATTGGGGACATGACGGAACGGGCTCAGGGGGCGGGTTCGAACTCCTTGACGTTGTCCAGGGCGGTGCCCATCGAGGCGTTCGCCTCGCGCTCGATCATGATCTCCACGAGCACCGGGCGGCTGGTGCGCTCGGCCTCCTTGCGCGCCCAGTCCAGCGACTGCCGGATCTCCCCCGGGTCCGCCACGCGCGTGCCGGAGCAGCCGTAGGCCTCCATGATCTTCACGTTGTCCGTGCCGTGGTCGTCGTAGTGCAGGTTGACCTCGTAGTTCATGTCGTAGCCGGTCTCGGCCTGCCGGATCAGGCCGAGGTACTCGTTGTTCAGCATGATCAGCACGAACGGCACGTCGTACTGCGCGGCCACCGCCAGCTCCTCCACGAGGAACTGGAACGAGTAGTCGCCGACGACGCCGACGACCTCGGCCCCCGGCCGTGCCTTCTTCACCCCGATCGCCGCCGGGATCTCCCAGCCGAGCGGCCCCGCCTGGCCGCACACCTGGTAGTGCCGCGGCTTGTGCGCGCGCTGGAACTGGCCGGACCAGATCTGGTAGAGCCCGATCGCGGTGACGAAGTAGGTGTCCTCGCCGTAGCAGTCGTTGATCTCCTTGAACACCCGCGGCGCCTTGATCGGGATCGCGTCGAAGTCCTCGCGGCGGGGCAGGTCCCGCTTCAGCTCGGCGATCCGGTTCACCCACACCGCCGGATCCAGCGGCGCGGCACGGCGCTCCGCCGCGGCCAGCAGCGCGTCGAGGAACGCGCCGGTGTCGGACACCACGCCGAGGTCGGGCCCGAAGACCCTGCCGAGCTGCGTCGGCTCGATGTCGACGTGGATGAACTTGCGCTCACCCCGGTACACGTCGAGCGCGCCGGTGTGCCGGTCGCCGAAGCGCGCGCCGAGCGCGAGGACAAGATCCGATTCGAGCAACGCCGCGTTCGCCCAGCGCTGCGACGTCTGGATGCCCGCCATGCCGGCGAACAACGGGTGGTCCTCGGGGAAGCTGCCCTTGCCCATCAGCGTCACCTGCACCGGCACGCCGAGCCGCTCGGCGACCGTGCGCAGCCGCTCGCTCGCCTCCCCCAGCACCACGCCGCCGCCCGCCAGGATCAGCGGCCGCTCGGCGGCCAGCAGCATGTCCAGCGCCCGCTCGACGCGCGCCTGCGCCGGAGCCGGGGCGATCACCGGGAACGGCGCGTCGATCGCGGAGTCCCACTCGATCTCCTGCTTCTGCACGTCCAGCGGCAGGTCGATGAGCACCGGCCCCGGGCGGCCCGAGCGGGCGATCCGGAACGCCTCGCGGAAGATCCAAGGAGCCTGCGCGGCCTCCTTCACCTGCACCGCCCACTTCGTGACGGGCTTGGCGATCTCCACGATGTCGACCGCCTGGAACGCCTCCTGGTGCAGCTTGCTGGACACCGCCTGCCCGGTGATGCACAGGATCGGGATCGAGTCGGCCTGCGCGGTGTAGAGGCCGGTGATCATGTTCGTTCCGGCGGGGCCGGACGTGCCGACGGCGACGCCGACGTTGCCGGTGGTACGGGCCCACCCGTCGGCCATGTGGGTGGCGCCCTCCTCGTGCCGCACGATGAGGTGCTCGATGCCGCCGTGCTGGAGAAGCGCTTGGTAGAACGGGAGGATCGCCGCGCCGGGACAGCCGAACGCGGTGTCGACGCCCTCCGAGGCGAGCACGTCGACGACGGCCTGCATGACAGGGACCTTGGGCATGGTGTAGACACCTCTTCCGGGGAGCGGGCGGCCGGTTTCTCTGCTTGCCGGCGTGATCCGGCCGCCCGTGACCTGCTGGGGAAACGGCCGCTACGCGCGGCCGGAGAGCTGCTCGGTGACCTTGAGCAGCGCCGAGTGATCGAGCGAGCCGTGCCCCATCGCGCGCGTGGCCGCGACGAGCTGGGCCACGAGCCCGGTCATCGGCAGCGACACGTCCGCCTGCCGCGCGGCGGCCAGCGCGATGCCCATGTCCTTGTGGTGCAGGTCGATGCGGAAGCCGGGTTCGAACTGCCTGGCCACCATCGACTCGCGCTTGAGGTCGAGGATGCGGTTGGCGGCGAGGCCGCCGGCCAGCACGTCGAGGCCCGTCCTCGCGTCCACACCGCAGCCCTCCATCAGCACGATCGCCTCGCCGACCAGGCCGTAGATGCCACCGACCACGAGCTGGTTCGCGGCCTTGACCACCTGGCCGGCACCGTGCGGGCCGACGTGCACGATCGTCTTGCCGACCACCTCGAACAGCGGCTTGGCCGCGGCGAAGTCGGCCTCGTCCCCGCCGACCATGATGGACAGTGCCGCCTGCTTCGCACCTGCCTCGCCGCCGGAGACGGGCGCGTCCAGCACGCCGATCTCCCTGTCCTGGGCGGCCTTCGCTATCTCGATGGAGGTCTCCGGGCGGATCGTGCTCATGTCGACGAGCAGCGTGCCGGGCTTGGCCGCCTCCAGCACGCCGCCCGCGCCGAACACCACGCTCTCGACGTGCGGGTGATCCGGCAGCATCATGATCACGACGTCCGCGCCCTGCACGGCGTCGGCGGCCGAGGAGGCGGCACGGCCCCCGGCGGCCACGAGCTTCTCGACCGCCTCGGGGTTCACGTCGTAGCCGCTCACCCGGTGCCCCGCGGTGACAAGGTGCGCGGCCATCGGCGTGCCCATGATGCCGAGGCCGATGAATCCGATCGTCTTCGCGTCCGGCGCTGTCATCGCTATGCCCTCCGTTCACGTGGCAGCCAGTCCAGGGACCGTTCGCTGCCGTTGGTCGGCTTGTACTCCAGGCCCACGAAGCCGCTGTATCCGGCGGCCTCCAGGTCGGCGAGGTACCCGTCGATGTCGAGCTCACCGCTGCCGGGCTCGCCGCGACCGGGGACGTCGGCCACCTGTACGTGCCCGATCCGTCCGGTGTGCTCGGCGATCACGGCGCCGAGGTCGTCGCCGTTGGCGGCGAGGTGGTAGAGGTCGGCCAGCAGCGTCACGTTGTCGCGGCCCACCTTGTCGATCACCGCCAGCGCGTCGGCCGCGGTGAGCAGCGGGTACTTCGGCGCGCCCGCCAGTGGCTCCACCAGCACCCGTGCGCCGATCTCCCCGGCCGCCGCGGCGAGCGAGTCCAGAGTGGACAGCGCGAGCTCGTCCTGCTCGGCGGGTTCCACCCCGTCCAGCCGGTTGCCGTACAGGGCGTTGAACGCCCGGCAGCCGAGCCGCTCGGCGATGCCCACCGCCACGTCGGCGCTGTCGCGGAACTCCGCCTCCCTGCCGACCCACGAGACCAGTCCCCGGTCGCCGCCCGGCATGTCGCCTGCGAAGAAGTTGAGCCCGACGAGCGCGACCCCGGCGTCGGTGACCGCACGCAGGAACGCGTCCACGTCGGCGTCGCGCGGAACGGCCACGTCGAACGGCCACCAGAACTCGATCGCGTCGAAGCCCGCCGCCCGCGCGGCCTCGGGCCGCCGCAGCAGCGGCAGCTCGGTGAACAGCATGGACAGGTTGACGTCGTAGCGCAGGCCGTGCCGTGCGCCGGATTGCTCAGCCATGAAGCCTCGCCCTATTACTTTCGTATCGCGGAAGTTTATTTTCGTACTATGACAGTAGCGATGTGATGTGGGCCTCGTCAACGGGTGCGAGCGGGCGATACGTTGCACCCGTGGAGCTGGAAGCCGAGTTCACGAGCGAGCCCTTCCGCGGCGAGGGCGAGCCGCCCGCGCACGCCGTACGGGCCAGGAAGGCGGCGGAGGACGCCGGGCTGACCACCGAGTTCGGCCCGCTGGGCACCTCGGCGCGCGGCGAGGCCGACGCGCTGCTGGATGCGCTGCCCGCGATCGCGCGCGCAGCGCTCGACGCCGGGGCGACGCGGCTGACCCTGCGGATGCAGCGACCCGGCGAGCACCCCCGTTCCGGCACCGCGCCGGGCAGCGTGCTCGACCGGCTGGTCCGGGAGGTCGAGGCCGAAGTGGGCAGCCCGCTCGCGGAGCTGGACCGGCCCGGAAAGCAACGGGCCGTCCGGCTGCTGGAGGAACGGGGCGCCTTCCAGCTGCGCAAGTCGGTGGCCGCGATCGCCGAGGCGCTCGGCGTCACGCGGTTCACCGTCTACAACTACCTGAATCGCCAATGATCGACTTCAACAAAATGTTGACTAGCCGATTCCGTCGCCTTAGTTTCTCGTGAATGACCGAACTCCGGCTGGCCGAGTTCAATTCCGCCGATCCCGACCGGATCCGCGGGCTGCTCACCGAATGCCTGGACGTGCCGAGGTGGGTGGAGAACGTGCTCGCGGGCCGTCCCTACGCCGAGCGCGACGCGCTGCTGGCCGCCGCGGAGACGGAGCTGCGGCCCGGCGAGATCCGCGCGGCGATGCGGGTACATCCCCGTATCGGCGAGCGGCCGGGCGGCGGCTGGGCCCGCTCCGAACAGTCCGGTGTGGACGAAGAAGCGGCGGCGCGGTTCCGGGCCGCCAACGCCGAGTACGAGCGGCGCTTCGGTCACGTCTACCTGGTGTGCGCCAGCGGCCGTAGCGGCGAGGAGCTGTTGGCGAACCTGCGCGAGCGGCTCGGCAACGACCCCGATACCGAGCTGGCCGTGGCCGGACGGGAGCTGGTGCGGATCGCGAAACTACGTCTGGAAAGGGCGGTGCCCGCATGAGCATGGTGACCACGCACGTGCTGGACAACGCGTCGGGCAGGCCCGCGGCCGGGGTGCCGGTGCGGCTGGAGGCGCGGGAGGCGGGCTGGACCACGCTCGCCGAGGGCCGCACCGACGACGACGGGCGCGTGCGCAACCTCGGCCCGGAGGAGCTGCTCTCGGGGGTGTACCGCCTGGTGTTCGACACCGGGTCCTACCTCGGGCCGGACGCGTTCTTCCCGGAGATCACCGTGTGCTTCCGGATCGGCGACCCGCCGCGACATCACCACGTCCCGGTCCTGCTCAGCCCGTTCGCCTACTCCACCTACCGAGGGAGCTGATCCCGCCATGTCCGGCACCGCCATCACCCTGGGACCCAACCAGTACGGCAAGGCCGAGGTCCGGCTCGTCACGATCGACCGGCGGCGGCCGGTGCACCGGATCAAGGACCTCACCGTGTCAACGGCGCTGCGCGGCAACCTCGCCGCCACCCACCTCACCGGCGACAACTCCGACGTCGTGGCCACCGACACGCAGAAGAACACCGTCTTCGCCTTCGCCAAGGAGAGTCCGGTCGGCGAGATCGAGGACTTCGCGCTGCGCCTCGGGCGGCACTTCGTCGGCGAGTTCGGGCAGATCACCGGTGCGCGGGTGCTGATCTCCGAGCACGGCTGGGACCGCATCACGGTCGGCGGGCAGCCGCACGAGCACGCGTTCTCCCGCGCCGGTGACGAGCAGCGCACCACCGCCGTGACCGTGCGGGAGGACCGGGCGTGGGTGGTGTCCGGGCTGACCGGGCTGGTCGTGCTCAAGTCGACCGGCTCGGAGTTCCACGGGTTCCCGCGCGACCGCTACACCACCCTCGCCGAGACGGACGACCGCATCCTGGCGACCGCCGTCACGGCCCGCTGGCGTTACGCCGCGGGCACGCACGACTGGGCCGAGAACTTCGCGGAGGTCCGGCGGATCCTGCTGGAGACCTTCGCGACGAAGCACAGCCTCTCGCTGCAGCAGACCCTGTACGCGATGGGCGAGGCCGTGCTGCGGGCGAGACCGGAGATCGCGGAGATCCGCCTTTCGCTGCCGAACAAGCACCACTTCCTGGTGGACCTGAGCCCGTTCGGGCTGAGCAACGACAACGAGGTCTTCTACGCCGCCGACCGCCCATACGGGCTGATCGAGGGCACGGTGCTGCGCACCGGTGAGGACGCAGACGAAGCCGGCGAAGCCTGGTACACGCTACCCGAGTTCTGACTCCCTGGAGCCCCCATGTCACACCCGGTCGACCGGAAACCCCCTGCCCTGCAACTGATCGCGGGCGGCCTGCAACACGTCGCCGCGATGTACGCCGGAGTCGTCGCTCCCCCGCTCATCATCGGCGCGGCGGTGGGCCTGGCGCCGGGCCAGCTCAGCCTGCTGATCAGCGCGAGCCTGTTCACCGCGGGCCTGGCGACCCTGCTGCAGACGCTCGGCGTGTGGCGCTTCGGCGCCCGCCTGCCGCTCGTGAACGGCGTGACGTTCGCGACCGTGGCGCCCGTGCTCGCGATCGTCGACCAGCACGGGTCGGAGAACGCTCTCGGCGTCGTCTACGGCGCCACGCTCGTCGGCGGTGCGCTCGTGGTGCTCGCCGCGCCCTTCTTCTCCCGGCTGACCCGGTTCTTCCCGCCCGTGGTGACCGGCACGGTGATCACCCTGATCGGTGTCTCGCTGCTGCCGGTGGCGGTCAGCTGGATCTCGAACCAGCAGGAAGCGGTCGAGCCGTCCGGGCTGGCGCTGGCCGGCATCACGCTGTTCGCGGTGCTCGCGTTCAACCGGTTCCTCTCCGGCTTCTGGAGCCGGATCGCGCTGCTGCTCGGGCTCGTCGTGGGAACGCTGGTGGCGTGGCCGCTCGGCGAGGTCGACACGTCGACACTCACCGAGGCGCCGGCCTTCGGCATCGCCACGCCCTTCCATTTCGGAACGCCCGCGCTGGACATCGCCGCGATCGTGTCGATGGCGATCGTGATGCTCGTGGTGATGGCGGAGAGCACGGCCGACATGCTCGCGCTCGGCGAGGTCGTGGAGCGGCCGACGACCGAGCGCACGCTGGCCGACGGGCTGCGCGCCGACGGGCTGGCCACCTCGCTCGCCACCGTGTTCGGTGGCTTCGCGTGCACGGCGTTCGCGCAGAACGTCGGCCTGGTGGCGCTCACCAGGATGGTCAGCCGCTACGTCGTCGCGGCGAGCGGCGCGATCCTGGTACTGCTCGGCATGTTCCCGGTCACCGGCGGCATCATCGCGCTGGTGCCGCAGCCCGTGCTGGGTGGCGCCGGGCTGGTGCTGTTCGGCAGCGTCGCGGTCGCCGGGGTGCGGACGCTGGCGAAGGCGTCGTTCGAGCGGCCCGCCAACGTCACGATCGTCGCGGCGGCGCTGGGCATCGGCGTGATCCCCATCGCGGCGCCGGGCTTCTACGAGCAGTTCCCCTCCGCCGTGCAGACCGTGCTGGACTCCGGCATCAGCGCGGGCTGCGTCGCGGCCGTGGTGCTCAACCTGATCTTCGGCGACCGCACCCGGACCAAGACCCCGGTGGAGGAGCCGGACGACGACGTCGTGAGTGCGCAGCCAAGTTAGAACTCGCGTAGCCACTCACGAGGTGGCGACGAACTTCTCGATCGTCTCGGCGAGCACGCGGGGCTGGTCCTCCGGGATGAGGGTGTAGCTGTCGTCGATCTCGACGAGCGTGGCGTCGGGGAACAACACGGCGAGGCGGCGGCCGTGCTCGGGCGGCATGATCCTGTCCTCGGCCGCCCAGGCGACGAGCACCGGCCGGTCGAACGAGCGCATCCGCTCGGCCCATTCCAGCAGCGTCCGCCTCGGCGGCACGGAGGCGCCGTACCTGGCGAGGTCGCGCCGGATCTCCGGGCGGTCGGTGGCCGGTTCGAACCAGCCGTCCATCACCTCGCGCGGCACCGGCCGCTTGCTCATCCATCCCCAGCCGCCGGGTGCCCGCCGGAACCACTGCCACCCCGCCATCCGCATGGTGAGCCGGAGCCCGCCGGGTAGCCGGGCGGCCAGCGTCAATGCACGGCCGGGGAGCCCGGGCGGGTAGTTGTCGAAGGCCTCGCAGGAGGTGAGCACGAGGCGGCCCACCCGCTCGGCCCGCCCCTCGGACACCAGGACCTGGCCGCCACCCCAGTCGTTCAGCACCAGCGTCACGTCGCGCAGGTCGAGCGCCTCGAGGAACTCGCCCACCAGCAACCCGAGACCGCGCAGGGAGAGGTCGGCATCCGGCCGCATCGGCGTGCGGTGGCTGCCCAGCGGCCACGTCGGCAGCACACAGCGGTACTCGCCGGGTAGTTCCGGCACGACCTTGCGCCACACGGTCGCGTCCATGGTGACGCCGTGCAGGAACACCAGCACCGGGCCGGGACCGCCCGTGTCGGAGTAGTCGATGGTCCCGGCGCTCAGTTCGATCTGGGGCATGTTCAGCTCCTGATTTGATAGATCGCTCTAGCGTGAGAGTAACGTAGAATCGTGCACATGGCGAGCACGAAAGAGCGGATCATGACGGCGAGCGCGGAGCTGTTCCGCCGCAACGGCTACACGGGAACCGGCCTCAAACAGATCGTCTCGGCGGCGAACGCTCCCTTCGGCTCGCTCTACCACTTCTTCCCCGGCGGCAAGGAACAGCTCGGCGAGGAGGTCCTGCGCACCTCCGGCATGGCCTATATCGGCCTGTTCGACCTCCTCATCAAGCCCGCTCCGGACCTGGTCAGCGGAATCGAGGCGTTCTTCGCCGCCGCGGCCGACACGCTGGAGGAGACCGACTACGCCGACGCCTGCCCCATCGCCACCGTGGCGCTGGAGGTCGCGAGCACCAACGAGACGCTGCGGCAGGCCACCGCGGATGTCTTCACCGCGTGGATCGAAGCCGGCACCGAGGGCTTCGCGCGGTTCGGGCTCGGCGAGCAGGCCGCCCGCGACCTCACGATCGCCGTGGTCACCGGACTCGAAGGTGCCTTCGTGCTCAGCCGCGCGCTGCGCAGCACCGAGCCGCTGGCGGTCGCCGGTGCCGCCGCGGTCGCCGCCGCACGCGAGGCCCTCGCCCGCGGGGAGTGAGCAGTCGCGCGACGCCGCCTGCGGGGCCGGGTCAGCGGCGCGACGCGAGGTAGGCCCGCCAGTCGCCGTGCGCGGTGATGTCCACCAGCCCGGGATCGTCCACAGCGGACGCCCGCAGCACCGTGGCGAGGCACGCGGCGCCGTCGGCCAGCTCGATCACGCCGAGCTCCAGCTCCGCCGGTTCGGCGGGCAGCAGGTGCTCGCGCAGGACGGCCAGCGGGAGGTCGTAGACCTCGCCGTGCACGCTGCCGCCGCCCGCGCCGACCTCGTACATCGCGGGGAAGCGGTCGGCCACCGAGAAGTAGCGGTACCGGGGCGCCGAGCGCGCGGCACCCACCAGCGGCGCGTCCCGGAGCAGGTCGTGCAGCGGGCCGCCGCGCATGGCGCTGCCGTTGAGGAACATCAGAGCCATGCCGTGATCCCTTCGATCGCGAAGTAGAGTCCGAACACCGCCGCCAGAAAGCCGAGCAGCCAGCCGACCTCGCCCGGCTTTCCCTTGCACAGCTTGATCACGACGAACGCGATCAGCCCGGCACCGATGCCGTTGGTGATCGAGTAGGTGAACGGGATGAGCGCGATCGTCAGGAACGCGGGAATCGTGAAGTCGATGTCGTCCCAGGGAATGCGGCGGCACTGGGCCATCATCATCCCGCCGATCACCACCAGCGCCGGTGCGGCCGCCTGCGCGGGCACCACCGCCGCGAGCGGGGTGAGGAACAGGGTCGCGGTGAACAGCCCGCCGGTGACCACGCTCGCCAGCCCGGTCCTGGCGCCCTCGCCGACCCCGGCCGCCGACTCCAGGAACACGGTGTTCGGCGAGGAGCCGGTGAACCCGCCGGCCACCGCGCCGAGCCCGTCGGCGAACAGGATGCGCCCCATGCCCTCGACCTTGCCGTCCTTCACCAGCCCGGCCTCCTGCGAGACACTCGTGATGGTGCCCATCGCGTCGAAGAACCCGGACAGCACGAGGGTGAACAGGAACACGCACGCGGTCACCGCGCCTGCCGAGGCGAAGCCGCCGAGCAGGTCGATCTGGCCAAGCAGCCCGAAGTCGGGGCTCGCCACCACCCGCTCCGGCACGTTCGGCTCGACCAGTCCCCAGCCCCCGACCTCGAACGCGGAGTTGACGACCACCGCCAGCACCGTCGCCCCGAGGATGCTGATCAGCACCGCGCCCGGAACGGCCCGGCTGACCAGGATGATCATCAGCAGCAGGCCGACGCAGAAGATCGCGATCGGCCAGCCGGTCAGGTGCCCGTCCACGCCCATCCGCACCGGCACCGTCGAGTTCGCGGCGTCGGGCGTCCTGGTGACGAAACCGGCGCTGACCAGGCCGACGAGTGCGATGTAGAGGCCGATTCCCACGGTGATCGCCGTCTTCAGCGCCAGCGGGATCGAGTTGATGATGCGTTCCCGGATTCCCGACACCGCCATCAGCACGATGCAGAACCCCTCGACGACCACCAGCCCGAACGCCTGGCCCCAGGTCATGGTCGGCGCCATCTGGAAGGCCACGATGCCGTTCACGCCGAGCCCGGCCGCCAGCGCGAGCGGGGCGTTGCCGATCAGTCCCATCAGGACGGTGGTCACGCCTGCGGCGAGCGCGGTCGCCGTGGTGACCTGCTCGGTGGTCAGCCGCACGCCGGTGATGTCGGTCGACGCGCCGAGGATGAGCGGGTTGAGCAGCACGATGTAGCACATCGCGACGAACGTGGTGACGCCACCGCGGACCTCGCGGCCGATCGTGCTGCCCCGCGGCGAGATCCGGAACATCCGGTCCAGCGCGGACGCGCCGGACTCGGGTTCGGGATGCTGCGGGGGACGGTCCGTACGCAACTGGGTCATGCCGGCCTCCACCTCGTCATGGACACAGTGGACACAGTGGACTCCTCGTCATGGGCGGCAGCGGGCGCGCGCCACCGTCGTGAGTGCGTACGCGACCCGGTTGCGGGTGTCCCGCAGGACACGGCAACTCGCCTACGCACTCACGAGCGTGGGGTGCGGCTCAGGTGCCGGTGATGTGCTCCGGGCGCACGGGCACCCGGTCGAGAGCCCGGCCGGTGGCCGCGCGGATCGCGGCGACGACGGCGGGCGTGGACGAGATCGTCGGGGGTTCCCCGACGCCGCGCAGTCCGTAGGGCGCGTGCGGGTCGGCCAGTTCGAGCACGTCGATGTTCATCGGCGGCATGTCGAGCACGGTCGGGATGAGGTAGTCGGTGAACGACGGGTTGCGGATCACGCCGCCCGCGATCTGGATCTCCTCCATCACGGCCAGCCCGAGGCCCTGAGCGGAGCCGCCCTGGATCTGGCCGAGCACGGCTTGCGGGTTCATCGCCTTTCCGACGTCCTGGGCGCAGTCGAGCGCGACGACCTTGACCAGCCCCAGTTCGGTGTCCACGTCGACGACCGCGCGGTGCGCCGCGAAGCCGTACTGCACGTGGGCGTTGCCCTGCCCGGTCACCGGGTCGAGCTCCTCGGTGGGCCGGTGCCGCCACTCGACCGTCTCGTCGAGCACCTTGTCGCCGAGGTCGCTCGGGGAAAGCGCACCCAGCGCGTCACGGACCTTGAGGCACGCGGCGCGCACCGCTCCCCCGGTGACATAGGTCTGCCGGGACGCGGACGTCGATCCCGCGTTGCCGATGGTGGTGTCGGTCGGCTCGATGGTGACCCGCTCGACGCCCAGCTCGGTGCGCACGATCTGCTGCAGCACCGTGACCAGGCCCTGCCCGACCTCGCACGCCGCCGTGTGCACGGTCGCCGCGGGCTCGCCGCCGACCACCTGCAGCCGCACCCGCGCGGTCGAGTAGTCGTCGAACGCCTCGGAGAAGCAGATGTTCTTGATCCCCACGGCGTAGCCGACGCCGCGCACGACACCCTCGCCGTGTGTGGTGTTGGAGACCCCGCCGGGCAGCCGCCGCAGGTCCAGCTCGCCGCCGGGCTCCGTCGGCAGCGGCATGGCGCGAAGGCGGCGCAGCAGTTCGGCGACCGGTGCCGGCGAGTCCACCACCTGCCCGGTCGGCATGCTCGTGCCCTCGGCCATCGCGTTGCGCGTGCGGACCTCCACCGGGTCGAGCCCGCACGCGTCCGCGAGCTTGTCCATCTGCGACTCGTATGCGAACGCGGCCTGCACCGCGCCGAACCCGCGCATCGCGCCGCACGGCGGGTTGTTCGTGTAGACGCCCCAGCAGTCCACGGCGGCGTGCGGCACGTCGTACGGCCCGACGCCGAGCGTGGCGGCGTTGGCCACCACCGCGCCCGTCGAGGAGGCGTAGGCGCCGCCGTCCAGGAAGATCCGCGCCCTGACGTAGCGGAGCCTGCCGTCGCGGTCGGCGCCGTGCTCGTAGTGCAGCACCGCAGGGTGCCGGTGCACGTGCCCGTAGAAGGACTCCTCGCGGTTGTAGACCATCTTCACCGGCTTGCCGGTGTGCAGCGCGAGCAGGCACGCGTGCACCTGGATCGACAGGTCCTCCCGGCCGCCGAAGGCGCCGCCGACCCCGCCGAGGGTCAGCCGCACCTTGTCCTCCGGCAGGCCGAGCGCCGCCACGATCTGCCGCTGGTCGACGTGCAGCCACTGCGTTGCGACGTAGAGGTCGACGCCGCCGTCCTCGGCGGGCACGGCGAGCCCGGACTCCGGGCCTAGGAACGCCTGGTCCTGCATCCCGACCTCGTAGGTGCCGGTCACGACGACCTCGGCACCCTCCGCGGCCGCCGCCGGGTCGCCCTTGCGGATCGGCACGTGCCGCACGACGTTGCCGCCCGGGTGCAGTTGCGCGCCCTCGCCCGCCACCGCGGCCTCCGAGTCGGTCACCGGTTCGAGCACGGTGTAGCCGACCGTGATCCGCTCCAGCGCGCGGCGCGCCGTCTCGGGATGGTCGGCGGCGACGACGGCGACCGGTTCTCCCTGGTAGCGCACGACGTCCTCGGCCAGCACGGGCTGGTCGGCGTGTTCGAGGCCGTAGCGGTTGACGCCGGGCACGTCGGCGTGGGTCAGCACCGCGTACACCCCGGGCAGCGCCAGCGCGGCGCCGATGTCGATGCCGGTGATGCGGGCGTAGGGGTGCGGGCTGCGCAGCGTGGCGCCCCACAGCATGTCCTCGTGCCACAGGTCCGAGGAGTAGGCGAACTCGCCGCGCACCTTCATCGAGCCGTCCGGGCGCTGCGGGCTCGTGCCGACTCCGGCCTGGCTCACGCGGTTCTCGGTCGAAGTGCTCATCTACAGCCTCCCGCTCGCCGCACGCAGTTCCCTGGTGATGGCCGCCTCGTCGGCGGTGCGCAGCTCCCCGTCGGCGACCACGGTGCGACCACCGGCGAGCAGTGCCCGCAACGGCGGCGTGGCACCGAGCACGAGCGCGGCCACCGGATCGGCGATCCCGGCATGGGCGAGCCCGTCCATCCGCCACACGGCGATGTCCGCGAGCTTGCCCGGCTCCAGCGAGCCGATCTCGTCCTGCCTGCCGAGGCAGCGTGCGCCGCCCATCGTGGCGAGCCACAGCGCCTCACGGACCGTCAGCGCCTGCGGGCCGCCGCGCTGGCGGGCCTGCAGCAGCGCCTGGTGCAGTTCCTCACCGAGCCCGCCGGACTCGTTCGACGCCGCGCCGTCCACGCCGAGGCCCACCGGCGCACCGGCTTCGATCAGCTCGCGCACCGGCGCGATGCCGGTGCCCAGCCGCCCGTTGGAGGTCGGGCAGTGCGCGGAGCCGGTGCCGGTCGCGCCGAGCACGCGGATCGCGCCGGGCGCGAGGTGCACGGTGTGCGCGAGCCACACGTCGTCGCCGAGCCAGCCGAGCCGCTCGGCGTACTCGGCGGGGGTGCAGCCCACCTCGGCAAGGCACTGCCGCTCTTCGTCGATCGTCTCGGCGAGGTGGGTGTGCAGCCGGACACCCTTGCGGCGGGCCAGTTCGGCGGCCTCCTTCATCAGCCGCTCGGTGACCGTGAACGGCGAGCACGGCCCGGCCGCGATCCGGATGCGCGCGTTCGGCGCCGGATCGTGGTGGGTGTCGATCGCGTGCTCGGTGCCCAGCAGCGCGGACTCGACGTCCTCCACGAGGTTGTCCGGCGGCAGCCCGCCCTCGGAAACCCCGCGGTCCATCGATCCGCGCACGATGTGCCCGCGCAGGCCGATCCGGCCGAACGCCGAGACGAGCGCGTCGACCTGGTCGCCCGCGTCGCGCGGGAACACGTAGTGGTGGTCGGCCACGGTGGTGCAGCCGGTCAGCGCCAGCCGGGCCAGGCCCGCGGTGGCCGCGGCGTGCGTGATCCCGGCGTCCAGCCTGCCCCAGATCGGGTAGAGCTCCACCAGCCACTCGAACAGCGTGGAGTCGGCGGCGAGCCCCCTGCTCGCCCACTGGTAGAGGTGGTGATGGGTGTTGACGAGCCCGGGCGTCACCAGGCAGCCGGTGCCGTCGACGCGGGTGTGCGCACCAGCGGGTGCCGGGCCCTCGCCAACAGCGGTGATCCACTCGCCGTCGACCACCACGTGACCGCTGCGGTACTCGATGCCCGCCGCGTCCACCGTGGCGATGGCGGCGTTGTCGATGACGATGCTCATGAGCCCTCCGTGGCGAGCGCCGCCGAGCGCACCGCGTCCAGGATCTTCTCGTAGCCGGTGCAGCGGCACAGGTTGCCGGCGAGGGCCTCCCTGATCTCCTCGTCGCTCGGGTCCGGCACGCGGCCGAGCAGGTCGTGCGCGGCGACCACGAGGCCCGGCGTGCAGAAGCCGCACTGCACCGCACCGTTGTCCACAAAGGACTGTTGTACCGGGTCGAGCCGGTCGCCATCGGCGAGCCCCTCGACGGTGCGCACCCGCCTGCCCTCGGTCTGCCCGGCCGCGACCAGGCACGAGCACACCGGCACGTCGTCGAGATACACCGTGCACGAGCCGCATTCGCCCTGCTCGCAGGCGTTCTTGGAACCGGGGAGGCCGAGTCGCTCGCGCAGCACGTAGAGCAGGCTCTCCCCCGCCCAGACGTCGTCGGCCTGCTTGCTCTCCCCGTTCACCGTCACGTTCAGGCGCACGACTTGCCCCTCTCCTGGTGGTCGTTCCACGCCCAGGTCAGCGTGCGCCGCGCGAGCACGGCGAGGGCGTGCCTGCGGTACGCGGCGCTGCCGCGGACGTCGTCGATGGGTTCGGTCGCCCCGGCGACGAGTTCGCCGAAGCGCCGCTTGAGCGAGTCCGGCAGCGCGCCGGGCGTGTCCCACGGCAGCTCCGCGGCCAGGAACCGTTCCGCCTCGGACGCGCGGCGCGGCGTCGGCGCGGCCGAGCCGATGGCGGCCCCCACACCGGCCCGTTCGGGATGCAGCACCAGCGCGAACGCGCAGACGGCGATGACCATCGCGTTGCGGGTGCCCACCTTGGCGAACTGCTCGAGGCCACGCGCCGCGGGCAGGCGCACAGCGGTGATCAGCTCGTCCGGGTCGAGGGCGTTGCGCTTGACGCCGGTGTAGAACTCCTCGGCGGGAACGAGCCGGGTGCCGCGCACGGAGGCGACCTCGATCCGGGCACCGGCCGCGAGCAGCACCGGGTGGGTGTCGCCCGCGGGCGACGCCGCGCCGAGGTTGCCACCGACCGTGCCGCGGTTGCGGATCTGCGGCGAGCCGACGGTGCGCGCGGCCATCGCGAGCCCGGGCAGCGTGTCCCCGAGCTCGGCGATGATCCTGGTGTACGGCACACCGGCGCCGAGCACGACCTGACCGTCCGTTATGGACCATTCGGCGAGCGCGCCGATACCGGTGAGGTCGAGCAGCGCCTCGGGACGGCGGTGGTCGAAGTTGAGCTCGACCATGACATCGGTACCGCCCGCGAGCGGGACCGCGCCGGGCCGCTCGGCCTTGACGGCGAGGGCCTCGTCGAGAGTGGCGGGGCGGAGGAAGTCCAACGGAATCTCCTGAGATCGGGTGTGTTCCAGTACACAACCCGGGCGCTGCCCCGGCAACGGCGGCGGGACATGAAACAAGGGGCAGCGCGGACGAGGGTGTTTGTGCTTTCCTACAAACCCATGACGCTCGTGCGGACGCTGCTCGGTATCCCGGAGCTCCGGCTACGCCTCCGGAGCGGCGAGGACCTGCTCGACCGTGAGGTCAGCCGGATCTACGTCACCGAACTGCCGGACCCGAGCCGCTATCTCTCGGCCGGGGAGCTGGTGCTCAGCGGACTGCTCTGGTGGCGCGAGCCGGGAGACGCCGAACAGTTCGTGGCCGCGCTCGCCCGGGCGGGTTGCGCAGCGCTGGCGGCATCGGGCGCGGACTCCGGCGGCATCCCGGACGACCTGGTGGCGGCCTGCGTGCACCACCGCGTCCCGCTGCTCGAGGTGCCACCCGACCTCTCGTTCGCGGTGATCACCGAACGGGTGGTGCTCGCGCTGGCCGCCGAGTCGGAGGGCGCCCGCAAACGCTTGCTCTCGGCCGCGGCCGAGGGCGCCTCGCTGCCCGCGCTGCTCGCGCACGGAGCCACCGAGCTCGGCACGGACTGCTGGGTGGTCTCGGCGACCGGCCGGGTCGTCGCGGGCAGCGCTCCCGGGCCGCCCCGGCCGGGCACGGTGCTCTCGATCGGCGGCAGGCACGCGGTGCCGTGGGTGCTGGCCGTGGACGGCGAGCCGTCACCCGGTGCGCTGGAGGTCGCCGAGGAGCTGGCCGGGCTGGCCGGGCTGGCGCGCTCCCGCGAGGACGACGTGCGGGCGGCGGGTATGCGGGTCGCCGCGCCGCTGATCCGGCTGCTCGCCAGCGGCAGCGCGGATCCGGCCACCGCCTTCTCCTCGACCGGCCTCGGCACCGACGCGCAGCTGCGGGTGCTGCTCGCCCGCACGCCCGACCCGCACGTCGGTGCCGAACTGCTGGGTGAGCTGCTCGCGGAGCACCCCGGCGCGGTGTTCGTCGGGGAGGCGGACGGCGACGCTTACGCGCTCGTGGAGACCAGCGGCAGCTGGCCGGAGGACTGGGCGGCGACCGCCACCGAGACGCTGTCCGGACTCGGCCCGCCGCGCCCGGCGGGGCCCGTCCTCATCGGCGTCGGCGGCCCGGCGACGGTGTCGGGCCTGCGCGGCGCCGCCGAGGAGGCGCGCCAGGCCGTGCTCGCGGCCGCGCGGCGGCAGCGGCGGGTCGCCGTGGTGTCCGGTGAGGAGATCGGCGTGCACCGGTTGCTGGTCGGCGGCGCGCCGGACGCACTGCGGACGGCCCTGCGCGAGCGCGTGCTCGGCAGGCTGCTCGACTACGACGACGGCCAGCACACGGATCTGGTGCACACCGTGCGGGTGTACCTGGAATGCTCGGCCTCTCCCGCCAAGGCGGCGAAGGCGCTGCACGTGCACGTCAACACGCTGCGCTACCGGATCGCCCGGGCGAGCGACCTCCTCGGCGTCGACCTGACCGACTTCCGCGACCAGGTCGACGTCTACCTGGCGCTGCTCATCGAGGGCTGATCCGCGTTCCGGGTTCACCCTGGCCGGCGAGGTCCTCGATCACCGCCTGGAAGCGCGGGCACGTCACGATGTCGTCGTGTTCGCACTCCAGCGCACGGTCCACCAGTTCCAGCGACTCCTGCGCCTGCGCGATCCGGCGGGCCAGGTCGGCCCGGTGCCGCCTGAGCACCGCCTGCCGCGCCCGCGGATCGGCGTCGGCGAACATCCGCCTGATGTCGTCGAGCGCGAACCCCGCCTGCTTGGCCCGCAGCACCACCGCGACCCGGTACACCTCGGCCCGCCCGTAGCGGCGGCGCCCCGCCTCCGCCCGAACCGGTGAGAGCAGGCCCATCGACTCCCAGTGCCGCAGCACGTGCGTCGCGAGGCCGAACCGCTCCGCGACCTGCCCGATGCCGAGAGTGCGCTCAGGCTCGCTTGACTTCATGTCGGCATTAAGCAGGAGATTGAGCGGCATGTCCACCACAGAGCACACCGAGACCGACACGCTCATCGCGATGCTCGACGTCGCCGACGCCCTGCCGACCGCCGTCGCGCTGCGAAACCGCTCCTACGACCTGCTCTGCCTCGCGCCCGGCGCACTCGTGGCAGACGTCGGATGCGGACCGGGCCGGGCCGTCGCCGAGCTGACCGAGCGGGGCACCGCCGCGGTCGGCGTCGACGCCGACGAGCACATGATCGCCACGGCGCGCGGCCGCTGGCCCGAGGCCGACTTTCGGACCGGCGACGCCTGCGCGCTGCCGTTCGCCGAGGGCACCCTCGCCGGCTACCGGGCGGAGAAGGTCTTCCACCAGCTGTCCGACGCCCCGGCCGCCGTGGCGGAGGCCCGGCGGGTGCTCGCTCCCGGCGGCCACATCGTCCTCGTCGGCCAGGACTGGGACGCGATCGCCGTCGATGCCGACGACGCCGAACTCACCCGGGCGATCCTGCGCGCCCGTGCCGACACGCTGCCCAACCCGCGCGCGGCCCGCCGCTACCGCAACCTGCTACTCGACGGCGGCTTCATCGGGGTCACCGTCGAGGCGGGTCTCGGCGTCCTCACCGACCGGCTGATGCTGCCCGTGGCGACCGGGTTCGCGGAGGCGGCGCACGCCGCCGGGGCCATCACCCGCGAGCAGGCCGACACCTGGATCACCGAGCAGCGGCGCCGTGCCGAGAGCGACCGGTTCCTCCTCGCCGTCCCGATGTTCCTGGCCGTGGCGGCACGCCCGTGAACCGCTGTCAGGCGAACGGGCGTACCTCGACCCCGGCCGCCCGCAGCCCCTCCCGCACGCGGCGGGCGATCTCGACCGAGCCTGCCGTGTCGCCGTGCACGCAGAGCGAGCGGGGCCGGACGGTGACGACCCCGCCGTCGGCGGCGGTCACCCGCCCTTCGGTGGCCATCAGGACGCTGCGCTCGACCACCTCGTCGGGCTCGTGCACCACCGCGCCGGGCTCGCGCCGCGACACCAGCCGCCCCTCCGGCGTGTAGGCGCGGTCGGCGAAGGCCTCCGCCACCGTGCTCAGGCCGGCGTCGGCCCCCTGCCGCAGCAGCTCCGAGTTCGGCAGGCCGAGCAGCGGCAGCGTCCTGTCGTAGCGGTGCACCGCGTCGACCACGGCCGCGGCCTGCTCGACGTGCGTCGCCACGGCGTTGTAGAGCGCCCCGTGCGGCTTGACGTAGGCGACCCTGGTCCCGGCGATGCGGGCGAAGCCGTCGAGCGCCGCGATCTGGTAGATGAGGTCGTTCACCAACTCGTGCGGGTCCATGTCGATGAACCGGCGCCCGAAGCCCGCGAGGTCGCGGTAGCCCACCTGCGCACCGACCACGACGCCGCGCTCGGCGGCCCGCTCGGTGACGCGGCGCAGCACCGAAGGATCGCCTGCGTGGAACCCGCAGGCGACGTTGGCGCTGGAGACGATGTCCAGCAGCGCGTCGTCGTCGCCGAGGGACCAGGCGCCGAACCCTTCCCCGAGGTCGCTGTTGAGATCGATCACCACGTCCGTCACCCCGCCACCCTAACCACCTCGTGAGTGCGTAACAGTGTTCTAACTCGCGTAGCCACTCACGAGGCGGGGCTGGCGGCGCGGTCCACCAGGTTTCGCAGGGCGGCGCGGTCGAGCGTGGTGCGGTCGCCGATCTCGGCCTCGTCCACGGCGCCGCAGTCGAGGCCCCTGATGAGGTAGGCGGCCAGCGCCTGCGCGGTGGCGGGCTCGTCCAGCACCCCGCCCTCGGTGGCGCGCACGTAGTCCCGCAGCCGCGCCGCCGCGTCCGGCACCCCCTCGCGGAAGAACGTGTAGGTCGCGGCGAAGCGGCTCGGCAGCTGGTGCGGGTGCAGGTCCCAGCCCTGGTAGAAGCCGTGTTCGAGCGAGCGGCGCACGAGGCGGGCGTGCTCCTCCCACGCGGCGTGCACCGTCGCCGCGGCACCGACCGGCAGCCGGTTGGTGGAGCCGTCGGACAGCCGCACCCCGGTACCGGCGGCGGCCACCTGCATGAACTGCTTGGCGAAGTCGGCCGCGGGATGCTCCATGCTCTGGTAGGCGCCGCTGACGCCGAGCCCGGCGCTGTAGTCGTAGGTGCCGAAGTGCAGGCCCGAGCAGCGGCCGTCCGCGGCGTGCACGATGCGGGTGATCGCGACCGTCCCGTCGGCGGCGAGGATCGACTGCGGCGTCTCCACCTGTACCTCGAACCGCAGTGAGCCGGCCGCCAGGCCGTGTGCCTTCTCCAGCTCGGCCAGCACCACCACGGCGGCCTCGACCTGCTCGATCGCGGTCACCTTCGGCAGCGTGACCACGAAACCGGACGGCGGCTGCCCGAGCGCGCCGAGGAAGAGGTCCAGCGTGCGGATGCCGCGCCGGCGGGTCGCGGCCTCGAAGCTCTTGAACCGGATACCGCAGAACGGCGGCGGGCTGCTCGCCGCAAGCTCGGCGCCGCACCGCAGCGCCTCGGTGTCCTCGGCCTCGTCGCCGGGGGCGCCATAGCCGTCCTCGAAGTCGATGCGCAGGTCCTCGATCGGCTGTTCCGCCAGCTTGCGGCGCACCCGTTCACGCACCTCCGGCGAGGCGGCGAGGCCGGAGCCGTGCTCGGCGAGCACCGCGCCGGCCCGCTCCCCCCACTCGGCGGCCAGCCCGGCCCGGTAGTGGTTCGCCGGGACGTAGACGGTGTGCACCGGCTGCCTGCCGGCCGGCTCGCCCGGGTAACGCGCGGCGACCCGCGCGTCCGCCTCGGCGAGCCGGGCGTCGACGCTCGCGTAGACGTCGTCGGGGAGCCGGCCGGCCTGCGCCACTACCGGATCCGCTCGTAGGCGGGCAGCGTGAGGAAGTCGGCGAAGTTCTCGGCGAGTGCGACCTCCTCGAACAGCTCGACCGCCTCCGCGAGCTGCTCGGCCGGGATGACGTCGGCGAGCTCGCCGCGGACCTCGTCGAGCACCGAGCGCACGAGCTGCTCGGTGACCTTGTCGCCGGTGTCCAGCTCGACGCCGTTGCGCACCCACTGCCACACCTGCGAACGGGAGATCTCCGCGGTCGCCGCGTCCTCCATGAGGTTGTGGATCGCCGCCGCGCCGTTGCCGCCGAGCCACGACGCGATGTAGCGCACGCCGACGTCCACCGCGCCGCGCAGGCCCGCCATGGTGGCCCTGCCCTCGGTGGCGGCGATGTCGAGCAGCTCGTCGGCCGTGACGTCGACGTCCTCGCGGGTGCGGTCGAGCTGGTTCGGCTTGTCGCCGAGCACCTTGTCGAACTCCTCACGGCAGAGCTCGACCATGCCCGGATGCGCGACCCACGAGCCGTCGAAGCCGTCGCGGGCCTCGCGCGCCTTGTCGTCGTGCGTCTTGGCCATCGCCTTCTCGTTGACCTCGGGGTCCTTGCTCGGGATGAACGCGGCCATCCCGCCGATCGCGAAGGCGCCCCGCTTGTGGCAGGTGCGCACGAGCAGTTCGGTGTAGGCGCGCATGAACGGTGCCGTCATGGTGACGCTGTTGCGGTCAGGCAGCACGAACTTCTCGCCCGCGTCCCGGAAGTACTTGATGATGCTGAACAGGTAGTCCCAGCGGCCCGCGTTCAGCCCGGAGGCGTGCTCACGCAGCTCGTAGAGGATCTCCTCCATCTCGAACGCGGCCGGGATGGTCTCGATGAGCACGGTCGCGCGGATCGTGCCGTGCTCGACGCCCAGCTCCCGCTCGGCGTGGGTGAACACGTCGTTCCACAGCCGCGCCTCGAGGTGGCTCTCGATCTTCGGCAGGTAGAAGTAGGGCCCGCTGCCCCGGTTCAGCAGCTCCTTCGCGTTGTGGAAGAAGTAGAGGCCGAAGTCCACGAGCGCGCCGACGGCCTTGCGACCGTCGATCTCGATGCCGCGCTCGTCGAGGTGCCAGCCACGCGGCCGGACGACGATCGTCGCGTGCTCCACGTCGTCGCGCAGGGCGTAATGCTTGCCACCGCTGTCCAGCTCGATGTTCTTGCGGATCGCGTCGGACAGGTTGACCTGCCCGGCGACCACGTTGGCCCAGTGCGGGGTGTTGGCGTCCTCGAAGTCGGCGAGCCAGACCTTGGCACCGGAGTTCAGCGCGTTGATCGTCATCTTGCGGTCGGTGGGGCCGGTGATCTCGACGCGGCGGTCGCGCAGCGCGGGCGGCGCCTCCGCCACCTGCCACTGCGACTCCCGGATGGCGCGCGTCTCCGGCAGGAAGTCGAGCCTGCCGGTGCGCTTGGCCTCCTCGCGGCGGTGTGCGCGCGCCTCCAGCAGCTTGTCGCGCGTCGCCGCGAAGGCGTCGTGCAGGCCGCCGAGGAACTCCAGGGCAGCAGGAGTCAGAACCTCGTCGCCGCGCTCGACCGGATCGCCGAGCACACGAACATCAGACATGCGAACACCTCAAAAAGCGCGGGTAGATGCCAATTCCGGCCGAAAGTGACCTGATCGACCGCGGCCTGCGCCGGTCACCCACTTTCACCCTTCTTAGCATGACGATCATCTTGTTTTACATCTCGGACTATAGTTTCTACATTGCGGAAGCTCAACGTGAGAGGAGCCGGTGTGGCGGTCGAGAGATCAGCAGGCGGCGGCGTGCAGTCGCTACAGCGGGCGTTCGACCTGCTCGAACTGCTCGCGGACACCGGTGGCGAGGCGAGCCTTTCGGAGCTCGCGACCACCTCCGGCCTGCCGATGCCGACGATCCACCGGCTCATCCGCACCCTCGTCGCGCTCGGCTACGTCCGGCAGAACTCGAACCGCCGCTACGCGCTGGGCGCGCGGCTGATCCGGCTCGGCGAGAACGCCAGCATGCAGTTCGGCACGTGGGCGCGGCCACTGCTCACACAGCTGGTGGACGAGGTCGAGGAGACCGCGAACCTCGCCGTGCTGGAACGGGACGAGGTCGTCTACGTGTCGCAGGTGCCCTCGCGGCACTCGATGCGCATGTTCACCGAGGTGGGCAGGCGGCTGCTGCCGCACGGCACCGGCGTCGGCAAGGCGATGCTCGCCCACCTGCCCGAGGGCGAGGTGCGCGCGCTGCTCGGGCGGACCGGGATGCCGGCCTACACCGAGCACACCTACACCGACCCCGGCGAGTTCCTTCGCCACCTCGCCGACATCGCGAAGGAGGGCTACGCGATCGACGAGAGCGAGCAGGAACTGGGAGTGCGCTGCGTCGCGGTGCCGGTGGCGGGCGCGCCGACCCCGGCCGCGGTGTCCGTCTCCGGCCCGGAGGGCAGGCTGACCAAGGAGGCGGTGACCCGCATCGCGCCGGTGGTGCAGCGCATCGCCGGTGAGCTCTCCGAGCAGCTCGCCGCCCGCGGGCTCACGGCCTGAAAGGCACCTGGCGGGTCCGAGAGCCTGGTCACCTCTCGTGAGCGCCTACGCGAGTTAGAACACTGTTACGCACTCACGACCGAGGCACTTCCGGCTCAGCCGAGCAGCGCGTCGACGAACGCGGCGGGCTCGAACGGCGCCAGGTCGTCCGGCCCCTCTCCGAGGCCGACGAGCTTCACCGGCACGCCCAGCTCACGCTGTACCTGGAAGACGATGCCGCCCTTCGCGGTGCCGTCCAGCTTGGTCAGCACGATCCCGGTGACATCGACCACCTCGGAGAACACCCGCGCCTGCGCGAGACCGTTCTGGCCGGTGGTGGCGTCCAGCACGAGCAGCACCTCGTCGACCTCGGCCTGCTTCTCCACCACGCGCTTGACCTTGCCGAGCTCGTCCATCAGCCCGGTCTTGGTGTGCAGCCTGCCCGCTGTGTCCACCAGTACGGCGTCCACCCCGGCGTCGATCCCCCGCTTGACCGCGTCGAACGCCACCGACGCGGGGTCTGCGCCTTCCTTGCCGCGCACCACCTCGGCGCCCACCCGCTCGGACCAGGTCTGCAACTGGTCGGCGGCGGCGGCGCGGAACGTGTCGGCGGCGCCGAGCAGCACCTGCCGTCCCTGCGCGACGAGGACACGGGCGAGCTTGCCCGTCGTGGTGGTCTTGCCGGTGCCGTTCACCCCGGCGATCAGCACCACCGCGGGCTGCTTGGTCCCGTCGACGGTGTGCGGCAGCGCGCGCACGGACCGGTCGGCGTCCGGCCACAGTGCGCCGGTCAGCACGTCCCGCAGCGCGGCCCTGGCCTCCTCCTCGGTACGCACGCCGCGAGTGGACAGCGTCTCGCGCAGCTTCTCGACGATCTCCGTGGTGGTCGCCGCGCCGAGGTCGGCGACGAGCAGGGTGTCCTCGATGTCCTGCCACGAGTCCTCGTCGAGGTCACCGGCGCCGAGCAGGCCGAGCAGGCTCTGCCCGAGCGCGGAGCGGGACTTCGTCAGCCTGCCCCGCAGCCGCTCGATCCGGCCCGCGGCGGGCGGCACCTCCTCGACCGGTTGTGGCTCCGGCTCCGGCTCGACTGCGGGTGGCGCCTCGGTCCGCTGCTCGTCGGGGAGACCGACGTCGACGATCGGGCGCCGGGCCACGTCCCTCGGCACCGACGCGTCGTCGCCGACCCCGGGCTCGCCGTCGGTCTCGGTGCGCTCCTCGACGGGATGCGGCGGGGCCGGCTCCGCCCGCTCGGTCTCCGTGCCACCGGGTGCCAGGGAGATCCCGCCACCGGCCTGGTATCCGCCCCCCTTGGGCGCCTCGGCCGCACGCCGCTCCAGCCTGATCTTGCGCCTGCGCGCGATGGTCAGTCCGGCGACGAGTGCGACCACCAGTACGACGGCCGCGACGACGATGACCCAGAACCAGACGTTGCTCGACACGGCGCCATCCTCCCACCCGGTCACCGGGCGACCGGGTCGCCCCCGGCGGGGTGATGTCAATCTTCAACCTGTTGTGCATCTTTTTCGAGAAAATTGAACCAGATTACTTGCCTTACAGCACAGTCGTGGACTAGACCACTGCCGTGGCGTTATCTCATCCGGTCCTGCGGGTGGCCGGGCTCATCTCGGGCACGTCGATCGACGGCATCGACGTCGCCGTCACCGAACTGCGCTCGGCAGGCGAGGAGCTCACCCTGATCCCGCTCGGGCACCTCGAACTGCCGTATCCCGGACCGCTGCGCGCCGACCTGCTCGCCGCGCTGCCGCCCGGCCCGTGCAGCGCGGAACAGCTCACGAAACTCGACACCCGCGTCGGGCAGGCGTTCGCCGAGGCCGCGCGGACCGGCATCGACCGGCTCGCCGGCGGCCGTGCCGACCTGATCGCCTCGCTCGGCCAGACGGTGTTCCACTGGGTCGAGAACGGCCACGCCGAGGGCACCCTCCAGCTCGGCCAGCCTGCATGGATCGCCGAGCGCACCGGCCTGCCCGTGGTGGCCGACCTGCGTGCCCGCGACGTCGCCGCGGGCGGGCACGGCGCACCGCTCGCGAGCACGCTGGACGCGCTGTGGCTGCGGGGGCTCGCAGCCGAAACGGGCGGTCCCGCGGCGGCACTGAACATCGGCGGCATCGCGAACCTCACCGTCGTCCCGCCGGACGGCGCCGTGCTCGCCTACGACACCGGCCCCGGCAACGCGCTGCTCGACCTGGCGGCCGCGCGGGTCACCGAGGGTGCCCGGCACAGTGACCTCGACGGCGCGCTCGCCGCCCGCGGCACCGTGCGCGAGGACCTGCTGCGGCGGCTGCTCGCCGACCCCTACTACGCGGCGCCGCCGCCGAAGTCGACCGGCAAGGAGCATTTCCACGCCGCTCACCTGGACGCCGCGACCGCGGGCCTGCCGCCCGTCGACGGTCCCGACCTGCTCGCCACGCTCACCGAGCTGACGGCGGTCACCGTGGCCGGGGAATGCGAGCGGCACGGCGTGCGCACGGTGCTCGCCTCCGGCGGCGGCGTGCGCAACCCGGCCCTGATCCGGGCGCTCGCCCGGCGCGTCGCCGTGCGGCCGAGTGACGAGCTCGGGCTGCCCGCCGAGGCCAAGGAGGCCTACCTCGCCGCCGTCCTCGGCTGGCTGACCTGGCACGGGCTGCCGGCGAACATGCCCACCGCGACCGGCGCCAACGGCCACCGGCTGCTCGGCAGCATCACCCCGGGCGCGGGCGTGCTCAGCCTGCCTCCGCCGTCACGCACGGCGATTTCCCGCTTGCGGGTAGCGAACACCCCCGATACACGGTAGGAGATACCAATGCGTGCACTGGACCTCGCGATCATCGCGGTCTTCCTGGTGGGAACGCCGCTACTCGGCATCGCCATCGGGGGCAAGCAGAAATCGTCGAACGACTACTTCGTCGGCAGCAGGCGGATCCCCTGGTGGGCGGTGACGTTCTCGGTCGTGGCCACGGAGACGTCCACGCTGACCGTCATCAGCGTCCCGACGGTCGCCTACCTCGGCAACGTCACCTACCTGCAGCTCGCCATCGGCTACCTCATCGGGCGGGTGCTGGTCGCGTTCATGCTGCTGCCCAAGTACTACGCCGGGAACCTGGTCAGTGCCTACGGGTTCCTCGGGAAGCGCTTCGGCAGCGGGCTGCAGGGCACCGCGTCGGTGACCTTCCTCGTCACCCGGCTGCTCGCCGACGGCGTCCGGCTGTTCGCCACCGCCATCCCGGTGAAGGTCATTCTCGGGTCGTTCGGCGTGGACGTGCCGTACTGGACGATCATCGCGGTCATCGCGCTGTTCGCCGTCGCCTACACCTATCTCGGCGGGATCCGGGCGGTGGTCTGGATCGACGTCATCCAGATGGCCATCTACGTGCTCGGCGCGGTCTTCGCCGTACTCATCCTCGCCGGGAAGCTCCCGGACGGCTGGTTCTCCGCGGCGGTCGACGCGGGCAAGTTCCAGCTCTTCGACTTCTCCTCGAACATCGTGACCAGCCAGTACGCGTTCATCACCGCGGTCGTCGGCGGTGCGCTGTTCGCGATGGCCTCGCACGGCGCCGACCAGCTGATGGTGCAGCGCCTGCTGGCCTGCCGCACCGTCCGCGACAGCCAGAAGGCCGTGATCGCCAGCGGTGGCGTGGTCTTCCTGCAGTTCGCCCTGTTCCTGCTCGTCGGCGCGATGCTCTGGTCGTTCTACGGCGGTGCCACGTCGGAGCAGCTGGGCCTGGACAGCAACGACGAGCTGTTCTCGAAGTTCATCGTCGAGCAGTTGCCCGCGGGACTGTCGGGCCTGCTGGTGGCGGGCATCCTCGCCGCCGCCATGAGCACGATCTCGTCCTCGCTCAACTCGCTGTCGACCTCGACGGTGAGCGATCTGTACCAGCGGATCACCAAGCGCCCGCTCCCCGACGCGGCCGTGCTCAGGAGTGCGAAGCTGTGGACGCTGGTCTGGGCGGTGGTGTTCGTGGTGTTCGCCTCGATGTTCACCAGCACCGACCAGCCGGTGGTCGAGCTCGGTCTGAGCATCGCGAGCTACAGCTACGGCGCGCTGCTCGGCGCCTTCTTCCTCGGCATCTTCATCAAGCGCGCCCGGCAGGCCGACGCCATCGTGGCCTTCGTCTGCACGATCGTGGTCGCGGCCGTCTTCGCGCTCGGCATAGAGTTCACCGTGGACGGCGAGACGAGCACGCTCGCGTTCCCGTGGTACGTCCCGCTGGGCGTGGTGGTGACGCTGCTCGTCGGCGGGCTGCTGTCGCTGCGCCACCCGGCGCATGGGCCGACCGAGGACGAACCGACCCGGCAGGAGGCCGCCTGATCGTGGACGCCGCCACCCTGCGCGCCACCGGCGCGGAATGCACCGCATTCCTGCTCGCGCACACCGAAGGTGACTGGTCGGCACCGGTGCCGGAGCTGAAGTGGAGCGTGCGCGAGGTGGCGGCGCACATCGGCGACACCCTGAGCTGGTACGCGAACGACCTCGCCGCCGGTGCCACCGAGCTGTCCACGAAGGACATCAGGGTGCGGCCGGACTCCTCGCCGGTGGACCTGGCCCGCACCGTGTCGGCGAGCGTGACCGTGCTCGCCGCCGTGGTGGACGCCGGTGGACCGGACGCGCGGGGGTGGCATCCGTGGGGCATCGCCGACGCTTCCGGATTCGCTGCCATGGGCTGTGACGAGCTGCTCGTGCACACCGGTGACGCGGCCCGGGGACTCGGGGTGGCGTTCACGCCGTCGCCCGAGCCGGCCTCGGCGACGCTGCGGCGGCTGTTCCCGTGGGCACCGGCGGAGGCCGAGCCGTGGCGGACACTGCTGTGGGCCAACGGGCGTACCGCGCTGCCCGGACGGCCACGGCTTACCGGCTGGCGCTGGCACTGCGCGCCACTGTCCGAATGGGACGGTTCCGCACCGGACGGAGCCAGGTAGACGCGCCCCAATGCGGCACCGGTTGCGTTGAGCGCTACCGATGCCGCATTGGGGGCGCTGCCGGCTACGCGTGTGTGTCCGCTATGTCCGGTAGTTCCATTTTGTCGGTATTGTCTGGGCTGTCCGCCACCGAGCCCACGAACTTCGCCCTTCCGTCCGCCTGCCACTCGACCGGGACCCCGAGCCTGCTCGGGGGCCTGCGCAGTGACTCGGGCAGTTCCGCATAGGGAATCCGCAGCAGCCGGGTCCACCTGCGCCGTACCTCGGCAGCCCGCTCCGCGCCGGCGAGCAGCTGCTGCCACTCGACCGCGGGGATCGCCGCCCTGGCCCGTTCGATGACGTCCGGGTCCGCAGTCGCCCACGTGATCGGCGATGCTTCGAAGCTCCACCAGCGCGCGCTACGGCCCGGCGCGATGAACCCGTGCATGACACAGGGAACCCACTGCCCCGGCACGAACGTCGTCCGCTCGCGCGCCCGGAACGTGATAAGCCGGTAGGCGAACGCCGGTGCGGCGGCCGGATCGCGCGAGGTGTCACCCAGCACGAGTATCTGCACCGTCGCGTCGGCCTGCTCCACGACCAGCCCGGGAATGAGCTGGCCGCCGCGGTAGGGCCTGACGGCGTTACCCGACAGCACGCCGCCGATCAGCAGGCCCACACCGGTCAGTACGCCGACGACCCCGGTCAGCATCGACCACCAGCGCCCGTCCACGATCGCCCACGCACCGAGCGCGACGAGGCCGCAGCCGAGCACCAGCCCGGCCGCGATCCAGACTGCGCGGCGGTAGATGTTCGGGCTGCTTTCGCGCAGATGCTCCTGGTCGATCGGGGCGTCGAAGAACCGCCGCGGATCGCCTGCCGGCCAGCCGTCCTCATTCATGCCGCGCATCTTGGCAGATGTCCCCGCCGCGCCGCTCGGATGTCCGCGACGAATCGGCGGCCGGGCTACCGGGCGCCGTGCCGGGCGAGCAGTACCAGCGGCGCCATCGCGAGCAACCCGGCCGTCACGGCGACGAGCACGTAACCGCCACCGTTGAACAGCTGACCGGCGAGCAGGCTGGCCACCGCCGACGCTCCCCAGACGAGCGCGTCGACCGCGCCCTGCTGCTGCGAGCGCTGCTCGGCGGGCAGGTCCCGGCTCAGCAGGCCACTGCCGCCGACGAAGACGAGGTTCCAGCCGTAGCCGAGCAGGAACAGCGCGATCGGCAACCCGGAGGTGTGCGCGGTCGGCGCGAGGACGACGGTCGCGGCCGCGACCACCAGCAGGCCGATACCGCCACCGATCGTCCGCAGCCCGCCCCAGCGGTCGGCGATCCGGCCCGATACCGGCGCCAGCGCGAACATTCCGACCATGTGCAGGGCGAGCACCCAGCTCACCACGTCGAGCCCGTGCCCGTGCTGGTGAAGCTGCAGCGGCGTCATCGACATCACCGCCACCATCGCGACCTGGGCGGCCACCATGGCGCAGAGCGGGGTCAGCACGACCGGGCGGCGCAGGGCGGCGAGCGCCGTTCGCGGCGTCAGGCCGGTGGCCGCCGGGGCGGCCTGCGTGGCGGCGGGACGCGGCAGCGCGGTGACCGCCAGCGCCGCGCCCACCGTCACCAGCGCGGCGGCGGCGATCGGGCCGGAAAGTCCGGACGGTCCGGGCAGGTTCAGCCGTTCGGCCACACCGGCCGCCGGCGCGATCAGCGCGGGACCCGCGACCGCGCCGACCGTGCCCGCCCAGACGATCGTGGAGAGGCCGGTGGCCCTGCGCTCCGCCGGGTACAGCTCGGCGGCGAGATACCGGGACAGCTGCGCGGCGCCGTTGCCGAGTCCGAGCAGCACCATGCCGGTGACCAGCAGCAGCAACGACGACGCGAGCGCACCGGCCACCGCCACTGTCGCTCCGCCTGCCCCGAGGCCGTACAGGCCGAGCAACGCGAAGCGCCTGCCCCTGCGGGCGAGCAGCGTGCCCGCTCCTAGCGCGCCGAGCGCGGTGCCGAGCACCCCGGCCGCGCTCGGCAGCCCGCTCCACGCGGGCCCGTTGATCTCCGCCGCGACGAGCGTTCCCGCCGTGCTCGCGCCGACCATGGCCGTGTTCATCAGGGCGACGCCGGCGAACAGGGCGCCCATCGACCGTCCGCGCCCGACCGCCGCGACGGTGCCGATCACTGGTGCTGTCACAGGAATGATGCTATGGAAGTGTTACGGCGAAACGAATGCACGAGCGAAGGACTTCGCCACCACCCGCCATCCACGCGGAAAGGATGTCGTCGCGTTGACTTTCCGATCGGAGAAGCCGCTGGACGAGCTGGACTGGCAGCTGATCGAGCAGCTACAGCTGGACGGCAGGCTCTCGTACAAGGAGCTGGGCCGCAGGGTGCGGCTGTCCGCGCCCGCGGTGGCGGAGCGGGTCCGGCGGCTGGAGGAAACCGGGGTGATCAGCGGGTACCAGGCGCAGGTGGACCCGCGGCGGGCAGGCTATCCCTTCCTCGCGTTCATCCAGCTGCGCTGTGCGCTCAGCAGCTGCCTGCTCAAGACCAGCACGGCCGAGGACTACCCGGAGGTCGCCGAGGTGCACCGGCTCAGCGGCGACTTCTGCACGATGCTGAAGGTGCGCACGGCTTCGCTGGAGCATTTCGAGGGGCTGCTGGAACGGATCGGCAAGCACGGCGAGCTGCGCTCGTCGGTGGTGCTGTCGACCCAGTACGACGGCCGCCCGGTCGAACCACCGATCGAGGACTATCTCCGCGCCTCCCGTTCCGAGGGCTGGACCCGCTGACCCGCGGAGGGCTCGCCGTTCCGCGGGCCTGGGCGGGGGACTCGAGGTCAGGCCGTGGCAGGCTGCTCCACCTCGTCGGTGTCCTTGCGCAGTCGCTGGGAGATCACCTGCGTGATGCCGTCGCCCTGCATGCTGACGCCGTACAGCGCGTCGGCGATCTCCATCGTCGCCTTCTGGTGCGTGATGATGATGAGCTGCGAGGCCGCGCGCAGCTGCTCCATCAGCCCGATCAGGCGGCGCATGTTGGTGTCGTCCAGCGCGGCCTCGACCTCGTCCATCACGTAGAACGGCGACGGCCGGGCGCGGAAGATCGCGACCAGCATCGCGACCGCGACCAGTGACTTCTCCCCGCCGGAGAGCAGCGAGAGGCGCTTCACCTTCTTGCCGGGCGGCCGGGCCTCGACGTCCACGCCGGTGGCGAGCAGGTCGTCGGGCTCGGTGAGCACCATGCGGCCCTCGCCGCCGGGGAACAGCACCGAGAACACGATCTCGAACTCGCGCGCCACATCGTGGTAGGCGCCGGAGAACACCTCGAGGATCTTGTCGTCGACCTCCTTGATGACCGTGAGCAGGTCCTTGCGGGTCGCCTTCAGGTCCTCCAGCTGCGTGGAGAGGAACTTGTAGCGCTCCTCCAGCGCGGCGAACTCCTCCAGCGCGAGCGGGTTGACCTTGCCGAGCAGGGCCAGGTCCTTCTCGGCGCGCTTTGCCCTGCGGGACTGCGTGTCCCGCTCGTACGGGATCGGCTGCGGTGCCATGACCGTCTCGCCGCGCTCCTTGGCCGCCTCGTACTCGGCCATCTCCCCCGCGCCAGGCGGCACCGGCACGTCCGGGCCGTACTCGGCGACCAGGTCGTCGAGGCCGATACCGAAGTCCTCGACGATCTTGGTCTCCAGCTGCTCGAGCCGGAGCCGCTGCTCGGCGCGCAGCACCTCGTCCCGGTGCACGGCGTCGGTCAGCTTCTCCAGCTCACCGGTGAGCTCGCGGACGCGGTTGCGGATCTGGCCGAGCGCCTCCTCCCGCCGCTGCCGCCGCTGCTCGGCGGCGTCGCGCTCGGACGCCGCCCGCTGCAGCGAGTGCTCGATCCGTTCGAGCGCCACCTCGCCGCCACTGACCACGGCCGCCGCGATCTCGGCACCCCGCGCCCTGGCGATCCGTGCCTGTTCCGCGCGCTCACGGGCCTCGCGCTCCGCCTGCGCGGCCCGGCGCAGCGAGTCGGCCTTGCCCGCGATGCCCCTGGCCCGCTCCTCGGCCGTGCGCAACGCGAGCCGGGCGTCGACCTCCTCCTGGCGCACCACGGAGAGCGAGTCCGCGGCCTCGTCGCGCTCGGTGGTGTCGGGGTCCTCGTCCACCGGCTGCTCGGCCACCGCGGCGAGCCGTTCCTCCAGCTCGCCGAGCTGCGCGAGCACGTCCTCCCGGCTCTGCTCCACCTTCACCCGCTGGTTGCGCAGACGCTCGACCTCGGCCTCGGCGGAACGGGCCGCCTGCTCCATCCTGCTGAGCCGCTCGGACGAGCGGGCCTTGCGCACCTTGGCCTCGTTGAGCGCCTCCTTGGCCCGGCCGACCTCGTCGCGGCGGTCCTGCTGCTCGGCGCGGGCGCCCTCCAGCTCCGCGGCGGTGCGCTGCAACGTCCGCTCGGCCGCGGCGAGCCGGTCCTGCGCCTCGTCGACGGCGGCCTGGATCTCGATCACGCTCTCGTCGCGCGCCGAGCCGCCCGCCGCCCAGTGGGCCCCGAACACGTCGCCGTCCCCCGTGACCGCCCGGACGTCCGGGTGCGCGGCCACGAGCTCGCGGGCCGTGTCGAGACCGTCCACAATGGCCATCCGGTCGAGCGCGCGCTCGACCGCGGGCCGCAACGGTTCCGGCGCCTTGACCACCTCGCGCGCCCAGCGCGCGCCCGCCGGCAGTGCGGGCCAGCTCGCGGGGTCGACCGTGTCCGAGACGCTGCCGCCGAGCAGCAGGCCCGCGCGGCCGGACTCGTTCTCCTTGAGATAGCGCAGCGCGGCGAGCGCGTCCCCGCCCGCGGCGAAGGCGACCGCGTCGGCGACGGGACCCAGCGCCGCTGCGAGCGCCACCTCGTAGCCGGCGTCCACGGTCAGCAGCGCCGCGACCGAGCCGAGCAGGCCGGGCAGCTCGTCGCCGGCCCCGAGCAGGGCGCCCGCACCGTCCTTGCGCTTGAGGCCCATGGACAGCGCGTCCACCCTGGCCTTCTCGGAGGCGATGTCGCGCTCGGCCGCGCGCTCGGCCTTGACCAGCTCCTCGACCCGGGCCTTGGCGGCGTCGTTGGCCTCCACCGCGCGATCGTGCCGGTCCTGCAGGTCCGCGTCGTCGGACTCCTCGACCCCGCCCTCGGCACGGGCCTGCTCCAGCTCCTCGGCGGCGGCCTCTGCGCGGGCACCGGACTCCTCGATGCCCACGGTGAGCCGTTCGATCTCCTCCGCCGTGGCGTTGTACTTGCTGCGCAGGGCGTCGACCTGGCCGGAGAGCTTCGCGATGCCCTCGCGCCGGTCGGCGATCGCGCGCACCGCCGCCATGTGCGCCCGCTCGGCGGACTGCACGACGCGCTCCAGGTGCTCGCGGCGCTCGACCGTGCCGGAGAGCAGTGCCCTGGCCTCGGCGACCTCCTCGGCGAGCTCCTGCTCACGCTCGGCGGCGTGTTCCGCCTCGGCAAGCAGCTCCTCCGGGTCGCGGCCGGTGCCGCCGGTCTCCACCTCGGCGGTAAGGTGCCGCTGCCGCTCGACGGCCAGGCGCACCGTGCCGCGCAGCCGCTCCGCCAGCGCGGAGAGCTTGTACCAGGTGTCCTGGGCCGCGGCCAGCCGTGGCGCGTCCTCGGCGAGCGACTCCTCCAGTTCGGTCTGCTCGGAGGTCGCCACCTCCAGTGCCTGCTCCACCTCGGCGCGGCGGGCGCGGGCGGCATTCTCGTCGGCCTCTTCCCTGGCGATCTGCTGCCGCTGGGTGACCAGCTCGTCGGCGAGCAGCCGCAGCCGCGCGTCGCGCAGCTCGGACTGCACGGCCTGCGCCTTGCGCGCGATCTCCGCCTGCTTGCCCAGCGGCTTGAGCTGGCGGCGCAGCTCGGTGGTGAGGTCGGTGAGGCGGTCGAGGTTGCCCTGCATCGCGGTGAGCTTGCGCAGCGCCTTCTCCTTGCGCTTGCGGTGCTTGAGCACGCCCGCCGCCTCCTCGATGAAGGCGCGCCGGTCCTCGGGCTTGGCCTGCAGGATCTCGGAGAGCTGGCCCTGCCCGACGATCACGTGCATCTCGCGGCCGATGCCGGAGTCGGACAGCAGCTCCTGGATGTCGAGCAGCCGGCAGGAGCTGCCGTTGATCTCGTACTCGCTCGCGCCGTCGCGGAACATCCGGCGGCTGATCGACACCTCGCTGTAGTCGATGGGCAGCGCGCCGTCGGCGTTGTCGATCGTCAGGGTCACCTCGGCGCGGCCGAGCGGCGCGCGGCCGGAGGTCCCGGCGAAGATGACGTCCTCCATCTTGCCGCCGCGCAGGTCCTTGACCCCCTGCGTGCCCATCACCCAGCGTAGGGCGTCGAGCACGTTCGACTTACCGGAGCCGTTCGGGCCGACGACGCAGGTGATTCCGGGTTCGAACCGCAGGGTGGTCGCCGACGCGAACGACTTGAAGCCTTTGAGCGTCAAGCTTTTCAGGTGCACGCGGGCTGACCTTTCCCCTACCGACTCCCGTTTCCAACCGACAGATGCTACCCGGGAGCCCTCCGCCACCGTGGGACCTGGTGCCCGGCGGTGCCGTGCCGGGTGTCAGCGTTCGACGAAGCCGTCCAGGTCGCCACGGGCGGGTGACCACCGTTCGATGACGTGGTGCACTCGACCGGGTGGTTCCGAAGACCTCAGTGCCGCGAGCAAGCGCTCACAGTGTTCCTGCGGGCCCTCGGCGATCACCTCGACCCGGCCGTCTGCGAGGTTGGCCGCACTGCCGGTGAGGCCGAGTTCCAGCGCCCGGCTGCGCGTCCACCAGCGGAAACCGACACCCTGCACGGAACCGTGCACCCACGCGGTCAGGCGGGTCTCTTTCGTTTCGTCAACCACGTCCCCATCGTGCCGCACGCCGTTCGTCGCAGACAGTGAACCGCTGACAGAAGCGCCTTCACGGGTGGCCACTCAGCGGTGGTAGGTTTCCCGCCTGGGTACGCCACCCGGGCGAACACCATCCGGGTGGATCGGAGCGAGAACTCACCGTGAAGTCAGCAACTCCAAGGAGTAATGCATGACCCCCTCCCCCGGGTCACGCCCGCGCGCCGAGGTCGCGCCGCCCCGCGAGTCCGCCGCCAGGTTCCAGCGCGTCGGCTACATCGCGCTCGCGGCGAGCGGCCTGCTGCTCGCCACGGCGTTCGGTGCGATCGCGCAGGTCGCGGGCCCCGGCGACCCCGAGAACGAAGGCCGGGTCCCCACCCAGCACGCGGGCAACGCGGGCCCGAACGGCGGACCGCAGCTCGTGCCGGGCCAGGCGATACCGGGCGAGACGACCATCATGATCGACGGCGTCGCGGTCACCGGCACGCTGCCGACCACGACGACCGCCCCCACCACCGTGGTGAGCACCGGCCCGGACGGCCAGCGGACCACCACGGTGCTCACTCCGAGCGAAACCACGAACAACAACCCCGGCCGGAGCACCGGCCCGGGCACCCGTCCGGGCGGCCCGGGGCACCCCGGCTCACCGGGAACGCAGCTGCCCGGCACCACCTCGAGCTCTAGCAGCACGACGTCGTCGACCAGCAGCTCCAGCAGCACGACCTCGTCGAGCAGCGACGAGTCCACTCCGACGAGCACCGAGACCACGCCAACAACGCCGACGTCGCCCCCGGAATGACCTCCGGAGCCATTTCGCCTGGTCACCGCTCGTGAGTGCGCAGGCGAGTTCTAACTCGTCTCCGCACTCACGAGGCCGGACCAGCTCGAATGCGGCGCGCGGGCATGCCTGGCCTCATGGTTCGAAGCGGTAGCCCATTCCCGGTTCGGTGAGCAGGTACCGGGGCCGTGAGGGCTCCGGTTCGAGCTTGCGGCGCAACTGCGCGACGTACACGCGCAGGTAGTTGGACTCGGTGTCGTAGGCGGGCCCCCACACCTCGTGCAGCAGCTGCTTCTGCGCCACCAGCCGCCCCCGGTTGCGCACCAGCAGTTCGAGCACACCCCACTCGGTCCTGGTCAGGTGCACGTCCGTGCCGTCCCGGCGCACCTTCTTCGCGGCGAGGTCGATGGTGAACGCAGGCGTCTCCACCACCACGTCGGTGTCCGAAGCGGACACCGCCGAGCGGCGCACCGCCGCCCGCAGCCGGGCGAGCAACTCGTCCATCCCGAACGGTTTCGTCACGTAGTCGTCCGCACCGGCGTCCAGCGCGTGCACCTTGTCCGTCGATCCGTCGCGGGCGGAGAGCACGATGACCGGCACCCGCGTCCAGCCCCGGAGGTGCTCGATCACCGCGATGCCGTCCATGTCGGGCAGGCCGAGATCGAGCACCACCACGTCCGGCTTGCCCTCGGCCACCGCACGCAGCGCCGCCGTGCCGTCGTGGGCGGTCAGCACCCGGTAGCCGCGGGCGGTCAGGTTGATGCGCAGTGCGCGCACGATTTGCGGCTCGTCGTCGACCACGAGTACCGTGCATTCGCTCATCGGTTCGCTCCACGTTCGGTCGGCAGCGAGATCACCACGGTGAGCCCGCCTCCGGGAGTGTCCTCGGCCCGGATGGAGCCGCCCATCGCCTCGGTGAACCCTTTCGCGACGGACAGCCCGAGCCCGACGCCCGGGGTGGCGGCACGGTCACCCGCACCACTCCTGCCGCCACCCGCCATGGTCGTGCTTGCGGTGGCCGTGCTCGTCAATCGCTGGAACGGTGCGAACGCCGACTCGGCGGTGCCCTTCGGCAGGCCGGGTCCGTGGTCGACGATCCGCAGCTCGACGTGCTCGGAGTGCGCGCTGCCGCGCACCGCCACCGGGCCGCCGCCCGCACCGTGCCGCAGCGCGTTGTCGACGACGTTGGCCACCACCCGCTCCAGCAGCCCTGGATCGGCCAGGACCGGCGGCAACCGCTCGTCCACGTCCACGACGACCGGCTCCGTCGCGTCCACAGCGGACAGAGCGCGGCCGACGACCTCGTCGTAACCGACCGGATGCAGGTGCGGGCGCACCGCTCCGGTGGCCAGCCTGGAGGAGTCCAGCAGGTTGTCCACGAGACCGGCCAGCCGGTCGGTGGAAACCTCGATCGCCTCCAGCAGCTCTTCGGTGTCCTCTCCGGACAGTTCCAGGTCGCTCGCCCGCAGGCTGCCGATCGACGCCTTGATGGAGGTCAGCGGGGTACGCAGGTCGTGCCCGACGGCCGAGAGGAGCGCGGTGCGCAGCTCCGTCGCCTCGGCCTTGCGCTCGGCCTCCGCGGCGGCCACCGCCATCCGTTGCTGGCGTAGCGCGAGTAGCGCCTGTCCCGCGGCGGTTTCGAGCACACCGCGGTCGGCGGCGGGCAGCGAGCGGCCGCGCAGGGTGAGGTGCACGTCCGTCGTCACGGGAATGTCGACGTCCGCCCGGTCCGGTTCCGCGCACGGCTCACTGCCCGCCGCCGCGACGCGCCGCCACTGCCCGTCCCGCTTCTCCAGCAGGGCCACCGACGCCTGCCCGAAGTTCTCCCGCACCTTGTCGAGCAGACGTTCCAGCGGCGCGGGGCTGGTCAGTACCGTGCGCGCGTAGGAGGCGAGCAGGGAGGCCTCCGCACGTGCCCGTGCGGCGAGCGTCGCGCGGGCCGCGGCGGAGGCCACGACGAGCGCGATCACGACGGCGACCGCGAGCATCTCCACCAGGGTCACCACGAGGCGTGGCGAGGACACCGCCAGCGAGTTGTAGGGCTCGGCGAGGAAGAACTCCAGCAGCACGGCGGAGAACACGGCGGCGAGCAGTGCCGGGCCGACGCCGCCGACCAGCGCCACGACGACCGCCGCGAGGATCGACGCCACGACGTGCGTCGAGAAGTCGAGCTGTGCCCGCAGTGCGGTTCCCACGGCGGTCACCAGTGCGGGCAGCGCGAGCGCCAGCGCCCAGCCCGCGGCGTGCCGGAACGAGGTGAACGGGCCACGGCCGAGCTTGGCACGCAGCCGCCCGCCCGCCTCCTCGTGCGTGACCATGTGCACGTCGATCGGCCCGGACCGCTGCACCACGGTCGCGCCGATCCCCTCGTCGAACAGCCGGGCCAGCCGCGACCGGCGCGAGGTCCCCAGCACGAGCTGGGTCGCGTTGACGCCGCGGGCGAAGTCGAGCAGTGCCGTGGGCACGTCGTCGCCGACGACCGTGTGGAAGGTGGCGCCGACGCCCTCGGCGAGCTCCCGGTACCCGCCCGCGGGCGCCGGGCCGAACCCGGCCCGGCCGTCACCGCGCAGGACGTGCAGCACAAGCAGCTCCGCGCCCGAGCGGGTGGCGATCCGGCGCGCGCGGCGGATCAGCGTCTCGCTCTCCGGGCCGCCGGTGATCGCCACGACGACACGTTCGCGCGCCTCCCAGGTGTCGGTGATGTCCTGTTCGGCGCGGTAGCGCTGCAGCGCCAGATCCGCCTGGTCAGCCACCCACAGCAGGGCGAGCTCGCGCAACGCCGTGAGGTTGCCCGGCCGGAAGTAGTTGCTCAGCGCCGCGTCGATCCGGTCGGCCGGGTACACGTTGCCGTGTGCGAGCCTGCGCCGCAGTGCCTCGGGCGTGATGTCGACGAGCTCCACCTGCTCGGCCCGGCGCACCATCTCGTCCGGCACGGTCTCCCGCTGCCGGACGCCGGTGATGGCCTCGACCACGTCGCCGAGGCTCTGCAGGTGCTGCACGTTCACCGTGGTCAGGACGTTGATCCCGGCCTCGAGCAGCGCCTCGACGTCCTGCCAGCGCTTCTCGTTGCGGGAACCGGGCGCGTTGGTGTGGGCGAGGTCGTCGACGACCGCCACCTCGGGTGCCCTGGCGAGCACCGCGTCCACGTCCATCTCGGTGTGCCCGGGGACCTGGGCAGGGCGAACGATCTCCAGCCCGTCGAGCAACTCCGCGGTCCTCACCCTGCCGTGGGTCTCGGCGAAGCCGACCACGAGGTCGGTACCGCGCTCACGCCTGCGGTGCGCCTCGCTGAGCATCGCGTAGGTCTTGCCGACCCCCGGTGCCGCGCCGAGGTAGATCCGCAGCTCTCCCCGGCGCGGCGGGCCGGTTTCCCGCTCTCCGTCCACGCGCCCCAGTCTGCTCCACCACCGAGCGCCGCCTGAGCAAGGGAGCCTTACTACCGCGAGGCGCGGGTAAAGCTCCCTCGCTCCCCTTCACAGCGGTTTTACTTCGGTTCCGGCTCTCACATCTATTGCTGTCGACGTACAGAAGTTTTGCGTTTGGAGGTATATGATAGCGGCCACTACGCATAAGGGGGCACGTGTGGAAGACCGGCCGGGCGCGGAGGCGCCGAATATCGAGCTGCTGGAAAGTTATACGCGGCTTCTCGAACTCGTGCGCACCGGCGGAGCGGAGACGAGACCCGAGCTCAGCCAGCGCACCGGCCTCGGCAGGACCGCCATCACTCAGCGCACCACCACGCTGCTGGAGGCCGGGCTGCTGGAGGAGGGCAGGCTCAACCCCTCCACCGGCGGCCGGCAGGCGCGGACACTGCGCTTCCGCAAGGACGGCGGCCGAATCCTGACCGCCGAACTGGGCGCCACCGGCTTCATCGCAGGCATCACCGACCTGATGGGCACGGTGCTGGCCACCCGGTACGGCGACTGTGACATCGCACTGGGCCCCGACCCGGTGCTCGCCGAGGTCGAGGCGAAGCTCGACGAACTGATCGCCGACGTCGGCGCCGCGCCGAGCGAGGTCTGGGGCGTCGGACTCGGCCTGCCGGGGCCGGTCGAGTTCGCGACCGCACGCCCGTCCGAGCCGCCGATCATGCCCGGCTGGAACAACTACGCGGTCCGCGACCGGCTCGCCGTGCGATACGACGCGCCGGTCTGGGTGGACAACGAGGTGAACCTGCTGTGCCTCGGCGAACTGCGCACCCCCGGAATCCCGATCGGCGACGGTGACATGCTCTACGTCAAGATCGGCACCGGGATCGGCGCGGGCATCAGCAACAACGGACGGCTGCACCGCGGCGCGCAGGGTTGCGCGGGCGACATCGGGCACGCGGCCGTCTCCGACGACAGCTCCGTCGTCTGCCGCTGTGGCAAGACCGGCTGCCTGGAAGCGCTTGCCGGTGGGGCGGCGCTCGCCAGGGACGGCGAGGAGCTGGCCCGCGCGGGACGGAGCCCCGCACTCGCCGCCGTGTTCGCCGAACGCGGAACGGTGACCGGCGAGGACGTCACCGCCGCCGCGGCCGCCGGCGACCACCAGGCGGTGCAGCTGCTCGTGCAGGCGGGGCGGCGGATCGGCGCCATGCTGGCCACGATGGTGAACTTCTACAACCCGTCGATCATCCTGATCGGCGGCAAGGTCGCCGGTGCCGGCGACCTGTTCCTCGCCACGATCCGGGAGACCATCTACCGCCGCTCACTGCCACTGTCCACACGGGAGCTGCGTATCGAGCGGGCGCGGCTCGGCGAGGAGGGTGGCCTGGTCGGCGCGGCCTTCATGGTGCTCGACGAGCTGTTCTCGGTGCGTCACTTCGGACAGTGGCTGCCCTCGGGCTCACCCGCGGGAATGTCGTGGATGCACTCACCGAACGGGCGGGCCGCTGCTACCTGAGAGCTGTCTGTGAACTTCGCGCGCCGGGCACGGAAATGCACCGGCCGCGCGTTGACATGGGTAGAGGAAAACACCATCGCCCATGAGGTGAGACACACATGACCACAGCGTTTTCGCAGACCGCGTTCACCACCACGCCGCGGGCACCACAGTTGCCGACCATGCCCACCGGCTGGCCCATCGGCTCCTACGACACCTACGAGGAAGCACAGCGTGCCGTCGACCACCTGGCCGACAGCGACTTCCCCGTCCAGGACGTCACGATCGTCGGCATCGATCCACTGCTCGTCGAGCGGGTCTCGGCCCGGCTGACGTGGCGCAAGGTACTCGGCAGCGGCGCGATGTCCGGCGCCTGGTTCGGTCTGTTCGTCGGCCTGCTGCTGAGCCTGTTCACCCCGGGCGCGGGACTGCTGCCGATCGTCATCGGCCTCGTCTCCGGTATCGGGTTCGGCATGGCATTCGCCGCTGCCGGCTACGCCGCCACCCGGGGCAAGCGCGACTTCGTGTCGCACAGCCAGCTCGTCGCGCGCCGCTACGACGTGCTCTGCCAGCCACGCAACGCCGAGAACGGCCGGGAACTGCTCGCGAGGCTCTCCATGCGCAGCTCGTTCGCCGGCTGATCGGCGGAGTGGGGAGTGACCCCCGACGACCACTCCCCACTCCTGGACGCTCCCGTCAGCCGGTCGGCTTCGGGGAGCTGGTCTTCGGGATCGCCACCGTGAACGGCACCTCCGCCGACTCCCGGCATTCCGGCCGGTAGGCGTTGTAGCCGTTGTAGCGGCCCAGGTCGTCGTAGGCGCCCTGCCAGATGTGCGGGCGCGGGAAGCGGTTATCCGCCCCGATCCTGGCCTTCGCGCCGGTGCCCTCCTCGCAGGTGTAGCGCGGCAGGACGAGCGGCCGTCCGTCCTGGCCGTAGAGGTACACGTCGGTCAGCGCCTCGCCGTCGGAGTCGAACGCGTACACGTTCTCCACGTGCTCCTCCCCGTAGTACAGCGCGGGCTCCCCGTCCACTGTGTTCGCGTGGTACGGGTACTGCTCGGCGGGGTAGGAGTGCCGGTCGTCGACCACCTCGCCCAGGTAGCCGGTGAGTCCCAGCGCGCCACCCGCGACGAACGCGGACACCGGCAGGCTCAACCACAGCAGCCTGCGGTCGGCCCCGGACCTCGGCCCGGCCCAGATCACCAGTGCGGCCAGTCCCAGCAGCAGGAGGAGGACGAGGAACCCGCCGCTGCTGGAGACCACGAACAGCAGCCCGAGCACCACCAGGAACACCGCGCACACCAGCCACCAGGCCGGTCGCAGCGACCGGAGGTAGCCGAGCACCCCGGTGGCCCTGCCGGACTCGCCCGGGCGCAGGGCCGCGCGCAACCGCCGCACCTCCGGCAGCTCCGCCACCCGGTCCGTGCCGCGTTGCCAGACGTACCAGGCGCTCGCGGCCACGAAGGGCACGACGAGCACGAGACCGATCAGTGCTTCCTCGGACATGGAGAGTCCCACCGCGAGGCCGGTCAACCCCAGTGCCCCCACCGCGGCGACCAGCGTCCACAGCGCGAGCCGCGCACCGCCCCGCCGTGCCGGTCCGGCCTCGCCCGGAGGCGGCGGTGCCGGGTAGTCGCCCGCCGCGCGCAGCTCGGCAGCGTAGCTCTCCGGGGTACCGATCCGCTCGCTCATCGACTCGACACCGGCGTCCTCACCCAGTTCCCCGGCGATCTCCAGCAGATGCGGCCGCACGTCGTCGAGGATCTCGTCGACCTCCGCGGCGGGCAGGTCGGCCAGTGCGGTCCGCACTCGCGCCAGGTAGCTCCGCACCGCCGGTGGGCTGTTCGTCGTCATGCTGCCTCTCCCAACAGGCCGTCCATCGTCTTCGCGAAGGTCTGCCAGGTCCTCGCCGACTCGGCGAGACGCTGACGGCCCAGCTCGTTCATGCTGTAGTACTTGCGGTGCGGCCCTTCCTCGCTGGGCACGACGTAGGACGTCAGCAGCCCGGCCTTGTACAGCCGCCGCAGCGTGCCGTACACCGACGCGTCACCCACCTCGTCCAGCCCCGCCTGCCGCAGCCTGCGGAGCACGTCGTAGCCGTACCCGTCGTGGTTGCGGAGCACGGCCAGCACCGCGAGATCGAGTACGCCCTTGAGCAGTTGGCTGATCTCCACCGGTGTCCTCCAGTCTCGCGGCAGCGAGACTAGCACGCTATGCGCAGTAGTGTGCGAAGCACGCCGCGGCCACGCGAAGGAGTGGCTCCGGCGGGGCGGACTCAGCGGGTCCGGCGCGGCCTCGGCTGGCAGCGCGGGCAGGAGAACGACGAACGGTTCATGAACGGGTCCCGCCGGATCGGCGTGCCGCAGCGCCGGCACGGACACCCTTCCCGGCCGTAGGCGCTCAGCGCCCGGTCGAAGTAGCCGGACTGCCCGTTGACGTTGACGTAGAGCGCGTCGAACGACGTGCCGCCCGCGGCCAGTGCCTCGGCCATCACCTCGGCCGCCGCGCCGAGCACCGTCCGCGCCTGGGTGGCGGTGAGCCGGTCGGCCGGCCGCGCCCAGTGCAGCCGGGACCGCCACAGCGCCTCGTCGGCGTAGATGTTGCCGACCCCGGAGACGAGCGTCTGGTCGAGCAGCGCACGCTTGACCTCGGTGCGCCGCGACCGCAGCGCCCGGGTGGCGAGCATGAGGTCGAAAGCGGGGTCCATCGGGTCCCTGGCGATGTGCGCGATGGTCTCCGGCACGAGCGAGCCGTCCGCCTCGACCAGTTCCGCGAGTGCGAGGCCGCCGAACGTGCGCTGGTCCACGAACCGCAGCTCAGGCCCGCCGTCGGCGAAGGTGAAGCGCGCCCGCAGGTGCTTCTCGTCGGGCGCACCCGGCGGCTGCACCCGCAGCTGGCCGCTCATGCCCAGGTGGGCCAGTACGGCCGCACCGTCGGCCAGGTCGAGCCAGAGGTACTTGCCACGGCGCCGCGCGGCGTCGATCTTCACTCCGGCGAGCCGCCCCGTGAAGTCCGCGGCACCGGCGACGTGCCTGCGGATGGCGCGGGGATGCAGAATCTCGGCGGTAGCGACGACGCGGCCCGCCACGTGCGCCTGCAGGCCGGCGCGCACCACCTCGACCTCGGGAAGCTCTGGCACCGGAAAAGCCTACCGGTCGCCGTGGCTCGTGAGTGGCTACCGGCGTTCTAACTCGTCTACGCACTCACGAGGCGGCGGTGTGCTCAGCGGTCCTGTGCGGGGCTCAGCTCCGCGGTCAGCGCGCGCCAGGCGGACTCGGCCGCCTTCTGCTCGGCTTCCTTCTTGGTGGTGCCGTCGCCGTGGCCGAGGTCGCGGCCGCCGACGAGGACGATCGCGCTGAACTCCTTGCGATGGTCGGGCCCGGTGTCCTCGACCTTGTACTCCGGCACACCGAGGCCGGCCGACGCGGTCAGCTCCTGCAGGCTGGTCTTCCAGTCCAGGCCCGCGCCGCGCAGCGGGGCCTCGGCGAGCAGGTCACCGAAGAGGCGGTGCACGAGATCACGCGCGGTGTCGATGCCGTGGGCCAGGTAGGTCGCGCCGATGACGGCCTCGAGCCCGTCGGCCAGGATGCTCGCCTTGTCGCGGCCGCCGGTGAGCTCCTCGCCCTTGCCGAGCAGCAGGTGGGCGCCGAGCCCGCCCTCGCCGAGCCCGCGGGCGACACCCGCGAGCGCGTGCATGTTCACCACGCTGGCCCGCAGCTTCGCGAGCTGGCCCTCCGGCAGCTCGGGATGCCTGCGGTACAGGTGGTCGGTCACCACGAGCCCCAGCACGGCGTCCCCCAGGAACTCCAGCCGCTCGTTGGGCAGCAGCCCGCCGTTCTCGTAGGCGTAGGAACGGTGCGTGAGGGCGAGCGTGAGCAGCTCGTCATCGAACTCGATGCCGAGCGCTTCGAGAAGCGGTGTGGGATCTGCCGCCGGACCCGTTGGTGACTTACCCCCCATAACGGTCAGCCTCAGGCGGGCTCGACAACCTGGCGTCCGTCGTACTGACCGCAGTTCGGGCAGGCGATGTGCTGCGGCTTGAGCTGCTTACACGCACGGTTCTGGCAGGGCACCAGCTGCACCGGGCCCGCCTTCCACTGGGCGCGGCGCGAGCGGGTGTTGGAACGCGACATCTTCCGCTTCGGGACGGCCACGGCTGGTTCTCCTCATCACGATCTGCTCACGGGCGCGAGCACGTCTGTCGGTCTGGGTCGAGCTGGCGCTCGCGGGGTCTACCGGTCCGAGCCGTCCGCCGGCTCACCCGAAGTGTCCTCCAGGCGCTCGACCAGCGCGGCCCACCGAGGATCTATCGTCTCATGCCCGTGTCCGGGCTCGAGATCGGCCCACTTCACGCCGCATCCGGCACACAGGCCTGCGCAGTCCTCGCTGCACAACGGCACCAGCGGAAGGGCGAGCACGATAGCGTCCCGGACGATCGGCTGAAGATCGATCTTGTCGTCCACCAGCCGGGAGACCTCGTCCTCCTCGGTGGTCTCCTCCGTGGTCGACTCCGGGTAGGCGAACAGCTCGGTGAACTCGACCTCCACATCGCCGGTGCCCGGGTCGAGACAGCGCGAGCAGTGCTCCTGTGTCGAGGCCGACGCCGTACCGGTGACCAGGACTCCTTCGACGACCGACTCCAGCAGGAGGTCCAGCGTGATCGTCGCGCCTTCCGGCACGATGATCACGTCGGGCACGCCCAGCGCGGTGTCGAGGGGCAGCTCGCGGTTGACGGGCCGGCTGGAACCGGCACGACGGCCGAGTTCGCGGGTGTCGATCAGCCACGGATTGCGCGCGTCCGAGCGCATCGGGCTGGAACTCTTCTCAGGCATGAACTTTCACAGGATCGCAGGTGATCGGGTCGGCCGCCGCCCGGTCTGCCCGGCGCGGGCCTCCACCCAGGGTACGCGAGTGCGCCCGGCTAATGTGCCTGGTAGTCGTACACGCCGGACCGGCCGGGCATGGCCGCGGTCCCGCGCAGGTGGTTCCGCCCGGAATCGACCGTGCGCAGGGTCGTCGCGAGCAGCTCCGAGAACTCCGCGAGCTTGCCGTCCACATAGGCGTCGCACTCGCCGCGCTGCCGGTCGGCCTCGGCATGCGCCTCGTCCACGATGCGCGCCGCCTCCGCGTGCGCGGCCTGCACGACCTCGGTCTGGGCGACCAGCCTGGCCTGCTCGTGCCTGCCCTCCTCGACGGCACGGTCGTAGGCGTCGCGGCCGGCCTGGATCATCCGCTCGGACTCCATGCGGGAGCGCTCGGTGAGGTTCTGGTACTCGGCCTGCCCGGCGGCCACCGCCCGGTCGGCCTCCGCGTTCGCGTCGGCGACGAGCTGTTCCGCCCTGGCGTGCGCGTCGGCCAGCAGGCGCTGCGCCTCGGCGTGTGCGTCGGCGACGGTCTGCTCGGCCTCGGCCTTCGCGGAGCTGGTGGTGTTCTCGGCCTCGGTGCGGGCCTGCTGGATCAGCTCGTCCCGCCGGTCGAGGACGTCCTGCGCGTCGTCGACCTCGCCGGGCAGCGCGTCGCGGACGTCGTCGAGCAGTTCCAGGACATCGCCCCGCGGCACCACGCAGCTGGAGGTCATCGGGACGCTGCGCGACTCCTCCACGATCGTGACCAGCTCGTCGAGAGCCTCGAACACGCGGTACACGGCACACTCCCTCGGCCATCGATCCCCATCGGCTCGGACCCAGTCTGCCCGGTCCGCGGCGGTTTGCCGCGAAGGAACGCCGTACGGCGTGTCAAGTGCGCCCGCCCGCGGCTACTCGGTGCCGGGAAGGCGTTCCATCAGCCGCTTGTGCACGAGCGGGGGGACCATCTGCGCGACGTCGCCGCCGTAGGTGGCGACCTCCTTGACCAGCGAGCTGGACAGGAAGCTGTACGCGGGGTTGTTCGACATCAGCAGCGTCTCCACGCCGGAGAGCTCCCGGTTCATCTGTGCCATCTGCAGCTCGTAGTCGAAGTCGCTGACGGAGCGCAGGCCCTTGGCGATCGCGACGATGCCGTTCTGGCGGCAGTAGTCGACGAGCAGGCCGTGCCAGGAGTCCACCCGTACGTTGGGCAGCTTCGCGGTGACCTCCCGCAGCATCTCCAGGCGCTCGTCGATGGAGAAGAGGCCCTGCTTCTTCTTGTTGACAAGCACGGCAACGACGACCTCGTCGAAGAGCTGCGATGCTCTCTCGATGATGTCGAGATGCCCATTGGTCGCAGGGTCGTAGGAACCGGGACAGACCGCTCGCCGCATGGCGCGGACGCTACCAAGGGGCACCCGGCCGCGCGCGAGATGTGACGCAGCTTTCGTTACGCACTGTCGCCGTGCGCGTGATATCCGGCGCGGAAGAGGCCGGTGTCGCCGTAGCGCTTCGCGCGCAGCGGCGCGAACCCCGGCGGCCACGCGGGTTCGCCGTCCCGCCAGGCCCGCTCGACGACCACCAGCCCGCCGTCGGCAATCCAGCCGCCACCGGCGAGCGCGGCCAGCACCGCCGCCAGCCGGTCGTCCCCGGCCGCGTACGGCGGGTCGGCGACGACGAGATCGAACGGTTCGGCGGCGGGCTCGGCGAGCACCGTCTCGGCCTTGCCGTGCCGGACGGATCCGCCCAGCCCCAGCGCGCCGACGTTGCTCCGCAGGATCTCGGCGGCGCGCCGGTCCGCCTCCACGAACAGCGCCTCGGCCGCCCCCCGGGACAGGGCCTCCAGCCCGAGCGCACCCGATCCGGCGTACAGGTCGAGCACGCGCGCGCCGGTGAGCTCCCCGGCGACCTCGAGCGCGTTGAACAGTGCCTCGCGCACCTTTTCCGAGGTCGGCCGCGTTCCGCGCGGCGGCACGCGCAGCCTTCGCCCGCCCGCCTTCCCGGCCACGATCCTCGTCACACCGCCATCCTCGCAGGAGCGCGGTGCCGGGCGGTGCCGGCCGGGGATGGTCGGCACCTGGTGAAGCCACCCGCCGGAACGCGTATTGTCGTTCTTCCCCTTACCCGCGACACGATCGCGGGAAGGGTCGCCACGAACACGGGAGCGCTGAGTGACGGAACCTCGGGTCAGACGGGCCGAGATCGCCATCGAGCAGTCCCACGTCGACCGCGTCTACGCCCGTCTCGCGGAGCTGCGCAGCCAGGCGGAAGCGATGCGCACCAAGGGTTACGAACTCGGCCACGGCGCCCAGCGGGAGGCGGTCTTCGAGCAGGCGTCGATGCTGTTCGAGCGGGACATGATGGTCTACCACGCCAACCAGACCCTGCAGTCGCTCGACGCCGAGTACGAGGGCCTGGTGTTCGGCAGGCTGGACCACGCCGACTCGGAGGCCGTCTACGTCGGCAGGCTCGGGATCCGCGACGCCGAGTTCGAGAACCTCGTCACCGACTGGCGCGCCCCGGCCGCGGCGCCGTTCTACCAGGCCACCGCCGAGGATCCGATGGACGTGGTGCGCCGCAGGGTGATCCGCTGCACCGGCCAGACGGTGCAGGACGTCGACGACGACGTGCTCATTCCCGAGGCCGTGCCCGAGGACATGAACGTCGTCGGCGAGGGTGCGCTGATGGCCGCGCTGGGCCGTTCGCGCGGCGAGAAGATGCGCGACATCGTGGCGACCATCCAGAAGGAGCAGGACGAGGTCATCCGCGCTCCGTGGCGGGGCGTGACCGAGATCACCGGCGGGCCGGGGACCGGGAAGACGGCCGTCGCCCTGCACCGGGCGGCATACCTGCTCTACCGCCACCGGCGGCAGCTCGGCGGCGCCGGTGTGCTCGTGATCGGCCCTTCCGGCGTGTTCACGACCTACATCTCGCGCGTGCTGCCTTCGATGGGCGAGACGAACGTGGAGCTGCGCTCGCTCGGCCAGGTGCTCGACGGCATCGAGGCCACCCGGCAGGACCCGGCCCGGCTGGCCGCGCTCAAGGGCTCGCTGCGGATGCGCAAGGTGCTGCTCAGAGCGTTGCGGGACACCCCGCCGGACGCACCCACCGAGATGCGGATCGTCTACCACGGCGAGGTGCTGAAGCTGACGGCCAAGGAGCTCGACCGGCTCCGGCGCAAGGTGCACAGCCAGGGCGGGCCGCCGAACCGGTCGCGGATCCGCGCGGCCGAGACCCTGCTCGCCGCCCTGGCCGACAAGGCTGAGGAGTACGCGCGCGACGACGGCCGCTCCGTGGACCGGGAGGAGCTGATCACCGCGCTCGGCGAGCGGATCGACTTCCACCGTTTCCTGGTCGTCTGGTGGCCGGTGCTCTACCCGGCGCAGGTCCTGCGCTGGCTCGGCGACGAGCGCAGGCTCGCCCGCGCGGGCAGGCAGCTGCTCAACCGTGAGGAGATCTCGTTGCTCGCCGGTGCGCTGGCCGATCCGGCCGGGGGCTGGTCGGTCGCCGACATCTCACTGCTCGACGAGCTGCGGGTGCTGACCGGCCCGCCGCCGAAACGGCGGCGGCGTTCGCGGCTCGAGCTGGACGCCGAGCAGGAGCGCGACAGCACGACCCCGCGCGGCCCGCAGCGGCCCGAGCACTACGACGAGTACTCGCACATCGTGGTGGACGAGTCGCAGGACCTCTCCCCCATGCAGTGGCGGATGGTCGGCAGGCGCGGCCGGTACGCGAGCTGGACCGTGGTCGGCGACCCCGTACAGAGCTCGTGGCCGGACCCGGACGAGGCGGCTCAGGCGCGGGACCAGGCTTTCGGACCCCGTACCCCGCGGCGGCGTTACACGCTGCGCACCAACTACCGGAACTCGGCGGAGATCTTCGCGCTCGCGGCGCAGGTCGTCGGCGGGCACGCCGAGCGGGATGCGCTGCCGGAGGCGGTGCGGGCCACCGGCGTCGCGCCGCAGATCCGCACGGTCGAGCCGGGCACCCGGGAAGGCGCGGTGCAGGCGGCCGCCAAGGAGCTGCTCGGCTCCGTCGAGGGCACGGTCGGCGTGATCTGTGCCATGGACCGCGTGCCCGAGGTCGAGCGCTGGCTGTCCGCGCAGGCCGACGAGCGGCTCAAGGTGGTCGGCAGCCTGGACTCCAAGGGGCTCGAGTACGACGCGGTCGCCCTGCTGGAGCCCACCGAGCTGGTCACCGAGTCGCTGACCGGCAGGCGGGTGCTGTACGTGGCGCTGACCAGGGCCACGCAGCAGCTGATCGTGCTGGCATCGGACGACGGCTGGCTGCCTGCCTCGTGAGTGGCCACGCGAGTTAGAACACTGTTACGCACTCACGAGGGCGGGCGGGAAGGTTCGCGGGGCGCGGTGCGTTGACCGCGGATGTGACCTCCCTGCCTGACATCCCGCTCTCGGTGCTCGACCTGGCGCCCATCACGAGCGGATCGGACTCCGCGACCGCACTGCGCAACACCGTCGAGCTGGCCCGGCACACCGAGCGGCTCGGGTACCACCGCTACTGGCTGGCCGAGCACCACAACATGCCGGGCATCGCCAGCTCGGCGACGGCCGTGCTGATCGGCCACGTCGCCACCGCGACCGAGCGGATCAGGGTCGGCTCGGGTGGCGTGATGCTGCCCAACCACGCGCCACTCGTGGTCGCGGAGCAGTTCGGCACCCTGGAGGCGTTCCATCCCGGCCGGATCGACCTGGGCATCGGCCGCGCGCCGGGCACCGACCAGCGCACGGCACTCGCCCTCCGCGGCGCGGCGGGGCTGGGCGCGGAGGACTTCCCGCAGCGGTTGAGCGAGCTGATGGCCTACTTCGAGCCGGACGAGAACCGCGCCGTCAACGCCTACCCGGCGCAGGGCCACCGGCCACCGGTCTGGCTGCTCGGGTCCAGCGGCTTCAGCGCCCAGCTCGCCGGAATGCTCGGCCTGCCGTTCTCCTTCGCCCACCACTTCAGCGCGGAGAACACCATCCCCGCCGTGCGGCTCTACCGCGAGTCCTTCCGGCCCTCGGACGTGCTCGACGAGCCGTACGTCATGCTCGGCACCTCGGTGATCTGCGCGGACACCGACGAGCAGGCCAGGTGGCTCGCCGGGCCCAGTGCGCTCACCTTCCTCAGCCTGCGCAAGGGCAGGCCGATCCCCCTGCCGACGCCGCAGGAGGCCGCCGACCATCCGTACACCGACCTCGACCGGCTGTTCATCGAGGAGCGCATGGCGAGCAACGTCGTCGGCTCCCCGGAGACCGTCCGCAAGGGCCTGGACCGGCTGCTGGCCGACACCGACGCGGACGAGCTCATGGTCACCACAATGGTCCACGGGCAGGGCGACCGGCTTCGCTCCTACGAGCTGGTGGCCGGCCTCACCCGCTGACCGGCCGTGTCCGGCAGGACTGTCGGAGGTCCCAATGATCGCCCGAACGGGTTACGATTCGGCCATGCTCGCGCGCGGCGGTCGAGAGACCGACGGAGATGAGGTATCCAGAGAGGTTTCGCTGGACGGCGCTCGCACCACCCAGCGTGCTCTGGCGGTGCACCGGCTGCTCAACTCGCAGAGCCGGATCGGCACCGCGCCGCTGACCGACGGCAGGCGGATCCCGCTGCCCGACATCCACCCGCCCCGCGCCGACCTGGTCGCCACCCTGGCCCTGCGCCGTTCGGCCGAGGACTACGCCGACCGGCCGCTGGACCTGACGACGCTCAGCGCCTGGCTGCGGTTCTCCGTCGGCGTGCAGCGGTTCGTGCCCGCCTACGGGGTCACCGAGCATCCACTGAGCATGGCGCCGACGGCGGGCGGGCTGGATAGCCTGCGCGCCTACCTGGCGGTGCGCACGGCCGAGGCGCTCGTGCCCGGCGTGTACCGCTACGAGGCGGTCTCGCACGAGCTCGTCGAACTGAGCACCGTGGACCCGGTGCACGCGCTTCGCCACGTGTACCTGCAACCGGAGTTCGTACCGCGGGCGGCCGTCTCGCTGGCCCTCACCGCGCGCCTGGACGAGGCGTTCGACCGGTACCCGCTGCGCCACTACCGTACGCTGCACGTCGACTCCGGTGTCGCCGTGCAGAACCTCTACCTCGTCGGCACCGCGCTCGGGATGGCCTGCTGCGCCGTGGCCGGCTTCGACGACACCGCGCTGAGCGGGCTGCTGGGCCTGCCCGAGACCGAGATCCCCACCATGCTCTTCGCGGCCGGCCACGCCGCCTGACCGCGGCGGCTCAGGCCGTCCGGCGGCGGAACAGCACGGCCGCAAGCACCGTCGACACCAGCACCAGCCCCGCACACCAGCCGGCGGCCAGCCACGCGCTGTTACCGATCGGGGTACCGGTGAGCAGGCCACGCAGCGTCTCGATCACCGGCGTCACGGGCTGGTTCCGCGCGAAGCCGTGCAGCCAGCCCGGCATGGTCTCGATGGGCACGAACGCACTGCTGGGGTAGGGCAGGAACATCACGAAGAACGCGAAGCCGTTCGCGCCTTCGGGTGTCCGGGCCAGCAGCCCGAACGCCGCGGCCAGCCACGACATCGCCAGCACGAACAGCAGCAGCGTGCCGATCGCGCCGAGCCATTCCACCGGTCCCGCCGTGGGCCGGAAGCCGATGAGCACCGCGATGAGGAGCAGGATCACCGTGGCCACGGTGTTGCGGACGGCACTGGCCGCGACATGCCCGCCGAGGACGGCCGCGCCGCTGACGTCCATCGACCGGAAGCGGTCGATGATGCCCTCCTCCATGTCCTGCGTGACGCTGACCGCGGTCTGCGCCGAGACGAACCCCATGCACAGGATGAGCACGCCGGGCAGGACGTAGGTGAGGTAGGCGGTGCCGGTCTCGATCGCGCCGCCGAACAGGTAGACGAACAGCAGCATGATCATCGCCGGCAGCATCACCGACGTCAGCATCGCCTCGAGGTTGCGCGAGCTCAGGCGCACCGAGCGGCGCACCATCGTCAGCGTGTCGCCGGTCGGCGACCTCGGCCGGTCGCGCTCGGCGAGGGCGGGTTCAGACATGGACGGTCTCCTCCGTGGGCCTGGTGTGCCCCGGCTCGGCCGCGTGGCCGGTCAGGGTGATGAACACGTCGTCGAGAGTGGCGGTGCGGATCGTGAAGTGCCCGATCCGCTCCCCCGCCGGGTCGAGCTCGCCGAGCAGCGCGCGGACGTCCGGCGCGGTGCCGTCGGTGGTCACGCCGAGGTTCAGCGCAGCCGGATCGGTGCTCGCCGCCCGCCCGCCCGCGGCACGCACGAGCTCGCCAAACGCGGTGGCGTCCACCGCCGTCAGATCGAGCAGGTACCCGGCGACGCGGGCCTTCAGCTCGGCCGAGGTGCCCTCGGCGATGACCCGGCCGCCGTCGAGCACGGCGACGCGATCGGCCAGCCGGTCGGCCTCCTCCAGGTACTGGGTGGTGAGGAAGACGGTCACCCCCGACCCGGCCAGGTCCGTGACGACCTCCCACATGGCCTGCCTGCTCCGCACGTCGAGCCCGGTGGTCGGCTCGTCGAGGAAGATCACCGACGGCCTGCCGACGAGGCTCGCGGCGAGGTCGAGCCTGCGGCGCATACCGCCCGAGTACGTCTTCACCCGCCGCCGTCCGGCATCGGCGAGGCCGAACCGGTCGAGCAGTTCGCCCGCCCGTTCGCTGGCCTGCCGCCCGCGCAGCCCGCACAGCCACGCCATCATGCGCAGGTTCTCCTCGCCGGTCTGCAGGCCGTCGATGGCGGCGTACTGGCCGGTCAGGCTGATCCGCCTGCGCACCCGGTGCCGGTCGTGCACGACGTCGAGGCCGGCCACCCTCGCGACGCCCGCGTCGGCCCGGCTGAGCGTGGCCAGGATCCGCACGGTCGTCGTCTTGCCCGAACCGTTCGGGCCGAGCAGCGCGAACACACTGCCGCGCCGCACCGTGAGGTCGACGCCGGAGAGCACGCTCACCGCGCCGAAGGACTTCTCCAGTCCGGCCACCTCGATGGCCAGGTCCACCGCCATGTACGGGCTCCCATCCGACTTGTCCACATCCTCTGCGTAAGGCTTACGCAGTCGTATTGCGTAAGTTATACGCAGAAGTAGGATGGGCTGCCAAACCGACGGGAGAGCGGAGGCCGCACAGCCCATGAACGACGGCACCGATACCGGGCTGCCCACCAGCTTCGAGCTCGCCTGGGGCGTGCGGGAGCACCCGAACAAGGGCCCGAAGCGCGGGCTCAGCCTGAACCGGATCATCGAGGCGGCGATCGGCGTCGCCGACGCCGAGGGGCTACGGGCGGTCTCGATGGGCAGGGTGGCGGCCGAGCTGGGCGCCGCACCGATGTCGCTCTATCGCTACGTCGGCACCAAGGACGAGCTGGTCACCCTCGCGGCGGACGCGGCGTACAGCCCGCCACCCGACGTGCCCGCTGCGGGGGAGGACTGGCGGCCTGCGCTCGCCCGGTGGGCTCGCGCCGAGCGGGACACCCTGCGCGCGCGGCCGTGGGTCCTCCAGGTCCCGATCAGCGGCCCGCCGACGACCCCCAACGCCGTGGCCTGGATGGAACGCGCGCTGCGCTGCCTCGAAAAGACCGGGCTGGATGCGGGTGAGCGGATGGCGACGCTGCTGCTGGTCACCGGCTATGTGCGCAGCCATATGCTGATCGAGACACAGATCGCGGCCGCTCTCGAGTCGGCGGGGCAGCCCCCCGGCGCCGAGCTCACCGGCTACGGGAGGCAGCTGGCGGCGGTCGCCGACAGGGCCCGGTTCCCGGCGCTGCACGCGGTCATCGACAGCGGGACCTTCGACGAGCCTGCCGACGACATCGACGAGGACTTCGACTTCGGGCTGGAGCGCATCCTCGACGGCATCGAGGTGCTGATCAACGCGCGGGTCTGAATGGGGGACTCGCGGGGCGGGTCACCCGGCGACCGCCGCGTGCCAGTGCTCCGCCAGCGCCCGCCCCTGCTCGGGAGCGAACTCGCCGGGTGTGTAGAAGCCGCCGAAGTAGGTCTGCGCGCCGTCCAGCACGAGGCTGTTGGCGCCGGCAGGCGACGGCAGCCCCATCTTGAGGTTGACCGCACCGTTGAGCAGGCCGAAGGCGCCACAGCCGGTGGCCCTCGGGATGGCGAACCCGTCGTCGCCCTGGTCGGCGCCGGTGAGCGCGAAGTAACCCATCGCGCCGTCCGGGTCGATGCTTCCCTCCGGGTCGAACCGCACCGGTTCCGCGGCCGGTGCGGTCAGGTTCTGCGGCCGCAGCACGATCGGCTCCGCGTCCGAGCCGAGATGGCAGTTCCGGCCCAGGAACGGGTTCTCCAGGTGGATCTTCACCGGCAGGCTCAGGATGGGCCTGCCCGCGGCGAGCCCGGCGAAGAAGTCGAAGTCGGACGGATCGCCCGCAGGCAGCACCGTGGCGGTGACGGCGTTGAGCGTGCTGTTCTCGACCTGCCGGCAGATTCCGGAGATCAGCGGGATGTCGCTCGGGCACATCAGGCCGAGCAGGCCGCCCGGCACCCGCACCGGATCCGCGACGATGGCACCTTCCGCGGGCGGCACGACCGTGTAGGTGGAACCGGTCCGCACCACGCCGAACTGGAGATCGGTCGCCCCGGTGGGCACGGTCGTCGCACCGATCGTCATCGTGCCGCTCGCCGAACGCGAGGCCAGGCACTGCGCCACCGTCCGGACGCCGTCCGCCGCCAGCATCGCCGGATCGTCGACCGGACAGCGGTTCAGCGGCGCCCACGCACCCTTGAGCGTCGGCGTGGTCGGCGTGGCTCCGGCGGTCTCCGCGACCGCCGCCGGAGCCACCCCGGCGCCCGCCGCGGCGAGCGCGACACCGACTCCGGCGACGGCGAGAAGCCGCCGCCCTCTCGACCCGAACATCGTTACCTCTTCTCGTTCCGGCGGTTCCGCGACGAAACCGCGTCAGCGGCGCGGTTCCCGGACCTCCGGCGGGCACTCCCCGCCGGTTCCGGACCGCATGCAGGGCTCGCCCTGAGTCATCTTCACGTAGTTACCCGGCCCGGAGATCGTTCCGGTGAGCAGGGGATCCAGGTCCTCGGAGACACCGCATCCGGAGAACCCGGGAATCTCGGCGATCCCGGTGAGCACGCCGCCGTCGGCCACCGTGTACTCGTCCGGGGTCTGCGGCGTGTTGTTGGCCGCGCCGCCGGTCAGCTCGACGTCCACGGGCTCGGCGGTCCGGCAGTCCGGTCCCACGTCGAGCGCAACACCGTTGACCGTGGCCTCGGAGAGCTGCATCCACATCGACACCGGCGCGACCACGCTGACCGGGAACTTGTTGTCGGCCGGATTCGGGTAGCGGTGGAACTCGACCCGGCTGTCGATCACGATGTCCGGCTGGGCGAGGGTGAGCTTCACCTTCGCCGCGACGGGCACGAAGTCGAAGGCCACCAGCGAGGAGTCCGCGGCGGGCAGGTCGAGCTGCGCGCGGGAGGTGCTGGCGATGACATACTGGCAGATGTAGCCCTCGCCCTGCTGCTCACACGGCATGAGGCGCACCTGCTCGCTGTAGACCAGCGGCAGGAACCCCGGCTCCGGAACGCCGAAACGAACCGCACCGTTCAGCTTCTCGACGTTCGAGTAGCCGGTCAGGTAGGCACAGCCGAGCGTGGGATTCGCGATCTCGGTCGGCATGTCGAAGCAGCCGGGCGGCGCGTCCTCGACCGCGAGGGGCCGCGCCCGGGAGTCCCCGGCCGCGCCCGATCCGACATCGAGGCCGCCACCGGCGTCGTCCGGCGACGACGATGAAGACGACGAGGGCACAGAAGGCACTGAAGACCCTGCGCCGCCGGGTGCGGACGTGGCCGGGGCCCCGGACACCGGCACGGCACCGAAACGCGTGTCCCCGTCCGGGCCGGGGGCGCAGGCGACCGGCAGCGGATCCGCCTCGATGGCGGCGCCGTCGGCCCCGCGTGGCACGAGCGACAGTTCCAGGCCCGCTGCCGCGAACGTGACCTCGCCGGACTCGTCCGCCGTCACCGGCGGCACGGCGCCGGATGCGGTCAGCGCCAGCTCCGCCGCCTCCGGTACCGGCGTGGTGGGTATCGACAGGTCGGACCAGACCGCGTCGGCCACCGTCTCCCCCTGGCCGACCGCGACGGTGAGCCGTGCCCGGCCCTCGACGGACGCGGCTCCGAGATCGGCCAGCGCGGCGGCCGGGACGGTCAGCGCCACCGCGACGTCCTCCGGCCGGATCGGCTCCCCCGCCGCCACGCCGGCCGGGAAACTCGCGCTGATCCGGGCACCGGTCCGCTGCTCCCCGGCGGGAAACCCGCAGGTGTAGACCAGTTCCGCGCCGTTCTCCGCCCGTTCGGCCGCCACCCCGCTGCCCGCGATCCCGGTCAGCAGAGCCGCACCGAGAGCGAGCGGAAGGGCCACCACAAGGCGGCCACGACGTCGAAGCTCCAACATGGACGACCTTCCATGGAGAATCACCTGCGGTCACGGCGGTTCCCCGGTGGCCGCCGCGTCGCGACAGCACGGCGACCACCGGGGACCATGTGCTACGGGCTGCTGACGGTGATCGGCGTCGCCGGGTCGGTGACGTCGTAGACCGCCTCGTAGGACAACTCGTCGCCGTTGTTCACCAGGCCGAAGCAGCCACTGACGTTGCTCGGCGTCAGCGTCCCGCCCGAGGTCATCGTCAGCGTGCCTGCCGCGTTGTCGTACACGCCGGGCGCGTTGCCGGTGACGTCGAAGCTGCAGCCGAACATCGAGACGTGGACGTTGACGTCCCTGACGTAGCCGGTGGACTGACCGGTCGCCGCGTCGAAGTTCTCGATCACCAGGTCGTACGGCTCGTCGGCGGGCGTGGCGGTGACCGAGCCGACCGGCCCGTTGCACCCGCTGAACGCCACGTTGATGTCGCCGACGTCGGCGGGCGTGGTGTAGGACCCGCTGGGGATCTGGCCGGACGAGGTCGACGAGGAGCAGTCGAAGCTCACGCCGGTGGTGACATCGGTGAGGACGACCAGGTTGGTGCTCGCCTCGAACGAGCCGTCGGCGTTGGGGTTGTCGACGGAGATGGACTGCTGTGCGGCGGCGGCCGGAGCCGCGGCGATCGCGACGGCCGCACCCATGGCCGCACCGGCGGTGAGAATGCTTGCTGCACGTTTACGCATCAGGATTCTTTTCCTCCCATTTTCACATACTACTGCCCGAAGGCGAATTCGATCTGCGCGGCCACGCGAGTAATCGCGCCCGCTGAATCATCGGCCGATATGGCACCGGTAGTCGTACCCAGGATCCCGCGATACCTACCGGCGAGTACGTTAGCGCGTCGGCCGGGCCGTCACAAGCGGCTCCGGTCGACATTCCCAGCGCCGGTCGCCCATTCGGCCGAGCATTTGTCAGGAAGCAACAAGAAGCACGACAACGCTTTGCGCGCACGAAGGAAGCGGCCGTGGGGCCACCGGTTTCCCCCGGGCAGGACCGTCATGCTCATGTTCGCACAATCGCTGGAAACGAAAATTATCATAATCGCACAACGTAGGGCCGGTTGCGTGGCCGTGACCAACGGATAGACGGATAGATCTTGTCATCGATCATCCATGAAGTTAGCGTACCGGCGAGTAATACACCTCTGCGAAGGCACCGCCAACCGCAGAGGAAGCCTTTGGCGTGCAATTTATCCACAGTTCTTGCGCCAGCTGGAGTAATCAGTGGTGAACCTGCGAACGACGTCCTTTCCCGGCGCCGCGGCGGTCCGGCAGACCGGCCGGCTGTACGCGCTGGGACTGGACGTCGCGCGCTGCATGTTCAAACGGCCGTTCCAGTTCCGTGAGTTCGTGCAGCAGTTCTGGTTCGTCGCCAGCGTCTCGATCCTGCCGACCGCACTCGTGTCGATCCCGTTCGGCGGCGTGATCGCGCTGCACGTCGGCTCGCTGACGACGCAGATCGGCGCGCAGTCGTTCACCGGTGCGGCGAGCGTGCTCGCGATCATCCAGCAGGCCAGCCCGATCGTCACCGCACTGCTGATCGCCGGCGCAGGCGGCTCGGCGATGTGCGCGGATCTCGGCTCGCGCACGATCCGCGAGGAGATCGACGCGATGGAGGTGCTCGGCGTCTCCCCCGTCCAGCGGCTCATCGTGCCCAGGGTGCTCGCGGCGATGGCGGTCGCGGTGTTCCTCAACGGCATGGTGAGCGTCGTCGGCGTTCTCGGCGGCTACTTCTTCAACGTGGTGATGCAGGACGGCACGCCGGGCGCCTACCTCGCCAGCTTCTCGGCGCTCGCGCAGTTGCCGGACCTGTGGATCAGCGAGATCAAGGCACTGATCTTCGGCTTCGTCGCCGGTGTCGTGGCCGCCTACCGGGGGCTCAACCCCGCGCCCGGCCCGAAGGGCGTCGGCGACGCGGTGAACCAGTCGGTGGTCATCACGTTCCTGCTGCTGTTCCTGGTCAACACCGTGCTCACCACCCTGTACCTGCAGATCGTGCCGCCGAAGGGGATGTGAGGACGTGGTGACCACCCCGACCCGGCGGGCGCTCGAATCCGTCGACCGCCGGTTCAGCTTTCTCGACACGCTCGGCGAGGCGATCCTGTTCTGTGTGCGGGCGCTCGCGTGGACACCGCGCGCCCTTCGCCGCTACACCAAGGAGATCGTCCGCCTGCTCGCCGAGGTGAGCTTCGGCAGCGGGGCGCTGGCCGTGATCGGCGGCACGATCGGCGTGATGGTCGGCATGACCATGTTCACCGGCGTGGTCGTCGGCATGCAGGGCTACACGGCGCTCAACCAGGTCGGCACGGCCGCCTTCGCCGGGTTCATCTCCGCCTACTTCAACACCAGGGAGATCGCCCCGCTCGTGGCCGGGCTGGCCCTTTCGGCGACGGTCGGCTGCGGCTTCACCGCGCAGCTCGGCGCGATGCGGATCTCGGAGGAGATCGACGCGCTGGAGGTGATGGGCGTGCCCAGCGTGCCCTACCTCGTCACCACCCGCATCCTGGCCGGTTTCCTCGCGATCATTCCGCTGTACGCGGTGGGGCTGTTGAGCTCCTATGTCGCGTCGCGGCAGATCACCGTGTGGTTCTTCGGGCAGTCGGCGGGCACGTACGACCACTACTTCGAGCTGTTCCTGCCACCCGTCGACGTGCTGTGGTCGTTCGGCAAGGTGCTGCTGTTCAGCGTCGTCATCGTGCTCACCCACTGCTTCTACGGCTTCCGCGCCTCCGGCGGCCCGGCCGGTGTCGGCGTGGCCGTGGGGCGCGCGGTGCGCACCGCGATCGTCGCGGTGAGCCTGCTCGACTTCTTCCTCAGCCTCGCGATCTGGGGCGCCACGACCACGGTGCAGGTGGCGGGATGAACCGGCGGGCACTGTTGCGCAAGCTCGGGGTCCGCACGGCGGGCGTCGCGTTCCTGCTCGTCGTCGCACTGCTTGTGACGCTGTCCGTGCGGATCTACGAGAAGGACTTCGTGCCCGCGGTCATGGTCACGCTGGAGTCCGGCCACGTCGGCAACCAGCTCCGGGAGACCTCGGCCGTCAAGGCTCGCGGCGTGGTCGTCGGAGAGGTCCGGGAGATCCGCAGCGTCGAGCACGGCGCCGAGATCCGCCTCGCACTCGATCCCGGCAAGGTCGCCAGGCTGCCCCGCGACGTCTCGGCCCTGCTGATCCCGAAGACGCTGTTCGGCGAACGCTACGTGCAACTGTCCATTCCGGAGGGCTCCACCACGCCGCCGCTGGCCGAGGGCGACGTGATCTCCCAGGACCGCTCGGCCAACGCGATCGAGCTGGAACGCGTCTTCGACGACCTGATGCCGGTGCTGCAGGCCGTGCAGCCGCAGAAGCTCGCCAGCACGCTCACCGCGGTCTCCACCGCGCTGGAGGGCCGCGGCGAGCAGATCGGCGACACCCTGGTGGCCGCCGCGGACTACCTCGAGGAGTTCAACCCCAGCCTGCCGCAGCTCAACCGGACGGTCCGCGATCTGGCCGAGGTGAGCAGGCTCTACGGCGACATCGCCCCGGACGTGCTCGACGCGCTCACCGACACGGCGGTGACCCTCGGCACCGTCGACGAGCGCGGCGCCGAGCTCGACCTGCTCTACGCGCAGGTCACCTCGGCCTCGCAGGACGTCACTGTGTTCCTGCGCAACAACAAGGAGAACCTGATCCGGCTCGCGGCAACCGGGCGGGAACCGCTGGAGCTCGCCGCGCGCTACTCCCCCAGCTTCCCCTGCACGCTCAAGGCGCTGACCGACCTGAAACCGGCGATGGACAAGGTGCTGGGCGCCGGCACGTCCCGGCCGGGGCTGCACATCGAGGCCTCCGTCACCCAGCCACGCGGCGCGTACCGGCCGGGAGCCGACGCACCCGTCTACGACGCGACCGGCGGACCGCGTTGCTACCCGAGCGGGCTGGCGCCAACGGCGGGCACGGTCGCCGCCTCCGCGGGCGACGAGGCGCACGCGCTGCTGCCGGGCGCCGGTGGTGACCTCGGCCTGCCCAACTCGCCGCAGGAGCGGGAGCTGCTCTCGACGCTGGTGGCCCCGGAACTGGGCGTCACGCCCGGCGCGGTGCCCGGGTGGAGCAGCGTGCTGATCGGGCCGCTGTACCGGGGAACGGAGGTGACGCTGAAGTGAGAAACGTCGGGGCGCCGCTGTTCAAGGGCCTGCTGTTCGTCGTCGTCACCGGTCTGGCGACCGTGCTGCTGGCCATCTCGATCGGCAACACCGGGGTCGGTGACATGGACCGTTACAGTGCCCGGTTCGTCGACGCCACCGCCCTCAACCCCGGTGACGACGTGCGCATCTCGGGGGTGCGCATCGGGCAGGTCGAGGAACTGACCGTCGTCGACCAGCACATCGCACTCGTGCACTTCTCGGTCGAGCGCCTGCGCGAGCTGCCCGCCGACGTCACCGCGACGATCAGGTACCGCAACATGATCGGACAGCGCTACATCGCGCTGGAGCGAGGTAGCGAGCAGTGGCCCGGCACGCTGGAACCGGGTGCCGAGATCCCGCTCGAGCGGACCAGCCCCGCGCTGGACCTCACGGACCTGTTCAACGGCTTCGAACCGCTGTTTCAGGCGCTGTCGCCGCAGGACGTCAACCAGCTCTCCGGCGAGATCGTGCAGGTGCTGCAGGGCGAGGGCGGCACGGTGGAGAGCCTGCTCGCGCACACCGGGTCGCTGACGTCGACGCTGGCGGGCAAGGACAAGGTGATCGGGGACGTGATCAGCAACCTGAACTCGGTGCTGAAGACGATCAACAACGAGGGCGACGCGCTCTCCACGCTCGTGTCGACGTTGCAGCGGCTCGTCTCCGGGCTCGCCGAGGACCGCGCGGCCATCGGCGAGTCGATCGAGGGCATCGCCGAGCTCAGCACGGCCACCGCGGGCCTGTTCGAGGCCGCCCGGCCGCCGCTCAAGCAGAGCATCGCCGGGCTCGGTGAGCTCTCCGGGAACCTCGTGACCGGTTCGGCCGACGTCGAACGGTTCCTCACGCTGCTGCCGGACAAGCTGGAGAGCGTCGGCACGCTCGGCAGCTACGGCTCGTGGATGAACTTCTACCTGTGCGCAGGGGTGCTCGGCACCGACCCGCCGCGAGGCGTCGCGCCGGACCCGCTGCCGGAGAGGTGCGGGCGATGAGGTCCTTCCGCGAACGCAACCCCTTCACCCTCGGCGTGGTCGGCACCGTCGCGATGGCGGCGGTCGCGGCGGCGGTCTTCAACTACGAAGAGCTGCCGATCCTCGGCGGCGGCACGACCTACCAGGCCGAGTTCGGTGAGGCGGCGGGACTGCAACCGGAGAACGAGGTGCGCGTGGCCGGGATCAAGGTCGGCAAGGTGACCGACGTGGAACTGGCCGGGGACCGGGTACTGGTTTCCTTCCGGGTGGCCGATGCCTGGGTGGGCGACAAGACCTCCGCCGAGATCAAGATCAAGACGTTGCTGGGGCAGAAGTTTCTCGCGCTGCACCCGATCGGCGCGGCGGTGCAGGACCCGGACGAGCCGATCCCGCTGCACCGCACGACGACCCCCTACGACGTCACGGCCGCGTTCGAGGACCTGGCCGGCACGGCGGGCGCCATCGACACCGAGCAGCTCGCGCGCAGCTTCCGCACGATGTCGGAGACGTTCGCGGACTCCCCCGACCACGTGCGCACCGCGCTGGAGGGGCTCACCGCGCTGTCGCGGACGATCGCCTCGCGCGACGACCAGCTCGCCGAGCTGCTCGGCAACGCCAGGACCATCGCCGGCACACTCGCCGAGTCCAGCGACGAGTTCGAGCGGCTCATCGAGGACGGCAACCTGCTGCTGACCGAGCTGGACCAGCGAAGGCAGGCCATCCACGACCTGCTCACCGGTGCGCGGCGGCTGGGCGAGCAGATCTCCGGGCTGGTCGCCGACAACCGGGCGCAGCTCGCCCCGGCACTGGAGCGCCTCGGCACCGTGACCGACATCCTCCAGCGGCACACCGGCAACCTGGAGCGCAGCATCGAGCTGGCCGCCCCGTACTTCCGCGTGGTCAACAACACCGTGGGCAACGGCCGGTGGATCGACGTCTACATCTGCGGCCTCATCCCGGAGAACCGGCATCCGTGCGAGCCGCCGCGGATCTCCGGAGGTGGCTCATGACCACGACCCGGTTCCGGCTCCGGCTGACCAGGGCGATGACCCTGCTCGTGGTGGTCGGGCTGGTCGCGGCGGGCGCGCTGTGGTGGATCTTCTCCGGTGACGGTGACAGGCGGGTGACCGCCTACTTCAGCCGCACGGTCGGCGTGTACTCCGGCTCGGACGTGCGGGTGCTCGGTGTCCGCGTCGGGCAGGTCGACGCGGTCATGCCTCGTGGCGACCGGGTCGAGGTGACTATGCGCCTCGACCACGACGTGCCCGTGGCCGCCGGGACCAGTGCCGTCATCGTCGCCCCCAGCGTGGTCGCCGACCGCTACGTGCAGCTCTCCACGCTCGGCCGGGAGGGCGAACGGATCGCCGACGGCGCGATGATCCCGGTCGAGCGCACGGCGACGCCGGTGGAGCTGGACGAGCTCTACGCGAGCCTCAACGACCTCGTCTCCGCGATCGGGCCGGACGGCGCGAACTCCGAAGGCGCGCTGTCGGAACTGCTGGACACCGGCGCGGCGAACCTGCGCGGCAACGGCGCGGCGTTCAACGAGAACGTCCGCAACTTCGCCGACCTTGCCCGCACGCTCGCCGATTCGAAGGACGACCTGTTCGGCACCATCGACCAACTGCGCCGGTTCACCGCGATGCTGGCCGGCAACGACGGCCAGGTGCGGGAGGCCAACCAGCAACTCGCGCGGGTGTGGCGGACGCTGTCGGCCGACCGGGAGGAACTGTCCGCCGCGCTGCACACGCTCGGCCGGGCACTCGGTGAGATCCAGGCGTTCGTGCGCGACAACCGCGCCGCGATCGCCGCCAATGTGGACAAGCTCGCCGAGACCACCCAGGTGCTGGTGGACAACCAGGCGGCACTGGCCGAGACGCTCGACATCGCTCCGCTGGCCGCGACGAACGTGCTCGGCGCGTTCGATCCGGACAGCGGCACGTTGCAGGGCCGGGCGAACCTGCTGGAGTACCTGCCGCTGCCCCGCACCGACTCGGGAGGTGAGCGCTGATGAGAGGCCGTGCTCTGGTCGCGGGGGTCGCGCTGTGCGCCGTGACCGCGGCCTGCTCCCCCGGCGAGTTCACCGGCATCCACGACCTGCCGCTGCCCGGCGGCGCCGACCTCGGCGACGACCCGTACCGCGTCACCGTCCAGTTCGACGACGTGCTCGACCTCGTCCCGCATGCCGCCGTGAAGGTCAACGACGTTCCGGTCGGAACCGTCGAGTCGATCGGCCTCGGCGGTGCGCGGGACTGGACCGCGGAGGCCGTGCTTGCGGTCAACGGTGACGTCGAGCTGCCCGCCGACGCGGTGGCCAACGTGCGGCAGTCGAGCCTGCTCGGCGAGAAGTTCGTCGAGCTGGCCGCACCCCACCGCGAGCCGGGCGAGGAGCGGGCCCGGCTCGCCGACGGCGCACTCATCCCGGTCTCCCGCACCAACCGGCACCCCGAGATCGAGGAGGTGTTCGGCGCGCTCTCGCTGCTGCTCAACGGTGGCGGCATCGGGCAGCTGCAGACGATCAACCGGGAGCTGTCGAACGTGCTGACCGGAAACGAGGAGCGGATCAGGTCGTTCCTCTCCGGCGTCGACGAGCTGGTGTCCAACCTGGACTCGCACCGCGGCGAGATCACCGCCGCGCTGGACGGCCTCAACCGGCTCGCGTCCACGCTGGCCGGCCGCGAGGAGCAGATCTCCGCCGCGCTGACCGAGCTGACGCCGGGGCTGCGGGCCCTGAGCGAGCAGCGCGGCGCGCTGGTGACGATGCTGCAGTCGCTCGACGAGCTCTCGACGGTGGCCGTCGACACGATCGAGCGGAGCAGGCGGGACATGGTCGCCGACCTGGAGGCGCTCGCCCCGATCCTGCGCAGGCTGGCCGACGCGGGCCAGGACCTGCCCCGGGCGCTGGAGATCCTGCCCACCTTCCCGTTCACCGATGCCGTCCTCGACGCCGTCGAGGGCGACTACCTCAACGTGTTCATCACCATGAAGCCGGATCCCGGCTTCACCGAGCCGCTGCCGCCGCTGCCGGTGCCGCCGGTGGACGGTGACGGTGATGGTGACGGAGGCTCGCCCTGATGCTCACCACGAGAATCCGCGTCCAGGTCGTCGCCTTCGTGGTCGTCGCGCTGACCACGGTCGCGTTCGTCGGCGCGAACTACGCCGGCCTGGGCAGGCTGTTCGGCGGCGGCGAGTACGTGGTGCGGCTCCAGCTCGACGACGGCGGCGGCCTGTTCACCAACGGGGAGGTCACCTACCGCGGGGTCGCGGTCGGCCGCGTGGGCGAGCTACGGCTCACCGACGACGGCATGGAGGCGGACCTGCTCATCGAGGACTCCGCGCGGGTCCCGGTGAACTCGCGGGCGGTGGTGGCCAACCGGTCGGCGGTCGGCGAGCAGTACGTCGACCTGCAACCACGCACCGACGGCGGCCCGTTCCTCGGTGACGGCTCGGTCATCCGGCGCGAGCAGACGACGCTGCCGCTGCCGGTGGAGACGCTGCTGACGAACCTCAGCGCGTTCACCGGATCGGTGCCGACCGGCTCGCTGCGCACCGTCGTGGACGAGCTCTACGACGCGATGCACGACACGGGCCCGGATCTGCAGGTGCTGCTCGACTCCTCCACGTCGTTCACGCACACGGCGGCCGCGTACCTGCCGCAGACCTCGACGCTCATCGACGACAGCGCCACCGTGCTGCGCACACAGGCCGACTCGGCGCGGGCGTGGCGCTCCTTCGGCGAGAACGCGAAGCTGTTCGCCGCCGAGCTGGCCGGCGCCGACGGCGATCTGCGCGAACTGATCGGCACCGCACCGGGCGCAGCCACCCAGCTCAGCGGCCTGCTGGAGGACACGAACCCGGGCCTGTCGGTCGTCGTGGCGAACCTGCTGACGACGGCGCGGCTGTTCGAGTCGCGCGCCGCCGGGATGGAGCAGCTGTTCGTGACGCTGCCCAAGGCCGTGGCCGCCACCTCGGCGTCGATCACGCCGGACGGCGGCGAGCTGTCGCAGGCCCTGACGTTCTTCGAGCCGCCGCCGTGCGTCGACGGGTACGAGGGCACGCCCTACCGCAGGGGCGAGGACACCGGCCCTGCGACGTTCAACACGACGGCCGCGTGCACGCTGCCCCGCGGGGACCGGCGGTCGGTGCGCGGCTCGCAGCATGCGCCCAGGGGTGGGGTGCCGGACGTGGCGGTGCCCGGTTCGGGGCCGCTCGCGGCCCCCGCCCTGCCGGCGGTGGCGACCACGCTGGAGGAGCTGCTGTGGCCGACCGGTTGACCCGCGCGGCGATCGCCGCGCTCGGCGCCGCCGCCGCGTTCGCGGGATGGGCGGGCTGGTTCTGGTTCGACGCCGCCCACGACGAGGCGCTGGCGCACGCCGCCATGCGGGACGCCGCGCTGGACGCGGGCCGGGAGCACGTCGCCCGGCTCACCACGCTGGACCACAACGACGTGGACGCCGGCATCGACCGCTGGCTTGCGGTATCCACCGGGGCACTGCGCGACGAGCTCGCCGGCACCGGCGAGGACACGAAGCGGGCGCTGCGCGAGGGCGGCACGGTGGCCACCGGCGAGGTCCTCGACGCGGCGATCAGCGAGCTCGACCCGGCCGCGGGGACCGCGCGCATGCTGGTGTCGGTGGAGATCACGACCAGCGGCGGCAATGGCGGCGAACCGGCGACCACCCGCAACCGGTTCACCGCGCAGCTGCGGCAGACCGGCGAGGGCTGGAAGCTCAGCGCGCTCGACCAGGTCCCGGTGGGAGGCGGCGGATGAGACTCCGGATCAGGTTGCCGGTGCTGCTGTTCGCGGCCGCCCTCGTGCTGGCCGGCCTCGGCGCGTACTGCGTGCTGCAGGCACATGCCCTGCGCTCGGCGGAGTCGGCCCAGAACCGGGCGCTCGTGGCCGCCGAGGAGACCGCCGAGGTGAGCGCGTCGGTGACCCACACGCTGAACAAGGTGCTCTCGTACTCCTTCGACGAGACGGCGGCGACCGAGCGGGCGGCGCAACGGCTGCTGCGCGGGCAGGCCGGGGAGAGTTACGAGCGGCTGTTCACCCGGGTGCGGGAGCTGGCGCCGGAGCAGCGGCTGGTGGTGACCACCCGGGTGGTCGGCGCCGCGGTGCAATCGCTGATCGGCGACCGGGCGCGGGTACTCGTCTTCCTCGACCAGTCGGCGAGCAGGGCGGGCGAGGGCCCCGGCGTGTCGGCCGCACAGCTGCTGGTGACGGCGGAACGCGAAGGCTCGGACGAGGACGGGAGCTCGGGCGAGGGCTGGGTCATCACCGCACTGGAGCCCCGCTAGCCGCCCCTCGTGAGTGCGCACACGAGTTAGAACACTGTTACGCACTCACGAGCCGGGGCTACGTGCGCGACCGTTGTGCGGGCAGTGTCCCGGTGTAGCGAACGGCGGTCGCCGTTCCGGCCCGCAGGGCGAGCTCCAGCTCGAACCGCGCGTCGGGATCGCGCAGGGCGCCGCCGAAGGTCGCCTCCAGCTGGCGCATCCGGTAGCGGACGGTCTGCGGGTGCACGGCCAGCCGCTCCGCCATGTCGACCACGCTGCCCTGGGCGTCCAGCCAGGCTCGCAGGGTCTCGATCATCCGGTCGCGCTGCTTGGTGGTGAGCCCCTCCAGCCTGGCCGCCAGCCGCTCACGCAACTGGCCGAGCAGCGTCTCGTCGGAGTGCAGCAGCAGCGCGGGAAGGCAGTCGGCGGACCAGGTCACGCGGCGGTTCGGCAGCACCCCCTCGTCCACGAGGACGAGCGTGCGGCGCGCCCAGCGCAGTGAGTCGGCGGCGGCGGTCAGCGGGGCGCCAGGGCCGATCGCGAGGCGGCATTCCGGCAGCGCGTCCTGCAGTGCGGCCAGGCGGGCGCTCGTCAGCTCGCCGGGCACCAGCAGGTGCGGATCAGGGCCACCGAGCTGGGTCAGGACGTCGTCGTCGAGCTCGGGCCTGCGGCGGGCGGCGACGCTGCTCAGCGGTTGCAGCGCGACCGGGGAGACGGTTCGCGGCACCGGCCAGCCGACCAGCTGCGCGAGCTCGGCGATCGCCTCGGCCGGCGCGGGCGGCCATTCCAGGATGAGCTGCAGCAGCCGGTGCCGCCAGGTCTGCAGGGCGCTCGCCGACCCGGCCTTGGCCTCCAGGTAGCCGTCGAGCGCCACCGAGGCCAGCTCGTCCATGAAGGCGAGCATCGAGTCGGCCAGCTGGGACATCACGGCCGAGGAGAGCCCGCTGCGGCGGCCCACCCGCATGATCCGCCGCCACGCCACCCTGGCCCCCACCCGGTACGCCGCCTGCAGGGTGTCCAGGCTGCGCCCCTCGCGCATCTCGTTCTGCCCGAGTCTTCGATGCACCTCGTGCGCGTGTTCCTTGGACACGGCCGGTTCGGCGATCTGCTCCACGAACAGCGTGATCGCGTGTTCCACCCCCGCCCGGATCGACCTGCCGTACGGCCCGTCGATGGGCCGCCGGTACTCCGGGATCAGTGCCCGGACCTCGCTGATGATCTCCTCGGTGAGGCTTTCCAGTTCCGGTCTCAGGATCTCGGCGAGCCGCCCCGGCAGCGCCACCGAGGTCGCGGAGTCGTCGAATACGCGCCCGGCCACAGTCACAGCTCCTTCCCCGCAGTCGTCGAGGGGTGATACCGGACACATCGAAAGCGAGCGCCGAAATGTATCACCCGGGCAGCAAAAGACCGGCCCAATACGCGAGGAGTGACAAAGTCCCGGAAGACGGCACGCAACGGCGTGACAGAAATCCGCGCTGTCAATCCGCCAGAAGTCGGCCGAGGGCCTCCAGGATCGGCACCAGCGGCCTGACCTCGTCCGGCTCCCTGGCGACGCACTCGGCGACGCACGCCCCGACGACCTCGATGCCGCCGGGCCCGGCCAGTGCCTCCAGAGCCGCCGCGAGCTCGCCGATGCCCAGCCCGCCGGGCTCGGGGTAGTCGGTCGCGGCGAACTCGCCCGGGTCGAGCACGTCGAGATCGACGTGCACGTACACGCGGCGGGCGCCCGTCGCCTCAACGGCGGCCGTGACCCGGCCCGGCTCCCCGGCCGCTGTCACCGGCACGTGCCGCACGAGCCCGTCGTCAGCGGCCCGGCGTTCGGCGGGGTCGAACGCGCGGGTGCCGACCAGCACCGCCCGGCCGGGGGCGAGCGCGGGTGCCGCGGCGAACTCCGGATCTCCCTCGCCGAACAGTGAGCGCAGCACCATCCCGTGGAACGCACCGGACGGCGAGCTGTCGGCGGTGTTGAGGTCGGCGTGCGCGTCGAACCACGCCACGCCGAGCGACTCGCCGTAGCGGTAGCGCGCGACACCGGCCGGGACGAGGTCGACGGCGCAGTCGCCGCCGATCGTGAGCACCTTGCCCTCCGGCGCCTCCAGCGCCGCGAGCTGGGCGTCCCGGTTACGCAAGAGCGCGGCCCTGTTGGCTATACCGTCCACTATGGATGGTGCAGGCGATTCACCGGTGTCGACGGGCACCTGGCGCACCGGCGCGCCCAGCACCTCACCGGCCAGCGCAGCCACCAGCCGGCAGCCTTCCGGCAACAACCCGGCGTTCGGGGTCAGCGCACCCTGCCGCTGCGGCACCGCGTGGATCAGCATCACGGCACCCTAGCGCGGCAGGTGGCGCTCATTCCAGGACGATGAGGAGGTCGCCGCCCTCCACCTGCTGCACCGAGTTGATGGCCAGCCGTTGCACGGTGCCGCCCTCCTGGGCCGTGATCGCCGCCTCCATCTTCATCGCCTCGATCGTGGCCACCGTCGCGCCAGCCTCGATGGTGTCGCCCTCGGCCACGTTCGCCGTCACCACGCCGGCGAACGGCGCGGCGACGTGCTTGAGGTTGTTCTTGTCCGCCTTCTCCTTCGCGGGCAGGTCCGAGGCCACCGACCGGTCGCGCACCTGGATCGGCCGCAACTGGCCGTTCAGCGTCGACATCACCGTGCGCACCCCGCGCTCGTCCGCCTCGCCGATCGCCTCCAGCTCGATGAGCAGCCGCACTCCCGGTTCGAGGTCGACCGCGTACTCCTCCCCCGGCCGCAACCCGTAGAAGAAGTCCTTGCTCGGCAGCACGCTGGTGTCGCCGTATGCCTCGCGGTGCGCCTCGAACTCCTTGGTGGGCCCGGGGAACAGCAGCCGGTTCAGCGCCGTGCGGCGGTCGCTCACGAGCTCCGCACGGTCCTCCGCCGACAACGACGCCACCGGCCTGGCCTCCGACCGGCCCGCCAGTGCCTTGCTGCGGAACGGCTCCGGCCAGCCACCCGGCGGGTCACCCAGCTCGCCGCGCAGGAAACCGATGACCGAGTCCGGGATGTCGAACTTGCCCGGCTCCGCCTCGAACTCCTCGGGGGAGACGCCCGCGCCGACGAGGTGCAGCGCGAGGTCGCCGACCACCTTCGACGACGGCGTCACCTTGACCAGGTGGCCGAGGATCCGGTCGGCGGCGGCGTACATCGCCTCGATGTCCTCGAACCGGTCCCCCAGCCCGAGCGCGCGTGCCTGCGTGCGCAGGTTGGAGAGCTGGCCGCCGGGGATCTCGTGGTGGTAGACGCGCCCGGTGGGCGAGGCGAGCCCGGCCTCGAACGGCGCGTAGATCTTGCGCACGATCTCCCAGTACGGCTCCAGCTCACCGATCGCCTGCAGGTCCAGGCCGGTGGGCCGCTCGGAGTAGTCGGTGGCCGCCACGATCGCCGAAAGCGACGGCTGCGACGTCGTGCCCGCCATCGAAGCCACCGCGCCGTCCACCGCGTCCGCTCCGGCGTCGATCGCGGCGAGGTAGGTGCCGAGCTGGCCACCGGCCGTGTCGTGCGTGTGGATGTGCACCGGCAGGTCGAACTCCCTGCGCAGCGCGGTGACCAGCTTGGCTGCCGCGGGCGCCCGCAGCAGCCCGGCCATGTCCTTGATCGCGAGCACGTGCGCGCCCGCGCCGACGATCTGCTCGGCGAGCTTGAGGTAGTAGTCGAGCGTGTAGACCTTCTCGGCCGGGTCGGACAGGTCCGAGGTGTAGCACAGCGCCACCTCGGCGACGGCCGATCCGGTCGCGCGCACGGCGTCGATCGCCGGGCGCATCTGCTCGACGTCGTTGAGCGCGTCGAAGATCCGGAAGATGTCGATGCCGGTCGCGGTCGCCTCCTCGACGAAGGCGTCGGTCACCTCGGTCGGGTACGGCGTGTACCCGACGGTGTTGCGCCCGCGCAGCAGCATCTGCAGGCAGATGTTCGGCATGGTCTCGCGCAGCGCGGCCAGCCGCTCCCACGGGTCCTCGGCGAGGAAACGCAGCGCGACGTCGTAGGTCGCGCCACCCCAGCACTCGACCGAGAGCAGCTGCGGCACCGTGCGCGCGACGACCGGGGCGATGGCGAGCAGGTCCTTCGTGCGCACCCGGGTGGCCAGCAGCGACTGGTGCGCGTCGCGGAAGGTGGTGTCGGTGACGCCGATGTGCGGGGCGTCCCGCAGCCAGCGCGCGAAGCCCTCCGGGCCCAGTTCGGTGAGCCGCTGCTTCGATCCGGCGGGTGGCTCGCCCGCGGGTCGCGCGGGCACCTTCGCATCGGGGTCGATCAGCCGTGGCCGCTCGCCGTTGGGCTTGTTCACCGTCACGTCGGCGAGGTAGGTCAGCAGCCGGGTACCGCGGTCGGCAGAGTGCCGCGCGGTCAGCAGGTGCGGGCGCTCCTCGATGAACGCCGTGGTGACCCGGCCCTCCTGGAAGTCCGGGTCGTCGAGCACCGCCTGCAGGAACGGGATGTTCGTGGCCACCCCGCGGATGCGGAACTCGGCGACCGCGCGCCGCGCCCGGCCCACCGCGGTCTTGAAGTCGCGGCCCCGGCAGGTCAGCTTGACCAGCATCGAGTCGAAGTGCGCGCTGATCTCGGTGCCGGAGAACGCCGTGCCGCCGTCGAGCCGGATGCCCGAGCCACCCGGCGAGCGGTAGGCGCTGATCATCCCGGTGTCCGGGCGGAAGCCGTTGGCCGGATCCTCGGTGGTGATGCGGCACTGCAGCGCGGCGCCGCGCAGGTAGACCTGGTCCTGGTGGAGCGCCAGGTCGGCCAGTGTCTCCCCGGACGCGATCCGCAGCTGGGACTGCACCAGGTCGACGTCGGTGACCTCCTCGGTCACCGTGTGCTCGACCTGGATGCGGGGGTTCATCTCGATGAAGACGTGGTTGCCGTCGCGGTCGAGCAGGAACTCGACGGTGCCCGCGTTGCGGTAGCCGATCTGCCGGGCGAAGCGGACGGCGTCCTCGCAGATCCGTTCCCGCAGTTCCGGATCGAGGTTCGGGGCCGGAGCCAGCTCGATGACCTTCTGGTGGCGGCGCTGCACCGAGCAGTCGCGCTCGAAGAGGTGGATGACCTCGCCCGTTCCGTCGGCCAGGATCTGCACCTCGATGTGCCGGGGTTCCACGACGGCCTTCTCCAGGAACACCGTGGGGTCGCCGAACGCCGACTCGGCCTCGCGGGCGGCGGCCTCGATCGACTCGCGCAGCGTGGCCGCGTTCTCCACCCGGCGCATCCCGCGCCCGCCGCCGCCGGCGACGGCCTTGACGAAGAGCGGGAAGCCGAGCTGCTCCGCGTCGGCCACCAGTGTGTCCACATCGGAGGACGGCGCGGAGGAGCCGAGCACGGGAACGCCCGCGGCCCTGGCCGCGGCCACGGCACGCGCCTTGTTACCGGTCAGTTCGAGGATCTCGGCGCTCGGCCCGACGAAGGTGATCCCGGCCTCCTCGCAGGCGCGGGCGAGATCCGGGTTCTCGGAGAGGAACCCGTAGCCGGGGTAGACGGCGTCGGCGCCCGACTGGCGGGCGGCCCGGACGATCTCCTCGACGGAGAGGTAGGCGCGCACGGGATGTCCCTGCTCGCCGATCTCGTACGCCTCGTCCGCCTTCAGCCGGTGCAGCGAGTTGCGGTCCTCGTGCGGGAACACCGCGACCGTTCCGGCGCCCAGTTCGTAGGCGGCGCGGAACGCGCGGATGGCAATCTCACCACGGTTGGCGACGAGCACCTTGCGGAACATGCCCGGTCCTTCCCTTTGTTCGGATCGGTAGCGTGGGCACGTTACCTCGTTTCTCCCGCCCTCCGGGAGTTCACTCCCAAGTGCTGGACCTCACGTCCGCCCGCCTCGTGAGTGCGTAACAGTGTTCTAACTCGTGTGCGCACTCACGAGGCGTCGGGGGCGTACAGCAGGCGGTTGGCCGTGTTCTCCGGCAACCCGGTCAGCGCGTCCTCGGTGGCACCGGCCACCACGGCCTCGGTGGTCTCCGCGGCGCTCGCCTCGGGGTGCCGCGCCCGGTACAGCGCCGCCACGCCCGCGACGTGCGCCGCTGCCGCCGACGTACCGGACAGCTCGAACGTCCCGCCACCGAGCCCCGGGACCTCGATCTCCGCGCCGGGGGCGTACAGGTCGACCGCCGGGCCGAAGTTGGACGTCTCCACCATCCGGTCGCCGCGATCGCTCGCGCCGACGGTCAGCAGCTCCGGCACGCGCCCGGGGGAGTGCTCACCCGCGTCGCCCGACGAACCGCCCGCGGGCACGGCGACCGGCATCACCTCGGCGAGCCCGCGCACGGCCTCGTCGACGGCCTCGCTCGTGGGGCCGCCGATGCCGATCATCGCGACGGCCGGCTGCTGCGCGTTGTTCACCACCCAGTCGATCCCGGCCACCACGGTAAGGCCGTTGCCGCCGCCCTCGGCGTCCAGCACCCGGACCGGCACGATGCGCACACCCTTCGCGACGCCGTAGCGCTCGCCGCCGATGATCCCCGCCAGCCCGGTGCCGTGCCCGTTGGCATCCATGGCGAAGTCGTCGCCGTCGACGAAGTCACGTCCGCGCCACACGCGACCCTCGAAGTCGGGATGGGTGCCGTCCACCCCGGTGTCGATCACGTACACGGTGACCTCGGCGGCGTCGGTGTCGTAGCGGTACCGCTGGTCGAGGCCCTCCCGCTGGTCGATCCGGTCGAGCCCCCAGTTCGGCGGGTCGAGCTGCTCGCGGGGCTGCGCGTGCGCGGGCGCCGCGGCGACCAGGGTGGCCACGCACGCGGTGAGCACGGTCAGAGCCAGTCGTTGTGCCATGCGCACCCGTCTACCCGCTCGCCTCCGGTTCCGAAAGCCGGCTACCACCATCGGGTACGTCAGCGCACGCCCGGCCTCGTGAGTGCGCACCCGCGTTAGAACTCGCGTAGGCACTCACGAGGGCGGGACGGGCGGCTAGGACTTCTCCAGGAACTCCGCGCTGTCGGCGTCGATCACCTCGGCGACCAGGTGCGCGAGCCCGAGGTGCTCACCCAGTGCGGGGTCCTCATCGACGATCCGCTGCGCCGTCGTGCGGGCCTGGGCGATCAGGTGCTCGTCCTGCAACAGCGACAGCAGCTTGAGCCCGGACCGCTTGCCGGACTGGGCGGCCCCGAGGACGTCGCCCTCCCTGCGCAGCTCCAGGTCGAGCCGGGACAGCTCGAAACCGTCCAGAGTGGACTCCACCGCGGACAGCCTGGCGCGCGTGCTTGTGCCGTCGAGCGCCTCGGTGACCAGCAGGCACAGCCCCGGGACGTCGCCACGGCCGACCCGTCCGCGCAACTGGTGCAGCTGGCTGACCCCGAACCGGTCCGCGTCCATGATCACCATCGCGGTCGCGTTCGGCACGTTCACGCCGACCTCGATGACCGTGGTCGCCACGAGCACGTCCAGCTTGCCCGCGGCGAAGGCCCGCATCACCGAGTCCTTCTCGTCGCTGGGCAGCCTGCCGTGCAGCACCCCGATCCGCAGGTCCCGCAACGGTCCCTCCGCCAGTTGCGGCGCCAGGTCGAGCACCGCGATCGCGGGCCGCTTGTCGCTCTTGTCCGCGGGCGGCTCGTCGCCGATGCGCGGGCACACGATGTAGGCCTGGTGGCCCTTGCCGACCTCCTCGGCCAGCCGCTGCCACACCCGTTCCAGCCACGCCGGCTTCTCCGCGACGGGCACCACCGTGGTCGAGATCGGCGAACGGCCCGCGGGCAGTTCGCGCAGCGACGAGATCTCCAGGTCGCCGTACACCGTCATCGCCACCGTGCGCGGGATCGGCGTCGCAGTCATGACCAGCACGTGCGGGCTGGTGAAGTCGGCACCACGAGAACGCAGCGCGTCCCGCTGCTCCACCCCGAACCGGTGCTGCTCGTCGACCACCGCCAGTGCGAGGTCGGCGAAGGACACGTGCTCCTGGATCAGCGCGTGCGTGCCGACGATGATGCCCGCCGCCCCGCTCGCCGCGTCGAGCAGCGCCTGCTTGCGCTCCTTCGCCGGCATCGACCCGGTCAGCAACGCGATCCTGGTTGCGTTCTCGGCGGCCCCCAGCTCGCCGGCCATCCCGAGGTCACCGAGCATCTCCCGGAGCGAACGGGCGTGCTGAGCCGCGAGCACCTCGGTGGGGGCGAGCATCGCGGCCTGCTTGCCCGCGTCCACCACCTGCAGCATGGCCCGCAGTGCCACGATCGTCTTCCCGCTGCCGACCTCGCCCTGCAGCAGCCGGTTCATCGGATGCTCGCTCGCCAGGTCCGTGGCGATGCTGTCGCCGACCTCCCGCTGCCCCGCGGTGAGCTCGAACGGCAGCCGGGCGTCGAACGCCTCGGCGATGCCGCCCGGTTTCGGCGGGCACGCGGGCGCCGCGCGGGACACGGCCGAGTAGCGGCGCTGGGCGAAGATGAGCTGGATCGCCATCGCCTCGTCCCACTTCAGCCTTACCCGGGCGCTGTCCAGCGCCTCCCAGCTCGGCGGCCGGTGGATGTTGCGCAGGGCCTCGGTGAGCTCGTCCAGCCGGTACCGCGCCCGTAGCGAGTCGGGCAGTGGGTCCGGCTGCGGGTCGAGCACGTCGAGCACCTGCCGTACGCACTTGCCGATCGTCCACGACTGGATCCCCGCCGCGGCCGGGTACACCGGGATGATCTCGGCGAGAAAGCTGTCCATCGTGGACATCTCGTAGTCGTCGGGGTCGAGCAGCTCGTACTCGGGGTTGGCGAGCTGGAGCGTGTTGCGGAACGCGTTGACCTTCCCGGCGAACAGCCCCGTGGTCCCCGGCCGCAGCTCGCGCTCGCGCCAGACCTGGTTGCCGAAGAACGCGCAGTTCAGCTTCCGGTGGCCGTCGGTCAGCACGACCTCGAGGATGCTGCCCTTGCGGGCACGCATCGGCTTCTTCGTGACGTGCTGGACCCGCGCCAGCACCGTGGCATGCTCGCCGATCTCCAGCCCGGCGATGTCGGTGAGCTCACCGCGCTTGGCGTAGCGGCGCGGGTAGTGCCGCAGCAGCTCGCCGACCGTGTTGATGTCGAGCGACTTCGCGAGCGCGTCCGCGCTCCGCGCGCCGAGCAGCGAGCGCAGCGGGTCCTGCATCGTGGCCATCGTCACTCCACACCCATCACCAGCAGTGCATCCGTCTGACCACCGGGATAGCACACCAGTTCGACCTCCGGATGCCCGGCACGCAGGCGTTCGGCGATCGCGTCGCCGATCCCGGCGGGCGCGTCGCGCCCGGTCAGCACCGTGGCGAGCTCGCCACCGACCGCCAGCATCCGCTCGAGCATGGCCAGCGCCGCCCGCTCGACCGCGCCCTCGGGCTCGATCAGCACCACCTCGCCGTCGACAAGACCGACCAGGTCACCGGCCTGCGCACGGCCGACCCAGGTGATCGACTCCTCGCCCGCCACCACCAGCTCCGCGCGCCTGGTCGCCGCGGCCGCCTCGGCCATCGCCACCACGTCGTCGTTGGCGCGGCGGTCCGGGTCGTGCACCGCGAGCGCGGCGAGCACCTGCACCGGCGAGGCGCACGGGACGACGACCACGTCGCGGTCCTCCAGCATCGCGTGGCCCGCGACGCGCTCGGCCGCGGCGGTGAGCCGGACATCACCGGGCAGCACCGTCACGTGGGTCGCCGCGGTCTCGGTGACGAGGCCGATCAGCTCCTCGGCGGTCGGCTCCGCACCGGCCCGCACCGCCAGGACGGGAGCGCCCTCCGCGCCGATGAGCTCCGCGAGCGCCGCGCCGCGCACCACGGCGACGACCGCGCGGTTGTCCCTGGCCACGCCGGTGTCCGGCGGTGCGGGCGTCATCAGCGGCTCTACCCGTACGCGGTGCGGCCTGCCGTGCGCGAGCCCGGCCTCGATCGCCGCGCCGATGTCGCCGCAGTGGACGTGCACCGCGTGGTTGCCCGCGCCGTCGCCCGCGACCGTGACGCTGTCGCCGAGCCCGGACAGCGCCCTGCGCAGCGCGGGCAGCGCCGTCTCGTCGGCGTCCGCGAGCAGGTACATGACCTCCCAGGCGCGGGGAGCCTCCGGAGCGGGAGCCTGTGCCCGCAGCGGGTGCGAGTGCTCGATCTGCGCGCCGGTGACCACGCTCAGCAACGCGTCGAGTACGGCGACCACGCCCCGGCCGCCTGCGTCGACGACCCCGGCCACGGCCAGGGCGGCCAGCTGGTTCGGGGTCTCGTCGAGCGCGTCGGCGGCCGCCTTCGCGGCGGCCTCGGCGACCTCGGCGACGCCGCGGACCGAACCGGGCTCACCGACCGCGGTCGCCACCGCGTGCAGGACGCTGAGCATCGTGCCCGCGACCGGGCGGGCCACCGCCTCGGTGGCCACCGAATCGGCCCGGACCAGCGCCGCGGCCAGCGCCGGGCCGTCCAGCTCCGGTGCCTCGCCCGCCGACTCGGCGATCCCGCGCAGCACCTGCGAGATGATCACTCCCGAGTTGCCGCGCGCGGCGTGCACACCGCCACGGGCCAGCACGCCCAGCGCCGGACCGGCGTCCGCGACGCCGGGTTCCGCTGCGAGCGCGTCCCGCGCACCGGTCAGCGTGTGCAGCAGGTTGGACCCGGTGTCGGAGTCGGCGACCGGGTAGACGTTGATGCCGTCGATGTCCGCCCGCAACGCGCCGAGGCTGTGCACGCACGCGTCGGCCCACCTGCGTACGGCCGCCGCGTCCAAGGCCTGCACCACGTATCCTCTCCACACGGGCTCCAGGGACAGTGGCGAGGGTAGCGACCCGGCGTCGGCGGCCGGGAGCGCACCGGCTACCCTGTTCGAGGTTGCCCGGCACAGCCGGGCCGATTAGTTTCCCTATTCTCGAGGAGTGTTCGACGTGGCTGCCGTGTGCGACGTCTGTGGCAAGGGGCCGGGCTTCGGCAAGTCGGTCTCACACTCCCACCGGCGTACCAACCGCCGGTGGAACCCGAACATCCAGACCGTGCACGCGAAGATCGGGCTGTCTCAGCGCAAGCGCCTGAACGTGTGCACGTCGTGCCTCAAGGCGGGCAAGGTCGTCCGCGGCTGAGCCACCTCACGACGACGAAGGGCCCGGTGAGCGATCACCGGGCCCTTTCTCGTGCGCTCGGAACGGCGGCGTGCCTACGGCAGCTTCCAGTCGATCGGCCCGGCGCCCTGCTGCTCCAGCAGCTCGTTGGCGCGGCTGAACGGCCGGGAGCCGAAGAACCCGTTGTGCGCCGACAGCGGGCTCGGGTGCACCGACTCGACGCACGGCACGGCACCGAGCAGCGGCTTGAGCTTGCGGGCGTTGCTGCCCCACAGGATCGCCACCATCGGCCGGTTCCGGGCCGCGAGCGCCTTGATGGCCTGCTCGGTGACCTCCTCCCAGCCCTTGCCCTGGTGGGAGTTCGGCTTGCCCGGCTGCACCGTGAGCGCCCTGTTGAGCAGCAGCACGCCCTGCCGGGTCCACGGCGTGAGGTCGCCGTTGGCAGGCAGCGGATGCCCCAGGTCGTCGCTGTACTCCTTGAAGATGTTGACCAGGCTCTTCGGCAACGGTCGGACGTCCGGCGCCACGGCGAAGCACAGACCGATCGGATGGCCCGGTGTCGGGTAGGGGTCCTGGCCGACGATGAGCACGCGCACGTCGTCGAACGGCTGCTGGAACGCGCGCAGGATGTTCTCGCCCGAGGGCAGGTAGCGCCGGCCCGCGGCCACCTCGGCCCGCAGGAACTCGCCCATGGCGGCGATCCGGTCCCCGACGGGTTCGAGGGCGCTCGCCCAGCCTGACTCGACGATCTCGGGCAGCGGTCGTGCGGTCACGGCCAGCGACTCTAGCGCGCTCAGTCCAGGCGGCGAAGCTCGGCCCGGAATGTCTTCGCGCGCCGCGCGTAGCCGTCCACCACGGCCGCGATCTGCTCCGGTCCGAACGAGGTGTTGGGCCGCGTCTTCGCCGGTACGCCCAGTGCGATGTGCCCGGAAGGGACGTGTGCGCCGTAGGAGAGCACGGCGCCTGCGCCGACCATCCCGCCGTCTTCGACCACACTGCCGTTGAGCACGACCGACCCGGAGGCGATGAGACAGCCGGTGCCGATCGTCGCGCCCTCGACGTGCACGGAGTGCCCGATCGCCGACTCCGCCCCGAGGATCGTCGGATGCTGCCACGTGCAGTGCAGCACGCACCCGTCCTGCACGTTCGCCCGCTCTCCCAGCTCGATGTGGCCGTGGTCGCCGCGCAGCACGGTCTGCGGCCACACCGACGCCCCTGCCGCGATCCGCACGTCGCCGATCACGGTCGCGTCCGGATGGACATAGGCGTCCGGGTGGATGCTCGGCTCCAGCTCACCGAGCGCGTAGATCGCCATCGCCGCTCCTACAGGTCCTTCGCCAGGCAGATGCTCTCCGGCTCGTGCCGGTACGTCCCGAACTTCGGGATGTCCGTGTAGCCCGCCGAACGGTACAGCGCGATCGCCTCCGGCTGCCGCGTGCCGGTCTCCAGCACGACCCTCCTGCGCCCCGCGGCAGCCGCCGTGCGTTCCAGTTCCGCCAGCACGGCTCTGGCGAAGCCCCGCCCGCGCGCCTCGTCGACGACGTACATGCGCTTGAGCTCGGCGTCCCCGGGCCGGAACTCGGGCTCCGGGCCGTCGTGCGCGCGCCAGCCGCCACTGGCCACCGGCACGTCGTCGAGGTAGCCGAGCAGGAAGAGGCCGTCCGGCGGCGCGAACTCGGCCGGATCGACCGGCGTCACGTCGGGGTCGCCGTAGCGGCGCACGTACTCCTGCTGCACGGCGTCGATCAGCTTCACCGCGTCGGGATGGTCGAAGGGGGTGATCCGGATGTCCACCCGTCCAATGAAACCGGATCAGCGCCAGTGCGCCCAACCGCTTTCCCCCTCGTACGGGCTGCCGTCGACGGTCACCCCGGTGTCCGGCAGCAGCACGCCGCCGATCCGGGTCCAGCCCTCCGGCAGATCGGTGTAGGACGGGAAGGTGGCCACCAGCGCGTGATCCTCACCACCGGTGAGCACCCAGCGCAGCGGATCGGCGCCGAGCGCCGAGCCCACGTCGACCAGCTTCCGGTCCACCGTCAGCCGGTCGGTCTGGACGTCGATCCCGACGTCCGACTCCGCCGCCAGGTGCCCGAGGTCGGCGAGGAGGCCGTCGGACACGTCGATCATCGCGGTCGCACCCGCGAGCGCCGCCGCCGGACCCGCCGCGTACGGCGGCTCGGGATAGCGCTGGGCGTTGACGACGCCGACCGGCGAGCGGAAACCACGGCCCAGCACGGCGAGCCCGGCGGCCGCCCAGCCGAGCCGTCCGCACACGGCGACGATGTCACCCGGCCGGGCGCCCGAGCGGGTCACCGGCGCGCGGCCGCCGAGGTCCCCCAGCGCCGTGATGCTGATCACGATCGCGTCGGCGCGGACCACGTCCCCGCCGACCACGCCGACCCGGGCCCGGGTCGCCTCGTCCCACATCCCGTCGGTCAGCTCCGCGAGCAACGCGGTCTCGGTGTCGGCGGGGCACGCGAGCCCGACGAGCACCGACGTGGGCACGGCACCCATCGCGGCGATGTCGGCGAGGTTCACCGCCACCGCCTTGCGGCCGACGTTGGCCGGACTGGACCAGCCGAACTTGAAGTGCACGCCCTGCACCAGCACGTCCGTCGTGGCGACGACCCTTCCGTCGGGCGCGGCGACCACCGCCGCGTCGTCGCCGGGGCCGAGCAGGGTCGTCGACGGCTGCACCCGTCCCTCCGTCATCGCACGGATCAGGCCGAACTCACCGATCTCGGCCACGGTGCCCTCACCGGACGTGGATCTCTCGTGCACAAAACACCTCCGGTGCTTGTCCGCTCGCGCCACCGACTACTCGGATATCCGATCATTGCCCACCTGCGGTACGTTGCTGACAACGTTCCTATCCTGAGCCGATCGATCCAGACGAAGGGGCGCGCCGTGGTCCACGCATACATCCTCATCCAGACCGAGGTCGGCAAGGCCGCCTCCGTCGCGGCCGAGATCGCCGGCATCCCCGGCGTCACCAGTTCGGAGGATGTCACCGGGCCGTACGACGTCATCGTCCGCGCCGCCGCCGACAACGTCGACCAGCTCGGTCAGCTCGTGGTGGCGAAGGTACAGAACGTCGAGGGCATCACGCGCACCCTGACCTGCCCCGTGGTGCACCTCTGACGGGTCCGGTGGCGGTAACGGCATGAGCAGCGGTGCCCAGGAGACCGGTGCGCCCTCCCGGAAGGTTCTCGTCGTCGCGGCGGCACTCGCCGTGGCCCTCGCCATCGCGGTGGCCGTGGTCGGGCTGACGTACGGCTCGGGCGAACCGTCCGATGCCGGTGAGTCGGGCGGCCCGCTCCCGCTCGTGGCGGTGCCGGCGCCGCAGTCGGACACCCCGCAGTGCGGCAGGCTGATCGAGGCGCTGCCACCGGAGCTCGAGTCGTCCGGGACGACCCTGCAGCGGCGTGAGCTGGCCGAGCCTGCGCCCCCCGCCACCGTCGCGTGGGGCGGACCGGAGGCGGTCGTCCTGCGCTGCGGGCTCGAACGGCCGGCGGAGCTCACCCGGACCGCGTCGCTGCGCAGCATCAACGGCGTCCAGTGGCTCCAGGTGCCCGGCCAGGGCAGCGCGACCTGGTACGTGGTGGATCGCGACGTCTACGCGGCACTCACGGTTCCGGAAGGGACCGGGACCGGACCGCTGCAGGCCGTCTCCGACACCGTGTCCGCGACACTGCCCCCGGTGCCGCCGCGATTCGACTGACCCGCCTCGTGCGTGCGCAAACGAGTTCTAACTCGCGTGCGCACTCACGAGGGTGGCGCGCTACCGCAGGCCGGTGCCTCTGGCGATCGCCGTGTCGATCAGGGTGGCGAGCAGCGTCGGGTAGTCCACGCCGGTGACCGCCCACATCTTCGGGTACGCCGACGTCGAGGTGAACCCGGGCATCGTGTTCACCTCGTTGATCGTGAGCTCGCCGTCCTCGCTCACGAAGAAGTCGACCCGCGCCAGGCCCTGGCAGTCCAGCGCGGCGAACGCGCGCACCGCGTGCTCGCGCAGCCGCTCGGTGACCGAGTCGTCCAGCTTCGCGGGGATGTCCAGTTCCGCGTCCTCGCCCAGGTACTTGGTCTCGAAGTCGTACCAGGCACCGGCGTCGTCGCCGAGCACACGGATCTCGGCCGGCAGGGACGCCTCCACCCGGCCGTCGGGGAACTCCAGTACGCCGCATTCGACCTCACGGCCATCGACCCCCGCCTCGATGAGCACCTTCGGATCAGTGCGGCGAGCCAGCGCGATCGCCTCGTCGAGGTCGGCCCAGTCGGTGACCTTGCTGATGCCGATGGAGGAACCGGCCCTGGAGGGCTTCACGAACACCGGCAGGCCGAGCCGCTCCCGCTCGCCCTCGTCCAAGGTGGACTGTCCACGCCGGAGGGCCGCGTACCTGCCGACCGGCAGTCCCTCGGCGGCCAGGAGCTTCTTCGCGTACTCCTTGTCCATCGCGGCGGCGCTGGCGAGCACCCCCGCGCCCACGTAGGGCAGGTCGGCCAGCTCCAGCAGCCCCTGGATGGTGCCGTCCTCCCCGAACGCGCCGTGCAGCACGGGAAAGACGACGTCGACCCCACCCAGCACCTCGACCCCCGTGCCCGGGTCGACGGAGACGACCTGCTGGCTGGTCGGGTCGCCGGCGAGCACGAGCGCCTTCCCGCCGGTCACGGAGGGCAGCTCGCGCCCGCGGATCTCGAGTGCCCTCGGGTCGCCGGTGCCGAGCACCCAGCCACCGTCCCTGGTGATGCCGATCGGGACGATCTCGAACCGGTCCGGGTCGAGATTCGCCAGGACGCTGCCCGCGGACACACAGGAGATCGTGTGCTCGGTGCTTCGCCCGCCGAACACGACGGCGACTCGCGTCTTGCGGCTACTCATGGGCGGCCACCCTACCCCTGCGCTCCGCGCAGCAGGTCCACGAGCACCGGGAGTGCTTCCCGCAGCGCCTCACGGGAGCAGCCCGCATAGCCGACAGCCACGCCGCAGGCCGTGGGCGGGCCCGTGAAATGCCGGCGGAGGCCGTCGAGCAGCAGCCCGCGGTCGCGTCCCTCGGCGATCCGCCGCAGTTCCCGCTCCGCCGAGTCGAGTGGCACCACCAGGTGCGCCCCCGCGTCGTCGCCCAGCACCGGCACCCCGGCCTCGCGCAGCGCGCCGACCAGCAGCGACCGCCGTTCCGAGAGCTCCCGGCGCAGGCGCCGCAGGTGCCTGCCGAGATCGCCGTGGCGGGCGAGCTCCACGAGCACGCGCTGGCCCGCGGGCGAGGGCCGGGTCCCGGTCAGCTCCCGGTACTCCAGCACCGCCGAGGTCACCGAAGGCGGCGCCACCATCCAGCCCGCGCCGAGTACGGGGGTCAGGATCTTGCTCGTGGTGCCCAGGTGCGCCACCACGTCCGGTGCGAGCGAGGCCAGCAGTGGCAGCGGCGCGACATCGTAGCGGAGCTCGCCGTCGTAGTCGTCCTCGATGAGCAGGAAGTCCTCCGCCCGCGCCCGCTCGACGAGCTCGACCCGCCGCGACGCGCTCATCCGGCTGCCCATCGGGTACTGGTGCGCGGGCGAGCAGTAGACGGCACGTGCCCCGGCCGGCACGGCATCCGGCCGCAGCCCCTCGGAGTCCACGGGCACGGGCACCACCCGCAGCCCGGCACCCCGGAAGGCGTGCACCGCCCGCTGGTAGCCGGGCTCCTCCATCGCCACCACGTCGCCGGGCGCCAGCACGGCGCTCGCCAGCTCCACCACGGCGGCTGTCGTGCCTGCCGTCGCGAGCACCGACTCGGTACCGGCGTCGAGGCCACGGTGGCGCAACAGGTGCTCGGCGATCGCGGCGCGGTACTCGGGCAGCCCGGCGCGCGCGGCGAACAGCGTCGGCGGCTCGTCCGCGGAGGCCCGCCACGCCCGCCGCCAGGCGGCGCGGTCGAGCCCGTCGGCCCACGGCACGCCCGGGGTGAGCACGAGCAGGTCGGCGGGCACCGGATCGCCCTCGACGACCGTGCGGCGCGCGGTTCCGCCCGTGGGCGGCGACGTGGTCACGTAGGTGCCGGAACCGTGCCTGCCCGCGATCCAGCCCTCGGCATGCAGCTGTTCGTACGCCGCCGAGGTGACCGTGCGGCTCACGCCGAGGCGGCCGGCCAGCGCGCGGGTGGACGGCAGCCGGTCGCCGCCGCGCAGATGACCCGACGAGGCCGACTCGCGCAGCGCGTCCGCCAGCTGCACGGCCAGGGGCACCTCGGACCCGCGGTCGAGCGTGACCGGCAGCGCGGTGTCCTCGGACGGCAAAGTGGACTCCCGATCTAGTCCGTCAATGGCCATTCCAAAGTACCACTGGCCGGGAAACGCTGAGCCCATGACCACCGAGCCCATGACCACCGCACCGGCACTGTCCTCCACCGCCCGCTCCACGCTCACGCGGAAACGGGACCGCGCGGCGAGCGACCGCCGCGCCCTCCACGACGTCCTCGACGAGGCCCTCATCTGCCACCTCGGCCTGGTGCTGAACGGCTCACCGGTGGTGCTGCCCACCGGCTTCGGCCGGGACGGCGACACGCTCTACCTGCACGGCTCGACCGGCGCGAGCAGCCTGCGGGCCGCCGAGGACGGCGTCGACGTCTGCGTGACCGCCACGCTCCTCGACGGGATCGTCTACGCCCGCTCGCTGAACAACCACTCGATGAACTACCGCAGCGCTGTCGTCCACGGCCGCGCCCGGCAGGTCACCGACAAGGCCGGGAAGCTGCACGGCCTCCGCGTGCTCACCGACCACCTCTCCCCCGGATCGTGGGAGCACGCCCGTGGCGTGAACGCGAAGGAGCTCGCGTCGGTGACCGTGCTGGCCCTGGACCTCGCGGAGGCATCGGTGAAGATGCGCACCGGGGAACCGGTCGACGAGCCCGAGGACGTCGAGCACGGCACCGCGTGGGCGGGCGTGCTGCCGGTGCGGACCGTCTTCGGCGCGCCGGAGCCCGCGGCCTACGTCCCCGGGGAAGCCCCGGTGCCGGACCACGTCGCCCGTCGCCTCTCGTGAGTGCCTACGCGAGTTAGAACACTGCTACGCACTCACGAGGGTGCGGGAGGCTCAGGACGGGACAGGGCCGGTCAGCGGGTCAAGGTGGTAGCCGCGCAGCGTGCGCCCGCCCGAGCGGTAGACGTGCACGCTGATCGCCGGGTCCGGCCCCTCGTTGCGCACCTCGTGCACGTAGCCGGGGCCGAACACCCTGGACTGGCCGGTCGCGGGCGTGTGCAGCTCGGTGAGCACCCGCCCGTCCGGGGCGCGCCGGGTGACGGTCTCGGTGAGCTGCCCGCTGACGACGGTGAACGCCCCGGTGCTCTCACCGTGGTCGTGCAGGCCGGTGTGCTGCCCCGGTAGCCAGCTCAGCAACCACACCTCCTGCCCGGCGTCCCGTTCGAGCAGCGCGGCGTAGCGCTCGTCCGGGTCGTAACGCAGCAGGTTGCGCCAGCGCTCACGGTCGGCGGCGAACTCCAGCGCGGTCCGGACGGGGTGGCGCAGCAGCGGGTTCTCGGCACGCGTGACGGTGTTCTCTGGAACGGCGAACATGGGTGTGTCCTCGGCGAATGAAAGGGGAAACGGGCGTCGTCGGGCAGGGTCACCGGCAACAACAAGGACACAGCACGCGCGCGGTGCGGCGGAGGTCCAGGTGACCCCGCCGTACGTTCCCGCCTCGCGTCAGCACGACGCCGAGCGAACCAGCGCGACCAACCCCGGTCAACCCGTCCCACACCGTGGGAGCTGCTAGGACCACTCGTGCTTGCGTTCGCGGCCGAGCAGCCCGGCGCCCACCCTGGCGGGGGCCGCACCCTCGTGGCACACCCGGTACATCGCATCGGTGATCGGCATGTCGACACCAACCCCGCCGGCCAGGTCGCGGATCGACCTGCAGGACATGACCCCCTCGGCGACCTGCCCGCCTGCCGCGGCCTGGGCCTGCTCGATCGTCTCGCCACGGCCGATGCGCTCGCCGAAGGTGCGGTTGCGCGACAGCGGCGACGAGCAGGTGGCCACCAGGTCGCCGACACCGGCCAGTCCGGCGAAGGTCAGCGGGTCGGCGCCGAGCTTCGCGCCGAGCCGCGCCATCTCGGCGAGCCCACGGGTGATCAGCGTCGCCATCGTGTTCGTGCCGAACCCGAGCCCCGCTGCCATCCCGCAGCTCAGCGCGATCACGTTCTTGCACGCGCCGCCGAGCTCGCAGCCGACCACGTCGGTGTTGGTGTAGGGCCGGAAGTAGTTGTTGAAGCTCGCCTGCTGGATCGCCACCGCACGCTCGTGGTCGGCACACGCGAGCACCGCGGCGGAGGGCTGCTCCTGGGCGATCTCCCGCGCGAGGTTCGGCCCGGACACCACGACGACCTCCGCCGCGGGCACCCGCGCGATCTCGCTGATCACCTCGCTCATCCGCTTCAGCGTGCCCAGCTCCACCCCCTTGGCGAGGCTGACCAGGATCGCCCCGGAGGGCAGCAGCTCGCGCCACCCGGTGAGGTTGGCGCGCAGGCTCTGGCTCGGCACCGCGAGCACCACCGCATCCGCTCCGGCGAGCGCCCGCGGGGCGTCGGTGGTCGCGGTCAGCCGGTCCGGCAGGCGCACGCCCGGCAGGTAGCCGCCGTTGATGTGGCCGGTCCGGATCTCGTCGGCGACCTCGGGGCGCCGGGCCCACATCGTGACGTCGCGGCCCGCGTCCGCGAGCACCTTCGCGAACGTGGTCCCCCACGAACCCGCACCGAGCACCGTGACGCGTTGCACAGTCATCTCAGGCACCGTCCGCGGTCCTGGCGGGCGGCTGCTCACCCCGGATGTCCACGAGGAGCCGGAGCACCTCGTCCATCAGCACGTCGGTCACCTCGCGTAGCAGCGCCTGGGTGGGTTCCTTCTCCCGGAAGGCGGACAGGTCGACGGGCTCCCCGACGGAGTGCACCACGGTCTTGCGCGGCAGCGGCCGGAACTTCTTCGAGTAGCCGTTCCAGATCGCCTGGGTCCCCCAGCGCGCGATCGGGATCACCGGCACGTCGTTCTCCAGGGCGAGCCGCGCGACACCGGTGTAGGAGCGCTTGGGCCAGGCCGCCGGGTCCCGGGTGATCGTCCCTTCGGGATAGATGACCACGATCTTGCCCTCCCGCAGGGTCCTGTGCGCGGCCCGCAGGCTGTCCCCGGCACCGGCGCCGCCCCGGTACACCGGGATGCCGCCCGAGCCGAGCAGGATGCGGCCGAACACCGGCACGCGGGTGAGGCTGTCCTTCGCCATGAACCGCGGTACGCGCTTGTTGCGGTGCACGAACACCGCGTCCACGGCGGGATCCAGGTGGGAGACGTGGTTGAGCACGAGCAGTGCGGGGCCCGACCGCGGGATCCGCTCGGCGCCGCGGTACTCGCTGCGCCCGATCCAGGTCAGCGGGTAGAAGAGTGCCGCGGCGGCCCCGACCCAGAAGCCGCCCTTCTCCCGATCAGCCAAGGCTCCTCCTCCACAGGTTCTCCACGCCGGCTGATCCTCCCACAAGCACCGCCGGCCCCCGTTCGGTCATGATGGAGTACGTGGCAGCGTCGAAACCGACCCCCCGGCGGGAACCCGCCCCCTCCGTGGGCGTGGATCTGATCGTCCCGATGAAGCCGCCCCGCTCCGGCAAGTCCCGGCTGCGGGGCGCGCTCGGCGGCCCGGCCGCCGACGACGAGCACGCCGGTCTCGTCCGTGCACTGGCCGCCGACACGCTGCGCGCCGCCACCGCCGCGGCCGGTGTGCGACGCGTGCTCGTGGTGGCCACCGATCCGGCCGCGCTCGGCGAACTGCGCGACCTCGGTGTCGAGGTGATCGGCGAGGACGGTGAACGTGGGCTGAACGGCGCCCTGCGCCACGGTGAGCGGCACCTGCGGGCCGGCGACCCGGCCGGCGTCGTGGGCGCGCTCCAGGCCGACCTGCCCGCACTGCGGGCGGACGAGCTCGCCGCCGCGCTCACCGAGGCGGCGGGACACAGGGCGTTCACGGCCGACCGGCACGGCACCGGCACGACACTCCTGCTCGCCGCTCCGGGGCAACCGCTCGACCCGCGCTTCGGCCCGGGTTCCGCGCTGGCGCACACCGACTCCGGCGCGCTGGCCCTGCGGCTGCCCGCGCCGTCGCTGCGCGGCGACGTCGACACGCCCGGTGATCTGGAACACGCCCGGCTGCTCGGGCTCGGGGAACGGACGGCGGCCCTGGTCGAAACCTGCTGTGTTCCCCGCTGAGTTCCCCGCTGAGTTCCCCGCCGAGTTCCCCGCCGAGGCTTCACCTGGACGTCCCGCCGGATCCGCCCGGCACTTGCCCGGGTGGGGAACAATGCGGGTGTGAGCAACGAAGAGAGCATCCCGGCGGCCGATCGGCCGGCAGCCGTGCGGAGGCGGGTCACCACGGCCCCGCCGCCCGGCGTCAGCGACACCGACGGGCACGCACGCGAGGTCCAGTCGGTCCCCTCGGCGCCACCCGCCGTGACGGCCGGCCAGCCACTCGACACACTGCCGGACGACCGCTACTTCAACCGGGAGCTCTCCTGGCAGGACTTCAACGCCCGCGTGCTCGCCCTGGCCGAGGACGAGTCGCAGCCGCTGCTCGAACGGGCCAAGTTCCTCGCGATCTTCGCGTCTAATTTGGACGAGTTCTACATGGTGCGGGTCGCCGGGCTGAAGCGCCGCCACGAGACCGGCCTCTCGGTGCGCAGCGCCGACGGCCTGACCCCTCGCGAGCAGCTGTCCTACATCGCCAAGCGCAACCAGGACCTGGTCGAACGGCAGACCGCGGCCTTCGAGGAGAACGTGCGGCCCGCGCTCGCGGCCGAGAACATCGAGATCGTCAACTGGGCCGACCTGGACGCCGCCGACCGGGTCCGCCTCTCCCACTACTTCAGCGACCAGATCTTCCCGGTGCTCACCCCGCTTGCCGTCGACCCCGCGCACCCGTTCCCCTACATCTCCGGCCTCTCGCTGAACCTCGCGGTCACGGTGCGCGATCCGGACGGCGGCACCGAGCGTTTCGCCAGGGTCAAGGTCCCGAACAACGTGCCGCGGCTCATCCGCATCGAACAGCGGCGCGACAGCCCGGCCGCGACCTTCCTGCCGCTGGAGGAGCTCATCTCCGCACACCTCGACGACCTCTTCAGCGGTGTCGAGGTGATCGAGCACCACGTGTTCCGCGTCACGCGCAACGCCGACTTCGAGGTCGAGGAGGACCGCGACGAGGATCTGTTGCAGGCGCTGGAACGCGAGCTCGCCCAGCGCAGGTTCGGCCCGCCCGTGCGCCTCGAGGTGGCCCAGGACATGAGCGAGCACGTGCTCGAGCTGCTGCTGCGCGAGCTGGAGGTCGACCCCGGCGACGTGGTCGAGGTGCCGGGGCTGCTCGATCTCACCTGCCTGCACCAGCTCGCCGCGGTGGACCGGAAGGAGCTCAAGGACCGCCCTTTCGTGCCGGCGACGCACCCGGCCTTCGGCGAGCGGGAGACGCCGAAGAGCGTGTTCGCCACCCTGCGCGAGGGCGACGTGCTCGTGCACCACCCGTACGACTCGTTCTCCACGAGCGTGCAGCGCTTCATCGAGCAGGCGGCGGCCGACGACAAGGTACTGGCGATCAAGCAGACGCTGTACCGCACCTCCGGCGACTCGCCGATCGTCGACGCGCTCATCGACGCCGCGGAGGCAGGCAAGCAGGTGGTGGCCCTCGTCGAGATCAAGGCCCGGTTCGACGAACAGGCCAACATCACGTGGGCGCGCACCCTGGAACGGGCGGGCGTGCACGTGGTGTACGGCCTGGTCGGCCTCAAGACGCACTGCAAGGTGCTGATGGTGGTGCGGCAGGAAGGTGCCACGATCCGCCGCTACTGCCACATCGGCACGGGCAACTACAACCCGAAGACCGCGCGGCTGTACGAGGACGTCGGCCTGCTCACCGCCGATCCGGAGATCGGCGCCGATCTCACCGACCTGTTCAACGTGCTCACCGGCTACTCCCGCCAGGAGGACTACCGGACCTTGCTCACGTCGCCGAACGGCATCCGGCGTGGCATCCTGCGGCGAATCGCGCACGAGATCGAGCTTGCCGAGTCCGGCGGCCACGCCGGTGTCCGGATCAAGTGCAACTCGCTCGTCGACGAGCAGATCATCGACCAGCTCTACCGCGCGTCGCAGGCCGGTGTCCGGGTGGACATCGTGGTGCGCGGCATCTGCGCGCTCAAGCCGGGCGTGCCCGGGCTGAGCGACAACATCACCGTGCGCTCCCTGCTCGGCCGGTTTCTCGAGCACTCACGGCTCTTTCACTTCGCAGGCACCGACGAGTACTGGCTCGGCAGCGCCGACATGATGCACCGCAACCTGGATCGCCGGATCGAGGCGATGGTGCGGGTCAAGGACGCCCGCCTCGCCGCGCAACTCGGTGCCACGCTCGACTCCGCGCTGGACCCGGTGACCCGGTGCTGGGTGCTGAGTTCCACCGGCGAGTGGATGCCCTCCCCCGCCGACGGCACCCAGGTGCGGGACCACCAGGTCGAGCTCCTTCGCGCGCACGGAGCGACCGGATGAGCGGCGCGACGCGGCAGCCCGGCATCCGGGCGGCGGGCGCGGTGCTCTGGCGCCGGAGCGAATCCGGGAGTATCGAGATCGCACTCGTGCACCGGCCCCGCTATGACGATTGGTCGCTGCCCAAGGGAAAGCTCGACCCCGGTGAGACCTCACCGGTCGCGGCGGTCCGGGAACTGGTGGAGGAAACCGGCTACGCCGCGGTGCTCGGCCGTTTCCTGAAAAGGGTCGAATACGACGTTTCCGGTCCGCGGGGGCGGGTGCTCAAAGCCGTCGACTACTTCAGCGCGGAGGCCGGCGAAGGACGGTTCGAGCCCAACGAGGAGGTCGGGGAACTGCGCTGGTTGTCGCCGTCCGCGGCGGAGCCGCTGCTCACGTATCCGGCCGATGCCGGCGTACTGCGTGAGTTCTGCTCCCTGCCCACCGACCTCACCACGCTGCTGCTGGTGCGGCACGCCAAGGCAGGCAAGCGGGAGGAATGGACGGGCGACGACGATCTGCGGCCGCTGTCCGACGCGGGGCTGCGCCAGGCGGAGGCACTGCGCGTGCTGATGCGCGCCTTCCGCCCGGACCGGGTGCTCTCGGCGCCCCGCCTGCGCTGCGTGCAGACCGTGCAGGGCGTCGCGGAGGATGCCGGCGGCGGGGTGGTGCACGAGGAACTGCTGTCGGAGGAGGGCTACTGGGCCGATCCGGTGCTCGGGATCGCCCGGCTGCTCGCGATCGTGGCCGACGGCGGCAGGCCGCTGGTGTGCAGCCAGGGGGGCGTGATCCCCGATGTGGTGACGACGCTCGCCGAGCGGGACGGCGTGGAGCTGACGGCGATCAAGAACGGCACGGTGGCGAGCAAGAAGGGCTCGCTGTGGCTGCTGTCCTTCACGCCCGCACGCCACGGCGAGGGGCCGAAGCTGGTCGCCGCCAGCTACTTCCCGAGCCCGCTGCCGGCACCCGCGCCCGCCACTCCCTAGCGGTCACCGAAAACGCGGCAGGGCCCCGCGCATCGCGCGGGGCCCTGCCGAGAAGTGGCCGGCTGAAAGCCGCTTACTTCTTCTTCTTGGCCGCGGCGGTGGTCTTCTTCGCCGCGGTCTTCGGGGCCGCCTTGGCGGTCGACTTCGCCGCGGTCTTCGGAGCGGCCTTGGCGGTCGTCGCCTTCTTCGTGGTGCCGCTGCTCTTGGCCGCGGTCTTCGGAGCCGCCTTGGCGGTGGTGCTCTTCGTGGCCGTGGCCCGCGAACCCGTCTTCGGCGCCGTGCGGCTCGAGGCGGCACGGGTGGAAGCCGTGCTGCGGGCCGTGGTGGCACGGGTGCGGGTCGTGGTGCTGCGCGTCGCGGTGGGCCGGCTGGCGGCCGCCCGCGTCGCCGTGGTGCCACGCGCGGTGGTGCCCGAGGTCCGCGAGGTGGCGGTGGCCCGCTTGGTGGTGGCCTTCGGCAGCTTCTTCGCGCCGCTCACCACGTCCTTGAAGGTCGTACCGGCACGGAAGGCCGGGACGTTGGTCTTCTTCACGCGCACGGTCTCACCCGTACGCGGGTTCCTCGCGGTACGGGCAGCACGAGCGCGCTTCTCGAACACACCGAAGCCGGTGATGTTCACCTTCTCGCCCTTGTTGACCGTACGGATGATGATGTCGACGAGGTTGTCGACCGCCTGCGAGGCGACCTTCTTGTCGCCCAGACGCTCGGAGAGCGCCTCGATCAGCTGGGCCTTGTTGGCCATTTCCAGTCCTCCATGAAGAACTACTTGTTGCACGGCCACACCGGCCGACTTGCGCACACGGTATTACCAATGCAGCACAAATTCCAAACGGCGCGCGGATTTTTTCCTTATCGGGTGGGCTCTTCCGCCCCCCGGGGCACCCGTTCGGGGCCCTCTCCGGTGCCGTCCGGCGTGGTTCGGCCGGCTGTTGGCCGGGCCAGGATTCCCTTTCTGAGCAGGGAATCCCTGGTTCAGGAGGAGCCCCGCGGGGTGGTCACCGGCTTCCACGAAGGTCGCTGCGCCTCGAAGGCGTCGATGTCCCCGGCGTGTCGCAGGGTGAGAGCGATGTCATCGAGCCCTTCGAGCAGCCGCCAGCGGGTGTAGTCGTCGATCGTGAAGCCCGCGACGAAGTCCTTGGCGCGTACCGTCTTCGCCTCGAGGTCCACCGTGACCTCCGTGCCGGGCTCGTTCTCCAGCAGCTTCCAGAGCAGTTCCACGTCCGACTGCTCGCACTCGGCGGCCAGCAGGCCCTGCTTGCCGGCGTTGCCCCGGAAGATGTCGGCGAACCGGGAGGAGATGACCACCCGGAAGCCGTAGTTCATCAGGGCCCAGACGGCGTGCTCGCGGGACGAGCCGGTGCCGAAGTCGGACCCCGCGACGAGGACGCTGCCCTGCCGGTACGGCTCCTGGTTGAGGACGAAGTGCTCGTCGCCCCTCCAGGCGGCGAACAGGCCGTCCTCGAAGCCGGTCCTGCTGACGCGCTTGAGGTAGACGGCCGGGATGATCTGGTCAGTGTCCACGTTGGACCTGCGCAGGGGTACCCCGACGCCGGTGTGCTTGGTGAACGGCTCCATGGTCACTTCACCTCCTGGTTCAGGTCTTCGGGCGAGGACAGCGTGCCGCGGACGGCCGTCGCCGCGGCCACCAGCGGCGAGACCAGGTGGGTCCGGCCACCCTTGCCCTGCCTGCCCTCGAAGTTGCGGTTCGACGTCGAGGCGCTGCGCTCCCCCGGCTTGAGCTGGTCCGGGTTCATCCCGAGGCACATCGAGCAGCCCGCCTGCCGCCACTCGGCTCCGGCCTCGGTGAAGACCTCGTGCAGCCCCTCCGCCTCGGCCAGCTGACGCACCCGCATGGACCCGGGGACCACGAGCATCCGCACGCTCCCGGCCACCTTGTGGCCGCGCAGCACCTCCGCGGCCGCCCGCAGGTCCTCGATCCGGCCGTTGGTGCAGGAGCCGAGGAAGACGGTGTCCACCGCGATCTCGCGCAGGGGGGTGCCCGGTTCAAGATCCATATAGGACAGGGCCTTCTCCGCCGAGTACCGCGCCGACTCGTCGGAGATCCGCTCCGGATCGGGCACGGTCCCGCTCAGCGGCAGCCCCTGCCCCGGGTTGGTTCCCCAGGTGACGAACGGGGTGAGCTCGCTCGCGTCGAGGTGCACCTCGGCGTCGAACTCCGCGTCGGAATCGGTGCGCAGCTCCCGCCAGGCCGCCACCGCGGCGTCCCAGTCCGCGCCCTGTGGGGCGTGCGGGCGGTTCTTCAGGTACGCGAAGGTGGTCTCGTCCGGGGCGATCATGCCGGCCCTGGCGCCCGCCTCGATCGACATGTTGCAGATCGTCATCCTGGCTTCCATCGAGAGCGACTCGATGGCGCTGCCGCGGTACTCCAGCACGTAGCCCTGGCCGCCGCCGGTGCCGATCCGCGCGATGACGGCGAGGATGATGTCCTTCGCCGTCACGGACTCGCCGAGGGTGCCCTCGATGTTGACCGCCATCGTCCTGAACGGGCGCAGCGGCAGCGTCTGCGTGGCGAGCACGTGCTCGACCTCGGAGGTGCCGATCCCGAACGCCATGGCCCCGAAGGCACCGTGCGTGGAGGTGTGGCTGTCGCCGCACACCACGGTCATCCCGGGCTGGGTCAGGCCGAGCTGCGGGCCGATGACGTGCACGATGCCCTGCTCGGCGTCGCCCATCGGGTGCAGCCGGACGCCGAACTCCTCGCAGTTGCGGCGGAGTGTGTCCACCTGCGTCCGGGACACCGGATCGGCGATGGGGAGTTCGATGTCGACCGTCGGGACGTTGTGGTCCTCGGTCGCGATCGTGAGGTCGGGCCGCCGGACGGGCCTGCCGGCCAGCCGCAGGCCGTCGAATGCCTGCGGGCTGGTGACTTCGTGCACCAGGTGCAGGTCGATGTAGAGCAGGTCCGGCTCGGCGCCTTCGCCGCGGCGCACCGTGTGCGCGTCCCACACCTTCTCCGCCAGCGTGCGGCCCCGCGTGGATGTCATCAGGGCTCCTCCTACGAGGTTGGTCGGGGCAAGGGAACTCACTTGTCCCAAAATCTGGACTTCCCAAACTGCGGGAAGATAGTATCGAGTCGTGGGACAGCATAGCCCTAACGACCAGCACAGCGGTATCGGAGTCCTGGACAAGGCGGTGGCCGTACTGCAGGCCGTGGCCGAGGATCCGTGCGGGCTCGCCGAACTGTGCACGCGCACGGGGCTGCCGAGGGCGACGGCGCACCGGCTCGCCGTCGGCCTGGAGGTACACCGGATGCTGCGCCGCGGCGCGGACGGAAGGTGGCGTCCCGGGACCGCGCTCGCCGAGCTCGCGGGCGGCACGGTGGATCCCCTGCTCGACGCGGCGAGCTCGGTGCTGCCGAAGCTGCGCGACATCACCGGCGAGAGCGTGCAGCTGTACCGGCGCGACGGTGTGCAGCGCGTGTGCGTCGCCACCGCCGAACCGCCGAGCGGCCTGCGCGACACGGTGCCGGTGGGCGCGCGGCTGCCGATGACGGCGGGCTCAGGGGCGAAGGTCCTCGCCGCGTGGTCGGATCCGCACACGCAGCGCGCCGTGCTGGCCGAGGCCGTCTACGGCGAGCGGACGTTGCTGGAGGTGCGCCGCCGGGGCTGGGCGCAGAGCGTGGCCGAGCGCGAGCCCGGGGTGGCGAGCGTCTCGGCTCCGGTACGGGACTCCTCGGGCACCGTCGTCGCCGCGGTGTCGGTGTCGGGACCGGTGGAGCGGATCGGCCGCAAGCCGGGTGCCCGCTGGGCCACCGACCTGCTCGCCGCGGCCGACGCCCTCCAGGAGCGCCTCTAGCCCCTGGCCCTCGTGAGTGCGCACGCGAGTTCTAACTCGTGTGCGCACTCACGAGCGTTGCCCACGAGAAAGGGCCCCTGTCCACGTGTTCCGCGGACAGGGGCCCTTGACTCTTTCGCGTACCCCCGATGGGATTCGAACCCACGCTACCGGCGTGAGAGGCCGGCGTCCTAGGCCGCTAGACGACGGGGGCTTGCTTGCTGCTGGAGAGAACTTACCAGGTTCGGCTTCTCGCTCCGCAGCTGGGGTACCAGGACTCGAACCTAGACTAACTGAACCAGAATCAGTCGTGCTGCCGATTACACCATACCCCAAAGGATGCCGCGCCCGAGCGAAGTTCCGGCTCAGCACCACCGGGAAGAAATAGTAGACCATCGGGTTCACGGCCGGACAAGCGGCCCTGCCCCACCCCCCGGTCACCGGGGGACGGTGTCACCGCGGCAGTGGCACGCCTGGCACGCCCACCCTGGCGAACTCGCATACGAGCAGCTCAGGCAACTCGTCCAGGCTGCTGACGACGTGCACGCCGCGGGGCGCGTCCCCGGCGCCGTCGACATACTCCGCGTCGTGGCCGCGGTTGAGCCACACGCCGCCGAGACCGGCGTCCCGGGCACCCATCGCGTCGGTCTCCAGCTTGTCGCCGACATGCACGGCCTCGCTCGGTGCGCAGCCGATCTCGAGGCAGACCGAGTGGAACATCACCGGATCGGGTTTCGCGACGCCGACCTCCCCGGCGATCGCGATGTGATCGAAGAAGCTCAGCAGCCCCAGGTCGGCGAGCTTCTCGCGCTGGTGCGCCCCGGAGGCGTTGGTCACAGCGGCGAGCCGGACGCCGGCCGCGACCAGCCAGTCCAGGCACGGCAGCACATCGTCGAAGAGCCGCCAGGATCGACGCAACCGTTCACGACGACGCGTCTCGAACTCGATGACGTCCGTGGCGTCGACGAGAATGCCGATCTCGGCAAGGAACGCGTGTGAGCGGCGCGTGTGCATGTCGGCGTAGTCGAGTTCGCCCGCCACCACCCTGGCGACGTGTTCGTCGGTGATGTGCTCCCACAGCGGCCACAGATCCGCCCTGCCGATCAGCGCGGCCAGCGATCTTCGGCCCGCCGCGGAGAAGTCGATCAGGGTGTCGTCGATATCGAGGCATACCAGCCGGAGTTCCGGAGAGATCCACGGCACGTCGCGGCCGAGCCCGGCGGCGGTTTGCGGTGCTGTCGGGGAGGCAGGCGCAAATTCCACCCCGCGAGGCTAGGGCACTTTCGCGGATACCGACTCGGCTGAGGAGGTGATAAGTGCTGCTCTGTTTCGGTTTAGCACCTCTACGCTCAGTTGCCCGGCAGCGCCCGGTACAGCCGCCCGAGGGACACCTGCCGTCCGAGAAGTTCCATCGATTCGTACAGCGGCGGCGAAACCGTGCGCCCGGTAACCGCCACCCGGACCGGCGCGAAAGCCTTACGGGGCTTGAGTCCCAGACCTTCCACGAGCGCGTCCTTCAGCGCCTGCTCGATCGACGCGGCATCCCACGACGGTAGCGCCTCGAGCGACTCGATCGCCGCGCGCAGCACCGGCTCGGCATCCGGACCGAGCGCCTTGGTCGCCGCGGCCTCCTCCGGCGCGAAGCTGTCCTCGTCGACGAAGAGGAACCGGACCATGTCGGTGGCGTCGGAGAGCACGGTCACGCGCTCCTGCACCAGCGGGGCGATGGCCCGCAGCCGGGCGAGCTGGTCGTCGCTCGGCTCGGCGGGCAGCACTCCGGCGGCGCTGAGGTACGGCACGACCCGGTGGGCGAAGTCGGTAGGCGCGAGCGCGCGCACGTGGGTGCCGTTGATCGCCTCGGCCTTCTTCACGTCGAACCGGGCGGGGTTGGCGCTGACCTTCGTGATCTCGAACGCCTCGACGAGCTCGTCGACGGTGAAGATGTCCCGGTCCTCGGCGATCGACCAGCCCAGCAGCGCGAGGTAGTTCAGCAGGCCCTCCGGGATGAAGCCACGCTCGCGGTAGTTGAACAGGTTGGACGTGGGGTCGCGTTTGGACAGCTTCTTGTTGCCCTCCCCCAGCACGTAGGGCAGGTGCCCGAACTCGGGGATGAAGCCGGCGACGCCGGTCCGCCGCAGTGCCTGGTACAGCGCGAGTTGCCGGGGCGTGGAGGGCAGCAGGTCCTCCCCGCGCAGTACGTGCGTGATGCCCATCAGCGCGTCGTCGACCGGGTTGGTCAGCGTGTAGAGCGGCTGGCCGTTGGCCCGCACCAGCACCGGATCCGGGATCGTGCCCGCCTTGAAGGTGATCTCGCCGCGCACCAGGTCGTTCCAGGTCAGGTCCTCACCGGGCATCCGCAGCCGCAGCACGGGGGCGCGGCCCTCGGCCCGGAAGGCCGCCTTCTGCTCGGCGGTGAGCTCCCGGTCGTGGTTGTCGTAGCCCAGCTTCGGGTCCTGCCCGGCGGCCCGGCGGCGCTGCTCGACCTCCTCGGCGGTGGAGAACGCCTCGTACAGCTCACCGGCTTCGAGCAGCCGCGCGGCGACGTCGGCGTAGATCTCCCCGCGCTCGCTCTGCCGGTACGGCCCGAACTCCCCGCCGACCTCGGGCCCCTCGTCCCAGTCCAGACCGAGCCAGCGCAGCGCGTCGAGCAGCGCCTCGTAGGACTCCTCGGTGTCCCTGGCGGCATCGGTGTCCTCGATGCGGAACACCAGGCTGCCGCCGTGGTGGCGGGCGAACGCCCAGTTGAACAGCGCCGTGCGGATGAGCCCGACGTGTGGGGTCCCGGTCGGCGAGGGGCAGAAACGAGCGCGTACTGGCTTGGTCTCAGTCATAGCCCGTTCAGCGTATATCGGTTGACCCAGGGCGCGTGAGGGTGCATCGTGAGCTTATTCAACAAATGATGAATAAGAGGTGTGGATGATGAGCGAACGCACGACCTGCGTCGTCGTCGGGGGTGGTCCCGCCGGGATGGTGCTCGGGCTGCTGCTCGCGCGTGCCGGTGTCGAGGTGACCGTCCTGGAGAAGCACGCCGACTTCCTCAGGGACTTCCGGGGCGACACGGTGCACCCGTCGACGATGCAGCTGCTGGACGAGCTCGGCCTCGGTGAGCGCTTCGCGAAGCTGCCGCAGAGCAGGCTGGAGGAAATCGCCTTCCCGGTGTCGGACGACGAGCGCGTCGTGGTCGGCGACCTGCGGCGGCTGAGCCGGGTCGGGGTACGCCACCCCTACATCGCGATGGTCCCGCAGTGGGACCTGCTCGACCTCCTCGCCGACGCCGGGCGCGAGGAACCCACGTTCACGCTGCGGATGAACACCGAGGCGACCGAGCTGATCCAGGAGGGCGGCCGGGTGCGCGGGGTGCGCTACCGGACCGCCGAGGGCGAGAGCGGTGAGCTGCGTGCCGAGCTGACGGTCGCCTGCGACGGCCGCGGCTCGATGTCCCGCGCACAGGCCGGGCTGCGCCCGAAGGAGTCGCCGGTGCCCTTCGACGCGTGGTGGTTCGGGCTGCCCCGCGAGGCCGGGGAGCAGGCTGCGGCACTCACCCCCCGGATGCGGCGTGGCCAGTTCGCGATCGTCATCCCGCGCGAGGGCTACTTCCAGATCGCCTACATCGCGAAGAAGGGCACCGACCCGCAGCTGCGGGCGCGCGGGATCGAGCACTTCCGGGAGGAGCTCGACGAGCTCATGCCGGGGCTGGCCGACCGGACCGGCTCGCTGGAGTCGATGGACGACATCAAGCACCTCGACGTCCGGCTGAACCGGCTGCACCGCTGGCACATCGACGGCCTGCTCTGCATCGGCGACGCCGCGCACGCGATGTCGCCGATCGGCGGTGTCGGCATCAATCTCGCCGTGCAGGACGCGGTGGCCGCGGCCACTCTGCTGGCGGAGCCGCTGCGGCGCGGGGCCGTGCAGGGGCGCGACCTGGCGAAGGTCCGCGCCCGCAGGCTGCTGCCGACGATCCTCGTCCAGGGGCTGCAACGCATCCTGCACCGTGCCGTGATGACGCCGGTCGTCAACGGGACGCGAATGGGCCCGCCGAAGCCGTTCATCGCGCTGATGCGGCGGCTACCGCAGGCCACGTTCATCCCGGCGTACCTCGTCGGCGTCGGGCTGCGGCCCGAGCACGCGCCGGAGTTCGCTAGGCGGTCCGCACCGGATTCGTGAGCGTGCCGATGCCCTCGACCGTGATCGACACCTGCTGCCCGTCCTCGATCGGCCCGACCCCCTCCGGGGTTCCGGTGAGGATCACGTCGCCGGGCAGCAGGGTCATCACCGCCGACACGAACTCGATCAGCTCCGGCACCCCGTGCACCAGCGCGGAGGTACGGGCGTCCTGCTTGACCACACCGTCCACCTCGGAACGGATCGCCAGGTCGCCGGGGTCCACCGCGGTCTCGATCCACGGGCCGAGCGGGCAGAACGTGTCGAACCCCTTGGCCCTGCCCCACTGGCCGTCCGACTTCTGGAGGTCGCGGGCGCTGACGTCGTTGGCGATGGTGTAGCCGAGCACGGCGGCGCTCGCGCGGGCGGCGGGCACGTGCTTGACCGGCTGGCCGATGACGACGGCCAGCTCGCCCTCGAAGTCCACCCGCGACGAGGCAGGCGGGAGCTTGATGGCCACGTTCGGGCCGATCACGCTGGTGTTCGGCTTGAGGAAGATCATCGGGTCGGCCGGCACCTCGTGGCCGAACTCCGCGGCGTGCGCGGAGTAGTTGCGGCCGACCGCGATCACCTTCGTCGGCAGGATGGGTGCGAGCAGCCGGACGTCGGCGAGCGGCCAGCGCCGCCCGGTGAAGTTCGGCTGCCCGAACGGGTGTTCGGCGATCTCCAGGACCTGGGCGTCGTCCGGGCTGTCCACGTCCCCCTCGATCGAGGCGAACGCGACACCGTCGGGATGAGCGATTCGAGCCAAGCGCACGTCCTCAGCCTATGGCCCGCGCCTCGTCAGCGCCTACCGGGGTTCATGACTCGTGAGTGGCTACCCGAGTTAGAACTCGTCTGCGCATTCACGAGCACCGCAGGCTCTTGTGCACCAGCGCGTCGCACAGGGCCAGCCAGCTCGCCTCGACGATGTTCTCGTGCACCCCCACCGTGGTCCACTCGCGCCTGCCGTCGCTCGACTCGATGAGCACCCTGGTCACGGCATCCGTACCGGGATGCCCGGCGAGGATGCGCACCTTGTAGTCGGACAGCTCCACGGTGTCCAACCAGGACAGGTGCGGCAGCAGCGCCTTGCGCAGCGCTGCGTCCAGCGCGTTGACCGGCCCGTTGCCCTCAGCGGTGGCGATCATGCGCTCACCGCCGACGTGCACCTTCACCGTCGCCTCGGAGATGACCTCGCCGTCGGCGCGGTGGTCGAGCACGACCCGGTAGGACTCCAGGGTGAACGGCGGCTCCGCGAGCTCGTGGCCGTCCGGGCCCTCGGCCTCCCTGCGCAGCAGCAGTTCCAGCGACGCGTCCGCCGCCTCGAACGACCAGCCGCCCGCCTCGAGGCGCTTCACCTTGCTCAGCACGCTGGTGAGCACCTCGGGCCGGCTGGCAAGGTCCACCCCGAGCTCACGTCCCTTGAGCTCAAGGCTGGCCCTGCCAGCCATCTCCGTGACCAGTACCCGCATGTCGTTGCCGACGAGAGCTGGATCGATGTGGTTGTACAACAACGGATCCACCTTGATCGCGCTCGCGTGCAGCCCCGCCTTGTGGGCGAAGGCCGAGGCCCCGACGTAGGCCTGGTGGGTGTCGGGGGCGATGTTCGCGATCTCGGCAAGGGCATGGGAGACGCGGGTGAGCTCGGCTGCGCTCCCGGTGGGGAGCACGTCCATGCCGAGCTTGGCCACGAGGTTTCCCGTCACGGCGAACAGGTCGGCGTTGCCGGCCCGCTCGCCGTAACCGTTCGCGGTGCACTGCACGTGCGTCGCGCCGGCCTGCACCGCGGCGATGCTGTTCGCCACGGCGCAGGAGGTGTCGTCCTGGCAGTGGATGCCCAGCCGCAGACCGGTGCGCTCCGCCACCTCGCGCACGGTCTCGGCGAGCTGCAACGGCAACTGCCCGCCGTTGGTGTCGCACAGCACCACGACGTCGGCGCCGCCCCGCCCGGCGGCGTCGAGCACCCGCAGAGCGGCGTCGGGATCGTGGGCGTAGCCGTCGAAGAAGTGCTCGGCGTCCAGGAAGACCCGCCTGCCCTCGGCGACGAGGAAGGAGATCGTGTCCTCCACCATCGCGCACGCCTCGTCGACATCCACCCGCAGCGCGCGCTCGATGTGCCGCAGGTCCGATTTGGCCACCAGCGTGATGACCGGGGCCGCGGAGTCGAGCAGGGCCCGGACCTGCTTGTCCTCGGCAGCCTTGACCCCGGCCTTGCGGGTGGAGCCGAACGCGACCAGCGCCGCGTGCTTGAGCACCAGTTCGCCCGAGGTGGCCCTGGCGAAGAACTCGGTGTCCTTCGGCATCGCCCCCGGCCAGCCGCCCTCGATGAAGCCGACGCCGAGCTCGTCCAGCAGCCGCGCGACCGCCAGCTTGTCGGTCACGGAGTACGAGATCCCCTCTCGCTGGGCCCCGTCGCGCAGAGTCGTGTCGTAGAGGTGGAAGTCGTCCCCGAGCGGGGTGTCGGCCGGTTCCGTGCGGCTCACGGGTCTCTCCTCAGGCGGTCGAGCGGGTTGTCCTGACAAACAAAAAGACCCCCCGCGGATGCGAGAGGTCTGCGCGCCGGGTGCCTGGGAAGGCACCTACCCGGCGCGCTGGCGGATAATGATCACGCGAGACGCGTTCATGCCCGCATCATGCCACAGGAACGCGCCGGGCCCAACTCGTGGGCGCGCATTCCCGGATACTGGACCTGCCGGCCCGGGACCGTACCGGGTCAGTCCTCCCGGTCACGCTCCGCGCGGGCACCGGCTCCGGTCTCACCGGTGTAGCCGATGTCCTCGCCCTCGGCCCGGCCGACGAACGTGTCGCTGGGCCCTGGACCGGTCGTGCTCGGGTTGTCCGCGCGCTCGTCCGGCCTGCCGCCGGTCGGACGCGCCCTGGCCACCGCGGGGTCGGTGGCCGCGTCGGCCTCGGGCGCGCTCGACGATGCCGGCTCGCGGCGTTCCAGCAGGTTGCGCAGCCATTTCCACATGGCGAACCACCTCACAAGGGGAGTTCCTCCCGCGAGGAGTTCCCGGCCACGGGCCCGCCAACACACGCCGAAGGCCACCTGGAGCCGCGGACGCGGTCCAGGTGGCCTTCGCTGTACGGGTACGCCTCAGCTGGCCTGGCGGGCGTTCGAGGAGACGAGCGCGGCCAGCCGGTCGCCGATGCCCTGGGTGCTGCCCGGCGAGGACTGGTCACGGGTCGCCAGGTCGAAGGCCACCGAGGCCTCGATCCGCCGCGCAGCCTCGATCTCGCCGAGGTGGTCGAGGAGCAGGGACATCGACAGCACGGCCGCTGTCGGGTCGGCCAGGTTCTGGCCCGCGATGTCCGGTGCGCTGCCGTGCACGGGCTCGAACATGCTGGGGTTGCGCTTGGTGATGTCCAGGTTTCCGCTCGCGGCGAGCCCGATGCCGCCGGTCACCGCCGCGGCGAGGTCGGTGATGATGTCGCCGAACAGGTTGTCGGTGACGATCACGTCGAAACGGCCGGGATCGGTGACCATGTGGATGGTCGCGGCGTCGACGTGCGAGTAGTTCACGGTCACGTCGGGGTGCTCGAGGGACACCTCCTCGACGATGCGCGACCACAGCGAGCCCGCGTGTTCGAGCACGTTCGTCTTGTGCACCAGGGTGAGGTGCTTGCGGGGACGCCGCTCGGCACGCGCGAACGCGTCGGCGACGACCCGCCGGATCCCGAACGCGGTGTTGACGCTGACCTCGGTGGCGATCTCGTGCTCGGTGTCCTTGCGCAGCAGGCCGCCGTTGCCCGCGTAAGGGCCCTCGGTGCCCTCCCGCACCACCAGCATGTCGATCTCACCGGGATCGGACAGCGGGCCCCGCACGCCCGGGTACAGCCGGGCGGGCCGCAGGTTCACGTGGTGGTCGAGCTCGAAGCGCAGGCGCAGCAGCAGCCCGCGCTCCAGGATCCCGCTCGGCACGGTCGGATCGCCGACGGCGCCGAGGAGGATGGCGTCGTGCTGCCGGAGTTCGCCGAGTACCGACTCGGGAAGCAGCTCACCGGTCGCGTGCCAGCGCGCGGCGCCGAGGTCGTAGTTCGTAGTCTCCGCGCCCGGAACGACCTCACCCAGCACCTTCAGCGCCTCGGTGACCACCTCGGGCCCGATCCCGTCACCTGGGATCACAGCGAGCCGCATCCATACACCTCCGTCGATCGGGGACCGGACCCCGGATGCCCCATTTGCGATCAAACTCCAGCCACGGCAGGTTACCGGCAGTCGACAATCCGCCGAAGCAGAACCACCCTTACGCCGGAGTCCGGCCTGCCTGTAGCCACCCGATCGTGGCACAGCGCTACCCATATGTTGATCTTGGGTCCCCGTTGGCGGCGAGGGCGCCCGGCGGCTCGGCGCCGCCGGGCGCGCAGGCTCACTCGAAGGCGACCGCGCGGATCATCCGCGCGTCGACCGTGGCGCCGATCGGCTCCAGCAGGTGCGAGTCGACCGCGCGATCCACCCGCAGCAGCATCACGGCGTCGGAGCGATCCGTGGTCTGGCTGATCTGCGCGGCCTCGATGTTGATCCCGGCCTCGCCGAGCAGGGTGCCGACCCTGCCCATGATCCCCGGGCGGTCCGGGTACTCGAGCAGCAGCACGTGGCCCTCGGCGCGCAGGTCGAAGTGCCGTCCGTTGACCTCGACGACCTTCTGTACCTCGTCCTTGCCGATGACCGTGCCCGACACGGAGTGCGCGCTGCCGTCGTTGTGCACGGCGCGCACGGTCAGCAGGCTGCGGAAGTTCGGGCTCTCCGGCTCGGTGGTGACCTGCACCTGCACGCCGAGCTCCTCGGCGAGCCTCGGCGCGTTGACGAACGTCACCTGGTCCTCGACGACCCCGGAGAAGACCCCGCGCAAGGCCGAGAGCTGGAGCACGCTCACGTCCTCACCGGAGAGCTCGCCACTGGCGACCACGGAGACCGACGAAGGGGGCTTCGCGCTGAACGCCGAGAGGACCGTGCCCAGCTTCTGGGCGAGCGGCAGGTAGGGCCGCACCTCCTCGCTGACCGTGCCGCCCGCGACGTTCACGGCGTCCGGGACGAAGTCACCGCGCAGCGCGAGCTTCACCGAGACGGCGACATCGGTGCCCGCCCGGTCCTGCGCCTCCGCGGTCGAGGCGCCCAGGTGCGGCGTGACCACGACGTTGGGCAGGTCGAACAGCGGGCTGGAGGTGGTCGGTTCGGTGACGAACACGTCCACGCCCGCGCCGCCGACCTGGCCGTCCTTGACGGCGTTGGCGAGCGCGTCCTCGTCGACGAGCCCGCCGCGGGCGGCGTTGACGATCAGCACGCCCTTCTTGGTCTTGGCCAGCGCGGCGGCGTCGATGAGGCCCTTCGTCTCGGGCGTCTTCGGCAGGTGGATGGAGATCGCGTCGGCGCGCTCCAGCAGCTCGTCGAGCGAGACGAGTTCGATGCCGAGCTGCGCGGCGCGCGCGGCGGAGACGTACGGGTCGTAGGCGATGACGTGGGTGTCGAACGCGGCGACCCGCTGCGCGAAGAGCTGGCCGATCTTGCCGAGGCCCACCACGCCGACGGTCTTGCCGTTGAGCTCGACGCCGGTGTAGGCGCTGCGCTTCCACTCCCCGCCGCGCAGGCTCTGGTCGGCGGCCGGCACCCGCCGGGCGACCGCGAGCAGCAGCGCCACGGCGTGCTCGGCGGCGGAGACGATGTTCGAGGTCGGCGCGTTGACCACCAGCACGCCCCGCTCGGTGGCGGCAGGCACGTCGACGTTGTCCAGCCCCACCCCGGCGCGGGCGACGACCTTGAGCTTGTTCGAAGCACCGAGCACTTCGGCGTCGACCTTCGTGGCGGACCGGACGAGCAACGCGTCGGCGTCGCCGACCGCGGCCAGCAGTGCCGGACGGTCGGTCCCGTCCACATGCCGGACCTCGACCTCGTCGCCGAGCGCGCTCACCGCGGAGGGAGCGAGCTTCTCGGCGAGGAGAACGACGGGCTGGCTGGAATTGGTCACGATGCGCCTTTCGGATCGGGTTCGGTTCGCGGTGCCCGGTACGGCACCCGGGCTCTTCACACCGGTACGTGGCTTCGCCACCCGCGCGGCGCCGGCATCCCGTCGTCGCGAACCACCCTCCGTGAGCTCGGTGAGCTCCGTGAGCTCCGTGAGTTCCGGGCGGTCCCGCCGGCAGGATCGTGAATAGCCCTCGCGGACGCGCTCATCGGGTCACGACGCTGTGCCCGGACGCGCGCAGTCTAGCCCCGGAGTGGGCTCCGTGTTAACCACGCCGCAATGTGTCCACAACGCGAGACGATCCGGCCGGTGGCTCAGGGCTGGTCGAACTCACCGTCCCGCGCTCCCGCGATGAACGCGTCCCACTCGGTGGACGTGAAGACCAGGGCGGCGGTGTCCGGATCGGATTGCGAGCGGATCGCGACGTAGGTCAGGCCGTCGGTGTGCGGGACGAACGCGTACTCGATCACGTTTCCCTCGGGCGGCACCCGCCGCCACTCCGCACTGTCGAGGTCGAGCTCGTCGCGGATGTGGGCCTTGTCGTCGACGGCGGATCGCCGTTCGTCACTCATATGCCGCACGTTAAGCCATCGGCGCCGGATACGCGCGAGGCCACCTCACTCGTCACCCGAGTGAGGTGACCTCGATAGACGGTGCGTAGCGCGTCAGGCGGTCTCGGTGATCGGGCGGTCCACCCACGACATCAGGCCGCGCAGCTTCTTGCCGGTCTCCTCGATGGAGTGCTGCTCGCCTGCCTCCTGCAGCTTGCGGTAGTTCGGGCGGCCCGCCTCGTCCTCGGCGACCCACTCCCGCGCGAACGTGCCGTCCTGGATCTCGGCGAGAATCGCCTTCATGTTCTCCTTGACCTGCGGGCCGATCACGCGCGGGCCCCTGGTCAGGTCGCCGTACTCGGCGGTGTCGGAGATGGAGTACCGCATCCGCGCGATGCCGCCCTCGTACATGAGGTCGACGATGAGCTTCAGCTCGTGCAGCACCTCGAAGTAGGCGATCTCCGGCGCGTAGCCCGCCTCGGTGAGCACCTCGAAACCGGTCTGCACGAGCGCCGAGGTGCCGCCGCAGAGCACCGACTGCTCCCCGAACAGGTCGGTCTCCGTCTCCTCCTTGAAGGTCGTCTTGATGACGCCCGCGCGGGCGCCGCCGATGGCGGCCGCGTAGGAGAGCGCGATCGCCTGGCCGTTGCCGCTCGGGTCCTGCTCGACCGCGATCAGGCAGGGCACCCCCTTGCCGTCGACGAACTGGCGGCGTACCAGGTGCCCCGGCCCCTTCGGCGCCACCATCGCGACATCCACATTGGCCGGCGGCTTGATGAGGTCGTAGCGGATGTTGAAGCCGTGCCCGAAGAACAGCGCGTCGCCGTCCTTCAGGTTCGGCTCGATGTCCTCGGTGTAGATGGTGCGCTGCTTCGTGTCGGGCGCCAGGATCATGATCAGATCGGCTTCCTTGGACGCCTCCGCCGGCGTCAGCACGCGCAGGCCCTCGTCCTCGGCCTTGCCACGCGAGCGCGACCCCTCGGGCAGACCGATGCGCACATCGACCCCGGAGTCGCGCAAGCTCAGGGCGTGCGCGTGGCCCTGGCTGCCGTATCCGATCACGGCGACCTTGCGACCCTGGATGATGCTCAGATCCGCGTCGTCGTCATAGAAGGTTTCGACTGACATGAGGGGTGGTACTTCCTTTCGGTTCTTGAAAACGGTCCGGCAGAGCGAAGGGCGGGCGCGTCAGCGCGAGGAGGTCGCCGTGATCGACCGGGCGCCCCGGCCGACCGCGACCATGCCGGACTGGACGAGTTCGCGCACGCCGTAGGGCTCCAGCATGCGCAGCAGCGCGCCGATCTTGTCGCCGGTGCCGGTGGCCTCGATGGTCAGTGCCTCCGGCGACACGTCCACCACCTTGGCACGGAAGAGATGCACGGTCTCCAGGACCTGGCTGCGCACCGTGGCGTCCGCCCGCACCTTCACGAGCAGCAGTTCGCGCTGCACGGAGACCTCCGGGTCGAGCTCCACGATCTTGATGACGTTGACGAGCTTGTTGAGCTGCTTGGTCACCTGTTCGAGCGGTAGCTCCTCAACGGCGACCACGATCGTCATCCGGGACACCTCGGGGTTCTCCGTGGGCCCGACGGCGAGGGACTCGATGTTGAATCCCCGCCGGGAGAACAGGCCCGACACGCGGGCCAGCACACCCGGGACGTTCTCCACCAGAACACTCAGTGTGTGGTTCGTCATTGGGACACCTCGGACACCTCGTCGTCGTCGAACAGCGGCCGGATGCCGCGCGCGGCCATGATCTCGTCGTTGCTGGTGCCCGCGGCGACCATCGGCCACACCTGGGCATCCTTGCCCACCACGAAGTCGATCACGACGGGGCGGTCGTTGATGGCCATCGCGCGCTGGATGACGTCGTCGACCTCGTCCTTGGTCTCGCAGCGCAGTCCCGCGCAGCCGAGCGCCTCGGCGAGCAGGGTGAAGTCCGGGATGCGGTGCTTGTGCGTGCCGAGGTCGGTGTTGGAGTAACGCTCGGCGTAGAACAGGTTCTGCCACTGGCGGACCATGCCGAGGTTGCCGTTGTTGATCACCGCGACCTTGATCGGCGCCCCCTCGATCGCGCAGGTCGCCAGTTCCTGGTTGGTCATCTGGAAGCAGCCGTCGCCGTCGATGGCCCACACCTGCCTGTCCGGGAACCCGAACTGCGCGCCCATCGCGGCGGGGACCGCGAAGCCCATCGTGCCGAGCCCGCCGGAGTTGATCCACGTGTTCGGGTTCTCGTAGCGGATGAACTGCGCGGCCCACATCTGGTGCTGGCCGACGCCCGCCGTGTAGATCGCGTCCGGGCCGGCCAGCTCACCGATCCGCTCGATCACGTACTGCGGCGACAGCGCGCCGTCCGGCGGCCACTCGTAGCCCGCCGGGAAGGTGTCCCGCCAGGAGTCGACCTGCGTCCACCAGGCCGCGAGGTCCGGCGGGCCGGACCGCTCGCTCTCGCGCACGGCGGCGATCAGCTCGGTGATGATCTCGGCGCAGTCCCCCACGATCGGCACGTCGGCCTTGCGGTTCTTGGAGATCTCCGCGGGGTCGATGTCGGCGTGCACCACGGTGGCGTCCGGCGCGAACGTCGTCAGCTGGCCGGTCACCCGGTCGTCGAACCGGGCGCCGAGGGCGATCAGCAGGTCCGCCCGCTGCATCGCGGCCACCGCGGCCACCGAGCCGTGCATCCCGGGCATGCCCAGATGCTGGGAGTGCGAGTCGGGGAACACCCCCCGCGCCATCAGCGTGGTGACCACCGGGATTCCGGACAGCTCGGCCAGCTCCCGCAGCTGCGCGGCCGCCCGTGCCTTCACCACGCCACCGCCGACGTAGAGCACCGGCCGCCGCGACTGCGAGATCAGCCGGGCCGCCTCGCGCACCTGCTTGCCGTGCGGGCGCAGCGTCGGCCGGTACCCCGGCAGCCGCATCTCCGGCGGCCACGAGAACGACGTCATCTCCTGCAGGACGTCCTTGGGGATGTCCACCAGGACCGGCCCCGGCCTGCCCGTGCTCGCCAGGTGGAACGCCTCCGCGACCACCCTCGGTATCTCCGCCGGGTCGGTCACCAGGAAGTTGTGCTTGGTGATCGGCAGCGTGATGCCGCAGATGTCGGCCTCCTGGAAGGCGTCGGTGCCGATCAGCGCGCGCGACTGCTGCCCGGTGATCGCCACCAGCGGCACCGAGTCCATGTTCGCGTCGGCCAGCGGGGTCACCAGGTTCGTCGCACCGGGCCCCGAGGTCGCCATGCACACGCCGACCTTGCCGGTCGCCTGCGCGTAGCCGGTCGCGGCGTGCCCCGCGCCCTGCTCGTGCCGCACCAGCACGTGCCGCACCTTCGTCGAGTCGAGCAGCGGGTCGTACGCCGGCAGGATCGTGCCGCCCGGAATGCCGAATACGACCTCGGCGCCGACCGCCTCGAGCGAACGCACGAGCGACTGCGCGCCGGTCACCCGGACGGGTGTTCCGGCGGGCGGTCCCGGCTTCGGGCGGGCTCCCAGTTGGCTGGGCGACGCCGGTTGCGGTGTCGGCCCAGCGTTCGATTCCGATCGCGAGGTGGCGCTTGTCATCGGTTCTGCCTCGTGGGTTCTCGGTGCTGGCTGCTTGTGGGGTCTTGTCGTTCTCAGCGGTCGTTCTTCGGCGGGCTTGCGGTCCGGGCATCAAAAAACCCCCGCCGACCGAGAAGGTCGCACGAGGGTCGCGCGTCGATGCAGAGGCTGTCCCTAAGCGTCGACGCGCTTGGGAAGTACGAGGCCGATCTGCGGTGTCACGGGCACGACGTTAATCGCCCACTGTCACGAGTGTCAACTTGGCGGGATGGTGATTCCGGATACTGGACACTCCGACGGTCGGACTCCCCCGCTTTCCGGGCGCGCCGCGGCCCGGGGCACTATCTGGGCGTGACCGACGAGGCAGGCAACGCCGACGAGCCCCAGCAGCCGGACGAGAGCAGGCGCGCGGTCTTCCGGGTACCCGGGATCGCGCTGCTCGCCGTCATCATCCTCCTGTTCTGCGTGACGCCCGCGGCGTTCGCGCTGCCCGGACTGCAGGCGCTGTACCTGGTTCCGCTCGGGCTCACCGTGTGGATCATCCGGACCCGCACCGTCGCGACGCGCGAGGGCCTGACCGTGCGGACGATGTTCCGCACGCGCCACCTGCCGTGGACGGCGCTCAAGGGCCTGGCGCTCACCGAGCGGTCCAAGGTTCGCGCCGTGCTCGCCGACGACAGCAGGATCGCGCTGCCCGCGGTGCGCACCCGGCACCTGCCCGTGCTCGCCCTCGTCAGCGAGGGCAGGCTCCCCGACCCTTCGGGCGTGCTCGCCGAGGAAGGCGAACAACCCGGAGAGGGCGAAGGAGACCAGGCGTAATCTGGCGCGCATGCCTCAGCTGCGCTCCCGAACCACCACACACGGCCGCAACGCCGCGGGCGCCCGCTCCCTGTGGCGCGCCACCGGCATGACCGACAGCGACTTCGGCAAGCCGATCGTGGCCGTCGCCAACTCCTACACCCAGTTCGTCCCCGGGCACGTGCACCTCAGGGACCTCGGTGACGTGGTCGCAGGCGCGGTGCGCGAGGCGGGCGGCGTCCCCAGGGAGTTCCACACGATCGCGGTCGACGACGGCATCGCGATGGGGCACAGCGGGATGCTCTACTCGCTGCCCTCGCGCGAGATCATCGCGGACTCGGTGGAGTACATGGTCAACGCGCACCAGGCCGACGCGCTCGTGTGCATCTCCAACTGCGACAAGATCACGCCGGGCATGCTCAACGCCGCGATGCGGCTGAACATCCCCACCGTGTTCGTCTCGGGTGGACCGATGGAGGCCGGCAAGGCCGTCGTGGTCGAGGGGGTGGCGCAGGCGCCCACGGATCTCATCACCGCCATCTCCGCCTCGGCGAGCACCGCCGTCGACGACGACGGACTGTCCGCCGTGGAGCGTTCGGCGTGTCCCACGTGCGGCTCGTGCTCCGGCATGTTCACCGCCAACTCGATGAACTGTCTCACCGAGGCACTCGGGCTCGCGCTGCCGGGCAACGGCTCCACGCTGGCCACGCACGCGGCCCGCCGCGAGCTGTTCACCGGTGCCGGGCGCACCGTGGTGGAGCTGGCGAGGCGTTGGTACGAGCAGGACGACGAGGCGGCGCTGCCGCGCTCGATCGCCGGCCGGAACGCGTTCGAGAACGCGATGGCACTGGACATGGCGATGGGCGGCTCGACCAACACGGTGCTGCACATCCTCGCCGCCGCGCAGGAGGGCGAGATCGCGTTCACCATCGACGACATCGACGCGGTCGGGCAGCGGGTTCCCTGCCTGTCCAAAGTGGCGCCAAACTCCGACTACCACGTGGAGGATGTACACCGCGCGGGTGGTATCCCGGCGATTCTCGGCGAGCTGTACCGCGGCGGCCTGCTCAACGAGGACGTCCACGCCGTGCACGCGTCCTCTTTGGAGGAGTGGCTGTCCACCTGGGACATCCGCGGCGGTTCACCTTCGGCCGAGGCGCTGGAGCTGTTCCACGCCGCACCGGGCGGGGTGCGCACCACCGAGGCGTTCTCGACGTCGAACCGGTGGTCCGATCTGGACACCGACGCGGCGGGCGGCTGCATCCGCGACGTCGCCAACGCCCACACCACCGACGGCGGGCTCGCGGTGCTGCGCGGCAACCTGGCCGAGCGGGGGGCGGTGATCAAGTCGGCGGGCATCGAGGAGGAGCTGTGGCGTTTCCAGGGCCCGGCGCGGGTCGTGGAGAGCCAGGAGGAGGCCGTCTCGGCGATCCTCGGCAAGCGGATCCAGCCCGGTGACGTGCTGGTGGTGCGTTACGAGGGGCCCGCGGGCGGTCCCGGCATGCAGGAGATGCTGCACCCGACGGCGTTCCTCAAGGGCGCCGGGCTCGGCAAGCGGTGCGCGCTGATCACCGACGGCCGCTTCTCCGGCGGGTCGTCCGGGATCTCGGTGGGCCACATCTCGCCCGAGGCGGCGGCGGGCGGCGCGATCGGCCTGGTCGCCGACGGAGACCAGATTCTCATCGACGTGCGCGAGCGCAGACTGCAACTGCTGGTGGACGACGACGTGCTCGCGGAGCGCCGCGCGAAGATGGAGGCGAACGAGCGGCCGTGGCAGCCGGCGCAGCGCGAGCGGCCGCTCACCGGCGCGCTGCGCGCCTACGCCCGGATGGCCACCTCCGCCGACACGGGCGCCGTCCGCGACCCCGCGAGGTGACCTCGACCGCGCGCGGCAAGGGAGCTTCACCACCGTCGTGCCGTGGTGAAGCTCCCTTGCGGTTCAGCGGCAAAGGATGAGCACGACCACCGAGCCCGCCGCGGCGAGCACGAGGCCAACGAAGCCGAACGGCAGGGTGTTGCGCCGCCACGGGGTGTTCTTGTCCAGCGCGATCCGGCCGGAGCCGGTGAACATCAGCGCGAACGCGGCGGCGCCGAGCATGAGTTCGTACTCGTAACCCGAACCGTCGCCCATGAAGAAGCCGTCGCCGAACTTGACGAACACGATGTTGGCGGCCACCCCGAGCACGGCCGCGGCGCCGAGCGGCGTGAACAGCCCGACCACCAGCAGCGCGCCGCCGGTCACCTCGGCCAGCGCGGTGACCCAGGACAGCAGCGTGGTCTGTGTCGTGTAGCCAAAGGACTCCAGCGCATCGGCGAAGCCGCCGATGCCCGGCCCGCCGAACCACCCGAACAGCTTCTGCAGGCCGTGCACCACCATGGTGCCGCCCAGCACCAGCCGCAGCACGAGCAGGCCGAGGTCGAGCCCGCTGTGCCAGCGCTCCGGCTCGTCGGCCATCCGGCTCTCGAAGTCGTCTGGCTGCGAGATGGTGGTCGTCGGCTCGTCGAACCCGTCGTCGTACCCATCGTCACGAGTCGTCATGCGCGGGCAGAGTAGAGCATCCGGGTGACGCGCGGGAGAACGGCTGTGCACTTCTCCCCGGCGGGCCCGCCGCTCAGTACTCGCCGTGCACGAGGTTCTGCGGCAGCTCGCCCTGCACGTAGCGCTCGATCTCGGCGACCGCCACGACGTACGAGCGCCGCCGCGCGCCACGGACCGAGCCGGCCACGTGCGGGGTCAGCAGCAGGCCGGGCGCCTTCCACAGCGGATGCTCCGGTGGCAACGGCTCGGGATCGGTGACGTCCAGCGCCGCCCGCAGCCGCCCGGAAGTCAGGGCCCCGAGCAGGGCCTCGGTGTCCACCACCTGCCCGCGCGAGGCGTTCACCAGCAGCGCGCCGTCCGGCATCGCCGCGAGGAACGCCGCGTCGACCATGCCCTGCGTGCGCGAGGTGAGCGGCACCATCAGCACGACCACCTCGCTGTCGGTGAGCAGGCCGGGCAACTCGTCGACGCCGTGCACGCCGTCCCGCGCGGACAGCCCGACCATGGTCACCCAGGTGTCGAACGGCTCCAGCTTGCGCCGCAACTGGCGGCCGAGGTCCCCGGCACCCACGATGAGCACCCGCTTGCCCTGGAGCGTGTCGGTGCTGCGCGGCGTCCAGTCGCGCTCGTTCTGCGCGTGGGCGAAGGCGCCCAGATCACGGAACATCGACAGCAGCACGGCCATCACCCACTCGGCGGTGCTGCCACCGTGCGCGCCACGGCAGGTGGCCAGCAGGACCCCCGGAGGCAGCTCGCCCACCCAGTCCTCGGCACCCGCCGAGAGCAGCTGGATCAGCTTGAGCCGGGGCAGTTCGGCCAGCAGCGCCGGGGTCTGCGACGACCACGGGAACCCCGGGATCAGCACCTCCGCGTCGGCGGCCTCCGCGGGCAGCGGCTCGCCCGCCGTGTAGCGCACCGGGTGCACGCCGGCGACCTCCGTCAGCGCCGTCACACCGTCGTCGTCGGGAACCAGGACCGTGACCGTCATTCCCGCCATCGTCGCCTACTCGCGCGCCCGGCTCGCGGCTGGGTCGGCCTGCCGACCCGCTTACCCGAGGTTCACGGTGTGCCGCCTACGCTCGATCATTGTGCGGATCCGGCCCCGGAAGACGTCGTGGCCGCTGGCGCTGGCCGCCAGCGGCGCGCTGCTGCTGTCCGGTTGCGCCGACTTCAGCGAGAGCACGGCCGAGCAGGACTGGGAACCCGCGCCGGAGCTGACCCCGGAGGCCGGCCCGCAGCCGGAGCTGCCCGAAGCGGGTACCCCGGCCGTGCCAAGCGGCAGGCCCGGCTCGCCCACCCCGGTCCCGCCGCCGGACGGCTGCACCGACTACGACAAGGCCGTCATCGCCACCTGCCTGGACACGGTGTCGGCGGTCGCCGCCCTGCCCACCGACGGCTCGGCCATCACGGCGCTCGCGGCGGAGCGCCGCAGCGGCCGCATCTCGCTCGTCGGCACGGACGCCGAGCGCTCCGATTTCGCCGCGCTGAACGTCGATGCCACGGGCGACGGCGGGCTGACCGGCCTGGCGCTGTCGCCGACCTACGCCGAGGACCGGCTCGTCTTCGCCTACATCACCACCCCCGAGGACAACCGGGTGGTGCGCTTCGCCGAAGGCCAGGAGCCCAAGCCCGTGCTCACCGGCATCCCGAAGGGCAGCACCGGCAACCAGGGCGCCCTGCTCACCGATGGCAAGGGCGCGTTGCTGGTCGCCACCGGCAACGCGGGCGACCCCGCCGCGGCCGCCGACCCCGACTCACTGGCCGGCAAGATCCTGCGGATCGACACCGGCGGGCGGCCCGCACCGGGCAACCCGCGTCCGGACTCCCCGGTGCTCGCGAGCGGCCTGCACTCCCCCGGCGGGCTCTGCAAGGCGGCGGACGGCTCCCGCCTGTGGGTCACCGACCAGGGCCCGGAACAGGACGCGATCCACCTGGTCCGGCCGGGCGAGAAGCTGGACGCGCCCGCCTGGACCTGGCCGGACAAGCCGGGCGTGACCGGCTGCACCGACTGGACCGACATGCTGGCGGTCGTCACCTCCGGGGCGGGCAACCTGCAGGCCCTTCCGGTCACCCAGGACGGCTCGATCGGCGGCAAGCCACAGGTCACCATGGACGGCGACAACGGGACCAGCTACGGCAAGCTGGACGGTTTCGACCCGGTCACCCCCGACTACGCCGTCGCGGGCACCGTCAACAAGGACGGCGGCGACCCGGTGTCCAGCGACGACCGGGTGGTCATCATCGTGCGGCCACCGTCGTCCGGCGCCGGCCGCGACTGACCTCACCAGCCCTCGTGAGTGGCTACCGGCGTTCTCACTCGCGTAGGCACTCACGAGACCGGGCGGCGTCTTCCTCCGGGAGTGCCTTTACGGGGGTGCCGCGCCTCGGCGCGGGCCGCCCGCACGTCGAGTACCGCCGCCACCGTCGAGGCGAGCGCCGCGGCGAGCCCCAGGTAACGGCCGATCCCCGCGTTCACCGTGACACCGCCGGCCCGCAGCAACGCCCGCTGCTCGCTGCCGAACTGCCAGTCGATGATCAGCCAGCCCAGCACGAGGGAGACGAGCGCGACCGCGCACGCCACCAGCCACAGCTGCGGAAGGCCGCTCACCCGCGCCTTCGCGGACTGCCCGGCCAGCGTGACCGCGAGCCCGGCGAGCAGGAGCAACAGCGGCGGGAACCACGCGAAGAACGTCGAGTCCCACGCCGAGCGGGACACCTCGTCCGCCGGCAGCTCAGCCAGCGCGGCGCCGACCTCCGGGTCGGTGGCGCGCAGCCGCGTCCATGGCAGGAACAGCGTCCCGAGCCCGAGCAGCCCGGCACCGAGGCCGAGCCACTCGCGCCAGGAAACCCGCGCGGGAGAGAACATGCTCAGGCGCCGACGCGTTCCAGGATCAGCTCGCGCACGCGCTTGGCGTCGGCCTGCCCCTTCGTCGCCTTCATCACGGCGCCGACGATCGCACCGGCGGCCTGCACCTTGCCGCCCCGGATCTTCTCGGCGACGTCCGGCTGCGCGGCCAGCGCCTCGTCCACGGCGGTGAGCAGGGCCGTGTCGTCCGAGACGACCTTGAGGCCGCGCGTCTCCACGACCTCGTCCGGTTCGCCCTCACCGGCCAGCACGCCCTGCACGACCTCGCGGGCGAGCTTGTTGGTCAGCTCACCGGACTTGACCAGCTCGATCACCCTCGCCACCTGAGCAGGCGTGATCGGCAGATCGGCGAGCTCGACCTCACGCGCGTTGGCCTGCTGCGTCAGGAACTGCACCCACCAGCTGCGGGCGTCGCCCGGCTCGGCACCGGCGTCCACGGTCGCCGCGACTAGGTCGGCGGCGCCGGTGTTGACGAGGTCCCGCAGCTCCTCGCCGGTGAGGCCCCACTCTTCCTGGATCCGCTTGCGACGTTCCCACGGCGGCTCCGGCAGCGTGCCGCGCAGCTCCTCCACCCACTCGCGCGACGGCGCGACGGGCACCAGGTCGGGTTCCGGGAAGTAGCGGTAGTCCTCCGCCGTCTCCTTCGTGCGGCCAGGGGCGGTCGTGCCGTCGCTCTCCTGGAAGTGCCGGGTCTCCTGCCTGATCGTGCCGCCGCCCGCGAGCACCGCGCCGTGCCGGGCCATCTCGTAACGTACCGCGCGCTCGACACTGCGCAGCGAGTTGACGTTCTTCGTCTCGGTACGGGTGCCGAACTCGCTCGTGCCCTTCGGCATCAGCGACACGTTCGCGTCACAGCGCAGCGAGCCCTGATCCATACGGACGTCGGAGACGTCCATCGCGCGGAGCAGATCCCGCAGCGCGGTCACGTACGCGCGGGCGATCTCGGGCGCGCGCTCCCCCGCGCCGGTGATCGGCTTGGTGACGATCTCGATCAGCGGCACGCCGGCCCGGTTGTAGTCCAGCAGCGAGTGCTCGGCGCCGTGGATGCGGCCGGTCGCCCCGCCCACGTGCAGCGACTTGCCGGTGTCCTCCTCCATGTGGGCGCGCTCGATCTCCACCCGCACCACCTCGCCGTCGTCGAGCGGCACGTCCAGGTAGCCGTCGAACGCGATCGGCTCGTCGTACTGCGAGGTCTGGAAGTTCTTCGGCATGTCCGGGTAGAAGTAGTTCTTCCTGGCGAAGCGGCACCATTGCGCGATCTCGCAGTTGAGCGCCAGCCCGATCCGGATCGCCGACTCCACGGCCTTGCCGTTCATCACCGGCAGGGCACCGGGCAGGCCGAGGCAGGTCGGGCACACGTGCGTGTTGGGCTCCCCGCCGAACACGTTGGCGCAGCCGCAGAACATCTTCGTGTTCGTGGAGAGCTCGACGTGCACCTCCAGCCCGAGCACCGGATCGAACCGCTCGATCACCTCGGCGTAGTCCATCAGTTCAGCCACCGCGGTCACTTCGCCGCCTCCAACTCCGGAACCTGGTGAACCAGCGAGCCGCCCGCGGCGGCGTCGCGTGCGACCTCGTAGGCCGCGCCGACCCGGTAGAGCCGGTCGTCGGCCAGCGTCGGCGCCATGATCTGCAGGCCGACCGGGAGACCGTCCTCGTCGGAGAGCCCGCTCGGAACGCTCATGGCCGGGTTGCCCGCCAGGTTGGCGGGAATCGTGCACAGGTCGGCGAGATACATCGCCAGCGGGTCGTCGACCCGTTCACCGATCTTGAACGCGGTGGTCGGGGTCGTCGGCGACACGAGCACGTCGACCCGCTCGAACGCCGCCGTGAAGTCGCGGGTGATGAGCGTGCGCACCTTCTGCGCGGAGCCGTAGTAGGCGTCGTAGTAACCCGAGGACAGCGCGTAGGTGCCGAGCATGATGCGGCGCTTGACCTCGGCGCCGAACCCGGCCTCGCGGGAGAGCGACATGACCTCCTCGGCGCCGTGCTCGCCGTCGTCGGCGACCCGGAGCCCGTAGCGCATTGCGTCGAAGCGGGCCAGGTTCGAGGAGCACTCGCTGGGCGCGATCAGGTAGTAGGCGGGCAGCGCGTAGGCGAAGTTGGGGCACGACACCTCGACCACCTCCGCGCCCAGCTCGCGCAGCTGTTCCACCGCGGCCTGGAACGAACGGAGCACGCCCGGCTGGTAACCCTCCCCGGCGAACTCCTGGACGACGCCGACCCGGACTCCGCTCAGGTCACCGCGCGCCCCTTCCCTGGCAGCCGCGACGACCGGCGGCACGGGCGCGTCGATCGAGGTGGAGTCGAGCGGGTCGTGGCCGCCGATGACCTCGTGCAGAAGGGCCGCGTCGGTCACCGTCCGCGCGCACGGCCCGGCCTGGTCGAGCGAGGAGGAGAACGCCACCAGCCCGTAACGGGAGACGCCGCCGTAGGTGGGCTTGACGCCGACCGTCCCGGTGACGGCACCGGGCTGGCGGATCGAGCCGCCGGTGTCCGTGCCGATCGCCAGCGGCGCCTCGAACGCGGCGAGCGAGGCGGACGAACCGCCGCCGGAACCGCCGGGGATCCGCTCGTGGTCCCACGGGTTGCGGGTGGGTCCGTACGCCGAGTTCTCGGTGGAGGAGCCCATCGCGAACTCGTCCATGTTCGTCTTGCCGAGGATGACGATCCCGGCCTCGCGCAGCCTGCGGGTGACCGTCGAGTCGTACGGGGGGAGCCAGTTCTCCAGCGTCTTCGACCCGCACGTGGTGGGGATGCCCTCGGTGGTGAGGACGTCCTTCAGCGCGAGCGGGACCCCGGCCAGCGGGGAAGCGGGCGCGTGTCCCGCCTCGAGGCCGGCGTCCACCTCGCGGGCCGCGGCGAGCGCTCCCTCGGTGTCGACATGCAGGAAGGCGTGCACGCGGCCGTCGGCCTCGGCGATGCGGTCCAGGTGCGCCCGCGTGACCTCGGCGGAGGTGACCTCCCGCGCGTGGATCTTGGCGGCCAGCTCGGCGGCGGTGAGCCTCGTCAGGTCGGTCACTGTTCTTCTCCCAGAATCCGCGGTACCCGGAACCTGCCCTCTTCGGCGGCGGGCGCGCCGGCGAGCGCCTGCTCCTGGCTCAGCCCCGGCCGGATCTCGTCCGCCCGGAAGACGTTGGTCAGCGGCACGGCGTGCGAGGTGGGCGGGATCTCGTCCCCGGCGACCTCGCCGACCTTCGCCACCGCGTCCAGGATCTGGTCGAGCTGGCCTGCGAAGACGTCCAGTTCCTCGTCGGTGACGGCCAGCCTGGCCAGCTTGGCAAGGTGCGCGACCTCGTCGCGGGAAATGTTGGGCACGCGGGTGACTCCCCGGATGTTCTCGACTTGGGTGTTTCCCCAGGCAGTCTATGGCTTGCGAGCCGGCCCTCTCGACTGGCCCACGGGTGCGCTGGGAAGCTGGACGCGAGCGGCGACTCCACTTGGCGCGGCGCTTCTGCCACAATCAGCGGCCGGCACACGCGCTCCACGGCAAGGAGGGAGTGCCCGACTCGACTGACCGTCTGAAAGCTGCGGTGAGCTGCTTGAACGAGGTGAACAGGTGTCTTTCCTGATCCGGGTACAGCTGCCGGACAGTCCGGGAACCCTCGGTGCCGTGGCCACCGCCCTCGGCCTCGCCGGGGCCGACATCCTCAGCGTGGACGTGGTCGAGCGGGGCAACGGCATCGCCGTCGACGACCTGGTCGTGGAGCTGCCGTCGGGGCGGCTGCCGGACGCGCTGATCACGGCGGCCGAGAGCATCGAGGGAGTCGAGGTCGACGCCGTACGGCCGTATGCGGGTGTGCTCGACACCCATCGTGAGCTGGAGCTCGTCGAGGAGATCGCCGGTCAGCCCGCGTCCGGGCTCAGCCTGCTCGCCGAAGGGGTGCCGCGGATAATCCGGGCGGGCTGGTCGCTGGTCGTGCAGCAGTCCGACGAGGGCGTGCTGCGGCTGGCCGCGTCCGGCGCGGCCCCGGAGGCGCCGGTCACCGACATGCCGTGGCTGCCGCTGGAACGGGCGACGGTGCTCGACTCGGAGGACTCCTGGATACCGGAGACCTGGCAGGAGCTGGGCACGGAACTGGCCGCGACGCCCCTTGGCAAGCCCGACCGGGCGCTGCTCGTGGGACGTCCCGGCGGCCCCATGTTCCGCGCCGCCGAGGTGGCCCGGCTCGCCCATCTCGCCGGAATCGTCGCGGTCGTCCTGGACTCGTGAGTGCGTACACGAGTTCTAACTCGTGTACGCACTCACGAGAGGTGACCAGGCGTGCCACCGCGTGGCCCAGATCGTTGACCAGGTGAGAACGTACAATCGAGGCGATGGCCTCGCCCGACTCCACCGCTGACTCCGCGCCCGGCACGCGCGCGGAGCAGGTGGAGGAGCGGCTCGCCATCCCCGTGCTCGTCGCGGCGCTGGTGTCCGTGCCCGCGGTCTTCCTCACCACCACCGGCGGCACGGCGGCAGTGGTCGGGATGCTGCTCAACTGGCTGTCACTGGTCGTGCTGCTCGGGGAGTCGGCCGTGCTGCTCTGGGTCAGCCGCGATGTCGCCAAGTGGGTGCGGGAGCACCGGTGGCAGCTGATCGTGACGGGGGCGACGGTGCCCGCGGTCGTGTTCGCCGTCGGCCCCGTGCAGATCCTGCGGCTGCTGCTCTCACTCGGTGCCCTGCGGATCCTGCGAGCGGGGCGGATCGTGCGCGCCGGCCGGGTGATCCGCCGCAGGGCCGGGCTCGACAAGGGCCGCGGCCGGTGGCTGCTGGCCGGTGCGACGGCACTGGCCGCCGTGTTCGTGGCGATCGTGCTCGCGGACCCCACCTCGCGCAGCCGCCGCGTCACCGACTGGGTGCTCGACAACGTCGGCGTCGTCCCCGCGATCGCGGGCGGGCTGGTGCTCGCCGCCGCGACGGTGCTCACGCTCCGCTACCGCAGCAGCGACCGGGTCCGCGACACGCTGCGCAGACTCACCCGCCGCCGCGACGCCTCGTGAGTGCGCAGACGAGTTCTAACTCGTGTGCGCACTCACGAGGGTGAGGGCGTACGCGAGCAGGAGCACATCGGGCGCGGGAGACCAGTCGCGCTCGGGCAGGCGCCGGAAGCCCAGCCGCTCGTACAGGCGGTGGGCGGTCTTCATGGACTCAAGGCTGCACAGCACCACCCGCGGGGCATCGAGCGCCACGGCGCGGTCCAGCACGGCCCTGGTCAGTGCCGCCCCCACACCATGCCCGCGCGCGTGCTCGGCGACCGCCAGCATCCGGAACTCCACCTCGCCGTCGCGGGCGAGTTCCGCGTACGGGCTCCCTGCCCGGACGACGGTGACCGAGCCGAGGATCGTGTCCGCCCCGTCCACCGCGACCAGGACCTCGGCGTGCCCGGCCCGGTGTGCGGTGTCGCGCAGCTCGTCGGCGTAGGACTCGGTGCCCTCGTGGCTGAGCAGGCCGTCGGCCTGGTAGGCGGCGACGGTGAGCTCACCCACCTCGGCCAGTTCGCCCGGCCGCACCACGCGGATCAGCGGCGCCCCCGGCGGCCGCGGGTCGGTACCGCTCCGGCAGGCACTCTCACTCATCGGGCTCGCCCTGCACCTCGGCCACCTCACGCGCCGCGTCCGGGCCGCGTTCGAGCAGCACCCGGAAGCCGTCCTCGTCGAGCACGGGAACCTTGAGCTGCACGGCCTTGTCGTACTTGGACCCTGGCGCGTCGCCGACCACCACGAACGCGGTCTTCTTCGACACCGAGCCCGCCGACTTGCCACCGCGCACCATGATGGCCTCCTTGGCCTCGTCGCGGGACAGCGTCTCCAGCGATCCGGTGACGACGATCGACAGTCCCTCGAGGTGCCGCGGTATGGACTCGTCGCGCTCCTCGGCCATCCGCACACCCGCACGGCGCCACTTCTCGACGACCTCCCGGTGCCAGTCCACCTCGAACCACTCCCGCACCGCCTGCGCGATGGCGGGCCCGACGCCGTCCACGTCGGCGAGCTCCTGTTCACTCGCCTCGTCGATGCGCTCGATCGAGCCGAACTCCCTGGCGAGCGCCTGCGCGGCGGTCGGCCCGACATGCCGGATGGACAGGGCGACCAGCACCTTCCACAGTGGACGTTCCTTGGCGGCTTCCAGATTGGCCAGCAGCTTGCGCCCGTTGGCGGAGAGCTCCCCTGCCTTCGTGCGGAAGAGGTCGGCCTGCTTCAGGCTCTCCTCGTCGAGGTCGAAGATGTCGCCCTCGTCGGCGACCACACCGGACTGCAGCAGCGCGGTGGCCGCCTCGTAGCCGAGCACCTCGATGTCCAGCCCCGATCGGCTGCTCAGGTGGAACAACCGCTCCCGCAGCTGCGCGGGACAGTGCCGCGCGTTCGGGCAACGGATGTCGGCGTCGCCCTCCTTCTCGTAGGCGAGCAGGGTGTCGCACTCCGGGCAGTGCGTGGGCATCGTGAACTCGCGCTCCTCGCCGGTGCGCACGTCCACGACCGGGCCGAGGACCTCGGGGATCACGTCGCCCGCCTTGCGGATCACCACCCGGTCGCCGATCAGCACCCCCTTGCGCCGTACCTCCGCGCCGTTGTGCAGCGTCGCCATCGCGACGGTGGAACCGGCCACCTTCACCGGCTCCATCACCGCGTACGGCGTCACCCGGCCGGTGCGCCCCACGTTGACGCGGATGTCGAGCAGTGTGGTGGTGGCCTCCTCCGGCGCGTACTTGTACGCCACCGCCCAGCGCGGCGCCCGCGAGGTCGAGCCGAGCCTGCGCTGCAGGGAGACCTGGTCGACCTTGATCACCACGCCGTCGATCTCGTACTCGGCGTCGTGCCGGTGCTCGTCCCAGTACCGGATGTGCTCGGCGAGCCCGTCCGCCGTCTCGATCACCTTGCTGTAGGCGGACACCGGCATCCCCCATGCCGCCAGTGCCTCGTAGGACTCCGATTGCCGCGCGGGCTCGAACCCGTCCCGCTTGCCGAGGCCGTGGCAGATGAACCGCAGCGGGCGCGTCCTGGTGACCCGCGGATCCTTCTGCCGCAGCGATCCGGCGGCGGCGTTGCGCGGGTTCGCGAACGGCGGCTTGCCCGCCTCCACCAGGCGGGCGTTCAGCTCGGCGAACTCGCCGACGCGGTAGTACACCTCGCCACGGATCTCGACCAGGTCAGGCACTCCGAACCGCTCGCTCTCGCGCAGGCGCGTCGGCACGTCCTGCAGGGTGCGGACGTTGAGCGTGACGTCCTCCCCGGTGCGGCCGTCGCCACGGGTCAGCGCGCGGGTCAGCCTGCCCTTCTCGTAGAGCAGGTTGATCGCGAGCCCGTCGATCTTCAGCTCGCACAGGTAGCGCGTGCTCCCGCCGACCTCGCGCTCGACCCGGTCGATCCACGCGTACAGCTCCTCGAAGTCGAACACGTTGTCGAGGCTGAGCATGCGTTCGAGATGGTCGTGCGCGGTGAACTCGGTGGAGAAGGTGCCGCCGACGTTCTGCGTCGGCGAGTCCGGGGTGGCCAGCCCCGGGTACTTCGCCTCCAGCTCCTCCAGCTCGCGGAACAACGCGTCGAACTCGCCGTCGGAGATCGTCGGCGAGTCGAGCACGTAGTACCGGAACTGGTGGCCGCGGACCTCCTCGGCCAGCGCGGTGTGGCGCTCCCGCGCGTCCGCGGGAACGTCCCCGATGTCCTGGGCCACCTGCCCTGCGGCAAGGTCTTCACTGCTCACAGGCGCCTAGCCTAGTCAGTTCCCCCGACATTCTCGTTCAGGCTGTTCAGGTTGCGGACCAGGTCACGGAACTCCAGCAGGGTGAGCGAGCCGGCGGGCTCGGCCTCGGCGGTCTCCACGCGGCATAGCCGGTCGGCGGCCAGCCGCTCGCCCAGCGCCGCGTCCAGCGGCAGGAACGTCAGTGCCACGCGCGTCTGCTCGTCCAGCTCGGCGAACCGCGGGTGGTGCACGGCCACGTCGACCACCTGCTCGGCCTCGTCGACCTGCACGGCCAGCCGCACGTCGGCGAGCGCGACCCGGTGCTCGCCGACGTTGACGGTGACCTCGCTCGGATCTGGCACCGGCGGCACCGAGTCGTGGTACTCCCAGATGGCGTCCTCGGCGGGCGCCGCGGCCCGCCACGCGTCGGTGTAGGGCCGCAGCGCCGGATCCTCCTGACCGCTCACGACCAGCGCGTAGACCGCCCGCCGCCCACGTTCGAGTGAAAACTGAAGGCGCGGATGCACCCTGGCCACCGCGTCGCACAGCGCCACCTCGACCCGCTGCGGCTCGCGGTCACCGAGCGCGGCGCTCACCTCGGGCAGCAGTCCCTGCCAGCGGCGCCAGAACTCGCGGGCCGCCTCGGCGGGGTCGGCGGGCACGGGCTGCTCCGGCCACGGCGTGCGGGGGTCCGGCGGTTCCCGGCGGGATCGCCCGAAAAGTCGCATGCCCGAGTCCTACCAGCCCTCGGGCGGCTCCACGAACGCCTTGCCGAGATCCCGGGTGAGAGCCAGCGCGCGGCGCATCCAGTCGTGGCTCGCTCGGGCAAGGCCACACGTCGGCGTCGGCACCGACCGCTCCCCGAGAGTCGACCGGCCGAAGCCGAGCCGGTCGACCAGGCGCAGCGCGGGCGAGGCCACGTCGTGCAGGCTGGGCCGGTCTTCCGGTTCCTCCGCGGGCACCAGCCCCAGCAGGAAGACCGTGCCTGCGTCCCACGCCTCACCGAACTGGTCGAGCAGCGTGCCCGGCGCGCCCTCCAGCTGCGTCGCGTCGATGGCGAGCGCCCCGGCGCCGGTCGCGCGCAGCAGGCCGACCGGCGGCCGAGGCCCGCAGCAGTGCAGGACCACCCGCTGGCCGGTGACCCGCTCGGCCGCCGCCACGACCGTCGCGAGCAGGTCACGCGCCTCCGGCTCGGGCACCGAACGGACCGTGCCGTAGCCGGACGGGGTCGAGAGGGCACCCGCGAGCACGGCGGGCAGCGTTGGCTCGTCGAACTGCACCACCACCTGCGCCCCGGTGCGGGCGGCGAGCTCGCGGACGTGCGCGGTGAGCCCCTCGACGAGCGAGGTGGCGAAGTCGCGCGTGGCGCCGGGGTCGGTCAGCACCCGGTGCCCGCGGGCCAGCTCGATGCCCGCGGCGAGCGTCCACGGCCCCGCGACCTGCGTCTTGATCACCCGTGGCGCGGTGCCCACGCGGCCGCAGGCGTCCTCGAGGGCGTCGAGGTCCCAGCGCAGCAGGTCGGTGCCGCGCCGGTGGTCGCGGCCTGCGCGGGCGGCGACCCGGTAGCCGCTCGGCACCACCTCGACGGCCAGGTCGACGAGCAGCGCGGCGGTGCGCCCGAGCATGTCGGCGCCGACGCCACGGTCCGGCAGCTCCGGCAGGTACGGGAACTCGGGCAGCTCACCGAGCACGATCGCGGCGGTCTCGGCCGCGTCGGTGCCCGGCATCGAGCCGATTCCGGTGGCCACTCCAGCGGGCCAGGCTTGCTCAGTCACACCCCGATTCTGCTCGCCGCCCGGTGCCGGTGCGGAAGGCCCCCGGTCCCTGCTCGGGTCACGCGGATCGAACGATCAGCTGGTACCCGGCGGCGTCCGGCGTGGCTACGCTCAGGCCATGACGAGCAGCGCACCGGCACCGGGCTGGTATCCCGACCACCACGACGCACACCTGGCCCGCTGGTGGGACGGCCGGGCCTGGACCGCCCATACCCAGCCCGCCCAGCAGCAGCCCGCCCACGGTGCTCCCGGTGCTCACGATGCGGAGGCGATCGAGCTCGACATCGAGCGCGGTCACGACCCGGCGCGCATCCAGCAGCAGGCGGCCAAGGGCACGGGCGGCTCCGGCGGCGGCTTCGCGGGCGGCGGCACGCTGTTCACCGAGCCGGTACTGGTGGTCAACCAGCGCGCCAAGCTCATCGAGATGGCCAGCGAGTACGGCGTGTTCGACCAGCACGGCAGGCAGATCGGCGGCGTCGTCCAGGTCGGGCAGAGCATGCTGAAGAAGATGGTGCGGCTGCTCACGAAGTACGACCAGTTCCTGACCCACCGGTTCGAGGTCCGCGACGCCGCGCACAACACGCTGCTGCGGGTGACCCGCCCGGCGAAGGTGTTCAAGTCGCGGTTCCAGGTGAGCAGGGCGGACGGCTCACCGGTCGGCGAGGTGTCCCAGGAGAACGTCTTCGGCAAGATCCGGTTCGCCTTCACCGTGCAGGGACAGAAGGTGGGCGCGATCAAGGCGGAGAACTGGCGGGCGTGGAACTTCTCGATCACCGATCACACCGACACCGAGGTCGCGCGGATCACCAAGACCTTCGGCGGTTTCGTGAAGGCCGCGTTCACCACCGCGGACAACTACGTGGTGCAGATCCACCGGCCGCTGCCCGACCCGCTGGCGAGCATGGTCATCGCCGCGGCGCTCACCGTCGACACGGCACTCAAGCAGGACGCCAACTAAGCGTTCGTTCAGTGATGTGTGTCTCAGCTTGCTCCGTCGAGCGCTCCCGACCTGGTCAGATCGAGGAGGTAGTGAACGCGAGACAGTGAGGTCGCCGTGGAACCGCTCGACGAGGACAGCAGCAGGCACTGGGCCGAACCGGGCGTCTACCGGGTCGCGCCGGGTGTGTACCGCATCCCCCTTCCGCTGCCGCACGACGCGCTGAGGGCGGTCAACGTCTACGCGGTCACCGACGGCGAGTCGCTCACCCTGATCGACTCCGGCTGGGCGCTGACCGAGGCGCGCGAGCAGCTGGCGGCCGGGCTCAAGGGCATTGGCGCCGGGCTCGGGGACGTCGGCCAGTTCCTCGTCACCCACGTCCACCGCGACCACTACACGCTGGCGGTGACGCTGCGGCGGGAGTTCGGCGGCACGATCGCGCTCGGTGAGCACGAGGAGCCGTCGCTGAAGCTCGCCGGCGCGCCCGGCACCGCGCCGATGGCGGCGCAGGTGCGGCTGCTGCACCAGGCCGGCGCGGAACCGGTCGTCGAGGAACTGACCGCGCTGTTCGGCGAGTCCCCGCGGCGCACCGCCGAGGACGTGTGGGAGGAGCCGGACGTCTGGCTCACCCCTGGCAGGCGCGCGGCGCTGCCCGGCAGGGAGCTAGAGGTCGTGCACACGCCCGGGCACACGGCCGGGCACGTGGTGTTCGTCGACGACCCGGCCGGGCTGCTGTTCACCGGGGACCACGTGCTGCCGCACATCACGCCGTCGATCGGCTTCCAGCCCGCGCCGGCCGAGCTGCCGCTGCGGCAGTACCTCGGCTCGCTGCGGCTGGTGCGGGAGATGCCCGACCGGCGGATGCTGCCCGCGCACGGCGAGGTGTCGCCGAGCGTGCACGAGCGGGTCGACGAGCTGCTGGCCCACCACGACCACCGGCTGGCCGAGATCGGCGAGACGATCGCGCGCGGCGCGAGCACCGCGTACGAGTCGGCGCTGCGGCTGGGCTGGACCAGGCGCGCCCGCAAGCTGACCGAGCTGGACCCGTTCAACAAGATGCTCGCCGTGCTGGAGACCGGCGCACACCTGGACCTGCTGGTGGCGCAGGACAGGCTCGCGGCAACCGACACGGACGGCATCCGCCGCTACACACTCCCCTGACCGCCCGCGATCCCCCGTAGCCGGTGAGTGCCCGGATCCGCCGCGCCGCCTGAACGCAGCACTCGCGGGTCTGAACGCAGCACTCGCGGGACTCGCGGGGGGCGGGGCTAGGCGGTGTGGTGTTAATATGCTTTTATGCGCACCACCGTTCAGCTGCCTACCGAAGTGCTCCGCGCCGCGAAAGCCGAGGCGGCTGCCCGGGGCGAGACCCTGAAGGAGTTCCTCACGCGCGCCGTCGTGCACGAGCTCGGTGATTCCACCACCGCCCCCACGCGGACCCGGGTGCGGCTGCCGCTCGTGGAAAGCACGCGACCGCACACCGTGGACATCTCGAACGCGGACATCGAGGCGGTCTTCGCCGCCGAGGACGCCGAGAAGCACGGCGGACACTGATGCTGCTCGACGTCGGGGTCTGGCTCGCGGCCGTCTGGGCGGGACACGTCCACCACCCGCGCGCGGCCGCCTGGTTCGACGAACAGACCGGCGACCTGCGGCTCTGCCGGGTGACCCAGATGGGCCTGCTGCGGCTGCTGTCCAACCCCGCCGTCATGGGCGACGACGTGCTTGCCCGCGCCGGCGCCTGGAAGGTCCTCGACCGGCTCCGGGCCGACGACCGGGTGCAGTGGGCGGGCGAACCGGCCCAGGTGGAACAGGCGTGGCGAGCGATCTCCGCGCGCGAGGACAACAGCCACAAGCTCTGGACGGACGACTACCTGGCGTCGTTCGCACAGGCCGCGGGCCTCACACTGGTGACGCTGGACACCGGCTTCGCCGGCCGCTACGGGTCGATCAACGTGACATCGCTGCTCTGACTCACGGCGGCCGGGCAGGCTAGGCGAGGCGGTCGCGGAGCTCCCGCTTGAGGATCTTGCCGGAGGCGTTGCGGGGCAGGTCGTCGACGAAGTACACCACCTTGGGCACCTTGAACGGCGACAGGTGCTCGCGTGCGTGCGCGAGCAGGTCTTCCTCGCCCACGTTGCCGGGCTCCTTGGCGACCACGACCGCGGCGATCGCCTCGATCCACTCCTCGTCCGGCAGTCCCACCACGGCCACCTCGGCCACTCCGGGATGCGTGTAGAGCGCGTCCTCGACCTCCCGTGAGGCCACCATCACGCCACCGGTATTGATCACGTCCTTGATCCGGTCGACGACGTAGATGTATCCCTCGTCGTCGATGCGCACCAGGTCGCCGGAGTAGAACCAGCCGTCGCGGAACGCCTCCTCGGTCTCCTCCGGCTTGTCCCAGTAACCGAGGCAGAGCTGCGGCGACCGGTAGACGCACTCGCCCTGCCCGCCCGGCTCGACGTCGTTGCCCTCGGCGTCCACCACCCGCAGCTCCACGAACAGCGCCGCCCGGCCCGCCGACTCGGGGCGCGCCTCGTGCTCGGCGGGGCCGAGGATCGTGGCAAGCGGCCCGATCTCCGACTGCCCGAAGCAGTTGTAGAAACCCAGCCCTGGCATGGCCTCGCGCAGCCGCGCGAGCACCGGTCCCGGCATGATCGACGCGCCGTAGTACGCCTTGCGCAGCGCCGAAAGGTCCTGCCGCCCGAATTCCGGATGGTTCGCCAGCGCCACCCACAGCGTCGGCGCGGCGAAGAAGCCGCCGTGCCGGTCGGCGGCGAGCCGGCGCAGGATGTCGGCCGGGTCGGGGGTCTCCAGGAGAGTGTTGGTGGCGCCGACCGCCAGCGACGGCACGAGGAAAACGTGCATCTGCGCGGAGTGGTAGAGCGGCATGACGTGCAGCGGGTCGTCATGCTCGGTCAGGTCGAGGCCGAAGATGCAGGACAGGTACTCGTGCACCAGCGCACGGTGCGTCATCATGGCGCCCTTGGGCCGCGACGTCGTGCCGGACGTGTAGAGCAGCTGCACCAGGTCGGTGTCGGCCACCTCGACGTCGAGCACGGGCACCTCGCCCTCCGTCGCGGCCGCCAACAGCGAGCCGCCGGCGTCGCGCAGCGGCAGCACGTGCTTGAGCTCGAGCGGCAGCTCGTCGAGGTTGCCCCGCAGGGCGGGATCGACGAGGGCGACCGTGCTGCCGGACTGCTCGACAAGGTAGGAAAGCTCGGTGCCGACGAGGTTGTAGTTCACCGGCACGTGCACCAGCCCCGCCCTGGCGCACGCGAGGAAACCGATCAGGTACGCGTCGGAGTTCTTGCCGTAGGCCGCCACCCGGTCGCCGGAGCGCAGGCCGAGCGAGAGCAGGTGCGCGGCGGCCCTGGTGACGGCCGCGTCCAGCTCGGCGTAGCTCCACGTACGGTCGGCGAACCGCAGCGCCGTCCGCCCCGGGACCCGCGCGGCGCTGCGCCGCAGGACGTCGGAGACCGTGCTGGACCGGGGCGTGCTCATCGAATTCCTCCCAAGGCGCCGTTGCCCCGCCGAGGCTAGCCGAGCGACGTCACGCGGTGGAAGCGATCTTCGCGCTGCCGAGCACCACATCGCCCCCTGGGTCGGCGCGGTAGAGCACGGCCACCTGGCCGGGCGCGACCCCGGTCAGCGGCTCGCGCAGGTCGATGGCCACGCCCGCGCCGACGGCCTCGGCGACGGCGGGCGCGATACCGCCGTGCGCGCGGACCTGGACGTGGCACTCGGTGGGCCCGGCAGGCGGCCGCTCGGCGGGCCAGATCGGCCGGTCGGCCTCGATCCGGCGCACCGCCAGCCTCTCCGCCGAGCCGACCTGCACCGTGCCCGACTTCGGCTCCAGCGCCAGCACGTAGCGCGGCCTGCCGTCCGGCGCGGGCGCCTCGATGCCGAGCCCCTTGCGCTGGCCGACTGTGAAGCCGTGCACCCCGGTGTGCCTGCCCAGCACGGCACCGGTCTCGGCGTCCACCAGCTCGCCAGGCTGCTCGCCCAGCCGGTCGTCGAGGAACTTCCTGGTGTCGCCGTCCGGGATGAAGCAGATGTCGTGACTGTCCGGCTTCTGCGCCACGGCGAGCCCGCGCTCGGCGGCCTCGGCGCGCACCTCCGACTTGACCGAGCCGCCGAGCGGGAACAGCGAGTGCCGCAGCTGCTCGGGAGTCAGCGAGGCGAGCACATACGACTGGTCCTTGTCCTCGTCGGCGCTTCGCCGCAGCTCCGGCACACCATCCACAACGGACAGCCGCGCGTAGTGGCCGGTGCAGACGGCGTCGAAGCCGAGCGCGATCGCCTTGTCCAGCAGCGCCTCGAACTTGATCTTCTCGTTGCAGGTGACGCACGGGTTGGGCGTGCGGCCCGCCGCGTACTCGCCGACGAAGGTCTCCACGACCTCCTCGGTGAAGCGCTCCGCGAAGTCCCAGACGTAGAACGGAATCCCGAGCATGTCCGCGGCGCGCCGGGCGTCGTGGGAGTCCTCGACCGTGCAGCAGCCCCGCGATCCGGTGCGCAGCGTGCCGGGCTTGGCGGACAGGGCGAGGTGCACGCCCACGACCTCGTGCCCGGCGTCCACGGCACGCGCGGCGGCCACCGCCGAGTCCACTCCCCCGCTCATCGCGGCCAGTACCCGCATCACTGCACCCCCTGCTCGTGGTTCTGCTTGCGCATTCCCGCAAGCCCGGCCTGCCGTGCCCTGGTGACCACCGCCCCGATCTCCCCGGCGAGCGCCTCGATGTCGTCGCGGCTGGAGGTGTGGCCGAGCGAGAACCGCAGCGAGCCGCGCGCCGACACGGCGTCCGCACCCATCGCGAGCAGCACGTGGCTGGGCTCGGCGACACCCGCGGTGCAGGCGGAGCCAGTAGAGCACTCGATGCCCTTGGCATCGAGCAGCATCAGCAGGCTGTCGCCCGCGCAGCCGGGAAAGGTGAAGTGCGCGTTGCCGGGCAGCCGCTCGCCGGAGCCGTCCGCGGGCGCTCCGTTGAGCACCGCGTCCGGCACCTCGCGCAGCACCGCGTCGATCAGGTCGTCGCGCAGCTTGGTCAGCTCGTCGGCGGTGCACTGCCGGTGCTCGACGCTCGTCCTGACCGCGGTGGCGAACGCGTGGATCGCCGGAACGTCGAGCGTGCCCGAACGGACGTCGCGCTCCTGCCCGCCACCGTGCAGCAGCGGCACGCACGGGGTGTCGCGGCCGAGCAGCAGCGCGCCGACACCGTAAGGGCCGCCGAGCTTGTGCCCGGTGACCGTGAGCGCGCTCGCGCCGCTGGCGGCGAAGCCGACGTCGACCGCGCCGACGGCCTGCACGGCGTCGGTGTGCAGCGGGATCTCGTACTCGGCGCAGACGGCGGCCAGCTCGCCGAGCGGGTTGACGGTGCCGACCTCGTTGTTCGCCCACATCACGGTGGCCAGGGCCACGTCGCCGGGGTTCTCCTCGATCGCGGCGCGCAGCGTCTCGGGCCGCACCCTGCCGTGGGCGTCGACGTCCAGCCAGCTCACCTCGGCACCGGCGTGGTCGGCGAGCCACTGCACGGTGTCCAGCACGGCGTGGTGCTCCACGGCGCTCGCGAGCACGCGGCGGCGGGCGGCCTCGGCGTCGCGGCGGGCCCAGTAGATGCCCTTGACGGCGAGGTTGTCGCTCTCCGTGCCGCCCGCGGTGAAGATCACCTCGGACGGCCGCGCGCCGAGGGCCTCGGCGACGACCTCGCGGGCCTCCTCCACCACGCGCCGCGCCCGCCTGCCGGAAGAGTGCAGCGACGAGGCGTTGCCCACGGTGGACAGCGCTTCCGTCATCGCCGCAATGGCTTCCGGCAACATGGGAGTGGTCGCCGCGTGGTCTAGGTACGTCATCGCGGTACCAGGGTAGTCCTGCCCCGCCCGGTGGCGGTGCGGTGCCGCTCACTCCGTTCTCGGCGGCCACCGGCCGGTGACAACGGAGCCCACCGCGGCGACGCCGGCCAGCACCGCCGCGAGCACGACGACCGCGGGCCCGGGTGCCGCCGTGGAGGCCAGCAAGCCCAGCAGCACGCCCCCGCAGCCGATCGCGAGCGCGGAGGCCACCCAGTCGCCGAGCTGCATGGCGGAGGTGTTGAAGCCGCGCTCGGCCACCGGCGAGTAGCGCAGCAGCAGCACCGAGACCGACGGCATCGCGATGCCCATCCCGGCACCGCCGACCACGGCCGCCGCGAACGCCACCCAGCCGGGACACCACGGCTGCGAGACCGCGGCGAACAGCGCGAGACCGGCCGCGACCAGCACGAACCCGGCCCGCAGCAGGGTCTCCCGCCGCCAGTCCGGGTAGCGGCCCTGCAGCATCGACGCCGCGGTCCAGCCGAGCGCGACGACGGTGAGCGGCAGCCCGGCCAGTGCCGGGCCGTAGCCGTGCACGGCGGTCATGGTGAGCGGCAGGTATGCCTCCATGCCCGCGAACGTGCCCGCGAGCAGCGCGCGGGACAGCACGACCGTCGGCAGTCCCGGCCGGGCGGTGAACGTGCCGGCGGGCAGCAGCCGCCGCAGCGCCAGCGCGACCGCGGCCAGGCCCGCGGCACCGTAGCCGAGCGCGGCGGGCGAGGGGTGCTGCACGGCCCACGTCAGGGCCGCGACGCCGAGCGCCACGGCCACCGCGGCGGGAATCCCGGCCCTGCGCCGGTTCCGGTCCCCGGGTGCGTGCGTCCCGAGCCGCCGGACCACGAGGAAGAGCAGTCCCAGCGCCACCAGCGTCAGCGGCACCAGGCCGAGGAACACCCAGCGCCAGCCCACCCGTTCGGTGACCAGCCCCGCGATCGAAGGGCCCGCCACCGCGGGCAGCACCCAGGCCGCGGCGTTGGCGGCGTAGATGACGGGCCGCTCGCGGTCGGTGTAGACGAGCGCGATCAGCAGTGTCGTGGCCACCAGCACGGTGCCCGTGCCGAGGCCCTGCAGCACCCGGCCGAGCAGCAGCATCGGCATGCCGTCGGCGAACCCGGCGACGAGCAGCCCGGCCAGGAACACGGTGGGCCCGGCGAGCAGCGAGGCGGCCGGGCCGCGGCGGTCGCAGATCCGGCCGGAGAGCACGGTCGCCGCGACGGCGGCCACGAGGAACGCGGTGAACGGCCACGAGTACAGCGCCCCGCCGCCGAGGTCGGCCACCAGGGTGGGCATCGCGGCGGCCACGCCCATGTACTCGAACGCGATGAGCGTGACGACGAGCAGCAGCCCCGCCGTGGTGGTGCGGTGTTCCGGGGTCCACAGCACCCTCCGGCGGGGCTGCTCCAGCGTCTCGGTCACGAGGCCCAGCGTGCACCCTCGACCGCGCTGGAGGTCCAGCCAGCGCTCAGGTCAGGCTGGCCAGTGAGGTCTCCAGCACGGCGTCGGAGAGCTCGTTGTCCACCATCTCGCCGCTGAGGTAGGCGCCGTAGGCGGGCAGGTCGAGGTGCGCGTGGCCGCACAGGGCGGTCAGGATCACCTTGTCCTCGCCCGTCTCCTTGCAGCGCAGGGCCTCCCGCACGCAGGCGGCGAGCGCGTGGGTGGGCTCCGGCGCGGGGATGATGCCCTCGGCACGGGCGAACCGCACACCCGCGGCGAAGCACTCCTGCTGTGGCACGGCGAGCGCCTCGATCAGCCCGAGCTCGTAGATGTGCGACAGCAGCGGCGACATCCCGTGGTAGCGCAGGCCACCGGCGTGGATGGGATCGGGGATGAAGTCGTGCCCGAGCGTGTGCATCTTCAGCAGCGGGGTGAGGCCGGCGGTGTCGCCGAAGTCGTAGGTGTAGCGGCCACGGGTCAGCGACGGGCAGGCCGTGGGCTCGACCGCCCGGATCTCCGGCGACATCCGGCCGGCCAGCTTCTCGCGCAGGAACGGGAAAGCCAGGCCGCCGAAGTTCGAGCCGCCGCCGGTGCAGCCGACCAGCACGTCCGGGGTGTCCCCGGCGAGCTCCAACTGCTTGAGCGCCTCCTCACCGATCACCGTCTGGTGCAGCAGGACGTGGTTGAGGACGCTGCCGAGGGCGTAGCGGGCACCCGGATCGGCGGCGGCCTTCTCCACCGCCTCGCTGATCGCGATGCCGAGGCTGCCGGTGGAGTCCGGGTGCTCGGCGAGGATCTTGCGCCCGGCCTCCGTGAGGTCCGAAGGGCTGGGATGCAGCGTCGCCCCGTAGGTCTCCATCATCAGCTTGCGGTAGGGCTTCTGGTCGTAGGAGGCACGCACCTGCCAGATCTCGCAGTCGATGCCGTACTGCGCGCACGCGAAGGCCAGCGCGCTGCCCCACTGCCCGGCGCCGGTCTCGGTGGTGAGCCGGGTGATGCCCTCCGCGGCGTTGTAGAACGCCTGCGGCACGGCGGTGTTCGGCTTGTGTGAGCCGACCGGGCTGACGCCCTCGTACTTGTAGTAGATCCTGGCGGGGGTGCCGAGCGCCTTCTCGAGGCGGTGGGCGCGGAACAGCGGCGAGGGCCGCCAGAGCCGGTAGACGTCGAGTACGTCACCGGGAATGTCGACAAAGCGATCTGTCGACACTTCCTGGGCGATCAGCGCCTGCGGGAACAGCGGCGCCAGGTCGTCCGGCCCGACCGGCTGCCTCGTGCCGGGGTGCAACGGCGGAGGCGGCGGCTCCGGCAGGTCGGGCACGATGTTGTACCACTGGGTCGGCATGTCGTCCTCGTCGAGGACGTACTTCGTGCGGCCGGACATGACGCGCCTCCGAGGTGTGGAGCGTGGGAGCTTTGCTGTAGCCAGACGTTAGTAAAGCTCCCACGCTCCGCACCAGAGTGAGAGCCGGGACGCAAGTGGGTGAACTTGGCGGCTGCCTTGGGAGGATGGAAACGTGCGAAGGACCATCGACTGGGATGACGACGCGGTCGTCATCGTGGACCAGTGCGCGCTGCCCGCGGCGCATCGCACGCTGCGGCTGCGGACCGTGGACGAGCTCGTCGCGGCGATCCAGCGGCTCGCCGTGCGCGGCGCGCCCGCACTCGGTGCCGCCGGAGCGCTCGGGGTCGCGCTGGCGGTCCGCGAGCACGGCGACGACACCGAGGCCGTCCGGGCGGACGCGGCCCGGCTCGCCGGCGCGCGGCCGACCGCGGTGAACCTCCGCTGGGGCGTCGAGCGTGCACTGGCTGCGCTCGGCGGCGGCGCCGAGAGCGTGCTGGCCCAGGCCCGTTCGATGCTCACCGAGGACGAGCGGACCAACCACACGGCATCCCGCCACGCCGCCGACCTCGTGCTGCGCCGGTGCCCGCGGCGGCCACTGCGGCTGCTCACCCACTGCAACACCGGCAGGCTGGCCGCGGTCGGCTGGGGCACGGCCCTCGGCACCGTCTGGCATCTGCACGCCACCGGTCAGGTCGAGTACGTGCTGGCCGGCGAGACCCGCCCGCTGCTGCAGGGCACCCGCCTGACCGCGTGGGAACTGGCCGAGGCGGGCGTGCCGTACCGCCTGCTGCCCGACTCCGCAGCGGCCTCCGCCATCGCGCGCGGGCTCGTCGACTGCGTACTGGTCGGCGCCGACCGCGTCGCCGCCAACGGCGACGTGGCCAACAAGATCGGCACCTACGGGCTCGCACTGGCCGCGGCCCGGCACGAGATCCCGTTCGTCGTCGTCGCGCCGTCGTCCACAGTGGACAAGGAGCTGCCGGGCGGCGGCTCGATCGCCGTCGAGGAGCGGGCCGCCGAGGAGGTCACGCACTTCGCGGGGCAGCCGGTCGCGCCGGAGGGCGCCGCCGTGTTCAACCCCGCCTTCGACGTCACACCGGTGGAGCTGATCACCGCCGTCGTCACCGAGCACGGTGTGTTCACCGAGGGCCGCTGAGCGGAGCCGGGCTCACCCGGCCGGTTTCGCCACGGCGGCGGCGTTCGGCGTCCTCGGGCTGGTGGCCGCACTGGGCCTGCTGCGCGGCAGCCGTGCGGAGACACCGGTGACGGCCGCGTAGCCGGGCGCCGGGACGAGACCGATCCGCGCCGCACCGGTCTCCGCCAGCTCCGTGACCGTCGGGGTGCCCGGACCGGCCAGCAGGGTCAGCGGCGCGGCGATCCGGTCGACGAGGCGGCGCGCGGTGGCGATCGCGGTGACGCCGGGCACGAGGATCCCGTCGGCCCCCGCCGCCACGTACGCCGCCGCACGGTCGAGGACGTCCTGCAGCCGGGTGTCCTCGGCGGCCAGGGGAATGTCGACGCGCGCGTTGACGAACAGCGGGACCCCGGCCTGGCAGGCGGCGCACCGGGCGGCGGCGATGCGATGGCACTGCTCCGCCTCCGGTCGCAGACCGCCGGTCCCGAGGCGGTCGGTCAGCTCCACCCCGGCGGCGCCGGTGGCGAGCACCCTGGCGACGGTGGCGGCGGTGTCGGCGGTGTCCGGCGCGGTGCGGGCCCGGCCGTCTCCGATGTCGACGGTGACCGCCACGCCGACGGCGGCCACGATCCTCGCCACGGCGTCGGGCGCGGTGGCGTCGGTGGACACCGCCACGGCGCCGCCTGCCTCGGCAGCCCTGGCCGCGGCGACGTTCCCGGCGTGGGGCACCACCAGCGGGGTCCTGGCGTGGTGCAGCGAACGGAACTGCTGTGCCGTGCTGTGCCGGGTGCTCGTCATGGGCTCAAGTCCAGCACCGCGGAGCCGCCTGCTCCAAGCGGTTTTCCGGCGCCGCAGGTCACCGGTCGTGAGTGCGTAACAGTGTTCTAACTCGTGTGCGCACTCACGAGAGATGACCAGGCACACAGGTCCTCAGCGGAACGGCAGCGCCGCCCGCTCCGCCAGGGTTCCCGTGTCGTGGACGACCGCTCCGGACGAGGAGACCGTCCACAGCTCGTCGCCGATCACCATCGCCCGCAGGACCGGGGTGGCGTGGGCGATCGTGCCCAGGTCGGTGAAGCGGTCACCGGCGAGGCGCAGCACCAGCGCGTCGGACTCGGTGGGCAGCACCAGCAGGCCGTCGGCAGGCCAGTGGAGGAACGCGTGCGCGTCCGTCTCGGCCTGCGCGCGGCCGCCCGCGACATGGTGCTGCGCGATCCGGCGGGGCGTGGCCGGTTCCGCGACGTCGAACAGCGACACCTGCAGGCCGAGCGTCCTGCCCTGCGTGTCCGCCTCCTGACCGACCCCGATCAGCCGCCCGTCACCCGCGGGGTGCAGGTAGGCGGAGTAGCCGGTGATCTTCAGCTCGCCGACCGCGCGCGGCCGGGCGGGATCGCTGAGATCCACCGTGTAGAGCGGGTCGGTCTCGCGGAAGGTCACGACGTAGGCCGCAGGGCCGATGAAACGCACGGCGTAGATCCGTTCACCCCTGCCGAGCCCGGCCAGGCTGTCGACCGGGACCAGTGCCCCTTCCTCGCGCCGCAGCACGGTGACCACGCTCTCCGAGTCCGGCATGCTGTCCCGGCCGGTGGGCGCGAGCGTGGTCGCCACTCGGAGGTGGCCGTCGTGTTCGGACATCGCGTACTGGTTGAGCAGCGTTCCGTCGGTGTCGCCGGAAGCGACGTACCGGGGCGTGCCGGGCCTGCTGACGTCGAACTGGTGGATCTCCGTGCGCCCGCCCGGCTGGTGGGCCACGTAGAGTTTCGAGCCGGTGCCGTACACCGTGTCCCCGTCGGCCGCGATCGCCACCGGGTCGCCGATGCCGAGCTCACCGGCCAGGTCGATGGACAGCACGGTGAGCAGCGAGGTCGCGGAGTAGTCGTCGGGATGGCTGACCCGGTCACAGTCGACGAGCCGCCCCCGCTCGGTGCCGCCGCCGGTGCGCAGCTCGTAGCCGGGCAGCCAGTCGTCGATCGAGGAACGCCCGAACGCCGGTTCGGCTCCGCTTTGTTCGGCCCTGCCTTGTTCGGCTCCGCCTTGCGGGTACGGCTCCGCCAGTTCCGGCGCCGAGCGGACCACGATCCGCGCCCACCCGCCGGATGCCCTCGCGTCGACGTAGTGGCCGTCCACCGTCAGCGTGCCCAGTATCCGTGCCGGGCCGCCGATGTCGACCATCGTGATCGTGTCCGGCGCGGCGATGACCAGCGCGCGGTCGCCGTCGAGCAGCAGGCCGCTCGCCGTGCCGCCTGGGAGCTCCACTGTGGACGTCATCCGCCGGGTGGCGACGTCGATCACCCGCAGCCGCCCGTCCACGACGGTGACGACGCGGCGGCCGTCGGTCCGCACCACGTCCGGCTCCTCGACCCCGGTCTCGTGGTTGTTGGTCGTCGAATGCTCCGGCACGCCACGTTCGCCGGCGACCGCGGTCCCTGCGGTCCCAGCCGCTTCGGCGCTCACCGCGTCGCCTTCCTCGGCGATCCCCGGGCTGTCCAGGTGGCCGTTCTCGTGGAGGTGCCGTTCGGCGGCGCCCCGCAGGCCCTCCAGCGCGCTCTCGCAGGAGTCGAACGCGACGAGCGCGGGCCGCTCGGCCGAACCGCGCTCGTCGGGTGCGCCGCAACCGGTGGTGAGCGCGGCGAGCATGGTGACGAGGCCGAGCACGAAGGCGAGACGTGGCTTCATGCCGCCAGGACGGAGCCGGCACCCTCGCCGGTTGCACGTGCCTGCCCCGGCCGGACACTCACGTGTCGAAGCCGAGTTCGGCACGGACGGCGGCGGTGTGCTCGCCCGCGGCCGGGACCGGGTCGAGGCGCGGCTCGCGGCCGGGTACCTCCACCGGCGGAAGCAGGGTTCGCAACGGCCCCGCGGGAGAGCCGACCTCCGCCCAGCGCCCGCGCGCGGCGAGTTGCGGATGCTCGGCGAACTCCGCCATCGTGCGCATCCTGGCATTGGCGATCCCGGCCTCGTCGAGACTGGCCACCACATCCGCCGCGGGCAGGTCCGCGAGCGCTGCCTCGATCAGCTCCGAGAGCTCGGCATCGTGCCGCACGCGCAGCGAGTTGCGGGCGAACCGCGGATCAGCGGCCAGTCCGGGCCGCCGCAGCACCCGTTCGCACAGCGCAGCCCACTCGCGCTCGTTCTGCACGCCGATGAACACCACCGCGCCGTCGCCAGCGGTGTAGGGCCCGTACGGCGAGATCGCGGCGTGCCGGGCACCGTTGCGCCGCGGCGGCGTGCCGCCGTAGGTGGCGTAGAAGTACGGGAACCCCATCCACTCGCCGAGGGCGTCGAGCATCGCGACGTCGAAGCTCGATCCCTGCCCCGTCCGTTCCCGCTCGTACAGTGCCGACAGCACCCCGCTGTAGGCGTACATGCCTGCGGCGATGTCGGCGACGGGAATGCCCGCCTTCGCCGGTTCCTCCTCGCTGCCGGTGACCGAGACGACCCCCGCCTCGCACTGCACCAGCAGGTCGTAGGCCTTCTTCGACCGGTAGGGGCCGCTCGTGCCGTAGCCGGAGATGTTGCAGACGATCAGCCGGGGATGCCGGGCCCGCAACGCCTCCGCCGCGAGCCCGAGCCGGTCGGCGGCGCCGGGCGCGAGGTTCTGCACGAACACGTCGGCCCGCTCCAGCAGCGCGCCGAGCACGGCCCGGTCGCCCCCGTCCCGGTCGTCCTTGAGGTCGAGGGCGACGCTCTCCTTGTTCCGGTTGAGCCACACGAAGTGGCTCGAAAGGCCGTGCACGGTCTCGTCGTAGCTCCGCGCGAAGTCCCCGGCGCCGGGCCGCTCGATCTTGATCACCCGCGCGCCGAGGTCGCCAAGCTGCCTGGTGGCGAACGGCGCGGCGACCGCCTGCTCCAGTGCGACGACGGTGATACCTGCCAGCGGAAGCACGCCGCCACGGTAACCCGCGCGTGTCCGCGCCTCCCGCACACGTGTCCGCGTCACGCGGCGCGGGCACGCGTACGCAGGACGCGGACACGGTGAGGTGGGAGGATGTGCCGATGCGGCAGATCGACACGGACCGGAACTTCGCCGGGAAGATCCTCGACGAACTGCGGCTCGCGATCGTCAACGGCGAGCTCGTGCCGGGCGGCCTGTACTCGGTGCACGACCTCGCGGCCCGGCTCGGCGTCTCCCGCACCCCCGTCCGCGAGGCGCTGATCCAGCTCTCGGAACGCGGCATGGTCCGGTTCGAGCGCAACCGCGGCATCCGCATCATGCGGACCTCCCTGCACGACCTCGAGGAGGTGTTCGCCATCCGGCTGCTGCTGGAGGTACCGGCCGCGTTCCGCGCGACCGGGCACGGCGCGCCCGGCTGGGTTCGGGAGCTGGGCCGGCACCTCGAGGCCATGCGCCGTGCGGCCGCGAAGCACGACGAGGCCCGGTTCATGGCCGCGGACCGGCGCTTCCACGAGGCGATCAACGAGGCGTCCGGCAACCTGCGGCTGGCCCGCTACATCGACTCGCTGCGGGACATGGTGCTGCTGCGCGGCACGTCCACCGTCGACCGTTCGCGGGGGCTGGCCGACATCCTCGCCGAGCACGAGGAGATCTTCGCGTTCATCGAGGCGGGCAAGGCGGGCGACGCCGCCGAGGCGATGCGCGCCCACCTGGTCCACACCGCCCAGCTGCTGCTCAGCCAGGAGGCTGGCGAGGCGGGCGACCCGGTGCCGGACGTCTCCTTCGACTGGACACGATACCCCGGCTGACCTGCTCGAATTTGACGAGTGGCATGCTACATGCCACTGTGGGCGGACCGGCCGACGCGCGAAGGAGCGAGCAGTGACCGAGTACCTGCACGAGACGGTCTTCACCTGGGGCGCGACGCCGCTGAAGTTCGGTGCGGGCGCCGTCGACGAGATCGGCTGGGACCTCGGCCAGCTCGGCGCCGAGCGCGTGCTCATCGTCACCGACCCCGGCGTCGCGGCCAGCGGCGTCCCGCAGCGCGTCGCCGACGCCGCGAAGGCGGCCGGGCTCACGGTCGAGGTCTACGACCAGGTGCACATCGAGCCCACCGACGAGTCCATCAGGGCCGCCGTCGAGTTCGCCGCACAGTCCACATGGGACGCCTTCATCGGTGTCGGCGGCGGGTCGTCCATCGACACCGCCAAGGCCGTCAACCTGATGACCACCTACCCGGCCGACCTCTTCGACTACGTGAACAAGCCGCTCGGCGAGGCGAAGGCCCCGCCGGGCCCGCTCAAGCCGCTGGTGGCCGTGCCCACCACCGCGGGCACGGGCTCTGAGACGACCCCGGTCTGCATCATGGACTTCCTGGAGCTGAAGGTGAAGTCGGGCATCAGCCATCCCCGGCTGCGCCCCTCGATGGCCGTGATCGACCCGCTGCTCACGCTGTCCATGCCGCCCGGGGTGACGGCCGCGAGCGGGATGGACGTGCTCTGCCACGCGCTGGAGTCCTACACCGCCAAGCCGTTCCACTCCTTCCCCCGGCACAGCCCGGAGACGCGCGTCGCCTACTGCGGCGCCAACCCGATCTCCGACGCCTGGACCGAGCAGGCACTGGTTCTGCTGGCGCGCTCCTTCCGCAAGGCGGTGCTCAGCGGCGGCGATCTGGAGGCCCGCACCGACATGATGCTCGCGGCCACGTTCGCGGGCATGGGCTTCGGCAACGCCGGCGTGCACATCCCGCACGCGTGCGCCTACCCGATCGCCGGGCGCGTGCGTGACTACCGGCCGCGGGACTACCCGCGGGAGGAGGCACTGGTGCCGCACGGCGAGTCCGTGTCGCTGACCGCGCCCGCCGCGTTCCGGTTCACCTTCCCCACCGACCCCGCCAAGCACATGCGCGCCGCCGAGATCCTCGACCCCGTGGCCGCGCGGCACGACGACCCGGCCGAGCGGCTGCCCGCGGCGCTGTCCGCGCTGATGCGCGACATCGGCACGCCCAGCGGCATCGGCGCGGTCGGGTACACCGAGGACGACATCCCGGACCTGGTCGACGGCACCCTCAAGCAGCAGCGCCTGCTCGCCATCGCCCCGCGTCCGGTACACGGCGAGGAGCTCGAGGCGATCTTCGCCGGCTCGATCGAGAACTGGTGATGCCCGATGTTCGTCACCGAACTGCGCGGCGCCCTCTCCGGTGAGGTCGAGGACGGCTCCGCCGCCCGCGCGATGTACTCCCAGGACGCCTCCAACTACCGGCACGTGCCGCTGGCGGTGGTCTTCCCGCGCGACGCCGCCGACCTCGAGACGGCGGTGCGGCTGTGCCACCGGCACCGGGTCCCCGTCACCATGCGCGGCGCGGGCACCAGCATCGCGGGCCAGTCGCTCGGTGAGGCCATCGTCGTGGACTGCAGCAGGCACCTGAACCGCATCCTGGAGATCGACCCGGAGCGGCGGATCGCGCGCGTCCAGCCCGGTGTGGTGCTCGACCGGCTCCGCGAGGCCGCCGCAGAGCACGGCCTCACGTTCGGGCCCGACCCCTCGACACACAGCCGCTGCACGATCGGCGGCATGATCGGCAACGACGCGTGCGGAGCGCACTCGGTGGCCTGGGGCCGCACGGCCGACAACGTGGTCGCACTCGACCTGCTCACCGCCGACGGCACAGCGCTGCGGGCGGACCCGGAACTGCCCGGCGACGGCCCCGGCGGCGAGATCGGGCGCAGGCTCCGAGCGCTGGCCCAGGACAACCTCGCCCTGCTGCGGCAGGGCTTTCCCGCGCTGCCCCGCCGGGTGTCCGGGTACGCGCTCGACGCGCTGCTGCCGGAGAACGGCGGCGACGTGGTGCGCGCGCTCGTCGGCAGCGAGGGCACGTGCGCGCTGGTGACCGAGGCGACCGTGCGGCTGGTGCCCGCACCGGCCGCACGCGTGCTCGTGGTCGCCGGGTACGCCGACGACGTCGCCGCCGCCGACGCCGTGCCGCACGTGCTGCCGCTCGAACCGCTGACCGTGGAGGGCATGGGCGCCGACCTGCTGGCCACCCTCACCGCCACCGGCAGGCGCCCCGCCGCGCTCGACCGGCTGCCGGAAGGGCAGGGCTGGCTGTTCGTCGAGGTAGGCGGCGAGGACCCGGCCGAGGCCGCGAACCGCGCGCGGGAGCTGGCCGCGGCGCTGCGCGAGGGCACCGGCGCGAGCATCATGGTCGCCGACGACCCGGGCGAGCAGAAGCAGCTGTGGTCGGTGCGCGAGGCGTCCGCCGGGATCGCGACCCGGATGCCGGACGGCTCGGAGGCGTGGCCCGGCTGGGAGGACGCCGCCGTGCCGCCCGAGCACCTCGGCTCCTACCTGCGCGGCTTCAGGGCCCTGCTGCGGAAGTACGGGCTGCGCGGCGCGCCGTACGGGCACTTCGGCGAGGGCTGCGTGCACGTGCGCATCGACTTCGCGCTCACCACCGGCGAGGGCATCGCCCGCTTCCGCGAGTTCATGACCGACGCCGCCGACCTCGTGGTCGAGCACGGCGGCTCGCTCTCCGGCGAGCACGGCGACGGCCAGGCCAGGGCCGAGCTGCTGCCCCGGATGTACAGCCCCGAGATCATCGAGCTGTTCGAGGCGTTCAAGGGAATCTGGGATCCGCAGAACCTGCTCAACCCGGGCAACCTGGTGCGGCCCCGCGCGCTGGACGCCGACCTGCGCTTCGACGGGCCGGTGCGCGAGCTGCCGATCACGCTGCGGTACCCGCAGGACGGCGGCAGCCTGGCCACCGCGACCCGCCGTTGCGTCGGCGTCGGCAAGTGCATCGACACCTCGACCGGCGTGATGTGCCCGAGCTACATGGCCACCGGCGAGGAGCAGCACTCGACGCGCGGCCGGGCGCGGCTGCTGTTCGAGATGATGCGCGGGGACGTCATCACCGACGGCTGGCGCTCGGAAGAGGTTCACGAGGCACTCGACCTGTGCCTGGCGTGCAAGGGCTGCCTCTCCGACTGTCCGGTCAATGTGGACATGGCCGCGTACAAGGCCGAGTTCCTGCACCAGCACTACAGGGGTCGGGTGCGGCCGGCGAGCCACTACTCGCTCGGCTTCCTGCCGCTGTGGGCGCGGCTGGCCTCGGCCGCGCCCGCGCTGACCAACGCGATACTCGGCTCGGCCCGGGTGTCGCCCCTGCTCAAACGGCTCGGCGGGATCGCGGGGGAGCGGGAGCTGCCCAGGTTCGCGCGCGCGAGCTTCCGCGGCGCGTGGCGGCGGCACCGCCCGCCGGAAGGCGAGCGGCCGCAGGTGGTGCTGTGGCCGGACACGTTCACCAACTTCCTCTCCCCCGAGGTCGGCGTGGCGGCCGTGCGGGTGCTCGAGTACGCCGGGTTCGACGTCCGCCTGCCCCGCGGACCGGTGTGCTGCGGCCTCACCTGGATCTCCACCGGGCAGCTCGACGTCGCGCGGCGGGTGCTGCGCCGCTCCCTGCGGGCACTCGGGCCCGACCTCGCGGCGGGCACGCCGGTCGTCGGGCTGGAGCCGAGCTGCCTGGCGGTGTTCCGGCACGACGCGCACGACCTGCTCGGCGCCGACGAGCTGCGCGGGGTGGACCGCGGCGCGTTCACGCTGGCCGAGTTCCTCGAACGGCACGCGCCGGACGTGGAGTTTCCGCCGCTGCGCGCCGAGGCCATCACGCAGCAGCACTGCCACCAGCACGCGGTGCTCGGCAACGCCGCCGACGAGCGCCTGCTGCGCCGCGTCGGCGTCGACAACCGCACGCTCGACTCGGGTTGCTGCGGGCTGGCAGGCAACTTCGGCGTCGAGCGCGGGCACCACGAGGTGTCGGTGGCGGCGGCCGAGCGCGTGCTGGTACCCGAGGTGACCGGCGCGGACCCGGACACGCTCGTGCTCGCCGACGGGTTCAGCTGCCGCACGCAGATCGGCGAGCTCACCGGTCGCGGCTCGCTGCATCTCGCCCAGGTGCTCGACCGCGCGATCGCCGCGTCCCGGTGACCGGAACGCCCGCCTTGCCCGCGCCCGGCTTCGCGGCGAGTGTTCAGCCATGACCCCGGACGCCCTGGCCGACGTCGCCGCCCGGTTCCTGCGCGCCTACGACACCGGGAAGCCGATACCTCCGGTGATCGAGGACCACCCTGACGCGACGGTGACCGACGCCTACCGCATCCAGCAGGAGCAGGTCCGCCACTGGGTCGAGCGCGGCGAGCGGGTCAAGGGGCACAAGGTGGGGCTGTCGTCGGCGGCCATGCAGGAGCAGATGGGCGTGGACCAGCCCGACTACGGGCACCTGCTCAGCGGCATGTTCCACCTGGAGCAGCAGCCGATCCCGACGCGGGCCTTCCTGCAGCCGCGCATCGAGCCGGAGATCGCCTTCGTGCTGGGCCGCACGCTCTCCGGGCCGGGCGTGACCGTCGCCGACGCCGCGCGCGCGGTGGACTTCGTGCTGCCCGCGCTGGAGATCGTCGACTCGCGTGTCCGGGACTGGAACATCTCCATCGTCGACACCGTCGCCGACAACGCGTCCTCCGGTGGCGTCGTGCTCGGCAGCAGACCGACGCCGCTCTCCGCGGTGGACCTGCGGCTGGCCGGCTGCACCCTGCACTCCGGCGGGCGGCTGGTGGCCACCGGCGCGGGCGGCGCGGTGCTCGGCTCCCCGCTCAACGCGCTGGTGTGGCTCGCGAACACGGTCGGCCCGCTCGGCATCGAGCTGGAGGCCGGGCACGTGGTGCTGCCGGGCTCCATGACCAGAGCCGTCCCGGTCACGCCGGGTGACTCGGTGGTCGCGGAAGTCGCGGGTCTGGGCAGCGTGACCGCGGTGTTCGACGCGACACTGTGAGAGATATCGCACAGGGTGCCAGAAATTGTCGGTGTACTGACGTTGAATGGCGGGCAGCCTCCCGGTAAAGGAACCGGGTGAAGAACCAGGGGGCAGGGGTGCCTCAACCATGGATGACACGGACAACGAACTGAATCACCGCGAACGCGCCACCCTGCACGCAGTGGCACAGGGCGGCGCGGAGATCAGCTGCAGTTGCGAACCGGATCTCTTCATCGACGGCCTCGCCTGTTGCGACCAGGCGACCGCGCACCGTCTCGCGCGCATCGGCCTCGTGGCCCCCGCCGTCGCGGGCAGGCCCGGCCAGCGCGTACCCGCCGTGCTCACCGAGGCGGGCCGCGCCGCGCTCGGACTGGTAGCCGCCGCCTGACGCGCTCGTGAGTACGCGCACGAGTTAGAACGCCGGTAGCCACTCACGAGGGGCGGGCTCAGCGGAACGCCGCGATACCCGTCACCGCCTGGCCGAGCGAGAGCGCGTGCATCTCCTCCGTGCCCTCGTAGGTGAGCACGGTCTCCAGGTTGGCCATGTGCCGCATCACCGGGTACTCCAGCGAGATTCCGTTGGCCCCGAGCAGCGTGCGTGCCGTGCGGGCCACCTCGAGGGCGCTGCGCACGTTGGCCATCTTGCCGAAGCTGACCTGGCTGTGGTCCAGCTCGCCGTCGTCCTTGAGCCTGCCGAGATGCAGGGCCACCAGCCCGGCGCGGTTCACCTCGATCACGAGATCGGCCAGCTTGCGCTGGGTCAGCTGGAAGGACGCCAGCGGCTTGCCGAACTGCTCGCGGGACAGCGTGTACTCCAGCGCCGTCTCGTAGCACGTGCGGGCGGCGCCGACGACGCCGTACAGGATGCCGTAGCGCGCCTCGTTCAGGCAGCTCAGCGGACCACGCAGGCCGCGCACGTCCGGGAACGCGGCCTCGGCGGGGAGCCGGACGCCCTCCAGCACCAGCTCCGCCGTCAGCGAGGCGCGCAGGGAGAGCTTGTGCTGGACCTCGCGGGCGCTGAAGCCCGGCGTGTCCGTCGGCACGACGAACCCGCGGATGCCCTCGTCGGTCTGCGCCCAGACGACGGCCACGTCGGCGACGGTGCCGTTGGTGATCCACATCTTGGTGCCGTCGAGGATCCAGTCGGAACCGTCCCGGCGCGCCCGCGTGCGCATCGAGCCGGGATCGCTGCCCGCGTCGGGCTCCGTCAGCCCGAAGCAGCCGAGCAGCTCGCCCTCGGCCATCCCCGGCAGCCAGCGCCCGCGCTGCTCCTCGCTGCCCCACCGGTGAATCGCGAACATCGCCAGTGAGCCCTGTACCGACACGAAGCTGCGCAGCCCGGAGTCGACGGCCTCCAGCTCGCGGCACGCGATGCCGTAGGCGACCGCCGAGGTACCGGCGCAGCCGTAGCCCTGAAGGTGCATGCCGAGTACGCCCAGCCGGCCGAATTCCTTCGCCAGTTCGCGGGCGGGTAACATTCCGGTCTCGAACCATTCGGCGACTTGCGGTCGAAGTTGTGCCCGAGCGTAATCACGGACCGCGTCGCGGATGTCACGCTCCTCGTCGGCGAGCCGGGCGTCGACGTCGAGAAAATCCCTGGGATCTGCTGCTGCGCTGCTGGCCATGCCCGGAAGCGTATCCCGCCCGGACAAGATCCACGTTATCGCTGGTCATGGCGGGCGCATCAGCCGGAACAGTGCCGATGCAGCGAAACTGGCCTCCGTCAATCCGGACGTGTTGTTTCCCACGCGCAACCGTCGACCTATCCCGATAACCGGGATTTCACACTACTGTCATAAGACCGGCGAACCCGGGAGCATTCAGCGCGCGCCGGAACGGCCACCCACCCGTGTGGGCTGTTCTCGGCCGCGCCCGGACGCACAGTGACGTGCCCCCGGCCGCACGACGTGGTGTGGCCACTCGACGATGCCCGCGCCCGTCCCGGGGCCGGGACGATCGACGACTTCCCTCAACTGACCATCGCCAAACCGGGCCGGACCGTTAGCCAGGTGGAGCATCGGCGCTTCCGCCTGACCAACAGCCCGGCCCGGCCACGCCGAAGCCATAGGAGGGCGGCCAGCCGTGACCCGCCACGTACCGCACGAGCCGCGCAAGGCGCAGGGCTTGTACGACGAGCAGTACGAGCACGACGCCTGCGGCGTAGCCTTCGTCGCCGATCTCGCCGGGAGGCGCGATCACGGAATCGTGCGCAAGGCCCTCGTCGCCCTGCGCAACCTGGAGCATCGCGGTGCCCGGGGAGCCGAACCCGAGACCGGGGACGGCGCAGGCATCCTCATCCAGATCCCGGACGCCTTCTACCGGGAGGTCGCCGGCTTCGAGCTGCCCGAACCGGGCGCCTACGCGGTCGGCACGGCCTTCCTCCCGGTCGACGAGGAGGCCAGGGGCAAGGCCATGTCGACGGTCGAGCGCATCGCCGCCGAGGAGGAGATGCGCATCCTCGGCTGGCGGGAGCTGCCGGTGGACGCGGAGCACGTCGGCCCCACCGCCCGCACGACGATGCCGTACTTCGCGCAGCTGTTCCTGGCGCCGAACCGCGACGACGTGACCGGGCTGGCGCTGGAACGCGCCGCCTTCGTGGTGCGCAAGCGCGCCGAGCACGCGCTCACCGACTCCGAGGTGTACTTCCCCAGCCTGTCGGCGCGCACCATCGTCTACAAAGGAATGCTCACCGAGCCACAGGTCGAGCGGTTCTTCCCCGACCTGACCGACGAGCGGGTGACCAGCGCCATCGGCCTCGTGCACTCCCGCTTCTCCACCAACACGTTCCCGTCGTGGCCGCTGGCGCACCCGTACCGCTACGTCGCGCACAACGGCGAGATCAACACGCTGAAGGGCAACCGGAACTGGATGGACGCGCGCGAGTCGCGGCTGTCCACCGACCTGATCCCCGGTGAGCTGCGGCGTATCTACCCCGTCATCACCCGCGGCGCGAGTGACTCCGCCTCGTTCGACGAGGTGCTGGAGATGCTGCACCTCGGCGGACGGCCGCTGCCGCACGCGGTGCTGATGATGATCCCGGAGGCGTGGGAGAACCACGAGGAGATGGACCCGGCCCGCAGGGCCTTCTACGAGTTCCACTCCGCGCTGATGGAGCCGTGGGACGGCCCGGCGCTGGTGGCCTTCACCGACGGCACCCAGATCGGCGCCGTGCTCGACCGAAACGGCCTGCGCCCCGCCCGTTACTGGGTCACCGACGACGGCCTGGTCGTGCTGGCCAGCGAGGTCGGCGTGCTGGAGCTGGACCAGTCGAGCATCGTCCGGAAGGGCAGGCTGGAGCCGGGCCGGATGTTCCTCGTCGACACCGCCGAGGGGCGGATCATCGACGACGAGGAGATCAAGGGCTCGCTGGCCACCGAGCACCCGTACGACGAGTGGATCGACGCGGGGATGCTGCGGCTCGAGGAGCTGCCCGAGCGCGAGCGCGAGGTGCCCACCCACTCCTCGCTGGTGCGCCGCCAGCAGTCCTTCGGCTACACCGAGGAGGAGCTCTCCGTCCTGCTCGAACCCATGGCCCGCACCGGCGCCGAGCCGATCGGCTCGATGGGCAACGACTCGCCGCTGGCGCCGCTCTCCAGCAGGCCGCGGCAGATCTTCGACTACTTCGTCCAGCTCTTCGCGCAGGTCACCAACCCCCCGCTGGACGCCATCCGCGAGGAGCTGGTGACCGCTCTGGGCACCCAGCTCGGCTCCGAGGCGAACCTGCTGGAGGCCGGGCCCGAGCACTGCCGCAAGATCGTGCTCCCGTTCCCCGTGCTGGACAACGACGAGCTCGCCAAGCTGGTGCACGTCAACGACGACGGCACGCTGCCGGAGTTCCAGGCGGTGACCATCCGCGGCTGCTACGAGGTGGCCGGCGGCGGCGAGGCGCTGCTGCGCAGGCTGGAGGAGATCCGCACCGAGGTGTCCGAGGCCATCGCGGAGGGTGCCCGCCTGATCGTGCTGTCCGACCGCGGGGTGGACGCCGAGCACGCGGCGATCCCCTCGCTCCTGCTCACCGGCGCGGTGCACCATCACCTGGTGCGGGAGAAGAGCCGCACCCAGGTCGGCCTGGTGGTCGAGGCGGGCGATGCCCGCGAGGTGCACCACATCGCCCTGCTGATCGGCTACGGCGCGGCGGCGGTGAACCCGTACCTGGCGATGGCCACCGTGGAGGAGATGGCCGAGCAGGGGCTGATCGCGGGTGTCACCGCGAAGGACGCGACCCGCAACCTGATCAAGGCGCTCGGCAAGGGCGTGCGCAAGACGATGTCCAAGATGGGCGTCTCGACCGTCGCCTCCTACACCGGCGCGCAGATCTTCGAGGCGATCGGGCTCGGCTCCGAGGTCATCGAGACCTGCTTCACCGGCACCACGTCGCGGCTGGGCGGGGTCGGTTTCGACATGCTCGCCAGGGAGGTCGCCGAGCGGCACCGGCACGCGTTCCCCTCGGACGGCGTGCGCGCCAGCCACCGCGAGCTGGAGACCGGCGGCGACTACCAGTGGCGCCGCGAGGGCGAGCCGCACCTGTTCAACCCGCAGACGGTGTTCAAGCTCCAGCACTCCACACGCTCCGGGAAGTACGAGGTCTTCAAGGAGTACACGAAGGCTGTGGACGACCAGTCCGAGCGGCTGATGACCCTGCGCGGGCTGTTCGGGTTCAAGAAGGGCGTGCGGGAGCCGGTGCCGATCGAGGAGGTCGAGCCGGTCTCGTCGATCGTCAAACGATTCGCCACCGGCGCCATCTCCTACGGCTCGATCTCGCAGGAGATGCACCAGACCCTCGCCATCGCGATGAACCGGCTCGGCGGCAAGTCCAACACCGGTGAGGGTGGCGAGGACGCGGAGCGGCTCTACGATCCCGAGCGCCGGTCCGCGGTGAAGCAGGTCGCGAGTGGACGGTTCGGCGTGACCAGCGAGTACCTCGTCAACGCCGACGACATCCAGATCAAGATGGCGCAGGGCGCCAAGCCCGGCGAGGGCGGCCAGCTGCCCGGCAGCAAGGTGTATCCGTGGATTGCAAAGACCCGGTTCTCCACGCCCGGGGTGGGACTGATCTCGCCACCGCCGCACCACGACATCTACTCGATCGAGGACCTGGCACAGCTGATCCACGACCTGAAGAACGCCAACCCGGCGGCGCGGATCCACGTGAAGCTGGTGTCCGAGGTGGGCGTCGGCACGGTCGCCGCGGGTGTGTCCAAGGCGCATGCCGACGTGGTGCTGATCTCCGGGCACGACGGCGGCACCGGCGCGTCGCCGCTGTCGTCGATCAAGCACGCCGGGGCGCCGTGGGAGCTCGGCCTCGCCGAGACCCAGCAGACGCTGCTGGAGAACCGGCTGCGCGACCGGATCGTGGTGCAGACCGACGGTCAGCTCAAGACCGGCCGGGACGTGCTGATCGCCGCGCTGCTCGGCGCCGAGGAGTTCGGCTTCGCCACCGCTCCCCTGGTGGTGTCGGGCTGCATCATGATGCGGGTGTGCCACCTGGACACCTGCCCGGTGGGGGTCGCGACGCAGAACCCGGTGCTGCGCGAGAAGTTCTCCGGCAAGGCCGACCACGTGGTGAACTTCTTCGAGTTCGTCGCCCAGGAGGTGCGGGAGTACCTGGCCGAGCTCGGTTTCCGCTCGATCGACGAGGCCATCGGGCGCGCCGAGGTGCTGGACACGCGGGCCGCGGTGGAGCACTGGAAGGCCACCGGCCTGGACCTCTCGCCGATCTTCCACGTGCCCGAGCTGGAGCCGCGGGCGGCGCGGCACCAGGTGGTCACGCAGGACCACGGGCTGGACAAGGCGCTGGACAACACGCTGATCCAGCTCGCCGAGGGTGCGCTGAGCTCGGGCGACAAGGTGCGGCTGGAACTGCCGGTACGCAACGTGAACCGCACGGTCGGCACGATGCTCGGCTCCGAGCTCACCAAGCACTGGGGCGGTGACGGCCTTCCGGACGACACGATCGACATCACGTTCACCGGCACGGCCGGCCAGTCGTTCGGCGCGTTCGTGCCGAGGGGCATCACGCTGCGTCTCGTCGGCGACGCCAACGACTACGTGGGCAAGGGCCTCTCCGGTGGCCGGATCGTCGTGCGGCCGCCGAAGGAGGCGCAGTTCGCCGCCGAGGAGCACATCATCGCGGGCAACGTGATCTGCTACGGCGCGACGAGCGGCGAGATCTTCCTGCGGGGCAAGGTCGGCGAGCGATTCTGTGTGCGCAACTCGGGCGCGCTGGCCGTCGTCGAGGGCGTCGGCGACCACGGGTGCGAGTACATGACCGGCGGCCGGGTGGTCGTGCTCGGGCCGACCGGCCGGAATTTCGCGGCGGGCATGTCGGGCGGTATCGCCTACGTGCTGGACCTGACGCTGGGCCGCGTCAACCGCGAGATGGTGGATCTCGACGCGCTCGACGACGAGGACGTGGAGTTCCTGCGCGAAGCCGTGGAACGGCACTACACCGAGACCTCCTCGGCCGTGGCGCACGCGCTGCTCACCGACTGGGAGGCGGCGCTGCCGCGGTTCGCGAAGGTCATGCCGAAGGACTACAAGCGCGTCCTGCGCGCGCAGGCCGCGGCCGAGCGCGACGGCAGGGACGTGAACGAGGCGATCATGGAGGCGGCACATGGCTGACCCGAAGGGTTTCCTGACCACTCCCCGGGAGACGCCGAAGTCGCGTCCCGTGGACGTGCGGATCAAGGACTGGCGTGAGGTCTACGAGGACTTCGAGCGCACGAAGCTGGAGAAGCAGGCGGGCCGCTGCATGGACTGCGGCATCCCGTTCTGCCACCAGGGCTGTCCACTCGGGAACCTCATCCCGGAGTGGAACACGCTGGTGTGGCGCGAGGACTGGCGGGACGCCATCGAGCGCCTGCACGCCACGAACAACTTCCCCGAGTTCACCGGCACCCTGTGCCCCGCACCGTGCGAGACCGCGTGCGTGCTGGGCATCAACGACGACCCGGTGACGATCAAGCGCGTCGAGATCTCGATCATCGACCGCGCGTTCGAGGAGGGCTGGGTCAAGCCCGAGATCCCGGAGACCAGGACCGGCAAGAAGGTCGCTGTGGTTGGTTCGGGTCCCTCGGGGCTGGCGGCGGCGCAGCAGCTCACCCGCGCCGGGCACGACGTGGTCGTGTTCGAGCGGGCCGACGCGATCGGCGGGCTGCTGCGGTACGGCATTCCCGAGTTCAAGATGGAGAAGAACCGGCTGGACCGGCGGCTCGAGCAGATGCGGGCCGAGGGCACCGAGTTCCGCACGAACGTCAACGTGGGCGTGGACATCACCGGCGAGCGGCTGCGGGCCGAGTACGACGCGATCGTGCTGGCCGGCGGGGCGACGGCCTGGCGTGACCTGCCGATCGCCGGGCGGGACGTGCCCGGTGTGTACCAGGCGATGGAGTACCTGCCGCCCGCGAACCGGGTCGCCAGCGGCGAGCTGGCACGGCCGCCGATCGACGCGGCGGGCAAGGACGTCGTGGTGATCGGCGGCGGTGACACCGGGGCGGACTGCGTCGGCACGGCACACCGCCAGGGCGCCCGGTCGGTGACGCAGCTGGAGATCATGCCGAAGCCGCCTTCGTCGCGGCCGGACGAGCAGCCGTGGCCCACCTACCCGATGATCTACCGCGTCTCCTCGGCCCACGAGGAGGGCGGCGAGCGGCTCTACTCGGTGAACACGCAGGAGTTCCTCGCCGACGACGAGGGCAACCTGCGGGCGCTGCAGCTGGTCGAGGTGCGCAACGAGGGCGGCAGATTCGTGCCGGTCGAGGGCACCGAGCAGGAGCTGCCCGCGCAGCTGGCGCTGCTCGCGATGGGCTTCGTCGGCCCGCAGCGGGAAGGGCTGCTGGACGAGCTGGGCGTCGAGCTGGACCAGCGCGGCAACGTCGCGCGGGACACGACCTACCGGACGAGTCTGGACAAGGTGTTCGTCGCCGGCGACATGGGCCGTGGCCAGTCGCTGATCGTGTGGGCCATCGCGGAGGGCCGTTCGGCCGCCGCGGGGGTGGACGCCTACCTCACCGGCCGGGACGTGCTGCCCGCGCCGATCGCGCCCACCGAGCGCCCGATCGCCTGAACAGTCCCACCGCTCGTGAGTGCGCAGCCGCGTTCTAACTCGGCTGCGCACTCACGAGCCGGCCTGGGCGTCGTGGGCCGCCGCGCGTGATCATCACCCGAACGTGGCACGCGGTTCGGCCGTACGTCACCGGCAGGCCAGCTGTGCTCCGCACGCTGGGCTCGGACATTCCGAGCCTGGGAGAACAGCGTGGACACAGCGAACACAGAGGGCACAGGGGACACAACAGACAGAGCCCCGGCAGCCGGCGACGTCACCCGCCGCACCCTGCTGCGGATCGCGGCGGGAACGCCGGTCGCCGCGGCGGCTCTCTCCGCGGGCACCGCTGCCGCCGGGACGCGTGCGGCCCGCACGGAGGCCGGTGATCCGGAGAGCCCGCGGTTCACGCTGGCCGTGCTGCCCGACACCCAGTACCTGATCGACGAGGGCGGCTCGGATCCCGAGCCGGTGCGGGCGGCGCTGCGTCACGCCGTGCGCTCGCGCCGGGAGGCGAACATCGTGTTCCTCGCGCACCTCGGTGACGTCACCGAGCACGGCAGCGACGCCGAGATGCGCGTCGCCGACGAGGTGTTCCGCACGGTGCACGGCAAGCTGCCCTACAGCGTGATCGCGGGCAACCACGACGTCTCCGGCACCGACCAGCGCGGCGACACGCCGTACCTGCGCACGTTCGGCCCGCGCCGCTTCGCCAGGGTGGAGACCTACGGCGGCTCCTCGCCGGACGGCTACAACAGCTTCCACGTCTTCCGCGCCGGTGGCCGCGAGTGGCTGCTGCTCGCGATGGACTGGCGCGTGTCCGACGGCGGCATCGCCTGGGCGCGGCGGGTCGTCGCCGACCACCCGGCGCTGCCCGCGATCCTGACCACGCACGACCTCGTCCACGCCGACGACGCGGGCGACGCCCGGCTCTCCGAGCACGGGCAACGGCTCTGGGACGGGCTGATCCGCCGCAGCGACCAGATCTTCCTGACGCTCAGCGGCCACTACTGGCCGCCCGGCCGCACCGTCCTCACCAACGACCACGGCAACCCGGTGCACCTGCACATCACCAACTACCAGGACCGCTACTACGGCGGCGCCGGCATGCTCCGGCTCTACTCGTTCGACCTCGCGCGGAACGTGCTCGACGTCGAGACGTTCTCGCCGTGGCTGCTCGCCCGCAGGCCCGCCCAGCGCACGCAGCTGGAGGCGGAGACCGTGGAGCTCACCGGCGATGTCGACCGGTTCAGCGTCGAACTCGACTTCGACCGCCGCTTCGCCGGCTTCGCCCCGCTGGTGCCGCCCCCGCCGCGGCCCGCCGGGACGGTGCTGCTCCGCGACACCGTGGCGTACTGGCGCTTCGACGGCTCCGGGCTCGTCGCGGGCCGGGACGGCGGCCCGGTACCGGCCGGTGCCGTCGCCCGCGACCTGTCCGGCCACGGCAACGACCTCACCGTCGAGCGGCTGCACGCGAGCGGGCCGGACGTGCTGACGTTCTCGGCCGAGCACCACCACACGCAGCCCGCGCACGCGAGCCTTCGGTTCGGCGGCGGCAAGAACCCCGACCGGGGCGCCGCGCTGCGGACCGGCGTGAACGCGCCGCTCAACAGCATGACGTTCGAGCGCGGCTACACCATCGAGACGTTCCTCAAGCTGCCCGAGCCGTTCGAGGGCGACCACGCGTGGATGGGAATCCTGAGCTGGGAGGGCCGGGCCGGGGACGCGGGCAAGACCAGCGGCTGGTCGCCGGACGAGCCGACGTGCAGCCTCAACCTCTCCGGGGAGCGGTTCCTGCAGTTCGTGGTCTATCCCACCGACCGCGACGCCGACCCGACGTCGTGGAGCCACGCCGTGCCGGTGGGCCGCTGGATGCACGTGGCGGTCGTCAACGACGGCAGGCACACCGTCACCTACGTGGACGGTTCGCGGATCGCCCGCAACGCCGCCGAACGCTCGCACGGCATCACGACGCTCGGCAAGCCGTTCGCGCTCGGCGGCACCCAGTTCGCCGAGCGCTACGGACAGGGCTTCTACGGCTGGCTCGGCGACACCCGGATCGTCGCCCGCGCGCTGCGGCCGGAGCAGTTCCTCAGCGCGACGGGTCGCCGCCCGTGAACGGTGCCGCGGCGACCGCGCGCCGGTAGCGCCGCGCCAGCAGGCGGACGTGCTCGACCAGTTCGGGCGGCTCGGTGACCTCGAAGTCGGCGTCGAGCAGGCCGAGGTAGTGCGCGAGCCGGGCGGGCGAGTCCGAGCCGGCGCTGATCACGCAGGTCCGCTCGTCCAGCTCGGCCACGGACACCACCGCGGGGAGCTGCGGCCGGATGACCTCAACGGGTGCGTGCACGACGATCCGTGCCCGCACCTGCCAGGTCGCGGTGTCCAGCCCCGCGGAGACGTAGCGCGCTACACCGCCCTCGGGTTCCTCGCGGGGAGTGAACCGGGGCCCGTTGGGGACGCGCAGCCGCATGCGGTCGGCGCGGAAGGTGCGCCAGCCCGCCCTGCCGGTGTCCCAGGCGAGCAGGTACCAGCGCCCCCTGGTGTGCACGAGACGGTGCGGCTCGGCGTCCCGGCCGGTCACGGTTGCGTCGTGGCCGGTGTAGTCGAAACGGAGCCGTTCGTTGTCGCGGGCCGCCGCCACGATGGCGGTGAGCGTGTCGGCGTCCACCGCCGGGCCGGCACCGGGCACCGGCACCACGTAGTCGCGCAGGTTGTGCACCCGGCGGCGGAGCCGGGAGGGCAGCATCCGTTCCAGCTTCGCCAGCGCCCGCAGCGAGGACTCCTCGATGCCGGTCACCGCGCCGTTGCCGGTACCGATCCGGAGCCCGACCGCGACCGCCACGGCCTCGTCGTCGTCGAGCAGCAGCGGTGGCAGCGACGTGCCTGCGCCGAGCCGGTAGCCGCCCGCGGCGCCCCGGATCCCGTGCACGGGGTAGCCGAGGTCGCGCAGCCGCTCGATGTCGTTGCGCACGGTGCGAACGGTCACCCCGAGCCGCCCGGCCAGCTCGGGTCCGGTCCAGTCCCTCGGGGTCTGCAGCAGGGACAGCAGGCGCAGCAGCCGCTGCGGGGTGTCGGACATCTTTCGATCCTGGCACGGAAACAGGAACTGTTCGTGCCTGTTTGGTTCCTAGTGTTCGCGGCATGGACACCAACACCGAGATCCGTCCCTTCCGTATCGACATCCCGCAACACGACCTCGACGACCTGCGGTCCAGGCTGGCCGCCACCCGCTGGCCGCAGCAGCTGCCCGGCACCGGCTGGGAGCGCGGCGTGCCCGCGTCCTACCTCCGGGAACTGGCCGGCTACTGGGCCGACGGCTTCGACTGGCGTGCCAGGGAACGTGAGCTCAACGAGCTGCCGCAGTTCGTCACCACGATCGAGGGCCAGGACTTCCACTTCGTGCACGTCCGCTCGGCCGAGCCGGACGCGCTGCCGCTGATCCTGAGCCACGGCTGGCCGGGCTCGTTCGTGGACTTCCTCAGGGTGATCGGGCCGCTCACCGACCCGGTGGCCCACGGCGGCGATCCCGCGGACGCGTTCGACGTGGTGATTCCCTCACTGCCCGGGTTCGGCTTCTCCACGCCGGTCCGCGAAGCGGGTTGGGGCAACCTGTTCCGGGTGGCCGGCGCGTTCGCCGAGCTGATGAGCAGGCTGGGCTACGAACGGTTCGGCGCGCACGGCGGCGACATCGGTGCGGGGCTGACCGGCCTGCTCGGCATGATCGCGCCACACCGGGTGACCGGCACGCATATCAACGGACCCGCGCCCGCGTTCCCGTTCGGGCCGCCGGTCGACCCGGCCGGACTGTCCGAAGCGGACACGCTGCGAGCCGAGCGGTTCAACGAGTTCCAGCGGGAGGGCCTCGGCTACCTCCACCTGCAGGCCACCAGGCCGCAGACCCTCGCCTACGCGCTGAACGACTCGCCCGCCGGGCAGCTCGCCTGGATCGTCGAGAAGTTCCGGGAATGGACCGACCCTGGCGCCGAACTGCCGGACGAGGCAGTGGACCGCGACCAGCTGCTCACCAACGTCAGCCTGTACTGGTTCACCGGCAGCGGCGCCTCCTCGGCCCACAGCACCTACGAGGGGATGCGGGCCTACCGGGAGATCGCCGAGTCCGCGGGCGACGGCGCCGCGGCGGAGGCACCCGCGCAGCCGCAAGGAGTCGCGGTGTTCGCGGGGGACGACAGCATCCGCGAGCTGGTCGACCCGGCCGGGCACGCCGCGCGCTGGACGGAGTACGACCGGGGCGGTCACTTCCCGGCCTACGAGGCACCCGACCTGCTCACCGGCGACATCCGCGAGTTCTTCCGCACCGTGCGCCGACCCGGGAGGACCGCGTGGCCCATGCCGCGATCACGTCACATTGACACCGCGCAGCCGGCGAACTTACGCTCGACCGGCTGCGCGATGGCGGCCGGAAGCCGGTGAGATTCCGCACGGTCGCGCCACTGTAACCGAGTCACTCGGAAGTCAGACCCGCCGTCATCGCAACCGTCCCAACAGGGCCGCGCCAAGCCCGAGGAGGTCCCGATGTCGCAGGCGACTGCCACCGTCCCGCATCCCGTCCAGGTCAGCATCCCGCTCCGGGAGATCGTCCCGTGGGCGATCTTCGTCGGAATCCTGTCGCTGATCGTGCTGTTCTTCGTGAGCACCGAGGCGGGCGCGGTGGAACTGTTCGCCGGCAACGGGCTCGTGCACGAGTTCGTGCACGACGGCAGGCACCTGCTGGCCTTCCCCTGCCACTGACCGAGCATCCGAGCACGTCCGTGCCCCGTCGAGGGCATGGCCGAACGCGCCCGGCGAAGCCCCACGACGGTGGCCGCGGCGCGGCCCAGCGGCAGGGAGAGACCGCCATGATGAGGAACCTGCTGGTCCGCGGAATGCTCGCGGGCCTGATCGCCGGTGTGCTGGCGACCCTGTTCGCCTACTTCTTCGGTGAGCCGTCCGTCAACGTCGCGATCGGCCTGGAGGAGTCCGGCGGGCACTCGCACGCGACCGCCGAGGGCGGGCACGGGCACGGCGGCGGTGAGGACGAGGAACTCGTCAGCAGGGGCGTGCAGAGCACGGTGGGCCTGCTCACCGGCATCGGCGCGTACGGCATCGCCATCGGCGGGCTGTTCGCCGTCGCGTTCGCGTTCCTGCACGGCAGGGTCGGCACGCTGCGGCCGAGGCTGACCTCGGCGCTGCTCGCCGCGGGCGCGTTTGCCGTGGTCGTACTGGTGCCGTTCCTCAAGTACCCGGCCAACCCGCCCGCGGTGGGGTCGGCCGGGACGATCGGCGACCGCACCGCGCTGTACTTCGGCTTCGCCGCGCTGTCGCTGGTCGCTGGGATCGCCGCGGTGGTCGGCGGCCGCGGGCTGGCCGACCGGTTCGGCGCGTGGTGGGGCGGCCTGCTCGGCATGGGCGGTTACATCGTCGTGATGGCGGTGTGCGCGGCGCTGCTGCCGGTCGTCGACGAGGTGCCTGCCGAGTTCCCCGGTTCGACACTGTGGACGTTCCGCACCGCGGCGCTGGGCACGCAACTGGTGCTGTGGTCCGCGCTCGGCCTCACGTTCGGCGCGTTCGCCGAGCGGGTGCTGCGCGAGCGTGCCAAGGCCCCGGCACCGGCGGGTCAGCGATAGCGGGCCAGCGCCGCGCCTGCGGCCAGCGCGGCGAGCCCGACGGCCCGGGAAAGGCGCACCGACCGGCGCAGGTCGGCGGTGCCCGGCTCGGGGCCGTCACCGAGGGGGCCACGATCCTCGACGCGGCCGCCGTAGCTGTTCGTCCCGCCCAGCCGTACCCCGAGTGCCCCGGCGAACGCCGCCTCCACCGGTCCGGCGTTCGGGCTCGGATGGTGGGCCGCGTCCCGCCGCCACGCGCGCCACGCAAGGGCCGGGCGCCCGCCGACGAGCGGCGCGGCCAGCACGGCGCTCGCCGCGCTGAGCCGGGCCGGCAGCACGTTGGCCACGTCGTCGGCCCGCGCGGCGGCCCAGCCGAACCGGGCGTGGCGCGGGGTGCGGTGCCCGACCATCGCGTCGAGCGTGTTGAGCGCCCGGTAACCGAGCAGGCCGGGTATCCCGGCCAGCCCGCCCCACACGAGCGGGGCGACCACCGCGTCGGACGTGTTCTCCGCGATCGACTCGGTCGCCGCCCGCGCCAGCGCCGCCGGGCCGAGCGTGCCGGCGTCGCGGCCGCACAGGTGCGACAGCCTCCGGCGGGCCGCGGCCACGTCCCCGGCGTCGAGCAGCCTCACCATCTCGGCCCCCTCACCGGCGAGCCCGCGGCCACCGAGCACGGCCCAGGTCGCCACGGCCGTCACGGCGAAGCGGCCGAGCGGCCGGTGGCGGGTGACGGCCTCCAGCGCGGCCCCGGCGACGGTCGCCGCGCCCGCGCAGGTGGCCGCGTAGAGCACGCCACGCTGCCGCGAGTCGGCCCAGACGCGTTGTTCGAGCGCGGCGGCGGCCCTGCCGAACCAGGCGACGGGATGGCCGCGCCGGGGATCTCCGAAGATCGCGTCGGCCGCATAACCTGCGACGATCCCGGCTGCGGCGAGCTGTTTGCGATCGGGCACAGCGCGAACCCTAATCCGTCGGCAAGAATGCCCGGCATGATGAACGATCGGAGGCGGCGGATCGCCGATCTCACGGCCACCCGGCTGGAGACGGCCGCCGCGCTGGTGCGCCGCTACGGCCGCCGCGGGCAGGGCAACGGCCGGGTGCTGATCCTGGGCGGGGTGCGCTCGGGCAAGTCGCGGCACGCCGAGCAGCTGATGGCCCGCTACAACCATGTCGTCTACGTCGCCGCGGGGCTGCCCCCCGGCGACGACGACGCCGAGTGGGCCGCGCGGGTGGCCGCGCACCGCGCGCGCAGGCCGGCGCACTGGCGCACCGTGGAGACCACCGACCTGGCCGGGGCACTGCGCGCGGCGACCGCGCCCACGCTCATCGACTGCCTCGGCACCTGGGTGAGCCGGGTCCTCGACGAGGTCGGCGCCTGGCAGCAGGAGGAGGGCTGGCAGCAACGCGTCGACGAGCGGCTGCACGACTTCCTGGACGCCTGGCGGGCCACGACGATCCCGGTGGTGGCCGTGAGCAACGAGGTAGGCAGCGGGATCGTGCCGCCGACGGTGGCGGGCCGGGTCTTCCGCGACGTGCTCGGTGCCCTGAACACCGCGGTGGCCGCGGAGTCGCACGGCACCCGGCTCGTGGTGGCGGGCAAGGTGGTGCACCTGTGAACAAGGAGTCCATGTGAGGTTCGACATCCCGGCGCTCGACGAGCGGGCGCGCACGGCGGCGCAGGAACGGCTCGACGGGCTGGTCAAGCCGCTCGGCGCGCTCGGCAGGCTGGAGGAGCTGGCCGCGTGGCTGTGCGCCGCGCACGGCACCGTGCCGCCGCGCCCGCTCGACGATGTGCGCGTGGTGGTGTTCGCCGGTGACCACGGCGTGGCCACCGCGCCCGGCGTCTCCGCCTACCCGCGGGAGATCACCGCGGCGATGGTGCGGGTGTTCCTGGCGGGCACCAGCGGCGTCAACGTGCTCGCCGCGCAGGCCGGTGCGCGGGTCCGGGTGCTCGACCTGGCCGTGGACGGCGATCTCGGCGACGTACCGGCCGCGGTGGGCGCCCACAAGGTCCGGCGCGGCTCCGGCGCCATCGACGTCACCGACGCCCTCGCGCCGGGGGAGGCGGAACGTGCTTTCGCCGAGGGCAGGGCGATCGCCGACGAGGAGGTCGACGGCGGCGCCGACCTGCTGATCCCCGGCGACATGGGCATCGGCAACACCACGGTCGCCGCCGCGCTGGTCGCCGCGGCGCTCGGACTGCCCGCCGCGGACGTGGTGGGCACCGGCACCGGGGTGGACGAGGCGGGGCGCGCGCGCAAGGTCGCGGTCGTCGAGGCGGCGCTGGCCAGGGCCGGTGCGCGCGCCACCGACCCGCTCGACCTGCTGACCGCGCTCGGCAGTGCCTGCGCGGCGGCGACCGCGGGCTTCCTCGTGCAGGCCGCCGTGCGCGGGGTCCCGGTGCTGCTGGACGGTGTGTTCTCCGGGGCCGCGGCGATCGTCGCGCGGGAGATCGCGCCCGCGGCCGCCCAGTGGTGGCTGGCCGGGCACCGCTCCACCGAGCCGTCCCAGGCCTACGCGCTCAAGGCGCTCGGCCTGGAACCGATCCTGGACCTCGGGCTGCGGCTCGGGGAGGGCAGCGGCGCGGTCCAGGCGGTGGCGGTGCTGCGCAACGCGCGCGCCGTGCTGGCCGGGATGGGGTCGCTGGCCGACCTGTGATGCGCGACTCCGTCCGGATGGCGCTGGGCACGCTGACGGCGCTGCCGGTGCCCGCGCCCCGGGTGATCGACCGGCGGGTGGCGGGTGGCGCGATGCTGCTCGCGCCCGTCGCCGCGGTGCCGCTCGCGGTGCTCGCGGGCCTGATCGTGCTCGGCGGCGAGCTCGCCGGGCTGCCCGCGCTGGTGACGGCGGCACTCGCGGTGGGCGCGGTGGCGCTGGCCGGACGCGGGCTGCACCTGGACGGGCTGGCCGACACCGCCGACGGGCTCGCCGCGTCCTACGACCGCGAGCGGGCCCTGGAGATCATGCGCCGGGGTGACTCCGGCCCGGCCGGGGTGGCCACCCTGGTGCTCGTGCTGATCGTGCAGAGCGCGGCGCTGGCCGGCGCGGTCGTGGCGGGGCACGGGGTGGCCGCCGCCGCGATCGGGGTGGTCGCCGGGCGGGCGGTGCTGCCCCTGTGCTGTGTCCGCGGGGTGCCCTCGGCGCGGCCGGACGGGCTGGGCGCGACGGTCGCGGGTGCGGTGCCGGTCCCCGCGGCCGTGGCGGTGCCGCTGCTGGTCGCGGGGCTCGCCGCGGCGGCGCCCGGCCTGCCGTGGTGGCGCGGGCCGCTCGCGGTGGTGGCCTGCTGCGCCGTCGCGGGACTGCTGCTGCTGCGCTGCGTGCGCCGTCTCGGCGGCACCACGGGCGACGTGCTCGGCGCCTGCGTGGAAGCGGGAACCGCCGCCGCCCTCGTCCTCGTGAGTGCGTAGCCGCGTTCTAACTCGTGTGCGCACTCACGAGTCGTTGTGCGGTGGCCAGCGCGTCGAGGAGGCCGCGCGTGGTGGCGGGGTCGCGGACCGCGATCCGCAGCCAGTCCTCGTCCAGCCCGGGGAACGTGTCGCCGCGGCGCACCGCGTATCCGGCGGCCCGCAGCGCCAGCCGCACCTGCCCGGCCCGCGGCAGCCGCACCAGCACGAACGGCCCGCGCGGCGCACCCGCGACGTGCACGCCCAGCTCGCGCAGCCCGGCGACCAGCTCAGCCCGGTCCCGCTCCGCGGCCCGCGCCAGCTCCCCGGCCTCGGCGAGCGCAGCCGGGCGGCTGCACGCCACCATCGCCACCGCGGCCGGCGTGGACACCGACCACGGCGGCTGCGCGGCCCGCAGCCGCTCGGCGACCGCGGGCTCGGCGAGCAGGTAGCCGGCCCGCAGACCGGCGATCCCCCACGTCTTGGTGAGGCTGCGCAGCACCACCACACCGGGCAGGCGCTCGCCCGCGAGGCTCTCCGGTTCGCCGGGCACGGCGTCGATGAACGCCTCGTCCACCACCACGATCCGGCCCGGCCGGCACAGCCGCCGCAGCGCCGCCGCCGGATGCAGCACGGACGTGGGGTTCGTCGGGTTGCCGACGAAGACCAGATCCGCGTGCTCCGGCACGGCGCCCGGATCCAGCACGAAGCCGCCGGCCGCGGACAGCGGCACGCGCAGCACCGGGTGCCCGGCGGCCCGCAGCGCCGCCTCCGGCTCGGTGAACTGCGGGTGCACCACGGCCGTGTTCCGTGGGCGCAGCGCGTTCGCCAGCAGGGTGAACGCCTCCGCCGCGCCCGCGGTCGGCAGGACGTCGGCGGGTTCCCGGCCGTGCCGCGCGGCGATCGCCTCGGTGGCCGCCCGGACATCCGGGTAGGCGGCGAGGCCGGTGAGGCAGCGGGCCAGCTCGTCGCGCAGCCACTCCGGCGGCGTGGCCATCCGCACGTTGACCGCGAGATCGACCAGGCCACCGCCGACCTCCCGGTCGCCGTGGTGGCGCAGGTCGTACCCGCCCTGGTCGACGGGGTCAGCCACCGGGCACCGTCTCGTGCCGGTGTGCCGCCGCCGCGAACGCCGCCGCCAGCTCCGGGTGACCCGCCCAGTGCACGTGCAGGTAGGAGGCGTGCAGGGTCGGCGTCGCGAAACCCTCCGGCTGCCCGTCCCACTGCCACGCGGGCGTGCCGCCGTGCCGCGGCTCGACGACCGTGCGATGGAACTCGTGCCCGGTCACCGTGCCGCCCCGCTCGGCGAGCACGTTCGCCGTCGGCGCGCTCGCCCGGCGATAGCCGAGCGCACCCCGCTCCGTCATCCGCGCCGTGGCGTCGAGCGCACCGACCATCGGCAGCCCGTCCAGCTCCCGGCACAGGTAGAGCAGCCCGGCGCACTCCGCACTCACCGGCATGCCGCGCCGGACAGCGGCGGCCACCTGCTCGCGCAGCACGGCGTTCGCCGAGATCGCCTCCGCGTGCACCTCGGGGAAGCCGCCGCCGAAGTAGAGGCCCGCGCAGCCAGGCGGCAGTGCCTCGTCGTGCATCGGGTCGAGGTCCACCACGTCGACACCCGCCGCGTCCAGCAGCTCCGCGGTCTCGGTGTAGCGGAAGGTGAACGCCTGGCCGCCTGCCGCGGCCACCACCGCCCGCCGCGCAAGGGGCCGCACCTGCGCTGCCGGATCCCACACCGGCCCGGACAGTGCGGGGGCGGTGCGGGCGACCCGCTCGACGGCGCCTAGATCGACGCCCCCGGCGACCCACCGCGCCAGCCGGGGCAGGGTCTGCCGCGACTCGCCCGCGCGCTCCGCCGCCGGGACCAGCCCGAGGTGCCTGCTCGGCGCGTGGATCTCGTCGCTGCGCCGCAACGCGCCGAGCACCGGGATGCCCGTCGGCGCGAGGGCCGCGCGGATCTCGTCCTCGTGCCGCTGCGAGCCCAGCTTGTTCAGGATCACCCCGGCCAGCCGTACCCGCGGGTCGTAGTGCGCGAACCCGTACACCACGGCCGCGACGCTGCGGCTGGCCGCGCCCGCGTCCACCACGAGCACCACCGGCGCTTCGACCAGCCGCGCGACGTGCGCGGTGGAGGCGTAGCCCTCGGTGCCGAGCGCGCCGTCGAACAGGCCCATCACGCCCTCGATCACGGCGATCTCCGCGGTGCGGCAACCGTGCCGCAGCAGGGGCACCACCCGCTGCTCGCCCTGCAGGAACGGGTCGAGGTTGCGGGCGGGCAACCCGGTCGCCAGCGCGTGGTAGCTCGGGTCGATGAAGTCAGGCCCCACCTTGTGCCCGGAGACCTGGCGGCCGCGCTCGCGCAGCGCCGCCATCAGGCCGGTCGCGACGGTCGTCTTGCCGTGCCCGGAGCCCGGCGCGGCGATGACGAGACGGGCTACCACGCGATCACCACTCGATCCCCCGCTGACCCTTCTGTCCCGCGTCCATCGGGTGCTTGACCTTCGTCATCTCCGCGACGAGGTCGGCGGCCTCGATCAGCGCGGCGGGCGCGTTGCGGCCGGTGATCACCACGTGCTGCCTTCCGGGCCGCTCCCGCAGCGCGGCCACCACCTCGCCGGTGTCGATCCAGCCCCAGTGCAGCGGGTAGGTGAACTCGTCGAGGACGTAGAAGCCGTGCCGCTCCTCCGCCAGCCTGCGCCTGATCTCGGCCCAGCCCTCGCGGGCGTTCGCGGCGTGGTCGTCCTCGGTGCCGCGCTTGCGCGTCCAGCTCCAGCCCTCGCCCATCTTGTGCCACTCGACGGGGCCGCCCTCACCGCTGCGCTCGTGCAGCCCGCCGAGCGCACGGAAGGCGGACTCCTCGCCGACGCGCCACTTCGCCGACTTGACGAACTGGAACACCCCGATCGACATGCCCTGGTTCCACGCGCGCAGCGCCATGCCGAACGCGGCGGTGGACTTGCCCTTCATCTCGCCGGTGTGCACGGCGAGCAGCGGGCGGTTGCGGCGCTGGCGCGTGGTGAGCCCGTCGTCCGGGACCGTCTCGGGTTGGCCCTTCGGCATTCAGGCGGCCCTCCTGTGTCCTGCGGGACACCCGCACCCGGTCGGCCCACCCGATCGGAGCTTCGCGATTGTCATTCAGGCGGCCCTCCTGTGTCCTGCGGGACACCCGCACCCGGTCGGCCCACCCGATCGGCGCTTCGCGATTGTCATTCAGGCGGCCCTCCGTTTCACCTCGTGTGCCAGCGCGTCCGCGGCTACCTCACCGAGCGCGACGTGCTCGCCGTCGAGCCGGGCCGCCAGCTCGGCGGCAAGGCCGAGTCGCATCCGGCCGTTCTCGCAGTCCATCACCACACTCGCCACCCCGGTGCCCGCGAGCAGGTCGGCGGCCGCATGCGAGCGGGCCACCGCGTCGGCGCCGCTGGTCGCCCGGCCGTCGGTGACCACGACCAGCAACGGCCGCCGCCGCGCGTCACGCAGTGCCTCGACGCGAAGCACCTCCGCCGCACGCAGCAGCCCCTCCGCCAGCGGCGTGCGCCCGCCGGTCGGCAGGGACTCCAGCCGGGCCGCGGCCGTCTCGACGCTGATCGTCGGCGGCAGGGCCAGCTCGGCGGTGGCCGCGCGGAAGGTGACCAGCCCCACCTTGTCGCGGCGCTGGTAGGCGTCCAGCAGCAGCGAGAGCACCGCCGACTTCACCTCGCGCATCCGCGAGCGGGCGCCCATCGAGCCGGAGGCGTCCACGCAGAACAGCACGAGGTTGCCCTCCTTGCCCTCGCGCCGCGCGTAGCGCAGATCCTGCGGGCGCAGCACGAGCCCGGTGCCGCGGCGGCCCCTGGCGTGCTGGTGCGGCGCCGCCGCACGCACCGTGGCGAGCACGTGCGGGCCGCCCTCCCGCTCGCCCGGAGGCCGGACGCCGACCATGCGGCCGCTGTCGGTGACGGCGCGCGAGCGGCGTCCGTGCGCCCCGGCGCCGGTGCCGCCGACGGTGAACAGCCGCGCCCGGTACGGACTGCCCGCGCCCACCTTGCGCTCGCCACCCGCGCCGCCGTGTCCGCGCTCCGCGTCGCCGTGTCCGCCGTCCGTGTCACCGTGTCCGCCGTCTGTGTCGCCGTGCCCGCCATCCGTGTCGTCGTGTCCGTCGGTAGGCGGCTCACCGCCGGAGCCGGGCCCGTCGTCGTCCGGCGGGCCGTCCGGCGGCTCCGCGTCGCGCAGCGTCTGCTCCAGCTGCTCCTCGTCGATGCCGGGCGCGTCGAACGGGTTACGCCGTCGCCGGTGCGGCAGCGCGAGCCGGGCGGCCGCGCGGATGTCCTCGGTGGTCACCGTGTCCCGGCCGCACCAGGCGGCGTGCGCGGCCGCGGTGCGCGCGATGACGATGTCGGCGCGCATCCCGTCCACCTCGAACGCGGCGCACACCTCGGCGATCCGCAGCAGCGCGTCGTCGGTCAGCTCGACCGAGCGCACCAGCCGCTTGGCCGCCTCGATGTCGGCGGCGAGCAGCTCGTCCTCCTCGGCGTAGCGGGCGGCGAAGGACTCCGGATCGGCCTCGTAGGCGAGCCTGCGGCGCACCACCTCGGCCCGCTCCCCCGGCTCACGGCTGGAGGTCACCTCGACGGTGAGCCCGAACCGGTCGAGCAGCTGCGGCCGCAGCTCACCCTCCTCGGGGTTCATCGTGCCGATCAGCACGAAACTGGCCGCGTGCGACACCGAGACGCCCTCGCGCTCGACGGTGGCGCGGCCCATCGCGGCGGCGTCCAGCAACGTGTCGACGAGGTGGTCGTGCAGCAGGTTGACCTCGTCGACGTAGAGCAGGCCCCGGTGGGCACCGGCGAGCAGCCCCGGCTGGTAGTCGGTGACGCCGTCGCGCAGCGCCCGCTCCAGGTCCAGCGAGCCGACCACGCGGTCCTCGGCCGCGCCGACCGGCAGCTCCACCAGGCGCGCGGGGCGCCGGTGCGCCGCGGCGCCCGCGGGGTGCGGGCCGTCGGGGCACGCCGGGTCGGGGTCGGCCGGGTCGCAGGAGAACCGGCAGCCGTCCAGCACGTCCACGCCGGGCAGCAGCCCGGCGAGCGCGCGCACCATCGTCGACTTCGCCGTGCCCTTCTCGCCACGCACCAGCACGCCGCCGATCGCGGGTGAGATCGCGGAGAGCACGAGGGCGAGCCGCAGGTCCTGCATCCCGACGACTGCCGTGAACGGATACGGCCGCATCCACAAACTCCTCTGCCACGGGTGGGTGTCCTCGCCCACTCCTCGTCAGCACAAACAGAACGGACGGGCGCCGAAGCTCTGACTCCCGGCCTCGAGCGGCCGGTCACAGTGGCGGGACCGTCCCGGATTCGCACCGGGTTCCACGGCAGCCGTCCGGCCGATCATCGCACATGCCTCGGCTACGGTGCGCTGTTGTGAGAATTGCCGTAGTAGGGATCGGGGCGGACGGCTGGCCCGGGCTCCCGGAGACGTCACGGGCCGAGATCACCGCCTCCGACGTGGTGTTCGGCGGCCGCAGGCAGCTCGGCCTGGTGCCCGAGGGCAGCTTCGAGAAAGTGGCATGGCCCAGTCCGCTGCTGCCCGCGCTGGACGAGCTGTTCGCCGGCCACCCCAGCCGCCGCGTGTGCGTGCTGGCCAGCGGCGACCCGCTGCTGTACGGCATCGGCGGCACGCTGGTGCGCCGGTTCGGCGCGGAGCACGTGCGGATAGTGCCCGCCGTCTCGTCGGTGGCCCTGGCCAGAGCGCGGCTGGGCTGGCCTGCCGAGGAGACCGAGGTCGTCAGCCTGGTCGGGCGCGGCGTGCACCGGGTGCTGCGGGCGGTGTCGCCCGGCCGCAGGGTGCTCGTGCTCAGCGCGGACTCCTCGACACCGGCGACGGTCGCCGCGCTGCTGGCCGGGGCCGGGCACGGTGCGAGCAAACTGACCGTGCTGGAGGAGCTCGGCGGTCCCGACGAGCGGATCGTCGAAGGGTCGGCGCAGGACTGGCCGCATCCGCCCGGCGCCGACCTGAACGTGCTGGCGATCGACTGCGCGGGGCCGCGGGCGCTGCCGCTGCTGGCGGGCCTGCCCGACGACGCCTTCGAGCACGACGGCCAGCTCACCAAGCGCGACGTGCGCGCGGGCAGCCTCGCCCGGCTCGCTCCCGCCCCCGGCGAGCTGCTGTGGGACGTCGGCGCGGGCGCGGGCAGCATCGCGATCGAGTGGTGCCGGGCGCATCCGGCGAATCGTGCCGTCGCCGTCGAGTCGCGCGGCGAGCGGGCGGCCAGGGTGCACCGCAACGCCGAGCGGCTGGGCGTGCCGGACGTGCGCGTGGTCACCGGCTCGGCGCCGGACGCCCTCGCCGGCCTGGACCCGCCCGACGCCGTGTTCGTCGGCGGCGGGGTGAGCACCGAGGGTGTTCTCGACGCGTGCTGGGCCGCGCTGGGCCCCGGTGGGCGGCTGGTGGCCAACGGCGTGACGCTGGAGGCCGAGCGGGCGCTCACGCGGGCCTACACCGAGCACGGCGGGGAGCTGACCCGGATCGCCGTCGAGCACGCCGCCCCGCTGGGCGGCTTCACCGGCTGGACCCCCGCCCGCACCGTGACCCAGTGGAGCAGGAGCAAATGACAGTGCACTTCATCGGCGCCGGTCCCGGCGCCGCGGACCTGATCACCGTGCGCGGGCAGCAGCTGCTGGCCCGCTGCCAGGTGTGCCTCTACCCCGGCAGTCTCACGCCGGTGGACCTGCTCGCGCACTGCCCGCCCGGCGCGCGCCTGGTGGACACGGCGGACCTCACGCTCGACGAGATCGCCGGGGAGCTGGTAGCGGCCCACGAGGCCGGGCAGGACGTGGCCCGGCTGTGCTCCGGCGACCCGGCGGTCTACAGCGCGGTGGCGGAGCAGGCGCGGCGGCTCGACGCGGCGGGCGTGCCCTACGACGTGACGCCGGGGGTGCCCGCCTTCGCCGCGGCGGCCGCGGTGCTGAAGCAGGAGCTGACGGTGCCGACGGTCGGGCAGAGCCTCGTCCTCACGCGGGCGCAGGCACGGTCGACATCGATGCCGGACGGCGAGGACCTCGCCACCCTGGGCGCGAGTGGCGCGACGCTGGCGCTGCACCTCGCGGTGAACCGGATCGAGCAGGTGGTGGCCGAGCTGGTGCCGAACTACGGCGAGGACTGCCCGGTCGCCGTGGTCGCCGAGGCGAGCCAGCCCGGCGAGCGGGTGCTGCGCGGCACGCTCGGCGACATCGCGGCGCAGGTCCGCGAGGCGGGCATCACGCGGGCCGCGATGATCTTCGTCGGCACCGTGCTCGCCGCGGCGGAACATCCGGACAGCTTCCTCTACTCGCCCGCCCGCCCCCGCTCGTGAGTGCGTAACAGTGTTCTAACTCGCGTGGCCACTCACGAGGGTGCCCGGCCGACGATGGTGCCCGCCCGGTCGACGACCACGACGTCCACCTCGACGGGTGCGTCACCGAGCACGTCCGCCGCCGCCCGCCGGGCCCGCTCCGCGACCAGCTCACCCAGTGCCAGCCCCTCCGCCCCCGCGAGCTCGAGCGCGTGCAGCGCCGTGTTCGCCTCGGTGATCGGCGCCGAGAGATGCCCGAAACCGGCGTCGCGGGCCAGCTCGGCGAGCAGCCCCAGATCCACCTGCGAACGCTTCGAGTGCAGGTCGAGGTAGCCGGCGGCGAGCTTGGAGAACTTCGCGAACCCCCCGGCCAGCGACAGCCGCGGCACCGGGTGCTGGCGCAGGTACTTCAGCACCGCGCCCGCGAAGTCGCCCATGTCGAGCAGCGCGCTCTCGGGCAGCCCGTACAGCTCCGCCACGACCCGCTCCGACGTGCTGCCCACCGCGCCCGCGACGTGCCGGTGCCCCATCGCCCGCGCCACGTCCACGCCGCGCCGGATGCTGTCGATCCACGCCGAGCACGAGTACGGCACCACCACGCCGGTGGTGCCCAGCACCGACAGCCCGCCGACGATGCCCAGCCGCGGGTTCCACGTGTGCCGCGCCATGTCCTCGCCGTGCGGGACGGAGATCTCCACCACCACGTCGCCGGTGCCGCCGTGCCGGTCCGCGACCCGCCGCACCGCCTCGGTCATCAGCCGCCGCGGCACCGGGTTGATCGCCGGCTCCCCCACCGGCAGCGGCAGGCCCGGCCTGGTGATCGTGCCGACCCCTGGCCCCGCCCGGAAGGTCACCCCGCTGCCCGGCGCCCCTGCCGACACCGTGGACACGATCAGCGCACCGTGCGTCACGTCCGGATCGTCACCGGCGTCCTTGACCACCCCGGCACTGGCCGAGCCCGCGGACAGCTCCTCGGTCGCCAGGGCGAAGCTCGGATGCCTGCCCTTCGGCAGCGCCACCTCGACCGGATCGGGGAACGCGCCGGTGAGCAGTGCCGTGTAGGCGGCCGTGGTCGCCGCGGTCGCGCACGCGCCCGTGGTCCACCCGTATCGCAGCTCAGTCACACTCACTCCCGTGGAAAGTATGAACGGCGGCGTGCTCGTCCTCGGCGGCACCTCCGAGGCCAGGGCGCTCGCGTCGGCGCTGGTCGGGCACGGGGTGCACGTCGTGTCCTCGCTGGCAGGCCGCGTCGCCGCACCTCGGCTGCCCGAGGGCGAGGTGCGGATCGGCGGCTTCGGCGGCCCGGACGGGCTCGCCCGCTGGCTCACCGAGCACCGGATCGCGGCGGTGGTCGACGCCACCCACCCGTTCGCGGAACGGATCGGTGCGTCCGCGGCGGCCGGGACCCGGCAGGCCGGGGTGCCCGCGCTGCGCCTGCAACGGCCCGGCTGGGAGCAGTCCCCCGGTGACGACTGGCACTGGGTGGACACGCTCGCCGACGCGGCGGCCGCGCTGCCCGGCCTGGGCGAACGGGTGTTCCTCACCAGCGGCAGGCAGGGCCTCGCCGCCTTCGCCGGGCTGTCCCGGCTGTGGTTCCTCGTCCGCTGCGTCGACCCGCCGGAGCCGCCGCTGCCGCCCAGCCACGAACTGCTGCTCAGCCGTGGGCCTTATCACGTCGGCGAGGAACGCGACCTGATGCGGCGGTACCGCGTCGACGTGCTGGTGACCAAGGACAGCGGGGGCTCGATGACCGCCGCGAAGCTGGAGGCCGCACGCGAGCTGGCGGTGCCGGTCGTCGTGGTGCGCAGGCCGGCCAGGCCTGGAATGTCCGCAGTGTCCAGTACCGCAGACGCACTCGCATGGACACTCCAACGGGTTAATCGTTAGCCCATTGATACCTGCTCCGCGTGGCCCGCTAGCGTAGCGGCGATGCGGCTCGGCACCTCACCTCGTCCGGAGACACCCGGCACAGTGCCCGATTCAGCTGTCGACACCGCGAACGGCACGGACCGGACCAGGTTCTTCAGACGGGTCGCGATCGTACTGGGCCTGATCAGCGCGGCGTGCGCGGTCGCTTTCCCGTTCCTGCCCGTGGTGCAGGACACCGCCCGGATCGTGTGGCCCACCGGCACGGACACCGGGCAGGTGAACGCCCCGCTCAGCGGCTACTGGGCGCAGGACATGCGGGTGGAGCTGCCGTGCGAGACCGTGCGATCCGCAGACGCGCGCACGGCGGGCCCCGCGCTGCTGTTTTCCACGGTGCCGTCCGCGCGCATCGAAGAGGGCGCCGGCATGCAGCTGCAGGTCGAGAATGGGCTGCTCATCGGCTCCAACCGGGGCGAGCAGATCGTCCGGCAGCCACTGCCACCGGCAGGCTGCGACGTCGGCTTCCAGTCGGAAGCCACCAGGACGACCATGTCCGTCGCCGGGACCCCGCTCTACGACGAGAGCGGCGACGTCCGGCCGCGGGTGATCGGCATCTACTCCGGGATCGACGGGACGCAGGACCCCACGGAGGGCCTGAGTGCCTCGATCACCCCGGACACCCGCTACCAGACGTCACCGACCGTGTTGAAGACCGGCGTGGCGGTACTCGGCGTGCTCGCCCTGCTCGGCTGCCTGGTCGCGGTGAACCGGCTCGACGCCGGGGTGGCCCGTCGCGCGCCGCGCTGGGCGCCCATCGGCTGGTGGCGGCTGTCCGCGCGGGACCTCACCGTCTTCGCGGCGCTCGGCGCGTGGGTCTTCATCGGGCCGGTGACCTCCGACGACGGCTACATCCTCACGATGTCGCGGGTAGCCGAGGACGCCGGCTACCTGACGAACTACCACCGGTGGTTCGGCGTCGCGGAGGCGCCGTTCGGCTGGTTCTACCACGTCTACGAGCTGATGGCGCATGTCAGCGTCGCGCCGCCCTGGATACGACTGCCCTCGTTCCTGCTCGGCGTGCTGAGCTGGATGCTGATCACCCGCGAGGTGATGCCCCGGCTCGGCAAGGAGGTGCGGACCAGCCGCGCCGCGGGCTGGGCGGCCGCCGCCGTGTTCCTCGTGTGGTGGATGCCGTACAACAACGGCGTCCGCCCCGAGCCCGTCGCGGCCGTCGGCTCCCTGCTCGCGCTGTGCGCGGTGGAGCGCGCGCTGGTGACCCGGCGGCTGCTGCCGCTGTGCCTCGGGTTGCTGGCGGCGGCGCTGACCCTCGCCGCGACCCCGACCGGCCTCATCGCGGTGGCCCCGTTCCTGGTCGCGGCCAGACCGCTGTTCCAGCTCCTGCGCCGGCGCGCCAGGGAAGGCGGCTGGGCGCCCATGCTGGGGCCGGTCCTCGCCTCCGGACTGGTGGTGCTGTTCGTCGTGTTCGCGGACCAGACGGCCGCCACCGTCGGCGAGGCGACGAGGCTGCGCAACGCGGTCGGGCCGAGCCTGTCCTGGTTCGAGGAGCTCACCCGCTACGAACTGCTGTTCAGCACCGGGGCGGACGGCTCGGCGAGCCGCCGGTTCCCCGTGCTGCTGCTCATGCTGTGCACCGGCGCGTGCCTGCTGGTGCTGCTGCGCCGTGGCCGGATCCCTGGTGCGGCGCTGGGTCCCAGCCGCAGGCTGATCGCCACCGTCGCGCTGTTCTTCCTGCTGCTCGCGCTGACCCCGACCAAGTGGACGCACCACTTCGGCGCGTTCGCCGCGGTCGGCGCCGCGATGGCGGCGCTCACGGCGCTGGCGATCAGCTCGTCGGTGCTGCGCTCGAAACGCAACCGGGCGGCCTTCGCGGCCGGGCTGCTCGTCGTGGTGGCGCTCGCGGCGACCGGCCCGAACGCGTACTGGTTCGTCTCGCAGATCGGCGTGCCCTGGTACGACATCCCGCCCTCGCTCGGCGGTGTCGCGCTGTCGACGATCCTCATGGCGGCTGCCGGGATGGCCGCGGTGATCGCCTTCGTGGAGAACGTGCGCGCGCAACGGCCGGGGCCGCCGCCGGTCGCGGAACGGCGCGGCCGGGCACTGTGGCGGGGCTCGCTGGCGTTCGTGATCGTGTGCGGGCTGGTCGCGGCGGGCGAGTTCGGCAGCATGGCCAAGGCCATCGTCAAGCAGTCGGACAGCTACAGCCTCGGCGCCGCCAACATCGAGCACGTGACCGGCGCGGGCTGCGGCCTCGGCGATCACGTGATGGTGGAGCGCGACCCGGTGTCGAGCGTCCTGCGGCCGCTGCCGCCCGGGCAGCAGGCCACGGTGGAGCAACGCGACACCGCCCCCGGGAGCCTGCCCCCGCAGCGGGAGAACAGCGACCGGACGCAGACCGGGTTCCACGACCAGCCGTCGCTGACCGGCGACCCGATCGCCGAGCCGCCGCACGGGTTCGCGCCCGGCACCGTGCCGATGTGGAGCAGCTACGACGAGCAGGACAACCCGACCGGGCGGCTGCGCACCGACTGGTACGGCCTCGGCCAACGGCGGGACGGCGACCAGGCCGTCGTCGCCGTGCAGTCGCCCGCGGGCAAGGCGACCAGCGTGGAGCTCCAGTTCGGCACGCCGACCCCGGAGGGTGTCCGGGTGCTCGGCAGCAAGCCGGTACTGGCGCAGGGAGGCGGCAGCGGCGACTGGGAGGACGTCCGGATCGGCCTGGACGACATCCCCGCGGAGGCGTCCGTGACACGGATCGCGGCCGTGGACGACGACTTCACCGACGACGGCTGGGTGGGCGTCACCGCGCCCCGCGTACCGACGTTCACCACGCTCACGGACAAGGTCGGTGAGCAGCCCGTCTACATGGACTGGCCGACGTCGTTCGTGTACCCGTGCCTGAACCCGATGAAGGTGCGCGACGGGATCGCCGAGGTGCCCGCGTACCGGCTGACGGCCGGCACGCTCGCCAGCGAGGCCAACTGGTCGAGCAGCGCGTCCGGCGGGCCGGACGGTTACCTGGAGGAGCTGGGCGAGCAGCCGGAGGTGCCGAGCTTCCTCGCGGGCGATCCCGGCCAGGCGTGGGGCGCGCTCAAGGAGGTCGAGCCGTACGCGCAGGGCGGGCCGCCGCGCGTGGTCCACGGTAAGGAGGTGCGGCCCGGCTGGTGGTCCCCCGGCCCCGGCCCGCAGCAGCCGGGCGGCTGACCCCATCGCGAGTCCCCCACCCCAGCCCGCGAGTGTCCCGTTCAGGCGCCAGCGCGACCAGGCCCGCGGGTTCCGAGTGCGGGACTCGCGCGTCTCGGCGGGGACTCGCGGCGGCGGTCAGCTGTAGCTACGGGGTGTCCACACGATCCGGGAGCCCCCGGGTTGCTCACGCACCCTGGTCCGCGACGAGCCGACGATGAGCAGGCACCGCATGTCCACCGTGGCCGGATCGAACGTGCCGAGTGTGTCCACGCGCACGGACTCCTCGGCGCCGCCGATGTCCCGCGCGATCACCACCGGCGTCGCGGGCTCGCGGTGCCGCAGCAGCACCTCGCGGGCCAGCGCGAGCTGGGTGGTGCGGCTGCGCGAGGCCGGGTTGTAGATCGCGACGGCGAGGTCGGCCTCCGCCGCCGCGGCCAGCCTGCGCTCGATCACCTCCCACGGCTTCAGCCGGTCGGACAGCGAGAGCACGCAGTAGTCGTGCCCGAGCGGGGCACCCACCCGCGAGGCCGCGGCCTGCGCGGCGGTCACCCCGGGCAGTACGCGCACCGAGACGCCCGCCCACTCGGGCAGCTCCGCCTGCTCCAGCACCGCGGAGGCCATCGCGAACACCCCCGGATCGCCCGAGGACACCACCGCGACCCGCGCGCCGCCGCGGGCGAGGTCGAGTGCCTCGGCGGCCCGCTCCGCCTCCACCCGGTTGCCGGAGCCATGCCGCTGCTGGCCCCCTCGCTGCGGCACCTTCGCCAGGTAGGGGCCGTAGCCCACCAGATGCTCGGCGTCGGCGAGCGCCTGCTCGGCCTCCGGGGTGAGCCACTCGGGGCCGGCCGGGCCGAGGCCGACCACGACCACCTCCCCACCGGGCGCGGGCTCCCGGGGCGCCGCGGGCTCCCCCGCCGTGCGCGCCGCGTAGGCGGGGCTCGGCACAACCGCCAGCGAGAAGTACGGCACCGTCTCGGGGTCGACCTCGGTGAACGGCCGCACGCGCTGCGCCTGCCACGTCGCGCGCTCGACGTAGAAGGCGTCGTCCAGCTTGCCGGACTCGGCGAGGGCGTCGCGCACCGAGCCGAACGTGCGGCCCAGCTTGAGCACCGCCGCCGAGGACGTGTCGGCGAGCCGCCGCGCCAGCTCCGGCGCGGGCAGCGTTCCGGGCAGCAGCGTGAGCACCTCGTCGCGCTGCACCAGCGGCCTGCCGAGCACCGCCGAGGCCGCGCTCACCGACGTCACGCCCGGCACCACGTGCGCCTCGTAACGGTCGGCGAGCCGCTCGTGCATGTACATGTACGAGCCGTAGAAGAACGGGTCGCCCTCGCACAGCAGCACCACGTCGCGGCCCGCGTCGAGATGCTCGGCGAGCCGCTTGGCCGACAGCTCGTAGAACTCGGTGATCGCGCCCTCGTAGCCGCCGGGATGGCTGGTGGTCTCGGTCGTGACCGGGTACATCAGCTTCTCTTCGAGCTGGCCCTCGCGCAGGTACGGCTCGGCGACCGAGCGCGCGATGCTGCGGCCGTGCCGCGCGCAGTGGTAGGCGATCACGTCGGCGGAGCCGATCAGCCTGGCCGCCTTGACCGTCAGCAGCTCCGGGTCGCCGGGGCCGAGGCCGACGCCGTACAGGACGCCGGTGCTCACACCTCCTCCTTGGAGGCGATCGCGTTCACCGCGGCCACGGCCATCGCGCTGCCGCCACGCCTGCCGCGCACGGCCAGGTAGGGCGCCGGTGCCCTCGTCATCAGCTCCTCCTTGGATTCCGCGGCGCCCACGAAGCCCACCGGAACCCCGATGATCGCGGCCGGGGCGCCGACCCCCTCGTCGAGCAGTTCGAGCAGCCGGAACAGCGCGGTGGGCGCGTTGCCGATCGCCACCACGGAGCCGGGCAGCCGGTCGCGCCAGAGCTCCAGGGCTGCGGCCGAGCGGGTCGTGCCCATGCGCTCGGCCAGCCCCGGCACGCTCGGCTCGGTCAGCGTGCAGACCACCTCGTTGCGCGCGGGCAGGCGGTGCCGGGTGATGCCGCTGGCGATCATGTGCGCGTCACAGAGCACCGGCGCGCCCGCCTCCAGTGCGACGCGCCCTGCCTCGACGACCTCCAGCGTGTAGGCCAGGTCGTCGACGAGATCGACCATCCCGCACGAGTGGATCATCCGCACCGTCACACCGGCGATGTCGTCGGGCAGGATCGCGAGGTCGGCCTCATCGCGGATCGTGGCGAACGAGTGGCGGTAGATCTCCGCCCCATCGCGGATGTAGTCGATCACTGGCGTCCTTTCAGTGCGTCGGCGAGCTCGTCGGCGGGCACCCAGGTGCCCTCGACCCGGTAGCCGGCGTCCTCGGCGAGGACGTCGAGGTGTGCGCCGCGCGGCCTGCCGCAGCGGCGCTCGCAGCCGGCGAAGTGGGCGTGCACCCCGGCAGGCAGCGCGGTCATCGTCTCCCGCGCGTCGGCGCGCACGTCGGCGAGGGACCTGGCGCAGCCGGGCCGCCCGGCGCACGCACTGATCCCCGGCGACGGGTCGGCCGGGTCGGTGACGAGGCCGGTGCCGCTCAGCGCCCCTGGCCGGACGCCGGGCAGCACGAGCGTGCGCCACGGGGTCACCACCAGGCGCTCGACCAGGCCGGCGAGCCGGCGGAGCACGGCCGCGCCGAGCTCCCCGAGCAGCGGGGCGGCCACGACGCCTGCGTCACCGCAGAACGGGCCCACGGGGGGCGGCCCGGTGCGCGGCAGTCCTTTCGGCTTCGTGGGCTCTGTGGGTTCCGTGGGCTCGGCGAGGTGCCGCACGGCTGCGATCAGCGGAGCGTCGTCGATCTCACGCACGCGCCAGGCACTGCCGCGCACGCGCTCGAAGGCGGCGGCCGCCTCGGCGAGCGCGGCGACGACGTTGCGGGCCGGTACGCGCAGCCCGGTGTCGGCACCGTCGAGCAGCAGGGCGCCGGTGGCCGGGCCGAGCGCCTGCCAGCACACGTCCGGCCCCTCCCCCGCCACGTCGCCGCGCCCGTCGTCGAGGGCGAAGAGGAACCGGCCGGGCAGCCGGGCCAGCTCGGGGCGGGCACAGACGGCCTCGTCGAGCGCGCCGACCAGCGGGCGGATGTCGGCCAGGCCATCGAGGCCACTGAGCGGGGAGCCGAGGATGTTGCGTACGCGCTCGTGCGTGGGGGCCGGGAGCAGCCCGGCGTCCGCGAGCCTGCCGATCAGCTCCCCGGTGTCGTGCACCGCGCGCAGTTGCAGGTTCGCCCGCGAGGTGAGATGGATCGCACCGTCGCCGAGGTCGTCGGCACAGCCGGCGAGCACGTGCGCCTGCGCGCCGGTGAGCGCGCCGCCCGGCAGCCGGATCCTGGCCAGCGCCCCGTCGGCGGCGTCATGGGTGGCGACGACGCCGGGGCAGGCGTCGGCGCGGAGTCTGGACGGAGCGGGCACGCAGACACTGTAAGAGCACCGCACAAGCTCGTGAGTGCGCACGCGAGTTAGAACACTGTTACGCACTCACGAGCGGGGGTGACCAGCCCGGGGACGTGCAGATCACCTTGACGCCGGTACCTCGGGGCCCCGAGAGTGAGGCGTCGAGGAGGGCTACCTGTGATCTTGCTGTTGTCCACGTCGGACACCGATCTGCTCAGTGCCAGGGCTTGTGGTGCGGACTACCGCCTGGCCAACCCCGCCCGGCTGGACCTGGCGGAGCTGCCCGGTCTGCTCGCGGACGCCGAGATCGTCGTGGTGCGCATCCTCGGCACCGAGCGCACCTGGCCGGAGGGCCTGCGCATGGTTCGGGAGAGCGGCAAGCACGTCGTCGTGCTCGGCGGCGAGCAGTCGCCGGACGCGGAGTTGATGACGCTCTCCACCGTGCCCGCCGGTATCGCGACCGACGCGCACGCCTACCTCGCGCAGGGCGGGCCCGCGAACCTCACCGAGCTGCACCGGTTCCTCTCCGACACGCTGCTGCTCACCGGCGACGGTTTCGCGCCGCCCGTCGAGCAGCCGTCCTGGGGCGTGCTGGAGCGCGAGAGCCGCGGCGGTGCCGGAGCCGACGGACCGGTGGTGGCGATCCTCTACTACCGGGCGCACCACCTCGCCGGGAACACCGCCTTCGTGGAGACCCTCGCCGAGCAGGTCGAGGCGGCCGGTGGCCGGGCCCTTCCGGTGTACTGCGCGTCGTTGCGCTCGCGCGAGCCGGAGATGATGGACGAGCTGTGCAAGGCGGACGCGCTGCTGGTCACCGTGCTCGCCGCGGGCGGCACCCGGCCGTCCGAAGCGGGCGCGGGCGGCGACGACGAGGCGTGGGACGTGGCGGAGCTGGCCGCACTCGACGTGCCGACGCTGCAGGCGCTGTGCCTGACCAGCGACCGCGACGCCTGGCTGGACAACGACGAGGGCCTGTCCCCGCTCGACGCGGGCAACCAGATGGCGGTTCCCGAGTTCGACGGCAGGCTCATCACCGTGCCGTTCTCGTTCAAGGAGATGGACGCCGAGGGGCTGCCCCGCTACGCGGCCGACCCCGAGCGCGCGGCCCGGGTGGCGGGGATCGCGCTCGCGCACGCCCGGCTGCGGCACACGCCCGCCGCGGACCGCCGGATCGCGCTCGTGCTCTCGGCGTACCCCACCAAGCACTCCCGGGTCGGCAACGCGGTGGGCCTGGACACGCCCGCGTCGGCGGTCAGCCTGCTGCGGCGGATGCGCGAGCAGGGCTACGACCTCGGCGACCTCGGCGACCTCGGCGACCTGGGCGCCGGCGCGTTCCCCGGCGTGGACCCCACCGGCACCGACCAGCCGGACGGCGACGCGCTGATCCACGCGCTGATCGCCGCGGGCGGCCAGGACCCGGAGTGGCTCACCGAGGAGCAGCTGGCGGGCAACCCGATCCGTGTCCCGGCGGCGCGTTACCGCGAGTGGTTCGACGCGCTGCCCGAGCAGCTGCGCGCCGACATGACCGAGCACTGGGGCCCGCCGCCCGGTGAGCTGTACGTCGACGGCGGCACCGAGGGCGACATCGTGCTGGCGTCGTTGCAAGCGGGCAACGTGCTGCTGATGATCCAGCCGCCGCGCGGCTTCGGCGAGAACCCGGTGGCGATCTACCACAACCCCGACCTGCCGCCGAGCCATCACTACCTCGCCACCTACCGCTGGCTGGAGGAGGAGTTCGGCGCGCACGCCGTGGTGCACCTCGGCAAGCACGGCTCGCTGGAGTGGCTGCCGGGCAAGAACGCGGGACTGTCGGCGTCCTGCGCCCCGGACGCGGTACTCGGCAACCTGCCGCTGATCTACCCGTTCCTGATCAACGACCCCGGCGAGGGCGCGCAGGCGAAGCGGCGCGCGCACGCCACGATCGTCGACCACCTCATCCCGCCGATGGCGCGGGCGGAGAGCTACGGCGACATGGCGCGCCTGGAGCAACTGCTCGACGAGCACGCCAACATCGCCGCGATGGACCCGGCGAAGCTGCCCGCGATCCGCCAGCAGATCTGGACGCTGATCCAGGCGGCGAAGCTCGATCATGACCTCGGCATCTCCGAGCGCCCGCACGATGCCGAGTTCGACGACTTCCTGCTGCACATCGACGGCTGGCTGTGCGAGGTGAAGGACGCGCAGATCCGCGACGGCCTGCACGTCCTCGGCGAGGCGCCGGAGGGCGAGGCGCGGGTGAACCTGGTGCTGGCGATGCTGCGCGCCTCGCAGATGTGGGGCGGCAGGTCGGGCGCGGTGCCGGGCCTGCGGGCCGCGCTCGGCCTCGCCGAGGACGCCCCGCTGTCCGAGGTGGACGGGATCGAGAAGACCGCGAAGGCCCTGGTGGCCGGCATGGAGGCCCGGGGCTGGTCACCGGGGGCAGTCGAGCGGGTGTGCGCCGAGGCCGGCACCGACGGTGAAGCGGTGGCCGACGTGCTGCGGTTCGCGGCGACCGAGATCGTCCCCCGGCTGGCCGGGACCAGTGGCGAGATCGACGCCGTGCTGCACGCGCTCGACGGCGGTTACATCCCGGCAGGGCCGAGCGGGTCACCGCTGCGCGGGCTGATCAACGTGCTGCCCACCGGGCGGAACTTCTACACGGTCGACCCGAAGGCCATCCCCAGCAGGCTCGCGTGGGAGACCGGGCAGGCGCTGGCGGACTCACTGCTGCGCCGCTACTGCGCTGACACCGGTGACTGGCCCCGCTCTGTCGGCCTTTCGGTGTGGGGCACGTCGGCGATGCGCACGTCCGGCGACGACGCGGCCGAGGTGCTCGCGCTGCTCGGCGTGCAGCCGGTGTGGGACGAGGCGTCCCGCCGCGTCACCGGGATCGAGGCGATCCCGCTCGCCGAGCTGGGCAGGCCGCGCATCGACGTGACCGTGCGGATCAGCGGCTTCTTCCGCGACGCGTTCCCGCACGTCGTCGACCTGCTCGACGACGCGGTGCGGCTGGTGGCCGGGCTGGACGAGCCGGAGTCGGAGAACTTCGTGCGGGCGCACACGCGCGCCGACCTCGACCGGCACGGGGATGAGCGGCGCGCCACCACTCGCATCTTCGGGTCGAAGCCGGGCACCTACGGCGCCGGGCTGCTGCCGTTGATGGACTCGGGCAACTGGCGCGACGACTCCGATCTCGCCGAGGTCTACGCCGTGTGGGGCGGCTACGCCTACGGCCGCGATCTCGACGGCGTCCCCGCCCGCGAGGACATGGAGAACTCCTACCGGCGGATCGTGGTGGCGGCGAAGAACACCGACACCCGCGAGCACGACATCGCCGACTCCGACGACTACTTCCAGTACCACGGCGGGATGATCGCCACCGTGCGTGCGCTGACCGGCACGGCGCCCGCGTCCTACGTCGGCGACAGCACCACCCCGGACACGGTGCGCACGCGCACGCTGGGCGAGGAGACCGCCCGCGTGTTCCGGTCCCGTGTGGTGAACCCGCGCTGGCTCTCGGCCATGCGGCGGCACGGCTACAAGGGCGCGTTCGAGATGGCCGCGACGGTGGACTACCTGTTCGGCTTCGACGCCACCGCGGGTGTGGTGGACGACTGGATGTACGAGAAGCTTTCCGAGTCCTACGTGCTGGACAAGGAGAACCAGGACTTCCTGGCCGAGGCCAACCCGTGGGCGCTGCGCGGCATCATCGAACGACTCGACGAGGCCGCCGACCGGGGCCTCTGGGCGGAGCCGGACCCGGAGCTGCTGGAGCGGATGCGCGAGGTCTACCTGCGCGTCGAGGGCGATCTCGAAGGGGACTGAGCCGGTGAAGCTGCACGAGGGCATCGAAGAGCGCATGCGCGCGTTCCTCCTCGCGGCGCCGATGTTCTTCGTGGGCACGGCACCGCTGTCGGCGGACGGGCACGTGAACGTCTCGCCGAAGGGCATGAAGGGCACGTTCGCGGTGCTCGGCGAACACCGGGTGGCCTACCTCGACTACACGGGCAGCGGCGCGGAGACCCTCGCGCACCTACGGGAGAACGGGCGGATCGTGCTGATGTTCTGCGCGTTCACCGGCCCGCCGAACATCGTGCGACTGCACGGCCGCGGCCGCGTGGTCGTGGCGGGCACCGGGGAGGCCGAGGAGCTGCTCGGCTACTTCCCCGGCGAGCCGGACCGTGGCCTGCGGGCGATCGTCGACGTGCGGGTGGACCGGGTGAGCGACTCGTGCGGGTTCGCGCTCCCGCTCATGGAGCACCAGGGTGACCGGGACCTGCTGACCCGGCGAAACGCGCGCCGCGGCGACGACGACCTCGCCGAGTACTGGGCCACCAAGAACGCCCGCAGCATCGACGGCCTCCCGGCGCTGCCCTCGTGAGTGCGCACGCGAGTTAGAACTCGCGTGCGCACTCACGAGCCGACGCCGTAGACCGGGACGTGTGCGCCGCTGACCACGCCGGAGCCGTCGCCGCAGAGGAACGCGATCACCTTCGCGATCTCCTCCGGAGACACCCAGCCGCTGCGATCGGAGTCCGGCATGGCCTCCCGGTTGCCCGGCGTGTCGATGATGCTCGGCAGCACGGCGTTCACGCGGATCCCGTCCCGCTTGTATTCCGCGGCCATCGCCCCGACGAGCCCGAGCACGGCCGACTTCGATGTCACGTAGCCCGAGGCGCCGGGGAACGGATGCGCCGCCGCGCGGCTCGACATGCACACGATCGCGCCCCCGCCCGCGTCGATCAGGTGCGGGATCGCCGCCTGCGACGTGAGGTAGGTGGGCCGGAGGTTGAGCCGCAGCTGCCGCTCGAACTCCTCCACCGGCACCTCGTGCACCTTGGGCCCCATGCCGAACCCGCCGACGAGGTTCACGACCGCCCGCAGCGGCGCGTCCGGGTCGCCGGCCGCCAGCTCGGCGACCCTGCCGGCCTCGCCGGGCTCGAACAGGTCGGCCGCCACCAGTTCGAGCCCTTCGACCGGCGCGAGACGCTCGCGTTCGGCCTCGTCGATCCACGGCACGACGACCCGCCAGCCCTCGTCGAGCAGGGTTCGCGTCACCGCGGCGCCCAGACCGCCGGTGCCTCCGGTCACCAGTGCCGTGCCACTCACGAGCAGACCGCTCCCTTCGCCGCCGAACCGACCAGTTTCGCGTACTTGGCGAGCACCCCGGTGCGCCGCGGCACCTCGGGCAGCCGCCAGCCCTCCTGCCTTCGCGCCAGCTCCGCCTCGTCGACGACCAGGTCGAGCGTCTGCTTGTCCATGTCCAGCACGATCGGGTCGCCGTCACGGACGAAGGCGATCGGCCCGCCGTGCGCGGCCTCCGGCGCGACGTGGCCGATGCACAGTCCGGTGGTGCCGCCGGAGAAACGGCCGTCGGTGAGCAGCAGCACGTCCTTGCCGAGGCCCGCACCCTTGATCGCGCCGGTCACCGCGAGCATCTCGCGCATGCCCGGCCCGCCGCGCGGCCCCTCGTAGCGGATCACCACGACGTCACCGGGCACCAGCTCGCCGAGCGCGTCCATCGCGGCCTGCTCGCCGTCGAAGACCCGCGCCGTGCCCTCGAAGCGGGCCGTGTCGAACCCGGCGCTCTTCACCACCGCGCCCTCGGGAGCGAGGCTGCCGTGCAGGATCGTCAGGCCACCGGTCGGGTGGATCGGCTCGGCGAGCCTGCGGATCACCTCGCCGTCGAGCTCGGGGGGTGCCAGCTCCGCGAGGTTCTCCGCCAGCGTCTTCCCGGTCACCGTCATGCAGTCGCCGTGCAGCAGGCCGGCGTCGAGCAGGGCCTTCATCACCACGGGGACGCCGCCGACCCGGTCGACGGCCGTCATCACGTGCCTGCCGAAGGGCTTGACGTCGGCCAGGTGCGGCACCCGCGCGCCGATGCGGGAGAAGTCGTCGAGCGTGAGCTCCACCTCGGCCTCGTGGGCGATGGCGAGCAGGTGCAGCACGGCGTTCGTGGAGCCGCCGAGCGCCATCACCACGGCGATCGCGTTCTCGAAGGCCTCCTTCGTGAGGACGTCGCGGGCGGTGAGCCCCATGCCGAGCATCGCCACCACGGCCTCGCCGCTGGCACGGGCGAACCGGTCGCGGCGCCGGTCCACCGACGGCGGGCTCGCCGAGCCGGGCAGCGACATGCCCAGTGCCTCCGCCGCGCAGGCCATCGTGTTGGCGGTGTACATGCCGCCGCACGCGCCCTCACCTGGGCAGATGGCGCGCTCGATCTTGTCCACCTCCTCGCGCGAGATGAGCCCCCGCGCGCACGCGCCCACGGCCTCGAACGCGTCGATGATCGTCACCTCGCGGCCGTCGACATTGCCGGGCAGGATCGAGCCCGCGTAGAGGAACACGGCCGCCACGTCGAGCCGCGCCGCCGCCATCAGCATGCCCGGCAGGCTCTTGTCGCAGCCGGCCAGCAGCACCGTTCCGTCCAGCCGCTCGGCCTCCATCACCGTCTCCACCGAGTCGGCGATGACCTCACGCGACACCAGCGAGAAGTGCATGCCCTCGTGGCCCATCGAGATGCCGTCGGACACCGAGATGGTGCCGAACTCCATGGGGAACCCACCGCCACCGTGCACGCCCTGCTTGCTGGCCTCGGCCAGGCGTTGCAGGGAGAGGTTGCACGGGGTGATCTCGTTCCACGACGACGCGATGCCGATCTGCGGCTTGGCGAAGTCCTCGTCCCCCATCCCGATCGCCCGGAGCATGCCGCGCGCGGCGGTCCGTTCGATCCCGTCGGTTACTTCCCGGCTGCGCGGTTTCACGTCGTGTTCGGCCATGGCCTGATGATGCCTTACGCGCAACAGGGCACAATGCCCGTCGTGGCTGACAAGGTGTCGATTCCCCAGAAAATCGCCGACGAGCTGGGCGTCCGCCCTGGACAGGTGCAGGCCGCGGTGGACCTGCTCGACGGCGGCTCGACCGTGCCGTTCATCGCCCGCTACCGCAAGGAGGTCACCGGCACGCTCGACGACGCGCAGCTACGCACCCTCGAGGAGCGGCTGCGCTACCTGCGTGAGCTGGAGGAGCGGCGCGCGGCGATCCTCGACTCGATCCGCGAGCAGGGCAAGCTCGACGACGAGCTGAAGGCCCGGATCGAGGCGGCGGAGACGAAGGCCCGCCTCGAGGACATCTACCTGCCCTACAAGCCGAAGCGGCGCACGAAGGCGCAGATCGCCAGGGAGGCCGGGCTCGAACCGCTCGCCGACGGGCTGCTCGGGGACCCGGCGAAGGATCCGCAGGCCGCGGCGGCCCTGTTCGTGGACGCCGACAAGGGCGTGGCCGACGCCGCCGCCGCGCTGGACGGCGCGCGGGCCATCCTGGTCGAGCGCTTCGCCGAGGACGCCGACCTCATCGGTGAGCTGCGCGAGCGGATGTGGTCGCGGGGCAGGCTGTCCTCGAAGGTGCGGGAGGGCAAGGAAGCCGACGGCGCCAAGTTCTCCGACTACTTCGACTTCGCCGAGCCATTCACCAAGCTCCCCTCGCACCGCGTCCTGGCGATGTTCCGCGGGGAGAAGGAGGAGATCCTCGACCTGAACACGGAGCCCGACGAGCCCGCCGCACCCGGCGCCGAGCCGCAGACCGGGCCGAGCGACTACGAGACGCGGATCGCCGAGCGCTACGGCATCGCCGACCGCGGCAGGCCCGCCGACAAGTGGCTCACCGACACCGTGCGCTGGGCGTGGCGCACCAAGATCCTCCTGCACCTGGGGATCGACCTGCGCATGCGGCTGCGGCAGGCGGCCGAGGACGAGGCCGTGCGGGTTTTCGCGGCCAACCTGCGCGACCTGCTGCTGGCCGCACCCGCGGGCACCCGGCCGACGATGGGCCTCGACCCCGGCTACCGGACGGGCGTGAAGGTCGCCGTGGTCGACGCCACCGGCAAGGTGGTGGCCACCGACACGATCTACCCGCACAAGCCGCAGGGTCAGTGGAACGAGGCGCTGGTCAAGCTGGAGAGGCTCGCGCGGGAGCATGCGGTGCAGCTGGTCGCGATCGGCAACGGCACCGCCTCGCGGGAGACCGACAAGCTGGCCGGCGAGCTCGTGAAGCTGAGCCCGGAGCTGAAGCTGACGAAGGTCGTCGTGTCGGAGGCGGGCGCGTCGGTGTACTCGGCGTCGGCCTACGCCAGCCAGGAGCTGCCGGAGCTCGACGTGTCGCTGCGCGGTGCGGTCTCGATCGCGCGGCGGCTGCAGGACCCGCTGGCCGAGCTGGTGAAGATCGAGCCGAAGTCGATCGGCGTCGGCCAATACCAGCACGACCTGTCCGAGCTCAAGCTCTCGCGCTCGCTGGACGCGGTGGTGGAGGACTGCGTGAACGGCGTCGGGGTGGACGTCAACACCGCGTCGGCCCCGCTGCTCACGCGCGTGTCGGGCATCGGCTCCGGACTCGCCGAGAACATCGTCCAGCACCGCGACGCCAACGGGCCGTTCCGCTCGCGCACGGCACTGAAGGAGGTCGCGCGGCTTGGCCCGAAGGCGTTCGAGCAGTGTGCCGGTTTCCTGCGCATCCCGGACGGCGACGACCCGCTGGACGCCTCCAGCGTGCACCCCGAGGCCTATCCCGTCGTGCGGCGCATCCTCGACTCGGCGGGCACCGGCCTGCGCGAGCTGATCGGCGACACCCGCACGCTGCGGTCGCTGCGGCCGGAACGCTTCGTGGACGACACGTTCGGGCTGCCCACGGTGACCGACATCCTCGCCGAGCTGGAGAAGCCGGGCCGCGACCCGCGCCCGGAGTTCAAGACGGCGACGTTCGCCGAGGGCGTGGAGACGATGGCCGACCTGAAGCCGGGCATGCGGCTCGAAGGTGTGGTCACCAACGTCGCCGCGTTCGGCGCGTTCGTCGACGTCGGCGTCCACCAGGACGGCCTCGTGCACGTGTCGGCGATGTCGCACAACTTCGTCAAGGACCCGCGCGAGGTGGTCAAGCCGGGGGACGTCGTGCACGTGAAGGTGCTCGACGTCGACATCGCCCGCAAGCGGATCTCGCTCACCCTGCGGCTCGACGACGAGGCGAAACCGGGCGGCGGGGAGCAGCGTGCCTCCGGCGGCGGACCGGGCGGCCGGGGCCGCGGTGACCGGGGCGGGCGCTCCGGCGGTGGTCAGCGCAAGGGCAGGCAGGGCGGCGAGCGGGCCGCACCCGCGGGCGGAGCGATGGCGGAGGCGCTCCGCAAGGCGGGCTACAACCGCTGACCGGCGGCGTGGCGGCACGTGGCGAGGCCGGGCGTCAGCACCGACAATGGAACGATGACGTCGACGCCTGGCCTGAGCCCGGCCGCCCGCGAGCGGCTGGAGCGTGAGCTCGAACAGTTACGTGAACAGCGCGAGGCGCTGGCTCCGCGGCTCGGCGAGGACCCGCTCGGGGACAGCGCCGACCAGGCCGACCTGCTGGAGCGGGCGGAGAGCACATCGTGGATCGACCGGCGGATCAGCGAGATCCAGGACCTGCTCACCGGCGGCCCGGTCGCCGAGTCGGAGTCGGCGCTGCCACCGGGCACGAAGGTCACGCTGCGCTTCGAGGACGGCGACGTCGAGGAGATGCTCGTCATCGGCATCGCCGAGGAGGCCGAGGACGGCCTGTCCACGCTGACCGCGGACAGCCCGCTGGGCCGCGCGATCGCCGAGCACGAGGAAGGCGAGAAGTTCACCTACCGCACGCCCCAGGGCGAGGCGAGTGCGGAGATCGTCAAGCTGACCCCGCCGTCCTGACCGCACGCCGGCCTCGTGAGTGGCTACGCGAGTTAGAACTCGGGTAGCCACTCACGAGGCGGGGGCGGGCTCAGGTGGTGGTGAAGCCGTTGGCGAGCTCGGCGAGCGCGGCGTCGAGGACGTCGCACAGTTCGGCGCCCGGCCTGCTCAGCCAGTGCTCGTAGGCCGCCAGCGCCACGCCGAGGGTCGAGTAGGCCAGCGCCTGCGGCACGAGCGCGTCCGGGCTGGAACCGAGCCGCTCGGCCGCGAAGCCGGCCACCACGGCCCGCCAGTCGGCGTAGCGCAGCGTCGAGTGCGCCTGCAGCGCGGGTACCCGCAGGATCAGCTCCATGCGCCTGCGATGCCACGGCACCTCGGCGGGATCGACCCGGTTGAACTCGACCACCACCGTGCGCACGGCGTCCATCAGCGGCTGGTCGGGCGGGCAGCGCCGGAACTGCTCACGCATCCGTTCGAGCTGCTCGCCGAAGCTGCCCCACACGACGTCGTTCTTGGAGTCGAAGTAGCGGAAGAACGTGCGCCTGCCGATGCCCGCGCCGCGCGCGATCTCGTCGACGGTGGTCGCGTCGAACCCCTCCCGCCCGAACAGCTCGAAGGCCACCTTCTCCAGCTCGTGCTGGCTGGTCGAGCGGCGCCTACCTGGCCGAGCGGACGGTTCTGCTGACTTCGCTGACTCTGCTGACTCCGCTGACTCTGCTGACTCTTCAGCCATGAGCCCTTCCATTTGACACCCAGTGCCATTAATCTCGTGTCCACGGTCACACCAACACGGTCACCCAACGCGGTCACCCAACTCAACGAGGAGTTAGCGTCCCATGAACGAGTCCGAAACCACCGAAGTTACCGTCGAAGAGGATCTGCTCGTCGAGGAAGTCTCGATCGACGGTATGTGCGGTGTCTACTGACGCGGCATTCGACGCCGACCGGCCCTACCGGCTGAGCCCGAACATCGCGCTGCGACCGGAACCGTTCGGTGCCCTCGCCTACGACTTCACGACCAGGAAGCTCTCCTTCCTGAAGACCCGCACGCTCGTCGAAGTCGTTCGCGCACTGGAAAAACAGCCTGACGCGCGATCCGCGCTCGTCTCGGCCGACGTGCCGGACGGCGAGCGCGAGCGCTATCTCGACGCCCTCGCCGGGCTGCTCTCCGCGGGAACCATCGAGGCCCGCTGACCTCTCCAGGAGTCCCATGAAACTCGTCGAGCACTTCCAGCGCGGGCTGGACGCTCCCATCTGCCTCACCTGGGAGCTGACGTACGCCTGCAACCTGTCCTGCGTGCACTGCCTTTCCTCCTCCGGCCGCCGCGACCCCCGCGAACTGTCCACAGCGGAATGCAAGGCGGTGATCGACGAGCTGCAGCGCCTGCAGGTCTTCTACGTCAACATCGGCGGCGGCGAACCCACGGTCCGCCCGGACTTCTGGGAGCTCGTCTCCTACGCCGTGGACCACCAGGTTGGCGTGAAGTTCTCCACCAACGGCGTGCGCATCACCCCGGAGCGGGCCCGCTGGCTGGCGAGCACCGACTACGTCGACGTGCAGCTCTCCCTGGACGGCGCCACCGCGGAGGTCAACGACCACGTTCGCGGGCCCGGTTCGTTCGACACCGTGATCGGCGCGATGGAGAACCTGCGCGAGGCCGGGTTCCGCGACTTCAAGATCAGCGTGGTGCTGACCCGGCAGAACGTCGGGCAGCTCGACGACTTCAAGCGCATCGCCGACCACTACGGCGCCCAGCTGCGCATCACCCGGCTGCGCCCTTCCGGCCGCGGCGCCGACGTGTGGGACGAGCTGCACCCCACCGCCGAGCAGCAACTCACCCTCTACGAATGGCTGCTCGACAAGGGCGAGAACGTCCTCACCGGCGACTCCTTCTTCCACCTCAACGCGCTCGGCTCCACGCCGCTGCCCGGCCTGAACCTGTGCGGCGCCGGCCGGGTGGTGTGCCTGATCGACCCGGTCGGCGACGTCTACGCCTGCCCGTTCGCCATCCACGACGAGTTCCTCGCGGGCAACGTCCGCGACACCGGCGGGTTCACCTCCGTGTGGCGGGAGTCCGACCTGTTCGAACGGCTGCGCACACCGCAGACCGGAGGCTCGTGCACGTCCTGCTCCGCCTACGACTCGTGCCAGGGCGGTTGCATGGCGGCGAAGTTCTTCACCGGCCTTCCACTCGACGGCCCGGACCCGGAGTGCGTGAAGGGCAACGGCGAGCGGGCGCTGGCCGCCGTCGGCGCGGGCACGGAGAAGCCGCGCCCGGACAAGGACCACTCCCGGACCGTGGCGCCGCGCAAGCGCCCGGTGGCCGTGGGCATCGGCTGGGGCCCACCGGAACCCGAGCGCATCCCCGACCGCGCCTGCGACACGAGCCCGCTGGCGGGCTTTCAGCCATGAAGCTCACCGAACCGGCCGAGCTGGCCGGCCGGACCGCACCGTCCCGTGTCCTCTTCGGTCCACACGAGACGAACCTCGGCCGTGGCCGGGCGCTCTCCGACGCCCACGTCGCCTACTACGCACGGCGCGCGGCCGGCGGCGCGGGCATCGTGGTCACCGAGACCGCGAGCGTGCACGAGTCCGACTGGCCCTACGAGCGTGCCCCGCTGGCCGCCGAGTGCGGACCCGGCTGGGCCGGCGTGCTGGGCGCATGCCGTCCACACGGGACGCTGGTGCTCGCGAGCCTCGGCCATGCCGGTTCCCAGGGCTCGTCGGCGTTCTCGCAGCGGCCGCTGTGGGCGCCGTCGCGGGTGCCGGACGTGGCGAGCCGCGAGCTGCCGATGGAGATGGAGACCGCCGAGATCCGGGCGGTCGTCGCGGGGTTCACCGTGGCCGCCGAGCTGACCGTGGACACCGGGCTGGACGGCGTCGAGGTCGACGCCGGCCAGCACTCGCTGCTGCGGCAGTTCCTCTCCGGCCTGACCAACCAGCGCGGCGACGGCTACGGCGGCCACGGCAGGACGCTGCTGCTGCGCGAGGTGCTGGCCGCGGTCCGCGCTCGGATCGGCGCGGGCCGGGTGCTCGGCCTGCGGCTCTCCTGCGACGAGCTGGCGCCGTGGGCGGGTGTCACGCCGGAGCACGCCGCCGGCATCGCGAGCGACCTGGCGGGCGCGGTGGACTACCTCGCCGTCGTGCGCGGTTCGGCGATGGGCACCTCGGCCACCAGACCCGACTCGCACACCGAACCGGGCTTCAACCTGGAGCTGTGCAGGCAGATGCGGGCTGCCGTCGACGGCGCCGCGGCGGTGGCGTTGCAGGGCTCGGTGGTCGACCCCGGGCAGGCGGAGCGGGCACTCACCGACGGCGCCGCCGACCTGGTGGAGATGACCCGCGCGCAGATCGCCGACCCGGAGCTGGTGCGCAAGGTGCGCGCGGGGCAGGCGGAGCGCGTGCGGCCGTGCACGCTGACCAACCAGAGGTGCCGCGTGCGCGACAACCGCAACCCCGTGGTGAGCTGCATCGGCGAACCCCGCAGCGGGCACGAGACCACCGATCCCGCGCCGGAGGACGTCGCGGCGACCGCAGGCACCGGCACGTCCCGTCCGGTGCTCGTGGTGGGCGGCGGCCCCGCCGGGCTGGAGGCCGCGCGGGTGCTCGCGCTGCGCGGCCACCGCGTGCGGCTGGTCGAGCGGGAGGCGGAGCTGGGCGGGATGCTCGCCCTGGCCGCCCGGCTGCCCGGCCGGGCGCGGCTGGGCGCGCTCGCCGGATGGCTGGCCGCCGAGGTGCACCGGCTCGGCGTCGAGGTCGCCACCGGTGCGGAGGCGAACCTCACCGGCCTGGCGGGCGAGGTGATCGTGGCGACCGGCTCCGTTCCCGGCCCGCTGCCGTACACCGTGCACGGGGACGCGCGGGTGCTCGACGTCGCGGACCTGCTCCGCGCGCCCGGGACGCCGCCGGAGGGGCCGGTGACCGTCTACGACCCGGTGGGCGACGCGGTCGGCGTCGGCGTGGCCGAGCTGCTCGCGGCCGCGGGGCGGGCGACCACGATCGTGACCCAGGACCAGGTGGTGGGCACCCAGCTCGCGCTGACCGGCGACCTCGCCGACGCCAACGCGCGCCTGCAGCGGGCGGGCGTGCGGCTTGCCAAGCGCAGCGTCCTGCGGGCAGTGCACCCCGGGCACGTACTGGTGACCGACGCCTTCACCGGCACGCCCACCGAGCTCGACTCCGCGACGCTCGTCCACTGCGGACACCGGCTGCCCGATCCGGCGCCGGTGCCGGGGCACGCCAGGGTGGCCGGGGACCGGGTGGCACCCCGCACCGTGCACGAGGCGGTGCTGGAAGGCCGCCGTGCCGCGCTGGCGCTCGTGAGTGCTCACCGGCGTTCTAACTCGGGTGAACACTCACGAGCCACGACGGGAGTGGCGCTGTGACCGCAACCGGCCGGTACCGGTACCTGTTCCGCCCGCTGCGGATCGGGCCGGTGACGCTGGCCAACCGCGTGGTGTTCTCGGCGCACCTCACCAACTACGCGGCCGACGGGCTGCCGAGCGAGCAGCACGCGGCGTACTACGCGGCCCGCGCGGCGGGCGGCGCCGGGCTGATCATCACCGAGGAGCACTCGACCCACCCGACGGACTGGCCGTACGAGAAGCTGATCCACGGCTTCCATCCCGAGGTCGTGCCCGGCTACCGGCGGATCACCGACGCGGTGCACGCACACGGGGTGCCGATCTTCGCGCAGCTCAACCACAACGGCGGGCAGGCGTCCAGCATGTACTCGCGGCTGCCGGTGTGGGCGCCCTCGCCGGTGCCCGACCCGATGTTCCGCGAGGTGCCGAAGGCCGTGACGATCGCGGAGATCGACGAGATCGTCGCCGGTTACGCCACGGTCGCCGGCCACTGCCGGGCCGGTGGCTTCGACGGCGTGGAGCTGCAGTGCTCGCACTCCTCGATCGTGCGCGGCTTCCTCTCCCCCGCCACCAACGTGCGCACCGACGACTACGGCGGAACGCTCGCCAACCGGGCCCGGCTGCTGCTGCGGCTGGTGGACGCCGTGCGTGAGGCCATCGGGCCGGATCTGGCACTGGGGGTGCGGCTCTGCGGCGACGAGCTGATCGAGGGCGGCACCACGATCGACGAGGCGGTCGAGGTCGCACGCCGGGTCGAGGCGACCGGCAAGGTGGACTACATCAACACCTCGATCGGCGTGGCCACTTCGACGCTCTACATGATCGAGGCATCGATGAGCGTCCCGCCGGGCTACGCGATGTTCATTCCGAGCGCCATCCGTAAGGCGGTGGAGCTGCCGGTGGTCGGCGTCGGCCGGTTCAAGGACCCGGTGCAGGCCGACCGCGCGCTCGCCGAGGGCCATGCCGACCTCATCGGAGTGGTCCGCGGGCAGATCGCCGACGCCGACTTCGTGGGGAAGGCCCGCGCCGGGCACGCCACCGACATCCGCACGTGCCTTTCGTGCAACCAGGAGTGCGTCGGCCGGATGGGCCTCAACCGCTGGCTCGGCTGCATCGAGAACCCGCGCACCGGCAGGGAGAGCGTGCCACTGCCGATGCCGGTCCGGCGCGGCCGCCGGGTGGTGGTCGTCGGCGGCGGGCCTGCCGGGTTGCAGGCCGCGGCGACGGCCGCCGAGCGCGGGCACGAGGTGACGCTGCTCGAACGGCGGCAGTCCACCGGTGGCCAGGTGAGCGTGGCGGCGAGCGTGCCGAGCCGGGCGGAGTTCCTCGACGTCGTGCGCAACTCGCTGGCCGAGTGCCGCCGCCACGGCGTGGACGTGCGGACCGGCCTCGGCGCCACCGCCGGGGAGGTCCGGGCGCTGCGCCCGGAGGTGGTGGTGCTCGCGACCGGCGCCCGCCCGCAGCCGCCGTACTGGAAGGGCGAGCTGGACCGGGTGGTCGACGTGCGCGACGTGCTGGAGGGCCGCGCGGCGCCGGAGGGCGACGTGGTCGTGGTCGACGATCTCGGCTTCCACCAGGCCACCTCGGTCGCGGAACTGCTCGCCGACCGGGGCTGCACGGTCCGGATCTCCACGTCCGGCATGGTCGTGGGCCAGGACCTCGGCGTGACGTTGGACCTGGAGACGTTCAACGTGCGGGCGGCGGCGAAGGGCATCACACAGACCACCGACGAGGTCGTGCTCGGCGCCACCGCCGACGGCAGCACCGGTGGTGTGCGGCTGCAGATGCTGACGCACACCACCGGGTCGACCACCGAGGTGCCGTGCGACTGGGTGGTGTGCGCGACGCACCAGGAACCGGAGGACGAGCTGTGGCACGAGCTGTCCGGGGCGGCCGGGTTCGAGGTGCACCGGGTCGGTGACTGCGTGGCACCGCGGCGCGCGCATGCCGCCGTGATCGAGGGGCACCGGGTGGCGGCAGGGATATGACCACTCAGCACACCGTGCACACGGACTCCCTCGCCGTGCTGGTGATCCGCGACGGCGTACCGCCGCTCGGCGGGGACGAGGCGATCGCCGAGGCCGGGGGCGCGGCGCTGCTCGCGGGCACCGGCTGCGCCGACGCGGCCACGCGGTTGCCGCCGCTGCGCCGCGGGTGGTGCGCCGAGGCCGGTGCGTTCGCCCCGGGGACCTGGGCCCGCGCCTTCGCCCCGCTCCTGCGGGACGTACCGCGCATCGTGCTGCCCGCCTCGGCCGACGGCAGGGACCTCGCGCCCCGGCTCGCCGCCGAGCTGGACCGCCCTTTGCTCGCCGGGGCCGTGCGGGTCGGCGAGCGCTGTGCCGAGCTGGCGCGCTGGGACGCCCGGCTGGCGGTGACCGTGGAGACGCCGCACCCGTTCGTCGCCACCCTGGTGCCCGGTGTGCGCGGCTGCGTGCCGTTCGACGGCACCCCGGAACTGTCCACCGTGGACTTCGCGGCGGTGGGGCGGCGGGACGCCGAGGTGCTGGAGGTGCTTGAGCCCGACCCGGAGACCGCGGACCTCGCCGAGGCACCCCGCATACTCGGTGCGGGCGCCGGGCTGGCGAGGGGCGAGCTGTCCGGCCCCGAGTCGGTGGCCCTGCTCGGCAGGGTCGCGGCCGCCCTCGGCGCCTCGGTCGGCGCGACCAGGGTGGTGACCGACGCGGGCTGGGCACCCTACGAACGGCAGATCGGCACCACCGGCGTGGTGGTCGACCCGGAGCTGTACGTGGCTTTCGGCGTCTCCGGCGCGGCACAGCACACGGGCGGCCTCGGCGCGCCCCGGCACGTCGTGTCGGTGAACACCGACGCCAGCTCACCGATGACCACCCTGGCCGACCTCGGGCTCGTCACCGACGCGCAGGCACTGGTGCGGGAACTGGCCCGCCGACTCACGGAGGGTACCGATGCGTGACCGGGCAGGCCCCGCGGCCGAGGCCGTCACGGTGCGGCGACCGGAGGCGGCCGACTTCGACGCCGTCGTGGTCGGCGCGGGACCCGCGGGTTCCGCGGCCGCGCTGGAGCTGGCCAGGGCAGGGCACTCGGTGGCGCTGGTGGAGCGCGGGCCGTTCCCCGGCTCGAAGAACGTCTACGGCGGCGTCGTCTACGGCCGGATCCTCGACGAGCTGATCCCGGACTGGTACGAGCGGATGCCGGTGCAGCGCTGGATCACCCGGCGGCAGACGATGCTGCTGTCCGGCGACCGCTCGCTCACGGTCGACTTCCGCAGCCAGAACTGGGGCCGGGCGCCGTACAACGGGGCGACGACCTACCGCGCGGAGTTCGACAGCTGGCTCGCCGGGCACGCGCGGGCGGCGGGCGCCGTGCTGGTGCCGTCCACGGTGGCCACCGCGCTGCTGCGCACCGCGGACGGGCAGGTCGTGGGCGTGCGCACGGACCGGCCGGACGGCGACCTCACCGCACGGGTGGTGATCGCCTGCGACGGCGTGAACTCCTTCCTCGGCAAGCAGGCCGGTCTCCACCCGGACGAGCAGGCCGCGCACACCACGCTCGGCGTCAAGGAGACCCTGGCGCTGCCCCGGGAGACGATCGAAGAGCGGTTCGGCGTCACCGGCACCGACGGCGTGGACATCGAGATCCTCGGCGGCACGAGCGGCGTGCCGGGCGGGGGCTTCCTCTACACCAACCGGGACACCGTGAGCGTCGGGCTCGTGCTCGGCCTGCCGGGACTGGCGAAGGCCGGGCTGCGCCCGGAGGAGATCCTGGCCGAGCTCAAACAGCATCCCTCGGTGCGGCCGCTGGTGCGCGGCGCGGAGGTGGTGGAGTACTCGGCGCACCTCATTCCCGAGGGCGGCTACCGGTCGATGCCCCGGCTCGGCGGGAACGGGCTGCTGCTGGCCGGCGACTCCGCGGCGATGTGCCTGGCGGCGGGGATCTGGCTGGAGGGCGTGAACTTCGCGCTCGGCTCGGGCATGTACGCGGGCCGGGCCGCGGCGAACGGGCTGCGCTCGGGTGGTCCGGCGGTGCTCGGCGAGTACCGGAGGCTGCTGGAGAAGTCGTTCGTGCTGGCCGACCACAAGAAGCTGCGCGACGCACCCGGGCTGGTGCTGTCCGAGCGCGTGCAGCACCGTTACCCGGGACTGGTGTGCGACCTCGCCGAGGGCATGTTCACCGTGGACAACCCCCGCCCCAAGCCGGGCCTGCGCAGGCTGCTGCGGCGCGCGGCGAGGCACAACGGGGTGCGGATGCGCGAGCTGGCCCGCGACGCGCTCACCGGCCTACGCTCGTTCGGATGAGGTGAGGTGGCCATGACCCAGCGATACGGCGACATCGCGTTCGAGGACCGGATGTCCCAGGTGGACTTCCGGGTCGCCGGGAACGCGCACATCGTGGTGGACACCGACGTCTGCCGCTCGTGCACCACGAAGGCGTGCGTGCACGCGTGCCCGGCGAAGCTGTTCGTGCCCACCGACGACGGCGGCATCCTGTTCAACTACGAGCAGTGCTTCGAATGCGGCACCTGCTACCTGGTGTGCGACGGCGGCAACGCGATCAGCTGGAGCTACCCGGACGGCGGGCAGGGCGTGGTGTTCCGCCATGGCTGACCTGGGAGACCTTGCCGACCCGCTGGTGGTCGTCGCCCTGCGCTGGGCCGACGCTCGCGCCCGCGTCGACCCGCTCACCGGCGAGGTCGGCACCGACCCGCGTGGCGCGGGCCCCGGCGAGGCCGACCGGTGCGCGCTGGAGCACGGCCTGCGGATCGCCGGAGCCACCGGTGCCCGCTGCGCCGCCGTGACGCTCGCCCCGCCACCGGCCGAGGAGATGCTGCGCGACGCGCTCGCCTGCGGCGCGGACGAGGTACTGCGGGTCGACGTGGCGCCCGAGGACCCGCGGCTGCCGGACTCCGGCGCGGCCACCGCAAGGGCACTCGCCAGGTCGATCCGCGCCGAGCTGGGCGATCCCGGCCTGCTGCTCACCGGCGACCACTCCGCCGACCGCGGCACCGGCGCCACCCCGGCCTTCCTGGCCGCCGAGCTCGGCTGCGCACAGGCACTCGGGCTGGTCGAGCTGTCCCTCGTGGACGGGCGGCTGGCCGGGCTGCGCAGGCTCGACCGGGGCCGCAGGGAGCGGCTCGCGATCCCGGTGCCCGCGGTGTGCTCGGTGGAACCGGCCGGGGTGCGGCTGCGCCGGGCCGGGCTGCCGGGGACGCTGCGCGCCCGCGAGGCCGTGATCCCGGCGATCCCGGCGATCCCGGTCGCCTCCGGGCAGACCGGTGCCGAGCCGCCGTCCGTGCGCGCTGCCCGCCCGTACCGGCCGAGGGCGAAGGAGCTGCCTGCGCCGCAGGGCGACGATCCGCGGCTGCGGCTGCTCCGGCTCACCGGCGCCCACGAGGAACGGGAGCCGCCCCGCGTGGTCGTCACCGAGGACCCGGCGGAGGCCGCCGACGAGTTGCTCGCGTTCCTGCGCGACCGGGGCTACCTGCCATGAGCGACGCGAGGACCGCCGTGGTCACGGGAGCGGCCCGCGGGATCGGCGCCGCGGTCGTCCGCCGCCTCGCGGCCTCGGGCTGGCGGGTGGTGGCCGTGGACCGCTGCGCCGACGATCCCCGCGTGCCCTATCCGCTGGGCACCCGCGGCGAACTCGCCGCGCTCGCCGCCGAGCACCCCGGCACGGTGGTCGACGTGGTCGCCGACGTGCAGGACCTCCCGGCGCTGCGCGACGCCGTCGCCACCGCCGAGGAACGCTTCGGCGGGCTCGACGCCGCCGTGGCCGGGGCGGCCCTGATGGCGGGCGGGCGGCCGCTGTGGGAGAGCGACGACACCGAGTGGGACGCGCTGTTCGACGTCGGCGTGCACGGCGTCGCCAACCTGGCGCGCGCCGCGGTGCCCGCGCTGCTGCGCCGCCCCGAGCCACGCGAGGGCCGCTTCGTCGCGCTCGCGTCGGCCGCCGCGCACCACGGGCTGTGGCACCTTGCTGGGTACAACGCCGCCAAGCACGCCGTGGCCGGGCTGATCCGCGGGCTGGCCACCGACCTGCGCGGCACCGGTGTCTGCGCCACCGCGGTCTCACCCGGATCGACCCGCACCGACATGCTCACCGCCACGGCCCGGCTCTACGACCTCGCCGACATCCGGGAGTTCGCCCGGCACCAGCTCGTGGACCGGCTGCTGGAGCCGGACGAGGTGGCGGCCGCCGTGTGCTTCCTGTGCTCGCCGGAGTCCTCCGCGATCACCGGCACCGTCCTGCACGCGGACGGCGGTTTCGCGGGATGAGGCCGGGCACGCGGCTGAGGCTGGACGACTCGGTGCGCCGCAGGGGCGGCCTGCTGATCGGCGGATCGCCGCTGCGGCTGCTGCGGCTCGGGCCGGGCGGCACGCGGCTGCTCGACCGCTGGGTGGCGGGCGAGCCACTCCGCGCCGACGAGCGGGAGCGGACGCTCGCCCGGCGCCTTGTCGACGCCGGTCTGCTGCACCCCGAGCCGCCCGCCGGGCTCGGCGCGGCCGACGTGACGCTCGTGGTGCCGGTCAGGGACAACGCGGGCGGCCTCGCCAGGCTGCTCGCGGCGACCCCGGAGATCACCGAGCGGATCGTCGTGGACGACGGTTCCGCGGAGCCGCTGCCCGGCGCCCGCGTGCGGCACGAGCGCCCCGAGGGACCGGCGGCGGCGCGCAACGCGGGCTGGCGGCTCGCGGCCACCGAGATCGTGGCCTTCCTCGACTCCGACACCGTTCCCGAGCCCGGCTGGCTGGACGCGGCGCTGCTGCCCCAGTTCAGCGATTCCCGGGTGCTCGCGGTGGCGCCCCGCATCCGCAGCACGCCCGGCCCCGGCGCCCTCGCCGGTTACGAGGCCGACCGGTCCAGCCTCGACCTGGGGCCGCGGGCCGCGCCAGTGCGGCCGATGAGCCGGGTGAGCTACGTGCCGAGTGCCGCGCTGCTCGTCCGCCGCACCGCGCTGGCCGCCGTGGGCGGCTTCGACCCGGCGCTGCGCTTCGGGGAGGACGTGGACCTGGTGTGGCGGCTGCTGGAGCACGGCGGCGTCCGCTACCAGCCCGCCGCCGTCGTACGGCACCTTCCCCGCCCGCACCTGTGGCCGTGGCTGCGGCAGCGGTTCGAGTACGGCACCTCGGCGGCCCCGCTGTCGGCGCGGCATCCCGGGCAGCTTAGCTGCGCGCGCCTTTCGGCGTGGAGCGCGGCGTCGTGGGCGCTGCTCGCCGCCGGGCACCCGTTGGTGGCGCTCGGCCTCGCGGCCGGGAGCACGGCGCTGCTCCCCCGCAAGCTGCCCGGCCGGGGAGTGCCCGCGGCCGAGTCGCTGCGGCTGGCCGGTCTCGGGCACCTCGGCGCGGGGCGGCTGCTCGCCGAAGCCACCCGCCGCGCGTGGTGGCCCACGGCGCTGCTCAGCCGGCGGGGCAGGCGCGTGCTGCTGGCGAGCCTGCTGCCGTGCCTGGCCGAGTCCGCCCGGCACGGCCCGGCGTGGGCGGCGCTGCGGATCGCCGACGACCTCGCCTACGGCGCCGGGGTGTGGGCGGGCTGCGCGCGGCACCGCACGCTCGCGCCGCTGCTGCCCCGGTTCACCGAGGGGTCGCTGCGATGACCTGGCTCGGCGGGCTGCGCTGGCCCGAGGTCGGCGACGGCGCCCTGCTCGCCGTCCCGCTCGGCGCGACCGAACAGCACGGCCCGCACCTGCCGCTGGACACCGACACCGCCGTGGCGGCCGAGCTGTGCCGCAGGCTCGCCGAGCGCGTGCCGGACGTGCTCGTGGCGCCCGCACTGCCATACGGCTCCAGCGGCGAGCACGCGGGCTTCCCGGGCACGCTGTCGATCGGCCGGGAGGCGCTCGAGCTCGCGCTGGTGGAACTGGTGCGCTCGGCCGACCACTTCGCCGGGGTAGTGCTGGTCAGCGGCCATGGCGGGAACGCGGAGCCGCTGCGCGGGGCGGTGCGGCTGCTGCGCGCCGAGGGCAGGCGGGTGCTGGCGTGGCTGCCCTCCGGGCGGGCCGACGACTCCCACGCCGGGCGCACGGAGACCTCGGCCGTGCTCCGGCTGCGCCCTGGCGACGTCCGGCTCGCACTGGCCGAACGCGGCCGTACCGAGCCGCTGCCGGAGCTGCTCGGCCGTCTGACGCGCGACGGCGTCCGCGCGGTCAGCCCGAACGGGGTGCTCGGTGACCCGGCAGGCGCCTCGGCCGGGGAGGGCGAGACCGTGCTCGCGACGTGGACGGACGCCCTGGTGCGGTCCGTGCGCGCCTGGTCGGCCTTGACTTCGACCTAACTAGAAGTTTTAGCTTCGGGGTATGCCAGTTCAGCTCAACCACACCATCGTCGCGGCGCGGGACAAGAAGGTCGCCGCGAACTTCCTGACCGACATCCTCGGGCTCGCACCGCCCGAGCCGTTCGGACCGTTCCTCGCCGTGCGGGTTGACAACGATGTCACGCTCGACTACCTCGACGCGGACTCCGTGACCTCGACGCACCTGGCGTTCCTGGTCGGCGAGGACGAGTTCGACGAGATCTTCGACCGGATCCGGCAGCGGGACGTACGGTACTGGGCCGATCCGGGTCACCAGCGACCCGGCGAGATCAATACCAACGACGGTGGCCGCGGCGTGTACTTCGAGGATCCGGACGGCCACAACCTGGAGATCCTGACCCGCCCGTACGGCAGCGGGGGCTGACCGGCTCGCTACCCTCGTCGGATGCACGACCAGCGACGAGAGTGGTGACGGCGATGGGATCCGCCGCAGGCAGGCACACCCGGCCGGTGGTCAGCAGGCGCCGCGAGGTCAGCCACATGAGCGCCCGATCGCTGCTGATGACGCTGCTGGGCGAGTTCGTCCTGCCGCGGGACCGTCCGGTGTGGACGTCCGTGCTGGTCGACGCGCTCGCCACCTTCGACGTCGAGGAGAAGTCGGCCCGGCAGGCGCTCGCGCGCACCGCGGCCGAGGGCTGGCTGGAGTCCGAGCGGGTCGGCAGGCGGGTGCGGTGGTCGCTGACGGCACCCGGCCGGAGCCTGCTCACCGAGGGTGCCCGGCGGATCTACGAGTTCGGCAGCACCGAGCAGCCGTGGGACGGGCGGTGGGTGATCCTGCTGGTCTCCGTTCCCGAGTCCAAGCGCGACCTGCGCCACCAGCTCCGCACGAAGCTGACGTGGGCCGGTTTCGGGTCCCCGGAACCCGGCGTGTGGATCACCCCGCACGCCGCCCGCGAGTCCGAGGCGCTGGCCGTCGTCGAGGCGCTCGACCTGCGCGACGCGATGTCGTTCGTCGGCGCCTACGGTGCCGTGGGCGAGCAGGGCACGATGGTCACGCGGGCATGGGACCTGCGGGAGCTGGAGGCCCGCTACGAGGAGTTCATCGACGAGTTCGGCGGGCTGGAGCCGAGCGGTGGCGACGCCGTGCTGGACGCGCAGACCCGGCTGGTGCACGAGTGGCGGCGGTTCCCGTTCCTCGACCCGCAACTGCCCGCGTGCCTGCTGCCGGAGAACTGGAGCGGAGCCAAGGCCGCGGAGCTGTTCCACCGCAAGCACGTCGAATGGCGGCCCGCCGCCCAGCGGCGCTGGGACGAGCGCCTGGACAACGAAGCCGCCGCCTGACCGTGTCCGCGCCTCCCGCACGCGTGTCCGCACTCTGTGCGCGCGCGGCCGCGCTCCATGGACACCGCTTGCGCACAGGACGCCGATACGTGTGCACGGCACGCGGACACGATCAGAAGGGGCCGTAGAGTTTGGTGGCGTTGCCGGCGAGGACGTCGCGCAGGACGCCCTCCGGCAGCCCGAGCCCTGCCAGCGCCCGCACGTTGCGGGCCGCGCCTGGCACGCCCGGCCAGTCGGTACCGAAAACGCATCTCGCGGCCAGCTTGGCGAAGTCGAACCGGGCGTAGTACTCCGGCAGCTTCTTCGGCGGCAGGCCGGCCAGGTCGAGCCACACGTTGTCACGGGCGAGCGCGAGGAACGCCGCCACGTCGTACCACCAGCCCCGCCCGCCGTGCGCGAACACGAACGGCACCGCGGGAAAGTCCTCGACGACGTCGCTGAGCAGCTCCGGATTGCCGAAGCTCGTGCGCGAACCCGGGAAGGTACTCGTCCCGGAATGCAGAATCACCGGGACGCCGCGCTCCTCGCACACCCGGTAGGCGGCGTAGAGCTCCCGGTCCGCGGGCGAGAACGCACCGTGCACCGGGTGCAGCTTCAGCGCCACCGCTCCCAGGTCCAGCTGACGCTCCACCTCGGCCCCCAGCGGGTGGTGCAGGTGCGGGTTCACGTTCGCGACAAGCCGGAACCGCTCGGAGTTGTACCGCACGATCGGCAGGTTGTCCTCGATCGGCTGGATGCCGGTCGCCCGCGGGCTGTACTCGCAGAACAGCAGCGCGCGGTCGATGCCCTCCGCCTCGAACAGCGCGTCCAGCCGGGCCGGATCGGGCGTGCCGTGCTCGTCGTAGGCGGTGCGCCACGGGTGCGGGCCGGAGAAGCGCTCGGCCCACTCCGACCACGCCGGTTTCAGCGTCGGCAGCCTGGGCACGTGGACGTGCGCGTCGACGACGGTGCGGCCGTCGATCATGGCGCCCCTGCGGGCTCGGCGGCCGCTTCGCCCGCCTGCTCCGTGGCGGGAGCGGCCACGAGCTCCCGGAGGACGTTGCGGCGGATCTTGCCGGTGGCGGTCTTCGGCAGCTCGGACAGCTGCACCACCGCGCGGGGACGTTTGAACGCGGCGAGCCCGTCGCGGCACCACTGGATCAGCGCGGCGCCGTCGACGGACCTGCCCGGCACCGGCACCACGCAGGCCACCGGCTTGTCCAGCTCGTCGGAGTCGGGCACGCCGACCACCACCGCCTCGGCGACGTCCGGATGCTCCAGCAGCCGGTCCTCCACCTCGCTCGGCGTGACCCAGATGCCGCCCGCCTTGAGCATGTCGTTGAACCGGCCGAGGCACGAGTAGCTGCCGTCGTCGTTGCGCACGTAGGTGTCGCCGGTGCGCATCCACTCCCCCAGGAACACCCTGCGCGACACCTCCGCCCGGCACCAGTATCCGGTCGCGGCGCTCTCCCCCCGCACGTACAGCTCGCCCGGCTGCCCTGCGGCCTCGATCACCGCGCCGTGCTCGTCGCGAATCTCCACGTCGTAGCCGGGCACCGGTGTGCCGGACGACGCGGGCCGCACCCGGCCCGGCCGGTTGGACATGAAGATGTGCAGCATCTCGGTGGAGCCGATGCCGTCGAGCACCTCGACGCCGAACCACTCGCGCATGCCGTGATACATCCGCGCGGGCAGCGCCTCCCCCGCCGACACACCCAGCCGCACGGTCGCGAACGCGTCGTCGGCGACGGCGCCAGCCAGCAGCGGGCCCCAGAAACTCGGTGTGCCGAACAGCAGCGTCGCGCGCTGCGCGGTGGCGCGCTCGGCGATCAGCTGCGGTGTGGGGCGCGCGGCCTCCAGCAGTGCCGTGGCGCCGACCGAGAGCGGGAAGAACATGGAGTTGCCGATGCCGTAGGCGAAGAACAGCTTGGCCACCGAGAGGCAGCGGTCCTCACGCGTGATGCCCAGGACCCGCTGCCCGTAGTTCTCGGCCACGAACGGGATGTCCGCGTGCCGGTGCATCGCCGCCTTCGGCGTCCCCGTGGTGCCGGAGGTGTAGAGCCACAGCACAGGCGAGTCGGCCCACGTCGGGTAGGGCGCGGCGACCTCGCCGGCGCCGCGCAGCCGCTCCCAGTCGTCGGTGAGTATCACGTGCTCGACGTCCGGCGCCCGCTCCACCGCGGTGCGCACCGCACCGGCGAACTCCGTGGAGCCCAGCACCACGCGGGCCCGGCAGTCGGCGACGAGGGTGCCCAGCTCACCGCCGGTGAGCATCGTCGAGCACGGCACGGCCACCGCGCCCAGGTACATGCTCGCGAGGATCGCGGTGAACAGCTCGACCTCGTCGGTCATGCACATCAGCACGCGTTCCTCGGGGCGCACACCCAGCTCCCGCAGGCCACCGGCGACCCGGCGCACCTCGGCGCCGAGGTCTGCATAGCTCACCGTGCGGCTGTTGGAGATCACCGCGGTGCGGTCGCCGTCCCCCGCGGCGACGTGCCGGCCGACCAGGTACTCGGCCGCGTTGAAAGCGGGTGCCGGCTGTGTGCTCGACATGTTCGACGCGCTCGTGACGCCGGGGCTCGTCTCGGTCATGTGGCCTCATCTCCCGCGCTCTGGGCCCCGCCTCAGCTCAGGTGGACGTATTCGTAGTCGAACGGCTTTCCGTTGATGCCGTTGGCCGGGGGCGCCACCCAGCTCGCGATCTTGCCACGTTCGTAGACCGGTTTCATCAGTGAACGCACGAAGGTCAGGTCCTCGGCGGTGGGCAGCCAGTGGTCCCTGGCCGCCTGCCACGTCCCCTCGTCGACGATCGTGCCGTCCGGCGTGATGTGGTGGCCGGAGTTGATCCCGACCTGCCGGTTGAAGCCCGGGTGCGGGAGCTTGAACCGGAAGTCGATGCCGTTCTCGGCGAGGATCTTGTTCCAGCGCTTGATCCCGGTGCGGCAGTCGGCGATGTACTCCTCGCGCAGGTCGAGGTTGAGTGCGAGGATCGTCTGGATCTCCTCCTGGGTCCAGGTGCCGTCCTCGCGCGGCTTGTCGAGCACCACGCTGTCGTCGGTGAGCTGGTGGTCGTCCTTGCGGCGCGGCTCCAGCCAGCGGCCCTTGAGACCCGCGGTGTAGTAGTTGGCCGCGTTGGTGGAGGTCTCGCTGCCGAAGAGATCCAGCGAGACGCTGTAGTGGAAGTTGATGTACTTCTGGATGATGTCGAGCGGGATGCCGCCGTGCGAGGCGATGTCGAGGGTGTCGTGCTCGCGGATCAGCTCGGCACTGCGCGTGACGACGCGGTCGACACCGGTGGTGCCGACGAACATGTGGTGCGCCTCTTCCTTGAGCATGAACTCGCACGTGCGCGACAGCGGGTCGAACGCCGACTCCTTGAGGGTGCCCAGCTGGTACTTGCCGTCACGGTCGGTGAAGTAGGTGAACATGTAGAAGGCCAGCCAGTCGGCGGTCTCCTCGTTGAACGCGCCCAGGATGCGCGGCGTGTCGGGGCTGCCGGAGTTGCGGTACAGCAGCGCCTCCGCCTCCTCCCGGCCCTCCCGGCCGAAGTAGGCGTGCAGCAGGTACACCATCGCCCACAGGTGCCTGCCCTCCTCGACGTTGACCTGGAAGAGGTTGCGCAGGTCGTACAGGCTCGGCGCGCTGAGCCCGAGCAGCCGCTGCTGCTCCACGGAGGCCGGCTCGGTGTCGCCCTGGATGACGATGAGCCGCTGCAGGTCGGCCCGGTACTCGCCGGGCACCTGCTGCCACACCGGCTCCCCGCGGTGCTCGCCGAAGGCGATGCGCCGGTCCGGGTCGCGCTCGGCCAGGAAGATGCCCCACCGGTAGTCGGGCACGTTGACGTGGTCGAAGTGCGCCCAGCCCTCGCGGCCGACGCTGACCGCGGTGCGCAGGTAGACGCCGTGGGTCTCCAGGGTGGGTCCCATCTCGCCCCACCAGTGCAGGAACTTCGGCTGCCAGCCCTCCAGCGCCCGCTGCAGGCGGCGGTTGCCCGCCAGGTCGACGTTGTTCGGGATCTTCGCGTCGTAGTCGATCTTCTCCGGCATGGTCAGACTCGCTTCCTGTCGAACACGGCCTTGCGTCCGGTGCCGTAGCGGCGCAGCGCGCCGTCGGGTCCCGCGGCGTTGGGCCGGTTGAAGATCCAGTTCTGCCAGGCCGAGAGCCGCCCGAAGATCTTCGTCTCCATCGTCTCCGGGCCCGTGAAGCGGTGGCTGGCCTCCATCCCGGTGAGCGCATCCGGCGAGAGGGATCTGCGGCCCTCGACCACGAGCCGGATCTCGTCCTCCCAGTCGATGTCGTCCGGCGCGCCGGTGACCAGCCCCAGCTCGACCGCCTCCCCCGGGGTGAGTTCCCGGTCGCGTTCCCTGCGCAGCCACGCCAGGTGCTCGTCCTCGCGGTAGAAGCGGGACTCCAGCCGGGAAAGGCCATTGCCCATCGGGAAGGGCCCGAAGTTGGCGCCGGAGAGCACGATGGCGGCGCGCTCGTCGCTGTCCTCGTCCTCGATCGGTGGCCCGTCCAGCATGTACTGCCGGTCGGCCGCCAGCGCCAGTTCCAGCAGCACCCCGGCGAAGCAGCTCCCCGGCTCGATCAGTGCGATCAGGCTGCGGCTGGTCACGTCCAGCCGTTTCAGGGTGCGCTTGTAGTAGTGCACGATCTCGTTGCACAACCAGTCCCCGGCCGCGTTGTCCAGCATCACCCGCTCGTGCGCCAGCACCCGCGCCGGGTCGCCCTCGGTGCGCAGCACCCACGTGCCCAGCTCGGTCTCGTTGGTCCGCAGCCGCAGGATCGCGTCGTCCAGCTCGCGCGTCACGGCCAGCAGCCAGTTCGCGGCACCCTGCTCGTGGGCCCCCGCCGGCCCGTCCGGGGCATCCTCACGCGGCCCGCGCACGGTGAGCTCCACCGTCCCCGCCGCGCGGTCGTAGCGGGCGCTGACGTGCCGGTAGGCGACACCGTCCGCGCTCTCCACCCGCTCCAGCGGCACCAACTCGATGCCCTTGGCGTCGGCCGGGCGGCTGCTCCGCTCCGCCAGCTCCCGCGCCCGGCGGCGGACCGTCTCGGCGAACTCCCGGCGCGGCGCGAGCTCGTCCACCAGCCGCCATTCCACGGCGGTCCGGCCCTTCACGCCGTCGCTGCGGGTGGCGAACACGTCCGCGCGGTCCTTGCGCACCCTGCGCTTGTCCACCACCCGGGTGAGCCCGCCCGTGCCGGGCAGCACGCCGAGCAGCGGCACCTCCGGCAGCGCCACCGTCGAGGAGTTGTCGTCCACCAGCACGATGTGCTCACAGGCCAGCGCCAGCTCGTACCCGCCGCCCGCGCAGGCGCCGTTCACCGCAGCGAGATACGTCTGCCCCGAGTTCTCGGTGGCGTCCTCCATGCCGTTGCGGGTCTCGTTGGTGAACTTGCAGAAGTTCACCTTCCACTCGTGCGGGGAGCCCGCCAGCATCCGGATGTTCGCACCAGCGCAGAACACGTTCTCCTTCGCGCTGGTCAGCACGACCGACCGGACCGCGGGATACTCGAACCGCAACCGCTGCACCGCGTCGTAGAGCTCGATGTCCACGCCGAGGTCGTAGGAGTTCAGCTTCAGCTCGTAGCCGGGCACGAGGCCGCCCGCCTCGTCGACGTCCAGCTCCAGCCAGGCCACGGGGCCGTCGACCGTGAGCTTCCAGTGCCGGTAGCCGTCCGGATGGCGATCGAACGACACGACGGGCGAGTCGGTGGTCTCTCCGGCATCGATGGCGGTCATGCCGGATAGTTTCTACGTGATATTGCGGCATCGTCAAGGTTATGTAGAAGATCAACCCCTACCTGAGTACCGCGGCACGAAACCCCACCGACCGGGCGCGCCGGGCCGGGCTGACGGCACGCCGGATCAGCGGCCCGCGGCCTCCTCGAATGCGCCACGCGGCTCCTCCCGGGAGCCGAGGTCGACGACGTCGTGGCCGTAGGGCATGCCGACGAGCCAGTCGCCGAGCACCCGGATGGTCCGGTTCCACGTCGGGATCTGCGTCGCGTAGTAAGCGCGGCGGGCCGCCCACGCGAGCGTGCCGTCGAGCTGGCGGCCGAACGCCTCGCCGACCGCCTTGTTCTTGCCCAGCGTCACGAACTCGCCGCGGCTGCGGTAGCGGAACGGCCCCGCCTGCCTGCCGCGGATGTCGGCGACCAGGTTGTCCCCGAGCTGTTCGGCCTGGCGCACCGCGTGCTGCGCCGTTGGCGGGCTGACGCCCTGCTCCTGATCGGGCACCGCGGCGCAGTCGCCCGCGGCCCAGATGTTGCGGGTTCCCTCGACCCGCATGGTCGGGTCCACCACCAGCCTGCCGCGCTCGTCCACCGGCAGGCCCAGCTCACCGACCAGCGCCTGCGGCCGGGTGCCCGCCACCCAGACCAGGGTGTCGGCCTCGAACTTGCTGCCGTCGGACAGCTGCAGCAGACCACCTTCGGCCGATTCGAGCTGCGTCCCGAGCCGGATGTCGATGCCCCGGCCGGCCAGCTCCCTCATGGCGCGCTCGGCCAGCTCCTCGCCGACCGTCGTGAGAATACGGTCCATGGCCTCGACCAGCACCCAGCGCATCTCGGTGGCCTCGATCTCCGGGTAGCCCGCGAGCACGTCCACGGCCATGTCCTGCAGCTCGGCCAGCGCCTCGACGCCGGTATAACCGCCGCCGACGAACACGAACGTCAGGGCACGCCTGCGCAGTTCGGGATCGGCGGTGGCGGAGGCGATCTCCAGCCGCCGCAGCACGTGGTCCCGCAGATAGACCGCCTCGGCGAGCGAGTTGAAACCGATGCCGCAGTCGGCCAGCCCGGGCACGGGCATGAGCTTCGACATCGCCCCGAGGCCGAGCACCAGCTCGTCGTACTCCAGGTCGAGGGACGGCCCTGCGTAGGGCTCCACCGAGGCGACCGACCGCTGCGCGTCGACACCGGTGAGCCTGCCCGCCACGAACCGCGTGCCCTTGAGCACGGCGCGCAGCGGTACCACGGCATGCCGGGGTTCGAGCGTGCCGGAGGCCACCTCCGGCAGCAGCGGCCGGTAGACCATGAAGTTCTCCGGGTTGACCACCGTCACCTCGGCCTCGCCGCGCTGGAGCCGCCGCTGCAACCGCAGCGCGGTGTAGAGGCCGACGTAGCCACCGCCGGCGATCAAGATCCGCTTGGACACTCGAAAACCTCCTCAGGGCACGGTCCTACTCGCCGAGCAGGGCGACCGCGTAGGCGACGAAGAAGCCCGCGACGAGCACGACGACCACGGCGATGGCCAGCACCCAGCCGAGCGACATCTTCCTGGACTGCCGCGGCTCCTGATGGCTCAGGCCGGAGACCTGCCCCGACTCGGGCGGGGTGTCGCCGGGCGCGACGCCGCCGCCACGCTCAAGTCCGGGGGTCTCGCGCGGGTCGGGATCGGGGGGTCGCGCGGTCATGCTGCCTCCCGTACCGCGATCACTTGCTGCTGTCCCCCTCCGGGTACCCACAGCGAGCCGTACAAACCCGGCAGCGGCGCGCACGGGTTTCACGCACGGCGGCCACGGGTAGGCGGCTGATTCGGGAAAGGAGGCTCATATGCACCGCGAGAGCGACCGGCACAGTCCCCGTGAGGACGACGAGCTCAAGTCCGAACTGCAGGGCATGTTGAAGGGCAACCGCCCGAGCCGGGCCGAGGAGTGGCGCGACCCGGAGCCGCCTGCCGACGACGATCCCGCCGTCCCGCCCATCGACGAGTCCGAACGCTCCGAGCCCGAACAGCGCTGAGTCCGGAAAAGCCCCGGGCCGGGCCGGCGCGTACCGCGCGTTCCCCCGGCCCGGGCCACGCCTGTCACCGGCCGGGTTGCCGGTCGGCCCAGAACAGCGGACCGCCACGGTGCGCCGGAAAACCGTAGCCGTGGACGAGCACGAGATCGATGTCCGAGGCACGTTCGGCGATTCCGTCCTCCAGCACCCGCCTGGCCTCGCCGACGATCGCCCCGAGCGCGCGGCGCACGATCTCCTCGGCGGCGAACGGCCGTCGCTGGAAGCCCTTCTCCTCGGACACCTGGCGAATGAGCTCGTGCACGGTCTCGTCCACCTCGCCGCGCCGCGCGCCCTCCCGGTAACGGTAGTAGCCCGCGCCCGACTTGCGGCCGAACCTGCCGTGCTCGCACAACCGGTCGAGCACGCCGGGCACCCGCTCGCCCGGATCCCGCGTGGCGGCGACCCGCTTGCGGTTCGCCCACGCGATGTCCAGGCCGGAAAGGTCGCCCACCGCGAACGGGCCCATCGCGAAGCCGAACTCCTCCAGCGCCGCGTCGACCTCCCTGGGCAGTGCGCCCTCCTCCAGCATGAACTCGCACTCGGTGCGGTACACGTTGTAGATCCGGTTGCCGATAAAGCCGTCGCACACCCGGGCGACAACCGCCACCTTGCCGAGCGCGCCACCGAGCCGCAGCGCGGTGGCCAGCGTGTCGTCGGCGGTGCGCTCACCGCGCACCACCTCGAGCAGGCGCATGACGTGGGCAGGGCTGAAGAAGTGCAGGCCCACCACGTCGCCGGGCCTGCCGCTGGCGGCCGCGAGCTCGTCGAGATCGAGATAGGAGGTGTTGGAGGCGAGGACGGCACCCGGTTTCGCCAGTGCGCCGAGCCGGGACAGCAGCTCCCGTTTGACGGCCATGTCCTCGAACACAGCCTCCACCACGAGATCACATCCGGCCAGCGCGGCCTGGTCGGTGCCCGGTGTGAGTGCCGCCAGCCTGTGCTCGGCCTCGGCCCGGTCGGCCTTGCCCTTCGCCACGGCCTTGTCCTGGATCTCCCGGATCCGCCCGACGCCGCGTTCCAGCGCGTCCGCCGACTGCTCGACCAGCGTCACGGGGAAACCGGCCTGGAGGAACGCGGCGGCGATCCCGGCACCCATCGTGCCCGCACCGACCACACCCACCCGCTCCACCTGGCGCGGCTCGGCGTCCGGCGCCCGGCCCGCCACCCGCTCGGCGTCGGCGAGGTACCGGCGCGCGGCGACCTCGAAGGCTGCCGGCTCTTCCGGGCCGGGCGGCGCTGCGTTCATCGACTGTCCTCCTCCGGTGGCATGCGAAGGCCACCGGGGACCGTACCTCGCTCGCCGCCGCCGCAGGGCCGCAGTGTTCCGCCGTGTCTTTTCGCCGTTCTTTTTCGCCGGTCTTGTCCGCCCGCGTGGTCCGGCCTGGTTCAGGGGTGTTCAGGTTCCTCACGGATGATCGCCTGCCGGACGGCACAACGCGGAAACCAGCGGCGGCCGCACCGGCGGGCCGGCGCCGTACATCCGCGGCCCCTGGCGCTAGCCCGGCGCATCGATCACCACGGCGTCGAGCTCGTCGGCGCGGGCGAGCAGATCCGTGGTCAGCCGCTGCAGGTGCCCGCCCAGCTGGCGCAACCCGTCCGCGGGCAACTCGCCACCGTCCTGGCGATGCAGCAGCTCCACCACGATCTCGCCGAGGTAGGTGTTCAGCGCGGACAGGCGGGCGAGCAGCTCGCGGTCCTTGCGGATCATCGGATCGGTCCGGCCGTACTCATACGGCCAATGTAGCACGCTACACGGCAGAACCTACTCGCGACCGAGCACGATCGTCGGTTCCAGCTCCTCGTCGTCCTCGCGCGGCGCGGGCACCCGCGTGTTGCCCGCCGAGTCGCCGCCTCCGCCGTGTGGTCCGGGCTGGATGACCGGCGGCGGGGGATGCTGGGCCGAGTCGGTTCTTTCCGTGTCCGGCATCATTTCCGCACTCCTCTCCTCGGGTACGGCCCCGGGCCGCGGGCTGCCGGGCACGGGGCGCAGCTCCCATGATTCTCCGGATGTACCCGGGCGAAAAGCGGAAAACACTCGGTTGATCCCCACCGGACGTGGGAACTGTGGCCCTTCCCGCCGGGACCCGGCAGGCGCCCACCCTTCGCGCTCAGCCGCGCCGGGGCGGCGGCCCGGTGGTGCCCCGCGCGACGAACTTGGGGTCCAGCACCAGCTCCCGGACCTCCGAGCGAACCCCGTCCAGCCGCTCGGCCACCGCGCGGACGGCGAGTTCGGCCTGCCGGTCGGGGTCCTGGCGCACGGTCGTGAGGTCGATGTGCGAGAGGTGCGCGAGATGGCTGTCGTCATAGCCCACCACCGAGATGTCTCCGGGGACGCGCAGGCCGGCCCGCCACACCGCGTCGAGGAAACCGATGGCGCAGCGGTCGTTGCCGGCGAGTATCGCGGTCGCCATGTTCACCCGGTCGGCGAGCAGCGCCATCGCCGCCTGCGCGCCCGACTCCTCCGTGTGGTCGCCGGGCAGCACCTGGATGTGCCCGGCCAGGCCGTGTTTGCGCATGGCGGCCCGGTAGGCGCGGCGGCGCTCAACTGAGCCTGCACCCTTGCCGCCGTCGATGTGCGTGATCGCGGAGTGGCCGAGCTCGACGAGGTGATCGATGGCCTGCCGCACGCCCTTGGCCTCGGCGGTGTGCACCGAGTCGACCTCGACCCCGGGAAAGCGGCGGCCGACGGCCACGACCGGGATCCGCTCGGCGAGCTCGGCGAGGTGCCTGGCCTCCATGTTCGGGCCGAGCATGATCAGCCCCTCGCAGCGGTGGCTCAGCAGCGCCTCCACCGCCTTGCGCTCGTCCCGCGTCGGCGCCGTGGCCGAGAGCAGGATGTCGTAGCCGTGCTGCTCCGCGACCGGGTAGATGCCCTCGACGATGTCGGCGTGGAAGGGGTTGCGGACGGTGAGCATGACGCCGAGCACCTTGCTGCGGCTGCGTGCGAGCATCTGCGCGGCGCTGTCCGGGCGGTAGCCGAGCTCGTCGGCCGCCTGGAAGACCCGTTCCCTTGTCTCCTTGCTCGCCCCCGGCTCGTTACGGAAGACCAGGGACACGAGCGCGCGCGACACCCCGACCTTCGCGGCGACGTCCGCCATCGTCGGCCTGCTCTGCCGTGCGCGGTTACCGCGGGTCTCCGACTCCTCGCTCATCCGTCGATCGTGCACTCCCCCTCCGCAACCGTTCACTAGAAGGTATTGACATCAGCGTGTGACGCGCAGCATAGTACCCGACTGCTAGAGCGCGCTAGTAGAGCGCACTAGCCCTGGTCAGCCAACGCACAAAGAGGTGCAACCGCATGAAGAAGAGGAATCGTGTGTCGTCGCTCGCCGCCCTCGCGGCCGCGGCACTGCTGGCGATCGCCGGTTGCAGTGGCAGCGGCGGCAAGGAGGCGCAGGAGGGCAGCGGCGGCATCGGCGCGGGCACCGCCGACACGCCGCGCCTGCGGGTCGCCATGATCACCCATGCCGCGCCGGGCGACACCTTCTGGGACCTGGTCCGCAAGGGCGCCGAGGCCGCGGCGGCGAAGGACAACGTCGAGCTGCTCTACTCGGCCGACCCGGAGGCGGGCCAGCAGGCCAACCTGGTGCAGAACGCGATCGACCAGAAGGTGGACGGGATCGCGCTCACCCTGGCCAAGCCGGACGCGATGACCGGAGTCGTGCGGAAGGCCGAGGCGGCCGGAATCCCCGTGGTCGGCTTCAACTCGGGACTGGACGACTGGAAGGGCATGGGCCTGCTGCAGTACTTCGGGCAGGACGAGGCGATCGCGGGCAAGCAGTTCGCGGAGCGGCTGAACGAACTCGGCGCCAAGCGGGCGATCTGCGTGAACATGGAACAGGGCCACGTCGCGCTCGAAGCCCGCTGCGGCGGCCTGCGGGACAACTTCGACGGCAAGAGCGAGACGCTCTACGTCAACGGACAGGACATGCCGGCGGTCCAGTCCACGATCCAGGCCAAGCTGCAACAGGATCCGGACATCGAGTACGTCGTGACGCTCGGCGCGCCGTTCGCGCTGGCCGCGGTGCAGTCGGTCGCCGACGCGGGCAGCTCGGCGAAGGTGGCGACGTTCGACACGAACAAGGACCTCGTCAAGGCGATCAAGGACGGCGACGTGCAGTTCGCGGTCGACCAGCAGCCGTACCTGCAGGGCTATCTCGCGGTCGACTCGATCTGGCTCTACCGGCACAACGGCAACTTCAGCGGCGGCGGTGAGCAGCCGGTGCTGACCGGGCCTGCGTTCATCACCAAGGACAACATCGACAGCATCGCCGAGTTCGCCGAGAACGGCACCCGCTAGGCGCGGGGAGGCAACCATGACTCAGGCAGTTCAGCCCGCACCCGCCCCGGCGCCACCGGAGCCCGGGCACGCGCAGGCCGGCAGGCGGTCGGTGGGCAAGCGGTTCTTCGGCCGGCCGGAGGTCGGCTCGCTGATGGGCGCGGTCGCGGTGTTCGTGATGTTCTTCGTGATCGCGGAGCCGTTCCGGCACGCGGCGTCGCTGTCCACCGTGCTGTACGCGTCGTCGACCATCGGGATCGTCACGGTCGGGGTGGCGCTGCTGATGATCGGCGGGGAGTTCGATCTCTCCGCGGGCGTGGCGGTGACGACCTCGGCGCTGACGGCGGCGATGTTCGCCTTCGAGTTCACCACCAACGTGTGGGTCGGCATCGTCGTGGCGCTCGCGCTTTCGCTCGGCATCGGGATGTTCAACGGCTACGTGCTGATACGCACCCGGCTGCCCAGCTTCCTGGTGATGCTGTCGACGTTCCTGATGTTGCAAGGGCTGAACCTGGCGGTCACGAAGCTGGTCAGCGGCGGGGTGGCGACGGACTCGATCGCCGACATGGACGGTTTCGACTCCGCTCGCGCCGTGTTCGCCTCGGCGTTGACGATCGGCGCGGTCTCGGTGAAGGTCACCGTCTTCTGGTGGCTGGCTTTCGTGGCGATCGCCACCTGGGTGCTGCTGCGCACGAAGGTCGGCAACTGGATCTTCGCCGTCGGCGGGCAGGCCGACTCGGCCCGCGCGGTCGGGGTACCGGTCAAGCGCACCAAGATCGGCCTGTTCATGACGGTCGGCTTCACCGCGTGGTTCGCCGGGATGCACAAGCTGTTCGCGTTCAACACGGTCCAGTCCGGCGAGGGGGTGGGCCAGGAGCTGATCTTCATCGCCGCGGCGGTGATCGGCGGCTGCCTGCTCACCGGCGGGTACGGCTCGGCGGTCGGCGCGGCGATCGGCGCGTTCATCTTCGGCATGACCGGCCAGGGCATCGTCTACGCCGGCTGGAATCCGGACTGGTTCATGTTCTTCATCGGCGCGACGCTGCTGGCGGCGACGCTGCTCAACTTGTGGGTGCGCAACCGCGCCGCCCGGAGGTGACACCATGACCAACGCCGACGACCGCGTGCCGGTGGTCGAACTCGAGGGCATCGGCAAGCACTACGGCAACATCCGTGCTCTGCACGACGTCAGTCTCGCGGTGCACGAGGCACGCGTGACGTGCATCCTCGGCGACAACGGCGCCGGGAAGTCCACCCTGATCAAGATCGTCTCCGGCCTGCACGGCTACGACGACGGCACGTACCGCGTCGACGGGGAGCCGGTGCGCTTCGCCTCCCCGCGCGACGCGCTGGACCGGGGCATCGCGACGGTGTACCAGGACCTCGCGGTGGTGCCGCTGATGCCGGTGTGGCGCAACTTCTTCCTCGGCTCGGAGCGCACCACAGGGCACTGGCCGCTACGGCGGCTGGACGTGCGGGGCATGCGCGCCACGGCCGACGCCGAATTGCGGAAGATGGGCATTCACCTGCCCGACATCGACCAGCCGATCGGCACCCTCTCCGGCGGGCAGCGTCAGTGCGTGGCCATCGCGCGTGCCATCTACTTCGGTGCCCGGGTGCTCATCCTGGACGAGCCGACCGCCGCGCTCGGGGTCAAGCAGTCCGGGGTGGTGCTCAAGTACGTCGCCGCCGCCAGGGAGGCCGGGCTCGGCGTCATCTTCATCACCCACAACCCGCACCACGCGTTCCTGGTCGGCGACCATTTTGCCGTCCTCAAGCACGGCGAGGTGGAGCTGGACGCCGCCCGCGACGCGCTCACCCTGGACGAGCTCACCCTGCACATGGCCGGGGGTGCCGAACTGGAGACCCTCAAACACGAGCTCGAGCGCGTCGACAGTCCCGGCCTCGGAGCGCTACCCCAGCCCAGCGGCACCGCCTGAGCCGGACCACGTGCCGCCGAGAGCGCCACCGCGCCCTCGGCGGCACGCAGGGCACTGTCGACCGAGATCTCATCGCGTATCGCCGGTGCCGCGACCATGTCTCCGCGACAAACACGTCGCCGCCGCGTTCGATCGCGGCCGGCCGGTCCACCACCGATCACCGCGATGTGCCCGCTCATCACCGTCCCTTCCGTGCGGCATCGCGGGAAGGACGAGACGCCCATGCCGGACGAGGCAGGGGCCGTGATCCCCGGCACCCGGCCCTGGACAGCGTCGCTAGAGTCGCCAGGGTGTCCCCACCGTTCGCGCTCGCCGACCTGCCCGCCCTGACCGGGAACGTCTTCGACGACGACGCGAGCCTGGCCAGAGCCGCGCAGGACTGGGGTCATGTCGTGCAGGCCCGGCCGAGGGCTGTGGTGCGGCCGGGGTCGGCCGCCGACGTCGCCGCCGTCGTCACGTTCGCCGCAGGCCGCGGGATCCCGGTCGCCGCGCGCGGCGCCGGGCACTCGCCGTTCGGACAGGGGCAGGCCGAGGGCGGGATCGTGCTCGACATGACGAGCCTGTCGACCGTGCACGCGGGCACGGGCGACCAGGTGCTCGTCGACGCGGGAGCACGGTGGCGGCAGGTACTGGCCGCGACCCTGCCGCGGGGGCTGACGCCACCCGTGCTCACGGACTACCTGGACCTCACGGTGGGCGGCACCCTTGCCGTCGGCGGGCTCGGGGGCATGAGCCACCGGCACGGCGCGCAGACCGACACCGTCGCCGAGCTGGAGGTCGTCACCGGTTCCGGCGAGCTGCGGCGGTGCTCGGCGGAGCAGGACCGCGACCTGTTCGACGCGGTGCGAGCCGGGCTCGGCCAGTGCGGCGTCCTCGTGCGCGCCGCGATCCGCCTGCGGCCGGCCCGGCAGCGCGCCCGCCGGTGGCGGCTGTACTACGACTCGGCCACAGCCTTCGTCGCCGACCAGCGCCTCGTCGTCGGCGACGGCCGGTTCGACTACGTGGAGGGCCAGGCGCTGCTGGACGACGACGCCGAGTCCTGGCGGTACCTGCTCGAAGCGACCACCTACTACTCGCTGCCGGACGAGCCCGACGAGGACGAGCTGCTCGGCGATCTCTCCTTCGACCGGGACACGACCGAACGCGAGGACACGACCTACCTGGAGTTCCTCGACCGGATGGCCGAGGGCGAGGCGATCCTGCGGGCGGAGGGAAGCTGGTACCGCCCGCATCCGTGGCTGAACATGTTCGTCCCGGACGACGCCGTCGAGGAGTTCGTGAAGGAGACCCTGGCCGGCACCACCGGCGCCGACCTGGGCGACACGGGACTGGTGATGCTGTATCCGGTGCGCACCGACCGGCTCGGCACGCCGCTGCTGCGAACGCCGCCGGGCGAACTCGCGTGGCTGTTCGCGCTGCTGCGCACGGGAGAGCCGCACGACGTGGCGGGGACCGCACGCATGGTGCGGCTCAACGCGGAGCTGTTCGAACGCGCGAGCGGCCTCGGCGGCACCGTCTATCCGGTGAACATGCTGCCGATGTCACCGAAGGACTGGGCCGAGCACTTCGGCGACGAGTGGCCCACCCTGCAGGCCGCGAAACGCCGGTACGACCCCGAGGGCGTGCTCACGCCGGGGCAGGGTGTCTTCGGCAGCGACGCGCCGTAGCCGGTGCTCGCTGGCCTGTTCACGAGGGCCCCGTTCACGAAGGGCCGGGACCCAGCGCGGCCCACTCCTCCCAGCGCGCCGCAAAGTCGTCCGCCGGGTCCATCCCGGGATCGGCGCCGGGGCCGGCCGGGACCGTACGCGGCGTACGCGCAGTAGGCACGGTGGGCACGGGGCCGCCGTCCCGGTCCATCCCCTCGACGAGCCCGCGCACGTCCTCGACCGCGGGATCGACCAGTGCGGCGCCGGTGGTGAGACAGCCGTGCAGCGCACGCAGGTCCGCCACCACGTCCCCGACGATCGCGGGGTCGGGGACCGTGCTCGGCGCGTACAGGCCGATCCGGTCGACCGTCGCGGCGAGGGAACGGGTGAGGCGCAGCGTGCCGCTGATCGCCTCCCGGAGGGCGCGCAGGTCACCGTCGTGAGCATCGAGCGCCCGCTGCACGCGGGCGATGCCGCGCTCGGCTTCCTCGATGGCTTCGGCGACAGGGTGGGACCGCTGATCGGACCGGCGATCGCGCACGGCGTGATTCACCTTCTTTTCGCTCGACATGAGACGTGTGATCAACCTGTAATTCTTATAGCGTCCACTTCAAATTGTGTCAACCAGTCGCTAGAGATAGCCTTGACATGCAATGGCCATTTCGGTTGACGGAGATCGAGCCGCCATGAACCTGCGCTACCTGGACGACGAGCACTACCCCGCGTACACGACAGGGCAGGCAGCCGAGTTGCTCGGCGTGGAACAGCCGTTCCTGCGCAGCCTCGACCATGCGGGAGTCGTTTCGCCGGAGCGCTCCAGCGGTGGGCATCGCCGCTACTCCCGTCACCAGCTCGGCATGGCCAGCCGGCTGCGCAGCCTGTTCGACGACGGGCACACCCTGGCCTCCGCGCACCGCATCCTCGAACTCGAGAACGAACTCGACGAAGCGCGCCAGGAAATCGCGCGACTGCGGGCCGAACTGGCCGAGCTCGATGGCGGGCACGAGCGCAGTCGTTCGCCGCGGGCCGGTGCAGCCGGCAACGGTGGCGCACACGAGCACAGCAACGGCGGCACGCCGGCGAGTGAAGCAGATCACCACGGTGGCCCCGGCCGCCCGGGACGGTGATCATAGGGTCATGGCGCTGAACAGCCGGGATGCCGGCAACCGTTCCCCAGGAGCCTCCGGACACGACGCACGGGTCGCACAGCTCCGGAGCCAGCTCGCGGCACTGCCCGCGGGCGCGCCGGTACGGCTGGCGAAACGCACGTCCAACCTCTTCCGACCACGCGCCGACTCCCGCACCGCGGGGCTCGACGTATCCGGCTTCCGGCACGTCCTCGACGTCGACCCGGTGGCCCGCACGGCCGACGTCGAGGGCATGGTCACCTACGAGGAGCTTGTGGACGCGACCCTGCCACACGGACTGATGCCGCTGGTGGTGCCGCAGCTGAAGACCATCACCCTGGGCGGCGCGGTAACGGGCCTCGGCATCGAGTCCTCGTCGTTCCGCAACGGGATGCCGCACGAGTCGGTGCTCGAGATGGAGCTGCTCACCGGTGCCGGCGACATCGTCGTCGCCCGCCCGGACGGCGAACACAGCGACCTCTTCTACGGTTTCCCCAACTCCTACGGCACCCTCGGCTACGCGTTGCGCCTGCGCATCGAGCTCGAACCGGTGCGCCCGTACGTGCGGCTGCGCCATGTACGGCACAGCGACCCCGATGAGTACTTCGCCGCGCTGGACCGCGCGTGCCGCGACGGCGAGGCCGACTTCGTCGACGGCACCGTGTTCGGTCCCCACGAGATGTACCTGACGCTCGGCACATTCACCGACGACGCACCGCGCACCAGCGACTACACCTGGCTCAACATCTACTACCGCTCCATCCGGGAGCGCACCACCGACCACCTCACCACGCGCGACTACCTCTGGCGCTGGGACACCGACTGGTTCTGGTGCTCCCGCGCACTCGGCGCGCAGAACCGCCTGGTGCGGCTGCTGCTCGGCCGCCGGCTGCTGCGCTCGGACGTGTACTGGAAGGTGGTCTCCTTCGAGCGGCGCCACCGCCTGCTCGCCCGGCTCGAACGCAGGCTGGGCAAGCCGGAGACGGAGGCTGTCGTGCAGGACATCGAGGTGCCCGTGGACCGGGCGGCCGAGTTCCTCGACGTCCTCCACCGCGAGGTCCCGATCAGTCCGGTCTGGATCTGCCCGGTCCGGCAGCGCCGGGCCGACCAGCACTGGCCGCTGTACGAGCTGGACCCCGAAACGCTCTATGTCAACTTCGGATTCTGGGGCACGGTGCCACTCGCCGACGGCGAAGCACCGGGCACCCACAACCGGCTGATCGAGCGCACCGTGACGGAACTCGGTGGACGCAAGTCGCTCTACTCGGAAAGCTTCTACGACGAGAAGACGTTCTGGCGCCTCTACAACGGCGAGGCCTACCACGCGCTGAAGCGGCGCTACGACCCCGGCCAGAGGCTACTGGACCTGTACGGCAAATGTGTCGAGGCGAGGTGAGGGCACGATGACGGATGGCGGGCTCGCGGGGACTTTCGAGCGTCTGCTTGGCGCGGAGGCACCGCTGCGGATCACGGCATACGACGGCAGTACCGCGGGCAGTGCCGACGCGGAGGCCGAGATCGAACTGCGTTCGCCGCTGGCGCTGAGTTACGCGCTCTCCTCGCCGGGCGAGCTCGGAATGGCGCGCGCCTACGTGGCCGGCGAGCTGCGCGTCCACGGCGACCTCTACACCATGCTGCGCGCCCTGACCGAGCGGATGGGCGAGCTGAGCGTGCGGGACCGGATCGCGGTGCTGCGCACACTGGGCCCTCGCTACCTGCGGCGCGTTGAACCGCCGCCGGAGGAGGCGCCCGGCCGGCTGCGGCGGGGGCTGCAGGGCCTGCGGCATTCGAAGACCCGCGACAGCGAGGCCATCTCGCGGCACTACGACGTCTCCAACCGCTTCTACGAGCTCGTGCTCGGCCCGTCGATGGCGTACACGTGCGCGTGCTATCCATCCGACGACGCGTCGCTGGATCAGGCGCAGTGGCACAAGTTCGACCTGGTCTGCCGAAAACTGGGGCTGCGGCCGGGGATGCGGCTGCTCGACGTCGGCTGCGGGTGGGGCGGAATGGTCGCGCACGCCGCGGAGCACTACGGCGTGCACGCACTCGGCGTCACCCTCTCGCGCGAGCAGGCACAGTGGGCGCAGAAGGACATCGTCGCCAAGGGCCTCGCCGACCGCGCCGAGGTGCGCCACCTCGACTACCGCGACGTGACGGAGGGCGGCTTCGACGCCGTGTCGTCGATCGGGCTCACCGAGCATGTGGGTGCCCGCAGGCTGCCCGCGTACTTCCGCTCCCTGGCGTCGAAGCTGCGGGACGGCGGCCGCCTGCTCAACCACAGCATCACCCGCCCGAATGACAAGGAACCCAACCGGGTCGGGCAGTTCATCGACCGGTACGTCTTCCCGGACGGCGAGCTGGAAGGCGTCGGCACGATCGTGTCCGCCATGCACGACAATGGGTTCGAGGTTCGCCACGAGGAGAACCTGCGCGAGCACTACGCCCGCACGCTGGCGGCGTGGTGCGCCAACCTCGACGCGAACTGGACCGAGGCGACGCGCGAGGCCGGGGAGCGCCGGGCGCGTGTGTGGGCGCTCTACATGGCCGCGTCACGGCTGTCGTTCGAGCAGCGCCGGATCGAGTTGCACCAGGTGCTCGGCGTCAAGGTGGGCGCCTCCGGCGATGCCGCGATGCCGCTGCGCCCGGACTGGGGCGTCTGAGCCCACGGACGTTGACCACACGGACGGTGAGCCCACCGACGCTCACCCATCGCGTACGGCTTGGAGGTAGGCGGCGCCGCGGGGCGAGAGCCGGTATCCGACCTCGAGACTCTGGGTGAGGCCGATGTTCTTGAGCTTGCGGATGTCGAGCTTGAGTGCCTGCTTCTCCCGGCCGAGCAGGTCCGCAAGGTCGCCCGCCCTTCGGCCGGGATGCGCGGCGATGAGTTCGAGAACGGCCCGGGTCCAGGCACCGTGGCTGCTGCGGGCATCCAGCTGGGCCAGCCGGCGACCGATCTGCTCGGCCTGCTCCGGTGAGAGATCGTCGTCGGCCCCGAGTGCGATCCTGGGATCGGGACCGGCCCAGCGAACTCGGATGCGGTAGGTCGGGTGGTCGTCCGAGCCTCGCAGCGCCGCCCGGACATCGGCGGCGGACCGCTGTCCCGCCGCGGCCGCATCCGCCTCGCGGATCGCCATCGGGTCGATCGGTTCCACCGACTCCACGGCGATGACGCCGGCCACCGTGCGCACCGTGTCCCCTGGGCGCACGTTCGGTTTGGCCCACCGGCGGAACACCTGGGTGACCGTGCCTTCGGCGACGCCACGGGCCACGTCCTGCGACAGGATCACAGCTCACGCTACCAAGAGTCCGGCAGGTCGACGGATTGTTCGTCGGCGCCGTCCGGCTCGTCGGACGGGGACGGTTCAGCGGGTTCGGTGGTTCGCGTGGTCAGGGGTGGCCCGCGGCGGCTGACGTGCCGGCGCCCGGCGGGTGTGGTGACGATCATCGTGCCGGTGGCGGGGTCGTAGTCGAAGGACCAGCCTGGAGCGTCCTTGAGGTAGTGGTGGTGCTCGCAGCGTGGCGTGAGGTTGTGGGCCGCGGTGACCCCGTTCTGGTCCCAGTCCCTCAGATGGTCGAGGTCACAGCATTGCGCCGGCCGGGGGCAGCCGATCATCGAGCATTCCCGGTCGCGGACGACGACGTAGTCGCGTAGCGCGGCCGGCGGCCGGTACCGGGATCTGCCCACGTCGAGCACCGCACCACTGGCGGAATCGGTGAGCACCTTGCGCCACACGCTGTCCGCGTGGGCCATGATCTCGCGAGCGACCGGTCCCGGAATCGGCCCGTAGCCGGCCAGTTCGCAGCCCTCGTCGCTGATGCCGAGCGCGGTGTCGACGGGTACGTGCAGGACCTGTGCCGCACCGGACCCGCCGCCGGGACCGGGCTCGTGACCGAGTAGCAGGTCGGCGAAAACGTCCGCCCGGAGCTGGTCGAGAGTGCGCGTCTCGCGGCCACGTTTGCGGGCCTTGGCCAACTGGTCGACCCTGCCGTAGCAGCCGGCGGCCACCTCGGCGGGCAGATCGGCGCAGAGGGTGGACACGCTCTCCTCACCGGGGAGCAGTTCGACCTTGCGTTGCGCCCGGGCACGACGTGCGCGGGCTCGAGCACCGTGCGGATCGACCTTCGTCACGAGGCGGCGGGCGGCATCTCGGAGATTCCGTGGGTCGTTCATCGTCACCCGGCCGGTGAGGACCTTGTGCACGAGGACGGCGTCCAGTTCGCGTGCGGCGGCGTCCGGCAAGGGACCGGCCACGTCGACGATCCCGCCGGCCGTCGCGCGCTCCACCTCGCCGGACTCCATCATCGACAGCAGCTGTGGCATCCGCGCGACCAGCGCCTTCGCGCGTTGCAGGCGCTTGTCCGCGGCGTGTCTGCTCACCCGCAGCTCAGGGGCGACCTCGTCGGCGAGTGAACGGTCACCGCCCCGCAGGACGTCCAGCCGTACCAGCGCGTGCGCCTCAGCGGCGTCCGCGATCGCACGTACTCGCCGGGCCGAGACCAGCGTTTCGATCGCCCGCAGATCGTCGAACGAGGCCACCTCCGGTCCGCTCAGCGTGAGCAGGTCCTGCGGCAACCAGTGTTCGTCCCCTGGCAGCGCGGGCAGCATCCACTGCTCCGAGTACGGAAGGTCGGCCTCGATACCCGGCTCCAGAAGGTCCACCGCATCTTCATCCACCTCGCCAACGTATCGAACAGGTGTTCGATTACCAATGACACGATCAGGTTGTGTGCCGTGGCAGCGGGGCGGCCCGCAGGGGGGCGCCGTCGTTCACGTCGCCCGCCGTGCCGTTTAGTCTCCGACCGATGATCGAGCACCTCAGCATTCCGACCCCGGCCGGCACTTTCGACGCCATGGCGGCGGGCCCCGGCGACGGCCGGCCGGTGCTGCTCCTGCACGGCTTTCCCGAGGCCGCGCTGGAGTGGGCACACCAGCTCGCGGCGCTCGGCGCGGAGGGCTACCGGGCGGTGGCCCCGGACCAGCGTGGCTACTCTCCCGGTGTCCGCCCGGAGCGTCCGGCCGACTACGGCATGGACGAGCTGGTCGGCGACGTGCTCGGCATCGCCGACGAGCTCGGCTGGGACCGGTTTGACCTGGTCGGCCACGACTGGGGCGCCGCGGTCGGCTGGCACACGGCATCGCGGCATCCCGGCCGGCTGCGGACGCTGACGGCCGTCTCGGTACCGCATCCGGCGGCACTGGCCCGGGCGATCCGCACCGACGAGGACCAGCACCTGCGCTCGGCGTACATGAAGGAATGGCGGCAGACCCCGGCCACCGAGGAGCGGATGCTCGCCGACGACGCGGCGGCGCTGCGGCGCATGTTCGAGTGGAAGGTGCCGCGGGGCAACGTCGACGAGTACGTGCGGCGGCTGTCCGAACCGGGCGCGCTGACGGCGGCGCTGAACTGGTATCGCGCCGGCCGCCCCGACGAGCAGATCGGCGTCGTCGAGGTGCCGACGCTCTACGTGTGGAGCACGGAGGACGTGGCGGTCGGCTCCACCGCTGCGTTCGACACGGAGAACTGGGTGAGCGGGCCGTACGAGTTCCGGATGCTGGAGGACGTCACGCACTGGGTTCCCGAGGAGGTACCGGAGGCGATGGCCGCACTGCTGCTGGACTTCCTCCCCCGGCGCTGACAACGCGCTTCCCGCGGTGGCGCTGGCACACGGGCTGCCGAAATCGATCCAGGCTTGCGCTGGACTCCCGGACGCGCCACACTACGCGAATCGCATTCATATCTACTACGGGGTAGGTACGGCAAAATGGCGAAGCTACCGGCCCGGCTACTCGCACTTGCCGCCGCAATTCTGCTGCTGAGCGTGCCGACGGTGCCCGGGCACGCCGAGCCGGCGGAGCGCGACGTCATGTTCGTCGGCAACAACTGGGACGGCACCGTCGACCTGATCGACGCGCGGACTTTCGAGAAGCACCGGCGCATCAACGTCGTACCGGATCTCGACCGGCGCAAGGCCGCGATGACCCCCGACCAGTACATCGCCATGCTCCTGATCAGGCAGACCGCGGGTGAAGGACACGACCAGCTCGTCGACGACATCATGGTGTCGCCCGACGGCCGCACGATGTACGTGTCCAGGCCGAGCCTCGGCGATGTGTCCGCGTTCGACGTCGGCACGGGCGAGCAGCTGTGGTTCACCCGCGTCGACGGCTACCGTTCCGACCACATGGCCCTGTCCCCGGACGGTGGCACCCTGCTCGTCTCCGCCACCACCGCCAATGTCGTCGACGCCGTCGACACCGCCACGGGCAGGATCACCGGCAGCTTCCCCACCGGCGACTTCCCGCACGAGAACCAGTTCTCCCCCGACGGCGGCACGATTTACAACGCCACGATCGGCAATGTGGTCGCGCCGGACGCCCCGCTGCTCGACGCGGCCAAGGGCAGGCGCGAGCTGACCATCGTCGACGCCCGGACACTGGAGGTCGAACGGGTCATCGACTTCGGAGTCGGCATCCGGCCCTTCGTGGTCATGCCCGACCAGCGGACGATGTACGCGCAACTGTCCTTCCACAACGGATTCATCGAGTACGACCTCGCGGAGGAGCGCACCACGCGCACCGTGCACCTGCCGCTGTCCGAGGAGGCTAAGCAGATGAAACGGGAGGACTACCCACTGGACTCCGCGCACCACGGCCTCACGCTGAACGGCACGGGCGACAAGATCTGTGACGCCGGCACGATCTCCGACTACGCGGCGATCCTCTCCGTGCCCGCGCTCACCGTCGACGCGATCGTGCCGACCGGCGGGAAGCCGTACTGGGCCGCCACGAGCCCCGACGGCAGGCACTGCTTCCTGTCCAACAGCGACAGCGACGACATCTCCGTGGTGTCCTTCGACGATCCCCGCGAGGTCGCCCGCATCCCGGTCGGGGACCACCCGCAGCGGGTCCGTGGCTACTCGGTACCGGCCGACGTGCTGACACCGTAGGAGCCGGGAGCACGCAACGCACCCCGCCTTGTCCTGAATGGACTTGGGCTGGGGCGGCAGTGGCTGTCCGCGCTTACGTCGTGCCTGACACATGCGTCCCCCCGGGCGGCGGTACGGCGCCGGATCCCGCGAGCACATGGAACTCCGTTTTCACCGCCGTACTCCGGCCTTCGCGATCCGCCACCGCGCGCGACGAGCGGGTGCCCGGCTACCGCGCGTCGCACTGCTCCGATCGAAGCAAACACGGTGTGACATCGGCGACCGTGATGCTACGTTGAGTGTCCTTTCAACTACCGCCGGACCATCGACAACCCGAACTCGCCTGCCGTCGAAGGGTGTTTCATGGATTCGCGTGATTCCTGGCCGGAGCAGGCGCGCGGTACCGCGACGCGGCTGCTGGCCGAGATGGCAGCCGATCCCGCCGGGCAGTTCGCCCCTTCCGTCTACGAGACCGGTCGCCTGGTGAAGCTGGTGCCTGCACTGCCGGGTCATGCGCCGCGTGTCCGGTTCCTGCTGGAACAGCAGCATGCCGACGGTGCGTGGGGCGGCCCTGGCGACTACGCGCTGGTGCCCACGTTGAGCGCGACCGAGGCCCTCCTCGCGCTGCTGCCGGAGAACGGCACCGGTGCCGCGGGCGGCATCGTGGCGGACGCGGCCGCCCGCGGATTGACCGCGCTGTCCGGCCGGATCCGCGCACACGGCACCCTTCCGGACACGGTCGCGGTCGAGATCATCGTGCCCGTGCTGATCGACGAGATCAACGCTCAACTGAACCGGCTGAACCGGCTGAACCGAAAGACACTGCCGGCCCTGACGGGCTGGCGCGGCGCGGGAGCCCGGCTCGGCATCCCGGCCGGCGCCAACCCGGAACTGGCTACCCGGCTGCGGGAGGCGGCCGCGCAGGGCCACGCGCTGCCGCACAAGCTGTGGCACTCGCTGGAGGTACTCGGCGACAACGCGCGGGGCGCGCCGTTCGTGGAACCGGTCGCGGGTGGCGGCGTCGGCTGTTCGCCCGCGGCGACCGCCGCGTGGCTCGGCGACCGGGCGGACGACCCGGCCAGGCAACCCAGCCTCCGCTATCTGGCGGCCGTCCAGAGCACGAGCGGTGGCGTGCCCGTGGCCGCTCCCCTCGCGCTCTTCGAGCGAGCGTGGGTGCTGTCCACGCTCGCCGCCACCGGCGTGCCGTTCACGGCGCCGCGCACACTCGTGGACAGCCTGCACGGCGCCTTCGGTGACGCCGGGGCCGCGGGCGGACTCGGCCTGCCGCCGGATGCCGACGACACGGCCACCGCGCTGTACGCGCTGGCGCTGCTGGGCAGCCCCCGTTCCCCGGAATGCCTGTGGGACTACCACTCCGGCGACCACTTCAGCTGCTTTCCCGAGGAGCGGACTCCATCGACGAGCACGAATGCCCACGTGCTGCAGGCACTCGGCGCGTCCGTGGCGTCGCTTTCGGCACGGCAAGCACCGCAGGCACAGCAGGCACAGTCCGCCCCGCCGGTGGAGCCACGGCACTGCGCCCGCTACCTCGCCACGATCGGAACCGTGTCGCGCTGGCTGAGTGAGCAGCAGCACGCCGACGGCAGCTGGCTGGACAAGTGGCACGCGTCGCCGTACTACGCGACCGCGTGCTGCGCCACCGCGCTCGCGGCCTACGGCGGTGCGGCCGGGGCCCGTGCGGTGGGCAGGGCGGTGGAGTGGGTACTCGGCACCCAGCGTCCGGACGGGTCGTGGGGGCACTGGCACAGCACCCGGGAGGAGACCGCGTACGCGATCCGGACGCTGCTGCACGCCGGGCCCGCGCGGAACCCAGCCGCGATCGGGCGCGCGGCCGCACGGGGACGGGATTTCCTGCTGCGCACTGACAGCGGCACCGGCGGCACCGGCGCTACCGGTGAGGAATTTCCCGCCCTGTGGCATGACAAGGACCTCTACACACCGGTCCGGATAGTGCGGACCGAGGTGTTCGCCGCTCTGCACCTCGCGCACACCGACCCGCGCGTGGCGGCGCTCGCCGGAGACGGGAGCACCGGGTACGCCGCGCGGATCGAGGTGTGATGCATCGCAACGAGCTCCGGCTGACGTTGCGGACCCTGCCCTTCCTCGACTCCCGGGCAGGCTCGCCGGAGGGTTTCGCCGAGGTGACCGGCGGGCCGGCGCCGAAACTGCTGGTGTGGGACCCGGAGACGATCGACTGGATCTTCCGCTCCGATCGGCACCTGGCGCATCCGGGGAGCCGCTCTCTGGTCCCGTTGCTGGGGCGGACATCGCTGCTGTGGGGAGACGGTCCCCGGCACACCGCCTACCGCCAGGTGCTCGGCCCTCCGCTGCGCGGCCGCAGCCTGGGCCGGTACCACGGGGTCATCGCCGACACCGTGCACGGCGCGATCGACGCGCTGCCGACGGAAACCGTCCTACCACTGTCGGAGTGGACCCGCGAGCTCGCCCTCCGCATCATCGGCCGGATCATTCTCGGGCGGTCCGGTGAGGGGGTGCTCGAGCCGTTCACCGCCTGGATCGAGCGTGCGCTCGGCTCCCGTGGCCGCACGCTGGCATACCGCTTTCTCCGCGGCAGGCTGCCGCGCTCCGGGGACGCCCTGGACCGGCTCTTCGTCCGGAGCGCCAGGGAGGCCGCCCGCGCGCACCCGCACTCGCTGATCGCACTCCTGCTGAACGGGGACGGGCCGCTGCACGACATCGGGGACACCGAACTGCGGGATCAGATCGCCTCGCTGCTCTTCGCCGGTCACGAGACCACGGCGTCCGCGACCGCGTGGGCGCTCTACTGGCTCGACCGGCACGAACGGGTGCGCCGGGACGTCCTCGCCGAACTGGCCGCCACCACCGACAACGGGGCGGACACCACGCGCGTGCCACTCCTGCACGCCGTCGTCCAGGAGGCACTGCGGGTCACCCCGCCCGTCCCGGCGGCGGGCAACCGGGTGCTGCCCGAGGAGACGGAGCTGCTCGGCCGCACGCTGCCGGCCGGGACGACGCTGTCGCCGAGCATCTACCTCGCGCACCGCGTGCCGGAGCGGTTTCCGGCGCCGGAGGCGTTCGACCCGAACCGCTTTCTCGACGGCCGCGTCGCCGCGCGGCACTACTTCCCTTTCGGCGGCGGCACCCGGCACTGTCTCGGCAGCCAGCTCAGCCAGCTCGAGGCACGGATGATCGTCGCCGCGCTGCTGCGCCGCAGGGAACTGCGCTGCGTCAACCCCCGCGCCGGGGTGCCGCAGCTGCGCGGGCACGCGATGGCGCCGGCCGCCCGGCTGCGAATGGCGGTGACCGCGTGTCACGACTAGCGGGCGAACGGCGGAGACGGCCCGGCGGGCGAACAGCGCGCGACCTCGTCGTTCTGCACCGCCTCCAACATCCGCTACCGATCACCTACCTCTGCTACGCCGCCTGGGGCGCCTGCTTCGCGGTGCCGGCCGCGAGCGGGCTCGCGACGCTACCCGTGCTCGGCGCGATCGCGGCGAACCTGCTGTTCATCGTTGCCGCCCTCGCTCTCAACAACGTCGCGGACCTGCGTACCGACGAGCGGCACGACGAGAAGTCGTACCTGGCCGACGCGACCCTGCGCGTCGGCCGCAGGCGCGCGCTGCGCTGGGTGGTCGCCGAGCTGGCACTCGCCACCGCACTGTCCGTCGCGGTGGCGGTCCGGACGGGGCACTGGGTCGTCACCGCGGTCGCCGCTGCGATCGTGCTACTCACGCTGAGCTACAACATCGAGCCGATACGGCTCAAGCGCCGCGGCTTCGCCGGGCCGCTGGTCTTCGGCACGTCCCTGGTCGGGCTGCCGTGCCTGCTTTCCTACGGCGCAGTGCGGTCCGGCTTCGAGACGTCGGTGTGGCCGGTGTTCGCCGGGGTCGCGGTGCTCACGATCGGCCGCACGGTGTGGTGGTCGGTGCCCGACCGTGCCGCGGACACCGCCACCGGGGTGGCGACGCCGTCCGCGCGCCACGGTGCCGCACACACGCTCGCGCTGGCCTGCGTCGTGCTGCTGGCCGGGCTGGCACTGCTGGGCTGGGGGCTGTGGTGGCGGTACGGGCCGGCCTGGGCGCTGGCCGGGACCCTGGCGCACGGGGTGTTCCTGGTCCGCGTCGCCGCACTGCTGCGGCGGGCCCGCGACGGCGAACTGCCCACCGCCAGGCGGATGCACACGCGGGGACTGCCCGTCGTCATGCTGGGCGAGGTGGCGCTGCTCGTCGTCCCGCTGGCCGCGTGAGGAGTGGCGTTCAGGGCTTGCGGGCGACTCCGGCATGTACCTGGGCGAGCTCCGGATTGCGGCCCATGTCGTACTCGGACATCGGTCGCCACAGCGTGACCGGCACGACGCCGGGTTCGACCATGTCGAGGTCCGCGAAGAAGCGTTCCACCTCGCGCGGTTCACGCAGGGTCACGGTGGGTGGCGTGCCGAACATCTCGCCGAACATGCCGAGGCCGAGATTGAGCTGCTCGCTGGCGCTGAAATGCGAGATGGCCAGGTAGCTGCCGGAGCACATCGCGTCGAGGTAGCCCGAGACCAGCGCGGCGGGATCGGCGGAGTCCGGGATGTGCACGAGCGTGTCGATGAGGAGGACGGCGACCGGTTCGCCGAGGTCGAGGAGCTGCTTCACCTCGAGGGCTTCGAGGACCTCCCGCGGGCGCCGGATGTCCGCCTGCACGAAGCCCGCGTGCGGATTGCCGTCGAGGATGCCGCGGCCCTCGGCGACGATCTCCGGGTCGATGTCCACGTAGACGACGCGATTGTCCGGTGCGACCTCCTGCGCGACCTCGTGCACGTGGCCCTCGACGGGCACGCCCGAACCGAGATCGAGGAACTGCCGGATGCCGTGCTCGGCAAGGTACCGGACAAGACGGTCCAGCCAGGCGCGCTGCGCACGGACCAGGTACGGCAGGTGCGGCGCGCACACGGCGATCTGGTCGGCGAACTCACGGTCAGCGTCCGAGTGATGCGTTCCGCCCATCCAGCAGTCCCGCATACGGGCGATGCTCGGCTGACCGGAGCCATCCTGACCTGTGGTTCCCACGGGGATTGCCACTCTGAGTACGCCTCCTCAGGTCGCGACCCGGCAGGTGGGGTGATCTTCCACCTTGCGAGGCACCCGACTCTACTGTGCGGGGGCCAGGCGGCGAGCGCCAGGCTCGGTGGAGGACATTCTGCCCGCCCGCGTCACGTTGCGGAAGGTGACACCAGTCCCAACCTGCCACGCCGGCTCACCTGCTCGTGCGGGCAGCCGCCGGGGTCCGCTCACGAGCGGCGACGGGCACGGGCGGCCGCGAGGCCACCGCCCGCGGCGCCGACGACGGTCGCCGCCGCGGCCGCGAGGGTCCCGTGGTGATGCGAGAACCACAGCTGCGGGCTGCGCTTCTTCGCCTGCTCGTCGAGCCGGCCGTGCGCTCCGTGGTCGCTGTCGTCGTCGACCGGCTCCCACAGGTTCACCGGGCGGTCGGGGTCCTCGGGTGCCCGCGTCTGCTGCGCCGAGTAGCCGTTGCGCCCCAGATACCGGTCGAGCAGGCCGGGCGCGAACTTGTTGGCCAGCAACGTGGCGACCGTGCTGAAACCGACCCAGTACTCGCGGCGCGCGGGATGGTCGGCCGCGTGCACGATGCCGCGCGCGGCGACCTCGGGCTCGTAGATCGGCGGCATCGGCTGCGCCTTGCGCCGCATCCGCGACAGCGACCAGTCGAACTGGGGCGTGTTGACGCCCGGCAGCTGCACCATCGTCACGTGCACGCCGCTGCCGTCGTGCAGGAGCTCGCAGCGCAGCGACTCGGTGAAGCCCTGGATCGCGTGCTTGGCCCCGCAGTACGCCGACTGCAGCGGAACCCCACGGTAGGCGAGCGCGGAGCCGATCTGCACGATCGTTCCGCGGTCGCGCGGCAGCATCAGCTCCAGCGCGACCTTGGTGCCGTGCACGAAACCGTGGTAGGTGGCGTCGGTGACCCGGCGGAACTCGTCCGGCTCGATCTTGCTGAACGGGGCGAACACCGTCGCGAACGCACCGTTGATCCAGACATCGACCGGTCCCAGCTCATGCTCCACGCGTCGTGCGGCCGAGCGCATCGTCGCGTAGTCGGTCACGTCCAGCGGGATCGGCAGGGCCGTGCCACCCGCCGCCTCGACGTCGCGCGCCGCCTCGCGCAGCCCCTTCTCGCCGCGCGCGAGCAGGGCGACGCGGTCGCCCCGGCCGCCGAGCAGGCGCGCCGTGGCGCGGCCGACGCCCGCGCTCGCTCCGGTCACCACCACCGTCTTCGGCGAACGGCCCATCTGTGCCTACTCCTTTCCTTCCCGCGGCGGATGCCAGGGAGTCAGCTCGATCCGGCCGTGGTCGCAGACCGCACCTGCCGGCCAGGAAACCCGCAACGTCTCCGTGTCCGAGGGTGGCGTGACCATCACGGCGGCGGGCGCGGGCACGCAGCGTTCGTCCGCAGGCCCGCCCTGCCCGGCCGGGGCGCTCCAGCGGAGGTCCTGCACGGCGCGTTCGCCGGGCTGGAGGACGACCTGTGCGGGCTCCCCGGTCCGCCGCAGGTTCGTGGGCAGCTGCTCGCCCTCCGCGCCGACCAGCTGGAGGTTCCCGTAGCCGCGCAACGCGCATTCGGTCAGTCCGGTGTTGACGATCCGCAGCGTGGCGTGCCGCTTGCCCGCGGCTGACTCCACCCGGCTCACGTCGCCGTCCAGCATCGCGGCGGCACAGGGCGCCACGTCCTCCCGCACCGGCGGCAGCGACCTGTCGCCGAAGTCCGCGGTCCTCGGCGAGGCGGTGCCGCAGCCCGCGAGCGACAGCACCGTGGCGCCGGCCAGTAGCAGATACCCACTGCGCCGGAAGGTTGTCGGCCTCATGCTCGGTGGGTACCCCGATCGGCAGGCCACGATGCCTGCCCGCACCATCCGATCGAGGAGGATCATGTCTCGCCCGCTCGAGGACTACGGTCTGCTCGGTGACACGCGCACCGCCGCACTGGTGGCCGCCGACGGCTCGATCGACTGGCTGTGCCTGCCACGCTTCGACTCGGGAGCCTGCTTCGCGGCACTGCTCGGCGACTCGAGGCACGGCCGCTGGACGCTGGCGCCGCGCGGTGCGTTTCGCACCGCGGGCCGCGCGTACCGGGAGGACAGCCTCGTGCTGGAAACGCGGCTCGCCTGCGCCGAAGGTGAGATCCGCATCATCGACTGCATGCCGATCCGCGGCGACTACGCCGATCTGGTGCGCCGGGTGGAGGGGGTGCGCGGCCGGGTGCCGATGCGAACGGAGTTCGCGCCCCGCTTCGACTACGGCAGCACCATCCCGTGGATCCAGTCCGAGGGGCGGCGGACCCACGCGCTCGCCGGGCCGGACCACCTCACCCTCGACGCGGAACTCCCGCTCACGACGGCGCCCGGGCACGCCGTCGCCGAGTTCAGCGTGGCCGAGGGGCAGACCGTGGACTTCCGGCTGGCCTGGAGTGCACCGCGCCAGCCGCCGCCGCGCATGCTCGACGTCGGCGAGCGCATCGAGCGCACCACCCGCTGGTGGCGGGACTGGGCGAGCCGGTGCGACTACCGCGGTGAGTACCGGGACGCCGTGGTGCGCTCGCTGATCACGCTCAAGGCCCTGACGTACGCGCCGAGCGGCGGGATCGTCGCCGCACCGACGACGTCCCTGCCGGAGCACCTCGGTGGCGTGCGTAACTGGGACTACCGGTTCTGCTGGATCCGGGACGCCACGTTCACCCTGATGGCGCTGCTCGGCGCGGGCTACGCCGACGAGGCGCGGGCATGGCGGGAGTGGCTGCTGCGGGCGGTCGCCGGCGACGCGTCGCAGATGCAGCTCATGTACGGCGCCGACGGCGAGCGCAGACTGCCGGAGCTGGAACTGGACTGGCTGCCCGGTTACGCGGGCTCCTCCCCGGTGCGCGTCGGCAACGAGGCCGCCACCCAGTTCCAGCTCGATGTCTTCGGCGAGCTGATGGACGCGCTGCACCAGGCGCGAACGCACGGGATTCCGCCCGACCCGGACGCCTGGCGGGTGCAGCGGTCGCTGATGGACTTCCTCGAGTCGGACTGGAGCAAGCCGGACAACGGCATCTGGGAGGTACGCGGTCCGCGGCGGCACTTCACGCACTCGAAGATGATGGCGTGGGCGGCGGTGGACCGGGCGATCAAGGGCGTGACGGTGTTCGGCCTGGACGGGCCGGTGGACCGCTGGAAGCGGCTGCGGCGGGACATCTTCGACGAGGTGTGCGAGCGTGGCTTCGATCCCGACCGCGGCACGTTCACCCAGTTCTACGGCTCCCGCTCACTCGACGCGGCGCTGCTCATGATGCCCGACATCGGCTTCCTGCCCGCCACCGACGAACGGGTGCGCGGCACGGTGGCCGCCATCGAGAAGGAGCTCTGCCGGGACGGCCTCGTGCAGCGCTACACCATGGACGCCGACACCCGGCACGTCGACGGCCTCCCGCATGGCGAGGGCGTCTTCCTGCCCTGCACCTTCTGGCTCGCCGACAACTACCTGCTGCAGGGCGACACCGGCCGGGGCCGCGACCTTTTCGAGCGGCTGCTGTCGCTGCGCAACGACCTCGGGCTGCTCGCCGAGCAGTACGCGCCGGAGGAGGGCAGGCTCATCGGCAACTTCCCGCAGGCGCTCTCGCACATCCCGCTGGTGAGTACCGCGCTGAACCTCTCGGAGCCGCCCGGACCGGCGCAGAAACGCGCCGAGTCCGGCGGCTGAGAAGTTCGGAAGGCGCGGGGCCTGGCGCCAAAGGGCCACCCGGTCAGCGGCGGCCCGGAACGAACTCCTGCGCCTTCGTCTTGGCGCCCTGGACGAGCAGGTGCCAGGCGTTCGGGTCGCCCTTCAGCAGCGACTCGGTGGTGGACTTCACCTGCTCGAACGTGGCGTGCGGCGGGATCGGCGGCACCTCGGGGTCGCAGCGCACGTCGAGCACGGCGGGCCGGTCGGCCGCCAGCACCTGGTCCCACGCCCCGCCGAGGTCATCCGGCGAGTCGACGCTGATCGCCGTCAGCCCGAGACTTTCGGCGAAGGTGGCGTAGGAGACGTCCGGGATCGACTGTGACTCCTCGAACTTCGGCGTGCCGCCCATCGCCCGCAGCTCCCACGTGACCTGGTTCAGGTCGTCGTTGCGGAACACGCAGACGACCAGCCGCGGGTCCGCCCACGTGTGCCGGTAGCGGGCGATGGTGATGAGCTCCGCCATACCGTTCATCTGCATCGCACCGTCACCGGCGAGCGCCACGACCGGCCGGTCCGGATAGGCGAACTTCGCCCCGATGGCGTACGGCACCGCGGGACCCATCGTGGCGAGCGTGCCGGACAGCGAGCCACGCATCCGCCCGCGCATCCGCAGGTTGCGGGCGTACCAGTTGGTGGAGGAACCGGAGTCGGCCGTCACGATCGCGTCCTCGGGGATGCGTGGCGACAGCTCGTGCACGACGCGGATCGGGTTGACCGGCTTGGCGTCGAGCATGGCCTGCTGTTCCATGGTGTTCCACCACGAGGAGACGTTGTTCTCCACCGTCTCGCGCCACGAACGGTCCTGCTTCGGCTCCAGCAGGGGGATGAGTGCCCGCAGCGTGCCCTTCGCCTCGCCGACCAGGCTGACCTCCATCGGGTAGCGCATGCCGATCCGGCCCGCGTCGATGTCGATCTGCACGGCGCGCGCCTGGTCGAACTCGGGCAGGAACTGCGAGTACGGCAGGCTGGACCCGATCACGATCAGGGTGTCGCAGTCCCGCATCAGCTCGTAGCTGGGCCGGGTTCCGAGCAGCCCGATCGCGCCGGTGACGTAGGGCAGGTCGTCGGGCAGGACGTCCTTGCCCAGCAGTGCCTTCGCCACGCCGGCGCCGGTGGCGTCGGCGACCAGCCGGACCTCCTCGGTGGCGTTTCGCGCGCCCTGGCCGACCAGGATCGCGACCCGTTCCCCCGCGTTGAGCACGTCGGCGGCCCTGGCGAGCTCGTCCTCGGGCGGCAGCATGACCGAGTGCGGGGTGTTCGGCGGGCTGGAGGGCACGTGCTTGAACTCGTGCTCAGGCGGCCGGTACTCCTCCTCCTGCAGGTCGGCCGGGATGATCACCGCGGTGGGCGCCCGCTCGGCCTCGGCGGTGCGGAAGGCGCGGTCGATCGCGTTGGGCAGTTGCTCGGAGACGTTGACCTCGACGAGGTACTCGCTCGCGACATCCTTGTACAGCGCCTGCAGGTCCACCTCCTGCTGGTAGCTGCCGCCCATCGCGCTGCGTGCGGTCTGCCCGACGATCGCGACCACGGGCACGTGATCGAGCTTGGCGTCGTAGAGACCGTTGAGCAGGTGGATCGCGCCGGGGCCGGACGTCGCCATGCACACGCCGGGCCTGCCGTCGAACTTGGCGTAGCCGACCGCCTCGAACGCCGACATCTCCTCGTGCCGGGACTGCACGAAGCGGGGCTGGTTGTCGGCTTTCCCGAAGGCGGCGACGAGCCCGTTGATGCCGTCGCCCGGGTAGCCGAACACGTGCTCGACACCCCATTCCCGCAGGCGCTGGAGTACATGGTCGGCGACCGTTACGGGCATCTTTCTTCCTCCTCGCTCGGACCGGCACTCACCCGCTCGGCTACCCGAACGTCGCCACATCAATCCCGGGCGCGCGGAGATGAGCTGCCGCGGTCACGACAGCGGGCGCAGCTCGCGGTCGTGGACACGCCGGAACAGCAGCAGGGTCAGCGTGACGCCGGCGACCGCCATCGTCATGTCGTGCTGGCTGTCGAGCGGGTCGCCCTGCGTCGCGAGGTAGCTCTGGCCGGCCTCGCCGGTGAACACCGCCGCGGTGGTCTCGATGATCTCGAAACCGGCGCTGACGCCGAGCGCGCCAAGCACGGTGACGAGCAGCAGCCAGCGCCCCGAGCGCAGCGGAGTCCGCCGGATCAGCAGTTCCCGCAGGACGACGGCGGAGATCACCCCCTGCAGCACGTGGCCCGCCCGGTCGTAGTGGTTGCGGCTCCAGCCGAACCAGTGCTGCGCCCACTCCCCCACCGGCACGGCCGCGTACGTGTAGTGGGCGCCGAGCAGGATCATCAGCGCGCCCGCCGTCAGCACCCGGTAGGCCACCGGCGTCAGCGGGAAACGGCGGAACGTCAGCACGAGCAGCGGCACCGCCAGCAGGACGGGGACGACCTCCAGCAGCCAGGTGCCGTGGCTACGGGGCCGGATTCCCGAGGCGACCAGCCCGGCGAGCACCACCGCGAGCAGTACGCGCGGTTCGCGGGAACGCGCGACCGTCCCTGCACCGACCGGAACGGGGGTCACGACGCGGGGCACCGGGCCGGCGCCGGCCCGACCTCCGTCATTCGGCCAGCGGACCGGAGCGGCCCTCTCGGCCGCTGCGGCCCGCGACGTGCAGGCACGCACCCGCGACCAGAACCACGGCACCGAGGAAGATCAGCCCGAAGTTCAGCGTGAACGCCCCCATCAGGATGAGGATCGCGGCCAGCGCGTCCACGGCGAAGCGCCCCACTTTCGCGCCCGTGCCGCCGCCGGGCGGCCTGCCGTCGCCCAGCGATCTCGCGAGGTTCGGGTCCTCGGTCCGGAACCACTGTTCGATCCGTTCGAGCTCCTGCCGCTCGTGGTGACTCATCATCGCCGGCTCCTGCCTCGATCCGCTCAGTCGTCCTTCGCTTGCCGCGCGGTGCGTTCAAGCAGTTGCTTGCCGCCGTCGTAGCCCAGCTGCAGCATGTCCGAGGCGGCCACCGCGGTCAGCACCGTGCTCACCAACCGGGTCGCTCGCGGAGCCGTCACGAACCCCGTGCCGAGGGCCGTCGCGGTCCACACCGAGAGGCAGAACGGGCAGGTGAGCATCTCGCCGAGGGCGTGCTGCGCACCGTGCCCGCGTACCGACTCGTTGAGCTCGGCCATCCCGGCCGGCTCCTCGTAGCGGGCGAAGGGCGCGCGCAGCGGGCTGGTGACCGCGTCCTTGGACAGCAGCCTGCTCGCCTTGTGCGTCGCCACCGAAAGCAGCACCGTGTCCCCTACGCCGAACCGCTCCGGGAGGCGCACTCCGAACGCGCGACCTCCGGCGGCGAGCAGCGTGGCGAGCGAGAGGTACGTTCCGAGTACGACGACGTAGCCGCGCAGCGGCCTGTCCGCATTCCCGGCGTAGATGTCCTGGACCCGCCTCAGAGCAATCTTCAGCCCGACCATGTCCCGGGACTACCCCCACTGGTAGGGGGCAAACTAGCGGCGCCGCAACTGCCGCACCGCTCGGGCCATGCGTAGCGGCAGCATGCCGAGCAGCGGCGCGCGGCGCCCGAGGTCGTCGGCGTCCTCCTTGTCGAACGCGGTCGCGAACTTGCGCGCCTCGGCCGCCGACGCGTAGGACTTGCTACCGCCTACCGCGCAGCCGCGCTGACAGGTCCAGGTCATCGTCGGCCCGTCGGCACGGAAGCGGTACCGGTGTCCGAACACGGCGCAGCGAGTCGTCACGCCACGCGACTACCCCGTCGGCGGCGGCCGAAACCCGGCCGGCCCGCCGGAACCTCAGCCCGGCTCGCAGCCGAGCGGTGGCACCTCCGAGTCCTCGCCGGTCGGTACGAGCGCATCGACCGTGACCGGCCCGGCCTTCTCGAACGTGAAGGTCAGCGGCATCGTAGTACCTTCCCTGACCTCCTCGTTGAGGCCGAGCAGTTCGAGGTGGTACGCCGTGCCCGGCCCGCCACCCGGCGGTTCGGGCACCGTGCTGTTGGCGGGCAGCGGGAGCCTGGACGTCGGCTCGGCGGTGCCGTCACAGTCGGCATCCCAGTGCAGCCTCACCTGCGTGGCCAGGCTGGTCTCCACCCGCCGGAGCTCGTCCCGCACCTCGGCACGGTTGAACAGGGCGAACCGGACGACCACGTCGTCGCCGATCGAGTAGCTGGCCTTCTCCGGCGGCTCCGTGTGCACGTTGTGCACATCGATCGTCGCCGCGCTGGCGTTCGCGCCGATGGGACCCGACTCCAGCTGTTTCTGCGGATTGACGCAGGCAGGCAGGGTGATCACCAGCGCGGCGAGCCCTGCCGCCAGCACCGCTCGCCGACCGTGGTTTCGAATCATGGCGCGTGGCTACCCAGGCATCGGCGAGGTCATCCGTCCTGCGCGGAAGTGATCCGGCTAGGCAGGAGCAGGGAGGGTCGATGGACGGCGGCGCGGATCCCGACCGGCGCGCGGAGCTGCTGCGGCGAGGCGCCGAGATGGACGGCGTCGAGCTCGTGGAGTACGAACCACGGCAGCCGCCGGGCAGCAAGCGCGAGGCGCGGTCGCGGCGTCTGGTGATCGTCCTGTGGCTGCTCGCCGGTGTCTTCGGGGTGGTCGCCGCCGGGGTTTTCGTGTTCTGGCCCTGGCGGTACGTGTTCCCCGGCGAGGAGGGACACCTTCTCTACGTGCTCTACACGCCGCTGCTGGGGCTGTTTCTCGGGCTCGCCGTCGCCGCCGTCTCGGTGGCATTGATCCTGCACGTCAAACTCCTGTTGCCGAAGGAGACCGCCGTCCAGGAGCGGCACCAGCCGGGAGCGTCGACGGAGGAGGACCGCGCCACGGCGACCGCGACGGCGATGGACACGGCCGCGCAGGTCGGGCTCGGGAGCCGGCGCGCGGTCGGCAGGCGGTCGGCGGTCGGTAAGGCGATGGGCCTCGGCGCCGGTGTGCTCGGCACGAGCGGCGCGGTGATCGGTCTCGGCGGCTTCGTCGAGAATCCCTGGGATGCGCAGGGCCCCCGTGCCGACCGCATGGACACGCTCTGGCACTCGGGCTGGTACCCGTACAACGACGAGAAGGTCTACCTGCGGACCGAGACGGCCGATCCGGAGGAGGTGGTGCTGGTCCGGCCGGGGGATGTGGCGCCGGGCAGCCAGATCGCGGTGTTCCCGTTCCGGGAGTCCGACCGCGGGAACACGAAGAAGCTCAAGGAGGCACTCAAGCGGGCCGACAACCCGGCCACGCTGTACCGGCTGCGGCCGGAGGCCCCGGTGCAGCACCGGCCGGATCGGGCCGGGATGAACTACGGCGACTACTACGCCTTCTCCCGCGTGTGCACGCACCTCGGCTGCGCGGTGAACCTGTACGAGAAGCAGATCAACCGCGCCTACTGCCCGTGCCACCAGTCGCAGTTCGACCTCAACCGGCACGCGGTACCGACCTTCGGCCCGGCCGCGCGGCCGTTGCCACAGCTGCCGATCGCCGTGGACGACGAAGGGTTCTTCCACGCCCTCGGCGACTTCACGGAGCCGGTCGGACCGAGCTTCTGGGAGTTGCCCTCGTCCTGACGGTGACGGTCAGAAGCCGCTACCCCGGCCTTCCCCGACGACCGAGCGCACCAGCTCACCGGGCCGCTCGCCGTCCCGGACCACCGAGATTCCGCCCTGGGACTCGTAGAGCACGTACCGCACCTCGCTCAGGCTCGTGATGCCGCGGGTGCGCAGGGACGCGTGGAGGTCGGCCTCGGTGAGCTGGCAGGTCTTGAGGTGCCGGTGATCGACCTCGCCGTTGTCGACGAGCACGTGCACAGGATGATCGGTCAGCCTGCGCACCTTGCCGTGCAGCCGCAGCCTACTGACGATCTCGTGGCATACCAGCAGCACGGCGAGGGCCACGAGCCCCTGGACGAACGCCGTGCCCGAGGCCGTGGCGGTCCGCCCGATGATGGCGCCGACCGTGACCATGGCGACCGCGTCGTAGACGGTGGGCTGGCCGGCGGCCCTGCGGACGGTGACGCGCAGCCCGACCAGCGCGGCGACGTAGAGCAGTGCGATCTTGCCCGCCACCGCCGCCGTGGCGGGCAGATCCGCGATGAGCCAGTCCATGCTGGCCGGGTACCCTTCGCGGCGGCCGTGAACCGCCGACCGGCGACCGCCCGGTTTCCGTTCGTGCACGGTGGGCTACCCGAGTGCCGTGCGCGAACCGGCCCCGGAGACCTCCCGTCTGCGACTGACCTCGGACCTGCTGCGCCGCGCCGCGATGGTGGCGGGTCAGTTTCTGCTCATCTTCCTGGCTCTCTGGGCGCTGCGCGCGGCCGTGCAGCATCTGAGCTTCGTGCTCATCCCGCTCGCGGTGGCCCTGCTGCTGACCGCACTGCTGGAGCCGATGGTGGGCTGGCTGACCCGGCACCGCTGGCCGCGGTCGCTGGCGGTGCTGGCATCGCTGATCGCCGGGCTGGCCACCGCGGGCGGGATCGTCACTTTCGTCGTCATCGCCGTGCTCGACAACGTGGACGAGCTGCGGCGGAGCGTGTCGCAGAGCGTCGAGCGCGTCCGAGGCTGGCTGACCGACGGACCGTTCGATTTCGGCGGTCAGCTGCTGCAGCGGGCGCAGGGCTGGCTGGAGAGCAACCAGCAGCCGATCGTGTCGCAGACCGTGGGTGCCTTCACCACGCTCGGCTCGGTACTGGCCGGCCTGGTGCTCGCCGTGGTGCTGATGGTGATGTTCCTCTACGACGGTCCCAAGATGTGGGCGTTCCTGCTTCGGCCGTGGCGGACCGAGACACGCGACATCGTGGACGACGCCGGGCGCGAGGCGTTCCGCAGCGTGGTGCTGTACGTACGGGTGACCGCCCTGGTCGCACTGATCGACGCGGTGGGCATCGGCATCGGGCTGGCGGTGGTGGGCGTGCCGCTCACGGTGCCGCTGGCCGCGCTGGTGTTCCTCGGCGGTTTCGTGCCCTACGCCGGTGCGTTCGTCTCGGGAGTCCTGGCCGTCGCCGTGACGCTCGTGAGCAACGGGCCGACCGCCGCGCTGATCATCCTCGGGGTCGTGCTTGTGGTGCAGCAACTGGAAGGCCAGCTGCTGCAGCCGCTGCTGCAGGGCAACTTCGTGCACCTGCATCCCGCCGTCGTGCTGGTGGCGCTGACGATCGGCGGGATCGAGGGCGGTATCGCCGGGGTGCTGTTCGCGGTCCCGCTGGTCACCGCTGTCCGAGCGGTGATACTCGCGGTGGCCCGCCACCGCACCTAGCCCGCCACCGCACCTAGCCCGGCTCCGCCTTGCGCGGCGCGGGACGCTGGAAGAGCCAGAACATCCACAGCAGCGACGGGACCAGCAAGACCGCCCCGACCGCCGAGACGAGCAGCGTCACCTGGAGCACCTCCGGCCGCGCCGAGGCGTCGTCGATCGCCGTGTCCGGCAGCAGCAGCATCGGGTACTGGGCCACCGCCCACGCCCAGAGCAGCGCCGCCACGGCGAGCGCGGCGGACACCCGCGCCACGAGGTAGTGGCCGCGCACCAGGAGCGCCAGTGAGGTCAGGCCGGCCGCGGCGGACAGCACCACCACCGGCAGCGCGACCGTGGTCAGGCCGCTGAACAGAAACGGCGCGTCGCGCCGGAGTACCAGGACGCCGCCGAGGGCGATCGCGCCCGCCGCGAAGCCGCTGCCGATCGCGCGCCTGCGGAACGCGCCGAGCAGCACGGCCGAGCCTGCCCGCCGCGCGTCCGCGCACAGGTACACCGCGGCGAGGTAGGCCGCGACCGCCACGGCCAGCACACCCGCGAGCGCGGACGTCGGGTTCCACCAGCTCGTGACGATGTCCCCCTCGGCGATGCCGATCGGCACGCGGCCCGAGGCGACGCCACCCGCCACCGTGCCGAGGAAGAACGGCGTGAGCACCGACGAGCCCGCGAACGCGGCGCCGAAGAGCCTGCGCCGGGCGAGGCCGGTGCTGGCCTTGCGGAAGGCGAACGACGCGCCGCGGGCGATGATGCCGAGTGCGGCGAGCGTCAGCGGGATGTACATCGTGGACGACACGGCGGCGAAGACGGCGGGGAAGCCGGTCCAGCACAGCACGATGACGAAGATCAGCCACACGTGGTTCGCCTCCCACACCGGGCCGATCGACTCCTCGATCAGCTCCCGCTGGTGGCGCCCGCGCGCGGAGCCGCCAGCCACGAGGTCCCAGAAGCCGCCGCCGAAGTCGGCACCGCCGAGCAGCACGTAGGCGGTGAGCGCGAGCCACATCAGGCTGAGCAGCCAGTCGGCGGTGGTCATGGTTCACCTCGCTCAGGGGTCGGGGGCTCCGGTCCGGGTTCCTGCGGCGCGAGCGGCAGCGGCGTGCCGGCGAGCCTGCGCAGGACGTAGAGGGTGGCGGCGGTGAGCAGCACGTAGACGCCGGACACCACGGCCAGCCCGGTGCCGAGCCCCGGCACGGGGGTCACCGCGTCCTCCACCCGCAGGACGCCCCATACGATCCACGGCTGCCTGCCGACCTCGGTGGTCACCCAGCCTGCCTCCAGTGCCAGCACGGCGGCCAGGCCGGACAACGCCGCGAACCGGTAGAACCAGCGGGACTCCGGCAGCCGCTTGCGCCGCCACCGCACGAGCAGGCACCAGAGACCGAGCACGAGCAGGGCGACGCCCATCGCGACCATCAGCTGGAACGACCAGTGCACGACGTTGACCGGCGGGCGGTCGGCGGCGGGCACCTCGGCCAGGCCGGTGATCGTGGCGCCGGGATCCCAGTGCGCCAGCAGCGACAGCGCGTTGGGGATCTCCAGCGCGTAGTGCAGTTCGCCGTCGCGGTAGATGCCGCCGAGGTGCAGGGAGGCTCCCGCCGTCGTCTCGTAGAGGCCCTCGATGGCGGCGAGCTTCGCGGGCTGGTTCGTGGCCAGGAACTTCGCCGCCCAGTCGCCGACACCGATCTGCACCGGGGTGAGGACCGCGGCGACGGTGAACGGCACGGCGAAGCCGAGCCGGTGGTAGCGGTCCCGCCTGCCGCGCAGGATGGCCACCGCGTAGACGCTCGCCATGCCGAAACCGGCCACCATGAACGCCGCGAGGATCATGTGCGTCGTCTGCGGCGGTGTGGCCGGGTTGAACATGGCCGCCCACGGGTCGACGCCGGTCAGGGTCCCGTTCTCCAGGTCGAATCCGCGCGGCTGGTTCATCCACGCGTTCGCGCAGACCACGAAGAACGCCGAGGCGACACCCGCGACACACACCGGGAGCCCCGTGAGCAGGTGCACGCGGGGCGGCAGCCGGTCCCAGGCGTAGAGGTAGATCCCGAGGAAGATCGCCTCGATGAAGAACGCGAAACCCTCCAGGGTGAACGGCAGGCCGATCACCTGGCCGTAGGTCTCCATCATCCCGGGCCACAGCACGCCCATCTCGAAGCTCAGGATGGTCCCGGACACGGCACCGACGGCGAACAGGACGCCCATCGCCTTGGCCCAGCGGTGCGCGAGCAACTCGTAGACCTCGTCGCCGGTGCGGATCGCGCGCCACTCGGCGAACACGGTGATGGCCGGCATGCCGACACCGAAGCAGGCGATGATGATGTGCCAGCCCAACGACAGCCCCATCTGCATCCGGGCCGCCATGAGGTCACCCGGGGTCGCGGCGTCCGCGAGCACCTGCCAGCCTGCCACGGGCTACCTCCCCGTGCGCCGCTCGTCACCGGCGGGCCCGTACGTGCGGCGGGAAAGCCGTCGTGCCCTGCCGTCCTGGACCGCCGCCCGCAGCGCGGCGCCGAAACGGCCAGGACCCCAGTAACGGGCGCCGACCATCTCGGCCAGGGTCTCGCGTCGCGTGGGGCCGTGCTCCCGCAGCGCGTGGTCGATCATCTCGATCTCGAGTTCCAGGGCCTCCTCGGCGGCGACCACGTCTGCCGGTTCCATACCGATCCCCCAGGTACGGGGCAGTGAGCCGGGGCCCGGCCGCCACCGCCGCGCGCCCTCGCGTTCGCGCTCCGCGCGGCTGGTGACGCGCGCCAGCGCGCGGCGGGACCGCTCCGCGTCGGCGCGGCGCCGGGCGGCGGCCCGCTCGGCGATCTCCGCCCGGCGTTCGGCCTCGACCCGCCGCCTGCGCTCGGCCTCCGGATCGGTTCCGCCGTCCGGTTCGGACGTCTCTTCCGGACCACCTTCGCCTTCCGGAGCACCTTCCTCGGCCTCCTCGGCGGTGAGCGGTTTCGCGATGTCCTCGAGGGAGTTCTTCTCGGCCCGCACGCCGAACACGATCTCGGCCACCCCGCCGAGCGCCATCACGGAGGCACTGACGGCGAACCCGATGGCCACCAGCCCGCGGTCGCCGGTGCCGATGAGCTGCCCGAACAACAGCGGGCCGATGATGCCGCCGAGACCGGTGCCGGCGGCGTAGAAGAACGCGATCGCGAGCGCCCTGGTCTCCATCGGGAAGATCTCGCTCACGGTCAGGTACGCGGCGCTGGCCCCGGCGGAGGCGAGGAAGAAGGTCGCCACGACGAAGCCGAGGAACGTCCACTGACCGCCGAAGCTGGTCAGGAACACCCAGAGCAGGGGCACCGTCAGCAGCGCGGAGCCGAGGTAGGACAGGGTGATCATCGGCTTGCGGCCGACGGTGTCGAACAGCCGGCCCAGCGTCACCGGGCCGAGGAAGTTGCCGATCGCGTAGGCGATCACGAACACGGGCACGAAACCGGACGCGACGTCGTAGTAGTTGCTGAAGAGGGTACCGAGGTTGAAGGTGATGCCGTTGTAGATGAACGCCTGGCCGACGAACAGCGCCAGCCCCAGCACGGCGCGCTTGGGATACACCTTGAACGCGGTGCGGGCGATGGTGCGGAACGGGATCGTCCTGCGCTGCCGCACGGTGATCGAGTCGCGCGGCTCGCCGAGCGACTCACCGGTCTCCTCCCGGACGCTGTCCTCGATGCCGCCGACGATCCGCTCGGCCTCCTCCTGCCTGCCGTGGATGAACAGCCAGCGAGGGCTCTCCGGCACGTGCCTGCGCACCAGCAGGATGACGAAACCGAGTAGCGCGCCCATGCCGAAGGCCAGCCGCCAGCCGATGTCGAGCGGGAAGATCGCCGTGTTGAGGAACAGGATCGCCAGCGCGGAGCCGATCGCGGCACCCAGCCAGTAGGTGCCGTTGATGACGAGGTCGACGCGGCCGCGCACGCGGGCGGGCATCAGCTCGTCGATGGCCGAGTTGATCGCGGCGTACTCGCCGCCGATCCCAGCGCCGGTGAAGAACCGGGCGAGGAAGAAGTACCACGGGGTGAACGCGAAGGCGGTGGCCACCGTCGCGGCGACGTAGACGGCGAGCGTGATGATGAACAGCTTCTTGCGGCCGAACCGGTCGGTGAGCTGGCCGAAGAAGAGTGCGCCGAGACAGGCGCCGGTGACGTAGAAGGCGGCGGCGATACCGATCTGGCCCGGCGTGAGGTTGATACCACTGCCCTGCTCGGTGAGCCGCGCGGCCACCGAGCCGACGATGGTGACCTCGAGCCCGTCCAGGATCCAGACCGTGCCCAGCCCGATCAGCACCCGCCAGTGAAACCGTGACCAGGGGAGCCGATCCATCCGCGACGGCACCTTGGTCTCGATCGTTCCCGTCTCCACCGCAGTACTCATGGCCAGGCACTACCCGCGTGCGCGGCACGGAAACCATCCCGACTCGGTCCCCTCGCCGGGCGACGCACCGAAGGTCCGTGCGGTGAACCGCTTGGCCAGTTCCGCGCGGCCACCTACCCGGTCAACGGGTCGCCGTCGTCGACGCCGTGTTCCGCGTGACGCTGTCGGCGACGAGGAACTCCTCGGTGTCGTACGGCGTGTAGAGATCAGCCGCACCGAGCGCGTAGTCGGCACGGTAGTTCTCGTAGTCGAACTCCCGCACCGTTCCAGTCACCTTGACCACGTCACCCTCCTGGACTTTCCTGGCGTCCTTTCCGGACAGCACGAGCAGCGAGTCGTCGCCGTAGTCCTCACCCGCCAGCACGAAGCTCTGTGGATCGATCACCTCGGTCACGTTCGCGCTGACCGTCACCTCCTCACCGACGTACTGATCGTCGGCGAAGTAGTCGTCCTCGGTGATGTCCTCGACGTCCGCGCCGGTCTCCGGACCGGCCGTTCCGTCGTCACCACCGCAGGCGGCCACGGCGAAAGGGGAAAGCAGCAGCACCGCCACCGCGGCGACACGGCCAAGCAGGTGATTCGGCCTCCGGTGCTCGAACATCGGTGATCTCCTTCCATCGAGTCGGTCGGTGCGCGGACCGGTGTCAGCTCGGCGTTCACCCGCGGTGCCCAGCCAGCGACGCCGGTGACGGCCGACCGTTCTCGCCCGGAGGTGCGCACTGATGACGCGGCCGTGCTGAGGCCGCGATCGCACCGGCGTCCACTGTGCGCAGTACCCTGCCGGCTATCCGGATGACGGTGAGTGCGCCATCCTCCCGGTCCGGGTCCCTGTCTCCGTACCGCATGCTCTGCGTGCTACCCCGGCACCAGCGGTCAAAACGGACGAAACCAACACCGTTGTCCCGTCGTGACTCACGCGTCAGCGCACCTGCTCAGGTTCACCGAGCATGTCCCTCGGGTGTGTCCGCACGCCGTCGCGGAGCACCTGGGGAATGCGGTCCCGGAGCCGGACCAGCCGCACCGCGGCGAGCGTCAAGTACACCACCGAGAGTGTGGTGCGCATCACCGACCGGGCGTCGTCGCCGAGCACGACACTGCCGACGACGTCACTGAGGAACAGTGCGAGGATGAGGGCGGCCTGGCGTACCGACATCCGGAGGTCGATGAGCAGGCTCATCGCGAACAGCGACTGCGCTGCCGTGAGCAGGATCGCGTGCTGCTGCGTCGGGCTCATCGGCAGACCCGAGAGGCTGCCCGCGGCGAGGGCGAACGCCGCGGGCACCATGCTGACGAGCAGCGTCCACTGGTTGATCTTCGACGAGAGCAGCGTGCCGAGTCCCTTGTCCGGCAGCTGCCGCCACGCGAACAGGCACGCAGGCACCAGTTCGGCCGACTCGGTCGCCAGTGGTGCGACCCACTGCACCATCAGGAACTTGTCCAGCCCCAGCAGCTGACCGGTCTGCACGATCGACTCACTGAGCGGATGCGCCATGAACACGATGACCAGCGCTGCCGAGCCCATCATGACCACCACGACCGTTCGCCGCCACGATGTGGACAGACGGTTGATGAGCGCGGGAGGTCCGATGAACTCCGGTTCCTCCTGGGGTGCCCTGGCGAGCCGGAACACGTAGAAGCCGAACAGGCACAGCAGCACGGCGGAGTCGAAGAGGGTGAGCGTCGAGCGCATCGGCATGTGCAGCATGTAGAGCGACGCGGCACCCAGTACCACGATGTCGAGGGTCGCGAGGCGCCGAAGGTTCATGGCGTAGCGGTGTCGCTCGCCTGCTCCGTTGTCGCCGCCGCCGTTCTCGCCGCCTCCGGCACGCCGCGCCCGGTGGTAGCTGACCGCTCCGACGAACACGACCACGGACCAGCCGATGCCGATGAGCAGCCGGTTGGCGCCGGTCATGTTGGCCAGTGCCAGCGACGACGTGCCCGGGTTCTGCCCGGCCTGGTAGGCGAACAGCAGGTCGATCGCGTACTCCGGCAGGATCGCGATGACCGCCAGCGCGGAGAGCGCGAGCCCGGTCGGCAGCTCCAGCTGCGCCAGCTCGGTGCCCCACACCAGCAGCAGCGCGGCGCCGATGAACGCCACGCCGTAGCAGAGCGTGCCGATCGGTGCGCTGACGTGGCCGAGCAGCAGGCGCAGCAGGAGCGCGGGGACGCACAGGCCCACCGCCACCGTCAGCGCGAGGACCTGGCGTGTTCGGGCGCCCCCGGAGGCGTTCATCGCCTCCGGAGTAACCCGGTCCGGCGCCACCTACACGCTCACGCGAGGTCGCGGGCCTCCTCGATCCGCCGGGCGATCTTCATCTCGAGCCCGTTCAACAGCAGGTACGTCATCGAGGCGGAGAGCGAACCGCCGAACCAGCCGAGCGTCACCGGCAGGACGAGGCCGCACAGGGCGGCCGCGCCGATGCCGGCCGAGATCGAGACGGCGCTGAACGAGCTGCCCAGTGCCACCACCTTCGTCTGCTCGTCCCCACCGAGGGACTGCCGGAAACCTTGCGTCGCGATCAGCTCGACGATCAGGAAACTCGCCACCGCACCGAGGGCGAACACCAGGATCTGCATCGCGTTCGGTGTGCCGGTCAGCGCGTTGAGCATCGCCAGCGCGCACGTGATCAGCACGGAGAAGCCGTAGGCGCCGGAGTTGTTCCGCAACGACAACCGCAACTCGCGTACGTACACGCCCGGGGATCGCTCCCGGCCGGACTCTTGAGCTGACATCACCGCTCGCCTTCTCTCTCGCACCGGCAGAACGGTTTCAGTGTCCGTCCGGAAGGTTCACCGGGCGACCCGGCACGCAGTGGCCCCCCTGGTTCGCGTGAGTTTTGTCCGGAAACGACGGGTACCCGGACAGGGCAAGGTGAAGAAGACAAGACCAAGGAGCTCACGCAAATGACCCGCAGTGCAACCGCGACCAACGGTCACGGGCAGAGGGATCAGTCCGAGTTCACCTTCTGGAAGGACCACACACACATCAACCTGAGCCCGGTGGCGGCGCCGTCGATACTGGGCCTGTACGGCTTCGCGGTGGCCACCTTCATGGTCGCGGCGAATCTCGGCGGCTGGTACGGCAACGACACCACGACGCCGCTGGTGCTGGCGCCGTTCGCGTTCACGATCGGTGGTATCGCGCAGTTCCTCGCCGGCATGTGGGCCTACCGCGCCCGCGACGCGCTGGCGACCGGCATCCACGGTGCCTGGGGTTCGTTCTGGATCGCCTACGGCATCTACCACCTGCTCGTCGCGGTAGGCGTGGTGCCGGGCACGGCGACCAGTGCGATCGCCGCCAGCGCGTTCGGCTTCTGGTTCATCGGCCTGGCCGCCATCACCTGGGTCGGCGCGTTCGCCGCGGCCGCGGAGAACCTGGCGATCTCGCTGGTGCTGCTGGTGCTCGCCGCGGGCGCCACGCTGCTCGCGATCGGGCTCATCGCAGGTCTGCCGCTGGTGGAGACCATCGCCGGCAACGTGCTGGTCGCCTCCGCCGTGATCGCGTGGTACGCGGCCAGCGCGATGGTGCTGGAGGCCGCGTTCAAGCGCGTCGTCCTGCCGATGGGCAAGCGGGGCCCCGAGCCGAACACGCCCGGAGCCAAGCCGAAGGAGACCATCCAGTACTCCCTCGGCGAGCCCGGCGTGAAGGTCGGCCAGTGACCGTCGCACCCGAAAGGGAAAGCGCCCCGGAACCTCCGGGGCGCTTCCTTTGTGGCCGTGTTTCGTGCGCGGCTCAGGACCTGGGTGACTCGACGTCGCCGATGCCGGGCGCACCTTCGCGGGCCAGCGTCTGCCGCGCCCGCTCCGCGACCTCGGTGTCCACCAGCACCTGGTAGGACTTGGCACGGAAGCTGGGCACCGAGCGGAAGTCCCGCCTGCCGCCGGTGGTGGCGTGCCCGGCCAGGCCGAGCAGCGCCCCCAGCACGGCACCGACGACGGCGCCGAACACCGCGCCGTAGAGCGCCAGCAGCAGGTAGCCGATCACCGGCGACACCCAGCCGAACAGTCCGAAGATCCAGCCGAACAGTGCACCCACGACCGCACCGGTCACGGCCCCGCGGCCGGCGGCCGACCAGTACGTGTAGCGGCCCGTGATCTGCTCCACCATGTCCAGTCCGCGGCCGACGATGACCGTTCGCTGCACCGGGAACTCGTGGTCGGAGAGGTAGTCCACGGCCCGTTCGGCCTGTTCGTAGTCCGGGTAGCTCGCGACGACCTCCTGTGGTGTCGCGCGGGTCGCGGTCTCGTGCTGAGCGCTCATGGCGATCCTCCTTCGTCCTTCCTGACGTCGTTGCTGACCTCGCTGCCGTGCGCACTGCCTTCGTCCAGGTCTCGCAGCAGGGCCACCGGGCACGGCGCGTGGTAGAGCACGGCGTGGCTGACCGAGCCGAGCAGCACCCTGCGGGCGGGGCCACGGCCGTGGCTGCCGACCACGAGCAGGCCGGCGTCCTTGGCGAGGCGAAGCAGCGCGTCGGCGGGCCGGTCGGCCACGGACTCCCACTCGACCGGTACGTCCGGGTAGCGGTCCCGCCTGCTCTCCACGTGGTTCTTCGCCAGGTCGTCGGTGATGTCGCCTGCCCGTTCGTTGCCGACCTGGCCGAGCGGTGCGCTGGCCAGGATGTCCAGTGGCCAGTCCGACCACGCGTGCACGGCGCGGACCGGGACACCGCGGCGGGCGGCGAAGCCGAGTGCGAACTCGACCGCCCGGTCGCTGGTGGCGGAGCCGTCGACGCCGACGACGACCGGCCCGGAGGAAGCGGCCGCGCCGGTGGGGCCGGCGCTCTCCTCGCTGTCCTCGCCGTCGCGGACGACGATCATCGGGCATCGCAGGGTGCGGGCCAGTTCGGCGATGCTCGAGCCGAGCACCGCGCGGTACACCGCGCCGCGGCCGGAGGCGCCGAAGACCGCGAGTTCCGGTTCGGCCCTGGCCTCCAGGTCGGGAAGGGTCTCCTCCGGCGGCCCGTCGGGCATCAGGGACGTGACGGTGAGGTCCGGATACGTCCGGCGGCACTCCGCCACCAGGCCCTCCAGGTCCGCCTCGGCGTACTCACGGATCCGGTCGACGCCGTACTCGGACGCGGTCGTCGCGCCACGGGCGAGGAACGGGATTCCCCACTCGAACGACTGGACGATCAGCAGCGGACGGTTCCGTGCCTTCGCCTCCTCCGCCGCCCAGTGCACCGCGCGCCGCGCGTTGTCGGAGCCGTCGAACCCGGCCATGACCGCGCCGCGTTCGATCTCCTGCACGGAAGCGGACAATGTCGGCCTCCTTTCGATTGCTCCCCCGCTGTCCTGGTTACCCGGTGGCGACGGTCCGTACGCGCGGAGGAGGGTGCTGGTGGCGAAGGGGAACCGGCGATGGACGCGGGCCGCAAGCCGGATCGTGCGCGAGATCGGCAACGACCAGATACCGCTCGCCGCGGGCGGGATCGCGTTCTTCGCCCTGCTCGCGCTCGTGCCAGGTCTGATCGCGCTGCTCAGTATCTATGCGCTGATCACCGACCCGCAGAACGTGCGCGACCAGCTCGAGCCCCTGCTCGCGGCGGTGCCTCGCCCGGCGGGCGAGCTGATGCGCGACCAGCTCGAGTCGGTGACCGCGCTCGGCTCGGGCGGGCTGACCTTCGGTCTCGTCGCCAGCGTGGTCGTGGTGCTCACCAGCACGTCCACCGCGATGACGGCACTGATCACCGGCCTCACCCGCGCCTTCGACGAGACGGAGAGCCGCGGGTTCCTGCGGGTCCGTGCGCTCGCGCTGGTGCTGACCCTCGGCGGGATAGCGGTGGCCGCTGTCGCGCTCGGTGCGATCGCCGTGTTCCCGGCCGTGCTCGACGTGCTCAGGGTGCCCGGCGACACCCGGTGGATCGTCGGCTCGGCCCGCTGGCTCGGGCTGATCGTGCTGGTGGGCGGCGCGATCGCGGTGCTGTACCGCTACGGGCCGGACCGCGACCGGACCCGGCGCCGCTGGGTGAGCTGGGGCGTCCTCGCGGCGCTCGCGCTGTGGCTGGCCGGTTCCGGCGCGTTCACCCTGTACGTGGAGAACTTCTCCCGCTACGACGCGACCTACGGCGCTCTCGCCGGCCTGGTGGTGCTGATGCTGTGGCTGTACCTTTCGGCGCTCGCGGTGCTGGTCGGCGCCGAGATCGATGCCGAGCTACAGCAGTGGCAGCCCCGTTCGTGACCGTGCGGTCACGAGGGCTTGCGGCGCCACCACGCGGTCAGCGCCATCCCGACGAGCGTGAGGACGATGACCAGCCCGCCGGCGATCATGTCGTTCGTGGTGGCCGCCGCCGAGTCGGCCTCGGCGCGGAAACCCAGCGCGAACGGCGCCGCGATCAGCCACCCGCCGAGACCGATGGTGAGCCAGCCTGCCCACATCGTCGAGAACGGCGACACCGCGCGGAGACCGCCCAGCAGCGCGAGCGCGGCACCGACCACCACGTCGTTCCACATGGCGTCGAACCCGGCGGCTGTGCCCGGGTGGTCGAGCAGGAACAGGTCGACGAGCAGCCACACCCCGACCAGGAAGACGAACGCGCTCGGAAACCCGGCGAGGACATCCCGGAACGGCACGGACCTCTCGCCAGGGCGTTGGTAGCGGTCCGCGGGCACGGCCGACGGGTTGGTGTGCGGAGGGCGCATCCCCTTCCACGGGCCGTACTGCTCCTCCGGGACCATCGGTGGCGGCACCTGTCCGCGATGCCGGTAACGAGCCTTCGCCATGGTTCTCACTCCTTCCGGCGCGGTTACGCCGGTCGCGTGTCGGTCACCTCGACCGGGATCCCCTGCATGCAGGTCGTCGGCTGGTCCGGTACCGCCCGGCCCTGCACGACGACCTCGTCGCCGGGCTCCACCTGCTCATCGGCCCCCAGAAGCAGGTACTGCCGCTCCTCCGCCATGAGCACAAGGCAGTTCGGCTCGACGCCGCGCTGCACCACGCCTTCCAGGGTCACCTGTTCGCCCGGTTCCGGCGTCGGGGCCTTGGTGGTCGTCGTGGCCGGCGGGCCTGCGGGCGGCGGTGGCTGTGACGGGTCCGGTGACTCGCCACAGCCGGCCAGCACGAACAGCGCGACGGCGAACACGCCGGAAAGGACGGCACGCACGGCGGATCTCCTAAACATCACGAGGTACTGAGGTACTACGGTTCGGCGACGGCACACCAGGGGTATGCCCGGCCGGCGCGCCGCCGAATCATCGGCAGGCGCCGCATTACGGCCGTGTTCCCGCGGAAAGGAGACCCGATGGCGCTGGCCCTCGCGTTCGGGATCGTGCTGCTGATCAGCATCTCGCTGTCCGGTCTGGCGGCGCGGACGGTGCTGTCGACGGCCCTGCTGTTCCTGCTCGCCGGGGCACTGCTCGGCCAGGGTGGCGCCGGGCTCGTGGACATCTCGCTCGGCACGGTCAGCCGGCTGGCCGACATCGCCCTGTTCACCGTGCTGTTCACCGACGGGCAGCGGGTGAGCGTGCAGGCACTGCGCGAGGGCTGGCGGCTCTCCGGCCGGGCGCTCGGCCTCGGTATGCCGCTGATCCTGGTGGGCGTCGCCGTGCCCGCGCATTTCCTCGCCGGGCTCGACTGGCCGACCGCGTTGCTGCTCGGCGCGATCCTCGCCCCCACCGACCCCGTGTTCGCCTCGATCATCGTCGGGCGCGACGACATTCCGCTGCGGCTGCGCCGGTTGCTGAACGTGGAGTCCGGTCTCAACGACGGCCTCGCGCTGCCGTTCGTGCTGATCTTCATCGCGACCGCCGCCCACGAGAGCGCGCATCCGGGGCAGGTCGCGTTCGAGCTGGCGCTCGGCCTGGTGTTCGGGATCGCCGTACCGCTGCTCGTCACGTTCGCGTGGCGGCTGCGCGTGTTCACCGCGGAGCCACGGCTGCAGCCGCTCGGTCCGTTCGCGATCGCCGTGCTGCTCTACGCCGCCTGCCACCTCACCCACGCCAACCCCTACCTCGCCGCCTTCGTGGCGGGCTCGACCATCGCCACCGTCGACCGCACGGCCGCCAAACACTTCCATCCGTTCGGCGACCTGCTGTCGGAGGTCACCAAGTTCGCCGCGCTACTCGTCTTCGGCGCACTGATCACACCGGACCGCATCACCGACCTGAGCTGGGGCGCGTGGGCGGTCGCCGTGCTCGCCATCTTCCTCGTCCGGCCCGCGGCGATCCTGCTGTCCATGCTGCGTTCCCGCCTTTCGAAGCGGGAGCGGGCCGCGGCGGCCTGGTTCGGGCCGAAGGGCTTCGCGTCCGTGGTCTACGGCCTGCACGCCCTGCAGTCGGACATTCCAGGGGGTGAGCAGGTGTTCGACCTCGTCGCGATCACGATCGCGCTGTCGATCGTGCTGCACTCGTCCACAGACGTGCCGTTCGCGAAGCTGCTGCGGATCCGGCCGCCCGACAACCTTCCCGGTGGCGTGAACGAGGACGCCGAGCGCACGGAACAGATCGGCGATCCGGACGAAGAGGAGAGATTGGAGGGACCGCGCTCCGGGTAGCCGGGCCGCATGTCGCCGAATCGAGGGATCGCGGCCGTGGCGGCGGCCGCGCTGGTGCTGGTCAGCGGATGCACGAACGGCGGGCAGGACGGGCAGGGGCCGGGCACGCAGAGCCCGGCACCGACACCGGGAGGGTCGGCGGGCGGGACCGGCTACGCCGATCTGGTGGACCGGGTGGAGCCGAGCGTGGTCACCGTCCGCGCCGGTGACGGGGTCGGCAGCGGAGTCGTGTACAAGCCGGACGTCGTGATCACCAACCAGCATGTCGTGCAGGGCAGGGACCAGGTCCGGATCGTGTACGCGGACGGCACCGAGTCCGGAGGTACGGTCGTCGCCGCCGACCAGGTGACGGACATCGCGGTGGTACGGACCGAGCGCGGCAACCTGCCCGTTCCCGAGTACCGCGAGCAGCTGCCGCGACAGGGCGACCGCGCGATCGCGATCGGCAGCCCGCTCGGCTTCCAGAACTCGGTGACGTCCGGCATCATTTCCGGGCTGCACCGCGAGATCCCGGGTTCGGCGTCGCGCACCCAGTCGCTGGTCGATCTCATCCAGACCGACGCCTCGATCTCACCGGGCAACTCCGGCGGCGCGCTGCTCGACGCGCAGGGCCGCGTGATCGGGATCAACGAGGCGTACATCCCGCCGAGCACGGGCGCCGTCTCGCTCGGCTTCGCGATCCCTGCGGCGACCGCTGTCGACACCGCCGACGAGCTGCTCCAGGACGGCACGGCCACCCACCCGTACCTCGGGGTCTCGCTGGGCAGGCTGACACCCGCGATCCGCGAGCAGTTCGACGTCCAGGTCGAGCAGGGCGCCCTCGTGCTCGGCGTCGAGCAGGGCGGCCCGGCCGCCGAGGCGGGCCTGCAGCAGGGCGACGTGATCGTCGGCCTCGGCGATTCGCAGGTCGGCAGCGTCGAGGACGTGCTGGCGGCGCTGCGCCAGGCCGAGCCGGACGACAAGCTGCAGCTCGAGTACTCCCGGAACGGGCAGCGGCAGCAGACGACCGTCACCGTCGGTACGAGGCCGGGCTGAGCCGCCGTTTCGGCGCGGAGGGCCTGGGTAACCACCGCGTGCGCACCGAACGCACCCACCACGAGGAGATCCCATGACAACGGCTCCGCAACAGGACCTGATCAGCGTGATCGTCAACGACCACCGCGAGGTGGAGCAGGTGTTCACCGAGCTGGAGAGCGGCGCCAACCGCGATCCGCAGCACCGCAGGGACCTCGTCGATCACGTCATCGCCGAGCTCGTGCGGCACAGTGTCGCCGAGGAGCAGTACATGTACCCCGCGGCCCGCAAGAACCTGGCGAACGGCAACGAGATCGCCGACCACGAGATCGAGGAGCACTCCGAGGCCGAGCAGGTGATGAAGCAGCTCGAGGACCTCGACCCGAAGGACCCGAAGTTCGACCAGCTCCTCGGGCAGCTGATGGACTCGATCCGGCACCACGTCGAGGACGAGGAGAACGACCTGCTGCCGAAGCTGCAGAACTCCATGTCCGAGGAGGAGCTGCGTGATCTCGGCGAGAAGGTCCTGAAGGCCAAGGAGAAGGCGCCGACCCGCCCGCATCCGGGCGCACCGGACAAGCCGCCGGCCAACCGGATCCTCGACCCGGGCGCAGGGCTGATCGACCAGATACGCGACCGCCTGAGCGGCAGGCAGACGTGACCGCGCCTCGTGAGTGCGGAGACGAGTTGGCCTCCGCACTCACGAGCCTCAGGGCTTGCGCGCCACGCCGCCGGTCATGAAGCGGGCCGCGACGGTGGTGGCGTCGGTGACGATCTCGTCCGGCCGCCACAGCGGGAGCGGGACGATGCCGGGGCTGAGCAGCTCCAGCCCGTCGAAGAACCTGGCCAGTTCGGCCGGTGTGCGCACCCGGCCGGTGCCCAGCTGGGAGAGCAGGACCCGCTCCAGCTCGTCGCTCTCGGGCGCGTCACTCAATCGGGTGAAGTTCGTGATGAAGAAGTACGATCCGGACGGCACCGCCTCGCGCAACGTGTCGACGACGCCCTGCGGGTCCTCCTCGTCGAGCAGGTGATGCAGGATGCCGCACAGCATCACGCACACCGGCTTGCCGAAGTCGATGAAGTCCCGGACGTCCGGATGCTCCAGCACCTCGGCCGGCTTGCGGATGTCGGCAGTGATCACCCGCGTGTTCACGTTGTCGGCCAGCAGCGCGCGGCCGTGCACGAGCACGATCGGGTCGACGTCGACGTAGGCGACCCGCGCGTCCGGGTTGACGCCCTGGGCGACCTCGTGCGTGTTCTCCACCGTGGGCAGGCCGGAGCCCAGGTCGAGGAACTGGGTGATGCCCTCCTCGGCGGCGAGGTGGCGCACCACGCGGTGCAGGATCGCGCGGTTGTGCAGCGCGATCTCCTTGAGCTCCGGCATGACGGCGAGGCTCGCGTTCGCCACCTCGCGGTCGATCGCGTAGTTGTCCTTGCCGTCGAGCATCACGTCGTAGACCCGCGCCGCCGTGGGCACGCCGTTGTCGAGCACCACGATCTCGGAGTTCTGCTCCGTGCTATCAGCGGACATCGGTGGATCAGTCTCCTCACCATCGCCGGGGACGCCCGTCATCGTAGCGGCTCCGACACCCCGCGTCACCGGGGTCGGCTCACTTCACGGCGCCCATCGAAAGGCCCCGGACGAGATGGTTCTGCGCGATCCAGCCGACGATCATCACCGGCAGTGACGCGAGCAGCGCGGCGGCGGAGAGCTGCGCCCAGTACAGGCCCTCACTGGTGATGAAACCGGACAGATATACCGGAACCGTCCCGGCGCGGGCCGCCGTCAGGTTCACCGCGTAGAAGAACTCCGTCCAGGAGAAGATGACGCAGATCAGCGCGGTCGCCGCGATCCCGGGCGCGACGACCGGCAGCACCACGCGGTACAGCAGCGTCGGCAGCGGCGCCCCGTCCACCCTGGCCGCCTCGATCATCTCCTTCGGCACCTCGAGGAAGAACGAGCGCATCATCCAGATCGCCAGCGGGATGTTCATGCCGGTGTAGAGGATGACCAGCGCCCACACGTTGTCCAGCAGGCCGATGTTCTGCGAGATCACGTACAGCGGGATGATCGCAGCGACGATCGGCAGCATCTTGGTGGACAGGAAGAAGCCGAGCACGTTGCCGGTGCCCTTCACCGGCGCCAGCGAGAGCGCGTAGGCCGCGGGGATGCCGAGCAGCAGCACCGCGAGCGTCGAGGCGAGCGTGACGAACGCCGAGTTCGCCAGGTAGGGCAGGAAGCCCCGCTCCAGCACGCCCGCGAACTGTTCGAACGTCGGCGCGAAGAACAGCCGCGGCGGATCGGTGTAGGCGTCGGCCTCCTGCTTGAACGCCGTCAGCACCATCCACAGCAGCGGGAAGATGAACAGGACCGCGATGAGCCAGGTGAACGCCGTCAGCGCGGAGCGGCCGAGCCTGCTGGTGCCGATCGTGGTCATTTGACGCCACCTCGCACATCGAAGGTCCGGAAGATCAGGCGCAGCGCGAAGGTCGCGACGATCAGTGTCAGCAGCACGACGATCACGCCCATCGCCGAGGACTGTCCGATGTCGAAGCCCTGGAACGCACGCTGGTAGATGTAGTAGGGCAGGTTGGTGCTCGCGGTGCCGGGACCGCCCTGGGTCATCAGGTAGATCGCGTCGAACGAGTTCACGATGTAGATCGCGCCGAGCAGCACCGCCAGCTGCAGGTAGCGGGTCAGCTGCGGCAGCGTGATGGAGCCGAACGTCCGCCACCGGCCGGCCCCGTCCACCTGGGCGGCCTCGAGGACCTCTTTGGACTGTCCCTGCAGCCCGGCCAGGATCAGCAGCGTCATGAACGGCGTCCACTGCCAGATGATCTGCGTCATCACCGAGGCCAGCGGGAACTCCGAGAGCCAGTCGGTGCTGCCGCCGAGGACGAAGTTCAGCAGCCCGTAGGTCGGGTCGAACATCGTCGTCTTCCAGAGCAGCGCCCCGGCCGCGGGCAGGATCAGGAACGGCGTGATGATGAGGGTGCGCACCACGCCGCGGCCGAGGAACTTGCGGTCCAGCAGCAGCGCGAGGCCGAGGCCGAGCAGCATGGCGACCAGCACGCAGACCACCGTGAGCACGACCGTGTTGAGCATCGCGCCACGGAACTGGGCGTCGGCGAACACGTCGACGTAGTTCTGCAGGCCGACGAAGTGCCGCGAACCGGGCCGCACCAGGTTCCAGGACTGGAACGAGTAGAAGACCGTGAGCAGGAACGGAACCTGCGTCACCGCGATCGTGAACAGCAGCGCGGGCAGCAGCGGCGCCCTGCGCTTCCAGCCTGCGCCCTTCGGTGCCGGGCGCCGCGGCGGGGGCGGTACGGGTGCCTGGCGCTCCGGAACGGGCTGCACTGTGGTCGTCATCGGGTCTCCCGGTAGGCCTCGCCGACGGTCTCCGCGTACTCCTGCGACTGCCGCAGTGCCTCGTCGACCGAGATCTGCCCCGCGATCGCCGCGGAGAGTTGCTGGCTCACCCGGGTGCCGAGGTCCTGGAACTCGGGGATGCCGACGAACTGGATGCCCGGGTAGGGCACCGGCTCCGTCATCGTGCTTTCCTGGTTCGCCGCCCGGATGCCGTCGAGGGTCGGCTGGGCGTAGGCCTCCGCCGCCTGGCGGTACTCGGGGATCTCGTAGGTCGACTGGCGGCAGCCCGGCGGCACGCGGTTCCAGCCGAACTCCTCACCGACCGTCCGCACGAAGTTCTTGTCGGTCATCCAGCGCATGAAGTCCCACGCCGCCTGCTTGTGCTCGGTGACCGCGGGCATCGCGAGCGACCAGGTGTAGAGCCAGCCGCTGCTCGCCGTATCGCGCACCGGCGCGGGCGCGTAGCCGGACTTGCCGACGACCTTGCTGCTGGCAGGGTCCTCGTTGGTGCCTGCCATGACCGTCGCGTCGTACCACATGGCGGCCTGGCCCTGCGCGTAGCGCGTGCCGCACTCGGAGAAGCCGGCGCTGGAGGCACCCACCTCGCCGTGCTCGCGTACCAGGTTCACGTAGAACTCGGCAGCGGCGCGGAACTCCGGCGACGTGAGCCGGGCGTTCCAGTCCTGGTCGAACCAGCGGCCGCCGAAGGTGTTCACCACGGTGGTGAACGGCGCGAGGCTCTCGCCCCAGCCGGGCTTGCCGCGCAGGCAGATCCCGGCCATGCCGGCGGCGTCGTCGTCCAGCTTCGCCGCGAACTCCGCGACCTGCTGCCACGTCGGCCGCTCCGGCATCGTCAGCCCGGCCTGCTCGAACAGGTCCTTGCGGTAGGCCAGGAAGGAAGACTCGCCGTAGAAGGGCACGGCATACATCGAGCCCTCGTGCGACAGCGACTCGCGGATGCTCGGGATGAAGTCGTCGCCGTCGTAGCCCGGGCTGGAGTCGATATAGGGCTGGAGGTTCTCCAGCCACCCGTTCGCGGCCCACTGCGGCGTCTCGTAGTTGCTGATCATCACCACGTCGAACTCGCCGCCCTCGGTGGCGGTCGAGGCGGTGATCTTCGCGCGCGCCTGGTTCTCCGGCAGCGACACGAACTTGAGCCGGACGCCGGGATGCTCCCGCTCGAAGCGGCCGGAGAGTTCGATGGCGTCGTTCATCTGCGGGTTGGCCACGATCGCGACGACCAGTGTCCGGTCGCCCGCGCCGAGGGCTCCGGCGCCGGCGCACCCGGTGAGCGCGAGCACGGCCGCCAGCAGGACCAGCGGCAACCGGCGACGCTGCCGGCGGCCAGGGACTCTAAACATCGTCGGTGCCTCCCGGGACGACCTGGACCTTGAGACCGGCGCCGCTGCGCATGAGCGCGAGCGCGTCCGGATACCGCTCCAGCGGCAGCGTGTCGGTCAACAGCGCGGCGGTGTCGACGGCGCCCGCGGCGACGAGGTCGAGTGCCGCACCGAAGCTGTTCAGCACGGCCATCGAGCCGACCACGGTGATCTCGTCGTTGTAGATGCGGAACGGGGAGAGGGCCACCCGCGCCTCCTCCGGTGCGACGCCGAAGACGAGCAGCCGCCCGCCGCGGCGCAGCGCGTCGAACGCGGCCTCGATCGCGGGCACGGCGCCGGTGCAGTCGGCGGCGGCGTCGAACCGCTCGTCGTCGAGCTCCGCGGCGTCGCCCGCCACGGCGTGCGCGCCGAGCTCCTTCGCCCTGGCGAGCCGGGCCGTGTTGCGGTCAACCACCGTGACCGCCGCGCCCGCGCGCTGCAGCAGCTGCTGCATGATCAGGCCCATCGTGCCCGCGCCCATGACCAGGAACCGTTCGCCCGCCTCGACACCGACCCGGCGCACGCCGTGCACCGCGCAGGAGACCGGCTCCACGAGCGCGCCCTGCTGCCAGCTGAGCTCGCCGGGCATCCGGTAGCAGTTGGCCGCGGGGACGGCCACGTACTCGGCGAAGGCACCGTCGACCGTGTCCCCGGTCGCGCCCCAGTTGGCGCACAGGTTGCCGTGCCCGGAGCGGCAGGGCGTGCAGTAACCGCAGAAAAGCGAGGGGTCGACGGCGACGCGGTCGCCGACCCGCAGACCGCCCGGCACGTCCGCGCCGAGCTCGACGACCTCGCCCGCGAACTCGTGCCCGGGCACGATCGGGTAGGGCGTCGGCGGGAAGTGCCCGTCGGCGATGTGCAGGTCGGTACCGCAGATCCCACAGGCGCCCACCTTCAGCACCACCTGCCGGTCGCCCGGCTTCGGATCCGGCACGTCACCGACCCGGACGGAGCCCGGTTGGTCGACGATCGCGGCGCGCATACCATCCCACCTCTCGCGCTCATATGAGCACTTCGCAAGTCATTCGCCTCGACGCATGTTCGAGCATTGAAGAACTTATGCTGGTGTTGCGTCAACCTTTCCCCTAGATTTCGCGTTATAGTGCTCATATGAGCACATCGCGGCAGCGTTCTCAGCGGTCTCAGCGCTTCGGACTCACCGAGTCGGTACAGGCGGCGGCGATCGCGCGGCGGTTCTACCTCCAGGGCGTGGCCAAGCTGGAGATCGCCGAGGAGTTCGGGATCAGCCGGTTCAAGGTGGCCCGAATACTGGATTCTGCCAGGGAGAGCGGCCTGGTCCGGGTGGAGTTCGACATGCCGGCGCAGCTCGACCCGGTGCTGTGCGACGAGGTGGGCTCGGCCTACGGGTTGCGCCAGGCACTGGTGCTCGAACGAGCGCCTGGGAAGGAAAGTCGGACCGAGATGCGCAGGCGGATCGGCGCGCTGGCGGCCCGGCTGCTCTCCGAGACGGCGACCGCGGACGACGTGATCGGCCTGTCCTGGGCGCGTTCGGTGAACGTGATGACCGAGCAGATCGAGTCGCTGCCCCGGTGCCCGATCGTGCAGCTGTGCGGGGTTCAGGCGGGGATCGACATGCACGACCGGTCGGTGGACACGGTGAGCAGGCTGGCCGGCGTGTCCGGCGGCGCCGCCTATCCGATCTTCGCGCCGCTGGTGCTGCCCGACCGGCGCACCACCGAGATCCTGCGGCGCCAGCCCGGCATCGCCGAGACGTTCGGGCAGTTCCGCAATCTCACCAAGGCGGTCGTCAGCATCGGCGCCTGGCAGGAAGGCGAGTCGACGGTGTACGACTCGCTCGGCCAGGCAGAGCGCGACGCCATCAGCAAGCGCGGGGCGAAGGCCGAGGTGGCGGCCCGGCTGTTCGACGCGGACGGAAACGTCCTCTCCACCGGGCTCGCACACCACGTGCTGGCGATCGGCGCCGCGGAACTGCATCGCGTGCCGGAGGTCGTCGCGCTCGGCTACAGCCCGCCGAAGGCGGAGGCGGTCGACGCGGTGCTGCGCTCGGGGATGGTCTCCACGCTCATCACCGATGCGGGCACCGCCAGGCTCGTTCTCGACCTCGCCGCCCGCCGCCCGCCACTGCGCTCGTGAGTGCGCACGCGAGTTCTAACTCGGGTACGCACTCACGAGGTCATTCACTCACGAGTGTTCCTCGGCGAACACCTCATAGCAGCCCATGCTGCAGAACGCGTACGTCGTGCCGTCGTGCTCCGCGGTCGTGGCGGCATGGTCGTACGGCACCGTCATGCCGCACACCGGGTCGAGCCCCGTGCCGGGCGGTAAACCCTCGGCGGAGCGCGGCGCCTCCCGGTGCGACCTGGTGACCAGCTTGACGAGGTCGGTCGAGCTCAGCGGCCCGCCCATCGCGCCCATTCCGTCCTCCGGCACGCCGAGGACGTGGATCCACGCCAGCGGCTCGTCGTAGAGCCGCTGCGGGGCGTCGTCGACGTCGGCGAGCACCTTGATGAACGCCTTGACCAGATACGGGCTCATGTCCGTGCGCCAGCTCTCCGGCACGTGCGCCCGCACCACGTAGCGTGGGGCCTCGCCCGCCTCCACCGCCCGGCCGCCCGCGTACCAGCCCGCCAGGTCGGGAAACACGACGTGGCAGAGCGACCGCCCGGCCTCGATCACCTCGGCGGGCGCGTCGCTCTCACCGGCCTGCATCACGTCGGTGACCAACCGCTCGCCGATCACGCGGCGCCGCTGCTCGTCGAGCGCGCCACCGGGGCAGAACACCTCGATGAACATCATGGTCAGCTCCTCTCCTCGCGTTCTCCGGACCGGGTCGCCGTGACCACCCAGGCGGCGCCGGTCAGCCACACCCCGTCCGCGGTCTCGTACGGCCGCAGGCCCTCCTCGATCTCCGCGCGGACCCGGTCCGCAACGGACTCACCGGCGTCCCGGAGGAAGTGCCGGATGGGCCCTTGGTGTGCCAGGAACCCCGCGGCATCGGCGGCGTCGCCGCCGTAGTACAGGGCGACCTCGTCCGCCGGTTCCGATCGCACGTCCGCCAAGCCCGCCGCGGTGAGCACCTCGCGGGTCCGTGCCGGGTCGCCGAACAGCGCCGGTCCCGGCTTCCCCGGCTCCGCCCAGCCTCGCGGCAGCAGCTCCCCCAGCGCGGAGGCGTACAGCCGGAACAGCACGGTCTCGCGCGGGTCGCCGAGGCAGACGAACGCCAGCCGCCCGCCCGGGCACAGGGCCTGCCGGATGTTGGCGAACGCGGACACCGGGTCGGCGAAGAACATCACGCCGAACCGGCTGATCGCCACGTCGAACGCGTCAGGGGCGAAGGGGTGGACCTGCGCGTCGCCGCGCTCGAACGTCACGTTGGCGAGGCCCTCGGCCGCGGCCGTGGCCCGCGCCCGCTCCAGCATCGGCTCCGACAGGTCGAGGCCGGTCGCCGAGCCGAGCACGGCGAGGCGGGCCGCGAGCCGGGTCGTCTGGCCGTTGCCGCAGCCGACGTCGAGCACGTGGTCCCGTTCGCCGATCCGGGCCGCGGCCAGCAGCCGCTCGTTGTACCCGCCGTTCACCGCGTCCCAGCGGTCCTGGTGGTCGGCCCAGTACCTGCCCTCGTAACCGTTCCAGGCCGCATCCTGCTCGGTGTTCACGATCGATGCCATGGCTCGATCATCGCCCCGCACGGCACGCCGCACGTCGCACGGGCGGAGGAACTCGACGCTGCGCCCCCGGTAGCAGCGACGGCCCCGGCTACTTCCCGGGGAGTACGCCGATCCGCTCTCACCGGAGAACGTGCGCACCACCCGCACGCTCTAGGGTTCGCTCATGCGGACCGAACGGGGGTGGCACGCCGAAGCGCGGGACGCGGCGCTCGCCGTGGGGGTAGCCGCGCTGGCGGTGGCCGACGCGCTGCTCGGCGCCTCCCGCGTCACCGCGCTCGACTACGTTCTGCTGCTCGCCGGCACGCTGGTGCTGGTCGTGCGGCGGCGCGCACCGCGCACGGTGCTGCTGGTCAGCGTGGTGCTGATCTTCGCCTACACCGCGCGGGTCGAACCGGGTCCGATCGCGACGGTGCCCGTGCTGGTCGCGATCTACACCGTCGTCAGCGCCGGGCACCGGGCACTGGCGGCCGCGGTGGTGGTGCCGCTGATGGTGTTCGCGGTGATGGACAACCTCGGGCAGGCCCGAGAAGGGCCTGCCGCGCAGGCGATCCAGGACGCGATCCTGCCGGTCGGCTGGTTCGTCGCCGTCTCGGTGCTCGGCGAGGTGACCCGGCACCGCCGCGCCTACCTGCGGCAGGCCGAGGAGCGGGCGGCCGAGGCCGAGCGCACGCGCGAGGAGGTGGCGCTGCGCCGGGCCGGGGACGAGCGGCTGCGCATCGCGCGGGAACTGCACGACTCGCTCACCCACAGCATCTCGATCATCAAGGTGCAGGCCGGGGTGGCCGTGCACCTGGCCCGCAAGCGCGGCGAGGAGGTGCCGGAGGCGTTGCTCGCCGTGCAGGAGGCGGCCGGGGAAGCCGGCCGGGAGCTGCGGGCGACGCTGGAGGTGCTGCGCGAGCCCGGCGGCGACGCGCCGGCCGGCGGGCTGGACCAGCTGCCCGAGCTGCTGCGGCGGGCGTCCGCGGCCGGTGTGCCCGCGACGTTGACCGTCGACGGTGAGCCGCGCGAGCTGTCCCCGGAGACCGGCAAGGCCGTGTACCGCATCGTGCAGGAGGCGCTCACCAACGTCGCCCGGCACGCGGGCCCCGCATCGGCGTCCGTGTGCGTCCACTACGGCAGGGACGAGCTCCTGGTGCGCGTCGCCGACGACGGGGCGGCCACGCCGGACACGCCGCCGGTGCCGGGCGTCGGGCTCATCGGCATGCGGGAGCGGGTCACCGCGCTCGGCGGGCGGCTGCACGCCGGTCCCCGGCCGGAGGGCGGGTTCACGATCGAGGCCGGGATCCCGCTGGCGGACCCCGCATGATCCGCGTACTGCTCGTCGACGACCAGCCGCTCATCCGGGCCGGGTTCCGCGCGTTGCTCGAGTCGGAGGACGACATCGAGGTCGTCGGCGAGGCCGCCGACGGCGCGCGCGGGGTCGAGCTCGCCGCCGAGCACGTACCCGACGTGGCGCTGGTGGACGTACAGATGCCGGTGCTGGACGGGATCGAGGCGACCCGGCGGATCGCCACCGACCCGCGGCTGGCGGGGGTGCACGTGGTGATCCTGACGAACTACGGCGTCGACGAGTACGTGTTCAACGCCCTGCGCGCCGGTGCGGGCGGGTTTCTGGTGAAGGACATGGACCCCGGCGACCTGATCGCCGCCGTCCGCGTCGCGGCACGCGGCGACGCGCTCCTCTCGCCGGGCATCACCCGCAAGCTGATCAGCGAGTTCGTCTCACGGCCACCGGACGGGCTGTCCGCCGCGGGGATGGACGTGCTGACCCGGCGCGAGCGCGAGGTGGTGGCGCTCGTCGCGCGCGGCCTGTCCAACGACGAGATCGCCGGGTACATGGTGATCAGCCCTACGACGGCGAAGACGCACGTGAGCAGGGCGATGGTGAAGCTGCGTGCGCGTGACCGTGCCCAGCTCGTGGTCTTCGCCTACGAGTCCGGTTTGGTCGCTCCAAGGCACCCCGGAACCGGTTGACGCTCGTGAGTGCGCACGCGAGTTCTAACTCGGGTACGCACTCACGAGGCATGCGCCCGGCTACAGTGGTCACGCATGAGACGCCCCGCCTCGCCACTGCCACCGCGCAACGGCCTCGACGCCGCGCGCGTGCGGCTACCGGCCGGGGGGCCGTGGGCGACCGTCCGGNCATGCGCCCGGCTACAGTGGTCACGCATGAGACGCCCCGCCTCGCCACTGCCACCGCGCAACGGCCTCGACGCCGCGCGCGTGCGGCTACCGGCCGGGGGGCCGTGGGCGACCGTCCGGGACCACCTGGTCGACCGGCTGCCGCGGCTGCCGCCGCAGCGCATCGACGCGATGCTGCGCGAGCAACGGATCGTGGGCCTCGACGGGCCGATCGGCATCGACACCCCGTTCGTGCCGAACACGTTCATCTGGTTCCACCGCGACCTGCCGGACGAGGTCCCGGTGCCGTACGACATCGGCATCGTCCACCGCGACGACGACCTGGTCGTGGTGGACAAACCGCACTTCATGGCGACGATCCCGCGCGGCAGGCACGTCCTGGAAACGGCTCTGGTCCGGCTGCGCCGCGATCTGGAGCTGCCCGAGCTGAGCCCGGCGCACCGGCTCGACCGCGTCACCGCCGGGCTGCTCATGTTCGTCACCAGACCCGAGCTGCGTGGCCCGTACCAGTCGCTGTTCCGCGACCGCGCGGTGTGCAAGGAGTACGAGGCGATCGCGCCGTACGATCCCGGGCTGCCACTGCCGCGCACGGTGCGCAGCCGCATCGTCAAGGAGCGCGGCATCATCACCGCGCAGGAGGTGCCCGGCGAGCCGAACAGCGAGACCTACGTCGAGCTGCTCGAACACGCCGGCGGGCTCGGCCGGTACCTGCTGGTGCCCGCGACCGGCCGCACCCATCAGCTCCGGCTGCACCTGAGCAAGCTCGGCATCCCGATCCTCGGCGACACCTTCTACCCGGTGCTCACCGAAACCGCACTCGACGACTTCCGCAGGCCGCTGCAACTGCTCGCGCGGACACTGGAGTTCACCGACCCGCTCAGCGGCGAGCCTCGCCGCTTCGAGAGCCGGGCGAGCCTCGCGGCGTGGTCGGCGTACGAGGACTGGGCTGCAGGCTCGTGAGTGGCTGCACGAGTTCTAACTCGTGCAGCCACTCACGAGGGCTCAGCCGCGCTCGATCATGTGCCCGACGACGTCCGGGCCGGGGTGTGCCGCGCCGGAGCCGTCCCGGCGCGGGTCGGGTTCGGGCAGCTCCACGGCGTCGCCGTTCTTCGCCGACCCGGCGGGCCGCGGCCCGATCCACGCCACCACCAGCTCGTTCTCGCCCTTGAGGAACCGGTGCGCCCGGACTCCGGCCGTGGCGCGGCCCTTCGCGGGGTACTCCGCGAAAGGGGTCATCTTCACGCTCGACCCGGTCGCGGTGACGACCATCGGCTCGCCGTGCTCGGCGTCGTCGGTGCGGATCGCCCCGAAGAACACCACGTGCGCATCCGCCGAAAGGTTCATCCCGGCCATCCCGCCGCCCTTGAGGCCCTGCGGCCGCACCAGCGACGCGTCGAACCGCAACAGCGCCGCCTGCGACGACACGAACGCGAAGGTCTCCGCACCGCCGGTGAGCCAGCTCGCGGCGACCACCTCGTCGCCGTCCTTGAGGCTGATCACGTCGAACTCGTCCGCCCGCACCGGCCACTCCGGAGCGCAGACCTTCACGACCCCGCGCCGCGTGCCCAGCGCCAGCCCCGGTGAGCCGGCGGCCTGCTCGCCGAGCGGCGCTATACCGACCACCCGCTCGCCCTTGGCCAGCGGCACCAGCTCCCGCGCGGGCATCCCGCCGCGCAGCGACACCGTCCCCGCCTGCTCGGGCAGTACCGGCAGCGGCAGCACGTCGGTCTTGACCGCCCGCCCCGCGCTGGTGACCAGCAGCACCTGCCCGCGGGCGGTCGAGTGCACGACGGCGGCCACCGCGTCGTGCCTGACCCGGCCACTGCGCCTGCGCGTCTCGGTGACCTCCTCCGACTCGGCGGCCGTCCTGGCGACCAGCCCGGTCGCGGACAGGATCACCTGGCACGGGTCGTCGGCGATCTCCAGCGGGCCGGCGGGCTTCGACGCCGCGAGCACCTCCTTCAGGTCGCCGTCGACCAGCGCCGTGCGCCGCTCGGTGGGGAAGTCCTTGGCGATCTGGCCCAGTTCCTTCGACACCAGCTTCTTGAGCACGGTGTCGTCGTCGAGGATCGTCGACAGCTCGGCGATCTCCTCGCGCAGCCGTTCCTGCTCGGCCTCGAGCTCGATCTTGTCGTACTTGGTGAGCCGCCGCAGGGGCGTGTCGAGGATGTAGGTCGCCTGGATCTCGGACAGCTTGAACTGCTTCATCAGGCCGTCCTTCGCGGCCTGGGCGTTGTCGCTGCCCCGGATCAGCCTGATCACCTTGTCGATGTCGAGCAGCGCCTTGAGCAGGCCCTCGACCAGGTGCAGGCGCTCCTCCCGCTTGCGCCGCCGGTAGCGCGTGCGCCGGGTGACGACCTCGTAGCGGTGCGCGAGGAAGACCTCGAGCAGCTCCTTGAGGCCCAGCGTGCGCGGCTTGCCGTCGACGAGCACCAGGTTGTTGATGCCGAAGGACTGCTCCAGCGGCGTGAGCCGGTAGAGGTCGGCCAGCAGCGCCTGCGGGTTCACCCCGACCTTGCACTCGATCACCAGCCGGGTGCCGTTCTCCCGGTCGGTCAGGTCCTTCACGTCAGCGATGCCGGTGAGCCGCTTGGACTTGTTGACCTCGTCGGTGATCTTCTCGATGACCTTCTCCGGGCCCACGCCGTAGGGCAGTTCGGTGACGGTGATCGCCTGCCTGCCCCGGCTGCCCTCGAGCGGACCGGTCTGCACCTGCGCGCGCATCCGGACCACGCCGCGGCCGGTCTCGTAGGCCCGCCGCACCTCGTCGAGACCGAGCAGCATGCCGCCGGTCGGCAGGTCGGGGCCGGGCACGAACTCCATGAGCTTGTCCAGCGACGCGCCGGGATGGGTGATCAGCCAGCGCGCCGCGGCGATCACCTCGCCCAGGTTGTGCGGGATCATGTTGGTCGCCATGCCGACGGCGATCCCGGAAGTGCCATTGACCAGCAGGTTCGGGAATGCCGCAGGCAGTACCGTCGGCTCCTCCAGCGAGCCGTCGTAGTTGGGCCGGAAGTCGACGGTCTCCTCACCGAGCTCGCCGACGAGCAGCATCGCCTCGGGCGACATCCGCGCCTCGGTGTACCGGCTCGCGGCCGGGCCGTCGTCCGGCGAGCCGAAGTTGCCGTGCCCGTCGACGAGCGGCACGTTCATCGAGAAGTCCTGCGCCAGCCGCACCATCGCGTCGTAGATCGCGGTGTCACCGTGCGGGTGGTAGCGGCCCATCACGTCGCCGACGACGCGCGAGGACTTCACGTAGGCGTGCGTCGGCCGGTACCCGTTCTGGTTCATCGAGTACAGGATCCGGCGGTGCACGGGCTTGAGGCCGTCCCGCGCGTCGGGCAACGCGCGCGAGTGGATCACCGAGTAGGCGTACTCCAGGTAGGAGTCCTCCATCTCGGTCTTCACCGGGTTCTCGAAGACCTGCGCGCCCGGCTGGTCGAACGCGGAAGGGTCGACCCGGGTGACTGTGCTCTTGCGGCGTGCCATGGGTTTGCGTTACTCCCTAGATGTCGATCGCGGCCTGGTCCACCCGCGCGGCCGACTCGATCAGCCAGTTGCGCCGCGGTTCGACCTTCTCCCCCATCAACAGCTCGAGTGCGGCCTCGGCCGCCTCGGCGTCGTCGAAGTTGATGCGGCGGACCGACCGGGTCGCCGGGTTCATCGTGGTCTCCCACAGCTCGTCGGCGTCCATCTCACCGAGCCCCTTGAACCGGGGCACCGGCTTGTCGACGCTCTTGCCCGCGCTCTCGAGCTCGGCGACCACCGCCTCCATCTCCCGCTCGGTGAACGTGTAGCGGGTCTCCGAGTTGCGGCCCTTGGTGAGGACCTTGTGCAGCGGCGGCATCGCCGCGAACAGGCGCCCCTCCTCGATGACCGGGCGCATGTACTTCGCGAAAAGCGTGATGAGCAGGGTGCGGATGTGCGATCCGTCGACGTCCGCGTCGGCCATCAGGATCACCCGGCCGTAGCGCATGGCGGACATGTCGAACGTCCGGCCGGTACCGGCGCCGAGCACCTGCACTATCGAGGCGATCTCGGCGTTCTTCAGGGTGTCGCCGAGGCCGGCCTTCTGCACGTTGAGGATCTTGCCGCGCAGCGGCAGCAGCGCCTGGTACTCCGAGACCCGCGCCATCCGGGCGGAGCCCAGCGCGCTGTCGCCCTCCACCAGGAACAGCTCGCTGCGGGAGACGCCGGTGGTGCGGCAGTCCACCAGCTTCGGCGGCATGGCCGCACCCTCCAGCGCGGTCTTGCGCCTGGCTGCGTCCTTCTGCTGCTTCTGGGCGAGGCGGACGCGGGAGGCGTCGACCACCTTCTGCAGCACCGTCTTCGCCTCGGACTTGGTCCTGCGGTGCTCGGTCCAGGACTTCAGCTCCTTCTCCACGATGCCCTGGACGACCTTGGTGATCCCGGCGGTGGAGAGCTCGTCCTTGGTCTGCGAGGTGAACTGCGGTTCGGGGATCCGCACGTGGATCACCGCGGTCATGCCTTCGAGGACGTCGTCCAGCGTCGGCGGGTCCTCTTTGGCCTTGAGCAGGCCGCGGGTCTTGGAGATGGCCTCCTGCAGGGCCTTCACGACCGCCCGGTCGAAACCCTTGCGATGGGTGCCGCCGTGCACGTTGCGGATCGTGTTCGTGAAGCTCTCGACGGTTCGCTCGTACCCGGTGCCCCAGCGGAGCGCGACCTCGACCTCCGCATGGCGCTCCACATTGGACTGCATGACGCCGTTCTCGTCGGCGGCGTTCTCCTTGTAGGTGCCCTCGCCCTTGAGGAGCAGTGTGCCGCAGACCGCCCTGTCCCCGGCGGGGGCCAGGAAGTCGACCATGTCGACGAGACCGTTCGGGTAGTGGAAGGTCTCCTCGTTGATCGTCCCCTCGATGGCGGTGCGCAGTACGTAGGTGACGCCGGGCACGAGGAACGCGGTGTGCCGCAGCTTCGCCCGCACGTCGTCGGCGTCGAGCGCGGCCCCGGTCTCGAAGTAGCGGGCGTCGTGCCAGTAGCGGATCGACGTGCCGGTGGACTCGCCGCGCTTCATCTTCCGGACGACCCGCAGGCCGGACTGCCGGGTGAACTTCGCCTTGGGGCCCGGCCCGTCGAACACGCCCGGCACGCCGCGGGCGAAGGACATCTCGTGCACCTTGCCGTCCCGCTTGACCGTGACATCGAAGCGGTGCGACAGCGCGTTGACGGCGGAGGCGCCGACGCCGTGCAGGCCGCCGGACGCCTTGTACCCGGAACCGCCGAACTTGCCGCCCGCGTGCAGCCTGGTGAGCACCAGCTCGACGCCGGAGAGGCCGGACTTGGCGTGCTTGCCGGTGGGGATGCCGCGGCCGTCGTCGTCCACCTGGACGCTGCCGTCCGCGTGCAGGGTCACCACGACCTTCGTGGCGTGCCCGGCGACCCCCTCGTCCGTCGAGTTGTCGACCACCTCGGTGAAGAGGTGGTTGATGCCGCGGCTGTCGGTAGACCCGATGTACATACCGGGCCGTTTCCGAACCGCTTCCAGACCCTCCAGATGCGTCAGGTCGTCAGCCCCGTAGAAGGTCTCAGCAGAAGCAGTCACAGGGTCGTTCTCCCAGAGTGTGGCGTACACGGGTGCTCGGCCTGCCGTGGTCGGCGGCGACTCACCGTACTGCAGGGTATCGGGCCCGCTCGACATTCCCGCCGTGAGAACCGCCAACCCGGCGGCCCATACTAGCGCAGCACTCGAACTCAAGTTCGAACGCCGCGCGGGCCGGACTCAGGTTTCCGCGGGTGGCTCGAACTCGGCGCGCACGCCGAGCAGCCGCACCGGCCGGGTCAGCTCGAACCGGTCCAGCACGGCGAGGGCGGCCCGTTCCAGGGTGCCCGGGTCGCCGGTCGGCGCGTCGAGGGTGGTGCTGCGGGTCTGCGTGACGAACGGCGCGAACCGCACCTTCACCGCCACCCGCAGCGCGGGCCGCCCCTCGTCGGCCACGTCCCGCGCCACCCGCCCGGCCAGCAGGGCCACCTGCGCCTCGATCTCCGCCCGGTCCTCCAGGTTCCGCTGGAAGGTCGTCTCGCGGCTGCGTGAGCGTGGCACGTACGGGGTCGCCACGACCTCCGTGCTGCCGCCGCCGAGCGCGAGGATCCGGTACCACGGCCCCAGGTTCGGCCCGAACCTGGCGGCGAGCTCGGCCGGATCGGCCCTGGCCAGCGCCGCGACCGTGGAAAGGCCCGCCTCGGCCAGCTTCCGCGCCGTCTTTCGGCCGATGCCCCACAGCGCGTCGGTGGGCAGCCCGGCCATGACCGCCACCCAGTTCTCCCTGGTGAGCCGGTAGATCCCGGCCGGCTTGGCGAAGCCGGTGGCGAGCTTGGCGCGCAGCTTGTTGTCCCCGATCCCGACCGAGCAGGACAGCCCGGTCTCGGCCGCCACGGTCCGCCGCACGCGCGCCGCGAGCGCCTCCGGATCGGCGGTGCGGGCACCGAGGAACGCCTCGTCCCAGCCAAGCACCTCGACGATCACCGGCAGCTCGCGCAGCGCCGCCATGACCCGCTGCGACACCTCCTCGTAGGCGCTCGCGTCGGTGGGCAGGAACACCGCCTCCGGGCAGCGTTTGGCAGCCGTGCGCAGCGGCATTCCGGAGTGGATGCCGAACTCCCTCGCCTCGTAGGACGCCGTGGCCACGACCGCGCGCTCGGCGGGGTCGCCGGAGCCGCCGACCACGACCGGGCGGCCGCGCAGCTCCGGATGCCGCGCGATCTCGACCGCCGCGATGAACTGGTCCAGGTCGACGTGCAGGATCCAGTTCCCGGTAGTGCCGGTAGCCGCCGCGTCCACGGGATCAGTATGTGCCGGCGGCGGGGTTCGGCGCGCGGATCGCGCGGGTATCCGGAGCCGATGAACCAGAACGAGCAGGACCAGCAGCACGACCAGCAGGAGTACCTGGATCGCGTCGCCGAGCGGGAGGCGAACCGGAGCGCGCCGGTCGAGAACGACGCGGGCGTCATCGACGAGCCGGAGGCGCAACCGGGCCGGGCCGCCGTGTCGCGGCGGACCACGGAGGCCGACCCCACCGGCAACCTGAACCCGACCGACCTCCCGCCGGAGGGCAAGGACACCGCGGAGGGTTGAGCCCCGCGTGGCACCGGGTACGCGAAGACCACGGAAGAGACCACGAAGCAGGGAAGTGAGGAGGTGCACGGCCATGGCACAGCTCGTCCGCGAGCTCATGACGGCCGATCCGGAGGTGCTGCCCCGCGACGCACCGGTCCGGCAGGCGGCGCAGCGGATGCGTGACCGGGGCATCGGCGACGTGCTCGTGGTGGACGACGGCCGGTTGTGCGGCGTCGTCACCGACCGCGACATCGTGGTGCGGGCGCTCGCCGAGCGCGACGACCTCTCCGGCACCGAGCTGCGCGAGGTGTGCAGCGAGCAGCTCATCACGGCCTCGCCCAACGAGGAGGCCGGCAACGCGATCGCGCGGATGCGCGAGCACGCGATCCGGCGGGTCGCGGTCGTCGACGAGGGCCGGCCAGTCGGGGTGTTCTCCATCGGCGACGCGGCGATCGAGCGGGACCCCCGCTCCGCGCTGAGCGACATCAGCGCCGCGCCCGCCAACACGTGATCCGGCCGCCGCGGGCCGGCGCGGGGAGGCCATAGGGTCGACATCCGTGTCGGCCCGCGAGCTGGTCGTGCTGGGCACCGCGAGCCAGGTGCCCGGCCGCGACCGCAACCACAACGGATACCTCCTGCGCTGGGACACCGAGGGGCTGCTGTTCGACCCCGGTGAGGGCACCCAGCGGCAGCTCCTGCTGGCCGGTGTGCCCGCCGCCGCGATCACCCGGATCTGCCTGACCCACTTCCACGGCGACCACTGCCTCGGTGTGCCCGGGATCGTGCAGCGGCTCTCGCTGGACGGCGTGCCGCACCCGGTCACGGCGCACTACCCGGCCTCGGGCGCGCGGTTCTTCGCGCGGCTGCGGAACGCCAGCGTGTTCCACGAGGTGGCCGAGCTCGTCGAGGAGCCGGTTGAGCGGGACGGCCCGATCGCCACCGGCGCGTTCGGCGAGCTGGTGGCGCTGCGCCTGGACCATCCGGTCGAGTCTTTCGGCTACCGGCTGGCCGAGCCGGACGGCCGCCGGATGTTGCCGGAGCAGCTGGCCCGGCGCGGCGTGACAGGACCGGACATCGGGCGGCTGCAGCGCAGCGGGTCGATCCGCGTCGGCGGGCGCACCGTCAGGCTGGAGCAGGTCAGCGAGCCACGCCGTGGGCAGCGGTTCGCGTTCGTCATGGACACCCGGCTGTGCGCCGCCGTCTACCGGTTGGCCGACGGCGCCGACCTGCTGGTGACCGAGTCGACGTTCCTGTCGGCGGACGCCGGGCTCGCCGAACGGTACGGGCATCTCACGGCGGCGCAGGCGGGCCAGGTCGCGGCGGAGTGCGACGTCCGGAAGCTGGTGCTGACGCACTTCTCCCAGCGCTATCGCGATCCGGCGGCCTTTCACACCGAAGCCGCGCGGGAGTTCGGCGGGGAGATCGTGGTGGCCGCCGACCTGGACCGGATCGCCGTGCCGAAGCGTCATTCCGGCGGCAGCCGCAGCTCCCCGTCGTCGTAGTCGACCACCACGTAGTCGAACCGGCTCAGCAGGTCGGAGCCGAGCAGTCCTTGCAGACCCTGACCCCGCTCGGGGCCGGGCAGCTCGGTGACCGCGATCTCGGCCGAGCCGAGCGGGACGTCGCCGGCCTGCCATCGCTGCACCGCGGCGATCGGCACGCGGTCCTCACCGACCAGCCCGGTGATGCGCTGCCGTTCACCAGTCCTTCGGAGGCCGACCTCGTCGGCTACCTGTGTATCCACGAGGCTGCGGGAGGCGCCGGTGTCGAGCGCGAACCGGTACGGGCCCTGGCCGTCGATGGTGACCGGCACGAAGGCGAGGGTCGCCTGCCCCTCCTCCGCGACCCGCAGCGGCACAGTCCGCAGATCAGGCGAGTCGGGCGGCTCCGCGGGTGCGCCGAACGGATCACCACCCTCGCCCCGGCAGCCGCTCACCAGACTCAGCGTGAGCAGCGCGGTGAACACCCCGGCCGTCGTCGGCGTCCGCATGGCCGTGGCGTACCCGGCACGCGGCGGCCGAAACCGGTCACACCCCCGCGGCGCCGGCAAGCTCGTCGAGCGAACCGAAGTGCAGGTCGGGGGTGGTGATCGCGCCGGAGGCGGGGGTCGCACCGGACCCGGCCCTTCCGCGGCGGCGCTCGATCCAGCAGACCCGGTAGCCGAGGCGCTTGGCGACGCCGATGTCGTGGTACTGGCTCTGCGCCACGTGCACGTGGTCGGCGAGGAGGTAACCGTACGCGCTCTGCCTACCGAGGCAGTAGGCGAACACCCGTGGATCGGGTTTGCTGACCCCGGCGGCCTCGGCGGTGACGGCGTCGTGGAATGGCTCACCGAGCGTGGCCGACATCTCCGCCGTGGCCCGGTCGTCGGCGTTGGTGAGGGCCACGAGCCGGAACCGGCCGCGCAGGCGCCGCAGCGCGTCGGCGGCGTCGGGGAACGCCGGCCAGCGCGGGATCGACGCGCGTAGCTCCGCGCCACGACCGGGCGGCAGGCCGAGCTCGGCCGCCATCCGTTCGTACACCGGCTCCAGCATCCGGGTGAACGGCAGTTCCGGCGTGCGCCGTTGCTGCTCCCCCTCGGCGCGCCCGAAGGCGTCGAGGACGGTCTCGTCGTCGGCCGTGCCGGCGAGCGGCCGGAGGCAGTCGAGGATGCCGGTCTCGAAGTCGATCAACGTGCCGACCACGTCGAAGGTCAGCACCCGGTGGTCCGCGAGCCGCATCAGCGCCGGCCCTCCTCTCCCGGTGTCACGACGAGCTTGCCGAAGAAGTTCTTGCGCGTGAAGTCCTCCTGCGCGCGGCCCAGCTCGCGCAGCGGGTACGTGCCGGCCAGCAATGGGGTGAGCTCGCCGGCCCGTACGTGCGTGAGCAACTGCCGGAAGTCCTCGTGTGTGCCGAAGGAGGAGCCGATGAGCTGCGTCTGTCGCAGGTAGACGGTGCGCAGGTCGGCCTCCACCAGCGGCCCTGCGATCGCTCCGGCGACCACGTAGCGGCCCAGCGGGCCGAGCATCCGCAGCAGCGCGGGGAACGACGGCCCGGCGACGACGTCGGCGACCACGTCGACAGGCGTTCCGGCGAGCACCGCCCCGACCTCGGCGGCGAGGTCGGCGGCGTCGCGGTCCACGGTGGCCGTGGCACCGAGCCGCTCGGCCCGCTCCCGCTTGCCCGCACCGGCGACGGCGACGACCTGCGCGCCGCGGGCGACGGCCAGCTGGATCAGCGCAGAGCCGACGCCGCCGGAGGCGCCCGTGACCACCACCGTCTCGCCGGAGCGGACGGCCGCGCGGTTGAGCATCCGCATCGCCGTGGTGTAGGCGGTCGGGAAGGTGGCGAGCTCGGCGTCGGAGAGCGTGCTGTCCACCGCGTGCGCGTTGGCCGCGGGCACGGTGACCAGCTCGGCGAAGCCGCCGTCGCGCTCGCTGCCCAGGTAGTCGGTGGACACGAGCTCACGCTCACCGCCGGTGTAGAGCATCGGGTCGACGAGCACACGCTCCCCCACGCGGGTGGCCGGTACACCTTCGCCGACCCGGTCGATCCGGCCCGCCACGTCGGCGCCCTGGATCCGGGGGAACCGCAGCGGTTCGCGCCGCCACCCCGCCTGCGCGCCGGGGTCGTCCGGTGAGCCGTACGCACCCTGCCTGGTCCAGATGTCGGTGTTGTTCAGGGCGGCGGCGCCCACCCGTACCCGGACCTCGCCGGCCGCGGGCTCCGGCTCGGGCACGTCGTCCCGGTACTCCAGTTTCTCCGGGCCGCCGAATCCGGTGAGCACTACAGCGCGCATCTCTGGCACCTCCTGGGTCTTCGTTCGTATCCGCGTCAGGTATACCGACCGGTATGGTTACCTCAGTACAACTTGCCCGGCCCGGACCTGTCAACTCGGGTAGAGTCGGCCGCATGTCCGTGGTGACCCGTCAGTTCGTCGCGACCGCAGCGACGGTGCTGCTGGCGCCCGCGCTGATCGCTCAGGGCCTGCTGATCCGCGGGAGGACGCCACGGCTGCCGGGGGCGGGCGGTCCCGCCTCGGGGCTCGTGCCCGGCATCGGCCAGCCGCTGCGGCTACTGGTGCTCGGCGAGTCCACCGTGGCCGGGATCGGCGCGGCCGATCACGGTGCGGCGCTCACCGGGCAGCTCGCCCACACACTCGCGAGGGAGACCGGCCGGAGTATGCGCTGGCGGGCGACCGGCCGGTCCGGCTCGGACGTCCGCACCGTGCACCGCGAGCTGCTGGCGGCCGCCTGCGCCGAGCCGGCCGACCTGGTGGTGCTGGCGCTCGGGGTGAACGACACGATCGGGCTGCGCCCGGCCGCCGGTTTCCGGCTCGACGTCCTGCGGCTGGTGGCCGGGCTGCGCCGGCGGCTGGGGCCGGTGCCGGTGCTGCTGGCCGGCGTGCCGCCGCTGGGCCGCTTCCCGGCGCTGCCCCAGCCGCTGCGGCTCGTGCTCGGCCTGCGCGCGCGGGCGCTCGACGCGGCGCTGGCGCAGCTGGCGGCGCTGCCGCGCACGGTGCACGTGCCGATGAGCCGGGGCGCGCTCGACGCGGGCTCGTTCGCCGGGGACGGCTTCCATCCCGGCCCGGAGGGCTACGCGTTCTGGGGCGCGCAACTGGGCACCGAGGCCCTGCGCAGCGGCCTCGTGAGTGCGCACGCGAGTTAGCCCCACCGTCTCGCCCGACCACCCCCGGAGGATGCGCTCCGCGCCGCAGGGTCCCACGCACTCACGAGCTGGCTAGCCCATGCTCTTGGCGCCGTCCAGCGTCTCGCGGATGATGTCGGCGTGACCGGCGTGCTGCGCGGTCTCCGCGATCAGGTGCAGCAGCACCCGCCGCACCGACCAGCGCGCGCCGGGCTCGAACCACGGCGCCTCCGGCAGCGGGTGGGAGGCGTCCAGGTCGGGCGCGCTCTCCACGAACGCGGTGGTCTCGCGGGCCACCGCCTCGTACTCCTCGATCAACCCGGCCAGGGTCTCCCCCGGCAGCATCCGGAAGCCGTCCTCCCAGCCGCTGCCGCCGCCCGCCATGCTCTCCCGCTCGCCCCGCGCGAACGCGGTCCATTTCCGCTCCATGGCGGTGACGTGCTTGATCAGGCCACCGATGGAGAGCGCGCTCGCGGCCGGGCTCGCAGCGGCCTGCTCGTCGGTAAGCTCACGCGCGGTGAACGTCAGGAAGAACCGGTGCTTGGCCAGCGTCTCCAGCAGGTCGGCGCGCTCGCCGGTCAGGGCCTTCTCGGTGGTGGTCATGTCGCTCGCCTCTCGTTCTCGTTTTCCCCGGAGTCCCCGGAGTCCCCGGAGTCCTCGGGGAGTCCGGGGAGAACGTTAGAGGCCATTGCGGTCACTTCCCGGCCTGAATAGCCGAGCGGCCGGATCGGCACCGAACACTTAAAGGGCCCGCTCAACCGGCCTGGGGGTCACCGGGAGCGGGCTGCTTCCCATCCTACGCGATCCACGCCGGATGGAACGCGAATTCTGCCCGGCGATACTGGTTCGCTACCGGTTCGCTCCCGGTTCACTCCCGCCGCTCCCCGCCGTGAGCCCGCGCTCGACGGCCGCGATGATCTCCGGGCGCAGCTCGGCAGGCCGGATGATCGCGTCCACCGAGCCGACCTGCACCGCCCGCTGGATGCTGTGCACCCGGTCGAACTCCGTGGCGACCTCGCCGAGCTTCTCCGCCCGCACCGCCGACCGGACGTCCGCCAGCTCGGTGGTCAGCTCGGCCCGCTCCGCGCCATCGGCCTCGGCGATCCGTGCCTCGAGCTCGGTCACCCTCGGGTCGTTCGCGGTACGGGCGCCGACGTCACCGGCGAACACCACCGCCGCGGCGGGCGCGCCGCCGATGACCGAGGCGAACGATCCCTCCACGGCGAGCACCGTCATGTTCGGGTTCAGCGCCTTCGAGAACACGACGAACGCACCACCGTGGTAGCGGGAGATCACGCAGAACACGATGGGGCCCGAGAAGTTCACGATGGCCCTGCCGATCTCGGCCCCGTACTCCAGTTGCAGCTTGCGCATGGACTCCGGCGACCCGTCGAAGCCGGAGAGGTTGGCCAGCACCACCAGCGGCCGGTTGCCGCTGGCCGCGTTGATCGCCCTGGCCACCTTCTTCGACGAGCGGGGGAACAGCGTGCCCGCCGTGTACGCGTCGGGCCCGTCGGTGGGCGGGAAGCCGCGCCGCGGCACCGAACGCGACTCGACGCCGATCAGGCACACCGGCAGGCCGCCGAGGTGGACGTCCTGCACCACCGCGGTGTCGGCGTCGGCCATGCCCGCCCAGCGTTCGAGGATCGGGTGGTCGGAGTCGGCGACGGCGCGCATCACGGTCCGGATGTCGAATGCCTTCTTGCGGTCAGGGTTCGCCTCGGCCGAGAAGATCTCGCCCACCGTGGTGAAGTCGCTGCCGACGACGGCGTGCGGATAGTCCGAGATGTCGCGGTCGACCGGATCGGCCGTCCCGGCCCGCCGCGGCCCCGCCTCGCCCGGCGCCACGTAGGCGTGGTCGTAGTGCGACATCAGCACCTCGCGCGCCCCGGCGAGATCACGCGCCCAGTACTGAGCCTGGCCGTTGGGGCCCATCACCCGGTCGTAGCCGCCGATGCCGAAGTTGTCCTCGGCCGAGACGCCGCCGGAGAAGTCCAGTGACTGCTTGCCGGTGAGCACCATCGCCGAGTCCGGCGTCATCACCAGGATGCCCCTGGTGTGCATCAGCATCGTGGCCTCGGCGTTCCAGTACGGCTGCGCGCCGACGTTGATGCCTGCCACCACGACGTTGATCTCGCCACCGGCCTGGGTGAACTCCACGATGCGCTTGAGCGCCGCGGCGACCCAGTCCATGTTCTCGGTACCGGAGTCCATCGAGATCCGCGCGCCCGCCGAGAGCGCGAACCATTCGAGGGGCACCCGCAACCGCTCCGCGAGGTCGAGAGCGGCGATCACCCGCGCGCACTCCGGCTCGGACAGCGCGCCCAGCGCCTTCGTCGGGTCGCCGAGCAGGACGACGCGCGTGATGCCCTCCGGGTAGCGGTCGGTCGGGGTACTCACCACGCCCGCGACGAGCGCGGCCTTGTTGTGCCCCTTCGGCCGCTCGACGGGCACCAGTGCCCCGGTGTCGTCGAGGTCGTACTCGGTGAAGGTGCCGCGCGAACCGGCGAGCATCCCGGTCAGCTCGTACGGGTAGACGGTGCCGCGGCGCCGGGCGCGCAGCACCTTCTGCCCGTAGTCGTCCAGCGGCTGGATCAGCTCGGCCGTCGGTTCGGTGACCGCGACCCGCACGCCGGAGCCGACGGCGTAGGAGATGCGCACGGCGACATCGCGCAGCTCACCGGTGCTGTGGTCGCGCTGACGGCCGAGGAACTGGACCTCCTCAATGCCCGCGCCTGCCGTCGTGGGCACCACGCGCCGCGCGATCGTGTTCAGCTCGTCGACGGTCAGCTCGCTCGGCGGCCAGACGTAGAGGAAGATCCGGTTGGTGTCGAACCGCTTCTTGGCCGGCCGCTGGGCCTGGACCTTGCGGATCGCGTCGAGGCACGCGTCCAGCGCACCCTCGACGGCGGGCAGCGCCACCAGCCGCCCTTCGGTGTCGCGCAGCGGCGTCAGGTCGCGGACCTGCGCCATCGCGACGAGCCGTTCGTCGGCGGGGTTCTTCGGCGCCACGCACCGGAAGAGGTAGACGTCCTCGTCGGCGGAGGGCAGCCGGGTCAGGTCGAAGTTGCGCAGGCGCCTGAGCTCCAGCCGCTGCGCGATGAGCGGATGCAGCCCGCGGATCAGCCGTTCCTCGGTGAACCCGGTGGACGAGGGCCGGAAGGTGAAGTGGTGGTGCATCGCGGCGCCGCTGCGCCCCGCCACCGTGGTGGTGACGCGGCGCACCCGGCCGGCCAGCGGCGCGTCGGCGACCGCCTCGCGCAGCTCGGCGGCCATCGCGTCGGCGTCCGCGGGCTGCTCGTTCCAGGTGAGGTAGACCTCGGCGACGAGGTCGGCCGTTGCCGCGGAGTCGCGCGCCACCTCGGCAACGGCCCGCAGCGTCTCGGCCAGCCCCGCGAAGTCCGTGGCGGTGGCCACCAGGTGCAGACGATGGCCGTCGAGGTCGTACTCGGCGGTGAAGAACGAGCGCCCTGCGACGCGGAGGCTGCGCATGTGCTCGAGCTCGCGGTTGCGGTAGTAGCGGCGGCTGAGCACCTCCAGCAGCGGCCGCAGGTCGGTGCCGTTGCGCCCGATGCGCTGCGCGAGCAGCCGGACCAGCGGTTCCGGGCTGGCGACCATCGCCGCGATGCGCTCGGCGCGGTCGGGCGCATCCGGATTCCGCTCCAGGTGGCGCAGGTGCCTGCGCACGTCGGCGTACACCTCGGCGCGGGTGCGCCGCAGCATGGGCTGGGCGAACCAGCGGAACACGACGCTGCGGGCCAGATCGCTGACCACGGGGAAGCGGCGCTGGGTGGCCAGGATCAGGTGCTCCAGCGCGTAGCCGACCGGTTCGCGCAGCGCCTCGGCCGGCGGCTGCTCGGCGAGCCACTGGCGCAGCAGCGTGGTGGCGACCACGACGTCGGCGGCGGCCCGCTGCTGGGCGAGGAAGATCCGGAAGACCGCCTCCTCCAGTGCGGGCGTGCGCTCGAAGTCATCGACGCCGTAGTGGCCGAGCACGCGCGCGAGCCGGTTCTGGAACGTCTCGGACAGCCCGGCCCGCTCGACGTCGAGGCTCTGCAGGTAGGTGTGGAAGTACTCGCGCGGGCTGTGCACGCGGGTGTCGGCCGCGCTCTCCTCGCCCGCGGGCTGGTTCCGGCTCAGCTCGGAGAGGTCGGCGAAGACCCGCAGCAGCTCGACCTCCTCGGCGAGCGGGCGGTGCCCCGAGGCCAGCAGCTCGGCCCTCGCGTCCAGGTAGTCGGCCAGGGTGCGGCCCTCGTCGCTCGGGTCGACGTCGTAGCCGAGCAGGAGGCTGCGCAGCTCCGTGCGGCTGCGCGCGGCTCGGTCGGCCGCCGAGACGCCGCCCGGTTCCGGGGGCAGCGCCAGGTCCACGCCCGCCGTCTGCGCCGCGGCGGGCCCCTCGGCCTCGGCGTCGTCACCGAGCGGTTCCAGCCGCAGCAGTGGTGCGCCGGTCTCGACCTGGCTGCCCACCGAGACGAGCGACTCCTTCAGCCGCGCACGGAACGGCGCGCGCAGCACGGTCTCCATCTTCATGCTCTCCAGGACGAGCACCGGCGCACCGGCCTCGACCTCGGCGCCCGCGTCGAGCGGGGTGGCCACCACCAGCGCGGGCGCCGGCGAGCGCACGACGCCGCCCTCGTCCCGGCTGACCCGGTGGGTGACGCCGTCCACCTCGACCACGTGGATCGGCCCGTACGTTCCGGTGACCAGCCGGAACCGCTGGTCGTTCACGGTGATCTGGCCGGACTCCCGGTCGAACCGTTCGAGCTCCGCGTCGACGGTCCGCACGTCGTCTCCGCCGAGGATGCCGACGCGGAAGCGCGCCGGCCCGATCTGCGCGACCGTGACGCGGTAGCCCGCGCCGCGCAGCTTGAGGTCGATCGGGCGCCCGCCCTCGTGCTGCACCTGCGGGCGCCCGCCGTGCGCGGTGGAGAGCAGCCGCTGGCGCTCGACGTGCTCCTCGTCCTGGTATGCCTCGATGGCCGCGGCGGCGAGCGCGATGCCGGAGTGCCGGTGCGAGACGAGCCGTCCCTGCGCGCGAACCCGGTCGATCCAGCCGGTGTCGGCGGTCGCCTCGATCACCTCGGGCTGGTCGAGCAGATCGAGGACGAAGCTCTTGTTGGTGGCGCCGCCCGCGACGAGCACCGTCGTCCCGGCGACCGCGCGGCGCAGCCGGGCGAGGGCCTCGTCCCGGGTGCGGCCGTAGGCGATGATCTTGGCGATCATCGAGTCGAAGTCCGCGGGGATCGTGTCGCCCTCGCTGACCCCCGTGTCGATCCGGATACCGGGCCCCGCGGGCAGGTTGAGGCGCTCGATCCGGCCGGGTGCGGGCGCGAAGTCCCGGTCGGGATCCTCGGCGTTGAGCCGGGCCTCGACCGCGTGGCCGAGCTCGGCGGGGAGGTCGCCGCCGAGCTTGCCGCCCGCCGCGACGTGCAGCTGGGCCTTGACGAGGTCCATCCCGGTCGTGGCCTCGGTGATCGGGTGCTCCACCTGGAGCCGGGTGTTGACCTCGAGGAAGGCGAACAGCTCGTCCCCGGGGTGATATAGGAACTCGACGGTCCCGGCGCCCCGGTAGTCCACGGCCAGGGCCAGCCGCTCCGCCGCGGCCTTGAGCTCGGCGACCTGCTCGGCACGCAGCACCGGGGACGCCGACTCCTCGATGATCTTCTGGTTGCGCCGCTGCACCGAGCAGTCGCGCACCCCCAGCGCCCATGCGGTGCCCTGGCCGTCGGCGATCACCTGGACCTCGACGTGCCTGGCGCCGGTCACCAGCCGTTCCAGGAACACCACGCCGCTGCCGAAGGCGCGCTCCGCCTCCAGGGTGGTCCGCTCGAAGGCGTCGGCCAGCTCCGCGTCGGAACCGGCCACCCGGATACCACGCCCGCCGCCACCTGCGGTGGCCTTGAGCATCAGCGGGTAACCGATCTCCCCGGCCGCGGTCAGGGCGGCGCCGAGGTCGGCGACGGCCCCGCGGCTCCAGGGTGCGACGGGGACGCCGACCTCCTCGGCGAGCAGCTTGGCGCCGATCTTGTCGCCGAGCCTGCGCATGGCCTCGGCGCCGGGGCCGATGAACGTCACACCGAGCCGCTCACAGAGCTCGGCGAAGGCCGGGTCCTCGGCCACGAAGCCCCAGCCGACCCAGGCCGCGTCGGCCTCCGTCTCGGTCAGCGCCCGTTCGAGCACGCCGAAGTCGAGATACGGGCGGGCGGACGCCGGGCCGAGGCAGTAGGCGGCGTCCGCGGCCCGCACGAACGTGGCCCCCCGGTCGGCCTCGGTGTAGAGGGCCACCGTCTGGATCGGCGTACCCCCCTCGGCGGCCAGTTCCCGGACAGCGTGGATCAGCCGCATCGCAGCCTCTCCCCGGTTGACGATGGCGATACGACTGAACACCGACTGAGCCCTCACAAGTCCGACAAACACACGAAAGGCGACGCCCGGGTCGCGGACCGTCGCCTACACCGTCCCTCACCCTGCCCGTTACCGCCGGGTACGGGAACCGTCGGACTCGCCACACGTGAGCGGCCACGTTTGTGGAGTGTCGCCAAAAGCTCAGCTGCCGGCCACCCACCCCTCGTGAGTGCCTACCCGAGTGAGAACTCGCGCAGGCATTCACGAGGGGTACCGGGTCAGCGGGTCTCGACGATGCGCTTGAACTCCGCCGCCGCCCGCTCGACCTTTGTCTGCGGGTCGGCCAGCAACGTGGCCACGGCCTCCCCGGCCCTGCCCGCCGGCGGGTCGTACTTGAGGCTGATCTCGACGCCGGTGACGCCGTGGCCCTTGTCGTCGAAGCGGACCACGCCCGAATGCTTGACGTCTGGATCGGCCGAGTCGTCGGTCGCCCAGGCGATCGTGTGCGGCGCCGAGTCCTCGACGATGCGGGCCTCCCAGTCGACCGACACCCCGGCCGGGCCCTTGACGGTCCACTTCGTCCGGTCGGAGTCGCCGTCGACGGCCTCCACCTTCTCGACGTCGGAGAAGATCTCCGGCAGCCGGGTCAGCGGCCGCCACCAGTCGTAGCAGGCCTGTGCCGGCGCGTCGACCTCGACGTAGTGCGCAACGGCTCCCATGACTCTCCCTTCGTGGCTTCTCCCGTCGAGTCGCCGCACAGCGGGTTCCCGCGGCCGGAACCGCGGAAACCACTCCATGCGGCCCAGCAGTCAGCCGAGCTTGGCGTAGAACTCCCGGATGTCGCCGACGAGCACCTCGGGCGCCTCGTGCGCGGCGTAGTGCCCGGCGGCGTCCGCGCCGCTTGCGCCGGAGCCGCCGGTGTCGTAGGAGTTCCAGCTGACGATGTTGTGGTGGTCGCGCTCGGCGAAACGCCGGATCGACTGGAAGTCGCCCGCGAACATGGCCAGCGCGGTCGGGGTACCGGTCGGCTCCGCCGGGTGCTCGGCGCGGGCGTCCTCGTAGTAGAACCGGATCGACGACGCCTGCGTGCCGGTGAGCCAGTAGATCGCCACGTTGGCGAGAACGAACTCCCTGTCGATGCCGTAACCGAACAGCTGGCTGTTCCACGCGAGCAGGCCGGTCGGCGAGTCCGCCAGCGCGAACGCCAGCGTCTGCGGCTGCTGGCTGTGCAGGATGTTGAACGCCATCTTGTTGTCGTGGAACCACTGCAGGTGGCGCAGCGCGGCCTGGTCGGCCTCGCTCAGGTCCGCGAACTCCGCGGGGTCACCGGACGGGAACGAGAACAGCTGGGTGACGTGGACGCCGATGACCCCTTCCGGGTCGAGCCTGCCGATCTCGGGCGAGATCATCGAGCCGCCGTCGTTGCCGACCGCGCCGTAGCGCTCGTAGCCGAGCCGGTGCATGAGCTCCACCCACGCCCGCGCGGTGCGGTGGCGGTCCCAGCCGGTGCCTCTGGTCGGGCCCGAGAACCCGAAACCAGGCAGCGAGGGGATCACCAGGTGGAATGCCGGATCCTCCGCGGATGCCGGCTCGGTGAGCAGCTCGACGACGTCCAGGTACTCCACCACCGAACCGGGCCAGCCGTGCGTGAGCACCAGCGGGGTGGCGTCCTCGCGCGAGGACCTGACGTGCAGGAAGTGGATGTCCTCCCCTTCGATCTCGGTGGTGAACTGCGGGTAGGCGTTCAGCCGGGCTTCGAGCGCGCGCCAGTCGAAACCGTCCAGCCAGTACTCGGCGAGCTCGCGCACGCGGCCGACGGTGACGCCGTAGCTGTCCCCGACACCGGCCGGCTCGTCCGGCCACAGCGCGCGGCGCAGGCGCTCGTTCAGGTCGTCGAGCCTGGCCTGCGGGATATCGACACGGAAGGGGCGGATCGCGGTGCCGGTCATGCTGACTCCTTCGGAACGGAATGCTTTGTTCCGAAACAGTAGCAGAGCGGAATGATCCGTTCCAGTGCTAATCTGCCGCCATGTCCGCCGGCAGCGAAGCGCCCTCCCCCGACGGCCTGGCCGGCCGCAGGCGGCAGGCCGCGCACAACGACCTGGCCATCCTCGACGCCGCGCGCGAGGTGTTCCTCGCCGATCCGAAGGCCCCGGTGTCCGCCGTGGCCAAGCGGGCCGGCGTCGGCATCAGCGCCCTCTACCGGCGCTACCCCGGAAAGGAGGACCTGCTCCGCACGCTGTGCCACGACGGTCTCCTCCGCTACGTCGAGGAGGCCGAGCGGGCCGTCGCCGAACCGGACGGCTGGCTCGCCCTGTCCCGCTTCCTCCAACGCGTCGTGGACGCCGACGTGCACTCCCTCACCGTGCACCTGGCCGGAACGTTCACCCCGACACCGGAGATGGGCCGCGACGCCGAACGGGCCGGCGAGCTCGCCACCGCGCTGGTCGAGCGGGCCAGGGCCACGGGCAGGCTCCGCCGCGACGCCGTCACCCAGGACATCGGCCTCGTCCTGGAGGGCTGCGCCGCGATCCGCGTACCCGACGGCGAGCGGACGAGGCAGCTGCGCCGCCGCTTCCTCGCCCTGCTGATCGGCAGTCTCGAGCAGGACGGTGGCGACCCCCTGCCGGGGCCACCACCGCAGGCGGGCGAACTCAACTGGCGCTGGCGGCGACAGGGATAGCCCACCCATATTGGTTCAGACCCTTGCGGCGAATTGTGGTCTAGACCACACTGGGGCGGGCAAGACCGGTTCGTCCCCGTCCCTGCCACCCTGCGAGGTCTGCCGATGTCCAGATTCCGATGGCGTTCACTGACACTCTTCCTGGCTGCCGCGACGGCGCTGCTCGGCGTCGCCGCGATGCCTGCCGTCGCCGCACCGGGCCCGACGGCCACGTTCACCAAGGTGTCCGACTGGGGCACCGGCTTCGAAGGCAGGATCACCGTCACCAACGGCGGCTCCACCGCGCTCAACGGCTGGACGGTGGCGTTCGACCTGCCCGCCGGATACTCGATCACCAGCTCCTGGGACGCCCAGCGGACCAGCGACGGCCGGCACCACGAGTTCCGCAACCCCGGCTGGGCGGCGACGCTCGCCGCCGGAGCCAGCCACAGCTTCGGTTTCAACGGCAGCCCCGGCGGGCTCGGCGGGATCTCGGGCTGCACCCTCAACGGCGCGCCCTGCGACGGCGGCCCCGGCGATCCGGGAGACCCGGGAGACCCCGGTGATCCGGGTGATCCCGGCACACCGGCCGACGGCCGCGCGGCGCCCTACCTCTACCTCGGCTGGGGCAACCCGCCCTCGCCCACCACGGTCATGAACGCCACGGGAGTCCGTTGGTTCACGCTCGCGTTCGTCCTCTCCGGCGGCGGCTGCAATCCCGCGTGGGATGGCAACCGGCCGCTACTCGGCGGTGTGGACGCACAGGCGATCGCCCAGATCCGCGCGAACGGCGGCGACATCGTGCCCTCGTTCGGCGGCTGGAGCGGCAACAAGCTCGGCCCAAACTGCGCCACGGCCGAGGCGCTGGCCGGGGCCTACCAGCGGGTCATCGACGCCTACGGCCTCAGGGCGATCGACATCGACATCGAGAACTCCGACGAGTTCGAGAACGAGGTCGTGCAGGACCGGATCCTGAACGCGCTGAAGATCGTCAAGCGGAACAACCCCGGAATCCGGACGATCATCACCTTCGGTACCACGACCTCCGGCCCCAACTGGTGGGGCAACCGGCTGATCGAGCGGGCGAGCGCCCTGCAGGCGGACATCGACGTGTTCACCATCATGCCGTTCAACTTCGGCGGCGGCGGGAACATGTACCAGAGCACGGTCGGCGCCGCGGAGGGGCTGAAGGACAAGCTCAAGGCGACCTTCGGCTGGTCGGACGCCACAGCCTACGGTCACCTGGGGATCTCCGGCATGAACGGGCTCTCCGACCAGCAGGAGGTCACCAGCGTGTCCACCTGGACGCAGATCCGGGACTGGGCCAGGGATCGCGGCATCGGGCGGCTCTCGTTCTGGTCGGTGAACCGGGACCGCGGCTGCGCGGGCGGCGGCGTCGCGGCGCACTGCAGCGGGATCGCCCAGCCGGACTGGGAGTTCAGCCGCATCACCGCCGGCTTCTGAGCGGCCACCTGCTGGGCGCGCCACCCGGCCTCGCCGGCCTGCGCGCCCAGTAGGTGGCGAGCAGCGAGCCGGACACGTTGTGCCACACGGAGAACAGCGCGGCAGGCAACGCGGCCAGCGGGGCGAAGTGTGCGGTGGCCAGGCTCGCCGAGAGCCCGGAGTTCTGCATCCCGACCTCGATGCTCACCGCCCGGCGCGCGGACTCGTCCAGTCCGGACACCCGGCCCGCGAAGTAGCCGAGCACCAGGCCGATCGCGTTGTGCGCGATCACCGCGATGACGAGGAGGACCCCGCTGTCGCCGATCACCCCGCTGTTGGCACCGACCACGGCGGCGACCACGACCACGATGCCGGTGACCGAGACCAGCGGCAGGTAGGGCAGGACCCGCTCGACCAGCCGCGTGGCGAGCGCCCGGACCAGCAACCCCGCCACGACCGGCACCAGCACGATCTGCACGATCGACTCGAACAGCGACCAGAAGCCGACCGGCAGGTCCGAGCCCGCCAGCCACAGCACGAGCAGCGGGGTCAGCAGCGGCGCGAGCAGCGTGGCCACCGACGTGAGCGTCACCGACAGCGCGACGTCGCCCTTCGCCAGGTAGACGATCACGTTCGACGCGGTGCCGCCGGGTGCCGACCCGACGAGCACCATGCCGGCCAGCAGCATCCCGGTCAGCCCGAGCGCCCAGCTGACGCTCCACGCGGCGAGCGGCATGACCAGGAACTGCGCGGCCAGGCCGAGCAGCACCGCGCGCGGGCGGCGCAGCACCAGCGCGAAGTCGGCAGGCCGCAGCGTGAGCCCCATCCCGAACATGATCACGCCGAGCAGCAGCGGGATGTAGTCGGTCAGCACCGCGACCTGGCCGGGGATCAGCAGGCCGACGACCCCACCGAGCACGACCAGCAGGGCGAACCAGCGCCCCGTGAAGTCGGCGACCTTCCGCAGTACGCCACGTTGTCCGGCCATGTTCTCCCCAAGGGTCGTCGCTGACCAGTCGGCCGGGCCACTCTAGATCAAACCGGGCCGGATGCGAATCGCCCAGGCCGGGGCGGCGGTCACGGCGAGCGCCGTGGCGGAACCGGCGGCGGCGTGCGGACCAGCACCGCGGCCACGGTGACGGCGACGGGCAGCGCGGCGAACCCCAGCAGGGCGGGCAGGTAGCTGGTGGCGTGGTCGCGGCCGAGAGCGAGCAGCAGCGGGCCGAATGCGGAGGCGCCGACGGTGATCGAGTGCACGACACCGCGGATCGTGCCGAGATGGCTCAGCCCGAAGCAGCGCGGGAACGCGACCGCCTCCAGCGTGCGCACCCCGTTGGCGGCGGCGCCGAGCCCCACGCCGTAGAGCACGGCGGTGAAGCCGGGTGAGAGCCAGCCCGCGCCGACGGTGGCCGCCGCCAGCACGACCATGGTCGAGATGATCAGGACCCGGTCGGAGAACCGGTCGGCGAGCCAGCCGAGGCCGAAGGTGGCGACCAGCCCGGCGACGGTCTGCGGCACGAACGTCGCGGCGGCCTCGGTCACGCTCAGCCCGCGCTCCCCGAGCACGGAGACCTGGTGAAAGTTCAGGCCGGTGGTGACCAGCGCACAGACCGCCACGCCGCAGGCCACCACCCAGAACATGCCGGTGCGCATCGCCTCGGCGAGCGTCCAGTCCACGGCGGGCAGCGCGCTGCCGGGCCTGCTGTCCGGCTCCGTCCCGGCGGCGGCTCGCTCGGCAGGCCGGCGTGGAAGCAGCAGCAGCGCCGCGGGGATGACCAGCGCCCAGACGGCGATGCCCTCGCCGATCCACACCGCCCGCCAGCCCCACTCGGACACCAGGCGTTCCAGCAGCACCGGCGCCAGGGAGATGCCCGCGGTGCCGATGGCCGAGCTGACGCCGACCGCGAAGCCGCGCCGCCGCTGCACGTAGATCGCCACGGTGGTGGTGGCCACCAGGGTCAGCGCGCCCTGGCCGCCGACCCGGATGCCCACGAAGGCCGCCGTCAGGCCGATCACCTCACCCGCCGCCGTCGAGGCGATCAGGATCAGGCCGAAGCACAGCGCGACCGCCGCCATGATGCGGCGGGGCCCGAACCGGTCGATCAGCCTGCCGAGGAACGGCATGACGAACGCACCGGAGAGCGAGCCGATCAGGTACGCCGTGGACACCGCCGAGCGGGACACGCCGAGGTCGCGGATGAGCGGGTCGACGAACACCGACACCGCCGCGGTCTGGCCGGGGGCGGTCAGCGCGAGTGCGACGGCGGCCGCGGAGATGACGCGCGGCAGGTGCGCCCGCCCCGGCGCCTGTGTCGGAGGCGGCAGCGAGCCGGTGGCGCTGGAGGGCACGATCGGGCGATTCCTTTCCGGTGACCTGCGGAGCACGCCGGCCACGGTGACGACGCCCTGAACCTTCCGTGAAGCAGGGTAACCGCGTCACCGCTCGTGAGTGGCTACCCGTGTTCCCACGCTGTGTTCCAACGCGGCTCGACACTCACGAGCCCTGACTGCCGCGGCGGGACCACTAGAGCCAGTCACGGCGCCTGAACAGCACGTAGAGCAGGCCGCAGGCCGCGGCCATCAGCGCCAGCGCGAACGGGTAACCGAAGACCCAGTGCAGCTCGGGCATGTAGTCGAAGTTCATCCCGTAGATGGTGCCGACGACGGTGGGTGCGAACACGATCGCGGCCCACGACGAGATCTTCTTCAGCTCCTCGCTCTGCGCGTAGCTGGCCTTGGTGATGTTCTTCATCTCCTCGTTCTGGTTCTGCGTGACGAGAGTGGCGTTGACGGTGAGGATGTCCCCGAGCATCTGCCGGAAGCCGTCGACCCGTTCGGCCACCGTGGTGGCGTGGTCGGCGACGTCGCGGAGGTAGCGCTGCAGCTCGTCGTCGATGCGGAAGGTGCCCGCGCCCGTCATCAGGCTGTCCAGAATGCCCTGCAGCGGCCGGGTGGCGCGCTGGAAGTCGATGACCTCGCGAGAGAGCTCGTAGATCCGGCGGGAGACGTGCGGATCACCGCCGAACACCTCGGTCTCGATCTCGTCGATGTCGTTCTGCAGCCCCGCGATCACCGGCGCGCAGCCGTCGACGACGCTGTCCAGGATGCCGTACAGCACGGCCGCGGGCCCGCGGCACAGCAGGTCGGGGTCGCCCTCCATCCGGCTGCGCACGGCGGCGAGGTCGGGCGCCTGGCCGTGCCGGACGGTGAGCACGAAGTTCGGGCCGACGAACAGGTGCAGCTCGCCGAAGTCGACCTCCTCGCGCGCCTCGAGGTAGCGGGCGGCGCGCAGGACGACGAACAGCGTGTCACCGTAGCGTTCGAGCTTGGGCCGCTGGTGCGCGACGATCGCGTCCTCGACCGCGAGCTCGTGCAGTCCGAACTGGTCCGCGGCGGCCAGTAGCTCCGCCTCGGCGGGGCGGTACAGGCCGATCCACGCCATGTTCCCGTCGGCTCCGGACAGCTCGCGGTAGGTGTCGGCGACGCTGCCGGGCGAGGCCACCCGGCGGCCGTCCCGGTAGATCCCGGTGTCGATCAGCGGGCGGTCGGCCGAAGGGGGCCCCTCCGGCGAGCGGGGCTCCATGGAGCGCTCGGGCGAGACGGGCATACGGATCTCCGAGACGAGGCCGACGAAAGTCTCCGACCAGCAGGGTATGCCCCGGAACGGCCCGCCGTACGCAGGGCGACGTAGCCAGGGCGCTACGTCGCAGGGCGCAGGAGGTGTCGATCCCCGGGGGATGCGGCCAACCACCCGCCGTTGCCACCATGGCCCGATGGCGACGAAATCCGAGCGGACACGGGGGCGGCACCTCTCGCCCCGGGCCCGGAAGGCGGTACTGGTCGTCCACATCAGCTCGGCGGTGGGCTGGCTGGGCGTCGACATCGCGCTGGGCGTGCTCGTGCTGCGCACCGTCCTGTCGTCCGACCCGAGGGTGGTCGCGCTGAGCTACCAGGCGGTGGAGCTGTTCGCGGTCTGGACCCTCGTCCCGCTCGGCCTGCTCACCCTCGCCAGCGGCCTCGCCCTCGGCTGGGGTACGCGGTACGGCGTGCTGAAGTACTGGTGGGTGGCCGTGAAGCTGGGGCTCGCCGTGATCCTCACCGCGCTCGTGCCGGTGGCCCTCCAGCCGACCGTGGAGGCCGCGGCCGAGTACGGCAGGCAGCTGATGGCCGGCCGGGTCACGATGGAGCGCCCGTTCGACATCTACTTCCCGCCGATCGTGTCGCCGCTCGCGCTGCTGTTCGCCATCGTGCTCGCCGTCTACAAGCCCTGGGGCCGCATCCGGGGACGGCGCTCGCAGAGCTGAGTACGCCCACCGACGTAGCCCGCGGTGTCGCTTCGCGGCCGATGCCGGGCCGCGCCTTCCCGGGGAGGCTGATGGCATGAGCGATCCGGTCGAGACCACGGCGCTGACCAAGCGCTACGGCGAGATTCTGGCGGTGGACCAGCTGCGGCTGCACGTCCGGGACGGCGAGGTCTACGGCTTCCTCGGCCCCAACGGCGCGGGCAAGACGACGACCCTGCGGATGCTGCTCGGGCTCGTCCGGCCCACGTCGGGCGGCGTGCGGCTGTTCGGCAGGCCGCCGGGGCCCGGCTACCTGGCCTCGGTGGGCGCCCTGATCGAGGGGCCTTCGTTCTACCCGTACCTGTCCGGCAGGCAGAACCTGCGCGTCCTCGCCGGGCACGCCGGGGTGGACCGCTCCCGCGTCCCCGGTGTGCTGGACACCGTCGACCTGACCGACCGGGCCGACGACAGGTACGGCACGTACTCGCTCGGCATGAAGCAGCGGCTGGGCCTGGCCGCGGCCCTGCTGAAGAAGCCCGGCCTGCTCATCCTCGACGAGCCGACGAACGGGCTCGACCCGGCCGGGATGGCGGACATGCGGCGGACCATTCGCAAGCTCGCCGCCGAAGGCTGCACGATCCTGCTGTCGAGCCACCTCCTCGCCGAGGTCCAGCAGGTCTGCGACCGCGTCGGGGTGATCGCGCAGGGCCGGCTCGTCGCCGAGCGGACGGTGGGCGAGTTCGGAACCGCGAGCCTGCGGGTGGCCGCCGATCCGCTCGCCGAGGCCAGGGACGTCGCCGGGCGGCTGGTCGGGGCCGAGCGGGTGCGGACCGAGGGCGAGGTGCTGGAGCTCGACGTCGAGCCCGACCAGGCCTCGCGGATCAACACCGAGCTGGTGCGCGCCGGGATCGACGTCTCGGAGCTGCACTGGCACGAGCCCGACCTCGAAAAGACCTTCCTCGAACTGACCGGAGCACAGTCCCATGTGGAGTAACGTCCGAGCCGAGTTCGCCAAGCACGCCCGCCGGCCCGCCAACTGGCTCCTGCTCGGCATCGCGGCCACGCTCTCCGTCGTCTTCGCCTACCTCATCCCGTACGCGGGCCTCTCCGGCGCCACCTCGGACGCCCCGAACAGCGAACGCGGGCTGGACTCCATGCTGCCCGCGCAGTTCGTGTCCAACGCCATCGGCGGGGTTCCGGTGTTCGTCGGTGCGCTCGCCCTCATCTTCGGCGTGCTCGTGGTCGGCAGCGAGTACGGCTGGGAGACGTGGAAGTCCGTGCTGGTGCAGATCCCGTCCCGGGCACGGGTGTACGGCGCCAAGATCATCACCGTGCTGACCGGGACGCTGATCCTCGTGCTGACCCTGCTGACCGTCGCGGCCACCGCGAGCGTCGTCGTCGCCACGGTGGAGAGTCGGCCGATCAACTGGCCCGGACCGGCCGACCTGCTCGCTGGTGCAGGCGGCGCCTGGCTGGCGAGCACGATGTGGGCGAGCCTCGGCATGCTGCTGGCGATCGCGCTGCGCTCGGTGGCGCTGCCGGTCGGGCTCGGGCTCGTCTGGCTGCTGGCGGTGCAGAACCTGCTGTCCGCGATCGCGGCGCCGCTGCTCGACTGGGTCGCCGACATGCAGAAGGCGCTGCCCGGCCCCAACGCGGGCTCGCTGGTCGCCTCGCTCGGCGCGCGGCCCGACACGCCGGGAGTCGCCGAGCTGGTCGCGCCAACGCAGGCTGCGCTCGTGCTCGGGGCCTACCTCGTGGCGTTCACCGCACTCGGCGGCTGGCTGCTCCAGCGCCGCGACATCCACTAGCCGCGGCCCTGTCCGGAGTGTCAGAGCTTGCTCCACAGCTTGCCTGCCGCACCGGACACCGCCTCGCCGACCTCGCCGAGCACCTTCGCGAGCGGGTCGGTGGACGCGGTGAACGTGTCCCGGTAGGACCTGGCCGCCGACTTGACGTCCGCCGACCAGCCCGCCTGCGGGTCGTCGTCCGCGCGGCGCGGATAGTCCCCGCCGAGGATGGAGCGGTACTCCTCCGACGCCGCCCACTTCTGTAACTCCGCCGCACGCACGACCGCCAGCGGGTGCGGCATCAGCTCGATGTTGGCCAGCTTCAGCAGGCTGTCCCGGAGGCCCTCCCCCGCCTCGTACTCGCGCGCCTGTTCGAGGAAGGACGGGATGTCCACCCGCGCCGGATCAAGCCCGCCTGCCAGCAGCACGTGCGCCCGCAGCGCCGCGGCCGGGTCCTGCCCGCACAGCAGGCCCGCCCGGTCGCAGGACAGCTCGGACTTGCGGAACCACTCGTTGAGGGCGGCGGTGACGGCGCGCAGGCCCAGCGCGCTGACCGGCATCCAACATGCTCAGCTGCAGCCGCAGCAGCCGGACCAGCATCGTCCGGTACACCGCGTGGCCGGACAGCACGTGCCCCAGCTCGTGCCCGATCGCGAACCGGGCGCCCTCGGCGTCGAGCAGGTCGACGAGCCCGGTGGTGAGCAGGACGAACGGCGAGTCCATGCCAAGCGTCATCGCCTGTGGCTCGGCCCCGCGGGCGACGAAGACGTCGGGTACCGGGTCCACGTCGAGGGTCGCGGCGCACTCGTGCCGGATCCGGTCGAGCTCCGGGTACTGCTCCGGCCCGACACGGATGGCCGAGCCGAGCGCCATCAGCCGCTCGCCGCGCTCGGCGAAGAAGCCGGACACCGCCTTGAGCACCTCCGCGAACCCGGGCACCATCCGCAGCGTCGCGAGCGCACCCCGGTCGACCGGATGCTCATAGGCCCGCGGGCTGATCCCGGGAAACCGGACCCGCGCCGAGGACCGCTCCGCCGCGCTGTCGCCGTCCTGCACGTGCTCTTCCTTCCGCCGATGGTCGGTGCCGGTCCATCCAACAGCACCCCGGAGCACCGGCGACGGCGAACGGCTATCGATCCGATCACGGACGGAGCGGGCAGATCCGGACTAGGCTCCGCCCATCTCGAGTGCCCATCTCGAATGCCCATCTCGCACAGTCCGTCGTCCGGGTGTCGAGTTCCGGCCGTCCGGCTCGTCATTCTCTGTACGACAGGAAACGTGTACCGCAGGAAACAGGCCGGACAGGAGGACTCGATGCGCTACATGATGCTCATCTACGACTGCGGCGGTCCGCCGGAGCCGGGCGATCCGGGCTTCGACGAGGCGCTGGAGCGGATGAACGCCTTCGCCGACGAGTGCCGCAGGCGCGGCACCTTCGTCGGCGGCGATCCGCTGCGGCCTGCGGAAACGGCCACCACGGTGCGGGTGCGCGAGGGCCGCACGCTGATCACCGACGGGCCGTTCGCGGAGACGCACGAGCATCTCGGCGGCTACTACATCCTGGACTGCCGCAACCTCGACGAGGCTCTCGAGCTGGCCGCGCTCTGCCCGCTGGCCGAGCAGGGCTCCATCGAGGTCCGGCCGATCTTCGAGGCACCCGGCCTGCACCGCCGCAACGCGGGCCCGCCCGCGGCGATCGCCCCGGAATGACCGGGAGCGCGTCCGCGGCGGCGGTCGAGAAGGCGTATCGCGAGCACCGGGCCAGGATGCTCGCCGCGCTGGTCCGGGTGCTCGGTGACTTCGAACTGGCCGAGGACGCACTCCAGGAGGCGTGCGCGCTGGCGTTGCGGACCTGGCCGCGGACGGAGGTGCCCGGTGATCCGGTCGCCTGGCTGCTGACGGCTGCCCGCAACCGGGCGATCGACCGGCTCCGCCGGGCGCGGACGGCGCACGCCAAGCAGGAGCAGGCCGGTAAGGGCGAGGCGGTGACGGTGATGACCGGCTACGGCGAGGACCGCCTGGCCCGGGTCGGGGACGACCGGCTGAGCCTGATCTTCACCTGCTGCCATCCCGCGCTGTCGGAGGAAGCGCGAGTGGCGCTGACGCTGCAGGCGGTCGTCGGGCTCACCGCGGGCCGGATCGCGCGTGCCTTCCTGGTCGGCGAGGCCACCCTCGCCCAGCGGCTGGTGCGGGCGAAGCGGAAGATCCGGGACGCGGGCATCACCATGGAGGTGCCCGCCGATCACCTGCTGCCCGAGCGGCTCTCCGGAGTGCTCGCCGTGGTCTATCTGGTCTTCACCCAGGGCTACACGGCCGGGCGCGGCGAGCAGGGGCAGCACCTGCGTGCGGAGGCGGTCCGGCTCGGCAAGCTGATCGCCAGCCTGATGCCCGACGAGCCGGAGGCGCTCGGCCTGGTGGCCCTGATGCTGCTGCACGACGCGCGCAGCGCCGCACGGCACACCGCCGAGGGCGAGCTCGTCCTGCTCGACGATCAGGACCGGTCACGCTGGGACCGGGCTGCGATCGAGGAGGGCGTCCGGCTGCTTGACCGTGCGCTGCGGCACGGCAGGCCGGGTCCGTACCAGGTGCAGGCGGCGATCGCCGCGGTCCACGCGCAGGCGCGGACGCCAGGGCAGACCGACTGGGCGCGCATCGCGGCGCTGTACGCCGAGCTGCACGAGATGGCGCCGTCGCCCGTGGTCGCGCTCAACCACGCGGTCGCCGTCGCCATGACCGAGGGCCCGGCCGCCGGGCTGGAGCGGATCGAGCGGATCGACGGGCTCCAGGAGCTGCGGCGCTACCACCTGCTGCACGCCACCCGCGCGGACCTGCTGCGCAGGCTCGGCCGCCTTGACGAGGCCGCCACCGAGTACCGCCGCGCGCACGAGCTGGCGACCAGTCCCGCCGACCGGCGCTTCCTCGCCGGCCGGCTGCTCAGCCTGGACGGCGCCTGATTTCCGGCCGGGCCGTTCGCGGGCTCAGCGCCGTCGCTGGGCGTGGGCTGTCCCGAGACCGGCGGAGAGCCGCGCGGCCTGCGCCACGAGGTAGCGCTGCTCGGGGATACCGGTAGCGCGGCGGGCGGCGAGTTCGTATGCGGCGCGGGCTGCGTCGTGCTCTCCCGCCATCTCGAGCAGGTGCGCGCGGACGGCATGAAGCCGGTGCCGGTCCGCCATCGCCTTGTCCGACTCGAGCCCGGCAAGGTGGTCGAGCCCGGCCCGTGGGCCACGCACCATCGCGACGGCCACGGCGTGGTTCAACGTCACCACCGGGTTCGGCCAGACGCCTTCGAGCAGCCGGTACAGCAGCAGGATCTGCGGCCAGTCGGTGTCGTCGGCGCAGGCCGCCTCGCTGTGCACGGCGGCGATCGCCGCCTGTAGCTGGTAGGGGCCGATCGGCGCCGTGCTCAGGGCGGTGGTGAGCAGCGCGGTGCCCTCGGCGATGTGCTCCCGGTCCCAGAGCCGGCGGTCCTGCTCCGCGAGCGGCACGAGCGTGCCGCCCGGCCCGGTCCGGGCGGCGCGCCGCGCCTCGGTCAGCAACATCAGCGCCAGCAGTCCGGTGACCTCACCGTCGCCGGGCAACAGGCGGTGCAGCTCACGGGCGAGCCGGATCGCCTCGCCGGTCAGCTCGGTGCGCAGCAGGTCGGGGCCGGAGCTGGCGGCATAGCCCTCGTTGAAGATCAGGTAGAAGACGTGCAGGACCACCCGCAGCCGGTCATCCCGCTCGTGCTCCGGCGGCATGCGGAACTCGCTGCCCGAAGCCTTGACGCGCTGCTTGGCGCGGCTGATGCGCTGGCTCATCGTCGCATCCGGGACGAGCAGGGCGCGGGCGATCTGTCTCGTGCTCAGCCCGCCGACGGCGCGCAGCGTGAGCGCCAGTTGCGCGGACGGTGGCAGTGCCGGGTGGCAGCACAGGAACAGCAGGGTGAGCGTGTCGTCCCGATGGACCGCGCTGTCCTCGTCCGGCCCCGGCGACACCGGCTCATCGGGCGGTGCCAGCGCCGTCTCCCGCCGGCGGCGCGCCGCATCGCTGCGCCACGCGTCGGTGAGGCAGCGGCCCGCGACCGTGAGCAGCCAGCTGACCGGGTGGTCCGGGATGCCCGCCTCCGGCCACTGCAGGGCGGCGGCGAGCAGCGCCTCCTGAACGGCGTCCTCGCAGGCGTCCAGGTCACCGCGGCGGCGCACGAGCGTGCCGAGGACCCGCGGCGCCAGCCGGCGCAGCAGGTCCTCCAGCTCAGCCGGTGCCGTCACATCTCCATCCCCGCCATGTCCATGATCGGCCGGACCTCCACGGCGCTGTAGCGCGCGTCGGGAAAGCGGGCCGCGAGCTCGGTGGCCCGCTGGATGCCGTCGCAGTCGACCACGAAGTAACCGGCGAGGTGTTCCTTGGTCTCCAGGAAGGGCCCGTCCGTGGCGGTCATGGCGTCATCGCGCACCCGGACCGTTCTCGTGTTGATCGGGTCGGCCAGTGCCGCACTGTCGACGAGCTCGCCGGACTCGGCGATCTCGGTGAGCAGCGCGGCCAGCTCCTTCGTGGCGGCCTCGCGCTCCTCGGGGGACAGATCGTCGTGCTGATGCAGGAACATGGGGTGCTCCCAGCTCCGCGGGTTGCTGTAGATCAGGATCAGGTACTTCATGCCGCTCCTCCCGGTGGTGGCCGCTGTGCTGCCCTTCGTCGAGGAGTCGGCGCACGCGGCCCGATTTCGACATCTCCGGCTGTCGAATCGGCGAACTCTGCTACGACACTCTCATGACGGGTGCCGCGACGGCGCCCGCGCGACTGGGAGGCTCTCATGGAGAAGGCTGTCTCGAAGGACGGAACGCCGATCGCGTTCGAGCGAGCAGGGCAGGGCCCGCCGCTGATTCTCGCCGCCGCAGCACTGTGCGACCGTTCGGCGACCCGCCCGCTCGCCGAACGGCTCGCAAGCCGGTTCACCGTGTTCAACTACGACCGCCGTGGCCGCGGTGACAGCGGGGACACGGCACCGTACGCGGTCGCCAGGGAGATCGAGGACCTCGACGCCCTCATCGCCGCGGCCGGTGGAAAGGCCGCGTTGTACGGCCACTCCTCCGGCGCGGGCCTGGTCCTGCACGCGGCGGCGCACGGCCTGCCGGTCACCAGGCTCGTGCTGCACGAGCCGCCCTACGGACCCGACAGCGAGGACGAGCGCAGGAGCGCTCGGGAGATCGCGGAGAACATCGGGGCCGCGCTGGCGAAGGACCGCCGGGACGAGGCGATCGCACTGTTCCTGGGCGGCGCCGGCATGCCGCCGGAGATGGTCGAGGGAATGTGCCAGGATCCGTCCGTGCTGGCGATGGCGCACACCCTCGCCTACGAGTTCGAGATCATGGGCAACATCGACCAGGGTGGCACGGTCCCGGTCGAGTCACTCGGCGACGTGCCGATGCCCGCGCTGGTCCTGGCGGGCGGCGCGAGCCCGGAGTGGATGAGGGACTCGGCCCGGCGGATCGCGCGGACCCTGCCCGACGGCCGGCTGCGTGTACTCGAGGACCAGGGACACATGCCGTCCCCCGAGGTGCTCGCTCCGGTGCTCGCGGAGTTCCTCGCCGACGGCTGAGCCGCCTCGTCGCTCATCCCGGGACGGCCAGCCGTGCCCTGGAGGCCCTGGAGGCGGCGCGGCATCGGTGATCCGCGCCGGAAGCCGCAAGAATCTTCAAGCCCGCGCGCGTCGCGGGCACCGACAATGGCGGCATGATCGAGTATCTGGCGGCGGCTGGACCGGATCCCGCGCTGGGCGACCGGCTGGACGACTTCGGACGGTTCGTCGGCGGCTGGGACATGCGGATCAGGCATCTGCCCGCAGGCGGCGAACCCGTGGAGCTGACCGGCGAATGGCATTTCGGCTGGGTCCTCGGCGGCCGGGCGGTGCAGGACGTGCTGGTGACCCACCAGGCGGGACGCCACGACGGCTTCGTCGCCGTTGCCGGCGGTGCGGGCACCACGGTGCGGTTCGCCGATGCACGGACGGGGCGCTGGTACGCCTGCTGGCTCGGACCGGTCAACGGCAACGTCTGCACGCTGACCGGCGGCGCGGAGGGCGACCGGCTCGTGCTGCACGGCACCGACCAGCGCAGCGGTGAGCTGCTGCGCTGGTCCTTCTCGGACATCTCGGCCACGTCGTTCTCCTGGACCGGCGAGGTCTCGGCCGACGACGGCCGCACCTGGCGCGTCGAACAGGAGATGGCGGCAACGCGGCGCGCGCAGCATTCGGGGAGCGCCGGGTGGCCGTGACCCTTCGACGCCTTCAACGGCGCCGAAGGATCACGGCCACGGTGCTCACGGTGCCCGGGTGCAGGTTCCGCGGGCGTGCCGCCATGGCGACGTGGATGCCGGTGCCCGGGCGGCCCAGCACCGCCCCCCGGGTGCGCTCCTCCAGCTCGGCCAGGCTCAGGGTGACGGTGAGCACCGCCCGTTCCCCGCCCTGGACGCTGGTGTCCTCGGCGCGGGCAGCGCATTCGATGATC
>NZ_JAEHOB010000020.1 GCF_016464705.1 Qaidamihabitans albus
CAACGAACCGGCAACCCACCCAACACCGGACCACCCTTCTAGCTGGTGCTAGCTGGTGAGGTCTCTCTTCCCGTGCCCGCTCTCACACCGGAGGGAGTGTCGATCGAACGGTGTAAGCGGTCTTGGGTGGTTAGCTGGCTGTGCGGGACGGATGCGTCCTTCGAACGTCACCGTGCTTCGCGCCAGTTGACTTCGCTCGGCCCGCCCTCTTGGTCTGCTCGCTGTCGCGGCCGTGGACGCGCCAGCCGCCCCCTTCGGAGATGCGATAGCGGCGCCACCGGTTGACCCACTTTGACGTGCAGGCACGGGAGATGCCGCGCTCTGTGGCCACTGAGCGATCGGGGCGCGTCTCGCAGCGCTCGATGAGCTGTCAGCATCCTTCGCTGAGTGGAGCATTCGGATGAACCACGTTCTTGCCCTCAGCATCTAGCCGAAGAAGCCGTAGATCTTGCTGATTCGGCCCTGCTCGATCACCACGACATCCCCGCCCGTGGCTGCCGAGGTGTTGGGGTCGACGTAGTACGCGTCTGGGGTGTCGCCGTTCTCACCCGTCATGATGTCCTCGGCTCCGGGGTGAACTGCTCGACCAGAGCGGCGTAGCCCTTTCCTGCTTGGCCGGCAGTGATCGCCCGGTCCGCCAGCGCCTTGAACAGCCTGGGGAGGTCCGCGTTGACGCCCAGTCTTTTGCTCTCCTCGACAAGGTGAGCCATTCCGCCCGCATGGGTGGCGAGCGTCGCGTCGTCGGGCGGGTAGGTGCCACTGTCCACCTGGTCGGCATAACCTGCCAGCCACCCGAGCGTTCCCTGCGCCATCTGCACCGCGAACGGCGTGTAGGTGGACGCGTCGACGCCAGCGGTACCGAGCAGGGCCACTCCATGGAGCCAGGCGTTCAAGACGCCCCACATCATGCTCAGGCCGGCGACGTCGTACAGAGCAGACAAGCCGTGGTCCTCACCGAGATAGCTGGCGGTTCCGAGCGCGTCGAGGACGAACTGCTGACTGTCGAAGGCGGTCTTGGAGCCGCTCAGCAGGATCACTGCCTCGGCGGTGCCGATGGTCGGTGGGATGGCCATGATCGCACCCGTCCAGATAGTAGGCACCTCGTTGCTCGGCCCATCGGGCCATCTCGCGGGCCTGCGCTGAGTCACCCGACGTCAGGTTGACCAGGAGTCGACTGTCGAGCTCGTCGGCGACTGGGGCCAACGCTTGCTGGAGTGACTGGTAGTCAGAGACGCAAGTGATGGTCACCGGGCTCGCGTTGACCGCACTGTTGGCTGAGTCGGCAAGCAGTGCCCCCCCCCCCGAGACATCAGTTCCCCTGCTTTGGCGGCCGTGCGGTTCCACACGGTGACCCGATGTCCCGCTTTGAGCAGCGCGCCCGCCAGCGCCCTGCCCATGAGCCCGAGTCCGATGATTGTCACGTCAGAATCCGTCTGGGAAGCCATAGCGGCATGGTGGACGTTGATACCGGTGTGAAGGTCAAGGAGGAACGTTGCATATCGGAGAGTTCAGCCGTCGGACTGAGGTCAACGCCCATCAGTTGCGGTACTACGAAGCACAAGGACTGTTGGCGCCGGACCGCACCGGGGCCGGGTACCGCGTGTACCAGGCGGATGTCGTCAAGGTGAAGCAGATCCGGCACCTCCTCAACGCCGGACTGTCAACCGAGGACATCGCCTACCTGCTGCCATGTGCAACCGGAGAAACCCCCGAACTCGCCGGCTGCCCCGAGCTCCTGGCAGCCATGCGAACCCGGCTGCGTCGCTTGGACGACCAGGTAGACACGCTGACCCGCTCCCGAGAGGCGTTAGCCCACTACATCGACGAAGCCGCACGAATCGGCAGCGAGACCTACGGCCCCTTCGGCGCGACCGCGCCGGAGCCAACCCCCGCCTGAGCAGGCCAACAGACCCGGCTATCGACCAGATCCGACGGCATCAACATCCTGCTCCGCAACACCTAGTCCGGAGGGTGGTCGCCGGTCGCCCCGTCGATCAGCTCGCGGAGGATGTCCAGATGGCCCGCGTGCCGGGCCGTCTCCTCGATCATGTGGATGAGCACCCACCGCATCGACACGCTCTCGCCGAACGAGGCCGTGCCGACGCCCGCGACGTCGAGTTCGCCGATCACCCTGTCTGCGGCGGCCCGTGCCCGCCCGTAGAACCGGGGGATGTCGGCCGTCGTCTCGTGCGGCTCCGGACGGTGTCGTCGGCTTCCGCAGCCGCTCGTCGTCGACGCCGTCGAGCTTCCACAGCACCACGTCGCGGTGCCGCTCCAGGCTTGCGTGCAGGCTTTCCTTCTCGGCACCGGTGAACGGCACTCGGCGGCTCATCCGCGGACGTAGCAGCCGGGTCCGACCGCGCCGCCGGTCTTCGCCCGCGCGGTAGCCTCCGGCTCAGTCCAGCGGAAGCGGCAGCACGTCGCCCGTCGCCTCCCGGAGCGCATCCCGCATCGCCACGCGGGGGGCAGGCAGACCCGTGAACTGCTCGACCTGGCCGAAGGCCTGATGCAGCAGCATGTCCAGCCCGGTGGCGACGCGGCCGCCACGATCGCCGACCGCCTCCGCGAGCGGCGTCGGCCAAGGGTGATAGATCACGTCGAGCACGCACCGCACCGCGGCGAGCTGCGCGAGATGCGGGACGACGGCGTCCGGCGGCACCGTGTTCACCAGCGCGGCGGCACCTGCCACGGCCTCGGCGAAGTCAGTGTCCGACCAGCGCAGGACCTCTGCCGACAGCCCCGCCCGCGCCGCGGCGGTGGCCGTCTCCGCCGCTCGCGCGGGCTCCCGCACGATCAACCGCACCCGCGTCAGCCCGAGATCGGCGAGGCCGGCGACGACCGCCGCGGCGGTGCCGCCCGCGCCGAGCACGACCGCGGTGTCACCGTCCGGCCGGAATCCGCCCGCGGTCCGCAGCGCGCCCACCACCCCGTCGACGTCGGTGCAGTCGGCGCGCCAGCCACCCGAGTCGAGGCGCACCAGAGTGTTGGCCGCCCCCACGGCCGAAGCGCGCTCGGTGGCCTCCGCGGCAAACTCCAGCGCGGCCCGCTTGCCCGGCATCGTCACCGACAGCCCGGCCCACTCCGGGCCGAGCCCGCTCACCAGAGCGGGCAGGCCCTCGGCGTCCACCTCGATGCGGTCGTAGCTCCAGCCACCGAGGCCGAGGGCACGGTAGGCCGCACCGTGCAGCGCCGGTGACAGCGAGTGCGCCACCGGGCTGCCGAGAACGGCCGCGCGGCGCACGCTGCCCGTCTCCGACACCCGATCAGAAGACACCGCGGGCCTGTGCGTCCGCCACGTTTCTCTGGTGTTCCTCCAGAGTGGACGAGAAGCACGACAGACCGTTCTCCTCGCATTTCACGAAGAACACCCAGTCCCCGTCCGCAGGCTGGGTGGCAGCAGTGATCGCCTCGTTGCTCGGCGCCGAGATCGGCGTCGGGGGCAGCCCCGTGTTCTGGTACGTGTTGTACGCACCGGCCCTGGCCCGGTCCTCCGGCGTCGTCCGCACGGCGGGGCGGTCGAGCACGTAGTTCACGGTCGAGTCCATCTCCAGCCGCATGCCCTCGTCCATCCGGTTGTAGATGACGCGGGAGACCTTCTCGAAGTCGGTCTTCACGCCCTCTCGCTCGATCACGGAGGCGATCACCAGGATCTCGTAAGGGCTGTAGCCGCTGTCGCCGGCAACATCCGGCAGCCCCGCGGCCTGCAGGCGCAGCGCGGACTTCTGGAGCACCTCGGTGAGCAGTGTCCGCGCGTCCCAGCCAGGCCTTACGTGGTACACGCCGGGCGCGATCAGGCCCTCCAGCCTGCGGCCCTCCGGGGCCGCCGCCGCGTCGCCCGCCGCCCATTCCGGCACACCCAGCTCGGCGAGGTCCGCCGTGCCGGCGACCTGCCGCAGCTCCTCGGCCGGCACGCAGGTGCTCTCCCCGTTGAGGTCCGTGCAGGAAGCCTTGGACAACAGCGAGTACACGCCGTCGGTCACCGTTCCGTCGGGCTGCGTGATGTCGTCGAGTTGCGTGCCCGCCCGCAGCTGCAGCTCGCCCACCCGCGTGTCGGGCTGCACCAGCCGGTTGACCGCGTTCTCCCCCGACGACTTGGTCTTCATGACGTAGTAGCCGGGCTGGATGCTGAGGATGCGGTTGTCCTCCTCGCTCGCCGCGACGAACGCCTTCGCGCTGGCGACCACGTCAAGCTCGGCGAGCTTGTCGCCGATCGCACGGGTCGAGTCGCCCTCCTCGATCTCGAGCAGGACGTCCCGCTCCCCCGCGCCCTCGTAGTCGTCGTAGCCGAAGCCGAGGACCTCGCGGGCGCCGTAGAAGGCACCCACGCCGAGCAGCACGATCACCGCGAGCGCGGCGATCCAGCCGAGGAACCGTTTCCCGCGCCGCGGCCTGCGCTCGCGTCGATCGGGGCGCTCGTCGTCGATGTACTCGGGCTCGGCGCGCTCGTCGTAGAAGCCGTCCTCGTCGTCATAGTCGCCGAAGTCGTCGGGGTCGCCGTAGCGGTCGTCGACGATCTCCTCGTCGAGCAGATCGTCGTACTCCTCGTCGGCGAACAGGTCTGGGCCGAGGTCGAGCACCTCGGTGGGGTTCTCGTCCGGCGGCACGCCGTCGTTGGCCGACCGGCGGCGGCGCCGCGGCGCATCCGGGCGCCGGGCAGGCGGCCGGACCGGCCGTTCCGCGGGCGGGTGCCCGGGTTCCGGAGCGCCGTGCCGGGGCCGCCGGGGCGGCGGGCGGCGCGCGGCGGGCGGCGGCTCCGCAGGCATGGGCCGCTCGGGAGGCGGCCGGTCACCTGGCGGCGGCACCTGGGGCGGACGCGCGCGCCGCCGGCCGCCGTTGCGGTCGTAGGGGTCGGTCACGAGCCCGCTCCCCTCGCGATCGCCGCGCCACGCGCGTCGAGCCAGCCCTGCAGGATCTCCACCGCCGCGGCCTGATCGACCACCGCGCGCTGCTTGCGGCCCTTGACGCCACGCTGGGACAGCATCCGACTCGCGCTGACGGTGCTCAGCCGCTCGTCGGCCAGCCGCACCGGCACGGGAGCGATCCGCTCCGCGACACGCCGGGCGTACTCGCCCGCGGTCACGGCCGCGGCGCCGTGCCGGTCCGCCAGCGTCCTCGGCAGTCCCACGATCACCTCGACCACCTCGTGTTCGGTGACAAGCCTCGCCAGCTCGTGGACGTCACTGTCGTTGTCCGCATCACGCGACAGCGTAACGAGCGGGCTGGCCAGGATCGGCGCGGGATCGCTCAGTGCGACACCGACCCGGACGGAACCGACATCGACGGCGAGCCGTCGGCCGGCCCCGGGATCCTGCTCCCCGGGCCGATCCGGCCGGACATCCTCGCTCACCCCGCGGACGCCGCGCTGACCGCGTTCCGCAGCGCCTCGATGGCCTGTTCGACGCCCGCCGGGTTGGTGCCGCCGCCCTGTGCCATGTCGGCCTTGCCGCCGCCGCGGCCGCCGACCGCCCCGGCGAACGCGGGCACCAGGCTGCCCGCCGCGAGTCCCTTGTCCCGCGCCGCAGCGGTCGTCGCGACGACGAAGCTCACCTTCTCGCCGGACGGTGCGAACAGCGCGACGACACCCGGCCGCGAGCCGAGCCGGTTGCGGACCTCGCCCGCCAGCGCACGCACTCCACCGGCGTCGATGCCGTCGGCGAGCCGTTCCGCCACCAGCGCGACCCCGCCGACGTCCTTGGCCTTCTCGGCAAGCGAGCCCGCGGAACCGAGCACCTGCTGTACGCGCAGCTGCTCGATCTCCTTCTCCGCGCTGCGCAGGCGCTGGATCATGTCGTCGACCCGCGCCGGGAGCTGGTCGGTCGGCACCTTCAGAGTGCCGGCCAGTTGCGACACCAGCAGCTGCTCCTTGCGGACGTAACGCAGCGCGTCCTGCCCGACGAGCGCCTCGACGCGGTGGACCCCGGACCCGATCGACGAGTCACCGACGAGCTTGACCAGCCCGAGCTGGCCGATCCGCTCGACGTGCGTCCCACCGCACAGCTCGCGCGAGTAGTCGCCCATGTCGACGACCCGCACCTCGTTGCCGTACTTCTCGCCGAATAGCGCGATGGCGCCGAGTTCGAGCGCCTTGTCCTTCGTGGTGGTGTAGGCCTGCACCTCGACGTCGGTCTGCAGGTAGTCGTTGACCTCTTCCTCGACCTCGGTGAGCACGTCGGCCGACACCGCACCAGGTGTGGTGAAGTCGAACCGCATCCGGCCGGGCGAGTTCAGCGAACCGGCCTGCGTGGCGCGGCGGCCGTAGGCACCACGCACCGCCGCGTGCACCAGGTGGGTGGCCGAGTGCGAGCGCGCGATGGCCGACCGCCGGGTCGCGTCGACCGAGGCGGTGAGCTCGGTGTCCACGCCGACCTCACCGGCGAGCACCTCGACCCGGTGCACGAACAGTCCGGGCACGAGCCGCTGCACGTCGTGCACCTTCAGCTCCACACCGCCCCCGACGAGCACACCGGTGTCGGCGATCTGGCCACCGCTCTCCGCGTAGAACGGGGTGCGGTCGAGGATCAGCTCGGCCTTGCCGCCCTCGCCGACACTGCGCACGGGCACGCCGTCGGAGAGCAGGCCGATCACCCGCGTGCTCGCCTGCAGGTCGGTGTAGCCGAGAAACCTGGTCTCGCCGTGGTCCTCGAGCACCTGGCGATACACCGACAGGTCGCCGTGCCCGGCCTTACGGGAGGCGGCGTCGGCCTTGGCCCGCTGCCGCTGTTCCTCCATCAGCGTGCGGAAACCGTCCTCGTCGACCGAGAGCCCCTGCTCGGCGGCCATCTCGAGGGTCAGGTCGATCGGGAAGCCGTAGGTGTCGTGCAGCTGGAAGGCCTTGTCCCCGGCCAGCACGTCCCCGCCCGACCGCTTGGTCTGCTCGGCGGCGAGGTCGAAGATGCGCGAGCCGCTGGTCAGCGTCGCCAGGAAGGTCTCCTCCTCGGCGCGCATGACGTCGCTGATCCGGTCGTAGTCGCGGGCGATCTCCGGGTACGACGGGGCCATCGCGTCGCGGACGATCGCGGCGAACTCCGGCAGCACCGGTTCGTGCACGCCGAGCAGCCGCATCGAGCGCACGATGCGGCGCAGCAGCCGGCGCAGGACGTAGCCGCGGGCCTCGTTGCCCGGTGTGACGCCGTCGCCGATGAGCATCACGCCGGAGCGGGCGTGGTCGGCGATGACCCGGAACCGGACGTCGTCGGTGTGGTCGGCGCCGTAACGGCGGCCGGAGAACTCCTCGGCGCGGGCGATGACCGGCCGGACCAGGTCGGTCTCGTAGACGTTCGCCACACCCTGCAGCAGGTAGGCGACCCGCTCGACGCCCATGCCGGTGTCGATGTTCTTCTTCGGCAGCTCACCGATCACCGGGTGGCCCTTCTTCGGGCTGCCCTCGCCCCGGATGTCCTGCATGAACACCAGGTTCCAGATCTCCAGGTAGCGGTCCTCGTCGACGACGGGGCCGCCCTCGCGGCCGTACTCGGGACCGCGGTCGTAGTAGATCTCCGAACACGGGCCGCCCGGGCCGGGCACGCCCATGTCCCAGTAGTTGTCCTCGGCGCCGCGGAACTGGATGCGCTCGGACGGCAGCCCCGCGATGTCCCGCCAGAGCGCGGCCGTCTCGGCGTCGTGCTCGTACACGGTGGCCCAGATACGGCCGGGGTCGAAGCCGAAGCCACCCTCGTCCTGCGAGCCGGTGATCAGCTCCCAGGCACGCTCGATCGCGCCTTCCTTGAAGTAGTCGCCGAAGGAGAAGTTCCCGGCCATCTGGAAGAACGTGTTGTGCCGCGTGGTCTTGCCGACCTCGTCGATGTCGCCGGTGCGCACGCACTTCTGCACGCTCGTCGCCCGCGGGTACGGCGGCGGCACCTCGCCGAGGAAGTACGGCTTGAACTGCACCATCCCGGCGTTGACGAACAGCAGGGTCGGGTCGTCCAGGATCAGCGAGGCACTGGGCACCCTGGTGTGCCCGTGCTTCTCGAAGTGCTCCAGGAACCGTTTGTTGATCTCGTGAGTTTCCACTGTCTTCCTTGCGGTGAGGCTGGGCGGCACGCGTCGTGCGCCGTGCCGGATTCTCGGTGCCTTCCCAAGCCCGCGAGGCGATCCGGTCGCCGGGGCTTCCGGCAGGCAGGGCGGTCGGGACGGCGGCGGAGAGCGCGCGGCGCTACGGCCGGATCAGCCCTCCGCCCGGCGCGCTCGCCGGGCGGCGGACTCGGCGGCGTGCCGTCCGGCGGGCACATCCCGGCGCGGGGTCACGGTCCGCGGCAACCCCGAGCGCTGCTCCACCACGTCGTTCAGCTCCTGCTCCCGCTCACTCATTCCGGCGCGCACGTCAGCGCCGAAAGTTCCGAGGGCGCCGGCCAGCTCGCTGATGGCCTCCCCCAAGTTCGAGGCTAACCCCGCCGGGCTGGCTTGACGAGCGGTTTCGGTCGCCTTCCGGGACAGTGCGACGCCCGCGGCGACGCCCACGCCGAGCCAGAACAGCCGCTTCATCGCTTCCTGCCCTTCAGCCCGCGGCGCTTGTGCTTGCCGTCGGCGGCGGCCTTGCCCCCGTTCCGGCGCGCCCGCACGGCCTTGCTGATGCCGTACGACAGCGCCGCCGTCTTCACCAGCGGGCCGCCGAGCGTCGCGGTGAACACCGAGGACAGGGCCGAGACGTTGCCCGACACCGTCTGCGCGTTGGCCGTGATGCCATCCACCCGCTCCAGCTGGGTGTTGACGTGCGTGATCGTGTCGTTCGCTCCGTGCAGCAACGGATCGGTGTTCTCGTGTGCCTTACGGATCGCGATCGTCGCCTCGTCGAGCGTGCGACCGAGCTTGATCAACGGGATCGCCAGCAACAACACCAGCAGCACGAAGGCGCCTGCGGCGATCAACGCGGCGATCTGCCCTGCCGACACGTGCCCTCCTCCAAGTTCAATGGCGACGCCAATTGCCGGTCAGGCTACCGCGCTCCGCCGCGTGCGGCCGGGCGGGCCTGGCGTTGCCATCACTCAGCGCTTCGGCACCACGACGCTTCGGTACAGCGCCGCTGTCCCGCGGTTCCTCCGGACCGGATCCGAGCACGATCAGCTCACCCTTCTCGGCGGGCTGTCTCGTCCGAGCACGGTGCTCATCTGCAACCGCACCGTCTCCGGGGCCGGTATCGGCGGCCCCATCACGCCGGTGCCCAGTACGGCGAACGGTCGGCTGCTCCGCCGTTCGCCGCTCCTTTCCCTCCGGATGGGTCACCCGTCGCCGCGGATGGTGCGGCGCAGCCTGGGTACCCGCTCGGCGAGCGTTCGCTCGGCGCCGCGTGCCGTCGGGTGGTAGTAGTCCTCGCCGACCAGTTCGTCCGGCGGGTACTGCTGGGGCAGCACGCCTTCGGCGACATCGTGCGGATAGCGGTAGCCCTGGGCGTTGCCGAGCTTCGCGGCCCCCGCATAGTGGCCGTCCCGCAGGTGCGGGGGCACGGTGCCGATGCGGCCGGCGCGGACGTCGGCCAATGCCGAGTCGATCGCGGTGATCACGGCGTTGGACTTCGGCGCGGTCGCCAGGTGCACCGTGGCCTGCGCGAGCGCCAGCCTGCCCTCCGGCATGCCGATGAACTGCACCGCGTGCGCCGCGGCGACCGCCGACTGCAACGCGGTGGGGTCCGCCATGCCGATGTCCTCGCTGGCGTGCACGACCAGCCTGCGGGCGAGAAACCGCGGATCCTCCCCCGCCTCGATCATGCGCGCGAGGTAGTGCAGCGCGGCGTCGACGTCGGAGCCGCGGATCGACTTGATGAACGCGCTGATCACGTCGTAGTGCTGGTCACCGTCGCGGTCGTAGCGGACCGCGGCCTTGTCCACGGTGGACTCCACTGTGCCGAGATCGATCGTGCGGTGCTCGGTCGCCCCGGCCGCGTCGGCCGCCGCCTCCAGCGCCGTGAGCGCGCGGCGGGCATCGCCCGAGGCCAGCCGGACGAGATGGTCCTCCGCCTCGGCGGTCAGCTCCAGCTCGCCGCCGAGTCCGCGCTCCTCGGCGAGCGCGCGGTGGATCAGGTCGCGGACGTCGTCATCGGTCAGCGGCCGCAGCTGGAGCACGAGCGAGCGCGACAGCAACGGCGAGACGACCGAGAACGACGGGTTCTCCGTGGTCGCGGCGACGAGCAGGACGGTGCGGTCCTCCACGGCCCCGAGCAGCGCGTCCTGCTGTGTCTTGGAGAACCGGTGCACCTCGTCGATGAACAGCACGGTGTTCTCGGCGTTGTAGCGGCGCCGGCGGCGGGCCTCCTCGATGACACCGCGTACCTCCTTGACCCCCGCGGACAGTGCCGAGAGCGCGACGAACCGCCGTCCGGTGGCCGTGGACACCAGGTTGGCCAGCGTGGTCTTGCCGGTGCCCGGCGGACCGTACAGCAGCACCGAGGCGGGTGCGGCGCCCTCGACGAGCCTGCGCAGCGGGGCGCCCTCCCCGAGCAGGTGCTGCTGGCCGACGACCTCGCCGAGCGTCCGGGGCCGCATCCGCACGGCGAGCGGCGCCCCGGCCGGTACCGACCGGGGCACGGCGGGCTGCGCCGGTTCGGTGGGTTCGGGGGGCGGCGCCACGTCGGGGTTCACCGTGAAGAGTTCGTCCTGGTGCACACCCCGACGGTAGTCGGCCCCACCGACACCCGCGGAGGCGCCGGGCCGCCGTCAGGCCCCCGCGGGTGCGGGCGCCTCGGGCCTGCGGGCGACTCGCTGCCCGTCACCGGGGTCCCTCGCCGGGGCGGCACCGGACACCGGCGGCCCGCCACCGCCGGGCCAGGCCCGCCGCAGGGCTCCCCGCAGCATGACGCCGGCTGCGTGGGGCACCAGGTCCCGCCCGCGCCGGTACAGCCACGGGACGCCCTTCAGCACGAGCCACCCGACGTGGTCCGCGGTACTCGGGGCCGCACCGCCCGAGCAGGTCAGGCTCACCGGCTCGGGAACCCGGTACCCCGCCTCGGCGACCAGGCCGGTGAAACCACTGGCCAGCAGCCGGTGACCGAACTCCGAGGGATGCAGGCGGTCCACGCTCCACGACGTCAGCTCGTAGGCGCCGGGCAGGCCGCCGAGATCGAGGCAGGGCGCCGCGTGCCGGGCGGTGACCACGTCGATGACGTGGTTGAGCGCGTCGATGCGGGACCGCAGCGCCCGGTGCAGGGATCCGGGCAGCCGGAAGACCCTGCCGTGATCATGGAACCGCACGGTGAGCACCAGTGCGCCCGCGGCGGTCAGCCCGGTCACCACCCGATCCAGGTCGGCCGCAACGGACCGTGGCTCGAAGTCCGAGCGCAGCGTGTCGTTCATCCCGGCGATCACCAGCGCGACGTCCGGGCGGTGGGCCAGCGCGGCGGGCAGTTGCCCGGTGCGCACGCAGCCCATGCGGGCGCCGGTGAAGGAGCAGTTGAGATAGGCGGCCGGCTCGATCCGCAGTGCTCCCGCGACCAGGGGGCCGACCCCGCGCCAGGCGCCACCCGGCAACGGGTCGCCGAGGCCGACCGCCGTCGAGTCGCCCAGTACCGCCAGCCTGCGCGGCACGACGCCGCGGTCCGCGCCGCTCGCGGTGCCGTTGCTCGCGGTGCCGTTGCCGTACCCGATGTCCTCGCCCACGGGTACGACGATCGGGCACCCAGGCTCACCCTCGATGATGCCCGGGTAACGGCCCGCGGGCGCGCCGGCGAATGCTCGGTGCCGGCCGTGCTTCCAGCGCCCCTAGCGGAAGGCCGGGTACAGGGCGAGTGCGAGGCCGGGCCCGAACCGCGCGTCCAGCGCGTCCGCGACGGTGGTGGCGTGTTCGGCCACGGCCTCGGCACCGTCACGCTCGGCGTGCCCGGCGAGCTCCCGCCACCAGGTGACGAGTGCCGCGGGCCTGCTGGTCGGCGACGCCGTCCTGACCTTCGCGAGTCCGGGCAGCAGCTCCCACGTCGCCAGCCAGACGAGCAGCAGTTCGGCGTCGAGCAGGTGCGCCGACAGTTCGTCGTCGTCGGCCAGCGTGGGCCACAGTTCGGACACCTCGGACCGCCAGGCCGCGATCATGGCCTCGCTCATCCCGGCGGGCAGCGCCAGCGAGTCCGGGCTCGACACGAACGGCACCCGCAGGTGCGCGGCGTCGACGAGCGCGCTGCGGACACGGCCGCGCTCGAAGTCCAGGAACCGGACACCGTCGTCGGTCACCAGGTTGTTGTCCGGCCACAGGTCCACCGGGCTGAATGCCCGGCAGCAGGCCGAACGGGAGTGCTCGGCAGCCCGCTCGGCCGCCGCGCGCACCGGTTCCGGGGTCGGCACCCCCAGCGTGTCCTCGAGCACCGCGGGCAGTTGCGCGCACGCCACGACCGGGGTGGTGTCCGTGTCGTCCCCGACGACCGGCCGCGCCACGGGCCCCTCGACGGGCCTGGACCGGCCACCCAGCCTGCGCAGCAGCGCGTTGAAGTCCGCCTCCCGGTTCGCCGTGCTGAAGTGCAGCCTGCCCAGTGAGCGCGCCCACGACAGCAGCGCCGTCTCCGCGCCACGGGCGTCCGAGCCGTGGAGCTTGTCCTCCAGCGTCGGCGCGCGGCCCAGGTCGTCGATGACCAGCACCCGGTGCCCGCCGTCGTGAGCCAGCAGCTCGGGACACATCCGTTCGTCCGGCGGCAGTGCCGTGAACAGCTGGTAGCTCGCCGCCTCCTGGGCGAACGGATCCGTATCGCCCGGCCCCGGCGTGGCGGGGTAGTGCTTGATCACCAACGTGCGCGGCAGCGCGAACGGCGATGCGGCGACCCGGGCCCTGACCACGACGGCCGGGCCACTCCCCGCGAGGTCCTCCGCATCAACGAGCGTGATCGTGCTGCCGAAGCGGTGCGCGAGCACCGACTCGGCGGCGGCGACCGCAGCCTCGATTGCCAGAAGTTCCGCTCCTGCTCCGACGGTCGAATCGTCGGTAGAGGAGGTGTCCACTGTCATCGTTCTCGACCTTACTAGCGAGCGAGCAACGAAGACCACCGCGAATTCGGTGAACGTAACCGACGTGTGGCCGTTGCTCGACAAACGGCTGGAACCAGGTGTGTCAAGACCTGTCCGAAGTGCGCGAACGCGTCACCCCGGCAGGCCACCGCTGCCTACATACCGACCCGTGTCCTTCCGAAGCCGGGCGCCTGCTGCCGCGATACCGGGCCCTCGGCGCGCGTTGCCGGCCCACTGCGGCCGGCGCGTCTTCCGTATCCCGGTGCTCGGTCAGGCGCGCGGCGGCGGGGCCGCGTCGACCCCGGCCTCCTTGCGCTGCGCGGCGGTGATCGGCGCAGGGGCGCCCGTGAGCGGGTCGTAGCCACCGCCGGTCTTCGGGAAGGCGATGACCTCCCGCAGCGAGTCCGCACCGGCGAGCAACATCACGATCCGGTCCCACCCGAACGCGATGCCGCCGTGCGGCGGCGGCCCGAACTGGAAGGCGTCGAGCAGGAAGCCGAACTTCTCCTGCGCCTCCTCCTCGGAAAGGCCCATGATCTCGAAGACCCTCCGCTGCACGTCGGCACGGTGGATACGGATGGAGCCGCCGCCGATCTCGTTGCCGTTGCAGACGATGTCGTAGGCGTAGGCCAGCGCGTTGCCCGGGTCCGACTCGAACTTGTCGATCCACTCCGGTGTCGGCGAGGTGAAGGCATGGTGCAGTGCCGTCCACCTGCCGCCGCCGACCGTCACGTCGCTGGTGTCCTCGGCCGCCTCGAACAGCGGGAAGTCGACGACCCACACGAACGACCAGGCGTCCTCGTCGACCATCCCGAGCCGGTGCGCGATCTCCACGCGGGCCGCGCCGAGCAACTGCCTGGCGTCGTTCGGCTTGCCCGCGGCGAAGAACACGCAGTCGCCGGGCCCGGCGCCGACGGCCGCGGCGAGGTTGTCCCGCTCGTACTCGGAGAGGTTCTTCGCCACCGGGCCACCGAGCGTGCCGTCGGCGCCGACGAGCACGTAGGCCAGGCCCTTGTGGCCGCGCTGTTTGGCCCACTCCTGCCACGCGTCGAGCTGGCGGCGCGGCTGGTCGGCACCGCCGGGCATGACGACCGCGCCGACGTAGGGCGCCTGGAACACGCGGAAGGGCGTGTCGGCGAAGAACTCCGTCAGTTCGGTGAGTTCGAGGTCGAAGCGCAGGTCCGGCTTGTCCGTGCCGTACTTCGCCATCGCCTCGGCGTAGGTGATCCGGCGGAACGGCCGCGGGACGTCGTGCCCGACGAGCTTCCAGAGCGCCACCAGCACGTCCTCGCCGAGGGCGAGCACGTCGTCCTGCTGGACGAAGCTCATCTCGATGTCGAGCTGCGTGAACTCCGGCTGGCGGTCGGCGCGGAAGTCCTCGTCGCGGTAGCAGCGGGCGATCTGGTAGTACCGCTCCAGGCCGCCGACCATGAGCAGCTGCTTGAACAGCTGCGGCGACTGCGGCAGCGCGTACCACGAGCCCGGCTGGAGCCGGGCCGGGACGAGGAAGTCCCGCGCCCCCTCCGGCGTCGACCGGGTCATCGTGGGTGTCTCGACCTCCACGAAGCCCTGCTCGTGCAGCACCTCGCGGGCCGCGCGGTTGACCTCGCTGCGCAGGCGCAGCGCGTGTGCCGGACCGCTGCGGCGCAGGTCGAGGTAGCGGTGCTTCAGGCGCACCTCCTCGCCCACCTCGACGCGCTCGTCGATCGGGAACGGCAGCACCGCGGACTCCGACAGCACGTCGAGGTCGGTGACCATTACCTCGATGTCTCCGGTGGAGATCTCGGGGTTCTCGTTGCCCTCCGGACGCCGCGCGACCTCGCCGGTGACCTTGAGGCAGTACTCCGCGCGGAACTGATGCGCCCGCTCGGCCATCTCGCCTTCCCGGAACACGACCTGGGCGACACCGCTCGCGTCCCGCAGGTCGATGAAGATCACCCCGCCGTGATCGCGCCGCCGGGCCACCCAGCCGGTCAGGGTGACGGTCTGGCCAGCGTGCTCGGCACGCAGCGTGCCGGCGTCGTGAGTGCGGAGCACTGTCGCAGGATCCTCTCGAAAGCGGTGGTCTCGGCGGTCACGGTCTGTTCAGCGGCATTCCGCCCGACGGCACAGGTTAACGAACCGGCCGGGGGCTTCCGCCACCAGGTTTCCCCGGCCCCGCCCCGGCACACGTCGGCACACGTCGGTCCGCCCCGGGGACGGCCACCGTCCTGCCGGGGCGGAAAGTCCGGCCGGCTCTCAGAGCAGCGTCATCTGCTCTCCCTCGCGGCCGGGACCATCTCGCGGCAGGCCGGCAGGCATGCTGCCCTCCGGCCACTCGGCCTTCTCGTCCCCGGGGACTCCGCGCTCCTCGCCGCCGGAACGCGGACCCAGTCCGTGCCGCCGCACGAGCGGGGCGACGCGGGCGGCCAGGCGGCGCCGGTAGCCCGGGTCGGCGTAGCTGCCGCGGGCGTACAGCTCCCGGTAGCGTGGCACGAGGTCCGGATGCCGGGCCGATAGCCACCGTCCGAACCATTCGCGCGCACCGGGGCGCAGGTGCAGTGGGATCACCGTGACACCGGTCGCTCCGGCGTCGGCCGCCGCGCCGAGCAAACCGTCGAGCGCCTCGGTGGAGTCGGTCAGCCACGGCAGGACGGGTGCGATGAACACCCCGCACGGCAGGCCGGCGTCCCGCGCGCGGCGAACGAGGTCGAGCCGTGCCTGCGGGCCGGGGGTACCCGGTTCGAGGGTGCGCTGCAGTTCGCGGTCGAGCAGCGCGATCGACACCCCGAGACCGACCGGCACGTCCGCGCTGACCGACTCCAGCAGCGGCAGGTCCCGCGTCAGCACCGTGCCCTTCGTGAGGATCGAGAAGGGGGTGCCCGAACCGGCGAGCGCCCTGATGATCCCCGGCATGAGCCGGTAGCGGCCCTCGGCCCGCTGGTACGGGTCGGTGTTGGTGCCCATCGCGACGTGCTCCCGGTTCCAGCCAGGGCGGCGCAGCTGTGCCGCCAGCACCTCCGGCGCGTTGATCTTCACCACGACCTGCGTGTCGAAGTCACGGCCCGCGTCGAAGTCGAGATACGTGTGCGACTTGCGGGCGAAGCAGTACGCGCACGCATGCGAGCAACCCCGGTACGGGTTCACCGTCCAGCCGAACGGCACCCGCGACCCGCCCGGCACCTTGTTCAGCACCGAGCGGGCGTGGACCTCGTGGAACGTGACCCCCGAGAAGTCTGGTGGCTGCACGGAGCGGACCAGCCCGGACAGTCCGAGCAGCGCCTGCTCGGACTGTCCGGACTGGTCTCCGGCCCGCTGACCATCCCATCGCACCCTGATATTCGAACACACGTTCGATCATCGGTCAAATCCTGCCGCCCGATCAGGTGGCGTCAGGTGGCGTCAGCCTTCGGCCCCTCCGCATCCTCGGACGACTCGGACGACTCGGAGGGCTCGGCGGTGTAGGCGGCGGTGGTGCGGTCGGCCGCGGCCCGCGCGGCCTCCGGGGCCGTCCCGGCCGCGACGCTCGCCTCGTACCACCGCTCGCTGCTCGCCGCCATGAACCGCCCGCCCTGCTCGGACATCATCCACGCCATGGTGTCCTGGTCCTCGGCCGATTCACCGGAGGACAGGTGCAGGGCAAGCCCCATCAGCGCCAGGTCCCAGCCGATGCCGACCGCGCCGGGCCCGAACTCGGCCCACCGTTCGTCGTCCACGTGCGCGACGTGCTCCAGCTCGAACCGGGTTCCGCCCTCGGGAGCGGCGGCGAGGCGGACCTCGATCCAGCTCACCTCTCCGCCGTACTCCCAGGTCGCCGCGAAGCTCTTGGGCGGATCACACTGCTCGATCGTGCCTGCCGCGTTGTTCTCGATCTGGAAGCGCCCGTGCAGGCGCAGCTCACCCGAGACGGGCATGAACCAGCGCGGGATACGCTCGGGGTTGGTGCACGCGTCCCAGACGTCCTCCACGGTGGCGTCGTAGGTCTGCCGCACGGTCACGGTGCGGGCCTCCCCCGCCTCCAGCGTGCGGCTGCCGACCTGCCGCCGGACGGCGCTGATCTGGTGATCGACGTCGATCATGTGTCTCTCCTCTGCTCGGGTTCTTCTCCGTGGCCCCTCGGGGAACTCGGCGAACTCGGCGAACTCAGCCGTCGCCTGCGTTTGCCGCGGGCGAGTTCGGTCGCCAGCGCGTCGAGATGGGGCGTCCAGAAGCGGCGGAAGTGGTCGAGCCACGCGTCGACGTCCCGCAACGGCGCGGAGTTCACCGCGTAGAGACGCCTGGTCCCCTCGGCTCGCACGTTCGCGAACCCGTTGTCGCGCAACACCTTGAGGTGCTGCGACACCGCGGGCTGCGAGATGCCGAACTCCTGCTGGATCACCGCGCAGACGGCGCCGGAGGTCCGCTCGCCGTCGGCGAGCAGTTCGAGGATCCTGCGCCGCACCGGATCACCGAGAACGTCGAACGCGTGCACCGGCCAAGTGAATCAGAGGAGACTTATATAAGTCAATCTTTATACCAGGCTTCCGTTTCAACCAGTGGAAAGGCGCGCTGTGGGCGGCGCCGCAGCGGGGCACATGATGGCGCCATCGCGCAACGACACACTGAGGAGTGACTGTGGGTTTTCTCGACGGCGAGAAGTGGCACGGCCGGGTCTTCACCGGCTCGTGGGTACCAGCGGAGGGCGGCGAGTCCACCGTGACCGAACCCGCCACCGGCGACGAGCTCGGCCGGATCGGCGGCGCCACCGCGGGCGACGTGACCCGGTCCGCGGCCCGCGCCGCCGAGGCTCAGCGCGAGTGGGCGGCGACCCCGTTCCACGAGCGGGCCGCGGTGCTCCGCCGGGCCGGCGATCTGTGGAGCCGGCACGCCGACGAGCTGCGGGACTGGCTCGTGCGGGAGTCGGGCAGCATTCCGGGGAAGGCCGACTTCGAGCTGCACGTGGCGGCGCAGGAGTGCTACGAGGCCTCCGCGCTGCCTTCACATTCGCTGGGCGAGCTCCTGCCGAGCGAGGCTCCCCGGCTGAGCATGGCGCGCCGGGTTCCGGCGGGCGTGGTCGGCGTGATCTCGCCGTTCAACGCCCCGCTCATCCTGTCGATCCGGTCGGTCGCGCCCGCGCTCGCGCTGGGCAACGCGGTCGTGCTGAAGCCGGACCCGCGTACCGCCGTCTGCGGCGGCGTCGCACTGGCACGGGTCTTCGAGGAGGCCGGGCTGCCCGCAGGGCTGCTGCACGTGCTGCCCGGCGGCGCGGACGTCGGGCAGGCGCTGATCGAGGACCCGCACGTGCGGATCATCTCGTTCACCGGCTCCACCGCGGCCGGGCGCGCCGTCGGGGAACTGGCCGGGCGGCACCTGAAGCGGGCGCACCTCGAACTGGGCGGCAACTCGGCGCTGATCGTGCTCGACGACGCCGACATCGAGCAGACGACCAGTGCCGCGGCCTGGGGCTCGTTCTTCCACCAGGGCCAGATCTGCATGACCACCGGCCGCCACCTCGTGCACGAGTCGCTCTACGACGACTACGTCGCGCGCCTGGCCGAAACGGCGTCCCACCTCCCGGTCGGTAATCCCGCCACGGACCAGGTCGCACTGGGGCCGATCATCGACGCCGCGCAGCGGGACAAGATCCACCGGCTGGTGACCGCCAGCGTCGAGGCGGGGGCAGGCCTCGTCACCGGCGGGGAGTACGACGGCCTGTTCTACCGGCCGACGGTACTGGCGGCGGCCGCGTCGTCGGTGCCCGCGTACGACGAGGAGGTGTTCGGCCCGGTCGCGCCCGTGGCCCGGTTCGGCAGCGTCGACGAGGTGGCCGCGCTGGCCGCGGACAGCGAGTACGGCCTCTCCCTCGGCATCCTCACCCGGGACGTGAACAAGGGCCTCGCCCTGGCCGACCGCATCCCGACCGGCATCGCGCACATCAACGACCAGACCGTGAACGACGAGGCACACGCGCCCTTCGGCGGCGTGCGCGCGTCCGGCACCGGCTCCCGGTTCGGCGGCGCGGCGGCCAATGTCGAGGCGTTCACCGAGACCCGCTGGGTCACCGTACGCGGGGACGTCGCGGGCTACCCGTTCTGAACGCCTGTCCCTGACCAGGGCGGCGCGGCCTTGTGCCTGGTGACCTCTCGTGAGTGCGCACACGAGTTAGAACACTGTTACGCACTCACGACCACGACCACGACCACGAGCGCTGTCGCGGGGAGAGGACTGTCAGCACGCTCCCCGCGACAGCGCAGGCAGGCGAGCCGACATGGCGCCGGCCGCGGCCCGCACGACCCTGCTGAGCCGGTCGACGTCCATTCGCTGCGATCGTCCGGTGACCGAGAGCGCCGCGACGACCTGCCCGTGATCGCCGAGCACCGGCGCCGCGATCGCGGAGACACCGGGTTCGGCCTCCTCGTGGTTGATCCCCACTCCCCTGGCGACGGTGCGCTCCAGATCCTGGTGCAGCAGGCCGGGCAGGACGATCGTGTTGGGCGTGAGCCGGGACAGCCCCGCGTCGACCACCCGCCGCAGCCGGTCCCGCCCGCCCCAGGCCAGGAACACCTTGCCCGTGGCCGTGCAGTGCGACGGCATCCGCCCGCCGACGCGTGAGCGCACCGCCATCGACTCCCGGCCGGTCACCTTCTCCACGAAGAGCGTGTAGACGCTGTCCGGCACGGCGAGGTGCACGTTCTCGTGGCTGGCCTCGTGCAACTGTTCGAGGTAAGGCAGCGCCGCCTGGCGCAGCAGCCGGTGCCGGGGCACCAGCTGGCCCAGCCGGAACAGCTTCGCCGCCAGCCGGTAGTGCCCCGGTCCGGACCGCTCGAGCGCGCCCCACTCCACCAGCTCACCGAGCAGCCGGTGGACCGTCGGCTTGGGCAGGCCGCTGCGCGCCGCGAGTTCCGCGAGCCCGAGGTCCGCCTCGCCCGGCAGGAAGGCGTCCAGCAGCGACAGCCCTCTGGCGAGCACCGACTTCGGTGCCGGTTCCTCGGCCTGGCCACTCTGCGCGCTCATCTGCGCGATGGTGGCCATCGCGGCGACCCCGGACAAGCAGGGTTTTCATTCACCGAAAGCTCACACCGCGGGAACGTGCACGCTCACCACAGCCGAGCGGCCGGAGCGCACGACGTCGAGCGCCTCCACCAGCACACCCTTGAGCTCACTGGCCACCCGCACCGTGCGGCCCCACGCGCCGCCCGCCGCCTCGGCGATGCCCGGCAGATCGGCCTCCGGGGCGAAGCTGACGTTGAAGTCGTCGCGCTCGGCGGCCACCCCGTCCGGATGCACACCGAGCGTGGACTGCTTCGGCGCCTTCCAGCCCTGGTTGTCGAAGATCACGGTCAGGCTCGGCGTGCCGTAGCGCCGGGCGACCCACTGGGCTGACGAGGGCACGCCGAAGAGGTACGAGCCGTCGCCGACGAGCGAGACGACGGTGCGGTCCGGCGCGGCGAGCTTGGCGCCGATCGCGGCGCCCGCGGACCAGCCGAGCGAACCACCGCCCGAGCCGAGCAGCGAGCCCGGCCGGGTACGCCGCAGGTGCTCGTTGACCACCTGGTAGTTGGTGATCGCCTCGGTCAGCACGAGCGTGTCGTCGTCGATGACCTCGCGCACGCAGGCCACCAGGTACTCAGGCGTGATGACCTCACCGTCCGGGTGCTCCCGGCCGGCCAGCTCGCTGAGCTGGCGTTCGTGCTCCGCGGCCGCGGTCTCCGCCCGCCCGGCCACGACATCCGGATCGGCGAGCTCGCGCGCCCGTTCGCGGAGCTGGGCCACTGCCGTGCCCAGGTCGGCGCGCGCGAAGCACTCGGCGGGCACGTGCCAGAGCGGCATCTGTTCCTTGACCGGGTCGATGTCGACCACGAACAGGCGGGCGCCGGCCGAGGGGCGGTTCTGGGTGGGGATCCAGGGCACGTCGCTGCCCAGCACCAGTACGACGTCGGCGGCCTCGAGCAGCGGGTTGGCCTGCTGGGCGTTCCACTGGTAGCCCCAGTGCAGGGGGTGGTCGGCCGGGAAGTTCAGGTGCATCGGCACGGACTCGATCACCGGCAATGCCAGCGACTCGCACAGCTCGACGAGGGCGGGTACCGCGTGCGGATCGCGGCCGAGATAGGACGTGACGACGACCGGGTTGCGCGCCCCGGCGAGCGCCTCCGCGATTCTCTCCACCACACCGGGCGCCAGCGCCGCGGGTGCCACCGGGCTGAACAGCGCGGGGTCGGCGTGCTGCTCGGGTACCTCGGCTTCCATGACCTCGCGCGGACCGACCAGGTAGACCGGGCCCGCCGGCTCGCTGCGAGCCAGTTGCAGCGCGCGGTGCACCAGTTGCTTGACGTTGTGGCCGGTGCGGATCTCGTTGTCGTACTTGGTGTAGCCGCGCACGATGCCGCGCTGGTCGTGCACGTCCTGGATCCACTGGATGAACTCGTTGCGGCTGCCGAGCAGCTCGCCTTCCTGGGTGAACGGCGAGGCACCCGCGTAGAGCAGGACGCCCACCCTGCCCTTGGCGGCGTTGTGCAGCATGCCACCGATGTTCTGGGTGCCGCAGTCCACGTGGACGACCACGGCCTGCGGCACGCCGGTCAGCTGGGCGTAGCTGTGCGCTGCCGACATGGCGACGCTCTCGTGCGGGCAGATCACGAGTTCGGGCAGCGCGTCCGCGCCGTCTTCGGCCCGTGCCCGCGCGTAAGCCTCGACGAGGCCGGGATGGTCGCTGCCGAGGTTGGCGAACACGTACCGGACGCCGGCCTCGGCCAGCGCCTCCAGGAATGCCCTGCTCGTCGTGTATCCGCTCACGCCACCACTTTCTGCTCCGGAGCCGCCGCACGGACCCTATCGCGGCCGCGCCACCGGGCGGCAACGGTCCCGTTTCGGTCACCGGAATCACCGGCGACACCGCGGAACCGAGCCCCGGCGCGGTACGTCCGAGCGGATGCGAGCACATCGTTTCCGCGGGTGACGTGGTGACGGCCGCGGCCGTCGGCGGACACGTCCGGCTGGGGGTCGGACGTGGGGCCTGCCCGTGCGCCACCACGTCACCCCGCCCGCCAATCGCGGAGCCGCCCCGCCCATCCGGGGCGGAGTGCAGGAGGATGGCCCGGTGCCGCGCGACAACTCCGCCGACGAGACCGGCCCGATCCGCCGGGTGCCGGCCACGGCGTCACCGGCCTCCCCGCGCGAAGGGCGAGAGCGCCGCCCGGCCGTCCGCCAGCGGGCACCGGCCCGGAAGCCGTCCCCGGCAACGGATCACGGGCACGGACACGGGCACGGGCCGGCCGCTCCCGCTTCGCGCCGCATCCGCATCCTGCTCACCGCGCTGCTGGCTCCGCTGGCGCTGGCAGCCGTGGCCGGGGTGGCGCTGCTCTACCCGTGGGGCAGCGAGCCGCCGGTCAGCGAGACCGGCGCGGGCACGCCCGTCCACGGCGAAATCACCACGGCCGCGCTCGGGCCATGCCTGGCGCCCGGGCAGGTGCAGGTCGGCGAGGCGCCTGCCGACGCAAGGCAGTGCCTCGACCTGGAGGTCTCGCTGACCGACGGGGAGGCGGCCGGACGGACGATCCGCAAGATGGTGGCGGTCGAGCCGAGCACCCCGAGGTTCGCCGCCGGCGACGAGATCGTGCTGTCCTACAGCGGCGCCGGCGCCGCGAACCCGGACTCCTACCAGGTTGTCGACTTCCAGCGCGGGATGCCGCTCACCGTGCTGGCCGCGCTGTTCGCGGTCGCGGTCGTCGTCCTCGGCCGGTGGCAGGGGCTGGCCGCGCTGACCGCACTGGGGCTGAGCTTCGCGGTGATCGCCCTGTTCATCCTGCCCGCCGTCCTGGCGGGCGAGGACCCGCTGCTGGTCGCCATCGCGGGCGCGGGCCTGATCATGTTCGTCGCCCTGTACCTCACCCACGGCTTCTCCGCCCGGACGTCCGTGGCCGTGCTCGGGACACTGGTCAGCCTCGCACTCATCGGCGTCATCTCCGCCGTGTTCTCCGCGACCGCGGCGCTCACCGGCCTCGGTGACCAGACGTCCAGCCTGATCGCCTCGCTTGGGCACGGCATCGACGCGCGCGGTCTGCTGCTCGCCGGGGTGGTCATCGGCGCCCTCGGCGTCCTGGACGACGTCACGGTCACCCAGACCAGCGCGGTCTGGGAACTGCGGCGAGCGAATCCCGCGCTGAGCTGGCGCGAGCTGTACTCCGCGGCGCTGCGCATCGGGCGCGACCACGTCGGCTCGGCGGTGAACACCCTGGTCATGGCCTATGCGGGCGCGGCACTGCCGGTCCTGCTGATCGGGGCGCTCTCCGATGTCGGGGTCGGCTCGATCCTGACCTCCGAGGACATCGCACAGGAGATCGTGCGGACACTGGCCGGCAGCATCGGCATCATCGCGGCCGTTCCGGTGACCACCGTGCTCGCGGCGCTGATCGCCGGCCGCGAGCGGGTGCCCGCCGGGACGGGCGACCACAGCAGTCACAGCGGTAACCCCTGATCACACGCGCCACAACGCCGGAGCCCGGCTCGGTGGACGCCCGCCCGGTGCGGTACGAAGTGCGTGACACTGGCCACCATCCGGGCAGGAGGCGCGATGCCGGGTTCCGCTGCCGCCCTTCTCGGGGTTCCCCGCTCCGCACTGACCGCCGCCCGCCGTGCAGGCCGGTCCGTGCGCGACGCCGTCGAGGCACTGCCCAGGATCGTCGCCGTGCTCGGCGACGTGCGCGATACGAGCAGGCAGCTGGAACGGCTCGTCACCTTCGCGGCGCAGGAACTGCCCGAGATCGTCTACCAGCTGGAGGAGATCCGGGAACGGCTCGCCGCGATCGAGCGGAACCTGGCCGCGTCGAGCGGCAGGGAGACCGGGGCCGAACTCCGGTGACGCCGTACCGCACGGTCATTCCAGGGTCGCCACGAACCGGCTGACGGCATCCATCGTGAAGCGCTGCGCGAACTTGCCCGAGGGGGCCGCGGACGCGAGACGGTACAGCGGGCGATCCGGCGCGGCGTCACCGCGCGCCTCCGACCGGAGCTGGGCCACCAGCAGCTCGGAGAACACCATGCCGTTGGCCTCGATGTTGTTCACCAGAGCGTCGGCGAGCCTGCGCAACGCGAGAATGCCCAGCTCCCGGCCGCCGGTGCCGGCGTACAGCGCGAGGTCGATCTTGGCCGTCTGGCCCCGTTGCCGGGCGTTGACCAGCAGGCTCACCGTGCGCGTGCCCCGCACGTCGGTGACCAGCACGTCGATGCGCTGCGCCGCGACCAGGTCGATCCGCCGCGTGCGCCAGGTACGCACCACGACCGTCCTGCCTTCGAGCCAGAGTTGCCTGCGCGCGTTGAAGGACACGAGGTAGAGCAGCGGCAGCGCCACGACACCGGCCACGACGAGGCCGGCCACCTGACCGCCGATCAGTCCGGCGATCCCGCCGAACGCGGCGGCGAAGAGCACCACTCCCACGAGTCCGGAGAGGCCACGGCGGCGCCGAGCGGCGGGGTTGTCCCCGTGCAGCGCGATGCGTTCGGGCTCCGGTGCGGGCTTGCGCTCGACGGGCTCTGGGTCGTTCACGGTGTCGTCAGGTCCTCTCGCAGGAAAGGATTCGTGGTTCTCTCTCGGCCGATGGTCGTCGTGGGCCCGTGCCCGGGCAGTACGACGGTGTCGTCGGCGAGCGTCAGCAGTGCGCCGCGCAGCGACCGCACCAGTCCGGCGGGGTCGCCGCCCGGCAGGTCGGTGCGCCCGGCCGATCCGGCGAAGAGCGTGTCGCCGGTCAGCGCGAGCTGACCACCCTCCTCGCTCTCGACGCGGAACACGACCGATCCCGGCGTGTGCCCGGGAGTGTGGTCGACGGCGATCCGGAGTCCGGCCAGCTCCAGCGGTCCTTCGCGCAGCTCCGCCACGTCGTCCGGCTCGCTGAGCGTCACCTCGCCGAACGCGGCGGACAGCTCCGGGCCAAGCCCGCGCAGCGGATCCGAGAGCAGCGGCCGGTCCTCGGGCCGGATGCGCACGGGCACGCCGTGCGCGTCCGCGATGGTGGCCGCCGAGTACACGTGGTCGAAGTGGCCGTGGGTGGCGAGCACGGTCGCGGGGCTTAGCCGGTGCTCGCGCAGCGCCCGCTCGACGGGCTCGGCGGCACCTTCACCTGGATCGACGATCACGCAGTCGTGGCCCTCGGCCGTGGCGAGCAGATAGCAGTTGGCTTGGAACGCGCCGGCCGGAAACCCGACGACGAGCACGACACTCCACCTCCGCTGTTGACCTGCCGACCACCCTAGCGGCCCCTGTACGGGGTCCTCACAGACTGTGCCCATAGACTGCCGCCACCGGAGCTGCTGACATCTAGAGGAATCTGGGAGGGCAGGTGGCGACCAACCAGCAACGCCGCGAAGCCGCCAAGCGCAAGCTCGAGCGGCAGCTCGCGCGCAGGGCGGAGCGGGCCAAGCGGCGCCGGATCATCGGCGTGGGGGTGACCGTCGGTGTCGTGGTGGTCGTGGCCGGGCTGGTCGTGCTCTTCGCGACCAGGGGCAACGACGACGCCGCCGCCGACAACGCGTCCCCGCCGAGTTCCGCGGGCGAGCAGGAACTGCAGATCCCCACCGAGCGGATCGACGTACCCGAGCGGCCGGAACCGCTGGCGGGCCCGGTGAACTGCGAGTACCCGGCCTCCGACCAGCCCGCCGCGAAGGAGGTCGAGCCGCCGGACGGCGCGAACGTCCCCGCGGAGGGCACGGTCGACGTCACGCTGCAGTCGACGGCGGGCGACATCCCGCTGACCCTGGACCGGGCCCTGGCGCCGTGCACGGTGAACAGCTTCGTCAGCCTCGCCGAGCAGGGCTACTACACCGACACGGCGTGCCACCGGCTCGGCACGACCGGCCTGCAGATGCTGCAGTGCGGCGATCCGAGCGGCACGGGCAGCGGCGGCCCCGGCTACCAGTTCGCCGACGAGGTCTTCCCCGAGCTCAAGTACGGCCGTGGCGTACTGGCGATGGCGAACTCGGGTCCGGACACCAACGGCAGCCAGTTCTTCATGGTCTACGGCGACGCGCCGCTCGACCCGAGCTACACCGTGTTCGGCACCATCTCCGACGAGGGTCTGAGCGTGCTGGACAAGGTCGCCCGCGCCGGCGACGACGGCAGCTTCGACCCGAGTCCCGGTGGCGGCAAGCCCAACATGGAGATCAAGTTCACCGGTGTGACCGTCGGGGCGTAGTGCGCGCGGAGGTCAACGGCGCTCCGGCCACCGCGGAGCAGCTCGCGGTGCCCGCGGTGGTCAACTACGGGCACTTCACGTCGATGCAGGTACGCGGCGGCCGGGTGCGCGGGCTGGAAGCCCACCTGCGGCGGCTGGCCGAGGGAACCCGGCTGCTGTTCGGCGGTGAGCTGGACACCGGGCTGGTGCGGCGGTACCTGCGGCACGCGGTCACCGGCACGGGCCCGGTCACCGCGCGGGTGACGATCTTCTCCCTCGCGGCACCCCGGGGCGGCGAGCCCGGCAGCGCGGCGCCGCCGGACGTACTGGTGGCCCTGCGGCCACCGAGCGAGGCGGCCGCAGGGCCGCTGCGGCTGCGCTCGGTGCACTACGAGCGTGTGCTCCCGCGGGTGAAGCACGTGGGGACGTTCGGCCTGTTCCACCACACCCGTGCCGCTCGGCAGGCCGGCTACGACGACGCGCTGTTCGTCACGAGCGACGCGCACGTGTCCGAGGCGTCGGTCTGGAACGCCGGCTTCTTCGACGGCGGCACGGTGATCTGGCCGCGGGCGCCGATGCTGGGCGGCGTCACGCAGGCACTGCTGAGCCGCGGCCTCGACCGGCTCGGGGTGCCCACGGTGACGCGGCCGGTGCCGCTGGCCGAGGCACGCACGCTGCGCTCCGCGTTCCTCTGCAATGCAGGCTGTGCCTGCCGTCCCGTCGCGGGCATCGACGACACCGCGCTGACCGTGGACCCGGAGCTCACCGCCCTGCTGGAGCGAGCCTACGACACCAACCCCTGGGAGCCCGTCTAGCTCGTGAGTGCCTGCGCGAGTTCTAACTCGCGCAGGCACTCACGAGCGGTGGCCGGTCAGCGGTAGGTGAAGGTGGGTGGGCGGCGCTCAAGGAAGGCGGCGACCCCTTCCGCGTAGTCCTCGCCGTGCACGGCGGAGAGGCGGATCTCGGCAACCTCGTCGTCGCTCTCCTCGTGCCCGGCGAGGATCTTCTCGATGATCCGGTTCATGCCGCGGATCGAGGCCTGCGAGCGGGAGCACAGCGTGCGGACGAACTCCATCGTGCACTCCTCCAGCTCGTCCGGTGCGAAGACGTCGTTGACGAGCCCGATCTCGCGGGCCCGCGTGGCGTCGATCAACCCGCCGGACAGCAGGAAGTAGCGGGCGTGCGCGGGCCCGACGAGCGCCACGAGCTGGCGGGTCGACACGAAGTCGTAGACGATGCCGAGCCTGGCCGGTGTGATCCCGAAGCGGGCATCGCTCGCCGCGAACCGGAAGTCGCTGGCCACCGAGAGCTGGCAGCCGCCGCCGATGCAGTTGCCCCGGATCATCGCCACGCTCGGCTTGCACATCCCGGTGAGCGCGCGGACCGCGCCCTCGACCGCCCGGTCGTAGGCCGCCGCGCCCTCCGCAGACGAACGCAGGTCGGAGAACTCGCTGATGTCGGCGCCCGCGGAAAAGTCCTGTCCGGCCCCGGCGAGCACCAGGACCTTGACCGCGGGATCGTGTTCGACATCGGCGACGATCTCCGGAACGGCCGACCACATCCCGTAGCTGATCGCGTTCTTCTTCTCCGGCCGCGCGAAGGTCAGCCGCGCGACCTCACCGTCGCGCTCGAACTCGACCCCTTCGGTCCCTTCGCTCATAGCCTCGCACCCTAGCGGTTGGGCCGGCGCGGGCCTCAGGATGCGGAGGTGACACGGTACACGTCGTAGACGCCCTCGACGTTGCGCACGACCTTCAGCACGTGGCCGAGATGCTTCGGGTCGCCCATCTCGAAGGTGAACCGGCTGACCGCCACGCGGTCGCGGGAGGTGGTGACCGACGCCGACAGAATGTTCACCTTCTCGTCGGCGAGCACCTTCGTGACGTCCGAGAGCAGCCGGTGCCGGTCGAGCGCCTCGACCTGGATGGCGACGAGGAACACCGAAGACTCCGACGGCGCCCACTCCACCTCCGCCAGCCGTTCCGGCTGCGCCCGCAGGTCGTCGGCATTGGTGCAGTCGGTCCGGTGCACGCTCACCCCGCCGCCGCGGGTGACGAAGCCGAGGATCTCGTCCCCCGGCACCGGCGTGCAGCAACGGGCGAGCTTGGCCCAGACGTCGCCGGCACCCTTGACGATCACACCGACGTCGTTGGAGCCGCGCCTTCGGGTGACCGTGGACGGGGTCGCCCGCTCGGCCAGCTCCTCCTCGGCCTCCTCGACGCCGCCGATGAGCGCCACCAGGCGCTGGACGACGGTCTTGGCGCTGGTGTGGCTCTCCCCCACGGCCGCGTAGAGGGAGCTGATGTCGCCGTGCCGCAGCTCGGTCGCCACCGCGCCCATCGAGTCGGCGGACACCAGGCGCTGCAACGGCAGCCCGACCTTGCGGACCTCCTTGGTGATCGCCTCCTTGCCCGCCTCGATCGCCTCGTCGCGGCGCTCCTTGGCGAACCACTGCCGGATCTTGGCGCGGGCCTTCGGCGAGCCGGCGAAGGACAGCCAGTCCCGGGTCGGCCCCGCACCCTCGGCCTTCGACGTGAAGATCTCGACGACCTCACCGTTCTCCAGCTTGCGCTCCAGCGCGACGAGCCTGCCGTTCACGCGGGCGCCGATGCAGCGGTGGCCGACCTCGGTGTGCACGGCGTAGGCGAAGTCCACCGGCGTCGAGCCGACGGGCAGGGTGACCACATCGCCCTTCGGCGTGAACACGAAGATCTCGCGGGTCGCCAGGTCGTAGCGCAGCGACTCGAGGAACTCGCCGGGATCGGCGGCCTCCCGCTGCCAGTCGAGGAGCTGGCGCATCCACGCCATCTCGTCGACGTCGACGGCGTTGCCGTTGTGGGTTCCCTTGGTCTCCTTGTACCGCCAGTGCGCGGCGATGCCGTACTCGGCGGTGCGGTGCATCTCGTGGGTGCGGATCTGCACCTCGAGCGGCTTGCCGTCCGGACCGATGACGGTGGTGTGCAGCGACTGGTACACGCCGAAGCGGGGCTGCGCGATGTAGTCCTTGAACCGGCCGGGCATCGGCTGCCACAGCGCGTGCACCACACCCATCGCGGCGTAGCAGTCGCGCAGGTCCTCCACCAGGATCCGCACGCCGACGAGGTCGTGGATGTCGTCGAGGTCGCGCCCGCGCACGATCATCTTCTGGTGGATGGAGTAGTAGTGCTTCGGCCTGCCCTCCACCTTCGCCGTGATCCGGGAGCCCTCCAGCTGCGTGGTCAGCTCGCCGATCACCCAGCGCAGGTACGTGTCGCGCGACGGCGCGCGGTCGGCGACGAGCCGCACGATCTCGTCGTACTTCTTGGGCTGCAGGATCGCGAACGCGAGGTCCTCCAGCTCCCACTTCACCGTCGCCATGCCGAGCCGGTGCGCGAGCGGCGCGAGGACCTCCAGCGTCTCCTTGGCCTTGCGAGCCTGCTTCTCCGGCGGCAGGAAACGCATGGTCCGCATGTTGTGCAGCCGGTCGGCCAGCTTGATGACCAGCACGCGCGGGTCACGGGCCATCGCGATGACCATCTTGCGGATGGTCTCGGCCTCAGCGGCCGTGCCGAGCTTGACCTTGTCGAGCTTGGTGACCCCGTCGACCAGCTCGCCGACCTTCTGCCCGAACTCGGAGCCGAGCCGATCCAGCGAGTAGCCGGTGTCCTCGACGGTGTCGTGCAGCAGCGCGGCCACCAGCGTCGTGGTGTCCATGCCGAGCTCGGCGAGGATGGTCGCCACGGCGAGCGGGTGGGTGATGTACGGGTCGCCGGACTTGCGGCGCTGCTCGCGGTGCAGCTCCTCGGCGACGTCGTACGCACGCTGTAGCAGCGCCAGGTCGGCGCTGGGATGCATCTCGCGGTGGATCGCGGCGAGCGGCTCCAGCACCTGCTTGACCGAAGCCGGGCGCTGCGCGGTGATCCGGCGAGCCAGCCGGGCGCGCACACGCCGGGTCGCCGAGGGAGCTCGCGTGCCCCCACCGGGCTGCCCGGCGCGCGCGACCTGGGCGGACTGCGCCGGCTGTGGCTCCGGCGCCTCGGCATCCGACCGGCCGGACACGACGGAATCGAGCTCTTGGCTCACCCGCACCTCCAGCACTTGCCGGTTGATAGACACCAAGCGTAACGCGGCGGGGTGGCGATCTGTGCCCGCGGGCGGCCGGGGCCCTCCCTCAGCAGCTGCGCAGGGCGTGCACGGGGGTGCCGGACAGCCCGGATCGCCCGCCGAGCGCCGCGAGCTCGAGCACCACCGCGACGCCGGTCACGTGGGCACCGGCGCTCTCGACGAGCTTCGCGGTGGCCGCCACGGTGCCGCCGGTGGCCAGCACGTCGTCGACGATCGCGACCCGCTGCCCCGCCCGCAACGACCCGGTCGGCAGTTCCAGCGTCGCGGTGCCGTACTCGAGCGCGTAGTCGACCCGGCCGGCGACCGACGGCAGCTTTCCCGGCTTGCGGACCAGCGCCACCCCGAGGCCACGCGCGTAGCCGACGGCCGCGGCCAGCACGAAGCCACGGGCCTCCACGGCGGCGAGCATGTCGACCTCGGAGCCGACCGCCTCACCGAGGGCGTCGATCACCGTGGCGAAGGCGGCGGCGTCGCCGAACAGCGGAGTGAGGTCCCGGAAGCAGATGCCCGGCTCCGGGAAGTCGGGGATCTCCGCGATCAGGTCGAGGGCCTCGTCCAGCTTCACCATGTCCGCCCGCAGCGGCGTCGCGTCGTCATCACCTCTTGCGCTTGCCGGTCGGCCGCCCGCCTCGCTGGGCCTTGGGCTGCCGCGCGGGCACGCTGGCCGCCGCGGCGTAGGCCTTCTCCTTGCGGAGCTCGGCGTCCAGCGCCTCGTCGTCGGTCACGTCGAGCTCGGCCTCGGCCGCCGCCCTGCGGGCCTGACCGGCCCGCCGGGCCTGCACGCGTTCGGCGTGCTCGCGGTACTTCGGCTCCCGCATCTTGAGGGCGCTCAGCAGCGGCGTGGCCAGTAGCACCGACGAGAGCACTCCGGCGCTCATGCCGGTGAGCAGCACGAGCGCGAGGTCCTGCAGCGTGCCTGCGCCGAGCAGGATGTAGCCGATGACCAGCAGGCCGATGACGGGCAGCAGCGCGATCACCGTGGTGTTGATCGACCGCATCAGGGTCTGGTTGAGCGCGAGGTTGGCCGCCTCGGGGTAGGTCCGCCTGGTCAGCCCGAGCAGGCCACGGGTGTTCTCCTTGACCTTGTCGAACACCACCACCGTGTCGTACAGCGAGAACCCGAGAATGGTCAGCAGGCCGATGACCGTCGCCGGCGTGACCTCGAGCCCGACGAGGGCGTAGACGCCCGCGGTCACCAGGATGTCGTGCAGCAGCGCGACGAGCGCGGCGATCGCCATCCACTTCTCGAAGTAGATGACGAGGAAGATCGTCACGAGCACGAGGAAGACACCGAGCGCGATCAGGGCCTGCTTCGAGATCTCCCCGCCCCACGACGCGCTGACGGCGCTGTCGCTGATCACCTGTGCGCTCGGCTGCCCGTTGCCCGCCAGCGGCTGCAGCTCCTCGAAGAACGCCTGCTTGACCTGCGCCACCTCGTCGGCGTTCAGGGTGTTGGAGCGAACCTGGATGGCGGCCGCGTCCCCGAGCCCGACCTGCTGGGCCTCCGAGGCGGGCTCACCCAGCGCGTCGGCGAAGACGCTCTTGGCCTCGTCCGGGGTGATCGGCCCCTGCGCGCCCTGCGCAGGCATCTGGATCTGCGTGCCGCCCTCGAACTCGATGCCGAGGTTGAAGCCACGTACCCCGAGCCCCAGGATACTGATCAGCGCGAGCACCGCGAAGAAGCCGAACCAGCGCCTGCGGTTGCCGACGATGTCGAACGCGCCCGTGCCGGTGTAGAGCCGGTGCAGCGTGGACTTCGTACCGGACGCGCTCGGTGATCCACCGGTGGCGTCCGTGGTCGGTGCCTTCTGCCCGGACTCCGCGGCCCTCGTCCCGTTCCCGTTCTCGCCGACCACGTCAGGCCTCCTTCACGGCTGCGCCGACGCGGCCGGTGGCGCGGCGCCGTTGCTCGCCGAGTCTCTGCACCGTACCCAGACCGGACAGCTTCGGACTGGACAGCCTCTTCGACTTCGCGACCAGTGCCACCAGCGGATGCGTCACCAGGAAGACGACGGTCAGGTCCAGCACCGTGGACATGCCGAGGGTGAACGCGAAGCCCTTCACCTCGCCGACCGCGAGGGCGTAGAGCACGGCCGCGGCCAGGAACAGGATCGCGTCCGAGGCCAGGATCGTGCGCCGTGCGCGGACCCAGCCGCGCGGCACCGCGGAGCGGAACGTCCGGCCCTCTCTCATCTCGTCCTTGAGCCGTTCGAAGTACACGACGAACGAGTCGGCGGTGACACCGATGGCGACGATGAACCCGGCGACGCCCGCGAGGTCGAGGGTGAAGCCGATCCATCGGCCGAGCAGCACCAGCACCGCGTAGACGATCGCCCCGGACAGGATCAGCGACAGCACGGTCAGCACACCCAACATCCGGTAGTAGAACAGGCAGTAGATGAACACCAGGGCGATGCCGATCGCGCCTGCGATCAGGCCCGCCTCCAGCGACGCGAGGCCGAGCGTGGCCGACACCGTGGTCGCGTCCGAGGACGAGAACGACAACGGCAGCGAGCCGTACTTCAGCACGTCGGCCAGGTTCTTCGCCTCCTGCTGCCCGAACTGGCCGGTGATCTCCGTGCGGCCGTCGGGAATGGCCACGGTGATGTTCGGTGCCGACACGACCCGGGTGTCCAGCACGAACGCGGCGCGCTCGTTGATGTTGTTCGACGTGAAGTCGGCCCAGGTATCCGCGCCCTGACTCTTGAAGCTCAGGTTGACCACCCAGGCCCCGCGCTGGTCGTTGAAGCCGGCCGAGGCGTCCTCGATCTGGGTGCCTTCGAGGAAGACCGGCCCGAGGACGTACTTCTCGCTGCCGTCCTCGTTGCACGTCACCAGCGGCAGTTGTGGATCGTCGTTGCCGACGAGGGGGTCCTGCGCGGCACAGTTCAGCTGGGCCATCGCCTGCTGCTGCGCCTGCTGCGCCGCGAGCATGGCCGCCTGGTCGTTCGGGTCGGCCGGAACGAGCGCCGGGTTCTGCCGGACCTCCTTCGCCGCCTGGATCTCGGCGGCAATCTCGTCCTGGACGTTGCCGGAGTCCGGTGGCGGGCTCGGGTCCTGCGCCGGAGCGGCGCCGGGAGCGCTACCACCGCCGGTCGGCGGGGGATCCGGCGTCGCCGACGGCTCGCCGGACGGCTGCCCGGCCTCGCCCTGCTGCTGACCGCCCTGCTGCTGCGGCACCGCCGCAGCGGGCTGGGCGGTGATGACCTTGCGGAAGCCGAGCTTGGCGGTCCGGCCGAGGCTCTTGGCCTGCTCGCCCTCCTCGCCGGGAACGGTGATGATCACGTTCTGCCCGTCGAGCACGACCTCGGCGCCGCTGACACCGATGCCGTTGACGCGGGTCTCGATGATCTGCCGGGCCTGGTTGAGCTGCTCACGCGAGGGCTCGGCGCCGTCCGGCGTACGGGCCGTCAGCGTGACCCGGGTGCCGCCCTGCAGGTCGATGCCCAGTTTCGGGGTCGGCTTGCCGTCGCCGGTGAAGAACACCAGGGAGTACAGCGCCACGACGATCAGGGCGAAAAAGGCGAGATAGCGTCCCGGGCGGACGCGCCCGGCGGGAGGTGCCACGGTCGGTCGGTCTCCTCGAACTGGTTCAGCAGCTTACGGGTCGTTCGTGCCGGTGCTCGGCCGCCGTTCGTGAGACAGCGAACACACGCAGCACCGAGACAGTACTCGGCGCTGCGTGAACACAGTGTTCGACCCTCACCGGTGCGGTTCGCACCGGTGATGCGAAGGGTGCGTCTGCCCTACTTCTTGCCGTGCTCGAGCGGCGGTGCGACCTGGGCGCTCTGCTTGGAGTCGTCCTCCGAGTCGGCCGTCTCGGCGGCGGACTCGGACTCGTCCGCGGAGGAGAGCTCGTCGGTGTCGGCGTCCTCGTCGATCGGGTTGATCTTCTCGCGCACCGCCTGCCGCAGCCACGTCGTGACCAGGCCGTCGGCGATCTCGAGGTCGATCGTGCTCTCGTCGCTGGCGTCCGCCACCGTCGCGTACATACCCGACGTGGTCATGACCCGGTCGCCCTCGGTCAGGCTGTTCTGCAGCTCTTGCTGCTGGGCCTGCAACCTCTTCTGCTTGCGCGTGCCCATCACCAACGGGATGGCGACAACCAGCATGAGCAGCAGCGGCAGGAAAAGGCCTTCCATAATTCTCCATTCGAAGGACGCCGCCGCCTGGGCGATACGTCCCGAGTTTGTCTGGATGTGCTCTATCGAGTGTGCCAGGTGCTGCCGAGAAAGCCAGCACCTGGTATAGCCGCACCCGCAGATGCCCTGTCAGTCGAACAACGTGTCAGTCGAACAACGTCGGCGCACCCTCCGCCCGCGCGAACTCCGCGGGCGGCGAGAGCCCGAGATGTTCCCACGCGGACGCCGTGGCGACGCGACCGCGCGGAGTGCGCGCGAGCATACCCGCGCGCACGAGATACGGCTCACAGACCTCCTCGACCGTCGTCGTCTCCTCCCCCACCGCGACGGCGAGGGTGGACACGCCCACGGGGCCGCCGCCGAACGAGCGGACGAGCGCGGTGAGCACCGCCCGGTCGAGCCGGTCGAGGCCCAGTTCGTCGATGTCGTAGACGTCCAGCGCCGCCCTGACGACCTCCCGCGTGGCGCGGCCGTCGGCGCGGACCTCGGCGTAGTCTCGCACCCGGCGGAGCAGGCGGTTGGCGATCCTGGGTGTGCCGCGCGAACGCCGCGCGATCTCGGCCCTGCCCTCGTCCTCGACCACGATACCGAGGATCGAGGCGGCACGGGCGACGACGAGCTCCAGTTCGGCGGCGGTGTAGAACTCCATCTGGCCGGTGAAGCCGAACCGGTCCCGCAGCGGCCCCGTCAGTGTTCCCGACCGGGTGGTGGCGCCGACCAGCGTGAACGGCGCGATCTCCAGCGGGATGCTGGTGGCACCCGGCCCCTTGCCGACGACGACGTCGACCCGGAAGTCCTCCATCGCGAGGTAGAGCATCTCCTCGGCCGGCCGGGCGATCCGGTGGATCTCGTCGATGAACAGGACGTCGCCCTCCGCGAGGTTGGACAGCATCGCGGCAAGGTCGCCCGCCCGTTCCAGCGCGGGGCCGGAGGTGATCCGGATGGCCGCGTCGAGCTCCGCCGCGATGATCATCGCCATGCTGGTCTTGCCGAGGCCGGGCGGCCCGGAGAGCAGCACGTGGTCGGGCGGCACGCGGCGCCTGCGCGCGCTCTCCAGCACCAGCTGCAACTGCTCGCGCACCCTCGGCTGCCCGACGAAGTCGTCCAGCTTGCGCGGGCGCAGCGTCGTCTCCACCTCGCGCTCGCCCGTCTCCGGGAGCGCCGAAAGCGGGGCGGCGGCCGGCTCCTCGGTCATGTCCTCATCGTGCATCGGCGCCCGCTACTGCTTGCGGCCGAGGGTCGCCAGCGCGGCGCGCAGGACGCTCGACGTGTCCCCGGCACCGTCGGCCGCGACCTTCTCCACGGCCTGCTCGGCCTGCCTGACGGGAAAGCCCAGCCCGACGAGCGCCTCCACCACCTCGGCCCGCATGGCGGAGCCGGCGGGTGCCTGAGCCGTGTCCGGTGCGGCCGCGGGCTCGGCGGCCAGGACCTTGTCCCGCAGTTCCAGCGTGAGCCGCTCGGCACCCTTGCGGCCGATACCGGGGACCTGCGTCAGCACGGTGATGCTGCCTTCGGCGAGCGCGGTCCGCAGTTTGTCGGGTTCCAGCACGGCCAGCGCGGCCAGTGCGAGCCGGGGCCCTATCCCGGAGACGGTCTGCAACAGGGTGAACAGGTCGCGCGCGTCGGTGTCGGCGAACCCGAACAGGGTGAGCGAGTCCTCCCGGACGACGAGCGAGGTGTGCAGCCGCGCCTGCTCGCCGCGGCGCAGGGTCGCCAGCGTCGCCGGGGTGGCCTGCACGGCCATGCCGACCCCGCCGACCTCGATCACCAGGTGGTCGAGCCCGATCGAGAGCACCTCGCCGCGCACCGAGGAGATCATCTTTTCGCTCCCGTCGTCCCGTCCTTCGCGCTCCGGCGGGCCGCGGCCAGCCGGGCCCGGTGGGCACGGGCCAGCTCGGCGGCCCGCGCCTCCGCCTCCTCCAGCCGCGCGCGCATCGGCTCCCGCCACAGGTGGCAGATGGCCAGCGCGAGGGCATCGGCGGCGTCGGCGGGGCTCGGCTTCTCCACGAGCTTGAGCAGCCTGGTGACCATGCCCGTGACCTGCGCCTTGTCGGCTCTGCCGGAACCGGTGACCGCCGCCTTGACCTCACTCGGCGTGTGGAAGACGACCGGCAGCCCGCGGCGGGCGGCGCTCAGCGCCACCACGCCACCGGCCTGGGCGGTGCCCATCACCGTGCGCACATTGTGCTGGCTGAACACGCGTTCGACCGCGACGGCCCCGGGCCGGTAGGTGTCCAGCCACTCCTCGACCGTGTCCGAGATCCGCAGCAGCCGGGCCGCGACGTCGGCGTCGGCGTCGGTTCGCACCACGTCCACGGCGACGCAGGTGATCGTGCGGCCGAGACCGCCATCCACCACACCGAGGCCGCAGCGGGTCAGCCCGGGGTCCACGCCGAGCACTCGCACCGGGTCTCCTTCGCAACGAACACCAGTTCGAGCACGAAGGCTACCGGTCTCCCCCGCCGCCTCCGCCGAGACTCGCCGGAGCGCCGCGGAAGGATCAGGGCAGCCGGACGAGTGCCTGCACCGGGAGGTGGTCCGAGGGGTAGCGGCCGTCCAGCCGGAAGGGGTTGATCGCCGCGGCGATCACCTCGACCCTGGACCCGGCCAGCACCCAGTCGATCCGGTTCGCGCCCTCCACCGGGTCCCGGTAGTTCGGGAACGTCCCCCACGCGGGAGTGCGCCGCTCACCCGCGTCCCAGGTGTCGACCAGCCCGCCGTCGGTGACGAGGACGCGGTAGGACTCCGATCCCGGCGCCGGGGTGTTGAAATCGCCGGTCAGCACCACCGGGACGGCGGGATCGAAGCCGGCGATCCGGTCGCGCACGAGTTCGGCGCTGCGCACGCGCGAGTTCTCCGACCGATGGTCGAAGTGGGTGTTGACGTGCGTGAACTCCTTGCCCGTGCGGCGGTCGCGGAAGCGCACCCACGTCACCATCCGGACGACCGTGTTGCCCCACGACGTCGAGCCGATCACCTCCGGCGTGTCGGACAGCCAGAAGTGGTCGAAGGCGACCGGCCGCACCCGGCGGGTGTCGAAGTACACCGCCATGAATTCGCCGCGGCTACCGCCCTCCCGGCCGAGGCCGATCCAGTCGAAGTACGGCGGCAGGTCCTCGGCAACCTGGCCGACCTGGTGGTACAGCGCCTCCTGCACGCCGAGCACCGTGGGCCGCTCGATCTCGAGGTACCGGGCGAGCACCGGCCTGCGGTCCGCCCACGAGTCCGCGGAGCCCGGCGCAGCGCCGGTGTCGTAGCGAATGTTGAACGAGACCACGTGCAGCCGGTCACCGGTCGCCTCCCCGATCACCGCCCGGCCCGGCCCGCCCCTGGTCCCGCCACGGGCGACACCACCGCCCAGCAGTCCGGCGACCCCGGCCACGCCGGCCATGCCCAGCGCGCTCCGCCGCGAAACGTCCATGACAACCTCCTCGGTCTCTGCTGCTTCGAGGAGGACTCTGTCCGGTGATCGTGTGCGGCGAGCCGCGAGCGGGCGAAGGAAAGGCGAACGGCGGCAGAACTCAAGGAACGTCCACTATGGACGGTCAGGGGCCGTTGCCGCCGGGCGTCCAGCTCTCCGGCGCACCGCTCACCGTGAGCACGGGCTGCCATTGCGCGAAGCCCTCCGGCGCGTCCCGGCTCCACGGCCAGTGTCCCTCCGGCGTCGGAACGATGATCTGCACCGCGGGGAAGTCGCCGTCGGGATAGACCAGGAACGCGCTGCCGAAGAACTCCGGGTAGTGGCCACTGGCCACCTTCTCGAAGGTGATCGGGACGCCGTCGAAGAAGTCGTGGTAGAGCCTGCCGAACTCGAACCGCTCCCCCGCCGCGGCCCGGTCCACGTACGCGTCGAGCAGTACCTGCGCCATGTCGCCGGGCAGCCCGACCACGACCGCCTCCGGCACGCCGTGCAGCGCCCACGCGCAGACGGTGAACGAGTACCCGGCACCGTTCTGGTCAGCGGCGACCGCGATGATCGCGTTGCCGTGTTCCTGGCCCTGGGCGACGATCCACTCGCGCAGTTCCTCGTCGTTGTCCGCAACGGTCTCGGTCACGGCGGACATTGTGCCGTATCGCGGTGGCCGCGCACAGGACCCGCGCCCGGGTTTTCGCCGCCGATCAGCCGACCTCGGCCAGTACCTCGTCGGAGACGTCGAAGTTCGCGTAGACGTTCTGCACGTCGTCGCAGTCCTCGAGGGCATCGATCAGCCGGAACACCTTCTTGGCGCCCTCGGCGTCCAGTGGCACGTTCACCGACGGCATGAAGTTGGCGTCGGCCGACTCGTAGTCGTAGCCGGCCTCCTGCAGCGCGGTGCGGACCGCGACCAGGTCGCCCGCCTCGGAGATGATCTCGAAGCTCTCCCCGAGATCGTTCACCTCCTCCGCGCCGGCGTCCAGCACCGCCATCAGCACGTCGTCCTCGGAGAGGTCCGCCTTCGACATCAGCACGACCCCCTTGCGGTTGAAGAGGTACGCCACGGAGCCCGGGTCCGCCAGCGAGCCGCCGTGCCGGGTCAGCGCCGTGCGCACCTCGCCGGCCGCACGGTTCTTGTTGTCGGTGAGGCACTCGATCAGCACGGCGACGCCGTTCGGGGCGTAACCCTCGTACATGATCGTCTGCCAGTCCGCGCCGCCGGCCTCCTCACCGGCGCCGCGCTTGCGCGCACGCTCGATGTTGTCCTGCGGGACGGAGTTCTTCTTCGCCTTCTGGATGGCGTCGTACAGCGTGGGGTTGCCTTCCGGGTCACCCCCGCCGGTGCGTGCCGCGACCTCGATGTTCTTGATCAGCCTGGCGAACAGCTTGCCACGCTTGGCGTCGAGGGCGGCCTTCTTGTGCTTGGTGGTCGCCCACTTGGAGTGGCCGCTCATCTCTCCTCCATCTGGATCAGTGCTTGCGCGGGACCGTACGGCACCCTAGGTGTCCCGCACGACGCGGACGAACAGCCGATGCACCCGCTCGTCGCCGGTGAGCTCGGGGTGGAACGCGGTGGCGAGCACCGTCCCTTGCCGGACCGCGACGATCCTAGCCGCCGCCGCTCCCGCGTCCCCGGTGTCCGGGATGCGGGCGAGCACCTCGACGCCCTCGCCCGTCTTCTCGACCCACGGCGCGCGGATGAAGATGGCGTGCAGCGGTCCGCCGTCGACGCCGGTGAAGTCGAGATCGCCCTCGAAGGAGTCCACCTGACGGCCGAAGGCGTTGCGCCGCACGACGATGTCCAGCCCGTCCAGCTGGTGCTGGTCCGGCCTTCCGTCGAGCGCCTGCTTCGCCAGCAGGATCATGCCCGCGCACGACCCGAAGGCAGGCAGACCTCCCGCGATCCGCTCGCGCAGCGGTTCGAGCAGGTCGAATGTGGCGAGCAGGCGCGACATCGTGGTGGACTCACCACCCGGCAGCACGATGCCATCCAGTTCGGACAGCTCCTCCGGCCTGCGCACGGGCACCGCACGGGCCCCGGCGCGCTCCAGCATCGCGGCGTGCTCGCGCACGTCACCCTGCAGGGCGAGCACCCCGACGACCGGCCGCACGTTCGACACCCGAGATCCATCCTTCCGGCGATTCCGCTGGTCAACCCTAATGGCGCGGCGCGGACACCGATGAGGGGACCCGAGGTACCACCGGGACGTCCGATCAGGGCACCCCCAGCAGCCGCAGCCCGGCCGCCGTCCCTGCCGCTACCAGTACAACGACGACGAACGGGGCTTTCTTCCAGGCCAGCACCCCGCCCGCGGCGACCCCGGCGGGACGGGCGAACCCGGCGAACTCGTGCCCTTCCAGCAGGGCGGTCGTCGCGACGAGCGCGGCCAGCAGGACCACAGCCGCGACGGCCATCAGCCGCTCCAGCCGCGGCGAGAGCTCGATCCTGGAACGCAGCAACGGACCGGCGATGCGGAAGGCGAACGTGCCCGCGGCGAGCACGACGGTGCACAGAACGAGAACGAGCGGGGTGCTCATCGGCCCGCGACCTCCGTCCTCTTCGTCCGGCCCCCGGAGCCGAGCCCGGCCAGCACGCCGGCGAGCGCCAGCAGGACCGGCAGACCCGCGGGCAGGAAAGGCGCCGTGACCAGGGCGATCGCCACACCCACCAGGGCGGCCCTGCGCGTCGCTGGTTCCCGCAGCGAGGGCAGGAGAAGCGCGAGCAGCACCGCGGGGAACGCGGCGTCGAGACCGAGCACGGCGGTGTCGCTGACGGCCGTCCCGCCGAACGCGCCGAGCACCACACCCACGTTCCAGCTCAGGAAGAGCCCGACCCCGCACGCCCAGTAGGCGGCGCGGCGCCGTTCGGTGTCCCGTTGCGCGAGCGCGAAGGCGACCGTCTCGTCGATCATCAGGTGGCTGCCTGCGATCCGCCGCGCCCAGCCCCCGCCGAGCACGTCGCCGACGGCGAAACCGAACGGGACGTGCCGGGTGTTGACCAGCAGGCCCGCGAGCACGGCGGCGACCGGGTTGCCGCCCGAGGCGACGATGCCGATGAACATGAACTGCGCCGCGCCGGCGAACACCACCAGGGAGAGCAGCATCGGCAGCCACAGCGGGAAGCCCGAGCTCACGGCGATCGCGCCGAACGAGACGCCGACGACGCCGTCGGCGACGCAGACCAGACCGATGTCCCTGGCGAGGTCTCGATCCAGGGTTCGCCATATCGAACGCATAGCATCGTATATTGGACAACGACGCGCACGTTCGTCAAGCCGAACAGAACGACTTCTGGAGCGAACAGATGGCCGAGGGCAGCAACGGCGGCGCCCCGCTCGCCGCGATCGCCGCGTCCCTGCAGCGCGAGCGCAAGCGGGCCGGACTCTCCCTGACCGAGGTGGCCCGCAGGGCGGGCATCGCGAAGTCCACCCTCTCCCAGCTGGAGTCCGGCACCGGGAACCCGAGCGTAGAGACACTGTGGGCGCTGGGCGTCGCGCTGGACGTTCCGTTCGCGCGGCTGGTCGAGCCGCCGCGCCCGCAGGTCCAGGTGATCCGGGCCGGTGAGGGACCCGCGGTGTTCTCCGAGCGCGCCGACTACGTGGCGACGCTGCTCGCGTCCTGCCCGCCGAATGCGCGCCGGGACATCTACCTGATCACCGTGCAGCCCGGTACGCCGCGCGAGTCCGATCCGCACATGCCCGGTGTGGTCGAGCATGTCGTACTCTCGGCGGGCCGGGCGCGGATCGGCGTGGCCGACGACCCGGTCGAGCTGGCCCCCGGTGACTACATCGCCTATCCGGGCGACCAGGCGCACGTCTTCGAGGCGCTGGAACAGCACACGGTGGCGGTGATGGTCTCCGAACACGTGTGAAATGAGCCGGTTCTCGTCGGCTCCGGCGCTAGCCTTGGCGCATGTCCGACAACGCAGATCGGACCCCTCGGGAGCCCCGCAGCCGACGGCCACGGACGCGTGGTGCGCTCACGATCGCGTCGTACGTCGAGCGCGAGGAGTCCAGACTGGCCGCCGAAGGCCCCACCATGGATGGATGGCTAGCCGCCGTGCCCCTCGTGACCTGCGACGCCAAACTCGCCGGCGCCAACGGCCACACCGCGAAGATCGAGCTGTTCCCGACGTCATGAAGAACGGGCCGGCCTCCGCGCGGACGCCGCCCCTGAGGGTGGTCCCGGCCTGCAAGCACGTCGCGACCTCCCGCGTTCAGCCGGCGGAGTCCCCGCCACCCGGGCGCAGCCGCCGCAACATGGTCACCGCCAGCACGGCGAGCACGGCGGAGACCGCGGCCGCGACCCCGGCGACCACGTTGAGACCGGTGGCGAAGGCGTCGCCCGCGGCGGCGAGCACCTCGGCGGCCAGGTTCGCCGGCAGCTCTCCGGCCGAGGCGACGGCACCCGGCAGGGTCTCCCCGGCGGCCTCGGCCGCCTCCTCCGGCACCTCCGCCGGCAGCCCGTCGACGACCTGGGCGCGGTAGACGGCCGCGGCCACACTGCCGAGCGTCGCCACACCAAGTGCGACGCCGAGCTCACCGCTGGTCTCGGCCACCGACGACGCGGAGCCCGCCTTCTCGGGTGGCGCCGAGCCGACGATCAGGTCGATCCCCAGCACACCCACGGGCGCCGCACCGAGAAAGCCGATGACGAGGCCGGTCGTCAGCAGCATCAGCCCTGATCCACGGTCGACCTGCGTGAGCAGCGCGAAGCCGAGCGCGGACACGACCAGCCCGGCCGCGATCACCATGGCGGGCCGCACCCGGCGCGCCAGCAGCGGGGCCATCAGCGAGCCGGCCACCAGGGCCAGCGCGGGCGGCATCAGCCACAGCCCGGCCCGCATCGGGGACAGTCCCTCCACCAGTTGCAGATACTGGCTGACGACCAGATAGCTCCCGCCCTGCAGGACCATGCCGAGCAGCAGGATCACCAGCGCGGCGCTGAAGGCCCGGTTGCGGAACAGCCGTGGATCCAGCAACGGGTCCGCAAGGCGCCGCTGCCTGCGCACGAAGACCACTGCGAACACCACCCCGGCAACCGTGGCCACGATCGCCGGCCAGCCCGCGTCCTCGCTCGCCAGCTCCTTGAGGCCGTATACCACCGGCAGGATCGCCGCCAGTGACAGCGCGACGCTGGCCAGGTCAAGGCGGCCGGAGCCGGTGCCGCGACCACCGGGCAGCACGAACGGCGCCGACACGAGCAGCACCAGCATCACCGGGACGCCGAGGAGGAACACCGAGCCCCACCAGAACCACTCCAGCAGCGCGCCGCCGACCACCGGCCCGACCGCGCCACCACCCATGAAACAGCTGACGAAGACACCGATGGCGAAGCCCCGCTGCCGTGGGTTCTGGAACATCGTGCTGATCAGCGCGAGGGACGAGGGCATCAGCGTCGCCCCGGCGATCCCGAGGAGCACGCGGGCGGCGATGAGCATCTCGGCGCTCACCGAGTAGGCGGCCAGCACGGACGCCGCACCGAAAGCGGTCGCGCCGATCAGCAGCAGCCTGCGCCTGCCGATCCGGTCGCCGAGGCCGCCCATCGTCACCAGGAAGCCCGCGATCAGGAAGCTGTAGCTGTCCATGATCCACAGCTGCTGGGTCTGCGTCGGCCGCAGGTCGGCGCTCAGGTGCGGCAGCGCGAGGAACAGCACCGTGTTGTCGACGGCCAGCAGCAGCGTGGGCAGGGCGAGCACCGCGAGCCCTGCCCACGCGCGCCTCCCGGCCCGCGGTACGGCCTCGGCGGAGGCATCCGACGTCATTCGCACCACCTTCTCTATAACATTACGTGTCGTAACGTAATTTATAGATAGGATCGCTGCCATGCAACCCAGTCGCGCAGCCACGCGAGCGGGCAGGCCACGGGACTCGCAGATCGACGTGGCCCTGCTCGACGCGACGCTCGCCGTCCTCGACGAGTCGGGATACGGCCGGCTCACCCTGGAGGAGGTCGCGCGGCGGGCGGGCACCACCAAGCCGGCGATCTACCGCCGCTGGCCCACCCGCCAGCACCTCGTGCTCGCCGCCCTCGCGCGGCGGCTCGGCGAGGTCACGGTCCCCGACACCGGCTGCACGATGTGCGACCTCAACGAGGGCATCAGCGTCTTCGTCGCCGCCTTCCGGCGGATGCCACCGGACGTGCTCGGCCCGCTGCTCGCCGACTGCGCGACGCGCGACGAGCTGCGTGCGGACTTCATGACCATGCTGTTCGACCCGCCTCGCGCCGCCGTCGAGCGGATGCTCACCAGCGCGATCGCGCGCGGGGACCTGCGTGAGGACGTCGAGCTGGACCTGACCCTCGACCTGCTCGGGTCACTCGTGCACTACCGGGTCCTGTTCGGTCACGCGCCGATCAGCGACGCCGAGATCGAGCGGGCCGTGGAGACCCTCCTGCGGGGCATCGCCACCGACTACCCGCGCCTGCTGGAGCACAGCCGCGAACAGTCGGGCGACTCAGCGACCCACCAGCTGCACACATGACGACGGCCCGGCATCCCGTCGGGACGCCGGGCCGGTCCGGACGGACTACCAGCCGCGCTCGGCGAGCCGGTGCGGCTCGGGGACGTCGTCGACGTTGATGCCCACCATGGCCTCACCGAGGCCACGGGACACCTTCGCCAGCACGTCCGGGTCGTCGTGGAAGGTGGTGGCCTTCACGATCGCCTCGGCCCGCTGGGCCGGGTTCCCGGACTTGAAGATGCCGGAACCGACGAACACGCCCTCGGCGCCGAGCTGCATCATCATGGCCGCGTCCGCGGGCGAGGCGATGCCGCCCGCCGTGAACAGCACCACCGGCAGCTTGCCTGTCGCGGCGATCTCCTTCACCAGCTCGTACGGCGCCTGCAGGTCCTTCGCCGCCACGTAGAGCTCGTCCTCGGGCAGCGCGGCGAGCCTGCGCAGCTCCGTGCGGATCTTGCGCATGTGGGTGGTCGCGTTGGACACGTCACCGGTACCGGCCTCACCCTTCGACCGGATCATCGCCGCACCCTCGTTGATCCGGCGCAGAGCCTCGCCGAGGTTGGTGGCGCCGCACACGAACGGGACGGTGAACGCCCACTTGTCGATGTGGTTGGCGTAGTCGGCCGGGGTCAGCACCTCGGACTCGTCGACGTAGTCGACACCGAGGGACTGCAGCACCTGCGCCTCGACGAAGTGACCGATGCGGGCCTTGGCCATGACCGGGATCGACACCGTCGAGATGATGCCGTCGATCAGGTCGGGATCGCTCATCCTGGCCACGCCGCCCTGCGCGCGGATGTCCGCGGGCACGCGCTCGAGCGCCATCACCGCGACCGCACCGGCGTCCTCGGCGATCTTCGCCTGCTCGGGTGTGACGACGTCCATGATCACGCCGCCCTTGAGCATTTCCGCCATGCCGCGCTTCACGCGCGCGGTGCCGGTCTCGGGCAGGGAGGAGTGCTGGGACAGGGCGTCTGACACGGCGGGACCTTTCACGAAAGGGGGCTTTCCTTTTTCCCAGGATACGTGTGACGTGGACCGCTGACACAGGCCATTGCGCGGCAATCTCAGCAGTCCACTTCTCCACTTGTTCCGGCACCCCTTGCCGGTGACCCGGATCGGGTGTGTGATCGAGGGCACACCCTCGGAAACACCCGCCCGGACCATGTCGGCGCAAGGAGGCCCGCGATGGCCGATAAGCAAGCGAAGAACGGGGACGCCGGAGCCGCGGTCGCTGTGGACGATCCGCGCAAGCTGCGCAACGTCGTGCTGGTCGGCCCTTCCGGTTCCGGCAAGACGACGTTGACCGAGGCACTGCTCGTCGCGTCCGGCACGCTCGGCCGCGCTGGCTCGGTGGTGGACGGCACCACGGTGTGCGACCACGACCCGGCCGCGGTGCGGCAGCAGCGGTCGGTGGGGCTCGCGGTCGCCCCGATCGAGTACGGCGGCATCAAGATCAACCTGATCGACACCCCCGGCTACGCCGATTTCGTCGGCGAGCTGCGCGCGGGGCTGCGGGCCGCGGACGCGGCCCTCTTCGTCGTCTGCGCGGGCGAGGGCGTCGACCCGGCGACCGTGGCGCTGTGGCAGGAGTGCGCGGACGTCGGCATGCCGCGCGCGGTCGTGATCGCCCGGCTGGACCATCCGCGGGCCGACGTCGACGGCGAGATCGCCGCGTGCCAGGCCGCGTTCGGTGCGGGTGTGCTCCCGCTGTACCTGCCTGCCGAAGGGGACCGGCAGGGCCTCGTCGGACTGCTCACGCAGCGCTTCTTCGACTACTCCGCGGGCTATCCGCCGACCGTCGGCGAACCAGGTCCCGCCGACCTCGCCAGGCTCACCGAGGCGCGCAACGAGCTGATCGAGGGGATCATCGCGGAGAGCGAGGACGAGACCCTGATGGACCGCTACCTCGGTGGTGAGGAGATCGCGGAGTCGACCCTGATCGCCGATCTGGAGACGGCCGTGGCGCGGGGCTCGTTCCATCCGGTGATTCCGGTCTGCGCGACGACCGGCGTCGGGCTCGCCGAACTGCTGGACGGCATCGCCCGCGCGTTCCCTTCCCCACTCGAACACGCGGTGCCGGAGGTGTGCTCACCCGACGGTGTCCCGCGGCCCCGGCTGACCGCCGACCCCGGCGGCCCGCTCGCCGCGGAGGTCGTCCGTACCGCGGTCGACTCCTACGTCGGCCGGGTCTCGCTGGTGCGGGTCTTCTCCGGCACCCTGCGGCCCGAACGGCCGGTCCACGTGTCCGGCCACGGCCTCGCCGAGCGCGGCCACGAGGACCACGACGCCGACGAGCGGGTCGCGCACCTGTACTCGCCGCTCGGGACGAACCTGCGGGAGGTGCCGTACTGCGTCGCAGGCGACCTGTGCGCGCTCACGAAGGTCGGCACGGCCGAGACGGGCGACACCGTGTCCAATCCGGACGATCCGCTGCTCATGAAACCGTGGACGATGCCGGAGCCCCTGCTCCCGGTGGCCGTGCTGGCCAGGACCCGCAGCGACGAGGACGCGCTGGCCCGTAACCTCTCCCGGCTCGTCGCGGGCGACCCGACGCTGCGGCTGGAACGCAACGCCGAGACCGCGCAGCTCGTGCTGTGGTGCATGGGCGAGGCACACGCCGACGTGGTGCTTTCCCGGCTCCGCGCGGGCGGCGCGGACGTGGGCACGGAAGAGGTGCGGATACCGCTGCGCTCGACGTTCGCAGGCAAGGCGACCGGGCACGGCAGGCACGTGAAGCAGTCCGGTGGCCACGGCCAGTACGCGGTGTGCGACATCGAGGTCGAGCCGCTCGAGCGCGGCGCGGGCTTCGAGTTCGTGGACAGGGTGGTCGGTGGAGCGGTGCCGCATCAGTTCATCCCGAGCGTCGAGAAGGGCGTCCGCGCGCAGCTGCAGAAGGGGCTCGTCGAAGGCCACCCGGTGGTGGACGTGCGGGTGGCGCTCGTCGACGGCAAGGCGCACAGCGTCGACTCCTCCGACGCCGCGTTCCAGACCGCGGGCGCGCTCGCGCTGAAGGACGCCGCCGCGAACGGTCGTGTCGTGCTGCTCGAACCGCTCGACGAGGTCACGGTCGACGTGCCGGACGAGCACGTCGGCGCGGTCCTCGGCGACCTCTCGTCCCGTCGCGGCCGGGTGCTCGGCACCGAGACGGCTCCGGGCGGGCGGACCATCGTCCGCGCCGACGTGCCGGCCACCGAACTGCTCCGTTATGCCATCGACCTGCGGTCGCTCACCTCGGGCAGCGCGACCTTCACCCGCCGCCACGCCCGCTACGATCCGCTGCCGGAAAGCCTCGCCGCCCGCTGACCTCGTGAGTGCCTACCCGAGTTCTAACTCGCCTGCGCACTCACGACCGGTCACCAGGCACTCAGAAAGTCGAATCCGCCGGTGCGGCCGTTGCGGTCGGCGAGCAGGCCGGCCAGGGTCGCGACGGCGATCTCCGGTGGTGTGCGGGAGCCGATGTTCAGGCCGACCGGCCGGTGCACCCTGGCGATGTCGTCCGGGGCGACGCCCAGCTCGGCGAGCGCGCCGACGTGCGGACCGGGGTGGCGCGGGTTGCCCATGACGCCGATCCAGCGGGCCGGCCCGGCCAGCGCGTCGCGGAGCACCTCACCCAGCTCCGCGCGGTGATGGTCGGTGACGACGACATCGGTGTCCTCGTCGAGCCGTGGTACACCGGCGACGATGTCGAAAGAGTCCTGCACCGACCGGGCCCGATCGGCGTCGGGCTCCACCAGGACCGGCCGGAAGCCGAGGTCACGGCCGTACGTGAGCAGGTACCGTGCCACCGGCGAGGCGAAGACGGCGATCAGTGTCCGCGCCGTGGCGGGCTGCTCGGTGTCCCCGTGCGCCACGTCGCACGCCGGGTCGTGGGCTCCGCTGGCTGCCATGCCGGCCAGTCTGCCACGGTCCCGTCCCTAGTGGATCGACCGCAGCCTGCCGTCCCAGCCGGAATCGAGCAGCTCCGGCAGCAACTCCGCCAGCTGCACCGGGTAGACGGTCTCGGCGGTGTCGCACAGCTCCTCGGCACTCCACCACCGGTACTCGTCGACCGTGGAGACCTCGAGCTCGGTGAAGCCGGACGTGTCGATGCGCGGCTCGGCCGCGCCGGTGAGCTCGGCGACGAAGAACCATTCGTCGCCCTCGTAGCGGCGCCCGTCGAAGCTGAACTCCACCCGGCGGCGCCAGACCGGGCCGACCAGCCGGTCTCCCGGGATGTCCAGGCCGGTCTCCTCGCGCAACTCGCGCGCCGCGGCCGAGCGCAGGTCCTCACCGTCCGCCACCTCGCCGCCCGTGGTGAACCAGAAGGACTCGCCGACGCGGCCCGGATCCCGACCGTTGAACAGCAGCACCCGCCGCTTCTCGTCGACCAGCAGCACACGTGCCGCCGTCCTCGGCGTCGGCCTGCCGCCTTCGGTGACCAGTGAAGGCTCGGCGATCTCGAAGTACTCGGGCAGCCGCGCCTTGCCGGCCAGCCGGAAGTAGCGGACCTTGCGCCTGCGGCGCAGGGCGAGCGTGTCGCGCACGGCGTCGTTGTAGACCCTGCGCGCGATGACCACGCGATGCTCCGCGTCGGTCAGCTCGGCGGCGAGCGGCGCTGGCAGCCGGTGCCGGTCGACATCGGCGAGCAGGCGGGTGACCTCGTTCTCCACGAGCTCCCGCTCGGGCCTCGGCGTGATCTCGGCGCCCTCGGTCGCCACCCGCAGGGCCTCCGCCTGCCCCGCAGGCAGCCCCGCGGCGGCCACCACCGTCCTGGCGACCACGGCGCGGCGGGCCAGCGCGGCGTCCAGCGCCGCCCAGGCCGCGTCCATCCGCACGTGCAGCCGGTCGAGCCGGTTGGCGGTGGCCACCAGCCACAGACCGCCCAGCACGACGACAACGGCAAGCACGGTGAGGAGCACGAGCAGTGCGCTCATCGTGGCCCGTCCTGGACGGCGCTCACCGTGCGCGGGTCGGCGGCGACGGCCGCCTCGTAGACCCGCAGCACCTGCGTGACGACGGTGCCCCAGTCGAACATCGCGACCCGCTCGCGCCCCGCCGCGGCGAGCCGCTCGCGCCGCGGCGGATCGGCGAGCAGCTCCCGCAGCGCGGTGGCGAGTGCCCCCGCGTCACCGGCCGGCGTCAGCACCCCGGCGCGGCCGTCGTCGAGCACCCGGCGGAAGGAGTCCAGCGCGCTGGCGACCACCGGGGTACCCGCGGCGAGCGCCTCCGTGAGGATCATGCCGAAGCTCTCGCCGCCGATGTTGGGCGCGCAGTAGATGTCCACGCTGCGCAGCGCCCTGGCCTTGGTCTCGTCGTCGACCTGGCCGAGCAGGTCGATCCGGTCGGCGAGCCCGGGGCCGGCCTGGCGGCGCAGCGTGTCGGCCTCTCCCCTGCCGACCACGAGCAGCCGCAGCCCGGGCAGCTCGGGCGCCAGGCTCCGCAGCGCGTCGAGCAGCACGCCCATGCCCTTGCGGGACTCGGTGAACCGGCCGACGAAGCCGATGGTGCCGCCCTCGCGCGGGTAGCCCTCCAGCGGGCGCGCGGCGGCGAAGAACGGCACGTCGACGCCGTTGGGGATCTCCACGGCGTCGCCACCGAGATGCTCCACCTGCACGCGCCGGGCCAGCGCGGACACCGCGATCCGGGCCGTGACCTTCTCCAGCAGGGGCCGCAGCACCGGCTGGAACGCCGACAGCGTGCGGGAGCGCGGAGTCGAGGTGTGGAAGGTGGCGACGATCGGACCGTCGGCCACCTTCAGCGCCAGCAGCGACAGGCTGGGCGCGGCCGGTTCGTGCAGATGCAGCACGTCGAACGAGTTCTCCCGGATCCAGCGGCGGACCCGCGCGTAGGAGACCGGTCCGAACTGCAGCCGCGCCACCGAGCCGTTGTACGGGATGCCGAGGGCACGTCCCGCGGGATGCACGAACTCGGGCAGCTCGGCGTCCTCGTCGGCCGGCGCGAGCACGGACACCCGGTGCCCGCGGGAGAGCAGGACCTTCGCCAGGTCGACGACGTGGCCCTGTACTCCGCCCGGCACCTCGAAGGAGTAAGGGCACACGATGCCGATGTTCATCGCTCAGCCCGCTTTCCGCGCGCGCACCGGGTGCTCCCGCGGCAGGTCGGCCACCCAGAACCGCTGCATCATGTGCCAGTCGGTGGGGTGCGCGGCGATGTCGCCCGCGAAGATGTCGGCGAGCGCCTGGGTGGCCGCGGGCACCTCGGCCCGGTCGTTGACCCGGATCCGCGGGTGCACTCGCAGCCCCCAGCCGCCGTCGCTGAACCAGGATCCGACCGGCAGCAGCGCGGCGCCGGTGCTCGCGGCGAGCCGGGCCGGGCCGCCCGGCAGCCGCGCCTCCGCCCCGAAGAAGGTGACCGGGACACCGGAGGTGGTGAGGTCGCGGTCCGCGACGAGGCACACCACCCGGTTCTCCCGCAGGCGTTGGAGCAGCAACCGGAACGACGCGGCGCCGTCGGCGGGCACCACCTCGAAACCGAGCGACTCGCGGTAGGCGACGAAACGCCGGTACAGGGAATCGGGCTCGAGCCGCTCGGCGACCGTGGTGAAGCGGCCGGAGTGACCGACGAGCCACACTCCGGCCACGTCCCAGTTGCCGCTGTGCGGCAGCGCCACGACCGCACCGTTGCCCTCCGCCAGTGCGGCGTCGAGGTTCTCCACCCCGCTGATCGTCCGGTCCGCCTCCCGGTACACCGCCGTGAGGTCCATCGACGGCAGCCGGAACGCCTCCTGCCAGTAACGCGCGTATGAGCGCAGCGAGCGGCGGGTGAGCTCGTCCAGCTCGACCGGGCCCGCCTGCGGCACGACGCGCGCGAGGTTGCTGCGCAGCTGCCGGACCTTCTCACCGTCCCGCCGGGCTGCGATGTCCGCGCCGAGCGAGAACGCCGCGGTCGCGAGCGTCTCCGGCAGCGCCCGCACCAGCCGCCAGCCGACGCCGTAACCCATATCGCCGAGCCGCCCGCCGAGGCCGCTCACGACCGTGCCTCCCGCGCGGAGCCCGCGAGCGCGGCCAGCCGCTGCAGCAGCGTGACGGCCGAAAGCGCGGCGAGCAGCCACAGCGAGACCTCCACCGCATGCGGTACGCCGAAGCCCTGCAGCCCCGTTCCCGCCAGTGCGATGATCAGCCGCTCGGCCCGCTCGACGAGGCCGCCGTCGGCGGTGAGGCCGGACGCCTCCGCGCGGGCCTTGACGTAGGAGATCACCTGCGCGAGCACGAGGCAGATCAGCGCGGCGGCGGCCGCCCGCTGGTTGTCCGCCACCGCGAACGACCACCAGGTGATCGCGGCGAACAGCGCACCGTCGGCGAGCCGGTCGCAGGTGGAGTCGAGCACACCGCCGAACGGCGTGCCCGTCCCCCGGGCCCTGGCCATCGCGCCGTCGAGCAGGTCGAGCATCGTGAAGCCCCAGACCGCGAACGTGCCGGCCAGCAACATGCCCTGGGGAAAGAAGATCAGCGAGCAGGCGACCGCGCCCACGGTGCCGAGCACGGTCATGACGTTGGGCGTGAGGCCGACCCGGACCAGCGCGGCACCGATCGGATCGGTGACACGCGAGACGGAAGCGCGCGCGAAGATGTTGAGCATCGGTCCTACGGGTGGCAGGTTGCTGCGTGGTCGGGTTGCCGGATGAACCCTATCGAGTCGCACCGACACAACCTGCACGTATGCCGCCGAAACGCCGTCGCCGCTCAGCCGCCGGCGCGCTCGCCGTCCTCGAGCCGCTCCATCTCCTCGGCCTCGGCTTCGGCGCACCGGGGTGCGAGCCTGTCCCTGATCGCGGCACTGATCTCACCGAGCCGGCGCATCTGCTCGGGGGTCAACGCGTCGAAAAGGCTGGCGCGCACGGCTTCGACGTGCCCGGGCGCGGCGTCTTCGAGCGCGGCGAGGCCGGCGGCGGTGAGGTGCGCGAAGGCGCCCCTCCGGTCGGTGGGGCAGGACTCCCGGCGAACCCAGCCGCTGGCCTCCATCCTGGCGACCGCGTGGGAGAGTCTGCTGCGCGACGAGCGCGTGGCCGAAGCGAGCTCGCTCATCCGCAGGACGCGGCCAGGCGCCTCGGAAAGCACGACGAGGATCTCGTAGTAGGCGTGCGGCATCCCGGCGTCGCGCTGGAGCTGCGCCTCCAGATGCGCCCTGAGCATGTTGACGGCCGCCGAGAAGTCACGCCAGACGCGCTGCTCCTCGTCGCTCAGCCAGGAGGTTCCGGACATGAGATCCATACTACCCCTAGTTGAGCCCTCAATCATCTTCGGTTAGAGTCCTGATTGAGAGCTCAACAAACGAGCTCGCCGCAGATCTCTTGGAGGAAACAGATGACCACCAGCGCCGCGACCGCGGAGATTCCCGGCTACACCGTCGGCACCTGGGTGATCGACCCGGTGCACTCCGACGTCACGTTCACCGTCCGCCACCTCGGCGTATCGAAGGTCCGCGGCCGGTTCAGCATCTTCGAGGGCGAGATCGTCACGGCGAGCGACCTGGCCGGCTCCTCGGTGACCGCGACGATCCAGGCAGGCAGCATCGACACCAACAACGAGCAGCGCGACGGCCACGTCAAGAGCGCCGACTTCCTCGACATCGAGCAGTTCGAGACCCTGACCTTCCGCTCGACCGGTGTCCGGACCGACGGCGAGGACTACCTCGTCGACGGTGAGCTGACCCTGCACGGCGTGACCAGGCCGGTGACCTTGCGCACCGAGCTCGGCGGCTTCGGCCCCGGCATGACCGAGGGCAGCACGGTGCTCGGTGTCTCGGCCTCGACGGAGATCAACCGCAGCGACTTCGGCGTCGGCGCCACGATCCCGGCCGCCGTCGTCAGCGAGAAGATCAGGATCGAGCTGAACATCGAGGCCGGGCTGCAGGCCTGAGGAGCCGGAACCTACCAGGCGTCGGCCAGCAGTTGCCGGGTGTCCCCGAGCAGCTGCGGCAGCACTTTCGTATGGCCGACGACCGGCATGAAGTTGGCGTCGCCGCCCCACCTGGGCACCACGTGCTGGTGCAGGTGGGCGGCGATGCCCGCCCCGGCGATGACTCCCTGGTTCATCCCGATGTTGAACCCGTGGGCGCCGGAGACCGAGCGCACCACCCGCATCGCGCGCTGGGTGAACTCCGCGAGCTCGAGGGTCTCCTCGGTGGCCAGGTCCGTGTAGTCCGCGACATGGCGGTACGGCACGACCATCAGGTGCCCGGGGTTGTACGGATACAGGTTCAGCACCGCGTACACCGTGCGCCCGCGCGCGAGGATGAGCGCCTCGGCGTCCTCCAGGCTCACCAGCCTGCAGAACGGGCAGCCGGTCGGCTCGTCGCCCTCGGCCTTGTTCTCGCCCTGGACATAGGCCAGCCGGTGTGGGGTCCACAGCCGCTGCAGCGGGTCCGGGACCCCCACCCCGTCCTGGCCGACGATCTCCGGACCGGTGTCCGGCCGGCCCCGCTCGCCCTCACCGGCCAACGAGGGCTCCCAGCGCCTCGGCGTTCGGCGACGCGTTCTCCCGGCGCGCAATCCAGCCCGCGATCGCGTCCACCGCCTCGGCCACGGGTACGGCGTTGATCTGGCCGCCGTCCCGGAACCGGAAGGAGACGGCACCCGCCTCGACGTCCTTTCCGCCTGCCAGCAGCATGAACGGCACCTTCTGCGTGGTGTGGTTGCGAATCTTCTTCTGCATCCGGTCGTCGCCGGTGTCCACCTCGGCGCGAATCCCCTTCGCCCGCAACGCCTTCTCCACGCCGAGCAGATGGTCCACGTGCTCGTCGGCGATCGGGATGCCCACCACCTGAACCGGCGACAGCCAGGCCGGGAACGCGCCCGCGTAGTGCTCGGTGAGCACTCCGAAGAACCGCTCGATGGAGCCGAACAGCGCCCGGTGGATCACCACCGGGGTCTGCCGGGAGCCGTCCGGTGCCGTGTACTCCAGCTCGAACCGCCTGGGGTGGTTGAAGTCGAGCTGGATGGTGGACATCTGCCAGGTACGCCCGATCGCGTCGCGGGCCTGCACCGAGATCTTCGGCCCGTAGTAGGCCGCGCCACCCGGGTCGGGGACGAGTTCGAGGCCGGACTCCTCCGCGGCCTGGCGCAGGGTCTCGGTTGCCTCGTCCCACTCCTGCTGCTCGCCGATGAACTTCCCGGACTCGCCCCGGGTGGACAGCTCCAGGTAGAAGTCGGAGAGGCCGTAGTCGGCCAGCAGGTCCAGCACGAACCGCAGCAGCGACCGCAGCTCGCCCGGCATCTGCTCCTTCGTGCAGTAGATGTGCGAGTCGTCCATGGTCAGCCCGCGCACGCGGGTGAGGCCGTGCACGACGCCGGACTTCTCGTACCGGTACACCGTCCCGAACTCGAACAGCCGCAGCGGAAGCTCACGGTAGGACCGCCCGCGGGACCGGAAGATCAGGTGGTGCATCGGGCAGTTCATCGCCTTGAGGTAGTAGTCCTCACCCTCGAACGGGATCGGCGGGAACATCGTGTCCGCGTAGTACGGCAGATGGCCGGAGGTGTGGAACAGCCCGCTCTTGGTGATGTGCGGGGTGTTCACGAACTCGTAGCCGGACTCCTCGTGCCGCCTGCGCGAGTAGTTCTCTAGCTCGCGGCGGATGATCCCGCCCTTCGGGTGGAACACGGCGAGCCCGGAGCCGATCTCCTCGGGGAAAGAGAACAGGTCCAGCTCGGCGCCGAGCTTGCGGTGATCACGCCGCTCCGCCTCGGCGAGCAGCTCCAGGTAGGCGTCCTGCGCCTCCTGCGACTCCCATGCGGTGCCGTAGATCCGCTGCAGCTGCGGGTTCTTCTCGTCGCCACGCCAGTACGCCGCCGCCACGCGGGTCAGCTTGAACGCCGGGATGTGCTTCGTGGTCGGCACGTGCGGGCCGCGGCACAGGTCGCTCCACACGCGTTCCCTGGTGCGCGGGTCGAGGTTGTCGTAGATGGTCAGCTCTCCCCCGCCGACCTCCATCACCTCGGAGGTGTCCACAGTGTCCAGCGAGCCTGCCTCGGACTTGAGGTCGACGAGCTCCAGCTTGAACGGCTCGCCTGCCAGCTCCTCCCTGGCCGCCTCGACCGAATCCACCACGCGGCGGGAGAACTGCTGGGATCCCTTGACGATCTGCTTCATGCGCTTCTCGAGCGCCTGCAGGTCCTCCGGGGTGAACGGGGTCTCCACGGCGAAGTCGTAGTAGAAGCCGTCCCTGACCGGGGGCCCGATGCCGAGCTTCGCGTCCGGGAACTGCTGTTGCACGGCCTGCGCGAGCACGTGCGCGGCCGAGTGCCGGAGCACGCTGCGGCCGTCCTCGGTGTTCGCGGCGACCGGCTCCACCTCGACGTCCTCCGCCGGGGTCCAGGCCAGATCGCGCAGCGCGCCCTCCGGGTCCCGCACCACGACGACGGCTTCGGCGCCCTTGACCGGCAGCCCGGCCTCGCGCACCGCGGTACCCGCCGTAGTGCCTGCCGGTACCACCACGCGCTCGGCGGGCACGGCCGGGACTGACGACGGCTGGGACACGGTGGGCTCCTTCGGCTGGCTGAGCTGTGCTGAAAGCTGCGCAGGGTCGTGCGCGGGTTTGTCCTACCCTGCCGATGCTATCCGCCGTCCACCGTTACCCCGCCGAGCCCTCGTGAGTGCGCACACGAGTTAGAACGCGGGTCGCCACTCACGAGTCAGTAGGCGCCCCGCCCGACGAGAACGGCGCGCGCGGTCTTCCACATGATCATCATGTCCAGCGCCAGCGACCAGTCCTCGACGTAGCGCAGGTCCAGCCGGACGCTCTCCTCCCAGGAGAGCTCGCTGCGCCCGCTCACCTGCCACAACCCGGTGAGGCCGGGCTTCACGAGCAGGCGCCGGTGCACCTCGGGCGCGTACTGCGCGGTCTCCTCCGGCAACGGCGGCCGGGGCCCCACCAGTGACATCTGCCCGGTGAGCACGTTGAACAGCTGAGGCAGCTCGTCGAGCGAGTAGCGCCGCAGCAGCGCCCCCGCCCTCGTCACCCGCGGATCCTTACGGATCTTGAACAGTGGCCCCGCGCCCTCGTTGTCGCCCACCAGGCGCAGCCGCACCCGCTCCGCGTCGACGATCATGGTGCGGAACTTGAGGATCGTGAACACGTCGCCGTCGCGGCCGACCCGGCGCTGCCGGTAGATGACGGGACCACGGTCGCCCAGCTTGACCGCAACGGCGATGGCGAGCATCAGCGGCGAGGCCACCAGCAGCAAGAGCGCCGCGCCCACCCGGTCGACGATCTCCTTGACGAACCGGCGGCCGCCGCTGAACGTCGGCGCGGTCACCCGCAGCAGCGGCATTCCCAGCACACCGGTGACGTTGAGCCGCGGCCCGGCGACGTCCATGAGCACCGGCGCGACGACCAGTTCGGCGGAGGTGCCCTCCAGATCCCAGGCCAGTCGCTGCAACCGGTCGGGGGTCCAGTACTGGTCCGCGGTGACGGCGACCACGCGATAGCCGCCGCGGCGTACCTGCTCGGCGAGCCCGTCGAGCCGTCCGACGACCGGAACGCCCTCCACCTCACCGCAGCCCTCGGAACCGGCGGGAGTGCAGACGGCCTCGACCCGCCAGCCGACGTGCGATGCCGCCCGGGTGCGCTCGATGAGGCCGGACACCGTGCCCGGATGTCCGGCGGCCATGACGGGCAGCAGGCACTGCCCGCGCCGCCTCGCCCGGTGCAGCACCCTGCGGAGCAGGAACCGCTCGGGAAAGACGACCAGCGCGACGGCGGGCACCACGTAGAAGACCCACGGCTGCACCTCCAGCGCGCCGGCCAGCAGCCCGCCGAACGCCACGAGCACGGCCGCGGAGATCAGGGCGCGGCCGAGCAGCCGGAACTCCTCGGCGCCCTCGCCGAGCCCGCGCCGGCTCCACGCCCTGCCGACGAACAACGATCCGACAACGGCGGCGAGCGTCCCGATCGCGTGTGGCTCGTCCACCCGGCCCGGACCGCCGATCAGCACGGTGCCCACCGCGATCACGGCCAGCGCGGCCAGCGAGTCGGCAGCGATCACCCAGCCGCGATATCGCCGTTCCCAGGCCATCATGGGGCCGGCGGGCACGGTGCCACGGCGGGGATCCCCGGCGGCGGAGACTGCGTGAAGGCCGAGCGGCGGCACCTCGTCCGATGGTCGCGATGACGGCCGCACCGACTCTGTCATGGAGCCTCCCGCGTCATTCGGTTGTGGATCTTCCGCACGCGAACGCGTTCCGGAGATGACTCCACCGAGTAATCGGCCGTAGTGCACAGTTAGTAGCCGATCGAGGAATACATGCGGTGGTATCGGTGACGCTCGGCACAGCGTTACAGGTGACCAACGCCGGAGGGGCACCGTCCAAAGCAGATCGATCATGCGATCGGATAGCAGGAAGTTACGAACGGTGATCAAGGTGAGCGGGCCACCAACTACCGAAAGTGATCAGTTGATCGATGACATCACGCGGCCGGGCGTATCACCCGACCGGACGCACTCAGCGCGACGTGAGGCGGATCACGGCAGGAATCGGCTCCCCGGCGCGCGGGTTGAAAAAGAGGAATGAGGGGAACACGGGGAAGACGGAAAAGGCCCGGCGTTGCCGGGCCTGGACCGTGATCTGCGTGGGCGATACTGGGATCGAACCAGTGACCTCTTCGGTGTGAACGAAGCGCTCTCCCGCTGAGCTAATCGCCCCTCGCGGTTGTGAGAACAGACTGTACCGGAGCCCGTTCGGCCGCCGACAAACGGGTGGTTCGAACCCACACACGCTGCGCACACGTATCGGTACGCAGCGAACAACAGCGAGCTAGCGAGCGTGCCACCGGCGGCAGGCACGGGAAGGGGATCGAGGTCACCTCCGACATTCGCGCGACGGTTCTATCGCCCACGCGTTAAACCGAGCAGTATGTACCGGGTGGACGATCAGCATGGTCGCGCGCGAGGGCCGACGAGCCGGGAGCGATGATGAGACGAACGGGTGGGCCCGGGACACACGTCAGGGTGATCTCGAGCGGAACGGCGAGCGAGCCGGCACCCGGGCACGTCTCAGTGTCGAGCTCGGCCAGCCCGGCCGGGAAGGGAGCAGAAGGGTAAGACGATGCGAAACGATCACGTGACGCTCCGGTCCACGGCGGTCTTCGACCTGCTTGCGCCTCGGACCCCGGCCGTGCCGGTGAAGGTGGAGCTCCGCTACGACACCCGCGACCCGTACGCCGTGGTGGCCGCGTTCCGCACCGGCCGGGCCGGCTGGGTCGAATGGGTGTACGCACGCGACCTCCTCGCCGACGGTCTGCTGGCCGAGGCGGGTGACGGCGACGTCCGGATCCGACCCTCGGTCGAGGACCCCGAATCGGTGCTGATCGAGCTGAACTCCCCCTCGGGGCACGCGATGTTCGAGGCATCGGCGCAGGAGCTGGCCGACTTCCTGGACCGCACCTACGACGTCGTGCTTCCGGGCAACGAGCACCTGTGGGTGGACGTGGACGACGCGCTCACCCGCCTGATCCCGCACGATCTGGGCTGATGGCGAGCCCGGTGGCGTGGGAGACACCCCCCGTTCACACGCGGCCTCGCGGTCCGATACAGTTCCTGCACACACCACGACAACGGGTCCCTGAGACACGGGGTCGCGGAATGCGGACGTAGCGCAGCTGGTAGCGCATCACCTTGCCAAGGTGAGGGTCGCGGGTTCGAATCCCGTCGTCCGCTCGACTGCGGCGGCACCCCGCAGTTGAACCGGGTTCACGGAGAAGCGGTCCGGCAATCCGGTTCAGACTCACGGCGGAGTGGCCGAGTGGTTCAGGCAAGGGCCTGCAAAGCNGACTGCGGCGGCACCCCGCAGTTGAACCGGGTTCACGGAGAAGCGGTCCGGCAATCCGGTTCAGACTCACGGCGGAGTGGCCGAGTGGTTCAGGCAAGGGCCTGCAAAGCCCTGTACACGGGTTCGATTCCCGTCTCCGCCTCGCGCGATTAGCTCAGCGGGAGAGCGCTACCTTGACACGGTAGAGGTCACTGGTTCGATCCCAGTATCGCGCACCACCTGTCTTTCCAGGTCAAACACCCAACGGTGATCATCACCGGTGACCATGGATCGGGACTTCGACATCTTCTTCGTCTGGTTCCTGTGGGGCGCCCTCATCACACCCGTGAACGGCGCCGTTCTCGGCTCGCTGGTCAAGAAGATCTCCTACGCCCGCTGGTACCAACGGCAGGCGGCGAAGAGCCCGAACGGTCGTGTCATGCGCAAGGCGCGGCCGTTCTGGCGCTTGTTCTCCTACCGGTGGCGGCTCGACCTGTGGATCTGCGGGGCCGCGATAGTCATGATCGTGGCCGGCGCGCTGATCTGGTGGAACCTGGCGTACCTCCCGGCCGACGACTTCGGCGATGCCAACGACATCCAGCAGGCGACCGTGGTCACGATCGTGCTGCTTTCGATCGGCGTGCCGGCGATGGCGTTCGGCCTGTAGGCGTGCACGCAGTTCTGGCGCAGCGGCGAGGACATCAGGACGGGCGAGTCGGCTACGTGACCGCGTCGGCGGTGCCGGCCACCTCACGGGCATCTACCTCGCCAGTCCCGAACGCTGCTCGGCTCGCCGCTCCCGCACATCTAACGCGGTGCACGTCGAGCCAGGTGGTGATCTCCGTTGTCTCGGTGGGAGTTCTGCGGTTCCGGCCGCGCGGCTCGAACCCACCGGCGGGAGTGCTGACCAAGGACGGCTGCGCCGACTCGCCACCGAAGCACCGGGGAACCAACGGCATGCTACAGCCGCACCAGAGTGGACAGCTCCGCGCGAGCCGCCGAGTCCAGTCGGTCTCCCATGCTGCTGCACAGCAAAGCCAGGCTGTCGACTTCGGACATCTCGCGTAGCTGAATTCTGCGCGCACCACCGAGAGCGCCCAGCCGCATCCGTCCGGTGACGGTATCAAAGGCACCAACTGCGCCTCGTCGAGCGCGTCGTCGAGCACCACCAGGACCCGGCGTTCCGCGAGCAGGCTCCGGTAGAGCCCGCACGCCCCTCCGGATCATCCGGCACCGCGGTAGCGGGTAAGCCCAGCGCGCGCAGGAAGCGGCCGAGCACGATGGCCGGCTCGACCGGCTGGGCGCGCGTGCCGGCCAGCGCCGCGAACAGTGCCCGTCGGCGTCAGCGGGCTCGCCGTTCACCGTGGCCTGACCGCTCCGCCCAGCGGGGACCTCGGCGCCCTCACGAAGCTCTCGTCCAGACCATCCCGGAGGCTGACGGTGAGTTCGCGCTCCGGGAAATCCGGGTCCTGGTACGTCGTCACACCGCCGATCGTGGCGGGCTGGTCGACGATGACCAGCAGCGGCCCGTGCGCGGAGAGCTTGTCGAACAGTGCCGGCACCCCCTGGATCATGGACTCGACTGGGACATCAGCCATGCCGGACCTGGCGACCACAGCTCCTTGATCAGTAGCTACGAAGAAGGTAACGGGGCAAGCATGGACTCAGACATGCAGGGTTGGCCGGTAGATGAGCTCTTGGGTATGGCCGTCGAGCGTCCGGCTCTCGATCAGCTCGAGGTCGAAGTCGGCCCCACCCTGGAAGATCGGGTCCAGCCCGGTCTGACCGGTGATCACAGGGAAGAGCGTCACCTGGACGCGGTCGACCAGACCGGCGGCCATCAGCGCCCGGTTCAGCGACAGGCTGCCGTGCGAGCGCAACGGCACCTCGGACTCCTCCTTGAGCCGGGCGACGATGTCGACGGCGTCGCCGCTCACTACGGTTGCGTCCGGCCAGTCGAGCGGTCCTTGCACCGTGGTCGACACGACCGTTGCCGGCAGGTTCCTCATCCGGGTGACCCATGGGTCACGCACCTCGGACTCCTCGGTGCTCAAGGCCAGCATCCGCGCGAATGCCCGATACGTGTTCGCCCCGAGGACCATCCGCTGCTCCTCGCGGTACAGGGCGAGGCGGTGCTCGAGCAGCTCGGGGCCTTGCTTGCCCCAGTAGCCGGTCCAGTTGCCGCTGGCGGCGCCGAAGCCGTCGAGGCTGGTGAAGACGTCGAAGGTGTAGGTAGCGGTCATGATGTTCTCCTCGAGTGCGGTTGATCGGGTGTGAAAAGAGACGGTGGCGAAGGTGAGTGTGGTCAGCGGCCCTGACTATTCCTCCTACGGTCGCCCACCAGGTGTCTGGCCGCCGGTCGTCGGTGCGGCGAGCTCGGCCAGGTGGTGCAGCGAGTTGGTGAGATGCTCAGGGCCGAACGGCGGGAACCGGATGCCGCGCTCGCGGATGAACTGCGGCACGGCCGACCAGTCGTAGGTGAGCGTGACCTCGGTCTCGGACGGACCGAGCGGCGCCAGGTCGTAGCGCCAGATCCAGCCGCCGAACTCCAGGTGACCGTCGTCCTTCTCCTGCCCCGTCAGCCAGGCGATGGCGCGCGGCGGGTCGAGCACCTGGACCTTGTTGACCACCTGGTAGTCACCGTTCGGATGGTCGGGGTGATGCATGTCCATCCGGAAGATCTGTCCCGCCTCGGTCAGCGGCGCCCGGTCGACAGATTCCTGAACCCAACCGGTGCCGTCGATCGCAGCATGGGTCGCCGGGTCCGCTAGCACGGCGAACACCCTCGTGGCGGGCGCGGCGACAGTCAGGGTGGCGCTTACGTTCTCGTGATCCACCGTGGGCTGGTTGGTCGTGGGCTTCGCGGGAGCGGTGGTGATGAACATCGTGGGCCTCCGGTGGGTGACGACCGGCCCGTTGCCGGGCCTCTCACCTTGGCGACGAACGGGCTCGACGCCATTCGACACCACCGCGGAAAATTCGGAGGACGTACTCACTCCGGCCGCGTCCGAGGCGACAGGGCCGTACCAGGCCGAAGATCAACAAGGAGGCTGATCACGACCCAGCCCGGCAGAGCGACCAGCAGGCGACATTGGCCGGGCGAGCCGGGCGGGCACGTTCCCTCTCCGCCGGCGAGCGAGGCCGGCGGCGAGCACTCCGATCAGGACTCGCCGGACTCGCCGCGGCCCTGCTGTTCGGCGAGGAACTTCTCGAACTCGCTGCCCAGTTCCTCCGCGGTCGGCATCTGCTCCGAGTCGGCGAGCAGGCTGCCCTTCTCGCTCGCGGAGGCGAACGCGTCGTACTGCTGCTCCAGCGCCCGCACCACCTCGGCCACCTCGTCCGACTCGGCCACCTGCCGTTCGATCTCGGTGTCAGTACGGTGCGCGGCCTCGCGCAGCGCATCGCCGGGCAGGCTCAGCCCGGTGGCCCGCTCGATCGAGTCGAGCAGCGTCAGGCCCGCCGCCGGATAGGTCGCCTGCGCGAGATAGTGCGGCACGTGCGCCGCGAAGCCCATCGCGTCGTGCCCGGCCTCGCCGAGCCGCAGCTCCAGCAACGCAGCCAGGCTGCCCGGAATCTGCATCCGGTTGAACAGCGGCTGGAATCCGCCGACCAGCTCGGAGCGGGTGGCGTGGGCGGTGACGCCGAGCGGCCGGGTGTGCGGGACGCCCATCGGGATGCCGTGGAACCCGGCCGTGAGCCGCACGCCCCACCGCTCGATCAGCGTCCGCACGGCCGCGGCGACCCGCTCCCACTCCCGGTCGGGTTCCGGGCCGGTGAGCAGGAGGAACGGCGTGTCGTCACTGTCGTGCAACAACCGGACGGCCAGCTCCGGCGCCTCGTACTCGGCCCAGTGGTCGGTGGCATAGGTCATCGGCGGGCGCCGCGAACGGTAGTCGAGCAACCGGTCGACGTCGAACCGCGCGACTACCGGCCCGCCGAGCTGGTCGAGCAGGTGGTCGGCGACCGCGCGGCCCGCGGACCCGGCGTCGATGAAACCGTCGAAGTGGTGCAGCAGCACCGCACCGTCCAGAACCGGGACGTCGGAATCCACCTCGTACAGGTCTTCCGGATCCGGCACCACTACACAACCTCCTGACGTCACCTGAACCGGCAATCGCCACTAGCAACGCGCGCCGGCCTCGATTCCATCCCACCACGGCGCGGCGACACGGCCGAGGCGAGGTCCACCTGCCTTGTGGCCGCGCGTAGTGGAAGATGTGGAAGGTGCAGGTGCCACAGACAGGACCGAACCCGGCCGCGATGACGACCGACCACCTCGACAGCCTCGCCGCCGTGCTGGATCTCGTGCGCACGGGCACCGCGCGGACCCGGCCCGAGATCGGCAGGCGCTCCGGTCTCGGCCGGACCGTGGTGACCCAGCGCGTCAGCCAGCTCGCCGCATGCGGCCTGGTCGAGGAGGGGGCGCTGGGCCCGTCGAGCGGCGGCCGGGCACCACGCGAGCTGCGCTTCCGCGCGCTCGCCGGCGTCATCCTGGCAGCCGAGCTCGGCGCCACCAGCATCGGCGTCGGCGTGACCGACCTCGCGGGCAGCGTGCTGGCCGAGCGCGAGGAGCCCACCGACATCGCGCTCGGCCCCGAGCCGGTACTGGACCGGGTCGAGGAACTGTTCGGGCAGCTCCTCGAAGAGGTGCGGGAGGCGCACCCCGGTGAGCGGCCCGCGGTGTGGGGCGTGGGCATCGGGCTGCCCGGGCCCGTGGAGTTCGCCACCGGACGGCCGAGTGCGCCACCGATCATGCCCGGCTGGGACGGCTACCCGGTGCGCGACCGCCTCGCGGAGCGCTTCGGCGCGCCGGTGTGGGTGGACAACGAGGTCAACACGATGGCGCTGGGCGAGCTGCGGGCCGGCTCCGCCAGGGGACAGCGCGACATCCTCTACGTCAAGATCGGCACCGGTATCGGGGCCGGGCTCGTGTCCGGTGGCCGGCTGCATCGCGGCAGCCAGGGCTGCGCCGGCGACATCGGGCACGCGGCGGTCGCCGACGACCAGGCGGTCGTCTGCCGCTGCGGCAACACCGGCTGCCTGGAGGCCTACGCCGGTGGCGCGGCCCTCGCCAGGGACGGGCTGGCCGCCGCACGGGACGGGGGCAGCCGGTTCCTGGCCGACGTGCTCGCCGGGACCGGCACGATCACGGCGGCGGACATCTCCCGGGCGGCACAGAGCGGTGACCGCACCTCGGTGGAGCTGCTCACCCGTGCCGGGCGGCTGGTCGGCAGCCTGCTGGCGACACTGGTCAGCTTCTACAACCCGGCGCTCGTCATCATCGGAGGTGGCGTCGCGAGCGCGGGCGACCTGCTTCTTGCGGCGGTGCGCGAGTCCGTGTACCGGCGGTCGCTGCCGCTGGCGACCCGCGAGCTGCGGATCGCCCGCTCCACGCTGAGCGACCAGGCCGGGCTCGTCGGCGCGGCGTTCATGGCGATCGACGAGCTGTTCCTGCCGGAACGGCTGGCGCACTGGGTGGACGCGGGCTCGCCCGCCGGTGCGCCGGAGCTGGTCGACGTGCCGCTGCGGGCCCCCCTGCTCTGACCGACCGCGAGTCCCCCGCCCGAACCTGCGAGTCCCCCACCCGAAGCCGCGAGTTCTGCCTCCACGCCCGCTGGTCGCGACTCGTGCATGCCTGAGCGGGCAACTCGCGGGCTTGGACGGGGGACTCGCGGGCCTGAGCGGGGGACTCGCGCTAGGTGCCGGGCAGCGGGGGTAGCCGGGGCCTGCCGAGCCAGCCGGCGAAGAAGTCGTCGAGCGGCCTGCCGGCGTGCCGCGCGGCGAGGGTGGTGAAGTCCGCGGTGGTGACCGTCGCGTGCCGGTACGTGTCCGTCCACGCCAGGAGCAGGCCGAAGAACACGTCGTCACCGAGTTCGCGCCGCAGCGCGTGCAGCGTCAGCGCGCCCCGCCGGTAGACGCGCTCGTCGAACATCCGCGCCACACCGGGGTCGTCGAGCCGCAAGTCCTGCGGCCGGGCCGAGAGCTCCGTGTGCCAGTCGCGGGCGTGCCCGTCGGCGGCGCGGCCGCCGGACTCCTCCGACCACAGCCATTCGGCGTAGGTGGCGAAGCCCTCGTTGAGCCAGATGTGCCGCCAGTCGGCGACGGTGAGGCTGTTGCCGAACCACTGGTGAGCGAGCTCGTGCACGATCAGCCGCTCGTGCGTGCGAGCGCCGTCGACGTGGTTCGCGCCGAACACCGCCATGCCCTGCGCCTCGATCGGGTCGTCGAGGTCGTCGTCGGTCACCACGACGACGTACTCGCCGAACGGATAAGGGCCGAAGCGGCGCTGGAGCAGGTCCATCATCCGCGGCTGGGCCGCGAAGTCGTTCAGGAACTCGGCACGCAGCCGGTGCGGCACGGCGGCCCGCTGCCCGCCGCCGAGATCGATCTCGGTATAGCGTCCTATCTGGACACTCATCAGATAGCAGGCGGTCGGCTCCGGCCGCTCGTAGGTCCACGTGGTGGTGCTGGCGGCACGGCGACGGGAAACCCGGTTCCCGGTGATCTGCACCGAGTACGGCGACGGCGCCGTCAGCCTGACCCGGTAGGTGGCCTTGTCCGCGGGATGGTCGTTGCACGGGAACCAGGTCGGCGCCCCGATCGGCTGGCTCGCCACGAGCGCGCCGTCGGTCAGCTCGTCCCAGCCGATGTCCCCCCAGTGCGCCGACGTGACGGGGCGGGGGTTGCCGGAGTAGCGGATCTCCGTGACGAACTCCGCCCCTGCCCGCACCGGTCGTGCGGGCCGGACGTGCAGCTTGTGCTGCCGCACGGTGTAGCGCGCGGGCCGCCCGTCCACCAGCACGCGGCCGATCTGGAAACCGGCGAGGTCGAGGCTGAACCGGGAAAGCCCGTGCGTGGCGACCGCGGTGATCCGGGCCCGGCCGGATAGCCGGTTGGGTGCGGGCCGGTAGTCCAGGTCCAGGTCGTAGTGCCGGACGCGGTAGCCGCCGTTGCCGTGCTCGGGCAGGTACGGATCGCCCGAGGTCTCCGCGCCCGGTGCCGGGGCTTCGCTCACCGGCCGCTGCCCGCCGGGTCCGCTGGCCATGCCGCGATGGCGTTGCCCAGCCAGCGCGAACCGGCGGGCACCGTGTCGCCACGGGTGACGAGCGAGCCGGGGCCGACGGTGGTGCGCGCGCCGATGCTCGCACCGGGCAGCACGATGCCGTGCGGCCCCAGGGTGGCGCCCGCGCCGAGTTCCACGGTGTCCATGCTCATCACCCGATCATGGAAAAGGTGGGTCTGCACGACGCAACCCCGGTTGATCGTCGCGCCGTCGCCGACCCGGACGAGGTCGGCCTCGGGCAGCCAGTACGTCTCCAGCCACGCGCCCCGGCCGATCCGGGCGCCCATGCTGCGCAACCACATCGGCAGCAGCGGGGTACCGCTGAGCGAGCCGACCAGCCACGGCACCGCGAGCACCTCGACGAAGGTGTCCGCCAGCTCACCGCGCCAGACGAACGAACTCCACAACGGACGCTCGGCCGGGCGGAAGCGACCTACCAGCAACCATTTCATGGCCGTCGCCGTCGCCGCGGCGAGCACGCCCGCCGCGAACAGCACCGTTCCCGCCAGCGCGGCGGCGAGCCAGGGTCCGCCCACGGCGTGCAACGCCAGCAGTGCGGCGACGACGAGCACCGACAGCGCGACCGCGCACATGACCGGCACGACGCGGCAAAGTTCGACCGCGGCCCTGGCGAGCCTGAGCCGGAGCGGCGGGTCGAAGGTCCGGCTGGTGTCGGCCGCCTCGACGGTCCGGCGCAGCGGCATCGGCGGCATGCCGATCCACGAGGAGCCCTTCTTCGCCTTCGGCGGGGTGGCGGAGAGCACGCCGACCAGCCCGCGCTTCGGCACCGAACGACCCGCCGCGGTCATCCCCGAGTTGCCGAGGAACGCCTGCTTGCCGATGCGGGCCGGGGCGACGTGGAGCCGGCCGTTGCCGAGCTCGTAGGTGGCGACCATCGTGTCGTCGGCGAGGAACGCGCCGCTGTCGACCTTGGTCATCTTCGGCAGCGCGAGCACCGTGGAGACCTCCACGCCCCTGCCGACGCGCGCGCCGAGCAACCGCAGCCAAACCGGCGTGAACAGGCTGGCATAGAGCGGAAAGAGTGCGATGCGGGCGGCGTCCATGAGGCGCTCGGTGGCCCACACCTGCCACGCGAGCCTGCTGTGCACCGGGTGGTGGCCCGCACGCATGCCGACGCTCAGCGCGCGGACGCCCGCCAGCACGAGCAGCGCGTAGCAGGCGAGGTAGACCAGCGTCGCCACCGGCACGGCGAGCAGCGCGCCACCGAGTGCCGCACCGAGCGTGGGCGTGTTCCCCGCCATGCCGCTGAGCACGGCAACGGCGGGCAGCGCCGCGATCGCGGGCAGCAGTCCGAGCAGCAGCGAGGTGGCACCGTAGGCCAGCGCCCACCGGCGCACACGCCGCGGCCTGCGGAACGGCCGGTCCGGCGCTCCCTTACCCGCCCGGCGCGCCGGTGAACCGGCCCAGCGCTGCCCGGCGGGCACCGCACCGCGCACCGTCGAACCGGCGGCGATCTCGGCGCCCTTGCCGATCCGTGCGCCCGGGAACAGGGTGCTGCGGGCACCGACGCGGGCACCGGCTCCGATCCGGATCTTGCCGATGTGCACGAGGTCGCCGTCGACCCAGTAGCCGGACAGGTCCGTCTCGGGTTCCACCGCCGCGCCACGGCCCAGCTTGAGCAACCCGGTCACCGGCGGTGGCGCGTGCAGGTCGACGTCCTTGCCGATGTCGGCGCCCAGCGCCCTCGCGTAGTGGGTCATCCACGACGCGCCCGCCACTCCGGCGGCACCGCTGCGCTCGGCGAGCTGCTCCGCGACCCACAGCCGCAGGTGGACGCGACCCCCGCGGGGATGGCTGCCCGGCCGCACGCCGCGCAGCAGCAGCCGCGCACCACCCGCGGCGATGGCGATCCGGCCAACGGGACTGAACAGCACGAGCCAGGCGGACAGGATCGCCCACCAGGACACGGCAGGCGCCCAGCCGACGCCGAACCCCGCGAGCACGGTCGAGACGGCGGCGGCGATGGTGCTCCAGCGCAGCCCCGCGAGGCTCAGCAACGGCAGCAGGAGCAGGATCTGCGCGAGCCCGGTCCGGCGGCGGACCGGGGTGACGTCCCGCCGGCTCGACTCCGCCCCGCCCAGCGCGTCCAGCTCTGCGGCGAGGGCGCCCAGCCTCGGATGCTCGTAGACGTCGGTGACCGACACCTGCGGATGCCGGGTCCGGATACGGGTGACGAGCTGGGCGGCGGTGAGGCTGCCGCCGCCGTGGTCGAAGAAGTCGGCCTTGGGGGTACGCACCGTGACGCCGAGGATCTCGGTCCACATCCCGGCGAGCCACGCCTCCGTCGGCGAGAGCCCGGCCGCGCCGCGCCGCCCGGCGGAGGACGTGGGCAGCGGCCACGGCAGCGCGGCGCGGTCGACCTTGCCGGAGGTGCGGGTCGGCAGGTGGGCGACCGCGGCGAGCAGTGGCACGAGCGCGGCGGGCAGCGTTTCCCGCAGCCGCGCCGTGGCGGCCGCGGGATCGAACGCCGTGCCGGAGGCCGGCAGCACGTAGCCGACGAGGACCTGGTTGCCCGCGCCGCTCTCACGGACGGCGGCCGCGGCCCCCGCGACCCCGGGAAGTGCCTGCAGGGCCGCGTCGATCTCCCCCAGCTCGATCCGCCTGCCGCCCAGCTTGACCTGTTCGTCGCCGCGACCGACGAACAGCAGCCCTTCCGGTTCCGCTCGGACCAGGTCGCCGCTGCGGTAGGCCCGCTGCCAGCCGAGCGCGGCCAGCGGTGCGAACTTCTCCGCGTCCTTGGCCTCGTCGAGATAGCGCGCGAGACCAACCCCGCCGATGACGAGCTCGCCGGTCTGCCCCATCGCCACCGGCTCGCCGGCCTCGTCGACGACGGCGAGCTGCCAGCCGAGCAGCGGCAGGCCGATCCGCACGGGACCGTCACCGGTCAGCCGGGCGGCGCAGGCCACGACGGTGGTCTCCGTCGGACCGTAGGTGTTCCACACCTCGCGGCCCTCGACGGCCACCCGCTCGGCGAGGTCGGGCGGGCACGCCTCCCCGCCGAAGATCAGCAGCCGGACGTCCTCCAGCGCGTCGGCAGGCCACAGCGCCGCGAGCGTCGGCACGGTGGAGACCACGGTGATGCGCCGCTCCGCCAGCCACGGCCCCAGGTCCACCCCGGTCCGCACGAGCGAACGGGGTGCGGGGACAAGGCAGGCGCCGTGCCGCCAGGCGAGCCACATCTCCTCGCACGAGGCGTCGAAGGCAACCGAGAGGCCGGCGAGTACGCGGTCGCCGGGGCCGAGCGGTTCGTCGGCCAGGAAAAGACCGGCCTCGGCGTCGACGAACGCGGCGGCCGACGCGTGGGTCACCGCGACGCCCTTGGGCCTGCCGGTCGAGCCGGAGGTGAAGATGATCCACGCATCGTCGCCGGGGGCAGGGCGGCGCCTGCGGCCGCGTGGCGTGCCACGCACGGTCAGCACACCGCCGTCACCGAGCACCGCGCAGACCGCGGCCTCCTCGAACACCAGCTCGGCGCGTTCGGCCGGATCGTCGGCGTCCACGGGGACGTAGGCCGCACCGAGGGTCAGCACGGCCAGGACGGAGACGTACAGCCCGGCTGTCCCGGAGGACATCCGCACGCCGACCCGGTCGCCCGCGCCGACCCCGGCGGCGACGAGCCGCCGCTGGACCCGCTCGATCTCACCGGCCAGCGCGCGGTAGCTCAGGACGACCGCGCCGTCGTCGATCGCGGCGGCGTTCGGATACCGCGCGGCGGTGTCGGCGAGGATGTCCAGCAGGGTCCGCTCGCTGGGAGCGAGGCCGGACCAGAACAGTGCGCGGTCGATCGCGGGAGTGGGCGCGGGAACGGCCGCCCTGTCGATGGCAAGCGTCACGAAGCTCCTCGTTCAGGGCTCGTGAGTGAGAAACCAAGTTCTAACGCTGTTTCTCACTCACGAGCGTCAGCGGGCCTTACGGGGCTTCTTCTCCCGGACGCGGACGTTGATGCGCACGGGGCTGCCCTCGAAACCGAAGCGCTCCCGGAACTTCCGCTCGATGAACCGCCGGTACCCGGCCTCCAGGAAACCGGTGGTGAACAGCACGAGCGTGGGCGGGCGGATGCCGGCCTGTGTCGCGAAAAGCACCTTCGGCTGCTTGCCTCCGCGCACCGGCGGCGGGGTGGCCGCGATCAGGTCGGAGAGCCAGCCGTTGAGCTGCCCGGTCGACACGCGCTGGTCCCACGAGGCCAGCGCGGTGCGCAGTGCCGGTGCGAGCTTGCGCACCGCACGGCCGGTGAGGGCGGAGACGTTGACCCGCTCGGCCCACGGCACCCGGACGAGCCCCCGGTCGATCTCCCGGCTCAGCTGGTGCCGCCGCTCCTCGTCGACGAGGTCCCACTTGTTGAACGCGAGCACGCACGCGCGGCCCGAGTCGACCACCATCGACACCACGCGCAGGTCCTGTTCGGACAGCGGCTGGCTCGCGTCCAGCAGCACGATCGCGACCTCGGCGGCGTCGATCGCGGTCTTGGTGCGCAGCGAGGCGTAGTACTCGGTGCCGCTGGCCGTCTGCACCCGCTTGCGCAGGCCGGCCGTGTCCACGAAGCGCCAGGCCTGGCCGTCGAGCTCGACGAGCGAGTCGACGGGGTCGACGGTGGTACCGGCGACGGCGTCCACCACGGCGCGCTCCTCGCCGGTGAGCTTGTTCAGCAGGCTCGACTTGCCGACGTTGGGCTTGCCGACCAGCGCGACCCTGCGCGGCCCGGCCACCCGGTCACCGTCGCGCGGTGCCTCGGGAAGCGCCTCGACGATCGCGTCCAGCAGGTCGCCCGAGCCGCGGCCGTGCAGGCCGCTGACCGGATACGGCTCACCGAGCCCGAGCGACCACAGCGCGGCGGTCTCGGCGAGCAGCCGCTCGTCGTCGACCTTGTTCGCGGCGACGAGCACCGGCAGCTTCGACCGGCGCAGCACCCTCGCGACGGCCTCCTCGGTCGCCGTGGCGCCGACCGTGGCGTCCACGACGAGGAGCACGGCGTCCGAGGTGGACATCGCGAGCTCGGCCTGCGCGGCCACCGATGCCTGCAACCCGGTCGCGCCGGGCTCCCAGCCGCCGGTGTCGACGACGGTGAACCGCCTGCCGTTCCACAGCGCGTCGTAGGCGACCCGGTCACGCGTCACACCCGGCACGTCCTGCACCACGGCCTCGCGGCGGCCCAGGATGCGGTTGACGAGGGTGGACTTGCCGACGTTCGGCCTGCCCACCACCGCCAGCACCGGCTGCGCGAGCTGGGTTTCCTCATCGGTGTCCGCACCGGTCAGCTGCGTATCGGTCACGGTGAACTCCGACTCGTCGGACCACGTGCCATCAGCCCCATCAGCCCCATCAGCCTCGGTCATCGTTTCTCTTTCCCTTTGCCGGTAAGTCTTGTCGCTGTCGATCGAGCCGGTCGACGAGCGCGGCGAGCGTCGAGCGGAGCCGCTCGGTGCCCTCCTCGAGCCCGGTCCGGCCTCGGCCGACGTCCAGTGCGAACGGCTCTCCGACGAGCAGGTCCACCACCGGCCGGAACCGGCGGCGGTGCCTGCGGTGGCCGGGCGGGCGCAGCGTGCCGCGCACGGCGACCGGAAGCACGATCGCGCCGGTGGCCCGCACCAGCCACGCCGCACCCTGCTGCGCCTGCGCGACGTCCCCTGGCCCCCGGGTGCCCTCGGGGAACACGCCGACCATGCCGCCGTCCCGGAGCACGCGCACCGCGGCCTGCAGCGCCGCCCGGTCCGGCGCGCCGCGGGTCACCCGGATCTGGCCAATCCGGCGTAACCCCCAGCCGGCCGGACCGGTGAACATTTCGTCCTTCACGAGGAACACCGCGCGGCGCGGAAGCATTCCGAAGATCAGCTGCGGCTCGATCATCGAGCTGTGGTTGGCCACCAGTACGACCGGCCCGGTGCGGGGCACCCGGCCGAGCCCCTCGGTACGGACCCGGTACGTGGGCCGGTAGAGGTAGCGGGCGATGCCGCGGCCGATGTCGTGCAGCCACGGCCAGGAGCCCTCGGGCAGCCCGCTCGTGCTCACGGACCGGCCTCGACCGCCGCGCAGCCGAGCAGGCCCCGCTGCCCGGCCAGCTCGCTGAGCGCGACGATGACCTGGTCGATCGTCAGCTCGGAGGTGTCGAACAGGACCGCGTCGTCCGCGGCGCGCAGCGGCGAGGTCGTGCGCGTGGAGTCGAGCTGGTCGCGCCGGTCCACCGAGGCCCTGGCCGCGTCCCGGCTGGACGCCCTGCCCGCGGCCGAATCCTGGGCACTGCGCCGGGCGGCCCGGACGTCGGCCGAGGCGGTCAGGAAGACCTTCAGCGGAGCATCCGGCGCCACGGTGGTCCCGATGTCCCGGCCCTCGACGACGATCCCACCGGTGGCGGCGAGCACCTGGCCGATGATCCGGCGCTGGCTCGCGACGAGCAGCTCCCGTACCTCGGGCACCGCCGAGACCGCCGACACCGCCAGGTTGACCGGCTCGGCGCGGATCTCCTCACCGACATCCTCGCCGGCGAGCAGCGCACGCGGCCGCTCCGGACTCGTCCCGATCCCGATCTCGGCCTGCCGGGCCAGCGCCGCGACCGCCGTCGCGTCGGCCGGGTCGGCGCCGGCGCGGAGCACCGCGAGGGTGACCACCCGGTACATCGCGCCGGTGTCCAGATATCCGGCGCCCAGCCTGGTGGCGAGCGTGCGCGCCACGGTGGTCTTCCCGGTTCCCGATGGGCCGTCCAGTGCGACCACGCCGCGTAGGGCTCCCGCCACGGACCGTTCTCCTCGTCACCTCGTCCGACACCTGCGGGAAGCATTCTGCCTGCCGGTCACCCAGGTGAATCAGTCGGCCGCCCGCCCTGCTCCCGCAGGCGCTCGGCGAGGTCGTCGGCCACCAGCACCGAGGACTCGTAGTCGCCGGTCCGGTAGGCGGCCCGGCCGAACATCTGCGCCAGCACCGGAGCGGTGATCACCTGGAACAGCGCGACCAGCAGCAGACCCGGGATGTACTTGGGCTCCACCCGCACCGCGGCCCCGGCCAGCACCAGCAGCAGCCCCAGTGTCTGCGGCTTCGTCGCCGCCTGCAACCGGGTGGGCAGGTCCGGGAAACGCACCAGGCCGAGCGCGCCAAGCAGGCAGAACACCGCGCCGGTGAGCAGCAGCAGCGCGCTGGCGGCGTCACGGACGATCATCGGTGTCCCTCCCAGCGTTCGACGAGCCGTACGGCGCTGATCGAGCCGATGAAGCTGAGCAGCGCGACGGACAGCAGCAGTGCGAGCATCAGCCCGCGCATCGTCACGGCCATGCTCACCCCTGCACCCGCGACGATGAGCACGAGCAGCACGTCGAGGGCCAGGATGCGGTCGAGCGTGCGCGGGCCACGCACGAGCCGCAGCAGGGTCAGCATCGCGGCCGCCGACAGCAGGCCGAAGGTGACCACGAACACGATCGTCACGATGCCTCCTCCGGCGGTTTCTCGGGTGAGACGGCCCCCCGCCGGTACACCCGGCCTGCACGTTCCCGGACGTCCCGCGCCTCATCCGGCGGCCCGAGGGCGCGCACCGCCCGGACCTGCAGATCGAGTACCTGGTCGTGGGCCCGGTTGACCTGCTCCGGCGTCCGCACACCCAGCGAGTACACGTAGTAGACGCCACCGCGCCGGTCGACCTGCAGCACGAACTTGTCCGGGGTCAGGGTGACCAGGTTCGCCGCGGTGGCGATGACGTGGTCGGTGTCGGAGAGCACGGGCACCGCGACCACCGCGGCGCGGACATCGCCGCCGTACTGCAGCACCTCGCGGGAGTTCCGCACCGCGGACGTCACCAGGTCGACCAGGACGAACCCGACAAGCCGGAGCAGCCGGACCGGCCGCAGGGTCGGCAACCGGCGGGTGGGCAGCGGGAACAGCAGCAGCACACCGAGCGCGACCAGCGGGGCGGACACCAGCACGACGGGCTTCGGGCTGGCCCACAGCATGAGCCACACCAGTACGAGCCAGCCGAACAGCGGCAGCGAGAACCGGGAACTCATCGCATCAGCCCCCCGCTCTCTCCGCGCCGAGCACCGCGACGCGATACGGCCCCCGGTCGAGCAGGTCCGCCGCCGCCCGGTCGCTCACCGCGGACAGCGGCCCGGCCAGTGCGGCGATGACGGCTCCGGCCGCGACCAGGCTGCCCGCGGAGAGCAGCATCGGCCGCGACGTCGCCCGGGTGCCCACCGTGACGTCGTCGGTCGGATCCACGTCGGGCACCGCCGGACGCGGCTCGCACCAGAAGGAGCCGACCCAGACCTTGCTCAGCGCGTAGAGCGTCAGGAAGCTGGTGAGCACCGCACCGGCCGCGGCGGCGTAGGCCAGCGGCGACGCGGCCTCGGCGCCCGCACGCAGCAGCACCACCTTCGCGACGAACCCGGACAGCGGCGGGATGCCCGCGAGGTTCAGCGCGGGTATCGCGAAGAGCACGGCCACCACGGGATTGGTCCTGGCCAGCCCGGAGATGTGCCGCAGCGACGGGGTGCCCGCATGCCGGATGACGAGGCCGCTGACGAGGAACAGCGCTCCCTGCACCGCGATGTGGTGCACCACGTACAGGATCACGCCGCTGAGGCCGATCTCGGTGAACAGCCCCAGCCCGAACACCATGTAACCGATGTGGCTGACGAGCAGGAACGAGAGCATGCGGTTGAGGTCGTTCTGCGCGATCGCGCCGAGCGCGCCCACCAGCATCGTCAGCAGCGCCACGGCGAGCAGGAAGGCCCCGCTCGTGGCGTCGCCGAAGAGCAGCGTCTGGGTGCGGATCAGCGCGTAAACGGCGACCTTGGTGAGCAGGGCGGCGAACACGGCGGTGACCGGGGCCGGCGCGGTGGGATAGCTGTCCGGCAGCCAGAAGTGCAGCGGCACCACGGCCGACTTGATCCCGAAGACCACGGCCATCAACAGCGCGAGGCCGCCGCGCAGACCCGGTGGCAGCGCGCCGACCTTCTCGGTCAGGTCGGCGAGGTTTACGGTGCCCGTCGCGGCGTAGACGACCGCCACCATCGTGAGGAACAGCAACGACGAGGTGAGGCTCACGATCACGTACGTCATGCTCGGCCGCACCCGTTGCGCGTTGCTCCGCCGCGCGATCAGCACGTACGACGCCGACAGCATCACCTCGAAGCCGACGAACAGGTTGAACAGGTCGCCGGTGAGGTAGGCCAGTGACACGCCCGCGCACAGCACCAGGTACATCGGGTGGAAGGCCGTGGACGTCGAGGCCCGCCCCCGGTCGGTGATCCGCTGGCCGATGGCGAAGACCAGCACGGCGAGCATCACCACGATGGAGACGAGCAGCAGCAGCGCGGAGAGGCGGTCGGCGATCAGCGTGATGCCGAACGGCGGCGCGTAGCCGCCCAGCTGGAGCACGACGGGACCACTGCTGTCGGCTCGCACCAGCAGCATGGCCGCGACGACCACGATGCCACTGAGCACGAGCACGTTGAGCAGCCGCTGCACGGCCGGGACGTGCCCGACCACCAGGGAAAGCGCAGCCGCGAGCAGCGGCAGCAGCACGGGCAGCGGGACGAGCGCGTTCATCCGCTCTCCTCCCGCTCCGCGGCGATCTCGGCGCGCCGCACGCGGCGGTCCTCGAGGTCGTCCTGCACCTCGTCGTGCCCGAGCAGCACCCACGCCCGGTAGACGAGCGCCAGCAGGAACGTGGTGAGGCCGAACGTGATGACCACCGCGGTCAGGGCGAGGGCCTGCGGCAGCGGATCCGCCATCGCAGACTCCGGCACGACTCCGAGGAAGGGCGGCTCCCCCGGCGGGCCGCCTGCCGCCTGCAGGAACAGGTTCGCGGCATGGCCGACGATGACGAAGCCGAGGACGATCTGCATCAGTGAGCGCTGCATCAGCAGGTAGAAGCCGGCCGCGTAGAGCAGGCCGAGCAGCACGATGGTGACGAGGTCGATGCTCATCGGGACGCCTCCTCCTCCTCGAGGTCGCGCGTCTCGATGCCCGCGCCGAGGCTGCGCAGCAGGTCGAGCACGAGCCCGACGATCAGCAGGTAGATGCCTATATCGAGGAACAGGCTGCTGACGATGCTGAGCTCGCCGAGCACGGGGAGGTGCGGGTGCCACTGCTCGCTGTGCAACGCCGGGTACCCGAACGCGAGCGGCGCCAGCGCGGTGACCACCGTGACGGTGAGGCCGGTGCCGATCAGCGCGGGTGGCTTGATCCGGACGGCCGCGGCCAGCTCGACACTGCCACCCGCGACGTAGCGCAGCACGAACGCCAGCCCGGCCACGAGCCCGCCGGAGAACCCGCCTCCTGGCGCGTAGTGACCTACGAAGAGCAGGTACAGCGACAGCACCAGAACGGTCGGGAACACGACGCGGACGGCGACCTCGAGCAGCAGCGAGCGCGGCCAGCCGGGCGGGCCGTGCTCGGCCCGCAGCCATTGCTGCTTGGGCACGTCCCAGCTCTCCCATTCGGAGCCGTTGTCGACGGGCCCGGTGCCGGAGCCGGTCACCTGCGCACCTCCTCCCCCTCGGGTTGGTCCTGCTCGGCGCGGGGCATCGAGCGGTGCCGCGTCCTCCCGGCGGCGAGTGCGAGGCTGGCCGCACCGGTCGCCGCGACGACCAGCACGGTGATCTCGCCGATCGTGTCGAAGGCGCGGAAGTCGATGAGGATGGCGTTGACGACGTTGGTCGCCCCCGCGTCCGGCTTCGCCTGCTCGACATAGGCCGAGCTGGCCTCGGGCAGCCGCATGCGGCTGCCGGAGAACACCGTGGCCAGCAGCGCGACGAAGGTCCCGCCGAGGACCGCGATCATGGCCTTGGGCCACTCCCGGCGGCGCAGCGCAGGCTGACCGGGCCTGCGCTGTCCCGCTCCCTCTCGCCGTGGCCGCGCGAAGGGTGGCGGGAGGCGGCGCAACACGAGGACGAACACCACCAGGGTCAGCGTCTCCACCAGGAACTGTGCGAGCGCGAGGTCGATCGCGCCGTGTACCAGGAACAGCCCGCCGATGCCGTAGCCGATCATCCCGGTGAGCAGCACCGCCGTGAGCCTCCGGCGCGCGCGCAGCACCGCGGCGGCCGCCGCCAGCACGATGAGCGCGAGCGGCAGCTGCAACCACGACCGCGACCACGGCATGTCCACCGGGGGCACGCCGCGAAGGAGCAGCATCGTGCCGGGGGCGGCCACGACGCTCAGCAGGATGATGCCGAGGTAGACCGGCAGCGAGCCGGTCTGCACCCGGCCGGTGAGGCCGTGCGCCAGCGCGTGCAGGCCGGTGACGGTGCCGTCGTAGCCCCGCTGTGCCTGTAACGGCCCTGGCACCCAGCCGGGCATCCCGGCCACCACACCGCTGCGGTACACGGCGTACCCGCCGGCCAGGATCACCGCGGACAGCAGCAGGGGCAGCGACAACCCGTGCCACAGCGCGAGGTGGTAGGACCGGGAGCCGGGCAGCGCGTCCGCGTAGCGGGCGGCGAGCGCCTCCACCCACGCGGCGCCGGGCCCGAGCACGAGGCCGGCCAGCGCGGGCAGCGCCACCGCGCCGGTGAACACAGCACCAGGTGCCTTGGGCCGCACCGGCTCCGGGCCCGCCCGCGTCCCGAAGGCCCCGACGAGGAACCGCAGGCTGTAGGCGACCGTCAGCACGGACGCGCCCACGAGCCCGGCGAGCACCACGAAGTCCTTCGGCTCGGCGTGGCTGAACGCCTTCAGCGCGGCCTCCTTGCCCACGAAGCCGACCAGCGGCGGGACGCCGGCCATCGAGGCGGCGGCGAGCCCGGCGAGCGTCGCGAGCACCGGCCAGCGGCGCCCGAGGCCGGACAGCTCCCGGATGTCCCGGGTGCCTGTGCCCTTGTCGACCGCACCCGCGGTGAGGAACAGGGCGGACTTGAACAGGCCGTGCGCGAGCAGCATCGCGGCCCCGGCCAGTGCCGCGGTGTAGGTGCCTGCGCCGAAGAGCACCAGCAGGAAGCCGAGCTGGCTGATCGTGCCGTACGCCAGCAGCAGCTTCAGATCGTGCTGCCGCAGCGCCCGGACACCGCCGAGCACCATGGTCCACAGTCCGAGCGCGACGAGCGGCACCCAGAAGACCGGCCGGTCGGCGAAGCCGGGCGCGAACCGGGCGGCGAGGTAGACGCCCGCCTTCACCATGGCCGCCGCGTGCAGGTACGCACTGACCGGCGTGGGAGCGACCATGGCGGCGGGAAGCCACGGATGGAACGGCACCTGCGCGGACTTGGTCACGACCCCGGCGAGGATCAGCGCGACGGCGGCGGTCACCGCCGCACCGCCGGGAGGGTCCGCGACGATCTCGGACACGCGGAACGTGCCCGCCGCGACCCCGAGCACGATGAGCCCGAGCAGCATGGCCAGGCCGCCGAGCACGGTGACGACCAGCGCCTGCTTCGCCGAGCGCCGGGCCTCGTCGCTGTCGCCCGCCCCGCCGACGAGCAGGAAGGAGCACACCGTGGTGATCTCCCAGAAGACGTACAGCGAGAGAACGTCGTCGGCGAGGACCAGACCGAGCATCGCCCCCGCGAACACGACCATCAGTGCCGCGTCCCGGCCGCTGCCCGGTTCGTCCGGCCCGGCGTAGCGGGCGAAGTAGCACAGGACGACGGTGCCGATACCCGAGACGAGCAGAGTCATCAGCATCGCCAGCGCGTCGAGGCGGACGGTGAACTCCAGTCCGATGCCCGTGGCCCACGCGACGGACTCGGTGGCGGGCTCGCCGCCGAGCAGGGTGCCGAGTTCGGTGAGCGCGAGCACCAGCGCCACCGCGGGCACGACGGCACCGACCGCGAACACGCGGCGCCCCCACCAGCGCGCGGCGACCGGCAGCATCGCGGCGACCACGAAGTGCGCCGCGATCGCGATCAGCACGTGTCTCACCGCCCCTTTCCGCGCCCTTTCCCGCCTGTCCGCGCCTGCATGCAGCCGGTCGCTTACCCGGACCGTGATATGCGCAAACTGAGTGGCCGGGCGGTGAGCTACCGTGAAAGGCGTGAACGTCGAAGTAACCCCGCTGCCGGGCATCGGCGTCCGCAAGGACTTCGCCCTCAGCAGCGGCCGCCGGGTTGGCGTGGTGACCCACCGGGACGGCAAGACCGAGCTCATCGTGTCCAAGGCGGACGACCCGGACGCGTGCCTGGCCTCGCTTCCCTTGACCGCGGACGAGGCGGGCGCGCTGGCGAACCTGCTCGGGGCGCCGCAGCTCGTCGCGCAGCTGACCGAGGAGCATCGCGAGCTGCCCGGCATCAACACCAAGCAGCTGCCGATCAAGAGCGGCTCGCCCTACGACGGCCGCACGCTCGGCGAGACAGCGATGCGCACGCGCACCGGCGCCTCCGTGGTCGCCGTGATGCGCGCGGGCCAGGTGCACCCCTCCCCGAATCCCGACTTCACGTTCACCTCCGGTGACCTGCTCGTGGCCGTGGGCACGTCGGAAGGGCTCGACTCGGCCGCCAAGATCCTCCAGCACGGCTGAGGCAGGACGCACGCGTCGTGGACCACACCGCACTGTCCTTGATCGAACTCGGCGCCGTGTTCTTCACCCTCGGTGTGCTCGGACGGTTCGCGGGCAAGCTCGGCCTCTCACCGATCCCGCTGTACCTGCTCGGCGGCCTGGCCTTCGGCCAGGGCGGCCTGATCCCGCTCGGCGGCATCAGCGCCTTCACCGACGTCGCGAGCGAGATCGGCGTGGTACTGCTGCTGTTGCTGCTCGGGCTCGAGTACTCGGCGGCCGAGCTCTTCACGGGACTGCGCCGGTCGTGGATGGCCGGCATCGTCGACATCGTGCTGAACGCCGCACCGGGGGTGGCGGTGGCACTGCTGCTCGGCTGGGGACCGGTCGGCGCGCTGGCGATGGGCGGGATCACCTACATCTCGTCCTCCGGGATCATCGCCAAGGTCCTCGGCGACCTGGGCAGGCTCGGTAACCGGGAGACGCCGGTGGTGCTCTCGATCCTGGTCTTCGAGGACCTCGTGATGGCGCTGTACCTGCCGATCCTGACCACGATCCTCGGCGGCATCAGCTTCCTCGGCGGGCTACAGGCGGTCGGCATCTCCCTCGGCGTGATCACGGTCGTGCTGGTGGTGGCACTCAAGTACGGTCGTTACGTCTCGGCCATCGTGGACAGTGAGAATCGCGAGGTCTTCCTGCTCAAGGTGTTCGGCACGGCGCTGCTGGTCGCCGGGGTCGCCTCGGCGATGCAGGTGTCCGCCGCCGTGGGTGCGTTCCTGCTCGGTATCGCGATCTCCGGCTCGACCGCCGAGAACGCGACCAGGCTGCTGGAACCGCTGCGGGACCTGTTCGCGGCGGTATTCTTCGTCGTCTTCGGGCTCAACACCGACCCGGCGTCCGTCCCGCCGGTCCTGCTGTGGGCGGTGGTGCTCGCGGTGGTGTCCACGCTGACGAAGATCGGCACCGGCTGGTGGGCCGCCCGCCGCGCCGGAATCGGCAGGCTCGGCCAGGCGAGAGCGGGTGCCGCGCTGGTGGCGCGCGGCGAGTTCTCGATCGTGATCGCCGGCTTCGCCGTCGCCGCCGGAGCGGTGGAGGGCGAGCTGGCCGCGCTGGCAACGGCCTACGTCCTGCTGATGGCGATCCTCGGCCCGATCGCGGCACGCGTGGTGGAACCGGTCGCCCGTTCACTCCAGCGGCGCGGCAACCGCTTCTCCCGCGCCGCCGAACAGCCCTCCTGATCCCCAGGTCACCGGTCGTGAGTGTGCAGCCGTGTTCTAACTCGCGCACGCACTCACGAGAGGTGACCAGGCACAACGCCGCGCCTGCCTGCGACCAAGGACAGGCACTCAGAGGTCCACAGCGCGGTAGAGGGAGCCGACCTCGGCGCGGGTCAGCGGGCGCACGCTGCCCGGTTTGGCGCTGCCGAGCTGCACCTCCCCGATGGCGGTCCGCACGAGCTTGCGCACCGGGTGGCCGACCTCGGCGAGCAGCCGCCGGACGATGTGCTTGCGGCCCTCGTGCAGCACGATCTCGACGAGCGTGCGGCCGGGGCGGGCGTCCTTCACCCGGAACTCGTCGACCCTGACCGGTCCGTCCGCCAGCTCCACCCCGGCACGCAGCCGCTTGCCCAGCCCGCGCGGCACAGTGCCTTCCACCTCGGCGAGGTAGGTCTTGCGGACCTCGAACGAGGGGTGCATGAGGCGGTGCGCGAGGTCGCCGTCGTTGCTGAGCAGCAGCAGCCCCTCGGTGTCCGCGTCGAGCCTGCCGATGTGGAACAGCCGCTCCCGGCGGCCTCGCACGAGGTCGCCCACGCACGGCCTGCCCTGGTCGTCGGTCATCGTGCTGTGCACGCCCCGCGGTTTGTTCAGCGCCAGGTGAACGAGGTCCTCGCTCAGCAGGACACGGGTCCCGTCGACGTGGATCACCGAACTGTCGGGGTCGACGCGCCTGCCGAGCTCGCGGACCACCTCGCCGTCCACGCTCACCCGCCCGCGGGCGATGAGGTCCTCCGCCGCACGGCGGGAGGCGACGCCCGCCTTCGCCAGCACCTTCTGCAGGCGAACCCCTTCGGCTCTCTCAGATGTCATCAATGGAATCCACTTCGGGCAGCAAAGGTGCGATCGGCGGCAGGTCGTTCAGCGACGAGAGGCCCAGCCGTTCCAGGAAGAGCTCCGTCGTCACGTACAGGGTGCCACCCGTCTCGGAGTCGCTCCCGCTCTCCTCGATCAGCCCCCGCGAGAGCAGCGTCCGGATGACCCCGTCCACGTTGACGCCGCGCACCGCCGCGACCCGGGACCGGGTCACCGGCTGGCGGTAAGCGACCACCGCGAGGGTCTCCAGTGCCGCCCTGGTCAGCTTCGAACGCTGCCCGTCCAGCAGCAGTTTCTCCACGAACGGGGCGTAGGTGTCCCTGGTGAACAGGCGCCAGCCCTCACCGCCACGGCGCAGGTCGATGCCGCTGCCACGCTCGGTGAGGCGAGTCGCCATCGACCGCAGCGTCTCGGTGACCCGCTGCTCCGGCTGGCCGACGGCCTCGGCCAGGGACTCCTCGGTCACCGGCGAGTCGACGACGAGCAGCAGTGCCTCGAGCGCGGACTCGAGCGCGGCGTCGTCGGTCAGGTCGGGCAGTGCGCGCTCCGCCGACGCGGCGACGAAATCGCCGTCCTCCCCCGAACCGTCGGGGTCTTCGAGGCCTTCGGGGCCTTCGGCGGCCCAGCCGCTCTCGGCGTCCTCGGCAGGCTCCCGGGATCCGGCGGCCTCGCCCGGATCGGCAGCTTCCACCGGTTCGGCGGCCGGTGCGACGTCCGGCTCGACCACCGGCTCACTCGCGGCCTGCTCGTTCGGTTCCTCGCTCACCCGTACTCCTCGTCCTCGGTGCGCGCGCGCTCCTGCTCGGCCTCGGCGGCGGCCTCGTCGACGGAGCCGCCCGTCCAGCGCACGTGCAGGTCCGCCAGCGCCTCGGTCTGCTCGAAGGCCACCGCGGACTCCCGGTAGAGCTCGAGCAGCCCCAGGAACCGGGCGACCACCTCGATCGTGTGCTCGCAGTCGGTGATCAGCTCGCCGAAGGTGGCCCGCCCGACGCTGGCCAGCCGCAGCCGCAGGGTCGCCGCGTGCTCGCGCACCGACACATTGCCCGCGTGCAGGTGGTCGAGAGAAACCGTGGGCGGCGGCTTGGGCCGGAACACCGACGTCGCGATCTCGGCGAACTTCTGCGGGTCGACCCCGAGCATCACCTCGGGGAGCATGCCGACATAGCGCTCCTCCAGCGTCACCGACCGCGGGTACCGGCGCAGCGCGCCTGCCTCCAGCTCGCCGAACAGCGCCGCGACCTGCTTGTACGCCCGGTACTGCAGCACCCGGGCGAACAGCAGGTCCCTGGCCTCCAGCAGCGAGAGGTCGTCCTCGTCCTCCACCTCGGCCGACGGCAGCAGCTTGGCGGCCTTGAGGTCGAGCAGCGTGGCCGCCACCACCAGGAACTCGGTGGTCTCGTCCAGGTCCCACTCGGCGCCCAGCGCGCGCGTGTAGGCGATGAAGTCGTCGGTCACCTGATGCAGCGCGACCTCGGTGACATCGAGCTGGTGCTGCGAGATCAGCTGCAGCAACAGGTCGAAAGGGCCCTCGAAGTTCGCCAGGCGCACCTGGAAGCGGCTCGACGAGCCACCTTCCCCGGCCGCCAACTCCTCCGGTGCCTGCTCAGCGGGCTGGGGCTGCGCCCCCTCTTCCATCAGCCCCTGGCTTCCTCGGAGTCGAGCTCACCGTTGCGCAGCCGCTGCACCAGTACGGAGTCCTCGCCGTGCTGGTCGAAATCGGCGAGCAGGACGGCCACCGCCTCGCGGACGATCCGCCCGCGGTCCACCACGAGGTCGTGTGTTCCGCGCAGGGCCAGCCTGGCGTGCTCCATCGCGAGCAGTTCGTCGCCGGACACGTACACCGTGATCTTGGCGTCGTGCTTCTTCCGGCCGGAGCCACGCCGCGCGGTGCTGGTGCGGGCGAGCTGCCGTTCGGCCCGGCTGCCGCCGCCCTCACCCCGGTCACCGCCGTCGCTACCGTCATTACTGCCACCGCGATCACCACTGCCGCCATGACCACGGTCGTGGTCGTCGGCCCTGCCGTTACCGTACGACCGGCCACCGTCACCGTTGCCGCCGGTTGCTCCGGTCCCGGCGGAACCTGCCGTGGACGGCTGGCCGAGGGCCGGGCTGCTCGTCCGGCGGAACAGCTCCGACGCACCAGGCAGGGAAGCTCGCCTGCTCACCGGGCGATCACCTCGCGCGCCAGCGTGCGATACGCCGTAGCACCGGCCGACCTGGGCGCCCAGCGAGTGATCGGCTCGCCGGCCACCGTCGTCTCGGGGAATCGCACGGTGCGGTTGATCACCGTGTCGAACACGGTGTCACCGAATGCTTCCACCACGCGCGCCATGACCTCCTTCGAATGCAGGGTTCTCGGATCGAACATCGTGGCGAGAATCCCCGTGATATCAAGTTTGGGATTGAGCCGCTCGCGCACCTTCTCGATGGTGTCGATCAGCAACGCCACGCCGCGCAGACTGAAGAACTCGCACTCCAGCGGGATGATCACACCGTCGGACGCGGTAAGCGCGTTGACGGTGAGCAGTCCGAGCGACGGCTGGCAGTCGACCAGAACATAGTCGTAGTCGTCCATGACCGGTCGCAGGACCCTCAGCAACGTGTGCTCACGCCCCACCTCGGCGACGAGCTGCACCTCCGCGGCGGACAGGTCGATGTTGCTCGGAACCAGGTCGACGTTGTCCACGGAGGTCTTGCGGACCACGTCGGTGATGTCCACCGAACGTTCCATGATCACGTTGTAGACGGTCTGGTCGAGCTCGTGCGGCTGGATGCCGAGGCCGACGGACAGCGCGCCCTGCGGATCGAAGTCCACGAGCAGGACACGGCGACCGTACTCGGCGAGCGCGGCGCCCAGGTTGATCGTCGAGGTGGTCTTGCCGACCCCGCCCTTCTGGTTGCACATCGCCATCACGCGGGCAGGGCCGTGCCGGTCGAGCTCAGGCGGCTCCGGAACCTCGCGGACGGGGCGCCCGGTGGGGCCGAGCTTCGGCTTGTCACCACCGGTACCGCCGGCACCGTTACGGCCGGTCACTTCGAAAGCCTCGGAGGCCTCGGACTCCCCGGTATCGCCGCCTGTCTCGGTTGCGATTCTCGACCGGCTGAGGCTGTCCGGGGCCTTCCTCGCCGGTTTCTGGGAAGTCGACATGGGGCGAAAGCTCCTCGTTCGGCATGGACCGCGCCAGCCTATTCGGGCACGTAGAGCACCGGCAAAGCGGCTCGCCGGGCACGACCGGAGTACTTTTCGGCCGGCTCAACCCAGCGCGCGCGGATGCGCCGTCGCGTAAACCTCACGCAGCGTGTTCACTGTCACCAACGTGTACACCTGTGTCGTCGTGACCGAGGCGTGGCCGAGCAGTTCCTGCACGACGCGTACGTCGGCACCGCCCTCGAGCAGATGTGTGGCGAACGAGTGGCGCAGCGTGTGCGGCGACACCGTGGCGGCGAGTCCGGCACGCTCGGCGTTGGTCTTGAGCACCTGCCACGCGCTCTGCCTGGACAGCCTTCCGCCGCGGGCGTTGAGGAAGACGGCGCTGCTGCCCCGGCCACGCCCGGCGAGCGCGGGCCTGGCGCGCACGAGGTAGGCGGCCAGGGCCTCCAGCGCGGGCCTGCCGATCGGGACGAGCCGTTGCTTGCCGCCTTTCCCGTCGAGCAGCACGGTCCGCTCGTCGTCGTCGATGTCGTCGAGGTCGAGGCCGACGGCCTCCGAGATCCTGGCGCCGGTGGAGTAGAGCAGTTCGAGCAGCGCGCGGTCCCGCAGCGGCCGCTCACCTTCGGCCATGGGGATGTCGAGCAGGCGCAGCACGTCGTGCACCGGCAGTGCCTTCGGCAGCCGCCTGGCCGCCGCGGGCGGGCGGACGTCACGGGCCGGGTCCTGCTCGGTGATGCCGTCGGCGTGGGCGAACCGGTGCAGGCCGCGCACCGCCACCAGCGCGCGGGCGGCCGACGACGCGGCCAGCGGCCGATGCTCGTCGTCGCCTTCGCGCAGGGCCACGCCGAACGCGGTGATCTGCTCGGGCCCGATGCGCGCGAAGTCGCTGATCCCGGACCTGTCCAGGTGCTCCCGGTAACGGCGCAGATCCCGCGCATAGCTGTCGAGGGTGTTCCTGGCCGTGCCCCGCTCCACCAGCAGGTGATCGAGGTACGCACCGATCACCTTCGCCACCGGGGTACCGCCGGGCTGTGCCACGCGCACACTCTAGGAGAAGGCGGGCGCGTTCCCAACGACGTTCGTGCCCCGCGGGTCAGCCGGCCTCCCGGACGTCGACCACCCCTGCGACGCTCGTGGTGCCGGTGAACTGGTCCCGCATCGCGTCCACGCCGTGTTGCGGGCGCGCGAGCCGGGCGAACTCCCGCCGCTGCTCGCGCTTGGCCGCCGTGTCCAGCTCCATCGCCTCGTCCCGATCGCGGCGCAGGCTCTCGGCGCATTCACCGTCGCGGTTGAAGGACCACATCAGCTTCGGCTCGCCCATCGGCAGTGGGTCGCCTGGCCCGCTGTCGTGCCGCCCGGTGTGCCAGGTGTGCCACGTCTTGCCGTAGCTGTTCACCAGGAGCTCGAGGAACGCCTTCTCGGCGGTGTCGGGCAGTCCCGGTGCCACCAGCTGGCCGGACAGGATCTCGTAGTTGTGCGGATGCCAGTAGGCCCGCTCCGCCTCAGGCAGCGACTCGAAGAGCATTTCCGAGACGATGTACTCGATCCCGATGAGGTTGGCCGCACGCGTGTTGCCGTCGAACAACACGCACTGCAGGAGATCCGCGTTCACCATCCGGCAGTAGTGGTGCGCCTCCATCTGCGTGTCCGGCTCGCCCTTCGCGCAGTGGAAGCCGACCACGTAGACGTCGAAGTCCCGCAGCGGCGCCGCCTCCTGCACCAGGTCGGCGCCCTTCTCCAGAATCGCCGGTCCCGGCCCCTTGCCGCCGCCCGCCGGGCGCAGCGGCGCCGGCCGGTCCTTGATCATCGGATTCATCCGCAGGCCTTTCGCATGGGTTCGTCGGTCGCTCCTGCATTGACCGCGCCACGGCGGACGAAACACCCCCGGACACGGGTAACGTGGAGCCATGTCGAGCCAGCCGGACCCGGACACGTTGCGGATCGGCACGGCGGAGCGCGAGGAGGCCGGCCGGGTGCTCGGCGATCACCTCGCCGAGGGCCGTCTGACGATGGACGAGTACGAGGAGCGGGCCGCCACCGCCATGGCCGCGCATACCAGGGCCGAGCTGCGGCCGCTCTTCGAGGACCTGCCCGCACCGCATCCGGCGTTCCTGCGTCCACCCGTACCGCCGGCACCGGCACAGCCGGCACAGCCGTACCCGTACGCCCCGGCGGCCCAGCCAGCGCCCGCCTATCCCGCGGTGGTGTCCGACCGGTCCAAGACGATCGCAGGCGTCCTGCAGATCGTCGTCCCGCTGGGCATCGGCCGCTTCTACACCGGGCACACGGGCATGGCCGTGGCCCAGTTGCTGTGCACGCTGCTCACCTTCGGCGTCGGCGCCGTCTGGCCGCTGATCGACGGAATCCTGCTGCTGATCAACGGCGGCCGCGACCCGCAGGGCCGCCCGCTGCGCGACTGACCGCCGCGCTCACCGCCGGCGGGCGGCGAACGCCGTCGGCCGCACGTCCCACGGCGCGCGTGCAGGCCGCGCGGGCGCCGCACCGCTGAGCACGGCGTGCGCCGCCAGCACGCCGCCCACGGTCGCGCCGTTGACGATCTCCCCGGCCAGCACCATCCGCACGGCGCGATCCAGCGGCACCCGGTCGATCACCAGGTCGGCCTCCTCCTCACCATGGACGTCCCGGTCCACTTCGGACAGCTCGCGAGCGAGGAAGACGCGGATGACCTCGTCGGTGAATCCCGGGGAGGCGGCGACGTCGACCAGGGTCTCCCAGCGGCCCGCGGCCAGGCCGGCCTCCTCCGCGAGTTCGCGGCGGGCGGCGTCGACGGGGTCCTCGCCTTCCTCGTCGAGCAGACCGGCGGGCAGCTCCCACAACCGTCTGCCGAGCGGATGGCGGTACTGATGGACGAGCGTGATCCGGCCCTCGTCGTCCACCGCGGCGACGCCCACCGCGCCAAGGTGCTCGACGACCTCCCGGCGGGCCCGGCCGCCACCGGGCATGACGACGTCGTCGATCCGCAGGCCGATGACCCGTCCGATGTGGATGTCCTCGGAGGACGCCACGGTGAACTCGTGCGAGCCCGGTCCGGTCACCGCGCGCCGACCGGGGTCTCGGGCAGCTCGACCGGGAGCCGGTCCGCCGTGCGGTAGGCGACCACGGCGCGGACGAACGCGTCGAACAGCGGATGCGGGCGCGTCGGCCTGCTCTTGAGCTCCGGATGTGCCTGGGTACCGACGAAGAACGGGTGCACCTTCTCCGGCAGCTCGACGAACTCGACGAGACGGTCGTCCGGGGAGGTGCCCGAGAAGACCAGCCCGGCGTCGGCGAGCCGCTTGCGATAGGCGTTGTTGACCTCGTAGCGGTGCCGGTGCCGCTCGGAGACCTCCCGCGAGCCGTAGGCCCTGGCGACCTGCGTGCCCGGCGCCAGCTTGGCGGGGTAGGCACCGAGCCGCATGGTGCCGCCCATGTCGCGCTCCCCCGCGACGACGTCCTTCTGGTCCGTCATCGTGGAGATCACCGGATGCCCGGTGTTCTCGTCGAACTCCGCGGAATTCGCGTCCTTCAGCCCGGCGAGGTTGCGGGCGGCGTCGATGACCATGCACTGCAGGCCGAGGCAGAGGCCGAGCACCGGGATGCTCTGGGTACGCGCATGGGTGATCGCACCGATCTTGCCCTCGATACCGCGCACGCCGAACCCGCCTGGCACCAGCACACCATCCACACCGGACAGCGCGGCCGCGGCGCCGGCGGGCGTGGTGGCCTCGTCGGAGGGCACCCAGACGATCTCCACCTTGGCGCGGTGGGCGAACGCGCCCGCGCGCAGTGCCTCGGTGACCGAGAGGTAGGCGTCCGGCAGGTCGATGTACTTGCCCACCAGCGCGACCCGCACGGTCTCGGCCGGGTTGTGCACCCGGTCGAGCAGGTCACCCCACACCGTCCAGTCCACGTCCCGGAAAGGCAGGCCGAGCCGCCGCACGACGTAGGCGTCCAGCGCCTCCGAGTGCAGCACCTTGGGGATGTCGTAGATCGACGGCGCGTCCGGGCACGCGATCACCGCCTCGGTGTCGACATCGCACATGAGCCCGATCTTGCGCTTGAGGTCCTCCGAGAGCTCGCGGTCGGCCCGGCACACCAGCGCGTCCGGCTGGATACCGATGTTGCGCAGCGCGGCCACCGAGTGCTGCGTCGGCTTGGTCTTCAGCTCGCCGGACGGCGCGAGATACGGGACCAGCGAGACGTGCAGGAAGAAGCAGTTGTCCCGGCCGACGTCGTGCCGGACCTGCCGGCAGGCCTCGAGGAACGGCAGCGACTCGATGTCGCCGACCGTGCCGCCGACCTCGGTGATCACCACGTCCGGACGCTTGTCCGTGCCGTCGGACTCGGCGACCGCCATGATCCGCGACTTGATCTCGTCGGTGATGTGCGGGATGACCTGCACGGTGTCGCCCAGGTACTCACCGCGCCGTTCCTTGGCGATGACCGAGGAGTACACCTGCCCGGTGGTGACGTTGGCCGAGCCGGACAGGTTGCGATCGAGGAATCGCTCGTAGTGCCCGATGTCGAGATCCGTCTCGGCGCCGTCCTCGGTGACGAAGACCTCGCCGTGCTGGAACGGGTTCATCGTTCCCGGATCGACGTTGAGGTATGGATCGAGCTTCTGCATCGTGACGCGAAGCCCACGGGCGGTAAGGAGTTGTCCCAGGCTGGACGCCGTGAGCCCCTTACCCAGAGAGGAGGCGACGCCTCCGGTGACGAAAACGTACTTGGTTGTCCGCGGCTGAAGTCCCACGGGCTTCCACCTTATCCCACCTCGCCGCAGCCGCGCGGCGGCCTCGCCGACGGAGGCGGACGCGTGTTGTGCGAGAGTGAGCGACGTGGCCGAGGAGAACACCTGGACAGCGCCGGTCGCCGGGGGCCGGGTCGAAGGTGACGTCCGTGTGCCGGGCTCCAAGTCGATCACCAACCGGGCGTATGTGCTGGCCGCGCTGTCGGCGGGGCCGACACTCGTGCGCGAGCCGCTCGACTCCCGGGACGCGCGGCTGATGCTCGCCGCGCTGGCCGAGCTGGGTGCGACGTCCGAACACACCGCTGACGGCGTGCTCGTGCAGCCTCTCACCCGCGGGACGGGTGAGGTGTCCGTCGCGCTGGGTAACGCGGGCACGGTCGCCCGTTTCACGCCGCCGCTGGCCGCGCTCGGCGCGCGTACGGTGCACTTCGACGGCGATACGGCGATCCGCCGCAGGCCCGTGGCTCCGCTGCTCGCCGCGCTGTCCGCGCTCGGCGCCGACATCGACGACGGTGGCCGCGGCGCGCCACCCTTCACCGTTCGCGGCCACGGTGGGCTGCGTGGCGGCGCCGTCGACCTCGACTCTTCGGCGTCCAGCCAGTTCCTCTCCGCCCTGCTGCTCGCGGCACCGGCCTTCGATGCCGGGGCCACGGTGCGGCTGACGGGCCGGCCGCCGAGCGAACCGCACATCGCGATGACGCTCGACATGCTCCGCCGCTTCGGCGCCGTGCCCGAACGCGACGGCGTGGAGTTCCACGTACCGGCGACCACTCTGTCACTGACCGACTACAGCGTGGAACCGGACCTGTCCACGGCCGCCCCGTTCGTCGTGGCGCCGCTCGCCGTGGGCGGCACCGTGCGGATCGCGGGCTGGCCCAAGGAAACCACCCAACCGGGTGACTGGCTGCGCAGCCTGGTCCGCGAGCTGGGGGCCGAGGTGACGCTCGACGAGCGCGGCCTCACCGTCACGGGCGCCGGCAGGCTGCCCGGCGCCGAGCTGGACCTGCACGAGGTCGGCGAGCTGACCCCGGTGATCGCGGCCCTGCTGTGCTTCGCCGACGGCCCCTCGCTCATCTCCGGGGTGGCCCACCTGCGCGGGCACGAGACCGACCGCCTCGCCGCGCTGGCCACGGAGCTCTCCGCGCTGGGCGGCGACGTCACCGAGACCACGGACGGCCTGCGCATCCGTCCGGCGACCCTGCACGGCGGCACGTTCCACACCTACGACGACCACCGGCTCGTGATGGCCGGCGCCGTGCTGGGCCTGCGGGCTCCCGGCGTCCGGGTGGAGAACCCGGGCACGGTCGGCAAGACGTTCCCCGGCTTCGTGCGCGCCTGGGAAGACCTGCTCGCCGCTCGTGAGTGTGCACACGAGTTCTAACTCGGGTACGCACTCACGAGCCGCGTGCCGGCTCGGCGGTCGCTAGCGGCCTTCCTGCTCCACGCCGGGAGCCGGGGCCTCGGCATTGCCCGCGACGCCGTAGCGTCCCGCGTTGCCTTCGAGCTGCTCCCGGAGCGCGAGCAGGGTGGCCACCCGGCCCGCGGACGAGCCGACGTTGTCCACGGTGGACATGATGGAGGTCGACGCCGTGTCGGCCCGCGCCACGCCGACCGCACCGGTGCCTTCGGCCGACGCCGGGTCCCCGGCGAGCACCGTTCCCGCTCCGGCCCGGTCGAGCTGGGTGGCGAAGCGGGCGAGCGTCGCGGCCCGGTCGCCCGCGCCGTCGCCGCTGGCCTTGCCACCGGTCAGCACGACGGCCAGCTGCGCGGGCGCGACATCCTCGGGTGGCTTGATGAAACCGCCGTCGGCCAGCCCGGACAGTGCCGCGGTCAGCTCCGTCGGGGCCGACTGGCGGTCGGCGCTGTCCTTGTCAAGCATCAGCACGGAACCGAGGAGGGCGCCCGCGAGCGTGCCCGGATCGCCGGCCGTCGGGAACTGGGCCCCGGCGGGCTGCAACCGGGTCGCGACCTCGCGCAGCTGATCGGCCTTGCCCGGGTCGGCGAACGACGAGGTGAGCTGGACCTCGCCGGTCACGGAGGCACCCGCCTGCCCGACCAGCTCCTTGATCGCGTCCCGGTCGGCCGGCTTCGCCCCCTCGGTCGTCACCAGGATGACGGAGCGCTTGTCGAGCAGGCCGTCGACCACCTTGCCGCCGACCGAACCGGCGAAGGCGTCGGCGTCGGCCAGGCGCGCGTTGAGGGTGTTGCGCTCGGCCTCCAGGTCGGTGACCCGGTTGGCGAGCTCGCTCTTCTCGTCGGAGAGCCCGGAGAGCAGCGTCCCGTTCAGCGCCGTGGAGCCGAGCACGACGCCGACCGCGAGCGCCAGGAAGACCGCCGCGATGGAAACGATGTGATACCGCAGAGAAATCACGTGAAGAGCCCCTTGACCCAGCTTGTGAAGGACTGCCAGGCGTCCCTGGCCCCGTCGAGGTAGACGTCACCGACATCGGAGACCAGCAGCGCGGCGACCACGACCACGATCGCGGCGAGTACGAGCAGCACCACCGCGCCGATCGAGACCCGGCTGCGATGCAGGGTTGCGACGGCCTTGCCGTCGACCAGCTTGGTGCCCAGCTTCAGGCGGGTGAGGAAGGTCGACGGGTTCGATCCGGACCGGCCGTGGTCGAGGAACTCCTGGAGGGTCGCCTGGAAACCGACCGTGACCACCAGGCTGGCGTCATGTGCGTCCGCGAGCAGCAGGGCGAGGTCCTCGGAGTTGCCCGATGCGGGGAAGGTCACCGCCCCGATGCCGAGGTCCTGTATGCGTTCGACGCCGGGCGCGTGGCCGTCCGGCTGCGCGGGCACCACGACCTCGCCGCCGGACTTGAGCGAGTCCGCCTCGATGCCGTAGGGATCGCCGACGATGATGTCGGGCTCGTAGCCGTGCGCGCAGAGCGTGTCGGCACCCGCGTCGACACCGACCAGCACGGGGTGGTGTTCGGCGATGTACTTCTTGAGCCGTCTGAGGTCATCGGCGTGCCCGTTGCCCGGTGCAACCACGAGCACGTGCCGGTCGCGGATGGGCAGCCGCAGTTCCGGCACGCCCACCCCGTCCAGGATCAGCGTCCGCTCGCGGCGCAGGAACTCGATCGTGTTCGCCGAGAACGCCTCGAGCTGTGTCGACATCCCGGCCTTGGCCTCAATCATCTGGTCGGCGACGCTCTCCGGCGTCTGCACGTTGCCAGTGCCCACCTTGCGGTCGCCGACGTAGACGGCGTCCTCGTGCACGCGCACCCGGCCGCCGTCCTTGACGCTGTGCAGGATCTCCCCGCCGACACGATCCAGGAGCGGAATTCCCGCGCTGACAAGAATTTCCGGGCCCAGATTCGGGAACCGGCCCGAAATGGACGGTGAGGCATTCACCACAGCCGCCACTCCCGCCTGCACGAGCGCATCGGCTGTCACCCGATCGAGGTCGATCTGATCGAGTACCGCGACGTCACCGGGCCCCACCCTGCGCAGCAGTTCCCGGGTGCGCCGGTCGACCCGGGCAATGCCGGTAATTCCGGGCAAAGCCTCTTTGTTCCGCGAGAGCAGGCCGGTGAGCTTCATGAATCCGATGGTGACAAATGGACACGCGAAAACGTGGCCGCCACGCCGAAACTCCGACGGCTGAAATACCTGTCAGGGTGGGCGCCGCCCGAGATCCGGTAATGTCGGCATGGACAAAGGCCGTTCGGTCCGCGCGCGCGTGGACCGAGTGAGCGCCCCATCAGCGTCCGGGAGGCGCTCCGATGTCAGCCGAGCCAGCCGAGCCAGCCGAGCCAGCCGACGCACCGTCCGGGATCGTCACCACGCTCCGGACCGCGGGCTGCGTCTTCGCCGAGGACGAGGCCCGGCTACTCCTCGCCGCGGCACGGATGCCGGCCGAGCTCGCCGCGATGGTGGACCGGCGGGTCGCCGGAGAGCCACTCGAGCACGTCCTCGGCTGGGCGGAGTTCTGCGGCCTGCGGATAGCCGTGGACCCCGGCGTCTTCGTGCCCCGCCGCCGCACCGAGTTCCTCGTGCACGAGGCCGCCGCGCTCGCGCACCCGCGAGCCGTCGTCGTCGACCTGTGCTGCGGCACGGGCGCGGTGGGCGCCGCCCTGGCGTCGTTCACGGGCGGGATCGAGCTGTCCGCCGCCGACGTCGACCCCGCCGCGGTGCGATGCGCCCGCCGCAACGTCGCCGCGGCCGGTGGCCGGGTGTACCAGGGCGACCTCTACGACGCGCTGCCCGCCCCGTTGCGGGGCCGGGTCGGCATCCTGGTCGTCAACGCTCCGTACGTACCGACCGACGCGATCGCGACGATGCCGCCCGAGGCCCGTCTCCACGAGCCGAAGGTGGCGCTCGACGGTGGCCCGGACGGCCTGGACATCCAGCGGCGGGTCATCTCCGCGGCACCGCGCTGGCTCGCACCGGGCGGGCACCTGCTGATCGAGACGAGCGAACGGCAGGCACCGTGGACGGCGGACGCGCTCGCCCGCGGCGGGCTGGAGCCCCGGGTGAGCCGCTCCGGGGAGCTGGGCGCCACCGTCGTCACCGGCACCTGGCCCGAAGGGGCTGCGGTCACCTCGTGAGTGCGCACGCGAGTGAGAACACTGTTACGCACTCACGACCGGTCCAGCAGGGTCGAGGACAGCTTCTCAGGACTTCTTCCTGGCGGGCGCCTTCTTCTTGGCCGGACGGGCCGACCGGGGCGCGGGCTCCGGCGCGCTCTTGTCCGCCGCGGCCGCCGCGAGCAGCTCCTCGGCGTGCGCACGCCCGGTCTCCGTTCCCTCCAGGCCTGCGAGCATCCTGGCCAGCTCCACCACGCGGTCGGACTGCGCGAGGACCCGCACGTCGCTGCGGGTGACGCCCTCCGCGGTGCCCTTGTCCACGACGAGATGACGGTCGGCGAACGCGGCGACCTGCGGAAGGTGGGTGACGACGAGGACCTGATGACTGCGTGCGAGCCGGGCGAGCCGCCTGCCGATCTCGACCGCGGCCCTGCCACCGACTCCGGCGTCGACCTCGTCGAACACGAGTGTCTGCACGGTGTCGGCGTGCGCGAGCACCACCTCGATCGCGAGCATGACGCGGGACAGCTCACCGCCGGAGGCTGCCTTGTGCACCGGCAGCGCCGGCGCGCCGGCGTGGGCGCGCAGCAGCAGCTCCACCTCGTCCACCCCGTCGGCACCGGCGTGCAGGAGCGCGCCGTCGACACGCAGCGCGTGTGAGTCTCCGGCCTCGGCTGGCCGGCCGCGCACGACAACCTCGATCTCTGCCTGGCCCATCGCGAGCCCGGTGAGCTCGGCCGTGATCTCGCCCGCGAGCTCGGCGGCGGCGGTGCTCCGGGCTGCCGACACCCGCCCGGCGTGGTCGCTCAGCTCGGCCGCCAGCTCGTCGCGGCGGGCGGCGAGCTTCGCCAGCGCCTCGTCGGAGGTGTCCATCGTCGACAGGCGCTCCCGGGCGTCGTCGGCCCAGGCCAGTACGCCGTCCACGTCGGCGGCGTACTTGCGGGTGAGCTTCTTCAGGTCGGCCTGGCGGCCGAGGATCTGCTCGAGCCGCTCGGGATCGGCGTCCAGCGTCTCCAGGTAGCCGGCCAGCTCGCCACCCACGTCGGTGAGCAGGACAGCGGCCTCGCCGAGCCGCGGCTCGAGCTCGCGAAGGACGGCGTCCTCGGTACCGGAGAGCCGGCGTCTGGCCTCGGCGACCATGCCCAGCGCGCCGGGCAGGTCGGGGTCGCCCTCCGCGGAACCGGCCACCGCCGCGTGCGCCGCACTCGCGGCCTCCCGCAGCTCGTCCACCGCCGCGAGGCGTTTGATCTGCTCGCTGAGCTCGGCGTCCTCGCCCGGGGCCGGATCGACGGATTCGATCTCCGTGAGCCCGTGCCGCAGCAGGTCGGCCTGCTGCGCCAGTTCCCGCGAACGGCTGGAGCGCTCCGCCAGCTCCGCGGCGACCGCGAGCCATTCCTCCCGGACCCTGCGGTACTCGGCGAGGGGCGCCGCCACCGCGTCGCCGGCGAAACGGTCGATGACGGCACGCTGCTCGGCCGAGCGCAGGAGGCGGAGCTGGTCGTTCTGCCCGTGCACGGCGAGCAGCTGCTCGGAAAGCTCCGCCAGCACGCCGACGGGGACCGAGCGGCCGCCGAGGTGCGCTCGGGAACGGCCGTCGCCGCCCACCGAGCGCAGCGCGATGACGCTGCCGTCCTCGTCGGTGTCACCACCGGCGTCGGTGATGATCCGCACGGCCTGTTCGCCGGTGATTCCCTCGAACCGCCCCTCGACGGTCGCCTTCGCCGTCCCCGTGCGCACCTTGGACGCCTCCGAGCGGCCACCGGAGAGCAGGTGGAGGCCGCTGACGACCATCGTCTTCCCCGCCCCGGTCTCACCGGTGACCACGGTGAACCCTGGGTGCAGTTCGAGCAGGGCGTCCTCGATCACGCCCAGGCCCTGGATTCGCATCTCGGCCAGCACGCCACCACCGTAGCGGCTGCCGCCGACATCCCCCGCCCGCCATTGCCATGAAAGACTCGTTACTGGCACTTTTCGCCAGTAACGGGTCGTTCATAGCACTACGGGCCGGAGCGGGCGTGTCGCTCGCGCCAGCTCTTGACCGGCAGCGAGAACTTGTGCACGAGCCGGTCGGTGAAGGGGTCCTCCCACAGGCGGGCCAGCCGCACCGGCACGCGCCCCGCAACGACCTGCACCCGCGCACCCGGCGCCAGCTCGATGTGTCGAAGCCCGTCGCAGGTCAGCACGGCCGGGGACCCGTCCGGATCGACCTGCACGGTGATCACCGACGCCCGCGACACGACCAGCGGCCGGGAGAACATGGCGTGCGCGTTGCTGGGAACCACGAGCAGTGCCTCCACGTCCGGCCAGATCACCGGCCCGCCCGCCGAGAACGCGTACGCGGTGGACCCGGTCGGGGTCGCGCACAGCACCCCGTCGCAGCCGAAGGAGGACACCGGCCTGCCGTCGACCTCGATGAGCGCGTCGAGGATCCGCTCCCGGGTGCTCTTCTCGACGCTCGCCTCGTTGAGCGCCCAGGTGTGCGCCACGACCTGGCCGCTGATCGTCACGGTGACGTCGACCGTCATCCGCTCCTCGATCCGGTAGCGCCGGTCGACGACGCGCTGCACCGTGTCGGCGAGGGCGTCGGAGTCGGCCTCGGTGAGGAACCCGACCCGGCCCAGGTTGATGCCCAGCACCGGCACGCCCGCGGGCCGGGCCAGCTCGGCCGCGCGCAGCAGCGTGCCGTCGCCGCCGAGCACGAGCACGAGCTCCGTGCCGGCCGCCGGATCGTCCTCCGGAGCCACGACGATGCACGGCGCGCCGTCGCCGCTGATCTCGACCAGCTCGCGGACCTCCTCGCCGATCACCCGCAGCAGGACACCGGCCGCCGCCAGGCGCACGGCGACATCGCGAGCCGCGCCGCGGGTGGCTTCCCGGTCCGGGTGCACGACGAGGAGCACCTCGCGCCGTCCGCTGTCTGTAGTCACACCGGCCCTTCCCGAACTGCGATCCGGACGAGCTCTTCCACGTCCTCCATTGGTGCCTCGCCGGCAGCACGGCGCAACCACGCGAAGTACTCGACGTTGCCGGACGGCCCCGGCAGCTGGCTGGCCACGACGCCGAGCGTCCGCAGGCCGAGCGCCGCCGCCTCCGTGAGCACGTCCCGCACCGCGAGCCCACGCAGAGCCGGGTCGCGCACCACGCCGCCGCTGCCCAGCCGCTGCCTGCCCACCTCGAACTGTGGCTTCACCATCGGCAGCAGGTCCGCACCCGGTGCCGCGCACGCGGCCAGTGCCGGCAGCACCAGCCGCAACGAGATGAAGGAAAGGTCGGCGACCACCAGCTCGACCTGGCCGCCGATCAGTTCCGGGGTGAGGTGGCGGACGTTCGTCCTGTCGAGCACGACGACCCGCTCGTCCGTGCGCAGCCGCCAGTCGAGCAGGCCGCGCCCGACATCGGCGGCGACGACCGTGCGCGCGCCAGCCCGCAGCAGGACGTCGGTGAAGCCGCCGGTGGACGCCCCGGCGTCGAGGCAACGCTTACCCTCGACCACGAGCCCGCGGGCCTCGAAGGAGCGCAGGGCACCGAGGAGCTTGTGCGCCCCCCGGGAGGCCCAGCCCGGATCGTCGTCCGCGCGTACGACGATGGGCGCGTCGGTGTCGACACCGGTGGCGGACTTGCCCGCGACGAGACCACGGACGGTCACCCGTCCCTCATGGATCAGCGTGCCCGCATGTTCCCTCGAACGGGCCAGGCCCCGACGCACCAGCTCGGCGTCCAGGCGCGCCTTGCGCGGCATGGCTACACCTTGTCGATGCTGGAAAGCGCCACGGTGAGCTCGGTGTGCACCGCGTCGAAGCGCTCGACGTGTTCTGTCAACGGTAGGTCGCCGAGCTCGTCGAGCGCGGCGACAGCCTCGTCGATACCGGCGCGAGGGTCGGTTTCCTGCGGTGCCGGGGTCGTCTCTTCGTGCACTCCCCAACGCTAACCGATCCCGGCGGCGGACGGTGCGCGGATCAGGTCAGACCGAGCTCGGCGAGCGCGGCACGGGCATGCTCGTCGGTGCCCCGAACGCTGGTGACACCGTGCTTCCACGCCCCGGCACACAGTGCGCGCAGCAGATCGGCGCTGTCGCGGCCGCCTTCGCTGCGCGCGGTCAGCGTCGCGCCGTCCGCGGCCACCCGCCAGCCAGGACGCGGGCCGATCTCCAGCTCACCGGCGTCGCCGCCGGGCAGGGCGGCCAGATCCGCCGCGAGATAGCGCGGGCGCTCCCGCGGGCCTGCCGCGAGCAGGCCGGCCGGAGTGTCGACACCGCTGAGTACGAGAAGCGCATCGAGTCCGGCGGCGACGGCCCCAGCGATGTCGGTGTCCAGCCGGTCACCGACGACCAGCGGGTTGCCCGCGCCGGCGGACTCCGCGGCGGTGTGGAACAGCGGCGGCCGCGGTTTGCCGGCCACCACCGGTTCCCGGCCCGTGGCGGTGCGCAGCGCGGCGACCATCGATCCGTTGCCGGGCAGCTCACCACGCTCGGCAGGCAGGGTGGCGTCCATGTTGCAGGCGATCCAGACGGCCCCGGCGCGGATACAGAGGCACGCCTCCGCGAGGTCGGGCCAGGCCGTGTCCGGCGAGTGTCCCTGGACGACCGCGGCGACCGTGGCCCCCGCCTTCCGGACGGGCCGAAGGCCGGCGTCGTCCAGCTGCGCGGTGAGTGAGTCGGTGCCGACCACGAGTACCTCGGCACCGGCGGGCAGGCGGTCCCGCAGCACCCGCGCGGCCGCCTGCGCGCTCGTGTTCACCTCGGCCGCTTCCGCGCCGACGCCGAGCGAGCGGAGGTGCTCGGCGACGGCTTCCGGTGCCTTGGCCGCGTTGTTGGTGACGAACCGGATCGATGTGCCGTGCTCGCGCACCCGGCGGATCGCGTCGGCGGCGCCGGGGATAGGGCGCGCTCCGTGGTAGACGGTGCCGTCGAGGTCGAGCAGCAGGGCGTCGTGGCCGTTCAGCAGCGCCGCGCTACTCATCACCCAGCTCCGCCGCCCGTTCGGCCGCGTCGGTCTCCTCCTCCAGATCGGCGTCGGCGGCGTGCATGAACCAGCGCACCGCCTCGTCGCGGCGCCCGGCGGCCGCGAGATTGTCGGCGTAGGCGTAGAACAACCGCGCGCTCCAGGGCTCCCGCCGGGCGGGGTCCAGGTCCGCCCCCTGCAGGGCGACGACCGATGCGTCCACCTGGCCGAGGTCGCGGCGCGCGCCGGCCGCGACGATGCGCAGTTCGACCGCGACGTCCTTGGTGAGCGTGCTGGGATCGACCTCTTTCGCGAGGTCGAGCGCCCGCTCGGGCCTGCCGAGAGCGCGCTCCGCGTCGGCGATGACGGCGACGTGCGTATCGGTACGGGTCATCCGGCGTACCGCGCGGAGCTCGGACAACGCCTCCGACCAGTTTCCGGCGTGGTACGCGGCCAGGCCGACGGCCTCCCGCACGATCGGCACCCTCGATACCTTCGACTTCGCGTACCTGGCGTGCGCGAGGGCGGCTTCCGGGTCGCTGTCCACGAGGCGACCCGCGGCGACGAGATGGCGGCCGATGCGCTCGGCCAGGTCTCTCGGCAATGTCCGCAGCTCGCGGCGGGCCTCCTCGTCGAGCTCCGAGAACTCGACGTCCTCCGGCAGTTCCGGCGCGGCGAGCAGGTCCTTGGCGACCTCCTCGTCATCGCGGGGGCGGTCGGCGGCGGCCCGGGACGGGCGGGTGTCGCGGCGCGGCCGGTCATCGCGCCGGTCGACAGGCTTGCGCTCGCGATCCGGCCGCCTGTCGCGCGAGCGGTCGTCTTCGCTCCGGTCCGGACGGCCGCTCCCGCGGGAGCCGGTTCCGGAACGCCTGTCCCCGAATCCGCGCCGGTCGTCACCGGGCGCGCTGCGCCGATCGTCGCGGCGTTCGAACCTGCCGCCACGTGGCGAGCGGCCTTCGCCCTGATCGCGTTTCGGGCCGTCGCCACGTTTCTGACCGCGGTCCTGGGAAGGGCGTCCCTGACGTTCGGGCCGGCCGCCACGGGCACCCGAGCTTCCACGGTCGCGCCGGTGCGGTCGATCGGACTCGCCATTGTCCCCTGAGCCGCGTCGACCGAACTCGGACACCTGTCCTCCTGTTTCCTGTCTTGCCTTGGACATGCGAAAGGCCCGTTAGGGAAGGCCAACCTGGCCACCCTAACGGGCCTTCGCAAAGTAATGTACGGCGGTGTCCTACTCTCCCACACCCCTTCGGGTGCA
>NZ_JAEHOB010000021.1 GCF_016464705.1 Qaidamihabitans albus
AGCACAACGGCCCCACCCTCGACACGCCCCGGCCTGACACCTGGCGCGATCCAACGCCCTAGCCTGATCCGGCCGGCGCCGGCCGCCCCGGCCGGCGAACGCCGGTGAACTCGAACTCCGCCGGATCGACGTGCCGGGTGCGCATCCAGTACCGCCAGGTGAAGCCCGGCCAGATCGCCCGGTTCACGCCACGCGAGTCGAGGTACCAGCTCCTGCAGCCGCCGGTGCTCCACACACCGCGCGCGAGCCTGCGCTGGATCTCGTCGTTGAACCGCCGCTGCACGTCCTCGCGTACCTCGATCGCGGTGGTCCCGCGCTCCCGCGTCAGCCGGATCGCCTCGGCGGCGTACCGGATCTGGGACTCGATCATGAAGACCACGGAGTTGTGCCCCAGGCCGGTGTTCGGACCGAGCAGCAGGAACAGGTTCGGGAAGCCGGAGACCGTGATCCCCAGGTGGGTCTGGATGCCCTCGGCCCGCCACTGATCGGCCAGCTCCCGGCCGCCGCGGCCCTTGACCCGGAGGTTCTCGAACGCGTCGGTGACGTGGAAGCCGGTGCCGTAGATGATCGCGTCCACCTCCCGTTCGGCTTCGTCGTTCCCGACGATCCCGCCTGCGGTGACCTCGCGGATGCCGTCGGTGAGCAGGTGGACGTTGTCCCGCGTCAGCGCCGGGTAGTACGTGTTGGAGCCGAGCACCCGCTTGCAGCCGAGCGTGTAGTCCGGCGTCACCTTCCGGCGCAGCTCCGGGTCGGCGATGTGCTTCTCGATGTTGCGCCTGGCCAGTCGCTCACCCAGCTTGAGCAGCTCCGGCCTGCCGTTGAAACCGACCGCGAACGACTCGTTGAGCAGGTACAGGGCGGCCCGGTAGGCCCGGCGCACCGGTGGCGCGCGGTGGAAGAGCTGCTTGGTCCAGTCCGGGATCTCCCCCTCCGGCCTCGGCAGGACCCACGGCGGCGTGCGCTGGTAGAGGTCGAGCCTGGCCACCCTCGGCGCGATCTTGGGGACGAACTGGATCGCGCTCGCCCCGGTGCCGACGACGGCGACGCGCTTGCCGTCGAGCGGAAAGTCGTGGTTCCAGCGGGCGGAGTGGAAGCTGACCCCCTGGAACCGCTCGATACCGGGTAGCTCCGGGATGTTGGGGACGTGCAGCGCGCCGGTGCCGTCGACGAGGAAGGCGCCGCTGAACTCCTCGCCCGCGGCCGTCTCCACGTGCCAGCACTGGGCGGGCTCGTCCCAGCGGGCACCGGCCGCCTCCACGCCGAACCGGATGTGCGGGCGCAGCTCGTAGGCGTCGGCGACGCGGCTGAGGTAGTCCCAGATCTCCGGCTGCTCGGAGAACGACTTCGACCAGCCGGGGTTCGGCGCGAAGGAGAAGGAGTACATGTGCGAGCGGATGTCGCAGGCGCAGCCCGGATAGGTGTTGTCCCGCCAGGTGCCGCCGAGGTCACCGGCCTTCTCCAGGATCACGAAGTCGTCCCGGCCCGCCTTCTTGAGCTGGATGGCCATGCCGAGGCCGGAGAAACCGGAGCCGATGATCACCACACCGGTCGTCGTGTTCGCCATGACCCCACCCGTCCGCTTATGGGTTACCGCCGGTATCGGATACCTCGCGTACTATGCAGCTCGTGACCGAGAGTGTCAACCGTCACACGGACGGCAGGGCGGAGCGCTGGCGTGCCCATCGCCTCGCGCGCCGGGCCGAGTTCGTCGACGCCGCGTTCCGGGCGCTGGACCGGTACGGCCCCGGCGCGGGAATGGCCGACATCGCCCGCGAGGCCGGGGTGTCGAAACCGCGCCTGTACCGGCACTTCGCGGACCGGGCGGAGCTGCTCGCCGCGGTCGCGGATCGCGCGGCCGAGCTGGTGTGGCGGCGCCTCGCCCCGGCGATGCACGAGCCGGCGCCGATCCGGGCCCGCGTACGGCAGAGCCTGCGCGCATACTTCGGCGTCGTCGACGAGCATCCGAACGTCTTCCGGGTCGTCTGCGGATCCCGCTCCGGCGAGCTGGTGGCCGAGAACCGCGGTGCCGCCGCCGGAGCCATCGCCGCGATGCTCGGGCAGTACCTGCACGCCTTCGGGGTGGAGTCCGAGGGCACGCGGCCCTGGGCGCACGGCATCGTCGGCGCGGTGGAGGCCGCCGGCGGCTGGTGGCTGGAGCACCCTTCGATGGACCGGGACCGGATCGTCGACTACCTCACCACGCTCGTCGCGGGGGCGATCGAGGCGGCGTTGCGCTCCGAGGGCATCACCCTCGCTCCCGACGAGCCCGTTGACCTGACCGCACAGGAGGAACCGCATGGCAACCGAACGTGAGTACGACATCGTCCTGTTCGGCGGTACCGGATTCACCGGCGGCCTGACCGCCGAGTACCTCGCGCGGCACGCACCCGCTGGTTGCCGGTGGGCACTGGCCGGGCGCAACCGCGCGAAGCTGGAGCGCCTTCGCGCCCGGCTCGCCGAGATCGACCCCGGCTGCGAGAAGCTCCCGCTGCTGCACGCCGACGTCACCGACGACGGCTCGCTGCGCGACATCGCCGCGGCGGCGCGGGTGGTGATCACCACGGTCGGCCCGTACACGCACTACGGCGAGCCGCTGGTGGCCGCGTGCGCCGCGAACGGTACCGACTACGTGGACCTCACCGGCGAGCCCGAGTTCGTCGACCGGATGTACCTTGCGCACGACGCGACCGCGCGCCGCACCGGCGCGCGGCTGGTGCACGCCTGCGGCTTCGACTCGATCCCGTACGACCTCGGCGTGTACTTCACCGTGCGGCGGCTGCCGGAGAACGTGCCGATCACGGTCGAGGGGCAGGTGCGGGCAAGGGCGGAGTTCTCCGGTGGCACGTACTCCTCGGCGCTCACCGCGTTCTCCCGGCCGCTGGCGATGGCGCGCGCGGCCAGGGAGCGGCGCCGGATCGAGCCGCGGCCGGCCGGGCGGGCCGTGCACACCCCGTTCGGGCCGCCGCGGCGGGACCGTGAGACCGGGCACTGGCTGGTACCGATGCCGACGGTCGACCCGCAGATCGTCGCCCGCTCGGCCGCGGCACTGGACCGGTACGGGCCGGACTTCACCTACCGCCACTGCGCCGCGGTCCGGCGGCTGCCGACCCTCGTCGCCGCCGGGGGTGGCCTCGGCGTGCTCGCGCTGCTCGCACAGATCCCGCCGGCCCGCGAGGCGCTCGGCAGGTTGCGCAGGCCCGGTGCGGGGCCGAGTCCGGCACGGAGGGCAAAGTCGTGGTTCCAGGTCCGGTTCGTCGGCGAGGGCGGCGGCAAGCGGGTGGTGACCGAGTTCGCCGGCGGCGATCCCGGCTACGACGAGACGGCGCGGATGCTGGCCGAGTCGGCGCTGTGCCTGGCGCTCGACGACCTGCCCGCCACCTCCGGCCAGGTCACCACGGCCGTCGCGATGGGCGACGCCCTGCTCGACCGGCTCGCCAACGCCGGCCTCACCATCCGCGCGCTACCTGGCTCGTGAGTGCCCACCCGAGTTAGAACTCGCGTAGGCACTCACGAGCCCGGGGTGACCAGCCTGCGGACGACGGCGTCGGCGAGCAGCCTGCCCCGGTCGGTGAGCACGGCCCGGCCTGCCTCGACCAGCGGCGCGTCGAGCAGGCCCTCGGCCGCGGCGTCCGCCGCCGCGCGGCGGCCGGCTAGCGCGAGCACGTCGAGCGCGAGCCCCTCCGCGAGCCGCAGCTCCAGCAGCACACGTTCGAGGTGGCGGTCCTGCTCGGTCAGGATCTCGTGCCCCGCGACGGGCGGGGTGCCCTCGCCGAGCAGCGCGGTGTAGCGCGCCGGGTGCTTGACGTTCCACCAGCGGACCCCGCCGACGTGGCTGTGCGCCCCCGGGCCTGCGCCCCACCAGTCGCCGCCGCGCCAGTATCCGAGGTTGTGCCTGCACCGCCCGCACGTCGAGGAGGCCCAGTTCGACACCTCGTACCAGCGCAGCCCCGCCTCCGACAGCACCTGGTCGATCACCTCGTAGTCGGTGGCGAGGACGTCATCGTCCGGTGCGGGCAGCTCCCCCCGGCGCACCCGGCGGGCGAGCGCGGTGCCGTCCTCGACGATGAGCGCGTAGGCGGACACGTGGTCGGCCCCGGCGTCCAGCACCGCGTCGAGCGACGCCCGAAGGTCCTGCGGGCGCTCCCCCGGCGTGCCGTAGATGAGGTCGAGGTTCACATGCTCGAACCCGGCGGCGCGGGCCTCCTTCGCGGCCGCTACCGGACGACCGGGCGTGTGCACGCGGTCGAGCACCCGCAGCACGTGCGGCGCCGCCGACTGCATGCCCAGCGAGACCCGCGTGTAGCCGGCCTCACGGATCCCGGCGAAGAACTCCGGCGAGGTCGACTCGGGGTTCGACTCGGTGGTCACCTCGGCGCCGGGAGCCACCCCGAACGCCTCGCGTACGGCGTCGAGCACCTCGGCCAGCCCGTCCGCACCGAGCAGCGAGGGTGTGCCGCCGCCGACGAACACGGTGTCCGCCGCGGGCGGCTCGCCCAGCAGGCGCGCCGCCACGCCGAGCTCCCGCCGTAGGCCCTCCAGCCACGACTGCGGGGACGCCGCCGAGCCCAGCTCGCCGGCCGTGTAGGTGTTGAAGTCGCAGTAGCCGCACCGGGTGGCGCAGAAGGGCACGTGGACGTACACGCCGAACGGCCGGGTGCCCAGGCCGCGCAGCGCGGACTCGGGCAGGCCGAACCGGACAGCAGGCGCGTCGACCGTCATTCCTCCAGTGTCCCATCCCCGTGCCCGGGCGGTATCAGACGCTCGCGAGGCGGGCCGCGAGGTCAGCGAGCTCGGCGCGCCCGGTCAGGGTTCCGGCGAGCAGCGGTATCCGCACCACACCGGTCTCGCCGAAACGTTCCGCCACCCGCGCCAGCACGTCCTCCTGCTGCGCCTGGCGCCGGGCGAGCACACCGGTCTCACCGGCGGGCAGCACCCGGTTGACGAGCACCGTGCCGAGCGTGAGCCCGCCGTCGGTCAGCGTGTCGGCCGCCCGCAGCGTCTCGGCCAGCGGCAGGTGCTCGGGCACCAGCACCAGGTGCACCAGCGCGTCGTCCCGCAGCCGCGCGCGCATCCGCTCCAGCCGCGCTCGGCGGGCGTGCAGCCGGTCCAGCAGCGGATCCGGCCGCTCCTGCTCGCCGCCGAGCAGCCCGGCCACCAGCCGGTCGGCGCCGCGCACCTTCTCCCGCTGCCGGGTGAGCCCCTCGATCCACGGCGTGAGCAGCGCGGGCAGGCTCAGCAGCCGCACCATGTGCCCGGTGGGGGCGCTGTCCACGACGAGCCGGTCCCATCGCGGGCCCACGTCCTCGACCAGCTCGGTCAGCCGGTCCAGCAGCGCCGACTCGACCGTGCCCGGACTGTCGGCCGCCCTGCTGAGATGCCGTTGCACCGCGGGCAGCACCTCCCTCGGCACGGCGTGCCGGGCGTCCTCCAGCACCTCGGCGATCCGCTTGCCCGCCTGCTCCTCGCCGCTGATCTCGGCGGCCCACAGGCCGGGCGCCAGCTCGCGCGGCTCACCGGAGAGCGACGTGGCCAGGACGTCGCCCAGTGAGTGCGCCGGGTCGGTCGACACCACGAGCGTGCGCAGGCCCTGTTCCGCCAGCCGCAGCGCGTAGGCGGCGGCCAGTGTCGTCTTGCCCACACCGCCCTTGCCACCGAAGAACCGGATCAACAGCACACCCCGGGGTCACCGAAGCTCTCGCGGCCCATCCGCTGATGCCATTCGTGCACGTCCGCGACCAGGTACGGAATGAGATCGAGCGTCTCGTAGGCCACCGGGTTGTCCACGCCGAGGGACTCGACCATCACCAGCGCGCGCAGGGTGTCCTCCTGGCGGCGCACCTCCCGCCGCAGGCCCTGCCGCCAGCGGGCGACGAAGAGCTGGTCGTGGGCGGCCTCCACCCGCCGCCAGGCGGAGGCCAGCCACGACAACCGGCTCATGACTCCGATTCCGACTCCGACTCCGCTGCGACCGGGCCGCCGCTGCGCGTGCTCAGCCAGGCCTTGCGCAGCGCCACCGCGGCCTCGAAGATCAGCCAGATCGCCAGCACGAAGATGATCGCGTCGAGCGGCGCGAGCACCCAGTCGCCCTCGCCGATGAAGTTGCCGAGGTTGACGACCAGGGCCCAGCTCGTCATCACCAGCAGGAACACCAGCGGCACCAGCACCGCGATCGGGTTGCGGCGGTTCTTCGTGACCCACACCGCGATCACCGCGAGCGCCAGCCCCGCCGTGAGCTGGTTGGTGGTGCCGAAGAGCTGCCACAGCACACCGAACGTGTAGCCCTGCTCGCCACCGCCGGGCAGCAGCGCCATCGCCAGCGGGACGATCACCGCGATCGCGGTGGCCAGCGTGACGTTACGGGCCACCGGCTTGGCACCGACGATGTCGGCGATCTCCTGGACGATGTAGCGCTGCAACCGCACCCCGGTGTCCATCGTCGTCGCAGCGAAGCTGATCACCACGATCGCCGCGAAGATCGTGCCGATGGTCAGCGGCACGCCGATGTTGCCGGCGAAGTGGGCGACACCGTTGACGAAGTTGCCCACGGCGCCGTCGGAGGCGGTGGCGAAGTCGGGGTAGGCGGCGTTCCAGTCGGCGGTGGTCGCCACGATCCCCGCCGTGCAGGCCAGGATCGCGCCGACCGCGAGCGATCCCTCACCGACGGCGCCGAGGTAGCCGACATATCGCGCGTCGGTCTCCTTGTCGAGCTGTTTCGACGTCGTGCCCGAGGAGACCAGGCTGTGGAACCCTGAGATCGCGCCGCAGGCGATCGTGATGAACAGGAACGGGAACCAGTGCGGCGAGCCTTCCGGCGTGTCGTTGAACGCGGGCGCCACGATCGTGTCCAGCCCCACGATGATCCCGAGCCCGATCACCCCGAGCGCGATGAACAGCTGGTGCGAGTTGATGTAGTCACGCGGTTGCAGCAGCACCCACACCGGGATCCGGGACGCGATGAAGGTGTAGGCGAACAGCAGGATCACCCAGATGTTGCGCTCGGTGAACAGGCCGTCCTCCGCGGCGATCCCGGCCAGCGAGATCGGCCAGAGCTGGCCGAGGCCGATCGAGGCGTACAGCAGGATCACGCCGACGATCGACGGCACGAGCGCCGGGCTGCGCGTGCGGTAGATGTACTGCCCGATCGCGATCGCGAGCGGGATCTCCAGCACGATCGGCAGCACCGCCTCGGGGTTGGCCACGAAGAGGTTGCCGATGACCACGGCGAACACCGCGTTCACCAGGGTCAGCAGGAAGAAGATGATCAGCAGGAACAACGTCCGCGCCCGCTTGTTGATCACGTCCCTGGCCAGGGTGCCGATGCTCTTCGCCCGGTGCCGGACGGAGACCGCCAGCGCACCGAAGTCGTGCACGCCAGCGGCGAAGATCGTGCCGAGCACGACCCAGGCCAGCGCGGGGCCCCAGCCCCAGAACACCGCGATCGCCGGGCCGACGATCGGCGCGGCGCCGGCCACCGACGTGAAGTGGTGTCCGAACAGCACGTGCTTGTTGGTCGGCACGAAGTCGACGCCGTCCCGCATGGTGTGCGCCGGGGTGGCGAACGCCGGGTCGAGCGCGTAGACCTTCTTGGCGAGGTAGGACGAGTAGTAGCGGTAGCCGAGGTAGAACAGGACGGCTACGACCAGCGCGACGACGATGGCGGGCATGTCGCTCACTCCACGGGCACCGTTGGCGGGAGGCTATTGACGAGGTGGGACCGTAACAGCCGGACGATCTTCTGGTAAGAGCTAGGGAGATGAACGAGCTGGTTCCGTTATGGCGGCGTGCCCTGGCTGCGGAGATCTGCTGGCTGGACGGCGCCGGGGAGCCCGCGGCCCTCGCCGTGACGCCGCTGCTGGCCGGTGACGTGCCGTGCGTGGCGCTGCCCTACGCCCGGGCGGGCGAGGTGGCGAGCCTGCACGAGGCCGCACGGGTGGCGTTCGCCGTGACGGACTCGCGCTCGCTGCCGGGAGGGGGACCGGGACGCGCCTGGATCGGCTCGGCGGGACGGACCGAGGACAGCGAGGGCGACTTCTTCGCCGTCGAGCTGCTGCGGCAGGAGCTGCTCAAGTACCCGCCCTCGCGCGCGCTTGCCGACAGCCCGCTGCTGTGCCGGGAGAACTGGTGGTGGCTGCCGCGGATCGTGATCCGGCTCGAACGGCCCGTACGGGAGGTGGAGCTGCCGCCGCGCACCAACCCGCGACGGCACGCGCTGCTCGTGCGGGAGCGGGACGGGGAGCTTTCGCTGGACACGGCAGAGATCCCCGAGAGCCCGGAGATCCGGCCGTCGCAGGTCGTGCTGCGCCGGCCGGACGGCGGTGACCTGCGCGGTGACGGCGCAGGCGCGATGGCGTTGGGCTACGACTACTCCATGCCGGACCTGGAGCGCTGGGAGACGTGGTCGCTGCGTGGCAGGCTGCTCGGCGACCGGCTGGACGTCACCGAACGCCACGGCGATCCGGACGCGGAGCTCGGGCCGCTACCGCTGCTGGAGCGCATCCGGCGGCAGCGGGCGCTGTCGCGGGGCTGCCGGCGCGGGCTGGCGGGCACGCGGGAGCAGGAAAAGCGCAGGTAGTGATACTCCTCCCACCATCCGGACAGCGCTAGACCACATGTTGGGCTCGTGGCACCCTTGAGCCGTGACTTCCGCCGGTGTCCTGCTCGTGGTCCGACGCCACGTGGACTACCTGCGCGTCTCCAGCAGCCTCTGCCGGCGCTGACTTCTCCGCGCGCCACCCTTCTGCCCGAAGACGGACAAAGCCGGCGCCGGACGTGCCGCGAACTGCTCCCACCACCGGCCTGGTCGGACGTCCCGGTGCGCACGGCGCCTTCCACAGCTGCGACAGCCCTGGAGGACGACGAAGATGGCCCCGAACACAGGCCGCCCCGCACGCACCAAGCAACGCCGCGGTGAGGGCCAGTGGGCCCTGGGCTACCGCGAGCCGCTGAACCCCAACGAGCGCTCCAAGAAGGACGACGCGCCGCTCAACGTCCGGGCGCGCATCGAGAACATCTACGCCCACCAGGGTTTCGATGCCATCGACCCGGGCGACCTGCGCGGACGTTTCCGCTGGTACGGCCTCTACACGCAGCGTAAGCCCGGCATCGAGGGCGGCCGCACGGCCACCCTGGAGCCCGAGGAGCTCGATGACGAGTACTTCATGCTGCGGGTGCGCATCGACGGCGGCGCGCTCACCACCGAGCAGCTCACGCTGATCGGCGAGCTCTCGCAGACCTACGCCCGCGACACCGCGGACATCACCGACCGGCAGAACGTCCAGTACCACTGGATCCGGATCGAGGACATGCCCACGGTCTGGGAGAAGCTGGAGGCCGCGGGCCTGACCACGATGGAGGCGTGCGGCGACAGCCCGCGCGTCATCCTCGGGTCGCCGGTCGCGGGCATCGCCGCCGACGAGGTCATCGACGGCACTCCCGCGATCGACGAGATCAAGCGCCGCTACATCGGCGACCCGGCGTTCGCGAACCTGCCCCGCAAGTTCAAGACCGCGATCTCCGGCCAGCAGGACGTCGCCCACGAGATCCACGACGTGGCCTTCGTCGGGGTCGAGCATCCCGAACACGGCCCCGGCTTCGACGTGTGGGTCGGCGGCGGGCTCTCCACGAACCCGATGATCGGCCAGCGGCTGGGCGCCTGGGTCCCGCTGGAGGAGGTGCCGGACGTGTGGGCGGGCGTGGTCAGCGTCTTCCGCGACTACGGCTACCGCAGGTTGCGCGCCCGTGCCCGGATCAAGTTCCTGGTCAAGGACTGGGGCGCGGAGAGGTTCCGCGACGTGCTGGAGGCGGAGTACCTGGGGCGCAGGCTCGCCGACGGCCCTGCCCCGGTGGCCCCTGCGGCACCGGTGGACCACATCGGCGTGCATCCGCAGAAGGACGGCAACTTCTACGTCGGCGCCGCGCCGGTCGCCGGGCGGTCGTCGGGTTCGACGCTCATCGCCGTCGCCAAGGCGGCCGAGCGGGCCGGGTCCGGCAGGGTGCGGCTCACCCCGCAGCAGAAGCTGGTCGTACTGGACGTGCCGGAGGCGGACGTGGCCGGCCTGCGCGCGGAGCTGGCCGACATCGGCCTGCAGACCGAGCCGACGCCCTGGCGGCGCGGCGTGATGGCCTGCACCGGGATCGAGTTCTGCAAGCTCGCCATCGTGGAGACCAAGGCCCGCGCCCAGGAGCTGGTCGACGAGCTCGAGCGCAGTCTCGCCGACATCCAGTCCGGTCTCGACACGCCGGTGAGCGTGCATCTCAACGGCTGCCCCAATTCGTGCGCGCGCATCCAGACCGCCGATATCGGGCTCAAGGGACAGATCGTCACCGACGCCGACGGCAACCAGGTCGAGGGATTCCAGGTGCACCTCGGCGGCGGGCTGGGCCTCGACGCGGGCTTCGGCCGCAAACTGCGCGGGCACAAGGTGACCAGCGCGGAGCTGACCGGGTACGTCGAACGCGTCGTGCGCAACTACGTCACCAGGCGCGAGCCCGGCGAGCGCTTCCCGCAGTGGGTCAGCAGGGCCGAGGAGGCTGAGCTGCGATGAGCGAACAACCCACCGGCCGGGCCGTGCCGTTCCACTGTCCGTACTGTGGCGACGAGGATCTCCGCCCGGAAGAGAACGGCGCGTGGCTGTGCTCATCCTGCAGGCGGGTGTTCTCGGTGACGTTCATCGGGCTTCAGATACCGGAGGTAACACGATGACCACGGCGACGTCGGCCGAAGAGCTGAAGGCGCTCGCGGAGCGGGCGTCCGGCGAACTCGCGGACGCCGGTGCCGAGGAGGCACTGCAATGGGCCGTCGACCAGTTCGGCGACGACCTCATCGTCGCGTCCAACATGCAGGACGCGGTGCTGATCGACCTGGCCACCAAGGTCAAGCCCGATGTGGATGTTCTGTTTCTGGAGACCGGTTACCACTTCGCCGAGACGATCGGCACGCGCGACGCCATCGCGTCGGTGTACCCGGAGATCCGCGTGATCAACGCCAGGGCCGAGCAGTCGGTGGCCGAGCAGGACGCCGAGTACGGCCCCAAGCTGCACGACCGTGACCCAAACCAGTGCTGCTTCCTGCGCAAGGTGGTCCCGTTGCGCAACACGCTGGCGAACTACTCGTGCTGGGTCACGGGTGTACGCCGGGTCGACGCGCCGACCAGGGCGAACACGCCGATCGTGACGTGGGACGAGCGCAACGGGCTGGTCAAGGTCAACCCGATCGCGCCGTGGACCGACGAGGAGTTCGACGATTACCTCCACCAGCACGGGATCCTGCAGAATCCCCTCGTGAACGAGGGATATCCGTCCATCGGCTGCGCCCCGTGCACGGCCAAGGTCGCGCCGGGCGCCGACCCGCGCAGCGGCCGCTGGGCAGGCCAGTCCAAGACCGAGTGCGGCCTGCACGGCTGAGCCGACTGCCGCGGACGGCACCCCGGCGACACAATCGCCTCGCGGGTTGCCCGACAAGCACCGAGAAAGGACGCCATGACCGCACTTTCCGAAACGAGCGAGACCAGGGAGACCGGCGAGGCCCGCGCCGCGGCCGCCGACGCCGCGCGCGACAACCTCACCGCCCTGGAGTCGGAAGGTATGCACGTCTTCCGGGAGGTCGCCGGCGAGTTCGACCGGCCGGTGATCCTCTTCTCCGGCGGCAAGGACTCCACTCTGCTGCTGCACCTGGCGATCAAGGCGTTCTGGCCGGCGCCGGTGCCGTTCCCGCTGCTGCACGTCGACACCGGGCACAACTTCGACGAGGTGATCGAGTTCCGCGACCGCATGGTCGCCCAGCACGGCCTGCGGCTGATCGTCGCGCACGTGCAGGACTGGATCGACGACGGCAGGCTGACCGAGCGTCCCGACGGCACGCGCAACCCGTTGCAGACGCAGCCGTTGCTGGACACGATCACCGAGCACAAGTTCGACGCCGTGTTCGGCGGCGGCCGCCGGGACGAGGAACGCGCCCGCGCCAAGGAGCGCATCTTCAGCCTGCGCAACGCCTTCGGTCAGTGGGAGCCCCGCCGTCAGCGGCCGGAGCTGTGGAACCTCTACAACGGCAGGCACCGCCCCGGCGAGCACGTCCGGGTCTTCCCGCTGTCCAACTGGACCGAGGCGGACGTCTGGAACTACATCGCCCGCGAGCGCGTCGAGCTTCCCTCGATCTACTACGCGCACCGGCGCAAGGTGTACCGGCGGGACGGCATGTGGCTCACCGAGGGGCCGTGGGGCGGACCGCGCGAGAACGAGACCGTCGAGGAGCTGACCGTGCGCTACCGCACCGTCGGTGACGGCTCGTGCACCGGCGCCGTCGAGTCCACGGCGGCCACGGTGGAGGAGGTCATCGCGGAGGTCCAGGCCAGCAGGCTGACCGAGCGCGGCGCCACCAGGGCGGACGACCGGCTGTCCGAGGCCGCGATGGAGGACCGTAAGCGGGAGGGGTACTTCTGATGTCGAGCCTGTTGAGGCTGGCCACCGCCGGCAGCGTGGACGACGGGAAGTCGACGCTGGTCGGGCGGCTGCTCTACGACACCAAGTCGGTGCTCGCCGACCAGCTCGACGCGGTGCAGCGCGCGAGCGTCGACCGTGGACTGTCCACGCCGGACCTCTCGCTGCTGGTGGACGGGCTGCGCTCCGAGCGGGAGCAGGGCATCACGATCGACGTGGCGTACCGGTACTTCGCCACGCCGCGGCGCAGCTTCGTGCTCGCCGACACTCCCGGCCACGTGCAGTACACGCGCAACACGGTCACCGGTGCGTCCACCGCCCAGCTGGCCGTGCTGCTCGTCGACGCGCGCAAGGGCGTCGTGGAGCAGACGCGGCGGCACGCCGCCGTGCTGGCGCTGCTCGGGGTGCCGCGGCTGGTCCTCGCCGTGAACAAGGTCGACCTGATCGGCTACGACGAGGCGGAGTTCACGGTGATCGCGAAGGAGTTCGCGGGGCACGCCGCCTCCCTGGGCTACCCCGAGGGCTCGGTGCTGACCATCCCGGTCTCGGCACTGCACGGGGACAACGTGGCCGTGCGCTCGGAGAACACCCCGTGGTACAGCGGCCCGACGCTGCTGGACCATCTGGAGAACGTGCCCGTGGCACCGGATCCGCACGACGCTCCCTTCCGCTTCCCGGTGCAGTACGTCATCCGCCCGCGCACGCCGGAGCACCCCGACTACCGCGGCTACGCGGGGCAGATCGCCGCGGGGACGGTGCGCCCCGGCGACGAGGTCGTGGTGCTCCCGCAGGGCCTGCACACCACGGTGGAGCGGGTGGACACCGCCGACGGCCCTCGGGACGAGGCCGGGTCCGGCAGTTCGGTGACCGTACTGCTGGCCGACGACCTGGACATCTCCCGGGGCGACCTGATCGCCTCCGCCGCCGACCGTCCGGTGGTGACCGACGAGTTCACGGCGGCGCTGTGCTGGCTGTCCAGCACGTCGCTGCGGCCGGGCGCGCGCGTGCTCGTCAAGCACGGCACGCGTACGGTGCAGGCGTTCGTCGACGAGCTCCACTCGCGTTTCGACGAGCAGGCGCTGTCCACAGTAGAGGACCCGGAGTCCTTGGAGCTCAACGAGATCGGCAGTGTCCGGCTGCGGCTCGCCGAGGAGATCCCGGTGGACGACTACAGCCACAGCCCGCGCACGGGCGCCTTCCTGGTGATCGAGCCGAAGAACGGCGACACGCTCGCCGCCGGCATGGTCGGGGAGCGCTTCGCGAAGCTGGGCAGCACCGCGTGATCCTGGTGGCCGTCGCGCACGGCAGCCGCGACCCCCGGTCGGCGGCCACCGTGCGCTCCCTGGTCGCGGCCGTGGGCCGCGCGGCCGGCGGGATCGACGTGCGGCCGGCGTTTCTCGACCTTTCCGAGCCGAAGCTGGGTGACGTGCTTGCCGGCCTGCATGCCGAGGGCCACCGGGACGTCGTGGCGGTGCCGCTGTTGCTCGGCAGCGCCTACCACGCGCGGGTCGACCTGCCCGGCCTGGTCGCCGAGGCGACCGCCCGGTTCCCGCGGCTGACGGTGTCGATCGCGGACGTGCTCGGCGCGGACCCGCTGCTCGAGGCGGTCGCGCTCGACCGGCTGACCGCGGCGGGCGCGGACCCCGCCGATCCCGGGCTGGGCGTCGTGCTGGCCGCGGTGGGCTCGTCCCGGCCGTCGGCCAACGCGGCCGTGGACCGGCTCGCGCGGCGCTGGCAGGTCCGCCACGGCTGCCTGGTGGCGCCCGCGTTCGCCAGCGCCACGAAGCCGGACGTACCGGCCGCGGTCGCCAAGCTGCGGGCGCACGGCGCACGCCGCTTCGCGGTGGCCTCGTGGTTCCTCGCGCCCGGCCTGCTGCCGGACCGGGTGCGGGCGCTCGCCGAGCACTGCGCCCCCGGCGTGCGGATCGCCGAGCCGCTCGGTGCGGAGTCCCGAGTCGCCGAACTCGTGCTGCGGCGCTATCACGACGCCCGCGCCGCGCAGGCGCGCACCGCGTAACCCGCGCCGAGCGCCACCAATGTGGCATCCGTTGCGTCCAACGCACCCAATGCCGCATCGGGGAGTCTCCGCCGCGGGAGTGACCGGTGTGTCAAAGTGTCCGCATGGCTGACGAACTGGTGCAATACTCGGTGGCCGACGGGGCCGCGACCGTCACGCTCGACTCGCCGCACAACCGCAACGCGCTGTCCGCGCAGCTGCGCCGCGAGCTCGGCGCCGGCCTGGAGAAGGCGCTCGGCGACGACGACGTGCGGGTCGTCGTGCTCGACCACACCGGGCCGGTCTTCTGCGCGGGAATGGACCTCAAGGAGGCCAGGGGCAGCGGCGCGGGCGATCAGGGCGTCAACGAGTTCCCCGCGATCCTCGAACGGATCTGGACCAGCCCCAAGCCGGTCGTGGCCAAGCTCGCCGGACCGGCGCGCGCCGGCGGGGTCGGCATCGTCGCGGCGGCCGACATCGCCGTGGCCGTCGAGGACGCCACCTTCGCCTTCAGCGAGGTGCGCATCGGCGTGGTGCCCGCCCTCATCTCGGTCACCGTGCTGCCACGCCTCACCGCCAGGGCGGCCCACGAGCTGTTCCTCACCGGGGACACGTTCGATGCCGCGCGCGCCGCCGAGATCGGGCTGATCAACGCGGCCGTGCCCGCGGAGCGGCTCGACACCGAGGTCGCGCGGTACGTCCGGTCACTGACGCTGGGCGGTCCCACCGCGCTCGCCGCCACCAAGGAACTGTTGCAGGGCGAGACGTCCGCCGGGATGTCCGAACGGTTCGCGGCCCTGCTGGAGACCTCCGCCCGGTTCTTCGCCGGCGAGGAGGGCCAGGAGGGCATCACCGCGTTCGCCGAGAAGCGCAAGCCGAACTGGGTCCCCGCCGGTCAGACCTCGTGAGTGCGCACACGAGTTAGAACGCCGGTACGCACTCACGACCCCCGGGGCTAGGTGTCGGCCAGCACGACCGTCAGCGTGCGGCTGTCGGCGCGCTCACCACCAGAGGCGAGCGCGCGCTGGGCGTCGGAGAGCACGCTGTGCACGGCGAGGTAGGACTTCGGATCGGCCTGCTTCAGCACGTCCGCGCCGACCCAGATCAGCACGTGCTCCCCGGAGGGCAGCCACGACAGGTCGGTCAGGCAGTCGTACAGCGCGTCGAGGTTGCGGCCGAACCAGTCCGGGAAGGACAGCGCGACCGCGATCGCGTCGAGGGTGCCGAGCCGGTCGTCGTGCTGGGCGCCGTCGAGCACGTGCGTGTGCGCGCCGCGCGCCCGGGCCTGGTCGGCGAGCGTCTTCGCATTCGGTTTCGGGGTGACGTTCATCGGTGCGGATCCACGACGACGAAGGAGACGTAGTGGTCCCCGGTGTAGTACAGCTCGCGCTGCTCGCCGGTGACGAGCCTGCGCGCGCCACGGTCGGGACTCCCCGGAGTCTCGACCGTGTACTCGCGGTAGTAACCGGATGGCTTCTCTGGCAACAACTTCTCCCTATTGCCGAACGTCGTACCGTCGCTTTCCGGATACGGGTACGGTCCCCCCGCCTCGATCAGCCGCCACGTGTCGCCCGCCTCGGGCGGCAGGGCGGACAGCGCCACGACCCGCAGCCCCGAGTCCGCGCCCGGCAGGCTACCCGGCCCGGTCTCCGGCCCGCCAACCGCGACGTCCCTGACGATCCACCCGCCGAGCGCCAGCACCAGCAGCCCGATCAGTGCGGCGCTGATGCGCCTGCGGGAGAACATGGGTCTCACTCTAGGCCGTCCCTGTCCAGGGACACCGGCCGACGTCCGCGGCCGAGCCGAGCCGCGCGGAGCCCGCCGCCTACCCGGCGGGCTCGTCCGGGTTCCGGGCACCGCCGCGCCGCACGCCCGTGGCGATGCCCGCGAGGACGTCGACGACGCGGTGGATCACCCAGCCCAGCAACAGGCTCAGCGGCACCAGCACAGCCATGACCAGCACGAACTGCACCGGGAACCACTGCTGCGCGAGCCACAGCTCGGCCCCGTCCCACCAGCCGGACACTCCGTCGAACACAACCGGCAAGAATACGCCGCCCCTCGGCCCCGGCAGTACCGGGCAGGTAGGTTGGCGCCATGTTCGCCGTCTACGCCAAAGAACCCAACGCTGACGACCCGCTCGCCTCGCTGGTGGCGGGTGAGCGGCCCGAGCCCGACGTCCCCGACGGCTGGGTGAAGGTCGCGGTGAGGGCAGCCAGCCTGAACATGCACGACATCTGGACACTGCGCGGCGTCGGCATCAAGCCCGAGCAGTTCCCGATGATCCTCGGCTGCGACGGTGCCGGCGTGCTCGACGACGGCACCGAGGTGGTGCTGCACTCGGTGATCAACGACGAGTCGTGGCACGGTGACGACACGCTCGACCCGAAGCGGACCCTGCTCACCGAGAAGCACCAGGGCAGCTTCGCCGACTCGGTGGTCGTCCCGGCACGCAACGTGCTGCCGAAGCCTGCCGGCCTCTCCTTCGCCGAGGCGGCCACGATGGGCACCGCCTGGCTCACCGCGTACCGCATGCTGTTCGTCAAGTCCGGCTTGCGGCCCGGCCAGACGTTCCTCGTGCAGGGCGCCTCGGGCGGCGTTGCGACCGCGCTCGTCCAGCTCGGCAGGGCCGCCGGCTTCCGCGTCTGGGTGACCGGGCGCAGCGAGGAGAAACGGGCGCTGGCGGAGCGGCTCGGGGCGCACCAGACCTTCGAGTCCGGCGCGCGGCTGCCGGAGCGCGTCGACGGGGTGTTCGAGACGGTCGGGAAGGCCACCTGGTCACACTCGGTGAAGTCGCTGAAGCCGGGCGGGATCATCGTCGTCTCCGGCTCCACGAGCGGGCCGGACGCCAACGCCGAGCTGCAGCGGCTGTTCTTCCTGCAGCTGCGCGTGGCGGGCTCGACGATGGGTACCCGGGACGAGCTGGCCAACCTGCTCTCCTACGTCGACCTGGCCGGAATCCACCCGCAGATCGGCGCCGAGCTGCCGCTGAGCGAGGCGGCACAGGGCTTCCGCGACATGCTCCAGGGCGCCACCGCCGGAAAGATCGTGTTCACACACTGACCGAGATCTGCACGCTGACCTGCGAAGAGTCTCGTTGACACACTGCCGATACGCGTTTGTTATCCACAGCGCGAGGCATGAAACCGCGTGTCATTGGCTACTCTTGGGAAATGACCGCGGTGCAGCGGGAGGCCTCGCCGGCGACGGCGAACCCGGAAGTGCCCGGCCCAGAGATCCGGGTCGGGCACCGCCGCTTCGCGGGTTTCCGCACCAGGGTGCTCGAGGTCGGACCGCGGCCCGCGGAGGTCGGTGCGGGCCGCCGGTCCGGCCTGCGGCGGAGCAGGCGCCCGGGCCAGACCCGCACCGCGCCCCGGCTGGTCCTGCTGCACGGCTACTGCGACAGCGCCGACACCTGGCGCCCGGTGCTCGAACGGCTCGCCGAGGATGGCCACGCGGCCGTCGCGGTCGACCTGCCCGGCTTCGGTGAAGCCGACCCGCTGCGTCCCGGAGCCATCCTCCCCCAGCTGGACGCCTTCACGGCCGCGCTGCTCAGGGAGCAGTCCGTGCTCGGCAGTGTCGTGCTCGCCGGCAACTCGCTCGGCGGCACGATGGGCCTGCGTGCCGGGCAGAACCCGCGGCTCCCGGTCTCCGGAATCGTCTCGATCGCCGCCCCCGGCTTCGTCGACTCGTGGCTCGTCCGCGCGGTCGGCCGGTACCCGCTGCCGTTGCGCCTGTACTCCGCCCTGCCGCTGCCCGTGCCCGGCTTCGTCGTGCGCAGGGTCGCCGAGCAGGTCATCCCCCGCCTGCTCTACGCCGACGCCGGCACCGCAGAGCAGCACCACGTGCGCCGGTTCGCCGAACTGTTCCCGGACTACCGCTCCACCACCAGCAGGCTGGAGCAGGCCCGGCAGCTGGTCGGCGAGCTCGCCGAGGCATACCAGCCGGACCGGGTACAGGTCCCGTTGCTGGTCGTGGCCTGCGGGAAGGACCGGCTGGTGAGCGCCGCGGCTGGCAGGCGGCTGCACGCGCTCGTGCCGCACAGCAGGCTGCTGCTCCGCGACGACTGGGGGCACTGTCCCCAGCTCGACGACCCGCGTTCGATCGCCGAGCTGCTGACGTTCTTCGCCGCAGGCGCACGCAGGCAGTCCGCACCGGGCAAGACGGCCGGGGCCGCGTCGACCGGGGCCACCGAGGCCGCGGGCTGACTCAGCCGAACAGCTTCCCGCCCCGGCCGAGCGCCTCCTGTGCCTGTACGCACAGTCTCTCGATGATCTCCGCAGCCGGGCCCGAGCCGGCGGCGGGATAGGCCTGCCCCGCCCACAGCGACATCGCCTCCGGGTCGCCCGCCTCCCCGGCGGCGGAGCGGATCGGCTTGCTCATGTGGTGGATCTGCGGATAGGCGGGTGGCGCGTGCTCGGAGTGCTCGCGGGAGAACTGGTTCACCAGTCCCCGGGCGGGGCGCCCGCTGAACGCCCTGGTGAACGCGGTCGGCCGGTCCGCCTCGGCGAGCACCCGCCGGTGCACCGGATGGGTACCCGCCTCGTCGGCCCTGAGGAAGGCCGTGCCGAGCTGCGTCGCGGTGGCACCCGCGACCAGCGCCGCGGCGACGTCGGCGCCGTGCACAAGCCCACCCGCGGCGACCAGCGGCAGGTCGGTCACGGCCGACACCAGGCGCAGCACGGCGAGCAGGCCGTACACGTCGCCGCCCGCCGGAGACTCCGGGTCGTCGGTGAACAGGCCGCGGTGGCCACCGGCCTCGAATCCCTGCACGCACAGGCCGTCCGCACCCGCCGCGGCCGCGTGCCGCGCCTCCTCGGGAGTGGTGACCGTGACGAGCACCTTGCTGCCCACCTCGTGCAGCCGTGCGATGTCGGCCTCGATCGGCGTGCCGAAGGTGAACGACACCACCGGAATCCGCCGCTCGACGACCAGGTCGATCTTGGCCGCGTAGGCGTCGTCGTCCCAGCGCGGATCTCCCGGCTCGACGCCGAAGTGCCGCGCCTCCTCCAGCAGCCGCCTTGCGTACGGGCGGGTGTCCACAGTAGAGCGGATACCGGGCACGAACAGGTTGATCCCGAACTCGCCACCGGTCAGCTCCCTGGTCCGCTCGATCTGGCCCACCAGCGCCGCCGCGCTCAGATAGCCGCCGGCGAGGAAACCGAAGGCGCCGGCGCGCGTGGCCGCGCCCACCAGCTCCGGCGTGGAGGGGCCACCGGCCATCGGCGCGACGATCACGGGGACGCGCAAGCTGTCGAACATGCGCCAAGCGTACGAACCGCCACCAGGCCGCCACGACTCGGTCATATCCACGCCGCTTCCGCGCGGCTGAGAAACGAGCGGGTGGCCGTTACGCTGGGCTCCATGCCTGCCGATCTCGCCCTCGTCCGCCGCCTCGCGGCCGCGGAGAACGGTCTCGCGACCATCGCCACCACCCGTCCGGACGGCACCGTGCACGCCTCCGTCGTCAACGCGGGCGTGCTCCCCGATCCGGTGTCCGGCAACACCAGCGTCGGCCTGGTGGCCCGCGGCGGCACCCGCAAGCTGGAGCACCTGCGACGCTCCGGGCACGCCACCGTCGTGTTCCGCCGGGGCTGGGAGTGGGTCTCGGTGCAGGGGCCGGTGCGGCTGATCGGGCCGGACGACCCTGACCCCGACTTCCTCGCCGACGGCGTGCCCCGCCTGCTGCGGGACGTGTTCACCGCGGCGGGTGGCACGCACGACAACTGGGGCGAGTACGACCGGGTGATGGCCGAGGAGCGCCGCGCCGCGGTGTTCGTCGAGGCGGCCAGGATCAGCGGCAACGGCTGAGCCCGTGGCCCTCGTGAGTGCGCACACGAGTTCTCACTCGCGTAGCCACTCACGAGGCGGGCGGGCGGCCTACTTCTTGCCCTTGCCCTTGTCCGGGACGCTCTCGGTGGACAGGGCCGCGACGAAGGCCTCCTGGGGCACCTCGACCCGCCCGACCGTCTTCATCCGCTTCTTGCCTTCCTTCTGCTTCTCCAGCAGCTTGCGCTTACGCGAGATGTCGCCGCCGTAGCACTTGGCGAGCACGTCCTTGCGGATCGCGCGGATGTTCTCGCGGGCGATGATCCGCGAACCGATCGCCGCCTGGATGGGCACCTCGAAGTGCTGGCGCGGGATCAGCTCGCGCAGCCTGGTCGCCATCCGGTTGCCGTAGGCGTAGGCGGCGTCCTTGTGCACGATCGCGGAGAACGCGTCCACCGGCTCGCCCTGCAACAGGATGTCCACCTTGACCAGGTCGGCGGTCTGCTGGCCCGCCTCCTCGTAGTCGAGCGAGGCATAGCCGCGAGTGCGTGACTTCAGCGCGTCGAAGAAGTCGAAGATGATCTCGCCGAGCGGCAGCTGGTACCGCAGCTCGACGCGTTCCTCGGAGAGGTAGTCCATGCCGAGCAGCTGACCGCGCTTGCCCTGGCACAGCTCCATGATCGCGCCGATGAACTCCGACGGCGCGATGACCGTCACCTTGCTGACCGGCTCGTGCACCTCGGCGATCTTGCCGCCGGTGGGCCAGTCCGACGGGTTGGTGACGATCCGCTCCGTCCCGTCCTCCAGATACACCTCGTACACCACGTTCGGCGCGGTGGAGATCAGGTCGAGGTTGAACTCGCGCTCCAGCCGGGCACGGGTGATCTCCAGGTGCAGCAGGCCGAGGAAGCCGCACCGGAAGCCGAACCCGAGCGCGACCGAGGTCTCCGGCTCGAAGCTCAGCGCGGCGTCGTTGAGCTGCAGCTTCTCCAGCGCGTCGCGCAGCACCGGGTAGTCCGAGCCGTCGACCGGGTACAGCCCGGAGAAGACCATCGGCTGCGGCTCCCGGTAGCCGGGCAGCGGCTCCGTGGCACCCTTGCGCTCGGCCGTCACCGTGTCCCCGACCTTGGACTGCCGGACGTCCTTCACCCCGGTGATCAGGTAACCCACCTCGCCGACGCCCAGCCCCTTGCTGGCCTTCGGCTCCGGCGAGATGATGCCGACCTCGAGCAGCTCATGGGTGGCGTTGGTGGACATCATCCGGATCCGCTCGCGCGGCGTGATCTTGCCGTCCATGACCCTGATGTAGGTCACGACACCACGGTAGGTGTCGTAGACCGAGTCGAAGATCATCGCCCTCGCGGGCGCGTCGGCGTCGCCCTCCGGCGGCGGCACCTGCCGCACCACCTGGTCCAGCAGGTCCCGGACGCCCTCGCCCGTCTTCGCGGACACCCGCAGCACGTCGCCCGGCTCGCAGCCGATGATGTGCGCCAGCTCGGCGGCGTACTTGTCCGGTTCGGCGGCGGGCAGGTCGATCTTGTTGAGGACCGGGATGATGTGCAGGTCCTTCTCCAGCGCCAGGTACAGGTTCGCCAGCGTCTGGGCCTCGATGCCCTGCGCGGCGTCCACCAGCAGGATGGCGCCCTCGCACGCCGCCAGCGCCCGCGAGACCTCGTAGGTGAAGTCGACGTGCCCCGGCGTGTCGATGAGGTGCAGGACGTGGTCCTGGCCGTCGACGTTCCAGGGCAGGCGCACGTTCTGCGCCTTGATCGTGATGCCCCGCTCGCGCTCGATGTCCATCCGGTCGAGGTACTGGGCCCGCATGGCCCGCTCCTCCACCACGCCGGTGAGCTGCAGCATCCGGTCGGCCAGCGTCGACTTGCCGTGGTCGATGTGCGCGATGATGCAGAAGTTCCGGATCAGCTCCGGTGGCGTGAAGGTCGTGTCGGACAGACGTGTCACTGTCACTCGGGTTCCTCGATCGGTCGGGGGTGGCGACCTCCATGTTCCCATGCGGCCGAGCCGGATCTCCGGGTCATCCCCGATGCGAATCTCGCGGCGCTGTGTTGACCTCGAAGTATGAGTACTCAGCTAGCCCAGGTGCTGGACCGGACGTTCGGCCACCCGCGCGGCCTGCTCGGCCGGATCGGCGGGGCGGTGATGGCCCGCGGCAACGCGGCGACCGAGCGGCACGTGGTCGAGGTGGCCGGCCTCGCACCGGACGAGACGGTGCTCGTCCTCGGGCCGGGGCCCGGGATCGGACTGGCCGCCGCCGCCGAGCGCGCGAGCCTGGCGATCGCCGTGGACCCGTCCGAGGAGATGCTCGAACAGTGCAGGCAGCGATGCGCGAGCGCGGTCGCGGACGGCACGGTGCGGCTCCGGCTCGGTTCCGCCGAGGACACCGGCCAGGAGACCGGCTCGGTCGACGTGGTGCTCAGCGTGAACAGCGTCCAGCTGTGGGAGGACCGGCCCGCGGCGTACGCGGAACTGCTCCGGGTGCTGCGTCCCGGTGGCCGCCTGGTGCTCTCGGCGCACGAGAAGTGGCTGCCGGTGCCCCGGCACGAGCTCGCGCGGGAACTGGCGGCGGCCGGGTTCACCGATCTGCAGACCTGGGTATGGGACCCGCCCGGCCGGGCGGCGGCGCGCGCGGCGCAGCTGCGTGCGCACGCGCCGCGTTGACCGGCGGCTACTTCCCTTCCCTGGACTCCTGCGCGGCCTTCTCGTAGTTCTCGTCGGCGTTCGAGCCCTCCTTCGCGGCCTCGTAGACCCCGACCCTGCCGATGTTGCCCGGGTCGATCGTGTCGGCAAAGCCGTCGCGGTTGCGCTTGGCGAACGCGCCGTCCACCTTGTCGGCCAGGTTGCCGACGCTGTCCGGCAGCTTGTTCTTCAGCACGCCGCTCCAGTCGCCCATCGTGTTCTCGACCTGGCGCAGCGCCTGCCCGTGGCGGCCTGCGGTCCGGCCGAGCGTCTTGGCCGTGTCGCCGAAGCGCTTGGACATCTTGCCCAGTGCCTGCACCGCCCCGCGAAGCTTGCGGAACCTGCTCAGGATGTTGGCGAGCTTCATCAGCAGCTTGGAGATCTTGCCGGCGATCTTGCCCGCCGTGGCGGCTCCGCGAGCGACGGCCCATCCGGTGAACGCCGCGATCGAGCCGCCGAGGGTGAACCAGCTGCTGGCCAGCGCCGCGGCCGCGGCGATGACGATCTCGGACACCACATCGGCGATCAGATCCCGGATGATGGCGCGCACCGTGGCGACCAGCACCCCGGACCCCTGTACGGCGTTCGACACGCTGGTCGAGGCGTTCTCCAGCGCCCGGATCTGCTCGACGATCTGCCCCGCCGTCTCCCGGTAGCGGTCGGCCGCGTCACCCTCCCAGCTGGCGATCTCCGTGGCGAGCGCCCTCTCGTAGTCGGCGGCGATCTGCCCGACGTCCGAGCGGACCTGCTCGCCCCAGACGGCGGCGACCTCGTTGATCTTCGCCGGATCACCGGCGAGGTCGTCCAGCGGCTCCCTGAGGAAGTCGAGATGCTCGATCAGCCAGCCGATCCCGGCGCTGAGCAGCCCGCCGAGCGGGTTGGCGACGAAGCCGAGCGCGTCGAGGCCGAGCGCGACGCCGTCCATCGCCCAGTCCTCGGGATTGTCCAGATCCTGCGCGGCGGTGTTGACCGTGTCGATGATCCCCGCGCCCGCCGTGTCCACCATCACTGGCCCCCGAACTTGTCGAGCAGATCGCGGATCTCGGTCTCGATCTGCCGGTAGTGCTCGCCTGCCGCCTTCACGCCCTCGCCGAAGTCGGTCAGCCCGCTGCCCATCTCCTTGATCGCCTCGGCCGTCTCGGCGATCTGCTCGCGCGCGTCGCCGCTGAACGCCTGGCCGATGATCCCGTACGTCTCGATGCCGAGATCGACACCGCCGCCCGTCTCACCGGCCTTGGTCAGCCGTTCACCCAGCTTGTCCACCGTCGCCGAGTGCGTGGCCAGATCCTCCGGCGTCGACTTGAATCCCTGTCCCATTCGTTCACCTCAGAATCGAGCCACCGAAGGACTCTCCGTCGTCGTTGTCGTTGTCGCGGTCGTCACCGCGGGACGTGCGGGGCCTGCCGCCCGCCTCGTCCTCCCGCGCCGCCGGTTCGGGCTCCTCCTCGAGCGCGGTGCCCACCTGCTCACGCAAGAACTCCATCGCATCCGACTCGCCGACGAGCGGCAACAGCGCGTCCTGGGTCTGCGCGGCGGCGTCGGCATGTGCGGCCTGGATGGTCCGCGTGATGGTCGCGGCGAGCCGGTCGTGGCCCAGTTCGAGGGCGCGGGGGGTCAGTTCGAGCTTCTCCAGGCGCCCGCCGGGGGCGAGCACGACCGACACCGTGCCGTCCTCGCTCGCGGCTCTGGCTCGCACGTTCTTGATCTGTTCCTGCGTCTGCTCCGCGCGGCGCTGGATGTCACCGACCCTGCGGGTGTAGTCGGCGAGCCACTGCTCGGCGCGTCCCATGCCTTCGGCTGCCACCCTTATCCCTTCCCTTTCGCGTGCTACGACGTGGCGCTCCCGCCGACGGTTCCGGATGCCGTGAGATCGGTGTCCCGGAAACGCGCGAGGAGCAGCTCGAGCCTGCGGTGCCTGGTCTCCGTCGTGGCCAGCCACACCACCGCCAGCAGGGCCAGCAGCCCGGCCTGGCTCGCAGCGGCCAGCCACACCGCAGGCGGGGCCGCCGACGGCACCACCCCGGCGGCACGCACGGCCGCCCACGCGGCCGCCCACGCGGCCAGCGCGATGAACGATAACCCGGCTGCCAGCCCGGTCAGCCGATCCCGGCGGCGCGTTGCCTCCGCCTGCCGCAGCCGTGCGCCGGCCTTCTTCTCCGACGATCCCTTCCCCGAGTCGTCGCGCGCCAGGTACGCCGGTCCGTACCGGAACAGCCGTGCCGCGTCCCGGCGCGCGGCTCCGGCCATCGTGAGCAGCAGGGCCGCCAGCGCGAGCCCGACGATCACCACGGCCGTCGCCGGCGGGTCCACCAGCAGTGCCCGCTCGATCTGCGGCCACGGCGAGACGAAGTCCCGGGCCCGGGGCGCGTCGAAGCGCGGCACGGTGGCCAGCGGCACCGCGAGCGCGACCAGGCCGCACCAGGCGCCGAGCAGCCGTAACCGCAGCACCAGCCGGGGCACCGGGGCGGCCTCGCGGTCCTCGTCGTCCAGCGGCCAGGCCGCGGCCACCCGTTGGTGTGTCCGCCGCTGCTCGATCGGGCTGGTACTGCGGGCCGGGGCGCGCGGTGCCCCGCCACTGCGCCCCTCACCACTGCGCCCCTCACCACTGCGCCCACTCCGAGCCCGGGGCCGGAACACGCGGTAGCCCGCGTGCAGCGCGCCGATCCCTGCGGCCACCGCGGCGAAGCCGAACGCGATCGTGACTGGCAGTTCCAGTGCGGCGAAACGGGCGCTGTCGTTGCGGCCGAGCGACGACTCCTCGCGGAGCCCCTCGGCCACGTCGAGATACACCGGCACCGGGCTGCCCGCGTCGCCCGGGCGAAGCTGGCCCGGTGGGAAGGCGAGGCGCTCGGTGTCGCCGTCGGACCAGCGAACGTCCGCCGTGCAGCGGTAGGTGGTGCCGAGCCCGTAGCGGCTGACCGGGCCGTACTCGGTGCACTCGTGCACCGACGCGGTGCCCACGCGCTCGACCTCGGGCCCGCCCCCGGAGATCGACCGGGACACGGTGGCCCAGCCGAGCAGGACGAGCAGCAGGGCCAGGCACCACAGCAGGGCGCGGGCGATCCGGCCCGCGGCGCTACGCGGTGCGGACATCGGTCCGCAGGGGGTGGTCGGCCGGGATCTCCACGAGCACGATGCGGGTGCCGTCCGGGTCGGAGATCCACGCCTCGTCGAGGCCCCACGGCTCCCGCCGCGGTTCGCGATCGGGCTCGACGCCCTTCGCCCGCAGTTCGGCGACGGTCGCGGCGAGGTCACGGACCTGCAGCCACAGCGCCACGTCCGGCGTGGGCCCCGCGCTGCCGCGGCCGACCACCTCCAGGAAGCCCTGGCCGAGGAAGAACACGGTGCCGCCGGGGAACTCGCGGTAGATGGCCAGCCCGAGCGTGTCGCGGTAGAACGCCGTCGTCACCGCGGGGTCGGTGGGGTGGACCAGTACGCGACTGCTCAGCACGTCCATGGCCTAAGATTCTCATGCCGGGGCAATCGCGGCCGACAGGACGAGCACCAGCGCCGTGCCGTTCACCGAATGCCCTCCCCACCCTGCTCCGGAACCCTGCGTACACGCCGTGTACCCTGGTCAGCCGTTGCCGTGTGGCATTCCGCAATGGAGGAAACCTGCCGTCGTCCGGACGAGGCGGCCAGGGCCGGCAGAGCGCGGCACGAACCCAGCGACACACGACTGAAGGAGCGCCCGCGTGGCCAATATCAAGTCCCAGATGAAGCGCATCAAGACCAACGAGAAGGCGCGCCAGCGTAACCAGTCGGTCCGGTCGTCGGTGAAAACCGCGATCCGCAAGTTCCGCGCGGCCGCCGACGCCGGTGAGAAGGACCGGGCCATCGAACTGCAGCGCGACGCGGCCCGGAAGCTGGACAAGGCGGCCGGCAAGGGCGTCATCCACGCCAACCAGGCCGCGAACAAGAAGGCCGCGATGGCCAAGCGGGCCAACCAGCTCTGACAGCACCGAGAGCGGGCGCCGCGCCGAGCGGACGCCTGCCCGGCGGAAACCCCGGCGACTCCGGTCGCCGGGGTTTCCGCAGGTCATCGGTCGTGAGTGCGTAACAGTGTTCTAACTCGCGTACGCACTCACGAGAGGTGACCAGGCACTCAGCGCTTCTCCCTGGCCGCCACGATGTCCAGCACGGCGCGCTCGATCGCGTAGTCCGGGTCCGCGGCCGCACCCTTCACCTCGGCGTTCACCCGCGCCGCGATCCGCATCGCGTCGGCGAGGCCGGCCGTGCTCCAGCCACGCGACTGGCCCTGTGCCTTACGGATCTTCCACGGCGGCATGCCCAGCTCACCGGCCATCTGGTTCGGGTTGCCGCGGCCGGCGGCGGAGACCCGGGCGATCGTGCGCACGGCGTCGGCGAGCGCGTCGGCGAGCAGCACGTGCGGCACCCCGATCTGCTGGGCCCAGCGCGCCGTCTCGAGCGCAGCGGCCCGGTCGCCCGCGACGGCCTTCTCGGCGACCGCGAAGCCGGAGACGTCGGCGCGGCCCCGGTGATAGCGCCGCACGGCCTCCTCGTCGACGCTGCCGCCGGAGTCGGCCACCAGTTGACCGGCCGCGGCGGACAGCTCGCGCAGGTCCGAGCCCACCGAGTCGATGAGCGCGATCACCCCGGCGGCGTCGATGCGGCCACCTGCGTTACGGACCTCGTGGCGGACGAACGCCTCCCGCTCGGCCGGTTTGGTGATCTTCGGGCACTCGGTGACGGTGGCGCCGGCCTTGCGCAGCGCGGCGGGCAGCGACTTGGCGGCCTTGCTGCGGCCGCCGCCGCTGTGCACGACGACGAGCACGATGCCGTCGGCCGGGTTCGCGACATAGGCGAGCACGGCGTCGGCGATCTCCTGGGACATCTCCTGCGCGGCGTCGAGGACGACGACCCGGCCCTCGCTGAACAACGACGGGCTCACCAGCTCGGCCAGCGCCGGTGCGGTGAGCTCGGACACGCGGACCCGGGTCAGGTCCGCGGTCGCGTCGGCCAGGCGCGCGGCGTCGAGCGCGGCGCGGACGGCGCGTTCGACGAGCAGTTCCTCCTCGCCGAGCACGAGGTGCAGCGGCGGCGGCGTGGTGGCTGGCGCGGTCACGTCGTCGATCCTGCCACGGTGACCTGGCCCGCATTCCCGTGGCCGGATCCGATCGCGATGGCGTACGGTATATCCGGAAAGCCGCGCGCTCCCTTGGCCGGCACAACTGAATACCGCTCATCCAGAGGGGCAGAGGGAACGGCCCGTTGAAGCCCCGGCAACCGGCGTCAGCCTGTCATCTCGATCCCGCGAGGTAGCTGACGATCACGGTGCCAATTCCGGCCCGCGCCAGTGGGACAGATGAGGAAAGGAACCTCGCGATGACCGCAGCCCTCGACACGACCACCACGCGCTCCGTCAACCTCGGCCCGGCCGTGGAACTGGTCTCCAAGGAGGAGGGCCACCGCCAGCCGCTGGCCCCGGAGTTCGTCTCCGCGGAGGACTTCTCGCCGCTGGAGGTCGCCTACGACTTCGGCCGTGTCCGCCGGGAGGACATCGAGGCGGGCCCGCGCAACATCTGGCGTTACAAGAAGCTGCTCCCGGTGCCGTCGAACGTCGAGCAGATCCCGAACACGGAGCCCGGCTGTACCCGGCTGGTGCGTGCCGACCGGCTGGCGAAGGCCCTCGGGGTCCGGCGCCTCTGGGTCAAGGACGACACCGGCAACCCGACGCACTCGTTCAAGGACCGCGTGGTCGCCGTCGCGCTGGCCGCGGCCCGCGAGTTCGGCTTCGACACCCTGGCCTGCCCGTCCACCGGCAACCTGGCGAACGCGGTGGCCGCCGCCGCGGCGCGCGCAGGCTGGCAGTCGGTCGTGCTCATCCCGTCTTCCCTCGAGCGCGCGAAGATCCTCACCACGGCCGTGTACGACGGCGCGCTGATCGCCGTCGACGGCAACTACGACGACGTGAACCGGCTCGCGACCCAGCTCGCCGCCGAGCACGAGAGCTGGGCGTTCGTGAACGTCAACGTGCGGCCGTACTACTCCGAGGGGTCCAAGACCCTCGGCTTCGAGGTCGCCGAGCAACTCGGCTGGCGCCTGCCGGAGCAGATCGTCGTGCCGATCGCCTCCGGTTCACAGCTGACCAAGGTCGACAAGGGCTTCCGTGAGCTGGGCGAGCTCGGCCTGGTCGAGCAGAGCCCGTACCGGATATTCGGTGCGCAGGCCACCGGCTGCTCGCCGGTGTCCGCGGCGTTCCGTGCAGGCCACGACGTGGTCCAGCCGGTCAAGCCGGACACCATCGCCCGGTCGCTGGCGATCGGCAACCCCGCCGACGGCCCGTACGTGCTCGACACCGTCCACCGCACCGGCGGCTCGATCGAGGACGTCAGCGACGAGGAGGTCGTCGACGGCATCAGGCTGCTCGCCCGGACGGAGGGCATCTTCACCGAGACGGCCGGTGGCGTCACCGTGGCGACGGCGAAGAAGCTCATCGACAGCGGCAAGATCGACCCGGACGCCGAGACCGTGCTGCTGATCACCGGCGACGGCCTGAAGACCCTGGACGCGCTCGAGGGCCGGATCGGCCCGAAGGCGACGGTCGCACCGTCCGCCGCCGCGGTCAGCGAGGCACTCGGCAGCTGACCCTCACGCGGGTGGCTTGACCGCCGTGACGCGCTCCACGATGCCGCCGCGGTCGGCTCGCCGGTAGACGACCTCCAGACCGGTGTCACGAAGCGGGCCGACCATCTCCCGGAACTGTGAGTCGGTCGCCCTGGTGGCCGCGATCCGCTCGATCCCGCGCTGCACGGCGCGGACCACGCGATGCGGGCTGGCGACGTGCCCGAGCAGGACCAGGTGCCCGCCAGGGCGGAGGACCCGGTGCATCTCGCGCACCGCGAGCCGGTCGTCGGGCACGCTGCTCAGGCCCAGCGTGCAGATGACCGTGTCGAACCGTGCGGCGGGGAACGGGAGGGCCTGCGCGTCGCCCTCCACGAGCCCCACCGGCAACCCCAGCTCCGCGACGCGCTCGCGGGCGAGCGCGAGCATGCCGGGGCTGAGGTCGATCCCCGTCACGCGGGCGCCCGGCGGGTAGAACGGGAGGTTCCGCCCGGTGCCGACCGCGACCTCGAGAACGTCCCCGCGCGCCTGCGAGCAGGCCCAGGAGCGGCCGTCGCCGAGCATGAGCCGGTCGTACCAGCTGGTCTCCAGGTCGTACCGGGGAGCGTAGGAGTCGTACTCGGACCGGATCCGCGCGGTGGCCTCTCGATCGACGATGATCCGCACCTCTCTCTCCGTGTCTCTCCGTACCGTCACCTGTGTCCGGGTACAGGTTCCCACAGTCCGGGATGGCGGGGAGGTCCACGAGCCCGGCCGCGGCGGACCACCGCCGGGCCCCGGCTGTCGGCCACGACCGCCGTGTCGCCGCCGGTGTCCGTACGCGCCACCAGCGCACCGGTGGCGGCGAGCATGCCGAGCGTGGTCCGGTTCGGGTGGCCGTAGCCGTTGTCCGCGCCCACGCTCACCACCGCGATCCTCGGCTCGACCGCGTTGACGAAATCCGGGACCGTGAACCGGCTGCCGTGGTGCGGCACCTTGAGGATCTCGGCCCGCAGGTCCACCTCGGCGGCGAGCAGGTCGGCCTGCGCCGCGAGCTCGACATCGCCGGTGAGCAGTACCCGGCCCGCCGGGGTGTCGGCGCGCAGCACCACCGATGTGTTGTTGATGGCGCTGCCGTCGTCCTCCTCCGACTGTGGCGGCACGTACCGCGGACCGAGCACGTCGATCCGCAGGCCGCGCCAGCGCAGCCGGTCACCCGCGGTCAGTTCGAGCAGCGGCACACCCTGCCCGGCCGCCTCGGCCGCGACCCGCCGCCACGCCCAGGCCGGCACGCGCCCCGGCCCCACCGCGACGGCCCCGACCGCACGGCCCTCGAAGATCGACGAGAGGCCGCCGATGTGGTCCGCGTGGAGGTGGCTCAGCAGCACCAGCGGCACCCGGTCGACGTCCAGCCGGTCGAGACACCGGTCCAGCGGCCCCGGTTCCGGGCCCGCGTCCACCACCACCGCCCGCCCCGGCTCGCCGGTGGACAGCACGACCCCGTCGCCCTGTCCGACGTCGCAGGCGACCAGCGCCCAGCCGGGTGGCGGCCAGGACGGCGCGACCACATGCACCGGCACGAGGACCAGAAGGACCGCGGCGAGCCCCAGCGCGAGCAGCAGCCGGGCTGGGCGGTGCCGCAGCGCGAGCACCACGAGCACCACGGCGCCCACCGCGAGCAACCCGCCCCACCAGCCGCCGGGCCACGGCAGGACCGCACCGGGCACGGCCGCGGCCTCGCGGGCGACCAGGATCAGCCAGCTCACGCCCGGACCGGCGAGATGCACCAGCAGCTCGGCCGCCCACGGCCAGAAGACCGCCAGCACAGCGGCGAGCACCCCCACCACCGTCACCGGAGCGACCACCGGGGCCGCCAGCACGTTGGCGACCACGGAGACCGTGCTCACCTCGCCGGACATGCCCGCGATCACGGGAGCGGTGACCAGGAAGGCGGCCAGCGGCACCGCCAGCCCTTCCGCGAGCCCGGCGGGCACGCCCCGCCTGGACAGCGCCGCCGCCCACCGGGGCGCCAGCAGGACCAGACCCGCCGTCGCCACCACCGACAGCGCGAAGCCGAAGCTGACGGCCAGCGCCGGATCGTGCAGCACGAGCACGCACACCGCCGCGGCGAGCGCGGGCAGCGCCGAACCGGCGCGCCCGAGCAGCAGCGCGAGCAGCGCTATCCCGCCCATGACGCCGGCGCGAAGCACGCTCGGCTCCGGTCCCACCAGCACGACGAACCCGGCGAGCACGCACCCCGCGGCCAGCGCCGACGACCGTGGTCCGCACCGCAGCGCCCGGAGCAGGAGCAGCACCGCGCCGCACAGGATCGCGATGTTGGCACCGGAAACGGCGGTCAGATGTGACATCCCGGCGTCGAGGAACTCCTGTTCCACCCGTGCGGGCAGCGCGCTCGTGTCGCCGACCACCAGCCCTGGCAGCAGTCCCGCCGGTTCCTCGGAGAGCACCGAGCAGACGGAACGCAGCGCGCCACGTACCGACTCGGCTGCCCGCTGCCACCAGGGGGCGGCGCCCGGCCGTTCCGGTGGCCCACGGACGAACACGACCGCCGCGGTCAGCTCGCCCGGCCGTGGCGGCACCAGCGAGCCGCGTGCCGTGACCTGCTGCCCGGGCAGCATCCCTGACCAGCCCGCGGACGGCGCGATGAGCAGTACCCGCCCGGTGGTCGGCACGCCGCGTTCCCGCACGGTGGCGCCGGCGGCCTCGGCACGCACGAGAACCGAGCGCGCACCACCCGCCTGGCCGGCGTAGCCCGGCGAGCGCAGCGCCCGGGGCCGTTCCGTGATCGTCACGCGAAGCTCGGCCTCGCCGCCTCGCTGCGCGTACCCGCGCAGCGGATCGTGCTCCGCGGCGGCCAGCCGCATGCTGAGCGAAGCGGCGGCGAGCAGCGCGCACAACAGCAACACGACGGCTCCCGCCCGCCGGGACGGCGCTCCGGTGTCCACTCCGTACCGTCGGCAGGCGCCCCGCCACAGCGCGATCGTCGCGACGACCACACCCGCCGTGGCGCAGGCGATGCTCGCCCACCAGCCCCACAGCAGGCCGAGCAGAGCCGACAACCATACGGTGACCGCCGCGGGCACCAGCCGCAGATCGTGCCGGCGCACCCGCTCGGCGGGAACCGCGGTGCGGACCGGCCACGTCACCGGACGCTCACGTGCTCTCGCACGCGCTCGAACCGCTTGTCCCCGATCCCGTCGACCTCACGCAACTGCTCCACGGCAGCGAACCGGCCGTGCCGGGTGCGCCACTCCACGATGCGCTGCGCGGTGACCTCCCCGATACCCGGCAGCGTCTCCAGCTCCTGCTCCCCCGCGCTGTTCAGGTCGATCGCACCGGCCGCATCCGCCGCGGGGCCCGAAGCCGGGTCCACCGCCACGCCGGGCACGGCTCCCGGCGCCCGCATCTCCGGCGGCACCGGCACCCCCACGTACAGCTGCTCCCCGTCGGTGAGCCGTCGCGCCAGGTTGATGGTGGCGAGGTCGGCGCCGGGCACGGCGCCTCCCGCCTCCCGTACCGCGTCGGCGACGCGTGCATCGGCGGGCACCGTGACCAGCCCGGGCGAGACGACCTTGCCCACCACGCTGACCACGAGCGGCCCTGCATCCGTGCCGGTCGGGGATGCGGGGCCGGTGGTGCCGGTGGCCGGAACCTCGCGGGCGACCGGCAGCGGCGGCGGGGCCTCGTGGGCCGGGTCTCCCACGAGTAGCAGCGCGGCCAGAACCGCCACGGCGACGGCACCGAGCACGGCCGCGACGACGGCCACCCGGCGCCGGTGCCGAACGGCGACGCCCGTGCCAGGACCCGCCGGGAGCCAGCGTTCGACGAGACGGCCGCCCCGGGCGGCGGGCGGAGGGGACGGGCCGCCGGAGCGGCCGGGACCCTGACCGGTGAGCCGTGCCGCCAGCTGGTCGAGCCGCACCCGTGACGAGTGCGGCCGCTGCTGCGCGGCGGTATCTCCGGTGTCTGTGGCTTCTGTGGCTTCTGTGGCTTCTTCGCCGTCCGTGGACAGCCGATGCGTTTGCTCGAACACACGATCGACGCTAGGCCGCGGGCGGTCGTCGCCGGCAGGGCCGACCGGCCGGGCTGTGGATGAGCGGGGCGGTGTGGACAACTCCCGCCCGCGGGAGCCGCGTGGCCCGGTGGCGTCGGCACGGGGTGCTACGTTCGCCGGTTCGGCCTGCGGTCGGCACGCCGTCCGTTCAGCCCTCCCGCTGCACCACCACGCCGAGCACGCCCGGACCGGTGTGCGCGCCGATCACGGCGCCGAGTTCGGACACCACGCACCCGCACGAGCCCGGCAGCCGTTCCTGCAGCCTGTTGGCCAGTTCGACGGCGCGTTCCGGCGACGCGAGGTGGTGCACGGCCAGCTCGGCGACGCCGTCGCCTGCGGCCCGCACGGCCAGCTCGACCAGCCTGCTGGTCGCCCGGTTCATCGTGCGGACCTTCTCCAGCGGCCGGATCTCGCCGTCCACCATGTGCAGGACCGGCTTCATGGCGAGCGCGGTGCCCAGCAGCGCCGCCGCGGCGCCGATCCGGCCGCCCCGGCGCAGGTACTCCAGGGTCTCCACCACGAACAGCGTCTCGGAACGGCGAGCCGCCGCGACCGCGGCGGCCTCGACCTCCTCCCCCGACCCCCCTTCGGCCGCGACGGCGGCCGCATGCAGGGCGGCGAAGCCGAGACCCATCGCGGTGGTGCGCGAGTCGACCACCCGAACCCGGTCGGGCCCGACCTCCTGCGCGGCGAGCACCGCGGCCTCCCACGTGCCCGACAGCCTCTTGGAAAGGTGCACCGAGACGACCGTGTCCGCGCCCTCGTCGAGCGCCTCACGGAAGGTGGCGGCGAACGCCGCGGGGGTGGGCCGGGACGTGGTGACGATCCGGCGCCTGCCGAGTGCCTCGGCCAGCGCGGCGGGACCGACGTCCACGCCGTCGAGCGCCGCGACGCCGTCGATGAGCACGTGCAGCGGGACGACCCGGATCGCGTGCCGCTCGGCGAATCCCTCCGGCAGGTGGGCAGTGGAGTCCGTGACAACGGCGACCGGCACGGGGCCAGCCTACGTGCCCGGTTCCGGAGCGGCCGGGGCCCTGGCCGGCGCCGCGGGCGCGAGCAGCGGTGCGAGCAGGTCCACCATCGCCGAGCCGACCGCCGCGTGCCCGTCCCAGCCCCAGTGCATGCCGTCCGGGTTGCCGTGCCCGCCCAGCACGTGCGGACCGACCACGGCGGGCACGTCGAGCACGGGCACGTCCGCTCGCCGGGACCACGCGACGATGGCAGCCTCCGTTCGCGCGCGGACGGGATGCGCGTACCCGTAGGAGGGCGCGCGGTGCACGGACGGCAGCCAGCCCACGATCGGCAGGCCGGGACGCAGCGTCCGCAGGGCCTCGACCGCGATCTCCAGGTAGTGCACCGTGAGCCGCGTCGGCAGCACGGCAGGCCAGCCGCGCAGCGCGACCGACAGCCGGGGCTGGGCGGCCAGGTAGGCACCGCGGACCGCCCGCCGCAAGCCGTCGGGCCGCAGGTAGCGCAAACCGGTCCGCAGGTAGGTCGGCAGCGGCGAGGGAAGCGTGTCCATGCTGCCCACCGCCAGCACGACCGCGTCGACACGGTGCAGCTCCGCCCACACCCTCGGATCACCGGTGAGCGACCACCACGCGTCGCGGGCGGTCCAGCCGATTCCGGCGACCAGGTCGGAGCTCCCGCCGAGCCGGGCGGCGGCGACGTTCGGCCACAGCCGCGGCTCGTCGGCCGCGTACCCGCCGTCGGGACCGTGGAAGCTCAGCGAATCGCCGAACACCAGCAGCCGCGGCGTCTCACCCGTCATGCCCTACCCGGTCATCCCGGCGTTGTAGGCGTGCAGCCGCCAGCCGCCGTGGTGCCTGCCGAGCTCCACCCAGTGGCAGTTGACGATGCCGCCGAGCGTGGGCCAGAACGCGACCGGCAGCTCCAGCAGGCGCGCGGTCAGCGCGAGGATCAGGCCGCCGTGGGCGGCGAGCAGCACGGTCTCGTAGCCCTCGTCGGTGCCGAGCAGGTCGGCGACGACCTCGTAGGCCCGGTCGGCGACGTCCACGCGTGACTCGCCGCCGGGGGGCGCCCAGGTGGCATCGGCGCGCCAGCGGTCCCTCTCGCCGGGCGCACGCGCGTCGACGTCGGCGCCGGTCAGCCCCTGCCATTCACCGAGATGCGTCTCCCGCAAGCGCTTGTCGATCCGCAGCGGCACGCCGATGGCGTCGGTGAGCACGGTCGCGGTGTCCGTCGCCCGGCGCAGGTCGGACGCGATCACCAGGTCCGGGGCGAACCTGGCGAGCGCGGGCGCGGCGAACCGGGCCTGGTTCCAGCCGACCTCGGTCAGCGCGGAGTCCAGATGGCCCTGCATGCGGCCGACCGCGTTGAAGTCCGTCTCCCCGTGCCGCCACAGCACCAGCCGCCGCAGGCTCACCGGTCCTCCGGCTCCTCACCCGAGCCGCCCGGGTTCGCCGAATCAATGGAGCCGTCCGGCAGGTCCGCGACGTCGATCCGCGGGCAGTCCTTCCAGAGCCGCTCGAGTCCGTAGAACGAACGCTCCTCGTGGTGCTGGACGTGCACGACCACGTCGACGTAGTCGAGCAGCACCCAGCGTCCTTCCCGGGCACCCTCTCTCCGCACCGGCTTGTGCCCGGCGACACGGAGCTTCTCCTCGACGTTGTCGACGATCGCGCCGACCTGGCGCTCATTGGGCGCCGACGCGATGACGAACGCGTCGGTGATCACCAGCTGGTCCGAGACGTCCAGCACGACCACGTCGGTCGCCTTCTTGTCCGCGGCCGCGTGTGCGGCCGTGGTCGCGAGGTCTCGTGCTTCGGCCGTCGCTGCCACGGTGCTCCTTCGGGATCGAACATGGGCCGGGGTGCAGAGTACCCGCAACACCCGGCACGCCGGTCAGCTCCGGTGGGCCCGGTACAGCCTGCGCTTGTCGATGTATCGGACGACGCCGTCTGGCACGAGGTACCAGACGGGCTCGCCGTGCTGGACCCGTTCCCGGCACCCCGTCGAGGAGATCGCCATCGCGGTGACCTCCACCAGGCTGACCTTGCCACTGGGCAGGTGGTGGTCGTTGAGGTGGTAGCCCGGCCTGGTCACCCCGATGAAGTGCGCGAGCGTGAAGAGCTCGTCGGCGTTACGCCAGGTCAGGATCTGTTCCAGCGCGTCGGCGCCGGTGATGAAGAACAGCTCGTCGTCGGGGTACTCGGCGTTCAGGTCGCGCAGGGTGTCGACGGTGTAGGTCTGGCCGCCGCGGTCGATGTCCACCCGGCTCACCGAGAACACCGGGTTCGACGCGGTGGCGATCACCGTCATCAGGTAGCGGTCCTCCGCCTTCGACACGATCCGCTCGGACTTCTGCCAGGGCTGACCGGTCGGCACGAAGATCACCTCATCGAGCCGGAAGCGCGACTGGACCTCGCTGGCGGCGACCAGGTGGCCGTGATGCACGGGGTCGAACGTTCCCCCCATGACCCCGATGCGGCGTGGCGACATGGGAGCCAACCCTATACACCCTGGTTGGACGGGCTGCGGGGTCGGCGGGGTCGGCGGGGTCGGCGGGGTCTGCGGGGTCGGCCCTCCCCCCTCGTGGCAGTCCAAGGCCGGGCCGACCCGCGCAGCACGCGCACCGGCGGGCCAGGGATGCCCGCCGGGTGCCGGTCACTCCCCGCGAGGACCGGCACGCGGATGGGACCGGCTCGCCCGGCCTCCCTTACGACGAGCCGCGGGTGATCTGAGTCACATACAGGTCCGAAATCGGTAGCGCCGGTTCCGTTCGCTCCGCCCCGGGCCGACATCGTCGCCCCGATGCGGTAGAGCTGTTCCCGTGGACACCGAATCCCTTCGCGGCCGAGCCGAGACCCTGCTGCGCGCGCTGGCGGGCGATGACGCGGTACTGCGCGACGACCAGTGGACCGCCATCGAGGCCCTCGTCGCCCACCGGCGCCGCGCGCTGGTGGTACAGCGCACCGGCTGGGGCAAGTCGGCCGTGTACTTCCTCGCGACCGCCCTGCTCCGGGAGCAGGGCGCCGGTCCGACCGTGATCGTCTCGCCGCTGCTGGCATTGATGCGCAACCAGATCGCGGCCGCCGGGCACGCGGGCATCCACGCCGCCACGATGAACTCCGCCAATCCCCAGGAATGGGACGACGTGCAGGCCAGGATCACCGGCGGTGAGGTCGACGTGCTCCTGGTCAGCCCCGAACGACTGAACAACCCCGACTTCCGCGATGCGGTCCTGCCGAAGCTCACGGCCTCGGCCGGCCTTCTCGTGGTGGACGAGGCGCACTGCATCTCGGACTGGGGCCACGACTTCCGCCCCGACTACCGCAGGTTGCGCACGCTGCTCGGCGACCTGCCCGCCGGGGTGCCGGTGCTGGCCACCACGGCGACCGCCAACGACCGGGTGGCCACCGATGTCGCCGACCAGCTCGGCATCGGCGACGGCTCCGACACACTGGTCCTGCGCGGCCCGCTCGACCGCGAGAGCCTGCGGCTCGCGGTCACGAAGCTGCCGACCGCGGCCGCACGGCTGGCATGGCTCGCCGAGAAGCTGGCCGAACTGCCCGGCTCGGGCATCATCTACACGCTCACGGTGGCGGCCGCGCACGACATCGCCGCGCTGCTGACCGAGCGCGGTTACGCGGTCGCCGCCTACACCGGCAAGACCGACCCGGCGGATCGGCACGCAGCGGAGGACGACCTCCTCGCCAACCGGGTGAAGGCGCTGGTCGCCACGTCGGCGCTGGGCATGGGCTTCGACAAACCGGACCTCGGGTTCGTGGTGCACGTCGGCGCCCCGTCCTCGCCCATCGCCTACTACCAGCAGGTGGGCCGCGCCGGGCGTGGGGTCCGGCGCGCCGAGGTCGTGCTGCTGCCCGGCCAGGAGGACATCGAGATCTGGAACTACTTCGGCTCGCTGGCCTTCCCCGACGAGACACGAGTGACGCAGGTGCTCAACACCCTCACCTACGCCGACCGCCCGCTGTCCACCGCGGCGATCGAACCGACCGTCGAGCTGTCCCGGTCGCGGCTGGAGATGGTGCTCAAGGTGCTGGACGTCGACGGCGCGGTACGCCGCGTCCGCGGCGGCTGGGAGGCCACCGGCCAGGACTGGCACTACGACCGGGAGCGCTACGAACGGGTCCGGCAGGCCCGTGCCGCCGAGCAGCGGGCGATGCTCGACTACCTGGAGACCACCGGCTGCCGGATGGAGTTCCTGCGCCGGCAGCTCGACGACCCGCATGCCGCGCCGTGCGGACGCTGCGACAACTGCACGGGACAGCACTGGAGCACCGACGTCTCGGCGGACGCCACCGAGGCCACCGGCGCGCGGCTGAGCAGGCCCGGCGTCGAGTTCCCGCCCCGCCGCCAGTGGCCCACCGGGATGGCGTCACTCGACGTGCCGCTGTCCGGCAGGATCGGCAAGGGCGAGCAGGCGGAGCCGGGCCGTGCGGTGGGCAGGCTCACCGATGTCGGCTGGGGCACCCGGCTACGAGAGCTCGTCGGAACCAGCGCCGCCGATGGCCCGGTGCCCGATCCCGTGTTCGACGCCTGCGTGGCGGTGCTCGCGTCGTGGGACTGGACGGCACGGCCGGTCGCCGTGGCGGGGATCGGTTCGCACACGAGGCCGGAGCTCGTGGCGGACCTCACCCGGCGTCTCGCGGGGATCGGCAGGCTCACCACCCTCGGCATGGTCGAGGCGCACGGACCGCCGCCCAGGCGGGCCAACAGCGCGCAGCGGCTCGCCGACCTCTGGCGCAGGCTGAGCCTGCCCGATGCGCTCCGGGAGGCGGCGGCGACACTGGACGGCCCGGTGCTGCTCGTCGACGACCTGGTGGACACCGGCTGGACGATGACACTGGCCGCGCGCCTGCTGCGAGAGGCTGGTGCACCCGCGGTGCTCCCGTTCGCGCTGGCCACGACTTCGTAGGCGGCGAAGCGCCGATACCCCGTGCGCGGAACGCGGACAATGGCGCGCGGAGCGCGGACACGCGCGCGCAGAGTGCGGACACCTGCGCGCGGGGCGCGGACACGCCGGGATCACCGGCGCAGCGGCACCAGGTCGTCGGCGTGCACGACCTCGCGGCGCTGTTCCTCGGGCAGCTCGTGGCTGGAGCGGCCGATGAGATCCGGCAGCTCGGCCACATCGAAGGCGACGACACCGCGCGCCACCACGCTTTGCGCGGGGTCGACAAGGTCCACCACGTCGCCCGCCTGGAAGTCGCCGTCCACGCCCGTGATCCCGGCCGCGAGGAGCGACCGCCTGCGCCGCACCACCGCGGTCACGGCGCCGTCGTCGAGGTGCAGCCGGCCGGTGGAGCCCGCGGCGTAACCGAGCCAGAACCGGCGGGCGGACAGGCGCGCGCCGGCCGGCCGGAACGCCGTGCCCACCCGGGCGTCCGCCAGCGCGTGCCGCGCCTCGGCCGCGGCCGCGATGAGCACCGGTATGCCCGCCGCCGCCGCGGTGCGCGCCGCGGCGACCTTCGACACCATGCCGCCCGTGCCGAGCCCTGAGCTCGACATGCCGACCGCGAGGCCGTACAGATCGGACTCGTCGCCGATCTCGGCGATCCGGCGCGTCGAGCCGTCCCGGGGATCCCCGTCGTACAGTGCGTCCACATCGGACAGCAGCACGAGCGCTTCGGCGCCGATGAGATGTGCGACGAGGGCGGCCAGCCGGTCGTTGTCGCCGAAGCGGATCTCCTCGGTGGCCACGGTGTCGTTCTCGTTGACCACCGGCACGGCGCCGAGCGCGAGCAACCGCGAGAAGGTCCGCTCCGCGTTGCGGTAGTGCGCCCGCCGCACGACGTCGTCCGAGGTGAGCAGTACCTGGCCGACGGTGAGCGAGTACCGCCCGAACGACTCCGCGTAGGCGTGCGCCAGCGCGAGCTGGCCGACGCTGGCGGCGGCCTGCTGCGTCGCGAGGTCCCGTGGCCGCGTGCCGAGAGACAACGGCGCCAGTCCGGCCCCGATGGCGCCGGAGGACACGAGCACGATCTGCGCCTCGCGCGACACACGTTCGGCGATCGCGTCCACCAGCGCGTCGAGCCTGGACATATCGAGCCCGTCACCCGCGGTCGTCAGCGCCGAGGAGCCGACCTTGACGACCAGCCTCCGCGCCGCGGAGATCGCCTGGCGGACGTCAGTCACCGGCGTCCTCTCCGGTCTCGGAAGCGCTGCCCTTGTCGGAACCGCTGCCCTTGTCGGAACCGCTGCCCTCGCGGCGGATCCGGCGCGCCTCCTTGCGCTCGGCGGCGCTCACCCTGCCGTGCTCTTCGAGCCGTGCATCGGTGCCGCGGCCGGTCATCTGCATGGCCACGCCGGCGGGTGTCGACGGCTCCCATTCGAACGTGACGTCGCCGATGGTCACCGGGCTGCCCGGCTCGGCGCCCTGGCGGGCCAGCTCCTCCTCCACCCCGAGCCGGTTGAGCCGGTCGCCGAGGTAGCCGACCGCCTCGTCGTTGCCGAAGTTGGTCTGGCGCACCCAGCGTTCGGGCCGCGGGCCGCGCACGATGAAGCCGCCGGGCTCCGCCGGGTCCGGCTCGACGGTGAACCCGCTGTCGTCGACCGGTTCCGGCCGCAGCACGATCTTTGCCGGAGTCGGGGCGGGCTGCTCCGCGCGGTAGCGGTTCACCACGTCGGCCAGCGCGAAGCCCAGCTCCCGCAGGCCATGCCGCGACACCGTGGACACCTCGAAGACGGGCAGGCCGCGCTGCTCGAATTCGGGGCGCACCAGCTCGGCGAGCTCGGCGGCCTCCGGCACGTCTAGCTTGTTCAGCACCACCACGCGGGGGCGCTCGTCGAGCTCGCCGCCGAGCGCCGGCGTGTAGCGGGCGAGCTCACTTTCCAGCGCGTCCACATCCGACAGCGGGTCGCGACCGGACTCGTAGGTCGCGCAGTCGACGACGTGCACGAGCACCGCACAACGCTCGATGTGCCGCAGGAAGTCAAGGCCGAGTCCCTTGCCCTCGCTCGCGCCGGGGATCAGCCCGGGTACGTCGGCCACCGTGAACACGGTCTCGCCCGCGGTGACCACGCCGAGGTTGGGCGCGAGGGTGGTGAAGGGATAGTCGGCGATCTTGGGCCGCGCCGCCGACAGCACGGAGATGAGCGAGGATTTGCCCGCCGAGGGGAAGCCGACCAGCCCGACGTCCGCGACGGAGCGCAGTTCGAGCACGAGGTCACGGGTCTCGCCCTCCTCGCCGAGCAGCGCGAAGCCGGGGGCCTTGCGGGCGCGCGAGGCGAGCGCGGCGTTGCCGAGCCCGCCGCGGCCGCCCTTGGCCGCGACGAAAGTGGTGCCCGCGCCGACCAGGTCGGCGAGCACCTCGCCGTCCTGGCCGAGCACGACCGTGCCGTCTGGCACCCGCAGCTCCAGCGTCTCCCCGGCGGCACCGCTGCGGTTGCCGCCCTGGCCCTGTTTGCCGTTGCCGGCGCGGGCGTGCGGGCGGAAGTGGAAGTCCAGCAGGGTGTGTACACCCGGGTCCACGACGAGCAGGACGTCGCCGCCGTGGCCGCCGTTGCCGCCGTCGGGTCCGCCGAGCGGCTTGAACTTCTCACGATGCACTGAGGCGCAGCCGTTCCCACCGTTGCCGGCGGTCACATGGATCACCGTGCGATCGACGAACCGGGATGCCATGTCTCGCCTCTCCGCCAGAACTGAAAAAATCTTCCGTAACGCACAAACGAGGGACGGGGCCGGAGATGTTCCGGAACCCGTCCCTCGTTCGGGGTCTAGCGTGTGACCGGGCCCGCTCAGGCCTCGGCCGGCACGATGTTGACCGTCTTGCGGCCGCGCTTGCTGCCGAACTCGACCGAGCCGCCGGCGAGCGCGAACAGGGTGTCGTCGCCGCCACGGCCGACGTTCACGCCGGGGTGGAACTTGGTGCCGCGCTGCCGAACCAGGATCTCGCCCGCGCTCACGACCTGACCGCCGAACCGCTTGACACCCAGGTACTGAGGGTTGGAGTCACGGCCGTTGCGGGAGCTGGAGGCGCCCTTCTTGTGTGCCATCGCTGGTCACTCTCCTTTGAAAAGCAACAGCCTTACTTGTTGATTCCGGTGACCTCGACACGGGTCAGCTGCTGCCGATGTCCCTGCCGCTTGTGGTAGCCGGTCTTGTTCTTGAACTTGTGGATGCGGATCTTGGGGCCCTTGGTCTGCTCGACGACCTTGCCGATGACCGAGACCTTCGCCAGCGTGCCGGCGTCCGTCGTGACCTCGCCGCCATCGACGAGCAGCAACGCGGGGAAGGTGTGCTCGGTGCCCGGCTCGCCCTCGAGCTTCTCGACCTCGACGACGTCGCCGACGGCCACCTTGTACTGCTTGCCGCCGGTCTTGACGATCGCGTACGCCGACACGGAAGACTCCTGCTTACTCGACAGTGGGTGGGGGCTCACGCGGCCGGCCCGCTTCTCGCGGTCCAGCGATCGCGCAATGTGGCCCGCTCCAGTGCGCGGGCCGCCTTACAGGTTACGTGGCACCCGGAACGAGGGTCGAACCGGGGGTCGCGGGGCAAGGTCATCAGCTGTTCTCCTGTGCATGGACCGGCGGGCCGGCCGGCCGTGAGGCCGCGCGGCGCGGGCGGCGCCTTGCCGTCCGCACCGCCGGCGCGGGCACGTCGGCCTCGGCAGGTGCCTCCGTGGCCTCGGGAACTCCTGAGGCGGCAGACCTCTCAGGGACTTCAGGAGCCTCAGCAGTCGCAGGAGTCTCAGCAGTCGCAGGAGTCTCAGGACCCGCCGGGGCCTCGGCCGCATCAGGCTTCGCGGCCCCCGTGTCCTGCTCGGGCGCCTCGGCGGCAGGCTGTGCCTGCTCTGGCTGTTCTGGCTGCTCTGGCTGCTCCGCTGTCCGGGCCGCATCCGCGGGCTCGGCGGCGGGTTCGCCGGTGGCCGCATGACCGTTCACCGCCCGCGCGGACTTCCGCTCGCCCCTGCTCCGCCGCGAGCGCGCGGCCGGTTCGGGCCGCTCCGCGGCGGCGGGTTGCTCCGGCTGGGGCTCCTCGTCCTGCGCGTCCCCTGGCTTCGACGACGCGGCCTTCGACGCGTTGGCCATCGCCTGCACGGCCGTGACGACGGACTCGCGCTGCTCGGGCGTCGGGGCGGGCGTGACCGGCTCGGTGCGCGCGCTCTCCTGCTGCGGCTCCTCGTTCTTGCCGCGGCCGCGCGAGCGCCGGGAACCGTTCCCGCCACCTCCGCTGCCGCCACCGTTACCCCCTCCGTTACCGCGCTGCGGCTCGGTGGAGATCAGGACACCACGGCCCTTGCAGTGCTCACACGTGGAGGAGTACGCCTCGAGCAGGCCGGTGCCGACCCGCTTGCGGGTCATCTGCACCAGGCCCAGCGACGTCACCTCGGCGACCTGGTGCCGGGTGCGGTCGCGGCCGAGGCATTCGGTGAGCCTGCGCAGCACCAGCTCACGGTTGGACTCGAGCACCATGTCGATGAAGTCGATCACGATGATGCCGCCGATGTCGCGCAGCCGGAGCTGGCGGACGATCTCCTCGGCCGACTCAAGGTTGTTCCTGGTGACGGTCTCCTCGAGGTTCCCGCCGGAGCCGGTGAACTTGCCGGTGTTGACGTCGATGACGGTCATCGCCTCGGTGCGGTCGATCACCAGGTAGCCGCCGGAGGGCAGCCAGACCTTGCGGTCCAGCGCCTTGGTGATCTGCTCGTCGATGCGGTGGTCGGCGAAGACGTTGCCCGACCCGGTGTACCGCTTGACCCGGTCGACCAGGTCGGGGGCGACGTGCTCGACGTAGGAGCTGATCGTCTCCCACGCCGTGTCACCCTGGACCTCGAGCTTGACGAAGTCCTCGGTGAACAGGTCGCGCACGACCTTGACCAGCAGGTCCGGCTCCTCGTAGAGCATCACCGGGGCACCGTTCTTCTTGCCCTTGCCGGTGGACTCGGCCTTCTCCTTGATGACGTCCCACTGGGCCTTGAGCCTGCGGACGTCCCGGCCGAGCTCCTCCTCGCTGATGCCCTCCGAAGCGGTCCGGATGATGACGCCCGCGTCCTCGGGCACGATCCGCTTGAGGATGTCCTTCAGCCTGCGCCGCTCGTTCTCCGGCAGCTTGCGGGAGATGCCGGTGGCACCGCCTGCGGGCACGTACACGAGGAAGCGGCCGGGCAGCGAGATCTGCGTGGTGAGCCGGGCGCCCTTGTGCCCCACGGGGTCCTTGGTGACCTGCACCAACACGCTGTCACCGGTGGAGAGTGCCTGCTCGATCTTGCGGGCCTTGCCCTCGAGGCCGGCGGCGTCCCAGTCGACCTCGCCCGCGTAGAGCACGGCGTTGCGGCCCCGGCCGATGTCGATGAAGGCCGCCTCCATCGAGGGCAGCACGTTCTGCACCCGGCCGAGGTAGACGTTGCCGACGATCGAGCCGCTGCCGGAGGAGGTCACGAAATGCTCGACGAGCACCCCGTCCTCCAGCACGCCGATCTGGGTGGAGTCGCCCCGCTCGGCCACGACCATGGTGCGCTCGACGGACTCGCGCCGGGCGAGGAACTCCGACTCGGACAGGATCGGCGCGCGCCTGCGGCCCGCCTCCCTGCCGTCCCGGCGGCGCTGCCGCTTCGCCTCCAGCCGGGTCGAGCCACGCACGCTGCGGACTCCGTCCCTGGCCTCGTTCTTGGCGCTCTCCTTGCCGCCCTCGGCCTTCGCGTCGCGCACGTGCACGACCGTGTTCGGCGGGTCGTCCGGCGTCGAACCGTCGGGCGACTCGTCGTCGCCGCCCTTGCGACGCCGGCGGCGGCGCCTGCGCTTGCTGGCGCTGTCGGACTCGGACTCCTCCGCCTCGGCGCCCTCGCCGCCCTTCTTTGCCTGCTCGTCCTTGCCTTCCTCGGCGGCCGGGCGCGCGGGGGCCGCGGTGGACTGTTCCTGCTGTTCCTGCTGCTGGTCTTCGGAGTCCTCACCGCCCTTGCCGCGACCACGGCCACGGCGGCCACGCCGCCGGCGCCTGCGCCCGGCTTCGGACTCGTCCGTGTCGCTCTCGCCCTCGTCCTGCGCCTGCTCGCCTCCGGCCTGCGCGGACTCCCCCGACGACTCGGAAGACTTCGCTGCCTTCGCCGACTTCGCCGGCTCAGCCTTCGCGGACTCGGGTTTCCCGGCCGCTTCGACGTCAGCGGCGGCGGGTTCCGGCGGCAGGAACACCGGGGACGGCGCCGCGAAGACCGGGGTGTGCACGGGCCGGGGCGGCGCGGGCGGCTCGACAGGCGCCGTGGCAGGTGCCGTCGCCTCGGCCGCCGGTGGCTCGGCGGCGGGGCCGGCCTCGGCCGGGGTGACCTCGGGAGCCGCCTGCGCGGCCTCCGTGACGGCCTCGTCCAGGGTGCCCAGTGCTCCGGCCACCCGGAGTGCCACATCCTTCGGCACGCTCGACTGCGCACTGCGCGCCGTCTCGCCCAGCTCGGACAGCTTCGCGAGCACCTCCCGGCTACTCGAACCGAGTAGCTTCGCGAGGGCATGCACCCTGATCCGGCTGGGCAGGTCGGCCAGTGCGCCTGCCGTGGATGTGGCGGTAGTCCCGCCTGCGTTCTCGGCGGGTGTCTCCGCGTTTGACATGTGTCTCCTCCGCCCCCGGGCGCGCCTACCGGCTCATCCCCGACCGAGGCAGCTGCCTCGGCACCGGAAACGGCTTGCAGGACGCGGCCGCACAGGGGCCTTTCCTGTTTGTTCCGTCGTCGTGGTCTCCGACGACGGGAATCCTTGCCTCTCGCGCCACGACGGAGCCGGATGTCCCGGCGGTCCGCCAGTGGCAGGTCCCGCGACGACGCGCTGACCGAGCTCGTGGCTCTTCGCCGCCTCCCACGTCGTCGAGCCGCGTGGCACTGGATGCGCACGGCGGCGACGACCTGGAGCTCTGCCAGCACCTCACCGGGCCGCCACGCCGCCACCCACCACCCCTTCCGTGGTGCGGACGGCCAACGGCCAACACCGAGTATCCCACACGACGGCCGCCGCCCGGCGTCCTCGGTGCCGGGAGGGCCCCGGTCGTGCCCCCGACGTGCACGCGAACAGACGACACGCGGTACCGGCCGGGGGAACTTTTGCGCAGCGCTTGTCGGGCCCCGACGCGCTGGCTACCGTGCGCTCAGGGTGGGAGTGCACCGAACGGGGTCCATGGTCGACGGAGGTCCTGTGCTGAGGCGTGGGAGCGTGGTAGCCGCCTGCGTCGTGCTCGTGGTCGCCGGTCAGCTGGGCGGCCCCCACGGTGCGTCGGCCGGGCAGCGCGACGCCCGGTGTGCCGACTCCGGGCAGCCGGCCGCCTACGTCGTGTTGTTCGAGCGCGGCACCCCGGCGAGCGCCGCGAGCGCCGAGCTCGGGGCCGCCTGCGGCCGCACCACCAGCTACTACCCGGAGATCGCGGTCGGCGTCGCCACCGCGCGGGACCCGGCGTTCGCCGAGCGGCTGGGGCCCGGCCGGGCGTTCAGCGCACAGGCCGAGCGGCGCCGTGCGCAACGGGCCGGCGCAGCGGCACCCGGCGGCCCGCCCGCGGCACGGGACCTGGCCTCCGGCACGGCGGTGCCTGCCGCGGACCGCACCGCCGAGCAGTGGAACATGCGGGCGATCAACGCCGACGCCGCCAGGGCGGTCGAGCCGGGCAGCGCGGACGTCGTGGTCGGGGTGCTGGACTCGGGCATCGACGCCGGACACCCGGATCTCGCGGGCGCGGTGGACCCGGACCGCTCCGCCGGCTGCCTGAGTGGGGCACCGGACACCTCGGCCCGCGCGTGGGCACCCACCACCTCGCAGCACGGCACGCACGTCGCGGGCGTGATCGCCGCCGCGGACGACGGCAGGGGTGTCACCGGGGTCGCGCCGGGCGTCCGGCTCGCTTCCGTGAAGGTGATCGACGAGCACGGCTTCGTCGATCCGGTGGCGGCGGTGTGCGGGCTGATGTGGGCCGCACGGCACGACGTGACCGTCGCCAACAGCAGTTTCTTCGTCGATCCCCGGGCACTGTGGTGCGCGCCGGCCGACGGCGAACGGGTGGTGCACGAGGCGATCGCCCGGGCGGTGGAGCACGCCGACTCCGCCGGCACGCTGAACGTCGCCGCCGCCACCAACGATGCGGTGAACCTGACCCCGTCACCGCGCAGCGGCGGCTCGGCGGCGGCCGACCGGGGTGAGGGCACGTGTGAGGCACTGCCCGCGGGACTGGAGGAGGCGGTCGCCGTCTCCGCCGTCGACAGCGGCCGGACGAAGGCGGGCTACAGCTCTTACGGGCTCGGCGTGGTGGATGTCACAGCTCCCGGTGGCGCGGGAGGTGACTGCGTGCTGTCCACGGTGCCGGGCGGCTACGACTCGGTGTGCGGCACGTCGATGGCGGCGCCGCACGTGAGCGGGGTGGCCGCGCTGCTCGCCTCCACGCAACCGTCCTACTCGCCACGGCAGTTGCGCGCGGCGCTCGGCGAGCAGGCCGATCCGATTCCGTGCCCGACCGACTACGACCTCGGCGGCGACGGCGCGCAGGACGCGTACTGCGCCGGATACACCGCCTACAACGGGTTCTACGGGCACGGCCTGGTGGACGCGCTCGCCGCCGTCGGTGGCACGCCTGCGGAGGACCGCGGCGCGCGGTGACTCATCTCAGCAGCAGCCCGGCGAGCCGGCGGGACGTCGCGAACACACCGAACGCCGCCAGCGCCGCGAGGTAGGCCACGTGCCCGGCCATCGTCGGGTCGAGCACGCCCACCGAAAGGCCGCGCATCAGCTCCACCCCGTGGTAAAGCGGCAGGAACTGGATGACCACCTGCAGCGGCCCCGGGAACACCGACAGCGGGAAGAACGTCGTGGAGAACAGGAACATCGGCACGACGGCGAGCTGGACGAACTCGAACTGCGTCGGTGAGCGGATGAACGTCGCACAGGCCATTCCGATCGCGGCGAACGCGAAGGCCACCAGCAGCGCGACCGGGACCAGCAGCAGCGCCCACGGCGAGGTGACCAGTCCCATGACGTTCATCACACCGAAGAAGGCGACGGCGTAGAGGCCGCCGCGCAGCACAGCCCAGCCGATCTCGCCGATCGCGACGTCGAGCGGGCCGATGGGCGTCGCCAGCATCGCGTCATAGGTCTTGGCGTACTTGAACTTGAAGAACACGCCGAAGGTCGAGTCGAAGACGGCGCCGTTCATCGCCGAGGCGGCCAGCAGTGCCGGAGCGACGAACGCCACGTAGGGCATCGGCTGCCCACCCGGCCCGGCGACCTCGGTGACGAGCCTGCCGAAGCCGATCTGGAACGCCACGAGGTAGAAGAGCGGTTCGAGCACACCGGACACGAAGACGAGCCAGCCCCGCGAGTAGGACAGCATCGACCGCTCGATGATCGCGCTCGCCCTGCCCGCGTAGAGCCCGGGCGGCAGGATGCGCAGCAGCAGCCCCCGTGGGCGGGTTCCCTCGGTCACGGGCACAGCTAGATCACCAGCCTGCGGTAGAAGTAGTGGCGTGCCGCCAGCCCGCCCGCCGCGAAGACGGCGGCGAGGTAGGCGGCATGTCCCATCGCCGGCAGCGGTTCCAGGCCGCCGAGGGCCACCCCGCGGGCGAGCTCGTTGCCGTGCCACAGCGGCGACACCCAGGCCAGCCACCGCAACGCGCCCGGGATCTGTGTGACCGGGAAGAACGTGCCTGCGAACAGCGTCATCGGCATGACCACGAACCGGAACAGGGAGACGAACCGCGCTCCCTCGTCGTAGGTCGTCGCGGCGATCGCCATCATCGGCGCCGCGCACGCGAGCCCGGTGGCGACCGCGACGGGCAGCACCAGCAACGCGCCGGCACCCTGCCAGGCACCGAACGCGAACGCGATCAGCACGTACACGGCACCGGCCAGCGACAGCCGCAGCCCGACCCAGATGAGCTGCCCCCCGAGCAGCTGGCCCGCCGTGACCGGCGTGGCGGTGACGGCCACGTAGTCCTTCTGCCACTTGAAACCGGACAGCACAGGGAAACTCGACTCCCCCACCGCGTTCTGCACCGCGCTCGCCACCAGTAGCGCGGGTGCCACGTAGTGCAGATAGGACAGACCGCCGGTGGCCGCGCCGGGCTCCACCTGAGAGCCGAAACCGATGCCCATCGCCACCAGGAACAGCAGCGGCTGCAGCCCGGTTGAGTACAAAGTGGACGTCCAGTATCGCCGGTACCAGATCCAGTGCCCTTCGACGCGCAGCCAGGCCGCGCGCCAGGATCCGAGGACCCGGCCGGGGGCGGGCGCCGTCATTCGACGAGGCTCCTGCCGGTCAGCCGAAGGAAGACGTCTTCGAGCGTGCTGCGCCGCACGAGGCTCGACAGCGGCCGCACCCCCCTGGCGTACGCGCGTTCCAGCGCCGACTCCCCGGAGTCGGTGTAGAGCAGGAGCCGGTCGGGCAGCACCTCCATGCGTTGCGCGAGACCGCCTGCCACAGCCACCACGGCATCCTGCTCGCCGGGCGGGAACCGCAGTTCCAGCACCTCGCGCGTGGAGAACCGGGCGATCAGCTCGCTGGGCGAGCCCTCCGCGGCGATCCGGCCGCCGTCCATCACGACGAGCCGGTCGCACAGTTGCTCGGCCTCGTCCATGTAGTGCGTGGTGACGATGAGCGTGACGCCCTCGGACTTCAGCCGGAACAGCCGGTCCCACAGCAGGTGGCGGGCCTGCGGATCGAGCCCGGTGGTCGGCTCGTCGAGCAGCAGCAGCTCCGGGTCGTTGACCAGCGAGCGCGCGATCGTCAGCCGCCGCTTCATGCCGCCCGACAACGGCTCCACCTCGTCCTCAGCCCGCTCGCCGAGCTGGGCGAAGCCCATCAGCTCCGCCGCCTTGCGGCGCACGTGGGCACGCGAGAGTCCGAAGTAGCGGCCGTAGACCTGCAGGTTCTGCCGGACGGTCAGCTCGCTGTCGAGGTTGTCCTGCTGCGGCACCACGCCGAGCCGCGCCCTGATCCGCGGGCCGTCCCGGTCCGGGTCCATGCCGAGCACCTTCAGCTCGCCGTCCGAACGGGGCGAGACCGCGGCGATCATCCGCATCGTCGACGACTTGCCCGCGCCGTTCGGGCCGAGAAAGCCGAATGCCTCCCCTCGCCGGACGTGGACATCGACGCCCCGGACGGCCTCGAAGTCGCCGAAGCGCTTCACCAGCGCCTTGGCCTCCACCATCGGGCTCTCGTCCACCACGCCACGAACACTGCCATGCCCCACCGACAGAATCGATCGCTTTTCCGCTCTCCGCCTGCCCTACGTGCGGCGATGCTCGAAGGTCCTGCGGTACGCCGACGGCGAGGTGCGCATGGCTCGCGTGAAGTGGTGCCGGAAGTTCACGGCGGTGTCGAATCCGACGGCGTGCGCGACCTGCTCGATGGACGAGTCGGTCGTCTCCAGGAGCGGCAGGCTCGCCTGTACACGTTGCATGACGAGCCAGCGGATGGGGCTCGTCCCGGTCGCCCTGGTGAAGTGCCGCAGGTAGCTGCGGGGTGACATGCGGGCCCGCGCAGCGAGCTTCGCGACAGTGATGCGCTCGGTGAGGTGCCCGGCGGCCCACCGCATGCTGTCCGCGACACGGTCGTCCTCGGGATCGCGTGCCACGGGTGTCTCGATGTACTGTGCCTGCCCGCCGTCCCGGTGCGGCGGGACGACCATCCGCCGTGCGACCGAGTTGGCCACCGTCGCGCCGAGGTCCTCGCGCACCAGATGCAGGCACAGGTCGAGGCCTGCCGCGCAGCCCGCGCTGGTGAACACGCCGCCGTCCTCGACGTAGAGCGGGTTCGGGTCGACCTCGACCCGCGGGTACCGGCGCCGGAGGCCGTCGGCGTAGCGCCAGTGGGTCGTCGCCCGGCGTCCGTCCAGCAGGCCGGCCGCCGCCAGCGCGAACGCGCCGGTGCAGATGGAGACGATCCGGGCGCCCCGCCGGTGCGCCCTGCGCAACGCGGCCACGACACCGGGCGAAGGGTCGGCGGCCACGTCGGCGACGCTCGGCACCAGCACGGTGTCCGCCGCGGCGAACTCGTCGAGACCGTGCGGAGTCCGCAGGGTCGCCCCGCCGAGCATCGGCACGGGCCCACGATGCTCGGCGCAGATCACCAGGTCGTACCACTCCACGCCGATGTCCGGCCAGGCCAGACCGAATACCTCGGTCGCGATGCCGGTCTCGAAAGCCGACATGCCGTCGTAGGCAAGCACGGAGACGGTGCGGCGGCGGGGCATGGCGTGATCTTAGCGAAGACTGGCCTTGACGCCACTGGTCCCTTGATCGACCGCGGACGATGATCAGCGCATGACGTCCACTCTGCCACCACGGCTGTCCGGGACCTGGAGGCTCGGCCTGGCCGGGACGCCCGCCATCGGTGTCGCCTTCGGATTCGCTCGTTACGGCTCGGGCCTGTTCCTGCCCGAGTTCCGGACCGAGTTCGGCCTGTCCGTCACCCAGCTCGGCGTGCTCTCCAGCGGCACCTACGCGGGCTACCTCGCCGCGCTGGTCGCGGTGGGTCTGCTCGCCCCAAGAGCGGGCCCCCGGCGGCTGATCATCGCGGCGGGCCTCTCGGCCACCGTCGGGACGGCACTCGTGGCCTGCGCCGTGGCACCGGAGATGCTGGTGGCCGGGCTGGTTCTGGCCGGAGCGAGCTCCGGCTTCGCCTGGGCACCCTATTCCGATGCGGCCGACCTGATGCTCGCACCGGGACCTCGCGAGCGAGTGCTCGCGCGGATTCCCGCGGGAACGGCCTTCGCCGTCGCCATCGCCGGACCGCTGGCACTCCTGACCCGCGACGGCGGGTGGCGGTTCGCCTGGGTGGCGTTCGCCGTGATCGGCCTCGCCGTGCTGCTCGGCAACGCGCGCGTCCTGCCGTCCGGAACCGTGCCAGGCAGCGGTTTCCCGGCGCGCTCGTTCGCACGCCGCGCCGCCGTCCCGCTCTACCTGACCGCATTCCTCTATGGACTTTCCGGCGCCGTCTACTGGTTCTTCGCGGTGGATGCGATCTCGCGTGCGGCGCGCTCCGGCTCCGCCACGGCGCCGCTGTTCTGGACGCTCACCGGGCTGGCCGGCACAGCGGGCGTGCTCACCGGCGGCCTGCTCGCGCGGTTGGGTCTCCGGCGCGCCCACGCGGTACTGCTGGCCGCGTTCGCCGCCGCGATCGCCCTGCTCGGCACGGCTCCGGGCGCGCTCACCACGGTCGTCGTGTCCGCGGTGCTGTACGGGTCGAGCTTCATGGCGATCTCGGGGCTGCTGGCCGTTTGGAGCCACCAGGTCTTTCCCGCGCGGCCGACGACCGGCTTCAGCGTGACGCTGTTCGCGCTCGGGCTGGGCGCGATCGCGGGGCCCGCGCTGCTCGGCGCGTTCGCCGACGGCCACGGTCTGCCTGCGGCGTTCCTGGTGACGGCGGGCGTCGCCGCGCTCAGCCTGCCGTTCCGGCCCCCGCGGTGACGCGGGCCCGGATGCCGCGGAAGTGCTCGCTGACCGCCGCGCGGAGGGCGGGCTCGTCCCGCGCCCGCAACGCCTCCAGGATCGCGCGGTGCGAGCGGGCCGTCTCCACCGGCGTGTCGTCCGCCCTCGGGAGCTGGGCGTCGAGGGCGTTGAACACCTTCCAGAAGACCTGGAGCAGATCGAGCACGAGGGCGTTGCCCAGCGGCAGGTACAGCGTCTCGTGGAACCGCCAGTCCTGCGCCGGCGCGTAGCGGCCCTGCTCGGCCGCGCCCTCCATCTCCGCCACGGCCTCCTCGAGCGTGCCGAAGTCCAGCCGGTCGTATGCCTCGAGCACGCGCCCGACCAGCCCGGTCTCCAGCACCTCGCGGACCTCGAGCAGGTGGCGGATGTCGGCGTAGTCGCCACGTACGGAGAGGGCGCTGCGGAACGCCAGCCCGCTCTCCAGCGCCGAGAGCGGGACCGAGCCGACGTAGGTTCCGTAGCCGTGCCGGATGTCGACGATGCCGACGGCCTCGAGAGCCTTCATCGCCTCCCGCAGCGGATGCCTGCTCACCTCGAGCTCCTGCATCAGCTCGGACTCCGTGGGCAGCGGCGAGCCAGGCGCCAGCCCGCGGTCGACGATCAGTCGCTTGATCGACTCCTGCAGTGCGCGCTGGTTGGCGCGGGCGCCGGTCGGCCGGCGGCTCGCCGAGGTCTCCACGAGCGCCGAGTCTAGAGGTTCAGGCACGGGGCCCCGGATCGAGCGCTTGCATCGCGCCGCCTTTCCGTCTACTTTACCGGGCGACATAGGACATCCTATGTCCTGACGTAACGGAGGTCCAGGCCATGGCAGCGCCGCCGCCCGGCATCCCCCGGTCGTTCCGCCAGCTCTCCCGGCCGCAGCGTAAGGCGTTCTTCGCCGCGTGGCTGGGCTACCTGCTCGACGGCTTCGACTTCATCCTGATCACCCTCGTCCTCACCGAGATCGCCGACGACTTCGACCTCAGCCTGACGAAGGCCGCGACGCTGGTCTCCGCCGCGTTCGTCTCGCGCTGGCTGGGCGGCCTGGTGCTCGGCGCGATCGGCGACCGATTCGGCCGGAAACCGGCGATGATCCTGGCGATCCTCGCCTTCTCCCTCGGCAGCGCGCTGTGCGGGTTCGCCTGGGGCTACTGGTCGCTGTTCGTCTTCAGGGCCATCGTCGGCATCGGCATGGCAGGCGAGTACGGCTCCAGCGCCACCTACGTGATGGAGTCCTGGCCGAAGTCCATGCGCAACCGCGCCACCGGGTTCCTGCTCTCCGCCTACCCGATCGGCACGGTGCTCGCCGCGCTCGCCTACGAGGTGATCGTGCCGCTGGGCGGCTGGCGCTGGCTCTTCTACGCCGGGATCGTCCCGATCGCGCTCACGCTGTACCTGCGCCGCGCGCTTCCGGAGGCCGCCGAATGGCAGGCCGAGGTCGGCGGGCGCACCGACGTGACGACGTCGTCCGTGTTGTTCTCGGCACGGCGCAGGCTGCCCAACGCCGCCCTCGCCGTCGTGCTCTCGGCCGCTCTGGGGTTCATCTTCACCAGGACGGCCGGCGGGGCGACGCCGCTGCTCATCGCGCTCGCCGTGGTCTGCCTGCTGGCCTTCGCCGTCCAGCTTGCCGGGCGGCTGTGGCCGGTGATGCTCGCGATTATGATCACGGTGTTCTGCGCGTTCCTGTACTCGTGGCCGATCCAGTCGCTGCTGCCGACCTACCTCAAGAGCGACCTCGGCTACGACACCGGGCAGGTGTCCACCGCGCTCACCTGGGCCGGTCTCGGCTACGCCGCCGGGTCCTGCCTCGCCGGTGTGCTCGGCGACAAACTCGGCACCCGGCGTACCTACGTCCTCGGGCTTTTCGTGTCGCTCGCGTTCGTGTTCCCGGTGTTCGCGCTGCCCGCGGGCGACGCGAACAATGTCGTGCTGCTCTGGGTCCTGCTCTTCGCGATGCAGTTCACCAGCCAGGGCATCTCCGGGCTGCTGCCGAAATACATCGGCGACCACTTCCCCACCCGGCTCCGCGCCGCGGGGCTCGGGTTCTCCTACAACGTCGGCGCGCTCGGCGGTGCGGTCGCACCGCTGGCCGGGGCGGCGATCGCGGAGGAGATCGGCAGCCTCGGCACCGCGCTCGCGATCCTGGCCGGCTCGCTCACCGTCGTCGTCGCACTGATCATCGGGTTCGGGGTGCCCGCACGGATCGGCCGTGCCCTGGGCAGCGACTCCGACGCACCCGCGTTCCTCACCGGAGAGGGGAAGATCACCAGTGGCCGCTGAGACCGGGCTCTCACCGCACGGCGTCGTCCCGCCGCTCACCACCCCGCTCGACGGCCGGGGGGAGGTGGACCGCCAGTCACTCGAACGGCTGGTGGCGTTCCAGCTCGACGCGGGCGTGGACGGCGTGTTCCTCGGCGGCTCGACCGGCGAGATCGCGCTGCTCGACACCGCGCAGCGGCGGGCCGTGACCGAGGTCGCGCTCGGCACGGTCGCCGGTGCCGTGCCGGTGCTCGCGGGCGCGGTCGACACCGGGACACGGCGGGTGATCGAGCACGCCAGGCAGGCGGCGGAGCTCGGCGTGGACGCGGTCGTCGTCACCGCGCCGTTCTACGTCCAGCCACACCCGGAGGAGATAGTCGAGCACTTCCGGCACGTCCAGGCGGCCCTGGACGTGCCGGTGGTCGCCTACGACATCCCGAGCGCGGTCGGGGCCCGGCTGACGCCGGACGTCGTCGCCGAGCTGGCGGAGGCGAACCTCGCCGTCGCGCTGAAGGACTCGAGTGGCGATCTGGCGGCCTTCCGCGAGGTGCTGCGCCGCACGGGCGCGGGTTTCCCCGTCCTGAGCGGTTCGGAACTGCTCGCCGACACCGCCGTCGAGCTCGGGGCGGCCGGGCTCGTGCCAGGACTGGCCAATGTGGACCCGCATGGCTACGTGCGGCTGTACCGGGCGGCGCGCGACGGCGACGTGCGGGCCGCCAGGGCGGAGCAGGAACGGCTCGCGCGGCTGTTCGGCATCACCGCGATCGCCGACCGCGGCCGGATCGGGTTCACCGCGGGCGCGCTCGGCGCGTTCAAGGCGGCGCTGGCGCTGCGCGGCATCATCGACTGCCCGGCGACGAACCCGCCGCTGCTGCCGCTCGACGAGGCCGAGACCCGGGCCGTGGCCCGCATCCTGGACGAGCTGGGCCTCGGCCTCGTCAGCGCGTAACAGCGTCGTGAGTGGCTACCGGCGTTCTAACTCGTGTGCGCACTCACGAGGTGGGGGCGGGGGCGTCGAACGGGCCGCGGTCCGGCTCGCACACGGTGCCCTCGGGCGGGAGGTCGCCCTCGACGAAGTAGGCGTCGAGGGCGGCGTCGATGCAGGCACTCTCCCCGCGCGCGCCGTGGCCGAAGGAGTCGAGGGTGAGCAGCCGCGCGTCACCGAGCAACCGCGACGTGCGCACGGCGTCCTCGTACGGTGTCGCGGGGTCGCCCTGGCCGTTGCCGATGACCAGCACCGGGTTCGGCGTCCGCCGGTTCCACGGGCCCGTGTAGCGATCGCGGTCGGCACCGGGCCACGTCGCACACGGCAGCGAGAGCCACGTCCACTGTGAGCCAAAACCGCGCGCCTTCCGATCGGCCTTGCGGGCGAAGTGGCCCCAGGCCCACGGGTTGCCCGGATTGTCGCTGTCGGCGCAGAAGACGCCGATGCCCTGCTCCGGCCCGACGTAGACATCCTGCTGGAAGCCCGGTGACGGCGCGGCGGGTGGCAGCGCGGCGACCGGCGGGCTCTGCAGGCGCACGGCCGGGTCGGTCGCGTCGTCGACCGCCTGCAGGAACTCGGCCAGCACCGGCGAGGACTCGGCGCCGTAGAGGGCGCCGAGCGTGAAGCCGATGAACTGCTGGTAGGTGACCTCGGTCTCCCCTTCCCCGCCGGGCAGGGTGATCGTCGCGGGCTCCTTCCGGAGCCGGTCCAGCAGCGTGTCGAACTTGGCCGCCAGGTCCGCACCAGGCTCCCGGAACGCACAACTCACCTCCGCCGCACAGGCGGCGAAGAACGCCTCCAGCGCGCGGCGGCTGCCCTCGAAGCTGCCGAGCCGGTAGGAGAACGGGTGGAAACGCTCGCCGGGCCGGTACCCGGTGGTCCACTCGACGGGATCGAGCACCGCGTCGATCACCAGCGAACCCACGCGCTCGGGGAAGATGTTGGCATAGACGCTGCCGAGGTGACTGCCGTAGGAGATGCCGTAGTACGACGTCCGCTCCTCGCCGACTGCCTGGCGCAGCAGATCCATGTCGCGGGCGACGTTCGCCGTGGACATGTGATCGAGCAGCGGGCCCGCGTTCCGGGCGCACAGCGCACTGGCCCTGGCGGTGTCCCGGATGCGCTGCCGCTGCTCGGCGAGGGTGACCGGGAACGGACCGCCGAGCAACTCGGCCTGCTCCGAGGACTCGAAACAGCGCAGCGGCGTGCTGGCCGCGACACCGCGCGGATCGAAGCCGACGATGTCGAACCTCTCGTGCAACCCCGGGGTGAGCTCGGGCGGGATGCGGCCGGAACCGCCCGGGCCACCCGGGTTGTAGAAGATCGTGCCGAGCTTGTTCGCCTGATCCGCCGCGGGCAGCCGGCCCACCGCGAGCGTGATGGCCGGTCCGCGCGGGCTGCGGTAGGACAGTGGTACCTCGGCCTCGGCACACTCGTATCGTTCCGGCGTGCCCGCCGGGCACGGCCCCCATTGCAGTTCCGGCACCGGCGCACCGTTGGTGCCGAGCACTCCGGACGCGCCCGCCTGCCCGTTCGTGAGCAAACCCGCCGCGAGCACCGCCGCCCCGAGTACCGCGATGCCACGCCTGCCGCCGCGAAAACGATTCACTCGCCTCAGCCCCCAGGTGAGATCCGTCTGCCAACAGGTCTCGACCATAGCGGTGACGGGCGGCGCGGTGAAGGCCACCAGCGGCGCTGGTGGCCTTCACCGGTGGTGAGTGAGGAACCGAGTTCTCACTCGCGTGCGCACTCACGAGAGGTGACCAGGCACGACGCCGCGCCTGCCTGGGATCAAGGACGGGCGATCAGAGCTCGGGGAACCAGAGCTTCAGCTCGCGCTCGGCCGACTCGGCCGAGTCGGAGCCGTGCACCAGGTTGAACTGCGTCTCCAGCGCGAAGTCACCGCGCAGCGAGCCCGGCGTGGCCTTCTCCACCGGGTCGGTGCCGCCGGCGATCTGGCGGAAGGCCGGGACCGCACGCGGACCCTCGACGACCATCGCCACGACCGGACCCGACGTGATGAACTCCAGCAGCTCGCCGAAGAACGGCTTCTCCTTGTGCTCGGCGTAGTGCTCCTCGGCCACCGAGCGCTCGACGTGGCGCAGGTCCATCGCGACGAGGCCGAGCCCCTTGCGCTCGATGCGCGAGATGACCTCACCGACGAGGCCACGCCTGACGCCATCGGGCTTGATCAGAACCAGCGTGCGCTCACTCACGGGGTGTTTCTCCTTCATTGACTGCGATCGATGCCGCGCACTCTAACCGCCGGGTCACCGGTGCCGTGGCCGCAGGGTGGTCGCCCACAGCGACGCACCAGTGCCGTCCCGCAGGTCCACGGTGAGCTCGCCGCTCGCGCCATCGACGTTGAGCTCGCCGAAGTGCTGATAGCCGTCCATCGGCGAGGTGTTCGCGGCGGGCGGGGCATGCGTGAACTCCACCCTGGGGCCGAACGTCGGGTCGAGGGCGTTCGGCCCGAACGCGCCCGCGTTGAGCGGCCCGGACACGAACTCCCAGAACGGGTCGAAGTCGGCGATCGCGGCCCGCTCGGGCGAGTAGTGGTGCGCCGCCGTGTAGTGCACGTCCGCGGTCAGCCACACCACGTTGCGCACTCGCCGACGCGCGAGCTCCCGCAGCACCCACACCAGCTCGCTCTCCCGGCCGCCGGGCGCTCCGGGCAGGCCGTTGGCCACGCCCTCGATGTGCTGCCCGTCCGGCACGACGAGCCCGACCGGCAGGTCGGCCTGGATGATCTTCCAGGTCGCCGTGCTGCGGGCGAGCTCCCGCACCAGCCAGCTCGCCTGGCGCCGGCCGAGCACGGAGCCGTGACCGGTGCGGTCGGCGTCGTTGGCGTCCTTGTAGCTGCGCATGTCGAGCACGAAAACCTCGACGTGCCTGCCGTAGCCGAAACTCCGGTAGACGCGGCCGTCCACCGCGGCCCGTGTGTCGACCGGGTGCCATTCGTGGAACGCCCGCAACGCCCGTGCGGCGAGCACGTCGACGCGCTTCTCCGTGTACTGCGGCAGGTCGAGGATCTCGCCCGGATACCAGTTGTTCACGACCTCGTGGTCGTCCCACTGCACGTAGCTCGGCACGGCGGCCGCGAAGGCGCGCACGTTCTCGTCGAGCAGGTTGTAGGCGAACTGCCCGCGGTAATCGTCGAGGGTCTCGGCGACCTTCGCCTTCTCCGGGGTGACGAGGTTGCGCCACGTGCGGCCGTCCGGCAGCTCCACGGTCTCGCGCAGCGGCCCGTCCGCGTACACGGTGTCACCGTTATGCAGGAACAGGTCCGGCGCGCGTCCGGCCATCGCGGCGTACGCCGTCATCCCGCCGATCTCGGGGTTGATCCCCCAGCCCTGGCCAGCCACGTCGCCGGACCACACCAGCCGGACGTCCTGCCTGCCCACCGGCGCCGTGCGCAACCGGCCGGTCAGCGGCGCGCTCGCGCTACGCCCGTCGAGCGCCTCGGCCGTCACCCGGTAGTGCAGCTCGGTGCCCGGCGGCAGCGCGGGGACGCGCAGCTTCCCGGTGCCGCCGGTGTCCGGGGTGAGGAACGGGCCACGCAGGCGGCGCGCACGCCGGAACGAGGGATCGCGGGAGACCTCCACGATCATCCGCGACGGCTTGTCCGCGCGCGTCCACACGATCGCCGAGCGCGCTCCGACGTCGCCGGACTGCACCCCGTGCGTCAGCGTCGGCCTGCCGGTGCGGAGCAGCGCGGCGGCCTGCCCGGCGCCGAGCACGCCCGAGGCGAGCACTCCGGTGCCGAGCAGGCCCACTCTGAGCGCGGATCGGCGGGGAATCCCAGTCTGTTCGGTCATGCGCCACTTGTATCCGGCCGCGGCGGCGAACCGGCGAACGCGGACTTGCGCGGCGGTGAAGTTACGGAGTGCCCTGCTGCTGGCCCGGCAGCCTGCCCTCGGCCATCCGGATGGCGACCTGCCTGCGCAGCCACATCAGCCACAGCCAGACCGCCAGGAACACCACGCCGATCACCGCCACGGCAGGCAGCGCCACCACGAAGGCGAGCAGGCCCGCGTGCAGGCCGAGCACCAGCCAGATCGTCCACGGCCTGCGCAGCAGCCCGCAGCACAGCACGAACGCGACGGCGATCCCGATCAGCGTCCAGCCCTGTGCGCTGGTGATACCGCTGCCCAGCTGCGCCACCACCGGCAGCGCGAGGGCGACCACGATGGCCTCGATCACCAGCGTGCCTGCCTGCACCCCGCGGAAGGACTTCATCGGGTCCTTCGCCGGGCCGGGCGGGGCCCCGGCCGGTTCCGGGTGCTCGCTCATGCCGGCTCCTTGCCGAGCAGGGTGCGCGCATCCCCGGCGGTGACCACGGAACCGGTCACGAGCACGCCGCCACCGGCGAGCGGCTCCTCCGGGTCGTCGGTCCGTTCGACGAGGCCGACCGCCGTCTCGATCGCCGCGTCGAGGGACGGCTCGGCCGAGACCCGCTCCTCCCCGAAGACCGACCTGGCCAGGTCGGCGAGCTCGGCCACCGGCATCGCGCGCTCGGAGCTGTTGCGGGTGACGACGATCTCCGACACGACCGGTTCGAGCGCCTCGAGAATTCCCCTGGCGTCCTTCTCCCCCAGCACGCCGACCACGGCCGCGAGCCTGCGGAAGGCGAACTCCTCGGAGATCGTCGCGGCGAGGGCGGCGGCACCGTGCGGGTTGTGCGCGGCGTCCAGCAGCACCGTGGGCGCGGCCCGGACGGGTTCGAGCCTGCCCGGGGTCACCACATCGGCGAACGCCTCGCGAACCGCCTCGATGACGAGCTGCTTGTCCTTGCCCGCGCCGAAGAACGCCTCGACGGTGGCCAGCGCGAGCGCGGCGTTCGCGGCCTGGTGGGCGCCGTGCAGCGGCAGGAAGACCTCGTCGTAGACGCCACCGAGCCCCTGCAGGCGCAGCATCTGGCCGCCGACCGCGATCTCCCGGTCGAGCACGGCGAACTCGCTGCCTGCCCGCGCCACCGTCGCGTCCACCTCCACGGCGCGTTCGAGCAGCACACGCTCGGCGTCGGGCTCCTGCTCGGCCAGCACCGCCACGCTGCCCGGCTTGATGATCCCGGCCTTCTCCGCGGCGATACCGGCGCGGTCACCGCCGAGGTACTCGACGTGGTCGATCCCGATCGGGGTGATCGCGGCGACCTGCGCGTCGGCGACGTTGGTGGCGTCCCAGGTGCCGCCGAGCCCGGTCTCCACCACGGCCACCTCCACCGGTGCGTCGGCGAACGCGGCGAAGGCCATGCCGGTGAGCACCTCGAACTTGCTCATCGCCGGGTCGCCGGGCCCGGCCGCTCCGTCCACCATGGACACGAACGGCGCGACGTCGCGGTAGGTGTCGACGTACTTCTCCGCCGAGATGGGGCCGCCGTCGATGCTGATCCGCTCGGTGACGAGCTGCAGGTGCGGGCTCGTGTAGCGGCCGACCCGCAGGCCGAGCCGGGTCAGCAGGGAGTCGACCATCCGCGCGGTGGAGCTCTTGCCGTTGGTGCCGGCGATGTGCACGACCGGATAGGTCTTCTGCGGGTCGCCGAGGAGGTTCAGCAGTGCGGAGATGCGCGTGAGCGTCGGCGCGATCTTGGTCTCCGGCCAGCGCTGGTTGAGCTCGGCCTCGACCACGCGCAGTTCGTAGCGAGCCCGCTCCTCGATCGCGGCCTCGTCGACCTGCTCGCCGGGCTCGTTCTCCGGGTCGTCCGGCAACGGGCCGGCGATGAAGTTCTCCCCGGTCGTGAGCTCCGGCGGGAACTCCTCGTCGTCGGACGGCTCACCTTGCGGCACACGCACTCCCAACTCGCGTTTCCTGCTCCGGCGAGTCTACGTGGGCGGCAGAGCCACCCGATCGGGTGCGGTACCGTCCATCCGCCGAGGTGCGGGGCGAGTCGGCCCGGCCGGCGGTTGTACAGGCTGCCGTTCTGGCGCTACCTGCTCACCTACCGCGCAGGCTGAGGGCGCCCGATGGGCACAGCTCGACCGCCTCCTCGACGGCGTCCGCCACCTCCGGCGGCGGCGAGTCGGTCCGCAGCACCACCAGACCGTCGTCACTCTGGTCGAACACCTCGGGCGCGGTGACGGCACACATCCCCGCGCCGATGCAGACGTCACGGTCGGCTTCGATCATCATCACTCCTTACCCGAGACTGCAGGCTCGTACACACCGTAGGCACACGTCCCCCGATGTGGCATCGGGGACAGGCGTACGCACGAGCGCTCAGGGGCCGCCGTGTTCCGCGTGCGGCTCGCCGAGGAAGACGTGGACATGGCCCAGCCCGGCCGCGATACCGGCCACGTCTAGCTGGTTCGCCGCCACCGACCACGCGGCCACGGCGTCCTCCCGGAGCTCACCGGCCAGCCCGCGCAAACGTTCGCGCAGCTCCCCGGACGCCTCCAGCGAGGCGGCGTAGGTGTCCACCGCGCGGCCGAGCGCGGTCACCGCACCGGCGAGGCCGGCCCTGGCCAGGTTGACCTCCGTGCCACCCGAGGGCCGCTCGCGCAGCGGCTCGGCAGCGGCCTGGACCGCCCGCCGCCACGCCGCGACGTCCGCCGCCGTGCCTGCGGCCTCCCCGGCGACCGCCTCCTCCAGCTCCGCGAGCACCGGGACGACCTCCGCCCGCACCTGCTCCGCGGTCGTGACGAGCTCCCGCGTCAGGCCGGCGTCGCGCTCCCGCTCCTGCCCGCGCAACTCGGCCACCCGTTCCTCGACGGGGTCTCCCCCGCCGAGGACGCCCGGCAGCAGCAGCACCGCGAGCACACCGGCCAGCAGCGCCGCCGCGACCGCCAGCAGGGGCCGGAGCCGGCGCCGCAACGGGTTGACCCGCTGCGGCGCCGGCCGGTGCGGGGAACGGCCCGGCATCCGCCCCCGCGTCTTCGCCGGTCCCATCAGCCGCGCCACTGCTCCATCAGTGCCTCGGCATCCCGGACCAGCACTGCCTTGACCTGCTCGTCCGCCACCCGGCGCTCGGCGACCGCGGCGAACACCCGCATCGCCTGCCAGGCTCCGTGGTCGGCGCTCCGCTCGCGCAGCAGTTCGGCGGTGCCGAGCGAGGCGTTCAGCTGGATCGCCGTCGGCCGGTCGATCCGCCCCTCGGCGGTGAACCGATCGAGGAGTGCACGCAGGTCCTGGATCGAGGTCGTCACCGTGAAGGTGACGGCCCGCTCGGTGCCGTTGCCCGCGGCGTCGGTCGCGGTCACGACCAGTTCGTGCGTACCCAGCTCGAGGGTGTGCAGTGCCAGCACGGTCCCTTCGGCGACCGGCTGCCCGTCGAGCGTGGCGGTGGCGGAACCGGGCCCGGAGGTGGCATCCGCCACCTCCCAGCCCACGGTGAGATCCGCCGAGTCGCCGTAGGACCGGCCGGCCTCCACCCCGGACACGGTGAGCTCCGGCGCGGTCGCGTCGAGCCGGACGGCGCTGGAGCCGGCCTGCTCGACGTTGCCCGCCTCGTCGGTGGAGCGGTACTCCACGACATGCTCACCGTCCTCGCTCAGCGGGAACGGCCCGGCGTACGGCAGCCACTCGCCGCCATCGATCCGGTACTCGGTCGACGCCACACCCGATCCGTCGCCGTCATCGGCAGCCAGCGTCAGCACCGGCGCGGTGCGGTACCAGCCGTCCGCCCCGTCCGGCTCCGCCGGAGCCAGGCTCGCCTCCGTCACCGGTGCCTGCTCGTCAGCCTGACCGGCCGAGAGACGGAACCAGTCGAAGCCGACGGTCACGGGGCCCTCGGTCTGCTGCGGGCCGATCGCCATCAGGCCGACCCCTGGATCGGGCACCGCGTTGGTCACGGGATCCCCGACCGAGGTCCACTCCTCGCCGTCGTGGCTGACCCAGCCGGCATAGGTGTCGCCGGTCTTGGCCAGGCGGAGGTACCACCAGCCGCTCTCGGTGTCGCCGAGCGCGATCGAGCGGTTGCCGCCGTTGCCGAACTGCCCTTCGTTCTCCGACACCAGCTCGGCCCGCAGGCTCGTCGCCGATCCCGGCTCGTTCACGGCGACCACGTCGAACTTGACGTAGTCGTCGTCGTTGCCGTGCACCATGAACCCGGCGAGCTGGTAGCGCTCGACCAGCGGGGCCCGCATCTTCGTCTCCACGGTCCAGTCGCCCTCGGGCGGCTCCTGCAGGAGGAAGTTCGGCGGGTCGTCGTTGCTGCCGCCGTTGATGTCGGCGTTGACGGTGTCGATGCGCAGCTCACCGTCGGTGACCCGCATGGTGCTGAGGTCGGGCCGCACCACGGCGTTCCAGCGGCAGCCGTCGATCCGGTCACCGTCGAACTCGTCGTCCGGGCCGACCTCCTGCCCCGCCGCGGAGAGGTGGAAGTAGTCGAACGACGCGTCGATCACCGGCGCCGGCGTGTCGCCCTTGAGCGCGTACAGGCCGATCTGCCCGCCGGTCAAGCCCTCCGCGGGGAAGGAGTCACCGTAGGCGGTCCAGGTGACGCCGTCCGCCGAGGTGTAGGCGGTCAGCGACGTGCCGTCGCTCTCCATCCGCAGGTGGAAGCTCGTGCCGTCGGTGGCGAGCGCGCCCTTGCGGATCTCCCGCTGGCCACCGCTCTCCCGGACGAACTCCAGTTCCCGCGCCGATCCGTTGGACTGCACGTTCACCCTGGCGTAGTTGTCGTCGTCGGCCCACAGCAGGATCCCGCCCTGCTGCCATTGCTGGGTGGCGTCGATCGTCACGAGCGTCGTCGCCGACCAGCTGCCGGACGGCGCCCGCTGCCCGGCGAACGAGATCGGGCCTGCGGCCGATCCGTTGATGTCACCGGCCGCGGTGGGCAGGTGCAACCGGCCGTCCGAGACGGCGTAGTCGGAGCCCTCGGGCCGGACGGTCGTCCACCGGCCGGTGTCCAGCGCCGTGCCGGAGAACTCGTCGGAGCCGTCGGTCAGGCACTCGATCGGCGGCGACACCTTGGGCGTCACCTCGACCGGCACCGTGGCCCGCTTGCTCCGGCCCGCGGTGTCGGTCACCGTCACCGCCGCCTCGTACTCGCCGACCTCGGTGTAGGTGTGGCTCGCCGCAGGCCCGGACGCGGTGGCGCCGTCGCCGAACGCCCACTCGTAGGTCAGCGGCTCGTCACCTTCGGGGTCGACGGCCGTGGCGGTGAAGTCGACGTCCAGTGGGGCGTTGCCCGTGGTGGCGCTCGCCTCGACCGACACGTGCGGCGCCGCGTTGACCGCGACTCCCTTGCCGAGGAAGGTCAGGGAGTCCAGGTCGTACGGACCGGGCGCGGCCGAGCGGAACACCGCGAACAGCTCCGTGGTGCCACCCGGGTCGGTGATGTCCACCGGCGGCAGGTTGACGTAGTTGTTCCAACCGCCCGTGTTGGGCACGTCCACGGTCGCCAGCACGGCGCCGTCCGGGGCTCCCGCCCGCAGCTCGACCGAGCCGCCACCACCGTCCGAGGAAGCCCGCAGCGAGACCTGGTCGATGCCGGTGAGGTTCACCGGCGAGAACGAGACCCAGTCACCGTCGGCGATATCCCCGATGCGGCCACCACTTTCCGCGCCCTCCTGCGAGACGACGCGAATGCCCGACGAGTCGCTGAAGTGCTCCGCCTGCTTGTGCTTCGGCTGCAGCACCGTGTTGCTCCGTGTGTTCAGCGGCGGTGCCCCTTCGCCACCGCCGTCCGTATAGGTCGCGTCCATCGTGTACACGATGTTCTGGCCGACGTGGCTGTTGTCCACGATCGTCTGGAACGTGCCCTCGCACCCGCTGATCGGTTCCTGCGAGTGCGGGTGGTCCTCGTGCCCCAGCGCGGCCTGCACCTCGACCTTCGAACAGTCGATCTCGCCGTCCTCCGGGTCGGTCACCTCGACGTCGAAACGCACGGTATCCCCGAAGTCGAAGAAGCCGCCGTTGACCGGGGCGTTGATCCGCACCGTCGGTGCCGTGTTGCCCACCGTGATGGTGAGGTTGGCGACTCCGGTCTTACCCGTCCCGTCGGTCACCGTGAGCTGGGCGTTGTACTGCCCGTTCTCGGTGTAGGTGTGCACAGGGTCGGCTTCGGCCGAGCTCGCCCCGTCGCCGAAGTCCCATGCGTACGTGATCGGCGTCCCGTCCGGGTCCTGGGAGCCCTCGCTGGAGAACGAGACCTCCAGCGGAGCCCGACCGGACGTCACGCTCGCCGCCGACTTCGCGACCGGCTTGCGGTCACCCTGCGAGTACTCGATGCGGTACAGCCCCGAGTCCGGGTTCTCCCTCTCGAAGCCGCCACCCCATTCGAGCAGGTACATCGCCCCGTCAGGGCCGAAGCGCATGTCCATCGGCGCCAGCGTCTCCTCGCTGGTGAGCCATGGATCGATCTTCAGCAACTCGCCCTGCTGATCCAGGGAGAAATTGTAGAGCGCGTTGCGCGACCACTCGTAGAAGAACGCCTTGCCGTCGTAGTACTCCGGGAACTTGACCTCCGACTCGAGGTTCGGGTCGTAGCGGTACACCGGGCCGCCCATCGGAGCCGCACCGCCCGCGCCCATCTCCGGGAAGTTCGGGGACTCGCCGTAGCCGTACCACACCTCCGCCTGCTTGGCGGCGGGAAGCTCGGTCAGCCCGGTGTTGTTCGGCGACTCGTTGACCGGGTTGTCGCAGTCGAACTTGTCCCCCGAGACGCCGGTGGCGAAGTCGTAGTCGTTGTACGGGATGTTGTTGCCCGTGCAGTACGGCCAGCCGTAGAAACCGGGCTCGCGGATGATGTTCCACTCCACCTGGCCGTCGGGTCCCCGGTTCGGGTTCGCCGTCCTGGCGTCGGGCCCGTAGTCGGCCATGTAGATGGTGCCGTCGACGTCGACGCTGAACCGGAACGGGTTCCGGAAGCCCATCGCGTAGATCTCCGGGCGGGTCTTCGCGGTACCCGACGCGAACATGTTGCCGGCGGGGACGGTGTAGCTGCCGTCGGACTCCGGGTGAATCCGCAGGATCTTGCCGCGCAGGTCGTTGGTGTTGGCCGAGGTCCGCTNGCGGGTCTTCGCGGTACCCGACGCGAACATGTTGCCGGCGGGGACGGTGTAGCTGCCGTCGGACTCCGGGTGAATCCGCAGGATCTTGCCGCGCAGGTCGTTGGTGTTGGCCGAGGTCCGCTGCGCGTCGAAGAGCTCGCGGCCATCCCGCTCGTCGATCGGCGTGTACCCGCTGGACTCGAACGGGTTGGTGTCGTCACCGACTCCGATGTAGAGGTTCCCCTCCGGACCGAACGTCAGGTAGCCGCCGGTGTGGCCCGGTTCCTCCTGCCGCGACGCGGGAATATCAATCAGCGCGACCTCGGAGTCGCGGAGGATGGTGTTGCCTTCCACGGTGAACCGGGAGACCCGGTTGACCTCCTCTTCTCCCGGCGGCGAGTAGTACAGGTAGAGCCAGCCGTTGTCGGCGAAGGCCGGATCGAGCGTGATACCGACGACGCCGTCCTCACCGCCGTAGTAGACGGGCAGGTCGAGCGCGGTGGAGGTGCTCTCCGTCTCCGGGTCGTACACCCGCACCTGACCGAGGATCTCGGTGTAGAAGACCCGCCCGTCCGGAGCGATGTCCATGGCGACCGGCGCCTTGGTGTTGGTGTCCAGCGCCACCTTGTCATACGCACTGTCCACTGTGGCCGAGCAGTCGGCCTCCTCGACGCCGGCCGCGGTACGCACACCGCCCAGCAGGTGCTGGATGAACAGCTCCTCGCCGTACGCCGCTGTCGGGTGCCCCATCGCGGTGGCCCATACGCGGGCGAGGCCGACGTCGCGGCACCACGAGATGGGATGGTCGGCGCCCATCGCGTCGGGGCCGGGGTTGTAGGTGCTCTCGTCCGCGGTCACCAGCACGTGCGCCTTGCCGCGGATGTTCTCGTCGAAGTTGTACCACTCCTCGGCGCGGTTCCAGCGTTCCGGCAATCCGGCCGTGGAGGGATGCTGGCGATCGGCGACCTTCGCGGTGCCCTGGAGGACGCCCGGCGAGTGCGAGGGCATGCTCGCGCCCGCGTTGACGACCTCGTCCCACCACGGGAACTCGTTCTCGATCCCCATGTCCGTGGCGTTGTGGATGGCGGCGATCCCGCCGCCGTTGTCCACATAGGTCTGCATGGCCTGGCGCTGCGCGTCGTTCTCCCAGACCATGCCGGAGGTCTGGAACATGATGACGACGTCGTACTCGGCGAGGGTCGCGTCGTTGAAGACGCTCGAGTCCTCGGTGTGGTCGATCGTGAAGTTGTTGTCGGCGGCCAGCTGCTCGAACATGGCCACGCCTGCGGGGATGGAGTCGTGCCGGTAACCGGCGGTCTTGGTGAACAGCAGGGCGTCGAACTCGGCTTCCTGCGCCTGCGCCGCTGCCGGGGCGAGCCCGAACGCGACGAGCGCACCGATCAGCACGGCGCCGAGCCGCGGCAGGAATCTCTTACGTCTGCTCATGGGTTCCTCACGTGTGGGGACACAGGGAGAGGTCACTGCGGCGTGCCGGCGCCGTCGAGCTGAGGTGTTTCCCAGGGGTCAGCTGCGCGCCATCACCTCCCTCAGGAACGCGAGGCCGTCGGTGGCGAGGGCGTCCTGGCTCTCCGCCAGTGGCCGCCAGATCGACGCGGCCGTGGCGATGCTCTGGTTGTGCGAGGTGAACGACTCGATGCACAGCGGCCCGGTGTAGCCGGCGTCGCCGAGCGCGGCCAGCAGCCCTGGCCAGTCGAAGTGGTCGCGTCCGGGAGTGCCGCGGTCATTGCCGCACACCTGCACGTGCGCGATCCGGCCGGTGGCCGACCGGATCGCCGCGGGGATGTCGGTCTCCTCGATGTTCTGGTGGTAGAAGTCGAGCGCCACTCCACACGCGGGCAGCCCTTCGATGGCTTCGAGGGTCTGCGCCACCGTGTTGAGCAGGCTCGTCTCGTACCGGTTGAGCGGTTCGACGCCGAGCGTCACCCCCGCCTGCCGCGCGTGCTCCAGCACGGGAACGAGATGCTCGCGCAGCTCGCGCAGGCAGGCCTCCCGCTCGGTGCCGGTCATCCGCCAGGTGCGGCCCACGGAGGCGTAGGCCGGGCCGCACAGGGTGGGCGAACCCACCTGTGCGGCCACGTCCACACACCGGCGCAGGTAGTCCTGCGTCGCGGTCACCGTCCCCGCGTCGGCCCGGACGAGCTCCCGGCCCGGGGGCATCACCAGCGCCACCGAGGTGGCCAGGCCCAGATCCGCGAGCAGCGTGGCGGCCCTGCCCGGGTCCCAGTCGCCGAGGTTCTCGACCGGGAGCTCGACGACGTCGAAGCCGTGCTTGGCGATCGCGGGCGCCAGCCCGGCCAGCCCGGCGTCGTCGAGCGGTGAGGTCCACACCCACGTGTTCACGCCGACCGCGTGCATGCTCACTTCCAGCGCTGCGGGAAGCCGGGCATGTCCTGGCAGCCGCACAGGCCGTAGTGCAGCGGCGGCATTCCCGCGGTGACGTAGTCGCCGAGGTTGTTCGAGTCGATCACCGGCTGCGGCAGGATCCACTCCTTGGGCACCTGCTCGCCGTTCAGGATCTTCAGCGCGGCGATGACCGGGGTACGCCACTGGTAGGTCGGGTACGTCGGTGCGATGGCGTTGAGGTTCTCCTCCTGCCACTTCTCGAGGAAGCGCTGCTGGTCCTCACCGGAGATCGCCGGCGCCTCCATGCCTGCGTCCTCGAAGGCCTCCAGCACGGGCACCGCGGCGGTACCGTCGTCCATCCAGATGCCGTCGATCTGGCCCTCGCGCTGCAGGTAGTCCGACACGACGCTCTTGGCCGTGGCGCTGTCGTTCTCGGTGAACTCGGTGCCGACGACGTTCACGCCGTTCTCCTCGAAGATCCGCTCGGCCGCGGCCCAGCGGTGCTCGAGCACGTCGACACCCGGCAGGACGCGCAGGCCGAGGACCTTGCCGCCCTCACCGACCTCCTGGGAGAGGAACTCCGCCGCCGTCGCGCCGAACGCGTAGCCGCCGATCGGATGGATGAAGGTCACCGGGCAGTCGGTGTTGACGCCACGGTCGAACACGATCACCGGCGTGCCGCTGTCACAAGCGGCCTCCACGGCCGGTGTCAGCGTCGCGGTGGTGTTCGGCGAGACGATCAGCGCGTCACAGCCCTGTGAAACCATCGACGAGATGTCGCTGATCTGCTTGTCGTCCTTGGCCTCGGCGTCGAGCACGGTGAACTCGGAGATGTCGTCGTGCAGGTCGACCTCGGCCTGCATCGTCTTCCAGCCGACCTGGCGCCACGGGTTGTCCACGGAGGCGTTGGAGAAGCACACGTGGTGCGGACCGTCCTTGGCGTACTCCGAGGTGTCCACCATCTCCGGTTCGAGTGCCTGCTCCCACGGCTTGTCCGCGGGACCTTCCGGCGTGGCGTCGCGCAGCGCGAGCTGGCGCTCGTACTCGCTCTGGTCGAAGAACTCCGACTGCGCCGAGGATTCCGGTGGCGCCGAGGCGGGTCCGTCCGCCGGGGGCAGCTCGCTCGAACATGCCGTCAGCGCGAGTGCACCCGCCGCCAGCACGGTCAGCCAGGCTTTTCTCATGATGTGCCTTTCCTTGTCCGGAACTTCGATCGCCCGACCGACGCGTAGGCGACGGCGGCGATGATGATGACGCCCTGCACGGTGGACTCGAGGCCACCGGAGATGCCGAGCAGGTTGAGCAGCGAGAACAGTGCTTCGAGGGTGAGCGCGCCTGCCATCGCGGCGACCACCGAACCGCGGCCGCCGCCCAGCACCACGCCGCCGAGCACGACGGCGGTGATCACCCGGAACTCCAGCCCGTCGCCGACCTGCGCCGAGACCCCGGCGAACCCGCCGAGCAGCACCGCCGCGATCGCGGCGGACGTACCGGAGAGGACGAACGCCAGCGTGCGCACGCGCTCGACGTGGCCGCCGCCGAAGCGCACGGCGGTCTGGTTGTCCCCGATCGCGACGAGCATGCGGCCGGTGCCGCCGCGCATGAACAGCACCGCGGCCACGACGAGGGCGGTCAGCAGCAGCACCGACCACGGCAACTGCCCGATGAGCGGAACGTCGAAGCCCTCCCGGCCGACCATCCGGAACGACTCCGACAGCGCACCCCTCGGCGAGCCGCCCGTCCAGAGGAAGACCGCACCGTCGAGCACCAGCAGCATGCCCAGCGTCACGATGAACGAGGGCACGAGCAGCTGCGTGGTGATCAGCCCGTTCACCAGGCCGATCAGCGCGCCGAACCCGAGCACGAACGGGATCACCCACAGGGTCGCCGCCTCGTCGCCGTCGATCAGCCGCGCCGCGATCACCACCTCGGCGGTCACCAGCGAGCCGACCGAAAGGTCGAAGCCACCGCTGACGATCACGAAATACTGGCCGATCGCGAGGATCATCAGCGGTGCCGCGCGCTTGAGCAGCGCCAGGTAGCCGGCCGGTTCGCTGTAGGCAGGGCCGGTGAACGCGAGCGCCACGAGCAGCACGGCCAGTACCGCGAGCACGGGTGCGGTGCCGTCGGCGAGCCGGAGCCGCCTACCGGCGCCGGTCGTTGTCGTCGTACCGTTCATCCCGGTCATCGCAGTCCCCTCCGGCGGGCGTACAGCGCGACGGCCGCGATCAGCACGGCGCCGCGGACCACGTCCTTGAAGAACGGGGTGACGCCGAGGTCGTCGAACGTCGTGTCGAGCGTGGCGAGGATCAGGACGCCGCCGATGGTGCCGGCGACCCCGCCACGGCCCCCGGCGAGCAGGGTGCCGCCGAGCACCACCGCCGCGATCGACTCGAGGTCGTAGCCCGCGTCCGTGCCGACCCAGGGCGCCCCCGACCCGAGCCGGCTCGCGAGGAACAGCCCCGCCAGCCCGGCGGCCACCGAGCACAGCACGTGGGCGAGCACGACGACGCGATCGGTGCGGATGCCGGAGAAGCGGGCCACCTCCTCGTCACCGCCGACCGCGTAGAGGTGGTAGCCACCCCTCGTGCGGGTCAGGAACCACCAGGCCAGCGCCGCGAGCGCGAGCATGAGCAGCGCCGAGATCGGAACCGGGCCGATCCGGTCGTAGCCGAGGTGCTGGAAGACCCGGGGCACCTCGCCCGCCGGCCCTGTGTAAGCGTTTTCAAGATACCCACGGATGATGAGGGCCATGCCCAGCGTGGCGATGAAGGCGTTGACCTTGAGCTTGGTGACGACCAGCCCGTTGACCAGCCCCACCCCGGCCGCGCAGGCAAGGGTGAGCAGCACGGCCGGCAGGATCATCCCCGGGTCACCGGCCATCGTCTCCGCGCCGATCAGCGAGCACAGGCCGATGAGGTAGGCCACCGAGAGGTCGAGCTTGCCGGTCAGGATCACCATGGTCTGCCCGATGGCCACCAGCCCGAGCGCGGTGCTGCGGGTGAGGATGTTGAGGATCCCGCCCTGGTCGAGCAGCATCCCGCCGCGTGCGCCGACGAGCACGCTGCCCACCACGAGCAGCAGCACGAGCGCGACGTACACCGACACCGCGGGAGTGGCGAATCGAGTCCACTGAGGACGGGTACGGACGAGGGTGGCCGCGCTCATGCCGCCTCCAGCTCGTGCCCGGTGGCCAGCGCCATCACGGCCTCCTCGCTCGGCCCGGCCGGCAGCGCGCCCGCGATCCGCCCGTCGTGCATGACGATCACGCGGTCGCTCATGCCGATCAGCTCCGGCAGCTCGGAGGAGATCATCAGGATCGCCACCCCCTCGCGGGCGAGCCCGCGCAGCAGCTCGTAGACGGTCTGCTTCGCGCCGACGTCGATCCCGCGCGTGGGCTCGTCCACCACGAGCACCTTCGGCTCGACGGCCAGCCACTTGGCGAGCACGACCTTCTGCTGGTTGCCGCCGGAGAGCCTGCGCACCTCCTGGTCCTCGCTCCGGGCGAGGACGGTGACCGAGCGCAGCAGCGCGGCCAGGTCGAGCCGCCCTAGTGACCTGCGACCGAAGGCCGCCCTGCGGACCAGCAGCGCGTTGTCCCGCACCGACTGCCGCAGGGCTAGGCCCTCGCCCTTGCGGTCCTCGGTGACGTAGGCGACGCCGCGGCGGACCGCCGTGCGGGGCGAGCGGATCCGCACCGCCGCGCCACCGAGCTCCACGGTCCCCTCGGTGAACGGCTGGACGCCGGAGATCGCGCGGGCGACGGCCGAGCGGCCCGCCCCCTGCAGTCCGGCCAGCCCGACGATCTCCCCCGCCCGCAGCTCCAGATCGATGTCGTGCACCCGTTCGTTGCCCGCGCCGCGCAGGGCGAGCTGGACCTCGCCCGGTGCCTCCGGGTCGGCCCGGTCGGGAAAGAGCGCCTCGAGCGGCCTGCCCACCATGTGCCGCACGAGCTGGTCCGAGGTGAGCTCCCGCGTGGGCCGGCACGTGACCAGCTCGCCGTCCTTGAGCACCGTGATCCGCTGGCTGAGGTCGAACACCTCACGCAGCCGGTGCGAGACGTACAGGATCGCGATGCCGCGTTCCCGCAGCCGCCGCACGAGGTCGTAGAGCAGCTCCACCTCGTGGTCGGCCAGCGCCGCGGTCGGCTCGTCCATGGCGAGCACCCTGGCGTCGGTGGAGAGCGCCTTGACGATCTCGACCACCTGCTGCTGGGCCACCGGGAGCCTGCGCACGAGGGTGCGCGGGGAGATCCCCCGCTCGCCGAGCCAGTCGAGCAGTCCGGCCGTGTCGGCCTCCATCCGCTTGCGGTCCACCTGGCCGCGCCGCACCGGCTCCCGGCCGAGGTAGATGTTCTCCGCGACGCTCCGGTCGCCGAGGAGGTTGAACTCCTGGTGGACGATCGAGATCCCCGCCGCCTGCGCCGCCCGCGGCGAGGCGAACGACATCTCCCGGCCGTCCACCTCGATCACCCCGGAGTCGGGCTGGTGCACGCCGGCCAGGATCTTCATCAGTGTCGATTTGCCCGCGCCGTTCTCTCCGACGAGCGCGTGCACCTCACCGGCGTACAGGTCCAGGTCGACGTCGCGGAGCACCGGGTTGCCGACGAACTGCTTGCCGATCCCGCGCAGCCGCACCACGGGTGCCTCGTCGGTGAGGCCAGTCACACTCATGAAGTGGACATTACAAGACCTTAGGTGCATGTCAAACAAAAGTTTGGATTGATGCAGCAAAAAGACGTTCGCCCCAGCCTGAACACGGTGCTACCCGTTCGGCGGCAGCCCGGACCGGCCGGACCGGCTACAACATGAGGGACGACCACCCGCCGGATCGGGGATTCGCATGCGCCGGAGCCTGTTCACCGTCCTCGTCGCGACCCTCGTCGCCGCCCTGCTCACCGCCGGATCGGCTGCGGCCCGGCCCGGCGGTGAGCAGGGCGTCAAACGCTACGTAGCGCTCGGGGACTCCTACACCTCCGGCCCGCTGATCCCCTTGCAGCGACCGGACCCCGCCGGTTGCCTGCGTTCGACGAACAACTACCCGGCGCTGCTCGCCCGAGCCCTCCGGGTGAAGTCCTATACCGACGTCAGCTGCGCCGGGGCCGACACCACGGACATGACCCGGCCACAGGAGATCCCGCTCGGCCACAACCGGCCACAGTTCGACGCGCTGCGCCCGAACACCGATCTGGTGACCCTCGGTATCGGCGGCAACGACCACGGCGTTTTCGGCAGCGTGGTGGGCACCTGCCCGGAACTGCGCGAATCCGACCCGGAAGGCGCGCCGTGCCGCGCGTACTTCACGGTCGACGGGGTGGACACGCTGCGGGCCGCGATCGCCGACACCGGCGAGAACGTCGCCGCGGTGCTGGCGGGCATCCACGAACGCTCCCCGCGCGCGCGGGTGCTGGTGGTCGGCTACCCGCGGATCGCGCCGCCGACCGGCACCTGCCCGGACGTGCTGCCGTTCGCCGACGGCGACTACGCCTGGCTCAACGAGATCGAGGCGGCACTCAACGCCGCGCTGGCCAAGGCGGCCGCCGACGACGGACGGTCGGAGTTCGTGGACACCTACCCGGCCTCACTGGGACACGACGCCTGCGCCGGGGCGGCCGCGTGGATCCAGGGCAAGGACACCGACCCGCTCGCCGCCGCGACGTACCACCCGCGGCGCTCCGGCATGGCCGGTGTCGCCACCGTGCTGCACCGGTACCTCACCTCGTGAGTGCGCAGCCGAGCTCTCACTCGCGTAGCCACTCACGAGCCGGGCAGGGCGGCGAGGCGGGCGTTGATCCGGACGATCTCGGCGGCGGCGGTGTCCCGGCGCACCTTGATCTTGTCGACGACGTCGGCAGGAGCCTTGTCGAGGAACGCCTGGTTCCCCAGCTTGCCCTCCGTCTGCCTGAGCTCCTTCTCGGCCACCGCGAGGTCCTTCTGCAACCGCTTGCGCTCGGCCGCCACGTCGATCGCGCCGGAGGTGTCCAGCTCGACGTGCACCATCCCGGCGGCGAGGCCCACCTCGATCGACGCGGTCGCCGAGAACTCGTCGTCCGGCGCGGTGAGCCTGGCGAGCGAGCGGATCGCGTCCTCGTGGCCGGTGAGGTCGGTGAATCCGGGCCCGGACAACCGCGTGGCGACCCGCTGGCCGGGCTTGACCCCCTGATCGGAGCGGAACCGGCGGATCTCGGTGATCAGCTTCTGCACGTCGCCGATGCGGGCGTCCGCGACCGGGTCGGCCGCGGGCAGTCGCAGACCGTCCTCGTCCAGCGCCCGGCCGGGCCAGCGTGCCACGGTGAGTGATCCACCACCGGTGAGGGCCGTCCACAGCCGCTCGGTGACGAACGGGACGAACGGGTGCAGCAGCCGCAGCACGGCGTCCAGCACGTGCCCGAGCACCGCGCGGGTGCCCTCCGCCCGCTCACCGGAGAGCTGCACCTTCGCCAGCTCCAGGTACCAGTCGCACAGCTCGTCCCAGGTGAAGTGGTAGAGCAGGTTGGCGGCCTTGGCGAACTGGAATCCCTCCAGCAACTCGTCCACTTCGGACACGACCGTGCCGAGCCTGCCGAGGATCCAGCGGTCGGCCTCGCTCAGCTCCGCGGTGGCGGGCAGCGGGTTCGCCACCGTCGCGCCGTTGAGCATCGCGAACCTGCTGGCGTTCCACAGCTTCGTGCAGAAGTTGCGCGCGCCCGCGGCCCACTCCTCGGCCAGCGCCATGTCCCCGCCCGGGTTCGCGGCACGGGCGAGGGTAAAGCGGGTGGCGTCCGCTCCGAAGCGGTCCATCCAGTCGATCGGGTCGATCACGTTGCCGCGGGACTTCGACATCTTCTTGCCGTTGGCGTCGCGGATGAGCCCGTGCAGGAAGACGTGGTCGAACGGCTGCCTGCCGTCCATGGCGTAGAGGCCGAACATCATCATCCGGGCGACCCAGAAGAAGAGGATGTCGTAGCCGGTGACCAGCACGGTCGTCGGGTAGAACTTCGCCAGCGTGGCTGCGTCGTCGTCCTCCGGCCAGCCCATCGTGGAGAACGGCCACAGGCCCGAGGAGAACCACGTGTCCAGCACGTCCGGGTCCTGGTGCCAGCCGTCACCGCCCGGCGGCCGCTCGTCCGGGCCGACGCACACGGTCTCCCCGTTGGGGCCGTACCAGACCGGGATCCGGTGCCCCCACCAGAGCTGGCGCGAGATCGTCCAGTCGTGCATGTTGTCGACCCACTCGAAGTAGCGCTTCGCCAGCTCCGGCGGGTGGATCTCGGTACGGCCGTCGCGCACGGCATCCCCGGCGGCCCGCGCCAGCGGTTCGACGCTGACCCACCACTGCAGCGACAGCCGCGGCTCGATCACCGTGTCGCAGCGGGAGCAGTGCCCGACCGCGTGCAGGTAGGGCCGCTTCTCCGCCACGATCCGGCCCTGCTCGCGTAGCGCGGCGACGACGGCGGGCCGCGCCTCGAACCGGTCCATGCCCTCGAACGGACCGGGCACGGTGATCGTGGCGCGCTCGTCCATGATCGAGAGCATCGGCAGGTCGTGCCGCCTCCCGATCTCGAAGTCGTTCGGGTCGTGCGCAGGCGTCACCTTCACCGCGCCGGTACCGAACTCGGGGTCCACGTGCTCGTCGGCGACGATCGGGATGCGGCGCCCGGTCAGCGGCAGCTCGATGTCGGTGCCGACGAGGTGCGCGTAGCGCTCGTCGTCCGGGTGCACGGCGACGCCGGTGTCACCGAGCATCGTCTCGGCCCGGGTGGTGGCCACGACGATGGCGTTCTCGCCCTCGCCGTAGCGGATCGAGACCAGCTCGCCCTCGTCCTCGGAGTGCTCGACCTCGATGTCGGACAGGGCCGTGTGGCAGCGCGGGCACCAGTTGATGATCCGCTCGGCGCGGTAGATGAGGCCGTCGTCGTAGAGGCGCTTGAACATCGTCTGCACGGCGCGGGAGAGGCCCTCGTCCATGGTGAACCGCTCGCGCGTCCAGTCGACGCCGTCGCCGAGCCTGCGCATCTGGTCGAGGATCTTGCCCCCGTACTCGGCCTTCCATTCCCAAACCCGCTCGACGAAGCGCTCGCGGCCGAGGTCGTGCCGGGAGACGCCCTCGTTCGCGAGTTCGCGCTCGACCACGTTCTGCGTGGCGATGCCCGCGTGGTCCATGCCGGGCAGCCACAGCACCTCGTAGCCCTGCATCCGCCTGCGGCGGGTCAGCGCGTCCATCAGCGTGTGGTCGAGGGCGTGCCCCATGTGCAGGCTGCCGGTGACGTTGGGTGGCGGCAGCACGATCGTGAACGGCGGCCGGTCCGACTGCGCGTCCGCCGTGAAGTAGCCCGCGTCTACCCAGCGCTGGTAGATCGCGGCCTCTTCGTCGGCCGGGTTCCATGCGCTGGGAAGGTCGGTCTGCTGCTGGGGCGCGTTGTCCGTCACAACCGGTAAGTCTACGAACCGGCTGACCGGCTCCTTCACCGGCATTCAGCTCGTGGTCGTGGCGATGATCGTGGGGACGAACACCGCCGTCATCACCGCGGCCGTCATCTCCTCGACCGCCCGGCGCATGGCGTCGCCCGCCCAGTTGCCCTCGGCGATCTCCTTGGCGCGGCGCTCGGTCTCCTTCGGCTCGGAGCTCGCGACGACGCGCTTCACCACGCCCATGCCGACCAGCAGCGCGATCAGCGCGACCGTGCGCTCACCGGGCCGTTCCCCGTCCACCAGCGCCCGGCGCAGCGCGTCGCGAACCCCGACCTCGTGCTCGGAGTCCTCGGCAGGCCACCGGGTGGTGGGAAACAGCCCGAGGATCCGGCCCTGCTCACGGCGCAGGATGCCGCGCTCGGCGAGCCCGGCCAGCAGCCGCTGGGAGAGCTTGTCACCGGCGAGCGGGCCGATCACGTCCTTGGCCTTGCGCCCCTCCAGCGTGGACAGCTTCTCCAGCGCCTCGTCGAGCGCGGTGCGGTCGGTCGGCGTGGCGTCGCGCAGGACCAGTCTGCCCGGCTTGTCACCCTCCGTACCGTCGGTGACGTCGACCCGGCCGAGCATCGCCAACTCGATCAGCAGAGCGCCGGCGAGCGAGTACTCGAGGTTGCTCGCGCCGTCGATCGGCTTTCCGCTCTCGTCATCGAACACGAGCAGGAGCAGGTCCTCAGCGATCAGCATGTGCCGAGCGTAACGACCACCGGCCCGGCCCGCAGGCGTTCGTGGCAAGAGCGGTCAGCCGAACAGCTGCACCACCTTCCGCACGAGTTCGTACAGGCCGTAGGCGAACGGCAGCCCGACCCATAGCCACACCACGATCAGCAGGATGCGGCGGCTCGGCACGGAGCTGGTCATCGGGCCTCCTTGTCGGTCTTGTCGGTCTTGTCGGTCTTGTCGGTCTTGTCGGCCTCGTCGGTCTCGTCGGCCGGTTCGTGGAACCTCGGATGGACGGGCCGCACCAGCTCGTTGGCGATGAAGCCGACGATCAGCAGGCCCATCATGATGTAGAGCGAGGCGAGATAGAGGTCCGGCCCCTGCCGCCCGGCGGCCTCCTGGCTGTCGGCGATGGCGTTGACGATGAGCGGCCCCAGCACGCCCGCCGTGGACCACGCGGTCAGCAGCCTGCCGTGGATCGCGCCCACCTGGTAGGTGCCGAACAGATCCTTCAGGTACGCCGGGATGGTGGCGAACCCGCCGCCGTAGAAGGAGATGATCACCGTCGTGCAGAGCACGAACACGGCCGTCGACGAGTTCGTGGTGAGCGCGATCGTCAGGTACAACGCCGCGCCGACGCCCAGGTACAGCCGGTAGATGTTACGGCGGCCGACCAGGTCCGAGGTCGACGACCAGACGAAGCGGCCGAGCATGTTGGTCAGCGAGAGCAGGCCCACGAAGCCCGCCGCCGCACCGACGCCCACCGGCGTGGAGGTCTGCGCGAAGAACTCAGTGATCATCGGCGCGGCCTTCTCCAGGATGCCGATGCCCGCGGTCACGTTCAGGCACAAGATCAGCCACAGCAGCCAGAACTGCGGTGTCCTGATCGCGTTGTTCGCCGACACGTTCGCGGTGGTGACCATGCCCTTGGTGTCGCCGTTCCCACGCTCCGGCCGCCAGCCGGCCGGACGCCAGCCCTCCGGCGGCACGCGCACCAGCAGCACGCCCATCGACATGAACACCGCGTACACCAGCCCGTGCACGAGAAACGTGGTGGCGATCCCACCGGTGGTCGAGCCGAACGACTCCAGCATCTGGCTCGACCAGGGCGAGGCGATCAGCGCTCCCCCGCCGAAGCCCATGATCGCGATGCCGGTCGCCATCCCCGGCCGGTCGGGGAACCACTTGATCAGGGTCGAGACCGGCGAGATGTAGCCGATGCCGAGCCCGACGCCGCCGACGACGCCGTAGCCGACCACGACAAGCCAGTACTGCGCCACCGCGACCCCCAGCGCGGAGATCAGGAAGCCGGCGGAGAAGCAGGACATCGCCACGAACATGGCCCAGCGCGGCCCTCTGCGCTCCACCAGGGTGCCGCCGAAGGCCGCGGAAAGGCCCAGCATCACGATGCCGAGCTGGAACGGCAGCGCGCTCTGTGTCCCGCTCAGGCCGAGGGACTCCTCCAGCGGCGGCTTGAACACGCTCCAGGCGTAGACCTGCCCGATCGCCAGGTGCACCGAGAGCGCGGCAGGCGGGATCAGCCACCGGCTCCAGTGCGGCGATGCGATGCTGTGTGAACGGTCCAGGAACCCGAGTGCCACGACGGCACCTCCGTACACTGAATACAGTCGTTTGTATGCGAGCAGAGTGTCCGTGGGCAATGTATTACTAAAAGGGCGTGCGCGCAGTAACCAGCTGTCGAATATCCGGATCAGGCTAGGGAGTGATCGGCGATGGGCCGAGTGACGGTGCGCAGACCGGTACGGATGCTGACCGCGGACGGGGAGCGCCGCAGGCCGGACGCGCTGGCCGCCGAGGAGCCGCTCGAGCTGCGGGTGTCCGGCAAGGCACTGGCTGTCACGATGCGCACGCCCGGCCACGACGTCGAGCTCGCGCACGGCTTCCTGCTGTCCGAAGGCGTCATCGGCGCCCGCGCGGACATCAGCACCGCACGCTACTGCGACAGCGTCGACGACACCGGGCGCAACACCTACAACGTGCTGGATCTCGCGCTCGCCGATGGCGTCCCGCCTCCCGACACCGGGGTCGAGCGCAACTTCTACACCACGTCCTCGTGCGGCGTGTGCGGCAAGGCGGCGCTGGACGCGGTGAAGCTGCGCACCAGGTTCGATCCCTCCGGCTCGCCGTTCGCGGTCAGCACGGCGACCCTCGCGGGCCTGCCGGACGCGCTCCGGGAACGGCAGCGCGTTTTCGCCGCCACCGGGGGCCTGCACGCGGCCGGGCTGTTCACCGCGGACGGATCGCTGCTGGCGGTGCGCGAGGACGTCGGCAGGCACAACGCCGTCGACAAGGTGCTCGGCTGGGCGCTGCTGGAGGGCCGGGTGCCGTTGCTCGACTGCGGCCTGCTCGTGTCCGGGCGGGCCTCGTTCGAGCTCGTGCAGAAGGCCGCGATGGCCGGTGTGCCGCTGCTGGCGGCCGTCTCGGCGCCCTCCTCGCTCGCCGTCGAGCTCGCCGAGGAGAACGGCATGACCCTCGTCGGCTTCCTGCGCGGCGCCAGCATGAACCTCTACACCGGCGACAAGCGGATCCTGGAGAGCTGACCCGGTGGCCGGTCCGGGGCGCGGCGTCGGCCGCCGCACCGTGCTCGCGGGCGGCGCGGCGGTCGTGGCGGCGGGCGGGGTGCTGGCAGGCCGGGAGGTGCTCCGTGGCTTACCCGCGCCGGAGCCCGTCACCGCGCCGGGGCGGGCGAGAGTCGAACGCCTCTACTCTGCCGCCCGCGGGCGGCATGTCGACTTGGTGACCCTCCTGCCGGCGCAGCCACCGGAGCGCATGCCGATGTCGCTGCTGCTGCACGGCCTCGGCGGTTCGGCGCGGAGCGCGGCGCCGACCGGACTCCTCGCCCAGCTCGACAGCGAGGTGGCCCGCGGCGCGGTGCCGCCTTTCGGGTTCGTCGCCATCGACGGCGGCCGCAGCTACTGGCACGAGCACGAGCCGGGCGACGACCCGATGGCGATGCTGCTGGAGGAGGTGCCGGTGTGGTTGCGGCAGCGCCGTCTTGCCGGCGCCGACGGCATGCCCTTCGCGTGTACCGGAACGTCGATGGGTGGTTTCGGAGCGCTGAACTACGCCCGGGTGCGTGCCACCCAACGACGGCCACCGGCGGCGATCGCGCTGATCTCCCCAGCCCTGTTCAGGTCGTGGGCGAAGGCGCGCAGGCGCCAGGCGTTCGGCAGCCGGGCCGAATGGGCCGCGCTGGAGCCGTTGCGCCACATCGGCGCGACCAGGGGGATTCCCACGGCCGTGTGGTGCGGTACGGAGGATCGCTTCATCGGGAGCGTCCGCGAGTTCATCGCCAGGGCGTCGCCCGCGGTCGCCGAGATCGGTCCCGGTGGGCACGGCGACACGTTCTTCCGGACGGCGGTGCCGGGCCTGGTCGCCTTCCTCGGCCGGCACGTTCCGCGCTAGCGGCTCCCGCTCAGCCGTCGCGGTGCAGGTAGGCGCGGGATGTGGTGCCGGAGGGCGTCGTGTGGACGCGGACCAGGTCCGCGAGGTGGTTCACCAGCAGCAGCCCGCGACCTCCGGGGCTGTCGAGCGCGGCGGGGCGGCGGCCGGCCAGCGGGTCGTCCAGCCGCCCGGCGTCCTCCACCTGGCAGATCACCTGGTCACCCTCCGGCCAGACCCGCAGCGTGCCGCGGCCGCCACCGTGCTGCACGCTGTTGCCGCAGAGCTCCCCGACGATCAGCGCGAGGTCGTCGAACCGCTCGCGCGAGAGCCCCAGTTCGGCCGCCTTCCCGGCCGCGAACGCGCGGGCGCGCGCGAGACCGCCGATGTCGAACTCGATGCTCTCGGCGTCCGGCGGGGCGGGCAACGCGACGTTGCACGTCGCCACGACCTCGTCCGGCGCGTACCGCTCGCTCCGTGATCGTTCGCCGCCCTTCAGCCACACCGGGTGGGTGGCCTCGGCGTCCCTGAGCACCGAAAGCTCCAGCCGGGCGCCGTCATACGGGCACAGAATGGTGGCGTCGCGGCCGGCGAACGCGTCATTGATCAGCGCCTCGTGCAGCAGGCACGCCGGGTACTCCTCGCTCGAACGGTCCGGCCACACCGGCTCACCGATGATCCGGACCCTGCCCTGGTGGGCGTCGGCGAAAGCCCTGAGCACACCGGGAATGATCCGGCCGGGGTTGCGACCGGCCTCGCTCATGTCGATCAACCGCACGTCCTGGGCCGAGTCGCCCAGCTCGGCCTCGATGAGCCGCAGGTTCGGCTCGGGCACGGCCACGGCGACGGGCTCGCCCCCGGCGAGTCCGCCGAGGACGAACGGCACCGTGCCTGCGAGCAGCTCCGCCTCACCGCGGTAGACGAGTGCCTCATGCGCGAAGTCACCGGCGCGCATGCCGGAACTCACGATCGCCGACATGTGGTCCTCTCGCTCGGCGTCGGGCACGGGTTTGGTCTACCCATTACGAACACGGGCAAACGTTTACTCGAACATGCGGCCGACGATGGACATCAGCCACAGGGACAGCGCCAGGCCGCCCGCCAGCAGCACCGTCCACCCGAGCAGCGGCCGGTCGCGGTCGGCGATGCGGACGCGCCGCAGGGCGTAGCCTGCCGGCACGAGCGGGAGCAGCGGGAGCAACGGCCACGGCGAGAGCCGGGTGAGGGTGGCGACCAGACAGGTCACAAGCATGAGCCCGGCCAGGGCGGCGAGGATGAGCTGCGTCCTCGGCTGCCGGAGGCGGGCCCCGGCGACGAGCCGCCGCGCCAGCTCCCCGTCGCCGCGCGCGCCGTCCGGCACGGCACCGGCCGGGCGGTCCGGTGCGGGACGCGGCGGGGAGCTCATCGGCGGATGGGATCAGGCGGGCGTCGAGGGTGTCAAGCCGACTTCTCGCCACGCTCGCTGCGCTGCCGGCGGGACGGCTGCCGCGACACGATCGTGGGGTTGACGTTCTCCCGGACCGTCTGCTCGGTGATCACGACCTTCGCCACGTCGTCCCGGCTCGGGATGTCGTACATCACCGGTTGCAGTACCTCTTCCATGATGGCGCGCAGGCCACGGGCACCGGTCCCCCGGAGCACGGCCTGGTCCGCGATCGCCTCGAGCGCGGTCTTGGTGAACTCGAGCTCGACGTTGTCCATCTCGAAGAGCTTCTTGTACTGCTTCGTCAGCGCGTTGCGCGGCTCGGTGAGGATCTGCACCAGCGAGGGCTTGTCCAGGTTGGTGACACTGGCCAGCACCGGGAGCCTGCCGATGAACTCCGGGATCAGCCCGAACCTGATCAGGTCCTCGGGCATGGTCTCGGTGAAGACGTCGCTGTCCTGGATCTCCCGCTTGGTGCGGATCTCGGCGCCGAACCCGAGCCCACGCTTGCCGATCCGCTCGTTGATGATCTTCTCAAGACCCGCGAACGCACCGGCCACGATGAACAGCACGTTGGTGGTGTCGATCTGGATGAACTCCTGGTGCGGGTGCTTGCGCCCGCCCTGCGGCGGCACCGAGGCGGTGGTGCCCTCCAGGATCTTCAGCAGTGCCTGCTGCACGCCCTCGCCGGACACGTCCCGCGTGATGGACGGGTTCTCCGACTTGCGGGCTATCTTGTCGACCTCGTCGATGTAGATGATGCCCGTCTCGGCCCGCTTCACGTCGTAGTCGGCGGCCTGGATGAGCTTGAGCAGGATGTTCTCGACGTCCTCACCGACATAGCCTGCCTCGGTGAGCGCGGTGGCGTCGGCGATCGCGAACGGCACGTTCAGCAGCTTCGCCAGCGTCTGCGCCAGGTACGTCTTGCCGCAGCCGGTGGGGCCGAGCATCAGGATGTTCGACTTGGCGAGCTCGACGGGCTCCTCCTTGGAGTCCTTCGGGCCGCCCTTGTCACCGGACTGGATGCGCTTGTAGTGGTTGTAGACCGCCACCGCGAGCGAGCGCTTCGCGTCGTCCTGACCGATGATGTACTGCTCGAGGAAGTCGTGGATCTCCGCCGGCTTCGGCAGCTCGTCCAGCTTGACGTCGCCAGCCTCGGCCAGCTCCTCCTCGATGATCTCGTTGCAAAGGTCGATGCACTCATCGCAGATGTATACGCCGGGCCCGGCGATGAGCTTCTTCACCTGTTTCTGGCTCTTCCCGCAGAAAGAGCACTTCAACAGGTCTCCGCCGTCGCCGATCCGTGCCATGACCGCTGACCTCGTCCCCTCCGGTGCCCGAGAGCACCTGATGCGTCTCGCTGTCCCTCGCCGTGGCGGCGGACTTCCCGCGCTGCCACTGACGGTACCCGTCCAACGCGCCCGGCGGGAGGACCAACGGCAATTCCGGACGCGCGGACCACACCCTAGACCCGCGGGCGGCGACCTGCCGCCGACGACACGCGACCGCGCCCTTCCCCGGGCGCGGGCACGTGCCCGCGGGAGCCACCGCCGGGTGTGCGGCGGTGGCCCCCGCCGGGGTCACTTCTCCTCGGACGCCTTGCGGTACGGCAGCACCTCGTCGATGATGCCGTACTCCTTGGCCTCCTCGGGGGTGAGGATCTTGTCGCGCTCGATGTCGTCGCGCACCTCATCCGCCGTCTTGTTCGTGTGCTTCGCCAGCGTCGTCTCCATCAGCCGCCGCACGCGCTGGATCTCGTTCGCCTGGATCTCCAGGTCGGAGACCTGGCCGTACGCGCCCTCGGTGGCGGGCTGGTGGATGAGCACGCGCGAGTTGGGCAGGGCGAGGCGCTTGCCCTTCGTGCCCGCAGCCAGCAGCACCGCGGCGGCCGAGGCCGCCTGGCCGAGGCAGACCGTCTGGATGTCCGGGCGCACGAACTGCATGGTGTCGTAGATGGCCATCAGCGCGGTGAACGAGCCACCGGGCGAGTTGATGTAGATCGTGATGTCGCGGTCCGGGTCCTCGTGCTCGAGGTGCAGCAGCTGGGCCATCACGTCGTTGGCCGACGCGTCGTCGACCTGCACGCCCAGGAAGATGACCCGTTCCTCGTACAGCTTGTTGTACGGGTTGGATTCCTTGGGCCCGTAGCTGGTGTGCTCGACGTACGACGGCAGCACGTACCGGGACTGCGGAAGATGCGGCTTGCTCATGGGGTTCTCCTCCTACCGTGCCCGGTCAGCTGTTCGAGTTCGGGCGCGGGTTCTCGCGGGTCAGCACCTGGTCGACGAAGCCGTAGTCCTTGGCCTCCTCAGCGGTGAACCAGCGGTCCCGGTCGCCGTCCTTGATGATCTGCTCGATGTCCTGCCCGGTCTGCTCGGCCGTGATCTTCGCGAGCTCGTTCTTCCACTTGCCGAAGACCTCGGCCTGGATCGCGATGTCCGACGCCGTACCGGTGACACCCGCGGAGGGCTGGTGCATCAGGATCCGCGCGTGCTGCAGAGCGTACCGCTTGCCGGGTGTCCCGGAGGACAGCAGGAACTGTCCCATCGACGCGGCGAGCCCCATCGCGTAGGTCGACACGTCCGGCTCGATGAGCTGCATCGTGTCGTAGATGGCGAAGCCCGCGGTCACCGACCCGCCCGGCGAGTTGATGTAGAAGCGGATGTCCGCCTGGGGGTCCTCGGCCGACAACAGCAGGAGCTGGGCGGTGATCCGGTTCGCGATCTCGTCGTTGACCTCGGAGCCGAGCACGACGATGCGCTCCTGGAGCAACCGCTCGAACACCGAGTCGGTCAGGTTGAGCCCGGCGGTTGAGGTCCGCCCCTCGGGCATGTGCTGCGTCACGTCTGCCTGCCTTTTCGCCGCCGTGGCCCGCGCGGTGCGAGGGCCACTGTGTGTTGTGCAGATGTCGGGCCATGCACGTTCCGCCGGCGCACCCGTCGTGAGATGCACCTCACCGGCGTCCGGCGCCGGGAAGCGACCTCCGCGAGCCCCCGCCGGCCGGATCGTGCATGACCCTCCTGGTTCTCCGAATTCAGATCTTGTAACCGACCCTAACGAATTCGGGCGGCACGAAATGCCTGACACCGCCCGAGTTCGCTCAGAGCATGAGAAAGGGTCACTTGTCGTCGCCCGGCGTGGCCTCGGTGGCGTCCTCCGTGACCTGCGTCTCGTCCTCTTCACCCGAAGGAGCCGCCTCGGCGGTCGCGCCCTCGACGACATCGGGGGTCGCCTCGTCCTCTTCCTTGCCGAACAGCTCCTCGAGATCCACCGGCGAGCCCGAGGCGTCGGTCACCGTGACCCCGCGCACCACCGACGCGAGCGCCTTGCCGCGCCGCACGTCGGCGTAGATGGCGCCGAGCTGGCCGGACTGCTGCGCGCGCTGCACGTACTCGTCCGGACTGACGCCGAAGCGCTGCGCCTGGTAGATGATGCGCTCGGTCAGTTCCGAGTCGTTCACGTTGAGGTCCTTCTCGTCCGCGATGGTGTCCAGCAGCAGCTGGGTGCGGACGGACTTCTCGGACTCCTCGCGAACCTCCCGCTCGAACTCCTCCAGCGACTTGCCCTCGGCTTCGAGCGACTTCGCGAAGGCGTCCTCGTCGTGGTCGAAGGGGTGCACCGCGTCGTGCTTGCGGTTCTCGATCTCCCCCTCGAGGACCTTCTCCGGCATCGGCACCTCGGTGTTCTCCAGCAGGGCGTCGAGCACCTTGTCGCGGGCCTGCACCCCCTGCTGCATGCGCTTCATCCGCGTCAGCCGCTCGCGCAGGTCGTTCTTCAGCTCCTCCAGCGTGTCGAACTCGCTGGCGAGCTGGGCGAACTCGTCGTCGGCCTCGGGCAGCTCCCGCTGCTTGATCGACTGGACGGTGACGGTGACCTCGGCGTCCTTGCCGGCGTGCTCACCGGCCACCAGCTTGGTGGTGAACGTCCGGGTCTCCCCCGCCTCGGCTCCGATGATCGCGTCGTCGATGCCCTCGACGAGCTGGCCGGAGCCGATCTCGTAGGACAGCCCCGAGGTCGAGGCGTCCGGGACCTCCTCGCCGTCGACGGTCGCCGAGAGGTCGATCGACACGAAGTCGCCGCTCTGGGCCGGCCGGTCGACGCCGGTGAGGGTGCCGAAGCGCGCCCGCAGCTCGTCGAGCTGCTCGTCGACCTCGGACTCATCGAACTCGACGTCGTCCACGGTCACCGAGATCGAGCTGAGGTCGGGCAGCTCGATCTCCGGGCGCACGTCGACCTCGGCGCTGAACTCCAGCACATCGCGGTCCTCGATCTTGGTGACCTCGAAGTCGGGCTGGCCGAGCGTGCGCACGTCACCGGAGCGGATGGCCTCCAGGTACTTCGCGGGGATGGCCTCGTTGACGACCTCGTCGAGCACCGGAGCGCGGCCGATCCGGCTCTCCAGCACGCGGGCCGGGGCCTTGCCGGGACGGAAGCCGGGGATCCGGACCTGCTGAGCGATCTTGCGGTAGGCGCGGTCGAAGTTAGGTTTGAGCTCGTCGAACGGCACCTCGACATTGATCTTTACGCGCGTCGGGCTCAGCTGCTCGACGGTGCTCTTCAACGTTTTCTCCTCGCCGGGACAGTATTCGGTGTCTGTGGATTCGGCCGCGGACGGCCACTGGTCACGTGGGACCGGATGTCCGAGTCTAGGCCAGTGACCTCGCAGCTCGAGCGGGGGTTGCGCATCCCGCCCCCTTGCTGCTGAGGCGGCCCCGCCAGGGGCCGTCCCTCACCCGCGGCCTGCGGAATCGTCGTCGCTCTCGAAGACGTCGGGGATGCCGTCCTGGTTCACGTCCGCGGTCTCGATCTCGTGGATCCGCCGGTACGCACGGTTGCGGAAGCGCAGGATCACGGTGGCGATGAGCGCCGCCATCAGCGACCCGGTGAGGACGGCGACCTTGACGTGCTCCTCCCGTTCGGAGCCGGCACCGAAGGCGAGGTCGCCGACGAGCAGCGACACCGTGAAACCGATCCCGCCCAGTACGGCGAGGCCCAGCACGTCGATCCAGGCCAGGTCACCGTCCAGCTGGGCCTTGGTGAAGCGGCCGGTGAGATAGGTGGCCCCGAAGATGCCGACGGCCTTGCCGAGGACGAGCCCGGCCATGATGCCGAGCGCGACCCGGTCGGTCAGCGAGGTGGCCAGGCCCTCCAGCCCGCCGAAGGTCACCCCCGCGGCGAGGAGGGCGAAGATGGGCACCGCCACCCCCGCCGACACCGGCCGCCACCGGTGCTCGAAGTGCTCGGCCAGGCCGTGTGCCTCGCCCTGCCGCCGCAGCGCGGGCACCGCGAAGCCGAGCAGCACCCCCGCGACGGTCGCGTGCACACCGGAGGCGTGGACGAGCGCCCAGGTCGCCAGCGCGAGCGGCATCAGCAGCCACCACGACCGCACCCGCCGCTGCACCAGCAGCGTGAACAGCGCCAGCGGCACGACGGCCGCCAGCAGCGGAACGGTTTCGAGGTCGTCGGTGTAGAAGACGGCGATGATCAGGATCGCGATGAGGTCGTCGACCACCGCCAGCGTCAGCAGGAACATGCGCAGTGCCGACGGCAGGAACCGGCCGATCACCGCGAGCACCGCCACCGCGAACGCGATGTCCGTGGCCGTGGGGATGGCCCAGCCGCGCAGTGCCTCCCCGCCGCTGGTCGCGTTGATCGCGATGTAGAACGCGGCGGGCATCACGACGCCGCCGACGGCGGCGATGACGGGCACCGCGGCACGCCGCGGGTCCCGCAGGTCACCCGCGACGAACTCGCGCTTGAGCTCAAGGCCCACCACGAAGAAGAAGATGGCGAGCAGGCCGTCGGCCGCCCATTCGGACATCGTCAGGTCGAGATGGAGCGCGTGAGGACCGATCGTGAACTCACGTAGCGAGGTGTAGGCTTCCGACCACGGTGAGTTCGCCCACACCAGCGCGATGACGGCACCGATGAGCAGCAGGACACCACCGACGGTCTCCTGCCGCAGGATGTCCGCGACCTGCCTCCACTCGTTCCACGACGTGCGGCGAAACAGCCGCCACCCGGGCGGACTCGTGTTCCCCATGATCTACGCGTCAGCCCCTCACCTCGACCGAACCTGCACCGATTCGGATCCTACTAGCGCGACCGGCACCGAAGATCACTTCAGTCGCTGCCGAGCGCTGTCCGGCCCCGCGGGCGAGTGAGCGGTGACCAGGCAAACGGGTCAGCGTAACCGCCGGACCCAGAGCCGCCAGACGACGAGCGTCGGGACCGCGACGGAGAGCGCGGCACCCGCGATGGAGAGCCACGGCAGGCCCAGCTCGGCGCCGGTCGCGATGGCGATGAGTCCGATGAAGAACGACGCGAGCAGGCCGGCGAGCGTCAGCGCGGCGCGGGACAGGGCGAACGGCTGGAGCCTCTCGAGCCGCTGAGCAAGGCGCGGGTCCTCCTCGGCGAGCCGGCGCTCGATCTCCGCCAGCTGCCGTTGTTCCTCATCATGAAGCGCCATCGCCGCATCACCAGCACCCATTATGGGCGCATTCAGCCCGCGGCGCGACTCCCGTTTCGTCACGATTTACCGGATTCGCCGGTGACCCGTGACGGCCTGGGGTTATTCGTCGGTGGTGGTGTTGTGGAGTCCGGTGGTGAT
>NZ_JAEHOB010000022.1 GCF_016464705.1 Qaidamihabitans albus
CTGAGACATATGTGCTACCGAAGTCCTGAGACACAACACCGCCGTTGCTCCAGCCCTTGCCGCAGACGAAGTTCCCGGTGTTTCTCCAGGACGTGCTGTAGTTGCCGCCGGATCCCAGTGTCATGGAGACCGATCCCCCGCCATCGGTCCAGAACGAATAGTAGAAGCCGTTGTTGGTACCGGTTTGGTTCGTGGTGATGGTCGTCTGGGCGTTGGCGGTGCCGGGCAGCATCATCGCGGACGTGGCGAGCGCCAAGGCGCCGGCGCCGCCGATGAAGCCCCTGCGGCTGATCGGGCGTGCGGGGGCGTTGTCCATGTTCATGTTTCCTCCTCGTTGAGGCTGGCGGGAGGCCAGGGGACGCCGACCGCGCGCCGGCGTTTGTGCAACACGGCAGGACTTGTCCGGTCGCCGTGCGGCGGACGACCGGAGGACCAGGTCGCGCGGGTGACCCGGATCGACAGTCGTTCAGGTCTGTCGATGCCGATAGTGTTGGTCTGACTCCGCTGTGCTGTCAACAACTTTCGGACAAGTTTCGGAAACCTCGTCTTGGCAACGAGAACACATTAGTCCTGGCCAGCGGTCTTGCCCTGGTCGGCCAAGTCGGCCGCTGCTGATGGAATCCAGCGTTCGGAGATCAAAATCCGGCCGAAATTGTCGAAAGTTTTCGACGTCAAGGGCGAAAAAGCGCTGCTCGGAGAAAGCTCACCGCTGGGTGTGCAGGCGTGCCCGCACGGCGTCCCATTGCGGGCGTAGCAGCGCCAGCCGCTTCTCGCGGACGTCGCCCTCGGGCAGCTCGGTGTGCAGGCGCAGCTCCCGGGAGAGCACGATCGCCTGGTTGATCAGGAACGGCACCTCGATCCCGGCCTCACCCACCGCAGCGTCGACGGCGTCGTGGGCGCCGGGGGTGCCTGCGAGCAGGGTGTGCAGCATGGCCAGGTCGAACCCGGGCAGGAACAGGCCGGTGAACTCGAAATCCAGCAACGCACACTCGCCGGTCCCGGTGAGCAGCAGGTTGGCCGGTAGCGGATCGCCGTGCCCCGCCTGCCACGGCGGGGGTGTCTCGGCGAGGAGGGCATGCAGCATGGCGCGGTCGTCGGCGTCGAAGAACCCGGCGTGGTGGTAGCGCTCGACGCGATCGGGGTAGTCGAACACCGGCGCCAGCACATCATTCGGGGGGCTCCACCGGGCGAAGGTGGTGACGGTGTCCAGCACCGACTCGAGCGTGGTCGCGGGCAGCGGCTGCTCGGGGTAGCGTTCGGCGTCGGCCACATGGCCGGGAATGTGCTCCACGACCAGCACGGCGTGACCGTCGGTGTGCATCAGCACAGGCACCCGCACCGGCGGCGGGTACTCGGTGAATGCCTGGTAGAGCCGGATTTCGTGGGCGAGCTTGTCCCGCCAGAACTCCTCGTCGGTGCGCAGTGCCTTGATCACCACCGGGAGGCCGTGGCTGTGCCCGAGGGCGAGCAGGGACTTGTCGCTGAGGCGCAGCACGTCACCGAGCACGGCACCGCCGAGATCAAGCGCCGCCGGGTCATGCGACGTGCCGGTCATCGGCGCCGTCTCCCTTCGGTGCCGATGGCTCAGTGCTCGTGCACGATGACGCCCCGGATGTTCTTGCCGTCGTCCAGATCGCGGTAGGCGTCGTTGATCTCGTCCAGCCGGTACCTACGGGTGATCAGCTCGTCGAGCTTGAGGTCGCCGGAGCGGTACAGCGCGAGCAGACGCGGAATATCGTACAGCGGGTTGCAGTCGCCGAACAGGGCGCCGCGAACCTGCCGTTGGTAGCTGATCAGGTTTCCGGCGTGGACGTGGACCGCGGGATCCCCGAGCTTGCTGACGGCGGTGACGACGACCTTGCCGTCCTTGCCGACGATCTGCACTGCCGCGTTCACGATCTCCTCGGTGACCACGCCCGGCGTGCAGATCGCGTGGTCGGCGCGCTGGCCCCAGGTGGTCTCGACCACGAACTCGTGTGCTTCCGCCGCATCGGCGAAGGCGTGTGTCGCACCGAAGATCTTCGCCATGTCCCTTTTGTACGCGACCGGATCCACCACCACGACGTTCTTCGCCCCGGCATACCGGGCCCCCTGGACGGCGTTGCTGCCGACGCCACCCGCGCCGTAGACCACCACCGTCTGGCCTGCCCGCACGCCGGCCGCGTACACCGCCGAGCCCCACCCCGTCGGGACGCCGCACCCCACCAGTGCGGCGACCTCGAACGGGATCTCCTCGGACAGCGGGACGCAGGCCCACTCCGAAACCACCGCGTACTGGGAGAAAGTACCCAGCGTGCAGAACCCGCCGAGGTCCTCGTCGCCGTCGTGGAACCGGAACGTGCCGTCCAGGAACATACCGGTCGCGGCGTTGAGGCCCTTGTCGCACATGTTCTGGTGCCCGGTCGAGCAGGGCCGGCAGGCGCCGCACGCGGGAATGTAGGAGCAGACGACCCGGTCGCCCTCGCCGACCCGCCGGACGTCCGGCCCGACGGCCTCCACCACGCCGGCTCCCTCGTGGCCACCGACGATCGGGAACCGCACCGGCGCGTCGCCCCGGGTGATGTGGTGATCGGAATGGCACAGGCCGGCCGCGGCGAACCTGACGCGGACCTCGTGCGCCTTCGGCTCGTCGAGCCGCAACTCCGCCTGCTCCCAGCCCAGCCGCGGCCCGCGGGCGATGGCTGCACGTGTCGTGACGCTCATGGGGATTCCCCGATTCGCTCCAGCGCCGCACCCGGTACGTGCGGCAGCACCTCCGCGCCGAGCAGCGCGATGTGATCGAGATCCTGGATGTCGTAGATATGCAGGTAGACGGTGTCCGCGCCGGCCTCGCCCAGATCGCGGATGCGCTCGGTCACCAGCTCCGGCGAGCCGATCGCGGCCTCGGTGCGGATGAACTCGGAGCCGATCACCGCACCGCGGCGCTCCGCCTCGGCCGCTGTGGCCCCGCAGGCGACCGGCAGCACGGCCGAACGTCGTGGCTCGTCCGGGTCCCGCCCGATCGCCTCGCAGGCCCGCGCGAACACCGCGTAGCGCTCGCGGATGTCTCCGCCGAGGGCCGCGTTGAACTCGTCGGCGTACCGCGCGGCGATCGCCGGGGTGCGCTTCGGCCCCGTGCCGCCGATGATGATCGGTGGATGCGGCGTCTGCACCACCCGGGGCGGGGTGTGGTTGGCGTCGATCCGGTGGTGAGTGCCCGAGAAGCTGTAGCCCGCGCCGTTCCCGGCCTGCGTGCTCCAGAGGCCGCTGATGATCGCCAGTTGCTCGGAGAACCGGTCGAACCTGTCCCGGGTCGGCGGGAAGCCCAGACCGAACGCGGCGTGCTCGCGGGCATACCAGCCCGTGCCGATGCCCAGCTCGACCCGGCCGCCGCTCATCTGGTCCACAGTGGCCACGATCGTCGCGAGCAGCCCCGGCTCGCGGAACGTCGCCGCGGTCACGAGTGAGCCGAGCCGCACCCGTTCGGTGTCGCGAGCCAGGCCCGCCAGGGTGGTCCAGCAGTCCGTCGGCCGGTAGTCCGGGTCGCCGGGATCGACGCCGAGCAGGTGATCAGAGCGGAAGAAGGCGTCGAAGCCGGCTCGCTCGGTGGCCAGGGCGAGCGTGACGATGTCGTCGTAGCTGGATCCGTGCCGGGGCTCCATGAGCACCCGGAGGCGGATCCCGCCGCCGTCACGCCGTGCCACGGAGCGACACCGTCTTCACCTGCGTGTAGTCGAGCACCGCGTCGGCACCCATCGTCCGGCCGAAACCGCTGTGCCGGTACCCGCCGAACGGCCCGCCGATCACGCCGGCCCCGAGCGCGGCGTTGACCGCGACCTGACCCGCCTGCAGGCCACGTGTCATCCGCACCGCGCGCCCGACGTCGCCGGTCCACACGGAGGCGACCAGCCCGTAGTCGGTCCCGTTCGCGACCGCGAGCGCCTCGGCCTCGCCGTCGACCGGGATGACCGAGAGCACCGGGCCGAAGATCTCCTCCTGGGCGATGCGCATGCCGGGCTGCACCCGGTCGAACAGGGTGGGCTCGACGAAGAATCCCCGCTCGAACGTCTCGCCCGCGGGAACACCTCCGCCGAGCACGAGTTCGGCGCCCTCCTCCTGGCCCGATCGCACGTAGTCGAGCACCCTGGCGTGCTGCTTGGCGTTGATGAGCGGCCCCATCCGCACCGGCTCGTACCACGGCCCCACCGAGACCTGTGCCATCGCCTCGGCGAGGCGGCGCACCACCTCGGCGTGCATCGCGCGGTCGACGACCACCCGGGAGCCCGCCGCGCAGATCTGCCCGGTGTTCAGCGTGATACCGGTGACGATCGCCGGGATTGCGGCATCGAGGTCCGCGTCGGGGAACACCACCTGCGGTGACTTCCCGCCGAGCTCCAGGTGCAGCGGAACGAGGTTCTTCGCGCACGCTTCCATGACCGAAGAGCCGGTGGCCGGCGAGCCGGTGAAGCTCATCCTGCGGACGCCGGGGTGGGCCGGGAGCGCCGCACCCGCCTCGGGACCGTATCCGGTCACCACGTTGACCACTCCGGGCGGGATCCCGGCGTCGAGCGCGAGCCGGGCCAGCGCCAGCGGGGTCAGCGGCGCGTCCTCGGCCGGTTTGACGACGATGGTGTTGCCCGCCGCGATCGCCGCACCGGTGTCGTTGACGAACATCGGACCGGGTGCGTTCCACGGGATGACACTGCCCACCACGCCGTACGGTTCGCGCAGCGTCAGCCCGAGCACATCCGGGCTGTGGGTGGGCAGGGAAAGGCCGCTGACCTTGTCCGTCTGGCCCGCGACGAACCGGAGGATCCTGGCCATCGGCGGGGTACCCCAGTGCGGGCGGCCGACCTCCTGGGACTCCAGCTGGTCAAGCTCGCTCTCGTTCTCCTCGATCAGCTGGGCCCAGCGCGTGATCAGCGTGCCTCGCGTGGTCGCGTCCGTGTCGCGCCAGGACGGGAACGCCGCCTCGGCGGCCCGCACCGCCGCGTCGATATCCTCCGCGGTGCCCCGTGGCACCGCGGCCAGCACGTCGCGGTTCGCCGGGTTGACCACCTCGATGGTCTCGCCGCTCACCGCCGGAACCCATTCACCACCGATGAGCTGGGCGTTGTCGGTGATCAGTGTGGCGGCTCTCGGTCCGGAAGGGGCGATCGTCATGGTCAGCTCCTCAGTGTTCGTGGATGATGACGCCGCGAACGTTCTTGCCCGCCAGCATGTCCTCGTATCCGTCGTTGACCTCGTCGAGCCGGTACCTGCGGGTGATCAGCTCATCGAGCTTGAGATCGCCGGAGCGGTACAGCCCGAGCAGGCGCGGAACGTCGTAGAGCGGGCTGCAGCCACCGAAGATCGCGCCCTGCACACGCCGCTGGTAGCCGATGAGCATCCCGGACGGGGCGCTGACCGAGCCGTCGCCGACCGCGGTGATCGTCACCTGCCCGCTCTTGCCGACCACCTGGATCGCACGGTCGATGACCTCGTCGTGCAGCACGCCGACAGTGATGATCGCGTGGTCGGCGAGCTGGCCCCAGGTGGTCTCGACGACGAAGTCGTGTGCGCTTTCGGCGTCTGCGAAGGTGTGGGTGGCACCGAAGACCTTGGCCATGTCTCGCTTGAACGGCACGGGATCGACGACGATCACGTTCTGGGCGCCCGCGTAACGTGCTCCCTGGACGGCGTTGCTGCCGACACCTCCGGCGCCGTAGACGACGACGGTCTGCCCGGCGCGGACGCCCGCCGCGTACACCGCCGAGCCCCATCCCGTCGGCACCCCGCATCCGACCAGCGCGGCGACCTCGAACGGGATGTCACCGGGGATGGCGATGCAGGAGAACTCGGACACCACGGCGTACTGGGAGAAGGTGCCGAGCACACAGAGCCCGCCGAGGTCCTCTCCGTCGAGGTGGAAGCGGAAGGTGCCGTCCGGGAACATGCCGGTGGCCGCGTTCTTCCCCTCGTCGCAGAGGTTCTGCCGCCCTGTGGAGCAGTAACGGCAGGCGCCGCACGCCGGGATGAAGGAGCAAACGACATGATCACCGACCGCCACCCGCGTCACTCCCTCGCCGACCGCGTCGACCACGCCGGCACCCTCGTGCCCGCCGACCACGGGAAAGCGCATCCCCGCATCGCCCTTCTGGATGTGGTCGTCGGAGTGGCACAGCCCCGCGGCGAGGAACTTGACCCTGACCTCGCCTGCCCGCGGATCGTCGAGTTCGACGTCCGCCACCTCCCACGGCCGGCCGGGCTGCCGGCAGATGACCGCGCGCGTCATGATGCTCATGTAGGACCCTTTCCGTGGCGCACACCCACGATGCCCGGACACGCGGTCTCCAGCGACAGAACTTTCGCGTCACGGAAACCGGAACGGTGATCGGCGATGCTGCTGGGCATGAATGGATGCCGTATCACCGGTTCGTCCAGACCTCTTCCCAGATGACGCCGGCGTTGACGACGATCGGCGGGATCTTCGTGGTCAGGCCGGGACCGTGCACCCCCTTGACAGCCAGGTTGGCGGGCGCGAACGCCAGGCCGAACGGGGCGTAGGCGTTGTCGGCGATGTGCGCGCCCGCCTGCTCGTACAGCTCCGCCCGCGCGGTGGGATCGAGCGTCGCCGCCGCCCGGTTGAGCAGGTCCTCCAGTTGCGGGTCCGCGACCCCGCTGAACGGCGACGTCTCGGAGAAACGGAAGCCGACGCCGGCCCCCGATGCGGGATCCCAGGCGCCCGCGGTCTGCAGCATGGCCTGCCACGCACCGGAGTTGAACTGCTGGACCAAGGTGGACAGTTGGTAGGTGTCCACGCTGACCGAGATACCCGCATCCCGCCACTGGGTCTGCAGGGCGGTCATGACCTGTTGCGCAACATAGCTGCCGAGCGTCCCCAGCTCGACGGTGAGACCTCCGAGCTCGTCCACGATCCGGCGCGCCCGCTCGGGATCGTACGTGCGGTATCCGGGCACGGTCTCGCGGTGGAACAGGCCGCCGGGCCCGGTGAAGGTCTGGCTCACCGGGTAGAGACCCTTGAACAACCCTTCCGAGATCGCCTCGAAGTCGGTGGCGTAGTAGATCGCCTCCCGCGCTCTCCTGTCGTCGAACGGTGCGGCTGCGGTGTTGAGCTGGACGACATAGGGGGACGTGGCCGGCTGGACCGTGACGGTGAGCCGGTCATCGGAGCGTGCCTGCTCGAGCAACGGCGTCGTGCTGAGTCCTTCGTAGGCATGTCCCTGACCGGAAAGCAGCGCCTGGTAGGCAGGCTGGTCACCGCCGATCGACTTGAACGTCAGGCGGTCGAGGTAGGGCAGGTCCTTCTTGAAGTAGCCCGGGTTGCGCTCGAGTTCGAGTACCGAGCTGAGCTTGTTGGACACCACCGTGAACGGGCCCGCCCCGACCGGCTTGATCTTGAACTGCTCCTCCCCCAGCTTCTCCAGCGCGCTCGGCGACGCGATCCAGTTGACGTTGGATGCCGGAAAGGAATTGATCACCGCCGCGTAGGGCCGGGTGAAGTCGAGGACGACGGTCCGCTCGTCCTCCACGGTGATCCCGTTCTCCGCCAGGGGCCAGGTCGGCGAGCAGGTGCACGGTGCGTCGACGGCCCGCCGGAAGTTGAACGCGACCGCTTCCGCGTCGAACGGGGTGCCGTCGGTGAACCGGATTCCCTCCCGGATCGTGATCTTCACCGTTCTGCCGCCGTCGAGCATCTCGTAGCTCTCGGCCTGGTGTGGCCGGACCTCGGCGTGCGATCCGTCGTCGTTCGCCCGTAGCAGGAACAGCCCGCCGTAGATCGCGCTCATCTGCGAGATGTTCGCCCCGCCGGTGGTGTTCGTGGCGGGATCGAGGCCGGAGGGCCAGCCTCCCGCGAAACTCCCGTCCTCGAGGACGGTGATCTCGCCGCCGCGCTGGGGCGGCCCGGCCGGTTCCGAGTCCGCCGACATGTCGTTGCCTCCCGCACATGCGGCGAGGACGAACGTCGGTACCAGGAAGAATGCCGTTCGTTTCGGTCCACTGCGCACCATGCACCCCGCTCGACTGGAGTTCGCCTGCGCAAGCCCGCACGGCGTCCTCCTGATCGATCAGGACGCCGTCGCCTGCACAGTGACCGGGCTCACGTCACCACAGGTTCGCCGCTGCGCTCCCCGGGAAGCGATGGCACTTTCACGCGGCGGAAGGGAATCCGGGACCGGTCGAAGCGCATGGTCCGAGTACGCCTCGTTCGACGTGGCGGCCGGGCTCAGGTGGCGACGGGAAGGTCGGCCAGGCGCCACTCGAGCATGCCGTCGGCGAGGCGGCGGGCACGCCGGCCGTGGGCGGTGAGCAGCCGGACGGCGTCGTGGGCGAACACGCAGTAGGCGCCTCGGCAGTAGGCGACGATCTCCTGGTCGGCGGGGATGTCGGCGAGCCGGTCGGCCAGTTCGTCCACCGGCACCGAGAGCGCGCCCGGAATGTGCCCTGCTTCGTACTCCTCGCGCGGTCGGACGTCGAGCACGACCACGTCGCCGGACCGCGCCCGGCGCACCAGTTCCGTGCGGGTGACCTGTTCGGTGTCCGGGCCGAGATAGGCGGTACGGGCGGCCTCGACATCCGGCAGGTGCTCGCTGGCCACGGTGCGCACCAGCGCGTACAGCGTGGCGACGTCCGCGCCCGCGAGCCGGTAGTAGACCTTGGTGCCCTCCCGGCGGGTCGCGACCAGGTTCGCCTGCCTGAGTGTCTGCAGGTGCGCCGACGCCGTGGTCACCCCGAGTTCGGCCGCTCGCGCCAGCGCCTCGACCGTGCGCTCGCCCTGGGCCAGCAGGTCCAGCAGCTCCAGCCGCTTACCGCTGCCAAGAGCCTTGCCCACGCGGGCGAACTGTTCGAACAGCGCCGTCTTCGCGGCCCGATCACCCATCGACTTCTCCAATCATCCTTGGAATAGTGTATAACAAGGAAAGACAGCAGGCACCCAGTACCCGCACGTCGAGGAGGCCGCGAGATGGCCACGGTTGATCTTGTTCCCCTGGTCGACGAAGGGCTGGGCAACTCCGCTTACCTCGTGGACCTGGGCGACGGCCGCGCACTCGTGGTCGATGTCAGCCTCGACCTGCGGGCGGCCTGGCGTGCGGTACGGCGCCGCGGGCTGCGACCGGCGTTCGCCGCCGACACGCACCTGCATGCCGACTTCCTCTCCGGTGCCCGCCAGCTGGCGGCGACCGAGGGCACGCGGGTCCTGGCGTCGGCGGCCGGGCACCGCGAGTTCGCTCACACCGGACTGCACGACGAGGACGAGGTGGACCTCGGCGGCCTGCGGCTGCGCGCGCTCGCCACGCCCGGCCACACCCACGAACACCTCTCGTTCCTCCTGCTGGACGGCGACGCCCCGGTGGGGGTGTTCACCGGCGGCTCACTGCTGGTGGGCGCCGCCGCCCGTACCGACCTGGTCTCCCCCGACCGGACCGAGGCGCTCGCCAGGCAGCAGTACGCCTCGCTGCGCCGGCTGGCGAGCCTGCCGGACGAGGTGGCGGTATGGCCCACGCACGGAGCAGGCTCGTTCTGCTCGGCCCCGCCGGGCACAAGGCGCACCAGCACCATCGGGCAGGAGAAGGAGACGAACCCGTTGCTGCGAGCCGGTGACGAGGACGCTTTCGTCTCGGCGCTCACCGGGTCGCTGGGCAGCTTCCCGCCCTACTTCCTGCGCCTGGCCGAGGTCAACCGCCGCGGCCCGGCCGTGCTCGGCACCGATCCCGGCCTGCCCCCACTGGCCGCGGACACGGTGCGGTCCCTGCTGACCGAGGGCGCCCGGTTGATCGATGTCCGCCCGGTGCCGGAGTTCGCGGCCGGCCACATCCCGGGCGCGGTGTCCATTCCGCTGCGCCCGGCCTTCGCGTCATGGCTGGGCTGGCTGGCCCCCCACGACCGACCGCTGGTCATTCTGCGAAACACCGAGCAGGACCCGGGCGAGATCGTGTGGCAGGCCACCAAGATCGGCTACGACAACCTGGCCGGCGAGCTGGCCGGGGGATTGGCCGCCTGGACCGCCGCGGGCGAACCCACCACCGGAACGCGCCTCGTGCGCGCCGACCAGATCGGCGACAGACCGGTGCTCGATACCCGCCAGGCAGCGGAGTTCGCCGCCGGCCACGTTCCTGGCGCCGCCCATGTCGAGCTCGGCGCGCTGGCCGACCGCGCCGGCGACTTGCCGCGGGAGCCGCTGGTGGTGATGTGCGGGCACGGCGAGCGGGCGATGGGCGCGGCCAGCCTGCTCGAACGAGCCGGGCACCGCGACCTCGCCGTGCTGGAGGGCGGACCCGGCGACTGGGCACGCAGCACCGGCCGCTCCCTGGAGAGCGGGGTATGAGCAGGACCGGATCGCCGCGGCTCGGGTTGCGCGCCAACCTCGCCCAGTTCAGCCTGCTGGTGGCGGTCAACGCCCTCGTCGGCGGCGTGCTCGGGCAGGAACGCAACGTGCTGCCCCTGCTGGCCGAGCGGGAGTTCGGCCTGACCGCATACACCGCCACGCTGACCTACGTACTCGCCTTCGGCATCACCAAGGCCGCCACCAACTACTTCGCCGGCACCTGGTCGGATCGTTACGGCCGCAAGCCCGTCCTGCTGGTGGGCTGGCTCGTCGCGATACCGGTACCGCTGATGCTCATCTGGGCCCCCGACTGGGGCTGGATCGTGGCCGCCAACGTGCTGCTCGGCATCAACCAGGGCATGACCTGGTCCACCACCGTCATCATGAAGATCGACCTAGCCGGGCCCGCACGGCGCGGACTCGCGATGGGCCTCAACGAGGCCGCCGGCTACGCCGCCGTCGCTATCACCGCCGCGGCCACCGGCTATCTCGCCGCCCGCTACGGACTACGCCCCGCGCCCTTCCTGCTCGGCGCGTCCTACGTCGCACTCGGCCTCGGCCTGACCGCGTTCTTCGTGCGGGAGACCCGCGAGCACGCCCGCTTCGAAGCCGACGGCCACAGGGCCCGCGCCGATGGGCGCCACGATCACCTGCACGCCGGCCTCACCAGCCGCGAGGTCTTCGGCCACACCAGCGCGCGCGAGCCCGCCCTTTCGGCGGCCAGCCAGGCCGGGATGGTCAACAACCTCAACGACGGCCTTGCCATGGGACTGCTCCCCATCCTGTTCGTCGCCGCCGGCCTTTCACTGACCGACATGGGTATCCTCACCGCGCTCTACCCCGCCGTCTGGGGCGTCGGGCAACTCGTCACCGGCCCGCTGTCCGACCGCTGGGGCCGCAAGCACCTCATCACGGCCGGCATGCTCACCCAGGCCGCCGCACTCGGCCTCATCGCCCTCGCCGATACCTTCGCCGTCTGGGCCGCCGCGGCGGTGTTGCTCGGCGCGGGTACCGCCATGGTCTATCCGACGCTGCTCGCCGTCATCGGCGACGTCGCCCACCCCGCCTGGCGAGCCCGCTCCGTCGGCGTCTACCGGCTCTGGCGTGACGGTGGATTCGCCGTCGGCGCCCTGGTCTCCGGCATCGCCGCCGACCTGTGGGGGCTGCGCGCCGCCGTGTGGATCGTCGCCGCGATCACCGCGGTCTCCGGAGTCGTCGTCGCCGTCCGCATGTACGAGACCCACCCGGCGAGCCATCGAAACACCGCCGCGGCAAGGACGAGGGGGACATCGTGACCGTCCACAGCGCACTCGCAGAGGGCCCGGTCTACCTCGACCACAACGCCACCACCCCGATCGACCCCGCCGTCACGGACGCGATGCTGCCGTATCTGACCGGCATGTTCGGCAACGCCTCAAGCGAGCACCACTACGGCACCGCGCCCCGCTCGGCACTGCGGCGCGCCCGCGACCAGGTCGCCACCCTGATCGGAGCCGAAGACGGCCGGATCGTGTTCACCGGATCCGGCTCCGAGGCGGACAACCTCGCCGTCCGCGGCACCGTCCTCGCCGCCGGAATCGACCGGCCGCACGTGATCACACAACGCACAGAGCACCCCGCAGTGCTGCAGGCGTGCCGGGCTTTGCAGCGCTGGCACGGCGTCGAGGTGACGTATCTGCCCGTGAACACCGACGGCCTGGTCGCCCCGGAGCAGCTGGCCACCGCGTTCACCGAGCGCACCGTGCTGGTGTCGGTCATGGCCGCGAACAACGAGACCGGTGCCCTGCAACCGGTCACCGAGCTGGCCCGGCTCACCCACGAGCACGGTGCGGTGTTCCACTGCGACGCCGCCCAGGCGGCCGGGAAGATTCCGCTCGACGTCACCACGCTCGACGTGGACCTGCTCACCGTGGTCGGGCACAAGATGTACGCGCCGAAGGGCATCGCCGCCCTGTACGTCAGACCAGGCTTACCGCTCGAACCCGTGGTGTACGGCGGCGGGCAGGAACACGGCCTCCGCGCCGGCACCGAGGATGTCGCCCTCGCCGTGGCACTGGGCACGGCCGCCCAACTCGCCGTCGACGACCTCGCCGCACGCGGCCACCACCGCATCCAGAACCTGCGGGAGCGCCTCCACCACCGGCTCACCGCCGGCCTCGGCGACCGCGTGCTGCTCAACGGGCCGGTGACAGCACGGCTGCCGAACACACTCAACGTCAGCATCCGCGGGGCGATCGCACATCGCCTGCTCGCCGCGGCCCCAGGGATCGCCGCATCGACCGGCTCGGCCTGCCACAGCGGCACGCACGAACCGTCACCGGTGCTGACCGCGATGGGCCTCGATCCCGAGCGTGGGTTGTCCGCGCTCCGCCTGTCGCTCGGCCGCTGGAGCACGCCTGAGGACATCGACTCCGCCGCGGACCTGATCATCACCGCTGCCGGCACCGATCGGCACGCATGAGCCGTGAGGAGGCGTCGCCACATTTCGTCGACGAGCACCGGATCCGGATCGCCGCGCACCGGAGCGGGTGTGGGAAGCCGTTCGCCGCCACCTGGACGCATCCCTGGCGAAGGAGCGGGACAATTCCGCTGCTCCGGCCCCTCGGAACCGAGCCGCGCTCCGGCTTCGCGGTCGCCCGGATGGCCGGACTCCGGTCATCGGCAGCCGTGCACACGTGCTCGCGGTTCGCGCTCCGCTCGATCCGCCGATCGAGCCGCGGCTGACCCGTCGTGGAACCACACTCTGCCAGAGAGTGATCACTCACCGTGGGCAAGATCACTCCTAAAGAGGTACCTTTACCCGTCCCGGCCTGCGTAACCTCGGCGATTGTGCTCTGACGAGGCCGCACGAGTGACCAGCCCGCATGACCCCGGAGCGTGTGTGAACGTGGACAACGTGACTCTGTCCGACTACACCGGCCGTCAACTCCGGAACCTGTGCGCGGAAGCCGGCTTCGACGAGGCGGACGACACTCCCGTCGACCTGCTCCGGGAGTTGCTCGGTCCCGCCGGCCGGCGTCGGTTGTCCGAGGAACCGCTCTGGTCGTCGGACGTCTCCGACGACGCCAGCCCTGTCGAGTTCTCCTTCGCGTTCGACGACAACGGCGGACGGGCGATCCGCGTTCTCGGCGAGACGATGGCGGAGGATCCCGGCCCGGCCGCGAACATCGCCGCGGCAAGACGTTTCCTCGACGTGGTCACCGCGCGGTACGGCTGCACCGCCGACCGTTTCGATGCGGTGCAGGATCTGTTCCTGCCCGCGCAGCCGCACGGCAAGTTCGCCCTGTGGTTCTCGCTGATCTTCCGGCCGCAGGCTCCGCCGCACCTCAAGGTGTACTTCAACCCGGAGGTGCGCGGACCTGAGCGCGCTCCCGAGCTCGTGGCCGAGGGCCTGCGCCGGCTCGGCATGGACAACGCCTACGACATCGCCACGGCGCACGCGCTGCGCAGGGGAAGCCGCGACCGGTTCTCCTTCTTCGCACTAGATCTCGACGACAGCCCGCTGTCCAGGGTCAAGCTCTACGTCTCGCACGAGAGCGGCCGGAGCGAGGACGTCGAGCAGGCGGCCACGGCCGTCAGTGGGGTGGACGTGGCGGAGATCCGCGAGTTCTGCCGACTCGTCGGCGGAGGCAGCGGGCCGTTCACCGGGCGGCCCCTGATCTCCAGCTACTCGTTCGTCGAAGCCGATCCCGGCCGCCCCGGCAACTACAGTCTCTACCTCCCCGTCCGTGACTACGTGCCAGACGACGAGACGGCCCGCTCCCGGGTCAGGTCCTTCATGAGCAGGCGTGGTCTGGACCAAGCTGATCTCGATCGCGCACTGCGTGCGGTGACGAACCGCTCCCTGCGGGAGAGGGCAGGGCTCATCGCGCACGTGTCACTCCGGCTGGGCGGCTTCGGCGCGGGCACCACGATCTACCTCTCCTCGGAGGCCTACGGCGGCACTCCCGTGCAGCGCTCGGCGGACGCCACAGCCGTCCCGTTGGCCGACTCGCCGGTCGGCAGTTGAGCACAGAGCACAGAGAAAGCAGGCGCGCCGTGAAGTCCTTCCCTCCCTACCGGATCCAAGTCGTCAAGGAAATACCCATCACGACGCGGCAGGAAAGGGAGGAGGTACTCGCCCGCGCCGCCTACAACGGGTTCGACGTGCCGGCGAACAAGGTCACCATCGACCTGCTCACCGACTCGGGAACGGGCGCCCCGTCCGCGGCCCAGGAGGCGGCGGCCGCGGGGGCGGACCGCTCCTACGCCGGTTCCGACTCCTACTACCGCTTCCGGGAGATCGTCGGCGAGCTGACCGGTCATCCGCACGTCCTTCCGGTTCATCAGGGACGGGCGGCCGAGCGCGTCCTCTTCGGAGCCGTCCTGGGACCGGGGCGGATCTCGCTCAGCAACACGCACTTCGACACCACGCGCGCCAACGTGGAGCTGACCGGCGGCGAGGCACGAGACCTGCCGTGCCCCGAGGCGCGGGACCTGGACAGCCTCGATCCGTTCAAGGGCAACATCGACCTCGGCGAGCTGGAGCGGACCCTCGCGGGCCCGGACGGCGCGCGGGTCGCGCAGGTGCTCATCACCATCACCAACAACGGCGGCGGCGGGCAGCCGGTGTCGATGGCCAACCTGGAGTCGGTCCGCCGGATGTGCGACCGCTTCGGGGTTCCCTTCTTCCTCGACGCCGCGCGGTTCGCGGAGAACGCCTGGCTGGTCACCCAGCGGGAGCCCGGCTACGAGCAGCAGACGCCGCGGGAGGTCGCGCGAAGGACGTTCCGGATGGCCGACGGATGCGTGACCAGCCTCAAGAAGGACGGCATCGCCCCGATGGGCGCGTTCATCGCCCTGCGCGACGCCGATCTCGCCCAGCGCTGCGAGGCGAACCTCATCGCCACCGAGGGCTTCCGCACCTACGGCGGGCTGACCGGACACGACCTGGAGCGGGTCGCCCAGGGACTGCGGGAGGTGCTGGACCCGAACTACCTCGGCGCCCGCACGGCGGAGACAGCGCACCTCGCCGAACTGATCAACGAGGCCGGGGTCGACACCGTCCAGCCACCAGGCATCCACGCGCTCTACCTCAACGCGGGCAGGCTGCTCCCGCACATCCCGGCCCACGGGTTCCCCGGCCATGCGCTGGCCTGCGAGCTGTACCTGGCGGGCGGTATCCGCTGCGCCGAGCTGGGCTCGCTCTACCTCGGCGAGTTCGACGCCGCGCACAACCTCGTGGCACCGGCACCTTTCGAACTGGTTCGGCTGGCGATTCCGCGGCGCACCTATACCCAGAGCCACCTGGAGTACGTGGCGGACGTGCTGTCGGCCATCGCCAAGAATCCGGAGCAGGTGCCCGAGTACCGCGTGGTGGACGCGCCGCCGGTGCTGCGCCACTTCAACCTGCGCATGCGACGGCTCCCGGCGAACCGGTGAGCGGGGAGGCCGCTTCCGGATCCGTGGGCACGGTCCGGAGCGGCCCCGGGACGGCCTGCCTCAGCCCCGGCCGTCCCCGGAATGCACCAGACCGGCCGGCTTGGGCAACTTGCTCATCGCGAACCTCACCAGCTTGATCAGCGCCAGCTTGCTCGACTCCCGCTGCCGTGCGTCGAAGAAGATGACCGGAACGTGCGGAGCGATCGCGAGCGCCTTCCGGATCTCCTCCTCCTCGTACTCGTCGGCACCGTCGAAGCAGTTGACCGCCACGATGAACGGGATCTTGCGCCGCTCGAAGAAGTCGATGGTGGCGAAGCTGCTGTCCAGCCTCCGCGTATCCACCAGCACGACGGTGCCGATCGCACCCTTGGCCAGCTCGTCCCACATGTACCAGAAGCGATCCTGACCCGGCGTGCCGAAGAGATACAGCACCGTGTGCGGCGAGATGGTGATCCGGCCGAAGTCCAGCGCGACCGTCGTCGTCATCTTCCGTTCGACGCCGGTGACGTCGTCCACCCCGTCGCTGGCCTGCGTCATCAGCTCCTCGGTGGACAGCGGCGAGATCTCGCTCACCGAGCCGACCATGGTGGTCTTGCCTGCGCCGAACCCGCCGGCCACGACGATCTTGACCGGTGTCGGGATCACGGCCGTCGCCGTGTCGGCGTCATAGTTTGTGGAGACCATCGAGTACCGCCTGAAGTAGTTCGTAATCCGGGGCATGCTCCGGCTGCGAGGGCGAGCGGACGATCACTTCACCGCGCTCGATCAGATCGCCGCACAGGACCTTGACAACGGCAATGGGGATCTTGACGTACACCCCGAGCTCCGCGACCGAGAACGGTCGCTTGCACAGCTGCAGGATCGCCAGATGTTCCGGGGTGAGCCCGAACGGTTCCTGCACCGACGCCTGCGCGGACGGTATCGCCATCACCTGCGTGGCGAGGTCGAGCGCGAGGTCGGAGCCCGGAATCCGGCCGCGGGTGATGGCGTACGGCCGGACGAGCGGCCCGGCTGCTTCGTCGTACCACTGATCCTCGTCCATCACGTTCCCTCGACCGCGGAACCCGCGGCCTCCCGTGGGGCCGCCGACATGTAGTCACCCACCCTCTTGACGAGGCGGCTCATCTCGTAGGCGATCATCTCGACGTCGACGGTCTCCTCGGCGAGCACCGCGAGGCACGCACCCTGGCCCGCCGCGGAGACGAACAAGTAGCCCTCCGCCATCTCGATGAGCGTCTGGAGCACCGGACCACGTTCGAAGTGCCTGCTCACGCCCTTGGCGAGACTCTGCAGGCTCGATGCCATCGCCGACAACTGGTCGGAGTCGTCCTTCGCGAGCGCGGCGGACTTCCCCATGAGCAGGCCGTCGGCGGACAGCACGACGGCATTCTGGGCCCCGACCACACGGTCGACCATGTCGTCAAGCAGCCAGTTGAGGTCGGCCTTGGAGTTCCCGTTCTCGTTCATTGCTGAGATCCGATTCCCCTATCGATCAGTGGTTGCTCGTCTGGTCTTCTGGACCGTCGGCGTCTCGCCCTCTGCGGGTGCCCTTGTGGAACGCCGAGAGGGTGCTGCGAGTCCTGCCGGTGAATTCTTCGAGGTCGGTCGCTTCCGAGTCGGGGTCGTCCCGGAGCTGCGCGACGAGATTCTCCTGTGGTTGCCGCTGCGGCAGCGGTGCACGCGGTTTGGGGCGTGCGGGCAGCTGAGGAGGCTCGGCCCGCGCGGCCGGGGCAGCCGGCGCCTGGAAAGGCCGGGCCGCGGCAGGCTCCCCCTCCTGTCCGGGGGCGTCTGTTTCGCTGCTCGTGACCGTCTTCGAGCTGATCGGCTCCGGCACACGAGGCTCGGAGGGCTGTTCCACACCATTCCCTTCGGGCGGTCCGGCGCTCTGTCGTGCCTCGGACGACCCGTTCGTGGTGATCTCCGCCGTACCGCCCGCACCGTTCCCGCCGGTCCCGTCGTCGCTCTGGTCGTCGGCCGCGAGGTTCTCGGTCGGGATCAGCACGGTGGCACGGGTGCCACCGTAGCGCGACGAGTCGAACATGACCTTGACGCCGAGCCTTGCCGCCAGCCTCGCCACCACGAAGAGCCCCAGGCTGGAATCCGCCCGTAGCGCCATCGCGTCGAACTCAGGCGGTTCGGCCATCATCTTGTTCGCCCACTCGCGGACCTCCTCGGTCATCCCGAGGCCCTGGTCGGCGACGTCGACGACCACCCCTCGCGCGACGAGCGTGCTGACCATGTGGACCGGAGATCCCGGCGGGGAGAAGGCGGTCGCGTTGTCGACGAGCTCGGCGATCAGGTGGATGGTGTCGGCGACGGCGGAGCCGGTGACCGCGACCTTCGGCACGCTCTCGATCTCCACCCGCGAGAAGTGCTCGGTCTCCGACACCGCGGCCCGCAGCACGTCCATCAGCCAGACGGGCTTGCGCCAGCGGCGGCCGGGCTGCTTCCCCCCGAGGATGATCAGGTTCTCGGTGGTGCGGCGGGCCCTCGTGGCGAGATGGTCGAGCTGGTAGAGCCCCTCCAGCTGAGTGGGATTCTCCTCCCTGCTCTCCATCCGGTCGAGGATCTGCAGCTGGCGGTGGACCAGACCCTGGTTGCGGTGGGCGATGCCCAGGAACACGTTGTTTACACCACTACGGGCCTTCGCCTCGCTGACCGCCGCCGACACCGCCGTCAGCTGGGCGACGTTGAACGCCTCGGCCACCTGGCCGATCTCGTCCTTGCCGTGGTCGAGCTTCGGCAGCTCGGCGGCCACGTCGACGCCCTCGCCCTCCTTGAGGCGCCGCACGATCCTCGGCAGCCGTGTCCGGGCAAGCTCCAGCGAGTCGTTGCGCAGCCGCTCCAGCCGGGTCATCAGCGTGCGGTCGACGAGAGTCCTCGAAACGCGGACCGCGACGATGATCGAGGCGATCGCGGCGATCAGCGCGAGCGCGCTGCCGATGATCACATTGCGCAGGTTCTCGTTGCCGTCGACGAGCGCCTGCGTGGAGACCTGGTCGGCCTGCTCGACGGTCAGCGCCGTCAGGTCGGTGGAGATCCGGTTGCTCAGCTCGCGCCACTCCGCCTCGCTCACCACGCCACCGGTACCGGGTTGCGGCAGCGAGCCCGGCCCTGCGGTGATCAACGCGTCCTCGGCGCCGCTCAACCGCCTCCACGCGGTGCCCGACACGATCTCCTGGTAGTGGTCTCCCACTTCCGGGCGCATGAACGGAGCGAGCTTGTCCAGAGCGGCCCGGTACGAACCGACCAGCTGCGCGAACCGCAGGTGATCCTGCGTGGAGAAGCCCTCCTCCGCGTAGGCGCTGGACGCCAGGGACGCGGCGCGCGACATCTGGTCCGCGGCACGGAAGATCTCGGTGGCACCGATACCGCCCTGTGTCGCGGTGACGTCCGGAACCATGCGGGCCTGGGCGTCGAACAACCCCGCAGCGGTGTCGATCAGCTCGTTGTAGAAGTCGTTGACCTGCGCCGTCGAGATCGTCCTGAGGTTGATCTCCGCCCGGAGCACGGGCAGCCGGTCCAGGCTGTCCTCGAGCGCCTGCATGCGCGTCGCGATCTCGTCCGGCACCAGCTCCTTGACCGGTCCCATGGCTTCGCGGAGATCGGTCAGGGATCGGTCGATCTCCTGCTGCTGAGCCTGGAGATCCCGCAGGCCGACCTCTGGCCGCTCCAGGTAGACGAGGCTCAGCTGCCGCTCCTGCTGGATGGCGCCGAGCGACGTGACCGCGGGAATGGACACGTCCTGGACGCTGGAGGCGACGGCCCTGACGTACACGGCCTCGATGACGAAATACGTGGACACGGCCGTCCACATCGCGAGCAGCGCGATACTCGGTATCAGCACCGTCCCGGTCAGCCGCTTCCGGATCGACTTGTGATGTCCTTCGCCGGACTGCTTCTGTCTTTTCACGACGCTCCACCCAGGGTGTGGCCGGCCGCGCGGCCCGAATCGCCGCCCCGAGGAGAGCGCGATCCGATACCGAAGGTGCTGCGCCGACGGGCCGAGGCCCGACGATCACTTAGCGTAACTGTCACAGTCACCGACCACTCGATTGACACTCTGTAGGCGTGGAATCATGTCGTACCCGGATTCCTGGCTGACCGCGGCCCCTCGTTCGGCAGGCGAGTGAATCCGCGCGGCGGCTGGAGCTGGGAATTCATCGAGCGGCGGCAGGCAGCTCCGCGTCGTCCCGGACCGGCCAGACCAACGGGTCCGGTCCGAGCTCGTCGAGTGCGCCGACCTGGAGGGCGCACCACGGCGAGACGGAGGCGGGGTCGGTCAGGACATCGGCGACGAAACGGTTCCAGGAAACCCAGCGCGCCTCGTGTACCTCGGCCGGATTCGGCCGAGGCGCGGGTGCTGCCGACGCCACCGTCGCGCGGTAGACCGGGCAGACCTCGTTCTCCCGGGTTCCGTCGGGCATCGACGCCTGGTAGCTGAAAGCGGGCAGCACGAGATCGATGCGATCGGCCACCAAACCCAGCTCGTCGTCGAGCCGCCGCGCCACTGCCTCCGCGACAGGCTCCCGCGGGCCCGGGTGCCCACAGCAGGAGTTCGTGCGCACCCCTGGCCACGTGCGCTTCGTCCTGGCGCGCCAGGACTCCAGAAAGCGCCCTGCCTCGTCGAACAGGTAGCACGAGAACGCCAGATGCAGGGGCGTTTCGCTGTGGTGCACCTCGGCCTTCGGCGCGTAGCCGACGAACTCGTGGTTCTCACCGCACAGCACGACGTACTCGACGCCGGGGTCGAGCACTGAGGTCATGGTCGCCGACCACCCTTCGTTGTCGTCGTCCGGCTGGCCCGCTGCCCCGGCATCAGCCGCAGGTAGTGATCGTCGACTGTGGTCGCGGCCCGTGGCAAGGCTGCGATCGGTTGGGCTCACATCGAATTTTCCTCACTCGCCGCGAGCAGGCAAGCCCTCGCGCGGGGGTTGACGTCCGGCCGAGGCGTGAGCGGCGGCGTCCTCCGGCGCCACGTCACCGAGGCCGGTCAGCAGCTTGCGGAGCAGTGCGGCAAGACTCTTCCGCTCCCCCGCGGTGAGCGCGCTCAGCAGGCGGGACTCGTTGACGACGTGGTCGTCGACGAGTTCGTCGACGAGCCGGCGGCCCTCGTCGGTAAGGCTGATGAGCACGCTGCGCCGGTTGCCTGGATCGGTCTCGCGGGTCACCAGCCCTCTCGCCACCAGCCGGTCGATCCGGTTGGTGATCGCGCCGGACGTGACCATGGACGACTCGACGAGCCCGCCTGCCGTGAGCCGGTAAGGATGCCCGGTCCGGCGCAGGGTCGCCAGGATGTCGAACTCCCACAGCTGCAGGTCATGCCGGGCGAAATGCTCGCGCAGCCGGCGATCCAGGATCCGCGACGCGCGCTGAATGCGGCCGACGACGGCCATCGGGGAGGCGTCGAGGTCCGGCCGCTCCGCCCGCCACTGCTCCAGCACCCGGTCGACGCTGTCACCCACGTGAACTCCTCAGCATTGAAATGTTTGACACCAAGGTAGCACTCTCGTACTCTCCTTAGTATCGAATATTTTAATATTAAGGAGTTGCGATGACCGTCACGGAGTGCACGGGCCCGACCACAGCCACCGGCCGCTCGGACACGTGGCGGCTGACCAGCCTGACCGCCCTCGCCCCGGTCGCGTGGGGAACGACGTTCCTCATCACCGCCGAGTGGCTGCCGCCCGATCGCCCGCTGCTGTCCGGCGTGATCCGCGCGCTGCCCGCCGGGCTCATCGCGCTCGCCATCACCCGCACGCTCCCCCGGGGCGCATGGTGGTGGCGTGCCGCGGTGCTGGGCGCGTTGAACATCGGAGTGTTCTTCCCACTGCTGTTCATCGCGGCCTACCGGCTGCCGGGCGGTGTCGCCGCCACGCTGAACGCGGTCCAGCCACTCGTCGTCGCGGGGTTCGCCGTCGCCCTCCTCCGCGAACGGCCGACACCGTGGCGGCTCGGCTGGGGCGTGGCGGGCGTTGCGGGCGTGGCCACGATGATGCTGCGCGGGAACGCGGCGTTCGACCCCGTCGGGGTACTGGCGGGTATCACGGCCGTCGTGGCGATGGCCGCCGGCCTGGTACTCGCCAAGCGGTGGGAGCGCCCGGTGGGAGCGCTGACCTTCGCCGGCTGGCAGCTCACCGCGGGCGGCGTGCTGCTCGCCCCGCTCGCGCTCGCGCTGGAGGGACCGCCGCCCGCGCTGGACGCACCGGCACTCGCCGGATACGCGTGGCTGTCGATCGCCGGCGCCCTGCTCGCCTACACGCTCTGGTTCCGGGGACTCAGCAGGCTCCCGGTCGCGGCACTGTCCTTCCTCCCGCTGCTCTCGCCCGCCGTGGCGACCGCGCTGGGCTGGCTGGTGCTGGGCGAGTCCCTGACCTTCGTGCAGGGCCTGGGTTTCGCTCTCGCACTGGCCTCGGTCGCGGCCGCGCAACTCGACCCGCGCCGGCATCCGGCCGGCCTGGAACCAAGGAGCTGATTCATCGTGCGTATCACCGTGTTCGGAGCGGCCGGAAGTGTGGGAAGCCAGGCGGTGGCCGAGGCACTTCGCCGCGGCCACGAGGTCACCGCCGTCGTGCGGGACCCGGCCCGCTTCCGGGAACTTCCCGCCGCCGCCGACATGCGGACCGGCGACGCCGTGCGGGTCGAGGACGTCATCGCGCTGACCCGCGGACAGGACGTCGTGATCAGCTCGATCCGCCCGGCGTCCGGCCGGGAGCGCGAGTTGCTCACAGCGACATCGGCCCTGTTGTCCGGGGTGGCCCGCGCGGGCAGCCGTCTGCTCGTCGTCGGTGGGGCGGCCACGCTGACCGTGCCCGGCACGGGCGGCACGCTCGTGCTTGACGACGCCCGGTTCCTCCCCGCCGACTACCGTGAGATCGCGCTCGCGTGCGCGGAGCAGTTCGAGCTCTGCCGCCGTGACGGCGAAGCCGACTGGACCTACCTGAGCCCTCCCGCGCTACTCGCCCCGGGGCAGCGGACCGGCAGGTACCGGATCGGCGAGGACGAGCTGGTCGTGGACACGGAGGGCCGCTCGAGGATCTCGGTGGAGGACCTCGCCGTGGCCCTGCTCGACGAGGCCGAGCGACCTCGGCATCGCCGGAGCAGGTTCACCGTCGCCTACTGACGCCCCTCACGGCAGACGGCAACGCGGGTCGTGACTGGTTACGCGAGTTGGAACGCGGTTCCTCACTCACGACAGGTGACCAGGTCGTCGGCGGGCTGCCACGCGGTCACATCGACGTGCCGAGCAGTCCGCGCGTCACCTGGAACCCCACGTTCCCGGCCGCGAGAGCGCGCGGCACGTGCTCGCGCGAGGCGACGGCCAGCACGATCTCCAGCGCGCGGCGAGCCTGCGCGTCCACATCGCCCCGCAGCACCCCGTCCAGGTCGGACCGGTGCACGGCCGCCGTGTCCGGGTCGGCACTCACCTGCACGAGCGGTACAAGGCGGGGCGAGGTGAGGGCACCGCCGGCGACGTGCGCCAGCACCAGTTGCGCGCCGGATGCGCCCAGCCCGGTCGCGGTCTCCAGCCAGTCGGTGCCGGGCGCGCGCATCACGTGCCAGCCCGGCGCCGCCGGGCGCTGCCCGTGCGCGACGGTCGGCCCGACCCCGTCGGCCCGGCCGAAGGCGATCCGGCGGAACGCCTCGTCGGCCAGCAGCGCCCCTCGCGACGACAGCAGCACGGTCCCGCCTGCCGCGACGACCCAGCCACCCACCGTGGCCAGTACCTCCGCCGTGGCCCCGGAAAGCTCACCACGGGCCTCCAGCCCCACCGCGAGCCCGCCCAGATCGCCGTCGGTCGGTACCGGCGCGGGCAGGCCGGCCGCGGCCCCCTCGAACCATTCGCGGACCTTCCCGGATACCGCGGTGATACCACCGTCCCGCTGGATACTCGCCCACCCGAACCGGTCCGGGTCGGCGCCGGCCTCGACGAGGCGGGCGCGGAAGTAGTCGTTGTGGGTCTTCTCGCAGCCGTGTTCGAGCAGCAGCGCCCGCCGCACGTGCGGATGGGTCAGGTAGCCGACCATGACGCGGGTGTACGTCTCTTCCGACGTGCCTGCACTGACGCCGCAGCCCTCGGTGTGCGGCAGCGCGACCACGCGCGACACCGCGTCGCCCAGCCAGCGCTCCTGCTGAGCCTGCTCGGCCAGGCGCAGCGCGATCTGTCCCGAGCACAGGCTCGTCGGCAGCACCAGCGCGACGTGCTCGGGCACCGCCCGGCCGTCGGCGGCGAGTAGTACCGCCGACCGCGACAGGTCCCGGGGAACGGTCCGGGTCCGGGCGACCGGCACCGGTCGCCCGGCCAGCGGGGCGTCGCGTTCCTCCGCCGAGGCGTCCGCGACCGGCCCGCCCATGCCGAGTGTGATGCCCGCGCGTGGACGCGTCTGCTTCCAGTCCCGCCAGATCGACACCTGGCTGTGGCCCGCACGCTCGCCGGCCGTGCGCTCGCCCGAGGCCGTGCGAACGGCCAGCTCCAGCACCTCGTCTGTCAGCTCGTCCATCGGCGTGCCGGTGAGGTAGCGACCCGCGTCCACATCCATCTCCTGCCGCAGCAGCTCGTAGCGCGGTGTGGTGCTGACGAACTTGACCGTTGGGACGAAGGGAAAGTTGGTGATCGAACCGTTGCCTGTGGTGAAGAAGATCAGCGTGCAGCCGGTCGCCACCTGCCCCGCCACCGACTCCAGGTCGTTGCCCGGGCTGTCCATGAACGTGAAGCCGGGCCCCGGCAACGGCTCGCCGTAACCCACCACGTGGTCGAGGCGCAGCCGCCGGTCGAACTTGCGCGCCGCGCCGACCGACTTCAGCACGATGTTGTAGAGGCCGCGGTAGATGTTGCCACCGGAAGGGTTGCCCTCCGCGGTATGGCCGTGCCAGCTCGCCCGCTCCTTGAACGACTCGATCGCCCGCAGGAACCGCCGTGCCACCTCGGCGTTGCGGACGTTCTCCAGCACGTAGCCCTCGGCGCCGATCAGCTCGTCCGTCTCGGCCAGCACCGCCGCTCCCCCGTGTCTGATCACCTCTCGCGCCACCGCCCCGCTCAGCGGGTTGGCGGTGATGCCCGAGAAGGCGTCCGACCCGCCGCACTGCAACGCCACTCGCAGATCGGCCATCGGCTGCGCGGTACGCGACTGCCGCGCGACCGGCTCGAGCCAGCCCGCCACGACGTCGCCCGCGGCGGCCAGATCATCGGCGAACCCGCCGCCACGGGTGAAGAAGGCGTGCGGCACGGCCGGCGGAGGATGGCCGTTACGGCGCAGGTAGTCCCGCAGCTGTGCCCCGGTGACCGCCGCACCCGGCTCGTCGACCACGAGCACCGCGCCCACGTTCGGGTGGACGAGGAAACCGGCCAGGACCGCGAGCAGAAGGCCGAGGTTGTTCGGCTCTGCCTCCTCGCCGCCCTCGGTGTGCGCGACCGGGACGACTCCGTCAAGGCCGCCGCCGGCCCGTCCGGAGAACCGGCGCGCCAGTTCGGTCACGAACGCCGCACTGCGCGACGTGGTCGCCAGCAGCACGATGTGGTTGCGGGTGCCCGCCACACCGTGCGGGCGGGCGAATCCCCAGAAGCTACCGGGCGAGTCCACTCTCCCTGTCTGCTGGCCGAAGGTGAGTGCGGACTCGTCGAGCAGGTACGGGTCCAGCGGCTCGTTCCGGGCGGCCGGCTCGGCAGGCAACCCAGCCGTGCCGCGCGCTCGCAGGATCTCGAGGCTGCTCTCGGTGCACACGTAGTCCCCGGGACGCAGGTCGCGAAGCGCCCTGGCGAACGGGGTCGACCACGAGAGCAGCGGCTGTCCCCGCTCGATCGGCCGGACCACGAGCCGATGGCCCTCCGGGACGGTGTGCCGAACAGTCACGCTCGATTCGCCCAGGTCGAGCCGTGTGCCCGGCTCCAGGGTCCGGGCGGTGATCGCGACGTTGTCCCCTGGCTCCGGAAGAACCGCCACATCAGAGAGTCGGACCCGGCGCATGCGATTCCCTTCCGTCATCGCCGTGAATCCTATAGGATCTACGATAAATTGCCCAGGGCCGGAGGGTCGAGCGATGAGCGACCACACCGCGGCGATGCCGCATCGTCCCCGCCGCCACGTTCTCGCCGACGAGGTCTACGAGACCGTCAAGACCCTGGTGATGGACCACGTCGTGCGGCCGGGCGCCCGCATCTCGATCGACGGACTGGCCCGCGAGCTCGACGTCTCCCCCACCCCGGTCCGGGAGGCGCTGGCCAGGCTCGAATCGGAGGGACTGGCCAGCAAGGAACCGCTGCGAGGATACCGCGCGACCCCGCTGCTCAGCAGACGCGAGCTCGACGAGCTGTACGAGTTCAGGCAGCTCATCGAACCGTGGGCGGCCCGCCGCGCCGCCGAGAAGATCGACCGGCACACCGCAGCCGAGCTACGCGCCGAGATGGCCTCGGCGGTCGCACCGAAGGGAACCGACTACCGCGACTACCGGGCGCTCGCCGCCCACGATGCCAGGTTCCACTCCTTGCTCGCCCGGCTCTCGGGTAACGACCAGGTGCGGATCGCTTTCGAACGTACCCACTGTCACCTGCACATCTTCCGGCTGTACTTCGCCAGCGACATCGGTTTCGAAGCCGTGACCGAGCATCGGACGATCGCCGAGGCGATCATTCGCGGGGCGCCCGACGCCGCGGAGGAGGCCATGAGCACCCACCTCGACAACTCGAGGACCCAGCGGCTCCACACCGTCTACCGCGACTCCTCGTAGCCACCGGTCCGCCTGCCCGATCACTCCCGAACCCCCACCGCAGGAGGTGTTGACGACCTCGCCGAAAGGGGCCTCGTGACACGGACCCTTTTCGCCGCATCGGATGAGTCGCGAACGGAAAGGGACTCGACGTGACCACACACAGCGCTGTGCCCGTGGCCGACCCCTACGTACTGACCCAGGACGGGATCAAGGAGCCGCCGACAGGCTGGCGGGCAAGTCTCCGGTATCTGGGGCCGGGACTGATCACCAGTGCCTCAATCGTGGGATCCGGCGAGCTCATCGCCACCACGACTCTCGGCGCCGAAGTCGGCTTCGCCCTGCTCTGGCTCGTCATTTTCAGCACCCTGGTGAAGGTCGCCGTCCAGGTCGAACTGGCCCGCTGGACCATCACCACCGGTCAGCCCGCCCTCACCGGGTACAACAAGGTACCGCCGAGGCTCGGCCGAATGGGCTGGATCAACATCCTCTGGCTCCTGCTGGCGCTGACCAAGCTCCTGCAACTCGGTGGCATCGTCGGTGGCGTCGCCGTCGCCGCCAGCATCCTGCTGCCACTCGGCGGTGATCCTCTGGGTTTCACGTCGCTGGCGATCTGGACGAGCTTCCTCGTCACCGTCAGCATCCTCATGCTGTACAAGAACAAGTACTCGATCATCGAACGTGTCGCGGTCGCGCTGGTGGTGACGTTCTCCTTCGTCACGGTGCTCATCGCACTGGGGCTGCCCTTCACACCCCATGCGTACGGAGCGGGTGACCTCGCAGGCGGCCTCACGTTCCTGATTCCGGCCGGCGCGCTCGGTGCGGCGCTCGCGATGTTCGGTATCACCGGAGTGGGTGCGGACGAGATCACCTTCTACACCTACTGGTGTGTCGAGAAGGGCTACGCGCGCTGGGTCGGCCCCAACGACGGCAGCGAAGCCTGGCTGCGCCGCGCCAAGGGGTGGATCAAGGTGATGTACAAGGACGCCCTCGTCTCCTGGGTCATCTACACCTTCGGCACGCTCGCCTTCTACATCATGGGGGCCGCCGTCCTGAATCCACAGGGACTGGTGCCGGAGGGCAACGAGATGATCACCACTCTGTCCAATGTATACACCAACACACTCGGCGACTGGGCCAGCACCCTCTTCCTGCTCGGGGCGATCGTCGTGCTCGGATCGACGATGTGGGCGTCGATCCCGAGCTGGGCCCGGATGTACACGAACGTCCTGGCCACGATGGGCGCGCTGGACTGGCAGGATCCGGTGGCCAGGCTCCGCTGGATCCGGATCTTCACCGTAGCCCTGCCGATCGTGTGGGGCGTGGCCTACCTGGCGATCCAGTCCCCCGTCGTGATGGTGCAGATCGGCGGTGTCATGACCGGGGTCTTCCTGCTCGCGATCGTCGTCGCCGCCTGGTACCTCCGGCGCACGGAGACCGACGAGCGATTGCGCGGCGGTCCGGCGTTCAACACGCTGCTCGCCGTCAGCAGCGTCGCCATCGCGCTGCTCGGGGTGTACACGCTGCTCGAGGTCTTCGAGCTGGCGCCGTGACGTAGGTGGGGTGGCCGCATCGTGGGGACTTGTCCGAAACCTCGTGGAGTGGTCGAATCATCGGTAATGACGCAGACACCGGGGGCTGCCGACCGGCTCCAGCGACTGGGGGACGAGCTCGTCGCCGTTCACGAACGGCTGCGCACCGAGCTGCGGCGGATCCGGGAGCAGGTCGAGGCGGGGACCGCACCGGCCCACTCGGCGGCCACCCTTGCCACGCACTGCCTGGCGTTCTGCTCGGCACTGACCGAGCACCACACGGGCGAGGACACCGCCGCGTTCCCGCGGCTGGCCGGCCAGTTCCCCGAGCTGGCGCCACTGATCGCCAAGCTGGAGCAGGATCACGCGATGATGTCCGGGTTGATCGCCGACCTCGAGCGCGTGGTGTCCGCGCTCGCCGATGAGCCCTCACCTCAGGAACGTTCCCGGTTGCTCAGTCACCTCGACGGGCTCACTGCCATCTGCGACTCGCACTTCGCCTTCGAGGAGCGTTCGATCCGTGCCGCGCTCGACGAACTGCACGGCGACCACCGGCCCGAGGATCTCTTCGGGGGCGTATAGGCCGTTATACTCACCTCGTGAGTGCGCATGCGCGTTCTAACTCGGGTGCGCACTCACGAGCGGGTGGGCTTCCACCGGAGATGGCCGTCGGCCGTGCTGGCCGTTCTGATGAGTTCCAGCCGGGGTTTGGGCCGGTCGATCCGGCCGGTCTGCGGCTTGCGGCGACCGGCGCGCCAGGAGTCCGGCCACACCGCGCCGGGTCCGTCGTAGTCCTGCTCGATGGCCGCATGCAACGTCCAGTTCGGATCGTAGAGATGCACGCGGCCCAGTGCGCAGAGGTCGGCGCGGCCGGAGAGAACGATCGTGTTGACGTCGTCGGCCGAGGAGATGGCGCCCACCGCGATCGTCGGGATCCCGAGCGTGTTGCGGATCGTGTCGGCGAACGGTGTCTGGTAGGAGCGGCCGAAGGCCGGACGTTCGTCGTAGGTGACCTGGCCGGTGGACACGTCGATCGCGGCCGCGCCGGCCCGCTCGAAAGCTCGGGCCACCGCGAGGGTGTCCGCAAGGCTGATGCCGCCCTCCACCCAGTCGGTGGCCGAGATGCGCACCGTCATCGGCTTGTGCGCGGGCAGTGCGGCACGCATCGCGCCGAAGACCTCGAGCGGGAACCGCAGCCGGTTCTCGACGCCGCCGCCGTAGCGGTCGGTGCGCCGGTTGGTCACCGGTGACAGGAACGACGACAGCAGGTAGCCGTGCGCGCAGTGCAGTTCGACGACGTCGAACCCGGCACGGTCGGCGCGCTCGGCCGCCGCGACGAACTCGGCGACGATGGTGTCCATGTCGGCCCGGCCGAGGGCGCGCGGGGTCTGGTTGACACCTTCGCGGTAGGCCACCTCGGACGCCGCCACCACCGGCCAGTTGCCGTCGTCGAGCGGCTGGTCGATGCCCTCCCACATCACCTTGGTCGAACCCTTCGGTCCCGAGTGTCCGATCTGGACGCCGATCCTGGCGCCCGACGACTCGTGGACGAAGTCGCAGACCCGCTGCCACGCCTCCCGCTGCTCATCGTTCCACAGCCCCGCGCAGGCGGGCGTGATGCGGCCCCGCGGTGACACGCACACCATCTCGGTCATCACCAGCCCCGCGCCGCCGAGCGCCTTGCCGCCGAGATGGACCAGGTGGAAGTCCCCGGGCACCCCGTCGACGGCGACGTACATGTCCATCGGCGAGACCACGACCCGGTTGGCGAGCTCCAGCTCACCGAGCCGGAACGGCTGGAACATCGGCGGCCGCACCTGCCCGGTGCCGCGCCCGGCGCGTTTCTCCTCGCCCGCGAACCAGGCGTCGACACCCGCGATGAAGCCGGGATCGCGCAGGCGCAGGTTGTCGTAGGTGATCCGCCGGCTCCTGGTGAGCAGGTTGAAGGCGAACTGGGCCGGATGCTGATGCGTGTACTGGCCGATGTTCTCGAACCACTCGCGGCTCGCCTGCGCCGCCCGCTGGGTCGAGAGGACGACGGCCTTGCGCTCCTCTTCGTAGGCCGCGAGCGCGGCCGGCACGTCGGCGCTCTCGTGCAGGCAGGCGGCCAGCGAAAGGGCGTCCTCCATCGCGAGCTTGGTGCCCGAGCCGATGGAGAAGTGCGCGGTGTGTGCGGAGTCGCCGAGCAGGACGACGTTGTCGTGGCGCCAGCGCTCGTTGCTCACCGTGGTGAAGCTGATCCAGCGTGAGTTGTTGGCCAGCACCTCGTGGTCGCCGAGCACGTCGGCGAAGACGCTCCGGACCGCGTCGACCGACCGCTCGTCCGACACGCCGGGCGCCAGGCCGGAGACGGCGGCGTCATGTGCGGCGAACCCGGCCCTGTGCCAGACCTCGTCGTGCATCTCGACGATGAACGTGCTGCCGTGCGCGTCGAAGGGATACCCGTGCATCTGCATGACGCCGTGCGGCGTCTCTCGGATGTCGAAGGTGAACGCCTCGAAGACCTTGTCGGTGCCCAGCCACATGTAGCGCGAACGTCCCACGTCCAGCGTCGGCCGGAAGGTGCCTGCGTACTGCTTGCGGACGGCCGAGTTCAGCCCGTCGGAGGCTACGACGAGGTCGTACTCGTCCTTGAGCCCGGCGACATCGGGCGCCTCGGTCTTGAACCGGACATCGACGCCGAGGTCGCGGCAGCGCTGCTGCAGTATCTCCAGCAGCCTCTTGCGGCCCATCGCCGCGAAGCCGTGCCCACCGCAGGTGACCACCTCACCCCGGTAGTGGACGTCGATGTCGTCCCAGCGCGCGAACTCCTCCTCCATCCGGGCGTGCACGACCGGATCGGCGTGCTCGATGCCACCGAGTGTCTCGTCGGAGAACACGACCCCGAAGCCGAAGGTGTCATCGGCGGCGTTGCGCTCCCACACGGTGATCTCGTGGCCGGGCCCCAGCTGCTTGGCCAGCGCGGAGAAGTACAGCCCGCCGGGACCTCCGCCGACGACAGCGATACGCACGATCCCCTCCAATGTGTCTACCCGCAAGTATACTGTCTCCTTGACGCCCGTTGTCAATACGATATAACCTTCGGCTGTCGCGCCGAAGGAGGACGGATGACCGGGTTCGCGCTGAGCGCCGACCAGCTCGACTACGTGCACCGCATCCGCGCCCTCGCCACCGAGCACCTCGCGACGCTCGCCGCCGAGGGCGTGGACGGGCGCGTCAACCGGCCACTGCTCGCGGCGATGGGCAGGCTCGGCCTCCTGCGGGATCTCTTCGGCGGTTCGCCGGGCGAGGCTCCCCGTGACGCGGCGGCCATGCAACTGTGCCTGCTCCGCGAGACGATCGCGACCGTCAGTGCCGAGGCCGAGACCGCGCTCGCACTCCAGGGGCTCGGCAGCTACCCCATCCTCCAGTCGGGCCGCCCCGAGACGATCGAGCGGTGGATCCCCGGCGTGGTCGCCGGTAGCACCGTGGCCGCGTTCGCCCTCACCGAACCGGAGGCCGGCTCCGATGCCGCCGCGTTGTCACTGGAAGCCGAGCGGGATGGTGCCGCCTGGCGGCTCACCGGCGAGAAGATGTGGATCTCCAACGCGCCCGAGGCCGACGTCTACACGGTCTTCGCCCGCACGACCGCGGGCGCCGGTGCGCGCGGCGTGACCGCGTTCGCCGTCGCCGGGGACTCCGCCGGGCTCGGCGGCGAGCATCTCGATCTGCTCTCGCCGCACCCGATCGGCCGGCTCAGCTTCGACGGTGTGCGCGTCGGGCCTTCGGACGTCCTCGGCGAGGTCGACGCCGGATTCCGGGTCGCCATGCGCACGCTCGACCTGTTCCGGCCGAGCGTCGGAGCCTTCGCCAACGGCATGGCCCGCGCGGCGCTCGACGCCACCATCGATCATGTGCTGAGCCGGCACGCCTACGGCGGACCGCTCGCCGCCCAGCAGTCCGTGGCCCACTCGCTCGCCACCATGTCGACGCAGCTGGAGGCGGCGCGCCTGCTGGTCTACTCCGCGGCGGGCAACTACGACGCCGGGGCCGATCGCGGCACGGTCAGCCGGACCGCCGCCATGGCGAAGCTGTTCGCGACCGAGTCGGCCCAGCAGATCGTCGACCAGTGCGTGCAGTTGCACGGCGCCAGGGCACTGCAACGCGGCCACCTGCTCGAACACCTCTACCGTGACGTCCGTGCGCCACGGATCTACGAGGGAGCCTCGGAGGTCCAGCGCTCGATCATCGCCAGGGAGATCCTCAAGCAAAGGACCGCCTCATGACCCGCTTCCGCGCGTCCGTGCCATTGACCACCACGTGGCAGCACTTCGATTTCCGCATCGAGGGGCCCGTCGCGACGGTGACGTTCAACCGGCCCGAGAAGCTCAACCCGCTCACCTTCGAGTCCTACGCCGACCTGCGCGACCTGCTGTCCGAACTGCCACACCACGACGGCGTCAAGGTGCTCGTCATCCAGGGCGAGGGGCGCGGCTTCTGCGGCGGCGGCGACGTCAACGAGATCATCGGCGAGCTGCTCGAGATGGACGCCGACCAGCTGATGCGGTTCACCAAGATGACCGGCGACGTCATCCGCGCGATGCGCGAGTGCCCGATCCCGATCATCACCAGGATCCAGGGTATCGCGGCCGGTGCGGGCGCCGTGCTCGCGCTCGCCTCGGACTTCCGCGTCGTCGGCGCCTCCGGCCGGTTCGCCTTCCTGTTCACCAAGGTCGGGCTGTCCGGCGGCGACATGGGCGCGGCCTACCTGCTCCCCCGCGTCGTCGGCCTCGGCCACGCGACCAAGATGCTCATGCTCGGCGACACCATCGACGCGGCCACCGCCGACCGCTACGGGCTGGTCTCCGAACTGGTGGCCGACGACGGCCTCGACGCGGCGGTCGCCGCCCTCGCCGAACGGCTCGCGGCCGGGCCCACCCTCGCCTTCGCCCAGACCAAGTCGCTGCTGACCCGCGAGCTGGACATGCCGCTTTCGGCGGCCGTCGAGCTCGACGCCATGACCCAGGCACTGCTGATGACCACGGACGACCACGCCGAGTTCCACGCGGCGTTCAACGAAGGGCGGCCACCCGCGTGGAAGGGACGCTAGCGAACCGGCCGGAGCAAGCCGCGGGCACCGTCAGCGTCGTCACGGGGGCGGGTCAGGGGATCGGCCGCGCCACGGCACTGCGGCTGTCCGCGGCCGGCCACCGGGTGGTCCTGGTGGGACGCGACGCCGGCAAGCTCGAGACCGTCGCGGCCGGGCTGGCCGGACCGTCGCTGTGCCTCTCCGCCGACCTGACCGCGGCAGGCGAGGCCGATCGCGTGTTCACCGCCGTCGAACAGACCTGGGACACCGCCGCGGTGCTGGTGGCGAATGCGGGCGCCTCGCTGGCTTCGCCGCTCGCCGACACCACCGACGAGCAGTGGCAGCGGATGCTCGATGCCAACCTGACGGCGCCGTTCCGCTGCCTCCGCCGCGCGCTGCCCGCCATGACGGAGCGAGGATGGGGCCGCGTCGTGGTCATCGCCTCGGTCGTCGCCAAACGCGGCGAACGCCAGGTCAGTGCCTACACCGCCAGCAAGCACGGCGTGCTCGGGCTGGTCCGCGCGGCGGCCGACGAGGTCGCCGGCACCGGTGTCACCGTCAACGCCGTGTGCCCCGGATACGTCGACACCCCGATGACCCGCTCCACGATCGCGGCGATCGGCGAACGCCGGGGCGTCGGCGCCGACGAGGCCACCGCCCTGCTCGCGCGCCGGCAGCCGATCGGACGGCTGATCGAGCCCGACGAGGTAGCCGCTGCGGTGCAGGCCTGTGTCGAGAACGGCGCCATCAACGGCCAGGGCATCAACGTCGACGGAGGAGCGGTCCAGTCATGACCTTCGAACGCATCAACCCGCCCGCCCTCGGCACTCCCCGCGGGTTCAGCCATGCTGTGCTCACCGACCGGCGGCGCACCGTGTACCTCGCAGGCCAGACCGCGCTCGACGCGTCCGGCACGATCGTCGGCGAAGGCGTCGTCGAACAGTTCGAGCAGGCACTCGGCAACCTGCTCTACGCCCTGGACGCCGCCGGGGGCACGCCTGCCGATCTCGCGACGGTGACGATCTACACCGTCGACATGGACGACTATCTGGCGCATTCGCGCGAGATCGGTGCCGTCTGGCGCCGCCTCGTGGGCACCGAGTACCCGGCGATGGCCGGTATCGGAGTGGTCCGGCTGTGGGATGCCACCGCGCTCGTCGAGATCCAGGGCGTCGCGACGTTGGACTGAGCCACCTCGTACCGCGCCCGGCAGCACCGCCCCTCGTCAGGTGGTCGCCGCGGCCTCGCGCAGGCGGAAGCGCTGGAGCTTTCCGGTGGCGGTGCGCGGAAGCTCGGTGACGAACTCGACGGCGCGCGGGTACTTGTACGGCGCGATGGTCGCCTTGACGTGGCGCTGGATCGAGGCGGCGGCCTCCGCGCCGGCAGGAGCGCCCTCGCGGACGACGACGAAGGCGGTGACGAGCTGGCCACGCGCCGGATCGGGGACGCCGACCACCGCGCAGTCGATGACGTCGGGATGAGCCAGTACCGCCTCCTCGACCTCCGGTCCGGCGATGTTGTACCCCGACGAGACGATCATGTCGTCGCTGCGCGCGTGGTACCAGAAATAGCCGTCCGCATCCCGGGTGAACGTGTCGCCGGTGACGTTCCACCCATCCTGCACGTAGACGCGCTGGCGCGGGTCGGCCAGGTAGCGGCAGCCGGTCGGTCCCCGGACGGCCAGCCGCCCGGGGGTTCCGTCCGGAACCGGCCTGCCCTCCTCGTCGACGATCCGCGCCTCGTAACCGGGCACCACCCGTCCCGTCGCCCCAGGGCGGATGTCGTCGTCCGAAGCCGAGATGAAGATGTGCAGCATCTCGGTCGCCCCGATGCCGTCGATGAGGGCGATTCCGGTGGCGTCACGGAACTCGTGCCAAGTCGCCGCATCGAGGTGCTCCCCCGCCGACACCGCCCGCCGTAGCGTGGACAGCGCCGGCATCTCACCCGAGGCCAGCATCGCGCGATAGGCCGTCGGGGCGGTGAAGCACACCGACACGCCGTTGTCGCCGATGTGCCGCGCGAGCTCCGCCGGGGTGGCCTTCTCGACCAGCAGCGTGCTCGCCCCTGCGTGCAGCGGGAAGACGACGAGCCCGCCGAGGCCGAAGGTGAACGCGATCGGCGGAGTGCCGGTGAAGACGTCGTCGGCGGCCGGCCTGACGATGTGCCGCGAAAACGTGTCGGCGATCGCGAGGACGTCGCGGTGGAAGTGCATGGTCGACTTTGGTCGCCCGGTCGTGCCGGAGGTGAACGCGAGCAGGGCCACGTCGTCGGCCGCGGTCGGCACGTCGTCGAACTTCCCGGAATGCGCGCCTATCCGGACCGCCAGGTCGTCGGCGGACGGCCCGCCGTAGGCCAGCGTCGGCACGCCGAGATCGGCCGCGCCGAGGTCGGCGAGGAACCGGTGATCGCTCAGGGCGACGTCGATCCGGGCGATCTCGTGGATGTCGCGGAGCTCCCCGCTACGCAGCATCGGCATCGTCGTGACGGCGACGGCGCCGGCCTTGAGCACGCCGAACCAGCACGCGACGAGCCATGGGTTGTTGGGCCCCCGCAGCAGCACCCGGTTACCCGGGACGACGCCGAGCTCGGAGGTGAGCAAGTGCGCGATGCGGTTCGCGGTCGCGCGCAACCGGTCGTAGGTCCAGGCGCGCTCCCCCGGCGCCAGCAGGCACGCCCTGTCGCCGCCATGCTCGGCGATCACGTCGTCGAGCAGCGCGGTGGCGCAGTTGAGGCGGTCCGGATACCGCGGGCCGGGTTCGCCGAGCAGGAACTCGGGCCATTCGCTCTCCGGTGGAAGGTGCGTCCGGCAGAACGGATCCACATGGGCGGACGTGGTCAGCGGCATCGAGGGTCCTCCTCAACAACGTGACCCGACACTATTCTGCTGTGGTGACGATAGTCAATGTCTCGCTATGTCAATCGCACAGGCGCCCACATCCCCCGCCGGCGCCGTTCACCGCTCCCAGGGGGCACAACCGCCCGTGCTGCTACCCCGGGACCGGCGCGGACTGATAGCGTCCTGTCGTGACGACCGTATCGAGCAGCGTGGAACTCACCGACGGTGAGAACCTGAGCAGAGCGGCTCAGCCCCGGCAGCTCATCGTGACGGTCTACGGCCTCTACGCTCGCCAGGGCGGCGGCTGGCTCTCGGTGGCCTCCCTCGTCAGCCTGCTCGGTGACCTCGACATCGACGAGCCCTCCGTGCGGTCGTCGATCTCGCGGCTCAAGAAGCGGGGCATCCTCGAAGCCCAGCGCCGCGACGGCGCCGCCGGGTACGCGTTGTCGGGCGAGGCCCTGGCGATCCTGGCCGAGGGCGACCGGCGGATCTTCCGGCGGGAACGGGCAACGCTGGACGACGGCTGGCTGCTCGCGGTGTTCTCCGTGCCGGAAGCCGAACGCAAAAAGCGGCACCTCCTTCGCTCGCAGCTCACCAGGCTCGGGTTCGGCACCGCGGCTCCCGGTGTCTGGATCGCGCCCGCGCACCTGCACCAGCCGACGGCCGAGGTGCTGCGCCGGCTCGGCCTGGACGGCTACGCCGACCTCTTTCGCGCCGACCACCTGGCCTTCGGTGACGTGAGCGCGAAGGTGCGCCGATGGTGGGATCTCGACGAGCTCGAGGCGCTGTACTCGGAGTTCCTCGCCGAACACGGCCCGATGCGGCATCGTTGGCAGCGCCGCCGGAAGGTCAGCGAGCGGGACGCCTTCGTCGACTACGTCCGGCTGCTCACCGACTGGCGGCGACTGCCCTATCTGGATCCGGGCCTGCCCGAGGAGCTCCTGCCGCGGAACTGGATCGGGCTCCGGGCCGCCGACCTCTTCTTCTCGCTGCAAGGCCACCTGGTCGATGCCGCGCGAGCGCACGTGGCGCGGACGATCGTGGGCTGAGCGCATCCCGGCGAGCCGGCGGGAGTGTCGACCGGACCGGTAGCGGGTACCAGTCGCCGATGGATCTCGTGCCGTGGCTGGGCCTGCTGCTGGCCCTGCTGGTGGCATGCGACGCCGCGGTCACCGTGCTGCATCCCGATGCCGAAGGGCTGGTGGCGAGGGGAGTCCGCCGTGCGGTGTGGTGGTTGACGACGACGGTGCGAGCGCGCGTGCCACGCGCGGGCAGACCCGTGCTCGGCATGGCCGGGCCGGTGATCGTGGCCGTGACCTGCATGAGCTGGGTCGCGCTGGTCACCCTCGGTGTCACGCTGCTCGTCTGGCCGATGCTCGGCACCGACTTCGCGGTCCAGACCGGGCTCGGTCCGCCCACCTTCCTCGACGCCCTCTACTTCGCGGCGGGCACGGTCACCGTGCTCGGCTACGGCGACCTCACTCCGCTTTCCACCGCCGGACAACTGGTCTCCGTGTCGGCCGCGGCCGTCGGCTTCGCCATGTTCACCGGCATGGCCACCTACGCGATCGAGATCGTCGGCGGGGTGGCCACCCGTAACCGGTACACGCTGACCGTGCACGACGACACCCGCGGTGGGGGCGGAGCCACGATGCTTGCCGACTGCCTGGCCGAGGCGGGTGCCGACCAGGCCCGTGCGGTCTGCCGGAGCTGGGCAGGGCACCTACGCGAGGTCGACGAGATGGTGCATTGATATCCTCTGGTGGCCTTCACCTACCGCTCGCACCGGCACGAGTACGACCCCGAGCCCGCACTGCGACATGCCGCCGAGGTCACCGTGGCCGCACTGGTCGCGGCCGGGCACGAGCGGACGCTCCGCACGACGGCCGAGACGCTCTGCTCGGCGCTGGCCCGCCTGCAGTGCACGATCGCGGACACCTACCTCGGCAAGGGGGTCACGCGACGACTGTCCAGCCCTCGACCGGACATGGGTGACCGCCACGCGGTGGACACCGTTGATCGCCTGCTCGCGGCCGGGCTTGAGCGCGCCGGCCCCGCGGCCGCCCATCCGGCGGCGGCCGAGACGGTGTGCCGCTCCCGGATATTCCTCACCGAACTGCACCACTGGTCACGCACACGCACGCCCGGGCACGAATGGGATGGCTGAGCACGCGCCCGGCCGGTGGGGCGATCGCGGTCGTCGATCACCCCACCGGCCGGCACGGAACTCCGCGGCAGGCGGCCCTACGCCAGCGGCTCGATCCAGATGTTGCGGTAACGCACGTCGTTCCCGTGGTCCTGCAGCCGGATGGCGCCGAACGAAGGCCCTTCGGGAGCGCCACCACCGGTCGGTCCGTCGATCGCCACGTCGTCGTGGACCGTGACGCCGTTCCACACCACGGTCACCCTGGCATCGGAGACCTTGGCTCCGGCACTGTCGAACCGCGCAGCCCGGAAGGTGATGTCGTAGGACTGCCAGGTCTCCGGTGCCGTCGCGGCGTTGCTGTCCGCGGCCTTCTTGGTGTAGATCGCGGCCGCCTCGTTGTCCGCGAGTGACTCGTCACCGTAGGAGTCGAGCACCTGGATCTCGTAGCGCTCCTGCAGGTACACGCCGCTGTTGGCGCGCGCCTGACCGGTCACGTCGGGCGGGAGCTCCGGCAGCCAGAACTCGACGTGCAGCTTGAAGTCGCCGAATGCCTGCTTGGTGCGGATGTCTCCACAACAGACCTCCATCGCGCCGTCGACCAGAGGCCATTCCACGGTGCGCCCGTCGGTGTGCTGCCAGCCGCTCCGGTCAGCGCCGTCGAACAGGGTGATCCGGCTGCCCTGCCGGTTGACGTTGATGAGGTCGAGGTTGACGTGGCCGGTGTCGCCGCTGTCGTGCTTGTAGGTGATCGTGTTGGCCCCGGCCCGTAGGTTCAGCGATTCGGTCTGGGTCGACCAGCTGTCCCAGTCCCCCGTGCTGTGCAGGCTCGTCTGCTTGACCTTGCGGCCGTTGACGTAGACGCTCACCGTCTTGGTACCGGAGAACGGATGCGGTCCGTTCGAGTACCGCAGGCCGACGTCGTAGGTGCCTCCGGTCTCCACCGTGACGTCGAACGTGGTGGCGGCGCCCTCGGTCCCGTAGCCGTCGACGAATCCGGCTCCCGAGTATCCCGAGTGGTTGGTGTTGAACCCCGCCCCGCCGGAGCGCGTCGCCTCCTCGGCCTCGTAGCTGGTGACCGGCGGCTCGGCACCCGGCAGGGAGTTCAGCGTGTACCAGGCCTCGGTGCTCCAGAGCGACTCGCCGCTGACGGAGCTGAACGGCCGGGGGGAGCGCAGGTGCACGACCCGGTCCGGCTTCAGGCCGGTGATCTCCAGGTTGACCTTCTTCCCGTCGGGCGACAGCGTGGCCGACCGCACCGGCAGCGTCTCCTCGTCGACCTTGGGGCCGCCGTAGGAGGGCGTCGGGACGTAACGCCACTGCTTGACCTGGTAACTGGAGGCCAGCTTGGCGGCCGTCTCCTCGGAGACCGGCTGCGTGTACTCCAGCTCGAAACCGTTCGGCTTGGCGCGCATGGCGAGAATGTCGAATGCGTTGTCGCCGTTGGGCGTCAACTTCTGCAGGCCGTAGGTCAGCTTACCCTCCTGGCCCCAGTTGCCTCCCGCGCCGAGGCCGCCCGCGTAGATCGCGCCGTCCGGGCCGATGCTGATCCGGTTCACGCCGGCCTCGAGCCCTTGCGTGTGGCGGAACACCGCACCCTGGTACTGGCCCTTCACCTTCTCCAGGTGCGCGCGCTGGAGACCACCGTAGGTCACGTCTCCGAACACCATCTGCCCGGCGAACGGACCCTCGGTCAGCCGCAGCGGCGTGCTCGGCGAGTTCGCTATCTCGTTCTGCGGAAGCCACAGCACCGGCTGGGTCACGGGGTTCTCGTCGAACGGCCCCTCGGGGTTGGTGTAGTGGTTGAAGAACCGATCCTGCTTGATGTGGACCAGTTTCGACGCGGGCAGCCAGCCGCCCTGGTTGTCCGTGACGAAGATGTCCCCGCCGGGACCCCATCCGATACCGTTGGGCGTGCGCAGGCCACCTGCGATGTAGGAGACCTTGCCGGTCTTACGGTTCACCTTGATCGTGGTGCCGCGGTCCTGCGCCGGCTGCGGATCGGTCGTCGCGCCACCGTAGTCGATGGCGACCGACAGGTTGAGGTAGAAGAAGCCGTTCTTGTAGAGCAGGCCGAACGCGAACTCGTGGAAGTTGCCGCCGTAGGGCCACGTGGCGATGGTCCTGTACTCGTCGACGACGTCGTCGCCGTTGAGATCGGCGAGCTCGGTCAGCTCATGTTTCTGCGAGACGAAGATCGTGCCGTCCACGACCTTGATGCCCATCGGCTCCTTGAGATCGCTCGCCACCCGCTCGGCCGTCACCTCGCCGGGGCCGGTCTCACCGGTCACGCCGCTGAGGAGGTACACCTCCCCGGCCGTGTTGTTGCTGCCACCCCAGGTCGCCACCGCCAGACGGCCGTCCGGCATCCAGTCCATCGCCGTGACCTGCGGCTCGAACCCGGCCGGCCGAAGATCGGTCAGCGTGTAGTTCGGATGCACCGCGTTCAGTGGCAGCCCGTCACCGGGCGCGTCGGTGCCGCTCTCGCATTGCTTGCGTCCCGGCGCCGTCACGCGTACGACGTCCGCGTCGGTGCTCAGTACGGAGTTCGGCACGACGGCGAAGCCGGAGGCACCGGGCGGCTGCCAGGCGAGGGTGATCTGCTCGCCGCCGGTTCGCTCGAAATGCTCGATGCGCAGCGAGTGGTAGCCCGCTGTCAGGCTCACCGTGCCGTCCTTCGGTTCCGCGGCGTGCAGTCCGTCGTGGTCGATGACCAGCTCGTCGTCGATCAGCAGGCGTGAGCCGTCGTCGCTCGTCAGCCGGAAGGTGTACCGACCGTCCTGCGGCACGTTGATGTTGGCGACCACATGGGTCAGGAAGTAGTCGTTGACACCGAAGTCTTCGGCCGAGCTCCAGTCGATCACCGGCATCAGCTTGTCGACGTTCGGGGTCTGCCCGGCCTTGAGCGTACAGATCTTGCTCAGCGGCGCCTGCAGATCGAAGACGCGCAGCGTGACACCCGGTTCCTGGGGCGGAATATCCGCACCGGCAGGGGCCGGTTCCTGCGCCGTGGCCGGGGTCAGCCCCAGGCCACTGGCGACGAGCAGGGCGACGAAGAAGCCGGCCAGACGTCTCGAACGGCGCTGGAACGAGCGTTGTTGCATTCTTCCTCCTGGCGGTGAGGAACATGTGACGGCGGTCGGCGCGAGCCGACCGCCACGGGGACATTCGCCGGGTCCGAAGATCGATCACCGGTTAACAAACCGGAGCAACGACGCATCGTGACGGAAACCATAGAAGGCTTCCGCACGCATGTCCACGCGTTGTGCCGTTCTCCTGCAGAACTTGCATCAAGACAAGCGGAAGTTGTAGGAGCGCTGGTCCGGTCGGCCGCCGTGACTGGGCCATATGCTCGTGAGTGCGCACGCGAGTTCTCACTCGTGTGCGCACTCACGAGGCACAATGACCGCTATGGGTGTGCCCGGCAATCAGTTCCTGCGGACGGTGGACCGGCTCGCTGAGGTCGAGCGCGCGAAGGCGAGGGACTACACGGCCTTCAGCGTCCGCGGCAGGCGCTTCGGCTACTACTGGCCGCGGACCAGGACGGTCGGGTTGAAGCAGACCCTTTCCGAGCAGACCGCACTCGTCTCCGAACGGCCCGACGTGTTCGAGGTGCAGTTCACGGCCGGTGGTTTCGGCTGGGTCGTCGTGCACCTGCCGAGAATCGAAGCCGACGAGCTCACCGAGCTGGTCTACGAGGCGTGGCGCCTGTCCGCCCCCGAGCCGCTGGTCGAGGAGCATCCGTTCATCTGACGCGGCACCGCCCGTGAACGAGATTCAGACACGCCACAACAGCTGGGTCACATCTTTTCGCCCGGCAGATTGCCGGCCTGCTCGATCCAGGATCGGAGTTGGTCCTCGTCCGGTTCATCGTCCTCGTGGATGTCGAGGTAGCGCACCTCGTCGTGCCTGGACGCCTTCGGCGGCATGGGATCGAGCGACGTCCCTCTCAAGAACTGCACCTGCACGTAGTTCGTGTAACAACGGAACGACAGGAACCAACCCTCGCCCTTCACGCCGTAGAACGGTTGGTTCCATTTCACGGCTTTGTGTACCTCAGCGGGGACCGTGCGCACGATGAGGCCATCGAGGCGTTGCCCGACGTCTCGCTTCCAGCCGGGCATGGCAGCGATGTAGTCCTGCACCGGGCCGTTCCCCTCACCCTTGGGGATCTGCGGGTTTCCGCCGGAGAGCAGCTTCGGTTTCGCGTCGTCTTTCTTGCGATCGGTCATGCGGTTACGTCCTGGATACGGTCCGTGGCAGCCGGCGAGTGAGAATTCTAGCCCACTTCACGCCGCCCGGCTCAGAGCGATGCGGCCTCCCACACGAACCCGTCCGGGTCGGTGAAGGGCCCGGCATCGCTCCCGATCGCGAGCCGGTGCGATCCGGTGCCTTCGGCAGAGACGCCGGCGACCTTGGCGAGGGCACGACGCCGGTAGAGCGCCAGCTTGACCGGACTCGACGGCGTGCCCAACTCGACGTATCTCCGGCCATAGCTCTTCGCCACGGCGAAGCCGCGGTCGACGTAGAGCCGCTTGCTCGCGGCCACGTCCGCGACTCCCAGCTGGAGCACAACGTCGTCGACCCGCCGGGTGGCCAGGCCGGTGTCCTTCTTCGACAAGGACGCGACCGTCCAGATCGTCCCGTCCGGGGCCTGTACGACGCCGCCATATCCCCAGAGCGACTTCGCAGCTGGCTTCAGCGACGTTGCGCCGGCGTCGAGGGCGCTGCCGACGAAACTGTCGACGGTGGCCGGCTGGGACACGATGAGCGACAGCGTGAACCCGCGGAAGCCGGTCGTCGCTGCCTCCGAGGCCCGCAGGCGCATCCAACTGCCCACCCCGAAAGCGGCGGTGCAGAAGCGGTCGGCAGCCGTGGTGTCGGCCACCTCGATCGTGACAAACTCGATGGTCGCCATGGCGGTCACCGTAGTAGCGACCCTGGAGTACCTCGCTTCTCGATTCCTGACCGATCGGCCACCGGTTTCACCGGGCCCCGCATCAGCTCGTGCCCGGCCTACGCCGACTCGAGGTACGCCTTCGCGCGGCGCATCTCGGCCTCCACGTCGGCCTGCAAGGTTCGCCGTAGCACCGGCTCCGCCAGCCACCTCACCGGCGGTTTGAAATCGAACCGAAGGGTGCGGGTCACCCTGGTCCCGGCACCGGCAGGCTCACAGACCCAGCTCGCGGAGATCGCCACCATCCGGCTGGCGAGCCGGTTCTGCGGCACCGCCGGCAGGCCGACGTCGATCCGCCCGGCGGAAGTGCGGCGCATCCGCGACACGATCTTCGGCGCCGGACCCGGCAGTCCGGGCAGCTTGCCCCGGAACCGGAACTCGGTCACGTCACCGTCGCGGCGGACCCAGTCGATCGCGCCGATCTTGTCGTCGACCGCGCGGTAGCGCTCCGGGTCCATCGCGAACTCGACCAGCTCGCCGGGCGTGCACTGAATCGTCTCGACCACCTGTGCGCGTGCCATGCTCACCTCACCGATCGCGAACCCACGCCATGAAGCGTCAACCTGCTCGGGCCGCAGGTCAACAGTGGTCGAGGACCGTCCGTCGATCGCTTGCTTGGACTTTGCGTCTATTGTATAAACAACTTGTCTAGCGATCGGGTCGGGAGCGCGTCGACCGCGGAGGAGGTGCCATGCCGGCAGCCGAGCAGGACGCGATCATCGCCGCACTGACCCCGGTGATCGACGGGATCGCCGCGACGCTCGGCTCCTTCTGCGAGGCGGTGATCCACGACTTCCGCCGCCCGGAACGCTCGGTGGTGGCCATCGCGGGATCGGTGACCGGGCGCGGTGTCGGCGGGTCGATGAGCGAGATCGGCATGGGGGTCCTCGCTCGTGGCGACGAGGCGCGGGACGAGCTCAACTACATCACCCGCACCAGGGACGGGAAGATGGTCAAGTCCTCGACGATGGTGCTGCGCGACTCCACCGGCTCGGTGTTCGGCGCCCTCTGCGTCAACCTCGACATCACCGCGGTCAACCAGGTCCATTCCGTGGTCGGTGAGATCGCGGGTGTCACCACACCCGCCACCACCCCACCGACCACGACCTTCGGCGACGACATCGGCTCCGTGGTGGACGCGATCGTCGACAGCCACCAACTGCGGCAGAACAAGCCCTGGGCCGACCTCAGCCGGGACGAACGTCTGGAGCTGTTCCGCGGCCTCCACGAACGCGGCGTGTTCGCGGTGCGCGGCGCGGCGAGCCGGATCGCGGCCCGGCTGGGGATCTCCCGCGCCTCCGCCTACAACTACCTCGCCGAGGTCCGCGGCGGCACCGACACCACCGAAGGAGCGCAAGGATGACGAACACCCCGCCGATCGCCCTGGCCGACGTCCGCGACGCCGCGGCCCGGATCGACGGCATCGCACACCGCACCCCCGTGCTGCGCTCCCGCACCCTGAACGAGCTCGTCGGGGCGGAGGTCTTCCTCAAGTGCGAGAACTTCCAGCGCGGCGGCGCCTTCAAGTTCCGCGGTGCCTACAACGCCGTCTCGCGGCTTTCACCGGAGCAGCTCGCGAAGGGGGTCGCCGCCTACTCGTCGGGCAACCACGCCCAGGCCGTCGCGCTGGCGGCGCGGGAGCTGGGCAGCACCGCCGTGATCCTCATGCCGGAGGACACACCGCGGTCTAAGAGGGACGCCACCGCGGGCTACGGGGCCGAGATCGTCACCTACGACCGCTACACCGGGGACCGGGTCGCCATCGGCGAGGCCATGGCCGCCGACCGGGGCCTGACGCTGATCCCCCCGTACGAGCATCCGCACATCATCGCCGGACAGGGCACCGCGGCGCTGGAGCTCATCGAGGAGGCCGGTGACCTCGACGCGCTCGTGACGCCGGTCGGCGGCGGCGGGCTGATCGCCGGCAGCGCCACCGCCGCCAAGGGCCTGGTCAGGGGCATCCAGGTGTTCGGCGTCGAACCCGAAGCGGGTGACGACACGAAACGCTCCCTCGATGCGGGCAGGCGGGTGACCATCGCCGTGCCGCGCACGATCGCCGACGGTCAGGCCGCGGAGACTCCCGGCGAGCTGACGTTCTCCGTCAATCAGCGGCTGGTCGACGACATCGCTCTGGTCACCGACGACCAGATCCGCGACGCGATGCGGCTGGCGTTCGAACGTCTGAAGATCGTCGTCGAGCCCAGCGGCGCGACCGCACTGGCCGCCGTACTGGCCGGGCGGGCAGGCCGGGGGCACGCACGCATCGGGCTCGTCATCTCCGGCGGCAACATCGACGTGCGGCGTTTCGCCGAGGTGTGCGCGAGCTGACCGCCGGCGCTACAGGGCGCGCAGCATCCCCGTGGCGGGATGGCAGCCGAGGTACTCGAAGTGCTGCTCCTCGGCTGCCGCAACCGTGACCTCGTGGTACAGCCGTAGCCGGGCGGCGGACCCGAGCTCCGACAGGTACCTCATCGCCTCACCGAAGATCGCCTTGTGCGTGGGGTGGTCCCTGGCCCACCGGTCGAGGTCGGCCAGGCTGCGCCACCAGCTCATGCCGAAGCTCTTGTCAACCGGATTTCCTTCGGTGTCGACGACGCGCAGGTAGCGGTTGGCGTAGCAGCCGACCGCCGGGCCGTCGTCGCGCAGGAAGTCCAGACCAGCACGCAGTACGGGTTCGATGTCGTCGAGATACCTGCGCCGCTCGTCGCCGTCGGTGTCCGTCCAGTCCTGTCCCGACCGGATGAGGCACAGGTTGCGCTGCCCGCGGACTCGCTGCCGCCCGGCGTCGGCCACCACGGTCGGCGGTTCTCCGGGCAGCAGCGGATCGGTCTGTGCGGCGGGCAGGCGGTCCCTCGCGCCGCCCCAGTAGGCGTGCTCGGCCACCTCACCACTGAGGGCGTCCGCGAGGACGGCGACTCCTTCCCTGCGGTCGTTGGAGACGAGCGTCTCGAACCGGGACACCGAGGGGCGCACGGCCTCGACGAAGAAGCCCGCCCCGCTGCCCCTGCGCTGCTCGCCGAGCCAGCTCGCGTGTGCCCCGCCGAACCAGCGGTCGTACCGTTCGGGGTCGGTCCAGTACCCGATGGTGAGCAGGGTGGTGTAACCGGACTCGTCGACATACGTCGCGTGGTCCACGCGGCCCGGCCCGTCGGCGTGGGCACACGCTGCGGCGAGCTCGGCCCGCGCCGCCCGGACGGCGCCCGGAACGGTCTCGCCACCGGCCCGGTACTGCGCCCCGAAGTACGCCATGACCACGCGCGTCACCGACGGCTTGAACCTCGCCACGAAGGACGGGTACGGCGGCTGCCAGCCGGGCTCGGCACGCGGCGGCTGGGTACGGGGCAGCGAAAGGTGCCGGGGGATCGCCGATTCCATGACCGCCTCCCCTCAGCTCGCCGGCAGCGCGGACGGGAACTCCTCGACTGCAAGCTCCTCGGGCGCGGCGGCGGGCGGGTCCGCGGGCACTTCGACGACCCGCGGCATGGGGTTGCGGTTCACCAGCAGGCGCAGCACGTCGGGGCGGGAGTAGTGGCCGACCGGATCGGCCGCGGACTTGGCGATCGCGATGAGCGCCGGATCGAGGTCGGCGTAGAGAATCCCCTCGTCGGTCTCCGGCAGGGGTTCGGCCAGCGGCGACCCCTCGGGGCCGAAGATGCGGGCGAACCCACCGCCGGTGAGCAGCAGGTCCCGCTTGAGCTCGGTATCGCAGAACAGCTCCCGCGCGGCCGCACCGATCACGCCGCACGGCGCGACGACGAAGGTCTGCCCCTCCACGGCGTACATGAGACTGGCCGCCGTGTTCACCTCCGGTCCCAGAGCCCGCGCGGCACCGCGGTACACCGAGAAACCGGGCCACGCGGCGGCGTGGATCTGCTCGCCGAGGCTGTACATCGCGTACTTGGTCAGCGGCTGCAGGTGTTCCCAGCAGTTCAGGGCACCCACCTTGCCCAGCGCGGTGTCGTGCACCTGGAGGTCGCTGCCGTCACCCTCGCCGAACACGGAGCGCTCCACGTGCGTGGGCTTGAGCTTGCGCCGCACGGAGGTCAGCTCACCGGTCTCCGAGACGAACGCCTGCGCCATGTAGAGGCTGCCGCCTGCCCGCTCGCTGAACCCGAGAACCACGTGGATCCCGTTCCGCGCGGCGGCCTGGCGGACTCGCTCCATCTCGGCGCCGTCCCGCGTCATCGAGTTGGCGGCGTAGCGGGGAACGAACGGCATACCGGCAGCCGGCGAGTCCAGCCAGATCCACCACGGGTAGCCGGGAACGAAGGTCTCGGGGAAAGCCACCAGCCGGGCACCACCCGCCGCGGCCCCCTCGATCAGTGCGATCACCTTGTCGATGCCCGCGTCCAGGTCCAGCCACGCGGACTCGGCCTGGACGGCCGCGACACGCACTTTTGCCTGCATAGTCGTCTCCTGCGTCATCGTGGGCGTGCTGTTCGCTCCACGATGCGCCGGGCGCGGCCCCCGCGGCTGACCGGATGTGCCAGGGCTACTTGCGCCGCGTGCGAGGCAGACCTGCCTCGCGGTACCCGCCCGGTGTCTGCCCGGTAGCGGTCCGGAACGCACGGTGGAAACCCGACTCGCTGTCGAACCCGCAGGCCGTGCCCACGGCCCCGACCGGCCGCCCGGGGTGTTCCAGGAGCAACGTTTTGGCTCGCTCGATGCGTATGCGGCGCAACTCCCCGGCCACGCCGCCGCCCTGGTCGCCGACGACCCGGTACAGGGTGCGCCGCGACATGCCGCACGCCGCCGCCACCGTGGCGGCATCCAGCGCAGGGTCGGCCAGGTGGCGGCGCAGGTGGTCCAGCACCCGCTCGCGGGCCAGCGCATCCGCCGCGTCGGGGTCGGCATCGGCCCTTCCCGCGAACGACGCGGCCGCCGCGAGCAGCCCGAACGAATGCGGCAGCAGCACCGCCGACTGCTCCGGGCTGGCCTTCGCCGTACGGGCCAGCGAGGTGAAGAACGCCGGGACCACGCCGCCCGGTCCACCGTGGCCGAGCGCCCGCGCCGTGAGGATGCTGGTGTCCCGGATCGGCAGCTCACGCCTCGGCACCTGGACGACGAGCTGGTGGAACGGGGCGTCGAAGTGCAGCGTGTAGGGGCGGGTGCTGTCGTAGAAGGCCATGTCGCCGGCCGAGAGCAGCGCCGTCCTCCCGTCCTGCTCGATCCGCCCACGCCCGCGCAGCTGGATACTCGCGAGCAGGAAGTCCTCGGCGCTCTGCGCGATCAGTGAGCGAGTCCGCCGCACGTGCTGGCTTCCGGCCACGACGGTCGACAGTTCCAGCCCGCCCAGCGCGACATGCTCGATACGGCCGCTGAACCGCCGCTCGGCTACCGGCTCGGCGGCGAGCCGCACGAACGTCGCGCAGATCATCTCCCGCCAGTACGCGAACGCCTCACCGGCCGGCACCGCAGAGGTGCTCAGCTCTGTGCGGGTATCCCGGTCCGGTGTGGCAGGCATCTCTGGAGTGTCGCGCCGCCGCGGGCCGGGTGTCCAGGCATCCAGGGCCCGGTGACCGAGACGTTTCGTCCCGCTCTGACAGTCGATGTCGCAAACCGTTGACACTGGGACACACGCTCTACAGAATCGTCGACCTATGTTAGATCGACGTAGAACGTAACTCGGAAGGCCACCATGGACGGTATGCGGTTCACGCGGCGACGACTCCTCCAGCTGACCGGCGCGGCGGGGGCCGTGGTCACCGTTCAGGCATGTGGCGGCAGCCTCGGCGGGGGTTCCTCGCCGGAGACCTCGGTCAAGGTCGGCCTGCTCGTCCCGCAGGCCGGTGTCTACGCGCCGCTCGGCACCGACATGCGGCGGGCCTGGGACCTGTGGTTGGAGAGCCACGACGGGAAGCTCGGCGACTACACCGTCGAGACCGTCGTCGCCGACGAGGGCGAGACGCCGCAGACGGGCGTCCCGGCGGCACAGCGGCTGCTGCAGAGCGACCAGTGCGACGTCATCGTCGGCATCGTCAACTCCGCCACCGCCCTCGGGGTCCGCGACATCGTGCACGAGGCCAAGAAGATCCTGATCGTGGCCAACGCGGGTGCCGAGGACATCACCGCGAAGGCGAGCTCGCCCTACATCTGGCGCTCGTCGTTCACGAACGGGCAGGTCGCCGCCGGAATGGGCCGCCATCTTGCCGAGAACGGCCCCAAGGACGGCGTCTTCGTGATCGCGTCCGACTACGCCGCAGGCGCCGAGGCGATCGCCGGGTTCACCTCCGCCTTCGAGGCAGGCGGCGGCACGATCGCGGGCCGGGCCGACCCGCCGTTCGGCACGACCCAGGACTACCAGCCCTTCCTGTCGCGCATCCGCAACTCCGGGGCCAAGGCCACGTTCTGCTTCTTCGCCGGCGCCGAAGCCGTCTCGTTCGTCAAGCAGTACCGGCAGTTCGGGCTCGCGCCCGACGTGCCGCTCTACGGCTCCGGATTCCTGACCGAGGGCGGTGTGCTCGACGCGCAGGGCGAGGCCGCCCTCGGGGTGCACACCTCGCTGCACTACACCAGCGAGCTGGACAGCAGCCACAACAAGGAGTTCGTCCAGTCCTACCAGGACGCCTACGACGCCGTTCCCACTGTCTACTCGGTACAGACCTGGGATGCGGCGAACGTGCTGGACCGCGCCCTGCGCGGGGCCGACGGCCTCGACGGCGACACCCTCTCCACGGCGCTCGGCGGGCTCGGTCCCATCGACGACAGCCCGCGCGGCACCTGGTCGTTCGAAAACCAGACGCCGAAGCAGAAGTTCTACCTGCGGAAGGTCGAGAAGCGGGGCGACCGGTACGTCAACGCCGTGGTGACGGAGACCGGCGCCATCGGCCAGCCGGGCTGAAGTGGAGGTGCGGCGACCACGAAGAAGGAGGTAGCGGTGGGCAGCTGGTTCGAGGCCAACCTGGTCTCCGTGCTCAACGGCGGTGCCATCGGCTGCCTGCTGTTCATCCTCGCGATCGGGCTCTCGCTGGTGTTCGGAATGATGAACGTGCTCAACCTCGCGCACGGCGCCGTGTTCCTCGCGGGCGCGTTCATCGGCTGGCGGATCGGCGGCGAGTCGCCGACGTGGGGCACGTTCGCGCTCGCCGTCGGCGCCGCGACGCTGCTCGGCCTCCTCGCCGGTGCCGTGCTCTCCGCGATGACCGAGCCGCTGCGCAACCGCTCCCATCTCGACCAGGCACTGCTCACGCTCGGCATCGCGCTCGTCGCCGCCGAACTCCTGTCGATGACGTTCGGCAACGACGTCCGGGCCACCAACGCGCCCCCTGGTCTGGACGGGACCGTGCCGGTCCTCGGCACCGACTACCCCGTCTACCGGCTGTTCCTGATCGCCGCCGGCCTCCTGCTCGCCGTCACGGCGTGGCTGGTGGTCAGCCGCACGGCCGCGGGCGCGGTGATCCGCGCGACGGTCGCCGACCGCGAGATGGTTTCCGCGATCGGCATCGACGACCGCAAGGTCAAGCTGGCGGTGTTCGCCGTCGGCTCCGCGCTCGCGGCGGTCGCCGGAGTGCTCGGCGGGCCGGTCTACGGCGCGCGCCCCGGCCTCGACTCGACCGTGCTCATCCTGGCGCTGGTGGTCGTGGTGATCGGCGGCCTCGGCTCCGTGAAGGGCGCGCTGATCGGCGCCCTCGTCATCGGGCAGATCGAGTCGCTCGGCCGGGCGCTGTTCGCCGAAGCCGCGTCGTTCATCCTCTTCGGAGCGCTCGCGGTGGTGCTCGTCCTGCGACCCCAAGGGCTCTTCGGCCGCGCCGACATGGCAGGCGCACCACGATGAGCGCTCCTGCCGACATCGCCGCGCCCGCGGAGGGTGAACCGCGGAAGCCGCCGCCGGTACGGGTGCTGGTCTCGGTGCTCGCGGCCGTGCTGCTCGCCGCCGCTCCCCTGTTCCTGGCCCCCTATGCCATATCGACGCTGACCCGGATGCTGGTTTTCGGCCTGCTCGCCGCGAGCCTCGCATTGCTCGTCGGCGTGAGCGGCCTGCCGTCGCTCGGCCACGCGGCGTACTTCGGCGCGGGCGCCTACGCGGCGGGGTGGTTCGCGCAGAACGTCTCCGCACAGGCGCCGCTGTCCCTCCTCGTCGCCGCATTCACGGGTGGTTTCGTCGCGGCCGCCACCGGGTGGATCGCCGTCCGCGCCCGCGGGGTCTTCTTCCTGATGCTCACCCTGGCGATCGGCGAGATCGTGCACCAGGTTGCGGACAGCTGGGAGTCGGTCACCGGTGGCTCCAACGGCCTGTACGGCATCCCGGCCACGGAGGTGGGCGGCGCCGCGATCACGAACGTCGGCGTGCTGCACTGGTACGTCCTCGCCGCCTTCGGTGGGGGGTTCGCCGTGCTGTGGGCGGTCAAGGCGTCCCCGTTCGGTGCGGCACTGCGCGGAATCCACGACAACGAGCCGCGCATGCGGTCCATCGGCTACCCGACCTCCCTCTACAAGTACGCGGTGTTCGTCGTGGCCGGCACGGTAGCCGGGCTCGCCGGAGGTCTGCTCGCCGCGCAGCAGCGGCTGGTCACGCCTGCCGACCTCGGGTTCACCACGGCGGCACTCGCGCTGCTGGCGGTGATCATCGGCGGTGCGCGGAGCCTGTGGGGCGCCTGCCTCGGCGCGGCACTGGTGATCTTCGTGCGCGACTCGATCGGCCCCAGCCTGGACGGGCACGGCCCCCTGCTGCTCGGTGTCGTGTTCATCCTCGTCGTCTACCTGATGCCGAACGGCGTGGCCGGTATCCGAATCGGCCGCGGGAAAGGCGGTGGGAAGCCGTGAACCCGCTACTGTCCTGCCGTGACCTGAGCCGGTCCTTCGGCGCACTGAAGGCGGTCGACGCCGTCGACCTGACCGTTCACGCAGGCACCCGGCACGCGCTCATCGGCCCGAACGGTGCAGGCAAGAGCACGTTGCTCAAGCTGCTGACCGGACTGCTCCGTCCTGACTCGGGCACCGTCCACCTCGGCGGGCAGGACATCACCCGGCTCTCCGAGGTCAAGCGCTCCCGCCTCGGCCTCAGCCAGACCATGCAGCAGGTGAGCCTCTTCCCGTCGATGACGGTGGCCGAGAACGTCGCGCTCGCCGTGCGCAGGCATCGCGGCGGCACGATCAGCGCGCTGCCGGCCCGGCGGGGGCCGAGGCGGCACGTGGACCGGCAGGTGGACCGGCTGCTGACCGACGCCGGCCTCCGAAACCGGGACACTCTCCCGGTTTCGGCGCTCTCCCACGGTGAGGCCAAGCAGGTCGAACTGGCGCTCGCCCTCGCCTGCGAACCACGGCTGCTGCTGCTCGACGAGCCGGGTGCGGGCATGTCCCCCGCGGAGAGCGCGCGGCTGACCGAGCTCGTGCTGCACCTGCCGGCCGAGATCACGGTGCTGTTCATCGAGCACGACCTCGACCTGGTGTTCGCCCTCGCGACGGAGGTGACCGTGCTCCATCTGGGCAAGGTGCTGCTCACCGGTGCGCCCGGCGACATCCGGGACGATCCGCGGGTCCAGGAGGCCTACCTGGGCACGAGCCGACGTGCGGATCTCTTCACCACACCGCCGCCAACGTCTGGAGAGCCCCGTGTCCCTACACGTCCGTGACCTGGTCTCGGGATACGGCCGCAGCACCGTGCTGCACGGGGTCTCGTTCGAGCTGCGGCGTGGCAGGGTGCTCGGCCTGCTCGGGCGGAACGGCGTCGGCAAGAGCACGCTCGTCCTGACCCTCGCGGGGCTGCTTCGCGCGCGATCCGGTTCCGTGCGGCTCGACGACCGGGAGCTCGCGGGCAGGCGGCCGGACCTGATCGCGAGGGCCGGGGTCGGCCTGGTGCCGCAGGGCAGGCGGGTGTGGGCACCGCTGACCGTGGACGAGCACCTCGACCTTGCCGCGCGCCGGTCCAGGGCCGCCGACCCGACCTGGACGCCGGAACGGGTGTTCGACGTGTTCCCCCGGCTGGCGCAGCGCCGGCGGCACCTGGGCGGGCAGCTGTCCGGAGGTGAGCAGCAGATGCTCGCGATCGCCAGGGCATTACTGACCGATCCCACACTGGTCGTCCTCGACGAGCCGTCCGACGGCCTGGCACCCGCCGTGGTCGAGCAGATCGGCGGAATGCTCACGGAGATGCGTGCCGCCGGGGTCACGATCCTGCTCGTCGAGCAGGACCTGCATCTCGCGTTCGCGGTATGCGACGAGCTCGCGGTGCTGGAGAAGGGCGTGATCGTGCACGCCACCGATACGCCCACCTTCCGTAGCGATCCGGAGACGGCCCACCGGCTGCTCGGCGTGGGGTGAACGGCGAACGGCCGACGTCGGTCCGACGAGCCTCCGTGGTCGGCGTCGCATCGTCGTGACACGAGGAGAGTAGGCTGGACCACGTCGAGGGCAACTCGTATGTCGGTGATCAGGTTGGCTTCGTCCTCGACAGATCGGTCCGGCCGAGTTTTCGACCGGGGACGGGAGCACGACATGACGTCGGGCCCACGCTTGTCACCGAACACTCCATCGGCCGGCCAGGCCCGCGAGCCGCGCAGGCAGCCCCTCCGCTTGCGGCTCAAGCCGGAGATCCCGACCACCGGGTACGTCGACGGGGCTTGGTGGCCTCGATCGCGCGCACTGCCCGCCGAGCTGCCGGGTCTGCTCGCCGTGCTGGCCGCCCGCCTTGGCCCGATCGAACGAGTGACGTACAGCCCCGCGACGTGGGAGGCGGCTCCACGCCGCATCAGCGTTGACGGCCGGTCGATCCGGCTGGACGGCTTCCACGCACAGCACGCCGATACGGTGACGGTTACCGGAACGAACCGGCAGCGCGTCACGCTCCTGGCGGTGCCACCGGCGGCCTCCTCGGCATCGGCGCACCACTGCTTGGCGGTCGCCGCCCGACTCGGCAACGTCGAGACCCCCGAGCAGTTGCTCGATGTCGAACGGCCGGCCCGGACCGTTGCGGTACGCCGGGAGCCGGCCGCCGCGGCGGTACAGCGCTGGGAGCTCGAGGGTGGCCGCCTCTACGAACCGGCCACCGATCCGGGCGGTACGACCGCGATCGAACGCAGTCTCCCCCGCATGGCGTGGGAAACCGGATAGAGCCGCCGGATGGACGTGTGGCTGATCTGGCTGATCCTCGCACTGGCGCTGGGTGTAGCGGAGCTTTTCACACTGACCGCGGCACTGGGAATCCTCGGCGGGGCGGCTCTCGTCACCGTGGGATTCGCGGCGGTCGGCCTGCCGCCGGTCGTCCAGCTCGCGGTGTTCGCCGTCGCGTCCACGGCAGGCATCCTGCTCGTCCGGCCGGTCGCGCGACGGCACATGCTGCAGCCACGGATCGAGCGTTTCGGAGTGGACGCACTCGTGGGGAGAACGGCGCGGGTGATCGCGGAGGTGAGCGGCCAGGACGGCCGGGTGCTCATCGGCGGCGAGGAGTGGACGGCACACGCTCTCGACGAAACCACCGTGATCCCCACGGGAACGGTCGTCGACGTCATGCAGATCAACGGAACTACGGCCATCGTCTACCCCAGGGACCCCAAGGAATAGCCATGGAGATCTCGGCTCTGCTCATCGTGGAAGTGCTCATCGTCCTGTTCGCGGTGCTGACCGTGCTGCGCGCCGTACGGATCGTTCCGCAGGCGCGGGCCCGCAACGTCGAGCGGCTCGGGCGCTACAACCGCACCCTCAATCCCGGGCTCAACTTCGTCATTCCCTACATCGACCGGGTCTACCCACTGATAGACCTGCGTGAACAGGTCGTCTCGTTCCAGCCGCAACCGGTGATCACCGAGGACAACCTCGTCGTCGAGATCGACACGGTGCTGTACTTCCAGGTGACCGACCCGCGCGCGGCGGCTTACGAGATCGCCAGCTACCTCCAGGCCGTCGAGCAGCTCACCGTCACCACCCTGCGTAACGTCGTCGGCTCGATGGATCTGGAGCGCACCCTCACGTCCCGCGACACCATCAACAGTCAGCTCCGGGGCGTGCTGGACGACGCCACCGGCAAATGGGGGATGCGGGTCAACCGGGTGGAGATCAAGGCCATCGACCCGCCGAAGACGATCAAGGACGCGATGGAGAAGCAGATGCGGGCCGAGCGCGACAAGCGGGCCGCGATCCTGGGCGCCGAGGGTGAACGCCAGTCCCAGATCCTCACCGCCGAGGGCGACAAGCAGGGCGCCGTTCTGCGGGCCGAGGGCAACCGGACCGCCGAGATCCTGAAGGCCGAGGGTGAGGCGCGAGCGATCGACCAGGTGTTCCAGGCCGTTCATCGCAACAATCCCGACCCCAAGGTGCTCGCCTACCAGTACCTCCAGATGCTGCCGCAGCTGGCCCAGGGCGAGGGCAACACCCTCTGGGTGATCCCGAGCGAGGTCACGTCGGCGCTCAAGGACGTGTCCCGGGCCTTCACCGAAGCCCTGCCCAAGTCCGCGATCCCGGACGACACCTCGTCCGGGCTGCCTGAACAGGCAGCCGAGGACGCGGCCCAGGCCGCACGGGCCGCCGCCGAGGCGGTCATCGACGCGGCCGAGACCAACGGCGTCCGCCAGTTCGCCGCCACCGGCATCGCCACTGAAAGCACTGAAAGCACTGAGGACACGCGGCACATCGGCGACGCCGAGCCACCCGTCGTCGGCGAAGCCGTCCGGTAAAGGAGAACAGATGCGGATCCAGGTCAACACGGACGACAACATCGACGGTGACGACGCGCTGCTCCGGCAGGTCGAGGCCGAGATCAGTAGCACGCTGTCACGGTTCAGCGAGCAGGTCACGCGGGTGGAGGTGCACCTGGGCGACGAGAACGCCGACCGGGCGGGCAGCACGGACAAACGATGCGTACTGGAGGCCCGCCCCGCGGGACGGCGACCGGTCGCCGTCACCCACCACGCGCCGACCATCGACGAGGCCTGCCACGGTGCCACCCAGAAGCTCAAGCATCTCCTGGAAAGCAGCTTCGGCCGGCGGGAAGACCGCAAGGGCCATGCTTCGATCCGCGGCGGCCAGCAACACTGATCGGCCGGTTTCCTGACCACGGCCGCGCTCCGCGCCCTTCCCGCCGTCGTTCCCGCCGGGGCCGGCCTCAGGTCAGGTGGTCGAAGTCGCCACGCACCCAGCCGATGTGCCGGTCGGCCGACCGCCGCACAACCCGCCGCGCGTCCGAGCCGATCGAGTTGCCGAAGTTGCCGTACAGCCGGTCGAACTCGAAGCGCTCCACGTGCCGGGTCACGCGTTCGACCACGGCGGCGGAGAGCGGGATCCGGTTCGGGAAGCTGCGCATGAAGCTCACCGACCGCCGGTCCGGGTTGGCGAAGATGGTGTCGCCGGAAAGCAGTACTCCCCGGCCGTCCGCGCCCGCCGCCCAGTGCACCACCGCGCTGCCGGGGAAATGCCCGCCGGGCTGGCTCATGGTGACACCCGGCAGGACATCCAGCTTCCCCGTCCACGGGCGGATCGCCGGGTCCGGCCGCGCGACCCACTCCAGGTCCGGCTCCGCGACCAGCACCGGTGGCCCACCCAGCCGCCGGCTCCACTCAACCTGCACCCCGAACATGTGCGGGTGGCTGGCCGCGATCGCCACCACTTCACCCAGCTCCCGCACCTGCCGCACCGCGTCGTCGTCGAGGTAGCCGATCGGGTCCCACAGCAGGTTCCCGGCCGGGGTACGGAGGAGCTTGGTGTGCTGTCCGATCCCCGCGCCCGGGCTGCTGGTGATGCCGAACAGATCGGGTTCGAGCTCGGCGACCTCGACCCGGTAGCCTGCCGCGGCCAGCTCGGTCAGGTTCGTCCACTGCTGGCCCGACTCGGGCACCCACTGCCGCTCGTCGGCGCAGATCCGGCACACCCCGTTCTTCTCGGCGTGCTCGACCGCGCAGGTCCGGCAGATCCAGAAAGATTCGTCCATGCGGTCATCCTGCTTCCTCCGGTCGGCCCGGTCGAGGGCGAGCGGCGGGAATCCGGGTGCGCGACGTCCGGTCGCCCGGCTAACGTCGCCACCGTGACCGACGTGCTGTCCGCGGTGTGCACGCAGCTCGGCCTCGACCCCGCGGCGCCGAGCCGCTTCGCCGGCGGCTCGCTTCCCGTGTACGCCGTCGGAGCGGAGCACGTGCTGAAGCTCTATCCGCCGGAGGACACGCACGAGGCCGTGGTCGAAAGCGCCGCGCTGAGTGCCGTGTGGAACCGCCTGCCGGTTCCGACGCCGCGGGTCGAGCGGACCGGAGGAGAGCCTGAGATCGGTGTGGCCACGGCTGGCTCCGGCCGACCGTGTCGAACTGGCACAGGCGCCCGGCCGGACGATCGCGGCGCTGCACGCGACGTCTCCCCGGCACCTGAACGGTGTGCCGGCCACCGACTGGACCGAGTTCGTCGCCGCCCAACGAGCGCGCGCCGCCGACCGCCAGCGCGCCCACGGGCTCGACGAGAACTGGGCCGGGCAAATACCGTCCTTTCTGGATGGTTTCGGCGATGTGGAACTGGCTTGCCAACGACCCGTGCTGCTGCACACCGAGTTCATGCGGGAACACCTCCTGGTGACCCGCACGGCATCGGGCTGGGAGCTGTCGGGACTCTTCGACTTCGAACCGGCGATGCTGGGTGCACCGGAGTACGAGTTCGCCGCGGTCGGATTGTTCGTCTCCGGTGGCGACGCCGGTTTCCTGCGGGAGCTGCTTCTGGCCTACGGTTACCGTCCGGATCAGCTCGGCGACGGGCTCGCGCGCAGGCTACTCGCGTACACGCTGCTGCACAGGTACTCGAACCTGCCGTGGTACCTGCGCGAACTGCCGGCGCCGCCGCGTCCCTCGCTGGACGCGCCGGCCACCCGCTGGTTCGGTACCGAGACGCGGTGACCTCGCGAGGACGTCCTTCTGCCGGGCAGATGGAACTATTGATTCATGTTTTGCTCGCCCATAGGATCAGCGTGATCGCGATCACTCCCGCTGCTTCGGGGCTGGCTGCAGGACATCCGCGAGGACCAGCTGCGGGTCGTGGACGGGCCCGCCGGATCGAGGAGACGTCATGCGCCGCATTCCGGTTCTCGGTGTCGCCACCGCCCTGCTGGCGGCCGGTGCCCTCACGCTGACGGGGACCGCCCAGGCCGACCCGCCGCACCGGCCTGGCGGCCCGTGCATCCAGGACGGGCAGCAGGTCAGCCGGGCGAGCGTCGCGGGCTACGCCGATGTGGTCCGCGAACTCGATCGCATCGAACGCGGCTCCGGCGGACTCGTCGACGTGGCGAGCGCGGGCACATCCGGCGAGGGCCGCGACCTCCTCTACGCCACGGTGGGCGACGGCCCGCGCACCTTCTGGCTCCAGGCCCGCATCCACGGGGACGAGCTGCACAGCACGGAGGCGGTGCTGCAGGTGCTCGACCGGCTGACCTCGGGAAGCCCGTGGGCGCGCCAGGTACGCGAGCAGCTGACGGTCGTGGTCATCCCGATGTACAACCCGGACGGCGCCGAGGCCAACATCCGGCAGAGCACAACGCCGACGCGCACCGACCTGAACAGGGACTGGGAGAACTTCGTCCAGCCGGAGTCGGCGGCGTTCTGGCGGCTCTGGCGCGACAGCGCCCCGGCGTACGCGCTCGATCTGCACCACATGAGCGAGGCGCCCGTGGTCGCGGGCACCGACGACCTCAACCAGTTCCAGATCGGCGCCCGCTCCATCGCCCCGTCCCGGATGACCGAGCAACAGTGGCGGACGAACCGGGCGATGGCGATGGTCAGCGTCGACGCGCTGTCGGGATACGGCCCCGTCAACATCGCGAAGTACCCGGACATCGACATCACCAACGCGGTCCTCTCCCGGATGCTGCTGGGCGGAACGGCCCCCGCCGGTGAGCAGCCGGTCGCCGGGACACCGACCCGGGGAGCGATCTTCTACGAGGTGCGCTCGGTGGGCCAGAAGAGCAACGGTCAGCTGGAGAACCTCTTCCGGATTCCGACCGTCGCCGTTCTCGGTGCCGCAGCCGGTGACGAACTGGACTCCTACGACGTGTCCGGATACGACGCCGTCCCGTACGCCGAGCGCGGTCGCTGCGGCGACGGCTGAGCCGGGACGTCCGGCGGCGCGGCTGCCCGGGCGAAAATCGCTACCTCGCGGGCGGTGGTTGTGCTCTGATTGCCACGTGGACATTTCCGTGCTCATGGCGTTCGTCGCCGCCGCCCTGGTCATCAGCGTCGTACCGGGCCCCGACATGATGTTCATCATCGCCAACGGCATCGCCAGGGGCCGCAGGGCCGGGGTCGTGGCCGCGCTCGGCATGTCCACCGGGCTGGCGGTGCACACCGTCGCCGCAGCGCTCGGGCTCGGCACGCTGCTGCACGCCGCGCCCGCCGTGCTCGACGCCTTGCGCATCGTCGGCGCGGTCTTCCTGGTCTACCTCGCCGCGACCACGCTGCGGTCGTCGCGCAGGCGCGAGCAACGACCGGCGGAGCAGCCCCCGGCGAACCGCCCGCTTCGGCGCACCTACGTGCTGGCGGTGCTCACCAACCTGGCCAACCCCAAGGTGATCCTCTTCTTCCTGGCATTCTTCCCGCAGTTCCTGGTGGTCGACGGCGGCTGGCCCGCCTGGGTGCAGTTCCTCGTGCTCGGAGCGGTCTTCATCGCCGTCGGCCTCACGGTGGACGGCGCCGTGGGCCTGGCAACCGGCGCCCTCTCCACACTGCTGTTCCGGCAGCCCTCCGTGCGGCGCTGGCTGGACCGGCTCTCCGCCGCGATCTTCGGGGCGCTCGCCGTCCGTCTCGTCGCTGACCAGACCTGACTCGCGGGCCGGGCACCGGCCGGCTCGGTCAGCTCTGCAGCCGCTCGGGTCCGGCGGGCGGCGCCGGGGCCTCGGCGGCCCTCGCGTGCAGGCGTTCGCGGATCTCCTCCGGCGTGTAGGCGCGCCGTCGCCGCTCCGCCCGTGCGATCACCGCACCGGTCGCGGCGACGCCGACGACACCCGCCAGGCCCAGCAGCTTCCACCAGCGCATGTCCCTAGAGTATCGCCATGGGCGAGCAGTGGATCGATCTCGACACGGCCGTCGAGGTGACCCGGACCGGCGACGTGTGGATCTTCCGCGGCCGGTCGGCCGCCGACCGGGCGATTCAGACGCTGACCAACAGCCCGGTCAACCACGTCGGGATGTCGGTCGTGATCGACGACCTGCCGCCGCTGATGTGGCACGCGGAGCTCGGCCGGTCGCTGCCGGACATGTGGTCGGGCACCTACCAGCGCGGCGCCCAGTTGCACGACCTCCGGGACGCGGTGCTCACCTGGTCGCGGAGATACGGCCAGCGGGCCTGGTTGCGGCAGCTGGACCACGAGCTCACCCGTGAGCAGGAGAACGCCGTCCTGCGTACGGTCGCGCGTCTCGACGGCACTCCCTTCCCGTCCACCGCGCGGCTGGCCGGGCGCTGGTTGCGCGGCAGGTTGCCGGGCAGGCACCGCGGCGGCGACCTGGAGAGCGCGTTCTGCGCGGAGGTCGTCGCGATCACCTACGAGGCGATGGAGTTGCTGCCCGGCACGCGCAGGCCGCACTGGTACGACCCCGGCCGGTTCTGGAGTGGCGACGAGCTGGAACTGCTCGGCGGAGCCCACCTCGGTCCCGAGATCGCGGTCCGGGTTCACCAGCACGCGTAGGGTCCCGCTCCGCCCGCGATGGAAAGCGGAATCGGTTACCCGTAGATGGTCGCCTTCTTCGCGGTTTCCCTGATTCCGTCGGCGCCGTCGAAGATGCGCCGGCCCCACGGGGTGAGGCTGTTCGCGTCGAAGTCGTCGACCATGTCGAGATAGCCGACGTCCACTGTTCCCGCTCCATGACCAGCCGATGTAGCCGATGCGACTGGACCTGGCGATCGACATGATCGCGTCCTCTTCCGGGTTGCCGTCCGAGTGATCGTGCCCGAACTCGCCGACCACGATCGGCAGCCGTGCGCCGGTGAAGCTGCCGAGGTAGTCACGGATCTCCGCCGCCGTGTCGAACACGCCGTACATGTGAATGGAGAAGACCGTGTTGCGGTCCGGATCGCCGTCGAACACCGAGCCCGCGTTGTCCCGCATCGTGAACGACCAGTCCTGACCCCAGTTCGGGGCGTCGACCATGATGGTGTGGGCGAATTCCGCACCGCGCAGACGGCTGATCGCCTCCTTCGTGTCCACGGTCCACGACGCGTAGTTCTGGTTGCCGTACGGCTCGTTGCCGATGTTGACGATGACGTGGCTCTCCTGGCCGGCCAGGGCGTCGCGGACGCTGATCCAGTAGTCGACGGCCTGCGCCAGCGTGGCCGCACCGCCTTGCTCACCGTAGCCGGTCGTGTCGTGCACCTCGAGTACGCAGATGAGCCGGTTCCGCTTGCACAGCGAGACGACGTTCGCGACGTCCTCGGCGTCGTTGCGGGTCCAGCGCTGACCGCTGCTCAGCACGACCCGCACCGTGTTGGCGCCGTGTGACTTGATTCCGCCGAAGGACGCCGTCCGGTCGGTGTACCACGTGTGCGGATGGCTCACCCCGCGCAGCAGGAACTCGTTACCGTTCGCCTCGTACAGCCGCCCGTCCCGGACATGGAAACCGGCTGCCGCTTGCGCGGACGGCACGGAGAGCAGCAGCGAGCAGAGGAAGGCGAGGACGGTCACCACGACCAGGTTCCTTCGCAGCATCACCTTCACCCGACCCTACCTCAGTTGACGGACACCGAGAACGAGTTCGTGCTCAGCCCCGCGCCGCCCCGCCACGGTTCGAAACCGGCCTGCACGCTGGTCAGGTACCAGTTCGGACCGACTGAGCCGCGATCGACGGCGTGCCGCGTGAACGCGTCGAGGTCCAGGTTCGTGACCGAGTTGGCGGGCGTGGTCCGGACGAAGCTGATCACGTTCCAGCCGGTGTTGCCCGTCCAGACGTCCCAGCGTGCACCGTCCAGCTCAATAGTGTCTACTTTGGAGCCGATGGGCTGGATGTCGCCCTGGTACTTGAGCCAGATCATCAGCTCCGCGGCGTTCTGTGCGGGCTCGCCGGCATCCGGATCGAACCAGAGGTCGTAGGCGACGTTGTAGACGCCCTGCGCCGGCGAGCTGGTGCTCCAGCTGCTCGCCACCGAGCCCATCGAGTCCACCCGGAGCGGAAGATCGCTTCCGGTGGTGCAGTTCTGGTAATGGCAGCCGGCGTAAACGGAGGGATACGAGGCCGGTGCGCCGTTGGTCGCCTTGTCATGCTCGGCCGTGGTCACCCGGAACGAGGCACCGTTGACGTCGAGGCATTGGGCGGTGTCGGCGCCCCAGACGTTGTTCTGGACGATGTAGCGTCCCTGTTCGACGGATACGGAGTCGTACTTGCCGCACAACAGTTGTGCCGTGGCCGCCGGGGCGGCCACGGCCGGCACGACGGTGGCCAGTACCGTGCACGCGGCCGCGACCAGTCCCGCAGACGCCACGCGATATGAGGTGACGCGCACGCTCATGGGGTTTTCCTTTCGCTCGGTCAGGGCCTTCAACCCTGGGGAAAGAGCTCGTCGTAGGTGGCGAACGCGGTCGCTATCTCCGTCTGCGCCCAGAACCGGTGATAGGTGAACGTGGGCGCCGGACCGCCGTCCAGGTAGGCCTGGACCTTCGGCCAGTCGGCATCCTGCTCGTAGAACGACCGGATCGAGGCGAACGTGGATGAGGAGTCGATCGGGTCGCCGTTCGCCATGCTGCCCGTCCAGCCCTGCGGAACGTGGACCGGATCATCGAAGCGTTCGTAGTCCGACCTGGTCTCCGGCATCGCGATGCCTTTGTCGTCGGAGTGCGCGAGCAGCGCCTCGAGCAGCGACTCACCGGTCAGCCGGGACGACGCGTCGCCGGTGGCGGCCGCGTAGTACAACAGCGTCTTGGCCAGTGCGGAGGCGACGCCGACATCGTTGCTCGTCGTGCCGGACACGCTGACGTGCAGGTTCGGGTTCCCGGTCGGGCTGCCGCTCCAGTCGTCGGGCTGGCCGGTCCAGCGCAGCTCGGCGGGTATCTCGAACGAGCCGTCGGCCGCGGCCGTGGTGTTCGCCAGCGCCCACGGCACCCACTTGTCGAGGATGGCCTTGGCTCGCTCGTCCCCGGTCAGGTGGTAGAGCTGTGAGACGCGTTCCATGCCCCACACCTGGAAGCCGAACCACTGGTTGCTCGGCGGATCGTGCCAGACCGGCTGCTGGTCGTACGCCATGCCGTGGAACTTCGCGCGGCCCGCGGGTGGCTGCTCGTAGCTACCGCCCCAGCTGTTGCTCGCGCCACCCGCGATGGCGCCTTCGGCCGACTGCAGCCACTGCAGGAACTCCAGCTGCCGGTCGAAGCTCTTGGCCCAGTCCTGTGCACCGGTCGCCGACCGCGGGCGCAGGTCGGCGTCCTGCGACAGCGCCCAGGCTGCCAGCGGGTTCTGGTAGCCCTGGTGAGGTGCGCTGGAGCCGATTCGCCACGCCCACGGATACTGCGCGCCGGCGTCCGCGCCACCCCAGGCGTAGTACCAGCCGAGCAGGTAGTGCGAGCTGTCCTTGCCGGTTCCGCCCGGACACGCGGCGGCTCCGACACAGTCGCCGATCCTCTTGAAGTACTTGTCGTACATCGAGTACCGCAGGTAGTCACCCATCCTCGCGGCGTCGCTGACCGCGTCCGAAACGGCCGATCCGTTGCCCTGCGCCTCGGCCCAGGTCTTCGCCAGGTAGGCCACCTGAACGACCCGCGCATCGGCATCCGGGGCAGCGGTGTAGCGCCACTGCTTCGAATATTCCTCGTCGTCGGTGAACAGGTCGACGAATCCGTTCGGGCCGCCGTGCGCGAACGTCTCGCACGAAGGATGGGGCACCGTCTCCCAAACCGATTCCTGCTCGCCGCGCTGGAAGGTGTTCACGTATGCGGGCCGGTCGTTCGAACCGTCGCCGCAGAAGCCGTAGCCATAAGTGTTGTCGACGTCCAGCAACCAGTGCATGCCGTATATCTCGTCGGTGCCGTAAGCCGCCGACAGTTCCTCGGCGATCGGGTCCTGACCGACCGGCACATCGGATTCCAGCCGCGACGGGTACTCCGACGGGTCTCCGTGCTCGGCGGCGTAGGTAGCCGGATCCGACGGGTTGTACCCGGAGTTCGTGGGCTGATCCCTCGTGGCCGGAATGATGTAGGTCTCCATCGACCGCCATGCCTTGTTGAACGGCTCCCACTCCCCGGTGATCCGGCCATAACTGGCCTCGAGCCACAGGTAGTAGCTGAACGCCTCCGAGGTCGTCTCGTGCCCGTGGTCCGGCGCCTCGACGATCAGCGTCTCCACCGAGTGGTAGGGAACGAGCAGGTCTCCAATCTGCCGGAAGTAGCCGTTGGCCGGATCCTTGATCTTCTCGTACTGATCGAGGAACGCCACCTCGTAGTCGGCGGCGAGAGCGGGCCGGCCGAGGGCCGCCGGGGCCAGGTCCGGCTCCGCCGAGACGGCGGCCGGTACCACGAGCGAGCCCGCCAAGACGAGCGCCGCGAGGGCGGGCAACCTGCGTAAGCGTCGTCGCGGCGACGCGAACGGGATTCTCATGACGCTCCTCCGGGAAGCCGTCGTGCGAGGGAATTGACTCGACAGGTCGTGCGTGGTGAATCGGCCCGGGGCGAGGGGTCACGGTCGTTCGTCGCCCCGGGCCGATCCGTGGAGCGGTGTGGAAGCGCTCCCAGGCAAAGGGTAGGGGGCTGGACACCGAAGCGGGAAGACCCGCGGTCCACAATGTTCGAATTTTTTAACTGTTTGTTCGGCTTTCACCTTTCGGCAGCCGGAGAAAGTCAGGGGAAAATCGCCGTCGGGCAAGTTCGGCGCCCGTCGGCGATTATTTTCACCGGGTTAGCGGAAAACCACGTCCGAACAGTTATAGAACGCCTCCGCGCTGTCCGAGCGCTGCCAGATCGAATAGATGATGTGTCGCCCGCTCTTCCCGGACGGAAGCTGCGCGCTCCAGGTGTACTCGGCACCGTGCGGGCCACTGCCGTTGATCGGTGGATTGGTCACGCTGTTGAACGGCGCCGGTTCCAGATCCGACCACCTGAGCGGCTGCGACGGGTTCCAGCCGTCCTTGGTGATGTACTGGTTCCAGGTGCCGGGATGCGCGGCCCAGGCGTTGTACCGAAGCGTGACGGTGGCGCCCGGGCGCAGCTCGGTCGTCGGCCAGTCCGTGCGCGCCATGTTGTACGCGTCGAAGGTCGGCGTTGGCCCGCAAAGCTTCCCGTCCGGGATGATCTCCCGGTGGCGGCCCCCCGCGTCACTGATCAGGTTGCCGAACCAGTTCCACAGCGCGGTCTTCCCGCCCCGCTCGATGGCTTCCGCGCACGCGGGGTTGGTAGGAGCCAGATCCCCACCCTGACCACCTTCGAGACCGTTGACGTAGCACGCGTAAGTCCTGGTGGGCGGGTAGGTCATACCGCCGTGGGCCTGCGCCACACCGGCGTTCAACATCGTGGAACAAAGCAGGGCGACGGCGCTGGTCGCGCCCGTCAACGCCACTTTGCGTCGCGTCTTCACGGGGTCTCCTATGTTGTGATCGTAGTTTCCCGTGACCCGGCTATAACGGTATAGACGGATCGCAATCGAGATACCGCCAAACAGGTAACCCGGCCTCCGAAAATCAGCGTCCATTCTTTCGGTCGTCGATCTTCGAACGCTCTGGAACCGATATTTACAGTTTCCGCCGATACCGTAGGCCGGCCCAACCGGAAGCGCCCCCAGTGACGTCCGCCTCGACGAGTCGAGCGATCGGATGGTCAAGCCTTGATCTCACGCAGGGTCGGGATGCTGGTGATCAGGAGCGTGGCGTCCCAGAGGCGGAGCGCGTCTGTCCACCCGGGAACCGCGCTCAGGACAGGGCCGAAGATCGACTGCTGCTGTTGCCCGTCGGGGGAGGTGATGGTCAGGACGGGGGTGCCGATCTCGGCGTCGATGCGGTCGACGCCAGCGTGGTGGGAGGCGCGCAGCGCCTGGTCGTAACCCGTGGAGGTGCCGGCTTCGGCGAGTCCGATGGGGAGGCCGCTGCGCTGCAGTGCTTCGCCGATGTCGCCGATCCATTCCCGCTCGGTGCTATCGGGCTCGGTCCACAGTGCGTCGTAGAACGTTCCGAGCGCGGCATGTCCGTGCTCGGTCTGGATGGCTGTGGCGACCCGGGCGGGAATCCACAGGTAGCCGTGGGGGTCGTCTTCGGGGTCGTCGTCGCGATGCTCGTTGAGCACCGCGAGGCTCATCGCGCGCCAGCGCACCTGAAGAGACAGCTCGCCGGCGATCTGGGTGATCCAGCGTGCGGTGTGGCGGGTGAGCGGGCAGGCGGGGTCGAGCCAGAAGTCGACGGCCCAGCCTGTCTCGGTGTCGGTCCTGCCGGTCACGCAGGTCCACCAGCCTTAGCGGTGATGCCCTGTTCCAGCGTGCGGGTCACGGTCGTGGCGACGTCGAACTTGGCCAGGACGCCTTGCTCGACCTGCTCGAAGGCGGTGTAGGACACGCCCCACAGGACTTGCTGTATCCATTCGGCGGAGAGCTGGTCGTCGAACACACCCTGGGCCTGCCCACGACGGATGAGCTCGATCACCGGGTCGTGTGGTGTCGGGAGGTCAGGTTCGGCGGTGGGGACGACATCACGCACCAGGGACTGGTCGCCGAAGACGAACATGATCGCCTCACTCGCCGAGGCCAGGGCGGCGACTACGCGGCGCATTGCCTCCAACGGGTGCCCCTTGTCGGGCTCTGCCTCCGCGATTGCGCCACCGATGCCTTCCAGGGCGTGCTCCGTGGCGGCGCGCAGCAGACCATCGCGTTCAGGAAAGTAGCGGTGCAGGGTCGTACGGCCGACCTCCGCAGCCTCGGCGATCTGGGGCAACGTCGCCGACCGGTCTCCCGCCCAGACACGCACCGCGGCCGTCACGATGGCCCGTTCAGTCCGGTTCCTGGCGCTGGATGCCTGCTTCGCACTCATGGCCGGATGGTATCAGTAGCATCCGTTGCGGATTCATCTACATCATTAATGGATGTTTGTAGTTCCACGATGGATGCCCTAAGGTCCGAAGGATGAGTGCAGAGCAGATGATCCGCGCCGAGGGCCTGCGCCGGACCTTCAAGGCGGGCAGGGAGACGATCGAGGCGGTGCGCGATGTCAGCTTCGATGTCGCGACCGGTGAGCTTCTGGCGCTGCTCGGGCCGAACGGCGCCGGCAAGTCCACCACCTTGCGGATGCTGACCACGCTGTTGCCGCCGACGGCGGGCAGCGTGCACATCGCAGGCCATGATGCGGCACGCGAACCAGGCCGGGTGCGTGACGCGATCGGCTACGTCGGCCAGAAGAACGCCTCCGGGGAGAACCACCGCATCCGCGACGAGCTCATCACCCAGGGCCGCTGCTACGGCCTCAAGCGCCGTGACGCGCAGCGCCGGGCCGACGAGGTGCTGGAGACCCTGGGCATCAGCGACATGGCCGCCCGCGTCCCCGGCACACTCTCGGGCGGGCAACGACGACGCGTGGACATCGCCCTCGGCCTCGTCCACAACCCGAGCGTGCTGTTCCTCGACGAGCCCTCCACCGGGCTCGATCCCGACAGCCGCGCCGGCTTGTGGGCACAGATTCAGCGCCTGCGCCGCGAACACCGCATCACGATCCTCCTGACCACCCACCACCTCGACGAGGCCGACCGAATGGCTGAGCGGATCGTCATCGTCGACCAGGGCCGGGTCATCGCCAACGGCACCGCGGACACGCTCAAAGCGGACCTGGCCGGCGACTGGCTCCACGTCACGGTGCCGGCCGCCGACGCTGCCCGCGCCGCCGGTCTCGCCGACCTGATGGCCGGCGTCTCCGACGTCACGACCGAAGGACGGACGGTGAACGTGCGGATCGCCGACGCCGACGCCGCCCTACCCGCCTACCTGCGGCTCCTCGACCACGACTCGATCAGGGTCACTCGTGCGAGCGTGCGACGCCCGTCCCTCGATGACGTTTTCATCAACCTCACCGGACTTCGGCTCGAAGAGTCTGGCGACGCCCACGAGGCCACCACCGACGAGCCGACCGGAGCCACCCATGCCTAAGCTCATCCGCGACACTGCCACGGTCTTCTCCCGCGAGATCACCCCAGAGCTTCGCTCCCCGGTCAGCATCGTCCTTGCCATGGGACAGCCCCTGCTGTTCCTCGTGCTGTTCGGCTCGATGCTCGTCGGCACCGGAGCCGACCTCGGGACCGGCACCGGCGACGTCTGGCAATGGTTCGTCCCCGGCATCCTCGTGATGATGTGCCTCATGGGGCCGCTGTCCGCCGGCCACAGCATGCTCGGCGAACTCAACGGCGGACAGATGGAACGCTTCCTCGTGACCCCCATCAGCCGCACCGCGATCATCCTCGGACGCACCGGGAAAGACACCGTCACCCTGTTCGCCCAGGCGGTCCTCATCGCCGCGACCGCCATCGGCTTGGGCATGCGCCTCCACCTGCCCGGCGCCCTGGCCACCATGGTGCTGCTGACCGTCATGGCCGTCGGACTCAGCGCCCTGTCCTACGTCCTGGCCATCGCCTCCAGGCCCAGCGGCAACCTGTTCTGGATCGTCACCCAGATGCTGATCTTCCCGATCATGCTGCTCTCCGGCATCCTCCTCCCCGTCGACGCCGGACCCGGCTGGCTCAGCGCCGTCGCCGCGATCAACCCCGTCACCTTCATCGTCGACGGCGCACGCGCCCTGTTCACCGGCGACTTCCTCAGTGCCTCCGTGCTCTCCGGCGCCATCGCAGCCGTGGCGATCGCAGCCATCGGGCTGATCCTGTCCACCCGTGCCATGAAGCGCGGCATCTGAGCAGGCCGTGGGACATCGCAACGCTCGCTGTCGTTCGAGCGCCGACGACGACTCACCGGTCGTGGGTGCGTAACAGTGTTCAAAGTCGCGTACGCACTCACGAGAGGTGACCAGGCACGGCTCAGAGCAGGGTGCTCCAGTAGTACCAAAAGACTTCGAGTACCAGGGCGATGATCGCGAGGTACCAGAGCACGAGAGCCAGGGAGTGGTAGTGGGCCAGGCCGCGCGCGGCGGGCCGGCTGCTGGGCGAGAGGTGGCCGCGGGTGAGGTTGTGCAGGGTGGTGTACCAGAAGATCGGGATGGTCACGGCCCACACGACCATGCAGTACGGGCAGAGC
>NZ_JAEHOB010000023.1 GCF_016464705.1 Qaidamihabitans albus
CACTGTCACCGATGTCCCCGAACTTCACAGCGAGTTCTAACCGGGGTGAACACTCACGAGCTATTGTGGAGTTCGTATGTCCACACGTTCCCCTGTCGATGAGCTGCGTTCCCGGCTGCCCGGGCTCATGCCGCGCGACGCGCACCGGCTGCGCCGCCGCATCGAGGGCGCCCGCAAGGCGAAGGACCAGCGGGCCGTGGCCGCCCGGATCGCCTCGGACATCGACGCGGCGGAGCTGAAGGTCCAGCGCAGGCGCGAGACCGTCCCGCGGATCGAGTACCCGCAGGAGCTGCCCGTCAGCATGCGGCGGGACGATCTCGCCGCCGCGATCCGGGACCACCAGGTCGTGATCGTCGCCGGGGAGACCGGTTCGGGCAAGACGACCCAGCTGCCGAAGATCTGCCTCGAGCTGGGTCTCGGCGTGCGCGGGCAGATCGGGCACACGCAACCCCGGCGGATCGCCGCCCGCACGGTCGCCGAGCGCATCGCAGGCGAACTGCACACCGAGCTCGGCTCCGTGGTGGGCTACAAGGTCCGCTTCACCGACACCTCGGGCGAGGACACCCTCGTCAAGCTCATGACCGACGGCATCCTGCTCGCCGAGATCCAGAACGACCGGATGCTGCGCCAGTACGACACGCTGATCATCGACGAGGCGCACGAGCGCAGCCTCAACATCGACTTCCTGCTCGGCTACCTGAAGCAGTTGCTGCCGCGCAGGCCCGATCTCAAGGTGATCATCACCTCGGCCACCATCGATCCGGAGCGGTTCTCCCGGCATTTCGGGGGGTCCGGGGGGTCCCGGGGCGCGCCGATCGTCGAGGTCTCCGGCCGGACCTACCCGGTCGAGGTGCGCTACCGGCCGGTCGTCGACGAGGCGGCGCCCGAGGTCGACCGCGACCAGGTGCAGGCGATCTGCGACGCCGTGGTGGAGCTGTCCGCCGAGGGGCCGGGCGACATCCTGGTGTTCCTCTCCGGGGAGCGGGAGATCCGCGACACCAACGAGGCGCTGCTGGCGCTGAACCTGCCGAATACCGAGGTCCTGCCCCTCTACGCGCAGCTGTCCGCGGCCGACCAGCACCGGGTGTTCCAGCGGCACACGGGCAGGCGGATCGTGCTGGCCACCAACGTCGCCGAGACCTCGCTCACCGTGCCCGGCATCAAGTACGTGATCGACCCGGGCACGGCCCGCATCTCCCGCTACAGCCACCGCACGAAGGTGCAGCGGCTGCCCATCGAGGCGATCTCGCAGGCTTCGGCGAACCAGCGCAAGGGCCGCTGCGGGCGCACGTCGGACGGCATCTGCGTGCGGCTGTACTCGGAGGAGGACTTCGCGGCGCGGCCGGAGTTCACCGACCCGGAGATCCTGCGCACCAACCTGGCCTCGGTGATCCTGCAGATGACCTCGCTGGGACTCGGGGACATCGAGGCGTTCCCGTTCGTGGAGCCACCGGACCGGCGCCAGATCACCGACGGCAGGCAGCTGCTGGCCGAGCTCGGCGCGCTGGAGGGGGCAGGCAAGGACGGCCGCGACCGGCTCACCCCGGTGGGCCGCCAGCTCGCCCAGCTCCCCGTCGACCCGCGGATGGGCCGGATGATCGTCGAGGCGGGCCGCAACGGCTGCGTGCGCGAAGTGATGATCATCGCCGCCGCACTGTCCATCCAGGACCCCCGCGAGCGGCCCGCGGAGAAGCGGCAGGCGGCCGACCAGCTGCACGCCCGGTTCAACGACCCGAACTCCGACTTCCTCGCCTACCTGAACCTGTGGAACCACCTGCGCGAGCAGCAGCAGGCGCGCTCCGCCAACCAGTTCCGCAAGATGTGCCGCGCCGAGTACCTCAACTACCTGCGCGTGCGCGAGTGGCAGGACGTCTACAGCCAGCTCCGCCAGCTCGCGAAGCCGCTGGGGATCACGCTCAACACCGTGCCCGGCGACCCGCAGCGGATCCATACCTCGCTGATCGCCGGCCTGCTCTCGCACATCGGCCTCAAGGATCCGGCCAAGGGTGACTACCTGGGCGCGCGCGGCGCCCGTTTCGCCATCTTCCCCGGTTCGGCGCTGTTCAAGAAGCAGCCGCGCTGGGTGGCCTCGGCCGAGCTGGTGGAGACCTCCCGGCTGTGGGCAAGGGTCAACGCGCGGATCGAGCCGGAGTGGGTCGAGCCGCTGGCCGGGCACGTGGTCAAGCGCACGTACTCGGAACCGCACTGGGAGCGCAAGCGCGGCGCGGTGATGGCGAACGAACGGGTCACCCTGTACGGCGTCCCGCTGGTCACCGGGCGCAAGGTCAACTACGGGCGGATCGACCCTGAGGTCTCGCGCGAGCTGTTCATCCGGCACGCGCTGGTCGAGGGCGACTGGGACACCGGCCACCGGTTCTTCCACGACAACCGCGCGCTGCTCGACGAGGTGGAGGACCTGGAGCACCGGGCGCGTCGGCGCGACATCCTCGTCGACGACGAGACGCTGTTCGCCTTCTACGACGAACGGATTCCCGCCGAGGTCGTCTCCGCCAGGCACTTCGACAGCTGGTGGAAGAAGGCCAGGCGCACGGAGCCCGACCTGCTCGGCTTCGAGAAGACGATGCTGATCAACGCCACCGCGGGCGAGGTCAGCGAGGCCGACTACCCGGACGGGTGGACGCAGGGCTCGCTGCGTTTCGACCTGACCTACCAGTTCGAACCCGGCACCGGTGCGGACGGTGTCACCGTGCACCTCCCGCTGCCCGTGCTGAACCAGGTGCGTGAGGCCGGCTTCGAGTGGCAGGTGCCCGGGCTGCGTGAGGAGCTGGTGACCGCGCTGATCAAGTCGCTGCCGAAGCCGCTACGGCGCAATTTCGTCCCCGCCCCGGACACCGCCAGGCAGGTGCTGTCCAGGGTGGGCCCGGCGGACGGTCCGCTGCTGGACGTGCTCGGCCGGGAGCTGGAGGCGCTGCGCGGCGTCGCCGTGCCGCCGGGGGCGTGGCAGTGGTCAGCCGTGCCCGAGCACCTCAAGATGACCTTCCGGGTACTCGGCGAGGGCAACCGGGAGATCGCCGAGGGCAAGGACCTGGCCGCGCTGAAGGAGCGGCTGAGCGGCCGGCTGCGGGCGACGATCTCCGCGGCGGCCGAGGACATCGAGCGCTCGGGCCTGCGCACGCCCGACTTCGGTGAGCTGCCACCGGTGTTCCAGGCCAGGCGGCAGGAGCACGAGGTGCGGGCCTACCCGGCGCTCGTCGACGAGGGCGACAGCGTCGCGGTACGCATTCTCGACACCCCGGAGCAGCAGCGCCGGGCGATGTGGGAGGGCACCCGCCGGCTGCTGCGGCTCAACGTGCCCTCGCCGATGAAGCACATCAACCGCAACCTCGACAACCGGTCCAAGCTGGTGCTGAACCGCAACCCCCACGGCAGCGTCGCCGCGTTGCTGGAGGACTGCGTGGACTGCGCGGCGGACAAGCTCGTCGCCGACGCGGGCGGGCCGGTGTGGCACGAGGCCGGGTTCGCCGCGCTGCTCGACAAGGTGCGCGCCGGGCTCAACCCCGCCGTGCTCACCGTGTTGCGCGAGGTCGAGGGCATCCTGGCGGCGCTGCACGACGCCGAGGCCAGGCTCGCCGACACCCGCGGCGACGCGCTGCGGGAGTCGGTCGCCGACGTGCGGGCGCAGCTCGACGGCCTGGTGTACCCGGGGTTCGTGACGGCCACCGGTTACGACCGGCTGCCCGACCTGGTCCGGTACCTGCGGGCGGTGGAGCGCAGGCTGGAGAAGCTGCCCGGCGATCCCGCGCGCGATGTCGAGCGGCTGCGGGAGATCGCGTGGCTGCGCGACGAGTACCGCGCGATGCTCGACGGGCTGCCGCCGCACGCCACGCCGCCGCCCGTGCTCGCCGAGGTCCCGTGGATGATCGAGGAGCTGCGGGTGAGCTTCTTCGCGCAGACGCTGCGCACCGCGTACCCCGTTTCGGTCAAGCGGATCGTGCGGGCGCTGGACGACGCGGCGGCGGCCTGACCCCGTGTCCGCGCTCCCCGCACGCGTGTCCGCGTCGCGCGGCGCGGGCGCGTGTACACGGAGCGCGGACACGGCGGGCAGGGTGTAGTGCCGGCCGGTTCCGGCTAACCAGGGCGCGTGCCCGCGTTCGTAACCCAGCCATGGCCGCTGGGCTGGGCCGTCGCGTTCTTCCTGCTCGCGGCCGTGTTCACGGTGGTGTGCAGTATCCGGCTGGCCGGCCTCGGCGACGCCCTCGCCGACCGCACCGGCTGGGGCGAGGCGTTCTTCGGTGCGGTCTTCTTCGGCGTGGCGAGCTCGCTGTCCGGCATCGCGATGACGGGCGCGAGCGCGGTGGGTGGCCAGCCCGGGCTGGCCTACAGCAACGCGGTCGGCGGGATCGCCGTGCAGACCCTCGCGATCGTGGCCGCCGACGCGGCGTACCGGCGGGTCAACCTGGAGCACGCGGCGGCCTCGGTACGGAACCTCCTGTTCGGCTGCCTGCTGATCGTGCTGCTGTGCACCGCGCTGATGGCCTCGTTCAGCCCGGAGGTGACGGTGCTCGGCGTGCACCCGGCCTCGGCGGCGATGGCGGCTCTGTACCTGGGCGGGCTGCGGCTCATCCGGAAGCAGGAGGAGCCGATGTGGCGGGCCGTTCCCACCCGGGAGACGAAGCCGGATCTGCCCGAGGACCACGGCAGGCTCAGCAGGCGCGGCACCGCGTCGCTGTGGGCGGAGTTCGCGGTGATCGCCGCGGTCGTGATCGTCGGCGGCTGGGCGATCGCGCGGGCCGCGGAGACCCTGGTCACCGCCACCGGCCTGCGCGCGGGCTTCGTCGGCGGGATCTTCATGGGCCTGGTCAACGCACTTCCCGAGACGGTCACCGCGATCGCCGCGGTCCGCCGGGGCGCGGTGACGCTCGCGATCGCGGCCGTCATCGGCGGCAACAGTCTCGACGCGCTCAACCTCGCCATCGGCGATGCCGCCTTCCGCGGCGGGTCGCTGTTCCACGCCGCGGGTACGGACCAGCTCTTCCTCACCGCGGCGGCACTGTTGATGACTGCCGTCCTGCTCGGCGGCCTGCTCGTGCGGCAGCGCAAGGGCTGGTGGCGGCTCGGTTTCGATGGCATCATGCTCGCCCTCATCTACGCCACCGCCGTCGTCAGCCTCGCCTTCTGACCCGCGAGTCCCCCGCCCAGGCCCGCGAGTTGCCCGTTCAGGGCCGCGACGTGTCCGGCCACGAGCCCATCGGTGCCGCGAGCGGGGAACTCGTGGTCCCGAGTGCGGGACTCGCGGGCTACTTGGCGTCGGCGTAGCAGTCGACCACGGTGGCGGTCATCGGGAAGCGCACCGGGCAGGCCGCGCCGAACACCCGCTCCGTGGCCTCCCGCACGGACTCCGCGAGGCAGTCGCGCACCTGCTCGGCGAGGTGATCGGGGGAGTGCACGATCACCTCGTCGTGCTGGAAGAACACCAGGTGCGCCGGTGCGGGCAGCCGTCCGCGCAGGCTTGCCAGCAGTACGGCGGTCCAGTCCGCGGCACTGGCCTGCACGACGAAGTTCCTGGTGAACCGGCCCCAGTCGCGCGAAGCACGCCGCGCACCCTCCTCGTTGCCCGCGCCGCCGGTGAGCGCCCGCCAGGCCGCGGACGGCGGTGGCGACGTGCGACCCAGGCGGGAGCGCACGAGCTGCCCTCGTTCCCCGGCCAGCGCGGCATGCTCCACATAGGACACCGCGGCCGGGAACCGCTGCCGGAGCAGCGCGAGCAACGACGCCGCCTCGCCGGCCGTGCCGCCGTACATCGCCGAGAGCATCGCGATCTTCGCCTTCTGGCGGTCGTCCTGGCCGGCAGCCGCGTCGCTCCGCGCGCCCGCGAACATCACCTCGGCCAGGCTGTCGTACAGGTCGGCCGACGCAGCCACCTCGGCCAGCGTGCGATCGCCGGCCAGTGCGGCCAGCACCCGCGGCTCCAGCTGCGCGGCGTCCGCGACGACGAGCTTCCAGCCCGGGTCGGCCCGCACGCACACCCGCAGCGTGCGCGGGATCTGCAGCGCCGCACCGCCGCGGCTCGCCCAGCGCCCGGACACGACGCCGCCGACGACGTACACCGGCCGGAACCGGTCGCCGTGCACCCAGGCGTCCAGCCACGCCCAGCCGTGCGCGGAGTGCAGGCGGGCCAGTTCCTTGTACTCCAGCAGCGGGGCGACCGCGGGGTGGGCCACCTCGCGCAGCACGTGTGCCCGCGCGGAGGGCAGCTGGACACCGGCCCTGCCGAACGCGCGGACCACGCTGCCCGGATGGTCGGGGTTCACCGGCCGGCTGCCGAACGCCGCCTGGACCCGGTCGGCGAGCTCCGCCAGCCTGCGTGGCCGCTGCCCGGCCGGTACCCGGTCGCCGAGGAGCTCGGTGAGCAACTTGTCGTGGATATCGGCCCGCCAGGGCAGCCCGTCCACCGACATCTCGGCCGCCGCCAGCGCGCTCGCCGACTCGGCCGCGATCAGCAGGCGCAGGCGCTGCGGGTGCGCGGCCCGCTCGATTCGCCCGCACTGCTCGGTGAACACCAGCTCGGCGGCATCGGCCACGGTGACGCCAGGGGGCAGTCCCGATCCGCGCGGGTCGAACAGCGCGGGCTGGTCGTGGTCGTCGTGCCCGGCGGGCGCGGCCTCGGCAGGCGGATCGAGGCCACGTGCCCTGGCGAACGCGGCCGCCAGCGTGCGGGACTGCTCGCCGCGTTCCTCGTTCGCGAGGAGCAGCGCCTCGGCCAGCGCGAGGTCGTGACAGCGGCGCACCCGCACCCCGCCGTCGAGCAGCGCGGGATAGTCGTGCTCGACCGAGGTGAACACCCAGCGCGGCCGCAGCTGCCTTTCCCACCGCGCGGCGTGCTCGGCGAGCTCGGTGGCGGGCAGCGCGCCCGGCACCGTGAGCTCGCCGCCGAGCGCACGGACGGCGAAGGTGCCCTCCGGCTCCCGCGCGAGGATGATGTGCACGGGATGATTCTGTGTGGTGCCACCGACACTCCGTTCGACAACGTACCTACTCGCGGGTAGGTTTCTGCACGCGGAGATCTCGACCACAGCGGACACGGAGGTACTCGGATGAGAAGGCCGCCTACCGTGGCGGGACTGGCGAACCGCGTCACGGATGCCGCCCGCAGCGTGGAGGTGCTGCGGCGGGCCGGGCTCGTCCCGTTCCCGAGGCTCGACGAGGGCATCCGGTCGCTGCTCGCGGTGCGCAAGTTCGGCGCGCTGGCCGGTGCCACGCAGATCGCCGCGCACCGCGACCCGGACGCGACCGGTCTCGTCGACGAACGCGGCCCGCTCACGTTCAAGCAGCTCGACCTCCGGTCCAACGCACTCGCGCGGGCCTGGTCCGAACGCGGTGTGGGCGCAGGCTCGACGATCGCCGTGCTGAGCCGTGACCACCGCGGCCTGGTGACCACGATGCTCGCCGCGGGCAAGCTCGGTGTCCCGTTGCTCCTGATGAACACCGGGTTCGCCAAACCGCAACTGGCCGACGTCGCCGAGCGGGAGAACGTGAACGTGCTCGTCCACGACGAGGAGTTCACCGGGCTGTTGGACGCCGTGCGGGGGGACGCCGAGCGATACCTGTCGTGGATCGAGACGGACCTGTCCGGCCAGCCAGGACAGCCAGGACAGCCAGGACAGCCAGGACAGCGCAGCCCTGTCCTCGACGAGCTCATCGCGAGCACCGACGACCGGCCGCTGCCCGCTCCGGCCAGGCCCGGCGCGCTCGTGCTGCTGACCAGCGGCACGACCGGCACGCCGAAGGGCGCGCCGCGGCCGAAGATCTCCGCGCTGGACTCCGCCCAGTTCCTCGACCGTGTGCCGCTGCGGGTCGGCGAGAGCACCTACCTGGGGGCGCCGTTGTTCCACGGCACCGGGCTCTCCCAGTTCATCCTCTCGTTCGCCCTCGGTTCCAAGGTGGTGCTGCGGCGCAAGTTCGACCCGGAGCGGACCCTGCGCGGCATCGCGGAGCATCGCTGCACGGCGCTGGTGCTCGTGCCCACGATGCTGCAGCGCATCGTCGACCTCGGCCCGGACGTGATCGGCCGGTACGACACGTCCTCGCTGCGGATCATCTTCGTCGCCGGCTCCGCCCTCTCGCCGGACCTCGGCAACCGGGCCACCGCGATCTTCGGCGACGTGGTCCACAACCTCTACGGCTCGACCGAGGTCGCCGTCGCCACCGTGGCGACCCCGGAGGACTGGCGCAAGGCGCCCGGCACGGTGGGCCGTGCACCCGTGGGCTGCCGGGTGGAGCTGTACGACGAGGCCGGCCGCCGCATCACCGAGCCCTACGTGACGGGCCGTGTCTTCGTGGGCAGCGGCCTGAGCTTCGAGGGCTACACCGACGGGCGGAACAAGGAAGTGATCGACGGGCTGCTCGCCAGCGGCGACGTGGGCCACTTCGACTCCGACGGGCTGTTGTTCATCGACGGCCGCGATGACGAGATGATCGTCTCCGGTGGCGAGAACGTCTTCCCCATCGAGGTGGAGAACCTGCTGGTGGAGCGGGACGACGTGATCGAGGCGGCCGTGGTCGGGGTTGCCGACGACGAGTTCGGCCAGCGGCTCAAGGCGTTCGTCGTGCCCGCGCCGGGCAGGCGGCTCGACGCGGACACCGTGCGCGAGTACGTCAAGGAGAACCTCGCGCGGTACAAGGTGCCGCGGGACGTGGAGTTCCTCGACGAGCTGCCCCGCAACGCGACCGGAAAGGTGCTCCGCCACGAACTTTCGTAGCCCGGCTCACGTGGCGACTCGTGAGTGGCTACCCGAGTTCTAACTCGCGTAGCCACTCACGACCCGGCGGGCGGCTAGGACCAGCCGATGCCGAACACACCGGGGCCGAAGTCGAGCGCGACGGCGTGGACCCCGCTGGCGTTGTCGAGCCGCAGCTCACGGCTCGCGGCCGTGCCACCGGCCTCCTCNCCCGGCGGGCGGCTAGGACCAGCCGATGCCGAACACACCGGGGCCGAAGTCGAGCGCGACGGCGTGGACCCCGCTGGCGTTGTCGAGCCGCAGCTCACGGCTCGCGGCCGTGCCACCGGCCTCCTCACGTGCGTACTGCCAGCAGCGGAACGGCACGTCGCCGCCTTCGAAGCGCACCTCAAGCAGGTACTCGCGCACCGGCCTGCCGAACTCGCGAAAGTGCGTGTTCGCCGCGCAGGGCGGCCCGGAGCCGGTGAAGGAGTACTCGACGAGGTGGGTCTCGCCGCGGTCGATCGGCCGGTCGAAAAGCAGCTCGGCGACCGTGACGCCGTGCGCGGAGTCCGGCTCGACCCGGCCGACGGTGCAGTTCCGCAGGGCGCGCAGCGCGGGCAGGCCCGGGTAGGCGAGCAGCCAGCGGTCCTGCCCGTCCGCCGTCGCCTGGAACACGGCCCTGGCCGTGACGCGGCGCTGCCGGCCGTCGGCGGTGACGTCGCAGCGGTCGTGCAGGCCGACGAGGGTGAGCCGCTCATTCAGGGGCCCGGGTTCGGCGGCGTCCCTGCGCCTGCGGGACGAGCTGCCGCGCGGGCGTGGCGGCGGCAGCAGCCCGAGCAGCGAGCCGGCCACGAGATCGAGGATCTCCTCGAGCGCGCGGACGGCCGAGATCGAGCTCTGCCGTTCCGGCTGGCGCTTGCCCGACTGCCAGTAGCTGAGCGCGGTGACGCTGACCGAGACGCCGCGTGCCTGCAGCCGCGCCTGGATGCGGTCGAGACTGAGCCCGCTGGCGGAGATCGCATTCCGTAGCGCGACGGAGAACGCGGTTCCACCCGGCTCTCCGTCGGTATCCTGCTCCGTCAGCATCTCCCCGGTTCGCCCCCGACCTGCGTGCTGGTAACGATATGGGCAACGTTAGCAGCGAACTGTAACGCCAGGCCGGTGATCGCGTTGTGCTACCCGTGACCCATACGGTCTACGGCACGTTACTCCAAACGGGCCAATACTGGTAACTGGCAATCATTGCCCCGTCCCTGCCCGCACCGATTGCATGACTTTTACGCAACAGGTCGGGACAGGGAGGCAGTCAATGGGCTCAACGGGGTCAGCGGGGTCAGCGGGGTCAGCCGGTAACTCACGACACCTTCGGCGAGGGCTGGCCGCGGCAGCGGCGGCCGTGGGGCTGGCGGTGGCAGCCACGCTCGGTTCGGCACCTGCGTACGCGGCGCAGGGGCAGATCCAGTCGGCGGGCACGGCCACGGCGGTGCCGGACAGCTACCTGGTGGTACTGGAACAGAACCGGCTCACCACGGGCCTGCTGTCAGTGGCGCGCGGCCTGGCCGGGGACTACGGCGCCGAGCTCACCCGCACGTTCGGCAGCGCGCTGAACGGGTTCTCGATCAAGGCCAGCGAGGTCGAGGCCAAGCGGCTCGCCGCGGACAGCGACGTCGCCTATGTCGTGCAGAACCAGCGTGTGCGCATCGCCGACGTGCAGCAGAGCCCGCCGTCTTGGGGCCTCGACCGCATCGACCAGCGGGATCTGCCGCTGGACGACACCTACGAGTTCGCGTTGAAGGCGGACAACGTGACCGCCTACGTCCTCGACACCGGGGTCGACGCCGATCACAGCACGTTCGGCGGCCGCGTCGCCGCCGGTAAGGACTTCATCGACAACGACGACGACGCCGCCGACGAGCACGGGCACGGCACGCACGTCGCGGGCACCATCGGCGGCGGCGAGTACGGCGTCGCCAAGGGCGTCCAGATCGTCCCCGTCCGGGTCCTCGACGCGAACGGCAGCGGAACCACCGAGCAGATCGTCGCGGGCATCGACTGGGTCGCCGCCAACGCCAGCGGTCCCTCGGTCGCCAACATGAGCCTCGGCGGCATGGTGGACACCGCCCTCGACGACGCCGTGCGCGGCGCCATCGAGCAGGGCGTGACGTTCGGCGTCGCGGCGGGCAACTCCAGTCTCGACGCCAGCCTCTTCTCGCCCGCGCGGGTCGGCGAGGCGATCACCGTCGCCGCGAGCGATGACGGTGACGCCCAGGCGTCCTTCTCGAACTTCGGCAGCGTGGTCGACCTCTACGCCCCCGGTGTGGACATCACCTCGGCCTGGACCGACGGCGGGGAGAACACGATCAGCGGCACGTCGATGGCCACGCCGCACGTGGTCGGCGCCGCCGCGCTGTACCTGGCCGGGAACCCGGACGCCACGCCCGCGGCCGTCGAGGAGGCGCTGACCGGCGCCGCCACGCCCGACAAGATCACCGACCCGAGCCTCGGCACGCCGAACCGGCTGCTCTACACCGGGGAGTGAGCGAAACGCCCGCAGCGGTGACCCGGCGCGCTGTGCGCCGGGTCACCGCCTTGTTACCTGCCGGTAATGCCATGATGAGGCATGGCCATCCGGAAGAACATCGTGATCACCGGTGCCAGCTCGGGGCTCGGAGCGGGTATGGCCCGCCGGTTCGCCGCCGCGGGCCGCGACCTCGCCCTGTGCGCACGCCGCACCGACCGGCTCGACGAGCTCGCCGCGGAGCTGCGGCAACGGCATCCCGGCATCCGGGTGCTGACCCGCGAGCTCGACGTCAACGACCATGATCGTGTCTTCAGCGTGTTCGAGGAGTTCCGCGCCGAGCTGGGCGGCCTCGACCGGGTCATCGTCAACGCGGGCCTCGGCAAGGGACAGCCGGTCGGCACCGGGTACTTCCATGCCAACCGGCAGACCGCGGAGACCAACTTCGTCGCCGCGCTCGCCCAGTGCGAGGCGGCGCTGGCGATCTTCCGCGAGCAGAACGCCGGTCACCTGGTGGTCGTCTCCTCGTTCAGCGCACTGCGCGGGCTGCCCGGCAACCTGACCGCCTATGCCGCGTCGAAGGCCGCGGTCTCCGCGCTGGCCGACGGCATTCGCGCCGACATGCTGCGGACGCCGGTGCGGGTCACCACCCTCCTGCCGGGCTACATCGAGTCGGAGATGACCGGTTCGGCGGGCCGCACGCCGCTGCTCGCCGGGGCCGAGAAGGGCGTGCGGGCGCTGGTCAGGGCGATCGAGCGGGAACCAGCCAGGGCCTACATCCCGCCCTTGCCGTGGGCGCCGCTCAGTGTTGTCATGCGGGTGCTGCCGACCGGACTGCTGCGGAGGTTCACGTGAGCGACCCGGTCACCGAGGTCCGCGACGAGGATCGCTTCGACGTCGCCGCCGTGCACGAGTGGCTGGCCGCGCGCGTGGACGGCCTGGCCGGGCTCCCGCAGGTGCGGCAGTTCCCCGGCGGGGCCTCGAACCTGACCTACCTGCTGCGTTACCCGGGCCGCGAGCTGATCCTGCGCCGCCCGCCCGCCGGGCACCGGGCTGCCTCGGCGCACGACATGCGGCGCGAGTACCGCGTACAGGATGCGCTGCGGCCCGTCTTCCCGTACGTGCCGCGGATGCTGGCCCTCTGCGACGACCCGGCCGTGCTCGGCGACGACTTCTACGTCATGGAGCGCCTCCACGGCCTCATCCTCCGCGGCGACCTGCCACCCGGGATGTCGCTGGAGCCCGCCGCCGCGCGGAGGCTGTCCACCGGCGTCATCGACCGGCTGGTCGAGCTGCACGAGGTGGACGTGGCCGCCGCGGGTCTCGGCGACCTGGGCAAGGGCACGGGTTACGTCGAGCGGCAGATCCGCGGCTGGACCGAGCGCTACCGGCGGGCGCGCACGGAGAACGTGCCCGAGTTCGCCGAGGTCACCGCATGGCTCGCCGCCAACCTGCCGGACGAGGTGTCGATCTGCCTGATCCACAACGACTACCGGCTGGACAACGTGGTGCTCGACAGCGCGGAGGGACTGGACGTCGTCGGCATCCTCGACTGGGAGATGGCCACGCTCGGCGATCCGCTGATGGAGCTGGGCAGCACACTCGCCTACTGGGTCCAGGCCGATGACGACGACTTCTTCAAGGCGAGCAGGCGGCAGCCGACCCACCTGCCCGGGATGCTCACCCGGGCCGAGGTGGTGGATCACTACGCCCGGCGCACCGGGCTGGCGATCCCCGACTGGACCTTCTACGAGGTGTACGGGCTGTTCCGGCTCGCCGCGATCATCCAGCAGATCTACTACCGCTATCACCAGGGGCAGACCCGAAACCCGGCGTTCCAGGACTTCTGGCAGCTGGTCGGCTACCTGGAATGGCGGTGCCGCACCGTGATCGAGGGGAGTACCGGCTGAATGGGCGCCATCTACCTGGTGCGGCACGGGCAGGCGTCGTTCGGCGCCGCCGACTACGACGTGCTCTCCGAGCGCGGGACCGAGCAGTCCAGGGCCGCCGGTGCGGAGCTGCGCAGGCGGCAGGTCGACGTGGCGCAGGCGCGCTGCGGCACGCTGTCGCGGCAGCGGGCGACGGCGGCCACGGCGCTGGCCGAGGTGGCGCCGAGCGTCGTCGCCAAGGAGGACCCGCGGTGGAACGAGTACGACCACACCGACATCGCCGCCCACCACGGTGGTGGCGCGGCACAGGACAGCGCCGACCCGCGCGCGTTCCAGGCGGCGCTCGAGGCCGCGCTGGCGAGCTGGGTGCGGGCGGGGGAGGAGAGCCCGTGCGCGGAGACATGGCCCGCCTTCCTCGGCCGGGTGCGCGGTGCCCTCGACGACGTGATCGCGGCGCTCGGCAAGGGTGAGCAGGCGGTGGTGTTCACCTCGGGCGGGGTGATCGCGGCCTTGTGCGGCGCGCTCTCCGCGACGCCGGAGACCGGTCTGCTGACCCTGAACCGCGTCACGGTGAACGCGGGGATCACCAAGATCGTCACCGGCCGCGCGGGCACGACGCTGCTGTCGTTCAACGAGCACGGGCACTTCGAAGGCCAGGCAGCGGCACTGCTCAGCTACCGGTAGGAGGCACCATGCGTTTCGGTGAGGTCCGGGTCGTTCCCGTCAACGGGTACGGCCCGGAGGACACGCTGGTCGACGCGGACGGGCAGGTCTACACCGGGCTCGCCGACGGCCGCATCATCCGGATCAGCCAGGACGGCAGGCGCATCGACGCGGTCGCGGACACCGGCGGGCGGCCGCTCGGCCTGGAGTTCTACGGCGACGAGCTGCTCGTCTGTGACGCGTACCGGGGCCTGCTGGTGGTGTCGCCCGCCGACGGTGCCGTGCGGACTCTCACCAGGGAGGTCGCGGGCAGGCCGATGGTGTTCTGCAACAACGCCGCGGTCGCGGCGGACGGCACCGTCTACTTCAGCGACTCCTCGGCCCGCTTCCCGATCACCCACTGGCGCGACGACCTGATCGAGCAGACGGGCTCCGGCAGGCTGCTGCGCCGCGGCCCGGACGGTGCGATCGACGAGCTCGCCGGCGGGCTCCAGTTCGCCAACGGGGTCGCGCTGTCCGCGGACGAGTCGTTCGTGACGGTGGCCGAGACGGGGGACTGCCGGGTGCGCCGCGTCTGGCTGACCGGCGAGCGGGCGGGCAGCACCGATGTCTTCGCCGACGGCCTTGCCGGGCATCCGGACAACACCTCCACCGGCAGCGACGGGCTGATCTGGGTGACGCAGGCGAGCCCGCGCGTGGCGGCACTCGACATGGTGCGGCGCCTGCCCGGCGCGCTGCGGGCACTGGTGCGGCGGTTGCCGACCTCGGTGCAGCCGTCCCCGGCCCGGACCTGCGGGGTGCTCGGCATCGACTCCGAGGGCACGATCGTGCACGACCTCTCCGGCGAGGTCAGCGGCTTTCACATGCTCACCGGAGTGCGTGAGCGCGATGGCGTGCTCTACTTCGGCAGCCTGGAGGAGCGGTCGATCGCCATCACCACGGTGCCGGTCCGCTCGTGAGTGCGTACGCGAGTTCTAACTCGCGTGGCCACTCACGAGGGTGAGGTGCCGATGCTGAAGCCCGCGTCCGTGCCCAGCTCGATCTTGGCGCCGAGCGGGTCGCGGTCGAGGAGCCCGGCGATCGTCTCGGGATGCTCGCTGGAGGCGGCGGTCCACGCGCCGTCCGGCAGGGTGGCCAGCACGATCCCGCGTTCCGGCTCGCCCGACCTGTCGTGCAGAACGGTGTAGGTCTCCACCGTCGCCGGTCCGGTGGCGCCGGTGACGACTGCTCGCCGGGGCAGCGCGGCCACCTCGGCCGAGACCTGGTGATGGGCGTAGGGCTCGGTGGGCGGATCGGCGGCGAGCACGACGGCGGCGTGCTTGGTCAGGAACCAGCCGACGGCCGTGGCCAGCCCGTACTCGCCACGGGTGCCGCGCAGCCGTCCGACGAGCGTGGCCAGCGCGTGCGTCACGTAGTTGCTGCCGGGCCCGCCCGCGAACGTCAGCCCACCGGTCACCGTCGGTGGCCGCGCCGGATCGGCGAGGTCGGCGTCGCTCAGGCCGAGTTCGGTGGCCGCCACCTGCACCGCCGAGGGGAAGCACGAGTACAGGTCGAGATGGCCGATGTCGCCGATCCCGAGACCGGCGTGCCGCAGCGCGGCCGAGGTGGCGGCGGCGATCGCGGGGGAGCGGTCCAGCCGCGGCCGCTCCGAGACGAACCAGTGGTCGTCGGCGCCGGCCGTGGCGTGCACGAAGACCCAGTTCTCCCGTGGGATACCGGCCGACTCCGCGGTGGCCGCCGAGCAGAGCAGCAGCGCGGCGGCCTGGTCGACGAAGATGTTGGCGGTCAGCAGCTTGCGGTACGGCAGCGCGGCCATCCGGTTGTGGGGTCCGACCGTGACGATGTCCCGCGCACCGGGCGGGTCGGTCACCGCGGCGTGCGGGTTGTGCCGGGCGACGTCGGCGAAGCGGGCCCAGAGCCGGCCGAGCCGGTCGACGTGCGCGGGCAGGTCGCGGCCCGCGGCCGCGCGGATCGCGTTCTCGAACAGCGGGTAGAAGCCCAGGGGCAGGCGGAGCTGCGCGGCGGCCTCGGCCGGGTGCAGCGGCTCGCGGTCGACGCCGAGCATGCGGGTCGGCGCGGTGCCCTCGGGCTGCTTCGGGCCGCCGCCGTAGCGGCCGGCGAGCAGTGCCTTGACCGCCTCGCCGCCGGCCAGCAGCGTCGCGTCCAGCTCGCCGCGGCGGATCCGGCTCGCGGCGTCGGCGAGCAGTTCGACCGGGCTGGTGCCGCTGGTGTGGGTGTAGACGGTCTCAGCGGGGGAGAGGCCCAGCTCCACGGCGAGCAGCGCGGCCGGGTCGGCGGTGCCCCACGAGAAGCTGTCGGCCACCCCGACCGAGTGCAGGCGCTCGCGCAGCGCGGGCGCTCCGGCGTCGGCGAGCGCGGCTTCGGCGGCCAGCCGCATCAGCTCCCGTGGGGAGGTGGCTGCTGTGCTGTCCCGCAGGGTGTGCTGACCTGCGCCGACGAGTACCGGGGTCCGTGGGTCCACGACTCGACGGTAGCACTTACTGGCGCTGTGCCAATAGTGTGGAGCGTGACGCCGAACACTCGAAAACGCGTGGCACGGCAATTTCGCCGCCGATAGCATGGACCGGCAACTGGGGCTTTTTCTCTTCTTCTTCCGTCGGAAATGGAATCATGACGACTTCGCAACTGAATAACGACTCTGTCGAGGACAGACTCGACAGCGGCGTCCTGAAAATCGCCGCTGTGGTGGTGCTCGGCTCCATCATGGCGATCCTCGACGTGACGGTGGTCAACGTCGCACTCCAGGCGCTCACCCTGGAGTTCGAAACGTCCTTCGACACCATTCAATGGGTGGCGACCGGTTACATGCTGGCGCTGGCCACGGTCATTCCCGTTACCGGCTGGGCCTCGGATCGTTTCGGCACGAAAAGGCTCTACCTGCTCGCCATCACGCTGTTCCTGGTCGGTTCGATGCTGGCCGGAATGGCGTGGAACGTCGAAACGCTGATCGTGTTCCGCGTCGTGCAGGGGTTCGGCGGCGGCATGCTGATGCCGGCGGGTATGACGATCCTGACCAGGGCGGCGGGCCCGCACCGGGTCGGCCGGGTGATGGCGGTGCTCGGCGTGCCGATGCTGCTGGGCCCGATCGGCGGTCCGATCCTCGGCGGGTGGCTGGTCGACTCGGTGAGCTGGCGCTGGATCTTCTACATCAACGTGCCGATCGGGATCATCGCCCTGATCGCGGCCTGGCGGCTGCTGCCGAAGGACGACCCCGAACCGGCCGAGCGGTTCGACTTCGCCGGGATGCTGATGCTCTCGCCCGGCCTGGCGATGCTGATCTACGGAGTCTCCGAGATCCCGGGCGCGGGCGGGATCGGCGCGACCGGCGTGTGGCTGCCGATCGTGCTCGGTGCCGGGCTGATCGTCGGCTTCGTGCTGCGCGCACTACGGATCGACAACCCGCTCGTCGACCTGCGCCTGTTCCGGGACCGCACCTTCGCGGCCGCCTCGGCGACCATGGCGTTGTTCGCGGTGGCCTTCTTCGGCGCGATGCTGCTGTTGCCGACGTACTTCCTGCTGGTCCGGGGCGAGTCGGCGCTGCAGGCGGGGCTGTTGCTTGCGCCCCAGGGACTCGGCGCGATGCTCACCATGCCGGTGGCGGGCAGGCTGGCCGACAGGGTCGGTCCTGGCAAGGTAGTGCTGCCGGGCCTCGGGCTGATCCTGGCCGGGCTCGCCATGTTCTCGCAGGTCGGCCCGGTGACGCCGTACTGGCAGCTGCTGGCGGCCCTGTTCGTGATGGGGATGGGCCTCGGCGCCACGATGATGCCGATCATGTCCGCCGCCCTGCAGACGCTGACCAGCAAGAACGTCGCCAGGGCATCGACCGCGCTGAACATCATCCAGCAGACCTCGGGCGCCATCGGCTCGGCGGTGATGTCGATCATCCTGGCGGGCCTGCTGGCCGGGAAGTTCGGCGTGCCGACCAGCCAGGGCCAGCTGGCCGCCACCGGCGCGCTGGCGGACCCGCGGACGCGGGACGCCGCCGCGGTGCTGGCGGCCGACTCGTTCGCCACGACGTTCACCTGGGCGGTGGTGCTGATCGCGCTGTGCCTGGTCCCGGCGCTGTTCCTGCCGCGGCGCCCCGCCGTGCGCCCGGACCGGAGCGGGGACACGGGAGACAGGGGAGACGCCGACGGCACCGGGGACGCCGAGGCAGCGCCGGTGATGCTCCCGCACTGAGCGCTATCGCGCCCTGGTGCCGGTCTGCTCCGGTACCTCGGGGAAGACGTCCCTGACGAGCGTCAGCAACGACCTGCTCAGCAGGGTGTGCACCTGCTGGCGGTTCAGGGCGCCGCGCACCAGCCATTCGCGGCCCGCCGCCTTCACCATGCCGCCGTAGGCCCGCACCAGGGCATTCAGCTCGTTCCAGTGGGCATCGTCCGGACTCAGGCCGACCGCTTCGAGAACGCGGTCGGCCGAGTTCCGGTCGGCCTCGTCCAGGATCCGCTCCACCTCGACGTCCCGGCCGATGCCCTCCGGGGTGATCGCGGCGAGCCACATCTTCTCCTGCTTGCTGACCATGTCGAGGAACCACTCGACGGCCGCGTCGGTGCGCTGTTCGAGGGAGCCCTCGGGCAGCCGTTTGACCGCGAAGTGCGGCACGGTGAGCGCGCGCTTGACCACGGCCAGGTACAGGTCGCGTTTCGTGCCGAAGTAGTGGTTGATGAGCCCGCGGGCGACACCGGCGCGCGCGGCGATGTCCGATGTGGACACCTCACCGTACGGGCGCTCCCCGAACAGGTCGGCCGCGCAGGCGAAGATCTGTTCCTTGCGTTCGTCGGGCTCCAGCCTTCGCCATTTGGGCGCCGATTCCGTGGTCATGAAGTGGATTTTCTCACGTCGCGGCCTCCTCCGCCGGAAAGAGGGGCAGGTGCAGCGCGCCGGGTGCGGTGCCGGGGACCGCCGGCCGCGCGGGCACTACCGGGCTTACCCGCCGGTAGGGCTCGCCGAGCGGGGGACGGGGATCGCGCTCACCCTTGTTCGGCCACAGTGCCATCGCCCGCTCGGCCTGCGCGGTGATGGTCAGTGAGGGGTTGACCCCTAGGTTCGCGGAGATCGTGGAGCCGTCGACCACGTGCAGGCCCTCGTACCCGAACAGCCGCTGGTAGGGGTCCACCACGCCGGTCGCCGGGGACTCGCCGATCGCGCAGCCGCCGATGAAGTGACCGGTGAGCGGGACGTTGACCAGGTCGTTCCAGCCACCACCCGGAATGCCGCCGATCTTGTCCGCGACCCTTCGCGTCACCTCGTGCCCGCCCGGGATCCAGACGGGGTTGGGCTCGCCGATGCCCTGCCTCGTGCGCATCCGCCTGCCGAGCACCCCGCGCCGCGTGTAGGTGGTCACCGAGTTGTCGAGTGTCTGCATCACCAGCAGCGCGATCGTCTGTTCCGACCAGTGCCGGGGGTTGTGCAGCGTGGGCAGCACGCGCCGCTGCCGCCACATCTCGCGCAGGCCCAGCAGCCAGCGCGGCTTGCCGGGGGCGGGGTCGGTGAGCACGGCACCGAGAAGGGCGAGCAGGTTGCTGCCCTTGCCGTAGCGAACAGGCTCAACATGGGTCACCTCGTCCGGGTGAATGGAAGAGGTGATCGCCACGCCGCGGTGGAACTCGCTGTCCCGCCGCCTGGTGCGTGCGGCGAGCACGGCCTCGGAGTTCGTCCGGGAGAGCACGCCGAGCCGTTCCGAGATGCGGGGGAGCACGCCGCGGTCGCGCAGCCTGTGCAGCAGTCGCTGCGTGCCGAGCGAGGCGGCGGAGAACACGACCTGCTCCGCGGTGAACGTGCGCCTGCGCCACGGCCGTCGGGTGTGGACGGTCGAAACCGCGTAGCCGCCACCGGACAGGGGTCGCACCTCGGTCACCGTGGTCATCGGATGCACCCGCGCGCCGGCCTGCTCGGCCAGGTGCAGGTAGTTCTTCACGGTCGTGTTCTTGGCGCCGTGCCTGCACCCGGTCATGCACTCACCACAGTGAATGCACGAGCGCCGGGCGGGACCTGCGCCGCCGAAGTAGGGATCGGCCACCTCCTGGCCGGGTGCGGTGTCCTCGCCGCCGAAGAAGACACCGACCTGGGCGGGGTGAAAGGTGTGCCCGATGCCCATGTCCGCGGCGACCTCGCGCATCACCTCGTCGGCCGGTGTAACGCGAGGGTAGGTCGCGACCCCGAGCATGCGCCTCGCCTGGTCGTAGTACGGTGCGAGCTCATCCTTCCAGTCGGTGATGGCCGACCACTGTGGATCTTCGTAGAAGGCGTCCGGTGGCTCGTACAGCGTGTTGGCGTAGACCAGCGAGCCACCGCCCACGCCCGCGCCGCTGAGCACCAGCGCGTCCCTGAGCGGGGTGATGCGGAAGATGCCGGTGCAGCCGAACTTCGGCGCGAACAGGTAGTCGCGTACCCGCCACGACGTCGTGGCGAACTCGTGGTCGGCGAATCGCCTGCCCATCTCGAGCACGCCGACCCGGTAGCCCTTCTCGGTGAGCCGCAGTGCGCTGACGCTCCCGCCGAAGCCCGAGCCGATCACGAGGACGTCGTAGTCGAAGCCTGCCATCCGCCTACCGTCGCCCGTTGTTGGCACTCTGTCAAGAGTTCCGGCGGATGCCGGTCAGAGCCGGTGCCGGAGCATCCTCGGCGGAGAGCGGGTCAGGTCGCGCAACCGGAAACGGTGCGGGCCCGCGGGCTCCAGAAGGCGCGCGTCGAGGAGGCGGTCGATGGCCGCCTCGGCAGGCTTGCAGGGATGGGCCGTTCACCCGGGGTATGCCGCGGTGTGCCGTCTCGTGTGGACGGTCGCGGACCGCCGCGGGGTAGGGTTCGCCCAACCCCCTGCCCGGGGGCGCGCACTGGTGACCTGGCGGGCCGCAGCCGGTGGGATGGGAGGCATGACAGCACCCCAGCACACCGAGGCCGTACCCCGAGGGCCGGGCCTGTCGGCCCCGGCCGTCGAGCTCCGCGGCGTCAGCCGGGACTACGGCAGCGGCCAGGCGCGCGTGCGCGCCCTCGACGACGTGAGCATCGCGTTCGCGGCAGGCACCTGGACGGCGGTGATGGGTCCCTCCGGTTCCGGCAAGTCGACGCTGCTGCACTGCGCCGCCGGGCTGGAGCGGGCCAGCGCGGGGCAGGTGCTGCTCTCCGGCGAGGACATCACCGCGGCGGGCGAGCAGGAGCTGACCGAGCTGCGCCGCGGCCGGATGGGGTTCGTCTTCCAGAGCTTCAACCTCATCGGGTCGCTCACCGCCGAGCAGAACGTGACGCTGCCGCTGCGGCTCGCCCGCAGGCGCGTGTCCGGCAGCCAGGTGCGGGAGGTGCTGGCGAGCGTCGGCCTCGAGGACCGCAGGCGGCATCGCCCCCGCGAGCTCTCCGGCGGGCAGCAGCAGCGGGTCGCGATCGCGCGGGCGATGGTGACCCGGCCGGCGGTGCTCTTCGCCGACGAGCCCACCGGCGCGCTCGACTCGGCCTCCGCCAGGCAGGTCCTCCGCCTGCTGCGCGGCATGGTGGCCGAGGCGGGGCAGACCATCGTCATGGTCACCCACGACCCCGCGGTCGCGGCCAGTGCCGACTCCGTCGTGTTCCTCTCCGACGGCCGCATTGCCGACCGCGCCACCGCGCCGAGCGCCCACGAGGTCGCCGAGCGGCTCGCCCGACTGGAGGCGTGACCAGTGTTGCGTCTGTCCTGGAGCACCTTCCGCGAGCGTGGCCAGCTGTTCCTCGGCGCGCTGCTCACCGTCTGTCTCGGCGTCGCGCTCGTGCAGTCGTCGCTGCTGATCCTGCTCGCCGCGGCCATCGGCGGGTACGTCGAGGCGATCACGCTGCTCGGGATGACCCTGGCCATCGCGACGTTCCTCGCCGTGTTCATCGTCGCGTCGACCTTCGCGTTCACCGTCGCCCAGCGCAGGCGTGACCTCGCCCTGCTGCGGCTCGCGGGCGCGGGCCGGGGTCAGCTCCGCAGGCTGCTGCTCGCCGAGGCGGTCCTGCTCGGCCTGTTCGGCACGGGGATCGGCGTGCCGCTGGGCATGCTCGTGCAGCGGGTCCAGACCGGCCTGCTGACCGGCCTCGGCTTCGTGCCGCCGGAGTTCACCGTGCCCTGGCACGACTGGATCCTCGCCGTGTCGGCGGGCATCGGGGTCGGCGTCGCGGTCGCCGGGGTGCTCGCCGCCTCCCGGCGGGGGGCGCGGGTGCGGCCGCTGGAGGCGCTGCGCGAGACAGGGGAGGCCGCGCGGGTGATCACCGCGTCCCGCTGGTTCTTCGGCGTGCTGTTCCTCGGCGGCGCGGTGGCACTGGCGACCGTGTCGTCCTTCGCCGGGCCGATCGCGGCCGTCCCGCTTTCGATCAACGTCGCGATCACCGCGGCCATCGGCCTGAGCGCGCTCAGCCCGCTGGTCGTGCCCCTCGCCGGACGCGTCATCGGGCTGCTGCTGCGTGGCGGGCCGCTCGGCACCCTCGCGGCGGCGAACCTGCGCGACGGTGTGCGGCGCAGCGCGTCGACGGCGGCGCCCCTGCTCGTGCTGGTCGCGCTGCTGCTCGGCATGTCCGGCACGCTCACCACCCTCGGTGCCGCCGCTGAACGCGAGCTGCACCAGGACCTGCGAGCCGACCTCGTCGTCACCACGGAGGGCCCGCTCCCGGTCGGCGAGGTGCCCGGGGTCGCGACCGCCTCGACAGAGCTGGCCGTGCCGGTGACCCTGACGGTCGCCACCGTGGAAGACGGCGAGACCGAGACCGACACGGCCGAGGCGGTGGCCGTCGACCCGGCGGCCTACCTGCGGACCCATCACCGCACCGCCGTCGAGGGCTCGCTGACCGACCTGCACGGCGACACCATCGCCTCCGCCGAGCACCCTCTCGGCAGCGTCGTCGAGGCCCGGATCGGTGAGCGCACCGTGCCGCTGCGCGTGGTCGCCGTGCTGCCCGGGTCGTTCGGCAGTGGCGCCGACGTTCTCCTGCCACGCGAGCTCGTGCCCGCCGCGGTGGCCGCGGAGGCGCCGGCGCACACGCTGGTGCGACTCGACCCCGGCGCCGACCCCACGCGGGTGACGGCGGCCCTCGGCGAGGGCCGCGTGGAGACAGCCGAGGCGTGGGCCGCCCGCACCGCCGCCCGGCAGCAGGACACCAGCGCCGGGATCATGACCGTGATCATGGGTCTGGCCGGGCTGTATGCCCTGATCGCCGTGGTCAACGCCGTCGTGATCGGGGCGGCGGAGCGCAGGCGCGAGTTCGCCGTCGCCAGGGTGAGCGGCCTCAGCCGGGGCCAGGTCGTGCGGGCGGCGCTGGTGGAGTCGTGGGCCGTCGCCGCGATCGGCCTGTTCCTCGGCGGGCTGGCCGCGGCGGGCACGGTTGCCGGGATCGGTGCCGCGGCGGCGCGGTCCACCGGCGCCTGGCTGGTCGGCGTGCCGGGGCCGCTGGTCGTCGCCGTGGTGGCCGGTGCCTTCGCGGTGGTGGGCGCCACGAGCGTGCTGACAAGCCTCGTTGCCACCCGGCCCCGGCCGGTGTCGCTCGTCGGCGCGGGGGAGTGACCCGTCGACTCCGGCGGTGATCGGCGCACTGGGCGAAACCGGTGGATCTTAGGGTAGCCTTAGCTGAGATGAGGCATCCGGCGTGATGAGGAGCGAGTCAATGACGGACCGACCGGCGCGCAGTGGCGGCAAGCCCGTCACGCGGCTGCGGGTGCTGCGCACCGAGCGCATCACCCCGCACATGATCAGGGTCGTCTCCGGCGGGGAGGGGCTCGCGGCGTTCGTCGCCAACGAGTTCACCGACAGCTACGTCAAGGTGCTCTTCCCGGTGCCGGGCGTCGCCTACCCCGAGCCGTTCGACATGCGGGTGATCAAGGCCGAGCTGCCGCGCGAGCAGTGGCCACGCCAGCGCAGCTACACGGTTCGTTATCACGACCCGCACGCCGGTGAGCTGGCGATCGACTTCGTGCACCACGGTGACGAGGGGCTCGCAGGCCCGTGGGCGGCGAGCCTGCGACCCGGCGACGAGTTCCTGGTCATGGGCCCCGGCGGCGCCTACGCGCCGAGCGCGGAAGCCGACTGGCACCTCTTCGTCGGCGACGAGAGCGCGCTGCCGGCCATCGGCGCGTCCCTGGAGGCGGTGCCCGCCGGTGCGCCGGTGCGCGCCCTGCTGCTGGTGGAGGACGCGGCGGAGGAGCAGCCGCTGCCGACCAAGGGCGACGCGCAGATCCGCTGGCTGCACCGCTCGGCGCAGGACGATCTGGTGGCCGCGGTGCGCGCGCTGGAGTTCCCCGGCGGCACGGTGCACGCGTTCGTGCACGGCGAGGCGGGGTTCGTCCGGGAGCTGCGCAGGCACCTGCTGGACGAGCGCGGCGTCCGCAGGGACATGCTCTCGATCTCCGGCTACTGGCGGCGCGGCAAGACCGACGAGGCCTGGCGCGAGGAGAAGGCCGCCGAAAAAGCCTCGTGAGTGCCTACCCGAGTGAGAACGCCGGTAGCCACCCACGAGGGTCGTGAGTGGCTACACGAGTTAGAACACTGTTACGCACTCACGAGGTGCTCGGGTAGAACGGGTGCATGACTGATCTCGAGGTGGAGACCGACCCCGGCGAGCTCGGGTTCGACCAGGAGCGCCTGAACCGGATCGACGACCGGATGGCGCGCTACGTCGACGAGGGCCTGCTGCCCGGCTGGCTCGCCGTCGTCAGCAGGCACGGCAAGATCGTGCACGTTTCCACCCGGGGCCGGCGCGACGTCGAGGCCGGGCTGCCGGTCGAGCGGGACACGGTGTGGCGCGTCTACTCGATGACCAAGCCGATCACCTCGGTCGCCGCGATGATGCTCGTCGAGCAGGGTGTGTTCGACCTCGCCGACCCGATCTCGGCATGGCTGCCGGAGTTCACGGACATGCGCGTCTACACCAAGGGCTCGGCACTGCGCCCCGCCACGGTGCCCGCCACCGAGCCGATCCGCGTGTGGCACCTGCTCACGCACACCGCCGGGCTCACCTACGGCTTCCACCACGCGCACCCGGTCGACGCGATGTACCGGCAGGCGGGCTTCGAGCTGTTCTCACCGCCCGGGATGGACCTGGCCGCGTGCAGCGCGGCGTGGGCCGAGCTGCCGCTGATGTTCGAGCCCGGCACGGAGTGGAACTACTCGGTGGCCACCGACGTGCTCGGCAGGCTGGTCGAGGTCGCGTCCGGGCAGCCGTTCGACACCTTCCTGGCTGAGCGCATCCTCGGCCCGCTCGGCATGACCGACACGTCGTTCCAGGCCACCGGCGGCGCACTGGACCGCCTGGCCGCGCTCTACGCGCCCGAGCCCGGCTCCCGGCGCGCGGTTCGCCACGACGCCGTCGGGGAGGCCATCACCCGCACGCCCGCGTTCCTCTCCGGGGGCGGTGGCCTCGCCTCCACCGCGGCCGACTACCACCGGTTCACCCAGTTCCTGCTGCGCGGCGGTGAGCTCGACGGGGTGCGCCTGCTCGCGCCGCGCACCGTCGCGTTCATGACCCGCAACCACCTGCCCGGCGGGGCGGACCTCGACGAGTTCGGCCGTCCGCTCTACGCCGAGGTGCCGTTCAACGGCTTCGGCTTCGGGCTCGGCTTCTCGGTGCTGCAGGACCCGGTGAAGGCCAGGACGCTGGCCAGCGCGGGCGAGTTCGCCTGGGGCGGCCTCGCGAGCACCGCGTTCTGGGTCGACCCTGCGGAGGATGTCACCGTGCTGTTCTTCACCCAGCTGATGCCCTCCAGCACCCACCCGCTGCGCCAGCAGCTGCGCCAGCTCGTCTACCAGGCCCTCGTGAGTGGGAAACCGAGTTAGAACCCGGTTTCCCACTCACGAGCGGTGGCCAGGCGCTATGCGGTGAGCTTGGTGATGATCTCGTCGCCGTAGGCGGCCAGTGTCCGTTCCCGCTGGTCGTGCATCAGGTACACGGCGAACTGGTGCACGCCCAGCTCCGCGAGCTCCTCCAGCCGCTGCACGTGCGCGGAGGCCGGGCCCACCAGGCAGAAGCGGTCGACGATCTCGTCCGGCACGAAGTCGGTCGACGGATTTCCCGCCTTGCCGTGGTGCGCGTAGTCGTAACCCTGCCTGCCCGCGATGTAGTCGGTCAGCTCGGACGGCACCGGCCCGGCGTCGCCGTAGCGGGCGACCAGGTCCGCCACGTGGTTGCCGACCATCCCGCCGAACCAGCGCAGCTGCTCGCGCTGGTGCGCGAGGTCGTCACCGACATAGGCGGGCGCGGCCACACAGATCGTGATCCCCTCCGGGTCGCGTCCCGCCTCCCGCGCCGCCTCCCGCACCGAGCCGATCGTCCACCGCGCGATCACCGGGTCGGCGGTCTGCAGGATGAACCCGTCGGCCTGCTCACCGACCATGCGCAGCGCCTTGGGCCCGTAGCCGGCCATCCACATCTCCAGCCGGCCGTCGCGCACCCACGGGATCCGCACGGCGGTGTCGTTGTGGGTCACCTCGCGCCCCTCGGCCAGCTCCTTGATCACGTGCATCGCCTCGCGCAACGTGGCCAGAGTGGACGGTGGCCTGCCCACCACGCGATGCGCCGAGTCGCCGCGGCCGATGCCGCACACCGTCCGGTTGCCGAACATGTCGTTGAGCGTGGCGAACAGCGACGCCAGCACCGACCAGTCACGCGTGCCGGGGCTGGTCACCATCGGGCCCACGACCAGCGACGACGTCTCCGCCAGGATCCGCGAGTAGATGACGAACGGCTCCTGCCACAGCACGCTGGAGTCGAACGTCCACCCGTAGCCGAAACCGCGGTCCTCCGCCTCCCGCATGAGCCGCACGACCTCACCGGCAGGGGGATCGGTCTGCAGTACCACTCCGAATTCCATCGCACACGCCCCTAGTTCAGGTACTGGCAGCGGTCGCGGGAGAGGAACCGGCCGTGCCCCGCCGTGCCGTGGTACTCGCCGCCCTCGATCAGGACCCGGCCCCGGGAGAGCACCGTGTCCACCCGTCCGGTGAGGCGCATGCCCTCGTAGGCGGAGTAGTCGACGTTCATGTGGTGGCTGGCCGCCGAGATCGTCTGCTCGGCGTTCGGGTCGTAGATCACGATGTCGGCGTCCGAACCCGGCGCGAGGACACCCTTGCGCGGGTACAGCCCGAACATCCGGGCCGGCGTGGTCGAGCAGGTCTCCACCCAGCGGGCGAGCGAGATCTCCCCGGCGACCACGCCCTGGTGCAGCAGGTCCATCCGGTGCTCGACGCCCGGCATCCCGTTCGGGATCTTGGTGAAGTCGCCCCGGCCGAGCTCCTTCTGGTCCTTGAAGCAGAACGGGCAGTGGTCGGTCGAGACCACCGAGAGGTCGTTGGTCCGCAGGCCCCGCCACAGGTCGGCCTGGTGATGCTTCTCCCGCAGCGGGGGAGAGGCGACGTACTTCGCCCCCTCGAAGTCAGGCTTCGCCAGGTCCTCGATGGAAAGGTAGAGGTACTGCGGGCACGTCTCGGCGAACACGTTCTGGCCGTCGTCGCGGGCCTCCGCCACCGCCGCGAGCGCCTGGGCGGCGGAGAGATGCACGATGTAGAGCGGCGAGCCGGTGACCTTGGCCAGCGTGATCGCCCGCGACGTCGCCTCCCCCTCCAGCTCCGGTGGCCTGGTGAGCCCGTGCTGCACCGGCTCGCCCCTGCCCTCGGCCAGTGCCCGGGCTGCGAGCTGGTCGATCGCGATGCCGTTCTCCGCGTGCATCATGATCGTCGAGCCGGTCTCGGTGGCCTTGTGCATGGCGCGCAGGATCTCGCCGTCGGTGGAGTAGAACACGCCCGGATACGCCATGAACATCTTGAAGCTGGTGACTCCGGCGTCCACACAGGACTCCATCTCCTTCAACGTCGTGTCGTTGACGTCGGAGACGATCATGTGGAACCCGTAGTCGATAGCGCAGTCGCCGTCCGCCTTCTCGTGCCACTTGTCCAGTGTGGACAGCAGCGATGTTCCCTTGGCCTGTACGGCGAAGTCGATGATCGTCGTGGTGCCGCCCCACGCGGCCGCGCGGGTGCCGGTCTCGAACGTGTCGGCGGAGAACGTGCCGCCGAAGGGCATCTCCATGTGCGTGTGCGCGTCGATCCCGCCGGGCATGACGTACTTGCCCGCCGCGGAGACGATCCGGTCGGCGCGGGTTTCGTAGGCGTCCGACCCGGGGTCGGTGAGCGCCACGATCCGCTCGTCTTCGACGACCACGTTCGCCTCGATCGGGCCGGACGGGGCGAGCACGGTTCCGGATTTGATCACCAGGAGCATCGGGTCCTCCTCACGGCTTGACGAGCGAGTCGTACGAGTCCGGCCTGCGATCGCGGTAGAACGCCCACAGCTCGCGGACCTCCGCCAGCTTGGCCATGTCCAGGTCGCGCACCACGATCTCGTCCTCGGTGTCCGAAGCCGCGTCGCCGACGAGCTCGCCGCGCGGGTCGACGAAGTAGGTCTGACCGTAGAAGTCGTTGTCGCCCAGCGGTTCCACGCCGACCCGGTTGATCGCCCCTATGTAGTACTCGTTGGCCACGGCGGCGGCGGGCTGTTCGAGCCGCCACAGGTACTGCGAAAGGCCGCGGCTCGTCGCCGAGGGGTTGAACACGATCTTCGCGCCGGCCAGCCCGAACGCGCGCCAGCCCTCGGGAAAGTGCCGGTCGTAGCAGATGTAGACGCCGATGCGGCCCACCGCCGTGTCGAAGACCGGGTAACCCGTGTTGCCGGGCCGGAAGTAGAACTTCTCCCAGAATCCCTTCACCTGCGGGATGTGGTTCTTGCGGTACTTGCCGAGGTAGCTGCCGTCGGCGTCGATCACCGCGGCGGTGTTGTAGAGCAGGCCCGGCTGTTCCTCCTCGTACACCGGCAGGATCAGCACGACCCCGTGCCGCTCGGCGACCTCCTGCATCAGCCGCGTGGTCGGCCCGTCCGGGACGGCCTCGGTGTAGGAGTAGTACTCGGTGTCCTGGACCTGGCAGAAGTACGGGCCGTAGAACAGTTCCTGCAGGCACACCACCTGCGCGCCCTGCGAGGCGGCCTTGCCGATCGCGTCGACCGCGGTGGCGATCATCGAGTCCTTGTCACCCGTCCACCGCTGTTGCACCAAGCCGGCCCTGACCAGATCGCTCACTTTGCTCCTCCTTGTGGGTGGGAATGGCCGCCCCGCGCGAGCCGGGCAGCGTCAGCGCGAGGTACACCAGGAACGCGGCCACCAGGCCGACGACCCAGCTGTAGTCGTAGAACGCCCGGAACAGCGGGATCAGGCCGTCCTCGGGGAACGGGCCCGCGCCGGGGGCGGAGTGCGCGCCGCCGACGGCGAGCACCGCGCCCACGGCGGAAGCCACCAGCGCACGCCAGTTCCAGCCGCCGCGGAACCAGTAGCGGCCCTGCTCGCTGAACAGGTCCGTCAGGTCCAGGCGGGTCCTTGCCTGCACCCAGTAGCCAGCGACCAGCACACCGGCGATCGCGGCGAGCACGCCGCCGTAGAAGTTCAGCCAGGCGAAGATGTAGATGTTCGGGTCGGAGATCAGCCGCCACGGCTGGATGACGATGCCGATCACACCGGTGATGAGCCCGCCGACCCGGAAGCTGATCCGCTTCGGGAAGGCGTTGGAGAAGTCGTAGGACGGGCTGACGACGTTCGCCGCCAGGTTGGTGGTGATCGTCGCGAGCACGAGCCCGAGCAGCGCCGCGATCACCACGACCGGCGAGTCGAACCGGCTGGCCAGCTCGACCGGGTCCCAGATGGCCTCGCCGTAGATGACGATGCCACCGGAGGTGATCATGATCGACATGATGGCGACGAACGACATCGTCGTCGGCAGGCCGAGCACCTGCCCCCAGAGCTGCTTGCGCTGGTTCTGGCCGAACCGGGTGAAGTCCGGCATGTTCAGCGAGAGCGTGGCCCAGAACGCGATCATGCCCATCAGCGAGGGCGCGAAGACCTTCCAGAAGTCGGCGCCCCAGCCGAGCTCCGAGGGCTGGGAGAAGATCGGGCCAAGACCGCCCGCCTTGACCAGGACCCAGATGAGCAGGATGAGGAAGCCCACGGTGACCAGCGGTGCCGCCCAGCTCTCCAGGCGGCGGACGGCCTCCATGCCCCGCCAGATGATGATCATCTGCACGGCCCAGAACACGCCGAAGCACAGCCACAGCGTCCACGGCTCACCGCCGACCACGGCGGCGCCGGTCCAGCCGTCGCCGAGCAGCTTGCCGAGGATCACGAACATCGCCTGGCCGCCGACCCATGTCTGGATGCCGAACCAGCCGCAGGCGACCAGCCCGCGCAGCAGGGCCGCCAGGTTGGCCCCGCGCACGCCGAAGAAGGCGCGGGCGAAGACCGGGAACGGGATGCCGTACTTGGTGCCCGCATGGCTGTTCAGCAGCATCGGCCCCAGCACGATCAGGTTGCCGAGGGCGATGGTGAGAAACGCCTGCGCCCAGTTCATGCCGATCGCGATCAGCCCGGAGGCGAGCAGGTAGGACGGAAGGTTCAGCGCCATTCCGTTCCACAGCGCGAAGTAGTTGTAGGTGGTCCAGGTTCGTCGCTCGATGGGCACCGGGGCGAGTTCGTCGTTGAAGAACCGGCTGCCGTGCACCGACGACGCATCGCGAAGTTCCACCCGGCCGTCCGGGTGGTGGATCTGGGCGGTGGTCGGCTCCATTGCGGCATCCTGCTCGCCCGAAGTGTCCGGTCGGGACTGGCAGAGTGTTCACCGTTGCGGGTGACCGACAACACACTGTCGATTGCGCGCCGACGGTTCCGGTGCTTGCCCGCCGCCGTTAACGGCCCGGTAACGGCGGCGCAACAGGCGGGGCGAAAAGGGTCAGATGGCGAACACGCCGGAGGACTCCGCCTCGGCGAAGCAGGTGTTGGAGTAGGAGGTCCTGAAGTGCACCCGCTCCCCGCGCCAGGTGCCGTGTGCCTCGGCGCGGACGGGCGCGTGGATCATCGGGCACGCCCGGTGCTCGGTCGGCAGGCGGGCGAAGTCGCCGTCCGCCTGCTCCAGCGCGTCGCACGCCGCCTCCGCCTCCGGGTGGGTGCCGGAGGCCGGATCGCAGAGAAGCACAGCGGAGCGGGGCGTGCCACCCTCCGGATGCAGGGTGAGGACGAGGGAGGACCCGGGGGGAGTGGCCTGCCCGCCCGCGCACATCAGGGTGACGGCGCACGCGGCGAGCGATCCGGCGGAGAAGATGGGCATACCTCGGCTATCGGCACGCGCGCGGCGGAGGCTGTGTCACCCGACGGAGTGATCGCCGTCGCCCGATGGTGGAGCGACCTCCTGGGCGAGCAGGGCGACGTAGAGCGACAGCATCGACTCCGGGTCCTCCAGCGGCACGCCGAGCACCTGCTCGATCCGCGCGAGCTGCTGGTAGTAGGCCGTCCGCGAGGTGTGCGCCGCCGCGGCGGCCGCCGACTTGTTCCCGCCGTGCTCGCAGAAGAACCGCAGCGCCTGCACCAGCCTGCTGCCCGAGGCCGCGTCCCTGGCGAGCAGCGGACCGAGCTCCCGCGCCGCGAACGCGGCCACGCGGTCGTCGTCCGCGAGCAGGTGCAGCAGGCCGCGTAGCCGCACGTCCTCCAGCCGGTGGAACCCGCACGCGGGCCGGTCGTCCCGGCGCAGGGCGGCCGCGGCGACATGGGCCGCCTCGGCGAGACTGCGCCCCGCCTCCGCGCCCGACTCCACGGTGCTGCCGACGGCGACCACCGCGGGCATCGAAGGACGCGCCTGGTGGATCTCCGTGGCCAACCTGCCCAGTACGGCCTCCGAGTTCGCCTGCGGCGATAGGGAGAGCAGGACCCGCACGCTCAGGTCGTCGGTGGCGGCGACCAGTGCCGCGACCTTTGCCCTCCGGGCCGCCAGTGCCGTCGCCTCGGCGAGCTCCCGCAGCACCGGCTGGGTGGAGGCCGCCCCGGCGGGCCGCGGGGCCCCGGTCAGCCGGGGCCGGATCGCGGCGCCCACGAGCCGCCTGCCGGTGAGCGGCACCCGCAGCGCCGCCGCGCGTGCCACCAGCTCGGCCGAAGGGGCGGGCGTGGCGAGCAGCTCGGCGAGCACCGCCCGGTGGGCCTGCCGTTCCAGCCCGTCACCGTCCCTGGTGAGCAGGTGGTGCACGGCAAGCGCGGAGGCGGCGCGCTCGGCGACGACGACGTGCCGGTGCGGCGGCGGCTCCCCGCACACGAGGATCAGCCTGCCCCAGTCGTGCCCGCGCGCGCCGACGATGGTCACGAGCCACCCCGTCGCGCCGTGGTAGCCGGTGCGCTCGCCGAGGCGGACCGGGCGGGAGCGCTGCTGCCACCCGGCGAGCAGCTCGCCGGGGTCGGCCCCGGCGGCGTCGTAGGCCAGCACCTCGTGCGACAGCGTCTCCAGCACCACCGGTTGCCCGGTGAGCCTGGCGACCTCGCGCAGCACCACGTCCGGCTCCGCGCCGGAGACGGTGAGCGCGGTGAACGTCTCGTGCACCTGCTCGGCGGCGCGCAGCTCGGTCACCTGCGCGTCCACGATCAGCCCGTTCACCGCCTCGGTGACCGTCACGTAGCGGGTCTCCCTGGACAGGGTCACCAGCGGCAGGTCCTGCTCGTCGGCGGCGCGCAGCAGTGCGGGCGGCAGCCGGTCGCTCCAGTGCCGGACCAGCTCCACGACCAGCCCGGTGACACCGACCCCGGCCAGCTCCTCGACGTACTCGCGGAGCGCGGCGTCGTCGTCGGGCAGGGCGATCCCGGTGGTGAGCACCAGCTCGCCGCCCTTGAGCAGGTGCGCGATGTCGGCGACCTCGGCGACGTGCACCCAGCGGACCCGGCCGTGCAGCCCGTTCGCGCCCGCCACCACGCGCGGCCCACCGTGCCGGATCACCGGCAGCGCGAGCACCTCGGCCACGGTCGGGTACATGGGCGGCCTCCTCGCGTTCTCCGCCGGTAGGGAAGATGCAGACTGTACGGCGGCTGACGGGAGTCGGTACATATTGTCCGTGGCGCACCGGCGTGGCCCGCCCCGACACTCGGACGCATGACGGAATCGGACCTGTTGAGCCGGCACCGGGCCGTGCTGCCGGACTGGCTGGCGCTGTACTACTCCGAACCGATCGAAATCGTGCGGGCGCAGGGCAGGCACGTCACCGACTCCACGGACCGGACGTACCTCGACTTCTTCGCCGGGATCCTGACCAACGCCATCGGCTACGACGTCCGCGAGATCTCCGACGCGATCCGCGCGCAGCTCGACACCGGCGTGCTGCACACCTCGACGCTCTACCTCATCCGCAAGCAGGTGGAGCTCGCCGAGCAGATCGCGGAGCTCTCCGGCATCCCGGACGCGAAGGTGTTCTTCACCAACTCCGGCACCGAGGCCAACGAGACCGCGCTGATGCTCGCCACCCAGTACCGGCGCAGCAACCAGGTGCTCGCGCTGCGCAACTCCTACCACGGCCGCGCGTTCGCGACGGTGGGCATCACCGGCAACCGGGGCTGGTCGGCCAGCGCGCTCTCGCCGGTGAAGGTCAGCTACGTGCACGGCGGCTACCGCTACCGCGGCCCGTTCGCCGGCCTCTCCGACGCCGACTACATCGCCGCGTGCGTGGACGACCTGCGCGACGTGCTGCGCACCACCACCTCCGGCGACGTTGCCGCGCTGATCGCCGAGCCGATCCAGGGGGTCGGCGGCTTCAACGTGCCGCCGGACGGGCTGCTCGGCGCGTTCAAGGAGGTGCTCGACGAGTACGGCATCCTGCTCATCTCCGACGAGGTGCAGACCGGCTGGGGCCGCACCGGCGAGCACTTCTGGGGCATCGGCGCGCACGGTGTCACCCCGGACGCGCTGACCTTCGCGAAGGGCCTCGGAAACGGGCTCGCGATCGGCGGCGTGGTCGCCCGCGCGGACGTGATGGACAGCCTGCGAGCCAACTCGATCTCCACCTTCGGCGGCAACCCGGTCGCGACGGCGGGCGCCAAGGCCACCCTGGACTACCTGCTCGACAACGATCTCCAGGGCAACGCCGCCAAGCTGGGCGACCGGCTGATCGCCGGACTGCGGGACATCGGCGACCGCTACGGCGTGGTCGGCGATGTGCGTGGCAAGGGCCTCATGCTCGGCATCGAGCTGGTGGAGCCGGGCAGCGCCGAGCCGAGCCCGCCCGCCGCCGGCATCGTGCTCGAGGAGACGAAGGCACGCGGCCTGCTCGTCGGTAAGGGCGGCCTGCACAACAACGTGATCCGGCTGGCACCGCCGATGACGCTGACCGACGACGAGGCGGGTGAGGCCCTCGCGATCCTGGGAGAGTCGATCGCGGTGGCGAACGAGGAGCGCGGCGCATGACGGAGCGGATCAGTCACTGGATCGACGGCAAGAGCTGGGCTGGGGCACCCGAACGGACCGGGGAGGTGTTCGATCCCGCCACCGGCGAAGTCCGCGCGCACGTGGACTTCGCCGGTGACCGGGAGGTCGCCGAGGCGGTCGGCGCCGCGGCCCGCGCGCTGCCCGGCTGGCGCGCCGCCTCGCTGGCCACGCGCGGCAAGGTGCTGTTCGCGTTCCGCGAGCTGCTCGCAGCGCGCAAGGACGAGCTCGCCCGGATCGTCACCGACGAGCACGGCAAGGTGCTCTCCGACGCCGCAGGCGAGGTACAGCGCGCGCTGGAGAACGTCGAGTTCGCCTGCGGGGCGCCGCAACTGCTCAAGGGCGGGTTCAGCGAGAACGTCTCGCGCGGCGTGGACGTGTACTCGATCGCCCAGCCGCTCGGCGTGGTTGGCGTGATCTCCCCGTTCAACTTCCCGGCGATGGTGCCGCTGTGGTTCGTGCCCAACGCGATCGCGTGCGGCAACACGGTCGTGCTCAAGCCCAGCGAGAAGGACCCGTCCGCGGCCTTGTTCATCGCGGAGCTGTTCGCCGAGGCGGGGCTGCCGCCGGGTGTGCTCAACGTGCTGCACGGCGACAAGGTGGCCGTCGACGGCCTGCTGGAGCACCCGGCGGTGAAGGGCATCTCGTTCGTCGGCTCGACACCGATCGCGCGCTACGTCTACGAGACCGGCACCAGCCGGGGCAAGCGCGTGCAGGCGCTCGGCGGCGCCAAGAACCACATGGTCGTGCTGCCCGACGCCGACCTCGATCTGGCCGCCGACGCGGCGGTCTCCGCCGGGTTCGGCTCGGCGGGGGAACGGTGCATGGCGGTGTCGGTGGTGGTCGCGGTCGACCCGGCCGGGGACGAGCTGGTCGCCAGGATCGCCGAGCGCATCGCCGCGCTGCGGGTCGGCGACGGCCGCGAGCCCGAGTCGGAGATGGGGCCGCTCGTCACGGCCGCCCACCGCGAGCGCGTCCGCTCCTACATCGACGCCGGGGTCGCCGCCGGCGCGGAGCTGGTGGTCGACGGCCGCGCCGCCGCGGAAGGGCGGGCCGGCTTCTGGCTGGGCCCGACCCTGTTCGACCGGGTGGGTCCGGACATGTCGATCTACACCGACGAGATCTTCGGCCCCGTGCTCTCCGTGGCCCGGACCGCCTCCTACGACGAGGCGCTGGAACTGGTCAACGCGAGCCCCTACGGCAACGGCACGGCGATCTTCACCACCGACGGCGGCGCCGCCCGGCGGTTCCAGCACGAGGTCGAGGTCGGCATGGTCGGCGTCAACGTGCCGATCCCGGTGCCGGTCGGCTACTACTCCTTCGGCGGCTGGAAGGACTCGCTGTTCGGCGACAGCCACGCCTACGGTCCGGAGGGCATCCACTTCTTCACGCGCACCAAGGTGGTCACCTCGCGCTGGCCCGACCAGTCCCACGCCGGCGTCAACCTGGGCTTCCCCGGCAACGCCTGACCTGCCGGCACAGCGAACCCGTAAACTCGTCGTCAACTACGCATCGGTAGGGCGACGAGAGGAGGTGCCGGTGGCCAGCTCCGAGGAGCGCCGCTTCGAAGTCCTGCGGGCCATCGTTGCCGACTACGTGTCGAACCAGGAGCCCATCGGATCGAAGGCGCTCGTGGACCGGCACAACCTCGGCGTGTCCAGCGCGACCGTGCGCAACGACATGGCGGCCCTCGAGGAAGAGGGCTACATCACACAACCGCACACCAGCGCGGGACGTATCCCGACCGACAAGGGCTACCGGCTCTTCGTCGACCGGCTCTCCGAGATCAAGCCGCTCTCCGGCGCCGAGCGCCGCGCCATCAGCGGTTTCCTGGAGGGCGCGGTCGATCTCGACGACGTGCTACGGCGCTCGGTGCGGCTGCTGGCCCAGCTGACGCGCCAGGTCGCGGTCGTGCAGTACCCGATGCTCACCAACTCCACCGTGCGCCACGTCGAGGTGGTGCAGCTCACCGCGGCCCGGCTGATGCTCGTGCTGATCACCGACACCGGCCGGGTCGACCAGCGCACGGTCGACCTCGGTGACGTGATAGCGGACGAGGGCGTCGCGCGGCTGCGGGACATGCTCAACGTCGCGCTGAGCGGGCACCGGCTCTCCGAGGCCGCCGCGAAGGTCGCGGAGATGCCGGAGCAGGCGCCCGCCGAGCTGCGCGACGTGATGACCAGGGTCTGTACCGTGCTGGTGGAGTCGCTCGTCGAGCATCCGGAGGAGCGGCTCGTGCTCGGGGGGACGGCGAACCTCACCCGCAACGTCGCGGACTTCCCCGGCTCGCTGCGCCAGGTGCTGGAGGCCCTCGAGGAACAGGTCGTGGTTCTCAAGCTCCTCGCCGCGGCCCGCAACCCCGGTGCGATCGCGGTGCGGATCGGTGAGGAGAATGAGGACGAGCAGATGCGCAGCACCTCGGTGGTGTCCATCGGGTACGGCATGGATGACATGCTCCTGGGGGGCATGGGCGTGGTCGGCCCGACACGGATGGACTATCCCAGCACGATCGCCGCGGTGCGTGCGGTGGCCAACTACGTGGGCCAGATCCTGGCCGGCAAGTAGCCGGTGACGGGGGACGAGGCTGTCAGCGCAGATTCGCAATAGGCACGGGAGGACGGCAAGACGGTGGCGAGGGACTACTACGGCATCCTGGGCGTGGCGAAGAACGCGCCGGACCAGGAGATCAAGCGTGCCTACCGCAGGCTCGCGCGCGAACTGCACCCTGACGTCAACCCCTCCGAGGACGCCCAGCACCGATTCAGCGAGGTCACCACCGCCTACGAGGTCCTGTCCGACCCGCAGAAGCGCAAGATCGTCGACCTCGGCGGCGACCCGCTGGAGAACGGTGCCGCCGCAGGCGGCGGTGGCGGTGACCCGTTCGGCGGCTTCGGCGGGCTCGGCGACATCATGGACGCCTTCTTCGGTGCGGCCACCGGTGGCGGCCGTGGGCGCGGCCCGCGCAGCCGGGTCCAGCCCGGCTCCGACGCGCTGATCCGGATCGGCCTCACGCTGGAGGAGTGCGCCACCGGTGTCGACAAGGAGATCACCGTCGACACGGCGATCCTCTGCGACCTGTGCCAGGGCGCCGGCACGTCGGAGGGCGCCACGGTCAAGACCTGTGACACCTGCGGCGGGCAGGGTGAGATCCAGTCGGTGCAGCGTTCCTTCCTCGGCCAGGTCGTCACCGCACGGCCGTGCCCGGTGTGCCGCGGCTTCGGCGAGGTCATCACCGACCCCTGCCAGCAGTGCGGCGGCGACGGCCGGGTGCGCTCCCGGCGGGACGTGGTGGCGAAGATCCCGCCGGGCGTCGGCGACGGCATGCGGATCCGGCTGTCCGGGCAGGGCGAGGTCGGGCCCGGCGGCGGCCCCGCAGGCGACCTCTACGTGGAGGTCGACGAGGCGCCGCACGACGTGTTCGTCCGCGAGGGCCACGACCTGCACTGCAACTTCCGCATCCCGATGACCAGCGCCGCGCTGGGCGCGACGGTGCCGCTGGAGACGCTGATCGACGGCGAGCAGGAGATCGACATCGAGCCGGGCACGCAGCCGAACACCGAGCTGGTGCTGCCCGGAAAGGGCATGCCGCGGCTGCGCTCGTCCGGCCGCGTCGACGGCAGGGGCGACCTGCACGTGCACATCGACGTCGTCGTGCCGAGCAAGCTCGACGACGAGCAGAGCGAGCTGCTGCGCGAGCTGGCGCGGCGGCGGGGTGAGGAAGCGCCCACGCTCTCCGGCAACGGCCACAAGCACGGCGGCGGCCTGTTCTCGAAGCTGCGCGCCAAGAGCCGCTAGTGCCCGACGGCGCCGACGGTAGCGACAGCACACCGCCGGTCTTCCTGGTCGCGGAGCTGCCTGCTGGCGAGCACGTGTCGCTCGACGGCGAGGAGGCACGGCACGCCGCCACCGTGCGGCGGACGCGGCCGGGCGAGCAGCTGACCCTCTCCGACAGTGCCGGAGGTGTCGCGCGCTGCGTGGTGGAGGCCGTCCACCCCGGCCGCCACCCTCGTCTCGACCTGCGGGTGCGGCAGCGGTGGCAGGAGCCGCCGCCCGCGCTGCGCGTCACGATCGCGCAGGCGCTGGCCAAGGGCGATCGTGGCGAGCTCGCCGTCGAGCTCGCCACCGAGGCCGGAGCGGACGCTGTGCTGCCGTGGCGGGCCGCCCGCAGCATCGCCCGCTGGGACGAAGGCCCGCGCGGGGCCAAGGCGCTCGCGCGGTGGCGTGCCGCCGCCCGCGCCGCCGCGAAGCAGGCCCGGCGAGGGCGGGTTCCCGAGGTCGGCGATCCGGTCGGCACGAAGGAGCTGGTCGCGGTGCTCTCCGGCGCCGCGTGCGGCCTCGTGCTCGACGCCGACGCGCCGCGGCGGCTCACCGAGGCGGAGCTGCCCGCGGAGGGCGAGCTCGTGCTGGTCGTCGGTCCGGAGGGTGGGATCACGCCCGGTGAGCGGGAGGCGTTCGCCGCAGCCGGGGCGCTCGGCGTGCGGCTCGGCCCGACGGTGCTGCGCACCTCGACGGCGGGCGCGGTCGCCCTCGGCGCCCTTGGCGCGCTCACCAGCCGCTGGCGCGGCTGATGTAGCCCGAACGGGTGCCGTCAGTTCGACCGTCGCGGCTGTTTGGACGTATTTCCATGCCACTGCTGGCGTGACGCCAGGAACAACCGTTACGCTCGTTAACGATCGACTTCCCCCGGTTTCGGCGCGCTCGGCGCGCCGACGACCCGCCGGACACCTCCCCCCTCGGTCCGGCGGAGCCGCGGAGGCGGTGGAGCGACCCCCAGGCTTCACCGCCCCGCGGCGCCTAGTCGGTGACCGGGCCACCTCCCTCAGGCGCCTGTGCCACTTCGCAGCGCCCTTGCCGCCCGCGTGGCCACCCTCGATAGGGTCTGCGCATGAGCGACGCGGACACGCTGTTCGAACGAATCATCGCCAGGGAGATCCCGGCCGAGGTCGTGCACGAGACCGAGACCACGCTGGCGTTCCGGGATGTCCGGCCGCAGGCGAGCACGCACGTGCTCGTGGTGCCCAAGACCCGGTACCGCACGGTGGCCGAACTCGCCGCCGCCGATCCGCAGCTGCTCGCCGACGTCGTCACCACCGCCGAGGAGGTGGCCAGGCTGGAGGGTCTCACCGAGAGCGGCTACCGCATCGTCTTCAACACCGGTGACGACGCAGGCCAGACCGTGTTCCATGTCCACGCGCACGTGCTCGGCGGGGAACAGCTCGGCTTTTTCGGGCGTTATACCGACGGGGCCTGAACGGCCCTGGGCGGGGTAATCTACCTGCCCTACGGCGTCGATGCCGTTAGCATCGACGTGGCGAGAATGACCAGTACCGACCAGCATCGACCAGCATCGACCAGCATCGACCAGCATCGACCAGCGCAGCCGCGCAGAAAGCAGGCCCGAGGGCACGTGGCCGGAACCGCCCCGCAGCAACCCACAGAGGCCGCCTCGCAGGCAGCCCAGTCGAAATTCCCCATTCCCGACGCCGCCGCACTTGTCCTGCTCGGCTCCCGGGACGAGAACCTCCGGGTCGCGGAGGATCTGCTCGACGCCGACGTGCACGTCCGCGGCAACGAGGTCACCCTCACGGGTGCACCGGCCGATGTCGCCTTCGCCGAGCGCGTCTTCGCGGAGCTCGTGCTCCTGGCCGGGCGTGGCCAGCAGATGGGGCCGGACGCCGTCCGGCGCACCGTGGCGATGCTCTCGGCCGGCAGCTCGGAGTCGCCCGCCGACGTGCTGAGCATGGACATCCTGTCCCGCCGTGGCCGCACGATCCGGCCGAAGACGCTCAACCAGAAGCGTTATGTCGACGCGATCGACAAGCACACCGTCGTGTTCGGCATCGGCCCCGCCGGTACCGGCAAGACGTACCTGGCGATGGCCAAGGCCGTGCAGGCGTTGCAGGCCAAGCAGGTGACGCGGATCGTCCTCACCCGGCCCGCCGTCGAGGCGGGCGAGCGGCTCGGCTACCTGCCGGGCACGCTCAACGAGAAGATCGATCCGTACCTCCGGCCGCTGTACGACGCGCTGCACGACATGGTCGATCCCGAGTCGATCCCGCGGCTCATGCAGGCGGGCACGATCGAGATCGCGCCGCTGGCCTACATGCGCGGCCGCACGCTGAACGACGCGTTCATCATTCTGGACGAGGCGCAGAACACCACGCCCGAGCAGATGAAGATGTTCCTCACGCGGCTCGGCTTCGGCTCCAAGGTCGTGGTCACGGGCGACATCACGCAGGTGGACCTGCCGAGCGGGCAGCGCAGCGGGCTGCGGATCGTGCGGGAGATCCTGGAGGGCGTCGACGACCTGTTCTTCTCCAGCCTCACCAGCCACGACGTGGTGCGGCACCGGCTCGTCGGCGACATCGTGGACGCCTACGAGAAGTGGCACGCGACCCAGGACGCCCCCAACAGCGGGAAGGCCGCCGGCGACCGATGAGCGAGGAACGTCGATGAGCATCGAGATCGCGAACGAGTCCGGCGCGAGGGTGGAGGAGGAGTCGATCGTCTCCGCGGCCCGGTTCGCGCTGGACAAGATGGAGGTCAGCCCCCTCGCCGAGCTGTCCGTGCTGCTCGTGACCCTCGAAGTGATGGAGGACCTGCACGAGCGCTGGATGGACCTGCCGGGGCCGACGGACGTCATGGCGTTCCCGATGGACGAGCTGGAGGCCACCCGCAGGCCCGACGCCGCGGAGGCGTCGCCGGCGCTGCTCGGTGACATCGTGCTGTGCCCGGCGTTCGCGAAGGACCAGGCCCACGCGGCCGGCCATTCGCTCGGCGACGAGTTGCACCTGCTGACCGTGCACGGCGTGCTGCACCTGCTCGGCTACGACCACGCCGAGCCGGCCGAGGAACGTGAGATGTTCAGCCTGCAGAAGCGCATCCTCGCCGACTTCCAGGCGGCAAGGGCCGCCGCCGAGCGCCGGGACGCCCGGCGCACTGCCGACGACCGGCTGCTCGGGGCGGCGGGTCTCAACGGAGGGCCAGAGCCGGAGTCGTCGTGACCAGTTCCGCGGTCCTGCTCGTCATCGCCGCACTGCTCGTCCTGCTCGGCGGTGTGTTCGCGGCGGCGGACGCGGCCATCAGCACGATGTCGCAGGTCCGGGCCGAGGGCCTGGTGCGGCTGAGCCGGCTCGGGGCGCGTCAGCTCACCGCCGTCCTGCGCGAGCGCAGGCGGCATATCAACCTGCTCCTGCTGCTGCGCATGGGCTGCGAGCTCACCTCGACCGTGCTGGTCACGGTCGTCAGCCTGCGCAGGATCGAGCCGGTGTGGCTCGCCGTCGTGACCGCGGGCCTGGCGATGGTTGTGATCAGCTACGTCCTCGTCGGCGTCGGCCCGCGCACCATCGGCAGGCAGCATCCCGACCGCGTCGGGCTGATCGTGGCGGGGCCGGTGCGCGTGCTCGGCTCCGTGCTGGGCCCGCTGAGCAGGCTCCTCATCGTCCTCGGCAACGCCATCACACCGGGCAAGGGGTTTCGCGAGGGCCCGTTCACCACCGAGGCCGAGCTGAGGGAGCTGGTGGACCTCGCGAGGGAGCGCGGCGTCGTGGAGGACTCTGAGCGCGAGATGATCCACTCGGTGTTCGAGCTCGGCGACACGGTGGCCCGCGAGGTCATGGTGCCCCGCACGGAGATCATCTGGATCGAGCAGAACAAGACCGTGCGCCAGGCGCTCGCGCTGTCGTTGCGGACCGGCTTCACCCGGCTGCCGGTGATCGGTGAGTCGGTGGACGACGTCGTGGGCGTGGTCCACCTCAAGGATCTCGTCCAGGCGTCGATGGCCGAGGGCGGCAACGCCCGCGAGGTGGGCGAGCTGATGAACCCGGCGAGCTTCGTGCCCGACTCCAAGCGGCTCGACGAGCTGCTCAAGGAGATGCAGGTGTCGCGCAGCCACCTGGCGATCGCGGTCGACGAGTACGGTGGCACCGCCGGCCTGGTCACCATCGAGGACATCCTGGAGGAGATCGTCGGCGAGATCACCGACGAGTCCGACACCGGTGAGCGGCCGCCGGTGGAGTACCTGGACGACAACGCCGTCCGCGTGTCGGCGAGACTGGCGGTCGACGACCTTGGCGAGCTGTTCGCCCTCGACCTCTCGGACTACGACGTCGAGACCGTCAGCGGGCTGCTCGCGCAGCGGCTCGGCCGGGTGCCGCTGCCGGGCGCCGAGGCCGAGATCGCCGGCCTGCGGCTGCACGCCGAGGGCGGCAAGGACCGGCGCGGCAGGATGCGGATCACCACGGTCGTCGTGCGGGCGGTCGACGACCGGATCGCCGGCCGCAGGCTGCCGGTGGGCAACGACGAGCAGGACAGGAGTGTGGAGCATGCCTGAGAGCGGGCCCGAGCTGGATCCCGAGGACGAGAAGATCGTGATCCTGGCGCGCTCGACGCGCGCCCGTAGCCAGGCGCCGGAGGGCGCGGCCGTGCGGGACACCGACGGGCGAACCTACGCCGCAGGCACGGTCGACCTGCCGTCGCTGAAGCTGACCGCCCTGCAGGCCGCGGTGGCGGCCGCGGTGTCCAGCGGGGTGGAGGGGCTGGAGGCGGCCGCCGTGGTCACCGCGGAGCCGCTGGTCGCGGAGGCCTCCGTGCACGCCGTGCGCGACCTCGCGCCCGAGGCGCCGATCCTGCGGGCGGATCCCTCGGGCGAGGTCCAGGAGACCCTTCGGTGACCGAAAGCCATCGATCGGGGTTCGCCTGCTTCGTCGGGCGGCCCAACGCGGGCAAGTCCACTCTCACGAACGCGCTGGTCGGCAGCAAGATCGCCATCACCTCGAGCAAGCCGCAGACGACCCGGCACGCGATCCGCGGGATCGTGCACCGCGAGGACGCGCAGCTCGTCATCATCGACACCCCCGGTCTGCACCGGCCGCGCACCCTGCTCGGCGAGCGGCTCAACGACGTGGTGCACTCCACGTGGTCCGAAGTGGACGTCATCGGCTTCTGCGTGCCCGCCGACGAGAAGATCGGGCCCGGTGACCGGTTCATCGCCGCCGAGCTCGCCAGGATCGCCCGCCGTACTCCGGTGATCGGCATCGTCACCAAGACCGACCTTGTGCGGCCCGAGCAGATCGCGAAGCAACTGCTGTCGTTGCAGGACGTGATGGACTTCGCGGATCTCGTGCCCGTTTCGGCCGAAAAGGACTACCAGGTCGGCACGCTCGCCGACCTGCTCGTCGCGCGGCTGCCCGAGGGCCCGCCGCTCTACCCGGGCGGCGAGCTGACCGACGAGCCCGAGCAGACCCTCATCGCGGAGCTCATCCGGGAGTCGGCGCTGGAAGGGGTGCGCGACGAGCTGCCCCACTCGATCGCGGTCACGATCGAGGAGATGCTGCCCCGCGACGGGCGCGACGACCTGATCGACGTGCACGCGTTTCTCTACGTCGAGCGGCCGAGCCAGAAGGGGATCGTCCTCGGGCACCGGGGGGCGCGGCTGAAGGAGGTCGGTGCGACCGCCCGCAGGCACATCGAGGCGTTGCTCGGCACCAAGGTCTATCTCGACCTGCACGTGAAGGTTGCCAAGGACTGGCAGCGCGACCCCAAGCAGCTCCGGCGGCTGGGCTTCTGAGAACCTGTTCCGGTCTGGGGTGACGTGCACGATCGCCTCGTGGGTGTGAAGACGAGCAACGACCGGGAGGCGCCGTGTCCGACCAGTATCCCCAGTACCCGCAGTATCCCGAGTATCCGCAGTACCCGGGCAACTACGGGCAGGCGCCGCCGCCCGGCCCCTACGGACCGTACGGCCAGTACGGGCCGCCGCCCAACTACGGACCGCCGCCGGACAACAACCTGGTGTGGGGCATCCTCGCCACCGTCTTCTGTTGCCTGCCACTGGGCATCGTCTCGATCGTGAAGGCGAACCAGGTGTCCACGCTGTGGATGCAGGGCCTGCACGCCGAGGCGCGGAAGGCGGCCGACGAGGCGAAGAAGTGGGCGATCTGGTCGGCGGCGAGCCTCGGCATCCTGGTGCTGCTCTACGTCGTCTTCATCGTCGTGATGCTCGTCGCCTTCGGGATGGCGGCCAGCGACATCACCCCGGGATAATGCTCGGGGTGAGCGCCGAGACCGTCTACTCGGGAGCGCCCGCGCGCGGCCCGCGGGCGCGGGCCAGGGCGCTCGGCCCGCCGCTCGCGGTCGTGGCGGCGGGCGCGGCGGCGGCTGCGATCGTGCTGTGGGGCGACCCGACCACGCCCGGCGGCCCGCTGCCGGTGTGCCCGACGAAGGCTTTCTTCGGCATCGACTGTCCCGGCTGCGGCGCGCTGCGGATGCTCTACAGCCTCCTGCACGGCGACCTTCCCGCAGCCCTGCGGTACAACGCCGTGACCGTCGTCGTGCTCGGGCTGCTCGCCTGGAGTTTCGCCGCGTGGACCACCGGCCGGTGGCGCGGGCGGTGGGTCCGCAGCTGGCTGCACTGGCGGTGGACGCCGGCCGTCGCCGGTGTGGTGCTCGCGGTGTGGTTCGTGGTCCGCAACCTCCCTTTCGCGCCGTTCACCGCCCTCTACGTGTGACACCGGGGGACACTTCGGCCGCAACGGCGACTTCCTGAGACAGCCGGTACGAGCGGCAGGTACGCTCCCCGCGCAGCCGCGGCGTCGCGCCACGGCGATCGAGGCATGACGAGCTAGGGGAGGGCCCCATGACCAACCCGTACGGGCAGCCGCCGCAGCAGCCCTACGGCCAGCAGCCACCGCAGTACGGCCAGCAGCAGGCGTACGGCCCGCCGTCGGGCGGGATGCCGGCCGCGCCGTACGGTCAGCAGCCGCAGGCGCCCTACGGCCAGCAGCCCTACGGCCAGCCCGGCTACGGTGCGCCGGGCATGGGCGGGCAGCCCGGCGGCCAGGACATCCCTGACTACAAGGGCTGGGCGATCGGCTGCATCTTCCTGTTCTGGGTCCTCGCCATCTTCGCGATCATGAAGTCGAACGAGGTCGGCACCTACAAGATGCAGGGCAACTTCGCGGCCGCGCAGGAGGCGTCGAAGCAGACGAAGACACTGTGCATGATCGCGACCGTGATCGGCGGTATCGGCTGGCTGATCGCGATCATCATGATCATTGTCGCGATCGCCGCCACCGGTGAGGCGATCGACTCCATCAACAACTACTGACGCCGCCGCGAACGGGACTCACGGCCACTGTCGGCCGGTGGTGACATCATGTCCCGGTGAGTCTGTACCGGGACATCGGCGTGGTGCTGCGGGTGCACAAGCTCGGTGAGGCCGACCGCATCATCACCCTGCTCACGCGACGGCACGGGAAGGTGCGTGCCGTCGCCAAGGGCGTGCGCCGGACCACCTCCCGGTTCGGCGCCCGGCTGGAGCCGTTCGGGCACGTCGACGCGCAGTTCTACACCGGCCGCACGCTCGACGTGATCACCCAGGTCGAGACGGTCGACGCGTTCGCGCTGCCGATCGTGGGCGACTACCAGCGCTACACCGCGGCCAGCGCCATCACCGAGACGGCCGACCGGCTCACCGTCAACGAGGGCGAGCCTGCGCTGCGGCTGTACCTGCTGGTCACCGGCGCGCTGCGGGCGCTGGCCGGGGGGCAGCGGGACGCCTCGCTGGTGCTCGACGCGTTCTTCCTGCGCGCGATGGCCTTCGCGGGCTGGGCGCCGGCCATCACCGAATGCGCCCGCTGCGGCGAGCCGGGGCCGCACCGCGCCTTCAGCGTCCAGGCGGGTGGCTCACTGTGCTCACGCTGCCGTGCCGCCGGGTCGGTGCACCCGGCGCCCGAGGTGTTCCTGTTGCTCGAAGCGCTGCTGCACGGGGACTGGTCGGTGGCCGAGGCGAGCACCGTCGGGGTGCGCAGGGACGTCAGCGGCCTGGTGGCCGCGCACCTGCAGTGGCACCTGGAGCGGCAGCTGCGGTCGCTGCCGTTCGTGGAGCGCCGTGCCCGTGAGTCCCCGATCGCGGGCAGGTTAGGGTCGGATGCGATATCCGGCAGTACGGAGGTGCCAGGTGCGACGGAGGGGACGCGAGACCGCGGCGTCACAGGTGGCGCCACGGCCACCTGACCCGCACCCTTCCGGCGCCCGCCCGCCGCAGATCCCGCCGGAGCTGGTGCCGCAGCACGTCGCGCTCGTGATGGACGGCAACGGCCGTTGGGCGAACCAGCGCGGGCTGCCCCGGATCGAGGGGCACAAGCGCGGCGAGGCCGTGATGATCGACGTCGCCAGCGGGGCCGTCGAGCTGGGCGTGAAGTGGCTCTCGGTGTACGCCTTCTCCACCGAGAACTGGAAGCGCAGCCCCGACGAAGTGCGCTTCCTGATGGGGTTCAACCGCGACACGATCCGCAGGCAGGTCGACTACCTTGGCTCGATCGGCGTGCGCATCCGCTGGGCAGGCCGCCGGCCGCGGCTTTGGCGCAGCGTCATCAAGGAGCTGCAGGCGGCGGAGGAGAAGACGAGGCACAACACGAAGCTCAACATGACGATGTGCGTCAACTACGGTGGCCGCGCGGAGGTCGGTGACGCGGTGCGCCAGATCGCCAGGCTCGCCGCCGAGGGCCGGATCGACCCGGACAAGGTCGACGAGCGCACCATCGCGAAGTACCTGTACCAGCCCGAGATGCCGGACGTGGACCTGTTCCTGCGGCCCTCGGGCGAGCTGCGCACGTCGAACTTCATGCTGTGGCAGTCCGCGTACGCGGAGTTCGTCTTCCAGGACACCCTCTTTCCCGACTTCGACCGCACGAAGCTGTGGGACGCCTGCCTGGAGTACGCGCGGCGCGATCGCCGCTTCGGTGCGGCGGTCGACAGAACAGGCACCGGAACCGATACCGCCGCCGCGACGAAGGGTTCGTCATGACCTCGGAAGCCGCTGACACCGCCGCCTTGCTCACCGCGGCGCGCGAGTCGCTCGAACGCTATCTCGAGGTGCACGTCGACGACGACGGCGCGCTGACGTTCTCGCACGCCGACGTGCCGTGCGTGATCCAGGCGACGCGCCTGGCCGAGGGGCTGAACGTGCTGAGCCTGACCTGCGTGGTGGCCTGGGACCTGCCCGACGACAAGACGGTCGCCGCCTCGGTGGCGGAGCGCGCGGGCCAGGGCCTGTTCGGCACGCTCGGCGTGGTGCACACCGAGCGCGGGATGGACCTGACGCTGCGGTACGCGTTCCCGGCGCAGGGCCTCGGCGACGCCCCGCTCGGCACCCTGCTGATGCTGGTGGTCTCCACCGCGTCCCAGGTTCGGACCGACCTGCTCGGCGCCGACTCGTGAGTGCCCACCCGAGTTAGAACACCGCTGGCCACTCACGACCCGCGCGCATGGCATCATCTGGCTAATGGCAACCGTTTCCGACAGTGAGCTCGGTTCGGCGCAGCCACGCGCCCGCCGCCGGATCACGTCGATCGAGGTGCTGTGCGCGATCCTGGTCGTGGCGCTGCTCGGCCAGTCCTGGCTGCGGTCGGTGTTCGACGTGCCCGCGCTCAGCACCGCCTCGACCGTTTTCGTGGCGGTCTGCGTGCAGGCACTGCCCTTTCTGGTGCTGGGTGTGCTCGTCAGCGGTGCCATCGCGGCGTTCGTGCCCGCCCGCGCGCTGGAGCGGCTGCTGCCTCGCAGGCAGGCCGCCGCCGTCGGCGTCGCCGGGTTGTCGGGTGTCGCGCTGCCGGGCTGCGAGTGCGCCTCGGTACCGGTCGCCCGCAGGCTGATGGGCCAGGGGGTGGCCCCGGCCGCCGCGCTGACTTTCCTGCTCGCCGCGCCCGCGGTGAACCCGGTCGTGCTGGTCGCCACGGCGGTCGCGTTCCCCGGTGAGCCCGGTATGGTGCTGGCGCGGCTCGCCGGATCGCTCGCGACATCGATGGTGATGGGCTGGCTGTGGATTCGCTGGGGCAAGCTGGAGTGGATCGCCGAGCGTGCCCGCCGAAGGCTTCCGGAGACCAGCGGCCGTGACCGGTGGTCCACCTTCGCCGAAACCGCGCGCGCCGACCTGGTGGACGCGGGCGGGTTCCTGGTGCTCGGCGCGCTGGTCTCCGCGGCTCTCGGGGTGCTGGTGCCCGGGGAGTGGTTCGGCGTGCTGTCCGATCAGATCGTGCTCGGCATCCTCGTCATGGCGGTGCTCGCCGTGGTGCTCTCCCTGTGCAGCGAGGCGGACGCCTTCGTCGCGGCATCGCTGTCCGCCCTGCCGCTGCTGCCGAGGCTGGTGTTCCTCGTCGTCGGGCCGGCCATCGACGCGAAGCTCTTCGCGCTGCAGGCCGGCACGTTCGGCCGGGCGTTCGCGTTCCGGTTCGCCCCGGTGACCTTCGTCGTCGCGATCGGCTGTGGCGTGCTGGCCGGGCTGGTGTTCCTCGGCGGTGTGCGATGAGGCGAGAGACGCAGAACATCCTGCTCATCCTGCTCGGCGGGGCACTGCTCAAGATCGCGCTGAACGGCGACTACCTGCGCTACGTCAAGCCGTCGCAGCAGCCGTGGGTCATCGCGGGCGGGGCGGCGATGGTGCTGCTCGGCGGGATCGCCGTCGTGCGCGACGTGCTGGCGGCCCGGCGTGCCGAGCCCGCCGGAGTGCCCGGGGACGACTGCCACGACCATCCGGCGCGCTCGGCGTGGCTGCTGATGGTCCCCGTGCTCGCGGTGTTCCTGGTGGCACCACCCGCGCTTGGTGCCGACTCGGTGGCCCGCAACGAGGCCAGGGCGCCGGAGGTCACCCGCGGCGCTTCCTTCCCGCCGCTGCCGCCGGGCGAGGTGGTGCCGCTGGCCGTGTCGCAGTTCGTCACCAGGGCGGGCTGGGACGCGGCGGGCACGCTCAACGGCAGGACCGTGTCGATGACCGGGTTCGTCGTGCGCGACGGCCGGGACGTGCTGCTGGCCCGGATGGTGATCAGCTGCTGCGCGGCGGACGCGTTCCCGGTGACGGTGCGTCTGACCGGCGAGCCGCGGGCGGCGGAGCTGCCCGTCGACACGTGGATCGAGGTGACCGGCCAGTACGTGCCGGGGCCGCAGCAGCGGCGCCCCGGCCACGCGCCGGAACTGGCGGTCACGACCCTTCGGGAGACCCCGGCGCCGCCGGACCCCTACGAGTACTGACGTCCCGAACCGAAGCCTCGTGAGTGCCTGCGCGAGTTAGAACTCGCCTGCGCACTCACGAGCGGTGACCAGGGCTCTTGGCGCGTGCGCAGTCGGCGCAGGTGCCGACGATCTCCACGGTGTGGCTGATGTCGGAGAAGCCGTTGCCGGTCGCGATCTTCTCGGCCCACCGTTCGACGGCAGGCCCCTCGATCTCGACCGTGTGGCCGCAGTGCCGGCACACGAGATGGTGGTGATGATGCGAGGAGCAGCGGCGGTAGACGGCCTCGCCCGAGCCCGTGCGCAGGACGTCGATCTCCCCTGCCTCGGCCAGTGACTGCAGCGTGCGGTACACGGTGGTCAGGCCGACGCCCTCGCCACGCTTGCGCAGCTCGTCGTGCAGGTCCTGCGCCGAGCGGAAGTCGTCGACCTCGCCCAGCAGCTCCACCACCGCGGCGCGCTGCCTGGTCGCGCGACGGCCCGGCATGGGCGCCCGGCCGCGGGTCTCCGTTGTGCTCATCCGTGCGCCTCCTCCTGCACGTGTGCGACGGCGTCGACGACGATATGGGCCAGGTGGTCGTCCACCAGACGGTAGGCCACCTCCCGGCCGCGCCGCTCGCCGTGCACGACGCCGGCCGCCTTGAGCACCCGCAGGTGCTGGCTGATCAGCGGCTGGGCGACGTCGAGGGCGTCCACGAGTTCGTGTACGCACCGGTCGCCGTCCCGCAGCTGCAGCACGATCGCGATCCGCACGGGGGCGGCGAGCGCGCGCAGCAGCTCCCCGGCGTCGGCGAGGGTACCCGGCGCGGGTGGTGGCGTGGGCGGTGACTGCGCCGGCGCCGGCGAGTGCACGTGTGGCTCCGCCTCTCCGGGCAGTCCGGACGGAGCCGCGCCGGAACTCACCGTCGGCATGTCGATCTCCAGCCCTTGGTCGTGAAGCGTTGATGGAGGATGCCCTACCATCCTAGTGTTCCGGTGACAGTGAGCCCGGCCGTCATGATCCGCCGTGCTGCTACTGCTCCATCCGGGTGAGACTGAGGGGACCATGACACGTTTCGTGACCAAGTTGGCCGCCGGTGCCGCCACCCTGGCGCTGGCCGCCCTCCCGGGTGCCGCGACGGCCCAACAGCAGGCGGTGGACGAGGAGACCGGCCCGGTGGCCTACGCCAACGCCGCCGCGCTGAAGGTGGGCGAGAAGGGCGGGTCGGTCATCAGTGAGACGCAGCGCTCCCCGCTCAGCCCGGGCACCTCGCGGCTCGCGCAGAGCCGGACGACGGTCCCCGGCACCGACGACGAACGCGCCGCCGCGGGGCCCTACTACGAGATCGGCCTCGGCAAGCACCACGTCGCCGCCACGCTGAAGGACACCAACGTGCCCACCGCCGTCGCGCGGGCCGACTACGCGCTGCGGGATCTCGCGCGGAAGAACGACCCGACCGTGCTCGAGTTCCAGGGCGCGAAGAGCGAGGTCACGTGCCCCGCGCCGGGTTCGCTGACCGGCACGACGTCGGCCGAGAAGCTGTGGGTGCGCCACGGCGGCAAGCTCGTCTCCGTCAAGCTCCCCAGCGGGAACGAGCCGCTGACGCTCCGGGACCTGCCGCTCGGCCCGCCGCGCGACGTACCGGACGCCGCCGCCGGCGAGCGCGTCACCTCCGACGTGACGATCAGCAGGATCAGCTCCTACGACGACCTGCTGCGCCAGGAACAGTGGCGCAGCGGTGACGTGACCGTCGCCGCGGGCTGGCAGGTCGAGATCGTCACCCATGTGCCGAAGGCCGTGAAGCCCACGAAGGTCACAGATGCCCCGGAGTCGCCGGAAGCGAAGTCGGACGACACCGCGGCGCCGGAGACCTCGGGCACCACCGAAACCAGCGAGACCACCGGAGCGGGCGAGGAGTCCGGCACCGCGAGCACCGGCCGGACGGACCCGGCGACCGAGCAGACCAAGCACACCGAGCACACCGAGGACACCGGGGATGTCGAGGATGTCGTCACCAGGATCGTGCTCGGCGGGGTGAGCTGCTCGCTGCCGCAGGACTTCGTCGCCGCGGCGGGTGGGGACGGCCGGTCCGGCCCGGCGGTGCCGGTGAAGATCCCGGCCGGGGACGGGCCCGGGCAGGCCGCCACCCCGTGGGGTGCGGGGCTCCTCGGCGCGGGCGTGCTGTTCGGCGGTGCCGCCGTGCTGGTCGCCCGGCGCCGCAGGCCCGGCCCCGGCGCGGAGTAGTTCTCGTGCGGCGGCGCTACGTCGCGGGCGGGCTGGGCACACTGGCCGTGGCCGCGGTGCTCGCCGGGGTGCTGGTGCTGACCTCCGGCACCGACGAGCCTGCTTCGCACGCGGCCCCCGCGCCGCCCACGGCGCCCACCGCCGCGGCGACGCCCGCCGCCACCGAACCGTCGCGCGCGTCCTCCGCGCCGCCCACGGCCGCCGCGCAGCCTCCGGGCACGGTGCGCCTGCCCGAGGGCGGTACGGCGCGGCTCGTCCGGCGGGAGCTGACCGCCGACGGGACCCTGCCGATCCCCGACGGGCTCGACGAGGCGACCTGGTGGGGCGCGAAACTCGGTGCCGAGCACGGCGCCGCGTTGCTGTCCGGGCACGTCAACTGGGCGGACCGGACCGGGCCGTTCGACGAGCTCTGGCGCAGCCGCGAGGGCAGGCGGGTGACCGTCGTGGACATCGCGGGCGGCCGCTGGGTCTACCGCATCACCGACGTGCTCACCCTGCACAAGGACGAGCTGGCCGGGCACGCCGAGCGGCTGTTCGGGCAGGACGGGCCGCACCGGCTCGTGCTCGTCACGTGCGGCGGCGACTACGTCGGCGGCACCGACGGTTACGAGGACAACCGGATCGTCACCGCGGAGCTCGTCGCCCGGCCGTGAACGGCTCATCCCGGCGCGAGCTGGGCGCGGCAGGCCGGATAGGCTGATAGCTCACTGTCATAACCGATCCCGCATGCCCCGGAGCGTGGAGTGCCCGCCAACACCATTGAGACCGTCGTCAGCCTGTGCAAGCGTCGTGGCTTCGTCTTCCCGAGCGGGGAGATCTACGGCGGTACCCGGTCGGCGTGGGACTACGGACCCCTGGGCGTCGAGCTCAAGGACAACATCAAGCGCCAGTGGTGGAAGGCGATGGTGCAGACCCGCGACGACGTCGTCGGCCTCGACTCGTCGGTGATCCTGCCGCGCCAGGTGTGGGTGGCCTCCGGTCACGTCGACGCCTTCGTCGACCCGCTGGTGGAGTGCCTTTCGTGCCACCGCCGTTTCCGCGCCGACCAGCTCGCCGAGGACTACGCCGAGCGCACCGGCAAGGAGGTCGCCGAGGGGGACCTCTCCGACGTGCCGTGCCCGAACTGCGGCACCCGTGGCCAGTACACCGAGCCGCGTGAGTTCAACGGGCTGCTCAAGACCTATCTCGGCCCGGTCGAGTCCGAGGAGGGCCTGCACTACCTCCGCCCGGAGACCGCGCAGGGCATCTTCGTCAACTTCCTGAACGTGCAGACGACCTCGCGCAAGAAGCCGCCGTTCGGCATCGGCCAGATCGGCAAGTCGTTCCGCAACGAGATCACGCCGGGCAACTTCATCTTCCGCACCCGCGAGTTCGAGCAGATGGAGATGGAGTTCTTCGTCGAGCCGGGCGAGGACGAGAAGTGGCACCAGTACTGGATCGACTTCCGCACCGACTGGTACACCGGCCTCGGCATCGCGCGGGACAACCTGCGCCACTACGAGCACCCGAAGGAAAAGCTGTCGCACTACTCGAAGCGGACCGTCGACATCGAGTACCGGTTCGGGTTCTCCTCCGGTCAGGAGTGGGGTGAGCTGGAAGGCATCGCCAACCGCACCGACTTCGACCTCACCACGCACTCGAACCATTCCGGTGTGGACCTGTCCTACTTCGACCAGGCATCCGGGCAGCGGTACCGGCCGTTCGTGATCGAGCCGGCGGCGGGCGTCGGCCGTCCGCTGATGGCGTTCCTGCTCGACGCCTACACCGAGGACGAGGTGCCCAACGCCAAGGGCGGCGTCGACCAGCGCTCCGTGCTCAAGCTCGACTACCGGCTCTCGCCGTACAAGGTGGCCGTGCTGCCGTTGTCGCGCAACGCCGACCTCACGCCGAAGGCCCGCGACATCGCGGCGACGCTGCGCCGGAACTGGAACGTCGACTTCGACGACGCGGGCTCCATCGGCAAGCGCTACCGCAGGCAGGAGGAGATCGGCACGCCGTTCTGCGTGACGATCGACTTCGACTCGCTCGACGACCACGCGGTGACCGTGCGCGAACGCGACACGATGGCGCAGGAGCGCGTCGCGATCGACAAGCTGGAGTCGTACCTGGCCACCCGCCTCGTCGGCTGCTGACCATGCGGCCGGGAGGCATCGGACCCGCCGCGTGGCTGCGCCGCGGCCTGCTCGGCCTGGCGCTCGTCGTGGCACTGGTGGTCGGTGGCACGGCGTTCCGGGTCTGGTACGTGGCCCGCGCCGACGATCGCATGCACGCCGACGCGATCGTGGTGCTCGGCGCGGCCCAGTACAACGGCACGCCGTCGAAGATCTTCGAGGCCCGGCTCTCGCACGCGAAGGACCTCTACGACGAGGGGGTCGCGCGGCACATCATCACCTCGGGCGGCAGCAGGGTCGGGGACGCGTTCACCGAGGCCGAGGCCGGCGTGCGCTGGCTCGTCGACAACGGCGTGCCCCGCGAGGACACGACCGCCGTACCGGAGGGCAGCGACACGCTGCGCTCGCTGCGGGCCGTCTCGGCGGAGGCGACGGCCCGCGGCTGGAACTCGGCTGTGATCGTCAGCGACCCGTGGCACTCGCTGCGCGCGGGCACGATGGCCAGGGACGTCGGTCTCGACGCCTGGACCTCGCCTACGCACAGCGGGCCGATCGTGCAGACGCGGGAGACGCAGGCCAAGTACATCTTCCGGGAAACCGGCGCCCTGCTGTACTACCGGCTGTCGAAGAACCCGGCCGACGACATCGGCGGCACCGGACTCGGCTGATCCGGCCTAAGCTTGCGGCGATGACCCCGATCGACGCCTACACCGCGCACGACCGCGAGCGCAGGCTGGCCGAAACGCCGAAGGGTGCCGGGCTGCCCGGCGCCCGTTCCGACGGGCGCACGCCGTTCGCCCGGGATCGTGCGCGCGTGCTGCACTCCGCCGCGCTGCGCAGGCTCGCAGGCAAGACGCAGGTCGTCGGGCCCGGCGAGGGGGCGGAGGTGAGCGGTGTCCCGCGCACCAGGCTGACGCACTCGCTCGAGGTGGCGCAGATCGGCCGCGGGATCGCCGAGGAACTCGGCGCGGATCCCGACCTGGTCGACACGGCGGGCCTGGCGCACGACATCGGCCATCCGCCGTTCGGGCACAACGGTGAGCAGGCGCTCGAGGAGTTCGCGCGGGACTGTGGTGGCTTCGAGGGCAACGCGCAGACGCTACGCATCCTCACCCGGCTGGAGCCGAAGGTGCTCGGCTCCGACGGCCGGAGTTTCGGGCTGAACCTCACCCGGGCGTGCCTCGACGCGGCCACGAAGTATCCGTGGCCCCGCGAGGCGGGATCGGCGAAGTTCGGCGCCTACGCCGACGATCTCGACGCGTTCCGGTGGATGCGTGACGGAGCGCCCCAGCGCCGTCCGTGCCTGGAGGCGCAGATCATGGACTGGTCCGACGATGTGGCCTACTCGGTGCACGACGTCGAGGACGGGGTGCTCGCGGGCCGGATCTCGCTGCACGTGCTGCGGGACACCGAGGAGCGCGCGGCGCTCGCCGAACTGGCCGCGAAGCACTTCTCCACCAAGTCGGTGTCCACATTGGAGGACGCTGCGCGGGAGCTGCTGCGGCTTCCGGTGCTCGCCGAGCTGGCCCGGCCAGGAGCGGACTCCTCGATGGCGGCCCAGGTGGCCCTGAAACGGCTGACCAGTGAGCTGGTGGGCCGGTTCGCGGGTGCGGCGGTGACCGGCACCCGGGCGGTGCACGGGGACGGCCCGCTGTGCCGCTACGGCGCGGAACTTGCGGTGCCGGAGCAGGTGGCCGCCGAGGTCGCGCTGCTCAAGGCACTGGCGCTGCGCTACGTGATGAGCGACCGGCGGCGGCTCGCCATGCAGGAGGGCCAGCGGCAGCTGCTCGCGGAGCTGGCCGCGGCGCTGCTCCGGCGTGCGCCCGAGGCACTCGACCCCGCCTTCCGGCCCGCCTGGGCGGAGGCAGGCGGTGACGCGGCCAGGCTGCGGGTGGTGGTCGACCAGATCGCCTCGCTGACCGACGCGCAGGCGCACGCCTGGCACGCGTGGCACGCCGGCCGGCAAGGCTGAGCGTTACTCGATGGTGTGATGATCGAGGCGTCACGGTAGCGTCGGGGGATGGCTGGCAGCGTCTCCGAACGGGCTCATCTCCGGTTCGCGCTCGCGGTGCACCGGGCGAACGCGGGGCACGGCCGCGACGCGTGTTACTCGCCGTACTCGGTGGCCAGCGCCCTCGGCCTGGTCACCCGGGCGGCGCGCGGGGACACCGCGGGCGAGGTGGCCGGGCTGCTCGCCGGGGGTGTCGACGGCCTGGAGGAACAGGCGGAGCTGCTGCGCAAGGCCGCCGTGCTGAACGCGCACGGCGGGCAGGACGAACCGGTGCTCGCCGTGTCGAACATCCTGTGGGCCTGGGACGCCCTGCCGATCGACACGGGGTTCCTCGACGAGCTCGCCGCCTGGCCGGGCGGCCGGGCCGCCGCGGCGCCGTTCGTCACCGATCCCGAGGGTGCCCGCGCCCGGATCAACGCCGATGTCGCGCGCACCACGCAAGACCTCATCCCCGAGCTCCTCGGACCCGGCTCCGTCGCCGACGACACCGTGGCGAGCATCGTCAACGCGCTCTACCTGCGCGTCGGCTGGACCTACCCGTTCCGGGCGGAGGACACCGCGGAGGCCGACTTCCACGCCCCCTCGGGCACCCGGCGGGTGCCGACGATGCGGCAGTCGGAGCAGCTCGGCTACGCCGCGCGCGACGGCTGGCAGCTCGTGGCTCTGCCCGCGGTCGGCGGGGTCGAGGCCGTCGTGCTGCTGCCGGATGCCGAGCTCGGCGCCGCCGAGTCCACCCTGGACGAGGCGTTGCTGTCGGATCTGCTGTCCAGCAGGCAGAACCCGCAGGTGAACCTGTCCGTGCCGAAGTTCTCGCTGGACTTGCGTAGCGAGCTCACCGAGACGTTGAAGGCACTGGGCGTGCGGACCATGTTCACCCGCGAGGCGGACTTCGGGTCCCTCTCCGCCGATCCCCGGCTGGTCGTGTCCGACGTGCTGCACGAGGCGGTGCTGCGGGTGGACGAGAGCGGCCTGGAAGGAGCGGCGGCCACGGCGGTGATGATGCGGCTGGTCTCGATGCCGGCGGGCGAGCCCGTCACCGTGGAGGTGGACCGGCCCTTCCTGCTGCTGGTCCGCCATGCCGATACCGGCGCCGTCTACTTCCTGGCGCGGGTCGTCGAGCCGTGAGCCCGACAGGCACCCTGCGGGCGGTGGTGTCGCAGCCGGCCCGGGAGCCGGCGTCCACCGCGGGCAGGCGGCTGTGGCCGGGCGTCGCCGACGCGGCTGCGCTGCTCGGCTTCGCCGTGGCCGCCTTCCTGATCTACCGTCCACTGTGGATGGATCTGGAGCGCGGCTACCTGTCGAGCAGTGTGCAGGACCAGAACATGTGGGAGTGGTTCTTCGCGGTCACGGCGCATTCGGTCGCCAACCTGGAGAACCCGCTGTCGAGCACGCTGCAGAACTTCCCGCTCGGCGTGAACCTGATGTCCAACACGGTCATGCTCGGGGTGGGCGTCCCGCTCACGCCCGTCACGCTGGCGTTCGGCCCCACCGTGACGTGGGCGCTCGCGCTGACCGGGGGCCTCGCCGGGACGGCGGCGGCGTGGTACTGGGTGCTGTCGCGGCACATCGTGCGCACCCGGATCGGCTCCGCGGTGGGCGGTGCGTTCTGCGCCTTCGCACCGCCGATCATCTCCCACGCCAACGCGCACCCGAACTTCGTGGTGCTCTTCGTCCTCCCGCTCATCGTGCTGTGGCTGCTCAAGCTGGCCCGCGGCGAGCGGCCGGTACGCAACGGGGTGATCCTCGGACTGCTGCTGGCGTACCAGGTCTTCCTCGGCGAGGAGCCGCTGCTCATCGCGGCGACCACGCTGCTCGTGTTCGCCGGGGTCTACGCGCTGTCCAGGCCCGAGGAGACGCTGGAGCGGGCCCGGCCGCTCGGGATCGGGCTCGGCGTGGCGGCGGGGGTCGCGCTGGTGCTCGTGGCGTTCCCGCTGTGGTGGCAGTTCTCCGGCCCGCAGAGCTACAGCACGCTCGAACACGGCTTCGTGGGCAACGACGCCGCGGCGTTCACCACGTTCGCCACCGAGTCGGTCGCCGCCAACGCGGAGGCGGCGAAGGACCTCTCGCTGAACCGCACCGAGGAGAACGCGTTCTTCGGCTGGCCGCTCGTCATCCTGATGGTCGTCGTGACCGTGTGGCTGTGGCGGGTGGCGGCGGCGCGCGCGGTCGCGGTGGCGATGTTCGCGATGGCGTGGCTGTCGATGGGCGTCCTGCTCGTGGTCGACGGCACCGCCACCTCGATACCGGGGCCGTGGCTGCTGCTGTTCGACCGGCCGCTGTTCGACTCGGTGCTCGAGTCCCGGTTCGCGCTCGGTTGCGTGCCGGCCATCGGCATCCTGCTGGCGATGGGCACCGAGCGTGCGCTGCGGCTGGGCGGGAACGTCCCGGAGTGGCGCCTGACCTGGCGGGTGGTGTGGTTCGGGGCCCTCGTGCTCGCGCTCGTGCCGATCGCGCCCACCGAGCTGCGGGTCGGTGAACGCGACGTGGCCCCTGCGTTCTTCACCGGCGGTCTGTGGCGCGATCACATCGAGCAGGGCGGGTCGCTGGTGGTCGCGCCGCTGCCCGACACCGGTGACGCCGAGGCACTGCACTGGCAGGTCGAGGCCGGTTTCGGGTTCGCGCTCGTGGAGGGCTATTTCGTGGGGCCGGGCACCGACGGCCGCGGCCGGTACGGGGCGCTGCGGCGGCCCACCTCGGAGCTGCTCGAGGAGGCGGACGAGTCGGGCACGGTGCCGCAGATCACCGCGGAGGACCGGGCGGCCGCCGCCGAGGACCTGCGCTACTGGCGCGCGGACGCGGTGGTGGTCCGCGCGCACGCCGGCGCGGACCCTGTGCGCCGGACCGTGGAGCTGCTGTTGGGCCGGGCCGGGCAGGTGATCGGCGGCGTCCACCTCTGGGACCTGCGCCCGCCGCCCACCCCCTCGTGAGTGCCCACGCGAGTGAGAACGCCGGTTGCCACTCACGACGTCTGACCAGCACAAACGGCCGCTGTCACATCTCGCGTCGCCGTCTCGTCCTCCGGGGTGAACCACGTACCGAAACCGAGGAGGGCTCATGCCACGCATCAAGGGACTGTCGACCAAGCAGGCCGGTCCGCTCGTGCGGCTGGCGTACCGGTTCGCACGGCGCCGTTACGGCGCGGTGCCCGAGCCGTTCACCGTGTTCGCGCACCACCCGCGTTTGATGCGGGCGGCGTCGGTGCACGAGCTCATGACCGGGCGGGCCGCGCGCACGCTTCCGGTGAGCGTCCGCGAGCTTGCCGTGTACCGCACGGCGGTACGGCTGGGCTGCTCATGGTGCGTCGACTTCGGCACGATGCTGCAGAAGCACGAGGGGCTGGACATCGAGCGGCTGACGAGCATCGACGACTACCTGACATCGCCGAAGTTCAGCCGGCAGGAGCGGCTCGCGATCGCCTACGCCGACGCGATGACCGACACCCCGGTCCGTGTCACCGACGAGCAGGTGGCCGAGTTGGAGCGGGAGTTCGGTCGCCGGGGCGTGATCGAGCTGACGTACCTGATCGGGCTGGAGAACCAGCGGGCCAGGGTCAACAGCGCACTGGAGATCACCGACCAGGGCTTCACCTCGGGCGACGCGTGCCGGATCCCCGTACCGGCCGACGTCGACTCGTGAGTGCCCACGCGAGTGAGAACTCGTGTAGCCACTCACGAGGCAGGGGGCACCCGGGTGAGCTTGTCGGGGTTCGCCACGTCGTAGATCGCGACGATCCTGCCGTCGCGGATGGCGAAGGTCTGCACGTGGGCGTCGAGGTCGCGGTAACCGTCACCGCCGGGCGCCGTCGGCGTGTAGATGCCCAGGTCGCCGTTGACCACCACCGGCCGGGACGACGCGAACGCGCCCGGCCGGTACGTCTTGAGCAGGCCCTGGAAGAAGCGCAGGATCTTGTCGGCACCGGCCATGATCCTGCGGGCCGTCCTGGCCTTGCCGTCGGAGTCGCCGATGAGCACGACCTCGGGGTGCAGGACCTCGGCCACGGCGCGCACGTCCCCGGCGAGCATGGCCGTCACGAACCGCTCCAGCACCTCGCGCTGCTCGGCGAGGCCGGCCCGGGGCGGCGGGTCCGCGTCGGCGAGCGCACGCCTGCCCCGCGAGCCGTGCTGCCGCGCGGCCGCCGGCGAGCAGCCGAGGATCCCGGCGATCTCGTCGAAGGGCACGGCGAACGCGTCGTGCAGCACGAAGGCCACGCGCTGCTCCGGAGTCAGCTTGTCGAGCACCACCATCGCGGCCATCCGCACGCCGTCGTCGCGCACGACCGCGTCGAGCGGGTCCTCGCCGGGCGCCCGGTCGGCCGGTGTCACGATCGGCTCCGGCAGCCACTCGCCGACGTAGCGCTCGCGGCGGGCCGTCGCCGAGCGCAGCCGGTCAAGGCACAGCCTGCTCACGACGGTGGTCAGCCAGCCGCGGAGGTCCCGGATCTCCGCGTGGCCGCGTGCGGGCAGTGAGCTCAGCCGCAGCCACGCCTCCTGTACCGCGTCCTCCGCGTCGGCCAGTGACCCGGTGAGGCGGTATGCCACCGCGACCAGGTGGGAACGGTGGGCGGTGAACGCCGCGGACAGCGCATCCTCGGTGACGGCCATGGTGGTGAGTATGGCCCCGCCCGCGCACCTCCGTCAGCGCGCTAGGCGACACGGCCTAGAGTGAAACCGTGGCGGGACGGATCCGGGAGAGCGACATCGCACAGGTGCGTGAGCGCAGTCGGATCGACGAGGTCGTCGGTGAGTACGTGGCGCTGCGCCGGGCCGGCGGCGGGGCGCTGAAGGGGCTGTGCCCCTTCCACGAGGAGAAGACCCCGTCGTTCAACGTGCGCCCGACCCACGGCACCTTCCACTGCTTCGGCTGTGGCGAGGGCGGCGACGTCATCAAGTTCGTCATGCAGATCGAGCACCTCGGCTTCGTCGAGTCGGTGGAGCGCCTCGCCGACCGCATCGGCCTGCACCTGACCTACGAGGGCGGCGGCGGCAGCGTCCAGCGCGACCGCGGCACGCGGGCCCGGCTGGTCGAGGTGCACAAGGCCGCCCAGGAGTTCTACGCCGAGCAGCTGCTGACGCCGGAGGCGCGCAAGGCCCGCGACTTCCTCAGCGAGCGGAGCTTCGACCAGGTCGCGGCAAGGAAGTTCGGTTGCGGCTTCGCGCCGGCGGGCTGGGAGCGGCTGACGAAGCATCTGCTCAACAAGGGGTTCGAGCTGAACGAGCTCTACAAGGCGCAGATCTCCAAGGAGGGCAGGCAGGGCGCGATCGACCGGTTCCACCGGCGGCTGGTGTGGCCGATCAAGGATCGCGGCGGTGACATCGTCGGCTTCGGCGCCCGGCGGATCTTCGACGACGACCCGATCCAGGCGAAGTACCTCAACACGAGCGAGAGCCAGATCTACAAGAAGTCGCAGGTGCTGTTCGGCCTCGACCTGGCCAAGCGGGAGATCGCCCGCAGGCACCAGGTCGTGGTGGTCGAGGGCTACACCGACGTGATGGCGATGCACGAGGCGGGTGTGCCGACCGCGGTGGCCTCCTCGGGCACGGCGTTCGGTGACGAGCACATGCGGGTGCTGCGGCAGCTGATGATGGACGACGACGCCTTCCGCGGTGAGGTGATCTTCACCTTCGACGGTGACGAGGCGGGGCAGAAGGCGGCGCTGAAGGCGTTCGAGGGCGACCAGACCTTCGCCGGGCAGACCTACATCGCCATCGCGCCGGACGGCATGGACCCGTGCGAGCTGCGGCTCGCCAAGGGCGACGCGGCCGTGCGCGACCTGGTGGCCCGCCGGACGCCGCTGTTCGAGTTCGCCATCCGCAGCATCCTGCGCGAGTACGACCTGGATTCGGTGGACGGCCAGGTCGCGGCGCTGCAGCGGACGGTGCCGCTGCTGGCGCAGATCAAGGACAGGGCCAAGCGCGACGGGTACGCCACCAAGCTGGCGTGGTGGGTCGGCTGGCAGGACGAGGCGATGGTGGTGCGCCGGGTCAGGGAGAGCACCGGCGTCCCGGTGAAGCCGAACCACCGGCGGGCCGCGGCGAGCACGAACGGCTCGGCGCCTGCGGACGACCTCGCGCGGCCCGATCCACGGCATCCGGAGCTGCGCGCGCAGCGGGAGGTGCTGAAGGCGGCGCTGCAGGAGCCCGCGCTGACCGGGCCGGAGTACGACGCGCTGCCCGAGGACGCGTTCACCCACCCGGCGTATGTGTCCGTGCACCGCGCGGTGCTGGCGGCCGGTGGTACCGGGGGAGGGCTGGCCGGCCCGGCGCTGATCGACGCGGCGAGTCAGCACGCGGCACAGGGCACCGTCCGGTCGCTGATCTCGGAACTCGCGGTCGAGCCGCTGAAGGCCAAGGGCGAGGTGGACGTGCGCTACATCTCCAGCGTGCTCGCGGCCGTGCAGGAGAACCTGGTGGCGCGGCAGATCGGGGAGCTGAAGTCGAAGTTGCAGCGCCTGTCGCCGGTGGAGGCGGCCGACGACTACCGCGCGATGTTTGGCGACCTGGTGGCGCTGGAGCAGTACCGCAAGGCACTGCGGGATCAGGCCGTCAGCAGGATGGATTGATGAGCTGGCTGAGCAGGTTGTTCGGGGAACAGGTGCCCGAGGAGATCCGGGGCGGGCTCGCCGAGGGTGAGCACGTCCTGGCGTCCGGTGCGGTGGCCACGGGCGGGCACGTAGCCGTCACCGCGCTCGGCCTGTGGGTGCCGGAGGGCGCCGGGGCACGCCGGATCGGCTGGCACCTGATCAGCAAGGCGGTGTGGTCGGGCGACACCCTGGCCGTCACGGAGGCGCAGGTCACCGCGCACGCGGGGAAGGCGGTGCTGCTGGCCGACCGCGCACCCGTCCGGTACGTCCTGCCGAAGCCGGGCCGGATCCCGGTGATGGTGCGCAGGCGGGTGGAGGGCTCCATCCGGTCGCGGCACCGCAAGGACCTGCCGGGCGAAGGCGGCGCGTGGTTCGTCGCGCGCAAGCTGCCCGGCACGGACGGGGTGGTACTCCAGGTGCGGCCGGATCCCGGTACCGACACCGGACCGCTGGCCGCGATCGCCGAGGAGGCCGCCGAGCAGCTGGCGGGCCCGTAGTCCTAGCAGTACGCTCGTACTGGGAGGCGATATGTGGGACCCGGTGAGCTATCTGCGCTACGGCGACCTGCGGGCACGGCCGTTCTTCGAGCTGACGGCGCGGATCGACGCCGAGGCACCGCGGCGGGTCGCCGACCTGGGCTGCGGCCCGGGGAACCTGACGGTGACGCTCGCCCGGCGGTGGCCGCATGCCAAGGTCGAGGCGATCGACGGCTCGCCGGAGATGGTGGCGGCCGCGCGCGAGGCGGGTGTCGATGCCCGGGTCATGGACGTGCGCGACTGGACACCGGCGCCGGACACGGACGTGGTCGTGTCCAACGCCGTGCTGCACTGGGTTCCGGAGCACCGGCGGCTGCTGCGGGAATGGGTCGCCGCGCTGCCCGGCGGCGCCTGGATCGCCGTGCAGATGCCCGGGAACACGAACGCGCCTTCGCATCTCCTGGCCAGGCGGCTCGCCGAGAGTCCACGCTGGGCGCCGAAGCTGGCGGACGCCGCGCGGGAGGGGGAGGCGGTCGACATGCCGCAGGAGTACGCCGAGCTGCTGGCGGGGGAGGGCTGTGCCGTGGAGGCCGTGGAGGCGTGGGAGACGACCTACATCCAGCGGCTCGGCGGGCGCGATGCGGTGCTCGAATGGATCAGCGGCACCGCGCTGCGGCCCGTGCGAGCGGCGCTGGAGCCCGAGGAGTGGCAGCGCTTCCGCGCGGAGCTGGCGCCGATGCTCGACGAGGCCTACCCGCCGCGCGACGACGACACCACGTGGTTTCCCTTCCGCAGGGTGTTCGCCGTCGCGCGGACCGGTTAGCGCTGGCCGGCCCGGCGACGGCCGTCGGCGCTGTAGGGCGCCTGCTCGCCGATCTTGCGGGCCAGCGGGACCCGTTCGCCGAGCTTCTCGCCGACCTTGGCCCGGGCGACGCCGGCAGCGCCCTGGACGGCGGGGTGATCGGCGATCCCGCGATAGGTACGCACGATCTGCTCGTATCGCGCGCGCCCGGCACGCGCGCCGAGCACGTAACCGACCGCTGCGCCGAGCAGGAAGGTCTTCATGTTTTGCGCCTCCTCGTGGCTGGTGGTCGTGGCCCCATTGTCCCCCAGCGGCGTGCCCGGCGCGCGGGCGTCGCAACCCGGGGGTGCTGCACGAGGTGGATCAACGATGCGTTAGAGTTCTTTCTTGTCGGCCGGGTTGGCCCCGGACCGGCGCGGAGCATTCCCCCATAGCTCAATTGGCAGAGCATTCGGCTGTTAACCGGAGGGTTGCTGGTTCGAGTCCAGCTGGGGGAGCATCACCCCAGGTCAGCGGCCTGGGGTTGCCTGCTGTCAGGCGTCATACTCGGTCGACCCGCCACTTTCCCGCCCCGGTGTCCTCGGTGAACATGCCTTCCAACGCCGCCGCCGCTTCGTTGGTTACCCGGCGTTGCCGGTGGTGCTTCCGGCGACGTCGGGTGTATTGCCGAGCTGGTCCCCGATCGCACTGCGGGCGAGTACGTCGACCCGTCGAACGTGATCAACGGGTATCCGGATGCCATGGAGGCCGTGGGCTACGGCTGCGTGACCTCGCACGTGTTCCGCAAACGGTGGCGACCGTGCTGGATGAGGCTGACCTGTCACGGTGAACGACGATTCGTGCTGTTGCTGCTGTCTGCGGTCACGCTGTGTCACCAGCCGGGACGTAGCCGCCAGTGCACATCAAGGCCCAACCTCGCGTCAGCGCAGCAGGGCACGCAGGACCGCCTCGGCGCGTGCGGCGTCGGGTTCCTCGCCGGTGATGACGCGGGTGTGAATGTAGGCCTCGGTGATGCGGACAGCGGTGTAGGCGAGATCATCGAGCGGTACCTCATGCGAGACCAACTCGGCGGCACGATCTTCGGCGATGAGGTCGCGAACCAGGCCGAGGTAGCAGTGCTGGTACTCGCCGGACATGCTCGTGAGCAGGTTGAGCGCGAAGCCGGGCTCGTCGCGAAGCAGTTTCTGCATGCCGGCGTGGTTGTTCACGTCCCGGACGAACATGGTCAGGGCGGCCGCGGCCCGCGGGCCGGCAGCCACCGTGGCCCGATAGGCAGCGAAGCTCTTCTGGGTGGCCGACCACAGCACCTCGGTAATCAGCTGCTCGCGCGAGCCCACCCAGCGGTACAGGGTGACCCGGTTGACACCGAGTTCGTCAGCCAGTCCCTGCATCTCGATGCGCCTCCCAGCCGCGAAGCGGCGTCGCGCTACCGCGAACGCATCCAGCACAGTGGGTCGCCGGCGCGCGGTGCCCTGGTCGAGCGCGCGTTGCAGCGCGGTGCGCCCTGCCGCGGGCTCGTTCAATGAGGGAAGGGCGATCAGTCGTGGACGTCCAAGGCAGCTGTGATGTGCGATTCGAATCCGTGCGAGACGCGTTCACCGAACAGATCCGGTCCGGCAACGAGCTTGGTGCCAGCGTCGTTGTCGACGTCGACGGCCGCACCGTCGTGGACATCTGGGGTGGCTGGTGCGATGCCGAACACCGCACGCCCTGGGCCCGGAACACCATCACCAACGTCTGGTCAACGACCAAGACCGTGTCCAACCTCGCGGCGTTGATGCTGATCGACCGGGGGCGGCTCGACCCCTACACGCCCGCCGCGAAGTACTGGCCGGAGTTCGCCGAGAACGGCAAGGACCACGTCGAGGTCCGGCACATCCTCAGTCACACCTCCGGCGTGTCCGGTTGGGAAGCGCCGATCAGCCTTGCGGACATGTACGACAGTGCGTCCGCCACTCGACGACTCGCGGCCCAGGCGCCGTGGTGGGAACCGGGCACGGCGTCGGGCTACCACGCACAGAACCAAGGTCATCTCGTCGGCGAGTTGGTGCGCCGCGTGACCGGCAAAGAGCTCAAACGCTTCGTCGCCGAGGAGATCGCCGGACCGCTGGACGCCGACTTCCGGATCGGCGCGAGCGACGCCGACCGGAACCGGATCGCGCCGGTTACGCCCCCTCCGCCATTGCCGTTCGACATGGACACCCTGGACCACGACAGCCCCAAGTACAAAACGCTTCGCGGACCATTGACCGATGCCCTCGCCGCCAACACCACAGCCTGGCGGCGCGCCGAACTGGGCGCACTCAACGGTCACGGCAACGCACGCTCCGTGGCTCGCATCCTGAAAGCGCTCGCATTGGACGGCACGATCGACGGCGTGCGACTGCTGTCGCCCGACACCATCGGTCTGATCTTCGATGAGCAGAGCCACGGAGCGGATCTTGTTCTTGACATCCCGCTGCGATGGGGTATCGGCTACGCGCTTCCCGAGACCGAGACAGTGCCCTACGTGCCGCAAGGACGAGCCTGTTACTGGGGAGGATGGGGTGGTTCGCTCGTCATCGCGGACCTCGACGCCCGCACCGGGACTGTCCGGGTAACGGTGGATCTGGTCTTGGTCTGATC
>NZ_JAEHOB010000024.1 GCF_016464705.1 Qaidamihabitans albus
CCAGCCCGGTCTCCCCGGCGACAAGGAAAAGATTACATGCCACCGGACAGCCGAAAACAGGGGGGTCCCGCCACGGCGAAACGGCTGGTCAGCAACCTTCCGGATGCCGACCGGCCGGCACTCGGGCCGGGTGATCAGCGCCCGAGCAGGCGCATCGCGTCCTCGTGATAGCGGTCACCGGCGACCGCGTCGGCCGGCACGGCCTTCTCGATGGCCCGGCGGTCGGCCTCGCTGAGCTCGATGTCCACGGCGGCGACGTTCTCCTCGAGGTACCGGCGGCGCTTGGTGCCCGGGATCGGCACCACATCGGTGCCCCGGTGCTGTACCCAGGCCAGCGCGAGCTGGCCCGCGGTGACTCCCCGCTCGACGGCGACGGCTCGCAGCGCGTCGACGAGCGCCAGGTTGCGTTCCAGGTTGCCCTCGGCCAGCCGGGGCTGCGAGCGCTGCCGGAAGTCGCCCTCCCCGAAGTCGCCGGACGAGGCGAACCGGCCGGTGAGGAAGCCCCGGCCGAGCGGCGCGTACGCGACGATCCCGATACCGAGCTCGCGGCAGGTGGGCACGACCTCGTCCTCGATGTCGCGGGACCACAGGCTCCACTCCGTCTGCACCGCCGTGATCGGATGCGTGGCGTGCGCCCGCCGGATGGTCTCGGCGCCCGCCTCCGACAGCCCGAGGTGACGCACCTTGCCCTGCTCCACCAGCGCCGCCATGGCCCCCACCGTCTCCTCGATCGGCACGCCGGGGTCGACGCGGTGCTGGTAGTAGAGGTCGATGGTCTCGACCCCGAGCCTGCGCAGCGACGCCTCGGCGGCCGACCGCACGTATGCGGGGTCGCCGCGGACCCCGCGTGCGGCCGGGTCGTTCTCGTCGCGGACGATGCCGAACTTCGTCGCCAGCACCACCTCCTCGCGGCGGCCCGCGATCGCCCGGCCCACGAGCTCCTCGTTGCGGCCGTAGCCGTACATGTCGGCGGTGTCGAGCAGGGTCACGCCGAGGTCGAGTGCCCGGTGGACGGTGGCGATCGACTCGCTGTCGTCGCCGGTGCCGTAGAAGTCGCTCATCCCCATGCAGCCGAGGCCCTGGGCGCCGAGGGTCAGGCCGCCGAGTTCGCGCACCGGGATCATGCGGTCACCTCCCGCACGGCCGAGGAGTACCCCTGCTCGAGCTGCTCGTAGTTGGTGATCTTGTAGTCGAGGACGTCGAGACACGACTGCAGCTCGGCGATCCGCTCGGCGACGGAGCCACGCTGCTCGATCAGGATCGTCCTGCGCCTCGCCGCGCTGGCGACGCCGCGCTTGCGCAGCGAGGCGTACTCCCGCATGCGGCGGATCGGCATGCCGGTGGTGCGCAGCTTGGTCAGGAACTGCAACCAGGTGAGATCGGCCTCGGAGTAGGCGCGCCTGCCCGCGGCGTCCCGTTCCGGTGGGTCGAGCAGGTGGATCCGCTCGTAGTACCGGAGGGTGTCGATCGACAGACCGCTACGCCGCGCCGCTTCCGCTATCGAGTAGCTCATGCGGTGACCGTACGACCTGGAGCGCGCTCCAGGTCAACACTGAGACGCGGCCTCCGGAGCGGGTTTCGTAACACCGTCGGGATACGGTGTCGGAATGCCACGTCCGCGGACCCACGACGAAGCACTGCGGCTGCGGCTGCTCGACCGCGCGGGCGAGCTGCTCTCCACCGAGGGCGCGAAGGCGCTGAGCATGCGCCGCCTCGCCGCCGACGCCGGGACGTCGACCACCGCGGTGTACTCGCTGTTCGGCGGCAAGGGCGATCTCGTGAACGCCCTCTACACGGAGGGCTTCCGGCGGTTCGAGGCCCGGATGCGGGCGGTCGGGCGCACGGGCGACGTCGTGGAGGACCTCGTGCGGTTCGGGCTGGCCTACCGGGACAGCGCGCTGGCGAGCAGGCATCTCTACTCGATCATGTTCGCGAAGGCGGTGCCCGGGTTCGAGCCGAACGAGGAGGCGGGCGCGCTGGCGATGTCCACGCTGGAGCCGCTGCTGGAGACCGTGCGGGCCGGGATCGAGGACGGCGTGCTCGGCGGCGCCCCGGCCGAGGTGGTCGCCCACAGCTGCTGGGCCTTCGTCCACGGGCTGGTCTCGCTCGAACTGAACGGGAACCTGCCCGCGGAGTTCGACAAGGGCGGCTCCTACGAGACGGCCCTGCGCGCGAACGCCACCGGCTGGCTGCGCTGAGCGGCCCGGGCCGCTAGACGGTTCCGTACTGGCGGTCTCCCGCGTCGCCGAGACCGGGCACGATGAAGCCCGAGTCGTTGAGCCGCTCGTCGACGCTGGCCGTGACGACCCGCACCGGCAGCCCCGAGTCCTCCAGCCGCTTGAGCCCCTCCGGCGCTGCCAGCGCGCAGATCGCCGTGACGTCGGTGGCGCCGCGGCCGGTCAGCAGGCGGATCGTGTACTCCATCGACCCGCCGGTGGCCAGCATCGGATCGAGCACGAACACCGGTCGCTCGGCGAGCGAGGCCGGCAGCGACTCCATGTAGGGCGTAGGCCGCAGCGTCTCCTCGTCGCGCGCCAGCCCGACGAAGCCCATCTGGGCGTCCGGAATGAGCTTGTGCGCCTGGTCGGCCATGCCGAGCCCGGCCCGCAGCACCGGCACCAGCAGCGGCGGGCTGGCCAGGCGGTAGGCGTCGGTGAGCGCCACCGGCGTGTGGATGCGCTCGGTCCGCAGCGGCGCCCCGCGAGTGGCCTCGTAGATGAGCATGACGGTCAGCTCGTGCAGCGCCGCGCGGAATGCCGCGCTGTCGGTGCGGGCGTCGCGCATCGTGGAGAGGCGGGCCCTTGCCAGCGGATGATCGACGACGAGCACGTCCATGGCGGACACCCTATCCGGGCACTGGCGCTAGGGTTGTCCCGTGACCGAACAGCCGGGCAGGCCCGACCCGAAACAGCTGCGGGCCTCGGACGCCGACCGCGAACGGATCGCCCAGATCCTGCACTCCGCCCTCGGCGAGGGCCGGATCACGGTGAACGAGCTCGAGGAACGGCTCGACCAGGTCTACTCGGCGAAGACTCTCGGCGACCTCGAGCCGGTCGTCGAGGACCTGCCCGACGTCTCCACGAGTGCCGCGCTGCTGCCGGTGACGCCGGCGCAGGTGCACAGGCCGGACCAGCGGATCGGCGGGCAGCCCGGCTCGGCGGTGTCGATCGCGATCATGTCCGGGACCGCTCGCAAGGGCAACTGGGTGGTCCCGCCGCAGCACAACAGCTTCGCCTTCTGGGGCGGCGTCGAGATCGACCTGCGCCACGCCCGCTTCGCCGAGCGACACTCGACCATCACCGCGGTGGCGATCATGGGCGGGATCGAGATCACCGTGCCCGACGACATCGTCGTCGAGGTGACCGGCATCGGGATCATGGGCGCGTTCGAGACCACGGACAAGAAGGGCGCGGCGGACTCCGCCGCCCCGGACGCGCCGGTGGTGCGCATCAACGGCCTCGCCTTCTGGGGCGGCGTCGAGGTCAAGCGCGTCCCACGGGAACCGCGCAAGGCGGTTGAGGGCTGAGCGGGCCATCCCCTAGCGTGTGCCGGGCCGGTCCGGTACGGATTTCTGGGGGTTTCTGTGCGCCATGCCATTCGCAAGACCGCGACGGTCCTGACCTGCTCCGCGCTGCTCGCGGGCGCGCTCTCCACGGGCACGGCGACGGCCGCCACGCCGGACCGCATCCAGGACGCGATGGACGCGACGGTGAGCGCCGGGATGCCCGGGGTGCTCGCGGTGACGGCAGACGACGGCCGCGAGTGGAGCGGCACCAGCGGCGTGGGCGACGTCCGCACCGAGCGGGCGCCGAGGACCGACGGCCGCATCCGGACCGGCAGCGTCTCGAAGACGTTCACCGCCACGCTGGTGCTGCAACTCGCGGACGAGGGCCGGATCGGGCTCGACGACCGCATCAGTGAGTACCTGCCCGGGCTGCTGCCGTATGCCGAGCCGATCACGGTAAGGCAGCTGCTGCAGCACACCAGCGGCCTGCCAAGGGATCTGCCACCGGAGGCCACGTGGGCGAGCCTGCCCGAAGTGGACACCGAGCGGTTCACCCACTTCGCCCCCACCAAGGTCGTCGAGCTGAGTACCAGGCAGCCGCTGCTGTTCGAGCCGGGCACGGACTGGCGGTACTCCAACACCGGCTACACCGTGCTGGCGCTGCTGGTCGAGAAGGTGTCCGGGCAGCGGATGGAACGCCTGCTGAAGGAGCGGGTGCTCCGCCCGCTCGGCCTGCACCGCACCGCGCTCGTCCGCGACTTCCCGTTCCTGCCCCACGCGGCGGCCCGCGGCTACGAGCAGCTGTACGAGCCGCCGCGCCCGCTCACCGACGTCACGACGTACAACTACTCCCGCTACTTCGGTTCCGGCAGCGTCATCTCCACCGCGGCGGAGCTGAACCGGTTCTTCGGCGCCCTGCTCGGCGGGGAACTGCTGAGCGAGGGCATGCTCGCGCAGATGAAGCGGACCGTGCCCGCCCGCAATCTCGAGGGCGACTACGCGGGCTTCGACTACGGGCTGGGGCTGATGCGCCTGCCGCTCGAGGCGATGTGCCCCGGCGAGCCCGCGGTGTGGGGACACAACGGCTCGCTGCCCGGCTACGGGACCTGGAGCATGCATTCCGAGGACGGCGACACGCGGATCACCACGGCGGTCAACCAGAACATCACCGCCCCGCCGAGCCCGTGGACCCTGGTGATGGTCTCGGCCTTCTGCGAGCCGGGTCAGGCACCCGCGGCGGCCGCGCACAGCCTGCCGGACACCAGGATGCTCGCGCTGGGCCCGCTGCCCTCGTGAGTGCCTACGCGAGTTAGAACTCGCGTGCGCACTCACGAGGGTGGGGTGCGCACTAGGCTCGGCGGCATGGCAACAGCTACTCTGCCGGCCGGGCTCGCCGACGCCATCCGCGACGACGCGAGCCTGCGCCGGTTCCTGCACGGCCTGCCGGGCGTCGACCAGGTCGGCATCGAGCAACGGGCCGCGAGCCTCGGCACGCGCAGCATCAAGAAGGCGGCCAAGCTCTGGGCGATCGACACCGCGATCTCCATGGTCGACCTGACCACCCTCGAAGGCGCCGACACGCACGGCAAGGTGCGGGCACTGGCGGCGAAGGCCCGCCGCCCGGACCCGGAGCGCCCGGACACGCCGCCGGTGGCCGCCGTGTGCGTCTACCCGGACCTGGCCGCGACGGCCGTCGAAGCCCTGCGCGGCTCGGGGATCGGCGTCGCGAGCGTGGCGACGGCGTTCCCGTCCGGCCGCTCCGGGCGCGATGTCAAGCTCGCCGACGTCGCGCTCGCGGTGCGCTCGGGGGCAAGCGAGGTGGACATGGTGATCGACCGTGGCGCGTTCCTCGAAGGCCGCTACGGCCAGGTGTTCGAGGAGATCCAGGCGGTGAAGGCGGCGTGCGGGGACGCGCACCTCAAGGTCATCCTGGAGACCGGGGAGCTGGGCACCTACGACAACGTGCGCCGGGCGGCCTGGCTGGCGCTGCTCGCGGGCGGCGACTTCGTCAAGACCTCGACCGGCAAGGTCTCCCCCGCCGCGACACTGCCCGGCACGCACGTGCTGCTGCAGGCGGTGCGCGACTGGTACACCGCCACCGGGGAACTGCGCGGGGTCAAACCGGCGGGCGGGATCCGCACCACGAAGGACGCGATCCGCTACCTGGTGGCCGTGCACGAGGTCGCAGGCCCGGAGTGGCTGACGCCCGGGCTGTTCCGCTTCGGCGCGTCCAGCCTGCTCAACGACCTGCTGCTGCAGCGCCGCACGCAGCTCGACGGCCACTACAGCGGCCCCGACTACGTCACCCAGGACTGAGCATGAACATGTGGGAGTACGCGCCCGCACCGGAGTCGCGGGACATCGCCAACTTGAAACCGGCCTACCGGCCGTTCATCGGCGGCGAGTTCACCGACGGCTCGGGCGAGCCGCTGAAGACGATCAACCCGGCCACCGAGGAGGTGCTCGCCGAGGTGAGCACCGCCTCCGCGTCCGATGTGGACAAGGCGGTCCGCGCCGCCCGCCGCGCCTACGACAAGGTGTGGGGCAAGATGCCCGGCGCCGAGCGGGCCAAGTACATCTTCCGCATCGCCCGGCTGATCCAGGAACGGGCCAGGGAGCTGGCCGTGCTGGAGACGCTGGACAACGGCAAGCCGATCAAGGAGTCCCGCGACGCCGACGTGCCGACGGCCGCGGCGCACTTCTTCTACCACGCTGGCTGGGCGGACAAGCTCGACTACGCCGGGCTCGGCCCGCACGCGCGGCCGCTGGGCGTGGCCGCGCAGGTGATCCCGTGGAACTTCCCGCTGCTGATGCTCGCGTGGAAGATCGCACCGGCACTGGCCACCGGAAACACCGTGGTGCTCAAGCCGGCCGAGACCACGCCGCTGACCGCGCTCGTGTTCGCCGAGATCTGCAGGCAGGCGGAGCTGCCGCCGGGCGTGGTGAACATCCTGCCCGGCGCGGGCGACATCGGCGCCGAGCTGGTGAACCACCCGGACGTCGACAAGATCGCGTTCACCGGGTCGACCGAGGTGGGCAAGCTCATCCAGCGCTCGGTCGCGGGCACGCACAAGCGGCTCACCCTCGAACTCGGTGGCAAGGCGGCGAACGTGGTGTTCGACGACGCGCCGCTCGACCAGGCCGTCGACGGCATCGTCAACGGGATCTTCTACAACCAGGGTCACGTGTGCTGCGCGGGGTCCCGGCTGCTCGCGCAGGAGTCCGTCGTCGACGAGCTGCTGGAGAAGCTGCGTTACCGAGTCTCGACGCTGCGGCTGGGCGACCCGCTGGACAAGAACACCGACATCGGCGCGATCAACTCCGCCGAGCAGCTCGCGAAGATCCGGGAGCTCACCGAGTCCGGCGAGAGCGAGGGCGCCCGGCGCTGGACCAGCCCCTGCCCGCTGCCCGACCGCGGGTTCTTCTTCGCGCCCACGGTGTTCTCCGGGGTCGAGCAGTCGATGCGGATCGCCCGCGAGGAGATCTTCGGACCGGTGCTGTCGGTGCTCACCTTCCGCACGCCGGACGAGGCCGTCGCCAAGGCCAACAACACGCCGTACGGGCTGTCCGCGGGAGTCTGGACCGAGAAGGGTTCGCGGATCCTCTGGATGGCCGGCAAGCTGCGCGCCGGCGTGGTGTGGGCCAACACGTTCAATCGTTTCGATCCGGCCGCACCGTTCGGTGGGTACCGGGAGTCGGGTTTCGGCCGCGAGGGCGGCCGGACCGGTCTGGAGGCTTACCTCGATGGCTGAGCAGCGACGCGCCAGGGTGCCGGTGGCCAAGACGTACAAGCTCTACGTCGGCGGGCAGTTCCCGCGCTCGGAGTCCGGGCGCTCGTACCCGGTTTCGGACGCGAAGGGCCGGTTCCTGGCCAACGCCGCGCACGCCTCGCGCAAGGACGTGCGCGACGCTGTGGTGGCGGCGCGCAAGGCGTTCCCGGGCTGGGCGGGCGCGACGGCGTACAACCGCGGGCAGGTGCTGTACCGGGTCGCCGAGATGCTGGAGGGGCGGCGGGAGCAGTTCGCCGCGGAGGTGGCCGCCTCCGAGGGCATCTCGGGCGGGAAGGCACAGTCGGTTGTGGACACCGCGGTCGACCGGTGGGTGTGGTACGCGGGCTGGACCGACAAGATCGCGACGGTGCTGGGTGCGGCCAACCCGGTTGCCGGGCCGTACTTCTCGTTCACGGTGCCGGAGCCGACGGGCGTGGTCGGTGTGCTCGCGCCGCAGCGGTCGTCGCTGCTGGGGCTGGTGAGCGTGCTGGCACCGGCGCTCGCGAGCGGCTGCACGGCGGTGGTCGTGAGCAGCGCGCAGCGTCCACTGCCCGCGATCACGCTGTCGGAGGTCCTGGCGACGTCCGACGTGCCGGCCGGGGTGGTCAACGTGCTCACCGGCCGGGCCGACGAGCTGGGCCCGTGGCTGGCCTCGCACGGCGACGTCGACGCGCTCGACCCCACCGGGGCGGGCGCCGAGGCGCGCACGGAGCTGGCGCGCGAGGCCGCGGGCACCGTCAAGCGGGTGCTCACCGTGCCCGCGGGCGAGCCGGACTGGACCGAGCGCCCGGACATCGCGCGGCTGCGCCGCTACCTGGAGCCGAAGACCGTCTGGCACCCGATGGGCGGCTAGCGGACGTCGTGAGTGCGTACCCGAGTTCTAACTCGCGTGCGCACTCACGACCCCGGCAGTGTTCGGCTCGTTCGGCTCGTTCGGCTCGTTCGGGCTACAGCTGGTTCACGTCGGTGACCCGGACAACGGCCGCACCGGCCTCGTCGGAGGCGGCGAGGTCGATCTCGGCACTGATGCCCCAGTCGTGGTCGCCCGCCGGGTCGTCGAAGATCTGCCGCACCCGCCAGACATCCGTCTCCTTCTCGATGATCAGCAGCGCCGGTCCGCGGGCGTCCGGGCCGGTGCTCAGCTCGCCGTGCTCGGCGAAGTAGCCGTCGAGGGCATCCGCCCACGCGTCGGCGTCCCAGCCCGATCCGGCGTCCAGCTCGCCGAGCGCCTCGTAGTCCTCCCTGGCCGCCAGCGTCACCCGGCGGAACATCTCGTTGCGCACGAGCACGCGGAACGCCCGCTCGTTGCGGGTGACCGGGGGCGGACCCTCGGGCACCTTGGCGACGTCCTCCGCCGACACCTCCTCGGGATGCCGCAGCGCCTCCCACTCGTCCAGCAGGCTCGAGTCGACCTGCCGCACCAGCTCGCCGAGCCATTCGATGAGATCCTGCAACGGCTCGGTCTTCGCCTCGTCGGGAACGGTCCGGCGCAGCGCGTCGTAGGCGTCGGCGAGGTAGCGCAGCAGCACACCCTCGGACCGCGCCAGCGAGTAGAACCCCACATACTCCACGAAGTTCAGCGCGCGCTCGTACATGTCCCGCACCACCGACTTCGGCGCCAGCTCGTAGTCGGCGACCCACGGATGGCCCTCCCGGTAGCGGGAGTACGCCGCCTCCAGCAGCTCCTCAAGCGGCTTCGGGTAGGTGACCTCCTCGAGCTGCTCCATCCGCTCGTCGTACTCCATGCCCTCGGCCTTCATGGCGGCCACGGCCTCACCCCGCGCCTTGAACCGCTGCTGGGCCAGCACCGGTTTCGGGTTGTCCACAGTGGATTCCACGATGGACACCACGTCGAGGTGGTAGCTCGGCGACTCGGGGTCGAGCAGCTCGATCGCGGCCAGCGCCAGCGGTGACAGCGGCTGGTTCAGCGCGAAGTCGAACTGCAGGTCCACGGTCAGCCGCGCCCAGCGCCCCTGCGGGTCCGGCTCACCGAGCTGCTCCACCACACCCGCGGCGAGCAGCGCGCGGTAGATCGCGATCGCCCGCAGGATGTGCCTGCGCTGCGCGGCCCGATCCTCGTGGTTGTCCTCCAGCAGGTGTTTCATGTGCTCGTAGGCGTTGCCCGGCCGCGAGATCACGTTGAGCAGCATCGAGTGGCTGACCTGGAAGCTCGAGGTCAGCGGCTCCGGCTCGGCGGCGACGAGCCGTTCGAACGTGCTCTCCGTCCAGTTGACGAAGCCCTCGGGCGCCTTCTTGCGCACGATCTTGCGCTTCTTCTTCGGGTCATCGCCCGCCTTCTCCAGCGCCTTCGCGTTCTCGACGACGTGGTCGGGCGCCTGCACCACCACGTAGCCGTCGGTGTCATAACCGGCGCGGCCCGCGCGCCCGGCGATCTGGTGGAACTCCCGTGCCTTGAGGTGCCGCTGGCGCACGCCGTCGAACTTGGTGAGCGCGGAGAGCACCACCGTGCGGATCGGCACGTTGATGCCGACGCCGAGCGTGTCGGTGCCGCAGATCAGTTTCAGCAGCCCGGCCTGCGCGAGCTGCTCGACGAGCCTTCGGTACTTCGGCAGCATCCCGGCGTGGTGCACGCCGATGCCATGCCGCACCAGGCGGGAGAGCGTCTTGCCGAAGCCCGCGGAGAACCGGAAACCGCCGATCGCCTCGGCGATCGCGTCCTTCTCCGCGCGGGTGGTGACGTTGATGCTCATCAGCGCCTGCGCGCGTTCCACGGCGGCGGCCTGGGAGAAATGCACGACGTAGACGGGCGCCTGGCCGCCGAACAGCAGTTCGGAGATCGTCTCGTGCATCGGTGTGGTCGCGTAGCGGAACGTCAGCGGTACCGGACGCTGCGCGGAGGTCACCGCGGTCGTCGGACGGCCCGTACGGCGGGTGAGGTCCTTCTCGAAGAAGGTGACGTCGCCCAGGGTGGCCGACATCAGCACGAACTGCGCGCGCGGCAGCTCCAGCAGCGGCACCTGCCAGGCCCAGCCCCGGTCCGGTTCGCTGTAGAAGTGGAACTCGTCGGCCACCACCTGGCCGACGTCCGCGTCGGCGCCGTCCCGCAAGGCGATGTTCGCCAGGATCTCCGCCGTGCAGCAGATGATCGGCGCGTCCGGGTTCACGCTCGAGTCGCCGGTCATCATGCCGACCTTGTCGGCGCCGAAGATGTCGATGAGCGAGAAGAACTTCTCCGAGACCAGCGCCTTGATCGGCGCGGTGTAATAGCTCTGCCTGCCCTGGGCGAGCGCGGCGAAGTGCGCGCCGACCGCGACCAGGCTCTTGCCCGAGCCGGTCGGTGTCGAGAGGATGACGTTGGCCCCGGAGACGACCTCGATCAGCGCCTCCTCCTGTGCCGGGTACAGCTCGAAGCCGCGCCCGGCGGTCCAGGAGGAGAAGGTGTCGAACAGCGTGTCCGGATCGGCGTCGGTAGGCAGGCGGTCTGCGAGGAAGTCAGTCATCGTGATTGTCGATCGTGCCATCCCCGCCTCGGGACATGAGGGGTGATCGCGGCTCGGGCCGGGAACCCGTAGGCTGCGCGTATCGCGTCCGGGGTCCAGCGGAATTTCCAGATCGGCACGCGCACAGGCGGTAATCCGGAGGAACGGAATGGCACAGGATATCATCCCGATCGAACTCGGGCTGCCCCAGGGTGATCTGGTGACCCTGTGGGCGCCCCGCTGGCGGGAGGACGGCGAGGAGTGGGAGGCCTTCCTCGGCGACGAGGACGACCTGTACGCGTTTCCGGACGCCGCCCACCTCGCGGCCTACGTACGCACGGCCGAGCAGCACGACCTGATCGACCATCCCGCCTGGGACGCGGTGCCCGCGCTGAACGTGCCCGAGCTGATTCCCGACGACGACCACTCCTACGACCTGGTCGGCGTGCCGGAGATGGTGGCCGAGGAGCCCGATTCGTGGACGATCAGCGAGCTCGCCGAGATCGTGAACATCGTGCGCTCCCTCGCCGACGTGTGCGAGCTCGACGAGGTGCACGAGGTACTCGACGGCTGCGAGGGCTTCTCGCTGCTCGACCAGGGGCAGCTGCCGTTCAGCGGCCGTGAGGGCACCCGCCTGTGGAACGAGCTCTCCGGGGTGGTGTCCGAGAAGTGGGACACGGTGCTGGACACGATCGACCAGCTCATCACGGTTCCCGCCGTGGACGCCGCGACGCTGGAGGAGACCACCGAGGAGCTCGCCGCCTTCCACGAGGAGTCCGCCGAGGCCGAGGCCGGGGTCGACTCCAGGGACGACGACCTGGACGCCGAGGACACCGAGGAGAGCGAGTCCGGCACGTACACCGGGGACACCGGCGAGGCCGAGGACAGCGAGGACGAACCCGTCGGCTTCTGGGGCGAGGTCGGCATCGACCCGATCAAGATCGTCACTTCCGCCGGGGAGTACTACACGCTGCGGTGCTACCTGGACGACGACCCGATCTTCCTCGGCGCGGACGGCCGGATCGAGGTCTTCGGTTCCGAGCGGGCCCTCGCGCGCAAGCTCGCCGACGCCAAGGAGATGGCCGAAACCGACCTGGCCGAGGTGTCCACTTGGGACGACGTGCTGGTCAAGGCGACAGCGGGTGAGCTGGAGGTCGAGGTCGACCCGGACAACACTTACGTGCTCACCGGTCTCGACGAGGACATCGGCGAGGGCGTTGACGCGATCGACCCGACACAGCTCGAGCTCGCGGTGGAGCTGCTCACCGACGCCGCCGACTGGGCCGACGACGACAGCGTGGCGGCCGCGCTGGCCAGCTCGGAGAGCCTGGGCTGGCTGGTGTCCTTCGTGCTGCGGCCGGACCCCACCCGGCTGGCGCCGAGCCCGCCGTTCGACGCCGAGCAGAAGGCGTGGCGGGAGCTGGTGGAGTCCTTCGAGGACCGCCTGCACGTGAACTGAGGTCGCCCCTCACCGGCGTTCCGCGCGGACCGGCGTGAGCCAGACGGCGAGCACCGGGAACGCGGCGGCCAGGCCGAAGGCGAGCGCGTAACGCGTGTCGCCGATGACCAGGCCCAGTAGCGGCGGCGTCAGCGCCGCAGCCACGTTCTGCGCGGTGTTCTGCGCCCCCATCGCGCGGCCGGCCCACGCGATGCCCGCGAGCTCGGCCGACGCGGTGAAGCCAAGGCCGTTGTCGCTCACGGTGACCACGGCCGCCAGCACGAGCGCGAGCACCGCCAGCCACGGCAGGCTCGCGTCGCCGAGCGCCACCAGCAGCATCACCGCCGCGCTGGCCACGGCGAGCACCCGCATCGGCCGCAGGCGGCTGGCCACGCGGTCGGACCAGTAACCGGCGGCGAGCCTGCCGAGCGCGCCGAGCCCTTGCACGGCCGCGAGGAACCAGCCCGCGGCAAGCGGGCTCCACGCCTGGACCGCGACCAGGTAGACCGGCGCGAACGCGGACACCGCGAACTGCGGCACGACGAGCAGCGCGCTGGCACCGTGCAGCCGCCACAGCGTGGGCTCCCGGTAGGGCGAGGCGGGTTTCGGTGCCGCCGGGGCGGCCCGCGGGCGGGGCGGGTCGACGACCAGCCGGCCGACGAGCAAGGCGGCCAGCAGCGCGAGACCGGCCGGGAACAGCAGTGCCGCGCGGAATCCCGCCTGTTCGGCGAGCGGCGGCAGGGCGAGCGCGGCGATGCCGACGCCGAGTGGCTGTGCGGTCTGCCGGATGCCCATCGCGAGGCCGCGTTCGCTCGCGCCGAACCAGCCCATCACGACGCGCCCGCTGGAGGCGTTGACCGACGCGGTGCTGGCACCGGCGAGCAGGAACAGCCCGAACAGTGTGCTCAGCGCGTGCGTGCCGAGTCCGGCGACCATCAGCAGCAGCCCGGAGCCGCCGAGACCCAGCGCCATGACCCGCCGCTCGCCGTAGCGGTCGGCCACCGCGCCCCAGGCGATCAGGGTCAGCAGCAGCCCGATACTCGGCGCAGCCACCACGGCGCCGGCTTCACCCAATGTGAGGTTCTCGGCCTCCCGCATCGAGGGAACGAGGAACGGGATGCCGTAGAGGAACGCGCAGCTCGCCGTCTGGGCGCCGTGACCGAGCGCGAGCACCAGCCAGCGGCGGCGGCCCACCGCGCTCGCCCGCTCGATCCGCACCATGACGCCATCCCATAATGTGAGAACAATCTCCTACATTCTGGACCTTACTTCGCATGGCTAAATACAGCAAGGAGTGTGGTAATGTGCTCAGCTCAGGTCCGCTGCGCGTACCAGGGCTTGATCACGTTGTTGATGAGATCGAGCCGTTCGTCGAAATCGATGAAGGCGGACTTCATCGCGTTGATCGTGAACCACTGCACCTCGGGCCAGCCGAAACCGAATGCCTCGGCCAGCGCGGCGAACTCCGACGAGAGGGTGCATCCGCTCATCAGCCGGTTGTCCGTGTTCACCGTCACCCGGAAGCGCAGATTCGCGAGCAGCCCGATGGGATGCTCCGCGATCGACCGCGCCGCACCGGTCTGCACGTTCGACGAGGGGCACACCTCCAGCGGGATCCGGCGGTCGCGGACGTAGGCGGCGAGACGGCCGAGCTGCACCTGCCCGTCGGCCGCGCTCTTCACGTCGTCGACGATCCGTACGCCGTGCCCGAGCCTTTCCGCGCCGCAATGCTGAATGGCCTCCCAGATCGAGGCCAGGCCGAATGCCTCTCCCGCGTGAATGGTGAAATGCGCATTGCTCGTACGAAGGTATTCGAATGCGTCGAGATTCCGGGTCGGCGGGAAGCCGGCCTCGGGCCCCGCGATGTCGAAACCGACCACACCCGCATCGCGGTAGCGCACCGCGAGCTCGGCGATCTCCAGCGCCCTGGCGTGCTGGCGCATCGCGCACAGCAGCGTGCCCGTCCGGATCCGCTGCCCGCGCGCGGCCACCCGCCGCTCACCCTCGGTAAAACCGGCCTGAACAGCCTGAATCACCGTATCGAGTGAGAGGTCGCCCTCCGTGAAGAGCTCCGGCGCGTACCGGACCTCCGCGTACACCACCCCGTCGGCCGCCAGGTCCTCCGCGCACTCGGCGGCGACCCGCATCAGGGCCTCCTCGGTCTGCATGACGCCACAGGTGTGGGCGAACGTCTGGAGGTAGGACTCCAGCGATCCGGAGTCCGCGGCGTCGCGGAACCAGTGCGCGAGCTCGTCCACGTCGGTGGTGGGTAAGCCCTGGTAGCCGGTGCTCTCGGCGAGCTCGACGACCGTGCGCGGGCGCAGGCCGCCGTCGAGGTGGTCGTGGAGCAGCACCTTGGGTGCGGGCCGCAGGGACTCGAGGGTCGGAACGGTTCGCGTCGACATGGGTAAACGGTAGTCCGCGGCCGCCTGGCCGACATCCGGCGCACCGGGAGCCGCGTCGCCGCTGCTCCGGATGCCCGCCGCCCGGCTGGGCCGGTCGGTCGACCGGCGTCACCTACGCGGACGCAAGCCTCAGCCTCGACCTAACCGTCAGCTTGTTGACCTTTTCGTTATTCGGCCATCGGAGTTGCACGTCATTAGCAATTTCCCGGGGGCGATACTCACAGCAATTGGGCGATCGATAGGCTGCCGCCCACGTCCCATCTTTTCCCCGCCGATGAAGGACACCGCAGTGACCACTGACAACCACCTTGCAGCCCCGTCCTTCGACCGCATGCGCAACATGCTGGTGCGCGCGGCCGAGGTCCGAGAGAGCGAACAGCAGCAGATCTTCGACGCACTCGACGACATCTACGCCCGGCTCGCGCCGGTGGACTCGCTCGGCGCGGTGCGCAAGCGGCTGTCCGAACTGCCCGACCGCACCGAGGTCAGCGTCCTCGCGGAGCGCCTCGACGAGACGATGTCCCGGCTCGAGGCCCAGGACAACGCGATCGCCGACCTCGGCAGGGCCGTCGAGGCGATCGTCGACAAGCTGGCCAAGCCCTTCGCGCAGCTCGACGGCAGGCTCGACGGGGTCGCCGCGCGGTTCGAGGGCGTTGCGGGCCGGATGGACGGCCTCGAGGACAAGCTCCAGAACATCCACCGCAGGCTGGACGAGCTGAACGGCCACCTGGACAAGCAGGACGACCGGCTCGAGGCGCTGCCCGCGGCCGTGCACGGTCCGGTGCGCGAGCGCATCGACACCTCCGAGAGCAACCTTCGCGAGCGCATCGAGTCGGTGGAGTCCGACCTCAAGGAACGCGTCGAGCGGCTCGACGCCGACACCAAGGAGCGCATCGGCGCGGGCACCGACTCGCTGCGCACCGCGCTCACCGAGACGGCCGAGATGGTCGACTCCTCCGACCGGCTCGACGGCATCGGCGAGCGGATCGAGAAGGTCACCGCGCGCCTCGACGAGCTCGGCGGACGGCTGGACAAGGTCGAGGACGGCGTCTCCGCGCGGCTCGGCGACCTGGACGGCTCGCTCAAGTCCGGGCTGTCGAAGGTCGAGGGCACGCTGTCGCAGCAGCCGGACAACGAGCACTTCAGCTCCGTCGTGCGCAAGAGCAACGAGGAGTCCGAGCGCCGCATCGGCGGCCAGCTCGACGAGGCGATGGCGACGTTCGCCGAGCTGATGCTCGGTGGTGGCCCCGCTCCGCAGCAGGTCGTCACCGCGCCGCCCGCGCCCCGGCAACCGCGCAGGCGCAACGGCCGCTCCCCGAAGAGCGCGGACTCCAAGTCGAAGTCCGGCGCGGCCGACTCCGACGAGTCCACCGAGTGACCGCTCGTGAGTGCGCACACGAGTTCTAACTCGGGTACGCACTCACGAGTCAGTTGGACCGGAGCACGTCAAGCACGATGCCCTCGCCCGTTGTGGCGGGGGCATCGTCGCGTTCGGCGAAGGTCCACGCGCCGCGAAGCGTCTCCAGCGCGCCGGGAACGGCGGCCGGTGTGTCCGTGTGCAGCTCCAGCAGCGGCTGCCCGCGCTCGACCCGCTCGCCCGGCTTGGCCAGGCAGCGGATGCCCGCGGCCGCCTGCACCGGGTCCTCGCGGCGCGCCCGGCCCGCGCCCAGCCGCCACGCGGCGACGCCGACCGCGTAGGCGTCGAGGGCGGTGAGCATCCCGGTGCCGTCGGCCTCGACGACGTGCGTGTGCCGTGGCCGCGGCAGCGCGGCACCGGGATCACCGCCCTGGGCCCGGATCATCCGGCACCACGTCTCGTGGGCCTCGCCCGAGGCGAGCACGGCGGCCGGGTCCACCTCGGGCAGGCCGGCGAGCGCGAGCATCTCGCCGGCCAGCGCGACGGTCAGCTCGACGACGTCGGCCGGGCCACCGCCGCGCAGCACGTCCACCGCCTCCGCGACCTCCACCGCGTTGCCGACGGCGCTCCCCAGCGGAGCGCTCATGTCGGTGAGCACTGCGGTCGTGGCGACCCCGTGCGCGGCACCGATGTCCACCAGCGCCCCGGCGAGCTCCCGCGCCTGCGCGGCGGTCTTCATGAACGCCCCGGAGCCGACCTTGACGTCCAGCACGAGACCGCCGGCTCCCTCGGCGATCTTCTTGCTCATGATCGAGCTCGCGATCAGCGGGACCGACTCCACCGTCGCGGTGACGTCGCGCAGCGCGTAGAGCTTGCGGTCGGCAGGCGCGAGCGTCGGGGTCGCCGCGCAGACGACGGCGCCGACGTCGTCGAGCTGCCGGGCGATCTCGTCCGCCGACAGCTCCGCCCGCCAGCCGGGGATCGCCTCCAGCTTGTCGAGGGTGCCGCCGGTGTGCCCGAGCCCGCGGCCGGAAAGCTGCGGCACCGCCGCACCACAGGTGGCGACGAGTGGCGCCAGCGGCAGCGTGATCTTGTCGCCGACGCCGCCCGTCGAGTGCTTGTCCACGGTCGGCCGGGCGACGCGCAGCGACAGCCGCTCGCCGGAGTCGATCATGGCGCCGGTCCACCGGGCCGTCTCGGCGGCGTCCATCCCGCGCAACAGGATCGCCATCGCCAGCGCGGCCATCTGCTCCTCGGCGACGGCTCCGCGCGTGTAGGCGTCGACGACCCAGGCGATCTGCTCGTCGGTGAGCCGCGCCCCGTCCCGCTTCGCCCGGATGACGTCGACGGCGGCGAACGGCTCCTGCGTGCTGGCCAGTGTTCTCACGTCCTCGGGGTTCACGGCTGTGGGTTCACGGCGGCGGCGTTCACGGCGGCGGCGGCAGGTCCGCCGGGCCGAAGGCGTCGGGCAGGACCTCGGTCAGTGGCAGCGGGCCGCGCGGGGTGTCCACGAGGCACGCGCCACCGCCGAGCTCGAACAGGATCTGCCTGCACCTCCCGCACGGCATCAGCAGCTCCCCGCCGCCACCGCGGCAGGCGACGGCGACCAGCCGCCCACCACCGGTGAGCCGCAACTGGCCCGCCATCGTGCACTCGGCGCACAGGGCCAGGCCGTAGGAGGCGTTCTCCACGTTGCACCCGGTCACCAGCCGCCCGTCGTCGGTCAGCCCGGCGGCACCGACGTGCAGGCCGGAGTACGGTGCGTACGCGCTGCTCGCCGCCCGCACCGCGGCGGCCCGTAGCGCCTCCCAGTCGGGGCTCATCCGCCCTGGCCCCGCCGGTAGGTCTGGCCGATCCACTTCGGTACCCGCAACCGTTGCGCGGCCAGCGAGAGCACCAGCAGCGTCACCACGTACGGGGTCGCGCCGACCAGCTCGGGCGGCACCTGGTCGCTGGCGACGAACCAGAGGATGAACGCGGCACCGAGCACCGTGGCCACACCGGCGACCGCGTAGCGCTTCGCGCGGACCTGGACCACGGCGAGCACCAGCAGGCCGATCCCGAGCAGCAGGAGCAGCGCGTGCACGGCGTCCTCCCCGCGCAGCTGCATCGCGTCGGTGTAGCCGAACAGCCCGGCACCGGCCGCGACACCTCCGGGCCGCCAGTTGCCGAAGATCATCGACGCTAGCCCGATGTAGCCGCGGCCGCCGGTCTGCCCGTCGCGGAACTGGCTCGACGCCACCGCGAGGATCGCACCACCGAGCCCGGCCAGCGCCCCGGACATCGTGATCGCCGCGTACTTGTACTTGTAGACGTTCACGCCGAGCGACTCGGCGGCGGGCGGCGACTCGCCGCACGAGCGCAGCCGGAGCCCGAACGGCGTCCGCCACAGCACGTATCCCGTCACCACGAACAGCACGGCCGCGAGCAGCGTCAGCAGGGACACGTCCGTCGTGAGGCCGCGCAGCAGCCCGGCGAGGTCGCTGACGAAGAACCAGCCCTTGTCCTCGATGCCGCCGAGCAGCGACGACAGGCCCGGCACGGACACGTGCGCGACGTCGTCGATCGGTGGCGACTGCTTCTGCCCGCCGCCGGGGGCGTCGGTGAAGTACAGCTTCGCCAGGAACAGCGTCGCCCCCGGCGCCACCAGGGTGATCGCGACACCGGAGATGATGTGGTCGACGCCGAAGGTCACCGTCGCGACCGCGTGGATGAGCCCGCCGACGGCGCCGAGCGCGACGCCGAGCAGGACGCCTGCCCACGGGCCCCACTGGTAGCCGGCGAAACCGGCGCCCCAGGTGCCGAGCACCATCATGCCCTCTAGACCGATGTTGATGACGCCGGCGCGCTCCGACCACAGCCCGCCGAGGCCGGCCAGGGCGATCGGCACCGCCGCGGTGAGCGCGGCGGCGACCGTGCCGCTGGAGGTCAGGTTGCCCGCGCCGGTCAGCAGCCGCACCAGTGACACCACCAGTACCGCCGCGATCGCGATGTAGAAGTAGACCATCGGCGACAGCCGCCGCTTGCGCCGCGCCGGTACGGCGATCTCGTCGACCCCGACGCTCAGCCCGCTCGCGCTCACTGGTGCACCTCCTCACGCGCCGTGCCGAGCGCGCGGCCGACGTCCCGCTGCTCCAGCCGCAGCCGGTAGCGCCGCATCAGCTCGTAGGCGATCACGACGGACAGCACGATCACGCCCTGCATGATGATGACGATCTCCTTGGGCACCCCGGAGAGATCGAGCACGTTCGAGGTCTGGTCGAGCGTTCCCCACAGCAGCGCGGCGAACGCCATGCCCACCGGGTGGTTCCTGCCGAGCAGGGCGATCGCGATCCCGGTGAAGCCGATTCCCGCGGGGAAGTCCAGCGCGTAGGAGTAGGACGCGCCGAGCAGCTGCGGCATGCCGACCAGGCCGGCGGCCGCGCCGGAGAGCAGCATGCTGGCCAGGACCATCTTCTTGACGTTTACGCCGCTGGCCACCGCGGCCGACTCGGACTGGCCGGTCGCCTTGAGGTCGAAACCGAACCGGGTGCGGTTGAGCATGAACCAGTAGACGACACCGACCAGCGCGGCGAGCACGATCAGCCCGAAGACGTCCGAGGACGAGCCCGGATAGCCGAAGCCGGGCACCCGGCCGCCCTCGCTGATCGTGGGCGTGCCGATGTTGTTGCTGCCGGCCACGGTCACGGCCAGCCGGTCCGGATTGAGCAGGAAGGCCACCAGTGCGGTCGCCACGGCGTTCAGCATGATCGTGGAGATGACCTCGCTGACCCCGCGGGTGACCTTGAGGAAGCCGGCGATACCGGCCCAGACCGCGCCGACCAGCATCGCGGCGGCGATCGTCATCGCGATCCGGAGGAACGAGGGCAGCGCGTCCATGAAGGACGTTCCGGCGAGCGCGGCGGCCAGCATCGCGGCGAGCCGGTACTGCCCGTCCACGCCGATGTTGAACAGCCGCATCTTGAAGCCGATCGCCACCGCGACCGCCGAGAGGTAGTAAGTCGTCGCGCTGTTCAGCGAGTTCGCCGCGGTACGCGGCCGTTCCAGGGAGCCCACCATCGCCTCGGCGACCTCCAGCGGCGGGTGCCCGGTGACCGACAGGATCAGCGCGCACACCAGCAACGCGAACACGAGCGCGCCGGCCGGTGCCGCGAGGCCGAGGTAGATCGCCCGTGGCGACAACCGTCCCATCAGGACACCTCCCCGGCGGCGCCCGTCATCGCGGAGCCCAGCTGCTCCGGCGTGACCGCGCCGGGGTCGTACTCGGCGACGAGCCTGCCGCGCAGGATCACGCTGAGGCTGTCGGACATGCCGATCAGCTCGTCGAGGTCGGCGGAGATGAGCAGCACCGCGAGGTGCTCGGCGCGCGCCTTGCGGATCTGCTCCCAGATGGCGGCCTGCGCGCCGACGTCGACGCCGCGCGTCGGGTGGGAGGCGATGAGCAGCACGGGCCGCCCGCTCATCTCCCTGCCGACGATCAGCTTCTGCTGGTTGCCGCCGGACAGCGCGCCTGCGACCACGTCGATGCCCGGGGTGCGCACGTCGTACTCCTCGACGATCCGTTCGGTGTCGGCCCGCGCACCCGCCCGGTCCAGCAGCGGCCCGCGCACCGACGGCCTGCTGGTCTGGTGCCCGAGAATCCGGTTCTCCCACAGGGTCGACTCCAGCAGCACGCCCTGGCGGTGCCGGTCCTCCGGGATGTAGCCGACACCCGCGGAGCGGCGCCTGCGGGTGGAGAGCTTCGTGATGTCCTTGCCGAGCAGGGAGATCCGTCCCGACGCGGGCGTCCGGATGCCCATCAGGGCCTCGACCAGCTCCGCCTGCCCGTTGCCCTCGACGCCCGCGACGCCGAGCACCTCGCCCGCGTGGATGGTGAACGACATCTCCGCCAGCACCGTGCGGCCGTCCGGGGCCTGCACGGTCAGTCCCGCCACCTCGAGCACCGGTGTGTCGGTGACCGTGGAGTCGCGCAGCTCGGGCACCGGCAGCGCGCTGCCCACCATAAGCTCGGCGAGCTGGCGCGCGGTGACCTCGCCGGGCGCCACGCTGCGGACCGTGGTGCCGCGCCGCATGACGGTGATGTCGTCGGCGACGGAGAGCACCTCGTCGAGCTTGTGCGAGATGAACAGCAGCGTCAGCCCCTCGGCCTTGAGCTCGCGCAGGTTGCCGAACAGCTCGTCGACCTCCTGCGGCACCAGGACCGCGGTGGGCTCGTCGAGGATGAGGATGCGCGCGCCGCGGTAGAGCACCTTGAGGATCTCGACGCGCTGCCGCTCGCCGACCCCGAGCTCGTCGACCAGCCGGTCGGGATCGACGCCGAGCCCGTAGCGCGCGGAGATGTCCCTGATCTTCGACCTGGCGGCGGAGAAGTCGAGGCCGAGCCCGGCACGGGGCTCGTTGCCGAGCACGACGTTCTCGAGCACCGTCAGGTTGTCGGCGAGCATGAAATGCTGGTGCACCATGCCGATGCCCGCGTCGATGGCGTCCGCGGGGCTGTGCAGCTCGACCGGTTCACCGTTGATGAGGATCGTGCCCTCGTCGGGCCGCTGCATCCCGTAGAGGATCTTCATCAGGGTGGACTTGCCCGCGCCGTTCTCCCCCACGAGCGCGTGGACGGTCCCGCCGCGCACGCCCACGTTGACGTCGGAGTTCGCGACGACACCGGGAAAACGCTTGGTGATGCCCCGGAGCTCGACCGCGAACGCTGATTGGGATTCGGTACTGATGTCACACGCTCCTTGCGCGAACACCGGCGGGCCCGAGGGATCGCCCCGGGCCCGCCGACTGATCCTCGATCAGGTCGTCGAGGGAACCTCGATCTCCCCGGAGATGATCTGCTGCTTGTACTCCTCCAGCTGCGGCGTGATGTCGTCGATCATGCCACCGCTCGTCGAGTACTCGACGCCACCGGACTCGAGGTCGTAGACCTGCTGCCCGGCCTGGAAATTGCCCTCGCTGACCGACTTGATGAAGTCGTACACCGCGGTGTCGACGTTCTTCACCATCGACGTCATGATGACGTCCTTGACGTCGGCGAGCGCGGGCTGGTTGTACTGGTCGGAGTCGACGCCGATGCCCTTCGCGCCCTTGTCCTTGGCCGCCCGGAAGACCCCGCTGCCGGAGCCGCCCGCCGCCGCGTAGACGACGTCGGCGCCCGCGTCGAGCATGCCGTTCGCGGCGGTCTCGCCCTTCGCGGGATCGTTGAAGCCACCGAAGTCCGGCGGCTGCGTGAGGTACTTCACCTGCACGGTGGCATCCGGCTTGACGGCCTTGACGCCCGCCTTGTAGCCCGCCTCGAACTTCTGGATCAGCGGCGTGTTCACGCCGCCGACGAAGCCGACGTTGCCCGACTCGCTCTTCAGCGCGGCGGCGGCACCGACCAGGAACGAACCCTCGTGCTCGGCGAAGGTCAGGTTCGCGATGTTCGGGCCGGTGTCCGTGCCCTCGGTGAAGTCGTCGACGATCGCGAACTTCACGTCGGGGTAGTCGGCGGCAACGGCGCCCAGCGGGGCCGCGTAGGCGAAGCCGACCGCGATGACCGTGTTGTAACCGCCCTCGGCGAGCTGGCGCAGCCGGTCCTCCTTCTGCGCATCGGTCTCGCCCTGGGTGGCCTCCAGCTCGGTCGCCTCGACCCCGAACTCCCCCTTGGCCTTGTCCAGGCCGCGAGCCGCGGAGTCGTTGAAGGACTGGTCACCGCGGCCACCGATGTCGTAGGCCAGGCCGATCTTGAGCGCCTCCGAGCCCGAGCCCTCGCCGGAGCCGGTGTCGCCGCCCTCCCCGCCGTCGGACCCGCAGCCGGCCAGCGCCAGCACGCCGGCCATGGCGATTGCCGCCAGCGTTCCACCACGCATATGCCGCACGGTGTATCTCCCTCCCCGCTGTTCCAGCGGACGAACTGAGAACGGCCCGGCTCTCCTGCCGGACCGATCCAGGAACCGTACCGCTCTGTGAGATGGCGGGCACACGCTTGGCGTCCCTGCGTAACCTAAATGTTCACTCCGGAGTCGGAGCCGCGATCAGTCACGCACACAGCGTGACGTTCACGCCTTCGAGTGAAGGGCGCGAGAGACGTGCGCCACGTCCCGCGCGGACCCGATTGTCTGGTCGGTCACAGACGGCAACCCGAGGTTGAGCCGGGCGTATCGCGCAGGTCTAGCATCCCTCGTATCCACGCTCGAGGGCCTTGACGAGCCAGCCGAAGTCGCGGTCACCCGGGCTTGATCCATCAGCGACGTTGGAGGCCGTACACCGATGTCCACCACTGCGAGCACCGCCGGGGAGGCGGGGGCAAGCGATCGGGCGGGCGCCTCACGCCGGACCGGGACGTTCTATCGCGGCGACCCCGGAATGTGGTCCTGGGTGCTGCACCGCATCACCGGCGTGCTCACGTTCTTCTTCCTGTTCGTCCACGTTCTCGACACCGCGCTGGTGCGAGTGTCGCCGAACGCCTACGACGAGGTCATCGAGACCTACAAGAACCCGGTGGTCAACCTCCTCGAGGTCGCCCTCGTCGGCGCCGTGCTCTACCACGCGCTCAACGGCATCCGGGTACTGCTGGTCGACTTCTGGTCCAGGGGCACGCAGTTCCAGCGCCCCATGCTGTGGACGATCATCGGCGTCTGGGTACTCGTGATGGTCCCCGGCACCTACTTCATGCTGGAACGCACCGTGAGCGAGTTGTTCGGAGGCGGCAACTGATGACTGCGCAGTCCGAGACGCTGGCCCTGGACAAACCGCGCTCACCGCGCAGGCCGGCCGCGCGCCGCAGCAACTTCGAGCTCTACAGCTGGGTCTTCATGCGCATCTCCGGCCTCGCGCTGGTGGTGCTGGTGCTCGGCCACCTGTTCATCATGAACATCCTCGACGGCGGGGTGCACCGGCTGAACTTCGCCTTCGTCGCAGGCCGCTGGGCCTCCCCGTTCTGGCAGTTCTGGGACCTGGCCATGCTCTGGCTCGCCCAGCTGCACGGCGGCAACGGCCTGCGCACGATCATCGACGACTATGCCCGCAGGGACAGCACCCGGTTCTGGCTGAAGATGCTGCTCTACGTCTCGATGGTGCTCATCCTCTTCGTCGGCACCCTCGTGATCTTCACGTTCGATCCGGACATCCCGGCCAGCTGACCACCACCACAGGGAGCGGACTTTCCATGCAGTTCCACAAGTACGACGTGGTGATCGTCGGAGCGGGCGGCGCCGGCATGCGGGCGGCGATCGAGGCAGGCCAGCGCACCCGCACGGCCGTGCTCACCAAGCTCTACCCCACGCGTTCGCACACCGGCGCGGCGCAGGGCGGCATGTGTGCCGCGCTGGCCAACGTCGAGGAGGACAACTGGGAGTGGCACACCTTCGACACGGTCAAGGGCGGTGACTACCTCACCGACCAGGACGCCGCGGAGATCATGGCCAAGGAGGCCATCGACGCGGTGCTGGACCTGGAGAAGATGGGCCTGCCGTTCAACCGGACCCCGGAGGGCCGCATCGACCAGCGGCGCTTCGGCGGGCACACCCGGGACCACGGCAAGGCCGCCGTGCGCCGCTCGTGCTACGCGGCCGACCGCACCGGCCACATGATCCTGCAGACGCTCTACCAGACCTGCGTCAAGCACGGCATCGAGTTCTTCAACGAGTTCTACGTCCTCGACATCGCGATGACCGAAACCCCGGACGGCCCGGTGGCCTCCGGTGCGATCGCCTACGAGCTCGCCACCGGCGAGATCCACGTGTTCCAGGCGAAATCGGTCGTGTTCGCCACCGGCGGCTTCGGCAAGGTGTTCAAGACGACGTCGAACGCGCACACGCTGACCGGCGACGGGATGGGCATCTACTTCCGCAAGGGCCTGCCGCTGGAGGACATGGAGTTCTACCAGTTCCATCCGACCGGCCTGGCCGGGCTCGGCATCCTGCTCACCGAGGGCGCCCGGGGCGAGGGAGCCATCCTGCGCAACGCCTCCGGTGAACGGTTCATGGAGCGCTACGCACCGACGATCAAGGATCTCGCGCCACGCGACATCGTCGCCCGCTCGATGGTCCTCGAGGTGCTGGAGGGTCGCGGCGCGGGCCCGGACAAGGACTACGTCTACCTCGACTGCACCCACCTCGGCGCCGAGGTGCTGGAGACCAAGCTGCCGGACATCACCGAGTTCGCCCGGACCTATCTCGGCGTGGACCCGGTGGAGGAACCGGTGCCGGTGTACCCGACCGCGCACTACGCGATGGGCGGCATCCCCACCAACGTGCACGGCGAGGCGCTGCGGGACAACGACTCCGTGATCCCGGGGCTGTACGCGGCCGGCGAGGTCGCGTGCGTTTCGGTGCACGGCGCCAACCGCCTCGGCACCAACTCGCTGCTGGACATCAACGTGTTCGGCAGGCGGGCCGGGATCGCGGCGGCCGAGTACGCGCGGGGCCGCGAGTACGTCGAGCTGCCGGAGAACCCGGCGAAGATGGTCGAGGGCATGGTGAACCACCTGCGCACCGCGACCGGCGGCGAGCGGGTGGCCGACATCCGCACCGCCCTGCAGCAGACGATGGACTCGAACGCGGCGGTGTACCGCACCGAGGACACCCTGAAGCAGGCGCTGACCGACGTGCAGGCGCTCAAGGAGCGCTACGGCCGGATCGCCGTGCACGACAAGGGCAAGCGCTACAACACCGACCTGCTGGAGGCCATCGAGCTCGGCTTCCTGCTGGATCTGGCCGAGGCACTGGTCGTCACCGCGCTGGCACGCAAGGAGTCCCGGGGCGGGCACGCGCGCGAGGACTACCCGAACCGCGACGACACGAACTTCATGCGGCACTCGATGTCGTACAAGATCCTGCCGGACGCCGAGGACCCGGACGCGCCGCTCGGCCTGACCGGTTTCATGTCCGACATCCGGCTGGACTACAAGCCGGTGACCTTCACCCGGTACGAGCCGATGGAGCGCAAGTACTGAAATGACTGCCACAGTTTCCGAGGGTGCGCACGACACCTCACAGATCCCCGCGCCGGAAGGCTCCGTCACCATCACGGTGAAGCTGCTGCGGTTCAACCCGGAGCAGGACTCCGAACCGCACTGGGAGTCCTACGACGTTCCGGCGCTGCCCACCGACCGGGTGCTGAACCTGCTGTTCAACATCAAGAACTACGTGGACGGCACGCTCGCGTTCCGGCGCTCGTGCGCGCATGGCATCTGCGGGTCCGACGCCATGCAGATCAACGGGATAAACCGGCTGGCGTGCAAGGTGCTGGTGAAGGACCTGCTTGGGAAGAAGGACACCGCGGGCAAGCCCCCGGTGGTCACCGTCGCCCCGATCAAGGGGCTGCCGACGATGAAGGACCTCTATGTCGACATGGAGCCCTTCTTCGAGGCCTACCGCGCGGTGAAGCCCTACCTCATCGCCTACGGCAACGAGCCGACCCGGGAGCGGGTGCAGTCGCAGGCCGACCGCGAGCGCTTCGACGACACCACCAAGTGCATCCTCTGCGCGGCCTGCACGTCCTCCTGCCCGGTGTACTGGGCCGACGGTTCGTACTTCGGGCCCGCCGCGATCGTCAACGCGCACCGGTTCATCTTCGACTCGCGCGACGAGGGCTCCGAGGAGCGGCTGGACATCCTCAACGACGCCGAGGGCGTGTGGCGCTGCCGCACCACCTTCAACTGCACCGACGCGTGCCCGCGCGGCATCCAGGTGACCAAGGCGATCCAGGAGGTCAAGCGCGCCCTGCTCTTCAAGCGCGTCTGAGCGGCTGCCATTTCCGCAGGTCACCGGTCGTGAGTGCGGAGCCGAGTTCTAACTCGCGTGCGCACTCACGACAGGTGACCAGGCACAACGCCGCACCTGCATGGGATCAAGGGCAGGCTCTGACACCCGTGAGTGTTCAGCCTCGTCCGGCCGCGGGTGTCCCGCGGGACCGGGTTGTCCCGTGGACGCCGGAGTTCGGCTGAACACTCACGAGCCGCTCAGGAGGCGGTGCAGGAACCGAGGGTCGGCGCCGACCAGTTCCCGTTCGCCATCACCGTGAACCCGAAGCTGGTCGTCCCGCCCGCGGAGATGCTCGCGTTCCCGTTCGGCCGCATCGTCATGACGTCGCCGCTGCTGTCCCAGGTGGGGCTGCCGTTCCAGGTTGCGGAGATCTTCTGTGGTGACTGGACGGTCACCGTGGTGCTCCAGCCACTGATCGCGGAGCCACCAGCCCGCACGGTCACCCTGCCGTTGAAGCGGTCGTCCCAGCGGTCCGTCTGCTCGTAGGACACGGTGCAGGACGCGTTGCCACCACCACCACCGCCACCGCCGCCGTTGCCGCCGCCGCTACCGCCCAGCGCCGAGAGCACCGCGTCGTAGGCGGGCTTCTTGTTGTAGTTGCCGTCGAACAGCAGCGGTGTGCCGGCGGAGCGCCACGAGTACTTGTCCGTCACTCCCCATACGGTGATGCCGGTGCAGCGCGACACGGCGAGGCACGTCTCGACGACGCTGCGGTAGCTGTTGGCCTGTGCCGTCCCGGAGCCCTCGATGTCGAGCTCGGTGATCTGCACGTCGACGCCGAGGGCGGCGAAGCGCTGCAGGTTCTGCCGGTAGTCGCTCGGCACCGGGGAGTTGCTGTTGAAGTGGGACTGGAAGCCCACGCAGTCGATGGGCACGCCGCGGCTCTTGAAGTCGCGCACCATCTCGTACACGGCGTCGCTCTTCGCGTTCTGCCCGTCGGTGTTGTAGTCGTTGTAGCAGAGCTTGGCGCTGGAGTCGGCGGCGCGCGCGGTGCGGAACGCCTCCTCGATGTAGCCGTTGCCGAGCTCGCGCTGGAATACCGAGTTGCGCCGGCTGCCGTTCTCCTCGAACGCCTCGTTCACGACGTCCCAGGAGTGGATCTGGCCGCGCCAGTGCTGCATCACGGTGGTGATGTGGTTGTTCATCGCCGAACGCACCTGGTCACCGCTCAGGCTGCCCACCCAGCCGGGCAGCTGTGAGTGCCAGACGAGGGTGTGCCCGCGGACGCTCATGCCCTGACCCCGCGCGTGGTCGACGATCCGGTCGGCGGAGCCGAAGCTGAAGGAGTTCCTGGACGGCTCCAGCGCGTCCCACTTCATCTCGTTCTCCGCCGTGACGCTGTTGAACTCCCTGTTCAACGTGTTCACGTAGTCCGACTCACCGAGCCGGTTGTTCGCCACCGCGGCACCGAAGTACCGGCCCTGCGCGGACGCCGCGGCGCCGAGCGTGCTCTGCGCGTCGGCCGTGCCGGCCGTGGCGACGAGGCCGGCCGCCACGAAGCTGCCGACGGTGGCCGCCACGAGCGCGGTCCTGGCCCGCGATCTCACGTGCCGCGGCTCGCGGCCGCGGAGAATCCTGCTGATCATCTGCCGTCCTTTCGTCGAGGACATGACGGCGTTGCCACACGACACGACACTGAGCGATCAACCGATGACGAAGGGCAACAACCGGAGAGCAGTATGCCGGTGAGACGCAGGTCACGTCAACGGCAAGTTTCGAAACTATTTCGGCAGCCTCGCGAAGCAGAAGTGCGGTCTCGCCAGGAGAGATACCTGCCTGACTCTTCGCTACTCCAGCAGCAGAAAAGGTCGTAGTTCCGAAAGTTTCGAAAGCTTTCGACCGCCCACTACCTCGCGTCGCCGCGCTTGTGGGCCCGGAGGCCACGCCAGCCGATCACGCCGATGACGGTGCCGAGCGCGAGGGAAACCACGGCGAGGATCGCGTGCACGACGAAGAACGAGGTCGGCGACCCGTCGGGGTTCCAGGCGTTGTCGCCGGTCCAGAGGTTGCGGGCGAAGGTGACCCAGATGATCCACGACCACACGCCGAAGGCCAGCAGAAAGAGTGACGTAGGGCGAGACATCCGCATACCGGGCAGTATCCCCGGACCGGTTCCGGTTAGCCTGCACGGGTGCGCCACGCTCCTGCCCTCCGCTTTCTCCTCGTCACGCTGCTGACCGCCCTGCTCGCGGCGCCGGCTCTGCCCGCGGCCGCGCAGGAGCTCACCGAGCCGCCCGCGAGCGAGTGCGCGAACCGGCAGCTTCCCCCGCCACCGGTCGACACCTCCGAGGAGCCACCGCCCGGCCAGGCCTCGCCCTCGCCGCTGCCGGTGCCGCAGACCCCGGCGGGTGGTGAGCGGATGGCCGACTGCGGGACGGTGTTGCCCGCGGGCGCTCCGGCCCCGCCCGAGCCGACCACCGCCCACGCCTGGCTGATCCAGGACCTGGACACCGGTGAGGTGCTCGCGGCCAAGGATCCGCACGGCAGGTTCCGGCCGGCGTCACTGATCAAGACGCTGCTCGCACTCGTCGTGCTCGACGAGCTCTCCCCCGACGAGGTGGTCGTCCCCACCGAGGAGGACGCCAACCAGGAGTGCACCTGCGTCGGGATCGTCGCCGGCGGCCGGTACAGAGTGGACCAGCTGCTGCACGGGCTGCTCATGCGCTCGGGCAACGACATCGCGCACGCGCTCGCCACCGCGGTCGGCGGTGTGCCGGTGGCGCTGCGGAAGATGAACGACCTCGCCGCCCGGCTCGGTGCCGCCGACACCCGCGCGGCCTCACCGTCCGGCCTGGACGGTCCGGGCATGATGACCTCGGCCTACGACATGAGCCTGGTCTTCAGCCATGCGATGGACCAGCCGCGGTACGCGGAGGCGGTCGGCACCCGCAAGATGCGCTTCCCCGGCGGAGACGAGCCGGACTTCCCGATCTACAACGACAACAAGCTCTTCGGCACCTACCCCGGGTTCCTCGGCGGGAAGACCGGGTTCACCGACGACGCGCGGCACACCTATGCGGGCGCCGCCGAACGGGACGGCACGCGGCTGGCCGTGGTCCTGCTGCGCGGCGAGCAGCGGCCGATCCGGCTCTCCGAGCAGGCGGCGCGGCTGCTCGACTACGGTTTCTCCCTCGCCGCGCTGGACACCGCGGCGGTCGGCCGGATCGCGGTGGAACAGCAGCCGCAGGAGGAGGCCGGTACCGACTCCACCGAGGACAGCACGGAGGTCGCCGCGACGACCACCACCGACGATCCCTTCGGTACCACCGGCTGGATCGTCACGCTGGTCGTGACGCTGATCGTGATCGGCGGCTTCGTCGTCGGGCACCGGCGCGGCCTGCTCGGCCAGCACCCCTCGTAGCCACGGCCACGCCGGCCCCTCAGGAGGGGGCGCGGGGCAACGTCTCCTTCGCCAGCAGCCAGAACAGCAGGGCGATCCCGGACACCGCCCCGGTGACCACGAACGCGGCTGAGTAGGACCACTGCTCGGCGATCGCCCCGGCGGCCAGTGGCCCCACGACGGCGCCCACGTCGGCGGCCATCTGAAACCCGGCGAGCACGGAACCACCGCGGGCCTTGGCACCGAGCACGTCGGCGACCGCGGCGTTCTGCGCCGGATTGAGCGCCCCTGAGCCGACCCCCGCGACGAACGAGGCCGCGAGGAAGATCCACGGATCGCTCGTGACGCCGAGCAGTACGGTCCCCACGGCCAGCAGCGCGAGCCCGCCGCGGGCGGGCGGTGTGCGGCCGCGGCGGTCGGCGAACCGCCCGGCGAGCAGCATCACCGCCGCGTTGGCGGCGGCGAACACGGCGAGCGCGATGCCGGTGAACGCCTCGTCCTTGAGCAGCACAGCGGTGACGAACAGCGGCATCAGCGACATGCGGACGCCGAGGACCACCCAGCCGTTGGCGAGGTTCGACGCGAGCGCGGCCCGGTAGGTCGGGTGCCGCAGCGCCTGCCGGAAGGTCATGGCCGGCTCGGTCTCGTCGGGCGGGCGCGACGCCAGCTCGGAATGCCGCAACTGCCACCACACCAGCACGGTGGTGAGCACGAGGGCGAGACCGTAGGCCAGGAACGGCGCGCGCAGCGAGACCGTGACCAGCGCGCTGCCCGCGACCGGCCCCGCGATGCCGCCGAGCAGGAAGCTGGTGCCCCACAGGCCGGACGCCCGCCCGCGCAGCTGCGGCGGCGAGATACGGATCAGCAGCCCGATCGCCGACACCGTGAACATCGTGGAGCCGACCCCGCTCGCCGAGCGGAACACCAGCAGCTGCCAGTAGTCCGCCGCGAAACGCGCAGGCGAGCGTGCCCACCGCGACGATCGACAGCCCCCACAGGTAGATCGGCCGCTCCCCGAAGCGCGTCACCAGCCGCCCGCTGACCGGCGCGAACGCCAGCCGCACGAACGCGAACGCGCTCACCACCACCGATGCGGCGGTGACCCCGACGTCGAAGCTGGTCGCGAAGTTCGGCAGCGCGGGCCCGATCAGCCCGTAGCCGATGGCGATGAGAAAACTCGCTCCGACGAGTACCCAGATCTCGCGGGGCAGCCGGACGCTCTGCTCCGCCGTTGCCGTGTCGCTCACCCTCACCCCTCCGTGTTACCCCGGCGAGTCTAGGCAAGCACACCGTCAACGACGTCTTCCGCCCAGCCAGCCGAGCAGCGCTCCCACACCGAACGCGCCCGCGGCCGCCCCCGCACCGAGGCCGCGGTGCACAGGCACGGTCGGCCGGATCACAGCGGGCGGCGGCGGTTCGACCACCCGTACCGCATTCTCCTGCGCCGTGGCGGTCCAGGCTGTGACGAACAGCAGGAACCGGGAAACCAGGTTGGCGAAGACCAGCAGACCGATGATCGGCCCGAAGATCGCGCCGCTCGGCGAGCTGGTGACGCCCTCGAGGTAGAACCGCGCCACCTGCTTGAGCAACTCGAAGCCGATCGCGGCCAGCGCGGCGCCCTTGACCGCGCTGCGCACGCTGACCCGTTCCCGCGGCAGCTGCGAGATGACCCAGAGGAACACGAGCACGTTGGCGGCCAGCGACAGCACCACGGTGCCCAGCGTCAGCACGAACTGCGCCCATGCCTCGTCCGCCAGCCCGACGAGGTCGAGCAGCGAGTTGCCGATCCCGCCGCCGATCGCGGTGAGCCCGAAGGAGATCCCCAGCGCGAGACCAAGGCCGACCAGCGCGAGGAGGTCCCGGATCTTCGCGGAGACGAACGGCCGCTTCTTCTTCTCCTGCCCCCACTGGGCGGTGAGCGCGTCCCGCAAGTTGGTCATCCACCCGATCCCGGAGTACAGCGCGAGGAGGAGGCCGAGCACCCCAACCCCGGCCCGCGACTTCAGCGCCGAGTCGACGATCTGGGTCAGCAGTTCGCCGAGCCCCTGCGGGGCGGACTCCAGGATGCCCTCGCGGAGCTGGTCAAGAGCCGCCTGGTTGCCCGCGAGGACGAAGCCGGCCACCGAGAAGCCGACCATCAGCAACGGAAAGAGCGAGAGCACGGAGAAGTAGGTGATCGCGGCCGCGTAGTGGTTGCCGTAGCGCTCGGTGAACGCCTCGTTGGCTCTGATCAGGTGGTCGAGCCAGGGATACTTCCGGCGCAGCCGCGGCAGCAGCTTCTCTTTTTCGCTCTTCTGCTCCGTCACGTGTGGACGTTAACCAGGGCTCAGGCACCTCGCAACGCGAGCGGGTCCTCGTAGGTGGTGGTTCGCCGGCGTGCCGGACGGCCGGCGAGCGCGGCGAGCTTGCCCAGCTCGTCGGCGGTGCGCGACGAGCCGTGCTCGGAGCCGGCCATGCGCGAGATCGTCTCCTCCATCAGCGTGCCGCCGATGTCGTTGGCGCCGCCGCGCAGGATCCGCGCCGTGCCCTCGTCCCCGAGCTTGACCCACGAGCACTGGACGTTGTCGATCCGGCCGTGCAGCGCGAGCCGCGCGAACGCGTGCACCGCGCGGTTGTCCCGCATCGTCGGCCCCGGCCTGGCCACGCCCGCGAGGTAGATCGGCGCGTTGTGGTGGACGAAGGGCAGCGCGACGAACTCGGTGAAGCCGCCGGTCTCCCCGGCGATACGGGCCAGCACGCGGAGGTGGCCGAGCCAGTGGCCGGGATGGTCGACGTGGCCGTACATCATCGTGCTCGACGACGGGATGCCCAGCCGGTGCGCCGTGGAGACGACGTCGATCCACGTCCGCGCCGGCAGCTTGCCCTTGGTGAGCACCCAGCGCACGTCGTCGTCCAGGATCTCCGCGGCGGTACCCGGGATCGAGCCGAGCCCCGCGTCGCGCAGCTCGGTCAGCCACTCCGCGACGCTCACCCCAGCCTTCGACGCGGCGGAGACGACCTCCATCGGCGAGAACGCGTGGACGTGCATGTCGGGCACGGCGGCCTTGATCGCCCGCACGATGTCGGCGTAGTAGCTCACCGGCAGCTTCGGATCGATACCGCCCTGCATGCAGACCTCGGTCGCGCCGGCCTCCGCGGCCTCGACGGCCCGCGCGGCCACCTCGTCCACCGAGAGCCGGAACGCGTCGGCGTCGCGCTCCCGCTGCGCGAAGGCGCAGAACCGGCAGCCGACGTAGCAGACGTTGGAGAAGTTGATGTTGCGGTTGACGACATAGGTGATGTCGTCGCCGACCACGCTCGCCCGCAGCTCGTCGGCGAGCCGGGTCATCGTCTCCAGTGCCTCGCCGTCCGCGGTGAGCAACGCCGTCGCGGCGGCCGTGTGCTCCTCGCGCAGCAGCGCGGCCGGGTCGTCCGCCGCCAGCCGCAGGCCCGCGCGCACATCGGCGTCCAGGCGTTCCGGCGCGGTGTTCGCGCCCGGCACCTGCTCCTTGAGCATCTCCCAGTCGCCGTACACACTGTCGAAGTCACCGCGCCGGTCGCCGGTACGTCCCTCGGTGTCGATCGCGGCGTGCAGGTCCGCGCGCCCGAACGTGTCGAGACCGCCGTCCGGTTCCTGCCAGCCGCGGCCTTCGATCACCGCGTCGCCGTCACCAAGACCGTCCGCAGTGGACAGTGCACTGACATGGGCGTGCAACCGTACGTCGATCCACTTCTCCGCGCTGCGCACATATCTCGGGTAGACGGTGAGCCGTTCCCGCAGGCTGAAGCCGGCCTCGGCGGTCCACTCCCCGAGCGTGTCGATCCGGGGCCACGGGAGTTCGGGGTTGACGTGGTCGGGCGTCACTGGCGAGACGCCACCCCAGTCGTCGATGCCGGCGCGCAGCAACAGCGCGTGCTCGTCGCCGACGAGGTTCGGCGGCGCCTGGACGCTGACGCCGGGCGGCATCAGCAGCCGCGCCACGGCGACGGTCGCCGCGAGGTCCGCGAGATCCGCGTCCGGCATACCACGCATCGCGGTGTCCGGTTTGGCGCGGAAGTTCTGCACGATGATCTCTTGGACGTTGCGGTACTGCCGGGCCCGCGAGCGGATCGCGTGCAGCGACTCGGCGCGCTCGGTGAGCGTCTCGCCGATGCCGACCAGGATGCCGGTGGTGAACGGCACGCCGACGCGGCCCGCGTCGTCGAGCACCCGCAACCGGACGGCGGGCTCCTTGTCCGGGCTGCCGTAGTGCGGCCCGCCGCGCTCCGACCAGAGCCGCTCCGCCGTGGTCTCCAGCATCATTCCCATGCTCGGCGCCACCGGCTTGAGCCGCTGGATCTCCTCCCAGCTCAGCACGCCCGGGTTGAGATGCGGCAGCAGCCCGGTCTCCTCGAGCACGGCGATCGCGCAGGCGCGCACGTAGTCCAGTGTGGACTCGTAGCCGCGGGCCCGCAGCCACTCCAGCGCCTCCGGCCAGCGATCCTCCGGCCGGTCGCCCAGCGTGAACAGCGCCTCCTTGCAGCCGGCGGCCGCTCCGGCGCGGGCGATCTCCAGTACCTCGTCGCGTTCGAGGTACAGCGAGTCCAGTTTGCCCGGCACAGTGACGAATGTGCAGTAATGGCAGCGGTCGCGGCACAACCTGGTGAGCGGGATGAACACCTTGCGGCTGTAGGTGACGATGCCACTCCGGCCCTGATCGGCGAGGTGAGCGTCGCGAACCCGGCTCGCCGCGGCCAGGAGTCGTTCCAGGTCCTCACCCCGCGCGTGCAGGAGCACGGCGGACTCGGTGACATCGAGCGCGACGCCGTCCGCGGCGCGCCGGAGCGCGCGGCGCAGGGCGGAAGGGGTGGGCTTCGGCTCGGGCGGGGCGATCGAGACGGGGTCAGCCATGCGCCCGAGACTACGGCCGCGCCGGGGAACCCGTTAAGAGCTTTCGCTGTGAGGCATTACTCGTCCGCGGCCGGCATTCGCGGGAATAAACGCGAGGCCTCACGCGGGCGTGCGACGGGCGGGCTCCTCGGCGAGCACCGCCTCGGCCATCGCGGCCATCTCGGCACCAGCAGGTTCGGCGGCCCTCGCCCTGCGGCGCTGGCGGGCGACGCCCGCGGCCATGCCCAGGACGCCGAGAACCACGGCGGCGAGCCCGACCGGTCCGAGCAGCCCGAAGGTCATCGCGTTGGGCTCGGCCTGGACGGACCGCCCCGGCTGCGCCGCCTGTGCGGCACCCGCCCCGAGCAACAGGAAAGCCGGAACGACCCCGAAGGCCGCGGCCGCGCGCAGCGCCCGGGTGAACGAGCGAGCGAGCGCACTGACGTGGTTGTGCACCGGAGTGCCTCCCGACACCGAGACCGCCAATCGGACTTGTCTCACCCAATCGAGTGAGTGTTTCCGTGGTGAAAGCTACCGACCGTGTCAAGCTCGGCAGCTTCCGGCCAACCTTGGGGGCAGAGGTTAGCGGTCCGGCCCGGGGCAACCCGTGCGGGGGGGGGCACGCCACACCTGCCACCCGCGGAAACGCCGGGCACGAGCTTGCGGGCACTTTTCTGGATTTTTAACATCCAGGTATGCGGATGAGCGAGGGCGTCGAGTGGGCTGTCCACTGCTGCCTGAACCTGGCGTGGGCCGATGCGGGCCGGGGTGTGCCGGCGGCCCGGCTGGCGGCGCTTTACCAGTTGCCCGCCGCCTATCTCAACAAGCAACTCCAGGCGCTGGTACGCGACGGCATCCTCATGTCCACCTCGGGCCCCCGGGGCGGCTTCCGGCTCGGACGGCGCCCCGCCGACATCACGTTGCTGGACATCGTGACGGCGATCGAGGGAGCGGACGAGGCGTTTCGCTGCACCGAGATCCGCAGGCGGACGCCGTGGCCGCACACCCAAGGCGACTTCCGCGACCCGTGCCTGATCCACCAGGCGATGGGCCGGGCCGACCTCGCCTGGCGCCGGGAGCTGGCCGCGCAGACACTCGCCGAAGTCAAGGCGACCGTGGAACGCTCGGCGCCCGGCCTGCCAGGGCGGACCCGGGAATGGCTGGCCGCGACACCACACTGAGCGTCACGGAGCCGCTCGGGGGCCCGGTCAGCCGGGCAGGCTCCAGTCGAACGTGACCGTGAGCGGGGCGTGGTCGGACCAGCGGGCGTCGTAGCTCGGCGCCCGCTCCACCACCGCCGAAACCGCCCGCTCCGCCAGCGACGGCGTGGCGACGGCGTAGTCGATGCGCCAGCCCGAGTCGTTGTCGAACGCCTTGCCCCGGTAGGACCACCACGTGTAGGGCCCCGGCCCCTCCGGTTCGAGCCTGCGGTGCACGTCGACGTAGCCGAACTCGTCGAACACGCGGCCCAGCCAGGCCCTCTCCTCAGGAAGAAAGCCGGAGTTCCTCCGGTTCCCCTTCCAGTTCTTCAGGTCGATCTCGGCGTGGGCGATGTTCCAGTCGCCGAGTACGAGCACCTCGTTCCCGGCCGCCTCCGCCTTGCCGCGCAGCTCGCCGAGGTAGGGCAGGAACGCCGCCATGAACCGTTCCTTCTCCTCCTGCCGCGCGGTGCCGACGTCGCCGCTCGGCAGGTAGAGGCTCGCGACGACCAGGCCGGGCAGGTGCACCTCGACGTAGCGGCCGCTCTCGGCGAACTCGGCCTCGCCGAAGCCGACCTGCGACCACTCGGGCTCGAACCTGCTGTAGACACAGACTCCGTTGCGGCCCTTGACGGCACAGTCGGCGTGCACGGCGTGCCAGCCTTCGGGCTCGCGCAGGTGCGCAGGCAGCTTGCTCACCTCCCCGCGCACCTCCTGGCAGGCCACGACGTCGGCGCCGGTGGCGGCGAGCCACTCGACGAACCCCTTCTTGGCGGCCGCGCGCAGGCCGTTGACGTTGACGGTGGAGACGGTAAGCACGCCCGGCAGGCTACCCGGCACCACCGACGGCCGATCGGTGCGAGACTGCCTGCGTGGCCGATCTGACGGTGCTGGGCAGTTGCGGGGCATGGCCGGAGCCGGACCGTGCGTGCAGCGGCCTCCTGCTGATGCACAACGAGTTCCGAGTCGTGCTGGACCTCGGCTACGGAACCGTCGCCCCGCTGTTACGGCACTGCCCCGGCGGCGCGGTCGACGCGGTCGTGATCACCCACGAGCATCCGGATCACTGCGTGGACCTCAGCGCCCTGGCCCGGTTGCGGTTCTTCCACGGCGCCGACCGGCCGAGGCTGCCGCTGTACTGCCCGCCGGGCGTCGTCCGGGTCCTGGAGAGCCTGGAGCCGCGCCCCGCGCCGCACGAGGTGTTCGACATCCATGAGCTCAGCGGCACGCACCGCGCCGGGCCGTTCCGTCTGGACGCCTTCCCGCTGCCGCACCACGTACCCGCCTTCGGCGTCCGGCTCACCACCCGCGAGTACGCGTTCGCCTACACCGGGGACGGCGGCCCCTCCCCCGAACTGGCGGAACTGGGCGCGGGCACCGACCTTTTCGTCATGGAGGCAACGCTGCAGGGGCCCGCACCGGTGACGGGGCCGCGCTACCTGACGACGGCGCGGGAGGCGGGCGAGTGGGCGGCACGCGCGGGCGCTCGGCGCCTGCTGCTGACCCATTTCTGGCCCGGGGCCGACCGGGCCGTCTCGGTGGCCGAAGCCGGAGAGGCCTTCACCGGTGAGGTGCTCGCCGCGGAGGAGGACATGGTGGTCCACCTCGGCAGGGCCCGCACTGACCAAGGCGCCGGTCAAGCCTCGTGAGTGCGCACGCGAGTTAGAACTCGTCTCAACACTCACGAGTCGACCCGCCGACCGGCTTCAGGAACTCGTCGGCCGCCCACCGGTTCTCCGCGAGCCTGCGGAAACCGTTCCGCACGACGGCATCCGCGTCGGTCTCCGCGTCCTGTTTGTACTTGCCGACGATCTCGGCATCCATGCCCGGCGCGGCGCGCACGTTGAGCACGTCCGCGGTGACCGCGACGCGGCAGCCGGCAGGCCCGGAGCCGGACTCGGCCTCGGACGCCTGCCGGTCGGAACCCATCACGTAGAGGACCACGATCCCGGCCAGGATCGCGACCAGCATCAGCGTCTTCTTCGGTATGCCCAGTACCACCCGCGCTCCTCGTGTACCGAAACAGGCACTCCGAGGAAGGGTAGGGCGAGATCCGGCCCCCTGGACAGGGCCTGACGGCGCAACCACCCGCAGGCGCCAATGTCGTGACCGCCCGGTGACCCTCCGTCACCCGGTAGCCGTGGTGCCCTCGTGAGTGCGCAGCCGAGTTCTAACTCGCGCCGCCACTCACGAGGGCACGCCGGCCGTCAGCTCTGGCCGATCTTCCTGGCCAGGTTCGCGTCGAGCGTGGCAAGGAACTCCTCGGTGCTCTGGAACGCCTGGTCCTTGCCGACCAGCAGCGCGAGGTCCTTGGTCATCTTGCCGCTCTCCACGGTCTCGACGACGACCTGCTCCAGCTTGTTGGCGAATCCGACGAGCTCGGAGTTGCCGTCGAGCCGGCCGCGGTGCTCCAGCCCGCGGGTCCACGCGAAGATGGACGCGATCGGGTTGGTCGAGGTCGGCTTGCCCTGCTGGTGCTGCCGGTAGTGCCGGGTGACCGTGCCGTGCGCGGCCTCGGCCTCGACGGTCTTGCCGTCCGGCGTGCGCAGCACGGACGTCATCAGGCCGAGCGAGCCGAAGCCCTGCGCCACCGTGTCGGACTGCACGTCGCCGTCGTAGTTCTTGCACGCCCAGACGTAGCCGCCCTCCCACTTGAGGGAGGCCGCGACCATGTCGTCGATGAGCCGGTGCTCGTAGGTCAGGCCCTTGGCGTCGAAGTCGGCCTTGAACTCGTTCTCGAAGATCTCGGCGAACACGTCCTTGAACATGCCGTCGTAGGCCTTGAGGATCGTGTTCTTCGTCGACATGTAGACCGGCAGGCCCCGGTCGAGGCCGTACTGCAGCGAGGCCCGCGCGAAGTCCTCGATGGACCGGCGGTAGTTGTACATCCCCATCGCGACGCCACCGCCCTCGGGGAACTTCGCGACCTCGAACTCCATCGGCTCGGAGCCGTCCTCGGGCTGGTAGGTCATCGTCACCGTGCCGGGGCCGGGCACCTTGAAGTCGGTGGCCTTGTACTGGTCGCCGTGCGCGTGCCTGCCGACGATGATCGGCTTCGTCCAGCCGGGCACCAGCCGCGGGATGTTGGAGATGACGATCGGCTCGCGGAAGATCACTCCGCCGAGGATGTTGCGGATCGTGCCGTTCGGGCTGCGCCACATCTTCTTGAGGCCGAACTCCTCGACGCGCGCCTCGTCCGGGGTGATGGTCGCGCACTTCACGCCCACCCCGTGCTTCTTGACGGCGTGCGCGGCGTCGACGGTGACCTGGTCGTCCGTCCGGTCCCGCTCCTCGATGCCCAGGTCGTAGTACTCGAGATTGATATCCAGGTACGGGTGGATCAGCTTGTCCTTGATGAACTGCCAGATGATGCGGGTCATCTCATCGCCGTCGAGTTCGACGACGGTGCCCTCGACCTTGATCTTGGCCATGAGCAGCGGGGCTCCTCTCCGCGGATCTGTCGCGTCACGTCGTAGCGGTACAAGCGTACTGGTAAACGTGCGGCAGGTGTCCGCCGCACCCGGTTACCCAGCGGTAATGCCGGGCCGCCGCCGCGTGGCCACCTCGCACCTCCTGCTTACCCGCCATCCTTCGTCCCGCAACCACCGGCCGCGCCCTGCCCCGGCGTCACTGGCGGGCTGGTCTGAGGCGCGCCGGCCCCGGTGGCGGGTACCGGAAACCGGGTGAATTCTCGCCACGCGCTCCGCACGACCCGTAGGTTCGTGCCCGACAGCAGCGGCGACGGCAGGAGGCAGCGACGTGCGCTTCGCCATCAAGACCAGGCCCGAACACACGACCTGGCAGGAGATCCTCGACGTGTGGGTGGCCGCCGACGAGATGGAAATCTTCGAGTCGGCGTGGAACTGGGACCACTTCTATCCACTCTCCGGCGACCTGGCCGGGCCGAACCTGGAGGGCTGGACGATGCTGGCCGCGCTGGCCACCGGCACCCGCCGCATCCGGCTCGGCTGCCAGGTCACCGGCATGATCTACCGGCATCCGGCGGTACTCGCGAACATGGCCGCGACCGTCGACATCATCTCCGGCGGCAGGCTCGAACTGGGCCTCGGCGCAGGCTGGAACCAGCAGGAGTGCGACGCCTACGGCATCGAGCTACCCCCGCTGAAAGAGCGGTTCGACCTGTTCGACGAGGGTGTGCAGGCCATCATCGGCCTGCTCGGGGAACCGACCACGACGTTGCGGGGCCGCCATATCCAGCTCACCGACGCCCGCTGCGAGCCCAAGCCGGTGCAGCGGCCCTACCCGCCGATCACGATCGGAGGCCGTGGGCCGAAGCGGACACTGCGTTCCGTCGCGCGCTGGGCGCAGCAGTGGAACGTGATCACCGACGACCCCGCACACTGGCGGGAGCTCAGGGAGATCCTGCTCGCCCACTGCGCCGATGTCGGCCGCGACCCGGCCGAGATCACCTGCTCGACCAATGTGCGCATCGACCCGGACAAGGATCTGGCACACGCCGTCGAGGAGGCCGCGGGCTACGCCGAGGCCGGCGTCGACCTCGTCGTGTTCAACCTTCCGCACCGGGCCAAGCCGGAAATCCTCGACCGGCTCGCGGGCGCGCTGACGGCGCTGACCTGACCCGTCCCGCCGCTGCCGTGTCGAGCACGCCACTGGTGCTTGCTCCGGTCCCGCATCGGCGTGCACAGTGCGCTCGACTGCACCATGTGCCGCTTCTACCCTGGAAAGTACGGAGGTGGTCAACGATGCGAGCATCCGTGGGAGACCAGATTCGCGTGCACGGCCGCGTGGTCGGCGCGGGCGAGCAGCACGGAGAGATCATGGAGGTACGCGGCGAGGACGGCAGGCCGCCCTACCTCGTCCGGTTCTCCGACGGGCACGAGGGCCTGATGTTCCCCGGCCCCGACTGCGAGGTGCTGGAGCGGACTCGCTGATCCGCCGGGCCTGGCGGGCGCACCGCCCGCCAGGCCCGCCACGACGCGGCGCCGCTGACCGGCCGGACGTGGGCGTCCTCACGTCCCACCGGGGATGACACGGCGGCCGAATTCGGTTGGACTGGACGTAGGCAGTCCGGCGACATCGGGGTCAGACGCTGGCCTGTCTATTTTTATGCCCCTTTACTTTATCGATCCAGAACGTTTACGAAGGGAGAGCTGTGCCCGTCGCGCTGCTCGCGCTCGCCGTCGGTGCCTTCGGCATCGGCACCACCGAATTCGTCATGATGGGCGTACTGCCCGAGGCGGCCGCCGACTTCGGCGTCTCCATCCCCGCGGCCGGCTATCTGATCTCCGGCTACGCACTGGGTGTGGTGGTCGGCGCGCCGCTGCTCACGGCCGTCGCGATGCGGCTGCCCCGCAAGACCATGCTGCTGTCGATGATGGGGCTGTTCACCGCGGGCAACGTCCTGTTCGCCCTGTCCCCGAACCACGAGCTCGGCGTGGTGTTCCGCTTCCTCGCCGGGCTGCCGCACGGCGCGTTCTTCGGGGCCGGGGCCGTCGTCGCGTCCAGCCTGGTCGCCAAGGGCGACCGCGCCAAGGCGGTCTCGATGATGTTCATGGGCCTGACGCTGGCCAACGTGGTCGGCGTGCCGCTGGGCACCCTGCTCGGCCAGCAGGTCGGCTGGCGTGCCACGTTCGGCGTGGTCGCCGTGATCGGCCTCGCCGCGCTGGCCAGCATCGCCAAGCTGGTCCCGCACCAGGGCCGACCCGAGGTGACGTCCCTGCGCGTGGAGCTCGGCGCGTTCCGCCGCCCGCAGGTCTGGCTCGCGCTGGCGATCGTCACCTTCGGCCTCGGCGGGGTGTTCGCGTGCCTGAGCTACGTGACGCCGATGCTGACCGGCATCACCGGGTACGCGCCCGCCAACGTGACCCTGCTGCTGGCACTGGCCGGGCTCGGCATGACGCTGGGCAACTTCCTCGGCGGCAGGCTCGCCGACCGGGCGCTGATGCCCGGCCTGTACGGCGCGATGCTGGCGCTGGGGACGATCCTCGCCGTGTTCACGGTGACGGCACAGAGCAAGGTCGGCGCCGCGGTCACGATCTTCCTGGTCGGCGTGGCCGGCTTCATGATCGCCCCGATGATGCAGGCACGGATCATGGAGAAGGCGGGCGGCGCGCCGTCGATGGTCTCGGCGGCCGTGCAGTCCGCGTTCAACATCGCCAACTCGATCGGCGCCTACCTCGGCGGCCTGGTGATCGCGGGAGGGCTCGGCCTGGTGTCGCCCAACTGGGTCGGCGCCATGCTCGCCGTGCTGGGACTGAGCCTGGCCGCGGTGTCCGGCGGCCTGGACCGCCGCGAGGCCGCGGGCACGCCGGAACCGGCCCCCGCGCTGGCGACCGCCGGCTGAGCCGCGGTCAGGTCAGCCGAGCGGACCGCCGGTGATCGTCAGCGCCACGAACAGGATGAGCAGGCCGAAGCCCGCATAACTGAGCACGTCGACGAATCGGCTCCGGATCGTCAGCAGGCCGGCCTGCTCATCCGGCAGCGCGGCCCGCAGCACGGCGGCCACCAGCAGCGCACCGCCGATCAGCGCCGCGCCCTGCCGCCAGTGGTACTGCCAGATACGCAGTGCCGCGACGGCGACGAGCAGCATGACCACCGAGAACGGCAGGTGGACAAGGGCCCGGCGACGGTCCCAGCGGGGCTTGCCGGTCCGCACGGTCGCCGTCACCGCGCCGCGGCCCGCTCGGCGGCCTCGACCACGTTGGCGATCAGCATGGCCCGCGTCATCGGGCCGACCCCGCCGGGGTTCGGCGACAGGTAGCCTGCGACCTCCTCGGCGCCCGGCGCCACGTCACCGGCCGGCCTGCCGTCCACCCGCGAGACACCGACGTCCAGCACGGCCGCTCCCGGCTTGATCATGTCGGGGGTGACGAGGCCGGGCGAGCCCGCTGCCGCCACCACGATGTCGGCGCGGCGTACCTCGGCGGCGAGGTCACGGGTGCCCGTGTGGCACAGCGTGACGGTGGCGTTCTCGCTGCGGCGGGTCAGCAGCAGGCCGATCGTCCTGCCGACGGTGATACCCCGGCCGACCACGGTGACGCGCGCGCCGTTCAACGGAACGTCGTAGCGGCGCAGCAGCTCGACGATGCCCAGCGGCGTGCATGGCAGCGGGCCGGGCTGGCCGAGCACGAGCCTGCCGAGGCTCACCGGGGCCAGCCCGTCGGCGTCCTTCTCGGGGTGAATGCGCTCGAGTACCGCATTGGTGTCCAGATGCCCCGGCAGCGGCAGCTGCACGATGTAGCCGGTGCACGCCGGGTCGGCGTTCAGTTCGTCGACGACCGCCTCGAGTTTGGCCTGGGAGACGTCGGCGGGCAGCTCGCGCCGGATCGAGTTCACCCCCACCTTTCCGCTGTCCGCGTGCTTCATCCGCACGTAGGCGTGGGAACCGGGGTCGTCGCCGACCAGGACCGTCGCCAGGCCGGGCGTGATGCCCCGCTCGGCGAGCGCGGCCACCCGGGGAGCGAGCTCCCCGAAAATGGCGTCCTTGGTGGCCTTGCCGTCGAGAACAGTCGCCGTCACGTGGCCGATTGTTCCAAAGCGGCACGGTGGCGCCCGCCCCGCCCGTGCCGTTCGCCGGGCGTCCTGTCCGCGGCGGCTCCCGGACCAGGCCGGTACGGGCGGTAGCGGCGCCGGGTCACCGCCGGACACGACCACTGACGCCGGTCGCCCGGTAGAGTGAGATGTGACACGGCACACCGCGTATGGGTGGTCGAGCGGCACCCTATACCAGCCCACCGGGCGGCAATGCGCACATGTGCCGTGCATTGAAGCCATCTATTAGCCAAGATGTTCTCGTGGCTCAACCGACCCAGCTGAACGCGACCGAGCAGGACACCCTGGTCAAGCAGATCGGCCTCGCCTTGCTGCGGGCCGCCCCGCGCGACTGGCGGCGGGTGATCGCGGAGTACCGCGCGGTAGGGAGGTACCACGAACTGACCGGGGAGATCGTCACCGCCGACGGCTCGACCCAGGAGTGGGTGGCGACGCACGACATCGCGACCCTCTTCGGCAGGCTCCGCGCCGGGATGTACCGCGAGGGCCGGGGCACCTGGTTCAACGCCCGTTACCAGCTGGATCACCCGTCCAGCTACAACCTCGAGTACGACCGTGAGGAGCCGCGGTGGGACCTCATGCCGCCGCCGCAGGCCTACGCGGACGAGCTGCGCATGTTCCCGCGCAGCGAGGACAACGTGCCCGACTGGCTGATGCGCCGGATGTCCGGCCTCGGTCCGGAGCGGCCGGGACCACGGTTCCGGATGGCCCGGATCTTCGACGGCGCCGGGCCGAACGGCCGCCCGGTCATCAACCGGCCGGAACTCGACGCCGAGGAGCAGGACCGGCTGCTCGACTACCTCGACGGCGCGCCCGTGGTGCTGCCGGGCCGCGGTTACGACCTCGACCGGCTGGCGAGCACCACGGAGAGCACCGTCCCGATCGCCTTCCACAGCGACGGCGTGTGGATCTGGCCCGCGGCCGTCAACTACTACCTGCGGGAGTACGGCGTCGCACCGGAGCCGGACCTCGTCCAGCACATCCGCGCCGCCGGGTTCAGCATCCCGGACGTGCCGGAGCCGGTGCGGCAGGCCGCGTCGGCGCACATCACCAGGGGCGGGCCGCCGCAGCAGCGTCCCGGCCCGCCGGCGATGGCCGAGCCGGAGCCGCCGCCTGAGGAGCCGCAGGCGCGGGAGGAGGAGCCGCCGTTCGAGGAGGAGTTCGCGCAGACCGACGCGGAGCTCACCCAGTTCGCTGCACCGCCGCAGTACGACGAGCCCTACCCCGGTGAGCTGGAGGACGCCGGTGAGCACACCGACGTCGAGGACACCGGGCCGGTGGAGCAGGCCACCACGTACACGCCCGTTCCCGACCTTGCCGGTGGGCCGCCGACGACCATCACCTCGCCGCCGCCACCGCCGGTCACCCAGCATGCCGTGCAGGACCCACCGGCAGGGGACGAGGAGCCGGACGAGCCGCCGGTGGCCGAGCAGGAGACCGACCAGCGGCCCATTCCCGGCCGCGACCAGCTCGACCTCGACGAAAGTAGCCCGCCGACCCCGCCGACCCCGCCGACGCAGTACTCGCCAGGACCGCACTCGCCAGGACCGCCCCCCGCGCCCGACGAGCCGGTACTCGACCGGCTGGAGGACCGGCTCGCGGAGCTGGGGGTGCCGGAGTCGGCCTACCGGATCGGTGAGCCCGCCGATCGCGGCTGGAGCATCGAGGAGGTCGCGGAGGGCTGGCGGGTCGGCTGGTACGACGGTGAGCTGACCAGCACGGCAGTGTTCGGCGACGCCGAGGACGCCGCCGCGTTCATGCTGGGCAAGGTGCTGCTGATGCCGGAGGGCGCCCGCGACCCGCAGCAGCCGCGGCCCGCCCCGGCCGGGAGCCGCGCGGACCCGGCTGCGGCACCGCCCGCACCCCCGGCGCAACCGGCCCAGTCGCCCCCGCTACCCCCGGTGCCGCAGCGCCCGGTGACGGCGACGCTGTCGCCGGAGATGGCGACGGGCGTCCGGCCACCGGCCCGGGAGTCCGCCCCGGCGGAGCCGCCCGCGCGGCCCGCCGCCGCACGCGAGGAGCAGGCCGGTGCCGGCGCGCCCCGCGGTGCACCGATGGCCGCGCCCGCGGCCCCGCGCCCGGCACCACAGGCTCCCCCGCGCCGGGGCGAGGGCGGGCGGCCCGGTCAGGACAACCAGGAGCAGCGGCAGCCGGGCGGACAGCAGTGGCCGATCCAGCCGATGGCCGGTGAGCCGCCGCTCACGCTGTTCCGCGGCAAGGAGCTGCGCGAACTGCCCGCGGGGAGCGAGCTGGACCGCTTCGGTGGGCCGAACGGCAATCTCACCTACGCGGCGGGCACGCCGTTCGAGGAGCGGTCACTGGTCCCGGAATGGGTGAGCAGGCCGTATCACGTCTACCGCGTGCAGCGTCCGCTGGAGGCGCTGGCCGGGGTCGCGATCCCCTGGTTCAACCAGCCCGGCGGCGGTGCCGCCTACCTGCTGCCCGCGTCGATCGAGGAGCTCCTCGCCGAAGGTGACCTGATCGAGCTGGAACCGGGCGAGCCGCCCATCGACTGACGGGCACTGACCGGCACTGACTGGCTCAGTGCACGACGAGGCCGTGCGCGGCGGCATAGGCGACCGCCGTGTCCAGGTCGACGTGTGCACCGGTGAACTCGGCGTGCCGGAGCCCGTCGGCGTCCAGCCGGGCGCCACGCAGGTCGGCGCCGAGGAGTTTCGTGCCGCGCAGCCGCGCCGCGGTCAGGTCGGCGCCGCGCAGATCGGCGTCGGTGAGGTCGGCATCGGTGAGGTTGGCCTCGGCGAAACGCAGCCCGGAGAGATCGCATTTCTTGAGGACGGCGCCGCCGAGCGAGGCGAGGGAGAGGTCGCAGTCCCGCAGCGTGATGGGGCGCATCCGGCAACCCACGAACGACGTGCCGAGCAGTGAGCAGCCGGTCCACTCGGTGTCGCCGAGAACGGTCCTGTTGAACCTGCACGACCGGAACGCCGACGCGCGGTGCCGCGACTCCCCGAGGTCGGCGCGGGTGAAGTCGCACTCGTCGAACGTGCAGCCCGCGGTGACCAGGCCCCGCAGATCGGCCTCGGTGAAGTCGCAGCGCACGAACTGGCGTTTCTCCCACCGCGCCCCGGGCAGCACGGCGTCGCGGTAGTCCTCGTTCACCTCCGGCTCGGTCATCGGTCGAGCCTGGCACAACGCGGGACCGGCCGGATCACCAGGCGATGCGGTAGAACATGGCCCGCAGCCGCGCGGCCCGTACCGGGTGGGTGGCACCGATCCAGGCGATCCTGCCGAGCAGGTGGGCCCGGTAGTCCGGGTGTCCGTGCCGGTTCTGGGTCTCGGGCCCGGCGCGCAGGCAGTTGTGCAGCGTGGCGCGCAGCGCGTCGTACTCCTCGCGTGGCGCGGCGGGCGAGGAGTTGACGACGAGGCCCGCGACGCGCTGGCGCTGGTGCGCCCCGGCGATCGACGTCTTCGACTCGCGTACGCGGAATCCCTCCCCCCCCCCCCGGCGATCCGGCGGACCCCGGGCAGCAGCCGGTGCAGCGGCAGGCTCGCGGCCCCGGAGAAGGCCAGGTCATCCGCGTAGCGCGTGTAGGAGGCGCCGAGCGACCTGGCCAGTCCGGCGAGCCGCACGTCCACGTGGTGCGCCACGGCGTTGGCGACCGCGGGCGAGGACGGCGCGCCCTGCGGCAGGTGCGCGCCGGCGAGCCGGTGCAGCAGCCTGCGATGCGCCGGATCACCGTGCCCCGCCGGGGCCCGGCCGAGCACGTCGACCGGAGCGGCGGTGGTGAGCAGTCCGGCGAGTGCGGCCGCCACGGCGGGCGGGTAACCGGCGAGGCGTAGCAGGCCGCGGACCCGGGCAGCCGACACGGCAGCGAAGAATCCCTCCAGGTCCATGCGGACGACGAGCGCCCGCCCGGCGTGCGGTGCGGCACAGGTGGCCGCCGAACGCCCCGGCCGGAAGCCGTGGGCCACGTCGTGCACCGGCAGCGCCGCGAGGACGTGCCGGGCGACTCTGCGCTGCAGCTCGGCCAGCCGCGGTTTCGGCTGTTCCAGCAACCGCACGCCGCCGGCGCGGGTGGGCACCCAGCGATGGCGGTAGTGCCGCAACGGCGTGCCGGCCCGCCGGTTCCACCCGCCGGTGTCGGCGAACCAGTCCAGCTCGCCGGGGGTCAGGTCCAGCGCGAGCGCGCACTCCGCGGCCGTCCGCCAGCGCGGCACGTCCCACCGCCACACCGGCATCGGTGGCAGCAGGGGCATCGGGGAGCGGCCCGCACCGGGCAGGGTGCGCACGGGCAGCGGCGGTGCCAGCCGGATCGACGAGGCGACCCGGCCGATGTCGTCGGGAGGCCCGCTCGGGTACCTGTGCACGAGCCGGGCGGCGAGCTCGTCCGCGTCATCGGCGTCCAGCAGGGTGCGCCGGGTGAGCCGCGCGGCGAGCTCGCGACGGTCCCACGGTCCCGGCAGCGCGACCGTGGCCAGGTCGAGTGCCTGGTGGTCGCGCTGTTCCACCCGCCGGCGGCGCCGTCGGCGCGCACGGCCCCGCCAGTCGAGCGGCTGGTTCTCGTCGCCGCTCCCGGCACCCGTGTCGGCGCTGCCGGCACTGTCAGCACTGCCAGCACTACCGGCACGATCACCGTTGTCGTCGCAGCGGTCGCCGCCACCGGGATTCACCGGGCGGACCTCGTGACGTGGCCGAGGTGGGCGATGGGGAGGTGACCTCTTCTCCGTTCTTCCGCGCGCTCGGGCCACGCGAAGCATGCCGCCGCGCGTGGGGCGCCGTGCCTGTCCGATGTCGAGCTCCCCGGGGTTGCCCCGGAGTGGGTGGGTCCTCCCACCGGCTCACTTCCCCATCGCCGCACGACACCGACCGTAACCGGTACTCCGGCGAACTCACTGGAAATCCCGGGATTTCGACGTGATCCGCATGGGCAGATGCTGCAACCGGTCGGCGCGCACGTTCACGACCCCGTCGGCACGCTCGACGACACCGCGGACCAGCAACGCCGGGCTGGATCGGGCGACGCGGTGGTACCGGCGCCACAGCCCCGCGGAGCACACGACGTTGACCATGCCCGTCTCATCCTCGATGTTGAGGAACGTGATGCCGCCCGCGGTGGCGGGCCGTTGCCGGTGGGTCACGGCCCCGCCGACGAGCACCCGGCTGCCGTTCTCGGCCTCGTGCAGTCCTTCCGCGGTGACCACGCCCAGCCGGTCGAGCCGCTCTCGGATGAACTCGGTGGGGAAGCTGTCCGGGGAGACGCCGGTGGCCCACACGTCCGCCGCGGCGAGGTCGAGGTCGTCCATCCCGGGCAGGGTGGGCGCCACCCAGCCGACGGTGCTGCCCGGCAGCTTCTCGGGACGTTCCCCGGCGAGCGCGCCCGCCGCCCAGAGCGCCTTGCGCCGGTCCGGCTCGAAGCGGCCGAAGGCGCCCGCGGTGGCCAGCGCCTCGATCTGCGGTTTGGTCAGCCTCACCCGCCTGGCCACGTCCCCCATGCCCCGGAAGGGACCGCCGCTGTCCCGTTCGGCGACCAGCTCGTCCGCGAGCCGCCGGCCGATCGTCCGCACCCCGGCGAGTCCGAGGCGTACCGCGAGCCCGGGGCCGGTTTCACCGAGCGGCTCCAGCGTCGGATACGAGAGGCTGACGTCGACGTCGGGGCCGCGGACGGTGACGCCGTGCCTGCGGGCGTCGGCCACCAGTGACTGTGGCGAGTAGAACCCCATGGGCTGGGCCCGCAGCAGCCCGGCGCAGAACGCCTCGGGGTGGTACCGCTTGAAGTACGCGCTGGCGAACACCAGGTAGGCGAAGCTCAGCGCGTGGCTCTCCGGGAAGCCGAAGTTGGCGAACGCCCGCATCTTCTCGAAGATGTGCGCGGCCATCGGCTCCTCGACGCCCTTGCGTGCGGCTCCGTCGTAGAACCGTTGCCGCAGGCGCTCCATCCGCCGTCCCGAGCGCTTGGATCCCATGGCGTGGCGCAGCTCGTCGGCCTCGGCGGCGGTGAAATCGGCGACGTCGAGGGCGATCTGCATCATCTGCTCCTGGAACAGCGGAACGCCCATCGTCTTGCCGAGCGCGTTTTCCAGCAGCGGGTGGTCGAAGTTCCATTCCTCCCGGCCGGTGTAGCGCCGGATGTACGGGTGCACCGAGCCACCCTGGATCGGCCCCGGCCGGATCAGCGCCACCTCGATCGCCAGGTCGTAGAACTTCTTGGGGGCCAGCCGGGGCAGGGTCGCGAGCTGCGCGCGGCTCTCCACCTGGAACACGCCGATCGCGTCCGCTCGCCGCAGCATCGCGTAGACCTCGTCGTCTTCGAGGTCCAGTCTTCCGAGGTCGATCTCCGTTCCCTTGTGCTCCCGCACGAGGTCGAGCATGTAGTGCAGCGCGGAGAGCATGCCGAGCCCGAGCAGGTCGAACTTGACCAGCCCGACGGAAGCGCAGTCCTCCTTCTCCCACTGCACGACGCTGCGGCCTCCCATCCGGGCCCACTCGACGGGGCAGACCTCGCTCACCGGGCGGTCGCAGATCACCATTCCGCCGGAGTGGATACCGAGGTGGCGCGGGAAGTCCTCCAGCGCGGCGGACAGTTCGAGGACCGGCTCCGGGATGTCGTGGTCGTGGTCGTGCTGGGTCTCGCGCAGCGGCCCCCACCGGTCGATCTGCTTGCTCCAGGCGTCCTGCTGCCCCGGCGAGTGGCCGAGCGCGCGGGCGGCGTCGCGCACGGCCGAACGCGCCCGGTAGGTGATCACGTTCGCCACCTGGGCCGCGCACAGCCTGCCGTGCTTGCGGTAGACGTACTGGATGGCCTCCTCCCTGCGATCGGACTCGATGTCCAGGTCGATGTCCGGGTAGCCGTCGCGGTCGGGGGCGAGGAAGCGCTCGAAGAGCAGTTTCCACCGCACCGAGTCGACCTTGGTGATTCCCAGCGCGTAGCAGACCGCGGAGTTGGCGGCCGATCCCCGGCCCTGGCAGAGGATGTCGCTGGTGCGGCAGAACTCCACGATGTCCCACACGATCAGGAAGTAGCCGGGGAACCCGAGCCGCTCGATGATGCCGAGCTCGTGCTCGATCTGGCGGTACGCCTCGGGGTTGTGTTCCTCGGGGCCGTACCGGGCCGCCGCGCCCAGGTAGGTCTGTTCCCGCAGGTAGCTCGCTTCCGTGTGACCTTCCGGTACGTCGAAGGGAGGCAGGTCCGGTGCGACGAGGTGCAGCTCGAACGCGCATTCCGTGCCGAGCAGCGCCGCCCGCTGCACCGCGCCGGGGTAGTGGGCGAACCGTTCGGCCATCTCCCGGCCCGAGCGCAGGTGCGCGGCACCGCTCGCGGGCAGCCAGCCCTCCATGTCGTCCAGCCCCCGGCGCGCCCTGATCGCCGCCAGTCCCGCCGCGAGCCGCCCGCGCCGCGGGGTCGCGTAGTGCGCCGCGCTGGTGGCGACGGTGGGCAGCCCCAGTTCGGCGGCGAGTGCGGCGAGCGCGTCGTTGTCCGTGCTGTCGGTGGGCCCGCCGTGGTCGGTCAGTTCGACGTACACGTTGTGCTCACCGAACCGCTCGGTCAGTTCCCGCATCCGGACGGCCGCCGCCTCGGGCCCCCGCTCGGCGAGCGCGCGCCGGACGGCTCCCTTGCGGCAGCCGGTGAGCACGGCGCAGCTGCCCGCGACCTCGTCCGCGACGGCGTCCAGGTCGTACACCGGGCGCCCTTTCTCGGCGTGCCGCCCTGGCGCCGCCTTGCCGTCGTGCCCGGCCAGCTGCCCGGCCGTGATGGCCCGGCAGAGATTGGCGTACCCCTGCCGGCCCCGCGCGAGCAGCAGCAGATGCTCGCCCTCGGGGTCGGCGACCCCGTTCTGCGGGCCGGAGAGCCCCAGGCTGAGTTCCGTGCCCAGCACCGTGCGCACGCCGAGCTCACGGGCGGCCTCCGCGAAGCGCACCACCCCGTACATGCCGTCGTGGTCGGTGAGCGCGACCGCGTCCAGTTCGAGCCGGGCCGCCTCCTCGATCAGCTCCTCCGGATGGCTGGCCCCGTCCAGGAAGCTGAAGTTCGAGTGGCAGTGCAGCTCGGCGTAGGGCACCCGCGTCCCGGCACCGGCGTGATCGTCACCGCGCAGCTCGCGCAGGTCGCCGGGCCGGGCGTAGTTCTCGCGCCGGCGGGTCCACGCCGGACTGTCGTTGCCGTCGCCGGCCGTTCCAGGGTGACCGGACAACGTGCGTTCGAGCTCCCGCCACCGCACCGGTGGGTTGTTCCAGCCCATCGCGCCTACTCGTGGTTCTCCGGCGACGATCGCGGCACCGGGATCGATGGGCCGTACTCCGGCACCTCGGCGGACGACGGCACCGAGCCTTCGGTGCGCCCGGCCACCCGGATCTCGGGCCAGGTCCATCCGGCACCACCGGTAAAGGACTCTCCGTTCACTATTCGTACACCCCTTCCACTGTCCACAACGGACGTCGGTTTCCCTGCCACACCAGGAGCAGTGCGGTACCTGGCTGCTCCGGAGCCACGCCTTCGAGCACGACCTGCAGGCGGGCGCGCGGGCCGACGCCCTCCGGCGCCCACCAGCGGCCCGCGACCGGCCACGGCCCGGCCCAATCGGCCACCCGGCGCGCGGGGCCTCCTTCGATCGCCACGCTGTCCGGCGGGCCGGTGATCCGCTGCCGATCGGTGATGTCCACGTCCGCCCCCGCCGGATCGGCAACGGTGGCCGGAACCGGCTTCTCGAACACCGTGGCCGGAGAAGGAGCCGGCAGCCGCCCCGGCCAGGGCGCGTCCTGGCCGCCCGCCGGTGCGTACCGGTCGCCCCACGGCACCAGGCGCACCCGCTCGGCAGGCCCGCGCCCGCCGCCGAGGACGGCAGTGAAGACGCTCTCCGGGCCGAGCAGGCCCTGTACGTGGATCAGGGCTCGCCCCGCCCGCTCCGCCTCCGGCGTGTGCTCGCCGCCGGAGCCACCCGGCCAGAGGCCGAGTTGCAGCGAGTGCCCCTCGACCACCTCCTCCGGCTCCAGTCGCAGCGTGCTGACACCCGCCGTGGGCCGGATCCCCGCGCCGGTGCGCAACCAGCTCTCGAACTGCCAGCGCACGCGATCGGCGATGCCCTGCGGGGTGAGCGGTTCCGCGCATCGCCAGGCCCTGCTGAGCTCCTCACCCCGCTCGGTGGTGGCATAGATCCCCAGCCGGGTGCAGGCCAGCCCGCGCGCGGCGAGCCCGGCATGGAACCGCCCGGCCAGGGCTTTCGCCATGAAGGCCGCGGCGTCCACCCGCTCCAGCCCGGGGTCGAACGTCTCGGTGACGGACAGTTCCGGTGGTGGACGTCGCCGGTAGGGCGGGCGCTCGTCGCACCCGCGTGCGAGCCGGTGCGCACGGAGCCCGCTGCCGCCGAAGCGGGAGAGCACGTCCCGTTCGGGCAGCGCCGCGAACGCGCCGAGCGTCCGCAACCCGAGGCGGTGCAGCAGGCCCACCAGTTCCGTCCGGTCGGAATCGGGCTGGTCGAGCTCGCCGATCGCCAGCGGCGCGAGGAAACCGGGACCGGCTCCCGGTTCCACCAGCATCGAACGGTGCGCGGCCAGTGTCGCGGCGAACAACCCCTCGGCCACGCCGACCTGGCACTCCACTCCTGTGCTGCCGGAGACCTGGTCGACCAGCAACTCGGCGAGCCGGGCCTCGCCACCGAAGTAACCCGCCGCACCGGCCGACGGGACCGCGACCACCCCTGGCCGGACGACCTCCACCCCGACGACCAGCTCCTCCACCGCTTCCGCGACGGGTTCGAACAACCGCGCGTCCCGGCCGGGATCATCGGCGAACACCGCGACCTCGGGGCAGCGGGACTGCGCCTCCCTGCGCCGCATACCCCGGCGAACGCCGGCGGCCCTGGCGACCGCGGAGCACGCCACCACCCGGTTGGCGGAGAACACCGCGGCCGGCAGGTGCGCGGGCAGGCCCGCCGCCATGCCCGCGGCGACGACCGGCCAGTCCGGGCACCAGAGCACGAGCATCCGGACCGGCGCCGAGTTCGCGGTCATCCCACCCGCACCTCCTCCCGGGCAGCAGGGGTGAGCAATCCGCTGCGGCCCGGCCGCGCGCTCCGTGCCGGGGCCACCGACCCACCCGGCCCGGGCAGCAGCACGGCCGCCCGGACGGGACGGGCGGCCGCTCCCCTGCCCGTGGCTTCCACCACGACCTCGCGCTCGCGCAGGTAGCCGTAGCCGCCCTCGAGTCCGGACCACCGGGTGGGAATGCAGCGCAACTCCACCTCGGCACCCGGCCAGGGACCGAGGGACAGCAGCACCGCTCCGCGATGCCGGGCTCGGCCGGAGAGGCGCTGGGCGGTCCTGGCGCCGACGGACTGGCCCGGTGAGCCGGCGGCCACCAGGTCCAGCCCGTCGAGGAGGGCGGCGGTCACCGCGGCGAAATCCGCGCCCGGCCGGGGAACCAGCGCGAGCCGGTTGACCTCGACCCCGAGTTCGCTCGCGGCGGCCACACCCAGGTGCGGTACACCCACCACCCCTGCCCATGAGCCGTCCGCCGTGGCCGCGGCCAGCAGCGCGAGGAGCAAGGACGGCGACCCGTGCACCGCGATCGTGCTACCGCGGCGCAGCCCTCCCCAGGGCAGCAGGCCGGCGAGTGCGGGCAGCACCGGCAGGACCTGTCCCGTGGTCCGCCCGTGCTCGGCCGTGGTCGCCACCCCGGTGGCCGTGCTCACCCCGGGCAAGGAAGCCAGCCGCGCGACGGCCGCTCCCGGCTCCCCCGGGTCCGCGGTGTCCCCTGTACCCGCTGTACCCGCAGGCCGCGCGGCCTGGATCTCGGTCACCACTCCGCCCGGCACCGGCAGTCACCCCCTCATGGCAGCACGAGTACCGCTCACACCGGCCGGCGTGAGCCGCGTTCCTCATCGCTCGCCGCGGGGAAGACGGCTGGCTCTCGAACGTATGTTCGATATCGCCAGTGAACACCGCCCGGGGCTCGGTGTCAAGAACCTGTGGCCAACCCCCGCTATCTCTCCCCCGCGCCGCACACGAGAATCACTACGGTCGGCAATGAGTCGCACTGACCAGGAAAAACGCCACAATGGCGACGAACGGCGCCATTGTGGCTTGCCGTAGCGCCATACATGTGCCATAGTGGCGCCATGGACTTGACATCGTATGTGGATTTCCTCGGCCGGGAGCTGGTGACCGCCGCCGAGGCCGGGGGCGAGGAGGCCCGTGCGCTGGCTGAGCGGCTGGCCGGGCAGGTCGAGTCGGCGGTCCGCCTCACCCTGCTGGAGGCGCTGTCGGCCGCCGCCGACGAGATCACTCGTGACCTCGCGCCCGGTTCGGTGGAGGTCCGGCTGCGCGGTCGCGACCCGAACTTCGTGGTGACGCCGCCGCCGTCCGAGCCCGCATACGCCACGGCCGCGCCGGAGCCCGAGCCGGTACCGGATACCGCTCCGGCGGGCACCGACGAAGCCGCCACCGCGCGGATCAACTTCCGGCTCTCGGAACATCTCAAGGCCTCCATCGAGGAGGCTGCCGCGAAGGAGGGCCGCTCGGTCAACGCGTGGCTCGGCCGGGTCGCCTCGGCCGCGTTGCGGCAACCCACCGAGGAGCAGGCCCCGGCGCGGCGCGGCGGCCGGGGCAAGCAGCGCTACACCGGCTGGGTCAGCTAGCCGCGCGGGCGGCCGGCTGACCCAGCCGCATCTCTGAAGCTCTCACCAGCGAGAACGTCGATCTCATCACTGAGAAGGGGACAGCTATGCCCACATTCGATACGCCGGAACCGATCATCGTGACCCTCGATATGAGCGCCGCCAACGTGCGGTTCGCCGCGAGCGAGCGCACCGACACCGTGGTCGAGGTGCGCCCGACCGATGAGAACGAACCATCGGATGTCAAGGCGGCCAAGCAGGTCCGCGTCGAGTACTCGGGCGGCACGCTGCTGATCAAGGGCAAGAAACCGCGCCCGCACGAGTACCTCTTCACCAAGAGCTGGTCGGTCGACGTGACCGTCGAGCTGCCCGAGGGCTCGCAGGTGCAGGCAGACGCGGTCGGCGACTTCCAGTCGACCGGCCGGCTCGGCGAGTGCCGGTTCAAGTCCTCCGCCGGGCACGCACGGCTGGACCGGACCGGGCCGCTGCGGTTGAACACGTCCGCCGGGCACATCTCGGTCGAGGCCGTCGCGGGCGACGCCGAGGTGACCACCGGGACCGGCCGGATCCGGATCGGTGAGATCGACGGCAGCGCCACGATCAAGAACTCCAACGGCAACACCGACATCGGCGCGATCGGCGGCGAGGTGCGGGTGCGCTCGGCGAACGGTGACATCGCGGTGGACCGGGCAGGCGGCGGAGTGGACGCGAAGACCGCCAACGGCGCCATCCGGGTCGGCGAGGTGGCTCGCGGTTCCGTCGTGCTGGAGACCTCGAACGGCGACCTGGAAATCGGCATCGGAGCGGGCACGTCGGCCTGGCTCGATGTGAAGACCAACTTCGGACAGGTGCGCAACGCGCTCGACGAAACGGCGGAGGCGCCGGAGAAGACCGGCGAGACGGTCGAAGTACGCGCGCACACCGGATTCGGCGACATCACGATCCACCGGGCCTGACCGATTTCTTCTACTGAAGGGAATTGACGATGACGAACAATGCGGCACCACCGGTGATCGTGGTGAGCGAGCTGCGGAAATCGTTCGGCGACAAGGTGGTGCTGGACGGAATCGACCTGAACGTTCCGCAGGGCACGATCTTCTCGTTGCTCGGCGCGAACGGCGCCGGCAAGACGACGGCGGTCAAGATTCTGTCCACGCTGATCGCCGCGAGCGGCGGCCGGGCCGAGGTCGCGGGGCACGATGTGGCGTCCGATCCGGATTCGGTGCGGGCGGCGATCGGGGTCACCGGCCAGTTCTCCGCGGTGGACAACCTGCTCACCGGTGAGGAGAACCTGCGGCTGATGGCGGACCTGAACCATTTGTCCAAAAAGGATGGCAAGCGAGCAGCGACCGATCTGCTGGAGCGGTTCGATCTGACCGAGGCGGCGCGGAAACCGGCGTCCACGTACTCCGGTGGAATGCGGCGGCGGCTGGATCTGGCGATGACGCTGGTGGGGAGCCCCCGGGTGATCTTCCTGGACGAGCCGACCACGGGGCTGGATCCGCGCAGCAGGCGCGAGATGTGGCAGATCGTGCGCGAGCTGACGGCCGGTGGCGTGACCATCTTCCTGACCACGCAGTACCTGGACGAGGCCGACGAACTGGCCGACCGGATCGCGGTGCTGGAGGGCGGCAGGCTCGTCGCCGAGGGCACCGCGGATGAACTGAAACGCCGGATTCCCGGTGGCCACGTCCGGCTCCAGTTCACCGAGCCCAGTGAATTCCGGACCGCGCAACGGGTTCTCGGCCGGGCCGCGCACTCCGACGGTGACGCGCTGGCCCTGCGGGTGCCGAACGACGGCAGCCTGCGCTCACTGAAGGCACTGCTGGACCAGCTCGACCACGAGTCGATCGAGGTGGACGGCCTTTCCGTGCACACCCCCGACCTGGATGACGTTTTCCTAGCCCTCACCGGCGATTCCGACAACAAGAAGGTGACGAACCGATGACCACCGCAGTTGCGAGCCACCCGCTGCGCGATTCGACGACGATGGTGCGTCGAAACCTGAAACGCATGGTGCGATACCCGTCGATGACCGTGCAACTGATCGCCATGCCGGTCCTGCTGCTGCTGTTGTTCGTGTACGTGTTCGGCGGCACGCTCGGCGCCGGGATCGGCGGGCCTTCCGGCGGCCGTGCCGAGTACGTCAACTACGTGGTGCCCGCGATTCTGATCATCACCATCGCGACCATCGTCCAGGGCACCGCGGTATCCGTGGCCATGGACATGACCGAAGGGATCATCGCCCGCTTCCGCACCATGAACATCGCCAGGGTCTCGGTCCTGACCGGCCACGTGGTCGGCAGTGTCATCCAGGCGTTCCTGAGTGTCGCCGTGGTGGTCGGGGTCGCCCTGGCGATCGGCTTTCGCCCGCAAGCGGGCTTCGGCGACTGGCTGGCGCTGGTCGGCCTGGTCGCCGCGGTGAGCTTCGCGCTGGTCTGGCTCACCGTGGCGATCGGCCAGTCTTCGCAGACCGTCGAGGGGGCCAGCAGCCTGCCGATGCCGCTGATGTTCCTGCCGTTCCTCGGCAGCGGGTTCGTGCCGACCGACACGATGCCCGAGGGTGTGCGCTGGTTCGCCGAGCACCAGCCGTTCACGCCGATCATGGAATCCATCCGGGCGCTGCTGATGGACACGCCGGTCGGCAACGACGTGTGGATCGCGCTGGCCTGGTGCGCGGGCATCGCGCTGGTCGGCTACGTGTGGGCGAAGAAGCTCTACAACCGCAAGGTGTGACCTGCCGTCATGGCCGGCGGCTCGACCCGGGGTCGAGCCGCCGGCTTCCCCTGTGTCCCGGCGGATCGAGGACCCGCTCGACCAGCGCGGTGACCCAGCGTTCGACGGCCCCGGAGCTGCATTTAGCCCGCTAAAGGCAGCGTGCGGGCGCCATCCGGGCGCCTTTTGCGGGCAGAATGCAGCCGGCTCAGTGCGCGAAGTGGCGGGTGCCGGTGAGGTAGAGCGTGGCGCCGACGGCCTCGGCCGCGGCGATCACCTCGGCGTCCCGCACGGAGCCGCCGGGCTGCACCACGGCACGCACCCCGGCGTCGAGCAGCACCTGCAGGCCGTCCGGGAACGGGAAGAACGCGTCCGAGGCCGCCACCGACCCCTTCGCGCGGTCACCGGCACGCTGCACCGCCAGCCGGGAGGAGTCGACCCGGTTCACCTGACCCATGCCGACACCGACCGTGGCCAGGCCGTCGGCGAGCAGGATCGCGTTCGACTTCACCGCGCGGATGGCGCGCCACGCGAACGCCAGGTCGGCGAGGGTGTCCTCGTCGGCGGGCTCGCCCGCCGCCAGGGTCCAGCTCGCCGGGTCGTCGCCGGGGGCGTCGATCCTGTCCACGGTCTGCACGAGCATGCCGCCCGAGATCGGGCGGAGCTCGACCGGATCCGGCTCGGCCACCTCGGGCAGCCGCAGCAGCCGCACGTTCTTCTTGCGGGTCAGCACGTCGAGGGCGTCGGCGTCGAAGTCCGGTGCCAGCACCACCTCGGTGAACACGTCCGCGATCTGTTCCGCGGTCTCCATGTTCACCGGCCGGTTCGTGGCGATCACGCCGCCGTAGGCGGACACCGGGTCACACGCGTGCGCCTTGCGATGCGCCTCGGCCAGATCGGCGCCCACCGCGATCCCGCACGGGTTGGCGTGCTTGATGATCGCCACCGCCGGACCGGCGAAGTCGTAGGCAGCCCGCCGCGCGGCATCGGTGTCGACGTAGTTGTTGTACGACATCGCCTTGCCGTGCAGCTGCTCCGCGTGCGCGAGCCCGCCGCTCGAGTGCCGGTAGACGGCCGCATTCTGATGCGGGTTCTCGCCGTAGCGCAGCACCTCACCACGCTCCCACGTCGCGCCGGTGAAGTCGGGGAAACCCGAGTCGTCGGCGGGCGCGTACGCCTCGGCGAACCAGGAAGCCACCGCCGTGTCGTAGGCGGCGGTGTGCGCGAACGCCCGCGCGGCGAGCCGCCTCCGCTCGGCCTGGTCGAACCCGCCCGCGCGCACCCGCTCCAGCACCTGGCCGTACCGGTCCGGATCCACGACCACCGCCACCGAACCGTGGTTCTTCGCGGCCGCACGCACCATCGCGGGCCCGCCGATGTCGATGTTCTCCACGCACTCCGCGGCGTCCGCGCCGGAGGACACCGTCTTCGTGAACGGGTACAGGTTCACCACGAGCAGGTCGAACGGCACGATGTCCAGCTTGCGCAGCTGCTCGACATGCTCGGGCCGGTCCGTGTCCGCGAGCAGGCCGGCGTGCACCCGGGGGTGCAGCGTCTTGACCCGCCCGTCGAAGGACTCGGGAAAACCGGTCACCTCCTCCACCGACGTCACCGGAACTCCCGCGTCGGCGATCACCCGCGCGGTACCGCCGGTCGACACGATCTCCACTCCCGCGGCGTGCAGGCCCGTCGCGAGTTCGAGCAGGCCGGACTTGTCCGACACCCCGATCAACGCGCGCCGGATGGGCCGCTGCCCGGTACCAGGGGACTGCTCGCTCACGAGAAACTCACCTTTCGTCCGTCCACCGTGCAGCCGGCACGGCCCAGTTCCGCGATCACGTCCACGAGCAGCCGGCGCTCCACCGCCTTGATCCGCTCGTGCAGGCTCGCCTCGTCGTCGTCCTGCCACACGGTCACCGCCTCCTGGGCGATGATCGGGCCGGTGTCCACACCGGCGTCCACGAAATGCACGGTGCATCCGGTGATCTTGACCCCGAGCTCGAGTGCGTCGGCGACGGCACGGATGCCGGAGAACGCGGGCAGCAGCGCGGGATGGGTGTTGATCACCCGGTTCGGGAAGCGGTCGAGGAACCGCGGGCCGAGGATCTTCAGGAACCCCGCGGAGACGACGAGGTCCGGCCGGTGGGCGGCGACCGCTTCCGTCAGCGCCTTGTCCCAGGCCGCCCGGTCGGGATGGTCGCTCATCCGGACCGTGAAATGCGGGAGCCCGGCCCGCTCGGCCCTGACGGGAGCCTCGATGCCCTCCCGGTCCATTCCCACCGCCACGACGGCGGCGGGATACCCGGCCCGGTCGGTCGCGTCCAGCAGCGCCTGTAGCAGGGTCCCCGAGCCCGACGCGAGTACGACGAGCTTCGCCGGGGTGGGCAGCTCCAACCTGCTAGCCAGAAGGGTCTCCTCGGGAGGGCGGTGCACGCTCGGGCGCACGGCGCTTGACCTGGTCAACCCCACCCTAAACGGCGAGAAGTCGATCTTGAAGTGAGGTGGAGCGGCTCAGCGGTCCTCGTCGGGCTCGCCCTCGGCCGTGGCCGCAGGCTCCGGTTCTTCCCGGTCTTCCGAAGGCTCGGCGCGCTCCCCGGTGTCGGCGATCGCCGGGTCCTGCTCGGCTTCGGCTTCCGGGGCGTCCTCGAAGTCGTCGTCCTCCGGCTCCCCCGAGTCGCCGGAGTCCCCCGTGTCCCCCGTGTCCTCTGTGTCCTCCGGGGCCTCTGTGTCCTCCGGGGCCCCCGTGTCCTCCGGGGTCTCCACTTTCCCTGCTTCCTCCGGCTCGACGGTGTCCTCGGTCTCCACCTGTTCCGCCGGGCCCTCCCCGGTCGCCGGCCCGGCATCCGGTTCCGGTGCCTGCTCCGGACGGCGGCGCTGGTGCGGCCCCGCGAACCAGGCCACGAGCCCGCCCGGCACCGCGATCCAGCAGAAGGCGGCGATCGAGGCCAGCCCGACCGGTACCGCGACCGGATCGAGCAGTCCGGTGCCCAGCCGCCCGCCTGCCAGGGTGCCGAGGACGACAACACCGAACCCGATCAGCGCACCGGCCACCCCGACCGTGCGCAGCCGGGCGGCCGGAGCGTCGTGGCAGCGGCGCAACGACCAGCCGACCAGCACTCCGGCCGCGGCCGGCAGCAGCAGGAAGACCGGCCACCACGCGGCCTGCTCCTCCGGCAGCGCGGCGAACAGCGGCAGCCCCGGCAGCGAGCCGCCGGAGAAGGAGAACGGGCCCACCGACAGCGCCCCGAGCTGGAACCCCGGCCCGGCCACGAAACCGGCGGCCAGCACGACCGCGTTGGGCACGTAGCCCACCGTCAGCAACAGCATGCCGAAACCGCTGCCTGCGCCGGGAGCGTTGTCCGTGAACAACTGCTGCACCGTGGGCACGGACAGGGCCGTCGCGATCGTGAGGGTCAGCGAGCCCGCGGCGAGCAGCGCGGCCAGGCCGAGCGCGCCCGCCCGTAGCCCGTACAGCGCCAGTGGATCGAGATAGTCGCGGGCGACGGTGGCAAGGCCGCAGCGGCGCGCGCACCCGGCAGCCGCCGCGGTACCCGCCACGAGCGCCGGGACCAGCAACGCCGGAAATGGCCGTACGGTGAGCCCACCATCCGACACCATCGAGATCACGAACCCCGCCGCGGCGTGCACCCCGGCGAACACCCCGACCAGCACGCCGGCCCTGGCCGGTTCCGAGTACCGCAGTCGGCGCGCCGCCGCGGCCGCGGTACGCGCCACGAGCAGCCACGCGGCGATCGTCGGCAGCAGCGGCAGCGCCCCCAGCGGTTCCCCGCCGATCTCGACCGGGACCTGGTAGGCGGCGAGCCAGCCGGGGCCCGCGGTCAGCAGCACCCCGGCCGCGGAGAACCTCGCCTGCGGCGCCGCGGCGGTGACCAGCGCGAAGATCGTCGCCACCACGGCGTACCCGGTGACGACCGGTCCGCACGCGGCGGTGAGCAGCACCCGCGCCCGCACCCCGCGAGACGGTTGCTCACCAGCCTCGGCACCGTTGCGGTGCGAAGACGTGGAGAGCAGGTCCATGCTGGGCACCATCGCACCCACGTTGGGCCGTCCGGGTGAGCCACGCCGCCGAAATCGGATGACGAGAGCCACACCCCACCCGGTCGGGGCAGGTCACGCGCGCCGGGACGCCCACGCCGTCGCGGATGTCCCGGCGCGCGGCGCGTCAGCTGCCCGGCTGGCCGAAGCCTCCCGGCGGAGTGCCCGGCTTCTGCTGCTGCCCACCCTCGGGCGACTGCTGCTGGTAGAACTGCCCCTGCTGCGACGCGTACGTCGTCGGCTGCTGACCGGGCTGGTTGACCGGCTGCGCGAACTTCGTCGGGTCGGAGCCGGACTGCTGGGGCTGTTGAGGCTGTTGGGGCTGCTGCGGGGGGTGGCCGTACTGCTGCTGGCCGTACTGGCCGGGCTGGCCGAAGGGCTGCTGACCGTACGGACCGGGCTGGCCGTACGGCGAGGCCTGCGGAGAGGGCGCCTTGAGGATGCCCGCGTCGAACAGGTAGGCCGCGACGGCCGCGAGCATCTGGACGATGCCGAAGATCAGGATGAGGATCCCGCCGGCCTGCAGGTCACCGCTGGCCTGGAACACGCTGAACAGGTACGGCAGCACCGCGCCCAGCGCGAAGACCGCGGGCCACGCACCTGGCTTGTGCTCGCCGGGCAGCACGTTGAACGCCGCTGTCAGACCGCTGACCAGCAGTAGTCCGGGAACCCAGCCGAGCCTGGTCTCGAAGAAGCTCTCGCCGCCACCGAGGTTCGCGAATCCGAGGAAGAGGTTCAGCACGCCAAGACCCGCGATCGCCAGGAAGAGGATCTCGGGGAGGCCGATCTTGACACCGCCGGGCGAGGACGGCGCCGCGCCCCCGTACGGCTGCTGCGGCTGCTGCGGGCCCTGGCCCGGGAATCCACCCGGCGCGCCGCTCGGGAAGGTCATCCGTGTTCTCCTGTCGTGTTCATGCTGGAACGCACCGTAGGTCCTGGTCAGTCAACCGGGCAGTCGAGGCTCGCGCCACCTGACCGTGGGTGGCCGCGGTAACGGAACGTTAGCGCAGCGGAGACCACGGCCGACCCTGGGTCTAGGACGTCGCACACATCCGGTTGGTTTCCTTCCCCCCGCCATCCACTGGAACGCACGGCCGGGTGACGACGCAAACCCACAGCAAACGCACAGGGGCCGGGCACCGCATCCGGTACCCGGCCCCTGTGCGTCTCGGCTCCGGCCGCTACTGCGCCTTGTAAAGCTCGCGCGCGTGTTCGGCGGTTTCGGTGGGTGTTTTGCCGACTTTGACGCCG
>NZ_JAEHOB010000025.1 GCF_016464705.1 Qaidamihabitans albus
AGACCCGGACATGCTCACCGGCGATGTGACCGGCGGCCAGTCCCTCACCGGCCTCCGCCAGTGGCGCGGGACGGACCCTCACCGCCGACCTCCCGTCCGGGCTGGGTCGCCTCCGCCTCCGCCAGCGCCCCCGGATCCCACCGCCGAGAGGTGCAGCTCCTCACGCAGGAACCCGGTGATGCCGCGATACCCCAGACCTACGGCCATACCCCGCCGCACTGCTTCCCCCAGCGCCTCCAGCATGCGGGCGTGGTGGCAGCGCGCCACGGCCTCACCCTCGATCAGGGCCGCGGCCAGCTCCCGATCACTCACCTGCCACCACGCCGACACGGCAGCAGCAGAAGAGGTCATCGTCTCCGGCACACACCGAGCCTACCAAAACTATCGAACACATGTTCGACACCTTCGGGTGAGACGCGTGTCGGCTGGGTTGCCCGGTCGAGCCGGTTCAGCTGCCGGCCCGGGTGAATGTCACATGCGCGACTCCGCTTGGCGAGGAGGTGGCCTCGATCTCGTAGTTCTCTTCGAGGCCCTCCAGTCCGTCCCAGAGCCGCACGCCCCGGCCGAGCAGGATCGGGACCAGCACCGTGTGCATGTAGTCGACGAGCCCGGCAGCGAGGAAGTCGCGAATCATGGTGGGACCTCCGCCGATGCGTACGTCCTTGCCGCCCGCAGCCTCGCGGGCCGTCTTGAGCGCCTCGTCGGGCGAAGCGTCGATGAAGTGGAACGTCGTGCCGCCCTCCATCTCGATCGACGGGCGAGTGTGATGAGTGAGGACGAACACCGGTGTGTGGAACGGCGGGTTCGGACCCCACGCACCCTTCCACTCCGGGTCCTCGTGCCATCCGGGGTGGCCGAACTTCCCTGCACCCATGATCTCGGCGCCGATCCCCGGATCGTACTGCTGGACGAAAGCGTCATCGACGCCGCCGCTGCCACCGGGCCGCCACCACCGGGTGGCGAACATCCATTCGTGCAGCCTTTCCCCGGCATGACCGAAATGTGCCTCGTGACTCTGCCCCTCACCGGTGCCGAAGCCGTCGAGTGAGATGGCGAAGTTGTGGACGCGGGCGCGTGACATGGCCGGTGCTCCTTCGGTGTTCGGGGGCATTGGTTTGCTCGACCAAGTCGGTCAGATTGCCGACGTGGTGCGGCAGGGTCGGGGTCATGCCACTGAGCGTGCGACGGAGCGACTCATACGTCTAATGTCAATGCTCATGCAGACTCATAGATAGGGTCGATACATGCTGGATGTCACCCGCCTGCGCGTGATCGACGCGGTCGCGCGGCACGGCTCGGTCACCGCGGCTGCGAGGGAGTTGCACTACACGCAGCCGACGGTCAGTCACCACCTCGCCAGGCTCGAGGCTGAGACCGGCGCGCAGCTGCTGCAGCGGACCGGGCGCGGGATCAGGCTCACCCCCGCCGGGCAGCTGCTGGCCTTCCGGGCGACCGAGATCCTCGGGCGAATCGATGCCGCCGACGCCGAACTGTCCGCACACGTAGGACTGAGCGCCGGGCGGGTGCGCCTGGCCAGCTTCTCGTCCGTGATCGGCTCGCTCATCCCGCGGGCGGTGGCGGCGCTGACCGACAAGCATCCCGGCCTGCAGATCGGCCTGACGGACACGCAGCCACCCGAGGCATTGGAAATGCTGCGTACCGGCAGGATCGACGTCGCGGTCATCTTCCGCTACGACGACACCGACCCCGAACCGGACGACGTTCGCCTGCATCACCTGCTCGACGATCCGCTGTACCTGCTGTCCACCCGACGCGGGCACTCGCTGGACAGCCTGCGCGACGCCACCTGGATCGCCGGCTGCGACCGGTGCCGCAGCCACCTGTTGTCGATATGCGCCGGTCGAGGGTTCGAACCCAGGATCGGCTACACCTCCGACGACATGGTCGTCATGCAGGCGCTGGTCGCCGCCGGCCTTGGCGTGACGACCAGCCCCGGGCTGGCCCTGCGCGCCCACCGCGTCAAGGGCATCGTGGCGAGCGAAGTGCCCGGATCGCGCCAGCACATCTACGCGGCGACCTACGGCGAACCACCCGACCCGCCCGCCACCACCGCGCTCCTGGCAGCACTCACCGAAGCCGCGGCATCGGTCGGCGATGTCCGGCCAGCGGACTGATCACTGCGCGGGGCAACCAGACTGCGCCATCGACGAGCCCGCCCGTGGTGCCCCGCAACGAGCGGGGCACCACGGGCGGGCGAATGCCGTGCGATGTCAGCCGGTCGGCTCCAGTGCGACCTCGGCGTGACCGGTGAGCGCGGGCACGCCGTCGGCACCCGGGTCGGTGTAGGTCGCGTGGAACACGCCGCGCAGGTCGTCGTGCTCCGGGTCGTGGCCGCTCGGCTCCGTGGTCTGGATGGACCCGGTGCACCCGGCTGCCGTCGTCTGCCCGTGACCGTGGTCGTCGTGGCCCAGGATGTAGGCCACCTCGACCCGCGAGCAGTCGACCGGCTGGTCGTCGGCGACCTTCACCTCGAACTCGACCGTGTCACCGAAGGCGAAGGGCTGCCCCTCGACGGGCTTGACGAGCTCCACCACTGGCGCGGCGTTGCCGACCACGACCTCGACTTCGGCCGAGGCCGAGCGGCCGCGGTGCTTACCGCCGACGTCGGTCACCTTCAGCGTCGAGGTGTAGACGCCGTTCTCCTGGTACGTGTGCGTGGGGTTGGCCCGCCGGGAGTCGACCGTGCCGTCGGAGTCGAAGTCCCACTCGTACCGCAGCCGGTCGCCCTCGGGGTCGTGGGTGCCTTCGCTGGAGAACGAGACGGTGAGCGGAGCATGCCCGCTGGTCACGTCGGCCGATGCCTTCGGTTCCGGCGTGTGGTTGCCGTTCGGCCCGATGTAGTCGATCCGGGCCAGCTGCGCCTCCGGAAGCTCCGCGAAGTAGCCCTTGCCGTACTCCAGGATGTAGAGCGCGCCGTTGGGACCGAACTCCATGTCGATCACACCGAACACCGGGATCGACGGGACCACGTCCTCGATGGAGGCGACCCCGCCGTCGTCGCCGAGGCGGAACGCCTTGATGTAGTCGCGGGTCCACTCGTAGAACAGCGGCGCCCCGTCGTAGTACTCGGGCCACGCCACCGGCGCCCGCCCGCGCGTGTCCGCCGGGTCGAAGTCGTAGGCCGGTCCCGCCATGGGGCCGATCCCGCCGGTGCCGAGTTCCGGGAACCGCTCGGACTCGCTGTAGGAGTACCACACCTCGGGCTGCTCGACCGGCGGCAGCTCGGTCAGGCCGGTGTTGTTCGGCGAGTCGTTCACCGGTGCGGAACAGTCGAACGGCTCCCCCGACTGCTGGGTGGCGAAGTCGTAGTCCACATAGGGCATGTCCGGCGTGACGCAGTAGGGCCAGCCGTAGTTGCCCGCGTCACGCGCCACGACCCAGCGGCCCTGCCCGGCAGGCCCGCGCTGCGGGTCGGGTGACCCGGCGTCCGGCGAGTAGTCGGCGACGTAGAGGTCACCGGTCTCCTTGTTGACCTCGATGCGGAACGGGTTCCGCAGGCCCATCAGGTAGATCTCCGGGCGCGCGCCCGAGGTGCCCGGCTCGAAGAGGTTCCCTTCCGGGATCGAGTAGGAGCCGTCCTCGTTCACGTGGATGCGCAGCACCTTGCCCCGCAGGTCGTTCGTGTTCGCGGAGGTGCGCTGGGCGTCGAACGCGGGGTTGCGGTTCGCGCGCTCGTCGATGGGGGCGTAGCCATCGGACTCGAACGGGTTGGTGTCGTCACCGGTCGACAGGTACAGGTTTCCCTCGCCGTCGAAGACGATGTCGCCGCCGACGTGGCAGCAGATGCCGCGATCTTCCTTGACCTCAAGGATCTGCTGCTCGGTGGTCAGGTCGAGCTTGTCGCCGACCAGCTGGAACCGGGACAGGCGCTGGACTCCCTCGAACGGCGCGAAGTCCGCCGGTGTACCGGTCGTCGGCGCGTCGCCCTCGTTGACGTCCGGTGTGGACGGGTCGTCGGTGGGCGTGTCCATCGGGGGTGCGTAGTAGAGGTACACCCACCGGTTGCTCTTGCCGTCGAAACCGGGGTCGACGGCGACGCTCTGCAGCCCTTCCTCGTCGTGGCTGTAGACGTCCAGCTCCGCGGCGAGCTTGTTCAGGCCGGTGTCCGGGTCGTTCAGCCAGAGTTCGCCGGCACGGGTGGTGTGCAGCACCCGGCCGTCCGGCACGACCGCGAGATCGATCGGCTCACCGGGGGTGTCGTTGAGCGTCACCTTCTGGAACGCCGCGTCGTCGGGCCGCGCGGGCTCCGCCGTCGACGCCGGCGGCGCTATGGCGAGGGCGACCCCCGCTGCGGCGAGCGTTGCCACCATGCGTGATCTGCGCATGGTCACCTACCTCTCATCACTGTTCGGTCGGGTGGGGACGGTTCGATCGAGGAGGGGATCCGGTCGGATCGGCCCTGCCTCAGGTACGCAGATCACGGAGGTAGCGGTAGCCGACCTCGGCGCTCCGCAGCGGGCTCACGTCCGGGGTGTCGTTCTCGACGATGTACTCGAGCACCGAATGAGCCCGGAGGATCCGCGGGAAGTCGATCATGCCGGTACCGAGATCGGCCATGTCGCCGCTGTCGGCGTGCCGGTCCTTGACGTGGTACTGCAGGACCCGCTGCGGCGCGCGGCGGATGACGTCGATGGCGAAGCCCTCGGGGTCGGCGGCGCCGTCGCCGCTCTCGATCCCGCCCCGGACCACCCAGTACAGGTCGATCTCCAGGTGCACCAGCGAGGGGTCCAGCTCGGCGGTGAGCACGTCCCACGGGGTCCTGCCACCGCCGAGGTCGATGGTGAACTCGTGCGCGTGGTTGTGGTACCCGTAGCGCAGCCCGGCCGACCGTGCGACCTCCGCCTCCTGGTTCATCTCCTCGGCCCAGCGGCTCCAGTCGTCGGCACTGGACGAGTTCAGATACGGCACGACCATGAACGACTGGCCGAGGGTGGCGGCGTTGGCGACCTTGGTGTCCAGGTCCTGCCGGTTCGCGCTGATGCCGTCATGGCTCGAGGTCGCCGAGATCCCGAGGTCGTCGTAGAAGGCACGCAGCTCCCCGGCGGTGCGGCCGAAGTAGCCGAGGGCCTGCTCGACCTTGGGGTACCCGAGGTCGGCGATGGAGCGCAGCGTGGCGTCGAACCCTGGCGAGCCCCACAGCGCGTCGCGCAACGTCCACAGCTGGATGCTGATCAGGCCGGGTGGAACGTGCGGCCTGCCGGTCGCGCGGCCTGCGGCGTGTGCGGGCGCCGCACCGATGCCCGCGGCGAGCAGCCCCGCCCCGACGACACCGGACAGCGCTCCGCGCAGCACGGCACGGCGGTTCGTTCCGCGTTCGGCGAGCGAGCGCCCCAGCGCCGCGTCACCGTCGAATCCGTAACACATGGTGGCTCCTACCTTCTCTCGATCGGTGGTGCTGAAAGCGGCATCGTCGGAGCCCCCCTCGGGCGCAGCGCCCGCCGCCGGGCGTCCCGTGACCGGCAACTGTCCGCTGGGTTTCGTATGACCGGGAACACTAAGCGGACTTTTGATTACGGTCAACATAGGTTTGCCCAGGTTGAACTGAAGAGCGATCTTCTGGATCACATCCGGCGTCAAGTTACCGCCAAGTAACTTGCCGATGCTCGTGAGTGCGCACGCGAGTTAGAACACTGTTACGCATTCACGACCGGTGACCGGCACCAGTCGAGATGACGGATACGCCCGCTGCCACCGGCGAGGTCACTCGCGGCTGTCGGCGCCGAGTACCAGGTCGACGAACGCCTCCATCGCCTCGTCGGCCGCCCGCACGTCACCGGTGACGAGCACATCGTGGAGCAGGCCGCGTGCGACGGCGAGACCGAGGCGGGCATGCACCCTGGCGGACGCCGGGTCGTGGCCTGCGCGCTCCAGCAGTCCGGTCAGCGCGTCGAGCCACGGACCGACCAGGTTCGCCCGCAACGCCTCCGCGTGCGGCTGTGCCTGCATGGCATGAGCCGACAGTTCGAAGAACAGTGGCCCGTACCGCAGCGCGGGCCCGACAACGAGAGACCAGAAGCGCAGCACCGCCACGCGCGGGGCGACATCCGCGGCGTCGGCCAAGGCTTCGAGAGTGTCCCGTTGCCCGCGTTCGACGACATCGACGATCTCGGCGAGCAGTCCCTCGCGTGAGCCGAAGTGGTAGATGAGCATGCGGTGGCTGGTGCCGATCGCCGCCGCGAGCCCGCGCAGGCTCCGGTCGGTCACACCGTTGTCCGCGAGGTGCTCGATCGCCGCGTGCAGCAACCGGTCCCGCCCGGCGACCGTGGTCGCTCCATCCCGCATGTACCATATGGTACAGACGGCGAGCCGGAGGTGCGCTGATGGTTGTCACGGCGGAGGAAGACGTCGACGCGGCACCGGCGGCACTGTGGGCGATCCTGGCGGATCCGGAGGCATGGCCGCGGTGGACGGGGTCCATCGACAACGTCGAGGTGCTCGACGGGAACCTGCACCTCGGGTCGCGGGTGCGGATCACCCAGCCCGGGATGTGGCCGCTGCTGTGGACCGTCTCCGAGTTCGAGCCGGGACGGGCTCTCACCTGCACCGCATCGGCGGGCGGGGTCGGCACCGCCGCGTCCCACACGGTCGGCCCGCTGGACGGGGGACGGCGGAGCCGCCTGCACCTCGGACTGACGCAGCGCGGAGTGATGGCGCCCGTGGTCTCGCTGTTGCTCGGCCACCGCGTGCGCCGCTACGTCCGGCTCGAGGCCGCGGGCCTCAAGGCCGCCGCCGAGGACCACGCCCGGCGAGCGGCAGGCGAACACTGACGGCCGATGACCAGGCCCCGGGCCGGTGAGGCGGTGCGGCTCAGCCGGGACGCAGGGTGGTCTTCGCCTCGCCGGTGGCGGGATCGTGGGGAAAGGACAGATGCTGATGGATCATCAGCCAAGCGCCGTCTCTCCGTTCGAACACCCGGGTCCCGCGTGACCAGGTGTCGACGGTCTCGCCGGAGCCGTCCTCGACCCGGACGTGGTTGAGTCCCCACGTGACGGCGATGTCGCCCCGGACGAGGATCTTCAGGTCGGGTACGTCCAAGCTGACGGAGGCGTCGGCGGCCGCCGCGAGGCCGCGCGCGCAAACCTCCCGCACCGCCTCGGCCCCGACGTACTGAAGGGGCTCGTCGTGCTCGTAAGAGACGACGTCACCGGCGATGCGGGCCATCATCCCGTCCAGGTCCTTCGCCGCGGTTTCGTTGAACCAGTTCCGGTGCAACAGGCGCACCTCCTCCTCGGCCTGCTCGGGGTCGGCGCCGTCCTGCCGATCGCCGTCCTGGGGTGGAGCCGGGTCGGCGAGGGGGAACGAGTGATGCTCGTGTGCGACGACCCATCGGCCGTCCTGCTTGCGCAGGCCGAGCGTCAGCCGCAGGCGGTTCTCCGGGTCGGCGGCGAGGTCCTCCGGTGTGCCGCAGCGCAGCAGGGCGTAGGCGAAGGCGACATCGTCACCCGCGACGATGTCGAGCGATTCGATGTCGAACGAGGCGCCTTGCGCCTGCCAGCCGAAGAACGGAGGCCAGGTCTCGCGGTAGGCATCGATGCCGCGCACGCCGCGGTGGGGTGGTGGCACGTCGAACATCACGATGTCCGTGGCGTGGTCGGCGAGGACACCGTTCATGTCGCCGGAATGCACTGCTGCCGCCCAGCGCTCGATCAGGGTCCGGATCTGCTTTTCGTCTGCGGGCATCGCGCTTCGTCCCTTCCAGTGGAAGCTCTGTCAGGACTACAACCCGCGCGGATCCGGAAAATCATCGCGAGTCACCGCATCGATTTCGGCAGCTCCGCCGGCAGGCCGAACGCGGTGAGGTCGGCATCCAGGAACGAGACCACCTCGGCCACCCGCCGGCCACGCAGGACCACCAGGTCCAGGCCCGCCGCGGCATGGACGGCCCTGCTGTCGTCCCACATGTACGTGCCGAAGGCGAGGTGCCCGTTGGCCCACGTCGGCAGAAAGCGCCAACGATGCCTCAGGGGTCCCTCGAGCAGGAAACGGCGAATTCCGTCGTGACCGGCGTACCACGCCGGCAGCGGCGGCATCGCGTACTTCGCGTCCTCGGTCAGCATGGCGACGATCGCGTCGACGTCCCCGGCCTCCCACGCGCTCATGTACCGCCGGGCGACCTCGCGTACGGACCCGTCGCCGAGCGCTTCCAGGGTTCCCTGCTGCGTGGCCTCCGGCAGCAGTCCGGCCATCGTCCTCCGGGCCCGCTGGAGGCTGCTGTTGACCGCGGCGACCGTGCTCTCCAGCACGTCGGCGACCTCGCCGGCGGCGTAGCCGAGCACGTCGCGGAGGAGCAGGACCGCCCGCTGCGCCGGCGACAGGTGTTGCAGGGCGGCGACGAAGGCCAGCTCCACGCTCTCCCGCGCCACGACCCGCTCCTCCGGGGTCAGTTCCGTCGTCCAGCTCATCAGCCGGTCCGGGTACGGTTCGAGCCAGACGGCCTCGGCCACGGCCGCGCCTTCGGGACCGAGATCGGTGGGCAGCGCGCGGCGGCCCCGTCGCTCGATGAGCGTCAACGACCTGTTCGTCGCGATCTTGTACAGCCACGGCCGGATCGACCCGCGGTCCTCGAACCGTCCCAAACCTCGCCAGGCCCGATCGAACGTCTCCTGCACCGCGTCGTCCGCGTCATGGACGGAGCCGAGCATCCGATAGCAGTGCGCGCGCAACTCCTCCCGCAACGGCCCCACAAGCCGGCCGAAGGCCTCGTCGTCACCGGCGCGCGCCGCGGCCAGCAGATCCGCCGCCGTCGCCTCGTCCATTCCCCGCCCTCTGCTCGTCACAGGAGCAAGACTACGAAGCCCGGCTCGGACCCCGCCGTCACCCGGTGCCGACGCGATCGTCAGCCGAGCAGGAAAGTGCCTGCTTGCCGGGTGACCGGTTCCGGCGCCGTCCAGAACGCGGAATGGTCGTGGTCAGGCAGAGTCAGCACGGTGACGTTAGGCAGGATCGCGGCCAGCGCGTTGGCGCCCTCACGGATGAAAGCCTCACCGTTACCGCCGACGGCCACCGCGATCGGCACGTCGATCGACCAGCGGTCGGTGGGCAGCGGTTTGCCGTCCTGGAGCCCGCGGAGGATCCGGCCGTCGTAGGCGTAGGTGTGCGCGTACTCGGCCATTGCGTCCCAGGAAGGGTCCTGCTTCATCGCTGGGATGTACTCCGCCGGGACACCGATCATCTCGGTCATGAAGTACTCGACGGCCTCGCTGCGCCTGCCCGCCGCGACCAGCGCTTCCTGGTGTTCGACGTAGTCGGCGGGCGCCGGAGGCCGGGAGTCGTCGACGATGAACGGCGGCTCGTAGAGATAGAGCCCTTTCACCTTGCCGCCCAGTGCGCCGGCCGCGTCCATGGCGAGCCCGCAGCCACCAGAACCGCTGTCAGCGCCGCAGAGCCGCCTGCGACATCGATCAGTGCGGCGATGTCGTCGATCTCGCGCGCCGGGTCGTAGGGCTGCGGGTCACCAGGAGCCGAGGGGATCCATCCGCTCCGACCACAGGGCGGCGAATCCCTGCACCCAGTCGCTCAGCTCGCGGATCGATTCGGGGCGCAGCCGGTAGATCCGCTGCTGGGACCGCTTGGTCACCTCGACCACGCCCGCCTCGGCGAGCAGCCGCAGATGCCGGGACACCTGCGGCTGACCCATACCCAGCGCGTCGACGATTCCACCCACCGGCTGCGGGCCGTCCCTGAGCAACTCGACGATCCGGAACCGGTTCGGCTCCGAGATCGCCGTCAATCGCTGCTGCACGCTGTCGACCACGCCCTGAACATACAGGGTAATATATATACACGCAAGCACATTTATAGGCCGGACGTTGCCCGAGCTAGTCGGAAGCTGTCACAACGCTTATGGTGCGGCGGTGACCTGCTCGGTCAGGAGCAGGTAGATGAACCGCAGGCTGACATCGCCGCGCGGAGTGGGCCCTGGTGTCGTCGAGGTCGAAATCGGCGGCGATCACGCGGGAACGTTCGCTGGCGCGTACGAACTCGGCGATCACATCGGCCAGCGTTTCGCCGTCGGTGACAACGAAACTGCCGTCGCCACCCGTGGCGTTGCGGACGCTTCCGGCCCTTGTCAGACGGTCCTCGGGGAATACCGGTTACCGACTGCCGCCTGTTTACCGGGAGGTGCGGAAGGGGCCGGTGATCTCGTAAGTGATGCCGCCGATGGGCAGGCCCCAGGTTCCGCGCTGTGAGGAGAAGTACAGGCGGTCACCGGCGGGGTTGAAGGCGACCCCGCAGAGCTCGGAGTCGGACTGGCCGGTCACGCGCAGGAACGGTGCGACGATGTCGTCGGGGGTGATGACGCAGATCTCCATGTTGCCGCCGTCTTCGGCGACGTAGAGGTCGCCGACGTGCGTGTCACCGGTGATGTTGTCGACGCCGGTCAGCGGGGGGTTGGAGGTGGAGTCGTCGTCGTAGACGGTGCTGAGGGTGTTGGCCGCGGCGTCGTAGGCCCAGACCTTGTTGTCACCCTTGGTGGTGAAGAAGCACTTGTCGTTGGTGTAGTAGGCGCCCTCGCCACCGTTGAAGAGCTTGGCGCCGGATACCTGCTTCATGGTGGGGGTGGGCACGCCGTCGGGATCGGGAACGTCCATCCAGGACAGGCTGCCCGCGCTGTCGACCAGCACCTGCAGCGTGCCCGCCGACAGGTCCGGCCACACGGTGGGGACGAAGCGGTAGAAGCATCCGTCAGAGGTGTCCTCGGTCTGGTAAACCACCTTGCGGACCGGATCGCAGGCGGCGGCTTCGTGCTTGAACCTGCCCATCGCGCGGCGCCGCACCGGGGCTTTGCCGCCCCACGGGTCGGTTTCCCAGGTGTAGCCCAGGTCGTGCTCCTCGCAGGACAGCCAGGTGTTCCACGGAGTGGCGCCGCCGGCGCAGTTGAGGCTGGTTCCCGACAGGATCGGGTAGGCGTCGACGATCCGCGCGTTGCCGTCGAACTTCACCGCGCCCACGCCGCCGAGCAGCGGGATCTCCGAGTTGGATACGTAGATCCAGCCGTCGCCGTCGCTGAAGCAGGCACCGCCATCGGGCGCGCTGTGCCACACGTGGCCAGTGCCGGGCACGGTCCGGAGCGACCGCGCGATGACTCGGCTGGTGAAGCCGGCGGGCAGTTGGATGCCGTTGGCGTCAGCAGTCCGCAGCGGGCCGTACGGGCTCGGACCGGTCTGAGCCGGGTAGGCGATCGCCTGCCGGGTGACGCTGAAGCCCAGTGCGGCCGCACTGGTTCCGACAACCGCGGCGCGGAGGAAGCTGCGACGGTCCACGGCTCTTCCCTTCTCCCAGGTGATGTCGCGCCGGCCCCCGTCCGCGGCAGCCGGACGAAACGAACCGTAGCGACACAACGTCGCAACCCGGTGCGGCGTCTCTGAACCCCAGGTTGCCAGATGACGACATCGAGCGATATCGGGCAGGTGAACCATCAACCGCCACCAGGGAGGCTCCGAGAACCGTGCGATCACCTCACGAGACGCGGAACGGTCCGCACACGATATCCCGTCCCCGTTGAAGTTCACGCCCCTCGCGTATACGCTTACTCCCTGTGTGGGAGCGCTCCCAATATTGATCATCATTCTGATCAACGGGAGAATGGAGGCTCAACCATGCGTATACGCACTACCTCCGGGTCGGTTGGCAGACGGCGCCGCATCCTGGCACTGGTCATCAGCGCGATGGCCTTCCTGGTCATCGGGACCCCGGCGGCCTCGGCCCACGGCACCATCGTCGATCCCGCTTCCCGTGCCTATCATTGCTGGCAAGCCTGGGGCGACGACCACACGAACCCTGCCATGCAGCAGGAAGATCCCATGTGCTGGCAGGCATTTCAGGCCAACCCCGACACCATGTGGAACTGGATGAGCGCGCTGCGGGACGGTCTCGGCGGAAACTTCCAGGCAAGGACCCCCGACGGTCAACTGTGCAGCAACGGGCTCACGCGCAACGACTCCCTGAACAACCCCGGACACTGGAAGACCACCAACGTAGGCAGCAACTTCTCGATGCGACTGTACGACCAAGCCAGCCACGGTGCTGACTTCTTCCGGGTCTACGTGAGCAAGAACGGGTTCGACCCAACCACTCAGCGTCTCGGCTGGGGAGACCTCGACTTCATCATGCAGACCGGCAGCTACCCGCCGGCGAACAACATCACGTTGAATGTCCAGACCTCTGGCTACAGAGGACATCACATCGTCTTCACGATCTGGCAGGCCTCGCACCTCGACCAAGCCTACATGTGGTGCAGCGATGTGAACTTCGGCTGAGAAGGTCCGGCCAACCAGCACTCCGAAGCACCTCAGCCCGGCGCCGGCCTGTACTCGGCGCCGGGCTGCCCTTCGACGGGCACTACCCCAGCTGGTCGCGGCGGCGGGTGAGGTAGGCGATCTCGGCGGTGTTGCCCGCCAGCTCGATGGCTTTGTCGTAGGCCGCGCGTGACTTCTGGCCGTAGCCAAGCCGGCGCAGCAAGTCGGCGCGGGTCGCATGGTAGGCGTGATAACCGGCCAGCTTGTCGTCGAGACGGTCGACGGCCGCCAGTGCCACCTCCGGGCCGTCGAGCTCGGCGACCGCGATGGCCCGGTTGAGGGCGACGATCGGCGAGGGGTCGAGGCGGACGAGCTGGTCGTAGAGGGCGAGAACCTGCGACCAGTCGGTGTCGCGTACGTCGCGGGCGGAGGTGTGCACGGCGTTGATCGCGGCGAGGATCTGGTAGCGCCCCGGAGCCACCCCGGTAGCCGCGGCGGCGAGGCGCTCGCGCACCAGCCGATGGCCCTCGGCGACCAGCGCCGCGTCCCAGGCCCCACGGTCCTGCTCGCCGAGGGGGACCAGTTCGCCGCTCGCCGAAACCCGGGCGGTGCGACGGGCCTCGGTGAGCAGCATCAGCGCCAGCAGCCCGGCCACCTCACCGTCCTCCGGCAGGAGGGCACGGATCAGGCGGGTGAGCCGGATCGCCTCGGCGGTCAGGTCGTGACGCACGGGATCGGTGCCGGGACCGGTCGCCAGGTAGCCCTCGTTGAACACGAGGAAGAGGACGGCGAGTACGCCGGAGACGCGTGCCGGAAGATCCTCCGCGGACGGCACCCGGTAAGGGATGCGGGCCGCCTTGATCTTGGCCTTCGCGCGGGTGATCCGCTGCCCCGTGGTGCTCTCGTGCACCAGGAAGGCGCGGGCGATCTCGGGCACGGTCAGACCGCCGACCATGCGCAGCGTCAGCGCCACGCGGGTCTGCATCGCCAGGGCCGGGTGGCAGCAGGTGAAGATCAGCCGGAGCCGCTCGTCGTCGACGGCGCCGAGAGGCTCCGACGGCACAGCCGGGTCGTCCCACACCATCCGAGCCTCCTTCTGCTTGTCGTCGCGCTTGTTCTCCCGCCGGATCCGGTCGATGGCCTTGCGGTTGGCGGTGGTGGTCAGCCAGGCGCCGGGATTGGGTGGTACGCCGTCGGCAGGCCACCGCTCGACGGCGGTCGCGAAAGCCTCGGCCGCCGCCTCCTCAGCGATGTCGAGGTCGCCGAAACGCCTGGTCAGAGCGGCGACCACCCGCGCCCACTCCTCGTGGTGGGCGCGGGTGATCGCCTCCCGGACGCCGGTCACGCTCACTCGCCCAGGAACGGCCGCACCTCGATCTTCCGATCGCAGACCTTCGACGCCTCGGCGGCGAGCTCGAGCGCCACATCCAGATCGGGGGCCTCCCACACCCAGACACCGGCGAGGTACTCCTTCGACTCCACGAAAGGCCCGTCGCTGAACACCGCCTCCTCGCCCCGGTTGTCGATGACCGTGGCCGCGTCGGTGTCCGCGAGTCCGCCCGCGAAAACCCAGTAGCCCTCGGCGATCAGCCGGTCGTTGAACGCGCTGATGGCAGGCCGCCTGTCCGTGCGGCCGGGATTGCTCTTGTCATCGATCACGGAAACCAGGTACTGCATCTGAAGATCATCTCCTGTGGTGTCAAGACAGCGTGGTTCAGTGGTCAGCGACTTCAGGCCGTCGCATACCGCGGGCGCCCGCCGGGCCGGTAGACCTGGATCGTCACGCCTCCCGAGGTGGCTCGCGACTCGACCAGGTCAAGCGCCGTGTCCGGGCCGGTGGCGGGGAACAGCCGCGTGCCCTGGCCGACGACCACGGGATAGGTGAGCAGGATGATCTCGTCGACCAGCTGGTTGCCGAACAGCCAGCGGACCAGGCTCCCGCTGCCGTGCACCTGCAGCTCACCTCCCGGCTTGGCCTTCAGTTCGCGGAGGGCGGCCGCGACGTCACCGGAGAGGACGGTCGTGTCCGCCCACTGCGGGTCGGTGAGCGTGGTCGACGCCACGTACTTGGGCCGCGTGTTCAGGGCCGCCGCGATGGGGCTGCTGCTCGGATCCTCCATCACGCCCCAGGAGCCGGCGAAGATCTCGTAGGTCCGCCGGCCGAACAGGAAGGCGTCGGTGCGCTGGTAGACCTGACCGAGGAGCGTCTCGGCCTCGTCGTCGAACAGCGGCAAGGCCCATCCGCCGCGCTCGAATCCGCCCCTGCGGTCCTCGTCCGCCCCACCGAGCCCCTGCATCACTCCGTCGACGGAGACGTTCGTGACAGTCGTCAGTTTCATGGGTTCCTCCTCCTTCAGGCGCCCCTCGTGGGCGGGCCTCACCCCTTCCACGAACACGACCGCCCCGATCCGACACCGCTCCCGGATTTCTCAAGCCCCGTTGCCCAGATGGTCGCGGATGGTTCGGTTGACCAGGCCGGGGTGTTCGTCGGTGATCCAGTGAGTTCCGCCAGGCACGTCGATGAACGTCAGGTCGGTGACGTAGCGATCAAGTCCTCGGCGGGAGGCGGGACGGATCCATCTGTCGTCACCGGCATGCATGACCAAGGTGGGTACGGTGACGGTCAGCGGGGAGATGTGCCGTACCACGTTGCCGTTGGCCGGTGTTCCGTCGGGTGATTCGGGGCCCTGGCCTTCGGCGTGGAACCAGCGCAGCGCGGCCGCGAGAGCTCCGGGTTCCTGCCAGCCCTCGACGTACCGGGCGAGTGTGCCGGGCTGTATGAACGGCTCGTCGAGCGCGGCGCGCAGCACGGCGAAGTCGTTGGCCGAGAAGAACTCGACGGCATCGGGGCGCCGCGCGGTGAGCATGTAGCGACTGGCCTCCTGCTGGTCGGAGTCGTGGTGCAGCGCATGGTCGAACAGGGCCGGATGCGGTGCGTCCAGGATGACCAGCGCCCGCAGCATATCGGGATGGTGCAGGGCGAACGACCAGGCGACCGCGCCGCCGACGTCGTGGCCGACGAGTACGAACCGCTGGTGCCCGAGATCCAGGGCGAGCCGGCGAATGTCCTCGACCATCGTGCAGGTGGTGTAGGCGTGGACATCCTCGGGTTTCGCGGACAGGTTGCAGCCGCGCAGGTCCGGCGCGACGGCATGGTGGTCGCGGGAGAACTCGGCGAGCTGTTCGCGGTACTGGTACCAGCACTGGGGGAACCCGTGCAGGAACATGATGAGCGGACCTGCTCCCGCGCTGACGTAGTGCAGCCGGGTGCCGTTGACATCGGCGTAATCGTGGCGGACAGCGGTTTCGTCGAACTGGGTCGTCGTCATATCGCTCTTTCCTTCGGCGGAAGTGTGAGTGCGGCACCGGGGATTCGTGCGTTGACGAGTTCACCAGTCGCTGCGCGGGTGGTCTGGCGAGTTCACGACCGCACCACCGCTCGCCCACGGTGACGTCGCATTCTCGCTAGCTCTGCCCGTGCCCTTCGACCATGCTGGACGGGTGCATCAGGACGTGGAGCGGTGTGTTCGTGCGGTGCGGTCGAAGGACGCGCGATTCGACGGCTGGTTCTTCACGGCGGTGGTCACGACCGGGATCTACTGCCGCCCGAGCTGCCCCGTGGTGCCGCCGAAGGTCGAGAACATGCGGTTCCACCCGAGCGCGGCGGCTGCTCAGCAGGCCGGGTTCCGGGCGTGCAAGCGGTGCCGGCCCGACGCCAGCCCAGGCTCCCCGCAATGGAACGAGCGCGCCGACCTGGTCGCGCGGGCGATGCGGTTGATCGCCGACGGGGTGGTCGACCGGGACGGTGTCACCGGTCTGGCCACGCGGCTGGGCTACAGCGTCCGGCAGATCCAGCGGCAGTTGCTGGCCGAGTTGGGGGCCGGGCCGCTCGCGCTGGCGAGGGCGCAGCGCGCGCAGACGGCGCGGCTGTTGATCGAGACCAGCACGGTGCCGATGGGCGATGTCGCGTTCGCCGCGGGGTTCGCCAGCGTGCGAACGTTCAATGACACTGTGCGTGAGATTTTCGGCCTCACACCAAGCGAATTGCGCGAGCGCGCCGTGCGGCGACAGCCGTCCGCCGCGCCGGGATCGCTGGTGCTGCGGCTGCCGTACCGGGCGCCGCTGTGCCCGGCCGACCTTTTCGGTCAGCTCGCGGCCGCCGCGGTGCCAGGGGCGGAGGAATGGCGTGCCGGAGCCTACCGGCGCACGCTGCGCCTACCGCGTGGCCACGGCTTCGTCGCACTCCGCCCGTTTCCCGAGTACATCGACTGCCGGCTGACCCTCACCGACCTGCGGGACCTGTCCACCGCGATCGCCCGTTGCCGGTGGCTGCTCGACCTCGACGCCGACCCGGTCGCCATCGACGACCTGCTCCGCGCCGACCCGGTGCTCGCCCCCCTGGTGGACAAGGATCCTGGCCGCCGAGTACCGCGCACCGTGGACGCCGACGAGTTCGCGGTGCGCGCCGTGCTCGGGCAACAGGTATCCACCGCGGCAGCCCGCAGACACGCGGCGCGCCTGGCCGCCGCCCACGGCTACCCGGTTTCCGATCCGGCAGGCGGCCTGACCCGCGTGTTCCCCGATGTGGCGGCGCTGGCGGCCCTCGATCCGGCCACGCTCGCCGTCCCCCGAGCCCGGCGCGCGACACTCGCCACGCTGATCAACGCCCTGGCGCGGGGCGAGATCGATCTCAGTGCCGGCACCGACTGGCGCCGGGCCCGCGCCCAACTCGCCGAGGTGCCCGGGATCGGCACCTGGACTGTCGAGGCGATCGCGATGCGCGCGCTCGGTGATCCCGACGCCTTCGTCCCGACCGATCCGGGCCTCCGGCGCGCCGTCCGTGACCTGGGTCTGCCCGGCACAACCTCGGCGCTGGCCGGGCGTTCGGCGGCTTGGCGGCCGTGGAGCGCGTATGCCGTGCAGTACTTGCGGGCGGCCGGCGACCACGCCAGCAACCGGCTTCCGGCGTGAGGAAGGGACCGGTCGTGCACAAGGCACACACCGTCGTGGACAGCCCTGTCGGCCCGCTCACTCTGGTCGGCGTCGACGGAGCGCTCACCGGCCTCTACATGGCCTGCCAGCGGCACCGGCCGCCGCAGGAGACGTTCGGCGAGCCCGACGCCGCGCCGTTCGGCCTCGTCATCGAGCAACTGGCCGAGTACTTCACGGGGGTCCGCGGCGAGTTCGACGTGCCGATAAGGCTGACGGGCACACCGTTCCAGCGCACGGTGTGGACGGCGCTGCGCGACATTCCCTACGGCGAGACGGTGTCCTACGGTGAGCTTGCCCAGCGGATCGGGAGGCCGACCGCCGCGCGGGCGGTCGGCTTGGCCAACGGCAAGAACCCGATCGGCATCATCGTGCCCTGCCACCGCGTCGTGGGTGCCACCGGCCATCTCACCGGCTACGGCGGCGGGCTGGAACGGAAACGGCACCTGCTCGACGCCGAACGAAATGTGGTCGTCCACGGCAGGTCTTCGTCTCGGCCGTGATCCGGCCGCCTAGCCGTGGGCTCGGCGGGTGGCGGCGTGTCGCATGTCGTCGGCGGTTTCCGGTGCCCTCGCCGACCTGGGCCGCCGCGCCATGCGAATCGCCAGGATCAGAAGCACGAAAGCGCCGACAGCGGCGGCGAATCGGATGTCGTGGAAGACTCCCCAGGTGCTCAGCCGCTCCTCGTAGTCGTCCGGGAGACGCCCGGCCGCCCATTCCCTGATCTCGCCGTTGATCGGTACGTTGCCGAAGACGGTCGTCACCAGCGCGGTGGCGGCGAGACCGGTCGCGGCTGTCAGCAAAGCCCGCGCAGCACCGCGGGTGACGACTGCGGACCAGACCAGAGTCACGATCGTCGTGCCCATCAACAGCGGCATGATCGTCCCGTTTCGCTGCATCAGCTCGACCCGGTAGGTCAGGTGCACGTCCAGCGGGACGGCGGCGAAGGTCGGCGCGACGTTGGCCCAGCCGTACAGGAACGCGCCGGCGAGCAGGCCGGCCGAGAGCAGGGCGAGTCCCGTGGCGAGCCTCGCGTGCACAGTGGGGGGAGGGTTCGTTGTCATGGTGGACATGAGCTCGCAAGCTCCTTCTACGGCCGGCCGCCGGACGATGTCGGCGACGATGGTTCGGGTCACCGCGGTCTGATGCGTTGGTCGGTGGTCTGCAGTCGTGGCACGTAGGCCACCGCATCCAGCGCGTCGAACGCCGGTATGCCAAGGAAACCGTTCTCCGCGCGGAACTTCCGGACGGACGCGGCGTCGTCGATCTCGGGCCGCGCGGCGCGCAGATCGGCGATCGTCAACGCCGCGTCGCTCTCGAAAGCCGCCTCGACGCTGTCCGGCTCGGGCTCGGGCAAGGCATGTTCGACGAGTTCGAGGCCGGTCGGTTCGTCGGGGTTGAGCGCTCCCGCGGCGATCCGCCCGTGGTTTCCGGTCGCGGCGATCGCCACGTAGTCGTCCCCGAGTGCGTTTCGCAGATGGTATCCGGCGGGGAAGAGCCCCGCCGCTCCTTCGTGCTCGACCGGCGTCGCGCGAATGTGGACGTTGTGGACCGCCAGTACGATCTTGCTGTCAGGTTCGAGTTCGAGTCGCCGCAGAACCGACTCGGCCATGAAGGCGTCCAGTGAAGTCGTCCCGACCGCCAGCCCTTGCCCGGCCATGTCCCGCTGGAAGTGGTCCACGAGCCAGGCACCCCGCAGGTAGCTCATTGCCGCGTCACGTTCGGCCGTCCGCCGGGTGGACATGCTTTCCATCCGGCCGAGGAGCCTGCTCAGCGTCGCCGTGACGGTGTCCCGGACTCGCTCGTCGGTCGCCAGGTAGTTGTGCAGGGCCTTCATCGGTGCCGCGTCGTGGTAGGTGCCGGCCGCGGTGATCGCCCGTTCGAGCAAGGGAAGCGTGTCCGGGTCGGCCTGCCTCGACCAGTCGGCGACCCTCCGCAGTTCGGGAAGGGGTGATCCGCCACCATCACCGGCAAGGGTGCCTGCGAAACGCACGGCGCGGCTCGCCGTCGCGTTGTGCGCCCGGAGCCAGCGCAGCGCATCGTGCATCTCCCGGCAGTCGGTCAGGGCCATGGTGGCGGTTCCGGTGAGTCCGGCCAGCTCGCCCGGGCCACCTCGGACCCAGTCGTCGACCGCCTCGGACGCGACATACGGTGCTTCGAAGGCGTACACGGTGAAGCCGCAGCGTTCGACGAGGAAACGCAACAGGCGGTGTCGCAACAGGTAGAACTCGCGAACGTGGTGGGCGCTCTCCCCGATCGCGACCACGCGCGCGTCACCAACCAGCGCGCGCAGCGGTTCGAGATCGTCGAGCGGCGCGGCCGGGTCGATCGTGTCGGCGGCCATCGCGCTGGCCTTGACCCACTGCGCGAACCTCATGACCACTTCCCCCCGCCGGCACGATCACGACTGGACCGTTAACTCTTACAGCAATGACAAAGCTAGCGATCTCTTACGTGCATGTCAAATATTGCTAGAGTGGGAGAATGCCCGAAACGAGGACCCGCCGACCCCGGCGCGCCGACGCCGAGCGCAGCCGAGCCGCGATCTTGCACGCGGCCGCGCGAGTTCTCGGTGAGCAGCCGGACGCCGGCCTCGACGACATCGCCGCGGCCGCGGACGTCACCCGCCAGACCGTGTACGCCCATTACAGCTCCCGCCAGAACCTGATCAGCGCGGTGATCGACCACGTAACCGCCGAGGTCGTCGCGGCGCTGGACGAGGCCGGCGCGGAACACGCGGAATCGGCCGAAGCCGCCATCGTGCGGTTGCTGGACGCGAGCCGGGTAGCGGTCGACCGCTACCCGTTGATCCTGCGGCCACCGCCGGTGGACCCGCACGAGTCGCACGGTCTCCACCGCCCGATCTTCGACCGGTTCGCCGAGGTCATCGAGCGTGGCAGGCGCGCTCACGAGTTCACCGACCGGCTCCCGCTCGACTGGCTGGTCGCGGCGACCATCGCGCTCGCCCATACCGCCGCCGCCGAGGTCGCCGGCGGACGAATGACGGCCGACGATGCCGAGGACGCCCTGCGGCAGAGCGCGCTCAAGATGCTCCGCGACGAGGTGTCCCCGGGTGCCCGGGGACCGACGATCACGACCGCGCATTGACCATGGCCCGGAGAACGATCAGTCGTTCCGCGGTAGCAGCCCGTTGGCGACGATGTCGGTGGCGCTCTGGAGCAGGTCGCGCAGTTCGGGTTCGGACCGGCGCAGGCGGTCCGGGCGCCAGCCGAGGCTGATGATTCCGTTCCAGGCCGACCAGAGGACGGTGGCGACCTCTTGCGGGTCGACCGGCCGCACCGCTCCTTCGTCGATGCCGCGCCTGATCGCGTCGACCATCCGGCGGTTCTGTTCGTCCACCGACCGGGCGAGGCGGTCGGCCAGTTCCCGGCCTGCGGGGTACTGACCGGGCTCACCCGGGAAGGCGAGCATCCGGAAGTACTCGGGATTCTCGAGGTAGAACCGCAGGTACTCCTCCGCCGCCGCATAGAGCCGCTGCACCGGATCCCGGTCCGGCGTGTACGCCAGGTCCATGAACCGCCGGTCCGCGTCGAGGGCGCCCTCGACGACGGCCGCGTGCAGGCCGGCCTTCGAGCCGAAGTGGTTGTAGATCGACCCGACCGCCACTCCGGCCCGGCCGGCGATCTCCTCCACGGTCACGTCCTCGATCGAACGCTCGGTGAGGATCTCCTGCGCGGCGCGCAACAGCGCGTCGATCGTGCGCCGGCGGCGCGGGTCCATGACCACCCCCGGATCTTGTATCCATTGCAAGAAGTGCGACCGAATGCTAGCTTAAGCTGGCAAGTTCTTGTAACCACTGCAAGAAGTTGGCCGGAGGCTCAGCGTGATGTTCGGGCGGGCAGGGTGGTCGGTGGCGGTCGGTCGCGGTGAATCCGCACCACGAAGGCGCCGGCCATGACGGGCCACGCCTTCCGGGACACCCGCCTCGGCGCCGCGCGTGAGGTCGAGCTGCCCTCGGGCACGGTGCGCTACCACGACGCCGGGACGGGACCCGTCCTCGTCTTCGTGCACGGCTACCTGGTCAACGCGAACGTCTGGCGCAAGGTCGTGCCACCGCTCGCCGGGCACTTCCGGTGCATCACGCCGGACTGGCCGCTCGGTTCCCACACGGTGCCGATGCGGCGGGACGCCGACCTGACTCCCCCCCGGCATCGCCGGGGTGATCGCGCAGTTCCTCGATGCGCTCGATCTGCGCGAGGTGACCCTGGTGGGTAACGACTCGGGCGGCGCCTACAGCCAGATCGTCGCCGCCGCGCACCCCGCGCGCATCGCCCGCCTTGTGCTCAACAGCTGCGAGACCCCCGAGTGCACCTGGCCGCCGACGCCGGGCGGGTTCGGCCTGCTCAAGGCCACGGCCGCGCACCCGGCGAGCTACCGCACGCTCTACCAGCTCCTGCGGATATCCCGCACCTGGCGCTGGCGCAACACCTACGGGTGGCTGGCGAAGTACCCCATCGACGCACACGTGATGAACAGCTTCGTTCGCCCCGTCCTCACCGACCCGGCGATCCGCCACGACGGCCGCAAGGCGATCGGTAGCGTGTCGGCCCGCCACAGCCGCGCCGCCGCCGACCACCTCGCCGCGCATTTCACCAAGCCGCTGCTGCTGGCCTGGGCCGCCGACGACCACGTCTTTCCGCTCACCCACGCGCAACGGTTCGCCACCCGGCTCAACGCACCCCTCGAAACCATTCCGGACAGCTACACCTACACGGCCGAGGACCAACCACACCGCACAGCCGCCATCCTCCGGGACTGGATGCACTCCACCGTCGACAAGGGACGACCATGACGAACAGGCCCGGCGACTGGTAGTGTCGGCGATCTCGGATCCGCAACCTCCCTCCTGATCATCGGGGGCGGCGCAAGATCTCCGTTGTCACGTTGGAGGGTCTTGCGATGGATGGAATCACACGCGTCCCGAACACATCGCACGCCCGTCTGTGCCTGCTGACCGTCGTCAGCGCCAGGAAGGACGCGGGAAGCAGCCCCACGAGGATCGTCGGGAGGAGCTTGGCGCGGCAGCTGCTGGACGCCGGGGACCGGGTGCGTGTTCTCGCCGAGCCCGAGCAGGTGGACGGCTGGCCTGACGGGGTCGAGGTCGTCGAGGGGTCCATCACCCGGCCGCTGGAGCACGCCGGGGTCTTCACCGGCGTTGACGGCGTCTTTCTCGCCGGGGCCATACCGGCGACGGTGCGGGATGCGCTGGAGATCGCCAAGGGTGCCGGTGTGCGGCGGATCGTCGTGCTGTCCTCGCACGGGCCGGAGTACGAGGAGACCTATTCGCCGGAGACCTGGTTCTGGCTGGCCATCGAGCGTGCCGTCGAGCGCTCGGGGATGGGGTGGACGCACATCCGCCCGTCGGCGGTGATGGGGGCGATGATCGAGGGCACCTATCCGGCCACCGGATCGGACTGGCCGGACACGATCAGCGGTGAGCGCATCGTGCGGGAGGCCTTCCTGGACGGCGGCCACTATCCCTTCATCCACGAGGACGATCTCGCCGCCGTCGCGGTGGCGGCGCTGCGTACCGACGACCATGTCGGCGCCGTCGTGGAGGCCGTCGGACTGCCGATCAACACCCGGTCGCGCGTGACGAGCATCGCCGAAGCCATCGGCCGCGATATCTCCGCCGTCGAGGTGGCGCCGGAGGAAAGTCGCGCGACCTGGCGGCGTCGCGGCTGGCCCGACAGCGGCATCGACGTGACGCTCTACGCCCTGCAGGAGTACGGCGCGCGGCTCACCGAACTCACCCGGTGGACGCTCGACCAGCGCCCGACCGTGCGCGAGAGCACCGGTCTCCCCATGCGCGGCTTCGACGACTGGGCGAGCGAGAACGCCCACCTGTTCCGCTGAACGTCCACTCCGCCACGAAGTGCGCATCTCCTTCGGCGTGATCCCCGACCACGCCGAACACCGGACACCGACCCCCGGCCCGCGCGAAGTCGCCCTCTACAAGGCTTTCCGGCAACTCACCCAACAGGCGGTCACGGACTCGGCGCACGAACCTACGTCACTGTGGAACTGCTGCGGTCCAGCTCACCCCGTCGTGAAGCGGGGCCGGGCTTGGGGCGCCCGGCGAGTTCCGGGATGAGGGTCGCGATCCCGAGCACCGCCATCGCGGCTCCCACCCACAACGGGGCGCGCAGACCGAAACCGCTGATCGCCAGGCCGCCGATCGAGGATCCGAGGATGACGCCGAGGGTGATGAAGGAGGAGTGGACCGTGTTGACCAGCGGGCGGGCATTCGCGGTGCGCTGGACCCGGGTGATCATCGCCGGGTTCATCGTCACCCCGACCAGGCCGATGCCCAGCATGAATCCCACCGCGGGGAGGCGCAGATCGGCCAGCAGCGCGAACCCGGTCAGGAAGAGCAGATTGAGGATCAGGCCGTAGACCAGTACGGGGATCGTGTACCGGTCGGCGAGGCGGCCGACCGCGGTGTTGCCGACCACGGTCGCGGCCCCGTAGGCGACGAGCAGGAGCGGCACCGTTCCCGCGCTGATCCCGGTGACCTCGGTGAGGATCGGGGTGAAGTAGCTGAACGCGGAGAACGTCGCACCGATGATGAGCGTGCTCGTGGCAAACACCAGCCACAGCCTGGGATTGCGGAAGGCGGCCAGCTCCCTTCGGACGTTGCCGCCGTCGTCGGCGGGCCGAATGCGGGGCACCGCGGCGATCGTGCACAGGGCGGCGAGGGCCGTCAGTACCGCGATGGCCCAGAACGCGGCGCGCCAGCCGAACCGGGTGCCGATCAAGGTGGCCAGTGGCAGTCCCAGCAGTGTGCCGAGCATCAGGCCGTTCATCACCGCCGCGATGGCTCTTCCGCGTACCTCCGGGCGCGTGAGCTGGGCGCTCAGTGAGATGGAGACTCCGAAGAACGCGGCCGCCGCGGTCCCGGTGATGAGTCGGGCCACGAGCATGACTCCGTAGCCGGACGCGGTGGCCGCCAGCAGGTTTCCCCCGAGAAAGATCACGAACAACGCCAGCAGCGCGTGCTTCGGCGGCAGTTTGAGCACCGCGACGGTCAGCAGCGGGCCGCCGAAGCTCATGGCCACCGCGAACGCGGTGATGAGGTAGCCGATCTGCGGGATGGTGGCAGCCAGCCCCTGCGCCATCTGCGGCATCAGCCCGGCCACGACGAACTCGCTGGTGACCATGGCGAAGATTCCCATGGCCAGGACGTAGACAGCACGAGGCACTGTGGCGCTCCTCAATGTCGCACTAGTTTTGTATAGTTCAGTTCAAAACTCGGGCACAAAAGGGCGGGAGTGGTACCCGCAGGGTGCTCAGCAGGTCAGGGCGTCCAGCGCGGTGGCCGCGATACCGTCGAGAGCCGCCCGATCCGCTCCCCCTTGGCCGGCGACACGGATTCCGGCGATCACACCGTTGACGAAGCGGGCCAGCGAGTCGGCATCGCGCGTGGACGTGATGTCGCCCTCGCGCTTTCCTGTCTCGATCGTGGCGCGCAGAACGGTCAGCCTGTGCGCCAGGTCGAGCTCCAGCATTCTCGCCGTCTCCGGATCACGCCCAGCGAGCTCCACTGTCGTGTTCACGGTCAGGCAGCCGATGCTGCCGCCCTCGCGCCTGTTGCGGAACTCGCCGTCGACCACGAGGGCGAGCAGCGCCCTGATCCGCTCGATCGCCGGCCGTTGGCGGTCTTCGAGGAGGGCGAACTGGGCCGCGTTCATGGCATCGATGTAGCGGGCGAGAACACGGGTGAACAGGTCGTGCTTGCTGTGGAACGTGTTGTAGATGCTGCTGCGGCCCAGGCCGGTGGCCGCGCACAGGTCCTGGGTCGACGTCGCCTCGTAGCCGTTCGCCCAGAAGGTGCGCATGGCCGCGTCCAGTGCCCGCTCCTCGTCGAACCTTCTCGGTCGTGCCATAACCGCACCGTAGCATGTTTTGGACTGGACGATGCAAAATTCGCCGTGATCGTCGACACCCGCATCCGCCACCCCGCGACGCCCCGCAAGACTCGGAGCCTCCGCGATTCTTCCGGACAGCCTGAACAAGAAGCCAGGTTACGGCCAAAAACACGAATATGTAGAAGAGCCACGAGAGACCGAGTGCGACTCTATCGGCGTGGGAGGTCGCCGGTGGTCGTGATGGTGTTCGCGAGCTTTCGGATCTTGATGTTGCGGTCTTGCGAGATGCGCATGAGCAGGTCGAACGCCTCGTCCTCGGTGAGTTTGTGGCGCTCCATGATGATGCCGAGGGCTTCGCCGATGTCCTGGCGTGTGCCGATCGCCTCGTGCAGTTGTGCGTTGGTGTGGGCACTGGCGAGCGCGACAGCGGCGTGCGAGGCGAGGATCCATCCCGTTTGCTCGGAGCGTTCGGTGAACGCGCCCGGCTGGGGGGAGTACAGGTTCAGCGCTCCAAGATCATTCTTGCCGTCGGTGAACAGCAGGAAGCCCATCATGCTGCCGACGCCGAGCTCGCGTGCCTTGGGTGCGAACCGGGGCCACCGTTGCTCGGTGGTGGTCATATCGGCGATCCGGTAGACCTCTTCTTTGTTGTAGGCCGCGTCGAAACACGGCCCTTCTCGTAGGTCTGCCTGCATGCGGTCGGAGGCTCGGACCACGTTGTCGGTAGCCGTCATCGTCACGACGCGGCCGCCACGCAGGACGAGGATTCCGGCAGCCTCGCAGCCCTCCACCAGGTCCGCCGCATGAACCACGATCCGGTCCAGGGTGTGCTGCACCGAGTCCTGGGCCAGCAGGTCACGAGCCATTCGTGCCATTGCGATCGCCAGCTCCTGCCAGCCTCGCGCCTCCGACACGATCCCTCGCCCTTCTCGATCTCAGCCCTCAGGCAACACCGTGCCGCACCAGGAGACCGGTATAGGTTGCCTACAGTCGTGGAAGATTAGCGTACCCGCCCACAGGGCACTCTGATCACCAGAGCTGCCACTGCGCCCGGGAGCGGGGCAGCTTCAGATTCCGCCGGTTGAGCAACGGCAGCCGGCGGAATCACCCCTTCCATGCGGTGGCGCAATGCCTACAGGCCGGGCCGGGTGCCCCCCGCCGTGGCGACGGCCACGATGACCTGTCGGTCCATGGTTCTCTGAGTGCCCGCCAGGTGGTCAGGCTGGCGAGGCCGTACTGGTCGGCGAGATGGAGGTAGCTGGGTTCAGGGATCTTGCGCACACGTGGAGCATTTACGCCATTGTCCAAGGACTTGTGAAACCCTATGCGCGGAGAAGCGAGGTAGCTCAACCGAACGATCAGGACCGCCTCAAGCTCCACGGACCATGAAGCACGCGGGCCGTAGAGTCGCCGAGTTTCGTCACCAGACCACTCCTTGTCGGCGCCAGAACTGGTCGGTTACGAGGAGACCGAGACGCATCACCCGATGCAGTACCGGTTCGGTGTGGTCACCCACCGAGCCGATAATCCGCTATGACATCGCCAACCGGACCTGCAGGTGCATCCGTCCGCGCTGATGCGGCTGCAGGCGACGTGCACGATCACGTCACGGCGTTTAACAGGCTCGACTTCTATACATGTTCCGCCCGAGCCGAGGTTCCTCCCGGCGCATCTTCCTGCTTTCCTGAGGACATCGGCCGGTCCACGGAGATGGTTTCCGAATTCGAGGGACACATGTACCAATATGTCGACAAAATCGGGGACGACTGCTGGATCTCGGACGAGCAGGAACGCCGAGTGTGGATACCGGAGGCGTTGTGCGACCGCTGACGGTCCGCGCTCTGAACCGCCTGGGCCTGCCCCGGCGTTCGGATGCCTGGGAGTGGGACGCGGATCCCCTCTGCACCACCAGCACGGACGGGAGGTTGACCTCGTGACCGCGACCTCGCCACGCGAGGCTACCCCGACCGGCTCAGTACCGGGCTGGCTGGCCCATGCCGAGGCCACCGTGGCCCCGGTGCTGCGATCCACGCTCGATCAGCTCCACCCTGACCTGGTGCAGATGGCGACGTATCACAGGGGATGGACCGATTCCGCCGGGAGGCCGACACCGGACGCGTCCTCGGGCAAGGGTTTGCGGCCGGCGCTGGCACTGTGGTCCGCTCAAGCCGCCGGAGCGTCACCCGAGACCGGAATCCCGGCCGCGGTCGCGGTCGAACTCATCCACGACTTCAGTCTGGTGCACGACGACATCATGGACGGTGACACGATTCGCCGCGGACGAGACACCGTCTGGACCGTATATGGCACCGGCCCGGCCGTCCTGCTCGGCGACGCACTGCACGCCCAAGCCACCGTCACCCTCGTCGCCGCAAGGTCGCACAGTCGCCAGGCCGTCGCACGCCTGGCCGAGACGACCGCCGAGCTGTGCCGCGGGCAGGCTCAGGATCTCGCGCTGGAGCATCGCGACCAGGCCAGTGTGCAGGACTACCTGGCGATGGTCGAAGGCAAGACCGGTGCACTGATGCGATGCGCCACCACCCTCGGCGCGATCCTGGTCGACGCCGAACCGGATCTGATCAGTGACCTGGACCGGATCGGCCACCACCTCGGGGTTCTGTTCCAAGTCGTCGACGACATGCTCGGCCTCTTCGGAGATCCGTCGGTCACGGGCAAATCGATACGGTCGGACCTGTCGCGACGCAAGAAGACCCTCCCGATCCTCGCCGCCGCGGCTTCGACCACAACGGCCGGGCAGGAACTGGCCGACCTGCTGCACCGGTCCACACTGGACGAGCACGACCTGAACCGGGCGGCCCGGCTCGTCGAGGAGGCCGGGGGAAGCGCCCGAGCGTGGGACGAATGCGTCTGGCATCACGATCAGGCCGTCGCGGTGCTCACGCGGATGCGCCTCGATGCCGACAGCGACGCCGTCCTGCGTGACCTGCTGACCTACCTGCTCAACCGCATCCGCTAGCCGCAGCCCGCCACCCCGCTCTCGGCGACTGTGGTCACACCAGCGCCGCTGCGCTCACCCCGCACCGGCTACATCTCTGCCTGTCCCCGGCAAGCCGCACCGGCCGAACCACGGAGAAGGAGACGATGAGCGCCTCGTCCAAACGAGTTCTGCTGGCCGCGCCGCGTGGATTCTGCGCCGGGGTGGACCGGGCCGTCAACGTCGTGCGGGAAGCCCTGGCACGCTACGGGCCACCGGTGTACGTAAGGCACCAGATCGTGCACAACACCCAGGTCATCACCGAACTCACCGCCGCAGGCGCGATCTTCACCGACGACCTCGACGAGATCCCCCACGGCGCGCGGGTCGTCTTCTCGGCACACGGCGTGTCCCCCGCGGTAAGTCAGCATGCCCACCGTCGCGGCCTGCGAGTCATCGACGCCACCTGTCCCCTCGTGTCGAAGGTCCACACCGAGGCCCGTCGATTCGCTCGTGATGACCAGCAGGTCGTACTCATCGGGCATCCCGACCACATCGAGATCGAGGGCACCCGCGGGCACGCACCCGAGCACACCCACGTGGTCGACCCCGACGACCCGGACGCGGTGGACCGCCTGGAACTGGACCCCGACCGGGGGGTGGTGTGGCTCTCGCAGACCACCCTCGCGGTCGACGATGTCGCCGGCGCCGTACAGCGACTCCGCGAACGGGTCCCGGCGCTACACGACCCGCCCAGTGATGACATCTGCTATGCCTCCACCAACCGCCAGCAAGCCGTGACCACGATCGCGCCACGCTGCGAGCTGGTACTGGTCATCGGCTCGGACAACTCGTCGAACTCGCGGCGCCTTGTCGAGGTCGCGCTGCACGCGGGAGCTCCGGCCGCGCACCTGCTCGACCGGGCCGCACAGCTACGACCGGAGTGGCTGGACGCGGTGACCACAGTGGGTGTCACCGCAGGCGCCAGCGCTCCCGAAGTCCTGGTGGAGGACCTACTCGCGGTGCTGGCCACGCACGGTTTCGCCACCGTCGAGCTCGTCACCACGGCCGAAGAGAACATCCGCTTCGGGCTTCCGGCGTCACTGCGACCCGCATCCGGACAAAGGGGAAACCCCACGTGAGCCCGCCACGAGTTCCGACACAGTCCGGTTCTCTGCGGCGAATCCGGATGGACCGCTGGTGGGACCCAGTCACGAAGCCGTACTCACAGCGGTCGACCTGCCCACACCATCACCTTCACGTTCGACGACAACCACACTGCCGCCGCAACGATCGCGGTGCACTCGTGACTCGATCAGAACCTACCTCGGATTCCCGCCCCAACGGATTGGAGCGTCGATGACCACTACGCCGCCCCGATACGACGCGGTATTTCACGCCGAAGCCGGCCGGGAACACACCCGGCTGGCGGCGCTGGCGGACACCTTCGACCCCTTCAGCCACGCACGCGTGGCGGACCTACCACTGGCGTCACATCCACGGGTGTTGGAGATCGGGCCGGGCCTGGGCACCCTTGCCCGCTGGATGACCGGCACCTACCGGCCGACCGAGCTCGTGCTGCTCGGCCGAGACCAGGCGCTGCTGGACCAGCTGCGCGGGATCTCCACACGACAGTTCAGAGTGGACCTGACCGCCCCGGGGCTCGCCGAAATGGTCCCTGCGGACACTTTCGACCTGATCCACTGCCGGTTCGTGCTCATGCACCTACCCGACCCTCAGCACGTCCTCGATCAGGTCGTGACCTGGCTGCGACCGGGCGGTTGCCTACTCGTCAGCGACGGCATCGACCTCACACCGGCCTCCGGAGACGCGGACGTGCGTGTCCTGATGCGCACGCTGTGGCGCACCGCGCGAGAACGCATCGGGACCAACCCCGACTGGGCACGTCACTACCCCACACCATTGCGGCAGGCCGGTCTGACTCGTGTCGGGATCGCAGCTGACGTTCCCATCCTGACCGGCGGTGGTCCGTGCGCCACGTTCCTGCGCCTCACATTCGACGAGCTCGCCCCCGACCAGCCGGATACGGCGCTCGGCGAGCACCCCGGCATGCGCCGCCTGCACCAGTCTGACCTGATGACGCCCGCACCGATGGCCATGATCACCGCATGGGGAAGACGCCGTTCCCCCACCGCGCACTGCTGAGGCGACGGCGGCCCCTACCTCCGCCCATGGGTTGCTCCGGCCGTGCCACCGCAGACACGCTCCCTGTCAAGCTCGGCGACGAGTGTCGACCATGGCGGCGAGGCGGAGCGGCCCGGGTTGCGCGCGGCCCTAGTGAGTGTATAGTCACTCACATGGCCAGGGAGCGAGTGTCACTGTCCACCGCCGAGGCCCGCCGTGAGGCCGTCGTGGCCAGCGCCGTGACCGTGTTCGCGCGGGGCGGGTACGCCGGCACGCCCATCACGGCGGTGGCCGAGCACGCCAGGATCTCGCCCGCGTACGTGTTCAAGCTGTTTCCCTCCAAGGTCTCGTTGTTCGTCGCGGCACTGGAGCGGTGCTACGAGCGGATCGTCGACGCGCTCGAGGGCGGTGCCGCGCGGGCGGAGACACCAGCCCCCGCGGACGTGCTGCACTCGATGGGCGCGTCCTACGCCGCCCTGATCGCCGACCGCGACCTGCTGATGCTGCAAGTACACGCCCAGGCCGCGACGGGTGCACCGGAGATCGCCGAGGCCGTCCGGCGCGGCATCGCCCGTGTCACGTCCTTCGCCTCCAGCCGCTCCCGCGCCTCCGCCGACGAGGTGCAGCAGTTCATCGCCTACGGGCAGCTCTGCCACCTGCTCACCACGCTCGACGCTTTCGGTGTCGACGAGCCGTGGGCGGCGACGCTCACCGCCGGCATCCGTCACCACTGGCCGGAGGGAGGTGAGCAGACATGAGCCGCCCCGCCGTGCGTTGGATCTCCCTGATCCCGCTGGCAGTTCTCGACGTCATCATGTTCGTCGCCTGGAGCTGACCCCACCCACGCTCGCGGCCCCGACAGCGGGCCGTTCTTTTGAGCCTTCGAAGTGATTGACCAGTCACTCACAACCATAAGGAGTTGTCATGTCGCCGGAAGCCGGCAACCGGGGCCGGGTGCCCACCGAACGCATCGCCTGGCAGGCCACGCTCACGGTCCTGCTGACGGCCGCCGTGCTCATGCTGACGGCGTGGAACTGACGGGGGTGGCGTGCCCGGCCGGGCCGGCCGGGCACGCCACCCCCGTCAGTTCCAGCACAGACCCAGCCCGGGAGAAACTCATGAGCAGCACCAGCACAGAACTCCACGTCGTACTCGGCGCCGGACCGGCGGGCACCGCCGTCACCGCCGAGCTCGCCGGCCGCGGCCTCCGGGTACGGCACGTCGACCGGAAACCGATCAGCGGCGCGCCCGCCGGCGCCGGGACGTACCAGGCCGACGTCTCCGTGCCCGAGGAGGCCGTTGCCGCCACCGGCGGCGCGTCCGTCATCTACCACGCGATCAACGTGGCCTACCACCGGCAGGTGGACGTCCTGCCCACGATCACCGACAACATCCTCGCCGCTGCCGAGCGGCACGGCGCGAAGCTCGTCGTGCTCGACACGCTCTACCCGTACGGCGAGGCCGACGGCGAGCACATCACCGAGACCACCCCGTGGGCCGCGACCGGCCGCAAGGGCAAGCTCCGTGCCGAGCTCGACCGGCGCTACCTCGACGCGCACTCGTCCGGCGCCGTGCGCACCACGATGGGGCGCTCGGCCGACTTCTTCGGTCCCGGCGTGTTCAACTCCACCCTCGGCGGCGCGTTCTTCCCGGCTGCGCTGACGGGGCAGCCCGCACTCGCGCTCGGCGACATCCAGCTGCCCCACAGCTACAGCTACATCCGCGACGTCGCCCGCGGGCTCGCCACGCTCGGCACCACCGACAGCGGCGATGGACGGATCTGGCACCTGCCAACCGTTCCGGCGGTCAGTACGGCCGAGATCCACCGCATCGTCGAGGACATCATCGGCCGGTCCGTCACGGTCGACCTGCTCACCGAGCCGGAACCGTACGGCCCGTTCGACGAGGTCTTCATGCGGGAGTACGCGGAGATCTTCTACCAGCACCGGATTCCGCAGAACATGGTGTCCACCGCCTTCGAAGGCACCTTCGGGCAGGTCCCCACCCCGCTGCGGGAGGCGTTGCGGGCCACCGTCGAGTGGTACCGCGACCACGTGCTCCGAACCTGAAGCACGTCCGTCCACAGTAGAGGACCGGAGCACCCGGCCCGGTCCTCTACCGCTTCGAGGACGTGACCTCGGCGCGGGCCTGGACCCGGCCCGCGTACCACGCGGTCCAGGCGGACAGCGCGGCGACCAAAGCGATCAGCAGCGCGACGCTGAGCCCGGCCATCACGTCCACCGGCAGCAGGTAGACGAGTGGCACGCGCAGGGCGGCCTCCAACAGGAGGGCGAGGCCCCACACCGCCGTCATCCGGACGAAAGCCCGCCGGAACCCCGGGAGCTCGGCGCACAACCGGTCGATCTCGGCGCGCTTCGCCGCCCCCGAACCGGCCCGCACGGCAACCAGCACCAGCGGCGCGTGGCTCGCGCAGCTGGCGAGCATGATCAGCGCGGCGGCGCCGGTGGCGAAGGACTCCTTGAGGATGAGGAACCGGGGGTCGCCGGTGACGAACGAGAGCGCCAGGCCGACGCCGAGCACGGTGGCGAGCAGGGCGGCGAACCCGTCGAACGAGCGTTGCCGCACCGCCGCCCAGCCCAGCCGCAGCGCGGCGAGGAGTGCCCCGGCCAGCAGCGCGACCCGCTCGTCCTGACCGGCCAGCCGCAGCCCGTAGTAGGCCGCGAGCGGCAGCCCCACGTCCCACAGCAGCAGCGGGATCGGCGAGCCGCCCGGCTTCTGTGCCGTCACGACTCGACCTCGGCCAGGAACGCCAGTACCCGCGCGTTGACCTCGGCGGCGGACTCGCCCGCGATCGAGTGGGTCGCCGCGGGCCACAGCTCCGCGCGGACGTCCGGCAGCAGCTCGCGGGCCCGCGCCACAGCCCGGCGCGCGTCGTGCATGACGCTGCGGCCTGCGATGAGCGCCAGCACCGGTACGTCGATCGAGCGCAGCTGCGCGTCGGTGAACTGTGTCGGGGTCGGCAGGGCGATCCGGTAGGTTCGCATGCCCTCGTTGATGGCCCCGGCGACCGGGTCGGCGGTGAGCGACTCCGCGTCGCCGGAGATCCAGCGCAGGAACGCGGGCCGCCCCCACCGGCTGATGCCGGGGATGAGGGCGAGTGCCGTGCGGGCGAGCAGCGCGAGCGGGAAGCGGGCGAAGGTCTGCACCGGGTCGATCAGGGTCAGCGAGGCCAGCCGCCGCGGCGCCCGCACTGCCAGGTTGGTCGCGAGCCAGCCGCCGAACGAGTACCCGAGCAGATGCACGGCGGGCAGCTCCAGCACGCCGAGCACCGTGTCGAGCCAGGCGGCCTGATCCGCGGCCCCGCGTATCGGCGCGGTCTGCTCGCTGCGCCCCGGCTCCCCGATCAGGTCGAACGCGTAGACCGGCCGGTCGGCGGCGAACGCGGCGAGGTTGGGCTCCCACATGACCACGGCTCCCGCCCGGCCGGGCAGCAACACCAGGGGCGTCGGGCCGGGCTTGCCGAAGCGGTACACACGCGCGCCGTGCCGAACTCGGTGGCGATGTCGTGCCGCGCCGCCGGCTCGGGCAGCGCGGCCAACCCCCGGTCGTAGGCGGCGTCGTACTCCGCCCGGGCCCCCGGTGAGACGAACCGGCCAACCGTCATCGCGACCTCTTCCGTTTGGCGATACGATCGTATCGTAAAGACGGTCGAGCGGTTTCGCAATCCGGTCGTATCGCGAAAGGGGGACGCGTGCCCAAGCGCGTCGATCACGAGGAGCGACGGCACCTCATCGCCGAGGCCGTCCGCCGCATCGCCGCCGACCGCGGCCTGGAGGCGGTGAGCCTCGGCGAGGTCGCGGCGGAAGCGGGTATCTCCAAGGGCCTGGTGCAGCACTACTTCCCGTCCAAGGACACGATGCTGCGGCACGCCACCACGACGCTGCGCCACCACGTCGAGGACCGGATGAGCACCGCACCGGCCGACCTGCGCACGACGCTCGTCGCCCTGTTCCCGCTTGACGACGCGGGCCGCACCGAGGCCCTGGTGGCGAACGCGTTCCTCGTCCGGGCGCTCAAGGATCCCGAGATCGCGGACCGCTTCCGCACCGGCCACGCCCAGCTCCGCGACGCCGTCGCCACCCTGATCGCGAACGAGCAGGCCACCGGTGCCCTACCCGCGGACCTGGACCCGGCCAGGGAGGCAGACCTCCTGCTGGCCCTGGTCTCCGGCCTCGGCGACGCCGTCCTGCTCGGCCACCGCACGCCCGCGGAAGCCGAAGCCCTCATCGACCACTACCTGTCCCGCCTGGCCCACCAGCCAGGTGAGCACCCCCACCCCGATGGCTAGGTTGCAAGCACGGGCCGCCAGCTCAATTGATGGAGCTGCGGTGCGACGAAGAAGGGCGTGCGCCTGGTGAGCAGGCGACGGCCGGGGTGCGTCGCAGGCAGGTCCTCAACACGGATCACGAGGTCTCCCTTGGCTCACCGGGCAGAGGAGGCGGAGCCGCCGGCGACGCGTTCGTCGTCGAGGGCCAGCACGTCGGTGAGCGTGGTGACGGTCGCGGCGCGGTCGATGTTCGATATCTCGTCGAGCATCCGGCGGCACCGCTGCGCCGACGCCAGCGGTTCCACCAAGACCGCGAACTTCTCCTCGAACTGCTTGTCGGTCATCGGCGTCCGATGACCACCGGGCGCGTCGCACACCTCGCGGACGAGTTCCTCACCGGAGGCGAGCTGGATGGTGACCCGGTTGGGAATGCGAGCCGGCAGCATCGCCGTGAGGGCCGGATCCGCACGAACCTCGACCCGGGCCGTCAACGCGGCGACCACAGGGTCGGCGAGCGCGTCCGGGTCATAGGAGGACGGGGTCAGCTTCCCACACCGCATTGTGCCCGTAGAGGCGAAGGTCGAAGGCGTACTCGTCGTCCGCGAACCCCAGCGTCTGGCTCACCCGCTGCCTGATCATCGTGCGCATCAGGTCCGCCCAGGCGTCGATGTCGGCGAGGATGAGCGGATCCCGGATCGCCGAGAACGACATGGTCTCGTAGCCGGTGATCCGCGCGCCTTCCAGCTTGATCGTGTACTGGTCGGCGACGTGGAACTCCGATCCCTCGACCCGGACGGTCCGGTCGTCGACCGCGGCGTACTGCGCGTCCCGGACGTCGAGGGTGCCGTCGGGCTCCCGCATCTCGAACGGGTTCGCGGTCTCGTAGAGCATGTGGGCGGCCACCGAGATCGGCGTGCACGCCACCGTGGGGTCGAGCGGCTCGATGGTGAAGCCACCGGCGTCGATGGTGGCGAGGACGCCGCCCGCGCGCGGGTTGCTGGTGCACTGACCGCCGCACTCGACGATCTTGGCGGCGTGCCAGGTGGGCCCTGCGGGCATGCCCTTCATGAGCGGGTAGGCCGCCGCCACGGCCGTGTCGGTCGCACGGCCTGCGAGCACCACCTGGGCACCCGCCCGGAGCGCCTCGACGATCGGGTTCGTGCCCCATCGCGCCGACGATGTGGGTGCAGCTTTCGAGGGGCTCCTGAGCACCGCTACCCCGCCGCGCTCGACGCTGCTACGTGGGACTCGCCGGAGTCGTGGACAGGCACCGCGAGCTCGGCATCGACCCGGACCGGATCGCCCTCTACGGCACCAGCGCGGGCGGTTGCCTGGCCGCGGCGACGGCCTTGCTGGCGCGCGACCGCGGCGGTGAGAACCTGGCGCCCGATGCCGGACTGAGCGTTCGAATCCGTGGATACCGACGGGACGCGCTTCGCCGGGCACTCCGCGGTGAGGAGCCGCCCTGATCCAGCTGACGCGCTGCTGTTCCTCCTCGCGCGTCGTGAGTGCGTAACAGTGTTCTAACTCGCGTACGCACTCACGAGAGGTGACCGGGAAGTCGAACCGTGACGAGGAGACCACCGCCTGCGCGGGGTCTGAGGTCGAGGATCCCGTCGTGTGCTCGGACGATGCTGTGCACGATGGCCAGCCCGAGGCCGACGCCGGCGTGCTCGTCGGTGCGTATGCGTTCTGTTCCGCGTTGGAAGGCTTCGGTGAGGGTCGGTACCAGCTCCGCTGGCACCGGGTGGCCTGTGTTCTCGACCCGCAGCACGCTCGCGTCGTGCTGCGATTCGGTGTGGACCGTTACGGTGCCCCCGGCGGGGAGGTTGTGGACGATGCCGTTCTGGACGAGGTTGGTCACCATCCGCCGGATAAGCGCCGCGGAGCCGACGGTCTGTGTCGCCTCGCCGGTGACGTCGAGCGTGATCCTGCGCTTCTCGGCGAGGGAAAGCAGTGTTTCGGCGGCTTCTTCGGCGATGAGGGAGAGCTCGACGGGCTCGCTGGTGAAGCCGCGGTCGCCGCGGCTGAGCAGCAGGAGGGCCTCGGTGAGGTCGATCGCCCGCGTGTTGACGGTGTGGAGGCGTTCAATGAGTTCACGCTGGTCCCGCGCGGGGTCGTTGCGGGCGACGTCGAGGAGTGTCTGCGAGATCGCCAGCGGGGTGCGCAGTTCGTGGGAGGCGTTCGCGGCGAACCTTTGCTGTTCGGCGACGTGTGACTCGAGTTGTTCGAGCATGGTGTCGAACACGTCGGCGAGTTCGCGGAACTCGTCTTTACGGCCTTCCATGCGGATCCGGTGGGACAGCGATTCGTCCGACGCCATCCGTGCCGCGTCCGCGATCCGGGTGAGCGGTGCGAGCATCCGGCCGGCGAGGATCCATCCTCCCAGGACGCCGAACACGAGCAGGAACGCCAGTGCTGCGGCCGCTGGTGGGACGAAGACGCGCAGGAGGACGCGCTGGTTGGGTGCGACCCCGAGCAGGCCCTGCTGGTTGTCGGGTACGTAGCGCAGCAGGAACACCCATACAACGGCCAGCAGGAGAGCGCCGGCGAGGAGGAGGAATCCGGCGTAGCTGATGGTGAGTTTCAGCCGGGCGCTGAGCCCTGGGCGCCTATTCACGAGTACCACCGGTGTCGATCCGGTAGCCGACGCCGGGCACCGTGGCGATGAGCCATGGTTCGCCGAGTCGTTTGCGCAATGCGGAGACGGTGATGCGGACAGCGTTGGTGAAGGGGTCGGCGTTCTCGTCCCAGGCCCGCTCCAGTAGCTCTTCGGCGCTGACGACACCGCCTTCGGCGGCGACGAGGACCTCGAGCACGGCGAACTGCTTCCGGGTGAGCGCGACGTAGCGTCCGTCGCGGAAGACCTCCCGGCGGAAGGGGTCGAGCCGCAGGCCCGCGATCTCGCTGACCGGAGGCCGGGCGTGCGCGCGCCTGCGGTCGAGCGCCCGCAGCCGCATGACAAGCTCCCGAAGCTCGAACGGTTTGGTGAGGTAGTCGTCGGCACCGAGCTCGAACCGGAAGCCTTGTCGTCGATCCGGTCGGCAGCGGTGAGCATGAGGATCGGGATGCCGCTGCCGGAGGCGACGATTCGCCGGGCGATCTCGTCGCCGGAGGGGCCGGGGATGTCGCGATCGAGGACCGCGAGGTCGTAGGAGTTGATGCTGAGCAGCTCCAGGGCAGTGTCACCGTCGCCCGCGATGTCGGCGGCGATAGCTGCCAGCCGGAGACCGTCACGGACGGCTTCGGCCAGGTAGGGCTCGTCCTCCACGATCAGCACGCGCATACCTGAAGCCTAAGCAGCGCGGCATATCGCCGACATATTCAAACCGGACGCCCCGTAGCGCACCACCAGCGGCGCGACGCCAGCGCGGCCAGCCCGGCGCCGGCGGTGTTGAGCAGTACGTCGTCCACAGAGGACACCCGGTCCAGCCGTAGGACGTACTGCACGGTCTCGACCAGGACCGAGCAGCCCGCCGCGAGCGCCAGGATCCGCGGTACCGACGCCAGCACCGCGAACCGCAGTGGTGCGAGGAACCCCAGCGCCGCGAACACCAGCAGGTTGCCGACGACCTGGCCCGTCGACATCGTGAGCAGGTCCTGCAGCGGTACCAGGCTCACCCGACCGGGGACGGCGCCGGCCCGGCCGCCCGGCAACATGATCATCCAGACCCACGGCACGGTCCCGTAGACGATGCCGACATCGGCCAGCGACGTGCGCCACGCCCACGCCGGCGTGGCGCCGGTGGCACTCCGACGGCGTGCCAGAGCCCACACCGCCAGCGCGGCCAGCGGCAGTGCGGCCACTGTGATGAGCGCCACACCGGTGAACGTACCGACCCAGCCGTGCCAACCCTCGACCATGCCACCTCCGCTTCCCTCCGACTGCGAAACCTGCCCGGGGCCCCTTGTCTTCGTGTCCGCCAGGCCGTGGCCGCGCATCAGCGCCGGCCGACGATGGCCTGCCTCTCCTGTTCGAGGATGTCCTGCATCGGCAGACCGTCGTAGTTGCTGAGGACGACGCCGACCCAGCCGGTGTACGGGTAGATGTTCCAGCTGGCGGAGCTGCCGGCGTTGACGCCGCCGCGCCCGATCACCCACTGGCCGTTGACGATATGGGCCGTCGGCCCGTAGGTCCTGAACCCTGGGGAGTTGTCGGGTTCCTGGCCGGGCTTGTCCCGCCAGTTGGGCCTCTTGGCCGCGGTGAACACGTCGGCGTAGGGCCGGTCCAGCACCGTACCGTCGCGCAGCCCGTGCGCGAACCGGGCCAGGTCCGGCGCGGTGGCGAAGCCGCCGTCCCCGACGGGATCGATGAAGTTGCGGCCATTGTTCTTGCCCGGCTGGTACGGGCTCGGGCTGCCCTTGTCCAGGTTGCGGACGGCGTCCACCCGGCTGCCGTCGGCCTGCAGCATGTACGAGTGCGCGATGTGCTCGTCGGTGCGCCACTGCGGCCTGGTGTAGAACGCCGAGCCGGTCATGCCGCAGCGCCCGAAGACGTGCTCGTGCACGTAGTCCCAGTACGTCGTGCCGGTCACCGCCTCCAGGATCTGCGCGGCGATGTCCAAACCGACGCTGGTTCTGTCGGCTGCCGCGCCGGGGACGCCCTCCAGCGTCGCCTGCCGGGCGTACTGCTGGTAGAACTCGTGCACCTCCTCCCGGCTGTGGAAGATGCGTTGCAGGTCCAGCTCTGGGGCGGTCAACCCGGTGGTTTCGGTGAGCATGTGGTGGATGCGCACCTGCTCGGCGATCTCCTTGGCGAAGCCCTCCAGGTACGTTCCCACCGTGTCCGACAGCTTCACCTTTCCCCGCTGCGCCAACTGCAGGATGGCCACCGCGACGAACGGCTTGACCGCCGAGCCGAGGTTGACCGCGACGCCCTCGTGGTTGCGGATCCCGTTCTCCTTGTCGGCCATGCCGTAGCTGCGCGACAACACCGTCCGGCCCCGGTGCGACAGCAGCACCACACCGGAGAACTTGTCCTCCGCGGCCAGCTTCGCGATGTAGCGGTCGTAGGCTCCGCCGGGCCGGGGGTCCGGCGGGATCCGGCCGTCCCCGGGCTGTTCGGGCGAGAAGGGTGCACCGGGGCCGGTTGGGGCCGGGTCGGCGTGGCCGAGCCGGGTGCCCGCCGCCACCACGCCGGCGGCCGCCAGCCCGCTCCACCCGAGCAGCTGCCGCCGGTCGATACCACGTACGGAATCCAGGTCCATGATCACAGTCCTCTCCTGACCGGCAAACTGACCGCTGGTGCGTTGTGGTCCATGCCTCCACAGAAGACGCAGGACTGTTGCGGTGGCGTATGCGTTTTTCGATACGCCCGCGATATCCGGCGATCACCCGCGTGCCAACCACACCACCGTGCTGACAGCTCCTACGCCGGTCGCACGCGACGTCGAGCGTTCAGCCGAAGAACTCGTCGATCCACGGGCCGAGCAGGTCTACAGAGGACTGTCGGAGCGTGCCGGCGAACTCGTCGATGGCGCGGTCGATCTCGTCGGGTGAGAGCACCGAGCCGGCCAGCTCCTCCGCGTCGTTGACGACTTGCCAGCCGCCGTCGACGGGCACGATCCGCACCCACCACGTGCCGTCCTCGGACAGCTCGTGCCCGTCGAGTGAGACCGACTCGAGCACGAACGCCCCACGCCCGTCGCCCTGCGCCTTCCACCCGCGCAGTGCCACGGCGAGCTCGACGACCGGGAAACGGACCTCGGCGAAGATCTCCCGGTCGCCGTCAAGCACCGCGAGATCCGCTTCGACGTTGACGAATACGTCGCCCTCCGAGCGGTTCGTCAGCGCCTCACCGGTCAGTGCGGAGAACCTGAGCTCCATACCTGTCCTCTCACCAGGGTATGGCTGCTTCCGGTGGCGGCCGCCCGCGCCCCTGGGTGCTTCTGCCTGATGACGAAGCTACCCGGTGCCTTGACCCGCCCGCACGTAGTACGTGTGGACTCGGCGCCGGGCCTACATGTCGGCGGAGTCACGGGAGTGCGGGATCTCGGCGTTGGAGAAGTACGGCGCCGTGAACGGCAGGCTGTCGTCGCCGAGCCAGGTCTGCAGCGCGGCGTACACCTTGGCGTAGTACCCGTCACGGTAGGCCTCCGGCGTCACCCACCAGCTGACGTCCACGTCGTGACGGGCCAGGTCTTCGGTGAGGGGCCGACGTGCTCCCATCGGGTAGAGGTAGCAGCAGCCGAGGTAGGTGTCGTCGCTGCGGTAGATGCCGTAGGTGAACGACCTGCCGTCCCGGAACTCGCACTCGTGCCACACCAGGTCGACGTAGTTGTATTCGTCGGTGACGGGACCGGAAGGCCAGCTGCCGCCCCGGGTGCGCCTGATGAGATCGATGCTGGCGTTGATCCCCGCCACGTCGTCGGCGAGGTGTTCGCGGCCGAGCGCGCGGATCTCGAGGTCGTCGAAGGCCAGTGCCCGCGGCACCTCGACTCCCGGCGGCAACTGGATGCGCTTGACCAGTCCCTGGTAGTCCATCTTCATCGACCTTTCTGTCCGGTGACGAAGTCAGCGCAGGCGGCCAGCAGGACTTCGCTGCCCTGCCGGCCTCCTTCCAGTTCCTCGGTGGACCGGCATCGCTGCCGGCTTTGCACCCGCGTCCCGCCGGCGTGGTCGCGGAAGGTCATCTCCATCACCGTGTCGCCACCGGCGAAGCTGGTCTCCATGATCAGGCGCTGGCCGTCGACGACATCGAGATAGCGGCCCGCCATCGCTTCCCCGGGCTCACCGTCCACGCTGGTGTCGACCCGCCAGCGCCCCCCGGGTCGAACGTCCAGGCTGACGGTCGCTGCTGTCCCGCCGAACCAGGACGCGAAGGCCCGCGGCTCGGTCCAGGCCTGCCAGACCTGGTCTCGAGGCGCGGGGAGGTCGCGTTCGACGACGTACTCGAGCGGCGGTGGGTGGGTGGTGTCGTGCAGGTCATGGACGACATCGTTCAGGTAGCCGATGTGGGCGAAGCTCGCGCGGCAGCCCTCGCCCGTGGGCGACTGGGTGAGGAATCCGATTTCACAGTCTTGCTCGCCGAGGTAGAAGTGGCGGATGAAGTGCCAGCGCTGCCCGTCGGTGGAGGCGTGGAAGGCGTACGAGCCGGCTCGACGGGCGAGCTTGAGCCACACCGCGTCGGCGTCGATGTGCAGGCCGGCGGCGTCGTCGGAGCGGCCACGCGTCACCACCGAGACCACCATCGGCTTCCGCTGAGGGGAGACCTCGTAGGCAAGCTTCGCCCAGTGGTCCGGTGTCAGCCGCACGACGAGAGCGCCCGCGTCGAACTCGCTGGCGAAGTCGACCGAGACCCGTGCGGTCATCGTGAACTCCCGGTGCGGGGCGCCTCCCAGCAGCGCGCACCCGGTGGCCGTCACCTCGCCGGTGGCCGGGTCCACGAACCAGTCGGTGCGCGCGCCGGTGGTGATGGTGAGCGTGTCCTCGTCAGCCTGCACGGTCAGCGGGGAGCCAGACCACCGCAGCGGCATCGGCACTCCGGTGAGCCGGACGACCTCGGGCCGGTCCATGGGTTACGTCCGGCTCCGCATGGCGATGACCACGACACCGTTGTCGAAGGTGGTGGTGCCGATGGTCTCGAACGTGGCGTGCAGCCCTGGCGTGAGCAGCACGTCGTCCGGCCCACCCACGCCGGCGAGGACCGGGTGGTACCACAGATGCAGCTCGTCGAGGAGCCCCGCTCCCGCGAGGCTCTTGGCGACCGGACCGAAGCCGTGCATCAGGATCGTGCCGGCGGTGTCCTTGAGCCGTGCCGCGGCTTCGGCCAGGTCTCCCTGGACGACCGTGGTGGCGTTCCATTGAGGATCGGTCAGGGTGGTGGATACGACGTACTTGGGCATGGCATTGATCCGCTCGGCGTAGTCTCCCTCTCGCCCTGGCCAGGCCGACGCGTAGACCTCGTAGGTGCCTCGGCCCATCAGCATGGCGTCAGCCTCGCGGAGCTGTCGCAGGGCCAGCTCGTCGGTCTGTTCGCTGATGAAGTCGAAGTGCCATCGGTCCATGTGGTTGATGACGCCGTCCAGCGACACGAACGTGGCGTCAACGATCTTTCCCATGGTGGCTCCTTCTCGGTGGGGCTCCTCGACATCCGGCACGTACCCAACGGGGTCGGCTGCCTGGCCGGGTGCCAGCGTGGCATGCGGACGTCACGCGTGCCTCCGTCCGCGTGCGTACCCGCGCATGCGTCCCCTGACGTACTCAGTCGGTCTTGTCGGGGCCGGCGTGCGAGGCGGCCGCGATCTGATCGGCGACGAGTGCCGGTTCGTCGAGCTGGACGAAAGTGCGTGCCCCCGGGACCTCGATGAACTCCGCGGCCGGGAAAGCCGCTGCCAGCCGCTTGCCGAGGGCGGGCTTGAAGGCACGGTCGGCCATGCCCCACACCACCCGCACGGGCACGTCGACGTCCCGCATCCGCGCCGACACCTCGTGGAGCTCGTGGGGATCGATGCCCTTGAGGAAGCGGACGGCGTCGGCGCGGATCTCGGGGTCCGTCAGGCAGGGCTCGATCCAGGAGCGGGTCTGCTCGGCGCCGAGCTGGTTTGCCAGCAGCCCGAACCCGAGCGGGGAGTGCCGGAACGCCCTGGAGCGCATGGGGAGCAGGTTCATGCGCATCCTCATGTCGCCCCGGAGCAGGGGGAAGATCAGGTTGAAGGGGAACGGCGGGAAGGTGTCGAACGCGTCGCAGTTGAGAAAGACGACGCGGCCGATCCTGCTGCGGTCGGCGTCGAGCGCGTACTGCGCCAGTGCACCACCCGTGTCGCTGCCCACGAGGGTGACGTCGTGCAAGTCCAGTGCCTCGAGGAAGCCGAGCACCTGGCCCGCGACGCCACGCGGCGACTGGTCGGCATCCCGGTGCATCGGAATCCGGTGTGCGCCCAGCGGCCAGTTCGGCGCGAACGACCGGAAGCCTCGCGCGGCCAGCAGCTCGGCGACCGGCGACCACACGGAGCCGTCGACCAGGAAGGCGTGCACGAACACCACGGGTGGTGTGCTCGGGTCATCGGGTCCGGCGGTGCGGTACTGCACTCGTCCATGCGGGAGATCGATCGTTCTCATTGACCTGGTCCTTCCTCGTGATGGCGTGCGCCCGGCCGGTAGCGGCTAGTAGGTCCGGCTCGCAGTGGTCACCGGCAGGTAGATCGCGGCATCGAAGGCTGCGCGTAGTCCGTCGACAGTCATGGTGTAGTCGTTTCCGTCGTGGCCGGCCTCGAACACGGGCAGGATCACCCGCATCGTGTGGACGTCGTCGAGCCAGTCGAGCACCGCTGCCGGTCCCCTGGGCGCGCGCAGGTCGATGGCGAAGTTCGCGGGACGGGCTGCGTGGAGGGTGGCCTCGAACATTCCGGCGCCCGGCGGTCCGATCGGCTGAGGCATCGGTCGCCGTCCCGGAGAGCTGATCTCGCCGGCGCCGAACCAGGTGCCGATCGACACGTAGCGCTCACCGAGGCGCCGTTTCAGGATGCCGCCTGCCAACGTGCCGCTCTGCTCCTCCTCGGGGGTGCGGACGGTGACGGTGGGCGTGGCGGCGGTGTGTACGTTGGCGGCCCAGTAGACGGCCTTTCGGTGCCCGGTCAGGCCCTGCCACCACCGGAGCGAGTCCGCGATGAACCGCTCGCGGTGGGCGCGGAACCCGCTTTCGACGTAGTAGTTGCGGAACCAGCCGAGGATCGCGCGGGCGTGCTGCTCGGCGTACTCCCGCTCCCATCGGTCGGGGCCGGCCACGTCCTCGACGAGGGTGACGACCCGCCCGGCCGCGGCGATGAGGGCCAGCTTCTCGGCATCATCCAGGCCGCCGTACCAGACGAACGGGTTCTGGCCCTCGGGCGGGCGCAGGTCGGCGAGGTCGGCCTCGAGCTCGCCGATCCGGTCCGGTGCGCGGGTGCTCACGTAGCGGGTGATGTGGTCGAAGCTCAGCTCCCGCAGCTGAAGCAGGTCGGTGCCGAGGAAGCGAACCTTGTCGGAGTGGCTCTCGTTCCAGGCGCGCAGCCACGTCACCAGCTCGAGGATCTCCTCCGTGGCCAGCAGCGGCGAGGCCATCTGGCCGACGAGCGTGCGGGGGTCCCCCTGCCCGGTGGTCAGATAACGATCGATGAGCACGCCGCTGGCGAAGTCGTCCTCGAAGGCGACCGTGCGGAAGCCGTGGTGCTCGATCATCCTGCGGACCAGCCGGTGCTTGACCTGCAACTGCTCGCTCGAGCCGTGGGTGGACTCGCCGAGCCCGACCAGCCGGGCGTCCCGGATGACCCGGTCCAGCCACCTCAGGTCGCGTGCCGGTGCGCCGGGTGCGATCTCGATGGCATGGGCGTGCCTGTCGATCCACGATTCGATCGGTTCGCACGGGGCCTTCGAGTGGTGGTCCGCGGCCGTGGCGGGAGTGGCGACCGACACCAAGGGAAGACAGACGCTGACGGCTGCAACGAACAGCGACTGCCACTGAGACAACCGGCGGGACCGGGCCGCGTTGGGCATGATGCTCTCCTTGTCCTGGCTGGCGAAGAATCGTCGATGGTGGACACGATCAGGGCGAACCATTTCCGCGGGTCACCGGTCGTGAGTGCGTAACAGTGTTCTAACTCGCGTGCGCACTCACGAGAGGTGACCAGGCGCGATGCCGCACCTGCATGGGTTGTAGTCAGGATCGCGGCGCTACGGGGCGTCCCCTCTTCCGCATCGCGAATGCGAGGGTCACGCCCATGACGAGGGCGACGAGTGCTCCCGCGAGACGGATTGCCGTGCCGACAGCCTGCCCCGCGCCATCGACGCCGGCGAGAGTGAAGGCACTCGGGACGACCTCCGCGAGAGCGACCAGTGCCGCGACCAGCGCCGGCCAGCGATGGTCCGGAAGGAACGCGACCAGGCAGGCTCCGGCAACCAGCAGAACGGCGCCTGGAGGCACGAGTGGCATGGCCATCCCGGCTGCCTTGGCGAGGCCCATGCCGAGCACGCCGGCGAAGAGCCCGGAGATGGTGATGAGTCTGAGGGTGGAAATGTTCTTGGTCACGTGGACAGCGTCGTCGCGGAGAGCTCGTGGGGCGTCAGCGTGATGACGCAACTGGATGTACGCGACCAGGCGTAGCGAGGTTTCCCCGCACGCTCTCAACGTGGAGGTGGCCCGGGCGAGCTCCTCGCCCGGGCCACCTGAGTGCGGTCCCGTCACCGGGCCCGGCCGGTCCGGTCGGTGACCATGCGGGCGCCGAGTGCCGTGGCTGCGACGACAGCTGCAGCTGCGAGCAGGATGACGTCCTTCAGCACGTACTGCGCCTCGATAGTCGGCAGTCCACCCGGGAACATCTCGCCAGGAAACAGCACGACCGGCATCATGATCCCGCCAAGCCAGCCCGCCATCACGACGAGGCACCAGCGCAGTCCGCGGCCGGTGAGCAGGGACAGGCCGATCAGGGTCTCGAGCACGGCCGTGATCAGCACCGCAGGCCGTCCGTCGACGACGCCGAAGGTCAGAGCCTCGGTCGTCTGCATGACCAGTCCCTCGGCGGGCGAGGCGCCGGGCACGTACTTGAGAGCGCCGAAGCCGGCGATGACCAGGCCGAGGCTGATCCTCAGCGCGGCGACGCTGTGCGCGGCGAGCCACTCAGCCAGGGTTGCCGTGAATCGCGGCACGCGGGGCCTGCCTCCGTCGTCGGGCGGGGGCACCGCGGTTGTCGAGGCGATCCGCGGAATCGTGGTGGGAGCCATGGCGGTCTCCTTCTCGGTGCTGGCCGCCGGGTCGGCGACCGGATGCACGGAACGATTCCGCGGAACCACCGTCACCGGATCCGCCCGGCGGCGGCACGTGTAGTGCGCTCGTGGCTGGTGGGCCCGACCCGCCCGTACGACGCCGGAGGTAGCCGTGCCTGCGTTCCCACGAGGACCCGTACACACCGGAGATGGGGCAGGATTGACTCCCACCGAACACCTCGGCACCAGGAGTGGAGGACCACATGGGCGGGATCCCCGTCCCACTCGTCCACGAGGCGCCTGCCAGGCGTCGGCCGTCGCGTGCCGTGATCGACGGTGTGCTCGTCGCAGTCCTGACGACCGTCGTCGTGTTCAGCCTGCCCTTCGTGGCCGAGGGCGATGGCACCGACCGTCCACTCCCCGTGGGCTTCGGTTTGGTGCTGGCGGCGGCCGCGGCGACAGCCGTGCGTGGCCGCCACCCCGCTGTGGCCGCCCTGATCGCGGTCGCTGCGACGTCGACGTACCTCGCACTCAGCTATCCCTACAGCCCGGTGTTCGCGTTCGTGTTGCTGACCGTCTACACACTCGCGCGCCGCCTGCCGCTCCTGCGGTCCGCGCTACTCGCCCTGGTCTGTCTCGTGATGCTGAGCGCGCACGTGCTCAGCAACGATGCCGCTCTCTCCGGTGCGATCGGGCTGCTTCCTGCGACAGCCTGGATCGCCATCCCGTTCACCGTCGGCGCCGCCCGCCGGATGGTGGTTGCGGCGGCGGCGCGGGAACGTGCGGCCACCGACCGGCAGCTCGTCGACGCCGAGCGCCTCCGGCTTTCGCAGGAGGTGCACGACGTGGTCGGACACGGGCTGGCGGCGATCCAGATGCAGGCCGACATCGCGCTGCACGTGGCGCAGCAGCGGCCCGGGCAGATGCGCGAAGCCCTCGCCGCCATCAGCACTGCCAGCGGGCAGGCGCTGACCGAGCTCCGCGAGACCCTGCGCAGCACCCACCCGGACGGCGAGGCGAAGGCCACCCGTGCTCCGACCCCCGGTCTGGCCCGGGTGCGCGAGCTGTGCGACCGAGTCGCCGACGTGGGCGTCGAGGTCGACCTCACGATCTCCGGCGAGCAGCGGCCGCTCATCGAAGCCGTCGACGTGGCGGCATACCGGGTGCTCCAGGAGGCACTGACCAATGTGGTCAAACACTCTCCGCACCCGCGCGCGGAGGTGCGGATCAACCACACCGCGGACTCGGTGACCGTCGAGGTCACGAACCAGAACCTGGCGCCGGCACCGCCCGCGCCGGGGATCGGCATCAGCGGCATGCAACGCAGGACCGCTGCGGTCGGAGGCACCTTCTCCGCCGGCCAGGGCACCCGGCCGGCGACGTTCACCGTCTGCGCCACCTTCCCACGAAGCCAGGAGACCCCATGAACCAGCTGATCTCGATGATGCTGGTCGACGACCAGGACCTCGTCCGCCTCGGGCTGCGCACGCTCTTCGACGCCGAGGACGGGTTCGAGGTCGTCGCGGAGGCAGCCGACGGCCTGGCCGCGGTCAAGGAAGCCCGCCACCACCGGCCCGCCGTGATCCTGATGGACATCCGCATGCCCGGCATCGACGGTCTCGACGCCACCCGCCGGATTGCCGCCGACGAGACCCTCGCCGACGTCAAAATCATCGTGCTGACCACCTTCGAGCACGACAACTACGTCTTCGAGGCACTCCGAAGTGGCGCGAATGGCTTCCTCCTCAAGAGCACACCCCCGACAACCCTGGTCGAGGCGGTCCGAACCGTCGCCGACGGTGCGGCCCTGCTCTCCCCGACCGTGACCCGAACCCTGATCAGGGAGTTCGTGGAGATCGCGCCGCGGACAGTGACACCGCACCCTCGCCTGGAGCACCTCACCGAGCGGGAACGGGAGATCGTCGGCCTGGTCGCACAGGGCATGAGCAACCAGGAGATCGCCGACCATCTCGTGCTCAGCCCGGCCACCGCACGTACCCATGTCAGCCGCGCAATGATCAAACTCGGCGCACGAGACCGGGCGCAGCTGGTCGTGTTCGCGTACCAATCCGGCCTCGCCTGAGGCAGCTCAGGAATGTCCTGTCTCATCGAAGGCGGCACCGTCTCAGACCTCGACCCGCGCGGCGATGACACCCGGGTCCCGGTGAACAGCCTGCGCGCCACTATGCTGGGCCAATGCCGTCGGTCAAGCAGTTCCAAGTCACCTTCGACTGCGCAGAACCTGAGCGCGTCGCTCGTTTCTGGTGCGAGGTGTTGGGGTATGTCGTACCGCCGCCACCGGAGGGGTTTGCCACTTGGAACGACTTCGATCGCTCGCTGCCGCCTGAGCGTCAGGGTTCAGCGTTCGCCTGCATCGATCCCTCGGGTGTGGGCCCGCGACTGTTCTTCCAGCGCGTTCCCGAAGGGAAGGCCGTCAAGAACCGGGTGCATCTCGACGTGCGGGTCGGCACCGGTCTCGTGGGTGAAGAGCGCCTCGCCGCGCTCGAGGCCGAGTGCGCACGACTGGTCGCGCTCGGCGCGGTACGCGTGCGACTACTGGCTGCCGATGGCGACGAAGAATCGTGCATCGTGATGCAGGACATCGAGGGCAACGAGTTCTGTCTCGACTGAGGAACATCTGGGTCAGGAGATGTACCGGGACGTCTTCGCTGGCACGGGAGTGGTACCGCTACATCAACTACGCCGACGTGGATTTGGCCGCCCCTCAGTGGAACTCCGGGTGTGTGGACGAGCCCCTCGTGGTTCCCCGACAGAAAGCCGCGACGGCACCCCCGCTTGCGCGATCGGCAGCACGGCCACGGCGGTGGTAGCGGCACGCGGAACGCCATCCTCGTCGTTCCCGTCATCACTCAGCGGTCCTGGCGGACGCCGCGCCGCCAGACGTCGCAGATGGAGCTGGTCGCGGTGACGTCGCTGGTGGGGTCACCGTCGACCAGCAGGAGGTCCGCGCGCAGACCTGGGGCGATCCGACCGCGGTCGGCCAACCCGAAGTGGCGGGCGGGCACACTGGTCGCTGCGGCGAGCGCCTCCTCGCTGGTGAGTCCGGCCCGCGTCAGCAGGACCAGTTCGCGGTGCATGCTCTCCCCGTGCACCGGGGCGAAAGGGGTCGCGTCCGTGCCGGCCAGCAGCGGCACACCCGACCGGTGCAACGCTCCCGCCGCGCGCACAGCATTCCCCGCGCTGCCGGGTGAAGCGTGGTCGACACCGCCTGCTCCCTGCTGGCCGATCACCTCGAAGTACACCAGCGTGCTGACCACGAACACGCCCTGCGCCGCGATCCGCGCGGCAAGTTCGGACGCACTCTGTCCCGCGTCGGCCCAGACGTGCGCGAGACCGTCGACACCCGCGTCGAGAGCGATCCCGACCTCGGACGCCGTGATCGCGTGCGCGATCAACCAAGAGCCCGGTCTCGCTGGCCGGTGTAACACGCTGAGGCCCCAGTCACATCCGCGGCCCGCGATGTCACATCACGGACGCCCCTGGTCCTCTTATGGGCGCACCGTGACAGGAGGGCACCACCATGACCGACCGTGACTCCGCCACGCAGCGGTTCGTCGAACATCGCGAACTGCTGTTCTCCATCGTCTACAACATGCTCGGCAGCGTCGCCGACACCGAGGACGCACTCCAGGAGACCTGGCTGGCGTGGACTGACGCGGACCAGGAGCGGATCGAGAACCCGCGCGCCTACCTCGTGCGAATCGCGGTCAACCAGGCCCTCGCCCGCCGGAAGGCCATCAGCCGTCGCCGGGAGACCTACATCGGGCAATGGCTGCCCGAACCACTGGTCACAGACCCAGCCGACACAGCCGACGCGGCCGACGCCGTGCTGCACACCGAGTCGTCCTCGGTGGCGCTTCTGGTCGTGCTGGAAACCCTCAGCTCGACCGAACGCGCGGTGTTCGTCCTGCACGAGGTTTTCGGCTACGCCCACACCGAAATCGCTGACGTCATCGGCCGCAGCCCCGCCGCGGTGCACCAGCTCGGACACCAGTGCCCGCCAACACGTGCACGCCCGCCGGCCCCGCTACCAGGTCGACACCCGCGTCCAGCGGGAGGTGACCAAACGCTTCGTCACCGCCGCGATCGGCGGCGACCTCCAAGCACTCCTCCGGATCCTGGCCCCTGACGTAACACTGTGGACAGACGGCGGTGGCAAGGGACCCGCCACGAGCCTCCAGCCGGTCCACGGCCGCGACGCGGTAGCCGAACTCCTCGTGGCCGTCGGATCCAGCGCCCCTCAGAGCCTCGAAGTCCGCTACCGCCACGTCAACGGAGACTCGTCCGCCCTGCTCTTCATCGGCGAGTCACCGTTCGCTGTCCTGGTTCTCGACCCGACACCGGACGGCGACCGGATACGAGGTATCTACTCGGTCACCAACCCGGACAAGCTGACCCGGGTCCGCTGACCCGTTGCGGTTGACGCGGTCTGGCGGGCACAGCCAGGCCGTGAGCGGCCTGCGTAGCCGACTCGTCGGGGCCGGCGGTCGACGGCCCGAAGCTGGGGCTCATCAGATCGACGCCGGAAGCTGTCGAGCTTGGTGTCGCGACGCGTTCATCGCGCCCAGCAAAGCGCTCGACGCCGATCCGGGCTTCACAGGTTGCCCCGGCTCCGGCTATCGGGGCCCGTACGCCGACAGCGGCATCCATGCCATGACTCGAGCGTGGTCATCGAAACCTGTTCCGGACAGCCGCTTCACCGGGGTTCAGCCGAAGCGGGTACTCGTCATCCGGAGTGCAGAACACCGGGTCTCGTCCGGCGCGGCAGCAAACGTCAGATCCACCGCGGCAGGAGCCTGTTGATGGTGCTCGTCGGCTACTCCGCGCCCTTGTCCCGGTTGATCACCACGACGTCCCCGTCGAGGTAGGTCAGAGCCAGCGCAGCATGCTCGGCGAGCACGCGGGCGGTCTTGCGGCCGAGCGGCAGCGTCTCGGCCTCGCCGCGGGACTCGATCGTCGCGTGCAGCGCCACGGCCAGCGTGACCGTGCCGCCGCAGTAGAGGTGCGCTCGGAGTTCGTCGTGGATCCGCTGGTTGGTCTGCTGGGTCGGCCCGGGCCGGCGGTAATGGTAAGTACGGTGGCGGAGGTCGTCGGATTCGCCGATGTAGACCTTCGGCAGCTCCTGATCGGCAGCGTCGGCCAGGGTGAGGCGGTAGATGCCCGACTGACAGGGCAGAGCCGGGAACACGACGTCGCCCGCATCGTCGAGGGTGACGTGCCCAGCGCGCTGCCACTCCATGGTGATCCGCACGTCGAGCTGCGCGGCATCGGTCTCCTCGACGAGCACCGCAGCCGCCGTGTCGTGCAGCGGTCGGTGACCGCGCGCCCGGTAACTGCCACCGACCTTGCCGCGGGCGAACCGGACCTGGCGGCGCTCAAGGTCCACGGTGTCAACATGCCAGTCGGCGTCTCGCCATGCCTGTGCATGGCTGTGGCTGCTGTTGGCCCACCACTGACGACTCTCGTAAGCCGACGCCGGGAGCTCGCCGACCAGCGTCGCGATGTCGCCGAAGCCGAACTCGGCATGCCGATGGCCCGCCCTGGCCAGCTCGGACAGCCGCACGAACAGCGGCTGATACTTTCCGGCCATACCCACCTCCTCGCCGCCATATCGTGTTCGTCAGCATGGTGCGCCGGCCAGGTCACCGGTCGTGAGTGCGTAACAGTGTTCTAACTCGCGTGCGCACTCACGAGAGGTGACCAGGCAAACGCCGCGCCTTCCTGGGATCAAGGAAGGGTTCTCAGAACTCAGTCGGCAATTACCTGTTCGCGCAGGATGTCGGCGTGTCCGCAATGGTGGGCCAGCTCCCGCAGCACTTGCAGGTACACCCAGCGAAGCGTGCGCGGTCCGGTCCGGTGGCCGGTCACGACGGCGTCCAGTGGCAGGCCTGCGACCGCCTTCCGGGCCGTGGCGCATGCTGCCCGGTGGGCTGCCGTGACCGAGGCGACGGTGTCGTCGTCGGAGAGCCGGAAGGATTCATCCGGACTCTGCACCAGGCCGAGCTCCCGGCGGGACGTGCCGCCGACGCACTCCTCGAACCACACCCGCTGCATCCACGTGACGTGCTTGAGCAGCCCGAGCAGCGTCGTCGCCGACGAGACCAGTCGGCGGCGGGCCTGGTCCTCGGTGAGACAGTCGAGAGTCACCTCAATGGCACTGCGATATTCCTCGATGAAGGCCTCGAGCTGGGTGCGTTCGTCGTCCAGCGGCACATCGAACGAACCCATCAGAGTCTCCTATCACGCTGCAGGCCGAGGGCCGCAGCAGCTCGTGCGAGCGCCGGCCCACGGCGACGTCGACAATCCTGGTCTCACGACTCTAGTGCGCAGCCCAAGGTGAGCAGCGGGGGCACCACGGATCCCCATTGACTTGTTCCGGGAGTGCATCCGACGGACAGGCGTCCGACGAAGGCTTTCTCTGAGCCTGGACCCGCTGTTCGTGATCCTGATCGTCTCGGTGCACCGGGAGTTCAAGGATCCGGCGCCAGCAGTGGACGGCGGGGACATCTGGTACTGGCACTCAGGCGCACCAGGCAGGTGGTTCGCGGACCACCTGCCTGGCGTGCGCTTACGGTTAGTCGCAGGTGTTGTACTTGTATCCCGCGTTTCGTCGGTGTCCGTTGCCGTCGTAGAAGGAATAGATGCCGTTGCTGTCCCGCCGCGCGCTGAAGCTCCAGTCCTTACCGCGGTAGGTCAGGTTGAGCACCTTGCCCCGGGCCGAGCTGCCGCTGGAGTAGCGGAGGTTGTCGTCGGCGCGGCCGAAGGTCACTTTGCCGACCACGCCATCAATGCCTATCTTCCACCTGGCTTGCAGCGACTTGGTCGCATACTCCGTGTTGGCGCCGAAGTGACCGTCAATGTCTGCTTTGTCGAAGGTCGAGAGGTTCTTCTCCGTGGCTCCCTCTGCCCACAGGATCTTCTGCCACAGGCACACAGCGTTGGAATTGTTGTGGTTGGCAATGCCATGGCCCATTTCTCCCTCGTCACCCCAGTCGCCCTTGAAGGTGTCGTAGCCGCGCACGTAACCATCACTCTTTGCGGCGGAGGCCGGCGTGGCGCTGAGCACCATGGCCACCACCGCCAGACCGACCAACCCCAGGCGCGCTACACGGCGCTTGATTGTTCTCATTTCTCCCCGTTCCCATTTGCCAGAATCGGACTTCTGTTCTGTCGACACCGCGACCGCATGTAGCCGCCCGCAACTAGCATGAGTACCCCAAATCGACGCCACAACAGGCCCTTGATCAGCCACCTCAAGTTAGCCCGCATTCAGTGATGCGGCCGAAGCCTTTTCCAGAATCGAGTGGACGCCGATCACTGATGTCTTTGTGTCGACTGGTTTTCGACTCTAGCCGCCTGCGGTGACCACCGCGTCGGGTGAACGCCTGACATCCATGCCGAGGCTCCTGACGCTGCCACGTAGCTTAAGTTGATCATGCTGCTCGGGGTGAGGGCGTGGAGCCTGATGGTGGCCGGCTCGGAGCATGGCGGCCAGAAACGTCGGTGTGCCGGATGTGCCTGAGGACTGGGGGTGCCCGCCTTGTACGAGGCGGCCGCCAAGGGCCCGCTAGCGCGCCACGCGGTAGCGGAGGAGGTAGACGACTTTCGAGTCGAAGGTGCGGGTCTCGACGAGTTCGAGATCCACCCGGCGCTCGCGCTGGGGAAAGAACGGAATGCCACCGCCAACCAGCACCGGGTAGACCTTGGCCCGGTACTCGTCGATCAGACCCGACGCGGCCGTCTCGGCGGCGAGAGTCGCGCCGCCGATCGCGATGTCGCCCTCCCCCGGCCCGGCTCGCAACCACTCGATCTCCTCCGCCAGGCCACCGGAGGCCAGGCGGGCATTGCCCTGCACCGCCGGCTACGTGGCGGAGAACACCACCTTGGGGAGCGGCTTCCAGAGCGCGGCCCACTCGAGCGTTGAGAAGTCGAGCGGCGGATTCGGGTCAAAGGTCTCCCAGTACAGCATCGTCTCGTACAACCGTCGTACCAACAGGTAGACGCCGACCTCTCGAGTGTCGTCGGTGGCGAAGCGAAAGACCTCCTCATCAGGTGCTGTCCAGTCGAAGTCGCCGTCCGGCCCCACGATGTAGCCGTCGAGTGAGACGCTCATCGAACAGGTCACGCTGCGCATCAGAGGTCCTCCTCGGTAATGGCTTCGACAGTACGACCGCCGAACGCCGCGGAACTCGTCGCGGCTCGCCGGATCCCCAGAGCCGAGTCACCCCACGAGATCATTTCGTTGAGAGAACTTCGATGACGCGCGCTCGGGGTTGGTGGACAGTCGAATGGCGGCCTGTGACATGTTCCTTACCAACCCCGTTATGCGGTCTCCTGTATGGCGGCGATTTGAATGAGGGTGCCTCTGCGACCACCGCGTTCTTCTACGGCGGCAGGGGTGGGCCGATGGTTCGAGCAGCAATCCGGCGCCGCGGCCTGGTCGTCGACGAAGACGCTGGCCACGTTGATCCTCATTGGCCGCCCTCAGCCGTGACCGGCAGGCAGGTTCTCCGCCGCCCAGCGCCGTCCCGGCTCCGGGTCGACGCCGAAGCGCTCGGCGTAGCGTTCGTGGATTTCCCTCCACGGCTTGTGTGCCTCCTCGTCGGAGAGGTACTCGCCGGCCAGATGAGGCTCGAGCCGCGAGAGATAGATCTCCCAGCCGGTTGCGGTCTGCGCTGCTGGCAGGTCGTCGATGACGTGAGTAAAGATCAACCGGCAGCCGCCGTCCGTTGCGAAAAGCTCGAAGCTCTGCGGCTGGCCGGCAAACGTCCACGCCAGGCGGTGCGGTGCATCGACCTCGGTCACCTCGAGGGTTGCACCGCCGAGGTCGATGGTCTCGCCCTTCGCCGGGGTCCAGTCGGCGGCGCCGGGAAAGAAACGCTCCAGCTCTGCCGGCACGCTGACCGCCTGCCACACGCGCTCGATCGGGTATGCGAGCGAGCGCTCGAAACGCAACCCCGGACGCCCGTCGATCGTCTCCAGGGTTCCGTAAGCCGTGGTGTCGGTCATGTGATGGTGTCCCTTCGTATCTGTGGCCGGCGAGTCACGACGGTTTGCAGCGGTGTGGTGCCGATCGAGTGGTGCTTGTAGCGGCCTTCCTCGGCCGCGATCACGACCCGGCAGCCTGGAGCACGTCGAGGTGCTGCGATGTGGCCCCACGCGACGAGGTGAGCCCATGTTTCGGCGTCAAGCGGCCGCACAGGTCGAAGAGCGTCTGTCGATCCCGCTCGATACGCTCGTCGAGGATGGTTCGTCGGGTCGATTCGGCGATCGCCTTGTACACGTCGCTCACGAAGGCAACAATAGGCAAGTGTTGACTTGCATGTCAATTGGGTGGCCCGAAGCCCGCGCTGATCCGCCGTCGGGCACTCAGCGCCTGGTCTCGTACCTGGTCAGCACCACGCCGTCGGGAAACGTCCGGGTCTCCACCAGGCTCAGGTTCACCCAGTTGTCCAGGGCTGTGAAGAACGGCGTGCCGCCGCCCACCAGGACCGGATGGGTGACGATCGCGTACGCGTCGATCAGCCCGGCCCGCATGGCCGCCGCGGCGAGTGTGGCACCGCCGATGTCCATGGGGCCGCCGTCGTCGGCCTTGAGCCTGGTGATCTCGGTGACCGCGTCGCCGGTGACCAGACGGGTGTTCCAGTCGACCGTGCTGGTCGTAGAGGAGAACACCACCTTCGGCATGTCCCGCCAGCGGCCGGCGAACTCGATCGCCGCCGGTGTGGCACCCGGCTGCTTGTCGGCGGTCGGCCAGTGGGAGCTCATCGTCTCCCACAGCTTGCGCCCGTACAGCGCCAGGCCCGTCGCGTCCACCCGGTCGGACCACCACTGGAACAGCTCGTCGCTCGGCACGCTCCAGCCGAGGTCGTCGCCGGGCGCGGCGATGTAGCCGTCCAGGCTCATGTTCATGCCGAAGGTCAGTTTCCGCATGGCTTCAGCCTCCCGTGAGTCGGTATTCGGCGTACAGACCAGCACGGCGCGCAAAACTCATCGGTCAGGCCACACCGAGGGCCAGTTGACCACCACGCCAAGCGGATGCTCCGTACGGAAAGGAAACCTCCGACGTACCGGCGGGGACGAGACGAGCCCACCGCCACCGCTGTGATCTGCGCTGTTGCAGATACCCCGTACGGTGAAAATCTCACTAACCGGAGGCTAAACATACACGTACTGAGCCCAGCTATACCAAGATCAAACCCTGCCAACTCCTTGACGCATGACAGCTCGCCGACCACGACGTCGTCGTCGACGGTGAGGCTGATGTTGAGTACGTGTGGGAGCCGTTGGGTGGAGTGGCNGCTCGCCGACCACGACGTCGTCGTCGACGGTGAGGCTGATGTTGAGTACGTGTGGGAGCCGTTGGGTGGAGTGGCGTTAAGGTGAACGCGCCCGATCAGATAGTCGTCTGGTGTCCGCGGTGATGGGCCGGTGAGCGGTACTTCATGAGGGTGACTCCGGAGGTGAAGGGTTCGGCGGAGATCAGCTCCAGTCGGGCGAGTGGTTGGCCGCCGTCGGACAGGGGCTTGCCCTGGCGGAGGAACACCGGGTGCATCAGCAGGTGGGACTCGTCGACGAGCCGGAGGTCATGGGGGATCGGACCAGTCCGAGACTGCCGTAGATCACGATGTCCCCGCCGGCACCACTCTTGAGTTCGGTGATCTCGTCGGGATCGACGCGTTCGAGTCGCCGGGTGTTCTTCCATGGTGCGATGCTCACTGAGACGGAGACGACGATCTTCGCCATGGCGTCGACCCGCTTGGCGTACGTTCTCAGCTCATCCGGCTCGTCCGGGTCGTGGGCCGCCTGTGGCCAGTAGCCGGCGAAGTAACCGTGGGTGATCCGGCCCAGCAGCAGGCTGCCCGCGCTTTCCACCAGTTCCCGCTCGTCCCGATCTCCGCCACCGCGCCGTCACCCGACTCCTCGACGGCCTGCGCCCCTGAACACGTTCGGACCCAAGCGCTCTCGATCAGGACAACCCGGAATACGGCCTGGATCGAATACTGCTACTTCACCTGCTGCCTTTGTCGCGTGATCATTTTCGTTTTGGTGTTCACTCCTTCGGTACGTCCATTGTGGAATGGCTGGGTGAGCGCGGCATTAACGGCGTGGCGGTCGAGCTCGAGTCCGCGGGTGAACGCATGCAGATGAGGCAGGTCCTCGGTACGGACCTGGTTGATCCAGCCGGCGAGGCGTTCATCGTTGCCGGCAGCGGGTGTGAGCAGGGCGGCGAAGTCGGCGACGAGGCCGGCGAGCGCGGTCATCTCGTGGCATGCGGCTGTGGCGGCCTCAAGCTGTTCCCGCTGGTGGTCGGTGAGCTTGTCCGGGCGGGTTAGCAGGTAACGGGCCAGGCGCCGCGGGGAGATCGCCGGCCGGTCGGACTCGACGCGGCCTTGGGTGATGTAGCGGTAGAGCAGGTTCAGGCTGCCGCTATAGCCGAGCTGCTTGATCTCGGCGAACAGCCTCGGCACTGGCACGGCGGGATCAACCTGGCGACGGCGTCGTAGATGCTCACGGTAGGGGTCGACCAGCGTCTGGCGGTACTTCGGAGCCCGGACCAGACGCTCTGGCTGGTTGATCCGGG
>NZ_JAEHOB010000026.1 GCF_016464705.1 Qaidamihabitans albus
CGGGCTCGCTGCCCGGCAAGGGCCTGCGCGACGGTCGCCCGGTAACCGGTCTTCGGCCGACGAGTACCGCGGGTGAGCTCGCGGCTGATGGTCGAGGGCGACCTGCCGATTGCCCTCGCGATGGCGCGAACGCCCTCGCCGGCCGCTCGGCGACAGGCGATCTCCTCCCGGTCGGCGTACGACAGGCGAGCCGGGCGATCCACAGGTTCACGCCGCTGTGGTGGCATCACCCCGCCAGCCTCGCGGAACCACCGCCAGCCGACGGTCTTCGACACGCCAACCGCCGCGGCAGCGGTGTCGATGATCTCGCCTTTGCGGATGGCTGCCCAGAACGAGCGCTGAACCTCGACCGATATCGCGGGACGCCCCAACACAANGCCAGCCTCGCGGAACCACCGCCAGCCGACGGTCTTCGACACGCCAACCGCCGCGGCAGCGGTGTCGATGATCTCGCCTTTGCGGATGGCTGCCCAGAACGAGCGCTGAACCTCGACCGATATCGCGGGACGCCCCAACACAAAACCCCTCGTCATGACGGGTGTTGCACTGACCCCCTGAACCTAAGCCGCGTTGAAGTGCCTCTACCTGACCACCCGGTCGCTGGACCCGACCGGACACGGCAAGGCACGATGGGCCATGAGGTGGAAACCCGCGCTCAACGCCTTCGCGATCACCTTCGAAGGCCGCATCACCCCGAGTGGGAACTAACCGATGCCAAGCCAGATCCACCGTTTATCAGACACACCCGGTCAGGCCGACGGTGGATGCTTGAAGACGGCCGACGCGGTCGCGACGACTTTGTCCGCGCTGGTGAGCTCGCCGGCCACGAACGTGATCGCGCGAGTCCGCCGCTGGACCCACGCCCGACCGAGCAGCAGGTCATCAGAACCGGCGGCCGCGGTGAACTGCGTGGTCAGCGTGATCGTCGCCGGGTGCCGGTCACCCTGCCCGATCCGCGTGCCTTTGTCGACGGCGAGGACTTCCTCGACCGTGCCGCCAAGCGTGAAGTCCAGCAGCGCGAGCAGCACGCCGCCATGCACGGTGCCGTTCGGATTGAGATGGGTCGGCGCGACAATGAGGCAGGTGTCGAGCCCTGCGTCTTGTCGCCGGGTCCAGATGCCGTCGAGATGCCCCAGGAAGCCCGTCTGCTGGAGCGGCGCGAAGCCGGCCGGAACGGTGGGCGCGGTCATGTTTCCTCCACAAGTTGTTGATGTTCGGGACGGGAGGTTCTGCATGCCCATGGCGGCGGGGTGTGGCGGATGCCTTGCCGTCGGGTGGTTTCTGGGAGTGGCCAGCCCTGCCGTTCTGGATGCCCTTCCTGCTGATCGACATTCGCGCACGGCCGCTGCTTATGGAGCTGCCGGCGGGTCGTCCGCCGGGTTGAGCTGCGGAGCATGAGAGGACGGGCCGCGGGGCGGTGCGGAGGAAGCTCCGGGTCAGGATCCATGTCGGCAAGGCGAGCCACCACGCGTGTGCAGTCGATCCGTCCGGAAAGGCAGTGTGCGCCCGGAAAGGCAGTGTGCGCCCGGAAAGTCGTGAAGGGCACGAGGTGATCGAGGGCTTGATCGCTCGCGATGGGGAGCGGTCCACCGAGGTGGTACGGGCGGTGGGCGCAAGTCCGACTCACCACCGAGCAAAGCCCGAGCGGCATGACAAGATCATGGAAACTCCTCGGTCTCGATGACCAGCACCAGCCAGGTGGCGGCCAGGACCGGGTCGCCCGTGCGGGTCACCAGTGAGCAACCCAGGCGGAGTCTGCCCCCGCTCGGCGTGATCTCAACGTCTTCGAGGGTGAGCTCCAGGCGAAACGGCATCCCAGGCGTGAGCGGTCGCAGGAACCGCACGCGGTCCAAGCCGTAGTTGACCCAGCGCTGGGCAGCGTCGATGGCGTAGCATTCGTTCCCGAGACCGGTGACCAGCGACAGGGTGAAAAAGCCGTGCGCGATCACGGACCCGAACGGTCCCTCGGCGGCCGCCCGGTCCGGGTCGACGTGAATCCAATGTTCGTCGCGGGTCAGGCGACCGAACTCCTGCAGGTCCCGCTCGCCCAGCTCAGCCCAGTCGCTGACGCCGAGCAGCTCACCACGGGCCGCCTCGAGGTCGCGTGTGGACCCGAACCGCCTCATGCTGGAGTCCTCGAGCCCAGGAGGGCGTCGAACTCCCCCCGCCGCGCCCGCCGTACCTCCGTCGGGCGCAGCTGGCCCTTGGAACCGACCTCCTCGGCCGTGGGAGGCGTCCGCAACGTGCCGAGCGCGACGATCCGCTCGCTGGGGCGCGGCGCGGCCGCGTTGTACCTGGCGAGCGCCTCGTCCACGGACGACGTCGGCAGCGGCTCTCCGTCTGCCGTCCAGGCCAGGGCCGCCAACGCGGGCCCGTCGGGCAGCCCGACGACGAGGTCGACCACCCGACCTTCGAGAGCCTCGAGAAACCCGGTGCGGACTCGCGCGTAGTCCACCCACGTGCCGTTGGCCAGCTTGAAGTCGTCGGCCAGCCGGCCGTCGAACCGGAGCCCGAGCTCGGGGCGGGCCGGGTCCACCAGGCACACGGCGTCGCCGGTGCGGTAGAAGCCCTCCGTATCGAAGGCGTCCGGCCTGCTCGCCGGACCCCAGTAGCCGGAAAAGACGTTCGGTCCGCGGACCAGCGAGTGGAATTTGCCGGCTTCCGGCGAGAGCTTGACCTCCACCCCGGGCAGTGGGGTGCCGATCCAGCCCGGACCACCGTCGGTCACCTGCAGCAGGGTCGCCCCGGGCCCGGTCTCGGTGCCGCCCCATCCGGAGGTGATGACGACCGGGTACCCACACCGGTCGGCGAGCCGCTTCAATGCGTCATAGGTGTCGGCGCTCAGTGCGGCGCCGGCGGAGAAGATCATCCGCACTGAGGAGAAGAACGTACGGGAGCGCTCGTCGTCCTCGAGGCGTTGCCGCACGAGGTCGAGGGTGGCCGGTACAGCGAAGAACAGGTTCGGTCTCAGCACGGCGACGTCGGCCAAGGTCGCCTCCACCCCGGACGGGCTGGGCCCGCCCGCGTCAATGTGCAGGGTGCCGCCGCTGGCGAGCACCAGGTGCAGGTTGGCCGTCCCGCCAAATGCGTGGTTCCAGGGCAGCCAGTCCAGCAGCACTGGCGGTTCGTCATGAACGAAGGTCCAGACCTGGAGGGTCATCACCATCGCCGCCGTCATCAGCCGGTGCGGATACGGCACCGGTTTGGGCAGCCCCGTCGACCCGGAGGTGAGCAGGATTTTCGCGATCGCGTCCGGACCGGGCACAGGCGGCACCGCTACCGACGAGGCTGCCCCCGCCGAGGCATCCAACGAGGCAAGGTCCGCCGACGCCCAGCGGGCGGGGACGGCTGGGCACCGACCGGGCGGGCAGACCACCAAGGCCGGGTCGAGCATGTCGAGCAGCCCCAGAAGCTTGTCCTGGTCGTGCCCGGGCCCGATGTACTGGGGCGCCATCGGCACGTAGACGGCTCCGCGGCGCATCACAGCCAGACCCCAGAGGAGGTGCCGGATCGAGTTCGGCACGGCCAGGACGACCCGGTCACCCGGCGCGACGCCTCGCAGGGCGAGGTCCGACGCCAGCCTCTCGACCTCGGCCCGCGCCGCGGCATAGGTCAGTACGCGGCGCTGCGCCTTCGGGACAGGCTCGGTGACGAACGCGGCGTCAGGACGTTCGGCTGCCCAGCGGTCGAGCCAGCTGAAGATGGTGTCGGGGACCCCGCCGAGCGGGATGCGCGAACGCATCACCCGGGCTCCGTCATCCAGGTCCACGATCTCGACCCGCGGGGTCGCCATGGACAGCGGCTCCCTCATAGGAGGTCCCACAGGTCCTGCCGGGCCAGCTCCTCGGCGTTGCCTGCGAAGGCGACCCGGCCCCCACGGATGACTGAAATCCGCTCGGCGGTGAGCAACGTCGATCGCACTGTCTGTTCGACCACGATCATTCCCAGGCCCAGGTCGCGCCGCAGCCGGGCGAGCGCGTCGAAGAGCTCGTCGACGATCGTGGGCGCCAGTCCCAGCGACGGCTCGTCCATGAGCAGATAGCGCGGGCTCTGGACCAGGGCCATCGCCACTGCCAGCATCCGCCGTTGCCCCCCGCTCAGCGAACCGGCGCGAGCGCGCCACTTCTCCTCCAGCACCGGGAACCAGGCGCGCACGTCGACGGCGTCCCGGCGCCGGGCCTGAGACCTTACGGCGCCCCTCGAGACCTCCAGGTTCTCCTCGACGGTCAGTCCCGGGAACACCGCGTGTTCCGACGGCACGAAGCTCACCCCTTCGTCGAGCCGCGCCGCGGAGCCGGGCGACAGCGTCCGGTCCTCCACGCGCACCTCCCCGCCGTCGAGGCGGTGGATTCCGAAGACGGCGTTCATGAACGTGGTCTTCCCGGCCCCGTTGTGGCCGAGAACGAGAGTGAAGCCGCCGGGCGCGACCTCGAGGTCGATCTGGTCGACCACCATCTGCCCCGGCCGGTACGACGCCGAGACGTGATGTGCGGAGAGTGTCATGCCCACTGCGCCTTTCCGAAGTAGGTGGCGAAGGCCTGCGGGTCCTGCCGGATCTCTCCCGGTGTCCCGTCGGCGATGATCCGGCCCTCGCCGAGCAACACGATCCGATCGGCCGCGGCCCACACGAACTCGAGGTTGTGCTCGACCAGGCAGATCACCCGGCCGGGCTTGCGCAGCGAGCGCACCAGCTCGGCGACCTCGCGTGTGCTGCGCGCGTCGAGACCGGCCGCGATCTCGTCGAGCAGGAGCACCGGCGCATCCCAGAGCGCCATCGCCGCCAGGATCAGCAGTTTCTGCTGACCGTACGACAGCTCGGTGAGCCGGTCGTCGAGCGCTACGTCGAGGCGGAGCCGCTGGAGCGCGGCCCGCATTCGTGTCTCGTCCACGGCGGGGCGGGCGCGGTTCAGGAGCCGGTTGATGCCGCCGGCGCGGGCATGAGCCGCCATCGCGAGGTACTCGTAGACCGTGAACGACGCGAACAGCCGGGCGTCCTGAAAGGACCGGGCGATTCCCCGGGCGGCGCGCTCGGGCGCGCGCATCGACGTGGCTTCCTGGCCGTCGACGAGGACCCGCCCCTCGTCGGCACGCAGCTGTCCGGCGATGATGTTGAACAGCGTGGTCTTCCCGGCACCGTTGGGTCCGAGGATGGCGGTCACCTCGTCGTCGCACAGGGTCAGGTCGACACCCTGCAGGACCCGGACTCCGCCGAATTGCTTGTGCACGCCGGACACCGTCACCTCGGAGACCGGGGGCATCGCGGTGCCGGTCCCGCTCGGCTCCGCCGCCGTCTCCACCGTCTCCGTCTCCGTCGCCGTCGTCGCCGCGGCCGTGCGCCGGGCGGTCAGGTTGCGTTCCGGCCACAGGCCCTGAGGACGGAGCATGACGACGGCCAGCAGCACAACGCTGTAGATGATCAGTTGGATCTGGTCGGTGGCACTCGAGACGGATGGTAGATAGCTCAGCATCTCGGGCACCGCGACCAGGATCGCGGCCCCGATGGCCGCGCCCCAGACGTTGCCGAGACCGCCGACGATCAGCATGGTCAGGATGACCAGGGTCTGGTCCAGCCCGAACGTGACCGGCGAGATGTACCCGACGAAGCGGGCGAACACGGCTCCGGCGCAGCCGGCGGCGAAGCTACTCGCCGACCAGGCGAGGAAGCGGCCCGCCTCGGGACGGACCCCGAAGGCCAGCGCCAGCGACAGGTCATCGCGCGCGGATCGCATCGCCAGGTTAGCGCGGCGGCTCTCGACCCAGCGCAGCGCTGCGATGAGGACGACGGCGACCACGACTGCCAGCGCGGCGAAAGGCACGGGCCGGACCACGAGCTGGCCGAACAGCTCGGGACGCGTGATGGCGTACAGGCCTGCCGTTCCGCCGGTGATCCCCACCGCGTTGTCGAGCACGCTCAGGAACACCAGCTGAAGCGCGAGGCTGGCGACCAGCACCGCCTCACCCGGCAGTCGCGAGAGCGGCACCGAGACCAGCAGGCCGAGCAGGAACGCCGCTGCTCCGGCCAGCAGCATGTCCAGCGGGAAGGCCATGCCGGTGCGGGTGACCAGCAGCGCCGAGGTGTAGGCACCGGTCCCGAAGAAGGCCGCGTGCGCCGCGGAGAACGTGCCCGCCGTACCGAGCAGGATGCTGTAACTCGACGCCAGGATCGCGAAGAGCGCGACGAAGACGGCGACCTGTGCGACGTAATCGATCATCGGGGCACAGCCTCCTTGCGCCGGACCAGGTACGGCGTGACGACCACCAGGAAGAGCACGAGGAACGTGACACCCTCCTGCCAGCCGGACGACAGGACGAGCAGGGACATCCCCTGGACGACGCCGAGCCCGAGCCCGACGGCGGCGGTCGCCAGGATCCCCCGTGAGCCGGCGACGAGGACCGTGGCCGTGGCGAAGAGCGCCGCCTCGAAGCCCATGTCGGGGCGGAGTCCGATGGCCCAGCCCTGGAGGACCGCGGCAGGGGCCACGAGCGCCGACCCGACTGCGAACGCCGCCAGATAGAGTCGGCCGACCGGCAGCCCCCGTCGCTCGGCGGCCTCGGGAGAGTCGCCGACCGCGCGCAGCGACCGGCCGAGCCCGGACCGGGCGAACCAGACGGTCGTCGGCACCACGACCGCGGCGGCGACGACCATCGTGGCCACCTGCGCGGTCGAGAGGGACAGCTTTTCGCTCAGATTGCGGACGTCGAGTCCGACCCCCACCTGGGCAGGCCCGTAGCGTACGGCGAGGAGGGCCTGCACAAGGCCCAGGACGCTGGCCGAGGCGATGAAGGTGATCAGGTGGGAGGCGCCGCGCCGGCGCAGCGGGCGATAGATCGCGAGCTCGACCACCACACCGACGGCCACCGCGACCACGATCGCCGCCACGACGCCAACGAGGATCGGCGCCCCGTGCCGGACCACGGTCTCGTGCACGGCGTACCCCGCGACGGCGAACACCGCGCCATGCGCGAGGTGAAAGATCCGCGTGGGCGTGTAGATCACCTGCAGGCTGACACCCAGCAGCGCGTAGAGGCTGCCGACCGCGCACCCGAGGATGAGGGCATTGAGCACTGTCTCTCCCTGCTCTCCTGGTCAGTCGTACAACGGATGAGCGGTCCGGGACGCCCGTGGGACCCGGACCGCCCTGCCTACTCGGCGACGACCGTCCTGTTGACGACGAAGGCACCGTTCTCGACCGTCCGGAGGCCGACCGCCCGGCTGACCGAGTGGTCGGGGAGGAAGGTGACCTTCCTGCCCTGGAGGACGTCGTCGAAGCGAGCGTTCGCGATGAGGTCGTTCAGGACCGAGCCGTCGCGCGGGTCCTTGCCCTGCTCGATCGCGGTCTCGATCAGCTGCTTGTAGAGGTGGACCGCCTCGTAGGCCGTGCCGTTGTCCCAGCTCGGCCGGCCCTTCTCCAGTGCCGTGAAACCCTCGCGAAACTGAACCGCGCTCTCGCTGTCGGCCTGCTCGTCCAGGACCAGCGCGACGTCCTGGTAACCCTCGGCCGCCTTGCCTGCTGCGGTGATGAGTCCGCCCGTCGCGAGCGGCCCGGCGAGTGGGGCGTCGAGGCCGGCAGCGCGGGCCTGCTTGACGACCTGGCCGAGCACCTCGCCGATCGCGGTGACGACGATGACGTCGGGGCCCGCCTCACGGATCTTGAGTAGCTGCCCGCTGACGTCACCTCCGCTTGGCGGGAAGGTCTGGTCCTCGACCACCGTGCCGCCGAGCTTTTCCCACGCGGGTGTGAACGCGTCCCGCGACCCCTCACCGAAGGGGTCGGCCTGGCTGAGGAAGGCCACCTCGCGGTGTCCCTGGTCGTAGAGCTCCTCGGCGAGCAGCGGACCGAGCCGGGTCAGGTTCACAGCGTTGACGTAGAGGTTGTCGAGGTTCAACAGGCCAGGGCTGACCGAGCCGACCGTGACCAGGAGGTTGTCCGTCTGGCGCGCGATGGGCTGCGCCGACAGCGTCGGCGCGGATGCCGCGCTGATCACCATCGGCGTCTGCTCCAGGTTGATCAGCTTGTTCATGGCCTGCACCCCGCCCTCGGCCGTGCCCTTCGTGTCCTCGAAGGAGACCGCGAGCTTGACCCCGTCGATGCCACCCGCCTTGTTGATTTGGTCCACGGCGAGCTGGATGCCGTCCCGGTAGGTCTGCGTCACCGAGGCGATCGGACCGGTGAGAGGGATCATCGCTCCGAGCTTGTAGGGCTCGTTGCCGTCACCGCTGGAGCCGCTGGCTGCGCAGCCGCTCAGCGTGAGCGCCGCGGCGAAGGCGGCCGCGCCGCATGCCTTGAGCTTCATTTCGCATTCCCTTCATCGACGCACCTGCGGAGCGTCACTTCGTTGTGGCGCCGGGTCGTGCCGATCCGGCTGCGGCGTGTCCACCGTGACCGTCGTCACCGAGCCATTGCAGTGGACCTTACGAGGGCATGAACGTGAGGTCTATGACGAACTCTCGACTCTTCACATAGCTATTCAGGAATCGATCGGCCGGGCAGTCGTGATACCGAAGCCCGCGATCCACTCGGGAATTGGCTTGTAGAAGGTGCTTTCCACGTGGTATTGCCCGGCGGCCCGGAGCGCCGCGTACGCCGCCACCCAGGTGCGCACCTCGTGCGCCGAGTTTCCGGCGACCCTGGCCACCTCCTCGGTCGACCAGGCGTCGACATCGGGCAGCCGGTCTTCGGCCAGTAGCGACAGGAACTCCCGATCCCAGACAGGATTGAGGTCGCGGCACGTGGAGGCTCCCGCGGCCAGGGCCACTCCGGCCTCCTTCACCCGATGCTCGCGCGCGGCCCGCCGTTCCGGGGGCGGGTTGCGACCCGCGATCAGGGTCTCGGCCACCTCGGGTGCGGCACCGGCCAGCTGTGGCACCGGAGGATCGTGCGAGAGCCCGCCAGAGCCGATCAACAGGATGCGTTCGGGCCGTCCGGCGAGCAGATCGCCGATCGTCGCGCCGAGGCGGCGAACGCGCCGCATCGGGGCGAGCGGGACCGCCACGGAGTTCACGAAGACCGGAACGACCGGCATCTCCGTGATGCCCCCGACGAGCAGCTGGAGCGGCTGCGCGAACCCGTGGTCGACGTGCAACCGCTCGGAGACGGCAATGTCGACATCCGACTCGAGCACGTGGGCCGCGAGCGCGTCGGCGAGTGGCCGGTGGACCAGGACCTCGCCGGCCTGGGTGCCCCAGTCGCCCACCGAGCGGGCCTGCCGCCCGATGGCGAAGGGGGGCATCAGCTCGTAGAACACGCCGTTGTAGTGGTCGGGCGCGAAGCAGACCGCCACCTCGGGGGCGAACCGTTCGATGAACGCGCGCGCACGCGCGAACTCGGCATCGACCGCCGCCACCACCTCCGGGGCGGGCTGGTTGATGCCCATCAGCGGCGAGTGGGACGCGGTCACGAGGGCCACGGGCATGGGCTGCCTCCGTCATTCAGTCTCGCGCGCCGGCCTGCCCGAGCCCGGGAGCCGCACGCTGGAGGATGTGGATGTAGTCGGCACGGCCGAGAGACACGGGCGCGGAGCGGTGAAACGTCGTCCCAGCCGCTTCGTCCGCGATCGCGCCGAAATCGTCCGCGGTGACGCCGAAGTCGGACAATGACCGCGGCAGGCCGAGCGGCTCGACCAGGTCGGAGACGACGCGGACGAGCGCGTCCTGCGCAGGCTCGCAACCCAGCGCCCTCGCCAGCCGGTCCCTGCGGTCCTTGCCCAGCGCGGTCAGGGCGAGGCCGATCGTGTGCGGCAGGAGCAGGCCGATCGCGGTGCCGTGGTGGACGTCGAACCGGTCGAGCGGCATGGACAGCGCGTGGGCGGTGCCCAGCCCCTTCCAGGTCGTCATCGCGGCCTCGAGGGCGCCCATCATCACCTGCCACCGTGCCTGGGCGTCCGAGCCGTTGGCCACGGCCCGCGGCAGGTGGATGCGCAGCCGCTCCATGGCGTCGAGCGCGATGGCGTCGGCAGGCGGATTGACCGCGGGCGAGGTGTAGGCCTCGAGGGCGTGCGAGAAGGCGTCGATGCCAGTCCCGGCGGTGAGTCCGGGTGGCAGGCTGTGGGTCAGCTCGGGGTCGCAGACCGCGGCACGAGGCACGAGGCACGAGCTCAGGAACACCGCCTTGCGCCCGGAGTCCAGCGTGATCGCCGCGCCCCTGCCCACCTCGCTGCCCGTCCCGGCCGTCGTCGGGACAGCCACTACGGGCGCAATGGCCGTCGTGATCGGGCGGGCGTCCGGGGTCTCGACGCTGTAGACCTCAAGAGGCCCGGGGTGACTCACCGCGACCGCCACCGCCTTGGCACAGTCGAGAACCGACCCGCCGCCGACCGCCACGATGCCATCGCAGTCGCGCTGCCGGTACTGTTCGGCGGCCGCGCGCACGGCCTTCTCGGTGGGGTTCGCCGGTATGTCGAGATACTCGGCGACGACGCCGGGCACGTGGGGGCGGACCAGGGCGAGCAGGCCGCTCTCCTCGAGCCCCCGGTCGCTGAGCAGCAGTGGTCGGCGTACCGGCCCCTGCGCGAGCTCGGTCGCGATGCGCGCGCGAGCGCCGTCGCCGAACCAGACCCGGTTGAGGTACTGGATGAGGCTCGTCCCGTTCACGACGTGCTCACCGCTGTCCTGTCGGGCCGACCCGGCTCGCCAGCGCGGGAAAGACCCGCGCCGCGTTGCCCCAGAAGACCTGCTGCAGCTGGTCGTCTGTGAGGGAGGAGGCCCGCAGCTCGTCGCGGACGGCCGGGTGGTTGTAGCTGACCGGATCGGCGTAGGAGTCGGTGCCGAACAGGAGCCGGCCAGCACCGAACCGCTCCACGAATCGATCCAGCAGCCGCAGCAGCGGGAAGCAGATCGCGGTGTCGAAGAGCAGCGCGGGGAAGCGGTCGGCCAGGTCGTACACGTACTGGGCCTGGGTCGCGCTGGAGAAGCCGTCCAGCACGACGATGGTCGCGTCGGGGTGGGCTTTCGCCAGATCGGCCATCATCCACGGCGCCTCGAGGAGCGACTCGCAGAACATGTGCACGAGGCAGGGCAGGCCGTGCGCGGTGGCGGCATCCACGAGCTCGTGCATGCGGTGGTCCGAGATGGCGACGCCCTGGTAGCGGGTGTGCCACACCAGCCCGTCCAGCCGCAGATCCACGGCGGCCCTGGTCACCTCTTCGACGGCGATCGCGGTGCCGTGCAGCGGCTCGGCGGTGCCCATGGCCAGGGGAAACCGTCGAGGATTCGCGTCGCGGTACGCGGCGATGGCGTCGTTGACGGCTCGCGTGTCGACGATGCCCCTCGGTCGCTCGTACTGGAGCCCGGGCATCACCGCGGCCGCGGTGTAGCCGAACCGGTCGAGCATCTCGACGTGGCGGTGCGGCACACCGTCCTGCTCGCTGCCTTCCGACTCGCCGGCGAGGCCTACGTTGAGTGAGCCGACGTGATGGTGCACGTCGAGGACCCGGGCCGGCAGCGGTCGCAACGCGTCGATGCTCATGGCTGCTCCGCGAGGAAGTCGAGGACCAGCCGGTTGAACGTGCTGTGCTGTTCCCACTGCGGCCAGTGGCCCGCGTCCTTCACCAACTCGAACCGGCCGCTCACGAGTCGCTCGGCGATCCTCAGCCCTGTCGCGGCCGGACCGGAGGGGTCGTCACTGGTCCACACCACCATCGTGGATACGTCGATCGCGTCGAGGTCGGCGTCGGTGACCATGTTGCGAGCCCGGATCTGTTCGTCCTGCAGGCACATGATGAACCGCATCGAGTCGCTGAACCCAGGGCGGGAGTAGATGGTGCGGCGGGTGTCGACGAGTTCCTGCGTGACGGTCGCGTTGTCGGCCATCAGCCACTCCAGGCGCGCCCGGATCCGCTCGTCGCTGGGGTCGTCGGCAGCGCCCTGGGAGAGGGTCTGGATCCGCTCGCGTACCTCCGGCACCGACAGGTTGCCGCCCGGGGTGTTGAGCACCAGCTTCTCGACTCGACCGGGGTGCGCCACCGCGAACTTCATCGCCACCCAGCCACCCAGCGACTCGCCGTTCAGATGCGCCCGCCGCACGCCGAGGGTGTCCAGCAGGGCGGCGAGGTGGGCGACGTAGTCGTCGAGCTCCAGGTTGGCCGTGGCGTGAGTGGTGAACCCATGGCCCGGAAAGTCGTAGGCGATGACCCGGTAGCGCTCGGCGAAGGCGGGGATGTTGCGGGCGTAGGCCTCGAGGTGACCCCCGATGCCGTGCATGAGGATCAGCGTCTCGGGACCGGTCCCGGCCTCGAGTACCCGCGTGCGCCATTTGCCGGCGTCGACCTCGTGGACGGTGAACGGCTGCCCCATCAGGGCGACCCAGATCGACGGGTTGCCGGTGATGCTGTGGGTGAGCGTCATGCTTCCTCCGTCTGGTGTGTCTGCGTCAGGACTGCGGACTGGTCTGGTGGGCGGTCTCCTCGCGACCGAGCAGCGCGGCAAGCAGCTCACCGGGATCGCCCGGCGGCTCGTCACCACTCCACGCCACGAAGAGGTCCGGCCGGACCAGGACCAGCCGGTGCCGGTAGACGTCGAGGATGTCGGGCCCGGTGAGCTCCAGCAATGTCATCGGCACGCCGAGTCCCTGGGCGAGGTCGAGCAGCGGTGTGACCCGGGCCACGAGCTCAGGGGTGTCGACGACCACCAGCGTGAACTCCGGCCCGAGCCGATCGAAGACCGAGGTGCCGTCGGCCAGCCAGACGTGGGGGAAGCGAGCCCCGGAGTCGGCGCTGGGTACGTAGGTGCCGATGTCCTCGATGGCCGTGTCGTTGCCGCTGCCCGGCGGCGCGACGATGCCCAGCGATCCGACGTAGCGGGAGCCGAACTGCACCCCCTGGCTGTACCACTGCTGGCGATCCCTCTGCTCGATCAGCCGCGCGGCCTCCTCCCGCAGTGCCCGGCCACGCTCGGAGTCGGCGTGGAACTCGGGGTCCCGGCCGATCTGCTTCATGTCGCGGTCGATCTTCAGCGCGGCCTGCGAGGTCGCCTCCCCAACGGACCGCCGCTCGACCTCGTAGTCATCGAGAACCCGCTCGCCCGCCCAGCCGTCCAGGACGGCGCAGAGCCGCCACGCGAGGCCGACCGCGTCGCCGATCCCGGTGTTCATGCCGAAGCCGCCCAGCGGAAGCCAGAGGTGCGCGGCGTCGCCGGCGAGCAGGATCGCGTCCGAGCGAAACCGGTCGGCGACCAGCCGGCGAGGCGTCCAGCGGATCACCTGGATCTTCTCGTGCTCGACCGGCCGTCCGATCGCGGTGACCAGCACCTCGTCTTCGTCGAGCTGGTCAGGGGTCATGTGCTCCGGCACCCGCGCGTGGCAGAGGAACAGGTCGGTGCCGTTCAGCTGGACAAATGAACCCCGGAGCTTCTCGCCGTACCACCAGTACATCCAGCCGGGGCGACCCTGAGCCAGCTCCCGTCCGAGCTCGGAGGAGCGGAAGTAGACCGACAGTCGCTCCTCCGCGGCCTTGCCGTCGCCCTCCAGCACGGCGCCGATCGAGCGCCGCACGACGCTCGTGCCCCCGTCGCAGCCGACGAGGTACCGCGCATGCACCTCGCTCTCCTCGCCGGTCGCGGTGTCACGGAACCGGACCACCACGCGGTCGCCGTGCTGGGTCGCGCCCACCACGTGGGCGCCGCGGCGTAGCTGCACCGACGCCAGCCGAGCGAGCTCCTCGTGCAGGATCGGCTCGAGGTAGATCTGCGAGATGCGGTGCTGGGGTTCGGGGGTGGGCCAGTCGGCGAACTCGTGCGCCTCGCCGCTCAGGACCTGCCCCGAGGCCGAGAACTCGAATCTGGTCAGCTCGTCGCCCAGGATCGCGGTGCTGTAGACGACGTCGGTGACGTGGTCGAGCGGGAGGCCGGCCCGGCGAACCCGGTCGGCGATGCCCATGCGCCGGAAGTACTCCATGGAGCGGGCGTTGGTGGTGTTGCATCGGGGGTTTGTCGTGGTCTCGAGCTCGGTCTCGAGCACGAAGGTGGGCACGCCGCGCCGGCCCAGCTCCAGTGCGAGGCAGGTGCCGACCGGTCCGGCGCCTGCGATCACGACCGGCCAGTCGTCGCCGTCCCGACGAAGGTCGCCAGGGCCCGGCCCCTGCGGGGCTTGCTTGTTTGCCACTGCTGACTCTTCCTCGCTCGTGTGCCGTTGGTCGCTGCGAGTGGGACGCTAGTCAGCGGAAGTCGATAGCACTATGACAAACTTTCCAACGTTGACATAGATATTTGGCTAAGGAGAGCGAGATGAACGCGCCGGACAACCGCCTCTCGCTGCAGAAACTCGAGGTGTTCTGCAAGGTCGTGGATCTCGGTGGCGTGCGCCGCGCGGCCGAGGAGCTCTACATCTCCCAACCGGTGGTGAGCGCACACCTGCGCTCCCTGCAAGATCGGATCGGTGCCCAGCTCTTCGAGCGCGACGGCAGGGGCATCACCCTGACCGAGGCCGGTCAGGAGGTCCACCTGTGGGCCAGCGACGTACTCCGGGGACGCCTCGAACTCCAGTCGAGCCTGCAAAACCTTTCGAGCGGGATATCCGGCGCGGTGGTCGCGGCGACGAGCATGTCGGTAGGAACCTACGTTCTCGCGCCGGTACTGATCGAGTTCCGGCGCCGATACGGCCAGGCAAACATCACGCTACTGATCTCGGGGGTGGAGCAGGCCCTCGAGTCATCGCTCACCGGACGCGCCGACCTGTGTGTGATCGCTACCGACGCGGTCCTGTCCAGCAACGCCTTCGACGCCGAACTGATCGCCGAGCCGGATTTCTGCCTCGTCGCCTCGACCACGAGCGGCTTGGTCGGCGACCTGGTCCGGCCGGACGAGCTCAACGGAATGCCCTTCGTGTGCCCTCCCGGGGGCCTGGCCATCCGGCGCGCACAGGACAACGCTCTCGCCTCGATCGGCGTGGTGAGCCGCCGGGTCGAGATCGAGATGGGCAACGCGGAGACCATCAAGCAGGCTGTCGAGGCCGACCTCGGCCTGGGATTGCTCTGGCGGGCGTCGGCGGAGAAGGAAATCGAGAGCGGCACCCTGCGCGAGGTCGTCATCGAAGGAGCCGACCTCCGGGACAAGCTCTACCTGGTCACCCGGCGCGAGAAGCGGCCGACCCCGCTGCAGCGCCGCCTGGCGCAAGCCATCCGGGACCACGCCACCCACCGCTTCGGTCCGCGGACGCCGACGAGCTGACGGACACAGAGCACCTTCTCCGGAACTCACGCACGACAGCACGCGCCGTCTCCAGGGGATGGTCAGGAAGTCGCCTTCATCGATCGCGCGCCCTGTCTCATGCCCGTCAAGGACCTGGCGATCGCGTCGATCCCCAGATCACGGTCGGCCCGGCAACCCTGGCGTCGAACCCTCGATACAGCGGCACCAGATGGTCGTCCAGTATCACGGGTCCACAGTGGCCCTTCGGACCAGCGTGGCCAGTACGGCGTCGACCCGGGCGTCGCAGGAGGCGAGCAGCCGTCTCAGCCGGGCGACGTGCCACTGCGCGTCCAGCGCCGCGGCCGCCACCACGAGGCCGTCTCGCACCCGCAGGTGCACCCAGCCGGGCTCGACACCAGGGACGGTGATCGACTCGGCGCCCGCCAAATCGGGATCGCCCACCAGCTGGAGCCGGTGTCCGTGCTGGTCCGACCAGACGTAGGGCAGCAAGCCGCAGTCGGAGTCCCGCACCTTCGGATCGTCCACGATCAGCCGGGCGACGTACGCGGCCTGCTCGCGTGCCGACGTCCAGTGCTCCAGGCGCATCTCGCGGCCGTAGCGGGCATTGGGCCAGCGCACCACGTCGCCCACGGCCAGAACCCGGCCGTCGCCGGACACGCGCAGCCGGCCGTCGCCGCGCAGTCCACCGGCCACCTCAAGGCCACTGGTGCCCAGCCAGTCGACGACCGGGACGGACCCGATCCCGACCAGCACCAGGTCGGTCTCCACGCGCGTACCGTCCCCGAGGACAAGCGCCCGCACCCGCCCCGGGGCCGGATCGGTCTCCACGTCGGCGTCGGCAACCGGGCTGTCGGTCAGGACCTTCACCCCGGCCGCGCGGTGCAGCGCCGTCATCCGCTCCGCCTCCTCCCGGGTCAGCGAGCGGGCGAGGATGGTCGGGGTCGCCTCGACAACGGTGACGTCCAGTCCGTTCTTGCGTGCGCCGGCGGCCACCTCACAACCGATGAACCCGCCGCCGAGGACGGTGACCCGGGACCCCGGCCGGACCCAGGCATTGCCGAGCCGGGCGGCGTCGCGCGCAGTGCGCAGCACGTGCACGTTGGCCAGGTCGTCGAGCAGCGGGAATCCACGTGGCTGCGACCCGGTGGCCACCACGAGCCGGTCGAAGGCGACCGGTCCCGCACTGGTCTCGACCGTGGAGCCGGCCAGATCCAGGGACGTCGCCTCGACCCCCGGCCGGTGCTCGACGGCGATCTCCTCGAGGGTCACGTGGCCCGGCAGCGCCGGTGGAGCGGTTCCGTCGGTCAGCGTCTCCTTGGAAAGACTCGGCTTGTCGTACGGCGGTCCCGGCTCGCGGTCGAGCACGGTGACCTGTCCGGCGTAGCCGGCCTCGCGCAGGGCCGTCGCCACGCGAACCCCGGCGACCGAGCCACCGACGACGAGGACACCCATCACACCGAGCCGAGCAGCCGGATCGCGCGCACCGGGCAGTCGTCGGCCGCCTCACGGACCTCCGGCATGGCGGCCTCGTCCGGCTGCTGGTCGTCGACCAGGTAGGCAATGTTGCTGTCCGGGTCGATGTCGAAGACATCGGGGGCGGTCACGACACAGTTGCCGTAGCCGTTGCAGAGCTCGCGGTCGATCTCGACGCGCCGGGTCATGCGCGCACCTCCCCGCGGTCGTCAGGGAGGAACCGCAGCCGTAGGGAGCGGAACCCGTAATGCACACCGGCCTCGACCCCGGTGAAGACCGGTCTGCCGTCGAGGGCGATGGGGTCGCTGCGGTTCATGGTGGTGAGCAGCGTGTGCAGCTCGTAGCGGGCCAGGGCGGCACCGACGCACTGGTGGATTCCCCAGCCGAACGCGAGGTGCCCCCGTTCCGGGCGCCCCGGCCGGACGACATCCGCGTCGGCAAACCTCGCCGGGTCTCGATTCGCGGCCGCGTACAGCAGCAGCACCCACTGCCCGGCCGGGATCGTCGTCCCGTCAAGCGTGACCTCGCGGGTGGTGTAGCGGCTGAACATCTGTGCGGGCGTACGGAACCGGAACGTCTCCTCGACGACCTGCGCGGGCGGGACCCGCTCCTCGCGCACGGACCGCTGCAGGCCCGCATCGGTGGCGAGCAGGTAGAGCAGTGACCCGACCGAGTTCATCGTGGTCTCGTGGCCGGCGACGGCCAGCGTGTTGAGCACGGAGACGAGTTCTCGCTCCTCGAGGAGCCGTCCGTCGATCTCGGCCCGGAGCAGCCAGGTGATGTAGTCGTCCGGACGGGTGGCGCGGTGCCGGTCCAGCTCGCCTCTGAGGACCTCGGCGATCGCCACACGGTCGGCCGCGTGCTGCTCGGGCGAGGTGACGCTCGCGGCGAGCCGCTCGGTGTGCTCCCGAAACTGCGCGACCGACTCCGGCGAGAAGCCGATCAGCTTCTCCAGCACGGCCAGCGGCAGCGGCAACGCGACCTGGGAAACGGCGTCCCCGCCGCCGTTGTCCCGAAACGCCGACCACAGGTTGTCGATGGTCTTGTTCAGCCACGGCCGCAGCGCCCGCACCTTCTCCGGGCGCAGCGCCTCCATCACGATCGCACGGTACGCGGTGTGCAACGGCGGATCGAAGTCGATCGGGATCGACCTGACGGCGGCGTTTCCGGGGATCCGGTGCCCCTCGCCGGAGGAGAAGGAACCGGGGTCGCGCAGCGCCTGTCGGACGGCGTCGAAGCCGGAGACCACCCAGAAGCCGCCGTGGGCCGGCGACCAGGCCACGTTGCCGTGCTCCCGGACGGCTGCGTACGCCGCCCAGATGCGGTCGTCGTCAAGGGCGGCATCGTGGTGGTCGAAGTCGACCGTCGATACGCCGGCGACCGGACAGGTGCCCGTCACGCGAGGCCATCCTCTCCGAGCGACGACATGCCGGTCACCGGGCCGGTACGGCGGATGAGCGCCTTCCTTCGGAGGAACCGGAGCAGAGCGTTGGGTCCCATTCGCGAGCCTCCCATGCCAGAGCGCTTGAAGGAGGTCTTCTCGACATCCCCCATGATGGTGATCGTCAGTGACGTGTCCTGGATGCTGATGGCGCCCGCGTCGACGCGGCGTGCGATCCGCTCGGCCTCCTCAGCATCCCCGGCGATGACCGCGGCGGACAGCCCGAAATCCGAGTCGTTGGCCAACGCGACGGCCTCGTCCTCGGTGTCATAGGGCATCACCGGGATCACCGGCCCGAACGTCTCCTCGGTCATCACCGACATCGAGTGGTCGACGTCGACCACCACTGTGGGCTCCATGTACCGCCCACCGTCCAGATCGATAGTGCTGCCTCCGGTGCGTAACCGCGCGCCCTTGCTCAGAGCCTCGCCGAGGTGCCGGTCCACGACCGCGGCCTGACGCGGGTCGATGAACGGGCCCAGGTGCCCGTGCCGGATGTCGGGGTAGTTGACCCGTAGCGCCCGCGCCTTCGCCACGAGCAAGTCGACGAACTCCTCGGCCACCGAGCGCTGCACGTACACCCGCTCGGTGGCGAAGCAGATCTGACCAGTGTTGTGCACCGCGCCCTTCAACACCGCCTCGGCGGCTTGGTTCAGGTCGGCGGTTCGCGTCACGATCGCTGCGTCCTTGCCGCCCAGCTCCAAGAAGACCGGAACAAACCGCTCCGCGCACGCCACGGCGACCTTGCGCCCGGTGGCGACACTGCCGGTGAAGCAGAGCACATCGACCACGTCGATGAGCGCCTGGCCGGTGCTCCCGTCGCCGTACAGGTAGGTGACGACGTCCTCCAGTTCGGGGACCAGGGCCAGGGTCGAGCGAACCGGCTCGATGAACCGTGGCGTGATCTCACTGGGCTTGACGACTGCGGCGGACCCAGCCAGCAGGGCAGGAACCAGATCCAGGGTCGAAAGGAGAAACGGGTGGTTCCACGGGCTGATGATCCCCACGAGCGGGTAGGGCACCAGCTGGGTACGGAAGCTGACGCCCGCGTCGACGGTCGAGGTGCCTTCGAGCTCCGCGGCACCGACCACCCCGGGCGCCCGGGCACACCAGGCGCGGATCGAACCCGCCACGATGTGCGGCACCTCGTGCGCCGTGCGCCGTCGCCCCGTATCGCGCATCTCGGCCTGCGCGATCGTTTCTGCCGAAGCCTCGATGGCGTCAGCCCAGGCGAGCAACGCCGCACGCCGGCCGTCGAGGCCCAGCTCTTCCCACCGCTGCTGAGCAGAACGCGCCTTCTGTGCGGCCCGGGCGACATCACCCGCGCCGGTGCCGTCGTACGTCGTGTCGCGCGCTCCTGTTCGCGGGTCGATCGCGTCGATCTGCCCGACGGGCGACGCAGGTGCCGCCTCGAGCGTGCTGTCGGTCATAATCGTGACCGTAGACCGAGCTGATCCTATGCACTATGCGCTTTTGCGCTGACGTCTCATAGTCAATTTCGGATCGGCAGGGAGGCCTGCCGTCTGGGCCCGACGCCGCCCAGGCCACGCCCCTGTCCTTGGGGCCGCAGCTCCGCGCGGGTGCCTTTTGCCTGGTCACCGGTCGTGAGTGTTGAGCCGGGTTAGAACCCTGCTCAACACTCACGAGGCCTGACCAGGCAAAACGTCCTCCCTGCCCCGTTGTGCGGCTGTGGTACTCACAGGGGCGTGAGCAGCCGCTCCGTGCTGCCGCCGAGCCGGTCGATCACGGCACCGATTGTGGACAGAATGTGTTCGTCCATGGCTCGTGCGGCGGCCGCTTCGTCGCGTGCTTCGATGGCGTCGATGAGGGGTTGGTGTTCCTTGGCCACCTCGTCGAGGTTCTGATAGGCCGAGTCGTCGAGTGCGAGCGCCATGAGCATCTGGCCTTCGAGGCCGTGAAAGATGTTCGTGAGGACCTGGTTTTCCGCGGATGCGCACAGCACGGCATGGAACTCGAGTTCGCGGTGTGCGACGTCGTGGTGTTTGCCCGCTCGGGCCGCCTCGGCCATCGCGTCGATCAGCTGGCGCAGGGGGGCGGTGTCCATGCCACGCCTGGCCACGAGCCGGATGGCGGTGCGTTCCAACGAAGCGCGCACGTTGTAGATGTCGACGAGTGTCTGGGCGTCGAACTCGCGCACGACCGCTCCTTGATGAGGGCGTTCGACGGCCAGACCTCCCTCAGCCAGCCGGCGAATCGCTTCCCGTACGGGCGCTCGGCTGGTGCCGAGCTCAGCGGACAGCTGTGCCTCGTTCAGCCTGGACCCCATCGGGTACTGCCCGCTGACGATTCTGGCACGGATTTCGTCGTGGGCGATGTCCGCGAGCCGTCGGCGATCGGCTCGCGGCAGCGGCGACGCGGCGTGTTCGGTCGTCGCCGGAAGTCTCGTGGGATCCGTTGACACCCTGCCCCCCTCGTCCTTGGTGGCTCCGATCCTAGCGCACGTCGTCGACTTCAGATTGTCGTCAGTCGACCTTGACACGTCCTCACTCGGAGGCGACACTCGATTGTCGACAGTTTGGAGGCGAAGGTCATGGAACCAGCGATCAGTTCCAGCGAGGCCGCAAGTACAACTCGTTCGTCGTCCTGGAGGTTGCTGCGACGGTCGATCCTGGCCAGCGTCACGGGGACCGCGCTGGAGTGGTACGACTTCTACCTCTACGGAACGGCGGCCGCGCTCGTTTTCAGCAAGATCTTCTTTCCCAGTTTCGATCCGGTGACGGGGACGCTGTTGTCGTTCGCGACCTACGCTGTCGGCTTCGGCGCGCGTCCGATCGGTGGCTTTATCGCCGGGCATTTCGGTGACCGGTGGGGCCGCAAGGTCGTCCTCGTCGTCACCGTGTCCACCATGGGCATCGCAACGTTTTTGATGGGGTTGCTGCCGAGCTATGCGTCGATCGGTGTGGCCGCGCCGGTACTCTTGGTGTGCCTGCGCCTGATCCAGGGCATCGGGCTCGGTGGTGAATGGGCCGGCGGTGCGTTGCTCATCGGCGAACGAGCGCCGAGGGAGCGGCGCGGGTTCTGGACGAGCTTCGTGCAGGTCGGGGTTCCCATCGGCAGTCTGATGTCGACCGGCATCCTCGCACTGCTGTCCGGCGTGTTGAGCGAAGAGGAGTTTCTCAGCTGGGGCTGGCGTATCCCGTTTCTGTTCTCCGCTGTGATCGTCATCGTGGCGCTGGTGATCCGGGCGAAGGTCACCGAGACGCCGGCGTTCCTCAAGCAAGCGTCCAGCGAGGTGAAGCCCTCGCGGTCGCCCGTGTGGGAGGTCTGGCGGAGGGCCCCTAAGACGATCTTCCAAGTGATCGGCATTCGCCTCGGCGCCGACATCTGCTACTACACCTTCGTCGTGTTCGTGATCACGTACGTGACGACATTCCTGGGTTTGCCCGAGTCCGTGGCGTTGCGCGCGGTGTTGATCGCCGGGATTCTCGAGCTTTTCCTCTATCCGGCTTGGGGACTGCTCTCCGACCGGTTCGGGAGGAAACGGGTCACGCTGGTGGGCCTGGCGGGATGTGCGGTCTGGGCCGTGGCGTTCTTCATGCTGCTCGACACGAGGAGCCCTGTGCTGATCGTTGTCGCTGTGCTGATCGGATTGTTCTTCGAGGCCGCGATGTACGGCGTGCAAGCACCCTGGATCTGCGAGCTTTTCGACACCGACGTGCGGTACAGCGGGGCCTCGATCGGCTATCAGACAGCGTCGATCGTGGGTGGGAGCCTCGCGCCGCTGATCGGTGTTGCGCTGCTCCGTGAATTCCAATCGCCATGGCCGGTCGTCGGGTATCTGCTGCTCGGTCTCGCGGTGACGCTGATCGCCGTGCTGACGACGGCGGAGACGCGTGGCCGGGACCTCGACGAGACAAACGAAATCGCCACAGGCAAGGAATGACGGGAGATGGATCACGTGAACAGCCGGCTCATTTACACGGGACTCAACGCGGGCCGCAAGCCGCTCGCCTCGGTCGTGGCAGGCCATGGTGTTCGTTTCGTTCTCGCGGATGGCCGCGAGGTGATCGACGCCAGCAACACGGGCGGACCGTTGGGGCACGGGCATCCCGAGCTCATGGAGGCCGCGCGGCGGGCGCTGGAGGCGCCGGTCATCAACGAGGGATGGGCCTGGGCGGAACGCGAGGACGCCGCACAAGAGCTCATCGACGTGGCCTTCGCGGGTGAGGGTGACTGGGTCGGAGCGATGCGGTTCGCCCTCAGCGGCAGTGAGGCGAACGACCTGGCGCTCTCGTTCGCGCAGGCGATCACCGGTCGTCGCCCCTTGGCCACCCGGGAACGGGCCTACCACGGGATGGCAGGCCTGGCCAGGGCGATGACAGTGCAGCCGCAGTGGCACGGCGGCCTGTCCACCGCGGGCGGTGGTGTGCGGCCCTCTCCGCCACCGGCCGAGGTGCGTACTCTGCCTGGGCCCGTCAGCGCCGCCTGGGGCGGCACTGGCGCCACCGCCCCTCTGCCGGACCGGCTGTCCGGCGCCGCCGACACCCTCGACGGCGTCGCCGCGGTGATCGTGGACTACACCCAGGGGGGCGTGTACTACGACGGCGAGTACCAGGACGTCGTAGCGGGCGCGGCGCGCGAGGCCGGGGCGCTCTGGATCGCCGACGAGGTGGTCACAGGGCTGGGGCGGCAAGGAAGGTGGTTCGCCTTCCAAGGGGCCACGTCTCGTCCCGACATCGTCACGCTCGGCAAACCACTGGGCGGGGGCATCGCGCCCGCGGGCGCCGTCGTCGTGTCCAAGGACATCGTCGACCTGATGTCCGACAAGACCTGGCAGACCTACAGCACCTTCCGTGGACATCCGGTCGCCGTGGCCGCCGCGCGGGCGCATCTGCGGATCGTGCAACGCGACGGACTCGTCGACCGCGCCGCGCACCTGGAACGTCTGCTTGAGAAGAACCTGGTGGCTCTGGCGGAGCGCCATCCTGGCGTCGCGCGGGTCGATGGGCGGGGGATGCACTGGACGGTGGAGCTGCACGGCCCTGACTGGCGCACCTGGGACGGCACGGCCACCGGTCCGCCGCTGGCGTCCAGGGTGGCGGCGCGGGCACTCGATGCGGGCGCGATGATCGGTACGAGCGGTGAGCAGAGCTCGCTTTTTCTCGCTCCACCGCTGATCATCGAGGAGCACGAACTCGACAAGATCTTCCAGGCCCTCGACCACGGGCTCGAACTGGCCGACCGGGAGTGCCGATGACGACGACAAGTTCGGTCAGCGCCACCCTCACCGCGGGTGCCTACCAGACCGTGTCGCTGGGCTACGGCGAGACTCTCCGCATCACCGACGTGGGAGGAGGCCAGTGCTGCCAGGTCATCCCCGTGAACCACGGGGACCGGCGAGAGCGATTCTCCGCCCCGAACACGATGTTGTTGAACAAGCAGGTGTATTTCACGACGGGTTCGACGCTGTACTCGTACTTCTGCAATCCCATGCTGACCATCATCGGGACAACATGCACCCATGACGCATTGCCCGGCCGGCTTCCGGCCGGTGACGACGTGCTGGCCAGGAAGCTCCTCACCTCGGCGTTCGCCTCGCTGGGTCTCGCTCGCCACCAGATCCCGTACCCGTTCCTCGCCTTTGTTCGCCATACGATCGCCGAGGACGGATCCATCGACGTCGCGTGCTCGGAGTCGGCCGCGGGCGACACGGTGCACTTGCGTGCGGATCTCGACGTGGATGTCGTCGTTGCGAGCACACCGGAATTGCTCGGCGACAGCGGTGCGACAGGTGTGGTGGCCCTCGATGTGCTGCCGAGCGAGGAGGGCACCGGATGACCGGGCACAAAGCCGACGACTACACGCACTCCGCCGTGGTGGATACCGTCATCGCGCCCCGGGATTTCGACAGTTTCCGGCTTTCGGCGGGTCAGGTGCTCAGGTTCGTCGACAGCGAAGGCCAGCAGTGCGCCGACTTGATCGCCCTCGACCCCGACGACCTGACCAGTCGTCTGTCGCCGACGATGAGCGTGTCGCGCAACGGCCGCCTGTACCTCGGGGTTGGCGATCAGCTGGTCGATGATGACGGTGAGCCGATGCTCACCATCATCGCCGACACCGTCGAGCATCACGACATTCTGTGTGGCAGCTGCAGTCCTGGCCTGAACCGGGTGCGACATGGTGGCCGTGGAGCGGGCAAGCGGACCTGCCACGTGAACTTCGCCGAGGCATTGCGACCGTATGGTGTGCCTGCCGAGGACGTGCCCTACTCCTTCAACATCTTCATGAACTACCCGGTCTCGCAGGACGGCTCCATGGAGTATGCGACCTGCCGTTCGTCGGCGGGCGATCATATCGATTTCCGCGCTGAACGAGACCTGCTCGTCGTCGTGTCCAACTGCCCTCAGGAGCTCACTCCGCTGAACGGGTTCACGCCGTCGTCCAGTCAGGTCATCGTCTTCGCCGCAGCAGGAGGCAATGCATGAAACGTGCAGGTGTCGATGTCGGAGGGACGTTCACCGATGTGGTCGTTCTCGACGAGCAAGAGAAGGTCACCGAACACAAGGTGCCCTCGGATCCGAGCCGGCTCGAGCATGGTGTCGCGGACGGTCTGCTCAAAACCCTCGGTGGCCGCGACAAGGCGGCCGATCTGGGTTTCCTCGGCCATGGCACGACGGTCGCGACAAACGTCACGCTGGAACGCTCCGGGCCGCGGGTCGCGCTGATCTGCACACGGGGGTTCCGAGACATCGTCGAGATCGCGCGCCTGGCGAAACCGGGTAGCAAGCTGTACACGCAGAAGAACGTGATGCCGAAACCGGTCGTCGTTCGGCGAGACTGCTTCGAGGTCACTGAGCGGATCGACGCGCGTGGGCAGGTCGTGGCCGCTCTCGACGAGGGCGAGGTCGAGGCCGTACTCCGGCAGGTGGTCGATCGAGGAATCACCGCGGTAGCCGTGTGCCTGCTGTTCTCGTTCCGCAACCCCGCCCACGAGCGTCGGATACGCGAGATCGCCGCGCGGGTCGCTCCTTCGCTCGAAGTGTCGCTGTCCTGTGAGGTGTGGCGGGAGTTCCGCGAGTACGAACGGGCGAGCACCACCACGCTCAACAGCTACCTGAGGCCGGCAGCCGCGCGATACCTCGCCAACCTCCAGGCGGTCACCGGCGAGACCTTCCCGTCGGCCGCCCTGTGGGTGATGCAGTCCAACGGCGGTCTCACCAGCGCCGCGGCGGCATCCGAACAGCCGGTACGGCTGGTGATGTCCGGACCTGCCGGTGGCGTGATCGGTGCGAGATACGTCGCGGACCAAACCGGTCTTGGAGACCTGCTTACCGTGGATATGGGGGGCACGAGCTTCGACGTGTCCTTGTTGCAGTCTGGAACGGCGAGCCTTGTCGACCGGCAGGATGTGATGGGTCTGCCGCTGCAAGGACGTGCGCTCGACATCATGACGATCGGCTCCGGTGGCGGATCTGTGGCCTGGGTTGATGGCGCCGGCCAGTTCCGTGTGGGTCCACGTAGTGCGGGCGCGATACCCGGACCCGCGTGCTACGGACGCGGTGGGACCGAGCCGACCGTGACCGACGCGAACCTGGTACTCGGTCTGTTCGACGCCGAGGTGCCACTCGCGGGCGGCGACCTGATCCTCGACTACGACGCGGCCTACCGAGCGTGCGAGAAGCTCGGTACCCGTCTCGGGCTGGACCCGGTCGAGACAGCCTGGGGTATCAGGACGATCGTCAACGCCGCCATGGCCGGCGCTGTGCGGACCGCTTCGGTGCGCAGGGGTCTTGACCCGCGTGACTTCGCCATGCTCGCCTTCGGCGGTGCCGGACCGCTCCACGCCGCGGACATCGCTGCCGAGATGGGCATCGGCGAAGCGGTCGTCCCCGCGGTCGCGGGCTGCTTCAGCGCGCTGGGGATCGCCATCACCGACGCGGTACACGACCTGGTGCATACCGAGTCGATGGCCGTCGATTCAGGTGCTTCCGACACCGCGCGGCGGCATCTCACCGAGTTGATCACACAGGGGAGGGACGAGCTGCGCCAGAGCGGAATAGACGACTCCCTGCACCACTTCGAGTGCTCTGTGGACATGCGTTACCTCGGCCAGAACTCGACGTTGAACGTGCCGCTGCGGCAGTCAGGGCGACTCGACAGCAGCGCTGAGGCCTTCCACGCAGAGCACCTCCGGCAGTTCGGCCACCATGGACCTGACGAACCCGTCGAACTGGTCAACTTGAGGGTGCGAGCCGTCGGCGCCATCGGCCGAAGGGCTAGCTCTGTCGAGTCGGCGAAACCCAGTCAGCCGCCCATCCACGGCAAGCGGAGGGTGACCGTCGGCGACGGCGAGACGGCGACTGCCGCGTACTACGAACGCGACAAGTTGTCCCCCGGCGCCCAGCTGGAGGGCCCTGCCATCGTCTCGTCGTCCGATACGACCATCGTCGTGCCGCCGGACGCCCGGGCGCGTGTCGACGGTGGCGGCCATCTGCGAATCAGCATTCCGAAGGCACAGGGAGGAAGGGCATGACCGACGCACTCGATCCGGTCAGCTTGGAGGTCATCAGGAACGGACTGCTGACCGCGGCGGACGAAATGAAGAACGTGGTCCTGCGCACCGCCTACTCGAACCTGTGGAAGGAGGCAGGTGACCTTTCCTGTGCCCTGCTCAGCACCTCGGGAGAGGTCGTGGCGCAGGGCTCAGCCGACATCCCGATCCATCTGCCGACGATGCCGTACAGCTTCGCCGGGCTCATCGAGCGATTCCCCCTGGAGTCGATGCGGCCTGGCGATGTGTTCCTGCACAACGATCCCTACCGTGGCAACAACCATCTCCCGGACTTCTTCATGCTCAAGCCGGTGTTCCACTCGGACACCCTGCTCGGGTTCGCCGCGGTACGCGGGCACTTCATCGACGTCGGTGGTAACGGCCCCGGGTCGTACTCGTCGACCGCGCCCGACATCCAAGCGGAGGGCTTCCGCATCCCACCGATGCGGATCTGGAAGGAAGGTGTGCGCAACGACGAACTCGTCGAGCTGCTGGCGACGAACGTGCGGAACCCACGAGAGCGGCTCGGGGACCTGCACGCCCAGTACGCCGGTTGCGGCACTGGCGAACGGCGTCTGCAGGCGCTGGCGGACAAGTACGGTACCGCCTCCTTGCTGACCGCGATCACTGGAGTGCTCGACGACGCGGAGACGCTCGCGCGCACCAAGATCGCCGAGATACCTGATGGCCGGTACGAGTTCCAGGACTTCTGCGACGGTGACGGCATCGTCAACGAGCCGTTCGTGATCCGGTGCGTGGTGGAGGTGTCCGGCAGCGACGTGCGGATCGACTTCACCGGGACCTCGTCGCAGACCCAAGGTGGCATGAACATGGCCCTGTCCGTGTGTTTCGCCGCCTGCGTCTACGCGATCAAGGCGTTGACCGACCCCGAAAGCCCGGCGAACTCCGGGGCCTACCGCCCCGTGACGGTCACCGCGCCGCCCGGCACGGTTGTCAACGTGACCTATCCTGGTGCGGTCGTCGCCGGCAATCACGAGACGTCCGCCCGGGTGGCCGACTGCGTGACCGGTGCACTGGCTGCCGCGCTACCGGACCGCGTGGTCGCGGCCGGCGCCGGAAGCACCGGCGTCCTCGTGTACGGCGGACATCACGAGGACCGCGACTTCATTTGCGTGGAGATGCACGGCGCCGGTCAAGGAGGGGGTCTGGACGCCGACGGCGGCAACGCGCACCGCGTGAGCATCGCGAACACGGGCAACACACCGGTCGAAGCGCTCGAGCTCGCTTACCCGTTGACCGTGCTGGACTACCGGATCTCCGAGGATGCCGGCGGCGCTGGACGGTTCCGCGGAGGGTGCGGCATCCAGCGCAGAGTCAGGTTCGACGCCACGGGGTGGATCACGATCGTGGCGGAGCGGGGTTCTCATCCGCCGTATGGCCTTTTCGGCGGCCAGCCTGCCGAACCGACCAGGGTAGTGCTCACCCGGGCCGGTGGAGACGTGCAGGAATTACCCACCAAGACGCCGCCATTGCTGGTACATCCGGGCGATGAGCTGTTCCTCAAATGCGCCGGTGGTGGCGGATACGGCCCACCGCAGCAGCGCGATCGCCAAGCACTCCAAGATGACCTTGATGACGGTTACGTGACACCGCGATCCGCGCGCGATCGGTATGGAGCCGATATCGTCCGGGATGTCCAACGCCCCGATGGCCAGTGGGTAGTGCGATGAGCCCGATCGTCCACCGAGCCGCGACGAGGGCGCTGCACCCCGTCCTGGAGACCGTGCAAACCTATCTCGATGGCCTGTACCAGGGTGATCCAGCGCTACTCGGCGACGCATTTCACCCAGCGGCCATGCTCTTCAACGGCACTGACGGCGATCTCGTCCAGTTGGACCTGCCCGCCTACCTCGGCATCGTCCGAGGACGACCGTCCCCGGCGAGCCGCGGCGATGTCCGGCAGGACGAGGTCGTCCTGTGCACCATCGCGAGCGACACCACCGCACACGCGCGAGTACGCAACCAGTATCCGCCCAAGTCCTTCACTGACGACCTGACTCTTGTCAGGCTGGACGACAGGTGGCGAATCGTCAGCAAGGTATGGCACTACACGATTGACCAGTACGGCAGCCACCGGTCGTGAGTGTTTGGCGGGGTTCTAACCCCGCTGAACACTCACGAGTCCTGACCAGCAGGTCCTTTGCGCCTGGGGCGTTGCGGGCCCGAACCCTGTCAACTGCTGTCCGAAGTGGGCCGCAGGTGCGTGTCGACGCGTATGGGCGGGTGTTTCGCGCCGGCACCTTGCCGATCAGCGTCGTAGCGTGTCCGCAGGACTCACCCCGTACCTGCGGCGGTACTCAGCGACGAAACGCCCGTAGTGGGCGAAGCCCCATCGCTGTGCGACCGTCGTGGCGGTGACTTCGTCAATATCCGACGAGGTGAGATCCTCATGCGCGCGAGACAGGCGGACGGCGCGCAGGTATCGCATGGGTGGGCAGGATTGATATCTCCGGAAGCCTTCTTCGAGCGCGCGCACACTGAGATTCGCGACTCGGGCGAGGTCGCCAACGGTGACGAAGGCCATGGGATCCTCATCGATAGCCTCGATGACGCGACTGATAGCTCTCGGGCTGGAGGCAGGTGCCGGTTGGAAGATCGCATCGCTCCACGGGTGTCGGCGCTCCAGCAGCAAGCCGGTCAGCAGCATGCCAGACAAGTGGCGGCGCATGGCAGGGTGACCGGCAACGCCGCGGCAGCCCCGGAGGGCGCGGCGCACCGTCGCGAATGCCTGCTCGAGCGGGTCCCGTGGCGCGGACTCGACGGGTGCGAACTCGAAATCAATCGGACCAGCGATGGTGCGCCCGATCAGCGCGCACAGCTCTCTTTCCAATGCATCACGCTCGATCACGATCGAGTCGATGAAGGTGTCTTTACCGACATACTCGCAGTGGATCGGACGCCCGGGCGTGGTCACCGCCGATTGGTGGGCGCCGACCAAGGTCGACCTGCCGTCGATCGTCATGCGCACCGCGCCACGGCGATTTGTGACGACCGTATAGTAGGCGTAGGGCGCGGTCGTGACGTCCGCGTCGGAAATATGTAGTGAGGCCACCTTGACCGCCCTGAGGTCGCGGCCAGTGAGACGGAGTTCCATCGACGCGCGTGGCGGGACCGAAACAGTGAGATCACCGTAGACCTCACTCAGAACTGACATCGCCGAATCGGCGTCCTGGGCACTGGCGCAAAGTGAGTCAACGGTAGGCGGCTGGCCACAGTCGTCGAAGGACGAGGATCTGGATTGAACCTCATGCATCGCTCAACTCACCTTCTGAAACTCCGCCATGTTACCACTCGACCGTCTCGCTCGGCCTGACGCTACGGACTGGAGGCTCTTCCTGTCCGAGGTTAGGGGGCACCCTATGGGGTTCGTCAAGCCGCGGCTGGAGGACCTGGCGTAGGTCCTGGCTCCGACCTCGGCATCGAGGTCAGGACTTGGCACGAGGGTGTGCATCAACCCTCTCCTCGATCTGCTCGGCCGCGTCAGCACGCCGCGCCAACAGTCCACTCAGGGTAATCACGAGTTGCGTCAGCACGAGGAGAACACGAAGAGTCGTCGTGTTCCACCGCGGCCACGTGCAAGCCGTCGAGGCCGATCAACAGCCGCAACGGGAATAGCAAGGTGAGTCGCGATGGCAGGGCACACCCGCGCGCCGTCGACTCGGACATCGGCGCGGCCCCGACGGGCGAGCTCGGTCGCTACCGATCTCGGAAGCCTCGACGCCTCTCCCAGCCCCGTGCTCACACCGAGGCGGCCGCCGGGCCCAGTGCCGCGAGAAGTGGACGGCTCGGCGCGATTCACGGCTGGTCGCCCCCGCGAGCGGAGTCATAGCGTTTCGGTCCAGCCGCAGCTGGATTCGGCCAGCATCATCCGCAATGGAGGGGATAACGCCAATGGATCCGACCACCACGCCTCGAACGGCTGTGCAGGACGACTCCGCAGGGATCGAAGAAGAGTATCGACGCGTCGAGGAAAAATATCGCAAGGAACGGGACAAAAGACTTCGCCCCGACGGGGCGAATCAGTACATCGAGGTCCCGATCGGATCCGCGATCGAGGCCGATCCCTTTGCCCCTCCGCCCGCGGAGCGACTCCCCGTAACAGAGGAGATCGACGTCCTGATAGTCGGTGGCGGCTACTCAGGCCTGCTGACCGCAGTCCACCTGCGGAACAAGGGCGTGAACGACTTCCGAATCATCGAGAAGGGCGCGGACTTCGGCGGAACCTGGTACTGGAACCGGTACCCCGGTATCTCCTGCGACGTAGAGTCCTACATTTACCTGCCGCTTCTTGAAGAACTCGGGTACATGCCGTCGGAAAGGTACGCCGCAGGCTCGGAGATATTGGACCATGCCAGGGCTATTGGTAGGCACTATCAACTCTACGACACGGCACTCTTTCAAACCCGCGCTGATGACGTACGATGGGATGAGTCCGACAGCCGCTGGGTGGTGCACACCGACCGAAACGACATAGTGCGCGCGCGACACGTCGTGATGACTACCGGAGGGCTCCTACACCGCCCGAAGTTGCCTGGCATACCCGGACTGGAATCGTTCGAGGGAAAGTGGTTTCACGCGAGCCGGTGGGACTACTCGTTCACAGGCGGGGACGCGAAGGGCGGACTCGTCGGATTGCAAGGCAAGCGTGTGGCCGTGGTCGGCACGGGAGCGACCGCGCTGCAGGTGGTCCCCCACGTCGCGGAGTGGGCAGATCACCTCTACGTGGTCCAGCGTACCCCTTCGGTCGTCGACATCCGAGCCAACGCACCGACCGACTCCGAATGGGCTGCGAGTCTGGAACCGGGCTGGCAGCGTCGACGGATGGAGAATTTCGACCTGCTGCTTGCGGGCTTCTCCCAGAAGGAAGATCTGGTCAATGACCAGTGGACCCAGCTGTGGGGATTCCCGGACCCAGATCCGACGGAGGATGGGTCTTCGTCAGACCAGGAATCGTTCATGCGAAAGCTCAGGGCCTACGACCATGCGCAGATGGAGCGCGTTCGGGCCCGCGTCGACGAGTTGGTCGACGATCCCGAGGTAGCAGCGGCACTGAAGCCTTGGTATGCCACCCATTGCAAGCGGCCCGGATTCCACGACAAGTATTTGCAGACCTTCAATCGAGAAAATGTGACACTTGTCGACACCGGTGGTCGCGGTCTGGACGGAATCAGTGCCCATGCTATCCACGTTGACTCCACGGCCTACGACGTGGACTGCATTATCTACGCAACGGGATTCGAGGCGGCCGTTTCACCGGGGCGAGCCGGCGGATTCACGGTGAGAGGGCGCAACGGCGCAACCCTGGAAGAGCGTTGGAAGGGCGCCGTGCGATCCGTGCACGGCATCTACTCGAACCAATTTCCCAATCTTTTCATCGTCGGTGGTCTCAGGCAAGCGGCCGTGTCCATCAATGTGCTTTTCGTGAACGGCGAGCAGGCGCGGCACGTTGCCGAGATGCTGCAGCACCTGATCCAACAGGACGTGCGGTCGTTCGAAGTCACGGCCGAGGCCGAAACGCGCTGGGCAGCCTTAATGGCCGAGAAGTCGGCCTACAACGAGGAGTCGACCAAGGCGTGCACCCCAAGCTTCTACAATAACGAGGGCGACTTGGAGGCTAACACCCCACTTTTCGCGGCGTTCTACGGCGGAGGCCCGGTCGAGTACATCGACCTCCTCGCGAAGTGGCGAGCCGAGGGCTTCCGCGACGACACCACCGTTGGTTGAGGGGAACACACTTCATGTCGGATTACAACATCTGGATCCTGGAGTATGCTCAATTGCCGAACTATCCGGATTCAGCGCTCATGGATGGCGCAGCCGAGGGCGCGCGACTGCTCCCCTTCTACTACTTCGTTCTGCGGCAGGGGGACCGGGTGGCCCTTGTAGACTGTGGAGGGAACGACAGCGAGTTCACGCGCGACATGGTCGACAGCTACGGCTTCCGCGCTTACTCGACACCCGACAAAATCCTGCCCCGGATCGGATTGAGAACCGATGATATCCGTGACATAATCGTGACCCACCATCATTGGGATCACATTGGCGGCTTGGACTATTTTCCGCATTCTCAAGTGTGGATTCAGCAGCGCGAAATAGACAACTGGATGGCCAAGTGGTGCTCGCCACCGCGCTTGAAACGGTTGGCCTATGGTCTTGATCCCGACACGAGCGCGGCCCTGGCCCGCGCCGGAGGCGATGGTCGGCTCCGTGCGTTGCACGGTGTCACCGTCGTCCTGCCTGGTGTGGAGGTGCGGCCCGCTTACGACACGCACACCGCCGGTTCACAGTACGTGGTGATCGACAACGCTGAGGGTGCGCCCTGGGTGCTCCCGGGTGACGTGGCGTGTGTCTACGAGAACGTCGGGGGTCTGGAGGGCACGGAACCGCTCATCCCCGTGGGGCTGGCGCATGGAAGCCAGGAACGCTGCATTCGTTCCGCGGACGAGATGCTCACGGCCGCAAGGGACGACGTCCGTCGCGTGCTGCCGATGCACGATGATCGGATTTTCGAGCGCTTCCCGACCACACGCTACGAAGACGGCCTTCGAGTGTGTCGAGTCGAGTAGGTCCAGGTCGTGAGTGTTGAGGTGGTTCTAACCCCTCTCGACACTCACGACGAGTGACCCGCCAGGCACAACGCGGAGCCATGTCAGCCCTCCCTCGCCATCTTGGGGGAGGGCTGAGTCCTTGTGCACGAGGTTCCCGTGCCGGTCGCCGCGCCAAGCGCGGAAGTGGCGATCGCCGTCGGCTCCACAGCGCACTGCCACCGCAGCAGTGGCAGCGGCAACGTCGACGTTTTCCACACTAGTGTTGACAACGGCATGGTTGGTCGACGAGAGTTGTGGTCCACCACACAGAGCAACTCCGAGGGAGGGCCTTCCCGATGTCCCGGTACGAAACCGCCCCACCGATCTCGGTCGAGCGCACACCCGTCGAAGGAACGTGTCCGGGCTGTGGAGCGGCCGCCCTCGCCGCGTACCCGGTCCACTCCGAGGGCGGGTGGTTCGATGTCGTGAAGTGCCTGGAGTGCTTACACTCCGTGTCCCGTGAACGGGGCCCTCTCCTCGGTCCGATCCAGCTCCTCTCAGACCTGATCTAAGGAAGCGCGCAATGAATCTGATGGCAGTCGACGTCGGCGGCACGTTCACCGACGTGGTGGCGGTTGTGGACGGCCTGATCGTGACGGAGAAGGTATCGACCGACTACAACGACGTAGCGGCGCCGGTGCTCGCCGGAGCGGAGGCCATCGGTGTCTCCGGGATCCGGTCCTTCAACCACGCCAGCACTCACGGTCTCAACGCCGTCATCACCCGGCAGCTGCCCAAGGTCGGTTTCCTGAACACCATCGGTCATCGCGACGTTCTGGACATGGGCCGCGTGTGGAGGCCGCCCAGCGCGATTCTCGACCCGGGCTGGCGCCGGAGTTTCGGCGACGCTGCGCGACCACTGGTGCCTCGCTACCTGCGACGCGGCATCCAGGAGCGCATGCTGGCCGACGGATCAGTGCTTTTCGAGCTGGACGAAGACCAAGCCCGCGAGCAGCTCGAGGTTCTGAAGCGCTGCGACGTCGAGGGTGTCGGGATCTGCCTGATCAACGCCTACGTAGACCCGTCGCACGAGCAGCGGCTCCGTGAGCTCGTTCACGAGGCCCTCGGGGATGTGCCGTGCTCGATCTCCGGGGAGGTCTCGCCGCTGGCCAAGGAGTACGCCCGCGCGTCGACGACGCTCATCGACGTGCTGATGAAGATCATCTACCGCGACTACAGTGCTCGGTTGCACGGCGGACTTGAAGAACTGGGGTTCGCGGGTCAGCTCAACTATGCCGACTGCGCCGCGACGCTGGTGCCCGCGGACCGCGCCATGCTCCAGCCGGCTCGCATCGTGTTCTCGGGGCCGTCCGCGGGCACGGTTGCGTCCGCGCACTTCGGCACGCTGATCGGCGAGGACCGGCTGCTGTGCGCCGATGTCGGGGGGACCTCGTGCGACATCAGCGTGGTGACCGGAGGGGAGCCCTTCGTCAACACCTCGTTCGAACTCGAGCACGACTTGGTCGTCAATGCTCTGGCCAATGACATCTCGGCCATCGGTGCCGGTGGAGGAAGCCTGATCACGGTCGGGCCTGCCGGTGAGATCCGCGTCGGACCGGAGAGCGCGGGGGCCGATCCGGGCCCGGCGTGCTACGCACGCGGTGGGACCCAGCCGACCACGACCGACACCTGCCTGATGATGGGGATCATCGACCCGGACAATTTCGCCGGCGGTCAGTTCAAACTGGACAAGGAGCGGGCTCGTGCGGCCTTCGACGCCCTCGACTGCAACCTGACACTGCCGGAGCGGGTGCGGCACGCCTACGACATGGCGATCCACAACATCTCGGAGGGGCTGTTCAACGTCGCCATGAAGAACGGCGTCGACCCCGGCGAATACAGCCTCATGGCCTACGGCGCCGCGGGACCCATGCTACTCCCCGCGGTCATGGACACTATCCGGTGCAAGCAGGTTGTCGTGCCGCCCAACCCGGGTCACTTCTCAGCGCTCGGTCTCATCTCGACCGATCAGGTCTACACCTTCCAGCGCGGTGCCTACACAGTGCTGACCGAGGACGTGGCCGAGGAGATCCGGAGACTCTACGACGAGATGGAGAACGAAGCACGTGCCCTCGTCGGGGACGAGACCTCGGTGACCCTGGAGCGCAGTTTCGACGGCTGCCTCGTCGGGCAGAGCTGGGAGACCCCGTTCGTGCCGGTGCCTTCGGGCCCGATCGACGGGGCCGCGATCGCGGCCATGGTCGAGGCCTTCCACGAAACGTACGACGCGCGTTCCGGCAACCGCTTCGAGCACTTCCCGGTGCAGGCCGCCACGTTCCGTGTACGAGCCGTGGTGGACACCCCGAAGGTGTCCTACCCCGTGGTGCCCGAGCGATCGGACGGAGAGCTCGTCCCTTCGCGGACGGCGACCTTGTCCTATCTCGGTGCGGAGGCCGCGGACAGCGACGAGGCGGCCGTCTACCCGCGGACGGCGCTACGGCGTGGCGACGTCCTCGCGGGCCCTGCCGTCGTCGTCGAGGCGCTGTCCACCACTCACATCGGAGCCGGCCAGGTCGCGACCGTCGGCCAGTACGGCGAGCTGCTGATCAGGAGGTCGGAGCGATGACGAACAACGGAGCCACCGTGACGAGCGCGACCGCGATGCGAGACTTGTCCGACGAGGAGTTCCTCTCGCTCTATCACTCCGACCGCTTCACCGCGTCGGTGCTACGCAGTCGTCTGAACTACATCGTGGAGCACATGTCCTCGGCGTTCATGCGCGAGGCCTTCTCCCCGATCATCCGGGACTGGTACGACTTCGCCTGCACCATCAGCGGCCCGCCGGAGCAGGACTATCCGATGGCCGTGGTGAGCAACAGCCTCACGGTGTTCCTGGGAACAATGGCCGACGCGGTTCGCAACGCCGTCGTCGAGCACGGCCCCGAGAACCTCTCGCCCGGCGACGTGCTGATCTGCAACGACCCCTACCGCGGCGGCCGGCACGTCAATGACGTGCTGTTCATCCGTCCGGTCTTCGTCGAGGGGAAGATCGCGGCGTTCGTCAACCTCTGCGCCCACCAGCTCGACATGGGCGGCCTTGTCCCCGGTGGCTTCTCCGGCACCAAGCGAAACGTCTACGAAGAGGGACTGGTCATCCCGCCCATGCTGATGTGGTCCAAAGACCAGCCGGTCCGTTCGACGTTCAACCTGTTCTTCGACAACACCCGGTTCGGCGAGCTGCTACTGCCGGACTTCAACAGCATATATCAGCAGCTGAAGCTGGGTGAGCGCCTGCTCATCGGGAATGTCGACCGCTACGGCCTGGACGCACTGCTCGGCACCATCCGGTACTCCGTCGACACCTCGGCCGAGCAGATGCGGCGCGGAATCGAGAAGATCCCCGACGGCGACTATCGCGGCACCGCGCTGGTCGACGCCGACGGCGTCGACGACACGTTGGAATATCGCGTCCACGTACTGGTCCGCAAGCGCGGTGGCGCGCTGGAGGTCGACCTCTCCGGCACCTCGGCGCAGGCCAGGACCTGCATCAACAGCAGCGTACTGGACTCGAAGAACGCGGTGGGCGTTGCTCTCACGATGTTGCTCGACCCTCACGCGCCGTTCACGAGCGGTACCTGGCGGCACATCGACCTCATCGCTCCTCCCGGAACGCTGGTGTCGTCGCTGCCCCCTGACGGTGGGGACCAGATGTACTGGGAAGGGTCGGGAGCACTGATCGCCGCTATCTTCGAGGCGCTTAACCCGGTCCTCGGTGACCAGAGCGTCGCCGGGGATTACGGGTCGACCGGCAACCACAACGCGCACGGGGTGCGAGATGACGGTACGCCGTGGTCCAGCGTGGTCCAGGCGGGTGGCGAGCACGGACCGTGGGGCGCGACCCGAGACGGTGACGGCGACAGCTACACGGTCCTGTACAACCTCAACAACCTCGACCCCGCGGTCGAGACGATGGAGCACGACTCCCCGATGGTCCTGCTACGTAAGGAGCACGCCATCGACAGGGGCGGTCCGGGCCGTCATCGCGGCGGCGCCGCCCACCTCAAGGACACGCTGTGGCTGACCCACGCGCAACACTGGCTCTCGCCGTTCCGCACCAAGGAGGCGACCGGGGTCGCGGCGAACGGCGGCAAGCCCGGTCCTGTCGGCGCGATGTGGTTCTTTCCGCCTACCGACGGCCGCGCACCCACCGAACTACTGCCCTTCCCCGAGGCCGACTACTCCGGGACGGACGCCGTCGCCGGAGTGCTGAACGAGACCACCAAGGGGCTCGACCCGGTTGCGGGGAGTTACACGCACTTCGCCAGCCGCCCGGTTTGGCAGATGCCGGCGAACACCGTGCTGCGCGTGCTCACCAACGGCGGTGGCGGCTGGGGAGACCCTCTCGATCGCGACACGGAAAAGGTGCTTCGCGACGTGCGCGACGAGTACATCAGCATCGCGGGCGCGGCTCGCGACTACGGCGTCGTGATCCTCGGTGATCCGGCCACCGACCCCGAGGGACTGCGCGTCGACGAGGCCGCGACCGCGTCCTTGCGAGAGCGGCGCCGGTCGTAGGCCCTCCCGCGCGCTGCCGGCCGACTGACCGTCAGCGCACGCACGGCGAACACGCCTCACAGACTCGCGTCGAGGGCTCCTTTCGGGCCCGACAGACCCAATCATCCGCCTAAAGGAGCCTTTGTGGACCTCGCACACCCTGATCACGCCGTTTCGGCGCCGGGCCACGCGTCGGTGCCCGGTGTAGAGGTGCTCGGCGTCTCCAAGAAGTTCGGCGGGCAGTATGCCCTCCGCGACGTCGACGTCTCCTTCGCCAGAGGCCGAGTGACCGCACTGCTGGGCCACAACGGGTCCGGCAAGTCGACTCTCATCAAGATCTTGTCCGGGTACCACCAGGCAGAGGACGGCGGGCGAATCCTGATCAACGGTGACCCCCTGGACGCCCCTGTCCACGCCACTGCTGTGCACGAGCGCGGACTCCGTTTCGTCCATCAGGACCTGGCGCTGTTGCTCGGCATGAGCATCGCCGACAACTTCGCTCTCGAGGGCGGCTACAACACCCGCGGGCTCCTGGGCCGGGTGGACGACGCCACCCAGCGCTCGCGTGCCTCGACGGTACTGAACCACTTGGGGCTCCAGTTGGACCCACGGACCGGGGTCGGCACGCTCGACGGAACCGAGCAGACGATGGTCGCGATCGCGCGCGCACTCCAAGACCAGGTGCTCGGGCTTCGGACCTCGCTCACTCTCGTGCTGGACGAGCCCACCGCGACCCTGCCGCACTCGCAGGTACACCGGGTTTTCGCCGTGCTCGACACAGCCCGGCGGCTAGGCGCGACCATCATCTACGTCACGCACCGGCTCGACGAGGTCACACAGCTCGCCGACGACGTCGTGGTGTTGCGCGACGGTGCCGTGGCGGAAGCGGGTTCGCTCGCAAAGCGGGACGTCGCCACGCTTGCCCGGGCCGTCACCGGGATGTCAGGGACCGATGCCGCACCACTCGTCGCCGCGGTGCCGCCACCATCGACCCGTCCGCTCCGCCTCGAAGTACGTGGGCTGTGCGGAGACGTCGTCGAGGACGTCAGTCTCTCGATGAGGCGCGGTGAGATCTGCGGCGTGGCCGGCTTCATGGGCTCCGGTATCGGCGAGCTCGCTCGTATACTCGGCGGGGACCGCCGTGGCCGCAGCGGAACGATCACCCTCGACGGCGAGGTCGTGACCGGCAAACACCCGTGGGACTTCCTGCGGCGCGGGATCTGCTACATCTCCGCGGACCGTCGTCGCGAGTCCTGCGTGACGGGGATGAGTCTGCGAGAGAATCTCACCCTGGGAGACCTGCGCCCGTTCTGGCGACGTGGCCGCCTCCAGCGTCGGGTCGAGCAGCGCGCCGCCACCAGCCTGATAGACCGGTTCGAGATCCTTCCCCGCCAGCCCGAGCAGCTCATGTCCCGGTTCAGCGGCGGCAACCAGCAGAAGGCGGTGCTGGCCAAGAACATTCGGCTCAGTCCCGCGCTGCTCGTCGTCGAGGAACCGGCCCAAGGGGTCGATGTCGGTGCCCGCCGGCAGATTCACGCCGGCCTGAGGGCGCTGGCTGCGAGCGGTACCACTGTCGTCGTCGCGTCAACCGATCTCGAGGAGCTCCTCGAGTTGGCCGATCGGGTAGTCGTGCTCGACCGCGGCCGGGTGACCGCAGACGTGGCGTCTGCCGCCACATCCCTGCAACAGCTGACCCGTTTCTGCAACGGGGAGGAGCACTCATGACCTCAGAGAGCAGCACCGTTGTCGCCGTGGAAGGTGTCGCTCTACGGCGCCAGCGCCTCGTCACGGCAACAACCGGAGCCACCAGTTACGCCGTAGTCGCGTTTCTCGTCGGGCTATGCGTGGTGTTCGCGGTCGCGCTCCCTGGCCGCTTCCTAACCGGCCAGAACATTCAGGCGGTGCTGGGGGACCAAGCCGTACCCGGCATCCTCGCCCTCGCCGTCATGCTCCCCCTGATCGCGGGGAAGTTCGATCTGTCGGCCGCAGCCACGCTGGGCTTCACATCCGTCTTCGTCGCGTGGGCGACCGGGGTACACCAGCTGTCGACCCCGGCCGCTATCGTGCTCGCCGTCCTCATCGGTGCGGTGGTCGGGCTGGCGAACTCATTCGTCGTCGAGGGTGTCGGCGTGAACGCGTTCATCGCCACGCTCGGGATGGGGACAATCCTTGCGGGCGGCAACCTTCTGCTGACCCAGGGCACCATCCTGTTCAAGGGTGTGCCTCTCGACCTCAAGAACCTCGGTCAAGGTCGACTTCTCGGTGTGCCTGCGCCGTTCTACGTCTTCCTCATCTGCGCGCTGGTGCTGTGGTACGCCATCGAGATGACGCCGGCCGGACGGAGGCTACGGGCGACCGGGTTGGCCCGCGACGCCGCCCGCCTTACCGGTGTCCGTACCAGCCGGTTCGTGACCATCGCCTTCGTCGGCGCCGGCGCGCTCGCGGCACTCGCCGGCGTTCTCCAAACCGGAAGGACCGGCTCGGCGCCTCCGGATGTCGGGCCCTCGTTCCTGCTTCCGGCATATGCCGCTGCGTTCCTTGGCGCTGCGACGATCCGTAGGGGGTCGTTCAACGTCTGGGGGACGGTGGTCGGGACATTCGTCCTCGGCGTCGGGCTCAATGGGTTGTCGCTGCTTGGCGCGCCGTTCTGGGTCCCGCCTGTATTCAGTGGCATCGCGCTCATCGCGGCGGTCTCGTTCTCGGTTGTCGTGGAGCGCCGTTCCCGAAGTGTCGGGTGACATGGCCTGAACCCAGCCCCCTTGCGCCCTGACCACCCTCCGGGAGTTCCGAGGGCCATATCCATTTCGGACACCGGTACCCCAACCAAGGAGAAGCAGATGACTGCGATGAGGACGAGCTTGGTGGCCTGCGCGGCCACGGCCGGATTGTTGCTGACGTCGTGCAGCACGGTGGAGCAGTCTGACTCGGGCGCCAGTGCCGAGAGCGACTATGCCAACGAAGCCGCCCAGAAGGTCGTCGACCGAGCGCTCGCCGAGTTCGAGCCCACGGACTTCCCGACGTCTTCTCCCGCCGCCGCCGAGGACAAGACCCTCGTGATCGTCTCGTGCTACCAGGCCGCTGCCGGGTGCGCGCGGATCTCTGCGGGCGCACTCGAGGCTGCCGAGGCGATCGGCTGGAAAGCCAAGGTCGTCGACGGACAGGGTGACCCGAACCTGCAGAATAGCGCCCTGGAACAAGCGATCACCGAGAAGGCTGATGCGGTGCTCCTCGCGGCCGTCGAGTATCCAGTCGTTGCGTCCACCGTTGAGCGCGTGCGCAAAGCGGGAATCCACGTGGTCTCGGTGGGTACGACCGGGGAAGCGTCCGAGGACGGGGTCGAGTACTTCTCGACCGCACCCGGGGAGAAGATCGGCGAGGTCATGGCCGCGTGGGTCACCCTCGCCACGGCAGGCAACGGGAACATCGGTTACTTCAGCGACCGGTCATTCGCCGCCTCCGACGCCTACGAGACCGGGTTCCGCGATGGGATCAAGCAGTACTGCGAGAACTGCTCAGAGGCGTTCACCACGAGCTTCTCCGCCACCGAGATCGGCACGACACTCCCAGCCCGGGTCAAAGGGTCCCTGCAGAGCCACCCCGACGTGAACATGGTGTACGCCGCATACGACGGCGCGGTAGGAGCGATGGTTCCCGCCATGCACGAGATCAGCAGCACAGCACCCCTGGTTGGCTTCGACGGGAACCTCCAGAGCCTCGACTTCATCCGTGAGGGCAATACCCAGGTTGCGACGATGGCGACGGCGCTGGAATGGGCCGCGTGGGGTGGAGTCGACGCACTCAACCGGCTACTCAACGGTGAGGAACCTGTTCCGTCGACTCCTGCATATCGGCTGCTCACCAAGGACAACCTGCCGCCGGACGGCCAGTCCTACACTGGTGACACGGACTACCGGGCGGCCTACCGCGAGCTCTGGCAGGCCGGATAGCGATCGTGTTGCCCCGCTGACGGATTCAGCTGGTCGGCAAGGCATCGTGCGTTCCGTGACGACCGGTGGGTTCCCGTCGAGCACTCATCGGGCGCGCCCACGACCAGGGACGGCCGACTACGTCCCTGTCCCGTGAGCGCCGACCAGCTGTGCGTCACGGTCTGACGGGCTGGACCTGCGTGGTCACAGGTTTCCCTGGCGCGGCGACGACCGGGAGGTCGCGCACGGTGTGTTCAACACGTGTGTTGACTTGAACGGCCTATTCGGTGGACCATGGAGACGGACATCGATCAACACCAACGTTGACGCTGTGGCGTCGGCGCGAGCGCTGCGAGGAGTCATACGGGTGAACACAGAATCGTCGCCTGCCGGACAAGAGTGGCGGTCGAGCTCCACCGCAGGAGACCTTGAGCGGCTCTGGACAGCAGTATCTGCTGCCAACTTCCCGGTACTTCTCATGGTCGTTCACCAGTTCACCGGCGACGAGAAGTGGCTGCGCGCGCCGTACCTCCCTTCCCGCGGCAAAGGGCTGGGTGACCACGACTCTGGCGGTCTTCCGAAGCACGTCCGACGCGAGATCCGGACAGCGGCCTATGAAGCGATCGCACGCCTGCGGGACGGCATCGAGCCGGCGATCCCGACTCCGACCCCCGAGCAAGCGGTGCGCATGCTGAGCGTCTGCATGGGTGAGCCGATCGACCCGGCGTACGGGCCGATGCTTGCTGACGAGCTCGCGCGCCGCATGCGACCGGCTCGCCCAGGGGCCGAGGGAACGCCCGTCGAGGTCCCGGACGGCTTTCGGGTCCTCGTGATCGGTGCCGGTGTCGCGGGAATCGCGGCGGCCCACCACCTGGAGAGCATGGGGGTGGACTACACGATCGTCGACAAGCAGCCTGAGGCCGGTGGCAACTGGTTGCAAAACACCTACCCCGGCGCCGGCGTGGATACCCCCAGCCACCTGTACTCTTTCTCGTTCGCCAGGAACGACTGGGAGAGGCATTTCGAGTTGCGCGACCAGTTGCAGGACTATTTCCACCGGGTTCTCGACGGCATCGGCGCGCTCCCACGTACCCGATTCGGTGTGGAGGTCTTGTCGGCCAGATATGACGAGGACATCCGGCGGTGGAAGGTATCGGCCCGCAACAAGGATGGCTCCGAGGAGATCCTGGTCGCCGACGTGGTGATCAGTGCCGTCGGCGTGCTGAACCAGAAGCGCATGCCAGATGTAGCTGATATGGACACATTCGAGGGCGCGCAGTCTCATTCCTCGGAGTGGCCAGCTGGGTTGTCCTTGGCTGGCAAGCGAATAGCGCTTGTGGGAACGGGGGCCAGTGCCATGCAGATCGGCCCAGCCATCGCCTCGCAGGTGGACCGGCTGACGATCTTCCAAAGGACCCCGCAATGGATTGCGCCGTTCCCGAAGTTCATGCAGGCGATCCCCGACGAGCTCAGGATGCTCGTCGACACCTGTCCGCTGTATCACGCTTGGTACTGGGTCAGGCTGTTCTGGCAGTTCGGCGACAAGGTCATCGACGCGCTGCGGATCGACCCGAAGTGGAAGCACCAGGAGCGCTCCGTCAATGCCCGAAACGACGGGCATCGCAAGTTCTTCACTCGCTACCTCGTCGAGCAGTTGGCGGGGCGACCAGACCTCGTCGAGAAGTCTCTGCCGTCCTACCCGCCGTTCGGCAAGCGAATCTTGCTCGACAACGGCTGGTACGACATGCTGCGTCGACCGAACGTCGAGCTCGTCACCGAGCACGTCACGCGGGTGACCTCTTCCGGAGTGGTCGATGCCGCGGGACAGGAGCACGAGGCCGACGTCATCGTGTGGGCCACCGGGTTCCAGGCCGCCCGTTTCGTCTCGTCGATGGAGGTGAGGGGAATTGGTGGTCACACCCTGCGCGAGGTCTGGAATGACGACGACCCCAAGGCCTACCTCGGTGTTTCGGTGCCCGGCTTTCCGAACTTCTTCATGCTGGGCGGTCCCCACTCGTTTCCCGGCAGTGGGAGTTTCATGCACTTCATGGAGCTCCAGATGCGCTACCTGCGAGAGCTCATCGGCACCTTTGTCGAGCGTGGCGTCCGTGCCCTCGACGCGACCGAAAAGGCCACTGACACCTACAACGACCTGGTGGACGCCACGCACGCGAACACGGTGTGGAGCCATCCGGGACTGCAGACCTATTACCGGAACTCGGCGGGACGGGTCGTCTTCGTCATGCCGTTCACCAACCTGCAGTACTGGGATATGACGCGTGAAGTCGATCTCGCCGACTACAACGATCGGTGAGAGGTCCGGATTGTGCGCGCGGGCGGCGTGAATCAGTCCGGGCGGTTCAGCGGATCACATTCCAAGGTGGAAAGTGGTCCCACCGATCTGCCGGCGAAGGTCTGGCGGACGGACGACCTAGTTCTGTCGCACCATGAGAGGAAACGCCAGTGCAGTCAGAACCCACGACCTACCAACACATCCGAATCGAGCACGAGGAGAACCTGAGCTGGATCGTCCTGGCTCGCCCCGACCGCGCGAACGCCTTGTCGGCCGACATGCTCGAGGAGTTGTCGGACGCACTCGAACGCCTGCGGTTCACCGGCGGCCCGGTGTTGGCCATCCGCGGTGAGGGGAAGGGCTTTTCGGGCGGATACGACATCACCGAGGTGGGCGTTCCCAAGTCGGCCGACCCAGTCGGCGACCGCGAGCGGCTGCAGAGAAACGTCGACCGGTTCATGGCGATCTGGGATCATCCGAAGCCTGTGATCGCGGCGGTTCATGGCTACTGCGTGGCAGGCGCAACCCAACTCTGCGTCTTCACCGATATCACGATCCTCGCCGAGGACGCACGGATCGGAGAGCCTACGGTCCCGATCGGCGGCGGCTACATCGCGCCGCTGTGGGCTCCCTTGGTCGGTCCGAAGCGCGCGAAGGAGCTGTCGTTCGTACCTGGCAACTGGATCGATGCGGAGACAGCCGTCAGGTGGGGCTGGGCCAACCACATGGTGCCGGTCGCTGACCTGCAGTCGCAAGTGCGCGGTCTGGCCGCTCGCATCGCGCTCACGCCCCCGGACGTGCTGCGCGTGAAGAAGTTGTCCATCAATCGCGCGATGGACGCCATGGGTGCCCGGCAGGTGGCGAACTCTGTCGCCGAGATGGATGCGCTTCTTCACCTCTCACCGTCAGTCCTTGCGGTCCGGGAGCAGGTCCGCGAGCAGGGGTTCAGGTCGGTCAAGGAGGGCTACCACGTCCCGCCGACCTCGGATCTCTCCCAGCACGAACGACACTCCCAACGCAAATGTTGAGCGGCATGACCCGCCGCCTTTCGTCCCCGTGTGCAGAGTAGGAAGAGATTTTCCATGCCAGAGCCGACCCAGTTCCGCGCCTTGGACCTCTCCGATCGCGTGCTCATCGTCACCGGTGCGGCGGCGGGGATCGGTCGTGCGACGGTGGACCTCGTCACCAGCCGGGGAGCGTCGGTGCTACTCGTCGATCGGGATGAGCCGGCCCTCCTCTCGGCTGCCAGGGAACTCGAGGCGACGGGCGCCTTGGTGCACGCGGCGGCGGCGGACATCAGCTCGGAGAACGATGTGGCTCGAGTAGCGGAAACGTGTCGATCCGTGTTCGGCTCGCTTGACGGGGCGGTCAACAACGCAGGGGTGTCGCCCAGGTCGGCTCCGGTCTGCGAGGTGACTTTGGAGGAGTGGACGCGTGCGATCAGTGTGAATCTGACCGGACCGTTCTTGTGCCTCAAACACTTCATTCCACTCATCGTGGAACGGGGCGGTGGGTCGATCGTCAACATGTCGTCGCGGGCCGGCACGGTGGCCCCGCCGAACCTGCCCGCCTACATCGCCTCGAAGCACGGCGTCATCGGGCTCACCCGATCGGCCGCAGCCGACTACAGCTCCCTGGACGTACGGGTCAACGCGGTCGCTCCCGGGGTGATCGACACCGCGATGGCCGCCGAGTCGCTCCAGGACCCTGCGCTACGGCGAGCGAGGGAGCAAGCACATCCACTGGGGCGATTCGGGCGGGCACCGGAGGTCGCCGAGGTCGTCGCGTGGCTGCTTTCAGACGCGGCCTCGTTTGTGAGCGGATCGGTCTTCTTCGTCGACGGTGGCGCGAACGCGGTGTGAAATCAAAGGACGGCGCCCTCAGGGCGGACGCGACCCCCCGGTGCCGCAATGCCGTGACCTCGTTGCCCGGCAGCTCCGGCGAATGGGTCCCGGGCCGGGGCCGGGGCCGGGGCCGGGCCGGTCGTCGCCAAGAGTTCGACCGCGCGGTGATACGCTGGTCAACGTTGCTGTTGCCGCTTCGCCGGCTCAGCGACCTTGGCGGCCAGAGCGCCTGTTGTGACGGGACGACAGTCTTCGCAGGCGGTAAGGGGTGAAAGAGTGTCGGCGAAGAATACGGCGCGGAACAGTAAGCACGGGAAGCATGGGACGTCGGACGACAGTGGCATCAGTCGTCGTCGCCGCGCTGCGCAGGCAGAGGGCCAGCACGAGTATCGCGCCCGCCGGGCGGCCATTGTCCGCGTCGCTGCAGAAGTCTTCGCCGAGAAGGGCTTCGAGGGGGCCAAACTAGCCGACATTGCGGAGCGCTTTGGCATCGACCGCGCCTCGCTGTACTACTACGTGGGCAATAAGAACGAGCTCTTTCGTGATGGCGTGGAGGGCGTCACCGATGGCAACGTTGCAAAGGGCGAGGAGATTCTGAAGCTCCCACTCCCGGCGCGTGAGCGGCTGCAGCTGCTCGTCGAGCACCTGCTGGACTCCTATGAGCGCAGCTACCCCTATGTGCACGTCTACATGCAGCAGGACGTCAACCAGGTGGCCGCCGTACTCGGCGAGGAGTGGTCCAACCAGATGCTGCGGAAGCTGCGTCGACTCCAGTCGATCACCATGCAACTGATCGCAGAAGGTATCGATGAGGGCACCTTCCGCCCCGATATGCGAACGGATCTGGCCACAAACGCCCTCTTCGGCATGCTCAACTGGACCCATCGGTGGTATAAGCCTGGGCGTTCGACGAGCGCGCGAGATGTCGCTGCGGCCTTCTCCTCCATTTTCTTCGACGGGATGACTGTCCGTGACTGACTGATCGCTGCCTGCCATCGCGCCGGTAGCCAGGAGGGAAACCCATGGCCGAGGTCGAGCTGACGATTGAGAACCATCTGGCGCATGTGCGGCTGAACCGCGACCGCGCGCGTAACGCGATCAGCGTGTCGATGGATCGTGAGCTCGCCGAGATCTGGCGACGAGTCGACGAGGATCGCCAGGTGTGGGCAGTGGTCCTCTCGTCAGCGGGCAAGGTCTTCTGCGCTGGGGCCGACCTGTACGATCTTGACGAGCGATCCAAGAACCGCATCGCCATCGGTGGTGGTTTGACTGGACTGGGCGGCCCCCGCTTGGCACTCCGCAAGCCCCTCATCGCGTCTGTACAAGGACCGGCCCTCGCGAGCGGTTTCGAACTGGCGATGTGCGCGGACATCATCATCGCCGCGCGCAGTGCTCGGTTCGCGATTCCGGAGGCACAGATCGGAGTCATCGCCGAGGCGGGCATCCTGCACCGGGTGACCAGGCAGCTCCCGCACCACGTCGCCATGGGGATGGTGCTGGCCGGCATGACGCTGGACGCTGACCAGGCCCTGCACTATGGCTTGGTGAACGAGGTGTGCGATCTCGAAGACCTCGAGGAGGTTACCCGACAGTGGGCCGACCGGGTGCTGGCTTGTTCGCCCCTGGTCTCCCAAGCTGCCAAGCAGGCGATTGACTTCCGGCAAGGCTGGCCGCTCGATGTGGCGATCAGCACCCGCTACGAGTCGATCGAAACGTACGCTTCAACCGCGGACGCACGAGAGTCCCGCGCCGCACTGGCCGAACGCCGCGATCCGCGGTGGTCGGGTGGCTGAGCTGCTTCACGAGTCAGGCGTCCCGACAGATTGAGTGGTTCCTGAGTCGGCGTCAGCAAATAGCGCAGGCCAGGCCGAGGAAGCTCTCCAGCGGATGCGCAGGCGCCGGAGCAAGTGCGGCAGCGCGATCGCCTGCTCACCCACGCGCCCGGCCGCCGGCTGTGGTGGCAGTCGTCGGCCGGGCGTCAGCCACGACCGAGAGGGGCCCATTCCGTTATGTGGGGCCGCAAACGCCGTTCTTGCCTGGCTCAGGGACCAGCACGATCCTGCCGAACACCGTGCCCGCGTCCATCTCGCGGTGGGCCAGCGCTGCCTGATCGAGCGGCAGCACGTCGTGCACGACCGTCCGCAGGTCGCCGTGTGCTGCATCGGCGAACTGGGATGACCGCACGGCCTGCCTGTCAGAGCCGGGCACAGTGTCGGAGCTGAAGGTGGCGAACGACAGCGACTTGCGGAAGGCGACCATCAGCCGCATGCCGAAGTCCGCGGGCGGCTGCCCGCCGACCACGCCGACAGCCAGATATCGCCCGTTGGAATTCAACCTGTCCAGGAACAGGGGAAGCTGGGGACCCCCCACGACATCGATCACCACGTCGAAGCCCGACGGTGCGTCCGAGCCGCCCTCGCCGGAGCGGTCGAGGACATGGGTCGCGCCCAAGTCCCGCAGGCGGGCGCCACGCTCCTCTGATGAGGTGGTCACGGCCACCGCGCCCGCACCGCCCCTGGCCGCAAGCTGGACCGCCGTGATCCCGATGCTGCCTGCCGCACCCCGCACGAGCACAGTCTCGCCGGCCGCGAAACGGGCGCGGTCCAGGGCGAAGTGGGCGACCACACCGGAACCGCCGAGAGTCACCGCGTCCGCGCTGGTCATTCCGTCGGGCAGCGGAAGGGCGTCCTCGACCGAGGCGACGGCCTGCTCGGCGTACCCACCGGACAGGCCGGTGAACGCCCACACCCGCCGCCCTGTCCACGAGGCGTCCACGCCCTCTCCTACGGCGGTGACGGTTCCCGCCACCTCACTGCCAAGGAGATGCCCCTCCTTGAAGCCGTACGCGACGAGCGTTCCCCGGCGGATCACGGCGTCCACGCCGCCTACCCCGACCGCCTCCGTGGCGATCTGTAGCTGCCCCGGGCCGGGGACGGGCACGGGAAAGTCGACGACCTCCAGACCGTCTGGCTTTCCGAACTTTCTGATAACGACGGCTTTCAATTCTGCTCCTTGGTGAACGGACGGGTCGCAGTTGCGGCGACCGTGAGCGGCGAGCTCGCCCCACAGCCGGAGGCACCGCCGCGAGCGTGCCGGGATGGGGCGTCGTCACCACCATACGACCGTAACGGACGCTCCCGTCCGTTTAGCTAAAGTGAGAGGCCATGACCGACCGTTTGCCTCACACTGGGCGCTCCGACGCCCGCGACAACCGTGCCCGCATCCTGGACGCCGCCCGCACGGTTTTCGGCGAGGAGGGCCTGAGTGCGCCCATGCGAGAGGTCGCCCGGCACGCAGGCGTCGGCCCCGCCACGCTGTACCGGCACTTCCCGACCAAGCAAGCACTAATCGGGGAGACCTTCGCCGAGCAGCGGCGAGCCTGCCATGCCGTCGTCCGCGACGCCCTTGCAGACTCGGACCCGTGGCACGGATTCCGGAGCCTGGTCGAAAGGATCTGTGAGCTCCACGCGCACAGCAGGGGATTCGCCGACGCCTTCATGGCGGCCTTCCCCGAGGCCATGGACTTCGCCGCCGACCGAGAGCGGACTTCGCGCGCGGTTGCCGAACTGGCGCGCCGTGCCCACGAGACCGACCAGCTGCGCCCTGGCTTCGTCGTCGACGACTTGATCCTCATGCTCATGGCCCACCGGGGTGTCCAGGACCTGCCGCGTGCCGACCGGCTCACGGCTTCCCGCCGCTTCGCCGCCTACGTGATCGAGGCGTTCCGTGCCGCACCAGAGATGGGAGCGCCTGCGCCGCTGCCGCTGGCTCCACGTCTGCAGCTCGCGCACTCGCCCAGCACGCCATGAATCCGTCACAGGAGGTCTGTCAATCCCTGCAGCCCCAGCCCAATCGGTTCCAAGTGCGGCCAGGTGGAAAGCTCAGTGCGTGCTCGGCGACAGCTCGCCTGTGTGGCGACGAGCCCCGACCGGTCCAGCCTGCCGGGGCGTCTCAGTCCTTCTGTTCGGGCCGTGCACGGACTCGATCTCGCAGCGCGCGCTTGTCGATCTTCGTAGCGGACACCGGCCATTCACCTGGACGGACGAAGTGGACTGCCCGAGGGACCTTGAAACTGGCGATCTGACCCCGACAGAAGTCGATGAGGTCCTGCGACTCGACCACCGCGTCGGGCCGCAGCTCGACAAAGGCGACGGGCACCTCGTCCAACCGGTCGTCCGGTTGGCCCACCACAGCGGCGGTCTCGACAGCCGGGTGGTCGCAGAGGAACTCCTCCAGCTCGAGCGGGGCGACGTTCTCCCCACCGACCCTCAACATGTCCTTGTGCCGACCATGGAAGTTGAGTTTCCCGCGCGCGGTGTGGCTGTACAGGTCGCCGGTGCGAAGCCACCCGTCCTCGTCAATGGTCTGCTCGGTGAGCTCCGGCTCTCCGTAGTAGCCCGAAGTGACGCAATAGCCACGAACCAAAAGGTGGCCCACGGAACCTCGCGGCAGTTCGTCCTCGCTCACGGGGTCGACGACCTTGACTTCGACATCGCGGACCGGTTCACCTTGATGGATGACGCGCTCCTCGAACCTCTCGTCAGGGGAACTGAGTCCGAAGGAGCCGGCCGTCTCCGTCATCCCGGACGACTTGATCAGCTCGGTTTCGGGCAGTGTCTCTCGTAGCCGGTCGAACAGCGACCGCGGCCCAACTTGTCCGAGGTAACGCAACGACGAAAGCGCGCTCGGGTCGAAATCGGGGTGATCGAGGACAGCGGACGTGATGACTGGGAACCACGGCCATCCTGACGTGACGCCATGCAAGCGCATCAATTTTAGCGCTCGGCCTGCGTCGAAGTACTCGTCCGTCAGCACGGTGCCCGTGGCCGCCAGGCAGCAGACGTAGGGTGAAAGTGCGCCAACGTGGAACATCGGGCCCGGAATCCAGAAAACGTCGTGATCTTCGGCAGTTCGGAAGCGCTTGCGAGCGCGATCGACAGGGCCGCGCGTGAGGGCGTCGTGCGAAAGCATGCAACCCTTGGGATGCGCGGTCGTCCCCGAGGTATAGAGAATGACCGCGAGGTCGCTCGGCTGGACACCGATGCGCAGTGCGTCCACCTCAGGGTCGGTGACTCGGCCTGCCAGGTCCTCTAGATTGTGCCGGGCCAATGTGCCCGGCTTTCCGTGTCCGTCCAGGAGCACCACTGAACGGAGCTTGCAGCCCTCAAGCTGGAGGTCACTCGGGTCGTCAGCGATGCTCGCTCCGGGCAGCGCCTCGGTGAGCACTGCACCGAGATCGCTGTAGTCATCGATCTCCGTCGTCGTTAGCACTACGTCGAGGTCGGCGTGTGTGACAATGAACCGGAGTTCGGAGGTCCTGTGCCGGACGTTGATGGGGACGGCAGTGGCGCCCACGAGGTGCACAGCGAAGAGCGCCTCAAGGTACGGGATACCGTTGGGAGCGAAGATCCCCACATTGCTCTGGGCCTTAACCCCCAAGCCGACCAAGCCACGCGCGACTCGACGAGCACGGTCGAGAAGTCCTTGGTAGGTGATGATCGCCCGCGGCGTGACCACGGCCATCCGATCAGGCGCTTCCGTAGCGGCTCGGACAAGGAGGTCCCCAAGCGTCGTCGCGGGATGAGCAGCGAACTGAGGTGCAATGCTCACCTCGGAGCCTCCTACGGATCCGTGCCGGTAGCCTGAGTCAACATAGCAGTTGACTTGCCGGTGCGGTAGCCCGGCGCCATACGCTCCGGCGCGCGGCCAGAGAGTAGGGTGGCCACCGCTATTATTCATCGGCGGTCACACGAGTCATCTTCGCGCCGACCATCTCGGTCATCCGGCGGCGACCGACGATCCGCGTCACCACGGGCGCAATCCGTCGGCAGCAATTCGCTAGTTCCGGTCTCATACCTCCACACGAAAGCGAAGAGCGGATGAACAACAACCCGGATTGCATGTCACGTTCTCGCGAGCTAGTGGTCCGTGTTTGAAGTGGTCTGACGGTTGGCCTTCTTGAGGATCTGGTCGGCGGTTTTTGTCCAGACGAAGGGGTGGCAGCGGTCGTTCCAGCCGTCGATGAAGGCGCGGATCTTGGCGTTGAGGTCGCGCACGGAGCGGAAGGTGCCGCGGTGGATGGCTTGGCGTTCGATGATGCCGAACCAGACCTCGACCAGGTTCAGCCACGAGCCCGAGGTGGGCGTGAAGTGCACGCTGATGCGCGGGTTCGCTGCCAGCCAGGCTCGGATCTCGGGTCGCTTGTGCGCGGCGTAGTTGTCCATCACGAGGTGCAGCTGCCCGTCGGGGTAGGCGCGGGCGACCTGTTTGAGGAATGGCAGGAACTCCTGGTGCCGGTGTCGTGGCTTGACCGCTCCGGTGACCTTGCCGGTGGCGATCTCCAATGCGGCGAACAGGGTGGTGGTGCCGTGCCGCAGGTAGTCGTGGGTGCGCCGTTCGGTCCGCCCGGGCAGCATCGGCAGCATCGGCTGGGTCCGGTCCAGCGCCTGGATCTGCGACTTCTCGTCGATACAGAGCACGACCGCGTTCTCCGGCGGCGCCAGGTACAGCCCGACCACGTCGGTGACCTTGGCGACCAACTCGGGATCGGTGGAGAACTTGAACGTCTCGGCCCGCCACGGCTGGATCCCGTAATCGCGCCAGGCCCGGGCCACCGTCGCGTTGCCCACCCCGAGCCGATCGGCAAGCAGCCGAGACGACCAGTGCGTCACCCCGAGCTTCTTCGATGGCGGCTGCAGCGTCGCCGCCACGATCGCCCGGTGGTCGACCCGCCGAGGCCGGCCCGAACGCGGCTCGTCGTGCAAACCGGCGATCCCGCCACGCTCGTAGCGATCCCGCCAGCCGATCACCGTCGGCCGCGACACCCCCACCCGCTCCGCGATCGCGGTGTTCGACAGCCCCTCGGCGGCCAACAACACGATCCGCGCCCGCTGTGCCAAGCCAGCCCGCAGCGCCGTGCTCCGCGTCATCGACATCAGCCGTTCCCGATCGCCGTCGCGCAACGCCACAGCCACCGCAGCATGATTCGCCATGCCCCATTCTGGCGCACAACCAACCGTCAACTAACTAACGACACGCGACACTAGGGGTGTGTTCCTCGTGCAACCGGAGCAGGCAGAGCCGTGGTTCGCCTCGGGCGTCTTCTGGACCGTCGCCGGCGTCGCGGCCACCGTCCGGAGCTTTTCTGACCAGCTTGAGTCGTCGCCGACCGCAGCCATGGCCTGCGGACACGAACTTCACGCGCGCCGGGCCTCACCGGGTTCGCGGTCCGGTCGTAGACCACGCCACGACGGGTGCCGCAGTCGCCCGTCGCTGGTCCACTGGCGGTGCTCGACCTCGCCGACCAGCGCCGGCTCCACCCAGCTCGCGCGGCGCGCGTACTCGCGCGGAACCGGCACGTCGAATGCGCTTGTCGCCCGCTGCAGCCGGCGTAGCCGTCCCAGCATGTCGGCTAGCGCGGCGTCACTGAACCCGGTGCCTACGTGTCCGGCGTAGGTGAGCCGGTCCTCCTCGTCGTAGACGCCCAGCAGCAGCGAGCCGATCGTGTCCGCTCGGCGGCCCTCTCCGGGCGTCCAGCCGCCGATGACGACCTCCTGCGTGAGCCGCAGTGGTGTCTTGATCCAGTGCCGGGACCGGCGGCCCGGCTGGTAGTGCGAGTCGCGCCGCTTCGCGACGAGGCCCTCCAAGCCGTGCTCGCGGGCGATCTCCAGCAGCTCACGGCCGTCGACGCGCTCATAGTGATCCGGCGTGCGAAACCGCGGCGGCTCGTCGATCTCCAGCTCGGCGAGCCGAGCGCGCCGCTGCTGATACGGCTGCGCGAGCAGGCTGCGGCCGTCGAGCTGCAGTAAGTCAAACACGTAGACAGCGACCGGGTACTCGTGCAGTAGCCGCTCGTCGGGTCGGCGGACATGCATGCGCGACTGCAACCTGCCGAAGTCAGGTCTGCCCTGGTGGTCGAGGGTGAGGATCTCACCATCGAGCAGCACCGGCCGATCGACCAGCCCGGTGATCGCCGCCACCTCGGGGTAGGTAGGGGTGATGTCACGCTGATTGCGCGACCACGCGATCACCTCGGCACCATCCACGCAGACGAGCGCGCGGACCCCATCCCATTTCCACTCGAACGCCCACGCGTCACCACCCGGCAGGTCGCCGAGGGTGGCCAGCATCGGAGCCACGGGCTTCACCCGGCCGATTCTCAACTACCGCAACGCGCAGCGCACGACGAGCAACCCCGCCGTGGACCGCATCCGAACGGCTCGACACGGTGTAGGCGCTGCCAGCCGAACTGGCGTCCGGGCGTGAACGGCGGCATGGCCAGCCGCGGCGGCCTACGCGGGAGCGGGGCCGAGGTACTCGACCCGGTAGCGGAACCCGCCACCGTCGCTGTCCCCCGCAGGGTTGTGAGCAGGAAACACGTCGACGGTGATCGTCCCGTCGTCGTGGGTGTCGACGTAGGACTGCCATGTCACCTCGCCCTGGATCACCCCATCCTCGGCGCTGAACGCCAGCCTGGCTACGTCGACCGGGTCGGTGATGTCGGGTTCCTCTGCGCTCATCCAGCGACTGTATGCGCCGCAGCACAAACCGTGGGCAACCAACACAGTGCCTGGCCCAGGTGAGGATCTCGCCGGACACGTAACGGCACGTCAGCTGACGTCGATGTACGCGCTTGTGGTGGCACCCGAGTTCCTTGAATGGATCAGTTCGATCGGCCAAGGCGTCGGCGCGCTGGCGACCGCTGGCGCGGCCTACGTCGCAGTACGACTCGCACGGCAGGCGCACCACCGCGCCGATGTCAGCCAGGCGAGCACCGTGACCTCGTCGGTGGAGTGGACCGACACCACCGACAAGGACAACCTCTTCGTTCAATATGGTCTCCGCAGTGATGCGGTCAGGGTTGACAACCACGGCTCCACGCCGATCTTCACGCCACGCATCGAGGCGATCATCAGCCGTTCGACACCAGGCATGACCCTGCGCCGGACCAGCGAAGTGTTCGAGGAAATGGCAGCGGAGCTGCCCGCGGTCGTGCCAAGCGGAGGCAAGATTCTCCTGCCGTTCGAACTCCGCGACGCGGAGCGCAACATTGTCACGCCCGCTGACGTGGAGGTCACGCTCTCTTTCCGAGACGCGCTCGGCGTCAAGTGGCAGCGCAAGGGCACTGAGGCACCTGTGCACGCCCCGCCCGAGCCGAAACGATCCCCACGTGAGTCCATCGAGCTGGCTGCGCGCAGGGCGCAACAAACGGGCGACGGCCCTTCAGCGGAGACCAAGACGGATTGACGTGACGATGCTGGACGTTTCGCTGAGCTGGTCGAGCCGGGCGCGGTTGATGTCCAGCATCTCGGCGATGGCCGCGTTTGGAGATGTGGTCGAACTCGCGCCACGCGGCGTCGAGCCGTTTCCGCGCGACGGCGATGCGCTCCGCGCCGCCGTCGTTCTGGGCCTTGGTCAGCTGACCTCGGGCGGCGGCGACCCGGCGGCGCGCGGACCTGGCTGATCGTGAGCGGCACGGTGGGCGCGGCCGGTGCGGGGTTGGAGATGGCCAGGTTCGAGCGTTCCTGGGTGTCGAGCAGGTCGCGGCCGGGTTGAAGCCGGTGAGGCCGCGTTTACGGAGTTCGCGGTACCAGGAGCAGGCCGCGCCGAGCCGGGTGTTGAGGGTGGTGTCGGCGTCGCCGTGGGCGCGTGATCCAGCCCGGCAACCGGCGGGCTCGACACCACACAAGTACTCCACCTTCGCGCAAACGTACGCAATGTACGAGTAGTACACTCAGGCTATGTCTGCTGAACCGCGC
>NZ_JAEHOB010000027.1 GCF_016464705.1 Qaidamihabitans albus
CCGCCGTCCGCCGTTTGGACGTGCCGATGAGAAGCGGCTCGTACCGGATGCACGGTGTCGTTTCCGGCTGAATACCGACCCTCTGGCTCCGGGCGGAACGGACGGGTCACGATTCGACCGGCGTCGACGCTCCTGAGCCGCTGTCTTCATGGATCGGAATCGGCACTTTCGGCTGTCGTCATGGCAGCGTACTTCGTGGTACGAGCTGTGGGAGTGCTGAACGCGAAAGGGGTCTGGGAGCCTTCGACGGTGGATGATCTCTACCTGGTGCTGCGGTCGTTTGCGGATATGAGCGAGGACCGCGCTCTGGCGGTCGCGCGGGCGTTCGATGCCCATCCGTGGTTGCGTCCCGTGAAGGTGGGTGGCGACCCTGCTCGGATCAAGGTCGAGCCGACGATGGAGGCCCTGTTCGCCCGGCAGGGGCTGCCCATCGAGTGGCTGACGGTGCGGCGCGATGGGCAGTATGCCGACTTCGAGAGCGGAGAGATCGACCTTCTCGGTGGGCGTGGCGGCTGGATCGGCATGCCGGAAGCGGGCGAGTACAGGTACTCCCTCACCGGTCACGGGGTTGCTCAGCACTGGCTGCCCGTGACGATGAGCGAGCCGGCAGCCGTGGAGGAGGTCGCCGCGCTGTTCGAGGAGCTGGCGATCGCCATGGACGCGGCCTACGGCTATGTCGTGGCCGACTCCTGGAGGCCCCGGGGGCTTACCGGAAGCATCGACGTCGGACTGCCCGGGGTGTTCTGGTTGAACTACTTCGGGCCGGCGTTCCTGACCGCCGGATCGGAGCTCGACGTCGCCAGTGGTGCACGGACTCTGCCGACCGGCGGGATATTGGTCCGAACGACCGAGGAACCGTGGCAGCCGTTCGAGCACGGGATCCCCGCATGGCAAACCGAGCTTCGAACGATCCTGGGCGAGCACGCGTTCCGGACGCTGTCCCCGAACCCGGTCCTTCCCACGATCGACCAGCACGTCGCCGCGTCCGCGGGGACGATGGAGATGCCGTGGGTCACCTCGCTGGCGAAGCGGGCCATGGAGGATCGAGCAAAGAAGCACGCCAGGGCGCGGAAGCGGCTCGCCAAGGCGCTGGAAGGGCGGAGCGAACCGGCCTTGGCTGCCGATGCCGTCGAGTGGTCGACCTCGTTCGACCTGCCCGACTGGCAAGACTTCGCGAAGCACTTCACGCGAAAGCTGCGTGGTGACTTATCGACTGCCCTCGGAAAGGCCGCGATCGCGGTCGTCACCACCGCTCCCGTCGACGATGAGGGCAGCGTCCTGCTGGAGACCCGGCTCGGACCAGTCCGCCTCGGCTGGTTCATCGACGACGAGGGCACCGTTGATGCCTGCGTCTTCGGCCCCAGCACGGTGCAAACTGTGCGAGCAGTGGTTCGAGTAGTACGAACACGCGCCTTGGCTCCGGGCCGCAGCCTCGAGCCATCCGCGGTATCCCCGCTCATCGGCAGAAGAGTGCGGCTTCGTTGCGCATCGGTTTGCGGGCATTCGGGCTTACCAGAACTGATGGGCGTCCGCCGAGCATCAAGCGGGAGCAGGAGAACCTGCGTGGCAAGGGCGTCGTCGTGGTCGCCGACAAGGACCGGCCGCCGTTGCCGTTCGTTGATGGCACCTTCGACCTGGTCACCAGCCGTCACCGGATGGCCGCCCACCGGCGAGATCATCGTGTCCTGGCGCCGGGCCGGAGGTCGCCGACCTGAGGGCCCGTCGAGTTGAAGATGGAGTTCGTCGACGTCGGCGCGGTAGTCCGTTTCCTGCGTAAGGTCACCTTTTCGTCCCGGACTTCACCGTCGAGAACTACCGCGACCGCCTGACCTCGCTTCACGAGCGGATTCGGGGCCGCTGGGTCGTTCGTCGCCCGTTCCGGTAGCTGATGGTTCAGCTGCGATTGACGTTGATCTGCCAGGCACATCTGCTCATCGTGCACGCTGCTGTGGGGTCGGCCACGTGGTGACTGCGAGTACCGTGTGCGATGTGATCACGAGGTGTCCGCACGGCTGGTTACTCCCCGAGGTCGAGATGGCCTGTCTGGACGACATGGAGGTCGTGCTCCGGTGCGAGGACACCCCCTCGGTGTCGGTGCGTTTCGCGGAACGGCATGCGGCAGTGGAGCCCAACGACCGCAGGATGTTCTTTGCTGTCGGCGCGCAGGCACCCGGGCTGGACGTCCGGCTGGAGGGCGTCACCAACTTCGTGGTGGGGCGAGGTCTCGTTCGTTTCATTGACGGCCTCGACTCTCGCGGTTGGCGGGGTGAACAACGCTGGGTCAACGCTGATCGCGACCTGAAGGTCAGCGCGAGGTACGAGTCCAGCGGGCATGTTGCGCTGACGTGGACGCTGCGGCCATGGCGTTCTGCCTATGGTGGTTGGGAGGTCGCGGTCGCCACATGGCTGGAGGCCGGTGCGGCGAAGGATGATCTGGTCACCCAGCTCGGCGACTTCATGACTGCAGAAGGATTCCCTGTCGACTACCACGAGAGCGACAACGAGTTCAGCTGACCAACGGCCCGGGCCGAAGTGCGCCATGTCGACTGGATCTCGGTAGCAGCGATGCTGCCGAGACGGCCGACCTGCTGCTGTTCTCGCCCCACTGGTTTGTCACCGCCGCCGGTCGTTTTCTCCGGCGAGGCTGGAGGTAAAGCCGAACCAGGCATGAGCAGTTGTTCGGACCATCTCGGCCGGTTCAGCGAGATGGCCCTTGCACGCGGAGCTGGAGCTGGCTCCACGTCGTCGGCTCCGGTTGGAGCCGCTGCCAGTCACCGCCCACCGCCCGGAGTGTTCCAGCCCGACGGTTCGGGCCGGTCCATCCCAGCGGTCGCGGGACGCCACATCGGTTGCAGCCGTGGTCCGTCAGGCGGCTCGATCGGGTCGCCGAGGTCAGTGAACCCGACGCGCTCGTACAGCCTCCGGTCCCGTGGCGAGCTGGCCTCCAGGTAGGCCGGCAGCCGCCTCAGCTGCTCGCGAAGCATGGCGTCACCGATGCCCTGCCCGGCGCCGGTCCGAGCCGACCACGATGTTCAGCAGGTACCAGTACGCGCCGGCCTTCGGGTGTCGCTGTCCGGTGAGCTCGATCAGCAGTTCCATCCGGTCGGCATACTCGCCGTAGGCGTGCTCGATGAACTGGGCGCCCTCCGGGCTTGCAGGCCCGGCGTGCCGGTTCCTTGCGGTGGTCGATCCACTCCCGATCGAGATCCCGGCGACCGCTCCCGGCTCGTCCTCGGCGATCAGCAGCTCCCCGGAGTGGAGAATGCTTTCCAGGTGGGCCACCATCGTCTCCGGCCAGGTGCCGATGGTGAGCCGCTGCCGCGCGTCCTCGTCATCGATCACCCAGCTCAGGACGGGGTCGTGCAGGTTGGCCGCGGTGTAGGGCTCGGCGACCGCCGGCGGTTCGGCCCGCTCGGGTCGGCGGGCCGTGATCCGATGATTCGTCATGACTCTCCTTCGAACTTTTCGGAACCCGTCGGATTGGCGCGGGATTCGTGGCCAGCACGCCGGGAACAGCAAGGTCGCCAGCCCGTGTTCGTACGAGCGGTGACCGGAGAAGCGTTGGTCGACGTGTCCGCGATCGCCGAAGGCGCCGAACCGGAGCAGGCACACGCTGCCATCGCCGCTCTGAGACTCCACTTGCCCAACGGTCAACGAACGCGCCGGCAGGCGGCGGTGTCAGGACCCACCCACCACCGGCGCCGGACGAGACCTCTTCGGCCGGCCGGCGCTGTACCGCGACGACAGTCGCGCCTGCGCTCAGGCACGCGATGAGTTCCGTCCCACGCGCCCGTCTATATCGTCCACGACAGCCAGCTCAAGAAGGAGATGAATTACATGCACGGCGCGATCACCCACCTCATCGCCGGCGTACCGGTATCCGATCTCGACGCCGGCATCGACTGGTACACGCGGTTCTTCGGACGGGCCCCCGACATGCGCGCCGGGGATGAGATTCTCTGGGACATCGATGAGCATGCCACGCTCTTCATCGAGCCGAGCGCGACGCGAGCGGGTACAGGCCGGATTACCTTCGCTGTCGCTGGACTCGACGCACTCCTCGACCGCCTCGTTGCCCAGCGCATCGACCACGAACCGATCGAGACCTACTCGAACGGTGTCCGCCACGTGAACGTCCCTGATCCGGACGGGAACGCGATCGCGTTCGCCGAACCGCCCGACGCTTCGAGATCGTGACCTCGCTCGGGCCTCGCCAGGGAATTTCGCGGCGGGATGTCGAGAACCCGCGCGCGGCTCCGTCCCCGCAGCGAACACCGCCATAATGGGCCGTACCTCACCAAGGAGAACATGATGGCCAAGTACCTGCTGCTCAAGCACTACCGGGGCGCGCCGGCATCGGTGAACGACGTGCCGATGGACCAGTGGACGCCGGAGGAGGTCTCGGCCCACGTGCAGTACATGCGGGACTTCGCCGCTCGGCTCGAGGGCACCGGCGAGTTCGTGGACAGTCAGGCGCTCTCCGCGGAGGGCACGTTCGTCCGCTACGACGGCGAGGGTCGGCCGCCCGTCACCGACGGCCCGTTCGCGGAGACCAAGGACCTGATCGCCGGCTGGATGGTGATCGACGTCGAGACCTATGAGCGGGCGCTCGAGCTGGCCGGCGAGTTGTCCGCGGCTCCGGGTGCGGGTGGCAAGCCGATCCACGAGTGGCTGGAGCTACGCCCGTTCTACGGCGAATCTCCGACCATCACGGAGTGACGCACGATGCCCATGCTCGACCCTGCAAGCAGGTCTTCGGGGTTCATGCTCGACCCTGCAAGCAGGTCTTCGGCGTCCATGCTCGACCCTGCAAGCAGGTCTTCGGTGGACGAGGTTCTCCTGCGGACCCTCATCCCCACCGTGATCGGCATCCTCGTCCGTCGCGGGGCTGACTTCGCGGCGGCCGAGGATGCCGTGCAGGACGCCCTGGTCGAGGCGGTGCGCGTGTGGCCGCACGGCGCACCGCGCGACCCCAAGGGCTGGCTGGTCACCGTGGCCTGGCGAAAGTTCCTCGACGCCGCCCGCGCCGATACCTCCCGGCGGCAGCGCGAGGTACGCGTCGAGGACGAGCCCCTGCCCGGCCAGGGCGTGGGGGTGGACGACACGCTCCAGCTGTACTTCCTGTGCGCGCACCCGTCCCTGACACCGGCTTCGGCCGTCGCGCTCACGCTGCGCGCGGTCGGTGGCCTGACCACGCGGCAGATCGCGCAGGCCTACCTGGTGCCGGAGGCGACCATGGCCCAGCGGATCAGCAGGGCCAAGCGGACCATCTCAGGTGTCCGGTTCAACCAGGCCGGGGACGTCGCCACGGTGCTGCGCGTGCTCTACCTGGTCTTCAACGAGGGCTACTCCGGCGACGTCGACCTCGCCGCCGAGGCGATTCGGCTCACTCGCCAGCTGGCGGTCAAGACCCACCATGAGGAGGTCGCGGGCCTGCTCGCGCTCATGCTGCTCCACCATGCCCGGCGCCCGGCACGGATTGGTCCCGGCGGCAGGCTCGTGCCTCTCGCCGAGCAGGACCGCGGCCTGTGGAACACCCGCCTGATCGCCGAGGGCGTCGACGTGCTCCAGACGGCCCTTGCCCGCGACCGCCTTGGCGAGTTCCAGGCCCAGGCCGCCATCGCCGCGCTCCACGCCGACGCTGCGACAGCCGAGGAAACCGACTGGGTGCAGATCGTCGAGTGGTACGACGAGCTGGTGCGCCTCACCGACAGTCCGGTGGCCCGCCTCAACCGGGCCGTCGCGGTCGGCGAGGCCGACGGCCCGCGGGCAGGCCTGGCCGCCCTGGCTGGGCTCGACCCCGCACTGCCCCGCCACACCGCCGTTGCGGCGTACCTGCACGAGCGTGACGGTGACCTGGTGACCGCAGCGCGGCTCTACGCCGAAGCTGCCCGATCAGCGCCCAACCTTGCCGAATGCGAGCACCTCACCCGTCAGGCCGCACGGCTCAACGCGCAGCTGCGCGGTTGAGCGGCGACGCAGGCATTCACCGACCCGCTAGGGAGGGCCTGCTCACCCCGTTGCCAGGTCCGGACGGCTCCACCCGACCGTCCCGCCGGGGGAGCGTTCGTCCATCTGCGTGGCCGGCCGACTCCCGCACCGCTTGTCGGCAGGGTCCTGCGGTGGCTGGCTTTTGCCGGCACTATCGGGAGCGCAATCGCGACGATGCCCGCCGCACGGGCGGACAGCGAGATCGTTCCCTACCGCCTGATCGGGCCTGTCCTGGCAGGTCTCGCGGCGGTCATCGCGGATGTGACCGGTAGGGCAGTCGGCATTCTCACGGCTGTGACGGCGCTGGTGATGGCGGCTTGGGGCCTGTTCCTTGCCATGTTCCTCACCCCGTACTTCGTGTCTCCCGCGCTGCCACTCGGAGCAGCGGCGATCGCCTCGATCCGTCCATGTCGGGTCGTGAGTGCGTAACAGTGTTCTAACTCGTGTGCGCACTCACGAGAGGTGACCAGCTATTCTAGCGCTAGAGTATGGCATGTCTTCAGCTCTGACCGACGGCGAGCTGACGGTGCTCGGGCTGCTCGTCGAACAGCCTCGCCACGGGTACGACCTGGAAAAGGTCATCGANCTATTCTAGCGCTAGAGTATGGCATGTCTTCAGCTCTGACCGACGGCGAGCTGACGGTGCTCGGGCTGCTCGTCGAACAGCCTCGCCACGGGTACGACCTGGAAAAGGTCATCGAGGAGCGGGGAGTACGCGCATGGACGGCGCTCGGCTTCTCCTCCATCTACTACCTGCTCGACAAGCTGGCCAGGCGTGGCTTGATCGAAGCGACCGGCGCTCCGTCGTCCGGAAAGTCGCGCGCCACCTTCCGTGTCACGGCGTCGGGTCGCGAACTGTGTGCTGCCGCCACGCGGGAGGCGCTGACAACGCTGACACCGATGCGGGCGCGGGTACTGATCGCGATGGCCAACAGTCCAGGCTTGCCGGATGCGGACGTGGTGACCGGACTGACCCGGCGCCTGGACGCGCTGCGGAAACAGCTCGCGGAGGTCCGGACAGCACGTTCCAGGCAGGAACCGTTGCCTCCAGCCGCCTCGGCGATCTTCGACTACAGCGAGGCCATGCTCAAGGCTGATTTCGGCTGGACCGAAACCACACTGGGCACACTGACCAAGGAGACCGCAGTGGAGAAGTACGACGTCAAGAAGACTCACAAGGAGCTCTACTCTCCGCCGTCGCGGGCGTTCACCGTCGTCGACGTGCCCGAGTTCCGGTACATCGCAGTCGATGGCCGAGGTGATCCGAACACCTCGCCTGCGTATGCGAACGCGATCGAAGCCCTGTACGGGGTGGCGTACGCGCTGAAGTTCGCCAGCAAGAGAACCCTCGGCCGAGACTTCGTGGTCGGCCCGCTGGAGGGATTGTGGCGGGCGGACGATCCCACCGTGTTCGTCACGCGACGCAAGGAGATGTGGGAGTGGACCATGATGATCAGCCAGCCGGCCTGGATCACCGAAGACATGGTTCAGGGCGCAGTCGACAACGTCTCGAAGAAGAAGGCCATCCCCGCGCTCGGAGACATCAGGCTGCTCACCCTCGTCGAAGGGACCTGCGTCCAGATCTTGCACATCGGCTCCTACGACGACGAAACTCCTATCCTGGATCGCCTCCACAACCGCTACCTGCCCGAGAACGGCCTCACCTTCAACGGTGACCACCACGAGATCTACCTCAGCGACGCACGTCGTACCCCACCCGCCAAGCTCAAGACGATCCTGAGGCAGCCGGTCAAGACCAGGTAGCGAGCCGACGTACCCGACTGTGGGGAGCAGCGATGGCAGAGAGCCTGTGGACGGTTCTGCGTGACCTGAAACGCGTTCGGCGTGGTGGCATCGAGGAGATCGCCGCCCGTCAGCGGAGCCGGCTGGCCGAGCTGGTCGCCCATGCCAGGGCCAACTCGCCGTACTACCGCGAGCTCTATCATGCGTTACCGGAGCGTGTCACCGACACGACCACGCTGCCGATCACCACCAAGGCCGAGCTGATGGACCGGTTCGGCGACTGGGTGACCGACCGCGCGATCACCCTGGACGCGGTGCGGGAGTTCATCGAGGACGACGAAAACGCCGGCACGCCGTTCCTCGGGTCCTACCTGGTCGTCACCACCTCGGGCACCAGCGGCGAACGCGGCGTCTTCATCCAGGACGACCGGATGTTCAACGTGCTTTCCGCGATCACGGTTGGCCGTGCCACCGGCCAGTTCCTGCGCGGCAGGCACGACTACTGGGGCATGGTCAGCAACGGTGGGCGCACGGCGGCGTTGTGGGCCACCGGCGGCCACTTCGCCGGTTACGCGACCGCGCGGCGACTGATGCTGCAGCGCCCGTCCCGGCGGCGCAAGATCCGGATCATCTCGATACACCACCCGCTGGAGCGGATCGTGGCCGAGCTCAACGAGTTCCGGCCCGGCATCCTCAACGGTTACGCGAGCGCGATCGCACTGGCCGCGCGGGAACGCGAGGCCGGTCGGCTGAACATCGCACCGGTACTGGTGATCACCGCGGCGGAGGGCCTGCCACCCGAGGAGTATCCGAGGATCGCCGAGGCGTTCGGGGCGAAGGTTCGCAACCAGTACGCGTGCGCGGAGTTCATGGGCCTGGCGAACGGCTGCGGGGAGAACTGGCTGCACGTGAACGCGGACTGGGTGATCCTGGAGCCGGTCGACGCGAAGTTCCGTCCGGTGCCGCCGGGGGAGCGGTCACACACCGTGCTGTTGACCAACCTGGCCAACCGGGTGCAGCCGATCATTCGCTACGACCTCGGCGACAGCATCACGGTACGGCCGGACCCCTGCCCCTGTGGCAGCCCGCTACCCGCGATCCAGGTGCAGGGCCGGACCTCCGACGTGCTGGTCTTCACCGCCGAGAACGGCCGCGAGGTGCGGCTGCCCCCGCTGGCGCTGGGTACTCTGGTGGACCGCACGCCGGGCGTGTCCCGGTTCCAGATCGTGCAGGACCAGCCCACCCGGCTGCGGGTCCGGCTGGAACCGTCCGGCGACCGCGACGACGGACAGGTCTGGTCGGCGGTGCGCGGCGCCATCACCGACCTGCTCGCCGAGCACGGCGTCCGTGACGTCGAGGTGACCAGGGACGGCGAACCACCGAGCCGGTCGGCCGGCGGGAAGTTCCGCCCGGTGTACTCCGAACTCGCCGGATAGCCGACTGCCGTCACCGCGACGACGTCGGCGGGTGTACCGGGAGGCCGGCTCCCAGGCCAGGTGAGCCGCGAACGCGTCAGCCGTCCTTGGCGACGCGGAATCCGGTGTTGCCGCTGGTGCTGTCCGCAGTGTTGCCGGTTCGCGCGGCCACCCGGTACCGGTTGCAGTAACTGTGGTGGCACAGGTAGGAGCCGCCACGCACGACGCGGAGGTCGTCCGGTTCGGTGCCCGGCTCCGGCCCACGGGGATACACCGCCGAGTGTTCGGTGCTCCACCGGTCGGCGCACCACTCCCAGACGTTGCCTGCCATGTTGTGCAACCCGTACCCGTTGGGCGGGTAGGCATCCACCGGCGCCGTGCCGCGGTAGCCGTCCTCGGCGGTGTTCCGCACCGGGAACCGGCCCTGCCAGATGTTGCAGCGGTGCTCGCCGGCCGGGCTGAGCTCGTCACCCCACGGGTAGATCCGTTGTTCCAGGCCGCCCCTGGCGGCGAACTCCCACTCCGCCTCGGTCGGTAGCCGGGTGTCCGCCCACTGACAGAAGGCGTTCGCGTCGTGCCAGGACACGTGGACCACCGGGTGGTTCTCGCGGTCCTGACAGGTACTTCCCGGCCCCTCCGGTGCGGCCCAGAACGCACCTCGGACGCCACACCACCACGGTGTGCCCTCCGGCCGCGGGGAGACGCGCCGCAGTTCGGCGGGCAGGAAGCCGGCGAAGACGTACGACCATCCGAACCGCTCGGCGTCGGTGCGGTAGCCGGTCGCGGTGACGAACGCGGCGAACTCGGCGTTGGTCACCGTGTGGGGTGACAGCCGGAAGGGATCCACCCGCACCGTGCGGACCGGGCCTTCACCGTCGGTGGCGAACGCGTCGGGGTTGTCGGTGCCCATGAGGAACTCGGTACCGGGAATCGGCGCCAGCGCCGGATCCTGGCGCTCCCGCGCGGCCGGAGCGACTGCCGGGCGTGGCTGGTTCGCCGTGACCTCGCCGCGGGGAGGGGCGCAGCAGCGGGCCGCCTTCATGTGAATTCCCTTCGGTTGCCGGATACGGATGATCAGCCGACCCGCCGGGGCCGCACCGACTCTCCCGGTGCGGGACGAGCGACCTTCGGCAACCGTGAGTCTGCCCGCTCGGGCAGGATGTCGGCGGTCTCGGCGAGCCAGCGGAGCAGCACCTGGGACATCCTGGCCTCGACGTCGGACGCCTCCGGGTTGCCGGCGAGATTGTGCGCCTCGTCGGGGTCGGCGGCCCGGTCGTAGACCTCGGCGGGCTCGTACAGCCGCCAGACGTAGGTCCAGCGGTGGTCCCGCACCGCGAACGCCTTGCCGACGGCGGCCGGCCGGTCGTGCTGCAGTGCGGACTTGAGGTCGTAGGGGAACGGCGAGCGCTCGAGCTTCGGCTCCTCCTCCGCGAGGAAGCCACCCTCGCTGAACACGTACTCGCGATGCCCGGCGCCCGGGTCTCGCAGTACGGGCAGCAGGCTCCGGCCGAAGTGCTGGTGGCCGGGCTCGATCCCGGCGACGTCGAGCAGGGTGGGGAACACGTCGATCAGCTCCACCATGGCGTCGATCGTCCCGGCCGCGGGCAGGCCTCCTCCGCTGAGGATCACCGGGTCGCGCGTGAGGCAGCTGTGCAGCCCGGACGGCCACTTCTCGATCACGCCGAAGTCGCCGAGGTACTCGCCGTGGTCGGAGAGGACCACGGTCACGGTGTCGTCGGCGGCACCCGCCTGGCGTACCGCGGCGAGCAGCCGCCCGACGTGGTGGTCCAGCCGCGACACCATGCCGTGGTAGGTGGCTGCGACCTCCTGCCACATTTCCGGGGTCACCCGGTCGGTGCCGTAGTAGTCCCGGATTCCTTGCAGGTAGGCGGGTTCGGGCCCGCTGCCGGACACGGGCTCGGGCTGCGCGTCCCGGTCGTGCAGGGAGAACCACGGCTCGGGGGCCTGGAACGGGCAGTGCGGCGCGACGAGGGGGGCGAACAGGACCCAGGGCTGCTCGGGCGGCTCGGCGAGCCACTGCTCGGCCGTGCGGACGGCGGCCTCGTCGAAGTCGATGTAGTCCCGGTCGAGGACCCGTCCCCGGTAGAACAGCCGACCCCATGCGTCGTCACTTGCGCCGGGCAGTTCCGGTCGCTCGGTCGTTGGGTGGCCCTCCGCCCAGCGGCCACTCGTGGGCCGCACGGAGAAGCCGTGCTCGTCCACGGCCAGCTCGGTGGCGCCGGGGCCGAACGTGTCACCGCGTTCGCCGGTCCACGTCACGTGGTAGCCGTTCTCGCGGAACGCGCGCAGGAAGTTGGGTTCCTCCGCGCGCAGGGGAGTGCCGAAGGAGCGGTGTCCCGCCGTGTGCGGATACCAGCCGGACAGGAACGACGCCCGGCTTGGCGCGCACACGGGGTGCTGGGCGAAGGCGTTGGTGAACGCCGTGCCCTCCGCCGCGAGCCGATCGAGGTGCGGGGTGCGGGCGAGCGCGTTGCCGAACGCGCCGAGCGCGTCCGCCCGGAGCTGGTCGGCCACGACGATCAGAAAGTTCGGCCGATGCCTCATCGTTATCTCCTCGCCCTTCTCGGTGGACTGACCAGCCGATTCACCTTCGGCTCCGGTCGCGCGCACCTGGTTCCGGCCCATGAGGTCCTCATCTCACTCTTGTACCTTACCGAGTACTTGGTAAGGTAACCGCGATCACACGGAGCGGCAAGGAGGAGCGCGTGACAGAAGCGCCGTCGGTGCGTAACCGCCGACCACCCGGAGAGCGGCGGGAGCAGATCCTCACCGTCGCCACGGAGATGTTCGGCAACGGCGGCTTCCGGGGTGTGGCTCTCGCCGACATCGCAACGGCCGTGGGCATCTCGCAGCCCGGGCTGCTCCACCACTTCAAGAGCAAGGAAGAGTTGCTGATCGCCGCTCTGGAGCACCGTGACGCCGACAGCACCCAGCACATGCAGGAGATGTTCCGCACCTCCTCGGTGGTGGACGCGGTGCTGTCGCTGTGCCGTCACAACATGGCGAACCCGGAGTCCATGCGGCTGTTCGCGGTGGAGTCCGCCGAAAGCATCGAACCCGGCCACCCGGCCCACGACTTCTTCCGGCGCCGCTACGTCCGCGTCCGCCAGGTCATGGCCGAGCGTGTCCGCCACGACCAGGCAGCCGGAAAGCTGCCTGCGGAGCTCGATCCCGTGCAGTTCGCCGCCGAGTTGCACGCGGTCATGGACGGGTTGCAGGTCCAGTGGCTGCTGGACCCGTCCTTCGACATGGCCGGGGTGCTGGCCGTCTATCTCGATCGGTTCCGGCGTTCGGAGGGGGAGTCGTGTTGAGCGACCAGCTGGAGGAGCACCTCGACGTGTTGGTCGGCAAGCTCGACCTTCCGCGCAAGGTTCGGCTGCTGACCGGCGCCGGGCACTCGCACACCCACGCGGAGCCCGCGGTGGGTCTGCGCGCGATGACGTTCTCCGACGGCCCGGCCGGGGTCCGCGGACCCTCGTGGGACGACGGGGAGCCGTCGGCCTGCCTGCCCTGTCCGACCGCGATCGCGGCGAGCTGGGACATCGCCGGGGCGTCCGCCGCCGGCAGGCTGCTCGCGGCCGAGGCCGTGCGCAAGAACGTCGACGTGGTGCTCGCGCCGACGGTCAACCTGCACCGCAGCCCGGTCGGGGGCAGGCATTTCGAGTGCCTTTCCGAGGATCCGCTGCTGTCCGGCGGGATCGGCGCCGCACTCGTCGGCGCCCTGCAGGAACACGGTGTGGGGGCGACGGTCAAGCACTACGTCGCCAACGACTCGGAGACCGAGCGCTTCTCCGTCGATGTGCGGCTCGGCGAGCGCGTGCTGCGAGAGGTGTATCTCGCGCCGTTCGAGGAAATCGTCCTGGCCGTGCGGCCGCTGCTGGTCATGGCGGCGTACAACGCGGTCAACGGCACCACCATGACCGAGCACCGGCTGCTCGACGACCCGCTGCGCGCCCGGTGGGGCTTCGACGGCGTCGTTGTCTCGGACTGGCGCGCGACACGCTCCCTCGCCGCCGCCTCGGCCGGACTCGACCTGGCGATGCCGGGGCCGGACGGGCCGTGGGGTGACACGCTGCGCGAGGCCGTCGAGTGCGGCGCGATTGCCGAGTCCAGACTGGACACGAAGGTCAAGAACCTGCTGCGGCTCGCGGCCCGCGTGGGTGCGCTGGAGTCGGTGCCCGCCGGGCGTCCTGCGATCGTGACCACGGGCGGCGACGTGCGCGCACAGCTGCGTGCCGCCGCGGCCGACGGGACCGTGCTCCTGCACAACGCAGGTGCCGTCCTGCCACTGCCACTGGAGCGCGTGCGGCGGGTCGCGGTGATCGGCGAGCTGGCCGAGCATCCCCGCATCCAGGGCGGCGGCAGCGCCGAGGTGCGTCCCGCCCACGTGGTGTCCCCGCTCGAAGGCATCCGGGCCGTGCTGCCGCCGGAGGTCGAGGTCACCTACGCCGCGGGCAGCTACCTCGACGGCGACCCCGGCCCGGTGCCCCCGGCCTGCCTGCGCGGGCGGACGGGCGACGGGGCCGTGCGGGTCCGGTGGCTCACCGATGCCGGCGAGGAACTGCGGACCGAGAGCCGGGACACCGGCGAGCTGGTGCGGTTCGGCAGTGACGTGCCGCGGGGCGCGGCCGTCGTCGAGCTGGCCACCGTGCTGCACCCGGACGTCACCGGCGTGTGGCAACTGGGCCTGCGGGGCGCGGGCCGGATCACGTTCGAGGCCGGCGGGCACACCCTGCACGACGGGGACGTCGCACCCTCGTACGACGGGCCGGGCGCGGACATTCTGACCCCACCCGTGCGGATCTTCGATATCGGGCTCACCGCGGAAAGCCCGCTGGAGCTGCGCCTGTCGCAGCGCATCCCGGCCAGTGGCGTCGCCCTGTCCTTCCGGGCCAGGCGTCCCCGCCGGTCGCCCGCCGAGGAACTGGAGAGGGCGCGGCAGGACGCTCGCTCGGCCGATGTCGCGATCGTCGTCGTGGGCACGAGCTCGCAGATCGAGAGCGAGGGCTTCGACCGGGCGAACCTCTCCCTGCCTCCCGGGCAGGACGACCTGGTGCGGGCCGTCGCGGAAGAGAACCCGAACACCCTGGCCGTGGTCAACGCCGGGGCACCCGTATTGCTCCCGTGGCGCGACGACGTCGCCGCGGTGCTGGTCACGTGGTTCGCCGGCCAGGAGGTCGGTGCCGCGCTCGCCGACGTGCTCACCGGCGCGGCCGAGCCGGGCGGGCGGCTGCCGATGACCTGGCCGGGGCGCACCGAGGACGTTCCCGTGCTCGACACGCGGCCCGTCGACGGTCGCCTGTCCTACCGGGAGGGTCTTCATGTCGGCTACCGCGCGTGGCTTCGCGGCGGCGTCGAGCCCGCGTACCCGTTCGGGCACGGCCTCGGCTACACGACGTGGGAGCTGGTGGACCTGCACCCGCCCGCGGCCGTCCGGCAGGCCGACGGCCCCCGCGAGCCCGCGACGGTCGTCACCGCCAGGGTGCGCAACACCGGCAGCCGCACGGGCAAGCAGGTCATCCAGGTCTACCTGGCGCGCCCGGATTCGGGCATCGAGCGGCCCGTCCGCTGGCTCGCCGGGTTCACGGCCGTGCACGCCTATCCCGGTGAGACGGTCGATGTGGACGTCTCGCTGCCTTGGCGTGCCTTCTGGCACTGGGATTCCCAGGCGGGAGGTTGGGCCGTGGAACCGGGTTCCTTCGACGTCCTGGTCGGGTTCTCGTCGGCCGGGCTCCACAAGACGACGTCGGTCGACGTGTCCCCGGGCACGCGGGCCGAATCCGGGGGGAGCAACAACCCTGTCCCAGAACGCGGGTCGACCCGCGAACGGTAAACACAGTGAGGTGGTCCACCGATGTACCCCACAGGACGATTTCCCCTCGGTTCGGCTCTGTCGCGCCGCACGCTGCTCGGCGGCCTCTCGGCCCTCGGGCTGGCCAACGTGGTCGGCTGCCGCTCGGCCGTCGAGGAAAGCGGCCAGGGCGGCGGGGCGACGAAGCCCGTCCGCGGCGGCACGCTGGTCACGACGGTGGCGGCGGAGCCGGTGCCCGGGGCGTACTTCACCGGCCGTCCCGGCAACATCTTCTGGTGCCGCAACGTCCTCGAGACCCTGTTGATCCTCGATGAGAACGACAAGAGGATTCCGTTGCTGGCCACCGAATGGTCGCTGTCCGAGGGAAACCAGACGTTCACCGCGAAACTGCGTGAGGGTGTGACGTTCCACTCCGGGCGGCCGTTCACGGCTGACGACGTCGTGTTCAGCTTCGAGCGGGAGATGGCGGGCGACGGGCTGGCCTCCTTCAACGGCGCGATGGAGGGCTGGCAGGTGAAGGCGACGGGTGAGCACGAGGTGACCATCACCTCGCCCAGGCCGTTGCAGGAGATCGTGTGGCCCATTCTCGACGTCACGCCGATCATCGACAAGGAGACCTACCAGGGGCTCGACGACGGCTCGAAGGTCATCGGCACCGGCCCGTTCGTGTGGTCGAGCTACCAGGCGGGCACCGAGCTCAAGATGACGCGCAACGACTCCTACTGGGCGGACGGCCTGCCCTACCTGGACGGTGTCGAGATCACGGTGATCAAGGACTCCACCGCGGAGCTGGCGGCGTTGCGTTCGGGAAGGGTCCAGATCGCCGGCGGGCTGAGCACCGTGGACACGCAGACGATCACCAGCGGCGACTCGTTCGACCTGGTCGCCCACCACGGGCTCCTCTACGGGATGGGCTTCGACGTCAGCCAGCCGCCCTTCGACAAGGTGGACCTGCGCCACGCGGTCGCCTACGCGATCGATCGTGACCGCATCAACAACCAGGTCATGGGTGGTCTCGCGAGCTCGCCCAGCCTGCCATGGGGCGAGGACGCGACCGGCTACCCTGCGGAGCTGGCCAACACCTACACCTACGATCCGGACAAGGCGCGGCAGCTGGTCCAGAAGGCCGGCGCGACGGGCGCGCAGTTCACGATCGCGCTCCACAACCAGCCCGTCCCGCGCCGGATCTACGAGATCATCGCGCGTAACCTGTCCGATGTGGGCTTGCGGCCGTCACCGCGGGAGCTCTCGATCGCCGACTTCGAACCGCTGCGGTCCACGGGCAAGCTCGGTCCCGCGTACCTCATCTGGTCCGCGACCGCTGGGCTGCCGCCCGCGCTCATGGTCGACGCCCTGACCGAGCTTCGCCCGTCCGGCAACTCGCAGAACTACAGCGACGAGAAGTACGCGCGCCTCGCTCAGGCGCTGATCGACAGTTCGGACGAGAGCACGACCGCGACGAGGTTGCGGGCGCTGTCGCAGAAGGTGCTCGACGACGCGTTCTTCGTCCCCTACTCCATCACGCCCATCACCAACGCCCGTGCCAGCTCTGTGCGGGACGTCGTCATCGGCCGCTACGGGCGTACCTTCCGGACGGCCTACCTCGCGAAGTGAGTTTTCGATGATCCGCTTCCTGTTGCGACGCTTGCCGTCCGTTGTATTCGTGTTGCTGACGACGACGGTCATCGCGTTCCTGCTGCCGCGCCTGGCGCCCGGCGACCCCGCCGCCGTCGCGGCGGGGCCCGAGGCCACCCAGCAGCAGATCGCCGCGATCCGGGCCGAGATGGGGCTGAACCGGCCGCTCGTCGAGCAGTACTTCGACTGGCTCGGCGGACTGCTCACCGGCAACCTCGGCGAGTCGTATCAGTTCCACCGCCCCGTTTCCGAGCTGATCGGCGCGCGGCTGGGGAGTACAGTCGAGCTGACGGTCGCCGCCACGCTCATCATGATCGTGGCCGGCGTCGGCGTCGGCGTCTTCGGCGGGTCAGCACGCTCGCGGCTGTCCCGGTTCACCGCCGACGCGACAAGCACGGGAATGCTGGCGATGCCACCGTTCCTCGCCGGGCTGCTGCTGGTGATCCTCCTGGGCGTGACCTTCCGCGTGCTCCCGATCAGCGGCGAGGTGGCGGTACTGGACGATCCGGTGATCGGGCTGCAGTACCTGGTCCTGCCCGCCGTGGCGCTCGCGGTGCCGATGTCCGGCGGCATCGCCATGCTCGTGCAGTCCTCGATGGACAACGCGTGGCGGCAGGACTATGTGGACCTCGCGGTCGCGAAGGGGGTGGGGCGGCGGCGCATCACCGCGCGGCACGTGGTCCGGAACAGCCTCGGCCCCGCGGTCGTGGCGATCGGCATCCGCTTCGGCGAGATGCTGGCCGGTGCCGTCGTCATCGAGATGATCTTCGCGAGGAACGGGCTCGGGCAGCTGGCGGTGTCGAGCGTGCAGAGCGCCGACTACAACGTGGTTCAGGTGATCATCGTCGGCGCCGTGGTGATCGCGGTGGTCGTGCAGCTGCTCACCGAGATCGCGATGGCCACGCTGGACCCGCGAGTCCGGTTGGGAGTGTGACGCCATGACAACCGATACCGAGACGACGAGCGGCGCGGCGCGCCGTGAGAGCGGCGGCGCGGTGAGGCGTTACCTCGCGGCGTTGCGCACGCCGCGGGGCGCGATCGGGGCCGGGCTGCTGGGTCTGCTCGTGCTGCTGGCCGTGCTGGCGCCGGTGCTGTTCCCCGGCGGGTACGACGACCAGGGCGACAACGCACTGGCCGGCGCGTCCGGAGCGCACTGGATGGGCACCGACGAGCTCGGCCGGGACATCGTCGCGCGCACGATCTTCGGCCTGCGCACGGACCTGACCCTGCTGTTGACCGCCGTGCCGGCGAGCGCGGTCATCGGGACGTTGATGGGGCTCGCCGGGGTGATCTCGCGGTGGCTCGGTGCCGGTATGCAGCGGCTGCTCGACGTCATCCTCGGGTTCCCCGGGATCGTGCTCGGCATGAGCGTCGTGCTGGTCCTCGGGACTGGCTGGTCGGCGCTGTTCGTTTCCATCCTCGTCATCGGGTTGCCGCTGTTCGGCCGTCAGGCCAGGGCGGGGTTGCAGGTCGAGCAGGAACGCGAGTACGTGCTGGCCGCGCGGGTGCTCGGCGTGCGCCGCCGGACCGTGCTGACCCGGCACGTGCTGCCGAACATCGTCGACCCGATCGTGGTCAACGCCGCCGTATACATGGTGGTGGCGGTCTTCATCGAGGCCGGCCTGAGCATCGTCGGGCTCGGTATTCAACCGCCGATCCCTTCGCTGGGCGCGATGCTCAACACCGGCGCCCGCTACCTCGAGGTCCACCCCGCTTATGTGATGGGCCCCGGCCTGGTGTTGCTGTTGCTCACGCTGGCCTTCACTCTCCTGTCCAACGCACTGAACAAGGCGGTGCTTCGCCGATGAACGCCGTTCCGCAGACCATCGTTCCCGAGACGCGACACGACGAGGAGAACGCACTGTTGGAGGTGCGCGGGCTGCGCACCGAGTTCCGGGCCGCGGGCGGCACGGTATGCGCGGTCAACGACGTCAGCCTGGCCGTGCGGCGGGGAAAGGTTCTCGGCGTGGTCGGGGAGTCCGGCTCCGGAAAGTCGGTGACCGCGCGCTCGATCCTGCGGATGGTCCCCGAACCTGGCCGGGTCGTCGGTGGCGAGGTCCTGTTCGAAGGGCGGGACCTGCTCGGACTGTCCGAACCGAACATGCGTGCCCTGCGGGGTAGCGAGATCGCGATGGTCTTCCAGGACCCGCAGTCCGCGCTGAACCCGGTGCTCACGGTCGGCTACCAGGTCGCCGAGGCGCTCATCGTGCACGGGGTGGACCGGCGGACGGCCCGTCGCCGGGCGCTGGAGCTGTTGCAGCAGGTGGGCATCCCGGACGCCGAGCGGCGGATCGACGACTACCCGTACCAGTTCTCCGGCGGTATGCGGCAGCGCGTCGTGATAGCCATCGCGCTCGCCGGCTCGCCGTCTTTGCTGATCGCCGACGAGCCGACCACGGCACTCGACGTCACGATCCAGGCGCAGATTCTGCGACTGCTCGGCAGGCTGCGCGACGAGCTGGACATCGCCGTGCTGATGATCACGCATGACATGGGCGTGGTCGCGGAGACGTGTGACGACGTCGTGGTGATGTACGGCGGCCGGGTCGTCGAGCAGGGACCCGCTGAGATGATCTTCTCCCGGCAGGAACACCCCTATACGGCGGACCTGCTCAAGGCGATGCCGCGGATGGACGAGGACGGCATGCGGAGACTGCCCGCCATTCCCGGCGCACCGCCCGATCCGGCGGCGCTGCCGTCTGGGTGTGCGTTCCACCCGCGCTGCCGCCTGGCCGAGGACGAGTGCCGCACCACCGTGCCCGAGTTGGCGCCCCGGGGCGGTACGGGGCAGGCGGCCGCGTGCTGGGTCACCGGGCGCGGTGCGGCGATCCCGCCGCTCGACCGCGCGCCCGCCGACGGCGGCGACCGGCCGGGCCCCGGCGGCACGTCGCTGCTGTCGGTGGAGAACGTGCGCGTGAACGTCGCCTCGGAGCGCAGGAGCCTGTTCGGCAGGCCCGACCCGGTGTACGCGGTGGACGGGGTGAGCCTCTCCGTCGCGGGTGGCGAGACCGTGGGCCTGGTCGGCGAGTCGGGGTGCGGCAAGTCGACGCTCGCCCGCACGATCGTCGGGATCAATCGGCCCGCGGAGGGCACCGTGCGGGTCGGCCCGGACGGCGTGGACGCGTTCACCGGCGCGGGCACCCGGCCGCTGCGGTCGACGGTGCAGTACGTGTTCCAGGACCCGTACGCCTCGCTCAACCCCCGTCGCACCGTGCGGCAGTCGCTCGGCGAGGCGCTGGAGATGCGCGGGGTGCCGCGCGGCGCGCGCGCCGCCGAGGCGAGCGAGCTGATGCGGCGCGTGGGCTTGAACGAAGGGTACCTCGACCGGTATCCGCACGCGTTCTCGGGCGGCCAGCGGCAGCGGATCGGGATCGCCAGGGCGCTCGCCGTCCAGCCGAAGGTCCTGATCTGCGACGAACCGGTGTCGGCGCTGGACGTGTCGATCCAGGCGCAGATCATCAACCTGCTGGAGTCGCTGCGCGACGACCTCGGCCTCGGCTACCTGTTCATCGCCCACGACCTGTCCGTGGTACGGCACCTCTCGGACCGGGTCGCGGTGATGTACCTGGGCAAGATCGTCGAGACCGGACCGGTCGATGCGGTGTACTCCTCACCGCAGCATCCGTACACGGTCGCGCTGATGTCGTCGTCACCCGCGCCCGATACCACGGCGCGCGACCGAGAGCGGATCGTGCTCACCGGAGACCTGCCCAGCCCGAAGAACCCGCCGTCGGGCTGCCGGTTCCGCACGCGCTGCCCCATCGGGCCGCTGACCCACCCCGAACGGCGGATCTGCGCGGAGGAGGAGCCCCCGCTCGCCGAGACACCCCACGGCCAGCTGGCCGCGTGCCACTTCGCGAGTGAGATGGCGGTGCTGTCGTGAGTGAGAAACCGGGTTCTGACGCGGCTGAACACTCACGACCCTGTGGAGGTTGGATCTGATGCGCATCATCTACGTCGACGTCGACACGCTGCGAGCCGACCATACCGAGCCCTACGGCTACCAGCGGCCCACCACCCCGAATCTGCGGGCGCTCGCCGGGAAGTCCGTGGTGTTCGACCGCTACTACTGCTCCGACTCACCGTGCCTGCCGTCGCGGACCGCCCTGATGAGCGGCCAGTTCGGCATCACCAACGGCGTAATCGGGCATTTCGGTGAGGCGGCCCGGTTCCGGCTCGATGCCGGGCACGGGCCCGATCCGCACCGGCCGCTGCTCGGGCAGCAGCTCGAAAGGCACGGCTACTACACGGCGGCCGTGTCGATGTTCGCCGAACGGCACCGCGCCTACCACTTCTGCGGCAACTTCCGCGAGATGATCCGCGCGACCAGTGAGATCAACGACGAGCAGGCCCACGACGTGAACCGGGCGGCCATCGACTGGCTGCGCAGGCACGCGCACGAGGACGACTGGTACCTGCACCTGACCTACTGGGAGCCGCACACCGGATACCTCACCGGTCCGCAGTGGACGGAGCGCGCCGCCGCGTCGGGTCCGCCGCCGTCCTGGCCCGACCAGGCGGCCATCGACGGGCACGCCGAGGTGTACGGGCCGCGCAGCGCGCTCGACCTGCACTACTTCGCGGTGCCGAGGACGTCGTCGGTGCCGGACACCATGCCCGACGCCATCCGGACCCGAGCGGACTTCGAGCACCTGATCAACGGGTTCGACGGCGCCGTCATGTACTGGGACCACTACTTCGGTCAGCTCCTTGCGACGCTGGAGGAGCTGGACATCGCCGGCGACACGGCGATCATCGTCAGCGCCGACCACGGCGAGTCGTTCGGGGAGAACGGCTCCTACGCCGAGCACGGGCTGGCCAACGAGCCAACACACCGCCTCCCGCTCGTCGTCTACTGGCCGGGCGTCACCGACACCCTCTCGGAGGACGCCCGCCGGTGCGACTCCCTGCTGTACAACATCGACCTCGCGCCGACCCTGTGCGAGCTGCTCGGTATCCCGGTGCCCGATGGCTGGCAGGGCACGTCGTTCGCTCCGGCGGTCCGCGGTGAGCGCATCGGTTCCCGGGAGTACCTGGTGTTCGGGCACGGCGCGCACACCTACCAGCGGGCCGTGCGCACCCGGGACCACCTCTACGTCCGCACCTATCACCCCGGCGCGTTCCGGGCCGAATGGGAGCAACTGTTCGACGTCAGCGCCGACCCGTACCTGACACGTGACCTGCTGCCCGACGAGCCGGACCTGGCCGCGCGCATGCGAGGTCACCTGGCCGAATGGTGGGACTACTACGCGGGACGGCCGGGCGCGCTGCCCGACCCCATGCTGACCACGCTCCAGACCGGACCGACCTACTACAACGATCCGGTGCGCTACGCGGACCACCTGCGGCAGACCGGGCGCAGGGACCTGGCCGACGATCTCGAACAGCGGCTCGCCGCGACCACGCCGGTCACCCCCGTGTCCTGGCACGCGCCGGACGTCGCGTGGCCGCCGGGCCGGTTCGAACGGCTTGCCCGCAGGATGGGACGAGGCCAGTCGTGACCGCGGCGCGTCCCAACGTCGTGCTCGTGCTCGCCGACGACCTCGGCTACTCGGACCTCGGCTGCTACGGCAGCGAGATCCCCACCCCCAACCTGGACGCGCTCGCGCGCGACGGCGTCCGGCTCACCCGGTTCACCACGACGGCGCGGTGCAGCCCCTCCCGCGCATCGTTGCTGACCGGACTGCACCCGCACCAGGCCGGGATCGGCGAGCTGACGGGCGACGACGGACCCGGCGGGTACCCGGGCAGTCTCAACGACCGCTGCGTGACCGCGGCCGAAGTGCTCGGCGCCGGCGGCTACACGACGTACCTGAGCGGGAAATGGCACGTGTCCCACGAGAAGCACCGCCCCTCGGTGGCGTGGCCGACCCGGCGCGGCTTCCAGCACTTCTACGGAACGCTGGACGGCGGCGGCAACTACTACGCGCCCAAGGGGCTGTGCCGCGGTGAGCGGGACGTGTCGCACGAGGCGGCGGAGGACCCGGACTTCTACTACACCGACGCCATCACCGACGCGGCCGTCGGCTACGTCCGCGACCACCGCGCCCGCTACGGGGACCGGCCGTTCTTCTGCTACGTCGCCTATACGGCCCCGCACTTCCCCCTGCACGCGAGAGACGAGGACATCGCACGGCACGCGGGGAACTACCGCGAGGGCTGGGACGTTGTGCGGCAACGCCGGATCGACCGGATGCGCGAACTTGGGATCCTCGGCGAGAAAACCGAGGCCGCCCCGCGCGATCCGCAGGTATCCGCGTGGGAGGACACCCCGGACAAGGACTACGAGCAGCGGCGCATGGAGGTCTACGCGGCCATGGTCGAGGCCATGGACCGCGGCATCGGCCGGATCGTCGAGCAGCTGCGGCTCAGCGGCCAGCTCGACGACACGGTGTTCGTGTTCCTGTCCGACAACGGCGGGTGCGCCGAGGAGGTGTCTCCCCGGCTCGGCGGCGACCGCGGCCCGAAGATCATCCCCGCCGCCACCACCGACGGCAGGCCGGTGTACGTAGGGAGACAGCCGGACCACCCGCCCGGCGGCGAGGACACGTTCGCCTTCTGCGGCCCGCAGTGGGCGCACGTGTCCAACGCGCCGTTCCGGCTGCACAAGCGCTGGGTGCACGAGGGCGGCATCGCCTCGCCGTTCATCGTGCACTGGCCGCGCGGGCTCGGCGAGCGTGCCGGGACCCTGTGCGACGCCCCGCACTACCTGCCGGACGTGCTGCCCACGCTGCTGGAGGCAACCGGCGCCGAGTATCCGGGGCTCGACCGCGATGTGCTGCCACCGGAGGGCGTGAGCATGCTCGGCTCGCTGCGCGGCGCGCCAGGTGACGACGAGCGCTGCCAGTTCTACGAGCACCTCGGAAACGCCGCCGTGCGGCGCGGCGACTGGAAGCTCGTGCGCGACTACCCGGGCGACTGGGAGCTCTACGACGTGACCGCCGACCCCACGGAGCTGCACGACCTGGCAGGAGAGCGGCCCGGGCTCGTGCGCGAACTCGCCTACGCCTGGGCGGAATGGGCGGCCCGCTGCGGCGTGGTGCCCCGCGAGCGCATCGTCGAGCTCAGCCGCTGGGGTATCGCGCAACCGGACTAGCGCTCAGTGTTAGTGCTGGGCGAAACGAGGAGGAACATGCCGAACGTGGACGACGGCCCGAGGAACGTGGTCTGGATCGTCACCGACCAGATGCGCGCACAGGCGACCGGGTACGCGGGTGACCCGAACGTCTGCACGCCGAACCTGGACCGGCTGGCGGCCGAGGGCGCGAACTTCACACGCGCCGTGTCCGGCTCGCCACTGTGCTGCCCGTTCCGCGGCGCGCTGGTCACGGGACGGTACCCGCACAACAACGGCGTGCCCGGATTCCGGGATCCGTTGCCGGAGGGCACCCCGACGCTGGCGCACGCGTTCAACGACGCCGGGTACCGGACGTGCTACATCGGCAAATGGCATCTCGACGGCGACCGGGCCGGAACGGGCGCCGCGTGGGACAACGACCAGGCGCGGATGATCCCGCCCGAGCGCCGCGGAGGGTTCACCGACTGGTGGGCCTACGAGAACCGCAACCGTCCCTTCGACTGCCAGCTGCACACGGACTCCGGCCGCGTTCCGGAGTCCATGCCGGTCCTCGACCGGGCCGACGGTATGGAGCGCTTCCAGGTGCCGGGCTACGAGACCGACGGGCTGACGACCATGCTGCTCGACTGGCTCGGCGAGCAGACCCGCGACCGGCCCGAGCAGCCGTTCTTCGCGGTGCTTTCGGTACAGCCGCCGCACAACCCGTACACCGCGCCGGCCGAGGACATGGCCCGGCACACGCCGGGTGACGTGCGGCTGCGGCCCAATGTGCCCGCCATCCCGCGGATCACCGAGCGGGCGCAGCGGGACCTGGCCGGGTACTACGCCGCAGTCGAACGGGTCGACCACAACGTCGGCCGGATCAGGGCGGCGCTGGACGAGCTCGGGCTGACCGACAGCACCTATCTCGTGTTCCTCAGTGACCACGGCGACATGCACGGCTCGCACGGACAGTGGCGCAAGACGGGGCCGTGGGAGGAGTCGATCCGCATCCCGTTCCTTGTCGGCGGGCCCAGCCGCGAGCACCAGAACTCCAACCGGCCGGACGTGCCGGTCAACCATGTCGACATCGCGCCGACGACACTCGGACTGTGCGGAATACCCGTGCCAGCAGAGATGGAGGGCACTGACTACAGTCGCCTGGCCACCACCCCCGGCATCCGCCCGCCCACGTGGGAGGGCCCGCCGGACGACGCCTACCTCACCATGCCGGTGCCGACGGGCCACCCGCAGAGCGTCGACCGGGCGTGGCGCGGCATCGTGACCAGGGACAACTGGAAGTACGTTTCCCTGGAGGGGCAACCCTGGATGCTTTTCGACCTCGACGACGATCCTTACGAGCTCGTCAACCTCGCCCACGACCCCGCGTACCACGTTGTCCGCACCGGCCTGCAGGACCGGCTCCGGCAGTGGATCGAGCGGACCGGAGACAGCCCCGAGTCGTGAGTCGTCAGAGCCCCGTTGGCGGAGGGCGAGCCGGGCCGGCCGATAGAGATGGTCTCGTTCGGTGTCCGCCGCTCGTGGGCGGTAGCCGGCTTGCCTTGTCGCGGCCGGTGATCAGAACCCGTACGTTCCCTCGGCCAGGAGTCGCGCGGTGGCAAGGCCGAAGCCGCTCCTGCCTCCTGAGACCACGGCGCCCGTGCCGTCGCATTTTCCCATGTCTGATGTCCTCCGATGCGTGAGAGATGGGTTTCGAAGCGGGTGGCGGTTCAGGGTTGGTCGTAGTGGCCGGAGGTGATGTCCTCCAGGAGCGTGGGGCCGGTGGGGTTCCATGCGAGTAGGTCGCGGGTGATCTTGCTGGTGGCGGGGATATCGGCGGCGAGGAACCGGCCGATGAACGGGATCTCGTCGGCGATCTGCTCTGCCGGGACGGACTTCGCCGGCACGCCGAGGCGACCGGCGAGCGCTTCGGCGATGTGTCGTACGGGCACGCCGTCTTCGGCGGCGGCATGCAGGATCGTGCCGGCGGGGGCGCTCTCGAGTCCGAGCCGGACCAGGTGTGCGGCGTCGGAGCGGTGGACGGCGGGCCAGCGGTTGCCGCCCTCGCCGGGGTAGACGGAGGCTCCGCGCCGTCGGGCGGCTTGGGCGACGATGGAGATGAAGCCGTGGTCGCCTTCGCCGTGGACGGTCGGGGCGAAGCGGGCGGGGATGACGCGTACGCCCTTCCCGGTGTAGGTCAGGGCGAGGTTCTCGGCGCCGCCGCGCGGTGAGTCCGGGCCGACGGCTGGATCGGAGTCCAGCTCTGTCGCCGGGCGCCCCAGGCCGGGCATCGCGAGGCCGGCGGCGAGCATGAAGGGCCGGTCGGACCCGGCGAGGGCGTCGCTGATGGTCCGGACCGTGGCCCGTTCGGCGCGGTTGGAGATCTCGGGATGGGCCCAGTCGTGCTTGTTCGCGAGGTGGACCACGCCGTCGGCCTCCGCCGCGGCCTGGCGGATCTGGTCGAGGTCGTCGAGGTCGCCGCGGTGGACGCCCGCCCCGAGGTCCTTGATGACGGATGCCGATGCCTCGGAGCGGGCCAGCCCGGTCACCGCGTGCCCGGCGGCGATGAGTTCGGCGACGACGGCGCGGCCGATGAATCCGGATGCTCCGGTGACGAAGACGTGCATGGGTGCTCATTCTCCCTCGCTGATGTCAGAGGCTGACATCAGCGAGCATAGCCTTGATGTCAGCCTCTGTCATCACTTGGCTCGGTCCGGTTAAGATGCGGGCATGGCACGTTGGGCACCTGGGGCGTCAGATCGTCTGCAGCGGGCGGCGATGGAACTGTTCGCCGAGGGCGGCTTCGAGGCGACGACGGTGGCCGGGATTGCCGAACGGGCCGGGGTGACCGAGCGGACGTTCTTCCGGCACTTCGCGGACAAGCGTGAGGTGCTGTTCGCCGGCGAGGGGCAGCTCGAGGCGGTCCTCGTGGACGCGATCGCCGGCGCACCGGCAGACGCGTCCCTTGCCGACCTGGTCGTCGCGGCGCTTGCCGCCGTGGGAGGGGCCCTGCAGGACGTGCGTGGTCGCGACTTCGCCCGCGTACGGAACGAGATCATCACCGCGAACGAGCAGCTGCAGGAGCGGGAACTGCTCAAGCTGGCGAAACTCTCCCACGCCGTGACCGCCGCGCTCCTCGACCGCGGAGTGGCGGACGTGCCCGCGCGCCTGGCCGGCGATCTCGTCGTGTCCGTGTTCAGCACCGCCTTCGCCCGGTGGATCGCTCCCGATCAGACCCGTGACCTGGTCGAGCTGCAACGCGAGGGTCTTGCTGCGATCAGCGAACTGACACGCGTCGAGACCGTGTGACGGCGGTGCCCCGAGTCCACACCGGGTCGGCGATGCCGGGGGACTCCGGTGTCGAGGGCGCAGCCGGCTGCGCTTCCCACGGCACGCCGCGGTCCACCTCGTTGGTGCGTGCCAGTCGTCAGACTTGTACAAGATTCTGACGGCCGTCGCGAAGATGTGGCACATTGAGACCCTGGCAGTCGGGGGGAATCTATGTCAATCGAACGTCGGCCGCACGGAGACTGAGTCGTGTCAGCCCGGTGGCTGGCACACTGGTCGAAAGATTCCGGAGGTGGTTCGTGAAGGCCCGCTCGCTCGTGTTCGACCTGTTCGGCGACTATCTGCGCTACCGGGGCGGCGAGGTGCGCCTGCGGCACCTGGTCGCTCTCATGGGATGGTTCGACGTCCCGGAGGCCACCGTCCGCGTGGTGGTCACGCGGCTGCGCAAAGAGGGCTGGCTGAGCAGCAGGCGGGAGGGCCGGGAAACCGTCTATGCCCTGACCGATGCGGCCTGGAAGCTGCTGGACGAGGGCCGTGACCGGATCTTCAACCGGGCGCGCGGCCCGTGGGACGGCCAGTGGCACATGGTGCTGTACTCGGTTCCCGAGTCCGAGCGTGGCGTCCGCGAGCAACTGCGGAAGAAGCTGGCCTGGTTCGGGTTCGGTCCGCTGTCGGCGTCGGTGTGGCTCAGTCCGCACGACCGCACCGACCTGGTGCGCGAGGCCTTCGCCGAGGAGCCGGCCGTGCGGCTGGACATCTTCCGGTCCCGCTCGGTCGGCCTGGAGGCCGACCGGGACATCGCGGCACGTGCCTGGGACCTCGGCCAGCTCGACCGTGACTACGCCGAGTTGCTGCACGAGTACCGGCCCCGGCTCAGCCGCTATCGGGCCGGAGGACTCGGCGGATCCGACGCACTGGCGGAACGCATGCGGCTCGTGCAGGACTACCGCAGGTTCCCGTTCCGGGACCCGGATCTGCCGCCGGAGCTGCTGCCGGAGGGCTGGCACGGGCGCCAGGCGCACGAGGTCTTCCTGGAGGCACACGGTCTTCTCCGGGGTGCCGCGGAGGGGAGCGTGGACGAGCTGATCGGTGCGGACGGACCGGTGGCCGAGAAGGCGGGCTGACGAAATAGTTCCACTTTCTAGACGGTCGTCGGATCGATGTTGTAACTTGAGCCAGGACGCTTCGCCATGTGGTGTTGCGTGGGTTCAACGAGGAGCGTGGTGCTCATGTCAGTGCCGACTGACACGCCTCATCGATCCGGTCTCGTCGTCGTGGGGCTGTGCTTCCTGACGATCGTCTTCGACGGTTACGACCTCATCGTCTACGGCTCGGCGGTGCCGGGCCTGCTCGCCGAGCCAGGGTGGGGACTGGGGCCTGCCCAAGCCGGTGCCATCGGCAGTTACGCGCTGGTGGGAATGCTCATCGGCGCGTTGAGCGCAGGCGCGCTCACCGACGTGGTGGGGCGGCGACGAATCATGCTGGCCGGCATCACCTGGTTCTCGGCGCTGATGGTGGCCTGCGCGCTCGCGCCGAGCCCGTGGCTGCTCGGCCTGTTCCGCTTCCTGGCCGGGCTCGGCCTCGGCGGTGTCATTCCCAGTGCCATCGCGCTGACCGTCGAGTACGCACCGCGCGGGCGGCGCCAGCTGTACAACGCGCTCATGTTCGTCGGCTACTCGGTCGGCGGCGTGCTGGCGGCGGTGTGTGCCCTCGCGCTGGCCGCCGACCACGGATGGCGGCCCCTGATGGCGATCGGTGCCGCGCCGCTGGTCATCGTGCTGCCGCTGGCCTGGCGCTTCCTGCCGGAGTCCGTCGGATACCTGATGGGCAAGGGCCGGTACGACGAGGCGCGCCGGCTTGCCCGGCGTTACGGGATCGCGATCGACCCGGTGCGCCAGGAGACCTCCGCGACGGCAACGGCGCGAACCGATCCCGGCGGGCCGACGGCGTTGTTCCGCGACGGCAGGCTGGCCGCGACCCTGCTGTTCGGCCTCGCGAGTTTCTGCGGGCTGCTGCTCGTCTACGGGCTCAACACGTGGCTGCCGCAGCTCATGCGCGAGGCGGGCTACCCGCTCGGGTCGGCGCTGACCTTCCTGCTCGTGCTCAACCTCGGCGCGATCGTCGGGACACTCGTCGCGTCCGTGCTGGCCGACCGGTTCGGCCCCAAGCCGGTCACCGTCACGGCGTTTCTGCTCGCCGCGTTGTGCCTCGTGGTCCTCAGCCAGCGGGTCGGCACGGGGTTGCTGTTCGCGGCGGTCGGTGTGGCGGGGCTGGGCAGTGTCGGCACCCAGATCCTCGTCAACGGCTACGTGGCGGTGCACTATCCCGCCCCGATCCGCGCCACGGCCCTGGGCTGGGCACTGGGTGTCGGCAGGGCCGGGGCGATCGTCGGACCGCTGTTCGGCGGCTGGGTGCTGGCCTCCGGCATCGGGTTCGAGTGGAACTTCTACGGCTTCGCCGTCCCCGCACTGGCCGGTGCGCTGCTCGTCGGCCTCGTGCCACGGGCGGGCCGGACGGACCACGCATCCGCGGTCGGCGACTCGCGGGCGCACGAGGCGACCAAGGAGGGAATGACGACATGAGCACGGCATCCGTTCCGGAGATCACCGCCGAGGAACAGGCGCAGCTCGACGAGCTGCACGCGGCCTTCGACGCGGCGAGCATGGTTCCGCTGTGGACAGAGATCGGCGGCTTGATGCCGACATCCCCCCGCCCGGACGCGGTGCCCGCGCTGTGGCGCTGGTCCACCCTGCTGCCCCTGGCGGAGCGCGCAGGTGAGCTGGTTCCCGTAGGCCGCGGGGGAGAGCGGCGTGCGATCGCGCTCAGCAACCCCGGGCTTGCGGGCACTCCGTACGCCACCCCGACGCTGTGGGCCGCGATCCAGTACCTCGGCCCGCGCGAGGAAGCCCCCGCGCACCGGCACACCCAGACGGCGTTCCGGTTCGTCGTCGACGGCGAAGGCGTATGGACGAACGTGGAGGGCGATCCGGTCGCCATGCGACGGGGCGACCTGCTCCTGACCCCCGGAATGCACTTTCACGAACACCACAACACGGCCGACCGCCCGATGGCCTGGATCGACGGACTCGACATCCCGCTGGTCCGCTACCTCGACGCCGGCTTCTTCGAGTTCGGCCCGGACGAGCTGTCCACGAAGGACACACCGCCGACCTCGCGGAACGAGCGGCTGTGGGCCCATCCCGGCCTCGCGCCGGTCGGTGCCCCGGGGCCGAAGGCTTCACCGCTCATGGCCTACCGCTGGGAGCACACCGATGCCGCGCTGCGGGCTCAGCTGGAACTGGAGGACGAGGGGTATCCGGGCGTGGTCGAGCCGGGGCACGCGGCCGTCCGGTTCACCAACCCCGCCACGGCAGGCGACTGCCTGTCCACCATCCGCTGCGAGATGCACCGGCTCCGGGCGGGAGCCCGGACGGCCCCGGTGCGCCTTGCCGGGTCGGCCGTGTGGCAGGTCTTCGAGGGCTCCGGGGTGGTGACAATCGGCGATGAGCGCTACGAGGTCGCCAAGGGCGACGTGTTCGCCGTGCCGTCCTGGGCGCCGCTCTCCCTGCACAGCGAGGCCGGTCTGGACGCGTTCCGCTTCTCCGACGAGCCCGTGTTCGAGGCGCTGCGCCTTGCCCGCACCACCCGAGAGGATGTCACCGCGTGAAGCTCGCCACCATTCGTACCGCCTCCGGCAGCGCCGCCGTGCGGGTCGATGCCGACGCCGCCGTGGAGGTCGGGGCACCCGATCTCGGCGTGTTCCTTGCCGACGCCGACTGGAGGATCAAGGCCGAGCGCGCCGACGGCCCGCGTCACGGCCTGGCGGCGCTGGAGTACGCCCCGGTCGTGCCAAGGCCGGAGAAGATCTTCTGCGTCGGGCTCAACTACCGCACGCACATCCTCGAAATGGGGCGGGAACTGCCGGAGCACCCGGCGCTGTTCGCGAAGTTCGCGCGTGCCCTGGTCGGTGCGCACGATCCGGTGGCGCTGCCCTCGGGTTCGGAGCAGGTGGACTGGGAGGCCGAGCTCGGGGTGGTCATCGGCGCCGAGGTCCGGCACGCGACCCCGGAGCAGGCGGCCGCGGCGATCGCAGGCTACACCGTCGTCAACGACGTCACGGCCCGCGACTTCCAGTACCGGTCGGTGCAGTGGTTGCAGGGCAAGACCTTCGAGCGCAGCACCCCGGTCGGTCCGTGGCTGGTGACCGATGCGGAGCCGGGGGCGATCACCTGCGTCGTCGACGATGACGTCGTGCAGAAGGCGGACACCGCCGACCTCGTGTTCGGTCCGGCGGCATTGGTGGCCTACATCTCCCGGATCGTCACGCTCGTGCCCGGTGACCTGATCGCCACCGGCACGCCTGGCGGGGTGGGGCACGCCCGCAAGCCACCGCGCTACCTCACCGAGGGTTCGCGGCTGACCACCCGTGTCGAAGGCGTCGGCGAGCTGCGCAACACCATGACCAGGGAGCGCTGATGCGCATCGCTGTCGCGGGTGGCGGTCCCGGCGGGCTGTTCCTCGCCACCCTGATCCGGCGCGCCGACCCGTCGGTCGAGGTGACGGTGTTCGAACGCAACCGGGCCGACGACACGTTCGGCTTCGGCGTCGTGTTCTCCGATCGCACGCTCGCCGGCATCCACGAGGCCGACCCGGTGCTGCGTGATGCGCTGACCGGACACGGCAGCCATTGGGACGAGATCGAGGTCAGGCTCAAGGGCGAGCGGATCCGCTGCGGCGGCAACGGGATGGCCGCCATCGTCCGGAGGACCCTGCTGGCCCTGATGCAGGCCAGGGCGCGGGACGTGGGCGCCGACCTGCGCTTCTCCACCGAGGTCACGCTCGATGAACTGGGCGGATACGACCTGGTGGTGGCCGCGGACGGCACGGGGTCGAAGATCCGCCGACAGCTCGAGAGCGGCGGCTCCGTCGACCTCGGCACGCAGCTGGAGACCGCGACGGCGAAGTTCATCTGGTTCGGCACCGATTACCTCTTCGACGGTCTGACGTTCATTCACGAACGTGGACCGGACGGGGTGTTCGCCGTGCACGGCTACCCGATCTCGGACAGGGCCTCGACGTTCATCGTGGAGACCGACGAGGCGACGTGGCGCCGGGCGGGGCTGGACGAGTTCGACGTGACCCAGCCGCCCGGCCAGAGCGACCTGGTGTCCCAGGACTACCTGGAGAAGCTGTTCGCCGAGCAGATCGACGGCAGACGACTGCTGAGCAACAACTCGCGCTGGGGCAACTTCCGGACCCGGCGCACGAAACGGTGGCACACGTTGCGCCCGCGGCCGGTGGCGCTTCTCGGGGACGCCGTGCACACCGCGCACTTCTCGGTCGGTTCCGGCACGAAGATGGCGATGGAGGACGCGGTCGCGCTCTCTCGCGCGCTGACCGAGCACCCGGACGACCTCGCTGCCGCGCTGGCGGCCTACGAGGACATGGCGCAGCCGTCGGTGCGCAGGATTCAGGACTCCGCGCGGCCGAGCCTGGCGTGGTGGGAGCACTTCGGCCGGTACCACGACGCGTTCGAGCCCTGGCAGTTCGCCTACCACTTCCTGTCCCGCAGCATCACCGACGCGCGGCTGGCGCGACGTGACCCTGGCTTCGTCGCGGGGAGCCATCGTGCGTGGGCCCGGGAACACGGTGCCGGACCGCTGGACACCCCGTTCGAGGCAGGCGGCTGGTCGGCGCCGGGCCGCCTCGTGAAGGTCGGCTTCGCCGGCGACGGGACACCCGAGCACGTCGTCGGGTCATCGAAGCTGCCGCTGGCCCGGGCAGCGCGGCCCGGGCCGTGGGGTGTGACGATCGAGGCGCCAGGGTCCGAGACGGGGCTGCCCGCCGCGTACGAGGAGCTCGCCGATGTGGCGGCGTCCGGCAGCCCGGTGCTCGCCGCCGTGCATGGCGGGACGCCGCTGACCCGCACGCTGGTGTGCGAGCGCGCTCGCCTGGTCGAGCGGCTCCCGGCACTGCTGGTCGACCGGGAGGCGGACGCGGACCGGGCACTCACCACGGTCCTGTCCGGCCGTGCCGACCTGGTCGGGGGTGCCGGGTGACCACCATGCCGGTCGGCGAGGAGCAGCCGGACCCGTCGCGTCCATCGGGCGACGGGGGGCTGACCCCGATGTTCGCGCCCCGCGGTATCGCCGTGATCGGCGCCTCGCGCACCCCCGGAAAGCTCGGCGCGACGATGGCCCGGTCACTGTCCTCGTTCGCCACCGGCGGTGGACATCTCGCGCTCGTCAACGGACGCGACGAGACGATGCACCCCTCGATCCGGGCAGCGGCCGAGGCCGGGCCGGTGGACCTGGCGGTGATCTGCGTGCCGGCGGCGGCGTGCCCGGACGTACTGTCCGAGGCCGCGGACGCCGGAGTGCGGGCCGCCGTCGTCTGCGGCGGCGGGTTCGCCGAAGCCGGTGGTGCGGGTGTCGACCATCAGCGCCAGGTCGCCAAGGTGGCCGCCGAAACCGGGATCCGGGTGCTGGGACCGAACACCAGCGGTTTCCTGGCGCCGCACGCCGGTGTCACGGCCAGCTTCGTGCCGGGCGTCGCCGGGGTCCGGCGAGGCCGGGTCGCGGTCGTGGCGGCCAGCGGCGGGGTCAACCACGCGGTGTCGTTCCTGCTGACCGAGGCCGGGCACGGAATCAGCCTCGCCGTCGGCGTCGGCAACGGTGTGGACATCACCGCACCGGATGTCCTGGACCACCTCGCCGAGGATCCCCACACGGGAGCGGTCGCGCTGCACGTGGAGTCGGTCGCCGACGGGCCCCGGCTCGTCGACGCGGTGCGGCGGCTCACGCGCGAGCGCCCGCTGGTCGCGCTCGTCGTCGGCCGCCACGATGTCGGTGCTTTCGCCGCGTCCCACACCGGCGCGCTGGCGACCTCCTGGCGCACCACACGAGCGGCGCTGGCGCAGGCGGGCGCCGTGCTCGTCGCGGACGAGCGGGAACTGGTCGACGCGGCCGGCGCGCTCGCGGTCACCCGGGCACGCCCGGCTGCCACCCCGGGGGTCGGTGTGGTGACCGCACAGGCGGGCCCGGGTCTGCTGCTGCTCGACGACCTGCGCGGTCGTCGGGAACATGTGCCCGAGCTCGCCGACGGCACCCGGCGCAGGCTCGCGGAGCTGTTGCCGCCCATGACGTTCCAGCGCAACCCTGTCGACACCGGTCGGCCCGGGCCCGAGTTCGGTGACGTCCTCACCACAGTGGCCGTTGACCCGAAGGTCGACGTGATCGCCGGGTACGCACTGCACGAGCCGGACGCCGTCGATCTCGCGGCCGCCGTGCGTCGCGGCCGGGTACCGCAGGTGCCGGTGGTGCTGGGGGTCGGTGGCAGCGGGACGAGGGTGGCCCAGGAGCGGCGCGCGCTCCTGGCCGCCGGGGTCGCCGTCGCGGCCGACGCCCGTGGGGTCGCGGCCGCGGCGGGTGCGCTGGTCGCCGACGCCCGGGCTCGTGCCCGCGACCGTGCAGAGCCCGCGCCGGTTCCTGTCCCCACCGGCATCCGCGGCGCACACGACGAGAACCAGGTGAAGGACGTGCTCGACCGGCTCGGCATCGCCACCGCCGCGAGAATGGTCTGCGGGGACCGGGCGAGCGCGCATGCGGCGCTGCGCGAGCTGGGTGGGCCGGTCGCGGTGAAGTTGCTCGACGCCGCCGTGCTCCACAAGACGGAGGTCGGCGGGGTACAGCTCGGCGTGCGGACTGCCGGAGACCTCGACGCGGCCCTGGACGCGCTCGACGCCACCGGGGCACGGCGCTACCTCGTGGAGGCGATGGCACCGTCCGGTGTGGACCTGGTGGTCGGTGCGAGGCGCGACCCGGTCTTCGGTCCGATCGTCCTGCTCGGCCTGGGCGGTACCACAGCCGAGGCACTCGCCGACGTCGCCATCCGGCTGGCGCCGCTCGGCCCGGCGCGCGCTGCCGAGATGCCCGGTGAGCTCGCGGGCAGCGTTCTGCTGGGCGGGTGGCGTGACGGTCCGGTCGCCGATCCCGAGGAGCTGGGCGGGGTGGTGAGCACGCTCGGGCACCTGCTCGTCGCCAACCCCGGCATCGACGAGATCGAAGTCAATCCGCTGCGGCTGACCCGCGACGGCTTCGTCGCGCTGGACGCCGTGATCATCCCCAGGGAGGCCGACGATGCCCAGTCCGATCAGTGACCACACCGTTGCCTGGCCGGACGCCGACGTCGAGCGGTTCGTGTCGGCAGGCTACTGGGCGGGCGTCCCGCTCGGTGACCTGCTGCGCGAGGCCGCGCAGCGCACTCCGGACGCGCCTGCCCTCATCGACGCCGGAGATGGCACCCGGCTGACGCATGCCGAGCTGACCGCACGGGCCGACGCCGCGGCCGTCCGGCTGCTCGATCTCGGACTCGCGCCAGGCCACCGGATCATCGTGCAACTGCCCAACCGGTGGGAGTTCGTCGTTCTCACGCTCGCGTGCCTGCGGATCGGCGTCGTGCCGGTGATGGCGCTGACCGCGCACCGCCGCACCGAGCTGACCTATCTTGCCCGGCACGCCGAGGCCACCGCGGTCGCCGTGCCCGACGTGCTGCGCGACTTCGACCACCAGACACTCGCGCACGACCTCGCGCCCGCCGTGGGAGAGGTGACCGGTGAGCCGTGGCATGTGCTCGTGTCCGGGGACGACGTCGCACCGGGAAGTGTGGATCTCCGGGCTCTGTGCGGGCACGGCGCCGACCCGGCGGCGGACCGTGCCCGGCTGGCCGGCATCTCACCGGGTAGCCGCGACGTCGCCGTGTTCCTGCTCTCCGGTGGTACCACCGGCCTGCCGAAACTGATCGCGCGGACCCACGACGACTACGCCTACAACGCCCGCGCGTCGGCCCGGATCGCCGGCATGGGACCGGACACCGTCTACCTGGTCGGCCTGCCTGCCGGACACAACTTTCCGCTCGCCTGCCCGGGCATCCTCGGTACGCTGCTCGCGGGCGGGCGCGTCGTCATGCTGTCCTCGCCGGAGCCCGCACGGACCTTCGCCACGATCGCGGCGGAGGGCGTCACCCACACGGCGGCCGTGCCCGCGGTGGCGGCCCGCTGGCTGGAACACGCCGGGGAACGCGGCGCACGGGAGCTCGCCGGCCTGCGGGTCCTCCAGGTCGGCGGTGCCCGCTTCGCGGACAACCTGGCGCGGAAGGTCAGGCCTGTTCTCGGGGCGACCTTGCAGCAGGTGTTCGGGATGGCCGAGGGTCTGCTGAACTTCACCCGCCTCGACGACAGCGAGGAGGTCATCTGCACCACCCAGGGGCGCCCGATGTCGCCGGACGACGAGGTGCGCCTGGTCGACGAGCTGGACGCCGACGTGCCGCCCGGAGAGCCGGGCTCGCTGCTCACCCGCGGCCCGTACACCCCGCGCGGCTACTACAGGGCCGCCAAACAGAACGCACGGGCGTTCACCGAGGACGGCTGGTACCGCTCGGGGGACATCTGCCGGATGACGCCCGAGGGCAACCTGATCGTCGAGGGCCGGGACAAGGACATGATCAACCGCGGCGGGGAGAAGATCTCCGCGGAAGAGGTCGAGAACCTCGTCTACCAGCTGCCTGCCGTGCGCCAGGTCGCCGCCGTCGCGATGCCTGATCGCGAGCTCGGCGAGCGCGTCTGCCTCTACGTCGTACCGAAGCCGGGCGCCACGGTCACGCTGGAGGACATCCGCGGCTCCATGGAGCGGATCGGCGTGGCGAAGTTCAAACTGCCCGAGCATCTCGTGCTCGTCGACGAGCTGAAGGCTACCAAGGTGGGAAAGATCGACAAGAAAGCGCTGCGCGAGGACATCGCGCAGCGGCTCTCCCCGGGCGTGACGGCATGACCGGGCGGCACGACATCACGGTGACCCTGGCATGGATGCGCGAAGGTACCGCGTATCTGCTGCGGTGGGCGGACAGGCTGGGCGACGACGCGTTCGCCGGGCCAAGCCGCCTGCCGGGGTGGACGCGGGCACACGTGCTCGGGCACGTGGCCCGCAACGCCGAAGCACTCACCCGGCTGGCCACCTGGGCCCGCACCGGCGTCGAGACACCCATGTACACCGACCGTGCCCAGCGGAACGCGGAGATCGAGGAGTCCGCGGCCACGCCACCGGCGAGCCTGCGCGGGGAACTGGTCTCCAGCGCCGAGACGCTCGATGCGGCGCTGGAGGTGCTGACCGCGGAGCAGTGGCAGGCGCAGGTGCGCAGCGCGCTCGGACGGGCCGTCCCGGCCGCGGAGATCCCGTGGATGCGCATCCGCGAGGTGTGGCTGCACGCGATCGACCTCGACGGCGGCGCATCCGTCGCCGAGCTGCCGGACGGTGTGGCCGGCCTGCTGCTGGACGACGTGACGGCGGCACTGTCGCGAAAGGACGGCTGCCCGGCCGTCACGCTCGCGCCGACCGACCGCGCCGGTACGTGGCGACTCGGCGCGGCACCGTCGGAGCGCACGATCAAGGCCCCGGCCGCGGACCTCGTGGGCTGGCTGACCGGACGGTTGCGCTCGCAGCAGTGGCCCGCGCTGCCCGCGTGGCTCTGAGCGCCCGGCGGCGCCCGGCGCCGGGTACTACGCGAGCCGGGGTGGGAAGCCGCCGGTGGAGATCGGTCCCCACCGTTCGATGTGGACGCGGACAAGCGACTTGTTCTGCCGCGCCATCGCTTCACCGTACTCGTCCCAATCGGGGTGTTCGCCGGAGACGCAGCGGAAGTACTCGACGAGACCGTCGAGGGCTTCGGGCATGTCCAGTACCTCGGCCCGCCCGTCGACCTGGACGTACGGGCCGTCCCATTCGTCGGAGAGTACGCACAGCGATACTCGCGGGTCCCGACGGACGTTGCGGGTCTTGGCCCGTTCCGGGTACGTCGAGACCACGATCCGGCCTTCGGTGTCCACACCGCAGGTGACCGGGGACATCTGCGGGCGGCCGTCGGCCCGGGTGGTGACGAGCAGGCACCGGTGACGCGATCGCAGGAACTCCAGCAGCGCCTGCTGGTCCACGCGGTCGGCTGCGGCGATGCGGGGCATGAGTTCATGGTCCTTTCCGTGAAGAGTGCCGGGGCCGGACTCGGCTTGGCGGCGAGCCGGCTACCTCGGCGTCAGCGCGGTGAGCAGTTCGTCCAGTCCGCCGAAGCGCCAGTCGAAGGCATCGGAGCTCGCCGGTGGATCCCCGACCGGTCGCCGGACGTAGGCGGTCCGCATGCCGCTTTCCTGGGCTCCGCGGAGGTCCCACGCGTGGGCGGCCACCATGAGCACGCGCTCCGGTGGACATCCGGCGGTGTCGATGGCGAGCTGGTAGACGGCCGGCGCCGGCTTGTAGGCCAGGACGGCTTCGGCGGACAAGGCCTGGTGCCAGCGCAGCCCGGCATATGCGTTGAGTCGCAGCAGTGCGGTGCGGCCTGCGTTGGAGAGCCCGAGCACGGGGAAGCGCTGCGCGAGCCGCTCGAGAGCGGCGACCGAGTCGCCCCAGGGAGGCAGGCGCTGCCCCGCTGTGGCCAGCCGGGCGATGGTCGCCGGATCGGCGAGCCCGGCATGGTCGGCCACCCGTACCGCTGCCTCTCCGTCGATGATCTCGCTGTTGACGTACGCGCGGCGTCCTTGCCCGACGCGTCGCTGCTGGAGCTCGACATGCTCCTGCCACACGGTGAGCAGCTCGTCGACAGACGCATCGTCGGACGCGGGTATCGCGTCGCGAATCTCCGCCCGAAGCCCACCGGGTTCGTCGACCATGGTTCCCAGGACGTCGAAGACGACGGCCTCGATGTCGCGGATCTGGGCCATGCGCTCTCCTGTTCGCGCTCGCGTCACCATCTCGGTAGGTGACGGATCTTGCCCCAGGTCGCGTCACCGGTCAAGATGGTGACGTGCATTTCGCGTTCGTGAGCGGCAACCCGGCCCTCGACCTGGCCGGCACCGTCGTGTCTCGTCGAGACGAGCCCATCGACCTCCTGGCCGCGCCCGCGGATCTCGAGCGGTGGGTGGCCGAATGCGACGAACTCCCCGAGCGTGCCACCGCCGACTTCGCAACCTTCGAGTCCGCGCTGTCACTGCGAGAGGCGATCTACCGACTCGCTCTCGACCGGGTGCTCGACAGGCCCTTCGATCCGGGCAGCCTCGAGATCGTCAACGACACGGCCGCCCGGCCGGTGCCCACGATCGAGCTCAGTGACGCAGGTCTGCATGTGTCGGGAGACCTCCGTGCCGTACTCTCCCAGATAGCCAGGAGCGGTATCGCCGTGCTCGCCGATCCCCACGCCTGTCTCAAGGAGTGCGGTCGCCGTGGCTGCACTCGCATCTATCTCGACCGCTCGCGCGGCGCCCGGCGCGCCTGGTGCGGGATGGACGAGTGCGGCAACCGCGTCAAGGCCGCGGCTTACCGAGCTCGCAGACGAGCTTCGACCACAGCCGGGCGTCGCGGACCCGGGTGTGCGCAAGGATGACGCCATGGCGGATGACTCCACGACGATCGAACTCAGCCGGTCCGAACTCCGGGAGGTCGCCGGTTACGCCGTGGCGTGCGCGCGGCCCGCATTGGCGATCTTCGAACGTGAACGCAATGACGATCCCCGTCCACGAGCCGCGATCGACGGTGCGCAGGCGTTCGCGGACGGAGGCGAGCGGACCAAGGCGCTCCGTGACAGCGCGTGGGCGGCACAGCGGGCGGCTCAGGAGAGCCGTGATGCGGGACTGGCCGCGGCGAACGACGCCGCGCGTGCGGCCCTCGCCGCGGCGGGTGCGGCGTTTCTCCATCCCTTGGCGAAGGCTACTCAGGTCAAGCACATCCTCGGAGCGGCCGCTCATGCCGCACGAGCGGCCGAACTGTCCGCAGGAGACGATCCCGCCGTCGGAGCCGACCACATCGCGCAGTCGCGGATCCTCGCGAATCCCGTCGTGGTGGACGTCCTGAGGCGCTACCCGGTCGCCCCGCGTGGCGGTGGGCGGGTCGGAGAACTGATCCGCCAGTTGCACGCGTCGCTCCGGTGATCCCGGCGGAAACCCTTGGGCGCCCGCGGTTCGGTGGCCGGTGGTGCTGCCCGATGAGTCCGGAGAGGATCGTCGGAGGAGTTACGCCGTTGGCGGAAAGCCGATCCGTGGCCCGTCGAGCTGTCTACCCTGGCCTGACAGCCCGGGAACCATAGGAGACGCATGGAGACCATCACCGGCACCGCAGCGGGCGTACCGTTCACGGCGCTACCCCCGGCCGGTGTCACCGACGGCCCCGCACCGTTGATCGTGACCTGGCACATGCTGGACGCGCCCCGCACGGACGCGGCGTTCGCGGCCGCGCTGCCCATGACCGGGATGCCTGCCTGGCGGGTACACCTGGGCATGCCGATGTGCGGCGCACGGATGGTCGACGGCCGCGTCGACGCCATCATGGAACTCGCCCGCAGGGACGCCCTGATGGCGTTCCTGGCCCCGTTCGTCCGCCAGGCCGCCGACGAGTTCCCGGCCGCGCTGGCCGCGCTGCGCGATCGGCTGCCGGTCGACGACGAGCCGGTCGGTGTCCTCGGCGGTTCGCTCGGCGGAGCCGTGGCACTGGAGGTGCTGACCACGGGGCGGGCCCCGGTCAAGGCGCTCGCACTGGTCAACCCGGCTGTGCGGATACGGTCCGCCATCGGGCTCGTCGAGGCCCGGTCCGGGCAGGCATACCCGTGGACCGCCGAGTCCCGCAGGACCGCCGACGAACTGGACTTCGTCGCCCGCGCCACCGACATCGCGGCACAACCGCCGCTGCTGCTCGTCAGCGGCGAACTGGACCACCCGGCGCTGCGGACGGACGCGGCTGCCCTGGTCGACACGCTACGCGAGCGGTACGCGCAACCGGACGAGGTCGAGCTGACGACTGTGCCGGACCTGGCGCACTCGCTCGCCGACGAACCCGGCCTGGAACCGGCCCCGCAACGGCCCACAGCCAAGGTGGTCGACGAGATCCTGACCCGGTGGTTCCTCCGGCAGCTCACCGCGACGTCGCGTTGATCGCCCGTCGTGAGTGAGCAACCGCGTTCTAACTCGTGTGCGCACTCACGAGAGGTGACCAGGGGCCTCCCACCTCGACGTTGACGGGCCGGCCAGGCGGTCCAGTGGTACTTGTTCTACCAGGCCGACTTGCGCCTTCTACGCTTGCTCCGCCGTGCCCGTTGCGCGCAAACGATAACTTGTTCTAGTTTTGAGGGCAGGCTTGCCGGCGTCGTCAGCGAGGAGTGCGCATGCGGGTGTACAAGGAGCTCTACGTCGGTGGCCGGTGGACCGCGCCGGCCACGGAGAGCACGATCGACGTCGTCTCGCCCCACTCCGAGCAGCTCGTGGGACGCACGCCGGAAGCCACCGCCGAAGACGTCGACGCCGCCGTGGCGGCGGCCCGCGGTGCCTTCGACGGCGGGAAGTGGCCGCGGCTGGACCCGGCCGAGCGGATCGCCGCCGTCCAGCGCTTCGCCGACGCCTACCGGGCCCGGCAGGACGAGCTCACCCAGCTGATCAGCACCGAGATGGGCGCGCCGATCTGGTTCTCCCAGGTCGGTCAGGTCGGCGCCACCGTGATGGCGCTCGACTCCTTCCTCAACGCCGCACGCAACACCGCGTGGGAGGAGCGGCGTACCGGCACCTTCGGCGGAGAGGTCGTCGTTCGCCGTGAACCGGCGGGCGTCGTCGGCATCATCACGCCCTGGAACGTTCCGCACTTCGTCACGATGGCCAAGCTCGCGCCCGCGCTGCTCGCCGGGTGCACCGTCGTGCTCAAGCCGCCGCCGGAGTCCCCGCTCTCCGGCCTGGTCCTCGCCGAGATCCTCGACGAGGCCGGCCTGCCGGACGGCGTGGTCAGCGTGCTGCCCGCGGGTCGTGAGGTCGGCGCGCACCTCGTCACGCACCCGGGAGTCGACAAGATCTCCTTCACCGGGTCCACGGCGGCAGGCAGGCACATCGCGTCGCTGTGCGGTCAGGACCTGCGCCGCGTCACGCTCGAACTGGGCGGCAAGTCGGCGGCGATAGTCCTCGATGATGCCGACCTCGCCCAGACCGTCGAACGCCTCCAGCTGGCGTCGCTGATGAACAGCGGGCAGGCCTGCATCGCACAGACCCGCATCCTCGCCTCGCGGAAGCGCCACGACGAGGTGGTCGACGCGCTGGCGGGAATGGTCGGCGCGCTGACCATCGGTGACCCGCTGGACTACGGCAACTTCATCGGCCCGCTGGTTGCGCGCCGCCAGCAGGAGCGGGTCGAGGGATACATCCGCATCGGCCAGGAAGAGGGCGGAAAGGTCGCGGTCGGCGGTCCCGGCAGGCCCGAAGGGCTGGACACCGGCTGGTATGTCAGGCCGACGGTCTTCGCCGGCGTCGACAACTCCGCGCGGATCGCTCAGGAGGAGATCTTCGGGCCGGTGCTGGCGGTGATCCCCTACGAGGACGAGGAGGACGCCGTTCGGATCGCGAACGACTCCGACTACGGTCTCGCCGGTTCGGTGTGGACCTCCGATGTGGACCACGGCCTCGACGTGGCCAGGCGGGTCCGTACCGGCACGCTCGGCATCAATCAGTACCTGCTCGAATTCAATGCCCCGTTCGGCGGCTTCAAGGCCAGTGGCATCGGGCGCGAGTTCGGTCCCGAGGGTATCGACGGCTACGTCGAGCTCAAGTCCGTCGCCCTGCCGATCGGATGAACCGCACCCGGTCCATGGCGGGCAAGGTCGCCGTCGTCACGGGAGGCGGCCGTGGCATCGGTGCCGCGACCGCCGCCGCGCTCGTGCGGGCCGGTGCCCGGGTCGCGGTCGCCGACCTCGACCTCGCCGCCGCAAGGAACGTCGCGGACCGCGCGGGCCCGGCGGCCACCGCCTTCCGGCTGGACGTCACGGACCGGCCCGGGTTCACCGCGTGTCTCGACGACGTCGAGCAGCGGCTCGGCCCGCTGGAGGTGCTGGTCAACAACGCGGGGATCATGCCACTCGCCCGGGCCGAGGCCGAGATGGACGAGGCCACGGCGCGGGTGCTCGTCGTGAACCTGCACGGCGTCATCCACGGCAGCCGCGAGGCGGTGCGGCGGATGAGACCGCGCGGCAGTGGACATGTCGTCAACGTCGCATCGGTGGCCGCGAAGATCGCTTTCCCGGGCGGCGCGACCTACGCGGCGGCGAAGGCGGGCGTGCTGAACTTCTCCGACGCGCTCAGGGCCGAGCTGCGCGGCACCGGCATCGACGTCTCGTGCGTCCTCCCGGGGATCGTGGCGACCGAGCTGGCGAACGGCATCGTGGTCAAGGGGGTCACGCCGATCACCCCGGAGGATGCCGCGGCCGCGATCGTCGGGGTCCTCCACCGCCCGAGGTTCGAGGTGTACGTGCCGAAGTCGATCGGCCCGGCACTGCGCCTCGGCGCACTGGCCGGACGGCGCTTCGGGGAGTGGATGCAGCACGCACTGAGGGCGGACACCCCCATGCTCGACGCGATCGGCTCGGCCGAGCGCGCGGCCTACGAGGAGCGTGCCGCGTCGTCCCGGAAGGGAGCGTCGTGACCGAAGGCGCGAGTCTGAGCGCTCCGTACACTCTCGAGTTCCCGTTCGAGCGGACCGTGGGGCCCAAGATCGGCACGTTCTTCGCCGGTCTCAAGGAGAGGCGGCTCTTCGGGGCCCGGGCGGAGCGCGGTGTCGTGTGCCCGCCCCTGGAGTTCGACCCGGACACCGGGGCGGAGACGGGTGAGCTGGTGGAGCTGGCGCCTGCGGGGACGGTCGCTACCTGGACCTGGGCGCGGTCACGGGCCGGTGACCCGGTGGCGCGCGACTTCGCCTGGGCGCTCGTCGCGATCGACGGCACCGCCGGTTCGTTCTTCCATGCGGTCGACGTGGGCGGTGACCCGTCGCGGATGCAGGTGGGAATGCGCGTGCGCGTGCGGTGGCGTGGCGACCGGGTCGGCGACCTGCGTGACATCGAGTGTTTCGAGGTGGCGCCGTGAGGGAGCCTGCGAGCGAACCATCGGTGCTGAGAGAGCCTGCGAGCGAACCATCGGTGCTGAGGGAGCCTGCGAGCGAACCATCGGCACCGACCCTGCCCGAGCCGCTCACCACCATGGCCAGTCCTTTCCGGATGGACTACACCTACGTGGCGGGCACGGGACGTTCGGTGTTCCTCCGGGGGCTGGCCGAGGGCCGCATGCTCGCGCGCCGCTGCCCGGCCTGCGCACAGGTCTACCTGCCGCCGCCCGAGTTCTGTTCCCGCTGTCTGAGCCGGCTGGACGAGCCGTTCGAACTCGACGGGCGGGGCGTGATCTCCACCTTCTGCGTCGTGAGCTTCCCTTTCCCGGGCCAGGTCCACGAGCCGCCGTACGTGGTGGCGCACATCCAGGTCGAGGGCAGCGGGACACGGCTGATGCACCTGGTCCGCGAGGTCGATCCCGCCGACGTGCGGATCGGCATGGAGGTCGAACCGGTGTGGGCCGGCGAGGACGAACGGGAGAACTCCTTGACGAGCATCCGCCACTACCGGCCGGCCGGGGACGAGTATGCGTGACGTCGCCGTGGTGTCGTTCGCGCAGTCGCCGTGCGAGGCGGCCAACCGGCGCGACGACATGGCCGGCATCCTGCTGCCGGTGATCCGCGAGGCGCTGGGCGCGGTGGGGGTGGACCGGGACGACGTCGACTTCTTCGCCTCGGGCAGCCATGACTTCTTCGAGGGGCGCACCTTCGCCTACATCGAGTCGCTGGATGCGGTCGGCGCGTGGCCGCCGGTCTCCGAGTCGCACGTCGAGATGGACGCCGCGTGGGCCTTCGCCGAGGCGTGGTCGTGGCTTCAGCTCGGCGAGGGCGACATCGCGCTGGTGTACGGCATCGGCCGCGGTTCGCTGGCCGCCGACCTGGACCAGGTGCTGCCCGCGCAGCTGGACCCGTACTTCCTCGCGCCGCTGCGCCCGCATCGCGACGCCCTCGCGGGCCTGCAGGCGGCCGCGATGATCGACGCCGGGCTCACCAGCGAACGCGACCTCGCCGAGATCGTGGTGCGCTCCCTGTCCGCGGCGACGGGGAACCCGTACGCCCAGAAGTCGGGTCACCTCGGTGTCGACCAGGTTCTCGACGCGCCCTACGTCAGTACGCCGTTGCGGGAGCACGACGTCGCCCCCGTGGGCGACGCGGCGGCGGTGGTCGTGCTCGCCGCCGGCGACGCCGCTCGCCGGCTCGGTGACCGCCAGGCATGGGTGCGTGGTCTCGACCACCGGATGGACACGCACTATCCGGGCGTGCGGAACCTGACCCGCTCGGAGTCGACCCGCGTGGCCGCCGCGCGGGCCGCCGAGCTCGCCGGGTTCGGCGCTTCCGAGGTGGACATAGCGGAGTTGCACACCGAGTACAGCCACGCCGAGCCGCTGCTGGCCTCGGCGCTCGGGCTCGAGCGGACGGTGGTCAACCCCTCCGGCGGGCCACTGGCCGGCCGCCCGGTCACCGCCACGGGCCTGGTGCGCATCGGTGAGGCGGCGCGGCGGATTCTCGACGGCCGGGCGGGGCGGGCCCTCGCCCACGCCACCAACGGCCCCGCGCTGCAACACAACCTGGTGTGCCTGATGTCCGGGGAGGCTGCCGCATGACGAAGGCACTCGCGGTCGTCGGAATCGGCCAGAGCAGGCAGGCCAAGCGCCGGGAGGTGACCATCGGCGCGATGGTCCGCGAGGCGGTGCGGGGTGCGCTGGAGGACGCCGAGCTGACCTTCGCCGACATCGACACCGTCGTGCTGAGCAAAACCCCCGACCTCTTCGACGGGGTCATGAACCCGGAGCTGTACCTGGCCGACGCGATGGGCTCGGTCGGCCTGCCGGTGACGCGCGTGTTCACCGGCGGCAGTGTCGGCGGCCATGCCGCGATCTACGGTGCCCACCTGGTCGCCGCCGGGCTGGCGCGCCGCGTGCTCGTGGTCGCGTACTCGAAGGAGTCCGAGGGCAACTTCACGTGGGCGCTGTCCCGCCCGCTGCCGTTCAGCGCGCAGCTGGGCGCGGGTGCGGGCGGGCACTTCGCTCCGGTGATCCGGGAGTACATCCGGCGGTCGGGTGCGCCCGAGCACATCGGCTGGAAGGTGGCGGTGAACCACCGGCTCAACGCCACGCGCAACCCCTACGCGCACATCCAGCGTCCGGACATCACCGTCGACGAGGTGCGGAACTCCCCGATGCTGTGGGACCCGATCCGCTTCCTGGAGTCCTGCCCGTCCTCCGACGGGTCCTGCGCCGTCGTCATCACGAGTGAGGAACACGTGCCGCGCACCGACCGCCGGCCCGCGTGGATCCACGGCATGTCCTGGCGCACCGAGACCGGGCACTTCGCGGGGCGGGACGAGGTGAACCCGCAGGCCGGGCGGGACTGTGCCCGCGACGTCTACCGCCAGGCCGGTATCGCCGACCCGGCCGGTGAACTCGACGTCGTGGAGCTCTACATCCCCTACAGCTGGTACGAGCCGATGTGGCTGGAGAACATCGGGCTCGCCGAGGAACACCGGGGCTGGCGGCTCGTCGAGGACGACCGCACCGCCTTCGGGGGTCACCTGCCGGTCAATCCCTCAGGAGGTGTGCTCTCCGGCAACCCGACCGGCGCCACGGGGCTGTTGCGGTTCGCCGAGGCGGCCCTGCAGGTACGCGGGATGGCGGGCGAGCACCAGGTTCAGGAGGCGCGGCGCGCGGTCGGTCACGCCATGGGCGGGGCCTCGCAGTTCCACGCGCTGTGGGTGGTCGGCAGCGAGAAACCGGCGGTGGCGGCATGAAGGCGTTCGTCGCCGGAGTCGGGATGACACCGTTCACGAAGATCGGCTCCGAGGTCACCTACCCGGCCCTCGTGGAGGACGCCGTGCACGCCGCCCTCACCGACGCCGGCATCGGGTACCCGCGGGTCCAGCGCGCCGCGGTCGGGTACGTGTTCCAGCCGTCCGCGGCCGGCCAGCGTGCGCTGTACGACGTCGGGCTCACCGGCATCCCGATGGTGAACGTGAACAACAACTGCGCCACCGGATCGACCGCGCTCGTGCTCGCCCGCGAGTGGGTCCGGAGTGGACTCTGTGATGTCGCGCTCGCCGTCGGATTCGAGCAGATGACCAAGGACGCGATGACGGGCGGTTCGGCGAAGGTCACCACGGTCGACCGGCACCTCGGCGTCATGGTGCCGGCCCACGGCTGGGCGCAGGACGCCCCGGTGACCGCCCAGTTCTTCGGGAATGCGGCGCGCGAGCACATGGACCGCTACGGCACCACGGCGGAGGACCTGGCGAGCGTGGCGGTGAAGAACCACGAGCACTCCACGCGCAACCCCCTCGCGCAGTTCCAGCGGCCCTACACCGTGGACGAGGTACTCGGCGACAGGCCCGTCCACGGACCGCTGACGCGTTCGCAGTGCTCCCCGATGTCCGACGGGGCCGCCGCCGCGGTCGTGGTCAGCGAGCGGTTCGTCGAAGAGCACGACCTGGCGGGCCACGCTGTCGAGATCGTCGCGCAGAGTCTCGTCACCGACACCCCGGAGGCATTCCGGTCCGGCTCGATGATCGACGTGATCGGCGCGCCCATGACCCGCAGGGCCACCAGGGAGGTCCTCGACGCGGCCGAGGCGGTGGTCGACGACCTCGACGTGCTGGAGTTGCACGACTGCTTCTCCGTCAACGAGATCGTCACGTACGAGTCGATGGGCCTGTGCGCCGAGGGGGAGGGCGGCGAGCTGGCCCGCTCCGGCGCCACGACCTACGGCGGCCGCTGGGTGGTCAACCCGTCGGGCGGGCTCATCTCGAAGGGACACCCGCTGGGCGCCACCGGGATCGCCCAGTGCGCCGAACTCACCTGGCAGCTCCGCGGCGGCGCCGGCGAACGTCAGGTGCCCGGCGCCCGACTCGGACTCGCGCACAACCTGGGGCTGGGCGGCGCCTGCGTCGTCACGCTTTACCGCGCCCCGCAGGACGGGAGGGAACTCGCATGACCATGGACATGAGGCAGCCGAACCACCTGGGCCACCTGATCATCTCGGCCCTGCATCGCCATCGGGACAAGCCGGTGCTGGTGCTGGGGGAGACCACCCTGACCGGACAGCAGACCGCCGAGCGGGTCAGCCAGTACGCGAAGGCCTTCGAGGCGCTCGGCGCGGGCACCGGCGCCTCGACGGCGCTGCTGTCCCTCAACCGGCCCGAGGTGCTGCTGATCATCGGCGCGGGCCAGGTGCTCGGCTCGCGACGCACCGCGCTACACCCGCTCGGATCGCTGGACGACCACGCCTACGTTCTGGACGACGCCGGGATCTCCACCCTGATCATCGATCCGGTGCCGTCGTTCGTGGAGCGGGCGCGCGCACTGCTGGAGAAGGTGCCAGGGCTCAAGCAGATCCTCACCATCGGCCCGGTCCCCGAGGCCCTGGCGGGTACCGGCGCGCAGGACCTGGCCGCGGTGGCGGAGACCTTCGAGCCCGGACCGCTGCGGGCGGCCGATCTCGCACCCGACCACATCGTCTCGATCACCTACACGGGCGGCACCACCGGTAAGCCGAAGGGTGTCATCGGAACCGCCCAGACGATGACCACCATGACCCAGATCCAGCTGGCCGAGTGGGAATGGCCGCAGGCGCCGAAGTTCCTGGTGTGCACGCCGCTGTCACACGCGGGCGCGGCGTTCTTCGCGCCCACCCTGATCAAGGGCGGCTCACTGGTCGTGCTGCCGCGGTTCGACCCGGCCGAGGTGCTGCGCACGATCGAGGAGGAGCGCATCACGGCGACCATGCTGGTGCCCACGATGCTGTACGCGCTCATGGACCACCCGGACTCGCGCACGCGTGACCTGTCGTCCCTGGAAACGGTGTACTACGGTGCCGCGGCCATCAATCCGGTCCGGCTGAGGGAGGCGATCGAGCGGTTCGGGCCGATCTTCGCGCAGTACTTCGGGCAGTCCGAGGCTCCGATGGCGATCAGCTACCTGGCCAAGAACGAGCACGACGAGGCGCGCCTGTCCTCGTGCGGCCGCCCTTCGGCTTTCGTGCGGACGGCGCTGCTCGACGAGGACGGCAAGGAGGTGCGGCCCGGCGAGCCGGGCGAGATCTGCGTGGCCGGCCCGCTGCTCGCGGGCGGGTACTGGAACAAGCCGGAGGCGACGGCGGAGGCGTTCCGGGACGGCTGGCTGCACACCGGTGACGTCGCCCGGCAGGACGAGGACGGCTTCCTGTTCATCGTCGACCGCGTCAAGGACATGATCGTCACAGGCGGGTTCAACGTCTTCCCCCGTGAGGTGGAGGATGTCGTCGCCACGCACCCTGCCGTCGCGCAGGTCGGCGTCATCGGCACCCCGGACGACAAGTGGGGGGAGGCCGTGACGGCGGTGGTCGTGCTCCGCGAAGGCCACCCGGCTGATGAGGAGTCGATCGCGAAGCTCACCGAGGAGATCACCGCGTCGGTGAAGGAACGCAAGGGGTCGGTACAGGCCCCCAAGCACGTCGTCGTCGCGGACTCGTTGCCGTTGACCGCCCTGGGCAAGCCGGACAAGAAGGCGCTGCGCGAGACCCTGAGGAGTTCGTGACCGGCCGCCGCTACAGCAGTTCCGACGAGGTGACCGGTGGAAGCCGGCGGAGGCGGTCCAGCAGGGGATCGATGTCCATGTCGGTGGCCATGATGGTGCACACCATGCTGCTTTCCGTGACGCCGTCCCGGATGTCCACGGTCAGGTCGTGCACCTTGCAGTCACCCTGGCGCAGTGTCGAGGACAGCGTGAGCAGCCCCTCGACCCCACCGGTGAAGTAGGTGGCGATCCGGCGGCGCACAGGAAACGACGACCGGGCCGCGGGGATGCGATACGACGAGGAACCGATATCGAGGGACATGGTGAATCTCCAGCTCGAGGACCGAAAAGGATCCGGGCCAGGTCCCGAGACGAGTTCCACGTGTCCGCGGTCGGCGACGCTGCGCGCCGGCGACCTGGGTTCAGCCGACGCGCCTCACTACTACGTCTCGCTTCGACGTCACAGGCGGCTGCATGGCTGGGAGGGTAGCAGAAGGATGTTCGTCCTGGAGATAGCCGCAGTCGGCCCCTCAGTACAGGATGCGTTGGACCAGCAGCCCGGAGCGCGGTCGCGACCTGGTCGGTAGTGAGGTCGGCCTTTCGCGCCGGAACCGGTAGACCTCCGGGGCCAGGGGGTCAACAGGATGTCGGCGAGCACATCCGGTGCCGGCCGGACAGCACAGCTAGGGCGTCGGTTCACGGCCAGGGTGTCAGGCCGGGGCGTGTCGAGGGTGGGGCCGTTGTGCT
>NZ_JAEHOB010000028.1 GCF_016464705.1 Qaidamihabitans albus
TCGGCGAGGTGCTGCTCCGGGCCGACGATCCGGAGGAGCTGAGCCGCTGGTACACCGAGCGGCTCGGCGTGGACGCCGGCACGGGCGACAGTGCCCGGGAACCACGACCGGACGGTCGCACCACCTTCACCGCGGCCGCCACCGGCCCGCGCGGCTGGGCACTCACCTTCCGCACACCCGACCTCACCGCCACCGTCGCCGCGCTACGCGGCACCGGAACCACCGTGGACACCGACCCGGACGGCCGCTCGGCCACCCTGCACGACCCCGAAGGCAACCCCGTCCGGCTGTGGCAGCCCGATGCGGCCAGCACCGCATGGTCGCCCGAACCGAGCTATGTCCGTGCCGTCGACGAGAACCCGGCCGGGAAAGGCGACGCGGTGCGGGCCGCCCGGGCGGGCCGCCGACGGTGGCTGCCCTGGCTGCCGCTCGTCCTCGCAGTCGCCGTCGCGGCTGTCTTCGTGACGACCACCGGCGGTGAGAACGTCGGCGAGGAGACGCCTGCGCCGAGTTCCCCGGCCGCGCCGGGGCTGACCACGGCCGCGCCGCCCCCCGTCGAGGTCACGAATGCCGGACCGCGGCTGCTCGGGGTGACGGCAGGCTGGGAACTGTTCGCCCACGGCGAGGGCCAGCTGATCCGGGTGGAGCTCGCCGAGGGCCGGGTCACGCGCACGAGGCTGCCCGGCCTGAACACCACCGGGCCTGCCTTCCTCGTCGTGGGCCCGGACAGCGCACTCGTTCATCCCAACGACCACGTGTCCGGCTACCTCGTCCCGGACGGCGAACCGCCGCGGGAGCTGCCCGTCGAGGCCCGGCACGGCGGCCATGCCTATCCCGGTCCGGAACCGGGGACGATGTGGGTACAGGCGCAGGAGCACGACCGCAACGACCTGTCCCTGGTGACGCTCGACGGCGAGCCGGCGGGTTCCCGCGTCCCCGTGCCCGCCGACGGCCACTTCTGGCCGCAGGGCGCGGACGGCACCGGGCACGTGCTCGGCAACTTCACCGACGGGACGTACCTCGCCCGGCCGGACGGCCTGCATCGCGTCACGACCGGTGCCCTTCTCGCGGCGGGCCCGACGCGCTATCTGCTCGTGGAGTGTGACGACCGGGCGCGCTGCTCCCGGGTCGTGGTCGACCGGGCCACCGGCGACCGGCGCGTGCTGCCCGGCAGCACCGCCGCCGCGATCGGCGCGGCAGGTCCCGTTTCGCCCGACGGGGCCTTCGCCGCCTACGTGCCGGGCGGCCCGGCAGGCTCCGGCGCGGTCACGCTGGTGGACCTCGCCTCAGGGCGCGATCACCGGATCGGGACGCCGAGGGCACTCGATCCCGGCACGAGCCTGGTGTTCTCGCCGGACGGCCGCTGGCTCTTCCTACCCGGCGGGCCGGACGGACTGCTCGCCGTCGACACCCGCACGAAGCGGACGCGGCAGCTGCCCTTCGAACTGCCCGGCGTCGGCCACGTGGCCGTCCGGTCGGCGGACTGGCACGGCTAGGCTCAGGACGCATGACGCAGGAAACCTGGACCGCGGTCGACGACTACTTCAGCAGCCACCTCGTGCCACCGGACGCCGCGCTCGACACGGCGCAGGAGGCCAGCGCCGACGCGGGGCTACCTGCCATCGCCGTTGCCCCCAACCAGGGCAAGCTGCTGTACCTGCTCGCGCGCATAGCCCGCGCGAGGTCGATCCTGGAGATCGGCACGCTCGGCGGGTACAGCACGATCTGGCTCGGCCGAGCGCTGCCCGCCGACGGGCGGCTCGTGACGCTGGAGGCCGACCCGAAGCACGCCGACGTGGCCCGCCGCAACATCGACCACGCGGGCCTGTCCGGGGTCGTCGACATCCGCGTGGGCCGCGCCCTGGACAGCCTGCCGCAGCTGCGCGGCGAGGGCCTGTTCGACCTGGTCTTCGTCGACGCGGACAAGCCGGGCAACCCCGAGTACTTCCGGTGGGCGCTGGAGCTGACGCGCCCGGGCAGCGTGATCGTGGTCGACAACGTCGTCCGCCGCGGCGAGGTCGCCGACCGGAACAGCGAGGACCCGGCTGTGCGCGGTGTCCAGCACATGATCGAGCTGATGGCCGCGGAGCCGAGGGTGGACACGACGGCGCTGCAGACGGTGGGCACCAAGGGCTACGACGGGCTGGCCATCGCGCTCGTCACCGGCTGAGGCGCGCTCCGCATCGGGGAAGAACAGCGGTCCGTACACGCCGCGCCGCACCGGCGGCGGGCGCCGCTACTCGAGGAAGCCGCGCAGCAGGGATGCGGTGCCCTCGACGTGCTCGGCCATCGCCCCGCGCGCCGCGGCCGGGTCGCCGGCCAGGATCGCCTCCACGATCGCCGCGTGCTGGGCGTTCGAATGGTCGAGGTTGGGCTCCAGCAGCGGTATCTCGTCGAGCAGCTGGTTGATCCGCATCCGCACGTCGGCGATCGCGGAGGTCAGCGACGCCGACGCGGTGACCTCCGCGATCGCCAGGTGCAGCCGGGAGTCACGGCGCCGGTAGTCGTCCACGTCCGCCGCGGACGCCTCGGCGAGCGTGCTCGTCAGGTGCCGCCGGTCGGCCGGTGACAACGATCGCGCCGCGGCCACCTCCGCGGCCCCGGTCTCCAGCACGTGCCGCAGGCTCAGCGTGTCGTCGAGCATGCCGGGGGCCTTGGCGCGCCCGGCTTTGCGCGGCGCGGGCAGGCTCTCGTTGACGAACGTGCCGCCGTAGCGGCCCCGCCGGGACTCGACGTAACCGGCATCGGCGAGCGCGCGGATCGCCTCGCGCAGGGTGACCCTGCTGACGCCGAGCCGCTCGGCGAGCTCCCGCTCGGCGGGCAGCCGCTCCCCGGCGCCGACGACCCCGAGCCGCACGGCCTGCAGCAGGCGCTCCACGGTCTCCTCGAAGGCGTTGCCGGCCCGCACCGGGCGGAAGAGCGCCTCGCCCGCGCTCACCCCGCTGGCCGGAGCCATCGGGGCCGGCTCCGCCTCCCGGTGGGGCTGAGCGCTCACGGGGCCTCCTCGCGTTCCGGGCTACTCACGCCGAGTGTAGAGCCGCCGGACCCGCACACCCTCGTGAGTGGCCACGCGAGTTCTAACTCGCCTATGCACTCACGAGCGGCCGGCGTAGAGGGGGTGGCGCTTGGCGAGCAGGTCGACCCGCGAGCGCAGGTCGTGCTGGGTCGCCTCGTCGAGCTCCGGGCGCAGGGCCAGCGCGATGATGTCGGCGATCTCGGTGAAGTCCTCGGTGCCGAACCCGCGCGCGGCCAGCGCCGGGGTGCCGATCCGCAACCCCGACGTCACCATCGGCGGGCGCGGGTCGAACGGGACCGCGTTGCGGTTCACCGTGATCCCGATCGAGTGCAGCCGGTCCTCGGCCTGCTTGCCGTCCAAGGTGGACTCCACGAGATCGACAAGCACTAGGTGCACGTCCGTGCCGCCGGTGAGCACCCGCACGCCCTCCGCGACGCAGTCCGGATGGGACAGTCTCGCGGCGAGGGTCTTCGCACCGTCGAGCACGCGCTGCTGCCGCTCGCGGAACTCCTCGCCCGCGGCGATTTTCAGCGCGACCGCCTTCGCGGCGATCACGTGCTCCAGCGGCCCGCCCTGCTGGCCGGGGAAGACCGCTGAGTTGATCTTCTTCGCGTACTCCTCACGGCACAGGATGATGCCGCCGCGCGGCCCGCCGAGCGTCTTGTGCGTCGTGGTGGTCACGACGTCGGCGTGCGGCACCGGGTTCGGGTGCAGCCCCGCGGCGACCAGCCCGGCGAAGTGCGCCATGTCGACCATCAGCTTGGCGTCCACCGCGTCCGCGATGCGCCGGAACTCGGCGAAGTCGAGTTGCCGGGGGTAGGCCGACCAGCCTGCGATGATCAGCTTCGGCCGGTGCTCGTGGGCGAGCCGCTCGACCTCGGCCATGTCGATCCGGCCGGTCTCCTTGTCGACATGGTAGGCGGCGACGTTGTAGAGCTTGCCGGAGAAGTTGAGCCGCATGCCGTGCGTCAGGTGCCCGCCGTGCGCGAGGTCGAGCCCGAGGATGGTGTCCCCTGGCTGGAGCAGCGCCACCATCGCGGCCGCGTTGGCCTGCGCGCCGGAGTGCGGCTGCACGTTCGCGTGCTCGGCACCGAAGAGCCGCTTGGCCCGCTCGATCGCCAGGTTCTCCACGACGTCGACGTGCTCACAGCCACCGTAGTAGCGGCGGCCCGGGTAGCCCTCGGCGTACTTGTTGGTCAGCACCGAGCCCTGCGCTTCGAGGACGCTGACCGGCGCGAAGTTCTCCGAGGCGATCATCTCCAGGGTCGACTGCTGGCGGTTCAGCTCCGCGGCGACCGCGTCGGCGACCTCGGGGTCGACAGTGGACAGATCGGCGTCGAACGAGTTCATTCAGTCCTCCTGGATCAGTGCGGCGTAGGCGGTGGCGTCCAGCAGCTCCGGCACGGTGTCGGTACGCACGCGGAACAACCAGCCCTTGTCGTAGGGATCGGAGTTCACGATCTCGGGACTATCCACTGTGGTCTCATTGACCTCGGTGACCGTGCCCCCGGCCGGCGCGAACAGCTCGCTGACCGACTTGGTCGACTCGATCTCTCCGCACACCTCACCCGCGGTGATCGTCTCACCCACAGAAGGCAGCTGTACGAAGACCACGTCGCCGAGCGACTCGGCGGCGAAGGCGGTGATGCCCACGGTGGCGACTCCGTCGGCGAGGTGGACCCACTCGTGTTCCTTGGTGTAGCTCAGTTTCTCGGGAATGCTCATCGGAGTCCGGCCTTTCGGGTTCAGCGCTGGTAGAACGGCAGGGCGACGACCTCGACCGGCTCGACCCGGCCACGGATGTCCACCGCGAGCGACGTGCCGGGCTCACGCAGTTCCGGCGGGACGTAGGCCATCGCGACCGGGTGGCCGAGGGTCGGCGAAAGCGCGCCGCTGGTCACCTCGCCGACGACAGCGTCGCCGTGCAGGACCCGGTAGCCGTAGCGGGGGGCACGCCTGCCGCTACCGCGCAGGCCGACCAGCACGCGGTCGGGCTCCCCCACCTTCTCCAGGGCCGCCCTGCCGACGAAGTCGCCCGGCTTGTCGAGCTTCACCACCCGGCCCAGGTTCGCGTGGAACGGCGTCAGCTCCCGGCCCAGCTCGTTGCCGTACAGCGGCATCCCGGCCTCCAGGCGCAGCGTGTCGCGGCACGCGAGCCCGGCGGGCAGCAGGCCGTGCGGCTCGCCCGCCTCGGTGAGCACCCGCCACACCTCCGGGGCCGCATCGGCCGCGACGAAAAGCTCGAAGCCGTCCTCCCCGGTGTAGCCGGTACGCGCGAGCAGCAGCCGGTGACCGGCGACGGTCGCCGGAACGCCCGCGTAGTACTTCAGCTCCGTGAGATCGGCGTCGGCCACCGCGCCGACGACGGCCGCCGACTGCGGCCCCTGGACGGCGATCAGCGCGGTCTCCGCCGAGCGGTCGGTGACCTCCGTTTCGAACTCCCGCGCCCGCGTGACCAGCTCGCGGGCGACCACGGCGGCGTTGCCCGCGTTGGCGACCACGAGGTAGCGCTCCTCGTCCAGCCGGTAGACGACCAGGTCGTCCAGCACCCCGCCGTCGGCGTCGCACATCATCGTGTACCGGGCACGGCCGACCTTGACGGCGGAGAGCCTGCCGACCAGCGCGTAGTCCAGCGCCGCGGCCGCGCCGGGGCCGGTGAGCTCGATCTCGCCCATGTGCGAGAGGTCGAACAGCCCGGCCGTCTCGCGGACGGCACGGTGCTCGGCCAGCTCGCTGGAGTAGCGCACCGGCATCTCCCAGCCGGCGAAGTCGGTGAACGACGCGCCGAGCGCGGCATGCGTCTCGTGCAGTGGAGTCTTCATCGTCTCTCAGCTTTCGTAGGACGCGGGCGGCGGGCAGGAGCAGACGAGGTTGCGGTCCCCGTGCGCCCCGTCGATGCGCCGCACCGGCGGCCAGTACTTGCCCCTGGCGGTCGTGCCTGCCGGGTACACCGCGAGCCTGCGATCGTAGGGCAGGTCCCAGTCACCGGCGAGTTGCTCCGCCGTGTGCGGCGCGCCCCGCAGCGGGCTGTCCTCGACCGGCCGGTGCCCGGCGGCCACGTCGTCGATCTCCCGGCGGATGGCGATCATCGCGTCGCAGAACCGGTCGATCTCGCCGAGGTCCTCGCTCTCCGTCGGCTCGACCATCAGCGTGCCTGCCACCGGGAACGACATCGTCGGCGCGTGCAGCCCGTGGTCGATCAGCCGCTTCGCGACATCCTCGACGGTGACGCCGGTCTGCTTCGTCAGCCCGCGCAGGTCCAGGATGCACTCGTGCGCGACCAGGCCGTTCTGCCCGGTGTAGAGCACCGGGTAGTGCGGACCGAGCCGGGCGGCCACGTAGTTCGCCGCCAGCACCGCCACCTGCGTCGCGGCGGTCAGGCCCGCCGCGCCCATCATCCGCACGTAGGCCCACGAGATCGGCAGGATCGACGCCGAACCGAACGGGGCGCCCGCGATCGGGCCGATCCCGGTGTCCGGTCCGGCACCCGGCAGCAGCGGGTGGTTCGGCAGGTACGCCGCCAGATGAGAGCGCACCGCCACCGGGCCGACGCCGGGACCACCGCCCCCGTGCGGGATGCAGAACGTCTTGTGCAGGTTCAGATGCGAGACGTCGCCGCCGAACTCGCCGGGCTTGGCGAGCCCGAGCAGCGCGTTGAGGTTCGCGCCGTCGACGTAGACCTGGCCGCCGCCCTCGTGCACGATCCGCGCGAGCTCGGCGAAGTCGGTCTCGTAGACACCGTGCGTCGACGGGTAGGTGACCATGATGGCGGAGAGCGTCGTGGCGTGCTCGGCCACCTTGGCGCGCAGGTCGTCGAGGTCGACGTTGCCCGCGGCCGTGCAGGCGACGACCACCACGCGCATGCCGGCGAGCACCGCCGACGCCGCGTTGGTGCCGTGCGCCGACGACGGGATCAGGCACACGTCCCGCTCGGGCTGCCCGTTCGCGCGGTGGTAGGCGCGGATCGCCAGCAGCCCGGCCAGCTCGCCCTGGCTTCCGGCGTTGGGCTGCAACGACACCTCGTCGTAGCCGGTCACCTCGGCCAGCCAGGTGCACAGCTGGTCGATCAGCTCCCGGTACCCGGCGGCGTCCTCGGCGGGCGCGAACGGGTGCAGCCCGGCGAACTCCGCCCAGCTGACGGGTTCCATCTCGGTGGTCGCGTTGAGCTTCATCGTGCACGAGCCCAGCGGGATCATCCCGCGGTCGAGCGCGTAGTCGAGGTCGGCGAGGCGCCGCAGGTAGCGCAGCATCGCCGTCTCGGAGCGGTGCTCGTGGAACACCTCGTGCGCGAGGTAGCCGCCGTCGCGGATCAGGCCCGCGGGCAGCGCCGTGTCCGCGCTCCGTGCACGCGTCTCGGCGTCGCGTGACGCCGACACGTGTGCGGGGGACGCGGACACGCCGAAGGCCGTGAGAACGGGGCGCAACGTCTCCGGGCGGGTCACCTCGTCGCAGGCCACCCGCACGTGATCGGCATCGGCGAAGCCGAGGTTGACGCCGTCCGCGCGGGCCGCGGCGACCACGGCCCCGGCCCGGCCCGGCACCCGCGCGAGCACGGTGTCGAAGAACCCGTCGTGCACCACCTCGACGCCGCCGGAGCGCAGCGCTGCGGCGAGCCCGGCCGCGAGCCCGTGCACCCGCTCGGCGATCGCCTTCAGCCCGTCCGGCCCGTGGTAGACGGCGTACATCGCGGCCAGCACCGCGGGCAGCACCTGCGCGGTGCAGATGTTGCTGGTCGCCTTCTCCCGCCTGATGTGCTGTTCCCTGGTCTGCAACGCGAGCCGGTACGCGGGCGCGCCACCGGCGTCCACCGAGACCCCGACGAGGCGGCCGGGCAGCGAGCGCTCCAGCCCGGCCCGCACGGACAGGTAGCCCGCGTGCGGGCCGCCGTACCCGAGCGGCACGCCGAAACGCTGCGTGCTCCCCGCCGCGAGGTCGGCACCGAACTCGCCGGGCGGGGTCACCAGGGTCAGCGCGAGCAGGTCGGCGGCCACGCAGTACAGCGCGCCCGCCTCCTTCGCGGCCTCGCCGACGCGGGAGTAGAAGTCCGGCTCGCGCAGCACGCCCGACGCCCCGGGGTACTGCACGACCACCCCGAAGCAGCCGTCGCCGGGCAGGCCGCCTGCCAGGTCGCGGACGTCGACGTCGATGCCCACCGCCTCGGCCCTGGTGCGCACCACGGCCACGGTCTGCGGCAGGCACTCGGCGTCCAGCACCACCCGGGAGGACTTCGACCGGGACACGCGCCGCATGAGCAGTACGGCCTCCGCCACGGCGGTCGACTCGTCGAGCAGCGAGGCGTTCGCCGTGGTCAGGCCGGTGAGGTCGGCGACCATCGTCTGGAAGTTGAGCAGCGCCTCCAGCCTGCCCTGCGAGATCTCCGGCTGGTACGGCGTGTAGGCGGTGTACCAGGCCGGGTTCTCCAGCACGTTGCGCCGGATCACCGCCGGAGTGACCGTGTCGTGGTAGCCCAGACCGATCATCTGCGTCATCGGCCGGTTGCGCCCCGCCAACGCCCGCAGCTCCGCGGTGGCCTCCTCCTCGGAGGCGGCGGGCGGCAGGTCCAGTTCGCCGTTCGTCCGGATCGCCGTGGGCACCGCGGCCTCGACCAGCGCATCGAGGCTGCCGTAGCCGCACTCCGCCAGCATCTTGGCCTGTTCGGGCTCGGTCGGGCCGATGTGACGCGATGCGAAAGAAGAAGTCATGAGGAGCTCCTACGTCGCGTTGCGGCGGGCATGCCCGTCCGCGTCTCGGAACTCCCCCTCTGTCATGGCACCTGAGAGTTTCACCATGCGCGAGCACGGCTTTCACCTTGGGTGAGGCCCGGGCGGGCCTACTTTCCAGAGTGGCCTTGCCGAAAGCGGTAGCTGTACCTGAGAGATTCCGGGGAGTTTGCTCCTTCGGTGCCCCGCCGATCGTGCGGGGGCTCTCCCGCTCCGGCTCATACGGCCGCGGTATTCGATTATAGGGGAGTAACGTACGCGCCGGAGATGCCTCCGTCTACCAGGAACTGCGACGCCGTGATGAACGACGCGTCGTCACTGGCGAGGAATGCGACCGCCGCGGCGATCTCCTCGGGCTCGGCGAAACGGCCCATCGGCACGTGCACCAGGCGGCGCTGCGCCCGCTCCGGATCCTTCGCGAACAGCTCCTCCAGCAGGGGTGTGTTGACCGGTCCGGGGCACAGCGCGTTCACCCGGATGCCCTCACGAGCGAACTGCACGCCGAGCTCGCGGCTCATCGAGAGCACGCCGCCCTTGGACGCGGTGTAGGAGATCTGCGAGGTCGCCGCGCCCATCACCGCCACGAACGACGCGGTGTTGATGATCGAGCCCCGCCCCTGGCGCCGCATGTGCGGGATCGCGTACTTGCAGCAGAGATACACCGACGTGAGATTGACCTCCTGCACCTTGCGCCAGGCGTCGAGCCCGGTGGTCAGGATCGAGTCGTCCTCCGGTGGCGAGATCCCGGCGTTGTTGAACGCGATGTCGACCGAGCCGTAGCGGTCGGCCGCGGCCTGGAACAGCGCCTCCACCTCGCTCTCGCTGGTGACGTCGGCCTGCACGAACTCGCCGCCCGCCTCCTCGGCTGCGGCCTTGCCCGCCGCCACGTCGACATCGCCGATGACGATCCGGGCACCCTCGCTCGCGAGCCTGCGAACCGAGGCGAGCCCGATGCCGCTGCCGCCCCCGGTGACGACCGCGACCCGGTCCTGCAAACGCTTGCCCGTCATCTACTTCCCCTCCGTGCTGATGAACACGTTCTTCGTCTCGGTGAACGCCTCGACGGCATCCGGACCCAGCTCCCGGCCGAGACCGGACTGCTTGAACCCGCCGAACGGCGTCCAGTAACGCACCGCCGAATGCGAGTTGACCGAGAGGTTGCCCGCCTCGACGCCGCGCGAGACGCGCAGCGCCCGGCCCACGTCGGCGGTCCAGATGGAGCCGGAGAGCCCGTAGTCGGTGTCGTTGGCCAGCGCGACCGCCTCGGCCTCGTCGGCGAACGGCACCACCGCCACGATCGGGCCGAAGACCTCCTCGGTGAGTAGCGGGTCGGCAGGCGAGTCCGGGGTGACGACGGTCGGCGGGAACCAGAATCCGGCGCCGTCCGGCGCGCTGCCACGGAAGGCGACCGGTGAGTCCGGCCGGAGGAAGGAGGCCACCTTCTCCCGGTGTCCCGCGGAGATCAGCGGTCCCATCTCGGTGCTCTCGGCGCCGGGGTCACCGACGACGACCCCCTGGACGGCCGGTTCCAGCAGTTCCATGAACCTCTCGTAGACGGAGCCCTGCACGAGGATGCGGGAGCGGGCGCAGCAGTCCTGGCCCGCGTTGTCGAAAACGCCGTACGGCGCGGTGGCCGCCGCCTGCTCCAGATCGGCGTCGGCGAAGACGATGTTGGCGTTCTTGCCGCCGAGTTCGAGCGTCACGCGCTTGACCTGCGCGGAGCAGCCGGCCATGATCCGCTTGCCGACCTCGGTCGAACCGGTGAACACGACCTTGCGCACCGCCGGGTGGTCGACGAAGCGCTGCCCCACCACGGACCCTTTGCCGGGCAGGACCTGGAAGACGTCCTCCGGGATGCCCGCCTCGCGGGCGAGCTCGCCGAGGCGCAGCGCGGTGAGCGGAGTCAGCTCGGCCGGTTTGAGCACCACCGTGTTGCCCGCGGCCAGCGCAGGCGCGAACCCCCAGCCTGCGATCGGCATCGGGAAGTTCCACGGCACGATCACCCCGACCACGCCGAGCGGCTCGGCGAAGGTGATGTTAACCCCGCCCGGCACCGGGATCTGCTTGCCGATCAGGCGTTCCGGTGCGGCGGCGTAGTAGTGCAGCACGTCGCGCACATTGCCTGCCTCCCCGCGCGCGTTGCCGATCGTGTGCCCGGAGTTGGCGACCTCCAGCCGCGCCAGGTTCTCGATGTCGGCGTCCACCGCGTCGGCGAAGCGGCGCAGCAGCCTGGCCCGGTCGCCGGGGGCCACCGCCCGCCACGACGGCAGTGCCGCCCTGGCCCGCTCGATGGCGGCGTCCGTCTCCTCGGCCGAGGTGAGCGGCACCGAGCGGACCACCTCCTCGGTGGCCGGGTTGATCACGTCGAACGCCAGGTCCGTCACTGCTTCGCCGCCTCCTCCACGAGCGCCGCGAACAGGCGCACGTCGTCGGGGTCCTGTTCCGGATGCCACTGCACACCGAGGACGAACGCCGCCCCGGGCAGCTCGACCGCCTCCACGGTGCCGTCCTCGGCCCAGCCGACCGGCCGCAGCCCTTCGCCGAGCCGTTCCACCGCCTGGTGGTGGTAGCACCGGCACTTCGTCTCCGCGCCGAGGATCTCGCCCGCCCGGCTGTCCCGCTCCAGCCGCACGACGGTCGTGCCGTAGCTGCCGGGCGCGGGCTGGTGCTCGGTGCCGCCGGTGACCTCCGGCAGGTGCTGGGTGAGCGTGCCACCGAGCGCGACGTTGAGCACCTCCATGCCCCGGCAGACACCGAGCACGGGTATTCCCCCGGCCAGCGCGGAATCGAGCAGCGCGAACTCGAAGCCGTCCCGCTCGGGCCGGGCGATCGTCCGCGGATGCGGTTCGTGCCCGTACCGGCCCGGCTGCACGTCCGCACCACCGGCGAGCACGAGCCCGTCCACCGCGGCCAGCGCGCCGGTACCGGCACCGACGGAGGGCAGCAGCACCGGCGTGCCCCCTGCGCGCAGCACGCAGTCCACATAGGACCTATGCAGCAGCACGGCGTCGGTGTCCCACACTCCCCAGCGCGCCCGCTCGACGTAGGTGGAGATGCCGATGACCGGGACTCGTGAGTGGGAAACCGGGTTAGAACTCGGTTTCCCACTCACGAGGGGCTCAGAGGCGTTCGAAGCCACGGATGCGCTCCCAGTCGGTCACCGCCGCGTCGAAGGCGGCCTGCTCGATGCGCGCCGCGTTGAGGTAGTGCTCCACCACGTCTTCGCCGAACGCCTTGCGGGCGATCTTGCTCTCGGCCAGCAGCTCCGCCGCGTCCCGCAGCGTCGCGGGCACGGTCGGCTTGCCGGAGTCGTAGGCGTTGCCTGCGAACTCCGGCTCCAGCGGCAGCTCGTTCTCGATGCCGTGCAGACCGGCCGCGACGAGCGCCGCCACCGCGAGATAGGGGTTGACGTCGCCGCCGGGCACCCGGTTCTCCACCCGCAGCGACTCGCCGTGGCCGACGACGCGCAGCGCGCACGTGCGGTTGTCGGTGCCCCACGCGGCGGCCGTCGGCGCGAAGCTGCCCGGCACGAACCGCTTGTAGGAGTTGATGTTCGGCGCGAACAGGTAGGTGAACTCGCGCAGGCACGCGAGCTGCCCGGCCAGGAAGTGCTCCATCAGCGGCGAGAAGCCACCCGGGCGCTCCCCCGCGAGCACGGCCTCGCCGTCGGCCGAGCGCAGGCTGATGTGGATGTGGCAGGAGTTGCCCTCACGCTCGTTGTACTTGGCCATGAACGTGAGGCTCTTGCCCTCCTGGGCGGCGATCTCCTTCGCGCCGGTCTTGTAGATGCTGTGGTTGTCGCAGGTGGCGAGCGCCTCGGCGTAGCGGAAGGCGATCTCGTGCTGGCCCGGGTTGCACTCCCCCTTCACCGACTCGACGTACATGCCCGCACCGGCCATCGCGTTGCGGATGCGCCGCAGCAGCGGTTCCAGCCGGGCGGTGCCGAGCATCGAGTAGTCCACGTTGTACTGGTTGGCTGGCGCCAGCTCGCGGTAGCCCCGCCGCCACGCGTCCTCGTAGGAGTCGTCGAACACGATGAACTCCAGCTCCGTGCCGACGTGGGCGGTGAGGCCGCGCTCGGCGAGCCGGTCGAGCTGACGGCGCAGGACCTGCCGCGGCGACACGGACACCTCCCCGCCCTGCACCCACTCGATGTCGCAGAGCACCATCGCGGTGCCCTCGTGCCAGGGCACGAGGCGCAGGGTGCTCAGGTCGGGGCGCAGCACGCAGTCGCCGTAGCCGCGCTCCCAGGACGAGATGTCGAAGCCGTCGACGGTGTTCATCTCGACGTCGACGGCGAGCAGGTAGTTGCAGGCCTCGGTGGCGTGCGAGACGACCTCGTTGAGGAAGTACTCGGCCGCGCAGCGCTTGCCCTGCAACCTGCCCTGCATGTCGGTCATCGCGACGAGGACGGTGTCCACCGTGCCCGCCTCGACCAGCTCGCGCAGCTGGTCGAGCGTGAGCATGCCTCGGCTGTTTCCCATCAGGACACCCTTCCGCGCCATCCGGATCAGTCAAAGGACTAACTCTGATCCATTGGTTTCTCATTGCTACGGGCCACGCCGCGTTCTGTCAACCCTCACACCCGGCATCGGGACCGTCAAGATTTACCCATCGATCCTGCCGCAGACCTTGACAAGGCTGGTGGGCTGCATGACCCTCGGCTCACTCAAAGGACTGGCCTAGTACCCATTGCGCCCTTCGAGCGAACTGGAGCCGGAACGTGGCGGAACACAGAGAGCACGTCGAGTACAGCCAGGTCGACGACAACTACCTGCGCGAGCGCCAGCTCAAACGGGGGGCGGCGGGCTGGCTGCTGCTGGCCGGGCTCGGCGTCTCCTACGTGATCTCCGGCGACTTCGCCGGCTGGAACTTCGGCCTGGAGCAGGGCGGCTGGGGCGGGCTGCTGATCGCCACCGTGCTGATGGCCGTGATGTACGGCTGCATGGTGTTCGGCCTCGCGGAGATGTCCTCGGCGATGCCGGTGGCCGGCGCGGGCTACGGCTTCGCCCGCCGCGCCCTCGGCCCACTCGGCGGCTTCGCGACCGGCATCGCGATCCTCATCGAGTACGCGATCGCGCCCGCCGCGATCGCCATCTTCATCGGCGGCTACATCGAGACGCTCGGCCTGTTCGGGCTCACCAGCAGCTGGCCGGTCTTCCTCGCCTGTTACGTCGTCTTCATCGGGATCCACCTGCGCGGTGTCGGTGAGGCGCTGCGGCTCATGTTCGTGATCACGGCCGTCGCCGTGCTCGCGCTGGTGGCCTTCGTGGTGGGCATGATCCCGAAGTTCTCGTTCGACAAGCTCTTCGACATCGTCCCCACCGACGCGGTCGGCGCGAGCACGTTCCTGCCGTTCGGCATCACCGGCGTGCTGGCCGCGCTCGTGTACGGCATCTGGTTCTTCCTGGCGATCGAGGGCGTCCCGCTCGCGGCGGAGGAGGCGCGCAACCCGAAAAAGGACATGCCGCGCGGCATCATCGCCGGCATGGGCGCGCTCGTGGTGTTCGCCGCGCTCATCCTCGTCGTCGCGCCGGGCGCGGCGGGATCGAGCGCGATCGCGACGTCGGACAACCCGCTGCCGGCGGCGGTGCGTGCGGCCTACGGCGGCGACAACCTGCTGGCACAGTTCATCAACTACATCGGACTGGCCGGGCTGGTCGCGAGCTTCTTCTCGATCATCTACGCCTACTCCCGGCAGCTGTTCGCGCTGTCCAGGGCGGGCTACCTGCCGCGCTGGCTGTCGCGTACCGGCAAGCGCAAGACGCCGTACCTGGCGCTGCTGGTGCCCGGCACCATCGGGTTCATCCTGGCGGCGGCCACGGAGGACGGGGCACTGCTGATCAACATCGCCGTGTTCGGCGCCACGGTGTCTTACGTGCTGCTGAACCTCTCGCACATCGTGCTGCGGGTCCGCGAGCCGAACCTGGAACGGCCCTACCGCACGCCGGGCGGGGTCGCCACGACCGGGACCGCGCTCGTGCTCGCGGTGGCGGCGGTGATCGCCACGTTCTTCGTCGACGAGGTCGCGGCGGCGATCACGGCGGCCATCTTCCTCGCCGCACTCGCGTACTTCTGGTTCTACAGCAGGCACCGGCTCGTGGCGGCCGCACCGGAGGAGGAGTTCGCCGCGATCCAGCGGGCGGAGCACGAGCTGGAACGCGACTGAGCGGCGTTTGGGCCGGCGCGGACCGGGCAACCGTGCGGCATGGCCGCGGAGATGTTCACCGTGCACACCCTGCGGGAGCTGACCGAGCTCACGTCGCTGGGCGTCGCGCCGTACCTGCGCTACTCCCCCGGGCCCGAGGCGGACGCCGGGCATCCGAGCACCGACCACGAGAGCGGGCTCGTGATGCCCGGCCTTGCCGTGAACCCGCTGCCCGCGCCGGGGTGGTGGAGCCTGCCGCTGGAGGACTGGCTGGCTCGCCGCGTCTGCCAGTACCTGCGCGAGGTCCGCGAGGGCGCCCGCCCGTGGCTGCTGTCCGGACGGCAGATCGACTTCGGCCCCGACAACGAGCCGCTGCTCGTGGACATCGAACCGGTGGCGTGGATCGACTCCGCACTCGTCGACGAGGCGCACCGGCGCTACCACGCCCGGCTCAACGCCGGCTCGGAGACGCACGGCGACCGATGAGCCCGCGCAGCAGCCGCACATAGGGCGGCCACCGCGCCGGCGCGCGCACACCGCCGGTCACCGCCCGTTCCGCCTGATCGAGGCAGTCCTCGATCAGGGCGTCGTGCAGCGGACGCCAGAACAACGGGTACGTGATCCACGCGGGGAACCGCGACCGCAGCACCAGCACATGCCGCAGCTCCGTCGCCTCCGGCCCCGGAGTCGCGGTGCTGAACTCGTGGAAGCCGTCGAAACCACGCGGCGCCGAGAACCGGAAGCGGATCGAACGCCCCGGCGTGTACGACTCCACCCGGTAACGCACCGGGCCGTGCCCTCCGGTCGCACCGGTGGCGAGCGGCCGGTCGAACCGCATCGGCGGCCAGCTCCCGGCCGGCCACAGCCGGTCCTCCGGCCCGGCGAGCGTGTCGATGAGCGAACCGGCCTCGCTCCCCGGCAGCCGCCGGACGTGCAGGTTGTGGACCATCGGAGTATTAGAGCATAGTCTCTAAAATATGGGCAGGCCGCCGAGACACACCGCCGACGATCTCCTGGACGCCGCGATACGGCTGTTCGCCACGGCCGGGGCGCGCGGCGTGACCATGTCGGCCGTCGCCCGCGAGGCTGGCGCGCCGAGCGGCTCGGTGTATCACCGCTTCGCCGACCGGCCCGCGCTGCTCGCGGCCGTGTGGCTGCGCACGGTCCGCCGGTTCCAGGAGGGCTACTTCGCGACGCTGACCGGGCGGGCGCCGATCGAGGCCGCGGTCGCGAGCGTCACGTACACGGTGCGGTGGTGCCGCGAGCATCCCCACGAGGCACAGGTGCTCTACGCGGGAAAGCGGGCGTTCGGCGAGGAGGCGTGGTCGGCCGACGACCGCGCGGCGGCGGAGCGGACCGACCGCGCGCTCGAGGACGCCCTGCGCGGGCTCCTGCGCGAGCTGCGCCCGCGCACCGGCCTCGGCACCGAGGAGCTGCTGCTCGTACTGATCGACCTGCCGTATGCCGCCGTGCGGCGCCACCTGAGCAGGGGCGACGTACCGCCGCCGCGCACCGGCGACATGGTGGCCCGTACCGCACGCACCCTGCTCACCGCCGAAGGAGGAACTCATGCCTGACGACGTCATCGACGCGTGGATGCAGCAGCCCACCGAACGGTTCATGGCGCAGCCGTGGCTGGACACCCTGCTGCGCTGGACCGGCCTGCCGCGCGAGGTCCCACCGCTGGACGGCACCGTCGCCGCGATGGACCGGGCGGGGATCTCCCGTGGCCTGCTGAGCGCCTGGCACTCGCCGGCGGGATCGCTGATCTCCAATGACGAGGTGGCCGAGATCGTGGCCGCCCGTCCCGAACGGTTCTCCGGTGTGGCGACGGTGGACCTGGCCGACCCGATGGGCACGGTCCGGGAGGTCCGCCGCTGCGTACGGGAGCTGGGTTTCGTCGCCGTCCGGGTGGTGCCGTGGCTGTGGAACCTGCCGCCGAACGACCGGCGGTACTACCCGGTGTACGTGGCGTGCGTGGAGGCAGGAGTGCCGTTCTGCACGCAGATCGGGCACACCGGTCCACTGTGCCCCTCGGAACCGGGCAGGCCGATCCCGTACCTGGACGAGGTACTGCTCGACTTCCCCGAGCTGGTGGTGGTCGGCGGGCACGTCGGATATCCGTGGATCCACGAGGTGCTGTCACTGGCCACCAAGTACCCGAACTTCTACGTCGACACCTCGGCCTACACCGTGCACCGGCTGCCGCCGGAGCTGGTCGAGTTCCTCCGGGGCCGCGGGCGCACCCGGGTGCTCTTCGGCACGAACTACCCGATGCTCACCGGTGAGCGCTGCCTGCGCGACCTCGACCGGCTCGGACTCGACGACGAGGGGCGTGCCCTCTTCCTCGGTGGCAACGCGCGCCGGGTTTTCGCCCTCCCGTGAGCGCGACCTGCAGGCCGGTGCCCGTTCAGAGCGCGCGCAGCAGCTCCCGGACCGCGTCGCGGCCCGCCCTGCTTGCGCCGACGGTGCTTGCCGAGGGGCCGTAGCCCACCAGGTGCAGCCGCGGCTCGGCGACCACCCGCGTCCCGTCCATCCGGATGCCGCCACCGGGTTCGCGCAGCCGCAACGGCGCGAGGTGATCGAGCGCCGCGCGGAAACCGGTCGCCCAGAGGATGGCGTCGGCGCGCTGCCCGGTGCCGTCCGGCCAGACGATGCCGTCCGGGGTGATCCGCTCGAACATCGGCCTGCGGTCGAGGATGCCGGCCTCGCGGGCGCGTTCGACTTCCGGCGTGTTCATCAGCCCGGTCGCTGCCACCACGCTCTGCGGCGGCAGGCCCGCGCGCACGCGGCGGTCCACCTCGGCCACCACGGTGCGGCCGTACTCGGGGGTGAACTCGCCCTCGTGGAACACCGGTGGCCTGCGGGTCACCCAGGTGGTTCCCGCGGCGACCTCGGCGATCTCGAGCAGCAGCTGCACGGCCGACGTGCCGCCGCCGACCACCACGACGTGGCCGCCGCGGAACTCCTCGCGGCCGGTGTAGTTCGCGGTGTGCAGCTGGCGGCCGGTGAAGGTCTCCTGACCGGGATAGTGCGGCAGGAACGGCCGGTCCCACGTCCCGGTCGCGTTGATGATCCCGCGCGCCGCCCACGATTCGGCATCGCTGTCCACCAGGAACCGGCCGTCGCCGGCACGGCCCACCGACCGGACGTCCACCGGGCGCCGCACCGGGAGGTCGAACGTGCGCTCGTAGCGATCGAAGTAGTCGGACACCACCTCGGCGGCGGGCCGGTCGGCGTCCGCGTCACCGAGCGCCAGGCCCGGCAGGTCGTGGATACCGTGCACCTTGCCCAGCCGCAGCGACGGCCAGCGGTACTGCCAGGCGCCACCGGCGCGCTTGCCGTGGTCGAGCACGACGAAGCCGGAGCCGCCCGCCAGCCCGGCCCGGCGCAGGAAGTACGCGGCGGACAGGCCGGCCTGACCCGCGCCGATGACGGCGACGTCGACCTCGTGATCCGCCCGCATACCGGGTACAACGGCATCGCCGGAAGCCCGCTTCCCCGGAGTGGCCCGGCCCACTCCGCGAGTCCCCACCCCAGCCCGCGAGTCCCGCGTTCAGGCCCGCGAGTTCTGCACTGGAGCACGCGAAATCCCCGCTAGGGCATCCGCCTGTCGCGAGCGAACGACCCACGGCCACCGCGCCAGGGCACCAGCGGGGGACTCGCGGGCCGGAGCGGGGGCCTCGCGGTCAGCGGCGGCGCAGCGCGCGGACGATCGCGATGAGCGCGAAGACGGCCGCCAGGCCGGCCACCGCCGGCGCGAGCCGCTTGGCGACCGACGCGCCCGCGTAGTCGAACAGGTCGATCGCCTCGGCCTCACGCTCGGGCTTGACACTCTCCAGCCGCGGCTTCTCCGGCTCGGCCGCGGGTGCCGCCGCGGCGGCACCCGTCTCGGCGGCCGGCTTCTCCCCCGCACCGGGCGTCGTCTCGACGCCCTTCGCGCCGAGCTCGCCTGCGAGGTTCTCCGCGAAGGAGTAGAGGATCTTGCCCCCGACCTCCGAGATCATCCCCCGGCCGAACTGCGCGGGCCGGCCGGTGACGTTCAGGTCGGTGGCCACGGCGCCCTTGGTGGAGTCGCCGTCCGCCGTGAGCGTCACGGTGACCGTGGCCGCCGCGGTGCCCGCGCCCCTTGCGTCCTTGCCTGAGGCCTTCATCACCAGCTTGCGGGCGGCCTCGTCCTTCTCCAGGAACTCGCCGGAACCCTTGTACAGCAAGGAGACCGGCCCGAGCTTGACCTTCACCGTGCCCTTGAACGTGTCGCCCTCCACCGAGCTGAGCGTGGCGCCGGGCATGCAGGGCGCGACCCGTTCGGGGTCGAGGACCGCCTTCCACACCTCGTCGATGGGTGCCGGAACGGTGAACTCGTGGTCGAGCCGCACGGGCCGACCTCCTCTCTGTCATCCTCGTGGCCTTGCTGGCAGTGAAGGCCACCTTACCGGCGCCGGGCGCGGTCAGGTGGCCTTCACCGTCCGGGGTCAGCCTGCCATCGCCGCGGAGATCGCGCGGCCGGTGAGCACCCGCGCCAGCTGCTGGCGGTACTCGACGTCGGCGTTGCCGTCGACGGTCGGGTTCGTGCCCTCGGCCGCGTGCTCGGCGGCCGCGCGGATCGTCTCCGGCGTGGCCGCCTGGCCGACCAGCGCCTGCTCCACACCGCGGGCCCGCACCGGCACCGAGGCCATGTTGGTGAGTCCCACCCTGGCCTCGGCGATGGTGCCGCCCTCGGTGCGGACCGTCGCCGCGACGGCCACCATCGACCAGGCCTGCGCGACCCGGTTGAACTTCTCGTAGTGCGCGTGCCAGCCGGTGTGCTTGGGCACCCTGACCTCGACGAGGATCTCCTCCGGCGACATCGCCGTCGTGAAGAAGTCGTCGAAGAAGTCCGCCGCCGGCACGGTGCGCCTGCCGGCGGGCCCGGCGACGAGCATCTCGGCGTCCAGCGCCAGCGCGGGCGCGAGCAGGTCACCGGCCGGGTCGGCGTGCGCGATCGACCCGCCGAACGTGCCCCGGTGCCGCACCTGCGGGTCGGCCACCGTGTCGGTCGCCCTGGCCAGCAGCGCCGCGTGCTCGCCGATCAGCGGGTCCCTCTGCACGTCGTAGTGCGTGGTCATGGACCCGATCACCAGCGCGTCGCCGTCCTCGCGGACGCCGCGGAGCTCGGCGATCCTGCCGAGGTCGACCAGCGTGGTCGGCGCGGCGAGGCGCATGCGCAGCACGGGCAGCAGGCTCTGCCCGCCCGCGATGACCTTCGCGTCCTCGCCCGCGTCGACGAGCGCCCGCACCGCCTCGTCCACAGTGGACGGGGCAACATAGTCGAACGGAGCGGGAATCACCGGGCACCTCCCTGAGCGGAGTCGATGGATCCGAGCCCGCCACCGGCCTCGGCCCCTGGGCCACCGGCCGCGGAGGCGCCGGTGCGGATCGCCTGCCACACCCGCATGGGTGTCAGCGGCATCTCGATGTCGTTGACGCCGAAGTGCCGCACCGCGTCGATCACGGCGTTCACCACCGCCGGTGTCGAGGCGATCGTGCCGGCCTCGCCGACGCCCTTGACGCCGAGCGGGTTGGTCGTCGACGGCGTCTCCGTGCGGTCGGTCGTGAACGACGGCAGGTCGGCCGCCGACGGCAGCAGGTAGTCGGCGAACGTGCCGCTGGTGAGGGTGCCGCTCTCGTCGTGCACCGCCTCCTCGAACAGCGCCTGCGCGATGCCCTGTGCCAGCCCGCCGTGGATCTGACCTTCCACGATCAGCGGGTTGACCACCGAGCCCACGTCGTCCACGCACACGTAGGAGCGCAGGGCCACCCGGCCGGTCTCGGTGTCGACCTCCGCGGCACACAGGTGCGTGCCGTGCGGGAACGAGAAGTTCTCCGGGTCGAACACCGCCTCGGCGTCCAGTGACGGTTCCATGCCCTCGGGCAGGTCGTGCGCCATGAACGCGGCGAACGCGACGTCCTGGATCGTGGTCGACTTGTCGGTGCCCCGCACGGTGAACTTGCCGCCCGCGAACTCGAGATCGTCCTCGGAGCACTCCATCATGTGCGCGGCGAGCGGTTTCGCCTTCGCGACGACCTTCTCGGCGGCCTTCACCACGGCGATGCCGCCGACGGCCAGCGAGCGCGAACCGTAGGTGTCCAGCCCCTTGTGCGAGGACTGGGTGTCGCCGTGCAGTACCTCGATGTCCTCGAACGGGATGCCCAGCTGGTCGGACACGATCTGGCTCCACGCCGTCTCGTGGCCCTGGCCGTGCGCGGAGGATCCGGTGATCACCTCGACCTTGCCGGTCGGCAGCATCCGGATCGCCGAGTGCTCCCAGCCGCCGGCGCCGTAGTCGAGCGAGCCGAGCACCCTGGACGGCGCCAGGCCGCACATCTCGGTGAACGTCGAGATGCCGATACCGAGCTGGACCGGGTCGCCCCGCTCCCGCCGCTCGCGCTGTTCCCGCCGCAGCCCGTCGTAGTCGAAGAGCTGCTTCGCCTTCTCGGTCGCCGCCTCGTAGTTACCCGAGTCGTAGGTGAGCGTGGAGACGGTCGTGTACGGGAACTCCTCGTGCTTGATCCAGTTCTTCTCCCGCAGCTCCAACGGTTCCATGCCGAGCTCGGCGGCGAGCTCGTCCATGATCCGCTCGATGCCGAAGGTCGCCTCCGGCCTGCCCGCGCCGCGGTAGGCGTCGGTGAGCGTGGTGTTGGTGAACACGTTGGTGCACGCGAAGTGGTACGCCGGGATCTTGTAGATGGCGTTGAACATGAAAGCGCCGAGGATCGGCACACCGGGCCCGACGAGGCCGAGGTAGGCGCCCATGTCGGCGAGCAGCTCGACCTTGAGCCCGGTGACCGTGCCGTCGCGCCTGGCGGCGATCGTCAGGTCCTGGATCTGGTCGCGGCCGTGGTGCGCGGCCACCATGCTCTCCGAGCGGGACTCCGTCCACTTCACCGGCTTGCCGAGCTTCTGCGCCACGAGCAGCGCCATGATCTCCTCCGGCAGCACGGCGATCTTGCCGCCGAAGCCGCCGCCGACGTCCGGCGCGATGACCCGGAGCTTGTGTTCCGGGATGCCCAGGGTCAGCGCCGCCATCGTCTTGAGGATGTGCGGCACCTGGGTGGCCGACCACATGGTCAGCTGCGCGGCGGTCGGGTCGACCACGCACGAGCGCGGCTCCATGAACGCCGGTACGAGGCGCTGTTGGCGGAAGCGGCGCTTGACCACGACCTCGGCCTCGGAGATGGCCTGCTCGACGTCGCCGCCGGAGCCCGCCTCGCCGGAGTCGAACACCCACAGCGCGTTGCGGTTGGTGCCGAGTTCCTCGTGCACCAGCGGGGCGTCCTCGGCGAGCGCGTTCTCCATGCCGAGCACCACGGGCAGCTCGTCGTACTCGACGTCGATCGATGCGAGCGCGTCCTCCGCCTCGGCCGCGCTGCGGGCCACGACAACGGCCACGCCCTCACCGGCGAAGTTGACCTGGCCCTGGGCGAGCACCGGCCGCCGCGGCGACTTCATGTCCGGCGAGATCGGCCACGCGCACGGCATGCCGAGCTGACCGCCGGGATCGAGGTCGTCCCCGGTCAGCACCGCGATGACACCGGGCATCTCCTTGGCCGCCGAGGTGTCGATGCTGACGATCTTCGCGTGCGCCTCGGTGCTGCGGAGAACGGCCAGGTGCACCATGCCCGGCAGGGACATGTTGTCGGTCCAGCGGGTGCGCCCGGTGATGAGCCGCGCGTCCTCCTTGCGGAGTCTCGCCCTGCCGACCTCCGGTTCTGCGGTCGAGGTCATCACTCCCCACCTCCGCCGACGCTCGACGCCGCCCGGCTGCCGGTGGCCTGGTCGACCCCGGCGACGCGCTCGGCTTCGGGCCCCGCGCCCGGCCGCATGTGGTGCGCGGCGTCCTGGACGGCGCGCACGATGTTCTGGTAGCCCGTGCAGCGGCAGAGGTTGCCCTCGATGCCCTCCCGCACGGCCTGTTCGTCGGGATCCGGATTGTCGGCGAGCAGGTCGATCGACTGCATGATCATGCCGGGTGTGCAGAACCCGCATTGCAGTGCGTGGTTGTCGTGGAACGCCTGTTGCACGGGATGGAGCGTTCCGTCCCGGGCGAGACCTTCGACGGTGGTGACCTCGCAGCCGTCGGCCTGCACGGCGAGCACCGAACAGGACTTGACGCTGTGCCCGTCGAGGTGCACGGTGCACGCTCCACAGTTGCTGGTGTCGCAGCCGACCACCGTGCCGACCTTGCCGAGCCGTTCCCGGAGGTGGTGCACGAGAAGCGTGCGCGGCTCGACATCATCGGTGTAGCTGGTGCCGTCGACAGTGACGGTGATGCGCATGGGGCCTCCTGTGGTGGCACGGCCCGCTGCACCAGCGGGCCGAGGGGAACGGCCTAAGCCGACCACCGCTCGCGGTGATCGGCCTCACAGGAAGCCTGCTACTTCTGCCTTGCCGGGACAACCCCCCGACTGGAGAGGTGCCCGGCGATGATCAGTGTTCGCGGAGAAAAATCGCTGATAACTCCGCATCCGCGGAGCGATGTCGCTCGATCGATACCGCGCTTTCAGGATGGCGGGAAATTCAACGATCCTGCTCGCCGTGGATGCGCCCGTCGAGGTCGGCGAGCCGGCGGCCGCCGCCGCCCCACCTCAGCGCGATGATCTCCGCGGCGATCGACACCGCGGTCTCCTCGGGCGTGCGCGCACCGAGATCGAGCCCGATCGGCGAGGCGAGGCGCTTGAGTTCGGCGTCGGTCATGCCCGCCTCGCGCAGCCGCGTCATGCGGTCGTCGTGCGTGCGGCGGGAGCCCATCGCGCCGATGTAGCCGACGTCGAGCCGCAGGGCGACCTCCAGCAGTGGCACGTCGAACTTCGGGTCGTGCGTGAGCACGGTGACCACAGTGCGCCCGTCGATCCGGCCCGCGTCGGCCTCGGCCCGGAGGTAGCGGTGCGGCCAGTCGACCACCACCTGGTGCGCCTCCGGGAACCGGCTCCTGGTGGCGAACACCGGCCGGGCGTCGCACACGGTGACCTCGTAGCCGAGGTAGGCGCCCATCCTCGCCATCGCGGCGGCGAAGTCGATTGCGCCGAACACCAGCATCCTCGGCGGCGGCTCGAAGGAGTTGACGAACACCGCCATGCCCTCGCCGCGCCGCTGGCCGTCCGGCCCGTAGTGCAGCGTCCCCGACCGGCCACCGGCGAGCAGGCCACGGGCGTCGTCGGTCACGGCATCGTCGATCCGCTCCGAGCCGAGACTGCCGGACACCCGGTCGGGCCAGACGATCATCCGCCTGCCCAGCAGCCCCGGTTCGGTGTGCTCGATGTTCGTCACCACGGCCACCGGACGTCCATTGTGGACCGCGTCGACGACCTCGGGCAGCTCGGGCATCGACTCGCGGTCGATGTGCTCGACGAAGATGTCGATGATCCCGCCACACGTCAGGCCCACGGCGAACGCGTCGTCGTCACTGACGCCGTAGCGCTGCAGCGCCGGTGTCCGGTCGGCGACGACCTGTTGCGCGAGCTCGTACACGGCGCCCTCGACGCAGCCGCCGGACACGCTGCCCACCACGGCGCCGTCGCCGCCGACCAGCATCGCCGCCCCCGGTGCCCGCGGCGCCGACGAGAACGTCGCCACCACGGTGCCCACACCCACGGTCTCCCCCGCCGACCAGCGGCGGTACAGCTCGTCCAGCACGTCACGCATCACGGATCTCCACGAGCAGTCGTTCCAAAGTGGCCAGGCTGTGCCCGGCCAGCAACCGATCCAGGTGCGGGAGCGCGGCGGCGATTCCGGACTGCACCGGAGCGTAACCGTCGCGGCCCGCGTGCGGGTTGACCCAGAGCACCGCGTGCGCGAGCCGGCGCAGCCGCGCCAGCTGCTCGCCGAGCAGGCTCGCGTCGCCGCGCTCCCAGCCGTCGGAGAAGAGCACGACGACCGACCGCCGCGCCAGCCCGCGCTGGCCCCACCGGTCGAGGAACACACGCAGCGTCTCACCGAGGCGGGTGCCGCCCGCGAAGTCGGCGACGGCATGCCCGGCCGCGAGCATCGCCCGCTCCGGATCGCGCTGGCGCAGCTGGCGGGAGACCCGGGTGAGCCTGGTGCCGAGCGTGAACACCTCGACGGAAGCGGGCGCGCTGCGGGTCACCACGTGGGCGAAGCGCAGCAGCGAGTCGGCGTAGGGGTTCATCGAGCCGGAGACGTCGATGAGCAGCACCACACGCCGGGGCCGTGGCCCGTGCCGGGCATAGGCGAGCCGCCCGGTCTCGCCGCCGTCCGCGAGCATCGCGCGCAGCGTCCGGGCGGGGTCGAGCCGGCCACGGCGCGCGGGCCGGTAACGCAGCGACGACCGCCTCGGCAGCACCGGGCGCAGCTTCTCGAACAGCTCCCGCAGGTGCCTGCGCTCGGCGGGGCTCAGCTCGCCGAGGTCGCGGTCGCGGAGCACCTCGGCCTCGCTCGCGGCGACGCTGAGCTGGTCACCGGAGCGCTCCGAGTCCTCGCCCCCGCCCTGCTCCTGCGAGACGAGCGCGGCCATGCGGGCCTGCTGCGGCCGCTGCGCGGTGCGGCGGCCCCGGCGCGGCGGATCCGCGTCGAACCACGCCGCGAAGGCCTCGTCGTAGCGGGGCAGGTCGTCGGGGTCGCCGCACAGTGTCAGCCGGCCCGCCCAGTAGAGCTGCGCGGGATCACCGACGTCGAGGCGCTCGACCGCGGACAGGTAAGCCTGCACCCGGTGGGCGTCGCACGGCAGCCCGGCCTCGCGCAGCGCCGCCGCGAAGCCGACGAGGCCGGCCAACGGATCGGTGGAGGCGGGCGCGCTCATACCTGCATTGTGCCCCCACCCGGCGCCTCGTGAGTGCGCACACGAGTTAGAACTCGCGTGGCCACTCACGAGGCGTCAGGCGAGGAGGGTGTCCAGCCGGGCACGGACCCGGTCGAGATCCTCGCTGTACTTGAGCACCGCGCCGAGGGTGACCGCCGCCGCGCCGGCATCCAGCTCGTCGCGGTCCAGCGCCACCAGCGCCTGCGCCCAGTCCAGCGACTCGGCCACCCCGGGCGGTTTGAGCAGCTCCATCGCGCGCAGGCGGTGCACCGCCCCGGCGATCTGACCGGCCAGTCGCTGCCCGATGCCCGGGAGCCTGCCGCGCAGGATGGCCACCTCGCGCTCGATGCCCGGGTGCTCCAGCCAGTGGTAGAGGCACCGCCGCTTCAGGGCGTCGTGCACCTCGCGGGTGCGGTTCGAGGTGAGCACCACCAGCGGCGCGACCGCGGCGCGCACCTCGCCGTACTCGGGGATGGTGACTGTGTTCTCGTCCAGCAGTTGCAGCAGGAACGCCTCGAACTCGTCGTCGGCACGGTCGATCTCGTCGATGAGCAGCACGCACGGCGCCGTGGTCAGCGCGCGCAGCAACGGCCGCGCCAGCAGGAACCGTTCCGTGTAGAGCGACTGCTCGGCCGTGTCCACGTCGAGATGCCCGCCCTCGGCGGCCTCCAGCGCGCGCAGGTGCAGCAGCTGCCGGGGAAAGTCCCACTCGTACAGCGCCTGCGCGGCGTCGATCCCCTCGTGACACTGCAACCGGATCAGCGGCTGGCCGAGCGACTCGGCGAGCGCCATGGCGAGCGAGGTCTTGCCGGTGCCCGGTTCACCCTCGCAGAACAGCGGTTTGCGCATCCGCAGTGCCAGGAACGCGGCGGTCGCCACACCGGCGTCGGCGAGGTAACCGGCGCCTTCGAGCGCCTTGGCCAGGTCCTCCGGTGAGCTGACGGATGCGGTGCTGTCACTGTCGGCTGTCACAGCTACCGAGCCTAGGCGACGTCCCCGGCTCGTGAGCGCGCACGCGAGTTAGAACTCGTGTGCGCACTCACGACCGGGTGAGGTCGGCCGGGGTGTCCACATCGGCGCCGCCGCCGAGGTCGCCGCACTCCACCAGACGCAGGCCGGCGCGGCCGGCGAGCCAGTCCCGCGCGCCGCGGTCACCCCGCGCGCCGGCGGCGATCTCGNCCGGGTGAGGTCGGCCGGGGTGTCCACATCGGCGCCGCCGCCGAGGTCGCCGCACTCCACCAGACGCAGGCCGGCGCGGCCGGCGAGCCAGTCCCGCGCGCCGCGGTCACCCCGCGCGCCGGCGGCGATCTCGCTCCACCAGCGGCGGCCGAACAGCACCGGATGCCCGGGCGCACCCGCATAGGCGGCGCGGGCGACCGCCTCCGGACCGGCGAACGAACGCAGCCGCGCGATCACCTCCGGCCCCGTTCCCGGCAGATCGACCAGATGCACCAGCGCCGCGTCCGGCACCGGATCCAGGTCCGGCAGCGCGGCGAGCCCCGCGCGCAGCGAGGCTCCCATGCCCTCGGCCCAGTCCTGTGCGTACACGGTCGTCGCGAGGTCCGGCAGGAGCTCGCGGGCCTCGTCCGCCCGTGCCCCGAGCACCACCACGACGGGGTCGCAGCCGCCCTCGGCCAGTACCCGCACCGCGCGCGTCACCAGCGCCTCGCCGTCCAGCTCGACCAGCGCCTTCGGCCTGCCGAAGCGCCGCCCCGCCCCGGCCGCCAGCAGCAGCCCGGCCGTGCTCACCTGTGCTCGGCCCGCGTGGGTGCGGTCATCGCCAGATCCGCCTCGATCCGCCTGGCCGCGGCCAGCAGCGGCGGGAGCAGTTCGGCGCGCACCGAATCCGGCGTGGTCCGGCTGGCGTGCGTCGAGAGGTTGACCGCGGCGACCACCGCGCCGTGCCGGTCGTGGATCGGCGCGGCCACCGACCGCAGGCCCTCCTCCAGCTCCTGGTCGACCAGCGCCCAGCCCTGCTCGCGCACCTTCACCAGCTCCGAGCGCAGCGCGGCGGGCGAGGTGATGGTGTGCGAGGTGAACCGGTTGAACCGCACCTGCTCGACGTACCCGGCCAGCGCGTCGGCGTCCAGCCCGGCGAGCAGGACGTGCCCCATCGAGGTGGCGTAGGCGGGAAACCGCGTACCGACGTCGATACTCACCGCCATGATCCGCGAGACGGCGACCCTCGCCACGTACACGATGTCGGTGCCCTCCAGCACCGACACCGAGCTGGACTCGCGCACCTCGGCGGAGAGCCGTTCCAGGTGCGGCTGCGCCACCTCCGGCAGGGAAAGGCTGGACAGGAACGCGTAGCCGAGCTCGAGCACCCGCGCGGTGAGCGAGAAGTGCTTGCCGTCGGTGCGCACGTACCCCAGGTCGGCGAGGGTGAGCAGGAAGCGCCGGGCCGCCGCCCGGGTCAGCCCGGTGGCCTTGGCGACGTCGCTGAGGGTCAGCTCCGGCGTCCCGGCGCCGAACGCCTTGATGACGGCGAGGCCGCGTTCGAGCGACTGCACGTGGTGCGCGCCGCGCACGCTGCCTTCGTCCATGCCGCCAACCTATCCGGCGGGGATCTCGCCCATGTCGGCCAGCGTCCGCTGCGCGATCGCGAACGCCTCGTTGGCCGCGGGAACACCGGCGTACACCCCGGTGTGCAGCAGGACCTCCGCGATCTCGGCGGCGGTCAGCCCGTTGCCGACGGCCGCGCGCACGTGCATCGGTATCTCGCCGTGGCAGTGCAGCGCCGTGAGCGCCGCGAGCGTGATGCAGCTGCGGGTCCTGCGGTCGAGGCCGTCCCTGGTCCACACCGACCCCCACGCAGCATGCGTGATGTAGTCCTGGAACGGCGCGGTGAACTCGGTCGTCCCCGCCACGGCGCGGTCCACGTGCTCGTCGCCGAGCACCTCGCGGCGCACCCGCATGCCTTCCTCGTACCGCTCGCTCATGCCGCCGCCTTCAGATGCTCGACGATCAGTGCGCTGACCCGCTCCGGCTGCTCGACGTTGGCCAGGTGCGCCGCCCGCTCGACGACCTCCAGCCGCGCGCCGGGGATCGCGTCGGCGATGCGCCGCCCGTGCCCGGCAGGCGGCGCCGCCGGGTCCTCGGCGCCCGCGACCACCAGTGTCGGCGCGGTGACCTGCGGCAGCCCGCCGAGCACATCCATCGTCCCGATGGCCGCGCAGCACGCCGCGTAGCCCTCGGCAGGCGTCGCCGCCGTCATGTGGTGGTACTCCCGGGTCAGGTCCGGGTGCGCGGCGCGCCACTCCGGGGTGAACCAGCGGCCGATGCCGGCGTCGGCGATGCTGGTCATGCCCTCCGTGCGGGCCAGGTGCGCGCGCTCCTCCCACATCTCCGGCGTCCCCAGCTGCGGCGACGTGCAGCACAGCACCAGCCGGCCCAGCCGTGCGGGCTCGTTGACCCCGAGCCACATCCCGGTCATGCCACCGAGGGAGAGACCGACGAAGTGCGCCCGCTCCAGCCCGAGCGTGTCGAGCAGCTCCACCACGTCCCCGCCGAGGTCGGCCAGCGAGCAGGGCCGCTCCGGCACCGGCGTCCTGCCGTGCCCACGCTGGTCGTAGCGCACCACCCGGAACCCGGCCGAGGTCAGCGGCTCCACCTGCGGCTCCCACATGCTCAGGTTGCTGCCGATCGACCCGGACAGGATCACGGCGTCACCGTCGGCCGGCCCATCAACCACGTGGTTCACCCTCACAGCCTCTCCTTTCGCTCGCGATGCGCTGCCAGGGCGCGCTCGGCGAACACCCCGGCGCTGCCAAGGTAACCAGTGGGGTCGAGCAGCTTCTCGATGCGGTCGCGCGAGAGATGCGTACCCACCAGCGCGTCCGCGGCGAGCAGGTCGGCGAGCGGCGCCTCACCTTCGGCCGCCCTGCGGCTGCACGCGGTGACGGCGTCGTGGGCGGCGAGCCTGCCGATCTCCGGCGCCAGCTCGGTGGTGACCCGCTCGGCCAGCAGCACGCCCCCGCTGCGTTCGAGGTTGACCCGCATCCGGTCCGGGTCCACGCGGAGCCTGCCGAGGCTCTCGCGAAGCCAGTGCACCGCCGACCCGGTACCGCGCAACAGTTCCGCGAAAGGGCGCCACTCGGCATGCCAGCTCCCGGCGGCCCGCTGGTGCTCCTGCTCCATCGCCCCGAGCAGGCTCGCGACCAGCCCCGGGGCCTGCTTCGCACACGCCAGCGCCGAGACCGCGGCCACCGGGTTGCGCTTGTGCGGCATCGTCGACGAACCGCCGCTGCCTGGCGGGCCCTCCTCGTGCACCTCGGCCACATCGGTCTGCGCCAGCAGCACGATCGACCTGGCGATGCCGGACACGGCGCCCGCCGCACCGCCGAGCGCGCCGGCCAGTTCCGCGACCGGTGTGCGATCGGTGTGCCACGGCAGCACCGGTTCGGTGAGGCCGAGCCGGTGGCTCACCGCCGCGAGCACGGCGGGACCGTGCTCGCCGAGGGAGGCGAGGGTGCCCGCCGCACCGCCGAGCTGCACCGGCAACCGTACCGCCCGCAGCCGGTCGGCGGCGGCGTCCAGCGCCGTGAGCCAGCCGGCCACCGCGAAGCCGAACGTCACCGGCAGCGCGTGCTGCGACAGCGTCCGTCCGGCCTGGACGGTGCCCGCGTGGTTGGCGGCCAGCGCCGCCGCCAGGTCGGCGGCGGCCTCGAGGTCGGCCAGCAGCGGACCGAGCGAACGCCGCGCAACCAGCATCGCGGCCGTATCCAGCACGTCCTGGCTGGTGGCCCCGGAATGCACGTGCCGGGCCGCGTCCCCGCCGACCCGCTCGGTGAGCGCCCTGACCAGTGGCGCGGCCGGGTTGCCCGCGCCCGTCGCGGCCCGACCCAGTTCGGCGGCGTCGTAGAGCTCGGCCCGGCAGGCGGCGCCGATGGCGTCCGCGTGCTCCCGGGCGAGCAGCCCGACGTCGGCCTGCGCGGCGGCGAGGGCGCTCTCGAAGTCGAGCATCGCCCGCAGCCAGCCACGGTCGCCCGTCTCGTCGTGCACGGCGCCCGCGGCGAGGACCGGGTCGAACAGATCAGACATCGAAGAACACTGTCTCGCCCTCACCTTGCAAGCGCACGTCGAAACGGTAGCCGTCCTCGGTGCGGGTGGCGATCAGCGTGTCCCGCCGCTGTGCCGGTACCGACGTGAGCACCGGGTCGGCCGCGTTGGCCTCGGCGTGCTCAGGGAAGTAGATGCGGGTGACGACCCGGTGCAGCAGGCCGCGCGCGAACACCGACACGTCGATGTGCGGAGCCTCGCCCGGCAGCGCACCGGGCAGCACCGTGCGGATGCCGTACGCGCCTTCGTCATCGGTGGGGCAGCGCCCGAAGCCACGGAAGCCGGGCTGCGCGCCGCGCGGGTCGTCGGGGTGGTCGAAGCGGCCGTGCGGGTCGGCCTGCCAGGTCTCGATCAGCCCGTCCGGAACCGGCGCGCCAGCGCCGTCGTAGACCACACCGCGGATCCACACCGCGCCAGGCGTGTCCGCACCGGCCACCGTGGGACCGTCGTCCCACGGCAGCCCGAGCGAGAGGTAGGGACCGACCGTCTGCGAGGGGGTGCTCATTCGTCCTCCTCTGTGTTCTGCGGGACACCCTCCCCTACTGCGGCGGAAAAGCATGCCGCAGCGGGGGCCCACCCCGGTCGGACTCCATGAGCGAAAAGACGATTGTGGCTCATTCGTCCTCCTCCTCGTTCTCAAACGGCGTCGCCTCGCGCCCGCGCAGCACGATGTCGAACTCGAACGCCAGCGCCCACTCGGGCACGGTGCGGCTCATGTCGAACCGGGAGATCATGCGCTGCCTGGCCTTCTCGTCGGGCACCGAGTTGAAGATCGGGTCCTGGGAGAACAGCGGATCGTCCGGGAAGTACATCTGGGTGACCAGCCGCTGGGTGAAGGCGTGACCGAACACGGAGAAGTGGATGTGCGCGGGCCGCCAGGCGTTGTCGTGGTTCTTCCACGGGTAGGCGCCCGGCTTGATCGTGGTGAACTCGTAACGGCCCTCGTTGTCGGTGATCGTGCGGCCGACGCCGTCGAAGTTCGGGTCGACCGGGCACGGCCAGTTGTCCCAGACGTGCTTGTACCGCCCGCCCGCGTTGGCCTGCCATACCTCGACCAGCGAGTTCGGCACCGGCCGCCCGTCTCCGTCGAGCAGCCTGCCGTGCACCAGGATCCGCTGCCCCTGCGGCTCCTCGGGATGCTGCCTGGTCAGGTCGTTGTCCAGCTCACCGAGCCGGCCCGGCCCGAGCAGCGGCCCGGTGACCTCGGTCAGCTTGTGCGGCAGCAGCACCAGCGGCTGCTTCGGATGCCGCAGGCGCGTGGACTTGTAGCCGGGCGAGTCGAGCGGCGGGTGGGTACCTTCGGGATCCCGGCGATACGTCGGCAGGACGAGTCCCGACTCCGACGATGACGATGACGATGACGACACTGAGGTTGTCATATTCCTCCTTGGTTCACGCCTCCAGCACGACGGCCAACCCCTGGCCGACGCCGATGCAGATGGCGGCGAGGCCCCAGCCCCCGCCGCGGCGGCGCAGCTCGTGCGCCAGTGCGCCCAGGATGCGGCCGCCGGACGCGCCGAGCGGATGGCCGATCGCGATGGCACCACCGTTGACGTTCACGATATCCGGGTCGAGCTTCGGCCAGTCGGCCAGGCACGCCAGCGACTGCGCCGCGAACGCCTCGTTGAGCTCCACCGCGGCCAGGTCGCTCCACCCGATCCCGGCCCGTTCCAGCGCCAGCTCGGCGGCGCGCACCGGCCCGATGCCGAACACGTCGGGGTCCACGCCGGCGGCACCGCGCCCCGCGATGCGGGCCAGCGGGGCCGCACCGAGCCGGTCGGCGCCGGCGCGATCGCCGAGCAGCACGGCCGATGCGCCGTCGTTGAGCGGCGAGGAGTTGCCCGCCGTCACCGTCCCTTGCGGACGGAAGGCGGGCTTGAGCCCGGCCAGTTTGTCCACTGTGGAGTCCGGCCGGATGCCCTCGTCGCGGTCGAGGTCGGTGCCGGGCACGGCGACGACGTGGCCGTCGTGGAAACCCTCGTCCCACGCGCGGGCGGCGGCGCGGTGACTGCGCACCGCGAACTCGTCCTGCGCCTCGCGGCCGATGCCGTAGCGCTCGGCGAGCAGTTCGGTGCTCTCCCCCAGCGAGACGGTCCACCGCTCGGGCATCTCCGGGTTGACCATGCGCCAGCCGAGCGTGGTCGAGTACAGGGTCTCGTGCCCGTTCGGGAACGCCTTGCCCGGTTTGGGCAGCACCCACGGCGCACGGCTCATCGACTCGACGCCACCTGCCACGACCACCGAGGCGTCACCGACGGCGATCGACCGGCTCGCCTGCATGGCGGCGTCCAGCCCGGAACCGCAGAGCCGGTTGACCGTGCTGCCCGGCACGCTCGTCGGCCAGCCGGCGAGCAGCGCGGCCATCCTGGCGACGTTACGGTTGTCCTCGCCCGCGCCGTTGGCGTCGCCGAGGACCACCTCGTCGACATCGGCCGGATCGAATCCGGAGCGCCGTGCGAGCACTTTCAGCACGTGCGCGGCGAGGTCGTCCGGGCGCACGCCGGAGAGTGCCCCGCCGTAGCGGCCGAACGGCGTGCGGACGGCGTCGAGCACGAAGACGTCGTTCACTTCGCCTCCTTCAGGGCCCGCAGCGCGGCGAGTTCCGCCTCGGTCGGCTCCGGGGTGGACGACAGCTCCGGCGAGACCTTCAGCTCCCAGCCGGTGGCTTCGCGCACGTCGGCCACCTCGACGCCGGGGTGCAGCTGGCTGAGCACCAGCTCGGAGGTCTCCGGGTCGGGCCGGAACACACCGAGATCGGTGATCACGAGCGTGGGTCCCGCTCCGGGCAGGCCGAGGCGCTCGCGGTCGCCCCTGCCGCGGCCGTGCCCGAACGAGGTGACGAAGTCGACCTTTTCGACGAAGCTGCGCCTGCTCTGCCGCACCACCACGAACACCTCGCGGCAGGACGCCGCGATCTCCGGGGCGCCGCCCGCGCCGGGCAGCCGCACCTTCGGATTGGCGTAGTCGGTGCCGATGACCGTGGTGTTGATGTTGCCGAACCGGTCGAGCTGCGCCGCGCCGAGGAAACCGACGTCGATCCGGCCCGGCTGGAGCCAGTAGTTGAACACCTCCGGCACGCTGATCACCGCGTCGGCGGTCTCGGCGAGGATGCCGTCGCCGATCGACGCGGGCAGCCGGCCGGGCTTCGAACCCAGCGTGCCCGACTCGTAGACCAGCACGAGATCCGGCGCGTGCGTGCGCCGGGCGAGGTTGGCCGCCGTGGAGGGCAGGCCGATGCCCACGAAGCAGCGCTGGTCACCGCGCAGCACTCGGGCGGCGGCGATCGACATCATCTCGTCGGAGGTGTAGGTCGCCTCCGATTCCGTGGTCGTGCTCATCGGGAGCCCTCCATGTCCAACACCTTCTCGCGAACCCACGCCTCGAACGAGTCCCGATTCCGGCCAACGGAATCCCAGTACTCGTAATACGCGTTGTCGCGGTCGTAGTAACCCTGCGCGTAGGACGGGTGGGCACCGTGCGGTACCTCGGCGACGCAGGTCACCGCCCAGGTCGGCAGCACCATGCCGCCGGGAACCGGTGCCAGCTCGTCGACGACCTCCTCGACGGTGACGAGGCTGCGCTTCGCGGCGAGGACCGCCTCCTTCTGCACACCGACCAGGCCCCAGAGCTGGACGTTGCCCGCGCGGTCGGCACGCTGGGCATGGATGATCGACACGTCCGGGTTGATGGCCGGCACCGCGGCCAGCCGCTCGCCGGTGAACGGGCAGGTGATCGGCTTGATGGTGTCGGTGTGCTCGGGCAGGTCGGTACCGGAGTAGCCGCGCAGGACGGCGAACGGCAGCCCGGATGCCCCGGCGACGTAGCGGTTGGCCATCCCGGCGTGACTGTGCTCCTCGATCTCCAGTGGCACCGGCCAGCCGTGCTGCACGGCGTCGCGGAAGCGGTGCAGCGAGCCGACACCGGGGTTGCCGCCCCAGGAGAAGATCAGCTTGCGCGCGCAGCCCGCGCCGATGAGCTGGTCGTAGACGATGTCCGGGGTCATCCGGACGAGCGTGAGGTTCCGGCGCCGCTGCCGGATGATCTCCTGCCCGGCCGCGTGCGGGATGAGATGCGTGAACCCTTCGAGCGCGACGGTGTCGCCGTCCCGCACCAGCCTGCCGACGCCGTCGGCGAGCGAAACGATATCTGCCACGTTGCCCACCTCGTTCGCATTACGCACAAACGTTCTTCATAAGAACATATCCGCCGCCATCCCTGCCGTCAACGCGTCGTGTGCGCGCCTTCGTCGCGGTTAAGGTGGCCTTCACTTACAACGGCGGCACACGGGAGCGGCGGATGACGGACGCACGACCTCGGATCGTGGTGACCAGGAAGGTCGCGGAACCGGCGATGGAGCTCCTGCGGGAGACCGGGGACGTCTTCTCGCCCGACCCGGATCGGGCGCTGCCGCCCGGCGAGCTGCAAGCCGCCGTTGCCGGTGCCGACGGCATCGTCAGCACGCTGCAGGACCGCGTCGACGGCGCACTGGCCGACGCGGCGGGCCCGCAGCTCAAGGTCGTCGCGACGGTCGCCGTCGGCTACGACAACGCCGACGTGCGGGCCCTCACCGACCGCGGCGTGGTGTTCACCAACACGCCGGGCGTACTCACCGACGCCACTGCCGACCTCGCGTTCGGCCTCCTGCTCGCGGTCACCCGTCGGCTCGGCGAGGGCGAACGGCTGCTGCGTGCACGGCAGCCGTGGTCGTTTCACCTGGGGTTCATGCTCGGCACCGGGCTGCAGGGCAAGACACTCGGCATCGTCGGGCTCGGCCAGATCGGGCAGGCCGTCGCCCGGCGCGCGCTCGCCTTCGGCATGGACATCGCCTACACGGGGCGGCGCAGGGCCCCGGACGACGTCGAGCGACAGCTTCACGCGCGCCACCTGCCCTTCGATGAGCTGCTGCGGACCGCCGACGTGGTGTCGCTGCACTGCCCGCTCACGCCGGAGACACGGCACCTGATCGACGCGCGGGCGCTCGACACGATGAAGCGGTCCGCGTTCCTGGTCAACACCACGCGCGGGCCGGTGGTGGACGAACCCGCGCTGGCCGACGCGCTCGCGGGAGGCGTGATCGCCGGGGCCGGACTGGACGTCTTCGAGCGGGAGCCGGACGTGCATCCCCGGCTGCTCGAACTGGACAACGTGGCGCTCGCACCGCACCTCGGCTCGGCGACCGTCGAGACCCGCACGGAGATGGCGCTGCTCGCGGCCCGCAACGTCGTCTCGGTGCTCGCAGGCGAAGGGCCGATCACGGAGGTGAAGGCGTGACCATGCGCGTGGTGGTGGCACCGGACAAGTTCAAGGGCAGCCTCACCGCCGTCGAGGCGGCCGAGGCGATCGGCGCGGGCGTGCGCGACGCGGTTCCGCACGCCGACGTGACGCTGTGCCCGGTGGCCGACGGCGGGGAGGGCACCCTCGACGTGCTGCTCGCCGCCGGGGGCAAACGAGTCGACCTGCGCGTGCGCGGACCGCTCTCCGAACAGGTCGGCGCGTGGTACGTGGTGCTCGACGGCACCGCCTACATCGAGTCGGCGCGCGCGTGCGGCATCGAGTACGTCAGGCCCACCCCGGAGACCGCGCTCGCCGCGCACACCTACGGCGTCGGCGAGCTCATCGGGCACGCCCTCGACGGCGGCGCCGGCCGCGTCGTGCTCACCGTCGGCGGCACGGCCAGCACCGACGGCGGCGCGGGAATGCTGCGCGCCCTCGGCGCCGAGGTGCTCGACGCCACCGGCGAGCAGGTCGGCCTCGGCGGCGGCGCGCTCGGCGCGGTCGCGAAGGTGGACCTCTCGGCCGTGCGCGAGCGGCTCGGCGGCGCGACCGTGCGGGTCGCCACCGACGTGACCAACCCGCTGCTCGGCTCCGAGGGCGCAGCCGCGGTGTTCGGTCCGCAGAAAGGCGCCCGCCCGGCCGACACCGAGCGGCTGGAGGAGTCGCTGCGGGCGTGGGCCGACGCGCTGGAACGCGCGGGCACCGTCGCGCTCGCCGACCTGCCCGGCGCCGGCGCGGGCGGCGGGGTCGCGGGCGGGGCGCTGGCGGCGCTCGGCGCGCGGGCCGAGTCCGGCTTCGACCTGGTCGTCGAGCTCACCGGGGTGGCCGGCGCGCTGCCCGGCGCGGACCTGGTGATCACCGGCGAGGGCTCGCTGGACGCGCAGAGCCTCGCGGGCAAGGCGCCCGCGGGAATCGCCGCCCGCGCTCGCGAGCACGACGCCCCGGTGCTCGCCATCGCCGGCCGGATCGCCCTCGACCGCGCCCGGCTCGCCGAGGCCGGAATCGCCGGGAGCCGGGCCCTCGTCGAGCACGCGCCGTCGGTCGAGCACGCCCAGCGCCACGCCTTCCCGCTCCTGCGGGAACAGACCGCGGCACTGGTGCGCGACTGGCTGGCCGGCTCGTGAGTGCGCACGCGAGTTAGAACTCGTGTCGCCACTCACGAGCGGGGCGGCGCCTACGGCTTCAGGACGACCTTGATGGCCCCGTCGCGCTTCTTCTGGAACATGTCGTAGGCGTCCGGCGCATCGTCCAGCGGGACCTGGTGCGTCGCCAGGTCCTCCACCCCGAGCGGGTCGCCGTCGCCGGTCAGCAACGGCATGACGTCGTCGATCCACGCGCGGACGTTGGCCTGTCCCATACGCAGCTGGATCTGCTTGTCGAACAGATCGAGCATCGGCATCGGATCGACCATCCCGCCGTACACACCGGACAGCGAGATCGTGCCGCCCCTGCGCACCGTGTCGATCGCCAGGTGCAGCACGCTCAGCCGGTCGACACCGGCCTTCTCGGTGACCTTCTCCGCGACCGCACCGGGGAGCAGGCTGGCGAACTGCTGCGCGAGCTGGCCGAACGGAGCGCCGTGCGCCTCCATCCCGACCGCATCGATCACCGAGTCGGGACCGCGGCCACCGGTCCGGTCCCGGATCACGTCGGCGATCCGCTTGTGCTCCCGCACGTCGACCGTGTCGATACCGTGCCGCTGCGCCATCTGCAGCCGCTCGTCGACGAGGTCGACACCGATCACCTGCGCGGCGCCCCTGAACCGCGCGATCCGCGCCGACATCTGCCCGATCGGGCCGAGCCCGAAGACCGCGACACTTCCGTTCTCCGGGATCCCCGCGTACTCCACGGCCTGCCACGCGGTCGGCACCACGTCGGAGAGATAGAGGAACCGCTCGTCGGGCGGCCCGGACGGTACCTTGATCGGCCCGAAGTGCGCCTGCGGCACGCGGAGGTACTCGGCCTGCCCACCCGGCACCTGGCCGTAGAGCTTGGTGTAGCCGAAAAGTGCGCCACCCTTGCCGTGCTCGCGCACCTGGGTGGTCTCGCACTGGGAGTACAGCTTCTGGTCACAGAAATAGCAGTGACCGCAAGAGATGTTGAACGGCACGACCACCCGGTCACCCGCCTGCAGGCCGGTGACCGCGCTGCCGACCTCCTCGACGACGCCCATCGGCTCGTGCCCCAGGATGTCGCCGGGTTCCATGAACGCGCCGAGCACCTCGTACAGGTGCAGGTCGGAACCGCAGATCCCGCTCGACGTCACCCTGATGACCGCGTCGGTCGGCTCCTGGAGCCGCGGATCGGCCACCGTGTCCACTCGTACGTCGCGCTTACCCTGCCAGGTCACGGCCTTCATCGAACGACTCCTTCGGTCTCGACTCCAACTCCGGGAGACGCGGCTGGCGTCTCCCGGGTCCGGGCTCGCCTCAGGCGGTGACCTCGCCGACCTCGCGCTGCCGCACCGGCAGGTGCCCACGCAGCCACGACGAGGTCAGTACGGCGGCGCCCTCCAGCGCGCCGGTCTCGTCGAACACGTGCGTGGTGCCGGGCACGATGCGCAGCTCGTGACAGCCGCGCAGGCGCGCACCCGCCCACTGGTTCTTCCGCAGCGTCTCCTCGTCACGTTCCCCGACGAGGAACAGCGCGGGCGTGCTGACGTGGTCCAGGTCCTCGGCCGCGAGGTCGGGCCGCCCGTCCCTGGAGACCACGGCAGTGACCTGACGCGGCCGGGCCGCGGCCACCGCGAGCGCGGCCGCGGCGGCGGTGCCCGCGCCGAACAGGGCAAGCGGCAGGCGGCGCAGGTCGTCCCGGGCGGTCACGGTATCCAGTACGCGGGAAAGGCGCGCGGTGAGCTCCCCGATATCGAAGCGGACCTCGGCACGGCCCTCCTCGCGAGGGTCGAGCAGATCGACGACGAAGGTCGCCATCCGGTCGTCCTGCAGCGTGCGCGCCACCGCCTCGCTGCGCGGGCTGTGCCTGCACACACCGGAGTCGTGGGCGAGGACGACCGTTCCCATCGCATCGGCGGGCACGGTCAGATCTCCGCGGACCGTCGCGCCGGCGCTGACGGCGATGGGCTCGGTCATCGGTGGTCACCTCCTGGCCGTGGCGTACCACCGATGACCAGCACTCAAACGGGCTCAGCTCTCCGGCTGCTGCATGACAGCGAAGTTGAGCTGTCCCTGCTCGTCCTGCTGGACGTCGAGGACCTTGTCGTCGAGGAAGGAGGCGGCCTCGGGCTCGAGGAACACCCGGGCACCGCCCTCGGTGCCGAGTACCTGGTCACCGTCCTCGGGAGCCGGGGCGACGGACAGCGCGAGCTGCGCCCCCGACTCGTTCTCCTGCTGCACGGCGAACCGCAGGCCCGCGGCGTCCTGGCCATCCTGCGCGGTCAGGGCGCTGATCGCCTCGGCAGCGGCGTCGGTCATGGCAAGCATGTCGGCATTCCCTTCGTTACGTTGCGCTCTGCACACCCCACGGTAGGCGGGCCGGTACGACGGCGCTCCCTCCCCTTCCCGGGCGTTTCGTCACCGCAGGTCAACGGGACACGATCGGGCGTGCCGGCGGTCACAGCGCACGGGCGACCTCGTGCAGGTCGGTCACCAGCTGCCGGTAGGCCTGCTCGCGGTCCTCCTCCGGCGCCCGCAGCACCGACGACGGATGGGCGGTCGCCAGCACCCGCGGCGCCGCCGCCAGTTCTTCGCCGAGCGGGTCGAGCAGCTCGCCGCGCTGCGTGCTGACGCGGAACTCCGGCCCCAGCAGGGCCTGGGCCGCCGTGGCGCCCAGGCACACCACCACCTCCGGGGTCACCGCTGACAGCTCCGCCACCAGCCAGGGCCGGCAGGCAACGATCTGCGACCGCGACGGCTTCTTGTGGATCCGGCGCTTGCCCCGCTCGGCAGGCGTGAACCTGAAGTGCTTGACGGCGTTGGTGACGTAGACCGTGCCGCGGTCGATCCCGGCCTCCTCCATCGCCCGGTCGAGCAGCCCGCCTGCAGGGCCGACGAACGGCTCCCCGGTCCGGTCCTCGCGATCGCCCGGCACCTCGCCGACCATCACCAGCCGGGCGTCCGCCGGTCCGGCACCGAAGACGGTCTGCGTGGCGTCCTGGTAAAGGTCACATCCCCGGCAGCCCCTGGCCGCTTCACGCAGGCTCCGGAGGTCCTCGTGGCCGGGCAGGTAGTGCTCCGCGCCCTCGTACTTGACCATGGTGGAACCGGCGCTACCGCGCGTCCTCGCCCAGCCCGTTGGCCCAGCGCAGTGCGTGCACCACCGCGTCGAGCCGGGCCAGCGGGTCGGGATCGTCCGCGACGAGACCGACCTGGAAGCGGGCGTCGTCACCGTCATCGTTGAGCGTGGCGAGCACGGCCCGCAGGATCGCCCGCAGCGCGGGCTGTATCTCGTCGATCCCGACGGCGGCGCAGTCGTCGTCGGAGTCGTCGAGCACGTCGACCACGAACATCTCGTTCTCGTCGCGCGCCGCGCGGTCCGCCCGGTCCTGCAGCGCACGACCGATGAGCGCGACCAGCTCCAGCAGCACAGGCTCGAACAGGTGCCGCTGTGGGGAGTGCCTCCCGATCAGCCGGGTGATCAGCTCGGCCAGCATGTCCATGTCATGCCGTCGGGTGACGCTCAGCATCCTGTCGGTGATGCTGCGCACCCCGAGTTCCCCCGCGTTCACTCCTCCTCGCTTCCCGGCGTGCGGATGGCGTCGGCCACCGACCCTCCCGCCTGGTCCGCGTTCTGACCACGGCGGATGGCCGGGGTGTCCGGCGGTACGGCCTGGTCGTTCGGCGGAACGGCCTCGGCCTCCTCACTCAGGTAGTCGATCGAATCGTCCAGTTCGGTCGCCGGCGTGGCAGCGATCGGGCGTTCCGGCGCCTCGGGCTCCGTGAAGTCCGGTCGTTCCTCGCGTAGCCGCTCGTCGAGGGTCTCCCCCTGCTGTTGCTCGAACGGAGTCGTACCGAACCGGTCCGCCTCGGACCAGTGCTCCGGCGGCTCGACGCCCTCCTCGAGCGGGTCGACGTCGATCCGGTCCTCGTCCAGGTCCTCGGCACTGTTCAGGGCGGCCGGATCGGTCTCCGCCTCGTCGGGGGCGCCCGTGTCCTGCGGCGGCGTCGCAGGATCCTTGCCCTCGGTCATCGGCTCTCCTCCTCACGAACGCGGTGCTACCGCTGTACCCGCGCCGATTCCGCGACAAACGCCGACCCAGGTGGGTGACCCCGAGGTCAAGTCCGTGTCAAGCCCCGCTGGGCGGCCTTGCCAAGATTGTGAGAGGCTCCCTACGGTTGGAAGCGCGGTTGAGCAGACAGCCGTGGTCCCGGCGAGTCCCACCGGTGCTCTCGCCGCCCGCGTCGGTTGAGGTTTCTCCTCACCGCGGGCTCGCCCTCTCCCCGTCCGACAACGGAGGGAACACCATCGTGCGTAGCACTGAATCGACCATGTTCACCACGCAGTCGACAACCGTGCCGGAGCAGGAACCGGCTCCGGTGACCGCCCACGCCATGCACATCGACGTCGAGCACCGTCCCGAGGGCGTCGTGCTCGCCCGCATCAGCGGCGAGGTCGACCTGCTGTCGGCTCCCGAACTGCGGAAGTTCGTGGAGAAGACCTCACCCGACGACCGGCTGGTGCTCGACCTGGACGGCCTCGGGTTCCTTGGCTCGGCGGGCCTTTCGGTACTGGCCGAGCTCGCCGAGCAGTGGGCGCGGCGCGCCTGCCCCTGGGCCGTCGTCGCGACGAGCCGGGTGGTCCGGCGTCCACTGGAGGCCACCGGGCTGATCGGCCAGCTGCCGGTGCACCCCACCACCGAGACGGCCGTCCGGGCCGTGACAACGGCCGGGTGACCAGACCGGCGGACCCAGCGTTTATACGATTTCCTAACTTCACAATCTTGTGAAACGCAAGTAGCGTGGCGTGCATGACGACGGCGACCGCGGCGCCCGGCACGGCGCTCCGGGAACCGCTGCCGGTCAGGCGCAGGGAGCTGGGCAGGCATGCGGTGTACTACGTGCTGGCCGGTGGCGCGACCACGCTGCTGCAGGCACTGGTGTTCCTGATGATCCGCGGACCGCTGGGCGCGCACGCCGCCAACCTGGTGGCGCTCGCACTGACGACCGTGGCCAACACCGAGTTCCACCGCCTGGTCACCTTCGCCGGCACCCCCGCCGCCCCGGCCCGCCGCCACGTCCAGGCGGTTCTGGCGTTCGCCTTCTACGCCGGCTCGGGCTCACTCGTCCTGGTACTCCTGCACGGCCTGACCGATACGCCGTCCCCGCTGCTGGAGACCACCGCGCTGGTGATCACCAGCGCGGGCGGCGGGCTGGTCCGTTTCGTCCTGCTCCGCTCGTGGGTGTTCGCGCGCCGCCCGGCCTCGACCGTCAAGATGGCTGGGTGACCCGACCCAGCGAACCCCGAGGAAACAACGGCGGCACCGGAGAAACCGAGCCCGACTACCGGTTCACCCTGGCGAACGAGCGCACCTTCCTGGCCTGGATCCGCACCGCTCTCGGGCTGGTCGCCGGTGGCGTGGCCGTGCATCAGCTGCTGCCGGAACTGGCTGACTACGGGCCGCGGACGGCGCTCGCCACGATCGCCATCGCACTGGCCATGATTCTCGCCGCCGCCAGCTATCCCCGCTGGCGGCAGGTCCAGCGGGCGATGCGGCGCGGGGCGCCGCTGCCCCGGAGTGGCCTGCTGATCGTCCTCGCGGGCGGGGTCCTCGTGCTCACGGTGTTCGCCGCGGTGCTGGTGGTGACCGGGTGAGCGAGGGCCTGCAACCCGAGCGGACCGGTCTCGCGTGGCAGCGCACTGCGCTGGCTGCCGCGGCTTGTGCGCTGGTGCTGGTGCACACGGCCGCCCGCGGTGGCTGGGGCGCGCTGACGGTACCGGCCGTGCTCGTGGGCACGAGCGCACTCGTGCTGGCTGTGGCGGGTGGCCTCCGGGAGCGGCGGTTGCGGCACGAGGCCGAGCCGGGAGTGGCGGGCGCCGCCGTCTGCGCCTGGGTGGCGTTCCTGGTCGCGGCGGCGGCAGCGGCGAGCCTGTGGGTAATCCTGCGGTGACCGGTTCGTGCGAACGGGGCAAATTTCGTTGATATCTGGATTACCCGGGTGGACCCACCTAGGATCACGCTCAGTGGTCGTCGGGCCGGCTGGCTCCCCGCACCTGCGGTTCCGCGACCAGAAGCCCCACCTACGCGCCGTCTTGCCCCGACGGCGACCCGTGCCGCATCGCTGGGAGCCGGCCATGAGAAGCGTTGCCACCGTGTATCCGACGACGCCCGTCCGACGTGCCGAACAACCTGGCGCGGCCGGACGGCTGACGAAAGCGGACCTCGACCCGATCGTGCACGCCGCCGCCCGGGGCGACCGGACCGCCATCACCGAGCTCATCTCGCTGATCACGCCCGTGGTGACCCGCTACTGCCGCGCGCGGCTCGGCCGCCGGGACGTCTCGTACCTCTCCGCCGACGACGTCGCGCAGGAGACGTGCTTCGCCGTGCTCCACGCGCTGCCCGCCTATCAGGACCGGGGCGGGTCCTTCCTCTATCTCGTGCACGCGATCGCCGCGAACAAGGTGGCCGACGCTTTCCGGATCGCCTCCCGGGAGCGCTCGGACCCGGTTCCCGAGGTTCCCGAGAAGGCGGTGAGCGGGAACGAACCCGAGCGGTGGGCCCTCAACGGGGAACTTGGCGAACAACTGAACGGGCTACTCGAACACCTTCCGGCCACGCAACGTGACATCGTGATTCTCCGGGTCGTCGCCGGGCTCTCGGCCACCGAGACCGGGGAGGCGCTGGGCATCTCGCCCGGCAACGTGCGTACCTCGCAGCATCGCGCGCTCGCCCGGCTGCGTTCGCTGATCGAGCGCGACGGCGACTTCTGAGCCTGTCCGCGTCGGCTCCCCGCACGTCACCGCTGTTGCCGGTGCGTTCGGCGGGCCCGCTGTCGGGTACCGTGCGGCTGATCTTTAAAGTTGTGCCCGAGCGGTTGAGCAACCAGCCGCAGCGCGCCAGGCAGGCGCCGGGAAGCCGGCCGGCCTGGCGCTCGCGCGAAAGCGAGACGCTGCGTGCTGCGCCACCGCGGAATCCCGGTCGGTCGCCGCTTCCGGAGTGTCCTCGCGTCCGCGCGTTCTAGCGCCTGCCGACCGAGGGGAGCCATCATGATCGATCACCTGATTCCGTCCGTCCCGTGCCGCCTCCGGGCGCGCTGAACGGAACGGCCGACGAGGTGGGCTACACCACGGCTGACGCCAGATCCGACTCCGGCGACGGCGAAGGGGACCTGCGCGCCCAGGTCAACGACCTGCAGGACGAGCTGAACGGGCTGCGCCGCGCGCTGCGCACGCGCGCCACCATCGAGCAGGCGATGGGCGTCCTCGTCGTGTCGCACCGATGCTCGCCCCAGCACGCCTTCCGGATCCTCGTCCGCCTGTCCCAGCAGCACAACATCAAGCTGCACCGGATCGCGCAGGTGCTGGTCCGGCTCGCCGCCCGGGTGGAGCCTGCCCGGATCGAGCCCCTGCTGCGCCGCGCGGCGGCGAGCAACTCGGCACCGTTCGACGACCCGGGACCAGAGCCCGACAGCACCCCGGACGACGCCGTGATCGACCTCGCCCGCCGGCTGGTCGACGCCGAGGCCGCGGACGACGCGGAGGCAGCGCTCACCGCGCTGTTCGAACTGCTCGTCGACCGCGGCTGGGTACCGCCGTACGAGGTGCTGGCGGGACTGCGCGTCCGCACCTGAAACCCGCGCGGACGCCTACGGAGCGGCCTCACGCAACGCGGGCAACAGCTCCGACTTCGCGGCGTCGACGAACTGCTCCTGCTGGTCACCACCGACCTGTACGAGCGCCAGATCGGTGAAACCGGCGTCGAAGAACGGCTGTGCCGCCGACACCACCGCGTCGACGTCCGAACCGCACGGAATGCCTGCCGCGACGTCGTCCTCGGTCACGAACTGGGTCGCCCCCGCGAACGCGGCCGTGCCGGGCAGCTCGGCGTTGACCTTCCAGCCGAGGCCGAACCAGCGGAACTGCTCATGAGCCCTGCTGATGGCGGCCGAGCGGTCACGATCCCAGCTCACCGGCAACTGCCCGATCTTGCGCGACGGCTCCTGGCCGAGCTCCGCCCGCTCAGCGTCCCAGGAACTGCACAGCTCCCCCTTCGGCTCGACGGCGATCATCGCATCGGCGACCGGTGCGAACCGGCGCACCGACTGCTCGCCGGACACCGCGACGCCGATCGGCGTGCGCCGCTCAGGCAGGTCCCACAGCTTCGCGGAGTCGACCCGGAAATGGCTGCCTGCGAAGTCCGTGTGGCCGCCGTCGAACATCTCGCCGATGATCTGCACGGCCTCGCCGAGCATCTCGTGCCGCACGTTCACCGGCGGCCAGCCCTCGCCGATCACATGCTCGTTGAGGTTCTCCCCGGCCCCGAGGCCGAGAGTGAAGCGGCCACCGGAAAGCATCTGCACGGTGGCTGCCTTCTGCGCGACGACGGCCGGGTGGTACCGCATCGTCGGGCAGGTCACGAAGGTCATCAGGTCCACCTGTTCGGTGGCTTGGCTGACCGCGCCCAGCACGCTCCACGCGTACGGCGAGTGCCCCTGCTCGTCCAGCCACGGCGAGTGGTGGTCGCTCATCACCTCGAAGTCGAATCCGGCGCCTTCCGCGGCCGCCGCGTACCGGACCAGCTCCCGTGGCCCGGCCTGCTCGCACAGCAGCGTGTATCCGAAACGCACGCAAACCCCCTTGTGCCCTGCTCCGGGCCTAGCTGGACGTCGTCTGCAGCCTGCGGCGCCGCGCGATGGCATCTCGCCGCTCGGTCTCGTCGAGGCCGCCCCAGACCCCGAAGGGCTCCTGGACCGTCAGTGCGTGGTGCCGGCACTCGACGATCACCGGGCAGCTCTGGCAGATCTGCTTGGCCCGCGCGACCCGGTCGGCCCGCGCGAAACCTCGCTCGCCGTCCGGATGGAAGAAGACGGCGCTGTCCAGATTGCGGCAGTTGCCGTGGCGCTGCCACTCCCAGACCTCCGCGACTGGAGTGGGCAGCCGGGACGTATCCGCCATCCTGATCACCTCCGTGTCGAAAAATGCACGCTTGCGGGGCACGATCACTGGCGCGCGTATACCCCGGTACCTGGGAATCCACACCTCAGGACGTGGACTGTTGCTCGTCCTCCTCGTCGAAGGGGACGGCGGCGCGCTGCTCAGCCGCGTCGGCGGGGTCCGCCTCGAGCGGCATCGACGTGTCCGTGGGCTCGTCGCCGCCTTCGCGCACCGGCTGGCGCTGCTCCTCGACGTCCGCGTCCGATTCGAGATCACGCTTGTCGTCCATGGCCGGGTGCCTACCCCGGAAGAGCGGTTCCCAATCGCGGGCCGGGCGCCGGGCTTCACCACCCGGAGGTGTCGAACGCGTGTTCGTTGAGCAGATGTTCAGTCAATGCGGCACGTCAGCACGTTCGATGGCAACGGCCGCAGGGCCTCACCATCAATGACGCGGCAGGCGGAGGCAGGCGGAGGCAGTTGTCACGACTGTCACGACGCCGCCTCAAGCCGCAGGCCATTGCGCCATGCGGCCGCCAGGTCCTGTATCGGCAGATCCAGTACGTCGCTGAGGCAGGCGATCGTGCCGAACGCGGGGGTCGGCAGCCGGCCGGTCTCGATCTTGCGCAACGTCTCCGGTGACATACCGGCCGCGTGCGCCACCTCGCCGAGATCGCGGTCTGCTCGCGCTTCACGCAGCAGCCTCCCGAGACGCCTGCCGGCCTCGATCTGTTCGGGCGTGAGCGGATTGCGAACCACGGCACCAGGGTATGGCTGGTACTTTAATACCGCAAGTGCTACGTTGGTATTATTATACCAACAGCTTGTGAGGGTACCCATGATCGAATTGAAGTCGCCCGCGGAGATGGAACGGATGCACACCACCGGGCAGTTCGTCGCCCAGACCCTGTCCGAGCTCAGCGAACTCGCCGACGTGGGCGTCAACCTCCTCGACCTGGAACACCACGTTCGCGGCCGGATCCGCCAACGCGGGGCGCAATCCTGCTATTGGGACTACGCCCCATCCTTCGGCAACGGCCCGTTCCGCAACGTCACCTGCCTGTCGGTCAACGACGCGGTGCTCCACGGATTGCCCCACGACTACACGCTGCGCGACGGGGACGTCCTCACCATGGACCTTGCGGTCGGGATCGACGGCTGGGTCGCGGACGCCGCCCGCACGATCATGGTTGGCACGCCGGCCGACGATGACCTGCGACTCGTCCGTGCGACCGAAGAAGCGCTCACCGCCGGCATCGAGGCCGCGCGGCCAGGCAACCGGCTGGGCGACATCTCGGCGGCGATCGAGTCGGTTGCCACCGACTACGGCTACCCGATCAACACGGAGTTCGGTGGCCACGGGCTCGGACGAACGATGCACGAGGACCCCCATGTCTCCAACACGGGCCGAGCCGGCCGCGGACTGAAGCTCCGAGCGGGCATGACCCTGGCACTCGAACCCTGGCTCGCCCGCACCACCGACCGGATCGTCTTCGACCCCGATGGCTGGACGATCCGCTCGGCCGACGGCTCACGCACCGCCCACTCCGAGCACACGATCGCGATCACCGAAGACGGCCCCCTGGTGCTCACCCAACGCCTGCCACACCACGCGGACGCGACCCCGGCGTGAGCTCGGCCGCGACGGGCCGAATCACCACCCGAAAATGTCGAACGTGTGCGTGGTGTCCGAATCCTGTACCGCCGAGGCGGCGCCACACTGGAAGGCCTGTTCGTGCCGCTCGCCAAGC
>NZ_JAEHOB010000029.1 GCF_016464705.1 Qaidamihabitans albus
AACAATCCACCCGGTGTTGCGCTGGCCAGTTGAAACCACCCAGCCTTGAAGTGCCTCTACCTGACCACATCACCGCGAGCGTGAACTAACCGATACCAAGCCAGATCCGATGCTATATGCGGAGGGTGGGTGCGGCAGACTCGGACCCGATGATCCGGGGCGACGGCGGGCTGGCCGGTCGGTGACGTGCGGAGGTGACGATGTCTGGTTGTTGCGTGCCTGGACGGGGCGGCGATGGTGACCGCGGTACTGATGTCGGCGATGGCCATGGTGGTGATCGGCAGGTCGTCACCTCGGCGTTGGCTGACCTGGGCGGCATGATCGTCCTGCCAGGTGGGACGTTCCGGATGGGCGCCGACGACCCAGCCGGGTTCCCCGACGACGCCGAGGGACCGGTGCGGGAGGTGCGCATGGACACTTTGGCCATCGACCCGTACTGCGTGACCAACGAGCGGTTCGCCGAGTTCGTGGAGGCCACGGGATATCGGACCGATGCGGAGCGATTCGGCTGGAGCTACGTGTTCGCCAAGTTCGTGCCCGCCGAGCTGCGCAGGTCGTCGCCGAGGCCGGAGCAGACGCCGTGGTGGTGCGGCGTTGCTGGCGCATTCTGGCGGCGACCGGAGGGGACGCGTAGCGACCTGGATGGCCGTTGGGACCATCCGGTGGTGCACGTGTCCTGGCACGACGCTGTCGCGTTCTGCGCTTGGGCCGGGCGTCGGCTGCCGACCGAAGCGGAGTGGGAGTATGCCGCCCGGGGCGGCCTGGACCAGGCCCGTTACCCATGGGGCGACGAGTTGAAACCGGATGGTGCGCACCGGTGCAACATATGGCAAGGCAGGTTCCCGGTACGGGACACGGCCGAGGACGGATACTCGGGTACCGCTCCGGTGGACGCATTCGAACCGAACGGGTACGGCCTGTACAACACGTCGGGCAATGTGTGGGAGTGGTGCGCGGACTGGTTCGACGCGAGAGAGGGCGCGCTCAGCATGCGTGGCGGCTCTTACCTCTGCCACGCCTCGTACTGCAACCGCTACCGCGTTGCCGCGCGCACGGCGAACACCCCGGACAGCTCCAGCGGCAACCTTGGTTTCCGCTGCGTGGCGGTCATGAGTAAGGAATCGGCCTAGCCGGCTGATCGTGCCATGGCCAGGCCGTCGCCCAGCTCATCGGAGCGCGGGCCCACCGGGCCGGCGGCAAACGCTGAATTCCGAGTGGCTGCTCGACCTGTAGGTGAGCCGGCGAACGCGGCGTCAAGCGGCGCTCTGGTCCGGGCGACACCCCCTGAGGGCGCCTCAATGCCCTGCCAGCCCAACCTAAACCTCGATTCACCGATTGGCCGACCACGATCACGTGACCGCGAGGTCGTGGTCCGCGGAACTGACGGGCATGGTGCGGTGGCGGACCTCTGGCTCCGGGTGTTCAACTCGGTGTCCTCGGTCGCGCAGCGGTACTGCTAGGGCTGGGAGTAGGGTCGGCGGGTCGCTTGCGGTCAACACGCTGAGGGCAGGCGCACCGGCGCCGAGGCCTTCAGGCCCGTGTGGACCGGCTCGATGATCGTGGTGGCGACGGGTCTTGTCGGTCGCAACGGTGTCCAGGACGGTGGGATCGGCGATGGCCAAGAAGGCGTCGAAGCGCCACGCGTCGAAGAGCGTGTCTTGGCTGGCTGTCCGATGCTCGTCCGGTTGAGCCGGGGATTCGGCGCACGCGAGCCGTGTCGATGTGCTCGATCGTGGTCCACGCGCCCTCGGGATGGTGGCGATCGCCTTCATGGCTGTCTTGTCAAAAGCCGACGGTGAGCAAGGCCCCGGTCGCGCCGGCCAGTGCGGCCGGGGGCCTCGGCTATATTGCGCCGAGTCTGCCCGCACCGGGGCCAGCTGGATCTTGTCGACCTCGTTGAGCAGTCGTCCGCCGACTTCAGCGCGTCGCCAACCAGCCACTACGCGCGACCTGGTGACCCGCGGCGGGGTTGTTTAGCCTCGATGACCGGCGCCGCCGTAACGGTGGCGAACGTGGTCAGAGGAGCCTTGAGCCCCGCCGCCGACACCCGGGTGACGATCTGGCCCATGTTCGTCGGCCCGTGAGGGTGCTCGTCGGCCAGGTCGTGCAGCCAGCAGACTGGACCAGCGCGAAACCGAGGCAGGACAGTTGAACGACGCGTCCGCGCGTCCCGGCAGCTCGCCCGACCACCCTCAGGGGTCACGTTCGTCTGAATTCCTATTTACTTCTTCGTCTATGTGCGCTTAACCTAGGCCTGTTCAGCGAGCCAATGACAGGCGTCACACATCGACTCCTGCGGAGGCCGCTTGACGATCCCAGAGGAGAACAAGCGTGACGAACGAGACCCGATTGAGGCGGAGCAGCAGCCCGCACCGTAGCTGGCTAGCCATTGGTGTCGGGGTTGCGGTGCTGGCCGCGTCAGCGTGCGGCGCAGGGGGAAGCAGTGGGAACGGTGGTTCCCGAGAGCAGCGAGACCAAATCGTGATCGCGTTGCCCAACGAGGTGGCCTCGTGGGACTACATCGCGAACCCTGCGAACGGTCCGAAGCAGGTTCTCGTGCTCAACGTGATCGAGCCGCTGTTGGAGCTGAAGGCCGACCGTACGATCGAGCCCCTGCTGGCTGGGTCCTACACGGTCAGCGAGGACGGAACGACCTACGACTTCGCCATTCGCGAAGCCACATTCCACAATGGGGAGCCGCTGACTGCCGACGACGTCGTTTACTCCCTCAAGTACAACCGTACTGCTGAGGTCGGCGACGTGGCGCAGGCCTTCGAGGCCGTAAAGTCAATCGATAAGATCGATGACCGGCACGTCCGGGTCACTCTCAAGCGACCCAGTCAATCGTTCCTGCGAGGCATGACTGGCCCGGCGGGGATGGTGATCCCCAACGACGGTGCCGAAACACTGGGGACGCACCCTGTCGGCACCGGCCCCTACCAGTTCGAAGCCGATCAGCCGGGAGTCCAGGCCACTCTCACCCGCTACAGCAACCATTGGGGCGAACAGCCCTACTTCGCGAAGGCCACGTTCCGGTTCATGACAGATGAGAACGCTTCTGTTGGTGCACTCGGCGCGGGCGACATCGACATGGTAGCGGCGCTCGCAGGTGACGGGATGCTGAGAGTCGACTCAGTCAGTGGCCAGGACGGTTTCGACGTGACGATGCCAGAGGTCAGTCGCGTCACGTACCTGTCCTTGAACGCAGACGTGGAAGCATTCAAGGATGAGCGCGTTCGCCAGGCGATCGCCCATGCGATCGATCGGAAGGCGATAATCGACGGCGCCTACGCCGGACGACAGGAGGCGACTTGTTTCCATGATCTTCCGCCCATGAACAAGTGGAAGGAGGGCGACTGCCCCTATCCCTACGATCCAGACCGAGCACGCGAACTGCTGGATGACGCCGGGATCTCTGACCTGACGTTGAACTTTCCCTATCTCAACAGCGGTATCTACCTGGACTCGGTGCAAATCCTCGCGGATCAGTTGAAAGCCGTAGGCATCACCCTCGACCTTGTGCCCATGGACATCGCTTCGTACGCCGAAAGCGTGGTGGCGAACCGCGAGTACCAGCTCACACAGATCGCCGGCACGCAAAAGACCGATGCCTGGGTGTGTCCGAGCGGATTCTTTACGGGCGACTGCAACCGCGACTTCGACACCTTGCTCGACGAGGCTGACCGAGCCTCTGACACGGAGGAATGGGCGAGTCTGCGTCGCGAGGCGTCGGAGGAGCTTTCGAACCGCGCTTACGTCATCCCAATTGCCAATATATCGGAGGAGATCCTGCATCGCAGTGATCTTGATGGCATCGAATCCTTCTCCAGCCACTCCGAGATCGATCTACGGGGCATGCGGTGGGCGTCGTCGAACTGAGCGCGGCTCGGAGGACCTCTGCCTTCCGTCCAGCGACGGCCACTCGACCAGCGCCTGCGACACGGTCGTTCGGCGACGCGCTCGAAGGTGTGGAGATGGTTGCATGTTGAGGCTGCTGCTCCGCTCGACTGTGACGCTGGTGCTGTCGGCACTGGGCGGCTCGCTGGTGATCTTTCTCCTGCTGCGGGCCCTGGGCGGAGACATCGCGACGAGCATCCTGGGGGTTTCGGCCGATCCGGCTTCCGTCGCAGCCCTGGGAGCTGAACTGGGTCTCGACCGACCGTGGGCCGTTCAGTATCTCGACTGGCTGGCCGGGTTCGCACAAGGCGATCTTGGGCGTTCGTACGGATTGCGTTACGACATCGCCGAGGTGATCGGAAACAGGATAGGTGTCACGTTGTCGCTGGCGTTCTTCGCGATGGTCATCGCGGCGGCACTGGCACTCTTCTTCGGCTCCTACTCGGCCATCAATGCCCACAGGAGACGAGGCGGTCTGGTGAGTGCTGCCACCCAGCTGGGTCTAGCCGTCCCGACCTTCTGGGTGGGCCTGATGATGATCAGCGTTTTCTCGATCCAGCTCGGCTGGCTGCCGTCAGGGGAATACGTGCCATGGACAGAAAGCCTGTGGGGAGCGGTGCGGAGTTTGCTAATGCCGGTCCTTGCATTGTCCATCCCGCTCACTGCGATCTTCACCAGATACGTGCGTTCCGCGATGTTGGACGTGCTGGAAGAGGACTTCATGCGGACGGCCCGCGCCAAGGGTCGCACTTTACACGGGGCGATCGGCGTGCACGGTATCAGGAATGCGTCGATCTCCCTCGTGACCGTCGGCGTCATGCAGCTGGGCGTGCTGATTGCAGGCACTGTCGTGATCGAGCGGGTATTCTCGCTGCCGGGGCTCGGAGACTTGGTCGTTTCAGCGATCGGCAGCCGCGAGGTGCTGGTCGTCCAGTCGACCGTGTTCGTGATTCTCCTCATCATCCTATGCCTGAATTTTCTCATGGACATTAGCTACGGGTTGTTGGATCCGCGGATTCGGGACGCAGAGCGCGAGGCTTCCCATGTCTGATTCGGCGACACGGAGCGGCAATCGCCGGCGCCTGCCGGTTGCCCTCAGGGTCGGTGCCGCACTCCTGTCAGTCTTCGTGGGCATGGCCTTGGTTTCGTTGGTCTGGACACCGTCCAGTTCTGAGGGAATCGACGTTGCTGCCCGACTCGCGCCGCCCGGAAGCGAGGGGCACATTCTGGGGACCGACCGCTTGGGACGAGACGTCCTGACTCAGATCATGTCGGGAGCTCGGAACTCACTCATGGTGAGCGTCGTGGCCACCCTCGCTGCCCTCATCCCGGGTCTGGCGCTCGGCCTTCTGGTAGTGGCGGGCTCATCACGATGGCAGTTCGTGATGAGTCGAGTCGTCGACTTGGGCGTTGCGTTGCCGGGGATCTTGGTCGCACTGGTGCTGGCGACGGCGATCGGTCCTGGGAACGTCGCCGCCATGGCCGCAATCGCTGTCTGGTTCGTGCCGATCCTGGCCCGCCTGATGATCGGACCGGCCCGACAGATTCTGGCGTATGACTACGTCGAAGCGGCCTACGCCTACGGTCGGTCCCGATGGTTCGTGCTGATGCGGCATGTGTTGCCGAACATCAGGTCGCTGATCATCGTACAGGTCACGATCATGTTCAGTTTGGCGATCAACGTGGAGGCCGCGTTGTCCTATCTCGGCGTGGGCGCCCAGCGCCCGACACCTTCCTGGGGGCGCATGCTCTACGAGGGCCAGCCGTTTATCCAAGACGCACCGCACCTCATGATCTACCCGGGTCTGGCCATTACGTTGACCGTGTTGGCATACAACCTGGTCGGCGATGGCATGCGCACCTGGTTCGACCCTCAGCAGAAGGCGAAGGCGGTGGCACGATGACGCTGAGCATTCGCGACCTTGCCATCCAGATCGGCACGGATCGCGTCGTCCACGTTGACGCACTCGATGTTCCGGCCGGGGGGCGCCTCGGTCTGGTCGGGGAGTCCGGGTCGGGAAAGACACTAACGGCTATGAGCATTGCGGGGCTGCTGGCACCCGAGATTCGCGTCAACGGATCGGTACAGCTGGACGGGAGGGAGCTCGTAGGGCGTGCGGACCGTAGCATGGCGCGCATCCGTGGGGCCGAGATCGGCGTTGTATTTCAGGATCCGTTGCGAGCATTGAACCCCATGATGCGGATCGGCCGTCAGATTGCCGAAGCGGTCCGCCTCGGCAATCGACCGATCTCGGGAGCCGAGATCCGCTCCCGGGTCGTTGAACTGGTGGACCAAGTCGGCCTCAGCGGCGTCGAAGGGGTGACGCGGCGCTATCCCCACCAGCTGTCCGGGGGACAGCGGCAGCGAACCCTGATTGCCGTCGCGATCGCGTCAAGGCCGAAGTTGCTGATCGCGGACGAGCCAACCACAGCTCTCGATGTCACCGTACAGGAGGGCATCCTCGACCTCCTCCTCGAGTTGAGTACCACGCGCCGAATGGCTCTTCTGTTCGTAAGCCATGATCTCGGAGTCGTCCGCAGGGTGAGTGAGCGAGTCGCGGTCATGTACGGCGGGCGCCTCGTCGAGACCGGAACGGCGCGGAGCGTGCTTGAGCGATCGCACCACCGCTACACCGAGGCACTGATCGCAGCCAGCCCCTGGCTCACCGGACCCACCGAAAGAGCCGAACTGATCGGGCGACCACTCGACGCCATCCCGGGTTCAGTGCCCGAGTTCGGGCAGTTCCCAGAAGGCTGCGGGTTCCGCGACCGTTGTACGCACGCGATCGACCGCTGTGCCGAGCGGCCGCCCGCAACAACGACATCGGATGATCACACATTCACGTGTTGGAACCCAGCGCACATGCGAGAGGCAGACCTCCATGACATCCGCACTTGAACTCGCTGACGTGCACTTCCGATATAACACCGCACGCCGGTCAGATAAGAGTCGCTGGACGCTGCAAGGAATTGACCTTCAAGTCCAGCCGGGCGGAGCGGTAGGTCTCGTCGGAGAGTCCGGATCGGGGAAATCGACACTGGTACGACTGATGTGTGGGTTGTTGCAGCCGGGATCGGGCTCGGCTCGCTTCTTCGACCAAGAGACAGCCGAATGGCTGAGCGGTTCACCCCGAGAGTTCCGGAAGCGCAATCAGATGGTGTTCCAGAGTCCAGCGAACTCCTTTGATCCGCGGATGCGCCTCGGCCGCTCACTCGCAGAGCCGATCCGCGCCATCGAGTGTCGTACACCTGCTGACGAAGAACTCATCGCGGCGCTACAGAAAGTGGGCCTGGGCAGCAGCGTACTAGCTCGTTATCCCCGTCAGCTTTCTGGCGGTCAAATGCAGCGCGTCGCCATCGCGCGCGCACTCTCGGTGGAGCCGGACGTGCTCTATGCTGATGAGCCGACCAGCGCACTCGACGTTTCTGTGCAGGCCCAGGTGATCAATCTACTGCTCGACTTGCGCCGAAGTCTGAATCTCACACTCGTCGTCGTCTCCCATGACTTGGCGGTGGTGAGCCGGCTGTGCGAGCAGATCGTGGTTCTGAAGGACGGTCAGATCGCCGAAGCTGGTCCCACGGCCGAGGTCCTCCAGGATCCGGCATCGGACTACACGGCGAAGCTGATAGGTGCGGCGCGGGCGGTCAATCTCGAACGCTTCCAGCAAACACCGGGTCGCGGACATCGCTGGACCGAGGAGGTCCGACTCGGCGCGGCACTCGACACCTAAGGACACGTTTCGCTGCAGCGCGCCCGGCTGATCGATTCCTCTGGAAAGGCTCACAATGGACAGAACCGTCCTTCCACTCCGTAACGCAGCCGAGAACCGAACGCCGGCTGAGCACGTTCAAGATCAGAAGCCGCCTCACCGCGCGCCCGAGCCGACGCGTCCTCCCGGCGGGGCCCCAAACGTCCTTCTCATCTTGATGGATGACATGGGATTCGGCGCTCCCTTGCCGTTCGGTGGCCCGTGCCGCATGCCTACGGCCGATCGGCTCGCGTCGGGTGGACTCCGGTACTCACGCTTCCACACAACCGCCCTGTGCGCACCGACGCGAGCAGCTCTGTTGACGGGCCGAAACCACCACAGCGTTGGCATGGGCGGATTGCCAGAACTCGCGACCGCAGCTCCGGGCTACACGTCAATACGACCGGACTCAGCCGCTACGATCGCAAGAATACTGCGAGGCAACGGCTATAAGACGGCGGCATTCGGGAAAATGCATCAAACGCCGATCTGGGAAACCACGGCTGCTGGGCCGTTCGAACGTTGGCCGACTGGTGAAGGATTCGAGAAGTTCTACGGTTTCTTCGGCGCCGAAACAAACCAGTTTTCACCGAACTTGGTCGATGGCGTCACCAGGATTGACCAGCCGAAGACGCCAGAGCAGGGGTACCATCTGTCGGAAGATCTCGTTGATCAGTCGATTCGATGGATCGATGCTGTCAGCACGGTGGATCCAGGCAGCCCATGGTTCTGCTACTTGAGTTTTGGTGCTGCGCATGCGCCCTATCACGTACCGCAAGAGTGGCGCGACAGGTATCGGGGGGAGTTTTCGCACGGTTGGACCAAACAGCGTGAGCAGACATTGGCTCGACAGAAGGCTCTTGGCGTGGTCCCGCAAGATGCCGAGTTGGCTCCTTGGTCACCTGGCGTTCCGAAATGGGACGATCTCGACGAGACGCAAAAGGCTAGTGCGGAGCGTCATATGGAGATCTACGCCGCGTTTGTGGAGCACGCCGACTTTCAAACGGGCCGCCTGATCGACGCGCTCGACCGCTTGGGCCAGTTGAATGAGACCTTGGTCCTTTATGTCCTGGGTGACAATGGTGCATCCCCGAGCGGCGGTCTTGAGGGAACTTTCAACATGGCGGCGCGTATCAACGGCCTGCCCGAGGCTGCGGAGCAAAGTCTCGAGGCTCTGGATGAACTCGGCGGGCCGGGTTCCAGTCCGTCCTACCCCGTTGGCTGGGCCCTGGCAATGGATACGCCATATCAGTGGACCAAGCAGGTCGCATCACACTACGGCGGGACTCGTAATGGACTGATCGTTCACTGGCCTAGCCGTGTCACCGCCGCCGGTGAGGTGAGACACCAGTGGGCCCACTGTATCGACGTCGCGCCGACGATCCTCGAGGCGGCGGGATTGCCCGAGCCGTGGCAGGTAGACGGCGTGACGCAGAAGCCGATGGAAGGTGTGTCTTTCGGATACACCTTCGACGATGCAGACGCAGCGGAACGGCATACGACCCAGTATTTTGAGCTATGTGGAAACCGCGGCATTTACCATAACGGCTGGACTGCCGTCACCAAGCACCGGACACCATGGTCACTGCGCGGGGACGGGACCCACTTGCCAGAGCTGGCGGACGACGAGTGGGAACTGTACGACACAAACAGCGACTGGACGCAGTCGAGAGACGTGGCGGATCTCTACCCAGATCAATTGGCCAAACTTCAGCAACTGTTCGTCATCGAAGCCGCTCGCCACGACGTACTCCCTATCGACGACCGATACGGAGAGCGCTTGGATCCGAAGATCGCTGGGCGCCGAGACGTCTTCGGTTGCCGGGGATCGGTAGAACTTCGACCGCATATGGATGGCCTGCAAGAGGCTGTAGCGCCAAATGTCAAGAACACTTCATTCTGCGTGACCGCGGACGTTGTAGTCGACGACCGAGACACCGATGGGGTCATCGTGGCGCAAGGGGGTCGCTTTGGCGGCTGGTCACTCTACTTGAGAGAGGGCCGCCTCACCTATTGCCATAACCTTTGCGGAGTGCGGACCACGTACATCCGATCTGACCAGGCTCTCATGCCCGGCAGGCACAGGTTGCAAATGAGGTTCTATTACGATGGGGGAGGTATCGGCAAGGGCGGCAAGGCCGTCCTTGCCGTCGATGGGGGACAGGTTCAAGAAGGTAGGTTGGATCAAACAACTCCGGTCAGCTTCTCAGTTGACGAAACGTTGGACATAGGAGTGGACCGCCAGACGCGCGTGACCGATGAGTACCCGTCATACCCTATGAACAGATTCCCAGGCGAGGTAGGCGTCGTGCGCATCGACGTTGGCGAGGACATGGTGCCAGTCCCTCCGCGGGAATGGGAGACCATAACGCTCTTCACTCATTGATTGCCGATGCATTCTGATCCGGCTTGTGCTGACAAGTCAGCGGACTACCCGAGCCGAGGTGGAGGTTTCCCTCGTGCGCCGGGGCTCGGGCTTGCTGGTGCAGCGACGTCACAGGTGGTACTGGAGGAAGCGGATGATCAACAGATCGAGTGGCCGGCACTGGCTGCGGTCCCGTGGCCGGGGTCGGCAGGCGCGGGTGCGGATTCGAATGGCCGTTACGGGGTTGGTGGGAGCGGTGACGGCTGCCGGCCTGCTCGCGGTCCCGGTTGCCAGCAGCGACGCGAGCGAGTTTGGCGCGCAGGGAAGGGGGAAGCCCGTTCGCTCGTGCGAGAGCCTCGTGGACTTGGACCTGCCCGGCAGGACAGTGACCGGCGCAGTGCTCGTCGAGGCCACCGAGGCGGTGCCCGAGTACTGCGACGTCCAGCTCAAGGTGACCGACCCCTCGTCGGATGAGTCGTTCCGGGTCGGGGTGTTTCTCCCCGCTACGACGTGGAACGGCCGCTTCCTCGGCACCGGCGGTGCAGGCTGGTCGGCGGGCGGGCCGGACAGTCCGTGCAGCTGGGGCGGCGGTGGCGGGTATGAGCCGTGTGCGCTGGCGGCCGGGTACGCAACGGCGAACACTGACGGCGGGGTTCCAGGTAACCAAGGTGAGTTCGCGCTCGACGCCGACAACAACCTGGACCTGCCCGCCATCAACAACTGGGGGCATGTTGCGATCCACCAGACGGCGGTGTCGGCCAAGCAGGTGATTACCGCGTTCTACGGCGTCGGACCGACCTACTCCTACTTCCAGGGCGGTTCGGCCGGCGGCCGGCAGGCGATGATGGAGGCGCAGCGCTACCCGAAGGACTACGACGGGATCGCGGTGTTCTGGCCAGCCCTCGACCTGGCCCGGCTGCTCCCGGCAGTGCTCTGGCCGCATGTCGTGATGAACGAGGAGGACCACCTTATCCCCCAGTCGACCTTCCAGGCGGTGAACGACCGGGTGATCGACGCGTGCGACGGCCGCGACGGCGTTGTGGACGCGATCGTCTCCCACTGGCAGGCCTGCGATTTCGAGGCACGGTCCTTGGTCCAGACCGGGCTGGTCACCCTGCGGGAGGCTCGGATCATCAACAAGATCTGGGCAGGCCCTCGTCGACCTGATGGCCAGTTCTTGTGGCATGGCCCGCTTCCCGGGACGCCGTTGTTCCGGATGGCCGCAACGACAACTGAGAATGGGACACTCATCCCCGTGCCGCGCGAGGACGGCCTGGTGTGGGTCACGCGCTGGGTGCTGCAGGATCCGGACTTCGACTGGCGGGACATCACGTACGCGTCGTTCGCCAAGATCTTCGAGAAGTCGGTGAAGATGTGGGACGAGCTGGTCGGGGCGTCGGACGCCGACCTCTCGGCGTTCCGGGCCGCCGGAGGCAAGATGGTCATCACGATGGGGACCGCCGACACCGGCATCCCGGTGGAGGGCACCATCGCCTACTACGACCGACTGACCCGCGAGAGCGGCGGCACCAACGAGGTGCGCCGATTCGCTCGGCTCTTCCTGGCTTCCGGCGGCGGGCACGACCGGCTCATCCTGGGTCACCCCCACCCGGGCCTGATGCCTGCTGGCTATACCGGCGCGGTCCCGAGCCCCGGGAGCGCGCTGGGGGCGCTGGTGAACTGGGTAGAGCACCGCAAGGCCCCTCGGCAACTACTCGGCGTGGCGCAGGGCCAGGGCGCGGTCCCCGGCATGACCCGGCCGCTGTGCATGTACCCGCTCGTCGCCAGGCATCTCGGCCACCGGGACATCGCTGACGCCGACAGCTTCGTCTGCAGCAGGCGTTACCGCCACCGTTAGCTCGCGCGCCACGAGACCTGCTCGAGCGACCGCGTGGGGCCCAGCGGCATGCTGGGCCCCACGCGGCGCCGCGCGGTGTCTGGGGGCATCTCGTGAGCGTGGCGGCGGGTGTCAAGAATGCCCCTCACTGACCGTAGGAGGAGTACCGTTCTGCGATGTCGCGGCCGATGATCTCCTTCATGATCTGGCTGGTGCCCCCGTAGATGGTCTGGACGCGGCAGTCGCGATAGGCCCTGGCGATGGGGTACTCGTTCATGTACCCGTACCCGCCGAAGAGTTGGAGGCACCGGGATGTCACCCGCACCTGCATTTCCGTGGACCACAACTTGGCCTTCGAGGCCTCGGCGGTTGTCAGGGTGCCCTCGTTGAGGGCGATCACCGCGTTCTGGAGGTAGGCGCGACTCACGTCTACCTCGGTCGCGAGGTCGGCGAGCTCGAAACGGGTGGCCTGTAGGTCACCGACACGTTGGCCGAATGCCGTACGTTCGAACACGTAGTCCTGGGTCCAGCGCAGCGCCGCCTCGGCGCTCGCGAGCGCCTGCGCGGCCAAGGACAAGCGCTCCTTCGGGAGCCGCTGGAGGAGGTGGATCATGCCCTCACCCACCTCGCCGAGAACATTCTCAGGCCCCAGACGGACGTCACTGAAGAAGAGTTCTGCCGTGTCTTGCCCCGCGATGCCGACCTTGTCGAGCTTGCGACCGCGGGTGAAGCCGGCGACGTCGCGCTCGACGACGAAGAGCGTGAACCCGTGCGATCCGGCACCGGGGTCCGTGCGAGCGAAGACGATGACCACGTCGGCATTGATGCCGTTCGTGATAAAGGTCTTCTGGCCGTTGAGCACCCATCCGTCCCCGTCACGCACCGCGCTCGTGCGGATGCCGCGTAGGTCACTGCCCGCTCCGGGCTCCGTCATCGCGATCGCCGCGATCAGCTCGCCCGAGGCCATGCCGGGCAGCCAGCGCTGCTTCTGGTCGTCCCTGCACAGTTCGAGGAAGTACGGCAGCACAATGTCGTCCTGCAGCCGGATGCTGAGGCAGTACGACGTCGCGCCGACCTTGGCCAGCTCCTCGGCGACCACCATCGGGTAGCGGAAGTCTGATTCGCCGCTTCCGCCGAACTCATCGGGCACCGACAGTCCGAGGGCCCCGACCTCACCTGCCGCGAGCCAGGCGTCACGTGGCACCAGCCGGGCTTCCTCCCATGCGAGGTAGTGGGGCTCGACCTCGCGGCGCACGAACTCGCGCATCGATGCGCGGTACGCCTCGTGGTCCTCGGTGTAGAACCCGGCGCGGAGGTTGAGAGACTTCGCGCCGCTCATCGCGGGGCCATTCGGATGGCGCCGTCGAGGCGGATGGTTTCGCCGTTCAGCATCGGGTTCTCCATGACGTGCGTCGCGAGCGCGGCGTACTCGGCCGGGTTTCCGAGACGGGACGGGTGCGGCACCTGCTGGCCCAGCGAGAGACGGGCCGCCTCGGGCAACGAGGCCAGAAGCGCGGTGTCGAAGAGCCCGGGAGCGATCGTGACCATGCGAATGCCCAGACTCGCCAGGTCGCGGGCGACGGGCAGCGTCATCCCGACGACACCGCCCTTAGAGGCGGTGTAGGCTGCCTGGCCGATTTGGCCGTCGAAAGCGGCGATCGAGGCCGTGTTGATGACCACGCCGCGTTCCTCTCCGACCGGGTGGTGCCCGGCCATGTGAGCGGCTGCGAGGCGGATGACGTTGAAGGTGCCTACGAGGTTGATGTCGATGATCCGTTGGAAGTCCTCCAACGGGTACGGTGCCAGATCCTTACCCACCGTCTTGATGGCGTTGCCCGTGCCGGCGCAGTTGACGACGACGCGTAGATCACCGAGTTGCTCGGCAGTCTCGATGGCAGCCGCGACGTCGTCTCCGCTTCGAACGTCGCCCGGTGCGAACCGCACCGCGTCACCCAGTTCCTTCGCGATCATCTCACCCGCGGAGTCGGGGAGATCCAGGATGACGACCTTGCCGCCGTTGGCGACGAGCGCCTCGACGGTGGCACGGCCGAGCCCGGAGCTGCCGCCGGTGACGAGAGCAACGGTGTCGGAGATCTTCATGCTGCGGTCCTAGTCGGGTCAGCGTACGCCGGAGGCCGGAGCGGCTTCTGGCGACGGACGGTCAGGGAGGTGTCCGCGGTCGTTCGCAAACCAGTCAGTGTTGGCTGGTTTGGGAGACGACGGCGGAACGGTGTTTCGGGGTCGTCTCCCGCTCCCTATGAAGTTGACACGACGATCCCTTCGCTGGCAAGTAAACGACTGATAACCACGACTCTTGTGGCCTCCATCTCTTCTGTGGTTCACTAGCGCTCTCAGCAAGGGTAGAAGCGCCGACTTCTCATGCCCCCTTGAGGTGATGTATATGAAGGTTCACCAAGGGAAGCGAGAGGTGGCGTCCCTCGACACGTCGTCATCGCATGCAGGAAGAAGTCTTGAACGAAAGGTTCACCCATGATCGACCCGTTTGTTCGCTCCGGTGAGCGCGTGAAGACTTTGTCCGAGGTCAAGGAGCGTGCCTTGACGTTCGCCGGGACGCTACGGGAGTTGGGTGTCAAGCACGGTGACCGCTACGCCATCGTCATGCGCAATGAGATTGCGTTCCTGGAGGTCAACCTCGCGGCGGGAGCTGTCGGCGCCGTGCCGGTGCCGGTGAACTGGCACTGGACTGGCGACGACCTCAAGCACATTCTCAGCGACTCCGGATCGAAGGTCGCGGTTGTCCACACGGACTTGGTCCCTGCAGTCGAGACGCAGAAGCCCGAAGGCATGCAGATCATCGAGGCCGCCGTGCCGGATGAGGTCCGACAGGCCTACGGCCTGGATGACGTACAGTTGACGGGGCGCTACCCGGTGCTCTCGGACTGCATCGACAAGGGGAAGCCCTTGGTCGAGGTCAGCAGCACCCCACCGATGGCGGTCATCTACACCTCGGGCACTACCGGGCTCGCGAAAGGTATCGTGCGAGAGCCGGTCCCGACCGAGGCGGCCGGTGAGCTCGCCGCGTTCCTGGCCGACCTCCTCGGTCTCGCCCCAGGCCTGACCACCGTGATGCCGGCGCCGTTGTACCACTCGGCGCCGAACGTCAACCTGACCTTCGCTGCCGCCCTTGGCATGAATATCGTGATTCTCCCCAAGTTCGACCCCGAAGAGTTCCTGCGGGTCGTCGAGACGCACAGGGTCGACGTGGTCCAGCTCGTCCCCACTATGTTCCTCCGCCTGCTCCGGCTGCCGGAGGAGGTGCGTGAAAAGTACGACATCTCCTCGCTCAGGGAGGTTGTCCACTCGGCGCAGCCGTGTCCACCGGACGTCAAACGTGCGATGATCGACTGGGTCGGCCCCATCGTCTCGGAGTATTACGGAGGGTCCGAGGGCGGCCCGTGGGTCAAGTGCACGAGCGAGGAGTGGCTGTCCCACCCCGGTACGGTCGGAAGGCCGGTTCTGGATGCGGCCCTCCGTATCATGGGACCCGACCTCGAGCAGGTGCCCGTGGGAGAAGCCGGCATCATCTACGGCCGCTCGCCTTCGGTCTGGCCAGACTTCACCTACCTCAACAACGACGCCAAGCGCCGAGATATTGACGGATCCGACGGGTTCATCACTGTCGGCGACGTCGGCCGTGTTGACGAGGATGGCTACCTCTACCTCACCGACCGGCTGAACGACATGGTGATTTCCGGCGGTGTGAACATCTACCCCGCCGAGATCGAGGCGAGCTTGCTCACTCTCGACGGAGTGAAGGACGTGGCGGTGTTCGGGATCCCCGACAGGGAGATGGGGGAGGCCCTCGCTGCGCATGTCGAACTGATGGAGGGCGCCCAGCTCACCGAGCAAGACGTCCGTGACGCGGTCCGTAGCAGGCTCGCCAAGTACAAGGTGCCGAGGGTCGTCGTCTTCGAGGACGAGTTGCCACGAGAGGACTCGGGCAAGCTCTTCAAACGACGCCTCAAGAACGGTTACTGGCCGCAGAACGCAGTCACGTGACCGCCCCGCCCGCCGAATGCCCGCGCCGGTGCAACCTGTGTCCCCGCGGCGACGGTATGCCCCGACTGGATCCTCCGGGTGCCCGTTATGTCGCGGCGCAACCAGCCGGGGTACTGACCCAGAATGCCTGCTGTCCGCGTCGCCGGTACACGTAGGGTGTCGGTGTGGCAGCAAAATCCCGAGATACCGAAGTCCGTCTCCAGCGTCCGCGGAACCGCAAACAGCAGATCCTGACGGCTGCGCGGGATCTGTTCGTAGAGCTGGGTTTCCCGAGCGTCACGATGGCGATGATCGCGGACCGGGTTGGGGTGACGGCGGGTGCCCTGTATCGCCACTTCGGCAACAAGGCCGATCTCCTTGAGGCGGTCATCGAGGAGAACTTCGGCTGGCTGGGCGACCCGCACGTCCCGGACCGCTTCGATGACGCGATGGAGTCGTCGATCGCCCAGATCGCGGAGTTCCCCTACCTCAGCGACCTGTGGCTCCATGAGGTCCGTCACCTTTCCGACGACAGCCTCAAGCTTCTCCGTCGGCGAATGCTGGCGTGGCACATCTCGCTCATGCCCGCCCTGCGCGACCGGCGGCCCGACCTCGATGACGACCAGCTCGACTTGCTGGGCTGGGCGCTGAAGTCTGTCTTGTCCTGTTTGACTAGACGCTCGCTCCATACCCCCGAGGCAATCCGGCTTCCCTCTGTGAGATCCGCCCTGCAGGCGGTCGCCACGGTGCAGCTCGTCCCGGTGGGACCACGGGGCGACCCGGCCGGGTCACGGGCGTTCCCGGTGTCGATGCGCGAGCGCCTGCTGGTCGCGGCCTGCGAGCAGTTCGGCTACCGCGGGTTCTATGAGACCTCCATGGCAGACATCGCGGCGATGGCCGGGGTCACCGGACCCAATCTCTATGGGTACTTCGACAGTAAAGCCGACCTGTTGCGGGCCGTGCACGAGCGGGGGACGCACGCGCTATGGCTCGGTCTCGAGGGTGTCTTGTCGTCGGGGCGGCCGGCGCCCGAGCTGCTTCCGGAGGTTGTCCGCTCGTACGTAGGACTCGCACGGACCTGGTCCTCGACCCTCGGTGATCCGACCGGGGCGGCGGGGGTGGGTGACTACCTGAAGATGGCGCAGCGCGAGTACATCGACGAGTGGGTCGCGCTGTTGACAGCCTCGGCGCCCGAGCTCGAGCCCCGCACGGCGCGTCTGAGGGTCCAGATCGCACTTCTCCTTGTCGCGGACCTTTACCGCGTTCCGCGCATCTCGTATCGGCAGTCGTTCCAGGAGAACCTCGTGTCCTTGGTCATGACCGTGCTGCACGACGGTGGGCGGGCGCCGTCCAGCTAGGCAGCGTGCGCTTCGACAAAATTAAAGTTCACTCTTGTCGCTCTTTCTAGGTCTTACGAGGTTCCTGACCGAAGGTTTGCCTGAGTCTATATTTACATGCGGGCGAGTCACCGGCTATGCTGCGGATTGATTCGGACGACCGATCGATCTTGACTCCACGAGGACACGCGCAGGCAGGTGTAGACATGACCCAGTCGATCGACGAGCTCTCTCGCACGAACCTCATCAGCCCGGAGATGGCGGCGTCCCCCTTTGGCTTCTACGCCGAGTTGCTCGAGAAGTCACCCGTCCTATGGAGCGAGCGCCACCGGGCGTGGCTCGTCGGAAGGTACGACGACGTCTCGGCCGCGTTCAGGCATGAGCAGATGGGAGCCGACCGGATCGCGCCCTATCTGCGCGAGCAGCTCGACGAGGCAGGTCGCGCGCGGTTCGGGCGCATGTTCGAGATCCTCAGCAAGTGGCTGGTCTTCCTCGACCCGCCCGACCACTCGCGATTGCGTAAGCTGGTGCACAAGGCCTTCACGCCGCGGGCGGTCAAGGCTCTCCAAGGCAGGATCGAAGAGACCGCCGCCCGGGAGGCGGAAGCCATCAGGGCTCGCCTCGAGGCAGGCGACGTTGTCGACCTTGTCGCGGACTTCTGCGAAATCATCCCGCCCGCGATCTTCTCCGAAATGTTCGGCTTCTCGCCGGAGGATGGCGACCGTCTGAAGACGTGGACCGAGGACCTCGGGATGTTCATCAACGGCGCCCCGGCCGAACCTGGCCGCGACGAGCGCGTGCAGGCTGCGGTCGAGGGCCTGGAGAAGTACTTCCGCGCCTCGGTCGAGAAATACCGGGCTCACCCCGTGGACAACATCCTCTCGGCGCTCGTGCAGGCCAACGAGGATGGCGACGTGCTCTCCGACATCGAGCTGATCGCGACCTGTATCACTTTGATCGACGCCGGCTACAAGACGGTCCAGAACGCGATGTGCAACGCGATCTACCTTCTACTCGAGTCCGAGGACGGGTGGGAGCGTCTCGCGTCCGAGCCGCAGTTGATGACCAGTGCGGTCGAGGAGTGCCTGCGAATGCTCGGGCCTGCCAAGACGACCGTCCGCCGTGCGAAGGGCGACATCGAGTTCCGGGGAGCCAACATCAAGGACGGGAGTCGGGTCTACCTCATCCTGGCCGCGGCCAATCGCGATCCGAGGCAGTTCGAGCGTCCGAACGAGTTCGTCATCGACCGGACCGACAACCAGCACCTCGCTTTCGCCCAGGGCATCCACTTCTGCCTTGGCTCGGCTTTGGCGCGGCTGGAGTTGACCAGCAGCCTGGCTGAGCTGGTCAACCGCGTCCCGCGGCCCGAGCTCGCTATCCCGGCCGAGGGGCTCCCCTGGCACCGGGTGCTGCTACTCAGCGGCCTCCAGGAGCTGCCGGTGCGCCGAGCGGGTGTCAGGACGTGAGCGGCTCGGAACGGCGGGTGGTCGTCGACCGTGCCGTGTGCGTCGGCTCGACCACGTGCGTCAACGTAGCGGGCGGCTCCTTCGAGATCGACGAGACTGACGGCAAGGCCCGGGTCCTGACGCCGGGTGCGGCCACCATGGACGAGGTTCTCGATGCGGTCGACAGCTGCCCGGTAGCGGCCATCTCCTTCGAGGGAGAGGACAAGTGACCCACAAGCTGCTTGCCTATGCGACTTACCGCCCGCATTACACGTTGCCCCGCAGTGTGGTCAACGCTGCGTTGACCGGCGTCGCCCGCGGATCCGGTGAGCGCACCGTCGCCGGGTACGACGAGGACGCCGTCAGCATGGCTGTGGCCGCCACCCGGCGTCTCGGCGCCGGTGTCAGGAGCGCTGACCAACTCTACTTCGGTACGGCGACCTCGCCCTTGCTGGACAAGTCCTGCTCGCTGATCGTGCACGCCGCCAGCTCCATGCACGACCGGGCATTCACCCTCGACGTAACCGGGCTGCGTGCCGGCTTCGGCGTTCTCAAGTCGGCCTCGACGACCGGCGGTGTCGCCGCGATGGCGGATATGCGCACGGGTCGGCCTGGGTCCGCGGTGGAGCTCGAGGGGGGCGACGGCGCCGCCGCGTTCCTGTTCGGTGAGGGGGCGGACGCAGTGGCGGAGGTGCTCGGATCGGCCTCGGTGCCGATGGAGGTGATGGACGCTTGGCGAGTGCCGGGCACCAGCCACGCACTCGTCGGCGAGGACCGCTTCGTTGACCATGCGCTGGGACGTGCGGTCCGCGAGGTCGTCTCTGAGGTCGCCAAGGCCACGGGTCAAACTGATCCGCCGACCACCTCGGTCGTCTCCACGCTGAACCGTCGCCTGGCCGGAGCATTGGCGGCGTCGATCAGGCCCGACGGCTTCACCGACGTACAGGCCGTCCATCGGGAGACGACTGGCTATTGCGGGGCCGCCGACATTGGGCTTCTGCTCGCCGACGCGCTCGATGCGGCGGTGGCCGGGGATACCGTCCTCGCGGTCTCGGCAGGGGGTGGCGCCGACGCGTTGCTGCTGCGTGCCTTGAAGGACGGGCCCCTCGCAGGCGTCGGCGGCGCGGGCCGGCGCCGCCCGCCGGGAGAGGCGATCGGCTACTATCAGTACCTCACCTGGCGCGGGGAGATCGGTCGCGAGCCGGCGCGTCGTCCGGCACGACCTTCGGTCGCGCCCCCTCCGTCCTTCCGCGACAGCGACTGGAAGTTCGGCCTCGTAGGATCCGAATGCCTGGAGTGCGGCAAGGTTTACCTCCCGCCCCAACGGGTCTGCCGGTGCGGCGCGGTCGACGAGGTCAGACCCTTCCCGGTCGCTGACCTGACGGGAACGGTCGTGGCGCACACGACCGACGGCGTCTCGGACAGCCCGAACCCGCCCTCGCTCGCCGCCCTCGTCGACTTCGGGACGACAGGTCGTCTGCTGCTCGAGGTCGCGGATGCGAGACCGTCCGAGATCACCGACGGCACGGAGGTCGAGATGACGTTCCGGCGCACGTATGCCGTTGACGGCGTACCCAACTATTTCTGGAAGGCCCGTCCGAAGAACAGGAGCTCGAAGTGACTCGCAGCCTCTGCGACCGCGTCGCCATCGTCGGAATGGGATGCACCAAGTTCGGTGAGCTCTGGGACACGTCGGCCGACGACCTGCTCGTCGAGGCCACGCACCAGGCCATCGGCTCGGTGCCAGGTCTCACGAAGGACGGCATCGACGCCTATTGGTACTCGACCTTCGCATCCGGACACGCCGGTCTCCCGCTTGCCAAGGCGCTGAAGGTCGAGCGGCCTGTGACACGGGTCGAGAACTACTGCGCCAGTGGGTCCGATGCGTTCCGCAACGCGGCCTTCGCCGTCGCTGCCGGGGTCTATGACGTGGCGATGGCCGTCGGTGTCGAGAAGTTGAAGGACAGCGGCTACTCGGGTCTGACGGTCAACGAGCCACCCGGTAACAACACAGGCCCGGAGGTCAGCTCTCCCGCGATCTACGCGCTGCTCCCGTCGACGTACAGCAAGGCCTACGACGTGGCTCCGGGCGATGTTCGACAGGCACTGACCCACATCGCCTGGCGCAACCACTCCAACGGGGCCAAGAACCCCGACCGAGCGCAGTACACGTCCGTCGTGCCGAAGGAGAAGATCGAGAAGGCGCCCAAGGTCGCAGGTGATCTCGGGGTGTTCGACTGCTCGGGAGTCGCCGATGGAGCGGCTGCTGCGATCATCGTCCGGGCCGAGGATGCGCTGAAGTACACCGACAAGCCCGTCTACCTCAAGGGCATGTCGTTGTACGCCGGCATGAGCAACGGTGCCGCGACGGCGGGCGAGCGACACGCGTCGTTCCCGGAAGTCGTCGCCTGTGCGGCCCAGGTGTACACGGAGGCCGGGATCACCGACCCGCGAAGCCAGCTCTCGATGGCCGAGGTCCACGACTGCTTCACGCCGACCGAGATGATCCTCATGGAGGACCTGGGGTTCTCCGAACGTGGTCAGGCATGGAAGGACGTCCTCAACGGCGACTTCGACCTCGACGGCGTGCTGGCCGTCAACCCCGATGGCGGGCTGAAGTCGTTCGGGCACCCGGTCGGGGCCAGTGGCCTGCGCATGATCTTCGAGCTGTGGTTGCAGTTCCGCGGCGAGGCCGGGCCACGGCAGCTCACCGACCCGGAACTCGGGCTCGCCCACAACATGGGAGGGTTCCCCGGCGAGTTCATCTCCTTCATCAGCATCTTCGGCAAGGAGCTCGGGTGATGGCGGGGAGCCCAATCCCGGATCCGGTCCCGGGCCGGACGAGGGTGCTCGTTGTCGGGGCGGGGCTGATGGGGGCCGGGATCGCCCAGACCGCTGCCATGGCGGGCTACGACGTGGAGGTCGTCGACCAGAGCGCGTCGTTCCTCACGACCGCCCAGAGTCGGGTCCGTGACAGCCTCGACCGGTTCGCACGGCGACCGGAATATGGGGGCGACGCCCCGCACGCCGTGGCGGATCGCATCGTCTGGTCCACCGACCTCGAGCGGGCAGCGGGGATTTCCGACCTGGTCATCGAGGCCATTAGCGAGGACCTCGAGGCCAAGCAGTCGCTCTTCCAGGACCTCGCGGACTGGACGGCGGACACGGTCCTCCTGGCGACCAACACCTCCCAGTTCCCGATCGGGAAGGTCGCGGCGACCTGCCAAGCTCCGGAGCGCGTCGCGGGCATGCACTGGTCGAACCCGCCCCCGATGATGCCGCTGGTCGAGGTCATTCGCGCGGATGCTTCCGAGCCGTCCGCGGTCACGGCCGCACAGGCTTTCGTGAGGACCTGCGGCAAGGAGGTGGTGACCTGCGAGAAGGACGTGCCCGGGTTCATCGCGAACCGGTTCAGCGGAGCGCTGTTCACCGAAGCCATGCGGCTGGTCGACGAGGGTGTCGCCGATCCGGCCGACATCGATGCGGTCGCCCGGCTGGTGCTCGGTCATCGGATGGGTCCGATCGAGACCTTGGACTTCGTTGGTCTGGACACCGCGCTCAGGGGCTTCACCACGATGAACGCGTACTACGGCGGCGGCCGGTTCTATCCGCCGCCGGTGCTCGCAGAGCTCGTGTCGCAAGGTCATTTCGGGCGCAAAACCGGTTCTGGCTTCTACCAGGAGTGACGAGCATGGGACGGACCGACACGGCGACGCACTTCTCCGGGCAACAGCGAATGTCGAAGGTTCATCAGGTGTCCACACACACGAGCAGGGCGCGATCAGAGCTCCATGAGGTCGTCGCCACGGTTGCCCGTCGCGAGACTGTTGCGCGCGACGTCGTCTCGCTGACCTTTTCCCTTCCCGAGGGCGTCGCCTGGTCCTGGCAGCCCGGGGACCACATCGACGTCGAGGTGCCCGGAGGCGACTTTCGTCAGTACTCGCTGTGCGGACCGATCGACGAGCAGTCGCAGCTCACCATCGCGGTCCTGCGTGAGCAGGATAGCCGCGGGGGGCGTCCTATCTCCACGCCGTGACGACGGGCGACTCGGTTCTGATTCGTGGGCCGCGCCCGAACTTCCCTCTGGTCTCGGCCAGTACCTATCGGTTCATGGCAGGAGGGATCGGTATCACCCCGATCGTCACCATGATCAGGGCCGCCGAGCTCGAGGGCACGCCCTGGACGCTCCTGTACGGCGGGCGCAGCCGCGACTCCATGGCTTTTCTGGACGAGCTCGCCCAGTACGGCGACCGCGTCTGCATCGTTCCCGAGGACGAGCAGGGACGGTTGCCGCTGCAGGACTGGCTCGCGCTGCCCGAACCGGACAGTCTGGTGTACTGCTGCGGTCCGCCCGGTCTGCTCGATGCGGTCGAGCAGCAGTGCGCGACCTGGCCGAGCGGGTCGCTGCATATTGAGCGGTTCACTCCGCGCGAGGTGGGGGCCCCGGTGCTGGACGAGCCGTTCGAGGTCGAGCTTGTCAAGACTGGGACAACGATCGTCGTGGAACCCGGCACGTCGATCCTCGACGCTGTCGCCCGGTCGGGAGTGCCCACCCTCTCGGCGTGCCAGGAGGGGACGTGCGGCACCTGTGAGACCGCTGTCCTGGAAGGCATCCCCGAGCACCGCGACTCAGTCCTCGACGACGAGGAACGGGCCGCGAACGACTACATGATGATCTGCGTCTCGCGATCACTCACCCCCCGACTCAAGCTCGACCTGTGATCCACGACGTACAACACGGCCCTCCGCGGCCGGAAGGAGTCACGCGTGCATGATGTGAAACGAGTGCTCGTCGCCGGTATGGGCATGATCGCGGACGCCGTCGGCGACACCTGCGCGCGCGCTGGCTTCGACGTCGCCGTCCTCGACCCGACGAAGGAAGTCACCGATCTCGACGCGGCCGCCGGTCGCGTCGACGTCGTGATCGACGTTGCCGACGAAACGCGAGCGTCGAAGCAGCGGCTCCTCCAGCAACTCGACGCACGGTGCTCTCCTGACGTGCTCCTCGCGACGAGCACGTGTCACCACCAGGTGGGGCGGATCGCCGAGCGCTGCGCTCACCCCGAGCGCGTCCTGGGCATGCAGTGGTCAACGTCGTCAGCCGGTCTGACGCGGCTGGTGGAGATCGTCCCGACTGCGCAGAGCTCGCGGGCCGCGGTATCGACGGCCGTGCAGCTCGTCGAGGCGTGCGGGTGTTGCGCCGTCGTGTACCACCGCGACGTCCCCGGCGCGGTGGCGAACAGGCTCCGGATGGCGATGTTCATGGAAGCCATTCGCCTGGTCGACGAGGGCGTGGCATCGGTCGAGGACGTCGACCAGGTCGCCCGCGGGATGTACCGCCACGCGACGGGTCCGCTCGAGCTCCTCGACCGCACCGGTCTCGACAAGGTAGCGGCCGCATCCGCGGCGATGGCTACCTTCTACGACGACGACCGGTTCGCCGCGGCCCCGCTGCTCGCGACGATGTTGGCCCACGGTCGGTACGGGCGTGAGTGCGGCCGGGGCTTCTATGAGTACGCGTCGACGGACCATTAGCAGCCGGCCGCTGCCGAAGCTCCGCGGACACGGCCGCCCGCAGGCCACCGCTCGACTTGTCCCGATCTCCCTGCCGAAAGGTCAACCGATGGCCCTACGCCAGGCGCGCCGATTCCCGCGGGCTCGCGACCTCCTTCCCTTGCTGACCTTCAAGCGCCCGACGCTCAGCCCGACGCGTCGCCGCCTGGCAGCAGCGCTGACGATCTCAGATCTGCGGGGCATCGCCAAGCGGCGGAGCCCGCGTGCGGTGTTCGACTACACAGACGGTGCCGCCGACGCTGAGTTGTCGCTCGCCCGGGCGCGGCAGGCGTTTGAGGACGTGACGTTCCATCCGTCGGTGCTCCGCGATGTCTCGACCATCGACACGTCGGTAGAGGTGCTCGGTCGCCGCTCGGCCCTGCCATTCGGCATCGCGCCGACGGGCTTCACCCGGTTGATGCACACGGAGGGCGAGGTCGCGGGCGCTCAGGCCGCCGAGGCCTTCGGTATCCCGTTCTCGCTGTCGACGATGGGCACGACCTCGATCGAGGACGTGGCCGCTGCTGCGCCGGGCGGACGCCACTGGTTCCAGCTGTACATGTGGAGGGACAGGGACCGGTCGATGGCGCTGGTGGACCGGGCCGCAAAGGCAGGATTCGAGACCTTGCTGGTGACCGTCGACGTTCCCGTGGCGGGCGCGCGGCTGCGCGACACCCGCAACGGGATGACGATCCCGCCGACGCTGACACCCCGGACGGTGCTGAACGCAATCCCGCGGCTGGCGTGGTGGCTGAACTTTCTGACGACCGAACCCCTGACGTTCGCCTCCCTCGGCAAGTGGTCAGGAACGGTCGCCGAGCTGCTCGACTCGATGTTCGATCCGACCGTCACGTTCGCCGACCTGGCCTGGTTGCGTGACCAGTGGCCGGGCAAGGTCATTGTCAAGGGCGTGCAGACCGTCGCCGACGCGGCGCGGCTCGCCGAGATGGGTGTCGACGCCGTCTTGTTGTCGAACCACGGTGGCCGTCAGCTGGATCGTGCCCCGGTGCCCTTCAAGCTGCTGCCTGATGTCCGTCGCGAGGTAGGCGAGAGCGTCGACATCCACCTCGACACCGGCATCATGTCCGGTCAGGACATTGTGGCGGCGCTCGCCATGGGAGCCGACTTCACGCTCGTCGGCCGCGCCTACCTCTACGGCCTGATGGCCGGCGGACGCCGTGGCGTCGACCGTACGATCGAGATCCTCCGCAACGACGTCGAGCGCACCATGCGGCTCCTCGGCGTCACGTCGTTGGCCGACCTCGACCGTAGCCACGTCAGTCAACTGGGGCACCTCGACGTCCGGAACTGAACTCCCTCTTTCGCGGCTCACGTCACGTCCCGGCGGCCGGACCGTCGCTCGCTCTTGGCGGTGTCCCGAGGCCAACACGCGGCGCTGGTCTCCCTCGTGCGCTTCCTCACCGCACCCTGAACCGGCAGAGCGAATGCGTGCCAGCGCGCCCAGACGATTGACAAGAAGTAAATGCCGAGTAAGCTTAATTTGCGTGCTGACTGGCCAGGATTCCCTAGTCAGTGATGTCTGTTCCGGAAGAAGGGACGGACTCTTGCGCATTGTGGCCATTCATGTATATGGAAGTTCACTAATAGAGACACGAAGGCAGATTGGTAATGGCCGCCCGGCGCGGCCGAAGTCCGCGCCGGGCGTGCGCCCACTGGGAAGACCGGGGACGGAGAAGTGCAGATGACCAATGGACCACTCGAAGGCATGCGAGTCCTCGAGCTCGCCGGCATCGGTCCAGGCCCTCTGGCCTGCATGATCCTCGCCGACCTGGGGGCAGACGTGATCAGGGTGGAGCGTGCGGACGAGCCGGAAGGTGGCGTCGACCACCAGCTCCGTAGCCGCCGGATCACCACTGCCGACCTCAAGTCGCCGCAAGACCTCGATCGGGTCCTGCGGTTGGTCGATCGGGCCGACGTCCTGGTCGAGGGCTTCCGGCCGGGCGTGACCGAGCGTCTCGGGATCGGCCCGGACGTGTGCCTTGAGCGGAATCCCGGGTTGGTGTACGGCCGGATGACCGGATGGGGACAGCACGGTGCGATGTCGTCCATGGCGGGACACGACATCAACTACATCTCGGTGACGGGGATTCTCGAGAACATCGGTCGCCCCGACGAGCGGCCGGTACCCCCACTCAACATGATCGGTGACTACGGCGGGGGCTCAATGTTCCTGGTCACCGGCGTCCTGGCGGCCCTCTACGAAAGACACCGCTCCGGCCGAGGACAGATCGTCGACGCCGCCATGTGCGATGGGGCGAGTGTTCTGGCGCAGATGATGTGGTCGTTGCGAGGCGCCGGTGCCTGGGCGGACCATCGCGGGACGAACCTGCTCGACGGCTCTCGTCCCTATTACGACACCTACCAGTGCGCCGACGGGCGCAGTGTGGCCGTCGGGTGTCTCGAGCCCCAGTTCTTCGCCACAATGATCCGGATCCTCGGACTCGATACCGCCACGCTCCCGGCGCAGGACGATGCCGAGCGTGCGGACGAACTGCGCGCCGCGATCGCGGGCGTTATCGCGACCAAGACGATGGCGGAGTGGGCGGACATCTTCGCGGGGACCGATGCCTGCGTCACCCCGGTGCTCACCTACAGCGAGGCGCTGGAGAACCAGCACCTGCGGGACCGCGCCGTCTTCACCCAGATCGACGGTGTGGACCAACCCCGCCCCGCACCGCGATTTTCACGAACTCCCTGGCCGGAGCCGACGGCGCCCGAGCGTGTGCCCGCTGCCGACTGGGTCACAGGCTGACGACGCGGCCCGAGCACGGAGGGCCGCCACCACACGAATCCGACGCAGGACCAAGGCGCGACTACATCAGGAGGACCGGATGTCGAACCCAGTGGCAGTGGCAGGCGTCGGGATGATCCCGTTCACCAAGCCAGGAAAGAGCGAAAGCTACGACGTCATGGGCGCCGAGGCCGCCCGTCGCGCGCTGGCTGATGCGGGAATCGGCTACGACGGCGTGCAGCAGGCATACGTCGGCTACGTGTTCGGCGACTCGACGTCCGGGCAAAAGGCGCTCTACCACGTGGGCTTGTCGGGCACGCCGGTCGTCAATGTCAACAACAACTGCTCGACCGGCTCGTCCGCGCTGTACCTAGCCCGGCAAGCCGTCGAGAGCGGCGCCGTCGACGTGGCCTTGGCGCTCGGGTTCGAGCAAATGATGCCCGGAGCGATCGGGACGGCCTACCCCGACCGTCCGCCGTCCCTGGAGGCTTTCGAGCAGATTCGCGATCAGGTCCGAGGTGCCCCGGATCCCGGAGTGCCGAACGCGGCGACGTTCTTCGGAGCGGCCGGGCAGCAGTACGTCGAGAACCACGGCATCGACCCCTCCGTCTTCGCGCACATCACCGTCAAGTCGCGACAGCACGCGGCGAACAACCCCTACGCGGTGTTCCGTGCGCCGCTGACGGCCGACGAGGTGTTGGCGTCGCCCCACATCTACGGCCCACTCACTCGCTACCAGTGCTGTCCTCCGACGTGCGGCGCGGCCGCCGCTGTGGTCGTGTCGAAGGCGTACGCGAAACGGCACGGGCTGCGGTCCGACGTGGTCATCGCCGGACAGTCGCTCAGGACCGACACGGCGAGCTCCTTCGACGGCGACATGATGCGCCTGGTCGGCTACGACATGGCCGTTGCTGCGTCGAAGGCGGTCTACGAGCAGAGCGGCATCGGCCCGGAGGATCTCCGTGTCCTCGAGCTCCACGACTGCTTCACGACGAACGAGTTCATCACCTACGAGGCGCTCGGACTCACTCCGCCGGGGACCGCGGACAAGTTCGTGCTCAGCGGGGACAACACCTACGGCGGCCGGGTCGTGACCAACCCATCGGGCGGCCTCATCTCCAAGGGCCACCCGCTGGGGGCCACCGGCCTCGCGCAATGCGCCGAGCTGGTCTGGCAGCTGCGCGGCCAGGCGGGGGACCGACAGGTCGACGACGTCGACGTCGCCCTGCAGCACAACTTGGGCCTCGGTGGCGCCTGTGTCGTCACCATGTACCAGAAGGTCGACGCCTGAGATGGGCCTCTCGCCTAGTCTGATCGGCACCGCGCGCGAGGGCGCGAGCCTGCTGGTGACCCGGAGCCGGTTGCGGCTGTTCGCCAAGTCGACCGGCCAGCAGGACCCGATCTTCATTGACGTGGACGCAGCCAGACGCGCCAGTCATTCCGACCTCCCCGTCCCGCCGACCTTCTTCTTCGCCGTGGGTCTCGAACTGCCCGCACCACTGGACTTCCTCACGGACCTTGGGGTCGACCTCGCAGCCCTGCTGCACGGGGAGCAGGAGTTCACCTACCACCGCACCGCACACGCGGGGGACACCCTGACGTCGTCCCCGGTGATCACCGACGTCTTCGAGAAGAAGGGCGGCGCCCTGATGTTTCTCGTGACCGAGGCACCTGTGGTGGACCAGGACGACGTCCTCGTCGCCACGATGCGCGAGACCCTCGTCGTCCGACAGCTGGCCGGAGCCGGCGCATGACCGGGCCGCTGCTCGAAGTGGGTACCCGGCTGCCGGACCTCGCGGTTCCTCCGATCTTGCGCACGACCCTGGCTCTGTTCGCGGGAGGCTCCGGGGATCACAATCCGATCCATCTGGACCTCGACATCGCCCGGTCGGCGGGGATGGACGACGTCTTTGCTCAAGGAATGCTGTCCATGGCCTACCTGGCTCGTCTCCTCACCGACAACTTCCCCGTTGAGTCCCTGCGGTCCTACCGGGTGCGGTTTGCCGCCATCACCCCGGTCCATGCCCGGCCCACGTGCCAGGGAGAGGTCCGCGACGTCAGCGAGGTCGACGGTGAGCGGCGCGCGACCCTGGACCTCTCGGTCAGCCTGGCCGACGGCACGGTGACCCTGACCGGCGAGGCCGTCGTCGCCTGCCCCTGACCCCGAAGATCGGCGGCCGGACGAGCCCAGCGCGTTCGGCCAGCTGCTCAAACTGTCGATGCACGACCAGCAGCAAGGAACCGTCGAATGAGGAAGCTCGAAGGTAAGGCAGCGCTCGTCACGGGCGGCGGCCGCGGCATCGGACGCGCGACCGCGCTGAAGCTGGCCAGCGAAGGTGCGCGCGTTGTCGTGAACGACCTGGACGAAGATCCCGCGAACGAGGTGGTGGCTGAGGTCGTCCAGGCCGGGGGTGAGGCCGTCGCCGTTCCGGGCAGCGTCACCAGTGCGGGCTTCGCTGACCGGTTCGTGGCCGCGGCGGTCGACTCTTACGGTGGGGTTGACATCATCATCAACAATGCTGGCTACACCTGGGACGCGGTCATCCAGAAGATGACCGACGAGCAGTGGCGCGCGATCGTCGACCTGCACCTGAAGGCCCCCTTCGACATCCTCCGGGCCGCTCAGCCGGTGATCAGCGCCGCCGTCAAGCAGGAGAAGGCCGAAGGACGAGTCGTGCACCGCAAGGTGGTCAACATCTCGTCGGTGGCGGGCGTGTTCGGCAACGTCGGCCAGGCCAACTACTCCTCGGCGAAGGCTGGCGTCATCGGCCTCACGAAGTCCCTGGCCAAGGAGTGGGGCCGTTACCGCGTGAACGTCAACTGCGTCGCCTTCGGCTTCATTCTCACGCGGCTCACCGAGGCGAACGCCGACCAAGGGTCCACAATCACGGTGGAGGGCAACGAGGTCCGCGTCGGTATGAACGTCCAGCTGCAAGAGACGATGAAGGCTCTCATCCCCCTCGGCCGGCCGGGAACCCCCGAAGAGGCCGCCGGTTCCGTCGTGATGCTCACCTACCCGGAGGCCGACTACCTCTCCGGGCAGCTCATCGTGACCGGCGGCGGTCTTGAGGGGTGACGCGGCTCGTGGTCCATCCTGCCCGTCACCGATGACGGGCAGGAACGAAGGCATTGACGGCATCGCAGCGACGAACGCGCTCACCCGACCTCCGGGATCGGCGGAGCTGGGCGACGCCTACAGCGACATGATCTCCGCGTTCCGTACGTTCGTGGACGCGTTGGCCGGGGCCGCGCCCAATGAACTGACGTCGCAGCGCCTCGAACGCGACCTGCGCTCGTGGACCACCGCCCTGGAGGGCCTGGCGGTGCCGGACGCCCAAAGCCAATGGGGTCGCTGGCTGGACCGAGCGGGTCGGTCACAGGGTTTGGTGCCGCCGATCCGCGACGAGGTCGTGACGCCGACGTCCGCTACCGGGACGGTTGTCTTCGGTCGCTTCTACGGGGGCAAGAACGCCGTGGTCCACGGCGGAGCCGTCGCGCTACTCTTCGACGAGCTGTTCGGAAGAATGGGATTCTCGGACGAGACGGCCGGTCGGACGGCGTACCTGAAGACGAGCTACCGGTCCGTCGCGCCGGTGGACGCCGAGCTGAGCGTCGCCGGACGCCTCGAGTGGCTGGAGGGGCGCAAGCACCACTTCAGAGGCGAGATCCGGCACGGAGATGTGGTCTGTGCCGACGCAGAGTGCCTCTGGGTCGAGCTCAGGAAAGGGCAGCCGTGACGTCGAATCCTCCGCCCCACGCGGCTCCGTGGGACGAATCCGTGAGTGGCCGACCCGACCTCGTCGTGAGCGCTCCGACGGAGTCCTTGCTCGACCGGCTTCGCGGCCTCCCCGGCGCCGATGTCATCCTCTGGGGCCTCGACGGTCCCGCTCCTTGCCCCACCATCGACCTCGTCGTCCCGCCGTACATGCGCGACCGGAGCTTGTTGGGGTGGCTCGAGACGACAAAGACGCGAGTCGTGCAAGGTCAGGAGATTGGGTACGACGGTGTGCGAGACATGCTTCCTGAAGGACTCATCTACTGCAACGCGGCCGGCGTCCACGAGTCGTCGACAGCCGAACTCGCCATTGGGCTGATCCTGTCGAGCGTGCGCGGACTCGCCCGGTTCGCGATCAAGCAACACCTCCATGAGTGGGCACCAGCCAGCCACCGGACCCTGGCCGGACAACGGGTGGTAGTCATCGGGCAAGGGGGCGTCGGGCGGGCGATCGTCGATCGTCTGCGCGTCTTCGACGTCGAGATCGATCGGGTCGCCACCCGACGCCGGGTCGACAAGCACGGTGTCGTCACGGCCATGGGCGAGCACGTCCGCCAGCTGGGTGAGGCGGACATCGTCGTGCTGGCCGTGCCGTTCACGTCCTCGACCGCGGGGCTGGTCGACGACAGCTTTCTGAGCTCGATGAAGGATGGCGCGTTGCTGGTCAACGTGGCCCGCGGTAGCGTCGTCGACACCGATGCGCTCGTCGACCACGTGTCGCGCGGACGGATTCGAGCGGCGGTCGACGTGGTGGACACCGAGCCCCTCCCGGTGGCCCATCCGTTCTGGTCGCTCCCCGGAATGGTCATCACCCCGCACGTCGGCGGTATGACCGACGGGATGGAGGACCGTGTCGCGCTGCTTGTGCGCGAGCAGGTCCGCCTGATCCGAGTCAACGCGGTGCCGCGCAACGTCGTCATTGACGGCACGGTCGGCCAGTGACGATGCGCGTCCTATTCGCTCCGGGCGGTTTCACGGGCGGCACGCCGGGATCAGCCCTACTCGCTGATCACCCGAAAACGGCCAACGAACCGCGATCTCAGGCCCGTCGAGCAGTACTCGCCGTTCACGACTCCGCGGCACCCGGGCAACGCCAAGGTGTCCGATCTACGGGGCCAAACTCAATCCGGATTGGAGCTGGCCAAGATTCAAGAGGCGTCTCCGCCGGTTGCTCTCGTATGCCTTCCTGCGCACCGGGACCACCATCTGCCAAACCCGAGATTTCGGGATCGTAAACGGCTGACCAACGCCGCAGTTCGGCAGACCTCCTGTCGTTTCCGGTGACGAGCGGCTCGGGGCCTTGGTGCGGAGTAAGACAGAATGACCCAGCCGTTGTGATGCCACCCGCGATCACGTGTTGGTCGGCCTGGGGTGATCTTGTAGCCTGGCAGTCTTCTTTTCCGAGCGCTGGAGGACACATGGTGGACGCACGGTTGCCCGAGACGGACTATTCGCCGCTCCTGCGTACCGACTTCACCGACGACACGGCCTGGCAGACACTACTGGATGAGATCGACGACAACTGGATAGCCGTCATGGCCGACCCCGCTCACCGGGGCCTGTCCGTACAGGAACTTGTGGCGCTGGTCCCCGACGGCAGCCGCTATCCGGTGCTCGTCGTCGCCGACGACCGGACGTTCTCCGCCGCCGAGCGCTCGCTGCTGCTGATCGACGTCAGGGACGAACCCGGCCGGACGTTCCGCGCGGCTGTACCCGACGCGTTCCAATCCGTCGTCGGCAACCTGGCGATCGACAACATGAGCTTCGACGAGTACCTCGACTCCGACTCCGTCGACGACTCCGGTGTCTACCGGCTTTCCGACCGACATCACCAGGCACTGGCCTCGCTCCAGGGTAAGCCGCGGCCAAGCGCGTCACCGCATTGAGTCGTGGTGCGTTCACTCGAGGTCCCTCCTCCGCCAAACGCGAACTCCTGAGCAAAACGCACTCCCCAGCCGATGTCGCGGCGAGTGGACATCGCGGTTCAGTCCGGGGCGTCCCAGGGGACGGGGCCGGTGACTGCGTTGAGGGCGGGGACGAGGTGTGTGCTGTTCTTCGTAGGCGAAGTGGCCAGGCTACTGAATGGCGAGCATCGGTTGGCGCCACTGTTGTGAAGCTGCCTCTGCAACGCAGGCTGCAGACGCAGACACAGTTGGAACCGTTCCGCTTGAATCTGGGCGTCGCAGGTTCGAGTCCCCCGGGCGGGACTGCCAAAGGATGGGAACAGGGCTGCCAGCAGTTCTGCACCGGCAGTCTGGAGATTTAGTCATCCTTCGAACTGTCCGTGCGTGAGTGACGCCCGCTGGGGTAGGGGATGGCACGTTCCGCCCCCAGCTGACCGAGCCCAACCAGGAATTGCGTCGACGTCGAGAGCGGCACACGCGCCAAGTGTCCAGGCTTGTGCTGGTCGTACGGGTTCGAGGCGCTGGTTGTGTCAGCCGTGACGCCAACGTCGGAAGCGTGCGTTTGAGTAAGTTCTTCAGGCTGATGAGGAAGGTGAGCCAGCCAGCCGGGCCGAGATGTCTTGCTGCAACCGAGGGCACATCGAGGTCCACTACCTGCTGGCTCGCCGCGATCCAGCCGACCGCATCTCGTACACCACCGCGTCCCTCATCGGTCGAACCCTGCGCGCCGCTGACTGGCGCGCTGAGCGCGAGTCGCTCACCGACCTCATGACTGAAGTCACCGACATGCTCGTCGCGAACGTAGCGGTCGCGACGATCGGGTACCAGCTGGCCGAGGAGTGTTCTGGCCTCCACTCGGAGCATCCGTCCATCGCGTTCGGTCGTGGTGAGCTTGATGGGCTCCCTCGCCAGCTGACCCGGACGTTCTCGCCGTCCCATGGAGAAGCCTCGCGTCCCTTTGAGCGGCTGAGCCACGGGCAAAAGTCGCTGCTCTACGTCTCGCTGGTACTGGCATGGCAAGCACTGGCTAGGCGAGTACTCAGTGGCAAGGACACCTCACTCGACCGTGACCGCCTCCGGCCGCCGATCACGTAGTGCGTGCGGACACCGTCGACGTCGGCGAAGGGAGTGTCCGATTAACGGTGGATCCGATCTTGGGATTGGT
>NZ_JAEHOB010000003.1 GCF_016464705.1 Qaidamihabitans albus
CACGTGCCGAGAAGTGGTCAAGATTCGCGTGCCGTTGACAGCGCCATTACTCAGCGGCGGAGCTGCTCACGGCAAGCTCGCGGACAAACCCGGGCGGACGGGTACCGCGCTGCCGAACAGATCGAGCCTCTGATGGTCGCCCCATACTCGCCTTCGCAGCGTGTGGCTAGGTGGGCACGCTTATGGCGAGGAGGGCGATGTCATCGGTCGGAGGAGGATCGAACTTGCCTATCAGCTCGGTGAGGTTGCTGATCAGCTGACCTGCGTTTTTACCGGGACGGCTGACCACGAACGCGTGAAGGCCGTCTTCGCCGAAGAAGGCGCCGTCCGGGCGGGCTTCGGTGAGGCCGTCGGTGTAGAGCAGTAGCGTGTGCCCGGGCTCAAGGCGCAGACTGCAGGTGCTGAAGCGCGCTTCGGGTAGCGCACCGACCAGCATCCCGCCGTCGGGTCCCAGCTCATCGACGGCGGCGCCATCCCGTTCTGGGCGGAGCCGCAAGGCAGGTGGGTGTCCGCCGCTCGCCAGGGTGACGTGGAATCCGCCGCCGGTTACACCGGTGAGGGTCCCGAACAGAACGGTGCAGAACTTCGAGTTGTGACTGTCCATCAGCAATGCGGTGTTGAGCTCGGCAAGTCCGGCGACAAGGTCGGATTCATGGAGCGCCGCGGCGCGCAACGTGTAACGGATCAGCGAGGTGACCGCGGCAGCGGAAGCGCCGTGTCCGGCGACATCGCCGAGGAAGAAACCCCAGCGGCCATCGCCGAGGGGGAACACGTCGTAGAAGTCGCCGATGACTTGCCGTGGGGAGGCGGCGTGGTAGTGACAGGCCAGCTCCAAGCCGGGGACGTGCGGCAAGGTAGGGGGTAGCAGGGTGCGCTGCAGGGTTGCCGCGAAGTGATCGATGAGCTCGGCGTCGCGCTGAATCTGCTCCCGCATCTGCCGTTCGCGCCGCAGCGTGGACAACGTGGACAGGCGCAGCTCCAGTTCGTCCATCACCACGGCGGCCAGGTCGCGCAGTGTGGCCACGTCGGCCTCGCTGAGCTGGCGGGGGCGGGTGTCTAGCACGTTGAGCGTGCCCAGTCGGTGACCATCAGCGGTTGTGAGGGGGACACCGGCGTAGGACCGGATGCCCAGCTCGCCGTGCACCAGTGGGTTGGCTGCGGTGCGTGGATCGGTGAGGGCGTCAGGTACCACATGCGGTCGGTCATGAAGGATCGCTGAGGCGCAGAGCCCCGGGTCTCGTCCGACCTGTGTCACACCTTCCAGCCCGTGGGTGGCTTTGAACCAGATCCGATCGGAATCGACGATGCTTACGGTGGCGATCGGCGCGTTCAGCATCCGCGCCGCTAGCGCCGCGATCCGGTCGAACGCCCCGTCCGGTGGCGTGTCCAGGATGTCGTAGCGGGCAAGCGCCCCCAACCGCGCCTGCTCGACCGCCTCAGAATCGGCAGGTGCGGGGTTGGAGAAGGGTCGAGTCGTCATCTTTCTCCGTATACCAGGAAGTACGTCCAGTTACTCAGTGCCCGGAGCGAGAACACACCTGTCACGGTCGGGCATATGTCCACCGGCAACCAGGCGCAGATTGGTCCGGCTCGTCGTCAAGGTCGTCATCCCCAGAGGCTGCGTACTCGACCTTCCTCCACGGTAGCCGACATCCATCGACCGGCAGGCCTCACGGACCGCACGAGTAGGGGCCTCGCGCCGTTGCGCAATAGGGCATCATCGCGCTCATGGAGTCGTCCGAGCCGTCTGAGAGTCATTCCGTCACCGTGGCAGTGGAAGAACACGGTTCCGCGATCGTGTTGGGGGTAGCGGGCGAGCTCGACCTACTGACCGCACCGAAATTGCAGGACGAGCTGACCCGGGCGTTGGATCAGCGGCCCCAGACGCTGGTGATCGACCTCTCCAAGGTCGAATTCATGGGCTCGGCGGGCCTGTCCGTCCTGGTCGTTGCCCACAGGACCGCTGGTGAACACACCAAGCTACGGCTGGTCGCCCATGGAAACGCCACGTTCCGGCCTCTGCGGTTGACTGGCCTGGATCAGGCGATCCCCGTCTACCGATCGAGTGACGAAGCGCTCAACGCCGAGTGACCGGACGACATCAGCGGCCAACGAATTGATTGCGCATGCGGAGGGTAATCGAAAGGTATGGAGGAAGCTCACCGCGCGACTAAGAGCGGACAGGGGGACCGCAATCATGGTGGCTCCGCTGGCAGCGCTCAGAGTGACACCGACCTGCACTTCTCGTCTGTCCCCGCCGACGCTGCGCACTTGCCTGCCCTACGGCACGCTCTGGCGGATTGGGCGCATCGCTGCGGCATGAGCGGGGACCAGGTCGGCGCGCTGACCCTAGCCACCTACGAAGCCCTGGCCAATGCCGCCATCCATGCCTATCTGGACGACACGGGCACCTTCGACTTGCTTGCGCGCTACCTACCCGATCGAGATCGGGTCGAGGTCACAGTGACCGACTACGGTCGGTGGCGACCGCCGCCCGATGATCCCGGCCCATTCTCTGGCCGCGGAATACCCTTGATCCAGGCCCTGGCCGAGCACGTCGACATCACACGTAGCACACAAGGCACTACCGTGCGCATGCACTGGAACCTTGGTCTACAAACCGGTACGGCCAAGAACAGCGTTGACGGCGAAGAAGACCCGGCCATCGACCGTAGGGGGCTGTCCCGGGCAGCCGCATTCTCGTCCTACTGAGTCCTGTTTCGACCACCGTCCTCTCAGACAGGCGACCTTCGCGGAACGGTCGGCAGCCGTGACCGCTCGTGTGTCTACCCGCCGAACTCGCACGGCAGCGTCTTGGCACACCGTTCGAAGTTCTTCGCAGCTCCGTGTCGTCGATCGCGGGGTCTGCGCGCGTCATGGTCGCCCGCCGAAGTCCTCCCTCTAGGTGCGCACCACCGCTCCGTCTCCGGACGCCCCCACCGGAGGTGCGCGGTCGTCGGCTCCCGGCCGCACCCCCCTCGGCCGGGAGCCGGCGGCCACAAGCTCAGGCATCAGCCGCGCCGCACCGGACGTTTCCGGCGTCGCGTACTCCCGAGAGCTGCACGTAGGCCGCTGTACGGCTAGCGATACGCTGCGGACCGACATCGCGCGCTACCGCCCTGTGCTACCAGAAGAGGACTGTCTCGGTGAAAATCGCTGTCATCGCCCTCGGGAAGATCGGCCTTCCGCTCGCCGTCCAGTTCGCCTCGAAGGGCCACGAGGTCGTCGGTGTCGACGTGAACGCCGAGCTCGTCGGCCAGATCAACCGCGCGATCGAGCCGTTCCCCGGTGAGGCCCACCTGCAGGAGAAGCTCAGCGAGCTCGTCCCCGCCGGTGCGCTGCGCGCGACCACCGACTACGCGGACGCGGTCCCCGGAGCCGACGCGGTGGTGCTGGTCGTGCCGCTGTTCGTGGACGACGAGGCCCGGCCCGACTTCGGCTGGATGGACGCCGCCACCGAGGAGCTGGGCCGCCACCTGACCGCGGGCACCCTGGTCTCCTACGAGACCACGCTCCCGGTCGGCACCACGCGCAACCGGTGGAAGCCGATGCTGGAGAAGGGCTCCGGACTGGTCGAGGGCACCGAATTCCACCTGGTGTTCTCCCCGGAGCGGGTGCTCACCGGCCGGGTTTTCGAGGACCTGCGCAAGTACCCCAAGCTCATCGGGGGGCTCTCCGCCGCGGGCGCCGCACGCGCCACCGAGTTCTACGAGTCCGTGCTCGACTTCGACGAGCGGCCCGATCTGGTCCGCCCGAACGGCGTCTGGGACCTCGGCTCGGCCGAGGCCAGCGAGCTGGCCAAGCTCGCCGAGACGACCTACCGCGACGTCAACATCGGCCTGGCCAACCAGTTCGCGCGCTACGCCGCGACCGCGGGAATCGACGTCTACCAGGTCATCGAGGCGTCCAACTCGCAGCCCTACAGCCACATCCACCAGCCGGGCATCGCCGTCGGCGGCCACTGCATCCCGGTCTACCCGCGGCTCTACCTCTGGAACGATCCCGAGGCGAGCGTCGTGCGCGCGGCCAGGGATGCCAACGCGGCCATGCCCGACTACACCATCGGGCTGCTCGAAGGCGCGCACGGCGACCTGACCGGCGCCAGCGTGGTCGTGCTCGGCGCCGCCTACCGCGGCGGCGTGAAGGAGACCGCGTTCTCCGGGGTGTTCGCCGCGGTGGCCGCCCTGCGCGCCCGTGGCGCGACGGCGCTGGTGCACGACCCGATGTTCACCGACGAGGAACTGCGGGCGCTCGGCTTCGAGCCGTACCACCTCGGCGACAAGGTGGACGCCGCCGTGGTGCAGGCCAACCACGGTGAGTACGCCGCGCTGGGGCCAGACGACCTGCCGGGCATCAGCACGTTCGTCGACGGCAGGCGGGTCAGCTCCCCCGAGAACTGGCCCGGTGTCACCTACCGGGTCATCGGCAAGGCCTGAACGAGACGGAGCGGACGAGAGACATGTCGTTCATCGCTGACGGAGCCGAGGTCGCACCGACCGCGAAGCTCGGTGCGGGCACCAAGGTCTGGCAGCTCGCGCAGGTGCGCGAGAACGCCACGCTCGGCGCGAGCTGCATCGTCGGCCGCGGCGCCTACATCGGGACCGGCGTGCATGTCGGGGACAACTGCAAGATCCAGAACGACGCGCTCGTCTACGAGCCGGCCGAGCTCGCCGCGGGCGTGTTCATCGGGCCCGCGGTGGTGCTGACGAACGACACCTACCCCAGGGCGGTCAACCCGGACGGAACGCTGAAGAACGCGTCGGACTGGGAGCCCGTCGGCGTGACCATCGCGGAGGGGGCCGCGATCGGGGCCCGCGCGGTGTGTGTCGCGCCGGTCCGGATCGGCGCCTGGGCGACCGTGGCCGCCGGAGCCGTGGTGACCAAGGACGTGCCCGATTTCGCCCTGGTGGCGGGGGTTCCCGCGCGCCGGGTCGGCTGGGTCGGCAAGGCCGGGGCACCGCTGCGCGAGGAGGAAGGGCGCTGGGTGTGCCCCATCTCCGGGGCCATCTACACCGAAGTCGACGGAAGGCTCACCGAGTCCGCCGCGGCGAGCTGAGCGGCCTCAGCCCGGCAGCAGGTCGCCCACCACGGTCCGGGTCACCGCGCGGTCCTCGGCCGAGTTCAGCACCTTGGCCGCCTTGTCGGAGTTCTGCTTGAGGGCGCGCACCTGGTCCTCGTCCAGTGCGGCGAGGGTGTCCCGCATGGCCGCGGCAGACGCGTCCGCCGCGATCGCGCCGAGCTCGTGCTCCGAGATCAGCCGGTCGGTCTCCGGGGCCGAGCTGAACACCACCGCCAGCCTTGCCTGCACGAAGTCGAAGATCTTGTTGGGCAGCATGAGCCGGTGGTTCGGGGTGAGCGGCGGCAGGCTGAAGATTCCCACGTCGTACCGGTTCAGCGTGGGCACCAGCTCGTCCGGGGTGACCGGCGGATGCAGCGTGATCCGCGGGTCGTCGCCGATCAGCGCGCGGACCCCGGCGAGGTACCTGCCGCCGTCCCGGCCCGGCACCAGGTACAGGTCGAGGGTGAACTTCGGGTCCAGGCCGTGTACCGCCTCGATCAGTGCCTCGATGTTGCGGCCGGGTACCGCGCCCCCGCTGTGCACCAGCCGGATGCGGCCATCCGTGACCTCGCCCGGCTCCAGCTCGCGGAACGGGCCCGCGTTGCGCACGGTGTGCGTGCGCACGCCGAACCGCTGCTGGTAGAGCTCGCCGATCGAGTCGTTCACCACGGTGGCACCTGCCATCTTCGGCAGGTACTTGCGGCACTGGTGGGTCATGAACGGCTTCACCAGCAATCGCCACGACCGCACGTGGGCACGTTCCTCCGGCGCCCACTCGTGCAGGTCCGCGACCACCGGCGCGCCGTGGGCGACCCGGTGGCCGAGCGCCATCGCGCGCGCCTCGTTCGCCACCACGACGTCGAACCTCCGGTCCCCGATCAGGTCCTGCGCCGCGCGTACTGCGGGTCCCATGAACTCGACCCGGTCGAAGCGGCGGAGTGCGAGGAGCGCGACCCCGGCGGGGGTCTGCGGCAGCGAGGGCAGGTCGGCGTCGATCTCCAGGTGCTCGGTAGCGGCCTTCGGCTTGTCGCCGTAGCCGACGGTGGTCACCTCGCCGAGTTCGGCTAGCACGTCCAGCTGGCGAAGCACTCGCGAGTCGCCGTTGATATCCGAGAAGGATATGCAGAGAATCCGTGCACCACGCTCACCACCGGCCATGGCGGCGCAGTCTAGCGGCGCCCGGCCGATCAGTAGGATCGCCCGTGTGATGCCCCTCGACCCCGGCCACGCCCGACCGCTCGCGAGGGCGTCGTGAGCGGAGCGCCCACCGTCGGTGCCGGCCCGGCGCAGCCCTCGGTCCTGCATGTCAACGACGCGGCGTTCACCGCCCGGCGAATGATTGCCGAGGCCGGTCGCCGTGGCTACACGTGGCGCTATCTGCCGAAGGCCGCTCCGGATCAGGAGTGGCGCGGCCTGACCGGCCGCGCTCGCCGCGCCGTCATCGGCGCCGCCTGGGTGGCCCGGTTGTGGCTGCAGGCCCGCCGCCACGACATCGTGCACGTCCACTCGGCATCGACGCTCGCGCATTCCCGCTTCGGCGCGCCCCGCTTCGTCGTGCACTGCCACGGCACCGACGTGCGCACCGCGCAGTACGACCCGCCCCGGTCGGCCGGTATCCGTGCCGGTCTCCGCGACGCGGAGGCTGTCTTCTACTCCACACCCGATCTCGCCGAGCACGTCCTGCCGCACCGCGCGGACGCGGTGTACCTCCCGGTCCCCATCGATGTCGACGACGTCGAGAAATGGTCCCCGGCACCGGGGCGGCCGCAGGTCGTCTTCGCCTCCCGGTGGAGCCCGGACAAGGACAGCGCCACGCAACTCGCGCTCGCCCGCGACCTCGTGGCCGCGGTCGGCGACCGGGCCGACGTCGTCGGCCTGGCATGGGGCCCGCAGGCGGACGAGGCCGCCGAGCTGGGAGTCCGCCTGGTGCCGCGCGGCGACCACGCGGCATACCTGAGGCTGCTGGCCGGAGCCCATGTCGTCGTCGGCCAGGCCGCGGGGATCCTCGCCGCGAGCGAGCTGGAGGCGCTCGCCGCCGGTAGCCCGCTCGTCGTTCCCGTCCCGCTCCCGCTGTACTCCGCTTCGCCGCCGCCGGTGCTCGGTGGCAGCGTCACCGAAGCGGCGGACGCCGTCACGGCGTTGCTCGACGGTTCACAGCCGCACGACCCGGACGTCGCCCGGAGGTGGGCCCGCGAGGAGCACGGGGTCGAGCGGGCCGTCGACACTGTCGCCCGGGTGCACCGGGACGTCATGGCGGCACGTCGGTGAGTTCACCCGAGACCAGGGGCGCACTCGCGCGGATGCTCAACCCGGTCCGGCTCGACGACCCTGCCCGGACCTCGCTGGCCCGTGGCGGGGTCCTCAGCACGGTGGGCCTGCTCGCGCAGGGAATCCTGCGCTTCGCCACGGCCTTCCTCGTCGGTCACATCGCGGGCAGGTCCGAGCTCGGCATCGTGGCCTCGGCCATCGCCACCGCCACGATCCTCGCCCTGCTCTGGCCGACGACGACGGGCAGCGCGGCGTCGAAGTTCCTGGCCAGGGCGCGGGGGACCGGCGACTCCGAGCAGATCCGGGCGACCGCCGCGCACCTGCGGCTGCGCACCATCGAGACCGCCGTCGTCCTCGCACTGGTGAGCATGCCGGTCTGGGTGCTCATCGACCGCGGCTCGTGGCCGGGTGCGGTGAGCGTGGCCGCCCTGACCCTCGCCTACTCCGGCTACAGCTTCACCCGTGGCGTGCAGTTCGGTGCAGGTCAGGTGCCGCGCGCGATCGCGTGGGACATCACCAGCGTCGTTCTCGGTCTCGCCGGGCTGGTCGTCCTGCTGGTCACCGGTGTGCGCGGCCCCGCGCTCGTCCTGCCCCTCGTCCTCGCGTACGGCCTCTACACGCTGGCCGGCTGGCCCTACGCGGCGAAGGGGCGCCCCGACCGCGCGCGGCGCCGGGAGCTGGACGGCTTCGTGGCGCTCGGCGCGGTGGGCTCGCTCGCGAGCACCGGTTTCCTGCAGCTCTCCCAGATCTCGGCCAAGCTGGCGGAGGGCGATGCGGCCGCGGGCCAGTACGCCGCGGCCCTCAACCTGGCGACGCCGGCGTCGATGCTCGCGGCGTCCTTGAGCCTCGTCCTGCTGCCGTCGATGGCCGAGGCGTGGGGGCGCGCCGACCACGCCGCCTTCCACGCCCAGACCGACCGCGCCACACGGGCGCTCGCCGTCATCATGGTCGCGATATTCGGGTCGATCATCGTGTGCAGCCGACTGCTCGTCGATGTCATCTGGGGAGCCCCGTTCGCCGCGGCCCGGAACATCCTGCCGGTGCTCGTCGTGGCGGTGCTCGCGACGAATCTGGGTGTGGCGTGCGTCAACGCGCTGACGGCGCGTTCGCAGCGGGGCATGGTGGTGGCCACCGGATCCAGCCTCCTCGGAATGGCGATCGGAGCCACGATGTGGCTGTTCGTCGCCCCCCGGATGGGCATCGAGGGCGTCGCGCTCGGATACCTGTGCGGCACGGTGGTCATCGCCGCGATCCCCGTTGGCATCGTCTGGCGTAAGGACGGCCACGAGTGGGGCCTGCTGTTCGGCAAGGTCGCCCTCGGCCTGGCCGTGGTGGGCGGCACAGCACTGACCCAGCGCCTCACGGAGCTGCCGGTCCTGCTCGACCCGGCCCTCGCCCTGGCGTTTCTCGCGTTGTGGTGGCTGCTGAACCGCGGGGACATCGCGAGGCTCCCCGTTCCCGGTTTCTTGCGGCGTCGCTGATCGAGCCGACCCCCGCCGAGGTGCGCGGAGAGCTGCAATAAGGTTAGGCCGACATTTCCCCGAACGACATCGAGGATATCGCGTGAGCAAGGGGTTCATACCGGCGGCGAAACCGATCGTCGGTCAGGGGGAACGCGACGCCGTCGACGCCGTGCTGCGCTCCGGCATGCTGGCGCAGGGCGCCGAGGTGGCCGCGTTCGAGCAGGAGTTCACCCAGGTACTGCTGGACGGCAGGGCGGCCGTGGCGGTCAACTCGGGCACCGCGGGCCTGCATCTCGGGCTGCTCGCGGCCGGAGTCGGTCCCGGCGACGAGGTGATCGTGCCCTCGTTCACGTTCGCCGCCACGGCGAACGCGGTGGCGCTGACCGGAGCCACCCCGGTCTTCGCCGATATCGAGCCGCGGCACTACTGCCTCGATCCCGGTCATGTGTCGGGGCTGATCACCGAGCGCACCAAGGCAATCATGCCGGTACACCTCTACGGGCACCCGGCGAACATGCCGGCGCTGCGGGAGCTGGCCGAGCGCCACGGGCTGGCCCTGTACGAGGACGCCGCGCAGGCCCACGGCGCCGCCCTCGACGGCACGCCGGCCGGCGCCTTCGGCACCTTCGCCATGTTCAGCCTCTACCCGACCAAGAACATGACCTCCGGCGAGGGCGGCATCGTCGCCACCGCCGACGCCGAGGTGGAGCGGACCCTGCGCCTGCTGCGCAACCAGGGCATGCAGCGCCAGTACGAGAACGAGATCGTCGGCTTCAACGCGCGGATGACCGACCTGCACGCGGCGATCGGCCGGGTGCAGCTGGCCAGGCTCGGCGAGTGGACGAGGATCCGCCAGGCCAACGCCCGCTTCTTCGACCGCAACCTCGACGGCGTCGGGGTGCCCGCGGTGGCCGACGGAGCCGTGCACGTCTACCACCAGTACACGATCACGGTGGCCGACGACCGGGACCGGTTCGTCGCCGCGTTGAAGGAGGAGCACCAGATCGGCGCCGGCGTGTACTACCCGATCCCGAACCACCGGCTGCCCTCGTTCGCCCGTACCGACGATCTGCCGAACACCGAGCAGGCGGCCCGCACGGTGCTGTCGCTGCCGGTGCATCCATCATTGGACGACGAGGACCGCGAGCGCATCGTGACCGCGGTCAACACCTTGGCGAAGGCGGGTGCGTGAGCGTGGCGGAGCTGCGAGTGGGCCTGATCGGCCTCGGCATGATGGGCCGCCACCACGCACGGGTGATCCGCGAGGTCGACGGGTTGATGCTGGCCGCGGTCGCCGACGCCGCCGGTGACCCGCACGGGATCGCCGACGGCATGCCGGTGCTCGGCGGCGTGCGGGAGCTGATCGACGAGGGCATCGACATGGCGGTCTGCGCGGTGCCGACCGGCATGCACGAGGAGGTCGGTCTCGCGCTCGCCGAGGCGGGGGTGCACACGCTGATCGAGAAGCCCATCGCGCACAGCGTCGAGGCAGGCACCAGGCTCGTCGAGGCATTCGCGGTGAACGGCGTGGTCGGCGCTGTCGGCCACATCGAACGGTACAACCCGGCGTTGCAGTCGCTGCGCGAACGGATGGCCGCGGGTGAGCTCGGCGAGATCTACCAGATCGCCACCCGCAGGCAGGGTCCGTTCCCGGCGCGGATCGCCGACGTCGGCGTGGTCAAGGACCTGGCGACCCACGACATCGACCTGACCGCCTGGCTGGCGCAGTCCGAGTACGCCAGAGTGAGCGCGCAGGTCACCACCCGCTCGGGGCGGCCGCACGAGGACATGGTCGCCGCGACCGGCAGGCTCGCCAACGGCATAATCACCAACCACCTGGTGAACTGGCTGTCCCCGATGAAGGAACGGGTCACCGTCGTGACCGGCGAGAAGGGTGCGTTCGTCGCGGACACGCTCGCCGCGGACCTCACGTTCTACGCGAACGGCGTGATCACCACCGAGTGGGACTCGGTGGCGAACTTCCGCGGCGTTTCCGAGGGCAACGTGACCCGGTTCGCGTTGCAGAAGCGGGAGCCGCTGCGCGTCGAGCACGAGCGGTTCCGCGACGCGGTGCTGGGTTCCGCGAACGACGTCGTGACGATGCAGGAGGGGTTGAACACGCTGCGTACGGCGGAGCAGTTGCTCTCTTCGTCGACGGCAGGGGCCGCCGTATGAAAGTCGTGCTCGTCACCAGGTTGTTCGCGCCCGAGGTGGCGGCCGCGGCCTTCCGGCTCAAGGCACTCGCCGACGGACTGGCCGCGGCGGGGCACCAGGTCACCGTACTGACCACCACACCACCGAAGACCGCGCAGCCGCAGGAGTTCGGCGACTACTCGGTGCACCGCTGGCCGGTGCTGCGGGACAAGGGCGGCAACGTGCGGGGCTACGTGCAGTACGCCAGCTTCGACGCGCCCCTGGTGGCGCGACTGCTGCTGCGGTCGGCGGACGTGGTGGTCTCCGAACCGCCGCCGAGCACCGGTGTGGTCACCGCCATGGTGTGCCTGCTCAAGCGCACCCCGTTCTACTACTACGCCGCCGACATCTGGTCCGACGCGCTGGCCGCCATCGACGCGCCCAAGGTCGTCACCGGGATCATGCGGGCGCTGGAGCGGTTCGCGCTGCGCCGGGCCCGCGGGGTGATCGCGGTCTCCGAGGGGGTCGCCGAGCGGGTTCGCGCGCTCGGGGTTGCCCCGGAGCGGGTCGAGGTCGTGGCGAACGGCGTGGACACCGGCACGTTCCGGCCGGTCTCCGGCCCTCCGGTGCCGGAGGACGTGCCCTACTTCGCCTACACCGGAACGATGTCGGAGTGGCAGGGCTCGGACATCTTCGTCCGGGCGCTGCCGATCGTGCTGCGGAAGCATCCGAAGGTGCGGTTGCGGTTCTTCGGCCAGGGAGCGGCCGAGTCGTCGCTACGGGAGCTCGCCGCCGAGCTCGCCCCGGACAACGTGGAGTTCGGCGGCGTCGTGCCACCGCCGGAGGCCGCACGCTGGCTCAGCGGGGCGACCGGCGCGCTGGTGAGCATCGTGCCGGGGCAGGGGTACGACTTCGCGAAGCCCACGAAGATCTACGCCGCCGCCGCGTGTGGCACCCCGGTGCTGTTCGCGGGTGTCGGTGCCAGCTCGGAGCTCATTCGGGAGAAATCGCTCGGCCTCGTCGCCGAGTACACGCCGGAGTCGGTCGCGGAACGGATGATCGAGCTGCTGGACGGCTACGCCCGCGACGACGCGCACCTGGTGAACTGGGTGCAGGACAACGCGTCGCTGGCGACCACCGGCAGGCTCGCGGCTCGGTGGATCACCGCGGATCTGCGCCGGTAGCCGGTCAGCCGCGCTCGGCCAGTGCCCGCACGGCGGTCTCCGCGGCCCTGCCCTCGCCGTAGGGACTCGTGTCGGTCGCCGCGGGCCGGGGCCGTTCCACGATGCCCGGTAGCGCGGTGAAGTCCTTGTCCAGCAACACGTTCCAGCCAAGGTCGACCGTCTCCACCCACTCGGTCTCCGGTCGCAGCGTGGTGCACGGGACGCGCAGCAGGAACGCTTCCTTCTGCAGCCCACCGGAGTCGGTGATGACACCCGCGCTCTGCGCCACCGCGTTGACCAGTTGCGGGTAGCCGACAGGTTCGGACACGACGATCGAGCCCGTGCCTAGTTCGATGCCGTGCCGCTCCGCCACGTTCCGCAGCCGGGGATGGGCCAGCAGCACGACGGGCTTGCCGACCTTGGCGATGCTCTCGACGATGGCGCGCAACCGCGCCGGGTCGTCGGTGTTGTCCGGCCGGTGCAGGGTGGCGACGTAGAACTCGCCCGGCTCGACCGGCGCGCTCAGCGCGAGCGGGTTACCGGCCACCTCGTCGCGCACCCGGTACAGCACGTCGGTCATCACGTCACCGACCAGCACGGCGCGCTCGGCGAGCCCTTCGCAGGCGAGATGGTCCATCGCCACCTGGGTCGGCGCGAGCAGCAGGTCGGCGGCGTGGTCGGTGAGCACCCGATTGTGTTCCTCGGGCATCCGCCGGTTGAACGAGCGCAGCCCGGCCTCGAGGTGCGCGATCGGGAAGTGCAGCTTCACCGCGGCGAGCGCGGCGGCGAGTGTGGAGTTGGTGTCGCCGTACACCAGCACCCAGTCCGGGACCGTCTCGGTGATGATCCGCTCCAGGCCGGCCAGCATGGCGCCGGTCTGCTCGCCGTGCGTGCCTGAGCCGACCCCGAGGTTGAAGTCCGGTTGCGGGATGCCGAGATCGGCGAAGAACGCGTCGCTCATGTTGTGGTCGTAGTGCTGACCGGTGTGCGCGATCAGATGCTCCGCGTCGCCGGGCATCGCCTTCGCGATGGGCGCGAGCTTGACGAACTGCGGACGCGCGCCGACCACACTGAGGATTCGCATGGGCCCGGAGTCTATCGGCGGGGCCGGCAGGCGTTGATGCGGTACAGCGACCCGGCCGTGCCCTCCCGGTCGACCAGTTCCAGGGCGGGGTTGCTCGCCAGCGTGGCGAGGCCGCGGTGGTACTCGTCCCGGTCCATGTAGTAGCCGCCGCCGAAGTCGAGCACGTAGTAGCTGTCGAACTCGCGGATGAGTGAGCAGATCCGCGGGTCGGTACCGATCCTGTGCAGGTCGTCCATCAGCTTCTGCACCTCGGGCGGGTACGTCTTGCGCAACCGCGGCGTCAGGGTGAGGCGGTCGCCGACGGCGTAGGCGAACGCGGTACCCGTCCACGGGTTCGCGATGATGGTCTCGCCCGGCAGCACGTGCTCGTCGAGGCGGCTCAGCAGGGCACGCTCCGCGGGCGAAAGCAGCGGCGCCTCGCTGTCCGCCCGGTAGTTGTCCGTCCCGCGATCCACCGCGAAGTGGACCGAGCTGTACTGCCCGGCCACTCCCAGCACGATGGCCCCGGCCAGGGCGACCGCGGCGACCGCGGGGGTCGTCCGCGACGCGGGCCGGAGCCAGGACAGTGCCCGGAACCGCCTGCTGAGCGCGCCCCGCCATGAGGTGAACAGCCAGGTCGCCGCGATCGCCGCGACCACGACGATGATCGGCGGGAGCTGCGCGGCCAGGCGGAACGAGTCGTTGTACCAGACACCGGCGACGAAGGTCCGGAACGGGCTGTCGGGCAGCGCGGACACGATGACGAACATGCTCGCGGCGAGCAGGTAGATGCCGACCACCCAGAGCCTGATCTGCCTGCGGGCGACCAGGACGATCGCGACGAGGGTCAGCACGAGCACCACCCAGGTCGGACCCTGCTTGATGAACCCGGCGGCCAGCACCTGTCCCATCGCCTGCGGCATGGTCTGGAACGGCAGCCACGCCGACGCCTCGGCGCTCGGGCGGATCCGGGACCACACCACCAGCGCCACGGCCAGGTAGACGATCAGTAGCCCGACCAGGAGCCAGTAGCGGGCGGCAACCGCGCGCCGGGACACCAGGACGCGCCGGTACCGGACGAGCGCGACGACGAAGATGGGCACCGCGAACACCAGCAGGGCCAGGAACGTGCTCGGATGGGCGAGGGCCAGTCCCGGGATCGTCGCCGCCAGCACGACGGCCGCGATCCAGCCCGGGGTGCCGTCGCGTGCCCCGACGCCTGCCAGCATCGCGAGCAGGCCGATCGCGGCGGGCAGCAGCGCGAGCGCCAGGAAGTACGGGTACAGCACCCCGAAGTCGAGGATCAGGTACGGGAAAGCTCCGAAGGCCGCGGAAAGGGCGCCCGCGAACAGCACCGGCACCAGCCGGGTGCCGGTGACCCTCGTCGTCAGGAAGATCGCCGAAATGGGCCAGACCAGTGCGCCGACGACCAGGGTGACCGCGTTGACCGCCGCGGGGATCGACGTGTCGGTCAGCTGCACGACAAGGCTGACCAGGTCGTGCCAGGCCGCGGGATAGGGCGATGTCTGGGTCTCGGTGCCGGACAGTCCGCCCACGGTGAGCGAGGAGCCGGATCCGGTGTCGAGGATGCGGCGGACCGTGTTGAGGTGAAAGACGTTGTCCCACGTCTGGGAGATGTTCTCCGGGTGGCCGATCATCCGGGTCAGCCCGCGGGTCAGCAGCACCGCGGGAACCAGCACCGCACCGAGATAGGCGAGCAGGGTCCACCGCGACCGCAGCGGCCTGGACACCCGCTCGCGGATGCCGAGCGCCGCGGGAGCGAGCTTGCGCAGCAGCAGGCCGGGCAGTGCGAGCAGGACCGCCGCGGCCAGCACGGGCCACACGCTCCACTGGACGCCGAGCGGCGGCGCGAACACCGCCGTCACCGCGAGCAGGCCGATCGATACCGGGGCGGCCGTGCCGACGGCGACGAGTCCCCGCACAGCCCAGCACCGGAGCACCAGGTAGCCGGGCAGGAAGACGATCGCGGCCGCGCACAGCAGGGCAGGCGAGAGCTGCCACCAACTCATCGTGCTCCTCGGGGTACGCGCGTCCTCGGCCGGCTTGAGCCAGTGGCTCGGAAACCGCAGGAAGATTAGCGAACCACCCGCGGACCCGACCGGGTGCGTCGCTCAGGCCGGGCGTTCCGCGCCGATCCTCGGGAACGGGCGAGTCGAGAAAAGTACCTCCACCGGCACCTCGAAGTACTCCGCCATCCGCAGGGCGAGGTGCAGGCTCGGGCTGTACTCGCCGCGCTCGAGGTAGCCGACCGTCTGGTAGTGCACGCCCAGCGCCTCGGCGAGCTGCCTGCGGGAGACCCCACGTTCCGCCCGCAGCACGGCGATGCGGTTGTAGATCGTCTCGCCCATCAGCTGATCCTCCGCAGCGCCTTCTCGCGGCGCGCGGCCACGCTCGATCCGGCCTCCCTGCGTGCCATCCGGCGCAGCACGATCGGCGCGACGATCAGTCCGAGCGCGGCCCACACACCGAGCACGCCCACGGTCTCCAGATGCCGCCAGGACTCGCCGATCTCGGCGGCGGCCAGCCCTCCGGGCAGCAACGCCGAACGCATCCCCAGGCCGAGCCAGTAGATCGGGAACACCTGCGCGAGCCCCTGCAGCCATTCCGGGAAGTTCGTGACCGGGTAGAAGATCCCGGAGATCGCGATGAGCCCCATGATCGGCAGCACGACCAACCCCAGGTTGCGCGGGTTGGCGGACAGCGAACCGAAGACCGCACCGATCGGCATGGTCGCCGCCAGCCCGAGCAGGAGCACCCAACCCAGGGTGAGCCAGCCTCCCACGCTCGTGGTCACCAGGCCGTCGAAGAGGAACAGTCCCGGTACCAGCACGAGCAGGACGCTGGCCAGCACCATTCCGGAGACGCCGACGACCTTGCCCACGAGGTAGCCGAGCATGCCGCCCGGCACCGCCTTCGCCCGCAGCAGGGTCCCGTCCTCCCGCTCCACCGTCAGTTGCTGGGCGGCGTTCACCAGCCCGCCGAACGCGACGTTCATGCCGAGCACACTCGGCAGCACCATCGCGCCGAGGGAGAAGTCCGTGCCGGGGACCGAGGCGCCGCGTAGGAACGTCATGACGACCAGCAGTAGCACGGCCGGGAACAGGTAGGCCCACAGGTCCTGCGCATTGGTGAAGGTCTGGCGCAGCTCGATGCCGCCGCGAGTCAGGCCGCGGCGCGCGGCGAGGACGTTCGTGTTCATCGGGACACCACCTCGAAGGAGCGGGCCGCCGCGTCACCGCGGCCGGACTCGAACTCACGTACCAGTGCCATGTAGGTGTCCTCCAGCGACGCACGCCGCACCTCCAGATCGGAGATCGCCGCACCGTGCTGGGCGAACAGCTCGCGCACGAACGTCGTGGCGTCGGAGGTCGAGTGGACGAACCGCTCGCCGTCGCGCGTCCACCGCACCTCGGCCTCGGTGGACATCCGCCGCGACAGCGCGTCGGCGGAACCGTCGGCGATGATCGATCCACCGGCGAGGATCAGGATGCGGTCGGCCAGCTTCTCCGCCTCGTCCAGGTCGTGCGTGGTGAGCAGGATCGTCGTCTCGTCGAGGTCGGAGAGCCGGTGCACGAGGTCGTGGAACTCGCGGCGCGCGTGCGGGTCGAAACCGGCCGTCGGTTCGTCGAGGAACAGCAGCTCGGGCCTGCCGACGATGCCGATCGCGACGTCGAGCCTGCGCCGCTGGCCGCCCGAGAGCCTGCTGAGCTTCTTGTCCGCGTGCTCGGTCAGTCCGACCGCGGCGATGAGCTCGTCGACGTCCCACGGCCTCGGTGTGCTCTCCGTCGAGTACGGCGTGTAGTAGGAGCCGAGGTGCCGCAACAGCTCCCGTACGCGCCACTTCCCGTGGTCGCGCCAGGACTGCAACACCACGCCCAGCCGGGCGCGCCATGCCTCCGCGCCCCTCGCCGGGTCGACGCCGAGCACCTCGACCGCACCCGCCGATCGCATGCGGAAGCCCTCGAGGATCTCGATGGTCGTCGTCTTTCCGGCCCCGTTGGGCCCGAGCAACGCCAGCACCTCACCGCGGTACGCCTGGAAGTCGACCCTGTCGAGCACGTCCACCTGCCCGTACCGCATCCGCAGGCCACGAACGTCGAGCACGACGTCCGGGCCCGGGCGGGCCCCGCGCGCGGGAACGCTCAGTTCGCTCACCGACATGAAATCCCTGCTATCCGATATGTTCATCAATCGATAGCAGACATACTACATAGAAAAGCAGGCTTGCGCGCACTGGTCTCAGGGCCAGAGGCGTTCGGTACGCCAGCGGTCGGTACGGGAGTAGCGCAGCCGGACGTGCCTGCGGTCGTGGGCGGCCTGCCAGAACTCCACCGAGTCCGCCGCCAGCCGGTAGCGCGTCCAGCCGTCCGGCACCAGGGCCGGGTCCGCGGCGAGCCGCTGTTCGGCCCGGCGCGCGGCGTCCTCCAGTTCACGCTCGTCCGCCAGCACGGCCGACTGGCCGCCGATGAACGCCTCCACCTTCGACGCGGGCGGGCGCTCGCGGAAGTCCGCGGCCGAGGCCTCGGCACCGAGCGGGGTCACGGCCCCGCGCACTCGAACCTGCCTGCCGCGGTGCGGCCAGAAGAACGTCAGCGCTGCGCGGGCAACCCTGGCCAGCTCGACGCCTTTCGGGCTGTGTGCGCTGCTCGCGAAGTACCAGCCTGCGGCGTCGACCGCCTTCAGGATCAGCACACGCGCGTCCGGGAAGCCAGACTCGTCCACTGTGGACAGCGTCATGGCGTGCGGGGCGAGGCCCTGCTCGCCCGCGTCGTGCAGCCACTCCAGGAAGAGCTCGTGGGGTTGCCGCGGCGCCGCGGCCGGGTCGAAGCGGGGGAGTTCGCCGGGAAAGGACGGCCAGCCACGAAGGGAGTTCACGCCGGAACCGTACTGCCGCGGGCCACGGCGCGGGCCCTGCGCGAGGTCTGGTTCACTCTCCGACTTATGCGACGACTCGTTCTGCTCGGCGCGGTCGCCACCGCGCTGCTGGCCGGCTGCTCGGGAACCGGCGCCGGCGAATCCACCGAATCCACGCCGCCCCCGGCGCCCGGAAGCAGCGCTGCGGCGCCGTTGCCCGCCGCTCCCGAGCCGACCGAGGACGGGCCCTGTCCCTATCTCGACGATGCGTTCGTCTCGCGGTCGAACGGTCAGCAGGTGTCGGAGGTGCGGACGTCGGCCGACGAACCGCATCCGGCCTGCTTCTTCTACCGGCCGGACGGCGAGGTCCAGCTCACCGTCCGTGTCTACACCGGTGACCCGGCCGTGGCGACCGGACTCGTCGACGAGGCCGCGCCGGTCGACTCGTCGAACCCGACCGAGCAACCCCCTGGCTGGCGGGGCGGCTACGAGTCGTCCGACGACGGTGCGGTGTACGCCGTGGCCAAGGACGGCAACGCGGTGATCGTGACGACGAACCAGCAACAGAGCGTGAAGGCTCGCACGGTCGCCACGCAGGCGATCTCCACGCTCGGGATCTGAGTGTGACGACAAGATGCCACTGCGTGCAGGCAAAGTTGATCTTGTATTACCCTGACCGGCACGCGCAGGCACGAAGGAACCGGCGCGCCTTCCGGTGTAACCCGATCAGTGGTGTGCCGGAGTTGCGAACGACCCCCTGCGAACCAGCACCGTTGATCTCGAAGTGACGAAGGATTGGAATCCGTGGCTGACACCCTGAAGGAAATCCTGCTCGACTCCAGCCGGCGCCCGGCGGTCGTGACAGACCTGCAGACCCTGGTGGACGAGGAGGTCGCAGAGAAGAGCGGCGTCTCCGGCACCGTCATCAAGACCGGCTACGCAGCCGTCAAGAAGATCAAGCCGGGCATCATCGGTTCCGCCGTGGACAGCCTGCTCGACGACTTCTCCGCCGCCCTTGAGCCCATCTACGCGGACTTCAAGGCCAGCGGGGCGGCCGACTTCGGCTCGTACCTGCCGACGCGCGCCGATGAGGCGTCGGACGCGCTGCTCGGTGTCACCGACGCTCGTGCCGAGAAGAGCAGCCGCGACAGCATCAAGAAGGTCTACAACAAGCTTCGCCCGTACGGGAAGAAGAACGTCGAGGAGGCACTGCCCCGCCTCGGCAAGCTGATCGACAAGCACGCCGCCGCCTGAGCGGAGTCGAATTAGGCGAGGGCCACCTTCGGTGCGGACACGCACCGAAGGTGGCCCTCGCCGTCGCGGCGGGAAGAGCTAGCTCTTCTTCTCCGTGCCGGACTTGCTGGTGGACTGCTGCCCGTTGCCGGTGCTGCTCTGCTTCGCACCCGACTGCTTCGCCTGACCGGACTGCTTCGACTCCGACCCCGCCTGGGACGAGCTCGCCGCCTCGGCGGGCTTGCTCTGCGTGGACTGGGCCGGTCCGGGCTTCTGAGCATCCGTGCTACGGGGCGGTGCCGGCGCGATCGGCGGCTCCGCCTTCGGCCGCGTGGCATAGGCGATACCGGCGAGCAGCGCGCCGAAGCCGAGCAGCCACGGCCACTTCCGGCGCTTGGTCTTCTCACCCTTGGCGGCGACCTTTGCCTCGGCCATCGCGGCCTTGAACTCCTTCTTGGCGTGCTTGAAGTCGCGCTTGGCCTTCCGCTTGGACTGCCCGGCGGACTTCGCCGCCTTGATGGCGGCCTTGCGGGCCTTGCGGCCCGGTGCTCGCAGCTCCTCCCTGCGCTCTTCGGCGAGCTTGCGAGCGTGTGTAGTGCCCTTGGCGAGTTCCTTGCGCCGCTGCGCCGCCTGGCGGGCCAGTTGCTTGCGGGTCCGGCGCGAGTTCTTCGCGAACTCCTTCCGTGCGCCCTCGGTGCTCTCGGCGAATCGGTGCTGGCTGACCTGAGCGGCCTGCGCGGCCGCATCGGCGCCCGCCCTGCCTACTTCGAGAGCGCGTTTACGCAGGTCACGCGAGCCGGTCTGGTTCGACTCCCCCGCTTTGTTGGCGGCCCGAGTCATGGCCTTCACCTCGTCAATCGTCTGTTCTTCCACTTGTAACCCCCTCCCTATCCTGCCCCTTTCCGGCCGATCTCGCTGCAGATGGCACGATGAGTCGCGTGACTGAGAGCAGCGGAACCCCCACCGGAACCAGTGTGAAGGCCACCCTGCACACGAATCGGGGGAATATTCATCTCAATCTCTTCCCTGATCACGCGCCGAAAACGGTGGCGAATTTCGTGGGCCTCGCCGAGGGCGCGAAGGAGTACACGCAGCCGAACGCCAAGGGCGAGAAGTCGGGTCCGTTCTACGACGGTTCGATCTTCCATCGCGTGATCGACGGGTTCATGATCCAGGGCGGCGACCCGACCGGTACGGGCCGCGGTGGCCCGGGTTACCGGTTCGGCGACGAGTTCCACCCGGAGCTGCAGTTCAACCGGCCGTACCTGCTCGCGATGGCGAACGCCGGTCCGGGCACCAACGGTTCGCAGTTCTTCATCTCGGTCGCGCCGACCACGCACCTCAACTTCAAGCACACGATCTTCGGCGAGGTCGCCGACGAGGAGTCGCGCAACGTGGTCGACACGATCGCGCGGACCGCGACGGGGCCTGCCGACAAGCCGCTCGAGGACGTGGTGGTCGAGCACGTCAGCATCGAGCGGGACTGAGCCACCGGGAAGCCGGTAGGTTGGAAGCATCGTGAGCCAACCGCCCTATCCCCCTCAGTACGGGCAGTCGCACCAGCAGGAGGCGTTGCCCGGCTGCTGGTGGCATCCGGATCGGCAGACCGGTCTGCGCTGCACGCGCTGCGAACGGCCTGCCTGCCCGGACTGCCTTCGGGAGGCGTCGGTCGGGCACCAGTGCATCGACTGTGTGCAGTCCGCACGGCAGCAGCAGCAGGCCGCCGCGACGCAGTACCGGCGGGCCGGCTACGGCGCACGGACCGTGGCAGGCGCGCGGATGTCGCAGCGCCCGATCGTGGTGCCCGCGCTGATCGCGATCAACGTCCTGGTGTACCTGTTCACCGCCGCGCAGGCACAGGACCCGATGCGCAACGACGACTCGGCGGTGTTCACCGAAGGGGTGCTCTGGCCGGTCGGGATCGTGGTGCAGGACGAGTGGTGGCGCCTGCTCACCTCCGGCTTCCTGCACTACGGCCTGCTCCACCTCGCGATGAACATGTTCGCGCTCTGGATCCTCGGCCGGGATCTGGAGGCCCTGCTCGGCAAGGTCAGGTTCCTGGGCCTCTACCTGGTGTCCCTGCTGGGCGGCTCGACCGCCGTCTTCGCGTTCGGCGACATCCAGACGGGCACCGCGGGCGCGTCCGGTGCCGTCTACGGGCTGCTCGGTGCACTCCTCGTCGCCGTGCTGCGGCTGCGGCTCAACCCCACCGGCGCCATCGGCATCATCGTGCTGAACCTCATCATCACGGTGACCATCCCGAACATCTCGCTGCTGGGCCATCTCGGCGGGCTGGTGATCGGCGCGCTGGTGATGGTGGCGATGGTCTACGCCCCGGAGAAGCGGCGCACCGCCTACCAGGCGGGCACGCTCGCGCTGCTGGCGGTCGCACTGCTCGGCCTCGTCCTCTACCGGGACGCACAGCTCGCCGAGCTGATCTGCGGCTCGCAGGGAGTGGCCTGCTAGTCGTGAGTGCCCACCCGAGTTGGAACTCGACTCCGCACTCACGAGGTGCGCAGCGCGGTGAGGGCGTCGTGCACGTCCCGCGGGTCGGCGCCGAGCTCGATCCAGCCGAGGACGACCAGCTCGTCCGACTCCACCTCGAGCACGGTGACGTCCCGGCCGAACCGGCGCGTCGTCGCCAGCCGTAGCCGCACCTCGGACCAGTCCAGCCGCCGCGTGCCGCCGAGCGTGCGAACGCGGACGCCCCACGCGTCGGCGGCGAGCCTGGGCCGCACCAGGGTGCCGTGCGCGGCCACGACGGTCGCCGCGAGCGCGGCCACGCCGAACAGCACGGCGCCCGGGCGGTCGCCGGAGAGTCCGGTTGTGACGGCGCTGGTGGCGGCGATCGCCGCGATCAGCCAGCCGATCGTCACCAAACCGATATGCGGCGCCCACCGCGCGCCTGAGCTATCCACAGGTGTTATCCACAGTGGGGATTAGTCACACCGTTGTAGTTCGATTCCGCCGTTCGGCCCATCACCGCCAGCGCATCGTCATCAGCAGGCCGGAGATCATCAGGGCGAACCCGATCGCGAAGTTCCAGTTGCCGAGTTCGAGCATGAACGGGATCTTGTCGCCCGCGAGATAGTTCACGACGAGCCAGAGCAGGCCGAGTAGCATCAGCCCGAACATCACACCCTTGTAGATCGGATGCGACGGGCCCGCCGCACGTACCTTCACCGGGGTGCGGCGATCGGTCGGCGGGGTGTAGGCCGTCTTCTTACGGACCTTGGACTTGGGCATGAGAGTCCTCGCGTGCTGTCGGGCATATCCGCGGCGGTGCGCAACCGCCGCCTACTGAACACGTTAACGTAATCGAGCGGCCGCTAGAACCGGGGAGCGAGCGCCGCGCCAAAGCTTGGATCGGGAAACGAGCACGGCAGGTGCTCGAGAGGAGCTCGCTTGTCGAGGTACGAGGAGCCGGAGACCCGGGAGATTCCCGTCCCCGGCTTCGCCCGCAGACCGGGCGGCCCGCAGCGGCGGCCCCAGGCACAGCCACCGCGAGACGCGTCCGGCCGGCCTCGCCGGCCGCAGGGCCCGCCACGGCAGCCACCGGCCAAACCGCCGGTGAGACCGCCCGAGCCGCCGCGCTCCGGCGGTGGCGCGGGACGGGCGGCCGTGCGCACGTTCGGCGAAGTTCTCATCACCCTCGGGGTGGTCGTGCTGCTGTTCGTGGTCTACGAGCTGTATGTGACGAACCTGATGTCGGCGCAGCTGCAACGGGAGGCCAGCGCGGCCCTCGACGAGCGGTGGTCGCAGGAACGCGAGCTGCACGCCGACCTCGCCGACGGCACGGCGTTCGCCCGGATCTACATCCCGTCGTTCGGCGCGGACTGGGGATTCACCGTTCAGCAGGGGGTGGACGGCGCGGCACTGGAGGTTGGCCCAGGGCACTACAAGGAGACGGCGATGCCCGGGGAACCGGGCAACTTCGGGGTCGCCGGGCACCGGGTCGGCAAGGGTGCGCCGTTCAACGACCTCGACCTGCTGAACTCCTGTGACGCCATCGTCATCGAGACGGTGGACAGCTTCTTCGTGTACCGGGTGCTGCCGATGTCCGGCGAGGTGGCCGGCTGGGCGCAAGGCAAGGCCCGCGACCCGCGCTGCGCCAACGTCGCCCCGCTGCAGGACGAGCAGGGCGCCTACGACGAGACGTTCGGCCGGGTCATCGTCACGCCCGACCGGGGCGACGCGGTGGCTCCGGTGCCGTACAAGCCGGAGAGCACCCTGCCCCCGGCGTCGCAGGCGGCCCTGCTCACGCTGACCACCTGCCACCCGCAGTTCTCCGACCGCGAGCGGCTGATCATCCACTCGGTGCTGACCAACCAGTTCCGGAAGCAGCCGGGCGCGGGATACGAGGAGCTGCTGCGCGAGATCGGGGAGGCCTGATGTACGGCTGGATCTGGCGGCACCTGCCCGGCCCGGTGGCGGTGCGGGCCGCGCTCGCGGTCGTGCTGCTGCTCGGCGCGGTGGCGCTGCTGATGTTCGTGGTGTTCCCGTGGGCCGAGCCGCTGCTGCCGTTCAACGACGTCGCGGTGGACCCCTCCTGAGCGGCTAGGCTGTCCGGTATGCGCGTACTCGTCGTCGACAACTACGACAGCTTCGTCTACAACCTCGTGCAGTACCTCGCCCAGCTCGGCGCGGACTGCACGGTGCGCCGGAACGACGTCGTGGAGCTCGACGAGATCGCCTCGTTCGACGGTGTGCTCGTCTCGCCAGGACCGGGCACCCCTGAGCGCGCCGGGCAGAGCGTCGATGTTGTCCGCCGTTGCGCGAGCGAGCGGGTGCCCATGCTCGGCGTCTGCCTCGGTCACCAGGCCATCGGGGCCGCCTGGGGTGCCACCGTCGACCGGGCGCACGAGCTGTTGCACGGCAAGACCAGCCAGGTCCGGCACAACGGGCAGGGTGTGCTCGCGGGGCTGCCCGACCCGTTCACGGCCACCCGGTATCACTCGCTCACCGTGCTCGCCGACACGATCCCGGACGAGTTCGCGGTGACCGCCCGCACCGACGCGGGTGTGGTCATGGGAATGCGGCACCGGAAGCTGCCGGTGGAGGGCGTCCAGTTCCACCCCGAGTCGGTGCTCACCGAGGGTGGGCACCGGATGCTGGCGAACTGGATGGCCGGGGCGGGTCACCCGGTGGACGCGAGCGTCGTGGACGAGCTCGAACACACCACGAGGTCACTGCAGAAGGCCGCCGCCACCGCGTGACCTTGCGCGAGGTAAGGCTCGTGAGTGCCGGCACGAGCCAGAACTCGCGCCGGCACTCACCAGCCGGCCTCAGCCGTTGTTGTTGCCGGGCAGGCCCGGAATGCCCGGCTCCGACTCCGAGGTCTCCGTCGCACCGTCGTCGTCCGCCCCGATGAAGAGCGTGATCGCCTGGCTCTTCGTGATCGTGCTGCCCCGCGACGGGTCGGTGTTGGTCACCTTGCCGATGTCGCTGTCGTCGCTGACCTCTTCGGTCTGCCGGTTCACGTTGCCTTCCCAGCCGGCCTCGCGCAGGGTGGCCAGCGCCTGATCCTCCGTCATCCCGGTCAGGTCCGGCATCTCGATCGTCTGCTGTGAACCGTTGGAGACCTCGAGCTGCACCTGCGAGCCCACCGGTACGTTGCCCCCGTTGGGCGTCTGGCTGACCACCTGACCGGCCGGTGCGTCGGAGTCGACGTCGGTACGGGACACCGTCAGCCCGTCGGCCTCCAGCCCGGCCTTGGCCTCCTCGAAACTCTTGCCGGTGTAGTTGGTGACCTCCACCATGTCCGGTTCCGTGCCGATGGTGATCTGGACCGACCGGCCCTTCTCGATCTCCGTCTGCGCCGCGGGGTTCTGCTCGATGACCTTGTCGTAGGTGTTCGGATCCTCCACCGCGACCTCGTTGACGTTTCCGAGGGCGAGACCCGCCTCCTTCAGCGCCGCCTCCGCCTCGCTCCGGCTCATGCCGGTCAGATCGGGCACCTTCACCTTCGCGGGTGCCACCCCGACCTGGATCGTGATCTGCTCGCTGGTGGGGACCCGCTCGGTGGCCTGAGGATCGGTGTTGATGACCCTGTCGATCTGGTCGGCCGTGCAGGACGGCTCGCCGTCGGTCTCCTCGCCGCCGCAGGGCACGTTCTGCCGGTTGAAGTTGTTGAAGCCGTCGTCACGCAGTTCGGCCACGGCCTGCTCATAGGCCATGCCGCGCACGTCGGTGACCGGCACCAGGTCGGGCTCGCTCTTGAACGCGCCGAGGAGCCACAGCGTCAGCAGCACCGCCGCGATGGCCAGCACCGCGAGCAACGCCGCGATGAGGCCCCGCCGCTTGCGCCTGCGCCGCGCCTCGTCCTCGTCGTCGTAGCCGTAACCGTCCGGGCCACCCGCGTACGTGTCCTCGTTGTTGGTCCCGGCGCCGAGCACCTGGGTGCGCTCGTCGTCGGACATCACCATCGGCGCCGACGGGCGCTGGCCGGACAGCGTGCGCACCAGGTCGGAGCGCATCTCGGCCGCCGACTGGTACCGGTTGGCCGCGCCCTTGGCGAGCGCCTTCAGCACCACGGCGTCCAGTTCGGGCGAGACGGCCGGGTTGACCGCCGACGGCGGCAGCGGGTCCTCCCGCACGTGCTGGTAGGCGACCGCGACGGGGGAGTCCCCGGTGAACGGGGGTTCACCGGTGATCAGCTCGTACAGCACACAGCCCGCGGCGTAGACGTCACTGCGGGCGTCGACCTGCTCACCACGGGCCTGCTCCGGCGAGAGGTACTGCGCGGTCCCTATTACGGCGGCGGTCTGGGTCATCGCGGCCTGGCCGTCGTGCACCGCGCGCGCGATACCGAAGTCCATCACCTTCACCGCGCCGTTGCGGGTGATCATCACGTTGGCCGGCTTCACGTCCCGGTGCACGATGCCGTGCCGGTGGGAGAAGTCGAGTGCCGCGGAGACATCGGCCATGACCTCCATGGCCCGCTTCTGCGACATCGGACCCTCGGTCTTGACGATGTCCCGCAGCGTGCGCCCCTCGACGAACTCCATGACGATGTAGGGCAGCGGGCCGTAGTCGGTGTTCGCCTCACCGGTGTCGTACACCGCGACGATCGCCGGATGGTTCAGCGCGGCCGCGTTCTGCGCCTCCCGGCGGAAGCGCTCCTGGAACTGAGGATCACGCGCGAGGTCGGCACGCAGGATCTTCACGGCGACCTCGCGGCCGAGCCGAACGTCATGACCGTGGTGGACCTCGGACATGCCGCCGTAGCCGAGCGTGTCGCCCAGCTCGTAGCGGTTCGAGAGCAGTCGGGGTGCGCTCATTGCCTGGTGCCGTTCCATTCCGTCAGTGTCATCTCCAACGCGCCGGGCTTTCGGCGAGCGCGTTCCGGGTCTCCGCCTGCGGCGTGCCCATCTTGCCCTGTACGCCGTCTTCCTCAGTTGAACGTTCGCGGGTGTTCCACCAGTTGTCCGCGATACCGGCGGAATCCTCGTCGCTGTGTGCCGGGCGTACGTCGATCGGACCCGGTGATCCCTCGCTCTCCGGGCGCAGCAGCCGCGGCACCAGCACCGCTGCCGCAACGACGAGCAGGACGAGGGCCAGCGTGAGAAGTATCCACAACCCGGCGTGGCTGCGGCGCCGGGGCGGTACCGGATGTGGCATACCACCGGTGTGCGGTGGCGTCACCGGCTGCATGGTGGGGTGGGAGCCGGGGCCGACCGGAGCCATCGGGCCCGCCGCGACGGCCGGGTTGCCCACGTAACCGGCACCGACCATGCCCGCCGGGGCGGGCAGCGGATGCCCGGCCCTGATCGCGGCCACCGCGTTGGCGAACTCGCCGCCACCCGCGTAACGCTGCCGCGGGTCCTTGACCAGTGTCGCCTCGATCACCGCTCGCGCGCCCGGCGGAACGTCCGGCGGCAGCGGCGGCGGCAGGTCCCTGATGTGCATCATGGCGACGGTCACCGCGTTCTCCGAAAGGAACGGCCGGTGTCCGGCCAGGCACTCGTAGCCGCACACGGCGAGCGAGTAGACGTCGCTCGCGGGCTCCGCGTCCTGTCCGAGGGCCTGCTCGGGAGCGATGTAGTGCGCGGTGCCCATCACCATCCCGGAGCGCGTGACCGGCGCGGCGTCGGCGGCCTTGGCGATCCCGAAGTCGGTGAGCTTCACGACACCGGTGGCGCTGACCAGGATGTTTCCCGGCTTCACGTCACGGTGCACCAGCCCGCGCTCGTGCGCGGCCTGGAGCGCGCGCCCGGCCTGTTCGAGGATGTCGAGCGTGCGCTCGGCCGAGATCCGCCGCTCGCGGGCGAGGATGGCCGCCAGCGGCTCGCCCTCCACGAGCTCCATCACCAGGTACGCGATGTGGTGTGCGCCGGATGCCCCGGTCCCCGGCTCAGCCGTCTCGCCGTAGTCGTGCACCGCCGCGATCCCGTGATGGTTCAGTGAGGCGGTGGTGCGTGCCTCGGTGCGGAAGCGGTGCAGGAACTCCGCGTCACCGGACAACTCCGCCTTGAGGATCTTCACCGCCACCGTCCGGTCGAGGCGAGTGTCGTTGGCCTCCCAGACCTCACCCATCCCACCGACGGCGATCCGGCCGGTGAGGCGGTAACGCTCCGCGAGCAGTTGCCCCGACGCCAGCATCCGCTACCCACCTCCGAGAGCGGCGGCGATGGTCGTCCGGCCGATCTCGGCGGCGACGGAGCCACCGGTCGCGGCGAGGCCGCGGTCGCCACCGGACTGGACGATCACCGCGACGGCGATCCGCGGGTCGTCATGGGGTGCGAACGCGGTGTACCACGCGTGCGGCGGGGTCGCCTTCGGGTCGCTGCCGTGCTCGGCGGTCCCGGTCTTGGAGGCGATGTTGAGCGAGGGGTCCTTGCCGCCCCCGCTGGTGTTCTCCTCCGAGGCGATCATCATGTCTTTGAGCGCCTCGGCGTTGGCCGCGGACATCGCCGCCTCACCGGTGAGCTCCTCGGGAGCGAACTCCTCGATCGTGGAGAGGTCCGGCGCCAGCAGTGCCCGCACCAGCTGCGGCTTCATCGCGACACCGCCGTTGGCCACCGTCGCCGACAGCAGCGCGTCCTGCATCGGTGTGAGCCTGACGTCACGCTGTCCGATGCCGCTCTGGTAGAGCGCGGCCTCGCTCTCCAGGTCGCCGAGCGAGGAGGGCACCACGCTCATCGGGATCTCCAGGTCGCTCATCCCGATCCCGAAGTCCGCCGCGGTCTCCCGCAGCTTCTCCGCGCCGAGGTTCCCGGCGAGCTCGGCGTAGGCGGTGTTGCACGAGTAGGCGAGTGCGTCCTTCAGCGTGCTGCCCGGGCACGTCTGGCCGCCGAAGTTCTCCAGCGTCGTGCTGGTGCCGGGCAGGGTCACGTTGGCCGCGCTGGTGACCTTGGTGTCCGGCGTCGCGCCGTTCTCCAGCGCCGCGGCCGTGGTGACGATCTTGAACGTCGAACCGGGCGGGTAGGTCTCCCGGATCGCGCGGTTGAGCATCGGGTTGGCTTCGTTCTCGGTGTACTGCTCCCACGCCGCCTGCTGCTCCTCGCTGCTGTGCGAGGCCAGCCGGTTCGGGTCGTAGGAGGGGGTCGAGACCATCGCCAGGATGTCGCCGGTCTTCGGGTCGAGCGCCACGACCGAGCCCGTGTAGCCCCGGTCGGTCATCGCCCGGTACGCGGCCTCCTGCACCGAGGGGCGCACGGTGAGCCGGACATTGCCGCCGCGCGGGTCCCGGCCGGTGATCATGTCGGAGAGCCTGCGCACGAACAGGCGCGGATCCGAGCCGTTGAGGAACTCGTCCATGTTGCCTTCGAGGCCGTCCGCGCCGTAGCGCACCGAGTAGTACCCGGTGACCGGGGCGTACATCGGTCCGTTCGAGTACGTGCGCTGGTACTGGAGCCGGTCGTCGGTCGGCTCGACGCCCGCGAGTACCTGCCCGGCCTCCTCGGCCACGATCTTGCCGCGTTCCCGGGAGTACTCGTCGAGCAGCACGCGGCTGTTGCGGCCGTCGGTGCGGTAGTCGTCGGCCTTGACGACCTGGATGTAGGTCGCGTTGACGAGCAACAGGGTCACCATGACGAGCATGGCGACCCCGACCTTGCGCAGCGGTGTGTTCATTCGGTCCTCCCCCCTTCCGCGGGCTGCGGCCGTTGGACCATCACCGTGTGCGCCTCGGCCAGCGGGGCCTGCGCCTGTGGCCGTGGCTTCGCCGCGGGCTGCGGCCGGCGCGCGGCGTCGGAGATGCGCAGCAGCAGCGCGACGAGGATGTAGTTGGCGAGCAGCGAGGAGCCGCCGTAGGAGAGGAACGGCGTCGTGATGCCGGTCATCGGGATCAGCTTGGTGACCCCGCCGACGATCACGAAGACCTGCATGATGATCGTGAACGACAGCCCGCCGCCGAGCAGCTTGCCGAACGTGTCCCGCACCGCCAGTGCACCGCGCATGCCGCGCATCGCGAGCAGCAGGTAGATCATCAGCAGCGCGGCGAGCCCGACGAAGCCGAGCTCCTCACCGAGTGCCGCGGTGATGAAGTCGGTGTTGGCCTCCGGCACCGTCTCCGGCCTGCCCGCGCCGAGGCCGGTGCCGAAGACGCCGCCCGTGCCGAGGCCGAACAGACCCTGCGCGATCTGGTAACCGCCGCCGGGATCGTCGTAGGTGGCCAGTGGGTCGATCCAGTTCGCGACGCGCTGCTGCACGTGCGTGAACAGCTGGTAGGCGATCAGCGCCCCGCCGAGGAACAGGCCGAGCCCGACGACCACCCAGATGATCCGCTCGGTGGCGACGTAGAGCATCACCAGGACGATGCCGAAGAACAGCAGCGCGGTGCCGAGGTCCTTCTCGAACACCAGGATGCCGAGGCACGCGACGGCGGCGATGAGGATCGGCCCGAGATCGCGGGCCCGGGGCAGCTCGACGCCGAGGACCCGCTTGCCCGCCGCCATGAACAGGTCGCGCTTCGCGACGAGGAACGACGCGAAGAAGATCATCAGCAGGATCTTGGCGAACTCACCGGGCTGGATCGAGAACCCGGGCAGCTTCAGCCAGACCTTCGCGCCGTTGACCTCCGAGAGCGAACTGGGCAGCAACGCGGGCAGGGCGAGCGCGACGATGCCGACCAGCCCGAACGTGTAGGCGTACCTGGTGAGCGTGCGGTGATCGGGCACCACGATGAGCACGGCGAGGAACAGTGCGAGCGCCAGCACCGTGAACAGCACCTGCCGCGGCGCGTTCTCGGTGACCTCCTGGCTGAGCGAGATCGCCCGCTCGGCCTGTGCCATGTCGATCCGGTAGATCATCACCAGGCCGATGCCGTTGAGCAACGCCACGCACGGCAGGATCAGTGGATCGGCGTACGGTGCCCAGCGTCGCACGGCAAGGTGCGCGACGGCGAAGATCGCCAGGTAGGCCAGGCCGTACCAGACGACGTCCCAGGACAGTTCCTGTTCCTGGTTCGCCTGCACGAGCACGAACGCCGACGTGACGATGAACGCGGCGAACGCGAGCAGGGCCAGTTCGGTGCCGCTGCGCTTCGGCATTTCGCGGGGCGGGTTGGTGGCGTACTGCGCTGCCCGCGAGCCGGCTCCCGGCTGACTCATCAGCCACCGCCTGGGCTGGGCGCCGGGCGGCAGTCCACCCCCGGCTGCCCACCCTGCTGTCGCTGTCCCGGTGCGGTCGTCTCGGTCTGCTGCCCGGCGGAGTCCTCGCGCTCGATACCGCCGACGACGCCGCCGCCCTGCGGCTGCTCCTCGTCGCAGATCTCCAGCACGTTGTTGCGCCGCAGGGTGTCGATGTAGTCGCGGGACTCGGCGAGCCCATCCCGCTTCACGCCGTTGCGCACGGCGTCCCGCGCGTCCTGCTGCAGGTCGCTGACCCGCAGCGGCTCGCAGAGCGTCGCCTCGGGCGCGCACGAGCCCTCGGCCCGCTTGTGCAGGTCGAAGCCCAGGATGCTCCCGGGCACGCCCTGGTAGATCACGACCTCCTGGTCGGTGCCCACGCCGACGTAGTACTGCCGCAGGACGAAGTAGCGCGTCGCGATCGCCGCGGCCGCGAGCAGCACGAGTGCCAGCCCGAACGCGACGAGCAACCGGAAGCGCCTACGGCGTTTCGCTTTTGGGTCCGGCGGGGGCTCCGCAGGCTCCACCCGCTGCGGCTGCGGCTGCGCGGTGAGCGCTCGTGCCCGCGCGGCGGGCGAGTCGCCCTGGTGGCCCTCGTCGCTGCCGTCCCCGGCGGCGCCGCCGACGATCGGGGCGTCCTCACCGAAGTCGACGTCCACCACGTCGGCCACGATCACGGTGACGTTGTCCGTGCCACCGCCCTTGAGGGCGAGCTCGATCATCCGGTCGGCGCATTCCTGCGGATCCGGGATCTGCATGGCCTCGGACATCGTCTCGTTGCTGACCATGCCGGAAAGCCCGTCCGAGCACAGCAGGTAACGATCGCCCGCGCGCGCCTCGCGCACGGTGAAGTTCGGCTCGACCTCGTGCCCGGTCAGCGCCTTCAGCAGCAGCGAGCGCTGCGGGTGGGTCGCGGCCTCGTCCTCGGTGATCCGGCCCTGTTCGAGAAGTTCGTTGACGAAGCTGTCGTCGCGGGTGATCTGCGTGAACTGGCCGTCGCGCTGGAGGTAGGCACGCGAGTCGCCGACGTGCACGAGCCCGAGCCGCGAACCGGAGAACAGCACAGCGGTGAGCGTCGTGCCCATGCCGTCGAGATCCGGGTCGCCCGCCACGAGTTCGGAGATCGCGGCGTTGCCCTGGGTCACGGCCTCGCGAAGCTGTGTGAGCAGGTCGTCGCCGGGTTCGTCGTCGTCAAGGGGGGCCAGCGAGGCGATGACCACCTTGCTGGCCACCTCACCGGCGGCGTGGCCGCCCATGCCGTCGGCGAGTGCGAGCAGGCGCGGGCCGGCGTACACCGAGTCCTGGTTGCTGGAACGGACCAGGCCACGGTCACTGCGGGCCGCGTAGCGAAGGACGAGTGTCATGGGCGAAGCTCGATCACCGTCTTGCCAATCCGGATGGGGACGCCGAGCGGGACTCGGAGTGGTGCAGTGACCTTAGCCCGGTCCAGGTAGGTCCCGTTCGTCGAGCCCAGATCTTCCACATACCACTCGTCACCACGCAGGGACAGCCGGGCGTGCCGGGTCGAGGCGTAGTCGTCGTCGAGCACCAGCGTGGAGTCGTCCGCGCGGCCGATCAGGATCGGCCTGCCGTCCAGGGCGATCCGCGTGCCCGCGAGCGCTCCGTGCGTGACCACGAGTTGCCGCGGGGTCTTGCTGCCCCGCGGCTTCTTCCGCTCCTTGCCGCGCCGGAAGCTCGGCACGTTGACCCGCAGGCCCGACGCGGCGTAGAGGTCCGAACGCACCACGCGCAGCGCGGTGAGCACGAACAACCAGAGCAGGAGGAGAAATCCTGCTCTGGTGAGTTGAACGACCAGCTCTGGCACCTGTTGTGTCAGCTCCCGCCCTCGTCGCGCCCAGCCCGCGGCGCTGTCTGTCTGGATCTCTGCGCCTTCTGCCAGGGCCCCCGGTACCCCGATGCGGGGACGCCACGGGTCCCCGCACGGCCGCCATTATGCGGGACACCCGGATACGGGCCGTGCGGGAGGAGCTGAATACGACGAACAGCGTGGCCGGGCCTAGCCGATCCGAAGGTTGTCAGCCCTGCGTACGGAACACCAGTGACGAGTGCCCGACCCGGATGACGTCGCCGTCGGCGAGCTGCCAGGTCTGCACCGGTGTGCCGTTGACAGTGGTGCCGTTGGTCGAACCGATGTCGGCGAGCGTGGCGCTCTGACCGTCCCAGGTGATCTCCAGATGCCTGCGGGACACGCCGGTGTCCGGCAGCCGGAAGTCCGCGTCCTGGCCACGGCCCACCACGTTGCCGCCCTGCTTCAGCGCGTAGGAGCGGTTCGAGCCGTCGTCGAGCTGCAAGCTGGCCTGCAACTGGCGGCCACCGCCCGGCATCGGCGGCGCGGCGTAGCCCTGCTGGCCGTAAGGATCCGGCGGCGGCGCCTGCGCGGGGTAACCACCGGGCGGGCTCGGCGGCGCCGCGTAGCCCTGGTCGTAGCCGGGAGGGGGTGGTGGTGGCTGGCCGTAGCCCTGGTCGTATCCGGGTGGCGGGGCGCCGTAGCCCTGCTCGTATCCCGGAGGTGGTGGCTGGCCGTAGCCCTGGTCGTATCCGGGAGCCGGGGGCGGCGCGCCGTAACCCTGGTCGTATCCGGGTGGCGGGGCGCCGTAGCCCTGGTCGTAGCCGGGAGGGGGTGGTGGTGGCTGGCCGTAGCCCTGGTCGTATCCGGGTGGCGGGGCGCCGTAGCCCTGCTCGTATCCCGGAGGTGGTGGCTGGCCGTAGCCCTGGTCGTATCCGGGAGCCGGGGGCGGCGCGCCGTAACCCTGGTCGTATCCGGGTGGCGGGGCGCCGTAGCCCTGGTCGTAGCCGGGAGGGGGTGGTGGTGGCTGGCCGTAGCCCTGGTCGTATCCGGGTGGCGGGGCGCCGTAGCCCTGCTCGTATCCCGGAGGTGGTGGCTGGCCGTAGCCCTGGTCGTATCCGGGAGCCGGGGGCGGCGCGCCGTAACCCTGGTCGTATCCGGGTGGCGGGGCGCCGTAGCCCTGGTCGTAGCCGGGAGGGGGTGGTGGTGGCTGGCCGTAGCCCTGGTCGTATCCGGGTGGCGGGGCGCCGTAGCCCTGCTCGTATCCCGGAGGTGGTGGCTGGCCGTAGCCCTGGTCGTATCCGGGAGCCGGGGGCGGCGCGCCGTAACCCTGGTCGTATCCGGGTGGCGGGGCGCCGTAGCCCTGGTCGTAGCCGGGAGGGGGTGGTGGTGGCTGGCCGTAGCCCTGGTCGTATCCGGGTGGCGGGGCGCCGTAGCCCTGCTCGTATCCCGGAGGTGGTGGCTGGCCGTACCCCTGGTCGTAGCCGCCGGGCTGGCCGTACCCCTGGTCGTAACCGGGTTGCCCCTGTCCGTAGCCGTACTGACCCTGCTGGCCGTACGGGTCACCCTGGTCGTATTGGCCGTAGCCGCCGGGCTGGCTCATTGGTCGGTCTCCTGCGTCGCTGGTTCGTGCTGACCGTGCCGCGGCCCTGGCGTCGTGTGGCTTGACGTCGGGATCGACGGTCGAGCGGGTCCTGAACTGTCCAGTATGCAGCGCCTCGTTGCGCTCGAGCGAAACTACGACGTCACCATAGGTGTCCCAGCCGTGCTCGGCGAGGTGCTGTGCCACCGCATCCGCGAGTACCTGTGTGACGGGACGCTCCGCGCCCGCCATCCGATCGTGATCGGCAGGCCCAAGGGAGACGATGTAGTGGTTGGGGGCGAGCAGCCGGCCACCGGCGAGCTCACGGACGTTGCCCTCGCATTCACGCTCCAGATCCTGCGCCACCTCCTGGGTAACGACGTTGCCCCCGAACATCCGGGCGAAGGTGTTGCCCACGAGGTTCTCGAGACGCCGGTCGAAGCGCTGAACGCGACCCACCTGGCCAACCCCTCCTTCCCTCGCGTACTTCCCACCCTGAATCGTATCTGGGTTCAGGGTGTTGAACACCGGGGCCGGTGAAACCCGTCTGGGCGGCCTGCTACGCTGATCTCGCTGTCGCAGTTGCTCGGGCGAGTGGCGGAATGGCAGACGCGCACGGTTCAGGTCCGTGTGTCCGGAAGGACGTGAGGGTTCAACTCCCTCCTCGCCCACTTCGAACTCCAGGGAAGCCCTGTTCGCGCAGGTCGCTCACCAGCACCGTCCCTCGTGAGTGCCTACGCGAGTTCTAACTCGTGTGCGCACTCACGAGCGTTCAGTTGACGTCCACCAGGTCGACCACGAAGACCAGGGTCTCGTTCGGCTTGATGACGCTGCCCGCACCGTGTTCGCCATAAGCGAGATGGGGCGGAATCACCAGGCGCCGCCGGCCGCCGACGCGCATTCCCACGACACCGCTGTCCCAGCCGGGGATGACGTGCCCGGCGCCGAGCGGGAAGCTCAGCGGAGCGCCCCGGTTCCACGACGCGTCGAACTCCTCGCCGGTGGAGAACGAGACGCCGACGTAGTGCACGTGCACGGTCGTGCCCGGCCGCGCCTCGGCGCCGTCGCCCACCGTGATGTCGGATACCTCGAGTCCTGCGGGTGGCTCGCCCTCGGGAACGTCGACGCGGGGCCTCTGCGGAGTCATGGTCGGTCACCGTACCGGTCACCCTGCGCCAACGCTCGATGCTCCTACGGAGCGAAAGAACGCGAAAACTCTTCACAATGTTAAATCCGAGTTAGTAGCGTGCCGTTCGTCACGTTCGGAAGGGGCATACGGGCATGCGGACACGTCTGGGCACTTTCATCGCGATCGGAACTCTCGCCGCCGGCCTCGTGGTCGCTCCCCAGGCGCAGTCCGCGCCCGCTCCGCAACCCCGGTCCGCCCCGCAGGCCGAGGACTACGAGGACCACTGCGTCGGGCAGTGCTCCGACATCCTGCCTCCGGGTCAGAACGGAAACGCCACACTCGCGGACATCCTCGCGCACCAGCTCTTCGGCACCAGGCCGCCGCACGCGGCGGACCAGCTGGGCAAGTACGCGGCGCTGGCGTCCGGTTACCGGGGGCTGACCACCGACACGATCAACGACTTCTTCAACGATGCCTCGTTCGGTGTCCCGGACGGCCAAGTGGAGAGCGTCCGCAAGCCGCGCGCGGACGTCACGATCGTCCGCGACAAGCTCGGGATCCCGCACATCTACGGCAGCACCCGATCGGGTACCGAGTTCGGCGCCGGGTACGCCGCCGCGCAGGACAGGTTGTGGCTGATGGACGTCATGCGGCACGTCGGCCGCGGCCGGCTCACGCCGTTCGCCGGGGGCGCGGAGGGCAACCGCGAGCTCGAACAGCAGTTCTTCGCCGCGGCGCCCTACACCGAGGAGGAGCTGGAGCAGCAGATCAACCGCATCGCGAACTCCGGCCCCCGGGGCGAGCAGGGGCTCGCCGACGCGCAGTCGTATGTGGAAGGCATCAACGCCTACATCCGCGCCGCGCACCGGGGCCGCTACTTCCCCGGCGAGTACGTGCTGACCGGGCAGGTCGACGCGATCACGAACGCGGGCACGATCGAGCCCTTCAAGCTGACCGACCTTGTGGTCCTCGCCTCCGTGGTCGGTGCCCAGTTCGGCGCCGGTGGCGGCGGCGAGGTGGAGGCGGCGATCGCGAAGCTCGCCATCCAGGAGCGCTACGGGCTGGAACAGGGCGAGCAGGTGTGGCGGAGCCTGCGCGCCGAGGACGATCCGGAGGCGGTGCGCACGCTGCACGACGGCCAGCGCTTCCCGTACGGCAAGGCGCCCGCCGATCCGCAGGGCGTGGCGATGCCCGAGCCCGGGACGGTCGAGAGGCAGCAGCTCGTCTTCGATCCGCAGGGCTCGGCCGAAAGCGCCCAGGTGACCCAGCCGGTGCGCCACGGCATGTCCAATGCGCTCGTCGTCTCCGGCAGGCACACCGAGAGCGGGCACCCGGTCGCCGTGTTCGGCCCGCAGACCGGCTACTTCGCGCCGCAACTGCTGATGCTGCAGGAGTTGCAGGGACCGGGGATCAGCGCGCGCGGCGCGTCCTTCGCCGGTCTGAGCATGTACGTGCTGCTCGGCCGTGGCCAGGACTACTCGTGGAGCGCCACCACGTCCGCGCAGGACGTGATCGACACCTATGCCGTCGAGTTGTGCGAACCGGGCGGGGGAGCGGTCACCAAGGAGTCCGACTCCTACCTCTTCCGCGGTGAGTGCCTGCCGATGGAGACCGTGGAGCGCCGCAACTCCTGGCGGCCCACGGTCGCCGACGGCACGGCCGCGGGCTCCTACACGCTGCGCAGCTACCGCACGCGCTACGGCCCGGTGACCCACCGGGCGATCGTGGACGGCAAGCCGGTCGCCTACACCACGCTGCGGTCGAGCTTCCTGCACGAGGTCGACTCGCTGCTCGGCTTCCAGGAGTTCAACGACCCCGGGGCGATCCGCTCGGCGCGGGACTTCCAGCGGGCGGCCGACAGGGTCAACTTCACGTTCAACTGGTTCTACGCCGACGCCGACGACGCCGCGTACTACAACTCGGGCGCCAACCCGGTTCGGCTGTCCACAGTGGATCCGAGTATGCCGGTGCACGAGGGCTTCGACTGGCAGGGCTGGAACCCGGAGGGCAACACGGCCGAGTACACGCCGTTCGAGGAGCATCCCAACTCGATCGGCCAGGACTACTACATCAGCTGGAACAACGCGCAGGCGCTGGACTACGCGGCGGCGGGCTACGAGAAGTCCGCGGTGCACCGCGGCGACCTGCTGGACCGCAGGGTGCGGGACCTGATCGACAGCGGTACGCCGGTGACGCGGGCCGACCTCACGCGGGTGATGGCCGAGGCCGGCCTGGCCGACCTGCGGACGGAGCGGGTGCTGCCCCAACTGTTGCGGGTACTCGACAGCGGGCCGCTCGACGCCGCCGCCGCGGCCGCCGTCGAGAAGCTGCGCGGCTGGCTGGCCGACGGCGGCCTGCGCGCGGAGACCGCGCCAGGCAGCAGGACCTACGCGCACGCCGAGGCGATCCGGATCATGGACGCGTGGTGGCCGCTGCTGGTGCGCGCACAGTTCGAGCCGGGTATGGGTGCGCCGGCGTTCGACGCGATGCGTGCGGTGCTGAAGGTCGACGAGGCACCGTCCGGAGTGGACCATCGCGGATCGGCCTACCAGGCGGGCTGGTGGGGCTACGTGCACAAGGACATCCGCTCGGTCCTCGGTGACGAGGTGGCGGGTCCGCTCGGCGCGCCTTTCTGCGGCGGCGGTGACCTTGCTGCCTGCCGCCAGGTGCTCGCCGAGACCGTGCGGCAGGCGGCCGCGCAGCCGGGCGAGGAGGTCTACCCGGGTGACGAGCACTGTGCGGCCGGCGCGCAGTGGTGCGCGGACTCGATCGTCCACCAGCCGCTCGGCGGGATCACCCAGGACAAGATCAGCACGCAGAACCGGCCGACCTACCAGCAGGTGGTGGAGTTCTCCTCACGGCGTCCCCGCTAGGTCGCGGGCGGGACGACGACGCCGGCGAAGTCGACCGCGGTCGCGCCGGGGTTGCCGTAGCCGTGCGGTTCGTCGGCGGTCATCCGCGCCGACGAACCCGCCGGCACGCGCACGTCCTGGCCACCGATGGTCAGCACCAGCTCGCCGGAGTACACGTGGATGAGCTCGCGGGTGCCCGGCGCGTGTGCCTCGCTGTCGTGCCGCTCGCCGGGTTCCAGCCGCCAGTGCCACAGCTCCACCGGCGACGGCGAGTCGGTGCCGTCGAGCAGGCGGCCGGTGCCGCCCGCGGGACCCTCCCAGAGCAGGGCGGGCCGGTCGCTCACCCGGACCGCGGGATGCTCCCCGCCTTCCAGCAACGCGGTGAGCGAGACGCCGAGCGCGTCGCTGAGCCGGATCAGCGTCGCCAGGTTGGGATTGCCCCGCCCCTGCTCCAGCGCCACGACCACACCCTTGCTCAGCCCGGAGCGCGCCGCGAGAGTGTCCAGCGTCCATTGCCGTCGCGCGCGCTGGGCGCGGACGTTGCGAGCGAGGCTCGCCAGCGTCGCCAGCGACTCGGTGTCCGGCAACCGCACTCCCTTGGTCGGTATAGTGACCCGCATGGTTCAGCAGAATGACCACGCGTCCTTCCTCGACGGTATACGGGTCGACCCGGCCGTGGCCGCACTGCGGCCCGATTTCGCCGTACTCGCCATCGTCGCGGAGGGGCTACCCGCCGGACCGGCCGACACGACCGCCTGGCGGATGCTGGAGCGGGCCCGGCGCGCCGGTGGCGCGGTGACCGAACCGCACGTCGAGGCGTGGCGGGAGGCGTACCGGGCGTTCGGCGCGAAACCCGGCCGCACCCGGAACTCGCTGGAGGCGTTGCTGCGCCGCGGGGCCGACCTGCCGGCGGTGAACCGGCTGGTCGACATCTACAACGCCGTGTCGGTCCTGCACCGGCTGCCCGTCGGCGGTGAGGACCTCGACGCCTACGTAGGCTTTCCGCGACTGGTGCGCGCGAACGGCGACGAGCCCTTCGATACCGTCTCCGCCGGCGTGCCGGTGACCGAGTACGCCGAGCCGGGCGAGGTCGTGTGGCGCGACGACGCGGGGGTGACCTGCCGCCGGTGGAACCACCGGCAGTGCGTGCGCACCCGGCTCAGGGAGGACAGCCGCCGTGGCCTGTTCCTGCTTGAGCGGCTCGAACCGATGTCGATCGCCGCGCTGCGGGCGGCGGGCGACGAACTGATCAGCGCGCTCGATCCGGCGGCCGTGGCCGTACGGCTCGTCGGTGCGCGCCGAGGTGTGGAGGTTTCGTGAACGACAACTGGGCGCCGCGCACGCGGGCCATCGTCGCCGGGCGGCCGCCAGCCGAAGCGGGGCCGGCCAACACCCCGATCGTGCCGGCGAGTGCGCTCGGGCTGGAGTACTCGCGCGAGGACGGCACCGCGACGTGGGCCGCGCTGGAGGAGGCGATCGGCGAACTGGAGGGCGGCACCGCCACCGCGTTCGCCTCCGGCATGGGCGCGGTGTCCGCCGTGCTCGACCTGCTGCCCGTCGGCGCCGTCGTCGCGGTTCCTGCGGACAGCTACGCGGGCACGCGCGGGCAGTTCGAGCACGCCGAGCGCGCGGGCCGCCTCAGCCTGCGCAAGCTCGCGCCGGAGGACACCGCCGCCTGGACCGCGGCGGCGGAGGAGACCGGGCTGCTCTGGCTGGAGTCGCCGACGAATCCGAGCCTGGAGTCGATGGACATCGCCGCGATCGCGCGAGCCGCGGCGGCGCAGGAGCAGCGGCCACTTGTGGCCGTGGACAACACGTTCGCCACGCCGCTCGGCCGGCAGCCGCTTTCGCAGGGCGCCGACATCGTCGTGCACAGCGCCACGAAGCTCATCGGCGGGCACAGCGACCTGCTGCTCGGGCTGACCGTGACCGCCGACGCGGCGCTGGCGGGCCGGTTGCGCGACGCCCGTGTCCGGGGTGGAGCGACACCCGGTGCGCTGGAGGCATGGCTCGCGCTGCGCGGGCTGCGCACCCTGCCGGTGCGGTACGCGGAGGCATCGCGCACGGCGGCGCTGCTCGCCGAGCGCCTCGCCGGGCATCCGGCCGTGACGCGGGTGCGGTACCCGGACGCGGGCGTCATGATCGCTTTCGACCTCGCCGACGCGAACGCCGCCGACCGGGTGTGCGCGAACCTGCACCTGGTCCGGCACGCGACGAGCCTCGGCGGCGTGGAGAGCTCGATCGAGCGGCGTGCCGCGCGGCCGTCGGACGCGCACGTGCCGGGCGGCCGGCTCCGCTTCAGCGTCGGGCTGGAGGATCCGGACGACCTCTGGCGGGACCTGGCTCAAGCATTGGACGTGACCTGAGGGTGTGCACGATCTACCCATTCGTTTAACGATCACCCCCGAATGGCGTAACAAACTCAATAGCCCCAGCCGGTTCAGGCCAATTTTCTGCGCTGTGTATGCTCCGCCCTCACTGGAAAGTGTGATCTTCACTCGAATTGGTTCCAGAGTCCTGGGGTAAGGAGACTCATGCGCAAGAGATCGGTACTCGTCCGCGCCGGTGCCGTCGTGGCCGGTGCCTCCCTCGCCGTCCTGTCGGCCGCACTGCCCGCGTCCGCCGACGAAGCGAGCGGGCGGCTCATCCAGAGTCACGACACCGGGGGTCACCGGGTCAACATCGAGGGCAAGGACAAGAGCCTGAGCACCGCGCTGCTCGGCCTCAAGCTCGACGGCGGCAGCATGCTGCACATGTACTGCGTCGAGATCAACGTGCGCATCGACCGCGGGCAGGACATGGTGGAGACGCCGTGGGACGAGTATCCGAACGAGGACTCGCCTTTCCACGACAACCGCGAAAAGATCAACTGGGTGCTGCAGCACGGTTACCCGGCCGTCGACGTGGACGCGCTCGAACAGCAGCTGACCGAAAATGGTTCAAACCTCAACAATGGTCTCGACAAGCGTGAGGCGATCGCCGGAACGCAGGCGGCCGTCTGGCACTTCAGCGACGCCAAGGAACTGAACAAGAAGTCGCCGGTGCCGCACGACAAGGAGGCCGGCGAGGACGTCGCCGCCCTCTACGACTTCCTGACCGACGGCAAGCTCGAGGTGGAGGGGGAGCCCGCTCCGACGCTGGACCTCAGCCCCGCGGAGGCCACCGGTGACGCGGGCGAGCGCATCGGCCCGTTCACCGTCTCGACGACGGGTGAGATCACCGAGCTCAACAGTGACCTGCCCGACGGTGCCAAGCTCACCGATGTGGACGGCAACGAGCTGGCCATGTCGGACGTCGCGGACGGCACCGACATCTACGTCGACGTGCCGGAGGACGCCGCCGACGGCAACGGCGAGTTCTCGATCAAGGCGAACGGCCACGTCAACACCGGCCGGCTCTTCGTCGGAGCGAAGTACGACGACAAGAAGGCGCAGTCGCTCATCGTGGCGCAGTCGGAGAAGACCGACCTGACCGCGGCCGCGACGGCGAGCTGGAAGGGTGCCCCGGCGACCACCGCGCCGCCGGAGGAGACCACCACCACCGCTCCGCCGACCAGCACGACCACGTCCAACGCGGTCGCTCCGCCTGCCACCGAGACCCCGGTGAACCCGCAGGCGGACTCGGGTCCGCTCGCGCAGACCGGTGTCTCCGCGCTGACGCCGATCCTGATCGGTGCCGGCCTCGTGATCGCCGGTGCCGCGGCACTGCTGTTGCAGCGTCGCCGGAAGAACACCGCCTGATCCGCTGACCCCGCCGGGTCGTGAGTGCCTACGCGAGTTCTACTGAGTCGATGGTTACCAACCCGAAGCGAAAGTAGCCGAACTCGCAGGTCTGAAGGCTGTATCTGTCGGGCTACTTCCGCTCCGATTGGTAACGCCGCCAGGCACTCACGACCCGAGCAGGGGGTGCAGCATGGCGCGCTCGGCTTCCGGCACGTACTCGGCGTAGTAGTCGTACAGTGCGTGCCGGGCCAGCCGGCACGCGCGCTCGCCCTCGCCGTCCCGGACCGCCCGCAGCACCTCGATGTGGTGGGCGACGGACTTGCGCATCAGCGCACGCCGGTCGGCCGCGTGCGCGAGCTTGTCCTCGATCAGCTCCAGCACCACCCCGCGCACCACCTCCCCGCACACCACCAGCAGCGGGTTCTGCGTGGCGCGCGCGACCGCGTCGTGGAACGCGACGTCCGCCCGGCTGAACTCACTGTCGCCGCGTCCCAGCTGCGCCCGCATCTCCGCAAGTGCCGCGTCCATCTGCGCGAGCTGCTCCTCGGTGCGCAACCGCGCCGCGAGCAGGTACGCAGAGCCCTCCAGCAGCATCCGGAACTGCAACAACTGCGCCAGCCCGAGTTCCTCGGCGCGCGCCAGCCGGTGCATCGACTTCTGCAGCACCGCCGTCGAGGCGGGCAGCACCTCCGGTCCTCGCGGGTCACCTGCCCGCGACCGGATCACCTCGCCGGCCTGCAGCACCCGCAGTGCCTCGCGCACCGTCGACCGGCTCACGCCGAACTGCGCCATCAGCTCGCGCTCGCTCGGCAGCCGCTCACCCGGTGACAGCCGGCCGCTGAGCACCGCCTGCTCGATCTGCTCCACCACCCGCTCGTACGCGCGCACGGTGGTGACGGGTTCGAACCTCACGGGCTCCGGATCCACTGGGACACCTCTTGACTGGCGTGACATCGAGTGCAAGCCTAGGCCACTGGTCCGACCAGCATACTAGGTTGGAGAGCGCATGCGGGTCCGTGCGACGGCAGCGGTACTACCGGTACTGCTTCTCGCGGTTTCCGGCTGCTTCGCGGGCTCCACCGCGACGGTCGGCGGCGACGAGTCCACGCTGGCGGTGGGCTTCACCGCCGAACCGCAGAACTTCGACTTCACCACCACCGACGGTTCCGCGATCCCGCAGGCGCTGCTCTACAACGTGTACGAGGGGCTGGTGAAGCTCGACGCGCGCGGCGAGATCGTCCCGCTGCTGGCCGAGTCGTGGACGGTCAGCGAGGACCGCACGGTGTACGACTTCCGGCTGCGTTCCGGCGTCGAGTTCAGCAACGGCGAGCCGTTCACCGCCGAGGACGTGAAGTTCTCCATCGAGCGGGTCAAGACCGAATGGACCATCTCGCTGAAGTCCAAGATGGACGTCGTCGAGCGCGTCGACGTGGTGGGACCACAGCACGCGCGGGTGGTGCTCGGCGAGCCGAGCAACGCGTGGCTGTTCGACATGACCAGCAGGGTCGGCGCGATGTTCGACCCCAGCGGCGTCGCCGACCTCGCCACCCGGCCCATCGGCACCGGCCCGTACCGGGTGGCCGAACGCCGCCGGGGCGACTCGATCGTGCTGCGCCAGGAACCTGGCTACTGGGGCGAGCGGCCGGAGTACGAAACCGTGGTGCTGAAGTACTACCAGGACGCCACGGCACTGAACAACGCGCTGCTCAGCAATGGCATCGACGTGATCTCGCAGATCACCGTGCCGGACTCCGTGCCGCAGTTCGAGGCGGACAACCGGTTCAACGTCCTGCAGGGCACCACGAACGGCGAGGTCGTGCTGGCCTACAACAACGCGAGGCCCCCGCTCGACGACGTGCGCGTACGCCGCGCGCTGACGCTGGGCGTGAACCGCGAGGCGCTGCTCGCGGCGGCGTGGGGTGGCCGCGGCACGTTGATCGGCAGCATGGTGCCGCCAACGGACCCCTGGTACGAGGACCTCTCCGGCTACTACCCGTACGACCCCGGCCGTGCACGGAAACTGCTCGCCGAGGCCGGTAACCCGGAGCTGAACCTGCGCCTGCGGATCGCGAACCTGCCCTACGCGATGTCGGCGGCCCAGGTCGTCGCCTCCGACCTCGGCAAGATCGGCGTGGACGTGCGCATCGAGCCGCTGGACTTCCCCGCCGTCTGGCTCCAGCAGGTGTTCACCGACCAGGACTACGACCTTTCGATCGTGCAGCACGTCGAGGCCCGCGACATCACGACGTTCGGCGATCCGGACTACTACTGGGGCTACGACGAGCCGCGCGTGCGTGAGCTGCTCGCCGAGGCCGACAGCGGCACGCCGGACGAGCAGGTCGTGAAGATGCGGGAGGTGGCCCGCACCATCACCGAGGACGCGGCGGCGAACTGGCTGTTCCTGTTCCCCAACATCGTGGTGGCGAAGAAGGAGGTCACCGGCCTGGTGCGCAACCAGGTCAGCGAGTCCTTCGACCTCACGAACCTGGGGAGGGCCCGGTGACCCTCGCGATAGCCCGCCGCACGGCGATCCTCCTGCTCAGCGTGCTCGCCGCATCCGTGGTGGTGTTCGCCTTCATGGCCGTGCTGCCCGGTGACCCGGCGCAGGTGGCGCTCGGCGTGAACGCCACGCCCGAACTGGTCGAACGGACGCGGCAGGAGTTCGGCCTCGACCGGCCACTGCTCACCCAGTACCTGGACTGGATGGGCGGTGTCGCGAGCGGCGACTTCGGCACGTCCTACGTCACGCGGGAGACGATCGGGCCGCAGCTGCTCGACCGGCTCGGCGTCACCCTCTGGCTGGTCGGCAGCGGAATGCTGGTGGCGCTGCTGATCGCGATGCCGCTCGGCACGATCGCGGCCGTGCGGCACCGCAGGCCCAGCGGCGCCGCCGTGTCCGGCTTCTCGCAGCTCGGCATGGCGGTGCCCGCGTTCCTCGCCGGGATCATCCTCGTGCAGGCCTTCGCCGTGCAGCTCGGCTGGCTTCCGTCGGGCGGATGGACACCGCCCGCGCACGACCCGGCCGCGTGGCTGCGGGGGCTCGTCCTGCCCGCGGTCTCGCTCGGGCTCGTGCAGGGCGCCGTCCTCACCCGCTACGTGCGTACGTCGGTGCTCGACGTCATGCGCGAGGACTACCTGCGCACCGCGCGGGCCAAGGGGCTGCGGCCGTACCCGGCGCTGCTGCGGCACGGGCTGCGCAACGCGGCGGTGCCGGTGGTCACCGTGCTCGGCCTCCAGCTCGCGACCCTGCTGGTCGGCGCGGTGGTGATCGAGCGGGTGTTCGTGCTGCCCGGGCTGGGCAGCATGCTGCTCGACGCGGTGGCCGCGCGCGACCTGCTGACCGTGCAGAGCATCGTGCTCGTCCTGGTGGCCGGCGTGCTGCTCGTCAACTTCGCCGTCGACCTGCTCTACACGGTCCTCGACCCGCGCCTGCGGAGGTCCTGATGACGACAGCCGTGCGCACGCGCAACACCAGCCTGGTCGTCGGCGCGGTCCTCGTCGGGCTGGTGGTGGTGACCGCGCTGGTCTCGTTCGCCTGGACACCGCACGACCCCCTGCTCGTGGACGCGGCCGTGCGGCTGCGCGGACCCGGCGGGGACTACCTGCTCGGCACGGACAAGTTCGGCCGCGACATCGCGAGCCAGCTCATGGTCGGCGCGCGGACCACCCTGTACGTCGGTGTGGTGGCGGTCGGCATCGCCGCGGTGGTCGGGACACCGCTTGGCATCCTCGCCGGGATGTCGCGCAACTGGCTGGGTGAGCTGGTCATGCGCGTGAACGACCTCGTGCTCGCCTTCCCCGCGCTGCTGCTGGCGATCATGTTCGGCGCGGTGTACGGGGCGAGCACGCTCACCGCGATGATCGCGATCGGCATCGCCACGGTGCCTTCGTTCGCCCGCATCGCCCGCTCGGGGACGTTGCAGGTGATGGGCACCGAGTACGTGCTCGCGGCCAGGGCGGCCGGGCGGTCGCGGCGGTGGATCGCGGGGCGGCACGTGCTGCCCAACATCTCCGGCCTGCTTCTCGTGCAGTCCTCGGTGTCGTTCGCGATCGCGGTGCTGGCCGAGGCGGCACTGTCCTTCCTCGGCTTCGGCACCCGGCCGCCGACGCCGTCGTGGGGCCGGATGTTGCAGGAGTCGCAGGAACTGCTGGCCGTGGAGCCACGCCTGGCGCTCGTGCCGGGCGCCGCCATCGCGATCGCCGTGCTGGGCTTCAACCTGCTCGGCGACGGCCTGCGGGACCGCTTCGACCCACGGCTGGAGGCCCGCCGATGAGCCTGCTCGAGGTGGCCGGGCTCGGTGTCGGCGGCGCAGGCACGCCGCTGGTCGAGGACGTCTCGTTCGAGATCGAACGCGGCGAGCGGGTGGGCCTGATCGGCGCGTCCGGTTCGGGCAAGTCGCTCACCGCCTCGGCGCTGATGGGCCTGCTCCCCGAGGAGCTCGACGCGCGCGGGTCGGCCCGGTTCGACGGTGCCGAGCTCATCGGCGCCTCCGAGCGCAGCCTGTCGCGGCGGCGCGGCAAGGACCTCGCGATGGTTTTCCAGGAGCCGATGTCCGCGCTGAACCCGGCGATGCGCGTCGGCAGGCAGGTCGCCGAGGCGATGCTGCTGCACGGCACCCGCGACCGGCGCGCGGCGCGTACCGCCTCGGTCGAGCTGCTGGACCGGGTGCGGCTGCCGGAGCCGGAGCGGATCGCGCGGGCCTACCCGCACCAGCTCTCCGGCGGGCAGCGGCAACGGGTCGTGCTCGCCATCGCGCTCGCCAACGAGCCCGCGCTGCTCATCTGCGACGAGCCGACCACCGCGCTCGACGTGACCGTGCAGGCACAGGTGCTCGAACTGATCCTCGCCGGGGTCCGCGACCGCGGCACGGCGCTGCTGTTCATCACGCACGACCTGGCCGTGGTCGCCTCGGTGTGCGAGCGCGTGCTGGTGCTGAACGAGGGCCGGATCGTCGAGGCGGGCCCGGTGCGCCGGGTGCTCACCGCGCCCGAGCACGAGTACACGCGCAGGCTGCTCGCCGCATCCGAACCGGAGGCGACTCGATGATCTCGGTGGAGGGGCTGACGCGCACGTACCGAAGGCCGCGCACGTCGCTGTTCGGTGCCCGGCCCGAGGTGCGGGCGCTGCGCGGGGTCTCCTTCGACATCCAGGCGGGCGGGCGTTTCGGCATCGTCGGCGAGTCGGGGTCCGGCAAGTCCACGCTGGTGCACCTGCTCGCCGCGCTCGACCGGCCGACGTCCGGTTCGATCTCCTTCCGCGGCAGGCGGATCGACACGCTGCCCGAACGGAGGCTGGGTTTCCTGCGCTCGGAGTTGCAGATCGTGTTCCAGGATCCGCTCGGTTCACTCGACCCGCGTATGCGCGTGCGCGACATCATCCGCGAACCGCTCGGCCGTGCGCCCGGTGGCCGCGAGCGGGTGGCGGAACTGCTCGATGCGGTCGGGCTGCCCGCCGACTCGGGCGAGCGCTACCCGCACCAGTTCTCCGGCGGCCAGCGGCAGCGCATCTCGATCGCCCGCGCGCTGGCACCACGGCCGAGCGTGCTGATCGCCGACGAGGCCGTCAGCGCACTCGACGTGCTCGTGCGGGCGCAGATCCTCGACCTCCTCGCGGACCTCGTCGAGCGCTTCGACCTCACGCTCGTGTTCGTCTCGCACGACCTCGCGGTGGTGCGCAGGCTGTGCGACACGGTGGCCGTGATGCGGCAGGGCGAGATCGTCGAGCTCGGCGCGGTGGACGAGGTCTACGACGATCCGCGGCATCCCTACACCCGCGAGCTGATCGCGGCGGCACCGAGCCTGCGCGGCGCGCTCGCCCGGCTGGAGGAAGGGTGAACATGTTCGATCCGCCTTACCCGGCGGGACTACCGATCGGCGCCGAGTGGGTGTCCACACCGGACACCGCACCGGTGGTCTTCCCGTACGACGGCAGCCTGGTGGCGGAGGCCCCGGTGGGCGATGTGCGGCTCGCCCGGCGGGCCGTCGACGCGGCGGTGGCCGTTCGCCACCGGGTCGCCGCACTGCCCTCGCACGTGCGGCGGGCGGTGCTCACCGGCGTCGGCGAGGCGATCGCCGAGCACCGGGCCGAGTTCGAGCGCCTGCTCGTCGCCGAGACCGGCAAGCCGCTCGCCGACTGCCGGGTCGAGGTCGCGCGCACGCTGGTGACCTGGCAGGCCGCCGCCGAGGAGGTCGCGCGGCTGCACGGTGAGACGGTGCCGCTGGACCTGCTGCCCTCGGGCGAGGGGCTGCTGGGCTTCTGGACCCGCCGCCCGGTCGGCGTCGTGGTCGGCATCGCCGGGTTCAACTACCCGCTGCTGCTCGCCTCGCACAAGATCGCCCCGGCGATCGCGGCAGGCTGCCCGGTGGTGACCAAGTCCGCGCCCGCGACGCCGCTCGCCACGCTGTGGCTGGTGCATCTCGTGCGGACGGCCGCCGAACGTGCCGGGGCACCGGTGGAGCTGGCACAGCTGGTGACGGGCGACGCCGACGTCGGCTCGGCGCTGGTGACCGACGCCCGGGTCGGTGCCGTGTCGTTCACCGGCTCCGCGGCGGTCGGGCACCGGATCGCGCGTGCCGCCGCGCCTCGCAAGACGCTGCTGGAACTGGGGTCCAACACCGCGCTGGTCGTGGCCGCCGACGCCGACCTCGACGCGGCGGCCGACGCCGTGCTGCGGGGTGGTTTTTACGCCTCCGGCCAGGCCTGCATCTCGGTGCAGCGCGTGCTCGTGGTCGACGAGGTGGCCGACGAGCTCGTCGGCAGGGTGCTCGACCGGCTGCCCGAGGTCGCTCCCGGCGACCCTCGTGAGGAGTCGACGCGCGTGTCGGCGCTGATCGACGAGCGGTCCACACAGCGGGTGCTGCGCTGGATCGATGCCGCGGTCGAGGCGGGCGCGCGGATCGCGGGCGGTGGTGGCCGCACCGGCCGCGTGCTGAACCCGACCGTGCTGACCGGCGTGCCCGGCGGCACCGAATGCTGGGACGAGGAGATCTTCGGCCCGGTGGTGTGCGTGCGCCGGGTGGCCGATGTGGACGCCGCGCTCGACGAGGTCAACGCCTCGCGGTACGGGCTGCACGCGAGCGTCTACACGGGATCGCTGGCGACGGCGTTCGCGGCCATCGAGACGCTGGACGTTGGCGGTGTGGTGATCAACGAGGTGCCGGGGTTCCGGTCCGACACGATGCCCTACGGCGGGGTGAAGGACTCCGGCATCGGCCGGGAGGGACCCCGGTTCGCCGTTGAGGAGCTGACCGTGACGCGGATGGCGGTGATCCGGCCGTGAACTACGCCGACCTCTTCCGGCTGGACGGCCGGCGCGCCGTCGTGCTCGGGGCGGGCAGTGGCATCGGGCGGGAGTCGGCACGGGCGCTCGGCGCGCACGGTGCCACGGTGGTGTGCGCCGACCGGGACCGCGCGAGCGCGACGGAGACCGCCGCACTCGCCGGTCAGGGCGCCGAGGGCTACGAGATCGACCTGCTGGACACCGCCGCCGTCGAACGTGCGGCCGGTGAGCTGGGCGAGCCGGACATCGTCGTGCTGACCGCGGCGACCAACGTGCGCAAGCGGCTGCTCGACTACACCCGCGCCGAGTTCGACCGCGTGGTCGCGCTCAACCTCGGCGCCACGTTCGACGCCGTGCGGTTCTTCGGCGCAGGCATGGTGCGCCGCGGCAGGGGTAGCATCGTCGCCTTCTCGTCCATCCGCGGCAGCACCGTGGAGCCGGGACAGAGTGCGTACGCGGCGACCAAGGCCGGGGTGGTGCAGCTCGTCCGAACGGCGGCGGCCGAGTTCGGCCCGGCCGGGGTGCGGGTCAACGCGGTCGCGCCCGGCGTCGTGGAGACCCCGCTGACCGCACAGATCAAGAACGATCCCGACTGGTACCGGGCGTACGCGGAGAAGAGCGCGCTCGGCCGCTGGGCGAGCCCGGGGGAGGTCGCGGGTGCCGTGGTGTACCTCGCCTCGGACGCCGCCGCGTTCGTCACCGGAGCCGTGCTCGCCGTCGACGGCGGCTGGACCGCGATCGACGGCCGCTACACCCCACCCGACTCGTGAGTGCCCACACGAGTTCTAACTCGTGTACGCACTCACGACCACCTCGAAAGGCCGCGCATGAGAGACCTGACCTCGCCGATTTCGCTGACCTCGTTCTCCGCCACCGAACTGGTCGCCGAGTACCGGGCGGGCACCGTGTCACCGGTAGAGGTCATCGACGCGGTACTCACCAGGATCGAGGCGCTCGAACCGACGTTGCACGCCCTCTACGCCGCCGACCCGGACGCGGCGCGCGCCGCCGCGCGGGCGTCCGAGAGGCGTTGGCGGGCCGGGGAGCCGCTCGGCCCCGTCGACGGCGTACCGCTCACGCTCAAGGACAACATCGCCACCCGGGGCACGCCTTCGCCGCTCGGCACGGCCGCCACCGAGCTCACCCCGGCGGCTGAGGACGCCCCGGCCGCCGCGCGTGTGCGGGAGTGCGGCGGCGTACTGCTGGCCAAGACGACGATGCCCGACTACGGCATGCTCACGTCCGGCCTTTCGAGCTTTCACGTCGCCACCCGCAACCCGTGGGACACCGCGCGCACGCCGGGCGGGTCCAGTGCCGGTGCCGCGGCGGCCGCGGCCGCCGGGTACGGGCCGCTGCACGTGGGAACCGACATCGGCGGGTCGATCCGGCTGCCCGCCGCGTGGTGCGGGCTGGTCGGGCTCAAGCCGAGCTTCGGGCGGGTGCCTGTCGCGCCGCCCTATCCGGGACGGGTCGTGGGGCCGCTGACCCGGACGGTGGCCGACACGGCGCTGCTGATGGACGTGCTCTCCCGGCCCGACCCACGGGACCATCTGTGCCTGCCGCCCGCCGAGATCGCGTGGCACAGCCTGGAGACGGACATCGCCGGGCTGCGCGTCGGCCTGCACCTGGACGCGGGCATCGGGCTGGCCGTCGAGCCGGACGTGCGCGCCGCGATCGAGGACGCCGGGCGCCTGTTCGAGGCGGCGGGAGCGAGCGTCGAGCCGGTGGAGCCGTTTCTCACCAGGGAGATGCTCGACGGGCTGGACCGCTTCTGGCGCACCAGGTTCGTCGTCGACACCGGCCGGCTGCCCGCCGAGCGGCGCGAGCGGATCCTGCCCTACATCGCGGAATGGGTCGCCGGTGGCGCGGGGCTCTCCGGCGAGGAGGTCTACCGCGGCTACGCGCAGATCGACGCGATGACGGTCGCGGCCATGCGGGCAACCGGCCCGTTCGACATCGTGCTCTCACCGACGTGCCCGGTGTCGGCGTCGCCGTTCGACTGGGCCTCGCCGGTGAACGACCCGGCGCGGCCGTTCGAGCACATCGCGTTCACGGTGCCCTACAACATGTCCGGTCAGCCCGCGGTGTCGGTCAACTGTGGCTACACGGGCGAGGACCAGCCCATCGGCCTGCAGATCTCCGGCCGCCGCTTCGACGACCTCGGCGTGCTGCGAGCAGCCGCCGCCTTCGAGGAACTGCGACCCGCCCGGCGTGTCCACGCGTCATGCGCAGGTGTCCGCCTTCCGTGACACCGATCCGGCGGTCCGCCCCGGCTGTCCGAGCGCCAGGTCCGCGAGCCGGGCGTAGGAGTCGAGCATCTCCGCCCGGTCGTAGGTGCTCATCGTGATCAGCAGCTCGTCGGCCCCGGTGCGCGCCACCAGCCGCGCGAGCGCGGGCCCGACCTCGGCGGGCGTGCCGTGGATCTGCCCGCGCAGCGTGTCGCCGAGCAGCCGGGCCTCGCGGGCACCGGGCTCGGGCAGGTCCGCGGGCGGACGCAGGGGCGGGAACACCCCGCGCGTGCGGGACTCGACCATCGCCCACGCCTCCGGCAGCAGCAGCTCGCGCGCCCGCTCGGTGGTGTCGGCCACCGCGACGGCGGTCGAGACCACAACATACGGGCACGGCCACAGCGCCGAAGGGCGGAAGTTCCGGCGGTAGCGACCGATGTGCTCGGCAGCGGCCTCCGTACCGCCGACGGGCGCGATCACCAGTGCCAGCCCCAGTTCGGCCGCGAGATCGGCGCCGGCTCCGGTGGCCAGCACGAAGGCGGGCACCCGCAACCCCTCGGCGGGAAAGCCGTGCACGCCCGGGTGGACCCGCTGTTCGCCGGTGAAGTAGCCGAGCAGCTCCCGCACCCGCTCACCGAACCGTTCGGCGTCCTCCTTGCCGTGGCCGAGGGCGCCGCGCACGCCGCCGGTGAAGCCGACCGAGCGCCCCAGCCCCATGTCGATCCGGCCGGGATGAAGTGCTTCGAGGGTGCCGAACTGCTCGGCGACCACCAGCGGCTGGTGGTTCGGCAGCATCACGCCGCCGGTCCCGACCCGGATTCGCGACGTCTCCGCCGCGATCGCCGCTGTCAGTACGGTCGGCGCCGAACCGGCGACGCCGGGCACGCTGTGGTGCTCGGACACCCAGAACCGGTGATAGCCCAGCTCCTCGGCCTGCCGCGCGAAGCGGACCGTGTCCCGCACGGCGGCGGCGGGCTCCTGCCCCAGCCGCGTGCTGGAGCGGTCCAGCACCGAAAGCGGAAGTCCGAGCCTGCCTGCGCCCACACCGGGTACAACGCGTGCGAGACCCCGGAATTCCACCACCCGCGAGTCCCCCGCCCAGACCCCCGAGTGCCGCGTTCAGGCCCGCGAGTTGCGCGTTGACGGTGCCGCGAGTGCAGAACTCGCGGGCTCCGGTGGGGGACTCGCGGGCTAGGGCTGTGCGCCGATGGCCTCCGCCAGCGAGAGGATGCGGCGTGCGTTGTCGACGTGCAGGTTCTCGATCATCCGGCCGTCGACGGTCACCACGCCCTGCCCGGCCCGCTGCGCCTTCTCGAACGCGTCGATGATCTTGCGGGCCTGCGCGATCTCCTCGTCCGACGGCGCGAACACCCGGTTGCACGGTTCGATCTGGCCGGGGTGGACGAGCGTCTTGCCGTCGAACCCGTACTGCCTGCCCTGCCTGCACTCCGCCTCGAAGCCCTCGAGGTCCCGCACGTCGTTGTAGACGCCGTCCAGGATGACCTTCCCGGTCGCCCTGGCGGCGAGCAGACAGAGCGAGAGCCCGCCGAGCAGCGGTCCCCGGTCCGGCACGAACTCGGCGTGCAACTCCTTGGCGAGATCGTTGGTGCCCATGACGAGCACGGTCAGCCGGTCGCTCGCCGCGGCGATCTCCTCGGCGCGCAGCATCGCCACCGGCGTCTCGACCATGGCCCAGATCTTGGTGTGCTCCGGTGCGCCGCCGAGCTCAAGCGCCCGCTCGATGTTGTGGACGTCGCGCGCGGAGTTCACCTTCGGCACGACCACGGCCGCAGGCCCGGCCTGGGCGGCCGCCCGCAGGTCGGCGTCGTGCCACTCGGTGTCCAGGCCGTTGACGCGGATGGTCACCTCGCGCGAGCCGTAGTCGCCGGACGCCGCGGCGGCGCACACCCGCTCGCGGGCGTCCTCCTTGGCGCCGGGGGCGACCGCGTCCTCCAGGTCGAGGATCAGCGCGTCGGCAGGCAGCGTCTTCGCCTTCTCCAGCGCGCGCTCGTTGGCGCCGGGCATGTAGAGCACGGAACGGCGGGGTCTCACGCCAGCGCCTCCTTCGTGGCCTTGTCGTAGGCGTCGGCCAGCTCGGGGTCGCGGGCGGCCAGCGCGTCGGCCAGTTCGGCGACGACCCGGCACTGCTTCACCGACGCGTCGTCCTGCATCTTCCCGTCGATCATCACCGCGCCCGTGCCGTCGCCCATGGCGCTGATCACCTTGCGAGCCCACGCGACGTCGGACGGCTCGGGGGAGAACACCTTCTTCGCGATGTCGATCTGCGCCGGGTGCAGGCTCCACGCGCCGACACAGCCGAGCAGGAAGGCGTTGCGGAACTGGTCCTCGCAGGCCACCACGTCACGGATGTCCCCGAACGGGCCGTAGTAGGGGAGGATGCCGTGCATCGCACAGGCGTCGACCATGCGCGCGACCGTGTAGTGCCAGAGGTCCTGCTGGTAGGTGGTGCGTCCCTCGGTCAGGTCGTCCCCGGCCGGGTCGGTACGCACCAGGTAGCCCGGGTGCCCGCCGCCGACGCGCGTGGTCTTCATCCGGCGGCTCGCGGCGAGGTCCGCCGGCCCGAGCGAGATGCCCTGCATCCGGGGGCTCGCCCCGGCGATCTCCTCGACGTTGGCCACCCCGCTCGCGGTCTCCAGGATCGCGTGCACCAGCAGTGGTTCGGTGAGCCCGGCACGCGCCTCCAGCTGGGCGAGCAGGCGGTCGACGTAGTGGATGTCCGGCGCGCCCTCGACCTTCGGCACCATGATCACGTCGAGCTTGTCGCCGATCTCGGTGACCAGCGTGATGAGGTCGTCGAGCACCCACGGCGAGTCGAGGCTGTTGACGCGCGTCCAGAGCTGCGTCCGGCCGAAGTCGTTCTCCCTCGCGATGTGCACGAGTCCCGTGCGGGCGGCCTCCTTGCGGTCCGCCTTGACGGCGTCCTCCAGGTTGCCGAGCAGCACGTCGACCTTCTTCGCGAGCTCCGGAGCCTTGGCGGCCATCTTCTCGTTGCTCGGATCGAAGAAGTGGATCATCCTCGACGGCAACGCGGGGATCTGCCTGACCGGCTCCGGCGCACCCACGGCGAGGGGCGCGAAGAAGTCCTTCGGCGAGCGCATCGGTCCTCCAACACTGGCGGTTACTCGCTCGTGACCCTAACCCGGGGACCAGCGTGGCCGCTGCGGTGAACGTCACCTCCGCGGGCGGGAGGATTCGCCTGGGCGTGGCGGGAACTCCGCGGAGCCGGGCGGCGTTTCCTCCAGAGCAGGGGGACGGACGTGCCGATACCGTTCGGCCCGCCGTCACCCGTCCGGCGGCACGGTCGGGCCGAAGTCCGTCGACCGCCTACCGACCGGTCACCGACCGTTCGGCGCCGCCGATCGCAGGTAATGCCGCTAACCGCAGACCTTCTCTGTTTGCGCTGGTAACCAGTTCATGTACCGCTTTCGAGCGGTGCCGCAGGACTGTGACTCGCAATCGATTCGCAGACACAGCAGAAGGAGGCGGACTTCGTGGCGGTAACACCTGGGCAGGCCGCGGTGACGAGCGGTTCGAACGACACCCGGTCGCTTCCCAGTCGCGTCGTCCCGCCCGTCGAGCTACCCGCGAGCGCCGAGGAGCTGGCGAAGGAGGGCGCGGCGCAGCTCGGCTGGGACGGTGTGCTGCTGCCCGAGCTGACCCTCTTCGGGCGGCGCGTGTTCGTGGTGGCTCGTCTGCGTACCGAGGCACACGCCGAGCGGATCGCGATGGGCGTCGGACCGGTCACCGACCGCGCGACCGTGTCGACCTGGACCTGGCCGGAGCTGGCTCCGACCGCTCCGGCACAGGCGGCGGAGATCGTCGGTGTGCTCGCCGTCGCGAGGCACTGGCGTACCGGAATGGCCGCTACGGTGCCGTTCGCGCGTTACGGCGACGCGGCGATGGTGCTGCCCGCAACGGCGACGCTGAGCCACGACTATGTGGACAACTGCCTGCCCCGCGCCCGCATCTACGGCCTCGCGGTGGTCGCCGCCGACACCGACGCCGTCGTGGACCTCGACCTCGCCGGGCGCAGCGAGCGGATGCTCTTCGCCGAGGACGCGGTGTCCCGCTGGGTGAACGAGATGGTCTACGAGCAGCTGCTGGCCACGGAGCTCCCGGCCGAGGTCGAGTGAGTTCGTTAGGCTCGGCTCCATGCGAGTCGTGATTGCGGGCGGGCACGGAAAGATCGCGCTGAAGCTGGAACAGCAGCTCGCGGCCAACGGCGACACCGCGGTGGGCATCATCCGGAATGTCGAGCACGCCGCCGACCTGCGCGAGCTCAGTGCCGAACCCGTGGTACTCGATCTGGAGAACGCGCGCGTCGACGAGGTGGCGGCCACGCTGGACGGTGCCGACGCCGCGGTGTTCGCCGCCGGCGCCGGCCCCGGCAGCGGCGCACCGCGTAAGGACACAGTGGACCGTGCGGCCGCGGTTCTCTTCGCCGAGGCCGCCGAGCGAGCTGGCGTGCGGCGCTTCGTGCAGATCAGCTCGATGGGCGCGGGCCGGACCATCCCGCCGTCCGTCGAGGAGGTCTTCGCCGTCTACCTGCGGGCCAAGGCGGCGGCCGAGGAGGATCTGCGCACCCGCGATCTGGATTGGACGATCCTGCGCCCTGGCCGCCTCACCGACGAGCCGGGCACCGGCCTCGTCCACCTGGCGGAGAGCGTGCCCAGGGCCGATGTGCCAAGGGAGGACGTCGCCGCGGTCGTCGTCGAACTGGTCGCCGACGCGGTGACGGCGGGCCGCACCCTCGAACTGACCTCCGGCAACACGCCGATCGACGAGGCCCTTTCGCGTCTCTAGCGTTCAGCCGAGGTGCCGCGCGAAACAGCGCGACAACGGTTCCCTGCGGTACACACCGAAGTTCGCGATGCGCCGGTATCCCTCGCGCTCGTAGAACCGGATGGCGTCGGGTTGCGCGGGGCCGGTCTCCAGTTTCAGGATGCGGACACCGAGCCGGAGCGCCGCCGCCTCCAGTTCACGGAGCACGGCGACCGAGACGCCCGCCCCGCGTGCCTCCGGCACGACGTACATCCGCTTGATCTCGGCGGACGCCGCGCCGAGCAGGCGAAGACCACCGCAGCCGACGGCTCGCCCGCCACGGTCCCGCGCGACGAGGAACACGGCGATGTTCTCGGCCGAAGGGCCGGCACCGGGCTCGTGATCGTCGCAGCCGTACCGGGCGTCGAGTTCGGCTCGCTGCTCCTCACGCAGCCGCATGCCGTCGGCCGAGTCCCAGTCCTCGATCTTCACCTCGATGAGCAACGCGCCTCCCAGTGGCCGTAACAGGTGTTACCGTAACATACGTTACGGGAGGTGTGTCCTATGTCGAGGACCGCGGACAGGGCCGCGCAGGCCGAACGGATCTCCGAGGCCGTGTGGCGGATCATGGCCGAGTCCGGGCCACAGGGCCTGACGCTGCGGGCGGTAGCCGCGGAGGCAGGCTGCACCACCGGTCTCGTGCTGCATCGCTTTCCCGGCAAGCGGTCCCTCCTGGCCCACGCGCGGGACCTGCTGCACGAGCGAACGGGCGAGGTGATGGACCGGCTCGAGGCGGGTGACGGGGCTCCGGCCGACGTGCTACGGGACGTGCTCGCCCACGCGGCCTCACTCGATCCGGTCAAGCGTCAGGAGGCCCGCGTCTGGCTGGGGTACCTGGCCGCCGCGCTGGCGGACGAGGATCTCGCGGTGCGGCACACGAGGGCGAACCGCTCGTTTCTCGCCAGGGTCGGGCGGCTCGTCGCGGCTGTCCGGCCGGACTGGGACGGGCGGGAGGTCGCTGTCGTGAGCACCGCGCTCGTGGCGCTGGTCGAGGGGGTGAACGCCCTCGCCGTCGCCGACGCGGAGACCTACTCCGCCGAGGCTCAGGGCGCGGTGCTCGACCGCGCCCTCGGCTCGTTCGGACTTGCCGGAAGGGCCGCCGCTACCTGACCGGGCCGAGTACCCGGTCCAGGTAGGCGTTGGTGAAGACCCCTTCCGGGTCGACCTCGGCGCGCAACCGCAGGAAGTCGCCGAAGCGCGGATACCGCTCGCGCAGCACGGCGGCGTCCAGCCCGTGCATCTTGCCCCAGTGCGGCCGCCCGCCGACGGCACCGGCGATCTCCGCGAACGCCGCGAAGTACTGCCGGTACGGCATCCCGGCGTACTGGTGGATCGCGATGTATGCCGAGTCCCTTCCGTACGCCGTGGAGAGCCAGATGTCGTCGGCCGCCGCCACCCGCACCTCGACCGGGAACGCCACCGGACACTCCAGGCGGGGCACGAGCGCGCGCAGTTCGGCGAGCACCTCGTGGACCGACTCCCTCGGTACCGCGAACTCCGACTCCACGAACCGCACCGCCCGCCGGGTGACGAACACCCGGTGCGAGGTGTCGCTGTACTCCCGCGCGGACAGCGCCGCCGCCGAGATCCGGCCGAGTGCGGGCACCAGCCGGGGCACCGTCCGCCCGAGCCGGCACAGCGCGCCGAACGCCACGTTCTCCGTCACCGTGTAGTCGAGGAACTGCCGGGCTCTCGACAGTGGGCGCGCCGCCGTGCCCACCGGCACCCGGTTGTTGCGCTTGACCAGCGCGTCGCGGCCGTAGGGAAACCAGTAGAACTCGAAGTGATCGGATCCGGCGGCGAAGTCGTCGAAGCCGTCCAGTACCTGCTGCAGCGGCTCGGGCCGTTCCTGCGCGGAGAGCACGTAGGCAGGCTCGCAGCGCAGCGTCACCGTGCTGAGCACGCCGAGTGCGCCGAGGCCGACCCGCGCGGCGGCGAACAGGTCTGCTCGCCGATCCGGCGAGCACGCCACCACCGAGCCGTCGGCGAGCACGATCTCCAGCGCCGCGATCTGGGTGGCGAGGCCGCCGAAACGCGCGCCGGTGCCGTGCGTGCCGGTGGAGACCGCGCCCGCGATCGTCTGCGCGTCGATGTCGCCGAGGTTGGTCATCGCGAGGCCCAGCGCGTCGAGTTCGGCGTTGAGCGCCCGCAGCGTGGTGCCGGAGCGCACCGTGACCAGTCCGGTGTCGATGTCCGCCGAGACGATCCCGGTCCAGCGACCGAGGTCGATCGCGTCGGAGTCGGCCACCGCGATGGCGCTGAACGAGTGGCCGCTGCCGAGGGGGCGCACGCGGCGCTCCCGCACGGCGGCGTCCGCGACGATCTTCGCGATCTCGGCGGCGCTGCCCGGCCGGTGCAGCCGGCGCGGCGTCGCCGACTCGGTACCGGCCCAGTTGGTCCAGGTAGCCACGGCGGTCCCCCACACTGGTAGTCGTCCGGAAACAATAGGTGAATGTAATTCGCGTTTCAAGCCAGGCTGACGTACCGTACTGCTTGTGACCTCTGTGAACGCGATGGCGTACGACGTGGCGACCAAGGATCTCGACCCGCCACTGGCCATTGTCGACCTCGACGCCTTCGACGCGAACGCCGCCGATCTGGTGCGCCGCGCGGCGGGCCGGCCGCTGCGGGTGGTGAGCAAGTCGGTGCGCTGCCGGGCGTTGCTGGAGCGCGCGCTGGAGCGTCCCGGTTTCGCCGGGCTGATGTGCTACTCGCTCGCCGAGGCGCTGTGGCTGTTCGAAGAGGGCACCAGTGACGACATCGTGGTGGCCTACCCGACCGTCGACCACGGCGCGCTGCGCGCGCTGGCGGCTGATGACGCCGCCCGCGCCGCCATCACGATCATGGTGGACTCGCCCGAACACCTGGACGTCGTCGACGCGGCGCTCGGGCTCGGCCATCCGGAGATCCGGGTGTGCATCGAGGTCGACGCGTCGTGGCGGCCGCTGCCCGGCGTGCACGTCGGCACCCGGCGGTCTCCGGTGTTCACCCCGAGGCAGGCGGGCGCGCTCGCGCGCACGATCGCCGCGCGGAGCGGGTTCCGGGTGGTCGGTGCGATGGCCTACGAGGGCCAGATCGCCGGGGTGCCGGACGCGGTAGGCGGCCTGCGGGGCGGGCTGACCCGCTGGATGCAGCGCCGGTCCGCGGCCGAGCTGGCCCGGCGCCGGGCGGCCGCTGTGGCGGCGGTGCGCGCGGTGACCGATCTGGAGTTCGTCAACGGCGGCGGCACCGGCAGCCTGGAGTCGACGCGGGCCGACCGCGCGGTCACCGAGATCGCCGCCGGATCCGGGTTGCTCGGCCCGGCGCTGTTCGCGCGGTACTCGCGGTTCACCCCGCGACCCGCGGCGCTGTTCGCGCTGCCGGTGGTGCACAAACCGGTGCGCGGCATCGCCACCCTGTTCGCGGGCGGGTACATCGCCTCCGGGGCCGCGGGACCGTCGCGGCTGCCCTCGCCGTACCTGCCCGAGGGACTGCAACTGCTCGGCGTCGAGGGTGCGGGCGAGGTGCAGACACCGGTCACCGGCAAGGCGGCCCGTGCGCTGCGCCTCGGCGACCGGGTGTGGTTCCGGCACGCCAAGGCGGGCGAGCTCGCCGAGCGGTTCGCCGGCTACCACCTGATCAGTGGTGACCGGGTGGAACGCACCGTGCCCACCTATCGCGGTGAGGGCAAGGCGTTCGGCTGAGCCGCCCTACTCGCCGAGCCTGCTGGCGAGGTAGCCCTTGATCAGGTACTTCGTCTCGGCGACCACGTCCGGGTCGCCCTGCGGGTTGCGGCGGAAAGCGAGGTTCAGCAGGCCGTCGGCGGCCTGCACCGCGATCGTGATCGGCAGCGCCACCTGCTCGGCGGAAAGGTCGAGCCGGCTCGTGATCAGGCTCGTCAGCGAGTCGGCGATCACGCGGTTGTTGTCGCGCCGGTCGTCGAGCAGCCGCACGTCCACCACGTCCCCGAAGTGCACCTTCGAGAACCCGGGCACCTCGCGGTGCATCCGCAGGTAGATGTCGAGCAGCGAGTCGACCACGTCCCACCAGTGCTGGTGGTCGATGCCGCCCAGCCGCTCACCGACCCCCGCCATGAACCGTTCGAGGTTTCGCTGGGTCAGCGCCTGCACGACGGCGCGCTTGTCCGGGAAGAACTGGTAGAGCGAGCCCACGGCGACGCCGGCGCGCTTCGCGATCAAGGTCGTGGTGAGCGACTCGTAGCCCACCTCGTCGAGCAGTTCGGCGGCCGCGTCCAGCATCCGCTCGACGCGCTGCGCGCTTCGCTGCTGGACGGGCTGGCGGCGGAGGGGGGTCGCCTCCGGCGAGGCCGGGGCTTGGTTCTCGGACACGTCGTGCTCCTTGCTGTGCAGGTCAGCGACTTTATCGTGTCGATGACCTTCTCCCCTGTCGAGTGACGGCCTAGTATGTGAGAACTATTCATATTTTTCGGATGTCGAGGGAGAACCGCCGGTGCACAGCCTGAACTTCCCGCCCGGCTTCCGCTGGGGAGCCGCGACGTCCGCGTTCCAGATCGAGGGCGCCACCCGTACGGGTGGGCGTGGCCCCTCCATCTGGGACACCTTCACCGCGACCCCGGGCAAGGTCGCGCGGGGCGAGCACGCCGACGTCGCCGCCGATCACTACCACCGCCATGCCGAGGACGTCCGGCTGCTGGCCACGCTCGGTGCGCACGCCTACCGGTTCTCCCTCGCGTGGCCGCGCATCCAGCCCACCGGCAAGGGCGCCGCCAACCCCGAGGGGCTCGCCTTCTACGACCGCCTCCTCGACGAGCTGTGCGCGGCCGGGATCGAGCCGGTGGCCACCCTGTACCACTGGGATCTGCCGCAGCCGCTCGAGGACGCGGGCGGCTGGCTCGCCCGCGACACCGCCGAGCGCTTCGCCGAGTACGCCGCGATCGCAGGGGAGCACTTCGCCGACCGGGTGGCGATGTGGATCCCGGTCAACGAGCCGATGGTCACGACCGTCTACGGCTACGCGACCGGTGAGTACGCCCCGGGCCGGGCATTGCTGCTCGGTGCCGTGCCGACCGCGCACTACCAGCACCTCGCCCACGGCCTCGCCGTGCGGGCACTGCGCGCGGTGGGGGCGCGCAGTGTCGGCACGGCGAACAACCACAGCCCGGTCTGGCCGGTCACCGAGGCCGACCGCCCGGCGGCAGGCAGGCTCGACGCACTGCTCAACCGGCTCTACGCCGATCCGGTACTGCTCGGCAGCTACCCGGACGAGTTCGCGGAGTACCTTCCCCAAGGGCACGCCGACGACCTGCCCGTCATCTCCGCGGCGATCGACTTCTACGGCGTCAACTACTACGAGCCGCAGGCGGCCGCCGCACCCGGCGAGGGCAACCCGTTGCCGTTCGAGCCGCGACCGGTCGAGGGGTACCCGATGACGGCGAACGGCTCGCCGATCGTGCCGGACGCCTTCCGCGAGCTGCTGGTGTCCCTCGATGGCCGCTACGGTGCCGCGCTGCCGCCTGTTTACGTGACGGAGAACGGCTGCGCCTTCGCCGACGAGGTCGGTGCCGACGGCGCGGTGCACGACCGGGCCCGCATCGACTTCCTCGCGAGGCACCTCGCGGCCCTGCGCGAGGCGATGGAAGCGGGCGTCGACGTGCGCGGCTACTTCGTGTGGTCGCTGCTCGACAACTTCGAGTGGGCCAAGGGTTACGGGCCGCGCTTCGGCCTGGTGCACGTGGACTACGAGACGCAGCGCCGCACGCCGAAGGACTCCTTCGCCTGGTACCGCGCGGTGATCCGTGGATAGCCGGGAGGGTGCCAGGCGGGCCGGTGTTCCGCTGCCGCCCGCGCTCGCCGAGCCGGTCGTCCCGGTGCGCCCCGGCTGGACCACGCTGCTGTTCCTCACCAACCTCGGGCTCTGGCTGGCGATCTACGCGCCGATCCAGGTGCTGCTGCCCCGGCAGGCGGCGCTGCTGGACGCGGCGGACAAGGAGGTGGTCTTCGGGACTGTCACCGGAGCCGGAGCGCTCGTGGCGCTGGTCGCCAACCCGGCGATCGGCCTGCTCTCGGACCGGACGTCGTCCCGGTTCGGCCGCCGCCATCCCTGGACGGTCGCCGGTGCGCTGCTCGGCGCCTGCGGGCTCGGCATCCTCTCGCTCGCCGGTGACGTCGTGGTGATGACGCTCGGCTGGTGCCTCGTGCAGGCGGGCCTCGGCGGCATGCTTGCCACGCTGACGGCCGCGCTGCCGGACCGCGTGCCGGTCCGGCAGCGGGCGCGGGTCGGCGGGTTCGTGGGGATCAGCCAGATGCTGGGCACCGTCGCCGGGGCCGTGCTCGTGACCGTCGTGGTGACCAGCCTGTCCGGCGGCTACCTCGCGTGCGCGTTCGTCGTGCTGACCGGGGCCGTGGTGTTCGCGGTCCGCACGCCCGATGCCGTGCTGCCGAGGGCGTTCCGCCCCGCCGGCCGGTGGTGGACGGCGATCGCCGGTCTCTGGGTGTCCCCCCGGCGGCAGCCGGACTTCGCGTGGGCCTGGGGCTGCCATTTCCTGATCGGTCTCGGCAACGCGCTCGGCACGCTGTACCTGCTGTTCTTCCTCGGTGACGCCGTCCGGCACCCCGATCCGGACACCGGCCTGCTGGTGCTGATGGGCCTCTACGGCGCCGCGCTGACCGTGGGCGCCCTCGTGACCGGCCGCCTGTCGGACTCCTCGGGGCTGCGTAAGCCCTACGTGCTGGTGTCCTGCGGGCTGATGGCGACGGCGGCGCTGCTGCTGGTCGTCTCGCAGACCTGGACTGCGGCTCTCGTGGCGGCACCGCTGCTGGGAGTCGGCTTCGGTACGTACTGGGCGGTGGCGCTGGCGATTCTCACGCAGGTGCTGCCCGCCGCCGCCGACCGGGGCAAGGATCTGGGGGTGGTGAACGTCGCGAACGCCCTGCCGCAAGTGGTGGCGCCGCTGCTCGCGACGGTGATTCTCGCGCGGACGGGAGGCTATCCGGGCCTCTTCACCGCCTCCGCCGCCGCGACCCTGTGCGCGGGTGTGCTCATCACGCGGGTGCGTTCGGTGCGGTGAGTTCGCTCTGGTTGGGGACCGCGGACCGGTGCCGGTCGGGGGAGGGGGAGTGCAACGGCACCGGCCCGCGGGGTATCGGGGCCGCACTGCGGGCGGGGATCTTCCACAGTTCGCGATCTGCAGTTATGCGGCTTGCTTCGTGATCAACCTAACGGCGGATTAGCGCTCCCGCTAGGGGTTGAGTCACATTTATTCGATTAATCGGAGTAGGCCGGCGGTTGGCTCGTCACGCTCGGGGGTACGCACGAGCCAACCGCCGACGTCCGGGGCCATTACCGGGCGGGGGTCCCGGCAATGGCTCGGTGTGTGGCAGGCGGGGGGACCAGGGCGTGTTTGCCTGCCTGCTGTTGGGGGACCGGCTGGGCCTCGGCCGGCTCGGTGGCCGCGGACCGGCGGCGTCCCAGCCGCCGGGTGTTCTGCTGAGGCGCCAGCCCTCCGGCGACGAGGTGCTCGTGCGCGACCTGCCATACGGAGCAGGGCGCCTTGCACCGGTGCCATCGGGTGGAGCAGGTGGGGCAGTCGCCGCGCTCGTCCGGTTCGTGAGCGCGGAGCATGGCCCGCCAGCCCTCGGTCAACCGGGGGAGTTCGGAGCGGGCCACCGACACCAGCGATGCAGAGTCCGCACGTTCGGCCAGGTCGGAGAGCATGTCGAGGCGTTCCCATACCGCGTTGCGGAGGACCTGCCCGAGGATCTGATCCACTTGAAACTCACCGTCACCTTTCCGCCAGCCTGGCGGCTTCGTTGAGTGCGGCCCTGAGCTGGCCGAGCTGGCCGCCCGTCAGCCGCGCGGTCTCACCGGGGGGACCGACGAGGACCACTTCGCCCTCGTCCACGAACACCGTCACGCAGCGCTCTCGGCTGATCATGTCGCCGCACTGCACCCGCCACACCGGCTGCCCGCCCTCGTACCTGCGGACGTCGCTGGTGGCGCGAGGGTCGATGGCCGACGATGACGACGATGACGACAGTGCCGAGCGCACCTTTCCGGTGACCGGCGACCGGCGCACGGACGTCGTGCCGGTCGTGCCGGTCGCAGCACGCTCTGCTGTGATCGAGTGCACGAACTCCACGTCGTTCTCCGCTCTGTCCGGGCGGCTGTGCGCCGGGGGAATCTCAAGCCTGTCTTCGGTTGCTCTCCGTGACTGCGGACCGTGTCGGTGCGGCCACGGAGATCTGCGAACTACATTGCGACGAAAAGAACGCGGAAAGAAGCCTCGGTGGCCGTCATAGCGGCGACCGGCGCGGGTTCCACGTTAAACGGTCACGCGAGTTCGCCCGGGCCGATCAGGCGGCACAATCGGTGTTTCGCGCGGTTGAATGGAAGTTGCCTACGCTGCTGATCGACGCCCGATGGACTGTGGAGGGGCGCAATGGACACAGGCGATACCAAGCAGGGTCGCATCCCGCTGAAGACCTGGGACGACCGGGAGATGCGGGACGCGCTCGCGAACCGGAACGTCAGCGAGGTCTACCGGCAGCTGCGCAAGCACGGTGTCTCCCAGCGTCAGATCGCCGCGATGACCGGCCAATCCCAGTCCGAGGTGTCGGAGATCCTGAAGGGTCGTCAGGTCATGGCCTACGACGTCCTCTCCAGGATCTCCGAAGGCCTCGGGATCCCCCGCGGGTACATGGGCCTCGCCTACGACGAGGCCACGGAGATACAGGTCGTCGGCGCGGCCGACGAGCAGCAGGCTGAGGAGGACGAGTCCGTGAAACGGCGGAAGTTCCTCGCGCACGCCGCGCAGGTCACGATGGGGGCCGCGGTCTTCGGGCCGGCCTCGGAGGCCTGGGCGGCAAGCCCCGCGAGGACGCCCGCACCTGGGCGGATCGGGGTGACCGACGTCCGGCAGGTGGAAGCGGCGACCAGGGCGCTACGCGCGCTCGACTACCAGTACGGCGGTGGGTTCTGCCGGGACGCCGTCGTCGCGCAGCTCTCCTGGGGACAGCAGATGCTCCAGGCGAGCGGTACCGAACCGGTGCGTTCGCGGCTCTACGTCGCGCTCGCCGACCTGCACAGCCTCGCCGGGTGGACGTCGTTCGACATCGGTCTCATCGACTCGGCCCGCGGCCATTTCGCCAACGCTCTCGACCTGGCCAAACAGGGCGACAACCACCCGCTCGTCGCCAACGTGCTGTACCGGATGGGCCGCGTCTACCTGCACCAGGAGGCGCCGAACGACGCGCTGAAGCTCTTCCAGCTGGGCCAGATCGCGGCGCAGGAGTCCGGCTCCGAGCTCGCCGTGGCCGTGCTGTGCGCCAACGAGGCCTGGGCCTACGCGATGATGGGCAACAGCGAGCAGGCCGTGAAGCTGCTCGGCCGGACCCGCGACGAGTTCCAGCGCGCGGACCTCGCCAACGCCGAGTCCTGGGTGCGCTTCTTCAACGAGACCGACGTCTACGCGATGATCGGCACCGTGCACACGGCGCTCGCGCAGCACGACGCCACGCACACCAAGTACGCCATCCCGGCGCTGACCAAGGCCGTTGACGCCTACGGTGACGACATGGCCCGCAGCAAGACGTTCAACCTCAGCGCGCTGGCCACGAACCACCTGCTCGAAGGCGACATCGACCACGGGGCCAAGGTCGGCGGCAAGGCGCTGGATTGTGCGGAGGGCCTCAAGTCGGCCCGTGTCGAGGACCGGATGCGCCCGCTCAAGGACGAGGCGCGCCGTCGCAGCAACAACGCCGACGCCCGTGAGCTGGTCGAACGGATGAACGCGTTCTTCGCCTGAGCACCCCCGGGAGCGACATCATCTTGGATGGCCGGTTCACCAGGGAAAAGCTCGACCGGGTCCTCCACGAGGTGTGCGCGCGGCTCGGCCTGGACGCGGCCGGTGCCACGCTGCTGCGGTTCACCAACAACGCCGTGTACTCCCTGTCGGCCGATCCGGTGGTCGTGCGGATCGTCGGCTCGCGGACGCTGCGGCACCGGGCGTACAAGGTCGTCGCCGTCGCGCGGCACTTCGCCAGGCACGGCGTGCCGGCGATCCGGCTCGTGGACGGGTTCCCCCAGCCGGTCGAGGTCGGTGAGCACGTCGTGACGGTGTGGGAGAAGGTGCCGGACGCCGGACGGCGGGCGAGCACCGCGGAGCTGGGCAGGTTGTTGCGCCGGGTGCACGCCCTGCCGCCGGTCGAGGGGGTCGGGGACTGGGCGCCGCTGGACGACGTTCGTGCCAGGGTGGCCGATGCGGAGGAGCTCGACGCCGACGACCGGCAGTTCCTGCTGCACCGTTGTGCCGAGGTGGACGCGGCGCTGGCGGAGCTGAAGTTCCCCCTGCCGACAGCGCTGGTGCACGGTGACGCGCACCCGGGCAACGTGATCGTCGGCCCGGAGGGGCCCGTGCTGTGCGACTTCGACTCCGCGTGTTCGGGGCCACCGGAGTGGGACCTGACGCCGCTGGCAGTCGGCAGGGAGCGCTTCGGCGACCCGCGCGGCTGGTACGACACACTGGCGCGGACCTACGGCTTCGACGTGACCTCGTGGGAGGGTTTCGCCGTGCTGCGCGCGGCGCGAGAGCTCAAACTGACCACGAGCGTGCTGCCGATCCTGCGCAGCCACCCTTCGGTCCGGCACGAGCTGCGCCGCCGACTGCACGACCTGCGGGCCGGGCGGACCGAGTCCCGCTGGGTCCGGTACCGCTGAACAGCCTCATTTCACCGACATTTGGCGACAGGAACTGACCGCTCGTCGTTTGGCTGAATTGCAGTGGCCCGGGGTGACAATTTCGGTTCGACTAATCACCCCGGATGAACCATTCCCAGGTCACGATGTGCAACTTGCATGCACTCAGCGTCACCAAGTGCGGTGGTCGCCTCGTGAGTGGCTACGCGAGTTAGAACTCGCGTAGCCACTCACGAGACCGGCGCGCGGCTCAGGACGGCCGCGAAGCCGAACGCCAGCCCCATCACGGCGAGCTCCAGCGTCGCCCAGCCCGCGAGCGCCGTGTGCTCGTGGCGCGCGATCCGCGGCAGCAGCCGCCAGCGGGTGTAGCCGCCGATCGCTGCGATCAGGACCAGGCACAGCAGCTTGAGCAGCACCAGCCGCCCGTACGCCGTGCCGAACAGCCCGGTCCAGAAGTCGGTCGACGGGTTGAGGCCGACCTCGCCGAGGCCGTTGAACAGCCCGGTCGCCGCCGAGAGCAACAGGCAGACGGTCGCCAGCACGGAGAACCGCGGCAGTGCCCTGGCGAGCAACGTGCGGTTGCCGATCAGCAGCACGGTCATCGCGCCGAGGCCGCCCACCCAGGCGGCGGCGCTGAGGACGTGCAGCTCGATGGACACCATCGCGAGCTCGCCGAGCTCCCAGTCCGAGGCGTGCCCGGTGACCGGCAGCGGCAGCAGCCCGAACAGTCCGAGGCCGACGAGCACCTCGGCGGGCACCCGCTCGCCGAGGCGCACCCTGAGCAGGCCGAGTCCGGCGAAGGCGACCGCGAGCGCCAGGACGATCAGCAGCGCCTTGCCTGCGTCGACCGCGGCGACGTAGCCACGCACGTCGCCGAGGCCGATCGTCGCGGTGGGCCGGAACTCCGCGGTCTGCAGGACGAGCAGCACGAACGCGGCGGCCGCCCACACCAGCGCGGCGGCCACCGCGGCGAGCCGTGCCCGCGCCAGCACGGCGTCGCCTCGCCGCGGTTTCTCGTGGCCGATCAGCACCGGCAGCAGGGCCAGCCCGATCGCGCCCACCGCGGCGAGGTGGAACACCGCCCGTGCGAGGGGGATGCCGACCGAGACCGCCCCGCCGACGTCCGAGACGCCCGCGACCGGCCCGGTCGCACTCAGCGCGACACCGGCGAGCACGCCGACGACCGCCGCGGCGACCAGGCCGACCACGGTGACGTAACGGACCCGCGAGGCGGCCCCGGCCGGGTTCACGACCGTTTGTCCTGCGTGTTCCCCATCCGCATCGCCACGACGATGCCGATACCGAGCAGCACGACGGCGGCCACGATCCACACCCAGACCGGCACCCCGGAGGAGTCCGCCTCGGCCCGCTCTCCGGTGTCCTGCCCGGCGGCCGCGGACTGCTCCGTGCCCGGTGCCGCCGACGCGGCGGGATCCCCGGCCGGTGTGCCGGTGCCCGCCGTCGTCAGGGTGAACCGGAGTTCCTCGGACACCGAGTGGCCGTCGGCCGACAGGATGCGGAACCCGATGACGTACTCGCCTGCCGGGCCGAGCGGGCGCAGCGGAGCGGTCACCTCGTTGCCGTTGACCTGGACCAGCCCTTCGGCCCACTGCCCGCCGTCGGGGCCGGTGACCGCGACCTCGTTCGTGCCTGCGTCCTGCACCTCCTGGTCGAAGGTCAGCGTGACCGCCTCCGGCGCGGCCGCGATCTGCTCACCTTCGGCCGGATCGGAGGAGATGAGCACGTTGTGCGCCGACGCCGGTGCGGCGATGCCCAGCAGTGCCAGTACCGCCACCCCGGCGAGGACCAGCAGCCGCCTCACGCCGAGGTCCGCTTCCGCGCACGCACGGTCGCACCCGCGCCGACGCCGAGGCCCAGCGCGCCGACCACGAGCCCGGCCCCGCCGAGCCAGCGCGCGGTGTCGTCACTGGCCGGGGCGGCCTCGGCACCACCCGCGGCCTCCGTCTCGGCCTCGTGCGCACCGCCGCTGTGCCCTTCGCCCGATGCCTCGGCGAGCTCGACCACCGGTGCCGGGTGCTCCGGCTCCTCACCGTTCTCGGCGGGCGGAGCGTCCCAGTTCACCACTTTCCCGTCGGAGTACGTCTGCGCCGCGGCCAGCACGAGTGTGTCCACGTTCTCGGGCAGCTTCCCGAGGGTGAACGGGAACTCCTCGTACGAGGTGGACCCGGCGGCGATCTGGTTGCCCTCCTGCGCCGTCCAGGTGATCTTGCTGACCACGTCGGTCTTGATGACCTCGGCGGTCCAGCCGGGCACCGGCTTGGTGCGTGCGGAGCTGATCGCGTACTCCTCCGGGATGGTCACCTCCAGCTTGGTGGTGCCCACCTTCTCCTCCTCGTTCGGAACGCGCAGGACGATCGCGCCGTAGCCGCCCTGCTCCGGCTGGTCGCCGTAGACGTTCGCCGTCACGTGTGCCGAGGCGGCACCGGCGGCGAGCAGGCCGGTGAGCCCGGCGGCGCCCGTCAGGACGACGGCACGCAGGAAGTATCGATTTGTCGACATGTAAAGAGGTCTCCTGAACTTGTTCGGAGTGGTCTGAGGCAAGGGTTCAGGAGGGCAGTGGCGGGCCTCGGCGCCGGCACACCCGGTGCAGCATCACCTCGACGACGAGGGTGCCGATCGAGGCGCGGACCACCGCGTGCCGCGGTTTCGGTGCGGGGACCGGCGCCGACGTCCACGCCACCGGCAGCAGCATGCGCAGCGAGGCGACCGCGACGGCCAGCATCGTCTCCGCGTGGGTCAGCGCGAGCGCCGTCAGCAGGGTGGCGACGGCATGGGCCACCGGCATCGTGATCCCGTGGCCACCGCCGCCCTCGTGCGGGGCGAGCCCGGCGAACAGCCAGTGCATGGCCGCCTGTGCGCCACCGAGCACCAGCAACGTGCCGAGCACCCCCCGGGTGTGCTCGGCGACCGCGACCGAGAGCCACCCGATCAGGAGGGTGAGCGTGAGCGTCACCGAAACCTGCGGCAGCCGACCGTCGGCGAGGGTGTGCGCGGAGACCGCCAGTGTGGCCGAGCAGACAGCGAGCAATGTCGCACGGCCGGCGCCGGGTGCCCTGCGCTGGTGCGAACGCCTGCTCACGTGCACAGATTAGGTGACGCGGGTGGCCGGCTTCGAGCGCCGGGGGTGGGTTGTCCGGACGTGCACGGTTGCCGACTGGCGAAAGATCGGTAACTGTATGTCCACTCTTGACGAGCGGAAGACGCCGAATGGGTGGTCCATGAACTTGTTCGACTACGTGGCCGACCGCTGGGACCGGCTGTCCCTGCAGGCCTGGCTGCACGTGAGCGAGGTCGTGCAGTCGACGATCATCGCCGCGGTGCTCGGGGTGCTCATCGGTGTCGCCGTCTACCGCAGCCCGATCGGCTCGGCGCTGGCCACCGCGCTGGCCTCCACGATCCTCACCGTCCCCTCGTTCGCCCTCCTCGGCCTGCTCATCCCGGTCGTCGGGCTCGGCGCGACACCGACGGTGATCGCGCTCGTGCTGTACGCGCTGCTGCCCATCACGCGGAACACGATCGTCGGGCTGGGCGGAGTCGACCCGGCGATCCGGGACGCCGCGCGGGGAATCGGCATGAGCCGCGTGGGCGTGCTGGCCAGGGTCGAGCTGCGGCTCGCCTGGCCCGCGATCCTCGCCGGGATGCGCGTGGCCACACAGATGCTGATGGGCATCGCCGTGATCGCCGCCTACGCGAAGGGTCCCGGCCTCGGCGGCGAGGTGTTCTCCGGCCTGGTCCGCGCGGGCAGCGCCAACGCGACCAACCAGGCGCTCGCCGGAACGCTCGGCGTCGTGATCCTCGCCCTCCTGCTGGAGGCCGTCTATTTCCTCATCGCCCGCTTCACCGTCTCAAGGGGTATCCGTGGCTGACACCGAGAACGTGAGTGGCGTCGAGATCCAGCTCGACAACGTCACCAAGCGCTACCCGGGCAGCCGGGAGCCCGCCGTCAGGGACGTCACGATGACGATCCCGGCGGGCAAGATCGTGATCCTGGTCGGCCCTTCCGGATGCGGCAAGACCACCACGATGCGGATGATCAACCGGCTGATCGAGCCGTCGTCGGGCACGATCACGATCGGTGGCGAGGACGCGCTGCGGCTCAACGCCGACACGTTGCGCCGCAAGGTGGGCTACGCCATCCAGCAGGCGGGGCTGTTCCCGCACTTCACGGTGGCGCAGAACATCTCCGTGGTGCCCGGCCTGCTCGGCTGGGAGCGCGGGCGGATCAACGACCGCGTCGACGAGATGATGGACCTGGTCGGGCTCGACCCCGCGCAGTACCGCGACCGTTTCCCGCGCCAGCTCTCCGGTGGCCAGCAGCAACGGGTCGGCGTGGCCCGCGCACTGGCCGCCGACCCTCCGGTGCTGCTGATGGACGAGCCGTTCGGCGCGGTCGACCCGATCACCCGTGGCAACCTGCAGGACGAGCTGCTGCGGCTGCAGACCGACCTGCGCAAGACGATCGTGTTCGTCACCCACGACTTCGACGAGGCCGTGAAGCTCGGCGACAAGATCGCGGTGCTCGGCGACCAGTCGACGATCCAGCAGTACGACACGCCCGAGGCGATCCTCGCCAATCCGGCCAACGACATGGTCGCCGGCTTCGTCGGCGCGGGTGCCTCGCTCAAGCAGCTCACCCTGCTGCGCGTGCGCGACGTCGACTACGAGGACATCGCGCTGACCGCTCCCGCCGACGAGTCACCGGCCACACTGCGCCAGCGGATGATCGAACAGAACCGGACCTACGCGCTGGTGCTCGACCAGCGGCGGCGCCCGCTGCGCTGGGTGCACGTGCGGGCGCTGTCCACCGCGAGCTCGCTGACCGGCGCGGGCACGCCGGTCGGTGACTCGGTGAGCACGCAGTCCACACTGCACGACGCGCTCGAGGCGATCCTCGCCGAAGGCGGGCACGCCGTGGTGACCGGCACTCGTGGCGAGTACGTCGGCATGATCGACATCACCACGGTCACCGACACCATCAAGCAGCTGCGCGAGGAGCACGAGGCGGGGAGCGCGGCGTCGTGAGCAGCACGACGAAGCCCCAGGGTTTCTCGACCGAGTCGGGTTCGCGCCGGGCCGACCGGATCCGCCTGCTCGCGCAGCCCGCGGCCGTCGTCGTCCTCGTCGGTGCCGTGCTGGTGTGGGCGTTCACGAGGAACAACGACGCCATCGAGGCGGAGTCGATCAATGCGGGCGTGCTGCTCACCAAGACCGGGGAGCACCTGCTGATCACGGCCGTCGTGGCGGCGATCGTGACCGGGATCGCGGTGCCGCTCGGCGTGCTGCTGACCCGGTCGTGGGCAAGGCCGGTGGCGCCGCTGTTCATCGCCATCGCCAACATCGGCCAGGCCGCTCCCGCGCTCGGTGTGCTGGTGCTGTTCTTCCTGTGGACCGAGTGGGAGGGCCTGTGGTGCGCGGCGCTGCCCATCGCCTTCTACTCGCTGCTGCCGGTGCTGCGGAACACGATCACCGGCATCGAGTCGGTCGACCCGGCGCTCGTCGACGCGGGCCGCGGTATCGGCATGTCGTCCTCCGGGGTGCTGTTCCGGATCGAGCTGCCGCTGGCGGTTCCGCTGGTCCTGGCCGGCCTGCGCACGGCACTGGTGCTGGCCGTGGGTACGGCGACGCTGGCGTTCTTCGTCAACGGCGGCGGCCTCGGTGAGCTGGTCGACACCGGCTACAAGCTCAACCGGGTCCCGGTACTCGTGGTCGGCGCCGTGCTGGCGGTCGGGCTGGCGCTGATCGTGGACTGGATCGGTGCCGTGCTCGAGGAGTACCTCGGACCGAAGGGACTGGCATGAAACGCAGGTTGCGGGCGGCCGGGGCGATGGGCGCCGCCGCGCTGCTGGCGGTTTCGGCGACCGGGTGCGGGCTCGACGTCAACGCGGCTCTGCCGTTCGAGGTGGGGCCGGGATCGATCCGCCCGGTGCCGGAGCTGGAAGGCGTCGACGTGACGGTCGGCTCCAAGGACTTCACCGAGCAGATCGTCCTCGGCTACCTGGCCGAGCTGGCGCTGGAGGCGGCCGGTGCGGACGCCATCGACCTCACCAACATCAGCGGGTCGAACAGCTCCCGCTACGCACTGCTGGACGGGCAGGTCGACCTGCAGTGGGAGTACACCGGCACGGGCTGGCTGTCCTACCTCGGCTACGATGAGGCGATCCCGGAGGAGCGCGCGCAGTACGAGGCGGTGCGCAAGGCGGACCTGGAACGCAACGGCGTCGTCTGGCTGCCGTACTCGGAGGTCAACAACACCTACGCGTTCGCCACCACCGAGGCGTACGCGGAGAAGCACGGCCTGCGGACCACCACGGACATGACGAACTTCCTCAAGGAGAACCCCCGGGAGGCCGTGTTCTGCCTGGAGACCGAGTTCGTCAGCAGGCCGGACGGGATGCCGGGCGTGCGGAAGGCATACGGCTTCCCGGTCACCACGACGAAGACGTTCGGCATCGGCACGATCTACAGCGCGGTCGACAGCGGGAGCTGCAACTTCGGGGAGGTGTTCACCACCGACGGCCGGATCAGCGGGCTGAACCTGCGCGTGCTCGAGGACGACAAGCAGTTCTTCCCGCAGTACAACGCCGCGGTGACGCTGCGAAAGGAGTTCCTGGACCAGTACCCGCAGATCCGCGACGTCGTCGCGCCGATCGCGGAGGAACTCGACAACGAGCAGATCATCGAGCTGAACAAGCAGGTCGACGTGGACGGCCGCGATCCGGCGAAGGTGGCAAGGGACTGGATGGTGGAGAAGGGCTTCATCACCATCCCTGGCGCCGGGTAGGCGGTTGCTGGAAACATGCCGGACATGCCTGTCATCTGGGATCACACCGGTGTCGTTGCCCTGCTGCTGCGGCGCGGCCGCCTCGGCTCCCCGCCGGGGCAGGGCAACTCGACGCCCTGATCCTCGACAGGTTGGAAATGGCATGACACTCGAATTGTCCGATCGGTTCACCCTGCGCGAAGCGACCGTGCCCGCGGACGGAATCCTGGAAGGCACCCGCGTGCTGCGCCGGCTGCCCGAAGGGGTCGAGTCCCGGCCCTACGAGCTGTTCGACCTGCGCCCCCTCGGGCGCGTGATCGGCGCCGAGATCCATGGCGTCGACCTCGGCGAGCCGCTGTGGCCGGAGCTGCGGGCCGAGCTCAACCGGGCGCTGCTGGAATGGAAGGTGCTGTTCTTCCGCGACCAGGACATCACCGCCGAACAGCAGCGCGCGTTCGCCCGGAACTGGGGTGAGCTGGAGACGAACCCGTTCATTCCGCGCGGCGACTACGCCGAGGTGACCCGGTTCGCGCGGGACGCGTCGATGCCCGCGTTCGAGAACATCTGGCACACCGACGTCACGTTCCGCCCGGAGCCCGCGCTCGGCTCGGTGCTCCGGCTGGTCCAGGTGCCGCCGGTCGGCGGGGACACGATGTGGGCGGACATGGCCGCCGCCTACGACAACCTCCCCGCGGAGGTCAAGTCCCGGATCGAGGGCCTGCGCGCGGTGCACGACTACGTTCCGGGCTTCGAGCGGTTCTCCGACCGGGAGTTCCTGGCCGGCTGGCAGGAGGAGTTCCCGCCGGTCGAGCACCCGGTCGTGCGCAGGCACCCGGAGACCGGCCGGCGCACGCTGTTCGTCAACCAGGCGTTCACCACGCACATCGTGGGCCTGGACCGGGTGGAGAGCGACCGGCTGCTGCACCTGCTGTTCACGCAGGCGCACGTGCCGGAGTACCAGGTGCGCTTCCGCTGGGCGGCGAACTCCGTGGCGTTCTGGGACAACCGAGCGACACAGCACTACGCGGTGAACGACTACCAGCCGCACGTGCGCATCGCCGAGCGGGTGGCGATCGCGGGCGACCGGCCGGAGTAGCCGGGCGCTAGACGCCGAGGCGGTGCAGCAGCTGACCCTCGATGTGCTCGAGCTCGGCTGCCACCGCCTTGTGCGCCGCCTTGCGGCGGGCCGCAGGCATCCGCTCCGAAGCGCGCACCGAGGCGGCCAGCTGTTCGAGAGTGCCCTGGCTGCGCTCGGCGAACGCCTGGTCGTCCTCGGTGGCCTTCGGTGCGGACCGTAGCTCCGCCAGCCCGTTCGCGGCGCCTGCGACGCGGGCGAGCAGCGCGCCACCGCGCCCGGTGAACTCGCTGAGCTGCTCGATGCCGACGCCCATCCGCCGCGCCTGGTACTGGTCGTAGGCCTCCCGTGCGGCACCCGCGGCCCGCACGGCGAGCGGGATCAGGGCGGTGCCCGCCGCCGGGACGATCACCTTGGCCACCCGTACGGCATTGCGCGCCTTCTTCGGCGTCAGCCCCTCTTCGGCCTTGGCGGCCTTCTTCGCCTTGCTCGCGGCCTTGCTCTCAGCCTTGCTTTGGGCCTTCTCGGCCTTCCTCGCGCTGCGCGCCATCGCCCGCTCACCTCCGTGCCGTGCCGGTCGGCGTCGAACATACTTCCCGGTCGCGGGCCGGGCACGTCGGCCAGCCACGTCACTGTCGGTGCGCTCTCTTACAGTGAGCACATGACCAACGAGGTGTTGCTGGACGCGGGAGCGGTCACTCGCTGCCGCCGACGAGTGCACCTCGAACACGACCCGACCATGCGGGACACCCCGCTCGCGCCGCCCGACCCGGCCGCCGAGCAGCGCATCGCCGACGCGCGGGCGCACCGGGCGGAGATCGCGCGTCGGCTGGAGGCGGCAACCGAAGGTCCATGGGTGACGGTCCCCGCCGAGCTGCCCGCGGCGGAGCGCGTCCGGCTCACCGGCGAGGCACTCGCGGCCGGTACGGCCTACATCTGGGGCGGCCTGCTGCCTTCCGACGAGGAGGGCGGCAGGCGCGGCGGCGCCGAGCTGCTGGTGCGCACCGATGCGGGCTACCTGCCGCTCATCGTGGTGCGGCACCGCGTCACCGACCCGGGCGAAGGCGCCCGTACCACGCCCCCGACCGACCTCGATCCCGCCAACTTGCGCACCGACCCGGAGCGCAAGGTCCGCTCGCAGCCGCGGGACCAGCTCCGCCTCGCGCACGTCCGGCGGCTGTTGCAGCGCGCCGGTCACGCCGAGCCGGGCCGCGCGCTCGGCGCCGTCATCGGGCTGGACGCCGACGTGGTGGTGTGGCACGAACTGGACGCCGCGACGTGGCCGGGCGGCCGTAGCACGCTGGCCGAGTACGACTCGCGCTTCGCCGACCGGCTCGCCGTCGCCCGCGCCGCCGCCACCCGGTCCCCTGCGCTCGCCGAACCCTCGCGGATCCTGGAGTGCAGGCGCTGCCCGTGGTGGCCGATCTGCGAGAGCGAGCTCAACCGTGGCCGCGACGTCAGCCTCGTCGTGCGCGGCGAGGACGCGATGGAGCTGCGCCGGGCGGGGGTGTCCACCGTCGACAAGCTGGCGGCCCTCGATCCGGCGGACGAGCCGCCAATCCAGTGGACGGGCACCACGTTCACCGACGCGGTGGCGCTGGCCAGGGCCTGGCTCGCGGACCTGACCGTGGTGCGCCGGGTCGAGAAGGTGACGGTGCCCCGCGCCGACGTCGAGGTGGACATCGACATGGAGAGCTTCGGCGACTCCGGCGCGTACCTGTGGGGCTGCCTGCTTGGCGGCACCGACATCGGCGTCGAGCGCGGCTACCACGCGTTCGCCACCTGGGACCCGCTGCCGACCACCGATGAGGCGCGCTCCTTCGCGGAGTTCTGGGCCTGGCTCTCCGACGTGCGCGCCCGGGCCACCGCGGCCGGGCTCACCTTCCGCGCCTACTGCTACAACGCGCTGGCGGAGAACCGCTGGCTCTTCGGGTCCGTCGAGCGCTTCGCCGGCATGGACGGCATCCCGACGCGCGCGGAGCTGAGCTCCTTCGTGGAGTCCGACGAGTGGGTCGACCTCTTCCGCAGCGTCACCGACCAGTTTCTCTGCTCACACGGCAAGGGGCTGAAGGTGATCGCGCCGGTCGCAGGTTTCCGGTGGCGCGACGCGGAGGCGGGCGGCGAGGCGTCCATGCGCTGGTACCGCGACGCGGTGGGCATGGACGGCACGGCTCCCGACCCCGCCCAGCGCGAACGTCTGCTGCGGTACAACGAGGACGACGTGCTGGCCACCCGCGCGCTGCGCGAGTGGATGAGCGGCCCCGCCCGCCATGAGGCCCCCTACATGCACGACCTCTGAACTGCCATGAACGACCCGTTACTGGCATTTTCTGCCAGTGACGGGTCGTTCATGGCAAACGGCGTGGGTCAGCGGGGGGCCATGCGGAGGGAGCCGTCGAGACGGATCACCTCGCCGTTGAGGTAGTCGTGCTCGACGATGTCGATGGCGAGTTGCGCGTACTCGTCCGGCCTGCCGAGGCGCTTCGGGAACGGTACGCCCGCGGCCAGCCCGGCGCGGATCTCCTCGCCGACCGTGGCGAGCATCGGGGTGTCGATGATGCCGGGGGCGATCGTCATCACCCGGATGCCCTGCGAGGCGAGGTCGCGCGCCGCGGGCAGGGTCATCCCGACGACACCGCCCTTGGACGAGGAGTAGGCGACCTGGCCGATCTGCCCGTCGAACGCGGCGACCGACGCCGTGTTGATCATCACGCCGCGCTGGTCGTCCGCAAGCGGCTCGGTCTTCGCGATGGCTTCCGCGGCGAGCGTGACGACGTTGAACGTGCCGATCAGGTTCACCTCGACCACCTTGCGGAACAGGTTCAGGTCGTGCGAGCCCTTCTTCGACAGGATGCGCGCGGACGGCCCGATGCCCGCGCAGCCGACGACGATGCGCAGCGGCACGCCCGAGCCGGCGGCCTGGTCCACGGCTCGTCGCACCTGCTCCGGGTCCGTCACGTCGGCCTCGACGTAGGTGACGCCTTCGACCTGCTCGGCCTTCTCGATCGAGCCGGCCAGGTCCACGGCGAACACCCGCGCCCCCTTCGCGGCGAGTGCCTTCGCGGTGGCGCCGCCCAGCCCGGAGGCACCCCCGGTCACGATTGCCGCGGTGTCGGTGATCTGCATGGTCGTCCTTTCTCGATCGGCGAAACCCAGTACAGGTTAACGCTCGTTCGCGCGGGTCATTCGTCGACCAATGGCCGCCCGCCGGTTCCCCCGGTGTTCGCCCGCAGGTCAACTGCGGCTGCGACCTTCGGGGGCATGAGCGCAGCTCGGATCGTCGTTGTCGGAACCGGGTACGTGGGGCTCACCACGGGTGCCAGCCTCGCCAGCCTCGGTCACCGCGTCACCTGTGTCGACGTGGACAGGGCGAAGGTCGCCCGGCTCGCGGCCGGCCGGGTGGACATCATGGAGCCGGGGCTCGCCGAGCTGGTGGCGCGCGGGCTGACCGGCGGCCACCTTTCGTTCGTCGTCGGAGCGCGGGAGGCGGTCCGGGGCGCCGAAGCCGTCTTCCTCTGCGTGCCGACCCCGATGGGCGCCGGTGGCGAAGCCGACCTGCGGGCGGTGGAGTCCGTCGTCACCGAGGTCGCGGACGTGCTGCCCGCCGGATGTGCCGTGATCACCAAGTCGACGGTGCCGGTGGGCACGGCACGGCGGATCCAGAGCCTGCTCGGGCGCCCCGACGTGCCCGTGGTGTCGAATCCCGAGTTCCTCCGCGAGGGCACCGCGGTCGCCGACTTCCTCGGCCCCGACCGGATCGTCGTGGGCTCCGACGACCCCGACGCCGCGCACCGGGTGGCCGGGCTCTACCGGCAGTTGCGCGCGCCCAGCGTGATCACCGACGCGGCCAGCGCCGAGCTGGTCAAGTACGCGGCCAACTGCTTCCTCGCGATGAAGCTCTCCTATGTGAACTCGGTGGCCGAGCTGTGCGAGCGGCTCGGCGCGGACATCGAGGCGGTGACGGAGGGGATGGGCCACGACCGCCGGATCGGCCGGTCGTTCCTCAAACCGGGCCCCGGCTGGGGTGGCTCGTGCCTGCCGAAGGACACCAGCGCGCTGCTCAGGGTGGCCGAGGCCGCCCGGTTCGACTTCGGCCTGCTCGCCGCGGCGGTGCAGGAGAACTTCGCCCAGCGCGACCGCGTCATCGCCAAGATCGCCGGGGCGGTCGGCGGCCGGCTCGCGGGCGCCCGGATCGGGCTGCTCGGCCTCACGTTCAAGGCAGGCACTAACGACCTGCGCGACTCGCCCGCGCTCTCGGTGGCCTCGATGCTGAGCGCGCACGGGGCCGACATCGCCGCCTACGACCCGGCGGTCGACGGGGAGCTGCCCGGAATGACCGTGTTCGGCGACGCTTACCGGGCGGCGCGAGGTGCGGACGCCGTGGTGTTGCTCACCGAGTGGCCGGAGTTCCGGCAGCTCGACTGGGCGTATCTGGCCGGGCAGATGCGGGGCGACGCGGTGATCGACACCCGTAACCTGCTCGAACCGCGCGTCGTGCTGGATGCCGGGCTGAGCTGGCAGGGGATCGGCCGGACCCGCGTGCACGTACTCCCTGCTTCCGTTAGTTGAGCGAACGAACCGTTCGCCCGTAGGGTCGGTCCCGTGTTCACGACTAGACCCGAGCTCGCCGGTACGCACGGCATGGTCGCGTCAACCCACTGGCTGGCCTCGGCAACCGGCATGGCCGTGCTGGAGGACGGCGGCAACGCCTTCGACGCCGCCGTCGCGGCCGGTTTCGTCCTCCAGGTCGCCGAGCCGCATCTCAACGGCCCGGGCGGGCAGGTGCCCGCGATCCTCGTCAACGCCGGCGACCCGAAGCCGAAGGTGCTCTGCGGACAGGGTGTCGCGCCGGCCGCCGCGGCCCCGGGGCACTTCGCGGACCTGGGTCTGGACCTCATTCCCGGCAGCGGGCTGCTCGCCGCGACCGTGCCGGGCGCGTGGGACGCGTGGCTGCTCCTGCTGCGCGATCACGGCACCAAGACGCTGCGCGAGATCCTCGGCTACGCGATCTCCTACGCCTGGAAGGGCGTTCCGGTGGTCGGCCGCATCACCGAGACGATCGACACGGTGTCCGATCTGTTCGCCCGGCACTGGCCGACGTCGGCGCAGCTGTGGCTGCCCGGCGGTGAGGCGCCCGCGCCCGGCTCGCTGCACCGCAACCCGACCCTCGCGCGGACGTGGCAGCGGTTGCTCGGCGAGGCGGAGACGGTGCCGGGCCGCGAGGCGCAGATCGACGCCGCCCGCCGCGCCTGGTCCCAGGGCTTCGTCGCCGAGGCCGTCGAGGCGTTCAGCAGGCAGGCCTTCCGCGACGACTCCGGGCGCGACCACGCCGGGCTGCTCACCGGCGCGGACCTGGCCGGCTGGGAGTCCTCGTACGAGGACGCGCTCGTCACCGACTTCGGCGAGTGGAGCCTGGTGAAGTGCGGGCCGTGGACGCAGGGCCCCGCCCTTGCGCAGCAGTTGCGCCTGCTGGAGGGCTTCCGCGACGAGCTGTCGTACGTGGACGGCAGGCCGACCGCGCGGACCGTGCACCTGGCCACCGAGTGCACGAAGCTGGCCTTCGCCGACCGGGAGGCCTGGTACGGCGACACTGGTGACGTGCCGCTGGAGTGGCTGCTCTCCCGCGAGTACGCGGAAAAGCGGCGCGCCCTCGTCGGCGACGAGGCGAGCGGCGAGCTGCGGCCGGGCGGGCGGGACCCGAGACTGCCGAAGATCCTGGCGCAGACGCGGGGCCGCCGGGCGGGCACCGGCGCGCTCGGCGAACCGACCGTCGGCCCGGAAGGGCAGACCCGCGGCGACACCGTGCACATCGACGTGGTGGACGCCGACGGCAACATGGTGTCGGCAACGCCGTCGGGCGGCTGGTTGCAGTCGTCCCCGACGATTCCGGAGCTCGGCTTCTGCCTCGACTCGCGGGCGCAGATGTTCTGGCTCGAGGAGGGCCTGCCGAACTCGCTCGCGCCGGGCAAACGGCCGCGGATCACGCTTTCGCCGTCGATGGCGCTGCGCGGGGGCGAGCCGACGCTCGCCTTCGGCACGCCGGGCGGCGACCAGCAGGACCAGTGGCAGCTGTGCTTCTGGCTGGCGCACACGCTCGGTGAGCTGAACCTGCAGGAGTCGATCGACGCGCCGGCCTGGCACACCACGGCCTTCCCGAGCTCGTTCCACCCGCGCTGGTGGATGCCGCGTGAGCTGGTGGTGGAGTCGCGGATCGGCGAGGCGGCGATGGCCGAGCTGCGCGAGCGCGGGCACGACGTCGTCGACGCCGGGGCATGGGCGCTCGGCCGCCTCTCCGCGGTCTCCCGCGACCCGGTCACCGGCATCCTGCGCGCCGCCGCCAACGCCAGGGGGATGCAGGGCTACGCGACGGGCCGGTAACGCTCGTGAGTGCACACGCGAGTTAGAACACTGTTACGCACTCACGAGGCGGGCGCGGTCGGGTCCTCCGCGATCACCCAGTACTCGGCGAACGCGTCGCCCGCGCGGCGCAGCAGGTCGTGCCCGCGGAACTCGACCGGCTCGCCCGCATGGCTTCCCCTGGCGAGCCAGCGGGCCGCCACCAGGTCGCCGTCGGCCACCGGGCCGACCTCGACCTCGAACGCCAGCTCGTCGAACATCTCCCTGCCCTGGCGGATGACCGCGGCGAGCTGGTCCGGGCCGCGCACCAGGGCGGGCCGGCCGGGCCAGTTGCCCACGAAGTCCTCGGTCACCACCCCGCGGGCGAGGCGTTCGAGCTCACCGAGCTCACCGTTCCACAGTTCGTGCAGCCAGCGGTCGTACACGTCGCTCCTTCCGGTCGCCGTCACTGCTGCCAGAGCCAGAACTCCACACCCTGGTCGTCAACGCAGTCCGCGGTGCGCCCGTACGGCTCCTGCCGCAGCTCGCGCACCTCGCCGCCTCCCGCGCGCACCCGCGCGGCGGCCGCCTCCACGTCGTCCACGGCGTACATCATCTTCCAGCCCGCGTACGGCTGCCCGCCCCACAGACCGGAGTCGGGCAGCCCGGTGCCCTCGACGCGCCACGCCCTCGGCACGCTGCCCGCGCCGAACTGCCAGCCCAGTACCGCACCGTAGAACGCCTTGGCCCGCTCGTCGTCGGGAACGGTGAACGTGAAGTACCCCGCCTCGCCATGCCGGGGCGCGGGCATTCCGGCCTGCGCGGGCCGGGCCGCCTGGGCCAGCAGCCAGCGCTGGCCGAACGGGTCGCGGATGCTCCCGGTCAGACCGTGCCCGCGGTCCTCCACCGGGCCTAGCCGTTCCGCGTCCAGCGCCACGGCCCGCTCCACGGCGGCGGCCACGTCGGGCACCTCGACCCGCAGCGTCGCGCCGCCCGAGGGCGCCACCACGTGCCCGATCTCGGGGAACTCCTCGGCCAGCATCAGCACGGAGTCGCCGATCGCGACCTCGGCGTGGCCGATCTTGCCGTCGTCCATCACGATCGGCTCACCGCGCCGCCGCGCGCCGAACACCTCGACGTAGAAGTCCAGCGCCCGCCGGGCGTCCTGTACCGCCAGGTACGGGGTGAGCGAGTGCATCTCGGCACCCGCGGGTGCCTCGGTTGTCGTCATTTCGTCTCCCTCGTTCAGGACCGAGGCGCGCAGCGCCTCCCGCAGGTCGGCGGCGAACACCGGATCCGGGTCGATCGGCTGGTGCGGGCGGCGCAGGGCGTCGAAGGCATCCCTGGACGGGTCAGTCATCGTCGCCCTCCTTCCCCTCGTACCGGCGTCTGAACGCGGCCCTGGCGCGCACGAGCAGCGCCTCGGTCGCGTGCACGGTGCGCTGCAGGTGCTCGGCCACCTCGGGCACGCTGAGCCCGTCCACGTGGCGCAGCGTCAGCGCGGCGCGGTGATGCGGACCGAGCAGCGCGAGCACCTGTCTGGCCCGCAGCGCTTCGAGCTCGACGTCCCACGGATCGACGACGTCGGGCTCGCTCCCGTGCACCAGCCGCAGTCCGCGGTCCTCGCGGGCCTGCCTGCGCCAGTGATCGGCGAGCTTGTGCCGCGCGATGCCGATCAGCCACGCGATGCTCACCGGCGGCGCGCCCGGCCTGCGGCAGCTGCCGACCGCGCCGAGAAACGTCTCCGAGGTCAGCTCCTCGGCCAGCGTGCGATTTCCGCAACGGGACAGCAGGTAGCCGTACACCTCCGGCAGGGCGTCCTCGTACAGGCTGAGCAGCGCGAATGCCGGATCCGGTCGTATCCGTGGCTCCGTCACGCTCCCATCGTCGTCCGGGACGATCGAACTCCGACGCCTTCACCCGGACTTTTCACCCGGCGTAGCTTGTCGGCATGGCCACCACGCATCACCACAGCTGCACCCTCTGCGAGGCCACCTGCGGGATCACGGTGACCGTGGACGGTGATCGGGTCACCGGCATCCGCGGCGACAAGGACGACCCGTTCTCCCGCGGCTACATCTGCCCGAAGGCCACCGCGCTGGCCGACGTGCACCACGACCCCGACCGGCTGCGCCGCCCGCTGGTCCGCTTCGGCGACGAGTGGATAGAGACCAGCTGGCCCGCCGCGTTCGAGCTGGTGGCGAGCGGGCTGCGGGAGGTCCGCGACCGGCACGGCAAGCACGCGCTGGCCGTCTACCAGGGCAACCCGAGCGCCCACAACCTCGGCCTGATCACCTACGGTCAGCCGTTCTTCCGCGCCCTCGGCACGCGCAACCTGTTCTCCGCGACGTCGGTCGACCAGCTACCGCACATGCTGGCCGCGCTGGAGCTGTTCGGCCACCAGCTGCTGATGCCCGTACCGGACATCGACCGCACCGACCTGTTCCTGTGCCTCGGCGGCAACCCCGCCGTGTCCAACGGCAGCATCATGACCGCCCCGAACGTGCGGGCGCGGCTGAAGGACGTCCGCCGGGTCGTGGTGGTCGACCCGCGCCGCACCGAGACGGCGGAGCTCGCCGACGAGCACCTGTTCATCCGTCCCGGCACCGACGCGCTGCTGCTGTTCTCGATGGTCAACGTGCTGTTCGCGGAGAACCTGGTGTGCACCGGCAGGCTCATCCCGCACCTGGTCGGCACCGGCATCCTCGCCGAGGTCGCGCGCGGCTTCCCGCCGGAGCGCACCGCGCCGGTCACCGGCGTCGACGCCGACCGCGTCCGGGCGCTGGCCAGGGAGCTCGCGGGCACGTCGCGGGCCGTCGTCTACGGCCGGGTCGGTGTCTGCACGCAGGAGTTCGGCGGCCTGGCCGCGTGGCTCGTGGTGGTGCTCAACGCGCTCACCGGGCACCTCGACGAGCCGGGCGGCGCGATGTTCACCACCCCGGCCGTCGATGCGATCCCGCTGGCCGCCCTTTCCGGCAACCGTGGCAGCTTCGGCCGCTACCGCAGCCGCGTGCGGGGACTGCCCGAGTTCGGCGGCGAGCTGCCGGTGGCCGCGCTCGCCGAGGAGATCGAGACGCCCGGTGCGGGACGGATCCGCGGGCTGATCACGTCGGCGGGCAACCCGGTGCTCTCCAGCCCCAACGGGGCGCGACTCGACGCGGCGCTGGACGAGCTGGACTTCATGGTCTCGATCGACCCCTACCTCAACGAGACCACCCGGCACGCCGATGTCATCCTGCCGCCGACCACCCACCTCGAGCGTTCGCACTACGAGCTGGCGCTGGCGAACTACTCGGTGCGCAACGTCGCGAAGTACTCGCCGCCGGTGTTCCGGCGCGGGCCGGACCAGCGGCACGACTGGGAGATCATCCTCGAGCTCGCCACCCGCGTGCTGGGCGGCGGCGCCCCGGCGCGGCTGCTCGCCGGGCTCGGCCCCGAGGCGCTGCTGGAGCTCGGCCTTCGCGCCGGGCCGCACGGGCTGCGCAAGCTGCACAGGGGGCTGTCCCTGCGGAGCCTGAAGCGGCAGCCGCACGGAGTCGACCTCGGACCACTGGAGCGCCGCCTCCCGGGACGGCTCGCGACACGGCGCGGGCAGATCAACCTGGCGCCGCGGGTCTACCTCGACGACGTGCCCAGGCTGCGCGACCTGCTCGACGAGCCGCCCGGCGGTGAGCTGGTGCTGATCGGCAGGCGGCAGCTGCGCAGCAACAACTCGTGGATGCACAACAGCGAGCGACTGGTGAAGGGCAGGGACCGCTGCACGCTGCTCGTGCACCCGGACGACGCGCGTGAACGCGGGCTCGCCGACGGCGACCGGGCGGTCCTGTCCTCCGCCACCGGCACGATCGAGGTGCCGGTGGAGATCACCGACGCGATCATGCCAGGCGTGGTGAGCCTGCCGCACGGCTGGGGACACGGGCGCACGGGCACACTGCTGCGCGTGGCGGCGGAGCATCCGGGTGTCAGCGCGAACGACGTCACCGACGAGCGGCGCGTCGACGCGCTGACCGGCACCGGCGCCCTCTCCGGCGTGCCCGTCCGGCTCGGCGGCGCGTAGCCGGCTCCCTCCCGAGCGGGAGGGAAACCAACCTCGCGCGGGAGCCGGCGAAGGGCCGCGCCCGCGAGCCTGGAGAGCATGACAACGAACGGCACAGTGCACACCGGGCGGCTGCGCAAGATCCGTTTCCTCGTCGGCTACGCGGCGATCGTCGGCACCCTGCCCTACCTGACGCTCAAGCTGGCCTGGCTCTCCGGAGGCACGCTGGGCCTGCGCGAGCCCGAGTTCGTCGACACGCCGACCATGTACGCGGCGAACCTGTTCACCGGCGGGATGGTTCTCGTCGCGATCCTGCTGGCGCTGACCTTCACGCACGCGTGGGGCCTGCGGGTCCCCGCGGGGCCGCTGCTGTTCCCGATCTGGGTCGGCACCGGCTACCTCGCGCCGATCGCCCTCGGCATCCCGGTCATCGGCCTCAGCTTCTTCACCGACGAGGGCGGCGGTGGTGCGATGCCGCTGGAGGCCTGGGTGACGCCGCTGGTCTACGCCAGCTTCGCCTGGCAGGGCTTCACGCTGCTCACGGCGTTCGCCCTGTACGCGCGGGTCCGGTGGGCCCGGCTGTTCACGGGTTACGCGGCGCCCGGCCGGCTGGGGCTGCTCGGTGGCACCGGGGCACTGGTCGCCGTGGTCACCGGCGCCGTGCAACTCGGGCGGGTCGTCGTGCCGGACGGGGACGCCTCGGCCGCGATGCGGTTCATGGACGGCGTGGACGGGGTGCTCGCGTTCGCCGCCGCGGCCGCGATGCTGGTGATCGCCAGGGGCAACGTCGGCTTCCGGCTGCCGATGGTGCTGGTGTGGGTCGGCTCGGCCGACCTGTTCGCGTGGGGACTGTGGAGGCTGTTCAGCTCGCTGGGCAACGGTGAGATCGGCGTGCGCATGATCACCGAGCAGGGGCAGGTGCTCGGTGGGATCCTGCTCGCGCTCGCGCTGCTCGCTAAGGCACGGGTCGTAACGCAAGAGCCGCTTTCCACCGGACGCGCCGCCGGGTGATCCGGGGGTAGCTTTCAGGGCGTGTTCGCAGCCAGGAAGCCAGTGGGCGACGTGCTCCTCACGCTCGGCCTGCTGGCGTTCGTCCTGGTCATCACCACCGTGGCCGCCGGGCAGCAGGACGCGGCCCGGTCACTCGACGTGCTGGGTTACGGCTGGCTCGTCGCCGCCGCGTTGCCGCTGCTGCTGCGCAGGCGGTTCCCGCTCGTGGTCTTCGCCGCGAGCACCGCGCTCACGCTGACCTACTACTGGTCCGGCTACCCGGGCGGGCCCGCGATCGTGCTGCCGGCCGCGGCACTGTTCACCCTCACCACGATCCGCGGTCCGATGGTGGCCGGGATCGTCGGGGGCGTCCTGCTCGCCGCGCTGTACGCGGCGCACGTCGCGGCCGGGTTCGGCTGGCTGCCCGGCGCCGGTGCGGCCGGGTTCGTCGCGGGCGTGGCCGCCGTCATCGGGATCGGCACGGCCGTGCGCAACCGCGTGGACGCGGTCACCGCCGCGCGGGAGCAGGAGGCGGAGCACCAGTACCGGCTGGCGGAGCAGGAGCGGTTGCGCATCGCCAGGGAGGTGCACGACGTCGTCGCCCACAGCCTCGCCATGATCAATGTGCAGGCGGGTGTGGCCGCACACGTGGCCGACCGCAGGCCGGAGCAGGCCAGGGAGGCGCTACGGGAGATCAAGGAGGCCAGCGCGATGGCCCTTGCCGACCTGCGCGCCACCCTGGCGGTGCTGCGCTCCGGCGAGCACCGCGCCCCTGCGCCGAGCCTGCGCCAGCTCGACGAGCTGCTCGACCACGCCAGGTCGGCGGGACTCACGGTGAAGGTGCGCGGGCGGCCAGGGGAGTTGCCCGCGCCGGTGGACGCCGCGGCGTACCGGATCCTGCAGGAGTCGCTTACCAACGTCGTGCGGCACGCCACCAGGGCGAGCGAGGTCGACATCCGGTTCGGGCGGCGCGACGGCGGCCTGGAGATACTCGTGCGCGACGACGGCATGGGCGCGGAGCCTGCCCAGTCCGGCAACGGGTTGCGCGGGATGCGGGAACGGGCCGAGGCGCTGGGCGGGCGGATCGACGCGGGCCCGGTGCGGCACGGCGGCGGCTTCGAGGTCAGGGCCCTGCTGCCGATGGAGGAACGGACATGACGATCCGCGTGGTGCTCGCCGACGACCAGTCGCTCGTGCGGGCGGGGTTCCGGGTGCTGCTGGACACCGAGGACGGCTTCGAGGTCTGCGGCGAGGCGGGCGACGGCGAGCAGGCGGTGGCGCTCGCCAGGGATCAGCACCCGGACGTCGTGGTCATGGACGTGCGCATGCCCGGCGTGGACGGCCTCGAAGCCACCCGGCGGATCACCGCGGACCCGGAGCTGACCGGGGTCAAGGTGCTCGTGCTGACGACGTTCGACATCGACGAGTACGTGTACGAGTCGCTGCGGGCCGGAGCCAGCGGGTTCCTGCTGAAGGACACCGACCCGGTGGAGCTGCTGCGGGCGCTGCGGGTGGTGGCGGCCGGTGAGGCGTTGCTCGCGCCGACGGTGACCCGGCGGCTGATCGCCGAGTTCGTCGCGCGGCCGGGCAACCGCCGCATCGACACCGGCGCGCTGCGGGAGATCACCGACCGGGAGCGGGAGGTGCTTGCGCTCGTCGCGGGCGGGCTGTCCAACGACGAGATCGCGACCGAGCTGGTGATCTCGACGGCGACCGCCCGCACGCACGTCAGCCGGATCATGACCAAGCTCGGCGCCAGGGACCGCGCGCAGCTGGTGGTGCTCGCCTACGAGTCCGGGCTGGTCCGGCCGGCCCGCTGATCAGCGCAGGCCGCGGCGGGCGCGGGACACGCTGCGGGTCGCGCGCACCACGAACACCAGCGCCAGTACCGCGACGAAGGTGATCTGGAGCCACATGATGCCCTCCCTTCGGACCCGATGCTGCGACCCTGAGCGGGCCCGGCGGGGGACGAGGCCCGGCAACACGGCCGATCTCACTCGCCAGGGTGACGGCCGCCGGACACCGAGAGTCGGCACAGTGGACGGAGCCGAAGACGTTGTCGCTATCCTCGGCGGGTGCGACGTGCGTTGATCACCGGTATCACCGGCCAGGACGGCCGGTATCTCGCCGAGCTGCTGCACAGCAAGAACTACGAGGTGTTCGGCCTGATCAAGGGGCAGAACAACCCGCGGATCGAGCTGGTGCAGGCCGAGCTGCCGTTCGTGGAGCTCGTCTCCGGCGATCTCCAGGACCTCTCCAGCCTGGTCGCCGCGCTGGAGCAGGTGCAGCCCGACGAGGTCTACAACCTCGGCGCCATCTCGTTCGTGGCGCTGAGCTTCAAGCAGGCCGAGCTGACCGCCAACGTCACCGGGCTCGGCGTGCTGCGCCTGCTGGAGGCCATCCGCATGGTCGGGGGCAGCTCCGGCAACCCGGTGCGCTTCTACCAGGCGTCCAGCTCCGAGATGTTCGGCAAGGTCCGCGAGTCGCCGCAGATCGAGTCGACCGCGTTCTACCCGCGCTCGCCGTACGGCTGCGCGAAGGTGTTCGGGCACGACATCACGGTCAACTACCGCGACAGCTACGGGCTGTTCGCCTGTTCCGGGATCCTGTTCAACCACGAGAGCCCCCGGCGCGGCATCGAGTTCGTCACCAGGAAGGTGACCAACGCCGTGGCGCGGATCAAGCTCGGCCTGCAGGAGACGCTGGTCCTCGGCGACCTCGAACCGCGCCGGGACTGGGGTTTCGCCGGTGACTACGTGCACGCGATGTGGATGATGTTGCAGCAGGACCGCCCGGCCGACTACGTCGTGGCCACCGGCCGCACCCACAGCGTGCGGGATTTCGTCGACGCGGCGTTCCGCCATGTCGGCCTCGACGACTGGGAGCGCTATCTCAAGCAGGACGCCCGGTTCTTCCGCCCGTCCGAGGTCGACCTGCTGGTCGGCGACGCGACGAAGGCCCGCACCGAGCTGGGCTGGAAGCCGGAGGTCGACTTCGAGTCGCTGGTCGCGATGATGGTCGACCACGACCTGAAGCTGGAAGCGCGGAAGGCGGGAATCCGGCAACCGTGATCTCCTACGCGCAGAACGCGGAGGACGTGGTGCTCGCCAGGGTGTTCGCCGGGCAGGGCACCGGCCGCTACGTCGACATCGGCGCGGGCGACCCGGTACTGGCTTCGGTGACCAACCACTTCTACGAGCAGGGCTGGTCCGGTGTCAACGTCGAGCCCATTCCGGCGAAGGCGCAGGAGCTGCGGCAGGCCCGGCCGCGTGACGTCACCGTCGCGGTGGCCGTCGGGGCGGAGCCGGGCAAGGCCACGCTGCACGTGGTCGCCGACGAGTGGGGCTGGTCCACCCTGGACGGCGAGCTCGCGCGGGAGTACCGCCGGGACCGGCGGTGGCGCGTGGACGACGTCGAGGTGGAGGTCGTCACGCTGGCCGACCTGCTCGGCGAGCATCCCGGCGAGGTCGACTTCCTGAAGATCGACGTCGAGGGTGCCGAGCGCGAGGTGATCGCCGGAGCCGACTGGACCCGGCACCGGCCGAGGGTGCTCGTCGTCGAGGCCACGCGGCCGGGTTCGCCTGTCCCCGCCCACGAGCAGTGGGAACCGCTGCTGCTGGAGGTGGGCTACCGCTGCGCGCTGTTCGACGGCCTCAACCGGTTCTACGCGCGGGCCGACGACGCGGAGGCCCTCGCCCGGCTCGCGGCTCCGGCGAATGTCTTCGACGAGTTCGAGCCCCACGAGGTCGCGCGGCAGCGCGCCGTGCTGGAGCGGCTGCCGACGGCGCGGGCGGCGGAGGTCACCTACATCCAGCGGCTCGAACGCAACGTCCGGGAGGCGCAGCAGGTGGCCGAGCGGCATGCCGAGCACGCCGCGAAGCTGGAGGCCGCCGTCGCACGGGAGCGCCAGGGCGCGGCCAGGACGGCCCGCTACGTCGCCGCGCTGGAAAGCCGCATCGCCGAACTCGAAAGCCAACTCAACCAGGGCGAGCGCCCACCGTCGTGAGAGGAGCCCAGGTGTCGATCCCCGGTTCGGCCCAGAAACCCCGGAAAGCCCTGAAAGTCACCGATGCCGCCCGGCGGCTGGTCGAGCAGGTCAACGAGCAGGGCGGTACCTACCACCGCCTCGACCTCGGTGACGGCCTCGTCGTCGAGGGCGACTACGACATGGACACGTACCTGCCCTACTACGGGCTCCCGGAGAGCCTTGACGGCAAGAGCGTGCTCGACGTGGGCACGTCCTCCGGGTACTTCGCCATCGAGAGCAGGCGGCGGGGCGGGCAGGTCACCGCGATCGACATCTGGCCCGACACGAACCTGCTTGTACAGCTCTCCCGTGCCTTCGACCTGGGGATCGACTATGTCAGCAAGGACGTCTACGACCTCGACTCCTCGTTCGGCGAGTTCGACCTCGTCATCTGCGGCTCGCTGCTGCTGCACCTGCCGGACCCGCTCGGCGCGCTGCGCGCCCTGCGCAGCGTGACCCGCGAGCGGCTGATCGTGTCGTCGGCGGCCACCGAGGACAGCGCCGAGACCGACCAGCCGGTCTGCCACTTCTTCGGTGCGCGCGCGACGGAGGCCGACTACTGGGCCTACTGGGGGTTCAGCGCCTGCGGGCTGGAGCGGCTGCTGCTCGCCGCGGGCTTCTCGCGGGTCGGCGAGGTGCGGCACTTCGACCTGCGCTCGGAGCCCGGCCGAATGGAGTTCATGACGCCGCACGTCAGCATGTCCGCCTACGTGTGACGCCCGCGCCGGTCAGGGCGTGATCCGGTCCAGCCGTCGCATCATCGCGGCGGCCACGGCTTCCGGCCCGCAGGTCGACCGGACGGCCTCGGCGGCGCGAATGCCCATCGTGCGCCGCAGTTCGGGCGAGCCTGCGAGCCTGCGCAACCAGCGGGCGGCCTGCTCGACATCCGGCTCCGCCCAGAGCTGACCGGGCCGGTACCAGTAGGCGAACTCCGCGCCGAAGCGGTGGTCGTGCTCGTTGATCGGCCGGATGTCGTATCCCACGAGCGCGGCCGCTTCCGGCGGCATGAAGTCCACGTTGCCGCCGTAGCCGGTCGCGATCACCGGCTTGCCGAGCGCCATCGCCTCGGCCATGCCGAGGCCGAAGCCCTCCGACCGGTGCAGCGACAGGTAGATGTCGCAGGTGGCCAGCAGGCAGTCCATGTCCGTCCGCGACATCTCCGCATCGAGCAGCGTGCCGTCGACCCCGGCGACCGCCTGCCGGAGCTGCCCGGCGAGTTCGGGGAAGCGGTGCAGGTCGTTGACCTTGAGCACCAGGTGCGCGGTGCTGCCCCGCTCCGCCGGGGAGAAGGCCCGCCGGAACGCGTCGATCACCGCCCACGGGTTCTTCCGGGAGTCGCTGGACGACGCGCTGAAGGTGAACAGCACGACGAGGCCCTCATCGGCCAGGCCGAACCTCGCGCGGTCGCCGGCGACCCCCGGCCGCTGGGGAACGATGTTCGGGATCACCGTGATGGGAATGTCCGTGGCGGCGCGGAAGGCGTCGGCGACGAAGGACGACACCACCCACAGCTCGTCGAGGCGGGCGAGCTGTGCGCGCGCCACGGCGGGCGCCTCCGGCAGCTCCCACGCCCACAGGCCGATCGTGTACCGGTCGAGCGCGTGCTCGGGCACGAGGTGGAACTCGTTGACGTTGACGAACCACAGGTCGATCGGATGGTCCTTGCCCCGCGGCAGGTCGGCCAGCTCGCGCGGTACCGGCAGGGACCGGTCCGGCGCTCGCGTGTTGAACTCGGTGAACGTCGGCCGGGCACCCGCGTCGACGAGGGCGAGCAGGTGCCGGCGTGCCGACTCGGCCAGCCCGGTGGTCGCCCTGGCATCGGCGAACACGTTCACGCCGCGGCGGGCGGAGACCTCCTGCCCGGCCGGTGTGGTGCCGTCGTGCACCGATTCGAGGGCTTCCCGGTACCTGTCGGCGACCACCGGCCAGGAGGCGTGCTTGCGCACGTACTCGCGGGCCTGCCTGCCCGCGTCGCGCGCCTCTTCCGGCCAGCACGTCGCGTGTTCCAGCAGGCCGATCATCCGCTCCGCCTCGGCGGCCGGGTCGGTGGGCACCGGCCAGCAGAAGGTGCGGTCGAGGTGCCGGTGCTGCGGGAGGTCGCTGGTGATGACCACCTTGCCCGCGCCGAACGCCCGCATCATCACCGCGCTGGTCTCACCCGCGGTCGGCCAGCGCAGGTTGACCACGACGTCGGAGGCCATGATCAGGTCCTCGAACTCCGGCTTGGCGGGGGAGAGGAAGATGCGGACCGAGTCCTGCACTCCGAGCTGCGCGACCGCCTCGCGGATCTCGCCGAGGATCTCCCGCGCGTCCGCGTGCCCGGAGATCAGCAGCCGTGCCTGCGGCCATCTCCGGCGCACCTCGGCGAAGGCCAGTACCGCGACCATCACCCGCTTGATCCGGCCGAGCCCGCCGAAGACGCCGAACACCACGTGATCGTCACGCAGGCCCAGCCTTGTGCGGATCCGGGCGCGGTCGGTGTCCTCCCGTACCGCGGCGCCGGACGGCACGACGTGCACCGGCAGCCCTGGATACCGCTCGCGGAGCAGGCCAGCCGAGAACGGATCGTGCACGAGCACCCCGCGGCTGGCCGAGACGATCCGCCTTTCCAGGCTCAGCGCCTGCCGGTCCAGGGTCTTGACCCCGTCCACCTCGATCGCAGGCCATCCCTCGAGCAGAGCCGGGTCGTCCTCGGCGCCCCAGATGGGACCGTGCGCGAACCGCACCTCCTCGCGGAACCCGGACGAGTCGAGCTCTCCGAAGTAGCCGACGTGGAAGTCCAGCAGGAACGGGTCGTGCAGCACGACCAGTCCCGGCTCGGCGAGCGCCCGGTGGTAGATCCACGAGTGCGCACCGGCGTGGTTGCCCATCTGGTAGGTGTGCAGCGTGCCCGGCGCGAAGGACCCGTCAGGGCCGGACACCGGCACGCCGGGGGGAGCCTGGGCCTCGCCGGGGTTCCTGGCGACGGCCGCCACGTCACCGAGCGCCTCGAGGAGTTCGTAGCTGTAGTCGGCGATGCCGCTGCGCTCGGGCGGCAGCGGTGTCCACATCGCGTGCCGCACGCCGTCGTTCACCGCCATGCGACCAGCGAGAACCGGCCGGCCACCTCCGGGACCGTGTCCGCCTGCCGGATCTCCGCGGTGGCGAACCCCGCGGCCTCGGCGAGGAACCGCAGGAAGTCCGGGTGTGCGGGCCTGCGGGCGAACGGATCGAGGTGGAAGTCCGGGCTCGCGGCCCGGGTCTCGGCGACGAGGATGCCGCCTGGCTGCAGTGCCGTGGCCGCCAGATCCACGAACCGGGCGAGTGCCGTCGGCTCCAGGCGTTCGACGTAGCGGAAGGCGGTCACCGCCCCGAGCGAGCGCTGCGCGCTTCCGGCGAGCAGGTCAAGCGGATCGCCCTCGCTCACGGTCAGCCCGAGCCCCGCGCAGTGCCCGCGGACCAGTGAGTTCTCCGATGCGGCCACGTAGGGCAGGCCCGCCCCGCGGAGCACCTCCAGCCACTCGCCCCGGCCCGGTGCCATGTCGAGCACCGGCCCGGTCACGCCGTTGTCCCTGGCGGAGGTCAGTAGCGGCAGCCGGGACCGGTGCCAATCCCGGACCCGCTCGGCCGGACCGTCGAGCAGCTCGCAGGCCGCGAGTTCGAGGAAGGAGTCCCGGTCGGGAACGCGCTCGGCGACACCGGAGTCCGGACGGCCTGGGCGGGCCGAACGGAGCTCGTCGAGGAACAGATCGAGCTGCGCGTGCCGCAGCCGCACGTCCCGCGCCGCCGCGTTGAGCTCCGCGACCTGGCTCTCCAGCGCCTTCAGGCGCTGCTCAACGGCGGCATCCTGCTCGGTGGTCTCGGCGAGCTGGAGCCGCAGATCGCTGAGCTGGGACTGCACCCGGCCCATCGAGGAGTACAGCCGCTGGTTCAGGCCCGCGACGAGGTTCTGGTCGCTCTGCCGCAGGGACTCCAGCTCGTCGCGCAGCTGCTGCGTGGTGGCCAGCTCGCCGCCGCCGGTGAGCCGCTCGATCCGGGAGCGCAGATCCCGGTCCGCCTCGGCCATCGCCTCCAGCCCGTCGCGCACCGCCAGGTTCGTCTCGATCTGCCACTTGAGCTGGCGGCGCCACAGGAAGCGCAGCGCCAGCCGCCCGAGCAGGTCGCTCCGCCGCAGCGGCAGGTGCAGCTCCTGATGCGCGGCCATCCGGGCCAGCGCGTCGGCTACGCGAGTTTCAGGCATCGTTCGTCCATCGGTAGGCGGGGTGTTCGGTGTGCCGCTCGCGGCGCGGGTCACGGGGACAGCTCCGCGAGGATGTTGTCGACCGCGGGCGCGCGCAGTACGGCCAGCCCGCCCCGCACGAGCGAACGTTCGGCGACCTCGAGCACGACGACGCTGTTCTCGGCGAGCATGGCACCGGCGGCGGCCCCGTTGTCCTCCTGCGCCGTGCCGTGGTGCAGGACGGTCATGTCGCTGAACGCGGCCGCCAGGTACCGGAGCGCGCGGATGGTGAAGGAGTCGGCGAGCAGGCCGACCTTCAGCCCGTAGGTGCCCGGGCCGGAGGCGGTGTCCAGCGAGAGCGGGGTGCGGTACTCGGTCCGCACGGCCCGCGTCTGGTCGCGGCCCCCGTCCGGTGCGACGGAGTAGTGCCTGCCGACCGTCTCGCCGGATCGGCCGGTCAGTGGGGGCAGGTCGGCCGGAACGCGCCAGGTCTCACCAGGGCCGACCTGCCAGCCGTCGGTGATACCCGGGCGCAGCTTCTCGGCCAGCGCTCGCGCCATGAGCACGCCGCCCTCGTCGGACCAGTGCGCGTCCTCCGGGCCGTAGACGGGTTCGCCGAGCCGGTCGCCCCAGGCACGCAGGCCGTCCCTGAGGTCCACGACGTAGTCCTCGGCGGTGACCGCTTTCCAGAACTCGCCGACCATCCGGCGATGGCACTCCTTGCCGACGTAGTCGTCCGGCAGCTTGCCGGGCACCATCGTCGCCTTGTCCGGGGCGATGACCACGACGAACTCCCGCCCGGTGGCCTCCACCCCGTCGTGCAGCCGGCGCAGCTGCGCCATCGTCTCGCCGAGCGGCTGCACCTGCTCGCAGTGACCGGCGATCTCCTCGCCGAGGTACAGCCAGCCGTCCCTGCCCTCGACCACCGGCGGGAACCGGAGGTCGTCGGGTTCGTCCGGGGTCGTCTGCAGCGGGCCCGACCGGTCGCCGCCGCCGAGCGGCAGCGGCTCGGCGAACACCCCGCGGCTGACCGCGTCCGCGGCGCCGACCGCCTGCTCCCGGAACACCAGCTGGTCGGTCGCCCAGGGCGCCAGCTGGGTGAAGAACGACCAGCCGTCGGCCGGGCTGGGAAACTCGGTCAGCGCGCGGTTCTCGAACTCGGTCGCCCGCCCGCCGAGGGCGAACGTGGCGAACGGCGTCAGGAAGAAGATGGCGGCGCACATCAGCGCGACGGTCTGCCTGCGCGCGTGGCGTGGCCGGTGCAGCACGTGCTCGCGGGGCAGCCAGGCCTCGTGTACCGCAGGCAACGCTCGCTGGTTACCCGTCGCCATCCCGGCGCCCTTCGGGGTCTTCGGTGTCTTCGGCGTCGGTGTGGCGCTGAAGCCGCTCGACCCGGGCGGCAAGGTCGGCGAGCCGCCTGCTCGACTCCAGTTCGAGCGCGTCCAGCCGCCGCTCCTGCGCTTCCGTTGCCCGCGCGGTCCGGTCGATCCGGCGGGCCAGCACGTTCAACGCGTCCCGCGCGCCGTCGGTGAGCCTGCCGAGCACCCTGCGCTGATGCGCGTCGTGGTGGGAGAGCGCCCTGCCGACGAGCCTGCGCAGCGCCGGGGCGAACGGCGCCCGGGACGGCGCCCGTGGGTCGGCGGTCCAGTGCAGGGCCTCGCGTGCCTCTTCGAGCGGTAGCAGTGCCTCGTCGGGACGCGGCTCCTCCCGGCCGGCCTTCCACCGGTCGTAGGCGGCACTCAGCTCGGCGCGCAGCCAGTCCGCCGCCGTCGCCATGGAGCGGGTGCGCAGGATGTGCTCGCGGGCGGCCTTGCCGCGCCTGCGGGCTTCGGCCGGATCGTCGGCCACCGTTCGCATGGCCACGGCGGCCTCGTCCAGGTCGGGCTCCGCCCACACGCCGTCCTCCTGGTACGGCACCCAGCCGGGGCCGACCTCGGTCAGCTCGTACGGGATCGGCCAGCCGACGGTCTCGTCGAGGAACTCGGTGGTGCCCGAGTAGCCGGTGGCGATGACCGGCAGGCCGCGGACCATGGCCTCCGCGACGGTGAGCCCGAACCCCTCGCTGCGGTGCAGCGACACGTAGGCGTCGCTGCCCGCGTAGAGGGCGTGCAACTCGGTGACGCTGAGGTAGTGGTCCAGCAGCTCGATGCGCGGATCGTCGCCGATGACGTAGTGGAGCCGCTCCCGAGCCGCGGCGTGCAGGTGCCCGTTCGTGGCCTTGATCGTCAGCCGGACGTCCTCGCGGTCCGGGAACGCCCGCTTGAACGCGGTGACCACACCCCAGGGGTTCTTCCGCTGCCCGGTGCTGTTGAAGTCGAACGCGAACAGGAACTCCACGGGCGCGTTCGGCCGGCGTGGCGGGCGCGCGATCTCGCCGGGGTCGAGCACCGGGACCGGGATGACCTTCACCGGCACCGGCGAGTGCGGCCTGATCGACCTCGCGCAGAACTCACTGACGGTCCACACCTCGTCCACGAGCGCGAATCCGGCATGCAGGTGCTCGGGGAAGTCCTCGAGTTCCCACGCCCAGAGACCGATCCGGTAGCGCTCGTGGCCGACCTCGGGATGGCTGTCGAGGAGCAGTTCGGTGTAGTCGGAGTTCACCGCGAGGATGCTCACCGGGAAACGGGGCCTGCCTGCGGTCTCCGGTTCGTCGAGCCCGGTGCGGCAGGAACGGGAGAGGGAGTGCTCCTCCACGACGGAGGTCACCGGGACGCCCGACTCCTGCACGGCCCGCTGCACGACCCTGGCCATCTCGCCGAGCCCGAGTTCGGCGGTGAGGTATCCCGCGATGTTGACGCCGAACTCGTCGGCGGGTGCTTCCGCGGCGACCGGCTCGCGGGGAAGTGCCCACCGCGGGAGCAGTCCCTCCGCGGCGCCGTGCGTCCGGCACCAGTGCCGGAAGGCCGCGCCGTCACCGTGGCCCGGCCGGGGGAACACGGCCTGCAGGTCGATCCGCTCGGCCCAGAGCTCCATCGCGAGCCTGCTGAGCCCGGCGGCCCGCTCGACGGGGCCGGCCGGTGCGGCGAGCCAGTGTCGGAACGCCGTGCCACCGTCGTCGCCGAACGGATGCGGCGGCATCGGTTCGGCGGTCCGTCCGAACGGGGCCGGATCGGGCCCGGTACCGGTGGACTCGAGCCAGGCACGGTGGAACAGCTTGCGCATCTCGGCGGTGAGTGGTGAGCCGTCCGGCAGCCGCCCGAAGCCGTACCCGGCGGAGCCGTTCGAGTCGGTCGAGCCGGTGGGCTCCCGGTGCCCCGCGGCCAGCAGCCGGTCGCGGTAGGCGTCGCACAGCTCACGCAGTTCCGGTTCCCGGGAGAGCAGTACCCGCGGGCGGTCACGGCACCGGTCACTGAGCATCCACGGCTCCTCCGGCCGGTAGCCGCTGAGGTGGATCATCCGCAACGGTGCGCCTGCCGCCGTGTGGCCGCCGGCCGCGTCCCTGCCCAGCGGCCGCTCGTGCAGGTTCCAGTACGCCACGCCGAAGCCGGGGTCGCGCACCAGCGTGTGGGCGAACCGGCCGGGGACGTGCTCCGGCCAGGGCCGCCCCGATCCCGGCTCGCGGCGGCGGGACCGCTCGGCCCAGAAGTCCAGGAACGGCATCCCGTCGCGGCCGACGCAGACGAAGCCGTCATCGAAGGCGGGCTGCCCGGCGCCGGGTTCCAGGTTGTCGTGGCTGTCGTGGTCGTCGTGCGGGGCCGGCGAGAGCAGCCGTGGCGCCAGCACGATGCCCTGCTCGGCGCCGAGCGTCGCGACGTCCGCGAACGGGGCGTGCACCTGCGTCTCCGCGTCCAGGTAGACGGCGGCGTCGAAGCGGCCGAGTAGCTGCCGCAGCAGCAGCGGGGTCACGGCGTCGGCGAGTTCGGCCGGTGAGAAGCAGGTGGCCAGGTTCAGGTACTCGGCAGCGTCGATGTCGAGCCACCGGTAGCCGGCGAGCCGGTAACCGGACGGCTCGTCTTCGGCGGGCCGGGCCTCGTCCAGCACGAGGACGACGAACTCGTGGCCGGGGTGCTGGTCCAGGTAGGACCGGGCCAGCACGCGCGCGGCCGGTAGCTGCCGTCCGGTGACCACCGTGCAGGCGGCCACCGAGCGCATCGGGGTGACGCGCTCAGCCATCTGCCGAGAGCGCCTGCAGCTGTGCTGCGATGATCTCGTCGAAAACCTTGCCGAGCTGGTCGAGGTCGGCCGCGGCGACCTGCACCCGGACGACGGTCTTGTCGTGCGCGTAGTGCGCCCGGATCGCGGCGGGGTTGCTCTCGCTCTTGTCGATCTGGGTCACCTCCACCCCTTCCGGGGTGGTGCCCGCGTACGGCTCCATGCCGTACTCCTCCTGCAACGCGACGAGGTCCTCCACAGCGGTCCCGGCGGAGTCCGCCGAACCGGTCTCCGTGGTCAGGACCAGCACCTCGGCGCCGGAGGGCAGGGTGGAGACGAACATCCTGCTCCGGTCGGCTTCCGCGTCCATGTAGACCCGGTTCTCGTCATCGGTGAGGTAGGCGTTGGTGACCACATCGTCGAAGGTCTCCACCTGTTCGACCTGGGTCGCCATGCCGGGCAGCTGGGCGATGTAGAGATCGTCCTGCGGCTGGGCCGGCGAGGTCGGTGCCGCGCTGGTCTGCGGCGCCGGGCCCGGGTTGGCCTGGTTGTCACCGTTGTCGGAGCCGCTCGTGGTGAGCAGCCACCCGACGACGCCGATGGCGGCGGCGAGCAGCACCACCGAGACGATCACGAGCACCTTCTTGCCACTCCCTGAGGACGTGGTCTCGAAGGTCTCGGGACCCTGGCTCGCCCATTCCTGCTGGGCAGGAGCGGTCAGCGGCGGGAACTCCGAGCCACCCCATGGCGGGGTCGGGTCGGGGTTGGGGGCGTTCCAGTACTGGCCGGGGTGCTGGCCCTGGCCGGGCTGCTGGGCGGGGAAGTCGCCGGACTGGGGGCCGGGCTGTCCCGGCGCACCCTGCCCCTGCTGGGGCGGCGGGTAGCCCTGGACGACCTGGGTCCGCTCCGAGCCGCTCTGCGCGGTGGGCGGCTGGGCCTGCCAGCCGGGCTGTGTCACCTGCGTGCGCTCGACCCCGTTCGCGTCGGCGCCCTGCGCCTGGTTCCCGCCGGGGGGCTGTTGCGGCCCCGTGCCGGGGTTGGGCATGTTGACCGGTGCCACGATCTGCGTGGCCTCGGACTGGTCCGCTCCGGGCGCGGGCTCCTGGGCGCCGACGTTCACGGCCGAGGACAGCACCTCGTCCCGCCGGACCCGGTAGTCGTCTGCCGAGATGCGGCCGGCGGCCAGCTCCTCGTCCAGCCGGCGAAGTTCCTCCTGCCAGGACAACCCTGGCCCCCTTCCCTACTTGCCCGCCCCCGGGCCCCCGTTGTTCACGCACATTGTGCACGCTGCGCACCGCACGCCGGATTTCGAGGGTCGTTTCGTAACACTGCCGCGATCGCGCGCCGTGCTGTCATCGTGTTGTCGTCGTCATGCCGGTGGCAGCACCGCCCTCAGCGAGTCGACCACCTGGTCGAGCCGTTCGGTCAGGGTGTGTTCCGGCAGGTCGGGTGCCTGGGACAGCAGGAGGGCCACCGCGTACTCGCCGGAGGTGTACCACGCTCCGGTCACCCGGTTGTCCCCGCTGACGCCGGTCGCGGTCCGCAGCGGGGCGTCGACGGCGGTGAAACCACCGGAAAGCGTGGTCTGGTACAGGTGCTCGACCACCTCGCGCGCTTCTCCCGCGCTCGCCGCGGGCAGGATCATGACCAGGTAGTTCGTCGATCCGTCCTGCGAGCCGCGGGTGATCACCTCGCCGACACCGCGCTCGGCGAGGAACGTGGCCGCCTGCGCGGAGTACAGGCCGAACTCCACCCCCTTGTCCACCGACATGGTGGAGTTGTTCGTGCTCTGCTCGCCGGGCAGGGCAGGCAGCCGGTGCTCGAGCGCCACCTCCGAGGCAGGCGGTGCCGACGGTGCTGTTGTCGCCGTGCCGCCGGCCGAACCGGCCGACGTGTCCGTGCCGCGACCCAGCCACCACGCGCCGCCGACGATCAGCACGAGCACCAGCAGCACGCCCAGCGCGAGGAACAGCCAGGTCAGCTTGCGGCCGCGGTTCACCGGCTCGGGTGGCGGCGCCGGAACCGGAGGCGCGGCGGGTGGCCGCGCGGGACTCGCCGGGACCCGGGCGATCGGTGTGGTCAGCTCGGCCGGTGCCGGTGGTGGCACGTTGGGGTACGGCATCGAGTCCGTCGGCCGCTCGTCGGCGGGGCTGGGCGCGGTGGTCGGCCACCCGTTGGCCAGCAGCGGGTGCGGGGCGGGCGGTGCCGGTGGCTCCTGGGACGACTGGGACGACTGGGACGCCGCCGGGTTGGCGGTCTGCCAGCCGGCAGCGGGCCGCTGCGCAGGGAAGCCGGACTCGACGGCGAGGATCTCCTCGCGCTGGCGGCGATGTTGATCATGGGTGATGCGGCCCGCGGCCAGTTCGGCGTCGAGGCGACGCAACTCCGCCTGCCACGTCATCACGGACCCCCTGACCCACGGTGCCCCGGTAGAGCTCGTAGGAGAGTATTGCGTCACCTGTTCGTGTGCCATCCACTCGGTACAGTTGAAGCATGTCGTGGTTCGGTCGAGACAAGGCCCGGTTCGTCACCGCCGAGGACGCCCTGCCCGGGCGCGCCCAGCCGCTGGTGGTGCCCGAGCACCACGCGGTGTACCCGGATCGCCGCATCAAGCCACCCTTCCCCGAGGGGCTGCGGACGGCGGTGTTCGGGCTCGGTTGCTTCTGGGGCGCGGAGCGCCTGTTCTGGCAGACCGGCGGCGTCTACTCGACGGCGGTGGGCTACGCGGGCGGATACACGCCGAACCCCACGTACGAGGAGGTCTGCACCGGGCGGACCGGGCACACCGAGGCGGTGCTCGTGGTCTTCGATCCGCGGCAGGTCTCCTACGAGACGCTGCTGAAGGTCTTCTGGGAAGGGCACGACCCGACGCAGGGAATGCGCCAGGGCAACGACATCGGCACCCAGTACCGCTCGGCGATCTACTACGCCGACGACGAGCAACGGGCCGAGGCGGAGAGCTCGCGGGAGACGTTCCAGGCCGCGCTGCGGGCGGCCGGGCACGGGGAGATCACCACGGAGATCGCGCCGCTCGGTGAGCTCTCCGCGTTCTACTACGCCGAGGACTACCACCAGCAGTACCTCTACAAGGTGCCGAACGGCTACTGCGGCTTGGGCGGCACGGGTGTGTCCTGCCCGGTCGGCCTGCCCACCAACCAAGACTCGTGAGTGCGCACGCGAGTTAGAACTCGCGTGCGCACTCACGAGGGTGGGGCTAGCGGAAGTTCACGTCCGCGCACGAATAGAAGGCGTTACCGGTGTCGGCGATGTCCCATACGGCGAAGATCAGGTGCCTGCCGCTCTTTCCGGCGGGCAGTGTGCCGCTGTGCCGCACGGTGAACGGTGGCCGCTGGCCGCCCATGTCGACGGTCAGGAACGGAGCGGGTTCGAGCTGCGCGCGGGTGAGCGCCTGGTTGGGGTTCCAGCCGTTGCGGGTGACGAAGTAGCGGAACGACGTGGTGGCGTGCGCCGCGGTGAGGTTCCACGTGAACTCGTAGTTCCGGCCGCTGGTCATCGATGTCTGGGGCCACGGCTTGCTCGGGTCGTCGAGCTGGGCGAACCGGCCGTTGCCGCCGGCGCAGAGGGTCCCGTCGGCCGGGCCTCCGGACGGGAAGCCCTTCGGACCCTCGACGCTCTGTGGCTCCCACTGGATCGGCCCGCAGTCGCTCACCGCGCCCTGCTGGCAGTGCAGGGACCGGCTCGGCGGGTTCTGCGTGTAGCCGTGGGCCGACGCGGTGCCCTGGAACACCACGGGTGCGGCCAGTGGTAGCAGGCCCAGCACGGCGACGCCCAACGCGCGGCGCATGCGCTTGCGAAGCATGGTCACTCCTCTCGCAGGTTGTGTGACCGAGTGTGACGCGCCGTGGTGATTGGTGTAGACCACTGACCGGACCAATCGGAGGCACGGGATCTTCGTCGTATTGGTCCATACCACTGGCGAACGGAGTAACGCGTTGCGTCATTTGCAACCGAGCCGGGCGCCCGGGCGGACAAGAAAAATGCGGCGCATCCACCTGGGGAGCGCCGCATCGACAGAAGAGCGGACGACGGGATTCGAACCCGCGACCCTCACCTTGGCAAGGTGATGCGCTACCAGCTGCGCTACGTCCGCGTACGCTGCCCAACCGGGCCGCGCATGGCACAGTCTATACACAAGCTTCACGGGACTTGTGAGCCACCCGGAAGATGGGCATTTGGTTACGTCAGCCGCACAAGGGGTGACGGCACCTGCCCGGCTCCGTATGGTGTTCAACGTTCAACCGAAAGGGCTACGGCCCGGAGGGGGTGCCTGGCTGGATGGACCATGTGGTCTCGAGATCCGACGAGCCGGCACTGCTGGAGCGCCTGCGGGTGGGTGAGGACGCCGCGTTCGGCGAACTGTTCGAACTCCATGCGGGTGCGGTGCGGCGGCTCGCCCGCGGGCTCGCCTCCGACAGTTCGGAGGCCGACGACATCACGGCGGAGACCTTCTTCCGGGTGCTGCAGGCGCTGCGCCGCGGGAACGGGCCACGCGACAACGTCCGGGCCTACCTGTTGACCGTCGCGCGGCGAGTGTCCTGGGAGTGGCACGGCGCCCGGCGCGACGTGCCCGTGACCGACGACGAGCTCACCACCAGGGCCGGCGCCGGAGGCGACTCGCAGGCCAGCACGGCCGAGGCGACGCTGATCACCCGCGCCTTCTCCAGCCTCCCGGAACGCTGGCGCACCGTGCTCTGGCAGACGGAGGTCGAGGGCGAGCAGCCCGCGGTCGTCGCCCCGCACTTCGGCCTCAGCGCGAACGCCACGGCGGCACTCGCCCGGCGTGCCCGGCTCGGCCTGCGGGCCGCGTACCTGCAAGCGCACCTGGCGGTCAACCGGAGTTCGGACGGCTGCCGCACGGTGATGGAGAAGCTGGGCGGCTACACCGCGGGAAGCGTCACCGGCGCCGAGGCCCGCAAGGTGCAGGCGCACCTGGTCACGTGCTCGTCGTGCCGGTCCACGCACGACGAACTCCGGCAGGTCTGCTCCTCCCTGCGGGCCCACGCCGGGGTGGTCGCCCTGCTCGTGCCTGCCACCGGCCTCGCGCTCGGTGCGACGACCTCGGGCACGATCGGCGCGGGCAGCGCGGGTGCGGGCGTCGCGGGATCGTCGACGGCCGTCGGCACCGTCGGCGTCGGCGGCGCCGGTGGACTGGCCGTCAGCAGTGGTGCCGGAGGGGTGGCGCTGGCGATCGGCACCAAGATCAAGATCGGGATGGCGATCGCCTCGACAGCCGCCGTCGGAGCCGTCGGTGTCGCCGGCACGGCGTATCCCGGCGGTGACGAGACGATCGGCCTGCCCTCCGACGGCAGCGCACAGCTGCGGATCGCGGCGCCCCAGTCGAGTTCCGCCGAACCATCCGAGGCAGGAAGCTCGGGCGCGATGCCCGAAGAAGGCCTCGGGCGAGAGCTGCCGGAGCAGCCCGGAGCCGCCGCCGAGCCCGCGGCCGACGCGCAGCCACCGGCGAACCGGTACTCGGTTCCGCCCGGGTTGGAACTCGCCGGCGAGGCCAGCCGCGGCAACCCGCCCGCCGCCGGGACGGAGCTGCCCGGGGTCCACGAGCCACCCGGCCAGGCGGTGGGTAACGGCAACGCCGGTGGCAACGGCAACGGCAATGGGAACGCCGGTGGCAACGGCAATGGCAACGGTGGTGGGAACGGCAATGGCAACGGCAATGGCAACGGCAATGGCAACGGCAATGGCAACGGCAATGGCAACGGTGGTGGGAAGCCGCGCAGCGATGTCGGCGGCACTTCGGCCACCCGCACCCCGATGAGTTCGAGCACCACGTCGAACCCGGCCTCGTCGTCCACGACGACATCACGTCCGTCGGCCACCCGGCCCACGCCGAAGGGGAAACCGGCGACGACAGGGAAGGCGGTGTCCTCGGGCAAGCCCGCGCCGTCCGCCGCCACGACCGAGTCGGACGACTGCCGCCACGGGCCGCCCGCGCAGAGTCCGGCGATCGCCGCGATGTGCCGTTGATGACCGGTACCGCCGTGCCGATGATCACGGTACCGTTACGGTCGAACGTGCTCGGGGCGGTTTGCGGAGGAAAGCGATGAACCGGCTGGTCCAGGGTTCTGACGGCCGGGAATGGGTCGTTCGCGGCCAGATGGAGTGGCGCAGGCCGGCCACGGCCGACGACTTCGAACACGACGTGGCCGCCAGCTACGCGCCGGGCGTCGCCATGATGATCGTGGCGATCGTGCTGGCCATCGTGCTCGTCGTGTGGATGCCCGAGGACGTGCTGGTGCCCGCCTGGATTCCGCTCGCGCTGCTGCTGCTCGCGCTGTTCTTCCCGCTGCGCTGGATCCTGCGCAGGCCGTGGACGATCGTCGCGGAGACCGAGGGCGACGTCACGGGCGAGCGGCCCTCCGAGCGCTGGGTGGGCACCGTGCGCGGCATCTTCTCGGTACGCAGTGAGGTCAACAAGGTGGCCAAGTCGATCCAGAAATACGACCTGCCGGACTTCGAGGGTCCGCTGCATCCCGTCGAGTAACCGATGCCCGAGCTACCGGAGGTCGAAGCTCTCGCGCACCATCTGCGCGAGCACGCTGTCGGCCGGACGGTGACGAGGGTGGACGTCGTGTCGCTGAGCGTGCTCAAGACCGTGCGCCCGCAGTGGACGGAGCTGCACGGCCGCGAGGTGACGGGCGCGGGCAGGTACGGCAAGCATCTCGATCTGCAGTGCGGCGATCTGCACCTCATCACGCACCTCGCCAGGGCGGGCTGGCTGCGCTGGTCCGACTCGCTCTCGCCTGCGCCGCCCAAGCCCGGCCGCGGGCCGCTCGCGCTGCGGGTCCACCTTTCGGGCGCCGAGGCGGCGGGCGGTCCGGGCTTCGATCTCACCGAGGCCGGGACCAAGAAGGGCCTCGCGGTGTGGATCGTGCGCGATCCCGCGGAGGTGCCGAGCGTCGCCCGGCTCGGTCCCGACGCGCTGTCCCTCGACCGCGCCGCGCTGGAGAAGGTGCTCGCCGGCCGCACCGCGCGCCTGAAGACCGTGCTGACCGACCAGTCGGTGCTGGCCGGGATCGGCAACGCATACTCCGACGAGATCATGCACACCGCACGGCTCTCGCCGTACGCGACACCGGCCAAGCTGCCGCCCGAGGCGCTGGACCGGCTCGCCGCGGCGCTGCACGACGTGCTCAGGGGGGCCGTGCAGCGCTCGGTGGGCCAGGACGCGGCACGGCTGAAGGGCGAGAAACGCTCCGGCCTGCGGGTACACGGCAGGACGGGGCTGCCCTGCCCGGTCTGCGGGGACACCGTGCGGGAGATCTCCTTCGCCGACAAGTCGTTCCAGTACTGCCCGACGTGCCAGACCGGGGGCAAACCGCTGGCCGACCGGCGGCTGTCGCGGTTGCTCAAGTAACCCGGACAACCTGAACGCCCCCCAACAAACACTGCCGCCTGCGGAAACACCGCTGCGCACTCACCGGTGTGCGGAAAGTAGGCGCTAGGCCTTGCACCTGGTCCCGGAAGCGCAGAGCATTGACGCCGTGTCCGGGCTACTGACCACGCCGATCTTGCCCTGGAGTATCGCCGGGGTGTGTGTGATCGCGCTCGTCGTGGCGCTCGTCCGCGTCCGGAAGCCGGGCAACGCGGTCGACGACGCCGTCCTCGAAGCCGTCTACCTGATGGCCAAGGCGCCGCTCGAACTGCGGGAGGGTCTCGACCAGGCGGCGGCCGACAAGGTCGCCGCCCGCCTGCTGCAACTGCTCAAGTGCCTCGCGGTCGGCATCACCGACGGTGAGGGCACGCTGCTGTCCTGGGACGGCGAGGCGAACGAGCACTACGCCGACCTGGTCGATCCGATCGGCACGTCAATCCGCAAGCACCGGCGCGAGGTGGTCTCGCACGACAAGATGCCCTGCAACCACCGCGGGACCTGCAAGATGCGGACCGCCGTGATCGTGCCGCTGATCGTCGAGGACCGCACCGAGGCCGCGCTGATCGTGGTCGGCCGCACACGCGGCAAGCGGATCGTGCACATGGCCGACGCGGTCGCGCGGTTCGTCGGCACCCAGCTCGAGGCGGCCCGGCTGGAGGAGACCAAGCACCAGCTGCACCAGGCGGAGATCAAGGCGCTGCGCGCGCAGATCTCGCCGCACTTCGTCTACAACGCGCTCAACACGATCTCCTCGCTCATCCGCACCGACCCGGAGGAGGCGCGCGAGCTGCTGCAGGACTTCGCCGACTTCACCCGGTACTGCTTCCGCACCGAGGGCACGTTCACCACGCTCTCCGACGAGATGCGCAACGTCGACCGCTACCTGACGATCGAGAGCGCGCGCTACGGCGGCAGGCTCAACGTGCGGCTGCGGATCGCGCCGGAGGTGCAGTCGGTGGTCCTTCCGTTCCTGCTCATCCAGCCGCTGGTGGAGAACGCGGTCAAGCACGGGATCGCCAACAAGCCAGGCGGCGGCACGGTGACGGTCACCGCGCAGGACCACGGCACCGAGGCGGAGATCAGCATCGAGGACGACGGGCTCGGGATGGACCCGGCGCTGCTGGACGGGATGCGTGACTCCCGCAGCAGCGCGCACATCGGGCTGACCGGCATCAACCGCCGGATGAACCAGGTCTACAGCAACCGGTACTCGCTGATGGTCGAGACGGCGCCCGGCGCCGGCATGAAGGTCACCATGCGGGTGCCGAAGTTCGTGCGTGGCGTCCGGCCGGACATGCTGAACTTCGCCGCGGAGGTGCCCGCGCAGGGTCCGCGCCGGGCCGCCGGACCGCGCGCCGGGCTGCCGGACGGCGCCCCCAACGCGAGCTGAAGGCGGCCCTTGCCGTCAGTAGGCTGGACGCATGAACGTGACCGACAAGCTGACCTCCCGCATCCCGAAGATCGGCGACCGGGGCGACCGTGACGTCGTCGCGGTGGTGAAGCTGCACGGGGTGATCAGCCCGCAGCCGTCGCCACTGGCGAGGGGAACGATCAACCTCGCGACGGTGGAGACGGCGCTGACGAGGGCGTTCGGTCACGACCGGCTCAAGGCTGTCGCACTGCTGATCAACTCGCCCGGTGGCGCCCCCACGCAGTCGGGCCTGGTCGCGGAACGCGTACGGCAGCTCGCGGACTCCAAGGGCGTGCCGGTGCTCGGCTTCACCGAGGATGTCGCCGCTTCCGGCGGCTACTGGCTGGCCTGCGCGGCGGACGAGATCTACGCGCACCGCACGTCCGTCGTGGGCTCGATCGGCGTGATCAGCGGTGGCTTCGGCTTCACCGGACTGCTGGACCGCTTCGGCATCGAGCGCAGGCTGCACACGGCGGGTGAGAACAAGGCCAGGCTGGACCCGTTCAGCCCGGAGAAGCCCGAGGACGTCGAATGGCTCAACAAACTGCACAGCCAGTTGCACGAGCAGTTCGTCGGCTGGGTGCGCGAGCGCCGTGGCGACCGGCTGATGGAGAGCGAGGACCTGTTCAACGGGGACGTGTGGCTGGGCTCGAAGGCACTCGAACTCGGTCTGATCGACGGCGTCGGCAACCTGCGCGAGGTCATCGCGCAGCGCTATCCGGACGCCGAGGTGATGTTCGCCGAGCCGAAGCGGCCGCTGATCGCCCGGCTCGGGCTGGGCGCTCCGGCCGCGGCGGTGCTGGACGCCGTCGAGCACCGGGCGACGTGGTCGCGTTTCGGCCTGTGACACCGATAATCCCTCCTCGCGGGTGTGGACAGACACGCCGTCTACGGGCAAGATGCATGTCACTGTGAGTGCTCACGACGACACCAGAAAGCTCCTCGTCCTGGCGGTTGACGACGAGTTGCCGGGTCTTGACCAGCTGAGGCACTGCCTCGAGTCGAACCCGCACATCGGCCGCGTGGTGCCCGCGGTCGACGCCTCCGAGGCACTGCGCCTGCTGGGCTCGGAGGACGACGAGATCAGGATGCGCAAGGAACGGGGCCTGCCCCCGGTGGACGCCGTGTTCGCCGACATCAACATGCCCGGTCTTTCGGGAATGGAGATGTCGCGGGTGTTCGCCTCGCTCAATCCGGCACCCGTGCTCGTCTTCGTGACCGGCCACGCGACGGAGGCGGTCAACGCGTTCGACCTCGGCGCGGTCGACTACGTCCTCAAGCCCGCCCGGCAGGACCGCATCGACAAGGCGGTCGCCCGGGTCATCGAGAAGATGCAGGCCACGCCGGTGCGCGAGACCGCGCCCGGCGAGCAGGACATCAAGGCGGACGAAGAGGTCATCCCGGTCGAGCTCGCGGGCACCACCAAGCTCATCCCGCGCTCGTCGGTGCGCTGGGTGGAGGCACAGGGCGACTACGCACGGCTCTACACCAGCGAGGGCAGCCACCTGGTCCGCATCCCGCTGGCGCAGCTCGAGGAACGCTGGGAGAAGGCGGGCTTCGTCCGCATCCACCGCTCGTTCCTCGTCGCGTTGCAGCTGATCACCGAGCTGCGCATGGGACAGGGCGGCTACCAGGTCGTGATCGGCAACGAGGAGAAGGTCCTGCCCGTCAGCAGGAGGCACACCCGGGAGCTCAAGGACAGGCTGGTCGGCTCGTCCCGGGCGGGGTAGCCGAGGATGACCGACGACTACTACCGAGACACCGGCGGCATCCGCCAGCCGGACCCGACGCTCGGTAAGAGGGTCCCGGTCACCCCCGAGCCGTCGCCGCCCCGGCCCGCGCGGCAGCCCGCGCCGCCGCCGAGCGAACCTCCTCCGCCGCCCCGGGTGCGCCGCCAGCGGGTCGTGCTCGCCGAGCCGACCAAGTCCACGAACTCCCTGCGTGCCCGCGTCGAGCTGGAGGAGCAGACCAGCTGGGGCGAGATGCTGATCAAGGATCTGATCAAGGCGCAGCTGCGCAGCGGGCTGCTGCTCGCCGGAATCGTCCTCCTGCTGCTCGGTGCCCTGCCGGTGGCGTTCTACTATTCACCGACGTTCGCCACCATGCGCCTCGTCGGCATTCCACTACCGTGGCTGCTGCTCGGAGTGGCGCCCTTCCCGCTGCTGTTCGGGGCGGGCCTGTGGTACAACCGGCTGGCCGAGCGCCATGAGCGAGATTTCGTGGACATGATCGAGAACTGAGCCGCCGATGAACCCGTGGGCCCTCTCCGGCATCGTGCTGGTCGCGGCCATGACGTTCTACCTCGGCCGCCGGTCGTCCCGGTTCGCGAGCACCACGCACGACTTCCTCGTCGCCCGCCGTACGGTGCGCTCCCGGCGCAACGCCGCCGCGATCTCCGGGGAGTACCTCTCGGCGGCCTCGTTCCTCGGTGTCGCCGGTGTCGTCCTCAAGGACGGCGCCGACGCGCTCTGGTATCCGATCGGGTTCACCGCGGGTTATCTGGCGCTGATGCTGTTCGTCGCCGCGCCGCTGCGCCGCTCGGGCGCCTACACGCTGCCCGACTTCATGGAGGCGCGCCTCGCCTCGGAACCGCTGCGCCGGTTCTGCACCGTGGTCGTGGTCGTCATCGGTGTGCTCTACATGCTCCCGCAGCTACAGGGCGCGGGCCTCGCGGTGGCGACGATCTTCCCGGCGCCCGCGTGGATCGGCGCCGCGGCCGTCACGGTCGTCGTCGCGGTCAACGTCATGGCGGGCGGCATGCGTGCGATCACGGTCGTGCAGGCGTTCCAGTACTGGCTCAAGCTGTTCGCGCTAGCCGCGCCGACGTTCGTGCTGTGCATGGTGTTCCTCGGCACCGGGGGCACGGGCGGCGCCGGCTCGCTCGGTGAGCCTGCACCGCCGGTGTTCCGAGAGGACACCACCGTCTCGGTCGAGACCGATGTCACGCTGGAGGTCGGCGGGGAGACGCCGGTGTGGTCACCGGCCGCGTCCGGCGGCGAACGAGTGTGGTTGCCCGGCAGGCAGTACCGGGTCGAGGCGGGCAGCACGCTGCGCTTTCCCGAGGGTGCGCCGGTACCGGTGGTCGCCGGCGGCGCGCTCGACAACGCGAGCTGGCTGCGGCCGACCGAGGACGCGAGCGACCTGCTCGGCACCTACTCGCTGATCTTCGCCACCTTCCTCGGCACGATGGGCCTGCCGCACGTCCTGGTGCGCTTCTACACCAATCCGGACGGCAAGGCGGCCCGGCGCACGACCGTGCAGGTACTGCTGCTGCTCGGGCTGTTCTACATGTTCCCGATACTGATCGGCGCGCTGTCGCGGCTGTACGTACCGGAGCTGCTGGTGACCGGCCGCACGGATGCGGCCGTGCTGCTCGTGCCGACGGCCGTGCTGCCGGGGGTGCTCGGCCAGATTCTCGCCGCGGTGGTGGCGGCAGGGGCGTTCGCGGCATTCCTGTCCACGTCGTCGGGCCTGCTGGTGAGTGTGGCGGGGGTGGTCGCCACCGACTGGCTCTCCGGCAAGGTGCGCGACTTCAAGATCGCCACGGTCGGCATGGCCGCGGTTCCGGCGGTGCTGGCCGTCTCGCTGCCGGTGGAGGATCTGTCGCTGAGCGTCGGCATGTCCTTCGCCCTCGCCGCCTCCACGTTCTGCCCGGTGCTGCTGCTCGGGATCTGGTGGCGCAGGCTGACCTGGCCGGGTGCGATGGTCGGGATGACCGTCGGCGGGGGCCTGGTGCTGGTCGCGCTGGCGCTCAACGTCGTCAGCGAGTACACCGGCGGATGGGCGCCGTGGTTCGTCGAGCAGCCCGCGCTGCTCACGGTGACGGCGGCTTTCCTCACCACCATCGTGGTGAGCCTCGGCACCGCGCGGCGGGTGCCGGACGACGTCAACTCCGTCATGCTCCGGCTGCACGCGCCCGACCCGCTGGGCTTCATGCGTGACCGGGCGGATGCGCGGTTCGGCAAGGCCGACGAGCGGACCAGGATGAAGCGCGGCAGGCACCGCAAGTAGCGCCGCGCTCGTTCGCCGGGAGGGCGCTCACGCGCGCTGAACGGGCCGACATGCGACGATGGGGCCGTGGTAGAGCCTCCTGAAGTGCCCACGGCCTCGGTCACCGACCTGCCGTCGGAAGGTCTCGTGTTGCTCGATGTGCGAGAGGACGACGAGTGGGCCGCCGGGCACGCCCCCGAAGCGAAACACGTTCCGCTTGGCGAACTGCCCGCGCGCGTGGGTGAGCTGGCCGAACTGCCCGACGACCGGCCGGTCTACGTGGTCTGCCGTTCGGGTGGCCGCTCCGCCCGCGCCGCCGCCTGGCTGAACGCGGCCGGCGTGGTGGACGCGGTCAACGTCGCGGGTGGCATGAAGTCGTGGCAGACCGAGGGCCGTGCGCTGGTCGGCGAGCGCGAGGGTGCCGCACCCGAGGTGCTCTGACCCATGCAACCCGGCCGGCCTTACCCGCCGCCCCAGCCTGCGCCGCATCCCACGATGCACCGCCAGGGGCAGCCGCGCACCCGGTCGCGGGTGCGGTGGGTGGCCACCGTTCCGCCGGGCACGCATGTACGACGGCGTGGTCCCGCGCCCGAGCGCTATACCGGGCCGCCGTCGTATCCGGTGGTGCCGCGCTGGGGCTTCCCGAGCGTGGTCTGGCGCTGGCCGACCGCGGTGCCGGGCACGGCTTCCGGCGGGCCGGTGTCGCCGCAGCGGCTGCACATGATCACGCGCAACGTGGTGACCGTGCTGTGGACGCTGGCCGGGCTGACCGCGATCGCGGCCGGGGCGGAGATCTGGCGCTACGTGCTGCTCGTGCGCAGCCGCGACTCGGCGCTGGACCGGGGCACGGTCGGTGTGTCGGACGCGTTCGTGCTGGCGTTCTCGCTGCTGGCGTTCGTGCTGGCGTTGTTCGCCGTCGCGGGGACGGTGTGGTGGCTGTTCGCCGCGCGCTCGGCCGCCGCGGACGCGGCGGGCCAGGATCCGCCGCGCTCCACGTGGCAGGTGCTGCTCGGCACGCTCGTGCCTGGCCCGAACCTGGTGCTGGCCGGGCCGGTCCTCGCCGAGCTCGAGCACGCGGTGCTGGGTCGCCGGGCGGATCAGCGCCCCCGGCCGTCCCGGCTGGTGCTGTGGTGGTGGGCCGCGTGGATCGTGAACGGTGTGCTGCTGGCACTGACCGTCGGCTGGCGAATGCGGGACGGTGTGCAGGCCGACGCCGACGGCGTGGTGCTCAGCGCGCTGACCGACCTGGCCGCGACCGTGCTCGCCGTGCTGACGGCGCGTGTCGTCAGCCGGCTGACCCGGCTGCTGGCACCGGCCGACGAGGGGCTGCCGCGCCCGCCGAGCGTGGTGAACGTCGAGGGCGCCCCTGATCCGCCGCGGCGCACTCGCCCGGCCACTGCCCCGCGCTGACCCGCGAGTCCCCCGTTCCTGCCCGCGAGTCCCCCCCCGTCCGGGCCGGCGAGTTCTGCACTCCGTTCGCTCAGCAGGTCACCGGCAGCGTGCGGAGGCCACGGATGACGAACTCCGGCCGCCGCCGCGGGGTGCCGCCAGGCCGCAACCCGGGCAGCCGCGTGGTGAGCGCGCCGAGTGCGGCGGCGATCTCGATGCGGGCGAGCGGCGCGCCGACGCAGTAGTGGATGCCACCGCCGAAACCGAGGTGCGGGTTCGGCGTGCGGCCGATGTCGAGCGTGTCCGGATCGGGGAACACGGCGGGATCCCGGGCGGCCGCGCCCAGCAGCGCCGCGATCTTGTCTCCCTCGGCCACGGGGTGCCCGGCGATCTCGACGTCGCGCGTCGCGGTGCGCTCGAACAGCTGTAGCGGCGAGTCGAACCGGATGAGCTCCTCGGTCGCCGCTTCCAGCAGGGCGGCGTCGGCGACGAGCCGGTCCCACTGGTCGCGGTGGGTCAGCAGGGCATGCGTGCCGTTGCCGATGACGTTGACCGTCGCCTCGTGCCCGGCCATGAGCAGCAGCACGGCGGTGGCGACCACCTCGTCGCCGGTCAGCTCGCTCGCGACGAGGTGGCTCACCAGGTCCTCACCCGGACGCGCGGCGCGAGCGGCGGCGACCTCCCGCAGGTAGCCCGCGAACTCCCCGGCGGCGAGCTCCGCCGCCTGCCGCTGTCCGGCCGGCAGCCCGTACTCGTACATCTTGACGATCGCGTTGCTCCAGGCCACCAGCTTCGGTCCGGCGTCCTCGGGGATGCCGAGCAGCTCGGCGATCACCGCCACCGGAAGCGGCTGCGCCAGGTGCTCGAGCAGGTCCGCCGCGCCGTCCTCGGCGATCCGGTCCGCCAGCACGCCGACCATGCGGGTGGCCAGCGCCTCGACCGTGGGCCGGAGCCGTTCGACGTGGCCGCGGGCGAAGGCGGAGGAGACGAGCCTGCGCAGCCGGGTGTGCGCGGGCGGCTCGTTCTCCAGCAACGAGTTCCGGTGCAGCATGTTGAACGACGCGAAGCGCTCGGCGGGCGCGGCATCGGTCCAGATCCGGCCGAGCGAACGGTGCCGCAGCACGGCCGAGGCGGCGGCGTGCGACACCGCGATCGACAGTCCGAGCCCCTCGTGCCGGTGCACCTCGCCCCGCGCGCGCAGCTCCGCGAAGGCGGGATAGGGATCGGCGAGAAAGCCGGGGTCACCAGGATCGAACACCCACGAATCCTAGCCGCGCCCCACCGGTCCTAGGCTGGACACGGGTCGAGTAGCGTCGGCCGGAACTGACCGCAGGAGGCGAGAACGTGGGCAAGGGCGCGCGGAAGAAGGGCCCGAAGAAGGACAGGCAGCCGAAGGTGCGCGAGATCTTCGTGGCGCGGCCTTTCGAGGGCCTCGCCGCCGAGCCCGAACTGATCGCGCTGCGTGAGTTCGTGCCGTCGGCCACCGCCCGGCTCTCGCTCGCGGACGGCGGGGACCGCACCGTCACGCTCGGCACCGTGCTCCCGATGGCGGCGGCCGCGTTCGTGCGCTCCGATGGCGAGGTCTTCCTCGGCATGCAGGTACAGACCCGCTCCTCGGACATCAGCCGCGACCTCGGCCGGTCGCTGCGGTGGGCGCTCGGCGCCGAGCCGGGCGACGTGCTCTCCGCACCCGACACGACGAGCGAGCCGGTCGGGGGCGAACGGTTGCAGGACCTGCTCGTCCCCGATGCCGAGCTGGACGTCCAGCTGCACGAGGACTTCTCCTGGTGGCTGCCGGAGGACAGCGAGGCGAGCGGCGAGGTCGCGATGTCGCTCGAACGCGCCAACGCCGCCATCATGCCGACCGAGCGGCTCGCGCCCGGCGCGTACTGGGTGCTCGCCGGGGAGAAGGCGCACCTGCGCTGGGTCTGGCCCGCGGAGGAGAACCGCCTGTTGCAAGCGCTTGCGCGGCTGTCCGCGGCCGGTGAGCTCGGGCTCGGCGAGGGAACGCGCTTCGCCGGCTCGTTCCGCGCGCACGGCTTGCTCGTGCCGGTGTGGGACCTCGATCCCGAGGCGCATGCGCGCGAATGGGCGGAGCCCGCACGCGAGCTGGGTGTCCGGCTGGACGCCGCGCTGAAGTCACTGGACGCCGAGCCGCTGAACGCCGCCGAGCGACGGTCCAGGGACGGGCTCATCGGCCGGCAGCTCACGCTGCGGTGATCCTGCACATCTGCCCGGCGGCCGGCTGGACCGCCGTCCCGGAGGGCGAGCCGTACCGGGCGGAGTCGCTCGCCGGCGTCGGCTTCGTGCACTGTTCGGATCCGGGGACGGTCCACCTGCCGGCGAGCCGGCTCTACGCGGGCCGTACCGACCTGTTGCTGCTGCGGATCGACCCCGCGCTGCTCGACGTGCCGCTGCGCTGGGAGCCCGCCGTGCCCCCCGAGCCGGGCGCGCCCTGGTTCCCGCACGTGTACGGCCCGATCCCGCGGGCCGCGATCGTCTCCGTGCACGACTTCCCGCCCGGGCCGGACGGCTCGTTCCGCTTGCCCGCCGAGCTCGCCACCTTCACCGCCTGACGAAAACGGGTCGAACCGGGCAACCCCCGGCCCCTCCGCGGCGTGCAGATGTCGGCCAGGTACGAAGAGGCAGGCAGGAGGCGCTACGGTGACCGCATTCGTGCCTGCCGTCCGGTGCGGGGATGGCAGGGCGGCCGTCGTGCGCCACGAGAGGGGATCGGCCGTGCCTGGCGACCTCACGGACTTCGGTGAGTTCGTTGAGGCCAGCCTGCCCGGACTGCTGCGCTACGGGCACGCGCTGACCGGTAACCCGCACGACGCCGCCGACCTCGTGCAGACGGTGCTGGAGAAGATCGGCTCCCGCTGGACGCACGTCCTGCAGAAGACCGGCGATCCGCTCGCCTACATCCGGCGCTCGATGGCCAACGCGCACATCAGCCGGTGGCGGCGGCTGCGCAGGGAGAACCTGGTCGCCGACATCCCCGACGCGCAGCCGCTGCGCCCGGTGGACCCGTTCGAGCACGAGCCGCTGTGGCAGGCGCTGCGCGGGCTGCCGCCGAGGCAACGCGCGGTCATCGTGCTGCGTTACTACGAGGGACTGTCCGAGGCGGAGATCGCCGAATCACTCGGCGTGAGCCCGGGCACCGTGAAGAGCCAGGCCAGCAAGGCCATCGCAGCACTGCGGACGAAGCTGAACCGGGACGAGGGTACCGAGGGGAGGGAGGCGGTGTGACCGGAAGGGACGACGAGCTCGACCTCGAGTTGCAACGGCTGTTCGCCGATGAGCGGCTCGACGTGCGGCCCATCGCGGGTGCCCAGGAGGCCATCGTCGCCGGGGCGAGGCGGAGACGGCGCAGGCGCACCGCGGCCGCAGGAGGCGGCGGCGCCCTCGCCGTGGTCGCGTTCGTCGTCGGCGGGATGCTGCTGGCCGGTGGGCGGCCTCCGGAGCAGCGTCACGACCACCACGTCGCCGCGCCCGCCGGTACCGAGCGCGTCACGACCACGAGGGCAGGCTCGCCCGCACCGAGGAGCGAGTCGGAGACCGTGCGGTCGTCGCCCGTGCGACGGACTTCGGCGGCGCCGCGATCGTCCACCGGCAGCCTCTCGCGGCCGAGCGCGCCGCCGTCCGTGAGCGTGCCGACGTCGAAGCAGGGCCAGATCATGTCCGTGGCGGTGCTCGGTCCGGACGGCTACAAGGCGCTGAAGCTGAACATGCCCTACGACAAGGCGGCCGGCACGGGAATGCTGGCGGCCGACAGCTCCGCGCCGGCCGCGGAGTCGTGCACCAGCTACCGGCTGGCGGAGGGCGCCGACGCGATCCGTGCGGTCGTGATCTCGGGCGCACGCGGCGTGGTGGCGTTCAACGCAGGCAGCGCCCAGACCGCCGAGGGAATCGCGGCGGGGTCGCCGGTGCGCGACCTGGAATCCGCCTACGCCGAGCTGGCCCCGGAGCCGTCCGGCGGTTATTCCGCGCCCGCCGGTTCGGGCGCGCGGTACTACTTCGGGACCGCCGATGACACGGTCACACAGGTGCGGCTGGCCAACACCGAGACGGGCTGCTGACCGCGCCCCCGAAACCGAAAACCCGGGCTGCTCCACAGGGGGAGAGCCCGGGTTTTCCCTTTGCGGGAGGCGAGGTGGAACGCCTCAGAGCTTTCCGCCCGCGACGGGCGGCATCGTCGGGTCGTCGTCCGTGGCGCCGGCCGACTCGCGGTTGAGGAACTGCTCGATCTCGAACAGGTTGCCGTTCGCGCGGTCGACGACATTGAGCAGCGTGGTCATCTTGGAGATCTCCTCGACCTGCTCCTTCAGGAACCACTGGATGAACTGCTCACCCATGTAGTCTTCCTCGTCCCGGGCCGCCTTCGCGAGCGTCTTGATGTCCGCGGCGACGCCCTTCTCCTGTTCGAGCGCCAGCTCGACCAGCTCACGCACGTCCGAGAAGTCGTTGCGCACGTCGCCCGTTCCGGGGATCTCGACGTGGTGGTCGGTGTCCATCATGTACTGCACCAGCGCGAGGGCGTGGTTGCGCTCCTCGACGGCCTGCTCGTAGAAGTACTTGGCGAGCTGGGGCAGGTCCTCGTTGTCGAACCACACGGCCAACGCGACGTACTGCTGCGACGCGTTGAACTCGTTGTGGATCTGCGCCTGCAGCAATTCGTAGAACTTGGAACGTGGTTGCTTCTTCGTGGTGGCCATGTATTCGAAGATACGCGTCGGCCGGGCTCGATTTCCAGTCGAGACTGGTGATGTGAACCCCATTTGCGTACAATTAGTGAGCCAAGGTTGAGCTAATTTTGTTTAGCCTCACCTAAGAAATAGGCGGAATCTTAGGCAAGGCTTTCTTTTGTATTGTTGTGCGTGCATCAGTCGCCATCCGGAATCGGCTCCCGCACGATGGGGCACGACATGCAGCGCGGGCCGCCCCGGCCGGAGCCGAGTTCCGAACCCGCGATGCGGAGGACCTCGATGCCCGCCTCCTCGAGCCGGGCGTTGGTCTCGACGTTGCGCTCGTAGCCAACGACCACGCCGGGGGCCAGGGCCAGGGTGTTGTTCCCGTCGTCCCACTGCTCGCGTTCGGCGGTCACCGGATCGAGTCCGGTGTCGATGACCCGCAGCCGGTCGATGCCCATGGCCTTCGCGGCGGCTGTCAGGAACGGGGCAGGGCCGTCGACGAGCAGTCCACCGGCCTCGTCGGGCCGCAGCGTGTACGCCACCAGTGAGTCACGGGCCAGCGGGTACATCACGACGGCGTCGCGGCCGACCATCGTGCAGACGGTGTCGAGGTGCATGGTCGCCCTGTTCTGCACGATCGGCACCGCCAGCACGGTGTGCGCGATGTCGTCGGAGAACGCCGACCGGGCGAGGGACTCGACCCCGGCGGCCGTGGTGCGCTCACCGACGCCGACGGCCAGTACACCGGAGGCGAGCAGCAGGACGTCGCCGCCCTCGATCGGCGCCGAGTGGGCGCCGTACGCGCGCACCGCGCCGTGGAAGCGTGGGTGGTAGGCGTAGACGATGTCGAGCAGCGCGGTCTCCCTGCGGCGCGCAGGCATCGCGAGGGAGGAGATGGCGACCCTGTCGGCGATCCACACCGACGAGTCCCTGGTGAAGAGCAGGTTCGGCAGCGGGTCGACCGCGAAGTCGTGCTCGTGGTGCATCTTGCGCACCAGGGAGGCCCCCTCGGAGGCGGGCAGTTCCTCGAACGTCATGCCCGACATCAGCACCTCCGCCAGTGTCGCGGGATCGGTGCCGGAGAGATGCGAGCGCAGCGAGTCCGCCAGGTCGGTGCCGAGTCGCCGGTCGTCCACCGCGGCGTGCACCCCGGCGGCGTGCGCCCGCGGGTCGTTCAGCGCGTGCCGCAGCACGTCCGTCAGGAGCAGCACCTCGACGCCGCGCCCGCGCAGCACGTCGGCGAACGCGTCGTGCTCTTCCTGTGCCCGGTCCACCCAGGGAATCGAGTCGAAGAGCAACTGGTCGTTGTTGCGCGGCGTCAGGCGCTTGAGCTCGTTGCCGGGCCGGTGCAGCAGGACGGACCGCAGCGGATCCACCTCGGTGTCCACCCGGGGACGCGCCGCCGCGAGCACGTCGCCGGGGCTCGGTTCGTTCACGGATGTCCCTTTCGCGTGGTGTACGGGCCGCCCGCACGCGAGCGTAATGAGTCGGCGACGCCGCCGCGGGGTACGAAACGACGCGGCGCGGCGGCGTCACGGATGCACCGCCGACGGCGCCCGGAACGGCCGAATGAGCGGGTGGACGCACGGATCGTTGTCGGTACCGCGGCGACCAGGACATCAGGACATCAGGACATCAGGACATCAGGACTACGCCATCCCCGACGCGAGGGTCATCCGGTGTGACCGGTTCAACGTGGCGTGCGGCCCGGTTCCGATGACCCCGACGACACGGTGGCCGCCCGTGTCGGCTCCGCGGCGGGCACGGTGTTGAACACCCAGTTGTGCACGCCGCCGCCCATGATCTCCGCGTACCGCTCGGCGGCGTCACGGTTGGCGAAGCGGATCTGCTGGTCGTTCACCCGGTGCGTGATCTTGCAGGCCATCAAGGTCCCCTCCTCGTGTGCTGGGCCGGCCCTCGCGTCCCCTGCGAACCGGCGCCGCTATTAGAACATACGTTCGATCCGCGTGCCAGTCATGGCAGCCACGAGACATCATCCCGCAACACTGCGTAACCGACGAACGCCACGACGTCGAGCAAGGTGTGAGCCACGACAAGTGGCCACAGCCGGTTGGTGCGCTGCCACACCCGTCCGAAGAGCAATCCCATCAGGACATTTCCGACGAATCCTCCGATGCCCTGATACAGGTGGTAGGAACCGCGCAGGACCGCCGCGAGCAGCAATGCCCGGTTCTCTCCCCAGCCGAGCTGGCGCAGTCTCGTCAGGACATAACCGACGACGAGCATCTCCTCGGCGAAGGAGTTGCCGAACGCGGCGAGTGTCAGCGTGACCGGCCGCCACCAGCTGTCCCCCAATGTGGACGGTTGGACGGCGAGGTTGAAGCCGAGCCGCCACGCGGCGAAGTACAGCACCAGGCCCGGGATGCCGATCAGCGCGGCCAGGCCGGCGCCCCAGGCCAGGTCCTGCCGTGGCCGTGACCTGTCGAGGCCGATCGCGGCCAGCCGCATGCCGCCGCGCCAGAGCAGGTACACCCCGAGCGCGCCCCAGCCCAGGAGCTGCACCACGGTCAGCAACTGCTTCAGCAGATCGATGAGTTCCGTCGTAGCCTGGGAGGCGTTGATGGCCACCCGCTGCTCGTTCAGCGGCTCCGGGCGCAGGAGGGAATCCACAAGGGACAACAGGCTGCGCAGGCCCGAAAGGCCCAGAGTGATGGAGAAGACGAGAACCAGTTCGAGCGTGAGCGCCCGCCGCTGCGCAGGGTCGGTGACGACACCCGGCTCCGTCGGCTTGGGCGGGGCGAGCCAGCGGCGCAGGCGGTAAGGCACTGTGGCAAGTTACATCAGCCGGGCAGCCGCGCAGGTCAGCCGCCTCCTGACGGTGCGACAGAGATGCGAGTCGGGAACTTCCGACATGATCGTCCCACTTCGGCACTAGGGTGCTGTGGACGCAAATCGAAAAGGAGGAGAGCCTCGTGACGGAAACGTCAGACACTGAGGCCGTGACGCCGCCGCCTGGTTCGCGACAATCCTGGATGAAGACGGTGGACCCGAAGGTCTTCGTGCCCGCCGCCGTCATCATCGTGGGTTTCGTGCTGTTCACGGTGATCTTCCCGGACACCGTCGGGGATGCGATGAGCGCCGCGCAGGAGGCGGTCATCGGTACCTTCAGCTGGTACTACATGTTCATCGTGTCCGCGTTCGTGGTGTTCGCGGTCTGGGTCGGCCTCGGCCACTTCGGCGACATCAAGCTCGGGCCGGACGAGGAGGAGCCGGAGTTCGGCCTGCGCTCCTGGTTCGCGATGCTGTTCGCCGCCGGCATGGGCATCGGCCTCGTCTTCTGGGGCGTTGCCGAACCGCTCAACCACTTCGCCGGGATCCCGAACCGTGCGTCCGGCATCGGTGCGTCGGACGCGCAGGGTGCCCAGGCGTCCATGGTGCAGACGTTCCTGCACTGGGGGCTGCACCCCTGGGCCATCTACGTGGTGGTCGGGCTCGCGATCGCCTATGCGATCCACCGCAAGAAGCGCCCGGTCTCGATCCGCTACGCGCTCGAGCCGGTGCTGGGCAGGCGGGTGCACGGCTGGATCGGTGACGTGATCGACATCGTCGCGATCGTCGGGACCCTGTTCGGGGTCGCGACCTCGCTCGGGCTCGGTGTCATCCAGGTGGCCTCCGGACTGGACTTCCTCGGCATCGTGAGCGATCCGGGGAACCTGACCTATGTGGTGCTGATCGGCGGCATCACGCTGCTGGCCGTCATCTCGGTGGTCACGGGCCTGAAGCGGGGCATCAGGTACATCTCCAACCTCAACATGGGGATCGCCTCCGTGTTGCTGTTGTTCGTGCTGATCCTCGGCCCGACCGTGTTCATCTTCAGCGAGCTGGTGCAGTCCATCGGCAGCTACTTCCAGAACCTGCTGCGGATGAGCTTCAACACCACCGCCTACCAGGGCGACACCGGTACCGAGTGGCAGAGCTGGTGGACCGCGTTCTACTGGGGCTGGTGGATCTCGTGGGCGCCCTTCGTCGGCGTGTTCATCGCCCGCATCTCCCGCGGGCGCACGGTGCGCGAGTTCGTCGCGGGCGTGCTGCTCGTGCCGACCGCCGTCACGTTCCTGTGGTTCAGCGTGTTCGGTGGCACGGCGCTCTTCCGGGAGCTGTTCGGCGCGGGCGGCCTCATCGGCACCGACGAGACCGGCGCGGCGTCGGTGGACACCGAGAGCACGCTGTTCGGCCTGCTCGACGGACTGCCCGGTGGCACCATCGCGGTGGTCGGCGCGATCATCCTGATCGTGCTGTTCTTCGTCACCTCGTCCGACTCCGGCTCGCTGGTGGTCGACATGCTGTCCTCCGGTGGCGACCCCGACCCGCCGACCTGGAGCCGGGTGTTCTGGGGTGTCATGGAGGGTGCCGTCGCCATCGCCCTGCTGCTGGCAGGCGGACTGGAGGCCCTGCGGATCGCGGCGATTCTCATCGCGTTGCCGTTCAGCGTGGTGATGATCTTCATGTGCGTCTCGATCTGGAAGGACTTCCGATCGGAACGCAGGACGATGCTGCGCGTCCAGCGGCGGCTGCAGCGGCAGGAGCTCACCGAGCACGTCTCGCAGAGCCTGATCGACGAAGGTCTAGTGGAACCGAACGGTTCCGGTGATGAAGAGACGGCGAGGAGTTCCTCGCGCTGAGCGACACCGATGAAGGCGCCCCCGGGAGACCGCTCCCGGGGGCGCCTTCGTACCTGGTCACCTCTCGTGAGTGCGCACGCGAGTTAGAACTCGGTTCCTCACTCACGACCGGTGACCTGCGTAAACGGGCAGCCGACGAGCCTGCGCAGCTCCATCGCGAGCTGCGGAGGACTGTCGACCGAACGCGAGAACGCCAGCCGCACGTCGTGGTCGCCGCCGGCACACTCGACCCGCAGCCGCAGGCCGAAGCGGTCCAGCCCCAGCGGCCGGATGCGGCCGCCCCGTAGATCGGGCGGGACGTGCCGGGCCAGGCCGTCGATCACGTCGGCGTGGGTGCGTTCCAGGTGCCGTAGCCAGTCCGTCTCGTACGCGCAGAACGGGTCGGGGCTCGCGGCGGCGAACATGTGCGGGCGCAGTGAATGGGTGCCCTCGGGGTCGGCGAGCACCAGCGCGGCCGGGCTCAGCCGCAGCAGGCTGAACCCGTGCCCCACGTCGAGCAGCCGTGGATCCGGGCGGACGTCCGCGATGGAGACGGCACGGGCGCGGGCGGCACGCTCGTCGAGGGCGCGCAGCCAGCCGGTGATCCAGAGCAGGCCGCGCACCGGTTCCCGTAGCTCCACCGGGGCGTGGTCGGCCAGTTCCAGCATCACGGCCACCTCACCGCGCCGGGCCCGCCCGGCGGCGGCGAGCGGGTCGTCGTCGGGCAGCAGGATGCTCACGTCGGCGCCGGCGTGGACGTGATGCAGTGCCGGAGTGACCCGCTGTGCGGCGCTCGCCGGGTGCTCGGTGGACGGCATCAGCGCGGCCGGGGCGCCGCGGGCCGCGATCGTCTTCGCACGCTCGGCCGGGCTCGGCACGGGCGGGCGGCGGGGCTGGGTCTCGGTCACCACTCACCTCCAACTTAGGTGAGGCTAACCTAGTTCTCGGTTATCTGAAAGCCTTCGCGTGCCGGGACGAATAGGGTGCTCTCATGGCGTCCTGGTCGCAGCTCGTCCCGTTCGGCGGAGTGGTCCTCCTCGGTGCGATGTCGCCCGGGCCGGACTTCGCGGTGGTGCTGCGCCATGCGGCGACATCCGGCAGGCGGGCCGGGACGGCCACGGCGCTGGGCATCACCGCGGGCATCCTCGTCTGGTCGGTGGTGGCGGCGTTCGGGGTGGCCGGTGTCCTCGCGGCCTCCGCGGTCGCGTTCACCGCGGTGAAGCTGGCGGGCGCGGCGTATCTGGTGTTCCTCGGGGCGAAGGCGCTGCTGGCCGCACGCCGCGGCGGTGAGCTCGCCGTCGGTGCGGCCGGCGCTTCGGTGACCGCCGCGCAGGCGTTCCGGGAGGGCCTGCTGTGCAACGTGCTGAACCCCAAGTGTGCGGTGTTCTTCGTGGCGCTGCTGCCCCAGTTCCTGCCCGCACATCCTTCGCTGGCCGACACGGTGCTCATCTCGCTGGTGCCGGTGCTGCTCACGGCACTGTGGTTCGGCGTCGTGGCCAACGTCGTCGGCGGCCTGCGCCGCCTGTTCGCGGTGCCGCGCGTGCGGCGGACACTCGACGCGCTCACCGGGGCGCTGCTGATCGCACTGGGGGTCCGGCTGGCGGCGCAGGCCCGGTCGCTGACCTGAAGACAGAGGTCACAGATGTGCGGCAGGGTAAGCGATGGCGGTCGACGGTGTTCGACTGGTGGGCACTTTTGTCCTGATTTCGGACGCTACTAGCGTGTGAGGCGTGTCAAGCGCTGTGGAACTCACGCCCCCCGGCCCCCGGGGAATTCCTCCCCTGTTCGCGCGGCTCGTCGACGACTCGGCGCTGTTCCCGCCCAGCGAGGTCCCCATGTCCGAGGCGCTTCGCGTGCACTTCGAGAACCGTGCCGGTGAGCACGCCGGCATGCTCGGCGTGTTCCTGTGCCAGGCGTCGCGGCTGCCGGAGCTGATCACCGAGCTCATCAAGATCCGGCCGAAGGACCCGTTGCCCCTCTCCCTGATCATCGACACTGGCCTGGGCGGCGTGCCGAAGGCGATCTCGATCGTCGAGTCCCGTAACGAGCTGCTGGCGCTCCGGATGGTCGAGATGCCCGCGCCCTCGGACGTGGACGAGGTGTGGCTGGAGCGCGTCTCGGAGTTCGTGCCGGAGGACGTCGTCCGGGTGGTCGAGCCGCGGCGAGGGGTCGGCTGGCTCGACGGCGTGCGCAAGGTCATCGAACACGGCAGCTGGCCGAAGATCCGCTGCGGCGGGGTGTCCAGCGAGAACTTCCCGAGCGTCGACGAGGTCGCGGACTTCCTCTCCGTGGTCTGCGGTGTCTCCGGTGCGCAGTTCAAGGCGACCAACAGCCTCCATCGCGCCGTGCGGCACACGGACGCCGGTTCCGGGTTCACGCATCACGGGTTCCTGAACCTGCTGGTCGCGTCGGCGCACGCCCTCTCCGGCGGCGACGTGCGCGAGGCGCTGGAGTCCACCGACGGGGAGGCGCTCGCCCGGGAGGCGGGTGCGCTGCACGAGCCGGCCGCGAAGGCGGTCCGCTCGCTGTTCGCCTCGTACGCGTCGGCCACGTTCGACGAGCCGGTCGCGGACCTCAAGGGACTGGACCTGTTGTGAGCAGGGAGGGCTCGCTGACGCTGGATCGCGGGCTCGCCCTGTTGCAGGCGGTGGCCGACGCCGGTGGCGATGCGGCCACGATCTCCGAACTCGCCGCCTCGATCGGCGTGAGCCGGGCCGCGGTGTACCGGCTGCTCGTGCCGCTGTCCGAGCGCGGGCTGGTGTGGCGGGACGGCAGCAAGGTACGCCTCGGCGCCGGAGTGCTGTGGCTGGCCGAGCAGATGCTCCCGCAGCTCCGGGAGGCGGCGCGCCCGGTGCTGCGCGGGCTGGCCGAGTCGGCGGGCAGCACCGCACACCTTTCGGTGGCCGATGGCGACGAACTGCACGTGATCGCCGTCGCGGAGCCGTCGTGGACGTCGTTCCACGTCGCCTACCGGGTGGGCAGCAGGCATCCGCTCTCTCGCGGAGCGGCGGGCAAGGCGCTGGCCCTGCGCCCGCGCGGCAGTGGCTGGGCCGTGGCGAAGGGGGAGCCGCAGCCGGGTGCCTACGGCGTCGCCGCGCCGGTGCGCGGGGTGGTCGGCGTGCGGGCGAGCGTCGGAGTGGTCTCGCTCGAACCGCTGGACAACGCCGCGTTCGGGCCACGGCTGGTGGAGGCCGCCGCGGCGCTGGCCGAGGTCCTGCGCGGCTGAGGCTCGCGTTCTCAGAGCGCGAACAGGGCACTGCCGAGCGCGAACGCGGAGAACCCGGCGAACACGAACCCGGAGACGCGCTGAAGCAGCCGCGGGCGCAGCCTGCCGCGGATCTTGTGGCCGATGAACGTCGCGAGCCCGGCAACGCAGACGAGTCCGAGGAACGCCCCGAGCCCCACGGCGAAGGGTTGCGCGTAGCGAGCGGCCAGTCCGGCGGTGGCCAGCTGCGACGCGTCACCCCACTCGGCGGCGAAGAGCACACCGAAGGACGTCATCGCAGAACGCAGGAACGTCACCGGCCGCGGGCCCGAACGGGCGGCGTCGTGCGCGCCGTCCTCGGCCCGCCGGAAGCCCTCCCGCAGCAGCAGCACGGCTCCCGCGCCGAACAGCACGGCGACGACAGCGGAGACGAGTGGCTCGGGCAACAATGTCAGTGCACTGCCGAACGCGACCGCGACCACGGATTGCACGGCGAAGGCCGCGACAACGCCGGTGAATACCGCCAGGACGCGGAAACGAGTGGTCAGCACGAGCGTCGCCACGAACGTTTTGTCCGGCAGTTCAACCGCCATGACCAGGGCGAACGTGGCGACGAGTGCGAGCAGTGCGGATGACATCGGAAGCGGCGCACCCCCTTACGCTTCAACGATAAAGGCGACTTTCCCGAATGCCTAGTGGATGGGAAATACGAATCGGCGATTTTGGCGCCCGCATATGCATTTCGGTGGCGCGCCGGACAATTAGTTGAGGCGTGCCGAAATCATTTTTTGTGCGGCCCGTTCATGATCGGGACCTTGGTCCTGGGTACTTCGGGACCACGGGACCTGCCGAAGGACCCCTGCGCGGAGCGACCGTAGGAGACGTGGACGTCCTGGAGCTCGCGCGCTGGCAGTTCGGCATCACGACCGTCTACCACTTCCTGATGGTGCCGCTGACGATCGGCCTCTCGGTCCTGGTCGCGGGCATGCAGACGGCCTGGGTGCGCACCGGCGACGAGCGCTACCTGCGGATGACCAAGTTCTGGGGCAAGTTGCTGTTGGTCAACTTCGCGATGGGCGTGGTGACCGGAATCGTCCAGGAGTTCCAGTTCGGAATGACCTGGAACGCCTACTCGCGCTTCGTCGGTGACGTGTTCGGGGCGCCGCTGGCGATGGAAGGGCTCGTGGCGTTCTTCGTCGAGTCGACGTTCCTCGGGCTGTGGATCTTCGGCTGGGACCGGCTGCCGAAGCGGGTGCACCTGGCGTGTGCCTGGGCGTTCTCGCTGGCCACGGTGGCGTCGGCGTACTTCATCCTCGCCGCGAACTCGTGGATGCAGCATCCGGTGGGAGTCGAGTTCACCGACGGCAGGCCCACGATGAACTCGATCTGGGCGGTGCTGACGAACAACACCGCGCTCGCCGCGATCCCGCACACGATCGCCGGTGCCTTCTCGGTGGCCGCAGCCTTCCTGGTCGGCGTGGCCGGCTGGCAACTGTGGCGCAGGCGTGGCGAGCCGGACCGGCACCGGGCGGTGTGGCGGTCGTCGCTGCGGCTCGGTGCCTGGGTCGGCGTGCTCGCGTTCACCGCGCTGGTCGTCACCGGTGACGCGCAGGGCAAGCTCATGTTCGAGCAGCAGCCGATGAAGATGGCCTCGGCGGAGGCGCTGTGCCACACCGAGCGGCCGGCGAGCTTCTCGATCGTCGCGGTCGGTGACGTGGCGGACCCGGACTGCGAGGACGTGAAGACCTTCACCGTGCCCGCGTTGCTGTCCTTCCTGGCGCACGGCGACCTGAGCACCGAGGTCCGTGGTGTCGAGGACCTGATCGGCGAGTACCAGGCGCGCTACGGCACGAACTATCCGGACGATCCGGCACTCGGCGAGCTGGCCGGGAAGCCGATCGACTACGTGCCGAATCTGCCGGTGACCTACTGGGGGTTCCGGATCATGATCGGCTTCGGCGCGCTGTCGGCCGCCGTGGGCGTGCTCGCGCTGTGGCTCACGCGCGGCGGGCGCATCCCGGACGGCCGGTGGTTCCCGCGGATGACGTTGCTCGGCATCGCGCTGCCGTTCGTGGCGAACAGTGCGGGCTGGATCTTCACCGAGATGGGCCGCCAGCCGTTCGTGGTGGTGCCGAACCCGACCGGGATCGACGGGGTCTGGATGTTCACCGCGCAGGCCGTGTCGAGGCTGTCCACGGGGGAGGTGTGGGCCTCGCTGATCTCGCTGACGACGGTCTACCTGGCGCTCGGCGTGATCGAGGTGTTCCTGCTCCGCAAGTACGTGCGCGGCGGGGTGGACGGGGTCATGCCGCCGGAGCGGTCCGGCACCGGTGACTCCGGTGACCCCGGTGACACCGACGACGCGCTCGCGTTCGCCTACTGAGGAAGGTGCCTGATGGATCTGGCGACCGTCTGGTTCTGCGTCATCGCGGCCTTCTGGCTCGGGTACCTGTTCCTGGAGGGCTTCGACTTCGGCGTCGGCATGTTGCTGCCCGTCCTGGGCAGGGACAACACCGAGCGCCGCGTTCTGGTCAACACGATCGGCCCGGTGTGGGACGGCAACGAGGTGTGGCTCATCGTTGCGGCCGGGGCGATGTTCGCGGCCTTTCCCGCCTGGTATGCGGCCCTGTTCTCGGGCGCCTACCTGCCGCTGCTCGTCGTGCTGCTCGCGCTGATCGGCCGCGGTGTCGCCTTCGAGTACCGCGGCAAGGTGGACTCCGATCGATGGCGGCGGAACTGGGACCGGGTGATCGTGTTTGGCTCGTCGGTACCGCCGCTCGGTGTCGGCCTGATCCTCGCCACCACCGTGCTGGGCCTGCCGCTGGACGCCGAGGGAAACCGCGTCGGCTCCGCGTTCGAGGCCGTGCGGTGGGACACCGTGCTGGGTGCGCTGGCGGTGGCCGGGTTCTCGCTCGTGCACGGTGCGGTGTTCCTCGCGCTGAAGACCGATGGTGAGCTTCGTCTTCGGGCGAGGACACTTGCCCTGCGTGGCCTGCCGTTCGCGCTGCTGCCGCTGGGGCTGTTCCTGCTGGTGGTCCAGTGGCGCACAGGTGCACAGTGGACGGTGCTGCCGCTGCTCGCGGTTCCGGCGGCCGGTCTGGTGGCGTGGTGGCGGCTCGCCGCGGGGCGCGAGGGCCAGGCGTTCGCCGCGCTCGGGACGGTGATCGCCGCCGCCGCGTTGACGATGTTCGGCTCGCTCTACCCGGCGGTACTTCCATCCACAATGGACACAACTTACTCGCTGACGGTCGCGGACGCGTCCTCGGGCCCGTACACGCTGTCGGTCATCACGTGGGTGGCGGCGTTCGGTGCTCCCGCCGTGCTCGTCTACCAGGGCTGGACCTACTGGGTGTTCCGCAGGCGGATCGGGGTCCGGCACATTCCGGAGGTGCATGTTCCGCGATGAGTCCTCCCGCCCGCGATCCCCTTTCCGCCAAGGCGTCCGGAGTGGACGCGGCGCGGGCGGGAAAGGGCCCGCTCGGCGCGCTGCCGGTGCTGCCCGCGTCGGCGCGCCGGGCGCTGGCCCTCACCGGTTTGCTGGCACTGCTCAACGCGGGCACGCTGGTCGCACAGGCGTTCCTGCTGGCCTCGGTGCTGGCGGACGTCGTCGACGGTCGTACCGGCGGGCTAGGCCCGCGGCTGGCCGCACTCGCCGGCGCGGTGCTCGCCCGCGCGCTCATCGGCTGGGCGACGCGCGTGGTGGCCGCCCGCGCGGCCGCCGGAGCCAAGGAGGAACTGCGGGCGAAGGCCGTCGACCAGGCGCTGCGACTCGGGCCCGACTGGATCGCGGCGCGCGGTCCCGGTGAGCTGACCGCGCTCACCACGCGCGGCCTCGACGCGCTCGACGGCTACTTCACCGGGTACCTGCCCGCTTTGGTCACGGCGGCCGTGGTGCCGTTCGGCGCGGGGTTCGCGGTGCTGCTCGCCGACTGGCCGTCCGCGGTGATCATCGCGTTGACCGTGCCGCTGCTGCCGATGTTCGCCATCCTCGTCGGCCGCTACACCGAGGACCGGGTGTCCGCGGCGACCGACGCCGTGCACCGGCTGTCGGGGCACCTGCTCGAACTCGTGCGGGCGTTGCCCGTGCTGACCGCCTTCCGCCGGGCCGAGGCCCAGGCCGACGCCGTGCGCCGCGTCTGCGACCGGCACCGCCGCGCCACGCTGTCGACGTTGCGGATCGCGTTCTCCTCGGCATTCGTCCTGGAACTCGCTGCCACGCTGTCGGTGGCGCTGGTCGCCGTGGTGATCGGCGTCCGGCTGGTCTCCGGCGACCTCTCGCTGGCGATCGGCCTGGGCGTGCTGATCCTGGCGCCGGAGTGCTTCCAGCCGCTGCGCACCGCCGGTGCCGCGTTCCACGCCGGGCAGGACGGGGTCGAGGCGGTGCGGCGGGTGAGTGAGGTGCTCGCCGAGCCGGTGGCCGGGGCGGGCACGACGGTCCCGCGCCGGGGTGAGGTGCGGGTCAGCGGCCTGCGCGTGCGGCGCAGGGGCGGGTTCGCGCCGGACGGCGAGTCGTTCACGGCCGCTCCGGGCCGCACAGTCTGGTTGCGCTCGCCGAGCGGTGCGGGCAAGAGCACGACGCTGTCGGTACTGCTCGGCTTCGCCCGGCCGGACGGGGGCACGGTCACCGTTGCCGGAACTTCGCTGGACGACATCGACATGTCGACATGGCGGGAGAGCGTCGCGTGGGTCCCGCAGTCACCGGCCTTCACGGGCGGGACCGTGCGGGCCGAACTCGAGCTGGCCGCTCCCGGCGCACCCGATCCGGGGGACGTGCTGGCGCGGCTGGGACTCGCCGAGGTGGTGGACGAGCCGGTCGGCCTGCTGTCCACCGGCCAGCGGCAGCGGCTCGCCGTCGCCCGCGCGTTGCTGCGGGTCCGGGCCGGTGCGTGGCTGCTGCTGCTCGACGAGCCGACCGCCCACCTCGACGCGGCGAACGCCGAACGGGTGCTGGCCGCCGTAAGGGAGGCCGAGCGGGCGGGTGCGGCCGTGGTGATCGCGGCACACGAGCGCTCGGCAGGCGAGCCCGGCGCCACGACGGTGGTGCCGCCCGCGCCGGGCCGGGTTCCATCGCGGGAGGAACGCCCGGCGACACCGCTGCCGCTGCGGGACCTGCTGAACCGCCGGTTCGTCGCCGGGGCCGCGCTCGGCGCCGCCGCCCTGCTCGCGGGGATCGCGCTGACCGCGACGTCCGGCTGGCTCATCGCGAAGGCGTCGCAGCAGCCGCCGATCCTCACTCTCACCGTCGCCGTCGTGGGGGTGCGCGCGTTCGGCCTGGCTCGCGCCGGCCTGCGCTACGCCGAGCGCCTCGTCACGCACGACGCGGCGTTCCGGATCGCCGGGCACCTGCGTGTGCGGCTGTGGCGTGCGCTGGTGCGGCTCGGTCCGGCGCACCCGCCGAGCCCGCATGGCGGCGAGGAACAGCGGCGCCTCGTCGACGACGTGGACACCGTGCGGGATCTGCTGCCCCGGGTCCTCACGCCGCCGCTCGTGGCCGCGGCCGTGGCGAGCGGCGCGGTCGCGGTGCAGGCGGCGGTGCTGCCCGCGGCCGGGTACGCGCTGGCGCCGGCCGTGCTGGTGGCCGTCGTCGCGGCGCCCGCGCTCGGGCTGTGGGCGGAGCGGCGGGCCACGTCCGTGCTCGCCACCGGCAGGCGCGAGGTCGCGGCGCGGGTGCTCGGGCTGTTCGACGCCGCGGCCGAGCTCATCGCGTTCGGCGCCCACCGTGCGCGCAGGGCCGAGCTCGCGGCGGCCGACGAGCGGCTGGCGGCCGCGGCCCGCGGGCAGGCGTTCGGCGCGGGTGCCGCGGACGCCGTGGTCACGCTCGCCACCGGGCTCGCCGCTGTGGCGAGCGGGTGGTCGGCCGCGGAGGCGGTCGCGGCCGGCACGCTCGATCCGGTCCTCGCGCCGCTGCTCGCGCTCGTTCCGCTGGCGCTGGCGGAGGCGCTCGGCCAGCTGCCGCCTGCCGCGCAGCACTGGGACACCCTGCGCGCCGCCAGGACGCGGCTCGCCGGCACGTTGAGCGCCGGTACGCGCATCCAGGGCCGGTTCCATCGCGACGGGCGGGTGGCGCTGCGCGGCGTCGACGTGCGCTGGCCGGAGGGGGCGGCGCCGGTGCTCAGGGACGTCGACATCGAGATCCCGGCCGTTAGCCACGTCGCGGTCGTCGGCGCTTCCGGAGCCGGGAAGTCCACGCTGCTCGCGACGCTGCTCGGGTTTCTCGTGCCGGAGCGGGGAGAGGCGCACCTGCCCGAGCGGGTCGCCTGGGCGCCGCAGGAGCCGGGGCTCGTCTCGACCACCGTCGCGGAGAACCTCCGGCTCGCCGACCCGCACGCTTCCGACGAGGACCTGACGGGCGCACTGGCGCTGGTCGGACTGCCGGAACTCGGCCTGCGCACGGTCCTCGGCAGCGCGGGTGCGGGGCTCTCCGGCGGGCAGGCACAGCGGGTGGCTCTGGCGAGGGCGCTGCTCGCGGCAAGGGACGCCGAGCTCGTGCTGCTCGACGAGCCGACCGCGCACCTCGACGAGGCCACCGCGCACCGGCTGCTGGACGGCATCCGGGACGCGCTCGCCGGCCGGACGGTCGTGCACGTCACGCACCGGCCGGAGGAGGCGGCCGCCGCCGACCTCGTCCTGGAGGTGCAGGAGGGCCGTGTACTGACTCGTGAGTGCGCACACGAGTTAGAACTCGGCTCCGCACTCACGAGGCCCGACCAGGCACAGGAGGCGGCCCGCGCGGGTGGGGGCGCCTAGAGTTGGCACTGCTCATGGAACCGACCCTTGCCGCGCGGGCACTGTCCGCGGCCACCGAGATCACGACCACCGCGCTCTCCGGCGACGACCCGGGCGCCGTGCTCGGTCTGGTCGTGCGCCACGCGGCCGAGCTCGCCGAGGCCGAGCTCGGGCTGGTGATGGTGCGTGGCGACGACGGTGACGACGGCAGGGTCACCGTGGAGGCGGCGCACGGCGAGTCGACCACCGGTCTGCTCGGGCTCGTGCTGCCCGCCGAGTCGGCCGCGGGCCGGGTCGCCGCGGGTGGCGAGCCGGTGGTCACCGACGATGTCACCCGCGATCCGCGCACGTCCCGGTTCGTGCCGCCGGAGCTGGGCGCCTACGGCCCCTTCGCCGCGGCGCCGTTCGGCACGGGCGGGCGCCTGCTCGGTGCGCTGACCGTGTACCGCTCGGACGGGGCGGAGCCGTTCTCGCCCACGGCGGTCGAGGTGCTGACCGCGTTCGCCGGCCAGGCCGGGGTCGTGCTCGCGCTGGCCGAGGGGGCGAGTGCCCGGCACCGCGTGACGCTGTACGAGGAGCGGGAGCGGATCGCGCGGGAGCTGCACGACGTGATCGTGCAACGGCTGTACGGCGCGGGGATGCAGCTGGACCGCGTCCGGCGCCGGATGCGCAAGCGGTTCGCGCACGCCGACATGGCGCGGCTGGGCGAGGCGATCGACCAGCTCGACCAGACGATCGAGGAGATCCGCGGCACCGTGCGCGCGCTGCGCTCGCCCGAGCCCGAGCCGCACGAGCCGGACGGCGCCGCCACCGACCTCGCGGAGTCGGCTCGTGCCGAGGTGCGCATCGCGGGCGAGCTGCTCGGGTACCCGCCGACGCTCGAACTGTCCGGCGAGCTCGCGGACATCCCCGCCGAGCGGGCCGACCACATCCGTGCCGCGCTCCGCGAGGCACTGTCCAATGTGGTCCGGCACTCGGGGGCCGGGGAGACCAGGGTGACGCTGCAGCGGGACGCGAGCGGCGTGCGGCTGCGCGTTCGGGACAACGGCTGCGGTGTGCCGAGGGACGTGGCCAAGCGCGGGCTGCGCCACCTCGCCGAGCGCGCCGAGGCCGCGGGCGGCCGGTTCTTCGTCAACTCCTCGCCCAGCCTGGGCACCCTCGTCGCGTTCGACCTGCCGCTGGACCGCGAGTCCCCCGCCCAGGCCCGCGAGTCCCCCGCCCACGGGCAGAGCTAGGTGCGCCTGTCCTGTGCCAGCCGCCGCAGCAGGTCACGGCTGGCGGCCGCGATCGCGGGCGGCACGCCCAGCTCGTCGAGCATCTCCGTGACCGCGCTCATCTCGGCCGCCCGCCGGACGGCGTGCTTGTGGGTTCCGTCGACGAGCCGGTCCACCGTCGACTCGCCGGCCTGGACGAGCTCGGTGACGATGTTGTTCCGGAGCCATTCCTCGCATCCCGCCGCACGGCCTGCCTCCAGCGCTTCCACCACCGCGGCGGCCAGCCCCTTGAAGAAGACGCTGCGCAACAGCTTGCGGCTCGCGGCGAGCCCGGCCGGGCCGTCGAGTACCTCGACCGGTGCGCCGAGCGGCGTGAGGATGGCGGCGACCCGGTGCGCGTCGGGCCCGCTGGCGAGCATCGGCACGCTCAGGCCGCGGCCGGGGACCGGGGCCATGATGGCGATGTCGGTGCACGACCTGCCGTGTTCCCGCGCGAGGCGGTCGAGCGCCTCCTTGGTGCCGGGCGAGGCGGTGTTCAGATCCGCCCACAGCGCGCCGCCGTCCAGGGCGCCGATCCCGGCGCCGAGTGCGCCGGCCGCCGCGGCCGAACTGTTCACGCTGAGCACGAGATCGGCTCCGCCGGCCGCGTCCGCCTCGTCCACCGCCCGTACGATCCCGTCGCCGCCGGGCACCGCCGGGTCGTAGCCGCGTACCAGCGCGCCGGCCGCGACGAGGTCCTGGGCGATCGCGCCGCCCGCCTCGCCGAGGCCGAGCACCGCGATGGTGGGTCGTCCGGTGGGCATCCGTCACTCCTCTCACAGCCGGGCCCGGCAGCGGAACGCTACACTAGCTGACAAAATTGGCGACAATATTCGTGTCAGGCTAGGGGTGTGGCGGTGACTGAAGGCGACGCGGCGCGTCCGGCCGGGGGCCGGACGGTGGCGGAGGCCATCCGGGACGCGATCGTGCACGGGGAGTTCGTGCCCAATCAGCGGCTGGTCGAGGCGGACCTGTCGGCGCAGTTCGCGGCGAGCCGGGCGAGCGTGCGTTCCGCGCTGCTCGAACTCACCAACGAGGGCCTTGTCGAGCGGGTGCAGAACCGGGGCGCGCGGGTACGGGCGGTCTCCCTGGCCGAGGCGGTGGAGATCAGCGAGGTGCGGATGGTGCTGGAGGGTCTCTGTGCCGCGAAGGCGGCAGAGCGGATCACCGCCGAGGAGATCGGCGAGTTCACCACGATCGGTACCGACATGCGCGCGGCCGTCGCGAGCGGGGATCTTCTCGGCTACTCCCGGCTCAACCAGACCCTGCACCGCAGGCTGCGCGAGATCAGTGGCCAGCACACCGCGTCGCGGGTACTCGAACGGCTGCGTGCGCAGAACGTGCGCCACCAGTTCAAGCTCGCCATGCATCCCGGCCGTCCGTCGGTGTCCCTGCCCGAACACCTGGCGATCATCGACGCCGTCTGCGCGCACGATCCGGACGCCGCCGAGCGCGCGGCGCGCGCGCATCTGCGCAGCGTGATCGATGCTCTGCGCGAGGTCCACGAGGCCGGACCGCCGGTGCGCGGCCTCTAGTTTCCCTGGCTCGACGCTCCTGTCTTGACGTGTGGCTACCAGATTGTTAACAATCTCGGTCAAGATTATGGCCGCAAAGGAGCGACATTGACTGAGCATCCGCAGCCGTCGGCCCACGCCCGGGAGCTCGTCCGCGGCGCCTACGACGTGCACATCCACGTCGCGCCGGACGTGATGCGCCGCCGGATCGACGACGTGACACTGGCCGAACGCTTCGCCGACGTGGGGATGGCGGGATTCGTTCTCAAGTCGCACTACGTCCCGACGGCCGAGCGGGCGGAGGTGGTCCGGCGTGCCCGCACCGGCGCCACCGCCCTCGGTGCGATCACCCTCAACGCCGCCGTCGGCGGGATGAACCCGATCGCCGTCGAGATCGCGGGCCGTGGCGGCGCCAGGTTCGTCTGGCTGCCCACCGTGGACAGTGCCAACCAGCGGCAGTGCCAGGCCGCCGAGCCCGAGGGCGCGACCCCGCCGATGTGGGCCAAGCTGCAGGCGGAACTGCGTGCCGAGGGCATGGCGGCCGATCCGGTCGACGTGCTCGACGCCGACGGCGAGGTGCGTGAGGTCACCAGGCAGGTGCTCCGGCTGGTCGCCAAGCACGGCATGGTGCTGGCCACCGGTCACCTGCACTCCGACGAGATCGCGCGGGTCGTGGACGCGGCCGCCGAGGAGGGCGTCGAGCGGGTGGTGGTGACCCATCCGGAGTTCACCTCCCAGCGGGTCGAAGCCGAGCGGCAGCGGCGGCTCGCGGCGAGGGGCGCCCTGCTGGAGCGCTGCCTCACCACCCCCTACACCGGCAAGGTCTCCTGGGACGTCTGGCTCGGCAACATCCGGGAGGTCGGTCCCGAGCATTCCGTGATCTCCAGCGATCTCGGCCAGCCGTTCAACCCGCCCGTCGAGGACGGCCTCGCCATCGCCGCCGACCGGCTGCTGGCCGGCGGCTTCACCGACGACGAGGTGCGCCTGATGACGGTGCACAACAGCAGGTGGCTCGTCGGCGCCGAGCCGCTGGCAGGCGCGCCCGCGAGGGGAGTGGCATGAGCAGGCGGAGGTTGCTGGTGGTCGGCGCGCACAGCGCCGACTTCGTCTGGCGGGCCGCCGGTGCCCTTGCCGCGCATACGGCGGCAGGCGGCGAGGGGCTGGTCGTCGCGCTGTCCTACGGCGAGCGCGGCGAGTCCGGCGAGCTGTGGAAACAGGAGGGGCAGACCGAGGACAACGTCAAGCGCATCCGGCACGAGGAGGCCACGAAGGCCGCCGCGGCGGTCGGTGCGGGCTTCGAGGCGTTCGACCTCGGCGACTATCCACTCCGGATCGGCCAAGGGCCCGTCGACCGGCTCGCCGAGCTGATGCGGGACTTCGCGCCGCACGTGGTGCTCACCCACCCGGACAGGGACCCGTTCAACCCGGATCATCCGGTGGCGCACGAGGCGGTCGCCAGTGCGCGGCTGCTCGCCTCCGGGGCGGGCGTGGCCAGCGGTTTCCGCACCGCGCCGCCCTCGGAGCTCCTCGTGTTCGAGCCGCACCAGCCGGAACTGTGCGGGTTCGTCCCCACCGTCTACGTCGACATCACGGCGGTGTTCGAACGGAAGGTCGAGGCCATGAACAAGATGGCGGCTCAACAGTACCTGCGGGAGTACTACACGCAGCGGGCGGACCAGCGCGGCAATCACGCCCGCAAGGTCACCGGCGACTCCGGCATCCGGCAGGCCGAGGCGTTCCAGCGGCTGCTCCCGCACGTGGTCGGTGCATTGTGAACGCCGCGTACGAGGAGCTCGCCGCGGCCGGTGTCGCGACGGTGTACGAGGCGAGCGGCCGCCGTGGACTGCTCGACGTCGAGTGGCAGCCCCTCGTCCCCGGGCGCAGGGCGGCCGGACCCGCCCGGATCGCACTGTGCGGTCAGGGTGACAACCGGGCGGTGCACGAGGCGATGACCCGGTTGCGGCCGGGTGAGGTGCTGGTGCTCACGATGCCCGAGCCGGAGCCGGTCGCCCTCCTCGGCGACCTGCTCGCCACGCAGGCGCTGGTCCGGGGCGCGGCCGGTGTCCTGGTCAACGCCTCCGTGCGCGACAGCGCCGAACTGGCCGCGATGGGCCTCGCCGTGTGGACCCGCTGGCGCCGTGTGCGCGGGGCGACCAAGAACGTCCGCGGCGAGCTGGACGTCCCGGTGGAGATCGGCGGCACCACCGTCGCGCCCGGCGACGTGCTCGTGCTCGACGACGACGGAGCCACCGCGGTCGGACGGTCCGATGTGGACCGGACGGTCGAGGCGGTACGGCAACGACTGACCAAGGAGGAGGGCCTGCGGGCCAGGTGGGAGGCGGGCGAGCTCAGCTACGACGCCTACGGAATGCGTGCCGAGGACGAGAAGGTGCCGCGATGACCGCACTGTTGCAGACCAAGGAACTGACCAAGCAGTTCGCCAAGGACGACGTGGCGACCGTGGCCCTGCGGGATTTCACACTGAGCATCGAGGAGGGCAGCTTCGTCACCGTGCTCGGCCGCAGCGGTTGCGGCAAGTCGACGATGCTCAACCTGCTCGCCGGGCTGACCGAACCGAGCGCGGGCGAGGTGCGCTACCGCGACCGGCGACTCACCGGCCCGGACACCGAGATCGGCTACCTCACCCAGTCCGACACGCTGATGCCGTGGCGTGGCGTGCTGCGCAACGTCGAGATGCCACTGGAGATCCGCGGGGTTCCGGCGGCCGAACGGCGCGAGGTCGCGGCCGCGCTGGTGGAGCGCGTCGGGCTCGGCGGGTTCGGCGACCACTACCCGCGCGAGCTTTCCGGCGGCATGCGGCGCCGGGCCAGCCTTGCCCGGACACTCGCCGGGAACCCGTCGACGCTACTCATGGACGAGCCTTTCGGCGCGCTGGACGCGCAGCTGCGCAGGGAGCTGCAGGAGGAGTTGCTCGCTCTCGTCCAGGACGGCGGGCAGACCGTCGTCTTCGTCACGCACGACATCGAGGAGGCGATCCTGCTCGGTGACCGCGTCGTCGTGCTCGGCGGGCTTGGCCGCATCCTGCTGGACCACCCGATCGAGCTGCCCAGGCCGCGCTCGGCCGATGAGCTGCGCGTCGACCCGGTGTTCGTCGCACTGCACACCGAGTTGGCCCGGACACTGAAGGAGGCAGCGCGATGAATACCGCCGAAGGAGTCGTCGCCCCGGCCGGAACGGAATCCGGTCCCGTGCGGGTCGCCGTGCCCCGCACGTGGTGGCAGCGGCACGGGACCACGGCGACCGTGTGGTCGCTGCGGCTCACCCTGGTCGTCGCCGTGCTGGCGCTCTGGGAGGTCGCCGCCGACCGCTGGGTCGACATCACTTTCATCAGCAAACCGAGCGACATCGTCGAACGGCTGGCCGAATGGGCCGGTGACGGCACGCTCTGGCTGCACAGCTGGATCACCGTCCAGGAGATCGTCTACGGCTTCCTGCTCGGTGCCGCCGCCGGTGCGCTGGCCGGGTTCGTACTCGCCTCGCTGTCGCTGGTGTACCGGGTGCTCGATCCGTTCGTGATGGCGCTGTACTCGATACCGAAGGTGGCGCTCGCGCCGCTGTTCATCGTGTGGTTCGGCATCGGCATGCACATGAAGGTGCTGCTGGCGGCGGCGACCGTGTTCTTCCTGGTCTTCCTCAACACGGCGGCCGGTGTGCGTGACGTCGACCGAGGGCTCGTCGACGCGGTCCGGCTGATGGGCGGCAACCGCTGGCACGTCGCCCGCAAGGTTGTGGTTCCCGCGTCGATGACCGGCGTACTCACCGGGCTCAAGGTCGCGATCCCCTACGCGCTGATCGGCGCCGTGATCGGTGAGCTGGTCGCGTCCAACCGGGGCCTCGGGTACCTCATCAACGACGCCGCCGCGCAGTTCGACACGGCAGGCGTCTTCGCGACCCTGGTGGTGCTCAGCATCATCGCCGCCGCACTCAACCTTGTCGTCGGCCTGATCGACAAGCGAGTCAACCGATGGAAGCCGATCGATGACTGACCACAGTGCTCACCGTGCCCATTTCGGACGCCGGACGTTGCTGAAGACCTTCGCGGCGGCACCGCTGCTGCTCGCCGGCTGCGCCACCCGGTACTCCACGACCCCGGCCGGGGTGCTCAACATCGGCCAGATCAGCAACTCCGTGGCGTTCTTCCCGCTGTTCATCGCCGAGGAGCAGGGCTTCTTCACCGATGAGGGGATCACGATCGGCGACCGGCCCCGGCTCGGCACCGGCGCGAAGGTCGCCGCCGCGCTGAAGTCGGGAAGCGTGGATCTCGGTGCGGGTGTGCTCACGGACGCGTTCAACCTCGCCAAGATCGACGACGGCACCCGGCTGGTGTCCAGCCTCGTCACCGAGTACTACGTGGACATCATCGTGTCCCCTTCGCTCGACGTACCCGGTCCGGATGCCAGCACCGAGGACAGGACCGCGGCGCTCGTCGGCAGGCGCATCGGCATCACCGGTCCAGGCAGTGGCACCGAGGCGCTGGTGAACTACCTGTTCTCGCAGATCGGTCACAACGCGGCCGTGGACTCCACACTGGTCAACCTCGGCAGCGCCGCGACCTCCGCCATCGGCGCCCTGAAGTCCGACCGGGTGGACGCGCTGGCCTTCTTCCAGCCCATCGGGCAGCAGGCCGAGGCGTCCGGCACCGGGCGGATCTTCATCTCTCCCGCGCGGGGCGACGTGCCGAGCATGCGGGGCGCGCTGCACGGCGTGGTGATCAGCACGACGAAGCTGCTGGAACGGAAGAAGGAGGAGGTGGCGGGCTTCCAGCGGGCGATGGGGAGGGCGCTGGAAGTCGTCCACGGCGACGAGGGAGAGGCGCGGCGGCTGCTCGGGAAGTACCTGAGCAAGTCCGATCCCGCCGCGCTCGACGCGTTGCTGCCGATCCTGCGCGCGGAGGTTCCGCCCACACCGGCCGTCGCCCGGGACGCCTACGAGACGGCAACCCGGTTCAATCTCGAGAGTGGGCTGATCAAGAAGGCGCCGGACTACCGTTCGGTCATCCTCGGCTGACGTCCCCGCCACGGCGAGCGACCCAGGCGGCGGCTTGCGTACGGCGCTGCATGCCGAGCTTGCCGAGCAGCGACGTGACGTGGTTCTTCACGGTCTTCTCGGCGAGGAAGAGGCGTTCGGCGATCTCGCGATTGGACATTCCCTGCCCGATGAGGTCGAGCACGTCGCGCTCCCGCTCGCTGAGCCCGGCCAGCAGGTCGGGCTCAGCGGGGTGGCGCATCTTGTCCAGCAGGCGCGCGGTCGTCACCGGGTCGAGCAGCGAGCGGCCCGCGGCGACCTCGCGCACCGCGTTGACGACGTCCTGGCCACGAACCTGCTTCAGCAGATAGCCGGACGCGCCCGCCATGATCGCGCCGATCATGGCCTCCTCGTCGTCGAACGCGGTGAGGACGAGGCAGCGGGGTGGGTTGCGCCGCGACCGCAGCTCCCGGCACAGCGCCACGCCGTCGGTCTCGCTCTCGCCGAGCCGGACATCGACCACGGCCACGTCGGGTTCGAGGTGCAGGGCCACGGCGAGGGCCTCGTCGGCGCAGCTCGCCTCCGCGACCACCTCGATGTCGGGCTCGTCGCCGAGCACTTCACGCAGCCCCCTGCGCACCACCTCGTGATCGTCGACGAGCAGCACCTCGATGGCCATATCTCCAGGTTACGTGGCCGCGGGCGGGCACCAACTCACCCGGCTCTCTTTTCGTTGAACATTTCCGGTGATCAAATTCGTTTTTCTCGTAACGCGCGCCCGGGTGTATATCGATATGAGGAGACATATGCGCGCTGAATAGCGCGGGACATATGCCAATTCCGCCTGCCTTGGGAAAGGTCTATCGTGTCGTTACTGCGTCGTACGCTCGTGGTCGTTGCCGCGTTCGCCATAGCCGGATTCACTTATGTGGGGACCGCCGGTGCTGAAGGAGACCTGAACTGCCTGGAGGACTTTACGTATCAGGAAGAAGCGCAGGCGGTCTACGACGCGGACCCCACCGATCCGCATAACCTCGATGGTCATCCCGAAGACGGTGTCGCCTGCGAGAGCCTGCCGAACCGGCCCGTTGTCGCGCCGGAGCCGGAAACGTCCGCTCCGGAGGCGCCGAAGCCCGCGGTGACCGACACCGACAAGGACTGCAAGGACTTCGCGAGCCACGCCGAGGCGCAGGCGACCTACGACGCCGACCCCAGCGACCCGCACCGGCTCGACGGTGACAACGACGGCATCGCCTGCGAGGATCGCTTCGGCGCCTCGGACGGGGACGACGACCAGCAGGTCGCGGTCTACCCGACCGGTGGCGTGGCGACCGGCGGCTACAGCGCCGGCGGCCGCGCGTGACCCGAGTGCCTCGACGGTGGCTCCGGTGGCGGCCTCGCGCCGCGGCCGGGGCCGCCGTAGCGGTCCTCGCCCTCGTGCTGGGTGGCTGCGCCGGGGAGCCCGCGCCGCCGCCACCGGTCACGGCCGCCGCGCAGGAGCCTTCGACCTCCGCACCATCGGCCACCCGGCAGGCGGGCACCGAACCGCTTGCCAGGTCGGAGCCGGCGTGGCTGGAGATCCCGGCGATCGGCGTGCGCACCGACGAGATCATCGAGCTCGGGCTGGAGCCGGACGGCGCACTCGAGGTCCCGGAGGACGCGGTGACCACGGGCTGGTTCGAGCAGAGCCCGACACCGGGTGAGACCGGTCCGTCGATCATCGCGGGGCACGTCGACTACGACAACGTGCCCGGTGTGTTCCACCGGCTGCACGAACTGCCCGTCGGCGCGGACGTCACGGTGCACCGTGCCGACGGAACGAGTGTCGTGTTCACCGTCGACGAGGTCGAGCGGTATCCGAAAGCCGAGTTCCCGACCGAACGGGTCTACGGCAACACGACCGAGCCCGAACTGCGGCTGATCACCTGTGGCGGCGCGTTCGACAGCTCGTCGGGAAACTACCTCGACAACGTCATCGCCTTCGCGACGATGACCGGCGTGAACGGTTAGAGCGGTGACTGTCCCGGCCGCGAATGACCGGGGATTGCGGCACCGTCTGGCAGGGTGAGCGGCCATGGAGTCCTTGGCCGACGGCGTGTACGAGACCGTCCGCACGGTGGGCGTCGATCGTGCCGTGGCCGGACTCCGGCATCGGTCGAGCGCACGGTTCGCCGATGTGGAAGCCGCGGAGGCGCCCGAGGTACTCGCCCGGCACGTGGCGGAGGTGGTGCGCCGCACGCTGGCCGCGCAGACCGACACCGGCCGCCGGTTCGCGCTGTCCAACGAGCTTCTCGCGCTGCTCGACGCACCGGAGGACAAGCTGCCCGGCGTGCTCGAACAGCTGATGGCGCTGACCGATGCCGGGCGCCCGGGCACGGCTCCGCCCGTGCGTCCGGTAACGCCGCTGTCACAAGCCGCGTTGCTGACCAATGCCAAGGAGGAGCCGTCCCTGTCCGCGGAGCTGCGTGCGGAACTGGCGAGCGCCGATCGTGTCGACCTGCTGTGTGCGTTCATCCGCTGGCACGGACTGCGGGTGCTCGAAGAGGCCCTGCACGAGCTGCGGGAGCGCGAGGTCCCGTTCCGGGTACTGACGACCACCTATGTGGGCGCCACCGAACGGCGCGCGATCGACGAGCTGGTGCAGCGTTTCGGCGCCGACGTCCGGATCAGCTACGAGGATCAGTCGACCAGGCTGCACGCCAAAGCCTGGCTGTTCCGCCGGGATTCCGGCTTCGACACCGCCTTCGTCGGCAGCTCCAACCTGTCACGTTCCGCGCTCGTCGACGGGCTGGAGTGGAACGTGCGACTGTCCGGCGTCGCGACTCCCGAACTCCTCCGAAAGTTCTCCGCCACCTTCGACACCTACTGGGAGTCCAGCGCGTTCGCCACCTACGATCCGGAAGCGGACGGCGAGCGCCTCGGCAAGGCGCTGGCGCGGGCGGGGCAGCGGACGGGCACGTCCGCGCGGATCAGCCTGGCCGGGCTGGAAGTGCATCCGCTGCCGCACCAGCAGGAGGTTCTCGAAGCCCTGGACACGGAGCGGGAGCTGCACGACCGGCACCGCAACCTCGTGGTCGCCGCGACGGGCACCGGCAAGACCGTGGTGGCCGCGCTGGACTACCGCAGGCTCGTCCGGGAGGTGTACGAGCGCGACCTCAGCCTGTTGTTCGTCGCGCACCGCAAGGAGATCCTGCAGCAGTCGCTACGGACCTATCGGGAGACGATGGCCGACGGGGCGTTCGGCGAGATCTACGTGGCGGGATCTCGACCGCGGCGCTGGCGGCACGTCTTCGCCGGGATCCAGTCGCTGTCCTCCTACGACGTGCGAAACCTGCCGGCGGATCATTTCGACGTGGTGGTCGTCGACGAGTTCCACCACGCTGAGGCGGCCAGCTACCGCCGGTTGCTGGATCACGTGCGGCCGAAGGAGTTGCTCGGTCTCACCGCGACTCCGGAACGGTCCGACGGTGTGGACGTACGCCACTTCTTCGATGATCGTGCGGCCTACGAACTGCCGTTGTGGGAAGCGTTGTCGGCCGACCTGCTGGTGCCATTCCACTATTTCGGTGCGGCCGACGACGTCGACCTCTCCGGAATCGAATGGAAGCGTGGTGCCTACGATGTCGCCGGGCTGGACCGGGTCTACACCGGCAACGACGCGCGTGCCGCCAAGGTGCTGGCCGAGCTGCGGGACAAGGTGACCGACGTCGGCCGTATGCGCGCGCTTGGTTTCTGCGTCTCGGTGTCGCACGCCCGGTACATGGCGAGGGTGTTCCGTGATGCTGGCGTCCCCGCGCTCGCCGTGTCCGGTTCCACGTCGCCGGGCGAACGTGCCGAGGCGGTGGACTCGCTGCTGCGGGGCGGCGTCAACGTCCTGTTCGCGGCGGACCTGTTCAACGAGGGACTCGACATCCCCGAGGTCGACACCATCCTGCTGTTGCGTCCGACCCAGAGTGCGAACGTCTTCCTGCAGCAGCTTGGGCGCGGTCTGCGCCGGGCGCCGGGCAAAGCCGTGCTCACCGTGTTGGACTTCATCGGCCAGCAACACCGGGAGTTCCGTTTCGACACGCGATATCGGGCGCTGACCGGTACGAGCCGCGGCGGGCTCGAGCGGCAGATCGAACAGGGCTTCCCCTTCCTGCCGTCCGGTTCGCAGGTGGTACTGGATCGGGTCGCGCAGCGGCTGGTGCTCGAAAACGTGCGCACGCAACTGCGGATGACCCGCCGGGCGCTCGCCGCTGACCTCCGGTCGCACGGTGACCTGCCGCTCGCGGCGTACCTCGACGCCGCCCGCCGCGATCTCGTCGATGTCTACAAGAGCAACGGCTCGTGGACCGCGCTGCGGCGAGCCGCCGGACTGCCGACGCCGGTGGCCGGGCCCGATGAGGACGCATTGCTGCGGCGTGTTTCGGCGTTCGCGCACGTCGACGATGCCGAGCGGGCGCGAGGCTATGCATTGCTGGCGAACCCGGACGGGCCGGGCTACGCCGACCTGGACCGGCGGGAGCAGCGGCTGGCCAGAATGCTGCTGTTCACCCTGTGGCCACAGCGGGGCGCGCTGTCGTCCTTCACCGACGGGCTGGCGCGCCTGCGCCGCCACCCCGCGGTATGCGCCGAGATCTGTGAGCTGATCGCACTCGGGCTCGATCGAGCCCGGCACCTGCCCGGGCCACTCGGCGAAGGGCTCCAGCATGTTCCGCTCGCAACCCATGCCAGCTACCGGCGGGAGGAAATCCTCGCCGCCCTCGGTTATGCGTCGCTGACCAGGTTCGTCGCCAATCACGTGTCCGGCGTCGCGTGGGCCGAGGACACAAGCACCGATGCTTTGCTGATCAATTTGCGGAAGACGAAGCGGGAGTTCTCGCCGACGACGATGTACCGCGACTACGCGATCAGTCCCGAACTTTTCCACTGGGAATCGCAGAACGCCACATCGACCGATTCACCCACCGGTCAGAGATATCTCCGGCACCGGGAGCGGGGTAGTCATGTGGTGCTGTTCGTGCGCGAGACCCGCACCGACGACCTCGGTGCCGCGCCGTTTCGTTGCCTCGGCGCGGCCTCATACGTCGATCATCGTGGGGAACGACCGATCGCCATCACCTGGCGACTGCGCCGGCCGATGCCCGCCGACACGTTCGCGACGGCGAGCGTGGTCGCCGGCTGATCCGGCGGGCTCGGTTCGCCCGATGCGCAGCGGCGTTCGCGTTGCGGCCAGCCGCGGTGCAACAAACGGGTGATTTTGCACTCTGCAACGTGACTTTCGATTTGACTGTTGATGCTGGGAGGCGCCACGCCTCTGCCGCGTCGTCGACGCCGATCGGAAGGACCACCGCGCCATGTCCGAGTTCGTCGATGTGCTGCGGTTGTCCCGGCAGGGCCGGTACCAGGGCGATGGTCTGCAGTTCACGGCGATCGGTGCCACGACCACCGGCCTGCGTCCCGGGCATCTCGTCGAACTGGCCGCGGTGCGCGTGAGCACGGACGGAACCGTGCACGGCGAGGCGTCCACGTTGATCGACCCTGGCCGGGACGTCGACCCCGATCCGGGCCGGGTACACGGCATCCGTCGCGGGCAACTCGACACCGCGCCGGCGTTTCCCGAGGTGCTCGGGCGGTTCGTCGAGCTATGGGCGGGCAGCGTGCTGGTGGCGCACAACCTGGCGTTCGTCGAGCGGTTTCTCGTCCGGGAACTCGACCGAAGCGGCGTGCGGCTGCCGCCAGCGCCCGGGGTGTGCACGGCCACGGCGGCGAAACGGGCGCTCCGGCTGCCGAACTACCGGCTGGCCACGGTCGCCGAGGCCATCGGGGCGCCCGACGCCGGTGGGCGCGGCGCGCTGGCCAACGCGCGGAGCAGTGCGCGGGTGGTGTGCTCGCTGGTGACCACGCACCGGCTGCGTTTCATCCGGAAGCCCCGGTTCACCGACGCGCCACGGCTGCGCGCGGGCAGGCTTGCGCCCCGGCCCGGTGACGGCCGCACCGGGCAGCCGTACTACTGGATGGCGCGGCTGGTTGACCGCGCCTCGGCGGGCCTGCTGGCCGAGGGTGACCGGCCGCTCGAGGACGCCTACCTCGACCTGCTGGCGGGAGTGGTCGCCGACCACACCGTCTCGCGGAACGAGGTCCGGGCGCTGGCCACGATGGCCGTGCGGGCCGGGATACCCGGTGCGGAGGTCCTGCGCGTGCACCGCGGTTTCATGACCGCGATTCACGTGGTCGCCAGTGGTGAAGGAGGTATCGCGCCCGAGGAGCAACAGGACCTGCGCAACGTCGCCGAGGCCCTCGGTGTGCCGGAGGCGGTCCGCGACCTTGCACCTGGAGTGCCGCGGCAGCGAGCGAGCCCACCGCCGGTGTTTGTGCTGGGGGACACGGCGGAGGTGGATGAACTTCGCGCCGCGGTGCTCGGCTCGGGGTTGCGGCTGGCCGGAGAGTTCGGGCCGGGGATCACGCACCTGGTGGTCGACGACGCGGCCGCTGACGAGCCCGGCGTGCGGCTTGCGCGCGAACTCGGCGCGGTGGTGCTGCCGGCACGGGTCGCGCGGGAAGTGCTCGAACTGGCACCGGGCAAGGCCGGGCCGCTCCACGACTCCGCGGTGGACATCCCGGCGCCCCGCGTCTCCGAACCGCCCGCGCGCTACCCGGTCGAAATGGTGGTCGGCAGGCCCGTGCGGGAGCGGGCAGGCCGGGCACTGAAGGTCCTCGGCGGGACGTTGCTCGTGGCCGCCCTGGTCTGCCTCTTCTGCGGTTTGCCGCTCGCCATCTGGATGCTCATGACCGTGCTCGGCGCTGCCGCGTCGGGCTGCGGCTGGTATCTGGCCGGGCACAGTGTCGATGTGGTGCGCATCTAGCCCGAGTCGCCTGGTCACCGCTCGTGAGTGTTGACCCGAGTTCTAACTCGGCTCAACACTCACGAGGCCTGACCAGCACAAACACTAGCGGCCGCCGTTCGTCGGCAGGTCGCGCAGCTTCGTCTCGAAGGCGTGCTGGGTGGCCGGCGTCGCGGTGACCCAGCGGTCCGGCCCGCTGGTGTCGAACCCGAGCAGCCAGCGGCCGTCGGCGGTGTCGAGGTAGGTGAGCGGTGTCGCCGCCCGCTGCCGCCCGTTGGCGGAGCGGATCGCGGCGTGTATCTGCCCGCCGCCGAAGCGCGGGAGTTCGAGTAGCCTCTTCAGCTTGCGCCCGTCCGGCGTGCGGGGATGGTCGAGGATCCACGGTGCGTCGGACTCGGGCAGGTTGAGGCTGGTGTCGCCGCCTGCGGGCCGGTGCGGGATCTGCTCGATCCAGGTCTCGGCCATGCCATCCGGATCAGCAGGCATGAGCCGCACCCAGTCACCACGGCGCAGGAGCAGCACGCAGTCACGGCCGGTCCGCGACACCGAGACGGCGTAGTTGCCCAGCTCGTCGTCCTGGACCCAGCCGAAGAGTTCCACGCCCGGCCGGGTGAGCAGGACGAGAGCGTCGTAGAAGTCCTCCCGCGGCCGACCGCCGGTCAGCAGGCGCTGCCCGGCGAGGTCCTCGGCCACGGCGTCGTCGAGGCGGGCACGGGACTCGGGCGGAAGCCACACGTCGTCGCCGGCCAGCACCTCCGGCGGCTCCCCGATGCGGTGTTCTTCCAGCGAACGCAGCACCGAGACCCGGTGCAGGGTCACGTCGTCACGCCACGCCATCACTGCCCGATGACTGGTGGCGTGGTGCGATCGAGCTTGCCGACGAACACCCCGTCCGGGTCACGCTCCTGCAGGTAGGACGGCCGCTCGTGCTCTTCGTCCTCGCCGCCTTTACCTTGGCCGCGGCCGGGGGCGCCGCCCAGCATGCCGCCCGCACCGCCACGGGCGCCGCCTGCCGGGCTGGACCCGCCCGCGGCGGGGCCACCAGGTCCGCCGGTCGTGCCCACACCGGTTCCCCTACCGGCGCCGAGCGCGCCGCGCGCGGCGTCGTTGCCCGAGCCGCCGCCCGCGCCAACACCGGAACCAGGTCGTCCCGCGCCGTATGGGGTGCCGGCGGCGGTGCCGCGGCCGGTGCCGTAGGACGAACCCGGCCCACGGGAGCCGGCGGAGTCCGCCGATCCACCCGGGCCGGAACCCGAGCTCATGCCAGCCCGGTAGCTCCCTACCGGACCGAATCCGGTCCCGGCCGGCGAGTTGCCGCTGTTCCCGCCGACCGGCGAGTACGGGGTACTTCCCGGCCCGTTCAGCGAACCGCTCGTGCCGCCAGGCGGGATATAGCTCGCGCTGCGCGTGGTGTCGTCCGCTCCGCTCGCCGCGGGCAACTGGGCTCCAGGTGTGCCGGTTACCGCCGGCCCGCCGGTCGAGGTACCCGCAGTGGGAGTACCGGTGGTGGAAGGACCGGTTGTGGGCGTGCCGGTGGCGCTGCCCGCGGGTGGACCGCCATAGGTTCCGCCGGGCTGCGGCGGCCCGCTCACCGGCTGCCCGTCCGCGCTACCTGGTGTGCCCGACCGAAGCGTGATGTCCATGCCGTCGGCCGCCGCGAGCAGGGTGCCGTAGTCGGTCGGCATCGTTTCGCCCACCTTGCCGGTGTTGCCGTGATAGGCCTCGTAGACCCGCTTGTTCGTCTCGGCCGCCTCGCGGTAGGCGGCGGCCTGCTCGGCATGGTCGGTGAGCATCGGGAACGCCGTGCTGACGAAGTCGGGCTGGCCCGGGTTCGGCGGCATGGGCACGACGTTGTTCCGGGTGTGGTTGTAGACGTCGGACTGCATGGCGAGCAGGTCGTGGGACATGGTGAGCTGCTGGGTCGCCTGCTGCGCGACGTGGGTCACCGGGGTCGCCGCGTTCCTCGCGGCGTCGCCCGCTCCGCCCTGCCAACCGGTGGCGATGTCGGCGTGCTGCTCGGCGATCAGGTCCACGATCTCCTGGTGGAGGCTCGCCTGGTTGTTGGCGGCGTCCTTGGCGGCGAGGACGGTGGGATCTCCGGGACCCGTGGTCATGTCGTCGTAGATCTGCTCCGGCGACCGCCCGGTGCCGAAGATATCTCCGATGAGTGCGCCCACATCGCCCATCACGAGCCCCCTCGCATCGTTTCGAGCATCATTCCGGCGACCGTATGGGCGACCTCGCAGGGATCAGTGGTGCCCACCTTGGAACGGGACTGGCCGATTGCCGTTTGGAAGACCAATTCGTCGGTCGCGCCGACCAGTACCTGGCAATCGCCGAGGTCACGTGTGTCGTCTCCGTACGCGAGGACCGGATTGCCATCAATGGGCGGCATCTCGACGAATAGTTCGTAGTTGTCGCGGTTCGCGTACGCACCGGTCAAACCCCGCTGATTGGCCTTGACCCATTCGATGTCGACGCTGGCGCTTGTATCCTGTTCATACCAACGACAGGCAGAGCCGGTGGAACCGTTGCGCTTCTCGCCTTCCTTGGGAACGCCCAGCTGGCCGAGTTGCTCGGCAGTGAGCACTGAACAGGGATCGTCCTGGAATCGCTCAGTGTCGTTCAACGCGTTCTCAACTGGCGGGGCGCCGAAACCGGGTAATGCGGAGCTATCGCCGGACTCCGGTGGTGTGGTGGTTGGGTCGCTTTGCGGTGCGCCGCTCGGCGCCGCGGTTCCATTGGTCGTCTCTGAGCATCCGGTGACCGCAAGAATCAAGAGTGCGAGCGACGTGGCGATGAGGGGAGGACTACTGCGCATCTAGAGGATTCCGCCTTGTCTCTGTTCATCGGGGAAAGGCGTGAATTTCTTGACCCAGCTGGCGTTGTCGTGCTCGTTCTCGATGTAGGTGCCCAAAGCCTTGCGGCAGTGATCAGCCTGTGCTTGGCAGTAACGTTGCACGCTGGTCAACGACTGCAGGTAAGCCCGGCCTGAGTCATTCACCTTGGCGGCCATGGTGATGCTGGCCGGGTCCAAGCCGGGGCCCGTCACCGTTGTCATCGGATAGGCGGCCTGTCGTCCCTCCTGGCACCTGTCCGCGATGCGCTGCCAGCGGTCGGCGATGCGGCTGAGGGTCGGTTCGTCGTAGGCGAAGCTGCCGCTCTGCTGCGTGCGCTGGACGAAGTCGTTCACCCACTGAAACGGGTCGTCCGATCTCTCGGGTTCACCGTTCGCGCTCTCGTCGACCCACACCGGTTTCGCTCCCCAAGTCCTCGTGCCGGGTTCGACGGGTGATGCTACCGGCCCGGTTCCCGTGTGTGTCCGTTATTCCACGGAAAGTGGCGTTCCCAGATACGCCGGGACGCGGCCTCCGGGTCGGCGGCGACCTCGACGGGGAGGTCCCAGATGCGAGTGAGCGCCTCGCCGGGCCGGTAAGCAGGCCAGCCGGGGTCACCGGTGGTCGCGAACGATGTCCACGCCTTGCGGATCTCCTTCGACAGGTACTCGGCGTCGGCGGGCGGTGAGTCGCCGAGCACCAGGCGACCGAGCGGACTGTCGAAGTTGCCGAAGGTCAGCGGCACGTCCAGGGCGTGACAGGCGCCGAGCAGACCTTCGAAAGCGGGAGAAGCCCACGTCAGCTCGTAAAGGTAGGTGCTGCCGCCCGCCTCGGCGTGCGCGTCGGCGCACCACGTCGATGGCATACGGAAGATCGAGTCCGAGAACAGCAACGTGTACAGGTCGGAGTCGGAGATGCCCGGGCGAGCCGCGCGGTAGTCGGCGAGCGCGGCCGGATCGAGGCCCACCGCCGCCGCGACCGCCGCCGGATCTCGGCCGAGCCGGCCCGCGCCGAGCGTGAACAGCCGGTACTCGTCCTGGTTGTACCCGCAGACTAGATCGACGTCGCGGCCCGCGCCCTTGCGCATCGCCTGCCAGGGCGGCTCGGGGATCAGTTCGTCGAGGACGGGGGAGTACGGCGTAATGCCCTCGGGAACGGAGGAAGCCGCCTCGCCGGACCTGCGGAGCGGCGCGTTCTGCACCTCGTGGATCGCCTCGGGCGGCACTTCCGCGAGTGCCTCGGCCGTCGCGGGAACGCCGAGCTCGCCGGTGATCCGCTCCCCGATCCGGCGCGCCTCCTCCTCGCGGAAGAAGCGGCCGGCGAAACTCTGGGCGATGGCCCGGCGGAACAGTCCGCGTGCGGCACGGGCGGCTACCAGCGTCGCTACCGCCGTGGCGCCGGCGGATTCACCGAACAGCGTCACGTTGCCGGGGTCACCGCCGAAACCGGCGATGTTCGCCTGGACCCAGCGCAGCGCCGCGATCTGGTCGAGAAAGCCGCGGTTGGCCGGGGCGTCGGGTAACCAGCCGAAGCCCTCGTACCCCACCCGGTAGTTCATGGTCACGACCACGACGCCGCCGCGCGCGAGATTCGCGCCGTCGTAGACGGGCTCGGAGCTGCTGCCGATGACGAAAGCGCCGCCGTAGATCCACACAAGCACGGGAAGGCCCGAGCCACCCGGGTCGGGCGTCCAGACGTTCACGCTGAGGCAGTCCGTACTGTCACCGGGGCACCAGCTCGACGGCATGCCCGGCATCAACGTGGACTGCGGAGGCGCGGCACTGTAGGCGGTCGCGTTCCGCGTGTCCTCCCAGCGTTGCGGCGGCACCGGCGCCTGGAACCGCCGCTCACCGTCCAGTGGCGCCGCGTAGGGAATGCCCTCGAACACGCTCACGTCGTCGCCCGGAACTCCGCGTACTGCTCCGTACTCGGTCTGCGCAGTCAGGTCCACGGGTCCATCTCCTACCCGAAGGACCATGCCGGGATAAAGGTCTTGTGATCAGGCCGCCATGCACCGCCGGTGAAGCCGGTCCCTACGTCCTCAGCGCCCAGGGGTGGGAAAGCGAAGCTCGTTGCGGTCGATCTTCGCGTTGGCCGCATCGAGCAGATCGACCCCGAGCATGTCGGCGAGCCGCGCGAGGTACAGCGTCACGTCGGCGATCTCGTCCAGCACCTCGGCTCGCAGTTCGGGGTCGCCCATCGCGGCCGCCGACTGCTCCGGCGTCAGCCACTGGAACAGTGCGGTCAGCTCGCCGACCTCCCCGGACAGTGCCATGACCAGGTTCTTCGGTGTGTGGTACGGCTCCCAGTCGCGCGCGTCGGCGAAGTCCCGCAGGCGTTGAATGAGCTCGTCGAGGTTCACCGGCCCTGCCTATCACGACCCGCCCGGTTAACCCGCTTGGCTTACTTTCTGTACGCACACCGCCACCCTTGGTTTACTCGGTCAAGGATCGAGAGGGGTGGTATGGCCGAGTGGCGGCAGGAGGCTGCCCGGGCGGTCGAGTCGGAACTCGAACACGCTCGGCAGACCGGCGAATGGAGCGATCTGGGACCGCTGCGGCGGACCGGCGACGGAACCTTTACGGCCGACCTGCGCGGGCGGCGGATCGACCCGATCGACGAGGTCTGTCTCGCCGGCCGCGACGGTCCCCGGGACGGCCCGGCGGTACCGGTACGCGCGGAGCTGCGCAACGGCGTCCTGCGGATCCGCGACGCCGGCCCGCTGCCACCGGGCTGTGAGCGGGTGTGGGCTCGTCGGCTGCCCGCACGGGACCGGCTCGGCGCGCTCGCGCGAGCCCTGCGCGACCTCGGTCCGGCGCCGCTCGCCGACCGGCTCGCCGAGGGCCGGCTCGACCCGGTGCCGGACGGTGCCGACCCATGGGACACCGCCCGCCGCGCCTGCCGGACGCCGGGCCTGCACCTGGTCTGGGGCCCGCCCGGCACGGGCAAGACACGGCTGGTCGCCGAAGCCGCCGCCGAGCTCGCGACCAGCGGCAAGCGGGTCCTGGTGATCACCGGTGAGCAGCGGGACGTGGGTTGGTCCGGGGACGACGCCGAGCGCCTGGCGATCCAGCGGGATCTCACCGACCTCGCCGCCACGGAGGCCGACCTCGTCGAGCTCGGCGACGCTCTCACCGGTTACGACCACGCCGCCTTCCTTGCCGCGGGGCGGCGCATCGAGAACGCCGACCGCTCGGCGACGCTTGCCGCCGAGTTCACCGACGTCCGAAGACGCCATGACGACGCCGCGGCCGACCTCACCGCCGCCAGGGACCGGCTGCGAGCCGCCCGCGAGGCGTGGGACCGGGTCGCCACCGAACGGGGCCGGCTCGGCGAGGCCCGCGAGCTCGGCGAACGGCTGGCCGAGGTGGACACCGAGATCGCCGTCCGCGCGGAACGGATCGGCACCGCCGCCCGCCGCTACCGGGGCAGGCGGGCGGACCGCAAGGCCCTGCGGGCCGCACAGGCCCGGCGCGACACGCTGCAGGCGGCCATTCAGGACTGCCGCGAGAGGGCCCACCCGCTCACCGACGACGACGTCACGGCACTCGAAGCCGACGTCGCCGCCGCTCACGAATCCCTCGACGCCGCCGCCCGCGCCGAATCCGACGCCCACACCCGGCTGGAGCGGTTGCGCGGCAGGGTCGCCCAGATCCGCTCCGCGGGACTGGCCACCGACCAGGACCGGCGCTTCCACGCCGAATGCCTGCGGCGCGACCTGCCCGGCCTGCACGCCCGGCGCGAGGAGTTGCACCGCGAGGGCGAGCGTCGAGCCGCCCGCCGCGGCCGGCTGGAGGAGCGCCTGTGGTGGCTCGGCGAACGCGCCCGCCGCCGACAGCAGGAGGACGAGGCGACGGCGTGGGAGTCGGCCCGGATCGTCACCACCACACTCGCCCGGCACGTCGACTCGACGCGCCCCTTCGACGTGGTGCTGCTCGACGACGCCGGATCGGCCCGGCTCGCCGACGTGCTGCTCGCCGTGGCACGGGCCCGCGAGACGGCGGTCGTCCTCGGCGACTTCCGCCAGCCCGGCCCCCGAGTTCGCCCCGCAGCTCTCAAGACGGCGCCCGGGGTGCGCGAGTGGCTGCTGGCCACCCCGTTCGGCCACTGCGGCATCCGGGAACCGGCGGACGCCGAGCGGCACCCCGGCTGCACGGTGCTGACCCGGCAGCACCGCTACGGGCCAACGGTCACCGCGCTCGCCAACAGCACCGGCTACCACGTGCTCGAGCACGCCGGGGCAGGCGAAACCGAGGTGCTGCTGGTCGACCCGGCGGGCGCACGCGCCGATCACCCCTCGCTCGCCCGCTTCGCCGCCGGACAGGGTGAGATCGCCGTGCTCGCGCCCAACCAGGTGCGGGCGGGCGCCTGGCTGGCCGCGCTGCGCGACCGGCCCGACGTGGCGGTCGGCACGGCACGGACGCTGCCCGGGCGCGAGTTCGACACCGTGCTGCTCGACCTCACCGAGGACGACTGGAGTAACCGGGTGCGGTCGTTCGGCTCGGGCATCACGCGGGCGCGCCACCGGCTCTACTTGCTGGCCGACCTGGAGGTGGTCAAGGCCGCGCCCATCGGTAGCCCGCTCGGAGCCGTGAACGCGCTGCGACTGCAGGGCGCCATCACCGTCCACCGGCTGGACTCGCTGGGCGTCCCACATCCCCGTCGGCCACAGTCCGCTACCGATCGGCCCGTTCCGGTGACCCCCGATGGCACTATGAGCGGGTGACCCGCCAATCGGACCTGCGCGCGTTCCTCCGTTCGCTCGACGCGGAGACACTGGCCGACCTCCTGCACGACCAGGCCGAGCGAGATCCCGAGCTGCGCCGGCGCCTCCAGGCTCGCGCGGACGGCATCGAGCACGGCGACCTGGCCGAGGTCAGCAGCCGCCTCGACGACGCCGTGCGGGCGGCGGAGTCGGTCCAGATCGCCTCGGTGCTCGACACGCTGCAGCGGCTGCTCGACGCCGGAACCCGGGCGGACGTGGCGCCGCTGGCCCGGCGCGCGGTCGACAAGATCACCCAGGCGCTGGCGGACATGGACGACTCCAGCGGGGTGGTCGGCGACCAGCTCGACAGGGCCGTGTCCCTTTACGCGCGGGCCGCCGCGGCGCACCCGCCCGAGCCGGAGGAGCTCGCCGACTGGATCCTGCGCGTGGAGTTCGCAGGCGCCGACCGCCCGCATCTCGCGCTGGCCGAGTTCGCGCAGGCGCTGGGGGAGCGCGGGTTGGCCCGTATAAAGTCCACTGTGGACGAGTTTCTGACTCGGGAGTCCACTGGGGACGACACGGCCGAACGCCTTGCGGCGCAACGGTTGAGCCAGGAGCTGGCCGAGGTCACCGGTGACGTCGACACCGTGGTCCGGATGCTCTCGGAACAGCTGCCCCGGCTCGATGTGAGCCTCAAGATCGTCCGGGTGCTGCGGGCAGCGGGGCGGCATTCCGAGGCGATCGCGCACGCGGCCAAGGCACTCGGCACCGAGAACGGCTCCCGGCGCGGCCCGCTGGTCGCCGCGCTGGAACGTGTGCGCTCGCCGCGGCCCGCCGAATCCGTGCGCCTGCTCCTGGCGCGGCGGAGCTACCCGGAAGCCTGGCAGGCAGCGGGTGACTGCCAGGCCGCGGACCTGATCCCCGTCTACCGTGACCACGTCGAATGGCTGATCGGGCGCAGGGACGCGCGATGCTACGCCGAGGCCGCGCGGCAGCTGCGCAGGCTGCGCACGTTGCACCGGCGCGCGGGCAGCAGCGACGAGTTCACCGCCTACGTCGCGGAACTGGTGCAGACGCACAAGCGCAAGACCCGGCTGCTCGCCGAGATCCGCAACGCCCGCATCGCCGTGCCGAAGAGGCCCGCTCGGCGCCCTGCGCTCTCCGATGAAAACATGAGCCGATGAGCCCGCAGAGTCGTTCCCGGAAGAAGAAGGCCGCCGGCGGTAAGGCGGAACCGCAGGGAGTGGGCGGATTCTGCAAGGAGATCCTGCGGGATGTCGCGGCGCTCGGCGCCGACCCCGATCCGCTGGACGTCGAGGTGCTCGCCTCCGGTGTACTCGGTGAACTGTGGGACCACCCCGAGGGCGACGAGCTCGCCAAGGACCTCATCGACTACGCCGGCCGCAAGGTGGGCCCCGCCTCCGGCGTGCTGCTGGCCGGGCTGGCGGCGCTGGCGCCCTTCGCGCACCGCGAGCCGGCGGCCGCCGCACTGCGCGGACTCGTCGCCCGTGGCCTCCCCGAACCCCGGGTGGCGGCGAAGCTGGGCGCGGCCACGCCGGGCGAGTGCTTCGCGGCAGGCGACGTCTACGGTGATCGTTCCACGCTGTTGTGCACGTTCGAGTACGGCGAGTCCCGGCACGGGTTGCTCGCGGTCGTGGACTTCTCGTACTTCGAACCCATCGTGCTGGATGTCTCGATCGTCGAGAACCCTGACGAGCTGGAGCGGGAGATGCGCGACCAGGCGGCCCAGCACGACGGCACGATCAAGTTCGAGCGGCTTCCGCTCGCCAGGGCACGCCGGCTCATCGAGAAGGGGATCGTTCTCCACGAGAACCTGCCCGAGCCGATCGTGACCGACGACTTCGCCCTTTTCCGGGCGGTGGCGCTGGCGCGCTGCCGGGCGCTGCCCGGGCCGGAGCAGGCCGAGCCCGCGGCCGTGCTGCCGGACTGGGACTCGGTGGTCGACGAGTTCCTGCGGGAGACCGGCGACGTGCCGGATTCTCCGGCGGTGCGGGAGTGCGCGCGGCTGCTCATCGACTTCGGCGTGCAGTCGGAGCCGAACCGGCCGTTGCGGGTCAGCCCGGAGAAGATCGCCACGTTCCTGGAGGACTGGCTGCCGGGCGAGGCCGAGCTCTCGGATGCGGGCGAGGACGTGCTGTCCACCGTGCTGCTCGCCTGGGTGCGCTGGCGTGGCTCGCGGGAAGGGCTGCCGGAGGCCGCCGTGACCGAACTGCTCGAGACCGCCGAGGACCTGCTGGAAGGCGGCGGTGAGGTCCTCGACGCCTATCTCGACGACGTCCCGGACGAGACCGGCTCCGAAGAGGTCGCGGCGATTCTCGATCGAAGGATGTTCGCCGTCCCGACCACGCTGACGGAGCTGGGCGAGGACGAGCTGACCCTGGACCCCAACGATCCGGAACAGCGGCACCTGCTGGTGGTCGGCGAGCACCCGGAGTTCCACGACGCGCTCGCCGAGGGCGGGCCGGACGCTGCCGAGGTGATGGAGTTCCTCGGGATCAAGGCCGCGGTGGTGGACCAGCTGTGGGAGGGCGAGCCGGCCGCGGCGTGGACCGCCGCGTGCCGCCTCAGGGAACAGGGCGCCGAGCGTGACGAGATCCTCGACAAGCTCTCCGCCGTGCTCGCCGGGCAGTTGCAGCCCGCACCGGAGAACGAGCTGCGGTTCGATCCGGCCGACTACGAACGGGCCTTGATCGCACTCGGCGATTTTCGCCCGTGATCAGAGGTGTCCGGCAACGCCGGACGGGGTAGCTGAGATGAAGGTCGCTGCCGTGCCCGGGCGCGGTAGGGACTCAGGCCCCCAGGTTTGAGCACCGAGACCTGGGGGCCGCGTCAAGCGAGCGGGCTGGTTCCCTTCGGCACCTCGGTCGCCTTCTCGGCCCGGTTTCCGCGTGCGTCGTTGTAGTCGAGTACGAACGCGCCGAACGCCATCGCGAGCAGCACCGCGATGCCGAGCATTGCGCCGATCCACGTCAGGATGGCTGAGAGCATCGGCGTGCCTCCCCCTGGTCAGGGTGTGTTTCCTTCTCACAAGGGTCACCGGGGCCGGACACTTGCGGTATCGGCCAACCGGTTAGTGCTCCCCCTCGTCGATCGGCCGTTCGGCTGAGGGAGGTGGCGCTCTGTGTCCGCCGCGGAACGGGTCAGCGCTCCGCCAGAGCCAGCACCGCGCCGATCACCTCCGGGCCGTCGAGCAGCACCGGATCGTTGTGGTCGGCGCCCGGCACCTCCACGATCCGTGCGTCCCCGGCCTCGGCGACGGCCCGGCTCTGCTCGGGCGGCACGATCGAGTCGGCGGTGCCGAACACGACGGTGATCGGCACCGTGCCGCGCGCGATCCGCGCCACGTGGTCCGCGACCGGATAGGTGTCCAGCAGCAGCCAGCGCACCGGCAGGAACGGGTAGTGGCTGCTGCCCACCGCCGCGAGGTCGGTGAACGGCGACCGCAGCAGCAACCCCGCGGGCGGGTGTTCGGTGGCCAGTTCGGTGACCACGCCCGCACCGAGGCTCTCGCCGAAGTACAGCAACCGATCGGGGGACACGTCGGCCTCGCGCACCAGGTACTGCCTGGCGGCCCGCACGTCCAGTGCGAGCCCCTCCTCGGTCGGCGAGCCGGGATTGCCGCCGTAGCCGCGGTAGTCGAGCAGCAGCACCGAGAGCCCGCGTTCGGTGAGTGCCCTGGCGAGCGGTGTGCGCAGTGACCGGTTTCCGCCGTTGCCGGGCGCGACGAGCACGGTGGCCCGCGCGTCCTCCGTCGGGAAGTACCAGGCGTCGAGACGCAGGCCGTCGGCGGTGGCGAGCGCGACGTCCCGTCCGCCTGGCAGCACCTCGGCCGCGCTCGGCAAGGGCCCACCCGAGGGCAGGTAGACGAGCTTGCGCTGGAACGCGAACGCGCTGCCGAACACCACGGCGACGATGGTGACGACCACCGCGAGCGTGAGCAACAGCCGCCGTCGCACGCGGATCACCGCCGGGCTACAGCTTGCGCAGACGGACTCGGTTGATCGAGTGGTCGGCGTCCTTGCGCAGCACCAGCGTCGCGCGTGGCCGGGTCGGGCGGATGTTCTCGATCAGGTTCGGCTCGTTGATCGTCCGCCACAGGTGCCTTGCCTCGTCGCGGGCCTCGTCGTCGGGCAGGCCCGCGAAGTGGTGGAAGTGCGAGGCCGGATCGGCGAACGCCGTGTGCCGGAGCTTGAGGAACCGCTCGATGTACCAGTCCTCGATGTCGGCGGTGTGCGCGTCGACGTAGATCGAGAAGTCGAAGAGGTCCGACACCGTCAGCCGAGGCCCGGGCTGCAGCACGTTGAGGCCCTCGACGATGAGGATGTCCGGCCGCCGGACGACCTGTTCCTCGCCGGGCAGGATGTCGTAGGCGAGGTGGGAGTAGACGGGGGCGCTGACCTCGTCGGCGCCGGACTTCACGTCGGTCACGAAGCGCAGCAGGGCCCTGCGGTCGTAGCTCTCCGGGAAGCCCTTGCGGTGCATGATGCCGCGGCGCACCAGCTCGGCCCGCGGGTAGAGGAACCCGTCGGTGGTCACCAGGTCGACGCGCGGATGGTCGGGCCAGCGGGCGAGCAGGGTGCGCAGGATCCGGGCGGTCGTCGACTTCCCGACCGCGACGCTGCCCGCGACGCCGATCACGAACGGCACCTTCGTGCCGCGCGTGTCCTCACCGAGGAACGTCGTCGTGGCCTCGTAGAGCCGTTGCCGTGCGGCGACCTGGAGGTTGATCAGCCGCGACAGCGGCAGGTAGACCTCGGCCACCTCGGTCAGGTCGAGCTGTTCGCCGAGCCCTCTGAGCCGGACCAGTTCCTCGGCCGTGAGCGGCAGTGGCGTGGAGCGGCGCAGCTCACGCCACTGGTCGCGCTGCAACTCGACATAGGGGCTCAGCTCACGGACCCGTGGCATTCGCTCACTCCTCGCCCTTCGATGGGCCAGTGCCGTACACCTGATGTAACGCGGATCCAACGGTATGCCTTACGCAGAGGAAACGCGCTGTGACGTTCTACACGCCGGCGCTCCGGCCGGGGGCCGCACGCACCCGTAACCGCTGGTCGAGCAGCGCGGCGAACGCGTGCGGGTCGCCGAGCGCGAGTAACACGGTCCGGTAACGGGTCGACACGGCGATCGCGGCGCCGGCCGATGCCGGTCAGTGCCGGTCACTGGCCGCCGAAGACCTCTTCCCAGGCCGCGGCAACCTGACGGGCACAGGTGGCCGGGGACACGCCGCCGACTCCCGTGCCGAGTCCCGGCATCGCGATCGTGTCCACGACCTCGCGTACCTCGGCGCCGTGTTCGAGCCTGGCGTCCCGCCACAGCAGGAAAACCGCCCGCGCCGCGAGATAGGGATGCACGGTGTCTGCGGGCAGCTGCTCGCCGGGCTCGCGCATGGTCGGGGCGCTGATCAGCCACTGTGGAGCCGGTTCACCGGTGTGCACCACCACCGCCTCGCCGATCGGCAGCTCACCGCCGTGATACGCCAGCACGGCGCTGCGCACCTGCTGCTCGACGCCCGGGAACGCCTTCGCGTACACCGCGTCGATGCCGCCGCGCATCCAGCCGAACGAGTTGGCCGGACTCACCACGGCGTGCGCGGGCACGTCCAGCACGGAGCCGTGGTGGACACGGACCTGCCCGGACATCGTCTCGGGGATGGAGCGCCATGCTTCGGCGAGTGGTTCGTCGACGGCACACAGCACCAGCTCCGGGGTGTCCGGCCAGGCTCGTGCCGAGGCACCATGACGCGTCGCGTGCGTGCCTGATTCGGCGGTCACTCCCACAGCATTGCAAAAAATGCCACGCGTGGTAACCGGGCGACCTACCGGCTATGCGAGTGAAAGTCATCTCACCGTAGCCTTGCGTCGTGTCACGGATCGCCTATTTCGGGCCGCAGGGAACCTTTACCGAACAGGCCGCACGCGGTCTGGCGCCGCACGACGAGCTGATGCCGGCCGAGACGATCACGGCCGCGCTCACCGCCGTCCGCAAGGGGGAGGCGGACGGCGCCTGCGTGCCGGTGGAGAACTCCGTCGAGGGACCGGTCGCCGCGACCCTGGACGGCCTTGCCGAGGACGAGCCGCTGGTCGCGGTCGCCGAGGCGCTGTTGCCGGTGCACTTCACCGTGCTCACCCGCACCGACGCCGGTCAGATCCGCACCGTCGCGAGCCACCCGCACGCGCTTGCGCAGGTGCGGCAGTGGCTCGAACGCAACCTGTCCGACGCGCAGCCGGTGGTCGCCTCGTCCACCGCCGCGGCCGCGGTCGCGGTCCAGGCGGGCGAGTACGACGCGGCCGTCACCGCGCCGGTCGCGGCCGAGCACTACCCGCTGCGGGTACTCGCCACCGGTGTCGCGGACGTGCCGGACGCGCGCACGCGGTTCCTGCTGCTGCGCCCGCCCGGCATGCTTCCGGAGCCGACGGGTGTCGATCGCACGTCGATCGTGGCGGCCGCGGAGAACCGCACCGGCGCCCTCGCGGAACTGCTCACCGAACTGGCTTTCCGCGGGATCAACCTGACCCGTCTGGATGCGCGGCCCATCAAGGGCAACTTCGGGCTGTACCGGTTCTTCATCGACTTCGAGGGCCACCTCGCCGAACCTCGCATCGGGGATGCCGTCGCCGCCCTGCGCCGCCGCTGCAACAACGTGCGCTTTCTCGGCTCCCACCCCCGTGCCGACGGGATCGCGGCGACGATCGCCCCTGGCGCGAGCAACGACGACTTCCGCACCGCGGCAGACTGGGTGGCGGCCGTGCGAAGAGGAGAGATGGCATGAGGCTCTATCTGGTCCGGCATGCGCAGAGCACCGCCAACGTCCAGCGGATGCTGAACACGGCCCTGCCCGGCCCGCCGCTGACCGACCTCGGTCACCGGCAGGCCCACACCCTCGCCGAGCGGCTCCGCGAGGAACCCATCGCCGCCGTCTACGCGTCCAGGGCGGTACGCGCACAGCAGACCGCGGCGCCGCTGGCCGCCGCGCTGGACAGCGAGGTGCAGGTGATCGACGGGGTGCACGAGGTGCACGTCGGCGACCTCGAGGACCGCAGCGACCAGGAGGCCATCGACACCTACCTGAACACCGTCCGGCCGTGGACGCGGGGCGAGCTGAGCGTGGCCATGCCCGGTGGCGAGAGCGGTCACCAGGTGCGCGACCGCTATCTCACCGCCATCAACGACCTGCGTGCCAAGCATGCCGAGATCGATCCGGACGGCACGATCGTGCTGGTCAACCACGGTGGCGTGATGCGGTTCGGTGCCGAGTGGCTCGCCGGCAACGTGCGCCCGGAGATCGCCGACAAGGGGCTGATCCCGAACACCGGCATCGTGCGGCTCGAGACACACGGCTACGACGGCTGGCGCTGCATCGAGTGGGCCGGCGTGTCGATCGACGAGTGAGTGATCAACCGGACCGCGGGCCGGTTGGTCACTCACGGGTGAACGGCGCAACGATGTGTGTATCTGACACGTCCTCTGGGTAATCACCTGGAACAGGAGGGCGAGTGATGACCATCATGCGCGGAAGGGTCCCGCACGTGGCGCTCGGCGCGGTGCTGATGTTGGTGCTCGCCAGCTGTGGCCAGGACACGGACAGCGCCGGGAACGCCGAGAACGCCGCGCAGCCGGACACCACCACCTCTGCACCGTCCTCGACAGCCGCGACCGCCGACGACCCACCCGCCACCACGGGCACCGCACCGGCCACCAACGGGCGGGCACCCGCCGACCCGGCCCTGTGCCGGTCGGCCGATCTCCAGCTTGCCCTCGGCCGGGGCAGCGGTGCCGCGGGCACCCACTACCGGCCGCTGCGGTTCACCAACACCAGTGACGCGCCGTGCGTCGTCCAGGGTTTTCCAGGCGTCTCCTACGTGGCGGGCGACGACGGCCACCAGGTCGGGCCCGCGGCGAAACGCGTCGGTGAGAAGGGCTCACCCGTGACGCTTCAGCCGGGCGAGACCGCGCACGCCGTCGTCGGCTTCGTGCAGGTCCGCAACTACGACCCGGCGGAGTGCAGGCCGACGAACGTGCGCGGCATCCGGGTGTACCCGCCGCAGGAGACCGAGTCGATCTACGTCAAGGCGGCGGGCACGGGCTGCGCGAGCGACGACATCCCCGGTGACCAGCTGACCGTCAAGACGATCCAGCCGGGCGCGGGCGGACGCTGAGCCGCCGATCCCGGTCGTGAGTGAGGAACCGCGTTCTAACTCGCGTGCGCACTCACGAGAGGTGACCAGGCACTCAGGCGCTCGATCCGGCGGAGGTGCTCTCCCCGGGACCGGCTGATTCGAGCGCGGCCTGGTAAGGGCGCAGCAGCCAGAACGCCGCACCGGCGAGCGCGAGCAGCAGCGAACCGGAGACCACGAACGTCGCGCGGGGGCGGCCGAGCAGGTCGGTGAGCACGCCGCCGAGCAGCGCGCCGACCGGGATGGCTCCCCACACCGCGGTCCGCCACACGCCGAGCACCCGGCCGAGCAGCTGGCCGGGCACGAGCGTGTGCCGCGCGGTGGCGAGAATGACGTTCACCGTCACCACGGCGGCCGCGAACACGCCGAAGGCCACCGCCGACGGCACGGCCCGCGTGCTGAACCCCATCCCGGCGAACGCCAGCCCGGCGGCCACGATGCCGCCGACCAGCACGCTGTGCCTGCGGAACCTGGCGAGCAGCCGGGACGCGGCGGCGGCACCGGCGAGCCCGCCCGCGCCGCCCACGAACGCGAACGCACCGAACGCGGCCGGTTCCAGGTCCAGATCCTCGAGCGCGTAGAGCACGAGCTGCGCCTGCGCCAGCTCGCTGGTCAGCCCCAGCAGCCCGGCGATGCCGACCAGGCGCAGCAGCAGCGGGCTGTGCCGCAGGAAGCGCAGGCCGTCGCCGAGCTCGCGGCGCAGCGTGGTCGAGGACACGGCGTCCCGCCGGGGTTTGTAGCTGCCGGCCAGCCCGATCAGCAGCGCCGCCGCCACCGCGAACGCGGCCGAGTTCAGCAGGAACGGAAACGCGGCGAACACGGCGAAGGTCGTGCTGCCGACGGGGCCGCCGAGGAAGGTCTGGCCGACGATCTCGGCCGCCTGCAGCTTGCTGTTGGCGCCCGCCAGGCCCTCGCGGCGCACGACCGAGGGGATCAGCACGTTCGCGGCGCTGTCGGCGACCGTCTCCGCGGTGCCGATGAGCAGCGCCGCCGCGTAGATCAGCCAGATCGACATCGGGCCGAACAGCGCGAACCCGGCGACGGCGCCGACGACGAGCGCCCTGGCGAGGTTGGCGACGATGATCGCGTGGCGCCGGTCGACCCGGTCGAGCAGCGCCCCGGTCAGCAGCGCGAACAGCAGCCAGGGCAGGAACTGCGCGGCGGAGAGACCGGCGATCAGCACCGGGTCCCGGGTGATGTCCGCGGCCAGCAGCGGGAACGCGACCTTGCCGATGCCGTCGCCGAGGTTGGAGAGAACGCTCGACGACAGCAGCCAGTTCAGACGGTGATCGGCGTTACGGCGCATCATCCTCAACGTACGGCGCGAGCGCCGGCTCCGAAGGTGCGTGCGGTCGGCGCGCGACTTTCGTCGCAGCTTTCGCGCGGACGCTACCGGGCGACTCCGGTGGCGGTCTCGCAGAAGGTCCACAGCCGGTCCCGCTGCGCCGGTGTCTCGCGCGTACCCGGCAGGCAGTGCTCCGGCCGCGGTGCGCGGTCGTGCCAGAACTGCCCGCTGGCACGATCGCCCTCCGCGGACGCGGCGAGCCAGACGGCGGTGTCCGCGCCCTCGGCGGGCGACCGCAGCAGCGGACCCATCGCGGTCGCGAAGCCCGGCAGCGACGAGGCGATGCCCGGGGTGGCCACCCAGCCGGGATGCATGCTGTGCACGGCGATGCCGTCGCCACCGAGCCGCCTCGCCCACATCCGGGCGAGTACGACCTGCATGCGCTTGGTGCGGGCGTAGGCGACGCCACCGCGATACCGGCCGCGGTTGTACTGCGGATCGTCGTCGCGTAGGCGCTGGGTGTACATACCGCCGGACGACATGAAGATCACCCGGGCGGCGTCCTCGGCGGCCCGCAGAGCGGGTACTAGCAGATCGGTGAGCAGGAACGGGCCGAGCACGTGGGTGGCGAGCGCCAGCTCGTGCCCGTCCGGGCTCTCGGTGCGCCGCTGCGGCAGCACCCCGGCGTTGTGGATGAGGACGTCGAGCCTGCCGTGGTCGGCGAGGAACTTCTCGGCGAACCGGTGCACGCCGTCGAGGGTCGCCACGTCCAGCTCGTTGACCTGGAGATCCGCACCCGGAACTTGATCGCCGATCTCCTCCCGGACAGCGTTGCCGCGGCCGAGGTCACGGACGGCAAGGTGCACCGTGGCGCCGAGTCCGGCCAGTCCCGTGGCGATGGCCTTGCCGATCCCGGAGCCGGCGCCGGTGACGACAGCGCGCCTGCCGTCGAGCGAGCCGGGTTCGAGCGGCCGCCACCACCGCTCGCGCAACCGGAAACCCAGCGTGGTGTATCCCGTGACCAGCGTCCGGTCGGCCACCGTGTCGAGCGTCTCGCGCCAGCCTGTCACTGCTCAACCGTGCCACGGTGGCATCGTCGGCGCAGCTCGCCGCGCGGTCAGCCCCAGCCGAGCTCGTGCAGCCGCGCGTCGTCGATGCCGAAGTGGTGGGCGATCTCGTGCACGACGGTGACCAGGACCTCTTCCACCACGTCGTCCTCGGTGTCGCAGATGGCGAGGATGGGCTCGCGGTAGATCGAGATCCGGTCGGGCAGCACGCCCCCGTAGTCGTGGCTGCGCTCGGTGAGCGCCACACCGTGATAGAGACCGAGAATCTCCGGTTCCTCCTCGTTGCGCTCCTCCACGAGGACGACCACGTTGTCCATCGCCTCGGCGAACTCCCGGGGCACCTCGTCGAGGGCGTCGGCGACCAGCTCCTCGAAGCGGCGCGTCGTCATCGATACCGCCATCAGCCGTCTTCCGCCGACTCCGGCCCGCCGGACGCGGTCTCCTGCCCCGGGGCTTCGGATTCCGCGGCTCCGGGCTCCTGGGACTCCTTGTCCTCCGGGGCCTCCGGGTCCTCCGGGTCCTCCGGCTTGCCGGGCCCCTTCTCGCCGGTGGGCTCCTCGGCCTTGGCGTCCTTGTGCACGCTGCCCCGTACCGGCGCGAGCCCGCTTTCGTCCGGCAGCTTCGCGCCGATCTTGCAGTTCACCAGCGTGGACCCGGCCTCCCAGCTCTCCGGTTCGCGCAGGTCCCAGCTCAGGATCAGCCGCTTCGGCAGCTCCGCGCCGCCGGTGTACTCCTCGGCCACCCTGGAGCACTCCTTGTCCAGCCAGGCCTTCTGGTCCTCAAGCGAGGGATACTCGTCGAACTCCTTCGCGAGGTCGAGCTGGCCGATGATCTCGTAGGAGTGCTCCTCGGCGCAGTCCACTGGGTCGCCGACGGTCTTGCCCGCCAGCCCAAGGCAGGTCCCGGGCTCCCACACGTCCGACTGGTTCACGTCCGCGGCCGGCACCGTCAGCGGTTGCAGCTCGCCGCCGGGCCCCGCCCACTGCAACCCGCAGCGCAGCTTCCGGTCGCCGTCCGCCCACTGCTGCTCGTCCGGATGGAGCACCCCGAGGGTCAGCTTGCCGAATGGATCGAGCGGCTTGTCGAGGTAGGTCTCCGCGACCTCGCCGCAGCGTTCCTCGGTGATCCGGCGCCAGCCCTCGACGTCCGGGGCCGGTGCGCCGGGCCGGAACTCCTTCGCGAGATCGACCACGCCGGCGACCTCGAACAGGTGCCGTTGGTCACACGGGACCAGGTGCGCGTCCGCCGCGTCCGGCTTCGTCCAGTCCAGGCAGCTGCCCGCCGGGGACCGGAACGCCTTCTCGCGCGCCTTGAACTGCGCGGCCTGCTCCGGGCTGGCACCGCCACCGGCCCCGTTCGCTCCGTCGATGTCCCAGGAGAACGCCCAGCTGAACGACAGTGCGAGGATGGCGCCCACGAAGACGCCGACCATCAGCACGCGCGTGCGCAGCGTCTGTCTGGTCGGCGGGAACCGCCTGGCGTCTTCGGACATCGATTCCATGATGCCTGTCCTGTTCGCCGGGTGCCGTAGATAGGCTGGTGCTCAGCGCATGCCCTGCGGTAACGGAGTGCTCGATGACAGATGACCATCCCCCAGAAGGGGAACAGCCACGCAAACCAGGCTCCATGCGGTTTCAGGACCCGGACAGCACGGCGCGGCGGGAGCCGACGTTGGCCGAGCAGCGAGCGCGGCGCCAGGCGCTCGCCGAGGAGCGGGAGCGCAGGCAGGCGGAGGAAGCAGCCGCGCTCGCCGCCGAGCGCAAGGCCGAGACCAGGCGCAAGGTGCTGATCGGCAGCGGCGTGACCGTCGGGCTGGTCGGCCTGGTCGCGGGCTGGTATGTCGTCGCGCAGCCGGAAGAGGTCACGGCCGTGTGCACCGATGCCAGTGGCACCGTCGTGGACGAACAGAACTGCGACGAGGACTACGTCGCCAACCAGGGCGGCTACCACAGCGGTGGCTTCCTGTTCCTGCCCATGCCGGGCGGCGGCATGCAGCAGTACCGCTACAACTACGGCGGCTCCGGCACCGTCGGCAGCAAGGTCTCCGGCGGCTCGTACAGCAAGCCGGCGAACGCCAACATCAACACCAAGTCCGGCAAGACCGTGCAGCGCGGTGGCCTCGGCATCAGCGGCGGCGGGCTCGGCAAGAGCGGAGGCTCGTGACTCTCGGTTCGGGTGGCCGGCGTGCATCGTGATTCCAGCGCCCCCAGGCGCGACTGGCAGCGCACCATCGAGGAACAGGGACTGGTCTTCGGCACCCCTGCGCGCTACGGCTCGGGGCAGTCCCGGCCGTACTGGGACGAGTCCGTGCACTACGTCCTCTCGATGGACGAGGTGCTCTCGCTCGAAGCCGACGTGGAGCTGCTGCACTCGATGTGCCTGGAAGCGGTCGACCACGTGGTGGTGACCGAGCGGTACGCCGAGTTCGGCCTGCCGGAGTGGGTGTGGCCGCACATCGCCGAGTCGTGGAAGCGCCGCGACCCGCACATCTACGGCCGCTTCGACCTGCGCTACGACGGCCGGGGCCCGGCCAAGCTGCTGGAGTACAACGCCGACACCCCGACCTCGCTGCTGGAGGCCGGGGTGATCCAGTGGTACTGGAAGACCGACGTCTTCCCCGACGACGACCAGTGGAACTCGATCCACGAACGGCTCGTCGAGCGCTGGCAGGAGGTCGGCGACCTGCTGCCGGCCAAGGAGCTGCACTTCACCTGGTCGAGCGCCGACCCGACGGGCGAGGACCACATCACCACGTCGTACCTACAGGAGACCGCGGCCGAGGCCGGCCTGGACACCGTGGCGCTGGCGATCGAGGAGATCGGCTGGGACCCGCTGCTCAAGCGGTTCGTCGACCTCGCCGAAGCGCCGATGAGCACGGTCGTCAAGCTCTACCCGTGGGAGTGGGTGGTGGACGAGGAGTTCGGCAGGCATGCCGCCGAGTCGCTGCCGCAGACGCTCTGGGTCGAGCCGCTGTGGAAGATGCTGCTGTCCAACAAGGCCATTCTCGGCCTGCTCTGGGAGAGCTACCCGGGCCATCCGAACCTGCTGCCCGCATTCAACGACCAGCCGGGCCTGCTCACCGAGTACGTGCGCAAGCCCAAGCTCGGCCGTGAGGGTGCGAACGTGCAGATCGTGGCGCCGGGATACGAGACGCAGACCGGCGGCGTCTACGGCGCGGAGGGCTTCGTCTACCAGGCGTTCGACCCGCTGCCCGAGTTCGACGGGTACCGGCCCGCGCTCGGCGCGTGGATCGTCGGCGACGACGCGGCCGGGCTGGGGATCCGGGAGACGCCGGGGCTCGTCACGGACGACGGTGCGGCGTTCGTCCCCCACCGCATCCCCGAGTCGTGATAGACCACGCCCGTCCGTTTTCACCAGAACTGGGAGTTTTTCGTGGCGACCCTTGCGTTGTCTGACACATTCGGTACCGACCTGGCCAGGGGGATCGGCGCGATCGCGCTCTACGCGATCGTCGGCCTCGTCCTCATGTTGGTCGGCTTCTACGCGATCGACTTCACCACGCCCGGCAAGCTGTCCGACCTGGTGAGGCGCGGCCTGCCCAACGCGGTGATCGTCACCGCGTCCGGGATGGTGTCGATGGCGTTCATCATCGTGGTCGCCATCTGGACCTCGGCGAGCGATCTCGCCGGGGGGTTGATCACGGCGCTGGTGTACGGGCTGATCGGGATCGTCGCCCAGGTGCTGGCCGTGCGGCTGCTGGAGTGGACCACTCGCATCGACGTGCGCTCGACGATCGAGAGCGAGACGTACGCGCCTGCCAGCTTCGTCGTCGCGGCCGCGCATGTCGCCCTCGGTCTCGTGGTGGCGGTCGCCATCTCGTAACCAGTCGGTCTCGCGGTGGCCCGTCGCGTCCGGTAACCACTAGCGTGACGGGCGTGCGGTTACTAAGAACGCCAGACGACCGATTCACCGACCTGCCCGGCTTCGACCACCCGCCGTTGTACGCGGACATCGAGGACCCCGAGGGCGGTGTCATCCGCATCGGCTACGTCGAAGCGGGCCCGCCGGACGGGCCGCCCGTTCTGCTGCTGCACGGCGAGCCGAGCTGGTCCTACCTCTACCGGAAGATGCTGCCGGTGCTCGGGGCTGCGGGGCTGCGCGCGATCGCGCCCGACCTGGTCGGCTTCGGTCGCTCCGACAAGCCGGCGGACGTGGCCGACCACACGTATGCCCGGCACGTCGAGTGGATGCGGGTGTTCGCGTTCGACGCGCTCGACCTGCGAGACGTGACGCTCGTCGGGCAGGACTGGGGTGGCCTGATCGGGCTGCGCGTGGTGGCCGAGAACCCCGATCGGTTCGCGGGCGTCGTCGCGGCCAACACCGGCCTGCCCACCGGCGATCAGGGCATGCCCGCCGTGTGGTGGGCCTTCCACGACGCGGTGCAGAAGGCGCAGGTGCTCGACATCGGCCGGTTCGTGCAGTCGGGCTGCAAGACCCACCTGTCCGACGAGGAGCGGGCGGCCTACGACGCACCGTTCCCGAACGAGATGTACAAGGCGGGGCCGAGGGCGATGCCGGAGCTGGTCCCGGCGACGCCGGACAACCCGGCGACCGAGGCGAACCGGGCCGCGTGGGAGACGCTCACGAAGCTGGAAGTGCCGTTCCTGTGCGCGTTCTCCGACAGCGACCCGATCACCGAGGCGATGGGCCCGATCCTGCGCAGGCGGATGCCGGGGGCCGCGGGCCGGGAGCATCCGACGATCGAGAACGCGGGCCACTTCCTGCAGGAGGACGCGGGTGAGCAGCTCGCCCAGGAAGTAGCCCACTTCGTCCGCGAACTGCCATGAACGACCCGTTGCTGGCATTTTTTGCCAGTAACGGGTCGTTCATGGCAAGTCGTGCTCGGCGGCGTGCTTGATGGCGGCCAGGCGGCGGTCCCACTCGCCGGCCAGGGCCGAGAGCCAGCGCGCGGTAGCGTCCAGCGGCTGCGGCCGGGGCGTGTAGCGCACCTCCCGGCCGGTCCGCGCGGCCGTCACCAGCCCCGCCCGTTCCAGCACGGTGAGGTGCTTGACGATCGCCTGCCGGGACACCGGCAGGTCGGCCGCGAGCGCCGACGCGCTGGCCGCACCGCGAGCGGCCAGCGCGTCCAGCAGCGCCCGCCGGGTCGGGTCGGCGAGGGCGGCCAGCACGTCGTCGACAGGCTCGGCGGCCTCCGTGGGTCCCACCGTCATCCGGCGGGCCGCTCCACTCGCCGCCGCAGTGCGTCGAGCTGGTCCGTCCAGCCGTGCGTGTTGTCGTCGAACGCCGGCCGCCTGCTCGCCTCGGGCAACGCCGCGAACCCGCTCTCCAGCAGGTGCAGCCGGGTGCGGCCGGCCTCCTCGGTCAGCGTGAACTCCACTCGCGTCGAGTTGCCCTCCACCGTTTCCTGGCCGGGGAACGCGCTCGCCCAGCGGTAGGCGAGATAGCGGCTCGGCTCCACCTTCTCCACCAGCATCGGGAACTTGCCGTACCGGCTGTGCTCGGCGACCAGCACCTCTCCCTCCCTCGGCTCGAAGGCACCCGGCGCGGTGTCGTTGACCCAGGCGAACTCGACGAGCTTCGACCACACGCGCTCGGCGGGTGCGTCGATCATTATCTCGCGCTCGATCCGGTCGATGTCCATGTTCTCTCCTCCGTTTTTCAGTGCAACCCAATGGTTGCACGAGGATCGACTCTGATGCAACCCGCTGGTTGCACTATCGGGCCGACTACCCTCGACGACCGTGATCGACCCCAGGACACTGCGCGAAGAACCCGGCATCGTGCGCGCCTCCCAGCGCACGCGCGGCGAGGACGAGGGAGTGGTAGACAAGCTGCTCTCCCTCGACACCCGGCGCAGGTCCGCCATCGCGACCGCCGACACGCTGCGGGCAGAGCAGAAGCAGCTCGGCAAGCAGATCGGCAGGGCGGCCGGTGCCGAGCGGGAGGAACTGCTCGCCAAGGGCAAGGAACTCGCCGCGCGGGTCAAAGCGGCCGAGGCCGAGCAGGCGCAGGCCAGCCAGGAGTTCGACGAGCTGCACCAGCGGGTGCCGAACATCGTGCACCCGGCCACGCCCGCGGGCGGCGAGGACGACTTCGCCGTGCTCGAACACGTCGGCACCCCGCGCGAGTTCGGGTTCACCCCGCGCGACCACCTCGACATCGGCGAGCGCATCGGCGCGATCGACATGGAGCGTGGCGCCAAGGTCTCCGGCGCGCGGTTCTACTTCCTCACCGGGGTCGGCGCGCAGTTGCAGCTCGCCCTGCTGAACATGGCGGCGGCGCAGGCCACCGCCAACGACTTCCAGCTGATGATCCCGCCCGTGCTCGTCCGGCCGGAGGTGATGGCGGGCACCGGCTTCCTCGGCGCGCACACGTCCGAGGTGTACCGGCTCCGCGACGAGGACCTGTACCTGGTCGGCACGTCGGAGGTGCCGCTCGCGGGTTACCACGCCGACGAGATCCTGGACCTCACTAACGGTCCGCGGCGCTACGCGGGCTGGTCGTCCTGCTTCCGCCGCGAGGCGGGCTCGTACGGCAAGGACACCCGCGGCATCATCCGCGTGCACCAGTTCGACAAGGTCGAGATGTTCGTCTTCTGCCGCCCGGAGGACGCGGAGGCCGAGCACGAGCGGCTGCTCGGCTGGGAGAAGGAGATGCTCGACAAGATCGAGGTTCCCTACCGGGTGATCGACACGGCGGCGGGCGATCTCGGCACCAGCGCGAGCCGCAAGTTCGACTGCGAGGCCTGGGTGCCCACCCAGCGGGCCTACCGCGAGCTGACGTCGACGTCGAACTGCACGACGTTCCAGGCGCGCAGGCTGGGCGTCCGGTACCGCGACGAGAACGGCCGCCCGCAGACCGCCGCCACGCTGAACGGCACGTTGGCGACCACCCGCTGGATCGTGGCGATCCTGGAGAACCACCAGCAGGAGGACGGCTCCGTGCGGGTGCCCGAGGCGCTGCGGCCGTTTCTCGGCGGCCGCGACGTGCTCACGCCGCGGTAGGCGCCTCGTTCACACCGACATCGTCGAAGAGGCGCTGACCCACGCCGCTGACCTCGACCCCGGCCAGTCGCAGCGCGGCCCACATCGTCACCTGGTTCGCGGTGAGCACCGGCACCGACAGGTGCCGCTCCAGCGGCGCGATGAGGTCGTAGGTGGGTACGTTCGTGCAGCTCACGAACACCGCGTCGGCACCGGTGGTGTCGATCCCGGCCACCGCGCCCAGCACGTCGGAGTAGGACATCTTCCAGATGTCGCCGAGCAGGCCCAGCCCGATGCTCGCGGTGACCGTGACGCCGAACTCGGCCAGGTAGGCGTGCAGCCGCTCGGTCACCTCGTCGACGTACGGGGTGATCAGCGCCAGCTTCCGCACACCGAGCAGTTCCAGGGCGCTGACCAGCGCGCCCGACGTGGTCACCGCGGCGGCGGCGCCCGCGTCGAGCATCCCGGCCACGAGTGCGGCCTCCCCCGCGGCGCCGTCGACGAAACTGCCCGACGTGCAGGAGTAGGCCACGACGCGGGGCTCCGGAACGAGCACGTCCCGGGTCGCCCTGCGCACACCGTGCGGGTCGCCCAGTGCCTCCGCCAGTTGCACCGTCACCGGCTCCGGCAGGTAGGGCAGCCGGGTGGTGTGCAGTGAGACATGGCCGGGCAGCCACCGCCACAGCTCCCGGTCCAGTGCGAAGTCGAAGGGCGCCACGAGGCCGATCCCGGTCTGCTCCACCGCGGAAAACGCGTACGGGCCATCGAACATCGCGCCGCTCCTCTGCTGAACCCCGGCTGTCAAGCTAGGTTTCGCTCGCGGGCCGGTAAACGTTTCACGAGCAGGCTTCACAGGTGGGAAATGCGATGTAACACTCACGACCAGCGGCGGCACACTACGCTGACACGCGTTCATCGGCGGGAAACAAGACGATGGGGGACGTGCGTGCGCGGGAACGTGCTTGGCCTGCTGGCGGTGTGTTTGTTGCTCGCCGCCTGCGGAACCACGGTGGGCGGTACCGCGCAGCCGGTCGCGGCGCCGACCACGAGTGCGAGCGGGGTCGAGTCGGGCGAGCCGTGCGCGCTGCTCACCCCGGAGGAGGCCACCCACCTCGAACTGCGGCCGGAGGGCGAGTTCACCCCCGGTGAGCCGGCGAACCTGCTGCCGCCCAACTGCTACTGGGGCCCGGCCGAGACCGCGGAGGGCGTCGACTCGCTCACCGTCTCCCTCGCCACCGGGATGTCGGTCGCCGAGTACGTCGACGGTGTCGAGCCCGTGGAGACCGGGGAGTTCGGCGGGCTCACCTGGAGCCGCTACCTGGACCCGGTCGGCGGCGAGTCGATGTGCCTGCTCGTGACCGAGCTCTCCGAGACGTCGTTCGTGGCAGTGAGCAGCATGAACGTCACCGAGGAGGCCAAGGCGTGCGACCTGGCGAAGAAGGGCGCGCCGTTCGTCGCCGGGCACCTGCCGGGCGGTGCGCCTGCCGAGGTGCCGACCAGCACGGCACCGGAGCCGAGCGCGCTCGCCTCGATCGACCCGTGCACGCTGCTGACCCCCGAGGAAGCCGAGCAGCTCGGCCGCAGCGGCTCGGCGAAGCCGCTCGACGGCACCGGTGACGGGCCGCCCGGCTGCCAGTGGGACGACACCGACGGGGACGCGGGGGAGAAGGCGCTCGACCTCTACGCGGGCGACCGGCCCGCGGAGGAGTGGTACTACTACGAGGACGAGGGGGAGCCGCTGGAGGTCGGTGGTTTCACCTGGAAGGTCCAGCCCGGCGCCGGCGGCTACGAGTCGGTGTGCCAGGCGATCATGAGCTTCACCGACACGTCGTCGGTCTACATCACCAGCGGCAACCTGGACGACCCCGCGAAGATGTGCGACACCCTCCGCGCGGCCATCCCGCTGATCACCGCACACCTGCCGGAACCATGACGCCGGGGTCGTGAGTGTTGCCGCGAGTTAGAACTCGTGTGCGCACTCACGAGGCCGGTGCACCTGGTCGGCCACGTACTTCGCGATTTCCAGCGCGCCGGTGGCCGCCGGGGAGGGCGCGTTGAGCACGTGCACCTGGCCGGGTGCCGTCTCGATGAGGAAGTCGTCCACCAGGGAGCCGTCCGGTAGCAGAGCCTGCGCCCGCACACCGGAGCCGTGCCGCACGATGTCCGCGGGCCGCACGGCCGGAACCAGCCGCGCCAGGCTTGCCGCGAACCGCCGGGTGGACAGCGAGCGGCGCACCTCGTCCAGCCCGGCCGGGACCGCGTACCTGCGTGCGAGCCGCCAGGTGCCGCGGAACCGGGCGACCTCGGCCAGGTCCCTCGGCGAGATGTCCGACCAGCGGTAGCCCTCGCGGCGCAGCGCGAGCACCGCGTTGGGGCCCGCGTGCACGCTGCCGTCGAGCATCCGGGTGAGGTGCACGCCGAGGAACGGCAGCGACGGGTCGGGCACCGGGTAGACGAGGCCGTGCACGAGGTGCCTGCGCTCGGGGCGCAGCTCGTAGTACTCCCCGCGGAAGGGCACGATCCGCGCCTTCGGTGCCAGCCCCGCGAGCCGCGCGATGCGGTCGGAGTGCAGGCCGGCGCAGTTGACGAGCGCGTCGGCCCGGACCACGCCGTTGCCGGTGGCGACCTCGACGCCACCCCGCGCGCCGGGGCGAATGCCGAGTGCGGGCGTGCTCAGCCGCAGGTCGGCGCCGGCCTGTTCGAGCAGCCGCGCCAGCGCCTCGCAGACAGCGGGGAAGTCGATGATGCCCGTGGACTCCACGCGCAGCGCGCGTACGCAGGAGACCTCCGGTTCGTACTCGCGGGCCTCGGCCGGGCCGACCAACCTGGCCGGAACGCCGTTGGCCTCCGCGCGCTCGGCGAGCACCCGCAGCGCGGGCAGCTCCCGCTCGTCCGTGGCGACGACCAGCTTGCCGCAGACCTCGACCGGGACGCCGTGCTCGCGGGCGAACCCGACGATCGAGCGGTTGCCTGCCACCGACATCCGCGCCTTGAACGAGCCGGGCCGGTAGTAGAGGCCGGCGTGCACCACGTTGGAGTTGTGCCCCGTCTGGTGCGCGGCCCAGCGGTCTTCCTTCTCCAGCACGGTCACGGCGGCGCCCCGCCCGGTCAGTTCCCGGGCGACGGCCAGCCCGATGATTCCGCCACCGATGACGACGACTCGACGCACGAGAGCCGAGCCTAGCGGCGCGCCGGAGGTGCGCGTAAGCAGGCACGACGCGACCCAGTAGCCTACGCGTCAGGTCAGGGGAGTCGTCCTTTTCGTCGTACGAGGCGGTCAATGCCACGATGAACGCTGTTCTCGTCCTGGCTGCCTTCTGGCTGCCGGGCCTCGCCATCGGTGCCGCCATTCGCCTGCGCGGCTGGACCCTCGCGGCCGCGGCACCGGCGCTGACCTTCGGTGCCGTCGCCGTCGGGGTGGCCGTGCTCGGCAGGCTCGGCATCGCGTGGAACCTGCCGAACGCGCTGCTGTGGACGCTGGCGCTCGCGGTCGTGCTCGCGCTCCTGTCGTGGATGCGGGTCCGGCGGTGGCCGGCCCGTACCGAGAGCGAGGAGGACCCGGCGGCACCGCGGCGCCCGCCGCGGGAGCAGCTGCTGATCGGCGGCGGTGTCGCCGCGGGCATGCTCGTCGGCACCGTCACGTTCCTGCGCGGGATCGGCGGGCTGAACAGGATCAACCAGGACTGGGACGCGCCCTTCCACGGCAACCTGGTGCGCTGGATCGCGGAGCACGAATCGGCGCTCTCGTCCACGTTCGCCGAGGTCGGAGCTCGCCCGGACGCGGAGAACTTCTTCTATCCCGGCACCTACCATGCCCTGCTGGCGCTGGTGCTCGACCGGGCGGGCCTGACCATGCCCGAACTGCTCAACCTGGCGGCGCTCGCCGTGGTCCTGGCACTGCCGCTCGGGGTCGCCGCGCTGGCCGCCGCGTGGCGCATGCCGACGCTGGCCGTCGCCTCCGCCGCCGCGGTGTGCACCTGGTTCAGCGCGTTCCCGTACGACTCGCTCTGGCGCGGGCCGCTGTGGCCGTACGTGGCGGGGGTGGCGATGATCCCCGCGGTGCTGGCGATGGCCCGCCACCTCGTCCGGCCGAGGGGTATCGCGGGGGTCGCCGGAGTCCCGATCGGGCTGGCCGGACTCGTGGGGCTGCACACGAGCATCGCCGTTGTCGCCGCCGTCTACGCCCTGTTCCTGCTGGCGGCCCTGGCGCTGCGGTTCGAGCCCGTCGACTGGCGGCTGTCCTGGCCGTACCTGGCCGGCGCCGCCGTACTGGGCGCACTGCTCGTGGTGCCGCTCGTGCTGCCCGCACTCGGCACGGCCGGGGAGGTCGCCGACTTCGTCTGGCCCTCCAAGGAGTCGGTCGCGGGCGGCTTCGGCCAGATGATCACCTTCACGCCGAACTGGCCGTTGCCGCAGTGGTGGCTCGGCCTGCCCGCGATCGCGGGCATCTTCCTGCTGGTCAGGCACCGCAGGATGCTGTGGATGGTCGGCGCCTACGTCGCTCTCGGCGGCCTTTACGCGGCCACGGTGTCCATGGAGAGCCCGCTGATCCACGCGCTCACCAGCCCGTTCTACAACGACCACTGGCGCCTCGGTGCCCTGCTGCCGCTTGCCGGGGCGATCGCGTTCGGCGAGTTCGTGGCCACCGCGGGCGGCGGGCTCGGTGACTGGGCCCGCCGCCGGTGGCCCGGCTGGTCCCCCGCCGCGGCGGCGACCACGGGCGTGGTCGTGGTCGGGCTGGTGCTCGGTCTGCTCGGCAACGGTGCCTACATCGGCCGCAACGCGGGCGAGCTGGCCACGCGGTACACCGACGGCCCGACCGTGACCACCGGCGAGCGGGAGGCGTTCGCCTGGCTGGCTAGCCGCGTCGGCCCCGACGAGCACGTGATGAACGGCCGGACGGACGGCACCAACTGGATGTACGCGCTCGCCGGGGTCAAGCCCGTCGAGTGGGCGTACGCAGGCCCGCTCAGGGGCAGCCCGGCGCAGGTGCTGACCGCCAGGCTCGACGAGCTCGGCAACGGCGGCCCGGACGCCCGGGTACGCGAAGCGCTGAACGAGCTGAACGTCCGCTACGTCATCCTCGGCGAGGGCTTCGTCCGCAAGTTCAGCGTGCGCGGCCGGGGGCTGCGCCAGCTGGCCGACAACCCGAGCTTCCGCGAGGTGTATCGCAACCCGGACGCCGTCATCTACCGGATCGAGAGCAGGCGGATCGCCCCGGCGGCCGCCATCGGGCCCGGCTGACCGGATTCAGGGGCCGCCGACTCCGAGCACGTGCCTGGCCAGGTTGCCGACACCGGTGCGGTGGTTGGCGCGGATCGCCGAGGGCAGCAGGGTCAGCGCGTTCAGGCGGGACGACAGGTGGGTCCGCGCCACCCTGGCCGCCCGCGTCCAGCCCAGTTCCGTTGCCCGCTCGGCGGTGTCGAGAAAGAACTTCCGCTCCTCGATGAACCTGGTGCCCTCCAGCGCGCGCCAGGACGAGTCGCTGGCACTGTGCCGCCGGTACTGGAAGCAGATCTCGGAGTCCACGAGCAGCGATTCGCCCTTGTAGACCAGGTCCATCACCAGGCCCAGATCCTGGATGACGTCGAGGCCCTCGCGAAACGACATGCCCTTGAGTGCGCTCGATCGCCAGCACAGCGACGGGAAGTAGAGCCAGTTGCCGCGCAGCAGGCTGATCGCCGCCCGCTCGCCGGACATGGTGAGCCTGTCGCTGACCCTCGGCGCGTACAGGCGCCGCTTCGCGCCGTCGACGAGGCCGCGCGCCGGCTCGCCGCGCTCGTCGATCACCTGCACGCCCGGTTGCAGTACCGCGGCCTCCGGGTACTCGTCGTAGGCGGCGCGGACGGTGTCGACGTAGTTCGGGAGCATGACGTCGTCGGCTCCCATGATCACGGTCAGCTCGTGCTCGATCAGGCCGAGGCACTTCTGATAGTTGCGGTTCGCGCCGAGGTTGCGCTCGTTGCGCAGGTAGCGGATCCGCGAGTCGCCCAGCGAGTCGAACCAGCCGGGGACGGACTCGTCGGGAAAGCCGTCGTCGACGACGGTGAGCCGCCAGTCCTGGTCCCGCTGGGCGAGCACGCTGCGTACGGTGGCCTGCATCAGCTCGACCGGCCCGTAGTACGGCAGCATGATGTCGATCGTGGTCAAGACCGGAGTCCCTCCGGGTCCACCGGAGCGGTGGCGGCCACTGGGGAGTGCACGTCCTCGGAGGTCAGTACGCCACGCTGGTGGTTTATCAGCTCGGCCTCGCGGATGGCGAGCGTGCGCGCCAGCTCGGTGATCTGCTGGTTCGAGCCGCGGAAGCGCAGGTAGGTGTTCAGCATGCCGAAGATGAACGCCACCACGAGCAGGTAGAGCAGCATGTCCGCGCCGCGGCCGATGCCGAACTGGTTCGCCAGCCAGGTGGTGTGGTTGGGCAGCAGCACCGCGTAGACGTTCAGTGCGAGGAAGAGGAAGAACGCGATGCGCTTGCCGGCCTGCATCCGCACGTTGTGCTTGCGGCTGGCGAAGTACAGCAGCATCCCGGCGACGGCGAGCAGTAGCAGAACCTGTGCCAGCATCAGTTCACCCCCGGTCGCGCAGCGAGATGTCGAAGAGGATGTTCACGCCGTTCACCAGCGACTGCCCCTTGGTCTTCGAGTAGTCGGTGTAGAGGATCGTCACCGGTACCTCCTGGATCCGGAAGTCGCCGTGGGCCAGGAACGCCACGATCTCCGACGCGTGCGCCATCCCGTTCATGGTGATGTGCAGCCGTTCGGCAACCGGCCGGGTGAAGACGCGAAGGCCGTTGTGCGCGTCGGTCAGCTTCAGCTTCCGCGCGGTGCGGCTCATCGCCACGGCGGTCCGCAGCACCGCGCGCTTGAGCCACGGCACGCCCTGCGCCTGCTCGAGAAAGCGGGAGCCCAGCACCGCGTCGGCCGCGCCGGAGCGCGCCACCTCGACCATGCGCTCGGCGTCGCTGGTCTGGTGCTGGCCGTCGGCGTCGAAGGTCACGAAGTACTTGGCGCCCGGCCGGGCGAGTGCGTAGGACAGGCCGGTCTGCAATGCCGCGCCCTGCCCCAGGTTGATCGGATGGCGCACCAGGTGCGCGCGTGTCCCGGCGATCCGGGAGGCCGACTGGTCCGCCGAGCCGTCGTCGACACACACCACGTTCGGGAATGTCTCGCGCACCCGCTCGACGACGTCGGCGATGACCCGGTCCTCGTTGAAGACAGGAATCACCACCCAGACGTCTTCGTTGGCCACTGCCCCGCTCCCAAAGTCCGGCCGAAACGTCGGCTCATCGTATCGAGACCGAACGGCCGGCCTCGCGATGAGGAGGGTACGCGGGTGTGCTCCGGACCTGCTCAGCGCATGCCGCAGCCCGTTCCGGCGCAGCCTCTACGATGCTCCGGTGTCCGAGACCGGAAGCCGGCTCACCTCCGGCGTCGCGATGGCCGTCGGCCTCGGCCTCGTCGGTCTCGCCGGCTACGTGCTGCTGGCGGTCGCGGGCAACACGCTGCCGCCGGCCGACGTCGCCACCGTCGCGTCGGTCTACCTGCTGCTCAACATCCTCGGCCCCGGGCTGTACGTCGCGCTGGAGCAGGAGACCAGCCGGGCCGTGGCGGCGCGGCCCGGCGCCGAGCTCGTCCCCACCGTGCGCACCGCCGCGCTCGTCGGTGCCGCGCTCGTCGCGACGGCCTCGGTGGTGCTGGCGGCCACTTCACCCGTTCTGGTGCCCCGCGTGCTCGGCGGTCACTGGGGGCTGCTCGGTGTCCTCGTGCTCAGCACCGCGGCCGCGGCCGGGCTGTTCCTGCTGCGTGGCGTGCTCGGTGGCCGGCGCCGCTTCTCCGCCTACGCGGGCACGCTCGGCGCCGAGGGCGGCGGCAGGCTCGCGGTCGTGCTCGCCGTCGCCGGGCTCGGCGCGGCGTCGGCGACCGGCTACGGGCTCGCATTCATGGCCGGTTACGCGCTCGCGCTCGTGGTGGCGCTGCCGTGGGTGTGGCCGCGGCGTTCCCCGCGTCCGGCGCGCAGCGGTGGCGGGGAGCCGGCCCGCACGCTGGCGCGCGGCGTAACGCTGCTCGGGGTGGCCACGCTGTTGTCCTTCGCCGTCGCGAACATCGCCCCGGTCGTGGTCACCGGCCGGCTGCCCGGCGAGCCGGCGGTCGCCGCGGCCTTCGCCCAGGCGTTCGTGCTGGCGCGGGCTCCGATGCTGGTGTTCGCGCCGGTGCAGGCGATGCTGCTGCCCGGGCTGACCACGGCCGCGGAGCGCGGCGCGCTGGACCTCATGCGCACCCGGGTGCGGCAGATCCTGCTGGCGGTCACCGCCGTCGGCGTGCCCGGCGCGATCGCGGCGGCGGTCTTCGGCCCGTGGGTGCTCCGCACGTTCTTCGGTGTCGGCGAGCCGCCGTCCCCCGCGGTGCTGGGCCTGCTCGGCGGCGGCACCGTGCTGCTGATGGCCGCGCAGACACTGCAACCCGCGCTGGTGGCGCTGCGCCGGCATCGCACGGTGACCACGGCGTGGACGCTCGGCACCGTGCTGCTGGCCGGCCTGCTCGCGTTACCGGTGCACGCCGTTGCCGCCGCCCTGATCGCCCAGCTCGCCGGGTCGGTGGTCGTCGCGAGCGGTTGCCTGCTCGGCCTGCGCTCCGAACTCCGCAGGAGGGCCCTGGTCGACGCTCGTGAGTGTTGACCCGAGTTAGAACTCGCGCGCGCACTCACGAGGGTTGATCAGCGGCGGGCGCGGAAGTACTCCACCGTGCGCCGCACACCCTCGGCGACGTCCACCACCGGTTTCCAGCCGAGCTCCTCCCGGGCGGCGGTGGAGTCCAGCGCGGAGGCGCGCAGGTCGCCCAGCCTTGCCGGCGCGTACTCGGGGGCGTCCTCCGTGCCCACCGCGGCCGCGACCAGGCGGTGCAGCTCCCGGTCGGAGGTCTGGACACCGGTGCCGATGTTGAACCGGCGCCCGCTGCCCTGCTCGCCCGCCGCCGCGACGAAGGCGGACACCGCGTCGCCGACGTAGACGTAGTCGCGCGTGTTGCCGCCGTCGCCGAACACCTTGGTCGCGCGCCCGGCGAGCAGCGCGGACGCGAAGATCGCGACCACGCCTGCCTCCCCGTGCGGATCCTGCCGGGGACCGTACACATTGGCCAGGGCCAGCGTGGTGAAGTCGAGGCCGTGCAGCTGCCGGTACGTGCCGAAGTAGACCTCGCCGGACACCTTGCTCGCCGCGTACGGCGATTCCGGGCCCACCGGCGCCGACTCGGCGACCGGAAGCTGTCCGGGTGAGCCGTAGATCGAGCCGCCGGAGGAGGCGAAGACCACCTTCCGCACCCCCGCCGCGCGTGCCGCCTCGGCGACGTTGATGGTGCCGAGCACGTTCTTCGTCGCGTCGCCCAGCGGGTCGGCGACGCTGTGCCGCACGTCGATCTGCGCGGCCAGGTGGAAGACCACCTCCGGCTCGGCCTCACCGACCACCCTGGACAGCTCCGGCGCGGTGATGTCGAGCCGGTGCAGTGTCATCCGGTCGCTCTGCCGCGCCTGGTCGAGGTTGCCCTGGGTGCCCCGGCTGAAGTCGTCGACGACATGGACCTCGTGCCCGTCCGCGAGCAGCCGGTCGACGAGCGTGGAACCGATGAAGCCGGCGCCACCGGTGACGAGAGCGCGCATGTCAGGAGGTGCTGTCGTAAAGCTTGCGCCACGCCTCGGTCGAGGTCATCCGGGGCAGTGCCGCCCGGTACTCCTCCTTCATCCGGGGGAACTCCCTGGCCAGCCGGCGGTAGTTCGCCGTGACCTCGCGGACCAGCTTGCGGAACGCCTCCGGGTCACGCTTGCGGAACGCGACCGAGGCACCGTCCGGACTGGACACCGTCGCGGAGTCGAAGTTGCCCAGCACGAACCACAGCGCCTTGTCGGCGGGCACGTTGAGCTGCGGACGTTCCTGCGTGCGGGGGTTGGTCCCCTTGACGTTGTGCACGAGAGCCTGCACCGCCCGGACCGCGATCTTGGCTGGGTGCACCGGCGGCGCGAGCAGCGGCTCCGCCGCCCGCATGTCGAGAATCGGCTGCGGGTAGTCCTGCAGCGACGGCCTGAACTGGGCGTCGTCGTAACGCTTGCGGATCGCCTGTACGTCGCTCAGCGCCGTGGGCAGCTGGGCGAAGAAATGGTCCGGACCGGCCAGGAAGTCCTCGATGGCCTTCTGCTCGATGGCGATCGCCGAGTACTGCATCGAGAACAGCCTGCGTGCCGCGTCCTTCGCCGCCTGCTTGAGCACCGTGGAGCTGATTCCCTCCGGGCTGTGCAGCGCCATCGCGACGAGCTTGTTGCGCAGGTGGAAGTACACCGTCCAGTCGGCGGTGTCGTCCTTGTCCGTCCACGGCATGTGCCACACGCCCGCGCCGGGCAGCGTGGCGGTCGGGTAGCCCATCTCCCCGGCGCGCAGGCCGTACTCCGCGTCGTCCCACTTGATGAACATCGGCAGCGGCAGCCCGCAGTGCTCGATGACCTCGCGCGGGAAGAGGCACATCCACCAGCCGTTGTAGCCGACATCGATGCGACGGTGCAGCCAGGGCTCCTTGCGCAACGGGGTCTTGGCGAAGTCGTGCCCGCCCTTGGCGCCGGGTGCGGGGCCCCAGCGGAACGCGGTCAGGTCCACCGACTCGCCCATCGAGTGCAGTCGCGCGCGGGCCTGGAGATTGAGCATCTGGCCGCCTGCGATGATCGGTTGCGTGGCCGCCGCGCTGAACCGGCTCAACCGCAACACGGTGTCCGGTTCGAGCACGATGTCGTCGTCCATCAGCAGGATCTGGTCGCAGTCGGTGCGCTCCATCGCTTCGAGCATCGCGCGGGTGAAGCCGCCGGAACCGCCGAGGTTGCCCTGCTCGATGACCTCCAGCCTGCCGTCGAGTGCGGCGACGGCCTCGCCGTAGCGGGCATGTGCGCTGATCTTGTTCGTGCCCTGGTCGGCGACGAACACGCGGCCGATCGTCTCCAGCACGGCCGGGTCCTCGCCGAGCGCGAGCAGCGCGGCGACGCAGTCGGACGGCCGGTTGAAGGTCGTGATGCCGACCGCCATCGACTTGGCAGGCAGCACGCTGTCGGTCATCCACGCCGCCTCGGAGATCTCCAGCTCCGCGCTGTCGGTGAACGCGTCGAACCAGATCCAGCCGCCGTCGCCGAACGGGGCGAGGCTCACCCGCAGCTCCACGGTCGCCCACTCGCCCGACGAGTGCACCGGCTGGCCCTGCAGGTGGATGACGTCGCCGTTGACCCGTGAGCGGTAGACGTCGACGCGGCCCTCGCCGCGGACGTAGAGCCGCAGCACGACCTCGTTGAGCACCGACCAGCGCTTCCAGTAGCTGGCGGGGAAGGCGTTGAAGTACGTGGCGAAGGAGACCCGCGCGGACTTCGGGATGACGACGTTGCGCCGGGACGCGACGTGGCTGTGCACGTTCTGCGGCTCGTCGAGGTAGAGCGGGCGGACGTCCAGCGGATCGCTGTCCCTCGGCAGGATCACCCGCTGCAGAATCTGCGTGCTCGTCACCTCGGTGCGGCCACCGGCGATACCCGCCTGCGCGGCGTCGTGCACCTTGCTGTCCTCGGCCGCGTGGGTAGCGGCCCCCGTGCCTGTCGCGCCAGCCTTCGCCTCGACCGCCTGCTCCGCCACGTCACTCCTCGAATAGCTCGGCGGCGCGCTGCCGCATACACCGTTAGCGTCCCCGTTCAGCGTAGAGCGTGCCCGGTACGGGCGACCCGGGGGCCGGGAACGGCGGCGCGCCAGTGGTTGCCGACGGTGTTTCGACTCGGTTTGACTGCATTTGCCCGCTTCGCTTGGGCCGTTCGGGTTCGCTCACCGTGTCGGGTTTGATCCCTCGGCGGCGGCCCGGAAGGCTGCGCATGGAGGTGCGAGCAGGTTGATCTACGTGATGACGGGGGCGTGGCTGGCGCTGGCCGTGTTCGTGCTGGCCGCGTGGCGGCGGATCAACGCGGCTACGGGCTGGCGGACGGCGGCCATGTTGCTCACGTTGGGCTTCTCCCTCGTGCACCAGCTGGTCTTCTCGACGGTCGTGGGCGACGCCTATGTCACTTTCCGCTATTCGCACAACCTGGCCGAGGGCGTCGGCCCGGTGTTCAATCCGGGCGAGCGGGTCGAGGGCTACGCCAACTTCGCCTGGATGGTGCTGCTCGCGCTGCCGAGGGCGATGTTCGGCGCGGATGTCGAGGCGACCGCGGTGTTGTTCGGGGTCGCCTGCGCGCTGACGTCGGTGCTGCTGTCCTACTTCCTGGTGGACCGGATCGTTCGGGTGGCGGAGCCGGAGGGGCCGGGGCTGCCCGCCCTCGGTGTCGCGGGCGCGGTCCTCACCGCGGGCGTCGGCTCGGTCGCCGCCTACGGCCCCTCGGGGCTGGAGATCCCGCTGTTCCTGCTGCTCGTGCTCACCATCTGCTCCGCGGTGGCCGCCCGCAGGCCGGTGGTCGCCGGGGTGTTCGCCGCGCTGGCGATGATGACCAGGCCGGACGGCGCCCTCGTCGCGATCGTGGTGGGGAGCTGGCTGCTGTTCGCGGCACTGCGCGGCCGGGAGAACGGCTGGGCGCCCGCGGGATTCGCGCTCGGCGCGCTCGTGCTCGTCGTGCCGTGGATCGCGTGGCGCGTGACGTACTACGGGTACCTGCTGCCGAACACGGTCGCCGCGCGGCCCGACGGCCCGCTCGGCCGGCAGCTCGAACGCGGCTGGACCTACCTGTCCGGGTTCGCCGTGGCCTACCAGGCGTTCCTGCTGCTCGCCGTGGCGGCGGTCGCGGCCCTGGTGCACCGGCGACGTCCGGGGAACGAGCCGGTCACCCGGGCACGCTCACTGGTGTGGCTGCTGCTGGTGCTCATGGCCGGTTATGTCGTGCTGACCGTGTTCGCCGGTGGTGGCGAGATGCCCGCCTGGCGGCTGCTGGCCGTGGTCCCGCCGCTGCTGGCCGTCGCGGCGACGGCGGCGTACGGCGTGTTCGTGGTGACGGGCACGGCGGACGGCCCTTCCCCGGTGCCGCGGACCCGCAGGCTGGAGCGGCGGCGCGTGCTGCCCGCCGTCGCGGTCGGGGTCTGCGCGCTGTCGTTGCTGGTCAGCGCAACCCACCCGCGGATGCTGCCCGCCATGGAGGAGGAGCGTGCGCAGGCGCGGGAGCTGGGCGAGATCGGCGCGTGGCTCGGTGAGCGGCTGCCCGCGGGCTCCGTGGTCAGCACCTACACGAACGGAGCGCTGGCGTACCGGGCGGGCCCCGGGCTGATCGTCGTCGACGTGCGGGGCCGGACCGACGAGCACATCGCCCGCAAGGGCGAGCCGGACGCGGCCGGGCTGGCCACGGCCGACTACGACTATGTGGTGAACGTGCGCAGGCCTTCGGTGGCCGTGACCTCCGCGAGCGGCTACGCCGACCGGCAGCGGTGCGGCGCGGACCCGGCCTACGCGGGCCTGTACGAGGTGGCGAACTTCAAGCGCGCCGGCTCGCAGGAGTGGGTCGCGCTGTACCTGCGGCGCAACCGGGCGAGTGCGCTGATCGAGGCACTCGACGCCGATCCGGCGTTCGGCTACGAGCCGTGTGCCGACGAAGATACGCAACCGTAGGTTCGGCCGTTACCGTCCGGTAGCGTGGGAGTGTGGCTGAACTCGTGTACCCGCCCGTCGTGCTGGCGGCCAAGACCATGTTCCGGGTGCTGGACAACCGCCTGCGGATCGACGGCACCGAGCACATCCCGCGCACCGGGGGCGCGGTGATCGCCTGCAACCACGTCAGCTACCTCGACTTCATCTTCTGCGGGATGGGCGCGCAGCCGGCGAAGCGCCTGGTGCGGTTCATGGCGAAGCGGGAGATCTTCGCCGACCGGATCGCCGGTCCCCTCATGCGCGGCATGCACCACATCCCGGTGGACCGCACCGCGGGCCGGGCCTCCTACGACGAGGCGGTCGAGCGGCTGCGGGCGGGCCAGGTCGTCGGGGTGTTTCCGGAGGCCACGATCAGCCGGTCGTTCACGGTCAAGCCGATCAAGTCGGGCGCGGTGCGCATGGCGGCCGAGGCGGGCGTGCCGGTGGTGCCGATGGCGCTCTGGGGAACGCAGCGGCTGTGGACGAAGGGCAGGCCGCGCACGCTGACGAAACGGCACGTGCCGGTCCTCATCCGAGCGGGCGAGCCGTTCCGTCTTGGCGCCGACGACGACCCCGAGGTGCTGGCGAAGGACCTGCGGCAGCGGATGTCGGCGCTGCTCGAACGCCTGCAGGCGGAGTACCCGGAGCAGCCGTCGTCGGCCGAGGACCGCTGGTGGCTGCCCGCCCACCTCGGCGGCACCGCGCCGACCCCGGAGGAAGCCGCCGACCTCGACTCGTGAGTGCGTACCCGAGTTAGAACTCGTGTAGGCACTCACGAGCCGGGACCAGCTAGAACCAGCGTTCGAGGACCTGCGCCACGCCGTCCTCGGAGTTGGGAGCCGTGACCTCGTCGGCCGCGTCGAGCACGTCCGGGTGGGCGTTGGCGACGGCGACGCCGTGCCCAGCCCAGCGCAGCATCTCCAGGTCGTTGGGCATGTCACCGAACGCGATGGTGTGCTCGGCATCGACCCCGAGCCGGCGACCGACCTCCGCGAGGCCGGTCGCCTTGGTGACGCCACGCGCGGCCAGTTCGATCAGGCCGCCGCCGGAGGAGAACGTGATGTCCACGGCGCCGCCGAGTGCAGCCCGCGCCGCACGTGCCATCTCGTCCGACGTCATCCGGCCGTGGCTGACCAGCAGTTTCACCGCCGGATGGCCGAGGATCTCCGCCCTCGGCGCCGTCGAGCCCTCGCCGTCGCCCCACGGGTTGCTGTAGTGGGGCTCGATCACGAAGTGCTGGACGTCCGGGTCGATGGCGGACCTGCCGATCCGCTCCGCCGCGAGCCGGCAGCCGGGGAGCGCGTGTTCGAGTGCCTCGGCGACGTCGTTCAGCAGCACCGGGTCGAGCAGTCCGTGCACGTCGAGCACCCGGTCGTCGCCGATGTCGTAGAGCACCGCGCCGTTCGCGCACACCGCGTAGCCGGTCAGCCCGGCCTGCTCCGCGACCGCCGGGATCCAGCGCGGGGGACGGCCGCTGACCAGCAGCACCGGGACGCCGTCGTCGACGGCCCTGCCCACCACGTCGATGGTGCGGTCGGTGAGCCGCTCGAGCGGCGAGAGCAGCGTTCCGTCGACGTCCGAGGCAACCAGCCGGGGTTTCTCCACGCCTACAGTTTCCCAGAACAAACCCGTCCACCAGCGTGTCGTACGGCACCGCTAGCGTGGGGCGCCGTGCGTGTAGGCATTGTGATCCTTCCGGAAGACCGGTGGTGGGCGGCGGAACCCAAGTGGCGGGCCGCCGAGGAGTACGGCTTCGACCACGCCTGGACCTACGATCACCTGGGCTGGCGCACGCTCGTCGACAGTCCGTGGTTCAGCGCCGTGCCCACCCTCGGCGCCGCCGCGATGGTCACCTCCCGGATCCGGCTCGGTACGTTCGTGGCCTCGCCCAACTTCCGGCACCCGGTGCCGTTCATGCGCGAGCTGGTCACCCTCGACGACCTCGCGGACGGCAGGTTCGTGCTCGGGGTCGGCGCAGGCGGAGTCGGCTACGACACCGGCGTGCTCGGTGAGCCGGAGATCTCCACGCGGCAGCGGACCGACCGCTTCGCCGAGTTCGTCGAGGCGCTCGACGGTCTGCTCCGCATAGACCGCTACGACCACGAGGGTGACTTCTACACCGCGCGCGGCGCCCGGAACCTGCCCGGACCGGTGCAGCGCCCGCGGCTGCCATTCCTGGTCGCGGCGAACGGGCCGCGCACCATGCGGGTGGCGGCCGGGTTCGGCGCAGGATGGGTCACGACGGGCAGGCCGGCCGAGCGCCAGGACGACTGGTGGGACTCGGTCGCCGAGCTCGCGAAGACCTTCGACGAGGTGCTGGAGCGCGCGGGCCGGGACCGCGCGGACGTCCACCGGTACCTGTCCCTCGACGCCGCCCCGGTGTTCTCGCTTTCCAGCACCGAGGCCTTCGCCGACGCGGCGGGGCGGGCAGGCGAGTTGGGCTTCACCGACATCGTGGTGCACTGGCCGCGCAGCGGCACCCCGTACCAGGGCCGGGAGGCAGTACTCGAACAGGTCGTCGAGGAACAGTTGCCCGCACTGCAGGAGCGTTAGCCCGGACGGGTGGTGTTCCGCGGCCGTGGAACCGGGTCGCGCCGGGCGGCGTCGATCCTGTCGCAGGCGCGGGGAGGACGCCCGGGGGTGCTGAGGGCGGGACGGTCCTCGTGCGGCAGGCAGGGGCAGCCACGCCCTACGAGGACCGTCTCCCGAGTTCCTGGTCAGCGGCATTTGCGGATGGGCGGTGAAATGGCCGCCAGGCACGCCGGTAGCCTTTTCGCCCGTGAGCGCGCACACGAACTCCGCAGAGATCACCCGAGACGATTTTGCCGGATTCGACCTGATTGTGGTCGGTTCCGGTTTCTTCGGCCTGACAATCGCCGAAAGGGCCGCCACCCAGCTCGGCAAACGTGTCCTCGTGCTGGAGCGGCGGCACCACATCGGCGGCAACGCCTACTCCGAGCCCGAACCGGAGACCGGTATCGAGGTGCACAACTACGGCGCGCACCTGTTCCACACCTCGAACAAGCGGGTGTGGGATTACGTGAAGCAGTTCACCGAGTTCACCGACTACCAGCACCGGGTGTTCGGCAAGTACCAGGGCCAGGTCTACCCATTGCCGATGAACCTGGGGCTGATCAACCAGTTCTTCGGTAAGTCGCACAGTCCCGACGAGGCGCGTGCGCTGATCGCCGAGCAGTCCAGCGAGATCGACACCAGGGAAGCGCAGAATCTCGAGGAGAAGGCGATCTCGCTGATCGGCCGGCCGCTTTACGAGGCGTTCGTGCGCGGCTACACGGCCAAGCAGTGGCAGACCGATCCGAAGGAGCTTTCGGCGGCGATCATCACCAGGCTGCCGGTGCGCTACAACTTCAACAACCGTTACTTCAACGACACCTACGAGGGGCTGCCCGTCGACGGCTACACCGCGTGGCTGGAGCGGATGGCGGACCACCCGAACATCGAGGTGCGGCTCAACGTCGACTACTTCGACGTGCGGGACGCGATCCCGGAGGGCACGCCGACCGTCTACACCGGGCCGCTCGACCGCTACTTCGGTTACTCGGAGGGCAGGCTGGGCTGGCGCACGCTCGACTTCGAGCAGGAGGTCGTGCCGACCGGTGACTTCCAGGGCACCTCGGTGATGAACTACAACGACGCGGACGTGCCCTACACCCGCATCCACGAGTTCCGGCACTTCCACCCCGAGCGGAAGTACCCGGAGGACAAGACGGTCATCGTCCGCGAGTACTCGCGCTTCGCCAAGGACGACGACGAGCCGTACTACCCGATCAACACGACCGAGGACCGCGAGAAGCTGGAGCGCTACCGGGAGCTGGCGAAGGCCGAGGCCCGCGAGCACAACATCCTCTTCGGCGGCAGGCTCGGCACGTACAAGTATCTCGACATGCACATGGCGATCGGCTCGGCGCTGTCGATGTTCGACAACAAGATCGGTCCGCACCTGTCCGACGGCGCGCCGCTGGACGGGTCGATCGATGCTTGAGAAGGAGCCGCTCGCAGGCGAGGTCGCGCTGCTGGTCGGCGTCCAGCGAAGGCTCACCCGGCCCGCGACCGTGCGGGCCGCTCGCGGGCTGTCGCACTTCGGCGAGCACAGCGCGGGCTGGTTCGCCCTCGGCCTGCTCGGCGCCGCCATGGACCGGCCACACCGCAGGGACTGGCTCACCGCGGCGGCCGGGGTGGTCGGCGCGCACGCCGCGTCGATCGCCGTCAAGCGCGTGGTTCGCCGCGCCCGCCCGCGGCACCCGGGCATCGAGGTGGGTGTAGGCACGCCGAGCAAGCTGAGCTTCCCCTCGTCGCACGCGACGTCGACGACGGCGGCGGCCGTGCTGTACTCCGGACTGACCGGACACAACCTCGTGCCCACCCTCGTTCCGCCGATGCTGGCCTCCAGGCTCATACTCGGCGTGCACTACCCGTCCGACGTGCTCGCCGGAGCCGTCCTCGGCGGGGTGACCGGCGGTCTGTTGCGCCGCAAGCTCCAAACACGGAAGCCGAAACCACGATGAGCGAGACGACCGAGCGGGCTGAACTGCACGAAACCCCTGCCAGGCGGGGCCCTGTCGGCACGGTGCTCGGTGTCGGCAAGACGGCGCGCCCACGGCAGTGGGTCAAGAACGTCCTCGTCTTCGCGGCGCCCTTCACCGCGGGCCAGATCGGCAACGGCCAGGTCCTGCTCGACGCACTCGTCGCCTTCGTCGCGTTCTCGCTGGTCGCCTCCTCGGTCTATCTCATCAACGACGCGGTCGACGTCGAGGCCGACCGCGCGCATCCGACCAAGCGCAACCGGCCGATCGCGGCGGGCCTCGTGCCCGTCCCGCTCGCCTACGGCGCGGCCGTGGCGTTCTTCGCGGCCGGCGCGGCGGTCGCCCTGCTCGCCGACTGGCGGCTGCTGATCGTGCTCGCCGTCTACCAGGCCATCCAGCTCGGCTACTGCTTCGGCCTCAAGCACCAGCCGGTGGTCGACCTCGCCATCGTCGGCTCCGGCTTCCTGATGCGGTTGATCGCCGGTGGCGTGGCCACCGGCATCGCCCTGTCACAGTGGTTCCTACTGGTGACGGCCTTCGGCTCGCTGTTCATGGTCGCGGGCAAGCGCTACGCCGAGATCATGCTCTTCGAGCGAACGGGCGCGAAGATCCGCTCTTCGCTGAAGAAGTACTCGGCGAGCTACCTGCGTTTCGTGTGGGCGACCTCCGCGGCCATCCTGATCATGTCCTACTGCCTGTGGGCGTTCGAGCAGCAGCAGATCATGCCCGAGTCGATCTGGTCGGTCATCTCGATCGTGCCGTTCGTGGTGGCGGTGCTGCGGTACGCGGTCGACGTCGACGGCGGCAACGCGGGGGAGCCGGAGGAGATCGCGCTGCGCGACCGCGTGCTGCAGATACTCGGGGCATCATGGGTCGTCACCCTCGTGCTGTCGATCTACCTCTAGCCGGGCACGCCAGCCTCGTGAGTGCCGACACGAGTTCTAACTCGTCTGCGCACTCACGAGCCGGCCGGGGCACGCGGGACCGCACGGCCTGGCTGATCGCGGCGCTCACCCTGCTGCTCGGCGGCGTCTTCGTGGTCGTCGACCTGGCGTACAACCAGGGCAAGTTGATCGCCCCGCTGGACGATGTCTACATCCACCTGCAGTACGGCAGCAGGCTGGGCGCGGGCGATCCGTTCCAGTACCACCCCGGCGAGCCGGTCAGCACCGGTGCGAGCAGCGTGCTGTACGCGCTCATGCTCGGTGCCGGTCACCTGCTCGGGTTCCAGGGCAACCTGCTGCTGCCGTTCGCCGTGGTGCTCGGCATCGGCTGCCTCGCGGCGACGGCGGCCGTGGTGTACCGGCTCGGCCAGGCCCTCGTCGGCCGGGCGGTCGGCGTCTGGTCCGGCGTGCTCGTCGCGGTGAGCGGGCCCCTGCTCTGGGGTGCCGCCAGCGGCATGGAGATCGGGCTGACCGCCCTGCTGCTGATGACGACGCTGCTCGCGTTCGTCCGCGAGCGGCCCCGGCGACGTTTCGTGCTCACTCCGGTACTAAGCAGCCTGCTCGCGCTGGTCCGCCCTGAGGGGTTCGTCTTCGCCGTGCTGGTCTGCGGCGCGATGGTGTGGACCCTGCTCGCCGCCCGGCGGGCCGGGCAGGCCACCACCCGGCGGACCCTGCGCTCGGCGGCGCTGAGCCTGCTGCCGGTCGCGGCGGGTCTCGGGCAGTACCTCTTCTACCTGCTGGCCACCGGCACGATGACCGCCAACGGAGTGCGGGCCAAGTCGCACCTCTACGACCGCCCGCAGTTCTTCCTCGGTGACTTCGTCGACCGCACGACCGCGAACGTGCGCGGCTTCGTCGACGCGCTGGTGGGGCTGAACAACCAGGACTTCGCCTTCCCCGGCGCGCTGGTGCTCTGCGTCGGCGGGCTCGCCTACCTGCTCGTCACCCGCCCGGTGTGGCGCCCGCTGACCGTGGCCGTCGGGCTCGGCCTCGGCGCGGTCCTGGTGGCGGCCTCGACGCTGAACACCGCGCTGATCCACGAGATGCGCTACATCCAGCCGTTCCTGCCGCTCGTCGTGCTGCTCGCGGCGTGCGGCGTGTACGCGCTGACGCGACCGCTGGTCCGCGAGCGGACCCGGCGGATCGCCCTGCACACGATGCTCGTCGTCGCGCTGTTGTTCTCACTTCTGGCGCTGCCGGCGTGGGCTGTGAAGCTCGGCAGGCAGGCGGCCACGATCCGCGACACCGACGTGTCCGTCGGCGCCTGGATCAGCGGGAACCTGCCGCCGGATGCGGTGGTCGCGGTGAAGGACGTGGGAGCCATCGCCTACTTCGGCGAGCGCCGCACGGTGGACCTCATCGGGCTCACCACCAACGGGTTCGCCGAGCCGAGCAACCACGGCACCGGCGCACTGTACGAGGCCCTGCGGCGGCTTCCCGCCGACCGGCGACCCGGCTACTTCGCCGTCTACGCCGAGGAGCCGGGCCCGCCGATGCAGCCCCTCGTCGACGGTGGTGTGCTCAATCCCCAGCCGTTGATCACCTTCCCGGTGCGGACGCCTCCCGCGCTCGACGGCTTCAGCATCGTTCCCTTCACCGAGCTCCACGTGTACCGGGCGAACTGGGCGCTGGCGGGCAGCGGGGACCGGGCGCCGGTGGCCGGTGACGTCCGCGACTACCTGAACGTCGGTGATGTGGCCGCGGAGGAGGAGCACGGCTACGAGCCGCGGATGGCGCAGCCAGGGCTGCAACCGGACACGGTCCTGCGCAGGCAGGGCGACGTGCTCGACAGCGGCCGGATCATCGTCGGTGGCGAGCGGTTCACCGTCGACGGCCTGAAGCCCGGCGAGCCGCTCACGATCAGTTCCCGGACCCTGGCGCCCGGCGTCGAGCGCGAACTGCGCGTGCGCGTGAACGGCGCCGACGCGGGGATCTGGCGGCACGCGCCCGGCCACCGTGGCTGGACTCAGGACACGTTCACCGTGCCCGGCGACGCGATCACGTCGCCGGAGGTGAAGCTGGAACTCGAGCCCGTGCGCCCGCTGCTGAGCCCGTACCCGGAGTACACCTCGTTCGGGTACTGGCTCAGCCAGTGAGCGGCCCGGCTCGCTAGATCGGCAGCTTCCGGAAGATCGGCCGCGGCACGTGCCGCAGGGCCGACATCACGAACCGGAACGGTGCCGGAGCCCAGACGAGCTCCTTGCCCTTGCGCACGGCGTCCACCGCGATCTCGGCCACCTGCTCGGCGGTCTGCTCCAGCGGCGCCTTGCCCATGCCCTCGGTCATCTTCGTCCTGACCTGGCCGGGGCGGACCACGGTGACCTTGACGCCGTAGGGCCGGAGGGCCTCGCCGAGGCCGAGGTAGAAGCCGTCGAAACCGGCCTTGGTGGAGCCGTAGAGGAAGTTCGACCGGCGCACCCGCTCGCCGGCCACGGAGGACAGCGCGACCACCGCTCCGTGCCCCTGCTTCTTCAGCTTCTCGGAGAGGGCGACGCCGGCCGAGACCGCGGCGGTGTAGTTGACCGAGGCGAGCTCAACCGCCTTGGCGTGGTCCTGCCAGACCTCTTCGGCGTCACCGAGCAGGCCGAAGGCGACCACGGTGACGTCGATGTCACCGTCGGCGAACGCCTTGTCCAGCACCGCGGGATGCGAACCGGTGTCCGTCGCGTCGAAGTCCACTGTGGACACCGCGGCGCCCGCGTCACGGAGCCGCCGGGCGGCTGCGTCGAGCCGGTCCGAGGGGCGCGCGGCGAGCACGATCCGCAGCGGCCGCGCCGAAAGGTACTTCTCGGCGATCGCCAGCGCGATGTCCGAGGTGCCGCCGAGCAGTAGCAGCGACTGGGGGTTGCCCACCGCATCGATCACAGTTCCAGCCTCCTGGCCATGTCTGACTTGAAAATGCCGTCCGGATCGACGGAATGCCGGATCTTGCGCCACTCGTCGAGGCGCGGGTACATACGGGCGAACTCGGCGGGTCCGGTGCGGGAGTCCTTCGCGGTGTAGAGGCGGCCGCCCATGCCGAGCACGGCCTCGTCGAGCTCCCGGCAGAACCGGCCGAGACCGTCCTTGATGGGGAAGTCGACGCAGATGTTCCAGCCCGGCATCGGAAACGACAGCGGCGCTCGGTTGCCCTCGCCGAAGCGCTTGAATACGTTCAGGAACGACACGTGCCCTGACTCCGCGATCCGCCGCACGATCCGGCGGAACTCCGCCTCGGCGGCGAACGGCACGATGAACTGGTACTGCAGGAAGCCCTTCGAGCCGTAGGCCCGGTTCCACTCCCCGAACATGTCGAGCGGGTGGTAGAACTGCGTCAGGTTCTGGATCTGACCGCGCGCCCGCTTCGGTGTCTTGCGGTAGTAGAGCTCACCGATCGCACTGAACGTCAGCTTGTTGGCGAGCCCGTTGGGGAAGATGTCCGGCAGGGTGGCGAGCTGCGGTGCGTCGAACCTGAGCGGATCCGCCCGCAGCTTCGGCGGCAGGTCGTCGAGCTTTGCGAGCGAGCCGCGGCCGAACGCGGCGCGGCCCAGCTTCGGGCCGGTGGAGATCGAGTCGAACCAGGCGGAGGAGTAGTCGTACTCGTCGTCCGAGCCGTCGCTGAACAGCTCGATCGTCTCGTCCAGGTTCGCCGTGCGATCGAGATCGGCGACGAAGTACGCCGTCTCGGTGTGCGTCATCGCGATCGTGGCTCGCAGGATGATGCCGGTCAACCCCATGCCGCCGACGGTGGCCCAGAACAGGTCGGACTCGGCGCCCTCGGGGGTGAGCGTCCGCACGGCGCCGTCCGCGGTGAGCAGGTCCATCGACACGACGTGGTTGCCGAAACTGCCGGCGGTGTGGTGGTTCTTGCCGTGAATGTCCGATCCGATCGCGCCGCCCACCGTCACCTGCCGTGTTCCCGGCAGTACCGGTACCCACAGGCCGTGCGGCAGCGCGGCGCGCATCAGCGCGTCGAGGCTCACACCGGCGTCCACCACGACGTGCCCGCTGTCCGGGTCGACGGAGTGGATGGTGTCCAGCGCGGTCATGTCGATGACCAGGCCACCGGCGTTCTGCGCCGGGTCACCGTAGGACCGGCCGAGGCCGCGGGCGATCACGCCTCGCTCACCGGCCTCCGCCACGGCGCGCGCGATCACCTCCACCTCGGGGGTGCTCAGCACGTTCGCGATCGTCGGCGCGGTGCGGGCCCAGCCCGTCAGCGTCCGCCGCTCGATGTGGGGTCGGGAGGTCACCTGAGCCAGGGTAACCATCGCGAAATGTGGCCCGCCGGTGACCGCTTCTTCATATTTCCTAGACTCGACCCGAATAGTCCCCGGCCGATGAGGTAGTGCAGTGGTGACGACGGATCCACAGGCGAACGCGGCGGCCCGCCCGCCGAGTCCCGGCCTGCTCACCCAGGTCATGCGGTTCGTCCTCATCGGCGGTTTCTGCGCACTGGTGGACTCAGGGATCTACTGGGCGTTGCTGCAGGCAGGCACCTGGGTGCACCTGGCGAAGGCGCTCAGTTTCATCGCCGGAACCACGACGGCGTATTTCCTTAACCGGCGTTTCACATTCACCGGAGCCCGGAATGGCGGCGCTGGCCAGGTCGGCGGATTCATGCTGCTTTACACGGTGACGTTCTTTGTCAACGTGGGCACGAACGCACTCGCGCTGCACCTGCTGCCGGACCTCACCTGGCGGATCGCGCTCGCCTGGGTCATCGCGCAGGGAACGGCCACCACCATCAACTTCGTCATGCTGAAGTGGGTCGTGTTCCGCGAGCCGCGCGGGTGAGCGGTCCGTGCCGATATGCCGGAAGCCGACCGGTACCTTGCTGGCATCCCGCTGAACACTCCCCCGGAGGACTGAGGTCACATGCCCGGCAAAGCAGCATCGGCCACCACGCGGCAACCGGCGAAGAACGGCAGGGCCGTGGGCGGTGATCAGGCGCTGTTCTCCGAACGCGCGCCCGGCGCCGGGCTGCTCGCGCAGCGGGGGCTCTACGCCGGGCCGTCGGCCGTCGTCGGCAAGGACCTCTACGCCGAGGTGCTCGGCGGCGCGGTGGCTCGCAAGCGTGACAGCGTGACCCTGGAGCCCGCCGCCAGGGTGTCGGGCAACACCTACTTCGGCCGCTTCCCGGCCGCCTACTGGCAGCGCTGGACGAACGTCCGCGCGGTCACGGTCACGGCCGCCGTCGAGGGCACGGGACGGCTGGTGCTGCGAGCCTCCGACATGGACGGTGAGCCGCGGACGGTTGCCGTGCACTCGGCCGAGGAGGCCGACGGCGGCACCGTCACGCTGGAGGCCGCGCTGGACAAGTTCCTCGACGGCGGCGCGCTGTGGGTCGATCTGGAGACCGAGGCCGGTGAGCGGCTCACCGTGTCCGGCGTGCGCTGGACCGTCGAGCCGCCGGAGCGGCTCCGCCCGACCGCCGTGACGATCTGCACGATGAACCGCGCCGACGACTGCCTGCAGAACCTGCGGGCGCTGGCCGACTCGCTTTCGGCGCTGGAGACCGTGGACGCGATCTACGTGGCGGACCAGGGCACCGACACGGTCGACTCCCGGGACGCCTTCGCCGAGGTCGCCGAGCGGCTCGGCGACCGGCTGCACTACATCAAGCAGCCCAACCTCGGCGGCGCGGGCGGGTTCACCCGCGGGCTCTACGAGGTGGCGGGCCAGCCCGGCACCGAGCACGCCAACGTGCTGTTCATGGACGACGACGTGCTGCTGGAGCCCGACCTGGTGATCCGGCTGACCGCGTTCGCCAACCGCACGGCCGACCCGCTGATCGTCGGCGGCCAGATGCTCAACCTGCTACACCCGAACCAGCTCCACGTGAGCGCCGAGTACGCGAACCTGAACGCGCTGGAGCCGGGCAAGCCGGTGCCGCACAGCCTGTCGACGGCCGACCTCCTCGGCGTCGACGAGGAGACCGGCAAGCCGAACCGGCAGGAGCGGCGGCTCGACGCCGGGTACAACGGCTGGTGGTCGTGCCTGATCCCGTACGAGGTCGTCAAGGAGGTCGGCTACCCGCTGCCGTACTTCTTCCAGTGGGACGACGCGGAGTACAGCTACCGGGCGCGGGCGCACGGCTTCCCGACCGTCACCCTGCCAGGGGCCGGCGTGTGGCACGCCGACTTCCACTGGAAGGACTGGGACGAGTGGCACCGCTACTTCAACCTGCGTAACTCCATCATCACCGCGGCGCTGCACAGCCCGTTCGACCTGAACCTGCTCACGCGCGTGCTGCTGGCCCAGCTGGTCCGGTACCTGCTCGGCATGCAGTACGGGCTGGCGGCGACGCTCGTCAAGGCGGTCGAGGACTTCCTCGAGGGGCCGGAGATCCTGCACGACGGCGGGGTCGCCGCGATGAAGGAGATCCGCGAGATCCGCTCGCGCTACCCGGAGACCAAGCGGCACCCGGCCACCGAGGTGCCGGGCATCCCGTCCAACGACATCACGATCTTCAACACCGCGCCGCGGCCGTTCCTGCAGCGGTTCTACCTGGTCAAGCGGATCATCGACCGGATCGTCGGAAAGCACAAGCACGCGCTGGGCATGATCCCGCACGATGAGTCGAACTGGTGGCACGTGTCGCAGTTCGAGACGGCCGTGGTCACCGACGCCTCACAGGAGGGCGTGCGCGTGCGGCGCTACGACCGGCAGCGGATGTTCGAGCTGGCCAGGCGCGGTGCGAAGGTGATCAACCGGCTGCGGAAGGAGGGCCGCGGCGTGCAGGCCCAGTACCTGCGGGCCCAGCCGAAGCTGACCAGCCGCGAGAACTGGACCCGCCTGTACGAGCTGTGACCGGTCAGCGCAGCCCGAAGGTCTTGCCCCTGCGCTGGAGGTCGTCGACGTAGGCGACCGCCACCTTGCCGAAGTCGATGTTCACGTCGAAGCCGTCCTTCGTGCGGACGGTCTCCACGGTGCCGTCGCCCAGCAGGCCGTGGAGCCGTCCGGTGAGCACGGCGTTCTGCTCGGTGGCCTCCGGTGGGAGCTGGAAAAGCAGCGGGTCCCCGCCCGTGGCGAGGTGGATCACGAGTGCGGGTTTCTCATCGGCCATGCGCTCAGAACAGCAGCCGTTGATCGGCCGGGCAAGCGGGTTCGCTCAGGGCGGATGCCGCTGAGCTGCTAACGTGCGACTCCGACGTTCTGGTCATCCGGGGGGATCGGCGATGCCGTACTCGTTCTCGCTGTCGTTGGCGGCGGTGGACATCTTGTTGGAACACGCGCGGCTCGGCCGCGCCCCGTTTCCGTTCGAGGTGCCGCACATCGGCACCACCCACGAGCAGCGTGCCCAGGTCAGGGAGGCGGTTTTCCGCGATCTGGAAGGCCGGGGACTGCTGCGGGGCGGCCGGCTCGACGGGGACACCGAGCTCGCCCTCCAGACCTTCGTCCGCTCGCCGGTGGCCATCACGGCCGCGGCGCAACTGGAGGGCGAAGACCGGTTGTTTGCCCGGGCATGCTCGAACGGGCAGTTCGCGGTGGTCGTCCGCCAGAACCGAAACCTGCTCGTGTTCGAGGAGGCCCGGCCGACCGGTATCGTCAGCGCGATAGTCGACCTGCTGCCACTGACGCCCGCCGCGGCGGGCCAGTCGGTGACCATCGCGAAGCCTGCCCGCCGTGCCCGGCACGCCGCCGCCGCTAGCGGCTACGACCCTTTCGCGGGCGTCTCGGCGCCACGCTCGCAGTCGTCGTCGCAGCTACGGGCCGTCGAACGCATCTTCGAGAAGCCGAAGCGGCGCATCGGCCAGTTCAGCGCGTTCGTGCGCGGCCAGGACGGCAAGGAGGGCGGGTTGGACCCGATCGCGTGGTTCGACACCGAGGACGGGCGGTACTTCTGCACGATGCGTGCGGCCGAGGACGGTCAGCAGTGGCTCACCTACGCGCCCGCCGACAACGCACGGATCGCCCAGCAGCTCTACGCGCAGCTCGAGGGCTACCTGTAGGAACCGGCCGGAGGGCGGCCGCGTCATAGCGGCGGGCAGTTCTTGGTGAAAGAGTCATCCGGGCCGTTGATCGGCTAGTAAACTGCCCACCGGATGACAGGCGAGGATGTGGGGTAGCGATGCCATTCGTACCGGACTCGGGGGCCGCTGGCGCGGGTGCCGGCGCGGCCGTCGGCGCGGGCATTGGGCAGCTCATGCCCGCCATGAGCAAGCAGGCGATCGCGGCGACGGCGGCGGAGACGCGGAAGCTCGTCGAGGCGGCGAAGTCGGGCGGCTTCCGGATCAGCGAAGAAGGTATGAAGCCGTTGCGCGACGCCGTCATGAAGATGCAGGGGCAACTCGACGAACTCGGTTACACGATCGACGCGCTCGAACACGAGCCCAAACTGGGCAGCCACGACTACGGGCGCGAGGTGGCCGCACACGACCAGAAGGCCGCGAACGCGGGTGCCGGATCGGCGACGGCGGTGGTGGACCAGTTCCGGCAGGTTCTCCGCGACGCGGACGAGGCACTGCAACGGGCGGCGGGGATCTACCAGGAGAACGAGGGAAACACGGCGGGCAACATCGGGTCGGTGCAGATCTGATCATGCGAACGCACCTGATCCGGGGCGCACTGCTACTGCCTGCCGCCCTCGCCCTCGTCACCGCCGGCGCGTGTTCCGATGCCGAGCCCGGTGCGGCCGCGCCTGCCACGAGCGCCCCGGCCGACGGCGGTGAGTCCGTGCCGAACACGGCTCCGAGCTCGCCCGGGGATGCGGCGGCGCCGACGGCTTCGCTGGACCCGTGCACGCTGCTGGAGGCCGGGGAACTGGCGGAGTTCGCCACGTTCAAGACCGGCGAACAGAAGGACATCGCTTCGGCCAGGGCGTGCGTCTGGCTACCTGAACGCGAAGGCGGAGAGAGCCTGCCGACGATCGGTCTCAACGTACGGGACAGCCAGGGCATCGACAGTGTCAACGACACGGGGCAGGGCACGACCGCCGGCGAGCTCGAGGGCAGCGGCCGCAAGGCCGTCCAGGCTCCCACCACCGGAGGCTGCACGCTGGCGCTGGCCGTGGGTGAGACTTCCCGGGTCGACGTCCAGGTCTCCGGCGTGGACACCGATCAGGCTTGTGACATCGCCGGCAAGGTCGCCGATGTCGTCGATCCAAGACTTCCCGAGGGGTGAGCGAGATGAGCAGTCCTGATGCGACGCCGCCGCGAGAGCTGAGCGACGAGGAGTTCCTGTCGCTGTCACCGTCCGACCGCCAGGACTACCTCATGGCGCGCGCCGAAGCCGGTGTCGACAACACGGGTTTCATCGGCCTGCTGCAGCGGGCGGTGGCGCGCTCCGGCGCCGACGCGCGAGCGGACCAGGTCGGTCAGGAACGCGTGCAGGAACTGTCGTCGAGCGGAATCGAACGGCAGGAGGGCCTGAACCCGTCCAACGCCGACTACCAGGGCCACGATCACGCATCGCTCACCCGGTACGTCACCGAGGATCTCGAGCCGGCACAGGTGACTGAGGCGTCGGACGCCTACCACAAGCTGCACCTGGCTTTCGAGGAGTTCTCCAAGGAGCTGAGCTCCGCGGTCTCCAGGTCGAGGAACGAGTGGGAGGGCGACGCGGCGAACAGCGCGCACGGCTACTTCTCGAGCCTGACCACGTGGGCCGACGGGAACTCGCAGAACGCGCAGCTCGCCTCCGAGGTCATGTTCCAGCAGGCGGAGGCGGGTAGCACCGTCAAGAACAGGATGCCGGAAGAGATCCCGTTCAACTGGGAAACCGAGATGAAGAAGTGGGGGAGCAACCCACTCGACATCGTCGACAACATCAACAACACGATGGAGACCCATCGGGCGAGCCAGGAGGCGCACGCCCAGGCCGCCAGCGTGATGACCCAGTACGACAACGACCTCTACACCGCGGCGTCCAAGCAGCCGGTGTTCGCCGAGCCGCCGAAGTTCGGCGAGGGCGACGGCCGGGCCGGGATAGTCGGCGGCCCGATGCCCGGTCCTGCGGCGCCGGCAGGCAACGGCGGTACCGACGCCTCGGGGTACGTCGGCGGCGGCGTTCCCGGCGGCTCGGTTCCGGGTGGCGGCGGTAGCGGGTCGATACCTGGTGGCGTCGGGTCCGTTCCGGGAGGTGGCGGGTCCGTTCCCGGTGGTGGCGGGTCCGGCGGAGTCGCTCCGGTACCGACGCCGTTGCCCGCAGGCCGCGGAACCGGGTCCGGCTCGCTGCCCGGCGACAGTGGCACGCGTCCCTCCGGATACCGCCCGCCGACCACCGGCGTGCCGCGCGGTTCGTCGCCCGGCGGCCAAGGGCCCATGGGAATGGGCGCCATGCCGATGGGCGGGATGGCCGCCGCGGGCGGCGCCGGCGGTGGCAGTGGCGGTGACTACAGCAGCAAGATGGGCCGTGGGATGGGCGGCTTCGGCCCCGGCGGCAGCGCCGGAGCGGGGGGCGCGGGCACGCCCGGCGCCGGAACGGGTTCGGGCGCGGCCAAACCGGGTGGCGTCGGCGGTGTCGGCCCCGGTGCGGCCGGTGGTGCCGGTGCGGCGGCCGCCGCAGGTCGCGGTGGCATGGGCGCCGGAATGGGCGGCGCAGGCCGCGGTGGGGCCCAGGGTGGTGGCGACGAGGAGCACCAGCGTCCCACCTACCTCGTCGAGGGCGATCCCGACGAGGTCTTCGGCACCGACCAGCGCACCGCGCCGCCGGTCATCGGGGAGTAGCGCGCTCGGCCTCCACCCTCGCCGAACGGCCGGGGTGGAGGCTCAGTAGCGGTAGAATCGCTCCTTGCGGCCCTGCCGGACGAGTCGCAGCCAGCGCACGAACGCCTTCGGGTCGCGCTTGACGCCGACGAAGTACAGGCCGAAGCGCAGCACCTCCAGTGCGCCGATCTTGCGCATGCCCGGCTGGGACAGCAGGTAGCCGCGGTTGCGGTAGGTGTAGTACCGCTTGACCTCGTTCTCCGGGTCCTGCGCGTGAAACCGGCCGCCGAGCATGGGCTTGAACTCGTCGGACCCGTTCGGATGCAGGTAGGCCGTCTTCAGCGACGTGCCGAACGGCAGGCCGGAACGGACCAGCCGCCGGTGCAGCTCCACCTCGTCACCGCGGAAGAACAGCCGCAGGTCCGGCACGCCGGTCACCTCCAGCGTGGACGCCCGGAACAGGGCGCCGTTCATCAGCGAGGCGATACCGGGCAGGAAGTCGGTGCCCAGCTCGGCCGACGAGCGTTTCCAGGTCAGCCCGCGGCGCAGCGGGAACGCCAGTTTGTCCGGATCGTCGATGTTGGCGACCACGGGAGAGACCTCGGCCAGCCCGCGCCGCTGCGCCTCCTCCAGCAGCACCGCGAGCACGTTCTCGTCGGCCGGCCGCCCGTCGTCGTCGGCGAGCCAGACCCACTCGGCGCCAAGCGCCAGCGCGTGCAGCATGCCCAGTGCGAACCCGCCCGCGCCGCCGAGGTTGCGGTGCGACGGGAGGTAGGTGAACGGCAGCGGAAACGCCTCGACGACGTCCCTGGCAGGCTGGTCCGGGCCGTTGTCGACCACGACGAGGTGGTCGACGGGATGCGTCTGCGTCCCGATGATCTTCAGCGAGTCGGCGAGCAGGTCCCGCCGGTGCCGGGTGACCACCACGGCCACCACGGAGTTCTCGCCCAGCGGTGCCCGCTCGTTGCTCATGTCATTCGCCGCCCTTGACCGACACCGGACGTTCGATCCCGAGCCGTGCGGCGGTCTCGGGGCTGATGTTCTGGAACGGGTCCTTGCCCTTGTACGCCTTGAGCACGTCCCGCAGCGAGCCTTGCATCCTCATGTGGCCCTCGTCCATCCAGATCGCCGAGGTGCACAGTTCGAGGAGCAGGTCGTCCTGGTGCGAGGCGAAGACCAGCAGGCCCGAGCGGCGCACCAGGTCCACGAGGCGGTCCCTGGCCTTGTTGAGGAACCGGGAGTCCACCGCGCCGATGCCCTCGTCGAGCAGGAGGATCTCCGGGTCGATCGACGTCACCACGCCCAGCGCCAGCCGCACCCGCATACCGGTGGAGTACGTGCGCAGCGGCATTGAGAGGTAGTCGCCGAGCTCGGTGAAGTCGGCGATGTCGTCGACCCGCTTCTCCATCTGCTTGCGCGTCATCCCCAGGTAGAGGCCCCGGATCATGATGTTCTCGTAGCCGGAGATCTCCTGGTCCATGCCGACACCGAGGTCGAAGACCGGGGCGACGCGGCCCTGGATCTTCGCCGAGCCGCGGGTCGGCTCGTAGATGCCCGAGAGCAGGCGGAGCAGGGTCGACTTGCCCGCACCGTTGTGCCCGACCAGGCCGACCCGGTCGCCGGCGTGCACGGAGACCGTGATGTCGTGCAGCGCCTCGATCACCGGCACCTTGCTGTCGGTGCCGATCTTGCCGCCGACCTTGCCGAGCACCTTCTTCTTCAGCGAACGGCTCTTCGCGTCGAAGATCGGGAAGTCGACGGAGGCGTTCCACACTTCAATGCTGGTCATCAGTTCTCACACCCAATAGGACACGCGGGACCGGTAGTTGCGCAGTACCACCAGTGCCAGGCTCCAGCCGACGACGGCGATCCCGGCGACGATCACCCAGTGGTGCCAGCTCTGCTCGTTGCCGATCAGCGGCGCGCGCACGATCTGCAGGAAGTGGTACAGCGGGTTCAGCTCCACGACCCACAGGTCGCGCCAGCCCGCCGACTCGCCGAACTTGGACTTGAGGATGTCCGTGGTCCACACGATCGGCGTCATGAAGAACATCAGGTTGATGAGGCTCGTGATGACCTGCGGGATGTCCCGGAACCGGGTGGACACGATGCCGAGGAGCAGGATCACCCAGCCGGCGTTCAGCGCGAGCATCGCGAAGCCGGGGATGGCGAGCAGCGCGCTCCAGCCGAGGCCGGGCTGCGGAATACCGGCGTCAGTGAGGACGTAGCCGGATTTCGTGAGGCTGCCCCAGAAGATCGTGACCACGATGAAGTAGATGATCATGTTGTGGGCGAACAGGATCGTCTGGCGCCACAGGGTGCGCAGCACGTAGACCGAGAGCGGCGCGGGCAGGTGCTTGATGAGCCCCTCGTTCGCAATGAACGTGTTGGTGCCCTCGGTCAGGCTGCCCAGCATGAACTGCCAGACGATGAAGCCCGTGGTGATGTAGGGCAGGAACGTCCCGATCGACGCGTCGAACAGCTGCGAGTAGAGCAGGCCGAGCCCGAGGGCGGTGACGCCCATGCTCAGGGTGATCCACAGCGGGCCGAGGACGGAGCGACGGTAGCGCTGCTTGATGTCCTGCCAGCCGAGGTGGCTCCACAGCTCGCGCTGCGTGAAGCCGTCTCTCAGGTCGGCGAAGGCGCGTTCCCAGGAACGGCGGTCCGGGGTTGGCTTGGCTGTCGCGGCGGACTCGTCCGCGGCATCAACGGTGCTTGTGGCGTGCACGGGAACGAGGGTACTGGCGGCCGATCCCGCCGCTTCCGCGCGTCCGGTTAACCGGTGACGCGGACGGTGACCTGGGCAGCCCTGATAACTTCCACCGCTATGGATTCTGATGTCCTGGCGCCGAGCCTGATGGTGAGTCTCCTGCAGGCTTACGCCGACCGGCCCGATCCGCGGGCCGTTGCGGTCGTCGGCAACCAGCCGCTGCCGCCGGATGAGCAGCGAGCCAAGGCGGTCGACGCCTGTGACCTCGTCATCCGGGTGAACGGCTTCGTGCGCGACGACCCCGGCGCGCCGCCGACGGTGGGCAGCAGGACCCATGTCGTCGTGTTCAACCGGGCACTGCGAGCGACCAGGTACGTCTTCGAGCACTACCGCTCGCGGCTGTACCTGATGGTCGAGCCGGGCAGGCTGCACTGGGAGCCGGAGCCGATCCCGGAGTGGTGGCCCGCGGACCTCGGCCTCGTGCCCGTGTCCAACCGCGAGGTGACGCTGCCGCTGTCGGAGGCGATGGGACTGCCCTCCCGCGAGGCCGCGACCTGGGCCACGACCGGCACCATGGCCGCCTGGATCGCGCGGACCTCGTTCCCGGACGCCGACCTGGTGCTCACCGGGTTCTCCTTCATCGACGATCCGCATCAGACGTCCTGGGAGCACGCCGCAGGCGATTCGTGCAAGGTGGGACCCGAGCACCAGATCGCCGCCGAGGGCAGGCTGCTGGACTCCTGGACGAAGACCGGCAAGACCAAGCTGCTCCGCTAACCCCCGGCACGGACCCGAAGGAACGTTCAATGACGTCAGCCAACCCGTTCAGACTTCTCCGCGAGGGCGCCGCGGCGAGACTCGCCCGGCTCGTGGACTTCCGCATCGACGACCGTGTCGCGGGCCACGTCCGGCGTATCGACGAGCAGGGCGAGCGCCTCGCGGAGCAGCAGCGCTGCACGGCGGAGCATCGCCGCAGGCTGGACGAGCTCCAGAAGCGGCTTGACAAGCTGAACCAGGACCTGCACTGGACGGCAGGCGAGGTGAAGCGGCTGATCCCGGCCGTCGCCGCGCAGGAGGGCGAGCTGGAGACACTGCGCGAGAAGATCGCGCTGACGCCGCCCGCCGACAAGCCGGAGCTGGCCGAGGCGAGGTCGCTGATCGAGGAGGTGCAGCGGCAGCACGCCCGGATCCGCGTGCGTCTCACGGGCATCGCCCGCTACGAGGACCGGCTGCGCAAGCTGGAGGAGCGGGCCGGCGCCACCGCCGGGGACTGAGCGGTGCTCCGTCCCGCCACCGAGGCCGACCTGGAGTCGATCCGGCGCTGGCGCAACCATCCGAAGGTCCGCCGGGCGAGCTTCACCACCCACGAGATCGGGCCGGAGGAGCATCGAGCCTGGTGGAACGCCGTCTCCGGCGACCCGGCCCGGCGGGTGCTGGTGTACGAGCGGGCGGGTGAGCCTGCCGGTGTCGTCGTCTTCACCGGCATCGGTTCCGAGCTGGTCGAGTGGAGCAAGTACGTCGACGTGGCCGGTCTCGGCGACCAGCGGGCCGCGGCATGGGCCGATCTCGAACACGAGGCCATCGCGTACGCCTTCGACGTGCTCGGCGCCCCCCGGATCGGAGCGGCCACGCTGGCGGCCAATACGCCGGTGCTGAGCCTGCACGAGCAGGTCGGCTTCACCGAGGTGCGCCGCTTCACCCGCGAGGTCGACGGGCAACCGCGCGAGGTCGTGTGGAACGAGCTGAGCGCAGCCGACTGGAAGGGAGGCGGAGCATGACGGCGCCCCGCCCGCAGGTGCGCTTCGGCGCACACCACATCGGCCCCGATCACCGGCCGTTCGTGATCGCCGAGATGTCCGGCAACCACAACGGCGACCTCGACCGCGCGCTCGCCATCGTGGACGCGGTGGCCGACAGCGGCGCGCAGGCGCTGAAGTTGCAGACCTACCGCGCCGACACGATCACCATCGACGTGGACACCCCGGAGTTCCGGATCACCAACCCCGACTCGCTCTGGGACGGCGAGAACCTCTACGCGCTCTACGACCGGGCACACACCCCGTGGGAGTGGCACGAGCCGATCTTCCGCCGGGCCCGCGAGCGCGGGCTCGAAGCGTTCTCCAGCCCGTTCGACCCGACCGCGGTGGACCTGCTGGAGTCGCTGGACGCCCCCGGCTACAAGATCGCCTCTTCCGAGATCGTGGACCTGCCGCTGATCGAGCTGTGCGCGCGCACCGGCAAGCCGCTGATCATCTCCACCGGCAAGGCGACGATCGCCGAGATCGACGCGGCCGTGCGGACCGCCCGCGAGGCGGGCAACGACCAGCTCGTCGTGCTCGGCTGCACCGCCTCCTACCCGGCCCCGGCGCGGGACAGCAACCTCCGTGCCCTGCCCGTGCTGGCGCAGGCGTTCGGCGCCGTGGTGGGGCTCTCCGACCACACGATGGGCATCGGCGTGCCGCTCGCGGCGGTCGCGCTGGGCGCGTGTGCCGTCGAGAAGCACGTGACGCTGTCCCGGGACGACGGCGGGGTGGACTCGGCGTTCTCCCTCGAGCCGCACGAGCTGGCCGCCCTGGTGACCGAGAGCGGGCGCGCCTGGGAGGCGCTGGGGGAGCCGAGCATCGGTCCTCGCGAGAGCGAACGGGGTGGCCTGCGGATCCGCCGCTCGCTCTACGTCGTGGAGGATGTGCGGGCCGGTGACCTGGTGACCGAGCGCAACGTGCGCTCGATCCGGCCTGCGGGCGGCCTGCCGCCCGCGGACATCGGGAAGGTGCTCGGCCGTACCTTCCGCACCGACGCGGCGAAGGGCACCCCGCTCAGCTGGGACCTCGTCTGACGCTCGTGAGTGCCTACCCGAGTTCTAACTCTGGTAGGCACTCACGAGCCGAAGAACGCCCGGATCTCCTCGATCACCCGGTCGACGTCGGCGTCGGTGAGGTCCGGGAACAGGGGCAGCGACAGCTGCTCGCGATAGAACCCCTCGGCGGCAGGGCAGAGGCCACGCCGGTACCCCAGGTCCTCGAACACCGGATGCCAGTACGCCGGGATGTAGTTGACCTGCACGCCGATCCCGGCGCCGCGCAGATGCTCGTACAGCGCGCGCCGCCGGCCGTCGAGCACCCGCAGCGCGTACAGGTGCCACATCACCTCGGCACCGGGGCGGGTCACCGGCGTGCGCACCTCGGCGACGTCGGCGAGGCCCCCGTCGTAGCGGGCGTGGATCTCCGCCCGCCGCCGCCCGAACTCCCCCAGCCGCCGCAGCTGGCTGCTGCCCAGCGCGCAGAGCACGTCGGGCAGCCGGTAGTTCAGCCCGAACTCGTGCACCTCCTGGTGCCAGGCGCCCTCGTCCGGGTGGCGCTGCGCGGCGCGGTCCCGGACCAGCCCGTGGTTGCGGAACGCCCGTGCCCGCTCCAGCAGCGGGCCGGCCGGCGTCACCACCGCCCCGCCCTCGGCGGTCGTCAGGTTCTTCGTCGGGAAGAACGAGAACGTCGTCAGGTCCGCCATGGAGCCGACCGGCCGCCCTTGCCAGGAGCCACCGACCGAGTGGGCGGCGTCCTCCAGCAGGAGCGCACCGGAGGAGTCCGCGACCGCGCGGAGCTCGTCCAGCTCGGCGGGGTGGCCCGCGTAGTCGACCGCCGCGACGACCTTGGTCCGCTCGGTCAGTGCCGCCCGTGCGGCGGCGGGAGCCAGGTTGCCGGTGTCGGGCTCGACGTCGGCGAACACGACCTCGGCGCCCTGCAGCGCGGCGGTCGCCGCGGTGGCCACGAACGTCATCGGGCTTACCACGACCTCGTCACCGGGGCCGACACCGGCCGCCGCGTAGGCCACGTGCAGCGCGGCGGTGCCGGAGGTCACCGCGACGGCCGGGTTGCCGCCGGTGTGCCCGGCGAGGTCCGCCTCGAACCGCGTCACCGCAGGTCCGGTGGTCAGCCAGTCGCCCCGCAGCACCTCGGTGACGGCCGCGATGTCCTCTTCGGTGACCGACTGCCGGCCGTACGGGAGAAACTCACCCATACTGTGCGATCAGCTCCTGCAACTGGTCCGTGTCCAGCCACAGGTCGTTCGAGTCGGAGCGGTAGGCGAAGCCCTCCGGCACCGGCAGGCCCTCGGCGGGCGGCTCGTAGCCCCAGCCCGCGATGTGCGGCTGCACGACGTAGCGGTCGGCGAGCTGCAGGGTCCGGCGCGAGTCGTCGGGCGCGATCATCTCCTCGTGCAGCTTCTCGCCGGGGCGCACCCCGACCTCGTGCATCGGGCTGCCCGGCGCGACTGCCTGGGCCAGGTCCACCAGCCGCATGCTGGGAATCCGCGGTACGTACAGCTCGCCGCCGTTCATCAGGTCGAACGAGTCCACGACGAACCGCACCGCCTGCGGCAGCGTGATCCAGAAGCGGGTCATCTCCTTGTGCGTGATCGGCAGTGACTCGCCCCGGTCGGCCAGGGAGCGGAAGAACGGGATCACGCTGCCGCGCGAGCCCATCACGTTGCCGTAGCGGACGACCGAGAACCTCGTCGGATGCGTCGCGGCGTAGTGGTTCGCGCTGATGAACATCCGGTCGGCGCACAGCTTGGTGGCGCCGTAGAGGTTGATCGGGCTGGACGCCTTGTCCGTCGACAGCGCGACGACCTTCCGCACGCCGGTCTCGATCGCGGCCTCGATGACGTGCTGCGAGCCGACGACGTTGGTCTGCACGAACTCGAACGGGTTGTACTCCCCGGTGTCCACCTGCTTCAGCGCCGCCGCGTGCACGACGTAGTCCACCCCGTGCATCGCGCGCTCCAGCCTGCGGCGGTCTCGCACGTCACCGATGAACCACCGCAGCCGCGGGTCGTCGCCGAACAGCTGGCGTGCCTCGTACTGCTTGAGCTCGTCCCGCGACAGCACCACGAGCCGCCGCGGGCCGAGCTCGGCCAGGGCATGGGTGATGAACGCCTTGCCGAAGGAACCAGTTCCCCCGGTGAGCAGGATGCTCGAGCCCTCGAGCTCGGCCATCGATAACCTCCGCACTTGGACGTCGACGTCGCAGGCCATCATGTCACTCATGGCCGAGTCACCTGTCGTGAGCGCCGTCATTCAGGCGCGCTCCTCCTCCACCCGGCTGCCGGGCAAGGTACTGCGCCCGCTGGCCGGCCGTAGCGTGCTCGGCTGGGTCGTCCGTGCCGCCGCCGCGACACCCGGCATCGACCGGGTCGTGGTCGCGACCTCCGAGTCACCGGACGACGACGCGGTGGTCGAGGAGGCGCTGCGCCGTGGCGCGGAGGTGGTGCGCGGGCCGCTCGACGACGTGCTCGCGCGGTACCTGCTTGCGTGCGAGCGGTACCCGGCCGACGCGGTGGTGCGGCTCACCGCCGACTGTCCGCTGCACGATCCGGAGCTGCTCGGGCAGATCGTGGCCCTGTGGCGGGCGCAGCCACACCTCGACTACGTCAGCACCACGCTCGTGCGGACGCTGCCGCGGGGGTTCGACGCCGAGCTGGTGCGCGCGCCGGTGCTTTTCGAGCAGGGTCGCGAGCCGGCAGGCCCGCATCGCGAGCACGTCACCCCGCGCATCAAGAACCAGCCCGACCGCTACACCTGCTCGGGCGTGGTCGTCGCCCCGGCGGCCGACGACCTGCGCGTGACCCTGGACACGGAGGCGGACTGGGCGGTGCTGGAAGGCGTCGTGGCGCGGCTCGGGGACGCGGCGCCCCGGTGGCGCGACGTCGTGACGCTGCTGCGGTCCCGTCCTGACCTGGTGGCCCTCAACGCACACGTGGAGCAGCGGAAGGTCGGCCGGTGACGCGGTTGCTGCTGCGGGCCGACGCGTCGGGCACGATCGGCATCGGGCATCTCGCCAGGGTCGTCGCGTTCGCCGAGGAGGCCGCAGGCCGGGGCTGGGAGACGGCGGTGTCCGGCACGCTCGGCGACGCGGGCTGGTTCGCCGACCGGCTGGACGAGCTCGGTGTCCGCCGCCTGCCCCCGGCCGACGAGACCGGGCTCGGCGAGCTGGCCGCCGATGCCGATGCCGTCCTCGTCGACCACTACGGCCTCGGCCAGGTGCGCGCCCAGGTCAACGCCGCGGGTGCGGTGCTGGTGTCCATGGAGGGCAGGACGTTCGGCAGGCGGGCGGCCGACATCGTGGTCGATGCCGGTCTGCACGGCGAACAGCGACCGGCCGACGGCTCACCGGTGGTGCTCGCCGGGCCCCGCTACGCGCCGATCCGGCGTGCGGTGGTCCGGGCGCGGGAGCAGCGGAACCCGCAGGGCGACCCGCCGCGCGTGGTCGTCGTCCTCGGCGGGGGCACGGTGTGGCGGGACACGGTGACCCGCCTGCTGTGCGCGTTGCGCGACACCGGGCGGCCCTTCGTCGCCGACGTACTCGCCCACGGTGACCCGGAGATCCCGGATCCCGCACCGGGCCAGCGGTTCGTGCCGGCGAAGCCCGGCACCGACCTGCCGCGCAGGCTCGCCGAGGCCGACCTCGCCGTGAGCGCGGCCGGGGTCACCCTGCTGGAGCTGTGCTGCATCGGGGTGCCCGCGGCGCTCGTGCGACTCGTGGACAACCAGGCCGCCGGGTACCGCGCGGCGATCGAACGCGGGTTCGCCGCCGGGCTCGGCACTGCCGGGGCGCTTGAGGACGCCACCCCGGTGCTGGCTCGCCTGCTCGCGGACCGCCCGGCACGGGAGCGCATGGCGGCGGCGGCCGCGGCCGCCGTGGACGGCCGGGGTGCCGCCCGCGTGCTGGACGTTCTGGAAGGATCCCTTCGATGACCACTACGGCGACGGCGCCGGCGCCCCGGCTGCCGCGGCTCCGGCTCGGCACGGTGGCTCCGCTCGCGGGGCTCGCGTTGGTCTTCGTGGTGGGTTGCTGGGCGGCGTGGTCGTTCACGGTGGATGACGCGTATATCACGTTCCGGTACAGCGCGAATCTGGCGGCGGGGCATGGGCCGGTGTGGAACGTGGCCGGTGATCCGGTGGAGGGGTTCACGAATTTCGGGTGGATGGTGTGGCTGGCGCCGTTCGCGGCGCTGGGGCTGGAGCTGGCGTTCGTGGCGAAGGTGACGTCCTTCCTCCTCGGCGCCGCGATCATCGGCATGCTGCTGCACCACGCCAACCGCACCGCGGGCCGCGGCCCGGCCGTCGTCGCCGGTGCCTGCTTCGTGCTCTTCCTGCCGATGTACTTCCACGTCACCGCCGGGCTGGAGACCGTGGCGTTCGCGGCCGTGGTGCTGCGGGTGGCGATCGTCGGGCTGAACGTGGTGCGGGGTCGGCCGGTGCGGGACTGGGAGCCGCCGCTGTTGCTGCTGGTCGCGGGGCTGCTCCGGCCGGAAGGCGTGCTGGCCGCCCTGCCGGTTTTCGCGGTGTGGCTGTGGCGCGAGCGCAGGCGGGCGGCGGCGCTGTTGTGGACGGGCCTGTTCGTCGCCGTGGGGCTGGCGTACTTCGGGTGGCGCTGGGCGTTCTACGGCCAGCCGCTGCCCAACACCTTCTACATCAAGTTCGGGAACCTGGACGCTGGCCTGGTGTGGGTCGAACAGACGGCGGCGGTGTTGGCGCCGCTGTTGCTGCTGACGGCCGTGCTGGTGTTCCGGCGGGGCACGCGGGCCGCGGGTCTGCTGTTGCTGGCGACGGTGGCGTTCACCTACGGNCGTGGTCGGCTACTGGTTCTGGCAGGCACGGGGGCGGTGGGTACCGCGCCTGTGGGCCGGTATGGCCGCTGCCGCGGGGCTGGCGTACTTCGGGTGGCGCTGGGCGTTCTACGGTCAACTGCTACCGAACACCTTCTACGTGAAGTTCGGCAACCTCGACGCCGGATACGCCTGGCTGGAGGAGACGGTGGCGGTCTTCGCACCGCTGCTGTTGCTGACGGCTGTGCTGGTGTTCCGGCGGGGCACGCGGGCCGCGGGTCTGCTGTTGCTGGCGACGGTGGCGTTCACCTACGGCACCTATGCGGTGTCGGGGCCGACGATGGACTACGTGCACCGCTTCGCCTTCCACGCCTTCCCGGTGCTCTGCCTCGGCGCGGGGCTGGGCGCGGCCGCGCTGGACCGCCGCTGGCTCAAGGTGTCGGCGGCCGCGCTGACCGTCGCCTGGACCGGCCTCGCCGGACTTCTGCACACGGGCCTGCCGGTCGTCGCCAACTACGGGCATGACCTGCACCGCGCGCACGTCCCGATCGGCGAGGGTCTCGCCGCGGCCGAGGTGCCCGCGGAGTCCCGAACGCTGGCGGTCAGCGACGCGGGCGCGATCCCGTACTTCAGCGGGTGGGAGACGATCGACTACATCGGGCTGAACGACGAGGCCATCGCGCACGGCGCCGACCCGACCGACGTGGTGCGCGAGGCGAACCCCACGGTGATCGTCGTGACCGCGGCCGGACCGCGGATCCCACCGGTCGTCTACGGCATGCGGGTCGGCGAGGCGACGGCAGGCTACGTCCACGTGGCCCAGGCCCGGATGCGGGAGAACTACTGGCAGCACGTCTTCGCGCTGCCGGAGTGGGCACCCCAGGTGGGAACGGCGGTGACGACGAGCGTCGAGCGGGCGCAGCGGACCTACGACCCCGGCCGGTACGGGCTCACCTTCGACCGCTGGCTGGACCGCCTGCGCGGCCAGCTGCCGGGGACCTAGAGGTACTGGCCGGTGTTGCCGATGCCGGGCGCGGGCTGCTCGCCGCCACCCGTACCCGGTGGCAGGCCGCGCCGCATGTGCTCTAGCTGCACGCGGGCCGCCATCTGCTGGGCGAACAGCGCCGTCTGGATGCCGTGGAACAGGCCCTCCAGCCACCCGACGAGCTGAGCCTGCGCGATCCGCAGCTCCGCGTCCGACGGTGTGGTGTCCTCCGTGAACGGCGCGACCAGCCGCTCCAGCTCGTCCTGCAGCTCCGGCGCGAGCGCCTGCTCCAGCTCCTTGATCGAGGTCTCGTGGATCTCCCGGAGGCGGTTGCGGCTGGCGTCGTCCAGCGGTGCCGCACGGACCTCTTCGAGCAGCTGCTTGATCATCGTGCCGATCCGCATGACCTTCGCCGGCTCTTCGACCATGTCGCCGACGGTCTCGTTCTTCTCCGCCTCCTCGCTCGGCGCGATCCGCGCCGTGCCGACCGGGGAGCCGTCGGGGCCGACGACCACCACGTGGTGTGATTGTTCGCCCTCACGGTTACCGGCTGTGTTGGAATTGGGGGAATTCGGCTCGGTCATGTGCTCCATCCTGGCCTATTTTCGAACTGACTCGCAGCGTCGAGTTGCCCGTTCTCCGCGTGCACCGCTCGATTCCGACACAGGGTAGCGGGAACGGTCGCTGGGCGTGTTCACCAGGCCAACCCCGAACGCACAGCACAAGTCCACCTCCGTACGGTGTCTCCCATGGCATTCGACGTCGCTCGGATACGCGGGTTGTTTCCCGCGCTGGGTGATGGCTGGATTCACTTCGACGGCGCCGCCGGAATGCTCGTACCCGAACAGGTCGCGTCGGCCGTTTCCACGGCGATGCGTGCACCGGTTTCCGGGCCGGGTGGCGCGTTTCCGGCCTCCCAGCGCGCGGAGAGCATCGTGGCCGCCGCCAGGCGCGCGGTGGCGGACCTGGTCGGCGGTGAGCCGGAGGGCGTCGTACTCGGCCCGAGTGCGTCGGTGCTGCTGAGCAGGCTCGTGGACGCCCTCTCCGACCGGTGGACGCTCGGCGACGAGGTCGTGGTGTCCCGGCTCGACGAGCCGGCCAACCTGGCGCCCTGGCAGCGGGCGGCCAAGCGGGTCGGGGCGAACGTCCGGTGGGGCGAGATCGACATCGAGACCTGCGAGCTGCCGGCGTGGCAGTACGAGAACCTGGTGTCGGCCAGGACCAAGGCGGTGTCCGTCACGTGCGCGTCCGGTTCGGTCGGCACGCGACCCGATGTGGCCACCATTGTCGAGTTCGCCAACCGGGTCGGCGCGACCGTGGTCGTGGACGCGACGTACGCGGCGCCGTTCGTGCCGCTGGACCTGAACGCGCTGGGTGCCGACGTGGTGGTGGTGTCGGCGCAGTCGTGGGGCGGCCCCGCCGTCGGCGCTCTCGTCTTCCGTGACCCGGAGATGCTGGAACGGCTGTCGTCGGCGTCGCTGGAGCCGAACGCGCGCGGCCCGGCCCGGCTGGAGCTGGGGCCGCATGCCTACCCGCTGCTCGCCGGGCTGATCGCCTCGGTCGACTACCTGGCCGGCCTGGACGACGCGGCCACCGGCTCGCGCCGGGAGCGGCTGGTCACCTCGCTCGGTTCGGCGAAGTCCTACCACGCCGGCCTGCTCGCGCAGCTGTCCACGGAGCTGCGCTCACTGCGGCACGTGATGGTCATCGGCGACGCGATGCGGCGAATCCCGGCGCTCGCGTTCACCATCGCCGACCGCAAGGCACCCGAGGTCGCCGAGTACCTGGCGTCGCAGGGACTGTGCGCGTTCGCCGACGAGGGCGCGAGCGGGGTTTTCGCCTCGCTCGGGGTGGGCGAGGTCGGCGGCGCGGTGCGCATCGGCCTCGCGCATTACTCGAACGTGTTCGAGATCAACCAGCTCATCCGCGTGCTCGAAGAGCTCGGCTAGGCGACCCGGCCCTCGTGAGTGCGCACACGAGTTCTAACTCGTGTCGGCACTCACGAGTCAGCGGGCGGCCAGCAGGAGCTTGCCGAACACGCCGCCTTCCTCCAGCCTGCGGTGGGCATCGGCGGCCTTGGCGAGCGAGACGACCTGGTCGATGACCGGCCGTACCGATCCGCGCTCGACGAGCGGCCACAACTCCTCGCGCACGGCGGCCACGATCCGGCCCTTCTCCTCGACCGGTCGGCCCCGCAGCCCGGTCGCCGCGACGCTGGCGCGCTTGCCGAGCAGCTTGCCCAGGTTGAGCTCACCCTTCACGCCGCCCTGCATCCCGATCACCACCAGCCTGCCGCCGGTGGCGAGCGCGTCGACGTTCTTGCCCAGGTACTTGGCGCCCATGTTGTCCAGGATGACGTCGGCGCCGCCGGTCTCCCGCCGCAGCTCCTCGACGAAGTCCTGCTCGCGGTAGTTGATCACGATGTCGGCGCCGAGCTGGCGGCACCTTTCGAGCCGCTCCGCCGAGCCCGCGGTGACCGCCACCGTCGCGCCGAGTGCCTTGGCCACCTGGATGGCGTGCGTGCCGATGCCTCCGGCGCCGCCGTGCACGAGCAGCAGGTCGCCCTCGGCCAGCCCGGCGTGCATGACGACGTTCGACCACACCGTGCACGCGACCTCGGGCAACCCGGCCGCGGCGATCAGCTCGACCTCTCCCGGCACCGGCAGCAGCTGCACCGCGGGCACGACGACCTTCTCCGCGTAGCCGCCGCCGGCCAGCAGCGCGCACACCTCGTCGCCTTCCCGCCAGCCCTCGACGTCCGGGCCCAGCCCGGCGACGGTGCCGGAGCACTCCAGGCCGAGAATCTCGCTGGCGCCCGCGGGCGGCGGGTACTTGCCCTGCCGTTGCAGCAGGTCCGCACGGTTCACCGCGCTCGCGGTGACGTCGATGAGCACCTCACCGGTGCCGGGTACGGGGTCGGGCACTTCGGTCCATTCGAGGTTCTCCGGGCCGCCCGGCTCGCGGATCATGATCGCGCGCATGAGGCGACTGTATGCCACCGCGCAAGAGCTGCCCCGGGCGATACCTACGAACGGACCTTGACCAAGCGGGGCGAAACGAACAAAGGTGACCGTCTCTCTCTCACGAAGGGGAAACGTGCCTATGTCATCCCTCAGACGGAAGCTTGTACCCGGCGTCGCGATCGCGGCGTGTGCGGGACTGGCGCTGACCACGGCTCCGGCCGTTGCCGCACAGCCCGACCCCGGCGACAAGCTCGCCCGGAAGCTGGTGAAGAAGGTCGACGTCGGTAACACCAACCGGCATCTCATCGCGATGCAGCGGATCGCCGACTCCAGCGGCGGCGATCGCGCGGCGAGCAGCGAAGGTTACAACCGCTCGGCCGAGTACGTCGCGAACAAGCTCGAGGCCGCTGGCTACGACATCACGCGCCAGGAGTTCCCGTTCGTCTACACCGAGACGCTGGCCGAGCGTCTCGAAGTGGGCGGCGAAGACGTTCCGATCATCATCATGAGCTACAGCCCGTCCACCCCGGAGGGCGGCATCACCGCGCCACTGGCCGTGATCGAGCCGGACGAGACCCCCGGTTGCGAGGTCGCCGACTTCGGCGACGTGACCGGAGAGATCGCGCTCATCCAGCGTGGCGCCTGCACGTTCGCGCAGAAACAGCAGTCGGCCGCCGAGGCCGGTGCCGTCGGCGCGATCGTCTACAACAATGTCGACGGCCCGGTCAACGGCACTCTCGGTGACCCGGACGCCGGTGTGATCCCGACCGGCGGCATCTCGAAGGCGGCCGGCGAGCAGCTGGTCGCGGAAGACGGCACGACGACGACCCTGGAGTTGCGGGCTCTGGAGGAGGAGCGCACCACTTACAACGTCATCGCGGAGACCAAGACGGGCCGCGACGACAACGTCGTGATGGCCGGGGCGCACCTCGACAGCGTCACCGAGGGAGCGGGAATCAACGACAACGGCACCGGCTCGGCCGCGCTGCTGGAGACCGCGCTGCAGCTCGGCGGCAGCCCGAAGGTCAACAACACCGTGCGGTTCGCCTGGTGGGGTGCGGAGGAGTTCGGCCTGGTCGGCTCGACGCACTACGTCAACTCGCTGTCGTTCGAGCAGCAGCTCGACATCGCGCTGTACCTGAACTTCGACATGATCGGCTCGCCGAACGCCGGGTACTTCGTCTACGACGGTGACGACTCCGACGGCGTCGGCGCGGGTGAGGGCCCGTACGGCTCGGCGCAGATCGAACAGCGGTTCGTCGACTACCTCGAGAACCGTGCGGGCGTGCCGACGGAGGGCACGGACTTCACCGGCCGTTCGGACTACGGCGAGTTCATCGAGGTCGGTATCCCCGCCGGTGGCCTGTTCACCGGCGCTGAGGTGGTCAAGACGGAGGAGCAGGCCGCCAAGTGGGGCGGTGAGGCGGGTATCTCCTACGACCCGTGTTACCACCAGGCCTGCGACAACCTCGGCAACGTCGATCGCGTGGCGCTGGACCGCAACAGTGATGCGATGGCGTGGGTGACCGCGCAGTACGCCATGAGCACCGAGGACGTCAACGGTGTGGCGCCGCAGGCGAGGAAGGACAGGGCGAAGCTGGCGCAGCAGCGCTCCGCGCAGCGGACGCTGATGGCCTCGGTGGACGAGCACCACCACGGCGACGCCGCCTGACGAAACTGCCATGAACGACCCGTTACTGGCACTTTTTTGCCAGTAACGGGTCGTTCATGGCAAAGGGTGTTGAAAAAGCCCGGGTGCGGGCTGCCGGAACAGCACCGCACCCGGGTCTACCGAGGTTGTCCAGTTATCGGCGGTCGGCCGCGTATCGGGCCGGCGAGGAGCGCTGCGGCACGGTCATCGAGGCCGCGCCGAGACAGGCTCGAGACGCCGTCATGCGCGAGAAAACGCTTGAACACCCGCGCTGCTCACAGTCGCGGCCGGGTTGGAACCATGCCACCCCAGCCGTGGGTACACAGCGGGCGGTCAACCGCAAGCAAACCATTCGTCACGGCATCACCTGACCCTTCCCGGCGAATGACCGAACCGGTACTCCGGGGCGGAGTTCCGAAGCTCAGCCGAACTCCTCCGTCACCTTCAGGATGCGCCTTTCGAGGCCGAGTCACAACCATCTCGTAACCCACCATCCGGTGAAGTCGGGCCTCCGCCACATACAGCACCACGTGAGCCCGCCCGGGCGAAGCGGCCTACTCTGCGGGGCATGAGCGAGAACCCCGGCGAAGTGCGCTGGTTGTCCGATACGGAGATGCTCGCCTGGCGCTCCTACATCGTCTCGACGCTCCGGCTGCGACAACGACTGCACCGCGAGCTCGTCGAGAGCCGCGACGTCTCGCTGATCGACTACGAGGTGCTGGTGTGCCTGTCGTCGGCGGAGGACAACCGGCTGCGCATGACCGAGCTCGCCAGCATGCTCGGCTCGACGAAGAGCCGGTTGTCGCACCAGGTCGGCCGCATGGAGCTCGCCGGATACGTCCGGCGCGGCAGGGACCCGGAGGACAAGCGAGGCGTCACCACCGAACTGACCGAGAAGGGCGCCGCGCTGCTCACCACGTCCGCGCCGACCCACGTCCGAGGCGTCCGCGAACATCTGATCGACCTGCTCACGTCCGAGGAGCAGGTGATGATGGGCACGGCGTTCTCCCGGGTGCTCGCACACCTGGCGGACCTCGACGACTGAGGCGTTACCCTGATCGGCAGGGAAGCGTGGCAGAGCGGCCGAATGCACTCGCCTTGAAAGCGAGCGTCCCGCGAGGGACCGGGGGTTCAAATCCCTCCGCTTCCGCGTCTGTGACCAGGGCGAACCGTCGAGCGTGGTACTCGAACCACATAGCGACGGTTTGCCCTGGTCTCATTCTTGGTCTCATTAGCTCGCGATCGGCGGCTCCTCTGGCCGGTCCTTGCCCTCCGCTTGCTCCCACAGATGGCTCCCGACCTGATCGGCGATGGAGCGCCTGACTTCATCCGTCACGTGCTGGTAGCGGGCAGCCATGCTGGCGTTGGACCAACCCATGACATCCATCGTCGCGCGCTGGTTGATGCCCAGCTCCAGAAGAACGGTCGCCGCTGTGTGCCGAGCGTCGTGCAGCCGTGCATCCCGCACACCGGCAGCTTCCAGGAGTCGCTTCCAGTGGAACTGATCGGTGCGTGCGTTGAGCTTCCTGCCGAGCGGGTCAGCGAAGATCCAGCCTTCGTCCTGCCAGAGCTCTTGCGCGGTGGCTCGCTCGATTTCCTGCTCTTCGCGGTGCCGCTGCAGCTCGGCTGCCAGCGGAGTCGGTAGTCCGATTGTCCGTTTGCTCGCCTTCGACTTCGTGTCCTTGGTGTCCTTCCTGGTGTTGATGCGAGCGGGGCAGTGCCCGGCGTGCTTCCTCCCGCACTCCGTCTTGCAGCCGTGCTTGTACTTCGGTCGCAGTCGAGACCTCCGCACTCGCAGAGTTTGTTCCTCGAAATCGAGGTCACCCCATTGCAACCCAAGTGCTTCTCCTTGGCGGAGTCCAAGTGCGATCGCGACGATCCAACGGGTCGAGTTCCGATCCTTGCGTGCCGCTGTGAACAGCGAGCGGACTTCATCCTTGGTGAGTGGCTCCACTTCTTCCTCGTCCGGCGTGGGAGTCTTGGCGATCGTTGCTACGTTCTTGGTCACGAAGTCTCGGTTCTTCGCCTCGTTGAGTGCAGCTCTCACCGTTCGATGAACCCCGTGAACAGTGCCCTTCTTCGCTCCTTCGGCGAGCATCCTTCGGTAGAGGCTTTCCAGGTGGTTGGGAGCAAGCTTATTCAGTTTGTGCGCGCCGACCCCGCGCTTGAGGTGCTTCACTGCGTAGAAGTAGGCGTCCCATCCGTTCTCAGTCGTCGTCATGACGGCGATGTTGTGCAGCCAGTGGTCGAGCCACTGTTCTACGGTCCACTTCGTGCCCGCTTCCTGAACAGTTCCGGCGTCTCGCATCTTCTCCAGATCGCGGACCTTGCGCACAACGTCCGGTCGTTCCTTGGCGCTGACGTGGCGACGATCGGGCTTGCCGTTGTCCTTGACTCCGACAGTTACGCGACCGTGGTAGCGCCCGTCAGTGCCGAGATAGATTGACGACTCTCCGTTGGAGTTTCGTCCTTGCTTGGTGCGCGGCATTTCGTCTCCTAAGCGACGTTCTGCGCTGCGCAAATGCGAGCGGCGTAGGTGTCGACTGCCTCGCGCGGAACACGGCGGAGGCGGTGAATCTGGACTGTGGCGATCTCCCGGGTCTTAATCAGCTCGTACATGAGCGTTCGGCCGACGCCGAGGTACTCGGCGGCTTCTTCAACGGTCAGTAGCGCTCGTCCAGGTTTCGCCCGTGCCGGTTCAGGACACTCGGACTCTTGCGAGGCGAGGGCTTCGGCGAGCTTGGCGAGGTTCGCGGCGAGTTCGGCGATTTGGTGTGCGGTAGCCATGCGGGTGTGGTCCCCTCGGTCGCGGTGCGGCGGCTGGCGGGTACGGGCATGGGTCGGGCTCCGTTCGTTGGCTGGCTGGTGTGTGCCGCGACTTCCGCGACTGGCGCGACTTGCCTGGTCAGGGTGGTCGCGGTTGGTCGCGTGGTCGCGCTTGTATCCGCGACCTACGCGGCTCTGCTCGGTCGCGAGGGCGGGTCGGTCGCGCTTGTATCCGCGACCGCGCTTGTATCCGCGACCGGTGTGACCTGCGTGGTCGCGGAAGTCGCGGCAGTCGCGCCAGCAGGCAGGTAGCGGCTCCACGCGTCGGCGAGGCCGCCGTCGCCGTCGAGGCGGTAGCCCTTGCGGGCGGTGGTGTCGCCGGGTTGTTTGATGTCGCGGGACTTGACGCCGTACTTGGCGAGCAGACTGCCCAGCCTGCGGGCGTCGAGTGGCTTGCCTTGTAGCTCGGCCCAGGGTGCTTCGTCCAGCTCGCAGAGCGCGGCGAGCATGTCGGCGGTGCTCATGCGGTCGGTGTCGCGGGTGGTGAACAGCTCGCGCAGGTCGGCGAGCAGGCGGATGCCGAGGCTGTTGGGTTGGGTGGCGGCGTGGGCAACGAAATGCGAGCAGGCGGCGCGAGCGGTGGAGGGCCAATGGCCACCTGCTTCGTCGGCGAGGGCGAGTAGGGGTTCCCAGATTTCGGCGGCGCGGTCGGTGACTCCGTCGGGCATGTCAGGCAGCGCGTCGGCGAGCCGGGCGCTGATCGAGGCGACCCAGGCGGCGAGGGTTTCGCGCACCGGTGTGGCTTGGCGGGCGACGTGGCGTTCCTTGAACGGCTCCACGGTTTCGTCGGGGCGGCGGCGTTTCATGTGCACGGTGATGGCGCGGGTGGTGATGGTGGCGGGCATGTGCCCGGCGATCCCGGCGAGCACGGCGGGCGCGTACACGGGGAACCGTTCGACCTTCATGGCGCGGGCGTCGCCGACGCAGCGGGCGATGGTGGCGGTGCGCTTGTACCCAGCGTTGAGCAACGCCCGCAGGTCTTCGTAGTTGCCTCCCGCCTTGGGGTTGAAGATCGCGTCGACCTCATCGAACAGGATCGTGATGGGCCCGTCGGTGACCATGCGAAACAGCGCCGCCGTGGTCACCGAGATCGTCATCTCCGGGGCACACACCAGGTGTTGCGCTACTTCCAGGACGCGGGTCTTGCCGCTGCCGGGCTCGGCCGAATCCAGGATCAACCTCGGGGTGACGTAGAACGACTCGGCGGCGTGCGTGTGGGCGTACCACAGCGCCAATGTCGGTACGCAGTGCTCGCTCGGGAACACGTTGAATCGCGCGATGAACGCGGCCACCTGGTCGAGTACCTCATGCCCGGGCCGGTCGACGGCCCCGGGCGGCGGGCCGAGCCAGGCCAGCGACCGCACGGGCGCGGCCTCGGGCACGTCCCGGTCGGGTGCCCGGCCGCCGTCGTCGGCAGTGGCGTGGCCGGCCTGCTCGGTGTGCCACAGTCCTTGGCAGACCTCGGTGCAGAAGTCGGGAGAGGGTGAGGCGCCCAGCTCGGACCCGCACACGACGCACCGGCCGGGCGTGGTGTCGGTACTCATCAGGCGGCGTCCTTCCTGCCGTGCCCGCGTGGATGCCGGGCACCGGCCGCGAGTCCGGCGTCGGTGACGCGGGCGGTTTCGGTGGGTGTGCAGTCGCAGTCGGCCGACACGAGTGCGGTGGCGGCGTCGAGCAGCGCGGAGCGGGTGGGCGTGTGCTCCAGCAGTCCGGCGCCGATGAGTTGGCCGAGGTTGAACGCGGCACTGGCGAGGGTGGCGTTGTGTTGCCCCCTGGCTGCCTCGCTCACGCGCTGGCATTCGCCGCGCAGCGCGGCGGCGGCGTAGCCGGTGCGCCGCTCTACGGTGATCTCACGGGGCGCTGAGATGGCCGCTGCGGGCCTGACGGCCAGTGCCTGGACTAACCAGGCCGGGAGTTCGGCGGGCTCGGTGTCGTCGGCGAGTTCGTAGCCGCCGCTCGGCAGGATCGAGCCGGGGGCGACGACGTAGCCGCCCTCGGCGCGGGTGTCGACGCGCGGCGCGAGGTGGCTGGCGGTGTTGCGCAGGTGCACCCCTTCTGGTGCGCGGTAGTAGCGGTGGGTGCCGCCGGACGGTGTGGTGACGGTGTAGGTGGGTGCCAGCTCGACGCCGCGTGCGGCGGCCAGCTCGGCGAGCGCGACGGCGCCGTCGTGGCCTGCCTCGCCTTCCTCGAGGGTGTCGAGGTCGAGTACGACCAGGCCGGAGGGTCCGGTGGCGAGTCCGATGTTGTAGCCGCCGGTGGCCCAGCAGCGAGCGATGCGGTCGGTGTCGGTGGTCGCGCGGGTCTCCCACTGGGACACGGCGGGCCGCTTGCTGCCCGGCTTGAGCGGGAACACGCGCCAGCCCTGCCCGGCGAGGTAGAGGGCCCAGTCTTGAAGTGCGTTGCTGCTACCCATTGCGGGCGGTCCTTCCAGTCGATGTGCTTCGGTGGTTGGGGGCTGCCGGGCCGCGCGGAGTCGGTGTCGGCGCACGGCCCGGCAGCGGTCGAGGGGGCGGCTACTGTCGGTCCTTGCGTCCCATTCCGGGTCCCTCCGGTTGTGACGGTGAGTAGCTGAATGTGGGTGTGTGGTGCCGTGGCGAGAGCCGCGCGGGCATCTCGTCGAGGGCGGGTGTGTGGGTTAGCTCGGTGGGTTAGCTGGCCGGTTTCGGGTTAGGTTCCTAACTCCCGGCGTGAGTTCGGTGCGCTGACCTGCTGACCTGCGTGGAGTTAGCCAGTGAGCCGAGTGAGGTCCGGCCCGGAACGGGCCTCGCGAGCCCCGCAGGACGCGGGTTGCGCCGCGCGGGCCGGACCTCACTCGCACCTAGCCGTCGCCGTCCAGATCCTCGGTCGCGCGGACGGCGAGAACTTCACGCACGGTGACCGGGTCGACGGGCCAGCGGTTGCCTGTCGACGGCACCTTGATCCCGTAGTCGGCGGCCAGCACCTGCCGTAGGGCCTTACCGGTCAGCCGCCGGTACGGCGCCCACTCGGGCGCGTGCCGGGACAGCAGGGCGGGCACGTCGGCCGCCGGGACCGGCTCGGTGCCGAGCACCGCGTCCAGGTCGGCCAGCAGGTCCCGCGCCTCGGGTGTGGGTGCCTGCCGCCCGTTGCCGGGCAACTCTCCCCGCTCGCGGATCGCGGCCAACGCGCGGTCGATGATCGGGGTGATCTGGTCGTTTCGGCGGTCGACGTCGACGTAGTAGACCTGCACGATGTCCGAGCGCTCGCCGGTGAAGCCCTTGACCACGGCGGTGCCCTTGTCGGTGCCCGGGATCAGCTCCGTGGCGCGGTGCCCACCCTGGTAGGCGCCCTGCCCCAACAGGGCGTCGTTGGCCACGTGATCGCCCACGGCGAAGGCGATCCCGTTGGAACAGTTCCGCGTCACATCACGCGGCATCGAATCCTTCGTCGGCGCCTGCGTCGAGACGATCAGGTGAATCCCGCGCTTACGGCCGAGCCGCACGATGTCGACCAGCAGCTTGGCCACGTCCTTGCCGTAGGTCGGGTGCTGAATCGCGACGTGCGCCTCTTCCAGCAGGCACAACAGCGGATGCAGCCCGACGTTGCGGTTGGCCAGCTCGCGCGTGACGGCCGGGGTTTCGTACTGGATCAGCAGCTCACCGCGTGCCTGGACCTCGGCGTGCAGCTCCCGCAGGTGCTCGGTGATCTCGGCGATCCGCTCGTCCTCGGCGCCCATCACATACCGGCTACAGCGGGGCCGGAAGGCCTCGAAGTCGAAGTTCGCGTCCGGCACCCAGATCCGCAGCTCGGCCGCGGGGTCGAGGGCGGCCCCAGCCATGATGACCCGCGCCGCGCTCGACTTGCCCTGCCCGGGCATGCCGCCGGTGAGCGTGTTGCGCTCCATCAGCGGCGCGGTCAACGGCGCGCCGCGCAGGGTCTTGCCGAACGGCACACCCTTGAACACGTCCGTGCCGCCGTCCTCCAGCAGCGGGTACGCCCCGGCGCCTTCGGCGAGTGCGCCCTTGTCGGCGACCCACAAGTCGAGGATTCCGGCTTCGGGCCCGGTCGTGGGCCACACTTCCTTGGCCAGGCGGTGCAGGCCGGTGGCCAGGTCGGCGCGGCGGCGGGCGATCTTGTCGGCCGTGACACCCGCCGGCAACCGCAGCACCGCATGCGTGCCGCGCCCATCGATCCGGGCGGGGGTGAGGTACTGCAGCGGCAGGCCTTGTTTGATGTAGGCGGTGATCTGCGGGATGCGCAGCGCCTCCAACGCGCGGGCGATGGTGGTCTCATCGATGGCCACGTCGGCCTCAGCCTCGGCGCTCGTGGCCAGCCAGCCCGGCGCCTGGCCTCGGCGACGACCCTCCCGCCAGGCGGCGAGCATGAGTAGCCACGGGGTGGCCATCACCAGCGGTGTCCACGCGAACGCCACGGCGGTGAACACCCACCGGATCGCGTCCAGAACACCGGTGACGACGTTCACGAACTCGCCGGTGCCGGACAGTTGCACGAACAGCCCCACCAGCAGCACGAGAACGGTCAGCGCCGCCACCGAACCGACGGCGACCTTGGCCAGGCCGAACGCGAGCCCGGGTAGGTCCTTCAGCCGCTGGTGACGGCGCTCGGTCTCGGCCTCCTTGCGCTCGGTCCACTCCTGCAACTGCTCCCGATCGCCCGAGGCTTCGGCGGCCCGGATCTGGCGCCGGTACACGCCGAGCGTGCCCGCGTCCCACGCGCGTTTGGCCCAGGACTCCACGCCCTGCACCACCGTCACGCCGTGCCGGACCAGCGCCTTGCTGCTGGTCACGGTGTACTCATGCGTCGCGGCCGTGCGCACCAGCCGCCCGGAGACGACCGTGGCGCGCTTGGCCACCCGCGCCGACTCGGCAGCCCGGCGCTGCACCGCGCGGGCGGCCGCCCACCGCCGGTCCAGCTCGGCCGACTCTTCCTCGGTGACGAGTTCGCCCTCCAGGGCGTCTGGCACGACCTCGGTGCTCCACGGGGTCTGCGGCGGGATCTCGGCCGGGGTGCGGGCGGTGTTCGCGCGGAAGGTGAACGGCACCACCGTGCCGCCACCGGCACCGTTCGCGGGCGCGTCGTGCTCGGTGTTCGCGGACGGGCCCGGGTGCCCGTTCGTGGGCTCGTTGTCCGGGGTGTTCATCGACCCTCCCTGACGGTCGGTCTGTCGGTGTTCGTGGTTCGGCGTCGGCTCGCTCATCACGCGGCCTCCCTCTCCGCCTCGGCCACCTCGGTAGGTGCCTCGGCAAGCTCGGTGGTCGGTGTGGGCAGTGAGGCGGTCACCGGCTCACCGGCGGCCTGGTCTGCCTCGGTGAGGTGGTGCTCGGCGCGCAGCGCGTCGGCCACGCCCTTGCTGGTGCCGCGCCCGCAGTCGGTGACCGAGCGCACCCACGCCGGGGAGATCTCCACGTCGGGTGTCCACGCGGCGCGGGCCTCGGCCACGTAGTCGGCGAGCAGCTTGCGCCGTACCGGGCCCCGTTGCGCGGGCTTGCTGGCCGGTGTGCGGCGAGCAGAACGGGTCTCCCGCGCCGGTACCGAGGCGGTGGCGGCGGTGTTCGCGGCCTCCTTGTTGGCAGGCGCCTCGCCCGTGTCCGCAGCGGTGTTCGTCGGATGCTCGGCGGGCGCCGTCGCCGGGGTGGTGTGCGTGGTGCCGGTGAACGCCTCGGTGGCGGCGGCGTGAACGGCCTCGGTGAGCCGGTCCCGTAGCCACGGCGCGGTCTCGGCCAGGCACAGCACCGCGAACGGCGGCACCGAGTGCAGCACGATCCCCGCCGCATCCCACGCGGCCCAGGACTGCCAGGTGTTCATCGTGTAGGTGGCGGCGAAGGTGAACCACTTCGTGCGCGCCGCCCACGGCACCGGTGCCACCTGGTAGCGGGCGGTGATTTGCTCGGCCCGCAGCACCGCAATCAACGCGAGGCTGACCATCGGGTCGAGCAGCCACGCGGCCAGCCACGGCAGCGACCACACGGCCGCCCCGGCGGCGGCGAAGGTCTGGACGTTGACCATCGTGAACGCCAACCCCAGCAGGATTGCCGCCCACACGGCCGCATCGACCTGCGTGCGCACCTTTTCCACGCGCAGGGCGATCACATCCGGGTGGTTCGATAACGCGCGGACCTCGGCCGCCTGCTCGGCGTCCTGCCGCAGCCGGTCGGCCCGCGACAGCGGGACATGCGTGGCGTCCGTGCTCATCGGAGGCCTCCTTCGCGGCCGGTGGTGCCGTAGAGGAACTGGAACAACGCCTGCCGCAGCTCCACGAGGTCGACCCCGGTGGCCTCGGCCATCGGGTAGCCGTGCCGGGCGAGCACGTCGACCAGCAGGCCGAAGGTGAACCGGGCATCGGATTCCGGCGGTGGCAGGGGAAACACCCGCTCGCTCATGCCGCCACCCCCGTCGTGTCGGCGGTCTCGGCGTCGAAGCAGTCCCAGCACTGCCGCGTCGAGGTCGGCACGCAATAGGACATCTCCCGCGCGCAGTCCACACACACCCGCCGGGCGCGCAGCGCGAACGACAGCGCCCGCCGCTGCGCAGGCGTAGGTGTGCGGCGCGGAGCCGCACGCTCCACCGAGAACAGCTCGGCCACCGTCTCCCGCCGATACGGGCGGTGGTGTCGGAACACCAGCAGCGCCACCGGGTCCTGTCCGTTGGGCCGCATATCGACTGCGCGAAGCTGGGAGCGGGTCAGCAGCGTCGGCGGAGCCTCGCCCCACCCGAACACCGGCAGCCTCTCCCGATAGCCCCGGCACAACGCCACGAGGTAGCTACGGCCGTCGAACACGGTCACCACGGATTGCTTGCGGTTGCGCGGGTTCATCGGCCCTCACCCGCCTCGATCGCGGCGGCACGGGACGCGAATCGGCCCTCCTCGCCGCCGAGCGCGGCATAGATTCGCAGGGCGTCGTTGTAGGCGGGATCGCATACCACGTCGTCGGCCTCAGCGCTGCCGACTCGCTTCTCGGCGCCCTGGCGAATTAGGTCGAGCCAGTCACCGACGGCGTGTGAGGCCATGCGCCACTCCCGCAGCGCGCGCTGCCGCACTTCCGCGACCTCGGGTACGTGAGTGTCGCCTACCATGAGATTCCTTCCTGACTGGTCAGCTGGCTGGTCGGGTCGGCCCGCACCGGCGGCGACGTTCTTGGCGGAAGGTGCCGCCGGTGCGGGAGCCTCGGACTCGTCGATGTGCAGGCGGGCGGTCATCGGCGACCACTCCCCACGAGCACCGGCGCACCGTTGCCCTGGCCGGGCATCCCGGCGAGCAACGCGGCGGCGTGCCGTCGAGCGACCTCGGCATGACCGGCCGCCTTGCGGCTGCCCTCGGCGGCCAGGTGCGCCAGCACCTCAGCCTTGCGCTCGTACCAGGCCGCCACCGTCGCCACCGGCGCATCCGGCGCCGGGTGCATGAGCCGGAGGTCTTGCAGCTCGGAAACCGTGTTCGGCGCGGCCATCACGCGGCCTCCCCGCCCAGCTCGGCGGCCTCGGCCACGTCCAGCCGCGTCGGCAGCGCCCGCAGCACCTCACGCCCAGCTCGCCGCGAGGCGCGACGCGCCCTGCGCTGATCGGTGAACTCCCGCGACAGCCGCCACGCCTCCGTGCGCGCCTCGGCCGCCAACTCGCGGTCCACCTCAGCGATGATCTGATCGATCTCGGCGCGTTCCGCGTGCATCTCTTCCTCCCTCTGAACTGCGGAAATGTCGGGGTCGGTGGCCAGGTCCAGCAGTTCGCGCGCCTGGCGGCCGGTCGTCGTTTCGGTCCTCATAACTTCCTTCCTGCTACGATAACGCAGCTTAACGTAAGTCAGGTTGAGTCAACGTGTCGTTCCGCTGTCCGGGTGAACTAAGTCAGTAGTGGTCATCCCCGGCTATGCTCGGCTTCGTGATGAGCGAAGAGCCGGGCCTTGCGCGCTACGAACAGGTAGCCGAGTCCATCCGTCGAGCTGTCCGCAGTGGCAAGCTCAAGCCGGGGGAGCAGCTGCCGCCCAGCAGGGAGCTGGCGAAGGAATACGACGTCGCAATCAACACCGCACAGCGAGCCGTGAGCACCCTTCGCGACGAGGGCTGGCTCGTCGTCCGGCCGACCGTCGGTGCCTTCGTCAGCAACACCATTCCTGACCCGCCACACAACCTTCGTGAGACAGTCGCGGGGCTACAGGAAACCGTCGATGAGCTGCAGCGTCGGCTCTCCAATGTCGAAGCGGCCATCGGAACTAGAATGCCTGACGAATGAAGCTGACGAATCCGTCGATGATGTCCGAGCCGGTACCCACGAGCGCCCTCACCCAAGTTGCTGCGTCGCTCGGAAACTTCACAACGATCACCACCAATGCGATCGCGACCGCGATTCCAACGAGCTTCCGCACGGTGCCACCGCCGTTGCCGACAAGGGCCTGCAGCGGGTCCTCTTACCCATCCGTGCCTCCTCCTCTGATCCTGTCGTTCGGCTTGTTGCCGTTGAGTTCAAGAGTCGTCGGAAGCGAGCACGCCAGGTAGATGAGCCGGGGGTGAGCCGGTCGCGTACCTATCGGCTCACCCCTAGCTGACCAGGCAATATGCAGCATCGGAGGTGCTGTGGGCGAGGAAGAGCAGACGAAGCTCAGGCGTGCCCGTGCGGCCAAGGGTTGGTCGCAGAACGACGTGTGCGCGCGCCTGGCGCGTGCTCGGAGAGCGCGCGGTCAGATGCCGCCGAAGCCCGAGAGCGTGCTACGCCAGTATCGGTGGTGGGAGCAGGGGAAGAAGAAGGCGACCGAGTGGCAAGACGAGCTGTGTGAAGTCTTCGAGATGTCACCGCGGGCCCTCGGCCTGACCGAGGCGCCAGCGCCGTCACCGCTGATTGTGCCGACTGCCCCGCCAGTGGCCATCGAGTACGGCAATACCTCGTATCTTGAGTCAGCACAGGCCTATCTCAGACACCTGGTCGCGCTGGACAATCGTTTCGGTGCCGCCGACATCGTGCGAATGTCGGTCCGGTTCTTCAAGTCGCTACAGAACCTACTCGGGACTGGAGCATACGAGCCAGCTATAGAGCACGACCTCAATGCGATTACGGGCGAGGTAGCTGAGCTGTCCGGTTGGCTGGCCTACGATGCTGAGAAGCATGATCTGGTTCGCAGGATGAATCAGGAATCGCTCTACTACACGCGCTTGGCAGGCGATCGGAACATCGAACTACTCACGCTGCAGAACGCAAGTATGCATGCGGGAGCGATGGGTAGGCCCAACGAAGCCTTGCAGATCGCCAGGTCGGTACTTGAAGGCAACTACGAACTTTCCCCACGGATCCGAGCGCTTTTCCTGACAAGGAAGGCCAGGGCCCTCGCGCAGGGCGGCGATGAGTCCGCCACTTCCTTGTTCGGAGAGATTGAGTCTCTGTATCTCGAAGGTGTGTGGTCCGATGATCCGGACTGGGCTTGGTGGATAGACGAGCGTGAACTGGCTTGGCATAAGGCGATGGCTACCCAATCCTTGCAACGAGATAGCCTCGCGATAGCCGAGTTCGAACACTCGGTGGAAGCTACTGCGCCGACTGAGACGCGAAGCCAGTACCTGCATCGTGCCTACCTGCTTCAAGCTCAGATTGACCTTGGAACGTGGAACGACGCGGAGGCGACCTTAAAGTCGCTCCTGCCGCTGATTCCCGAGGTCGAATCAACCCGCACCAAGGTTCTGCTGCGTAACGCCATAGCTAAGGTCGCGATACGCCAGCAGGTCCCAGCCAATATCGAGAGCGGAATTGCTCAGCTTGGTATAGCGTTGGACGATGCAGACATGACGGAGGCCTGGTGAACAACGACGAACTGAGCGTGCTGGCGGATCCGATGTTCGAGCAGTACTTCCTGATTTCCCGTGAGAAGCTGACGCTACTTTTCGAAGCGGCAGGGATCCGGCCCGACGACACTGTGCTCGAAGTCGGCGCAGGGGCGGGCACGGTCGCTCGCAACATGCCGCCCTGTAAGAGCCTGACCGTGGCCGAACTCGATACGCGGCTGATCGACACGCTGCGCCGCCAGGTGCCCCACGCGACGGTCGTCCAGGGCGACGCGCTGCGGTTGGTTAAGGAGCTTCCGTACGACGTGCTGATCGGCAACCTACCGAACGTTGTCACGGAAGAGCTGGTCGACGTGCTGCCGGAGCTGACCTTCCGGACTGCAGTGCTCGCAGCAGGACAGCACACGGACTTCGACCGTCTGCGCGACACGTTCGACATCACTGAGGTCACGACCATCACTGGCAGCGACTTCGCGCCACCGCAGCCAAGCGTGTCGCGGATCGTGAGGCTTGTCCGCCGCAATGCTGGCTGTTCTGGACGCCGGATGAGGGAGCGCAACTCGTAAGGAGGAGCCCACAGTAGGCCGCGTCGGGTCCCTTGAACCGGCTCAGTCCAACCGAGGGCGTGACTGCGCCTGGCCACCCGGCAACGCGTCGTCCTGGTCGTGTTCCAGCAGTGGCATCGCCTTGGTAGCGTCGGTCTCCTCGCCGTCGACCGCGACCAGGCGCGGGCGGTCGAGAAAGCGCTGCGGATCGGGGCAGTTCTGTTCGAACCACTTGGTCAAGTATGCCTCTTCAGGGGTTGCCCACCAAGCCAAGTGCCATTGGCTATCTCGATAGAAGAATGCCACAAGCCGAACCTCCTCCTCTTCGGATGGGCCGCCGGACTCACTCATCCAGCCAGCGAAACTTGCTACGCGTCCAAGGCCTTCAAGACCTTCACGGAGCGAGTTCACATTGTCGCTCGAGTCTTGGTCGAGTGGCACGAATGCAGAAACAGTAATGAGATCACCGACCTCGAAATTGACTTGAACTAGCGCATCGCGATCGTTGCCACGGGCACGGGCTGTCCGTTCCTTAATCCATGAAATCAAACTGCTAGCGGCCTCCTCGCCCAAGCGCTTCAGGAAGCTTCCCGAGAACGCAGCAGCACCCCACGCCACAGGTACAGACAGAAGCCAGATCAGCGGGGGAAGGCTGGAACGAGCCGCTCGCTCGGTCAATGGCAGAGGCGCGTCCTCGTGAAGCGTAGCCCACTCTGCCGGCTCGAAGTTCCGCGGCTCAATGCCAATTGACGCGTCCGAAATGGTCGACGGTCCCTCGGGAGCGTCATCGGGAGCGTTCTGCAAAACGCTATCCTGGGCGCGTCGGAGTTCGAGGTAGTGTCCGTACATGACTAGTTCGGAGTGTCCTTCAGCGTCGTCTTCCACTTCGGCGCGATGCCAGAGGCCGATCGGAGGCAAGAAGGACAAGTGCTCAACGTTCATTACGATGAATCCGTCGCGAACCTCCTGGGCCGCTCCAACCAGCGCTTCGCGCGTGAAGCGTTCGAGGTGTCCTGCGCCTCGGACTCTCTGAGGGCGCGTTGATAAGCCTCCGCGAGCAACGAACTCATCTCTGACGTTCACCATGATTGGGGCCTCCGTTCTGAGGGGATGCGGTATTAGCTCGGTTCAACGTAGCCGCCAATGTCTTTGACGACGCCATTCGGATCTATGACCAATCGCTGAACATGGAGAACTCCTGCCAATGGCAGGCGGATGGGCAGACCAGTGACAGCGTGTGACTTCCCATCATGTCCAGGTAACCATCGTAGGTACCCTAGATGCCCGTGGGCGTCTCGCACGACCCATCGATCACCGTCGCGCTCAGCCTGAAGCCGATCACCAATCCGGACATCGGCAACACGGGCAGACGGAGCGGGCTTCTTGGCAAGGCCGTGCACGGGTGGAGTACCGGCGGCATATAAGTCTTGAGCCAGCGGACCCGCGATGCCGATCAGCCGATCACCGTTCTTGCGTCGTGAGATTACTGGGTACGTCTCGCTCACGGGCATGTGATCGCAGGTTGGGCGGCGAACGTAACAGTGTTGGAGGTCGACGCGCTGCCCGTGGGGACGGTCTACGTATGCTCCCGCTTGAGCCTGGCCGACAGGCTGCTCAGGTCGAGTTCTCCGTGCTCACGTGGTCTCATTCCTGGTCTCATTCGCCGCCGTACGCGACTGTCCGGGGAGGTTCGCCAGCGTGGTCAGGACGGTCGCGGACGTTGCGAGAGATGGCTACGCACGGCTTGAAAGCGAGCGTCCCGCGAGGGACCGGGGGTTCAAATCCCTCCGCTTCCGCGCCTCTGACCGGGGCGAACCGCGTAGCAACGGTTTGCCCTGGTCTCATTTGGTCTCGCTAGCTCGCGTCCGGCGGCTCCTCCGGCCGGTCCTTGGCCTCCGCTGCTCCTACGGACGGGCCTCTATGGACCCGGGGCCATCGCGAGTCGATCAGGATTCAAGAAGCCCCGGCGCTGGAAAGGCTTAACGTCACAAGCACCACACACTGATCAACGAAGGGGGAGGAACAGCGATGAGTGCCAGGTCCGACCATAAGACCAGCGGCTTCTCCGAGCAGGAGCGTGCAGCCATGAAGCAACGCGCTGCCGAGGTGAGGAAGGAGGCAAGCCGTGGTCGGGGCAACAAGGCAGCCGCCAACGAAGCCGACGTGCTGTCGAAGATCGAACAGATGGCCGAACCCGACCGTGCGGTAGCCGAACGCATCCACGCGATCGTCACCGGTAACGCCCCGGAGCTCTCGCCGAAGCTGTGGTACGGCCAGCCCGCGTACGCGAGGAAAGGAAAGGTCGTGTGCTTCTTCCGCAGCGGTCACGATGACAAAGAGCGCTACTCGACCTCGGGTTCAGCCCCGAAGCCGACCTCGACGACGACAGCGGTTTCTGGCCGACCTCGTACGCCGTGACCGAGCTGAGCGACAAGGCTGGGGAAACCATCGCCGCGCTCGTCAAGAAAGCCGTGCGCTGACAACATTCTCTGCCTACGGGCTGGGCAGCCGTTCTGTGGTGCCCCTGGTCAGCGAACGGCCGAGCTTGCGGCGTTGACCGGCAGGCTGAGCACGCACGGCGGCTGCGTCGCGTTCGCCGGGTCGAGCGCGTTGACGACGTACTGCTCGGCGCGCCGATCGAACGAGATGCCCAGGTGGTCGGTGGCGTTGAGCTTGCAGCCGTCCTGCAACAGCACGTTCGTGACGTCGGGGCCTTCCAGGAACGCCGAGGTGTAGGGCGTGACGACCTCGTCGTACTTCGTCTGGATGACGGTGTACTCCACGCCCGGCACGGTGTCGCCGCCCGCGTTGAGGTCGGTCAGGAAATCCGAGCCCCGAATCTGGTCGCGCACCGAATCGCCGAGCCCGGCGCTCAGCAGTTCGGGCACCCCGGGCAGCCGTGCCAGACCGTGGACATCGGTGCCGTGGTTGGAAGGTGACAACGCCACCAGGTGGTTCACCTCGTCCGCGCCGCCGAGGTTCTTCAGGTAGTAGCGCGGCATCATCCCGCCCTGCGAGTGTCCGACGATGTCGACCTCGTCGCTGCCGGTGGCTTCGAGCACCCTGTCCACGAACCGCGCGAGCTCCGCCGCCGACTTCGGCACCGCGGCCGAGCCTCCGGTGGGGTAGGCGCCGGGCAGTCCGACCCCGAGCCCCGAGTCCTGGCCGTAGTTCAGCGCGAAGACGCAGTAGCCCTCGTTGGCCAGGCGCGGCGACATCGAGAACCAGTTGTAGGTCATGTTCTCGACGGTGCCGTGCACGAGGACGACGGGTCGCGGGTGTTCGGCGGAGGGCCGGCAGGAGAAGTCGTTGGCGCCCGCGGGCGCCGTTCCGGGGCGCACGGTGGCGTTGGCCAGCGCCGCGACCCCCGAGTTGATCACCGGATACGTGCCCGTGTCCGCCGCCTCCGCGTTCGCCGGTGTCACCGCACCCGTGGTCAGCGCGGCAGCGGCGGCCACCGCGGCGGCGAGCCCCTTGCGCCGTGCTCGCTTCGTTCGCGCGGGATCGCTGCCTTCCTGGTTCACCATCGAACCCACCACCTCTTCCGGCGACGTCGCACAGATTCGGTGGACTCTATCGGCACCGGACCTCGTGCCGCATCCGCCACGGACGGCAGTCTCGGAACCTGGCGCCGGGCCTGCACGTGTCGAGCGGGCGATCGAGACCGGGCTCGCCCAGCGGTAGCCGGCCCGCTATCCGCCCGTGTGGGCCACCTGCCGCCGCCACTTGTTCGTGCAGCGGCGCACGACGGTGCGGGAGCCGGTGGCGTTCATGCGCCAGCGCGCCATGCGCTCGCTGACGCGGAAGTACCGTGCCACGGAGACGTCCGTCCAGCGCCGGAACGCGGCCATGCGCGCGGCCTGACAGGGAATCAGGAGCTCACCGGACAGCTCCGCCGCCTCGTGCTCGACGGTGGCGGACGACGTGCGGCAGCCGTGATCGTCGGTGAACAGCAGGCCGAACTCGTGTTCAAGCAGGACGTGGGCCATCTCGTGCGCGATGGTCGAGCGGCGCCGCGCCGGGTCGTGCACGTGGTTCTCGATGATCACGCTGCCGGTGCCGACGGCGACCAGCGCGGCGGAGAACGAGTCGGGCCGTTCGCCGGTGAAGTGCCGCACTGCCTCCGTCGGCAGCGACGGGTCACGCAGGTCGTGCACCTCGATGCCGTAGAGCTCGGCCAGCGCGTAGGGATCCAGCGGAGTGAAGACCCCGATCCCCAGCTCGTCCCGGACTTCCAGTGCCAGCCTTCTCGCCTCTGCCTTGAAACCGTGCCGTAAGGACACTCATCTCTCCCGCCGGTCCGCCCTGATCCTTCGCATCGTCGCCTCGACTATGTCGAGTAGGTACTCCTTGTCGGCATCCCCGAGATCGGTACGCGCCCTGAGCAGGAGCGCGAGCTGCGCCTCCAGCGTCGGCTCGGCCCGCTCACGCGGCCGCTCGCCGGGCCACACCATGAACTCCTCCGCAGGCGAGCCGAGCCACTGCACCAGCGCGATGAAGCCGTCGAGATCCGGCCGCTGGTCGTTTCCCATCCGGCTGAGCAAGGACGGGCTGACCCCGGCCTCGTGCGCAAGCTGTCGCCAGGAAAGCCCCCGTGCCCGTCGCTGGGCCTCGAGCGCGTCGTAGAGCCGGCGCGCGTCCATCCGGCCGTTCATGTGCTGCCTCCGGTAGTCGCGGGTATTTCACTATCACAGGGGTGTGTCAATCCTGCCACCGGTCGCGGTGCTGCTACGTTGTTGCAGTATTGGAACGCCGGTGCTGGGGAGGAATCGATCGTGATCCGCAGGCGCTACCTCGTACGTTTCCTGGTTTCGCCGGACTCGCTCACGTGGCTGGTCGAGCACGAGGGCCACCTGCTGTCCCGGCACTGCCGCAAGCGCGACGCCGTGCGGGAGGGCGCACGTCAGGCGCGGACGGGCGCCCCGAGCATCCTCGTGGTCGAGCGGATGGACGGCACCCGGCAGAGTGCGCGGAGGTACGGTCGTGAACCGAGGGGCCGGTAGTTGCTTTCAGGCGGGCTAGCGGACGGTGGTGCTCTGGCGCGCGAGTCGTTCGCTGAGCGGAGTCACCGGGAACGACCGCAGACCACGCTTCAGTTCGGCGAAGCCGGGCCAGTGGGCCAGCGTCACGATCGAGTCCCACAGGCGCAAGGCGTCGTCGCCGGCCGGCGCGGCGTCGATCACGGGGCCGAAGAAGGCGGGGCCGTCCGGCGGGGAGAAGGACAGGATCGGCGTGCCGACCTCGCCGCCGGCCCGCTCGACCGCGCCCGTCGTCTCGGCCCGTAGCGCCTCGTCCCGGCTGTCGTCCGCGGCGGCGTCCGCGAGCGCGCGGTCCAGCCCGGCCCGCTCCAGGATCGGTCCGAGGTCACGGCCCCGCCCCGTGCTGGCCAGAATCGCCTCGAAACTCGCCTCCGCGGGCGCGGGCTCGTGCCACACGGCCTCGCCCATCGCCGCGTACAGGTCGCCGAGCACCGCGTCGCCGTCTGCCTGCCTGGCCGCGTCCACCACGCGCAGCATCTCCAGCCCGCGCTGATGTGCCTCCGGGTAGCCGGGCGGGCGGTGGTCGTAGCCGATCGGCTCGTTGAGCAGCCGCAGCGACAGTGGCCGCCACGTGACCTCGACCGGCCGGTGCCGCTGGACCTCGCGCACCCACTGCGAGGTCACCCAGCAGAACGGGCATACCGGGTCGAAGTAGAACTCGAGCTCGACGGTGCTCATCACGATTTCCCGACGGCGTACGGTTGGCTCCCGATGAACCGCTTGCTGCTGACGATCACGCTCGCCTCCCTGCTGGTGGCCTGTAGCGCGCCCGCCGAACCGGGCAACGAGCCCGGGAACGAGGCCGACGCTTCCTCAACGATGCCAGCACCGTCCACCACGGCGCCGACCACCACGCCGCCTGCGACGGCGGCTGGTGATCCGTCCTGCGAATCTGTCGTGGCCGACCTCAGCACCCGCGAACAGCTCGCGCAACTGGTGGTCGTCGGCGTCGAAGGGGGCGACCCGACGGCCACCGCCGCACTCGTGCGCGACGAGCGGATCGGCGGCATCTTCATCGGTGGCAACGAGACCGCGCTGCTCACCGGCGACGCCCTCGACCAGGTGCAGCAGGCGGCGGACGTGCCGGTGTCGGTGGCGGTGGACGACGAGGGTGGCCGGGTCCAGCGGCTCGACATGCTCGACGGTGACCTGCCCAGCGCGCGCGAGATGGCGCGCACCATGACTCCCGAGCAGGTGCGCGCGCTCGCCGAGAAGCGCGGGCAGCAGCTCCGCGCGCGGGGAGTCACCGTCGACTACGCGCCCATCCTCGATGTCACCGAAGGGCCGGCGGACGGCGTGATCGGCGACCGTTCCTTCAGCGGTGACCCGGCCGTGGCCAGGGAGTACGCCCTCGCGTTCGCGAACGGACTCACCGGCGCGGGGGTGCAGCCCGTGCTGAAACACTTCCCCGGGCACGGCCGCGCGGCAGGCGACTCGCACGCCTCGCTCGTGCGGACCCCGCCCTTGGCCGAGCTGCGGGAGCACGACCTGGTGCCCTACGACCGGATCGAGGAGTACGGCGACGCCGCCGTGATGATCGGGCATCTGGACGTGCCGGGGCTGACCGGCGGCGAGGCGGCGTCGCTGTCCCCGGCCACGTACCGGCTGCTGCGCGAGGACTTCGGGTTCGCCGGTCCGGCCGTCACCGACGACCTCGGTGCGATGCGTGCCGTCACCGATCGCTACCCGTTGCCCGAGGCCGTGCTGGCGGCGCTGCGGGCAGGCGCCGACCAGGCGCTGTGGTCCTCTGGCGGGCCGGTCGGCCCGGTGCTCGATCGGCTGGAAGAGGCCGTGGCATCCGGCGAGCTCCCGGCGGAGCGTGTCCGGGAGTCCCTCGACCGGGTACTGCTCGCCAAGGGCGTCTGCGACTAGGAGCCGCTCACCGGGTGCCTATGGTGTCGCCGTGGTGAGCACCGCGATGACGGTGTCCAGGTCGAGATGGTCGCTCTCCGTGCCGGGCGGGACCAGCTCGAGGGTCGCGCCGACGAAACGCAGCACGTCGCTGCGGCGCAGCTCGACCACGGCATAGCCGTCCGGTGACTCGAGTTCGAGCACGAGGATGTCGTCGTCGAGGGAGAGGTCCGGACGTACCCGGATGTCACCGATGCCTGCGGCCTCGTGCAGTCCGCGGACGAGCAGGTCGCGGGCGAACTCCCATTCCACCCATTCCCCCGGCTCGACCCGGAACGCGAGCGCCACCGTGAACGGCTCGCTCGTCACATAGGAAAGGCGGGACAGCACGCGTGATCCGCTGCCGTTCAGGGACACGAACTGACTCTGGTGTACGGCGTCGTCGCTCACCGGCCCACTCCTGTCTGTCCTCGCTGCCGCCCGCTTTGGCGCGTGCGACCTCTTCGTAGGAGAGACGCGCGTCCGGCATCGTCGTGATGCGCCATTCGGGCGAATCGTGGCCCCCAAGGTCGTAGGTCAACTCGGAGTAGAGCCCGCATCCTGGTCTACGCCCGGACGGGTGGCCCGGGTTCGGCGAGACTTTGCGGTGAATCGTTCAACGAGCTGGTGCGCGTTTTTGGTTCACTCCATCGAGTCGTTTCGCCCGTAAAGCCGGTGTGGGCTAGTGACAAGGGTGTGCCGGACCGGTAAACAGCCAGGTGGTTCGGCCGCACCTGCGGCCGATGATTCTGGGGAAACTTCGAAACACCGGTGCAGGGCGGAGTTCGCCGTTCGCCGGCGCGTTGTTCGTCGATGGAGGGACCTGATGGCGCCCACGGTTCTGCGTAGCACGCCGCACGATGCCGAGCTGCTCGACCGTACCGGCATCATCGCCGCCAGCCTTTCCGACGAGCGCGTGCCCCACCAGCGCCGCTGGGATACGGCGGCGGACGCCACGGGGCTGTCCGCGGGGAGTGATCCCGAGGCCGTCGAGCCGCCGGTCCGCCGCGGGTTGCACCGTTCGGGCGTCGCGAGTGCGGCTGCCGCGGTACTGATGCTGGTCGTCGCCTTCGGCGGCGTGCTGAGTGCTCAGCGCGAGGCCGCGCCGCCGATGGACGTGGCGGGTGGCGTCGTCGAGCGGCAAGCGCCGCCGGAGCCCCCCAAGATGCCCGCGCCGAAGCCGCCTGCCGAGCCACGACCGGAGCCCGAGCCCCGACCTCGGCCCGAACCGGCGCCGGAGCCTGAACCGGAGCCCGAACCCGTCGTCGTCGCGGCCCCGGAAACGGAACCGGAGCCCGTGTCCGTGCCGGAGGCCGGCGGGGTCCCGGAGCCGATCGAGACTCCAGAGGCACGGATGGACCTGCCCGAGCCGGATCCGGCCACCGACCTGCGGGAGCAGGTGCGGCGACTGGTCGAGCCGATGCTCGAGCGCTACGAGGAGTCCAAGCCCGCCGGTTCGCACGGGTACCGCTGGTCCGACCTCGAAGATCAGTACTCCGTGCAGTTCGGGGACTGGTAGCGACCGCCAAAGTATGTGAAACTGACTCGCGTTTCCGGTCTCGACGGAAGGCGGGTCCATGCGGCGCGGCCTGGCTTTGCTCGGTGTCACGACTCTGACGCTTGCGGCCGTCGTCGGTGGCCCCGCGCGAGCCCAGGAGCCCCCGTCGCCGGACTGTCCCTGGGTCGGCTCCGACGCGCCGGTGGCGGACCGCGTCAGCCAGGTCCTGGAGCGGATGACGCGGGACGAGAAGCTGAGCATGGTGCACGGCTCGGCCGGCGCGTTCGAGTTCGTCGGTCCCGTCTACGCCGGGCTCGTCCCCGCCATTCCGCGCCTTTGCATCCCTCAACTCGGGCTCTCCGACGGCCCCGCCGGTGTCGGCAACGGGCAGACCGGGGTCACGCAGCTTCCCGCGCCGCTCGCCCTCGCCGCCGGCTGGAGCCGCGACCTGTCGGCCAGGTACGGGGACGTCCTCGCCGCCGAGGTTCGCGGGAAGGGCGCCGACGTCGCGCTCTCGCCGAGTGTCGACCTGCTCCGCGATCCGCGGGCAGGCCGGGGCTTCGAGACCTTCGGGGAGGACCCGCACCTGATCGGCGCGCTGGCCGGCGCCCAGATCGAGGCGATCCAGGCCCGTGGGGTGCTGGCGCAGGCCAAGCACCTCGCGGCGTACAACCAGGAGACCTTCCGCAACACCGCGCTCGACAACGCCGTCGTCGACGAGCGCACGTTGCAGGAGATCTACCTGGCTCCGTTCGAGGACGCCGTCAGGGCCGGGGTGGCGTCGGTGATGTGCGGCTACAACTACGTCAACGGCGTGCACGCCTGCAACAACACCTACCTGCTCAGCCAGGTCCTGAAAGGACAGTTCGGCTTCGAGGGGTTCACCACCTCCGACTGGTTCGCGCTGCACGCGAGCCATGCCGCAGCCAACGCCGGGCTGGACATGCAGATGCCCGGCGGCTGCCACTTCGGGCCACGGTTGCGTGCGGGCCTCGACTCCGGTGCGGTGGCCGGTTCCCGGCTCGACGACATGGTCGGCCGCATCCTGGGGCAGATGTTCCGGCACGGGCTGTTCGAAAGTTCCGGCACCGGCTCGCCGGACCAGGTGGTGACCACGCCGGAGCACGTCGCGGCGGCGAGGCAGGTCGCCGAGCAGGGAACCGTGCTGCTGAAGAACGACCGCTCGGTGCTGCCGCTGGCCGCCACCGGCTCGGTCGCCGTGATCGGCGAGGCCGCGGGCGCCGGTGTGCTCGGCTCCGGTGGTGGCAGCGCGCACGTGATCGCGCCGTCGATCGTGACGCCCTACGACGGCATCGCGCAGCGCGCCGCCGAGTCCGGGGCCGAGGTGCGCTTCGACGACGGCGGTGACCGGGCACGCGCGGCGCGGGTGGCGGAGAACGCCGACACCGCCGTGGTGTTCGTGAGCCAGTGGTCGACGGAGTCCAAGGACCACACCGGTATCGCGCTGTCCGATGCGGACAACCGGCTGATCGCCGACGTCGCCGCCGCGAACCCGCGGACGGTGGTCGTGCTGAACACCGGCGGACCGGTCACGATGCCGTGGCTCGACGACGTCGCGGGCGTGCTGGCCGCCTGGTACCCGGGGCAGGAGTACGGGAACGCGATCGCCGGGCTGCTGTTCGGAGACGTCAACCCCTCCGGCAAGCTTCCGGTCACGTTCCCGAAAGGGCTCGACCAGGTGCCGGCGAGCGACCTGGCCCGCTTCCCGGGCGGGAAGTACGGCGAAGGGCTCGGCGTCGGCTACCGCTGGTACGACCGGCAGGGCATCGAGCCGCTGTTCCCGTTCGGGTTCGGCCTGTCCTACAGCACGTTCTCCTATGCCGGCCTCGAGGTCGTGGGCGAGGACGGCACGGTCACCGTCACGGCGAACGTGACCAACACCGGCGACCGTGGCGGCGCGGAGGTGGCCCAGCTGTACCTGACCCACCCGGAGGCGGACGAGGAGCCGCCGCGCGTGCTGAAGGGCTTCGCCAAGGTCGAGCTGGAACCGGGCGAGACCCGGCAGGTGGAGTTCGTCCTCGACGCGCGGTCGTTCTCGCACTGGGACGCCGAGCGGCACCAGTGGATCCGCAGCGCGGGCGACTACACCGTCGCGGTGGGTGGCTCCTCGCGTGACCTGCCGCTCACGGCGGAGGTGCGGGTGCCCAGCACGATCGCCACGAGTGAGCCCACCCCCGCACCACCGCCGGACGCGCCCGAGGGCGGGGACGACGCGCTGACCAGGCTGGCGAACCTGGTGACCTGCCCGGCGGAGGCGCTGTTCGCCGGGGCGATCGGGGCTGTCTCAGTGACCGGGCTGCCCGCCGCCGACCAGGCCGAGACGCCGCCGCGGAACCCGCCCACGGAGGGCTGAGCGCCCGGTGCGGGCGGACCTGCCACGCGTTCAGGAACCGGTGGTGAATCGGATCTCGCCATCGGGCAACTCGGCGAACCGCAGCAACCGCCCGCCCTCGGCGGTCAGCGCTGATATGTCCTTTCTGGACAGCTTGCCGAACGGCGTGATCTCCAGCATCGCCCGGTTGCCGCTGCGGTCGATCCTCCACCGCCCGCTCACGACGCCGTCGACCAGGATCACCGCAGGCTGGATCCCGTTCGGCGTCGTCATTCGCCTGCGGTCGGCGTCGTCGATCACCCGCGTTCGGTCGGCGTGGGAGAGCAGCAGGTTGTCGTACTCCGGCAGGAACCGGGCAGGCGCCGGGATGTCCGGGTCCGGTCGCGGCGCGTCCGGCAGGTCGAACAGCTCCCTGCCCTGTTTGGAGCGGAAGGTGCGCAGCCGTGGCCGCAGCCGTTCGACGAGCTCGCCGAGCCGGGTCAGCCCGCACCAGGTCTGCACGTCCTGCACCGTGGCGGGGCCGAAGGCCGCGAGGTAGCGCAGGATCATCCGCTCGGGATCGGGCTGTCCGAGCGGCCTGCCGAGCCAGTCCTCGACGGTGGCGTAGGTGGGCCGGCCGCTGCGGCCCCATACCGCGCGGGGCGGCACCTGCACGAGTGGCAGGAGGTTGCGGGCCGCGTAGACGAGCGCCTTGGGGTCCCGCTCGGGCCAGCGTTCACCGAGGAGCCTGGCGAACTCGGTGTTGCCGCGCGGTCGCTCGGTGAGGAGCGCCCGCGCCGCCTCCGCCACCTCGTCCAGGTCCATGCCGGCGAGTTTCGGGCTGTTGGTGGTGTTACCGCGCAGGTCGCGGTCCATGATCGGCTGCGTGAGCGGCCGCAGCAGGGTGGCGTCGGCCGCGGACACCAGATGGACGGTGCCGCGCATGACGACGATGCGGACCACCTCGCGGTCGAGCAGCAGCCTGGAGAGCTCACCGGGCTCGAACCCACGCAGGCGCGTCCAGAGTCCGTAGTAGGGCGGGAACGGTGCCTGCGCCTGCATACCGACCAGGTGCTCGATCATCTCGATCGCGGGCCCGGCCTGCCTGCTCAGCAGGGACTGACGGGCGAGCAGGGCGCGGTTGAGCGCACGACCGCTGAGAGCACTCATACGTGATTCATACCCGAGAAAGCGGTCAGGATACGTCCGGATTAGCACAGTTGATTACTCTCATTGAGACGTAGCTCACATGCCGGGGGCTTACCGATTGGTAGGCCATAAGAGTGGGTGCCGGGTCGGTTCAACGTCTCTCCGCTTCCCCTTTCGCTGGCCCGCTGGAGGAAAAGCAAGTGGCCACGCTCGATTCGCGCGAAGTGGCCGTGGTCGCCGGTCTCGGCGGCTGGTTGCCCCCGCGCGTGGTGGACAACAGCGAACTCTCCCGGCGGCTGGACACGACCGACGAGTGGATCCGCAGCAGGACCGGGATCGGCCGGCGGCATGTCGTCGACCCTGGCATGTCCACAGTGGACATGGCGGTGGAGGCAGGCAGGCGGGCGCTGAGCTCGGCGGGGTCGACCGGGGCCGACGCGGTGGTGCTCGCCACCTCGACGCCCGACCAGGTGTGTCCCGCGAGCGCGCCGCAGGTCGCGAGCCGCCTCGGGCTCGGCGGCGCGGCGGCGTTCGACGTCAACGCCGTGTGCAGCGGTTTCGTCTACGCACTGGCGACCGCGGCCGGGCTGATCTCGGCGGGAGCGTCGCGCGAGGTACTGCTCGTCGGCGCCGACGCGTTCAGCACGCTGGTCGACCCGGAGGACCGGGGCACGGTGCCGATCTTCGGCGACGGCGCGGGCGCGGTCGTGCTCCGCGCAGGGCACCCCGGGGAGGCCGGCGCGCTTGGCCCGTTCGACCTGCACAGCGACGGCGAGCTCGCGGACCTGCTGGTGGTGCCCGCGGGCGGTTCCCGGAAGCGTATGTCGGACGAGCCCGGCGACTACTACCTGTCCATGCGGGGGCCCGCGGTCTTCCGGCACGCCACCGCGCGGATGGCCGAGTCGTCACGGGCGGTGCTGGAGCGGGCGGGCTGGACGGTCGGCGACGTCGACCGGTTCGTCGGGCACCAGGCCAACGTGCGGATCCTGCAGACGGTCGCCAAGCAGCTCGGTCTGCCCGTGGACAGCCTCGTGCTCAACATCGAGCACACCGGCAACACCAGCGCCGCCTCGATCCCGCTGGCGCTGGCCGACGCGGCCACCGACGGCACGTTGCACGCGGGTGACCGGGTGTTGATCAGCGCGTTCGGCGCGGGTCTCACCTGGGGCTCGACCGTGCTCCGCTGGCCGGCCGTCACACCCGGCTGACTCAGAACGCCGGCTCAGGACTCGTGAGTGCCTACACGAGTTAGAACTCGCGTAGCCACTCACGAGTCATTCGGCCAGGTCGGCCCAGGTGCTGGTCGGCAGCTCCCTGCCGCGCAGGTGCACGGTCTCGTGGCGGCACCAGCGCTCCCGCTCCGAAGGCGCGCACGCGGCCAGCACCGCCTCGCTGGCCAGGACGCGGCCCTCGACGTGCTTGGCGTGCTCGGTGAGCCGGGCAGCCTCGTTCACCGCGTCGCCGATCACCGTGTACTCGAACCGGCTGCTCGTGCCGAGCTGCCCGGCGAACGCGGGCCCGCGCGCGACGCCGATGCCGAGGTCGAGCTCGCCGGTGGAGGTCACCGCGTCGCGGATCGTCCGCGCCACCCGCAGTGCCGAGGTCGCCGGGTCGGCATGCCGCGTCGGCGCGCCGAAGATGCACAGCGCGGCGTCGCCCTGGAACTTGTTCACCAGGCCACCGTGGGTGCTCACCGCGTCCACCACGCTGGTGAACAGGCGGTTCAGCTTGCGCACCAGTTCCTCCGGCGGCAGCCGGGCGGCGAGGGCGGTCGAGTCCACCACGTCGACGAACAGCGCGGTCACCTCACGTACGTCACCCGAGAGCGACGCTCCGAACTCCAGGGCGTGCCTGGCGACGTCCGCGCCGACGTGCCTGCCGAAGAGGTCCCGCATCCGCTCCTGCTCACGCAGGCCGGTCGCCAGGTCGTTGACCGACGCCTGGAGGGTGCCGATCTCGCTGGAGTCGTCCACCCCCACCGAGACGTCGGTGCGCCCTCTGGCGATGTCGTCGAGCGCGAGCCGGAGCCGGTGCAGCGGTGCCGCGACCGCGCGGGCGAGCAGCGCCGTCGCGAGGGCGCCGACGACGAGACCGATGACCGACAGCGAGACCAGCGCGTACCGTGGGTCCGCGTCACCGAGGTCCGGTGGCAGCACGACCAACAGCACTCCCAGCAACGGCACGCCGCTGGCCAGCGTCCAGGTCAGCACCAGCCGGGTCAGCACGGTCGTGGGCAGCCTGCCGCGTGGCGGGGCGACGTCCAGCGCGGCCTTCATCACCGGCCGCGACACCCACTCGGCGGCCAGGTAGGTGAGCCCGACGGTGGTCAGCCCGCCGAGCAGGATGGTCAGCGCGACGCCGAACGCGTCCGCGACCGAGCCGAGGGCCGCCGCGAGCACCCCGAGCACCACGGTGCCGCCGGCCCAGAGAGTGCCGCTGACCACCGCGAGGTCGACCGGCAGCCGTAGTGCCAGGCTCGCCTCGGCGGGCGTCGGCGCGCGGCCGAGGACGAACCAGACGACCGTGCGGCGCTGCAGCAACCCGGCCCACACGGTGCCGATGAGCAGCGACAACGCCACGTACCCCGCGGCGCACACCGCGAGAATCCACTCCCGGCCCGCCATGTGCTGCGGGATGCCCTGCAGGGTGAGCAGCAGGAAGACCACGCCGGCGCCGCAGAAGCTCGAGCCGAAGCCCAGCGCGGCGAAACCGAGGCTGGTGCGCAGGACGGTCCGGAACCTCGTCGACAGGCCCGGAGCTGGCATCCCGTGATCGTATTGCCGCCGGTATGTCTCGTGAGTGCGTACCCGAGTTCTAACTCGTCTGCGCACTCACGAGGCTCGCCTGCGCTCCGGCTCCCTCGCCTCACGGACCGCCTCCTCCAGCTGCGCCCGCGTCATCTTCGAACGGCCCTTGATGTCCAGCTCACGGGCCATCTTGTCCAGATCGCCCTTGCTGAGCTCGGAGAGGTCCGGCTCGGTGCGCCGCCGCTCCTGCCGGCCGCCGCGTTTGCGCTTGCGGCCCTCGACACTGCGGGAGAGCGCGTCGAAGAGATCCACCACCCTGGTGGCCTCCGGCGGCTCCTCCGCAGGCGAGATCGTGCGCCCGGCCCGCTTGTCCTCGATGAGTTGCTTCACCCTTTCGGTGTAGGTGTCGCGGTACTCCTCGGGCTGCCATTCGTCGGTCATGGAGTCGATCAGGCTCACCGCCATGTCGACCTCCTTCCCGCGGACCTTCGTCTCCGCGGGGAGCTTGCGGATCTCCTTGGCCGGATCACGGACGTCTTCGGCGAAGTGCAGCGTCTCCAGCGCCAGCACGCCGCCGCCCGCCCGGACCGCCGCGATGTACTCCTTGCCGCGCATCACGAATCGGGCGATCCCGGCGCGGTTCGTCTTGCTCATCGCCTCGATCAGGAGGCTGTACGCTCGTGCGAACTCCTCCTTGGAGGGCGCGAGCCAGTACGTCTTCTGGAAGTAGATCGGATCGATCTCGTCCAGGTCGACGAATGCGTCGATGTCGATCGTCCGGGAGCGACCGGGGGCGATCTGCTCCAGCTCCTCGGGCTCGATCAGGACGTACTCGCCGTCCTCCAGCTCGTAGCCCTTGACGATCTCCTCGTAGGGCACCTCCTCGCCGGTGCGCTCGTTGACGCGCCGGTACCGGATGCGGTCCGAGGTGTCCCGCTGAAACTGCCGGAAGTGGATCGTATGGTCCTCGGTCGCGCTGTAGAGCTCGACGGGCACCGTCACCAGGCCGAAGTTGAGGGCCCCGCTCCAGATCGCTCGTGCCATGGCCTCCCCTAACGCGTCTCCCGTACCACCTCGGTCGCCGGTTTGTCGTTGCGCAGCCCCGTGAACCGAGGGTGACGCAGCTTCCCGTCGCCCGTCCACTCGGAGAAGCGCACCTGCACGACGAGCTCCGGGCGGACCCAGTGGGCCCCCGGTTCCCGCACCCGTTCGGCGAACGGCGACGACGGCTGCTCCAGCCGGTCCATCCGCTCGCGCAGCAGGCGCAGCATCGCCTGGTCGTAGCCGGTGCCAACTTTGCCCGCGTAGCGGAGTCCGCCGCCGTCGTCGTGGTAGCCGAGCAGCAGCGCCCGGAACCCGGCACGGGAACCGGGCGGATCGGAGAATCCGCCGATCACGAACTCCTGCTCCTTGACGCACTTGAACTTCAGCCAGTCGCGCGTACGGCCGCGGCCGTACGGGGCGTCCGCGCGCTTGGCGATCAGGCCCTCCCAGCCTCGCTCGCACGCGTGCCGGAGGAAGCGCTCGCCCTCGGTGTTGCGGTGGGTGGAGAGCCGGAGCGGGTCGTCGAAGTCGAAAGCCCGCCGCAGCAGGTCCTTGCGCCGGCGCAGCGGCAGCCGGGTGGCGTCCGTGCCGCCGTACTCCAGCAGGTCGAACAGGTAGTAGAAGACCGGGATGCCGGTGGCTCGGGCGCGCTGCGGGTCCCCGAGGTGGATGCGCGGCTGGAGCCTGGCGAAACTGGTCTGGTTGCCGTCGAAGGCGACGATCTCGCCGTCCACGACGAAGCTGTCACCACCCTGGGCGGCCACCGCCTCGGCGATCTCCGGATAGCTGCTGTCCATGAGCCTGCGGTTGCGCGACCACAGCCGCGGCCGCTGCCCGTCCTCGCGGACGCACACGCACCGCACGCCGTCGAGCTTGCGTTCGAACAGCCAGTTCTCGTCGGAGAAGTAGCGGTCGGTGAGCGTGGCGAGCATGGGTTCGTGCCACCTCGGGCCAGGCTCACCGGACATACCGCCTCGGCTACCCGCGGCGGAACGAACTGAAACGATCGTGCCGCCGAACGCTCAGGCGTCCTTCGCGTCCTCGACCAGCCCTTCGCGCAACGCGTCCAGCGTGCGCGCCAGCAGGCGGGAGACGTGCATCTGGGAGATGCCGATCCGCTCCGCGATCTGGGTCTGCGTCATGTTGTGCACGAAGCGCAGCGCGAGGATCCTGCGCTCCCGCTCCGGCAACTCCTTCACCAGCGGCTGCAGCGTCTCGTGGTTCTCCACGCCCTCGAGGGCCGCGTCGTCCTCGCCGAGAGTGTCCCCGAGCGCCAGGTTCTCGGTGTCACCGGAGAGCACCTCGTCCAGCGACATCGAGTGGTAGGCGTTGCCCGCTTCCAGGCCCTCGTAGACCTCCTCGGGGCTCAGACCCAGGTGCGCGGCGATCTCGCTCGGTGTGGGCGCGCGGCCAAGTCGCTGGGAGAGCTGTGTGCTCGCGTTGTTGATCGACAGATGCAGTTCCTTGAGCCTGCGCGGCACGCGGATCACCCAGCCGGTGTCCCGGAAGTGCCGCCGGACCTCGCCCATCACCGTGGGCACCGCGAACGAGAGGAAGTCCGAACCGCGCGCCGGATCGAACCGGTCCACGGCGTTGATCAGGCCCACCCTGGCGACCTGGACCAGGTCCTCCTTCGCCACGCCGCGGCCGGAGAAGCGCTGCGCGATGTGCTCGGCCAGCGGCAGGTGGCCGGTGACCAGCTCATCGCGCAGCTCGGTGCGGCGCGGGTCGTCCTCCTCGAGCGTCGCGAACTCCTCGAAAAGGGGGCCGAGGTGCTCGTAATCGTCCGAGGTGTTGCGCGATCCTTTGGTTCTGGATTCGGTCACGTAGGCGTTGGCTTCCGCTTCGTCAGCTCGATGTGGATCAGGTTGGCGTGCCCGTTCATCGTGCTCGGTTCCACCCAGGAGTCGGCCGCGTCGGCCAGCGTCGTGAGCACTCGCCAGCCGAACGAGCCGGTGCTCGGAGCCTCGTCGCCGTCCGACGTGACGGTACCGGTGAACCGCAGCTCGTGGGCGTTGATCGTGAACCGGCAGACCATCGTGCTCTCCGGTGCCGAGCGGGTGATCAGCGTGGAGCACGCCTCATCCACGGCAAGCCGCAGATCGGCGATCGCGTCCAGGTCGAAGTCGGCTCTGATCGCGATGTTGGCGGCCACGGAGCGGATGATGGGCAAGTGGACCAGGCTCGCGCCCAGTCGCAGCTCGATGTCGTCCTGTACACCCACGTCGTGTGACGGCGGGTCGTTCTCGGTCACGTTCACCTCAGTGTCTTGCCAGCCATTCAACGGGTCCCGCCTACAGTAGACACCAATGCCGCCGCCTTCTCAGTCGTGGCGAAGAATCGCGCCGAACCCCTCGGCGAGGTCGAGTTCGTCACCGGTGTGGACGATCGTCGCCCTGGCGGCGATCGCAGCCAGCGCCAGCGCCTCGTCGGCCCGCCGACTGTTGGGCTGCTCGACACCATAGGCCTTCAGCTCGGCTTCCTGCATGCTCAGTTGTGTGGGTTCGGGGCCGGTGAAGACGTCCGCGTCGCCCGGGCGGCCCGCGAGCAACGTCTCGACATTGGCGTCCTGCAGCGCGGTGGTGGTGGCCTCCAGGCCCTGCACTGCGAGGCCGGTCCGCTGGCCGAGCGAACCGCGGAAGCGCTCGATCTCCCGGGCGCGGCGCTGCCGCTTGAACTCCACCAGCAGGTCGCCGACCTGCTGCTGGAGCTCGTCGTTCGCGGCGCCCTGATGACGGCCGCCGCTGTTCAGCTCGACCACGTACTGCTGGACCTGCTCCGGAAGCGCCTCGTAGAGCGCCTTGCGGGCCTGCATCTCGCCCGCGACCACCACCAGCGTCGCGCCGTTGCCCTTGGCGGACTTGGCGACGTCCTCGGCCACCTGGTCGATGTTGTGCCGGACGGTCTCCTCGGTGTGCGCCTGCATGTCGCGGTGCGCGAAGCCGCCGCCGCGAACCTTGTGCACGGGGTGTTCGGCGCCCTCGGTGGTGTGCTCGTCGACGACCCGGCCGCGAGCGTCGACGACGGTGAGGTCGGCGCCGACGTGATCGACGATCACGATGACGTGCGGCGGCGGCAGCTCGCCGTACTCCGCCAGCGGGAGCACGTAGGGCAGGTCGGACACCCTGGCCACGGAGGTGGCAGGCGGTTCGTCGAGCCGGTGGTCCACCAGCACCCGGTCGCCCGCCGCGATCAGGCCGCGGCCGCTGCGGCCCACCGGCGGTGCGCTGTCCCGGACGGCGGTCTCCAGCGCGTCCAGCGTCGGCTGAGGCGCACCCTGTCCGGCCAGGTCCTCGCGAAGCTCGCGCCACGTGAGGTCGAGGATCTTCGCGGCGTCGGCGGTGGCGTGCGTGTCCTCGAAGTAGACCGAGGCGAACGGGCCGTCGGTGGTGACCAGCTCGCGCAACCTCGTGGTGTCCACTCGTAACCTCCCTCGTACGGTTTCGGTCGTGGCTACCCCGTGCGGCAGCGGTGAAACGTCGTACGCGGCAGCGTGATACTGAACACTGTATACGCGCCTCGGCGCGTGCGCTGGTTTGCCGTTACCTAGGGTCCGACTCGTGAACGCTCAACGAGTGCTGGTGTAGCGGCCGATGGTCTGGTGGCACGCCGTCCTGATCGCCGCCACCGGTATCTGGGCGGGCATGATCAACACGGTGGTCGGCTCGGGGACGCTCGTCACCTTCCCGACCCTGGTGGCGCTCGGCTACCCGCCGTTGACGGCGACCACGTCGAACGCCATCGGCCTGGCGCCAGGCACCATCAGCGGTGCGATCGGCTACCGGCACGAAATCCGCGGCCAGGCGCGGCGGTTGCTGACCTTCGGTATCGCCTCCTTCGCAGGCGCGCTCGGCGGCACCGCGCTGCTGCTGTCGCTGCCGCCGGACGCGTTCGAGACGGTGGTCCCCGGCCTGGTCGGGCTCGCCGTGGTGCTGGTGCTGGTGCAGCCGAGGGTGTCGACCTGGGTGCTCAGCCGTCGCGAGATCAAGGAGCAGAAGGGCAAGCGGACCCACCGGAGCGGGCCGCTGCTGTTCTTCCTGGTCTTCCTGGTGGGCGTGTACGGCGGCTACTTCACCGCGGCGCAGGGCGTGCTGCTGATGGCGATCATGGGCATGCTGCTGAGCGAGCCGATCCAGCGCCTCAACGGCATCAAGAACGTGCTGGCGGCCGTGGTCAACGTCGTCGCGGGCACGGTGTACGCGTTCATCGCCCCGATCAGCTGGCCGGTGGTCGGCCTGCTTGCGGGTGGCTCGGTGCTGGGCGGCCTGCTCGGCGCCCGCATCGGCCGCAAGCTGAGCCCGCTGGTCCTGCGCATCGTCATCGTGGTGGTCGGTGTCGCGGCGATCGTCCAGCTGATCGTGCGCCAGCTCTGACTCACGCCGCGGGGAAGCTGCGCGCGGCCTCCAGGAACACGTCGTTCTCCTCCGGTGTGCCGATCGTGACCCGCACGCCCTCACCCGCGAACGGCCGCACCACCACCTTGTGCTCCATCGCGTGCTCGGCGAACAGCGTGCTCTGCTCGCCGAGTGGCAGCCACACGAAGTTCGCCTGCGTCTCCGGCACGGCGTAGCCTGCCGCCAGCAGCGCGTCGTACACCCTCGTCCGTTCGAGCGCGATGTCGGCGCACCGGGCGAGCAGCTCGTCGGCGACGTCGAGCGAGGCCATCGCCGCCGCCTGCGCCACCGAGTTGACGCTGAACGCCACGTACACCTTGCGCACGGCGCGGGTCACCTCCTCCGGCGCGACCCCGTACCCCACCCGCAGGCCGGCCAGCCCGTACGCCTTGGAGAACGTGCGCAGCACGGCCACGTTCGGCCGGGTGCGGGCGAATTCGAGGCCGTCCGGCACGTTGGCGTCGGTGACGAACTCGCGGTAGGCCTCGTCGAGCACCACGAGCACGTCCGGCGGCACCGCGTCGAGGAAGCGGGCCAGCTCCTCGCGGCGCACGGCGGTGCCCGTCGGGTTGTTCGGGTTGCACACGAACACCAGCCGTGTCCTCGGCGTGATGGCGGCGAGCATGGCGTCCAGGTCGTGCCGGTGGTCCTTGTCCAGCGGCACCGTGATGTGCCGCGCGTTGGCCACCTGCGTGATGATCGGGTAGGCCTCGAACGAACGCCACGCGAAGAGCACCTCGTCGCCCGGCTCGCACAGCCCTTGGACGAGCTGCTGGCACAGCGACACCGAGCCGCAACCGACGGATACCCGGTCGGCGGGCACGTCCAGCTCCTGGGCGAGCCGGTCGACCAGCGCCCATGCGCCCATGTCCGGATAGCGGTTCGCGTCGGCGGCCGCCCGCGCGATCGCGTCGGCGACACTCGGCAGGGGGCCACCCGGAACCTCGTTGCTGGCGAGCTTGATCGCGCCGGGCACCGTGCGCCCCGGCACGTAGGACGGCAGCGACTCGAGATCGGCCCGCGTCGGGATGGCGGAGGACATGGCTGGCGCTCCTCGTCGGTCGGAAGAACTTCTGCTCGCCCAACCTATCTCGCGAAATATCTTCCAGCTCACGTTGACTCGGGTCGCGTACCCAGTGGTTGAGTAGGTCTATGACGAAGACGTACACCCAGGACTACCACCGGTCCGACGGGCGTGCACTCCGGGTCACATTCGCCGAGCCGGAGAACGTCGTGCGCGGAGGGCTCGTCGTGCTGCACGAGGCCGAGGGCGTGACCGATGGGGTGCGGCTGCTCGTCTCCAGTCTCGCGGACGAGGGCTGGCTTGCCGTCGCGCCGCACATCTACGAGATCCGTGGACGGCTCAGCGGCGAGGACGTGCTCACGGCCACCGACATCACGCTCGCCTGGCTGGTCGACCGTGGGATACGGGGTGACCTGCTCGGCGTGGTGGGCTTCGACCTCGGTGGCACGGCGGCGCTCGTCGTGGCCTCCAGCCGCAAGCTCGGCGCCGCGGTGAGCGTCGGTGGCCAGGGCATCAGCGAGCCGGTGTCCGACGACCTGCCCGCGCTTGTCGACATCGCGGGCAGGCTGACCAGCCCGTGGCTCGGGATCTACGGCGACGCGGGTGACGAGGCAGGCGGTACCGAGGTCGAGCGGCTGCGGGAGGCTGCTTCGGCGGCGGACGTGGCGACCAACGTGGTCCGCTACCCCGGCGCCAACCATCGCTTCGACGCCGATCCCGGTGCCGCGGAGGAGGCGTGGCAGCGCACGTTGAGTTGGTTCGACGCGCACCTGCGCTGATCCGGTGGATCTGGAACGAAACGGTCATGCTCGGCGTCCCAGCGCAGTACAGTGCTGGGCTGCAAGTCGCTGACCGGGTGGGGTGATCGTCGTGGCCGACGTCGGGGAACCGGCGCTGTCTCCTGGCGCGGCCTTCGCGGCAGGCGCCGCCGCCGCGCTGGCGCCGGTGGCCAAGGAGCTGGAGGTCGTGCACGAGCGCGTGCGGACGGGTGACCTGCGGCTGGACGAGGACGCGGCCCGCAGGCTGCTCGCCTCGATCGCCGCCGTCCAGGCTAGGGTGCACAACCTGATCGCAGACAGCGGCGAGGGCATCGACCGGCCGTTGCGCCTCGGGGACAACTTCGTCGCGCAGGCCATGAGCGAGCGGTTGCGCGCCGCGGCCTCCGGCGGCCCGGACGCGGCCATTCCGGTGCTCGAGGAGTTCAGTGACCAGCTGGAGATGTTCGAGTCGATCGTGCGCAGGGCCGCCGGCATCCTCGCCGACACGGACGAGGAGGCAGGCGAGCTGATCGCCCGCGCGGGCGAAGGCGGGGAGGACCGATGACAGCGCAGCGGCCGTATCCGACCCACTGCCTGCCCTATCCCTGGCCGCAGCCGGAACCCGAACCGGAGGACATCGGCGAGGACGTCGACTGGATGACCTACTCGCACCGCGAGCTGTACCAGATGGCCACCAGCGGCCTCGATCTCGAAGGCGCGACGGACGTCGCCGCGGGGTGGTCGAGGCTGGGCAACGAGCTGGAGGACGTCGGTCGGGAGCTGCGGCAGGCGATCGAGGCGGCCGCGGACGGCTGGCAGGGGGCGGCCGCGGACCAGGCACGGGACACGGTGAACCGGCTTGCCGGCTGGACGGAGGAGACCGCGGACGGCAGCAACGCCGTCTCCGGCTGTGTCAGCGAGCAGGCGGCGCTGGCGAGCCGGGCGCAGCGCGGCATGCCGGAACCGCCACTGGTGTTCCAGCCGGCGGCGCCGGGGTCCGACTCGCGCCCGGGGCCGTCGGAGGGCACGACGCCGATGTCGGCGGGCGGCTTCTGGACCGGGCCCGAGCTTCTGGTCGATCCCGAGCAGGACCGTCAGCGCGTGCGGGAGCTGCACCGGCAGGCAGCCGAGGTGATGGAGCAGTACCAGCGCGAGTCCCGTGACCTGCACGGCAGGGTGCCCAGCTTCACCAGCCCGGTGCGGCGGCCACTGCTCGTCCCGGACGAGCCGCCGTCCGAGCCTCCCGGCGAGGAGCCGCCGGACGACGAGACCTCGGCGAGCGGCGTCACCCCGGGTGGGCCGGGTGCTCCCGGCGCGCCGGGAGGCGCGGGCGTGCCCGGCGGGGCCGCGACCGGGGCCGGGCAGCCGGCGATGCCACCGTCCGGCGCCGCCGCCGGTGAGCAGTACGGAGCGGGCGCCCGCACGGGAGTCGGCCCCGGCCAGGCGGGGATGCCCGCGGCGAGCGGTCCCGCGGCCGCGTCCGGTGCCGCTCGCGGCATGGGCGGACCGGCCGGAATGCCCATGGGTGGCGCCGCCGCGGCGCGGCCGGGAGGTGACGACACGGAGCACGCGACGCCGAGCTACCTGCAGGAGGACGACGACGTGTGGGGCTCGCAGGTGCCCGTGGTGCCGCCGGTGCTCGGGGCGGACGACCCGCGCGGGGGCCACTAGTGCGCGACGGCGAGTCCGGGTGGATCATGTTGCATCCCGGCGAGCTCTACTTCGTCTGGTCGGCGCTCGGACTCGGGGATCTCCCGGCGGTACTGGAGATCCCGCATGCCGGGCGGACGGCCGCCGCACGGGCCGAGCTCATCGGTGTCGCCGACCGGGCATTGGCCGAACGTGGCCTCGGGACGGTCGCGGAGCCCGCCGCGGACCTGGCGGCGATGCTGCGGGCGCTCGCCGCGCCGGAACTGCGGCTCGACCTGCAAACCAGCAGTGTGGACGGGTCCTTCCGGGCGATCGGTGCGGCCGGGCCCGGTGGAGTCGTCGCGGCCGGGGTCGCGGACGCCGACGTGCGCCTCGGTCCGCTGCGGCGGCCCCAGCTCGTACCCGCCATGTTCGACGCACTCGCCCCGTTGCCCGCGGGCGTCGGGAGTCCGGGCAACGTGCGGTCGGCCGACTACACGCGGGCGTGCCGCCACGGTGAGGTCGACGGGGCGGCCGGCTTCCTCGGTGTGCTGCGGAACGCCGGCGTGCGCCCGCCGGAGGCGAACACGCTGCTACGGGCGCTGACGAAGCGATCGGGCGGCGGGTGGTTCGGGGCGAGCGTGGCCGGCCGGAACGGGCAGTGGCTGCGCGCGCCGAGCACGGTGAACTGGGTGGATACCGACGAGGGGCGGTACGCGCTGCGGCGGGGCGGTGACTGGGTGACGGTCACGCCGGTCGATCCACCGCGGCTGCTGTCGATGGCCGAGGAAATGGTTGCCTCGCTGGCCTAGGCTCGCGCCATGACTGCTGACGCTCCCGAAGTCCTGTGGCGCCCGGACGCAGGCCGGATCGCCGACACCAAGATCGAAGGTTTCCGCCAGTGGCTGCGCAGTGAACGGGATGTGCACGTCACCGACTACGCCGAGCTGTGGGAGTTCTCGACCCGTTCGCTGCCGGAGTTCTGGTCCGCCGTCACCGAGTACCTCGGTGTGCGCTGGCACGACCGGCCCGGCCAGGTCCTTTCGGGCACCGAGATGCCGGGCGCGCGGTGGTTCGAGGGCGGGACGCTGAACTACGCCGAGCACGCGCTGACCGGTGGGGTCGCCGGTGCGGCCAAGGCCGACGACGATCCCGCGGTGATCTTCCAGCGCGAGGACGGGCTCACCGAGGAGCTGACGTACGGGCGGCTGCGCTCGCAGGTGGCGGCCGCGCGGGCCACGCTGCGCGCACTCGGTGTCGAGAAGGGCGACCGGGTGGTGGCGCTCGCGCCGAACTGCCCGCAGACGCTGGTGGCCTTCCTCGCCGCGGCGAGCCTCGGTGCGACCTGGTCGTCGTGTTCGCCTGACTTCGGTGTGCGCGCGGTTGCCGACCGGTTCGTCCAGATCGAGCCGAAGGTGCTCATCGCCGTCAACGGTTATGTCTACAACGGGCGCTCGTTCGACACGCGGCCGACCGTGGAGGAGTTGCGTTCGACGTTGCCGGGGCTGGCGGCGACCCTGCTGGTCGACTACGCGGGCGGCGGCACCGTGCCGGGCGCGCTCGACTGGGACACGGTGCTGGCGGAACACGCCGGTGCGCCGCTGGAGTTCGACCCGGTGGAGTTCGACCACCCGCTGTGGGTGCTGTACTCGTCGGGGACGACTGGGTTGCCGAAGGGCATCGTGCAGGGGCACGGCGGGATCACCGTGGAGCATCTCAAGGCGCTCGCGTTGCAGAGCGACCTCGGGCCGGGGGAGCGGTTCTTCTGGTTCACCACGACCGGCTGGATGATGTGGAACTTCCTGGTCTCCGGCCTGCTGGTCGGATCGGCGATCGTGCTGTTCGACGGCAGCCCCGGCTACCCGGACCTGAACGTGCTGTGGCGGCTGGCGGAGAAGCACCGGGTCACCTACTTCGGCACGTCGGCGCCGTTCGTGCAGACCTGCCTGAAGGCGCATCTGCGGCCGGCGGCGGAATACGACCTGTCCGCGATGCGGGCGCTCGGCTCCACCGGGGCGCCGCTGAGCGTGGAGGGGTTCCGCTGGATCGCCGACGAGGTCGGCGAGCACGTGCAGATCTGTTCCGTTTCCGGCGGGACGGACCTGTGCACGGCGTTCGTCGGCTCGGCGCCGGACGTGCCGGTGTGGCTGGGGGAGCTGTCGTGCCGGTGTCTCGGTGCGGCCGTGGAGGCCTACGACGAGGCCGGGAATCCGGTGATCGACCAGGTCGGCGAGCTGATGATCACCAAGCCGATGCCCTCGATGCCGGTGTTCTTCTGGAACGACCCGGAAGGCTCGCGGCTGCGGGAGGCATACTTCGAGGACTATCCGGGCAAGTGGCGGCACGGTGACTGGATCAAGATCACGGAGCGCGGCTCGGCGATCATCTACGGGCGCAGCGACTCGACGCTCAACCGCGGTGGCGTGCGGATGGGTACGGCGGAGTTCTACCGGGTCGTCGAGGCGCACGACGAGATCGCCGACTCGCTGGTGATCGACACCTCCTCGCAGGAGGAGGGCGAGCTCCTGTGCTTCCTGGTGCTCGCGCCGGGGACGAAGCTGGAGGAGCTGGAGCCGACGCTGCGCAAGGAGCTGCGGAGCGCGCTGTCGCCGCGGCACGTGCCGGACCGGTTCATCGTGGTCGACGAGGTGCCGCGAACGCTGAACGGGAAGAAGTGCGAGGTGCCGGTCAAGAAGATCCTGACCGGGGTCGCCCCCGAGCGTGCGGTCAGCCGCGACGCGCTGGCGAACCCGGAGTCGCTGACGCCGTTCGTGCGGTTCGCCACGGCGGAGTGAGGTCGACGCGGCCGCGCCCCGGTCCGTCGTCGCTGCTCAGCGGACGGACCGGGGGGTGCTTTGCCCGGGATCGAGCGGGCTGTGTACGCTATCTCAGCAGTGGTCGCGACCTGGGAGGCTTCGCCTAGTCTGGTCTATGGCGCCGCACTGCTAATGCGGTTGGGGGTAACCCCCCCTCCCGGGTTCAAATCCCGGAGCCTCCGCTGGGGCTCGGTCCGCCGAGCACCAACCGACTACGGTCGGAACAACTGAACACTGCGCCCGTAGCTCAACGGATAGAGCATCTGACTACGGATCAGAAGGTTAGGGGTTCGAATCCCTTCGGGCGCGCGTCTGGTTGAGACGGCGGAAACCCCCAGCTGAGCTGGGGGTTTCTTCTTTGCCCGGCTGGAGCTGACCCGACTGTTCGTGGCGAAGCCGGGCATCAGCGTGCCACGCGATCCGAGCTCGCTCACACGCCGTTACAGCTGTCTGGTCGCGGATCTGTGGTTCAGACGCAGCTGACGGAGTTGCGGTGTTACTCGGCGACCGTGCGGTTGGTGTCCCGTAGATGGCTGGGTCGGCGCCCGCTTCAGGGACGGCGAACGGTCCGAACCACCGCCGGTCTGTTCAGCCTTCATTCTTGATCCGGCTTCGTGACCAAGCACTGGCTCCTCGGGTGTAGGCAGTGATGACGACGCTGAGCAGGCACGCTGTGCCGGCGGCCAGCCAGTGCGGATCTGGGGCTTCGATTCGTCCCAGCGGGATGATGACTTGTGCGGCCGCAGGCGCGAGATTCTGGACGAGGCAGGCGCCGAGGAACACCAGCAGGGTGAGCACCGCGCCCGTGGTGGCGCCGAGCAGCGAGGCCAGTGCAAAGGCGACTGCCGTGATGGTCACGACGTTGGCGGGCACGAATTCCCAGGGCACGCGGTCGGGCAGACGAGTGGTGGCAAGGAGAACGGGAAGTACTGCTATGGCTGTGGTGGTGAATGTCAGCATTCCGCACAGCAGGCCCACCCGACGGATGGCCAAGCGCTCCCACTCGTACATGCGTGGCCGGAGCAGACCCGCCACGATGCACGCGATGACGATGGGAACGAACTCGATGATCGGAATGTCTCGAGCCTCGTCGAACCGTGCATAGTCCACCGGAATGGCGCGTCGGGCGAACAGCAGCGAGACGAGAGTCGCCAGCACCCATAGGGCGCTGATCGGTAGTGCCGCCCGCGCGCTGAGGAAGAGCCGCAACCCGCCCACTACACGGTCCCCTGCAGCGGCTCACAGTCTGCGAGTTGCTGTCGATGGGCGGCGAGCCAGGACCGTACTTGGGCGGTGTCCGCTCCGTCGAAAAACTCACCTGCTGACGCTGGAACCGGTTCACCGGCCACCACGCGGGCACGCTGGCGCAGCCAGGTCGCAAGCGCGTAGCGCTCGGCGGAGCGCACTTCGTACTCGTGGACGCTGATTCTGCCGGAACTCAATGCCGTACGACACGGCCCGAGCCCTGCGAGATGACCCGACACGCTCAACGCTATCGATCTTTCCAGTGGCCCTGTGGTGTACGGCGTGAACTCCGCCGTCGTTTTGTTATCCGGCGCATTCAGGCTGGACTCATAAGCAGCGGCCAGGTATTCGGGGCGGCTACCGTATGCTTCAACGAGCGTGCGCACGATGGGCACGGCGGTCTCCAGCATCTGTTGGTGTCCTTGGTGCAGGCAGACCTCCACGCCTTCCACTGACCGGCAAGCTTTGGGTGGGGCGTCTTCGGCGAGGACAGCACGAGGTGGATTGGCCAGCGGCACTGCGAGCAGGAGGACGACAGCACACAGTGCACCCGCAGTGCGCCAGCTGACAAACTCGCTCGGCTGGGTTCGTCGCGCCACCAGGCCTGCCAGGCCGAGGGCGAACGCGGTGAGCACCAGCATGGCCACGAGTCGGTACGCAACAAGAACCGGGTTCTCAGTGTGTCCCAACGCCATGGGATGGCCGAGCGTCGGCACGAACGCTGCCGCTGCGGGGTCGGCCACGTTCGGCAGCTGGAAGAGCAAGAACACCAGCACGGCGGCCGCCGGGGCCAGTACGGGATATGGCAGCACCGTTCCCAGGGCACAACCCAGCGCGACAGCTAAGCCCATGCCTGTCGGGCCGGCGAGCGCGGCAAAAACATCGATGCTTCCGTAGGTCGCTGTCGCGGTCATGTACACGAACAGCGGAACGAACGGCAGCAGATACGCCGAGAGCATCCATGTCAACAGGAGCGTGAAGCTGCGCAGCACTGATACGTACCCAACGCGCGGTGCAGTGGGCAGCGCCAGCAACGCCCTGCGTCCGGCCAAGTTCGAGCAGTAGAAGTAGGACGCCATGGCGGCGATCGGTCCGGCCAAAAGTAGTTGCTCGTGCACGGCCGCCGACACGCGTGGCCACTCAACCGGTCTGTCGAACAGCCCCACCAGCCCGAATGCCACCACCGCCGTAATCGCGATGGCCGGTAACACCACACTCAGCAGCGGCATCGGCCACGCGGCGCCTCCACGGCCCCGTCTCATCCTTCGGGCCACCCGTGCCGGAGGAAGTGATCGTAGGCACGTTCCAGCTTCGACCCGCGAGCGCTGTCACTGGGAGCGTTGTCGATCATCGATGTCAGTTTGTGTGCCGGACCGGAGAACTGCATCTGTCCGTCATCGATAATTGCCACCTCATCGCACAGGTGTGCCACGTCCTCAACCAGATGCGTGGACAGCACCACGGTACGGTCACGACTGATCTCGTGGATCATCTCGCGCAACTGGAGGCGTTGGCTCGGATCGAGACCGACGGTCGGCTCGTCCATGATCACGACAGCTGGATCGTGTGCCAACGCCGCCGCGATCCCGAGTCGTTGGCGCATACCACCGGACAACGCGCAAACTCTGGAACGTTCGCGTTCGGCGAGCCCGACGCGAGCAAGGGTACACCGCGCGACATGGAAAAACTCCGCGTACGGCACGCCGTTGAGCCAGGCCGCATACGCCACCGTGTCGCACACTCGCATGCCGGCAACCAACGAGAACCGCTCGGGCAGGTAGCCGATGACCCGACGCGCCGCCTGACGCCCCGCGGGGCTGCTCAAGTCACTGTCGCCAACCAGCACCGTCCCCGTGCGCACCGGTTCATCGTGACGAGCAGCGACAACAGAGTTGTCTTGCCCGCCCCGTTCGGCCCCAGCAGACCTGTGATGCCCGGGCGCACATGCCACGTCAAACCTGACAGGACCTGCCGTGTCCCGTACGAGTAGCTAACACGCTCTACCCGGATATCCACGCGTGTTCCTCCAGCGCGGGCCGAGCTGACCGCAGATCAGCGGAGACCATACCGTCCTGACTCGTCATACTGGTTCGTTGACGACGTCGCCGCCGCAAGGCCGCTTCAGGGTCGGTCGATGGCTGCGAGGCCCATCTGCCCCAGCCAGGTGGGGACCTGACTGCACACTGATTTCGGCCCGGTCACGGTGAGCAGGTCGCCCTTCAGCGCCTGCGACCAGGAGCGGTCGCCGCGCCAGATTTCGATGAGGGTGCGCAGGCTGGTGGCCACGGTCGCGGTGACGTCGAAACCCGGGTCGTAGTCGCAGACGTCGGCGTCGTCGCCGGCCACGCAGAGCCACCACCGGGCAGCGCGGGGTGCCACGTCGTTGAACTCGAAGGCGACGACGGTCCGGCCACGCGGCCAGGCAGCGATGGAGATCGTGCGGCGGATGTCCCACATCAGCAGGTGCGGGTCGAGGTCCTCGTCCCCGAGTTGGGCGATCCAACGCACACTCCAGGCTCCGAGGCCGTTGACGATGCCGCGGAGTTCTTCACCGCAGGGCGTCAACGTATAGCGGCTGCGGCCGTCGTCGACGGTGCGGCGGACGACACCGGCCCGTTCCAGGGTGCGCAGCCGCTTGGCCAGCAGCGCCGGCGACATTTTCGGGTTGCCGCGGCGGAGGTCGTTGAAGCGCACGCTGCCGGCGAGCAGTTCGCGAACAACGAGCAGGGTCCAGCGCTCGTCCAGTAACTCCATCGCCTTGGCGACCGGGCAGAACTGACCGTAGGACGACATGGGCGCGCCTCCTTGACCAGCCCCTTCAGTCAGTAGACACCCCGGCCACACGCGCGCGCCAGTACAGATCCTGAACCGCAGGCGGTTCAGATCCATGACTGGAGCAGGCCACCCGGACCAGGCGACCCTGGACGGACCAGCCAGCAAGGAGATCATCATGACCGCTCACGCGATTGATCCCACAGACATCAAGGCCAAGCACCGCGCCATGTGGGCTCTGGGCGACTACCCGTCGGTGGCCGCGGACGTCATCCCCGCGCTCGGCCCGGCCCTGGTCGAGGCCTGCCGGATCAAACCGGGCGACCGGGTCCTCGATGTCGCGGCAGGCTCCGGCAACGCGGCCATCCCCGCCGCCATTGCCGGTGCCGAGGTCGTCGCCTCGGACCTGACTCCGGAGCTGCTCACATCCGGGCGACGGTTGGCCGAGAACCTGGGCCTTTCGCTTGACTGGCGTGCGGCCGACGCCGAGGCGCTACCCTTCGCCGACGACGAGTTCGACGCCGTGATCTCCTGTGTCGGCGTGATGTTCGCGCCGCACCACCAAGCCAGCGCCGACGAACTCGTTCGTGTCGTACGCCCAGGCGGCCGGATCGGCCTGATCAACTGGACCCCCGAGGGATTCATCGGCCAGATGTTCGCGACGATGAAGCCCTACGCTCCGCCGCCCCCGGTTGGTGCACAGCCCCCGCCGCTGTGGGGTCGCGAGGACCACGTGCGTTTACTGCTGGGCGACCGCGTCACCGATATCGTCGCTCGCCGCGAGCAACTCACCGTCGACTGCTTCGGCACCCCGGAGGAGTTCCGCGACTTCTTCAAAGCCTGCTACGGCCCGACCATCGCCGTCTACCGGGCGATCGCCGACACCCCGGACCACGTGCAGGAGCTGGACCGCGAACTCGTCGAGCTGGCCCGTCGCCACGGCCACGGCAACGGGACGATGGAGTGGGAGTACCTGCTGTTCTCGGCCAGCAAGCGTCGATGAGCGAAGGCCGTGCCGTCGTGCTACCGGGTGTCTTGCCGGCGCTCAGTACAGCGGCGCCTCCTCGGCAGGGATGCCGCGCTGGTGGGCTTCGCGGGTGAGGTGGCATCCCGTGCTGAGGCTGAGCGTGGTGTTGACGGCGGTGCCGAAGAGCAGCTCGGCGCCGTACTCGTCCTTGAGGGAGACTTCGTGGTCGCCGGGGCGGTCGACGACGACCTGGGGCTCGCCGAATCCATGCCTGCCGGCCAGGTCGGCGACGACTTCCACCGCGCGTGGCCAGTCAGCGTCGGCGATGTTGCCGGGCGACGTGCCCGAGCTGTAGCGACGGATCTCGCCGTCGGCGCCGAGTTTCGCGTACTGGCCGACGCAGGCCGACCCGCTGACGGGTTCGCCGTCTTGCGTCCAGCGTTCGATACCGATGTCCGCGACAAGCTTGTCCCTGATCCTGGCGAGCAGGTCCTGATAGTCGGCCTCGGCCGTCTGGATGTCCGGTCGTTGCATCAACTCGGTGAACAAGGTGTTCATGTTGGCATCCTTCGACGGGTCGGAGCCGCAGCCGGCCACGGTGAGTGCCAGGGCGACCATCAAGGTCGCCATCGCTTGTCGCAAGGTCATCAGTAGGTTCCCGGGATCGGCCAGCTGAGCACGTCGGTCACGCCACGGTCGTTGCCGCTGACCATCTTGTCCGACATACCGCCGATGGTCACACTCATGTTGTACTGACTGGTACTGCCGTCCCGCAGGTATGCGCTGTGCCCCGTGACGCCCGCGAGCGTCCGGCCGCTGTCCGCCGGATGTTGCGCCTCGGCCGACGATCCGTGCTGCATCCCGTCAAGGTGGCTCGGGTCGATACCGAAGTGGCCGAGATCGCCGACTCCGTCCCACTTCGCTTCGATGTAGGTGGCATGGCCGTCGGGCACGTTGATCTCGTTCAGGTGATCGGTGCCCAGACCGGGCGAGCCGAAGAACACGGCATCATCGACGCCGGTGTTTTGCTGCAGCGCCAAGCCGGTGGTGGTGGAACCGTAGGAGTGCCCGAGGGCGGTCAGGTGCGCGTCGGTGTCGCGAGCGGTGTCGATGCCCTGCAGGAAGGGGGCCAGTTTCTCGGCGCCTTTCCTGGCGGCGTGGTCCTCGGTTACGGAGTTCTCATCGATGATCGTTTCGCTCCATTGTGGCGCCTGGTAGCCGATCCAGGTGACCGTGGCGACCGATGGGTCCTCGCCGTATCGACGGAGTTCTTCCTCGGTACGGAACTGCAACTGGTCCATGTTGCCGTCATAGCCCTGCATGCTGTCGGGCACGTTCGAGGTGAGGCCCGGCGTGAAGACCGCGACATGGTCGGCGGTGTCGACGTTGCCGTTGGAGATGGCCGCCTCGGCGCGTTCGTTGGTCAGGTCGAGCAGCAGAAGCTGGCGCTCGCCCGGCTTCGCGAGCGTCCCTTCGATGGTGCGAATTGCTTCGAGCTTCTCTCTGACCTGGTCGAGTCGGGCGTCGTCGTTGGTGAACAGGCCGCCGAACATGTTGTCGTCGAGGTCGGCCTCCAGCCGGCGGGCTTCCTCCTGCAGCCGAGCCCTCTCGGTGCCCAGCAAGGCGCGGTTAGCGTGGTCGCGCGCCGTATAGGGGACGCCGTCCCGGTTGCCGATCCACTCGGGATTCTCGTTGATGATGCGTCTCTGTTCGGCTTTCGACAGGGTGTCCCACCAGCCGGCGTTGTCCCCGGGCGTTCCCCTACCGCTGGGTGGCTCGAGCACCGACAGATCACCCTGGCCGGCGCCGGCGGTCGCGGCGCTGGCCAGGTCCGTAGCGCCGTCGTCACCGATCTCTCCGTTCGCGACCCTGCCGAGGACGGTGGCAAGGTCGTTGTCGATATCGGCGGCTCGCCGCATGATCTGTTCCACCCGGTCGGAGAGCTCGGCCTGGATTCGTGCCCGCTCTCGGCTGACGTCGTCGGCATGCTCGGCCGGCACGTCCGACGGCGGAGCCACATCCCGGATCGCGCCGTCGGCGTCGATGGCGAAACCCTGTGAGGCGGCCAGGCCATCGGCCTCCGCGACGCCGTGCTTGAGCCCGACGATCGCGTCCGCGGCATTCCGCAGCGCGGAGCGCGCCGCCGCTACGCCTGCGACGATGTGCTCCATCCGATCGCTGACCCGCGTGCGGCGCCGGCGGGCGAACTCGGCCGCGTCACCCGCCCAGCAAGCGGGCGTCCCCATCGCCGCGAACTCATCCGCCAACCCGAGCAGCTTCTCCGACCGGCCCTTGAGTTGGTGCTCGGCCTGGTCCAGCGGCTCCGGCTGCCACCGGCGAACCTTCGCGAAATCGACCATTACCCGACCCGTGGAGTCTCGTCGCCATGGGCAGGCAGGGCGCGCTCGGCAGCATCGTCGTTGACTTCGTAGTTGTGGGCAGCGGTGGAGAGCGCGTCGGCATACCCGTCAGCTCGTGCGACCCAGCTGGCGAGGTCCCTACGCCACGCCTCGCCCAAGGTCGACAGCGAGCCGACGCTGCGGGCGCCAGGTATACCGGCACCTGCGCCCGCGACCGCCCCCGCGAGGTCGATCTCCGACACCTGCTCGCTCGCCGAACGTGCCGCCTTTGCCGCCGCCCGCAGAGCGTCGATTCGTGCTTCGTATCCGCTCATGCGATCCCCTCGCCGACGTGCGGAACTACCGACTGTGATCGGCCTGCGACGAGATCATGACATGTTCGGCCGGGAATCGCAGAGACATCGTGAAAATGGACCGTCGGCGGGCGTCGGCTTCGTACCCGAACAGGGGTCTTTCCGGCTCTGCCGGAACCACTCGGCCCACGGCTCGTGTCAGACTCCGGTCGTGTGTAGTCGCGTGCCTACCGGATGTTCGAGGTTGGCGCGGCTCCCGCTCATCGCGGCCGTCCTGGGAATTCTCGCCGCCTGCAACGGTCCTTCGGGAGGGGACGCGGGCGAACGGCTTCGGCGTCTTCGCCGACAAACCGGATGCGGTGTTCGCCGAGCACAGGAAGAACGGCTACCGGATAAGCATGAACGCGGATGTGAATGGCGTCCTGTTCCTTGGCGTCAGCTCACCCTGTGTCTGGCCGAACGGGACACCTGAGCCGCAGTGAACCTCAGGGCGCTATCTCCTTCCGGCCCTGGCCAGCTCCGGATATCTTTGCGAGAAAGACGAACGGAGCGAGCGATGCCGGACGACGAACAGTTTCTCCGCAGGGCGATCAAGCTGGCCGGCTCGGCGCGGGAGGACGGGAACCCACCGTTCGGATCGCTGCTGGTGGGACCGGACGGCGGCGTGCTCGTCGAGGCCCGCAACAGCTCCATCACCGACGCCGACATCACCGCTCATCCCGAGCTGAAGCTGGCCAGGTGGGCGGCCCGCGAGCTCGAAGCCGCGACCGCGGCCGCCACCACCATGTACACGAGCTGCCAGCCCTGCCCCATGTGCACGGGCGCCATCGAACGCTCGGGGCTCGGGCGCGTCGTCTTCGCCCTCTCCACCGAACAGCTCGCGACCCTCAAACCACCCAACGGCCTGCCGGGCGTGCAGCTCGACGGTCCGGCGCTGTTCGAGGAGGCACGCGTCCCGGTGGACGGCTACTACGTCTGACCAGTCGCACTGTTTCCGCAGGTCACCGCTCGTGAGTGAGGAGCCGTGTTCTAACTCGGCTGCGCACTCACGAGAGGTGTTCAGTCCGGCCCGGAGAGGCGCACCGGCGGCAGCGCGGTCAGCCGGCCGTCACGCGCCTGCTCCAGGAACGCGACCGCCTCCGAACCGCGCACGTCGATGGTCGCGATCGCATTGCCGAAATGCGGTCCGGAGACGCGCCGCCAGCGCACCGGCAGCCGCGGCACGCCCGCCCAGGTCGCCCACCGCCTGCTCACCGCCGCCATCGGCCGCCACCAGCCGATGGTGAACGCCAACCTCGACAGGCGGGAGGCCGAGTTGTGCACCGGCGAGCAGGTGACCTGGTGCACGCGCGAGCGAAGCTGTTCCGGATACGCGGCCTCGGCGACGTAGGCGTGGTGCACGTCCCCGGAAAGCACCGCGATCGTGGTCGGCGCATCCTCGCTTGCCGCCACGGACCGGACCAGCCGCGCCAGCCGGTCGAATGACGAACGGAACGCGGCCCAGTGTCCGAGGTCGAGCCACTGGCGGAGCCACTCGGCCAACCAGCCTCGGAGGCCGCGACGGCGGCACGCGCGTTCGTTCACCGATTCCATGTGCGAGATCGCCTCCGGAAGCAGCCAGGGCAGAGTCGAGGCGATCAGCAGGTGGTCCTGCTCGCCCCGAGCGTGGCCCTCGATCCACTCGAACTCCGCTTCGCTGACCATCGACCGCCTGCCGCCGGCGAGTATCCGGCCTGCCCTGGTGTCGACCGCCAGCAGCCGCACCCGGCCGAAGTTGCGGCAGTACGACCAGCGCGCGGACTTGTGCCCGTCCGCCTCGTCGTCGGCGATGTCGGCGAACTCGCGCAACGTGTCCGCGTTGTCCACACCGGACCGCGTGACTCGCTGGAAGAGTGGGTCCCGAGCGAGTTCGTCCGGCCCAAGGTTGCCGATGTGCTGGTAGATCCAGTACGAGATGAACCCGCCCCGCAGCCGTTCGCGCCACCAGCTCTTGCGTCGCATCTTTTCCTGCCAGGCTCGGGAGATGTTCCAGTCGTCGCGCACATCGTGGTCGTCGAACAGCATCGACACCGGAACGGTCGACATCAGCCAGCGCAGCAACGGGTCCGACCAGGACTCGTAGTAGAGATGGCAGTACTCCTCGAAGTCCGCCACCTCGGTCCCCGGGGGCAGGCGGATGTCGCGGCGGGTGGCGAGCCACCGCTGGATCTCCGTGGTGGTCTCGTCGGCGTAGACCTGGTCTCCCGCCAGCAGCAGGGACTGCGGCCAGTGGCTTTCCGGCTGCTTCACGAGCCTGCCGGCGTAGACGGCGAGCGCGTCCGTGCCGTGCGCGCGGTCGTGCCGCGGCTGATGGCACGACCCGAACACCAGCCGGAACGGCGCATCCGGGGCGAGCGTGCGGATCCGGCTGGGCGGCAGGTCGGAGCCCGGTTCCGGCCACACTGTGCGGCCGTCGAGGCGCACGTCGTACTCCGTGCTCGTACCCGGTGCCAGGCCGGTCAGCACCACCAGCGCGTAGTGGTGGCCCGCCACCTCGAAGGTCCGCGCCGACCGGCCCGCGACGGTGACCTCACAGGCACGGCTGGTCTCCACCCACACCGTCGCGGACGTCTCGCCGACGTGACGGAGCAGAGGCCCGAGCAGCAACTGGGTCATCGCCGTGCCGAAGACTGCACCCCGGGGATCTCGCCGTTGCGGAAGGCGTTGACGAACAGCCGGTGGTCTTCCCTTGTCTGCACGGCGTAGCGCATCCCGAACTCCACCAGTGAGCGCACGAACTCGGTCTCGTCGGGGCCGATCGCGGCGACGATCGCGTCCTCGCTCTGGAACTCCACCAGCGTCTGCTCGGAGTCCGCGTCGGCGACGCAGTGCATCTTCGCGGTCGCCCTGCCGAGGTACTCCAGCACCGGCGCCATGTCCGCGGGTTCGGTCAGGTCCGTCCAGTCCAGGTCGCTGACGTAGGGGGACAGCTCCGAGACCACGAACCCGGTGCCGTTCATCTCCGTGTGACCGAGCCACGGGTCGGCGTGCGCCTGTAGCGCGCGCTGCGACACCGCGGTCCGGTGTCCGTGGTGCAGGAAGTACTGGTGGATCCGCTCGTCGTGCACGACGCGGCTCGGCGCGGCGACGTTGCCCTGCTTCATCGACAGCACGACATCGTTCTCCAGAGCCTGCGTCCGCCCCTCGACGAGGACGTTGTACGCGGGCAGCCCGGCCGATCCGATGCCGAACCCCTTCCGGCCGACGATGCTCTTCACGACGTAGGTGATGCTCTCGAAGCGCTTGTTGGCGGGGATGGTTTCCAGGTAGCGCTCGAACGCCGCGCGCGCGGCGGCGTGTTCCCGGTCGTCGAGCTCCCGCACGCCGGGGCCGAGCCGGAACCGGCGCTCGTAGTCCTGGATGGACGTTGTCTTGTCGAGCAGCTCCACCCTGGTGTTCATCCTGGCGCGCAGCAGGACGTCGTGGATCAGTCCGTCGGTGGTGTCGAGTTGCAGCCTGAACTTCTCGTCGCCGGGATGGTCGGCGAAATGGCGCACCTGCCGGACGTACGCGCGGACGTAGGTCTCGATCAGCTGCTCGATGTCCGCGTCGGAGATCGCCTTGGTCCACGCGATCAGGGCGACACTGGCCACCAGCCGCTTGAGGTCCCAGGTGAAGCTGCCGAGGTAGGCCTCGTCGAAGTCGTTGACGTCGAACACCAGCACACCGGAGGAGTCCATGTAGGTGCCGAAGTTCTCCGCGTGCAGGTCTCCCTGGATCCACACCCGGCTGGTGCGCTCGTCGGCCCAGGGATCGTCCGTGCCGGCCATGTCGTTGTAGAACAGGCAGGCCGCGCCCCGGTAGAAGCGGAACGGGTCGGCGGCCATCTTGCGGAACTTCTTGCGGAATGCGGACGCGTCCGCGCGCATCAGCTCGTCGAAGGCGTCCACCAGCACGTCGACGATCTCGGCCCGCCGCTGCTCACCGCTGCGTTCGCGGACCTGCGTCATCGGATCGCTCATCGGGTCGACCTCGTTTCCGCGCTCCGGCTCAGCGGTAGCGCTTGCTCGGCGCTGGACGGTCGCGGCGGACCGTCGCTTTCTTTCCCTTGATGTGGCTGCGTTGCAGGGCGCTGATCACGTCGTCGGCGGCCGACTGCGGCACCTCGACCAGCGAGAACTTGTCGGTGATCTCGATCGCCCCGATGTTGCCACCGCTGAGGCCCGCCTCGCCGGCGATCGCGCCCACCAGGTCCTGCGGCCGGATGCCGGCCCGGCGCCCGACGCTGAAGAACAGCCGCGTCATCCCGCTCGCGGTCGTCCGGCTCCGCCGGTCACCGCCGTGGCCCTCGCCCGTCCGGGCCGCGGCGACCTGCGGGATCTCCTGCTCGTCGGTCGTGCCGCCGGTGGCCTCGTGTGCCAGCTTCACCGCGGCGAGGGCCATGTCCATGACGTCGAACTCCTCGGCGAGCGACTCGGCCACCGCGCGGTAGGGCTCCAGGTCGTCGGTGAGCAGGGTCTCCCGCAGCGTCGCGCGGGCGAGTTCGAGGCGGCGCTCGTGCAGGTCCGCGACGGTCGGCACCTTCTCGACCGCGATCCGCTGCCCGGTGACCCGCTCGATCGCCTTGAGCATCCGGTGCTCGCGCGGCTCGGCAAGGGTGATCGCCACGCCCTCGCGGCCGGCCCGGCCGACCCGGCCGATGCGGTGCACGTACGACTCCGGTGCCGACGGCACGTCGTAGTTGACGACGTGGGTGAGCTGCTCGATGTCCAGCCCGCGGGCGGCGACGTCGGTGGCGACCAGCAGCTCCGCGGTACCGCCGCGCAGCCGCGCCATCACCCGGTCGCGCTGTTCCTGGTTCATCCCGCCGTGCAGCGCCTCGGCGCGGTAGCCGCGCCCGTTCAGCGTCTCGGTGAGCTGGTCGACCTCCTGCCGCGTGCGGCAGAAGACGAGGGCAGCCGAGGGCGCCTCCACGTCGAGCACCCGGCCGAGCGCCGCGGGCTTGTGCGCGCGGGCGACCAGGTAGGCGTTCTGCCGCACCAGCGGCGCCTCGCCGGGTGCCGGTGCCTCACGGCCGATCTCGATCTTGACCGCGTCGCGGAGGTGGCGGCGGGCGATGGCGTCGATGCGCGCCGGGATGGTGGCCGAGAACAGCAGCGTCTGCCGGTCACCGGGCGTCTTCTCCAGCACCGCCTCGATGTCCTCGGCGAAGCCCATGTCGAGCATCTCGTCCGCCTCGTCGAGCACGACCGTCGCCACCTCGTGCAGCTTGAGCGTGCCGCGGCTGAGGTGGTCGAGCGCGCGGCCGGGGGTTGCGACCACGACGTCCACCCCGCGTTGCAGCGCCTGCAGCTGCCGCCCGATCGGCGCGCCGCCGTAGATGGGCAGCACCCGGGTGCCCAGCTCTCGGCCGTAGCGATGGAACGCCTCCGAGACCTGCACGGCGAGCTCGCGCGTCGGTACGAGCACGAGCGCCACCGGTGCGGTCCCGCCCGAGCGGGCCGTGCGCTGCAGCACGGGCAGGGCGAACGCCGCGGTCTTGCCCGTGCCGGTCGCCGCCTGCCCGCGCAGATCGCGGCCGGCCAGCAGCGGCGGGATCGCCTCCCGCTGGATCGGCGTCGGCTCCTCGTAACCGAGACCGGACAGCGCGCGCAGCAGCTCGGGCCGGAGCTCCAGGTCGGCGAAGGTGCCCGCACCGTCGGGTTCGTTGAGGGTCATTCGTCGGCTCCTTGTCCCAGGACTTACTGCCTCCGGGCGAACCAGGGCAAGAACGTCACGGTATCCGACTACCCCTCGGCCTGCGGAGTCACGCCGAAGCGGCGAGCGCGATCCGCTCGACCACCTGCGCAATGTGCTCGACGAACCGGCCGACCGGGACATCGAGCCCCCGTTCGAGCCACGCCTGGTACAGGTAGGCTAGTGAGCCGAACACCGCCAGTGCGTTGAGCTCGATGTCGGTGTCGTCCGCCTCGCCAGGGCCGAGCAGGCCCTCCCGCAGCGTCCGGGCGATGGGCCGGGTGAACTCCCCGACCAGTTCCGCGCCCCGCCGGGTGAGCTCGGGAGCGGCCAGGGACTCGACGAACATGATCCGGCCTCGCCGCGGATCGGCCACGACGAACTCGGTGAACGCGCGCACCACGTGCCGGACCAGGCGAGCGGGCTCGGCCGGGGCGCTCTCCAGCGCGGCGAGCACCTCGTCGCGCGCCGCCAGCGCCACCGACTCCAGCACGGCCACCAGCAGGGCCTCCCGGTTGGGAAAACTCTCGTAGAAGTAGCGCTCGGTCAGCCCGGCCTGCCGGGAGATGCCGCGCATCGAGACCGCCGCGGCTCCGTCCGTGCCCATCAGCTCCGTCCCGGCTTCGATGAGCCGGCTACGGCGCCGTGCCCGGCGGTCGTCCGGTTCCTGTCCGCGCCAGCGGCGCTGTGGGGTCTCCGGGGTCTCGGCGCTGCTCACCACCCCATCCTGGCATGCACCGACAAGTTGACATCAGCTGATGTTGACAGCATGTGATGTCTAAATTAGCTTCCGAACCATGACGCCGCCCCCACTGGGACCCGAATCGCTCACCTGGCGCCGCTTCGGCGACCTGCGCACGGCCCTGCTGATCGGCTGGGCCGGCACGCTGCAGGCCATGCATCCGGTGATCAGCACGGCACTGGTGCAGCACTCCGACGTCTTCGGCAACCCGGTCAACCGGCTGCTGCGCTCGGCGGGCCCGATCGTCGAGGTCGTCTACCGGGGCCGCCCGGCGGGAACCCGGGTGCGCGACCTGCACCACGGGATCGAGGGCAGCCACGCCGACGGCCGCCGCTACCACGCGCTCAACCCGGAGCCGTACTTCTGGGCCCACGCCACGTTCCTCGCCACGCAGTACGTCGTCGCGGAACGCTTCGGCGATCCGCTCTCCGAGGCCGAGAAGGAACGGCTCTACCAGGAGTCGATCCGGTGGTACGCCCACTACGGCATGTCGACGCGCGTGGCGCCGCCGGACTACCGCGCCTTCCGCGCGTACTGGGAGCGCATGGTGTCCGAGGTGCTGGTCCGCTCGGCGGCGATCGAGCGCTCGCCGCTGCATCGTGGAGAGCGCACGCCGTCGCCCTTTCCCTGGCTGCCCGCACCCGTCTGGGCCGTGCTCGGTCCGGTCTTCTCCGGACTGCAGATGTGGCTGGCGCGCGGGCTGCTTCCCCCGGCGGCCCGCGAGACCCTCGGGTGGGACTGGTCCGCCGGCGACGAACGCCGCCTGCGCGTCTTCGCGTTCGCCGTCCGCACCGTCTTCCGGCTGGTGCCCGCGCCCTACCGTCTCGCACCCGCCGCGCGCCGCGCCTACCGCGAGGCCGCGCGCCGCGAGATCTGATCTAGCGGCGGCTCGCCGACATCTCGCGCCTCCCGGGTGAGCGAGAGGAGGCCGCCCGATGACACCCGACGAATCCCCGTTGCGAATCGCGGTGCTCATCGGCAGCACCCGGGAGGGCCGTGCCGGGCTAGAGGTGGGCGAGTGGTTCACCGAGCGGGCGAGTCGGCGGGCGGATGTCGAAGCGAGCGTGCTCGACCTCGCGGGATACGGCTTTCCCGACCGCTACCCCGGTACGGCGACCGCGGAGATGACGGACTTCACCGCCCGCATCGGGGCGGCCGAGGGCTTCGTCGTGGTGACCCCGGAGTACAACCGCAGCTTCCCGGCCTCGCTCAAGCAGGCGATCGACTACGCCTACGACGAGTGGCACGCGAAGCCGGTCGGCTTCGTCTCCTACGGCTGCCGGTCGGCGGGGCTGTTCGCGGTCGAGCAACTGCGCGTGGTCTTCACCGAACTGCACACCGTGACCGTGCGCGACACCGTCAGCTTCAACCTGTTCGACGAGCGTGGCACGGACGCGGTCGCCCTGTCCGTCGACAACATGCTCGACCAGCTCACCTGGTGGGGCCGGGCGCTGCGGGTCGCCCGCGCGAGCCACCCCTACGTCTCCTGAAAGGAAGCGGAACATGACCGAATCGACAGATCTGGCGATCGAGACTTCCGGGCTCGTGAAGGTCTTCGGCAAGACCCGCGCGGTGGACGGGGTCGACCTCGCCGTACCCGCGGGCACCGTCTACGGCGTGCTCGGCCCCAACGGCGCGGGCAAGACCACCGCCGTCAAGATGCTGGCCACCCTGCTGCGCCCGGACGGCGGCGAGGCCCGTGTCTTCGGCCACGACGTGCTGCGCGAGGCCGACGCCGTGCGCAGCCGGGTCAGCCTCACCGGGCAGTACGCCTCGATCGACGACGACCTGACCGGGATGGAGAACCTGGTCCTGCTCGGCAGGCTGCTCGGCCACCGCAAACCCGCCGCGAGGGACCGCGCCGCGCGGCTGCTGGACGCCTTCGGGCTCAGCGATGCCGCCGACCGCTCGGTCAAGGGCTACTCGGGCGGTATGCGCCGGCGCATCGACATCGCCGCCAGCATCATCAAGACCCCGGACGTGCTCTTCCTGGACGAGCCGACCACGGGCCTGGACCCGCGCAGTCGCAACCAGGTCTGGGACATCGTGCGGATCATCGTCGCCCAGGGCACGACGGTCATGCTGACCACGCAGTACCTGGACGAGGCCGATCACCTCGCATCCCGGATCGCCGTGATCGACCAGGGCAAGGTGATCGCCGAGGGCACGCCGGGAGAGCTGAAGGCCTCGGTCGGCGCGGGGTCGATCCACGTGCGGCTGCGGGACGCGAACCAGCGGGCGGATGCTCAGCGGGTGATGGCGCGCGCGCTGGGCGGCGAGGTGCAGCTGGATGCCGACCCGGTGGCGCTGACCGCCCGCATCTCCGGCGACGAGTCGGACGCCGGTGCCGCCGACCGGGCCGCCACCGCACTCGCCGAGCTGGCCGGGGCCCGGATCACCGTCGACGACTTCTCCCTCGGCCAGCCCAGCCTGGACGAGGTCTTCCTCGCTCTCACCGACCACCCGACCGAACAGGAGGCCGCGGCATGAGCACCGCGACGACAAGCGAGACAAGACCGTCCACTTCGTACACACCGGCCGCCGACAGCCTCGGTGCCGTCCTCGCTTCGGGGGAGCAGCCGTCCCGGCCCAGCGCGCTGTCCGCATCCGTCACCTTCGGCTGGCGGGCGATGCTGAAGATCAAGCACGTGCCGGAGCAACTCTTCGACGTGACCGCGTTCCCGATCATGATGACGCTGATGTTCACCTACCTGTTCGGCGGCGCGCTCGCCGGATCGACTGGGGACTACCTGCAGTTCCTGCTCCCGGGCATCCTGGTGATGAGCGTCGTGATGATCACGATGTACACCGGCGTCGGGGTGAACACCGACATCGAGAAGGGCGTGTTCGACCGCTTCCGCACGCTGCCGATCTGGCGGCCGGCCGCGCTGGTCGGCGCCGTGCTCGGGGACGTCTTCCGCTACGCGATGGCCTCGACGGTCATCCTGGTGCTCGGCCTGATCCTGGGCTTCCGGCCCGGTGGCGGGCTCGCCGGAGTGCTGACGGCCGTGCTGTTGCTGATGGCGTTCTCCTTCGCCTTCTCCTGGATCTGGACCATGTTCGGTCTGCTGCTGCGCACCGAGAAGTCGGTGATGGGCGTCAGCATGCTGGTGCTGTTCCCGATGACGTTCCTCAGCAACGTCTTCGTCAACCCGGAGACCATGCCCGGCTGGCTGCAGGCCTTCGTGGACGTCAACCCGATCGCGCACCTCGTCGCCGCCGTGCGCGGGCTGATGGAGGGAAACCCGGAAGCCGGTGAGATCACCTGGACCCTGGTGTCCGGCGGGGTGATCCTCGCGGTCTTCGGAACGCTGACCATGCGGTTGTACAACCGCAAATGACTGGGGGTCGGGATCTCCTGGCGTGCTGTGTCATCTTCGAAACGACCTTCCCAGGTCACAGTCGCCAGGAGGTCCCGCGTTCGGGCTGGTATCGGCAGCTGGAACCGGTGGACACGCTCGCCCGCAGGTGGGCTGCCAGCTCAGGATGCCGCTCGTCCAGCTTGCGCAGCGTGTCCCGGATCCGGGCGGTCACCGTCTTGCGGGCGCGCTCGGCCTCGTCGCCCAGCCTGCGGGTGCGCCCGCCGAGACCGGCGGCGGTCCGCAGCTCGGTCAGCAGCGCGGCCCGTTCGCGGTCGAGTTCCGCGGCCCGGCCGTCGGAGCCGCGTTCGACGGCCGTGTCGATCTCCTCGTCCAGCTCGGCGAGGCGGGTCCGGTAGCGGGCCTTGGCCTCGTCGTCGAGGACATCGTCACCGCCCATCGCCCTGGCGGCGACCACCACCTCGCCGCCCTCGGGATCGAGCAGCCGCACGGCGGGAACGTCCGTGCCCGGCCTGCTGAGCAGGTAGTGCAGATCGCGCAGTCCCTTGGCTGCGGGTACGTGCACCGTGCGGCCGGCCATCGTGAGCCGCCACACGCCGTCGGTGAACCGGAACTCGTTGGTGGCCGCGGTGGATACCTGCGTCGTGGTGGAGCCTGCCACCCGTACCCGCTCGGCGATGTGCGCCATCCCGAGCTCGTCGGCCTCCCGCTCCACCTCGGACAGCAGCGTGCGTGCCGTGGCCGTGTCACCGGCCGCGCCGCGGGAGAGCAGTGCCTCGGCCAGCCCGGCGCGTGCCTGCACCGACCACGGCCGGGCGCCGAGCAGGTCGGCCGACCGGCGTGCGGCGGTGAACCGCTCGATCGCCTCGTCCCAGCGGCCCTGTGCCGCGTCGAGCCCGGCCAGCCACAGTGCCGCGGGCCCGCTGATGTCGCAGCCGAACAGCGCCACCATCCACTGGTCGGCGTACGGCGCCAGCTCCTTTCGTGCGCGCTCGCACAGCTCCGGGTCGCGGGAAGCCGCCGCGGCCTGTGCCTGGAACCGCAGCCACAGCGGGGCGAACATCCGGGGGAACTGCTCGCCGGTGGCGTGCACGGCGGCGAGGTATCGCAGCGCGGGGTCCCGGTCGCCCCGCAGCAGCGCCGTGCTGGCCGCGAGCATGCGGTGGTACGGGTGCCCGCACTCGTCGAGTTTCCGGTGCAGCTCCGCCAGCTCGTCGAACCGCCCCTGTAGTTGCAGCATCGTCCAGCGCACGTGCTGGGCCATGAACGAGAAGTGCGGGTGTTCGTCGGCGGGCACGCTCATCGCCTCGTCGAACCGTGCCGCGGCCTCGGCGAAGCGGCCCTGGAACGCGGCGATGATGCTCTGGTCGACCAGCGCGCCGATCCGCATCCGGGTGCGGCCGTCACCCTCGGTCAGCGCGACGAAGGCGTGCAGCGGCTCCACATAGCGGGGATCGCCCTGTTCCAGCAGCGCCACCCAGCGCAGCGAGGTCGCGTACTGCTCCATCTCGACGTCCGCCGTGCGGCGGGCCACGTGCACCATCTCCTCGGTGAGTGCGACCCGCTCGTCCGCCGTGCCGAGACCCCAGATGGTGTCGTGCAGGGTCCACAGGCTGAAGCCGAGGGCCTCGTCGTCGCCGCCGCGCCGGGCGAGCATGCCGATGTGGACGGTGAGCTCCCTGGCGAGCTGGTCGAGGGACGGGTGCTCACCCGAGCCGGTGCCCACGCCCAGCTCACGGTGGGCCTCGGCGACCAGCTCCGCCTTCACCTCGCGGTGCTCCTCGGGCGGGCCGGTGCGGTAGACGGTGAGCGCCACGCGTGCCAGCAGCTCGGGGTTGTCGAGCCTGCGAGCCAGGGTGGCGGCACCGGAGAGCACCGCCCAGCCCTCTTCGTCGGACTCACCGCAGTGGTGGTGCAGCTCCCGGCCCAGTTCCAGGGCGAGCACGACGCGTTTGCGCGGTTCGTCCCGCTCGGCGAGCTCGAGGGCACGGCGGTAGTGCCCGATAGCCTCCTCGAACGCCATCCGGGTGCTTGCCTCCCGCGCGGCGGTGCGCAGCAGCCCCACCGCGCGGCCGGGATCGAGGTCCTCGCCTGCCAGGTAGGCGTGGCGGGCCAGCTCGCCGGGCACCATCCGGTCCGCGAGCGAGGCCGAGCCGTCGAGTGCCCGGACGACGTCCGCGTGCCGCGTGCGGCGCTCGCTGTCGGCGAGCGCGTCGTAGAGCGTCTCGCGGACCAGGTCGTGCACGAAGGCGAACCGGCCCGCACCTCGCGACACCACGAGCCGGGCGGCCGCGGCCTGCGCCAGCAGCCGGTCGACCTCGGGAACCGGAGCGGCCACCGTGGCGGCGAGCACCTGCCGGTGGAACTCCCGGCCGAGCACGGAGGCGCCGGAGAGCAGCTCGGCTACCGCCGCGGGCAGCAGCGCGAGCCTGCGCCGGACGGCGTCACGCACTCCGGGGGCGATCGCGCTGACCGCCCCGCCGCCGTGCCACAGCCGGGCGGTCTGCTCGACGAAGAACGGGTTGCCGCCGGTGCGCCGGTGCACCTCGGTGACCAGGTCCTCGTCCGGTTCCTCGCCCACGGTCCTGGCCAGCAGCCTGCCGACCTCGCCCGGATCGAGGCCGGTCAGGGTCACCGTGCGCGCACGGGCGAGCAGCGGCGTGAGGAGGGGGCGCAGCGGGTGCTCCACGGTCTCCACCTCGGCGTCCCGGTAGGTACCCACCAGCAGCACCCGCTCGAACCAGGTGTGCTGCGTGGCGAACTCCAGCAGCCTGAGTGAAGCCGGGTCGGCCCAGTGCAGGTCGTCCAGCACGAGCACGACGGGACGGCTCTGCGAGACCGACACCAGCGCGGTGGTGACGGCGTCGTACAGCCGGAACGCCTCGTCCCCCTCGTCCGCGGGCGTCTCGCCGAGCAGCACCGCCAGGCCGTTGCCCGAGGCCTGCTCGGCAGCCGACCACTCCCCGGGCGTCGCGCTCCGGCGCAGCGCGCGGACCAGTTGTACCCATGGCCAGTAGCCCGGCGCGTTGTCGGAGTGCCAGCACGAGCCGCCGAGGACGAGCGCCCCGCGCTGCCTCGCCTCCTCCGCCGCGCCGGTCACGAGGGTGGTCTTGCCGATCCCCGCCTCGCCGGTGACGAGCACGAGGCCGCCGTGACTCTCCACCACTCGGTCGATCTCGGCGCGCAGGATTCCGGCAGGGTGATCTCGCCCGATGACGACCGGAGCCGTGCCGGGCGCGCTGCTGATGACCTGTGCGCTCATGACACCGTGAAAATACGGCAAACCACCGACAGTGGGTCGCCGTTCGCCGCTAGAGCGCCCTGGCGACCGCGTCGGCCCGGCGTTCGAGCAGGACGGTGTCGTGCCACGTGCCGTGCAGTTCGGCGATGCGCTCCCGGATGCCCACGGTGCGGTAACCCGCCGAATGGTGCAGCCCGATGCTCGCCCGGTTCTCGGTGAACACCGACGTCTGCAACGTCCACAGCCCTGCCCGGTCGGCCTCGCAGACCTGCGCGCGGATCAGTGCCTTGCCGACGCCGCGCCCGCGGAAGTCCTCGCCGACGTAAATCGAGCTCTCGGCGACGCCGGAGTAGCACTCGCGGGAGGATACCGGGCTGAGCGCGGCCCAGCCCGCCACCTTCCCGCCGATCTCGGCGACCCAGCGGTGGCCGGGCAGCCACCGGGCATCGAGGGTGGCGCGGCCGGGCACCACCGTCTCGAAGGTCGCGACACCGGTGGCGATGCCCTCGCCGTAGATGCGGCGGACGGCGGGCCAGTCCTCCTCCCGCAGCGCGCGGACACGGACCTCGGCGGGCGGTTCCTCCGGGCAGCACGGGGCCGGCGCGAGCATGCCCATCACCACGTCGGCGGCGTGCGGCAGGCCGGTGCAGCACGCCGCGTTGATCCGCACGCGCGTCGCGGTGCCCTCCTTGTGCAGGTTCAGGAACCCGACCTCCGCGAGCTTGCGCACGTGATGCGAGCAGGTGGACTGGCTGATCCCGAGCTGCTCGGTGAGCGCGCCGACGGTGATGTCGCCCGACGTCGCCACCGCGTGCAGCAGCCGCACCCGGGTTGGTTCGGCCAGGCAGGCGAACCACTCGGCGTAGGTGGTGGCCTCCTGGTCGGGCAGGAGCCGTGCGTCGGCCGATGCGGTCGTCATCGCCCCATTATCGACAGAAATCGATGGTTGCGTCAATCGACTGCGATCGATACATTCGGCGCCAGACTCAATCGAAATGGATCGATGAAAGGTGGTCGGGCGATGAACGAGTGGCCTGTTGTCGTGGTCGGTGCGGGACCGGTGGGGCTGGCCGCGGCGGCCGAGCTGGTGGAGCGGGGGATCGAGCCGCTGGTGCTGGAACGCGGCAGCGGGGCCGGTGCGGGGGTGGCGGAGTGGAACCACGTTCGCCTGTTCTCGCAGTGGTCGGAGCTGGTGGCCCCGGCCGCGCGCCGCCTGCTGGAGCCGACCGGCTGGCAGCCGCCTGCCGCGGAGTCGTACCCGACCGGGCAGGAGTGGGTGCGCGGCTACCTGCGGCCACTCGCGGCGGCGCTGGGCGAGCGGGTGCGGTTCGGTGCCGAGGTGGTGGGTGTCGCGCGGCGGGGCCGTGACCGCGTGGTGGACGCGCGCCGGGAGGACGAGCCGCTGACCGTGCACGTCCGGCACGCCGGAGGCGAGGAGCGGATCACCGCCCGCGCCCTGATCGACGCCTCGGGAACCTGGGGCACGCCGAACCCGCTCGGTGGTGACGGCCTGCCCGCGCTGGGCGAGCACGCCGCGGCCGACCGCATCACCTACCGCGTGCCGGACCTGGCCGACCCGGCGGTGCGTGCCAGGTATGCGGGCAGGCACTTGGCGGTGGCCGGCAGCGGGCACTCCGCGCTGACCGCGCTGGTGGCGCTCGCCGGGCTCGCCGAAGAGGACCCCGCGACGCGGATCAGCTGGGTGCTGCGCCGCGGCGCGGTGGGTGACGCCTTCGGCGGCGGGGAGGCCGACCAGCTTCCGGCAAGGGGCGCGCTCGGCCTGCGCGCCCAGCAGGCAGTCGCCGCCGGTGCCGTCCGGGTGGTGCCGGGCTTCCGGACCGAGGCCGTCGAGCGCGCGCCGGACGGTCTGCTGACGCTGGTGTCGTCGGCGGGCGGCCGGGTGGATGCCGTCGACGAGGTGGTCACGCTCACCGGTTTCCGGCCGGACCTGTCCTGGCTCTCGGAGCTGCGCCTGGAACTGGACAGCACGGTGCAGGCGCCGGTCGCGCTGGCCCCGCTGATCGACCCGAACGTGCACTCGTGCGGCACGGTGTACCCGCACGGGGTGAAGGAGCTCACGCATCCCGAGCCGGCCGTGTTCCTCGCCGGGATGAAGAGCTACGGCCGGGCGCCGACGTTCCTCGCGATGACCGGCTTCGAGCAGGTGCGCAGTATCGCCGCCGAGCTGGCGGGTGACCATGCCGCCGCCGGGCGGGTGGAGCTCTCGCTGCCGGAGACCGGCGTGTGCGGGGGTGCGGGACTGTTCGACGAAGCGGACGAGGCACCGGTGGGCGGCTGTTGTGCCGCTCCGGCCACTCCGGCCGTGCGGCCCGGGCCGGAGGCGATCACGCTCTCGGTGACCGGGAGCTGATGACCGGCACCACGGCGCCGCCCGCCGTGACGGCTGCCTTCTGCTGCGGTCTGCTCGTGGTCAGGCCGCAGGACGGCGGGTGGGGCCGCCGGCCTCTGCCTTCGCGTCGGCCCCGGTCATGCCTGCGGCGACGAAGAGCACCAGCGCGCCCGGCAGCAGATAGGTGCCCACGCCCAGCCCGAGAAGCAGGGCCAGGCCGACGAGCACCAGAGCGCAAGCCCAGGTGATGGGCACGGCGGCTCGCCGGTGGGCGACCAGCAGCGGAAGCGCAGCCAGGACGACCGGCACGACGAGCACCAGCACCGTGAACAGCGCCGGGTTACCGTCGCCCAGCAGGCGCGGCATGGAAACCCCCGCACCGGCGAGGACGAAGACCAAAGCGGTCCATCGCAACGCCGAGGCAGCGACGCGCGAACCGCGGGTCGAGCCCGTCCTGGTCAGCACACCCACCATGACGGCGAGCGCGAGCACCGTCAGGACGAGCAGAGCCACCATGGGTCTGCCTCCCTTCGGCGGTCAACCCGACGGGCAGACCATACGTCGCGCCGGCTCACGAGGGGTCGAGCAGCTCCGCGACCAGTTGCCGGACGCGGCGGTCGATGTCGTCCCGGATCGGGCGCACGGCCTCGACCGACCGGCCCGCCGGGTCGTCGAGCTGCCAGTCCAGGTAACGCTTGCCGGGGAAGATCGGGCAGGCGTCGCCGCAGCCCATCGTGATGACGACGTCGGCGGCCTCGACGTCCTCGGTGGACAGCTTCGTGGGCACTTCGGCGGTGATGTCGAGGCCCCACTCGGCCAGTGCCTGCGCGGCGGCGGGGTTGACCTTCTCCGCGGGCTCGGAGCCGGCCGACCGCACCGCGATCCGGCCGAGGCCGTAGTGCTGCAACAGCGCGGCGGCCAGTTGCGAGCGGCCGGCGTTGTGCACGCAGACGAACAGGACCTCGGGGACGTCGCTCACGGTTTCTCCCTCATCGGTGCGGCTCCTGGTTCGATAATGCCCGATCCAGTTGAACGGCAGGTGACCGCGTGCCGGGTATCCGTCCCCAGAACGCCTCGATCGAGTTTTGTCAATCCAGGGTTCGGTGTCATCATGGGCCGGCGATCCGGAAACCGGGAGAGGGGCGAGGTGGTACCGCTGAGTCTGCCGACTCCGCCGACTCTGCTGTCTGCGGGGCACGACACGCTGGGTCCCGCCGCCGCGGCGGCCGCCGCGAGCCTTTTCAAGGCACTGGGTGATCCGGTCCGCGTGCGGTTGCTCACCCTGGTGCGCCAGGCGTCGAACGGTGAGACCTGCTTCTGCGATCTCGCCGACGAGTTCGACATGCCGCAGTCGTCGCTGTCGCACCACCTCAAGATCCTCGTCCGGGCGGGCGTGCTCTCCCGTGAGCGCCGGGGAACCTGGAGCTGGTACCGCGTCGAGCCCGGGCCGCTCGCGGCCATGGAGTCACTGCTGCGGCCCGGCGGGCCCTTCCGGGACCGCTCCGCGGTGGATCGCTGCGAATAGATCACACCTCGTCCGCTGTCCACGGCGCCCCGCGTTGACTTATCATCCCGGCATGATGTCAGTGCGCAGTGATGTGTTGCGCGTGCTCGCCGACCCGCTGCGCGCACGGATCGTGGAGTTGCTGGCGCGTGAGTCGCTGTGCACGTGCCACCTGGTCGAGGAGACCGGCGCGAGCCAGACGAACGTCTCCAACCATCTCCGTTCGCTGCGTGAGGCGGGGCTGGTCAGCGCCGAGCCCGCCGGTCGCTACACGTACTACCGGCTCAACGCGGAGGCGGTGCGGACGCTCGCCGCGAGCCTGTCCGCCCTCGCCGACATCGCCGACGTGCAAGCCGAGACCAGGAGGCCGTGCCAGTGAGCCAGACCGCGGAGACCACCGACCCGGCCGAGGCCGATGTCCTGCATCGGCTGTCCTTTCTCGACCGGTTCCTGCCACTGTGGATCATCACCGCGATGGCGGGCGGGCTGGTGCTCGGCACGGTGCTGCCGGGGCTGCAGGGCGTGCTGGAGGCGGTGAAGATCGGGCAGGTCTCGCTGCCGATCGCACTCGGCCTGCTGTTGATGATGTATCCGGTGCTGGCGAAGGTGCGCTACGACCGGCTCGACACCGTGACGCGGGACCGGCGCACGCTGGTGCTCTCGCTGGTGCTGAACTGGGTGCTCGGCCCGGCCCTGATGTTCGCGCTGGCCTGGCTGATGCTGCCCGACCTGCCCGAGTACCGGACGGGGCTGATCATCGTCGGCCTGGCCCGGTGTATCGCCATGGTGATCATCTGGAACGACCTGGCGTGCGGGGACCGGGAGGCCGCCGCGGTGCTGGTGGCACTCAACTCGGTGTTCCAGGTGCTGATGTTCGGTGTGCTGGGCTGGTTCTACCTCGACCTGCTGCCCGGCTGGCTGGGCCTGGACACCACGAGCGTGGCGTTCTCGCCCTGGGAGATCGCGTTCAGCGTGGTGATCTTCCTGGGCATCCCGCTGGCGGCGGGCTACCTCTCGCGCCGGATCGGGGAGCGCACGAAGGGCCGTGCCTGGTACGAGAACCGCTTCCTGCCCCGGATCGGGCCGGTCGCGCTCTACGGCCTGCTGTTCACGATCGTGCTGCTGTTCGCGCTGCAGGGGGAGACGATCACCGCGCGTCCGTTCGACGTCGCGCGGATCGCGCTGCCGCTGCTGGCCTACTTCGCGATCATGTGGGCGGGTTCCTACGCCGTCGGCAGGGCCGCCGGGCTGAGCTATCCGCGGACCACCACGCTGGCGTTCACCGCGGCGGGCAACAACTTCGAGCTGGCCATCGCCGTCGCGATCGGCGTGTTCGGGGTGACCTCCGGGCAGGCACTGGCCGGCGTGGTCGGTCCGCTGATCGAGGTCCCGGTGCTGGTCGCGCTCGTCTACGTCAGCTTGTGGCTGCGCCGCCGCTGGACCGCCGTGCAGAGGTAGCAGCCCGCGGTGGCGCTGCGGACGTGCACGTAGTCGACCTCGGGGCGGCCGAGCAGCTCGTCGAGTGCCGCGGGGATCTCCGGCTTCGCCACGCGACGCTCCACGAGCAGGCGCCTTCCGTGCCGGTAGGCGTCGAGTACCACCCCGCTCCTGCCGAGCGCGGCCGGGAACTCGCCGGTCCGCCGGTAGGGCACGCATTCCCGCTCGTGCAGGAAGACGGGCCCCGGCAGTGGCAGCTCCTCGCGCCCGTGGAAGGCGTCGTAGGTGAACGCGACCAGCCGCTCGCGGCCCGGCTCGATGTGGTCAAGGCACAGGCGGCACGGAGCCGGGCCCTCGGGCACCTCGGTCCACACCGGGTGCCCGTAGCCGGGAGAGCGCAGGGTGCCGCGCACCTCCTTGGCGATCATCTCGTCGATCGGCACGATCTCGAAGCTCATGCCGTCGATCCTCCTCCGGCGGGTGCCGCGAGCACCGGCGGTTATCCGACGGCGCGTTCTACCGCCTGCGCTCGACGATCCCCCGGACGAAGGCGGCCTGGCCCACGTGCTGCATGTCGTCGCCGACGACGCTGACCAGGCGCACCCCGAGGGTCACCGGCGGGTCCCAGCTCTCGTCGATCACCTGGTCGAGGTCGGCGTCGGTCAGGCTTCGCACGTACTCGACCGTCCGCTCGTACACGGCGTCGTGGTAGCCGGTGAGCAGCTCGGCGTCCGCGCGCACGGCGGCCACGTCCTTGCTGCGGTGCCCGAAGCCGATCGAGCCCTCGTCGAACGGCAGGCCGAAGCGCTGTGACCAGCCCTGCGACGTCCACACCTGTTCGGTGCCGGCCACCCCGGCGAGATGATCGTCCTGCACGCGCGTCAGGTGCCACACCAGCCAGGCGATCGAGTTCGCTTCGCGGTCCACGCGGAACGCGAGGTCCTCGGCCGAAAGGCCACCGACGGTCTCGTGCACGATCTCCTGGATCCGGCCGAACGCGTCGGTCAGCACATCCGCACTGTTCACAAGAGTCCTCCCAGTTCACGAGTCACCGCCCGGCTAGCCGGGCGCAGGCTCGGCCAAACGCGATACGACGACGAGTTTCCGTAGGTCAGAGCCTTGTCAGGTCGAGCGCGATCCGCGGCGCCTCCCGGGGGCGCAGGGCGGACAGCCGGGCGAGGAGCACCGGCCAGGAGAACGGCTTCGCGAGGAAGTCGTCGGCGCCGAGGCCGCGGACGAGCCGCGCGTCGTCCACCCCGTCCCTGGCCGTCGACACGAGCACCGGTGTCCACACCCCCTTTTCCCGCATCCGGCGCAGCACTTCGAGGCCCGGCAGCCCGGGCAGTACGAGGTCCAGCAGCACGACATCGGCATCCCCGCGCAGGGCGTGCGCGAGGCCGGAGATCCCGTCGTAGGCCGTGGTCACGGAGTGTCCCTCGCCCTCGATGGCGAACCGGACGATCTCGGCGAGTGCCGGTGCGTCCTCGATGAGCAGGATTTTCATGGCGTTCCCCGCCGTCGCTCGAAACAGGTCCTGTGTGGAGGAGTCGGAGTCCCGCCCACTGCCGTTACGATTCCCCAGCGAACGTCTCACCGCCAGGGACTTTCGGCTCTGTGTCCGTTTCCGCTTCCTGCGGCATCCTGGCGGGGACCTCGAACGGGAGGAGCTCGCATGGGACTGAGGAACGTCTGGATTCGCACGCTCGGCGACGGCCTGGTTCGCGCCGACCAGGTCACGGGCATCGACAGCCACCGCACGCCCGCCCTCACCGGCAAGCCCTCACGCTGGCTGCTGGACGTCACGCTCACCGTGCCCGCGGGCAGCGGCAACGCCGACGGCTGGGACGTCGCCGAGCTGCACCGCACCCTCGCGCAGACCGACTGGCAGCCGACCAGGGCACCGGAGGAGCTCGCGGGCCTGCTGCACCGGCTGCGGCGGGCCAAGGTCGCCGGAGTGGTGCGCGTGGTGCCGCGGGACGGGCACATCCAGTTCGACTTCACCCCGTTCGATGCGGCCGAACAGGACACCGGTGACACGCTCCCGTCCGCCGAGCAGGTGCGCAGCGGCTCGTGAGTGCGCACACGAGTTAGAACTCGCGTGCGCACTCACGACCTGACCGGCACCGGGCTTCCCTCAGCGGTGGAGGATGCAGGTGGTCGTGGCGTGGGCGACGAGCTTGCCGTTGTCGTCGACGACCCTGCCCTCCGCCGTCGCGGTGCTGCGGCCCACGTGGATGGTCGTTCCCGTCGCCGTCAGGCGCCGCTCGTCGGTGGGCACCGGCCGGATGTAGTTCACCTTCAGCTCCAGCGTGCCGTAGCCGACGCCGGGGTCGAGCGTGGTGTGCACGGCGCAGCCCATCGCGGAGTCGAGCAGCGTGGCGCAGATGCCGCCGTGCAGTGTGCCGAGCGGGTTCGCGAAATCCGGCCGCGTCACCAGGCTGAACACCACCCTGCCGTACTCCAGCTCGTCGATCTCCATGCCGAGCAGCTGTCCGATGAACGGCGGCCGGTCCGGCAGCGCCGAGAGCGCCCGGAGCGCGTCGAGGCCCGACAGGCGGGAGATCCTGCTCGCGACATCCTGCATCGACTCCGTGCTCATCCTCGGCCTCCAGTAGATCGATCGGTCTATGTGGAAGCATTCCAGCACGGATAGACTGATCGGTCTAGGGTGACGTCCGGAAAGGAGATCTCCATGACAGCGGGGCCGCGCGAACGCCTCGTCGACAGCGCGATCACGCTGATCCGCGAACGCGGGGTGCACGCGACCGGGCTCACCGACCTGCTCGAACACAGCCGGACCGCGCGGGCCTCGATCTACCAGCACTTCCCCGGCGGCAAGGCCGACCTCATCGCGGAGGCGACCCACGCCGCCGGGCGGCAGATGGACACCTTCGTCGCCGGAGTCCTGGAGTCGGGGGCGCCGCTCGACGCCATCGACGCCCTGCTCCGCTGGTTGCGCAGGACGCTGCGGGACACCGACTTCGCCGTCGGCTGCCCGGTCGTGGCCGCCGCGCTTTCCGGCGCCGACACAACGGCCGCCCGCGAGGCGGCCGCGAGTGCGTTCCGGGGCTGGCAGCGGACCCTTGCCGCCGCCTTCACCCGCGAGGGGCTGCCCGAGGCGACCGCGGTGTCGCTTGCCGGCTTCGTGGTGAGCGGTATCGAGGGTGCGCTCGTCCAGGCACGCGCGATGCGGTCGGTCCAGCCGCTCGACGACGCCCGCGTGCAGCTCGCCGCCCTGCTGCGCGGATACCTCGGCGAAACAGGGTCAGACGACCAGTGACGTGAGCGTCGCCGAGCCGCCCTTCGCCGGGGTGTAGTCGCGCCACGCCTCCGCGAGACGGCGGACGGCCTCGGTCAGCTTGCCGGGGTCCGCCAGGAACGGGACCCGCAGGTGGTCGTCGCTGTGCCCGGACACGTCGAGCGAGCCGCCGGGCAGCACGGCGACACCGTGCCGCAGGGCGCGCTGCGCGAACGAGACACCGTCGCCGTAGGGCAACCGCACCCACAGGGTCTGGCCACCGCTCGCCGGGCGGAACTCCCAGCCGGGCAGCAGCGCCGCCAGGTCCGCGCAGAGCCGGTCGTGGTTCTCGCCGAGCGCGGCCACCCGCTCCTTGCGCAACGCGTCGAGGTCGCCGACGAGCTCGGCCGCGGCGAGCTGGGCGAAGACGTTGCTGCCGAGGTCGTGCACCGCCTTGAGCCGGGCCAGCCGCAGCACGAGCGACGCGGACGCACGGACCCAGCCGACGCGCAGCCCGCCCCACACGCTCTTGCTCAGCGAACCGGCCGTGGCGACGACGGCGCCGTCCGGTGCGAAGGCCGCGAGTGGCGGCGCCACCTCGCCCGCGAAGCCCAGGTCCGCGAGCACCTCGTCGTCGATCAGTGGCACCCCGGCAGCGGCGGCCGCCTCGGCGATCCGGCGGCGAGCCAGGTTGGAAAGCACGTTCCCGGTGGGGTTGTGGTGGGTGGGCACGAGGTAGGCGGCCCTCGGCCGCTCGCGCAGCGCGTGCACGAGCGCGTCGACGTCCAGCCCGGCCGCGCCGCTCGGCACCGAGCGCAGCACCGCCGCCGACTCCCGGAACACCTCGATCGCGCCGGGATACGTCGGTGCCTCGACGAGCATCCGGTCACCGGGACCGAGGAACAGCCGGGCCAGCAGGGACAGCCCCTGCTGGGCGCCGGAGGTGACGAGGATCTGGCCGGGCTCGGTCGGCAGGCCGCGCCGCGTGTAGCGCTCGGCGAGTGCCCGCCGCAGCGCCGGATGGCCCGCGGGGTGGTAGCCGATGTCGCCGGCGATCGGGTACGTGAGCGCCGTGGCGTAGGCCTCGGTCACCGCCGCCGGTGCGGTACTGACCGCCGCGCAGGCGAGCTGGATGACCCCGTCCGGCGGCTCGAGCAGGTGGAGGAACAGCGGGCTCGCCGTGTCGCCTGCCGGGCCCGGCTCGGGCTTCAGCGCCGCGGGCGCCACGCGCGTCCCGCTGCCCTGCCTGCGGACGATCCTGCCGTCCTGGCACAGCGCGTCGTAGGCCGCCACCACGGTGCTGCGCCCGACCGTCAGCGCGGCCGCGAGCGTGCGATCCGCGGGCAGTGCAGTGCCGGGCGGCAGCTCACCGTCGTTGATCATCCGGCGCAGCCGCGCGGCCAGCAGGACGTACAGCGGGCCCCGTCCGGCCGACCAGCGGCCGAGCCGGGCGAGGAGATCGTCGAGACCCATTGGTCTGTTCACCAGACCAATCTAGCCGTATTGGCTCTGTGCCCGGAACGGGTTTTCTCGAAGACTGCGCACATGACCTACCACCGCGAGACCCGGGCCGTGCGGATGCCCGCCCTCGATCCGGTACGGGGCACCCCGGTCGCCGTGCCCCTCTACCAGACCTCGATCTTCGCCTTCGACGACGCGGCCTCGCTCGGCGCCGCGATGAACGGCCCCGACGGCGCCTTCGCCTACAGCGGCTACGGCAACCCGACCGTGCGGGCCCTGGAGGACGCGCTGACCGGCCTGGAGGGCGGTGCGGCCGCGCTCGCCACCTCGTCCGGGATGGCGGCGGCCAGCTCGGTCCTGCACGCGGCCCTGCGGCGCGGCGACCACGTGATCGCCCAGCAGGCGCTCTACGGCGGCACGTTCGCCGCGCTGCGCGACCTCACCGACCGCTGGGGCGTCGAGGTCACCTACCTCCGCGGCGACGACCGCGCCGAGCTGCGCGCGGCGCTGCGGCCGGAGTCCCGGATGCTGTGGCTGGAGACGATCGCCAACCCCACCGGCTTCGTCCCCGACCTGCCCGCGCTGGCCGCCGAGGCGAAGGCCGCCGGGCTGACCACCGTCGTCGACAACACGTTCGCCACGCCCCTGCTGTGCCGCCCGATCGAGCACGGTGCCGACGTGGTCGTCCACTCCGCGACCAAGTACCTCGGCGGGCACCACGACGTCGTGGGCGGCGTCGCCGTCTTCGCCGACGCCGACGAGCACCGCCGGACCTGGGTGCAGGCCATCGAACTCGGCACGCTCGCCGATCCGTTCGCCGCCTGGCTGCTCCTGCGGGGGCTCAAGACGCTGCCGCTGCGGGTCGGCAGGCAGTGCGCCAACGCGGCCTTCCTCGCGGCGCGGCTGGTCGAGCACCCCGCGGTCGCGGCCGTGCACTACCCGGGGCTGCCCGGCCACGGCAGCCACGAGCGGGCGAGCCGCCTCCTCGACGGCGGGTACGGCGGCACCGTGGCCTTCGACCTCGACGGCGCCGACGCGGCGCACGCCTTCATGGGGGGCCTGCGGCTGGTGCTGAACGCGGGCTCGCTCGGCGGCACCGAGTCGGTCACCATGCATCCCGCCACGACCTCACACCGGCACCTCGACGCCGACGCGCTGCACGCGGCCGGGGTCGGCCGGGGCCAGGTCCGCATCGCGCTCGGCGTCGAGCATCCCGACGACCTGTGGGCCGATGTGGAGCAGGCACTGAAGCCCGTCTGACCGTCACCGACAGGGCGTGGGCAGATCGCCGGAGGTCTCCACGATCCTGCCCGCCTCGGTACTCGCCAGCTCGGCCGCGGCCACGGAGTCCTCACCGCGCAGGGTGGCCGCGAGAAACCCGCCGAGGAAGGCGTCGCCCGCACCCACCGGATCCACCACCTCGCGAGCCCTGGCCGGCACGTGCACGACCCGGTCGCCGTCCAGCACCCACGCGCCGTCGGCGCCACCCTTGACCACCGCCTGCCCGCAGCCCGCGGCGCGCGCGGCGGTCAGCGCCTCGCCCGGGTCGTCGGTGCCGAGGATCGCCGGTGCCTCGTCGAGTCCGAGCACGAGGAGGTCGGTCCGGTCCAGCAGCGAGCGCACGAGGGAGGCCACCAGGTCGAGATCACCGAGCGCGGGCCGCAGGTTGGGGTCCACGACCAGCAGCGCGCCCGCGGCCGCCGCGCCCGCCGCGGCGGCGCGCACGCATTCCCGGGGGCCCGTTCCCAGCGCCGCGGTCAGCCCGGAGACGACGATCGCCGACGGCCGCGCCGCGAGGCCGCGCTCCGCGTCGGTGATGTCCATTGTGGACGCGGCAGAGCCGTGTCGGTAGTAGTACGCCCGGCGCTGCCCGTCGGCCAGCGCCTCACGGAGGAAGAAGCCCGTCGGTGCGCCGGGCTCGTCCGCCATCAGCGCGTCGTCGACGCCCTGCTCCCGCAGGATCCTGCGCACGCGGCGGCCGAGCGGGTCGGCGCCGAGCCTGCTCACCAGCGCGGAGCGCAGCCCGAGCCGGGCCACGGTGGCGCACACGTTGAACTCCGCACCGGCGGCGCCGAGCGTGAGCGAGCCGGTGTCCTCGATCGAGGTGCCCCGCTCCGGCATGGCCAGCGCCATCACCTCGCCGAACCCGGCGACGTCGAGCGTGCGGCCGCCGTTCGGAGGCGGTGCGGGAATGGTGACACCATGCGGTGATGGCGTACTTCGAGGATCGGCGGAAGACACAGGGCGATGGTGGCATGACGGCGCTCGACCGGGCCGTCGGCGTGGCGCCGATCGTCGCGATCGTGCGGCTGCCCGGGGCGGACGGCCTCGTGTCCGCCGCGCGGGCAGTGCTCGCCGGTGGTGTGCGGGCGCTGGAGATCACCCTCACGACGCCCGGCGCCGCGGCGGCGGTGACCGAACTACGGGGCACCGTGGACGGCGACGTGGTCGTGGGCGCGGGCTCCGTCCGTACTCCCGCCGACGTCACCCGCGCCGTCGACGCGGGAGCGCAGTTCCTCGTCACCCCCACGACGCGGCCCGCCGTGCTCGACGCGGCCGCGGGCGTTGGCGTCCCGGCGGTCGCAGGCGGGTTCACCCCGTCCGAGCTCGACCTGGCCCGCGAACACGGGGCCGCGTACCAGAAGCTGTTCCCGGCGAGCGCCGTCTTCGCCGCGTACGTGCGGGAGGTACTGGCCCCCATGCCGGACCTGCGGATCGTGCCCACCGGCGGGATCACCGTCGAGCGGGTCGGCGAGTACCGGGACGCCGGGGCCGCCGCGGTCGCGGTCGGCTCGGCACTCGTCGACGCGCGCACCACCGCGGAACGGGACTGGGGCACGCTGACGCGGCGCGCGGAGGCGTTTGTCGCCGCGTGGGAGGACCGCTGACCGGTCAGCGGGCCCCTGGGATCTCACCCGTCTTGTTGATCAGGCGGGCGACCTCGCGCAGCTTGACGTTGCGGACCTGCGAGGACTTCCGGAGGATGCCGAACGCCTCGTCCTCCGACACCTTGTGCCGCTCCATGACGATGCCCATCGCCTCCCCGATGTCCTGCCGGGTGGCGATCGCGTCACGGAGCTGGGCGTCCCGCCTGGCGTTGGCGAGTCCGACCGCCGCGTGCGAGGCCAGCACCCAGCCGACCTGCTCGGAGTTTCCGGTGAACGCGGACGGCCTGCGCGAGTACAGGTCCAGCGCGCCGAGGTTCTCCTCGCCGGTGAACAACATGAAACCCATCATGCTGCCGATGCCGAGCTCGCGCGCTCGCGGCGTGTACCGCGGCCAGCGGTGCGCCGTGGCGTTCAGATCGGCGATGCGGTAGACCTCTTCCTCGTCCCTGGCGGCGTCGAAGCACGGCCCCTCGCGCAGCTCGCCCTGGATCGTGTTGGAGTCGCGGGCCAGCCGCGAGGTCGCCGCCACGCTCTCGTACTCGTCTCCACGCACGACGAGAATGCTCGCGTCGTCGCAGCCTTCGATCACTCGCGTCGCGTGGTAGGCGATGCGGTCGAGGGTGCTCTGCACAGAAGCCTGGGCGAGCAGGTCCCTGGCCATCTCGGCCAGCGTGACCGCCAGCTTGTCCGAGTCCTCCTCGCCAGGCATGTAAGGCGTCTTCCCCGGCCGCGCGGTCGGCAAACCGCGCGGCCGGGAAGTGGTCAGGACGGCAACCGCTCGCCGGACTCCGGGTTGAACAGGTGTGCCTCGTCCGGGTTGGCGACGGTGATGTTGACGACCTCGCCGAGCCGGGGTGGCTTGCGGCTCTCGGCCCGCACGATGACCCGCGTCGACCGGTCACCGATCTGCACCGAACCGTGCACGTAGGCGTCGGCGCCGAGCTCCTCGACCAGCTCTACGTTCAGCTTCATCGCGGACTCGCCGGAACCGGCCAGCTGCAGGGCCTCCGGGCGCAGCCCGAGGGTGACGCTGTCCAAGCCGGCCCGCTCCGCCGCGGTTCGGGTGGCGCGCGGGATCGGCACCGTCAGGCCGTCGAGCTTGGCGCCCTCGGCCGTGAGCGGCACGGTCTCCAGGTTCATGCTGGGGGAGCCCATGAAGCCGGCGACGAAGGCGTTGGCGGGCGTGTCGTAGAGCGCGCGCGGCGTGTCGCACTGCTGCAGCAGACCGTCCTTGAGCACCGCGACCCGGTGCCCCATCGTCATGGCCTCGACCTGGTCGTGGGTCACGTAGATGGTGGTGGTGCCGAGCCGCTTCTGCAGTGCGGCGATGTTGGCGCGGGTCTCCACGCGGAGCTTGGCGTCCAGGTTGGACAGTGGCTCGTCCATGAGGAACACCGCGGGCTCGCGCACGATCGCGCGGCCCATCGCCACGCGCTGGCGCTGACCGCCGGAGAGTGCCTTGGGCTTGCGGTCGAGGTAGTTGGTGAGGTCCAGCAGTTCCGCGGCCTGCTTGACGCGGGCGGCGATCTCGGCCTTGCCCACCCGCTTGAGCTTCAGCGCGAAGCCCATGTTCTCGGCCACGGTCATGTGCGGGTAGAGCGCGTAGGACTGGAACACCATCGCGATGTCGCGGTCCTTGGGCGGCATGTCGGTGACGTCGCGGTCGTCGATGAAGATCGCGCCCTCGTCGACGTCCTCCAGTCCGGCCAGCATGCGCAGCGCGGTCGACTTGCCGGAACCGGAAGGGCCGACCAGCACGAGGAACTCGCCGTTGGTCACCTCGAGGCTCAGCGTGTCCACCGCGCGTACCGGGGGAGTGGAGGGGAAGACGCGGGACGCCTCCCGGTAAGAGACCTCGGCCATGTCGCTCGCACCTTTCGTCGCTTCGTCGCGGGCGGACGACCTGTCTACCGGTCCCGGCGCTGCTTCTGCTATAGATAATAAAGACATCATCTTTACTATTGCCGCGGAGAGTGCCTGTGACCGGCGCCGGAGGACAGACCGTCCGCCAGCACAACCTGGCCCTGCTGATGCGGCTGATCTGCGATTTCGCGCCGGCAACCAGGGTCGAGCTGGCCGAGCGCGCCGGGCTGACGAAGGTGACGGTCACCAACCTGGTCGCCGAGCTGGTGGACGCCGGGCTCGTGCACGACCTCGGCGTGACACAGCGCGGCGGTCCCGGGCGGCCGGCGAGCCGCGTCGCGCCCGATCCGCTCGGCCCCGTGGGCATCGGCCTCCAGGTGGAGGTCGACCACGTCGCCGGATGCGTGGTCGACCTGTCCGGGCGGGTGCGCCGCCGCGAGCTGCGGCGGGCGGACATCCGGCGGCTGTCCCCGGCCGAGGGCGTTCGCGCGGCGCGTCCGGTGCTGCGCCGCCTGTTCGATCACGCGACGACCGCGGGGCAGCTCGTGGCCGGGATCGGCGTCTCGGTTCCGGCGCTGTTCACGCGGGACCGGGACGGCCAGCCGCTGGTGCGTGCCGTGCCCGCGCTCGGCTGGGGCGACGTCGACGTGCGCGGGCTCGTCGCGGCGGAACTCGACGCGATCGGCGCGCTCGGTGTCGGCGTCCGGGTGGGCGGCTCGGTGCGGTTCGCGGCGCAGGCGGAGTGCGGCGGGGACGGTGCCGTGCTGTACGTGGGCGGGGAGGCGGAGGTCGGTGCGGTGCTCGCAGGCGGCGGCGCCGGGCACCGCGGCGAGCCGGGCTCGCTCGGGCACGTGCCGGTGCGTCCCGGCGGCAGGGGGTGCCCGTGCGGCCGCACCGGCTGCCTCGACCGTTACGCGGGGCGGGCGGCGATGGCGGAGGCCGCGAGGCTGCCGGAGACAGCCCTGCCGCGGTTGCTGTCCGGCACCGAGCCCTTCGCCGAGCGGGTGTTCGAGGGCGACGCGGCCGCCGGGCGAGCCGCGGCCGAGGCGGCGCGGACGCTGGCGGACGCCCTGGCCGCGCCGCTCGCCGTGCTCGATCCCGCGGCGATCGTGCTCGGCGGAAGGCTGGCCGCGCTGGGGGAGGTGGTGCTGGAACCGCTCGGCGACCGGCTCGCCGAGCAGCACACCTGCCCGCCGCTGCACGCAGGCAGGCTGGGCCCCGACGCCGCGCTGCGCGGAGCGGCGTGGAGCGTGCTGGCCGATGTCGTCGCCGATCCGCTGGGCTGGTTCGAGAAGCCCTGAGTGCCGCGAGTCCCCCGTCCAAGCACGCGAGTTCCGCGTTCGCGATGCCGCGAGTGCGCAACTCGCGGGCCTGAGTGCGGGACTCGCGGCCGGTCGTGTTTGCCCGCGCCGATCCCGGGTAACTCCGGCGCCGCGGTTCTGGACGAGTGCGAGCGGTCCGCCGAGAGGGGACGCGATGACGTTGCTGATGGGTGGCGTGGCCTATGACCCGAAGGTCGTCACCATCTGGGCCGGGTTCCGCGACTGGCTGCGGGCCCACGATCTGGACTACGACTTCGTGCTCTACTCGAACTACGAGCGGCAGGCGGAGGACCTGGTGGCAGGCCGGCTCGACGCCGCCTGGAACTCGCCGCTCGCGTGGCTGCGCTGCGAAAGGCTGGCCGCGGCCGCGGGCCGCCGGGTCGACCCGCTCGTCATGCGGGACACCGACCGCGACCTCACGTCCGTGCTGCTCGTGCGCGCCGACTCCGGCTGCGCGACGGTGGCGGACCTCAAGGGCCGCACGGTCGCGCTCGGCGCCGTCGACTCGCCGCAGGCCACGCTGATCCCGGCAACGTTCCTCCGCCGGGAGGGCCTCGTCCCCGGCGAGGACGTCACGATCCGCCGGTTCGACGTGGGCGTCGGCCTGCACGGCGACCACATCGGCGGTGAGCGCGACGCCGTGCGGGCGCTGCTGGCCGGCGAGGTCGACGCGGCCGCCGTCGTCGACGCCAACCACCTGCTGTTCGGTCAGGAGGGCACCCTGCCGCCCGGCAGCACCCGCGTGCTCGCGCAGACGCCGCCCTACGACCACTGCAACATGACCGTCGTCGACACCGCGCCCGAGGAACCGGTGCGGCGCTTCGGTGAGCTGCTGCTCTCCATGTCGTACGCGGACCCCGCGATGCGTCCACTGCTGGACCTCGAAGGGCTGTCGCGCTGGGAGGACGGGCGCACCGGCGGGTACGGCGCGCTGGCGGTGGCCGTCGACGAAACCGGCTTCTACGACGCCGAGGGCCGCGTCACCGCGCCGGAGTACGTGCCGTGATGGCGCCGCGCGTGCTCGACCTGCGAGGTCTGTCCTTCGAAAGTGGCGCGCACCTGCTGGTTCAGCGTGCGCTGCGCGATCTCGCGCCCGGCCAGCGGCTCGGCGTGACCGGCGCCGATCCGGCGCTCGAGGTGCACCTGCGCGCATGGTGCCGCAGGCACGGGCACCGCGTCCGGTCGCCAGAGACCGAGGGCGAGCGGGACGCGCGGGCCTGGATCGAGCGGGGCAGCGCCGACCTCGACCGGTGGGCGGATGCCGAGCGGGCCGGAGGGCCGTCCGCCGCGGACACGGTCGCCACCCCGCCGGGGCACTGGGGGCTCGCGGCGCGCGGCGCGCTGGTGGAGTCCGGCGGGCCGGAGCCGCCGTTCGACCTCAACCACCGCGACCTGGTGTGGGCGGAGATCGCGCCGTCGCTGTACCGGCACGCCGCGTCCGCGCAGTGGGATCCGGAGACGGCCGTCGACTGGGGCAGCGAGTTCGCGCTGCCCGACGAGATCGAGCGGGCCGTGGTGCAGGTGATGACCTATCTCGTGGAGAATGAGCAGGCTGCCCTGGTCGTACCGGCGAGGCTGCTCGCCCGGATCCATCCGCACTTTCGTGAGGTGATGCAACTGCTCGCCGTGCAGGCCGCCGACGAGGCGCGGCACGTCGACGTGTTCACCCGGAGGGCCCTGCTCAGCGGCGGTGAGCTGGGCACGTCGTCGGTGAGCGGCAGGGAGTCGCTGGAGACGCTGCTCACCGAACCGGACTTCTCGCTGGCGTCCTTCCTGCTCTCCGTGCTGGGCGAGGGCAGCTTCCTCAACCTGCTGGAGTTCCTGGACACCAACGCGCCCGACCCGGTGACCCGCCAGGTGACCGCCCTCGCGCGCCGGGACGAGGCGCGGCATGTCGCGTTCGGCGTCGCCCATCTGCACCATCAGTCCACGCTCGACCCCGCGCTGCGCTCGCGGCTGCGGGCCGCGGTGGAGCGGCGGCACGACTCGTTGCAGGACACCGCGGGCCTCAACCAGGACGTGTTCGACTCGCTGGTGGTCCTCGCCGCGGGTGAATGGACTCCGGACGCGATCGCGCGTGGCTGGGAGAAGGTGCGGAAACTGCAGGAGGAGATGGACGACGGCAGGCAGCGGCGGCTGGTGCACCTCGGCTTCCCCGGCGACGAGGCCGCCGAGCTGTCCCGGCTGCACACCCGCAACTTCATGTAGCCCGCCGCCCTCGTGAGTGCGTAACAGTGTTCTAACTCGCGTAGCCACTCACGAGGGGAGGTGGCGCATGTCATCCAACGCTGTATTGTTTTGCATGTGCTGACCTATGAGACACGCGAGTCGGCGCTGGCCAGGCTCGGCCGCGCGCTGGCCGACCCCACCCGGTGCCGGATCCTCGTCGCGCTGCTGGACGGGCAGCGCTACCCGGGCAAGCTGGCGGCTCAGCTCGGTCTGAGCCGGTCGAACGTCTCCAACCACCTGTCGTGCCTGCGCGGCTGCGGCCTCGTGGTCGCCTCCTACGAGGGCAGGCAGGTGCGCTACGAGCTGGCCGACCCGCACCTTGAGCGGGCGCTCGGCGAGCTGTTGCAGGTGGTGCTCGCGGTGGACCCGGTCGAGGACTGCGTCGACGATCTGCCGCCCGTCCCGGCGGAGGCCCCGTGACAGCCATCTCGCCGGATCGCCGCGCACTGCTCTCTCGGCGGGTGCGGTGGCTGGTCGCGGCCACGATCACCTACAACGTCGTGGAGGCGATCGTCGCGATCTCCGCGGGCGCGCTGGCATCCTCGGCCGCGCTGATCGGCTTCGGCCTCGATTCGGTGATCGAGGTCGCGTCCGCGGCGGCGGTCGCCTGGCAGTTCGCCGGCGCTGATCCCGAGGCCAGGGAACGCATCGCGCTGCGGGTGATCGCGGTGTCCTTCTTCGTGCTGGCCGCCTACGTCGCCGTGGAGTCCGTGCGCTCGCTGTTCGGTGGTGCCGCGGCCGAGGCGTCCCCGGTGGGGATCGGGCTCGCGGCGTTGTCGCTGGCGATCATGCCCGTGCTGTCCTACACCCAGCGCAGGGCAGGCCGGGAGCTGGGCTCGGCGAGCGCGGTCGCCGATTCCAAGCAGACCCTGCTCTGCACCTACCTGTCCGCGGTGCTGCTCGTCGGGCTGCTGCTCAACGCCCTGTTCGGCTGGGCGTGGGCCGACCCGATCGCCGCGCTGGTCATCGGCGCGGTCGCGCTCAAGGAGGGCCGCGAGGCCTGGCGCGGCGAGCACTGCTGCACGCCGATCCCCACGGCGGCCGCGAGGGAGTCCGGCGACGGCTGCCGCGACGACTGCTGCGACGAGGACCGGTGACCGTCCGCCGCTGCCAGGTCGTGGTCGCCGGTGCCGGGCTGGCCGGGCTGACCGCCGCCGATGCCCTGACCGGCGCCGGTGCCGATGTGCGCGTGCTCGAAGCCGCTCCGGCGGTCGGCGGGCGCGTGCGCGGTGCGGCCGTGTCTTCCGGACCGGTCGTGGACACCGGCGCCGAGTTCGTGGGGCACAACCATCGACGGCTGCGGGCACTGCTGGCGGAACTCGGGCTGCGCACCGAACCGTCCGGCCTCGGCCGGGCGCCGGTGCTGTGGCGGCTGCCCGGGGGTTCGCGGGTCTCCCGGGTACCGCCGGTGCCCGTGGCCGAACTGGCCCGGCTCGGGCGCGGCTGGTGGCGGCTGCGCCGCGGGGCCCTTGCGCTGGATCCCGGCAGTCCCTGGCGCTCACCCGAGGCCGCCGGGCTCGACGAGTCGAGCCTGACCGAGTGGCTCGCCGCGCGGGGCGTCGGCCGGGCCGGTCTCGACGTCACCGAGGCGGTGCTCGGAGGGTTCGCCACGGTTCCCGCGGACCGGCTGTCCGCGGCACATGCCGCCTGGTGGATCGCGGCCGCGCGCGGCCTGCTCGCCGCACTCCGCTCCGGCCAGGAGCGGATCGTCACGGGCGGCGCTCACCGGCTTCCGCCGTCGCTCGCCGGGCGGCTGCGGCACGGCGTGCGGACGGGTAACCCGGTGCACGCCTTGCTGGAGCACGCACGTGGCGTCGAGGTGCGTACCGCCGAGGAGACCTGGGCCGCCGATGCCGCGATCGTGGCACTGCCGGTGCCCGCCCTGCGTGCGGTCGAGCTGGACCCTGCTCCGCCCGCGCCGTGGCGGGCGGCGGTCGAGGCGCTGCGCTACGGCAGCGCTGTCAAGATCGCAGCGGTGAGCACGGTGCCACCACCCGTGACGCACCGCGCCGTGCTCGGCGGGCATCCGCTGGCCGTCGCGTGGCGGCACGGTCGCACGCTGGCCGGGATGGGCACGACCGGCGCGCCCACCGCCGCCGACCTGGCGGCCGCGTTCGGCCTGCGGGCCGGTGACCTCGCCGGTGTCGTGTGCACCGACTGGACCAGGGAGCCGCACATCGGTGGCAGCTACCTCGCCTGCGCGCCCGGCCAGCTCACCGGCCACGTCGCCGCGCTGGCCGGCGGTGACACCCGGCGGATCCGGTTCGCCGGCACCGAGCGCGGCGGCTGGCCCAACTCGATGGAGGGGGCGGTCCGGTCCGGCCAGGCCGCCGCGCGCCAGGTCCTCGGTGGTGCGTACGGTTATTGGTCCGACTTTTCCTGACACGAAGGGAGCAGGGCAGTTGACCGAGTTCGACGGTGAACGGGTGCTCCGGGAGCCGCTGATGCCCGGGCTGTCACAACTGTGGGAACTCGACGACGTGTTGTGGGAGGGCGACACGGCCTACCAGCACGTGGCGTTCGCGAAGACGGCCCAGGGCGTGTCGATGTTCTGCGACAACGACCCGCAGAGCACCGAACTCGCCCAGCTGCACTACCACGAGGCGCTGCTGGTGCCCGCGCTGCTGCTCGCCGAACAGGTCGACCGGGTGCTCGTCGTGGGCTCCAGCGAAGGCGTGATCAGCCAGATCGCCGTGCGGGCCGGGGCGAAGCAGGTCGATCACGTGGACATCGACCGCGAGGCCGTGCGGCTGTGCGCCGAACTGCTGCCCTACGGCTACACCCCGGACGAGCTGGCCAGGGCCGAGCGCGGTGAAGGGCCGGTCCGGATGCACTACGCCGATGGCTGGGAGTTCGTCCGGCTGGCCGCGGAATCCAGTGTGGACAAGTACGACATCGTTGTCGCCGACCTGCCCGGCGAGCGCGAGGACGACGCGCAGCACAACCGGCTGTTCGGCACGGACTTCCTCGGCCTGTGCCGCTCCGCGCTCACCGAGGGCGGCGTGGTGTGCTCCCAGGTCGGCTGCCCGACATTGTGGCTGAACACCATGCTGCGACGGTCCTGGCAGCGGTTCAACGACGTGTTCGGCACGGTCGCCTACTACGGCTCCGACGAGTTCGACTGGGGATTCCTGTGCGGCCGCGGGGACGAGATCGCCGATCCGACCGCCCTGATGGTCGAACGGCTGCCCGCCTGCGGCTACCGCCCGGCGACGCTGGATGCCAAGGCGCTGGTCGGCGGCAGTGTCCTGCCGTACAGCGTGCGGCACGCGCGCTGACGTCACCCCCGCCTCGTGAGTGCGTACCCGAGTTCTAACTCGGCTGCGCACTCACGAGCCGGGCAGCACCCGCTCGGCCCACAGGTCGAGGAGGTCGGTGGCGAGCCGGTCGCGCTCGCGCAGCACGCTGGTGAGGGCCAGCCCTCGGAGCAGCATCAGCAGCGACTCGTAGGCCAGCCGCGCCTGCTCGCGGTCATCCGGCACCGCCTCGGCGAACACCTCACGCAGCGCGCTGCCGAGCCTGCGCTCCGCGGGCAGCAGCGCCCGGCGCAGCGACTCGTCGGTGCGGGCGGCCATCCACAGCTCCAGCCCGGCGAGGAACAGCGGCCCGGACATCACCGCGTGCAGCGCGTCGACCAGGTCGCGCACCGCCCGCGGGCCGGGTTCGACGGCCGCCGCGACCACTCTGAGCCGGTCGAGTTGCCGCTCGGCGATGTGCTGGATCGCGGCGACGAACAGGTCCGCCTTGGCGCCGAAGTGGTGCAGCAGCGCGCCGCGCGACACCCGTGCGCGGTCCTGGATGCGCTGCGTCGTCGTACCGGCGTAGCCGTGCTCCACCAGGCACGCCACGGTTGCGTCGAGCAGGCGCAGCCGGGTCTGGTCGCGCTGCTGGCTGCGGCTCAGTGTGGACACGGCGGGAAGCCTACGAGTCCATTCCGTTGACAGTCTGGACGGACTGCGAAGTGATCACTAACGTGCCCCCGGTGCGCACAGTTGATCTGATCCGGCGAGGTGCCCGGCGGTACCAGGACCGGACCGCGGTGGTGGTCGGTGATCGCGAGCTCAGCTTCCGCGACGTGGACGAGCTGTCCAACCGCGTCGCCAACGTGCTGATCGGTCTCGGTTACGGGCGCGGGTCCCGGGTCGGGCTGCTGCTGAACAACGAGCTGTGGTCGGTGCCGGTCGACTTCGCCTGCGTCAAGGCGGGCATCGCCAGGGTGCCGCTCAACGCGCGGCTCTCCCTCGCCGAGCAGGCGAAGATGCTCACCGACGCGGACGTGAGCCTGCTCGTCCACGGCGCCGACCTCACCGAGCGGGCACTCGCCCTCGCCGACGAACTCGACGGCCTGCGGCTGGCCGGCCTCGGGCCACGCAACCGCGCGGGCGATCTCGACCTGGCAACGGAGACCGAGCGGGCCGCCGCGGCCGACCCGCTCGCCCCGGTAGAGCCGGACGACGTGCTGCTCGTCCTCTACACCTCGGGCACCACGGGAACGCTGAAGGCCGCCAAGCACACCCAGGCCAGCTACGCCGCCATCAGCACGAACATCCTGGCCAACCTCGTGTCCCCCGGCCGCGACGACGCGATGCTGCACGCCGCGTCGCTCATCCACGCCAGTGGCACGTTCCTGCTGCCCTACTGGTTGCGCGGTGCCCGCTCGGTGGTGCTGCCCGGCTTCGACCCGGACACCTACGTGCGGGCCATCGGCGAGCACCGGATCACCGGGGTGAATCTCGTGCCGACCATGCTCGGGATGCTGTTCACCAGCGGCGTGCTCGACGGGGCCGACGTGTCCACCGTGGACACCATCGTCTACGGGGCGAGCCCGATGCCCCGCCCGCTGCTGGAGCAGGGCCTGGAGTTCTTCGGCAACCGGTTCGTCCAGTACTACGGCCAGACGGAGGCGCCGCTTTGCCAGACCGTGCTGGACAAGGCGGACCATGCCGAGGGCGGCGCACTGCTGGGCTCGTGCGGGCAGCCCGCGGTCGACGCGGAGATCATGCTCGCCGACGCGGACGGCGCGCCGGTCGCACCCGGTGAGATCGGCGAGATCCGGGTGCGGGCGCCGTTCACGATGGCCGGTTACCACCGGGCGCCGGAACTCGACCGCGAGACCTTTGCGGGCGAAGGGTGGCTCCGGACCCGCGACCTCGCGCGCGCCGACGAACGCGGCTACCTGTACCTGGTCGACCGGGCCAGCGACATGATCGTCACCGGCGGCTACAACGTCTACCCGCGCGAGGTGGAGGACGCCCTGCTGGCACACCCCGCGGTCGCCGAATGCGCCGTCGTGAGCGCCCCGGACCCCACCTGGGTGGAGGCCGTCACGGCGTTCGTCGTCCTCCGGCGCGGCGCCGGGCCGTCCGCCGACGAGTTGCGGGACGTGGTGCGCGAGCGCCTCGCCCGGTACAAGGTGCCAAGGCAGATTCACTTCGTGGACACGATCCCGAAGTCACCGGTGGGCAAGATCCTGCGCCGCGCCCTGCGCGATCCCCTCTGGACCGGTCAGGACTGAGGAGCCCGTTCGCGCGGGCTACCAGCCCAGCCGCTCGACGATCTTCTCGGCGGTGCCGGCCACCGTGTCGCAGAATTTCCGCCCCGGCTCGGCCGTGTCGGCGGTGCGGACCTCCAGCTGCACGTATGCCCGCGTCGCGTCGATGTCCAGCTGGCACTTGATCGATGTCTCCCCCGTGACATGGGCGGTCTTGCCCGCCACCGTGATCGTGCGTTTCGCGTCGTCGGTGACGATCTCCGGCGCGGGCGGCTGCCAGAGCAGTACCGAGACCGTGCTCCGTTCCGGGCCCTCCCACTCGCACCGCGGCCTGCCCTGATCGTCGGTCCTGGCCGGCTCGCCGGGCGTGCCGCCCAGGTAGGCGGCGGTCTCCTCGGCCGTGAGCAGCTCGCACGGATCCTGGTCCCGCCAGCCCTGTGCCGTCGTCGTGCTGGGATCGGTGCCGGGATCGGCTTCGGGGGGCGTCTCCTCGCCGCAGCCGCCCAGGACCAGCAGTCCGGCAGCCGCCGCCGTCGTCAGTACCCGTCGAGCCAGGCGGTTCGGCACCTCGTGCTCCATTCCTTCGAATGAGTTTCGGTGAACCGGCAGTGGCCGGCCGACCGGTCTTGTACGGTTCCAACCTAACCAAAGTGGATAGAGACTGGGGGAAAGGGTGGGCGAAGGTTTCGCGGTAGAGGAAGGGCACCTGGCCGGTTTCTCGGTGCTCTCGGGCGAGTTGTCCGGGCAGGTCGCCTCGCTGATGGGGCATGTGAGCAGGGAGGCGCGTCCGGATACCGGATACACCGGGCTCATGGAGCTTCTCAAGCCCCCGGTCGAGGCATACGCGCAGGCCACGACGGTGCGGCTGGCCAATCGTGTCGACCGGTTCAACGGTATGGCCAAGGAACTGAACCGCGCGGCGTGGATGTACACGGGGCAGGACGAGGAGGCCTACCAGACCTTCGACGACCCTCGGATGCCCTGGGAACCGACCGGCTACAAGGACTTTCCCGATCCGGTCTCCTACTCGCCCGGCGAGGAACCCGCGCTGGACGCCCCACCCCATGAGGATGCCGACGTCCGTGGCCTCCTGGACGAGGTGGGCGGGCTGATCAACACGGTGGACGACGCGATCGCGTTCATCACCGGGTGGAGCCCGGTGAGCGCGCTCGTCGAGCCGATGTCCGGCAACTGGACCGAGCTGTCCAGGGCGGGAACAGTGCTCACCCAGACCGGCGACGGCGCCGAGGTCGTCGCGCACAACCTCACATCCCAGCTGGCTACTTTGGACGGCCACTGGGACGGCGGCGCCGCGATGGCGTTCTCCGAGTACGCGGGCAAGATCGCTGCCGCGATCGAGATGGAGGGTCCGCTCAACCGGATCGTCGCGCACGTCTACACCGCCGTGGCCGGAGAGGTCGAGAACGTCGCCCAGTTCATGGTCGGCACCCTCAAGACCGCGGTGGACAAGATCGTCCAGGCCGCGGCGACCGCCTGGATCCCGGGCGCAGGCTGGGTGAAGATCATCGATGCCGTGCGGACGGCGATCGACATCATCCAGGAGGCGAAGGCGCTCATCGAGTCCCTTGAGGAAGTGATCAGCCAGGTGCAGACCGTGGTCGACGCCGCGGAGGACCCGATCGGCTTCATCGAGGGCAAGGTCGAGGAGAAGATCGCCCCGATCCTCGAGAAGGTCGAGCAGGTGGAGACCGGGGTGAGCATCGCGGAGGACGTGGCCGCGCTGGCCGATGCCGATGCGCTCAGCGATATGCCGGAGGACAACTACTCCGTCGGCGAGGACGCGAGGAGGCCGGGTGCCTGACTACGTTCCGGCGCATCTGCGGGCGCCGCTCGCGTCCTTCGAGACGGCGCTCGCCGACTTCCGCACCCAGCGGATCCGGCTGGAGCAGCGCGAGGTTCCCGACACACCGGCGGTCGACGCGGAGAAACTCGCGGAGGCGGCCGAGCGGCCCGACGCACCCGAGAAGCTCAAGGCCGTGGCGCGCGCCGTCGCGGAGGGTAGAGCCACCTGGGACGATGTCGCCGAAGGGCGCGTCGAGGCCGCACCCGAGGTGCGGGAGCTGTTCGCCGCGAGCGGCCCCGGGATCGTGCGCGGGATGGCCGAGGCCGAGGAGGAGGAAGCACGGCTCGCGGACGCCGAGGCGGACCGTCAGCGTGCCGCGCGCCGTGCCGATGAGGACGAGGAGGAGGACTTCAGCCAGCGCGACTTCCTGAACGGAGGCTGGTGAGTCCTCGCCGTGCCGGGGCTCAGGCCCTGGCCCGGCGCCATGCGTTGTCCAGCGCCCACGAGCCCGGGCCGAGCACCGCGATCAGCAGGAAGATCCAGCTGAACAGCGCGGCCTGCTCGCCCTGGTTCTCCAGTGGGAACAGGCCGAGCGGCAGGTGCACGACGAAGTAGGCGTACGCCATCGCGCCCGAGCACAGCAGCGCCGCCGGCCGGGTGAGCAGCCCGAGCAGCACCAGCCCGCCGCCGGCCAGGCAGATCACGCTCGCCCACCAGCCGGGCCACATTCCGGCTGGCACGGCGGTGCCGTTGCCGTCGATCCCGCCGAACGCGCCGAAGATTCCCTGCAGGCCGTGGCAGATGAAGAGGAACGACACCACGACCCGTACGGCGGCCAGTGTCCCGCCGCTCAGTCGGGCCGGTGCCGCCGTCGTGCTCGAAGTACCGGACGTGGTGCTCGAAGTACCGGACGTGGTGCTCGAAGGACCGGACGTGGTGCTCGAAGTACCGGTCGTGGTGCTCGAAGTACCGGACGTGGTGCTCGAAGGACCGGACGTGGTGCTCGAAGTACCGGTCGTGGTGCTCGAAGTACCGGACGTGGTGCTCGTGGTGCCGATCATGGTGGGAGTCCTTCCGCTGGTGCCGGTTTTGCCTTTCACCGACACGTCGAACGGGCGGAGCCCCGATCGACACCCGCGCGGAACTTTTTCGCCTGGCGCATGTTTGTAGGTAGCTCTACGCCGCCGCGGCAGGCAGGGTTGCGTGGCCGCGCACCGGCGAGTTGCTCATTCCGCCCGGTCGGCGGGTTTTCGTGCCCGGTCAGGGAGTCCCCGCCGGCCCCGCCTGGCGTCCCAGTAGGGACATCACGAGGGCGGGAGGTCCTGATGCGAAGACCGGATGCCGGGAAGAAGCCGTTCCGGCAGGTGAGCACCCCGGATCGTGCGGCGCTCGGTGAGCTGGTCGTCCGGTTCGCGCCGCGAACGCGCGCGGCCGTGCGCCGCTACCGGCTCTGCCGCGACGATCAGCTGGACGTGCTGCAGAACGTCTGGGTGCTGCTGTTGCTGAACCGGCATCGGGTCCGCGAACCGGAACGGATCTCGGCCTGGTTGTGCACGACCGCGGGCCGCGAGGCGCTACGCGTGGTGCGCAGGGCAGGGCGGGAGCTCCTCCGCGATCCGAGCACTGTGGACGGTGCGGAAGTGTGTTCGTGCGAGGAAACCGTGCTCCGGGACGAACGGGACGGCGTGCTGTGGCGGCTGGTTGCCCGCCTGCCGGAGCCGGAGCGCCGCCTCGCCGAGATCCTCGCGCACGAACCGCGGCTCAGCCGCGAACGGCTGGCGGAGCGGATCGGTGTGCCGGAGCGCGCCGTCGCACCGATCCGCTCCCGCTCTCTCCGGCGGCTGCGCCGGATGCTCGCCGCCGAAGGGATCACCGGGACGTGTCACTGAAGGTGCCTGCGCCTGCTGTCGTCCCACCGGCGCGCCGCCACCAGACCGCTCAGCACCGCCAAGATCGCCAGCACGGCCGCGACCACGACCGGCCACCACTCGGCCATGGAACTCGCGACGATCGCCTGGGCGACGGCACTCGCGGCGAAGGCGAGTGCGATGAGCAGCCAGACGATTCGCTGATGAAAGGCCGGCTTCCCGGCACGTTCGAGCATCGGCGCCGGCCCTCCCTCATGTGGATACTCACTGGTATCGCCGCGGCGGCCCGGTAAGTTACCGACGGGGCCGGAAGCCTCAGGCGACGTCGAACTGGTCCGGGTGCGGCCCGACCCGGCTGCCGTTCTCCAGCTTGGCGAGCACGGCCAGGTCCTCCTCGTCGAGTGTGAAGCCGAACACGTCGATGTTCTCGGCGATCCGGGCGGGGGTCACCGACTTCGGGATCACGATGTTGCCGAGCTGGATGTGCCAGCGCAGCACCACCTGCGCGGGGGTCCTGCCGTGCTTGCGTGCCACCTCGCCGAGTGCCGGGTCACCGAGCAGGCCGCCCTGCGCGAGCGGGCTCCACGCCTCGGTCGCGATGCCGTGCTCGGCGTGGAACTCGCGGAGCTCGGCCTGCGGCAGGTTGGGGTGCAACTCGATCTGGTTCACCGCAGGCACGGTGTCCGTCTCGTCGAACAGCCGCCGCAGGTGGTCGATCTGGAAGTTGGACACGCCGATCGCCCGGATCCGGCCGTCGGCGTACAGCTTCTCGAAGGCCCGCCAGGTGGCGACGTAGTTGTCGCGCTTCGGCAGCGGCCAGTGGATCAGGTAGAGGTCGAGCTGGTCCAGCCCGAGCTTGCGCATGCTCTCGTCGAACGCCCGCAGGGTGGCGTCGTAGCCCTGGTCGGCGTTCCACAGCTTCGTGGTGATGAACAGCTCGTCCCGGGCTATGTCCGCGTCGCGGATCGCCGCGCCGACGCCCTCCTCGTTGCGGTAGGCCGCGGCGGTGTCGATGCTGCGGTAGCCGGTGCGCAGGGCGTGCCGCACGGCCTCCGCCGTCTCCTCCGGTGGCACCTGGAAGACGCCGAAGCCGAGCTGCGGAATCCGCACGCCGTTGTTCAGGGTGATCGTCGGGACCTCGCCCATAGCGGTACTGCCTCCCGTGTCTTGACCGATTCTGTCCATGGACTGCAACGCGAGCGCCCTGATGGGCGATTCCCTCTCGTGTGCAACCACCCGAACGTGTAACAGAGGTGACTATGAGTCGATAAATCGATCGTCATGTAGCCTATCCGGGCGTGCCGGAGCCCGGTCCTGCTCAACGGCGTAGTGGGTCGCATCACTCTGGGCAGACTTGGGCCGGACGGAGTAGTGAAGTTGACTCATGTTTGCCCTGCTGCATAACCTCCTGCTGCCAAGCAGGAGCCCCAACGGCTGTTCCGGCGGAAGCAACAACTCGGGTGCGGGGACCCATACCGATCACAACGAGTCGCTGGAAGGGCCAGATTCGCGGTGAAGAAGATTTTCCGGACGCGTGCTCGCCGCTCGTCGATCCGGTTGCGAGTGCTCGTGATCGCGTTCGTGCCGAGCGTCGTCCTGCTGCTGGCCGGTATCGCACTGGCCGGCTACCTCGTCTACGACGCGGCCAAGGCACGTGACTTCGCGACCAAGGTCCACGAGGCCGCCGAACCCGGCGCCCGGTTCTTCGGTGCCGTCCGCGAGGAGCGGCGGCTGACCCTGCAGGACCTCGCCAGCGGCGGCGCGAACCGGGCCGAACTGGTCGAGCAGCGCGGGGCCACCGACCAGGCGGCCGCGGCCATCAGTGCCGAGCTGCAGGGCATGGTCGGCCAGGCTCCGCAGAACGTCCTGCAGAGCATCAACGCGACCGCACAGCAGCTCGGCAGGCTGCCCCAGTTCCGCCAGCAGGTCGATGCCGGGCAGCCGTCGCTGCAGGAGGCGTACACCTTCTACAACCGGATCATCGACCAGTTCGCCGAGGGCCTCAACGGGGTCGCCCAGGAGGCGCCCGACGCCGAGACCGCCTACCTGCGCGTGACGGCGATGCCGCTGTTCATCAGTGCGGACGCGATGTCCCGTGGTGACGCGCTCGCCGCGGCGGGCGTGGTCGGCGGTGGCCTCACCGAGCAGGAGTTCCGCACCTACGTCGGCCAGATCGGCGCGTACCACGCGGGCCTCGAGGGCGCGGTCTCGCAGATGATCCCCGAGGTCCGGCAGCAGTACGAGCAGCTCATCGAGAGTGAGGCGTGGCAGACCCTCACCACCGTCGAGAACGCGTTCCTGCGGGGCAACCAGACCGAGCTGCCGGTACCGGAGGAGCAGTGGCGCCGGGCGGCGTCCGAGGTCGGGCAGACCCTGATGGGTCTCTACATCCAGCAGAGCTCCAACGCCACCGACATCGCGCTCGACGACGGCGAGCAGACGCTGATCAGCTCCATCATCGCGGGCGCGGTCGTGCTGCTGCTGTCCGTCGGTGTCTTCCTCCTCGCCTGGCGGTTGTCCAACCGCCTCGTGCGCAGGCTGGCACGGCTGCGTGAGGAGACCCTGGACATCGCGGACCAGCAGATGCCGGAGCTGGTCAGGCGGGTCCGGGCAGGCGAGGACGTCGACCTGGACAGCGAGGTGTCGTTCCTCGACCACGGCGAGGACGAGATCGGCCAGGTCGCCGACGCGTTCAACAAGGCGCAGCAGACCGCCGTCTCCGCCGCCGTCGAGGAGGCCAGGACCCGGGAGGGCACCCGGAACGTCTTCCTCAACATCGCGCACCGCAGCCAGGTGATCGTGCACCGGCAGCTCCAGGCGCTGGACCAGGCGGAGCGCAAGCAGGAGGACCCGGACCAGCTCGACATGCTGTTCAAGCTGGACCACCTGTCCACGCGGGCGCGGCGCAACGCCGAGAACCTCATCATTCTCGGCGGCGAGCAGCCCGGCAGGCAGTGGCGCAACCCGGTCGCGCTCGCCGACCTCGTGCGGGGCGCCACCGCCGAGACCGAGGACTACAAGCGGGTCAGCGTCGGCAGGCTGCCCGCGCTGGCGGTGGCCGGCCCTGCGGTCGGCGACCTCGTGCACCTGCTCGCCGAACTGATCGACAACGCCACCGCGTTCTCGCCGCCGCAGTCGCGTGTCGAGATCCGGGGCGACGTGGTGGGCCGGGGCATCGTGGTCGAGGTCGAGGACCAGGGCCTCGGTATCGAGTCCGAGCACAAGGAGGAGCTCAACGAGCTGCTGCGGGACCCGCCCGACTTCGGCATCATGGCGCTGTCCGAGGAGCCGCGGCTCGGCCTGTTCGTGGTGGCGCGGCTGGCCGCGAAGCACGGCATCACGGTGTCCCTGCGCGATTCCGCCTACGGCGGCACGCGGGCCATCGTGCTCGTGCGTTCCGAGTTGCTCAGCCAGTTGCCGGACGAGGACGACAGCGCGGAGATCGAGGACGCCGTTCCCGCGCAGCAGAGCCCGGGGTTGCGGCGCAGGCCGGACCCGGTGGGCGCGCCACCCGAGGCGCCCGCTCCGCCCGGACCGCAGGGCAGGCCCGAGCTGCCCACGCGCAACGGCTCCTCGGCGGAGGGCCGCCAGCGGGTGGACATGTTCCGGCCGCCGCCGCAGCAGGGCACCCGGCCGCCACGCCAGCACGGTCCGCAGCACGAGGCCCGTCCGCCGCAGGACGCCCGGCCACCGGCACGGGAGCCGAGGCCGCCGCAGCCGAGCGGGCCGCCGCAGCAGGGCGGGCCACCACCGGCGGGCGGAGTGCTGACGCCGAACCGGCCCCCGTTGCCCCGGCGGCGGCGTCAGCAGAACATCGCGGCGCCGTTGAAGGACGACGGCCCTGCCACCGAACAGACGGAGCTGCTCACGGCGGACGATCCCGAAGAGGCCCGCAACCGGCTGGCCGCCTTCCAGCGCGGTACCTGGCGGGCACGAGAGCAGGACCCCGGCCACCACGACCATTCTGGAGACTGAGAGCCATGGCCAACGCGGCAGTCAACGAACTCGACTGGTTGCTCGACGATCTGATCAAGCAGGTCGCGGGCGCAGACCGCGCCGTCGTGCTGTCGGCCGACGGGCTGCTCATCGGCCGGTCGAGCAATCTGTCCGAAGACGATGGTGAGCACCTTTCCGCCGTGGCGTCCGCCTTCCAGAGTCTCGCCAGGGGAACCGGGCGGCACTTCGGTGGCGGTCCGGTGCGGCAGACGGTCGTCGAGATGGAGCGTGCGTTCCTGTTCGTCACCGCGGCGGGCAACGGGGCGTGCCTCGCGCTGCTCACCGCCGACGACGCCGACATGGGTATGGTCGCTTATGCGATGAACATGTTGGTCAAGCGCGTCGGTGCGGTGCTGAGTGCGGCGCCCCGCGCGGCGGGACCGGAGAACTACGACCTGCGTGAGGTGAGACAGTGAGCGCGGCCGTATGCCCCCGGGAGCGCGAGGGGCGTCCCTCGCCATGAGTGGGCAGGACGAGGCGTGGTTCGACGACGCGGCCGGCCCGCTGGTCCGGCCCTACGCGGTGACGGGTGGCCGCACCCGCACCGACAACTTCGGCCTCGACCTGATCACGCTCGTGGTGGCGCTGCCTTCCGTGGCCGAGGCCGCGGGTATGGCCCCGGAGTATGCGAAGATCGTGCGCCTTTGCCAGCGGCCGATGTCGGTGGCCGAGGTCGCCGCTCGAATCGATCTGCCCCTGCCGGTGGTCAAGGTGCTGCTGAGTGATTTGATCGAACAGAATTACGTCATCTTCCGAACGGCGGCACCTGCCACCGACACCCCCAACAAACACGTACTGCAGGCGGTTCTTGATGGCATCCGGAAACTCTGAACACCGGCGGAGCCTGACCGCGACAGCGGTGAAGCTCCTCGTCGCGGGTGGGTTCGGAGTAGGGAAGACGACGATGGTCGGCTCGGTCAGTGAGGTTCCGCCGCTGCGGACCGAGGAGGTGCTGACCTCGGCCTCGGAGGGCGTGGACGACCTCTCCGGCGTCGAGCGGAAGACCACCACCACCGTGGCCCTCGACTTCGGCCGAATCACGATCAACCCCGAGCTGATCCTCTACCTGTTCGGCACACCCGGGCAGGACCGGTTCTGGTTCATGTGGGACGAGCTCGCGCAGGGCGCGCTCGGCGCCGTCGTGCTCGCCGATACCCGCAGGCTGGAGAGCTGCTTCCCGGCCGTGGACTTCTTCGAGCGCCGCGGCCTCCCGTTCGTCGTCGGCGTGAACTGCTTCGACGGCGCGTACCGGTACGGCACGGAGGAGGTGCGGGCGGCGCTGGACGTCGACATGGCCGTGCCGCTGCTGCTGTGCGACGCACGCGACCGGGACTCGACGAAGCAGGTACTGGTCACGCTGATCCAGCACGTCATGGCGCACGCCGAACTGGCGACCAGCGGCTAGCGCGGCCGCGCCCCGATGTGGCATCCGGTGCGAATGCCACATCGGGGGTGGCGGTCAGCCCTCGCCGAGCAGGTGGTTCATCATGTCGATCTCCGCCTGTTGCGCGTCGACGATCGCCCTGGCGAGCTCCTTGGCGCCGGGGTGCGCGCCCTCGGCCAGCTCGGTACGGGACATGTCGATCGCACCGCGGTGGTGCTCGATCATCATCCGCAGCCACATCCGGTCGAACGCGGGGCCTTTGGCGCCGGTGAGCTCTTCGAGGTCGGTGTCGGCCATCATGCCGGGCATGTCACCGTGACCGGCGCCGTGCGCCTCGGCGGCCGGTGCGTCCCACTCCGCCAGCCACGCCGTCATCCGCTCGATCTCCGGGGCCTGCGCGCGCTGGACCCGTTCGGCGAGCTCGGCGACCCGCCGATCGCTCGTGCGCTCCCGCACGAGGCCCGCCATCTCCACCGCCTGCTGGTGGTGCGGAATCATGTCGCGGGCGAACGTCACGTCCGCCTCGTTGCCGGTGCTGCCGGTGCCTTCGGTACCGCCGCCGGCACAGCCGGCCGCGAGCGCGCCCGCGGCGACCGCGGACAGCACGAAGCCCATCGTCTTCTTCAACATCGAATTTCCTTGCCTGTCAGGGTGTCGGAGGTGAATGAGCGCGGAACGCGGCCCATCACACCCGCAGCACGCAGGCAAGGTGCAGGATCGCGCGCCCGCTCCGGGGCGGTGGCGCGCGGGCAGGAGCCTTGACGGTCCGGCCCCGCGCTACCGGAGCCGGACCTTCGGCGCGGGCGAGCAGCCACCACGTCAGGACGAGCCCGGCAGCGGCGAAGAGCACGGCGAGGCAGAGATGCAGCAGGTCCCCGGCGTGGCCGGGTGCCGGATGTCCGTCGGCGGGCGGCTCGGCCTGCGCGGTGGAGACGGCGGCGCTGACAGCGCTGACGGCATGCCCGGTGGAGCCGTCGTGGCCGGGGGAACCGGTCCCGGTGTGGTGCATCAGGATCACGCCGAGGACGAGGGCGCACAGCAACAGCCACCTGCCGCACACGTTCATCCCGCCCCGGCCCACGCCGCAACGATAGCCCGCCGCCCTCGTGAGTGCGTAGGCGAGTTAGAACTCGCGCCGCCACTCACGAGGCGGGTAGGTGTGCTCGTAGTTCACGGTGCACACGAGCGCGTCACGGCGGGCGGCGCCGTCCGGAGCGGGCTCCAGCGGCGTGACGTTGTGCCAGAACCGGTTGTCCTCGAACACCAGCAGGTCGCCCGGTTCCAGCGTGCTCCGGCACACCGGGACGGCCGCCTCCGCGGTCTCGTAGAGCCTGGTCTCGGCACCACTGCCGACCTTGTCGAGGACGTAGATGAAGATGATCCGCTCGCCGTCCTGGTGCGGCTTCGTGACGACGTTGGTGAACGTCCGGAAGAGGTTCACCCCGAACGTGCCGCGCCGGTCGCGCCACGGCACGGGCACCAGCGCGAGCACCGACCTGATCCACTGCTCGAAGACCGGATCGGCGAGCACCCGCACCCGTCCGTACTCGCGGGGTTCGGGCCGCTCGCCGCGGTTCTCGATGGTGATCGTGTCGTGCTCGTCGAGGCGGACGTCGTCACCGTGCCATTCGAACCGGACGACATCGCGTGCCCTTTTCCGGTCCGCGGGGAGGTCGCCCAGGTAGGACCTCAGCACCCCGTCGTGGAAGAACTTTCGCCGCAGGTGTTCCCGGCCTTCCAGGGAGAAACCGAACTCCTTCTCGTTGAGGACGGCGTAGCCCGTGTTCAGCAGCCTGCGCCGGTCCTCGGCCAGAGACTCGTCTGTCATGAATTGGTCCAAAGTGTCGAAAATGCGCGGGGAATTGGTTGTCCTGCTAGGAGAAATGCTGCTGCTTCACCGTGTTGATGAGCGCGCGCGACTCGTCGGGCGTCAGCGAGTGGCCGCGAAGGTCCTCGTGATAACGCCGGTACTCCGCTGTTTCCTCGGGTGAGCCGAGGCCGCGGAAGCCCGCGTGGTTCTCGATGTGCACGAGCCCGCTGTCGGAATCCTCCTCGAACTCGAAGATGGCGTACATGCACGTGAACGTCATCAGCGGCGGAGCGCTGAACGGAAAGATCCGCAACTCGATGTTGGGGGCCGTCGACCGCTCGACGAGGTGGTCGAGCTGTGCGCGCATGATCTCCGGCGAGCCGACCAGTTGCCGGATGCTGGACTCGTGGGTCACCGCGATCAGGTGCAGCGGTGCCTGCCCTTCCCGCCGGCTCAGCGCGCGCTGCCGCTTCATGCGCAGTTCGACGAGCTTGTCGATCTCCGCGGCGGGGTGCCACTGTTCGGTACTCCGGTAGTAGGCGCGCGCGTAGTCGGCCGTCTGCAGGAGAACCGGGAGCGCCGGGATGGTGTAGACGCGGGCGACCGATGCCTCGGCCTCGTAGTCGACGTGCTCGCCGAGTTCGTCGGGGATCTCCCGGCTGTAGGCGGTCCACCAGGGCTCTTCCTGGGCAGCTCTGGTCCACCGCCGCAACTGGTCGGCGAGTTTCGTGCCCTCGATGCCGTAGAGCCGGATCAGATCGCGGACGTCTCGCTGCTGCGGGCGGCCCTGGGCGTTCTCCAGTCGGGACAGCTTCGACGTGGAGACCATCAGCTCCGCGGCCACGTTCTCCAGCGTCCTGTCGGCCTGCTCGCGCAGGCGGCGCAGCTCGTCGCCGAGACGCTTGCGTGGGACCACGCGGCCGTAGGCAGCCATCGGACCTCGTTCGGGGTGAAGAACCGCCGGATATCTCGCAGTGGGAAATCCTCGTGGGAATCCCATTGCGGGATCCTAGAGCACGACCGGTCCGAAGCATACTGGAGGCCAGGGGCTGAACGAGTGAAAAATCGCTGCGATGTCGCCGTCGGCCCGGACCACCTGTCATCAGCGCTGGGCCGGTCGGGTGATGCCTGCTGGGATGCTCGCTATGGGAATTGCATGGCGGGCATGCAGTACGGGACACTGGATCTGCGGTTCCCAGGCAAGATCCCAGCGGTGTCCACGGTCGAGGAGGCAGCGAGTACGAACACAGGCGATCAGCTCGGGGACTCGCTCCTAGCCCGTCGAGCGGAGGAGGACCAGCCATGTTCGTGTCGTTGCGACTGGGATTGTTCGTCCGCGTGGTGCTGGTCGCCGCGTTCATCGCCGGTGCGCTGATGTTGGTGCTCAGCGCCCGGACGCAGCCGGAGGCCACCCAGCCGGGGCCCTCCGCCCCGACGTCCGAGAACGTCCGTGGCTCCGAACGGCCCGCGGTGGAGGTCGGCTACCGCGTTTCGGGCACCGGCGGCGCGGGCCTGAACCTGCGTGCCTGCCCCGATGTCGACTGCGTGAAGGTCGGCAGGCTGGACGAGGGAGCGGCGTTCGTCGCCACCTGCTGGCAGCCGGGCAGCGACGTCTCCGGCAACACGATGTGGCTGAGCGGCGAGGTGGACGGCCGCGCCGGTTTCGCCGCGGCCCACTACCTCCGGCCGGACACCGCCGCGGGCGCCCCGGCCTGCCCGGACCCCGCAGCCACCCTCGCCCGCTGAACTGCCATGAAAGACTCGTTACTGGCACTTTTCGCCAGTAACGAGTCGTTCATGGCAGCTGACGGCCCTGGAGGGCGGCGTCGAGGAGCTGGACCGGGTGCAGCATCGGGACACCATCCAGGTAGCGGGCGATCTGGAGCAGGCAGCCCGGGTTGGCGGTGACGAGCAGGTCGGGCCGCGCGGCCCGGATGTTGGCCGCCTTGCGCTCGCCGAGCTCGGCGGCGGGCTCCGGCTGCACCATGTTGTAGATCCCCGCCGAGCCGCAGCAGATCTCCGCCTCGGGCAGGTCCACCACCTCCAGCTCGGGGATCGTGCGCAGCACCGCCCTCGGCTCGTCGCGGATGCCCTGCGCGTGCCCGAGGTGGCATGCGTCGTGATAGGCGACCCTGGCCCGCACCGGGTGCCGTGGCGCGCGTGGCCCCAGCTCGGCGAGCAGCTCGCTGACGTCGCGGACCTTCGCACTGAACCGCCGCGCGCGCTCCGCCCACTCGGGGTCGTCGGCGAGCAGGTGGCCGTACTCCTTCATCGACGAGCCGCAGCCGGCGACGTTGACCACGATGTGGTCCACGGGCAGCGAGTCGAACGTCTCGATCGTGCGCTTCGCGTGCTTGACGGCGTGTGGTTCGCGCCCGGCATGCAATCCGAGCGCACCGCAGCAGCCCTGCTCGCGCGGGGTCAGCACCTCGCAGCCCTCCGCCGCGAGCACCCGCTGCGTGGCCACGTTGACCTCGTGGAAGAACACGTCCTGCACACAGCCGGACAGCATCGCGACCCGCGCCCGCGCAGGCCCCTCCGGTCGCACCCGCCTTGGCAGCTTGGCGAAGGCGTTCCGCAGCGTCACCGGCGGCATCAGCGCCTGCGCCGCTCGCAGCCGCGGCGGCAGCACGCGCTCGGCCAGCCGCGCGAGGCCCAGCTTCTGGTAGGCGGCCCCGAAGACCGAGGCCGCGCGCAGCCGCCGCCGGTACGGGAACAGCGCGAAGATGCCGTCACGGAACAGCCGGTCCGCCCTCGTGCGGCGCACGTTGCGCTCGATCTGCGGCCGGGTGGCCTCCAGCAGCCGGTCGTACTGCACTCCGGACGGGCACGAGGTCACGCATGCCATGCACCCGAGGCACGCGTCGATGTGCTCGGTGAACGCGCCCTCCAGCTCGATCTCACCGCGCTCGGCCAGGTCCATCAGGTAGATCCGGCCGCGCGGCGAGTCCATCTCCTCGCCCCACAGCTGGTAGGTCGGGCACGTGGGCAGGCAGAACCCGCAGTGCACGCAGTCGTCGAGCAGCTCCCGCGACGGCGGGTGCAGCGCGTCGAAGCTGGAGTCGGCCGGATTGGTCAAGAGAGTGCCTTCCCGCTGGTGAACCACAACTCGAAGCGGCCGGGGCACAGCCGCCCTTGCGGGTCCAGCTCGTCCTTCAACGCCGTCAGCACCCGCACCGCCGACGGGGCCTGTCCCCACGCGCGCAATGCCCCGGCCGGGCGCTGCCGCAGCACCGACGTGCCGCCCGCGGCGGTCACCGCGTCGTGCGTCCGTTCGACGTCGCCGGGTGCGACGGTCACCGTGCCGATACCGGTGCCGAGACCGCCGGTGCCACCGGTGCCGGCCGGGTCGCCCAGCAGGCCCGGCAGCCTGCTCGGCCGGCAGCCGATCCGTGCCACCGCCCGGTCCTCCGGCGGTGAGTCCACGAGTTCGGCATGGCGTGCCCATGCGGCCTCGGCGGCGTCCTCGGACAGCACGGAGCCGCGGGTCAGCTCGGCAAGTTGCCGCGCCCTGACCTCGGTGCCCTCGGGGGTGCCCTCCACCCGGACCAGCAGCGAGCCGTCGGCCCATTCCAGCGCGACCGGCTCCAGCGCGCTGCCCAGCACCGCGGCGGCCCGCTCGGCGGCGGTGCTCAGCGGGCAGTCGAGCCGGACGGAGCGCTGCGCGGCCGGGATCGGGTGCAGCCGGAGCACGACCTCGGCGAGCAGGCCGAACGCGCCGTACGAGCCGTGCAGCAGCTTGGTCAGGTCGTACCCGGCGACGTTCTTGATGACGTGCCCGCCGCTGCGCGCGACCGTACCGTCGGCGAGCACCGTCGTGGCGCCGATCATCAGGTCGCGCAGCGAGCCGTAGCCGAGCGCGAGCGGGCCCGAGTCGGCGGTGGCCACCAGCCCGCCGACGGTGGCGCCGCGGGCGACCCTGGCCGCGTCGAACGCGAGGCGCTGACCGTGGCCCGCGAGCTCCTCCTGCAGCTCACGCACCGGCGTGCCCGCGCGCACCCCGACGGTCATGTCGGCCGGGTTGTAGGCGAGCACGCCGGTCAGCCCGGTGGTGTCGAGCACGGTCGGCGCGGGTTCCGGGCTGCCCGCCCAGCCTGCCGCCGTGCCGGTGCCGCGGATCCGTACCGCGCCCGCGGTGTCGGCCAGCGCGTCGCGGGCACCGCGCAGGTCGGTGGGGGTGAGCACGGCCGGTGTCGTCGTGGTCATAGCCGCTCGATCACTCCCGCCTCCTCCAGCGGATGCGGCCGGTAGACGCCGGGCCGCTCGCCGCACAGCCGGGGGGTCGGCAGCAGCTTGCCCGGGTTGCACAGGTGGCGGGGGTCGAACGCCGAGCGCACCCGGTCCATCGTCGCCAGGTCGTCCACGCCGAACATGCGGGGCATCGAGCACGCCTTGTCGGTGCCGATCCCGTGCTCGCCGGAGAGTGACCCGCCGAGCTCGACGCACAGCTCCGCGATGTCCTTCGACAGCTCTTCGGCGCGCTCCAGCTCACCGGCGTCGGCGTCGAACAGCACGAGCGGATGCAGGTTGCCGTCGCCGGCGTGGAAGACGTTGGCGACGCGCAGCCCGGCGGCGTCGCCCATCTCGGCGATGCGGTCGAGCACCTCGGCCAGCCGGGTCCTCGGCACGACGCCGTCCTGCACGATGTAGTCGGCGCTGATCCGGCCGACCGCCGCGAACGCGGCCTTGCGGCCCTTCCAGATCTTCGCGCGTTCCGCGGCGTCGCCCGCGATGTGCAGCCGGGTGCAGCCGTGCCGATCGCAGATCTCCTTGACCTGCTCGAACTGCTCGCCGCATTCGGCGGCGGGGCCGTCCAGCTCGACGACGAGCGCGGCCGGGGTGTCCAGGGTGTAGCCGGCGCCGACGGCCTTCTCCGCCGCCTGGATGGCGAGGTTGTCCATCATCTCGACGGCGGCGGGCACGATCCCGGCGGCGACGATGTCGCTGACCACCTCGCCCGCAGCCGGAACCGAGGGGAAGTCGGCGAGCAGGGTGCGTACGGTCTCCGGGACCCGCAGCAGCCGCACGGTGATCTCGCAGACGACGCCGAGGGTGCCCTCCGAGCCGAGGAAGACGCCCCGCAGGTCCGGGCCGAGCTGCTCGCCGCTGTCCCCGCCGAGCGTGACGATCTCGCCGTCCGGCAGGACGACGGTCATGGCGAGGACGTGGTTGGTGGTGAAGCCGTACTTGAGGCAGTGCGCACCACCGGAGTTCTCCGCGACGTTGCCGCCGATGGTGCAGACCTGCTGGCTGGAAGGGTCGGGGGCGTAGTAGAGGCCGTGCGGCGCCGCGGCCTTGGTGATGTCGAGGTTGGTGACGCCGGGCTCCAGCACGGCGCGCCGGTCGACGGGGTCGACGTCGAGCACGCGGCGCAGCCGTTGCAGGGAGATCACCACACCGTCGGCCACCGGCATGGCCCCGCCGGAGAGGCCGGTCCCTGCGCCGCGGGCGACGAAGGGCACGCCGTGCTCGTGGCAGACCCGCACGGCCGCGGCGACACTCTGGGTGTCGAGCGGGAGGACGACGAGCGCGGGCACCTGCCGGAACCCGGTCAGCCCGTCACATTCGTAGCTGCGCAGGCCGACCGGGTCCGAGATGACGTTGCCCGGCCCGACCGCGGACACCAGGGCCTGCCGGACAGCCTCGTCGAGCATCAGGAAAAGGTACCTCCGTCTTGCAGGAGGTAGTCAAGGGCTCATGAGTGCGCAGGCGAGTTAGAACTCGCGTGCGCACTCACGAGGTGCCAGCGGCGCGGCGGTCAGGCGTTGATCTCCTTGCGGCTGTTGTCCGTGCCCTCGATGGCGATCTTGCGCGGCTTGGCCTGCTCGGCGACCGGGATGCGCACCGTCAGCACCCCCGCGTCGTAGCTCGCGTGGATGTTGTCGGTGTCGAGCGACTCGCCGAGGAAGAGCTGCCGCGAGAACGCGCCGAGCGGGCGCTCGGACACCTGCATCTCGACGTTGTCGCCGGTCGCCAGCGGCCGCCGCTCCGCCTTCACCGTCAGCACGTTGCGCTCGACGTCGAGCTCGATCGCGTCGGGCGATACGCCGGGCAGGTCGAACGCCACGACGAACTCGTCGCCGGAGCGGTAGGCGTCGATCGGCATCGTGCTCGGCCGCGACCAGGTAGCGGCCGTGTTTCCGAAGACCTGCTGGGCCAGGCGGTCCAGCTCACGGAACGGGTCGGTGCGCATCAACATCGGTCCCACCTCCTGCTGATTCTGTTGTTCATGTCGACGCGCGATGTCGGCGATTCCGTTTGTAGCACGTCGTCGTTCCGTTGACAAGTGAGTCTGTCGTCGCGATGATGACAACATGACGAACGGCAGCGGTGGCAGCGACTACGAGCGGTTGCGCACGGTGGTGGTGGGGGCGGAGGCCGGCGAGCGGCTGGAGGCCGACCAGGTGCTCGCCGCGCTCGTGCTGCTGCGCCGGCTGCGCGACGACCTCACCGGCTGGGAGCCACAGCTGATCGCGGCCGCCCGTGAGCTGGGCACGAGCTGGGCGGACCTCGCGCCCGCGCTCGGCGTGGCGAGCAGGCAGGCCGCCGAGCGCCGCTACCTGCGCCTGCGCCCGGGGGACCCCGGGCTGCCGACGGCCGACGCCCGCGTGCAGGCCGCGCGGGACCGGCGGGCGGGCGACCGCGCGGTGGCGGTGTGGGCCAGGGAGAACTCCGCGGCGCTGCGCAGGCTCGCCGGTCAGGTGGGTGCCCTGGAGGATCTCGGTGCGCCCGCGCAGGCGCACGTCGATCGCGTGCAGGACGCGCTCGACGAGGGTGACGCCGCCGCCCTGCTGCCGCCGCTGGCCGGTGCGTCCCCGCACCTTGCGGCCAGCCATCCCGCGCTGGCCGAGCGGATCGACGACGTCACCGAGCGCACCGAACGCCTCCGCCGCGACACCCAGGACCGCCGCGACCGGCCTCGCTGACCCGTCCGCGCGAGCAGCTGAGGAGGTATCGCTGAGCTGCGATAACGCGTACCTTTTCGCATATGCGGGCAATGTGGAAGGGTGCGGTGTCGTTCGGGCTCGTCACGATCCCGATCCATCTCTACGCGGCTACGGAGAGCAAGAACGTCTCGTTGCGCCAGGTGCACGAGTCCGACGGTGGCCGTATCCAGTACAAGCGGTTCTGCACGGTCGAGGGCACCGAGGTGCCGTACGCCGAGATCGCCAAGGGCTACGAGCTGGCCGACGGCGGGATGGTCGTGCTCACCGACTCCGAGCTCGCCGAGTTGCCGCTGCCGACATCGAAGAGCATCGACGTCCAGGAGTTCGTGCCGCTCGAGGCCATCGACCCGATCTACTACGACAAGAGCTACTACCTGGAACCCCAGAAGGCGGCGCTCAAACCGTACGTGCTGCTGCGCGACGCGCTGGCCAAGTCCGGCCAGGTCGCCATCGCCAAGATCGCCATCCGGCAGCGCGAGTCGCTCGCCGTGCTGCGGGTGCTCTCCGACGTGCTCGTGCTCACCACCGTGCTGTGGCCGGACGAGGTCCGCACCCCGGACTTCGCCTTCCTCAAGGAAGAGGTGCCGCAGGCGCGCCCGCAGGAGCTGACGATGGCCGGCTCGCTGATCGACTCCCTTTCCGACTCGGTCTTCGAGCCGTCCAAGTACCAGGACAGCTACCGCGAGGCGCTGATGTCACTCATCGAGTCGAAGATCGCCGGTGCCGAGACCACCGCGCCGCAGACGGAGACCGCGAAGGCCGAGGTCACCGACCTGATGGCCGCGCTGGAGGCCAGCGTCTCGGCGGCCAAGAAGTCGCGGCGGCCCGCCAGGTCCAACAGCCCGGGCAAGTCCGACAAGCCGGCCAAGCCCGCGGCGCGCAAGTCACCCCGGAAACCGGCCAAGGGAGCCTGAGCGGCGCATCGGCGAACGCGACACACCCGCCCGTCCTCCACCGTTCGGTCGTAGCAGGGTGGTACCAAAGTCGCATGACCTGTGCGAGCTGCGAAACCGGCCTCGACCACTGCCACGGCACGCTGGTGTGGCACGGTGACGGCGCAGCCGAGTGCACCGATCACGGTTGCGCCGGTCTCGACTCGATGCGCCACGCCCTGGTGATCGACTGCGAGGCCGTGGACGGCGGCTGCGGCTGCACGGAGCCGGTCTACGCCGGTGAGCTGCTGTGGGCCTCCTGAACCGCGAACCGTAGCCCGAAGTTGTCGAAGGTCGCCGGGATGGGCCGCCGCGGGCTCAGCGTCCGGGGCGCCAGCAGCTCGTATTCCCGGTTCTCCACCAGCGCCGCGAGCATGGTGCTCGCCACGAACAGCGCCAGGTTCTGCCCGGGGCATTCGCCCGGCCCGTCACTGAACGGGACCAGTGCGGGATCCTCCTGCGCCCGCCCGTCGAGCCAGACGTCCGGGGCGAACCGGTCGGCGTAGGGCACCCGCTCGCGGTCGCGGTGGAAGAACGGGCTGAAGACGAAGAACAACGTCGCGGCCGGAAGCCGCTCGCCGCGCCATTCGGTGGACGCCGTGCTCTCCCGCAGCACGGCCGGGGTGGTCGGCCACAGCCGCACCGCATCCAGCGCGCACGCCCGCAGGTACGGCAGCCGCCGGGGCCCCTCACCCTCGCGCGCCTCCTCCCTGGCGCGGGCGGCCTGATGGGAATGCGTCGCCAGCAGCGCCAGCGTCCGCATCGTGGTCATGCCCACCGCGTCGAACGCGAACAGCCAGTGCGGAACCTGACCGTACGGGTCGACGCCGGGTTCGGCGACCGTGTCCGCTATCTTGCCCGCGAGGCTGCCGCTCTCGGCGCGGTCGAGGTGCCCGGCCAGCCGCTGGCGGAACCGCTCGCGCGAGTGCCGGTCCTTCGGCCGAAGGTAGGCCCAGTTGCCGTGGTAGCGCAGCGTGGCCAGGAGGTCGGTCAGCTCGCTGTCGCCGGCCGCGCCGTCGCCGAGGACGATGCGGCGCACGATCCGCCACCACGTGACGTTGAATCTGTCCCAGTCCAGCCGCGCGCCCGCGCCGGCGAGCAGCCGGGCGGTCTCCTCGCGCACCACGTCGTGCGCCCGGCCGGTGGCCGAGTGCAGCGCCTGCGTCCATTCGAGCGTCGCCTCGTTGAACCGGCGCCGCGGCTCACGTTCGCCACCGCCGGTGGTCAGCACCGCATGCGGCTGGAAGTGGCTCAGTGCCGCCGTCTTCTCCATCGCGGCGGGGTGGAAGGGGGAGGGCGAGCGCTCCAGCACCCGGCCGACGTCCTGACCTTCGAGCACCAGCGCGATCGAGCGGCGGGGCACCCGCAGCAGCAGCGGCCCCGGACCGTATCGCTCGCGCAGCCGCCGCAGCAGCCGTATCGCGTGGCGGTCCGCGTCGAGCCGCCCCGTCAGTGCCATCACCTTCGGCCGCCGCTTCAGCACACCTCCCGCCAGTGTCGGCAGGACGACCTGCCCGGCGACGCGGAGGGTGTCCGCCGCGTTCGCCCGGTTCGTCATCGGTCCCGCTGGGCGGGCACGAGCTTGCCGTCCTCGGGCCGCAGACCGAGGGCCGCGAGCAGCTCCGCGCACTCCTCGGCATCCGCCGCCGCGGACGCCACCGCACGCGCCGCGCGGTAGCGCTTGCGGGCGTCCGGCTCCTCGCTCTGCGGCAGTACCGGCTTCGGGTTCTTGCTGGGCGCTTGTGGCTTCACGAAAGACTCCCGCGGTCGGAGATCACTGTGGTAGAGGCAGTTACCCGCTCGTCGTGTTCACTACACGTGCGGTCTCGTACGCGAGCTGCAGTTCCTCCCTGGCCTCCACGATCAGCAGCGGCACCCGTTCCCCGACGCCAAGCACGCCGAGACCGGCGCACAGCGCCTCCGCGACCTCGGGCTGGTTGTTGCTGATGTCGCCGGTGAGCACGAGCGCGTCGAGCCGGTCGAGGCTCGCGGCCACGGCACCCAGCTCGCGGCGAACCCGGTGGTTGAACACGTCCATCGCCAGCTGTGCGCTCTCGTCGCCTGCCCGCGCCGCCCGCACCAGGTCGCGGGTGTCGCCCGACCGGCCACCGGAGAGCCCGAGCAGGCCGGACCGCCGGTGCAGGCCCTCGTCGAGCTCGTCGAGCGAGAGCCGGTCGTCCTGGAGCAGCCAGAGCAGCATTCCGGGGTCGACCGTGCCGGACCGGGTGGACATCGCGGGCCCTTCCAGCGGGGTGAAGCCCATCGACGTGTCGACGCTGTGCCCGTCGCGCACGGCGCACACCGAGCAGCCGCCGCTGAGGTGGGCGATCAGCAGGTTCAGCTCCCAGGACGGCCGTTCGAGCAGCTCGGTGGCCCGGCGCAGTGCCCACGCGTAGGACAGCCCGTGGAAGCCGAAGCGGCGCAGCCCCCAGCGCTCGGTCCACTCCCGGGGCAGCGCGTACCGGCGGGCGTGCTCGGGCAGGTCGGCGTGGAAAGCCGTGTCCGGACAGACCACGTGCGGCACCCCGGGCAGCCGGTCGCGCAGGAAGTCCAGCAGTGCCAGCGAGTTCGGCACGTGCAATGGCGCGATCGAGGCCACCTCGCGCAGGGCGGCGACGACGTCGTCGTCCACAAGGGACGGGGCGACGACACTCGCCCCGCCGTGCACCAGCCGGTGCCCGACCGCGACCGGCTCGGTCATGCGCTCCAGCAGCGCCCCGAGTGCCTCGCGGGCCTCGGGCGAGTCGGCGGGATGCTCGACGTGCTCCTCGTCCAGCACCCGGAGGCCGCCAGGGTCGACGACGTGCGCGCGCAGGCTGGAGGAGCCCGCGTTCACCGTGAGGATCGCGTTCATGACCACCGCCAGTCGGTGAACTCGGCGGGATCCCTGCCGTCCCGGTACGCCCGTTGCCGCAGGTCGTCGCGGGTGCGGCGCAGCTTCCCGGCGACCTCGCCTGCCTCCGACGACCAGCCCGCGGCGTGGGAGATCGCCGAGGCCGCCAGGTCGTAGCGGCTCATCCGGTTGCTCACCAGCAGGTCGAACGGCGTGGTCGTGGTGCCCTCCTCGAGGTAGCCGTGCACGTGGAACCGGTTCGGCTCGCGCCTGCCGTGCAGCACCTCGTGTACCGCCGACGGGTAGCCGTGGAAGCCGAACACCACCGGCGCGTCGGCGCCGAACACCGCCTCGAAGTCCGGTTCCGCCATGCCGTGCGGATGCCGTTCGGCGGGGGCGAGCGTGAGCAGGTCCACGACGTTGACCACGCGTACCCGGAGCTCGGGTGCCTCCCGGCGGAGCAGCCAGGCCGCCGCCAGTGTCTCGGTCGTCGGAGTGGTGCCCGCGCAGGCGAGCACGACGTCCGGGGCGTGGCCGTCGTCGTTGCTCGCCCACCGCCACACGCCGGCACCGGCGCGGCAGTGCTCGCGGGCGGCGTCGAGGTCGAGCCACTGCGCTGTGGACTGTTTCGTGGCCACCACGACGTTGATCTGGTCGGTGGAGGCGAGGCAGCGGTGCAGGGTGTGCAGCAGCGTGTTCGCGTCCGGCGGCAGGTAGACCCGGGCCACCGTGGACTTCTTGGTGAGCATGTTGTTGATGAAGCCGGGACCCTGGTGGCTGTAGCCGTTGTGCTCCTGCCGCCAGCCCTCGCTGGTGAGCAGGTAGTTCAGGCTGGCGACCGGCTCCCGCCAGGCGACCTCGCGCGACATCTTGAGGAACTTCGCGTACTGGTTCACCATGCTGTCCACAATGGACGCGAATGCCTCGTAGCACGGGAACAACCCGTGCCTGCCGGTCAGCAGGTAGCCCTCCAGCCAGCCCTGGCAGAGATGTTCGGACAGCACCTCGAGGACGCGGCCGCCCGCGCCGAGGTGCTCGGCGTATCCGGGAAAGGGCCTGCCGAACGCCCGCGGGGTGGCTTCGAGCAGCGCGCCGAGCTTGTTGGACTCCAGCTCGTCGGGGCACACGACGCGGAAGTCGCGGCGGTCCTCGGTGCGGCGCACCAGCTCCGCGAGCCAGTCCGCGGCCGTCTCGGTGGCTCCCGCGTGGCGCGAGCCGGGCGCACCGGTGTCCACCGCGAACCCGGCCACGTCCGGCAGCGGCAGGTCGCGGCGCAGCAGGCCACCGTTGGCCTGCGGGACCTTGCCCAGCCGCAGCTCTCCCTCGGGCGGGAGGGCCAGGATGTCCTCGGCGGGCCTGCCGTCGGCGTCGAACAGTTCCTCCGGCCGGTACGAGCGCAGCCACGACTCCAGCAGTGCCAGCTCCTCCGGGTCGTCGTGGGCGTTGTCGAGGGGTACCTGGTGGGCACGGAAGGTGCCGGCCAGCGGGGTCCCGTCCGGGGTCCGATCGGGCGCACCCATGCCCTTCGGGCTGCGCAGCACGATCATCGGCTGGGTATCGAGGGCACGGTGCGCGGCGTCGAGCGCGGAGCCGAGCTCACGGTCGGGATCCGCCGCCTCGGTCACGTCCACGAGTCGCGGCGCCCAGCCGCTGCCGCGGAAGTAGTCGATGAGCTCGCCGTCGGACATCGACGCGTAGATCGACGGCGAGGCGATCTTGTAGCCGTTCAGGTGCAGGATCGGCAGCACCGCGCCGTCCGTCGCGTGATCGAGGAACTTGGGGCTGTGCCAGGACGCCGCGGTTGGGCCGGTCTCCGCCTCGCCGTCGCCGACCACGCAGGCGACGAGCAGGCCGGGGTCGTCGAGCGCCGCGCCGAACGCGGTGGCGAGGGCGTAACCGAGCTCGCCGCCCTCGTGGATCACGCCGGGGACCTCGGGGGAGAGGTGGCTGGGGAAGCCGCCGGGCCAGGAGAACCGGCGGACCAGCTCGGCCATGCCCTTGCCGTCGAGGGAAAGTCCGGCGTCGTACTCGGCGTGCGTGCCCTCCAGCCACAGGTTCGCGTGGATCGCGGGCGCGCCGTGCCCCGGACCGGTGACCAGCAGCGTGCGCCGGCCGGTGCGCCGGATCAGCCGGTTGAGCGCGCTGTGGACGAGCGTCAGACCCGGGCACGTGCCCCAGTGGCCGAGCGGGCGCGGCTTGAGGTGTTCCGGCCGTAGCGGCTCGCGGAGCAGCACGTTGTCCTGCAGGTAAATCATGGCCGCGGCCAGGTAGTCGCACGCGCGGCGATAGCGGCTCGGCTCGACCGTCATCGGTTCCGACTACCCGCTGTTGTGCCGCGGAAACGTGTCGTTTCCCAGCGAAGCCGTCCGGGTACCCGCGGTACGTGGCGCTCTGCCACACGGAAAGGAGGCTACGGTGGCTACCGACCTTTACCTGATCTTTCTCGCCATCGGCGTGCTGATGATCGTGGCGGATGGCGTGCTCATCTACCGCAGTGGCCGGCGCTACCTGAGCTCCGCGGACGGTGACACGACTGCGGGCGGTTCACTTGGCCGGCTCGTCGTGGTGCTCTTCCACCTGGTGATGTTCGGGTTCCTCGCGTTGCTGTCGGTGTTCGACTTCGATTTCGGTGACGGCAACTCGGTGCGGGCCGTGGTCGGCAACCTCGGCGTACTGCTGCTGGTGCTCGCCATCGTGCACGCGGTGATGATCGCGGTGCTCTCGAATCTCCACGACAACCAGGCCGTCGAGGACCGGATGGCAAACCGCGGCGGCGTGCCCGGCAGCACGAACGCCGACATCCAGCGCGGTCCGGTCGTCGCGCCGGTGCCCGGGCAGAAGGGCAGGGACCCGCGCGTCAGCCCGTCCATAGAGAATGAGAGGTACTGACCCCGCTGAGCCGCGGCCGCGGCCCTTTCGGTTCCCGCGACGCGAGGTCGTAGCAGGCGAGCAGGCGCAGGCCGTACCACTCCTCGTGATCCCAGGCCGCAGCCGTCCGGGGCGGCTGCCATCCCTGCCGCAGGGCCTGTGCCCGGATTTCGTAGGCACGGCCCGCGAGCAGGACCAGCCGGGTCACGGGCACGGCGCGCTCGAACTCGGCCTCCTCGGCGCGGATCTCCTCGGTCACCGAGGTGCGGTGCCGGTCGAACGGTCCGCGCAGGGAGGGCTGGGCGGCGAGTGCCGCCCAGCCCGCCTGCAGCTCCTCGGCCATCCGGCTCAGCCAGCGGCGCGCCGAGCGGTCGGTCGCCGCATCCAACCAGCCCACTCACTGATAATGACCGCCGGTGCATCTGGACGCTACCCAGCGGCACCAATGGGGGAACCGATGCGCGTGCCCCTCGTGAGTGTGAAACCGAGTTCTAACTCGGTTTCACACTCACGAGGGCGTCAGCGCGCCGGATCGACGCCGAACTGCTTCGCGAGGTCGTCGAGCATGACGTGCGCGCCCTGCAGGCTCACCGACACGTACCAGGTGTCGTCGTCGACGTCGGTGATCTCGCCCTCGAGGGTGCCCCAGAGCGGGTTCGACTGGAACTTGGCCTTGGGGTCCTCGGCCTGCTGTGTCTCGTCGGCGTAGTTGGACACGAAGATCCGGTCCGCGTCCAGGTCGGCGATCTTCTCCTGGCTGAGGTCCACCGCGATCTGGTCGGTGGTGTCCGGCTGGCTCTCCGGGCGGCGGAGCCCGACGTCGGACATCACGATGCCCGGGAACGACTTGCTGCTGTAGAGCCGGACCGTCGGCTCACCCTCGATGAAGCGCACCAGCGAGTACGTCGGCATCGTGCCGTGCTCGGCCTTGATGGCCTCCCCGATCTTCTGCGCGCGCTGCTCGTAGGCGCCGATCTTCTGCTCGGCGAGGTCCTCCTTGCCGAGCGCCCTGGCCAGCAGGCGGATGTTCTCCTTCCACGTCGCGCCGGTGGTCTCGCTGAACACCGTCGGGGCGACGTTCGACAGCTCGCCGTACAGCTCCTCGTGCCGCACCTTCGCCGAGACGATCAGGTCCGGCTGGATGTCGTAGAGCTGCTCGACGTCCGGGCTCGACAGCTGCCCGATCATCCGCGCGTCCTGCCCGTACTTCGCGTCCTCGCCGAGGTAGTCGGGCAGCCCTTCGTAGGTTGGGTACTTGGTGTAGGCCACCACCTCGGTCTCCAGCGCCAGTGCCGCGTCGACGTAGCTGGAGTCGAGCGCGGCGACCGTCTGCGGCCGGTTCTCGATCGTCGTCTCACCCATCGCGTGCTGGATGTTGAGCGGATAGCCGCCGTCGCCCGCGGCGGCGGACGGATCGGCGGCCTCCTCGTCGGGCGAGCACGCGGTCAGGGCGAGGCAGGCGACGGCGGCCGCGGCGAGACCGGCGCGCCACGACCGGCGTGGGCGGGACAGACGGGTCATCTGCGATCCTTTGCGTTCGGTTAGGCTTTCCTAACGGTCTGGGTCACCGGACCATAAGCGCACACCGGCGCTGTGCAAAAGGGTTCGTAACGTGGACGACAGGAGCTGGCGATGGGCGTCACCCTCGCCGCGCGGCCGGCGACCGTGCGCGACGGCTCCGGCCGCCGACGGCTCCGGGTGCGGCGGCTGGTGGCCCTGTTCGCGCTGCTGCTCGCCCTGCTCGCGGCCGTCACGCTGAGCATCGTCTACGGCGCCAGGTCCATCCCCTTCCACGCCGTGTGGCAGGCGCTGGCGAACCCGGCCGGTGGCGAGGCGGACATCATCGTCCGGTCGTTGCGCGGTCCCCGCACGCTGGTCGGCGTGCTGGTCGGGCTCGCGCTCGGCGCGGGCGGCGCGCTGATGCAGGGGCACACCCGCAACCCCATCGCCGACCCCGGCCTGCTCGGCGTCAACCAGGGCGCGGCGTTCGCGATCGTGCTCGCCGTCGTGGTCTTCGGCGTGCACAGCCTGTACGGCTTCATCTGGTTCGGCTTCGCGGGAGCGCTGCTCGCCGCCGTGGTGGTGTTCCTGCTCGGCGCCGTCGGCGGCCGGGGCGCCACCCCGGTTACGCTCGCGCTGGCCGGCGCCGCCGTCAGCGCGCTGCTCTACGGGCTGATCTCGGCGATCGTGCTCGGCAACCGGCAGGGCATGGAGATCTACCGGTTCTGGCACGTCGGCTCGATCGCAGGCCGCGACTTCGCGGTCGCCGGCCAGATCGCTCCGTTCCTGCTGGTCGGGCTCGTCCTGGCGGTCGCCAACACGCCCGGGCTGAACACGCTCGCGCTGGGCACGGACGTGGCGACCTCGCTCGGCCAGAACATCCGCCGCACCAGAATCGTGGGCGTCCTCGCGATCACGCTGCTGGTCGGGACCGCCGTCTCCGCCTGCGGGCCGATCGCGTTCCTCGGCCTGATCGTGCCGCACCTCGCCCGCGCGATCACCGGGCCGGACTACCGCTGGCTGGTTCCATTCGCGGCGCTGCTCGGCGCGATCCTGCTGCTCGTCGCCGACGTGGCCGGGCGGCTCGTCTCCGGTGACCGGCTGGAGGTCGGCATCATGCTCGCCCTCGTCGGCGCGCCCGTGTTCATCCATCTGGTGCGGCGGAGGGGCCTGGTGCGCATATGAGGGGCGTGCGGGAGGTGCCCGCGCTACCCGGTCGCAAGGAGCTGCGGGCCGGGCCCGCGGCATGGACGTTCCGGCCGCGCGTGGTCGCGGTGCCGATCGCCGGTGCGGCGTTGCTCGTGCTGGTGGCCGCGCTGAACATCGGCAAGGGCAGCTCGCACATCGAGGTGCTCGACGTCCTGCGCACGCTGCTCGGCGGAGGCGACCGCAGGGAGAGCGGGATCATCTTCGACCTGCGGCTGCCGCGCACGCTGGCGGGGGTGCTCGTCGGGGCCGCGTTCGGCCTCGCCGGCGCGATCTTCCAGACCATCGCGCGCAACCCGCTGGCCAGCCCGGACATCCTGGGCGTCACCTGGGGCGCGGGGGTCGGCGCGGTCGCGGTGATCGTGGTCGGCGGGTACCGCGGCCAGGTGAGCGGCGCCGCCGCGGAGATCGGGGTGCCGCTCGCCGCGCTGATCGGTGGTCTCGTGGCCGGGCTGCTGCTCTACGGCCTCTCCTGGCGGCGCGGCATCGACGGGTACCGGATGGTGCTGGTCGGCATCGGGCTGTCGGCGATCGGCTACAACGTCGTCTACTGGCTGCTCACCGTCGGTGACGTGGACGACGCGGCGCGCGCCACCACGTGGATCGTCGGCAACCTCGCCGACGTGGGCTGGGAGTCGGTCGGGCCGGTGGCCCTCGCGCTGGCGCTGCTGGCGCCGGTGACGCTGGGTTGCGCCCACCTGATGGACGGGCTCCAGTTCGGCGACGAGACCGCGCGTGGCCTCGGCATCCGCGTCGACGCCGCGCGGGGCACGCTGCTGCTGCTCGCCGCGGCCCTGGCCGCCGTGGCGACCGCGGCGGCCGGGCCGATCACGTTCGTCGCGCTGGCCACCCCGCAGATCGCCATGCGGCTCGCCCGCACGGCCCGGCCACCGCTGGCCGGGTCGATGGTCGTCGGTGCGCTGCTGATCGTTGGCGCGGACCTCACCGTCCGGATGGTGGCCCCGGACCTGCCGGTCGGCGTGCTGACCGCGATCCTCGGCGCGCCGTACCTGATCTATCTCTTCGCCCGGAGCCGTCGTTCGGAGGTGCGTGCGTGACCGAAGCCCGGTTGAAGGCCGACGGGATCCGGCTCGGCTACGGCGAGCGGGTCGTGGTCGACGATCTCGACCTCGACGTGCTCGACGGGTCCGTGACCGTGATCATCGGGCCGAACGGCTGCGGGAAATCCACCCTGCTGCGGGCGCTCGGGCGGCTGCTGCGCCCACGCGAGGGCGCCGTGCTGCTCGACGGCAAGCGGATCGACAAGCTGGCGACCAGGGAGGTCGCCAAGGTCGTCGGGCTGCTGCCACAGGCGCCCAGCGCCCCCGAGGGGCTGACCGTGGCCGACCTCGTCTCGCGGGGCAGGCATCCGCACCAGAGCTGGTACCGGCAGTGGTCGGCCGCCGACGAAGAGGCGGTCACCAGGGCGTTGTCGCTGACCGGAATGGCGGTGCACGCCGAGCGGATCGTCGACGAGCTCTCCGGTGGGCAGCGGCAGCGCGCGTGGATCTCGATGACGCTCGCGCAGGACACGTCGCTGCTCCTGCTCGACGAGCCGATCACCCACCTGGACCTGGCCCACCAGATCGACGTGCTCGACCTCGTGCACCGGCTGCACACCGAGCGCGGCACGACCGTGGTGATGGTGCTGCACGACCTGAACCTCGCCGCCCGTTACGCCGACACGCTCGTCGCCATGCGGGAGGGCCGGATCGTGGCCAGGGGCGAGCCGGGGGACGTGCTGTCCGAGCAGTTGCTGTCGGAGGTGTTCGACCTCGACGCCAAGGTCCTGCCCGACCCGGTCGCGGGCACCCCGCTCGTCGTACCGATCAGCGCGCACCTGCGGCCCGAACCCTCGTGAGTGCCTACGCGAGTTAGAACTCGCGTGCGCACTCACGAGTGGTCAGGCGTGGAGGCCGCGGCGGCGGCGCAGCCACACGTTGAGCTTGCCGACACCGCGCACGTGCGCCGACCGCAGCGGCACCGGGACCATCGCGCCGAGGACGCGCAGCGCGCAGCACAGCCGCTCGAACCGGCGCTGCCTGCGCGCGGTCCAGCGCAGCCCGAGGCGCTCGCGCAGGACGGGCGGCAGCGTGGCCGCGATCAGGAACATCTGCAGCTCGTACTGCCTGGTGCGCAGGGGAAGCCAGAGGCGGTCGGGCAGCGCCCGCACCGGCTTGGCCACCGTGCGGATGGTCTCGAAGAGGGTGCTGATCGTCTCGTTCGGGCCGAACGAGGTCACCATCGCGGCGTAGTAGCGCTCGAAGGCAGGCCAGTCCGGCGGCAGGTGCCGCTCCCGCAGGCCGAGTCTGCGACCGACCTCGCGCAGCTGCGCGTAGTACTCGTCCAGCTCGGCCCGTGACAGCGGCCTGCCGAAGAAGCGCTGCGTGTCGACGGCCTGCATGACCAGCGTCGCGTGCACCCAGGCGTAGGCGTGCGGATCGAGCGCGTGGTAGCGGCGGCCCTCGGCGTCCACGCCGGTGAAGCGCTTGTGCAGCTCCCACAGCCGGTCGGCTTCGTACCGCGCGCCGACCGGGTCGCCGTAGACGTAGATCGCGAGCGACCCGGCCGTGCGCAGCAGCCGCGTCCACGGATCGGCCTGGTAGCCGGAGTGGTCACGCACGCCCGCCGCGACGACCGGGTGCGCGACCTGGAGCACGAGCACCTGCCCGGCGAGCACGCTCGCCCGGAAATCGCCGAAGTAGCGCCATGCGGCGGTCCCGCGCACGATGGGTGCCGCCATGGGAGCAGGCTACCGGCCCGCGCCCCGCACGAGCATGGTCAGCGCGTCGGCGGCCGGGGTCGCCGGGGCGGCACCGGTGGCCAGCCTGCGCAGTTGCAGGCCCATGACCAGGGCGACGACCGGACCGGTCAGCCGCTCGGGAGCGTTCACCCCGAGCGTGCGCAGGATGGTCACCGCCAGCTCGTCGTAGGCGGCGAAGCAGCGGGTGGTGGCGTCGCGCAGCGCGGGATCGCGCCCCGCCTGGAGGAACAGTTCGAGTGAGGCGATCTCGTCCACGCGCAGCGGCATCCGCTCCAGCACGGCATCGACGGCGACCGCCGCCCGTTCGACGGTCATCTCCCCGGCCCGGTGCTCCTCGGCCAGCGCGGCCAGCCGCCGGGTCTCGTCCTCCGCGAACAGCAGCATGGCCTGCCGCAACAGCTCGGTCTGGCTGGGGAAGTGGTAGGTCAGCGAGCCGAGTGCGACACCGGCCTCGGCGCAGATCCGGCGGTTGGTCAGGCCGGCGACGCCCTGCTCGCCGATCACCCGCAGCGCGGCGCGCAGGATCGCCTCACGAGTGTTCACGGTCGCCGATCGTGCCAGCGTTCGGCCTTCTCCAGTTGCGCGGCCAGCGAGATCAGCAGGCCCTCCGAACCGGCAGGTCCGAGTAGCTGCGCGCCGAGCGGCAGCCCGTCGTCCGTCGGCCCGGCCGGGACGTTCATCGCGGGCCAGCCGAGCACGTTCCACGGCCACGCGTACGGGCAGGCGGCGATCATCGCCTCGTCGGTGTGCCAGTTCGACAGCGCGTCGAAGGCGCCGATCCGCGGTGGCGGTGTCGCGGTCGTCGGCGCGAGCAGCACGTCGACCTGCTCGAACACCGCGCCGACCTGCCGGTGCAGCAGCGGCTCGGCGCGCCGGGCGAGGCTCGCGAGCGGACCGAGCCGGGAGCCGGTGCGCCGGTTGGCGCGGGTGCGCGGATCGAGCAGGCCGGGTTCCGGAGCGCGGGCGGCCCAGTCGTGCACGCCGGCGAGGGAGCGTGGGAGGAAGTCGAGCCCGATGAGTCCGTAGCGCGGTTCGGCGTGGTCGACCTCGTGCCCGAGTCCCGCCAGCACGCCCGCGAGCCGCGTCACCGCGGCGTGGACTCGCTCGTCCAGCCGGGTGCGCGTGGCGGTGAACGGGATGCGGAACGAGAGCCCGACGCGCAGCCGCCCTGGCTCGGTGCGGACGGCGGCCAGGAAGGTGCCGTCCGTGCCGGCGGTGACGTCGAGCAGCAGTGCCGCGTCGGCGACCGTCCGCGCCAGCGGACCGTGCACGGTCAGCCCGTGGAACAGTTCCGGCTCGGGCGCGGTGGGGATGCGGCCGCGCTGCGTCTTGATGCCGACCAGGTTGTTCCAGGCGGCGGGTATCCGGACCGACCCGGCGCCGTCCGAGCCGAGCGCGGCGGGCACCAGGCCCGCGGCGACGGCGGCCGCGGAGCCACCGGAGGAGCCGCCCGGCGAGTAGCCGGTGTGCCACGGGTTGCGCGTGACCCCGAACGCACCGCCCTCGGTGAACGGCCACTGCCCGATCTCCGGGGTGTTGGTCTTGCCGACGATCACCGCGCCCGCCCGCTTCAGCCGGGCGACAACCTCGGCGTCGGTGTCGCGGACCGGGAAGTCGCCCGCGCAGCCGAACGCTGTGGGCAGGCCCGCGATGTCGGTGTCGTCCTTGATCGCCACCGGCACCCCGAGCAGCGGCGCGCGCTCACCCGCGGCGAGGCGGCGATCGGCGTCCGCGGCCTCCCGTTCCGCGTCGGCCGCCCGTACGTGCCGGAAGGCGTTGAGCGTCGGCTGTGTCTCGTCGATCCGCTTCAGTGCGGCGGCGGTGAGTTCGGCCGAGGTGAGCCGCCCCTCGGTGAGCAGACCGGCCTGCCGGGCCAGGCCGGCGAAGGCGAGATCACTCCCGATGTCGTCGGTCATGGCGGGCCCCGTTCCTCGTTCGTTCGAACGAACGATATCATTCCTGGGTGGCCTGCCGCAGGCGCGCGGTGCGGGCGGCGAGTACCACCAGCACCATGAGCAGGGCGAAGTCGGCGACGAACGTGAGCCGCTGGGTGAAGCCGACCGGCAGCGCCTCGGCGATGGTGGCCGCCATCGGATAGCCGGGCAGCGCCGCGGCGACGTAGCTGACGCCGAACAGGGCGAGGCTGCTCCAGCAGAGGAACAGCACCCGGATCAGCATCGCCCGGCTCGCCGCCGGTGCGGGGATCTCGCGCAGCCCGTCGAGCAGCGTGAGGCCGATCGCGGGCAGGCTGAGGAACGCGATGAGGCTCGCGTACTGGTGGACCCTTCCGGTGACCGGGTCGATGTCGGAGGTGAAGCTCGCGGGGAACAGCGCCGCCATGACCAGGCCGAGCGCGGCACAGGCGAACAGCACGGACGTGGTGCGACCGAACGGGACCCCGGCGCCCAGCAGCGCGCCACGCACGGCGACGACACCGACCGCGAAGGAGAGCAGGCTCGCTTCGAGCATGCCGCTGCCCTGGTCGGTGAAGGCGTAGCGGCTCAGGGCGTCCAGCACGGGGTCGAACGAGCTGACGGCGTGCAGGATCACGAGAGTGAACAGGGACCAGCCGATGGCCGCCGAGGCCGCGATCGTCCACGGCCGGACCCGGGCGACCGTGTCGAGCTCGGTCCTCGTCCCCAGTTTCTGCATACTTCCAGCTTGGCTTCGCGCGCGCGGGTTGTGATCGGGGAACGCCCTGAATCCACCCTTACTTTCGGGTGAAGTCGATCAGGGCGAACGCCTGGTCGTCGTGGCGTTTCGAGCGCGGCCAGCGGGCACCGTCCGGGTCGTCGTGCTCGGCGGCCCTGACCGTGTCGAGCACGGCGGCGGCCCCCTTCTCCCGCGCGAGGCAGAGCACGTCCGGCCAGCCGAGGATCCGGTACTCGTCGACGCCGATCGCGACGCCGTCGGTGGCGAGCAGCACCGCGTCGACGTCCGCCCGCGGCAGACTCCGGTGCAGGGCGTGCCCGGCGGCGGCCGGGTCGGCCTCGGCCACCCAGAACCCGCCCTCGGCGTTGCGCAGCCTGCTGACGTCGGCGCGGGTGCGCAACGCTCCGCCCTTGCGCAGCGCCAGCAGCCGGTCGTCGGCGAGTACGTCCATCCTCCCGGACCGGTGGAACACGACGACCGGGCTGTCGGCGAGCACGAGCGTGTCGATCCGGTGCTCGGTCCAGCGCAGCATCGCCACGGTGCTCGAAGGCGAGTGTCCCGGCCTCAGGTCGTGCTCCGTGGTGACGCCGGTGATGGCGTCGGCCAGCAGCGCGCTCAGGTCGTCGTCCGGCCGCTCGCGCAGCCGGACGTCGAGCTGCTCGGCCAGCCGTGCCGCGTACCAGCCGCCGCTGGGCAGGTCGTCGCGGAACTCGGTGGCGCCGTCGAGCAGCACCACGGCATTGCCGGTGGTGACCACCTTGTCCTCGGTGGGGCGAGGCCGGCCGTGCACACCGACGCCGGCCTGTTCGGCGATGTCGATCCGGGGCACGTCCAGACAGTAGCGCCGAAGTCCTGTCAACTGACATTGACACAATGGCACTGTCAACGTAGATTGACGGCATGACAGAGGCAACGGATCTGGCCGCCAGGGCAGGCGACCGCGACCCCCGGGTGGGGCTGCGGGCCGTCGCCGCCCTGTGCCGGCTGCTGGAACAGCTCGAGGCCGTGCAGGTGCGCAGCGCGCGGACGCACGGCTGGTCATGGCAGGAGATCGCCGACGAGCTCGGGGTCAGCCGTCAGGCGGTACACAAGAAGCACGGGAGGCGCTGATGTTCGAGAGGTTCACCAAGGAGGCCCGGGTCGCCGTGATCGAGGCGCAGGACTGGGCGATCGAGCAGCAGGTCGCCGAGATCGACGTGCCGCACCTGCTGCTCGCCCTGCTCGGCGCTTCGGACACCGCCGCCGTGCGGTTGCTGGTGGAGTCCGGGCTGTCCATCGACCTGGTCGTCGAGGAGCTCAACGCGATCCGGCGGCGCGGCGGGCTCAGCGACGCCGACGCCGAGGCACTCGAGCAGCTGGGCATCGACCTGGAGCGGGTCGTGGAGCGCGTCGAGCAGGCGCACGGCGAGTACGCGCTCGCCGACCGTGCCGAGGGGTCGCGGCGCGGCCGGTTCGCGGGTCGTCAGCACCGGCCGTTCACGCACGGTGCCAAGCGCGTGCTGGAGCATTCGTTGCGGGAGGCGCAGGACCTCGGCGACAAGGACATCGGAACCGAGCACATCCTGCTGGCCGTGGTCACGCAGCCAGGCCCCACCGCCGACATGCTGGCCACCTACGGCATCGACCACGTGACCCTCCGCCGGGCCCTCACCCGCCGCCGCGCCTCGTGAGTGCGCAGACGAGTTAGAACTCGTGTGCGCACTCACGAGCCGGGGCGCTCGTACCGCCACACCACGAAGGGCAGGAAGGCCTGGGTGAGCGGGCCGATGGCGAGCGCGTACAGCACCGTGCCGAGACCGACCGTGCCGCCGAGCAGCCAGCCGGCGGCGAGCACGGTCACCTCGATCCCGGTGCGCACGAGGCGTACCGACCACCCGGTCCGCGTGGAGAGCCCGGTCATCAGGCCGTCGCGCGGGCCGGGACCGAGCCGGGCGCCCACGTAGGCGGCCGTCGCGAGCCCGTTGAGCACGACGCCGCCCAGCAGCAGCGGGATCTGCGCGCCGAGGGCGTGCTGGTCGGGCAGCACCAGCCGGACCAGGTCGACGGTCACCGAGATGACGAGCACGTTCAGCACCGTGCCGATGCCCGGCCGCTGCCGCAGCGGGATCCACAGTGCCAACACCGCGACCGACGAGATGCCGATGACCATGCCGAACGTCAGCCCCGTCCGTTTGGTCACGCCCTCGTGCAGCACGTCCCAGGGGGAGAGGCCGAGCCCGGCCCTGGTCATCATCGCCAGGCTGGTGCCGTACAGGGCGAGCCCGCCGACTAGTTGCAGCAGCCTGCGGACGGGGCTGACGGTGACGGTGACCGGATGGAGTTCGACAGCATGAGCCACATCGACGACTATCCGGCGGATTGGCTGGAAATACCATAGCCAATCGGCAAGAATTGGCCTGATGAACGGCCAGGTTCCACCAGGTGGACACGTATCTGGCGCGCGAATGGCCGCTGTGCTGGGTGATTGGCGTCGCAGCGGCTCTCGGCGTGGGGCGGCCGACCTCGCCGCGGCGGTGGAACTGCACGTGTTGGACGGCAGGCTGACCCCGGGGACACGGCTGCCCGCCGAGCGCGAGCTGGCCGGCGCGCTCGGGGTCAGCCGCACGCTCATCGGTGCCGCGCTCGATCGGCTGCGCGAGGCCGGCCTGGTGGAGAGCAGGCGCGGCGCGGGCTCGTGGATCGCCGTGCCGCGTCGCCGCGGGCTCGAACCGGCGCCGCCCGAGGCCCCGAACCTGATCGACTTCACACGCGCCGCGCTGCCCGCGGTCCCCGGTGTCCTCGCCGCGCTCGACGCGGCCAGGCAGAAGTTCGCCGGGGAACTGCTCGACCACGGCTACAGCGTGCTCGGCCTGCCTGCGCTGCGGGAACGGGTCGCCGCCCGCTACACCGAGCGCGGGCTGCCGACGACACCGGCACAGGTGATGATCACCAACGGCGGGCAGCATTCGTTCGCCCTCGCACTGCGCACGCTGGCCGGGCCGGGTGACCGGGTACTGGTCGAACAGCCCTGCTATCCCAACACGCCGGAGGCCGTCCGCTCGGCGCACGCGGTTCCGGTGCCGATCGCGGTCGACCCGGACGAGGGCTGGGACATCCCGGGCATCGAGGCCGCACTGCGCCAGGTGGCGCCTCGGCTGGCCAACTTCGTCGTCGACTTCCAGAACCCCACCGGCCTGCGGCTCGACGCGGCGGGGCGGGAGCGGCTCGGTGCCGCGCTCGCGCGCACCCGGACTCCGGTCGTGGTGGACGAGACGCTGGCCGAACTGGATCTCGACGGCGACCCTGGCGCCGCCCCGCCGCCGCTGGCCGCCTTCGCGGGGGACTCGGCGATAACCGTCGGTTCGGCGGCGAAGTCGCACTGGGGCGGGCTGCGCCTCGGCTGGATCCGGGCGTCGGAGGAGCTGATCGGCGGATTCCTCTCCGCGCGGCACGCCCTGGATCTCGGATCACCGGTCCTCGAACAGCTGGTGCTGGCCGAGCTGCTCGAGGATCCGGGGGCGTCGGCGCGGCGGCGCCGGGAGGACGTCCGTGCGATGCGGGACGCACTCGTCGGCGCGGTGCGCTGGCACTTCCCCGACTGGGCCTTCCGGGTTCCGGCGGGCGGGCTGTCACTGTGGTGCCGGTTGCCCGAGCCGATGAGTACCCGGCTCAGCGTGGCAGCGATCGGTTACGGCGTGCAGGTGGCACCCGGTTCGCGGTTCGGCGTGCACGGTGGCCTCGAAAGCCGGCTCCGGCTGCCCTTCGCCCAGCCACCCGAACGGCTGCACGAGGCGGTGCGCAGGCTCGCCGCGGCCGCCGCCTCCGTCGGCCCCGCCGCCGGGAGCGGGGCCGAGGTGCCCGTGACATGAGAGAGCCGGTGCACCGGATGAGAAATTCCGTCACTCCAGGGATGCGGGACGGTTTGGTCATCCGGTACACCGGCTCTCGCCGTGCCCGGGGGTGGGCACGGGTGCCGCGGGCGCTTCCCGGCATCGCCCCTCGCCATGCCGGGAAGCCCCATCGGCTCAGGCGCGCATCGGCCGGATGTTCCCGCTCGGCGCGGTGAGCGGGAACGGCCGGTGCGCGCCCGGGGCAGGCCCCGGCGCCACGGGGGCAACGTGGCGCCGGGACCGGGACCCGTCACGGCCTGGCGCGGTAGGCCGAGCGGGAAGTTGGGTATGCACGCAAAAACCCCGGGATAAACGAAAGAAACGGCTGAACGGGCGCGTGGCCGTGGAGAACGCAAGAAGTTGATCTTGGTTTGGACGCGCCTCTCCCCGGCGGGCGGCCGGGTCAGTCGGGCGAAGCGGCCGGGAGTGCGGCTTCCCTGCCCGCGCCGTCGGCGTCGTGGTCGCGGCTGGTGCCGATGAGCCGAAGCTGGGTGCGGGTGTCTTCCGAGTTGAGCGTGCCATGCACGTGGCGGCCACCGGAGCTGTCCTGCGGGGCGACGACGCTCGCGATGGAGCCGGCAGCGGTCACCGGTGCCATCGGCGGAGGCGCACCGTGCCCGCCGCCGCCGGAACCGCCGCCCGGCCGGATGCTGGCGGAGCTGTCGGAGCTGTCGGAGGCCGTGCCGTTCACCGGGGCGGCGACCTGCCGCAGCTCGCCGGGCAGCGGCGGACCGGCGGGCGCCGCCCGCGTGCCGGGTGCCGGATCGGACGCCGGAACCTGCCGGGCGGGTGCCTGCTCGGGCGCCGGTGCGGGATCGGCTGCCGGTGCGGTGCCGGTGCCGCTCGGCGCGGACTCGGCGGGCGGGACGGGCTGGGTCAGGTTCGGCAGGTCGGGCACGGTGGCACCGAGATCGGGCAGCACGCTGGGCACGTCGACGATCGGCGCGAGTTCGCCGACGGAGCCGGTCAAGCCGTCCACGGTGCCGCTCACCCGGTCCAGCACGGTGCCCAGGGTCCTGGTGACCGTGCCGAGCAGGCTGGTGGCCGGCTGTGCCGCCGGTTCGCTGAGCTGCGTCGTCTCCCGCAGCACCGGTTCGGTGACCTGGGACAGCGTCGCGAGCGAGCCGGTCTCGCGTTCGGGCTCCGCCGGCTGTTCGTGGTCGGCGGGCTGTGTCGTCGCTGTTGTCGCTGTTGTCGCTGTCGTCGCTGTAGTCGCTGTCGTCTCGCTTGTCTCTGTTGCCTCTGCCGGCCGCGTCGGCTCGGCCTCGGCCTCGGCCGAGGGACGGGTCTCCGGCGAGGGCTCGGGGGCCGCCTCCGGTCCGGAGGGCTGGGCGGGTTCGGCCGGTTGTGCGGGCTCGCCGGGTTCGGTGGGCTCGGCTGGTTCCGCGGGTTCGCTCTTGCCGGCCGGGGTCGATTCGGCGGCGACCGTGCTCGTCTCGCCACTGCCCGCGGACCCCTCGTCGGCGAGCGCGGCGGAGCCCAGCGCCGAGGCCAGCAACCAACCCGTCAGGGCGAATCCGGCGGTGACCAGCAGGCGCACGACGGGGCCGGGCAGCGGCCTGCCGGCGCGGCGCACCGCACGGGTGCTGCTCACCGCCACCACCACCGTCCGTGCTCCGTGCCCGAGAGGGGCGCCAGTCGATCTTGCTCAGTGCTGTCCGGCCAGGTCGCGGGTACCCCGGCCAGCCATTTCTAACATCGCCGGGAAGTCTTTCACCTCGTGAGCGTCCGATCCACCCCGGACGGCGCAATCGTGGCCAGGTTGTGCATTCGGGCGATCGCCTCGTCGAGGATCTCGTCGCGCTTGCAGAACGCGAATCGAAGTACATGACTCCACTCGTCCGGGTGATCGGTGAACACCTTGACCGGAACGGCGGCCACGCCGGCGCGTTCGGGCAGCTGCCAGGCGAGCTCGGCGGCGTCGGTGAAGCCGAGCGGGCGCACGTCGGCGCAGACGAAGTAGGTGCCCGCGCTCGGCCGGACGGCGAAACCGGCTTCGGCGAGCCCGGCTGAGAGCCGGTCGCGTTTGGCCTCCAGCGACCGGCGCAGGTCCTCGACCCAGTCCAGTTCGTGTTCGAGCGCGTGGGCGACCGCGGGTTGCAGTGGGCCGCCGGAGACGAACGTCATGAACTGCTTGGCGGCCTTCACCGCGGCGACGAGCTCCGGCGTCGAGCACACCCAGCCGATCTTCCAGCCCGTGCAGTTGAACGTCTTGCCCGCGCTGGAGATCGACACCGTGCGTTCCCGCATCCCCGGCAGGGTCGCGAGCGGGATGTGCTCGGCGTCGTCGAACACGAGGTGCTCGTACACCTCGTCGGTGACGGCGATCAGGTCGTGTTCGACGCAGACGGCCGCCAGCGCCTCCAGTTCGGCGCGGGTGAACACGGTGCCGGTGGGGTTGTGCGGCGAGTTGACGAGGATCGCGCGCGTGTTGGCGGTGACCGCCGCCCGCACGGCGTCGACGTCCAGCGCGAAACGGTCGCCGTCGGTGGCCAGCGACACCACTCGCCGGGCGGCACCCGCCATCGCCACCGACGCCGCGTAGGAGTCGTAGTACGGCTCGATGACCAGCACCTCGTCGCCGGGCCCGGTGAGGGCGAGCAGGCTCGCCGCGACCGCCTCCGTGGCGCCCGCGGTGACGAGGATCTCGCCGTCCGGGTCGTAGTGCACGCCGTAGCGCTGCCGGTGGGCCGCGATCGCCGCTCGCAGCTCGGGCCTGCCGGGGCCGGGCGGGTACTGGTTCGCTCCGCCGAACAGGGCGTTCTTCGCCGCGTCGAGCATTCCGGCGGGGCCGTCGGTGTCGGGGAAGCCCTGGCCGAGGTTGACCGCGCCGGTCCGCGTGGCGAGTGCCGTCATCTCGGCGAAGATGGTCGAGGTGAAGGGCCGTAGCCGGGGGACGAGAACTGGTTCGCGCACGATCGCCAATCCTCACGGACAATGGCGCTGTGGAGCAACTGACGTCCGCCGGGGCGGTCCCGGCCGATCCGCCGGGTGGCCTGGCCGGCGAGGAGAGCAAACGGCGGGGCCTGCGCAGGATGAAGCTGGTCGCGCTGTCGTTCCTGATCGGCGCGGCGGTCGTCTTCCTGCTGATGAGCTGGGCGCAGGCGGCCGGCTGGCCGGGCTGGGTCGGCTACGTGCGCGCGGCCGCCGAGGCGGGCATGGTCGGTGCGCTCGCCGACTGGTTCGCCGTCACCGCGCTGTTCCGGCATCCGCTGGGCATCAAGATCCCGCACACCGCGATCATTCCGAACAAGAAGAACGTGCTCGGCAGCAGCCTTGGCGACTTCGTGGGCGCCAACTTCCTCTCCGAGCCGGTGGTGCGGGACAAGCTGCGCCGGGTGGAGACGTCGAAGCGGCTCGGGGCCTGGCTCGCCCGGCCGGAGAACGCCGAGCGGGTGACCGCGGAGCTCGCCAGCGTGGTGCGGGGCGCGGTGACCGTGCTGCGGGACGAGGACGTGCAGGCCGTGCTGGAGCAGGCGGTGGTGCGCCGGGTCGTCGACCGGCCGTGGGGGCCGCCCACCGGAAAGCTGCTGGAGCAGGTGTTCACCGACGGTGCGCACTACAAGCTCGTGGACCTGATCTGTGACCGGGCCTACGAATGGGTGCGGGACAACCACGACACCGTGCTGCGGGTGGTCTCGGACCGCGCGCCGAGCTGGTCGCCGAGGTTCGTCGACGACCTGCTCGCGGACAAGGTCTACGGCGAGGTGCTGGCATTCGCCTGGGCGGTGAAGACCGACGTCAACCACCCGATGCGGCTGGCCGTCGACAGGTTCCTCGGCGAGTTCGCGCAGGATCTGCAGAAGGATCCCGAGACGATGGCCCGCGCGGACCAGGTCAAGCAGCAGCTGGTCGAGCACCCTGAGGTGCAGCGGCTCATCGGCTCGGCGTGGACGACGGCCAAGGACATGCTGCTCACCGCGGCCGAGGACCCGTCGAGCGAGCTGCGCAGGCGCGTCCGGGCGGGGCTGTGCACGCTGGGTGAGCGGCTGGTGGCCGACGCGTCGCTCGCGGCGAAGGTGGACGGCTGGGTCGAGGGCGCCGCGGCGCACGTCGTCACCAACTACTCCACCGAGATCACCACGATCATCACCGACACGGTCGAGCGCTGGGACGCGGCGGAGACATCGCGCAAGGTCGAGCTCCAGGTGGGCCGCGACCTCCAGTTCATCCGTATCAACGGCACCGTGGTCGGCGCGCTGGCCGGGCTGGCGATCTACGCGGTCGCGCAGCTGCTGTTCCACGGGTAACCCGCACGGGTCGCACCCGCGCGTGTCCACCCGTACGGGGGAGTTGTCCACAGTTCGGCCGGTTATCCACCGGGTTGTCCACAGGCTGCCGGTCCCGCGAACAGGTGGCTACCGCTCCGGCGGTTCGGCCGCAGTGCGCTCGCGGAAGGCGCGCGCCTTCTCCCGGTTGCCGCACACCTTCATCGAGCACCACGTCCGGGACCGGTTGCGCGACCGGTCGTAGAACGCCCAGTGGCAGTTGTCCGCCGGGCAGATCTTCACGCGCTCCCACTCGCCCAGTACCGCGAGGCGGGCCGCCGCCGCCAGCACCGCGCCCACCGCGCTCGACGTCACCAGCTCCGGGCCTCGCTCGGTCAGCGCCACCTCGACCGCCGCGCGCGCCGGACCGGGTCGCGCGGCCGGATCGCCCACAGCCGCCCGGAGGGCGTCGCGCACCGGCCGCACCTCGTCCGGTGGGTCGGCGGGCAGCTCCCGCTCATGGGTCCAGGCGTGCCACCTCCCCGCCGAGGCGAGCGTGTCGACGTCTTCCTCCACGTCGAGCGTATTGAGGAAGTCGAGCACGAGTGAGACGTCCGGCGGCACGTCACCAGTCTAGTTCCTATGGTGGTTGCCACCTGGCGTGGTAACCACCATACTGATTTTGTCAGTTATGCAGATATCTGGAGGTGGCCATGAATTCGGCGAGTTCGGCGAAGAACTCGATCACGTTCGGCTGTGTGGCGCTGGACTGCCCTGATCCGTGGGCGCTCGCCCAGTTCTACGGCGAGCTGCTCGGCTGGCAGGTCGATCCACGGGACAAGAAGGGGGACAACTGGATCACCCTGCTCAATCCCGCGGGCGGGGCGAACATCGCCTTCCAGGAGGACCCCGCGTTCGCGCCACCGACCTGGCCGTCCAACGAGCGGGCGCAGATGCTGCACATCGACTTCGACGTGCCGGACATCGACGCCGAGCACGAGCGGGTGCTCCGGCTCGGTGCCAGGCTGCTCGACGACAAGCCGGAGACGTTCCGGGTCTACGCCGATCCGGCCGGGCACCCGTTCTGCCTCTGCGCCTGCTGATCGCCTCGCCCGGTCACCTATGCGTAGGGTGTGATCTGTGATTTGTCCCAAGTGCCAGAACTTGCTGAAGACGGTCGACAAGAGCGGCATCCACATCGAGCAGTGCGAGGGGTGCCGGGGCATCTTCCTCGACCGCGGTGAGCTGGAGCAGATCGTCAACGCGGAGAACGCCTACTACGCGCAGGCGGCCCCCGCCGCGCCGCCGCCGTACCAGCCCGCGGCGCCGCCGCCGCCGGGCTACCAGGGCGGACCACCACCCCCGCCCCCGCCGGCACAGCAGCAGCCCTACGGCGGGTACGGCTACAAGGACTCCCCGCGCCCCTACCGCGGGGGCGGCTACAAGGACTCGCCCCGGCCGTACCGGCACCAGGGCCAGCACGGTCAGCACGGTTACCGGGGCAACCGCAAGCGCAGCTTCCTCGAGAACCTGTTCGACTGAGGCTGTCTTGCTGGATCTGAGGATCTGCGCGGACTGTGGTGAGAACGCGGAGGTTCCGCTGGTCGAGGAAGGCCGGCTGGTGTGTGCGCGATGCGGGCACCGCCGGACCTTCCACCGGCTGCCGCTGTTCGCGCTGACCGGGCCGAGTGCCGCAGGCAAGTCCACGGTCGGACCGGCGCTGGCGCGCCTGCTCGGTGGTCGGGTGGTGCCGCTCGAACAGGACGTCCTGTGGACCGGCGGCCTGCGCGACGACATCGACGGGCACCCGGCGTTTCGCTCGACGTGGCTGCGGATGGCCGCGATGATCCACCAGAGCGGGCGGCCGGTGGTGCTGTGCGGAACGGTGGTGCCGCCCGAGCTGGAGCCGCTTCCGGAACGGGTGTTCTTCTCGGCGATCCACTATCTCGCACTCGTCGCGGAGCCCGAGGTGCTCGCGAAGCGGCTGCGAGCGCGTCCCGAGTGGCGGGGCTGGGACGAGCCGCGGATCGAGGAGATGCTGGAGTTCAACGACTGGCTTCGTGCCGCCGCGGCGACCCTCGACCCGCCCGTGCGCCTGCTCGACACCACCGACGCCCCGTTCGAGGACACCGTGGAAGCGGCCTGCGCCTGGGTAGGTGCCCACCTGCCCTCGTGAGTGCGTAACAGTGTTCTAACTCGTGTGCGCACTCACGAGGGGGCGAGGGGCCAGCGGTGCGGGCTGTCCGGATCGCGCAGCCAGAACTCCTGGCCTTCGGCCGTGACGGTCACGCCGAAGGCGTCGCGGCCTGGCTTGCCGAGCCCGTGCCACCGGTCGTAGGCCTCCTCGGCGAGGTCCCACAACCGGCGCGGGCCGCCCTGCTCGACCACGTAGCGGCCGTCGTCCTCCTCGCGCTGGCGCGCCCACGAACCGTCGGCGTGTACGAGGCAGCTGCTCGCCGGATCTTCCGGATCGGGCGTCGTCGTTACCCCCTCCAGCGCGAGCCCGGCGAAGAACTCGAACCGGCTCGCGGCGCTCACCACCGTCGTCAACGGCAACTCCGTCGTCCTCGCCTGCCCCGAGCGGGCACCGGGCACGGCGGCGGTGCCGTTGGCGCCGTTGTCGCGGAGCCGGTGCGCTCGCAGGGGCATGAAGCGGCCGTCCCTGGCGAGCACCCTGCCCTGGCCGGTCGCGTCCCGGCCGGCGACGATGCGCACCAGCCCGGCACCGATCGGCCGGTTCAGGGTCGTGACGATCAGCCCGCCCGGCCGGGACTGTTCGAGCCACGTGAGCGGGATGCGCGACACCGCGCAGGTGCACAGCACCCGGTCGTAGGGGGCGCCGGCCGGAAAGCCCCGCTCCCCGTCGGCGACCTCGCACACCGGTGCGTGGCCGAGCTGTCCCAACGCGGTACGGGCCGAGGCCACCAGCACCGGATCGATATCCACGGTGCACACGTTCTCGTCGCCGAGCCGGGTGCACAGCAGTGCCGTGTTGTAGCCGGTGCCGCTGCCGATCTCCAGCACCCGGTGGCCGTCGGCGACGAGCAGCTCTTCGAGCATGACGGCCATGATCCCGGGCATGCTCGACGAGCACGTCGGGACGCCGTCCACCGGGCCCTCGCGGCGGGCGATCGCCCAGCGGTGCGGGTCGTCGTCGAGCTGGGTCACCAGGACGCTGTCGGAGTAGACGGTCGGCAGCCAGCCGGGGTCGCTCCGGTCGACCGCGACCCAGCGGCCGCGTTCGGGGAGGAAGAACCGGGGGACGAACACGTGCCGTGGCACGCGCCGGAACGCGGCCACCCAGCGGGCGTCGGTCAGGGTGCCGTCCCGGCGAAGGTTCTCCGCGAGGCGCCTGCGGGCGCGCGCGGCGAGGCTCATCCCTCAACAGTAGCGGGGTGTCCGAACCCACACCCGGCGGTGCAAGCAGAGTGCTTGCAATAGCTAGCACTCCGGCGTAACTTTGATGGTGTCGCGAGGAGGTGGCGAGAAGTGACGGAGACACCGGTGCCGGAGGAGAACGGTGCCGTGGCCGGCCCGATCGACAAGGTCGCCGACATCGGCCGCGATATCGGCCGGGACATCGGCGAGTACATCCGTCAGCAACGCAGCACCGCGAAGATCTCCTTGCGGCAGCTGTCGAAGCTGGCCGGCGTCTCCAACCCGTATCTGAGTCAGATCGAGCGCGGCGTGCGTAAGCCCAGCGCGGAGATCCTGCAGCAGATCGCCAAGGGGTTGCGAATCTCGGCGGAAGCGCTCTACGTGCAGGCAGGGATTCTCGACCTTCCCCTCGGCGGGCCGGTGCCCGACGCGATTCGCTCGGACAGCGAGCTCTCCGAGCGGCAGAAGCAGGTTCTGCTGGACGTCTACGAGTCGTTCCGGCGAGAGAACCGCGCCGCACCAACATCCGAACAGTCCACAGCCGAGTCCGAACCCGAGGAGTGATCCACATGGCGACCAACAAGTCCGAGGACACCCAGAAGCCCAGTTTCGACCCGATCCGCACACCGCTGCTCGCCGCGCTCGGCGCAGGCAACCTGGTCAGCCAGGCCGTGGCGGACGCCATGAACAAGGCCAGGGAGCGGGTGACCGAGAGCAGCGAGAGCGCTCGCAAGAACATCGAGGAGCTGCCCACCGACGTGGAGCAGCTGCGCGATCGCCTCGACCCGGCCGAGCTGCGCAAGCTGCTCGACGAGTACACCGACGCCGCGCTGAAGCTGTACCACAAGCTCGCCGAGTCCGGTGAGCAGGCATGGGACAACCTGGTCGCGCAGCCGCAGGTCAGGCGCAGCATCGAGCAGCTGGAAGAGGCGCTGCAGGCCGCGCAGGAGCGGGTCGGCGAGCTGTCCACCGATGCCCGCGAGCGGGTCGACGAGGTGCTCGCACTGGTCACCAAGCGCACCCGGTCGGTGGGGGAGAAGACCGCCACCACGGTCAGCGAGAGCAGCCGGGACGTGGCCGAGGCCGTCGAGGAGGCCGGGGCCGAGGTCGCGCACGAGACCCGCAGCGCCAGCCGCAAGGCCGCGAACAAGACCTCCCCGAGCACCGCTCGCCGCGGTGACGACGCTTCGAGCGGCACCAGCAGCACGAGCAGCACGAGTGGCACGAGCAGCACCGCCAGGAAGAGCACCGGCGGCACGTCCAAGACGAACAAGTAAGAGCGGTCGTACGGCCCGGCCCCGGCACCTCCCGAGGTGCCGGGGCCGCGTCCTTTGCGCGTGCTGAAGTACGCTGATGAGGTGCCGCTCATCGCGCAATGGATCGTCTGGGTCATCGACTGGGCAGGGACCCTGGTCGGCGTATTCGCGTTCGTGCACGCACTGACGCAGCGTGCCGATGCCTACGCGGCCGCCGACCGGCTCACCAAGCCGGTGTGGATGGCCATCACCGGTGGTTCCACCGTCGCCCTCGCGCTGTTCGGCTACTACGGCGCGGGCATGATCTTCTGGCTCGCCGGCCTGGTCGCGGTGCTCGTCTACATCGTCGACGTGCGCCCGAAGCTGATCGAGGTGCAGCGGGGCGGTTGACGCCGAGCCTGCCCACTAGGGTGATGCCGTGACCACCTGGACCATCGCCGGAACCCTGAACGTCGCCCCGGTCGCGCAGCACCCCGAGCTGGTCGCCGAACCGGTCGCCAAGGCACTGTCCGAGGTGCCCGGGCCGGTCGGCGTGGCCCGGATCGATCCGGAGCTGGCCGACACGGCCGAGTTCTGCGCCGCCTACTCCTCACCTCTCTCCGCGTCGGCGAACTGTGTCGTCGTGGCGGGCAAGCGGTCCGGTGAGGTCCGCTACGCGGCGGCGATGATCCTCGCCACCACACGAGCCGACGTCAACGGCGTGATCCGGCGCAGGCTCGACGTGCGCAAGGCGTCGTTCGCGCCGATGGCCGAGGCCGTCGAGCTCACCGGCATGGAGTACGGCGGCATCACGCCCATCGGGCTTCCCGCCGACTGGCCGATCCTCGTCGACAAGGCCGTGGCCGACTCGCCGGAACTCGTCATCGGCAGCGGCATTCGTGGTAGCAAGCTCCTGGTCACCGGAAGCCTGCTGGCCTCGCTGCCCGGTGCCGAGGTGGTCGAGGGACTCGCCAACCCCGTCTGAACAAGCCTGCCGGAGCACGACCGAAGAGGAGTTTCATGGGACAGGTCACGGCCACCGCGGAGCGCACGATCGACGCGCCGCCGGAGAAGGTGCGCGCACTCGTCGCGGACTACACCGAGACCAGGCCGAAGATCCTCACCGAGCACTACCGCGACTACGAGGTGACCGAGGGCGGCACCGGCGCGGGCACCGTCGCGCGCTGGAAGCTGCAGGCGACGTCCAAGCGCGTGCGCGACGTCGCGGCCACCGTGACCGAGCCGGAGCCGGGCACGCTGGTGGAGACCGACGGCAACTCCAGCATGGTCACCACCTGGACCGTGCGCGAGGCCGGTTCCGGCAGCCTCGTGCAGTTGCGGACGAGCTGGGAGGGCGCAGGCGGCATCGGCGGGTTCTTCGAGAAGACGTTCGCGCCGGGTGGGCTGAAGCGCATCTACGAAGGTGTGCTCGCCAACCTCGACGCGCAGGCCGGGCGGTCCTGATGGGCGCCACGGAGATCCGCCTCGCCGCGCGCCCGCACGGCGCTCCCACGCTCGACAACTTCTCCGTTGTGGACGTCGATGTCCCGGGCCCGGGGCCCGGTCAGCTGCTGGTGCGCAACCAGTGGCTTTCCGTCGACCCGTACATGCGGGGCCGGATGAGCTCGGCGAAGTCCTACGCCGAGCCGTACGAGGTGGGCAAGGTGATGCACGGCGGCGCGCTCGGCGAGGTTGTCGAGTCCACGGTGGACGAGTTCGCACCCGGTGACCTGGTGCTGCACGGGCTCGGCTGGCGCACGCACGCGGTGGTCGAGGCCAGGCACGTGGCCAGGGTCGATCCGGAGGCCGCGCCGGTCACCACCTACCTCGGTGTGCTCGGCATGACCGGGCTGACCGCGTACGCGGGCCTGTTCGAGGTCGCGAAGTTCACCGAGGGCGACACCGTGTTCGTCTCCGGCGCCGCGGGCGCGGTCGGGTCGGTGGTCGGCCAGCTCGCGAAGCTCAGGGGAGCCGCACGGGTGATCGGCAGCGCGGGGTCGGCCGAGAAGGTGCGTTGGCTGCGGGACGACCTGGGTTTCGACGCTGCGTTCGACTACAAGGACGCGCCCGTGGCCGAGCAGCTCGCCGAAGCCGCGCCGGACGGTGTCGACGTTTACTTCGACAACGTCGGCGGCGAGCACCTTGAGGCCGCGATCGGTGCGCTGAACCTGCACGGCCGGATCGCCGTCTGCGGCATGATCTCGCAGTACAACGCGACCGAGCCGACGCCGGCGCCGCGCAACCTCCCGCAGATCATCGCGAAGCGGTTCACGATGCGCGGTTTCCTGGTGACCGACCACCAGGACCTGCGGCCGCGGTTCGTCGAGGAGGTCGCGCCGCTGGTCCGCGACGGCAGGCTGAAGTACTCGGAGACCGTGGTGGAGGGGATCCGCAACGCCCCGCAAGCGTTTCTCGACCTGCTCGCCGGAGCCAACACCGGCAAGATGCTCGTGCGAGTCTAGCGGCGCCGGCCGGGGTGGCCGAGGTGGATGATGACCCCGCGGGCAAGGTGTGCGAGACCGTGGTGACCCTTGCCGAGCAGGACCGGCGCCGGGACGGCACCCTTGCCGGTTCGCCCGCTGGGCCGGAATCCGCGTCCAGGACCGGGCATGATTGCCCTGTGCGCATCCCGCCGCTCGATGTGGTCGTCCGGGTCGTAGCGGCCCTGCGGGAACAGGGACTGACTCCGGCGATCGGCGGCTCCGGGCTGCTGGTCGCCCTCGGGCTCGCCGACGTGGCCCATGACTGGGACGTCACCGTCGACTCGGGCGGCACCGCCGGAGCCGCCGCGGTGACCGCGGCGCTGGACGGCGCCGGGATCCGCTACCGCGAGGACAGCGAGCGCGGCGGGATCTACGCCACCGGCCGGCGCTACGTCCTCGACGGCGGCGACCACACGCTGGATCTCCTGCTCGACTTCGCGATGTACGGGCCGGACGGCGCGGAACGGCTGCCCACCCGGGTGAGCGGCCACTGGCGGGGCCTGCCGCTCGCCGACCCCGCCGTGTGGGCGAGGGCCTACCGCCTGCTCGACCGGCCCGCCAAGGCGGATGCGCTCGAACGCTGGCTCACGGCCAGCTCGTGAGTGCGCAGCCGAGTTAGAACGCCGGTAGCCACTCACGAGGGTCGTGAGTGGCTGGCCGAGTTAGAACTCGCGTAGGCACTCACGAGGGGTGAGTGGTGAGGTAGCCGCCCATCGTGCGGAAGTAGTCGGTGGCCGCGTACTCGGTGCCGTCGTCGGTGCGCACACGCTCGATCGCGAGCCCGTGGTTCTGCCCGTACCGCGCGTCGGCGCCGGCCACGATCACCACGCCGTCGCCCTCGCGGATGAAGATCCGCCCTGGCGTGCCGCCGTAGCGACCCTCCGACACCGACGCCCGGACCACGTGGACGCGCTGTCCCTTGTGGAAGGTGTACGCGTTCGGGTAGGGATCGGACTGCGCGCGGACAAGACGTTCGATGTCCTCGGCAGGCCACGTCCAGTCGATCCGGCTGTCCTCTATGGACCGTTTGTGGAAGAAGCTGGCCTTCGTCCGGTCCTGCGGGGTCCAGTCGGTGCGCCCGGAAGCGATCAGCCCGAGCGCCTCCCCGACCAGCGGTTCGATCAGCTCGACCGTCTTGTGGAACAGGTCCGTCGCGGTGTCCCGCGGCCCCACCTCCACCGCCCGCTGCCGGACGATCGGGCCCGCGTCGAGCTCCCCGTCCATCATGTGCGCGGTCACGCCGACCTCCTTCTCACCGTTGATCAGTGCCCAGATCAGCGGCGAGAAGCCCGCGTAGGCGGGCAGCAGCGAGTCGTGCACGTTCAGCGTGCCGTACCGGGGCAGCGTGAAGATCTCCGGCGGAATCCAGGTGCGCCAGTTGTTCGCCACGATCAGGTCCGGCCCGATCTCGTGCAGCCGCGCCGCGAGCGCCTCGTCCGGCCGGTTGCGCAGCGCCACCTCGACGCCGTGCTCCTCGGCGAGATCGGCGACGGAGTCCGCCCAGATCCGCTCGTACGCGTGGTCGGACTTGGGGTGCGTGACGACCAGCGCCACCTCGTGCTCGGAGTCCAGCAGCGCACGCAGGGTCCGGTGCCCCCACGTCTGGTAGCCGAACATGACGACCCTCATCGACGATCCTCCGGATCCTTCGGCGGCAAACGCGGCCTAGTGAAGCAAGCCTTACCTAATTCCGCAACCCGTGGGCCGGGGGATGAGCATCACCCTCGAATGTACTAACTGAGGTAAGGCTAACTTAGGTTAGGGTTGCCTCCGTCCGGGTGGATTCACGGCGATGGGACAGGACATGTCACAGGCACGGCGCAAGGACGAGACACCGGTCTACGACCTGGTCGGAGTTGGTTTCGGCCCCTCGAACCTGGCACTGGCCATCGCGGTGACCGAGCACAACGCGGCCACGAACGACACCGTCACCGCGCACTTCCTGGAGCGGCAGGAACGCTTCGGCTGGCATCGCGGCATGCTCATCGACGACGCGACCATGCAGGTGTCCTTCCTCAAGGACCTGGTCACGCTGCGCAACCCCGCCAGCGAGTTCAGCTTCCTGTCCTACCTGCACGCGCAGGGCAGGCTGGTCGACTTCGTCAACCACAAGAACCTCTTCCCGCTGCGGGTCGAGTTCCACGACTACTTCGAGTGGGCGGCCGCTCGGGTCGACGACATGGTGTCGTACTCGCACGAGGTGGTCGCCGTGCGGCCCGTGCTCGACGGCGGCGCGGTCGCCTACTTCGACGTCGAGTCGGCGACCGGCGAGACCTACCGGGCGCGCAACCTGGTGCTGGCCACCGGGTTGCGGCCGTACCTGCCCGAGGGTGTGACGCCGTCGGACCGGGTGTGGCACAACCGCGACCTGCTGCATCGCATCCACAATGTCGATCCGGACATGGCGCGTCGCTTCGTCGTGGTCGGCGCGGGCCAGAGCGCCGCCGAGGTGACGGCCTTCCTGCACGAACGGTTCCCGCGCGCCGAGGTGTGCTCGGTGTTCTCCCGCTTCGGCTACAGCCCGTCCGACGACAGCGCGTTCGCCAACCGGATCTTCGATCCCGAGTCCGTGGACCGTTTCTACTCCGCGCCGGAGGACGTCAAGCGCCGGATTATGGACTACCACGCCAACACGAACTACTCGGTGGTCGACCTCGAACTGATCGACGACCTCTACCGGCGACTCTACCGGGAGAAGGTCCTCGGCATCGAACGGCTGCGGATCTTCAACGTCTGCCGCGCGGTCAAGGCCGACGAGACCGGCGACGGCGTGCGCGTGACGATCGAGTCGCTCGCCAACGGTGAGCGAAGTGCGCTGGACGCCGACATCGTCGTCTACTCCACCGGCTACCGGCCGGACGACCAGCCCGTACTGCTCGGCGAGCTCGCCGGCTACTGCCGGCGCGACGAGCAGGGCCGGCTGTGCGTCGAGCGCGACTACCGCGTGGGCACCGGGTCCGAGGTCGCGGGCGGCATCTACCTGCAGGGTGGCGGTACCGAGCACACGCACGGCATCACGTCGTCGCTGCTGTCCAACAACGCCATGCGCTCGGCGGAGATCCTGCGGTCGGTCCTCGACCGGCGCGCATCGGGGGGAGACACCAGGCCTGCCGCGGAGTACGCGGTCAGTGGAAGGTCCGTTTGACGGAGAAGAGAGAGGTAACCCCGATGTCCCCCATGTCCCTGAAGCCGGCGAAGGCGCTTACGCGCCTGCCAGCGGCGCTGCTGGCGCTGGTGCTGGCCGTGGTGCTCGCGGCGTGCGGCAGCTCCGGTGACGACGCGGGCGGCGATCCATCCGCCGCCGCGAACGCCGGCGCGTTCCCGGTCACCATCGAGCACAAGTACGGCAGCACGGAGATCAGCGAGAAGCCGGAGAAGGTGGTCACGCTCGGACTGTCCGATCAGGACGCGGCGCTGGCGCTGGGGGTCAAGCCGGTCGGCGCGGTCGACTGGTTCAAGGAACGCCCGTACGGCAGCTGGTCGTGGGCGAAGGAGCACTGGGGCGGCACCCAGCCCGAGATCGTCGGTGAGCGCGACGAGTACAACATGGAGAAGATCGCCGGGCTGGAGCCCGACCTGATCATCGCCCAGTACTCGGGGATGGCCAAGGAGCAGTACGACAAGCTCTCGCAGATCGCCCCGGTGGTCGCGCAGCCGAAGGAGTACCCCGACTACGCCGCGCCGTGGCAGGACATGTCCCGCCGCATCGGCAAGGCGCTCGGTCAGGAGGACCAGATGAACCAGCTGATCGAGCAGCTGGATCAGCGCTTCGCCGAGGTGCGCGAGAACCACCCCCAGTGGGCGGAGCAGACGATGATCGTCGCGGACAGCTTCGAGCCGGGCGCCTACTCGGCGTTCACCAGCACCGACCCCAAGGCGATCTTCTTCCGGGAGATGGGCTTCAAGCTCTCCGAGGAGGTGGACCGGACCGCGGAGGAGGGCATGAACGTCGCCGAGCTCAGCTCCGAGCAGCTCGGCATGCTGGACGCCGACCGGCTCGTGTGGGTCACCTCAGGCGAGGAGGCCAACAACCGCATCAAGGCCGAGCCGCTCTACCAGCGGCTGAAGGTGCACCAGGACGGCCGTGACCTGTTCGTGCCGTACGAGAACCCGGACGTCGGCGCCGCGTTCTCCTTCAACACGGTGCTCTCCATCCCTTACGCCATCGATCAGATGGTGCCGATGCTGGAAGAAAAGTAACCGGAGGGCCGCTTCCCGATGTCGGATGCCCCGCTCACCCGTGCACAGTCCGGGATCTGGCTTGCCCAGCAGATCGCCCCGGACGATCCGGTCTACAACATCGCCTGGTACCTGGAGATCAGCGGCGGTCCCGACCTCGGTCGGCTGATCGCCGCGATCCGGCAGGCGGTGGCTGAGGCCGAGAGCGTGCACGTGCGGTTCACCGGCATCGGGCAGCGGCCGCGCCAGGTCCCGGCGCCCGCCGACCCCGCTCCGGCGGTGCTCGACCTCTCCGCCGAGGCCGACCCGGAGGCGGCCGCCACCGAGTGGATGCGGGCCGTTCTGGGCACCCCCGCCGACCTGGCCCGCGGCCCGCTGTTCACGCAGGCACTGCTGCTGCTCGGCGGCGGACGCGTGTGGTGGTACCAGCGCTACCACCACCTCGTCATGGACGCCTACGGCTGCCTGCTGGTGACCCAGCGCGCGGGCCGGCTGTACGCGGGTGAGGACGGTCCCCCGCTCGGCCCGCTCGCACAGCTCACCGCGGCCGACGACGCCTACCGGGAGTCCGGGCGGTACGCGAGGGACCGCGACTACTGGCACACCCGCTTCGCCGACCGGCCCGAGCCCGCCCGGCTGGTCGAGCCACGGCGCACCGTCGAGGAATCCGTCCGGCGCCGCAGCCACGAGTTCGGGCCCGACCGAACCGAGTCGGTGCGCGACCTCGCCACCCGCTGCGGCACCCGGCTCTCCCGGGTCGTGCTCGCCGCGGTGGCCGCCTACACCCACCGTGCCACGGGTGCTCGCGACATCGTGCTCAACGTGCCGGTCACCGCACGGGCCGACGCCGCGACGCGTGCGGTACCGGGCATGGTTTCCAACGTCTTGCCGCTGCGGATGACCGTGCGCCCGGACAGCACCCCCGCCGAGCTCGTCGCGGTCGCCGACGAGGCGACCGGCGAACTGGTCGAGCACGGCGGGTACCGCGGTGAGGACCTCGCCCGCGAGCTGGGGCACTCCGAAGGGCTGGCACAGCTCGGCGGGCCCGGTGTCAACGTCATCAACTTCGGCAGGCACCTGCGCTTCGGCGGTCACGCGGTCGACTTCCGCGACCTCTCCCTCGGCCCGGTGACCGACCTGTCGATCACCTGTTACGAACGCTGGGCGGGCCACGGCCTGCTGTTCGAGTTCGACGCCGCGTGCGACGAGGCGGCGCTCACCGAACACGAGCGCCGGTTCCGCGGTGTGCTCGACGCCTTCCTCGACCACCCCGACCGGCCGATCGGCGCGATCGAACTGGTGACCGCGGCGCAGCGCGAGCGGCTGCTCACCGAGTTCGGCACCGATGAGCGGCCGGTCGAGGAGCTGAGCTGGCCCGCGGCGTTCGAGCGGCAGGTGGAGCGCGCCCCGGACGCGGTGGCCGTGGTCTGCGAGGACGCGCTGCTCACCTACGCCGAGCTCAACGCCGCGGCCAACCGGCTCGCCCGGCTGCTGCGGGCGCGGGGCGTCGGGCGGGAGGACGTGGTGGCCGTCGCGCTGCCCCGGTCCACCGATCTGGTGGTCGCGCTGCTGGCCGTGCTGAAGGCGGGTGCGGCCTACCTGCCGCTCGATCCCGACCAGCCACCCGAGAGGCTGGACCTGCTGACCGCGGACGCGGGCGCCGCGTACACCGTGTCCGAAGTGGACCACGAGGAGCTGCGCGCGTTCGAAGGCACGAACCTCGGTGTGGAGATCGATCCGCACCAGGCGGCCTACGTCATCTACACCTCCGGCTCCACCGGCCGCCCGAAAGGTGTCGTGGTCTCCCACGAGGGCATCGGCAGCCTCGTGCGGACGGCGATCGACCGGCTCGGCGTGGACACCACCAGCCGGGTCGCGCAGTTCGCCTCCGCCGGGTTCGACGTCGCCGTGTGGGACCTGACGATGTCGCTGTGCGTCGGCGGCCGCAGCGTCATCGTGCCCACCGAGCGCCGCGTGCCCGGCCCCGAGCTGACCGGCTACCTGGCCGAGCACGGCGTCACGCACATGATCCTGCCGCCCTCGCTCGTTGCCGCGCTGCCGCCCGAGTGCGAGCTGCCCGAGGACGGCGTCCTGGTCGTCGGCACGGAGACAGTCCCGCCCGAGCTGGTCGCCAGGTGGGCGAAGCGGATGCGGGTCGTCGCCGCCTATGGCCTCACCGAGGCGACCGTCAACTCGACGCTGTGGCCCGCCGAGCAGGACTGGCAGTCGGCGCGGCCGGTGCCGATCGGCAGGCCGGACCCGAACACGCGGGTGTACGCGCTGGACTCGGCGCTGCGCCCGGTCGGCATCGGCGAGGTGGGTGAGCTCTACGTCGGCGGGCGTGGCCTCGCCCGCGGCTATCTCGGCAGGCACGCGCTGACGGCCGAGCGGTTCGTGGCCGACCGGTTCGGCCCGCCCGGTGCCAGGATGTATCGCACCGGGGACCGGGTCAGGTGGGGAGCCGACGGGAACCTGGAGTTCCTCGGGCGGCTGGACGACCAGGTCAAGATCCGCGGCCACCGGGTCGAGCCGGGCGAGGTCGAGGGCACGCTGATGGCCCATCCGGAGGTCGCGCAGGCCGCGGTCGTGGCGCGCGAGGATCACCGCGGCGTGCGCAGGCTCGTCGCCTACGTGACCGGCACCGCCGAGCCGGGTGCGCTGCGCCCTTTCGTGGCCGCGACGCTGCCGGAGTACCTGGTGCCGTCGGTGTTCGTCGTTCTGGACGGGCCGATGCCGCTCTCGCCGAGCGGCAAGGTCGACAAGCGGGCGCTGCCCGACCCGGACTGGACGGCGCTGGCCGGCGACGCGGAACCGGCGACGCCGAGCGAGCGCACGCTCGCCGCCCTGTTCGCCGACGTGCTCGACCTGCCCGGCGTCGGCGTGCACGACAGCTTCTTCGAACTCGGCGGCGACAGCATCGTCGCGATCCAGCTCGTCGGCCGGGCCCGCGAGGCCGGGCTCGCGCTCACCCCCGGCGAGGTGTTCCGGCTGCGCACCGTCGCGGAGCTGGCCAGGGCAGCCGGGGTCCCGGACACCGCCCGGCACGCCGAGCTGGACGAGGACGCGCTGCCGGTGTCGCCGCTGCAGGAAGGGTTCTTCTTCCACTCCGCCTTCGACGACACGGACTCCTACCTCGTGCAGGAGGTCATCGAGCTCGCCGAGGGCGTCGACCCGGCGGCGCTGCGCCGCGCGCTGGAGGGCGTGCTGCGGCGGCATCCGCTGCTGCGGGCCGGTTTTCGGCAGCTGCCGGACGGCCGCGTCGTGCAACGCATCGCCGAGCACGCCGAGCTGCCGTGGCGGGAGGCGGCCGATGTCGGCGAGGCGCTGGAGGAGGACCGTGCCGCGGGCTTCGACCTCGCGCGCCCGCCGTTGCTGCGCGCGACGCTGGTCCGGGGCCGTGAGCTGGTGCTGACCCTGCACCACATCGTCGCCGACGGCTGGTCGGTGGCGCTCGTCCTGCGTGACCTGCTGGCCGGGTACGCGGGCGCGGAGCTGCCGCCGGCACCGGACCCGCGCGGCTACCTCGCCTGGCTGGCGGGCCGGGACCGCGCCGCCGCACGTGCCGCCTGGAGCGAGGCACTGTCCGATGTGGAGCCCACGGCGCTGTTCGAAGGGGCCTCCCGCGAGCCGGGGGACGTCGACATCCGGCTCTCCGAACGGCTCACCGCCGGGTTGTCCGCCCTGGGCAGGTCCCGCGGGCTGACGCTGAGCACGATCCTGCACGGCGCGTGGGGCCTGCTGCTGAGCGGGCTCACCGGCCGGACCGACGTGGTGTTCGGCAGCACCGTTTCCGGCCGCGGCATCGACGTCGAGGGCATCGAGTCGGCGGTCGGGCTGTTCATCAACACCGTGCCCGCGCGGCTGCGCCTGCGGCCGGACGACACGCTCGGCACGGCGCTGGCCACGTGGCAGCGGGAGCAGACCGCGCTGCTGGAACACCAGCACCTCGGCCTGGCCGACATCCAGCGCGGCACCGGCGAACTGTTCGACACGCTGGTGGTGGTCGAGAACCAGCCGGTGCCCGAGGACACCGGCGTGCTCACCGGGATCGACGTGCGCGACGCCGTGCACTACCCGCTCGCGCTCGTCGCGCACCCCGGCGAGCGGCTCCGGTTGCGGTTCAAGCACCGCTTCGGCGAGGAAGCCGTCCGCGAGCTGGCCGAACGGTTCGTGCGGCTGCTCGAAACGGCTGTCGCCGAGCCCGACCGCCCGCTGTCCAGGCTGGACCTGCTGCTGCGTGCCGAACACGACCGCCTCCGCGAGCTGAACGCGACCGAGCGGCCGGTGCCGGAGCGGACGCTCGTCTCTGCCTTCGCCGAGCAGGTGGCCCGCACCCCCGAGGCGACGGCCGTGGTGTTCGAGCGGACCCGGCTGTCCTACCGGGAGCTCGACCGGCGCGCAGAGAACCTGGCCCGCAGACTCCGGGCTCGCGGCGCCGGGCCGGAACGGGTCGTCGCGGTCGCGGTACCGCGCTCGGCGGAGCTGATGGTCGCGCTGCTGGGCGTGCTCAAGTCGGGCGCGGCCTACCTGCCGGTCGACCTCGACTACCCGGCCGAGCGCATCGAGTTCATGCTCGCCGACTCGGGCGCGCGCCTGGCCGTGACCACCGGTGCGGAGCTTCCCGGCGAGCTGGAGCACGTCCGGGTCGGGGAGGACATCGGGGAGGACACCGGGGAGAACGCCGACGTGCCGGACGTCCCCGTGCGGGAGGCCACGCCGGCGGAGCCCGCGTACCTCATCTACACCTCCGGCTCCACCGGGCGGCCCAAGGGCGTGCTGGTCACCCACCGCGCGATCGGCAACCGGCTCGCCTGGATGCAGGGGCGGTACGAGCTCGCCGCCGACGACCGCGTGCTGCAGAAGACCCCGTCGAGCTTCGACGTGTCGGTGTGGGAGTTCTTCTGGCCGCTGCTCGAAGGAGCCGCGGTGGTGCTCGCCCGGCCGGACGGTCACCGCGACCCGGCCTACCTGGCGGAGCTGGTGCGTGCCGAGGGCATCACCACGATGCACTTCGTGCCGTCGATGCTGGCCGCGTTCCTCCAGGCTGTCCGCGACGGCGAGTGGGCGGCGAGCCTGCGCCGCGTGTTCTCCAGCGGGGAGGCGCTGCCCGCCGAGGCCGCGGCGCGCTGGACCACGCTGACCGGGGTGCCGCTGCACAACCTCTACGGCCCGACCGAGGCGGCGGTGGACGTCACCTGGTTCCCCTGCGCGGACGGCGACGCGGTGTCGGTGCCGATCGGGTGGCCGGTGTGGAACGCGCGGCTGTACGTGCTCGACCGGTTCCTGCGGCCGGTGCCGGACGGGGTGCCCGGCGAGCTGTATCTGGCCGGGCCGCAGCTCGCGCGCGGCTACCACGGCAGGCCGGGGCTGACGGCGTCCCGGTTCGTGGCCGATCCGTTCGGCCAGGGCCGGATGTACCGCACCGGTGACCTCGTGCGGCGGCGCAGGGAGGACTCCGCGCTCGAGTACCTCGGCCGCACCGATCGGCAGGTGAAGCTGCGCGGCAACCGGGTGGAGCTTGGCGAGATCGAGGCCGCGCTCGCGCGGCAGCCGGGGGTGGCGCGGGCGGCGGTGACCGTCCGCGACGGCGCGCTGGTGGCCTACGTCGTGCCCTCCGGCACCGCCCCGGCGGAGGAGTCGCTGCGCGAAGGGCTCGCCGACGTGCTGCCTGCCGGCATGGTGCCCGGTGCCTTCGTGCTGCTCGACGACCTGCCGCTGACCCCGAGCGGCAAGCTCGACGAGCGCGCGCTGCCCGCGCCCACGGTGCGGCGCACGCCGTCGCGGGCGGCGCGCGACGAACGCGAGCGGCTGCTGTGCGAGCTCGTCGCCGCCGTCCTGGACCTGCCCGAGGTGGGCGTGGACGACGACTTCTTCGTGCTCGGCGGCGACAGCATCACCTCGATCGCCGTCGCCACCCAGGCCCGTGAACGCGGACTCGACCTCAGCCCACGGGACGTCTTCGAACGGCGCACACCCGCCGCGCTGGCGGCGGCCGCGGGGACCGGCCCGGCCGCCGTGTCCGCCGACCTCGCCAGGGTCGAGCTCTCCGCCGACGAGCTGCGGCGTGTCCAGGAGCTGGCGCCGGGGGACGTCGAGGACGTCTGGCCGCTCTCCCCCCTACAGGAGGGTCTCTACTTCCACTCGACCTACGACGAGTCCGCGCTCGACGTCTACGTGTCCCAGGAGACGCTGGACTTCGATCACGCGCTCGACGCGCAGCGGCTGCGCGCGGCGTGCGCGGCGCTGCTGGCCCGCAATCCCAGCCTGCGTGCGGGGTTCACCAGCGATGGCCTGCCCCGGCCGGTGCAGTTCATCGCGGCCGGTCCGGAGGTGCCGCTGACCGAGGTGGACCTCTCCGGGATGTCGGGCGACGAGCAGGGCGAGCGCGTCGAGCGGCTGCTCGCCGCCGACCGCAGGCAGCGCTTCGACCTGGCCAGGCCACCGCTGTGCCGCGTGCTGCTGATCCGGCTGCCGGACGGCCGGGACCGGCTGGTGCTCACGCACCACCTGGTGCTGTGGGACGGCTGGTCGGCGTGGCTGTTCCTGGAGCAGCTGTTCACGCTATACGAGCGCGGCGGGGACGACAGCGGGCTGCCGGAGCCCGGCTCGTACCTCGACTATCTGGCCTGGTTGGCGGCGCAGGACACCGAGGCCGCGACCGGCGCGTGGCGGGCGGCGCTGTCCGGGCTGGCCGAGCCGACCCTCGTCGCGTCCGCGGACCGGACCGGGGAGCCGGTGATCCCGGCCGACTACGACGCCGTGCTGTCCCCGGGGAGCAGCGACCGGCTGCGGGAGGCGGCGCGGGCCCACGGCCTGACGCTGAACACGCTGCTCAACGCGGCCTGGGGGCTGGTGCTGTCGAGCATGGTCGGACGCGACGACGTCGTGTTCGGCGCGGCCGTGGCGGGCAGGCCGGTGCAGGTGCCGAACGTGGCCAGCGTGATCGGGATGTTCCTCAACACCATCCCGACGCGCATCACGCTCGATCCACGGGAACCCGTGCTCGACCTGCTGCGGCGGATCCAGGCCGAGCGGGCGGCGCTGATGCCGTACGAGTACGTCGGCCTCGGCGTGCTCCAGCGCGAGGCCGGGCACCGGCAGCTGTTCGACACGCTTTTCGTGCTCCGCACGGCCGACGGCGACGAGCGGGCGGCCGAGCTGCGCGACCGCCACGGCATCACCGAGATGTCCAATGTGGATGGCACGCACTTCCCGCTGACGCTGATCGTGACGCCGGAGGCGCGGCTGCGGGTCACCCTCGCCGCACGGCCCGATCTGTTCGACGAGCGGGCGGCCACGGCGGTGCTCGACCGGTTCACGGCCGTGCTGGAGCGCCTCGCCGCCGACCTGTCGCGGCCGGTGGGCAAGCTCGACCTGCTCACCGGGGCCGAGCGGCGGGACCTGGCCGTGCGGTGCGCGGGTCCCGAGCGGCCGGTCGGCGACGAGACGGTGGCCGAACTGCTCGCCGCGCAGGCGGCCCGCACGCCGGACGCGGTGGCGCTCGTGTTCGGCGAGCGCTCGCTGACCTACGCGGAGCTGGACGGGCGGATCAACCGGCTGGCGCGGTTCCTGCTCGCCCGTGGCGCGGCACCGGAGCGCGTCGTGGCGCTGGAGCTGCCGCGCTCGATCGACATGGTGGTGGCTCTCTTCGCCGTGCTCCGCGCCGGTGCCGCGTACCTGCCGCTGGACCTCGACCATCCGCCGGAGCGCAGGCAGGCCATGATCGACGACAGCGCCCCGCTGTGCGTGCTCTCGGCCGAGCTGCTTGCCCGCCCGGAGGTCGCGGCGGAGCTGGCAGGCTACCCGGCGGCCGCGATCGCCGACGGCGAGCGGCCCGCGTTCGCGCCAGGCACGCCGAACCGGCTTGAGCACCCGGCCTACGTCATCTACACCTCCGGTTCCACCGGCAGGCCGAAGGGCGTGCTGACCCCGTACCGCGGGCTGACGAACATGCAGCTCAACCACCGCGAGGCGATCTTCGGCCCGGCCATCGACGCCGCCGGAGGACGCAGGCTGCGGATCGCGCACACCGTGTCGTTCGCCTTCGACATGTCGTGGGAGGAGCTGCTGTGGCTCGTCGAGGGTCACGAGGTGCACGTCTGCGACGAGGAGCTGCGCCGCGACGCGGAGGCACTGGTCGCCTACTGCGACGAGCACCGCATCGACGTGGTCAACGTGACGCCGACGTACGCGCAGCTGCTGATCGAGCAGGGGCTGCTCTCCGGCCACGTGCCGCCGCTGGTGCTGCTCGGCGGCGAGGCGGTGTCCGACGCGGTGTGGAACCGGCTCGCCGACACGGAGGGGACCTACGGCTACAACCTCTACGGGCCGACCGAGTACACGATCAACACCCTCGGCGCGTCCACTATGGACAGCTCGACTCCCGCCGTGGGACGGCCGATCTGGAACACCAGAGCCTACGTGCTGGACGCGCATCTGCGGCCCGTGCCTCCCGGCAGTCCCGGGGAGCTCTACATCGCCGGGATCGGCCTCGCGCGGGGATACCACGGCAGGCCCGGCCTGACGGCGGAGCGGTTCGTGGCGTGCCCGTGGGGCGACCCGGCGGCGGGTGAGCGGATGTACCGCACGGGCGACCTCGTACGGCGCAGGCCGGACGGGATCATCGACTTCCTCGGCCGGACCGACGACCAGGTGAAGATCCGCGGTTACCGGGTCGAGCTGGGTGAGGTCGAGGCCGCGCTCGCCGCGCATCCGGACGTCACCCATGCCGCGGTGGTCGCCGACTCGTCGACGGCCGTCAGGCGGCTCGTCGGCTACGTGGTCGCCGAGCGCGAGTTCGACTGGCGCGCACACCTCAAGGCCCGGCTGCCCGGTTACATGGTGCCGTCGGCGGTGGTGACCGTGGACCGGCTGCCGCTGACCATGAACGGCAAGCTGGACGTGCGGGCCCTGCCCGCGCCGGACATCGAGGGCTCGGGAGAGAGCAGGCCGCCGCGCGACCACACGGAGGAGGTGCTGTGCGGGCTCTTCGCCGAGCTGCTCGGCGTGCGCGGGGTCGGCATCGACGACAGCTTCTTCGATCTCGGCGGGCACTCGCTGCTGGCCACCCGCCTGGTCAGCAAGGCCCGCACCGCGCTGCACGCCGAGCTGGCGATCCGGGACCTGTTCGAGGCGCCGACCGTCGCCGAGCTGGCCACCCGCGCGGGCCGTCCCGCGCGCCCCGCGCTCGTCCCCGCCGAACGGCCTGCCGAACTGCCGCTCTCGCCCGCACAGCAACGGCTGTGGGTGATCCAGAACATGGAGTCGAGCGCGGCCGCCTACAACTTCCCGCTCGTGGTACGGCTGCGCGGCAGGCTCGACATCGGCGCGTGGCGGGCCGCGCTCGGGGACGTGCTCGACCGGCACGAGGCGCTGCGCACGGTCTTCACCCAGCGCGACGGCGTGCCGTACCAGCGGGTGGTCCCCGGCGCCGAACCGGTGGTCGAGTTGCGTGCGGCGACCGGGTCCGAGGTCGACGATCTCGTGCGGGAGGCCGTCTCGCGGCCGTTCGACCTCGGTTCCGAGCTGCCGCTGCGCTGCACGGTGCTCCGGCTCGCCGACGACGAGCATGTGGTGGTGCTGTTGCTGCACCACATCACGACCGACGAGTGGTCCGACCGCCCGTTCCTGCGCGACCTCTCGACGGCCTACGCGGCGCGACTGCGCGGCACGGCGCCGGAGTGGGCGCCGCTGCCGGTGCAGTACGCCGACTACGCGCTCTGGCAGCAGCGCCTGCTCGACGCGGTCGGTGAGGAACAGCTCGCCCACTGGGAGTCCACACTGGACGGTGTTCCGGAGGAGATCGAGCTGCCTGCCGACCGGGTGCGGCCGGGCAGTCCGAGCTTCCGGGGCGCGGAGACCGGGTTCGACCTCGATCCCGTCACCTGCGAACGGCTGCGCGCGCTGGCACAGGACACCGGCGCCAGCATGTTCATGGTGCTGCACGCCGCCGTGGCGGCACTGCTGCACCGGCTGGGCGCGGGGGACGACATCCCGCTCGGCGCACCCATCGCGGGCCGCACCGACGAGTCGCTCGACGAGCTGGTCGGGTTCTTCGTCAACACGCTGGTGCTGCGCACCGACCTTTCCGGGGCGCCCGGCTTCACGGAGCTGGTGCGGCGCGTGCGGGAGACCGATCTCGCGGCGTTCTCCAACGCGGACGTGCCGTTCGAGGCCGTGGTCGAGCGCCTGAACCCGGCACGCTCGCTCGCCCGCAACCCGCTGTTCCAGGTGATGGTCGGCTACCACAGCCGCTCCGGCGAGACGCTGGAACTGCCGGGACTGCGCGCGGAGTTCGTGCCGCACCGGGCGAGCACGGCGAAGTTCGACCTGGTGTTCAGCTTCACCGAGTGGACGGACTCCGGGCGGGTGAGCTGCCGCATCGAGTACAGCACCGAACTGTTCGACCCGGAGACGGCCGAGCGGCTCGGCGACCGGCTGGCCGTGCTGGTGGATGCCGCCGCCGCCCGGCCGGACGACCCGGTGACCGGCATCGACGTGCTCACCGGGGACGAGCGGCGGCTCGTGCTCGCCGACTTCAACGCTACCGGGCGGGCCGCGCCGGGGGCGTCGCTGCCGGAGCTGTTCCTGCGGTGCGTCGCCGAGCGGCCGGACGCGGTCGCCGTCGTGGACGGAGCCCGGTCGGTGACCTACACGGAGCTCGATGCCCGCGCGAACCGCATCGCGCGGCTGCTCGCCGGGCACGGTGCCGGGCCGGAGGACGTCGTGGGCGTCGCCGTGCCGCGCTCGGCCGACACCATCGCCACGGTGCTCGCGGTGCTCAAGCTCGGCGCCGCGTTCCTGCCGCTGGACCTCGGTCACCCGGGCGACCGGCTCGCGTACATGATCGCCGACTCGGGTGCGCGGCTGGTGGTCACCACCGAGGCGGTACGGGAAAGGGTGCCGGACGGTGCCCCGGTCGTGCTGCTGCCGGACGACGGCGTGGACGACTCCGATGTGGGCATCGCGGTCACGTCGCTGCACCAGGCCGCGTACGTGATCTACACGTCCGGCTCCACCGGCAGGCCCAAGGGCGCCGTGCTGCCGCACGAGGGCATCGCGAGCCTCGTCGCCACCGCCGTCGACCGGATGGGCCTGCGACCGGACTCGCGCGTGCTCCAGTTCGCCTCGGTCGGGTTCGACGTGTTCGTCTTCGAGCTGTCGATGGCGCTGTGTCACGGCGGGCGGCTGGTGCTGACCCCGGACGAGGCCAGGGTGCCGGGCGCGGCGCTCACCGACTTCCTCGATGAGCAGGCCGTGACGCACATGATCCTGCCGCCGTCGCTGGTGTCCGCGCTGCCCGCCGGATGTGAGCTGCCGCGCGGCTCGACGATCCTCGTCGGCACCGAGACCGTGCCACCGGACCTGATCGAGCGCTGGGCGGGCAGGCTGAACCTGCTCGCCGCGTACGGGCTGACCGAGGCCACGGTGAACTCGACGCTGTGGGCGGCCGAATCGGGCAGGCCGGGTCCCGTGCCGATCGGGCGGCCGGACCCGAACACCGTTTGCTACGTGCTGGACGAGCGCCTGCGGCCGGTGCCGCCGGGCGTGGCGGGGGAGCTCTACGTCGGTGGGCGCGGGCTCGCCAGGGGCTACCTCGGCAGGCCGGGGCTGACGGCCGAACGGTTCGTGGCCGACCCGTTCGGGCCACCCGGCGCCCGGATCTACCGGACCGGCGACCGGGCCAGGTGGCGGCGGGCCGACCCGGGCACCCTGGACTTCCTCGGCCGGGTGGACGACCAGGTGAAGGTCCGCGGCTTCCGGATCGAGCTCGGCGAGGTGCAGGCTGCGCTCACGGCGCATCCCGACGTGCGGCAGGCGGCGGTGGTGGCCGACCGCAGGGGTGACGTCACCCGGCTCGTCGGCTACGTCGTCGCGGACGGACCCGTCGAGTGGCGGGAGCACGTCCGGTCGCTGCTGCCCGACTACATGGTTCCGGCGCTGGTCGTGCCGCTCGACGGGCCGCTGCCGCTCACCCCGAACGGCAAGCTCGACCGGCGCGCGCTGCCCGCCCCGGACTGGAGCGAGCTGACCGGCGAGGCGCGGCCGGTCACTCCGGAGCAGCGCACGCTGGCCCGGCTGTTCGGCGAGCTCCTCGAACTCGACGACGTGGGCGTGCACGACAACTTCTTCGAGCTGGGCGGGCACTCGATGTCGTCCATGCGGCTGCTCGGCCGGATCAGGACGGAGCTCGGGGTCGATCTGACGATCCGGGACGTGTTCGACGCGCCGACGGTTGCCGGGATCGCGGCGAAGCTCGCCGGGGCGTCGGCGCACCGGCCGCCGCTGGAGCACCGGGACCGGCCCGAGCGGGTTCCGCTGGCGCCCGCGCAGCGCTGGCAGTGGTCGCTGCACCGGGAACGTCCCGGGTTCGACCACGCGCTCGCGCTGCGTTCGGAGACCGGGTTCGACACCGACGCGCTGGCGGCCGCGCTGCGGGACGTCGCCGGGCGGCACGAGCCGCTGCGCACCCGGTTCGCCGAGCGCGACGGTGAGCTGTGGCAGGAGCTCGGCGAGCCGCCGTCGCTCACCGTGGAGTCCACCGGGGACCTCGACGGTGCCCTCGTGGAGCGGGCCGGCCAGCTGCCGGACCTGACGCGGGAGCCGCCGCTGCGGGCACGGCTGCTGGTGGGGCGGCGGGAACAGGCGCTGCTGCTCGGCCTGCACTACCTGGGCGTGGACGAGTGGTCGGTGGTGCCGCTGCTGCGGGACCTCACCGCGGCCTACGCGGCCCGGCGCCGTGGTGCGGCGCCGGAATGGGCACCGTTGCCGGTGAGCTACGCCGACTACACACGCTGGTCCGCGGAGCTGGCGGGCGAGGCGCGGCAGCGGCAGCTCGGCTACTGGCTGGAGGTGTTGCGGGAGCTGCCGGAGATCCCGCTGCCCGGCGAACGGCCGCGCGAGGGGAATGCGGGTGACGTGGTCGCCTTCGTCCTCGGCGCGGATCTGCACGCCGCGCTGGACGAGGTGGCCCGCCGCGGTGGCGCGAGCCTGTTCATGGTGCTGCAGGCGGCGCTGGCGCGGGTGCTGGGGGCGAACGGGGCCGGGACCGACCTGCCGATCGGCACCGCGGTGGCCGGGCGTACCGAGGAGGCGCTGGCCGGCCTGGTCGGCTGCTTCGTCAACACCGTCGTGCTGCGCACCGACGTCTCCGGCGACCCGTCGTTCGCCGAGCTGCTGAGCCGGGTGCGGGCGACGAACCTGGCGGCGCTGGACCGGCAGGACGTGCCGTTCGACGAGGTGGTGCGTGCGGTCGGCCGCCGGCCCCGGGTGTTCATGGTGCACCACGAGCAGGCGCGGCTCGCCGATCTCGAAGGTGGGCACGGCTCCCTGGTGGCGGTGCCGACCGGGGTGGCGAAGGCGGACCTGACGCTGAGTTTCTACGAACCGCGCGGTGGCGGCGACGTGCACTGTTACCTGAGCTACGCGACCGGGGTGCTCGACCGGTCCACTGTGGAGCGGCTCGCCGGGCAGTTGCGGGCGGAACTGGACGAAGTCACGAGGAGGCAGGCATGACCAACCCTTTCGAGGATCCGGACGGCCGTTACTACGTGCTCGTCAACGACGAGGAGCAGCACTCGCTGTGGCCCTCGTTCGTCGACGTGCCCGCGGGCTGGCGGATCGTGTTCGGCGAGGACACGCGCGAAGCCTGTCTCGGCTACGTCGAGGAGGACTGGACCGACCTCCGCCCGGCGAGCCTGCGCTCCGCCTGAGTGCGCACCCGAGCTGTCACGCACTCACGAGCAGGTGGGCGGCCAGGACCGTGATGAGGACGCTCGACGCGAGCGCCGTGGCGAGGCGGCCGCGCGGACCGGTGACGGCCCGGCCGAGCAGCGCGCCGCCACCGGCCAGCAGGAGCTGCCAGCTCGCGGAAGCGGCGAAGGCGGCGGCGACGAACACCGCGGCCGTCGCACCGCTGCGGGCGACCGTGGCGTGATCGCCGATCACCAGTGCCGCGAAGTAGACCACCGTGGCCGGGTTGAGCAGCGTGATGCCGAGCAGCGCGGCGAAGGCCCGCGGCGCCGACACGCGGTCGGCCGGGATACCACCGTCGGCGGGTGTGCGGTGCTGCCGGATCGCCCTGGCCGCGGTCAGGGCGGCCAGCGTGACCAGTACCGCCGCGGCGGCCCAGCGCAGCGGGACGGCGGCCGGTGCGATCAGCCCGGCGAGCGCGGAACCGCCCAGCACGGCCACCAGCGCGTACAACCCGTCGGCGACCGCGACGCCGAGCGCGGCGCAGGCGCCGACCCGTAGCGAGGTGCGGGCGGTGAGCGCGACCAGGTAGGCCCCGACGGCGCCGACCGGGATGGCGATGCCGTACCCGGCGAGCAGTCCCGCCAGCAGCGCGGCGGTCACGGTCGTTGGATGGCAGACCTCCGGCACGGCCCGCGCTTCTGCTGCCCCGCCGGCGCGAGGACGGCGGCGAGCAGTGTGCGGGCGAGGCGGTCGGCGGTCATGCGCGAAGGATCGCGGGATACACGCCACCTGCGCAACCGGATATCCCACGCGTGTCCGCGGCCACGAACACGCCCGGCGTCCCCTCGGCACTGCGCGTGCTCACCGCGGTCCGCGCCTGCTTGACGAGCGAACGCCGGCGAGTCGAAGGCAGTGGCGCGTCGCGGAGACCCGTGCTAACTTCGCACTTCGGTATACCCCCTACAGGTATGGAGTACACAATGTCCACAGTTTCCTCCCCTTCGCGTCGCCGGTGGTGGGGGCTTGCTCTCATCGCCGCCGCGCAATTCATGGTGATCATGGACACGTCGATAATCGGGGTCGCCCTGCCGCGAATACAGGCAGATCTCGGGTTCTCGCCGGAGAGCCTGTCCTGGGTGTTCAACGCCTACGTGATCGCCTTCGGCGGCCTGCTGCTGCTCGGCGGCAGGCTCTCCGACCTACTGGGCGCGCGCCGCGTCTTCGCGGCAGGTTGGGTGATCCTGCTCGCGGGTTCGGCCGTCGCGGGCGCCGCGGGTGAGGTCTGGTTGGAGCTGACCGGTCGCGCAGTCCAGGGCGTGGGCGCGGCGCTGATCGCGCCATCCGCGCTGACCCTGCTGATGATGTTGTTCGGCGGTGAGCCAAGGGAACTGACCAGGGCACTCGCGCTGTACGGGGCGGCCGCGCCGGCCGGTGGCACGGCGGGCGTGTTCCTCGGTGGCCTGCTCACCGAGTACGCCGACTGGCCCTGGGTGTTCTACCTCAACATCCCGATCGCGCTGATCGCGCTGGCGGCCACCCCCGCGCTGATGCCTGCCGGGGGTATCCGCCGGGGTTCGCCCGACCTCCTCGGCGCCGGCACCGTCACGGCCGGACTCGCCGTCGCCGTGTACGCGATCGTTCGGGCGCCCGAGGCGGGCTGGGCCTCGGCGGAGAGCCTCCTCGGCTTCGCCGTCGCGGCCGCACTGCTGGGTTCGTTCCTGGTCATTCAGGCCAGGCGGCGCAACCCGCTGATCCGGCTCGGCATCTTCCGCACGCCGAACCTGGGTGCGGCCAACATCGCTCAACTGCTGCTGGGTGCGGCCTGGATCCCGATGTGGTTCTTCCTCAACCTCTACCTGCAGCAGGTACTCGGGCTCGGTGAGTTCGCCGCCGGTGCGGCGCTGCTGCCGATGACCGTCGCCATCATGCTGATCATGATCGCGGTGGCGCCGCGACTGATGGCGCGTTTCGGGGCCAAGTCACTGGTGGTCGCCGGTCTTGGCACGCTCGCGCTCGGCCTGTTCTGGCTGGCGCTGGTGCGGGCGGACGGGACCTTCCTGGCGGACGTGCTTCCGGCTTCCCTGGTCGCCGCGACCGGTATGGCGCTCGCCTTCATACCGTCGCTCGGCACGGCGATCTCGAGCGCACGTCCCGAGGAGGGCGGACTCGCCTCCGGCATCGTGAACACCAGCTATCAGGTGGGTTCCGCGCTGGGCCTGGCGGCGATGACCGCGCTGGCGAGCTCGTTCGGTGCGAGCCGCACGCACGACGTGGGCGCGCTGACCGAAGGACTGTCCGCGGCGTTCCTGGGCGCGGCCGGTATCGCCGTCGCGGGTGCCCTCGTGACGGGCGCGGCCCTTCGCGGGAGGCGGGCCGAGCGGGGCTCCGGTGCGGCCGCGGACAACGTGGCCGCATGAGGCCGGGGAAGACGGAGGAGACCGTGCGAAACCTCGAACCGCTCGAACCGGCCGACGCCCCCGCTAGGTCTCGGGAGCTGCTGGCGGACATCGTCACCCGGCATGGCTCGGCGGGCGAGATGGTGCGCACCATGGCACACTCGCCTGCCCTGCTGGCGGGCTACCTCGACCTCTCCCGGGCGCTGAAGCGGGTCAAGCTTTCCCGGGCGCTGAGCGAGAAAATCTCGCTCGCGGCGCAGGAGTGGATAGGATGCGCCCATTGCCTCGCCGCGCACGCGCAGGCAGGCCGCGCGGCAGGGTTGAGTGAGGCAGACATCGAGCTGGCCCGCCAGGGCACCGCCGCCGACGCCCGAGAAGCGGCGTTGGTTGCCTTCGCCGTCCAGGTACTGGCCGAGCCGTCCGGGATCACCGGCGCCGACCTGGCCGGTTTGCGTGGCCACGGCTGGAGTGACCGGATCATCGCCGAGGTCGTTGGCCTGGTCACGCTCAACCTGCTGACCGGCTCCTTCAACCTCGTCGCCGGAACCGGGTGACCAGCCGGTCCGCCCAGCCGCCGCCCCTCGTGAGTGCCTACACGAGTTAGAACACTGTTACGCACTCACGAGGGGGAGTGGCGGGTGTCGGACCAGGCCGCCCACAGCGTGGCGTAGCGGCCGCCCCTGGCCACCAGCTCCTCGTGCGTCCCGGTCTCCACGACCCGGCCCGCGTCGAGCACCACCACCCGGTCGGCGGCGGCCGCCTGGGTCAGCCGGTGCGCCACGACCAGGCCGGTCCGTCCCTCCAGCGCACGCCCGGCCGCCACCTCCAGCACGCGCGCCCCGGCGCTGCCCGCCTCGGCGGTCGCCTCGTCGAGAATCGCGATCGGCGGATCGGCCAGCACCAGCCGTACGAGCGCGAGCTGCTGCGCCTGTGTCACGGTCAGCCGGTGCGCACCCTCGCCGACCACAGTGGACAGTCCAGTCGGGAGTGCGTCGACCCAGTGCAGCGCGCCGACCCGGTCCAGCGCCGCGCGCAGTTCGGCGTCGGTCGCCTCCGGCGAGGACAGCCGCAGGTCGTCCGCGAGCGTGCCGGCGAAGACGTGCACCTCCTGGCTGATCAGCGCCACCGTCCGCCGCGTCCCCGCGGGGCCGAGCTCGTCCAGCCCCACCCCGCCGAGCACGATCGAACCCCGCGCGGGCCGGTGGATGCCCGCGATCAGCTTGGCCAGCGTGGTCTTGCCCGCGCCGCTCGCGCCGACCAGCGCGACCCGCTCCGCGCCGCTGATCTCCAGGTCCACGTCGCGGAGCACGTCGTGCCCCGGCACGTACGCGTGCCCGACCGCGGCGGCCTTGACCGAGGAGTCGACCGGCGCCGCGGGCCGCTCCGGCTCCCGCTCGCCGGGCAGGTCGGCCACCCCGACCAGGCGCGCCAGGCTCGCCGTGGCCGCCAGCGCGTCGTCGACCAGCGCGAGCGCGGCGTTGATCGGGTTGAACAGGCTGTGGAAGTACAGCGCCGCCGCGGTCGCGACGCCGATCGTGGCCGCGCCTGCGCCGACCAGCCAGAAACCGGCGGCGAGCACGGCGGACAGCCCGACGAACTCGGCGAGGTTGAGCCGGGAGAAGAACCGCGTCATCAGCCGGATACCGCGCAGCGAGAGGTCGACGGCCTCCTGCGAACGCCGCCGCCCCCGTTCCACGTGCTCGGCGGAGAGCCGGAACGCCCGCACCGTCCGCGCGCCGCCCACCGTGTCCAGGAGCTGGTGTTGCAGCGCGCCGCCCGCCACCCGCTGCGCCGCGTACAGCGGGATCGCGCGGCGCACGTACCAGCGCACCGTGTGCAGCTGGATCGGCGCGGCCAGCAGCGCCGCGAGCAGGAAACGCCAGTCGAGAATGGCCAGCGCGCCCAGCGTGAGCACGATCGTCAGCACCGAGCGACCCAGCTCCGGCAGCGCCTCGCGCACCGACTTCGCGATCACCGCCACATCGCTGGTGACCCGCGACGTCAGGTCGCCTGAGCCCGCGTGCTCGATCCGCTCCAGCGGCAGCCCGAGCGCTCGCTCGACGAAGCGCTCACGCAGGTCGGCGAGCATGCCCTCGCCGAGCCGGGAGATGAGCGAGAGCCCCCACGCGTTGGCCGCGCCGCGCACCACCGCGACGCCGGCCAGCGCGAGCACCGGCAGCGTGAACGAGCTGCTGCCGCCCGCCACGAGGTCGACGATGTGGCCGAGCAGCGGGGCGGTCAGCAGCCCGACGGCGGTCGCGCCGATCAGCACGGTCAGCCCGCCCAGTGCCAGCGCCCGGCGCGGGCGCAGCAGCTCGCGCACCGCGGCCCGCGTGCGCTTGCCGGTCGCGGTCGGCAGGAGTTCCCGTTCGCTCACGTCAGCACCGCCGTCCGGTAGTCCTCGTCGGCGTGGACCAGCTCGGCATGGGTGCCCTCGGCGGACACCGTGCCGCCGCCGAGCAGCACGACGCGGTCGGTCACCGCCAGCAGCGCCGGGCTCGTCGTGACGAGGATCGTCGTGCGCCCCTGCCGGATCTCTCGCAGCTCGCCGGCGATCCGGGCCTCGGTCACGGCGTCGACCGCCGTCGTCGGGTCGTGCACCGCCAGCACCGGAGGGTTGGCGGCGAGCGCACGAGCCAGCGCCACCCGCTGCCGCTGCCCGCCCGACAGTGACCGGCCCCGCTCGGCGAGGACGGTCCGCGTTCCCTGCGGCAGCGTCTCGGCGACCTCGTCGGCGGCCGAGGCGACCAGCGCCCGGTCGACGTTCGCCCGCGCGGCCCCGGCCACCACGTTGTCCAGCAGGCTGCCCTCGAAAAGGTCGGCGTCGTGGGCCGCGACGAGCACGGCGCCGCGCAGGTCGTCGAGCGCGAGTTCGGGCAGCGGGATGCCGTCCAGCTCCACCGAGCCCTCCGCGGGATCGGCCTCGCGGCCGAGGCATTCGAGCAGCTGGGTCGCGGCGGCCGGGTCGGTGGTGACCACGCCGAGCAGCTCACCGGCCGCGACGTCCAGGTCGAGGCCGCGGAGGCTGCCGTGCGTGACGCCGCGCAGCCTGATTCGCCCGGCGGCCGGCGCGGGCAGGGTCGCCGAGCCGGGGACGACCGCGGGTGCAGCCGCGAGCACCGAGGCAATCCGCTCCGCCGACGCCCGGCCCTGGGCGATCTGGCCGTTCACCCACGCGAAGATCTGGAACGGCGTGAGCAGGAACTGCGCCAGGCCGACCGCCGCCACGAGCTGGCCCACCGTGATGTCGCCGGAGGCGGCGAGGTTCGCGCCGACGAGCGCGACGAGTGCGATGAAGATGCCGGTCAGCGCGAGGATCGCACCGTCGTGCCCGGCATGCGCGCGAGCCGCGCGCAGAGTCGCCGCGAGCGAGTCACGGCTGGTGCGCCGGTAGCGGGCGACGGCGGCGGCCTCGGCGCCGATGCCCTTGAGCACGCGCAGCCCGGACACCAGGTCGGCCGCGACCCCGGACGCGTGGGCCACGCGCTCCTGCTCGACACCGCTGCGCCGCTCCAGCGGCCTGCCGACCACGTGTGTCAGCCACAGCAGCGGAGGCGTGCCGAGCAGCACGAGCAGGCCGAGCGGCACCGAGATCCGCAGCAGCGCGACCGCGCTCACCAGCAGCCCGGCCAGGCCCGCGACCGCGAACGGCAGCACCCCGTTGACCGCGCCGACCCGCTTGGCGTCGCCGGTGGCGATGTTCACCAGCGCGCCCGGCAGCCGGCCCGCCTCGGTGCCGCCGCGGGGGTCGAGCACCCGTTCGGTGACGTCCAGCCGCAGCCGGTGCGCCGCCTGCTCGGATGCCCGCTCCGCGGCGCGGGAGGCGAACCGGTAGCTGAACGACAGCGCGATGAACACGGCGGCGAGCACCGCCAGCCAGCGCAGCAGCGCATCGGCCGCCCCGGTCGTCACCGCCTGGTCGATCACCAGGCCGATGATCACCGGTACCAGCGCCTCGCCGCCCTGGTGCGCCGAGGCCAGCAGGGAGGCGCCGCCCACGTGCCGTTTCTGTCCCACGACCGCGCCCCGGAGCACGCTCCGGCCCGTTGGCATCTCTCGACCACCCTCTCGCGTCCGCAAGCCCGTCCGCGGCTCGGCCAGAGGTTAGGCTATCTTAAGTTTGTAGCCCGGTCACTCGTTCGGTTAGCCTCACCTTATGTCGCTCGCCACGGTCTCCCCGCCCCGTCCGGGCGGCGTGGCTCCGAAGTCACGGGGACCGTACGCGTTGCGGGCGGCCGGCCTGGTGGTGGCCGTCGCCGCGCTCGCCCTCGTCGCCCTGCTCAGCATCTGGCTCGGCTCGAAGGACATCCCGTTCAGCGCGACGTGGAGCGTCCTCTGGCACAACGACGGCACCAACGACGCGCTGATCATCCACCAGTACCGCATCCCGCGGACGTTGCTCGGCATGCTGGTCGGCGCCGCGCTCGGGCTCTCCGGTGCGCTCATGCAGGCGCTCACCCGCAACCCGCTCGCCGAACCCGGGCTGCTCGGCGTGAACATGGGTGCCGCGACCGGAGTGGTGCTCGCGCTCGTGTTCCTCGGCGTGCCCTCGGTGCTCGGTTACGTCTGGTTCGCCTTCCTCGGCGCCGCGCTCGCGTCCGTGGTGGTCTACGTGCTCGGCTCCGCGGGCGGCGGCCTCGCCACGCCCGCACGGCTCGTGCTCGCCGGTGCCGCGCTGACCGCCGTGCTCTACGCCTTCAACGTCGCCGTGCTGCTGTCGGACCCGGAGGCGTTCGACGAGTACCGGTTCTGGAACGTCGGCTCGCTCGCCGGCCGCTACGCCGACGTGCTCCTGTCCGTGCTGCCGTTCATCGCGGTGGGCATCGTCGCCGCGCTGCTGCTCGCCAGGTCGCTCAACGCGCTGGCGATGGGCGAGGACGTCGGCCGCGCGCTCGGCGCCCACCCCACGCGCACCCGCGTGCTGGGTGCGGTCGTGGTGACCCTGCTGTGCGGCGCGGCGACCGCGGCGGTCGGCCCGATCGCATTCGTCGGGCTCGCCGTGCCCCACATGGCGCGCCTGCTCGTCGGCCCCGACCAGCGGTGGGTCCTGCCGTACTCGCTCGTGCTCGCGCCGATCCTTCTGGTCGGTGCCGACATCGTGGGCCGCGTGGTCGACCCGCCCGGCGAGGTGCAGGTCGGCATTGTCACCGCCGTCATCGGCGTGCCCGTGTTCATCGCGCTGTGCCGGCGCAGGAAGCCGGCGGCACTGTGAGCGCACCGGTGACCGGCCGGGTGATGCGCACCCGGCGTGAGCGGCTCTCGCTGCGGGTGCACGGGCGCAGCGTGGTGGTGTGCGCGGGTCTGGCGGCCGTGCTGTTCGCGGTGGTGGTCGGCACGCTCACCAGCGGCGACTTCGAGCTGTCCGTACCCGAGGTGCTCGGCGCGCTCGCCGGCCAGGGGGAGGGCGGCGCCGACTTCATCATCTTCACGCTGCGTCTGCCGCGCCTGCTGACCGCGCTGTTCGTCGGCGCCGCGCTCGCGGTGAGCGGCGCGATCCTGCAGAGCCTTTCCGGCAACCCGCTCGGCAGCCCGGACGTCATCGGCTTCACCAACGGCTCGGCCACCGGCGCGCTGATCGTGATCATCGCGCTCGGCGGCGGCATGATCGAGACGGCGCTCGGCGCGCTCGCCGGGGGCGTCGTCGCCGCGCTGCTGATCTACCTGCTGGCCTTCACCGGCGGCGTGCAGGGCTTCCGGTTCATCCTTGTGGGCATCGGGATCAGCGCGCTCGCGCTGTCGGTCAACTCCTACCTCATCACGCGGGCCAGCCTGCACGACGCGGTCAGCGCGCAGGCGTGGCTCATCGGCAGCGTCAACGGGCGCGGCTGGGAGCAGGTGACGGCGGTCGGGGCGGCGCTCGCGATCCTGCTGCCGCTGGGACTGGTCTACGCGCGGCGGCTGTCGATGCTGGAACTCGGCGACGACACCGCCACGGCGCTCGGCGTGGGGGTGGAGCGCAGCCGCTTCGTGCTGATCGTGGTGAGCGTGCTGCTGGCCGCGATCGCCACCGCCGCGGCCGGTCCGATCTGGTTCGTCGCGCTCGCCGCGCCCCAGCTGGCCCGCAGGCTCACCCACGGGACGGGGCCGGGCCTGGTGCCTTCGGCGCTGATGGGCGCGCTGCTGCTGGCCGCGGGCGACCTCGCCGTGCAGCGGTTGTTCCCGACGTCGCAGCTGCCGGTGGGCACCGCGACCGGCTGCCTCGGCGGGCTGTACCTGATCTGGCTGCTGGCCTCGGAATGGCGCGGGAAGGGGAGCTACACATGAGCAGGCTTCGTGCGGACAACGTGACGCTGGCCTACGACCAGCGGACGGTGGCCACCGATCTGGACGTGGCCATCCCCGACGGCTCGTTCACCGTGGTCGTCGGGCCGAACGCCTGCGGGAAGTCGACGCTGCTCAAGGCGCTCGCGCGGATGCTGAAGCCGGCGACCGGCGGGGTGTACCTGGACGGCAGGCTGATCTCGTCCTACCGCTCGCGGGAGGTCGCCAGGCGGCTCGGGCTGCTGCCGCAGACCTCGATCGCGCCGAGTGGCATCACCGTGGGCGACCTGGTGGCCCGTGGCCGGTACCCGCACCAGCGGATGCTGCGGCAGTGGTCGTCGGAGGACGAGGCGGTGGTCACCGAGTCGATGCGGCGGACCGGCGTGCTGGAGCTGTCGGGGCGGCTGGTGGACGAGCTTTCCGGCGGGCAGCGGCAGCGGGTGTGGCTGGCGATGGTGCTCGCCCAGCAGACGTCGATCCTGCTGCTCGACGAGCCGACGACGTTCCTCGACATCGCGCACCAGATCGAGGTGCTGGACCTGTGCGCCGGCCTGCACGAGGACGAGGGGCACACGCTGGTCGCCGTGCTGCACGACCTGAACCAGGCGTGCCGCTATGCCACGCACCTGATCGTGCTGCGGCCGGGCGGGGAGATCGCCGCGCAGGGCGATCCCTCGGAGATCGTCACGGCCGCGCTGGTGGAGGACGTCTTCGGTCTGCCGTGCCGGATCATCGACGACCCGGAGTCGGGCACACCGCTGATCGTGCCCGCGCGCCGCGACCGGGGACGACCGACGCGCCACCCGGTCGTGAGTGCGCACGCGAGTTAGAACTCGCGTGCGCACTCACGAGTGGTCGCCGGGGTCAGGTCATCCGGGAGAGGAAGGCCCGCGTCCGCTCCTGCGTCGGCCGGGTCAGCACCTCGTGCGCCGTGCCCTCCTCGACCACCACACCGCCGTCCAGGAAGACGGCCCGGTCGGCGACCTCGCGGGCGAACGCCGTCTCGTGGGTCACCACCACCATCGTCATACCGGAGGCCGCCAGGTCGCGCATGACGTTCAGCACCTCGCCGACCAGCTCGGGATCGAGCGCGGACGTGGGCTCGTCGAACAGCATCAGTTCCGGCCGCATCGCCAGCGCACGGGCGATCGCGACGCGCTGTTGCTGCCCACCGGAAAGCCGCCGCGGGTAGGCGTCGACCTTGTCGCCGAGGCCCACCTTGTCCAGCAGCTCCCGCGCGTAGCGTTCCGCATCCCGGCGGGGTTCGCGGTTGACGCCGATCGGCGCCTCGACGATGTTGCCCAGCGCGGTCATGTGCGGGAACAGGTTGAACTGCTGGAAGACCATGCCGATCCGCCTGCGCTGCGCGGCGATCGCACGCTCCGGCAGGCGCCGGATCCGGTCGCCTTCCACCCGGTGGCCGATCAGGTCGCCGCCGACGAGGATCGATCCCGAGTCGATCTCCTCCAGGTAGTTCAGGCACCGCAGCAGGGTGGACTTGCCCGACCCGCTCGGCCCCATGATCACGACGACCTCGCCCTCGGCGACCGTGAGGTCTACTCCCTTCAGAACCTCGTTGTCCCCGAACCGCTTGCGCACGTTGCGTGCCGTTACCAGCGGCGCCACGGTCGTGCTCGTCATGGCTGCCCCTCTCCGATCGCGCTGCCGGGTGTGTTTCGCGGGCGGCGGCTGCGGAACAGCTCGCGCAGTGAGGGCCTGCTGCCGCCCACGCTGCCGCGCGAGTAGTACCGCTCGATCGCACCCTGGACGACGAACAGGATCGAGTTCAGGATCAGGTACCAGCCGCAGGCCACGATCAGCAGCGGGATCGTCTCGAACGTGCGGTTGTAGACGACCTGCACCGAGTAGAGAAGGTCGGCCAGCGCGATGACGCTCACCAGTGAGGTGCCCTTCACCATCCGGATCACCTGGCTCCCGGTCGGCGGCACGATGAAACGCATCGCCTGCGGCAGCACGATGCGCCGCAGGCTGCGGGCCGATCCCATGCCCAGCGCCTTGGCCGCCTCGACCTGACCGTGGTCCACCGAGAGCAGGCCGCCGCGCACGATCTCCGCCATGTAGGCCGCTTCGAGCAGACCGAGACCGAGGATCGCGGCCATCAGGGGCGTGATCAGCGAGTTGGTGTTCCAGGACGCGAACTCCGGGCCGAACGGGATGCCGACGGACAGCCGCGGCAGCAGCGCCGCGAGGTTGAACCAGAACAGCAGCTGCACCAGTTCGGGAATCGCCCGGAAAAGCCAGATGTAGCCGCTGGCCACCGCGCTCAGCAGCGGGTTGCCGGACATCCGCGCCACCGCGATCAGGATGCCGAGGCCGACGCCGATCACCATCGCGATCGCGGTCAGCATCAGCGTCATCCCGAGCCCGCGCATGATCGTCTCGGCGGTGAACCACGACGCGACGACGTCCCACTGGAAGTTGCGGTTGGTCACGAGCATGTGCCCGAGCATCGCCGCCAGCACGACCACACCGACGGTCGCCAGTAGCCGCAGCGGGTGCCGCACCGGAGCGGCACCCGCCACGTCGAGCTCGGGCCGCCCGCGCTGTTCAGTCGAGGTGGTGGTCATGGACATACCTCACGCTCACAGGTCCGCGCCGAGGTTGATCCCCGGTTCGGGCAGGATCTCGGTCTCCAGGCCGGCTTCGGTCATGATCCGCTCGTAGGTGCCGTTCTCGTAGAGCCGCTGCAGTGCTTCCAGCAGGACGGTCCCGAGCTCGGAGTCCTTCGGTACGACCATGCCCTGGCGCAGGTCGTCGAAGCCGTTCGACTGGCCACCGGCGGCGACCTCGAGCTGGTCCGGCGCCTGCTGCGCGAAGTAGGTCAGCGGCGCCTGCGAGGAGAAGAACGCGTCGGTGCGTCCGGATCGGACAGACAGGATCGCCGCGTTCTGGTCCTGGAAGGCCTTCACGTCAGCCGCCGGGCTGCCCTCCGAGACGCACCGCTCGGACTGCTCGCGGGCGACCTCCTCCGCCGAGCCGCCCGCCTGCACGGCCACTCGGATGCCGCAGATGTCCTGCAGGCCCTGGATGTTCTCCGGGTTGCCGTGCTGCACGGCGAACGCGACGAACTCCTGGATGTAGTCGACGAAGTCCACCGACTTCTGCCGCTCGGCGAAGTCCCCGATCGGCCCGATGGAGAAGTCGTAGCGACCCGCCTCGATACCGCTGAGCACACCGGGCAGCGACTGGACGGTGACGGTCTCGAAGTCGACGCCGAGGATGTCGGCGAGGGCCTCCCCGAGCTGGATCGAGGAGCCCACATCCTTCTTGTTCGCGTCGAGGTAGTGATACGGCGGGAACTGGCCGGCCTGCGCGGAAACCAGCTTGCCGGAATCCCTGATCTTCGCGGGCAGGCGGTCGTGCAGCTCCTGCACCATCTCCTGCTCGTTGCCCGCCGCGCTCTCGTTCCCGGCCGAGACGTCCACCGGGTCGGAACAGCCACTCAGCACCAGGGCCAGCAGGCCGATGGGCACCATGCCCCGGGAGAACCGCGTGATCGACATCATCTCTCCTCTCCGCGCGTTGCCGCGCGTCAATCGCTGTCGATGGCTGTGCTCGTGCGGGCCGCCGGGTCGACACCGAAGCGGCGATTGGCCAGCACGGGAAGGTGGGCGCGAGCGTCGCGCAGGCGCGCGGGGTCGATGTCGGCCCAGACCGTTCCGGGCCGTTCGCCGAGCCTGGCGACCGCGACGCCGAGGGGGTCCACGACGAGGCTGCCCCCGATGTTGCGCGGGCCGCACTCGCCCGAGGCGGCCACGTAGTACGTGTTCTCCAGGGCGCGCGCGGTGACCATGGTGTCCCAGTGGTGCTCCTTGAGCGGGCCGCGCACCCAGGCGGCGGGCAGTGCGACGACATCCGCGCCCTGGTCGGCGAGCAGGCGCGCGACCTCGGGAAAGCGCACGTCGTAGCAGGTCATCACGCCGACCCGGTGCCCGCCGCAGGCGAAGACAGGGGGTGGCCGGTCGCCCGCGGTGACGAACTCCGACTCGCGGGTGCTGAAGGCGTCGTAGAGGTGCAGCTTCCGGTAGACGGTGACGAGCTCGCCGTCGCGGGCGACGACCAGGGTGTTGAAGACCTTGTCCGCGACATGCGCCTCGTGCACGCCCGCGACCACCGTGACCCGCCGTCCCCTGGTGTGGTCGAGCAGCCCGGTGACGAACGGCCCGTCCAGCGGCTGGGCGGCGGCGGTGATCCGGGACAGGTCGTCGGTGAACCGGGCCAGCACTCCCTCGGGCAGGACCAGCAGGTCCGCACCGCCCGCCTCGGCCTCGCCGACGAGGTCGCCTGCCACGGCGAGGTTGTCCTGCCACTGGGCGGACGCGGCGAATCCGGAGACCGCGATCTTCATGCCCTCTCCTCCGTGGTCGCTGCCGCGAGCTCCCGTTCCGGGGCGAAAAGGGAGTGCGGGTCGATGGCACCGTCCGAGAGCCCCTGGGCCGCCAGCTCGGCGCAGAAGGCCGCGAGCATCGCCTCGTTGGGTTCGCGGCCGTAGGGCATCCAGTCCGCCCCGAGCAGCCGCCTGCTGGCGTCGATGTCGGCCAGCATCCACGGGCTGTCGTCGGCCAGCTTGGCCCGGTCGCGCAGCCAGATCCGCTTCGACTCGTCGAGGGCGGCGTAGAGGGCTTCCGGCAGCCACGGCCATCGCCGCGCGGCGGCACCGCGGACCGCGAACGCGTGGATGGCGGGGCAGAAGCCGGTCCGCCGGTAGTAGCCGGCCTCGGCGGCGGGGTAGTCCGTGATCAGGTGCCGCAGCGGGGAGTCGGCGGCGTGGAAGCCGGGTGGCATGAACGGCGTCATGATCGCGTCGAGCCGGCCCGCCAGCAGCTCGTCGACGAGGCCGGTGCCCGGCGGGGCGGTACCGACGTTGGCCGGTGCGTTCACCGGCCCGGTCCGGTCGGTGGCGGGCGCGTCCCGGGTGAGTGGGCCCACTGTCCAGGCGATTTCGGTGAGATCGACACCGGCCTGCCGCACCAGGGCCCTGGTCCACGTGTTGCCGGTGTCGGCCCAGCCGGTGAGCCCGACCGCACGCCCGCCGAGCTGACCGGGATCGGTCAGGGTGCTGCTCCGGCGCACCAGGATGCACCGGTGGCGGAACCCGCGCATGAGGAACGCGGGGATGCCGACGAGCCCGTCCCGGTCGCCCTGTTCACGGCGCAGGGCATAGCGACTCATCGACACCTCGGCGCCGTCGTACTCGCCGGCGCTCGCGAGCTCGGGCAGCCGGTCCAGCATGTCCACCCGCACGTCGAAGCCCGGCGTCTCGACCGCACCGGCGGCCAGCGGCCACAGGTGTCCCCACCGGCGGGTGGCGATGGTGATGGTCGGCCGGTGAGACATGCGGCTCCTTTTCGGCAAGGCCGTGACGAGGGGAAACGACGAGGGGAAACGCTGACAATGCCCGAGACACTATGGTTCAATCAGGATTCTGAACAAGAGGGTTTTTGTTACTGAACAAAAGGACCGATGGAAATCGACGACGTTTCCTCGGCGTGGCTCGCCGAGCAGGTGCCCGAACGCAGTGCCCGGGCCATCGCCGCTCACGTCGGCGCGCTGATCCGCAGCGGTGAGCTGCCTGCCGGCGCCCGGCTGCCCACGGTGCGTGCCTTCGCCGCCGCCATGCAGGTGAGCCCGGGAACGATCGCCGAGGCATGGGCGGCGCTGCGCCGGTCGCGGGCGATCGCCTCGCACGGACGCCGGGGCACGGTGGTCGCAGGCCCGCCCGCGCCGCCGCGCCCGTCCAGGTTCGAACGGGTGGGCCTCTTCGGCAGCAGGCTCAGCGTCGACCTGAGCCTGATGGCGCCCGACCACGACCTCCTGCCCGGTATGGCGGGTGCACTCACGGCCGCGCTGGGAGGTGAGGCACTCAACGAGTACGCGCGCGTCGCCATCACGCCGGAGCTGGCGGAGGCCGTGCGACCGGGCTGGCCCTTCCCGCCCGCGCGGATGGTCGCGGTGAGCGGGGGCTTCGACGGCTTGCAGCTGCTGTCCACCGCGGCCGTGCGTCCAGGCGACCGGGTCGCCGTCGAGGACCCGACGACTCCGCGGCTGTTCGACATCCTCAGCCTCGTCGGAGCGGAGGCGATCCCGGTGGCGTGTGACGAGGCCGGGCCGGTTCCCGAAGCCCTGCACGAGGCTCTGCGCCGCACCTGCGCCGCGTTCGTCTACCAGCCGCGCGCGCAGTCACCGTGTGGCCACGCGCTCCGTCCCGGCCGTGCCGAGCGGCTGGCCCGGCTGCTCGCTCCGACGTCCACGCTCGTGATCGAGAACGACAGCATGGCCGAGCTGTCCACCGAGCCGCCGGTCAGCATCGGGGCGTGGCTGCCGGAACAGACGGCGCTCGTCCGTTCGTTCTCCAAATCGCACGGCCCGGACCTGCGCATCGCCGTGGTCGGCGGCCCGGCGGAGATCATCGACCAGACCCATCGGCTGCAGATGTTCGGCGCGGGCTGGGTCAGCCGGGTGCTGCAGAACGCGCTCGGTCACCTGCTGCGCCATCCGGCCGCCGTCGAGACGGTGTCCCGCGCTCGCCGCGAGTACGCCGCGCGGCGGGACACGCTCATCCGGGAGCTGGGTGAGCGGGACGTACGGGTGCACAACCGGGACGGGCTGAGCCTGTGGATCCCGGTGGCCGACGAGCAGGAGGCGCTGGTGACCCTCGCGGCACACGGGATCGCCGCCGGGCCCGGGTCGCGCTTCTGGCTCAGGTCCGACCGCCGTGACCACATCCGGGTCTCGATCAGCCGGGTCCGTGGTGACTTCGCGCCGCTGGCCGAGTCGCTCGCCGTCGCGGCCTCCGCCGGAAACCAGCGACCCTGAGCGGCACCGGGAACGGTCAGAAGACCACGGTGCGGTTGCCGTGCACGAGCACCCGGCTCTCCAGGTGCCAGCGCAGGCCCCTGGCGAGGGTGACCTTCTCGACGTCGCGGCCCTTGCGCACCATGTCCGCCACCGAGTCGGCGTGGTCGACCCGCATCACGTCCTGCTCGATGATCGGCCCGGCGTCCAGGTCCGCCGTGACGTAGTGGCAGGTGGCACCGACCAGCTTCACGCCCCGCGTGTGCGCCTGGTGGTACGGCCGTGCCCCGACGAACGAAGGCAGGAAGCTGTGGTGGATGTTGACGGCCCGGCCCGCCCACGCCTCGCACAGCTCGGGCGGCAGGATCTGCATGAACCTGGCGAGCACCACGGCGTGCGGGTCGTGCTCGTCGACGAGCTTGCGCACCTGTCCGAACGCCTCCGCCTTGTCCTCCCTGGGGAACGGCACATGGTGGAACGGGATGCCGTGCGCGCGCGTGATGTCGCCGAGCACCTCGTGGTTGCCGATCACCGCGCGCACGTCGACGTCCAGCTCGCCGGAGGCGACCCTGCCGAGCAGGTCGTAGAGGCAGTGCCCCTCCTTGGAGACCAGCAGCACCACCCGGCGGCGCTCGGCGGTGTCGTCGATCCGCCAGTCCGACTCCGCGCCGAGCGATCGCGCCACCCCGGCGAAGCGGGCGCGCAGCTCCTCGACGTCGAACGGCAGCGAGTCCGCGCGCACCTCCTGGCGGGTGAAGAACCAGCCGGAGTCCAGGTCGGAGTGGTACGCGGCCTCGACGATCAGCCCGCCCGCCTCGGCGAGGAACGAGGAGATCCGGGCGATGATGCCCGTCCGGTCGGGGCAGCCGAAGGTGATGACGTAGCGGTGTTCAGGCAGTTCGGGCACGCTGGCATTCTCGCCGCCCGCGGTCACGGCGCCGCAAGCGGCTCCAGGAGCTGGGCGTCGCCGGTGACCTTCGCCTCGCTCGGCCTGCGCCACACCGACCGGTACACGGCGTCGGCGGGGCCCTCGATCGTCACATCCGGTTCGAACGGCTGCTCGGTGTCCTCCAGCCGGGGCGCCTTGCCGGGGACGAGCCGCACCGACCACAGCCTGCCGACGTCCTCAGCGTGCACCAGCACGGTGCCGTCGGCGTCGAACCCGCTCCAGTCGCCGCGCCGGGGCACGAGCATGGTCAGCAGCTCGTCCACCCCGTCGGCGGCGAACTCGGGGTCGAAGGTGCCCGTGCCGCCGCCCCGCGCGAGCTCGGCGTCCAGCCGGTGGATGGCGGCCTCGTGCGCCTGCCGCCGCGCCCAGGAGCCGACGGTGCGCGTGTAGCGCGGGAACGGCAGCCAGGCCGGGGCGTCCGCGCCGCGCTCGAACACGGCACGCAGGGCACGGCGCCGCTCGTCCCACCACGCCAGCAGCCCGTCCCAGTCCTCGGGCGGCGTGCCGGGCCGGACGCTCTCACCGCTCGGGTCGTCCGCCGCGGCGATCGTCGAGGAGTGCACCCTCGCGATGTGCCGCACGAGTCTGCTGACAGTCCATTTGGGACATGACGGCACCGGAGCCGCCGGCCCGGCCTCGACCGCGGCCTTGCGGAGCGCGTCGCAATGGGTCTCGATCGCTTGCACGAACGTCGCGTAGTCCACGCCGCGACACTAGCCCGTGCCGAGCGGGGCGCGCGAGTAGCCTGCGGCCGGTCTCGACACAGCCGAGCACGAGCAGGCCGAGCGCGAAGGCCAGCAGCAGGCCCTTCACCGGCTCACCGGCGAACCGGGCGCCGCTGAAGTGGCCGATCGCGACGCTGTAGGTGGCCCAGATGCCGACCCCCACGGCGTCCAGCGCGGCGAAGCGGCCTGCCGGGTAACGCATGCTCCCGGTCGCCAGCGCCGAGGCGACGCGGCCGCCCGGCAGGTAGCGCCCGGCGATGATCAGCACGGTGGCGTGCCGGTGCACCCTGCTCCGGGCCCACTCGTAGCGACGCCTGCTCCGCTCGTCGCGCTGCCACCTGCGTAGCGTGCGCGGACCAGCCATGCGCCCGATCCCGTGGCCCAGGCAGTCGCCCGCGAGCGCACCCGCCGCCGCCAGCACGGCGAGCAGCACGAGGCCGCCGGGATCGGGGCCGAGCAGGACGGCGACCGTGACCACGGTCGTCTCGCTCGGCATGAACGGCAGCAGCGCGTCCAGCCCGGACACCACGAAGACGACGACCCAGAGCCACGGCGAGCCGAGCGTGCCGCGCAGCAGTTCGGTGAGGTCGGTCAGAACCTCAAACACGGGCGGGCTCCGCGGCGAGCACCGCCCGCCGCGCCCGCTCCGCGAGCGAACGCCGGTCGCCCTCGGGCGGCAGTTCCGGATGTGCGCGCAGCCGCACGGTCAGCTCCCGCGCCCGCGCCACCCGGCCGAGCGACCGGGCGAGGTTGTCCTCGCCCACGAACGCGGCGACCGTGCTCGGCGCGCCGTCCTGCCGGTAGTCGAGCGTCACCGGCCGCACGGGCGCGCCCGCGTCCAGCGCCGCCTGGAACACCGCCCGCCGGAACACGCCGCCCGGCGCGGAGCACCAGGTGGTCGCCTCGGGGAACACGGCGACCGGCCGCCCCGAGCGCAGCCGGGCGGCGATCTCCGCCACGGTGCCAGGCAGCTTGCGCAGCGCCCACCGGTCGACGAAGAGGGTGCCCGCCTCCCTCGCCATGGGGCCGAGCAGCGGCCAGCCCGCCACCTCACGCTTGGCCAGCAGCGCGGCCGGTTCGACCGCAAGCAGCGCGACGATGTCCAGCCACGAGACGTGGTTGGCGACGATCAGCGTGCCGTGCTCGCCCGGCACGGCGAGCCGGTCGGTGTCCGCGTCGAGCCGGACGTCGAGCGCGGCCAGCACCCGCCGGGCACGCACGTCCACCGGCTCGGTCCGGGTGAGGGAGGACGCCAACGCCGCACATCGCCGCACGGCCTCCATCGTGGCCACCGGAGGTCGACCGTGGGTGACGCAGCGGGGAGTGCAAGGTGAACTCGCGCGGTAGTCGTTCACCGCCGCTCCCCGAGGAGGTGGCGGGCGTAGCGCTCGTTCATCCGGTCCAGCCGCAGCAGCACGAAGAAGTCGGCGACGCCGAACGCGGGATCGTGCGCGGGCGGGCCGCAGACCCAGGCGCCGAGCCGGAGATAGCCGCGCAGCAGTGGCGGCAGGTGCGCGTAGCTCGCCCGCTCCCGGAGCGGCCGCGCCGGTATCCACGGCAGGTGCGGGCGTACCCGCAGGCCGGAGGGGGAGCTGTGCCTGGTGTCGGCGATCTGCCACGTGCTCGACGCCGCGCGGCCGCCGTCCGCGAGCGGAACGGACCCGCAGCCCGCGACGTAGCGGTGCCCGCCGAGCAGCGCGTAGCGGGCCAGCGCCGACCACATCAGGTTGATCACCGCGCCGCCGCGGTGGTCCGGATGCACGCAGGAGCGGCCGGTCTCGACCAGATCGGCGCGCAGCGGCGTGAGCGCGGAGATGTCGAACTCGCCCGCCGAGTACAGCCGGTCGGTGCGGCCCGGCGGCAGCAGCCGGTAGGTGCCGACGACCTCGCCGGTCGGCTCGTGCTCGACGATCAGGTGGTCGCACAGCTCGTCGAACGCGTCGACATCGGCCTCGCCGGTGATCGTGGCGCCGAGCTCACCCGCGAACACGTTGCGCCGCAAGCGTTGTGCGGCACGGACCTGTGCCGGGGTGTCTGCGATGGAGGCCGTGTAGGTGCGCGTGGGCACCGTGGACAGCGCTGACATGGTGGCTCCGTTCGTCGTGGTTCGTCGTGGTCGCGAAGTGCGGTCGCAGTACCCGGGTACGACGAGACTCGCAGGGCGCGATCACGTGTGGCCACCGTCGAAGGGCAATACCCGGGAGAAGTCAGGGAAGCCCCTACCGGCGGTCCCTACCAGGCGCGAGGGGCTCGTGAGTGCCTACGCGAGTTCTAACTCGCGTAGGCACTCACGAGCCGGACGGGGCCACCGAGTGCCAGGGAACGGTCAGCTCGCCGAGCCGCCAGCGGTCGCGGCGTCCCCGGATCGGCCAGCCGCGCTCGGCGAGCAGGCGGATCGACTCCGTCCAGCGCGCCTTCCGCCCGTAGGCGCCGAACGGGGCGGCCACCGCCCAGCAGTCGTCCAGAGTGGACAGGAACTCGTGCACCCGCTCGCCACCGACGTTGCGATGGATCAGCGCCTTGGGCAGGCGCTCGGCCACAGTGGAGGGACGGTCGAGCGTCGATACCCGGCAGGACAGGGTGAGCGTGCGCGGGCCGTCGTGGCCGACCGTCACCCACGAGCACAGCCTGCCGAGCTCGTCGCAGGTGCCCTCGACGAGCAGCCCGCCAGGGGCGATGCCACTGAGCATCACCGCCCAGGACGGCGCCACGTCCGCCTCGGCGTACTGGCGCAGCACGTTGAACGCGCGCACGAGCAGCGGCCGGGTACCGGCCAGCTCGAAGCCACCCCGCCGGAAGTCCAGCCGAGGCGGGTCCGCGGCGCCCGCCGCCGCGGCGACCCGCTCGGGATCCAGCTCCAGACCCAGCACCCGCACGCCCGGGTAACGCGCGCCCAGCCGCCGCGCGAGCTCCACAGTGGTCACCGGCGACGCGCCGTAGCCGAGGTCGACCACGAGCGGGTCGGCCGCGCTCGACAGCACTCCGCTCACCTCGTATGACGTGGTGAGCCAGCGGTCGATCCGGCGCAGCCGGTTGGGGTTGGTGGTGCCGCGGGTGGGCGCGCCGATCAGCCGCGCGCGAGCCACTTCGCCGTGAAGTCGGCCTCGCGCTCGAGCAGGTCGCTCACCTGCTCGGCGATGAAGCCCTCGAGCCTGCCCCCGACGAGGGGAATCCTGACCTTGGCCTCACCCCGGGTGCGCTGCACGGTGGCCGTGCCCTCGGCGGTGAGCTCGGTGCGCGCGGTGATCTCCCCTGGCACGCCGCTCACGCGGGCCGCGATGGTGCCGGTGTAGCGGTCCCCGGCTCCGGACCAGGTGTGCTCCCGGCGCACCACGAGGTCGCCCTTGTGCACCGTCCGCACGACCTGCGGGAGCTTCTCGGCCGGGACGCCCTGCAACAGCACGTACCGGACACCGTCCGGCGTCGCCGCGTGCTCCTCGAGCGTGGCGTTCACGCCGCCGATCTCCGCCAGCCGCGCCCGCAGCGCGGACTCGTCGGTCTGGGCCGCCAGCACGTCCGCGACGCCGTGCGGGAACGTCGCGTGGTGCTCGATACGGGATGCCATGCCGAGGACAGTACCGTTGCCTTTCGTGAGCACTGTCGAAACGCCCACCCAGGAGGCCCTGCGCGCGTACACGACGCTGCGGCTCGGTGGCCCGGCACGCCGTTTCCTCGTCGCGGAGACCACCGGCGAGCTGGTGTCGGCCGTGCGCGAGCTCGACGCGGCGGGTGAGCCGGTCCTGCTGCTCGGTGGCGGCTCGAACCTCGTGGTCGCCGACGCCGGGTTCGACGGCACGGTGGTGCGTATCGGGACCACCGGCCGCGAGGGCTGGGAGGTCGCCGCCGGGCAGAACTGGGACGACTTCGTCGCCGAGACCGTCGCCGCCGGCGCCGGCGGCGTCGAGTGCCTCTCCGGCATCCCCGGCTCGGTGGGCGCGACACCGATCCAGAACGTCGGCGCGTACGGCTGTGAGATCAGCGAGGTGCTGCACTCGATCCGGTTCTACGACCGCGGCAGCGGCGAGGTCCGCACGATGACCGCGGCGGACCTCGGTTTCGCCTACCGCACGAGCGTGCTCAAGGGCACCGACGCGGGGGTCGTGCTGAGCGTGCGGTTCACGTTGCGCGAGGACGGCCTTTCCGCGCCGATCCGCTACGCCGAGCTGGCGCGGGCCCTCGGCGTCGAGGTCGGTGCCCGGGTGCCGGTCGCCGACGCCCGGGAGGCCGTGCTGGCGCTGCGCCGGGGCAAGGGCATGGTGCTCGACCCGGCCGACCACGACACGTGGAGCGCGGGCTCGTTCTTCACGAACCCGATCGTCACCGAGGGCGACCTGCCCGACGTGCTCGCCCGGATCGCCGGCGTGGTTGGCGCCGACGTGGCCGTGCCGCAGTACGCCGCGCCGGGCGGGGTGAAGCTGTCGGCGGCGTGGCTCATCGAGCGGGCCGGTTTCGGCAGGGGACACCCGGGGCCGGGCGGCCGGGTGTCGCTGTCCACCAAGCACACCCTCGCGCTGACCAACCGCGGCGAGGCGTCCACCGGCGACCTGCTCGCGCTGGCGCGCGAGGTCCGCGACGGCGTGCGCGCCCGCTTCGGCGTCACCCTCGCGCCCGAACCCCTGCTCATCAACTGCACCCTGTAGCTGTCACTCCCGGTGGATGCGGCTGCCGTTGTACTGGGCGCGCGGCTTGAGCACGATCTGGTCGAGGTTCACGTGCTCCGGGCGGGTCGCGGCGAACGCGATCACCTCGGCGACGTCCTCCGGGGTCAGCGGCTGCAGGCCCTGGTACACCTTCTCCGCCCGCTCGGTGTCCCCGCCGAAGCGGTTCAGCGAGAAGTCGGTCTCCACCATTCCCGGGATGATCTCGGTCACCCGCAGCGGATCGCCGAGGTGCTCCGAGCGCAGCGTCTGGTGCAGCGCCGCCTGCGCGTGCTTGGCCGAGGTGTAGCCCGAGCCGTTGTCGTAGACCTCGTGCCCGGCGATGGAGGTCACGGTGATCACATGGCCGTCACCGGAGGCGATGAGCTTCGGCAGCAGCGCCTTCGTCATGCGCAGCGTGCCGAGCACGTTGGCCTCCCACATCCAGCGCCAGTTGTCCTCGTCGGCGTGCTCCACCCGCTCCAGGCCGCGCGCGCCACCGGCGTTGTTGACGAGGACGTGGCAATCTGGAACTCGCTGCACGAACGAGGCAACGGACGCCGCGTCCGTGACGTCCAGTTGTAGTGCGGTACCGGAAAGCTCGTCGGCCAGTGCCTGCAGCCGGTCGAGCCGCCGCGCGCCGAGCACGACGTGGAAACCGGCCTTGGCGAGAGCCCTGGCGGTCGCGGCGCCGATTCCGGCGCTGGCTCCGGTGATGACAGCGGTACGAGTGCTCATGGCTGCATGTTGCCAGGTAATGTCGAGCTGCTCACGATGTTTCGGCGTGGGTTCTATGGGAGGTTGACGGGTGATCGAGCGGCGCACGGTATTCAGAGTCGCGCTGGGGGCGGGTTCCGCGGGGTTGCTGGCCGCATGCTCCGGCGGTAGCACCGGGGGCACGCCGCATCCCAACGAGGCGCAGCTGCCGCCGAAGGCATCGATCACCGCCGAGCCCGCCGTGGACGCCGCCGACGTCTCCGTGCTGGAACCGGTCACCGTCAAGGCGGCCGACGGCACGTTCACCGAGGTCAAGGTCGTCAACTCGGACGGCGGCGAGGTCGCGGGCGAGCTGAACGCCGAGAAGACCGTCTGGACCAGCTCCGAGCCACTGGGCTACGGCAAGACCTACACCTACTCCGCGAAGGCCAAGGGCAGCGACGACAAGGTCGCGGAGTTCACCGGCAGCTTCGCCACGGTGACCCCGGCAAAGGAGATCCGCGCCACCCTCAACCCGGTCGACGACGCCGAGGTGGGCGTCGCCATGCCGATCAGCGTCAAGTTCGCCGAGGCGATCAGCGACCGCGCCGCCGCCGAGCGCGCGCTCACCGTGGAGACGTCGACCGAGGTCGAGGGAGCCTGGGCATGGCTGTCCGACCGGCAGGTCGACTGGCGCCCTAAGGAGTACTGGCCCGCGGGCACCGAGGTCAGCGTCGCCGCGAAGCTCTACGGCGTGCACTACGGCGGTGGCGCCTACGGCAAGGCCGACGTCACCACGAAGTTCACCATCGGCCGCAACCAGGTCGTGAAGATCCACACACCGGACCACCGGATGCGGGTCTACCGCGACGGCGCCGAGCACGCGAACTACCCTTGCAGCAACGGCAAGGACGCCGATCCGGCGCTCAACACGCCCAACGGCACCGTGATCGTGATGACCAGGGAGCCGACCTCGATCTTCGACAACGAGCGCTACGGCTACACCGACCTGAAGAAGAAGTGGTGCTGCCGGATCTCCAACCACGGCGAGTACATCCACGAGAACGAGGAGAACCGCGCCAACATCGGCAAGAAGAACACCTCGCACGGCTGCGTGAACCTGCTGGAGGCCGACGCCAAGGCGTACTTCGACTCCGCCCTGATCGGCGACCCGGTGGAGGTGACCGGCTCGAAGGTCGGCTTCCCCACCACGTCCGACGTGATGGACTGGCTGCTGGACTGGGAGACCTGGAAGTCGAAGTCGGCGCTGTAGGGCACGGGAGACATGCGGACTGAGGTCGTCGGCGCCGGTGGCGCCCGGATCGGGGTGCGGGTCGAGGGCAACGAGGCCGCGCCCGCCATCGTCTTCGTCCACGGCTGGGCGCAGTCGGCCCGTGCCTGGGACCACCAGTTCGCCGATCCGGAGCTGCGCAGCCGCTTCCGGCTCGTCGCGCTGGACCTGCGCGGGCACGGCGCTTCGGACGTGCCGGCCGGGGGCTACGACGACCCGGTGTCCTGGGCCGGTGATCTCGCGGCCGTGCTCGGGCTCGCCGGTGAGCCCGCCGTCGTGGTCGGCTGGTCCTACGGCGGCCTGGTGATCGCCGACTACCTGCGGGTGCGCGGGACGGCGGGACTGGCCGGGATCGTGCTGGTCGGCGCCATCACCGAGATCGGAAGGGGCCACCCGGGCGGCCGGGTCGGCCCGGCCATGCGGGAGGCGCTGCCGGATGCGCTCGCCGAGGATCCCGACGTCGCACTGCCCGCGCTGGTGCGCCTGCGCACGGGCATGGCCGCAAGCGAGGTGCCGGGGCCGCTCGCCCAGTCGCTGCTCGGTACCAGCCTGGCGGTGCCGCCCGCGGTACGCGGCGCCCTGTTCCGCCGCGAGGTCTCCAGCGCCGAAGTGCTGGCCACGGTGGACGTTCCGGCCCTCGTGCTGCACGGCACCGACGACGCGGTCGTCGACGTGCGGGCCGGTGAGTACGCGGCGGGGAAGATTCCCGGGTGCGATGCGCGTTGGTGGGAGGGTGTAGGCCACTTGCCGTTCGTCGAGAACGCGGCGGAGTTCAACGCGACGCTGCTGCGGTTCGCCGGGGAACGGGCTACCGGCGCGCGAACAGAAAGGTGATTCGGTGACGGTCCCTTTGCACCGGCGGGCGAGGCAGCCGCGCCGGGTGGCTGTGATGTCCGTGCACACCTCGCCCCTGGAGCAACCGGGCACCGGCGACGCAGGCGGGATGAACGTCTACATCACCCAGACCGCGATGGAGATGGCCCGTCGCGGCATCAGCGTCGAGGTGTTCACCCGCGCCACCTCCTCCGACCAGCCGCCGGTGGCCGAGCTCGCTCCCGGTGTGCTGGTCCGGCACCTGCCCGCGGGCCCTTTCGAGCCGCTCGGCCGCGACGAGCTGCCCGCGCAGCTTTGCGCGTTCACCTCCGGCGTGCTGCGGACCGAGGCGTTCCACGAGCCGGGTTACTACGACCTGATCCACTCGCACTACTGGCTGTCCGGGCAGGTCGGCTGGCTGGCCAGGGACCGCTGGGGCGTGCCGCTGGTGCACACCGCGCACACGCTGGCCAAGGTCAAGAACGCCGCGCTGGCGGAGGGTGACAGCCCGGAGCCGCGTACCCGGGTCATCGGCGAGGAGCAGGTGGTCGCCGAGGCCGACCGGCTGGTCGCCAACACCGAGGTGGAGGCGGGTGAGCTGGTCGGCCTCTACGACGCCGACCCGCAGGCGGTGCAGACCGTCTCACCCGGCGTGGACCTGAGCCGGTTCACGCCAGGGCCGCGGGCGGCTGCGCGGGCGGAGCTGGGCCTGCCCTCCGACGCGGTGGTGCTGGCCTTCGCCGGTCGCATCCAGCCGCTCAAGGCGCCGGACGTGCTGCTGCGGGCTGCCGCGCAGCTGCTGCGGCGGGATCCGGGCCTCCGGGAACGGCTCGTCGTGCTGGTCGCGGGCGGACCGTCCGGCAGCGGCATGGAGCAGCCGCAGGCACTGCGCGAGCTGGCGGCCTCGCTCGGCATCGCGGACCGCACGCGGTTCCTGCCGCCCCAGTCGGGCGAGGCGCTGGTGAGCGTCTACCGAGCTGCCGATGTGGTGGCTGTGCCGAGCTACAACGAGTCGTTCGGCCTGGTCGCGCTGGAAGCGCAGGCGTGCGGGACGCCGGTGGTGGCCGCGGAGGTCGGCGGCCTGCCGGTGGCGGTTTCGCACGGTGTGTCCGGCCTGCTGGTGCCGTCCCACCGGGCCGAGGACTGGGCGGGGGCGCTGGGAGCGGTCGCGCTGGACCCGCGCCGGCGGGCCGGGCTCGCGGAGAACGCGCTGCGGCACGCGAGCAGGTTCTCCTGGCAGCGCACGACCGACGCGCTGCTGGCCGCGTACGCCGAGGCGATGCGGGACTTCCGGAACGCTGCGCTGGAGGTAGCGGTGTGAGCAAGCCGGAGCAGCCGGCGGCCGACGACGGCGAGGAGGGGGCGAGCACCTTGCACGCGGAGCGGAGCGAGGCCGGTGGGCAGGGTGTGAGCAAGCCAGGGCAGCCTGCGGCCGACGACATCGACCACGTGCTGAGGTCCGCACTGGACTCGGCTGAGCTGAAGTACGACCGCAAGGGCGAGGGTGTGTACTTCGTCACTCTGCCCGGCACGAAGAAGCTGCAGACCAACTGCTGGCTCGTCGCGCGGGAGCATTCCCTCGCGATCGAGGCATTCGTCTGCAGGCGTCCCGACGAGGCGCACGAGGACGTCTACCGCTTCCTGCTGCGGCGCAACGCCAAGCTCTACGGAGTGCACTACACGATCGACGCGGCGGGTGACATCTATCTCGTCGGCCGGTCGGGCCTCGGCACGGTGACTGAGGCCGAACTGGACAAGCTGCTCGGGCAGGTGCTCGAGGCGGCCGACGGCGACTTCAACACGCTGCTGGAGCTCGGTTTCTCCAGTTCGATCAAACGCGAGTGGGACTGGCGGGTTTCGCGGGGCGAGTCGCTGGCAAACCTGGAGGCGTTCCGGCATCTGGTCGAGCCACGGGAGGGCCACCGGCCAGGTTCGCTGACCGGCGAATGATCGCGTTCTGTGCCGGAACGTCGCGGAGCGGCTCGAGGGAGGGGGGAGTCGCGAACTCGAGCCGCCCCGCTGACGTTCCCGCCGCATGGACCCGGTGGCGAGGGGGGTGCCAACGGGGCCGGCGGGTCGCAGCTCGGCAGGGGGGAGACGAGCTGCGCCTACGCCCGCATTCGACCGGGGAGTGCGTGGTTACCGGCCGAGCGGGTTGGTAGCCAACTTGTCAGACTCGGGTCTGTAATCACAAGACTACTCCTTACTCCTTTCGAGTGAAATCTCGTCCAATCGTTAACACAACGCGACCTCGTTAATCCGGCCGCAATCTTGTTGACCGAGCGCCTAGCGATCGAGTGACGGCCGTGGCCTCCCCCGATGCACTCTCAGTAGAGCGTTGGCCGGGCGTATCACACCAGTGGACCTCTGGCAGGCTGGACAGCATGGCGGAACTTGGGACCCTGGTGCTGCTGCGACACGGGCAGAGCACGTGGAACGCGGAAAACCTGTTCACCGGCTGGGTGGACGTCCCGCTGTCCGAGCTGGGCGAGGCCGAGGCACGCCGGGGTGGCGAGCTGCTCGCCGAAGCCGGGCTGCTGCCGGACGTCGCGCACACGTCGCTGCTGCGGCGCGCGATCTCCACCGCGAACCTCGCGCTGGACGTCGCCGACCGGCACTGGATCGACGTGCGCCGGGACTGGCGGCTCAACGAGCGGCACTACGGCGCGTTGCAGGGCAAGGACAAGAAGCAGACGCTGGAGCAGTTCGGCGAGGAGCAGTTCATGCTCTGGCGCCGCTCCTACGACACCCCGCCGCCGCCGATCGAGCCCGGTAGCGAGTTCAGCCAGGACGCCGACGTGCGCTACGCCGGGCTCGGTGACGAGATGCCGCTGACCGAATGCCTCAAGGACGTCGTGGCTCGGCTGCTGCCGTACTGGGAGTCGGCGATCGTGCCGGAGCTGCGCGCGGGCAGGACCGTGCTGGTCGCGGCGCACGGCAACTCGTTGCGCGCGCTCGTCAAGCACCTCGACGGCATCTCCGACGACGCGATCGCCGGGCTGAACATCCCGACCGGCATCCCGCTGCGCTACGACCTCGACGAGAACCTCACCCCGCTGAACCCCGGTGGCACCTACCTGGACCCGGACGCCGCCGAGGACGCCGCGGCGGCGGTCGCCAAGCAGGGCCGCTGACCCGCTCGTGAGTGCGTAGCCGCGTTAGAACGCCGGTAGCCACTCACGAGTCAGACGAAGCCCCGCCCACCTCGAGGAGAACGTGGCCGCCGCGGTCTTACGACTCTCCGAACAGGAGCCGGCCGAACTCGACTCGATCGAATGAGGCGTTCTTGCTGGTGAATCGACGGAGAGCGACGAAGAAGTAAACTGGTCCTGAAGCAGCGGCGAACAACGGGCCCGAAGGTGTCACGGCCATCACGAGAACGCTGCCAGGACTAGGCCAATGGGCTACCTCGATGCTTACGATTCCCCCGTGACCGCGCCCGCAGCACTCGCACTGGCCATCGGCGCGTTGGCGGTCGGCGTGGTCGGCGGCCTGCTGCTCGGCCGCGGCCGGCACGGCAGGGCCGGTGAGCGCGGGCCGACCGGTCCCACCGTCGCCGAGCTGCTGGAGCGGATCGTCCGCTCCTCGCACAACGGCCTCGTCGTGCTCAACCGCTTCGGGGACATGGTCCTGCACAACCGCCGCGCCGAGGTGCTCGGCCTGGTGCAGCACAACCAGGCCGAGGCCCGTGCCCGCAAGGCCGCCGAGCAGGTCGTCGAGACCGACGAGCCGCTGGAGATCGACCTTTCGCCGCTCGCGGTGCGCGGCAGGCAGCCCGAGGCCGTGCTCGCCGAGGTACGCCCGCTCGGTGACGGCTTCACCGTGGTCGAGGCGGTGGACCACTCCGAGACCGTGCGGCTGGAGGCCACCCGGCGGGACTTCGTCGCCAACGTCAGCCACGAGCTCAAGACCCCGGTCGGCGCCATCGCGCTGCTCGCCGAGGCCGTGCTCGACGCCGCAGAGGACACCGAGGAGGTCCGCCGCTTCGGCGAGAAGATCCTGCGCGAGTCGACCCGCCTCGGGAAGCTGGTCACCGAGCTCATCGCGCTCTCGCGGCTACAGGGCGCCGAACGCCTGCCCGAGCTGAACGTGGTCGAGGTGGACGCCGTCGTGCGGGAGGCGCTCGGCCGCACGAAGCTCGCCGCGGAGTCGGCGGAGATCACGGTGACCACCGACGGGCCGAGCGGGCTGCTCGTGCAGGGCGACCGGACGCTGCTGGTCACCGCGCTGTCGAACCTCCTGGAGAACGCGGTCGCCTACTCGTCGGCCGGCAGCCCGGTTTCGATCAGCAGGCGGCTCGTGGACTCGTACGTGGAGATCGCCGTGACCGACCGGGGCATCGGCATCGCCAAGGACGAGCAGCAGCGGGTGTTCGAGCGCTTCTACCGGGTCGACAAGGCCCGTTCGCGGGTCACCGGAGGCACCGGCCTCGGCCTCGCCATCGTCAAGCACGTCGCCGCCAACCACGGCGGCGACGTGCGGTTGTGGAGCAGCCCGGGAACCGGCTCCACGTTCACGTTGCGCATACCCGCGCATGCCGGTCCCGACAGCGCGCCGGCCTCCGCCCCGAGGCAGGAGGAGCCGCCCGCGCCGCTGGTGGCGACCGGGAACGAGAGTTCCGAACAGGGAGGAACGCTGTGACGAGGGTGTTGATCGTCGAGGACGAGGAGTCGTTCGCCGACCCACTGGCCTTCCTGCTCCGCAAGGAGGGCTTCACCACCGCCGTGGCCACAGACGGCCAGCAGGCGCTGGAGGAGTTCGACCGCAACGGCGCCGACATCGTGCTGCTCGACCTCATGCTGCCGGGGATGAGCGGCACCGACGTGTGCAAGCAGCTGCGGCAGCGGGCGACCGTGCCCGTGATCATGGTGACGGCCAGGGACAGCGAGATCGACAAGGTCGTCGGCCTCGAACTCGGCGCCGACGACTACGTGACCAAGCCGTACTCGGCGCGCGAGCTCATCGCCAGGGTCCGCGCGGTGTTGCGGCGGGGCGGCGAGAACGGCACGGAGGGCGAGCCGAGCTCGCTCGCGCTGGCGGCGGGACCGGTGCGGATGGACGTCGAACGGCACGTCGTCACCGTGGACGGAACCGAGGTGTCGCTGCCGCTCAAGGAGTTCGACCTGCTCGAGTACCTGCTGCGCAACGTGGGCCGCGTGCTCACCCGTGCCCAGCTCATCGACCGGGTTTGGGGCGCGGACTACGTCGGCGACACCAAGACCCTCGACGTGCACGTCAAGCGGCTGCGGTCGAAGATCGAACCTGATCCCGGCTCGCCGCGGCACCTGGTGACCGTGCGTGGCCTGGGCTACAAGTTCGAAAGCTGAATCCCGGGCCGGGTACCGTAGGGTTTCGTGCGCCTAGGGGTACTCGACGTCGGGTCGAACACCGTCCACCTGCTCGTGGTGGACGCGCATCGGGGTGCCCATCCGACCCCGATGCACTCCGAGAAGACCGTGTTGCGGCTCGCCGAGCAGCTCACGCCGAGCGGGGAGCTGAGCAAGGCGGGCGCGGAGGGCCTGGTCCGGGCGGTCGACTCCGCGAAGACCTCCGCCGCCCGGCTCGGCTGCGAGGACGTCATGGCGTTCGCCACCTCCGCCGTGCGGGAGGCGGACAACTCGGGCAAGGTGCTGCGGAAGGTCGCCGAGGAGACCGGTGTCGAGCTGCAGGTGCTGACCGGTGTCGACGAGGCGAGGCTGACGTTCCTCGCCGTCCGCCGCTGGTTCGGCTGGTCCGCGGGCAAGCTGCTCGTCCTGGACATCGGCGGCGGCTCGCTCGAGGTGGCCATGGGCATCGACGAGGAGCCCGCACTCGCCGAGTCGTTGCCGCTCGGTGCGGGCCGGATCACGCGCACCCGGTTCGAGCACGACCCGCCCACCCGCTCGGAACTCGTCGCGACGACGGCGTGGCTGGAGGACCAGGTGAGCGGCCTGGCCAAGAAGGTGGGGCAGCTCGGTGAGCCCGACCGCGTGGTCGCCACCTCCAAGACCTTCCGCTCGCTGGCCCGGCTGACGGGTGCGGCGCCGTCCTCGGCGGGGCCGCGCGCCAGGCGCACGCTGACCGACACGGCGTTGCGGCAGCTCATCGCGTTCATCTCGCGGATGCCCGCGGCGGACCTGGCCGAGCTGGAGGGCGTCGGTTCCAGCCGGGCGCACCAGCTCGTCGCCGGCGCGCTCGTGGCGCAGGCCACGATGCGAGCGCTGTCGCTCAGTGAGCTGGAGATCTGCCCGTGGGCGCTGCGGGAAGGCGTGATCCTGCGGCGGCTGGACCATTCGAACGGCGCGGACCAGACTGCACTGTTGACCGGCCAGGGTCGGCGCGCATGAAGCCTGGGTTCACACTAGACGCAGACAACGGGCGACGGGCACGGTGAAGGGGATGACTCGAGACAGCGAAGGCGAGCAGCGGGCACAGAAGACTGTGGCCGAGCTGCTCGCCCAACACGGCGGACAGGTCGGCGGCCCGCGCCGCCGACGGCGTCGCGCTGCCGAGGATGACGACGCGCCGGGGGGCCGTCAGCCGGAGATGGGCGACACGGCGCCGCAGGCGATCATCAACCGGATCCGCGGGGAGGAGGACTCCGCGCCACCGGCGCGGCGCAACGGCCGTCCGGCCGCCGCCCCGCCGGAAACGCCGGAGGAGCCGCCCCCGCCGCCGAGGTTCCCGCCGCGCGGCGCACCCGCGCCGCTGCAGGGCACCGGTGGCTACCCCGTACCGCCGCCGGACGAGGGCGGCAGGCCACCACTGCCGCCACCGGGACCGCCACCACCTCGCAACGCCGCCGCGCCGCCGCAGGCCGACCCGCGGGCTCGCGGCGCCGCCCGGCCCGCGCCGCCACAGCCACCCGCCGCGGACGGCTCGCTCTCCGCCCGTCTCGACGGGCTGGGCGGCGTGACCGAACCGGAGACGGCCGAGCCGCCGCCACCCGCGCCGCCGCAGGTGAACGGGGCATACCCGGCGCCCCCGCGGCGCCGCAGGCCGCTGCGCGGCGCGCCGCCGCCACCGGAACCGAACACCGAGCAGTTCCCGGTCGTCGAGGACACCCCCGCGCCACCGGAGCCGGCTCCCGACCCGAACGAGCCGCCCGCCGGACTGGCCGGCTGGCGGCAGCGCAGGCGCAAGGCCGCGCCGCCACCCGAGCCGGTGGACCGGATCGCGCAGGAGGACACCGAGGTCGGCGTGATGCCGGTCGTGCCCCCGGTCGGGCCGGGCGAGGACCAGTTGCCCGATGCGGGGCCTGCGACCGGTCACTTCGTGCCGGACTTCGACGACGCGGACGCCGACGAGGCGGAACCCGGCGGCTACGGGACCGGCCGCACGGGCGTCCTCGACGACGACCCGCTCGGCGAGGGCCGTGCCCTCCGCGACCTTCGCGACCCCCACGACCCCCTTGACCCCCGCGACTACGCGGACGAGGACTACGAACAGGAGTCCTACGACCGCGACTACGAGCGTGACTACGAGGACGAGTACGAGGACTCCGAGTACTCCGAATACACCGAGTACGACGACGCCGACGAGCCCTCCCCGGCCCGGCAGTGGCTGGCCCTGGCCGGGCAGCTCACGCTGGGCGTGCTCGGCGGAGCGGGCGTGTGGCTCGGGTTCAACTGGCTGTGGGTGCAGCTGCCCGCCGCCGCCCTGATCGCGGCGCTGGTCGTGACGGTGGGCCTGGTGTGGATCGTGCGCCGTGTCCGGCGCGCCGAGGACCTGCAGACCACCGTGCTCGCGTTGCTCGTCGGGCTGGTGGTCACCGTTTCGCCTGCCGCGCTGCTGCTCGTGTCGAGGTAGCGCCGGGTGGTCGCCGCGATCCCCGTCGGGATGTCGACGGCGTCGGTGTGGCCGCTACGGGCCGGCAGCGCGTTCGAGCTCGCGGCAGCGCTGGGTTACGACGGCGTCGAGGTGATGGTCTGGGCGGACCCGGTGAGCCAGGACGTCCCCGCGCTGCGAAGGCTGAGCCAGGGCACCGGCGTGCCCGTGCTCTCGGTGCACTCGCCTTCGCTGCTGATCACCCAGCGGGTGTGGTCGCCCGACCCCGTGGTGCGGCTCAAGCGCAGCGTGGAGGCCGCGCTGGAGCTGGAGGCCCGCACCGTGGTGGTGCACCCGCCGTTTCGCTGGCAGCGCCGCTACGGCGACTACTTCGCCGACCTGGTGGCCGAGCTGGAGGAACGCAGCGGCGTCGCGATCGCTGTCGAGAACATGTTCAAGGTCCGCCCGCCGGGCGGCGGGCGGAACAGCCGCGTCTCGGCGTTCCGCCCCTCGATCGACCCGACGGACGTCGGCTACCGCAACTACACCCTCGACCTCTCGCACACCGCCGCCGCGCACATGGACGCGCTGGAGCTGGCCGACCGGATGGGCGCCGGGCTCACCCATCTGCACCTGGCGGACGGCACCGGGGCGCCCAAGGACGAGCACCTGGTGCCGGGGCGCGGCACGCAACCGTGCGCCGAGATGCTGGAGCGGCTGGCCACCCGCGGCTTCGGCGGCCAGGTGGTGCTTGAGGTGAACACCCGCGGCGCACGGCGGACCGCCCAGCGCGCGAAGGATCTCGCCGAAGCGCTGCTGTTCGCCCGGTTCCACCTCGGCCAGTAGTGAGCGGTCCCACCCGCCAGGGGGATATGGCCTGCGCCGATCCCATCTACTCACACGTACAGTTTTGCTGTGAACCCGCTGCGTTCGTTGATCCTCGCCGCCGCCGGCAACGACACGATCCGGCGTCTCGCCGCCACCGCACCGGGCACCAGGAGCGTCGTCTCCCGGTTCGTGGCCGGCGAGACCCTGGACGACGCCATCGACGCGGTCCGCGGGCTCGCGGCCGACGGCCGGTACGCGACGCTCGACTACCTCGGCGAGGACACCAGTGACCCCGCCGTGACCGAGCGCATCGTGCGCAGCTACCTCCGGCTGCTCGATGAGCTGCACGGCCAGGGCCTCGCCGGCCGTGCGGAGGTGAGCGTCAAGCTCTCGGCGATCAGCGTCCGGGACGACTCCGGTGCGGTCGACGAGAAGCTGGCCCTGGACAATATGACCCGGGTCTGCGCGGCCGCCGAGCAGTGCGGCACCACCGTGACCATCGACATGGAGGACCACACGACCACCGACGCGACCCTGCGTGTGCTCGCGGAGCTGCGGCACCACTGGCCGTGGGTCGGCGCCGTGCTCCAGTCCTACCTGCGCCGTACCGAGGCCGACGCCGCGGCGCTGGCCGGCCCGGGCTCGCGGGTGCGGCTGTGCAAGGGCGCCTACGCCGAGCCCCCTGACGTCGCGTTCGGCTCTGCCCACGACGTCGACCTCAGCTTCGTGCGGTGCGCGAACACCCTGCTCGCCGGGGAGGGCTACCCGATGTTCGCCACCCACGATCCGCGGTTGATCGCTGTGCTGGCGGAGCGGATCCGCTGGTACGGCCGCAAGCAGGACAGCTACGAGTACCAGATGCTGTATGGGGTCCGGCCGGACGAGCAGCGCCGGCTGGCGTCGGAAGGGGAAACCGTGCGCGTGTACGTGCCGTTCGGTGAGCAGTGGTACGGCTACCTGATGCGGCGGCTGGCCGAGCGGCCCGCCAACACGGCGTTCTTCCTCCGAGCACTGGCCAGCCGTTCGTGAGCACCGTCGAGTTCGACCCGGCGTCCTTCGCCGCGGCCTGTGTCACGCGATCGCTCGGCGACGGGACCTTCACCGCCGACCTGCGTCAGGACTGGTCCATCGGCGGGCACCCGCACGGCGGCTTCCTGATGGCGCTGGTCGCCAAGGCGGCCGTCGGCGCGCTCGGCGAGCGCGGGGAGCCGCCGACGGACCCGATGGTGGTCAGCGCCGAGTTCCTGCGCCCGCCCGCGGTCGGGCCGGTGCTGTTGCGCACCGACATCCGCAAGGTCGGCAGGCGCGCAACCGTCGTCGCGGTGGGCATCGAACAGCGGGGCCGCAGCTGCGTCGAGGCGCGTGTCACGGCGGGCAGGCTGCCGTCGAGGCCGCCCATGTGGAACGACGCTCCCGCGCTGCCGCCGGAGCCGCCGCCCGGGGCCCTCGTGCTCTCCGGCGAGACGTCCGAGGGCGTGTTCAACCTGGCCAAGGGCTGCGACGTGCGGATCGACCCGGCCACGGCCGGCTACCTGACGGGACGCACCGGCGACCCGCCACGGCTGCGGCTGTGGGTGCGGCCGCGCGATGGTGACCCCGACCCGTACTTCGCGCTGCTGGCCGGCGACATCAACCCGCCGGTCGTGTTCAACCTCGGCCGCTTCGGCTGGGCGCCGACGGCGCAGCTGACCGCGCTCGTGCGTGCCCGGCCCGCGCCGGGGTGGCTGCGGGTACAGGTGGAGTCGCGGTCGGTCCAGGAGGCCTGGTTCGACTCCGACGCCACGGTCGTCGACGCGCACGGCCGAATCGTGTGCCAGGCCCGCCAGCTCGCCCTGGCACCGGCGCTCTGAGGCAGCTGTCGCCGAACCCGCTGGAACGTGCACTGTTTCCGCAGCTCACCGGTCGTGAGTGCGTAACCGCGTTCTAACTCGGCTGAACACTCACGAGAGGTGCGCGCCGCCCGCGCGGATCGGCCCGGGGTGGCTTGCCTAGTCTCTCCGCATGGGAACGATCGCCGTACTCGGAGCTGGGAAGATCGGAGAGGCGCTGCTGTCCGGGCTGTTGCACGGTGGCCGGGACGCCGCTGAGCTGCTGTTCACCGAACGGCACCCGGAACGGGCCGCGGAGCTGACGCAGCGCTACGGCGTCGCCAGCGCCGAGGTGGCCGAGGCGGCCAAGCGGGCCGACGTGCTCGTGGTGGCCGTCAAGCCGCAGGACATCGAGCCACTGCTGACCGAGCTGGCTCCGCTGGTCGGCCCGGGCTCCCTGGTGGTGTCCCTCTGCGCGGGGCTGCCCACCGCGCTCTACGAGCGGAGGCTGCCCGAGGGCACCCCGGTCGTGCGGGTCATGCCGAACACCCCGATGGTCGTCAACGAGGCCATGAGCGCCGTCTCCCCCGGCCGGAACGCCACCGCCCGGCACGTGGAGATCGTCGAGGAGATGCTCTCCTGCGTCGGCAGGGTCGTCGAGGTGCCGGAGTCGCAGCAGGACGCCGTCACCGCGCTGTCCGGGTCCGGGCCCGCGTACTTCTTCTACCTGGTCGAAGCCATGATCGACGCGGGCATCCTGCTGGGGCTGCCGCGCGCGGTGGCCGGTCAGCTGATCGTGCAGTCCGCGGTCGGCGCGGCGAAGATGCTGGCAGGCAGCGACGAGCACCCGGTGATCCTGCGCGAGAACGTGACCTCCCCGGCCGGGACGACGATCAACGCGATCCGGGAGCTCGAGAAGCACGGTGTGCGTGCCGCGCTGCTCGCCGCGATCGAGGCCGCCCGCGACCGTTCGGTCGAACTCGGACGAGCGCACGAGGACCACTGAGCTGGGCCGATCGTCCCGGCGACCGGCCATCCTCGTGACAGGCGTCGCACTGGCCCCATATGTCCCGCTACCCTCGGTGGTAGAACGTGCGTGCCTGCACCGTCGGTGGGGAAGCCGAGCGGCGCGGCACGTGGATGGGACATGGTGAAAAGATGCCGCCGGACAGAAAGGAAGACCTACCGGGACCCCGGCAGGTTCAGTTCCTGACGGTCGCCGAGGTGGCCTCGCTGATGCGAGTCTCCAAGATGACCGTCTACCGCCTGGTGCATTCGGGCGAGCTGCCGGCCGTGCGCGTCGGCAAGTCGTTCCGGGTACCGGAGAAGGCGGTCCACGACTACCTCGACAACGCGTATTTCGACGTCGGATAGGCCCAAGGGCAGAGCGCGGGTGGCCGCCGGGTAACCTGATAGGCCGTTCGTGGCAGACGCGCTCGGCGTGGTACGCCGTGCTGCCCCACGTGAACCAATGACCGACGTTAAGGAGCACCTGTGGGCTCGGTGATCAAGAAGCGCCGCAAGCGCATGTCCAAGAAGAAGCACCGCAAGTTGCTTCGCCGCACGCGAGTGCAGCGTCGCAAGCAGGGCAAGTAGGTGCCGTAGGACACCGCGCGAACCGCTGCTCCCGATGGCCCGCCCGGCTCTCCGGGCGGGCCATCGCCTGCGTTCGGGTGACTTCCGGTGGACGATCCGCGTGGCCGGGGGTAAACAGCAGGTTAGCGGCGCCCCCGGCGCACCTCCCACGGAGTAGAGTCCGGGGCGCCACCGCAGCTGAAGCACTTTCCGCCTTCGCAGAAGGGGCCCCCGATGCCTGCCAACATCGTGCTCGTCACCGGAGTCGGTGGTGAGCTGGGCGGGCGGCTGCTGGCCAGGCTCGGCAACGACGCGGACCTGGAACGGGTCATCGGTGTCGACACATCGCCACCGAGCAGGGCCGTGCAGCAGCGGATGGGCCATGCCGAGTTCGTCCGCGCGGACATCCGGAACCCGCTGATCGCGAAGATCATCACATCCGCCCGGGTGGACACGGTGGTGCATGCGTCGACGACCTGCCATCCGGCCGGGCCGGGCAGGCGGATGGCGATCAAGGAAGTCAACGTCATCGGCACCATGCGGTTGCTCGCCGCGTGCCAGCGTTCGCCGCTCGTGCGCAAGCTCGTCGTCAAGTCCACCGCCGCCGTGTACGGCGCGAGCTCCCGTTCACCCGCGGTGTTGACCGAGGACTCCGAGCTCATCCCCGCCTCGGCCAACGGCTACGCCAAGGACGCCGTCGAGATGGAGGGCTACGTGCGGGGCCTGTCCCGCCGCCGCCCGGACATCACGGTGACCATGGCCCGACTGGTCAACGTCATCGGCCCCGACGTCGACACCGTGCTCGCGCGGTACTTCGCGCTGCCGGTGGTGCCCACGGTGCTCGGCTTCGACGCCCGCATACAGCTGTTGCACTCCGCCGACGCGCTCGCCGTGCTCGAACGCGCGACGCTGCACGACCGGCCCGGCGTGTTCAACGTCGGGGCCGACGGCGTGCTGACGCTCTCGCAGGCCATCCGGCGGGCCGGCCGGGTGGAGCTGCCGGTGCCGCGGGCGGCGATGCCCTCGATCGGCAGGGTGCTGCGCGGTGCCCGTGTGGTGGACTTCTCGTCCGACCAGGTACGGCTGCTGAACTTCGGCCGCGTGGTGGACAACACCAGGCTCAAGGAGACGTTCGGCTACACGCCCCGGTGGAGCACCCGGGAGGCGTTCGACGACTTCGTACAGGGGCGTGGACTGCGCCCGCTGGTGGACGGCGACCGCGCGGCCGGGCTGGCGAGTGCGGTGCTCACAGCCGCCGCGACCGGCCAGACCACCCGACGATGACATGCTCCGGAAGGCACGCTTGGAGGCGGAAGTTGTGACGACCAGCACAACGGCGCAGGTCATCCCGCTCCACCGGGTCCGGGAACGAGCCACGGAGCCGGTCCGCCGGGCCATCCCCGTCGAGGCTCCGGCGCCACCGGCCGCGGACGAGGCGCCGGTGCTGCCGCCTCCGGACCGCGCCGGATCCGCCGCCCCCTCCGGTGCGGAGGACGAGTCGCTGCCCGCGGCGCTCGGCCGGCTGCTCGGCTTCCTCCGGCACCGGCTGACCGGCGACTACTCGGTCGACGAGTTCGGCTTCGACGCCGAGCTCACCGAAACGCTCCTGCTGCCCCCGTTGCGGGTGCTGTACGACAAGTGGTTCCGGGTCAGCACCCACGGCGTGCCGAATCTTCCCGCCGAGGGTGGTGCTCTGCTGGTCTGCAACCACTCCGGCGTCCTGCCGCTGGACTCGGTCATGACGGCGGTCGCGGTGCACGACGAGCACCCGGCGCACCGGCACCTGCGGATGCTCGGCGCGGACCTGCTGTTCCGGACACCGGTGCTGGGCACGTTGGCCCGCAGGTCCGGGCAGACGCTCGCGTGCAACCCGGACGCGGAGCGCCTGCTGCGGGCCGGTGAGCTGGTCGGCGTGTGGCCGGAGGGCTTCAAGGGCGTCGGCAAGCCTTACTCGGCGCGGTACAAGCTGCAGCGCTTCGGTCGCGGCGGGTTCGTCTCGGCGGCGCTGCGCACGGGCGTGCCGATCATCCCTTGCGCGATCGTCGGCGCGGAGGAGATCTATCCCAAGCTCGGCGACATCAGGCCGCTCGCCCGGCTGCTCGGCCTCCCGTACTTCCCGGTGACGCCGTTCTTCCCGCTGCTCGGCCCGCTGGGCACCGTTCCGTTGCCGACCAAGTGGCACATCGAGTTCGGCGAGCCGATCAGCACCGGGACCTACGAGGCCGAGGCCGAGGAGGACCCGATGCTGGTCTTCAACCTCACCGACCAGGTCAGGGAGTCCATCCAGCAGATGCTCTACCGCAGGCTCGCCCAGCGCCGCGACGTCTTCCGCGGCTGAGCCGGGCGACCCGGGTCAGGCGGCGCGCCTGCGGTACGCGAGGCCGGCCGCGACGGCACCGGCCACGGCACCCGCGCCGAGCACGGACGGCACCCCGATCTTCGCCGCCTTGCGCCCGGTCCGGAAGTCGCGGATCTCCCACTGCCGGGCCCTGGCGATCTCGCGCAGCCCCGCGTCCGGGTTGACCGCCACCGCGGTGCCCACCACCGACAGCATCGGCACGTCGTTCTGCGAGTCCGAGTACGCCGTGCACCGCCGCAGGTTCAGCCCCTCCCGCGCGGCGAGCGCCCGCACCGCGTGCGCCTTCGCCCTGCCGTGCAGCAGATCGCCGACCAGTCGCCCGGTGAACACCCCGTCGACGCTCTCGGCCACCGTGCCGAGCGCGCCGTTGAGGCCGAGACGCCGCGCGATGATCGCCGCCAGCTCGACGGGGGTGGCGGTGACCAGCCAGACGCGCTGCCCGGCATCGAGATGCATCTGGGCGAGCGCGCGCGTGCCCGCCCAGATCTTGTCTGCCATGAGCTCGTCGTAGATCTCCTCGCCGACGGCCACCATCTCATCGACCGTCCGGCCGGCCACAAAGGACAGCGCCTGCTCGCGGCTGGACTGCACGCCGTCCCTGCTCTCCCGCCCGCCGACCCGGAACTTCATCTGCTGCCAGGCGAAACCGGCGAGGTCGGAGGTCGTGAAGTACTTGCGGGCGGCGAGGCCGCGGGCGAAGTGGAAGATCGACGCGCCCATCATCATCGTGTTGTCCACGTCGAAGAACGCGGCCGCGGTCAGGTCCGGCGGCGCCTGTGGGGGAGCGGGCTCCTCCGCCCGCTCGGGCTGGATCGCTTCGGCCGTCTCCCCGGCGAGGTCCGCCTGGGTCGCGGCCTCCATCGCGACAGCGGCGTCGGCCGAGGCCTCGCCGGCCAGCGCCGCGAGACGCTCGCGTTCGTGGCCCTTACCGCGGACCCGCCAACGTGACACGCACACCGCCTCCACGCTCGACTCCACACCGGTGCTCCTAGACAGAGTAGCGATGGGACCACCCAGGGGTACGCTCGCCCGCGCGACGTGCGGCGGGCCGGCGAGACCGGGCTAGCCGAGCCCGAGCTCGGGCAGGCCGGGCAGTGGCAGCGGGATCGACACGACCGGGTCGCGCGGCAGGCCCGAATCCGGCAGCCGCGGCCCCGGGACGGTGCTGGGAATGGGCGCCTCGACGATCGGCGGCGGCGTGGTCGTGGTGGTCGGCGGCGGAGGTCGCGGCGACGTCGGTCCGGCGCCGGCGGCCGTCCGTGGTGCCGGGGTGGCGCTCGACGGTGGCGGCGGCGCGACGGCGAGCGGTTCCCTGACGCCGGTCCCCGGATCGCCGGTGAACGGGCCCGGCAGGGTCGGCACACCGCCCGCCGGGCCGCCACGGTTCGGGCGGCAGTCGCCGCGCGCGGGCAGCGCGCCCAGGTCGTCGGAGTCGCCGGAGGTGATCTGGTAGCAGCCCATCCGCTCGGCCAGTGCGGCGGCGCGCTCCTCGATCCTGACCAGCAGGGCCGCCGGTTCGGCGGTGGCGGCGGCCAGCACCGGGCGCAACGCCGTGAGCTCGCCGGTCCGCGCGGTCGCCCAGGACCGCAACGTACCGAGGTGGTGCCCGTCGGAGCCGGTGGCCAGCGCGGTGAGCTGCGCGGTTCCGGCTCTGGCCTCGCCGGTGAAGTCCTCGAGCGCGACGGTGTGGCCGGGTCCGCCCGCGGGCTCGCGCCCCGCCAGTATCGTCAGCTCGTCGAGCCGCCGGGCGGCGTACTCCAGATGCCGCAGCGCCCTGGCCTCGTCGTCGAAGGTCAGCTGGAGCACGGCGGCCTCGCGGGCCCGCTTGAGGTCGTACAGCGGCTCACCCGGCAGCGCGTCCCCGGACAGCAGCGTCGTCAGGCCGCCGAGTGCGATGAGCACGGCGATCGCGGCGGCCAGCACCGGTGCCCGCCGCCTCCTGCGCCGGGCCGGTTCGGGCGTGGTGGCCACGCGGTGGGCGATCCGCTCGCGGGACTCCTCGTCGACTGCCGCGGTGGCGCCGAGCCTGCGGAGCGCGTCGACGACCGCCAGTTCGTCGCCGAACTCCGGGTCGCGGCCGGTCCGCTCGTCGACCGCCCGAGCGAACCGCTCGTGTTCGTGCCCGCGTCCCGCCGGCCAGGGAGGCCTCTTCACCGCCGCCTACGCCTCCATGCCGTCCTCGCCCGAATCCTTCGGAGCAGCAACGACCGGTGGCGGTGTCCGGTTACGGGCTCGCCCTCAGCGCACGCCGGCGGGCAGGAGCTGGGCGAGCCTGCGGACGGCGCGGTGCTGCAGCGCCTTGATCGCTCCCTCGTTGCGGTTCATGATCGCGGCGGTCTCGGCGACCGAATGGCCCTGCATGAAGCGGAGGATGATGCACTCCCGCTGGTCGTCGCCGAGATCGGCGACGCAGCGGAGCAGTTCGGCGTTCGTCGTCTTGCTGATGACCTGCTGCTCGGGCCCCGGCGCGTTGCGCGAGCCCGACCCGCCGAAGGGCGGTGCGCCCGACTCGGTGACCTCGTCGGTGACCACCTCGAGGCGGAACCTGCTCGACTTCACGTGGTCGAGCACGAGGTTGCGGGCGATCGTGATGAACCAGGCGCCGACGTCGCGGCCCTGGTAGCTGACGGAGGTGATCCGGCGCAGCGCGCGCAGGAAGGTCTCGCTGGTCACGTCCTCGGCGAGGTGCCGGTCACCGAGGCGGAACAGCGCGTACCGGTACACCGAGTCGACGTAGCGGTCGTAGAGCCGGCCGAACGCGGTGCTGTCGCCGTCCTGGGCATCGCGCACGAGGGCCCACGTCTCGGTCATCGCGGCGTCGGCGGGATCGGGCACGGCCCGCTCCACGGGTGCGGTCCGTTCCGCGGGCCGGAACGGGGTCAGCGTCGGACCAGCCGCAACAGCGATCGGCAGGCTCATCTGTCGCACCTCCTCCGGGCTGGTTCCCGGATCCCACGTGATCATCGCCACTGACGTTCTGACGGAGCATACGCGTTGTTACCGCGAAGTAGGTAGTGCTGTTTCGATTGCGAAAAGGAGACGGCACGACTTCCTCCCCACGACGGGGGAGGCGGCTGGCAGACTGTGCGGGCCCGAGTCCGAGGTCGAGAGGGGTGGTCGTGTCGGTGCAGGAGGACCCTGGTGGCAACGTCGCCGATCTGGTGTCCGAGGCCGCGCGTACCCGGCCGGGCGCGCCCGCGCTGATCGACACCGCCACGGGTACGACGCTGACCTGGGCGGACGTCGATGCCGCGGTCAGCGCTGCGGCGCGGCGGCTGACCGAGGCCGGGCTGGCGCCGGGCGACCGGGCGGCGATCCGGCTGCCGACGTCCACCGCGTTCGCCGTCTCCTTCTTCGCCGTGGCGCGTGCGGGCGGCATCGCGCTGCCGCTCTCGCCACAGGCCCCCACCGCCGAAGTGCGCCCGCTGCTCGAACACAGTGGAGCGAGGCTGCTGATCACCGAGGACGGTGGCGCGGATCCCGACGGCGACGTGCCCGTGCTGGCGTCCTCGATCGAGACCACCGGTGAGCCCTCCGCGCCGGTCGGTGGCGGCGAGGACATCGCCGTACTGCTCTACACCTCGGGCACCAACGGCCCTTCGCGCGGCGCGATGCTGTCCCACCGGGCGCTGCTGGCCAACGTCGCCCAGATCCGCGAGCTGAGGCCGCCGGTCACCGAGCCCGGAGACCGGGTGCTCATCACCATCCCGCTGTTCCACATCTACGGCCTCGGGCCCGGGCTGCTGACCACGGCGGCGGCCGGCGCGACGGCGGTGCTGTCCCCGCGCTTCGACGCGCATGCGGCGCTGGCCGACTGCGCTGCCCACCGGGTGACCGCAATCGTCGGCGTGCCCACGATGTACGCCGAGTTCGCCGCGCTGCCCGCCGACCAGCTGGGCGAGGGGCTGGCGACCGTGCGGATGCTCACCTCCGGCGCCGCGCCGCTGCACCCGAGGACGCTCGCGGCCATCCGCGGGGCCACCGGGCTCAACGTCTTCGAGGGCTACGGGCTCACCGAGGCCGCACCCGTGGTGACCACCACACTGGTCACGGGTTACCCGAAGCCCGGCTCGGTGGGCCGCCCGCTGCCCGGCGTGGAACTGCGGCTGGTGGACAGTGACGGCACTCCCGGCCCGGTGCCGCTGGACGCCGACGACCCGGACGACACGTTCCCCGACGACCCCGGCGGCACCGGGCTCGTGGCCATCCGGGGCGCGAACCTGTTCTCCGGGTACTGGCCGGACCGCGCGCACGGGCCCGACGCCGACGGCTGGTTCCGCACCGGCGACGTGGGCTACCTCGACAGCGACGGCGACCTGCACCTCGTGGACCGGGCCAACGACCTGGTCATCGTCAACGGCTTCAACGTGTTCCCGCGCGAGGTGGAGGAGGTCGTCGCGGGGCTGCCCGGTGTCGCCGAGGTGGCGGTGGTCGGGGTGCTCGACCAGCGCACCGGCGAGGCGGTGCAGGCGGTCGTGGTGCCGGAGGCGGGTGCTTCGCTTTCCGAGCAGCAGGTCGTCGACCGGTGCGCCGAGCGGCTGGCCGGTTACAAGGTGCCTGCCACCGTCCGGTTCGTCACCGAGTTGCCGCACACGGCCACCGGCAAGCTGCGCCGCGACCGGTTGCGGGGATGATGGGGTCATGCACCAGGTGACCGTGATGACCAGGGACGGCTGCTCGGCGTGTGTGCGCGCGGAGCAGGACGTCGAGCGGATCTGCGCCGAGCTGGGGGTGGAGTGGTCGACGGCGGATGTCGACTCCGATCCGGAGTGGCGGGCCGAGTACGGCGACCGGGTGCCGGTGATCCTGGTGGACGGCGCGGAGCACGGCTACTGGTCGGTTGACGAGGACCGCCTCCGCCGCGCCCTCGTGAGTGCGTAACAGTGTTCTGACTCGCGTGCGCACTCACGAGCACGCGTAATCCGACCGTAAGCGCTCGGGGACCAATCGATTCGCCCGGCGGCGCCGAAGATAGGGGTATGAGCGACGCCAGCGATGCCCCAGCCCGTACCGACGCCGGACCGCGGCTGCCGGTTCCCGTGGCCGCCCTTACCGGGCTGCTCGGTCTCCTCGCCGCGCTGGCCGCGGGCCATCTGGTCGCGGCGTTCGTCGGGCCGACCGCGTCCCCGTACCTGGCCGTGGGCAACTCCGCGATCGACCTGACGCCGGTCGAGGTCAAGGACTGGGCGGTCCAGACGTTCGGCACCTACGACAAGGTCGTGCTGCTCGGCGGCATGGCGCTGGTCATGGTGCTGGTATCGGTGGTCGCGGGCCTGCTGTCCCGGCGCTCGGCCCTGCCGGGCACGATCGTGATCACCCTGTTCGGCCTGGTCGGTGGCGTGGCGGTCTACACCAGGCCGGACCTGGGGCAGCTCGCCCTCGTCGCGCCGCTGGTGAGCCTGGGCGCCGGGCTGGCGGCGTTCCGCTGGCTGCACGCGCTGGGCCTGCGCAACGTGTCCGCGCCACAGGGACACGTGCCGGCGACGCAGGACGCGGACACGGCGTCGCTGAGCGCGGACACGGCGTCGCCCCGGCGGCGGTTCCTGGTCGGTGCCTCGGGCGTCGCGGTCGGTGCCGGGGTGCTGGGCCTCGGCGGCCAGCTGATCGGGCGGTCCAGGAGCGCGCAGGGCTCCCGCGCCGCGCTCGGCACACTGGAGGTCGCCGAGAAGGCTCCGCCGCTGCCGCCGGGAGCGGACTTCGCCAAGGCGGGCACGCCGACGTTCATCACCCCGAACAAGGACTTCTACCGGGTCGACACCGCGCTCGTCGTGCCGCAGGTGCGCGCCGAGGACTGGTCGCTGCGCGTGCACGGCATGGTCGACAACGAGCTCGTGCTGGACTACGACGACATCCGCGGCCGCCCGCTGGTCGAGCGGACCATCACGATGTGCTGCGTGTCCAATGAGGTCGGTGGTCCGTACATCTCGACGGCGAACTTCATCGGCATCGAGCTCGCCGGCGTGCTGGAGCAGGCCGGGGTGCGCCAGGGCGCGCAGCAACTGTTCTCCACCAGCGTGGACGGCTGGACCTGCGGCACCCCGGTCGAGGCCGCGCTCGACCGGGAGCGGGGCGCGCTGCTGGCCATCGGGATGAACGGCGAGCCGCTGCCGCTCGAACACGGCTTCCCCGTGCGGATGGTGGTCCCCGGCCTCTACGGCTACGTGTCCGCGACGAAGTGGCTGACCGACATCGAGATCACGACCTGGGACGCGCGCAGGGCGTACTGGCTCGACCGCAGCTGGGCCAGGGAGGCGCCGATCAAGACGCAGTCCCGCATCGACTCGCCGCAGGGCTTCGAGAAGGTGCCCGCGGGCAACGTCACCGTCGCCGGGATCGCGTGGGCGCAGACCATCGGCATCGAGAAGGTCGAGGTACGCCTCGACGACGGGCCGTGGCGGGAGGCCGAACTGTCCACTTCCGTCAACGAGGACACCTGGCGGATGTGGCGGCTGGAGCTGGACCCGGCGCCCGGCCAGCACCGGGTGACCACCCGCGCCACGGACAAGTCCGGCTACACGCAGACCGGGGAGCGCCAGGGCACCATCCCGGACGGCGCCACCGGCAGGCACACCGTGCTGTTCGAGGTCACCTGACCCCGCGAGTCCCCCACTCCAGCCCGCGAGTCCCCCGTTGACCGTGCCGCGAGTGCGGAACTCGTGGGCCTGGACGGAGACTCGCGAAAAATCTCCGGTCGCACCAATCCGGTCGGCCGGCAGCCCCGAATCCCTTTGGAAACACGGAGTCCGGGCGCGGTCCGGCACCAGAAATTGGAGTGATCTTTGTGAGGAAAATCCGACGTATCGCCGGCGCCGGCATCGCGGCAGCGGCCATCCTGTCCCTCGCCGCCTGTGGCGGTACCGAGGGCGGCGAGAGCGCCGAGGACGCGGAGTCGCCGCCCGCACAGTCAAGCGCTCCGGAGAGCTCCCCGGCGACCGAGTCGGCGGGAGGTGGCGAGGGTGTCACCACCGCGATGGACGTCTACGGCCCGGGCTGCGCCCAGGTGCCCACCGAGGGTGAGGGCTCGGTGCAGGGCATGATCGACGACCCGGTGGCCACGGCCGCGAGCAACAACCCGCTGCTGACCAAGCTGGTGGCCGCGGTGGGCGCCGTCGACGGGCTCGCCGACACGCTGAACAGCACCGACAACCTGACCGTCTTCGCGCCCGCCGATCCGGCCTTCGAAGCGCTGGGCGAGGAGAAGTTCAACGAGCTCGCCGGCAATCCCGACCAGCTCGCCCCGATCCTGCAGTACCACGTGATCCCGCAGCGCTACGACGCCGAGGGCCTGGCCGGTGCCGGTGAGGTCGAGTCGCTGAACGCCGACGGCGGCCCGCTCGAGATCGAGGGCTCCGGCGAGGACATGACCGTGAACGGCGCCAAGGTGCTCTGCGGCAACGTTCCGACCGCGAACGCCACGGTGTTCGTGATCGACACGGTGCTCACCCCGGGCGCCAACAGCTGACCCACCGCCGATTGCTCACCGGGTGTGCACCCGCCACAACGGCGGGTGCACACTTCGTCGTGGGGGCCACGACGGCGCCGGCGTATCCTGTATCAGCCCTGCGACCAGCCACTTTGTGCCTGCGTTCACAAATGGCTACCGTTATCCCATCACCCGGGCGGTGCCGCATCGAACACCTTCATGGCCGCCGGGTCAAGGGTTGATCTCGCAGAACTTCGGCGACAGGAGAGCCAGCGTGGTGGCACAGCGGGGCCGGCGCAACGGGGCCGCGGCCAAGCGCACGCGGACGCCGGCCGCCCCGGACGCCGACAACGCACCCACCGCCGAGATGCCGGCCGTCGCCGAGGCCGCCGGTGCCGACCCGGAGGCCCGCGCCAAGTCGATCCCGGAGGCCGCGGTGGCGCGGTTGGCCGTCTACCTGCGCGTGCTCTCCGGCATGGCCGACCAGGGGTCGACCACGGTGTCCAGCGAAGAGCTGTCCAACGCCGCCGGGGTCAACTCGGCGAAGCTGCGCAAGGACCTGTCCTACCTCGGCTCCTACGGCACCCGCGGCGTCGGCTACGACGTCGCCGTGCTCATCGGCCACATCGAGCGCACGCTCGGCCTCACCCGTCAGCACAAGGTCGCGGTCGTGGGAATCGGTAACCTCGGCCATGCGTTGGCAAACTATGGCGGTTTTCCCGGCCGGGGCTTTCCGGTCGAAGCTCTGTTCGACATCGATCCGGACCTGATCGGGGTGCCGGTGGGCGGTCTGCCCGTCTCGCACATCGAGGACATCCCCGCGGTGTGCACCGAGCGGCAGATCTCCATCGGTGTCGTGGCGACGCCGCCCACCGCGGCTCAATCGGTGTGCGACCGGCTCGTCGCCGGCGGGGTGCAGTGCATCCTGAACTTCGCACCGGTGGTGCTGCAGGTGCCCGAACACGTCGAGGTGCGGAAGGTCGACTTGGCAGTGGAGCTGCAGATCCTGTCGTTTCACGTCGCCCGAAGGGCGGACAGTGAGATGAACGGCTCGGTGACGGGCAACGGAGTGGTGGTGCCGTGATGAGCATCCTGGCGATCGGGCTGTCCCACCGGACCGCCGACCTGCGGACCCTGGAGCGGGTCGCGGTGCCTGCCGCCGAGCTGGACAAGGTGCTGCACGAGCTCCAGCAGACCGAGCACGTCTCCGAGGTGATGCTGCTCTCGACGTGCAACCGGGTCGAGGTCTACGCCGTCGTCGAGACCTTCCACGGCGGGCTCGGCGACGTCTCCGAGGTGCTCGCCCGCCAGGCCGGCCTCGAGCCGGCCGCGTTGTACGACAACTTCTACGTGCACTACGCCGGCGCCGCGGTCGAGCACGTGTTCTCCGTCGCCGCCGGGCTGGACTCGATGGTCGTCGGCGAGACCCAGATCCTCGGCCAGGTGCGGGCCGCCTACGCCACCGCGCGCGACGCAGGCACGGTCGGCCGTGTGCTGCACGAGCTGGTGCAGACGACGCTGCGGGTCGGCAAGCGGGTGCACACCGAGACCGGGCTCGACCAGCTCGGCGCGTCGGTGGTCTCCGAGGCCCTTGCCGCGGCGGGCGACCTGGCCGGCAAGCAGGCGCTGGTCGTCGGTGCCGGCTCGATGGGCGCGCTCGCGGCCGCGCAGCTGCGCAAGGGCGGCATCGGTGGCGTGACGGTGGCCAACCGGACGCCGGAGAACGCCGCGCGGCTCGCCGAGTCGATCGCGGAACAGGGCGTCGCCGCCCGCGCCGTGCCGATGAACGAGCTGGCGATGGCGGTCGCGCAGGCCGACATCGTGGTCTCCTGCACCGGCGCCAAGGGTGCCGTGCTGGTCGCCGAGCACGTCGAGGCCCGCAGCACCCCGCTCGTGGTGTGCGACCTCGGCCTGCCGAGGGACGTCGACGTGGCGGTCGCGCGGATGCCCGGCGTCGAGCTGGTGGACCTGGAGACGGTGCGCCGCCGGATGGACGAGTCGGGCAGCAGCACCACCGCGAAGCAGACCGCACGGGCCTCGGGGATCATCCTGGACGAGGTCCGCGCCTACCTGGCCGGCCAGCGCAGCGCCGAGGTCACCCCGACGGTGACGGCCCTGCGCAAGCGGGCGGCCGAAGTGGTCGACGCCGAGCTGCTCCGCCTGGACAAGCGGCTGCCCGAGCTCGACGGAGACGTCCGCGAGGAGCTGGGCCGGACGGTCCGCCGCGTCGTGGACAAACTGCTGCACGCCCCGACCGTGCGCGTCAAGCAACTCGCCGCAGAGACGGCGGACACCGACTACGCGGACGCACTGCGCGAGCTGTTCGAGCTCGACCCGCAGGCGCCCAGCGTCGTGTCCAGCCCCTCGGCCGGCTCGAAGCACGAACAGATCGACGGTGACAAGAGTGGGTAACCGCACCATCCGCATCGGCACGCGGGGCAGCAAGCTCGCCCTCGCGCAGACCGGCACCATCGCGGCGAAGCTGGAGGAGGCCGGCCAGGACGTGGAGGTCGTCACGGTCTCCACGCCCGGCGACCGCTCCAGCGCGCCGATCGCCGAGATCGGCGTCGGGGTGTTCACCTCCGCCCTGCGGGAGGCGCTGCTGAACGGTGACGTGGACGTCGCCGTGCACTCCTACAAGGACCTCCCGACGGCGGCCGAGCCCGGCATCGTGCTCGCCGCCGTGCCGTCGCGCGCCGACCCGAGGGACGCGCTCATCGCCAGGGACGGGCTGACGCTCGGCGAGCTGCCGCCCGGCTCCGTCGTCGGCACCGGATCGCCGCGCCGGATGGCACAGCTGCGCGCGCTCGGGCTGGGGCTCGAGGTCGTGCCGATCCGCGGCAACATCGACACCCGGATCGGCAAGGTGACCTCGGGGGAGCTGGACGCGGTGGTGCTGGCCCGCGCCGGGCTGGCCCGGGTCGGCAGGCTCGACGAGATCACCGAGACGCTCGACCCGATCCAGATGCTGCCCGCCCCCGCGCAGGGTGCGCTGGCCGTGGAGACGCGGGTCGACGACGTGGACACCGAACACCTGCTTCGGTCCATTGTGGAGGACGAGGCGACACGGGTCGCGGTGGCGGCCGAGCGGGCCATGCTGGCCGCGCTCGAAGCAGGCTGCAGTGCGCCCGTCGGAGCGCTGGCCGATGTGGTGGAGGACCTCGACAGTGACGGGGCCGTCGTCGAGCGGCTGTCGCTGCGCGGGGTCGCCGCCGCCGGGATCGAGGGCGACTCCGTCGAGATCCTGCGGGCCTCGGCCATCGCGGAGAAGCACGACGCGGACGGGCTCGGTCGCGCGGTGGCCGCCGAGCTGCTCGACCTCGGTGCCGGTGCGTTGCCCGGTACCGGCCGCACGTCGCGCTGAGAACCAGACCGTACGAGGAGATAAGTCCGGCCGGTAGTGGTGAACGGCCGTTTACGAGGAGAGACGAATAGATGACCCGCGCACGAAAGACCACGGGGCGCATCGCCTTCGTGGGCTCGGGCCCCGGCGACGCCGGACTGCTGACCGTCCGCGCTCAGGAGCTGCTCGCGAAGGCCGAACTGGTGGTGACGGATCCGGACGTACCCGCCGGTGTGCTGGCCTATGCCGGTGCCGAGGCGGAGGTGCGGCCCGCCGTCGGTGAACCCGGCGACGTGGCCAAGGACCTGACCGCCGAGGCGAAGGCGGGCCGGCTCGTGCTGCGGCTCGTCGCGGGCGACCCGCTCACCCAGTCCGCCGTCGTGGCGGAGGTGCAGGCGGTTTCCCGCACCAGCGCCGTGTTCGACATCGTGCCCGGGGTCGGGCCGGGCACCGCGGTGCCCGCCTACGCCGGGGTCGCGCTCGGCGGCACGCACACCGAGGTGGACGTGCGCACCGACGTCGACTGGGCGGGGCTCGCGGGCACCCCGGGGCCGCTCGTGCTGCACGCGACGTCCAGTCACCTCGCCGAGGCCGCCTCCGCGCTGGTCGAGCACGGGCAGGCGGCGCAGACCCCGGTGGCCGTGACGGCCAACGGCACGATCAACACGCAGCGCACCGTGGACTCCACGCTGGCCTCCCTCTCGGCCGATGCCGGTGAGCTCGTCGGCCCGCTCGTCGTGAGCATCGGCGCCGCGGCGGGCAACCGGTCGAAGCTGTCGTGGTGGGAGTCCCGCTCGCTCTACGGCTGGAAGGTGCTCGTCCCGCGCACGAAGGAGCAGGCGGGCGACATGGCCGACCGGTTGCGCAGCCACGGCGCCACCTCGCACGAGGTGCCGACGATCTCCGTCGAGCCGCCGCGCAGCCCCGCCCAGATGGAGCGCGCGGTGAAGGGCCTCGTGGACGGCCGCTACCAGTGGATCGTGTTCACCTCCACCAACGCGGTGCGCGCCGTGTGGGAGAAGTTCGCCGAGTTCGGGCTCGACGCCCGCGCGTTCTCCGGCGTGAAGATCGCCTGTGTCGGTGAGTCGACGGCGGAGAAGGTCCGCTCGTTCGGGATCATCCCGGAGCTGGTGCCCTCCGGTGAGCAGTCGAGCGAGGGGCTGCTCGAGGAGTTCCCGCCCTACGACGACGTGCTCGACCCGGTGGACCGGGTGCTGCTGCCCCGCGCCGACATCGCCACCGAGACGCTGTCCGCGGGCCTGCGCGACCGCGGCTGGGAGATCGACGACGTGACGGCGTACCGCACGGTGCGGGCCGCGCCGCCGCCTGCCGAGACCCGCGAGATGATCAAGACCGGCGGGTTCGACGCGGTGTGCTTCACCTCCTCGTCCACGGTCCGCAACCTGGTGGGCATCGCGGGCAAGCCGCACACCCGCACGCTGGTCGCCTGCATCGGGCCGAAGACGGCGGAGACGGCGGCGGAGTTCGGGCTGCGCGTGGACGTGCAGCCGGAGACGCCGAACGTGGTCACGCTGGTGGACGCGCTCGCCGAGCACGCCGCCCGGCTGCGCGCCGAGGGCGCGCTGCCCCCGCCGCGCAAGGCGAAGCGGGCCCGCCGCTCCTGAAGCCATGCCCTGAAGGCCACCCGCGCGGCGCGGGTGGCCTTCCTTCGCCCGGTTTCGTGACGCTGTTTTAGAACAGTGTTATCGTGACGGCATGACATCGCTTCACGGACCCGTCCAGGTGTTCGCGGTCATCGCGCTGGTCTCGCTGCCAACCGTGATGTACGGCGGCTACGCGCTGCTGAGCCTGCTGCACCGGGGCAAGCTCACCGACTCCCAGCGCACGTTCTTCCGGGCCGGGCACGCGCACGCCGGGGTGCTGCTCGTGCTCGCGCTGGCGACGCTGTCCTTCCTCGGCGCGAGCGGGCTCGGCGAACCGGCCCGCTGGGTGGCCTGCTTCCTTTTGCTGTCCGGCATTCTCGCCCAGTCCGGCGGGTTCTTCCTGCACATGGTGCTGGACAGGCCGGGGAAGTGGACGGCGGGCAACACCGTCACGGTCGCCGGTGCGATCCTGCTCGCCGCGGCGATGCTGCTGACCGCGTACGGCGTCGCGATCGCCTGACCGGGCGGAGTACCGTGCCCAGGGTGTTCCCCGAGCATCGTCCGCGCCGGCTGCGTGGTACCGCCGCCCTGCGGCGGCTGGTCAGTGAGACGACACTGCGGCCGCGCCAGCTGATCCTGCCCATGTTCGTCGCCGAGGGTGCCGACGCGCCGCGCCCGATCGGCAGCATGCCCGGTGTCGTACAGCACAGCCGGGACTCGCTGCGCAAGGCCGCCGTCGAGGCTGTCCGCGCGGGGGTCGGCGGGCTGATGATCTTCGGCGTGCCGAGCGAGCGCGACGCGGTCGGCTCCGGTGCCACGGACGAGCAGGGAATCCTCAACGTCGCACTGCGCGACCTGCGTGCCGAACTCGGCGACGACACCGTGCTGATGGCCGACACGTGCCTCGACGAGTTCACCGACCACGGTCACTGCGGCGTCGTGGACGCGAGCGGTGCCGTGGACAACGACGCGACGCTCGAACGCTACGCCGAGATGGCGCTCGCGCAGGCGAGCGCGGGGGCCCACCTGCTCGGCCCAAGCGGGATGATGGACGGCCAGGTCGGCGTCATCCGCCGCGCGCTGGACGACGCCGGGTACAGCGACATCGGCATCCTCGCCTACTCGGCCAAGTACGCCAGCGCCTTCTACGGTCCCTTCCGCGAGGCCGTCGACTCCCAGCTCAAGGGCGACCGCAAGACCTACCAGCAGGATCCGGGCAACGCCCGCGAGGCGCTGCGGGAGGTGGAGCTGGACATCGCCGAGGGTGCCGACACCGTGATGATCAAACCCGCACTGTCCTATCTGGACGTACTGCGGGAGGTGGCCGAGATGTCGCCGGTGCCGGTCGCGGCGTACAACATCTCCGGCGAGTACGCGATGGTGGAGGCGGCCGCCGCCAACGGCTGGCTCGACCGGCAGCGCACGGTGCTGGAGGTGCTGACCTCCATCCGCCGCGCGGGTGCCGACATGATCCTCACCTACTGGGCGGCCGAGGCCGCGCGCTGGCTGGACTAAGGTCTCTCACCGTGACTGACTCAGACGAATCGGACGACCAGCGGCGCGCTCGGGGCCTGCCGCCCGAACCCCGCCCCGCCGGGCAGGAACGGCCGCCGGTGAACCCGCCGACACCGGTGAAGGTGTCGTTCGTGCTGTGGATCCTGTCCGGGCTCGTGCTGATGGCGGGTTTCGGCTTCACGCTCACCGCCAGGCAGGAGATCGTCGACACCCTCATCGACATGAACACCGATCCGCGGGTCACCGACGAGCAGATCGCCTCCGGCACCACGTCGCTGCTGTGGGTCCTGTTCATCGGTGCGGTCGTGTTCGCGGCCCTGTTCGCGCTGTTCGCCTACAAGGCCCGCGAGGGCACCCGCTCGGCACGGACCGTGCTGACGGTGCTCGCCGCGATCGTGCTGATCTTCCAGATGATCCTGTTCTCCAACCTGATCACGCTGGCCGCGGCCTTCCTCGCGATCGTGGCGACGGTGCTGATGTACCTGCCGGGCGTCGCGCACTACTTTCCGAAGGTCTCCAAGTCGCTGCGATGAGCACGCTCTACCACGAACCGGGCGCGAGCGGCTGGCCGCTGCTGTGGGGGCCGCTGTTCGCGGTGGCCGGTTTCCTGCTGGAGCTGCTCGCCGGCGACCGGCCGCACACCCCGGTCTGGCTGGCCACCGGGGCCGCGCTCCTGCTGCTCACCACCGTCTGGGTGTACGCGCGGCGGCGGTTCCTCGCCGTCACCGTGACCGGCACGGAGCTGCGCCAGGGCGGCGAGAGCCTGCCCGTCGAGCGGATCGCCGAGGTCACCGACGTTTCCGCGCCGATGGGCACCCGGGTGCTCGGCGGTGGCTGGTCGGTGCCGCGCAAGTACGAGGAGCTTCCGCTGCGGCTCGATGACGGCACCGTGGTGCTCGCCTGGGCCCGCGACGCCGGGGGCCTGCGCACCGCGCTGGAACGGGCAAGGGGCGCGTGAGAAACTACCGGTCGTGACTGACGTCGTGTGGCCCGCGGAGCCCGAGTACCACGGTGAAAGGCTGCACCAGCCGTGGCGGCTCGCGGTCGCGCTCGTCGAGCTGCTCCTCACGGGCGGGGCCCTGTGGGCGGCGTTCGCCTGCTGGGGCAACGCGGTGAGCACGGTCACCGTTCGGCTCGACGACGGCACCGAGCTCGTCTCCCGGCAGCTCTCGGGTGACTGGGTCACCGGCGCCGTCGCCCTCGGCGCGGTGGCCGGGTTCCTCGTTCTCGACGCCGTGCGCCAGCTGCTGCTCGGCGTGCGCGCCCGGCGGCGGCGCTACCGCAAGTCGCGTGAGCGGCGGGAGAACTCGCAGCTCGCCCACACCTGAGTCGGTGCCGCACACCCGGCTTTGCGAGACTGGCAGCCGTGACACACGCAGCCGATCAGTCCAAGGCATGGTTCGAAAGGGCGGCCGCGGCGACCCCCGGCGGGGTGAACTCCCCGGTGCGGGCCTTCAGCGCGGTCGGCGGCACGCCCCGCTTCATGGTGCGCGGCGAGGGGCCCCATCTCTGGGACGCCGACGGCAGCCGCTACATCGACCTCGTGTCGTCGTGGGGGCCGATGATCCTGGGCCACGCCCACCCCGGCGTCGTGGCGGCGGCCCGCGAGGCGGCGGCCTCCGGCCTTTCGTTCGGCACGCCGACCACCGGTGAGGTGGAACTCGCCGAGGAGATCATCCGGCGGGTCGAACCGGTCGAGCAGGTGCGCCTGGTCAACTCCGGCACGGAGGCGACGATGAGCGCCATCCGGCTCGCCCGCGGGTTCACCGGCCGCGGCAAGATCATCAAGTTCGCCGGCTGCTACCACGGGCACGTGGACGCGCTGCTCGCGCAGGCGGGCTCCGGGGTGGCCACACTCGGCCTGCCGACCTCGCCCGGCGTCACCGGAGCGCAGGCCGCCGACACGATCGTGGTGCCGTACAACGACATTGAGGCCGTGCGGCGGTCCTTCGCGGAGAATCCGGACTCGGTCGCCGCGATCATCACCGAGGCCGCGGCCGGGAACATGGGCGCGGTGGCTCCGGACGAGGGGTTCAACGCGGCGCTGCGGGAGATCGCGCACTCCCACGGCGCGCTGCTGATCATGGACGAGGTGATGACCGGGTTCCGGGCGTCCGCCGCGGGCTGGTTCGGGCTCGAAGGGGTGCCGGGCGACCTCTACACCTTCGGCAAGGTCATGTCCGGCGGCCTGCCCGCCGCCGCGTTCGGCGGCAGGCCGGACGTGATGGCGCGGCTTGCCCCGACCGGGCCGGTGTACCAGGCGGGCACGCTGGCGGGTAACCCCGTGGCGGTGGCCGCCGGACTGGCCACGCTGCGCGCAGCCGACGAGAGCGTGTACCGGGCGCTGGACGCCAACGCGCGGCGGCTCGGCACCCTGCTCGGCGAGGCGCTGAAGGCGGCGGGGGTCGCGCACACGGTGGCCTACGCGGGCAACCTGGTGAGCGTGTTCTTCACCGATCAGCCGGTGCGCGACTACGCAGGCGCCGCGGCGGCCGAGTCGTGGCGGTTCCCGCCGTTCTTCCATGCCCTGCTGGAGCGGGGCGTGTACGCGCCGCCGAGCGCCTTCGAGGCGTGGTTCGTCAATGCGGCGATGGGCGATGCCGAGTTCGAGGCGATCGAGGCCGCGCTGACGCCGGCCGCCCAGGCCGCTGCCGCGGCCTCGAAGCCGGAGCGACCATGACGACCGTCGTGCACCTGCTGCGGCACGGCGAGGTGGAGAACCCCGGTGGCGTGCTCTACGGCAGGCTGCCCGGCTTCCGGCTCTCCGAGCGGGGCAGGCAGCAGGCGCTGACGGTCGCCGAGGCGCTGGCCGGGCACAACCTCGTGCACGTGGTCGCCTCGCCGCTGGACCGGGCCCGCGAGACGGCCGCGCCGATCGCGGCCGCGCATCGGCTCGACGTCACGACCGACGAGCGGCTGATCGAGGCGGCGAACCTGTTCGAGGGCGAGCGGGTCGGTGTCGGCGATGGCGCGCTGCGGCAGCCCAAGCACTGGGCGAAGCTGCGCAACCCGCTGCTGCCCTCGTGGGGCGAGCCGTACGTCGAGATCGCGCACCGGATGCTGGGCGCGGTGTACGCGGCGCGCGCGGCGGCGGAGGGCTACGAGGCGCTGTGCGTATCGCACCAGCTGCCGATCTGGACGTTGCGCCGGTTCCTCGAGGGCAGGCGACTGTGGCACGACCCCCGGCGGCGGCAGTGCTCGCTGGCCTCGCTGACCAGCCTGGTCTTCGACGGCGAGGCGCTCGTGGACATCGTCTACAGCGAGCCCGCCGGCAGCTCGGACGCCCTGGTGACCGGCGCATGAGCACCGCGAGGAAGTGGCGGCGGGCGCCTGCGGCGTTGCTGTGCGCGGTGGCGGTGCTCGCGGGCTGCTCGTCCGGCGACGACGCGGTGTCGCAGGGAAGCAACTTCTCGTTCGTCTCGCCCGGCGGCAAGACCGACATCTTCTACGCCGAAGCGGAGCGGCAGTCCCCGATCGAGCTCTCCGGGGATGACCTCTTCGACGAGAACAAGCGGATCTCGACCGCGGACTTCTCCGGAAAGGTCGTCGTCGTGAACATCTGGGGCCAGTGGTGCGGGCCGTGCCGCGTCGAGGCGCCCGAGATGCAGAAGGTGTACGAGCGGACCAGGGACAAGGGCGTCCAGGTCCTCGGCATCGACGTGCGCGACTACGACCGCAAACCGCCGCAGGACTTCATGCGCGACCGCGGCCTGACCTACCCGTCGATCTACGACCCGCCGGGCCGCTCCCTGTTGCAGCTCAAGGGCTATCCGCGCAGTGTCGTGCCTTCGACGATCATCCTCGACAAGCAGCACCGGGTCGCGGCGATCTTCCTCCGCGACCTGCTCGCCTCGGACATCCAGCCGGTCGTGGAGCGCCTCGCCGCCGAATGAGGTGGCCCGTCCGCTTCACAGAAAGCCCATTCCTTACGCTGAACGCCGTGGATGCGGTGACCGAGCTGGCGATGTCGGGGCCGTTGCTGCTCGCCGCCGGCGTCGCACTGCTGGCCGGGGCGATCTCGTTCGCCTCGCCGTGCGTTGTGCCCCTCGTCCCCGGCTACCTCGCCTACCTGGCCGCGCTCGTCGGTGCCGACGCCCCCGCGGTCGGCGCGGACGAGGGCCCCAAGCGGGGCCGGTTCGCGGTCGTCGGCGCCGCCGGGCTGTTCGTGCTCGGCTTCACCGTGATCTTCACCGCGGGCGTCGGCGGCATCGTCTGGCTCGCCGACGCGCTGCTGCTCAACCAGGACGTCCTGCAACGGGTGGGGGGCGTGGTCACCATCGCGATGGCCCTGGTGTTCCTCGGCTTCGTCCCGGCCCTCCAGCGCAACGTCCGTTCGCACCACGTGCCGCGCACCGGCCTCTGGGGTGCCCCCGTGCTCGGCGCCGTCTTCGGTCTCGGCTGGACCCCGTGCATCGGCCCGACGCTGTCCGGGGTGCTTGCCATCGCCGCCGCCAGCGGCGGCACCGGTGCGCGCGGCTTCCTGCTGGTGCTCGTCTACTGCGTCGGCCTCGGGCTGCCGTTCGTGCTCATCGCGGCAGGTGCGGGCTGGGCCGTGCGCGCCACCGACTGGCTGCGCCGCAACGGCCGCCGGGTGCAGGTCTTCGGCGGCGTGCTGCTCCTCGTCGTCGGCCTGATGCTGGTCACCGGCCTGTGGGGCGAGCTGGTGGGCTGGATGCGCGACGCGTTCATCGCCGACACCAGGCTGCCGCTGTGATCACGCGGGAGAAGCAGCGGCAGCCCTACCGCGCGACGCCCGCCCGCCGCGCGCTCGGTTTCGTGCGCAACACCTGGCGCGGGCTGACGTCGATGCGCACGGCGCTGATCCTGCTGTTCCTGCTGGCGCTGGCCGCGATGCCCGGCGCCCTGCTGCCGCAGCGCAACCTCAACGCACCGAAGACGGCCGAGTACATCGCCGAGTACGGCTGGTGGGGGCGGCTGCTGGACCGGCTGCAGTTCTTCGACGTCTACTCCAGCGTCTGGTTCTCGGCGATCTACCTGCTGCTGATGGTCTCGCTCGTCGGCTGCCTGCTGCCGCGCAGCCTCGACTACGTGCGCTCGATGCGCGCCAGGCCGGTGCTGACGCCGCGCAACCTGGCCCGGATGCCGCACTACCGGCGGGCCGAGCTGCCGGGCGGGGCCGACGACGTGCTCGCCACGGCGAAGTCCCGGCTGCGCGGCTGGCGGACGAGCGAGCGCACGGAGGCCGAGGGCACCCGCACGATCAGCGCCGAGCGTGGCTACCTGCGGGAGACCGGCAACCTCGTCTTCCACTTCGGGATGCTCGGCCTCATCGTGGCGTTCGCGCTCGGCAAGATGTTCTCCTACGAGGGCCAGGTCATCGTGCACGCCGACGGCAGCCAGTTCTGCAACTCCGGGATCTTCGCCTACGACTCGTTCAATCCCGGCCTTCGGGTGGACGGCACCGGACTCAACCCGTTCTGCGTGAAGGTCGACAGCTTCGAGGCCGAGTACACCGATGTGGGCCAGCCGGTCAGTTACGAGGCCGACCTCGGCTACCAGTCCGGCGAAGATCTGGAGTCGGGCACGTGGCGGCCCTATCACCTGGAGGTCAACGAGCCGCTGCGCACCGCCGGTGACCGGGTCTACCTGCTCGGCCACGGCTTCGCGCCGACGTTCACCGTCACCTTCCCCGACGGCAGCGTCCGGACGCAGAGCGTCCAGTGGCGGCCCGTCGACCAGCAGACGCTGCTCTCCGAGGGCGCCACCAAGTTCGACCCGCCCGGCGTCACCGACACGGCGCAGCGCCGTGAGCGGCAGCTCGCGATCACCGGCCTGTTCGCGCCGACCGCCGCGCTGCAGGGCAAGGTGCTCACGTCGGTCGACCCGAGGCTGACCAATCCGGCCGTCGCGGTGGACGTGCTGCGCGGCGACCTGAACTCCGACCGCAGCCAGTCGATCTTCGAGGTCGACCGGTCGATGGTTGACAGCGGCAGGCTGGAGCGCGTCGCGCGGGAGAATCTCGACGTCGGCGAGACGATCACCCTCGACGACGGCACCACGGTGCGCTTCGACGGGGTGCGGAACTGGGTGTCGTTGCAGGTCTCGCACGACCCGACGCAGGGCTGGGTGCTGGGCTTCGCCGTCGCGATGCTGCTCGGCCTCGCCGCCTCGCTGCTGATCAAGCGGCGCAGGCTGTGGATCCGCGTGGCCCCCGCTGCGGAGAGCGACGGAGAACGACATACTGTAGTAGAGGTGGGCGGCCTCGCCCGCACCGATCAGGCCGGGTACGGGGAGGAGTTCACCAGGATCGCCGGTGATCTCCTTTCCCGGGACAGAAAGGCACGCTAATGCCGGTGAACGAGACGTTGTCGCAGTACAGCGACTGGTCCTACACCACAGCGGTCGCCGTGTACGTGCTGGCGATGGTCTTCTTCCTCGTCGAGCAGTCGTTCGGCCGCAAGGGCAGGCAGGCCGCCGCGCGAACCAGGGAACGGGCTCGCGAGCTCGTCGGCGCGGGCGCGCCCGCCGACACCGGCACCGCCCCGCCGCCGGTCGAGCACACCGGGCAGCGTCCCCGCAGGGACCGCTCCGAGCGCCTTGGCCGGATGGGTGTCGCGCTCACCGTGCTCGGCGTCCTGCTGCACGCCGCGGCGCTGCTGCTACGCGGCCTGGCGACCAGCCGGGTGCCCTGGGGCAACATGTACGAGTACATCATGATCGTGTGCCTGATCACGGTCGTGACCTGGCTCGTGGTGGCTCGGAAGTTCCCGGTGCGGCACCTGTCGGCGTTCGTGCTGCTGCCGGTCGTGATCCTGATGTTCGTGGGCGGCACAATGCTCTACGCCGTCGCCGCGCCGGTGCAGCCCGCGCTCCAGTCGTACTGGCTTGTCATCCATGTCTCGGCGGCCGCGGCGTCTTCCGGGGTGTTCCTGGTTCCCGGCGTGGCCAGCCTGCTCTACCTGGTCCGCGAGCGGCACGACCGCGACCCGGCCGCCTTCGCGCGCTTCGGGCCCCGGCTGCCCGCCGCCGACGTGCTCGACCGCATCGCCTACCGGACCACGGTGTTCGCGTTCCCGGTGTTCACCTTCGGCGTGCTCTGCGGGGCGGTCTGGGCGGAGGCCGCCTGGGGCCGCTTCTGGGGCTGGGACCCCAAGGAGACCGTCGCGTTCGTGGCATGGGTGGTCTACGCCGCCTACCTGCACTCCCGTGCGACCGCGGGCTGGCGGGGCCGGCGTGCCGCGATCATCAACATCGTCGGGTTCTCGGTGACCGTGTTCAACCTGTTCTTCGTCAACCTGGTGACCACCGGTCTTCACTCGTATGCCGGAGTGAGCTGACGGAGCGCGTCGTCTGCGGCTACCGTCGCAGGTGAAACAGGGGGATTGCACAGCAGACAAGCGGAGGATTGACGCGGTGACCGGACCCAACGAGTCGGTGCCTGGACACCCGGAAGGCTCGGACAGCCCCACCCGGTGGCAGAACCCGCCCGGGGCACAGCAGGGGCGGCAACCGGCGCAGCCGGATGCCAACGGGCAGGAACCGGCCTACTCCGAGGAGCGCACGGACTCCACGCCGCATCCGGCCGTGCCCGCCTCGCAGCAGGCGCCGCAGCAGCCGTACCCGCCGCAGCAGGCCCACGACCCGAACCTGCCGCCGCTGACGCCCCAGCAGTACCACGAGGCCCAGTACCAGCACGCGCAGCAGCCACCGCCGCCGCCGTTGCCGCAGCCGCAGCGCGGCAGGCATTCGCTGGCCAACGGCACCGACCTGACCAGCGCACACCTGGTCCGGCGCACGAAGCGGCGCCCGCAGTCCGGCTGGCGCAAGGCCGTTTACGTCGGGACCGGCAAGCTCATCAACCCGGGGGAGAGCCCGGCCGACCGCAGGCGGCGCGAGCTGATCGCGCGGGTGAACCAGCCGCTCCGTGGCTGCTTCAAGATCGGCATGCTCAGCCTCAAGGGCGGGGTCGGCAAGACCACCACCACGACCACGCTCGGCGCGACGTTCGCGTCGCTGCGTGGCGACCGGGTGATCGCCGTGGACGCGAACCCGGACCGCGGGACGCTGTCGCAGAAGATCCCGATCGAGACCACGGCTACCGTGCGGCACCTGTTGCGCGACGCCGCCCGGATCACGCGCTACAGCGACGTGCGGTCCTACACCTCACAGGGGTCGAGCCGGCTGGAGATCCTCGCCAGCGAGCAGGATCCGGCGGTGTCGGAGGCGTTCTCCGAGAACGACTACCGGCGCACGGTCGACCTGCTGGAACACTTCTACAACATCGTGCTCACCGACTGCGGCACCGGCCTGATGCATTCCGCCATGAAGGGTGTGCTCGACGCGGCCGACTCGCTCGTGATCGTGTCGTCCGGCTCCGTCGACGGGGCGCGCAGCGCCTCGGCCACGCTCGACTGGCTGGACGCGCACGGCTACGGCGACCTGGTGAAACGGTCGGTCGCCGTGATCAACTCGGTGCGGCCGAAGGGCGGCTCCGTGGATCTGGACAAGCTCGCGGCACACTTCGCGGCGCGCACCCGCGGCGTCTGCCGGATTCCGTTCGACCCGCATCTCGAAGAGGGCGCGGAGATCGAGCTGGACCGGCTGCAGGGCGAGACGAGGCTCGCCCTACTGGAACTCGCGGCGACGGTCGCCGATGGCTTCGCCGGCGACCGCCTGCCGCGATAGCGCCTGCTAGCTCTTGCCTTCTTCGTCGCCCGGCTTGGGCTTCTGCTCACCGAGCTTGCGGAGAAAGTCCGGGTCGTCATCCGGAGCCACAGTCGGCTGACGCGAGGCCACCCCGACGCGTTCGGCGCCGAACGCTCGCCACATCAGTACGGCGATGGTTAGCGCGCCGATCGCCGCGAGCAGGTAGATCATGCTCGCTCCCTTCCGGAGGTGCTGCGCGAGTGAGTCAACTACTGCCCCGAGATTAGCCCTTTTGTCAGGAATTCGGGGCTGGGTGCCCCGTGACCTTGAACGGCGCCCCAGCCCGCGCGGTCGTCACGGGCGCGTGATCGCCGTTTCGTCGGCCTGTCCCGGTTCGTTCGCGTCGGTGGTCAGCCGGGCCAGCAGCTCGTTGACCTCAGCCTCCCGGAACCGGCGATGCCCGCCGGGGGTGCGGATGGATCCGATCCGGCCCGCCGTGGCCCAGCGGGTCACGGTCTTCGGGTCGACCCGGAACAACGCGGCGACTTCACCGGGGGTGAGCAGCCGTCCTCCCATCGTCGCGGTCACTTTCCGCCTCCTTCACGCGCTGAGTGTTATACCGGGAGCGCGTCGAGCTTCATGTGCCGTCCGTGCCCGGTGCTCCAACTCCACGATCGTTGCACTTCACCCGGCAGGTACTCGAACGGTTGTCAGAGGGTAAAGAGGTAGTAAGGGACAAAACGACCGGTTCGGACAGTGCGTGTCCGTGCAGTTCAGGCCGTTACAGTGGGTTCGTGGACCAGCTCGACCGCAAGATCATCGCTGAGCTCCGGCTCAACGGCAGGGCCACCTACGCCGAGCTCGGCCGCACCGTGGGGCTGTCCCCTTCGTCGGTGCACGAACGGGTCGGCAAGCTGGAGGCGGCCGGGATCATCACCGGCTACCACGCGGTCGTCGATCCGCGTGCCGTCGGCCTCGGCGTCACCGCGCTCGTCGGGATCCAGCCGACGGACACCGCCTCCGACGACGACGTCGCCGTCTCGCTCGGCGAGCTCGCCGAGGTGGAGAGCTGTTACGCGGTCGCGGGCGACCAGGCGTTCGTCGTGAAGGTGCGGGTGGAGACCGTGGACGAGCTGGAGCGCACGCTCGGCAGGCTCCGCCGGATCGGTGGCGTGGCCCGCACGCACACGACGGTCGTGCTCTCCACGCGGTTCGAGGGCAGGCCCAACAACACCGGCCTGGACCTGCCCGGAGACCGTCCGGACGGCGGCGTAGCCTCGTAGAACGTGAGCGAACGTCCAGGTGAGCATCTCGTCCGCGACCTGATCCTCTACGTGCTCGCGCGCTTCGCGCTGGTCGCGGTCGTCGCGACCGTGCTGGTGTTGTTCAACGTCCCGCTGCTCGTCGCGCTCGCCGTCGGGCTCGTCGTCGGCCTCCCGCTCGGCCTGCTGCTGCTGCGGCCGCTCAACGCCCGGGTGACGGCCGGGCTCGCGGCCCGCAACGAGCACCGGGCGCGCGAGCGTGCGCGGCTGCGGGCGCAGCTGCGCGGTGACGAGCCGGAGGCCGAGTGAACCGCGCGTGGGTCAGCGAGGCCATCCGGATCATCGAGGCCGACGCCAACCGCAGTGCCGACACCCACCTGCACGTCTTCCCGCTGCCCGCCGACTGGGGCATCGACCTTTACCTCAAGGACGAGTCGGTGCACCCCACCGGTTCGCTCAAGCACCGGCTGGCCCGCTCGCTGCTGCTCTACGGCCTGGTCAACGGCCAGATCGGCCCGGAAACCGTGCTGATCGAGGCGTCGAGTGGTTCCACCGCCGTGTCCGAGGCGTACTTCGCCCGGATGCTCGGCCTCGAGTTCGTCACGGTCATGCCACGCAAGACCAGCCAGGAGAAGATCGACCTCATCCAGTTCTACGGCGGCCGCTGCCACTTCGTGGACGTGCCCCCGGACATGTACTCGGAGGCCGAGCGCCTCGCCGCTGACTGCGGCGGGCACTACCTCGACCAGTTCACCTACGCCGAGCGGGCCACCGACTGGCGGGGCAACAACAACATCGCCGAGTCGGTGTTCACGCAGATGCGCTCGGAACGGCACCCGGTGCCGGCGTGGATCGTCGTCGGCGCGGGCACCGGCGGCACGAGCGCGACGTTCGGCCGCTACGTCCGCTACCGCAGGCACCCGACGAAGATCGCGGTCGTCGACCCGGAGAACTCCGCTTTCTACGGCGCCTGGCAGACGCGCGCGCTCGACTACACGACCGGCATGCCGTCCCGCATCGAGGGCATCGGCCGCCCCCGCGTCGAGCCTTCGTTCGTGCCCGAGGTGATCGACGAGATGTTCCGGGTGCCCGACGCCGCCTCGCTCGCCGCGATCCGCTTCCTGCGGGAGCGCACCGGCTACTGGGCGGGCGGCTCCACCGGCACGAACCTGCACGGCGCGTTCCGGCTGATCTCGCGGATGCTCGCCGAGGGGCAGACCGGCAGCGTGGTGACGTTGCTGTGCGACGGCGGCGATCGCTACGCGAACACCTACTACAGCGACCGGTGGATCGCCGAGCACGGTCTCGACCTCGGCCCGCACCTCACGGCACTGGCGGACTTCTTCGAGACCGGCGCCTTCCCCGCCCCGCCCTCGTGAGTGCGCACGCGAGTTAGAACTCGCGTGGCCACTCACGAGCCCTAGGCGAGCACCAGGGCCAGCGCCGTCAACGCCGACCACGCGAGCATCGCCAGGCCGGTGTCGCGCAGGACGTGGATCAGCCCGAGGCCCTCGCCACCGCTGACGACCGTGCGCACCGGCTTGACCAGCAGCAGCGCCGCGGCCAGCCCGATCAGGGTCACCGGATGGCCGAGCCCCATCGCCACCGTGATCACGAACGGCACGGTCACCAAGGCAAGGTAAAGAGCTCGTGTTCCCGCGTCACCCAGCAGCACCGCCAGCGTGCGCTTGCCCGCGCCGCGGTCGGTGGGGATGTCGCGGAGGTTGTTGGCGCTCAGCACGGCCGTCGACAGTGACCCGACCGCCACCGCGCAGCCGAGCGCCTCCCAGCTCACCGTCTTCGCCTGGACGTAGACGGTGCCGAGCACGGCGGCCAGGCCGAAGAACACGAACACCGCGAGCTCGCCCAACCCGGCGTAGCCGTACGGCCGCCTGCCGCCCGTGTAGAACCAGGCGCCGCCGATGCACAGCGCGCCGAGCGCGAGCAGCCACCACGTCCCGGTCAGCGCGACCAGCACGAGCCCGAGTACCCCCGCGATCCCGAGTGAGGTGAGGGCGGCGGCGAGGACCGCCTTCGGCCTGGCCGCGCCGGAGCCGACCAGCCGCATCGGCCCCACCCGGTCGGTGTCGGTGCCGCGGACGCCGTCGGAGTAGTCGTTCGCGTAGTTGACGCCGACGATGAGCGCGAGCGCGACCAGCAGCGCCAGCAGCGACTGCCACCACGAGAACGCGCCGAGCTGCGCCGCCGCCCCCGCGCCCGCCAGCACCGGGGCGATGGCGTTGGGCAACGTCCGCGGCCGCGCCCCCTCGATCCACTCCGCAACAGTCGCCATGGGCGATCATTCTTCACCTGCGCTCAACGCACCCAATGCGGCACCCGTTGCGTTCAACGCACCGGATGCCACATTGGGGCGCTCTGTCAGCAGGGGGTGGGAGGCACCGCGACATCGATGTAGGCGGCGGCCACGTGCTTGCCCCTGGCGAGGCGGTACCAGGTGTCGGAGCTGCCCTGGGTGCCGTTCGCGACGTCGCCGGTCACCGAGCAGACGAGCCGGACCCTGGCGTGCCGCGCGGCGTAGCCGACCTGCGGCGTCGAGGCCGACGTCCCCGCGCGGACATTGAGGTGCACGCCCGCGGGGGTCACGACCGTGCCCCACGGTCCGGACGCGGTCCACTCGTAGGTCACGTTCACCCACGCGTTGGTCTTCAGCCGCAGCCCGTCCCAGAACGTGCCGTCGGCGAGGTCGATGCCAGCCGGGTTCGCGACCTTGCGACCGAACTGGTCGCGGCCGCCGTTGTGCCCGTCCTCGTAGGCGGCCTGCGCCTGCGGCTTGCCGTGCGGCAGGTCGGGCCATGACTCGCGGCCGGGGTTCCAGTGGTCGTCGCGGGTGTTCCAGGGCCCCACGTCCCACACCGGCGCCCACTCGCACCGCGCGTTGCCGATCGTGCACACCCGCACCGTGTAGTCGCCCTTGCCGCGCGCCGCGAGCCCCCGCCGCGACGGCAGCGCGACGAAGTGGTCCCGCCGCACGATCCGGTGCCCGTTCGCGGTAGTGCCGCCGACCAGGCCCTCCCGGGTGGCGAAGACGCGGAACGTCATCGGCCCGGCGGCCCGGTCCGCCTGCTCGGTCCCCTCAGCCTGCGGGCCGTGCCCGGCCAGCCGCCCGGTCAGCTCGACGGGCCCGACCCGCTCCGGCGCGGTCTGCACCAGGCGAGCCTGCACGGACGTGGCGGGCTCCGGCAGCACGGCAGGCGCCCCTGGGGTTACCGGAGTCCACTCGCTCCATGTGCCGTCCGCCCTGAGGCCGCGCACGTCGAGGGTGCTCGCGCGGCCGTGCGCGGACTCGGCGCCGACGGTGTCGACCGGGGTGGCCAGATCCTTCGGTGGGAAGACCCGGGTGCCGATCCGCTGCGGGCCCGCGGTGGTCGAGAACGTGGTGCGCACGTCGTCGCCGCCGCGGCCGGGGTGCAGCGTCCAGGTCACCGTGTCGGCCGCCGTCACGGGAACGGGCGCGAGCCCGAGTGCGGCGCAGGCCAGGGCCAGGACCAGGGCGGGGTAACGTCTTCGCTGCGCCATGCGTCGAGCCAAAACTCCAGGTCAGCGCGTGTCAACGCGGGCGCGCGACCGCGCCGGGTGGAGTAATCTTCCGAGTTAACCCGAGAGGGTGGCCCGGACCGCGGTCCGGTCGACCTTGCCCGGGCCTGCGACCGGCAGTTCGTCGACGAACCGCCAGCGCTTCGGCACCGCGGGCGCGCCGAGGGCCGTGCGGATCGCCGCGCGCAGCTCCTCGACCGGTGGTGGCGGGCCTGCCGGGACCACCGCGGCCGCGACCAGCTGTCCCCACTCCTCGTCCGGCAGCGCGACGACGCACGCGTCGGCGACCGCCGGATGGGCGGTGAGGGCGCGTTCGACGTCGGCCGCGGAGACCTTCACGCCACCGGTGTTGATCACGTCGTCGGCGCGGCCGAGTACCTCGAGCCTGCCGTCGGCGGCGAACCGGCCGAGGTCGCTGGTGCGGAACCAGCCCCCGGTGAACGCCGCCGCCGTGAGGTCCGGACGCCGCCGGTAGCCGTGCGCCAGCACCGTCCCGGCGATCTCGATCCGGTCGCCCTCCCCGAGCCGCACCCGGACGCCGTCGAGCGGGACGCCGTCGTAGACACAGCCGCTGGCCGTCTCGCTCATCCCGTAGGCCGAGATCACGTGCACCCCGGCGGCCGCGGCGCGGGCCCGCAGCCGTTCGTCGAGGGCGGCCCCGCCGAGCACGACGGCGGTGAAGCGGTCCAGGCCCGCGCCGCCCGCGTCGAGCAGCCGTGCGAGCTGGGTGGGGACGAGGGCCGAGTAGTGCGGACCCGGCCTGGCGAAAAGTGTCCGCGCCGCTTCCGCAAACGCTTGTGGGTCGAAACCGGCCGACGTGTCGAGCACCACGGGTGATCCGCCCGCGAGGTGGGCCCGGACTAGCACCTGCAGCCCGCCGATGTAGTGCGCGGGCGTTGCCAGCAGCCAGCCGCCCGCGCCGCCGAGCCGGTCGTGGGTGGCGCGGGCGGAGGCGAGCAGCGCCGACGCCGAGAGCAGCACACCCTTCGGCGCGCCGGTGGAGCCGGAGGTGGGGACGATCACCGCGGTGTCCGGCTCGACCGGCTCGTCAGGGGCCATCGCGGTGCGCAGTTCGCCTGCCGCGGGGCTGCGCGGGTCGAGCGGCAGTACGGCGGGACCGCCGTCGAGCGCGTCGAGCACGGCCCGGCGCAGCCGCTCGACGGTCGCGGGGCCGCCGTCCGTCCAGACCGTTCGCATCAGCGTCGAGCGTACGGCGCGGCCCGCTCGTGAGTGCGCACGCGAGTTAGAACTCGTGTGCGCACTCACGAGTCAGTAGTAGTTCAGTAGTAGTTCAGTAGTAGTACGGGTAGGGCGACCAGTCGGGCTCGCGCCTGCCGAGGAAGGCGTCGCGGCCCTCCACGGCCTCGTCCTGCATGTACGCCAGCCGGGTCGCCTCGCCCGCGAAGATCTGCTGGCCGACGAGGCCGTCGTCGATCAGGTTGAACGAGTACTTGAGCATCCGCTGCGCGGTCGGTGACTTGCCCAGCACCTCCCAGCCCCACTGCAGTGCCTCGGCCTCCAGCCGCTCGTGCGGCACGGCCGCGTTCACCGCGCCCATCGAGTGGGCCTGCTCGGCGGTGTACTCGCGGCCGAGGAAGAAGATCTCCCTGGCGAACTTCTGCCCCGTCTGCCGCGCCAGGTACGCCGAGCCGAAGCCGCCGTCGAACGAGCCGACGTCGGCGTCGGTCTGCTTGAACCGGGCGTGCTCCGCCGAGGCGAGCGTGAGATCGCACACCACGTGCAGCGAGTGCCCGCCGCCCGCCGCCCAGCCGGGAACGACCGCGATGACCACTTTCGGCATGAACCTGATCATGCGCTGCACCTCGAGGATGTGCAGCCGGCCCGCCCGCGCCGGATCCACCGTGTCCGAAGTCTCCCCGCTCGCGTACTGATAGCCGGAGCGACCACGAATACGCTGGTCACCACCGGAGCAGAACGCCCAGCCGCCGTCCTTGGGCGACGGTCCGTTACCGGTGAGCAGGACGCAGCCGACGTCCGGGCTCGTCCGGGCGTGATCGAGGGCGCGGTAGAGCTCGTCCACGGTGTGCGGCCGGAACGCATTGCGCACCTCCGGCCGGTCGAACGCGACCCGCACGACGCGCTTGCCGGACCGGGAATCCGTGGAACGGTGGTAGGTGATGTCGGTGAAGTCGGTGATGTCAGAGCCCTCGACCTCGGTCCACGCGGCCGGGTCGAACAGTTCGGATACCTGCGCGTCATCCACGTTTGGGAGAATAGGCCGTGTGCTCATGACCACCGTGACAGCGTGGGGGTTTCGCCGGTGAACCCGTCCACCGCGCAGGCGAGGGTGATCGTCGACGAGCTCGTTCGCAACACCGTTTCCCACGTGGTGCTCAGCCCCGGCTCCCGTAACGCACCGCTCTCGCTGGCGCTGTACGACGCCGCGGCGGCAGGGAAGCTGAGCCTGCACGTCCGGATCGACGAGCGGGGTGCCGCCTTCCTGGCGCTGGGCATCGCCGCGCGCACCGGTCGCCCGGTCGCCGTCGTCTGCACCTCGGGCACGGCCGCCGCCAACTTCCACCCCGCCGTGCTGGAGGCCGACCGGGCCGGGGTGCCGCTGATCGTCCTCACCGCGGACCGGCCGCCCGAGCTGCGGGCCGCGGGTGCCAACCAGGTCATCGACCAGCAGCGCCTCTACGGCGGCGCCGTACGCTACTTCGACGAGCTGGCCGTGGCCGAGCGCAGAGCCGGGCAGAACGCGTACTGGCGCAGCCAGATCTGCCGGGCCTGGAACGCCGCGTACGGCGAGTGGCGATGCGGGCCCGTGCACCTCAACGTGCCGTTCCGCGAGCCGCTGGTGCCCGACGGCGACGAGCACTGGTACGAGTCGCTCGAAGGCCGCCCCCGCGGGGCCCGCTGGACCGAGCTGCGTGACTTCGGCGCGCTGCCGTCGTTCGTGGTCCCCTCGACGCGGCACGGCCTGGTGATCGCCTGCGACGCCGGGGTGCGTGCCGCCAGCGAATGGGCCGAGCAGCACGGCTGGCCCGTCGTCTCCGAGACCGGCGGCCTCGGCCTGGGTGGCGGCACTGCCATCTCGTCCGGGACGTGGCTGCTCGGCGTCGAGGGATTCCTCGCCGAGCACAAGCCGGAGCAGGTGCTCTGCATCGGACGGCCGACGGTGTTCCGCCCGGTCCAGGAGCTGCTGTCCGATCCGGATGTCGAGGTCCTGCTGGTGCGCCCCGACTCCGACTGGCCCGCACCCGCGCACAACGTCCGGCAGGTCGGGCAGTGGTTCGACGAGCCGACCAAGCCGGCCGACGCGGAGTGGCTCGGGCGCTGGCAGCGCGCCGACGTCGCCGCGGCCACGGCGGTGCGCGGGGCACTCGCCGAGGAGTCCTGGCCGAGCGGCCTGCGGCTGGCGACCGAACTCGTCGACGGGCTTCCGCCCGACGCGCTGCTCGTCGTCGGCTCGTCCAACCCGGCGCGCGACGTCGCACTGGCCGGCGGGCGGCGGCCGGACGTGCTGGTGCACCGCAACCGTGGCGTCGCCGGGATCGACGGCACGGTGTCCACCGCCATCGGTGCCGCCACCGTCCACCACGGACCGTCCTACGCCCTGCTCGGTGACCTGACGTTCCTGCACGACATCAACGGCCTGCTCACCGGGCCCGCCGAGGCGCGCCCCGACCTCACGATCGTCGTGCTCAACGACGACGGCGGCGGCATCTTCTCCCTGCTCGAACAGGGCGCGCCCGAGCACGGCCAGGGTTTCGAACGGGTCTTCGGCACCCCGCACGACGCCGATCTCGGTGCCCTGTGCGCCGGTTACCGCGTGCCGTACACGCTGGCCGAGACGCTGACCGAGTTCCGGGCCGCGCTGCGTCCCGAACCCGGCCTGCGGGTGGTGGAGGTGCGGGTGGACCGCACCCGGCACCGAGACCTGCACGCCCGGGTGCGCGCCGCCGTCTCCGCGGCCGTCTCCGGCGAATGACCCCACGATCGGCCGTGTCGCGGCAGCCGGTTCCTCGCTAGGTTCCCCGCATGGGGTTCACAGCTCGCGCCGGCACCGGCGCTGTCGCGGCAGCACTCGTCGCCGTCCTGTTCACCACCTCGGCCAGTGCCGTGCCCGACCCGGGCGCGCCCGGCCTCGGTGACCCGTACTACCCGGGCGCGGGCAACGGCGGCTACGACGTCGCCCACTACGACATCCGGCTGACCTACCGGCCCGAGGCCGACCGGCTGGCGGGCACCACGACGATCCTCGCCACCACGAGGCAGGAGCTGTCCAGGTTCAACCTGGACTTCGGGCTGAAGGTGCGCTCGGTGCGCGTCAACAACCAGCCCGCGCGGTTCGCCACCGACCCGGACGACCCGAGCGAGCTGGTGGTCACCCCGCACACGCCGCTCGCGGAGAACCAGCCGGTGACGGTGGTCGTCAACTACGCCGACACGCCGTCGAAGGTCGCCATCGACGGCTTCACCGCGTGGAAGCGGACCGACACCGGCGCGCTCGCGGTCGACGAGCCGCACATCGCGGAGTGGTGGTTCCCGTCCAACGACCATCCCACCGACAAGGCCACCTACGACGTGTCGGTGGAGGTGCCCGACGACGTGTCGGCGTTGTCCAACGGCAGCCTCGTGCGCAAGACCAAGCAGCGGGCGGGCTGGACGCGCTGGAACTGGCGCAGCACCGAGCCGCAGACGACGTACCTGGCGTTTCTCGCGATCGGTGACTACGAGGTGCTGCAGTCCACGACGCCGAGCGGGCAGCCGTTCATCACCGCCTACGACCCGGCCCTCGGCGCGAGCCTGCCCGCCGCGAAGGCGAGTATCGAGCGCAGCCCCGAGGTCGTGGAGTTCCTGGAGCCCTACTTCGGCCCGTACCCGTTCGAGGCGCAGGGCGGGATCGCGACCACCGGGCTCGGCTTCGCGCTGGAGAACCAGACGCGGTCGGTGTACGACCAGGCCTTCTTCCGGGCGGGTACCAACATGTCGGTGGTCGTGCACGAGAGCGCGCACCAGTGGTTCGGCGACTCCGTCGCGCTGGCCGAGTGGAGCGACATCTGGCTCAACGAGGGCTTCGCCAGCTACGCGGAGTTCCTGTGGTCCGAGCACGTCGGCGAGGGCACGGCGGACGAGCTGGCCCGCTACCTCTACGACTCCTACCCGGCCGACGACGAGTTCTGGCAGGTGCTGCCGGGCGATCCCGGCCCGGAGAACCAGTTCCACTCCGCGGTGTACGACCGGGGCGCGCTCACCGTTCACGCGCTGCGCGAGGCCGTCGGCGACGAGGCGTTCTTCACGATCCTGCGGACGTGGCTGGAGCGGAAGAAGGGCAGCCACGGCACCACCGAGGAGTTCGTCGCGCTGGCCGAGGAGATCTCCGGCGAGCAGCTGGACGAGCTGTTCCGGACCTGGCTGTTCACGCCCGGCAAGCCGGCGGCGGCACCCGGTGCGGCGGCCGCGCGGACGGCCGCGGTGGCGGAACCGCCCTCGTACCGGGAGATCCGGCGCACGCACGACCAGCTGGCCACGCGGAGGTGACGGCGGCGGCTATGCTCGCCGCGTGATGGCGGGCAACGAGCGAGCGTGGCGGATCGGCGCCCGCGCGCTGTTCGGTGTCGCCGCTGTCATCACCCTGCTGTGCGTGCTGCTGGTCTTCGCGGCTATCCGCAACGACGACGCGATCTCCGACAACCACGGCACGGCGACCGCGCAGGTCGAGCAGGTGCTGTTCGACCGGACCATCATCCGGTTCGAGACCCCGGACGGGGTCGCGCACAGCCCCGCGAACGGCGTGCTCTACCCGGACGGCCTTGTCGAGGGGCAGCTCGTCCGGATCGAGTACGACACGACGGATCCCGAACTGGCGCGGGTCGCCGGGCGCAGCTGGCTGCTGACCCTGTTGCCGGTGGGCACGACGATCCTGTTCACGTGGCTGGTGGCCGGGCCGCTGCTGTGGTGGATCCGCTCCCGCCTGCGCGCCCCGGTCGTGAGTGCGCACACGAGTTAGAACTCGTGTAGCCACTCACGAGGGGTCGGGAGCCAGCCACCAGGACAGGACCTCCTCGGCCGCACCGGGCGCCGCCACCAGCAGGCCGTCCGCGGGCAGGACGGAGTCCTCGCCGCGGCGGTCGAGCACCACGGCGCCGGCCTCGATCGCCAGCGCGATCGCGCCCGCGACGTCCCACTCGTGGTAGCGGTGCAGCACGGCCGCGGTGGCATGGCCCAGCGCCACCTGCGCGATCGACAGCGCCGCCGAGCCGAGCACCCGGACACCGGCATGCTCGGCGGCGGCGCGCTCGATGAACCCGCCGAGTCCCGGCCACGAACCCTGGCGGGTGAGCTCGGTGCACACGATCGCGCCAACCGTGCCGCGCTGCCCGGTGAGCTCGACCGGCCGCCCGTTGGCCCGCGTGCCACGGCCGCGCGCGGCGGCGTAGATCTGCCCGCGGTAGGGGTCGGCGACCACGCCGACCACCGGCCCCGACGCGTCGACGAGCGCGAGGCTGTAGGCACACCACGGGATCCCCGCGACATAGTTGGCGGTGCCGTCGACCGGATCGACCAGCCAGCGGTACTCCGCCGCGTCGGCGGTGGGCTCGGCACCGAACTCCGCGCCGATCACCGGCATACCGGGGAACTCGGCGGTCAGCACGCGGCGGGTGTGGCGTTCGAGCGTGCGATCGGTGTCGGTGACCCAGTCGAACGGTGACTCCTCGGTACCCGGGCGCGCGCCACGGCCCGCGGTCGCCGTGATCACGTCGGTGGCGTCGTTGGCGAGACGCCCGGCGACCTCGAGCGCTCTGGACAGCAGACCGGGCTCGACCGGCTGCCAGGTGCGGGACGACAGGAGTGCCATACGTCTCTAGCCTGGCCACGCCGAGTGACCGGAATGCGACATCGAGGTGACGTTCGGCCCGCCATTGCCCGACGAACCGGCCGGGCGCGCTACCGACCGAAGAGTTCCGCTGCCGTTGACCCGGCGGTCACGCGGCTGTGGCCAGGACGGACCGGATCGGCTGCGACAGTGCGCATCGTGCGAGTCGCCATTGTCACCGAGAGCTTCCTACCGCAGGTGAACGGCGTGACCAACTCCGTGCTCCGCGTCGTGGAGCACCTGCGCGAGCGCGCGCACGACGTGCTGGTGATCGCGCCGGGTGCCGGGCCCGAGTCCTACCGCGGCGCACCGGTCGTGCGGGTCCCGGCTGTCGGGCTGCCGGTCGTGAACTCGCTGCCGATCGGCGTGCCCACCCGGACGGTGCTCACCGCGCTGGCCGAGTTCCGGCCGGACGTGGTGCACCTGGCCTCGCCGTTCGTGGTCGGCGCGCGCGGGCTGGCCGCGGCCAGGCGGCTCGGCGTGCCGTCGGTGGCCGTCTACCAGACCGACATCGCCGGCTTCGCCGCCGCCTACGGCCTCGGCCTCGGTGCCCGCGCCGCATGGCGCTGGGTGCGCCGCCTGCACGGCAGGGCGGACCGGACGCTGGCCCCGTCCACCCACTCGGTGCGCGAGCTGCGGCTGCACGGCGTGCCCAGGGTGCACCGCTGGGGGCGGGGCGTGGACCTCGGCCGGTTCGACCCGGACCACGCCGACAGCGCGCTACGCGCCGAGCTGGCCCCTGACGGTGAGCTGCTGGTCGGCTTCGTCGGCAGGCTCGCCCCGGAGAAGGAGGTCGAGCGCCTGGTCCCGCTGGCCGGTGTGCCGGGAGTGCGGGTCGTGGTGGTCGGCGACGGCCCCGGCCTGCCGGGCCTGCGTGAGCGGATGCCCGGCGCCGCGTTCCTCGGCGCCCGCTACGGGGCCGAGCTGGCGACGATCTACGCGAGCTTCGACGTGTTCGTGCACACCGGCCCGCACGAGACGTTCTGCCAGGCGGTGCAGGAGGCGATGGCCTCCGGGCTTCCGGTGCTCGCCCCGGCCGCGGGCGGTCCCCGCGACCTGGTGCGCTCCGGCCGCACGGGGTACCTGCTGCCGGTCGAGCCCGCCGCGTTCACGGCGGAACTGCTGGCCCGCGTGGACGAGCTGCGCGATGCCGGCGTGCGCACGCGGATGGGCAGGCTGGCGCGACGGAGCGTGCTCGGGCGCGGCTGGCCCGAGGTGTGCCAGGAGCTGATGGGCCACTACGAGGCCGTGCTCGGCGGGGTCGCGAGGGCGGCGTGACGTGCACATCGTCCAGCTGGCGAACTTCTACGGGCCACGCTCGGGCGGCCTGCGCACGGCGCTGCACCACCTGGGCGCCGGGTACGTCGCGAGCGGGCACCGGGTCACGCTCGTCGTGCCCGGCCCGCGGCACGCCGACGAGGAGCTGGCCACCGGCGTCCGGCGCTACTCGCTGCCCGCGCCGAGGATCCCCGGCACCGGCGGCTATCGCGCCGTCGACCCGCACCGGGTGCGCGCGGTGCTGCGCGAGCTGCGGCCGGATCGGCTGGAGGTCTCGGACCGGCTGACGTTGCGCGGGATGGGCCGGTGGGCCCGCGACCGGGGCATACCGAGCACGGTGATCTCCCATGAGCGGCTCGACCGCCTGCTGGAGCAGTTCCTGCTGCCCGCGCCGCTCGCCCGCCGGGTCGCCGACGCCGCCAACCGCCGCCTGGCGGGCGGCTACGACACGGTGGTGTGCACCACGTCGTTCGCGCGTGCCGAGTTCGATCGGATCGCCGCGCCGAACGTGCGCCGGGTGCCGCTCGGCGTGGACCTGCGCGCGTTCACGCCGACCTTGCGCGACGACGGCTGGCGGCACGCGCTGTCCCGCGGCGCCGACGCGTTGCTCGTCCACTGTGGCCGGCTCTCGCCGGAGAAACACGTGGAGCGCAGTGTGGACGCCGTCGCCGAGCTGACCGAGTCCGGCGTCAGTGCACGGCTGGTGGTGGCGGGCGACGGGCCGCGCCGTCATGCGCTGGAGCGCCGTGCCCGCGGGCTGCCGGTCACCTTCCTCGGCTTCGTGTCCGATCGCCCCGCGGTCGCCAGGCTGCTTGCCAGTGCGGACATCTCGCTCGCGCCGGGCCCGCACGAGACGTTCGGGCTCGCGGCGCTGGAGGCGCTGGCCTCCGGAACGCCCGTGGTGGTGTCGGCCTCATCGGCGTTGCGCGAGATCGTGGGCCCCGCCTGCGGTGCCGCGGTCGCCGATCACGCACCGGCGTTCGCGACGGCGGTCACCGCGCTGCTGGCGCGCCCGGAGAGCGCGCGCCGTGCCGCGGCCCGTGCCAGGGCAGAGGACTTCGCCTGGCCCGTGTCTGTGCGCGGGATGCTCGCCGCGCTCGGCTGACCTCGTGTCCGCGCCCGGCGTACACGTGTCGGCCGTCTGTGCACGCCGGTCCGTACGCGGAGCGCGGACACATGTGCCGGAACCGCTGACACCGGTGCATGGCACGCGGACACGCCGGGGGCGGCTAGGGTCGGGGCATGTCCCGAGCGAGCCTGGACAAGGATCCGCGCGAAGTCGCCGCCATGTTCGACGATGTCGCCGCCGGCTACGACCGCGCGAACTCGGTGATGACGTTCGGCTTCGACCGCCGCTGGCGCATCACCACCTCCCGGGTGCTGGACGCGCGCGAAGGCGAGAAGGTCCTCGACCTCGCGGCCGGTACGGGCGTGTCGACCCAGGAGTACACACATGCCGGCGCGTGGTGTGTGGCGGCGGACTTCTCACTCGGCATGCTCCGCAACGGCAGGCACCGCGGCGTGCCGATGGTCGCCGCCGACGCGTTGCGCCTGCCCTTCGCCGACGAGAGCTTCGACGCCGCGACGATCACCTTCGGCGTCCGCAACTTCGTCGACACCTCCGCGGCACTCACCGAGATCGCCCGGGTCGTGCGGCCCGGCGGCAGGCTGGTCATCTGTGAGATATCCACGCCGACGAACGCCCTGATCCGGTTCGCCTACCGCAGGTTCGTGCTGCGCGCGATGACGTGGCTCGGCCGCCGCTCCTCGACCAACCCCGACGCCTACGCCTACCTGGCCGAGTCCATGCTGAACTGGCCCGACCAGCGCGGGCTCGCCGAGATCATCGCGGCCGCGGGCTGGCGGAAGGTCGAGTGGATGAACCTCACATTCGGCGTCGTCGCGATCCACCGGGCGAGGAAACCGGCTTCCGTAGACTCGGCCGCATGACTCACGACGCCGAGGTCATCGTCGTCGGTGCCGGTCCAGCCGGTTCCACCGTCGCCACCTACCTCGCCCGCGCGGGCGTGGACGTGCTCCTGCTGGAGAAGACCGCCTTCCCGCGCGAGAAGGTCTGCGGTGACGGACTCACACCGCGCGGCGTCAAGCAGCTCATCGACCTCGGCCTGGACACCAGCCAGGAGGCGGGCTGGGTGCACAGCAGGGGACTGCGCATTCTCACCGGCGAGCTCACCCTCGAACTCGACTGGCCGGACCTCGCCAGCTACCCGGCCTACGGCGTCTCCCGCACCCGGCACGACTTCGACGACCTGCTCGCCAGAACCGCGATGAAGGCGGGCGCGCGGCTGCACGAGCGCACCACGGTCACCGGCGCGATCACCGACGAGCGCACCGGCCGGGTCGTCGGCGTGCAGGGCAAGGCGGGTGAGGACAAGCGCCCGGTCGCCTATCGCGCGCCGCTGGTGCTGGCCTGCGACGGCGTGTCCGCGCGGCTGGCGCTGTCCGTCGGCATCGACAAAGACGAGAAGCGGCCGATGGGCGTCGCCGTGCGGCGCTACTACCGGAGCCCGCGCCACGACGACCCGTTCATCGAGGGCCACCTCGAACTGTGGGACCGCAGCGACCCGGCCCGGCCGCGGCTGCTGCCCGGCTACGGCTGGGCGTTCCCGCTCGGCGACGGCACCGTGAACGTCGGGCTCGGCATCCTGTCCACCTCGAAGGCCTTCCGCAACACCGACTATCGCGCGCTGCTGCGGTCGTGGCTGGACTCCACCCCGGAGGAGTGGGGCTACCGCGAGGAGAACGCGGTCGGCCGCATTGGCGGTGCGGGCCTGCCGATGGGCTTCAACCGCACCCCGCACTACCGCGACGGGCTGCTGCTGCTCGGCGACGCGGGCGGGATGGTGAGCCCGTTCAACGGGGAGGGCATCTCCGCGGCGATGGAGTCCGCCCAGCTCGCCGCCGAGCACGTGGTGCAGGCGCTCGCGCGCCCGGAGGGTCCCTCCCGGGAGCGGGTGTTGCGTCGTTACCCGGAGGCGCTCGCCGAGGAGATGGGCGGCTACTACCGGCTCGGCAACGCCTTCGCCAGGGCCATCGGCAAGCCGGCCGTGATGCGGGCTGCGACGAAGTACGGGCTGCGCGTCAACCCGCTCATCCCGCTCGTCTACAAGGGCCTCTCCGGCTGCTTCGACGCCAAGGGCGGCGACCTCGTCGACCGGCTCATCTCCGCGGCGTCCCGGCTCACCCCTGCTCCGCGCTGACGTGGGATACCTCACAGTACGCGCGTACTCCAGGGCGGTGCCGAGTACGACCCGTCCTTTTTGTGCTGGTCGGCAGCGCTACGGCGATTGGACTCCGCGGTTCGGTGTCCGAGAGCTTAGGTAAGCCTTATACCACGGGGCTAGCGACAAGCCTGTGAGTCGCGTCCTACACTGACCCCATGCCTTGTGAACGGCTTCACAACTTCGACCGGAAGCTTGTGAACTATTTCACAAGCAGGTGTGATTCATCGGTTGCGACAGGGGTGGTCGGGCACGCCGAGTAAGGGTGGCCTAACCCTCGGCCGTGTGATGCAGGTCCCTTAGGGTGCCGCCGAGGTAGTTGCACAAGACCACGTCCAACGCAGCGGCGCGGAAAGGATTGGTGCCGGAGTGTTGCTGTCGGAAGCCGCGGTAGGGGTGGTGCAGGCGCAGGAGAGTGCGGGGCCCGGCCTGGACATGTACCTGCCGTTGGTGTTGCTCTTCGCGCTCGCCGTCGCGTTCGGCGTCTTCTCCGTGCTGCTCGGACCACTCCTCGGGCCCAGCAGGTACAACAAGGCCAAGTTCTCCGCGTACGAGTGCGGCATCGAGCCGTCGCCGCAGCCGGTGGTGGGTGGTGGCCGGATGCCGGTCGCCTACTACGTCACGGCGATGCTGTTCATTCTTTTCGACATCGAGATGGTGTTCCTGTTCCCGTACGCCGTTTCGGCCGACGCTCTCGGCCTGTGGGGTGTCGTGGCGGTCACGCTGTTCATCTCGACGTTCTTCATCGCCGACATCTACGTGTGGCGGCGCGGCGGGCTGGATTGGAATTAGCGAATCATGGGTCTCGAAGAGAAGCTACCCAACGGAATCCTGTTGGCCAGCCTGGAAGGCCTGGTCAACTGGGCACGCAAGAACTCGCTGTGGCCTGCGACCTTCGGGCTCGCCTGCTGCGCGATCGAGATGATGACCACCGGCGGCTCCCGCTACGACATCGCGCGCTTCGGCATGGAGCGGTTCAGCGCGACGCCGCGGCAGGCCGACCTGATGATCGTCGCCGGCCGGGTGACGCAGAAGATGGCCCCGGTCCTGCGCCAGATCTACGACCAGATGGCCGAGCCGCGCTGGGTGCTCGCGATGGGCGTGTGCGCCTCCTCCGGCGGGATGTTCAACAACTACGCCGTCGTGCAGGGCGTGGACCACATCGTGCCGGTCGACATGTACCTGCCCGGCTGCCCGCCGCGGCCGGAGATGCTGCTCGACGCGATCCTCAAGCTGCACGCCAAGATCCAGGACGAGCCGATGGGGCCGCGCCGCGCGGCGCTGCGTGCCGCAAGCGGTGAGACCACCGAGATCGTCCCGTCGTCGATCAAGTACGCGAAGAAGTGAGCCCGATGCCCGAGGAGAAGCCAGAGCCCGGTGGCGAGCAGTCGAGCGCCGAACGCGCCGAGACCGGGCTGGAGCCCCGCGGCTCCGAACCCGCCCAGCCTGCGGAGCCGGTCGTCGCCGGACGGGAGCGCAAGGGCATGTTCGGTGTCTCCGGGACCGGTGACACGTCCGGTTACGGCGGCCTGCGGCTGCCCGCGTACTCGCCGCCGCCCGCCGAACGTCCCTACGGCGGCTGGTTCGACGACTTCGCCGACGAGTTCTACGCGGCCATGTCCGACAACGGCATTCCCGCCGAGGCGATCCAGCAGGTGACCGTCGACCGCGGCGAGATCACCTTCTACGTCGACCGTGAGCACCTCGTCGCGATCTGCCGGACGCTGCGCAACGACGCGGGCCTGCGGTTCGAGCTGTGCAGCTCGGTGTCCGGTGTGGACTACGGCGAGGACGTGCCGCAGCGGCTGCACTCGGTGTACCACCTGACCTCGCTGACCTACCGGCGCCGGATCCGGCTGGAGGTCACCCTCGACATCGAGGATGCACACGTTCCGTCCATCGTGGACGTCTACCCGACGGCCGACTGGCACGAGCGCGAGGCTTACGACATGTTCGGGATCGTCTACGACGGGCATCCCGCGCTGACCCGCATCCTGATGCCGGACGACTGGGACGGCTTTCCGCAGCGCAAGGACTACCCGCTCGGCGGGATCCCGGTGGAGTACAAGGGCGCGGAGATCCCGCCGCCCGACACGCGGAGGTCTTACTCATGACCACGAGCGATCGCATCGCCGAGAAGAGCACCGGCACCGACACGACGCCGGAGGGTTCGGACAGCGCTCCCTACGCCGAGTCCCGGGAGACCACCGAGGGCCGCGTCTACATGGTCAGCGGCGGGGACTGGGACGACGTCCTCTCCGACGCCACGCACGACGAGCGCATGGTCATCAACATGGGCCCGCAGCACCCGTCCACCCACGGCGTGCTCCGGCTCGTGCTGGAGATGGAGGGCGAGACCGTCACGCAGCTGCGCTCGGTCATCGGCTACCTGCACACCGGCATCGAGAAGAACTGCGAGTACCGCACCTGGACCCAGGGCGTCACGTTCGTGACGCGGATGGACTACCTCGCGCCGCTGTCCAACGAGATGGGCTACTGCCTCGCGGTGGAGAAGCTGCTCGGGGTCGAGGTCCCGCGCCGCGCGCAGCTGCTGCGCGTGCTGCTGCTGGAGATCAACCGGATCGCCTCGCACTTCGTCTACATCGCCACCGGCGGCATGGAACTCGGCGCCACCACCGCGATGACGCTCGGCTTCCGCGAGCGCGAGGAGGTACTGCACCTCCTCGAGTACCTCACCGGCCTGCGGATGAACCACGCGTTCATCCGGCCCGGCGGTCTCGCGCAGGACATGCCGGACGACTTCGAAGAGGTCGTCACCGAGTTCTGCAAGGTGATGGACGAGCGGCTTCCGCTCTACGACAAGATGTTCACCGGCCAGCCGATCTGGCGTAACCGGCTCAAGGGCGTCGGCTACCTGCCCGTCGACGCCTGCCTCGCGCTCGGCGTGACCGGCCCGGTGCTGCGCTCGGCCGGGATTCCGTGGGACCTGCGCAAGGTCGAGCCCTACTCCTGCTACGACGAGTTCGAGTTCGACGTACCCACCTCCAACGAGGCCGACTGCTGGGCGCGCTACCTGCTCCGCGTCGAGGAGATGCACCAATCGCTGCGGATCATCCGGCAGGTGCTGAAGAAGCTCGAGCCGGGCCCGGTGATGGTGGAGGACAAGAAGATCGCGTGGCCCGCGCAGCTCTCCATCTCCAGCGACGGCATGGGCAACTCGCTCGAACACGTCCGCAAGATCATGGGCCAGTCCATGGAGTCGCTGATCCACCACTTCAAGCTGGTCACCGAGGGTTTCTCGGTGCCGCCCGGCCAGGTCTACGTGCCGGTCGAGTCGCCCCGCGGCGAGCTCGGCTACCACCTCGTCTCCGACGGCGGTACCCGGCCGATGCGCGTGCACGTGCGGGAACCGAGCTTCGTGAACCTGCAGGCGATGCCCGCGATGTCGGAGGGCGGCCTGGTGGCCGACGTCATCGCGGCCATCGCCTCGATCGACCCGGTTATGGGGGGAGTGGACCGATGACGGAGTCTTCGGAGACGCCGCGTCCTGGACCGGACCAGGCGGAGCGGACCTTCGCCCCGGCCGGTGGCGACGTCGACGTCATGGCGATCTCGCCCGTGCGGGAAGAGGGCATGCTCGAGGAGTCCCCGCCCGACACCTCGTTTGGCCCGGACATCGCGGCGAAGGCGCGCGAGCTGGCCGGCCGGTACCCGCAGTCGCGTTCGGCGCTGCTGCCGATGCTGCACCTCGTCCAGTCGGTGCAGGGCTACGTCAGCCAGGAGGGCATCGCGTTCTGCGCCGAGCAGCTCGACCTCAGTGAGGCCGAGGTCAGCGCCGTGGTGACGTTCTACACGATGTACAAGCGCAGGCCCTGCGGTGAGCACCTGGTGAGTGTCTGCACCAACACGCTGTGCGCGGCGCTCGGCGGGGACGCGATCTACAGGACCCTGGGGGAGCACCTCGGGGCGGACGGGAAGCCGCTCGGTCACGAGGAGACCGCGGGCACGCCGGGGGAATCCGGCTCGGTCACGCTGGAGCACGCCGAATGCCTGGCCGCGTGCGACTTCGCGCCGGTGCTGCAGGTCAACTACGAGTACTACGACAACCAGACGCCGGAGCGGGCGGTGGAACTCGTGGACGCGCTGCGGCGCGGCGAGACGCCCGCGCCCAGCCGGGGTGCGCCGCTGTCCGACTTCAAGTCGGTCGAGCTCCAGCTCGCCGGGTTCTTCCCGGAGGACGAGGAGACCTTCCGCGCCGACGTCGACGGGCCGTCACAGGCTACCGAGACCCTGCGCGGAGCCCAGCTGGCCGCGGACCGCGGCTGGACGGCGCCGGCGATGGCGGACGATGTTCCACTGCCGGAGGTAGAAAGCAAATGACCGCGGATCCCATCACTCCGGTACTCACCAAGCGGTGGCTCTTGCCGCAGTCGTGGCGGCTGGCCACCTACGAGAAGCTCGAGGGCTACACCGCGTTCCGCAAGGCCCTCGCGGGCACGCCCGAGCAGCTCGTCCAGCTGGTCAAGGACGCGGGCCTGCGCGGCCGCGGTGGCGCGGGCTTCCCGGCAGGCGTCAAGTGGTCGTTCATGCCGCCCAACGAGGACAAGCCGCACTACCTGGTGATCAACGCCGACGAGGGCGAGCCGGGCACCTGCAAGGACATCCCGCTGATGATGGCGGACCCGCACTCGCTCATCGAGGGCTGCATCATCGCCGCGTACGCGATGCGCTCGCACCACTGCTTCATCTACGTGCGCGGCGAGGTGCCGCACTGCATCCGCAGGCTCAACTCCGCGGTCCGCGAGGCGTACGCCGCGGGCTACCTCGGCAAGGACATCATCGGCTCGGGCTTCGATCTGGACATCACCGTGCACGCCGGGGCGGGCGCCTACATCTGCGGTGAGGAGACGGCGCTGCTCGACTCGCTTGAGGGCAGGCGCGGGCAGCCGCGGCTCAAGCCGCCGTTCCCCGCGGCCTCGGGCCTGTACGCGGCGCCGACCACGGTGAACAACGTCGAGACCATCGCCAGCGTGCCGTTCATCGTCAACGGCGGCGCCGACTGGTTCCGCGAGATGGGCAGCGAGAAGTCGCCAGGGCCGAAGATCTTCTCCATCTCCGGTCACGTCGAACGGCCCGGCCAGTACGAGGCCCCGCTCGGCACCACCCTGCGTGAGCTGCTCGAACTCTGCGGTGGCATGAAGGACGGCATCCCGCTGAAGTTCTGGACGCCGGGCGGCTCGTCGACACCCCTGTTCACGGCCGAGCACCTCGACGTGCCGCTGGACTTCGAGGGCGCGGCCGAGGCGGGCTCGATGCTCGGCACCACGGCCGTGCAGGTCTTCAACGAGACCGTCTCGGTGCCCTGGGCCGTGATGAAGTGGACGCAGTTCTACGAGCACGAGTCGTGTGGCAAGTGCACGCCGTGCCGCGAGGGCACCTACTGGATGGCGCAGATTCTGGAGCGCATGGTCGAGGGCCGGGGCACCGAGGAGGACATCGACACCCTGCTCGACGTCTGTGACAACGTGCTCGGCCGCTCGTTCTGTGCGCTCGGCGACGGCGCGGTCAGCCCGATCACCAGCGGCATCAAGTACTTCCGGGACGAGTTCCTGGCCCTGTGCGAGAAGAACCGGGCCGGCAAGCCCGAATTGGTGGGAGCGCAACGATGACCATCGCACCCGACAAGGCCGCCACCGGCGAGACGCCGGTCCCCGAGGGCTACGTCAAGCTGACCATCGACGGCGAAGAGGTCATCGCACCCAAGGGCGAGCTGCTGATCCGCACCGCCGAGCGGCTCGGCACGGTGATCCCGCGGTTCTGCGACCACCCGCTGCTGGACCCGGCGGGCGCGTGCCGCCAGTGCCTGGTCGAGGTGGAGATGGGCGGCAGGCCGATGCCGAAGCCCCAGGCCTCCTGCACGATGACGGTCGCCGACGGCATGGTGGTCAAGACGCAGCGCACGTCGCCGGTCGCCGACAAGGCGCAGCAGGGCGTGATGGAGCTGCTGCTCATCAACCACCCGCTCGACTGCCCGATCTGCGACAAGGGCGGCGAGTGCCCGCTGCAGAACCAGGCGATGGCGCACGGCAGGCCGGACTCCCGCTTCCGGGACACCAAGCGGACGTTCCCCAAGCCGCTGCCGATCTCCAGCCAGGTGTTGCTGGACCGGGAGCGCTGCGTGCTCTGCCAGCGCTGCACGCGGTTCTCCGACCAGATCGCCGGTGATCCCTTCATCGAGCTGCTCGAGCGCGGGGTGCACCAGCAGATCGGTACCGCGGAGACGGCCGATGTGCTGGACATGGCGTCGCGGACGAGCGGCGGCAAGCCGTTCCACTCATACTACTCGGGCAACACCATCCAGATCTGTCCGGTCGGCGCGCTGACCAGCGCGCAGTACCGGTTCCGGTCCCGGCCGTTCGACCTGGTGTCCTCGCCGAACGTGTGCGAGCACTGCGCGTCCGGCTGCGCGGGCCGTACCGACTTCCGCCGTGGCCGGGTGATGCGCAGGCTCGCCGGTGACGATCCCGAGGTCAACGAGGAATGGCTCTGCGACAAGGGGCGCTTCGCGTTCCGCTACGCGCAGGCCGCCGACCGGTTGCGCAGGCCGATGGTGCGCGACCGCGAGAGCGGCGAGCTGGTGGAGGTGCCGTGGACGGAGGCGCTGCGGGCGGCCTCCGAGGGGCTCACGAAGGCAAGGGACGGCAGGGGCGCGGCGGTGCTGCCCGGTGGCAGGCTGACCGTCGAGGACGCCTACGCCTACAGCAAGTTCGCGCGGATCGCCCTGCGCACCAACGACATCGACTTCCGGGCAAGGGCGCACTCGCCCGAGGAGCTCGACTTCCTCGCCTCCCGCGTGGTGGGCACGACACCGGAGAACGGCGTCACCTACTCCGCGCTGGAGCAGGCGCCGCTGGTGCTGTGCGTGGCCTTCGAGCCGGAGGAGGAGTCGCCGATCGTGTTCCTGCGGCTGCGCAAGGCGGCCAGGGACAAGGACACGAGGGTCGTCCACCTCGGACAGTGGACGACGGCTGCGGTGCGCAAGACCTTCGGCGAGCTGCTCGCGTGCGTGCCTGGTGGTGAGGCGGCCGCGATCGAGGGGATCGCGCAGCACGCCACCGACCTCGACGAGCAGCTCAAGGCGGACGGCGCCGTGGTGCTCGTCGGCGAGCGTGCCGCCGAGATCCCGGGCCTGTTCTCCGCGCTGCACCGGCTGTCCGAGCGCACCGGAGCGCGGCTGGCGTGGATCCCGCGGCGCGCGGGCGAGCGCGGCGCCGTCGAGGCGGGGGCGCTGCCGACGCTGCTGCCCGGCGGCCGGGCGGTCGCCGACGCGGCCGCCCGCGCCGAGGTCGAGCGGAGCTGGGGCATCGAGGCCGGTGCCCTGCCGGGCCGGGAGGGCCGGGACACCAGCGGCATCGTCGCGGCCGCGGCGGCCGGTGAGCTCGACGGACTGCTCGTCGGCGGCCTCGATCCGGACGACCTGCCCGATCCGGCGCTGGCCCGCCGGGCACTGGCGGCGGACTGCTTCGTCGTCAGCCTGGAGATGCGGCCCAGCGCGGTCACCGAGCACGCCGATGTGGTGCTCCCGATCGCGCCGGTCGATGAGAAGTCCGGCAGCTTCCTCAACTGGGAGGGGCGCCGCCGGGAGTTCTCGGTGACGCTGGAGGGCACCGGCGCGCTGCCCGACTGCCGCGTACTCGACACGCTCGGCGTCGAGATGGACGCCGACCTGTTCACCCAGACCCCGGCCGCGGCCGCGGGAGACCTGGAGCGGCTCGCCGTGCGGGCGCCCAACGCGGGCGCGCCGGACGTGCCGCACGCGCAGCCGGTGACGCCGGGCGAGGGGCAGGCCGTGCTCGCGACCTGGCGCCAGCTGCTCGACGACGGCTCCCTGCAGATCGACGAGCCGCACCTCGCAGGCACCGCCCGGCCCGTGCTGGCCAGGATGTCGAAGGCCACCGCCGCGGGGCTGGGCGGGCAGGTCACCGTCTCGACCGACCGTGGCTCGGTCACGCTGCCGGTCGAGGTGGCCGACCTGCCGGACGGCGTGGTGTGGCTGCCGGCCAACTCGGACGGATCGAAGGTCCGCGCGTCGCTCGGCGCCGGACATGGCGCCGTGGTCTCGATCGCGGCGGGAGGTGCGCGGTGACGCCGTTGCTTGCTCAGGTGCAGGAGCCGATGAACAGGGTCGAGCTGCTCGCGGACGACCCGCTGTGGCTGGTTCTGCTCAAGGTCGTGGTGATCCTGCTCATCGGGCCGATCCTGACGATCTTCCTGATCGTCTGGGAGCGCAAGGCGGTCGGCCGGATGCAGAACCGGCCCGGCCCCAACCGCGTCGGTCCCGGCGGCTACCTGCAGTCCCTCGCGGACGCGATCAAGCTGCCGTTCAAGGAACAGGTCATCCCGGACACGGCCGACCGCAAGCTCTACTTCCTGGCCCCGGTGATCGCCGTTGTGCCCGCGCTGATCGGGCTGGCGGCGATCCCGTTCGGACCCGAGGTGTCGATCTTCGGCGAGCGCACCGTGCTCCAGCTCGTCGAGCTGCCGGTCGGTGTGCTGCTGGTCCTCGCCGGTGCCTCGGTCGGGGTCTACGGCATCGTGCTGGCCGGCTGGTCCTCGGGCTCGCCGTACCCGCTGCTCGGCGGCCTGCGCTCGGCGGCGCAGGTGATCTCGTACGAGATCGCGATGGGACTCGCGATCATCGGTGTCGCGCTGTACGCGCAGTCGCTGTCCACCGGCGAGATCGTCGACGCGCAGCAGGGCGGCTGGTTCTTCTACCTGCTGCTGCCCAGCTTCGTCATCTACATGATCTCGATGGTCGGCGAGACCAACCGCGCGCCGTTCGACCTGCCCGAGGCGGAGTCCGAACTGGTCGGCGGTTTCCACACCGAGTACAGCTCGATGAAGTTCGCGATGTTCTTCCTCGCCGAGTACGTCAACATGGTGATCGTCTCGGCGTTCGCGACCACGCTGTTCCTCGGCGGCTACATGTTCCCGTTCGTGGGCGCCGACTCGGCGCTCAACCAGGGCTGGCTGCCGGTGATCTGGTTCTTCGCCAAGACGTTCCTCCTGCTGTTCGGCTTCATCTGGCTGCGGGGCACGCTGCCCCGCTTCCGTTACGACCAGTTCATGAAGCTGGGCTGGAAGGTGCTCGTTCCGGTCGGCCTGATCTGGATCGTGGTCATCTCCGCGATCCGTGCGGTCCGCAACGACGCCGAGATCTCGACCGGTCAGATCCTGGTCGTCGGCGGCATCGTCATCGCGGTCATCGTGCTGCTGACGCTGCTGCTGCCGGAGCGGGAGATCCCGGACGAGGACGCGGTTCCGACCACCGGCGGCGACTACCCGGTGCCGCCGCTGGACCTGAAGGTGCCGAAGACGACCCCGCGCCGCAAGGCGCTCAAGGCCAAGGCGAGGTCCAGCGCGAAGGAACCGGCCGCGGTCACCCCAGCTAAGGAGGGTTCCGATGGGGATGTTTGATCCCATCAAGGGCTTCGGCGTCACTTTCTCCAACATGTTCAAGAAGGTGGCCACCGAGGAGTATCCGGAGATCGGTGCGCCCGCCGCGCCCCGCTACCACGGCCGGCACCAGCTCAACCGGCATCCGGACGGGCTGGAGAAGTGCGTCGGCTGCGAGCTGTGCGCGTGGGCGTGCCCGGCCGACGCGATCTTCGTCGAGGGTGGCGACAACACCGAGGAGGAGCGTTACTCCCCTGGTGAGCGCTACGGCATGGACTACCAGATCAACTACCTCCGCTGCATCGGCTGCGGCCTGTGCGTGGAGGCGTGTCCGACCCGATCGCTGACCATGATCAACTTCTACGAGATCGCCGACGACGACCGGCAGAAGCTGATCTACACGAAGGAGGACCTGCTCGCCCCGCTGCTGCCCGGAATGGAGCAGCCACCGCACCCCATGCGGCTCGGCGACAACGAGCAGGACTACTACGTCAACGGCCCCGACCTCGCTCGCGGACGGGGAGTGCCGGCCGGGGAGACGGTCGAGACGTCGGAAGAGAGGGCGATGCAGTGATCCGGATACGCGTTCGCCGGCCGCGCGACGAGGAGACACAGCAGTGATGGTGCCCGTTCTCGCGCAGGCCACCGCCGAGGCGACGGTGTCGACGGGTGAGGCCATCGCGTTCTGGATACTCGCCCCGCTGGCCGTCGCAGGCGCGCTGGGCATGATCTTCGCGCGCAACGCGGTGCACTCGGCGCTGTGGCTGGTGGTCACCATGCTCACGCTCGGCATCCTCTACCTGGTGCAGCAGGCGCAGTTCCTCGGCTTCACGCAGATCATCGTCTACACCGGCGCGATCATGATGCTGTTCCTGTTCGTGCTGATGCTCGCCGGGCGGGACTCGTCGGACTCGGTGGTGGAGGTGCTACGTGGCCAGCGGCTCGCCGCCACCGTGCTCGGGATCGGCATGGCCGGGCTGTTCGCCGGTGCGCTGACCCGGGCGTTCGCCGACGTGACCCCGGCCGCGCCGCTGGACCCGTGGAGCCCGGAGGGCGGCGGAGCAGGCGGCCTCGGCCGGATCATCTTCAGCGACTACCTCTTCCCGTTCGAGCTCACCTCGGCACTGCTGATCACCGCGGCGATGGGCGGGATGGTGCTCTCGTTCACCAGCCGGCAGGGCCCCGGTGGCAGGCGGTCGCAGCGCGAGCTCGTGGAGGCCCGCTTCCGCGGTGAGTACGAGCGGCCGTCGCCGAAGCCGGGACCCGGCGTGTTCGCCACGGCCAACTCGGTGGCCACACCGGCGCTGCTGCCGGACGGTACGGTCGCGCCCGAGTCGCTGTCCGCGCTGATCGAGAACACCTCGGCCGCGCAGTTCGAGCGCCAGCGCAAGGAGGTGGCAGGCGAGGTGCCGAAGCCGGACGCGCACGCGCTGGTTCCTCCGGAGGACACCGCAGAGGAAGGCGATCGTTCGTGACCCCGACCTACTACCTGCTGCTGTCGGCGTTGCTGTTCTCGATCGGAGCCGTCGGCGTCCTGGTGCGGCGCAACGCGATCGTCGTGTTCATGTGCGTCGAGCTGATGCTCAACGCGGTGAACCTCTCGCTGGTCACGTTCGGGCGCATCAACGGTTCCATCGAGGGGCAGGTGATGGCGTTCTTCGTGATGGTCGTGGCCGCGGCGGAGGTCGTGGTCGGGCTGGCGATCATCATGTCGATCTTCCGCACGCGCCGCTCGGCTTCGGTCGATGACACCAACTTGCTCAAGTACTGAGAGGGCCCGGTAAGTGATCGCATCATCGTGGCTGCTGGTCGCGTTTCCCGCGCTCGGCGCCCTCATCCTGCTGGTCGGCGGCAAGCGGACCAACGGGTGGGGACACCTGCTCGGTTGCGCGACGGTCATCGCCTCCTTCGTCTACGGCGCGGCAATGTTCTTCGGCAGCTCGTTCGAGAACGCCGAGGACACCACGCTGTACTCGTGGATTCCCGTCGAGGCGCTGCAGGTGGACTTCGGGCTGCGGATCGACGCGCTCTCGATGATCTTCGTGCTGCTGATCACCGGCGTCGGCTCGCTGATCCACATCTACTCGATCGGCTACATGTCCGACGATGCCGCCGACGGAGTCGGCAATTCGGCTCGAGCGCGGCGCCGTTTCTTTGCCTTTCTCAACCTGTTCGTCGCCTCGATGCTGGTCCTGGTGCTCGGCAACAGCTTCGTCACGTTGTACCTGGGCTGGGAGGGTGTCGGCCTCGCGTCCTACCTGCTGATCGGGTGGTACCAGGACCGGCCGGCCGCGGCGAGCGCCGCGAAGAAGGCGTTCATCATGAACCGCGTCGGTGACGTGGGACTGGCGCTGGCGATCTTCCTGATGTTCAAGTACATCGGCAGCACCGGCTACAGCGAGGTGTTCGCGGGCATCGGGGACCTCTCGCCCGCCGTGGTCACCGCCATCGGGCTGCTGCTCCTGCTCGGCGCGTGCGGCAAGTCGGGCCAGTTCCCGCTGCAGGCGTGGTTGCCGGACGCGATGGAAGGCCCGACCCCGGTGTCGGCGCTGATCCACGCGGCGACGATGGTCACCGCGGGCGTGTACCTCATCGCCCGCTGCGCCCCGATCTACAACCTGACCGAGACCGGCCGCCTCGCGGTCACGATCGTCGGTGCGCTGACGCTGCTGATCGGCGCGATCATCGGCTGTGCCTACGACGACATCAAGAAGGTGCTCGCGTACTCCACGGTCAGCCAGATCGGCTACATGATGCTCGCCGTCGGGCTGGGGCCGTTCGGCTACGCGCTCGGCCTGATGCACCTGCTGACCCACGGCTTCTTCAAGGCCGGGCTGTTCCTCGGCGCCGGATCGATCATGCACGGCATGAACGACGAGGTCGACATGCGCAAGTTCGGCGGGCTCTACAAGCGGATGCCGATCACGTTCGTCACCTTCGGCCTCGGCTACCTGGCGTTGATCGGGTTCCCGTTCTTCTCCGGCTACTTCTCGAAGGACGCGATCATCGAGGCCGCGTTCGGCGGGGAGGGCTGGCAGGCCTGGGTGTTCGGCGGTGCCGCGCTGCTCGGTGCCGGGCTCACCGGCTTCTACATGACGCGCCTGGTGCTGCTGACCTTCTTCGGCAAGGAGCGCTGGCGGGAGATCAGGTCGGCGGACGGCCGGGAGTTCCATCCGCACGAGTCGCCACCGGTGATGACGGTGCCGATGATGGTGCTGGCGGTCGGCTCGGTCGGCGCCGGATTCCTGTTCACCTTCGGCGACCGGCTCGTGGAGTTCCTGGCTCCCTCCGTCGGCTCGCTCGCGGAGGCCGAGCACGGAGTCGTGCCGCACGCGCTGATCCCGTGGCTGACGGTCGGGATGTCGGCGCTCGGCGTGCTGATCGCGTGGCTGATCTTCGGCAGGCGCGACATCCCGGTCGAGCGGCCCCGCAACGTCTCCGCCGTCGTCCGCGCCGCCCGTAACGACCTGTACGGCAACGCGCTGAACGAGACGCTGGTGGCCACGCCTGGCCTGTGGGCGACCCGCTTCGCCGTCTACCTGGACAACAAGGGAGTCGACGGCGCGGTCAACGGGCTGGCGGCCGGGCTCGGCGGCGGCTCCGGCCGGTTGCGCAGGTTGCAGACCGGTTTCGTCCGCTCTTACGCGCTTTCGATGCTCGGCGGTTCGTTCCTGATCGTCGCGGCCCTGCTGTTGGTGAGGTTCGCATGACCTGGTTGCTAGTTCTGATCCTGCTGCCGCTGGCCGGTGCGCTCGCCGTCGCCGGCCTGCGCGGGAACGACCGGCTGGCGATGCTCACCGCACTCGCCGTGTCGCTCGTCGAGCTGCTGCTGATCGTTCCACTGTGGCTGACCTACGATCCGGCGGGCGACCGGATCCAGCAGGCCTCGTCGATGGACTGGATCCCGGCGTTCGGCATCCACATCTCCTTCGGTATCGACGGCATCGCGCTGGTCATGATCGCGGTGATCGCGTTGCTGGTGCCGATCGTCATCGGTGCGCTCGGCTCGGCGGACAAGCTGCCCGAGGGGCGCGGCGCCGGCGGCTTCCTCTCGCTGATCCTCGTGCAGCAGTCGCTCACGATCGGGGTGTTCGCGGCCACCGACGTGTTCCTGTTCTACGTGCTGTTCGAGCTCATGCTGATCCCGATGTACTTCCTGATCGGCTACTACGGCGGGCCGAGGCGGCAGTACGCGGCGGTCAAGTTCTTCCTGTACTCCTTCCTCGGCGGCCTGATCATGCTGGCGTCGGCGATCGGCGCGTACTCGCTGGCCTCCGACGAACTCGGCCAGGGCACGTTCGACTGGGCCACGCTGGTCACGGTGGTGCGCGACGCACCGGCGAGCACGCAGATCTGGCTGTTCCTCGGCTTCTTCCTCGCCTTCGCGATCAAGGCGCCGCTGGTGCCGTTCCACACCTGGCTGCCGGACGCGGCGGGACAGGCCCCGATCGGCGTCGCCGTGCTGCTGGTGGGCGTGCTGGACAAGGTCGGCACGTTCGGCTTCCTGCGCTACTGCCTGCCGATGTTCCCGGAGGCGAGTACCCAGCTCGCGCCGCTGGTACTCGGGCTCGCCGTGGCCGGGGTGATCTACGGCTCGGTGCTCGCCGCCGGGCAGCAGGACATGAAGCGGTTCGTCGCCTACGTCTCGATCGCCCACTTCGGCTTCATCGCGCTCGGCATCTTCGCCTTCACCATGCAGGCCGAGGTCGGCGCGGTGACGTACATGCTCAACCACAGCCTCGCCACGGGCATGCTGATCCTGGTGATCGGGCTGGTCGTGGCACGCGGTGGATCGACGCGGATCTCCGACTACGGCGGCATGGCCAAGATCACGCCGGTGCTCGGTGCGATGCTGCTGATCGCCGGTCTGTCCACACTGTCCCTGCCCGGCACGAACTCGTTCATCAGCGAGTTCCTCGTGCTGCTCGGCGCGTTCGACGCCAGGCCGGTCTACGCGATCGTCGCCACGGTGGGCATGGTGCTCGCCGCGGTGTACGTGCTCTGGCTCTACCAGCGCATCATGACCGGGCCCGTGCGCGGGGACGCACTGGTGGGCGCCGGTGGCGGGCCGGGGACGGCGATCGCCCCCGAGGCGGGAGCCAAGAAGGCCGTCCGTGATCTCTCGCCGAAGGAAATCGCACTCCTCGCGCCGCTGGTGGTCCTGATCATCGGGCTCGGCTTCTACCCGAAGCCGGTGCTCGACACGGTCACGCCCTCGGTCGAAGCGACACTCTCTGCGGTGCAGGAAGGTAACTGAGCCGTGTTGAACGTTTTTCTCGCCCAGCAGCCGACGAACCTGGACGCGCCCGGCATCGACTACGCCGCGATCCTGCCGATCCTGATCATCCTCGGCGCGGCGTGCCTGGGGGTGTTGCTGGAGGCCTTCCTGCCCAAGCACCAGCGGTGGTCCGGTCAGGTCGCGCTGAGCCTGCTGGCCCTCGCGGGCGCCGGGGTGGCACTGGGTGCCTATGTCGGAGGCTCGCCCGCCGCCGGGACGACCACGCTGAGCGGCACGGTCGCGGTGGATCGCCCGGCGCTGTTCCTGTGGGGCACGCTGCTTGCGCTGGCGCTGGGCGCGGTGCTGCTCATCGCCGACCGGTCGGTGGAGCCGGGCGGGTCGTTCGTCGCGCAGGCCGGGATCAGCCCGGGCACCGTGCAGGACCGTGCGCAGGTGGGCTCCACCGGCATGCAGACCGAGGTGTTCCCGCTGACGCTGTTCGCGCTCGGCGGGATGATGACGTTCACCGCGGCCAACGACCTGCTGACGATGTTCATCGCGCTCGAGGTGCTGAGCCTGCCGCTGTACCTGATGTGCGGGCTCGCGCGCAGGCGGCGGCTGATCTCGCAGGAGGCCGCGGTCAAGTACTTCCTGCTCGGGGCGTTCGCCAGCGCGATCTTCCTGTACGGCATCGCGCTGCTCTACGGCTACGCGGGCTCGGTGCGGCTGGCGGACATCGCCTCCGCGACCGCGGGCACCGACCGTTCGGACACGCTGCTGTTCGCCGGCTTCGGGCTCCTCATGGTCGGCCTGCTGTTCAAGGGCTCGGTCGGCCCGTTCCACACCTGGACGCCGGACGTGTACCAGGGCGCGCCGACCCCGATCACCGCGTTCATGGCGGCATGCACGAAGGTCGCCGCGTTCGGCGGCATTCTGCGGGTGCTGACGGTCGCCTTCGAGTCGACGAGCTGGGAGTGGCGCGGCGTGCTGTGGGCCGTCGCGATCATCTCGATGGCCATCGGTGCGGTGCTCGGCCTGACGCAGACCGACGTCAAGCGGATGATCGCCTACTCCTCGATCGCCCATGCCGGCTTCCTGCTGATCGGCGCGATGGCGCTGACCGAGGAGGGCCTTTCGAGCACGATGTTCTACCTGCTCGCCTACGGTTTCACCACGATCGCGGCGTTCGGCGTGGTCTCGCTGGTCCGGGACGCCTCCGGCGAGGCGACGCATCTGTCCGCCTGGGCGGGCCTGGCGAAGCGCTCGCCGCTGCTGGCGGCCGTGTTCACGTTCCTGCTGCTCGCGCTCGCCGGGATCCCGGCGACCAGTGGTTTCGTCGGCAAGTTCGCGGTGTTCTCGGCGGCGCTGTCCGACGGCATGGCGCCGCTCGTGGTGATCGCGCTCGTTTTCAGCGCGGTCGCGGCGTTCTTCTACCTGCGGGTGGTCGTGCTGATGTACTTCTCCGAGCCCGCACCCGAGGGGCCGACGGTGAGCGTCCCCGGGGCGTTCACCACGGCGGCGATCACCCTCGGTGTGGTGGTCACCCTGCTGCTCGGCCTGGCCCCGGCGTTCGCTCTCGACTGGGCGAGCGCGGGCAGCTTCGCGATGCCCTCCTGAGCCCGGCGCCCTCGTGAGTGGCTACACGAGTTAGAACGCGCGTAGCCACTCACGAGGCCGGGGGGGTGTCGCGTTCGTCACGTAAGCGCTTGACCAGCGGGTCGTCGGGGTCGACGGCCCTGGCATTAGGCTGATGGGGACCGTGACCCCAGTGCCGAGAGGGCGGAGCCGACGTGTCAGTGCGTGAAGGCACCATGGATGAGTTGCGCGCTGCAGTCGGCCTGCAGATAGCCGACGAGCAGCTACTGCGCACGCTCGCCAGTGGCCTGAACGAGGTCGAGGACATCCTGCGTGATGTCGTGCGCAGTGACGTGCAGGCGGTCAACGAGGCGGCGACCCACCTGGTCGAGGCCGGGGGCAAACGCTTTCGTCCGCTGTTCACCCTGCTGGCCTCCCAGTTCGGCGACGGCGGCCGCGCGGCGGTGGTGACGGCCGCGGCATCGGTCGAGCTGGTGCATCTCGCGACGCTCTACCACGACGACGTGATGGACGAGGCGACGATGCGCCGGGGAGCACAGAGCGTGAACGCCCGCTGGGACAACACGATCGCGATCCTCACCGGCGACTTCCTGTTCGCGCACGCCTCCAGGCTGGTGGCCGACCTCGGCACGGACGCCGCACGGATCATCGCCGAGACCTTCGGTGAGCTGGTGACCGGGCAGATGCGGGAGACCGTCGGCCCCGGCGCAGGGGAGGACCCGGTCGAGCACTACCTCTCGGTGATCGCGCAGAAGACCGGGTCGCTCATCGCCACCGCGGGCCGCTTCGGCGGCATGCTCTCCGGCGCGAAACCCGAGCACGTCGAGGCCCTGTGCCGCTTCGGCGAGATCATCGGTGCGGCCTTCCAGATCTCCGACGACGTCATCGATATCGCCTCGCCTTCCGACGAGTCGGGCAAGTCGCAGGGCACCGACCTGCGCGAGGGTGTGCGCACCCTGCCGATGCTCTACGAGCTGTCGGCCGACCGGCCCGACCCGCGGCTGGCCGAGCTGCTGGCTGGCCCGCTCACCGACGACGAGCTGGTAGCCGAGGCCCTCGGCCTGCTGCGCAAGTCGAGCGGACTCGAACGCGCGCGCGTCACCCTTTCCGACTACGCTCAGCGCGCGAGGACGGAGCTGGCGTCGCTTGCGCCATCACCGGCGCGGGACGCCTGCGAGTCGGTCGCCGACTACCTCGTCGCACGGACCTACTGAGGAGGACAGCGCGGGTATGTCCATTTTCGGGCAGGTTTGGCTGTTCAGTGCGGCCGCGTTCGTGCTCGGCGCGCTGCTCGCCTGGCTGTTCCTGGTACTGCCGGCGCGCAGCCGCATCCGGGACCTCGAACGCAGGCTGGAGACGGCCCGCGAGTCCGCGGCCGCCGCCCAGCGCCGCGAGTCGGCGGGGAACGCCCGCCCGGCCGAGGAGGATGGGGAGCCGTTCGCGCCGGTGCCGTCCACCAGGCAGTTCGTGCCCGCGGCGGAGCAGGATGACGAGTTCGCGCAGGCGGAGCCGACGGAGCGGCTCGCCCCGGCACCCGGCTGGCACGAACAGAACAGCCTTGAGGGCTACGAACACCGGCCCGCCCACGATGCCGATTCCTCGGCCGCCTCCGACGTGACGTCCGTGCTCGACGCAGCCGACCGCGAGTACGAGGACCAGGGCTACGACGGCCAGGGCTACGAGGACCAGGGCGAGGGCCTGGACCACGAGGAAACCGGGTACGACGAGCCCCGCCACGACGAGCCCCGCCACGAGGAGCCCCGGTACGGGGAGTACGAGACCTACGGGGAGGAGCCGGCCCCCGCGCCGCAGCCCGAGCCGGAGCGGAGGCCGGCGAGTCTCTTCGAGCCCGCCCAGTACGAGCCCGCGCCGGACGAGCACCCGCGATACGAGCAGGAGCCGATGGAGCCCGAGACCACCGAGCAACCTCCCGCGTACGCCTTCGGCGGGGGTCCCGGTGCGGACGGGGAGCCGGACGAGCCCGCCGTGGAGCAGACGCAGTTGCTGCCCAAACGGCAGCCACGCCAGTCACCGAGGGGCGGCTTCGACCCACCGCAGCCGATCCGGCCGTCGATGCGGGCCGTCACCCGCCGCGAACCCGAGGACGCCGACGTGCACAGCGGCTCGCTGTTCGAGCCGGCGAACGGCAGCGAGCCCGCCGAGGCCCCGCCCGCACGGGATCACGGGGCCTACGGCTCCGATCTTCCGCCGGGCCCGTTCGGCCCCGGTTCGGCGATGCCGCAGCCGGGCGGCGGCAGGCCCTCGGAGGAGTACACGGTCAAGGCCAGTGTCACGGCGCTGCGCTACTGCACCGAGGAGTCGGCCCAGTTCCCGAACATGGTCGCCGAGGTCTGGTTCCGCACACCGGCCGACGCCGAGCGTGTCGGCTTCCGCCCGCTGGCCTGAGGCCGTCCGGGAAAACGCGCGGCCGCTCCGGTCAGGTGACGGTCCAGGTATCCTTGCCGCGCAGCAGTGCGTGCAGGTCCGGTGTTTTGGCTTCCGCGGCCTGCTGGACCTGGGCACGGGCCTGGTCGTCGTAGGTGGGCCTGCTGACCTGGCGGAAGATGCCGGTGGGGGTCTGCTGGAGGTCCTGCCCGCCGAGGCGGGACAGCGCGAAGGCGTAGGCGGTGTCCTCGATGGTGGGGTCGTGCACGACGAGGTTGTCCTCGCCGATCTCGGAGACCTTGCCGGCCTCGAGCCCGCCCCACGCACTCCGGGTGACACCGTAGTCACCGTCCGGGCCGAAGCGGATCGGCTCACCGGCCTTGAGCGGGATGAGCCTGCGTTCGGCCTCGTCCTTGTCCTTGAGGACGTCGAAGGCACCGTCGTTGAAGATCGGGCAGTTCTGGTAGATCTCCACCAGGGCGGAGCCACGGTGGGCGGCGGCGGCTCCGAGCACCTCGGTCAGCCCCTTCTTGTCGCTGTCGAGGGCGCGGCCGACGAAGGAGGCCTCGGCGCCGAGCGCCAGCGAGATCGGGTTGAACGGGGTGTCCACCGAGCCCATCGGCGTCGACTTCGTGACCATGCCCTGGTCCGACGTCGGTGAGTACTGGCCCTTGGTCAACCCGTAAATCCGGTTGTTGAACAGCAGGATCTTGAGGTTGACGTTGCGGCGCAGGCTGTGGATGAGGTGGTTGCCGCCGATGGACAGCGCGTCGCCGTCGCCGGTGACGACCCACACCGACAGGTCGGGCCGGGTGGTGGCCAGGCCGGTGGCGATGGCGGGAGCGCGGCCGTGGATGGAGTGCATCCCGTAGGTGTTCATGTAGTACGGGAAGCGGCTGGAGCAGCCGATCCCGGAGACGAACACGATGTTCTCGCGGCGCAGCCCGAGGGTGGGCAGGAAGGACTGGATGGTGTTGAGCACGATGTAGTCACCGCACCCGGGGCACCAGCGCACCTCCTGGTCGGACTTGTACTCCTTGGACTTCTGGGGTTCGTCGCTGGTGGGGACCAGATCCAGCCCACCGAGGGTGGGCAGTCCCAGATCAGTCGCGGTCATGATGTCGCCTCCGCGGGGAGGAGTACGTCGGCGGGCATGTTTTCCGCCTCCGCGGGAGTGAGTACGTCGGCGGGCATGTTTTCCGCCTCCGCGGGAGTGAGTACGTCGGCGGTCACAGTGTGGCCTCCTTGCGGGCAGCCGTGATGGTGTCGGTGAAGACGCCCTCGAGCTCTTCGGCCTTGAAGGGGAGCCCGGCGACCTTGGTGTAGGACTGAACGTCGATGAGGTACTTGGCGCGCAGCAGCATGGCGAGCTGGCCCATGTTCATCTCCGGCACCACCACGGTGTCGTAGGCGCGCAGCAGGTCGCCGAGGTTGCCCGGCAGCGGGTTGAGGTGACGCAGGTGCGCCTGCGCGATCGGTAGCCCGTTCTTGCGGACCCGGCGGCACGCGGCGCCGATCGGGCCGAAGCTGGAACCCCAGCCCAGTGCTAGCACGCGGGCCTTGCCCCCGCTGGGGTCGTCCACGGTCACGTCCGGCACGTCGATGCCGTCGATCTTGGCCTGCCGGATGCGGACCATGGCCTCGTGGTTGTCCGGGTCGTAGGAGATGCTGCCCTTGCCGTCCTGTTTCTCCAGGCCGCCGATGCGGTGCTGCAGGCCGGGGGTGCCGGGCACCGCCCACTCGCGGGCCAGGGTCTCCGGGTCGCGCACGTAGGGCCAGAACTCGCCGGAGCCGTCGGTGGCGTTGGGCTCGGAGGCGAACGTGACCCGCAGGTCGGGCAGGTCCTCGACGTCCGGGATCAGCCACGGCTCCGAGCCGTTGGCCACCGCGCCGTCGGAGAGCAGCAGCACCGGGGTGCGGTAGGTGAGCGCGATGCGAGTGGCCTCGAGTGCGATGTCGAAGCAGTCCGCAGGCGTGCACGGCGCCACGATGGGCACCGGCGACTCGCCGTTGCGGCCGAACATCGCCTGCAGCAGGTCGGCCTGCTCGGTCTTGGTCGGCAGCCCGGTGGACGGGCCGCCGCGCTGCACGTCGATCACGACCAGCGGCAGCTCGGTCATCACGCCGAGCCCGATCGTCTCGCTCTTCAGCGCCACCCCCGGCCCGGAGGTCGAGGTGATGCCCAGCGCGCCGCCGTAGCTGGCGCCCAGCGCGGCTCCGATCCCGGCGATCTCGTCCTCGGCCTGGAAGGTGGTGATGCCGAAGTTCTTGTGCTTGGACAGCTCGTGCAGGACGTCGGAGGCCGGGGTGATCGGGTAGGTGCCGAGCAGGATCGGCAGCCCGGACCGTTGCCCGGCGGCCACGATCCCGTAGGCCAGCGCGGTGTTGCCGGTGATCTGCCGGTAGGTGCCGGGCGCAAGCTTGGCGGGCGCGACCTCGAAGGTCGTGGCGAAGGACTCGGTGGTCTCGCCGTAGTACCAGCCCGCGCGAAACGCCAGCAGGTTCGCCTCGGCGATGTCCGGCTTCTTCGCGAACTTCTCCTGCAGGAACCGCTCGGTGCCCTCGGTGGGCCGGTGATACATCCACGACAGCAGGCCGAGCGCGAACATGTTCTTGCACCGCTCGGCGTCCTTCTTGCCCAGGCCCGTCTCCGCCAGCGCGCCCTGTGTCAGCGTCGACATCGCCACCCGGTGCACCTCGAACGCCGACAGCGAGTCGTCCTCGAGCGGGTCGCTGTCGTAGCCGACCTTCGAGAGGTTGCGCTTGTTGAACTCGTCGATGTTGACGATGATCGTTCCGCCCCGCGGGACATCGGCCAGGTTCGCCTTCAGCGCCGCCGGGTTCATCGCCACGAGCACGTCCGGGCGGTCGCCCGGCGTGAGAATGTCGTAGTCGGCGAAATGCACCTGAAACGAGGAGACGCCCGGGATCGTGCCCTGCGGCGCGCGGATCTCCGCCGGGAAGTTCGGCAGGGTCGCCAGGTCGTTGCCGAAGGCCGCCGCCTCCGAGGTGAACCGGTCACCCGTCAGCTGCATGCCGTCGCCCGAGTCACCCGCGAAACGGATCACGACCCGATCCAGCCGGCTGATCTCCGTCGGGCGTGTCGCCGACAGCGGCTCGGTGCCAGTTCCGTTCGGACTCGTGCTCATGAGCCAGCGGATCCCTCTCTCCCGACTTGGCGCTCGCGACGCCGTAATACTTCGAGATTACTTGTTGTTTTCGACGGCCGTACGGGGGTGTGATCCGGCTTACCTGTGACCAGCGGTAACAACGCTCTGCCTTCTCAGTCTCTGGGATCATCGGCCGGCGATCCGGGAACGTAACGCTTCCAGCCGGGCCGCGAATTCCGGTGACTCGAGTGACGTGACCTGAGGGCTGAGCTCGGCTTCGACGGCGGCCGCGTGGTCGTCGAGGTCCCGCGTGTGGCGCATCGTCCGCTTGGCGGTGACCAGCAGTTCGCGCGGCGCCTCGACGGCGGGGCGGGCCAGTGCACTGGCGGCGTCGAGCAACTGCTCGTGCCCGCCCTCCACCGTGCGCAGGACGAGCCCGGCGCGGGTGGCGGCCTCCGCGTCGAGGACCTCGCCGAACAGGGTCATCGCGGTGGCCTGCTGCGTGCCGACGGCGCGCTGCGCCATCCAGGTCATCCCGCCACCCGGATGCAGGCCGAGTTGCAGGAACCGCGCGTCGAAGCGGGCCCTGGGCCCGGCCAGCCGGAGATCCGCGGCGAGCGCCAGGTTCAGCCCGGCGCCCACCGCGGCGCCACCGACCGCAGCGATGGTCGGCAGCGCGCACCTGGCGACGGCGAGGAAACCGGCGTAGATCTCGCGAAGGCCGTCCTCGGCGGCCTCGCCGAGCGCGGACAGGTCGGCGCCCGCGCAGAAGGCCGGTGGCGTGCCGGTGACGATCACGGCGTGCACGTTCTCGTCCCGCTCGGCGGCGCTGACCGCCTTGACCAGCTCGCGGGACAGGTCGAGCGTGAGCGCGTTGCGGGTGTCCGGGGCGTCCACCGTGATGACGGCCAGCCCGTCGGTGTGCTCGGCGAGAATCCGTTCGGTCATATCCGGCATGGTCCCAGTCTCGGGCGAACCGGGCTTCTGCCCGCGTGCGCTGGGCGGCCGGGATCGTCACTGCTGCGGGTTCGGCGGGCGTTCGAGCAGCCTGGACAGCACGACGGTGGACTCGGTGCGGTCCACGATCTCCAGTCCCCGGAGGCGTTCCAGCGCGCTTTCCAGGTGGTGGATGTCGGCGGCGCGCAGGTGCACGATCGCATCGGCGGCGCCGGAAACGGTGTAGGCGGCGACCACTTCGGGCAGCGGCTCGAGGCGCGCCCGGATGCGGGCAGGCGAGATGTTGCCCCTGCAGTGCACCTCGACGAAGGCCTCGGTGCCCCAGCCAAGCGCCTCCGGGTCGACGACGGCCGTGAAGCCGCGCAGCACACCCGAGTCGAGCAGCCGGTCGACGCGGCGTTTGACCGCGGGCGCGGAAAGGCCCACCACCTTTCCGATCTCCGCGAAGCTCGACCTCGCGTTGGCGACCAGGCACGAAACGATCCGCTGATCCAAGGTATTCACACGCAACGTTTAGCACACCTGTGCGCAATCTCCGTTGATTGCTTGCACTATGCCATGCCCATACATTCGAAGTATGATGGTCGCTGCTTCCCTGCCCGCGCGCGTGCCCACGCCACGCCACTATCTGATGTGCGCGCCCCGGTACTTCGCGGTCGAGTACGCGATCAACCCGTGGATGGACCCGAGCCTGCCGGTCGACACCGACCGGGCGCTGGCGCAGTGGACCGCGCTGCGCGACGCCTACCTGCGCTTCGGGCACGAGGTCGACGAGGTTCCGCCCCAGCGCGGTCTGCCGGACATGGTCTTCGCCGCGAACTCGGCGACGGTGATCGACGGGCGGGTGCTCGGCGCGCGCTTCCGGGCCCCCGAGCGGGCGGCCGAGGCGGAGCACTTCCGTCGCTGGTTCGTCGAGAACGGCTACCGCGAGGTCACCATGCCGACGAAGATCAACGAGGCGGAGGGCGACTTCGCGTGGACCGGGCGGGTGCTGCTCGCCGGCTCGGGTTTCCGCACCGATCCCGACGCGCACGCGGAGGCGCAGGAGGCGCTCGGCGTGCCGGTCGTGTCGCTCCGGCTGACGGACCCGCGCTACTACCATCTCGACACCGCGCTGTTCGTGCTCGCCGAGGCGACCGACTCGGCGCCGGCACAGGTCGTGTACTACCCGCAAGCGTTCTCGGCCGGGTCTCGCCGGGTGCTCGAGCGGATGTTCCCCGAGGCGGTCCTGGCCACCGAGGCCGACGCGGCGAGTTTCGGCTGCAACGGCGTCTCCGACGGGCACAACGTGGTCCTGCCGCTGGAGGCGACCGGGCTCGCCGACCGCCTCGCCGAGCGCGGCTACGAGCCGCTGCTGCTCGACATCTCCGAGCTCCGCAAGGCCGGTGGCGGCCCGAAGTGCTGCACCCTGGAGATCCGCAAGTAGCCCTCGTGAGTGCCTACGCGAGTTAGAACTCGTCTGCACACTCACGAGGCTGGGCGGGTTTGCGGGCCAGTAGGAAGCCCTGCGGCGAGTTCTCCGGGAACCTCGCGTCGTCGCCGTCGGGCTCGCGCACCAGGCGGGCGTGCTCGGCCAGCCCGGCTTCGCGCAACAGCTCGGCGACCTGGTCCGGCCGCCGCTGGTGGAAGTCGAGCGAGACCTCGTGACCGCCCGCTTCGGTGCGGTGCAGCGGCCCGTCGCCGATCTGGAACGCGAGCTGCACGTACCCGCCAGGGGCCAGCACCCGGTGAAATTCGCCGAAAACCCCGGGCAGCTGCTCCTCGGGTACGTGGATGATCGAGTACCAGGCCACGATGCCGCCGAGCGAACAGTCCTTCAGTTCCAGGGCCGTCATCGACCCGACGTCGAACCGCAGGTCCGGATACGTCCGGCGGGCCTGAACGACCATCTGCGGCGACAGGTCGATGCCGGACACGGACACCCCGAGGCCGTGCAGGTGGGCGGCGATGCGGCCGGGACCGCAGCCGATGTCGGCGACCGGCCCGTTGCCCGCCGTCCGGACCAGCTCGGCGAAGCCACCGAGCACCGCCCGGTCCAGCGGCTTGGCGGCGAGCTCGTCGCGGAAGTACTCGGCGTAGTCGGCGGCCAGGGTGTCGTACGAGGTACGGGTGCGGGCCAGGAAGCCGGGTTCGATCACGAGCGATCACCGTACTCGGCTGGCTTCGAGCGCCGCGGCCGTTTCCCCAATGTGGCATCCGTTGCGTTCGACGCAACGAACGCCACATTGGGGCGCGCACCGACTGACAGGAGTGTTCCGTACGGGCTATTGCAATGGGACCTCCAATTGACGGACAGAACCTCGTGCCCATGTCTGCATCGATGGCTTACGACCTGCAATGAAATGGCCGGTTAAGGGGCAGTCGGGCTAGTTGAACTTGGTCCATCCGGCCCTAGCGCCAACATCGGCTATGGTGACAGTATGTGACCAATCCAGTACGCAGCGCTGGAGTCGTGCTTATGGGGGAAAGATTGAGAACGCAGTGCTACCCGGGGCTGTGCTGGGTCTATTCGATGTTGGTCTAGCGGTGCAGCTGTCCAGTTTGCGATTCCGTTGAATTTCGATCCTTGCAAGGTCGACCTAAATGTAGAACTATGAGAAAGAAAATAATCAGCATTCTTGGCGTTGCCATTATGCTGCTCTCGGCGCTACATCCTTCTGTCGCGGCAGCAAAGCCGGCGGGATCTACGGCGAATTTGATGGAACATCGAGTACCCAATGATGGGGACAAGAAGAGGATGATCTATCAGTTCACCGAAAGGATCCAAGAAAGGTGCGGATTGAAGCTGCGGCCGGAGAACTACGAAGTTGCAGTCGACCGCAGTGGAATCACTGTTAAGCCACATGGGTCGAGCGTTAGTATTGAACATAAGAGTACTGGCGAGTACGGTGGTTGGCTGGATATGGCCGTTCGAGTTCCATATCCAGATAAGTATCGTCTAAGCGTGGCGGCCGCGCCCCAAGAGCCAACCTGGTAGGAACCCGGATGTTACGCGCGCCAGCATATCGAGCACAATCTTGACGGAACTCAATTGGAAGTGGGTTGGATTGACGCGTGCGGGCAATTTGGTCTGATGAACTACGTGGACGGTGGCAACAGTATCAATGCTGTGTGGCGAGCATGGTCGACCTGCAAGACGACAAATTCGGTGTTTGGTTTCGCTGAATGCAGGCTTTTCACGACGCCGAATCGCTCCAATATATCTTGGAATGACTGGAATCCCAGGTCTGACAGGAATGTGGGCCCCTGCGAGGAAACTACGCTGTCGATTGGTGTGGGACCTTTTACGGCGTCGCATGCGTACAACGCGTGTGATCTGATGGGTATGACTAAGGGAGAAGCGCCTGGTGATTTCGCCAACGCCTGGGTGGGCTGGGCGAGTCAAACGGAACGAGAAACCGCACTTCTAGTCGCGTTGAAGACGCCGATAGAGGAAACGCCACCCATTGATGTAAATGCACTAGTGCGATACGACAGATGCAGAATTCTTCCAACGAATCCCTGTGCGCAACCGTGAGCGTAGTTTCCTCGCTCGTCCCACGTCGCATGGTATCGTCGGCACGGTTGTTCGAGCCTCGATGGGACGAGTTGTTGGCCGAGGAACGCTCGCAGTGGCTTCGTGCGTCGATGATGGTGGTTGTGCTCCTGTTCGGGTTCGGGTGTACCCGGGACAGCGCAACGTCGACGGAGCCGGAGACCGCGGTCCAACGAGCGGACGCCGAGCTTCTGCTCGCACAGGCCGTGGGACTGGCACAGGCCGGCAAGTTCGCCGACCTGTGCCAGTCCGTGGCGGCAGCCGAGGGCACTTGTGCGGGGCAGTCGCAGAGCGCCCGAGCCGCCGGATACTCGCCCGGATCCGGGGAACCGACGGTCGTGGGCAACATCTTCCATCATCCGCGAGGGTCCGTGCCCACCATGGTCTTGCATCTCCGGGGCGTCCGCGCGGATGGCGAGGAGTACACAAGTGACTTCGCCGTGATTCGAGAAAAGGGCCGAGAAGAGGGCACTGAGAGCTCGTTTCGCAGCCTTACGGCGGTGTACTGGTCCGGAGTGAAGTTCCATCCCACTGCCGTCGTGAGTGCGTACCCGAGTTGGAACTCGCGTGGCCACTCACGAGCGGGCACGCCGGAGGGTGCGCACGAGCAGGCCGCGGCGTGGCGCGAACAGCAGCGCGAGCAGGAACAGCGCGCCGCTGGTGAGTCCGATCGTGCCCGCGATGGACGTGTCGAACGCGACCGCCGCCCGGTGCCCCGCCAGCGAGCTCAGCCAGCCCACCGCGACGGCGGCGACGAGCATCGTGCCCACCCGGTTCGCCAGCAGCCGGGCGGTGGACGCGGGCACCACGAAGAAGGTGATCACCAGGATGGCGCCCACGCTGTCGAAGGCGACCACGGCGAGACCGGCGACCGCGACCAGCAGTACTTGCCCCACCGCGCGCCCGCGCAGGCCGCCGAGCTCGGCGAACTCCGGATCGAACGTGCTCGCGTGCAGCGGCCGCCACAGCAGCGCCACGAGCAGCACGGTCAGCACCGTCGCGATGCCGGTGATCACCAGTGACGTCGGCACGACCACGCCGGCCAACCGCATGGTCCGCAGCGGCGCGAACGTGATGTCGCCGTAGATCGCGGAGTCGAGGTCGATGTGCGCCCCGGACGCGAACTGCCCGATACCGAGGATCCCGAGCGAGAACAGCGCGGGAAAGACCAGCGCCAGCGCCGCGTCCGAACCGACGATCCGCGTGCGGCGCAGCCATTCGTAACCGGCCACGCAGGCGACCCCGAACGCCGTCGCACCGAGCACCGTCGGCAGCGAGGCGCGCTCGCCGGTGAGCAGGAAGACCAGCACGATCCCGGGCAGCACCGCGTGGCTGACCGCGTCCGGCAGCAGTGCCTGCCGCCGCAGCACCAGGAAGCTGCCCAGCAGCGCGCAGGCCGTCGAAAGCAGGCCCGCGATGAGCACGATCATCAGATCGTCGGCGGTGGTCACCTCGTCGCCACCCCCGGCCTCGACCGGCGCCGGATCCGGGCGAGCACCCCGCGCCGGGGCGCGAACAGCACCGAGAGCACCGCCGCCGCGGTGGCCAGCAGCACGATCACCGGCCCGGCGGGCAGCTCGGCCCTGCCGGAGACGACCCCGCCGACCGCTCCGCACGCCGCGCCGATCGCGCCGGAAAGCGGTACGAGCCCGGACAGCCTGGTGGTGAGCTGGCGGGCCGCGACCACCGGGGCGACCAGCAGCGCGACCATGAGGATGGCGCCGACCGTGCGGACCCCGAGAACGACGGCCAGCGCGAGCAGCGCGGTGCTCGCCGCGTCGACGGCCCAGGTCGGCACCCCGGCGACGGCGCTGAAGCCCGGGTCGAACGTCGCCGAGCGCAGCACCCGGAAGCCGATCGTCACCACGGTGAGCGCGACCGCGCCGAGCAGCAGGGCGATCGCGATGTCCCGCTCGACCATCCCGGCCGCCTGGCCGAGCAGGTAGGCGTTGAGCCCCGACTGCTCGCTGTTGCCGCTGCCCGCGATGTAGGTGAGCAGGACGATTCCCAGCGCCAGCGAGATCGACAGCACGGTCCCGATCGCCGCGTCCGGCCGCATCCGGCCGACCCGTTCCAGCCCGATCATCGCGAACGCGGCAAGCGCCGCCGACAGCGCCGCGCCCAGCAGCAGCGGCTCGGGTGCCTTGGTGCCCGTCACGATGAACGCGACGGCCACGCCCGGCAGAGTGCCGTGACTCATGGCGTCGCCGAACATGCTGCGCCTGCGCAGCACCGCGAGCGGACCGAGCGCGCCCGCGACGAAGCCGACGACGGCCGTGCCGACGACCACCACCGCGTCCGGGTACGGCAGCGGCAGCGCGGTGAGGAACCAGTCGATCATGCTGTTCCGGCGGTGAGCGGCGCGAGCCCGTACGCCCGTTCCAGGTTCTCGGCGGTCAGCACCGACCTGGCCGGGCCCGCCGCGACCACGTCGCCGGACAGCAGCACGGCGTGGTCGAAGCGTTCGCGCACCGTGCGCAGGTCGTGGTGCACGGCGATCACCGAGCGGCCGTCCCGGCACAGCTCGCCCAGCACGTCCAGCAGCGCGGCCTCGGTGCGCGCGTCCACGGCCGTGAACGGCTCGTCGAGGATCACCAGATCGGCCTGCTGGGCGAGCGCACGGGCCAGGAACACCCGCTGCCGCTGCCCGCCGGATAGCTCGTCCAGCGGCTGCCCGGCCAGGTCGAGCACGCCGACCTGGTCCATCGCCGCCGCCACCAGCTCGTCGTCGCGCGGCGTGAGGCGGCGCAGCCAGCCGCGGTGCGGATACCGGCCCATCTCCACGACCTGCACGGCGGTGATCGGGAAGTCCTGGGCGACCGTGTCCTGCTGCGGCACGTACGCCACCCGGCTGCGGACCCGCTTGAGCGGTTCGCCGAGCAGGCGGACCTCGCCGCGGACGGCGGGAACGAGCCCGAGCGCGGCCTTGACCAGGGTCGACTTTCCCGCGCCGTTGGGGCCGACCACCGCGCTGAGCAGGCCGGCCGGGATTCGCACGGTGACGTTGTCCAGCACCGTGCGGCCCCCGTACGAGGCGGTGACCTCGTGCAGGCTCAGCGCGGCGGGGTGGGGGGTCGCGGTCGCGGTGCCGGTCATGCCAGCCCCGCGACGAGCCGGTCGGCGTTCGCCCGAATCATGCCGAGGTACGTCCCTTCTGGTGTGCCGTCGTCTCCCGCGGAGTCGGAGTACAGCTCGCCGCCGATCCGGATCTGCCTGCCCTGCTGCCGGACCGCCGCGAGCACCGAGTCGAGCGTCTGCCGCGGCACGCTGGTCTCGACGAACACCGAGCGCACGCCGCTGTCCGCGATCCGCCGGGCGACCCTGCCGATGTCCGCGGTGGTCGCCTCCTCCTCGGTGGAGATGCCCTGGATCGCGACAACGCGCATGCCGAAGGCCCGGCCGAAGTAGCGGAAGGCGTCGTGCGAGGTGACGATCTGCCGCCGCTCGGGCGGGATCCGCTCGATCACCGAACGGATCTCGCCGGTGAGGCCGAGCACCTCGGCGCGGTACTCGGCGCCGCGGCGCCGGTAGTCGGCGGCGTGCTCCGGGTCGATCTCGGCGAGCTGCGTGGTGATGGCGTCCACGACGTGCGCCCACAGCCGGGGGTCGAACCACACGTGCGGGTCGTACTCCTCCTCGGGCGCGGCATCCGCGGGCGGGCTGAGCAGCTCCTCGCGCGGGATCGCCTCACCGGCGAACAGCACCGGCTTCGTGCGGGAGATCTCGCCGAGCGTCCGTTGCAGCGAGCCCTCCAGGTAGAGGCCGACCGCCACGACCGCATCCGCCCTTCGCATCTCGCGCAGGTCGCTGGCCTTGGCCTGGTACAGATGCGGGTCCACGCCGGGCGCCATCAGCCGCACGGTGTCGATGTGCGGGCCACCGATCCGGCGCACGGTGCCGTCCAGGAAGTTCGTCGTGGTGACGATCCGGGGCCTGCCGCCTGCCGCGGCCGCGGTGTCGCCCGCCGATCGCACCGCGTAACCGATCACCACGGAAAGCAGGAGTACCGAAACCACGCCGAGCGTGGTCATGGCGAGCACGTCGCGCCGCCGCGCACGACGGCGGTCGCGCGCGGCCGACCGGGTGCCCGTGGTGTCCATCGACCGCCTTCCGCCGGATTTCGGCTCGCCGAAATACATCATACGGGCAGGCGAAGATCCGCGCGCAAGTCCTTCCGGGCCAGCTCACACCAGTGTCTCAATTCAGAATCAGTGCCGCCCGGCGTCACCTGACCGTGTAACGACCTCCCGGCGTCCAGCGAATCAGGGGTGACACGCATGCCGCGTTCGGGAGCCGAGGAGCCAGTAATGACCGCATGCCGACTCTGTGGCTCGACGAACCTGGCAAGCGTCGTCGACCTCGGGGCGACTCCGCCCTGTGAGCGTTTCCTCACCGCGGAGCAGCTCGACGAGCCGGAGACGACCTATCCGCTGCACCTGAAGGTGTGCGCCGAATGCTGGCTCGCCCAGCTCCCGCCGTTGATCACCCCGGAGGACACGTTCACCGAGTACGCCTACTTCTCGTCCTACTCCACATCCTGGGTCGAGCACGCGCGCGACTTCGTGCACGGCGCCGTCGGCCGTCTCGGCCTCGACGGCGACTCGTTCGTGGTCGAGGTCGCCAGCAACGACGGGTACCTGCTGCGTCACGTCGTGTCGCAACGGATCCGCTGTCTCGGCGTGGAGCCGTCGGTGAACGTCGGCCAGGTGGCCCGCGAGGCCGGGGTGCCGACCATGACGGCGTTCCTGGACCCCGGGACCGGCGCCGCGGTGCGCGCCGAGCACGGCCCCGCCGACCTCGTGGTGGCCAACAACGTGTACGCGCACATCCCGGACGTCCCCGGGTTCACCCGCGGTCTGCGCGCCCTCGTCGCCGATGACGGCTGGGTCTCGATCGAGGTGCAGCACCTGCTCACGCTGATCGAGAAGACCCAGTACGACACGATCTACCACGAGCATTTCCAGTACTACACGGTGGAGTCGGCGCGGCGGGCACTTGCCACCGGCGGTCTGTCCGTTGTGGACGTCGAGCTGCTGCCGACGCACGGCGGCTCCATCCGGCTGTGGGCCCGGCCCGCCGAGGTGGCCGGCGAGCCGAGCGGCCGCATGACGGACGTGCTGGCGCGGGAGAAGGCGGCCGGCCTGCACGAGCTCTCCGGGTACACGGAGTTCGCCGCCCGCGTGGGCAGGGTGCGCCGGGACCTGCTGCGGTTCCTCGCCGAGGCCGCCGAGCGCGGTGAGACCGTGGTCGGCTACGGCGCGCCGGGCAAGGGCAATACCCTGCTCAACCACTGCGGAATCCGGCCGGACCTGCTGGCCTACACGGTCGACCGCAACCCGTACAAGCACGGCCGGTTCACGCCGGGCACCCGGATCCCGATCCTGCCGCCGGAGCGGATCGCACTCGACCGGCCCGACTACGTGCTCGTCCTCCCGTGGAACCTGCGGGCCGAGCTGACCGAGCAACTGTCCTTTGTGCACGACTGGGGCGGCAGGCTCGTCTTTCCCATTCCGGTTCTGGACATTCTCGAGGTGAAGTCGTGAAGGTCGTTCTGTTCTGCGGCGGATACGGCATGCGGATGCGCAACGGCACCGCCGGGGACGTCCCCAAGCCGATGCAGATGGTCGGGCCACGGCCGCTGATCTGGCACGTGATGCGCTACTACGCGCACTTCGGGCACACCGAGTTCATCCTCTGCCTCGGCTACGGCGCCCATCACATCAAGGACTTCTTCCTCAACTACCAGGAGACGGCTTCCAACGACTTCGTGCTCCGCGGCGGCCGGACCGAGCTGCTCTCCACCGACATCTCGGACTGGTCCATCTCGTTCGTGCAGACCGGGATCGAGTCGCCCATCGGGGAGCGGCTGCGGCGGGTGCGTGGCCACCTCGGCGGCGACGAGATGTTCCTCGCCAACTACGCCGACGTGCTCACCGACGCCCCGCTGCCGGAGATGATCGAGCGGTTCGCCGCCTCCGACGCGGGCGCGTCGATGATGGTCGTGCCGCCACAGTCGTCGTTCCACTGCGTCGAGATGGACGAGGGCGGCATGGTCGGCGCCATCACCGCCGTCAGCGAGATGCCGCTGTGGGAGAACGGCGGCTACTTCGTGCTGCGCCAGGAGGTCTTCGACCACATCCCGGAGAACGGCGATCTCGTCGCCGACGGCTGCGCCGAGCTCGCCAAGCGCGGCAGGCTGCTGGCCTACCCGTACCGCGGTTTCTGGCGGCCGACCGACACCGTCAAGGAGCGGCACGCGCTCGACGACGGCTACGCCAAGGGCGAGCGGCCGTGGGCGCTGTGGGAAGGCGACCGTAGGCCCGCGAGCCCCGCGAGAACCGCATGATCCCGTTGCGAACCGGCCGGAAAGGCCGTGTCGTGGCACTGGCCGCGCACTGCGACGACATCGCGATCGGTGCGGGCGGCACCCTGCTGGCGATGTGCGCCGCCCGCCCCGGCCTGCGGGTGGACGCGCTCGTGCTCTCCGGCGGTGGTACCGAGCGGGAGGACGAGGAGCGTGCCGCGCTGGCCGCCTTCTGCCCGGGAGCCGAGCTGGACCTGACCGTGCTCAAGCTGCCCGACGGACGGCTGCCCGCGCACTGGGACGAGGCGAAGGACGCGGTCGAACGCCTGCGGGCGCACGCCGACCCGGACGTGGTTCTCGCCCCGCGGGCCGGCGACGCGCACCAGGACCACCGCGGGCTCGCGCGGCTGGTGCCCACGGCGTTCCGCGACCATCTGGTCCTCGGCTACGAGATCGTCAAGTGGGACGGCGACCTCGGCCGTCCTTCCGCGTACCAGCCGCTCTCCGCCGAGATCGCGGAGGCGAAGGTGCGGCTGCTGCAGGAGCACTACCCCTCGCAGCGGCACCGGCCCTGGTACGACCGGGAGGCCTTTCTCGGGCTGGCCCGTATCCGCGGCATCGAGTGCCACGCGCGCTACGCCGAGGCGTTCGACGTCACGAAGCTCGTTCTGGATCTGGAGGGCTGAACCATGCGCGTGCTGCTGACCGGGCACAAGGGCTACCTGGGCACGGTGCTGGCGCCCGTGCTGACCGCCGCAGGGCACGAGGTCACCGGCCTCGACTCCGGGCTGTTCGCCGACTGCGTGCTGGGCCCCGCACCCGACGACCCGCCGGGCCACGAGGTCGACCTGCGCGACGTCACCGAGGAGCACGTGGCCGGTTTCGACGCGGTGATCCACCTCGCCGCGCTGTCCAACGATCCGCTCGGCGCGCTCGCACCGGAGCTCACCTACGACATCAACCATCACGCCGCGGTCCGGCTGGCCCGGCTCGCCCGCGACGCGGGAGTGCGCCGCTTCCTCTACGCCTCGACCTGCTCGGTGTACGGCGCGTCCGGCGACGACGGCCTTGTCGACGAGGACGCGCCGCTGCGCCCGGTGACGCCGTACGCCGAGTCGAAGGTCCGCGTCGAGGACGACCTGCACGAGCTGGCCGGGGCCGAGTTCAGCCCGGTGTTCCTGCGCAACGCCACCGCGTTCGGCTTCTCGCCGCGGCTGCGCGCCGACATCGTGCTGAACAACCTGGTGGGGCACGCCTGCCTCTCCGGCGAGGTGCTGGTGCTCTCGGACGGCACCCCGTGGCGGCCGCTCGTGCACGCCAGGGACATCGCGCACGCGTTCGCCGCCGCGCTGGTGGCGCCGCGCGAGGCCGTGCACGACAGGGCCTTCAACATCGGCACCGAGCGCAACAACGTCACGGTCGCGGAGATCGCGGCCGAGGTCGTCGAGGCCGTGCCCGGCTCGCGGCTGCGCATCACCGGCGAGGCCGGTGCCGACCCGCGCTCCTACCGGGTGGACTTCTCCCGCTTCCGGGCGGCGATCCCCGGTTTCGCATGCGAGTGGACCGTGAAGGCGGGTGCGCTGGAGCTGATCGACGCCTACCAGCGGTTCGGCCTCACCAAGCGCGCGTTCGACAACCGGTTCACCCGGCTGGCCTGGCTACGGGGCTCCTCCGAGGCCGGTGCGGTCGACGACACCCTGCGGAAGCGGTGATGTCCGGCCGGGAGATGCACGCGCTCGTGGAGCGCCTGTATCCGTTGTGCCGCAGCATCACCGGTGAGGGCGTGCGGCGCACGCTGGAGATCGTCACCGAGTACGTCCCGCTGGAGACGCACGAGGTACCGACCGGGACCCAGGTCCTCGACTGGACGGTGCCGCAGGAGTGGAACATCCGGGACGCCTACATCGCCGACGCCTCCGGCACGCGGGTGGTGGACTTCCAGGAGTCGAACCTGCACGTCGTCGGCTACAGCGTTCCGGTGGCCGCCACGATGAGCCTCGCCGAGCTGCGCGGGCACCTGCACACCCTGCCCGAGCGGCCCTCCTGGGTGCCCTACCGCACCAGCTACTACGCGCCGGACTGGGGCTTCTGCCTGGCCCAGCGGGCCCTCGACCGGCTCCCCGAAGGGGACTACGAGGTCCGCATCGACTCCACGCTGGCCGACGGGCACCTGACCTACGGCGAGCACGTGGTGCCGGGCCAGGTCACCGACGAGGTGCTCGTGTCCTGCCACGTGTGCCACCCGTCGCTGGCCAACGACAACCTGGCGGGCATCGCTGTGGCGGCCTTCCTCGCCAGGGCGCTCGCCGCGGCGAGGCCGTACTACACCTACCGGTTCCTGTTCGCCCCCGGCACGATCGGCTCGATCACCTGGCTGGCCCGCAACGCGGAACGGGTGCGCCGGGTCAAGCACGGGCTGGTGCTGGCCTGTGCGGGCGACGCCGGCCCGCTGACCTACAAGCGGAGCAGGCGCGGTGACGCCGAGATCGACCGCGTGCTGCGGCACGTGCTGCGCACCTCCGGCCGGGAGCACGGGATCGTGGACTTCTCGCCGTACGGCTACGACGAGCGGCAGTTCTGTTCCCCCGGGTTCAACCTGGCGGTCGGCTCGCTCACCAGGACCCCGTACGCGGGCTATCCCGAGTACCACACGTCGGCGGACAACCCGGAGTTCGTCAAGGCGGACTCGCTCGCCGACACGCTCGCCGCCTGCCGCGAGGCGTTCTCCGTGCTCGACCGCAACCGGAGCTACGTCAACCTGAGCCCCTACGGCGAACCGCAGCTGGGCAGGCGCGGGCTGTACGACTCGCTCGGCGGCCGCAGCGACGCGAAGCAGGCGCAGCTCGCGATGCTCTGGGTGCTCAACCTCTCCGACGGCGAGCACACCCTGCTCGACATCGCCGAGCGGGCCGATCTCGCGTTCGACACCGTCGCCGCCGCCGCCGACGCGCTGCGCAACGCCGGACTGATCAAGGAGTGAGCGGCATGGTCACCGGCAGGCATCGTGCGGCCCCGCGCTCGGGGGCGGTACGGGCATCGGCCGGGCGGCTCAGCTGGGGGCTCGCCGACCAGGCCGTCTCCAGCATGACCAACTTCGCCGTCGGGATCTACGTCGCGCGTTCGCTCGGCGCGACGGCGTTCGGCATCTTCAGCCTCGCCTGGGTGACCTACGGCGTGCTCATCAACGTCTCCAGGGGCCTGGCCACCGACCCGCTCATGGTCCGCTTCAGCGGCCCGCCGACCGACCTCTGGCGCGCCGCGGTGGCCCGCGCGTCGGGGACCGCGCTGGCCGTCGGTACCGCCGCGGGGGCGGCCTGCCTGCTGGCCGGTGTCCTGATCGGTGGTTCCCTCGGCGGAGCGTTCGCCGCACTCGGCGTCGTCCTGCCCGCGCTGCTGCTGCAGGACAGCTGGCGGTTCGCCTTCTTCGCCTCGGGCGAGGGCCGCAAGGCGTTCGGCAACGACCTGGTGTGGGGCGCGGCGCTGGTCCCGTCGATGGTCATCGCGGCGCACTACGGCAGCGTCGTCGCGTTCGTCGTGGCCTGGGGGATGTCCAGCGCTGTCGCGGCAGGCTACGGCTGCGTGCAGACCGGGCTGCTGCCGAGCCTCGGCGGGGTACGCGCGTGGCTGCGGCAGCAGAGCGACCTCGGTCCCCGCTACCTGATCGAGAACGTGGGCAACAGCGGCGGTTCCCAGCTGCGGATGTACGGGCTGGGCGCGATCGCCGGGCTCGCCGACGTGGGCACGGTGCGCGGTGCCGAGCTCCTGCTCGGGCCGTTCCTCGCGGTGCTGATGGGGCTCTCGCTCGTCACCGTCGCCGAGGCGGCACGCGTACTGCGACGCGCCCCGCACCGGCTCCGCGCGTTCTGCCTCCTGCTCGGCGCAGGCCAGGCGGCCGCCGCACTGAGCTGGGGCCTGGTGCTGCTGTTCCTGCTGCCGGACGGTGTCGGTGAATACCTGCTCGGCCCCGTCTGGCAGTCGGCTTCCGAGCTGATCCTGCCTGCCACGCTCGGCGTCGTAGGTGCCAGCTTCTTCACGGGAGCGGCTGCCGGCCTGCGCGCACTCGGCGCCGCCCGCCGGAGCCTGCGAGCGCAGTTGCTCGCCTCCGCCGCATACGTCACGGGCGGGCTCTGCGGGGCCGCTCTCGCCGGGGCGCTCGGCTCGGCGTGGGGCGTTGCCGCGGGCGTGCTGTTCGGCGCCGTTGTGTGGTGGGCGCAGTTCGGCTCCGCGCTGCGCGAGCACGAGCCCGTACCCGAGGTCGACCACGAAGAGATGAGGACGCCATGACGACCGTGCCTCGACTGAGCATCGGCCTGCCCGTCTACAACGGCGAGGAGTACCTGGCCGAGGCCATCGACGCGCTGCTGGGACAGACCTACACCGACTTCGAGCTGATCATCTCCGACAATGCCTCGACCGATGGCACGGCGGACATCTGCCGCCGCTACCTGAGACAGGATTCCCGAATCAGCTACGTGCGGTTGCGGACGAACGTCGGGGCCGCCCCGAACCACAACTTCGTGTTCACGAGGGCCAGGGGGGAGCTGTTCAAGTGGGCTTCGCATGACGACCTGTACGGGCGGGATCTGCTGCGGCGGTGCGTCGAGGCACTCGACGAGCACCCCGAAGCGGTGCTCGCCCACAGTTCGAACGCGATCATCGACGGCTCGGGGCGGGTGACACAGCCGTTCGACTACCGGATCGCCACCGACTCACCGCACGCTCCCGAACGTTTCCGGAGCCTGCTGTTCGAGCCCGGCGGGGACGACTTCTACGGCGTGCTCCGTGCCGACGTGCTCCGTCGCGTGACCCCGCACGACAGCTATCACCACGCCGACCGCACGTTCGTCGCCGAGATCGCGCTGCACGGCCCGTTCCATCAGGTCCCCGAGCTCCTGTACTTCCGCCGCGACCACCCCACCCGTGCCGAACGGGCCAACCCGACCGTCCGCACCCGGTGCGCCAACCTGGACCCGCGCCGTGCCGACCGCCTCCGCCACCCGGTCGCGCGCCTGTTCGGCGACTACGTGCTCGGCTTCGTCCGCGCCGTCCGGCGAGCGCCGCTCACCCCCGGCGAGCGCCGGGAGTGTTATCGCCACCTGGGTGAGTGGCTGGCCAGCCGCGCCCGTCCCCGGGCCGACCAGCGGGTCGAGAACCGTGCTCCCGTACCGCACGCCGAGCTGGACAGCACCGTCGAGACGATCGTCGCCGGCCGGGAGCGGAGGGGCACTTGACCGCGCGCGCACGCCCCCGGCAGGTCGGGCTCTTCGGCCTCCTCGGTTCCGGCAACCTCGGTAACGACGGCTCGTTCGAGGCGGTGCTGGCCTTCCTGCGCACCGAGCATCCGGATGCCCGGCTGGACTGTCTGTGCTCAGGCCCGGAGCGCGTGCGGGCGCGGTACGGTCTCGCCGCGTCGCCGATGAACTGGTACGACGCCGAGTACCAGACCGCGACCGGCCCGCGGTCGATCGCGCTGAAGCTGCTCGGCAAGATCGTCGACGGAGCTCGTACGGCGGCCTGGGTGCGACGGCACGACGTCGTGATCGTGCCCGGCATGGGTGTACTGGAGGCCACGCTTCCCCTGCGGCCGTGGGGTTTCCCGTACTCGCTGCTGCTGCTGTGCGTCGCGGGCAGGCTGTTCGGAACCAAGGTCGCACTGGTCAGCGCGGGGGCCGACGTGATCACCGCGCGCTGCACCCGATCGTTGATCACACGGGCCGCCTCGCTCGTCACGTACCGCTCCTACCGCGACGAGCTGTCCAGGGATGCGATGCGGCGGATGGGAGTGGACGTCCGGAACGACGAGGTTTATCCCGACCTGGCCTTCGCGCTGCCCGCACCGGCAGGCGCCCCGCCCGGCGGAGGGACCGTCGGCGTCGGCGTCATGGCATACCGAGGCGGCAACGACGATCGGGCCGGCGCCGCCGAGATCCATGCCGCCTACGTCGGAAAGATGAAGCGCTTCCTGGGCAGGCTGATCGCGGCCGGCCGCCCGGTACGCCTGTTCATCGGCGACGAGTCCGACGAGGCGGTGGTGGACGAGATCCTCGCCGACACGGACTCGGACCTGGTCGCCGCCGCACCCGTCTCCACGTTGCCCGAACTCCTGCTTGCTATGTCCACTGTGGACACGGTGGTCGCGACGCGGTACCACAACGTGCTGTGCGCGCTGAAGCTCGGCAAGCCGACGCTGTCCGTCGGATACGCGGCGAAGAACGATGCGCTGATGGCGGAGATGGGGCTGGGGGAGTTCTGCCAGTCGATCCGTTCGCTCGACGTCGACCGGCTGCTCGACCGGTTCGCGGTGCTGGAGAGCCGGTCGGCGGAAGTGCGGCGGACGCTGGCCGAGCGGAACGAGGCGGCCCGGCAGCGGCTGGAACGCCAGTTCAAGGACCTGTCCGCCGCGATCTTCCCCGCCACCGCACGCCAGGAGACTCGATGAAGGCCGTTCCGGTTCCGGCGATCGCCGGTGCGTTCCTGTTCGAACCCGCACCACACGCCGACGAGCGCGGCTTCTTCTGCCGCACGTTCGACCGCGAGGTCGTGCGCTCCGTGGGAATCGATCCGGACGGATTCGCCCAGGACAGCGTCTCCCGGTCCGCGAAGGGTGTGGTGCGCGGGATGCACCTGCGCTCGGGGGCGGGGGAGGCCAAGCTCGTCCGCTGCTCGTACGGCGAGGTGTTCGACGTGGTCGTCGATCTCCGGCCCGGTTCCCCGACCTACCGCAACCGCGAGTTCTTCGAACTCTCCGGAAGGACGCAGGTCACCGTGTACGTGCCCGCGGGATGTGCGCACGGCTTCCAGGCGCTGACCGAGCCTGCCGACGTGTCCTACCGGATCGACCGGCCGCACGATCCGGCGGAGGACGTGGCGATCGCGTTCGACGACCCGGAGCTGGCCATCCCCTGGCCGCTGCCACCCACGCTGCTGTCGGAGCGGGACCGGCGGGCGCCGCGGCTCGCCGAGGCCCTGCGGATGTCGAGGTGACGAACGTGGACACGGATCGGCTGGCCCGCTCGCGGCAGGCGAACGAACGGCTGCATGCGCTGATCCCGGGCGGCGCGCACACCTATGCCAAGGGCGACGACCAGTACCCCGAGGGGCTTGCTCCGGTCATCTCGCACGGCCGTGGTGCCCGAGTGTGGGACATCGACGGCAACTCCTACATCGAGTACGGCTCCGGGCTGCGTTCGGTGAGCCTCGGACACGCACATCCCCGGGTCACCGAGGCCGCGCGCCGCGAGCTCGACCGGGGCGCGAACTTCGTCCGGCCCGGCATCATCGAACTCGACGCTGCGGAACGCTTCCTGGCCACCGTGCCCACCGCCGAGATGGTCAAGTTCGCCAAGAACGGATCGGATGTGACCACGGCCGCCGTCCGGCTGGCGCGGGCGGCGACCGGCCGCCCGCTCGTGGCGATCTGCGGCGATCAGCCGTTCTTCTCCACCGACGACTGGTTCATCGGCAGGACGGCGCTGCCTGCGGGTATCCCGGACCGGATCGCCGAGCTCACGGTGTCGTTCCCCTACGGCGACCTGGTGGCCACCGACGAGCTGCTGCGGCGGCACGACGGCCAGGTGGCCTGCCTGGTCCTCGAGGCCGCGGGCCAGCAGGAGCCGCCGCCCGGCTACCTGGCCGGCCTGCGCTCGCTGGCGGACCGGCACGGGTGCGTGCTCGTCTTCGACGAGATGATCACCGGTTTCCGCTGGTCGGAGGCGGGGGCGCAGGGGTTGTACGGGGTGGTGCCGGACCTCTCGACGTTCGGCAAGGCGCTGGGCAACGGGTTCGCCGTCTCCGCACTGGCCGGCCGTCGGGATCTGATGGAACAGGGTGGGCTGCGTGACTCGCGCGACCGCGTGTTCCTGCTCTCCACCACCCACGGTGCGGAGACCCATTCGCTGGCGGCGGCGATGGCGGTTATGGAGACCTATGTCGAGGAAGGCGTCACGGCGCGGCTGCACGCCCTGGGTGAACGGCTCGCCGCCGGGGTGCGTGCGGCCGCCGCCGGGATGGGCGTCGGCGACCATGTCGTCGTCCGTGGCCGGGCGAGCAACCTGGTCTTCGCCACCCTCGACGGGGAGCTGCGGCCCTCGCAGGAGTACCGCACCCTGTTCCTGCGCCAGCTGATCACCCGGGGAGTCCTCGGACCGTCGTTCGTGGTGAGCAGCGCGCTCACCGAGGAGGACATCGACCGGACCGTCGACGTCGTCGCGCAGGCCTGCGCCGTGTACCGCAAGGCGCTCGACGCGGATGACCCCGCCTCCTGGATGGGCGGCCGGCCCGTGCGACCCGTCTTCCGTCGCCGGGCCCCCTCGTGAGTGTTGGCACGAGTTCTGACTCGTCTGCGCACTCACGAGCCGCGGCGGTCGGCGACCCGGTCGATGAGCAGGCCGAGCAGGGGCACGAGCGCCACGGCCGTGCAGAAGCCGCCGATGGTGTCGGTGGCGTAGTGCGCGTTCAGGGCGACCTGCGCCCAGGCCATCTCCAGCCCGGCCAGCACCGCGAAGCCCAGCACCACGAGCACGCTCGCGGCCCGGCCCGCCCGGAACAGGTCCACGGCGAGCAACCCGAAGACCAGCGCCAGCGCGGTGGCCAGCGCGGTGTGCCCGCTGGGATAGGAAAGGAAACCGCCGTTGATCGTGCGGTCGAAGACGGGCTTGAGCGCCGTGGTCGCGGCCGCCGGGACCAGGCAGGCGACGGTGAGCACGGCGAGCCGCCCGCGCCGGAGCGCCAGGCACAGCGCCGTCAGCAGCGCCACGAGCACCGCCGCTCCCACGGGCTCGCCGCCGAAGTCGACCATCAGCGCGACCGTCCGGCTCGATGTCGACGACGCGGCGGCGACCGACCGGGCCGCGGCGTCGAACCCGGACGGCGCCGCCTGGCCTGCGTAGCGCACGCCGACGGCGAGCAGCACGAGCGTGGACAGCAGCGCCGCCACGCCGAGCGGCAGCCGCAGCGGCGCCGGAATCGCGGGTGGAGCGGGTACGACCCCAGTGCCCACTCGTTCCACGCTCACATCCAGATAGTCGGACGCCGGGTGCAGATCGTTTCCGCGGCGGCCGATCGGCGTAACACCCGGCATTCCGTCCGCGAATCCATCGTCGAGCCGCGGGAGCCGCGGAAGACAAGGAAGTCCACCATGCGTCTGCGATCCGCCGACATCTCCGCACGCACCATCGGTGCCGAGACCATCGTCCTCAACCTGCCGACCTCCCGGTACTTCACCGTCACCGGTGTCGGCACCCGCGTGTTCGAGCTGCTGGCCGAGGAGACGACCCTGGACACGCTGGTCGACACGATCGTCGGCGAGTTCGAGGTCGACGCCGCGACCGCACGGCGTGACATCGAGGGCTTCCTCGAACGGCTCCGCGATGCGCAGCTGCTGCACTGAACCGGCCCGGCCGGGCGCCGTGGAACCGGCATGACCGCCCGTACGGCGGCGCGGCTGGCCGTCGAGCTGGCCAGGGCGCTGGCGACGATGACCATGATCGAGGCCGGCCTGCGGACCGGCGACCTGCCCGCGACGTGCCGCAGGCTGCGGCTGCGCTGCGACCTGGCGAGCGTGACCCCGCCCGCGGCGGAGCCCGCGGTGCTGCCCCGCTCCACCCGCACGCCGGTGCTCGCCTGCGCCCTCGTGGTGTCCCGCTGGCCCGCGGGGGACACCTGCCTGCGCCGCTGCCTGCTGGTCGGCCGCAGGCTACGCGGACTGGACCCGGTGCTGAGGATCGGCGTGCGGCGCGAGCCGGACGGGCGCTTCTCCGCCCACTCCTGGCTGGAGATCGGTGGCAGGCCGCTGGACCCGGTGGCGTCGCGCTACGCCGCACTCGGCTCGGCGAACGGGGGACGCGCGTGACGTCGCACTACCGTGCCCACGGCCTGACCATCTCCAGCGAGGTGGAGCTCCCGCTACCGGTGCCGCCCACCGGTGCGGGTGCGGGCATCGCCGACCTGACGATCCGCCTCGGCGCCGACCGGCCCGTTCCGGAAGATGCGCCGCCGGGCACGCGGCTCGCCGGACTCGCCCGCTCAACGGGCGGCGTGTTCTACGTGCTGACCCGGGACGGCGAGCGCGCGCACCTGCGCTATCCGGGCCTGTGCGACTTCACCGGCGATCGCGACCTCTCGGCGGTCACCGCGCACCCGCACCCCGCCGCCGACCGCGAGTTGCTGCCCGTGCTGGTCGCAGGCACCCTGCTCGCGGCCCACCTCATGCTGCGGCACCACCTCGTCCTGCACGCCAGCGCCGTCGAGCTGGACGGGCACGCCGTGGCTTTCGTCGGTGCGTCCGGGATGGGCAAGTCGACGCTCGCCGCCGCGCTGTGCGGCACCGGCTGCGCGCTGGTGGCCGACGACGTACTCCGTGTCGACCGGGTGGATCACGCCGGTCCGGCCGGCATGGTGGTGTACCCGGGCAGCACCGAGAGCAGGCTCCGGCCCAACGCCCGCGGTCTCGCCGACGGTGCGCCGTCCACCGCCGTGCGGCCCACCGCCGACGGCAGGCTGGCGCTAAGCCCGCGCTCGCACGCGGACGGCCCGCTGCCGCTCACCGCCTGCGTGGTGCCCCGGCCGAGCCGGGACATGCTGGACGTGTCGGTGGACCGCCTGCCACCCGCGCTGGCGCTGATGCGCCTGTGCCAGTTCCCGCGCGTGCTCGGCTGGTGCGATCCGCCGTCGATGGACCACGCCTTCCAGGCGCTGGCCGACCTCGTCGAGCGGGTGCCGGTCTTCGACGCGACCGTCCCGTGGGGGCCGCCGTTCCGGCCGGAGGTGCTGTCCGGGCTGCTCGACGCGGTCGCCCGGTAACGCCGCCGGATCAGCGGTACGCGGCCGACTGGAGCCGGTACAGCTCGGCGTACTGCCCGGCGCGGGCGATCAGCTCGTCGTGTGTGCCGCACTCGACCACCCGGCCCGCGTCAAGGACGTAGATGCGGTCGGCCATCCGCGTGCTGGAGAACCGGTGCGAGATCAGCAGCGCGGCGCGGCCACCGAGCATGCTCCGGACGTCGGTGAACAGCTCGTGCTCGGCGCGCGGATCGAGCGCGGCGGCCGGTTCGTCGAGTACCACCAGCCCGGTGTCCCGGTACAGGGAACGGGCCAGTGCCACCCGCTGCCACTGGCCGCCGGAGAGGTCGACGCCCTCGTCCAGGTCGCGGCCCAGCATGGTGTCGAGCCCGTCGCTCAGCCCACCTGCCGTGGGGTGTGCACCGGAGCGCCGGGCCGCCTCGGCGACCTCCTCCGGGGTGCCCGCGCGCGTGCCGTCGCTGATGACGATGTTGTCCCGCAGCGACATCTGGTAGCGCACGAAGTCCTGGAAGATCACCGTGACCGATGCGCGCACGTCGGGTGCGGGCAGCTCGGCGCCGTCCCACCGCCGGGTCCCGCCCTCCGGGTCGTAGAGCCCGGCCACGATCTTCGCGAGGGTGGTCTTACCCGAACCGTTCTCGCCGACCAGAGCCACCACCTCGCCCGCGCGGACCTCGAGGTCCACGGAGTCGACGGCCGGGCGCTCCTGCCCCGGATAGCGGAAGCTGACCGAGTCCAGGACGACGCCGCCGGTGAGTGCGCGCTTGCGGCCCTTCGGCGGCGCCGGCGGCCCCGAGGTCACGAAGCGTTCCAGGTCGGCGAGGAAGGGCGCCGACTCGAGCAACCCGCCGATCGAGGCGAAAAGGGTGTTCAGCTGGCCGGACAGCAGGCGCACGGCGATCGCGGCGGCACCGGCCTCGGCCAGGTCGATCCGGCCCCTGCGGACGAGCTCGACGATCGCCAGCAGCGCCGCGGTGAGCGCGGCGGCGACCCCGATGGTCGTCAGCGCGGCGATGAGCTGCCTGCGCCGGACCTGACCGCGGAGTGCGCTGTTGACCTCGTCGTTGAGCAGCCGGTGCCGCTCCCGCAGTGGGCCCGCCGAGTCGAACGCGCGCAGCTCGGCCGCGTACGGGCGCTGGGTGAGCAGCTGGCGCAGGTAGTTGCGGCGGCGGAAATGGGCGGTGAGCCGGTGGGCGAACGCGAACTCGGTGCGGCTCGCCCAGCGCGAAAGCGCCACGGCGGGCAGCCCGGCCGCGAGCAGCACGGGCACGAGCAACGGCTCCACGCCCACCAGCACGGCGGACAGGGTGACCACACCGAGCATGCCGCCGGAGAGGCCGAGCAGTGCGGCGGTGACGGCGAACGGCCGCGTCAGCGCGTTCTGCTGGATGCGTTCGAGCGTCGTGGCGAAGCCGGACGACTCGTAGGTGACCAGGTCGGCGCGTTCGGTCGTGTCGAGCAGCCGGTCCCACACCCGCTGCGAGACCCGCTCGCCGAGGAGCCGGTGCTGCTGCGTCTGCAGCGGGGAGATCGAGCCGGACAGTGCCGTCGCGGTCGCCAGCAGCAGCAGCGCGGGGGTCAGCCCGAGCGCGGCCTGCCCGGGTTGCAACAGGGCGTCGAAGGTGAGCTTTCCGGCCGCCACGACGCCGAGCGCCGCCGTGGCACCGAGAAGCTGGTAGATGCCCGCGATGACCGTGCCCAGCCGGTCGGCGCGCCAGACCTCCCTGGCCGCGGCGGCGATCAGCCGGGGGTTGGCTGCCGAGGCCTTGGCCATTCGAACCAGACGCACCATCGAATGGTAGCCGCGCGCACGGTGTTCTCGGACCTCGCCGCGATACCCCGCCGGTACCGGTTGCGTCACCTCCTGGACACATTTCCCCGGGGGCCGTAACGGAAAGCCGGTGAACGCGAACTTCTCAGCAGATACCGGACCCCGGATTCGGCGCCTCCCACGCCGAGCTATGTCCACTCGACACGTGTGAGGAGGTGTTACATGCGTCAGCCATACGAAGCTCCCGAGCTCACCACGCTGGGATCGGTGACCGAGTTGACCCAGGCCAACCTGTTCGGCAGCCAGCCGGACAACCTGACCTGGCTGGTGCCCATTGTGGGCGACCGCGACGGCTTCTCCTGACGGACGGCCGCCACGGGGTCGGGAGTGGACACTCACGGCCCCGTGGACCGGTATTTCGCACAGGCGCCGGAGAAGGGAGCGCCGTGGGCGGCCTGTACACGATGGACCCGCTGGAGGTCGCGGGTGGCTGGGTCAACGGCTACGACCTCGCGCCGCTGCCCGCCCCCCTGCCCGGCGGGCCGCAGCAGGCGCTCGACCGGTTACTCGTGCGGCACCTGGTGCGGAGGCCCTGCCTGGTCGCGTTCTCCGGCGGCCGGGACTCCTCGGTGCTCCTCGCCGCCGCGGTGCGGGTGGCGCGCCGGGAAGGGCTGCCGCTGCCGGTGCCGGTCACGCTCACCTACCCGGACGCACCGGACACCGCCGAGGGGGACTGGCAGGACGCGGTGCTGCGGCACCTCGGCATCGGCGAGCGAGTGCTGCTGACCGTCCACGACGAGCACGACCCGGTCGGCCCGATCGCGGGCTCGCTGCTGCCGCGGCACGGAGTCGTGTGGCCACCGAACTTCGCCCCGACCTGGCGGATGCTGGACCAGGCACGCGGCGGAACACTGCTCACCGGAGAGGGCGGCGACGAGCTCTTCGGACTCAAGCGGATCACCCCGGTCACCAAGGTGCTGCGCAATCGGGGCCGGGTCGACCGGCGGATCTACCCGCACGCCGTGCGGGCGCTCGCCCCGGCCAGGGCCCGCTACCGCGCCGCGCTGCGGAACCGGTACCGGCGGCCGTGGCTGCGGGACGACGTCGAGGAACTGCTCGCGCGCCGCGACGCCAGCGACGCCGCGGCCTACGCGCTGCACGCCGGGCGCAACACCTGGCAGTTCGCCGACCGCCGTTGTGCCCGGCGCGGCTACGAGACCATGCGCGCGCTCGGCGCCGAGCTCGATGTCGAGTACGTGCAGACCTTCGCCGAGCCCGGCCTCGTCGCGTCGGTGGCGGCAGCGGCGGGTTACTGGGGCTGGACCGGTCGCACGGCCACGATGGTGCGCCTGTTCGCCGACCTGCTGCCACGCGCGGTGCTCGAACGCCGGACCAAGGCGGTCTTCACCGACGCGGTGTTCACCGAGCACACGCGGGAGTTCGCGCGGCGGTGGACCGGCTCCGGCGTCGACCCGGAGCTCGTCGATCCCGAGGTTCTTCGGGACAACTGGTTGTCGGCGAGTCCGCATGCGCCGTCGATGAACCTGCTGCAGCAGGCATGGCTGGCCGACCGCTCGTGAGTGTTCAGCCGGGTTGGAACTCGTTTTCTCACTCACGACCGGCTGGGACGCGTTGCTCACCGGCCGAGTTGCCTGTCGAGCCAGGTGTGCAGGTCGTCGAGTGCTGCACCGGCCATGGGCGTAGCGTGCCCGGTGAAGCCATGGGGCGCGGCGGGGTAGACCCGCAGGTCGACATCGACGCCGGCTGCGGAAAGCTGCGCGGCCATGGCGACGTTGTCGCGCAACAGGATGTCCTCTTGTCCGACCATGATCAGCACCGGTGGCAGGTTCGCCGGGTCGGCGTAGATCGGGGAGATGTCCGGGTGGGTGCGGTCGGGCGCCAGACCCGCGTAGGCCTCGATGAAGTACTCGTCGGCGATCAGACGTCCGCTGGGCGTCTGCCCGCTGAGGTCGTAGGTGCCGAACTGCAGCGCGGCGGCGCTGAACGCGGCGATGCCGCGATCGCGGAGGCGAACGAGAGTGGTCATCGCGAGGGTGGCGCCCGCGGAGAATCCACCGATGGCGAGGCGACGTATGCCGAACCGGCCGGCCGCGTGCTCTGCGAGCCACAATGCTGCGGTCTCGCAGTCGTCGGGCGCCGCCGGCCACGGATAGTCGGGCGCTAGTCGGTAGTCGACGCTGACGACCACGATGCCGAGCGTGTCCGCCAGTTCACGGTTGCGGACATCGCTTCCTGCCGCAGATCCCAGGTAGAACCCACCGCCATGGATGTCCAGGAACACACCCTTGGCGGCGGTCGACGTCGGGAGGTGAATCCGCACCGGGACCGTGTGGTCGCCGTGGCCGACCACTTCGACGACCGCTGGAGGGCTCGATGGGGTCGGAGGTTTCGCCGCATCGCGGACCGACTTCAGCTCGCTCCAGTCGCTCGGGCCCCGGCCCACGCCGCGCTTCTCGTAGAACTCGCGGGTCGAGTCGGCCAGCGGAATCAGCCGAGGGTCGATCAACTGCGACAGGCCGAGCTTCACAGGCCCACGATAGCGAGCCGCCGTGATCGCAACCCGGTGCCCGGCGCGTGCCAAGACGCGCCGACGCGCCCTGTGCGGTCCTTCGGCAGCACGCCCTAATGCTCGCGGGGGGTGCCACGGCCGCGCCGGATCTCCCGCACCGCGAACCGGAACCGCGCCAGCGGCGACGAGTGCCTGCCCGCCGTGTACCGCCCGTCGGGCAGGGCGAGCGCGCGCAGGTACGCCACCTTGTCCCGCAGCCGCGGCAGCACCGGCACCGTCGCGAGGGCCTGCGCGGCGAACGTCTTCCCGGCATGCGTGTGCAGCGCCAGCCACGACTCCTCCCGCCGGTTCGGCCGGTAGTTCAGTGCCCAGTCAGTGAACGCCCCCGCCGTGGCGAGGCCGAGCAGGCGCCGCGTGTCGGCGACGGCCGCCGACACCACGGCCTGGCCGCCCCACCGCGCGGCGCGGCGGACGAACTCGGCGCCCTCTGCCTCGCTCACCGGCCACAGCTGCGCGACGTCGCGCAGTGAACCCAGCCGCAGCGGCCAGTCGCCGAGCGTGGCGTGATAGCAGGCGTGCAGGAACCGGTTCGGCCGGGACAGTGCACGCAGTGACTTGCCGGCCACCACGAACTCCTCGCCCTCGTCCCATAGCGACTCGAGGTCGACCAGAACGCCCCATGGCCCGAGCACGAACGTCCGGTGGAGGTCCAGCTCGAACCCGGCGGAGTGGCGCAGCGTGGTGCCCTTGTCGAAGCGGCGGTCGAAGCCGGGGCGCGGCTCGGCGAGCGTACGGGCGAACCCGGCATCGGTCAGCACGGCGACCGCCCGGTCGATCTCGGCCGCGCGCACGAGGACGTCCAGATCGATGAACGAGCGCAGGGCCGGCTGCGGGTAGTCCAGGCGCGCGACCGCGCTGCCCTTCAGCAGCCGGATGTCCACACCGGACTCGCGCAGCAGTTGCCCGACCTTGACCAGCTCCTGCTCCAGCGACAGCACGCGCAGCAGGATCCCCCGGTGCGTGGCCCGCGCCTGCGCGGCCTGTTCCCCGGTCGCGGGCAGGCTGCCCTGGTCCACGGCGGCACGTAGCTCGCCGACGACCCGGTGCTTGCGCGCGGCGGCCAGCAGGGCGGACCATGCGTCGCTGCCGAGCGGTTCGGCCGGGAATGGCCGGGTCGCCTCGGCGAGCCCGTGCGCCGCCACCGCGGTCAGCGGAGCGGGATAGCTCTCCTCACCACACAGCCTGCGTGTCATGTCGGGCCCTTCACACCGGTTCGCGGGAGCCGGCGCCGCTGATCGCGGCCTCGTACCCGGCGACGAGCCGGTCGAGCCCCACCGCTGGGATGAAGTCCCGCTCGTACCGGCGCCGCGCCGCCGTGCCCATCTCCCGGTTCCGGCCGGGCGTGGCCGTGACGCGGCGCAGGCAGTCCGCCAGGTCGCCCGCCTCGCCGGGGCGGTGCAGCAGGCCGGTCACGCCTTCGTCGATGAGCTCGACGAAGGCGCCGTGTGCCGCGGCGACCGTGGGCACCCCCGCCGCCATCGCCTCCACCACGACGAGCCCGAACGTCTCCAGCCAGGTCGAAGGCGCCACCACGGCGACGGCGCGTGCGGTCAGCTCCCGGCACTCCTCCTTGTCGCAGAGGCCCAGGTAACGCAAGTCCGGCCGCCCGGCGGCCCATCGCGCCACCTCCTGCTCCAGCGGACCGGTGCCTGCGATCACCAGCGGGACCGCCATGTCTCCGGCGGCGGCCAGCGCGTCCCACGCGGCCATGAGCAGCCGGACCCCCTTCTCGTCGGTGAGCCGGCCGAGGAAGAGCAGGTGCTCGCCAGGCCCGGTGCGCCGGATGCCGGGGTCCGGGACGAAGTTGTGCTTCACCGAAAGGCGCTGCGCGGGCATCCCGGCCTGCACGAGCATCGTCCGCTGCGCCTCGGAGATGCAGAAGAACCGCGCGACGTCCGACCACCAGCGGCGGCGGTTCAGCGCCAGGCCGGCCACTACGGGAACGGTCGCCAGGCGCGAGTCCCGGTAGCAGCCGTGCCGGATCGCGGGCAGTGGCGCCGAGCCCACACAGTCGGTGCACACCGCGCCGTCCCGGTACAGGGTGCCGGGAGCGCACGTCATCGTGTAGTTGTGCAGGGTCGCCACGACGGGCACTGCGGCGTCCGCGCACGCAGCCAGGATCGAGGGCGACAGCAGCGGGAACGTGTTGTGCACGTGCACCAGGTCCGGCCGCTCCTCGCGTAGCCGTGCGGCGAGGTCCGCCCGTGCCGCCCGGTTCCACGGAACGCGCAGCGGCACCATGAGCTTGCCCAGCGGTGACATGCCCGCGATGTCGTCGCTGTGCCGCTCGAACGCGCTGACCCGGTGCCCTGCCCCGGTCAGCAGCGCGGTCTCCTGGTCGACCACGTTGTTCTCGCCGCTCGGCTGGGCGGAGCGGTACCGGTTGTGGGCGACCAGCACTCGCAGCGGCCGCCCGCTCACGTCGCCACCCGCCCCGCGGTGCCGGGTACGTCCGGCGGCGCCTGCGGCCGGGCCAGCAGGGCGGCGGCGAGGGCGAGGTACAGCAGGTAGGGCGAGGCGTCGCCGAGCCCTGCCTCGGTGTAGGAGGTGACCAGGCAGTACGTGACCAGGAATATCGCGCAAGCCCGCGCGGGCGACGGCGGACGCAGCACCGAGGCGACGAGCAGCGTGCCGAGGAACGCGGCGACGATCACGATACCCAGGTAGCCCTGCTCGTGATAGACGGCGAGCCAGCTGCTGTCGATCGGCAGCCCGTCGAACGACTTGTCCGTCAGGCCAACCCCGAAGACCTCCTCGCTGACGGTGCGGGGCTGGTCCAGCAGGGCGTCCCACACCTTCGCCCTGCCGGTGAGGTTGGAGAAGTTCTCATCGGTCTGCCCGCGCTGGAACCAGGCCTGGACGGCCGGCGCGGCGACGACGGCGAGCAGTCCGGTGCCCGCCACGGTCCAGCCGAAGGCCTTCCGCGCGCGGACGCTGGTGAACAGCAGGGAGAGCCCGGCGATCGCGAGAGCGGCGAGCAGTCCGACGGTGGCCGTCCTCGTGTGGCTCAGCACGAGCATGGCAGTAGCCGGCCCGGCCACCAGCAGCGCGCTCCGGCCGTCGGTGCGGCGGCTCAGCCAGAGCACCAGGGTCAGCCCGGCGACAACCGCGGCGTACTGCCCCACCTGGGGCGCGGTGAGCGGCCAGAGCGCGCCGACCAGCCGGCCGCCGTAGCTCTCCGGGAACGCGAGACCGGGGGAGATGACCATGCCGAGCACCACCGAGACGAGCACCACGCCGAGCACCCGGATGTGCTGCCGGACCAGCGTCAGGCTGCCGTCCCACCAGCGGGTCAGCAGCCACAGCGTCGCGATGAACACGGCGAAACGCGCGCAGCGGAACAGGGCGCCGAACCCGGATTCGAGATCCGCGCTGGCGATGACGCTCACCACCAGCAGCAGCGTCAGCAGCAGGAGGTAAGCGCTCGGGCGGACGCGCAGCCGGGGGTTGAGCAATAGCGCCAGCCCGAACGCCGCGACGAGCGCGCCCATGGTCAGCACCTGGGTCACCAGGCGGGGGATGGGGACGACCGTCACCGCGCCGGTGGAGCCGAGGGTGTTCAGGATCAGCAGCGCCCAGATCAGCCCCACCAGCCGGGGCGTGGTGCCCCGCACCGGTGCCCGCTGTTCCGCCGGGGCGGCGGGGCCCGTCCGCACGTCGCGCGCCATGTCAGCCACCGGCCGTCCGCGCGAACGTGCTGCCCGCGTCCTGCCGGTAGGGCCCGACCTGCCACTGCGACGGGTCGAGGATCCGGCTGGTGTCGTACGGCATGAAGGTCCACGGCCCGGTGTAGGTGTTGTCGTGCCAGGTGTTGTCCTGCTCGAAGGTGATCGCCTCCTGAACCGCGTCCCGCTGGTACGGCGACCAGTCCGGGTAGGTGCCGTAGTTGGACAGCAGCGCCATCCGGGCGCACGTCGTCGTGCAGCCGACCGTGCCGGGATCGACGGCGAACCGGTTGTCGTGGATGTCCACGCGCTGCGTCTTCCACCGGCAGTCGTCGTACAGTGGCTTGGCCGCGATGCCCGGATCCGAGCACCGCTGCTGCTCCGGCACGAGCAGCGTGCAGGTGCCGCTGGAGGTGTTGGCCGGGCTGTTGCAGAACCGGTCGGCGTTCTCCCACAGTGTGATTCCGGACCAGTTGTCCTCCAGCACGTTGCCATGGATGTCGATCTTTTCGGTGCGGGCGGGGACGCGGGGCTCGCCACCGGACTCCGAGATGTAGATGGTGGCGACCGGGAAGTTGTCGGCGCGGTCGGCGAAATCCTTGCCCTGGACCCAGTTGTTCCGGCGGATCGTGTTGTCCCGGATGACCGCGTTGTAGCTGGTCTCGTAGAAGATCGCGCTGCCGTCGTTGTCCTCGATGAGGTTGCCCTCGATGAGGAAGTCGTTGTTGTTCGTGTCCGCCCACAGGGCGGTGCCGCGGTTGTCGTGCACCCAGTTGTCCCGGATGTCCGCGCCGTCGACGGCCCAGAACTTGATGCCGCCGGTGCAGCCGCACCCCGGACTGCGGGCCTCCCAGTCGTCGGTGTTGTTGCCGACGATCTCGTTGCCCTCCACGACCAGGCCGGTGATCGTGTTCCCGGCCTGGTAGGCGTTCATGCCGTACTGACCGTTGTCCTTCAGGCAGTTGCCGCGCACCTGCTGCCGGGCACCGGCCATCAGCCCGGCGCCCGCGTTGTCCTTGATCGTGTTGTGCTCGATCACCCAACCGTCACCGGAGTCGTGGTTGACCACGCCCTCGTTCGGCGGTGCGACGAATCCGCGCACCGTCAGGTGTCGGATGGTGACGTCCTCCGCCTCACCGGTGAGCGCGTAGCGATTGACGCCCCTGCCGTCGAACACCGCTCCCGGCGCGCCGAGATAGGTGTCCCCGTCCTTCGGGGACACCTGCTCGTACTCGCCGTCGCCCAGCCGATGCGTTCCCGGGGCCAGCCAGAACGTCGTGCCCGGCGGGTGGCTCTCGGTCTTGGCGGCGACGTCGCCGACGACGGCCGGATCGACGGTGACGGCGCCGACGGGCGCGGCTGCCGGGCCCGGCTCGGTGTTACCGCACACCGGCCCCGGCCCGGTCACCGCCTTCGGCTCGGGAACGGCGTCGGCGCCGGGCTCGGGTGAGCACGCGATCGCCAACAGCGGGGTGAGGGCGCCAAGGAGCACCGCCACGCGGCGGGCACGTCTGCTGGGTCTGGCCTCCACGGCGGAGCACCTCCCGGATCTCCTCAGGTGCCGAACCGCAGCACGGTGGTCAGTGGGTCGATGCCTGCCTGCCCGCTGCCGAGCAGCGTGCACGCGGGGACCTTGCGCCCGAAGCCGGGCGAGTACCAGCCCAGCGGCGGGTCCGTCCGCCCGCGGTGCGCCGTCCAGGACAGCTCCGCGGGAAGCTCCAGCACCGCGCCGCGCTCGGTGCCGCCGTCCGTCCAGGACAGCAGCGCCGTGTGCCCGGTGAGCTCGGCGGTGATCCGGGGGCCGAGGTGGAAGGCGAGGCGGCACGGATGCCTGCCGGGGCCGCGGACCTCGTCCACCACCCGCAGCTCCCGCTCGGCGGGGTCGAGCCGCACCGACCGGCGGTGCACGGCCGCGCGCCGCCTGCGCGAGTAGCCGTCGTGCTCACCGCTCCAGCGGGCGATGCCGTCCTCCGGTGCGTGCGCGACGACGACCCGGCTGCGGGCGTGCCGGGTCCACAGGAACGGTCCGCCCGATGTGGACTGATCGCGGCCGTCGAGTTCGAGAGTGTTGTGCCCAAGTGTCGAGCGGAAGTACGAGCGCCATTCCGGTTCGCCGTGGTAGCAGAAGGTTCCCGGGTCGGCGAGCACGTCGACCCCCTCGTGCCGCACTTCGAGCGAAAGGGCGTCGGCGTGCGCGTGCGCGGCGATCGCGAGGAACCCGTGTGGCCCCCCGTCGCAGCGGCACCAGATCTCCCCGGACGCCTCCTCGCCCGGCGCGCGCAGCACCGTGAGCCCGGCGTCGGCGAAGTGCGCGGGACGCCGCGCCGGGCGGGCCGTGTGCACCCGCAGTCCTTCCGTGGCGAGCGAGGTCAGCAGGGGAGTGCGGACGTCGGTACCGGCCGCCGTGGGCCACCAGCCGGTCCGTCCGAAGAGGACTCCGCCGGTCGCCAGCAGTGAGCCCCAGCGGTCCGTGCCCGTCCCGTCGAGGACCAGGCCGTGCCCGTCGTCGGCGTCGCCCTGGCGCGGTGGCCGCAACCGGGTGTCCACAATGGCGGCGAGCGCGTCGGTCATGCGCAGCAGCGTCAGCCAGGTCGAGTCCGGCACCGGTGCGCCCGCCGCGTCCGCCTCCACGGCGGCGGCGAGCCCCAGTTCGAGCACCAGGCCGTGGTACTCGGTGGCCAGCTCGCGGTTGAGGCCGGAGCCGAACGTGTTGCCGCGCAGGTGCTCGTCCAGTGACCGGGTGGCCTCCGCCCGCCAGCGCGGCGACTCCGGGAACCAGCCGAACGCGCACGCGGCCGCGAGCTGCCCGGCGGCCTCCGCGATCACGTGGTTGTTCGCCGAGGAACCGCGGCTCGGGAAGGCGGCCAGCCACCGCTGGTGGAACCAGATCTGGTGCAGGGCCTCGGGATTGTCCTCGAACAGCGCGGGCGCGTCCGGCCACCGGTCGAGCAGCCTGCGGACCCAGACCCACGACAGCAGCCGGATGCCCAGTTCGATGCCGCTGACCCAGTGCACACCGCGCAGCGGCGGGTTGGCCGCCCACCACGACTTCAGGTGCTCGGCGACCCGGCTCGCGTAGCGCTCGTCACCGCTGAGCGCGAACGCCGCCGCCAGCACGGTGAGGTGCTGGTGCCGGGAGGGCTCCCAGATCTGCTTGACGTCCCCGACCGCCTGCTCGTCCCGGTAGGGGATGTCGAAGGCGTAGGCCTCGGCCGGTGCGCTGCGCCCGGTGCGCGGGTCGTGGCACCAGTCCGGGCTCACCAGGTCGTCCCGCACGACGCCGAAGTACTCGGCGTAGCCGTCCATCAGCCGGTCTGCGGTGGCCAGCACGCGCTTGGCGGCGTCCGGGTCGACCGCCGCGACCGCCTCGTCACCGAGGACCGCCGGGAACTTCCGGTCCGGCAGCCAGGTGGCGGCGGGCGGCTCGTCGAGCAGCCCCCGCCAGCGGCGCTTGCGCACGGTGTCGGTGGCGCGCCCGGCGATCTCCCGCGGTCCCATCCGGGACAGCCGCCGCAGGTACCAGCCCGGGGTCGTCATCGTGGTGTCCGGTTCGGCGAGGCGGTGGGCGCGACGTCGAGCCGCACCGGTGCCCCGGTGCCCAGGCTGGTGTGCACCGCGAGTGTGGCCAGCGTGGTCGCGGCCAGCGAGCCGAGCGGCACCGGCATCGGGCCGCCGGTGCGTACCGCCCGCAGGAACGCGTCCAGCTCGCCCGCCTGGCCCTTGTCCCGGCCGTGCGGCAGGCGTGGGCTCTTCGAACGCCTGCGGCCGTACAGCGTCGCGCGCTGGAAGTCGTCGAACCGCAGCACCTTGCCGTCGGCGACGATGTCGATGGTCTCCTTCGGGAAGCCCTTGGCGCCGCTGGTGACGTAGCTGATCACCGCCGTGGAGCCGTCCGGGTAGCTCAGCATGACCTGCAGGTCGGCCTGGCCCGGCGTGGCGCAGGCGTGGACCGAGACCGGGTCGCCGTCCAGCAGCCAGCTCACCGTGTCGATGAAGTGCCCGCCCTCACCGGCGAAGCGGGTGCCCTCGCTGCCCTGGCGGTCGTACCAGCTTCCGTGCTCCAGCTTTCCCGCGTTGACCAGGTACCGCACGGACGCGGGGCCGACCCGCTGCCCGAAGCGTCCCTTCGCGCGGCGCAGCAGCGGCGCGAACCGGCGGTTGAAACCCACCTGCAGCCGGTCGTTGCCCGACTCCTCGATGGCGGCCAGCACCGCGGCCAGCTCCGCCTCGCTGAGCGCGAGCGGCTTCTCCACGAACACGGCCTTCCCGGCGAGCAGCGCGCGGCGGGTCAGCTCGGCGTGCGAGCTGTGCCTGGTCACCACGAACACGGCGTCGACGGCCGGGTCGGTGAGTACGGCCTCGACATCGGTCGAGGCTTCGGCGAAGCCGAACCTCCGCTTGGCGTTGGCGGCCGACAGCGCCGAGGTGGTGACGACCCGCGACAGCTCGGCGTCGTCCCGTTCGGCCAGGTGCGGCAGCAGCATCGACGACGCGTAGTTGCCCGCGCCGACGAAGGCGATCCGTACCGCCCGGTCGCCTCGTGAGTGCCTACGCGAGTTAGAACTCACGTGGGCACTCACGACCCTCGTGCTGGGTTCCGCCGGGGCGGTGGGCTCCCCGGGCTCCCTCGGGTAGCGGAACAGGACGGCGACCGCCTTCAGCTCGCCCTCGTTCAGCCGCCGGTAGGTGTCGACGGCGGCGGAGAAGTCCGCCACGTGCGAGATCAGCGGCTCCACGGCGATGCGGCCCCGGCCGAGGAGGTCGACGAAGCACTCCAGGTTGCGCCGCTCGGTCCAGCGCACGTAGCCGATCGGGTAGTCCCTGCCCTCCAGCTCGTACTCCGCGTCGTAGCGGCCCGGTCCGTAGGAGCGGGAGAAGCGGACGTCGAGCTCCTTCTCGTAGTAGGCGTTCCACGGAAGGTCGAGGCTGCACTTGCCGATGTCGACGACCCGGCCCCGGTCGCGGCTCAGCCGGGCCGCCAGCTCCACCGGCTCGTTGGTGGCGCCACCGGCGGCCAGATAGACCTGGTCCACGCCGTGGCCGCCGGTCAGCTCAGCGGCCGCCGTGTCCACCACACCCGAGCCGGGATCGCCGCACACCAGCGCGCCGAGCCGCTCGGCCAGCGCGCACCGGCCGGGATCGGGATCGACGCCGAGGACCCGGACCCCGGAGGCCACCAGCAGCTGCACCACGAGCTGCCCGATCAGCCCGAGCCCGATCACCAGCGCCACGTCGCCGAGCTGCGGCTCCCCGCGCCGCACCCCCTGCATGGCGATCGAGCCGACCGTGCCGAACGCCGCGTGCCGCGGGTCGACGCCGGCCGGGACGCGGCAGTACAGGTTCTTGGGCACCCAGTTCAGCTCGGCGTGCAGCGCGTGCTCGTTGCCCGCGCAGGCCACCAGGTCCCCGACGGCGACATCGTCGATGCCTGCGCCGACCTGCTCCACCACGCCGCACAGCGAGTAGCCGAGCGGGGTGTAGGAGTCGAGCCGGTTCGTCACCTTGCGGTAGGTGGCGGCGAGCCCGTTGCCCGCCACGCTCTGCGCGACCTTGGCGACCTGGTCCGGCCGGGCGCGTGCCTTGGCCAGCAACGACATGCTCGCCTCGGAGACCTTCATCAGCTCGGTACCGGTGGAGATCAGCGAGAACGCCGTGCGGACCAGCACACCACCCGGCTTGCACGCGGGCGCCGGTACGTCGAGGAGGGCGAGCTCGCCGCTCTTGTAGTTCTGGACAACCTGTTTCACTGTGTTCCTTCGGTCGCGCTGCGGTACCAGTACTCGAGGGTCAGTACGTGCCAGAGGTGCTTCGAGCGGTCCTCCTGCCCGGAGGCGTCCTCGGCGGCGAGCCGCCGCAACGCGTCGCGCCGCAGGAAGCCGGAGTTCACCAGGGCGCCGTCTTCGATGACCTCGCCCACCAGCGGCGCCAGGTCCCGGCTCATCCAGGCCCGCAGCGGCGCGCTGAACAGTCCCTTCGGCCGGTGCACGATCTCGGCGGGCAGGATCGACTCCGCGGCCTGCTTCAGCGCGGCCTTGCCCTGGCGCCCGGCGATCTTGCGGTGGCCCGGGACGCTGAACGCCGCCTTCACCACCTCGACGTCCACGAACGGCACCCGCACCTCGGTGGAGGCGGCCATGCTCGACCGGTCGGTGTAGGCGAGGTTGAGACCGGGCAGGAACATCCGGGCGTCGGCGAGGCACATGCGGTTGACGGCGTCGCTCAGCGCGTTGTCGTGGTAGGTGTCGGCGTGCTCGGTGAGCACGTCGTCCACGGTGTCCGCCAGGTCGGGACTGATCAGCCCGAGCAGCTCCTGCCGGTCGTACATCGTGTAGCTGCGGCGGAACGCCGTCTCCTCCGGCAGTTCGGCGAAGGAGAGGAATCGCTTGGCGAAGCGCACCGACCGGAACCCGCGGCGCGAGGTGGCCACCGGAAGCCTGCCGACCGCCGAGGCGAGTGGCCGCCGCAGTGCCCGGGGCAGCCGCTGGTAGCGCACCGCCAGCAGGTTCGCCAGGTGCTTGCGGTACCCGGCGAACAGCTCGTCGGCGCCCATGCCGGAGAGCATGACCTTGACCCCGGCCTCCCTGGCGGCCGAGCAGATCAGGAACGTGTTGATCGCCGCCGGGTCGCCGATCGGCTCGTCGAGGTGATAGGCCATCCGCGGCAGCAGGTCCAGCACCCGCGGCGCGATCTCGATCTCGTGCAGGTCTATGCCGAACCGGGCGGCCACCTGCCGGGCGTAGCGCAGGTCGTCGGGCATCGCCTCGAACTTGGCGTCCTCGGCCCGGAACCCGATGGTGTAGGCGGAGATGCCGGGCCGGTGGCGGGCGGCGAGCGCGGTCAGGTAACTGGAGTCCAGCCCGCCGGAGAGGAAGGTGGCCACCGGCACGTCGGAGAGCAGGTGCTTGCGCGTCGACTCGGCGATGATCGCGTCCAGATCCGGCCACAGTGCGGAATCCTGCGCGGCCGCCTCGCCCTCCGCGGCCACCTCGGCCAGTGAGTAGAACCGGCCCTGCTCGGTCCGCCCGTCCGGGCGGAAGCGCAGCCAGCTGCCCGGCGGCAGCTTCTCCGCCTCGCGGAACGCGCAGCGGCCGTCCGGCACCCAGTAGTAGAGCAGCGAGGCCACCAGCGCGGCCTCGTCGACCCGCAGCGTCCCGCCCAGCTCCCCGGCGAGCGCCTTGAGCTCCGAGGCGAACACCACACCACCGCCGCGGCGGACGAGGAACAGCGGCTTGATGCCGAGCTGGTCGCGGACCAGCACCAGCTCGCCGGTGCGCTCGTCGAACACCGCGAACGCGAACATGCCGCGCAGCCGGGGCAGGCAGCCGGTGCCCCAGCGCCGCCACGCCTCCAGCAGCACCTCGGTGTCGGAGGTGCCGCGGAAGCGCACCCCGGCGCCTTCGAGCTCGGCCCGCAGCTCAGGTGCGTTGTAGAGCTCTCCGTTGTAGGCCAGCGCGAGGCCACCGGAGACCATCGGCTGCGCCCCGGTCCCGGACAGGTCGATGATCGACAGCCTGCGGTGTCCGAGGTGGACATCGCCGGGCCCCGCGGGGTGCTCGTAGCGGCCCGCGCCGTCGGGCCCGCGGTGGGCCAGCGTCTTGGTCAACCGCTCGGTCAGCGGGCCGCCGTCCGGCCAGAGGTAGGTGCCTGCGATGCCGCACATGTGCTCAGTCCCCGGCTCTGCCGAGCGGGGCGAACCGCCTCGTCGGAAGGTCGCCGTTGTGCGCGGCAAGGCCCTTGTCGGGCGCGGCGCCGTTGATCGGCGCGAACGTCGTGGTCGGGGCGTCGTGCGCGGCCGTCGCGGCCGCCCGCCCGGCCCGCCCGCGCAGGGCCGTGTGCAGCCCGTCCCAGAGGGTGCCGTCCGAGAAGTCCCTCGGGTCGGGCTCGACCAGCACCACGCCGATCACCGGGATGCGGGCGTCCGCCAGCTGCCGGGCGACGGTGTGCAGCCAAGCGGTGTTCGCGTGCCCGGCGCGCACGACGAGCACGGTCTCGGCGCCGAGGCGCCCGAGGTCGGTCCAGGCGGTACCCGGTGTGGCGGAGCCGACGCCGAGCCGGAACTCCCGGCGCCCGGCCGGCGGCGGCACGGCCGCGCCTCCGCTGTCGAGGACGCGGACGGGTCGTGCGGTGCCCGCGGCCAGTGCGGCCAGATCCTGTCCCGGCAGGTCATCGATGATCACGACCGGCCCGTCGGCGGCCAGGTCCCCGGCCATGTCCACGGCGAGCGCGGCCGTGGTCCGCGGGCAGCCGAGTTCCAGCAGCGACACCGGTGCCGGATCGCCGCGCACCGCTCGCGCGAGCGTCGCCGCCACCCGCCCGCGCTCGGTCGCCTCGCGCGAGCGCCGCCACAGCTTCGCCGGGCCGCGCCGCGGCACCGGCAGCTCGGCGATGACCGAGGCCCCGAGGTGCGCGGAGATCTCCCGCCGCAGCACCGGCCGATCCCGCACCACACTGGAGACGGCGGTCAGTGCCAGCCCGGCGGCGAGCCCGAGCAGCAGGCCGACCGCGGAGTTCAGCGCGGCCGTGCCCAGCAGCGAGCCGGGCAGCGGACGCGGCGCGTCCACGATCTGGGTACCCGCGGCGACCCGGGGCGCACCGATCGCGGCCTCCTTGGCGTTGCGGCCCAGCTCGGAGATCTGTGCCGCGAGCTCGGCGCGCCGGGCATAGAGGGTCTCCAGCTCGGCGGCCGTCCCGGTGTCGTACTGAGCCTCGGTGGAGGCGATCGTCCGGTCCACCCCGCCGAGTTCCTTCTGCAGCTCGGCGCGCTGGTCGAGCAGCGCCTGCGCCTCCGCGTCGGCGGCGGCCTGGATCCGCTGGACGTGGTCGGCGATGAAGACCTCGGCGAGTGCCTCGGCGCGGGCGACCGCGTCCCCGGCGCTGCTGCCCTGCACCTTGAGTTCGAGTACGTTGCTCGTCAGCCCGGTGCCCTCGTAGCTGTTCAGGAACCGCTCGGGCCGTTCGGCGGAGCCGAGGCGCTCCAGCGCGGCCGCCGCGATCCGGGTGGTCTCCAGCAGTGCGATGTCGGTGCGCATCAGGCCGCCGCCGTCCGAAGGCTGGTCGTCCTCGTGGATGATCAGCAGCTGCGTGACCGCGGTCGGCGGTGCCGGCACCAGTACGGCCAGCAGCGCCCCGAGGAGCAACCCCAGCAGGCCGAACGACAGCCAGAACCTGCGCTGCCTGCGAATCGCCACGGCGAGCCGCTGAAGGTCGAGCAACGGCTGGGACTCCGGGGGAGTGGCTTCGGTCGTCACGGTGCACCCACCATCGCGTTGCCGTCGACCTGCGAGACCCCTGACGGAGACTCCCGGCGGGGCCCGTCCTTGCGGTCGTCGACCGGTCCGCCCGGGTGGCTGACGACGGCGCCGAGAACCGCGTGCCCGGCCTCGGCGCAGGCCTCGGTGATGCCGACCAGCTCCCACGCGGTGCGGGTGCCCGCCGTGACCACCAGCACGGCACCGGAGGTACCCGCCCCGTCCGGCACCGTCGGCCTGTGTGCGGCGACATCGACGACGCGCAGCGGCGTGCTCGCGGTGCCGTCGTCCGACGACGTTCTCGCCAGCCGTTCGGCGGCGCGGTGGGCGGCGATGTCGTCGCCGGGCACCACGACGAGTACGGGACGGCGCTGCCCCGGCCCGTCGCGGAGCCGGCCGAGAATCCGCCGGTAACGCACCTCGAGGCCGGCCTCGTCGGCGCATCCGGGCAGCTCCGCGATGTTCCACGGCTCGTCGGTCCGCAGCAGCCGGCGCGCCCGCGCCCGCAGGCCGGTGGGCCGCGTGGGCAGCCGGTCCTCGACCGGCACGTCGACGCTGCCCAGCACCGGCGACCCCAGCGCCGCGGCGATGTCCGCCTCCTTCCGCAGCCTGCGGTCGGCGCGGGCCGCGACGAGGTGCCCGAGAACGCCGAGCAGTGCGAACAGCGCCGCCCCGCCGGCGGCGAGCTGCGTCATCGTGGGCGGAGCCGGCTCCGTCGGCGCCGCGGCCGGGCCCATGACCACCATGTTCGCCAGGCCGGCCGCCGCCTCGGCCTCGGTCAGCGTCTTCATCGCCCCTTCCAGGGCGCTCCGCAACGCCTCGAGCTCCGTGCGCGCCTGGACGCTCTCCACCGTCACGCCCTCGCCCGCGGCCGCGGAGTGCAGCTCGGTGATGCGCTCGTTCGTCTCGGTGACGCGCTGCCGGAGTACGTCGCGCTGCTCCTGCAACATCTGCGCCGAGGCCTCGCCGGTGTCGGTGACCAGCTGGGTCGAGAACCTGACGTACTCCTCGGCCGTCCGGTCCGCGAGCTCCTGCGCCCGCTCAGGGCTTTCGGCGGTGCTGCGGATGTCGATCACGTTGCCGTTCAGGACGCCCGCCTCCACCGAGTCCTTCAGGTCCCGCCCGGCGACGCCCCAGCCGAGGGCTTCCGCGGTGCGGTCGAGAACCACGGAGCTCGTCGCGATCTGTGCCTCGGTGAGCAGCTCGTCCTCCTCCCGGGGCCCCTGCAGGAGAACGCTGCTCGAGGTCTCGTAGCCGGGAGAGAACAGCAGTGAGGCCCCCGCACCGAGAAGACCGCCGACCACGGCGAGGACGGCAAGTACCCGCCACCGCCTGCGCACCACTCGCCCGATCACGGGCAGACGCACCAGATCGTCACTCAACGTCAGTCCCCTCGGGTCGGCTTTCACCAACACGTCGCGCCCGTCACGGCATTGGTTACAGATCGGCCGGAGTCTTGTTCGAAACGAAACCGGGAATCAGCGGAGCGCGGCCGCGTAGGCCGCCAGCAGTGCGTTCGCGGAGTTCGTCCACGACAGCGGGCCGTCGACGCGTTCCTGTCCGAGCCGGCCCATCCGGTCCCGTTCCTCCGGGTCGTCGAGCAGCCGGTCGATCAGCTTGGCGAACTCCCGCACGTCGTTGGCCGCGGCGTACAGCGCGGCGTCCCCGGCGGAGACCCGGGCCTCCCGCAGGTCGAAGGAGACGATCGGGCGGCTCATCGCCATGTATTCCATGATCTTGTTCATGGTGGACACGTCGTTGAGCGGGTTCAGCGGGTCAGGGGAGAGGCAGACGTCGGCCGTGGACAGGTACCGGACCAGGTCGCCGTCCGGGATGCGGCCGGTGAACTCCACCTGACCGGCGAGCCCGAGCGTGCGGGAGAGCTCCACCATCGCGTCGAAGGTGTCCCCGGCGCCGACGAACACCGCGTGCCAGTCGGTGCGGCCGAGCTCGTCCCGCAGAGCCGCCAGCGCGCGCAACGCGTAGTCGACGCCGTCCTGCGGGCCCATCACGCCGAGATAGCAGAGCAGGTGCGGCTTGCCGCGCTTGAGCTCCGGCTCGGCCGGGACCTGCCGGAAGCGCTCGACCGCGGGCGCGCTGCGCACGACGAAGACGTCCTCGGGGCGCTTGCCGCCGCGGCTCAGCGCGACGTCCCGGTAACTCTCGTTCGTCGCGATCACCACGTCGGCGGCCCGGTAGGTGAGCCGTTCGAGGCCGCACACCGCGCGGTAGAGCAGGTCCTCGCCGCGGTCGAACCGGGACAGGTACAGCTCGGGCACCAGATCGTGCTGGTCGAACACGAACCGGGCGCCCCGCCGCTTGCACAGCAGCGCGACCAGGAACAGCAGGTCGGGCGGGTTGCATGCGTGCACGACGTCGACCGGGCCGACCCTGCGGGCCAGCCGCAACGTGTGCCACAGCGCCGATCCGTACTCCTTCAGGTAGCCGGCGGGACCACCGGTGGCCGCGCGCAGCGGGTAACGGTGGATGCGCACCCCGTCGATGACGACTTCCCGCTCGGTGTCCCGCTTCGTCCCCTGTGGACAGATGACGTGCACCTCCCAGCCCGCGTCGCGCAGGGTGGTGCACTCCTGCCACACCCGCCGGTCGAACGGCACCGAAAGGTTCTCGACGAGAAGAAGTGCTCGGTTCCCGCTGCTCTGCGCGCTTGCGCGATCGCGTCGCCAGGGCCCCGTTCGGGAACGTCGAATCCCTTTGGCTGTTCGGTGCCCTGCCGCCCCGATAGCGCGGCCTCCGGCCTTGAGCGCGCTCAGTGGCCGTCTTTCGTGCCGCGACACCGGCGGGTTTCCGCTGTCTCTACCAGGCAAGACCCACATACCCCTCTTCGGTTCGGCGCCGTTCGGCATCGGGCATGCGGACCAGGTCGATCAGCACGCGGTCGCCGCCGTGGGGCAGCACGTCGAGCACGGCGGGGTCGGAGCAGCCGACGAGGCACACCTCGGCGTGCTCCAGCACCTCCTCGGCCGAGGCTGCGAGCAGCTGGCCGAGATGCGGCAGCCTGCTCTCGATGTACTCCCGGTTGGCGCCCAGCAGCCGGGAAAGGCTGACGTTGGCGTCGTAGATCTTCAGGTCGTAGCCCTTGCCGAGCAGCCGCTCCGCCAGCTCGACCAGCGGGCTCTCCCTCAGGTCGTCGGTGCCCGGCTTGAACGAGAGGCCGAACAGCCCGACCTTGCGCCTGCCGGTCCGCGCGACCAGGTCGAACGCGCGCCGCAGATGCTCCTCGTTGGAGGTCAGCACGTGCGCGAGGATCGGTACCGAGACGTCGGCGCGCTGCGCGGCGTGGACGATGCCGCGCAGGTCCTTCGGCAGGCACGAGCCGCCGAAGGCGAACCCGGGGCGCAGGTAGGCGGGGCTGATGTTCAGCTTGCGGTCGGCGAGGAACACGTCCATCACCCGGTGCGAGTCCAGGCCGAGCGCCCGGCAGATCGCGCCGAGCTCGTTGGCGAAGCCGATCTTCAGGCCGTGGAACGCGTTGTCCGCGTACTTGGTCATCTCCGCGACCGGGATCGGCACCCGGAACACCTCGCCGGGCAACCCCTCGTACAGCGCGGCCACGGTGTCGCCGCTGGCCGTGTCCAGCTCGCCGATGACCGTCTTCGGCGGGTCGAAGAAGTCCCGCACGCTGCTGCCCTCGCGCAGGAACTCGGGGTTCACCGCGACTCCGAAGTCCACCCCGGCGGTGCGGCCCGAGGTCTTCTCCAGGATGGGGACCAGCAGGTCTAGGCAGGTACCGGGCAGCATCGTGCTGCGGAAGACGACCGTGTGCCGGTGGCTCTGGCCGGCCAGCGCCTGGCCGATCTGCTCGGTCACCCGCTCCAGGTAGGCGGTGGAGAGGCTGCCGTTGGGCGCCGACGGCGTGCCGACGCAGATCAGTGACACCTCGCTGGCCGCGATCGCCGCGGCGACGTCGGTGGTGGCACGCAGCGCGCCGGTCCGCACGACCTGCTCGGTCAGCTCGCCGATCCGTTCCTCGACCACCGGCGCCTTGCCGGCTCGCACGAGGTCGATCTTGACGGGGTTGACGTCGACGCCGACGACCTCGTGGCCGCGGCCGGCGAGGCACGCGGCGGACACACAACCGACATAGCCGAGCCCGAAGACACTGATCTTCACCTGGCTCCCCTCCCGCCGCGCCGCGGCAGCCGCGACTCGTCTGCTGATTCGCTGGCCGGGGCGCGGTCGTTACGGGGGTTACCGAGTGGTGACCTCCGAAAGTGCCTCGATGGCGCGGGTTTCCCGTGCGTGAATGTCACGCAGCCGGGAGCCGATGTCGGTGAACAACGCACCCGCCCGCTGTTCGGTGAACGGTGTCTCGGTGTCGTAGTGCGCCCGCAGCCGGTGCAGCCCGGCGGCGGCCTCCGCGGTGGCCTCCCGGCCCGCGTCGCCGGCGCGGACACCGTCCGCAAGGCGCGTGACCAGCCCGCGCATCCAGGCGAACTCGGGTTGCTCGTCGCCGAGCAGCACCTTCGCGAGCCCGTTCCATTGGCCGGCGATGGCGTGCCACGTGCGCGCGTGCCCGGCGAGTTCCGGCCACTCCAGCGAGGTCGCCGCGGCGTCGAGGCCCTCGGCGAAGAGGTCGCGCAGGTGGCCGCCTCCGGGACCGTCGGGCACGATGCTCGTCCAGACCGACAGCAGGGCTCCGACGAGCCGCTGCCGGTCGGCGAAGACGGTCGGCCACCCCTTGCGCGCCTTCTGGTCGGTCATCAGCCGCGCCCAGTCACCCCATGCGTCGGCGGTGAAACTCCGCGCGCAGTCGGCGAGGCCCGAGCGCACCGCCCGCTCGGTGCGCTCGGTGTTCACGGGGGCGCCGGGGCGCACGGACACCAGCAGGTTCTTGTGCGCGCGGATCCGGCCGCGGGCGCGGTCGAACGTCTCGCGGTCGACGGTCAGCGGGGCGTGGTTGCGGTCGTCGACGAGCACCCGCCCGCCGCGCTCCGCGTAGGCGACGACGAGGTGCGCGTCCCCGCCGCCGGTGCTCTCCGGCAGGCGCCAGTAGCCGGCCGTGTGGCGGTCGGGCAATACCAGCACGGGATTCGCGGCGGCAAGCTCGGCCGTGAGCCGCCTGGCCGCGGCCCTTGACCGCACGGTGGTGTGCACGTCGGCCTCGACACCGAGACGGTCCATAGTGGACTCGATCCAGGCGCGCGGCCGGTCCCAGCCGTTGCGGAAGCGGAGCGTGATCGGCTTGCTCCCGTCGTCGGTGAACTCCCGCAGGTGGTAGCCGGCGCCGATGCCGCCGGAGATCACGAATACGAGCGGTTCGGGCAGCGGTTCCCCGCCGGGGCCCTCGACACCGTGGTTGGCGAGCAGGTTGGCGAGTGCGGATACGTCCGGTTGCCGACCGCCCCGCAACCGATACCCGTCACCGCCCACGCCGCACCTCCCGACTGCCATGAACGACCCGTTACTGGCATTTTTTCGCCAGTAACGAGTCTTTCATGGCAGTTCAGAAGGCGGCGGCGGCAGGGATGACCTCGTGCTTGAAGGTCTCCAGCTTGGCGAGGTCGTGCACGCCGGGAACCATGCCGATCACCGCGTCCACGCCGAGCCCGTCCAGCCTGCGCAGCTCGTCGATCAGCTCGCCGGTCTTCTCCCCGTTCGCACCGATGTCGAGCACCGAGTAGACGGTCTTGGTGATGTCGTCGTAGTCGCGGCCCTCGGTCTCGCAGTGCCCGCGCAGCACGTCCAGCTTGTGTGCGAGGTCGGGGGCGTTGAAGACGTTGCACGCCTGCGCGTACCGCGCCACCAGCCGGAGCGTCTTCTTCTCGCCTCCGCCGCCGATCATGATCGGCGGATGCGGCCTCGACAGCGGTTGCGGCACGTTGAGGAGCCGGTCCGCCGTCACGTGCGTGCCGGAGAAGCCGTCGTCGGATTCGGACCACATCCGCAGGCAGTACAGCAGCGCGTCCTCCAGCAGCTCGAACCGCTCCGCGGTGGGCGGGAAGCGGAAGCCGAGGCCGCGGGACTCCTCCTCGTTCCAGCCCGCGCCGATGCCGAGGATCGCGCGGCCGCCGGAGAGCACGTCGAGGGTCGTCACGGCCTTCGCCAGCAGGCCGGGATGCCGGTAGAAGGCTCCGGTGATGACGGTCAGTAGCCGGGCGTTGTCGGTGTGGGCGGCGAGGAAGCCGAGCGCGGTGTACGCCTCGAGCATGTCGTTCTCGACGGGACCGACCTGCTGGATCTGGAAGAAGTGGTCCATCACGGCGAGGTAGGAGAAGCCGGCGTCGTCAGCGGCACCGGCGATCTCGGCGAGTCGAGGGCCCAGCTTCTCGGGTCCCTCAGGCCAGGTGAAATCGGGAATCTGCAGACCAATTCGCATACAACCCACCGTATCCCCGGAGTTACTCCAGGTCAGAAGCTCGTGATCACGTGCACCGTCTCCCGCACCGGGTCGGCGGCGTAGACCGTGCCGGTGCGCTGGTCGACCGCGACGGCGCCCGGGTTGATGCCGAGCGCGAGCTCGCCCACGATCTGGTCGCGGGTGCCGTCGATCTTCACCAGGCCGTTCGGCCCGCCGTTGGTGTAAGCGGCGCGGGTGCGCTGGTGCACGGCCACCGCCGAGGCGGCGCTGCGCAGCAAGACGGTGGCGCGCTCGGTCCGTGCCGCGCCGTCGACGACGGAGAGGTGGTGCACGCCGGAGTTGGCCACGTAGATCGTGTTGCTGCCCCGGTGCACCGCGACCCCGGCCGGGGCCTCGCCGACCGGGACGCTCCCGGTGAACTCGTGCCGGTCGAGGTCGAGCACCTCGACGCTCGCGGTGCCTGCGCTCGTGAAGTAGGCCAGGCGCCTGCCCGGATCCATGCCGACGCCGGCGAGCGGTTCGCCGTTGCCGGGCAGCACGGCCGACAGCGTGTTGCCGATGCCGTCGATCACGGTGACCGCTCCGGTCGCCGCGCTGCCCGCGTAGACGACGTTCGTCGTCTCGTCCACACCGAGCACAGCGGCGCCGGGGCCGGCGGCGATCGTGCTGAGCACTCGCCCGGCGACGCCGTGGAGCACCGTCACCGTGCCGGCTCTGGCGTTGCTCACGTAGACGTTGCCGGTGACCTCGTTCACCGCGATGCCGGTCACGGTGCGCGCGACGGGAACGGTGTGCCGGACGGAGCCGCCGTTGATCACCGATACCGAGCCGTCGCCCGCGCAGGCGACGTACGCGGTTCCGGTGGCGGAGTTCACGGCGATCGCGACCGGCCGCCGCCCCACGGTCACCGGTGTGACCTGTGTCGCTCGTGCGCGGCGGACGGGCATGGCGGCAGCGGCGGCCGCGAGCGCCGTACCGAGGAGCGCGCGGCGGTTGAACGTCGATCCGAGCACGGCAGCCTCCCCGGTTTGCGTTTCACTCGCCACTCGTGTTGTCGGTCAGACCGTAACCGGAGTGCGGAGCCGACGTCGGCCGAAAGGGGGTTGCCGGAGCCCGGCTGACCCGGCCGGGTGACGAAAGGCAAGGAACTTCCCGAGCATCGACGGCGTTCGATCCATTGGGAGGACCAACCGGATCAACCGGGACTCGAAGGGAGGCAGGCGTGCACACGCACCGTAACGGACTGAAGACGGCGATGCTGCTCGGCCTGCTGAGCGCCATGATCGTCGGCATCAGCGCGATCTTCGGCCGCGGTGCGCTGTTCATCGGCCTGGCACTCGCGCTCGGCATGAACGCCTACGCCTACTTCAACTCCGACAAGCTCGCGCTCAAGGCCATGCGGGCGGTGCCGGTATCAGAGGCCCAGCAGCCGGCGATGTACCGGATCGTGCGCGAGCTGGCCACCACGGCGCGGCAGCCGATGCCCCGGCTCTATGTCAGCCCGACCCCGGCGCCCAACGCCTTCGCGACCGGCCGCAACCCGCGCAACGCCGCCGTGTGCTGCACCGCCGGGATCCTGGACATCCTCGACGAGCGCGAGCTGCGGGCCGTGCTCGGGCACGAGCTGTCGCACGTCTACAACCGCGACATCCTCATCTCGTCGGTGGCCGGTGCGCTGGCCAGCGTGGTGAGCGTGGTCGCCAACATGGCGCTGTTCACCGGCCTCTTCGGCGGCGGTAACCGCGAGGGCGGCAACCCGCTCGTCGCGCTGCTGCTGATCCTCCTCGGGCCGATCGCGGCGGGGATCATCAAGATGAGCATCAGCCGCTCGCGGGAGTACCAGGCCGACGTCTCGGGCGCGGAGCTCACCGGTGACCCGCTGGCGCTGGCCTCGGCGCTGCGCAAGCTGGCGCGGGGCACCAAGGCGCTGCCGCTCGCGCCGGAGCCGAAAGTGGTCTCGCAGTCGCACCTGATGATCGCCAACCCGTTCCGGCCGGGCGAGCGGATGTCCCGGCTGTTCTCGACGCACCCGCCGATGGAGGACCGCGTGCGCCGCCTGGAGGAGATGGCCCGCCGCTCCTACTGACGTCGTGAGTGCGTACGCGAGTTAGAACTCGCGTACGCACTCACGAGGCGACGTGCTCAGCCGGGGTGGCGCCCGCGTTCCGTGCGACGGTCATCACGTAGTCGCCGTAGCCGGACTTGGCGAGTTCGGCACCCAGCGAGTAGCACTCGTCGGCGTCGATGAAGCCCATGCGCAGGGCGATCTCCTCCAGACACGCGATCCGCACGCCCGTGCGGTGTTCGAGCACCTGCACGAACTGGGCCGCTTCGAGCAGCGAGTCGTGCGTTCCGGTGTCCAGCCACGCGAACCCGCGGCTGAGCTCGACGAGCTTGGCGCGATCGCGGCGCAGGTAGGTCATGTTGATGTCGGTGATCTCCAGCTCGCCGCGCCGCGACGGGTGGAGGCCGCGGGCGATGTCGACGACCTCGTTGTCGTAGAAGTAGAGCCCGGTGATGGCCTTGTTCGAGCGGGGTTCGGCTGGCTTCTCCTCGATGGAGAGGAGCCTGCCGTCGCGGTCGATCTCGCCGACGCCGTAGCGCTGCGGATCCTTCACCGGGTAGCCGAACAACGCGCAACCGTCCAGGGTGGACACTTCATCGTGCAGCATGCTGGAGAAGCCCTGGCCGTAGAAGATGTTGTCGCCGAGGATGAGCGCGACGTCGTCGTCGCCGATGAAGTCCGCGCCGATGAGGAACGCCTCGGCGAGGCCGTTCGGGCTCGGCTGCTCGGCGTAGCTCAGCTCGAGCCCGAACTGGCTGCCGTCCCCGAGCAGGCGCCGGAAGTTGGGCAGGTCCGTCGGCGTGGAGATGATCAGGATCTCCCTGAGGCCGGCGAGCATGAGCACCGACAGCGGGTAGTAGATCATCGGTTTGTCGTAGACCGGCAGCAGCTGCTTGGACACGGCTTGCGTGATGGGGTGGAGGCGGGTGCCGCTGCCGCCCGCCAGCACGATGCCCTTCATGCCTTACTACCGCCTCACCTGAGAGTGAACGCTGCCGGGCACACCGTATCTCGGGCCGGTCAGCGGGCGGGTCCCTTGCCGAAGTAGGCCTTGCAGACCCCGTCGGCGTAGTCGGCCGCGATCTCCAGCACGTTGGCTCCGCCGTCGACGGGCAGCAGCGTCGAGCTGTAGTTCGGGCACCAGTCGTCGTAGGGGCGGTTGACGTGCACCGGCGCCGGAACCTCGTACCACGGGCCCGCGCCGAGGCGGTCGTTGGCGAGCAGCGTGCGCCCGTTGCCGGGAAGTGGCTTTCCCGCTTTGCCGACATAGATCTGGCCGACCATGAGGATGCGGGTGCCGTTCGGGCCGCCGGGGAAGAGCGTGATGGTCTGGGCGTGCTGGAAGTGCCTGCCGTTGGCGGTCGCCACGCGGGTGCCAGGCGCGCTCGGGTCGCCGAAGTTCGCGCCGTCGGGGGAGATCTTGAAGTAGGGATCGCAGAAGCGGTCGCCGTAGTTGCAGATCTCGTAGGCGAAGTAGTAACGACCGTCCGGCAGCCTGCGCACGATCGGCATGCCGGGACGGACGCGGTGCGGGGAGATGGCCATCGTGCGCTGCTTGGTGCCCCAGTTGATGCCGTCGGTGGAGGCGAGGCGATTGAGCACCTGGGCGTGCCGCGGGGCTTCGGTTTCGTCCGCGTAGTGCAGCCACAGATTGCCGCCCGCGTCGACGTTGAACTCCGGCTCCCAGACGCCGTCGTAGTTGTGCGAGCGGACGGGCTCGGCCAGGAAACGCCAGCTGCGGCCCAGGTCGCGGCTGGCCCAGACACGGATGCCGATCTGCCGGGACGGTCCGGCGTGCTGCCGGTAGCTGGCCGCCCACAGCAACGTGCCGGCGCGGAGCCTGCCGACCCGCTGCGGCAGTTCGTAGAGGGTGCCGCAGCACATGCCCTGCGCGCCTTCGGGGTCGCGGACCTCACCGACTCTGGTGAAGCTGTCGCCCTCGTCGACGCTCTCGAAGATCGGGGCGAAGTGGCCTCGCCGGTCGCGGCTGGTGATGGACGCGAGGATGCGCCCGTCCCGGCCAGGGCCGCTGTGCTCGACGCGGACCAGCCGGGGGTAGGAGCCCGGATGGTCGAGGAGGAGCTGGCGCCCGGAAATCGGCTCGGCCGCGGCCGGAGTGACCAGGCCGCCGACCACGAGCAGGCAGAGCAGCGCGGCGAACACCCGGCGCATAGCGATCCCTTCCGTGCGGTGACCGCGCGATTACACCATGCGCAGGCGACGGTCGGCGGGCATTACGGCGTGTCACTGTCGGTGCCGGGTGGAAGACTGTCGTGCATGACCGGATCGGAAGCCAAGGCGGACCAGCATCGATACCTGCGGGTCGCCCGTGAGGCGCTGTTGTGGAAGCTCGACGGCCTTGCCGACTACGACGCCCGGCGCCCGCTGACGCCGACGGGCACGAACCTGCTGGGCCTGGTCAAGCACCTGGCCGGCTGCGAGGTGGGCTACTTCGGGGAGACGTTCGGGAGGCCCTTCGACGAGCCGCTGCCCTGGCTGGCCGACGATGCCGAGATCAACGCGGACATGTGGGCGACCGCCGACGAGTCACGGGAGGTGATCATCGGGCTGTACCGCCGGGCGTGCGAGCACTCGGATGCGACGATCGACGCGCTTGACCTGGACTCGGTCGGCCGGGTGCCGCACTGGCCGGAGGACCGGAGCCGGGTGACCCTGCAGCGGGTCCTGGTGCACATGATCGCCGAGACCAACCGGCACGCAGGGCACGCCGACATCGTCCGCGAGCTGATCGACGGTGCCGCCGGGCTGAGGCAGGACAGGGACAACATGGCGCCGGGCGACCAGACGTGGTGGGAGGACTACCGGGACAGGCTCGAACGGGTGGCGCGGGAGGCAGGCCAGCGCTGAGCCGGGTCTCACGGAACGAGATGTTGCCCGGTCAGCGAGGCAGTGTCACCGGTAGTTGGTGAACTGGAGCGCGATCTCGAAATCCTTCTGCTTGAGCATCGCGATGACGTCCTGCAAGTGGTCCTTCTTCTTCGCCGACACGCGCAGCTGGTCGCCCTGGATCTGGGCCTGCACGCCCTTGGGGCCCTCGTCGCGGATGAACTTCGAGATCTGCTTGGCCTTCTCGGAGGAGATGCCTTCGAGGATCTTGCCGTTGATCTTGTAGACCTTGCCGGAGGACGCGGGTTCACCGGCCTCGAACGCCTTGAGCGAGATGCCCCGCTTGATCAGCTTCTCCTTGAAGACCTCGGCGGCGGCGCGGACGCGCTCCTCGGTCTCCGCCTCGATCGTGACGGCCTCCTCGCCGGTCCACTCGATCTTGGCGCCGGTGCCCCGGAAGTCGAACCGCGTGGACAGCTCCTTCATGGTCTGGTTCAGCGCGTTGTCCACCTCCTGGCGATCGACCTTGCTCACCACGTCGAAAGACGGATCGGCCACGTCACACACCTCGTCGTCGGTTGCTGGGATGCCCCCACCCTAGCGATGGTCAACCCCGCCGACCGGTCCGCCACGGAGATTGGGTACTGTGTATCTCGGTCGGGTACGCCCCGGCCTCCGGCGGGTTGCCCGAGCGGCCAAAGGGATCTGACTGTAAATCAGACGGCTCAGCCTTCGGGGGTTCGAATCCCTCACCCGCCACACCAGCCAGATCGGCCCCGTGACCTGCGCCAACAGGTCCCGGGGCCGATCTTGTCTTGTTCGGCTGCGTCCGGCCCAGACCGGCTCGCTACGGGTTGCTGTCCCTAATACGCCCCGACGCGGGGCATAGATGGAGCGCGCTGGACGAGCTAGCGGGCACCGCAAGATCGCCACGACGATGCGTGCCGACGGGAGCTGGGTCGTACCTGCCGACCCGGAGGGGAACGAGTGCCACGTCCTTGTGGAGCGCCGCGCCCCCTGATCCGAGGCCGCACACCGCGCGGACCACTTCCGCATTTCTCGACCCATGACACGAACCACTCAGTGCCTAGAGTAGGCCGCAAACCATTTCTTCCGGAGTGAGACGAATGGGTGTGCCGTTGCGTGCCTGGGCCGTCCTCACCGATGGCCCAGGCACGCGCTGGTCCGTCTACGAGGAGTACCCGCCGGGCCGGGAGGTCGCGACTGTCGTGGCCCGTGGCTGGATCGGCAGAGCCGGCTGGGCCCGCGCCCTGCGCATCCTGCCCGACGGCTGCACCGACCTGCTGTGGGACGGTCACGCCCTCGTGGCCGTCAACGCGACGGGACCCGCCCTGCGCCGGTGGCTGCCGGGCACCGCTGTCACGGTTGGGCTGCGCTTGCGGCGCGGTGTCGCCGGATCCCTGCTCGGGCACGCGATGACGGAGCTGCCGCCCGAGGGTGTGCCATTGCCCGAGCTGTGGGGCGAGCGCGCTCGCCGGGCCGAGGACGTCCTCGCCTCGGGTGGCGACGCCCGAAGGGTACTGGAACAGCTCGTCACCGAGCGGCTCCGCGACGGTTTCGCGGCCGACCCGCTCGCGGTGGCGGCCGCGCACGCGCTGCGGTCTCCAGCCGTTCGGTTGCCCGCCCTCGTCTCCCGGCTCGGCACGAGCGAGCGCAATCTGCGCCGCCGCGTGCGGCACGAGATCGGTTGCGGGCCGAAGCAGCTGCAGCGGCTCCTGAGGTTCCAGCGCTTCCACCACGGGCTCGATGCGCTTGCGTCGGGCCGGACTTCGCTCGCCGGGCTGGCCGCCGCCCTCGGCTACGCTGACCAGTCCCACCTCGGCCGCGAGTGCCTGCGGCTCACCGGCTCTTCGCCCGCGCGCCTGGTGGACGGCTGGGCCAGGCAGGGCGCCATGGCCGAAACGTTCCAGACCGGCGCGGCCGTGCCCGGCACGATCGGCGCATGATCGCCAGCACCGAACGCGAGCCGTTCCACGCGACCGTCGCCGTCCGGGTCGACGACCTCGACACCAACGGGCACGTGCGCGGCCCGGCATACCTCCTCTATGCCGACCAGGCACGCTGGGAGTGCGTCCAGGCCGCGGGCGTCGACTTGGCCGCACTGCGAGCGCACGACCTGGGGCCCGTCAACCTGGAGACCACCGTCCGGTTCCACCGTGAGCTGACGTCCAGCGGCGCCGTCGAGGTGTCCTGCCGGTTCCTGTGGGGCAAGGGCAGGACCTCGCGGGTCGTGCAGGAGCTTCGCGCGGGCGACGGCGGGCTCGTCGCCGAGGTCGAGAGCGTATCCGGGCTGCTCGACCTGACCAGGCGACGGCTCGTCGCCGACCCGCCGCGCCGCTGGCGGGAGCACGCCACCAGACCGTGGCTGCTGGGTCTGTGAGTCCCTGCCGCATCGCCCAGAGCCCCCGGCGGGTGCGAACGCTCCGCTCCACCGGCTTTCGTCCGCGGGGCGGAACACCGTGGGACGCCGGGTCGTTCGCGGTACATGGACCCCGTGGAGACGGCGCTGGCGTGGACCATCCCTGGCAGCGTGCTGCTGCTGGTGGCCGTGGCGGGATACGAGCTGCTGCGGCAGAGGCGGCGCAAGCGCACCGGGACCCCGCTCGCCGCCACCTACGTCGACGAGTTCACCGCGGTCTTCTACGGGACCAAGCGGATGGAGCTTGACCACCGGGACTCGATGTCGATGATGCGCGAGGAGGACGCCCAGGGCGCCCCGCCGGAGCACGGCGTCGACCTCGATGGCGGGATCGTGATCCTCCGGCATTCCGATCCGTCACGCGATGGCCCAGGAGATGACCGCGGCCGGTCCCGCTGATCCGGCGGCGACGGCGGAACGACCCGGCTGAGTCGCCGTCTCACCGCTTCGCCGACCCCGGCTCCGTCATCCGCCGGTGCACCGCCGCCATCACCGGCGCCGGTGCGATCCGCGCCGCGCCCACCTGTGCCTTGTTCCGCCGCGACCCGGCGATGATCTGGTCCTTGCCCGCCATCAGCGCGTCGTAGCCCTGTCGCGCGACATCGGCGGGATCGTCCTTCGGCCCCGCACCGAGCTTGGTGTCGGTCATGTTCGCCCGCTCGAAGAACTCGGTGTCGGTCGGCCCGGGCAGCAGCGCGGTGACGGTCACGCCCGAGCCCTTGAGCTCCTCGCGCAACGCCTGCGAGAACGAGGTGAGGAACGACTTCGACGCGTTGTAGACCGATGAGAAGGGTCCCGGCATCGTGCCGGCGATCGACGAGGTGAACAGCACCCGGCCGCTGTGCCGCTGGACCATGCCTGGCACGAGCCGCCTGGCGAGGTGGATCGACGAGCGGATGTTCAGGTCCACGATGTTGAGGTGGTCCTGCAGGTCGACGTCGACAAAAGCCCCGTTCGCCCCGACACCCGCGTTGATCGCCAGCGCCGCGACCGGCCGGTCCGTCGTGATGACCCGCTCGGCAAGTTCCTCGACACCCTCCTGCTTCGCCAGATCCGCCCGCACGGCGTCGACCGTCACGCCGTAGGAGTCGATCTCGCGGCGCGCGTCGTCCAGTTCGTCGTCCTCCGCGGAGATCAGCACGTCGAAGTCGTGCAGGGCGAACTGTTTCGCCAGCTCACGGCCGATGCCGCTCGACGCGCCGGTCACCACGGCCAGCGGGCGGGTCGTCGAACCAGTCATGGGAAGCTCCTGTCCCTCGCGGTCGGGCCGCTAGGTGGGTACCCGGGCGCCGCCGCTCGAATCCCGGACGGCCGCGCTTCGTCCGGGCAGAACGGGGGCCACGAGCGCGGCGGCGACCAGGATCGCCGCGATGGCCAGGAACGCCCGGCCGTAGCCCGCGGCGAGGGCCTCCGCCGTGGCGAGCTGACTCCCGGCGACGGTCACCAGTGCGGCCAGCCCGAGCGCGCCGCCGACCTGCTTCGTCGTGTTCATCAGACCGGAGGCGGCGCCCGCGTCGGACTCGCCGACCCCCGACGTGACCGTCGTGGTGATCGGTGTGTTCAGCAGCCCGCCGCCGACCGAGATGAGGATCGCCGGGCCGAATATCCCGGTCAGGTAGTCGCTGTCCGGGGTGATGCGGCTCTGCCAGGCGAACCCGGCCGCGGCGACGGCGGCACCGGCCGCGATCAGCGTCCGGCTCGGCACGTACCGCATGAGCCACGGCGTCAGCCGCATGCCGACCGCGATGGTCAGCAGCGTGTGCGGGAGAAATCCCAGCCCGGTACGCAGCGCTCCGTAGCCGAGAACGTCCTGCATGGACAGTGCCAGGAAGTACCACATCGGGTTGAAGCACGCTCCGGCCAGCAGCAGCACGACGTTGCCGCCGCTGATCGCGCGGATACGGAACAGCCGCAGCGGAAGCAGCGGCGCCCGCGCGAACCGTGCCTCGACCACGACGAACGCCGCCAGCGCGGCGACTCCGGCCGCCAGCGCGGCGGCGATCGCCGGATCGCCCCAGCCGAGCGTCCGGGTCTGCGCGATGCCGAAGGTCAGCGAGGCGAGGCCGGCGGTCGCCAGCACGGCGCCCGCGACGTCGAGGCGTGGCCCGCGGCCAGGTTCGTCGCCGGCCGGCAGCGAACGGTTCGCCAGCAGGATGGCGAGCGCGCCGATCGGCACGTTGACCAGGAGGATCCAGCGCCAGGAGAGGAACTCGGTGAGCGCGCCGCCGACGAGGTTGCCCGCCGCTCCGCCGGCGATTCCCACGGCCGTCCAGGTCGCCAGCGCACGGGTGCGCCGCGCCCCCTCGGGGAACGACGTGGTGAGGATCGTCAGGGTGGCCGGGGCGACGACGGCGGCACCGAGCCCCTGTACCGCCCGCGCGGCGATGAGCATCCACGGCGAGGTCGCCAGGCCGCCCACCAGACTGGCCACGGTGAACAGCGCGAGGCCGCCTGCGAACACCCGGCGGCGCCCGTAGAGGTCGGCGAGCCTGCCGCCGAGGAGCAGGCAGCCGGCGAACGTGAGCGCATAGCCGGTCACCACCCATTGCAGCCCCGCCGGGCCGAACCCGAGGGCGTCCCGAACGACCGGTAGCGCGACGTTCACCACGGAGATGTCGAGCACCACCATGAACTGCGCCGCGCAGACGAGCAGAAGTACCACGACCGTTATGATACATATGTATCAACAAGGAGGTGGACCGTGCCGAAGCACGTCGACCACGCGGAGCGGCGGGCCCAGATCACCGAGGGCCTGCTCAGGGTCGCCGGCCGCGAGGGCCTGCACGCGGTGACGATGCGATCGGTGGCCGCCGAGGCGGGCGTCTCGCTGCGGCTCGTGCAGTACTACTTCCGGAGCAAGGCCGAGCTCATGCACGCCACGCTGGAGCGGCTGGAACGGCAGAGCCATGAGCGGTGGGCCACGCGGCTGGCCCGTTTGCCGAGCCCGCCACCCGCACGTGAGTTCATCGAGGCGTTCCTCGCCGAGGCCCTGCCCACCGACGAGCGCAGCCGCACCTTCCACCTCGTCTGGACCTCTTACGCGGTGCTCGCGATGACCGATCCGGAGCTCGCCGAGCAGCCCTTCGTCGAGGGGCCCAACCGCCTCGAACATGAGCTCACGGAGGTACTCGGCCGGGCGCGGGCCGCCGGTGAGCTGGCCCCGGGGCTGGACGCGACCACCGAGGCGGCCAGGTTGCTCGCCCTCAACCACGGGCTCGGCACGAGCGTCCTGGTCGGCCAGCGCACGGCGGCGGAGGCCACCGCGGTGCTGCGCTACCACCTGGATCTGCTGTTCCGCCCCAACGGGCGAACATGATCGAGTGTGCGCCACGGCGGCCGGGGTAACCGGGTGTCGATGAGGATACGACTCTCCGTGCTCGCGCTGGCCGTCCTGGTGACCACCGTGTCCGCAGGCCCTGGCGCCTTCGCCGCCACGACACCCCCGAAACTCCTCCTGGCCGAGAACTTCCCCGACCCGTCCGTGAGCCAGTTCGGCAGCCACTACTACGGGTACGCGACGGGTACCGAGAGCACCAGAGCGCCGCTGGCCACCGCGCCCGCCGCCACCGGCCCCTGGCAGGCGAGGGGCGACGCGATGCCCGAGCGTCCAGCGTGGATGGCCGAGCGCGCGGGCATCTGGGCGCCGGACGTCACGCGCCGCGCCGACGGTCGGTACCTGATGCACTTCAGCGGCGAACGCGCCGCGGACGGCACCATGTGCATCGGCGCGGCCCTCGCCGAGCGTCCGGGTGGCCCGTTCACCCCGCTCGGCGCCAAGCCGCTGGTGTGCGAGCGCGGCGACGGCGGTGACATCGATCCGTCGCTCTTCGTCGACGCCGACGGCCGGGCGTACCTGGTCTACAAGAGCAACGGCCACCAGGACGAGCCGCCGGTGCTGTGGCTCCAGCCGATGCGCGCCGACGGCGTCACGCGCGCGGGTCACCGGGTCGAGTTGCTGCGCAGCGACCGGCCAGAGGAGCACGGGGTCGTCGAGGCACCCACGCTCGTCCGGCAGCCGTCACAGTACGTGCTGTTCTACTCGATCAGGAGCTTCACCGACCCCGGCTACCAGACCACGTACGCGACCGCGCCGGCGCTGGCCGGGCCGTACACCAAGAGCGGCGAACCGCTGATCTCCCGCCAGTCCCTCGGCAAGAGCATGGACGGGCCGGGCTCGGCCGACATCACCACCGGTACCGACGGGCGGCACGCGTTCTTCCACGGATGGCTCGACCGCGATCGCGAGATCCGGGCGCTCTACCTGGTGGGTCTGCGTTACGTCGACGGGCGCCCGGTGCTGGAGGCGCCGGACCGCGCCGACGGAGACGCCCGGCGATAGGCGCTACGCCCGCGCGAGTGGTCCTTCGGCGGCGCCGCGAGCGCGGAACTCGCGGGCTGGAGCGGGGGACTCGCGTCAGCCGCGCAGCCGGGGCGCGATCGCCTCGGGCGACGGCGGCTCCTGGCGCGCGGGGAGCCCGCTCGCGAGCTGCTCCGCCCACTCCCGCAGGCCGGTGATGTCGATGCCGTGCGGCGGCGCGTCGGCGTAGCCACCGATGTTGTCCGCACCCCGGCGCAGCAGTGACGCCGCGCCGGAGGGATTGCCCCGCGCCGCGTGGGTGACGCCCACGGCGAGCTGGGCAAGGCCGCGCCACAGCTCGCGCTCGTGGTCGGGGCCGGACTTCCAGGCGTCCTCCAGCACCTCGTGCGCGTGGAACGGCATGCCGTCGTCCAGCAGCTGTTGCGCCTCCCGCAACGACTCGGCCGGCTCGCGCGGCACGCCCTCGGGCTGGCGCTCGACGCCAGGCGCGTCGTAGGGCAGCGGCCTGCCGAGCCCGTCCCTCGGCCGCGCGTTGCGGGCTCGTCCCTCTTCGTCTCGGTCCCGGTCAGCCACGTCCCCGAGTCTCGCACGCACACTCGTGCGCCTTCAGTCCTGCTGCTCGTCCAGCTTGCCCTCGGTCGCCTCGGACGCCCGCTTCGACGGCGGCTCCGGCTCGGCCGTGTGCGGCTTCGTCCTACCGGTGAGGGTGATGTGCCCCTCGTCGTGGAGTCGCTCGATCATGTGCGGGTAGTGCAGCTCGAACGCGGGCCGCTCGGAGCGGATCCGCGGCAGGTCGGTGAAGTTGTGCCGCGGCGGCGGGCAGCTCGTTGCCCACTCCAGCGAGTTGCCGTAGCCCCACGGGTCGTCGACCTCCACCGGATCACCGAAACGGTAGCTGCGCACGACGTTCCACAGGAACGGCAGCATCGAGAGGCCGAGGACGAACGCGCCGATCGAGGACACCGTGTTGAGGAACGTGAAGCCGTCCGACTCGAGGTAGTCGGCGTAGCGGCGCGGCATTCCCTCGTTGCCCAGCCAGTGCTGCACCAGGAACGTGGTGTGGAAGCCGATGAACGTCAGCCAGAAGTGCAGCTTGCCCAGGGGCTCGCTCATCATCCGGCCGATGAACTTCGGGAACCAGAAATAGATCCCGGCGAAGGTCGCGAACACGATCGTGCCGAACAGCACGTAGTGGAAGTGGGCCACCACGAAGTACGAGTCGGTGACGTGGAAGTCCAGGGCGGGCGCGGCCAGGATGATGCCGGTCAGCCCGCCGAGGAGGAAGGTGACCAGGAAGCCGATCGACCACAGCATCGGTGTCTCGAAGCTGAGCTGCCCCTTCCACATCGTGCCGATCCAGTTGAAGAACTTGATCCCGGTCGGCACGGCGATCAGGAACGTCAGGAACGAGAAGAACGGCAGCAGTACCGCTCCGGTGGCGAACATGTGGTGCGCCCAGACCGCGGCCGACAACGTGGTGATCCCGACGGTCGCGAACACCATCAGCCGGTAGCCGAACAGCGGTTTGCGGCTGAACACCGGGATGATCTCGGTGATGATGCCGAAGAACGGCAACGCCACGATGTAGACCTCCGGATGGCCGAAGAACCAGAACAGGTGCTGCCAGAGGATCGCGCCGCCGTTGGCGGGGTCGAACACGTGGGCGCCGAGCTTCCGATCGGCCGCGAGACCGAACAGCGCCGCGGTGAGGATGGGGAACGCCAGCAGCACGAGGATGCTGGTGAACAGGATGTTCCAGGTGAAGATCGGCATCCGCCACATCGTCATCCCGGGGCAGCGTAGGCAGACGATCGTCGTGATCATGTTGACTGCACCGAGGATGGTGCCGAGCCCCGACACGATCAGCCCCATGATCCACAGGTCCCCGGCGATCCCCACCGAGTAGGCGGCGCGCGACAGCGGCGTGTAGGCGGTCCAGCCGAAGTCGGCGCCACCGGCAGGTGTCAGGAACGAGCTCACCACGATGGTTCCGCCGAAGAGGAACAGCCAGTAGGAGAACGCGTTCAACCGCGGGAACGCCACATCCGGTGAGCCGATCTGCAACGGCAGGACCAGGTTGGCGAAGGCGAAGAGCACCGGCGTCGCGTACAGCAGCAGCATGATCGTGCCGTGCATGGTGAACAGCTGGTTGTACTGCTCCTGCGACAGGAACTGCAGCCCCGCCTGCGCCAGCTCGCCGCGCATCAGCAACGCCAGCGCGCCGCCGATCATGAAGAACGCCATCGCCGTGACCAGGTACAGCATCCCGATCTTCTTGTGATCGGTCGTGCGCAGCAGNCAGGAACTGCAGCCCCGCCTGCGCCAGCTCGCCGCGCATCAGCAACGCCAGCGCGCCGCCGATCATGAAGAACGCCATCGCCGTGACCAGGTACAGCATCCCGATCTTCTTGTGATCGGTCGTGCGCAGCAGGTCCAGCATGGTCTGGCCGCGCTTGCCCCTGTGCGGTTTGGGCTGTTGGATTCTGGTCGGCCGCAGGCCGATCTGGGTGTCCAAGCCACGCACCTCCACGTCGCTGGTCCTTCTCCGGAAATCACCGTAGACCTCCCGGTGGAGGCGCGCATCACTTCGTTACTACCGGCGGTAAGAGCCGGGCCGGAATGCGGGCCGCCCGGTTCGTTGTTCACCCGATATGAGCACAGTCGAGCTGACCACCGACAACTTCGACGACGTCGTCTCCGGCAACGACTTCGTACTGATCGACTTCTGGGCCTCCTGGTGCGGCCCCTGCCGCCAGTTCGCGCCGACCTACGAGAGCGTCTCGGAGAACCACGGGGACGTGGTGTTCGCCAAGGTCGACACCGAGGCGCAGCCGCAGCTCGCGGCCGCGTTCGAGGTCAAGTCGATCCCGACCGTCGCGGTGATCCGCGACCGGGTGGTCGTGTACGCGGAGCCGGGCGCGCTGCCCGAGCCCGCGCTCGAGGACCTCATCCGGCAGGCGCGTGAGCTCGACATGGACGAGGTCCGTGCCGCCGCCGAGCAGGAGCAGCAGCCGAGCGAGTGACCCGGCTGCGAGCGCCGCTCAGCCCGCGGGCCGCGGCGCGAGCGTGCGGGAGATCCCGCGCGCGGCCGCCTGCACGAGCGGAGCCAGCGTGATCGGCGCCGCGGTGTCGGCACGGACGACGAGCGACACCGCGGCGATCACGTCCTGGCGGGGATCGCGGATCGGCGCGGCCACCGAGAGCGCGTCGAGGGTGACCTGGCCGTCGCTGACCGAGTAGCCGTTGCGCCGGACCGCCGCCAGCACCTCCCGCAACCGGTCCGGGTCGGTGATCGTCTTCGCTGTGTAGGCGTGCAGGGGGGTGGCCAGCGCCTGCTCCTGCACCTCGGCCGGGGCATGCGCCAGCAGCACCAGCCCCACGCCGGTGGCGTGCAACGCGAACCTGCCGCCGACCCTGGTCAGTACCGGTACCGCGTGCCGGCCGGCGATCCGTTCGACGAACACCAGCTCGAGGCCCTCGCGCACGGCCAGCTGTACGTTCTCGTGGGTGACCTCGTACAGGTCCTCGAGGAACGGCATCGCCACGTCGCGTAGCCCCAGTCCGCGAGGCGCGAGTGAGGCCACCTCCCACAGCCGCAGCCCGACGCGGTAACGCCCGTCGGCGCCGCGTTCGAGCGCGCCCCAGTCGACCAGCTCGGCGGCGCGCCGGTGCGCGGTCGGCAGGGAGATGTCGGCCCTGCGGGCCAGCTCGCTGAGGGTGAGCTCGGGAGTGGCCGGGGTGAACGCCTCCAGCATGGCGAGCACCTTGGCCGTCACCGACCTGGCCTCCCGGACAACACCGCCCACCCCGGCTCCTACAGCTCGAGTACCAGTCGCGGACCGCGGGACCGCGACACGCAGATCATCATCGTCTCACCGGCCGCCCGCTCCTCGTCGGTCAGCAGCGAGTCGCGGTGGTCGGGCACGCCTTCACGCACCTCGGTCTCGCAGGTGCCGCAGGTGCCCTCCTGGCACGACGACAGCACGGGCACCCCGGCCTCCTCGACGACCTCCAGGATCGACCGCTCCGGCGGCACTCGCAACGTCCGGCCCGACACGGCCAGCTCCACCTCGAACGACTCCAGGGGCCCCGCGCCGGCGTCCTCCTTCGGCGAGAAGCGCTCCACGTGCAGCGCCCCGGCGGGCCACGCCGCGCAGCGTCCCTCCACGGCGGCCAGCAGCGGCTCGGGACCGCAGCAGTACACCGCCGTCTCCGGTTCGGGCGTGCCGAGCAGGTCGTCGAGCGGGAGCAGCCCCGACTCGTCCTGCGGCCACAGCACCACCCGCTCGCCGTACTTGGCCGCCAGCCGGTCGGCGAAGGCCATCGACACGCGGGCGCGGCCGCCGTAGTACAGCCGCCAGTCGGCGCCGCGCGCGTCGGCCTCGGCCACCATCGGCAGGATCGGCGTGATGCCGATGCCCCCCGCGAGGAAGAGGTAGCGCGGCGAGTCCACCAGCGCGAAGTTGTTGCGCGGCCCGCGCACCCGCACGGTGTCCCCCTCGGCGAGCCGGTCGTGCACGAACGCCGAACCGCCCCGCCCCTCGGGCTCCCGCAGCACAGCGACCGTCAGCGCGCCGCCGTCGGCCGGATCGCCGCACAGCGAGTACTGCCGTTGCAGGCCCTCGTCCAGCAGCAGGTCGAGGTGCGCGCCCGGCTCCCACGAGGGCAGGGCCCCACCGGCCGGATCCCGCAGCGTCAGGCACAGCACGCCCTCGGCCACCTGCTCCTTGCGTGCCAGCACGAGTTCGAGCTCGTCCATGATGTTCCTCTCACACCCCGGCGAGCTGCCGCTCGGGCCGGGGCGAACCGCCCGCAGGTGGCCGCTCGTGCCCGTCGGGGTGGGCCAGCAGCCAGTCCCAGAGCTCCACCGGGTCCTCCGACTCGTGCTCGGCGCCGCAGTGGCACACGCCGAGCAGGCGATCGGTGTTGAGTACCCAGTGGATGCGGTGCACGGTGTCGCCGTGCAGCATCGCCGTCCGCGCGCTCACGTCCGCACCGCCGCGGCGGGTTCGGCGGCGGGCCGCTCGCCGCGCTCGATCATCCGTTTGAGGAACCGCCGCGCCGCAAGGCCACCGGTGTCGATGTTGACGCTGAGCTCCTGGTAGCCGTCGCGCTCGTTCTCGACGACCTTCTCCAGGATGTCCAGCGCGGTGACGTCCTGCAGCACGACCGTGCGGTTGCTCTCGGCCAGGAACGCCGAGACCTCCTCGTCGCCTAGCGCGAAGTCCCGCGCCACCGCCCAGAAGTCGTGCGTGCTGTGCTCCGTTTCCGGGGTGATGGCGTAGACCACCTCGACGTGGAAGGCGTCGGGGTCGGTGCCGTCGTCGTTCGGCAGCACGCCGACCGGCGCGATCCGGCTGTGCAGCAGGTACAGGCACGGCGGGTGGTACTCGATGTCCTGCCAGCGGGTGATGCGGCCCTCGATCCCGGTCGACTTGGCGTAGAACGAAGGGCACTCCGCGTCGGCCATGTGCCTGCTGACGTAGATGATCTCGTTCTCCTCGTCCACCTCCGTGGTGATCGGGGTGTTAGCCACCTCCGGGGTGCCGATGTAGCCGCCGTGCAGGTACGTCTCGTGGGAGAGGTCCATCAGGTTGTCCACCAGCAGCTCGTACCGCGCGGCCAGCGGCTCCATGCCGGACACCGTGGTGTAGGCGGGGTCGTCGAGCCACGGCGCGCGCGGAACCAGGGCGGGGTCGGCCCTGTCCCGGTCGCCGATCCAGACCCACACGAACGAGTCCTGCTCGACCAGCGGGTAGCTCGGCACCCGCGCGGTTCGCGGGATCCGGCCCTGGCCCGGCACGGACACGCACGTGCCGCTCTGGTCGTAGGTGAAGCCGTGGTAGCCGCACACGATCCGGTCGCCGTCCAGCCTGCTCTCCGACAGCGGGTACCGGCGGTGCACGCAGCGATCGGCGAGCGCGACGGCCTCACCGGCCTCGGTGCGGTAGAAGACGATCGGCTCACCCAGGATGGTCCGGGGAAACAGTTCGCGGCCGATCTCACGACCGTATGCCGCGACATACCACTGATTGCGGGCAAAAGTCGTCATTGACGTCGCTCCTAGGCGTGATCTGGTGGGAGAGATACCCGAACTGTGAGCGTCGGCAGGCGCACCAGGCCACGTGCGTTTTCAGCCACTGAAAGAATTTGTCGATTCCGTTCACCGGAACGCCCCGCGAGCGTTCGCCGGACCCGGTTGTCATGGTGTGCCGCCATGACCGGACCACAGCCGATGAAGCCGACACAGTTTCTCGACAGCCGGGGCAAGACCGCGACGCCCTACCGCGCGCTGTGGGGGGTGCTGCTGCTCGGCTGGGTCGTCAGCTACGCCGACCGCACCCTGACCGGGCCCGTCGTGAGCTGGATGCTCGCCAACGACGTCGGCTTCATCGGCGAGGCGAACGATCCTCGCGCGCTCGGTGGCCTGGTGGGCTCGCTGTTCTTCACCGGCTACATGCTCACCCAGTACCCCGGCGGCAGGCTCGGCGACCGGTTCGGCCACCGCGAGATGATCGTGCTCTCGCTGCTGTGGGCGGGCGTGATGACGGCGCTTTCCGGCATCGTCGTCGGGCTGATCGCCTTCGTCGGCGCGCGCGTGCTGACCGGGCTCGGGGAAGGCGTCTTCTACTCCAACGACCGGACGCTGATCCTGAACAACACCCCGCCGAAGCGGCGCACGCTCGGCCTCGGCGTGGTGATCTCCGGGCTGTCCATCGGTCTCACCATCGGCATCGTCTGCACCCCCCTGCTCATCGACTGGGGCGGCTCACTGGGCATGGGCACCGAGTCGTGGCGGGTGCCGTTCGTGGTGTTCGCGGTGTTCTCGATCGCGGTCGCGCTGGGCTGCTGGTACTTCTTCCACCGGCACCTCGGCGGGAAGCTGCACCTCGGCCCGCCGCTGCTGCGGCTGATCGCCGTGTCGGTGCCGTTACTGGCGGCGGTGCTGCTCCTGTTCGTGGTGGCCGACGAGCTGCGCTGGCCCACCTGGGGGACGGCGATCGGCTCGGGCGTGCTGGCCGTCGTGGTCATCGGCGTCATCGTGGCCAGGCTCCGCCGCACGCCCGAATCCGCGACGCTGCTCGGCCGGGACATCGTCATCGTCTACATCGCCTACATCGCGATCCTGTGGAACCTGTGGTTCTTCAGCTTCTGGTCGGTGGAGATCGTGCGCGAGGCGGCCAGCAGCTCGCTGCTCGCGGCGGCGCTCACGGCGGCGTTCAACGCCGGTGCGGGCATCCTCGGCTTCCCCGCCGGTGGCTGGCTGGCCGACCGGGCGCTGCGGCGCGGCTACGGGCGCAAGCCGCTGCTGGTGAGCTTCACGGTCGTCTACTCGCTGCTGGTGTTCGTCTTCGCGCTCTCCATCGGTGACGGGCAGAAGCCGTCGTTGCTGCTGCTCGGCACGATCCTGTTCTGCTCAGGGCTGTTCTTCAACGCGCTGCAACCGATCGCGCAGGGCATCACCGGCGACCTGGTGCCGGAGAAGCAGCGAGGCTCCGCCTTCGGGATGCTGAACCTGGTCTCCGAGATCGGTGCCGTCGCGAGCCCGGTGGTCAGCGGCGTGCTGCGTGACGCCACCGGCAGCTGGGCCGTCGGCACCTGGGTGGCCGGCGGCATCATGCTCTCCTCCGGCGTGCTGTACCTCCTGGTCCGCGAGCAACGCCCCAGCCTCGTGAGCGCGTAACAGTGTTCTAACTCGTGTACGCACTCACGAGCCGAGGTAGCGCAGCACGGCCAGCACGCGGCGGCTGAAGCCGGTGATGTGCGCCAGCTCCAGCTTGTCGAAGATCGCGTTCACATGTTTCTCCACCGCGCTCTGCGACACGTGCAGCGCGGCGGCGATCCCGGCGTTGGTGTGCCCCTGCGCCATCCGCTCCAGCACCTCCCGCTCGCGCGCGGTCAGCCGGGCCAGCGGATCCGCCCGGCTCGTGCGCGCAAGCAGTCTGCGCACCACCTCGGGGTCGAAAGCCGCACCGCCCCGGCCGACACGCTCCAGGGCATCGAGGAACTCGCCCACCTGCGCGACCCGGTCTTTCAGCAGGTAGCCGACCCGGCCACCGTCGTCGGTCACGAGCTCGGTGGCGTAGCGCTTCTCGACGTACTGGGAGAGCACCAGCACGCCGATCTCCGGCCAGCGCCTGCGGATCTCCAGCGCCGCGCGCAGCCCCTCGTCACTGTGCGTCGGCGGCATTCGCACATCGGTCACGATCACGTCCGGCCGGTGCTCGGCGGCCGCGTCGACCAGCGCCGTGCCGTCCCCGACGGCGGCCACCACCTCGTGGCCCTCCTCGGCGAGCAGCCGGACGAGGCCCTCCCGCAGCAACGTCGAGTCCTCGGCCAGTATCACGCGCACGGCAGCACCGCCGTGACAACCGTCGGACCACCGGCCGGACTGTCCAGTGCGAACTCGCCATCGGCCGCGGCGACCCGCCGGGCGAGCCCGGAAAGGCCACTGCCCGAGGCACTCGCACCACCGTGGCCGTCGTCGGTGATCCGCACGGCCACGCCCGTGGCGACACCCGAGACGTCGATCTCGATCCGCCCCGCACCCGCATGCTTGATCGCGTTCGTGACCGCCTCGGACGCCACGAAGTACGCGACCGTCTCGGTGGCCGCGTCCGGCCGAGCGGCGAGGCTGTAGCGCAAGGTGACCGGCACGCTGGACCGTTCGGCGAGCGATTCCAGCGCGACGTGCAGGCCGCCGGAGTCCAGCGCGACCGGGTACACCCGCCACGTCACCTCACGCAGATCCTGCAACGCCTGCTGCGACTCCTCGTGCGCCTGGCGCAGCAGCTCGCCCGCCCGCTCCGGGGCCGTCGCCCGGCGGGCCCGGCCGAGCACCACGCCGAGCGCCACCAGCCGCTGCTGCACACCGTCGTGCAGATCCCGCTCGATCCGCCTGCGCTCGTCGTTGACCGCCTCGACCACCTCCGCACGGGTGGTGGCGAGCTCGGAAACCCTGTGCCGCAACCGCTCGTGCTCACTCGGCCCCAGGAAGCGCCGCGCCAGCAGTCGGTCCAGCGCCGCGACCCCGACCAGGCCTTGCACGGCGAGGAACACGAGCAGCATCCCGAACAGGCCGACCACGATCGGGTCGTACCAGTCCCGGTCCGTGCCAACCGGGTCGCCGCCACCGATCGGCTGTCCCGACACGATCTGCCACCCCATGATCGCGCCGGACACCGCGCCCCACGCGATGAGCAGGAAGATCCCGGCGCCGAGCCCGCCGACGACCCAGCGGAGCGCGAGATACTCCAGTGCCCGCCGTCCGCCGTAGCCAGAGGCGCTCTCGCCGTCCAGGTACCGGGCGAGCCGGAAGCCCTCGAACGCGGCCAGCGCCCGCGCGCCCGCGAACACCCGCGGCCGGACCGGGCGCAGCGCCAGGATCGGTACCGCGAGCACGACGTAGGCGAGTTCCACGAACGCGGTCGCGCTGCCCAGCGCCAGCCCCGCGGTGCTCCGGAACGCCCTGCGCACCAGGTCGCCGGGAGCGTCGGTCACAGGCACGATCCCGAGGCTAACCAGCGACCGGCCACGGCGTACTGCGGTTTTCCGCAAGATCACCCTGTGGCGTCTCCACAGCGAACCGGGTGCCGCGCCACATGGCAGCGGCGCCGGCCGGTTCGTAGCGTCGCCGGTAGCACCTGCCGCCCACGAAAGGCCGACATGTCCATGCAGCCAGACCCGCCCGCCGGCGCCACCGAACCGTTGAACGGGCTCGCCGGGTGGGCAGTCGACGTCATGGAGACGCTGGGCGGCCCAGGGGCCGCGCTCGTGGTCGGGCTCGACAACCTGTTCCCGCCCATTCCCAGCGAGCTGGTGCTCCCGCTCGCCGGGTTCACCGCCAGCCAGGGCACGTTCACCCTCGCCGGGGCCCTGTTCTGGACCACGCTGGGCTCCGTGCTCGGTGCGATCATCGTCTACTACGCCGGGCTGGTCTTCGGCCGGGAACGCACCCGCAGGGTCATGGCACGGATCCCGCTCCTCAAGGCCGCCGACTTCGACCGGACCGAGGCATGGTTCAACAGGTACGGCACGAAGGCCGTCTTCCTCGGCCGGATGGTGCCGCTCGTGCGCAGCCTCATCTCACTGCCCGCCGGGATCGAGCGCATGCCGTTGTGGCAGTTCCTGGCGCTGACCACGGCGGGCAGCCTGCTGTGGAACACGGCGTTCGTCACCGGCGGTTACGCGTTCGGGGAGAGCTGGCAGCTCGTCGAGACCTACGCCGGCATCTTCCAGAAGATCGTCCTCGGGCTGCTCGCACTCGCGGTCGCGGTGTTCGTCGTCCGCCGCCTCCGGCAAGCGCCCCGGGGGTCGTGAGTGCGTAACAGAGTTCTAACTGGTTGTGAAGTTCGGGGACATCGGTGACAGTGGAAGTCTCTGGA
>NZ_JAEHOB010000030.1 GCF_016464705.1 Qaidamihabitans albus
AACAATCCACCCGGTGTTGCGCTGGCCAGTTGAAACCACCCGGCCTGTTCAGTGGGGAAGTGCCCGCGTGCACGGATCGCCCGCCGGTAGCGGGCGTTGACCGACTCGATCGCGTTCGTCGAGCAGATCACCCGGCGGATCTCCACGTCGTAGTCGAGGAATGGCACGAATTCGCTCCAGGCGTTCTCCCAAAGCCGCACGATCGCCGGGTACTGCTGGCCCCACTTGCCGGTGAACTCGACGAACCGTTCCTTGGCGGCTGCCTCGGTGGGAGCGGTGTAGACCGGCCGCAGGTCCTTGGCCATGGCGTCCCAGTACTTGCGGGAGGCGTAGCGGAAGGTGTTGCGGATCAGGTGGATGACGCACGTCTGCACGACCGCCCGCTCCCACACCGTGATGATGGTCTCCGGCAGCCCTTTCAGCCCGTCGCAGACCGCGATGCACACATCGGCAACGCCGCGGTTCTTGATCTCGGTCAACACGCTGAGCCAGAACTTGGCGCCCTCGCCGCCGTCTCCGGCCCACAGGCCGAGGATGTCACGTTCGCCGTTGACGGTAACGCCGATGGCGACATAGATGGGCCGGTTGGTGACCTGCCCGTCGCGGATCTTGACGTGGATCGCGTCGATGAACAGCACCGGATACACGCGGTCCAGTGGCCGGTTTGCCCACTCGGTCATCTCCGCGACGACCTTGTCGGTGATCCGCGAGATGGTGTCTTTGGAAACCTTCGCGCCGTAGACGTCGTCGAAGTGTGCGGCGATCTCACCGGTGGTCAGGCCCTTCGCCGATAGCGACAGCACGATCTCATCGACACCGGTCAACCGGCGTTGCCGCTTGCGCACGATCTGCGGATCGAACGAGGAGTCGGTGTCGCGCGGCACCTCGATCTCCACCGGCCCGATCTCGGTCAGTACCGTTTTCGATCTGGTGCCGTTGCGGGAGTTCCCGCTGTCGCGGCCGGCCGGGTCGTGCTTGTCGTATCCCAGGTGCTCGGTCATCTCCGCGTCCAGCGCGGTTTCGAGCACATTCTTCGTCAGTTGGTTGAGCAGCCCGTCCGGCCCACCAGGTCGACGCCCTGTTCCTTGGCCTGCGCGAGCAGCTGCTCCGCCAGCCGCTGCTGATCCACATCATCGGTCACGGGGTCCAGTGTTTCGGTCATGATCGATCCTTCCCGCCAAGCTCACGCCCGGCGTGTCAGACCAAGATCAGATCCACCGTTGTTCGGACAGTCCCGCGCGGCGAGCTGTGCGGGCCAGGCTGGTTGGACCTCCAGGCCGACCAGGTCCGCATCATCGGCGAAGCGATCGGCCGCGAGGTGCGCTGGGAGGAACTGTCACCGCAGGAGACACGCACGCTGCTCGCCGACACCCACGGAAATGTTTCACTACGCGATCCCCGAAGGCGTACCGGTACTCACCTGCCGCCGCAGAGGCACGGCAACGACGCAGACGAGATCTACCCAGCCGATCGATTCTATATACAGGACTGAAACATCGATCAGTCCGGGAAGAAACATCGAGTATAGTTGCGAATCACTTTCGATCCAGTCATTCATCGATCTTTATAGGACATTTCTTCTGTCCGGTACTACTCGACGTGGCCGATCGCAACCCCCATTAGGTCGATCGAGGGATCGGTGGAAGATTGGGCAGATGAGGAGGAACCGTGGTGGCACCCTTGGGCACATGTTGAAACACGGGCTCGCCCAGGTCCTCGCCGCGTTGCGCGAGCGACTGGTTCAGGACCGCCTCAGTCTGCGCAGCGTGATCGTCGTCATCGATAAGGATGATCGTTTGGCGAAACCCTTCAGCCAACAGGTCAGATGTTCCTCTCAGTCTGCAGAGAATTTCATCTGCGAGCAAATACGCGACAGAGTCAAGAACGTGACCTCTTGCGGTTTCCTCAGGCCACTCTTGGTCTTCGGCGACCATGTTTGTCAATATTCGACGAGCACCAACTGTCCGGGTTCGGCGATCCATGTGAGAGAATTGGCCAAGAGCCTTCGACAGCGCATCTAGTCGCTTCCATCCTGCGGCTTCGAGCCACCGAACTGGCGCTGAGAGGACGCCGAGTTGCTCCACTTGTTCAGCTTTCTTTGGTTTCGTTCTCCACGCCCGCGCTCTACAGGTCTGCTCAGCAATAACTCTCACACATGGAAGCGACGCATCCGTGTCCTCCAACCAGAACGGCCATGCTGAGCGCAGAGCGGCACCGACCACCGCCAACGCTTCCCTCTCACCTCCGCACGTCCATGTTGAAACAATATGGGCGAACTCAGAAATGGCGATGTATCGGAAGAGTCGCGCAGCTAACGAACTTGGTTCGAAGCTGTTACCAAGTCTCTGTTCCTCGGATCGAAACGCTTCGCTTGCCCGTTCCACAGCACGGCCGAGTCAAATCCAAAGTCAGCTGCTGACATCGCGAGCGCGCGTACCCGCATGATGCGGTCCGTGTCGGCGGACAGCGCCGTCCTGCTGAGCACCGAATCAACCAGCGGTTCACCGGCGTCGCTGCGTGACCGGGACGCGGTCAGCGACCGCACGTAGATATCGTCCGAATTAGTGAAGGCACTGTTCTCCCGCATGGTCCTGACGTTGATCCGGATCATGTCGACGACCAGTTCCCACAGCTCTGAGCTGACCCGTGCCAGTCCTTCGTCGGACAGGGGTCAGCCGCTCGGCCAGTTCGGTCGCGAACGCAGTCGCCAGCAGCCCTTCACACTCACGGCTCGCCAGGAACTTCGCGACGGCCTTCTCTTGTGCTTCGATGATCCGGCTTTCCTGCCAGACCTCGAATCGCTTGATCACCTTCGGTGTCGGCCGTGCCTGCTTGATCAGTCGCTTGACCAGTGGGGTTGATGAACGCATTGCCATGCCTCCGGCGGCTTTTGCCGCCGTCTGGGCGAGTAGGTAGGCCAACGACCCCAGTTCCATGTTCTCCACCGCGTCGGTCGTGCCAGCATCCGTCGCAGTGAAGTCGCGAAGATCGACGACACCGTTACCGGTACGGTGTACAGCCCGACGAGCTCATCCCCGACGCCATGTCGGGCAAGTGCCCTGGTCACCTCTCGTGAGTGCGCACACGAGTTAGAACACTGTTACGCATTCACGGCCCCCGGGACCGCTGGGTCTGGCGTCATGTCCACCCGTTCTGTTACGGTCACTGTCCGAACAGCGGTTCGGATATACCTTTCATCTGTTCGGCAGGATGTACGGCAATGACGGCGAGACATCTGCGGAGGCGATCATGGTTGATCGGGAGCCGACCGGCCTGACCAGGCGCGGCCTGTTGAAGCGGGCGAGCGCTGTCACCTCCGCTGCCGCCGCCGCGGCGCTCGTGCCCCGGACGGCCGTGGCCGAGCCCGGCGAGCGGCGCCACGGCACGCCGGTCCCGGAACCGATTCCCCCGCAGGTGCCGGTCGGCGAAGGCACCGTCGACGTCCCCGGAGGGCATCTCTGGTACTGGGACACGGGAGGCGAAGGCCCCGCCGTCGTCCTCGTCCACGCCGCCTCCGGCAGCGCCGAGAGCTGGCCCTACCAGCAGCCCGTACTCGCCAGGGCGGGCTACCGGGTCATCGCCTACTCCCGGCGGGGTCACTACGGGTCCTCGGCATTCGCCGACGCCGACGCCCCGGTCGGGGCCGACGACCTGCACGCCCTCGTCGAGCGCCTGGAGCTGGACACGTTCCATCTGGTCAGCGCCGCGCTCGGGGGCTACTACGCGACCGACTACGCACTCCTGCATCCGGCACGGGTGCGCAGCTTCACGGTGGTCAGCAGTTTCATGGCGATCCGGGATCCCGAGTACCTGGCACTCACCGGCGGCCTGCGGCCTCCCGAGTTCAACGCCCTGCCGACCTACTTCAAGGAACTCAGCCCCTCGTACCGCGCGGCGAACCCGGATGGGCTCCGGCAGTGGCGCGCCATCGCCGACAGAGCCCGCCTGACGGGCTCGGCGTACCGCCACGTCGTCGCGAACGAGATCACCTGGGACAGGCTCGCCACGCTGAGGCCGCGAACGCTGCTCGTCACCGGCGACTCCGATCTCTATCTCCCGCCGCCGGTGATGCGGTTGATCGCCCGGCACATCGACGGCTGCGGCACCGTGGTGTTCCCCGAGGTCGGCCACTCGGCCAACTGGGAGACGCCCACCCCGTTCAACAGGGTGCTGCTGCGTTTCCTGGCCGGAGCACGCATCCGCTCCGACGCACGCTGACCGACATCCCACACGCGAGAGAGCACCGGATTCCCTACGTCGAAGGAGTGCCATGAAGTCGGACAAGGCCATCCGTTTGGGCCGGGGCCGGAGAAGAATCATCACCGCACTGTCGGCCTGCGTGGCGCTGATGGCGGCGTCCTGCGCGTCGACCACCGCAGGCGGTGGCGGTACCGGGGAGTATCCGTCCGAGACGGTGACGATCGTGGTTCCCTACACCGCGGGCGGCGTCAGCGACCTCACGATGCGCGCCCTGGCCGAGTTCCTGCAGAAGGAGACGGGTCAGACCGTTCTCGTCGAGAACAGAGAAGGCGCGTCGGGAGCCGTCGCCATGCGGTATGCGATGAACCAGCCCGCCGACGGGTACACGCTGTTCAACATCGGTCAGGGCGCGAACGTCATCACGCCGATCGTCGAGGACGTCGAGTACGACCGGCACACGTTCACCCCCGTCGCCAATGTCGCGGCCTTCCCGTCCGCGCTCGTGGTGGGCCGGGACTCGAACGCACGCACGGCCGAGGACCTGTTCGAGGCGGCCCGGCAGTCACCCGGCACGGTCTCGGTGGCGACGGCGGGCGCGACGACACCAGGGCAGATCGCGGTCGAACAGCTCGGCACGGGACCGAAAGCCGTGCCGTTCAAACCCGTGCCGTTCCCGGGCAACGCGGAAGCACTGACCGCCGTGCTCGGCGGCAACGTCGACGCCCTGCAGATCAACCTGACAAACGATCTGCTGGCCCGTGCCGACAAGGGCGAGATCAGGCTGCTCGGCGTGGGCACCCCCGACCGGCTCCCCTACCTGCCGGACGTGCCGACCTTCGCCGAGCTCGGCTTCGAAGACGCCATCTACTCCACCTCGCCGTACCTCGTCGGTGTACGCGAGGGCACCGACAGGGCAATTGTCGACACGCTGGCCGAGCTGATCAACAAGGCTCCTCAGGACGAGCAGTTCCGGAAGACCGTCGGGGACCGGTTCGTGACGGAAGGGGCCGAGACAGTAGATGAGCTCGTCCAGTACCTGGACGACACGGATGCGGCGTACCGTCCGATCCTCGAAGGCAAATAGTTGATCGTCACGAAAGCAGCGCCCATGGCCGAGCCCGCGGGTACGGAGCGACCGAAGTGGACGAGTAACCGGCTCGTCGGCGTGGTGTGCCTGCTTTCCGGTGCGGCGGTGATCCTGCACTCGACGGCCCTCTCACTCGGTTCCTGGGCTGAGCCGGGTCCGGGGATGTGGCCACTGGTGATCGGTGTCGCGCTCGTCGTCGCGTCGGTGGCGACGCTGACCAGGCGGCTGGAGGACACCGAGCAGGAACGGTTCTGCCCGCGGTCGCTGCTCGTCGTTCCGGCGCTGCTGAGCCTCTACGTGTTCATCTGGGCGTTCAGCCTCTTCGGACTCACCCTTCCCGGGTTCCTGCTCGCGTTCTTCTGGCTGAACGTGCTGGGCCGCCAGGGCCGGTGGATATCGGTCGCTCTCGCCGCGGTCGCCACCGCGGTGTTCTACGTCCTGTTCGTTCCGGTGCTGGGCGTTCCGTTTCCCGCTGACATCCTGCTCGGGGGGCGGTAGCCGGCATGGACGTACTCGGCAGCCTCCTGGACGGGTTCTCCGTCGCGTTCGCGCCGGCGAACCTGCTCTACGTCGTCATCGGCGTCTCGCTCGGTATGATCATCGGCGTCCTGCCGGGGCTCGGCCCCGCGGCGACCATCGCGCTCCTGCTGCCCATCACGTTCGGGCTCGACTCCGCCACCGCGATCATCATGCTCGCGGGCATCTACTACGGCGCTTACTACGGCGGCACGATCACGTCGGTGCTGCTCCGGTTGCCCGGTGAAGCGGCGTCCGTGGTCACCGCCATCGACGGCTACGAGATGGCCCGGCAGGGGCGCGCGGGCGCCGCACTCGGGATCTCCGCGATCGGCTCGTTCATCGGCGGGCTGGTCGCGGTGGTCGGCATGGTGCTGATCGCACCGCCGTTGGCGGACATCGCGGTCGGCTTCGGGCCACCGGAGTACGTCGCGCTCGCCGCCGTAGGACTGCTGCTGGTGACCTACCTCGGCACGCGATCGTTCAGCATGAGCATCGTCTCGGCGCTGCTCGGACTCTTCCTCGCGCTCGTCGGCACGGACCCGATCACCGGGGGCGCCAGGTTCACCCTCGGGATCGAGGACCTGCGCGACGGCCTGAACTTCGTGCCGATCGCGATGGGCCTGTTCGGTATCGGCGAGGTGCTGTTCAATCTGGAAGGCCGGGCAGGCAAGGAGGTCGATCGCGCGAAGGTGGGCCGGATCCTGCCCACGCGCGCCGACCTGCGGACGTCGTCCGGGGCCATCACCCGTGGCTCGCTGCTGGGATTCCTGATCGGGGTCCTGCCCGGCGGTGGCGGCGTGGTGTCGTCCCTGACGTCCTACGGGTTGGAGAAACGGGTCTCCAAACACCCGGACACGTTCGGTCGCGGAGCGATCCAGGGGGTGGCCGGACCGGAGACGGCCAACAACGCGTCGTCGACATCGGCGTTCATCCCGCTGTTGACGCTCGGCCTGCCGTCGAACGGTGTGCTCGCACTCATCTTCGGCGCCCTGCTCCTGCAGGGCGTTACACCCGGGCCGGAGCTCATCTCGTCCCACCCGGACATCTTCTGGGGCGTGATCGCCTCGATGGTGCTCGGCAACGTCGTGCTGCTGGTGCTGAACCTGCCGCTCGTCGGGGTTTTCGTGCAGCTGCTGAAAGTCCCGGTGGGAGTGCTCGCGGCACTGACTGTCCTGATCACGATGATCGGGGTGTTCAGCGTCCGCAACAACGTCTTCGACATGTATGTCGTGCTGGCGTTCGGCGCGCTCGGCTACCTGATGCGCAAGTCCGGTCTCGAACCAGGGCCGCTCGTGCTGGCCTTCGTGCTCGGCCCCATCATGGAGACCTCGTTCCGTCAGGCGATGCTGATCTCCAACGGAGATCCCGCCATCTTCGTGACCCGTCCCGTCTCAGGCACCCTGCTTGGTCTCGCCGCCCTGGCTCTGCTGGTGCCGTTGCTCGGCAAGTCCGTGCGCGGCAGGCGCAAGGCGGGCGAGCAGTCCAGCTCCCGCGGCAAGGCGGGGCGACCGTGACCCGCAGCACGCCGAAACCTGTCGTGACCACTGATCCGGAGGCGAAATGGACCGTCATCAGCGAGCCGAGTCTCTGCGGCGCGTGCTGGCTCCCGAATCGATCGCCGTCGTCGGCGCCTCGGAGCGCAACTTCTACGGCCGTACCGTGCTGGAGAACCTCGCCAGGCATCGCTACGACGGTGTCGTCATCCCGGTGAATCCCCGGGTGACGACCGTGCGGGGCCTGCCCTGCTATCCGTCGCTGAGCGAGGCACCACCCGCCGACCTCGTGGTCGTCGCCGTGGCCAGGGACCACTTCGTGGACGTCGTGGCCGAGGCCGCGAGCGTCGGCGCCGCTGGTCTGGTCGCTCTCACCAGCGGGCTCGCCGAAACCCGGGAACCACACTGGATGGAGGTGGAGGCCAAGGCGCGCGCCATCGCCGACGAGGCGGGAATGGCACTCCTCGGCCCCAACGGGCTCGGCGTGATCAGCCGTGCGTGCGGCGCGTACGCATTCGGCGCCCCGGTGCCGTGGGAGATCGGGCACGGCAGGACCTCGCTCATCATGGAGAGCGGTGGCCTGGTGTGTGGAAGCCTCGCCGCACTGTCCGCCTACGGAGCCGGGCTCGCGCACGCCGCGTCCATCGGAAACGGTCATGCCGTCGGGGTGTCCGAGTGGATCGAGGCACTCGCGGACTCGGCCGAGGTCGACCAGATCGGGCTGATGCTCGAGGCGACACCACGCTGGGCGGGCTTCAGCGCCGCCGTCCGCGCGGCACGCGAGCGCGGAAAGACGATCTATGCGTTGAAGACCGGAAAGAGCGAGGCGGGGGCACGCGCCGCGGCCACCCACACCGGTGCGCTCGCGGGCGACTACGCGACCGCATCGGGTCTGCTCGCGCAGCTCGGCATCCAGCAGGTGGCGTCCATGGGCGGGCTGCTCACCGCCCTCGCCCTGCACGAACGCTTCGGCAGCCCGGCCGGGACCAACCTGGCGGTGTTCGCCGCATCCGGTGGCGCGGTGGGCATCATCGCCGACGCGGCCGCAGACCGGGACATCGAACTACGGCCCTATGCGCCCGCGACGCGGGAGGCCATCACCGGGCTCGCCGGGATCCTCGACCCGGCCAACCCGCTGGATCTCGGTGGCCAGGCGCTGTCGAAACCGGACGAGTTCGCGACGGCCGTGGAACGCGTGCTCGGCGACCCTGACGTCGGCGCCGCGGTCTACGTGCCGTCACTGGGACTGCCCTCCGGCTCGCTGCCCGATCACCAGCGGCTGCTCGAACTGGTGGCCTCGGCCGCGGCCAGGGCGGGCAAACCGGTGGTCGTCACGCAGCTGACCTACTCCGCTGTCACCTCAGAGGTCGTCGAGGCCCACCGGCACACCGACAACGTTCTGGCCTGCCCGAACCTGGAGCACAGCCTCGACGGCCTCGGTCCGTGGTTGCGCACGCATCCCGGCGCGCGCGAACCGGCGGACAAGCGGCCAGAGCCCGCCCCCGGCGGACGGAGCGGGCAAGAGCCTGCCGTCACGGCTCTCGACGAGCATCGGATCAAGGCCACGCTCGCCACGCACGGCATCCCGGTTCCGCGCGCGGTGACCTACGCTCCGGGCGACACGCCCACGGCCCTGCCGTTCGAGGCCGCTGTCCTGAAGGGTATGAGCCCCGGGGTGACGCACAAGAGCAAGGCGGGCCTCGTCGCCCTCGGCGTGCGCAGCGTCGAGCGACTGCGGGACGCGGAGGCCGCGATGTCGCAGGCGGCCGCCGGGCACGGAGTCCCGTTGCCGACGCTGTTGCTGGAAGAGCTGGCACCACCGGGCAGGGACATCTTCCTCAGCATCAGCGAGCAGCCGACGGGAACGATCGTCACCCTCGGCGAAGGCGGAACGGATGTCGAGGAGCGCCGGAACGTCGGGTTCCTGGGCTGGCCCGCGACGCCCGCCGAGATCGGCCGCTTCGTCGGGCAGTGTGTGCGCGGGATCGATGCGGCCCAGCGCGAGGAGCTCATCCGGCTGCTGGACCAGCTTGCCGGTGCCTACGTGGCCGAGGGCTACACGATGCTCGAATGCAACCCCGTGCGGATCCACGACCGGGGAGTCCGCGTGCTCGACGCGGTCGCGCTCCCGGCCCCAGCTCACCGGTCGTGAGTGCGTAACAGTGTTCTAACTCGCGTGCGCACTCACGAGAGGTCTGGTTCGTCATGCGTGGCTTCGAGGAGGTCCGAGAGTTCGATCGGCTGGTCGCCGAACCTGGCCAGCGACGCGGTGGTCATGAGCCCGCGCAGCACCTGGTCGGCGTACTCGCTGCCGACCTGTTCGGGGGTCAGCGGCCCGTCGGGGCGGTACCAGGTCGCGACACCGCGGCCCATCGCCAGGATCCCGTAGACCGTGATCCGCACGTTGACCGGACGCATCCGGCCACCGGCGATCGCCTCGTCCACCGCGCCGATGTAGAGGCTCTCGATCTCCTCGCGCAACGGGATGATCTTGTTCCGCTGCTGCGCCTTGAGCTCCCGGATCTCGTTGAAGGCGACCAGCGTCTGGTTCTGCCTGCGGCAGGTGACGGCGACGTGCTCCCGCACCAGCGCGTACAGCCGGGCGAGTGGGTCCGGCCCGACGTCCTCGATGGCGGAGGTGAGCCGCTGCAACAGGTCCCGGGTCCCGTAGTCCATCAGATCGAAGAGCAGCGCGTTCTTGCCGTCGATGTGGGTGTAGAGGCTGGCGACCTCGACACCCACCGCCTGGGCAATGTCGCGCAGGCCCGTCTTCGCGTAGCTCTGCGTCGCGAACAGCCGGAGAGCATGTTCGTAGATCAGTTGTTTGGTGGCACGCTTCGTGGACTTCGCGGCCACGATCTTGCTGGCGAGCTCATCCGGCACGTCGTCTCCCCTTTCCCGGCCCGTCGCGTTCAGGAACTCTCCGGAAGAACACTAGACGGCCCGGAGACGGTCCTGTTAACGTCGTTGTACGAACCGTTGTTCGGATAACACTATCATTTGTTCGGTTGCTTCGAGCGAACCGAAGGGGGCGTCATTCGTGGAAACAACTCCGACCGGCACACCGGCGGAAGCGAGAAGCGGCGAAGGGATGGGGCTCCCCGCGTTCGCCGAGCTACCGGTCTTCGAGGGCTGGTCGGAGCGGCACAGCTGGGGCGTGTACGGCCCGAAGGACAACCTCGGCGCGCTCAACAACGTGACCCCCGAACGCATCGCGCGCGCGGCCACCGAGGTGCGCAACGGCGAGCGCGTCAGCCTGCAACTGCCGCCCGCACTGCCCGATCCTCCCCTGTACGGCCGGAGCCCGCTGATCCACAAGGTGGTACGGACCGGGCGCAACAGCTGGGACGACCGGCTCGACTGCTTCTACCCCCAGCGCGCGACCCAGTGGGACGGTTTCCGGCACGTGCGGTTCCGCGAGTTCGGTTTCTACGGCGGGGTGACCGAGGACCCTCCGGAGATGGGCGACCGGCTCGGCATCGACCACTGGGCACACCAGGGCATCATGGGCAGGGGCGTCCTGCTCGACGTCGCGGCCTACCTCGAGCACACCGGCGGTGGTGTGGACCCTTTCGGCGAGCGGGCGATCACCGCGGCCGAGCTGCGCGCGGTGGCCGCACATCAGACGGTGACAGTCCGGCCCGGTGACATCCTGTGCGTCCGCACGGGCTGGGCCGCCCGCTACAAGTCGGCGTCCTACGCACAGCGGGCCGTGCTGGCCGAGGCGGGCGGCAGGCCGGCGTTCATCGGGCTCTCCGCGGCCGAGTCGACGGCCGCGCTGCTGTGGGACTGGCATGTGGGCGCGGTGGCGGCCGACAATCCCGCCGTCGAGTCGGCGCCAGGCGATCCCAGGGTGGGCAGCCTGCACCGGCGCGTTCTGGTCCAGCTCGGGATCCCGCTCGGGGAGCTGTTCGACTTCGACGAGCTGGCGCGGCGCTGCGCGGGTGAGGACCGCTGGACCTTCTTCTTCGTGTCGACCCCGCTGGCGATCGCGGGAGGGGTGGGCTCCCCGGCCAACCCGGTAGCCATCCGATGATCGGGAAGGAAGCCAGATGAAACGCGCTCTGGTGCTCGCGACGAACGTCTTCCAGCCGTTGGTCGCCGTGGCGAAGGCGGCCGAGGCCGCGGGCTTCTACCGCCTCTGGACCACCGAGTCCACCCCGCGCGACGCGATCGTGCGCGCGGTGACACTCGGCCTGCACACGCGGGAGATCAGGGTGGCGACGGGCATCGCCTACGCGTTCACCCGGGCGCCGGTGGCGATGGCCGCGGCCGCGGCCGACGCCCACATCGCGACCGGAGGCCGGTTCGCGCTCGGCCTCGGTGCGGGCACCAAGGGAATGCGCACCCGCCGCTACGGCATCGACGACTTCGATCACGCCGGTTCCCGGCTCGGTGACTACGCGGACCTGCTGCGCGCCGTGTGGGCGGCCGAGGACGGCCTCGCCTACGAAGGGCCCTTCTACCAGGCGAAGATTCCCGGCAGGCTGCGCAGCGTGGAGCTCGATGGCCTGCCACCCATCGAGGTCGTCGGGTCGGGCGTGAACGAGGTGATGCTGCGGCTGTCGGCGCGGCACTGCAACGGTGTCGCCCTGCACCCCCTGGTCTCCCTCCTCGGCTACCTGGACGACGTGGCATTGCCCGCGATCGCCTCGTCAGGACGCCCGGACGGCACGAGGCCGTGGATCGCGGCGTGGCGGGTCACCTCCGTGGCCGACGACGAGGCCGAGGCCCGCAGGAGGGCCCGGACCAACCTGGCGTTCTACTTCACGACCCCGAGCTATCGGAGGGTGACGGAGGGGACGAGGTGGGAGCCGGTCACCACGCTCGTGCGGGAGCGTTTCCGCGCCGATCCGGCGATGTCGTTCGACGAGCTGGCCGGGCTGGTTCCGGACGAGATGGTCGACGACTTCTGCCTCGTGGGCACGCCGGGCTCCCTGCCCGGCCGGGTGGCTGAGCTCGAACGTGAGCTCGGCCGCCGTGGGGTGACCGAACTCGTCTTCCAGGTGGCAGGCGTGGGACTGGCCGCCGAGCAGTACGTGCGAGCCTGTCACACCATTGTGGACAACGTAGGGCGGGCCGCGGCATGAGCGGCCGGGTGACGGGCACGGGCGAGGTGTTCCGCGCCGCCGTCCGGGAATGGCTGTCCGCCGCCGTGGCCGGGCTCGCTGAGGGCGCCCTCGACGACGTCACCGTGCGCAGGGAGTGGGACCGCAAGCTCTACGACGCGGGTCTCGCGGGCCTGACCTGGCCGGTGGAGTTCGGGGGGCGTGGCCTGAGCGTGCTGGAGGAGTACGTCTTCCACGAGGAGGCGGCGCGCGCGGGCGCTCCGGAGGGCTACGGCAGGATCGGCCGCATCCTCGCCGGCCCGTTGCTGATCAAGCACGGATCGCCGGAGCAGCGGCAACGCTACCTGCAACCGATCCTGAGCGGCGACGAGGTGTGGTGTCAGGGTTTCTCCGAGCCCGGTGCCGGTTCGGACCTCGCGAACGTTGGCACCCGCGCGGAACGGGCAGGCGAGCTGTACCGGATCAGCGGGCAGAAGATCTGGACGTCGTTCGCCGATCACGCCAACCGGTGCCTGCTGCTGGCCAGAACGTCGGCGCGGGCGCCGCGGCATCGCAACCTCGGGATGTTCCTGCTCGACATGCGCCAGCCCGGGGTCGACGTCCGGCCGATCACCCGGATCACCGGCGACACCACGTTCAGCGAGGTGCACTTCGACGGCGCCGTGGTGCACGAGCGCGACCTGGTCGGCGGTGAGACCGGCGGCTGGCGGATGGCGATGGCCGTCCTCTCCGACGAACGTGGACCGATCGAGGCGATCACGCGGTACACAGCGATGTCGCGCGCCGCGGCCGTGCTGCGCGAGTGCTGCGCATCCGGCAGCTGCGATCCGGAGCTCGACGAGGTGTGCGCGCGGGTGGAGACCGTTCGCTGGCACTCGATGCGCAGCCTCGGGAACGCGCTGGCCGGTATCGAGGACCGGGCGGCCGGCTCGGTCTCGAAGCTGATGTGGAGCCATACCTGGCAGGCCCTCACCGCCTACGGTCTCGGCCTCGGCTGCCCGGCGCACGAACTGATGTGGCAGCGACAGTATCTGGAGAGCCGGGCCGCGACCATCTTCTCCGGCTCGACCCAGATCCAGCGCAACGTCATCGCCGAGCGGGTACTGGGACTACCGAGATGACCGGCGTGGCACACGTGCTGCCGAGCGCGGTGGCCGTAGAAGGCGCCCGCGCACTCGACGAGGCCCTGACCAGGCTCGTCGGCGGGCGGCCGATCGCCGACTATGCGGTGAGCGGGGTCGACGGAGCCTGGGACGTACTCCGGTCCGGCGGCTGGGACCGGCTCGCCGCAGGCGAGGAGGACGACGGGTTCGGCCTGCCGCTGCGGGATCTGGTCGAGATCGCCCAGGTGCTCGGCAGCCACCTTGTGCCCATACCGGTGACGACCTCGATCGTCCTGCGCGGGCCTGGCGGGTACGGGGATGGTCACGACCGGCCGCTGGCCGTCGCCGTCACCCGCCGTTCGGCCCCGGTGAGAGCGCGAGTGGTCTACGGCGGCTACCCGGACGTCGCCGTGCCGAACCTTCCCGGGGACGTGGAGCCCAAGCCCTGCGACGGCTTCGCTCCCACGCTACGGATGGCGGCCATCGAGGTGCCCGCCGGATCGCTCGGCGCGGAGGTTCGCCGGTGGCTGTCGGTGCTGTGGGCCGCGGAAGCGGTCGGCTCCGCGGGCAGGCTGCTGCGGGAAGCGGTGGCCTACGCCAAGGTCCGGGAGCAGTTCGGGCAGCCGATCGGGCGGTTCCAGGCCGTCAAGCACCTGCTCGCCGACAGTCACCTGGCGCATCAGGAGGGACTGACCGCGACCGTATGGGCGGCGAACGAGGCCGGTCCGGCGCCGCAGGCGCTGCGGCTGGTGTTCCGGCGCTGCCTGGTCGTCTCGGAGAGTGCCACGCAGGTGTTCGGCGGGATCGGCATGACATGGGAGCTCGGTCTGCACTTCCACACCCGGCACATGGTGCTGCTACGTGATCTCACCGAGGACCTGCTCACGCAAGGAAGGACACCGCGAACGTGACACTGATCGAGGTCGTCAGGAGCGACAACGGCGTGACCGAGCTGGTCCTGAACCGTCCGGAGAAGCTGAACGCGTTCAACGCGGAGATGCTCGACGAGTTCTCGCGCGCGGTGGAACGGATCGCCGACGACGACACCACGCGCTGCGTGATCCTGCGCGGGCGGGGCCGGTCCTTCTCGGTAGGCTACGACGTCCAGCGCCCCATGGGGCCAGAAACATTCTATTCGGACAGCCAGGACACCTTTCAGGACTGGCGACGGCTGCGCCGCAATCTCGAACGCTGGCTGGCGATCTGGGATCTCGACAAGCCTGTCATCGCCTCGGTGCACGGGCACTGCGTCGGTGGCGCGTCAATGTTGTGCGTCTGCGCCGACATCACCCTCGTCGCCGAGGACGCCACGATCGCCTGGCCGAGCGTGCCGCTCGGCGGTGGGCTGCTGAGTCCCGTGAGCCTGTGGCTGGTCGGCATGAAGCGGGCCCGGGAGCTGTCCTATGTGGTCGGCAGCGCGCTCAGCGGTACCGAGGCCGCCGAGCTGGGCTGGGCCAACAGGGCCGTGGTCGCCGGCGACCTCGCCGCCGAGGCGTCGGCGCTCGCGAGCCGGATCGCGCGCACGCCGGCTTCGCTGCTCCGTCTCAAGAAACTCGCTCTCAACCGGGTGATGGAGACCCAGGGCTTCCGTACCGCGTTCCTGTACGGCGCGGAGTGGGACGCGATCGCCCACACCGTTCCCGAGCACGAGATGATGCGGCAGAAGATCCGCGAGGTGGGACTCAAGGACGCGATCCGCTGGTTCGACGAGGGCGGCGTCCTGTCCTGAGCGGCGAGACACCCGGAACCGGCCGCGACTCACGGAGCCGTGGCGACGCCGACGAAGATGTCGGTGCACTGCTCGACGATCTCGGTCTCACTCAGCGCCAGCTCCCCGCTGAGCCACGACGTGAGCACCTGCGCGAGCCCGCCGACCAGCAGCTCGGCGCCCACGTTGAGCCGCGCGCTTTCGTCGACGCCGTAGAACTCGCGTGCCTGCAGCCGATCGTTGACCTCCTGCGCTCCGCTGTCGACGACGCTATTCGTTACATACTGGATGGCGCACGGACCTTCAGGTTTGACCTCNTTCGTCGACGCCGTAGAACTCGCGTGCCTGCAGCCGATCGTTGACCTCCTGCGCTCCGCTGTCGACGACGCTATTCGTTACATACTGGATGGCGCACGGACCTTCAGGTTTGACCTCACGAGCCCAGAGGTCGATTCCGACGAACGTTCGTCGGTGGGCACGAAGCTCCAGTACCACGTCATTGTGCAGCTGAAGCTACTGAAGGAACCGCCCCTGGACACGAAAATCATGGGCATCCCAGTCGAGATCAAAGGTACCGTCGGGTCGAGCTGGATGATCCCGCGCGAAGGCCAGTGCCAGGTCACCCTTCTGATCCGGATCGACGCCCGGAAGCACCGCTTCAGGGCGCTGCTCATGCGCACGCACCGGGCTTGGCTCGGCGGAGGAAAGGGCAACCAGGACCTGAAACGATCGCCACTGGCGGAAGGCCTCGCGAACTACGCGCTAGAAGTTGCGCCGTGGAACGAGCTTCCGGCCGAGCCGCTACGGTCACTGACCACTGAGCAGCTTCGGGTTGTGTTCGGCTCTGATGGGGTGCGCAAGCGTGTAACGGTGTTATTCGGTTACCTGCCGGAGACGATTATCCCTCGAGCGAGCATCGCTACGGTGGCCACCACTCGCGATGATCCACTGAGGAGAGCCCGGCAAGCTAAGCCGCACGTCTTGAGCGAGCACGATCTAGTCGTGCTCGTCGGCACGTGGCTGTCAGAACGCAAGGCGGCAACGCAGCTCGGATTTTACCTTGGCAAAAAGGCCTGGGTGGTGGTCCGGCGCACCAAACTCGCGGCACACGGCTACACGCCGGACGACTTCAACCACGCGTCCTAGTACTGCAACGGCGGACTTCCGATGTTCGGCAGGCTGCTACACCCGGCTAGCAATTGCCGACTGCCCCGGAGCTGAAACGCACGTAGAAGCGCGCCTTGGGCCTCTGACTGTCCTGGGGCACGGCCGATTCCGTGCTCCGGGACAGCCGACCGATGTTCAACAAGCCCAATCTGTGCCGCCCCGGGAACCACGGCCCGCAGCAATCATCCCCGGCGGGCGTGTTCGACGACCGCGGCCGCACATCCCTTCGCCGGTCGGCACGGTTCGCACGCCGGACGCAAACCCGCTCACGCAACTGCCGGGTCAAGGTCGGATAGGAGTAGCCGTAGCCCGGTTCAAGTTGCTGATCGAACGGGGTCGTGGCCACAGATACAGGTCCTCGGCCAGCTTGCCGCATAGTAGGTTGAACGGCTCGAACAGATCCGGGCGTGGTTGCGGGACTGACAGACTCATTTTTGCAACGAAGGTGCCGTAGAGGCGTTCGACTGGTGCCCACCTGGCGCCCCGACGCGCTCGTGGTGCCCCGCTCGCCAGACGCGACGGAGGTCCACGAGCAGCTGCTGAAGCCGGAGGGGACGACTATCTGCGACGGAATGCCTCGGCGTCGTGCATCGCCACCACGACTCTTTCGTTAGAGCATCGCTATCAAGTCTGTGTTTCGAAGGCGAGGGCTGCGGCTGCTCATGTCAGGCCAGGACAGGCGCCTCATGGCAAATCTCTCGTGACTGTAGTCCAGTCCGTCGTCAACGCCTGTCCTGGCCGCCCGGTTCGGTTCCGCGTTACCTCCCGGGCGGTCGGGGATGTTTGGGCCAGGAAAGCTCCGGCTGTCTTATGACCGTTCTTGTCATACTCGCGCAGGTCGCGGATGGTCTCAGGCCGGAGTGTGCGGGACACCTTGCTGGGACGGCGGGAGGGTTTGGAACTGGCCAGCGGCGCTTTGGAAGCGCGCTCAAGTCACATTACTTGGGAGCTGAAGCCGTGTGGTTAGTGCGCAAGTCGCCCCTCGGACACCAGCACAATCCCTACGCCCCGGTCGGATCGTGGCGAATACCGCCTCTTCCTTGTGCTCGTAGGTCATCTCCAGCCGTAACGACTCGTACAGCGCTTGGAGCCTCTCCGGAGTGGCGTCGCCTATGGCTGTCCCGATGTCGCCGAGATAGTTGATCATGGCGTAGATCTCCGCTTCGCTCAGCGCGTCGGATGGCCGAGCCCCGTCGAGTTCGGCGCGGGCGGCTTCCCGCTGGGCTTGCGCGTTGTTGATCGCGTCCACGAAGGCAGCCGGGTCGGCCCCTGCGGCGACAGCGTCGGTGAGGCGACGTAGCCGCGTCTCAGCGTCGGTGAGGCGCGCCTGTAGCACCTCGCGCGGCTGTTGCCGCTGCGTCGTGTCCTGGGACGCCACCAGCGCGGCTACGGTGCGGTCGACGTTGGTGGGGTCGAAGAGACCGCCAATCCACTCGTTGAGGGGTTCGAGAACGGCCGATTCGGGCAGGTAGACGTTCTTTGGGTGATCATCCAGTGCGGGTGAGGACGGCACGAGGGTGCGTGCCGATCCCGGCGCCGATCGCATCCTGGAACCGCCGCAACTTTGCCTGCGCATCCGCCAACCGCCTCCGCGCCTGCTCGCCGTGGCCAGCATTCGCACGGACTGGTCGTTGTCGAAGACGTCAAGATCCAGCACCCGCGCCCCAGGCAGCCCGGTGAGCCGCGCCCGACTGGTTATGATCACCGCGCAACTCCCGCTACCGGGCAGCAGCTGACGCACTTGACTCTCCGTGAACGCGTCGTCGAGCAGCACCAACATTCTCTTGTGCGCCGACAAGTTCCGGTATATCTCGGCCCGCTCGTCGACGTCGTCCGGGATCGTCGCACCCGGCACCCCCATGGCACGCAGAAACCGGCCGAGCACATCCGACACAGTCGCAGGCCGTGCGCTCGTGCCACCAAGATCACGATAAAGCTGACCGTCGGGAAACCGCTCCTCGAGCCGATGTGCGGCATGCACGGCAAGTGCGCTCTTTCCCACACCAGGCTTGCCGGTCAGCACGACCACCCTGGTGGCAGAACCACCCTGCTCAGCGAGAAGTTCGCGCTCCACCTGGTCGAGCGGCTCTTCCCGGCAGGAGAAATCCGCAATGTCGGTGGGCAGCTGGAACGGCACCATAGCCACCGGGTCGGCGTCGTGCTCGTCCTCGGGCGGCGGCGGCGCAGCGGTGACTTCGGCATGCGCGTGCTCGCCGCCGGTGCGGTGGCCGGCGGACCAGCGGAGGCTCGCATCACCAGCGAGGATGGCCGCCTCCAACTGCCGAAGCTCCTCCCCCGGCTCGAGCCCGATCTGGTCGACGAGCAGGGCACGCCCGGTGCGGTAGGCGTCCAATGCCTCCGATCGTCTGCCCGCCCGATACAAGGCCAGCATCAACTGGCCGCGTAGCCGCTCCCGCAGCGGATGCATGGCAACAAGGGCGCTGAACTCGCCGACCAGCTTCGCCTCCCGCCCAAGCTGCAGGTCGAGGTCGATCCGCGACTCAAGCACGGCCAGCCGTCGCTCATTCAACTGTGCGGCCACCGCCAAAAGCCGCTGGCTGGTCATTCCAGACAGCGCCTGCCCACGCCACAACTGCAGAGCCTGCTGAAGAAGCTCCGCCCCCTCGGTCAATCGGCCACGCTGCACCCATGTCTCCGCATCGGCCACCATCGAGGTAAAGACATGGACATCCAGCTGCCTTTTATCTATCTGCATAAAATACCCTGGAACACGGGTCATTATCCGATTCGACAAACCAATCTTTTCAAGGTTGCCACGTAATCCAGAAATGCAGATTTGTATCTGCGTCCGCGCGGTTGCCGGCGGTTTCTCGTCCCAAACTGCGTCTATCAATTGGTCAATACTGACCACAGTGTTTGCTTCCAGCGGCAGCACACTAAGCACGATCTCCTGTCGGCCAGGTGTTATAGTAAGACGTTGGCCGTCAAGACTGGTAACCTCCAGTGACCCCAGAACCCGATAGTTCGGCGTCGCCTGATGACGGGGCTGCACCAGGTCCACCCCTCCCGCACTGGATCAACGCTGCGTAACTATATAATCACAACATGCGTCAACAGCCGAGACTATACCGGTCGCCCGCGCTAAGGCATAGACCTCACAGACGGTATAACTTAGCGCCACCGACGTATGACACATTGTAATTTGCTGGTTGATCCGCCAACTGCCGTGGAGGAGAGGTCGGAATTCGCGCGCCGCAACTCACGATTTCCCTAGTCGGATCAGACCAGACTGTTCAGCCCGGGTTACTACGGGGCATGAGCAGATGCCGCCGGATCGACGAAGAAATACTTCTTTTGTGACACCAGCAACCCACTGCTCGAGAACGTGTAGATGTCGGCGAAGTCTCCATCGATCATATTGCCTATGCCGTCCGTCCCGGTAACATGCCCGACCGCAGCCACATGATTATTCTCGGCGAACATGGCGGACACGGTGTGTGCAGCCCGCCCGACTCCTGCATAACTCTCGGCCGCACGCCAGCCACGAGCTGGCGAACGCCCGGGGTACCACAGAACAACATTCTGGTCGAGCAACGAGGCAAACCCGTCACTGTCCCCTTGCTCAAGGTAGTGATACATGAGCCGGACATGATCAAGACACACAGCAGTCAACGGACCAGTCGTCGACCGACCACCCGACTCGCAATGGTCGCCCACTAGCCTCATCACCCCAACGTTCGATCGCGGACGCCACCATCTTGATGGCAACCACCCCACCTACAGCATCTTTACTCACGAACCTGCCGCCAAAACTCCCCTTGACGGGGCTACCCCACGATCGGTATCTGCGGGCGCTGTCGATCAGTCGGTTCAACTCCCCACGATGCTGTGCTATGAACGGTGTTTACGCGCCCGCCCACCGGGCTAATACGAGAGCCGGACTCGAGTTGAGGCGTTAGCGATCTATGAAGGCTGACGAGTTCGACGGGAGGTTCGACCGCGGCGGGGACATCACCGCAGCGCTCGACATGGCGAAGGCACAGCGCCCCGGGGAGGACCAACGACGCGTCAATGTCGACTTTCCCGCCTGGATGATCGCCGCGCTGGACCGCGAAGCCCGGCGACTCGGCGTCACCCGCCAGTCCGTGATCAAAGTCTGGCCGGCAGCGCGATGACACACCACGAGGCTCGCTCAGTGGTCGAACAGTACGACCGAGCGGATCGCCTGGCCATCGCGCAGGTCATCGAAGCCCGAGTTGATGTCGTCGAGGCGGAGCCGTTGGGTGATCATCTCGTCGAGCTTGAGTTCACCCTCCAGATAGCTTCGCGCAAGCCATGGGAAGTCGGTGGCGGTGTGCGCACCTCCGTAGCTGGAGCGAGTAAAGCGCTTCTCGCCCATCAAGGAGCCCCACCTGAATGCGACCTCGTCGTTGACTCCGACCTTTCCGAGCCACACGACGCGGCCGCCTGCCCGGCAAGCCTCGACCGAAGCACGGAAGGCGTGTTCGCTGCCGGCCGACTCCACGACGCAGTCCGCGCCACGTCCCTCGGTGATCTCTCGCCCGGCGACGACCGGGTCTTCGTGGCGCGCGTTCACGACATGCGTGGCTCCTAACAGGCGCGCCGTGGCGAGTTTGCGGTCATCGAGGTCAACGGCCACGATCTGCCGCGCTCCGGCCAGGCGGGCCCCTTGAACCGCGCTGAGGCCGACGGCTCCGCAGCCGATCACCATCGCGGTGTCGCCATGCCGCATGCCGGCGATCCGCGTCGCCGCACCGACCCCCGTCAAGACCCCGCAGCCGAGCAGGCAGGCGCAGTCGACCGGTACTTCCCGCGGAATGGGGACCGCACATGCGTCGGTAACGACGGCGTACTCGGCGAAGGCCGACATGTAGAACATCGTGTGCAGCGGGCGGCCACCGAGATGGAGCTTGGCCCGGCCGCTGAACGGAACAGCCTTGGGTCCGAGTGCGACGTAATGTTCGCACAGGATGGGATCTCCGCGGGTGCAGTGAAAGCACCGCCCACAGTGGGGGTTCCAGGACAACACGACCTGGTCCCCCACCCGCTGCGGATCGACGCCCGCGCCGACCTGCTCGATGGTGCCCGCGGCCTCGTGTCCGAGCACGATCGGCATCGGATAGGCAAGCTGCCCCGAGATGACTTCGAGATCGGTGTGGCAAAGACCAGCGGCACCGATGCGGACGAGCACCTCGCCGGGGTCGAGCTCACCGATCTCGATCTCTTCGATCGTCATCTCGGTGCTCGGAGCGGTCAAGACGGCGGCACGGCACTTCATGGAAGACTCCATCGCCGAGGTGGTTACAGAGTGGACATCACTGCGCGCTCGAAGCCGATGACGTGCTCGATCACCAGCTTCCTGGCTCGCTCTCCGTCGCCGTCGACCACGGCGTTGACAACCGGGACCAGCTCGGCGACGTGGTCGGTGATCTCGGGCAGCCGGTCGATGAAGAGGTGCCAGATGCGCAAGATCAGGTTGTAGTGTGCGGCGAGGCTCGCTTCCAGAAAGGGGTTGTGCGCGCACTGCGAGATGGTGCGGTGCACCGTGCTGTCGACCTCGATCTGGTCGACGGCGCTGCGGCCGCGTTGCGCAATCTCGCCGAGTAGATGTCGGAGTTCCTCGCGCTCCGCACGAGTCGCCCGAGCAGCGGCGAGCAACGCTGCTTGACCCTCGAGCTGCGTGCGAACCTCGGTGAGCAGACTCAGGTCCGTGATGTGCACGTCGGTGGCAAAAACCCCCCGGCGGGGATAGACGTTGACGAGGCGCTCGGTCTCGAGACGCTTGATCGCCTCTCGCACGGGCGTCCGCCCGACGCCGAGCTGCCTGCTCAGCTGATCCTCCCGTACGGGCGCCCCCGGCCGGATCTGGTTGGTGATCAGCTGATCCCGGATGGCGACATAGGCCCTCTCGAACAGGGAGCGCGGCTCGTCTCGCCCCCCGGCATCTTCTTGAGCATTGACGTTCCGCGCCATGTGACCTAGCGTACACCGGTGACTGATATATCAATAGTCGACGCGCAGTCGATTATTGATAGACACGCTGCCCCGGGCTGGTGCGGGCCCGGATCCGGCGGCTGCCCGACGCCTCGTCAGCCAACTCAAGATCAGGTACCCGGTCATCCTGGGCACTGCTGTTTGCCCGGGTTTGGCGCCGCAACCAATGACGCAAACTCCGGAATAAGTCGACGGCGACTATCAGGAGCGCCCCATGGCGGAAATCACCGGCCCGGTCACGCCTGACTCCGACAGCCATGCCGCTCAGCAGCGGCTGAACCTTGCGAGCCGCCTGGAACGGCTACCCCTCACGCGCTATCAGAAGCGTCTCTTCCTTATCATCGCGACCGCGTGGTTGTTCGACTCGATGGACCTGGCCGCGCTGACGTTCATCCTCGACCCGATCAGCAATGAGTTCGCCTTGACCGGCACGCAGTCCGGTCTGCTGGCGAGCCTGAGCTTCGCAGGAATGGTGGTCGGCGCCAGCACGGCCGGCATGCTTGCCGATCGATTCGGGCGGCGGCCGGTCTTCGTCACAAGCATGCTCTGTTGGGGTTTCGCCAGCCTCGTGGCGGCCATGTCTTGGGACCTGACCTCGCTGCTGGTCTGCCGGTTCTTCATCGGCGTCGGCATGGGTGCGGAATTCCCGGTCGCTCAATCGCTGCTGTCGGAATTCGTACCGGCCAAGTCGCGCGGCAAGTACCTCGGTTTGCTCGAGGGATTCTGGCCCATTGGCTTCATCACATGTGGCGCCGTGTCGCTGCTCGTTGTCCCGGCGTTGGGTTGGCGGGCCATCTACGTCGTCATGTTCGTGCTGTCCCTCTACGCGCTGTACCTGCGCCGAGCGGTACCGGAATCCGCTCGTTGGCATGAATCTCGCGGCCAGTTCGACCAGGCCGAACGAACCATCGAGCACGTCGAAAAGGAGGTCACCAAAGCCTACGGCAAGCCGCTCCCGCCGGCCGGCGAAACCGTGATCCCCGCACAGTCCACGGTTCGGCGTGCCCCGGTGAGGGAACTGATCTCCCGTCCTTACCTACCCAGGACGATCATGACGTGGTCACTGTGGTTCACCGTACTGCTGGGTTACTACGGGATCACCACCTGGCAGAGCAAGTTGCTCGCCGACAGCGGTATGAGCATCGCCGGCTCGATTGGTTTCGTGCTGCTGATGGCGCTGTGGGGTATCCCCGGCTTCCTGACTGCCTCGTTCCTGCTGGAAAAGGTCGGTCGTAAGCCAGTCGTCATCGCTTTCGTGCTGCTGAGCGCGGCCGCGTCCTATGTCTACGGTCTTCAGTCGTCCCCCGCCGGCCTCATCGCGGTCGGCTCGGTGATGCAATTCGTCTACTTCGGCATGTGGTCCGCTCTGTATGCATACACGCCAGAAGTGTTCGCGACGCGGTTCAGGGCAACAGGGTGCGGTACGGCGTCGGCCTTCGGCCGGATCGGTGCCCTCGTCGGTCCTCTGGTCGTGCCGTTCGCACTGACCAACTGGGGCCACACTGCGGCGTTCGCGGTCGCCGGCGCTTCTATGGTCGTAGGTGCGATCGCCGTCGCCGTCCTCGGGCCGGAGACCAAGAACAAGGCTCTCGAAGAGGTATCACGATGACGGCCGAATGGCCTGCCGTGCCCCGTACCGTCAACGGAACCCGACCCGGGAGCGTCGTGGTGGTCGGCGGCGGTACAGCAGCTCATCGCTGTGTCTTCGAGCTACGTCGCAAGGGCTTCCACGGCAAGGTGACTCTTATCAGCAGTGAGCCGTATCCACCTTACGATCGGACGCTGGTTTCCAAAGACATGCTCGCGGACCACACCGCCAACACGGTCGTTCTGTCCGAACGTTCCGAGTATGACTACTGGGACATCGATCTGCGGCTCGAGTTGACGGCTGAATGGCTCGACGTTGAAAACCACTGCCTCGGCCTGTCGGACGGGTCCACTCAGCCATATGAGCGGCTGGTGCTCTGCGTCGGAGGCCGGCCGGCCGTGCCACCAGCGCTCGACGCGCCGGGAGTCATCGTCCTGCGGGATGCCGAACACTCCGCACGTCTGCGCAAGGCCATGGTCGCCGGCCGCCACCTTGTCGTGATCGGTGGCGGATTCATCGGAGGAGAGGTGGCGACAGCAGCGATCGGGCGCGGCCTTCAGGTCACCCTCGTCGAGGCGGCATCGCAGATCCTCGAACCGGTTCTCGGGGACCGAGTCGGCGCACAAGTGGCACAACTCCACCGCGACCACGGTGTCAACGTGCTGACCGGAACACCGGCGAATGCGGTAACCAAGACCAAAGACGGCTTCGAGGTAGCGCTGGACGGCGGCGCCGTGACCGGTGCCGACATCGTCGTGCTCGGCGTGGGCATGGTGCCGAACACCGAATGGTTGCGGGGATCGGGTCTGCACCTCGGCCAGGGTGTCCTGACCGACGAGAATTGCCAGAGTTCGGCGGGCGGCATCTTCGCCGCCGGCGACTGCGCTCGCTGGTGGCATCCCACTTACGCGGAACTGTGCCGTGTCGAACATTGGGACACAGCCGGTCGGCACGGTGCCACGGTGGCCAGCGCCGTCCTCGGCGAACCGCGGAGTTTCGCGCCGTTGCCGTTCTTCTGGTCCGACCAGCACGACGTCCGCTTCCAGTGGGCCGGCCACGCACCGAGCTGGGACGAGGTTCGCGTCGAGGGAGACCGACCCGATCGCTTCGCGGCCCGGTACTTCCGATCCGGAAAGCTGGCGGGCCTGTTCGTCGCGGGCCAGCCACGCGTCTTCGCCCGAGCACGCCGCGAGCTCGTCGAGACAGCAAGCAGGAGGAGGTGAGGAGCCTATGTCCACAGTTCCGGAAATTGACCGCGAGTTGTGCATCGGTTCGGGAAATTGTGTACACCTGGCACGCGGTGCCATCGCATTGGACGAAGAGGGCGTCGCCACGATCGTGGAGGGCGCCTCGGTTACGCCGGACCAGCTCCAGCAAGCCGAGCGGTCGTGCCCGACCGGCGCGATCAGCGTCCTTCAAGGCGATCACTGAACCACTGCTCGACACCTGACAGAGGTATGACTATGACGACGACAGACGCGCTCCCCAAACCAGCCGGCGGCACAGCATCGAACGATCTGCAGGACATCTTGATCGTCGATACCGATGTACACGTCCACGAATCACCCGGAGAGTTGGCACCATACGCCGACATGCCTTGGCGCGTCGCTCTGGAGAACATCAAGAACAACCGGGAAGGCTACCTGGATATCCCGAGCTTCTCGCCCGGTGTCTCCGACGGGAGTTACCAGGCGAAGTGGCCCACCGCTCATGAAGGCGCCCGCATGGTGTGGACTGCAGAGCAGATGCGCCAGGAACTCGACCAGATCAACGTGGATCTGGGCCTGCTGTTCCCGGACCACCTGCTCAAGCTGCCGGTGCTCCCCCAGGTCGATTACGCCTCGGCCATCGCCAGGGCTTACAACAGATGGCTTGTGGAGCGTTGGGCATCGCGCGAGAGGGGGCTGCTCGGCCTCATCGTCGCGTGCAACCACGATCCGGATGACGCCGCTCGCGAAATCCGCCGCTACGCCGACCACCCGGACATCGTCGGGGCGTACCTACCGTGCGCCGGTTTGGACGTACTGTGGGGCAACCGCAAGTACGACCCGATCTACACCGCCGCCCAGGACACCGGAATGCCGCTCCTCCTCCATAGCGTGACGGTTACCCACCCGGTCTTTCCCTTCAACAACCATGCGTTCGACACGGAGCTGGCGCGACACACCACCAGCCACACTTTCTCGATCATGAGCAATCTGGTCGACATGGTCACTCGCGGAACTTTTGTGCGGTTCCCCGAAATCCGATTCGCCGTGTCCGAGGCGGGCGTCTCGTGGATGCCCTGGCTGATGTTGCGCATGGACAAGGAGTATCTCGAACGCAGGCGCGACGTACCGTTCCTGAAGTACCCGCCGAGCCACTACCTCAAGAAGGTATATGTGTGCACGCAGCCCATCGAGGAGCCGGAGAACCTCGAGGACCTCGTTACGCTGATCAACCTGTTCGAGGGCGAGGACCGGACCATGTTCGCCTCCGACTGGCCCCATCACGATTTCGATCATCCCATGAAGATCGACCAGATTCCCTTTTCGGATCAAGCTCGCCGGAAGGTGTTCGGTGAGAACGCTCTGCGATACCTGAACATCGATTCGACGGGGAAGAAGCTCTGACGACGGTGAGCGGAAGGGATACCGCGATGACAGACACGGCCCACAAGCCGGCGCACGCCGAGAACACATTGGTACGGAAGTCCAGCGGTAGTTTCCGAGTGGCTACGGAGCTGGAGCCCGAGAACGGACGCAAGCGCTACCGTCTGGGCAAGGTAGCCGACTTTCCCGAAGGACATCACGAGGTCGTGGTGGTCGGCACACGACAGATCGGGGTCTTCAACATCAAGGGCCGGCTGTACGCGCTGCCGAACATCTGTCCACACCAAACGGGTCCCGTCTGTGAGGCCAAGCTTCTGACGGGGTCTCTGACAGCCGACGAGCGATCTGATTTCAAGCCGCAATGGATCTACGACAAAGAGGTCGTGGTTTGCCCGTGGCATGGCCTGGAGTATCACGTCCCAACCGGTCAGTGCCTCGCGTACGAACACATCAAGATTCGCCGATACAGGGTGGAAACGGCCGGAGACGACATCGTCTTACGCCTCTAGCATCACGGCAACCGGCGAAGGACGGCGACACGCACAGATTCGCGAGCTAAGGAAGCCTATGGCGCACGAAGAATCGTTCCAGGTCGACGACCGCCTCACGGTCCGGGAAGACGATCTCGCCTACCTGGTCGTCCTGGACAACGACGAGGACGACTGGCTGGTCCGCTTCGAGAAGGCGCCCGACTTCGCAGCGCGTGAATGGGCCGAGCATATGGTCGTGACCTACAACGAACGCCTGCGCAGCGAAGATGACGAATACGTCCGGCTGACCGCTCGCCCTCCCAGTTTCGGACCAGGTCCTGGCTGAGGTCGGCTCGACAACACACGGTTGCCTCTGGTCTGCTTTTGATCTTCCGGACACCGAACGCGCTAGGACGGTGAGCGTTTCGGTGCGGCTTCTCCCATGGAAGCATCGGCAGCATGGTCGAGCTCCGAGACGCGACGCAGGCCGACGCCCACGCCATCGCCACCGTGCTGGTGCGATCCTGGCGCGCCGCCTACCGCGGTCTGCTCCCCGACGAGGTTTTGGCCGGCCTGTCCATCCCCGACCGGGAACAGTTCTGGTCGGACGTTCTCACCGCCCGCCCGCTGCACACCCGCGCGGCCGTCACAACGATCGCAGGCGCCATCGTGGGCTTCGCCGCAACCGGTCCACCGCTCGTCCCCGCCGACCGCGCCGACCCCACTCTCGGCGACCTCTACGCGCTCTACCTCGCCCCCGACGTCTGGCGCCGCGGCATCGGCACCCAGCTCCACGCCGCCGCCCTCGACCGGCTCCGATCCTGCGGCTTCACCCACGCCGGCTTGTGGGTTCTCGACACCAACGAACGCGCCCTACGCTTCTACCATCGCCACGGCTGGATCGATACCGGACGTTCCCAGCTCGACCGAGGACCCGGCGGCACCGAGCTGCACGAACGACGACTCCACCGCGACCTGAACGACTGAACCTAGAACCCACGGGCTCTGCCCACACCCGGCAGCGCTCGAAGAGCCAGCAACGGGCGGCAGGACGATCCCGACGGCCTTGATGTGTGGTGATGAACTCGACGATCAGTGACGTGGCCGGTCGATCTCGGCCTGACGCACCCGTCTGCGCGCCGTCTCCGGCGTGCCCACCGCGAGCGGCCCCGCCACCGCGGTCATCGCGGCCCACTCCGACTCATGCTGCCCACGCACCTCACCGAACATACGAACCGCGCTCACGCAGTTCCGGCGGGTGCCTCCGCGATGTCTTCCCTGACATGACCCCATCCTTCCCAGGATCGGAGTCTCCGGACTGACCGGGGCGATTCAACCATCGGCACACGTGCCTCAACGACCATCGGCTCTATCGTCCGCCGTCTGCTAGCTGAGCGAGCCGCCCCTATCGGCTGAGCGGATGCGGACTCCGTGTGCATCCTGTGCGAGCCGCTTCTCATCGGCACGTCCAAACGGCGGACGGCGG
>NZ_JAEHOB010000031.1 GCF_016464705.1 Qaidamihabitans albus
CCAATCCCAAGATCGGATCCACCGTTAATCGGACACTCCCAACGTGCACCGCAGGGTCTGTCGGTGAATCGGTGTAAGCGGTTCTGACACGCCGGGTTGACCTGGCGGGAAGGATCGTTTGTGACCGAGATGATCGAGTCGATGGACTCGTTGACCACGGAGCAGCAGGAACTCGCGGCTGAACTGGTGGCCAGGGCTCGCGAGGAAGGTGTGGCGCTGACCGGGTTCGTCGGTGGGTTTTTCATGGTCTTGTGGCGAGGGGGTGTGGTTCTTCGGTCAGGGTGGCCAGGGCGGTCGCGACATCGGTGATGTCGGCTTTGACGTAGGTGCTGGTGGCGTCGTCGCGGGTGTCGGTGTGGCCGGCGTAGGCGTGTGTTGTGGCGAACCCGNTTGACGTAGGTGCTGGTGGCGTCGTCGCGGGTGTCGGTGTGGCCGGCGTAGGCGTGTGTTGTGGCGAACCCGAAGCTGTGTTCCACCCAGGTCAGGGTCGTGTGCCGGAGCCAGTGGGTGGAGATCTGCTGCGCATCGGCCCAGGGGAGGTATCGCTTGGCCCGGTCCCAGATGTGGTCGTAGCGGCGGCGGGTGATCGGTTCGCCGCGGGGTAGCGCCGCAATGGCCCGTCGGGGTCGGTGGCTCCGCGGGTGGCGGCGTGGGCGAGGAGGTGGCGCATGAGGGTGGGGGGAGACCGGTTGCCAGCGCACGGTCTCCGCCTTTTCCCGGAGGTAGATGAGGCATTGCTGGGGGTCGAGGTCGCGGGGCCGCAGCGCGAGGGCGCCGCCGCGGCGGCAGGCGGTTTCGATGTGCAGGCGCACCAGCAGGCTGTCGAGCTCGGGGTCATCGCCGGTGGTGCCCACGACCTCGTTGACCTCCTGCAGCCGGGCATCGGGTAAAGCACGGCGGGTGGAGGGCAGCCGACGGGGTTTGGTCACCCGCCGGGCCGGGTTGTCCCGTTCGCTGATCAGCCCGTCGTCCTCGGCGAACCGATACAAACATCGCATGGCGGCGACGAAGTTCTCCCCGGCGTTGCGGCCCCCGCGGGAGTTACGCCGCACCACGGCAGTGGACTTCACCGTCTCGGACAGGGCACGGATGTCGCTGGCGCCGACCTGGTCAAGCCTGCGGTGGCCCCACGCGGCCACGGCCTTCTTCCAGTAGGAGCCATAGGACCGCGCGGTACCCGGCGACACCAGGCCGGACACGACATCGATCCACTCGGTGATCGTCGGCATCGGCCGCCCTGGTGCCGCCGGCCCGTCGCTCCGGGTCAGCAGATCGGCGGGATCGACGCCCATCCGGGCCAGCAGCAGCCGTGCCGCCTCCATCTCGGCGGCACCGGCGGCAGAGTCGCTGGGGTGCGTCGTCATCGCTCATCACCGCCGGCCAAGCGGGCGTGGAACTGGGCGAGCATGGTTTCCACCGCCGCGGGGGAGTGCACGACCAGAACATCCTGATCGGGATCGGCGACGACAAGAACCCGGGCCCCGCCCGGCATCACGCAGCGAGACCGCACGGCGGCGGGCAGCACGACATACGGTTTCGCGGTCATCGCGAACACCCCATCCGGGCGCCGCTGAAACACCGCCGAGGTGCCGACGACGGCGACCAGAAGGTGATCACCCCGCGCCCAGCCCAGGACGCTGACCGCGGTGCGGTCTTGCACACGACCGGAGGAATCCACCAGCGCGGTGCCGAAATACAGACCCGAGCCCGACGGGAGCGGACCGAGCGTGGGCAGCGCCAGCGCCGCCGACGACACCGGCGCCGCCGGGCGCGACGCGTGCCGGGCGGAAGCGGGAACCCGAGGCGGCACCGACACCGGGGCGATCGCAGGACTCAAGACCGCCCACCCCCACGATGCTCACCAAGGGACAGAGGCAGCGCGACGGGCCCAGCTGACCACACCCGGGGACGCGCGAGAACGTTGCCCACCGTAGCGGGCCGGTGACGGACTGGTGCGGGAGATCTCCCGTGAATCTGTGTCCGAGGGCGGTCGTGTGCACTAACCACACGCCTGCGGCTGCCGGTGCCTCGCCAATGAGGTGGCTGAGTCAGGCATCGGGCTTGGTGTGGTGCTCGAGGCGTTCAGCGAGCCAGACTTTGATCACGGATTGGCGGGCGACGCCGAGTCGTCGGGCTTCGCGGTCGAGGGCGGCGATCATCCAGGCGGGGAAGTCGACGTTGACTCGGCGTTGTTCCTCGCCGGGCCGCGCGATCGAACTACTGGTCGAACTCTTCAGCCTTCATAGATCGCTAACGCCTCAACTCGAGTCCAGCGCATGGAGATGATCCGGATGTTGTCCTGCCGTCGGCTGTCCCTGGCCGACCGGGCCTGTCCGGCCCGGTCGACCGACCTGGCGGATGGGGTCGCGGTCACGCCGACCGGGCTCGGGCCGAGATCGGCGAGATGCCTTTGCTGTGACATGGACCTCGGACCAGCTAGCTAGGTCGTCAGCCCGGACTGGTAGGCGAAGACCACCAGTTGTGCGCGGTCGCGGGCGCCGAGCTTGGTCATGGCGCGGCCGACGTGCGTGCGGGCGGTCGCCGGGCTGATGAACAGCCGTTGCGCGATGTCGTCGTTGCTTAGCCCTTCGCCAACCAGGCCCAGGATCTCCCGCTCGCGCTCGGTGAGCGTGCCCAGTTGGGGGTGTGGTCTGACACTGCGTGCCGGTTGCTCGACGAAGGTGCGGATCAGCTTGCGGGTAATGCTGGGGGAGAGCAGCGCGCCACCGTCGGCGACCAGCCGGATGGCGTGGAGCAGTTCGGCCGGCTTGGTGTCTTTGAGCAGGAAACCGCTCGCCCCACTCTTGAGTGCGTCGAACACGTACTCGTCGATCTCGAACGTGGTCAGAACAACGATCTTGGTGTGGGCCAGCTGCGGGTCGGCGGTGACGCGGCGGGTGGCTTCGAGCCCGTCGATGCCGGGCATCCGGATGTCCATCAAGACGACGTCCGGCCGGAGCTCGCGGATCGTGGCCACGGCGGCGAGTCCGTCGGCGGCTTCCCCGGCGAAGCTGAGTCCGTCCTCGTTCTCGATCAGCGCGCGTAGGCCGAATCGCACCAGGTCCTGGTCGTCGACGACGACCACAGTGGTCACGTGGAATCTCCGATCGGGATCGAGGCTCGGACCTGGAAGCGGCCGTCGCCGGTCGGGCCCGCGGAGAACTCGCCTCCCAGCGCGGTGACCCGTTCGGTCATGCCGGTGATGCCGAAACCGGTGCGTTCGATGTTGCCGAGCCTGCCGGGCGATGGGTTGGAAACTTCGATGAGCACCGCGCCAGTATCGTAACCGACCCGCACGGTGGCAATCTTGCGCGCGCCGTGGCGGAGCACATTGGTCAGCGACTCCTGAACGATGCGGTAGCCGGCGAGTTCCACTGCGGGCGGGAGGTCCCGTGGTGTGCCGGTGGTGTCGACGTCGACCTGCAAGCCCGCCTCGGTCATCCGTTGCGTCAGATCGTTGATGCGGACGAGACCCGGGATCGGCGTCCTTGCGGCGTCCTGCTGCTGCCGGACGACGGCCAGCGTCGCCCGGACCTCGTCGAGCGCCTCTGTGCTGGTGCGGCTGATCTCGGTCAGTGCGTGCTCGGCCTGTTCAGGCTTCTTGGCGAGCAGGTGTAACGCGACTTCGGCCTGCATCTTGATCGCGGCCAGCCCGTGTCCGACCACGTCGTGGACCTCCTGCGCGATGCGCAGCCGCTCGTCGTAGACCCGTTCTCGCACAGCTTCCGCCTGTTCACGCTGCCTCGCGTCCCGGGTGAGGCGGACGGTGATGCCGATGGAGAACGGCACGGCGACCCACGCCGTGGCCGGGCCGAGACCGGCGAAGCCATCGATGGCCGCCTCATGAGTGAACAGGTGGACGAGCAGTGCGACCAGGGCCGCGAACGCCGGCGGGACCGACGTGGTGAGCGGCCTGCGGGAGGCGACGGTGTAGACGGCGACGACAAACGGGAAGAAGACCGGCCCGTACGGATAACCGAGCGCGAGGTAAGTCGCGGTCAAGACGGTGACCAGTGCCAGCGTGGCCAGCGGCCACCGGCGCCGGAAGGCGACAGCAACCACGCCGGCAACCACGAGGGCGATGGCCAGGGTATCGACCCGCCGGTCAACGCCGACGATGCTGTCGGTCGCCACCGTGCCCACCACGCCGACGACCCCGAGCACGCCGGCCAGCAAAAGATCGTGACGATGGGGCAGCAGTAGCTTCACGATGTCCACCTCACACGATGTCCCGGCGGTGCAGCAGCCATCCACCGCAGACACAGAATGCCACCAGGTAGGCGGCGACCACGACCGCCGCATGCCCAGCGCTCACGATCGCCGCAACACCCGGTGTCCGCGTGGACGCCCCCAACGCCGCGGCCAGCGCCGCGGCGTTGGGGCCCGGCAGCACCGTCTGCAGCTGGGCGATCCAACCCACCAGCGGCGCGGCGATCGCGGTGAGCAGGTTCTGCACGGCGAGCAGCCACACCAGGCCGAGACCGATGGGCACGGCGACGGAGTGCAGGCCGACGCCGAGCAGCATGCCGAGGCAGCCCCACATCGCGGTGACCAGCCACCCGACACCGACGCCCGCTGCCAGGTCCGCCAGCTCCGGCCAGGCCATCGGCTGTCCCTCCACACCGGCGATAACGGCGCTCGCCGTGGCTGCGATCGCGAGCAACGTCAGCACCGGCCAGCGCACCCGTTGCGACGGTGATCTGCTTTGCGCAGTACACGGCCATGCGCGACGGCTGCTGTGCCAGCACCGTCTTCCAGGTTTCGAAACCGTACTCGCTTCCGGCCACCAGCACCCCGAAGGTCAGCGCAAGGGCGCCGACGAACACCGGCAGCCCGCCGAGCACGCTGCCGACGAACTGCGCGGGCAGCATCGCCGCCAGGCCGCGGCCTGCGTCGGAGGGGGTGCCGGTGTAGCCGACGTGGGGGATGACGTAGGCGAAGGTCAGCGTCAGTAGCGCAGCGATGACCAGCAGCAGCCAGCTCGACGGCCGGCGGGCCTGCTTGACGATCTCCGCCCGGAGGTCAGTCAACACGGTGATCGCCCCCGGTGAGTTCGAGGAACGTCCGTTCCGGGTCGGGCTCGCGCCAGTGCAGCTCGCTCACCGCGACGTCGGCGCCGACCAGGGCGGTGTTGATGCGGGCGGCGTCGGCGGCGGCGATGTCCAGGTCGATCACGTCGCCGCCGACATGCACCAGGTCGGTGCCGAGCAGTCCGGCGAGGTGCTCGCGCGCCGCCGCCGTCGGGTGCGCGATGACCCGCAGCGTCCCGCCGCCGCACAGCTCGGCGACCGTGGTCTCGGTGACAAGCCGCCCGCCGTTGAGCACGCCGACCCGGTTGCAGACCTGCGCGACCTCGGTCAGCAGGTGGCTGGAAAACAGCACGGTGCAGCCGTCGACGGCCAACTTGCGGACGGTCGTTCGCATGTCGGCCATGCCCGCCGGGTCGAGGCCGTTGGTGGGCTCGTCGAGGACGAGTAGCTCGGGCTCCTTGAGCATGGCCGCGGCCAGTCCGAGCCGCTGCTTCATGCCGAGTGAGTAGGTGGTGTAGCGGTCCCGGCCCCGCTGGGCCAGGTCGACGAGTTCCAGCATGGCGTCTACCCCGCCGCGGTGGACGCCGGCATGGTTGGCCAACACACGCACGTTGGCCCGCCCTGACAGATACGGGTAGAAAGCGGGGCCTCCGATCAGTGCGCCGACCCGGTCCAGGCAGCCGGGGCCGGGCGGCCGGTCGGGCAGCCGCAAAGTGCCCGACGTGGGCCGGATCAGCCCGAGCAGCATGCGCAGGGTGCTGGTCTTGCCGGCGCCGTTCGGGCCGAGGAAGCCGTACACTTCGCCCGGCTGCACCGTGATGCTCAGCTCGTCGACGGCGAGGGTGCGGCCGTAGCGCTTGGTAAGAGAAGTGGTCTCGACGGGGATCATGGCGGTCACACTCCGATCGGGGTGCGGGCCGCCCGTTCGGCGCGCGGCTGCTGTGCGGTCCTGGCGACTTTCGGCCTGCGCCGGGTTCTGCCCCATGGCTTGAAGGTGGACAGCACGTAGGCGGTGATCAGCAGGGTGGGCGCGACGACGACCGGGAAGATCAGGTCGCTGGGCACCGCGGCGGTGGGGTCGCCGGCGAGTAGCCGCTCGCCGATGGTGGCGGCCTCGTCGACCCCGGGCCGCAGGGCGAAGAAGATCAGCGTGGACATGGCCACGTTGATCCCGAACTTCACGGCCACCCACCAGTACCGCAGCAGCCCGTACTTGCTGCCGAGGCCCAGCACCACGCCGCTGATCAGGCACAGCAGGCTCGCGCCGAACATTGGCCAGATGGCGAAGACGTCGATCGCCTGCAGTGCCACGCCGGCGACCTGCGGGGCGTCGGTCAGCATCGCGGTGGCCAGCGAGATGCCCAGCGCGATGTCCACACCGAACCACAATCCAGCCGACATGATGTGGACGACCAGGAACGCCTTGCGGGCACGCCCGCCCAGCCGGAACGGCCGTCGGGTGGGACTCGTGGTTGCCATGATCGGTTCCTCGCTGGTGAAGCTGCTCTCAACGGACGTCCCCATGGTCGGCCGTGGAGGCATCCCGGTCATCCGTCCAGCTGCTGATCTCTCGCGTACGTCGGGCTGCGTATCCCGGTCGGGTCGGCGTTGTCACCCTCGCGCCGCGACGTCCCGCTCCGCCGCAAGCGGCGGAGCGGGGCTGCAGGCGTCGGCGGTCAGTGCCGCGTCGAGACCAGCCGCGCGCCGAGCGCCTTCGCCGCGACGACCATCCCAGCGGCGGCCAGCACGATGTCCTTGAACACGTACTGGGCCTCCAGCGTCGGCGCCCCGGGGAACAGATCGGCGGCGAACAGGACCAGGGGCGACATGATCCCGATCAGCGACACGCCAAGCACCGCGAGCCCGGCCCGCAGCAGCTTGCCGGTCACGAGCGTGATGCCGACGAAACACTCCATGATCGCCGTGAGGATCAACGCCGCGGAACCGGGGACGATCCCCAGCGTCAGGGTCTCCACGGTGCGGGTCGCCAGCTCCGCCGCCGGGCTGAGACCCGGGATGAACTTCAGCGCCCCGAAGGCGAGAAACACCACGCCCAGGCTGGCCCGCAGGATAGGAATCGAGTATGTGGACAGCCATTGCGCGGCCGCACGCTGAGCCTGTTCGACGCGCCGTGCCGCGTCGACCGGTTTCCTCGTCGTGTATTGGAGAGTCATGGCCTGCTCCGATCCTTCGCGTCGTTCGGGACGTGACTCAGAGTCGTCCGAAAACAGCGCGAGATCGTCGGCCCCGCAACGGACTTGCCGCTACGCCAAGGCTCGTACCGCCGCACGTCAGCATCGGCTCTCGGACGTAGCAATGTCACCGGGCCCGACGAGCTCACGTCCGACGTGTTCGCGGTGGCGGCACCGACCGGATCATTCCGATGAGTGGCTGCGCGTCCTCGTCGAGCAGCGGGGCGATTTGCGATGGCGCGGCGCGGGGCGGCAGGTGAGTATTACGCCTCGTGGGTAAGAGTGTGGATGAACTGATCGCGGAGGCCGAGGTTGTCGACGTCAGCGGCTGGGATTTTTCCTGGCTCGACGGGCGGGCCACCGAGGAGCGACCGCCGTGGCGTTATCAGCGGTTGATGGGTGAGCGGATTGACCGTGCCCGGATGGCTCTGGACATTCAGACCGGGGGCGGCGAGGTCCTGGCGGGTGTTCCGCAGCGTGCGGCGGCGGCCATGGTCGCGACCGAGTCGTGGCCACCGAATGTCGCGCGCGCGCAGGAGAATCTGCGCGGCAAGGGCGTTGTCGTCGTCGCCGATGAGGATCAGCCGCCGCTGCCGTTTGCTGACGGTACCTTTGATCTGGTCACCAGTCGCCACCCGGTGCAGGCCTACTGGGACGAGATCGCTCGGGTCCTGGCACCGGGTGGTACCTATTTCTCCCAGCAGGTCGGTCCGGACAGTGGCCACGAGATCTATGACTTCTTTCTCGGTCCGCAGCCGCTGGGCAAGAGCGGCCGCGAGCCCGGGGTGGCGCGGCAGCAGGCCGAGCGGGCCGGCTTGGAAGTCGTCGACCTGCGGCTTGCGGAGCTCAAGATGGAGTTCTTCGATATCGGCGCGATGGTCTATTTTCTGCGCAAGGTGATCTGGTTCGTCCCGCACTTCACGGTCAAGAGGTACCGCGACCACCTGGCGGCTCTGCACGAGCAGATACTGCGGGACGGTTCGTTCGTCGCCTACTCCCGCCGTTTCCTGATCGAGGTGCGCAAACCCGCACAGCACGCGCGTCCACCATTCGAGCCGCGGGCGGTGGCGGTATCAGACGTGCTCAATGGCGGTGTAGTGGGTCCGGTCGATGGTGGGACGAGTACGGGGTGGCGTGACTGATCCTCGACAAATCCTCGGAGCCTGAAGAGGTCCCGGCCGGAGCGTGGCTCTGGCCGGACACACGGGAGGGATTAGCGACCTCGAGAAGGAGTTCATCCCGATCGCCATGCCGGTCTTATTCAGAACGCGCTGTCGATGAGCGTCTACGGCTCGCGACTGTGTGGACGTATGTTCACCTTCGCCTGATCGACGCGGACGCTCATGCGGTGACGGCGCACGTCAGGGAAACAGCACGACTAGCCCGACAACTGCATCTGGTTGGCGTCGATGCCACGCTGATCCTTGGGGCTGCGAGTGGTCGGTCCTTACTCTCGGCATCGTGCCCGACGGTCAACCATTTCCGCACTCTCGATACCGGCCAGAGACGTCCTCGTAGCCGCGCACCATGTCGGACAGGTCCTACGGCAGTTCACCCGCAACTTGCTGGGCGCAGCGCCGTTCGCGGCGAAACCGTACCCGCCGAGCCGCTGGCAGCGGTGGAGGTCTTGCCGAGTTGATGCCGCCGACGCCCGAGCCGGGGCTACTCTATTCCCTGGACTGACGTTGCTGGTGCGGGAGGCTGTGATGACCAAGGCGGGTTGCGTGAGTTCCTCTCCGTTGCGCTTCCGCCCGCGAGGGTGGATCGGTCACACCGCCGCAATGCTCACCCCGGTCTCCTCGGTTGCCGGCGCAGCCGCGCTGGAGCGGGACGCTTCCCGGCGCACCCACCGGCTGGTCGACGCGGCCCGTGACCGGTTCGCGCAGCGACGGCGGCCCACCCGCGCTCGGATGCGCGCGCTGATGGTCGGCCCCGGAGGCCGCCTGGCGTTCCACGACGTCCCAACTCCACCTCCTCCCGGGCCCACGGGCGCGCTGGTGCGGCCCCTGGCGATGGCCACCTGCGACCTGGACCGACCCCTGGCGCTGGGGCGGACCCCGTTTCCACTACCGCTGGCGCTGGGACATGAGTGCGTGGCCGAGGTGATGACCGTGGGGGCGCAGGTGGCGACGGTCCGGCCCGGAGATCGCGTGGTGGTGCCTTTCCAGATCAGCTGCGGTGCGTGCGGCGCGTGCCGGGCCGGGCTTACCGGCAACTGCACCGGCGTGCCACCGATCTCGATGTACGGGTTCGGCGTCGGTGGCGGCCATTGGGGCGGTGCGTTCGCCGAGCAGCTCGCCATACCCTTCGCCGATGCGATGCTGGTACCGCTGCCCGACGGGATCGACCCGGTCGCCGCGGCCAGCGTCGCGGACACCGTCTGCGATGGCTACCGGCACGTCGCCCCGCACCTGCCTGCGCTCCTGAAGCGGGACCCCGCCGCGGAGATCCTCATCATCGCGGGAACGGGCCGCCGCCCGGTGTTCAGCGCAAGCACACCGCTCTACGCCGGGCAGGTCGCTCGCGCACTCGGTGCGCGGCAAGTGACTCTTGTCGACAGCCGGCAGGCTGTCCGTGCGCACGCCGAACGGCTCGGTCTGCACACGCTGGCGCCCGGCGAGCTGCGCGGGCGCCCACCGGCGCCGCTGACGGTGGATCTCAGCGGGTCGCGGCGTGGACTGTGGACGGCACTGACCCACACCGCACCAGACGGGACCTGCAGCTGCGCGGGCATCCTGCACCGCTCGGTGCGCATCCCGACCGGGTTGATGTTCGCCCGCAACGCCACCCTTCACCTCGGACGCGCCCACACCCGTACACTCATCCCCGCGGTGCTCGAACTCATCACCGATGGACACCTACGCCCCCAGGACGTCACCACCAACGTCGCGCCATTCGACCAGTCGCCCACCGCACTGCGCGAGCACATCCTCGGCGACGACACCAAGACCGTCATCACCATCCCGTAAACGTTCCCGCCCGCGGTTGAAGGCACTCACGATGTCGTGGACATCGAACTGCGGTCGCTCACTATTCATTGCGCCACGCCATACCTATGAGGAGCTCCCGAGCTACGGGCCAACGGGCGACCCGGTCACAGTACAGACGAACGACACCCGGATCCTTCGTTGCGACCACGCTTACCGAGCCGGCTTGGCGAACGCCATCGTCGTCAGTGGTGACGTTCAGGCTGAGATCGTCAAGCTCAAGCAGACCTGCAGCTTGGCATGTCCGGCAGCGGGACGCTCGCGCGTTGGCTGCGCGAACAGCGTCTGCTCGACGAACTCCAGGTGCTGGTGCACCCGCCGGTCGTCGGCAAGGGCAAGAAGCTGTTCGAGAGCGGCGTGCAGGTGCCGCTGCGACTGCGACTGCTGTCGTCCGAGGCACTCGCCGCGGCCAGTACCTGGCTGAGCATCATCGCCGATGCGGCCGTAGCCGGCCACTCGGTAACAACGGCGATGCTCACCAGTGAGGAATCGGTGCAGATCGTGGCTCGGCCCCGTCCGACGTGGTATCTATTGCCAGTGCGTCAGCCGCTGTGCATCCTGGTCGCTCTGGTGAGCTCGTTGACACTCGTCGCGTGTGTCCCGGCCACTGGTCCCGAGTCGACGACAGCCGCGCCTTCGGCAAGTAACCCTGCGAGCGCGGGCAGTTCGTCCAGTGCAGAGCCGGCTTCGTATCGGGAGATCACCTTCGCGGCGCGAGACGCCGGGAGGCGGTCCGGTCGGCTATTCGGCACTGGGCGCGTGGCCATCGTGCTGTCGCATATGGGCAGCTCCGGAGCAAGCCAGGACGACTGGACCTCCTTCGCCGCGGAACTCGCGAAACACGGGCACCAAGCGCTCACCTACGCTCGCGCGGCCGACGCCGACCTGAACGACTTCGCAGACCACTGGCGGGATGTCCTGGGCGCGGCCACCTTCCTTCGGGACAACGGCGCGGAGGTCGTGATCGCCGTGGGCGCGAGTATTGGAGCGATGGCGTCGCTCTACGCCGCCGAGCAGCCAACCAACGGGATCAACGCCGTCATCTGGCTTGCCGGGGTGCAGCAGGCCGAGAGCTACGAGTTCACCGAGGTAGACGTCTCCTCGGTTCGCTGCCCCATCCTGTTCATCTCCGGGGAGGCGGATGCCTACGGCGGCGCGAAGTCGGCCCGCCAGCTCCACGCGTGGGCACCCGCCGGAGAACTCCTCATCATCGACAGCGGCCGGCACGGAACCGACATCCTCGCTGAGGACGGCCCAAACGCCGGCACGCTAAGGCGAACCATGCTCGAGTTCGTGGAACGGGCAGCAGGCCAGAAAGCCACCTGCTGAGGGGAACGGCGCCGCGCGGCTCGCCCCCAGAGCGGCGCGGCCGAGTGTGTCCAGCGCGATGCCCCGCAGATGATTCAGGCTCGGGACGGCGAAGGCCTCTCCGCGCCCTGCCGCCTCGGCGAGTGCGTCGTCGACCGCCGCGAGGGCCGTATCCGGACGGCCGAGCTTCAGCAGAACCTCCGCCCGCAACCCGCTGTGAAATGGCGCCAAGATCCGCTGTTCGTGGCGATGCAGTTGGGTCAGCCCGCGCTCGATTACGGCGAGACCGGCTTCCAGTTCGCCGTCCGCGGCGCGTGCCCAGCCCTGCGGGATGGCGGCGTGCGCCCGTAGTAGCGGGAACCCGTGTTCGTCCGCGATGCTGATGGCCTTCCCGGCCGCGGCCGTGGTAAGGGCGGTGTCGCGGCCCAGTACCGCAAGACGGGCGTGGAAGCTGTGCGCGAGCGCCAGTGCGTAGGGCTCGGCCAGCTCGTGCGCCGCGCGCAGGGCGGCATCAATCCGCTGCCACGCACCCTCGCGGTCGCCTACCAGGTACGCCGCCAATGCGTCAAAGCAGGACGCCAGCACATCGGGGCGTGCACTCGCCGGCGGGTCGTGCAGCACCGTGCTGTCCTGTGCATGCAGGGCAGAAACATTCGATGGCGGAGTTGGTCAGCTCGCGTAGGTAGTGGCCTTTCCAGTAGCGGCGCTGGGCGTGGCCCTGCAGTCGTTCGTCCATCCGCTGGAGTTCGAGGTAGCTCAGCTCCCGGACGCGATCGGCGTGCCTGCCGCGCGCAGGGCGGGAGCCAGATGGCGGCCGACGTCCGGGTCGCCGACCCACACGTAGCCGATGCCGGCCAGCGGCCGATTGCGGAACTCAGTCGGCAGGAACGACCAGTCGCCGGCGGTCCCCAGCCACGCGGTGAACGTCGCCTCCCGCGGGCCGTCTGTGCGAGCTCAGCCAACATGTCGCCCTCCTTCCCGACCGGGCTGGTTTCACGCTTGTTTGCACAGCTAGGAGTTGGCCCCACAATCGCTAGGAGTGCCTGTAGCGTCCGGTGGTCTCCGGGAAATGCCGCGTGCTGGCCACTGATCATCCAAAGTATCCCAGAACGCGCATCGGTGGTTCGCGGCGAGGTCGGTGTCGCCGATGTAGGTGGTCGAGAACGAACGACCGATGCCCGGGCGGTAGCTGGTCCATGCTCGGCCCGGCTCTCCGGTGCGGGTGAAGGTAGTCCAGTGCTCGATCAGAGTTTCGGCCAGGCGGGCCTTTGGCTCGGGCATCGGTTCTGGGTTCGTCCAGTAGCTGTCGAAGAAGTACGGCACGTCGACGCCGTGCTCGGCACCGTGCGGGAAGCCCCCGGTGGTCTCGATGCTCGGTTCGGTGAACTCGTAGGCGAACAACGGGGCCCGGCGGGCCAGCAGGTTGTCGAAGATCAACTGGCGGCAGGCGCCGGCGGCTTGCCCCTCGTCGGTGAGCACGGTGGCCAGCGCGATGCTCGGCGAGTTGTAGCGGGTATGCGGGTACTCGGCGAGCACCTCGTCGGCGTGCTCGCCGTACAGCTCGCGGATCAGCCGGAGGTATTCGGTGGCGGTGATCAGACCCAGACCCAGGTTGTATCGGTCGACGATGAAGGTCCGCATCTCGTCCCGGGTTCCACCGGCGATCATCGGCACGATGTTGCCGATCCCGGTCCGCACCGCCGTCATCGGCTGCAGCGGGATCGGCGCGGTGCCGGCGACCGGCATCCAGGGCAGGTTCGTGATGCGGCGGGTGAGGCGGACCTCCTGGAACTTCACTGACGCGATCTCGCGAGCCGGGATACGGCGCAGGCACGCTACGACCGGGTGGGTGTTTGCGCAGCCGAGTTCCTCGACCGCGACCTGGGCGCGCCGCCTGGCCTCCCAGCTGGTAACGAAGTCGTTTCCGCACGGGCCGCTTTGGGTGATGGCCTTGTCGAACAGTCCGCGCGCGGCCGGTGATGCGATCTGGGCGCACACGCTGTAGGCCCCTGCGGACTCCCCCCACAAAGTGATATTGCCCGGATCCCCGCCGAACGCCGCGATGTCGCGGCGCACCCAGCGTAACGCGGCCTGCTGGTCAGCGATACCGACGTTGCCGGCCCACCTGTCACCCAGCGTGGGGTGATGCAGGAACCCGAGTGCCCCGAGTCGGTAGTTGAGGGTCACCACGATCACTCCACCCTGACGGGTGACACGTCGCGGGTCGTAGGCGCCACCGTCGCCGTTACCGAGACCACCACCATGAATGAACACCATGACCGGCATCGGCGCTTCCGCGTCGCGGGGTATGTGCACGTTTAAGTACAGGCAGTCCTCGCTGCCATAGAACGTGGGACCGGAGTCGGACAGGTAGGTCTGCGCGCAGCCCGACGCGGGCCGGGTGGCCGCTAGGATTCCTGTCCATGGCGTGACCGGCCGCGAAGCACGGAATCGAAGCCTGCCCACCGGCGGCGCGGCATACGGGATCCCCTGGAAGATGCGGTGGTCCGCCGTCACCCTGCCGCGAACCCATCCGTCGGTCGTGCGCACCAGTGCCGGACCCGATCCCACTGAAGCTGCGGCGGGTGCCGGCACAGTCGTGATGCCGGCGACGACAAACAAGGCAGCGGCGCCCACGACGAGCAGGCGATGTCTGAAGGTGGACAACATGGTGTTCATGGGTAGCTGGGTCCTCTCTGCGCAGCGTGCCGTTAGAGCGCGCGAGAACCGCACAACCGGCGCGCCCCTGTTCTTCGCATCGTTCGATACAGTGGCCCGGCCAGCTAGGAACCGCCTTGCGGATCGCTAGTACTTCGCCCGCGCAACCTGTGCCTGCTGACGCGCGCACGCAGCCCGGATCCGTGAAATACCCCTTATCGACGCACGAAGATGAAAGAATGCTCATGCCACCCAGAATCACCGGTGTTCGACACTCCGATCCTCGTAACTGGATTCCTCAGGCGGTACGGCCGTTGGCCCCGGCCGCGCCCTCCGTGACCGGCTGTCAACGGCGCCTACCCTGGCGGCAGGCGCGTTCGTCATTGTCACACCACACCTGATCATGCTGTGCGTGTTGATCGCAGGCGCCTGTTCGTGCCCCTCCCCGACACTGCGGAACCGCCCGCCGAGAGCCTTGCCGGGTCCTGCGAGATACTGGAGAAGATCACCGAGACTGCGTTCGCCGCGTCGTTTTCCGCAGGGACGCGTCGCTGGCCGGCACTGGACGATGTGCCCCGACCGCCGCGGAGAACGCCGAGCTCGGCGAGCTGGCCGCGAAACTCGCCTCATCCTCGGGTGAAGGTCACATGTGTGACCCCGCTGGGTGAGGAGGTGGCCTCGACCTTGTAGTCCTTCTCGAGGCCCTCCAGTCCGTCCCAGAGGCGGACGCCTCGGCCCAGCAGGATCGGGACCACCACCGTGTGCATGTGGTCGACGAGTCCGGCAGCGAGGAAGTCGCGGACCATGGTGGGACCCCCGCCGATGCGTACGTCCTGGCCGTCCGCAGCCTCGCGGGCGGTGTTGAGTGCCTCGGCAGGCGAGGCGTCGATGAAGTGGAACGTCGTGCCGCCTTCCATCTCGATCGACGGGCGCGGGTGGTGGGTGAGGATGAAGGTCGGTGTGTGGAATGGCGGGTTGGGACCCCACGCGCCCTTCCAGTCCGGGTCCTCGTGCCATCCGGGGTGGCCGAACTTCCCGGCGCCCATGATCTCGGCGCCGATCCCCGGGTCGTGCTGCTGCGCGAAGGCGTCGTCGATGCCGCCGCTACCGCCGGGCTGCCACCACCGGGTGCCGAACATCCATCGGTGCAGCCTGTCCTCGGCGTGACCGAAATGTGCGTTGCGGCTCTGCCCCTCACCGGTGCCGAAGCCGTCGAGTGAGATGGAAAAGTTGTGGACGCGGGCGAGTGCCATGGCTGGTGCTCCTTCGGTAGGTCGTTGGAATGCTCATGTACGGATGGACCCACCGGAGCCGAAAAACTCATCGGGGAGACAGCGCATCAGCGATGTCCATCCAGTTAGGCGGTGTCTGGGATGTAGGTGAGGTTGAGCACGCCGGTTTTGGATGTCTCGGACTGACCAGCTTCAGCGGGTGGGTGGCGGTGTCTTCGAAAAATCGCTGGCCCTGGCCAGAGATGACGGTGGTGTTGTTCCAGTCGGCCTTCTCCAGCGTGCTGGACACGACGTATTTGCGGATGTTGTTGAAGTACACGGCGAGGTCCGGATCGTCGGTCGACGTCGTCCAGTACTCGGACCATTCCTCGTATGGCTTGCGGCCCATCAAAAACGCCCATGCGGTCGCCATGCCCGTGCCGATCGAGGCGCCCATCTGGTCGTCGAAGTACGAGCAATGCCACGCATTCGGTGCTTCCACCACGCCGTCGAGGGAGATGAAGAAGTTCGAGACGATCTTGCCCATGCTCTGCTCCGTTGCGCTTGTGATGGACTTGCTGCTTGACGAGTAGACAGGTCCAGCAACTGGAGTGTCGCCTGGCTTGCTAGGAGGTTGTCAAACGAGCGCTAGGAATCCAGCCCAGCGCGCGACTACCTTGTACGTGTGCGGCCCGCGTGGCCTCCCCGGCTCGGCGCGGCCGAGGCATCCAGAGCTGCCGCTCGTAGGTGGTGCAGTCCGGGGATGGTGAGTCGCTCTCGTGCTTACCCGCTTCGATGAGCACGTCGTCGAGTGCAGCGAGTGCGGTCTCAGTGCGGACGTGGACACCGTGGTGGCCAACTGGGACGTGGCCAGCTACTACCGGCAGCTGGTGCGCAACATGTCGGACGCGCAGCTGGACAACGGGATGGTCCCCGACATCGCACCGGAGTACACGGTGCTCTCCGGGGGTTTCCGGGATGACCCGAACTGGGGCGGCGCGATCATCATGGCGCCGTGGAAGATGTTCGACAACTACGGCGACATCGATGCGATGCGCGAGAACTACCCGGCGATGCGGCGGTAGATGGACTACCTCGCCGGCAAGGCGCGGAATCATCTTCTCGACTACGGCCTCGGAGATTGGTGTGCCTTCGACCGGAGCACACTGGTCGCGATCCCGGCGACGACCGCCTTCGTGTGCCCTGCTCGATTCGCTCGGTGACGCGGGCAAGGCCGACGTGGTCCTCGACATGGTGAAGAACCCGACCGGTCCTAGCTACGCGCACATGGTGGAAAGCGGTGAAGACCACGCTGTGGGAGTTCTGGGACGGCAGGGGAGTGCGCAACCACTTCATAATGGGAGCGATCGACGACTGGATGTACCGCTACCTCGGAGGGATCCACCCCAGTAGCCTGGCTTCCGTGAGTTCCCTGTAGAGCCGCTGACATCGGCCGAACTCGACGAGGCCAAGGCCGAGTGGCCTCGCCGCATGGCACCATCACCAGCCACTGGCGCCGCACGGACGACGCGCTACTGCTGAACGTCGAGGTGCCGGTGAACACCACGGCCACCATCTCTCGGTTCCGCTTCGCGACGGCAGCAACCCGACCGCGACGGCCGGCGCGGAGTTCCTCCGCATCGAGGACGGCCGGGCGCTGTACCGGGTGCGTTCCGACAGCTGGCGGTTCGCGACGGCCTGACGTTTGGTGCCGAAGGCGGCCTTGGGCACCGCACAGGAACCCAAGGCCACCTTCGGTCCGCTGTCCACCCGCCTATCGGCCGTGCCGACGTGTCGAGGCCACCCTGGGTGGCACATCGTGGCCAAGGTGGCCTTCGGTCCGCACGGCCGCGCGTGCCCCCGGCGTGCCGTGCGTTACACACGTGCCCCCGCGTGCCGCGCCCGAGGCCAGGAGCGCCCCGTCACTCCCGGTACGCTTCGATCTCCATCACGCGCGCGTAGTCACCGTCGTTCGCGGAGTGGACGACGAGCCGAACGGCGTCCGTGGTCACAGGGGTGAACGTCGTGCTGATCAGACCCTGGGTGTTGTCCCGGACCTCGGCCACCGTGCGCCAAGCGTCGCCGTCGCGCACCTGCACGTCGAAGTCCTTGATGCCGAAGCGGGAAGCAGGGAACCGTGCCGAGTCGAGTGTGTAGACGTCGACGCGCCCGACCTGCTGCTCGCAAGCCATCCGCGCCGTGACCCAGTCCGGGAACGCGTGAATGGTGTTGTCGTTCCAGCCGTCGCCCACGCCCCAGTTGGTGGAATCGGTCGTCCCGTTGACGACGCTCGGCGCGCTGTGGCTGTTGTGCGTCGAGGATGCGCTCACCTGGGCCCCGCGCACGAGGTTGTCGCCCACCGCTAACCGTACCGACACGCTCTGCCCCTGGAAGCCGGCGGTCAGGGTGCCACTGGAGACCGTGGATCCCGGCTCCCTGTGCACGTCAACGGGGATGGTGACGGCGTCGCGGCCGTCCACCTCGACATGAGTTGTCGACCCGTTGGCTGCGATGCCGTCGCTGCCCTCGAGCTCCAGCGGTCCGGAGATGGGTCGCGGGCCGAAGTTGTGGATCGCGACGTTCACGCGGTGCGGCTGGCAGCCTGCCAGGCTCGCCGTGGCAGGCGCCGCGGTCATCGCCACGGTGTCGCCCACTGCCACCCCATCGGGAGCGTGCGTGAGGCGGACGGTCTGCACCCGGTACGGCGTGAGTGCCACCGGCCCGAGCAGGCCGGACGGCTGCGCCGAGCCATGCTCGTTCGCATTGGTGTTGGTGACGCGCACGGTGATGCGGTTGGTGCCGGCGCGCAGAGCGTCCGTGACATCGACGCGGTACGGCTTCCACAGCAGCCGGCCCATCTTCGTGCCGTTAACGGTCACCTCGGCGACATCACGGACGGCGCCAAGGTGCAGCCTGAGCTTGTTCCCCTCGGCGACGTCGGCTGCCGACAGCTCGAATTCCTTCTGGTACACGGCACTGCCCGAGTAGTGCGGATCCAGGTCGGTCCACGACCCCGGTTCCCGATCGGTCCACTCCGCATCCGCACGGTCGAAGCGGAACCGCCAGTCGCCTTCGAGCGGGATCGGTGCCAGTTCGTCATCGACGTGAGCGACACCCCGGTAGTAGCGGCCGCCCGCGGCCCCGAGGATCGGGTGATCGCCGGAATCCGGGATCTCCACCTCCGCCTCGAGTGTCGAAGCGTCGACCTGACGCAGCGCGCGCGGTTCGGCCGTCGAGTGCAGCAGGTGTGGGTCGCTGCGCGCCTCGCCGCTTGCTCCCTCGAAGGAGACGGCCTGAACCTCATGCGGCTCGAGGCGCAGCGAAACGGTCACGGCTCGCCCTCCGCGAGCGACGTTGTAGTGCAGGGCCTGCTCACTCGATCCGTCTTCCGGGTCCCACAGCCTTGGTGTGCCCGACGCGGGGAAGGTCGCCGCCGTGTCGACGCGTTCCTCGCCCTCGTTCATTACGAGGAAGACCTGCTGGCCTCCGCGCTTCGTGCGTAGCACCCGGACGTCGGAGTCGGCAGGGGCGAGCTCGGCCGCCGCAACGTCGGCCTCGTCGGCCGCTCGCTGCAGTGCGGCGGCGTCGGCGACGAACACCGTCTTTCCCGCGCCGGTCGGTTCGGTGTGCGGTTCGGGGCTTGCGGGGTCGATGCCGAACAAATCGGTCAGCACCTTGCGAAGCTCGGCGTCCTTGCCACTGGTCTCCTCGGTCGGCAACTCGCCCATGGCGACGACGGTGCCTCCCTCGCGCACGAGCTCGGACAGGCGTTGCGCCGATTCCAGGCTGAATGTCGGCGATGGCGGAAGCACGACGAACCGGTAAGCCTGAGGTCCGATATGCAGCGCACCTTCGCGGGGTACCGCCTGCCGTCGCATCTCGGCGTCGCCGTCGAGGTTGCTGTCCGGCAACGTGTCGAGATCGACCTGTACGTCCTCGAGTGCGGTGACGGCCCGCTCGAAGCCGGAGTCGATCGGGCCCGCAGCCGGGGTGCCTGCCCACGCTTCGGATGCACGTTGCGGATGGATCACCGCCGTGGGAGCGACGGCACGCCCGAGTGCCGCTTCCATGACGCGCCCGGTCCAGGTGGTAGCCCCGTCGACGGCGGACCACCAGCTGTTCTCGGGCTGGAACGGCGGCGGGTGGATGACTTTGGAAGGGTCCGCCCAGTAGGCGTGGAAGATACTGAAGTTGACGCCGCGTACGGCCATGTATCCGTTGACGAACCGGGTGAGTTCCGGGGTCACGCCCCAACCGTAGGCGCCGAGCACCTCGGCGCCGATACGCTCCCGCCCCATCTGGTGGCCCGAGCTCGCCGGATACCGCGGGATCACCGATTGCTTTCCGGGGAGAACCTGGTTGAACACCGCATCGGCGCCGGGGACCTGAAACCACTGGTCGTTCTTGTAGGTGTCGCCCCACCGCAGCGCACTCGTCGGTCCGAAGTGGTCGGAGTAGGGGTTTGACATCAGTGCGACGTCGTGCTCCTTCGCCCATTTCCCCGAGAGGCGGTAGTAGTTGGCCAACCCGTCGGAGACGGCGTGCTCATACGCGCCCTTGGCGATGCGGCCGGCGCGCCCATGGTCTCCGAACAACGCGGGCAGCACCTGTGCCGGCTTCTTGCCTTCTTCTGCGAGCTCGCCGGGCAGCACATCCGACCACGCCGTTCGCCCCCACTCGCGGGGGTTCGCCGGCTCGTCGTCCCAGAAGCCGCGCAGGACCGTGCCGAAGGCTTCCGGAAAACGCCGGTAGTACTCACCGTGGATCACATCGAGGTACCGGGTGACGGCCTCGGGATTCATCAGGTCGAGGTAGTTGTTGTAGAGCCCGGTCATGCTGAGGTGGTGGCGCCGGTAGTACTCGAGCTGGAACCGGCCTTCTGGCGCGTCCCACTGCTCGCCCTTGCGGAACCGCTCGGTGAGGTCGACGACGCCGCCGAGATCCGGCGTGCCGTCGCGGATCGGGAGGGCGGAGACGGCGACGACGTCCTCTGGCTGTACTCCGCCGCCGGAGAACCTCGTCGTGTCGAAGGCATCGACCGCCGCCGCGTCGTCGAAGGTCTCCTCGTACAGGACCGTCCCCGCGCCGCTGGTGATGCGCATGTCGTCGAAGTCCGCGGCCTGATCCGCCACGACACGAGGTCCGGCCGTTCCCGCACTCCACGTGTCGTCGTCAGCCGTCGCGACCACATCGCCGTTTACCGACGCTTCGACCGTGCTGCCCGCCACCCGGATCCGGACGCGCCGTTCGGCTGCCGGGTCGATGCCGGTCGCTTGCCCGGTCCCGATCTTGGTGAGTCCGGTGCCCTGCTTGCGGTAGATGTTGACCACGCCGCCGCGACCGTGGTCGATGAGGTAGCCGTTCTCGTCGCCGGTCGAGCGCACGACGAAGCCCCCAGCGCCGCGGCGGATCGTCAGGTCGTACTCGACGGCGTAGTCGCGCCACTCATGGCCCTCGGTCAGTCGTGCCTCGCCGCCGCCTGCGGCCGCTCCGGCATCCACACGCAGTACGCCGTCCTGCACCCGGAATCCCGGTACGCCGATCGCGGCGTTGAGTGAGAGATCGATGGGGCCGGGACCGGCCACCTCCTTCGATGTCAGCCGGGTGAGCTCCTGTGGCCGCAGCTGTGGCTGTGGTTCGTAAACCCGGTCGCCGACCCGCCCGCCGCGCAGGACGAGGCTCGCCGCACGGCCACTGGGGAAGTAGTCGTCGTTGAACAGCCACAAGTGCATGTCGTGGCGCCGCGCCTCGTCGAGCGTGTGGCCGATGATGTCGAACCATGCCTCCGAGAAGAACTGGGGTTCGAGCTCCCGATCGTCGCCGCGGGGAAAGATGACCGCCTCATGGAAGCCCTCGTCACGCATCGCCGCGAGTTGCCGGTCGATGAGCTCCGGCGTCATCTTGCCGTTCCAGAACCACAGCAGGGTGGGGCGGCTGCTGGACGGCGGGCTCGCGAACCGCTCGGCGTCGAGCTTCGATTCCCCGGGTGAATCCGCGCTCGTTGTGACGGGAGTCGTCTCGGTCTCGCCGGCCGCGGCTCCGGCCGGCTGGACACCGCCTGCCAAACCGCCGAGGAGCAAGACGACGAGCACGACCCTGCCGGCCGCTGCCTTGCGCGCCCTCGCGTTCGACCTGGTGAGTGGCAGTGGCATGGTCGGCTCCCGATGTGCTGGTTGTCAGTCTCCGGACCAGTCGGCGCGCTGATACGTATCAATCTGATCGGATCGAACGGTACGTGCGGTGCCACGGCGGGCACAACGGAACTGACCGATGCCGGACAAGGAAGAACTTCTGCCGTGCACGTGACCAGCGACCGTTGAAAGGAACGTTTACCTCCCTGGCCGGAACCGTACGTGTACTTGACCTGCTGGAATCGCTGTTAGATCGTGAACCGATTCATTCTCAGGCTGGCGCGGTCTGGCACTCGAAGGGAGAACCCCCGACGTCGTGAGCAAGCCCCGCTCGGTCGGCGCCGTGCTCACCGTGCTGGTGTCGTTGGTTGTCGTGGCCCGTCGCCGGCATGGCGGTCCCGTCCACGATGGCGTCCACGACCGACCAGACCGCCCGGGAACGGTTCTCGATACCACGAGCGGACAGCAGGCCGACTGTGCTGTGGTTCTGGAACGGCACGGTCAAGCCCGACCTCGTCGAGTGCCAGCTCGCCGATCTCCGCCGGCAGGGGGCGTCGAGGAGGCGATCGTCTTCCGCTATTCGACAACGTGCTCCTCGGCTACCACAACCGCAGCCGGATCATCGACAACGCCCATCGCGGCGTGTCGGTCGCCGGCGCTCGCGTCGTCCTGGTCGACGGCCGGGTCGCCGCGACCTGGAACGTCAAGGCCGGCACCGTGATCGTCACTCCGCTGCGACCCGTCTCCGGAGCCGACCACACCACCGTCGCCGAGCAGGGATGGGAACTGGCGTCCTTCCTCTCCGACAACGACAGCCAGCGTGTACAGATCGCCGTGTCTCCTCGTTGAGCCGATCCCGCGTCGTCATCCCCGGTAAGGGGTGGACCCCAATAGCGCGCCCATACCAACTCGTTCAGCACAGGGCGAAATTCAGGGGTGATCTGACGAGCGCACCTTCGGCGGGCACACGACGAGGCCATGATGTGCGGTGCTTCCCGCGAGCTGTGCGGTCACCTTGACGAACCGTGCCGTCAGGCGAATGTGTCGGTCCAGCCAGGGCCCGTGATCCTGCCTGGATGTCGCCGCGTCATTGGTAGCGGTGCGGATTCGTTGTACTGATGCAGCCAGGCGAACGCGCGCTCGACGACCCAGCGAACGCTGCCGAGTCCGGCGTCTGGGCGGTGTTCTTGCGCGCGATACGCAGGGTGATTGATTACCTGCTCTCGCCAGGACTCGCGGTGAAGCTGCCGGTCGGTGAGTACTGTTCACGCTTTGGAGCCACGGCCCGCCGTGCGTGATGCGAGGCACTGGCCATTGGGGGTACGGTCAGTCCCCGATGTCGTTGCTGGTTTTCGCCGTCTTTGGTGCGCTTTTCGTGCTGGTCGCTGTGGTCATTGCGCGCGCATTTCCGGTCGGGGATCCTGAAGACTTTCTGGTTGCGGGGCGGTCGCTTCCCTTCGGGATCATCAGCGCGAGCGTGATGATCTCGTGGATCTGGACGACGACGCTGTTGGGGGCGGCCGAGGCGGGCTACTTGTTCGGTATCGGCGGAGGATTCGCTTTCGCCATCGGATCGGTGGTGCCGTTCTTCGTGTTCATCCCGCTGGCGCTGCGTCTGCGCCGCCTCATGCCGTACGGCACCACGTTCTTGGAGTTCGTTCGTGAGCGCTACGGTGTTGGGCTGCAGCGCGGGTTGCTCGTTCTGACCATCCTGCTCGCCCTGTACATCAGTGGCGAGCAGATAATCGGCATCAGCTACGCGTTGTCCGCCAGCTACCAGATTCCCTACGCGGCCGTGGCGATGATCTCGACCCTGATTGTGGTCCTGTACCTGACCATTGCCGGCCTGCGCGGTTCTGTACTCAACGACGTCATCCAGTTCTTCGTGATCGCCATCGTGGTCTTCGTGTTGCTGCCCGTTGTCGCAACCAACATCGGTATCGGGAACATCTACGAGGGTCTCGCCCAGGTCGCAGGGAACCCGGACAATGAGCTGTACAACCCCGACGCGCTTACCCTGCTGGCTCCCGCGGCTATTCGCTATTGCCTCATCGCGCTTGTGATCAGCATGGGTTTCGTGCTGCTCAACCAGGGCTACTACTCGAAGGCTCGTGCTGCGATCAGCAGCAAGTCGCTGCTGGCCGCTTACCTCCTCGGCACTGTTATCGCATGGGCACCGGTCCCGATCCTGTTCGGGGTCGTGCTCGGTGGGGGTGGGCTGGCGCAGGGGATGACCACCGGCGAGGAACTGCGCGTCACCACGGACGTGGCCTCCGCCGTGTTCACCCAGGCGCTGCCCACCGGCGGCGCACTGGCATTCTCTCTGATGGTGTTCATGGCCGGCATGACCACCGCGGGCAACGCCCTCGCCGGGTTTCAGGCCCTGGTGACGGTCGATCTACGACGAAGTCTTCCAGCGGGTAGATGGCTCCTGTCCTCACCGACCCGCTTTGCCCGTCTCAGCACGTTGGTCTTCGGCGTTGTTGTTGCGATCTTCGCGATAGTCCTCCAGGGGGCGTCCCTGCTCTACATCGACATCCTCAGCGGAATCATCTTCTCCACCCCGATCGCCGCGTTGGTCCTCGGTCTGCTTTGGCGTCGACCATCCACACCGGTCGCTGCCGTGTCCATCGTGCTGGGGCTGCTCGGCGGGATCGGTACCTATCTTGCCGTGGACGATCCGAATCTGGACTATTTCTACGGCAACGTCGTGTCTCTCGGCTTGCCCTTCCTCGTCGTAGTGGTGGGCACGGTGCTGTCGAAACGTGACTACGACTTCGACGAACTCAAGGAGTACCGGAGTCCGACGGCCGAAGCTCGCTCTGGGCCAGATCCCGACGCTGAGGGGCTGTGACGATGGGACCGGAAGTGTTCGCCGTCCTCGTGTGGACGGTCTTTGCTGTCGGATGGGCCGGGGTCTTGGTGATCGCCGTCGCCGTCATCCGCGAGCTCGCCCTGCTCGTCATCACCAAGCGGCGCGCAGGTGGCTCTGCTGCCGATACCGTGCAGCACCGACCGGGCGAAGAGCATGGTGGCGAGCGATCATGATTCCGTTTGATGACGCTCGGCGTCTGGCGGTGCTGGTCATTGATATGCAGCGCGATAACGTCGAACCCAGCGGCGCCATCCCGGCGCAAGGCGCCCAACAGATCGTCGCTCCCATCGTTGACACGCTCGCCCAGGCGCGGCTCGCGAAGGTTCCGGTGATCTTCACGCAGCACCTGCACCGCAAGGGCACCGACCTCCCGCCGGACTTCGGCATCGCCCACTACTTCGAGCCCCCCAGCTGCGTGGAGGGCAGTACCGGAGGCGAACTCATCGACCCGCTGGAAGCCAGCAACCCCGACCTGGTGGTGACGAAGCGCCGCTACGATGCCTTCTTCAACACCGACCTCGACCTGCTCCTGCGTAACCACGACATCACCGGTCTGCTGGTATGCGGTGTTCTTACCGATGGATGTGTCCTTGCAACCGTCAGCCACGCCCGCAGTCTGGACTATCGCGTCTGGCTACTCCGAGACTGCCTGGCCGGAACGACCGAAGAGAAGCACGGCGCAGCACTGGAAGTCATGCGAACGTACATGGCCGACGTTACCGACCACACCGCGGCCGTCGCCGAACTGCGCAGGCGACGCGATCAAACTGGTGCGACTACGCGAGCGCCCACCACGCCTCAGTGAAGATCTTGGTAGGCCTCGGACAGGACCCATCTCCATCCTGCTGTGTTGCGCAACCGAAGTGCTCTCCAACTTCGTCGGAGAGAACCGACGCTCTGCGCCTACGTGGGGTCTGTCAGATGAACGGTGGATCTGATCTTGGTG
>NZ_JAEHOB010000032.1 GCF_016464705.1 Qaidamihabitans albus
CACTGTCACCGATGTCCCCGAACTTCACAGCGAGTTCTAACTCTGCTGAACACTCACGACCCTGCTCAGCTCACCGGCTCGATGAGCTTCGCCCGTGCCTCGGGTGCGGCGACCCGGCGGGCGTCCGCGGCCGCGTCGTCCGGCTGCGACTGCGACTCCCGCTCGGCCTCGACCCTGGCCCGGTACACCTCCACCTCCCTGGCCCGCTCGTCGGCCGACCAGCCGAGGACCTCACCGACGAGCTCGCTGACCTGCTCGGCGCAGTCCACCCCGCGGTGCGGGTACTCGATCGAGATCCGGGTGCGCCGCGCCAGCACGTCCTCCAGGTGCAGCGCGCCTTCGTGGCTGGCCGCGTACACCGCCTCGACCCGCAGGTAGTCGGGGGCGTGCTCGAGCGGGCGCAGCAGGTCCGGGCGGCCGTCGGCGAGCGCGAGCACCTCGCGCACCAGCGAGCCGTAGCGGTCGAGCAGGTGCCGCACCCGGTAGGGATGCAGTCCGTGCGCCGTCGCGAGGTGATCGGCCTGGTTCACCAGGGCGTGATAGCCGTCGGCGCCGAGCAGCGGCACCTTGTCGGTGATCGAGGACTGTGCCCGGGTGGGCAGGTCGACGGCGGCGGCGTCCACGGCGTCGGCCGCCATCACCCGGTAGGTGGTGTACTTGCCGCCCGCGATCGCGACCAGGCCGGGTGCCACCCGCGCCACCGCGTGCTCGCGGGAGAGCTTCGAGGTCTCCTCGCTCTCACCGGCCAGCAGCGGGCGCAGGCCCGCGTAGACGCCCTCGATGTCGTCGTGGGTCAGCGGCGTCGCGAGCACCGAGTTCACCTGTTCGAGGATGTAGTCGATGTCGTGCCTGGTCGCCGCCGGATGCGCCAGGTCGAGATTCCAGTCGGTGTCCGTTGTGCCGAGCACCCAGTGGTTGCGCCACGGGATCACGAACAGGACGGACTTCTCCGTCCGCAGGATGAGGCCCGTCTCGGACACGATGCGGTCGCGGGGCACGACGATGTGCACCCCCTTGCTCGCGCGCACCCGGAACCGGCCGCGGCTGCCGGAGAGCCGTTGCAGCTCGTCGGTCCACACACCGGTGCAGTTGATCACCGCATTGGCCTGGACCTCCGTCTCCCGGCCGTCCTCGACGTCGCGCAACCGTACCCCGGAGACCCGGTCGGCCTCGCGGAGGAAATCCACCACCTGGGTGGACATCCGCACGACCGCTCCGTAGTGGGCGGCGGTGCGCGCCACGGTCATCGTGTGCCGGGCGTCGTCGGCCTGCGCGTCGAAGTACCGGATGCCGCCGATGAGGGCGTTCCGTTTGAGCGCGGGGACCGTGCGCAGGGCACCGGCCTTGGTGAGGTGCTTCTGCCCAGGCACCGAGCGCGCTCCGCCCATCGTGTCGTAGAGCAACAGCCCCGCCGCCGTGTACGGCCGCTCCCACAGCCGGTGGGTCAGCGGGTACAGGAAGCTCACCGGTTTCACCAGGTGCGGCGCGAGTGTCGTCAGCATCAGCTCGCGCTCCCGCAACGCCTCGCGGACCAGGCCGAACTCCAGCTGTTCGAGGTAGCGCAGGCCACCGTGGAAGAGCTTGCTCGACCGGCTGGACGTGCCCGACGCGAGGTCGCGCGCCTCCACCAGCGCGACGCGCAGGCCCCGGGTGGCGGCATCCAGCGCGGTACCGGCACCGACCACGCCCCCGCCGATGACCACCAGGTCGAAGGTCTCGTCGCCGAGCCGCTGCCAGGCGCTTTCCCTGGCGTCCGGGTCCAGCCGGGCCGGGCTCGTCCCCCCGGACTCACGTACGCGTCCAGTCACGGATGCTCCTCCTCGCGCCGGTGTCCTCCGCACCTGTTCAGCATGGCACGTCCGGCGCGACCCGCATCCCGTCCCCGGCTGGCGATTTACGACTCTCGGTCGCTGGAACGATCACCCGAATACAAGTAGCGTTCGGTTGCCGTGGGCCGGCGACGACGCCTCTGACACGCCGTGGCCTGTCCCGCGCGACACGGGGTGTCCAGTGTGGAGGGCAGAAGCATGGATGCGGGTCAGATTTTCATCTGGGAGATGCTCGGCACATCGGTGCTGGTGCTTCTCGGTACGGGCGTGGTCGCCAACCACGTACTGCGTAAGACGCTCGGAACCGGGGCCGGCTTCCTTTTCATCACGGTCGGCTGGGCCTTCGCGGTGTTCGCCGGCGCGAGCGTCGCCAACCCGACCGGCGCGCACATCAACCCGGCGGTCACGTTTGGACTTGCCATCTCCGGCCAGACGGACTGGGCCGACGTGCCGATCTACATGGCCGGCCAGATGGTCGGCGGCATCCTCGGTGCCGTGCTCTGCTGGGCGACCTACAAGCTGCAGTTCGACGATCACCCGGAGCCGGAGAACACGCTCGGCATCTTCTCCACGGGGCCGCAGATCCGGAACCGGACGTGGAACGTCGTCACCGAGGTCATCGGCACGTTCGTGCTGGTCGGCTGGATCCTGCTCAGCCCGGTCGCCCAGGCGGGGCCGGACGGCGTTCCCGAGTTCGGCAACTCCGCGCTCGGCTACGCCGGCGTCGCGTTCGTCGTCCTCGTGATCGGTACCTCGCTCGGTGGTCCCACCGGCTACGCGATCAACCCGGCGCGTGACCTCGGGCCCCGCATCGCGTACGCGTTCATCCTGCCGATCCGCGGCAAGGGCAGCGCGGACTGGGGGTACTCCTGGGTACCGGTCGTCGGCCCGCTGGTCGGCGGCGGGCTCGCCGCGCTGCTGTACCTCGCCCTTCCCACGCCTTGATTGGAGCAAGCATGACTTCCTACGTCGCCGCGATCGACCAGGGCACGACGTCGACGCGCACCATGATCTTCGACCACTCCGGCCGGGTCGTGGCCGCCGACCAGCGGGAGCACGAGCAGATCTTCCCGCAGGCCGGCTGGGTCGAGCACAACGCCGAGGAGATCTGGGCCAGCACACGGGCCACGGCCGCGGGCGCGCTCGCGAACGCGGACCTGCACGTCGACGACATCGCCGCCGTCGGCATCACCAACCAGCGCGAGACGACGCTGGTGTGGGACCGCAAGACCGGCAAGCCCGTCTACAACGCCATCGTCTGGCAGGACACCCGCACCGACCGGATCGCCAACGAACTCGGCGCGCTGGGCGGCGGGCAGGAGCGCTACCGCGAGAAGACCGGGCTGCCGCTGGCCACGTACTTCTCCGGGCCGAAGATCAAGTGGATCCTGGACAATGTGGACGGCGCGCGCGAGCGTGCGGAGGCCGGTGACCTGTTGTTCGGCAACATGGACACCTGGGTGTTGTGGAACATGACCGGCGGGCCGGACGGCGGCGTGCACGTCACCGACCCGACGAACGCGTCACGCACGCTGCTGATGGACCTCGGCACGCTGTCCTGGGACGCCGAGATCGCGGCCGACATGGGTATCCCGCTGTCGATGCTGCCGGAGATCCGGTCGTCGTCGGAGGAGTACGGCAAGGTGCGCGCGAAGGGCGCGCTGGGCGGCGTGCCGATCGCGGGCATCCTCGGCGACCAGCAGGCGGCGACGTTCGGTCAGGCGTGCCTGTCGCCTGGCGAGGCGAAGAACACCTACGGCACCGGCAACTTCGTGCTGCTCAACACGGGCACTGAGAAGGTGCTCTCGCAGAACGGCCTGCTCACCACGGTCTGCTACAAGATCGGCTCCCAGGACACGGTGTACGCCCTGGAGGGCGCGATCGCGGTCACCGGCTCGCTCGTCCAGTGGCTGCGCGACAACCTGCACATGATCGGCTCGGCTGCCGAGATCGAGGAGCACGCGCGCACGGTGGAGGACAACGGCGGCGCCTACTTCGTGCCCGCGTTCTCCGGCCTCTTCGCCCCGTACTGGCGCTCCGACGCACGCGGCGCCATCGTCGGCCTGACCCGGTTCGTCAACAAGGGCCACCTGGCCAGGGCCGTGCTGGAGGCGACGGCCTTCCAGAGCCGTGAGGTGATCGACGCCATGAACGCCGACTCCGGCGTGCCGCTGAAGTCGCTCAAGGTCGACGGCGGCATGGTGGTCAACGACCTGCTGATGCAGTTCCAGGCGGACATCCTCGGGGTGCCGGTGATCCGGCCGATGGTCAACGAGACCACCGCGCTCGGCGCCGCCTACGCCGCGGGCCTCGCCGTCGGCTTCTGGGAGAGCGAGGAGGACATCCGCAGCAACTGGGCCAAGGACAAGCAGTGGGACCCGTCGATGGACGAGACCCGGCGGGCGCGGGAGTACCACAACTGGAAGAAGGCCGTGACCAAGACCTTCGACTGGGTCGAGTCCGACTGAGCCGCCGCCGGAGCGGGGGAGCTTCACTCCCTCGCTCCGGCTCCGGGCGATCAGCCGCCGGTCGCCTCGTCGATCGAGACGAGCATCAGCGCGGCGCCCTGGTTGTCCGTGACCTGGGCGACCCGGCCGTACGGCGAGTCGGCGGGGGCTCGCAGGACATCGCCTCCCAGCTGCGTCACCTTGGCCACGGCCGCATCGGTGTCCACGACCCCGAAATAGGTCGACCAGTGCGCAGGCACCTCCGCGGGTACCTCGCCGGGCAGCCCGCCGACCCCGCCGACGACCTCACCGTTGATCTTGATCGTGGCGTAGCTGAACCCGCCCGCCGACATGTCGTCGAACTCGTAGCCGAACGCGTCACCGTAGAACGCCTTGGCCGTGTCGAAGTCACGGGTCATGCACTCGTTCCAGGCCATCGCGCCGGGCACGTTCGCGAGTGCCGCGCCGAAGTGCTCGCCGGCCTGCCACAGGCCGAACGCGGCGCCGGTCGGGTCGGCGGTGATCGCCATCTTCCCGGCCGCCAGCACGTCCATCGGCGGCATCATGATCTGGCCGCCGGCCGCGCCGACGGCGTCGACGGACTTGTCGATGTCCGAGGTCGCCAGGTAGGTCGTCCAGGCAGCGGGCATGCCGGCCTGGTCAGGTGGGATCCCGCCGATGCCGGCGACCGCTCTGCCGTCGATCGTGCACATCAGATAGTTGCCGGCCTCGTCGCCCTGGTCGGCGAAGGTCCAGCCGAACAGGGCACCGTAGAAGTCCATCGCCATCCGTGGGTCCGGCACCATCAGGTCGGCCCAGCACGGTGTGCCGTCCGGCCACGGTGAATCTCGGAAGGTCATGCTCGCGCTCCCAAAGCTCGATTTGGTGTGGTGGCCAGTCTCACACCGGGCACCGACAAAAGGGGGCGCGAACTTTTCAGTCCAGGTCGTCGTGCCGCATGAGCTGCCTGCCCGCCTCGGTGATCGAGCCGGACAGCGACGGGTAGACGGCGAAGGTGAGTGCGAGGTGCTCGACGGTGAGCTGGTTCTGCACGGCGAGCGCGATCGGCAGGATCAGCTCGCTCGCCGTCGGCGCCGACACCACGCCGCCGACCACCACACCGGTGGCGGGGCGGCAGAAGAGCTTCACGAAGCCCTGGCGCAGGCCCTCCATCTTCGCGCGGGCGTTGGTCGCCAGCGGCAGCATGATCGTGCGGGCCGGTACCTCCCCGGAGTCGATCGCCTGCTGGTTGATGCCGACCGTGGCGATCTCTGGATGGGTGAACACGTTCGCGGCCACCGTCTTGAGCTTGATCGGCGCGACGCCCTCGCCGAGCGCGTGCCACATCGCGATGCGGCCCTGCATGCTGGCGACCGAGGCGAGCATCAGCACGCCGGTGCAGTCGCCGGCCGCGTACACGCCCGGCGCGCTGGTGCGGGACACGCGGTCGACGCTGACGAAACCGCCGGGACCGGGCTCGATGCCGACGCGGTCGAGGCCGACGTCGGTGGTGTTGGGCACGGAACCGACCGTCATCAGCGCGTGGCTGGCCTCGATCTCCCTGCCGTCGGTGAGGTGGATCCGCACGCCCTTCTCGGTGCGCTCGACGCGGTCGGCGCGGGCGTGCTTGACGACCTCCGTGCCGCGCTGGGTGAAGACCTCCTCCAGGACCGCGGCGGCGTCGGCGTCCTCGTGCGGCAGCACCCGATCGCGGCTGGACACGACGGTGACCTTGACGCCCATCTCGGTGTAGGCCGAGGCGAACTCCGCACCGGTGACGCCGGAACCGATCACCGCGAGGTGCTCGGGCAGCTCGGGCAGCTCGTAGAGGTGCCGCCAGTCGAGGATGCGCTCGCCGTCGGGCACGGCGCCGGGCAGCACGCGGGGAGTCGCACCGGTGGCGATGAGCACCACGTCCGCGTCGATGACCTCGTCGACGCCCGGTCCGGTGACCCCGATCCGGTGGGTGGCCAGGCCCGGCTCCTCGTCCTGGAACCGCGCGGTGCCGGTGACGACGCGCACACCTTCTCGCTGTACGCGCGCCCGGATGTCGGCGGACTGCGCCAGCGCCAGGCCGCGCACGCGGCCGTGCACGGTCCGGATGTCGATCCGGCTGTCGTCCAGGTCGACGTTGATGCCCAGCTCACGAAAGCCGTGCAGGCTGGCGCGGGCGCCCGACGACGCGATGAAGGTCTTGGAGGGGACGCAGTCGTAAAGCACGCAGGCGCCACCGAGGCCGTCCCGCTCGACGACCGTGACGTCGGCTCCGTGTTGCGCCGCCACCAAGGCCGCCTCGTAGCCGGCCGGCCCGCCGCCCATGATCACGATCCTGGTCAACTGACTCCTCCTCCACACGGCACTGGACCCCACTCTAGGCAGGGACACGCCGAGTGCGTCCTTTCGGGTGAGCACATGGTCGCTAGGCTGTGGCCGTGCCCTTGTATGCCGCGTACGGGTCCAACATGGATCCCGAACAGATGACGGAGCGCGCCCCACACTCGCCGATGGCGGGAACCGGCTGGCTGGAAGGCTGGCGCCTGACGTTCGGCGGCGAGGACCTCGGCTGGGAGGGCGCGCTGGCCACGATCGTCGAGGACGCCACGTCACGGGTGTTCGTGGTGCTCTACGACGTCATACACCTGGACGAGTCGATGCTCGACCGCTGGGAGGGCGGCGAGCTGGGGTTGCACAACAAGATCCGCCTGCGCGTGCAGACCATGGAGGGCTCGGTGCTGGCGTGGCTGTACGTGCTGGACGCCTACGAGGGCGGCCTGCCGTCGGCCCGTTACCTGGGCGTGCTCGCCGATGCGGCCGAGGCCGCGGGCGCCCCCGCCGACTACGTCAACGACCTCCGCACGCGCCCCTGCCGGGGCATCGGCCCCTGACCGCCGTGTCCGCGCCCCGTGCACACGTGTCCGCGCCCCGTGCACACGTGTCCGCGCCATACGACGCAGGTTGACGTTCATCACACGCGGACACGGTCCCGGGGTGAGCGCTTCTGGAAAGCGGCACGTAGTTCCGCCAGCACCCGGGCCGGATCGCGCAGGTCATCCGCCCTGGCTCGCACCACTATCCAACCCCGCCCGGCCAACCGCTGGTCCCGTTCCGCGTCGTAGCCGGCGCGATCCTCGTGCGCCGCATAGCCGTCGTATTCGAGCGCGATACGCCGTTCCACCCAGGCGAGGTCGAGGACGTACAGCAGTCGGCCGTCGATCGTGTGAATCTCGTGCTGGACTGTCGGCAGAGGGAAGCCCGCCTCGACCACGATGAGCCGGAAGTAACTCTCCGGCGGAGAGTCGGCCTTACCGCTCGCGAGATCCGTCAACATGAATGCCCGGGAGACACCGCGCCGGTCATCGCGCGCGGCCAGCCGATCCCGAATCGAGGCGCGGAACGACTCCCGACGGGCGTCCGGCAAGCCCGAAAGCGCCTGATCGAGGCTGGCGAAGGCCACCCGTTTGTCACCATCACACAGGAAATCGGCAAGGGCTGCGTCTAGTGCGAAAACGGGCAGGCCGTCGAGATCCACGATGTCGGCGGACTCGAAACGGTTCTGATGCACGACGAGCCCCGGCCGCGACCGCGACGAACGCGAGTAGGGCACTGTGACGTGCACGTCCGCGGTACCGCCTGCGGCGTCACAACCGTGCAGGGCGATCGCCGTGGAACCGGACAATACGGAATGCCTGCCCACCGCGAGGACCGCCGCCGCCGCTCTCGTCCGGAGATCTAACGCGTCGGCGGAGCGAATGACAACGCCACGCCAGACCTGTTTCAGCAGGCCGCATTCCAACGCGGCCCGAAGCGACCGTTCGCCCATCGCGGCAGCGAGGTCCCGGCGCAGGATCGCGCCACGCAGATCCCCAACCCGTAGATCTCCAAGATCGGCCATGGAGCCATACTGCTGAGCTGCCGCATCGGCGGGAAACCCGCAGATCCACAGAATGTGGATAACTGCGGGTTCTGTGGATAACTCCTGGCGAGCCGTGTCCGCGCGTCGCGTACGCGTGCCCGCGCCGCCGGACGCGGACACGCGTACATGGAGCGCGGACACGTGCGCGCAGGGCGCGGACGCGCGGGGGTCAGGCCAGGGCGGCCAGTGCGGTGTGGACCATGACGCGGATGCCGGTGATCAAGGCCCGCTCGTCGAGCTCGAAGGTCGCCTGGTGCAGGTCGCGCTTGGCGCCTTCCCCCGGCCACACGCCGAGGCGCGCGAACGCACCCGGCACGTGCTCCAGGTACCAGCCGAAGTCCTCACCGCCCGACGACTGTTCGGTACCGGTCAGCGCATCGTCGCCGAGCGCCGCCTCGGCCCCCGCCCGCATCAGCATCGTGCTGTCCTCGTCGCTCACGACGGGCGGCACCCCACGCCGGTAGTTCAGGTCGTAGCCCGCGCCCGTCGGCGCGAGCAGCGACTCCACCGACGACGCGACGAGCGGTTCCAGCGCCGTCCACGTGTCATGGTCGGCGGTACGGAGCGTGCCGCGCAGCAACCCGTCCTGCGGCACCGCGTTCGCCGCCTCCCCGGCGTGCACCGCGCCCCAGACGAGGACCGTGCCCGAGCGCGGATCCACCCGCCGCGACAGCAGCGCGGGCAGCGAGGTGATCACCGTGCCGAGCGCGTGCACCAGGTCGGCCGTCAGATGCGGCCGCGACGTGTGCCCGCCCGGCGAGGTGAGCCGCAGCTCGACCAGGTCGGCCGCCGAGGTCAGCGCTCCGACACGGGTACCGACCTTGCCCACCGGCAGCCGCGGGTCGCAGTGCAGGCCGAAGATCCGGTCGACGCCGTCGAGCGCACCGGCCTCGATCGCGTCGAGCGCGCCACCAGGCATGACCTCCTCGGCCGGCTGGAAGATCAGCCGCACCCGCCCGGGCAGCTCCGGCGCCGTCGCGAGCGCGAGCCCGGTGGCCAGCAGAATGGTGGTGTGCGCGTCGTGGCCGCACGCGTGCGCGGCGCCGTCGACGGTCGACGAGTAGGGCAGCCCGGTCGCCTCGGTGAGCGGTAGCGCGTCCATGTCCGCCCGCAGCGCGACGCACGCCGGGCCGCTGCCGATGTCGCAGAGCACGCCGGTGCCGCCGGGCAGCACCCGCGGGCTGAGCCCCGCCGACCGCAGCAGCGTCATGACGAGCTCGGTCGTGGCGTACTCGCGGCGGGCCAGCTCCGGGTTGGCGTGGATGTGCCTGCGCCAGGCCACGACGTCGGCACCATGGGCCTGGAGCCACTCGTCGAGCCACGACGGTCCGCGGCCCGAGCCCAGATCCTGCACAGCAGCCATGCTGACGCCGGCTTCGGTGATCAGCGCGCCGGGAGACCCGGTCGTGGATGAGCCGTGCGGCTCGCCGGGGGTCTCCGGTCGCGAGTCGAGAATCGTCACGCCGCACCTCCGCGCGCACCCAGCGCAGCATGTGTCGCAACAACGATCTCTCGCTGGGTGATGATTGTCGTACGCATTTGTACCAGTGTTGCACCAAACAGGTGAAACGCGAGCCCGGATGTCCTAACGGCGAGACCGCCGGTAGTGGATCTGCGCTGAACGGCTACGCAGAGTTCGGTCTGGCTGTAGTGCGGCTCGGTCGCCGCGGCTACTTCTTGCCGGGCTTCCTCTTGTTCCGCGTCCGGCGGCCCCAGATGACGATGATGAGCAGCACCAGGGCCACGCCGCCGACGATGAGCTTGTTCTTCGTCTTGCGGGCGTCGGCCTCGGTCTGCGGGTCGAGCTCGGGCCCCGGCTCGGTGGTCGAGTCCTGGGCCAGCACCGGGGCGACGACCGCGGCCGGCTCCGCGGTGGCGGCCGGCGCGGGCACACCGAGGGCCAGCACACCGATGAGGAGGGCGAACACACCGACGATCAGCACGCGCACGTAGGTCAGTGTGCCTTGCCGCTCGCGGTGCACGTCACTCGCCACGCGGCGCGTCGCCGCCGAACGCACCCAGGATGCGCTCGGCGGCCAGCGTCGCGGTCAGTTCACCGTCGCGCACGGCCTGTTCGACCTCGGGCACGACCGCCCGCACCGCCGGGTGCTCGGCCAGCCGCGCGAGCAGCTGTTCCCGCACCATCGACCACGTCCAGTCGACCTGCTGCGCGCTGCGTTTCTCCGCCAGCCCGCCCGACTCGGCCAGTGTCTCGCGGTGCCGCCCGATCTGCTGCCACACCGTGTCCAGGCCGTTGCCGGTCAGCGCACTGCAGGTCAGCACCGGCGGCGTCCACGCAGCGTCCGGCCCGTAGATCATGCGCAGCGCCCCGGACAGCTCCCTGGCCGCCTTGCGGGCCTGCAGCTCGTACTCGCCGTCGGCCTTGTTCACGGCGATCACGTCGGCGAGTTCGAGCACGCCTTTCTTGATGCCCTGCAGCTGGTCGCCCGTGCGCGCCAGGGTGAGGAAGAGGAAGCAGTCGACCATGTTCGCCACGGCGACCTCGGACTGGCCGACGCCGACCGTCTCGACCAGCACGACGTCGTAGCCCGCCGCCTCCATCAGCACGATCGTCTCCCGCGTCGCCCGCGCGACACCACCCAGCGTGCCGGACGTCGGGGAGGGCCGGATGAACGCCGCCGGGTCCACCGCGAGCCGCGCCATGCGGGTCTTGTCGCCGAGGATGCTGCCGCCGGTCCGGGTCGACGATGGGTCCACCGCCAGCACGGCCACCCGGTGTCCTGCCCCCGTCAGGTTCGTGCCGAGCTGGTCGATGAATGTCGACTTACCGACTCCGGGTACGCCCGTGATGCCCACTCGGTGCGCCCCTCCGGAGTGCGGCAGCAGCTCGACCAGCAGCTCCTGCGCCCGCGCCCGGTGCTCGGGCCGGCTGGACTCCACGAGCGTGATGGCCTTCGACAGCGTCCCGCGGTCACCCGCGAGCACACCCTCGGCGTACGTGCCGACGTCGATCGGACGAGCCATCCAGGACCTACGAGTGCCGCACGTCGAGCTGGTCGAGCAGGCCGATCGCGGCGTCCGGGATCACCGTGCCCGGCCCGAAGATCGCCGCCGCACCCGCCTTGCGCAGGTCGTCGTAGTCCTGCGGCGGGATCACGCCGCCGCAGACGACCATGATGTCGTCGCGGCCCAGTTCGGTCAGCTCGGCCCGCAGGGCGGGCACCAGCGAGAGGTGGCCCGCGGCGAGCGAGGAGACGCCGACGATGTGCACGTCCGCCTCCACGGCCTGCCGCGCCACCTCGGCCGGGGTGGAGAACAGCGGCCCCACGTCGACGTCGAAGCCGAGGTCGGCGAACGCCGTCGCGATCACCTTCTGGCCGCGATCATGCCCGTCCTGCCCCATCTTGGCGACCAGGATCCGCGGCCTGCGGCCCTCCGCCTCGGCGAAGCGATCGACCCGTTCCCTGGCCGCCCGCACGTTCCCGGACTTGCCTGCCTCATCGCGGTACACGCCCGAGATGGTACGAATCTGCCCGGCGTGGCGGCCCCAGACCTGCTCCAGCGCATCCGAGATCTCCCCCACCGTGGCCTTCGCCCTTGCCGCGTCGATGGCGAGCGCCAGCAGGTTCCCGTCCGCCTCGGCGCCCGCGGTGAGCCTGCGCAGCGCGTCCCGGGTCGCGTCCTCGTCCCGCTCCTCCCGCAGCCTGCGCAGCTTCTCCAGCTGCTGGGCCCGGACGTCGGCATTGTCCACTTTGAGCACTTCTACGTGCTCCTCCTCGGCGGTCCGGTACTTGTTCACCCCGATCACCGGCTGCCGCCCCGAGTCGATCCGCGCCTGCGTGCGCGCGGCGGCCTCCTCGATACGCAGCTTGGGGATACCGGCGTCGATCGCGCGCGCCATCCCGCCTGCCGACTCGACCTCGCTGATGTGCGCCCACGCCTTGCGCGCAAGGTCGTAGGTGAGCCGCTCGACGAACGCGCTGCCGCCCCACGGGTCGATCACCCGGTTGGTACCGGACTCCTGTTGCAGTAGCAGTTGCGTGTTGCGGGCGATGCGCGCGGAGAAGTCGGTGGGCAGCGCCAGCGCCTCGTCGAGGGCGTTGGTGTGCAACGACTGCGTGTGGCCCTGGGTGGCCGCCATCGCCTCGACGCAGGTGCGCACCACGTTGTTGTAGACGTCCTGCGCGGTCAGCGACCAGCCGGAGGTCTGGCAGTGGGTGCGCAGCGAGAGCGACCTGTCGTTGCGCGGTGCGAACTGCTTGACCAGCTTCGCCCACAGCAGCCGGGCCGCCCGCATCTTGGCGACCTCCATGAAGAAGTTCATGCCGATCGCCCAGAAGAACGACAGCCGCGGCGCGAACGAGTCGATGTCGAGTCCGCCGTCGAGCCCGGCCCGGATGTACTCGACGCCGTCGGCGAGTGTGTAGGCGAGCTCCAGGTCGGCGGTCGCCCCGGCCTCCTGCATGTGGTAGCCGGAGATCGAGATCGAGTTGAACCGCGGCATGTGCTTGGAGGTGAACGTGAAGATGTCGGAGATGATCCGCATCGACGGCTGCGGCGGGTAGATGTAGGTGTTGCGGACCATGAACTCCTTGAGGATGTCGTTCTGGATGGTCCCGGCGAGCTGCTCCGGCTCGACCCCCTGCTCCTCGGCCGCGACGACGTAGAGCGCCAGCACCGGCAGCACCGCGCCGTTCATCGTCATCGACACGCTCATCCTGTCCAGCGGGATGCCGTCGAACAGCTGGCGCATGTCGTAGATGGAGTCGATGGCCACGCCGGCCATCCCGACATCGCCCGCCACGCGCGGATGGTCGGAGTCGTAGCCGCGGTGGGTGGCCAGGTCGAACGCCACCGAGAGCCCCTTCTGCCCGGCGGCGAGGTTGCGCCGGTAGAAGGCGTTGGACTCCTGCGCGGTGGAGAACCCGGCGTACTGGCGCACGGTCCACGGCTGGTTGACGTACATCGTCGGGTAGGGGCCGCGCAGGTACGGCGCGATACCCGGATAGGTGTTCAGGAAGTCCACATCGGACAGGTGGGCGGCCGTGTAGAGCGGCTCGATCCCGATGCCCTCCGGGGTCTCCCAGGTGAGCGCGTCGGCCCCCTTGCCGGTGCGCGCGTGCAGCGCGTCGGCCCAGCCGGCCTCGCCGCCGGACTCCGGCACGCCGAGCTCGACGTCGGTGAAGTCAGGGATGCTCATGGGTCGACTCCCAGCGTGTCGAGGGTGCCGGTCAGGACGGCGAGCGCGTCGCATCCGGCGTGCACGAAACCGGTGACACCCGCGTGGTCGGCGCGCTTTCCGGCGAGCAGCACGCTCACCGCGCCCGCCTCGCGCAACGCCGTCGCCACCTCGCCCGCCTGCTCGGCGTAGGCGGAGTCGGAGCCGCAGAGGCAGGCCACCGCCGTGCCGCTCTCCCGGAACGCCCGCACCAGGGCGTCCCGGTCGCCGGTCACGCCGGGATTCACCGGTTCGATCCCGCCCGCCTGGAACAGGTTCGCCGCGAACGTCGCGCGGGCGCTGTGCGCGGCGAGCGGTCCCAGCGTCGCGAGGAACACCCTCGGTCGCGTGCCGTGGGCGGCGAGGTGCGCGTCGGAGCGGTCGCGCAGCCGCTCGTACTCCTGCGCATAGCGCACCCGCGGCAGCCCGCCACCGTCCACAGGAGACGGTGCACGCTCCCGCTCGATGCGCTTCTCCTCCAGATCCGGGAACTCGCTGACGCCGGTGATCGGATCCTGCCGGGTGGCGATCCGCCGCGAGCGGGCCTGCCACGTATCGGCCAGCCGGCCGGCGAGGGCGCCGGAGCCGAGCTCTGCCTCGATCCCGCCGGCCCGCTCGATGGCGGTGAACTCGTCCCACGCGGCTCTGGCCAGCTCGTCGGTGAGGTTCTCCACGTACCAGGAGCCGCCCGCGGGGTCGAGCACGCCGGCCAGCTTCGACTCCTCAAGCAGGATCGCCTGCGTGTTGCGGGCGATCCGGCGCGAGAACGCGTCGGGAAGGCCGATGGCGGAGTCGAACGGCAGCACGGTCACCGCGTCGGCACCCCCGATGCCCGCCGCGAACGACGCCACCGTGGTGCGCAGCATGTTCACCCAGGGATCGCGGCGGGTGAGCATCGCGGGCGAGGTGACGGCGTGCTGGCGCATCCCGCGCGGCCGCGCGCCGGAGACCTCGGTGACGCGCGCCCAGAGCCGGCGCGCGGCGCGCAGCTTGGCGATCGTCAGGAACTGGTCGGCCGTGGCGGCGTAGCGGAACTCCAGCTGCGCGGCGGCGTCGTCGACGCCCAGCCCTGCCGCGGTGAGCGCGCGCAGGTACGCGACGCCTGCGGCGATCGAGGCGCCCAGCTCCTGCGTGTCCGAGCCGCCTGCCTCGTGGAACGGCAGCGCGTCCACCACGATCGTGCGCAGCCCCGGATACCGCTCGGCGACGCGGGCGGCCAGCGCGGCGGCCGGCGCCAGCTCGTGCGGCCTGCCGGTGCGGGCGCGCAGGCCGACCGGGTCGGCGCCGAGACCGCAGGTGACCTCGTTCGCGGGCACGCTCGTCTCGGCGAGCAGGGAGAGCAGTGCCTCCGCGGCCTGCTCGTACTGCTCGCCGGGGTCGAGCACGACGGGAGCGAGGTCGAGGCGCATCTCGTTCAGGGCGTCGGCCAGCGCGTCGACGGGCAGCGCGTCACCACCGACCCGCAGCCAGATCGACGTGACGCCGCCTTCGAGGTCGGCGAGCACGGCCCTGTTGGTGGCCGCCGGGTCCGTGGTGCGGTGCAGGGCACGGACGTCCCAGCCGCCGCGCACGTGGCCTTCCGGAGTCGCCCCCCGCACGAACGGCGGCAGCCCGGGGAAGCCGGCCGGGGGCGCGGGGTCGTCGGCCGTATAGAGCGGCTGGATCTCGATGCCGTCGTAGGTATGGCTGGTCAGCAGGCTCTCCGGGGCACCGGTGAAGCCCTCGGGCAGCGCGCCGGTCTTGCTCAGCACCCCCGCGACGAGCCGCTGCCACTGCTCACGGCCGGCCGGGCCGAACTCGGCGGCGAGCGCGAGCTCCCGCGGTTCGGCGGCCTCCGAGGACCCCGAGGACCCCCTCGCCCCAGCCACATCGTTCATGACAAACCATGTTAGGGCCCTGGCCGGACCCTGTGATGTGAGGCTAATCGCCATCAACTCCACCGGGCGGAGGCCGCCGCCGGGGCGGGTTCGACACAATGGAGCCCGTGTCCACCTCGTCCACCCCCGGCGCCGACGCGCGGCTCGTCGCGGCGCGCTACCGGCTGCGGTCGGTACTCGGCTCGGGGTCGATGGGCACCGTCTGGTCGGCCTACGACGAGTTCCTGCACCGGCCGGTCGCGGTGAAGGAGGTGCGGCTTCCGCCGGGCGTCACCGCGGCCAGGGCCGACGAGCTCCGCGAACGCACGCTGCGCGAGGCGAGGGCGATCGCCGTGCTCTCGCATCCGAACGTGATCATTCTGCACGACGTGGCGCTGGAGAACGGCGATCCGTACGTGGTGATGGAGCTGCTGCCCGCGCGCAGCCTGGCGGCCCTGCTGCGCGAGCACGGCAAGCTCACCGTGCCGCAGGCCGCCGCGATCGGCGACGCCGTGGCCGCCGCGCTGGAGGCCGCGCACGCCGCAGGCATCACCCACCGGGACGTCAAGCCGGGCAACGTGCTGGTGGCCGCGGACGGCCGGATCAAGCTCACCGACTTCGGCATCGCCCGCAACGTGTCCGAGGCGACGATGACCCGCACGGGGATGATGCTGGGCTCACCCGCCTACATCGCGCCGGAGGTGGCCTCGGGCGGCGCGGTCACCTACACGGCCGACCTGTGGGGCCTCGGCGCGACACTGTTCGCGGCGACGGCCGGACGGCCGCCGTACGACGTCGACGGCGATCCGCTGGAGACCGTCAACTCGGTCGTGCGTGGCGAGGTGCCGCAGCCGCCTGCCGGACCGCTGGCACCGCTGATCCGCGGGCTGATGGCGAAGGAACCCTCTGCGCGGATGGCGCTGCCCGAGGTGCGGCGCAGGCTCTACCCGCTGGCCGCGCAGCCACGGCACACGCTGTTCCCCTCCGAGCTGTTCGACGGCAGCGCCCCGGCCGGGCCGGAGGCGAGCGTGACCCGGGTGATCCCGCAGGTCACTCCCGAGCCGGAGGTGGAGGGCGCGCAACTCGCCGCCGACCCCGGTCCGCTGCCGTTCGGCGACGGCGGCGAGCAGAGCGCCGGTGAGCCGGACGGCAGGCGGCCGGAGCGCCGGGCGCGCAGCCTGACCCGCGGTCCCGCGCTCGTGCTCGCCGCGGTGCTGCTGTTCCTGGTCGCGGCGACGGGCGGCTTCGCCATCACCCGCCTGGTCGGTGGGGCGGCGCTGGCCCCACCGGAGCGGACGGAGCCGAGCGCGCCACCCGCGCCGACCCGGCAGCAGGAGCTGGTGACGCGGCAGGGCGATGCGACCAATGTCCGGGGCGCCAGGGGTGGGCTGTTCTCGGTGCAGGTGCCGCGGGACTGGACGCGGTTCGTCACCCAGCAGCCCGCGGAACGGCTGCCGACCAGCACGCTCGTCCAGTTCGTCTCCGCGGACGGCACGCAGGCGCTCGGGGTGCAGCGTTACGCGGACTTCTACCCCGGCTTCTCGCTCGACAGCTACGTCCGGGCCCTCGAGTCGTACTGGCCGCCTGGTGACTTCACGCTGGTCGAGTCGGAGCCGCTCACCGACGGCAGGGAGGGGCTCCTGCTGACGTTCCGGACGGCCGAGCGGGCCAGCGCGGTGGCGGACGCGGCACCGCGCCCGCCGGAACGGGCGATGAACCGGACCACGATCGCGCAGGTTTTCCGCAGCAGGTCGAGCCTGTGGGCGGTCAGCATCACCGTGCCGATCGAGCAGGAGCGGACCGGCCGGGGCGAGCTCTTCGACCGCATCGTGCCGACGTTCCAGACGACCGGCTGACGGTCCCGCGCGCACGCCACTTTTCCTGTGGACCTTCTCAGAATGGATAGTGTAGCTTCCCGTTATGGCTAGTAGAGCTATCCATAATGGGAGGCAGCGATGAGTACGCCGCTCGGCCGGGTCCGCAGCTGGCACCGGCCGATGACCTGGTTCGCCGGTGTGATGCTGGTCATGGCCGCCGTCTCGGCCGCGGGCCTCGCGCTCGACGACCGGGTTCTGCTCGGCGCGCCGATCTGGCTGAAACCGCTCAAGTTCGCGGTGTCCATCAGCCTGTACTGCATCACGTGGGCGTGGCTGACCTCGCTGCTGCGCAGGCACCGGCGCGTCGCGAGCGTGGTGTCCACCGCGATCGTGGTGCTGCTGGCCGTGGAGTACGCGGTCATCGTCGTCCAGGCGGTGCGCGGCAGGTCCAGCCACTTCAACGTCTCCACGGCACTCGACTCGACCCTGTTCACGATCATGGCGGTGTCGATCGCCGCGCTGTGGACGGGCACGCTCGTGCTCACCGTGCTCCTCGTGCGGACCCCGGTGGCGGACGCGGCCGGCCGATGGGCGATCCGGCTCGGCGCGCTGATCGCACTGGCCGGGCTGGCGCTTGGCGCACTGATGACCCGGCCCACATCGGCGCAGGTGGAGTCGATGGCGGACGGCACCTTCGAGGGCCTCGTGGGCGCGCACAGCGTGGGCGTGCCGGACGGCGGCCCCGGCATGGCGGTCACCGGCTGGAGCACGACCGGCGGCGACCTGCGCATCCCGCACTTCGTGGGCATGCACGCGCTACAGGCCCTGCCGCTGCTCGCGCTGCTGCTCGGCGCGCTCGCCACCCGGCTCCCGCGCCTTCGCAGCGGCGTGGTGCGGACCCGGCTGGTCCTCACCGCGGCCGCCGGATACGCCGGGCTGACCGGGCTGCTGACCTGGCAGGCGCTGCGCGGGCAACCGCTGACGGCACCCGACCCGGCGACCCTGCTGGCGTTCGGCCTGCTGGCCGGCGCGGTGGTGGTCGCCGCCGGCCTCTGCCTCGTCCGCACACCGGACGGGCCCCCGGAACACCTCGACGGCGACCGACCGAAGGCGGGTGCGCGATGAGCGCGGAGACACTGTTCGGCATCACCTTCTACCTGGCCGTGCCCTTCTGGGCGCTGATGATCCTCGCGCCCGGCTGGTCGTGGACGCGCCGGATCGTCTCCTCACCCTGGATCGCCGCACCGCCGCTCGCCGTCTACACGGTGCTGGCGCTGCGCGAGCTCGGACGGCTGTGGACGGTCGTGAGCGATCCCGCCCTCGGCGCTCTGCGGGACTTACTCGGCAGCCCGGTCGGCGCGGCCGCCATCTGGGCACACCTGATCGCCTTCGACCTGTTCGTCGGCCGCTGGATCTACCTGGACGCCAGGGAACGCGGAGTCCACCACGCGCTGCTGGCGCCGGTCCTCGTCCTGACGATCCTGCTCTCCCCTTTCGGCCTGCTGGCCTACCTGCTGGTGCGCGCGGCCCGCCGCCGCACGGCCACCCCTAGGCTGCACGGCTGTGAGTGACGACATGGACCAGCAGCCCAGTGACCTCGCCGCCACCGCGGCCGCCGCACTCGCCGAGCGCACCGGCGCGGAGCGGCACGACATCGCCGTGGTGCTGGGATCGGGGTGGCGGCCCGCCGCCGACGTCATCGGCGCTCCCGACGCCGAGGTTCCGCTCGGGGAGCTGCCCGGGTTCGAGACGCCGAGCGCGGTCGGTCACGGCAGCACCGCGCGCTCGCTCACGGTCGGCGGCAAGCGCGTGCTCGTGCTGCTCGGCCGTACTCATCTGTACGAGGGCAAGGGCGTCGCCAGGGTGGTGCACGCCGTGCGGACGGCCGCCGCGGCCGGGGTGCGCACGGTGCTGCTGACCAACGCGGCGGGCGGGCTGCGCGAGGGCTTCCGGGTGGGCCAGCCGGTGATCGTCTCCGACCACCTCAACATGACTGCCACCTCGCCGATCACCGGCGCGAACTTCGTGGACCTGGTCGACCTGTACTCCGGCAGGCTGCGCGAGGTCGCCAGGGAGATCGACCCGGCGCTGGCCGAGGGGATCTACGCGGGGCTGCCCGGCCCGCACTTCGAGACGCCGGCCGAGATCCGGATGCTGCGCACGCTGGGCGCGGATCTGGTCGGCATGTCGACCGTGCTGGAGGCGATCGCGGCCCGCGCCGCCGGGGCCGAGGTCTTCGGGCTCTCGCTCGTCACGAACCTGGCCGCCGGGATGACCGGCGAGCCGTTGAACCACGAAGAGGTGCTTGCGGCAGGGCGGGCCGCCGCCGAACGAATGGGTGGTCTGCTGCGTGAGCTCGTCGAGCGCTCCTGACGGCGTTCACTTGCCGGTCGGCTGGCTTGTGGTGATCGGCACGTCGGTGATCTCGCGGCTCGGCATTGGGGTCCTCTCCACAAGCGGATGTGGAACCAACCTGTCGGAACCGTTGGCAACCCGACAATAGCCCGATCGAGTAATTCGGCGTTTCGGCCGCTGACTATGCGCGACCCGCCAGGTCAGGGCACTGATCCGGGCAGCCCGAACAGCGCGAGGTGTTCGGCGCCGAGGAACGAGGTGATCTCGGCGATCCGCTCGCCGCGCAGGGTCAGTACGTTGATCGACCACCCGGCGTACGGGCCGGCACCGTCTGTGCGGCGGTAGCTGGCCACGGCGGGCTGCCCGTTGGCACTCGTCGGCAGGTGCCGCCAGCTTCCGCAGCCGGTCAGCGGGACCCGCACGGCGAAGTCGGTGACGGCGTCCAGGCCGCGGTACCAGTGCGCCAGCGGCGGCATCGACCACGTGACGTCCTCGGTCAGCAGGGCGACGAGGGCCTCGGCGTCGCCCCGTTCCAGCGCGGCCGAGTAGCCGGCGACGATCTTCCGCAGCCGGGCGTCGTCGATCTCCCGCAGCGTGCGCTGCTGGGTGGCGGCGGGGATCTTGTCGGCGACGATCCGGCGGGCTCGTTGCAGGGCGCTGTTCACCGACGCGGTGCTGGTGTCCATCATGGTGGCGATCTCGGCCGCGGAGTAGCCGAGGACCTCGAAGAGCAGCAGCGCCGCCCGCTGGTTGCCAGGCAGGTGCTGCAGGGCGGCGACGAACGCGAGCTCGACGGCCTCGCGCTGCTCGTAGCGCGCGTTCGGACCCGCCGGGCCGTCGGCGAGGCCCGCGTCGGGGTAGGGGCCGAGCCAGGCCACGTCGTTCACCGGCGCGTCGCCGATCACCGCGCGCGGGCTGGAGGGCCCGAGGTCGACCGGCAGTGCCCGCCTGCGGCGGTGCTCGGCGGCGTCCAGGCAGGTGCGGGTGGCCACCGAGTACAGCCACGAGCGCAGCGAGCTGCGTCCCTCGAACCGCGCGAGCCCCCGCCACGCCCGCAGCAGGGCGTCCTGCAGGGCGTCGTCGGCGTCGTGGGGCGAGCCCAGCATGCGGTAGCAGTGGGCGTGCAGCTCCCGGCGCAGTGGCTGAACCAGGCGGGCGAAGGCCGCGTCGTCGCCGTCGCGGGCCCCGGCCAGGTCGGGGTCCTCGGCGCTCGCCGCCACGGGGCCTGCGCGCGGCGCGGATATCTCGGTCACGAGCGACGATTATGCCGCACGAGAGGTGCCCTCGTGCCTGCTCGAGCCCCGGAGCGGGCGCTGACGCGCGGGCTTGACAACATGGGCGCGGTGACGGAACCGCCGCGGAAGCTCTCACCCCACCTGCGGGACAGGGCGTTTCGCTGGATCGCCGACGACGTCGACGCCGACAGCCGCGCGGAGCTGCAGGGGGTGCTCGCGCGGGCGCTGGGCGGGGACGGCCATGCCGTGGCCGACCTCGCCGACCGCATGGCCGGGCCGCTGGAGTTCGGCACCGCGGGCCTGCGGGGCCCCGTGCGCGCGGGGCCGAACGGCATGAACACGGCGGTTGTGGTGCGCACGACCGCGGGCGTGGCGTCGTGGCTGGCGAGGAACGCGGGCGCCGGCCCTGTCGTACTCGGCCGGGATGCGCGGCACGGCTCGGCGGCGTTCGTGTCGGCGGCGGCCGAGGTGCTCGCCGCCGCGGGCTTCGACGTGCAAATGCTGCCGCGGCCGCTGCCGACGCCGGTGCTGGCCTTCGCGGTGCGCCACCTCGGCGCCGTGGCGGGCATCCAGATCACCGCGTCGCACAACCCGCCCGCCGACAACGGCTACAAGCTCTACGACGGCGGCGGCGCGCAGATCGTGCCCCCGGCGGATCAGGAGATCGAGGCGGCGATCCGCGAAGCTCCGGCCGCGGTCTCGGTGCCGAGGGCGCCTGGTGCGGGCACGCTCGGGGAGGACCCGGTCGATGCCTACCTGGCCAGGGTGGCGGCGCTGCCCCGCGGCCCGGCCCGCGAGCTGCGGGTGGCCGCGACGGCGCTGCACGGGGTGGGCGCCGAGACGCTCGGCCTGGCCCTGCGCCGTGCCGGCTTCGCGGAACCGGCGCAGGTGGCCGCGCAGTCGGCACCCGATCCGGACTTCCCGACCGTGCCGTTCCCGAACCCGGAAGAGCCGGGCGCCACCGACCTGCTGCTCGACCTCGCCGCCGAGACCGGCGCCGATCTGGCGATCGCCCTCGACCCGGACGCGGACCGCTGCGCGCTCGGCGCCCGCGAGCGCGACGGCGGCTGGCGCATGTTGCGCGGCGACGAGACCGGCGTGCTGCTCGGTGCACATGTGCTGTCCACTGTCGACGATCCTGATCCGTTGGTGGCCACCACGATCGTCTCGTCCTCGATGCTCGGAAAGGTCGCCGCCGCACGCGGCGCGCGGTACGCGGAGACGCTGACCGGGTTCAAGTGGCTGGTCCGGGCGGGCGAGGGGCTGGTGTACGCCTACGAGGAGGCGCTCGGCCTCTGCGTGGACCCGGAGTCGGTGCGGGACAAGGACGGCATCGCGGCCGCCGTACTGGCGTGCGACCTGGCGGCGACGTGCAGGACCGAGGGGCGGACGCTGTTCGATCTGCTGGACGAGCTCACCGTGCGGCACGGCGTGCACCTGACCGACCAGGTGTCGTTGCGGATGACGGACCTGGCCGAGCGCGCGCGGCTGATGGCGTCGCTGCGCGCACAGCCGCCCACGGCACTGGCCGGCACTCACGTGACGGCGGAGGACCTGTCGCCGGACGCCGACGTGCTGCGCCTGTGGGGCGAGGGGCTGCGGGTGGTGCTGCGGCCGTCCGGCACGGAACCGAAGCTGAAGGCGTACCTGGAGGTGACGGCCCCCGTGCCGGGCCCCGGTGAGCTCGCCGCGACCCGCCGCGCGGCGGGTAGCCGCCTCGCCGCGCTCCGCGAGGACGTCGACCGCCTCCTCTGAGCTGTCCGAGCGGGTTGCGGCTCGCGGGCGCCGCGTGCACGCTGACGCACTGTGCCTACCTTGCTGATCGTGCACCACACACCGTCGCCGCACCTGCAGTCGATGTTCGAGGCGGCGGTGTCCGGGGCCACGGACCCGGAGATCACCGGCGTCGACGTCGTGCGCAGGCCCGCGCTGTCGGCGACGGCACCGGACGTACTGGACGCCGACGGCTACCTGCTTGGCACGCCCGCGAACCTCGGGTACATGTCCGGTGCGCTCAAGCACTTCTTCGACACCGTTTACTACCCGTGCCTGGACGCGACGCGCAGACGCCCGTTCGGCTTCTACCTCCACGGCAACGAGGGCATCGAGGGTGCGCAACGGGCGATCGAGGCCGTCACCACGGGAATGGGCTGGGAGCAGGCCGCCGCACCCGTCGTCGTGCTCGGCGAGCCCGGAAAGGACGACCTCGCATCGTGCTGGGAGCTCGGCGCGACACTGGCCGCGGGGCTGATGGAGGAGCCGTAGCACCGAACGGGACAAGTGTCGCATCACGCGCGGAACGCGGGGCCTACGATTCCCGCATGGTCATTCGCCGATTCCTCCTCGGAGCACTCGCGCTCACGGCCGCCCTCGCCGGTGGCTGCACGTCCGACGACGCTCCGAGCGAGCCATTGCCAGGTGGTCCCGTGCTGATCCGGGACGCGGCCGCCGGCACGAGCGAGATCACCAGCACGCACTTCACCCTGCAGGTGAACGGAGCGGTGCCCGGCCTCAGCGTGCGCAGCCTCGACGGTGACCTGACCCGGGAGGGCGAGGCGCAGGGCACCGGCACGATCGAGCAGGCCGGTCAGCTCGTCGAGATCGAGTTCGTCCTGACCGGCGACGTTCTCCACCTCAAGGGCCCCACCGGCGGCTTCCAGCAGATCCCCGCGGCGCTCAGCTCGTCGGTGTACGACCCGTCCGCGGTGCTCGACCCCGAGCGCGGGGTGGCGAACCTGCTGTCCGGCATGCGGGACCCGGTGACCCGGGCCAGGGAGGACGTCGGCGGCACCCCGGCGTACAAGGTGACCGGCACGGTTCCGCGGGAGGTGCTCTCCGGCGTGCTGCCGGGTGTCGAGTCCGGCGCGGACCTGACCGTCTGGCTCCGGGAGGACGGCGGCCACCTGCCGCTCAAGGCTTCCGCAGCCTTCCCCGACGACGCCACGGTGGACGTCACGTTGTCCGATGTGGACAAGCCGGTCACCGTGACGCCACCGGCGTGACCGCGTTGCAGACACCCCGGCGCGGGCGGTCGCTGGCCATCGGCGCGGGCGGGCTCGCGGTGCTGCTCGGAGCCCTCGACACCTACGTCGTCATCGGCCTGCTCCGCCAGATCATCGACGACCTGCGGATTCCGGTGAACCGGCTCGAGCAGGTCACCCCGATCGTCACCGGGTACCTGCTCGGCTACGTCGCCGCGATGCCGCTGCTCGGGCAGGCCTCGGACCGGTTCGGCCGCCGGGTGCTGCTGCAGGTCTGCCTCGCCGCCTTCATCGCCGGCTCGGTCGTCACGGCAGGCGCGGACGCCGTACCGGTGCTGGTCGCCGGGCGGCTGGTGCTGGGCATCGCGGGTGGCGCGCTGCTGCCGGTGACGATGGCGCTCGCCGCCGACCTGTGGGCGGAGCGCAGGCGGGCCACCGTACTCGGCGCCGTCGGCGCGGCGCAGGAGCTCGGCAGCGTGCTCGGACCGGTGTACGGGATCGCGCTCGGCGCCCTCGCCGGCTGGCGCGGGGTGTTCTGGATCAACGTGCCGCTGGCGTTGCTGGCGTTGGTCGCCGTGCACTTCTCCGTGCCGGGCGGCAGGCCGGCGGATCGGGCGAAGGTCGATGTGACGGGCGGCGGCCTGCTCGCCCTCGCTCTCGGGCTGGCCGTCGTCGGCCTGTACAACCCGAACCCGCGCGAGCAGGTGTTGCCGAGCTGGGGCTTGCCGTTCCTGATCGGTGCGGCGGTGGCGGCCGCGCTGTTCCTCCTGTGGGAGTCGCGGGCCCGGACCCGGCTCGTCGATCCTGCGCGGATCGCCCTGCGGCCGTTCCTCGCAGCGCTCGGTGCGAGCGTCGCGGCGGGGGCCGCGCTGATGGTGACGCTGGTCGACGTCGACCTGTTCGCGCAGACATTGCTGGGCAGGGACGACCAGGGCAGCGTCGAGTTGCTGCTCAGGTTCCTCGTCGCGCTGCCGGTCGGCGCGGTTGTCGGCGGGCTGCTCGCCAGCCGGGTCGGCGAACGCTGGGTCGCGTTCGCCGGCATGCTGCTGGCCGCGTGTGGCTTCCTGCTGATGTCGGCCTGGCCGATCGAGGTGCTGTCCGTACCGCACGATCTGGGGCCGGTGGCCCTGCCCCGGCTGGACACCGACCTCGCGATCGTCGGCCTCGGGCTGGGGCTGGTGATCGCCCCGCTGTCCGCCGCCGTGCTCCGGGTCGTCCCGGCCGCTCAGCACGGCATCGCCTCCGCCGGGGTGGTCGTGGCCAGGATGACGGGCATGCTCGTCGGAATCGCGGCGCTGTCGGCGTGGGGTCTGCACCGTTTCCACAGCACGACCGCGACGTTGGACGTGCCGATCCGGGTGCTGCTGCCGTCCGATGCGGCATACGAGCAGGCACTGGCGGAGTACACCGAGGCGGTGCGGCAGGCGTTGCTGACGCAGTACACCGAGATCTTCGTGATCACCTCGGCCGTGTGTACCGCGGGTGCGATCCTGGCTCTGCTCATCGGCGGCGACCGCCGCCCTGCCGCCTGAAAAAGGCACGCAAACGAAAAGGGGTGCGCGGCCGGTCCGGCCGCGCACCCCTTCTCTCGGAGAAAGTGCGCAAAGAAAAGAGGGGCCCCGGCTCGGGGCCCCTCTTCTCCAATTTTGTGTACGGCGGTGTCCTACTCTCCCACACCCCTTCGGG
>NZ_JAEHOB010000033.1 GCF_016464705.1 Qaidamihabitans albus
CCCGGATCAACCAGCCAGAGCGTCTGGTCCGGGCTCCGAAGCGGATCGAGTACCTTTGTTTTGCCTGGTGGTGGGCCGGGCGGGGCTCGAACCCGCGGCCAAGGGATTATGAGGCCGCAAAATCACCCGTCAGGAGTAGAAACCACAGGTAGAGCGGCCAGCCGGAGGCCGAGCGGTCGCATCAGAGGCACTGTCCGATGCCAGTTCATGGACAGAACCATGGACAAACAGCCAGCGGGTCATCGTCGCGACCGAACATTGCTTCGAACGCTCGGTCTCCTCAGGGACGTCACGGCGGCGGCACAATCACGGTCTGTGTCTATGATGCATGGTGGCTGGCCGGAACCGAGCCCCCAACATCAGAGTGGCACGACGGCCACTGCCGCCGCAGAATTAGTCTTCGATACCAAGGAAGGCGCGAAACGCCTTGTGAACCGTAAGTCGTTGATCCAGTTCATTAGGGACCAGGCGTCGCGCCGCCACCTCGGCTCGCTTGAACTGCATCCCAATTTCTGGAAACTCAAAGTTGTCAACAGAAGTCTCAATGCCGAGAAATGATGACTCCACAAGCTTCCGTATGACGACTGACAACTTTTCGTTACTGATGCCCGCTATCGACAGGGACTCCATTATCTGACCACGCGTCCGGACAGCAGGTTCACCCAAGAAGCTGAACAGTGACTCCTCTAGTTCCGGTATCGTCACGCCATTTTCAACCAGGAGCGCCTCGTACGCGTATTGAGAGTACGTCTCAAGAGATGAACTGAAATCTGCGGCTTCTACCCTTGAATGACCTCGGTCAATAGCCCTCGCCACGGCAAGGTTGCAGAAATAGACCACGTCACGCGGGCGAGGAAGAACGCTAGAAACAATATATTCCTTGACTTCTATCCCATCAATCGAAGGACAGAAGTATTTCCCCCAAAGGTTCGAGATTGGAGCAGACTGGTCGCTATTATAGATAAATCTAGCCTCTACGACCTTCAGCAAGGTTTCTGGATCACGCCATGTAATAGTCGAAATTGGGAGCTTGTCTGGCTCCCGAGCTTCCGCCTTAAGGTAATTGAATATATCAGCCCTCAGAAAAACAGAGACAGTGAGCTTGACCTCATCTCGCCAATGGTCACTCCGACTGAAGTCAGCCACTAGTCGCCCTCGAGCAGTTAGGAGGCCCAGAATTAGCTGCGCAAGCACTCTAAAATTGGCTCCACGCTCCCAGCCCTTGTCCAGATTATCGATGAAAACTGCGACACGACGTTTCCCTTTTAAGACCGAGCCAAGATGATGTCGTAGTTCCGCAAGCGCTCTCATATGGAAGGCTTCATTAATAAAGTCACGGTCTAAGGTGGTTTTAATTCCAACATCCCTGACGTACGAAACAATAAACCCGAAGGCTTGTTGGAGTCGTACCGAAACGTCGTCGGACACTTTGAATGGCGCCGATTCTATATACTCTAAAAACCCTTTCTCCTCTGCAGTTCGGGGAACTGCGATAGGCTTTGCTTCTATAGCGGAAAAAACCTTCGCAGCTATTTCTGTTTGAACAATAAACCGCCATAGCGAGTCGAAAAAATACTCGTGTTGAACATCTGGAACCCCCGCTACCGCTTCAAGCATCGCCGGAAATTCGAAACCTGGCAACTTAATCAGAACGGCAAGGTTTGTTTTTTTTGCGTCGAGGTGGTCGAACGCCTGCGTGGCGTTCGCAGTCTTTCCCGTTCCCCTCTGGCCAACGAATATCGTGTCGCGCGATGCCACAACGTCCTCATAGGCGGATGTCTCAACGAAGTATTCAGCAAGTTCAGTGATCTCGTTCTCTGCGACATGCTCACCAAAGCGCAAGCCTGCTAACGTTCCGCGAAGGCTCTTTCGAGGAATTGACCATTCGATTCCCTCAATCTTAAGGGACTCGAGCCACTTCCGAGTAACGTCCACGCACTCGGCAGCAGTATCGTATTTTACTAGCTTCGTTTCGTAGTCAAATGGTGCAGCGTAGTCCTCTTCCGCCAGCATAAGGAGGGGAATTTCAAGCCCAGCAGCTATGCCAGCTACAAGTGCATGTCTAGAGTTATGACTTGCGGAACGACGCCGATATCGTCCAACGAAATGGACCAGAACACCTACAGCGTTGTTGATTTTTGGCGCATACCAGGTAATTGGCTCAAGGCTAGACTCGCTAGGGTCTGAAATAGTCACCTTTAGCCCTTGCTTCCGCCTCTCTTCGATCAGATTTGAGAGCCTGTAAGAAGCCTCAAAAGGCTCAAAAGTTGAGCAATAGAGCAGTGACCTCGCCGATTCAGGCTCACCAAAAGAAGGCTCTATGACGTCATCGAAGATGCAACCATGGCTGTCGTGTCCGGCAATTATCTGGTTACTCAACTCTTGACTATTTCGATAACCTGTGTATCCCACCGGGCTCAATATGCCGAGGGCTGCCCACGATGCACGCCATCTTGAGTCAGAACTGTCAAGGGCAATCCACACTGTCTTCCCGCGAGCAATCGCATAACCCGTTTCGAAAAGAACATTCTCAGATAGGAGCGTCAGGTCGAATATGCAATGTTGACTCCGGTCGATCTCCTGTAAGACATTTTCCACCACGAGGCGGCCTTCAGTCGCCATGTCTTCCCAAAGCGTGACGCGAAACCCCAATTCAGTCCTGAGCTTTTGAGCAGTCTCACGCATCACCTCCGCCCGGGTGGCAGGCTCCTGCGGATAGCCGAAAAACACCGAAGACAACAGCTGCTCCCAGTCCTAGTTGACGCGCAAAGTGACTAGCGACAAGCTAAGCGCGGCTTCCCAGCAAGAATGTGTCTGTGCGCGCCGCTCCATGCGCCCAGGCTACGCTCGATCTTCATGATGCGCCGACACGATGGGACAACGATGGATGATCTACGTCAGCGACTTTGGAACTATACGGCGGAACCCGAATGTAACCAACAGCTAGCGTTGTTGGATAATGGCGCACACGCCATCATACTGGAACAGTACAAGATCTACGTTGAAATGGCCGACAGGGCAAGTAGTCGGAGGAGTTTCGCAAACACCTTCTTTCTTACCCTAAATACGGCGATTTTCGGTGTAATGGCACATATTCTCCAAAGTGGGATTCCTGCCGCCACCTCTTGGGCACTTATTTTCCCACTTCTTGCCATCGTTGGCCAATGCGCGGCCTGGTTCCTCATTATCCGTTCGTATAGACAACTGAATAGCGCCAAGTACAAAGTTATCGGTGCACTCGAAGAAAGGCTGCCTGCATCACCCTACTGGCGCGCAGAATGGTACACGCTTGGCGAAGGAAGCGACCGGGCCAAATATTGGCCGCTGACACATCTCGAACAATGGATGCCGGTATTCTTTGGAGCCCTGTACGTGTCGGCTTTCATAGCTCTGCAGGCTTCCTGAGCGCGCCTATGGCCTCAGTGCGCGCCCACGCGTTTGAACCTGTTCGAATCTGAAGCAACTGGCGCTTCAGGTAAGTCGCGACAGCCGCCTTTGTTGACGTACCGAGCCGATCTCTGCCGCAAGCGCTCGCGCATGTTTGGCATGATGACTTACCTGCTCCGGCTCGCCTCGCGCCATGAACGCCGACACGAGATCGACTCGAAGACCCGTTTCAGCACGGGCGAACGTCGGGTCCAGGCGATCCAGAGCCGAAGTCAGCACCTCGATTGCCTCAAGCTCTCCGATGCGGGCGAGCGCGTGGCCGCGCCAGCGAGCGAGGTGCACGGCGTTCAGCGCGACATAAGGGCGGTCAGCGTCTGTGCCGCTCGCCGGGAGGAGCGCCGCCGATGAATCGAACGCGCGTAGGCTCGCCGTTCGCTGACCGCCTGCGGCGAGCGCTTCCCCGTACGCTGCCGCGAGCCAAGCTCGCAGCGGCCGCGGCGTACCTGCCCGCGCCTGGTCCTGCGCGGTGTGAAGTAGCTCGGCGGCTTGCGCGGTCTCACCTAGGTCGATCAGCACGAACGCTTGCTCAGCAGCCGCATGGACCTCAAACAGTTCGTTCCCAGACTCGCGCGCCGCGGCCCGAGCGCGCTCGTAGAACTGCCAAGCTGCCGATACCTGCCCCGCATCGAGCGCTTGCCAGCCGGCAAGGGTGTAGATCTCCGAGAGAAGCCCTGCCAGGTGTTCGCGCTGCGTGGGGTTGAGGCTGTGCCGCAACAGCCCGGTCACCTGGTTCGCCTTCATGGTCGCTTCCTCGTGAGCGACGACCGCCCCGAGTTGCCGGTCCAGTCGCCGGATGCCCGAGAGCTGCTCGTAGAGGAGGTCGACGACCTGTTTATCCACGCGCGCGGCCGTTCGCAGGCGGGCGCGCAGCTCAATCTCGCCGTCGTCCGGAATGGCACGGCTCGTCGGTGGTAACAGCAGTTCGCTGGCGGGCATACCGAAGATGCGTTCCAACAGCCGGGCGGTCGCCGGTCGGAGGCTTCCGAGAGGTCTGCCGTTCGGGCCTCTACCTGCCACGAGACGCTCAAGGTGGCGGAGGCTGAGCGTGCCTGGCTCACCGTGCTGCCGGGCGAACCGCTCGGCGTAGTCCGCGAACTCCTGAAGCGTCTGCCTCCGCACCTCGCGTATCTCGTGCTCAAGGACGGTGCGCTCCTGCCGTCCGCTGTCGCTGGTCCCCATATGTCGGCCTCGTGTCGGGTCAGTGTCGTGTCCTCGGCGTACCGCTGATTGCAAGCTGGTTTCAGTCTTGCACACGACATTGGCGCTGGTAATGGCGATTGGCCAGTTCGGGGAGATTAGCTGTGAAACACCGGAGGCGGCACTATGTGGTCTGGCATCGCTGCGAGCGCGATGGCCTGGAGCACGCCGTGACCGATGACGAGTTCGCGCACGGTCCGCAGAAACACGTGGGACTCTTTGCCGCCGCGTGCGGTCACACGGTGCGACCCGGCTCGATGCTCCTGCCGCCCGCGCGACCGTGCTCGCGCTGCCTCGCCCGTGTCGACGTGCTCAGACCAGGCCGGGTGAGTGATAGTCGCCCTGGCAAGCACCGTGGCCTCAAGGCCCCGGCCGTTCCGTCGAACCCCGAGGTCTCCCCCGGGCGGAACGGCCGGAGCCGACACCTTGCATCACCCCACCGCTGGGGCAGGGCGTCATGAGCACGCCCATGTTCCTTGCTCGCCCGCTGCCCGGCGTCGTGGGTGAGAGGCGGCGGATGTGCCACGTCTTCCCGGCGCCAGCCAGTGAGCGACCGCCTTCGACGTTGACCGCGCTGTGCGGCGCGTGGTTCGCGCGGGGCCAGCTCGAACTACTCGACGGACCGCGAGGCATGCCGTGCGAGCTGTGCCTCCGCACGGTCCCCCAACCGACCCAGCTTGGCGGCACCGATGACCGACCCGATGATCTCGATGCACATGTCGCCAGGATTGAACGGCAGTTGGACGAGCTGAGCCGGGCCGTCGATTCACTGGCCGATCTGCTGATCGTGCTGCGTGACAGCCTTGGCCGCAGACGACCGGAAACCTGCAGCTCAGCCGCCACGCAGGACCCGTCGTGACGGATCGACCGATGGTGGCGTCACAGCCATCGCCGACGGCGTTTCCGCTGGGTTGGAGGGGAGTGGTGATGTACCGGTCGTTTGATCCTGGCGGGCATTACGCGGCGTTGGACTCGGCTCAGTGGCTGACGATCAAGGCTGCGCTGGAGGGCGACGAGGCGCAGCGGGACGCGGCTCTGGACGCTCTCGGCGGGCTTGTGACCGACGAGTGGCTGGACTCGGAGCCGGAGCCGGACATGGTGGGTCGTCACCCGGAGCAGATTGGGGCAATGCGTGCGGCGCGTCAGGCATACGAGGACCGCTGGGTGCGGGAGCGGTGCGCGCTTGGTATCGGCATTCTCCAGCGTCAGCGCGACCAGGACCGGCCCTATGCCCCGCAGCAGCTCGATTCGGCCGGGCGGAACCTGCTCATGATCGCTACCGAGTTCCTGCACCTTGCCCGGAGCCGGGACGACGATCGTGAAGTGGAGGCCAACTCGTGACCCTTGGCCCCCACCCATCGCGGCCACGCCCGGCGCCCAGGTTCCAGGTCGACGCGGACAAGCCCGAGTACGTCTGGCAGCAAGTGTTTGACCACCTCGTACAACGGATCGAGGCCGGGCAATTTGAGCGTCGCCTGCCCAACCGCGAGGTGCTCGCCGCTGAGTACGGGGTCTCGCTGCACAGCGTGGCCCGCGCTGTCCGGGCGCTTGCCGAGCGCGGTCTCGTGGTCACGTTACGGGGCAAGGGGACATACCTGACGTGAAAGGTATTCCGTGACGTGTGACGGGCCTCCCATGCCTCTGCCGACGATAGGCGCCCAGCGCTCGTGGCTCGGTGAATGACGGGTACACCTGAACGCGTCACACCCGTCACGATGCGGTATTCGCACAGGTCAGGGAGCCGCCGAACCCGTCACGCCGGGTGTGACGGCGTGACGGGTCTGCGGGCGAGGGTGTGACAGGTCAAGCTTCAGCCTCCGTCATCCCGCTCCGTGCCAACCGCACGCTCGTCACAGTGCGCGGCGATGGCGACGCGCAGGTCGGCCATGTGATAACCGCGCACCTGCCGCACGGTGCCGTCCTCGCCTGCAACACGGGCACGGTCCGAACGACAACCCAGCTCGCTCATCTGCCGCCCGAACGCGTTCGGCTCGACGTCCAGCGCGTCAATAAGCTCGGCAGTCGGCACGAACTCGCGCCCCTGGCCGTGCTCGCCGAGGTAGTTGACCACCGCCGACAGCGGTTCCGGTAGCGCTGGCTGTGCCGCACCTTGCGCAGGTGGCGCGCTGATCGCCTTAGCAGCTGCCGCCGAGTCGAGCAGTAGCTCCGCATCCTGTCCCGCAGCGTGCCCGGTCAGCGTCCCCGCGGCCTCGCGCAGGCCACGGCCACGACGGCAGATCTCCAGCCAGTCCTCCCCCGGCATGTAGTAGGTGCGCACAATCATCGCGAGTACGTCCGCCCCGGCTTGTGTCTCGCCGTCCGGTCGCAGGATGCCCACACCCTTGTGCGACGGGAGCAGGCGGCTGCTGTCGTAGCCTCGGGTGTTCATCTGCTCTCCCAGCACGATGTTGCTGTCTCGCCAGTCCATGACTCGCAACGCGAACCGCGAGCCGAGTACGGCGCGCAGGCCGGACGGGATGGTCTTCGAGTCGGGCCGCTGTGTAGCCAGCACGAGCACGATTCCCGCTGCTGGTGCCTTCTTCGCCAGCCACGTCAACAGATCGCCGATGTACTCCCCTGCAGTGAGCTTCTTTCCTTGCACATCGACGGGTGTCCGGTCCTCCAGGGGCACTTGCACCTCATCAATGAAGATCGCCGTCACGGGCATGTTGAGCGAAGCATCCCGCGAGATCGCGGGCGTGATCTTCGATTCCGGACAAATCTCGTCATCGAGTTCGCGCATCCTCCGGTATCGGCTCTGTACCTCGGAGACCAACTCGACCAGCCAGTCTTTCAAGGCGAGCACGTGCTCGGCGTCGTCGCCGGAGAGGAAACGGTGCGCGACCTGCTCGGCTGCCATCCAGTCCTTGCCGGCTTTGAAGTCCGCGACGTACAACCGGGTGTACGGGTCGAGAATCAGCCCGGCTGCCGCGAGGCGTGTCGCGAAGGTCTTGCCCTGTCTGGGAATCGCGCCCACCAGCAGCGAGGTCCACACCAACGGCAGGTCGATCCGCCGATCCCGCGCGTCTCGCCCGAACGGCACCGCTCGCCACGCGTCCCACTGCCGCACACCGAGCAAGGGCGAGCGTAACGGTGGTGTTGCGTACGGGTCCTCGTCGGCAACCCACATCGACACTCGCCCCGCGTGACCACCGTTGCCGCGGACCCGCTCGACGATGAGCTGAATCTCATCCACTGCCAGTGCTGACGCCAGCGCCTCCCGATTCTTGACCACGTCAGCGGCCTTCCGGGTCGCCGGAAGGTCCACAGTGACCGCCCAGCCGTCGCCGACGCGAGTGGCGCGCTCAACCAACCGTAGCGTCTCGTCCTTGCCGATGAGCTTCGCGTCGCGGAACGCGTCCACGAGTACCTGCGGGTCCATCGTCCAGGTCAACGTTCGCGGTCCCGCGAGCGAGGGTTTCCTGCCGGGACTTCCGTCCTTCTGCCTACCGAGAACGGCCAGCGCCACGGATGCCACAGCACCGGCTATCCACAGAGGACGCTCTCCGTAAAGGAAGCCGACGAGGACACCCACCAGCACGAGCGCCGCGAGCACCGCAGTCGTCACCTTCCACCGGAACAACGTCAGCTCGCGAATGTCGCCGAACTTGTCGGCCAGCTTCTGTGATTCCTCGGCTGCCTCGCGGTAGTCGCGCACGACGACCCACCGCCGCCACAAACGAGCAGCCGTGACGATCCCACGGACGACAGCGCCGAGGAAGCGCCGCGGTGAACGCAGCAGCGCCGCCGTCCAGTCCTTCACGGCCTGCGTCGCCTGAGGCTTCGTCTTGAGGCTGCGAGGCACCCGGGGTGAGGATTGCCACCAGCGCTTGAACCGACGACGCCACGATGTCCGCACGGCGGCGAACGGCTGGTCTTCGACCAGTTCGCCGTCGAGGATCGGTTCCGCCTCGGCAAGATCTCGTGAACGGGTCCTGCCCAGCGCAGAGCCGTCGCCGTTCACGGACTCCGAACTCCAGCTCATGCGCGGCTACCCCCGGAAACGACCTCAGCCGCGAGTGTCTCGGCAAGACGCGACGAAAGGCCCCGCGAACACCCGGTCACCTGGCGGACCCACGCCGGGGACACCACGACATCGGACGTCCACGCTTGACGTGCCTCGTCCAAGTAGTCGTGGAACAGTTTGCGCCGGGCTGGCGTTGGCTGCTTGCGTACCGGCTTGTCCGACCGTTCACGGCCGTGCGATGCCGCTTCCGTGAACGCCACATGCACGGCCTCGGTGAGCTTGTCACGCAGATCCGTCACGGCCTCGGTGGCCACGAACACCAGCAGCGGCGGGACCGAGTGCAGCACGATTCCGGACAGCGAACCGGCCGCGTAGGGCTCCCAGGTGTTCATGACGTACGTTGCCGCCAGCGTGAACCACTTCGCTCGTCTCACCCACGGGCCTGTCGCAACCTGGTAGCGCGCGGTTACCTGTTCGGCTCGCAGGATCGCCAGCAGCACCAGCGAAACCGTCGGGTCGAGCAGCCAGGCCGCGAGCCACGGCAGCGACCACGCAGCCGCGCCCCCGGCCGCGAATGCCTGGACATTGGTCATCGTGAACGCCAAGCCGAGCACGATCCCGGCCCAGCAGAGTCGATCTACCTGCGTCCGGACGCGCTCGACACGAAGCGCCACGACGTCCGGCGTGGTCTGTTGCGAACGCAGCTCCGCTGCCTCGGCGGCTTCCCGGGCAAGCTGCTCCACGTTGCTGGCCGGCCGGTTCACCAGGCCGGGTGGCCGCCCGGAGGCGGCCACCCCTTCCCTGCCCTGTCGTTTCGGACTCATCGACGGTCACCCCGCCGCTTCGTCGTGTCCATCGACGTGACCGTCAACGTCCGCGTGAGGACGTATGCGGCAAGCAGATCCGGAAGTGCGAGCACCACGATCAGCAACGTGGTGTTCCCCGGGTTCGTGACGACCAGCCACTGAACGCCGACGAACGCCGCCGCCATGAACACGACGCGTCCGACAAGTGAGACCGCACGCGCACTCGCCCGTGCCACCTCGGCTGCCTTGCGAGCCCGCCGCGTGCCCATGCGCCAGACGAGCACCAGCGCGAGCAGCACGCCCGCGCCCGCCGTGATCTGCGCGGGAGTGAGATCGACCGTCATTCCGGCTCGCCTCCCCACACCCCTCGGTTGACGTGTCGCCACTTCCACACGCGGTAGACCTCGCGGCGGTCGTACTCGGCGAGCGCGCCCCAGATCCCGACCGTGTCGGCACCGGCCGCACGCAACTCCAGTTCGAGGCACTCGCGGATCACCGGACAGCCCGCGCACGCGGCGGAAGCGAGCGCCCGGTCTGGGTCCGCTTCACCGGAAAGGTCCGGCATCGTGTCCCGGTCGAAGACCCAGAAGCACAGGCCATCCCGAGTCACGACCTCGCAGAGGACGTCATCGGGAACATCCGCGAGGTACTCCAGCCCCTCGGCGATCTCGTCGTAGTCGTCGCGGTTCATCGCGTATCACCGCCCGCAAGCCGGGCGATGTCCCGAGCGACACGACGCTCCGCGAGCATCCGCGCCGGGTCGACGCAGTGTCCCGACTCGGCCGCCTCTGTGATCAGCCGGTCGAGCGCCGCAGCGGGGATGACGTAGCGGTATCGGACACGGACCGCAGGAAAGGTGTCTTCCCTGATGGCCCGGTAGAGGGTGGACGGGTCGACGCGGAGCAGCCGCGCCGCTTCTCTGACTGTGTAGAACACCGGCGTACCGGCATTTGGCATAGGGGTATCCATGAATGAATTCCTTCGTACAATTTCAGCTTAGTTTTGAGCTAATTTCAGCTTGAATAGAGACAGTATGTGGCCCGTTCGCGCGAGTCGATCCCGCGGAATGACAATGAAGCGCTAATCTCGGCGCGGAGGCGGACCACGGAGGAATTGGTGACCGAGGACTGGGCTGCGGTCGCGCGCGCGATCAGCGAGCGCATGAACGATCTCGGACTGCGTCAGCGGGAGCTCGCCGAGCGCTCGCACGTCTCGCAGGCGATCGTTCGCGAGCTCCAACACCGCACGGTCGAGCGCCGGCGCAGCGCCCGGACTCTGGAGGCACTCTCGCTTGCGCTCGAGTGGCATCCCGGCCATCTCGCGGCTGTGCTGGCGGGGCGGAAACCCTTGAGTCCCGGGGAGACGGGCGACACGACGATGGACGAGGTACTCGCGCGCCTGACCGCGATCGAGGGCCGACTGGAAGAGATCACGAGACGGCTCGACGGCATGGCGGACCGCGTGACACCCGTCGTCAGCAATGCCGCGCAGGGCCGTCCTCGGTAGCTCCGGAGTTCCATTGAGGTCTTTGTTCATGACCCCAGGAAACGGCAGCGCAAGCCTTATTCGCAGGTGGCAGAAGTTAACCAGTCCGCCATTAACTACCATTAACCTTGCAGGTCAGAGCGGCTATCGAGGCGGCGATATCTGATGGCCTCGGCGACCAAGTTGCAGAAGGTCCGAAAGGACGAACTCGGCTACAAAGCCGCCGACGTCATCGGTCTTCTGACCCGGCGCGCGGACGCTCTCGGTATTCCCGTGATGGACGCGAGTAGCCTCAAGACGAAGCTTTCGCGCTGGGAGAACGGTCATGATCAGGTCAATGAGCCGTACCGGCGACTGTTCAGGGACATCTACGGGCGGACGAACGATGAACTCGGCTTCCCCGACGATGACGAAGACGACGAGGTCAGCGAGTTGCGCTCACAGTTCGCGCTCGCGCGCAGCGTCGACGCGGGTGCAATCGAGGCGTTCCGGCAGCAGGTAGACAGCGCACGTCGCTCGGACCGACGATTCGGCGGGATCGTCCTGCTCGACCAGCTACGGCACCTGATCGAGCAGCTCGACGGCTTGTTGACACACAGCACAGCGCGCGGGCAGCGAGAGGGGTTGGCGAGCGTGCTCGTCGAGGCGTCGACGCTCGCGGGTTGGGTGGCTCTCGACCGCAACGCGGTCGGCCAGGCGTGGGGGCACTACGAGCGCGCCAAGACTGCCGCTCGAGAGGCCGGCTCAGCAACGATGCTCGCTCACGCGCTCGCGGAGCAGGCTTTCGTCTTGATCGACATCGATGAGACACAGCACGCAGTCGAGCAGCTCGAACACGCGCGCTCACTCGCCGAACGCGAAGCCTCGCCACTGTTGCGAGCGTGGTTGGCTGCCGCCAGCGGCGAGGGCTTCGCGGCGACCGGACGGCAAGCGGACGCGCTACGTGCTTTCGACGCTGCTGACGCGCTGCTGCCAGCCGACCCGCGAGACCCAGCGCTGCCATTCCTGTTCTTGGGTGACTCCCACCTCGACCGCTGGCGAGGCAACGCACTCGCCAAGCTTGGTGAACCGGACGCCGTGGAACAGCTGACCACCGCACTCCCCCGTCTGCCCGCCGCGTTCGTGCGTGCCCGGGTCGGCATGCTGGTCGACCTCGCCTATGCACACGCGGCAGCAGGCGACCGCGACGAAGCCCAGCGCTACACGCGCCAGGCACGGCAGCTCGGCAAGCAGATCCGCTCCGACCGACACCTACGGCGGCTCAGTGGCCTGGTCCTGCCAACTGGACGGTCACGCAGTCCGTGAGTTCAGGAAGTAGAGCAAGGCGACGAGGGTGCCCGAGCCGAGAAGTTCCTGCCGCTGCGCCAGCTCGTTCACCCGCGACAGCGGCACCCACTCGACACGCCCGACTTCTTCCGTGTCAGTCGGCTCGCCAATACGCTCAGCACCTCGCCACAGGTAGATGTCCATCGGGGCCGTGACCTGGCCGGGCAGCGGCTCGAAGCTCACGAGGTGCTCACCCTCCCCCGTAGGCTGCCAGCCGCTCTCCTCCGCGGCCTCGCGCGCGGCCGTCGCCGCCGAGTCCTCGCCATCGTCCACCAGCCCACCGAGCAGCTCGTACCCCCACTGCTGGGTGGCGAACCGGTACCGCCACAGCATCAGCGCCTCGTCACGCTCGTTGACCACCAGGGCGATTGCGATGCGGGCGAGGTGCACGACGTGGTACTCCCAGCGCTCCCCGTTCGGGGCCTGCACGTCCGTCAGGCCTAGCTTGACCCAACGGTTGTCGTAGATCAGCCGCTCGCCGAAGATCTGCCATGCACCATGTTCGTCAGCCACGGCCACAGCCTAGTCACCGCGTTAGCGCAAGATCTGCCGCCGGGACCAGCCTGGCGCGTCCGAGAAGCCAACGGCCCCTTGTAGCTCTGCGGGCCGCGGTGCTGAACAAGCCGACACCACTCACCAACGTCCGGGTCAACTTTTAAGCCAGACCGTAACACCTTGCCCGTGGTCGTCGATTAGCTATATCTAGCCAGGTAGGAACTACAACCGCGAGGTGAGAGCTTGAGTCGTCAGTGACAAGAAACCAGCAAGCTTAGCGATATTCGCGATATGGAAAGTCTGCCGCTGCGACGACGGAACCCACACATTTTAGGATGATGAAACGTGCTCGAATCTGTCACAATTAGGCGTTTTAAATCTTTGGAGCACGTTGAAATACCCCTTGGCAATATAACTTTAATTGTGGGACCTAACAACGCAGGCAAGAGTAGCATTCTCCAAGCTATCCAGTTTGCAGTTTCAGTTGCCCAGAGCCTGCAAATGGACGGAGTTTCAAAATGGTCCAATGATAGCCTAACCGGCACCTTATCAACCGAACAACTCGTGTACACACCACTACGGGACGTTCACGCACTTGCAGCGGGTGGAGCACTACGCCAAGGCGCCGCGAGAGCGATCAATGTGGAATTTCACGACCCCGACCAAGGGTCAACATCGATCTCAGTCAGTCGAGGAAAGAATAAGAACATTGCGATTTCAATAGCTGGACGCACATTGGGTGAACGACTCGAGAATCTTGAGGCACCTTTCAGTGTTGTAGCGCCAGGCCTAGCTGGAATTCCGGCAGTGGAAGAATACCGGACTCCAGGAATTGTACGTCGTGCCGCAGCTCGCGGAGACGCCAACAGCGTCTTCAGAAATGTGTTGTGGACTTTGAAAAGGGATACCCCGGCCTGGGAACGATTTCACAACTCACTGAACGAGATCTTTGATGACGTCGAACTCGATGTGCAATTCAATGAAAACACAGATGAGCATATCCAGGCATGGGTCAGACGGAATTCAGCGTGGCTTCCCATCGACTCCGCTGGCACCGGAGTCCTACAAGCTATCCAGGTTCTATCATACATCGGCGTCTACAAGCCGAATCTGCTAGTTCTTGATGAACCTGACTCCCATTTGCATCCCGACAACCAGCGGAAACTCGCGCGTCTAATCGATTCAATGACCTTAGATGGCGATTTGCAGGTCCTAATATCAACTCATTCCAGCCACCTTCTTGACGAGTTTGGAAAACTCGACACATCACTCCATTGGATCAGCAGTGGCGAACTCAAACCGGAAAGTTTTGATAGAGTAAGTGCGCTTCTAGAACTTGGCGCCCTGGATATCGGTGACCGCCTTCGAAACGGACAGTCTTCAACTGTAGTGATTACAGAAGACACTAAGACGAAGCCTATTGAAGCTCTGCTTTTATCATCAGGTCACGAACGCGAAGAATTTGACATCTGGTCGTACGCGAGTTCAAGCAAAACTGATTCAGCAATCGTACTCGGTAGATTTATCAAAGAAACCTCACCCGGAACTCGAGTTATCATCCATCGAGACCGAGACTACCTCGATGATGAGGAATGCGCCATCTATACGGGTAAAATCACTGACGCCGGGATTGACGTATTCATAACCTCCGGAACAGACACCGAGAGCCACTTCCTCAATGTGTCGCATTTAAGAACCGTCTATCCGGAAATAGACGACGACACCCTGAAAGACTTGGTTGCACGCGCAACACAAGAAGTCGGACAAAAATCGGTGGAAATGATGATAAACAAGCGTATTGAGCTAGCAAATCAACGTAAGCGTACCTCAGACTTTCCACAACCTAGTCCCGGATCAATCAGCACGGCTGCAACGTCCGATTTCGAGGGAGACCCAGAAAGATATCGACACGGCAAGAAAACCCTTGCGATTCTCCGCAAGAGTATACAGGATAATCACGGGCTGAATAGGAACATTATCAGTCCGTCTTCAAGCTTGTCAGTCGAAGACCTGGAGCCAAGGAAAGCGTGAGCGTTAGCAGCTCATTCTAGGTTGCTCGCTACAAACGACGATTCGGCATTCGAGAGCCAAGAATCTCTGCTGCCTTTCGGTCGGCTGCCGCAACCCAAGCAGCATAGACACGGAGGGTTGTCGCTCCGCCTCCGCCGTGCCCGAGACGTCCTGCCACCGTTCGCAGGTCGATTCCTGCCGTCAACAATTCCGTGGCCGAGTAGTGGCGTAGCGCATGGAGGTGTGTCTTGATGCCGAGTCTGGTCGCCATTTTCTTGTAACGGTTTGACACAGCGTCCGGCGGATACGGCCTGTCGAGGTCACCACGCATGCCCACGAAAACATACGAATCTTCGTTCCAGGTCGCCCCCAGCGCCGCGTACATCTTCTGGCAGCGCTTCTTGTGCTCGCGCAGCAGCACGGTCGTTTCCGTGTCGAGCGCGATGCGGCGCATCTGGTGCGTCTTCGTGTCCTTCTCCCGGCCGACACCACGCAGCGTCGTATAGCTACTGCGAACCTCGACAATGCCCTCGTCCAGGTCGACGCGAGACCAGCGCAGCGCGCACACCTCGCCCCGGCGCATTCCGGTCGTCATAACGAGCCACACCAGCGTGCCCCACGCCTCGTCCAACTCGAACGCCTTCTCGACCAGCTTCGCCGCCTGTGCTGGTGACGGCGGATCGGGCTGCGGAGCAGCCTGACGTGGCCGCTGCGCGACCTTCGCCGGGTTCGAGCTGATCCAGTCCCAGCGAACCGCCGCATTCAGCACACCGCTGATGATCGAGTGGATCTGGCGCACCGTGGATTGCGCCATCGCCTTGCATTCGTGCGGCTTGCAACCCGCTTCCTCGCAGTCGTGCTCGCCCTCGCCCTTGTGCTCGATGAACGGCAAACCGTCGCAGCGAATTCGGCAGCGGCGCAGCTCGCCGTACAGCGTTTCAAGATTCCGGGCGCTGAGCTTGCTCACCGAAACATCGCCGAGAGCAGGCCGGATCGTGCGGTCGATATGACCGACGTACCCATGCCTCGTCGTCGGCTCGATATCGGCCGTCCGCAGCCACTCGTCAATGGCGTAGGAGAACGACACGGACGTGCTGGGCGAGCGCTGCCTGTCGACCTGCGATTGCAGCTTTGTCATGACCTTGTCCGCACGCCGGTAGGCAGCCCTGTCGGTGCCCTTGACGGTTTCCGACAGGTAGATCTCCTTGCCGGTCACCGGATCGACGCCCGAGTACACGCGCACCTGCAAGGAGCCGCCCCTGCGGCGGATGTTGCCGCGCCCGCGACGGTCGCTGCCCTCTTCTGCCCTGGTCATACGAACAGCGTCCGGGGTACACGGCTCGCACGTCAACGCGAAGCCCATGGACCCGACCATGGACAAGTGATCTTGACGAAGACGCCGCCGAGAGGTTTTGCCTGGTCAAACCGTGTGGGCCGGGCGGGGCTCGAACCCGCGGCCAAGGGATTATGAGTCCCCTGCTCTGACCAACTGAGCTACCGGCCCGGGAATCGTGCGGGCCGCCGTGCGGCGGTTCCGCGCTCCCCCGGACTGGGCCCCATACCCGCGAGCCCAGNTCCCCTGCTCTGACCAACTGAGCTACCGGCCCGGGAATCGTGCGGGCCGCCGTGCGGCGGTTCCGCGCTCCCCCGGACTGGGCCCCATACCCGCGAGCCCAGCGAGATGAAACTATAGCCTGTCGCCATCGCACCCGGTGCCACTGCCAGTTGATCGGCTCGACTGGCGTCCGGGGGACGCGGGACAGGACACTGCCGGTATGCAGAAGTTCTCGCTCGACGCCCTCGCCCGCGAGCTCCTCAAGCGCGCCGTCGGCTCTTCGTCCGGCCGCACGGCGGAGACCGTGTACGGCGGACACGAGCACATGCTCCGCCAGACGGCCGTCGCGCTGACCGCCGGTAACACCCTCGCCGAGCACGACAGCCCCGGTGAGGCGACCCTGTTCGTGCTGCGCGGCCGCGTCCGGCTCCACGCCGGGGACGTTTCGTGGGATGGAATCCACGGCGACCTCATCGTCATCCCGACTGCCCGGCACAGCCTCGAGGCACTCGAGGACTCCGCGGTGCTGCTGACCGTCGTCAAGACTATCTGACGACGCCGACCGCAGCGCGCAAGGAGAAACGCCGGTTTCGGCTACCTGCCGCGTTCCTCCCGCATCTGACGCACCCACCCGCGGCCGACAACCGAGGCTGGGCTCGGACCCGCAGCCAAAGACTGTTGTCTCCGCTCCGGAGACCGAGCTACCGGCCCAGCGGGACCAATTCAGCGCGTCCTCATCGTCCCCCGGAGCCGGACCCCTGCCGGTACACGGGCCGGCGACGGCAGCGACCGCGAGACATCGCCGCATGAGTGGGCAGCGCCGGATCGGTAGACGCCCACTCAGATGCACGTTTGCCAGTTACGGAGCGTTGCTGTTCGGATCAGCCGGCAGCTGAAACGCCAGGTCACCTGCCTGGGTCGTTCCTTGGCCATAGCCAGGGGCAGAGCTGGAGCGGATCGTGACACGCCGGCCGTCAGCGGAACAGAATGACGACCACGCCACCCGCGAGGACGAGCGTGGAGGCACACCAGAAGACCCTGCCGAACCGTTCGTCCCCGGCGACGAACATGGCACTGAGCGCGCTGGTGAGCAGCGGCGCCGTCGCGACGAGGGCCGTCACGTAGGCGACGAACATGTGGGACACGGCCACGAACAGGGTGAGCTGTGCTGCCCCCATCAGCACCGACGCGGCCAGGAGATCGCGGTGAGCCGTACGAAGGAGTCGCACATGGGAGCCGATCCCCTGCCGGCCGACGGCCGCCATGGCCACCCAGCCACCTGCCACCGAAACGAGGGTCGCCACGACGATATCCCGGTGCTCGATGACCGAGGCCGCCCGCACGACATCCGAGACCGCGAACGACAGCGCCGCGCCCACACCGTAGAGCAGGCCACGGGATGTCGGTCCGTGTCGCCGCCTGTCCGTCGACAGTCCCAGCGCGGCCATCCCTGCGACGATGAGCAGGATACCCAGCAGCGGTAGCTCGCTCGGGACAGCCCCGAACGCGACCAGCGCCAGCGCGACGACGAACATCGGCGAACTGTTCTTGACGAGGCTGGCGCGGGACGGGCCCATCCTGCTGATCGACTCGTACAGCCACCACCGGCCTAGGTAGGAGCCGAACACCCCGGCGAGGGCATACAGCAGCAAGGCCGTGCCCGTCGGCCACGGCGTGCCGAGGTAGAGCTTGATACCCAGCAGGATGGGCCCGAATATGACGAGGTTGAACCCCAGCGTCACGGCTATCGCGTCGGACCCAGCGGTCCGGCTACTCGCCCGCCGGCTGAAGATGTTCGCCGACGCGAAAAGCAACGCGGTCAGCAGGGAGAACGCGACACCCACAGCATCCGCCCGCTAGCTACCCATGAATTCGGGCAACCACAGCGCGAGCTCGGGGAACACCAGGATCAGGACCATCGCGACGGCGTCCAGGGCCAGGAACGGAACAGCTGCCCGGACGATCTGACCCAACGTGGTTCCCTTCGGGGCGACCCCCTGCATCACATAGAGGTTCATGCCAAGCGGCGGCGTGGTCAGCGCCATCTCGATGTTGAGCAGGAAGAGCACCCCGAACCAGATCGGGTCGTAGCCGAGTTCCGTCACCACCGGGATGAACACCGGCAGGGTGATCATCATGATCCCGATCAAGGACATGAATCCACCCATGACGAACACGACCGCCATCATGGCGATGACGATGATGATCGGTGCTGCGCCCAGGTTGACCGCGAAGTCGACGAAACCCTGCGCCGCCCCGCTGAAGGACAGCAGCTGGCTGAAGGTGGTCGACGCCGCCACAATGATCAAGATCATGCCGCTGTTGCGGACAGTGCTCAGCACCGAGCTTCTGACCACCTCCGGCGTGAGCCGACCGTACACGGCAACCAGGATGAACGCCCCGACAGCGCCGAGCGCCGCCGCCTCCGTGGGCGTGGCCACGCCGAGCAGGATGACCCCGACCGTCAAGAACAGCAGTGCGCTGATCGGGACAACGTAGACGGCGGTATCACGGACCTTCTTGCCCAGTGACGTGCTCGCGACGTCGTACGGCGGGGCGACGGACGGCTGCATCGCCGAACGGATGACGATGTAGCCGCCATAGAGCACCGCCATCAGGATTCCGGGAATGATGATGGCCAGGAGTAGCTGCCCGATCGAGATCTCCCCGATCGCACCGAGCACGACGGCGAGGCTGCTCGGCGGGATCATCAGCGCCAGGCCGCCACTGCCCAGGATTGGACCCAGGCTCATCGACTTCCCGTACTTCCTGGCTTCCATCTCGGGCGTCAGCACACTGCCGAGCATCGCGGTGCCTGCCGTGCTCGTCCCGGTGAGCGCGGAGAAGGCGGCACCCGCGGAGACCGCGAGCAGCCCCAACCGTCCCGGAAACCGGCCCAGCCACTGGTCCAACGCAGTGATCACATTCTTGGCCACGCCCGACCGGAACGTCACCTCGCCCATCAGGATGAACATCGGTATCGGCAACAAGACCAGCGACGACAGCGAGCTGCTGATACTCAGGACGAGCTGTTCGGAACCCGTGTAGCCATACAGCCAGAGTATGCCTACCACGTTCAGCAACGCGAATGCGAGAAAGATCGGCATCCGAGTCAGCATCAGCGTGACGAGGATTCCGAACGCCAGCGCAAGAATCCAATACCATTCCACAGAAGCGACCTCGTTACACGTCGAGGAAGGACACGACACTAATTCTCGCGCGCGCCCTGACGCGCTCCCGCACCCATCAAGGCTCGCCCGGCATTGCGGAGGAACTGCACCGTCAGCAGCAGGGTCCCCACGCCGACCACGGCCGTCAACACTCCTCGCGGTAGCCGCAGCGCCGTGTTCGTCACGTAGGAAGCCTCGAACATCGAGCCGGTGACCGCGGCGGCGTGCCACGACATGAACCCGAAGACCGCCGCGCCCACAATGGACGTCACCACATCCATGCCTCGCTTCGCACCAGGCGGCAAGGGCAGGAAGTCGATCGCGATATGACCTCCATCGCGCAGTAGGCGGGGTGCCGAGAACATGGCCAGTACCAGCACCATGTACGAGCTGAGCTCCATGACTCCGGTGATCACGAAGTTGAACAGCTGCCGGCTCACGATGGAGGTCACGATGGCCAGCGCGGACAGAGCCAGTAACAGCCCGCTGAAGTACCAGAGGAGGTCGATCAACCTGTCGAATGCCCTGCCTATCACGTTGAGCACCTTCATCTCACCTCCTCCGCAAGGCGGTCCACGCGGCCTTCGGCACCCCGCGGTCGACTACTTCGAGAGCAAGTCGCGCAACTTCGGCGCGACGTCCGGCGCGATCTCCTCCTGCTCCGCCCATGCCGCGGAGTACGCGGTATCGACATACCACTTCGCGAGGTCCGGCGGCAACGAGTAGAACTCGACGCCGGCGTCCTTGATCTCGGTGCGGGCCTCGGCAAGATCTTGCTGCCGTGACTCGTAGGTCTGCATCTCCGCGGCCGAAACGGACTCCGTGACGGCGCGTTGCTGCTCGGCACTGAGACCGTTCCAGCTGTCCTGGTTCATGATCAGCACGACCGACGATTGATAGTACGGCTCGTCGATGACGTAGTCGGCCAACTCGTGCCACCCGTTCGCGATGGCACCTTCCAAGGGTTGGCCGGCGAGGCCGTCCACCACGCCACGTTCGAGCGCCGTGTAGTTGTCCGGGACAGCCACACTCTCCAGAGGCGCCCCCCAACCTTCCACCGCGGCGCGGGCTCCCGCGGCGCTTCCGATGACGGTCGACCGGAAGTCTTCCTTACTCGTGATCCGCTTGCCTCGCAACCAGGTGAAGAAGAAGTTCTCCTTCTGCGGCTGTACACGGGCGATGTACTTCAGCCCATGCTGCTGGTGCTGTTCGTCGAAGAACTCGACGGCTCCGTTGTTGCGCTCCTCTTTCGGTGTGTAGTCGGTCAGCGTCCACGCACCGGCGCCGGGGACGACACTGGCGTACGCACCGACGTAGATCATCGCCGCGTCGACGGTTCCCCGTTGGACGGCCAGCCCTATGTCGGATGGCGACATGGTGTCCGGTCCGCCGCGCCACTCGAAGCTCAGTTCGGTCTTCTGCTCGACGGCGCCCCAGAAGTTCTCCTTGACCCTCTTGACTTCCGGGTGAGAGCCAGGCTGGAACGAGACCCAGGACAGCGTCTGCTCCCCGCCGCTACCCGCTGCTCGTCCACCGTCGCCGCATGCGGCCAAGCTTACGCAAATCGCAGCCGTGAGCGCGGCCGCTATAACTCGTTGGTGTGACTTCATTGTCATTCGTCCCTTCTCGCCCAAGGACATTACAGGCTCAAGTCGGCCATGAGGTCTCGGACCTTGAAGTCGTCCTCCTTCATGACCCGATTGATCGCAGAATCCACCTTGTCCTCGGGAAGCACGCGCACCGCGTTGTGCCGGAACTTCGCTACCAGCGCGTCGTCCGAGAACTCGAAACCCGGGTGGTCGGTCCCCCAGGCATACTCGGCTTCGGCCGTGTAGGTACGCCCCCGGGCGGTCACCTCTATCCGACCGTGATTCTTCCGTGGGTCGTCGAGCGGTCCTTCGAGGTACTTCGGATGTACCTCGTAGCTCACCTTATCCATAAAGGACAGGATGTCCGGATCGCGCATGACATCGGGTTCCTGCCACTCGACGCCTACCTTCACGCGATGCGCGGCGACCGCGAAGATGTAGGCGATGGAGAACTGCGCATCGACAGGAGTCCTGATGTCCCTGTTCTGGAGATGCGGCTGCTCGCCGTAGGGGTTGCCAAAGGTTTTGACGCTGTCCACGTCCGCTGCCCGGAGACCGTGCTCGTCGAGCAGGTCGTAGAAGAGATCGAGCGACGTGTGGACGAGACGGCAGCACGGATACGGCTTGTACTGCTGCTCCTGCAGCAACCAGTCCTTCCCGAGCCGATCGGTGACCCGCTCGGGATTCCACGTCTCCGAACCGGTGAATCGCCAGAGGCCCGTGTCACCGTCGAACAGCGTCAGATCTCCGAGGTAACCGGACTCGGCGAGGAAGCCGGCGACGACCGCGCCGGTCGACTGCCATCCCGCCGTTCCGTACTTGGTATCCGCGGTCGGAAGGCTGTGGGAGAATTTCGCATGCGTGGGGACCTGCGCGTGGTGCCCGGCGAGGCTGATCGCGTGCGCCATCCGATCCGGGTCGAGATCGAGCAGGTGACCGACGCCCGCGCCCGCGCCCAAGTTGTAGCGCGACCCGCCGTAAGCCGGCGTCCATCGATAACGGTAACCGTCATCGTCCTTGACCGTCTGGAGCAACGGGGACATCCCCTTGCTGATGCGAATACCGATCTCGTGCGCCACCGCCAGCGCCGTGATGAGATCCTGACCCGTGCCATCCACAGTTTCCGCGACGGCCAGCGGAGCTGGTATCACATTCGGCGAGATGTGTCCGCCAGGCTGGTACAGCGCATCGTAGTCGAGAGCGTTGATCAACTCGCCCATGGCGAGAGCCGCGCTCGTGGGTGCGACCCTGGTGCCCATTCCGACCACGGTGGACTCAGACGCGCCCCCGAGTCGCCGGGCAAGGGAGACGATGCGCTTTCCCTTGTCGACGGACAGCGCCGCGAGGGCGCAGCCCAGCGAATCAAGCAACGTTCGCCTGGTCTCGTGTACAACGCGCTCCGGCAGGTCCTGATACTTCGGCCGGCACGCGAACTCGGCCAGCTCCTCCAACGTCTTACTGGTCACAGTCCTGTCTCCTCCTTGTGGGTTCGAACGTCCCGTCGACATGGTCTGCGCATCAGTCGCGGCGGTCCACGTTGTCGTGCACTCGTGCCCGCAACTGCGCGGCATCGACACTGTGCAGGCTCGCCCCATCCGCGAGGTCGATGGCGTTCGCCGCGGCAGCACCCATCGCGATACACGGACCCATGACGCGAACACTCGACAGCGCGGCGACATCACCGTCGACGCAGCGGCCCACTGCGACAAGATTGTCCGCATCAGGCGGAGTCATGCTCCGGAAGGGAACGTAGTGTACGTGTCCTTCACCGAAGGTGTGGAAGATGTGGCTGTCCTGCTTATCATGAAGCTCGATCGCCCACGCGGTGCGGGCGACGGCGTCGTCGAACTGCTCCCCCGCCAGCACCTCCTCCAGGGTCAGCTGCTTGGCACCGACGATCCATCGGGTCTGCCGGATGCCCAGCTGCCCGTACGACCGCACCGACGCACGTCCGAACGCGTCGGGGAACTCCTTCTGGAGGAACTGGATGGCCTTGTCGGCTTGGCTCTTTCCCTCGAGGCCTCTGCTCACGATCTCGGTGGGGTGCAGTGGTGTCTCGACGTGGGTCATGTTCACGAGTGCGGTGCCTCGGCCGGGGAAGCTGAAGGCGAAGCCTTCCCTTCGCAAGAGCCCGTAGTCGGCACCGACGGCTTTCAGCCGGTCCGCGATCGTTGTGCGGTCCGGGCTGCGGTCGATGTCGACGCCCTCGATGACGACCATCTGCGAGCCGAACACGTTGCCTTGAGCCGGTGTCCTGCACGGCAGGCCGGCGAGGTAGGTCAGGGCGGCATCGCCTGACGCGTCGACGAAGTAGTCGGCTTCGATGTGCACGTCTCCGAAGCGGGTCGCGAAATGGAGCCCGGTGACGCGCCGCCCGTCGGTGTCCACGGCCTGAAGGATCGCGCCGAGCAGAGGGGTGATGTTGTCCTCACGCGCCACCGCGTTCTCGACCCAGCGACCGAGTGCCACTTCGTCGTAGAGCACGGTGGTCCACTGCCCACGCCGGTAGTGAATGGCGCCTTGAGAGTCCAACTCCCGCAGGATCTCGTCGGCGATCCCATGGGTGAACTGGTAGTGCTGAGAGGGATCCGGCCCGTTGGCGAACAGGCCGCAGAACGTGCCGACGATGCCGTTGACGGCCTGCCCGCCGAGCGAGGGCAGCCCGTCGACGAGAACAACGCTGTGCCCAAGCCGTGCCGACTCGATCGCAGCGGAGACTCCGCCGATACCGGCGCCGAGAACGCACGTATTAGCTCGGAGTTTCCACGGCCCGGATCCGCTTTCCCTGGCAACGACGCGCGTCTCTGTCTTCGCCTCGTCGAGCCGCCGGATATCCAACTTCTTTGCCATCAATCCCGTTCCTTCAAGCTTGCCGCGATGTACGCGTGGCGCGGGCCCGCGCCCTCGAGCGCCGGGCCGGTGTGGTGCTCTCCGGAAGCTAGCACCCTCGGTTCTGATAGCGAAACTATGTGCCGCTATGCGGACCGACACGGCCCGCAGCGTTGCGGTGACAGGGCATTGGCTGGGTACGATCGCAGCGTGAACCCCAAGGCGGAGACACTCGGCTCGCTGAACCGGGCACTCGATGTGCTGGAAGCATTCGACAACGAACACCGGACATGGGGACTCACCGCGCTCGCGCGCGAACTCGGTCTCGGTAAGCCGACCCTGCACCGGCTCCTGCGGAATCTCGAAGTTCGTGGATATGTCCGGCAGGATCCCGAGAGCAAGTTGTACCGGCTGGGCTTCCGAACGATCAAAATCGGCCAGGCCGCACTGGTCGAGACGCCCAACGAGCTCGTCATGCCGTACTTGCGTGAGCTGACCCGGTCACTGGGAGAACAGTCGACCTTGTGGGTGCCGGACGGGCTGGAGGCCGTGTGCGTCGCCAAGGTCCCGGGGACGCGAAGGTTGCGCGCACACACGGATCTCGGTGCACGGGAACCAGCGGTGTTGTTGGCGAGTGGCCGCTGCCTGCTCGCGCACTACCGGGGCAACCTGGAGGAACTGCTCGGTAGTAAGTACGCCGATCTGAGACGGGTGCTTCAGCGGATCCGCAAGACGGGCTACGAGATCAGCTACGGCGATCGCTGGCCTGACATGTGCGCCGTCGCGGCACCTGTGTTCGATCACGACGGCCACAATAAGGGCGCCATCGCCTTCTCCGCGGCCACGAGTCGGATTAACGCGGACATGCTCACCGAGACGGTGCATGCCGTCCGAGAAGCGGGCATGAACGTATCCACGGCCATGGGCGCGCCCGACGAGGTGCTCCGAGTCTTCACCTCGGTCGCGCCCGATGTGCACCGTCACCTACGGCGCAAGCAAGCCTCCACCTCGAAGGCATCGCGGCCACCAAGGTAGTACGCATCGTGAACCACGGTCGCCGATCACTGCGTCTCTACGACCTCACACGGTGAGTCACGGCGCGACATGGACGACGTCGTCACCGAGGACACCGGCGCGTGAAGTGGCGGGATCCGGGAACGCTCGACCGATCATCGGCGGGTGATCACGGAGGCCGCTCAGTTCAGGCAGCCTCGTATCGCACGGACGTAGGCTTCCGATCGATCAGAGCCGATGAGACCCGACGCCATCTTGTTCATCATGTAACTGATGGTGGTGCGGGGGGTCTGTCAGATGAACGGTGGATCTGATCTTGGTGGTTC
>NZ_JAEHOB010000034.1 GCF_016464705.1 Qaidamihabitans albus
CTCACGCCGTCAGCGCCTCATCCAGCCGCGCCCGCAACTGGCCCCGGCAAGGACGGGATCCCACCTATCAACCGGCCCCGGTTCGTGCCTGCCCGGCAAGCCGGGTTCCTTGGCGACGACGAGCCGGTCTTCGGTCTGGAGTACCACGACGAGGTTCGCGCGTATCCGCAGCAGATGCTGGTGTCGCACGAGATCGTCAACGACACGGGTAGCGAGCGAGCCGCTGACGGTCACTACTGCCCGCTCACCGCCACGGTCATCGCCTTCACCAACCCACCCGGCCAGACATCGACCTCGGCACCACCAGCAACCTGGTCAACTCCCACCTGCTTATGTACGACCGGCAAACCGAGTCCGAATGGCCCCAGATCCTGGGCACCGCCATTCGCGGCAAGCGACTGACACCGGTGCATCGTGCTCTTGCTCTACCTCCTCGCCATCGGGGACATCACCATCTCGCCATCCGGCCGGTGGGCCGCTGATCCAGGCGGCACCCGAAAACCTGCTCGAGACCCGCGCGCCCTACCTGTCCGTACTAGTCGTCACCGCAAGGAGGCTTTCGCGTATTTACGCTATGGAGTGTCCCTCCGATGTCGCCGCTGCGACGTGGTCGGCAGCGAGGTAGGCGAGCCCGAAGGCAGGCAGCAGGCCGTTGCCGGCGAGGTAGCCGCCCGCGCCGTGGCCCGAGATGCTCGCGGCGGCACCGCCCGACGCGTACAGCCCCCGGATCGGCTCCCCGCCGGGGCGCAAGACCCGGGCGTGCTCATCGACGACCAGGCCGCCCTGGGTGTGGAACAGCGCCGGGCGCACGGAGATGGCCGCGTACGGCGGCTCGAGGGGGCGCTCCCAGTGGGTGCGGCCGAACGGATCCGCCGCTCCCCCGGCGCTGGCGGCGACCGCCCGAAGAGTCTCGGCTAGGCCGTTGCCGTCAATCCCGGCCGCCGATGCCACTGCCGATGCGTCCTCACCCCAGCGCACACCACCGGACTCCACGGTGTCGCGGTAGTCGGTGAAAGCCATGCATGCCTCGTGGACACGTTGGTCCAGGATGATCCACGCCTCTCCGTCCGCGCGTTCCAGCACCTGGGCCGCGTACTCGGAGTAGCCGGTCGTCTCGTCGCCGAACCGCCGCCCGTCGCCGTCGACCAGGACGGCGCCATACATCACCGTGGCCCAGCCCGCTAGCGTCGCAGCGGGCATGGCGAGCGCCGCGTGCCCCTGGTAGGCGTCGAGGTACGCCGACGCGGCACCGAGCCGCTCACCGATTCGCAGAGCGTCGCCGGACGAGCCCTCGCTGCCGTGGTAGACCGCTCCGGCGATCTCCGGGATGTGGCGGCGTACCAGCTCACGGTCGGCGCCGAACCCGTTGGTGGCCAGCAGCACCGCCCGGGTCGGGATCCGCTCCTCACCGGCCGGCCCGGTCACCACGACGCCCTCCACGCCGCCCGGACCGGTGACCACATCGGTGAGCCGTGCGGGCACGAGCAGGTCGACCAGGTCGGCGTGCCGCGCCCGGCGGACCAGCTGCTGGAGCAGCGTGCGACCGGTACGCCCGGGCACGGTGTGGCAGCGGAAGCGGGAGTGTCCCGGGTACGGGAAGTCGGTCACAAGCGACAGCGGCAGTTCCAGGCCGTCGGCGAGCCACTCGACCAGAGGTGCACTGACGTGGGTCAGCGTCCGCGCGAGCCGCTCATCGGTCTGGCCGCCGGTCTTGGCGCGGATGTCGTCGAGGAAGGCCTCGGGCGAGTCCTCGACACCGGCCTCGCGCTGCCAGAACGTGCCGGCACCGGGCACCATGGCGGTCGACATCGCGGTGTTGTTGCTCATCGCGAAGTGTTCGCTACGCTCGACCACCAGCACCGACAGCCCCTGCTCGGCCGCTCGCAGTGCACCGACCAGTCCGCCACCGGCGCCGGCGACGACGAGGTCCGGTCCTTCCGCATCCTGACCTGTCATCGCGCCACGTCCCTCAGGGCACCGAGCAGCCGAAGCGCGGTCGCGGTCGGGTCGACCTGCCATGGGCCGCCGCTGGCCGACCGTACGTCGACAGCGGAGCAGGCGTTCAGCACCGCGGCGCAGTCCAGGTCGGCCACCGCACGCTGCACCGCGGCCGCCCACGTGGAGTCATCGGCGATGTCGGCCACCGACAGCTCCATCACCGCGGTCGGCTGGGCGTGCGGGATGCCGTACGACCTCAGCTTGCGGTCGAGTTCGGCAGCAATTGCCAGGTTGCGGGCGACGGCTCTGAACCGGAGGCCGAGGCCGGCCAGGTAGTGGGCGGTGAGCCGGCCGATCCCGTGGACCGGCAACGGCAGCCGGTCGGCGTGGTCGACCACCGGGTCGAGCACGCAGTCGGGCAGGTAGGCGTCGTACGCTCCCGCGTCGGCGTTGGCGTACCGTCGCAGCAGAGCTGCCTCGGATGCCGCGACGTCGTCGGCCGTCTCCAGCGCCGTCGGCACTCCCGAGCCACGACCGAGGTTCTCCAGGTGCACGTGCACACTGGCCGGGGCAATCCGGTCGTACCGCTGTTGCCGCCGGGTGAGCTCGTGCTCATCCACCGCGATCGGTGTGATCGACAGGATCCGCATCGCTGCTCCCTCCTTCCCGTCGATGTTGCTGGCTCCCGGCCGTCGCCGGGGCCCACCGGGCGCCGCCCCTCAGTGGCCGCCGGGCCGGATGCCGAGCGCTTGCGGATCATTCGGATGCTCGGCCAGCGCGTGCACCTCGATGTCCATCCACGGATACAGCGGCAGCGTGGTCAGCGCCCGGTGCAGCTCCGTTGCGTCGGTCGCCTCGTACAGGCTCCAGTTGGCCCAGCGGCCAGGGACGCGCCAGACTCGGCGCAGTAGCCCATCCCGGGCGAGTTGCTGGCCCTGCTCGCACTCCTCGGCGAAGATTCGCTCCCGGTCCTCCTCCGGGGCGTCCGCCGGCCACCGGATCTCGATGTGGACCAGGAACTCCACGCGATGCTCCCTTCAGAGATCTTTCACAGGCCGAGGTACGCCTCGCGCACCCGGGGGTCGTCAATCAGGTCCACGCCGGCGCCCTCGAGCACGATGGAGCCGCTCTCGATGACGTACGCGCGGTCGGAGATGGCGAGGGCCTGCTTGGCGCTCTGCTCGACGATGAGCACCGTGACACCGGTATCTCGGATGGCGGTGATTGCCTCCAGCACCTGCGTCACCAGGTTCGGCGCCAGGCCCACGGAGGGTTCGTCGAGCGTCAGGCACCGTGGCCGCGCCATCATGGCGCGCCCGATGGCGAGCATCTGCTGCTGCCCGCCGGACATCGTGTCCGCCCGCTGGTTCCGCCGCTCCAGCAGGATTGGGAACAGCTGGTACACCTGCTCCAGCGACTCCTGGATCGTCGACCTGGGTTGGGTATAGGCGCCCATCTCGAGGTTTTCCCATACCTGCAGGTCACCGAAGAGAGCTCGGTCCTGCGCCACGTGCACCAGGCCGGCACGGACGATCTCGTCGGGACGTCGATCCTGGACTTCCTGGCCGTCGAAGACGACCTTCCCTGCGGTCGGCGTGACCAGCCCGGCGATCGTCCGGAGGGTCGTCGTCTTGCCGGCGCCGTTGGCGCCGATGAGCGAGATGATCTCTCCCTGCTCCACGTGCAGGTCCAGCCCGTGCAGAATCTCCAGCTTGCGGTAGCCGGCATGGATGTCCCGGAGCTCGAGCATCATGCGTAGTCCTCCCCCAGGTAGGCCTCCACGACGGCGCGGTCCTGCGTCACCTTGTGGGGGTCTCCGAGTGCGAGCTCGACCCCCTCGTGCATCACCAGCAGCCGCTCGGAGAGTGCCAGCACCGCGGCCATGATGTGCTCGATGAACATCACCGTGAGCCCGTCCGCGTGCAGCTCGCGCAACAGCTCGATCATCGGTGCCCGTTCAGTCGGCACCAGGCCGGCGAGCACCTCGTCGAGCAGCAGCAGCTTAGGCTCCAGGGCGAGCGCCCGGGCGAGCTCGAGCCGCTTCAGCCCGGCCGTCGGCAGGCTGGCCGACGGTGCGTTCACGTAGCGTTCGAGCTGCACGCGCTCGATGACCGCGAGCGCATGCCTGCGCGCCTCGGAGCGTGACCGGAACCGCTGGTGGGAAGCGATCGCCACGTTGTCGAGCACCGTCATGCTCTCGAAGGGCCGCATCAGCTGGAAGGTCCGCACGAGCCCGACCGAGGCGACCTTGTCGGCTGACCATCCGGTAATGTCGGTGCCGTCGAAGATGATGCGTCCGTGCGTCGGCGTGACCTCCCCGGCGATCAACGAGAACAGCGTCGTCTTGCCCGCGCCGTTCGGCCCGACCACACCGAAGAACTCCTTGTCCGCGACCGTGAGGCTGACGTCGTCCACGGCCGTGAGCCCCGAGAACTTCTTGGTCAGACCCTCGGCCTGCAGCAGGCTCATTTGCGCCACCGGTCCTTGAGCGTTCCATAGATGCCCTTGCGCATGAAGAGCACGATGACGATGAGCAGTGCCGCGTATACCGCGACGTCGAGCCCGGCGACTCCCTGCAGGAATGAGAGGGACCCGGGCGGATCCCGCAGTACCGACTCGATCAGTTCTGCGAGCGGTCCGACGATCAGGGCACCGACGAGCGGACCCCAGATGGTGCCGATGCCGCCGATGACCGCCGGGATGATGGCCTCGATGGAGACCGCGGCTCCGAAGGCTTGGTGTGGACCGACGAAGAAGTGGTACTGGGTGTAGAAGGTGCCTGCCACCGACGTGATCCCACAGCTCAGCGCGACGGCGCCGAGACGGACCCGCATCACGTTGATGCCGAGCGAGGCGGCCGCGACCTCGTCATCGCGTGCGGCCTGCACGAACTGGCCGGCGCGGGAGCGCACGTAGAGGATCGTGATCGCGAGCCCGACCAGCAGCAGACCCGCGGGGATCCACACGTAGATATCGCTGCCTCGCTCGAACTGCAGCATCCAGAAGGATTCCTCGGGCAGGATCGGCAGGTTGAAGCCCTCGGTCCTGCGCAGGAAGTCCAGGTTCTGCACGAGCAGCAGGAACAGCTGCGCGAACGCGAAGGTAGCGAGCGCGAAGTAGGGGCCGGCGAGCTCGTATCTCAGGCACAGGGAAGCGATGCCGACGCCAGCCAACGCTGCGATCGCCGCGCCAACGACCATCGCGATCCACGGGGAGATCCCGTGCTCCACTACCAGGTAGGCATCGGTGTAGGCGCCGATGCCGAAGAAAGCGGCGTGGCCGAAGCTGAAGAGTCCGCCGTAGCCGCTCATCAGGTTCCAGCCGACGGCGATGATCGCGAAGATCAGCGTCTGCACCGCGATGGTCTCGAAGCGGTCATTGGCGACCAGGGGCAGCACCGCGAGCACCACGGCGAGTGCGCCGAGGACGACGAATGCGTTCCTCGTGCTGTTGTCCCTCAGCCGTGGGTCGTCGGCGGCCCTGATGTCCGACTTGAGCCGCTCTGCTGTCGGGGTCATCGGTTCGCTCCGAAGATGCCTTGCGGCCGGAAGAGGAGGACCAGCACGAAGACGGCGAACACCAGGATCAGCGAGCCGGTGCCCGGGAGATACAGCGCGCCGACGGTCTGGACCAGTCCGATGACCACCCCTCCGACCATGGCCCCGACGACGCTGCCGAGTCCGCCCAGCACGACGATGACGAAGGCGAGGATGGTGAACTCCTCGCCCACCGTGGGCGTCAGGCTGAGGAACGGTGCCAGCAGCCCACCGGCCACGGCGACACAGGCCGACCCGATGCCGAACGTCAGCGCGTAGATCCGGCCGACGTTGACGCCGACCAGCTGGGCGCCCTGGCTGTTGGCCGAGACCGCCCGGATCGACATGCCCAGCGATGTCTTCTTCAGTGCGAGGGTGAGTAACAGCGCCACCAACAACGCACCGCCGAAGGCGATCATCCGCTCGTACGACGCGATCGCGCCGAACACCCGTAGGGAACCCTCGACCGAGCTGGGCACCGAAAGCGGCCGACCCCCGAAGATCATCAGCAGTACGTTGATGATCAGAAGCGAAAGGCCCAGGGTCACCAGCAGGGGGCCCTCGTGGTTGCCCTCCAGCGTCAGCTTGTTCAACAGCCCTCGCTGCACCAGCATGCCGAAGCCCATCATCAGTGGCACGGCGACGACTGTCGCCAGGTAGACCGGCAACCCGAGCGACGTGGTCATCCAGTAGACGATGAACATCGACATGCTCAGCATCGCGCCGTGCCCGAAGTTGACGACGCCGAGCACCCCGAAGATGAGGGTCAGTCCGATCGAGACGAGGGCGTAGACACCGCCGAGAAGCAGCCCCGTCACCACGGACTGGGTCACCAGGCCGGGGTCGCGGCCGCCCAGAGTGTAGGTCAGCACCAAGCCGACCACCACCGCGGCGACGACACCTGCGGGAAGCCGGTATGGCGCCGCGCGCCGGATGATGGCTTCCGAGGCCGACGTCTCGGAGACCGCCGTCGCATGATCAGACATCAGTGTGCGACTCCCACTCTCACTTCACCGGGTAGACGATGTCCGAGGTCTTGAACTGCTCCGGGGAGACCTGCTCCACCTGCCCGTTCTGGACCTGCATAGCGATAACCGTGGCGTTCTTGTTCTGCCCGGTCTCGTCGAACACGATCGGCCCGTCAAAAGCCAGCAGCGGATCCTCGATCTTGGCCGCCGCGATGGCGTCGCGGACCTCCGCCGGAGCGTCAGTGCAGGCGTCCTCGAGCGCCTGCTCGATCACCACCGCGGCCTGGTAGGTCAGTACCGCAGCAGTCTCCATCGGCTGCCCGTACTGCTCTTCGAAGCGCTGGCGGATATCCTGAACCCGCTCATCGGTGGCGTCGAAGTGATAGTTCGCGCTCAACACGCCCGTGGCGGCGTTACCGGCGTCAGCCGGGAACGACGTGTTGTCGAAGGCGCCGTTGGCGATGCCGTAGAGGGCGTCGATCTCCGGGTTGAGCTGGTGAACTGCCTGCGCGATGAGCAGGCTGTCGGGGTAGTAGCCGGTCACCAGGATGACGTCCGGGTTCTTCGCCGCGGCCTGGCGCACCACGGTGGTCGCGTCGGTGAAGTTCGTGGGCGAGTAGGTGGTCTCCGAGACCTCCACGCCGGCGGACTTGGCCTCGGCCGCGAAGGCATCGAAGACGCTCTGGCCGAAGGCTCCCTCGAGGTGGATATAGGACACCCGATCGATCGGCTGCCCGTTCTGCTGCGCGATCTCGAAGAGTGCCTGCCCGCCGTCGGTGCCCATGCTTGTGGCGTCCGGCTGGATCCGGAAGGTGTTCTGGTAGCCCTGCTCCAGGATCGCGTCGTCGACCGCGACGTCGATGACGAGCGGTACGCCGGAACGCTCGGCGACGGCAGCGACGTTCTGCGTGACGTCACTCTGGTAGGTGCCCACCAGGGCCACCGCGCCGTTGTCGATCAGCCGCTGGGCCTCGCTCTGACCCGTAGATGCAGTGCCTTTGCTGTCGCCGGTCTCCAGTCGGAGCTGTGCACCGTCGAGGCACTCGATTCCACCGTCCTCGTTGAGGTCGTGGACCGCCATCTTGGCCGCGTTGCTCATCATCGTTCCAACGCCCGCCAGCGAGCCGGTCAACGGGTGGAGGGCGCCGATCGTAACTTCGTCCACGTTGCCTCCGGATCGGCCTCCGCTCGCGTCGTCGCTACAGGCCACCAGGGTGGTGGTCAGCAGGACGGCCGTGGCCACGCCCATCAGCTTCTGCATGTGGATCGCCTACCTTCCATGCCAGTCGGCACGTCATCGGTTCCTCTTAGGGGAACGTTTATGCCGTGCCCCGTTCCGCTCAGGCAGTGCACCCGATCACACTTCTGCCTCGATGCGCGAGTATTGCATGGCACCAGGCCGAATTCCTAGTGACTGACCGAAGGTTTCCGGCGTGATATGGTTTCTCTGAGCGGAACAATACGAGAGGCTGGGGCGATGACCACCGGAACGACGGAGCGGCCGAGGGCGGAGCCGCCGCGGGGCACGGAGACGGCGGACCGCGTCGCGGACGTGCTGTTGCTGTTCGCGCAGGCCGACCGGCCGCTTGGGGTGAGCGAGATCGCCCGATCTCTGTCGCTGAGCAAGGCCGTGGTGCACCGAATCCTGCAGTCGCTCACGTCACGCTCACTGACGCGGGTGGCGCCCGGCAACTCCACGTACATCCTGGGCCCGGCTGCCGCGACGCTGAGCATGAAGGCCTGGAGCCAGCTGGACCTGCGGTCGCTGGCTTCCCCGATCCTGCGCCGGCTGCGCGACGCCACCCGCGAGACCACCACGCTGTCAGTCCTCGTCGGGTACCAGCGAATCTATCTCGACCAGTTCGAGAGCCCACAGGAGGTGAAGATGGTCGTCGAACTGGGTCCACGGTTCCCGTTGCACTCGGGGGCCTCGAGCCGCGCGATCCTGGCCCACTTGCCCGAGAGCTTCGTCGCCGACGAGGTGCGCCAGCTTCAGGAGCGCGACCCCGCGCTCGATGTCGCGGACTACCGGCGGCGGCTGGAGGCGATCCGGCGCAAGGGGTACGGCGTGTCCCGGAACGAGCGCGGGACCGGCGCGGCCTCGATCGCCGCGCCATTCTTCGACGCCGCCGGCAATGTGCTCGGCTCGATCAGTTCCTCGGGTCCGATGTTCCGGTACGGCGAGGAAGGACGCGAGGACCACGTCCAGCTGGTGATCCACGCCGCCCGGGACATCACGAACAAGCTCGCCGAGCGGACGCGTTGATGATGGATAATCGCGTAGTCCCACTGCTGGCGCGTTCTTTCCTCTACGTGCCGGCCGCCCGGCCGGAGCTCTTCGCCAAGGCGTTGTCGGGCCCCGCCGATGCAGTCATCTTCGATCTCGAGGACGCGGTGCCGGTCGATGCCAAGGCCGACGCACGGCACGCAGTCACGTGCTGGCTACTGCAGGACCGCACGGGCAGCGGCACCGAGCGGTGGGCCCGCATCAACCCCGACGCAGTCGCACCGGATCTGGAGGCGGTCGCCCATCCCGGCCTGGCCGGTGTCTTCCTCGCCAAATGCTCGCGCGCCGGACTGCACGAGGTGGGCGCGCAGCTGGACAGGTTCGAGACTGACCGCGGCCTCGCGCCTGGGTCCGTGCGGGTGGTCGGGCTGCTGGAGAGCGCCGAAGCGCTGGCGGACCTCGCCGCACTGGTGCGCGAGCCGCGGCTGACCACGCTCGGCATCGGCGAGGTTGACCTGCTGGCCGAGCTCCGGATGACCCGCAGCCAGCGCTCGGCGGCGGCCATGGACGCGCTGCGCAGCCACGTGGTGGTGCACTGCGCCGCGGCCGGGCTCGCCGCACCAGTCGCTCCGACCTCGACCGCCTACCGCGACCTGGATGCCTTCGCCGAGAGCACCCGGGACCTCCGTGATCTCGGGTTCCGATCCCGCACTGCCATCCACCCGGTCCAGGTGCCGGTCATTCACGAGGTCCTCACCCCCGGCGACGCCGCCCTCGCCGCTGCCCGGGATGTGCTCGCACGGTTCGAGGCGTCGGAGGGCGGCGTGACGACGGACGAGCACGGTCGGCTCATCGACCCTGCCGTCGTCCGCGAGGCCCGCGAGACCGTCGCGCGAGCGTCGGGCCGCTGAGCGCCCCCTGCTGCCGACCAGTCGGAGCGGTGAGCACGAGGTGGAATTCGGGGGGTTGCTCAAAAGTCCGCGTACGTACCCGAGGCAAGGAACTGAACACGCCCGGCCGAAGGCCGTCGGATGTGCGGCTGCGGGTCGCCGGCCAATGACAAGGAACATACGCCCACACAGTCGCGCCCGTAGCCGCTCATCGACAGTGCGTTTTGAACAGACACCGCGGATTCGATCTTACTACGATCCGTTCAGCGTCTGGAGCTTGAGTACAACTGGGCGGTGTGCCCCAGGCGCGGAACTAGTGCATCGGCGGCGATACGGCCCTCCGCCTGCCGAGGGTCGCGGGAGCCTCAGCAAGCAGCACCTGCCCGCCGCAGGTACTGCCCGCGCGGCTCACCGACCACCTCACCGTCGGCGAGCACGGCCTCGCCGCGCAGGAATGTGTCCGTGACCCTGGCGTTGAGAGTAAAGCCCTCGAATGGCGTGTACTCCTGCGTGGACAGCGAGTGGTCTGCCGTGACGACATACTCCACGTCGTCGTCGACCAGCACGAAGTCCGCGTCGTACCCGATGGCCAGTTCGCCCTTCCGCCGCAGCCCGAACCGGTCGGCGGGGTTGCGCGCCACCAACTCGGCGATCCGGTTGTAGGACAGCCCCCGCTTGCGGCCCTCGGAGATCAGTCCGGTGAGCAGGTATTCGGTACCGCCGAACCCGGACTTGGCGAGGAATACGTCGTCGCGCGGGTGCCCGAACTTAGTTTCATCGCGGCAGCACGCGTGGTCAGAGCACACCCACGAGACGTTACCCGCGCGCAGGTGTTCCCAGAGCGCCTCGACGTCCTCGCGCGACCGCAATGGCGGATTCACCTTGCCGCCGGGACCAGCCTGGGTGAAGTCGGCAAGCAGGTGCCCGATGGTCACCTCGCGACGGAAGTCGACGTGCGGGAACGTCTGCTGCATCAGCATCGCGGCCTCGATCGCCTTGCGGGAGCTGAGGTGCAGCAGGTTGATGGTCGGCAACTCGGTCTCGTGGGCCAGGTACGAGGCGATGGTGATCGCCAGGCCCTCGGAGTGCGGCGGTCGCGCGGCGCTGTACGCCTCCAGACCGCTGAGCCTGCCCTCGTCCTCGACCATCTGGGTATAGGCGGCCATGATCTCCGGGGTCTCGCAGTGCAGCGAGAGCGAGATGCGATCCCGGTCGTGGGCGAACCGCTCCTGCTGGCGCGCCTGCTGGATGCCGCGCATCACAAACTCGAAGTGGGCGATGTTGTACGACTGATCCTCTGGGATCATCAGGAAGTCGCGCTGGCTCGCGGAGCGCCCGTGCAGCCCGTGGCTGCCGTAGAACATGAAGATCTTGAACGAGGCGACGCCGTGCTCCTCGATCAGATACGGGATCTCGTTGATGTGCTCGGTCAGGATCGGCGCCACGTGGAAGCTGTAGTCGACGAACGAGCGCCCCTCCGTGGCCTCCAGGATGTCGGGGTAAACCTCCCGGTACGGCCCGGTGCGGTTCAGATAGTAGGCGCCGGTGCGGATATAAGTGATCCCCGAGGTGACGCCACCCTGCGCGGAGGCACGGCTTTCGGAGTCGGCATCCTCGGACAGCGGGTTGTAGATCCCCCAATGCTGGTGCACGTCGACGACCCCGGGGAACAGGTACCGGCCCTGCGCGTCCACCACCCGGTCGCCACGGGCCGCGTCGATGTGCTCCTCGAAGGCGGCGAAACGGCCGTCCTTGGCGGCGACGTCGAGCCGTTCCGGAGCCTCGGCGCCGGGTCGCACGACCTGCGCATTGCGGACCACCAGGTCGAAGTCGGTCATGCTCGCTCCTCTCGGTCGATCCCCATCAGTGGTTCGAGTACGCTGGTCAGGTCGGCGTACCGGTCCAGCTCATGGCAGGCGCCGGCCAGCGCATCGGCCTGCTCCTCGGTCAGCGTGCGCGCGGCGTTCTCCCGGAATTTCGTCGCAAGCTCGTCAAACGACAGCGGCCGCTCCGATCCGCCACGCGTGGTCAGTACCTCCTCGACCACCTCGCTGCTGTCGGTGAGCCGCACGCTGAGCACGGCCGGGAACTGGTGCGGGAAGATTCCGGTGCAGCGCTCGTCGGCGACGACGTCGACCTTCGCCATCACCGCACGGCGGCGCGGGTCCCGGGCCAGCTCGTCGGTGTAGTCGTCGAGCCCGGCGCCAAGGCCGCTACCGCCTAGCAGCCCCACCGCGATGGCGTACGGCCCGCTGAACTGGGCCGCGTAGCCGGTCTCCGGGGCACGCTTGACCTCGATCGGCTCGCCGATGGTCCGCAGGTTGGGCGCGGGTACGCCGAGGGTGAAGCGCTCGACGTCGTCGGGTCCGATCCCTCGCTCGCGCAACGCGGCAGCGGCGTCCACCGCGGCGTGGGTGAAGTGATTGGCCGGGTAGGGCTTGAAGAAGATGCCCGGCACCAGCCACTCGTCGCCGAGGCCGCCGGTGACCGCGGTCGGGTCGTACCGGCCGTGCAGCCAGGCCTGGAAGAAGCCGAATCGGCCCTCGAGCACGGTCGGCGGACCGGTGAGGCCGTGGCCGACCAGCTCGGCGGAGGTCACCGCGGAGTGCGCGGCCCAGCCGCAGTGCAGGCGCTTGACGGTGCCGCCAGTGCGATTGGCTTCGATGATGCCGGAGGCCATCGACGCGGCGACCCCGAGCGCGTCGACGACGGCCTGCTCGTCCCCGGTTACCACCGCGGCTGCGACGGCGCCACCCATCGCCCCGCAGATCGACGTGGCGTGCTGGCCATGCTCGAAGAACGTGGAGTTCTTTGTCTCCTCGTCGTAGCCGGCCATCCCGAGCCGCACGCAGGTCTCGAGGCCGACGGCGATGGCGTGGATCAGCCGCCGTCCGTCGGCGTTGGCCTGCTCGGCGGCCGCCAGCGCCGCGGGCACCACCGCAGCGCTGGGGTGTAGCACCGAGGGCAGGTGGGTGTCGTCGTAGTCGAGGGAGTGCGCGAGGACGCCGTTGACGAAGGCGGCGAGGTTGCCGGGCAACCGCTGCTTGATGCCGACGGCCGAGGCACGGGCGGCACCACCCTGGCTACTGGCCCAGGCGCGGGCGGCACGACTGGTGTCCAGCGGGGCGGCGGCCGCTGCGATGCCCAGCGTGTCGAGCACCCGCATCTTCACGCTCTCCACGACCTCGTGGGGCAGTTTGTCGTACGACGTCCCGGCGGCGAACGCGGCGAGCTGCTGGGCGAGGGTGGCCTCGCTCATGCCGAGATCACCGCGAGGGGGCGCACCGGGGAGCCGGTGGCGCCGTAGATGTTCAGGGGAATGAGGATGAAGGTGAACTCGTGGACCTGGCGGCGCGCCAGCTCCTCCAGGGCGAGCGCCTCGATAATGTAGATGCCGTGCTCCACAAGCAGCACCCGGTGCGCGGGCAGCATCGAGTGACCGGCACGTGGTGCGATCCGCTCGAACGCGATGGTGTCGGCACCAACGGCGTGCGCGGTGCAGGCGGCCAGCCATTCGGCCCCTGCTTCGCCGACGCCGGGGACCCCGGTTTCGCGACCGATGTATGACTCACCGTTGGCGAAGAGGCGTCCCCAGCCACTGCGGACCAGGATCACGTCCCCCTCGCTGACGGAGGTGCCCTGGTGCTCGACGGTGCGATCCAGGTCGGCGACGGTGATCTCGTAGCCGGCCTCGCAGCTGTCCACGCCCAGAGTGCCGGGCACATCGAGCAGGACGCCGCGGCGCACCATGGGGGTGATGGTGTGTACACCGAGCTCGTCGTACTTGCCGCCGACGCCAGCCCCGGCGGCGTCGAGGCCACCGTACATCTTCCCCTGCTGGGAAACGTGGGCGAGCGCGTCGATGTGGGTGCCGACGTGGGTGCCCATGGTGACCATGTCGTTGGCGGCGCTGCTGCCATCGGCCCGCGTCATATCCCCGTGCCGCCTCGGCAGCGTATGCCAGAACTGTGGGTGGTTCGGCGACTGCGGCATCCCGACCCGGAGCTGGCGCCCCAGGTCGATCACCTCGACGCCTGACTGCACCGCCGACAGCAGCCGGTCGGTCACCGGATCACCCCGTTCTGCTTCAGCTCGGCGATCTGCTGGTCGTCGTACCCGAGCGTCGTTAGCACCTCGTCTGTGTCCGCACCGATGGCGCGGCCGGTGAAGCGGATCCGCCCGGGGCTCTCGGTCAGCCGCCACAGCACGTCGTGCTGCAGCACAGAGCCCAGGTCGTCGTCGGGGACCTCGCGGAGCATCTGAGTCTCCCGCACGTGCGGGTCCAGCGTCAGATCCTTGGCGTCGTAGACGGCCGCGATGGCGGCGCCGGCGTCGGTGAAGGCGTCCAGCACCTCCTGGCGGTTGCGCTGCGCGATCCAGTCGCCCACGTAGGCGTCGAGCTCGTCGGCGTGCTCGGCGCGGCCGTGGCCGGAGGCGAACCAGGGCTCGTCGATGACCTCAGGGTGCCCGACCAGGTGCAGCACTCGTTCGGCGATCCGCTGTGCGCTCGTCGAGATCGCGACCCAGCCGCCGTCGGCGGTGCGGTAGGTGTTGCGCGGCGCGTTGTTGGTGGACCGGTTGCCGTGCCGCTCCTCGATAATGCCGAGCTGCTGGTATACCGTCGGCGCCGGCCCGACGGCGGTCATGATCGGCTGCAGGATGTTCATGTCGATGACCTGTCCGCGACCGCGCCGCTCACGGTGCCACAGGGCCATCATCACCGCCGAGGAGGCACTGATGCCGCAGATGCTGTCGGCGAGGCCGAACGCCGGCAGGGTGGGCGGACCGTCGGGCTCCCCGGTGAGGTCGGCGAAGCCGCTCATCGCCTCGGCCAAGGTGCCGAAGCCCGGTCGCTCGGCATACGGCCCGGTCTGGCCGAAGCCGGTGACCCGTACGACGACCAGATCCGGATTGTCCTCGCGCAGGACCTCCGGGCCCAGACCCCAGCGCTCCAGAGTGCCGGGTCGGAAGTTCTCGATGACTACGTCGGCCGTGCCGGCCAGCCGCCGGAATACCTCAGCCCCCTGCTCGCTCTTCAGGTCGAGAGCGACGGTGCGTTTGTTGCGGCTGATCTCCTTCCACCACAGCGGGACCCCGTTCTTACTGTGGCCGTGGCCGCGCATGTTGTCGCCATGCGTGGGGTGCTCCACCTTGATCACGTCGGCGCCGTAGTCGCCGAGGATCTGGGCGCACAGCGGGCCGGCCAGAATCGTGGACGCGTCGATCACGCGCAGCCCCTCGAGTGGCATCGCGCCCGTATCCTCCGGCGATGTTCCGCTAGCAGAAACGTCTCTCACCAATCCGACTCTAGCGCCCCCCGATCGACAATGGAAGCTCCCCTATGGCATCAACGACGGGCTTCCGGATGTCCGTTGACCGGCGCAGGAAGGCGGGGCTAGCGTCGACCAGATGGACGTGGCCGCGTCGTTCCGGCGAGAGGAACGATCAGTGCTTGCAATTGCCCGGCTGGCCACCTTCGTGCACGGCCGGGCCTACGAGGACCTGCCCGCCGACGTGCGGTCCCGGCTGCAGCTGATGCTCACTGACCTGCTCGGCGTCACTGTGGCCGGCATGCGTACACCGGAGCTGCGCGCGTTGATCGCAGGCTGGCAATGCCCGCCCGGAAAAGTTCCGGTGCCGGGCTCGACGGTGCGGACCGCGCCGGACACCGCGGCGTATCTCTCCGCCATCGCTGCCTGCGCGCTGGAACTCGATGAGGGCAACAAGTATGCCGCAGGGCATCCTGCGGCGCACGTGGTCTTCGCCGCGACGGCGGCGGCGCGCCAGGCCGGACGCCCGGTGCCGGGTCACGAGCTCCTGTCGGCCGTGGCGCTCGGGTACGAGGTGGCGGCGCGGTTCGGCCGGGCAACCCGCCGTGACCCGCGCTGGCACACCCACGGCCACTGGGGCGCCACTGGTGCGGCGTGCGCCGCCGGGCTTCTCCTCGGCTGCTCAGCGCGGCAGCTCGCGGCCGCGATAGACGCGGCGACCGGCCTGATGCACATCGCCCCGTGGCACGCTGTGCTCTCCGGCGACTTCACCCGCAACCTCTGGATCGCCGGGGCGAACGAGGCCGGGCTGCGAGCAGCACGGCTCGCGCTGGCCGGCCTGGTGGAGAATCGCGGCTCGGTGGCGTCCTCACTGGGCGACCTGGTGGGCACCCTGGACACCGGGGCACTGGTCGACGACCTCGGGGACCGGTGGCTGGTCGCGGAGGGATACCTGAAGCGGCACTCGTCGTGCTCCTACACCCACGCCGCCGTGGATCTGGTGCAGAGCCTCCGGGCGGCGGGTGGCTGGGGTGCCGACAACGTGCTGGCGGTACGCGTACGGATCCACTCGCTGGCCGCCGCCCTGTTCGGCCGCCATCCGGCGAACCGTCTCGCGGCGATGTTCTCCCTGCCGTTCGTGGTGAGCACCGCCGTGGTCAGTGACCGGGTCGACCCGGCGACGATGGAGCCCTGCACCCCGGCGTTCGAGGAGGCCGAACAGTTCAGCGATCGGGTACACGTTGAGGTCGACGAACGGCTCGACGAGTACCTGCCGAAGCTGCGCTGTACCGAGGTCGACGTCGAACTCCGGGACGGCACGTCCGTGTCATTGGCACAGGGCAACCCAATCGGCGACGCCGACCACTTCCCGCTCGGCACCGCCGAGGTGAGCGACAAGCAGGTCAGCCTGATCGGCGCCGCCGATGCCGCCCGCGTGCAGGCGGTGACGGCCCGGTTGCCGACGTCCGCCTCGGCGGTTCCGGTCCTCGACGAACTCCCCTAAGCACCTATTATCCTGGAAAGCTTGGCGCGCCGCGCATCCGCATACGCGGGTGCTGTCGACCGACACCGGTGCCCTGCGCCGCTACGGCACCGACCCCTACGGTTCCTACACCGGCCGGTCGGGTTACTACGTCGAGGACGGCCTGTACTCCCTGTCCGGCAACGCGATGAACGGTTTCCTGCCAAGGAAGTCGTCATCGGCGTCCGCGCCGGCCCCGAGCGGCTGGCCATACACAAGACCTCGTTCGCCGCCGCAGGAAGGTCGACACCGAACTCGACGGCACGCCGCTCGTCGCACAATCGGACGGCGCACTGGGCACGGCCCGCGCCCGCCACAGCGGCACCGGCGAACCCGCCGACTTCCTCGACGCCATGTGCTTCGCCTGGTATGCCTTCTATTCGAGCACCGGTGTGCTGGCGTGATCCCGCTCCTCACCGGCCTCGCCGCGCTCGGCAACGCATCGGACCGCGTCGCCGCAGCCGCCCTGCGCGCGCCGAGGCAGCTCCACCACGGTGTCCGCCGACCGGGTCCTGGTGGCCACC
>NZ_JAEHOB010000035.1 GCF_016464705.1 Qaidamihabitans albus
TCGGATGCCACGCCGTGGTCAGTTTTCACGTGCCGCCGACACACATCATTCGCGTCGAACTCGTGGAACACGACTGATCACAGCCCGATTGAAGACGTTCGGGATGTAGGCGGGCGGCGTTCAACGCCACACGTTGTCGCGACGCACCGGCCTTGCTACTCCTGATCAGCGCGCGGGAGCAGTTGGCTCCTCGGGATGGTCCCGCTCGGCGAGTTCGTAGTCGATGGGCGAGCGCATGCCCAGTCAGCTGGACCTCCCGACAGGGAGTCGATCGACACCTTCGTGACCCGGTACATCGGGCTCCGACCGTCCGCTCCCACAGCGACCAGGACATGGGGGTCTCGGACTGGCCGCTGGCGAACCTGCGCACGTCGGCGTAGCCGGTGACGGCTACGCCGCGCACCCAGGCATCGTCGTCGGCACGAACCTTGGAAGCTCGATGCCCGCCTGGCACCGTAGTCGTGTGGCCCCGCATCTCGCGTAGTCAGAAGAACCCGTCTCGCCCGGCGCGCGCGTTTGTCCGGTGCCCGAGGTCGCTGCTGATCCGCGCGGCGGTCCGGAGCAGGAGGGGAACGACCTCGGTGCGTAGGTGTGCAGCGTCGGAGCGTCCGCTCGAAGTCGAGGAGGCCAGGGCCGCCACCACCGCGCCGGTCTGGTCACGTACTGGTGCCGAGATCGAGAGGAGGCCGAGCTCGAGCTCCTCGGCGACGAGGGACCAGCCCTGTTCTTGCACGGTGCGTAGTTCGCGGCGGAACTCGCTTTCGTCGGTGACCGTATGCGGGGTGTAGGCGCGCAGCCCGGACTCGGCGATCACCTCGTCGACCTGCTCGGAGGAAGCCCAGGCCAGTAGCACCCGGCCCATCGAGGTCGCGTGCGCGGGGACACGGGTGCCGATGGAGACGTTGATGCTCATGATTCGGCGGACAGGTACGCGGGCGATGTATACGACGTCGGCGCCGTCCAGCGCGGCGAGCGAGGCCGACTCACCGGTTTGTTCGGCGAGGTGCAGGAGGTGCGGCTGGGCCACCTCGGTCATCCCGTGAGTGGCGGAGTAGTGCTGGCCGATGCTCAGCACGCGTGGGGTGAGCGACCAGTGGCGACCGTTGGCTTGGACGTAGCCGAGCCGCTGGAGGGTAAGCAGGATGCGGCGTACCGCTGGCCGGGATAGCTGCGTGGCCGCGGCGATGTCCGCCAGCGTGGGGTTCGCCCGCTCGGCGTCGAACGCCAGCAGCACCGCGAAGCCCCGTTCGATGCTCTGGATGTAGTCACGATCGTTTGTGTCGGTCGCCATCAGGTCCATCATTCCCCACCCGAATCTTGACAGGTGCAGCGCTCTAGGGCAGTCTTCGCATACATTCGCATAGCGTATAGATTGAACGCATAGCGTACAAGGAGGTGCGCGCGAAGATGCTCGACCAGCGTGAAATCCGGCGCGGCTTCGGCCGGTTCGCCACCGGAGTCACGGTCGTGACTTGCAGGAACCCTGAGGGCGAGCCGCACGGGGCGACCGTGAACGCCTTTACGGCCGTGTCGCTGGAGCCGGCGTTGTGCCAGGTGACCGTGACCCGGCAGTCGAAGGCATGTCAGTACCTCGACGGCAAGCCGTTTGCGGTCAACGTGCTCGCGGCGAGTCAACTGGGCATCGCATGGCATTTCGCGGGCCGTCCGCAGGATCTCGAGCCGCAGTGGGCGGATGGCGTGCTCGCGCCGGTCCTGGTCGGCAATGCAGCCACCATCTCGTGCCTGCCGTGGCGGACCTACGACGGTGGGGACCACGTCATCGTGCTCGGCGAGGTCACGGACCTCGAGACCAGCGACGCCGATCCGTTGCTGTTCTTCGCGGGCGGGTTCCGTGACCTGGCACAGCTCGACACCGACACGCACTGGGCTGCGTCGGTCGACTGCCCCGACCTCGGCTGGTTCGGTGCCGCCACCGAGTTCGCTCCACTGCGTTCGCGCAAGTACGCGTCCTGACGACGAAGAGAGGTTCCTGATGTCGATCCAGCAGAATGACGGTGTCACCACCGCCGCAACCACGGCTTCGCCGAATGCGGGCGAGCCCACGCGCCCCATGACAGGGGATGAGTACCTCGAGTCCATCCGCGATGGACGCGAGGTGTTCATCTACGGCGAGAAGGTCGACGACGTCACGACGCACCCGGCATTCCGCAATTCGGCACGGATGACCGCGCGTCTCTACGACGCCCTGCACGACCCGGACAAGCAGGATGTGCTCACTGCTCCGACCGACACCGGCAGCAACGGGCTCACGCACCCGTTCTTCCGGACCCCGCGCAGCAGTGCCGACCTCTACGCTGACCGCGACGCGATTGCCGAGTGGGCGCGGATGAGCTACGGCTGGATGGGTCGCAGCCCAGACTACAAGGCATCCTTCCTCGGCACCCTCGGGGCGAACGCCGACTTCTACGAGCCGTTCGCCGACAACGCACGGCGCTGGTACACCGAGTCGCAGGAGAAGGTGCTGTACTGGAACCACGCGATCATCAACCCGCCGGTTGATCGCCACCGCGACCCCGATGAGGTGCGCGACGTGTTCATGCACGTCGAGGAAGAGCGCGACGACGGCCTCATCGTTTCCGGCGCCAAAGTCGTGGCCACCGGTTCGGCGATCACCAACTACAACTTCATCGCGCACTACGGGCTGCCGATCAAGAAGCGGGAGTTCGCGCTGGTCTGCACAGTGCCGATGGGCGCGCCCGGGATGAAGTTGATCTGCCGCAACTCCTACTCACATGTCGCCGACTCGACGACCGGCCCGTTCGACTACCCGCTCTCGTCGCGGTTCGACGAGAACGACACGATCTTCGTGCTCGACAAGGTAAAGATTCCGTGGGAGAACGTCTTCATCTTCGGTGATCCGGAGAAGGCGAGCACGTTCTTTCCCGGCTCCGGCTTCCTGCACCGCTTCACCTTCCATGGCGTGACCCGCCTCGCGGTCAAGCTCGACTTCCTCGCCGGCCTGCTGCTCAAGGGTGTGGAAGCCACCGGCACGAAGGACTTCCGCGGCATCCAGACTCGCGTCGGCGAGGTCATCGGCTGGCGCAACATGTTCTGGGCACTGTCCGAGGCGATGGCGGCAAGGCCCGACGAGTGGGTCAATGGTGCGGTACTGCCGCACCTGGACTTCGGACTGGCCTACCGCTGGTTCATGACCGTGGGATATCCGAGGATCCGCGAGATCATCCTGCAAGACCTCGGCAGCGGCCTGATCTACCTACCCTCCAGCGCCAAGGACTTCGGCTCGCCGGAGATCCGCCCCTACCTCGACAAGTATGTGCGGGGTTCCAACGGGATGGACTCCGTCGAACGGGTCAAGCTGATGAAGCTGATCTGGGACTCCATCGGCAGCGAGTTCGGCGGCCGCCACGAGCTCTACGAGCGCAACTACTCCGGTAATCACGAGGGCGTCCGCGCCGAGCTGCTGTTCGCCGCACAGCAGTCGGGTGCGGCCGACGCGATGGCGGGGTTCGCCGAGCAATGCATGGCCGAGTACGACCTGAACGGCTGGACCGTGCCGGACCTGTTCAACCCCGGCGACACCGCTCTCCGGAAGCCATGACCACGGCGCCTGACGAGGAGGTATTCCCATGACCACCGCCCATGATTCCCCCACCGCCGCCGGATCCGGCAGCTCGGCGAGCGCATCGTTCCGCGCCACCAGCCGGCGGATCTCGGCCGGGGCCGTTCCCGCCGAGCGCGTCAGCGAGGTCGTGACCGCCGTGTTGGCAGGCGTGCACGACGCCATCCGCACCCACGAGGTCACCTATCCCGAATTCCAGGCTGCGAAGCAGTGGCTGATGGATGTCGGGGAGGGCGGTGAGTGGCCGCTGTTGCTGGATGTGTTCGTCGAGCACGTCGTGGAGGAGGTCGCCGCCTGCAGCCAGCTCGGCACCAAGGGCACGATCCTCGGGCCCTACTACCTGCCCGACCAACTGAAGCTGCCGGCCACGGCCACCCTTCCGATGCGACCCGACGAGCCGGGCATCCCACTGGTGTTCACCGGGCAGGTGCAGGACACGGCGGGAGACCCGGTGCCCGAGGCCGAGCTGGACATCTGGCACGCTGACGATCAGGGCTATTACTCGGGATTCGCGCCCGGCATCCCGGATGGAAACCTGCGCGGAGTCGTCGTCGCCGACGGCGAGGGCCGCTTCGAGATCGGCACCGTGCGGCCGGCGCCCTACCAGATCCCCACGGACGGGCCCACCGGCAGGCTCATCACCGCGGCGGGCTGGCATCCGTGGCGGCCCGCGCACCTGCACCTTATCGTGCGGGCGCCGGGCAAGCGGCCGATCACCACTCAGCTCTACTTCGCGGGCGGAGACTGGCTCGATAGTGACGTCGCCGAGGCGACCAAACCCGAGCTGGTGCTGGACCCGAAACCACAGCAGGACGGACGCCTTCGCGCGGAATACGACTTCGTCCTCGAAGACTCCGTCGAGGAAAGCGAATGAGCGACCTGCGGATCGACGGTGTCGACACCGTCCTGCTCGACCTGCCGCTGCACCGATCGCACCGCTTCGCCCGGGCCGGGATGGATGCCCAACCCGTGCTGCTGGTGCACATCCGTACCCGCGGTGGCGTTGTCGGTACCGGCGAAGGCGTCGTGCCGGGCGGGCCGTGGTGGGGCGGCGAGTCGGTCGAGACCATGCGAGTGGTCATCGAGCGCTACATCGCCCCGCTACTGCTCGGCAGGACGGTGGACGACATCGCCGGCATCCAGCGCGACGTCGACGACGTGGTAGCGACGAACCTCTACGCCAAGGCCGCGATCGAGGTCGCCCTGCACGATGCCTGGGCCCGATGCCTCGACGTGCCGGTGCACACCCTGCTTGGCGGCCTCGCGCGGCGCTCGGTCCCAGTGACCTGGGCGCTGGGTACGGAGCCCGCACCAGTGGTCATCGATGAGGCGATGGCCAAACTCGACGCCAGGCTCCACCGGAGTTTCAAACTGAAGATGGGTGCCCAGTCCCCGGTGGAGGACGTGGCCAGGGTTTGCGCGGTGGCGGAGAAGCTGGCCGGCGTTGCGGGCGTGCGGGTGGACCTCAACGCCCGCTGGGATCTGCTCACCTCGCTGACCCACCTGCCCCGTCTGGTCGAGGCCGGTGTCGAGCTCATTGAGCAGCCGGTTCCCGGCGCGGAGTTCGAGGCCCTCGCTGAAATCAACCACGCGCTGCCCATCCCGGTGATGGCCGACGAGAGCCTGCGTACGCCCACCGACGCCCTGCGGCTCGCGCGGCTGCGGGCGGCGGACGTGTACGCACTCAAGACCACCAAGTCCGGGGGCCTGCGGCACACCAAGGCGATCGCAGAGATCGCGGCCGCCGCGGGCATTCCCTGCCACGGCGGCACGTCCATCGAGAGCCCGCTCGGCACAGTGGCATCCCTGCACCTCGCGTGCGCGTCGCCGGCGGTCACCTGGGGCAGCGAGCTGTTCGGACCACTACTCATGCGGCACGAGCTGCTGACCACCCCGCTGCGCTACGCCGACGGCGAGCTGTATCTACCCGACGGACCCGGGCTCGGCGTCGAACTCGACCCGGACGCCGTGCGGGCGTTCACGAGGGAGTGAGGACCGTGCTCTTTCACGTACGTATGGACGTCGCCATCCCGCACGGCCTCGACCCTGCCGAGCGCGACAGGCTCGTCACCACCGAGCAGGCCAAGGCGCTTGACCTGCAGCGCTCCGGTGTGTGGCCGCACCTGTGGCGAATCGTCGGAAAGTACAGCAACATCAGCGTGTTCGACGTCAGCTCCAGCGATGAGTTGCACGACATCCTGTCGTCACTGCCCCTGTACCCGTTCATGACCATCGACGTCACACCGCTTGCCCAGCACCCTTCGGACTTGGCGGCCCAGCCATGACCGCAGCCGTTCACGACGGGCGATCGGATGTGGTGGGGACCCGAGGAAGGTCACTACCGACTGGTCGGTGTGTGTCGTCACCATCGGCGTGTTCGACGGAGTCCATCGCTGGTTTCGCCCCGCCCCGCCCGTGTCCTGGTGCTGGTCTGCGAGTTAAACGCGGCGGCGGTCGTGGTCGGGACAAACTTCACGTCCGGCCATCTCGGCGCGGGTGACGTCGACACCAAAAGGTGAACTGCCCCGGCATGTCCGGAGACCTACTGGATTGAGAGCTTCGGCTGTGCTGGGCTCGGTGGTGAGCGTAGTGAGCGGTCTCGGCCAGGGCGTTGCCGAACGACGAGCCGACCGCGCCGACTGACGCTTGATCCCAGGAGCTTCGAGGCGCTTGGGGTGCGCCAGGGACAGGTCTGGCTGCCGTGATCGTGATGAGCGGTGAACGCGAGATCGAAGGCCGGTGCGAGCGTGGCGAGGTCGACGGGTCGCGGGCGGCCGCCGGCGGTCACCGCGACCAGCTCGACCTCAGCGCCCACCAGGCCGGGCCGCGGCGCGGGAGCGAACATGCGCTCGACCGCGCGTGCGAGGCTCACGCGCCGGCCTCGGTCTGGAGGACCGGGCGTCCGTAGCCGGTGCGGCCGGACTGGTCTATCCCGTGTTCCTCCCACGAATACAGGTGCAGTTCGAGGCCATCCGGGTCGTTGAACACCAACAGCCAGCCGACGGAGGCGTCGATGACGGGTGAGCGAGGGATCTTCAGCCTGTCCAGATACTGCGCCCACGCCTCGATGTCGGCGCGATCCCGGACGGCGAAGCCGAAAGGGTCGAAGCCCTTGCAGCCCTGCGCCGCAGCCGGGTTCTCCCGGAAGGCGACCAACGTGTCACCGAAGCCGGGCACCTTCCCGCCGACTCCACGCACCACCCCGTCGTCGTCTGGGAACTCGAAGGTGGTCCGGAACCCGAAGACTCGCTCATACCAGGACACTGACCGCGGCAGGTCGGTGACCGGGATCTTCACGTGGTGCACGCCAGCGAGTGGGGGACGAGTCATGGCGGCCTCCCAAAACTTTCGCCGCAGTGGCACTGCGGTCAATGATGATAGGATGGCTCGTATGTCCGACTCAGTCAAGCGGCAATATCGGTCGCCACGACGAGCGGCGGCCGCGGCGGCAACCCGGGCACGCATCCGGAATGCCGCCGCACTGCTCTTCGTCCAGCGCGGCTATGTCGCCACGACGATGAAGGAGGTCGCCGCGGCCGCAGAGGTCGGGGAGCGAACGCTCTACGATGCCTTCCCCAGCAAGCCAGTGCTCTTCGGGCACACCCTCGGCGTGGCAACGGTCGGCGACGAGCAACCGGTTCGAGTATCTGACAGACCCGAGATCATCGCGGCGCGAGAGGCGCCGGACCCTGAGCTGGCGATTAAGCAGATCGTCTCCTACACGGTGCCGCTGCTCGAACGCGCAAGCGACCTCATCATGGTCAGCGTGGAGGCAGCGGGCGCTGACCCGGACATGCGCGCAGCCGCCGACGCAGGCGCATCGGCCACACACGAGGTGTGCTCGGCGTTCACGATGGCGCTCCACGAGCGGGGGCTGCTACGAGATGGCCTCGATGCCATCACGGCGGCCGACATCATGTACGCGCTCTCGTCACCGCACATGCACCAACTCTTGCGGCGCCACCGACGCTGGAGCGTCCCGCACTACCAGGCCTGGCTGGAATCCAGCCTCATTCAGCAGCTTCTGCGTACCAACGGAGCGTCCACCCGAACAACGCGCGGACGCGCGCAGGGATGATCGCCTCGGCAAGCGACCACGGCTCGAACCGAAGCGCTGTTCACCAGGGACTAGCTGGACGCCGTCGCCCGGTACCTTTCGCCGCGTGCGGTGAGCCGTTCGCTGAGAGTGTGTTCGGCGCGTGGGACTCCTCCCAGTTGCCCTCGACGTGTACCAGACCAATCGTGGTCACCGGTGTTCCGTCACACGCTGCAGGTTGCGTGGTCGTTCGCTCAACGCTCGGCTCGTAGCAGGGTGCGATGTCGCGGTTTCCACGATTCGCGCCGAAATAACCCGTTCGCCTGGCGACGCCACACCAACGGCAGCACCGAGGCGACGGTGTATGCCACACCGCATCGTCCACGGCTGTCGACGGCGGCACGTGGCTCGCGGCCCCGGTTCCGTCACGCTGTCGCGTCGTTGTGCACGACTCCCGGCTTCACTGTCGGTCAACGACCTCGCCGCGACGGAATCGGACATCGAACGCGCTCACGACGCCGAGACCCCCGGTCGGCCACGGACACTGCGACGCCTTTGCCACTCCATTCAACCATCCCCGATCGGTGGAACTTCTCACCGAGCGACGTAACCGACGCGGGATGCCATCAACGGGTGAATGAACAGCTGGCATACGCCGCCGTCCGGAGCCGCCGCTCCCTCCGATCAAGCGACCAAGGTGCCTGCCTTGCGGACGTGCGCGGCCAGTGCGGCCGCGACGTACTCGGCGTCGCGATGCACCCCGCGCAGCGTGTTGGAGGCAAACGACCGCTGAAACTCCAGTCCCACGTACACCAGGCCAAGGTGGGAGGTGGAGATGCCGCCGGTGTGCCGGGGCAGCCCGTCGACGAGGGCGCCCAGCGGTTCGAGGTAGTCCAGGTGCGGGCGGTAGCCGGTGGCGAACAGAATGGTGTCCACTTGCTCCCGCATGCCGTCGGGCCACACCACGTGGTCGCCGTCGAAGGCGGTGAACATGGGGCGGCGGTCCAGCCGGCCGGTCTCGACGGCGTGGCGGTAGTCGCCGGTGTCCAGGACCAGGGTGGTCGTGACGAGGCGGGTTAGCCATTCCGGGGGCAGGTCGTCGAACCCGGTGTGGTGCAGCCAGTAGTGCAGGTCCCGTCCGTCGTGTCGTTGCGGGACGAAACCGACGGGATGCCGGGTGGCGAGCGTGACCTCCGCGACGTCGGCCAGTTCGTAGCCGACCTGCACCGCGGAGTTCCCGGCCCCGACCACCAGCACTCGCTGCCCGGCATAGGGCTTGGGATCGCGGTAGTCGGCGACGTGCAGCAGTCGGCCGGTGAAGCTGTCCTGGCCCGGCAGCACCGGTAGGTAGGGGTTTCCGAAGGACCCGCTAGCGGCGATCACACCAGCGGCGGGCAGTGTCTCGCCGGCCTCGGTCCGAATGAGGAAGCCCCTGTCGTTGTCCGTGGTGACGGCGCTGACCCGGGTTCCGGTGTGGATTTCCACGTCGAGGCTGGCGGCGTAGGCACGCAGGTAGTCGGCGACCTCGTCGCGAATAGGGTAGCGCTCGGGATCGCCGGGGAAGGGGACGTCGGGCATCCCGCTGTAGCCGGCGGGGGAGAACAGCGTGAGGCTGTCGTAGTAGTGCGGCCACGAACCGGTCGGTTCCCGTCCGGCTTCCAGGATCAGCGGGGTCAGGCCGTGGGCCTGGGCGGCGCGGGCGGCGGCGAGGCCGGACTGGCCGCCGCCGATGACGATGACATCGTTCATGATTCCCTCTCGGTTGTTGCGGATGGGGTGCTGGCGAGCCCGAGCGCGGAGCCACCCAGCGCCAGGATCGCGAGCACGAGAAACATCGGGGAATAGCCGCCGGTGAGGGCGGCGATGCTCGCCCCGGCCCACGGAGCCAGGGCCACGGTGATGGTCAGCGGAGCGGACAGGATCCCGGTCAGGCGGCCGTAGTGAGTGGCTCCCCATCGGTCGGTGACCGCCGTGGCCTGCAGCAGCGTGAGGATGCCCCGTGCCATGCCGGCGACGACGGCCGCGACGATCAGCGCGGCCGCCGAGGTCAGCGCGCCGAGCAGGGCGGTGGTGAGCGCGACCGCGATCAGCACCAGCACCGTGCGGGCCCGCACGCCCAACCGTTGGACGAGTGGGTCGTAGCCGAGCCGGCCGAGCACCTGGCCGAGGCCGCCGAGGCCGAGTGCGACCGCCGCCGTGCCCGCGCCGATCCCCCGCTCGGCGAGAAGCGGCACCAGGTTGACCACCACCGCGAAGGCTGCGAAGGCGCTCAGTGCCAGTGCCGCGACGAGTGCGACGAAGGCGCGGCTGCGCACCACCTGCTCCGGCGCCTGGCCCGGGGAGCCAGCCCCGACCGTGCCGGGACGCGGCCACGGGCCACGCAGTCCCCATGCGTGCCCGGTCACCGTGACCACCGCGAGCACGACGGCGAGTACGACGTAGGCCTGCCGCCAGCCCAGGTGCGCCGCGAGCGCGGCCGTCAGCGGCGCGAACACGGTGCTGGCCAGGCCCGCCGCCAGCGTGAGTACCGTCAGCGCCCGCACCCGGCGCGGCCCGTACCAGCGAGTGAGCGCCGCGAACGCCGGCGGGTAGAGCACGGCGCCCATCGCGACCCCGGCCAGCAGCCACGCGCCGAAGAACCACACCAGGTTCTGCGCGGCGGCGATGGCCAGTACGGCGGGTACCGCCAGTATCGATCCGGCCGTCATCACTGCCCGAGGGCCGCGCCGGTCGAGCACCCGGCCGACCGGGATGCCGACCAGCGCGGCGACGAGCAGGCTCGCGGAGAAGGCCGCGGTCAGCGACGGCAGCGACCAGCCGGTCGTCGCGCTGATGTCCGCGGCCAGCACCGGGAACGCGTAGTACAGCACGCCCCAGCTGGTGATCTCGGTGACACACAGTGTGGCAAGCACGCGGCGCAACGCGGCGCGATCCAGCGCGCCAGGCCGCGCCGCCGTGGCCGGGACCATCAGCGCTCGGCCGACGGCGCCGTCAGGGTGAGGCCTTCCGGCTCGCCCGCGCAACATCCGCCTCCGGCGGCGGTCTCGGGTTCGTCGAACAACCCAGCGCCCCCGCCACACCCGGTCTCGGGTAGCACGAGCTCGACCCGCTCGGCCGCCTCCCGATCGCCGGCCAGCGCGGCGGCGAGGCTACGCACCTGCTCATAGCCGATCATCGCAAGGAAAGTCGGCGCGGCGAGCGGGCGCATGTACGCGCTCGCTCATTCGGCACCGTCGGGTAAGTCTCGTCGGACGGCGGCTGCCAGCCGGTTGCGGCAAGCAGGCGTCCCGCGGCCGGGGCCACCAGTTCCGGCCACCGCGAGAACAACCGCACGTGGCGCCACTCGGTGACCGCGGCCCCCGCCTCGGGCCTACGTTCCAGCACCACCGGATCGATCCCGCGTTCGGCCAGCCCGACCGCCGCGGCCAAACCCACGGGACCGGCTCCGACCACCGCCACGGGCAACTCGCCCATTGCTCCCGCCTTTCATCGTTATCCATCGATAGAGTCGGGTTGAATGTATCTACCATCATCGATTGATGCAACCATCGATCTACGTCGATAATGAAGAACATGACGAGCGCCGCTCCGCGGTCCGCAGCTCCTGCCCGACCAGGACGCCACCGCGTCTACGCCGAGTGGTTCGCCTGCCCGAGCCGGCCCGGGTGCGGACGCCGCACGCGGTGGCCACCGATCCCGGAGGCATCACCGTCGGCGCCCTGACCGAGCAGCTCGGCATCAGCCAGTCCGCCTGCTCCCACCACATCCGCAAGCTCGCCGACATCGGCTTCCTACGCCGGGCTCGTCGGTGTGTTCTTCATGGTCTTGTGGCGAGGGGGTGTGGTTCTCCGGTCAGGGTGGCCAGGGCGGTCGCGACATCGGTGATGTCGGCTCTGACATAGGTGCTGGTGGCGTCATCGCGGGTGTCGGTGTGGCCGGCGTAGGCGTGTGCTGTGGCGAACCCGAAGCTGCGTTCCACCTGAGCTTGGCCCCGTAGATCGGACACCTTCCGTGAGGTGACTGTGGTCATCAGGAAAGGATGTGATCATGCCTGCACCGCACCCGCCTGAGTTCCGTCGTCGTGCTGTTGAGCTGGCCCGTCAGGGCGATCAACCGGTTGCTGAGGTCGCCAAGCAGCTACAGGTCAGCGAGTCGTGCCTGCGGCGCTGGATGGCCCAGGCCGATGCCGACGAGAACGGTAGCGATTCCCGGCTGACGTCGGCAGAGAAACGTGAGCTCGCGCAGTTGCGCCGCGAGAAACGGCGACTGGAAATGGAAAATGAGATCCTCAAGCGCGCAGCGGCGTTCTTCGCGAAGGAAACATCCTCCCAAACTACAATATCGGTTGGTCCACGAGCTGGCCGACGACGGCATCGACGTGTCGGTGGCCTGCCGAGTACTCGGCGTGTCGAGATCGGGATATTACGACTGGCGCGGCCGTCCACCGTCGGCCCGCGCCGAGGAGAACGCATTACTCATGAAACACATCGCCGAGGTCCACGAGCAGTCCCGGGGTACCTACGGCTGGCCCCGGGTGCACGCTGAGCTGCGGCTGGGGCTCGGGCTCGAGGTCAACCACAAGCGGGTGCGCCGGTTGATGCGCGAGGCCGGGCTGCAGGCCTGTACCGGCGCCGTCGGCATGGCTGCACGATCCGCAACCCAGCCGACGACCCGGCCACTGACCGGGTCAGTCGCCAGTTCGCCGTGGACGGGCCGGACCGGCTGTGGCTGACCGACATCACCGAGCACTCCACCGGCGAGGGCCGACTGTACTGCGCGGCGGTGATGGATGCCTACTCCCGCCGCATCATCGGCTGGTCCATCGCCGAGCGCACGCCCAGAGGCCCGCGAAACCGAACCACGCGGCCAGGACGGCTGTCGACGACGGACCGGACTGTCTCCAGTCAAGGTCAGTTCCGCATGGCGTCAGCCTCCCGTGAGTCGGTACTTCGGCGTACAGACCAGCACGGCGCGCAAAACTCATCGGTCAGGCCACACCGAGGGCTGGTTGACCAGTTGACCACCACGCCAAGCGGATGCTCCGTACGGAAAGGAAACCTCCGACGTACCGGCGGGGACGAGACGAGCCCACCGCCACCGCTGTGATCTGCGCTGTTGCGGATACCCCGTACGGTGAAAATCTCACTAACCGGAGGCTAAACATACACGTACTGAGCCCAGCTATACCAAGATCAAACCCTGCCAACTCCTTGACGCATGACACTGCGCAGGATGCGTGTTCATGCGACAGAACATGGCGTCGACCGACGACAAAGCGCCAGGGCCAGGTGGCGCAGCGTGCGGATGCGTCTGACCAACTAGGCTTGAATCATGCCGACTGATCTCCAGCTGAAGACGATGAACGCCGGGCACCGACTTCTGCTCAAAATCACCGGGGGCCGGCTCGGCCGCACGATCGCGGGTATGCCGTCGCTGGAGCTCACCACGATCGGACGGAAGTCCGGTGAGACACGATCGGTCATGCTCACCGCGCCTATCGTCGACGGCGACACCATCGTCGTCGTGGCGTCCCGAGGCGGGGACCCTACCCATCCAGCGTGGTTTCTCAACCTGCGCGACAATCCCGCTGTCGAGGTGTCGCTGCAGCAAGGGCCACGACACCCGATGAAGGCCAGGATCGCTAGTGCGGACGAGCGGGCTGCGCTCTGGCCGCGTGTGGTGGCGGCATACCGGGCCTACGCGAGCTACCAGCGCAAGACCGCGCGTGAGATCCCGCTCGTGCTACTCACCCCTGCCTGAGCCCAGGGGTTCAGGCAGATGCGATCGGTGGCTATCCGAGCCGATTCGCACGCGGATCCCGAGACGATCTTGTGTCACCGTTCCAGTGGTCTTCTTCGCGTACCCGCTCAGATCGGTCAACGGCGCACCCGATAGCGCAGGTGAAGCACCCGGTTGCCCTGAATCACCACGTCAGGATCCTCCAACAGGTGCTGCGCGTGGACCGACCCGAAGTAGCGCTTGCCGGACCCGAACACCACGGGTACGACGTCCATACGCACCTCGTCGACCAGGCCCGCGGCAAGCACCTGGCCACCGACCTCGCCAGCGGAGACCACGATCATGCGGTCACCCGCAAGCTCCTGCGCCTTGGCCATGGCTGCCTCGACGCCGTCGACGAAGTGAAACGGCGCCTCGGGATCCCAGCCCTCGGGCTCCGGCCGGTGCGTCACGACGACCACGTGGTCACCCCCACCCGGAGGCTTCCCGTCCCAGCCGTCCGTCATGTCGAAGACGTGGCGGCCGACGATCAGCGCCCCGATCTGGTCCCAGTACGGCCGGGTGTAGTCGTAGGAGGTCTGCGACACCTTCAGCTCGCCGCTCTCGTCCAGCGGGACGTCACCGTTGAAGTACCAGTCGAACAGCGGTCCGGGCTGGTCATTCTCGTCCGCGACGAAGCCGTCCACCGACACCACGTTGTACATGACCACCTTGCCCACGGGGCCTCTCCTCTCCTCTGCTTTGGACTCCCAAATTAGCGTGTCGTGAGCTGTCGCTCTTGTAAGAAATCAATCGGCCGGCAGCGGCCAGCTGTCCAGCGCGTGGCCGGGATGTTCGCGCAGGAACCGCCGCCGGACCTCGACGTACCGGGTCGGCGTGAGCCCGGTGAACGCCCGGAACTCGTGGCCGAAGTGGGCCTGGTCGAAGTACCCTGCGCCACCGGCAAGGTCGCCCCAGTCGATCGGTCCGGCGAAGTTGATCGCGAACACGGTGGCGAAGAAGCGGTAGGTGCGGGCCAGCCGCTTCGGCGTGACGCCGATGAGCTCCTTGAACCGCTGTGCCAGATGAGTGTTGCTGACACCGGCTGCCACCCTCAGGTCGCCGATCGCCACCGCCCCGCTGGTCGCCGCGATGACACTGCTCGTATGGCGGACCAGCCCCAGGCCGGCGGTCTCGCACAGCCGTCGCATCAGCTCCTCCTCGAGCAGCGTCAGCATCTCGTGCGGTCCGTCCGCCGTGGCCAGCCGGTCTCGCAGCTCAGCAATGGCGGGCCGGCCCCAAACCTGCTCTACCGTCACCGGCCGGTCACACAGCTCGGCCGCGGGCATCGACAGGAACGGCGCCAGCCCCCACGGCTTGAAGTGCACGCCGACGGACCGGGTCCGGAGTGGGTAACCGAACTCCAACGCGCGGGTGGGCATGGTGACCACGCAGCCGTCGGCGTACTCGGCCGGCTCGATGTCGGTGCCGGCGCGGACGCGGAACGACGCCCCGAGGTTGACGATGAGCAGCGCCGCCGGCATCGGCGGCAGCGTCAGCCGGGCGTACGGCGGCGCACCCTCCAGGTAGTAAAGGTCGTCGATCAGCCCGTCCAACGGCGGTCGCGGCACTCTGGACACGTACTCCACGCCCACAGCATCGCCGACGACCCGCCGGCATCGCGCGCCGGGATGGTCCAGCCGCGCTGCCGCCAGCATCGAGCCGGCGCCGATCATGGGATGTACTACCGCTGCCCAGCGAGGACGCTCGCGCCAGGCTCACCCGCGCTCGCCGAGCATCCGGCGACCGTCTACATTCGGGAGGCCCCGGTGCGGGACGCCGTGAACGGCTGGATCGGGGAGCTGCTCGCTCCGGCGAACGTGGATCGGACGGTGCGGATGCTGGTCGAGTCGCAGGGCGGGCAGCGGCAGGTGGATACCGAGCAGGCGCGGAGGCGGTTGGCGGATGCGCAGGCGAAGTTGCGGCGGTTCCAGGATGCGATCAACCAGGCGCAGCCGACAAGGCGAGCGCGCAGGCTGCGCTGGACAACACCCGCGAGCCGGACACACTGAGCGAGGCCGAGATTCACGCCATGGTCGATTCGCTCGGTGACGTCCGGACCGCCCTGTCGGGCGGGAGCCGGACAAGCTGGCCGAGCTGTACCCGGCACCGCCTAGCTCGTCATCGACCAGCGGCGCCGTGTGATCGTCGGCGAGGTGCCGCTGGACACGTTGTGGCACGCCGTGCCCGCGTTCCCCACGATGAGCGAGGTGTGGCTGCGCCTGCTGGAGGCCGATCGCGGCCTCGGGTAGAGGCNCCGGCACCGCCTAGCTCGTCATCGACCAGCGGCGCCGTGTGATCGTCGGCGAGGTGCCGCTGGACACGTTGTGGCACGCCGTGCCCGCGTTCCCCACGATGAGCGAGGTGTGGCTGCGCCTGCTGGAGGCCGATCGCGGCCTCGGGTAGAGGCTGCCCATTGTGGACACCCACTTGTGGCCGACCATGGAGGAACCAATCGTTACAGAGCGGTAGACTCCGGCCATGGGGAGATACGTGCGCCGCGGTCAAGATCTTGTCGTTGACATTGCTCTGGTGGGCGACACCGCATGGTTCGTGGCCAACTTGTATGAAGGTCTCGTGGACGTCCCGCAGTTGCTCATCGACTCGCGCCCGCGTCGGCGGCCCGGCCTCATCGCACCGGGGAGCCCGGTGCGGTATTTCGCTCTCAACGGCCTTGTCGCAATCCCGGCTTCCGGGTTGGCACTGGCGACCGCTTGGCGGCAAGGACACAGAGCCGCGGCAGGCACAGCCGCTGGCGCTCTTGGTGCCGCCGTTGCCCTGAGTGGATTCCTGATCCGTACTGTGAACGTGCCGCTGCTGACCGGCAATGAGGGCCTGCCGCCGGCACGTCTGTCCGGGCTCAAGGCGCGCTGGCATGCCGCGAATGCACTGCGGCTGCTCGCACTTGGTGCCGGGATCGTCGCGATTGAACGCACTCGCTTCCGTCGTGAACGCGACGAACGTCCGTAGCAAACTGCCTCGCCGCTTCAAGACCGGATGTCCTCTGTGACCCTATGGATTACTTGGACGGCGACTGTCAGGGTCGTAGGCGTCGCAGCCGCAGCACCGTGCCGAGGG
>NZ_JAEHOB010000036.1 GCF_016464705.1 Qaidamihabitans albus
CCGCGCGGGCCGGTGGCGGCCGCGGTGAAGGTGGTGCGACCTTCCGGCCCTTCCTCCCGGGCTTGCGGCGGACCGGCCGGGCCCTCGGAGACCGCGTGCACGCCGAGCCGCTCGGTGTACCAGCGGCCCAGCTCCTCCGGATCGTCGGCCCGGAGCAGCACCTCGCCGATCCGCACAGTCCGCTCCATGCCACCCCCATTCCTAGCCGCCGGCCGGGAAACCCGTACATGGCAGGCTTATCACCCACGGCCGTCGCGGGCGAGGGTCGTCTTTGCCGAACTGCCAGACGCGAGGTGCAGAGCCGTCGGCCGGCCGAACTACCAACGAGCACCTGGNCCCGGAGCAGCACCTCGCCGATCCGCACAGTCCGCTCCATGCCACCCCCATTCCTAGCCGCCGGCCGGGAAACCCGTACATGGCAGGCTTATCACCCACGGCCGTCGCGGGCGAGGGTCGTCTTTGCCGAACTGCCAGACGCGAGGTGCAGAGCCGTCGGCCGGCCGAACTACCAACGAGCACCTGGTCCGACGTGGTCGCTGACCTTGACATACTGCACCGCATGGCCGTGACCCAGCAGCTCGCCCGCATTCCCGCCACGCAACTTGCCGCATGCCGTCAGTCAGTGGAGGCGCTGGACGAGCTCTGCTCCTTCACGTCGACTCCGGACGAGGACTACCTCGATATGAGCTGGTGGCCTGTCGCCCTGAAGCGGGCTTGGGAGCTGACCGGAGCCAATGGACGAATCTTGGCACTGCTGCGGCGTGAGATCGACGGTGACGAAGAAGTCAATCCGGCCTACCGAGATCATCCCAACACGATCTGGGAACACCCGGTGACCGCGCTGGAGCCACCGCAGGTCGGCGATGTCGCCGAAGCATTGCGTGCCGTGACACCTGGGGCGGTCCACACCGTCGTGCCATCGAACCCGGACCGGATCGAGGCCGAACTGGGCAGGACCGCGCGGGATGTGGTCGGTGATCTGGCTGAACAGCTGGCCCGGCAGCACACCATCCTGCGCGATTTCTACGAGGAAGCCGCACGTCGTCAACTGGCCATCGTGCTGTGGTGGGACTGAACCGACCCACCTCCATCGGGACCGGACAACTCCAAGCGCAGACCGACCCGCCGAACCGCAGATGCCACCAAGATTCTCGATCAGAGTCCGTGACGATGCCCGTCACCGGCGCTAGTCCTGCCAACTCGTCCACCCGATCGCCGCCGCGGTGAGTACAAACCAGACGGCCGTCACCGCCGCGGTGGGCAGCCACAGCGCACCGGTGAAGAAGCCCGGCCGGAACAGGCCGGCCGCCCCGGCCGCGATCGGCCAGAGACCGATGAACACGCCCGGTACGCCGACGCCGAATCGCAGTGGCGCGCGGAGCCGGCGGGCGGTGAGTGCGGCCGCCGACAGTGCCGCGACGCCCGCGCCGAGCAGGAGCCAGCTCACCAGGCCGAGCCGTACCGCCGCCTCGTGCGTCACCCGGAACCCGTCCAGTGACTCCGGCCGGAAGGCCGCGGCGGCGGCCGACTCGGCCGCCAGCGGCGCGGCGAAGCCGTACAGGACCAGCGCGACGGCCCAGCCGGCCGCACCCGTGGTGAGCGCGACCATGCCGGTACGGGCGAAGCCGGTGCGGCCGGTGAGCGCGACGGCGCCGAGCGCCCAGAGCAGCGGACCAGCCAGCAGGGCGGCGTGCACGGCCCGCCAGTCGGCACCGGCCACGATGTTCTCCGCGAAAACCTGGAAGCGCTCGGCCGAGTCGGCCGGCGGCACGATGCCCGCGGCCGGATACCGGGCGGCGCCCCAGAGGACGAGCCCGGACCCCGCCGCGAGCAGCGCCGCGCTGAGCAGCCGGTGTGCCGTGGCGGCAGTACCGGCTTCGGCGGAAGTGTCGCCGGAGTTCACGACCACCACGCTAGGAGCCGCGGGGCGAGCGCGCAGGGCGCGGCTCCCGGACGCTCAGGGGCGGCGCCGCCAGGCCAGCCGGGTCAGCGTGCCGGCGACGGCGGCCAGCGGCGGCCTTCGCGGCTGCCCACGTGCCTCGGGCGCCGATTCGGGCAGCACGCTGTACGCCAGGTGTGCCACGAGCCGGGCCAGCCGCGGCGCGGCCCGCGTCGCCAGCTCGGCCGCCGTCCCCTCCGGCCGGTTGACGATCTCCGGCCGCTTCTCCAGCGCCCGAATCACCAGCTCCGCGGCCTTGTCCGGGCCGATCGCGGGCAGTGTCCGGTAGAGGCCGGTCGGCGCGATCATGTCGGTGCGCACCAGCGGCATCCGCACCGAGCTGAACGTGACCCCGTCCGAGAGCGTCTCGCGGCCCGCGGTGAGCCCGAACTCCTCCAGCGCCGCCTTCGACGCGAGGTAGGCGGAGAACCGCGGCGTGTCCGTCTGCAACCCCTGCGTGGTGATGTTGACGACGTGCCCGAAACGCCGCCGCACCATCGACGGCAGCAGCCCGAGCGTGAGGCGCACCGGTCCGAAGTAGTTGATCGCCATCGTGCGCTCGAAGTCGTGGAACCGCTCGGTGGACAGGGTGAGGGAGCGCCGGATCGACCGGCCCGCGTTGTTCACCAGCATGTCGACCTCACCGTGTTCGGCGAGCACCACCTTGACCAGCGCATCCACGGCGTCGCCGTCGGTGAGGTCGCACGGGTAGGCCGACGCCCGGCCCCCTGCCGCCGCGATCTCCGCGCGCAGCTCGTCCAGCTCCTCGCTCCGGCGGGCCACGAGCAGCACGGTCGCGCCCCTGCCTGCGGCCAGCCGTGCCGTGGCCCGGCCGATACCCGACGACGCGCCCGTGATGAGCACGGTCCGGCCGCGCAGCCGTCCACCGGGGTCGCGCCGCCGGGCGCGGTCGGCGTCCAGGTGGTCCCGCCAGAACGCGTACAGTGGCCGCGCGTACTCGCGCAGTTCGGGCAGGTCGACCCCGGAGCCCGCCAGCGCCGCCACCGTGCGGTCGGTCGTGAGGTCGACGGTCAGGTTCAGGTGCGGCAGGACCTCGACGGGAACGCCGAGCTCTTCGAACACGGCGTGGAGCGCGGCAGCGCCGCCGGGCAGCCGGCCCGCGGCCGACGCGGCGAGCCGGGCGGCCCGGGTGCCCACCTCCCGCAGTGCCGCCGGTGCCGCGGAGTCGCCGGAACCGGCGGTACGGACCCGCGGTGCACCGGCGGCCTCGGCGAAGGCGTTGTAGACCTCGTTCAGCGGCTGCGGGCGCGGTGACGCGAGGTGGTACGTGCTGCCGGAGGGCACGTCGAGGTGCAGCAGGTGCTCCATCGCCGCCACCACGTAGTCGACCGGCACCAGGTTGGTCGCGCCCAGCGCGGGTGCCGCCAGCGGAAGCCGGGACGGCAGCGCGGCGAGCCGGGAGATGGCGGGCAGGAAGTAGTAGGGCCCGTCGATCTTGTCCATCTCGCCGGTCCGGGAGTCCCCGACCACCGCGGAGGGCCGGTACACCGAGTACGGCACGAGATCCTGCTCCCGGACGAGCCGCTCGGCCTCGAACTTCGTGGCGTGGTAGGCGGACGGGAAGCGCTGGCCCAGGTCGAAGTCACGCTCGGTGAACCGTCCGATGTGGTCCCCGGCCACCGCGACCGAGGAAACGTGGTGCAACCGGCCTGCGTTCACCCTGCGGGCGAAGGAGAGGACGTTGCGCGTACCGTCCACATTGGCCGCATGATTGGTGGCGTCGTCGGCGGTGAAGTCGTAAACGGCACCGAGGTGCACCAGATGGTCGATGGGGGACAGTGCCGCCGGGTCGACGCCGAGGGCGGCCTCGGTGAGGTCACCGGTGACCGGGACGAGCCGGCCGGTGCCCGGACCGTGGCCGCCGAGCGCCGCCAGCCGGCCGCGGGAGGTCTCCCGGACGAGCGCGTAGACGGTTTCGGTACCGGGCCGGGCGAGCAGCGCGGCGACCAGCCTGCGCCCGATGAAGCCGGTCGCGCCGGTGACGAAGTAGGTGGTCATCGTCGAGCACAGTACCTACTTGTGAGTAGGGAACGGTAGTGGAAGTCGTCACTCCTCGTCCTCGCCGCCTGCCTGCGCCACGCGGACCACGGCGTCGCGCAGGGCCGCCCGCAACCGGCCGACGTCCAGCGGAGCCAGTACCGCGGCCTCACCCGGTGGCGCGACGAGCACTACGCGGTCGCTACTCACGAAGACGGTCACCTCTCGGCGCCTGCCGGCGATGTCCCGGCAGGAGATGGCCCATTCGTCTCGCACCGCCACGTCGATCGCCCCTCGTCTGTGTCGCGTTCTCGTGCGTGTGGCGGTGGGACGCCGGCGCCAGGGGGGCATGACGCGCAAAACCCGGACGATATCTATCTGTCCGCGAAGGGCTGCCGTTACACCAGGTGCACCGGTAGCGTCAGTGGGGCAGGTCACAGCGAGCAGGGAGCCACGGATGCCCGATCCTCAGCACATCGTCATCGTCGGCGGCGGGCTCGCCGGGGTCACGGCGGCGGCGGATCTGCGGCACCGTGGCTACGCGGGCGAGCTGGTGGTGCTCGGTGCCGATCCGCACCGCCCGTACGAGCTGCCCGCGTTGTCGAAGGCCGTGCTGCTCGGGGAGACCGACGAACCCGACTGGGTGCACGACGAGGGCTTCTACGCCGATCACGACATCGATCTGCGCCGTGGCGTGACCGCGACTCGCGTGGAGCTCGGCTCGCGGCTCGTGTTCGACGGCCACGGGACCGAGCATCCCTACGACCGGCTCCTGCTCGCCACCGGCTCGCGGCCACGCTCGCTGCCGGTGCCCGGCGGCGACCGGCCCGGGGTCCGGACGCTGCGCAGCCTCGACGACGCGCTCGCGCTGCGTGCCGCGTTCCGGTCCGCGCGGCGGGTGGTGATCATCGGCGCGGGGTGGATCGGCACCGAGGCTGCGGCCGCCGCGCGGCACCACGGCGCCGAGGTGACGGTGGTGGACCAGGTGCAGGCGCCGCTGCGCGACGTGCTCGGCGACGAGGTGTCCGCGGTGTTCCGCGATCTGCACGCCGAGCACGGAGTCACGTGGCGGCTGGGCGCGAAGGTCGCGGAGATCGCCGGGGGAGCGGACGGGGTCCGGGGCGTCCGGCTCGCCGACGGCACCGAGCTGCCCGCCGACCTCGTACTCGTCGCCGTGGGTGCGGCGCCGCGGGTGGAACTCGCCCACCAGGCCGGACTGGAGCTCTCCGACAGTGGCGGGGTCGGCGGGGTCCGCGTGGACGCCGGTCTCCGCACCGCGGCCCCGGACGTCTACGCGGCCGGCGACATCGCCGCGCACTTCCACCCGCACTACGGCAGGCGGCTGCGCGTCGAGCACTGGGCCAACGCCAAGGAGCAGGGCGCGCACGTCGCAGGCAACCTGCTCGGCGAGCACGAGCCGTATCTGGCGTCGCCGTTCTTCTTCTCCGACCAGTACGACCTCGGCTGCGAGTACCGCGGTCTGGCCGATCCCGACACCGACGAGCTGGTGGTGCGTGGCGACCTGGGGGCGCGCGAGTTCATCGCCTTCTGGCTGCGCGAGGGGCGGGTCGCCGCGGCGCTGAACGTGAACGACTGGAACCACGGCGACGCGCTGCAGCTCATGGTGGACGGCCGGGTGGCGGCCGAGCCCGCGCAGCTGCGGGAGGGCGACCTCGGCGCGCTGGTCTAGCGCCGCGAGCCGGGCGCCGCTCGTGAGTGCCTGCACGAGTTCTAACTCGCGTAGCCACTCACGAGCCGGGCGCTGCTCACCGCCAGATTCCGACGATCGTCGTGATGACGAGCAGCTTGACGAGCCAGTCACCGGCATGGATCGCGGCGAGCCGCCACGGGACCTTCTCGTGCAGGACGGACCCGGAAAGGATGACCACCGGGAACCCGACCCACGCGACGAGGCCGAGCGCGACCGCGCCGCCCCAGCTCTCGATGCCGGTCCAGGCGAGCAGGCCGGCGAGCACCGCCGCGACGACGGCACTGCGGACAACCTCGGCGGCCGCCACCGACGGCGGCGGCCTGCCCGCGTCCGCGTACGCGTCGTGCAGCCGCGCGAGGTGGCTGCCGAACGCGGCGTACCAGGCCCCGCTCACCACGAAGGCCGCCACGGCGGCCACCAGGACGGCCACGTAGTTGAACTCCGTCATCACTCCTCCTCCGGGCCCGCGGCGTCCGCGGCCCGGGAGCGCCGCCGCCCGCTGGGCAGTGAAGGAAGCTTGTCTTAAACAACTGCCGTTGTCAAAGGTTTGGGCCGTGGCCGTCGCGCCAGGAGGAGGAAGCTCAGCAGCGACAGCAGGCCGAAGCTCGCCATGATCGATGCCATCGGCAGCGCCGAGTCGTCGCCGCCGAGTCCGACCAGTGGCGAGGCGGCACCGCCGATGACGAACTGCAGCACGCCCAGCAGTGCCGACGCCGAGCCCGCCGAGCGGGGATGATCGGCGAGTGCGAGCGAGTTCGTGTTGGGCATGATCAGCCCGATGCTGGAGACGACGACGAACAGCGGCGGCAGCAGGCCGGCCAGCCCGAGGTCGAACAGGGCGGCGGCGACGAGCCCGGCCGAGCCTGCGGTCGCGGCGAACAGGCCGGTCGCCAGCAGCGTGCGCTCCCGCACGCGCCCGACGATGCGCCCGTTCACCTGCCCGGCCACCATGATGCCGACGCCGTTGAGGCCGAACACCAAGCTGTACTGCTGCGGGCTGAGCCCGTAGACGCCCTGCAGCACGAACGAGGAGCCGGCGATGTAGGAGAACATCGCCGCGAAGATCATCCCGGCCGAGAGTGCGTAGCCGAGGAAGACGCGGTCGCGCAGGAGGCCGGCGTAGGTGCGCAGGACACTGCCGAGCCGGGCGGGCGAGCGCAGGTGCGCGGGCAGCGGTTCGGGCAGCGCGAACGCGGCCACGGCCAGCAGCAGCGCGCCGAACGCGGTGAGGACGAGGAAGACGCCGCGCCAGGACGTCCAGTTCAGCACCTGCCCGCCGATGACCGGGGCGAGGATCGGCGCGAGCCCGGTGACCAGCATGAGCATCGAGAAGAACTTGGTCATCGCCGTTCCGGAGAACAGGTCGCGCACGGTCGCGCGGGCGACGACGATGCCCGCCGCCGCGCCGATCGCCTGCACCGCGCGGGCGGCGATGAGCAGTTCGGCGGATGGGCTGAGCGCGCAGAGCACCGATGCCGCGACGTAGATCGCGATGCCGATGAGCAGTGGCTTGCGCCTGCCCACCGCGTCGGAGAGCGGGCCGATCACGAGCTGGCCGAGCGCGAGCCCGACGATGAACGACGACAGGGTGAGTTGCAGCGTCGCGTCGCTGCTCTGCAGGTCGGCCGCCATGCTCGGCAGTGCGGGCAGGTACATGTCGACGGAGAGCGGGCCGAAGGCGGTGAGGCCGCCGAGAACGAGGGCGTAGCGGGCGGTACCGGGTGGGCGCCGGGACCCGGACTCGTCGACGGCGCCGGGTCTCGAGGCGGTGCGCGTGCTCAAGATGTGCCTCCCCGTCGGTTGCACAGCTGCCGGTTCGAAGAACTTGCGTAGCCCCACTAAATATTCCCGGCGGTGACCTGTTTCACGCCACGGCTCGTTCCCCGTGGGCCACCGTGGCCCACCGCGGTGCGGTCCCGGGGCGCCATGGCCTACCGTTTCGGCACCCGGTAGCACCGAGGAGGGAGGCGGAGTGGCCGATCTCGCCGAGGAGATGGCGCGGTTGCTGAGCACGCGCCTGGACTCGCTCACCGACAGCCTCGTCGCGGACATCCTCGCGGAGAACCCCGGGTACCACGACGCCGCGCTCGTGACCCTGGCCGAGCTGCGCCGCTCGTGCCGCACGAACCTCGAACGCGTGCTGCAGATGCTCGGCAACACCGTGCCGCGCGGCGACGATCCGTTCGACGCGGCGGCGACCACCGGAACGCGGCGCGCGGAGCAGCGGGTGCCGCTCGACTCGGTGCTGCGCTCGTTCCGGCTCGGGGGCCGGGTGATCTGGCGCGGCATGGTGCAGATGGCCAAGGAGGACGACCGCGTCGACCGGGACCGGCTGCTCGACGTGGCCACCACGGTGTGGACGGTGGTCGACGAGGCGTCCTCGGCGGTGGCGACCGCCTACCGGCACACCGAGCTACAGCTGCGCCGCCTCGACGAGCACCGGCGGCACGCGCTCGTCGGGGACCTGCTCCGCGGTCGCGGCCGCGAGGGCGGCGTCACCGAGCAGGCAGCGGCGGAGCTGGGCCTGCCCGCGGACAGTGCCTACGTCGTGCTGGTGGCGGACCTCGCCGCCGACGGCACTCCGGGACTGGCGATGCCGCAGGACGCGCTCGCCGGGTACGGCGTCCGCTCGATCTGGGAGCCGCGGGAGCAGACCCTGGTCGGCCTCGTCGCCCTGGAACGGCGGGACGTCACGGTGGTGCTCGACCTGCTGCGCGGCGGGATCCGCGCCCGCGTCGGGGTCAGCCCCGCCGTGCCCGGGCTCGCGGAGGTGGGCGTCGCCCACGACCTCGCGCTGCTGGCGCTGCGCACGTTGCCCGCGGACGGCAAGGAGCTGGCGCTGCTCGACGAGCGGCTGCCGGAGGCGCTCGTCGCCCGCTCGCCCGAGCTGGCCGACCGGCTGATCCACAGTGTGCTCGGCCCGCTGCTGCGGCTCCCGCCCGCCGAACGCGACGTGCTGCTGCCGACCCTGGCCGCTTGGCTGGAGACGAACCGTTCGGCCGCGGCGACCGCGGCGCGGCTCTACTGCCATCGCAACACCGTGCTCAACCGGCTGCGCAGGCTGGAGGGGTTGCTCGGCCGGTCGATGCAGGACTACGAGGCGGGGCTGGCGCTCTCGTTGGCGCTGATCGCGTACTCGGCGCGCGGCACTGACACTCACGCACAACGCGCACCCTGACAATCTGGGCAAATGGCCTAATGCAATACGGCCATTCGGGTGGTAGAACTTCTGTGGCGCCAGTCACACAGCGATGTGTGCGCGTGTGGACACGAGCGGTGTGCGGCGCCTGCCCCGTTCCGCTCCCACCACGCACGGAGACGCGATGTCGAACTCCACCGCCGCGGTCGGCAGGCGTGCGTTCCTCGCTCGCCTCGGCCTGCTCGGCGCGGCCGTCGGGGTCGGTGGCCTGCTGCCCCGCAGTGCCCTCGCCCCGCCCGCGGCCGCCGCCCAGAACGATGTCCTGCCCGGCCTGGTCGACCTGCTCAGGCCGGTGCTGGCCGAGCTGGCGCGGGACACGCTCAACGGCCTGTCCGTGTTCGCGCTGCCCGGCCCTGACCCGTACTCCGCGGCGCAGGGCACGCCGAGCGACACACCGGGCGCGATGGAGGCCGGGACCACCGACTTCCTGATCGACGCGCTCGACAACTTCGTGCCGTTCCCGGACCAGCTCGCCAAGCCGATCGGCGCCGCGCTCGCCACCGGCCTCGCCGACACCGGAATCGAGCTGCCGGGCACCGAGCTGCTGCCCGCCGAGCTCGGCACGCTCGACAAGGCGCTGCGTGCCCTGCTGGAGAGCGATGCGACGCTGCCGCTGTCCTTCCCGATCGCCGGGATGCTGAACCTGCTCGCCACGCAGGTGAACCCGCTCGCAGTCAACGGCGCGTTCCTCTCGCCGTTCGCCCGGCTCAGCTACGCGGAGAAGGCCAGGGCCTTCCAGCTGCTCGAAGGCCCCGACTCCGACCTGGTGGCGCTGCTCGATGTGCGGTTCCCCGAACCGCTGAAGAACTCGGTGTCGGGCCTGCTGAAGTTCGTCGGCGGCGCGCTCATCGAGTTCGCCAGCTTCGGTTCCTACACCGAGTACGCCGTGTTCGACGCGCGGAACAAGCAGCTCACCGCCCGCCCGGTCGGCTGGGAGCTGACCGGCTACCAACCCGACGGCCCGGTCGAGGGCTGGGACGAGTTCATCGGCTACTACCAGGGCCGCACGGAGGTGCGTGACTGATGCGGGACGTGATCATCATCGGTGCCGGGGGCGGTGGCCCGGTCGTCGCCAAGGAGCTCGCGGCGCAAGGGCTGGACGTGCTCGTCCTCGAGGCGGGTCCGCGCCACGCCAAGCCGCGCGAGCAGTGGACGAGTTTCGAGAACGACGCGAACAACCCGCTCTCCGGCTACTTCCGGCTCGGCCCCACCGACCGGTCCGAACCGGCCTGGTTCCGGGAGTGGTCGCAGAACTCCTTTGTGTGGCAGCTTTCCGGCGTCGGTGGCACCACCCAGCACTTCTACGGCAACTACCCGCGCGCCTATCCGGGCGTGTTCAACGACTACGACAAGGCCGACCGCAACGAATACGACGTGAACCACCGGTTCCCGTTCTCCTACGCGGAGATGGTGCCCTACTTCGAGTGGGTCGAGGCGACCGCGCCGGTGATGACGGCGGCGATGGGCACGAAGGAGGCCGTGTTCTTCCGCGGCTGCGAGACGCTCGGCCTGCCGGTGCAGACCACCAAGACCACGCTGGCGCCGTCGTACCGCCCGCAGGAGAACGCGATCCTGCAGCCCGGTGGCAACGCAGGCCGGACCAGCGACCGCAACCTGCTGAACTACCCCGACGCGACCGGCTGCACGTTCTGCGGCTACTGCTTCCAGGGCTGCATGCGGCCGGTCGGCGCGCCGCGCAACCAGTTCGCCAAGCGCTCCACCGACAACAGCTACGTCCCGATGGCGCTCACCGCCGACGTGTGGGCACCCGCGGGAAGGCCCGTGGACCTGCTCACCGACGCCTACGTCACGCGCATCCACACCGAGAGGAGGGCGGGCGCGCTGACCGCGACCGGCGTCACCTGGCGCGACAACGCCTCCGGCGAGGAGCGCCGCGAGGACGCGAAGGTGGTCGTGATGGCGGGCGGCTGCACGGAGAATCCGCGGCTGTGGTTCAACAGCGGGCTGCCCAACCCGAACGACTGGGTGGGCCGCGGCTACACCGACCACTTCTTCGACTGGGTGATCGGCTCGTTCGACGAGTACACGGGCAATCCCAAGGGGGTCGGCTCGTCGGCGCGGCTGGACTTCCCGCCCTACGGCGGGCTGGAGAACGTCGGCCTGCCGCCCGCCCTCAACGCGTTCTCGACGACCCTGTCCGACAGTGGCATCCGCGGCCAGTACGGCAACGGCCGGGGCCCGACCGGGCCCTGGGACGGTCCGGCCGGGCGCGTCATGGGACCGGAGCTGAAGGAGCTGGTCGCGGGCGGGCTGGACCGGCTGCTCAGCGTCCTCGTCATCACCGACGACGACGTCGAGCCGGACAACCGCGTGGTCACCTCGGCGCTGCCCGCCGACGAGAACGGGCCGATCCCGAAGGTCACCTTCCAGCACCGTGCCCGCACCGCCCGCACGACCCGCAACCGGGAGTTCATGGCCCGCAAGGCCGCGGAGCTGCTGCGCGGCGCCGGTGCGAAGAAGGTGTTCCGGATCGACTGGGCGCCGCTGATCCTGCACGTCCAGTCGTCGATGCGGATGGGGGAGTCGGAGCGGGACTCGGTGCTCGACTCCGGTGCCGAGGCGCGCGCCGTCAGGGGCCTGTTCATCGCGGACAACTCGGCGCTGGCCAACAGCCTCGGCGGTCCCAACCCGACGCTGACCACGCAGGCGCTGGCGACCCGCACCGCCGAGAAGATCTTCGAACGCTACTTCGGCGGCGACCCGTGGGTGCGGGGCGGCTCGCCGGTGGTGTCCACCGATCCCAGGATCAGTGCGCGGCTCGGCGAACTGGGCCTGTGACGGCCGCTCAGCGCAGGTGCGGCAGCAACCGTTCCAGCAGGCGCTGATCCTCCCCGGACGGCCGGAGTTCGTCCGGCGTACCGGGGTAGGTGTCGAACAGGATGTGCGTCGCGCCCAGCTCGGCCAGGTCGTCGAGGTCCCGGCGGACCTGATCGAGGGTGCCCTGCCCGGCGAGACGGGAGCCGTCGTCGAGCGTGGTACCGGTGAGCCGCAGCGGGAGCCGGGGAGCGAACGCGGGCACCGGGCGCCCGGCGGCGTCCGCGGCGCGGCGCAGCGCGGGCAGGCCTTCGGAACGGAGCCAGGGGAGCCGCTGGTTGAGCGGATGCCACGCATCGCCGAAACGGGCGGCACGCCGCATCGCGGGCGCGCTGGCGCCGCCGACCCAGATCGGCGGGCGGCGCACCGGAAGCGGCCCCGTGGCCACGTCGGTGAACGACACGAACCGGCCGTGAAAGGTGACCTTGTCCTCGGTCCAGGCCCGGGTGATCACCTCGAGGTACTCGTCGGTGATCGCGCCACGCCGCTCGAAAGGCACGCCCAGGGCCGCGTACTCCTGGCGTGGCCAGCTCACGCCGACGCCGAGGATGAACCGGCCACCGCTGAACCGGTCGATGTTCGCCGCCATCCGGGCCGTGAGCAGCGGATGCCGGTACGGCACGATCGCCACCGTCGTCCCGAGCTCGATCCGCCGCGTCTGCCCGGCGAGCCAGCCCAGCGTCGTGAACGGATCGTAGAAAGGTGCGGGATACTGCTCGGCCACGTCCGGCGTGACGACGACGTGGTCGGAGATCATCGCGAAGTCGAAGCCCCGCTCCTCGGCGAAGCGTGCCCAGCCGAGCAGCGTGGACGGGTCGGTGCCCGTCCCGAAGTTGAGGATGTTGAGCCCGAACCGCATCGTCGCCACCGGCACGCCGCCGAGACTACCGCGCTCGGTCGTGGCCGCCGACGAGCTCGGCCAGCGCCCGTTGCTCGCCGTCGGGCAGGCGCTTCTCGGCATGCAGCATGCGCAGCGCGATGGCCAGCCGCTCGCGATCCCCGGCCGTGCCGAGGTCACCGAGGTAGGCCGGCAGCAGCAGGCAGAGGGAGCGCAGGTCGTGGCGGGTGCAGAATGCGTGCAGCAGCGCCTCGAGCCGGGCTCCGGCACCGTCCTGCTTCACCGCGCCGGTGTCGCGCAGTCCCTGTGCGATGCCGTAGCGCATCCAGTCGCGGTACTGGCCCGCGGGTACGGCGCCGAGGTGCCCGGCGGCGAGCTCGAAGTGCCGCCGCGCGGCGGCGGTGCGGCCGAGTTCACGGTTGGCACGGGCAAGGTTGGCGTGCAGCGACGAGTAGAAGCCCGCGACGCGCTCGTCGCCGACCCGCTCGGCTCGGTCGAGACACACCTGGTTCCAGTGCAACGTTTCCTCCGGGGTGGGCTGGTGCCGCGCGAGGTAGTGCGCGGCGACGCAAGCCTCGTAGTCGTCGGCCGTGGCATGCCACGCCTGCTCGAACAGTGCGCGGGCATCGTCGTCGCGGCCGTCGGCCTCGGCTCGCATCCCCTGCGTGCACAGGCCAACGACGGTGTTGTCCGGGTCCATCGGGGTCCTTTCAGTCCAGCGAGACGGGCATGACCAGGGTGGTGAAGCTGCCCTGGTCGGCTGAGCGCACCACGGTGGGGAGTGCCTCGCCTGCGATCTCCAGCAGCACGTCGGGGCCGACGCTCGCCTCCAGCGCTGGGCCGAGCACGGCCGGGTCGAACGCGATCCGCAGCGGGGGCCCCGAGCACAGGGCGGCCAGGTCCGTCCCGTCGACCCGGAGCCGGTCGTCGCCGGTGCTCAGCACCACCCGGTCACTGTCCACTGTGGCCAGTGACCGCAACAGAGCAGTCCGGTCGGTGAGCACCCGGTGCGTGGGCGTGGACAGTCCGGCGAGCACCTCCCGGTAGGCCGGGAACTCGCCACCGAGCAGCGGGACCGCACATTCGCTGCCCCCGCCGAGCAGCCGGGCCCCGTCCTCGTCGGCGAGCAGGGTGACCGCGGCGAGCCGGGGTGCCCAGCCGGAGACTTCGACCAGGAACGGCGCCCGTACGAGCAGTGTGCGGCGGGTGCCCTCGACTCCGTGCGGCCGCAGCTCGCGCACGGCGAGCCGGTAACGATCGGTGGCGACCAGCCGGAGCACCGCGCCGGTGACCTCGATCAGCACGCAGCCGAGTTCGGGGATCTCGCCACCGTCCGCCGCGGCGGGCACCACCTGGCGTACCGCGCTCGCCAGCTCGGGCCCGCCGAGCCGCACCTCCGTGTGCCGGTCGTCCGGCAGGGAGCGCAGCACCTCCGCGAGCGCGGCGTGCGCGGCCTCGGCCTCCGCCCGCAGGGTGCGGGCGTGGGCTCGCAGGACGGCGCGGGCCTCGGCGGGCGGGCCGTCGAGCACCACGCCGACCTCCGCGAGCGGTACCCCGGCGGCGCGCAGGTCACGCAGCAGCACCGCACGCCGTTCCTGGTCAGGGCTGTAGAACCGGTAACCGGTCTGCTCGTCGACGCGGGCCGGTTTCAGGATCGAGCAGTCGTCGTAGAAGCGCAGGGCGCTCGGAGTGAGGCCGACGCGGCGCGCGAACGCGCTGATGCTGTGCATGCCGTTCAGTCTGGGCTTTCAACCGACTCGAAGGTCAACACCAGACCCGTGCGTAGGATACCGGCCGGTAATGCGGTGTGGGGGGAGCGACAGGGAGGTGCATGTGACCGAACGGTTCGGTTCCTACCAGAGCGAGATCTACCTGCAGGGCTACGGCGGGACCAGGCCCGCGTTCTCGACCGACCCCACCCGCCTGGAGGACTCGGCGGCGGAGGTCCTCGACCCGGAGCCGTTCTGGTACGTGGCCGGTGGTGCGGGCTCCGGGGCGACGATGCGCGCCAACCGGGAGGCGTTCGACCGCTGGCGGCTCGTGCCGCGGATGCTCACCGACGCCACCGAGCGGGACCTTTCCACCACGGTGCTCGGCACGTCGATGCCCGCGCCCCTGCTGCTGGCGCCGGTCGGGGTGCAGTCGATCGTGCACGACGACGCCGAGCCGGCGACGTCGCGCGCGGCCGCGTCCCTCGGTCTGCCGATGGTGATGTCCACGGCGTCGTCGACCAGCATCGAGGACGTCGCCGCCGCCTCGGGGGAGGGCCCCCGCTGGTTCCAGCTGTACTGGCCGAACGACCCGGACGTGTGCGGCAGCATCCTGGGCCGGGCGAAGGCGGCCGGGTTCAGCACGCTCGTGGTCACGCTCGACACCTGGACGCTCGGCTGGCGACCGTGCGATCTGGACAGTGCGTACCTGCCTTTCCTGCACGGCAAAGGCATGGCGGTGCCGTTCTCCGACCCGGTGTTCCGCACGCGGCTGGACACGGCACCCGAGGACGACCTGCCGGCCGCGGTGCTGCGCTGGATCTCGATGATCACCGGTACCGACCGGTCGTGGGACGCGCTGCCGTTCCTGCGCGAGCACTGGGACGGCCCGATCGTGCTCAAGGGCATCCAGCACGTCGACGACGCCCGGCGCGCGGTCGACGCGGGCATGGACGGCATCGTGGTGTCCAACCACGGGGGCCGGCAGCTCGACGGCGCGATCGCCTCGCTCGACGTGCTGCCGGAGATCGCGACCGCCGTCGGCGACCGGATCGAGGTGCTGTTCGATTCCGGCGTGCGCACCGGTGCCGACATCGTCAAGGCGCTCGCCCTCGGCGCGCGCGCGGTGCTGCTGGGCAGGCCGTACGTGTACGGGCTCGCGCACGGCGGCGAGGACGGTGTGCGGCACGTGCTGCGCAGCGTGCTCGCCGACCTCGACCTGACGATGGGCCTCTCCGGGCACCGCACCGTCGCGGAGCTGGACCCCTCGGTGCTGCGCCGCGCCTGACTCGTGAGTGGCGAGGCGAGTTCTAACCGGGTGTTGTGTCTCAGGACTTCGGTAGCACATATGTCTCAGG
>NZ_JAEHOB010000037.1 GCF_016464705.1 Qaidamihabitans albus
TTTTTTGAACCCTTTTGTGGGTTTCTTTGAGGACATTTTGGTCCGGATTCAAATTCATTGTTGGAGAGTTTGATCCTGGCTCAGGACGAACGCTGGCGGCGTGCTTAACACATGCAAGTCGAACGCTGAAGCTCAGCTTGCTGGGTGGATGAGTGGCGAACGGGTGAGTAACACGTGGGTAATCTGCCCTGTACTTTGGGATAAGCCCTGGAAACGGGGTCTAATACCGGATAGGACATGCCATCGCATGGTGGTGTGTGGAAAGTTCCGGCGGTATGGGATGAGCCCGCGGCCTATCAGCTTGTTGGTGGGGTGATGGCCTACCAAGGCGACGACGGGTAGCCGGCCTGAGAGGGCGACCGGCCACACTGGGACTGAGACACGGCCCAGACTCCTACGGGAGGCAGCAGTGGGGAATATTGCACAATGGGCGCAAGCCTGATGCAGCGACGCCGCGTGAGGGATGACGGCCTTCGGGTTGTAAACCTCTTTCGACACTGACGAAGCCTCATCTTGTTGGGTGGGGTGACGGTAGGTGTAGAAGAAGCACCGGCTAACTACGTGCCAGCAGCCGCGGTAATACGTAGGGTGCAAGCGTTGTCCGGAATTATTGGGCGTAAAGAGCTCGTAGGCGGTTTGTCGCGTCGGCCGTGAAAACCAAACGCTTAACGTTTGGCTTGCGGTCGATACGGGCAGACTTGAGTTCGGTAGGGGAGACTGGAATTCCTGGTGTAGCGGTGGAATGCGCAGATATCAGGAGGAACACCGGTGGCGAAGGCGGGTCTCTGGGCCGATACTGACGCTGAGGAGCGAAAGCGTGGGGAGCGAACAGGATTAGATACCCTGGTAGTCCACGCTGTAAACGTTGGGCGCTAGGTGTGGGCGACATCCACGTTGTCCGTGCCGTAGCTAACGCATTAAGCGCCCCGCCTGGGGAGTACGGCCGCAAGGCTAAAACTCAAAGGAATTGACGGGGGCCCGCACAAGCGGCGGAGCATGTGGATTAATTCGATGCAACGCGAAGAACCTTACCTGGGTTTGACATGCACCAGACGCACCTAGAGATAGGTGTTCCCTTGTGGCTGGTGTACAGGTGGTGCATGGCTGTCGTCAGCTCGTGTCGTGAGATGTTGGGTTAAGTCCCGCAACGAGCGCAACCCTTATCCTATGTTGCCAGCGGGTAATGCCGGGGACTCGTGGGAGACTGCCGGGGTCAACTCGGAGGAAGGTGGGGATGACGTCAAGTCATCATGCCCCTTATGTCCAGGGCTTCACACATGCTACAATGGCTGGTACAGAGGGTTGCGATACCGTGAGGTGGAGCGAATCCCTTAAAGCCGGTCTCAGTTCGGATCGCAGTCTGCAACTCGACTGCGTGAAGTCGGAGTCGCTAGTAATCGCAGATCAGCAACGCTGCGGTGAATACGTTCCCGGGCCTTGTACACACCGCCCGTCACGTCACGAAAGTCGGTAACACCCGAAGCCCATGGCCCAACCGCGTCAGCGGGGGGAGTGGTCGAAGGTGGGACTGGCGATTGGGACGAAGTCGTAACAAGGTAGCCGTACCGGAAGGTGCGGCTGGATCACCTCCTTTCTAAGGAGCGAACACGTCCACGGTTGCCGGGGTACCCGGATTGTTGATCGTGGGGTGGCCGTCACGGAGGGACCGTTCGTGTTCCTGTGGGGGTTGCTCGAGGAATTGTGGAACTACTGGTGATGGTTGATCGCTGCAGGTCGCGTGGCTGTGAGTACTGTTCGTCCTTCGGGGTGGGCGTGGAAAGGGGTTGCGGGGTGTGGTGGTTGGTTGTTTGCTGGCATGCTGTTGGGTCCTGAGGCAACACGGTGTGTTGTTTCTGGGTGTGGTGTTTGAGAACTGTAGAGTGGATGCGAGCATCTTTGTGGTCAAGTTGTTAAGGGCACATGGTGGATGTCTAGGCATCAGGAGCCGATGAAGGACGTGGGAGGCTGCGATAAGCCTCGGGGAGCTGTCAACCGAGCTGTGATCCGAGGGTGTCCGAATGGGGTAACCCAGCACCCGTGATGGGGTGTTACCCGCCGTTGAATGTATAGACGGTGTGGAGGGAACGCGGGGAAGTGAAACATCTCAGTACCCGTAGGAAGAGAAAACAAGAGTGATTCCGTGAGTAGTGGCGAGCGAAAGCGGAGGAGGCTAAACCGTGCGCATGTCAAGCTGGCAGGTGTTGTGTGTGCGGTGTTGTGGGACCCGTTGTGGGGAGACTGCCATCTTCCCGGGTGCGTGCCATGGTTAGCGGAACTGTCTGGGAAGGCAGGCCGGAGTGGGTGAGAGTCCCGTACGCGAAAGCTGTGGTGGCGTGTCTGGACGGTGTTCCCGAGTAGCAGCGAGCTCGTGGAATTTGCTGTGAATCTGCCGGGACCACCCGGTAAGCCTAAATACTTCCTGGTGACCGATAGCGGACGAGTACCGTGAGGGAAAGATGAAAAGTACCCCGGGAGGGGAGTGAAAGAGTACCTGAAACCGTGTGCCTACAAGCCGTCAGAGCGACCGTTGTGTTGTGATGGCGTGCCTTTTGAAGAATGAGCCTGCGAGTTAGTGCTGCGTGGCGAGGTTAACCCGTGTGGGGTAGCCGTAGCGAAAGCGAGTCTGAAGAGGGCGTCTCGAGTCGCGTGGTCTAGACCCGAAGCGGAGTGATCTACCCATGGCCAGGGTGAAGCGCCGGTAAGACGGCGTGGAGGCCCGAACCCACTTAGGTTGAAAACTGAGGGGATGAGCTGTGGGTAGGGGTGAAAGGCCAATCAAACTCCGTGATAGCTGGTTCTCCCCGAAATGCATTTAGGTGCAGCGTCGCGTGTTTCACACCTGGGGTAGAGCTACTGGGTGGCCTAGGGGCCTTACCGGGTTACCGAAGTCAACCAAACTCCGAATACGGGTGTGTGAGAGCGCGGCAGTGAGACGGCGGGGGATAAGCTTCGTCGTCGAGAGGGAAACAGCCCAGAACGCCAGCTAAGGCCCCTAAGTGTGTGCTCAGTGGAAAAGGATGTGGGATTGCCCAGACAACCAGGAGGTTGGCTTAGAAGCAGCCATCCTTGAAAGAGTGCGTAATAGCTCACTGGTCAAGTGGTCCTGCGCCGACAATGTAGCGGGGCTTAAGCACACCGCCGAAGCTGTGTCACTCACACACCAGATCCACCGTCGGGACGTGTTCCTGGTGGTGTAGTCGTGTGGGTGGGTAGGGGAGCGTCCTGCACCCGGAGAAGCCACGGGGTAACCCAGTGGTGGAGGGTGTGGGAGTGAGAATGCAGGCATGAGTAGCGAATGCAGAGTGAGAACCTCTGCCGCCGGATGACCAAGGGTTCCTGGGCCAGGCTAATCCGCCCAGGGTAAGTCGGGACCTAAGGCGAGGCCGACAGGCGTAGTCGATGGACAACGGGTTGATATTCCCGTACCCGCGTGTGTGCGTCCCTGACGAGGCAGGTGAGACTAACCACCCGAAGCGCGTCCGGGGTCTTCGGATCCCGGGTGTTGTGGAGCGTGGGACCTGATCCTGTAGTAGTCAAGCGATGGGGTGACGCAGGAAGGTAGCTCCGCCAGTCAGTGGTGATACTGGTGTAAGCGTGTAGGGAGATCGGTAGGCAAATCCGCCGGTCATGTTCCTGAGGCGTGATGCGTAGCCGTGTGAGGCGAAGTAGAGTGATCCTATGCTGCCGAGAAAAGCCTCTAGCGAGTGCATGTGCGGCCCGTACCCCAAACCAACACAGGTGGTCAGGTAGAGAATACCAAGGCGATCGGGTGAACTGTGGTTAAGGAACTCGGCAAAATGCCCCCGTAACTTCGGGAGAAGGGGGGCCAAAGCACCTGAAGCCCCGTGCGGGCTAGGGTGAGTTGGCCGCAGAGACCAGCGGAAAGCGACTGTTTACTAAAAACACAGGTCCGTGCGAAGAAGCAATTCGATGTATACGGACTGACGCCTGCCCGGTGCTGGAACGTTAAGAGGACCGGTTAGCCTTTCGGGGCGAAGCTGAGAATTTAAGCGCCAGTAAACGGCGGTGGTAACTATAACCATCCTAAGGTAGCGAAATTCCTTGTCGGGTAAGTTCCGACCTGCACGAATGGCGTAACGACTTTCCGGCTGTCTCAACCACAGGCCCGGCGAAATTGCACTACGAGTAAAGATGCTCGTTACGCGCGGCAGGACGGAAAGACCCCGGGACCTTTACTATAGCTTGGTATTGGTTTTCGGTTCGGCTTGTGTAGGATAGGTGGGAGACTGTGAAGCCTTCACGCTAGTGGGGGTGGAGTCATTGTTGAAATACCACTCTGGTCGAATGGGGAATCTAACTTCGGACCGTGATCCGGTTCAGGGACAGTGCCTGGTGGGTAGTTTAACTGGGGCGGTTGCCTCCCAAAGAGTAACGGAGGCGCCCAAAGGTTCCCTCAGCCTGGTTGGCAATCAGGTGTTGAGTGTAAGTGCACAAGGGAGCTTGACTGTGAGACTGACAGGTCGAGCAGGGACGAAAGTCGGGACTAGTGATCCGGCACCTCCTGGTGGAAGGGGTGTCGCTCAACGGATAAAAGGTACCCCGGGGATAACAGGCTGATCTTGCCCAAGAGTCCATATCGACGGCATGGTTTGGCACCTCGATGTCGGCTCGTCGCATCCTGGGGCTGGAGTAGGTCCCAAGGGTTGGGCTGTTCGCCCATTAAAGCGGCACGCGAGCTGGGTTTAGAACGTCGTGAGACAGTTCGGTCCCTATCCGCCGCGCGCGCAGGAGACTTGCGGAAGGCTGTCCCTAGTACGAGAGGACCGGGACGGACGAACCTCTGGTATGCCAGTTGTCCCACCAGGGGCACGGCTGGTTAGCTACGTTCGGAAGGGATAACCGCTGAAGGCATCTAAGCGGGAAGCCTGTTCCAAGATGAGGTCTCCCACCCCTCCGTGGGTTAAGGCCCCCAGCAGACCACTGGGTTGATAGGCCAGACATGGACGCACAGCAATGTGTTTTCGAGTGGACTGGTACTAATAGGCCGAGGACTTCACCACAAACACACTTCGCGCGCATCCACTCCACAGCTCTGAAACACCACACACCCCACAAAAACAGAGTGTGAATGTTTCACCACGTTACGGTGGCCATAGCGGTAGGGGACACGCCCGGACCCATCCCGAACCCGGAAGCTAAGCCCACCAGCGCCGATGGTACTGCACCCGAAGGGGTGTGGGAGAGTAGGACACCGCCGTACA
>NZ_JAEHOB010000038.1 GCF_016464705.1 Qaidamihabitans albus
CGGGCTCGCTGCCCGGCAAGGGCCTGCGCGACGGTCGCCCGATAACCGGTCTTCGGCCGACGAGTACCGCGGGTGAGCTCACGGCTGATGGTCGAGGGCGACCTGCCGATTGCCCTCGCCATGGCGCGAACGCCCTCGCCGGCCGCTCGGCGACAGGCGACCTCCTCCCGGTCGGCGTACGACAGGCGAGCCGGGCGATCCACAGGTTCACGCCGCTGTGGTGGCATCACCCCACCAGCCTCGCGGAACCACCGCCGGCCGACGGTCTTCGACATGCCAACCGCCGCGGCAGCGGTGCCGATGATCTCGCCTTTGCGGATGGCTGCGCACTGACCCCCTGAACCTAAGGTGTGCTGGCGGCAGCCTTCGTGTCCCTGNACCAGCCTCGCGGAACCACCGCCGGCCGACGGTCTTCGACATGCCAACCGCCGCGGCAGCGGTGCCGATGATCTCGCCTTTGCGGATGGCTGCGCACTGACCCCCTGAACCTAAGGTGTGCTGGCGGCAGCCTTCGTGTCCCTGGGCGTCATGAAAGGCACCCAGTCGCGCGAGAAGCTCCAGCCGAGCATGCCCTGCGTGGAAAACGTCTCCACCCCGATGCTGCGCATCGTCGGCATCCTGAAGCTCGCCCGCGATCGGCCTCATTCTGCCACCGCTGCTAGACGTCGCACCGGTCCTGGCGGCCTGGGCAGCCGCCGGCCTTGCGGGGTTCGGCCCCGAGGCGTTTTAGTACATGCACAGCGGCAACACGGCGGCGCGTCCACCTGTCCCAGCAGTCACGGAACCCGGCACCCGTCTGTCCATGCCGGACATAGACGACCGCTCGACAGCATTCGCCGAATACTGCACGTTCTGGACCTTCCCTGGGATGCGTGGCTACGCTATCACGGTGAAGCACAGGGGAAGGATTTGCGTTGTTGACGTCGCCGGTTCCGTTGTATTTCGGCCAACTGGGGAACATGCACAGCGGCCTGGTCCGGACGGGAACGCCGGCGCCATCGGTTGCAACGATGTTGTTCGCCGGATCAATGCCCTTCTCCACCCAGCTCTCGATCGTCGCCAACTGATTCCACTCCGGCTGGAAAACTGACGAGGGTCCGTGCTGAGCGCCGGGGATCTCGTAGTACCTGACAAATGAGTCCACTCGCGCGGGTCCCATCGCGGCCTGCATGCGCGAGTAGTATCGCCTACTCGTCCTGGCTGCCGGCTCGGCACCGCCCGTCCAGAAGAGAAGTTTTCCTCCCGCTGTTCTGGAAAGGAGACAGGTCGGTAATGTTGGAGAAAAGTGCGGAATGAGCCTCGATGTATGAAGCCATGCCACGTCCGCTCGTCACGTCCATCTCCAGGGATTTGGACCGAAAGCGGCAGGGTGTTCCCCTCCTGGTTCTGGTGCCCGGAGTCGCTTGCGAACACCGCGTAGCCCTGGCTGAGCGGAAGTGGCTTCTTCTGGGAGCCCCAGAGGGTCGACGCATTCGTGAGTGGCGGGAGGGACCCGTTCAGACCGGCGCCGCCGAGCATCGCGGCCTTGCCATTCCATTTTTCGGGAAGCGCCAGCTGGAACTCGATGTTCAGCGCGGCCGGATCAACCGGTTTGATGTCCCCGGAAACCATACAATGGCTGCCGTAAGCTTGGCCCCCGGCGCCACCGGTGGGCAGGCCGATGGTGTTCCCTGCAATCTTGACGCCGGCCAGATCGGAGCACTTCTTTCCGGCGGCCGCATTTGCCTCGCTACTGGAGACGTAGGAGGTGGTCACTGGAATTGCGAGTGCCGTGACCATGAGTGCTGCGGTTAAAGCAATGGTCGGCCTGTTGCGTTTGGTCCGTAGGCCCGCCCGCTCCATGGCGACTCCCGGTAAGCGGATGGTCGTGCCTGTTGCGATCAGCCGCAATGTGTGGACACGACTGACATAGGCCGCCTAGTTGGCTATGCCAGCTTGAGTGTGACCGTCAAGGAGGGCGTCTGCTGTAGCTGGACTGCACTGTGTCAGCGGCGGACGGCAGCGAGCATCTCTTCGTACAGGGCGAACGGGTCTGCCTTGCCGCCCCGGCGCACCCACAGTTCCGACGCGGCGTCAACGCACGCGAACACCGTGGCGATGATGCCCACTGCGCGCGGATCGGGCGCTGGACCTGACTCGATACCCATCCGGGCCTCGACAACGGGCACCAGTGCAGCCTGCCACTTCAGCCGCTTTTCGTAGTATCGCGACCGCAACGGCGGGTTGTTGAAGATCAGCGTGGTGATCTCCAGTACCCGTTCCGGTGTGTGGTTCGCCGATGAGATGGCGGCGAACCCGGCGAGCAGCGCTTCCCACGGCGACATCTCGGCAGGCTGGGCCTCGACCGTGCTGACCAGCAGTTGCCCGAGGCCGTCCTGGTCGCCGCAGACCAGATCCTCTTTGGTGCCAAAGTAGCGGAAGAGCGAGCGTTGTGACACGCCAGCCTGCTTGGCGACCTGGCCGACGGTCACGGCTTCGTAGCCGTGCTCGGCGAACAGCACCAGTGCGGTGTCGACGATTTCCGTCACGACGGCCTGCCTCGACCGGTCCCATAGTGAAGTCGACTGGCGCGATGTGTCCATTGCTCTCAATCGTTGTCGGCGGGCTGCCTTGTCCAGCTCGCCTGGGTCAGGTACATGATGTCTTGATCGACGATGAAGTCGAACGCGCGGGACGCGAAGCGGGCTCGCGGGTTACGCGCTCGGCGACCGTTCCACCCGGACATCGTGAGGGACACTCCGGCTCAGGTGGCGGGTACGACCATGCGTGCGATGATCTTCGCGACGAAGGCGCGGGACATGAAGTGGCGGGTCACGAAGGCCGTCAACCTGTTGCTACGGCCCACGATGACACTCGCCGGGGTGGCCTTGCGGTCGAGCGCCTTCAGTGCGGTGGTCACGACGTCCTCCGCGGTCCGCATGCGGGAGCCACCGGCGGCTTTCTCGCTGCCGACGACGTCGAAGAACTCGGTGCGGGTGGCACCTGGTGACAAAGCCATGACGCGCAGTCCGGTGTCGCGCGACTCCACCCACAGCGCTTCGGTGAAACTCAGCACGAACGCTTTGGTCGCGCCGTAGACCGACATCGCGGGAGTGGCCGTGTACGCGGCCATGCTCGCGACGTTGACCAGGAACCCGTCACCTCGGGTGCGCAGCTGCCCGATGAATGCGCGGCTGATGTCCACGACCGCGGTGACGTCGACCGCGATCTCCTGCTGGAGGCTTTCGGGGTCCTCCTCGTGAAATGGGCCGTACGTGGCGAAGCCCGCGTTGTTGATGACACTGGTGACCGTCACGCCGATGTGTTCGGCTTCCTCCGTCAGCCGCGTTCCGATCCCTTGCTGGCTGAGGTCCGCGGCGATGACATGCACCTGCACGCCGTGTGCGGTGCGCAGCTGTGACGCCAGCTTCTCCAAGCGATCTTTGCGGCGGGCGACCAGCACCAGATCGGCTCCGCGACGGGCAAGCTGCTGGGCGAACGCGGAGCCGATGCCCGCACTCGCACCCGTGACCAGCACTGTCTGCTTCTTGTAGTCCATGCTCGACACTATACGTCAGGTTGGCAGTTGCTGCCTACCTGTCTTTTGATGACACCCAGGAGTGTCTCAACGCTCGAAGCATGGCCGTGGGTGCCAGAAACTCCGCCTTTGGGGCGCTGAACTGCGGCAACCGGGCATCACATGGGCTGTGGGGGCATGTTGGTAAGGCGTGGCATTGTGACTGCTGTACCTGACAGTGCGCTGACGAGCCGACAGCCGGGGCTTCCGGAGATCCGCCGGTTCAAACCCGACGTCGTACCCGGCACCGGCTACGAGACCGAGACGCCCTACGGCTTCGACCAGGCCGACCACCGCACCGCCGGGCTCCCGACGCTCGACGCGGTACGCGACGCGGGCAACCGGTGGGTCTTCCCGGAACTGATCGACGATGCGGATCTCGAACCGCACTCCGTGCGCTGGCTCATCGTCCCCCGGCTCCTGGGCTTCGGCGCGACCCACGGCGTTCTGTTCCGCGCCCACGACCTGCAGGCACCCTCGGAGTTCGTCACCGAAGCCATGCAGGACTGAACACCGTGCGGTCCGCGACCGCCCGCGGCAGTCCACGGCCGCCAGCGGGAGTGTCAGATCAACGGCTCTGACCCAAATCCGGTGGTAGCTGTGCGTGTTGGTTCGTGTCGAATGTGGTGCTGTGTGCCAGCGTGACGCCA
>NZ_JAEHOB010000039.1 GCF_016464705.1 Qaidamihabitans albus
ATCAGACCAAGACCAGATCCACCGTTACCCGGACAGTCCCCCTACGTGCGGCCGTCGGCGCCCTGGCGGTAGGGGCCATCGCGTGAGTCTCCGCGTGAACCGAGCAAGGATCTCGTAGAGAGGTGCCACACGATGGCCTTGTATCAGTCTGCCCTGTTGGAAGTCCTGGACGCACTCAAGGTGGCCGATGTTGGTTATCGTGTTCGTCAGACAGCGGAGACGATCTATCAAAGCGTTGATCGAGGCTGAGTCGACTGCGGTGAACGGCGCGGGCTCCGGGCGAGCGTCCAGTGGAGCGCACTGTGAACAAGCTGATCGTGCAGCGACAGGCGCAGGGCGCGCTGCAGGCAGGCAACCCGAGCGGATCGAGATCGCACTGTTCGCGACGCGTGCAGGGCATCGCGACGATCATCAACGGCAACATCGTAAGCCGGAACTGCTCGACGAACTCGTGGAGACCGCCGTCGAACAGTTCCTGCGAGGAATCGGACCGCTCGTGTAACGCAGTCGCGGCGCCGCGCAGCCGGACATAGCCTCACAGGACCGTGTCTGTGTGCAGCAACTGGGCGAGCACGGTGCCTGGGTGCTGGAACCGATGCCCGGTGGGCATCGTGCACCTGCACAGCGGTTCTGCCGACGCGCCCGGCCGGGAGGGCGGCATGATAGACACGTCCGCGCTCGTCCTGGCCACCGGTGCTTAGACCGTGCGCTGCCGTTGCTCGGCTGGGAGCTGCCCGGCGTCTACACGGCTGGTGCGGCACAGGCGCTCGCGAAAGGTCAGCGCGTCGCCGTCGGCAATCAGGTGCTGGTTGCCGGCACCGAGCGGCAGGTCGAGATCGATGCCGTCTGCGTGGGCTACGGCTACCCCGCAGCGCGATCTGGCCGTCGCCGCGAGCTGTGCCGTCCACCACGGTGCGGTGCGGGTCGACGCGGCACAGCCCCCACCGCGCCGGGTGTGTTCGCAGCAGACCAGCTGACCGGGATCCGCGGTGCCGAGCTCGCCGCCGCCGAAGGCGCGGTCGCTCGTACCTCGCTGCCCGACTCGCCGGTGGGCGAGCCGAATCGCCCGTCGGCGCGCTGCGTCGCGTACGCTCTCGCCGCCACGTCGCCGCCACGTCGCCGCCACGTCGCCGCCACGTCGCCGCCACGCTCGACCCAGGTTTACCCGATGCGCCCGGTTGGCGGAGCCGGCTGCGTGACGACACGCTCGCCTGCCGCTGCGAGGAGGTCTGCTACGGCGAGCTGTGCCGTGCCCTCGACGGCCGCGACGCACGGGGCGCGCGGTTCCTCAAGCTCGTCAACAGGGTCGGCCTCGCTCTGTGCCAGGGCCGAAACTGCGGACGCAACATCTCCGAGCTTGCCGTCACTTCGCCCTCCGGCCGGCGAAGCGGCGGATCGTGTGCGGACCGCCATCGTCACGCCGCCTCGCAGCGAGGGGAGGGGCGACGCCTCCCACCCTCGCCGCGGTAGCCCGGTTCAGCGAGCCGAGACCGGATCACCCTGGCTCTCGATGCGGAAGTAGTCGAAGGCCACGTCGAGATCGGTGAAGATCCCGTCCCGGTTGAACGCCGTGAGCCCGGCTTGCCGGCTCCGCGTCCAAGGTCGTGGCCGAACCGAATCGGCGACGGCCGGTATTGCTACGGCGGGCATGAGTACAGGATCGGAGTCTCCGGACTCACCGGGGCGATTCAGTCGCCATGACCGTCCTCGGCGGCGAGGTCGTCTACGACGCGTCGGATGACACGCCTTCTTCGACTGTCTCCACCGCATCCGCGGCGAGCGGCCTCGCGAAGTACATGAGTACCGGCTGCTGCCACGTCTGAGCGCTCCGACGGAAGCNGATGACACGCCTTCTTCGACTGTCTCCACCGCATCCGCGGCGAGCGGCCTCGCGAAGTACATGAGTACCGGCTGCTGCCACGTCTGAGCGCTCCGACGGAAGCTTCCGTTGTCGGCAGTAGGTCGTGAGAGTTCGGCGATCGGGTGCGCGTGTCCCGCAGGGCACTGAGAACCCGGCCGAACACTCATGACCGCTGGCGGGCCGCGTCGAGGTAGGCGTTCATGGTGCGGACGGTGTGCGCACGGGTGGCCTGCTCGACATCGCCCGCCGACGCGCCACCGCACGAGGTCGAGGATGTGTTCGTGCGAGTTGACCGAGGCGGCGGGCCGCGTGGCAGGAAGGTGAAGCTGGAGCGGCGGATCAGAGACATGCGGTGCCATTCGCGGTCGAGCAGGTTGCGGTTTGGGCACGGGGCGCAGAGCGGCCGATGGAATTGCTCGTTGAGCTCGGTGAACTGCACGGGGTTGAGGTCGGAGCCGTGCACGGCACGCATGCGTTCGTTGAGAGCGCGGCGGCCTCGTCGAGGCCTACCAGCCGCGCGGCCGCCACGGTGAGCAGCGTGTGGGACGAGGTGGGGCCCTTGGCGCCGAAACCCCCGCCAAGGTAGGGCGAGATGATCCGGACGTTCTCCGGCCGCAGGTCGAACGCGGTCGAGAACGCTGACGACACGACCCCACGGAGAAGACGACGCCCTGTGCGCTCTCGTACAGCGTCAGCGAGTCGCCGTCCCAGACGGCGGTGGTGGTGTGCGGTTCGATCGGGTTGTGGTGCTGCATCGAACTGTGTACTCGTGCTCGACCCGCACCTCGGCCTCCTCGAGCACCGCGGCAGCGTCAGCCGCTGAGCTCATTGAGACTGAGCGCTGGGTGCAGATTCTCTAGGCGGTTGCTGGGTGGGTGTCGTCGACTTCGCCGGTTTTGAACTGGCGCGCGTCGGGATTGAGGTGTCGTTGTTGTCCGTCGGTGATCTGGTTGACGGGGCGCTGGGGAAATGTCCACGCAAGCACCGGGTGACCCGAGTCAGTCCTGCATGGCTTCGGTGATGAACTCCGGTG
>NZ_JAEHOB010000004.1 GCF_016464705.1 Qaidamihabitans albus
CCCTCGGCACGGTGCTGCGGCTGCGACGCCTACGACCCTGAGCACTGCTGTGTCCACAATGGGCGCCCTCTACCCGAGGCCGCGATCGGCTTCCAGGGGGCGCAGAAGGGCCCGCAGCGCGCCGGATCGCCCTGACGGTCAGGATCGCCTGCATCGCCGCCGCGGGCCGGAGCAGCGCCGGGCGGGGAGCATCGACCATCCGGCCGCGCCCGACACTGGCCGAGCTGACCGTGGCGACGGGTAGCGCCCAGGCCAGCAGAGCGGCGGCGCGGACCCACCGGCTCTGCTCGTGCCGGTGGGCGAACCGGATCCAGAACGCGGCATCCGCCAGTGAGTCGGCGGCGGCGCCGAACGGGGATCGCGTGCCGAGCCTGCGCGCGAGCCGCCCGTCGGCCAGATCCCCGCCGAGAACGAGTACCGGTGACCACCGGGTGCCGGTGAGGCCGGGCAGGTTGGCCCGGGTCAGGGTGACGACGTTGGCCCAGCCGAGCGAGCGGTGTTGTTCGAGCATCCCGGGATGGGTGACCGACAGCAGCCAGCTCGCCAACGTCCAGCGGCGGCGGGTTCGCAGGCCGAACAGGGCGAAGGCGCCGTGCAGCGCTGTGGTCTCGGCCAGCGCGCGGGGACGCTCGGCCGCCTGCCGGATCGACCGCTCCGTCGCCCTGAGCAGGAACCGGCCCCACGCCCACGGCCGCCAGCGCCCCTCCCGCAGGCCGGCCAGTCGAGCGTCATCGTGGTCACCTCTCGTGAGTGCGTAGCCGAGTTCTAACTCGTGTACGCACTCACGAGCTGTTTCTCGGCGATGAGGAGTGCGTAGCCGAGTACGCCGTCGGTCACCGCTTCCCTGGCCAGGGTGGTGTGCCGCAGCACGGCGTCGACGTCCACGCCCGCGTCGGCGAGCCGGCGGGGTGCGGTCATGCGCAGCAGCCGCAGCCTGGCCTCGATCTCGTCGATCATGCGGATGAGCGCTTCGTCGTGATGCTCGGTGTGCACCGCGCGCAGCCCGGCCGCTTCCAGCAGTGCCACGTACTCGTCGAGGGGGCGGGCGTCGGCTATACAGGCCACCCAGGCGGTCAGCGTGGTCAGCTCCTGCGGCAATCCGTGCCCGGCGATGGTGACGTCGGTGATCCCGACCCGGCCGCCCGGCCGCAGCACCCGGGCGAACTCGGCCGCGGCCATGGCCTTGTCGGGGAAAGTGCAGAACGCGCACTCGCACACCACGGCGTCGAAGCCGCCATCCGGTAGCGGGATCCGCTCGGCGTCACCGAGATGGAACCGGACCTGCGCCGCAAGCCCGGCCTGCTCGGTCGCCGCGCGAGCCCGGGCGATGCCTTCCTCACCGAGGTCGACGCCGTCGACGGTGACGTCGTAGTCGGCGGCCAGCAGCCGGGCGGTCGCTCCTGGCCCGGCAGCGACATCGACCACCCGGTGCCCGCTGCGCAGCCGTAGCCGCTCGGCAAGCCGCCGGGTCAGGGACAGCCCGCCGGGGTGATAGGACTCGCCCAGCAGCAGCGCGACCGCGTCGCTGCCGTAGGACGCGGCGCAGCAAGCCTTGATCTCCGCCGGGGTACCGGTCATTCCTGCACCGCCTTGCGGCCGACGTTGGTGGCATCCGGCGCGATCGGCGACCGGTGGCCGTTGCGGTTACCGTTGATCTTCGACCCGTAGGGCGAGTCGACCACGAGCGGCTGGAGTTCGGTGGCGTTCGGCACCACACCGGCGACCGGCACACCGGACATCTGCGCGCGTACCTGCTCGCGGTAGCCGACCGAGTTGTAGGCGCAGAAGGGGATCAGCCGCCCGTCCGGGGTGATCTCCTCCACGCAGCACTTCATCAACTGCTTCACGTTGAGCGTGTACGGGTCCTGGAAGTCCTGCACCACGATCATGAACGCCCGGTCGGTCAGCTCGGCGAGCGCGCCGGGCAGGTTCACCCCGCACGCGTCGGCGCAGTCCAGCGCCTCCGCTGTCGCGCGCAGCTGCTCCTCGGTGGTGGCGGTACCCATGAACGCCGAGGCGCTCCACAGCTTGTCCAGCGCCTCCCGCACCGCGTAGTCGGGCACCACCCGGTTCGACACGTAGTCCAGGTAGTCCTCCACCCGCAGCAGCCGCGGAATGGGAACGACGCCGAAGTCAGCTTCTCCCGGGCTGCCCTCGGTGAGCAGGTAGGTGATCGAGCGGCACGTCGGGAAGCAGCACGGCACCGGGAAGAAGTCCTCCGTGCGCAACCAGTCCGGACGCTGGGCAGCGATCAGCTCCAGCATGTCGGAGTTCGTCAGCCGGGTCAGCGGGTCGAACTCCACGTGCCGCCCCGAATGCGTCACCGGCTGGAACGACACCGACCGCACCGCCGGATGCGCCAGCCCGAACTCGACGATGTCGCCGAGCTCGTGCTCGTTCAGCCCTCGCTCCACCGCCGCGACCAGCGTCACGGTCAGCCCCGCCTCGGCACAGTTGTCCAGCGCCTGCCGCTTGCGCTCCCGCAGGTCCTTACCCCGGATCTCGCGGTGGGTGCGTTCGTCGAACCCGTCGAACTGCAGGTAGATGTTGATCGACTTCCCGCCCCGGCCGTTGCGCTCGGCCAGCGCCGCCACGAACCGCCGGTCCGTCGCCAGCCGGATACCGTTGGTGTTGAGGTTGACGTTGCGGATCGGCCGCTCCTGGGCCATGTCGATGAACTCCAGGATGTGCTTGTGGATCGTGGGTTCCCCGCCGGAGAACATCACGACCTCGGGCTCGCCCTCCGACTCCACGAAGACGTCGAGCATCCGCGCGCACTGCTCGGTGGTGATCGCGTAGCCGTCGGGCTGGTGCCCGGAGTCGGCGAAGCAGATCGGGCAGTCCAGGTTGCAGTTCGTGTTCACCTCGATGATCCCGAGGCAGGCATGCTGCTTGTGCTCCGGACACAGCCCGCAGTCCGACGGGCAGCCGTCCCTGACCTCGGTCTGGAACGCCAGCGGAATCGTGCCCGGCTTGTTGAAGCGCGCCGAGTCGAGATACGCCTGCGCGTCGCCGTACACGAGCGCCTCGAACCGCCCGTGCTCGCGACAGCGCTTACGCAGGAACACCTTGTCATCGCGAATGTTGACCTGCGCATCGACCACGACCTTGCACACCGGGCAGATACTTTTGGTGTACTCGACGAACACCTCGTCGCGATCCCGCTTCTCCACTGCCACCGGCCACTCCCCCGCCTGCCGTCGGATGAACCTACTGCGACTCCACTCCACCAGCAGGCACGGCTGTCCGCAGCCCGGCAGGAACGGCTACACGTATTCGATCCCGGTTGTGATCTCGACGCTGCCCCCGATACTGCGTGCGACCGGACAGTGCTCGGCATGGAATCCGTGCACCCGCTCGACTTTCGCGCGATCCGTCCCTTCGTCGGGGGAGAACCGGTAGGTCACGTGAACGCGTTTGAGCACGAGCGTGTTGCCCTCGAGTTCGACCTCACCCTGTGCGTCGGCCCGGAGACGACCGCCTCCGGCGGAGATGCCCCGTGCTTCGAGAGCACCTCCGAGCGTGCCGGCCAGTCAACCAGCGGCCGCGGCGACGACGTAGTCGAGGGTGGTGGCGTGCGGCTCGTACTGGCCCTCGCGCAGGCCGTAATGCTCGGCCACCTCACTGTGCACACCGAACGGGATCCGCTGCTCCTCGGCCGGAAGCGTCGCATAACGCAGCGGTCCGCTCTCCCGCTCGACGAGAACCCGGGAGACGTAAACGGGATCGCTCATCGGGTTCGCTCCTCTCCGCGCGTTCGGATACGTCAGCGCTCCCGAGAGTACTCGCGACGGGCGATGAGTCGATACCGAAGCCGGACCCCACCACACTTCCGCCCGCGTTCACGTTCGTGTGGTGATCCGGCCACCTCGGCTCCCTAGCGTTGCCCGCACACCGGCCGCGCCGACCCCGCGCGGTCCGCGCACCACAGGCTGGAGTCCTCTCGTGCATTCTGACGTGCCTGATTCGCCGTCGATCTCCGAACTCGCCGAGCGGCGGCTGTCCCGCAGGACAGCGATGGCGGGTGGTCTCGCCACCGCCACGGCGGCCTTCTTCGGTGCCGCCGGACCGGCCGCGACGGCCAGTGCGGGCACGGCGGAGAATGTGAGCCGCGGCGCGGGAAGGCGGCTGCTCGGGTTCCCGGCGATCGCGCCCAGCGTTGCCGACGAGGTCGTGTTGCCGCCGGGGTACCGGTACCAGGTTCTCTTTCCGTGGGGGCACCCGATCGTGCCTTCCGGGCCCGCGTTCGCCGAGGATGCCGGTAACAGTGCGGCGGAGCAGGCGCTGCAGGCGGGCGACCACCACGACGGCATGTGGTTCTTCCCGCTGAAGGGCCGCCGCTCCGGTCTGCTCTGTGTGAATCACGAGGCCACGACCGAGCAGCTACTGCACACCGATGGCCTGGCCACCTGGTCGCCGGAGAAGACCGCCAAGTCGATGGCCGCGCACGGCGTCTCGGTCATCGAGGTCGAGCAGGATCGCAAGGGCCGATGGCGGCTGGTCGAGTCGAGGTTCGCCCGCCGGGTGACCATGACGACGCCGACCGAGATCACCGGCCCGGCGGCGGGACATCCACTGATGCGAACCGGCGCGGACCCCGGCGGAGTAGGGGTGCTGGGCACGCTGAACAACTGCGCCAGCGGGCCTACGCCGTGGGACACGTACCTGACGTGCGAGGAGACGATCAACAAGTACTTCTACTTCGGCGAGCAGCCGCCGCGGGCCGGTTCGGTGGAGGAGCGCTACGGCATCGGCTCGGAGAGCCCCTACCCGTGGTACGGCACGGAGGAGCGGTTCGACATGCGGGTGGAACCGAACGAGTACAACCGGTTCGGCTGGGTGGTCGAGCTCGATCCCTTCGATCCGACGTCGACGCCGAAGAAGCGGACGGCGCTGGGACGGATGGAGCACGAGAACGCCGTCGTGGTGCGCGGCAGGCGCGGTGAAGCCGTCGTCTACATGGGCGACGACACCCAGTTCGACTACTTCTACAAATTCGTGGGCGCGGAGCCGATCAGCAAGGCACTCAGGCGCGGGCGGAGTCCGCTCGACGAGGGCACGCTGTACGTCGCCAGGTTCGAGGAGGACGGCTCGGGCAGGTGGCTGCCCCTTGTGCACGGCGAACCGGGCCTGACCGAGGCGAATGGTTTCGCGGACCAGGCCGAGGTGCTGATCCGCACGCGCCTCGCGGCCGACGCGGTGGGGGCGACGCCGATGGACCGGCCGGAGTGGTGCACCGTGCAGCCCCGCACCGGAGCGGTGTTCTTCACCTGCACGAACAACACTGCCCGGACCGAGTCGGTGAACGCGGCCAACCCGCGGCTGGAGAACCGTTTCGGGCACATCATGAAGATCGACGAGGGCAGGAACCCGAGCGCGGAGACGTTCGACTGGGATGTCTTCCTGCTCGCCGGAGACCAGGCCAGCGGTGCCACCGTGCCTCCGGATCAGGCGTTCGGCTCACCGGACGGTCTGTGGTTCGACGCGGACGGACGGCTGTGGATCCAGACCGACGGCGCCCAGCCGAAGATCGACGGCGCCGAGCAGAACAACCAGATGCTGGCGGCCGACACCCGCAGGGGCGACATCCGCAGGTTCCTGGTCGGCCCGCCGCGCTGCGAGATCACCGGCATCACCTCCACCCCGGACCGCCGGTCGCTCTTCGTCAACATCCAGCACCCCGGCGACTCGGGCACCCCGGAGGACCCGCGCGCGGGCTCCAGCTGGCCCGACCACAGCACCACCGGCCGTCCCCGATCCGCCACCATCGTCGTCACCAGGGAGGACGGCGGGGTGGTCGGCGGTTGACCCGCTGGCTAGGTGGACTCCGACAAGCCCTCCGCCTGGCCACGGTTCACCTCGGCAAGCCGCTGCAGCGTCGCCGCCAGCCCACGTAGTTCGGCGTCGGGTAGCGAGCCGAGTACCGCGCTCGCCTCCGTCACGACCGGCTGCCAGACGGCTCGCCTCCACTCGTTGTGGCCGGCGGCGACCTCGACCACCTGGGCACGCCGGTCCGTCAGGCTCGGACGGCGAACCACGTACCCAGCCGCCTCGAGGCGGTCCAGGATCTTGGTCACCGCAGCAGGGCTGAAGCCACTCAGCCCGCCGAGCCGGCCGGGGCCCAATGGCCCGTCTCGCTCGATGATCTCCAGGCAGCGCAGGTCGTTGCGGTTGATCCCGTAGCGCTCGGCGACCGCGTCGAACAGGGCCTCTGTGGCGGAATGCAGCTCACGTACAGCGTGCAGCACGTCGGTGATCGCCGACTCGGTAGCGCCCATCACATTAGTTTCCGAGGTGTAAAGTACACGCCGTGAATTATATGCAGCATCGACGATGGGCGCCGGCAGCGGCTGCGTTGTACGTGTTGTGGGGGTTGCTCCATCTGGGCCTCGGTATCTCGATGGCGGTCGACGGGCTCTCGGGCGGCATACCGGACGACGAGTTGGCAGCCGAGAGTCTGATGTTCTTCGTCTGCGCGACGGTGCTGGGGGCCCTGGCCATCGCGATCGCCATCGCGATGAACCGCGTCAACAGCCGGCTCGGTTACTGGCTGAACCTCACCGTGCTGGGCGTCATCGACGTGGCGTTCGTCGTGGTGCTCGTCGTTCCCCGCCACGTCGACCCGGTCGGCGGGCTGTCCGGACCCGTCGTCTGGCTGCTCGCGGCAGCGACCGCAACGGTCGCGCTGCGGCGGGAGCCCGTGGGCCCCTAGCGCCCGGTGATCGCGCGGTGGTCGCAACGGACTCGACCGGAAGAAAACCCAGGCAGACGGACAGCCCGGCAGACACGGACAAGCGGGACCGACGCGCTCGGCGACTCGGCACCGATCAAATCGAGCAGTAGGCCGGTCTGGAGCGCCACACCAACCGCGAGTGGCCGACCTCGAGCAGTCGCCAGAACAGCTGCCGGATGCGCCGCTTGGTCGCCACCAGTTCCGCGTGCTTCCTGCCACTCAGCCCCGGCCGCTCACCGCACGGTCGGTATCAGTGGCGGCCGCCAGTCTTTTCCGGTGAAGCAGCCGCACGGCAGCCATCGCACCCATCACCGAGATCTCTGCCTGGGAAGGTATCCGGGCACATCGACCAGCACCCCCAGGGGATGCCGAAACCGTCACACATGCGAACGAACCGGGCCGCCTTCTCCGCAGAGCGGCTATCCAGGCAATCTCCTCGATGAAGCGGGTTGCTGGCCACCACACCGACCGTGCCACCACCCAGTCGGCCGATATCGGCGACCACGTTGCGCGCCCATCCTGGTTGTAGCTCGACGGGAGGAGCATCAAGAAGCCGATCGACAACACGACGCACGTCGTAAGCTGGTCGCTCCGGCAACAATTCGCTGAACTCGGTCAGTTCGTCCTCGCCGCACTGACGAACACGGCGTCGTAGCATATACGCGCGCTCCGGACCCTAGCCCGGATCTCGTGAGTGACGCGGGCCGTCCCAACCGTCCGGAACACTCACGACACCGCGACGTCAGGACTGAGTGCACTCAGGTCGGCGTCGCAGCACCGCTGTCCTGTATCGCCAATGACTCTCGGATGCCCCGCTGAGCCTTCGGGGGAAGGGTATGCAGCATGCCCATGACCCGTTCCGTACGGCGCTTCGCACCGCGGCGCGGTGGCAGGCCAGGGGATGGCTGCATCTGCGGCACGAGGCGCTGGGTCAGGTCGTCGGCCGAGCCGCCATTCGTCCAGGCAGCGCTCTCCGTGCGTTCCTTGTCGATCGTGGCCGCGTCCTTCTCCTCGGACATGCCGATCGGACCGACCCGGTGGCCGCTCAGGAACTGCTTGACAGCGGGTTCGTCGCTCGTCAACAGCAGCTCGCGGGGTCCGAAGAGGACCAGCTCCCGGCGAAACAGCATGCCCAGGTTGTCCGGCACGGTGCGGGCGACGTTGATGTTGTGGGTGACGATCAGGATCGTGGCGTCGATCTGGGCGTTGAGGTCGATCAGCAGCTGCGACAGGTAGGACGTGCGCACGGGATCCAGCCCGGAGTCCGGTTCGTCACAAAGAATGATCTCGGGTTGCAGCACCAGTGCGCGTGCCAGCCCCGCACGCTTGCGCATCCCACCCGACACCTCACCGGGCAGCTTGTATTCAGCGCCGAGCAACCCGACCAGTTCGATCTTCTCGAGTACGGTCCGCCGGATCTCGGTTTCGGACTTCCTGGTGTGCTCCCGCAGGGGGAAGGCGACGTTGTCGTAGAGGGTCATGGAGCCGAACAATGCACCGTCCTGAAACAGCACTCCGAAGAGCTTGCGAGCCCGGTAGAGCTCACGTTCCGAGCAGGAGCAGATGTTCACGCCGTTGATCACACACGAGCCTCGTTCCGGCTTGAGCAAACCGATGATCGACTTCAGGAAAACCGATTTGCCGGTGCCCGAAGGGCCGAGCAGAACGGACACTTCGCCAGGCGGAAGCGTGAGCGTGACATCGCGCCAGATCGTTTGTCGACCGAAAGATTTTGTCAGCCCCTCAACGACGACCTCGGCGCCCAATGCCAACCATCCTCACACGTGTCAGGGCTCGGGAATGCCCGCGGCGTTCGAATACTAGAGCGATCCTTCCGGCACCGGAACGACTGAACCGCTCGAATTCCTCGACCGAAACGCTCAGCGCCCTCGTGAGCGAGGAGGGCCGTTCTAACGACCCGGAACACTCATGGACCGTTGCGCCAGCTTGACAGGCCGGGCGACCCGCGCTGAAGTAACCGCGTGGCTTCCCGCACGATTCCGGTCCACTATGCTCGCGCCGCGATGCGCGGTGTTCGGCGCGCGAACCTCGCTCCAGAAGCAGTCCTGACCCGTGCCGGGATCACGCACGCGGCGCTGGCCGACGACCAGGCGCGGCTCAGCCCTCGTGAGCTCGCGGACCTGGTCGCCGCCGTGTTGCGCAGCCTCGACGACGAGCTGCTCGGACTCGCGGTGGCTCCGAGGCCACTCGGGACCTTCGCGACGGTGTGTTCGCTCGCCGTCCACTCGCCGGATCTGGCGGGCATGATCCAGCGCGCTTCGCGGTTCTACGCGCTCTTCGACACCGGGCCACGGCTGAACCTGACCGTCGGCGCCTCCGCCGCCCAGCTCGAGTTCGTCGGCCGGGGGTTCGACGATCCGGATCATCTGTTGACCGAGGCGTGCATCGTGGTCTGGCACCGGCTGGCCGGCTGGTTGACGGGCCGGCCCGTGCGCCTCCGGTCGGTACACCTGCCGTATCCGCGGCCGCCGCACCATGCCGTCTACGAGCAGATCTTCGGATGTCCCGCCGTCTTCGACGCCTCGGCAGCCGCCATCACCTTCGACACCGCGGTGCTGTGGATGCCGATCGTGCAGGACGAGCACACGCTGCTGCCGCTACTGAAGGGGTTCCCGTTCACCCTGCTCAGCCGGAGCGGCTATGGGACGACAACCGCCGATCAGGTGCGGCAGGTGCTGCTGAATCACCAGGCCGCGACGTTGCCTACCTCGGCCGAGGTCGCCGCCCGTCTCGCGATCAGCCCGCCGACGCTCCGGCGGAGGCTGGCCAAGCTCGGTACCTCCACCTCCCGGATCCGGGACGAGATTCACCGAGAACGGGCTGTCGCCGGGCTGCTGCGGGGAGAGACCGCCGAAACCGTCGCCGAGCGGCTCGGCTTCTCCGCTCCCAGCGCGTTCCACCGCGCTTTCAAACGCTGGACCGGCCTCACCCCGAAGGCGTACAAGGGCACGCATGTGCCGGCCACGCGATCGTCGTAGCCCACGACCGCGCCACCGACCGTTCAATACCGGCCTGCATGCAGGTTGCTATAGTCGGCCAGGTGAGCGCGCGCAGGCTTACCCAGGGGGAACGTAGCGCGGCGATGCGAACGCGGCTGCTCGACGCCACGGTCGATTGCCTGGTGACCTACGGGTATGCGGGCACCACCACATCGCGTGTGGCGGAGCGTGCGGGGGTGACGCGTGGCGCTCAAGTGCATCACTTTCCCACCAAGGCCGACCTGGTGACCGCGGCCATCCGGCATCTCGCGCTCAAGCGGGCGGACGCCGTTTACGGTCGGCTGGAGGACCTGCGCACCTCGGACGACGTGGTGGGTGAGGGCTTGGATCTGTTGTGGGAGCTGCATCAGGGGCCGGTGTTCACGGCAACGCTCGAGCTGTGGGTCGCCGCACGGGCCGATCCTGAACTACGTCAGCAGGTCCTGCAGGTGGAGCCGCTCATCGCCGGCACCCTGACCGAGTTCAGCAAGGTGCTCTTCCCGCCGCTGGCCGACCATCCGCAGTTCCGGCACTGGGCTTACACGGCCATGGAGGTGATGCGGGGCATCCTCGCGGTCCCGCACGAACCCGGCGACGAGCACATCGAACAGCGCTGGCAAAGGGCCCGCCAGCATCTGCGGTTGCTCGCGGAGGCGCTGCGCCGCGGCGAGCAGGTCTCACCGCCCATGACGTGAGCGAGCCAGCACATCGAGCCCGGCCCCGACCACCCTGGCGTGCCAGGTCCTCGGCAGGCCGAGTCTCTCGTCGATGCCCGCACCGTACTGCACAGCAACCGTCTGGGACTCCGTGTAGCGCAGGAGCCCGTCCGGTCCGTGCCGGCGTCCGATGCCCGAAGCCTTCATGCCACCCATCGGCGCGGAGTGCGCGCCGAACGCGGCGGTGTAACAGTCATTCACTCCCACCCCGCCGGAACGGATACGTGCCGCGACCTGCTCGCCGAGTCTGCGGTCGCGAGTCCACACGCTGGCCGTGAGGCCGTACTCACTGTCGTTGGCGAGGGTCACCGCCTCGTCGATGTCCTCGAACGGGTGAATCGCCACGACGGGTCCGAACACCTCCTCGCGGTGCAGGCGGGCGTTCAGCGGCACATCGGCGACGACCGTGGGCTCATGGAACAGCGGCCCAAGGTCGGGTCTCGCCCCGCCGCCGGCGAGCACCGTGGCCCCCGCGGCACATGCTTCCGCGAGCACGTCACCGGTGCGGGCAAGCGCCGCAGGGGTGGTGAGCGACCCCATGTCGGCCGTGAAACCGAAGGTCGCCCCGAGCCGGATGGCGCTTACCTGGTCGACGACTCGATCCACGAACTCGTCGTACACGGAGTTGTGTACGTAGAGCCGCTCGGCCGTCATGCACAGCTGACCTGCGTTGGCGAAGCTACCGCGCCGCACCGCGCGCGCTGCCCGGCCGAGGTCCGCATCGGCGAGCACGATCATCGGGTTCTTCCCGCCGAGTTCGAGCGAGCAACCGATCAGCCGCTGGCCAGCGCTGGCGGCGATGCGACGCCCGCTGGCGGTCGATCCGGTGAACGCCACGTAGTCGGCGGCGTCGAGTAACGGGTCTCCGACCTGGGCTGGTTCACCCAGCACCACCTGGAACAACCCGGGCGGGAGCCCGGCCTCCGCGGTCAGCCGCTGCAGCAGCAAAGCCGACAACGCCGTCTGGTTGTCCGGCTTGAGCAGTACGGCGTTGCCCGCGAGCAGGGCGGGCACGGCGTCGATCACAGCCAGCGCTACCGGAAAGTTCCAGGGCACGATCACCGCGACCGTGCCTTTGGCCTGCGGCAACTGCCGCACTTTCGTCAGCAGGGGGAGCGCCCCGCGATGCTTGCGTGGCGCGAGCAGGCCGGGCGCGCTCCGCAGGTGGTAGCCGGCGCCGAGTACAGCCTCTCCCAGCTCGAACAGGGCGTCGATGCGGGCCTTGCCCGTCTCGTACTGGAGTACGTCGAGGAGCTGGTCTCGGTGGGACCGCAACAGGTGGACGAAGCGGCTCAGCACTGAACACCGCTGCTCCACACCGGCCTGCGCCCACGCCGGTTGCGAGCGGCGGGCACGCTCGGCGGCGCGTTCAACCTCGGCCCCACGCCACTGGGGGATCGATGCCAACGCCCGCCCAGTGAACGGTGCGAGTATCTCGAACTCACCGCCGGAACCGGTCTGCGCGGCCGCGGCCAGGCCGGACAGCTCATCGAACAAGGGTTCCTCCTCGGCGCTTCAAAAGATACATTCAAGATGGTATGTTAGTTGCGAGTGTAAGGAGTGCGGACGGTGACGAACAAGGTCTACGTGGTGGGCGTCGGGATGACGAGGTTCGAGAAGCCCGGGCGGAGTGAAGGCTGGGACTACCCGGCGATGGCCAAGGAGTCCGGCGGGCTCGCACTGGCCGATGCCGGGATCGGCTACGAGCAGATCCAGCAGGCTTTCGTCGGTTATGTCTACGGTGAGTCCACCTCAGGGCAACGCGCGGTCTACGAGCTGGGCATGACTGGCATCCCGGTCGTCAACGTCAACAACAACTGCTCCACCGGGTCGACGGCGCTCTACCTCGCGGCGGAGGCGATCCGCGGCGGGCGAAGTGACTGTGCCCTCGCGCTGGGGTTCGAGAAGATGCAGCCTGGGTCGCTCGGCGTCACCTACGAGGACCGCGAGCAACCGATGGCCCAGCACATGCAGGCGATGGCGGAGATATCCGAAGTGCGGTTCCCGCCCGCGCCGTGGCTGTTCGGGGCAGCCGGCCGCGAACACATGCGGCTGCACGGGTCCACGGCGGAGCACTTCGCCAAGATCGGGGAGAAGAACCACCGCCACTCGGTGAACAACCCGTACGCGCAGTTCCAGGAAGAGTTCACACTCGAGGACATCCTCGCCTCCAGGATGATCTACGACCCGCTCACCAAGCTGCAGTGTTCCCCCACATCGGACGGCTCCGGTGCCGCGATCCTCGCGAGCGAGTCGTTCGTCGACGCGCACGGTCTCGCCGGCCAGGCCGTCGAGATAGTCGGGCAGTGCATGGTGACCGATTTCGAGAGCACGTTCGACGGTACGGCGAAGAACCTCATCGGCTACGACATGAACGTCCGGGCCGCGCGATCGGTGTACGAGCAGTGCGATCTGGGCCCCGAGGACTTCGGGGTGATCGAGTTGCACGACTGCTTCTCGGCGAACGAGCTGCTGCTCTACGAAGCTCTCGGCCTCTGTGGTGAGGGCGAGGCGGCCAAGCTGATCGACAACCAGGACACCACCTACGGCGGGCGCTGGGTCGTGAATCCTTCGGGAGGGCTGATCTCCAAGGGCCACCCGCTCGGCGCCACCGGACTCGCGCAGTGTTCCGAACTGGTGTGGCAGTTGCGCGGAACGGCGGGACCACGCCAGGTCGGAGGCCTGCGCGCGGCGCTACAGCACAACATCGGGCTCGGTGGTGCCGCTGTCGTCACCGCCTACCAGCGTGGCGACCGCTGACCGGCGGCCACGGAAAGCACGGACAAGTCAGTAAGGAGAAGTACATGGGTCAGGTAGCAGCCCGGATCGAGGTACCCGCCGCACCCGAGAAGGTGTGGGGCGAGCTCGTCAACCCGGCCGGCTGGCCGAACTGGTTCACCATCCACACGAAGTGGAAGGGTGAGGTGCCCGAGCATCTCGCGCAGGGTTCGCAGGTCGCCGAAGTCGTCACGATGCTCGGCATGCCCAACACCATCACCTGGAACGTCGAGGAGCTCGACGCACCAGCGAAGTTGGTGATCTCCGGTACCGGGATGGCAGGTGTCAAGAGCACGTTCGTCATGTCCGTAGCACCGACGGAGAGTGGATCCGTCGCGAGCATCGACGCGACGTTCACCGGATCCATGATCGTCGGGGCGCTCGGCAAGGCGGTGGAGAAGGACGCACAGAAGAACCTCGACGAGTCGCTCGGGAACCTCCGGACCCTGGTCGCCTGACATGGGAACCGACGAGTTGAGTTTCGCCGCAGAGGGCCTGAACGTCTGGACCGACACCACCCGGTTCACGGTGACGCGGGAGAAGCTCACCGCGTACGCGCAGGCAACGAACGATCCCATCGAGCGGCATCAGGCGGGAGACATCGCCAACCCGGTGTTCGCCGTGGTCCCCGTCTTCCAGTCCTTGATGGAGCCGGCGCTGGAGGTCGTCCCACTCCCGCTGCTTGGCAAGGTGGTGCACGGCGAGCAGGACTTCCGGTTCCATCGGCCGATCCGGCCCGGGGACGTGCTTGCCGCTCGCGGGGCCATGCTCGGCTACGCCGGGTCCCCCAAGGGCACCAGGGCGAATGTCTACCTGGAATGCCGCGACGAGGCCAATGGCGAGCTCGTGAACGAACAGTTCGTCACGTTCTTCGTCCGCGGCTTCGACGCGGGCGAGCGCGTCGGCGAGCTGGCCCCGGCCCACGCGTTCGAGCACTCGGTACGTGAGCAGCCACCGGTGACCAAGCTGACCCAGCACATCGACACCGACCAGACGTATCGCTACTCCGAGGCGGCGGACGATCCGATGCCGATCCACCTCGACGACGGCGTCGCGCGCGACGCCGGTCTGCCCGGGATCATCGCGCACGGACTGTGCACTATGGCGTTCACCGCGTGGGCCGCGCTCGTCGAGCTGGCCGACTCCGATGCCGAGCGGCTGCAGCGGCTGGCCGTCCGCTTCGCGAAACCCGTGTTGCCAGGCCAGGACATCACCACCCAGTTCTGGCGTGCCGCGAACAACCAGGGCGTCACCAGCTACGTGTACGAGACGACCGTGGGGGACACGGTGGTCATCAAGGACGGGTTGGCGGAGATCCGCGACTGAAGGGAAACCATGGGAGCGCTGCAAGAACGTGTGGCAGTCATCACCGGCGCCGGCCGCGGCGTCGGCCGTGAGCACGCACTGCTGTTCGCCCGTGAGGGGGCGAGCGTCGTCGTCAACGACCTGGGCGCGGGCAACGACGGTGACGGTGCGGACAGCGGACCGGCGCAGGAGGTGGTCGACCAGATCACGTCCGCTGGAGGGCGAGCCGTCGCCAACACCGACAACGTCTCCGACTGGGAGGGGGCGCGGGCACTCGTCGAGCAGGCGGTGTCCGAGTTCGGCCGTCTCGACATCGTCGTGAACAACGCGGGAATCCTTCGAGACGGGTTCATCGCCGGTCTCGAGGAGGCGCAGTGGGATTCCGTGCTCGACGTCCATTTGAAGGGGCACTTCGCCGTCCTGCGCCACGCCGCGGCGTACTGGAGGAAGCAAGCCAAAGCCGGGCACCAGCCGAACGCGGCAGTGGTGAACACCATCTCGGCGTCGGGCACGACGCTGCCCAACGCCGGTCAGGCGAACTACGGAGCGGCGAAGGCGGGCATCGCGGCGCTGACTCTCGTCGCCGCCGAGGAGCTGGAACGTTACGGCGTTCGCGTCAACGCGATCGCCCCGATCGCCCGCACCCGGCTCACGCTGGCTACCCCCGGGATGGGAGCGATCTTCGCGCAGGAGGTCGGCGAGGGCGAGTTCGATGCGTTCTCACCGGCCAACATCTCACCGCTCGTCGCCTACCTGGCGACGGAGAAGTGCCCGCTTACCGGCAAGGTGTACGCGGTGCAGGGCGGCGCGATCTCCGAGCTCGCCGGGTGGCACGACGTCCGCACGATCGAGTCGGAAGGCCCGTGGCTGATCGACGACATCGCGGCGCACCTGCAAGGGTAGGAGCACATGATCGAGTGGTCCGAGACCGAGCTCCTTTTCAGGGATTCCGTCCGCCGGTTCATCGAGAAGGAAATCAAGCCGCATTTGGCCGAGCTGGAGGGTGGCGTTCCGCCCTACGCCGTCATTCGCAGGTTCCTCGAGGCGTTCGGCATCGACGCGATGGCCGGCGAGGCCGTCGAAACGTTGCTGGCACGCCGACGCTCTGGACAGCAGGCCGGTACGGCCGAGGATGGTGCGTCGACCAAGCTGACAGGTCAGGAGTCCCTGGCCCTGATCGCCGTGAGTGAGCTCGCCGGCGTGAGCCTCGGCATCGTCGCCGCAGTCGGGGTCAGTCTGGGCCTCGCCGCGCAGACCATCCTTTCCCGCGGCACGCCGGCACAGCAGGAGCGGTGGCTACCGGGTCTCGCGACGTTCGAGCACGTCGGGGCCTGGGCCATCACCGAGCCGGAGTCGGGATCGGACGCGTTCGGCGGCATGAAGACGAGCGTTCGGCGCGAAGGCGCCGCTTATGTCCTCAGTGGGCATAAGACGTTCATCACCAATGGCCCGTATGCCGACACGATCGTGGTGTACGCGAAGCTGGACGAGGGCGATGGAACACCGCTGCGGGACCGCAAGGTCCTCACGTTCGTCCTGGATTCGGGGATGCCAGGGCTGACCCAGTCCAAACCGCTCCGGAAGATGGGGATGCATTCCTCGCCGACCGGGGAGCTGTTCTTCGACAACGTGCGACTCGAGCCGGATCGGCTGCTGGGTGAAGCCGAGAGCGACCGATCCCGTGACAGCAAGGACAGCGTTCGGTCCAGTTTCGCCTTCGAACGGATGGGCGTCGCCGCGATGGCCCTTGGAATCATCAACGAGTGTCAGCGGTTGTGTCTGGACTACGCGGCCAACCGCACGTTGTGGAACCAGCCGATCGGCCAGTTCCAGCTGATCCAGCTGAAGCTCGCGCGGATGGAGATCGCCAGGATGAACGTGGAGAACATGGTCTTCCGGTTGATCGGCACGCTGCGCGCGGGCAGGATACCCACGCTGACGGAGGCGTCGGCGATGAAGCTGTATTCCTCGGAAGTGGCGACCGAGGTCGCGATGGAAGCCGTACAACTCTTCGGTGGAAACGGCTACATGGCGGAGTACCGGGTCGAGCAACTGGCTCGCGACGCCAAGTCCCTGATGATCTATGCGGGGAGCAACGAGATACAGGTCACCCACATCGCGAAAGGGCTGCTGGCACGATGAGCCCGGAGTTCAACGCTCATGAGTGGCGAATGTCGTTCTAACCACCCGGAACACTCACGATCGTTGATAACCCTCAGGAGAAGTGTGTGAACGAGTACCGCACGCTATGCGAAGCGTTTCAGGACACCTGGCAGATCGCCCCCGATGCTGTCGCGCTGCGCACCCCCGGCGACGGCGTGACCATCACATGGCGCCAGTACGCCGAGAAGGTCCGTCGGCTCACCGCCGGCCTTACCAAGCTCGGTGTCCGGCACGGTGACACGGTCGCACTCATGCTCACCAACCGTCCCGAGTTCCATCTCGTCGACACCGCCGCGTTGCATCTCGGGGCGATCCCGTTCTCGATCTACAACACGAACCCACCGGAGACGATCCGGCACCTTCTTCGGAATGCGAGCAGCAGGGTGGTGGTCTGCGAGCGGCAGTTCGCGGACCACGTGCTGGCCGCCGCGGAGGGTACGTGCGTCGAGTACGTCGTCTGCGTCGAAGAATCAGTACCGGGAACGCTGTCTCTGCGAGCGGTGGAGAACGATCTGGAGCCGGATTTCGATTTCGACCGAGCTTGGCGCGCGGTGTCTCCCGACGACGTGCTGACCCTGATCTACACCTCGGGCACGACCGGGCCGCCGAAAGGCGTGGAGATCACGCACGCCAGCCTGCTGGCCAACGTCTTCGGCGCTCTCCAGGTGTTCGATATGGGACCTGATGACCGCGTGGTCTCCTACCTGCCCGACGCGCATGCGGCCAATCGCTGGGCCTGCCATTGGGCGAACCTGCTCACTGGGATCCAGATCACCACGCTGAGTGAGCCCAAAGAGGCCATCAAGGCACTCACCGAGGTCAACCCGACGATCTTCATCGGCGTGCCGCAGACCTGGTACAAGATCAAGGCGAAGCTCGAGCAGGCGCTGGCCGCGGAGACGAATCCCGTCAAGCGGGCGCTTCCCAGGTGGGCCATCCGAACCGGGGTGAAGATGTACCGGGCGGGCGGTGCGGCGTCGCCTGCACTACGCCTGCGGCATCGCATCGCCGACCGCGTCGTACTCTCGACGATACGAGCGAAGCTCGGGCTGAACCAGGTGCGGTTCGCCGCGTCCGGGGCGGCGCCGATCGACCCGGCGGTACACGAGTTCATGCTCGGGCTCGGCATACCCGTGTGTGAGGCCTGGGGAATGTCCGAGCTCTGCGCGGTGGCGACTGTGGACCGGCCGCATTCGATTCGGGTCGGTACGGTGGGTAAGCCGTTGGCCGGGGTCGAGGTACGCGTCGCGGACGACGGTGAGCTCCTGGTGCGCGGGCCGATCGTGATGAAGGGCTACCGAAACGACCCGATCAGGACCTCCGAGACGATCGATCCGGACGGCTGGCTACACACCGGCGATATCGGTTCCATCGACGACGACGGGTATGTGCGCGTGGTCGATCGCAAGAAGGAGCTGATCGTCAACGATGCGGGCAAGAACATGTCGCCCGCCAACATCGAGAACGCGTTGAAGACGGCCTGCCCACTGGTTGGCTCCGCGGTGGCCGTCGGTGACCGGCTCCCGTACGTCGTCGCGCTCGTGACGCTCGACCCCGAGGCGGTCGATGACTTCGCGACCGAACACGGCATCCCGAGCACGGCACTGAGCGACCTCGCGACCCATCCCGGCGTCCGCGCCGCGGTAGCGGATGGAGTTCGCTCGGCGAACGAGCGCCTCGCACGGGTCGAGCAGATCAAGAAGTTCACCATTCTGCCCGAAACCTGGGAACCGGGCGGCACGCTGCTGACGCCGACTATGAAGCTCAGGCGCAAAGCAATTCACGCGAAGTACGCGGACGCCATCGCGGTGCTGTACCAATAGGCGGCGCCTTCGTTCCACCAGGGTCATTCTGCTGCGTCAGGGAGGCGGCTATGCGGAGTATGGGAAAGCTCGACATCGCTGGAGTGGTCGCGAAGGTCGCTGCCGGGACGGCGGTGGACGAGGCGAGCGCGGCGCTCGGAGCCCGGTATCGGCGAGATCACCTGCCGGCCGGTGTCACGCCCACGGCGTTCCACCAGATGGATCCGGCGGTGCTCGACGATCCGTACCCCAGCTACCGCGAGTTGCTACGGGGCGGGCCCGTCCACTACAACCCCCGCCGCCACCTCTGGATTCTCAGTCATCACCAGCACGTCCGCGAGGCGGCGAAGTCGGACCGGGTGCTGTCCTCCGCCGAGGGGGTCGCTCGCAGCCGGTTCTCGTTGCCGATGATGCTCACCAGGGACCGTCCCGAACACACCAGGATGCGGCAACTCGCGATTCCGGCGTTCACGCGTCGAGCGCTGGAGTCCTGGCAACCCGTCATCGACGAGCTAGCCGCTGAGCTGGTCGGTGAGTTGGCGGCCGCCCGCGGTGGTGACGCCGTAAAGCAGCTGGCGGTTCCGCTCCCGATCAGGGTCATCGCCCATATCCTCGGAATACCTCCGGAAGACTACGCCCGGTTCCGGCTCTGGTCCGACAAGGCCGTCCAGGCAACCGACATCGAGTTGCGACCCGCCGCGCTGAAGAAGTCCGGCAACGTACTCGCCGGCCTCCTGCGGCTGCACTCGTACTTCCACGAGCGGATGGCCGCGGGCCGCCTGCTGGAATCCGGCACAGTACTGGGCCGCCTCGTCGACGCCGCTGAAGGCGGCGACATCGATCCGGACGAGTTGTTCTGGTTCGCGATCCTGTTGTTGCTGGCCGGTCACGAGACGACCACCAACCTGATCGGCGGCCTGGTCCACAGCCTTGCCGTCAACCCGGACCAGTACGAACTGCTCAGGGAACGACCGGACCTGATCCCGTCGGCGGTAGAGGAACAGCTTCGATTCGGGACACCGATTCAAGGCTTCTACCGCACCGCGCTGCAAGACTACGAGGTGGAATCCGCCACGATCCCGCGCGGTGGGCGGGTACTGCTCCTGTTCGCGGCGGCCAACCGGGACCCTCGTCAGTTCACCGATCCCGACAGCTTTGTCGTGGAGCGCAACCCCACCAGCCACGTGTCGTTCGGCTACGGGGTGCACATGTGCCTGGGGGCACAGCTGGCGAGGATGGAAGGGCAAGCGGTGCTTCGGGAACTGGTCGGCCGGGCCGGGCGAATCGAGATCACCGGCAAGCCCGTGTGGAAACCGAACAGCACCCTGCGGGGCCTCGACGAACTCCCCGTCCGGCTAGGGGTTTCCGGCCCCGGGCAACGCCCGTGAGTGAAAGAATGCCGTCAGAGCGACCTTCTTCACTCACGAGTGTCGGGCCAACCGATCAGATGGCGTCATTCAGCTGTCGCAGGTAACGCTCGCGGGCAGCAACGTCCGGCTGGGCGAAGACGCGTTCCGCACCGGTCCGCGCCTCGAGAACGCGCCTGGCGCGGTACGGCAGTATCGACATGATCGTGAGCATCGCGGCGACTCGCCGCGGCACCGTCGTCAGCGGACGCCCCGTGCGTGCTGTCTCGACCACGGCCCCGGCTACATCTTCAGGGTATACCGTTGACACCTTGGCGATCCACTTGGGAACGTTGGCCCCGACGGAGAGTTCCGTGCGTACCAAGCTGGGCAGCACGATACTCACATCAACCCCGCTGCCCTCGAGTTCGCGATGTAGCGCCTGGGTGAAGCCGACAACTGCGTGTTTCGCCGCGCAGTAGGTTGCGACGCCAGGGAACGGGAAGGCTCCGGCAAGGGACGCGATGTTGATGACATGTCCCTCCCCGCGGCTGACGAACCGATCGGCCGCGAGCCGTGAGCCGCGAATCACCCCGCGGAGGTTCACGCCGATGACCCTTTCGGTCATGCGTTCGTCCTCATCGAGAAAGAATCCGGTCGGCATGATCCCCGCGTTGTTGACCAGTATGCGTAACGGGCCGAGCTCGTTCTCCGTACGGTCGAGAAACTTCGCGAACGAGTCGGCGTCGGCGACGTCGAGCGGTAACCCGATCACCCGGCCGGTTCCACCCTGCCCGGCTCGCTGCGCGATCTCGGCGGCGGCCTGCTCGGTCGGTTCGGCAGCGAGGTCACCGATCGCCACTGCCGCACCCGCGCGGGCGAAAGCCAGTGCGGTGCTGTAGCCGATACCTCGCGCTCCGCCGGTGACGGCGACGACGCAACCCGATGCCAAAGCTTTCCCGCTGTTCCGGCCCATGTGTAGCCTCTCCTACCTTCAGGTTCCGTGAAAGTTGATCACAAAGGCGTGATCGCGTCGACTTTCCATTCTTTGCCGTCCTGTCGCAGGTCCACGACGACACGGTTCTGGCTGACCTTGGCCGGGCTTTCCTGGTCTTTCATGGTCTCGCTGGAAACCAGAACCTGATCGATATAGAGCAAGCATCTCGCACTGCCGGAATCGGTGACATCGACCAGGCCCGCACCGCGCACCAGCGTTCTGGTGACCGCCTTCTGCTCCGTCGCCATCGGCCGAGCCGTCGCGTCGAACGTCTTGCCGAACTCGCCGGCGAACTCCTTGGTCATCAGCGACTTCGCCTGTTTCAGTCCCTGGTCCACCGATCGGTAGTCGTAGGACAGCACTGTGGGGAGAGCTCGGACGGCCGCGGCGACCGCCGCCGATCCCTCGGAGTCGGGAATGGAACCCGCCGTGTACTTTCCCTCGGGATCGACCACCGGCCGAATGTTCGCGGGCTCCGGCTGCATCGCCAGATGGGTCGTCAGTGCTCCCGCCGCGACGACCAGCAGCGCGAGCGTTCCGATCAGCACCCGGCGAGGCCACCGCGATCGAGTTGCCCGTGCATCAGCCGGCTCGTCAGCAGGCTTCTCCGCCGGGACATCGTTCGACCGCGCCGACGGCGTCTCCCGATCCTCCGTGGAGGGGGACGGCCGCGGCGAAGGGCGCGGGGGCGGCGACGGTGTGTGGGCGGCGGGTGCCGGTGCCAGGCCCTCTTCCTCCTCCGCCGGGTGCCGGCCGGAGGCTCGCGTCGTGCCCGCGACCTTCGGGAGGCGGCGCTTGGTTCGCAGTTGCTTCTGGGTAGCCATACTCGAGTTCCTCATCCGACCTGTTTGACTCCGGAGACCAACCATTTCTCGCCGACGCGGACGAGTTCGATTCTGGCTCGATATCGGTTGCTCTCGGCCTGGTCGCCGTCGCCGGCCGTCGTCCGGGTATCGACCGCGACCAGCACCTGTGCCTTGTCGCCATGCAGGTACTCGATGGCGGCACCGTTGTCTGGCACTGTGGCGGAAACAGAGAGCTTCTTCTCGGTCAGCGACTTCTTGATGGTGTCCCGCTTCTTGCTGTACTCGGTCTTGAACGGGTCCGTGGCGAGGCTCAGTACCCGGTCGATACCGGCATCGGGTCGCTTGTGGTCCAGGCTGAAGAAGTTCGTCGCCTGCTGCTGAGCAGTCGCCACCGCACCGTCATCGAGGCTTTGCCGGTCGTCCAACCACAGCAGGAGAGAGGCGGTAAGCAGGCCGGCCAGGACCACGCTGAGCGCGGCGGGCACGAACCAGTGTTTGCGCAGCAGGTCCCGGCGGCGCCGGCGGGTCCTGGCCGGCACCGCCGGTTGGGCCTCAGCCTCGTCCTTGCCGTCGTCCGCCGGCCCGGAGTTGTCGGTCATCTCTGCCTCCTACGAGAGCGGTTCGGTGAGCAGCCAGCCGAGTGCGTTCTCACCGGTGGGCGGCGGGGAACCAGCCATGCCACTGAGCTCGAAACTGCGGCCGTCGGGGGCGACCAGTATCCCGCTGTTCGGGTTGTAAAGGGCGATCCGGCTGGCCGGTGCGGAGGATCCGGTGTGTTGAGCCGGTGGCCGCTGCGCGTTCTGCGCGCCGCGCACGCTCGGCGTGCTCGGATCGCTCGGTGGCGCGGCACAGTGGGCGTCGTGATTGGCCGGCGAGTCGGGCGACTGGCGTGGTCCCTGACCATCGAGCGGCGCGCCGTTGGGCAGGTGCCTCTCGGTGCCCTCGTACCCCCGGATACACGGGAAGTAGGGTGGATAGCCGGGCGGCTCGACCAGCTGCAGGGCAAGATGTGCCGACCAGACCGGACGGCCTTGCCCGTCGTACTGGCAGCTGTTGGCCACGGGCTTTCCGGTTTCCGGGTCGTAGTCGTCGCAGTACCTGATTGCACTGACGGTCTGCTGCACCACCCAGGGCAAGACCACCAAGGACTTGCGCAGGGCGGGTATGCGCTGGTCCGCAACGTCCGCGACCGACAGCAAATTGTTCAGCAGCACCGGAAGCGCCTTCTGGTTGTCCTGCAGCAAGTTCGTGACCTCGGTCCCGGCACGAATGCCCCGCGCGAAGACGGCGGCGAACGTAGGATCGAGCTCGCGTAGCCGGTCTGTGAGGCTGGCCAGCTGCTGGCTGAACGTTCCGATCTGGTCTTTCGCGCCGACTTGTGTGTCCAGCACTACCCTGGCACTGTCGATCAGCTGGGTGATATCGTCCATGCTCGTCAGGGCGGTCCTGGTCAGCTTGTTCGAGTCGTCGAGCAGCTGCTGCAAGGTCGGGCCGAGGCCACCCGCTGCGTCGGCCAGCTCGCGGAGACTCGTGGCCAGGTCGTCCTTGGGCACGGAGGTTGCCAGGGAGTCGAGGTTGTGCAACAGCTCCTCAACCCGTGGCGGCGTGCGGGTCCGCTCGACCGGAATCACGCCACCGTCCGGTAGCGGTGGTCCACCCGCAGACTTCGGGACAAGTTGAACGAACTGTTCACCGATTGCCGACTTGCTACGGACGATCACGACCACGTCTCGGGGAATGCGGACTCCGTGGTCGATGGTCAGGGCGGCCGTGGTGCCGGCCCCGGGGCCGGGACGAAGCCCGGAGACCGAACCCACTTTGGTGCCGAGCAGCTCCACCGCCGCCTGCGGGTAGATGCCGCCATCGTGGGCGAACTGAGCTTGCACCGTATACGGCGGCTGGAAGACCTCACCCACGTCGGCGAACCGGAACGCGCCGTAGGTCACGGAGACGAGCGCCACCACGAAGAAGACGGCGAGCTGGATGCGGCTGCGCTTGCCGATCACGACGGACCCCCGAGAAGGAGCTGCCCGAGGTCGAGGGGCAGTGCGCCGTCGCCGGCCTCACCGACCAACGACGGCGCAGCCCCGATCAGGTCGTCGAGTACATCCGGCAACCTCGGTGCGGGTGCGAGTGCGGGTGCGGGTGCCGGCGCGCTACCAGGACTATCCGTCCGCACCTCCTGCCGCCGGGCGAGTGCGGACAGTTCCTGGCGCAGCAGCTCGTTGATGGTGTCGGCATCGATGTTGATCCGGCCGAACAAACCTCCGTAATCGCCCTCGATCACACTCTGAGTGTTCTTCGGGAACGGGTATGACACGGCGATCTCCAGCGCGCCCGCGATCTCCCTGCCGTTCTTGGACAGTTCTGCCAGCACGGGCCGTAGATGTTCGAGGTCGGCGACGACGTTCTCCTTGCTGCGGTCGATGAGCGGCTCAGCGACGGACGAGAGCCGGTCGAGCTGCAGCAACGTCGCGGTGAGTTTCGGCCGTTGTCGGTTGAGGACGTTGATTCCCGCGGGGATCGTGTCGAGTGTGGCGCCGATCGTGTCGCGCTGGTCGGCGAGCTTCGTGCTGAGGTTGTCCAGCGAGTCCAAGGCGTGAGTGATGTCGCCACGATGGCGGTTCAGCGTTCCGGTGAGCTGGTTGAGCTCGCCCAGCAGTCGCGGGATGTCGGCGGTACGGCCATCCAGCGCGTTGTTCAGTTCGCGGGTGATCTGATGGATACGCCCGATACTCCCGCCGTTGAGGACGGCGGACAGTGCGCCGAGAACCTGCTCCGTGCTCGGACTGGCCTGCATTCGGCCGACCGGTACCGCGCTTGCGGGCGCCAGCTTTCCCTGAGGTTCCTCTCCTGGTGCGGGGCCGATGGCGACATAGCGCTCGCCCAGCAGGCTGGTTTCGGCGAGCGTGCCGACGGAGTTCGCAGGCAGCGTCACCGAGTCCTTCACAGCGCAGACCACGCGCGCGTCCAGGTTCTGGTCGAGGGTGACGGACTCGACGCTCCCGACGACGGTGTCGTTGGCCCGGCAGGTCTGCTTGGGCACCAGGTTCGTCGCGTCGTCGAACGTGACAGTCACCCGGTAAGTGTCTTCGCCGTCGATCGCCCCCGGTAGTGGCAGGCTCAGCGGCCCACGGTAACCGCAGCCGGTGGCCGTCACGACGACGAGCAGAAGCGTACCGAAGAGACCTGCTTGTCGCCGCTTCATCGTCATCGTCCTCCTGTCAGGAGTTCGGGCAATGTCCTCGCCGGCTGCGACGGAGTGAGGCCGCCGCCCAACGCCGGGTCGATCAAGCGTGTCAGCACGGCGGCGAGGTCGCCGCCGGCGCGTTGCAGGCTGCTACACAGGGCCGCCACCTGCTTCTGCGCCTCGTGCGGTAGCGATCCGCAGATCGCGGTCATCGTATGGCCCAACTGGACGGTCAGGTCGTTGAACAACGGCGCGCGCAGCGCTAGTGAGCCGGCCCGGTTCTGCGGCGGTACCGCGCCGGGATCGGAGAGGTCCCAGTTCTCCGGAACGTAGATGTTCATCATGTTCGTCAGCCCGAGCGGGGCAATGTCGATCAGCTCGGCGAGATCATCGCTGCGCCTGGAAAGCGTTCCGGTGACTTCGGTCAGACCATTGACGTTGTCCTTCACCAGCTCGCGATTGCGGGCAACGAAACCAGACACCAGCTGCAGCGCCTCGGAGAGGTCTCGGGTGGCTGTCGCGATGTCGTCGCGTTGGGTCCCGAGTTGGGTGGAGACCTTGGCCAGGTTGCTGACGAGGGCACGTACCTCTTCGTCGTTGCCCGCCAGCATCGTGGTGAAGTCGCTGAGATTGGACACCGTTGCGGAGATGTCCTGCCGGCTGTCCGACAAAGTCCCGACGGCATCGGCCAGATTGCGAATCGTCGCGTTCATCGCGCCGCCGTTGCCCTCCATGTTGCGAGCCACCGCTGTGATCAGCCGAGACAGCGCACCGTCGGAGTTGGCGCCTTCAGGACCGAGCGCCTCGGCGAGCTTGCTCAGGTTGCGGTAGACCTCGTCGAGCTCGATCGGAACCTCGGTGCGGTCCAGACCGAGGCTGGCATTGTCCGGCAGCTGCGGTCCGCCGGTGTAGGCAGGAGCGAGCTGCACGAATCGATCGCCGACGATCGATGGTGGGATCACCGCCGCGTGCACGTTGGCAGGCAACGGGTGTTCCGCATCGTAGGTCATCTCGACGTGGACGCTCGTGCCCCGCACCTCGATCTTGGTGATCTTGCCGACGCTGACGCCGAGGATCTTGACGTCCGCCCCTTGATAGAGGCTGGTCGTGTTCCGAAACTCCGCCGTGAGCGTCAGCTCTCGGGGCTGCCGCTGCGTGACGGCGAACGCACCAGCCGTGAGGGCGAGAACGACCAGGACGACGAGAGTCGCTCGGCGGGTCAGGAGCCGGATCACTTGCCGCCTCCCCGCGTCTGATCCTGGTTCGCCTGGCTTTCCGGAGCGGTGCTGGTCGCTGGACCGAGCGGCAGGCACGGCGACGAGCTGCCATTGACCGCCTCGTTGGCCCGGGACAGCACGGGCTCCAATACCTCCAGCAGTGGGGTGTTCGGGCCCGTGCTGCACAAGGCGAACCCTCGGGGCACCTTCACCGTCGCGTCGAACCAGTGCCCGGTGCCTCCGACATTGGTGAACTGGCGACCATAGAGGGTCACCTGCCCGATCAGCGCATCGAGCTGAGCGTTGTTTCGCCGCAAGACGTCGACGACGGACCGGAGCTTGCTGAGCGCTGGTCGCAACTGACCCTCGTTGTCGCGGACGAGACCCGTGAGCTGTTGCGACAACTCGCCGACGCCCGCGACGATCTGCCGGATCGTCTCCTTACGATCGTTCAGCATGTCGAGCACCACGTTGGTGTCGCCGAACAGTTGGCTGAGCTGGCGGTTGCGGGACGCGAGCACGCCCGTGACGTTGCTGGTCTTCTCGAGCAGGTTCTGGACCTGCTCGTCCCGGGACGCGACCGTCATGCTCAGCCGGGACAGGCCGTCGAGTGTGTGCCGGATCTCGGGCGCCGTGCCCTCCAGCGCTTTGGACAACACGTCGAAGGCCTCGGACACCTGCTTCGTGTCGATCTGCTGCACGGTCTCCGTCAACCGCTGAACGGCTGGAACGATGTTCACCGGGGTCTCGGTGCGTTCGCGTGGGATCCGCGAACCGGGTTCGGTCTGGCCGGGACCGTCGGGAATCAGGTTGACGTAGTGCTGACCGAGTAAGGTCTTGATCTCGATCGAAGCCCTGGTCTCCTCGCCGAACGTCGCGTGCTTCACTCGGAACCGGACGACGACCTGGCCGTTCTCGAGATCGATCCCGGAGACCGAGCCGACCTTGATGCCCGCGATCCGTACGTCCTCACCGACCTCCAGTCCGCTGGCGTCCGCGAATGCCGCTGAGTACTCCGGACCTGCGCCCACGATGGGTAGTCGCTGGAAGTTGAACGCAGCAACGAGTACCAGCACGATCACCGTCCCACCGACGAGTCCGATGGTCGCGGGGTCACGTTCTGTGAACGACTTAGAACTCATCGGCTTCCCCCGGCACAGACGGTGTCTCGTTCGTTGGTCATCACGTTCGGCGTGCTGAGCGGCAGGTCGCGCCCGGCGAGGTGCACGTTCAACTGCAAGCCGCACACATAGAAGTTGAACCACGACCCGTAGGAGCCGGCGCGGTTGATCGTGTTCAGTTTGCGCGGAAGGTTTTTGAGCTTGTCGTCGAGCACATGGCGAGTGTCGGCGAGTTGGCCGGCGAACTCGTTCATCGAAGCGATGTCGGCCCGCAACGGATCACGGACATCGGCGAGGAGCCCGGTCGTGCTGCCGAGAAGCGACGCCAACCCGGTCAGGCTGCCGTCGATGGTGTCCCGGTCCTCGGCCAGGCCCCTCATCAGGGTGCGGAATCCGTCGATCAGTTCGGTCAACTTGCCCTGCCGCTGATCCACCTCACCGAGCACGGCGTTGAGGTTCCCCACGACCCGGCCGATCACCACATCCTTGTTGGCGAGGTTCCGGGTCAGCTCGGCCGTGTTGGCAAGAAGGTTGCGCAGCGTTCCGCCCTGCCCTTGCAACGTCTGAACGATCTGGTGCGACAGCTCGTTGACCTGCTTCGGGTCGAGTGCGCGGAACAATGGCTGAAATCCGTTGAACAGGACCGTGAGGTTCAACGCGGGAACGGTCTGCGTAGCGGGAAAGGTTCCGCCCTCGGGCATCGGCTCACCGCTGCCGGGTTCTTCGACGATGGCGAGGTATCGCTGCCCGACGAGGTTCTCATACCGCAGATGCAGCTGCGCGTTGCGGTACACCGGGACCTTCTCGTTGACGTTGAACTCCACGACAGCGCGCTGCCGCTCGCCATCGTGAGTCAGGCGCAGGCCCGAGACGGCTCCGACGTCCACTCCGGACAGGCGCACCCGATCGCCCTCGTGTACGCCGGTCGCATCATCGAACACGGCAGCGTAGGTCTTCCGCGCGTCGAACCCGACGTTGCCGATGAGCGTGCCCAGGAGACCGATCAGCACCACCGTGACAGCGGTGAAGACCGCCATCTTGATCGCTGAAGAAGGGAGGCGCCGCCGATACATCAACGCACCCTTACCTTTCCGTCCGACAGCAGGGGGTCCAAGAGCAACGTCGCGGTACCCGGAACCTGTTCGGCCGGCATCCCCAGCAGTTGCGCGGCGAGCGCCCGGGCCAACCCCTGCCGCGGGGTAAGGCCCGACGTGGCGCCGGGCTCAGGCTGTTTCGGCCGGCCCTCCAGGACGTTCTTCCGCGGCTCCCGTTGGGAGAGCGGTGGGACGTCCGCGAGGCCCGCCATCCGCTCCGGGATCACCGGACAGTGCGGACTCCAGGAGTCGATCGGGCCCGGGAGGTTGGCGTTGTTGGCATCCGAACCCGGGTGCTGGGGCAGGTCCTCCGGATAGGTGTACGGCGCCCGCTGCGTGATCACCTCGACGCTGAGGTTCACGTACGGTCCCTGAGCCAGCGTCTTGTCGATCGCTGCGTTGGTCACGTTCAGGGAATGGATGACGCAGGGGAACTCGCTGGAGTACTCATCGAGCAGGGCAGCGACCGGGCGCGCCTTCCCGGCAAGCGTGACCAGGCCTTCGGCATTGGTGCGCAACACGTCAGTCGCTTTACGGGCGGTTCGGAAAGCCGTATCGAGGAAGGCGGCGAAGTCCTTCTCCTTCGGAACCAGGAGGTCGCGGGTGATGTCGACACCGTTGGCGAGAGTGCGGAGTAGCTGCGGTGCATTGTCCGCGTAGATATCCGCGGTGGAGGCGAACTGGCGGATGTCATGGGTGAGGGTGTCCAGGTGTGGGTTGAAACGTCCGAGGAAGCTGTTGAGGAGGTCGATGGTCTCGCCGAGTTTCACGCCGCGGCCCGCCAGTGCGTCAGCGAGCGAGTTCAGCGTCAGGGACAGTTGCTCGGGCTCGAGAACGTCGAGCACGGAGACGAGGTGGGAGAAGAGCGCGCTCAGCTCCACAGACGTGGTGGACTGCCGGAGGACGTCTCCCTCGGAGATCCGCTCTGTCGACGAGTGCTCGCGCGGCCGTAGCTCGACGAACTTCTCGCCGAACAAGGTCTTCGGGAGGATCGCCGCATCGACGTTCTCCGGGATCAGCTCCACCCGGTCCGGATCGAGTGCCAGGTGGACCACGGCGTCGACACCGTCGGAGGTCACCTCGCGCACCTCACCAACCCGGACGCCCTGCAACTTGACGTCGGAAAGCGGGTTGAGTTGCAGCCCTGCGTTCGGAGTGGTGAGCGTGACGTCGACCGCGTCCTGCCAGGGCATCGCCTTGCGGTAGATCTGGACACAGAGCAGTACGAGCAGCGCCAGGACCAGGATGTAGACGAGTCCCAGGACTGGCATCGTGTGCCTGCGTATGACGGTTCGCATTGTCCTGGCTCCGCTATCCCGCGATTCGGACAGTCACGTTCGAGCCCCACAGGGCGAGGCTGAGGAAGAAGTCGGTGACGACCACCGCGACCAGTGCCAGCCGTACCGCGCGACCGACCGCGACACCCACTCCGGCGGGACCGCCCTTCGCCGTGAACCCGTAGTAGCAGCAGATGAGGGTGAGCATCACCGAGAAGATGAGCACCTTTCCGAACGAGTACAAGATGTCGATCGGAGGCAGGAACAGGTTGAAGTAGTGGTCGTAGGTTCCGCTGGTCAGGCCGTAGTAGTGCAGTGAAACCGCCTCGGTGGCCAGGTAGGTACCCATCAGCCCGACCAGGTACAGCGGAATCACGGCGATGAACGAGGCGATGATGCGGGTGGTGATGAGGTAGGGAACCGAAGGTATCGCCATCGTCTCGAGAGCGTCGACCTCGTCGCTGATCCTCATGGCGCCGAGCTGAGCGGTGAAGCCGGCCCCCACGGTGGCGATCAGCGCGTTCGCCGCCACCAGCGGTGCGACCTCGCGGGTGTTGAAGTAGGCGGACAGGAAACCGATGTAGGGCTGGATCCCGAGCTGGCGAAGGCCTTGGTAACCGACCATCCCGACCACCCCGCCGACGGCGAGTGTTTCGAAAACGATGATCCCGAGTGTGCCCGCGACCAGCACCAGCGCTCCCCGGCCGAGGCTCACCTCGGCGAGCAACCTGATGACCTCGCGTCGATATCGCCGCAGTACGCGCGGGGTACCCGCGAGGCAGTAGCCGTAGAAGGCGACTTGCTCGCCGAGCGACGAAAGTCCGGTGTAGGCACCACGTGCCGCTCGCACCGGAGCGCTTCGCACCGTGCCGATCAACCCTCTGTGCATTACAGGCCCTTCGGTGGCACGATCTCGTAGTAGATACCGGTGATGATGGTGTTGACGATGAACAGCATCACGAAAGAAATGACGACCGACTGGTTCACCGCGTCGCCGACGCCTTGCGGCCCGCCTTTGGCATTCATTCCCTGGTAGGCGGCCACGATTCCGGCCAGAATTCCGAACAGAAATGCCTTGATCTCGCCGATGTAGATGTCGGGAAGCTGTGCCAATGCGGTGAAGGACTGTACGTAGGCACCAGGTGAGCCGCCCTGTACCAGGACGTTGAAGATGTAGCCGCCCAGTACCCCCACCGCAGTCGCGACCCCGTTGAGCAGCGTGGCGACGAATGCCATCGCCAGTACCCTCGGCACCACCAGGCGCTGGATGGGGGAAATGCCCAGCACCGCGACCGCGTCGAGTTCCTCGCGGATCTTTCGGGAGCCGAGGTCGGCGGCCACCGCGGTTCCCGCGGCACCCGCGATCACCGTGACCGTAGCGACCGGCGCCGCCTGCTGCACGATTCCCAGCACCGCCACCGCGCCGGTGAACGATTGGGCACCGAGCTGCTGGAACAGGGTCCCGATCTGCAACGAGAGAACGGCACCGAATGGGATCGTGATGAGGCACGCCGGCAGGATGGATACCCGCGTCACGAACCACGCCTGGTCGAAGAGCTCCCGCCATTGGAAAGGCCGGCGGAACATCTGCCGGAAAGTCTCCGCGGCGAAGGCGAGCAGGTTTCCCAACGGGCGCAGCAGCCGTGCTGCTTGCCGAGGTGAGCGCACCGTTGTGCTCATGCTCGCTCCTGCCTGACGAGGCTGTGGTGTCGCGCGTCGCGGCGAGGAACGCGATCGCGTGCGCCGCTGGACCAGCGGGGTGGCTGGTGGCGATTTACTTTAACGGCAGCCCCGGGGTGCGTCAAACTGGGACATGCGCCGGACGTGTGCGCCGGTCTGACGGCTGTGAGTCGCGCGGACCCGGGGCGTCGCAGGAGGTCGTACCGATGCGTCAGCTCACGCCATTGGAGGCGAACATAGATTCACTTAGTGGCAGCTGATGTGGATGTGGTCGCGAGTCGCTGGTCCGTGGACGAATCAAGCACAGCTTGCCCGATGGCGCACAGGTCCTCCCGCAACGTCGGGCGTCGGCGCAGGTGAGGCGTGCTGACAGCGTTGTTGATGATCGTCAGTACCGCGTGGACGAGCGCCCTCGCCTCGGCCTCGGTCAGCGGGCGGGTGTTCGTGATCAGATGGAGCCATTCGGCGAGGTAGTCGTGCTGGATCAACCGGAGCCGGTCTTGTTGCTCCTGGGTGAGGTTCCCGGTTTCGATGCGGACCAGTGCCATCATGTCCGGATCCGCCAGCGACACGTCCACATACGAGCCCAGCACCCGTCGCAAAGCGCCGTCCTCGCTCTCGGCGCCGCGCAGTGCGCCCTCCATGCCGAACTCCAGCGCGTGGGCCCCCTTGGTCAGCGCTGTGACCAGCAGGTCGTTCTTGCTTTCGAAGTGGTTGTAGACACTCGCGCCACTGATATCCGCTGCGGCACCGATGTCCTCCATACTGACGGCCTGGTAGCCGCGCTGGGCGAACAGCCGGATGGCGGCTCTGAGCAGGGCGTCTCGTCGCGATCGACGCAGCAGCCCGGCAGGCGCCGGTCGCCGCCCGGCGCTTCGGGTCGCTTCCGGCTCGGGCAGCGTGACAGCACAGGCCGCCTTCGTCCACGCCACGAGCAGGTCCTGAAACCGTCGGGAAGACAGTGAGGTCTTGTGGAAAGAGGGGCTGGACAATGCTGATATGGCCGACCAGGAGAGCAGATCGGCGTGTTCTTCCGAAAGTTCCGGACGGTGTCGCTGTAGCAGGTCGCGAAACCGGTGCGCGCCGGCCACCAGACGGTCCCGCAGTTCTTGCCGTACCTCTGGTGAGGCATGCCGGATCTCGCGTAGCCAGAGCACGCCGGCCCCACGTCGATCGAGCTCGCGCGCGGCCATGGCCCCGAGCGTCGCATCGAGGCCGTGAGGCATGGCACTGTCGAATGCGCTTTCGAACCCTGCGAAAGCGTCCAACGTGCACTGGGCGAGCAATGCTTGCTTGTTCTGGAAATGGCGGTAGAGGGCTCCCGGGGTGATACCGACCATGCCGGCGATCTCGCCCATGTTGACGTGATGATATCCACGGGCGGCGAACAGCTCGCTGGCGACGGTGATGATGAGTTGTTTGCGGTCGGGTGGCCGCTTTCGCGTCGGCGAACCTGCGCCGGACTGCGCGCGCTCCATGTCGCTCTCCCGTTCCTCGGCGGCCAGCTCCGTCAACATAGCTCCGCTCTGGGTGCAGACTGCGCGGCCCCCTCCGAAGATGAAGGGTGCCACAGGCGTGGTTGCCGCACGAGGCGCGAGTACCGCTGGGCTCCGTGGTCGTCAACGACGGGGGAGACCAGAGGTATGTCCACACGCGACCATGTTGTGCTCGATCTGCCCTTCCGCGGCACCTGGCTCGCTCGCAACAGTCCCGCACGGTGCGTGCCGAGCCACGGCACCCACCTGTTCGCCACCACATACGCCATGGACTTCATCGCAGTACGAGGCGGGTGACCGAGATCGTCGAAACGCACTGACGCGCACACCGTTGTGGAGGCCACGTCGGCGATCGGTGAGGAGGGGCCACGGAGCCCCGCGGGCAGGGCGCGCACCGGGAGGTCACGTCCGCCGGACGGCCCCACCGAGGTCGTGCGCTGGCGGGTGCCGTGCGGACGACCTCGCACCGGCGCCGTGCTCGGCCGCTCGCCGGTCCGGGCGAGGTGGCACTCAACAGCAGCAGGGTGCTGCGCGAGGTGCGGGAGGGGAACACGGTCGAGATCACCAATCACGGTGAAGTGGTCGCGATTCTCGGTCCGCCTGCACAGCGTGCCCACTCGCTGCCGCTGCGATCCGCAAGGACCCGTGGAGGGTTCGCAACCTTGACGCGTGCACGAATCACCGCGCCCGTACAGGAGGCGATCGACGATCTCCGGGTAGAGCGGTGACCGTCTACGTCGAGACGTCGACGACGGCCAGGCTGCTCGTTGACGGCAGTGACCGAGATGCTCGATCGGTTCGGCTTGTTCGGGACCGACCGAGCCCTCTTCGCCGAGGCCAGCCTGCTCCCGGGCAGGAACCTGCGTCGCCCCGACGCCCTGCACGTCGCCGTCGCGGTGCGGGTGGACGCGGAGGCGATGGTGGCCTACGACCTTCGCCAGTGCGAAGCGGCCCGCTCGGTGGGGCTGCGCGTCATCGCTCCCCGGTAGCCGCCGATCGCGAGTGCCATCGCGTACGCGTACGAGCACTGCCTGGCGTAGTGGCGTGCACGGCACCGCAAATCCTGACAGTGCTTTTATATTAGCGCTGCGGGAAATCCGGGATCCGACTCGGTCCGGGGACCGGCTGCAGCCCTTACGGCGACTGCTCGCGGCCATGGAGGCCGAGATCGAGGAGGTCTACCAGGCCCGCGGCCTACCCGCGTCCGGCCTCGTTACGTCTATCCGCTGATCAAGCGGCGCACACAGGACCGTTGACAGGCCCACCGTCGGATTCCAGCGCGCGGGCAGAGGCGTGACGCGGCGAACCGGCGTCTTCGACGCGCGACCTCTGCGCACCCGCCCCTTCCGCGATCTCTGGATCGCACGTCGCTGGGAACGTTCGGCCAGCAGATCGCCAACGTCGCGGTCCTGCAGCAGACGTGGGAGCTGACCGGCAGCCCGTCTGGACCGGAGCGATCGGTATCGCCACGGCGGTCCCCGTGATCGTGTTCGGTCTGCTGGGCGGATCGCTGGCCGATGTGTCGGACCGCCGCAACATCGGTCGCGCGACGACGACACTCCAGTTCCTCGGAGCGTTGTCGCTGATGGCGCAGGCCGCGATGGGAAACGCCTCGGTCCTGCTGCTGCTCGGCCTCGTCGCAGACCGTCGGAGCGGCGGCGTCGCCCTCCTACTCAAGGGGCATCCACACGGGTACGGGTGCCAATAAGAACCCTAATGTGGAGCTGAGGGAAATCGAACCCCTGACCTTCTCGATGCGAACTGGCGGCCAGCAAATTACACATGTGTGTTTCACGAGTTCAGACGTCTGCATGGGGTCGCTGGATGCCCGCTCCAGCACCCCGGCTGCTGTACTTTCGTGCTGTACCGACTTCGGCTCTACAGCGCAGCGCATGGAGCTCGTACGAACGTTGATCATGAGCCATCTTCGTTGTCGGTCGGCCGCAGTATGATCATCGCCGACTGTCCCAGGAGGGTGGCCCAGATCTACCGACGGAAGAGGTGTCATGACCGAAGTTGCTAGCGCTGAAGGACCCACGGACGGCATCGTCGTGAGCAACGACGAGATCGGATACATCGCCGTAAGGACCACCGCTGTGGGGCCTGGGGACCCCGACGCCAACGTGCCGATCGCGCTAAGACTGACGAACGGAGGGGCTGAGCATGAAACGGAGCTGTACCCCGACGAAGCAGTCAAGGTGGCAACTGCCCTGCTCAATGCGGCGCTGCAGGCGGAGAATAAGCCTCTCGAGAAGACGCCGAGCCCACGCGCCTGACGGGGCCAACGGTCGTCGGCCGGTACGCGACGACGTAATCACCACCCGTGCGAGTGAAGTCAACCAGGGATCGCCATCCCTGCTGTCCTCAGCCGCTCCTTGGCGGGCCCGGCTGGTGTCAACCCGGGACCCCGATCGCGCTAGGCGACCGACTGCATCGAGACGAGGGTGACAGCTCGAGGTGACCACCGGCGCGATCGGGCGCGAAGCGGGGTTGACGCCAGTTGGGCCCGCAAGACAATCGCGGCGAGCGGGGATGGCTACCGGCACGTAGCTTGACAACCGAAGATGATCTTTCGGCGTTCGCTCCGCTCCCACATGGTTCGGCGCGGTCGCCGCAGGCCGTGAGAGAGCCCGGCCCCGGAGCGCAGCGGAGGGGTCGGTGCTCGTGCCTGCGCGGCGCGCGTCCGCTCGCGACCTGCGGGAGCGGCTTGAAGACGTATAGAAAGTCATCACCAACTTACTCGATCACGCTGACTATGGTCCCCTGGTTCGATCACTCTTCGTCTTCCCGGAGGCGGTTGGCTATGTCGACGAGTGAGCCTTGGTCCGCGATAAACCACCGGCTTGTACCCTGGACCGGTTTTCCCTTATGCCCTGCCTGACGGAGCATTTCATTGACCAAACCGCTCGGAGAGTACCGTTTGCCGTCAGCCGCCCAGAGTAACGGTTTTGCCCGGTTGTTTACCCACGTAGCACGGCCACGTTGCGGATCGCCAGCGAGCCAAGCTTCGAGCGCCTGTTTCTCTGGGATTCCTTGTGGCTGAAAATTGAGCACCGTCCCGTCTGCGATATGTCCTGCGTTGACGAGGACGATAACGGCCCTGACCGCTCGCCGCCCGCGCGCCTGCGCAGGAGACGGCCGGTATGCGGCTGGAAGTTCGGGGATTGGACCACCCGAATCGAGCGCGGCAGACACCGAACGGGCCAATTCCGTGCAGCGCGACTCGTCCCGGAACGTGGCGGGGACGAAACTGGTCGTGCCGTAAAGTTCGTCGACGTAGTACGTGAGCCAATCCAGCACGATGGACGTGAGCGAGGAGGCCTGCTCAAGCTCCGCATCCCAATTACGGGTCGGGTCGTCCACGTTCTCCAGGCCGACTCGATGGAGCACGATATGAGCCGCTAGTGCGTCAGCACATTCAGCGACCTTCGCTGCCCGTCCTTCCCGCTCGTCCTTCTCCATCTGTAGCCCTGCTTGCACGGCACGAAACATTTGGATGCAACGCCACACGCGAAGAGCCCCTGGCTTCCGCGCGAATATCGATTCATAAGTTCCTTTCGGCCCTCGTTCCCACAACACGGGGCCGCTGGCTCTGGCACGTGCCGCAAATGAGGGATCGTCCTGTGCGCAAGCCAAGGCGCGGGTCGCTTCTTCCACCGTGCAACCCGACTCCTCCGACGGCGCATCTTCACCCCGTTGAATTACATATGTCTTGTTCAGGGATAGCGCAAAATCAGTGCGGAGTTCTCGCTGACGGCCATCAAGTGCGACAAAATCGCGTGCCACGACCTGGTTTTGAGTATTCGTGGCTGTTGTTACATCGTCGGCGAAGCCTGGAGGACAATTCTCCAAGGAGATGAGCCGAACCCAGACGTAGCCCTCATCAAGGCTGTCTCCGTTGGAGCTTGCCGTCTCGTAGATCGACTTCACTGTCTGCGCGCCATTGACCACGTTGGCGCCTGTTGCGATGAACGTGCCGATCTTTCGGGTGGAACCCTGGGGAAGCTTCTGTAATGATTCGCACAGTACGGTAATACCGTTGTTAAAGTACCAGAAGTGGCTCGGTGTTTCCTGGAGGGTAGATCGCAGTTGGTTGTTGACCTCCGTTAGTCCGAGCGATCGGCGAATGTTTTGGTCGAAAAGCCGATCTCCGGAATCCGCGTACCAGTTCGCCACGTCGGCGACCGGAACTACGCCATAGTAGGCTCGGTATGGCTCGTCAATGTGACCATAGTCCTGCAAGCTAACCGTGAGATCGGCTCGCGCCGACGAACTGCCATCGCGGACGATCTGGTAGAAGTCGCTGAACCAGTAGTGCCTATGCTCAGCGATAGGTTCAAGATCGTTCAGTTCATTCAGGATACGACCAAGGTCACGATTGACCGCGTCAGCCAATGGCGGCTTGCCGAGCAAGGCGAATACCATCACTATTTTCACGCCGGGCGTGGACATGACCTCTTCGACCGCAGAGGCATGCTTTTGGAACCGGTCATTGAACTCATTGAATTCTGAGTCCTGAATGAGTTTCACGCCACGGCTGATGGATCCAACTGGGTTCTGGCCAAGTCCGGCGCGGCCTTTATCGCTCCACTTCGCCTGTACCAGCCACAACTTGCGTTGCCCCAGGTCGACGGCGATACCGTCGATCCCGTTGTCAGCGTCCGCGTCAATGACACCAGCTGCGGCTTCGTCAGCATCGCACCCTGTGAGGTCTTGCAAGGTCATAGCGGTCAGGGCCCGGGATAGGAATATGTGCTCGCGGTCCTCTGGTGATTTTCGGGCGGCATCGGTCATGTCTACCAGATCGTCGAATCTGCTGTGCAAGTAGTCAGCAACGTGCTGCACTTGCGTCGGCAATCTGGGGGTCAACGTTGTCCACCTCGCTCAATCGGGGCCGGCTTTGCTCGCCCTGGGCTCGTCAGTCGGCCCGTAGTCGCTATCTGGGGCCCATCGTTAGATGTCGGTATCTGTGCCGCCGCGTTCGGCTTTGGCTAGTTGGAGGGCTTCGGCTACTGCCGCGAATTCGGTGAGTGCCGTCTGCAGGTCGTCCACGATCTCCTGGGCGATCACGTCCGGCGGTTGGAGATTGTCGCCGTTGTCGAGCTCCGAGTCGCGAATCCAGGTTATGTCGAGATTCGCTTTGTCGCGGGAGACCAACTCGTCGTAGGTGAACGACTTGAAGCGCTCGGTCTCGGTGCGGTTATGCCGATCGTCAGGGTTGTAGCATCGCACGAACTCGGCGAGGTGCTGGGCCTGGAGCTTGTTCTGCCGCAACGTGAAATGCTCGCCGGTACGGAAGTCGTACACCCACAGCTTATTCGTCCATGGCTTCTCGGGGCGGGCACGCTTGGCATCGAAGAACAGCACGTTCGCCTTCACGCCACCCGCGTAGAAGATGCCGGTCGGCAGCCGCAAGAGCGTGTGCACGTCGCACTCGGCGAGCAGTCGTCGGCGCAGCGTCTCGCCCGCGCCACCTTCGAAGAGCACGTTGTCCGGCACGACGACCGCCGCGCGACCCTCGATCATGAGCAGCTTCGCGATGTGCTGAACGAAGTTGAGCTGCTTGTTGCTCGTCCTTACCCAGAAGTCTGACCGGTCGTAGCTGACGTCCTCGCGGGTGGTCTTGCCGAACCCATCGACCGTGGTGAATCCGGACTTGCGGCCGAACGGCGGATTCGCCAGCACGAGGCTCGGGCGCTCCTGCGCGCTCGGCGGCCGGGCCAGCGCGTCGCGGACATCGATCAGCGCCTTCTCGCCTGGGTCGCCGATACCGTGCAGCAGCAGGTTCATCTGCGCCAGGCGGGCGGTCCCGTGCACGAGTTCTATGCCGGAGATGCCACCGGCGCGCAGGGCGTGGGCTTCTTCCGTAGTGAGGTGCTCGCCGTACTCACGCACGATGTAGTCGTGAGCAGCGAGCAGGAAGCCGCCGGTACCACAGGCCGGGTCCACGATTGTATCGTCCGGACGTGGCTGCATGCATTTGACCACGACCTCGATTAGCGCACGCGGCGTGAAGTACTGGCCTGCGCCCGACTTGATGTCCTCCGCGCCTTTCTCCAACAGCGCCTCGTACGCGTCACCCTTAATGTCCACGCCCGTGCCGGACCAGTTCACAGTGTCGATTAGGTCCGTGATTAGCCGTTTTAAGGTCGCCGCGTTGCGGATCTTGTTCTCGGCGCTGTGGTAGATGAGTCCGAGAGCGGTGTCCGGCTTCTTGCCGAGTTGTTCGAGGATATCCTCGTAGGTGTGCCGCAGCTCCTCAGCGTCGGTGTCCAAGAGTGTTTGCCAGCCGAGCTTCTTCGGAATGATCTGCTTGCCGCCGCCGAATGCTTTCCGACTGGCTCGTTCGTCAGCCATCTTTAGAAACAGCAGCAACGTTAGCTGATCGACGTAGTCGATGGTCGACACGCCGTCGTGTCGCAGCACGTGGCAGTAGCTCCAGAGCTTGTCAACGAGTTGCTTCACTTCGGCAGCTGTCTTTGGTATCGTCACGTCGTCTCCTGTTTTTTATGCCGACCTCGCTTGGTCTTCAGTGTCGCCGCACGTTCGTTACGGATACGCTCTAACAACACGGATGCGGGCTCATCGCTGGGATCCTGAGGCACAAGCTTCCCAGCAAAAGCCTCCGCAAGTAGCGACCGGCGGACGTCCTCGGCCGCCTTACGTGCACTTTCTATCGAAATCAAGCCACGCTCAGCACTGTCAGCTAGTTGCCTGACTGCATACATGATCCGATCTTGTTCTTCCGGTGGAGGCAATGGAATTGGCATTGCTGCCAACTTCGTACCGTTGACGTTCGCTTGGCCGACTTGCTGACTAGCGACCGCCTCGATATATCGACGCCCGAATATACTGTTAATAACGAGCGAGATCCAATCAGGATTCACCGCGGGAACCAGTTGGCAGCGAATGATATACGAAGCGAACACGGCGGGACCATGCGAATCTCGGTAAACGGCAGATTTGCCAACCAGATCAAAACTATTTGTCCGATTGAATAGAATATCGCCATCTTGGAGGAGCAGCTTCGAGATATCCGGATGGCTAGCAGGGAGGTACTTCATGGACTCGTTTGTGATCGCTCCGCCCTGAATATTCCCCATTCGGATTACGGGGATTGAGGCGCCATCGTCATTTACTGTCGCTTTTGCGGACGTGCCATACTGTATCCGCCGTGAAAGTGTGGCCAAAGAGACCGCCGCCCACCAACTCGGCACCGAGACCTCGATTGTCCCCGTCGCTTTGGCAGGCTCGCCCCTTGCGCGAATTTGCCGGTATTCTGCGATGGAATTGAGGTACGTGGGCAGTGGAGTATCCGCGGCACTCGGTTCAGCGAGCTCGCCTTGAAGTGCCGATGAAACTATACTTCGGTCCAGCCTCTTCGTTCTTACTTTGGCCTTGTCAAGGATCTGCTTGCCTGCATCGAGGCGGGACAGGTGGTCTTCGAGACTGGCGACGATGCGTCGTTGCTCCGCGGTTGACGGTAGCGGTACTCGGAATCCCATGAGCTTCGAAGTATCTATCGAGGCAACCGTCGTTCCGCGCTTGCTGCATTCGCTGAGAATTTCCTGCTCCGCGCTTCGTAGATAGTACGCGATCCACGCAGATTCGACACCAGGATACGTAACAACCGAGCGCATATCTTGATTCAAAGTGGTCGCAAACGGGACCTGCGCCACTGGGAGCTTGTGTTCTAGAATCCCGGAACGCACGACGACCGCTACGGAATCGTCCGGCACCAACCGGACCGCAGATCTATCGACTGCTTCCGAGGTTATATGATCGCGCGTCCTGCCGAGTTTCTCGCTACCCATATCCTTTGGCGAGAGCCAAGGGATGGTCCCATCTGTCCAAAATTCTGGTTTACTCTTCGAGGGTGTTCCACCGCCGAACCATTCGCCGATTTCTCCCAGCGTTGTCCATTCCCAGCCGGGTGGTAGGTCGCTCATGCGGGAAGGTTCCTGTTCAGGTCGGCCAGTAGGTGTTCGGCGCGGTCGTCGCCGAAGTGTCGGATGAAGCCGTCGACGCCGCCGCGCTCGGTGAACGGTACCGTGTCCAGATCCTCATGGCTGACCGACAGGCGGTTGGCGATGGTTGCGGCGATCTTCTCTAGCCACCACCGTTGATCGACGGTGAACCGCGCACCGGCCTGCTCCTGCCGAGCGATCCAGTTGGCGAGGTTCTCCTCGACCTTGGACAGGGGCGGGTGAAGTTCTTGGTCGAGTCCGAGTTCGAACCGGAGGATGGCCATGAGGTGAGGGATGTCCTTCCGGCGGCCGTTGCCCTTGGCGATCCCCAGGTTCTCGTAGGCGTGCCACAACCGTTCCGGCGTCCAGCGGTGCGGCGGCGCCTCGATCCTCGTGGCGAGTCGCTTGAGCATTTTGTACAACTCGGCCGGGTCCCGACGTGGATCGCTGAAGGCGACGCGGAATACGGCGATCTCGTCAGCATGGTCAGCCATGTACTGTCGCCAGTCCTCTACTGTGTGCCGCGCGGTGTCCTCATCCATACGGCGGGCCTCCACCGAAATGGTCGTGTCAATAGTGTGCTCGTCGTAGTGCAGGTCATACTTGCGGCGTATTTCGATGATGCGTTTGCGCAGCTCAGGACGTTCAGCAAGGGTCCTGACAGCGTTGAGCACCAGGGTGCGTTGGGCCTCTTCTCCACCGGACTGGAACGCCTGCTCCTGGGCATCCTCGTCGGTGGCGCGTTCTATCTCCTGGACGATCTGTTGTAGTGGTTGGCCGCCCGCAAGGTCAGTGAGCTCTTCCTGTTCAACGGGGGTGATGTCGCGATTCAGCCTGCCTAGACGTGACGCAAGTGCAGCCGCTTCCTCGGTGTTGATGCTCTGGCTGGCGGCCTTGGTCAGCAGCTTCTCCAGGTTGACTTGCCGTTGGCTCGCGGGTTGCAATGGTTTGGCGTCCACGAGCGGTGAGTCTGCGACACCGATCGGATCGACAAGCAGGAATTTCTCCTTGGCGCGAGCGTCTGGGGTGACCCTCTGGAACTCGTCGGCGTCAATGGTGCGTGCGCCGCGGCCCTTCATTTGTTCGAAGTAGGTTGCGCTGGACACGCCGCGGAGAAAGATCACGCACTCCAGGGGTTTGACGTCGGTGCCGGTGGCGATCATGTCGACGGTGACGGCGACCCGGAAAGCCGGATCGTTGCGGAAGTCAGAGATCAACTGTTCGGGGTTGTCGGCGCGGTAGGTGACTTTGGCGCAGAACTTGTTGTCCCCAGTGAAGATCTCGCGCACGATCTGCACGACGTCGTCGGCGTGTTGGTCAGTCTTCGCGAAGATCAATGTCTTAGGCACGTGGGTGCGCTTCGGGAAGTACTGCGGCCAGTCGTCGTGGAACTGCTGGATAACCTTGCGGATCTGGCTGGGATTTATCACCGTGCGCCCGATGGCGTCGGCGTTGTAATCCAGCGTGGTGTCCAGCGGCTCGTACCGAATCTTCTTGGTGTGCAGGTCGACGATGCGCACGGGCACGTTCGCGGGGATCGAACCGCCGTGTTCACCGACCTCGGTACGGATACGCATGATGTCGTAGTCGACGTTGACGCCGTCGGCAACGGCCTGGCGGTAGGTGTACTGGCTGACGAGGTTCTCGTGGAAAAACCCGAACGTTTGCTGCACGGGTGTCGCCGTCAGTCCGATCAGATGCGCGTCAAAGTACTCCAACACCCCACGCCACTTGCCATAGATGGAACGGTGACACTCGTCCACGATTACTAGGTCGAACGTCTCCGGCGGCACGCTTGGGTTGTACTGCACTTCGACTGGGCCGTCGGGCTCGGAGTCGTCCGGTTCGTCGACGTCAGGCAGCGGCTGCCCGCTGAGCATGGCGTAGAGCCGCTGCACGGTGCTGATCACCACGTGTGTGGAGCCGAGTACGACGTCGCTTCGCAGGCGCTGCACGTTGTATAGTTCAGAAAACGGGGTTCCGTCGTCGGGCGTGCGGTAGTTGTCGAACGCGCTCTGTGCTTGGCGGCCTAGGTTGTTGCGGTCGACGAGGAACAGCACACGTCGTGCGTTCGCGTGCCGTAGCAGCCGGTATGTCTCGGTGACCATGGTGTAGGTCTTGCCCGCGCCCGTAGCCATCTGGATCAGTGAACGTGGGCGGTCGGCGCAAAGCGATACATCCAACCCCTTGATCGCCTCGACTTGTGCGTCACGGAGACCTTCCTCGTTCAGAGGCGGCATGTGACGCAACCGGTGACGGTAGGTCGGAACAGCCTCGTTGGTGTCCGCATCCCGCATCCACCGCGCGATCGTGGATGGCTGGTGGAAGGAGAACACCCGGCGCGGCCGCACGATCGGATCCAGAGTGTTGGTGAACCTGGTCTCCACACCTGTCGACTCATAGCGAAATGGCAAGGGAGTCCGCCATGCCGCTAGCCGTTGCCCCGCATCGAGGTTCGCGGCGTACCGCGCGGTTTGCTGATCGACCGCCCCGAGACTGATGCCCTCGCGTTTGGCTTCCAGTACACCGACGAGTTTGGCGTCGACGTAGAGAAAGTAGTCGGCGCGGCCCTTCGCCGTGGGGACCTCACGAACGGCGACGCCCTGAGAGGCGTGGACATTAGTGTCGCTGATGTCCTGCACCGTCCAGCCCGCGTGAGCGAGCATCCGGTCAATGAGCCGACGGGTCTGCGCCTCGTTGAGTGGGCGCCGGGAAGCGGATTGGGCGCGTTCGACGTACTCGTCTCGGGTGGCTGGGTCGATTGCCGTGGTGTGCTCGGCCTTGTCCGTGAGGCGGCGCTGGAGATCATCGACCTGATTGGTGAGATTCTTGATCAGTTCCGCCATGCCGGCCTGCGCCTGCATAGTCTGCTGGATTTCTTCGACTGCCTGTCGTCGCGCGGCCTCCTCCGCAGCTTGGAGCTCGTGATGCTCGTCCAGCTTCAGACGCATCTCGACCAGTTCGGCGCGCTGCGCTTCGAGCAGACTGTGTAGTTCGCCCAGAGCCTCGGCATCAGCGGTGGAGGTCGGCGTAGCCTCTTTGCGAGGTTGCGGAGGAATGAAGGCGGGCACGTCGGGCTGGTCGGCGACGGTACGGTGAAACCAGGCGCCGAGTTCGTAGGAAGCACGCAGGAGCAGGAGCGCTTCCCGTTGCGCGGCGAAACCCTCGTGGTTGGCCTTGTTACCGATCCGGCGGACCTCATCGAACCACCAGCGGACTCGCTGGTTCACGAAGCCTTGGTCGCTAAGGATTTTCAGACGTTGGTGCTGCTTGTCTGGCATACCCGGTATACCGAATTGAGAGAAGGCTTGCGCTGTGAGCGCTTCGCCAAACTGGCGACACTTCACCATGGACGTGTTCGGATCGTCGAACACGAGTTGCTCGGCCATTGCCCCATACATGACTAACAAAGGGTCATGCACGAGGAGGTAACCGAAGTTCGGCACCGCAGCAGCGAGTTCGTGAATTCGCTTGTCAGCTGGCACGCAATCTACCCCCATAGGCACGTCTCAACCCAGGACTCAGAGGCCACCATATGTCACAGTCTGCGTCGATACGATCGCTCCTTGCGCGGTCGTACGGCTTCGGATCTTCGTTACGAGCCGTGTCTGAATCGTTATCGCCGTCTTGGTTACGATACGTACACGGCTTGCGTCTGGGTCAGAGCTTGTTGTCGGTACCAGCCTGGTGCCAGTGAGCTGCGTGGTGTGCAAGATCCGACCGCTGTGACTTGGCAGGGGAGTTGCCGAGACAAACCATTGTGAGTATCCGCTTAGTTGGCCACCACCAAAGCCTAGACAAGACCAAGGTAAGGCTTGAACTGAGCGGCGAAGGCGTCGAGCAGCCTCTTGCCTTTGTCTGCGGTGGCTAGTGATGGCCGCCCGATCACACCGGATTTCGAGTACGCCATGACACCTTCGCTCAGGAGGTGTCGGCGGTCGTCAGCAGTCCAGTCGGCCTCGCCGTAACTTGGTGCTACCAGGTCAGGCTGCTCAGCTAGCAAGATTGAGGTCTCTGCTTCACCAGCGTGCATGTCCTCGTGGACGTTCGTCGTCAGGCCGGCCGTACGTCGCGCTTGCTCCCACTCGGTGGATGAGGGGTACAGGACCATGCGCTGACCATGCGCGTTCGACTCCTGCACAACGTTGCTGAGGACGTAGTTGCCGCCGTGTGCGTTGATCAGGACGAGCTTCGCCACACTGGAACGATTCAGTGATTCCTGGATGTCGCCGATGACACGGTGCACGGTGGTCGCGCTGATGCTGACGGGGCCTGCGAAGTCAGCATGCTCGTGAGAGCAGCTGATGGTGATCGGCGGTAGCAGGAAGAGGCTGTAGACGTTCGCGATTCGTCGAGCGATCGAGCATGCGATCAGGGTGTCGGTCGCGAGCGGGAGATGATCACCGTGTTGCTCGAAGCTGCCAATAGGTAGGACAGCAATGTCGGAACCTTGGTCCCGCACATCGTGGGAGCTCGCGGTGGTGATCAGCAATGCCCGGCCCTCTCTACGCCACTTGAGTGATCTCTTGGAGCGCCGCCCGCACTTGCTTCGACTGCCGGTATGGAGCCAACAGCTTGGCTGCTTGCCTGGCGGTCTGGATGGCCCGGGCGGACGGGGCGTCCTCGATCAACGATACGACGTTCTGGGTCACGGGACACGCTTCGTCGATCTCATGGTCTGAGTCAGCGCAAGCATGAGGTGAGCTGCACAGAGCGACTGGTCTCGCACCAGCTCCGTGGGCCAGTGGTTCAGCGCGGTCTGGCATGCGTCCACAGCCTTCTCAGGGCGGCCGAGACTGATCCAGCACCGTGCGGCTTCCATTTCCACGTACGCTGGCGTGCAGTACTCGCCCAGGCTCGATGGAGCCTGCTTCTCCGCCGTGTCGAGAGCTATCTCGAGTAGCAGCTCGGCGTCCCTCGCCTTCGCGCACGCGGCTGTAGCCAATGCTTGCTGCTTGTAGCAGACAGGGAGCAGTTCGGGAGCGACCCGCTGCGCCAGCTCGACGGACTCGGTAGCTACCGCCAGTGCCTCTCGTCCTCGACCGAGATCTTCCAAGATTGCGCTCTTGCGCATCAGGCAGTAGGCGGATACCGCCAGATCGTTTGAGACCTTCGCCAGGTCAACTGCCTTATTCGTCCAGTCAAGCGCATCTTTCAGCTGTGTGCTGTCCTGCAGCAGCCATCCCGTGAACTCGTTGAACCGCGCTGCCAGTCTGAACACTTCAAGCGGCGCGCGCTCACCCGACCGGTTGATGAGCCGCGTCAAATCGGAAGCCTGGGCTTCCGCGGTACCCACCACGAAGCTGGGGCCGAGCAGGTTGTCTGCCACGACGTGCTGAGCGAGCTGATCGGTGAAGTATTGCTGGAACGCAGGCTGCTCCAATGCACGTGAACCTGCTCGCCGAGCCAGCGTCTGGAGCGCGCCCTCTGCTGGGTCGGTCGCATACCCTTCGTCGGTTTCGAAGCCGAGAGCTGGCGCAGGGAGTCCGTAGATCGATTCCAGAAGTGACCGGTACATCGAGTCTGGCTGCCGGTGTCCGTTCTCCCACTTCGAGATCATCACCCGCAGACTGGTCTTGTCCGGCAGCTTCAGCCCGGTCTTCGAAGCTTCAGCGTAAAGGCGCATCTGTAGCTGCGTGACAGACCAACCTCTGAGGTTGCGCGCCTCCTTCATCGGGTGCACCACGATGGCTCCTCCCTGCGCCGATCGGTACACGGTGGGCGGACCATTTTCCCACTCCTCTTTTCATCCGTCCAGACGTAACTCGAATCGAGTTACCCCTAGTTACCTGGCGTCTCTTTTTCAGTTGTTGCGGCCCCGTCAACCTTGTCTTGCGTACCGAAAAATTCGGTCGCGAAGTGAATCGACAACACCTCTTATTTGGGAGGACCGTAGTTATGGATCTGATGATCGACACCACGGGTGTGAAGTTTCAGGTGGCGAGGTCGTTTGAGCCTCGCCTGGACAAGGATGGGAACCAGCGGCGGGATAAGCAGGGTGGTACGAATCTGCCTCTGCATGCCGTGCAGCTCGTTGCCTGGACAACGGACGGATCGGAGACTGTGCTGGTCACGGTGGCGACGGACAACCCGCCTCAGTTGACGCAGCGGCAGTCGGTGACGATCGAGCGTCTGCAGGCCATGCCGTGGATTGACGGCAGTGGAAAGCCGAAGGTCGCGTTCCGCGCTCGTGCTGTGGTCCCGGTTCCGACTGGGAACTCGTCGCGGTCTGGCAAGGCTGAGTCCTGATCACTTGCACACCCTTCATTCCGGCACGTGATCGGAGAATCATGTCTGGTATCGAACTGAGCGCTCCAGGTATGTCAACTGATGATCTTTACGCAACAAGTGATCGCTACTTCGTTGCGGTGACGAACTTGGGAAAGCTTGTGGATCGCGTTGCCCAGTGGGTAACAGAGTCCACGACCGACGAGGAGCGCGCCCATTTGTGGGACCAGTACTCGGGTTTGTGCCGTGACTACACGGTGCTGATGTCCTGGTACCAAGTGTGTTTCGCAGCGGCCGTGTTCTCCGAAACCGGCAGTGAACTGAAGACCGTCACGGTCGACGGCCTCCAGTTCACCGGAGCGATCCTGACAGATCGCTAACCCCTTGCACAGAAGTTGGTGGCCACAGGGCCGGACATGTGATCTCGATACCGAGTGAAACCGGCCCTGTGCCCACATCAATTCATTTGCTTACTCACGTGGAGGTGAGTCATGGCTAAATCCAGTACTTTCCGCCGCGGTGGGCGAGTTCGCCAGTCCGCACGGACCGGCGCGTTCGAATTCATCATGCGCCCACAGCGCACCTGGATCGGCACGGTGGTCGGTCGCATCATCCGCGCTCGCGTGGAACTCTGCCTTGCCCTCTGTGTGGGCCTCATCTACTGGTGGCTGTCTGCCAAGCTGCCCACCTGGGGCCTGTGGACGATCCTCATCGGGATCGTGCTGCTGGTGCTGGTGGTCAAACCGGCTCGCCGGTATGTGACCCGCCGCTATTGGTGTGTCTTCTCGCGGCATCGCGCACGCGCATGCTTTCGCAGTACTTGGACGATGACCTACGACGGCACCCTGCCGTATCTGATCTGGTCACGGCCGACCTCAGTCGGGGAGCGCATCCGAGTATGGCTGCCCGCCGGCCTGTCGGTCAACGACATCGAACGGGTGGCGGACAAGCTCGCTGTGTCCTGCTGGGCACGAGAGTGCCGCATCGAACCCAGCCGCAAGCGTGCCGCCTCGCTGGTCGTGCACATCGTGCGCCGAGACCCCTTGGAGTCGGCCCAGCTGGCCCCGGACGTGCTCGACCACGTCCACCCGGCCCAACCCGACGACGCCAACACGGTGCCCCTGCCCCGACGTGAAGACGTCGAGGTCAGCACACCGCAGCCGAGCCGTGCCAGTAGCAACGGGACGCCTCGCTCGGAGCGCGCCAAGAAACCCAACAGCAACGGTGCCGTACCTCCACCGGTCGTGGAGGGGTTCGGCGGAATGGACGTGAGTGACTATGTCGATCTCGACTAACCAGCACAACCACGGCGGTACCCCTTCCCGTGGCAGGACCGCCCCCACAGTCCCCGTAGCGGGACTGTCGATCTACGACCCGATGCACTTCGGCGTCGACGAGTACGGCCAACCCGTGCGTGTCACTGTGGCCTACAAGAACCTCATCGCCGGAGGCGAGCCCGGCTCGGGCAAGTCCTCGCTGGTGAACACCATCGTCGCCCACGGAGCCCTCTCCGCGGACTGCCGCTTGTGGCTCTTCGACGGCAAACAGGTCGAACTCGACCCCTGGCATCCGGTCGCGGACGTCTTCGTCGGCAACGACATGGACCTGGCCCTGGACAAGCTGCACGAACTCCAGCACGAGCTGGACATCCGCTACGCCATGCTCCGCCAGGCGGGCCGCCGCAAGATCACTCGTGACGACGGCCTCGACGCCATCCTGTTCGTCATCGACGAACTCGCCCTGTTCTCGGCCACCTACGGCAGCAAGGACCAGCGCGAAGACTTCGTGCGCCTGTTACGCGACATCGTCGCCCGTGGACGCGCCGCCGGGATCATCACCATCGCCGCCACCCAGCGGCCCAGCGCCGACATCATCCCCACCAGCCTGCGGGACCTCTTCGGCTACCGGGTCGCGTTCCGCTGCACCACCGATTCCAGCTCCGACATCATCCTGTCCGTCGGATGGGCCACCGAGGGCTACTCCGCCAAGACCATCGACCCTACCGCAGCCGGTGTCGGCTGGCTGCTCGCCGAAGGCGGCATCCCGCAACGATTCAAAGCCGCCTACCTCAGCGACTCCGACATCCGCGCCATCGTCGCCTTCACCCGCGACCTGCGCCGTTCCGCGTGAATTCGCGGCACCCCTGAATCCCATTTTCCGAACGCACGAATAGATCAACCGCTATTCGCAGTACAGGAGGAGTGCGCCCATGACCGTCTACGGACTGTTCTACGGCGGCAATTCCTGCAGCCCGCCCGATCCGGAGAAAGACCTCGAAGTCTTCCCCAACCTGCGGGCCGTCACTGACGCGCTGCGCGAACGCTACAACTCCAACGGGCATTGGTTGTGCGATCACGCCTTCGCCGACGGCCGTATCGAACATGTTGCCCACCTGGCCGACCACGCGGCGGAAATCCAGGTCTTCTTGAGCGATCCCCCGCCAATGCGGCGGTGACTTCTACCCGGACCGCCGAGCGTTCTTCGGCCCTCGCGGCGGCATCCGCACCGAACCCTGCTGAAAGGACGTGACCACCATGCGACCTGCTGTTCTCGGAATCGCCGTGTTCTGCCTCCTCGGCTTCCTCTCGGCGATCTTCCCCATCGTGAACACGATCATGACCACCATCGCCCTGCTGGTACTCCTCATCGGCGGCGGTCTCACGGCCCTGGTGCTGATCGACCTCAACCGGCCGATCCACCGCGAGAAGACCGGGAAGTCACCATGATCGCCCGGTTCACCGACGAGTACCTCACCTGGGCCATCCACCAACTCCGCATCGGGCGCAAGTCCCACATGCCCGGTATCCGAAGGTACCCGGACTGCAAGACCTACTACCCGGACGACTACACCGGCATCATCTGGTGCCGCGACTGCCGGGAACACCACGACCGCCTCTGCATCCACTGCCGCACCCGCTTCTCTGGGGATCTTGACGGCAACCGGTTGTGCCAGTCATGCCGCAGCCAACACGCACTGTTCTGACCCTCCTTGCGGCTTTCGCCCGCGACTCTCACCACCAGGCCCAAGATTCACGCATTTCTCCGCCTGGTGATGGGGGTGACGGACGAATGCCTCGCCCGTCAATCCGACACACAACGGAGGCCGATATGACCGACGACTATCCCGCACGCAAGCTCGACCGTGCCTGTGATGCGGTCTATCAAGCCCAGCAACGTCTGTTCGCTCATCGCCGCAATAAGACGATTATCGTCCCGGATCTGTATCCGTTTCTCGGCGGTCTGGTTGCACTGTTGGGCAACATCCGCGATTTCCTGGACACCTTTCCCGATCTCCTGGCGTTCGACCCCGGCGACCACTACGGCTCAGCCGGGCTCAACCCACGAGAGTCCCTTGGACACGCGGACTCCGCATTGCGCGACCTCGACGCATCCCTGGACACCGCCGAGCGGCACCTCAACACCGCCTGGGCCCACATCGGCCGCATCGGACTCAAGACCGACGAAACCCCATGGATCGCAAAGGAGCCTGATCATGGACAAGCTTGATCTGCTGAAACAGGCCAACGCCCTCGGTGAGAACCACGGCTGGAGCCACGCGAGTTTCTGCACCGCCTACGGCTGGCCCGAATCTGGCGACGACACCATCCTCACCGGACGCACACCCCTCCAGCTTCTCGACTACCTGCTCGCTGGAGACGTCGTCGAAACCACGGCTGCCGAGTACCGCGCGCTCGCCTGTGACATGGCCGCGGAATACCTCTCCGGCTACGCCGATGGCATTCGCACCTACGAGCAGGAGGTCCGCGATGACTGACACGCGCCACTCAGGCGATCTCGACGCGCTCTACCACTACCTGGCCACACTGCCGCTTGGCGAGGAGATCAGCGACGCCGCCGCTCGCACCATCGCCGCCCTCTACCACGGTGGCCAAGCCAGCTTCGGTTACAGCTTCGCCTCCACCGGCGCGATCACTGACCCCAGCGACATCTGGCGCGACCTGTTCGCCAGCACCTACCTCGAGCTACCTCGCACGGAGCAAGAACTCGCCGACCGTCTCGGCACTTATCTCATCCGGTGCGGCCCACGGCCGCCCGTGCCCGGCTGGGCAGAACTCTGGATCAGGCCCTAGCCCCTGCCTGTTCACCAGTTGCTCGACCGCGACTCTCACCACCAGCCCCGAGAGTCGTGGCCTGGTGGTGGGGGTGACGGCCGCACACCTGAGCCGTCAACACAGAAACCCCTACACAGAAAGGAAACCAGCCATGGCACACGACCTCGAGACCTTCGAGGACGGCACCACCGCCTTCGTTACCGCGCGTCAGGATGCCTGGCACCAACTCGGCACGGTCACCCGTGACTGCCTTACCGCCGAAGACGTCATGACCACCGCCTACCTCGGTGGCTGGAACGTCCGCCTACTTCCCCTCACCGCCGCCGAAGTCACCTCGGACGGCGTCACCACCCTGGAGGTGCCCGACCACTACGCGACCGTCCGTACCCACCCCAAGACCAGCAAGCCGGAAGTCCTGGCCGTGGTCGGCAAGGACTACACCGTCGTGCAGAACGAAGAACACTGCGAACTACTCAACCTGCTCGTCGACGAAGGCGGCGCCCACTTCGAAACCGCCGGATCCCTGCGCGGCGGCCGCGAGACCTTCGTCACGATGAAACTCCCCAAGCACGTCACCATCGCCGGAACCGACGACATCGAGCTCTACCTCGCCGCGATGTCCAGCCACGACGGCACCACCGCCTGGCGCGTCATCGTCACCCCCGTGCGCATCGTCTGCGCCAACACCCAGCGCATGGCCCTGCACAGTGCCCGCGCCAGCTACAGCATCCGGCACACCAAATCCGCCCGCACCAAGATCAGCGAAGTCCGCACCGCGCTCGGCATCGTCTGGCAGTACTGCGACGCCTTCGAGACCGCCGCCGAGCACCTGATCCAGGAAACCCTCACGGATGCGCAGTTCAACGGCATCGTGGACCAGCTCTGGCCCTACGACCCCGACGATGAAGGCAAGCGCGCCGAGCGCAACCGCCAGCGCCGCACCAGCACCCTGCACCAGCTCTTCGCCGACACCGACACCAACAGCGCGATCCGTGGCACCCGCTGGGCAGGCTTGCAGGCCATCACCGAGTACCTCGACCACTATGCGCCCGCCAAGACACCGGACGCCCGCGCGCACCGCGTGCTGACCAGTCAAGCCCTCGGGGCCAAGAAGCAGACCGCCTACGAACTGCTCGCCGCGGCCTGACCTCGCCACGAACCCACCGACGAACGGGTTCGACCGCGACTCTCACCACCAGACCGAGAACCCGCGCCTGGTGGTGGGGGTGACGGCCGACACCGACCGTCCCAGGAAGGGAGAAACCCATGCATTCCAAACGAATCGGAGCCCGACTGCTCGGCGCGTTCGTGCTCATCTTACTGCTGTTGTTCATCGTCAATCAGCCGCGCCAAGCCGCCGACACCACCGCCCATATCGGAGGTTGGCTCTCCGATGCAGGCAACGCCGTCGGCTCCTTTCTCACCACCATCTTCACCTGAGCCGAAAACCATGTCACAGAAAGGAGAACCCAGCTCATGACCACGACACTCGATCACACCGACGAGGCCACCGTGGACGCTCGTGGTGCGCCAATCTTCCTGTGGGGTCCCGGCTACTCGCTGACGGCCCACCAGGTTGTGGACGCCCTCGGCTCCTACCTGGCTACCTTCGGGGACAACTTCTACGCCGACGGCGTCAGCCCGCTGGACGCCATTCACGCCGAGGTCGTCTTCAACGGCGATCTCACCGGCTGGCTCGCCCGTCGTAGCCCCGAGGAGATCGCGACGATACGCGCTCGCGCTGAGCAGGTCGCCCGCGAGTTTTTCCACGGTCGTTTCCCCACCCTGCAGTGGTGACCACGATGCGTCCTGAGCAGCAACCGGGCGCCACCGCGATCGGCGTCAGCATGTTTGTGCCGGATCAGCTCGTGCACCTCACGGCCTTCCCGGCACCACCGGCCACCCGCTGGCCCGCCGAGGTCCGCCTCGACCGCACCGCCGCGCTCAACCTCACTCGCCAGCTCGCCGCCGCCCTGCGGTACTTCGGCACCACCTGGGTCGAGCTGTACCCGACCGCCGACGACCTGCCCGACGAGACCCTGCGCTGGAGTCCGACCCGTCGATGACCGCCACCACGTCACTGCTCGATGCCCGCAGCGCCACCCTCGAGCGTGCTGCGGACCGCGACCATGCGCAGTGGCTCCAGCACATCGGCACCGCCGCGGGCTGCACCCAGCCCGTCCGTCTAACTGGGCGGCTGCACACCATCAATCCGGACACCGGCGACATCCTCGCTACCCGCACCACCGCGACCATGCCCGACGGCGTGCTCTACGTCCCCTGCGGCAACCGCCGCGCCGACGTCTGCCCGTCCTGTGCCGAGCTGTACCGCGCCGACACCTATCACCTGATCAAAGCCGGACTTCTCGGCGGCAAAGGCACCCCCGAGACGGTTGCCAGCCACCCCGCCGTCTTCGCCACCTTCACCGCACCCTCGTTCGGACCCGTACACACCCGCGCGGTTGAGAAGAAGTCCGGACGCATCAAACCGTGCCGCATCCGCCGTGCCATGACCCTGTGCCCGCACGGCAAACCCACCTGGTGCTCCCAGCGGCATCACGAGAACGCATCGTGTCTCGGTAAACCGCTGTGTCCCGAGTGCTACGACTACCCCGCCCACGCCGTCTGGAACGCCTTCGCCAGCGAACTCTGGCGCCGCACCACCATCACCCTGCGACGGCTTGTCGCCCGCCTCGGCAAGCACCACGGCGCTACCCTCGATGTCAGCTACGGCAAAGTCGCCGAATACCAACACCGCGGCATCGTCCACTTCCACGCCATCATCCGCCTCGATCGGCGAGACCCCACCGACCCGGACGCCATCCTCCCGCCGCCACCCAACATCACGTCCGCCGATCTCGACCAGTTCATTCTCGATGCCGCCCGCGCCACCGCCTACCGCACACCGCCTCACCCCGGCACCGACGACATCCCCGCCAGACCGGACGGTTGGCTCATCACCTGGGGCCAGCAACTCGTCAACCGGCCGTTGACCCGCGTCGGTGGGATCGACATCACCGAAGAGATGGTCGCCGGATACGTCGCCAAGTACGCGACCAAATCGACCGAAACGACTGGTCACCTCTCCCGGCGGCTGACCAGCGAGACCATCGGCCGCTACGCCGACTACCAGACCCACACCGGAACGCTCATCGCCACCTGCTGGGACCTCGGCGCCAACCCGCACGACCCCGGTACTCCCGATGACGACCGGGCCTATTGGTACCCACCGGGCACCACTGACGAAGCCATCGCCCGCCAGCAGTGGCAGCACACCTACGGCAAACTCCGCCGCTGGGCACACATGCTCGGCTTCGGCGGCCACTTCACCACCAAGTCCGGCCGCTACGGACCCACCCGCAAGACCATCCGCCGCGTCTACCAGCGCAGTCAGCAAATCCTCCGCAACGGTGGTCACCGCACCGCCGAGCACCTCGACGAGGACACCACCCTCATCGTCGGTGACCTCACCTACGCCGGCATCGGCTGGCTCACGCTCGGCGACGCTGAACTCGCCGCCACCTCCGCCGCCAAAGCGCGCGAGTACGCCGCAACCCGCAAGCTCGAACGTCATGCCGCCTAACAGAAGGAGACCGTCCCCCGGAAAGGAGCAGCACGAATGCAGGAACGAGTCCACCAACCCAAGTGGCACACCGTCGCCGAGGTCGCCCAGATGCTCGGTTTCGGCGTGTCCAAGACCCGGATGCTCATCATCGAAGGTGAGATCCGCTCGGTGAAGGTCGGCCGCAGCCGCCGGATCCTGCCGCAATGGGTCGACGAATTCATCGAGCGCCGAGCGAAAGAGGCCGAAGATGAGTGGCCGCTCGCGCTCTAACGGCGAAGGCTCGATCTTCCCGTACCGCAACGGATACGCAGGCTACGTCTGGGTCCGGACCCCGACCGGCAAACGCAAACGCAAGTACGTCTACGGCCCGACCCGCGAGATCGTCCACGAGAAGTGGATCAAGCTGCACCATCGGGCCAAGCAGGGCCCGGTAGCCACCAAGGTCCCGCGCCTGCGTGAGTACCTCGCGTACTGGCTGGACGAGGTCATCAAACCCAACCGTGCCCCGCTGACCTACGTCAACTACGAGTTGTTCGTCCGCCTCTACATCAACCCCTGGATCGGGGAACGACGGCTGGACCGGCTTCAGGTGCAGGACGTCCAGACGTGGCTGAACAAGCTGCCGCACGTCTGTCAGTGCTGCGCCCAGGGCAAGGACACCCGCCGCCCGCCGGAGAAGCGCCGCTGTTGCGCGATCGGCCACTGCTGCGAGGACACCCCGTCCGCCCGCATGATCGGTGACATCCGCGCCTGCCTGCGCCGTGCGCTGAACCAGGCCATCACCGACGAACTGATCACCCGCAACGTCGCCGCCCACGTCACCCTGCCGTCCACCCGCAAACGCAAAGGCAAGGCTTGGACCAGCGACGAGGCCCGCAAGTTCCTCGAGTCCGCCAAGGCCGACAGCGACCCGCTGTATGCGGCCTACGTCCTGATCCTGGTGCTCGGACTGCGCAAGGGCGAAGTGCTCGGCTTGATGTGGGACGACGTGAACCTCGACGCGGGGGAGCTGACTGTCGGCCTGCAGCTCCAACGTGTTCGGCGCGAGCTGTTGCATCGCCAGACGAAGACGGATGCCTCCGAGGACACGCTTCCGCTGATCGACGTGTGCACGGCCGCGCTGCAGGCCCGGAGGAAAACAACAGGACGCGGACATCCAGAAAGCCGGGCAGGTGTGGCAGGGCGATGGCCTGGTGTTCACCACCCAGTACGGCACACCCGTCGAACCGCGCAACTTCAACCGCTCGTGGGATACCCGCATCCGCAAGGCCGCTGTGCCCAAGATCACCGTGCACGACGGCCGACGCACCTGCGCCACCCCCCTGGTGGACCTGGACGTCCACCCCCGGCAGGTCATGCGCATCCTGCGCCACGCCCAGTTCGCGTTGACCATGGAGGTCTACGCCCAAGCCTCCTCGAGCCGGACCCGGGCCGTGCTGAAACGACTCGGCGATAGTCTTCATGCGCAAGGCAGTACACCGTGTTCAGGGTCCGAACGTTCTGAAGGAACGACCTAGGGAGGGCCTGGTGGCCACGATCGCCTCACTCGCCAGATGTGCGGATTCGCACCTGGACGCCTACACCGACCCAGCCGGGTCATACGCCTTCCGAACATATGACCAGCTGTACAATTTCTCAGGCGGTCTCACACCGCTTGACGTATTCGCCGCGAACTTGCTCAGCTTGCGCCTCGGCCACGGCGATGTCGTTCCGCTGTTCCGGCAGGGCTCGAGCGCGTACACGGCGCTTCGCGACAGCATGCAGCACGTACTCGACGCTACTGACGACAACGCGTCGTTTTGCGCGATCACATCGATCGATGCTCAGCCGTTCCGCTTGGTCCGCGACGCGAACCAACGCACCGAGGCGATCCTTGATGGACGGCCGTGACCGTCTCCAAGGTGTTGCACCGCCTTCGCCCGAGTCTGGTGCCGGTGTATGACTCACTCGTTCAAGACTTCTACGGCATTCGCAGAGACCCGCCCCGCTTCTACACAGCACTCCATGCCGACATGATCGCTAACGGCTCCCTGATCGCCGAATGGACGAAAGGCCGGCGCACACCGGACGACCGGCCCCTCTCGGACCTTCGCGTCGTGGACATCGTCGTCTGGCACCACGTCCGCACCAACTGCGGGGTCTCGGCATGAGGCCTACTGCTGTACTTTGCTGCTGTACTCACGCAAAAGACCCTCTCCCGGCTACCGGAAAAGGGCCTCTGATCTGCGTGGAGCTGAGGGGAATCGAACCCCTGACCTTCTCGATGCGAACGAGACGCGCTACCAACTGCGCTACAGCCCCTGATGGAAGCTCGATGAGCATAGCAACCGAGCCATGCCCATCGAGCGAGGGGGTCTACTCTCCGACGGCCCGCCGGTACGGCAGCTGGCCGGGCTCGTCGAGCTCGTGGAAGGCGGGATCCTCGTCGTCCAGGTCCACGACGACGGCCTGCCTGCGCACTCGCGACGTCGGCACCGGCCTGCGCTCGGAGCCCACCATCTCCCGGCGCTCGGTGGGCACGACCTCGATGTCCTCGAGCGGGGACCGTTCCCGGGCGGGCGCGCGGCGAACGGCCTCGTTGTGCCTGGCGAGCCGGCGCTGGCGGATCTCCTCCTCGATGCGCACCTGTTTGCGCAGGTACACGAGGTAACCGACCAGCACGGCGTCGGCGACACCGTGGGCGCCCCAGAACATGGACCAGACGAAACCGGCGAGCACGCCGGTGACCACCGCGACCAGCAGCAGTGCGAGCACGACCCGCTGCCGGTGGACGTACTTCGCCCGGGCGGCGATCTCGGCGGCCTCGGGGTCGAACCCGCCGCGACCCGGCCGGTACTGGCGGCCGCTCCGGTCCTCCCTCGCCGACTCCTCGGCGGCCGTGGCGCGGGCCGGAGCGGGCTCGGGGTCGTCGACCTCGTCGTCAAGATCCTCGTCGTAGTCCTCGAAGTCCTCGTCCTCGATCAAGTCCTCGTCATCGGCAGACATCTCGCCGCCCCGCTTCGAGTTCTCGGACATGGCGAACTCCTTCCGCCACTCGTTGCGTGGGCTCCCGCTCCGCACGACCCGGGCAGCCAACGCGGAGTCGTTGGTCTGCGCGATTTCCTGGCGCTTGCGCGCGATCATGGGAACGAGAACGACAAGCCACGCCGCCGCAAGCGCGACGATGATCAACGAGCTTGGCATCTCCCGTCACCTCCCCCGACCCATTGCTGTGTCCTAGTGGAATCGCGCGAGTCGAGCCCCGCTGGAAACCAGCCTCGGTGCTCAACCCGACCACCGCACTCCCGCTTCCCACTCTGACCATCGTCACGCTAGTCACAGGAGTAACAGAAGAACGGGAGGCACGCCGGGTGAACCGGGGAAAGTGGTCACTGGATCCGGTGAAAAAGTCACGAACTGCCGACAGGGGTCAGGGCCGCGTGGCCAGCCCGGAGTCGACCAGCCGCTGGGCGAACCCATCTCCGGTCTCCTCCGCGGTGACCGCGAAACACAGGTGGTCACGCCAGTCCCCGGCGACATCGAGATAGCGCAGGAACAGCCCCTCCTGCCGGTAGCCGGCCTTGCTCAGCACGCGCAGGCTGGCCCCGTTCTCCGGCCGCACGGTCGCCTCGAGCCGGTGCAGCCCGGCCGCCGAGAACGCGTGGTCGGTCAGCAGCGCCACCGCCGCAGTGGCCAACCCTCCGCCGGCCAGCGCCGACGACACCCAGTAACCGACCCACGCCGAGCGCAGCGAAGCCCGGATCACATTGCCGACCGTGATCTGACCGGCGAAGGCGCCGTCGACCGTGATCGCGAAGGGCAGGCACTGGCCGCGCCGCGCCAGCGACCGCAGCGACGCCCACTGCGGCGGCCACGACCACAGCGCGTTGCGCTCGGGCCACGGACCGACGGCGGTCGGTTCCCACTTCTCGAGATAGGCCCGGTCGCGCAGCCGGATCCGGCTCCACTCGCCCGCGTCGCGCAGCCGGATGGGGCGCAGTGCCACCGTCCCGGCCGGAACCTCGAGGGGACCGAGTCGTGCGGGCCAGCCCGGATGCCGGGATTCGGGGCCGTGCGGCGCCCCATACACCGGTGTGGACATCGGCCGCTAGGCGCGCTGGGCCAGGAACGTCACCTTGACCTGCTCCCCCGCCGAAACCTCGGTGAGCTCGTCGTCGACGTTGATCAGGCAGTTCGCCTCGGCCAGCGAGGCGAGCAGGTGAGCGCCCGACGTTCCCAGTGGCTGCACCAGGTACTCCCCGTTGCTCTCGTCACGCAGCAGCTGCCCGCGCAGGAAACCACGCCGGCCCGCGGTGGAGGTGACCGGCGAGAGCAGCCGCGCGTCCACCATCCGGCGGTGCGGGTTGCGGGTGCCGCGGGCTGCCCTGATCAGCGGCCGGATCAGGACCTCGAACACCACGAGCGCGCTCATCGGGTTGCCCGGGATGAGAAACGTCGGCACCGAGTCGGGGCCCAGCCTGCCGAAGCCCTGCACCGAGCCGGGGTGCATCGCGACCCGGGCCATCTCGATGCGGCCGAGGTCGGCCAGCGCCGCGTGCACCTCCTCGCCCGTGGTGCCACCCGCGCCGCCCGCGACGACGACGACCTCGGACATGAGCAGCCGCCCCTCGACCGTCTCCCGCAGTCGCTTGGGATCCGTAGGCACGATCCCGACCCTGCTCACCTCGGCACCGGCGTCCCGGGCGGCCGCGGCGAGCGCGTAGGAGTTGACGTCGTAGACCTGGCCGACGGACGGGGTGCGGTCGATGTCCACCAGCTCGTCGCCGACGGACACGATCGACACCCGGGGCCGCGGGTAGACCAGCACCTTGGCCCTTCCGACCGCGGCGAGGAGGCCGACCTGCGCGGAACCGATGGTGTCGCCCTTGCGCACGGCGACGTCACCGATCTGGACGTCCTCCCCGGTGCGCCGCACGTAACCGGCGGACGGGACGGCCCGGTGCACGGCGACCTTGGCCTGGTGCCCGTCGGTGAACGCGGTCGGCACCACGGCGTCGGCCAGCGTGGGCAGCGGCGCGCCGGTCGCCACCCGGACCGCCTGACCCGGCTGGAGCCTGCGCGGCTGCCGTGAGCCGGCCGGGATCTCCCCGACCACGGGAAGCTCGACCGGTTCCTGGCTCGCGGCGCGCACGTCGACGCTGCGAACCGCATAGCCGTCCACCGCCGCCTGGTCGAATCCGGGCAGCGCGTGCTCGGCGACGACCTCCTCGGCGCAGAGCAGGCCCTGCGCCTCCGAGATGGCGACCCGCACCGGGCGCGGCCGCACGGCGGCGTCGAGCGCCAGCGCGAGCTGCGCCTCGACCGACCGGAACTCGGCGGCCGGTTCGCCGGCGCCCGCTGGCAGGGTGGTGGTCGGCTCGGGTTCTGTCATGAGCGGTCGGTCTCGATTCGTTCGGCCAGCCAGCTGCGCAGTGCCGGCCCGTAGTCCGGGTCTTCGAGCGCGAAGTCCACGGCCGCCCGCAGGAAGCCGCCGGGGTTGCCGAGGTCGTGCCTGCCGCCCCGGTGGACCACGATGTGCACCGGGTGACCCTCCTTGATGAGGAGCGCCACCGCGTCCGTCAGCTGCAGCTCGCCGCCCGAGCCGGGGGTGATCCGGCGCAACGCGTCGAAGACGGCCCGGTCCAGCAGGTACCTGCCGGCCGCGGCGAACGTCGACGGCGCGTCCTCGGGGGCGGGCTTCTCCACCATGCCATGAACCCGCTTGACGTCCTGCTCATCCGTCTCGGAGACGTCGAACACACCATAGGGTGAAATCTGTTCCTTCGGGATGTCGAAGGCGCACAGCACACTGCCGCCCTGGCGCGCCCGCACGTCGGCCATCCGGCTGAGCACGCCGACCGGCAGCACGAGATCGTCCGGCAGCAGCACCGCGACCGCGGAGTCGTCGTCGGTCAGGTTCGGTTCGGCCTGCGCGACCGCGTGGCCGAGGCCGAGCGCCTCCTCCTGGATCGCCACCTCGACGTCGAGCAGGCCGGGTGCCCGGCGAACCTTCTCCAACAGCGCGGTCTTGCCCTTGCGTTCGAGGGTCGCCTCCAGCTCCGGCTGGCGCTGGAAGTAGCTGACCACGGACTCCTTGCCCGGTGAGGTGACCACGATCATGCGGCTGGCGCCCGCCTGGGCCGCCTCGTCGGCGACGAGCTCGATACCGGGGGTGTCCACGACCGGCAACAGCTCCTTCGGTACGGCCTTCGTGGTCGGCAGGAATCTCGTGCCGAGGCCTGCGGCAGGCACGATGGCGGTTCGGAACGTCTTGTGACTCGCGGCGCCCGTCATGGGCGCAAAGCCTAGCCTGGGGTCGTGCGTGAGACCGACAATGACGACCCCGGCAAGGCGGAGTGGCGCGCGCGGCTGACCGCGGAGCGCACCGCCATCCCGGCCCAGCAGCAGGTCACCGAGGCCAAGGCACTCACCGAAGCCGTGGCCGGCCTGGCGGCCGGCACCGTCTGCTGCTATGTCCCGTTCGGCCCGGAACCGGGCTCGATCGCCCTGCTCGACGTGCTCCGCGACCGGGGCACGCGGGTGTTGCTGCCGATCGTGCCGCCGCGGCGGGAGCCGCTTGACTGGGCCGAGTACACGGACACGTCGGCCCTGGTCCAGGGCCGATATCGCGGTGTGCTGGAACCCAGCGGACCGCGGCTGGGCGCCGCCGGGGTCGGCGAGGCCGACCTCGTGCTGCTGCCGGCGCTCGCCGTCGACCACCAGGGCGTCCGGCTCGGCCGTGGTGCCGGCTACTACGACCGGTCGTTGCGGTTCGCCTCGCCCTCGGCCGACCTGATCGCCGTGATCCGTGACACCGAGTTCGTCGAGCGGCTGCCGGCCGAACCGCACGACGTCAGGATGACGGCGGTGCTCACCCCGGGCAGGGGCGTTCTGCGGCTGCCGTACCCGGGCCGGATGTGAGACGCACCTCGATTGCGCTCGGGGAATGTCATCCCGCAGAATTGGGTTAGCACTCTCAGGGATTGAGTGCCAATGCCAGAAGGAGCGCCTGTGCCGACCTATCAGTACGCCTGCAAGGAGTGCGACCACCAGTTCGAGGCGGTCCAGTCTTTCTCCGAAGCGAGCCTGACCGACTGCCCGCAGTGCTCTGGAGCTCTGCGCAAGTTGTACGGGTCGGTGGGCGTGATCTTCAAGGGCAGCGGTTTCTACCGCAACGACGCCCGCTCCGAGGCGAAGTCCTCGGCGAAGGCGAACGGCTCGAACGACTCGAACGGTTCGAACGGCTCCGGGGAGAGCAAGAGCGCCGACAGCGCGAAGCCGGAAAGCTCCGGCTCGGGCAAGGCGGACTCCGGTTCGAGCTCCGCCTCCGGCGGCTCCGGCAGCACGGGCACGAGCTCGTCATCCTCCTCCTCGGGTACGACGAAAACGGCGTCCGCGGCCTCGTAGCGGACCAAGTTGTCCACAGCACCCCAGTTGTCCACAGGGGCGTGACCCGGCGGTTCCGCCTGCGTGGCGGGCCCCCATAACGTCGGCTGTACCGAGCGGCGGAACGCCCGCCCTCGCCGCAGACGATGGGGGTTGGCGATGGACGACACGCCACGGAGCCGCCGATGGTACGAACGGCTCCCACCGCCACTGCGCGGACGCCCGGTCACGCTGATCCGTCGCGCGCTCGCCGCGGCGCTGTTCCTCGTCGCCGCGGCCCTCGCCGCGCAGCCTGCCACGGCCGGCGGTGAGCCCGCCGCGAAGATGCTGGTCTCCGCCCGGGACCTGCCGCTCGGCACTACTCTCCGGCCCGCTGACGTGCGGTTGGTGCACGTACCCGAATCCATGCGCCCCGCCGGTGCGCTCGGCGCGCCGGATGCCGTCGACGGGCGCGTGCTCGCCGGCGCAGCCAGGGAGGGCGAGCCGATCACCGACGTCCGGCTGCTCGGCTCCCGCTCCACACCACCGGGCACCACGACCGTGCCCGTCCGGCTCGCCGACTCCGGCATCGCCGGACTGCTCCGTCCCGGCGCCCGGGTCGACGTCGTCACCCTGGGGACGGATCACACGAGGGACACCGGAGACGCCGGAGACGAGGTGCTGGCCAGCATGGCGACCGTGCTGACCGTGATCGGCCCGGCAAGCCCGGCGCGCGACGGGCCCGACCACGCCGACGACGGCCCGCTGGTACTGCTCGCCACTCCCACCGATGTCGCGGCGCAGCTGGCGGCCGCCACGCTCGGCCGGCCGGTGACCGTTACCCTCCGCTAGTCGTGGGTGCCGAGCCGCGTTCTGACTCACGCAGGCACTCACAAGGCCGGGTCCTTTATGGAAGGGAGTGCGCGTGCTCAAGGGCTTCAAGGATTTCCTGATGCGCGGCAACGTCATCGACCTCGCCGTCGCGGTGGTCATCGGTACGGCGTTCACGGTGATCGTGACGGCGTTCACCGACAGCCTGATCCAGCCGTTGATCAACGCGCTCGGCGGCTCGGACGCCGCCAACGGTCTCGGCTTCCGGATCCTCGGGGACAACGAGGCCACCTTTGTCGACATCGGTAACGTGATCAGCGCGGTGATCAACTTCCTGCTCATCGCGGCCGTCGTCTACTTCCTGTTCGTACTGCCGCTGCGCAAGGTGCAGGAGAGGCGCAGGCGCGGCGAGGAGTCCGGCCCGGCCGAACCGACCGACGTCGAACTGCTCGCCGAGATCAGGGACCTGCTGCGGGAGCAACGCGTCAAGGAGTGAGCCCGTGTCCGCGCGCCGCGCGCCGGTGTCCGCGTGCCGTGCACGTTGCCCGGCAAGGCAGGCCGTGCGACCTCGTGACGGTCCGTCGACGCCCATCCGCAAGCGCACTGACAAACGCTGACAAACGCTGACAAACGCTGACAAACGCTGACAAACACAGCCTAGCGATCGTGGTGCGGCGGCCGGTTCTCCAGGAACCAGTCGTCCGCGCTGGAACGATCGGAGCGCGGCTCGCGCTCGTCCGAGGTGGTCTCGGGCAGGGTCTCCCCGAAAACCTCGTCGATCTCCCGCCTGGTCGATCGGCTGGTTTCTCGGGGAACCCTTCCGTGGTCGTCGTCGGACATGGGGTGGGCCCTCAGGCCTCGTCGAGGCCGGAGAGCTCGTCGATGACGTGCGGTACCAGGGCGGACAGTGTCGCCATGCCGTCGCGGACGGCGCCGCGGGACCCGGCGAGGTTGACCACGAGTGTGCTGCCGGAGACGCCGACGAGGCCGCGGGAGATCCCCGCGTCGACCGCACCGGCGGCGAGGCCGGACGAACGGATGGCTTCGCTGATGCCGGGGATCGGCCGGTCGAGCACGCCGGCGGTGGCGTCCGGGGTGACGTCGCGTGGCGAGACGCCCGTCGCCCCGACGGTGATCACAAGGTCGACACCACCGATCACCGCCGTGTTGAGCGCATTGCGGATGGCGACCGTGTCGGCGTGGACGACGACCGTACCGTCCACGATGAACCCGGCCTCTTCCAGCAGCTCCGTCACCAGGGGACCGGCGTTGTCCTCGGTTTCACCATGAGCCGCGCGGTCGTCGACGATCACCACGAGGGCGCGGCCGAGCCGCTGTGCACTCCGTTCCATGTGCCCCACCGTAGTAGGTCGGCCGCGGGCGGGTGAGCGAAGGGAGATGTGACCGAACGCTTACGTGTCCGCCGAAGGCGCTGCGCGCACGGCGCCGGGGGCCTAGCGTCGCCGACGTGCGTGTTCTCGTTACCGGCGGAGCCGGCTTCATCGGCTCCCACATCGCCGACGTGCTGACCGAGTCCGGCTGCGAACCTGTGCTGCTGGACGAGCTGCTGCCGACCGCACACGGCTCCCAGGAACCACCGGACTACATGGGCCCGCACCGGTTCGTGCGGGGCACGGTCACCGACGCCGCCCTGCTCGGCGAGCTGCTGACCGGTGTGGACGCCGTGTGTCACCAGGCCGCGGTGGTCGGGCACGGGATCGATCCGTCCGACGCGCCATCGTACGCGCTGCACAACGACTACGGCACGGCCGTGCTGCTCGCCGAGATGCACAAGGCCGGAGTCGGCAGGCTGGTGCTGGCATCGTCGATGGTCGTCTACGGCGAGGGCAGGTACTCGTGCGACCGGCACGGGATCGTGCCACCTGCCCCGCGCGACCGGTCGGACGTCGAGGCAGCCCGGTTCGAACCGGGCTGCCCGCACTGCGGGACCCCGCTTCGGCCGCTGCTGGTGCCCGAGGACGCCCCGCTGGTGCCGCGCAGCACCTACGCCGCGACCAAGCTCGCACAGGAGCACCTCGCGGGCGCGTGGGCGAGGCAGACGGGAGGCACCGTGTGGGCGCTGCGGTACCACAACGTCTACGGACCGCGGATGCCGCAGAACACGCCGTACGCCGGGGTGGCATCGCTGTTCCGCTCGGCCCTCTACCGCGGCGAGGCGCCGACCGTGCTCGAGGACGGCCGGCAGCGCCGCGACTTCGTGCACGTCAGCGACGTGGCGCGGGCGAACCTGCTGGCCCTGCGCGCGGACGGCACGGCGGGCGAGCTGACCCCGGTCAACGTCTGCTCGGGCCAGCCGCACACGGTCGGCGAGCTGGCCGGGGAACTCGCCCGCGCCTGCGGCGGCCCGGCGCCGCGAGTGGTGGGCGGCGCGCGGCCCGCCGACGTCCGGCACGTGGTCGCCGATCCGGCGCGTGCCGAGCGGCTGCTCGGGTTCACCGCGCGAACCGGCTTCGCCGAGGGCATCGCCGCCTTCGCCACCGCGCCGCTGCGCGCGCCGGTCGCCCCCGGGTCCTGAGCCGCCCGGGTCAGGTGGCGGCGAGGGGCAACCGGACCTCGAAACGGCAACCGTCGCCGTGGTTGCGGACCCCGATCCGGCCGCGGTGCGCCTCCACCAGCCCCTTCGCGATGGCCAGGCCGAGGCCGCCACCGGCCGTGCCGCCCGCCGGCTCCGGCGTGCGCGCCTGGGTGCCGCGGTAGGCCACGTCGAACAGCCGCCCGATCTCCTCCTCCGGGATGCCTCCGCACCCGTCGTCGACCGCAAGCAGCGCGTCCCGCCCGTCCACGCCGATCTCCACGGCCACCGTCCCGTCCGGCGGGGTGTGCCGGATCGCGTTCGACACGAGGTTGCGCACCACCCGTGCCAGCTCGGGGTCGCTGCCCGCCACCACCGGCCACGCCTGCGCGCTGGAGTGCACCCGGACCCGCTTCCGCTCCGCGACCGGCGTCTGCGCTGCGAGTGCGTCGCTGACCACGTCCCGCAGCGGCACCGCGGTGAGCTGGAGCCGCAGGGCGCCCGCGGTGATCCGGGACAGCTCGAAGAGGTCGTCGACCATGACGGAGAGCCGCTCCGCCTCGGCGTTGATCCGCTGCGCGTACGCGGCGGCCTCGTCGGGTTCGGCCACCACCCCGTCGGCCAGCGCCTCCGCCATCGCCCGGATACCGGAGAGCGGGCTGCGGAGGTCGTGGCTGATCCAGGCCACCAGCTCGCGCCGCGACTTCTCCGCCGCGCGTTCCCGTTCCCTCGCCTCCCGCTCCCACACGCTCCGCCGCGCGATCGCCCTGCCCAGCACGACCGCCGCCGGCACGGTGACCAGCGCGACGAGCAGGCACACCAGCAGGATCGTCGTCAGCGTCGGGTTGAACATGAAACCGCTGACGCCCAGCACGCCGGTCAGCGTCGCCGCGACCGGGATGAGTACCAGCACCGTCAGCGTGCTGGCCAGCGAGCCCCGCCGGAGCCAGTACAGGAGCAGCCCGCCGAGCACCGCCACCGGCATCGCGAACGCCAGCGCCACCGGCAGGATGTGCCAGGCATGCAGCAGCATGTCGGCAAGGGACTCACCCGACTCGATCATCGCCGCACCGGGTCGTAGCGGTAGCCGACGCCCCACACCGTGACCACCCTCGCCGGGGTGGCCGGATCCCTTTCGATCTTCTCCCGCAGCCGCCGCACGTGGACGGTCACGGTGGACTGGTCGCCGAAGTCCCAGCCCCACACCTTCTCCAGCAGGTCGGCCCGCGAGAACGCGGTGCCGGGGTGGGTCAGGAAGAACGCGAGCAGATCGAACTCCCGCGCCGTCAGCGGCAGCTCGACATCCCGCAGCCGCGCGTTCCGGGCATCCGGTTGCAGCCGCAGGTCACCGTCGACGAGCTGGGCCTCCGGGGGGTCGTGGCGCGGCATCCGCGCGCGGCGCAGCACCGAAGCCACCCGCAGCGCGAGCTCGCGCGGGCTGAACGGCTTGGTGACGTAGTCGTCCGCGCCGAGTTGGAGCCCCGCGATCCGGTTCTCCTCCTCGCCCAGTGCCGTCAGCATGACCACCGGCACCTCGCCCGTCTCTCGCATCCGCCTGCACACCTCGAGCCCGTCGAGGCCCGGCATCATCACGTCGAGCACCACGAGGTCGGGGCGGGACGCGGCGAACCGGCTCAGCCCTTCCGTGCCGTCGCCCGCGACCTCGACCGTGAAACCGGCGACCTCCAGGTAGCGGCGCACCACGTCCCGGACCGTCTCGTCGTCGTCGACCACGAGCACCCTGCCCGACTGCGTACCGCCGGCAGCCCCTTCGCCGTTCTCGCCCGTCCTGCCAGTCATGCGTCCCTCACCAGATCGTCAGCACCAGATGGTTCACCGCCAGCGCGGTCACCGCCTGCCCGGCGAGCCACCATCGCCGCGAACCCGGCGGCAGCAGGGCCGTGGCGGGCAACAGCCACACCGCGAACGGTAGCCAGATGCGCTCCACCTCGGCCTTCGACAATCCCGAGAGATCCGCGACGACGACCGCGAGCAGCGCGGCGGCGGTGAGCGCGACCACCGGCCCCCAGCCGCGCAGCCTGCGCACCCCCGCCACCACGGCCGGTCCCGCCGCCAGCACCAGGCACGCGAGGTTGGCCCACACCCAGTACCAGTAGGGCCGTCGCCCGCCGACGCCCTCGTAGTAGCGCTCGACCACGTTGTGGTAGCCGTTCAGCCACCAGAACCCGGCCAGCGCGAACACCGCGACCACGGCCAGCGCGCCGAGCGCCGCGAGACCGAACGCCCGGCCACCACGCCCGAGCAGCACCACGGCGAGCGCCACGGTGCCGAGCAACAGCAGCCCGTAGGACAGGAACACGCCGAAACCGAGGATCACGCCCGCGCCCAACGCGGCCACGACGGCGCGACGACGGCCCGCGCCGAACCAGCGCACGGCGCACGCAAGCAGCGCGACACCGGTGGCGGTGACCCCGGCGAACATGCCGTCGGCCGACACCGCCATCCACACCGCCCCGGGAAAGAGCACGACAAAAGGCCAGCTCGCCCTGGCCGCGTCGGCACGGTCGAGCGCCCACAGGGTGACCGGAACGGCCACCGCGATCAGGGCGCCCGCCAGCACGCAGACCACGGCCGCCCAGGTGCCGCCGGAGAGCCCGAGCCGGTCGAGCCAGACGAAGACGAGCGTCGCTCCCGGCGGGTGGCCGGCCACGTGGGTGGTCCACGCCTCGGGATGGGCGACGATCCGGTCGGCGAACTCCCGCAGCATCTCGGGCACGCTCGTGATGCGCGAAACCTCGTGCAGGTACTCGTGCGGTGTGGCGAGGCGCCCGGCGAACCCGCCCCGCCAGCCGTCGATCATGGCGAGCGCGAACATCCACGCCAGTGACGCCAGGTATCCGAGCGGCAGCAGGCTTCGCCACGGCAGCCTGCTCGCGAGAGCCGGTCCCCACAGCACGATCCCGGCCGCCAGCAGGACGGCGAACACGGTGCCCGGGCCGGTGCGCGGCCGCCAGCCGCCGTAGAGCGGCGCCGCCTTCGCCCAGAGCGTCACGCCGCTGCCGGGGCGGTTCAGGTAGCAGCCGACCGCGAACGCGACCCCGACGAGCAGCAGCGCGAGCCCCACGGCCACCAGATCGCCGCGCACGCCGGGGGACTTCCGGGCAGGCGCGTCTGCGACTCGGGACTCGGCCACCGCCGCACGATAGCCCGCCACCCGTCCCCGGTCAGCACCAGACCGGAGTCCGTCAGAGTTTCGTAAGCGTGATCGAGTTTCGGACTGTCCACGACGGACCTAGCCTGAACTGGTGACTGCCGAACCGGTCGACGTGATCCTGCCGTGCCTCGACGAGGCGGGCGCCCTGCCCGGCGTGCTCGGCGCGCTGCCGCGGGGCTTTCGCGCGATCGTCGTGGACAACGGCTCCACCGACGGCTCGCCGGAGATCGCCGCCGGGCTGGGTGCGACAGTCGTGCCGGAGCCGCGCCGCGGCTACGGCGCCGCCGTGCACTCCGGGCTGGAGGCGGCCCGTTCGGAGATCGTCTGCTTCCTGGACGCGGACGGCTCGCTCGACCCGCGCGAGCTGCCTGCCCTGGTGGCGGCCGTCGACGGCGGCGTGCAGCTCGCCGTCGGGCGCCGGGTGCCCGCCGCGCGGGGCGCCTGGCCGTGGCACGCGCGGGCGGGCAACGTGCTGCTGTCGTCGTTGCTGCGCGGCCGTGGCCTGGCCGTGCACGACATCGCGCCCATGCGTGCCGTGCGCCGGGCGGAGCTGCTGGCGCTGGGAGTGGCGGACCGGGGGTTCGGCTACCCGCTGGAGCTGCTGATCAAGGTGGGGCGCGCGGGCTGGCGGGTGCGCGAGTTCGACGTCACGTACCGGCCGCGCGCGAACGGCACGAAGTCCAAGGTGTCCGGCTCCGTGCGCGGCACCGCGCGGGCGGCCAGGGACATGGCGCGGATCTGGCGCGCATGACGGACGCCTACGGCGCGCTCGTGGTGGCGAAGGCACCGGTGCCAGGTCTGGTGAAGACCCGGCTCTGCCCGCCCGCGACCCCCCTCCAGGCGGCCGAGCTGGCGGCAGCGGCACTACTCGACACGCTCGACACCGTTCTCGCCGCACCGGGAGCCGTTCCCGTGGTGGCGCTCACCGGTGACCTCGGGGCCGCGTCCAGGAGCGATGAGATCGCCCGCACGCTACGGCGGTGCACGATGCTGGCCCAGCGTGGTGACGGCTTCGGGGCACGGCTCGCGAACGCGCACGCCGACACGGCCGCCGCGCTGCCCGGCCTGGCCGTGGTGCAGATCGGCATGGACACCCCGCAGGTGACGCCCGGGCGGCTGGGCACCGTCGCCCGCCTGCTCCGGCCGGGCGGCGCCGATGCCGTTCTCGGTCCCGCGACGGACGGCGGCTGGTGGGTGCTCGGGTTGCGGGATCCGCGGCACGCACTCGCGCTGACCGGGGTGCCGATGTCCCGGCCCGACACCGGTTCGCTGACGCGGCACGCCCTTGAAGCGATGGGACTTCGCACCGCCACGGCGCCACAACTATCCGATGTGGACACCATGGCGGACGCCGAGCTGGTGGCCGAGACGGCGCCGCGCGGCCGGTTCGCCACCGCGCTGCGGGCGGCGACGGCGGCGAGTGGTCACCTCTCGTGAGTGTTCGGCCGAGTTAGAACTCGCGTAGCCACTCACGAGCGGTGACCTGCGATCACGGCGCGCGCCCTGCGGGCACACGGCCACGCGCGACCGGCATGCGAGCCCGGTCGCGCGTGGCCTCGTTGGTCTCGGCCGCGCCAGCGGCCGAGCGTCCGTGTCGGGAGTTCCTAGTTCACGGGCTGGCCACCGAGGGTGGCCTCGATCGTGCGGTTGTTCGACAGGGTGAAGGTGACCTTCTCGCCTGGCGCCCGGGTCCGGATGGCCGCGACGAGAGTGTTCGCGTCGTCGATCTGCCGGTCGCCCATCTTCGTGATCACGTCGCCCGCCTTGATCCCGGCCTTCTCCGCGGGACTGCCCGGCTCGACCTCCCGGATCAGCGCACCACCCGAGGGGCTGTCGGTGACGGCGGCGCCGATGTAGGTCTGTGTCGCCGTGCCGGTCTCGATGATCTGGTCGGCGGTCCGGCGAGCCTGGTCGATCGGGATGGCGAAGCCGATACCGACGTTGCCGCCGCTCGACTGCCCTGGCATGCCGGCGCCCTGTGGGCTGTAGATCGCCGAGTTGATGCCGATGACCTGACCCGACATGTTGGCCAGCGGGCCGCCGGAGTTGCCCGGGTTTATCGCGGCATCGGTCTGGATCGCGTCCATCACCGTGGTCTGGTCGCCCTGGCCGCCCGCGCTGACGGGGCGATGCAGCGAGCTCACGATGCCGGAGGTCACCGTGCCGGCGAGCTCGAACGGCGAGCCGATGGCGACCACCGACTGGCCGACGTTGAGATCGTCGGAGCGGCCCAGCTCCACCGGCGTCAGGCCGTCCACCCCGTTGGCCTTGACCACGGCGATGTCGGTCGTCGGGTCGCGGCCGACGACCTCCGCGGTCGCCTCGTTCCCGTCCTGGAACACCGCGGTGATCCGTCCCCCGCTCGCCGCGGACTCCACGACGTGGTTGTTGGTGAGGATGTAGCCGTCGCTGCTGAGCACGAAGCCGGAGCCCTCGCCGGTACCGCGACCGCCCTGAACCTGGAGCTGCACGACGCTCGGCATGAGCTTCTGGGCAACGGCCTCGACGCTTCCGTCGGGCACGTTGCCCGTCTGCTCCGCAGGCCGCTGCTGATCCAGCGCGTTGACGGACGAGCCGGTGCCCGCGTTGCCCGCGGCGAGGTAGCCACCGAGCCCGCCGGCTCCGCCGCCGACAAGCAGCGCGAGCACGGCGACGCCGGCGATCAGCCGGGCCGAGCTCCTGCGCCGGCCCTGCTGCTCCTGCTGCTGTGCGGGCGGTGGCATCGCGGGATACGTCGCCGTGCCGTAGGGGTTGCCGTGCGTCCCCGGCGTCGACGACGCGAACGGATTACCGCCGGTGCCCGGCTGCTGATGGTGGCCGGGGTACTCGTGGCCCTGCGCCGACCACGGGCTTGGGGTGGCCGGTGTGCCCGGCTCGTCCTGAGCGGGCCAGCCGCCTTGCTCGCGCGCCCCGGGCTGGTCCTGAGCAGAGGGGTCGTTGTCGGTCATGTCCTCACCATGCGCCTCGGTCCTGAGAGCCGGCTGAGCCGAACCTGTGCTGTCAGCATGAGTTCCCGCGCGGACCGCCGCTCACACCGCCGACCGCAGTCGCTGCGCGATCTGCTCCGGAGTGACGTCGTTGACCCACACCGCCATGCCCGACTCGGAACCGGCAAGGTACTTCAGTTTGTCCTTGGCGCGCAGCACGGAGAAGAGTTCGAGATGCAGCCAGGCGAGATCGCGGTCGCGGCGGACGGGCGCCTGGTGCCAGGCGGCGACGTAGGGCAGCGGCCGGTCGTAGAGGGCGTCGCAGCGGCGCAGGACCCGCAGGTAGACCTCGGCGAAGTCGGCTCGCTCGGCCGGACCGAGCTCGGCGAGGTCACCGACCTGCCGGTGGGGCACCACCTGCACGTGCACCGGCCAGCGGGCGGCGGGCGGGACGAACGCCGTCCAGTGCTCGCCGCGGGCCACGACCCGGGTGCCCGCGGCGTGCTCGGCCGCGAGCACATCGCCGAGCACGTGCCTGCCGTGCTCGGCGCGGTAGGCACGGGCGGTCTCCAGCATCCGCTCGGTCTTCGGCGTGACGAACGGGTAGGCGTAGATCTGGCCGTGCGGATGGTGGAGCGTGACCCCGATCTCCTCGCCGCGGTTCTCGAACGGGAACACCTGCTCCACGCCGGGCAGTGCGGCCAGTTCGGCGGTGCGGTCGCCCCAGACCTCCATGACCGTCCGGACCCGCTCCGGGGTCAGTTCGGCGAACGAACGTCCGTGGTCGCTGGTGAAGCACACGACCTCGCTGCGGCCCTGACCTGGCGCGACGGGCACGAGGCCGGCGCCATCCACCGAGCACTGCGCGCCGGTCACCGCCTGCGCGAAGGAGGGGAACCGGTTCTCGAACACCACGACGTCGTAGTCGGCCTCGGGTACCTCGCTCGGTTTGCCGGGCCGGCTCGGGCACAGCGGGCACAGGTCGGCGGGCGGTTTGTAGGTGCGGGTCTGCCGGTGCGCGGCCATCGCGACCCACTCGCCGGTCAGCGGATCGCGGCGGATCTCCGAGGCGGCGGCGACGGCGGGCAGGTCGCGGGTGTCGGCGGCGTCGCGCGGGGGCGCGTGCGGGTCCTCGTCGAAGTAGACGATCTCGCGGTCGTCGGCCAGGTGCCGGACGGTCTTCCTCACGTCTCGTCTCCGGCAGGCTGCTCGACTGCGGCGATCATCAACTCTCCCACGTGTTCGGTCAGGACCCGGCGCGCGTCCGGGGGCAGGCCGTCGTCACTGACGACGACTCCGGCCTCGTCCAGGCCGGCGATCGTCGAGATGCCGACCGTGGCCCACTTCGTGTGGTCGGCGAGGACGACGAGCCTGCGCCCGGCCTCGACCAGGGCGCGGTCGGTCTCGCTCTCGGCGAGGTTCGGGGTGGTGAAGCCGCGCCCCTCGGCCATGCCGTGCACCCCGAGGAACACGACGTCGAGGTGCAGGCTGCGCAGGCTCTGCACGGCGACAGGGCCGACGAGCGCGTCGGACGGCGTACGGACGCCGCCGGTGAGGATGACGGTGCGGTCGGGCCTGCCGGAGCCACGCAGGACGTCCGCGACCTGGATCGAGTTGGTGACGACGGTCAGGCCGGGGACGCCGTCGAGGGCACGGGCGAGGGTCCAGGTGGTCGTACCCGCGGAGAGGCCGATCGCGGTGCCGGGACGGATCAGCCCGGCCGCGAGCGTGGCGATGGCCTCCTTCTGCACGCGCTGGCGCACGGACTTGGCCTCGAAGCCCGGCTCGTCGGTGCTCCGGTCGGTCGTCGACGTGGCGCCGCCGTAGACCTTCTCGACGAGACCACGCTCGGCCAGGACATCGAGGTCGCGCCGGACGGTCATGTCGGAGACGCCGAGGCGGCCGACCAGATCACTGACCCGTACCGCCCCGGTGCGGCGCGCTTCCTCCAGGATCACCGCTTGCCGCTGCCGCGCCAGCACTCGCTCACTCCGTCCTTGAACCACACCTCACTACACAAAATCCTACATGACCAAACATCAACATCGGGCAACCTCCACCGCTCCCGTGCTCACCCGGGGACACCGGGGAGCCGGATCGTCATCAGTGCCCCGCCCTCGGGTGCCCGGCCCGCGTAGACGGCGCCGCCGTGCCGCTCGGCGGCCTGCTTGACGATCGCCAGCCCCAGCCCCGATCCGGGCAGCGTGCGGGCCTCCGACGAGCGGTAGAAGCGGTCGAAGACGTTCGGCAGGTCCTCGGGCGCGATCCCCGGCCCCGAGTCCCCCACCTCGACCACCGCGGTCCCGTCGCCGAGCGGGCGCAGGCGCACCTGCACCGCCGACCCCGGCGGCGAGAACTTCACCGCGTTGTCGAGCAGGTTCAACACGGCCCGTTCGAGTGTGCCGGGGTCTCCGGTGAGCGTCCACGGCTCCAGTTCGGCGTCGAAGCGGATCTCACCGGCACGGCGGCGTGCGCGGTCGAGGGCCCGCTCGACCACCTCCACCAGGTCGATTCGCTCGGCCTCGGTGCGCGGCTCGTCCTCCCGCGCCAGCTCCACCAGGTCGCCGATCAGCTGGGTCAGCTCGTCGAGCTGCCCGCGGATGTCGGTCTCGATCTCCGCGCGATCCAGTTCCGTGAGCTCGGGCGCTCCCTGCCTGCTCGCCGCGAGCAGCAGTTCCAGGTTGGTGCGCAGCGACGTCAACGGCGTCCGCAGCTCGTGCCCGGCGTCGGCGACGAGCCTGCGCTGCCGCTCCTGCGACTCGGCGACCGTGCCGAGCATCGTGTTGAAGCTGTGCGTGAGCCGCGCCAGCTCGTCGTCCCCGCTGACCGGGATCGGGCGCAGGTCGCCGGTGCGAGCGACCCGTTCGGTGGCCGACGTCAGTCGCTCGACCGGGCGCAGCCCCGTCCGGGCGACCGCGGTGCCCGCCGCGGCCGCGACGACGATGCCTGCGCCGCCGAACAGGAAGAGCACCAGCGACAGCTCGGTGAGGGTCCGTTTCGTCGGCGCAAGCGATTGCGCGAGTACCAGTGCCTCGCCGTTGCCCGACCGGAGTGCGATCACCCGGGTGTCGGTCGCCTGATCGGTACGCAGCCGCGAGTCGGCCGTGCCGTTCGCCACGGCGAGCTCCTCGGGCCCGGTCGGCGGCGGGGTGCCGTCCTGCGGGTAGATGAGGTCGCCGTCGGCGGTCAGCACCCCGATCTGGATGTCGCTGCTCACCAGGACGGCGGCCGGGATCTGCCGTAGCCGGTTCTGCACCGGCAGGCTCCGCACCGCCGCCGTGGCGCGCTCGGTGAGGCTGTCGTCGACCTGCTGGTAGAGGTTCCCGCGCACGGTCAGGTACGCGCCGAGCGACACGAGGGCGACCGCGCCGGCCACGCACATGGCCGCGAGCAACATGAGCCTCGTACGCAGGGAGAACCGCCTGCCGTCGGCGGCCGGGCGGCGGCCGGTACCGGCCTCGCCCCGCTCCTGCGTCCACGTCACGGCGGCGTCTCCCGCAGCACGTAGCCGACGCCGCGCACCGTGTGGATCAGCCGGGGCTCGCCGTCGGACTCGGTCTTGCGACGCAGGTAGCCGACGTAGACCTCGAGCGCGTTACCGGAGGTCGGGAAGTCGTAGCCCCAGACCTCCTCCAGGATTCGGCCGCGGGTGAGCACGTGCTTCGGGTAGCTCATGAACAGCTCCAGCAGCGCGAACTCGGTGCGGGTGAGGCTGATCGACCGCTCGCCCCGGTACACCTCGCGGGTGCCGGGGTCCAGGGTCAGATCCGCGAAGCGGAGCGCCTCGGAACCCTCCGCGGCCTGCGTCTCCGCGCTGGACCGGCGCAGCAGCGCACGCAGCCGGGCCAGGAGCTCCTCCAGCGCGAACGGTTTGGGCAGGTAGTCGTCGGCGCCAGCGTCGAGCCCCGAGACGCGGTCGGAGACGGTGTCCCGGGCCGTCAGGACGAGGATCGGCAGGTCGTCGCCGGTGCTGCGCAGCCGCCGGGCGACCTCGAGCCCGTCCAGCCGGGGCATCATCACGTCGAGCACCATCGCGTCCGGGCGGTTGGCGACGACCATGTCAAGCGCTTGCGCCCCGTCGCTGGCCAGCTCGACCTGGTAGCCGTTGAACTCCAGCGAGCGCCGGAGGGACTCGCGAACGGCTCGATCGTCGTCGACAACGAGAATGCGCATGAGCACAGTGTTACGCGCTCGGCTGAGACGGTGCTTAACGCACCGCGCCAACGGCACCCACCCGTGCCGGGCACAGAGATTCGGGTGAAAGTAGCAGCCGAATCCGGAGCCCGCCGGGCCGGTTCGTCAGCACCGCCCGATCGAGTGAGCAGTGTGGCACTGTGCACAACGCGCCACCGCGATGTCTGGGCGTCCTGCCCTCGATATCGGGGTTGACCAGCACCAATATGGGCGTGAATCACTCCCGCCGGGCAAGGTCGTCGGCGGGAGTCGTGCGCGAAGCCCGGGCCGCTCCCCGTCCGGATCCGCCCTGAGAGGACAGTTTTGATGGAACAGCGTCGTTCACCTCGGTCCGGCCTGTCCCGGCCCGGGAACTCCCACCGCCCGGACATGGGCCGCCGCCGCTTTCTCGGGTACCTGGTCGCGGCGCCCACCCTGGCCGCCGCGGCCCAGTTGGGCCAGTCGCTCACCTCTCCCCGGGAGGCCGGGGCCGCGATTCCCTCTCCGCCCGAGCCGTCCGAGGTCTACGACCTCAACGACCTGCTGACGCTCGCGGCGACCCCGACGTCGAACCTGATCGCGGTGGTGCTCAACAAGGACGGCACGGCGTCCTTCGACATGCCCCGCGCGGAGAGCGGGCAGGGCATCACCACGATGGCCGCGATGCTCATCGCCGAGGAGCTGGAGCTCCCCCTCGACAAGATCGACGTCACGCTGGCGGACGCGCGTCCCGAACTGGTGTTCAACCAGTTCACGGCCGGATCGAACACCACCATCTCGATGTACAACCCAATCCGGGTCGCCGCCGCGATCGCCCGGCAACAGCTCCTCAGGGCCGCGGCGATCCAGCTCGACGAGACCGTGACGCGGCTGACGCCGCACCTGGGCTTCATCGAGGCGCCGGGCGGCCGGAAGCTGAGCTACGGCGATCTGGCCGAGCTGGCCGCCAGCCAGGAGACCAAGGAGGTCGAGACGGAGCTGAAGCCGCGCTCCCAGTTCAAGATCATCGGGACGCCGCGGAACCGGATCGACGCACTCGACGCGGTGACCGGGCGCAAGAAGTTCGCCATGGATCTCGACGTTCCGGACGCACTGCCGACGATGATCTGCCGCCCGCCGACGATCAAGGGAACGGTGGGCTCGGTAGCCAACGTGGACGCGGTGCGGGAGATGCCCGGGGTCACCGATGTCGCCACGATCGCCACCGGTGTCGCCGTGCGCGCGAAGACCTTCGGCCAGTGCATCGACGCGGCGAACGCGCTCGAGGTGTCCTGGAACCCGGGCACGGTCGACGGCGAGTCGGACGAGACGGTGCTCGACCGGATCAAGAAGGCGGAGATTCCGCTCGCGGTGCCCAAGCTGGGACCGCTGACCGGCGTCGTGGAGGGCGAGTTCACCTTCCACTTCCGCAACAACGCCGCGCTGGAGCCGAACACCGCCGTCGCGGACGTGCGACCGGACAGCGCCGAGATCTGGGCCCCGCTGCAGTCGCCGATCCTGTGCCAGCAGCAGGTCGCCGAGCAGCTCGGGCTGCCGGTGAGCGCGGTGACCGTGCACGTCGAGCAGGCGGGCGGCGCGTTCGGCAGGCGCATGTTCAACGACGTCGTCCTCGAGGCCACCGAGGCGTCGCGGAAGATGGGCAAGCCGGTGAAGCTGATGTGGCACCGCACCGACGAGTGCAGGCAGGGCCGGATGCACCCGATGTGCACGTCGCGGATCCGCGCCAGCTACGCGGGCGGCAACGTGCTCACCTTCGAGCAGCGGCACACCAGCGTCGCCACCGACTACACGCAGGGCTTCGGCGAGATCATCACGGCGCTGGCGGGCAAGGTGCCGCCGCTGGGCCAGGGTAACGAGCTCGGGTTCTCGGTCCCGGTGTTCGAGCTGACCGTCAACGTGCCGTACAACTTCGGCGTCGTCACCCAGCTGCTGAACGAGACCTACACCTACGACACGTTCCCGACCAGCAGCGTGCGCAACCTGGTCAACCCGGACGTGCGGACCGCGCAGGAGCTGATCGTCGACCAGCTCGCCGCGAAGATGGGCAAGGACCCGTACGAGTTCCGCCGTGCGTTCGTCGACGACGAGCGGGTGCGGGCGGTGCTGGACAAGGCCGCCGAGGTCGGCGAGTGGGGCCGGGCGATGGAGCCGAACACGGCGCAGGCCATCACGGTGCACAAGGAGTACAAGGGCGCGACCGCGACGCTCGTGGAGATCGACTGCCGCCCGGAGACGGTCAACCGCAAGATCCGCAACGCGGTCACCGGGCCGCGGGTGACCAGGGTCGTCATGGCCGTCGACACCGGCCTGCCGATCAACCCGCGCGGGCTGGAGGCGCAGATGCAGGGCGGCATCATGGACGGCATCGCGCAGACGCTGACCTCCAGCCTGCACCTCAAGGACGGGACGCTGCTCGAAGGCAGCTGGGACGACTACTTCTACACGCGGCACTGGAACGCGCCGTTCGAGACCAAGGTCGTCGTGATGCCACCGACCACCGGTGAGCCGGGTGGCGCGGGCGAGTTCGGCGTCCCGTCGTCGATGGCCGCCGTGGCCTGCGCCTACGCCCGCGCCACCGGAACCGTGCCGACCAGCTTCCCGATCAACCACGCCACGCTGAGCTTCACGCCGAAGCCCACCGTGCCGCCCCTCCCGCCGTCGCCGACCAACGGCCTCAAGTTCGCCTACTAAGGAGCACCCGTGCCTCAACACACCTTCATCGTCAACGGCAAGCAGGTCACCGTGGACATCGAGGACGACGTGCGGCTGCTCTGGGTGCTGCGCGACGTCCTCGGCATCAACGGCCCCAAGTACGGCTGCGGCATCAACGTCTGCAAGGCCTGTACCTGCCACATCAACGGCAAGGCGTTCAACCCGTGCTCGGTGCGGGTCGGCGACGTCGAGCCCACCGACGAGATCACGACCATCGAGGGGTTGCCCGGCACCGTGGACGCGGACCTGCACCCGATGCAGGAGGCGTGGCTGGAGCGCGACGTGGCGCAGTGCGGCTACTGCCAGCCGGGACAGATCATGGCCGCGGTCGCGAAGGTCCGGCAGGCCCGCGCGGCCGGGCACGAGGTCGGTGACGCCGACATCGACGAGATCCGCAACATCTGCCGGTGCGGCACCTACGCCCGTATCCGGGAGGCCATCAAGTCGGGCGCCCAGCGCATGTAGCCGGGCTCATCTGTCGGCGGTGCCCCGGGGAACCGGGGCGTTCCAGCGCCGCCACAGGGCCACGACGCGCAGCGTCACCACGACGGCCGCCGCGCCGAGCGTCACCGGCGCAGGCGGCAGCCGCAGCGCGTCGCCGGCGCCGACCAGCACGGCGCCGACGAGCGCGGCGAGCGCGTAGATGTCCTTGCGCAGGACGAGCGGTATCTCCCTGAGCAGTACGTCGCGCAGGGCGCCGCCGCCGATGCCCGTGGTCATGCCGATCAGGCACGCCGTGTAGACGGGGGCGCCGGCACCGAGCGCGATCGCCGTGCCCGCGGTGGCGAACACGCCGAGGCCGACGGCGTCGGCGAGCAGCACCGCTCTCCGCAGCCGCGCGATCTGCGGGTGGAAGGCGAACACGAGCAGCGCGGTGGCGGCGCACACGGCAAGGTAGGGCCAGGTGCGCAGAGTCGTCGGCGGCTGGATGCCGAGCAGCACGTCACGGATGATGCCGCCACCGAGCGCCGTGGTGAGGCCGAGCACCACGACGCCGAAGATGTCCAGCCGCGCGCGGACCGCCGCGAGCGAACCGGACGCCGCGAAGGCCACCAGGCCGATGATCTCGAGGGCGATGAACACTCAGCGCGCCACCTGCCTCCGCCTCCCGGGCCTGTTCAGTGGATCAATCCACCGCGGTAGGCGAGCAGCGCCGCCTGGACCCGGTTCGCGGCGCCGATCTTGGACAGCACCGCCGAGACGTAGCCCTTGACTGTGGCCTCGGACAGGTGCAGGCGGCCGCCGATCTCGGCGTTGGAAAGGCCCTGGCCGATCAAACCCACCACCTCGCGCTCCCGGTCCGACAGCGAGGAGAGCATCTTACGTGCGGGCGCGGCGGCACGCTGCTCGTCGCGGTGCGCGTGCACCATGCGGGCGGCCACGCCGGGGTCGAGCACGGCCCCGCCGCGCGCGAGGTCGCGGATCGCGCGGACCAGCGCGGTGGGGTCGATGTCCTTCAGCAGGAAGCCGTTGGCGCCGAACCGCAGCGCGAGGCTCACGTACTCGTCGATGTCGAAGGTGGTCAGCATGGCGACGATCGGTGGTTCGGGCAGGGCCTGGATGGCCCGCAGCGCGCGGATCCCGTCGTCCGCGGCGCGCATCCTGATGTCGAGCAGTGCGACGTCGGGGTGGAAGCGTCTCGCCGCCTCCACTGCCGATCTGCCGTCGCTGGCTTCGCCGACGACCTCGATATCCGGCGCGCTGGACATCATCGCGCGCAGGCCCGAACGGACCATTTCCTCATCATCGGCGAACATCACCTTGATCAACGAAGCCTCCGGCAGCCGGTGCAGCGGGATCACCGCTCCACTCCAGGTTGTTACCCATCGGTAGTGGGGGTATTACAGTGAGCAATCCGCCCGGAGTCAAGGTCGGTATCACCCAGGCACGAGCCACCAGCTATGGTGTCACCCAGTACCATCTGCCCTCGTAGCTCAGGGGATAGAGCACCGCTCTCCTAAAGCGGGTGTCGCAGGTTCGAATCCTGCCGGGGGCGCAAACCCCCTGGTCAGGGCTTGACCAGGGGATCTACGACGAACCTCTCCACGTTTAACCCTCACTTTTCAGCGGCTGGATCGTCGGCCGCTCGCCCAGCGCCGGACCCGCGTCCTCCCCCACTACGCCGCGTTCCATGTAGTCCTCCTGCGTCGTGCTGATGCGCTCGTGACCGAGGTAGTCGGCGATCTCGCGAGCGGTCAGCCCGGCGTCGTCGAGCATCCCGGCCACGTAATGCCGGAAGTCGTGCGGATGCAGACCCGCGAACTCCGTGCCATTCACGACCTGCCGGAAGCGGCCGCGTGTGTTGTCGAGGTCTCGGAGCGTGCCACTCGCCGAGGGAAAGACCCACCGCGACTCCGACTTGGCGTGCCGCCGCTTGAGGATGTCCATCACCCACGCAGGCGGCCGGATGGTGCGCATGCCCGCCCGGCTCTTGGTGTGATCCTGCACGAACAGGCCCTGGCCAGTGACCCGGATGACGGTCCCATGAAACCGGATGGTTCCCGCGTCGAAGTCGACCGCCTGCCAGTCGAGCGCGAGCAGTTCACCGATCCGGCAACCAAGGCGGCGCCTGCGGCGCCGCTGATCCGGCCCTCATCCACTCGAACCGCCAAGCGCGGGCGTGCGGCTGCCGCCGGTCCCGCGCAGCGGTTCGAGGAAGGCCGGGCAGCGCCACAGGCACCGCAGAAGGGAAGAGATGTCCTCGCCGGACGGGCAGGTCTCCGGGATGGCGGGGGAGTGCGAATCTTGCGTCCGTGGTGGTCCTGTTCGCGTTTCCTAGGCTGCCAATTCCTCGACGATATCGTTGCGCTTAGACCAGGCAGGGCGAGGACCCGGAAACCCGTCGCGCCTGCTCGCTTCGCCCGGTACGGTCTCGAGCCGTTCCGACTGCGGAGAGCCCACGCTGAAAGTAGGTTTCGTTAATGGCATGTCGTATCAGTGAGCTCGTGCTTGATTGCCGCGACCCCGAGATGCTGGCGCGGTTCTGGTGCGAGGTCCTGGACTTCGTGGAGCTCGGTCGCGAAGAGGGCCAGGAGGGTTACGCCATCGAGATCGGACCGCGCGAAGGGTTCGGCGGGCCGCAGCCGACGATCATCCTCAGAAGCGGGGACGAGCCGGAGCAGGGGAAGCCCCGGCTGCACATCGACGTCAACCCCACCGACCGCGATCAGGACGCCGAACTCAAACGCCTCCTGAAGCTCGGGGCCCGTCCGGCCGACATCGGCCAGACCGGCAAGGAGCAATGGAACGTCCTCGCCGACCCCGAAGGCAACGCGTTCTGCCTGCTCAAGGCCCGCCTCAACCCACTCTGACGGCTCTGTGCCCCCGGTCTAGCTAGGCCTGTGCCAAGACGACGTTGGGGCGATCGCTGCCGCCTACTGTGGACAACGGTCACCGCGGGGCGATCCGCGCTGACCACAGCAGTTGCCCCGAGCAAACCGCGGGTCACTCCATGCGCGAGAAGCACTAAGCCGCAGCACCAGCGGGGCGGGTGAACGCCTCTCGATCGACACGAACGCGGCCATCAGCACGCCTGCCGCGACAAACCAGGCCAATGTGGAGACGGATGAGACCGCTCGCGACGACGCCCACCGTTCCGGCCGCTCCGCCGACGGCTGCGAAGATACCGAAGGCCCGGTTGCGTTCCCGCCCCTCGTGGAACGTGGCGGCCACCAACGACAGTGCGGCCGGCGCGGTGAGTGCCCCGCCCAGCCCCTGAAGGCCGCGCGCGGTGATCAGCACGCCGCCGTGCTGCGCCAGGCCCGCCACGAGCGAAGCGGTGGTGAACAGGCTGAGGCCGGCGAGAAAGATGCGGCGTCGTCCCAGCAGGTCGCTCATCCGGCCGCCGACGAGGAGGAATCCGCCGATGACCAGGCCGTAGGCAACGATCACCCATTGCACGGTCCCACCATTGCCTGGGCCGCCGCGCATGCCAGGCCAAGGACGAGCCCTTGGCGAGTATGCGCCGCCTTCCGGCGCGCGACGGTGTTCACGAAGTTCATGGCTGGGCTTCCCTTCGACTCGCGGCGGATCAGCGGTGGTAGCTCGGCATGGGCTGGCCGACGCCGGTGGTGATCAGCTGCGGCAGGCTCTTGGTGATATAGAAGGTCCAGCCGGCCGAGCACGCTTCGAAGCAGGCGGATTCGGCCGAGGTGAGGCCCTCATGGGTGAAATGCACCGTCGTGCCCTGGTCCGTGACACCGACGTCGAAGACGACGGTGGTGCCAGCCCACTCGTCGGGGTCGTCGACGAAGGTGAGCAGGGAGTCCACGCAGTGCCAGACCATCCGGCTGCCGGGCACGACCTCGGTGAGCTGAAACCGGGCGAAACGGATGCCCTTCTTGGCTCGGGCGGTCTCACCGGCGTATTCGCAGTCGTCGGTGAAGACGAACTCATCGTGCAGGGCGGCCGAATGGCCGATGAGGTTCTCGCTCCACCACCCACGCACGTTGGTGACGGCCTCGAAGACCTCCTCCGGCGTCCGGTCGACGGTCATGGTGGCGGTCAGGTACTCGGTGTTCGACATGGGTTCTCACTTCTCTCCGTTGGCGGCTTTTGCCCACCGACGAAGGAGAACGCCCAGGATCGACATCGGCACTGAAGAAACCTGAGAAAGATCTACGGCAGACGTGAAGACGCTGGTCAGAGGCTACAAAGACGTGCCTTCAGGTAACGACGCTCGGCGTCGGTCGGCGCCAGTTCCAGCGCCTCCTCGTAGGCCGTGGCTGCCTCGGCGAGGCGGCCGTCCCTGCGGAGGAGGTCGGCCCGGGTGGCGGGCAGGAGGTAGTAGCCGTCGAGTCGGCCGGACTCGGCGAGCTCGTCGACAAGCGCGAGCCCCGCGGAGACGCCCTCGGCCATCGCTATCGCCACGGCGCGATTGAGGTCCACGACGGGAGACGGCGCCAGCCGTGCGAGCTCGGCGTAAAGTGCGGCGATCTGGGGCCAGTCGGTAGCCTCCGCGTCCGGGGCGGTGGTGTGACAGGCGGCTATCGCAGCCTGCACCTGGTACGGCCCGAAGCGCCGCATGGCCAGCGCTTCGTCGAGTGTCGCGACACCCTCGGCGATCAGCGCGTGATCCCACCGGGACCGGTCCTGGTTCTCCAGGGTGACCAGGACGCCGTCGACGGTGCGACTCGCGCGACGGGCCTCCAGCAGCAACATCAACGCCAGCAGGCCGCGCACCTCGGGCTCGCCGGGCATCAGCCGGGCGAGCGTCCGTGCGAGGTGAATCCCCTCGGCGGCCAGCGCCCTGCGCCCGTCCTGCTCGTCGTAGCCCTCGTTGAAGATCAGGTACAGCACCGCGAGGACAGCGGTCAGCCGCCGCGGCAGGAGCTCCGCGGGTGGGACCCGATACGGGATCCCTGCCTCGACGATCTTGCGCTTGGCACGCGCCAGGCGTTGCGCCATCGCCGGCTCGGCGGTCAGGAACGCCTTGGCGATCTCACCCGTGCTCAATCCCGCCAGCGTGCGCAACGTGAGGGCGACGCGGGCCTGGAACGGCAGCGCGGGATGACAGCACGTGAAGATCAGCCGCAGCCGCTCGTCCGGAATCTCCTCCGACGCGGGCTCGATTGGCACCCGCTCCAGCACAGCGAGCTGCCGCACCTTCGCCGCGCCCTTCGTGTCCCGCCGCAGCTGGTCGATCGCCCGGTGACGGGCCGCGGTCGTGAGCCACGCACCCGGACGGGACGGAACGCCGTCGCGCGTCCACGTCGCCAGCGCGGCGGCGAACGCCTCCTGCGCGCAGTCCTCAGCCAGGTCCCAGTTCCCGGTCAGCCCGATCAGCGTGGCGACCACCTGGCCCCACTCGTCCCGGTACGCCGCGTCGACCGCGGCACGAACCGTCTCCGGCGCGGTCACTCCCATACGGGGCGGACCTCGATACAACCCCGGCTCGCGTAGGGGTGCAGCGCCGCGAGCGCGAGCGCGTCGTCGAGATCGGCACACTCGACAATGTCGATGCCGCCGACGAAGTCCTTCGTCTCCGCGAACGGGCCGTCGGACACCATCGTCTCGCCGTCCCGGACGCGGACTGTCGTCGCGGCCGCCACCGGCCGCAGCCGCGCGCCGCCGAGGCTGCCTCCCCGCCGGTCCACCTCCGCGTCGTACGCCTGGAACGCCGGGTCCGCCCTTATCTCCTCCATGGACGACGACGTCTTCTCGTCGTCACAGATCAGGAACACGTACTTCATGGGCTCATATGATGCCCGAACCGGCGCAGGCGTCATCGGCACTGCGGGAATCAACCATCACCTGCGTCGCAGACGGCGTCGCGCCCAGCCAGCACGCGGAATCACCCTCGCGGCTCCTCAGGGCGGTTGGTGTTATCCGTCGCGTCAAACCTCCGGCGCGGCCGGTACCGCCTCCGCGGCGACCGCGACCGCGCCCGGCTGCTCGCCCACCGCGCGCTGTTCCTCGCGCTCACCATGCTGCTCATCGGTGCAGCTGTGCGCGCGTCCACCTGGTCACCACCTGGATCCTGCCTACTGCCGGCCGGGGTCGAGACGGGCCCAGATGTCGGCGAGCCGACGGAGATCGTCGTCGTCAAGCCGGTCGAAGACGAGCTCGCGCAGGTCCCTGTACTGCCGGCGCCACGCCTTACGCAGCAGCGCCCGCCCTTCCCTTGTCAACACCGCGTCGAAACTGCGGCCGTCGACAGGCGACCGGCGCCGTTCGATGAGCCCGCGTCGTTCCAGGCGGTCGGCGAGGCGGGTGAAGCCGCCGGTGGACATCAGGCGCCGCTCGGCGAGTTCCGACATCCTCATGCCCTTCGGCCCGGCCTCACCGAGAAGAGCCATGACGCTGTACTCGGCCATGCTCACGTTCAGCGGAGCGAGCCCCGCCTCCAGCGAACGCCACAGCCTGTCGTGAGTGACCAGGAACCCCCTCCATGCCTCGTCCTCCAGGTCCCGCAGCTTTTCGGTCGCCATGACAGCAGTGTATCCCGGCCACCTCGAAGTATGCCGGGGAATATCTGCCTGTGCAGATAACTTGATAGGGGGCGTAGGCGCTCGCCTGGCGCCGACGACAGGAAGGGATACCGAGATGGCTTTCGAGATTGGGATCATGACCTTCGGCGAGGTGACGGAGGACCCCACCACCGGGCGACCGCCGTCACCGCGGCAGCGCGTGCGCGAGACGATCGAGCAGGCGAAGATCGCCGACGAGGCGGGCCTCGACGTGTTCGGCGTCGGTGAACACCACCGTTCCGATTTCGTCGGTTCGGCGCCGGCGATCCTGCTGGCCGCCGCGGCCGAGGCGACCGAGCGCATCCGCCTGACGAGTTCGGTCACCGTACTCGGCTCCGAGGATCCGGTGCGCGTCTGGGAGCAGTTCGCGACGATCGATCTGCTCTCGTCCGGCCGGGCCGAGATAATCGCGGGCCGCGGCTCCTACACCGAGTCCTTCCCGTTGTTCGGCTACGACCTGCAGGACTACGCCGACCTCTTCCGGGAGAAGCTCGATCTGCTGCTCAGAATCCGCGAACAGAACCCGCTCACCTGGTCAGGACGCTTCCGTGCTCCGCTGGTCGACGCCGACATCGCGCCGCGCGCCGACGGTGACACCATTCCCATCTGGGTGGGGGTCGGCGGATCGGCGGCGTCCGCGATCAGCACCGGGCGCCTCGGCCTGCCGATGGCGATGGCCCTCCTGCTGGGGCCGTTGACCTTCCACGAGCAGACCATCGAGCTTTACCGCGCAGCCGCCCAGAAGGCGGGGCACGAGGCGGACGCCCTGCCGGTCAGCATCAACACGCACGGATACGTGGGCCGTACCAGCCGGCAGGCGAGGGACGTGATGTATCCGTACTTCGCGAAGGGCATGGCGGAGAACAACCACCAGCGGGGCCGGGGGCTCCGTCTTCCGCGGGCAGCCTTCGACGCACAGGCGTCGCCCGGATCCGGGCTCCTGGTGGGCAGCTCGCAGGAGATCATCGACAAGCTGCTCGCCTACCACGAGCTGTACGGCATCAACCGGGCCATCATCCAGACGGGTTTCGGCGGGATGCCGCAGAAGGAGCACCTGGAGGCGATCGAACGGCTCGGAACCGAGGTGGCACCCGTCGTTCGCCTCGAGGTCGCCGCACGTCAGAGGGAGGCAGCATGACCGGCGCTCCGACCGTCATCGATGCGGAACGAGGTGCACACACGGCCGGCGCCGCACTGCGCGTGGTCGTGGTCAACGGCAGCCCGAGCCAAAAGTCCAAGACCATGGGCCTCGTGGAGGTCGTCCTCGACGCCTTGAGAACGATGCTCCCCGTCGAAGCTTCGCAGGTCGACGTGTACCGCTTGGGCCAAGGCTTCACCGGAGCCACCGAACGCGACGACGTCACGCCTGAGATCGAGGGCATGCTCCGGCTCGCCGAGAACGCCGACCTGCTGATCGCTGCGACGCCGGTGTACCGGGGTTCCTACCCCGGTATGTTCAAGCACTTCTTCGATCTCATCGACCAGTATGCACTCGCCAACAAGCTCGTCCTCCTGGCTGCGACGGGCGGAGGGGACCACCATGCGCTCGTCCTGGAACATGCCCTGCGACCGCTCTTCGCCTTCTTCCAGGCGTTGACCGTGCCTGTGGCGATCTTCGCGTCCGCGGGGGACTTCGACGGCGTCACGTTGCTCAACCCCCGCGTCCACGGGCGCATCGAGATGGCCCTCGCCGACGTGACGGACCTGCTCAAGGCCCGCGCGACCGGTGCGCAGGCACCCGCGGACGCAGGTACTGGAGACGGGACCTCCCCTTCCTCCGATCACAAGAGCAGAGGGCCTGCGGCGAGAAAACAATACGACGCCGCGTAGAGCTTGTAGGTGAGGTCGTTGTCGGCCTTGCTGCGACGCCACAACAGCCGTGCTCCCAGACCCCAGCACATGGCGGTGAATGTCGCCTGAACCGCGACGACCGCCGCAGTCTGTTGCGCCCACAGTCCCAAGGGGACAACGAGTGTGACCGGAAGTGCGGTCAAGAACGCCGCTCCGGCGATCCGGTTGGCTCGGTCCCCGATGACCATGGGAAGTGTACGCCGACCAAGGAGTTTGTCCCCGGCGATGTCTCGTTGATCCTGAAGGGTGCCAACACCGGCCCAGTAGAGAAAGCTGGCGGCGATCCACGTCCAGCCGATCGAGTCGACACGCCCCGCTCCGATGATCCATGCGCTGGCGATCAATGCCGCGGCCCCGATCATCGGCATGAGGGTCTTGGTCGGCCACGACCGGTGGCCGCCGGCGAAGTGGTACAGCAGGATGGTGATCAGCCAAAGGGCAGCCCAGTGCAGAACCTCGATAAAAGCCGAGAACACCACGAACAGGCAGGCGACGACGATCGCGCGTTGTTGTGCACCTGCAACCGTGCACCGACCGCTCGGGATCGGACGGTGCGGCTTGTTCATCCTGTCCTCGTCGGCCCCCAAAGCCTGGTTCGGTAGTTCGTGCACGTAAATGAACAGCCAACCGTGGATCGCGGCCACGGTCAGGACGAGTGGCAGCTCTCGCCACGAAGACTCGGCGATGTGCCAGGCGCTCACCACCGTGATCAGGGTGACAAGCACGGATGCCGGGAAGTTCGCGCGGATGAATCGCCAACTCAGGTATATCTCGAAGCAGCTGCGGCGCGCAGGGTGACGCCACGGCGGAGGACCGGCGTTCAACAGGAATGTCCTGGCCTCGTCGGTGAGTTGAGGTTCAAGTACGTAGCGACGCAACATCCCACGGCTCTCCCGCGTCCGACTCAGGCAGAAACCGGCATATCCCTGCGATCACGCCCTGCTTCCCGCCGACCCGTCCCACTCAGTAGACCGACCGGCGGGCAGTAGGACCAGGCATTTCCCGTCGGGACTCTGTCGAACTTCTACGATTGTCAAATACCTTGCTCCTTGCGGAGAACCTCCATGTCACAGGACGCCGGGCTGTCTCGTCTTGGTGGCGAGAGCAAGTACCGGATCGGGAGCGTGACGTTATGCGAGTTTTCGTGGCAGGCGGGAGCGGAGTCCTCGGGCGTCGTCTGGTGCCGCAGCTGGTGGCCCGCGGTCATCAGGTGACGGCGACGACGACGAGCGCGAGCAAACTGGAGCTCCTGGAGCAGTTGGGCGCCGAGGCCGTCGTGATGGACGGGCTGGATGCGGCGTCGGTGGGCGAGGCGGTGGCAGCGGCCCGGCCGGACGCGATCGTGAACCAGATGACGGCCCTTTCGGTGGCGCACGCCGGCAAGCCCAACCTGAGGAATGCCGGCCGCTTCTTCGCCACCACCAACCGCCTCCGCAGCGAGGGGATCGACCATCTGCTGGCCGCGGCCGAGGCGACCGGTGTCTCCCACGTCGTCGCGCAGGGCCACGCCAGCATGAACGGAGTTCGCAGGGGCGGATGGGTCAAGACCGAGGACGACCCGCTGGAGGTGGTGGAGGGGACGAAGGCGATCAACCACCTCGAGGACGTGGTGGTCAGGGCAGGAGGTGCTGTCCTGCGCTACGGCGGGTTCTACGGGCCGGGCGCCAACGACGATCAGGTCAACCTCGTGCGGAAGAGACTGTTCCCGCTCGTCGGGGCTGGCACCGGCCATTTCTCGTGGATACATGTCGACGACGCGGCGAGCGCTACCGTCCTCGCGGTGGAGCAGAAGGCGAAGGGCGTGTTCAACATCGTCGACGACGAGCCGGCACCGGTCAGCGAGTGGCTGCCCTACCTCGCGGAGTGTGCCGGGGCCAAGCCGCCGCGGCGGGTCCCCGCGTGGCTGGCCCGGCTGCTGGCCGGCGAGATGGTGGTGGGCATGCTGACCGAGGGTCGTGGTTTCTCCAACGCCAAGGCCAAGCGGGAGCTCGGCTGGGAGCCGCGCTACCCGTCGTGGCGGCAGGGTTTCCGGGCAGAGCTCGCATGACCCGCGGCGAGGAGTTCGAGGAGCTGCGGCCGCTCCTTTTCGCGATCGCCTACCGCATCCTTGGCAGCGTGGCCGAGGCGGAGGACGCGGTCCAGGAGACCTGGCTGCGCTACGGGTCCTCCCCGACACAGCCCACGTCGACCAAGGCCTTCCTCTCGGCCGTGGTCACGCGGGTCTCGATCGACGTGCTGCGTTCGGCGCGCGTGCGACGGGAGGAGTACGTCGGCCCATGGTTCCCCGAGCCATTGCTCACCGACCCCTACGAGGACCCGGAGCGGTCGGCGGAGCTGGCGGACTCGGTGTCGATGGCGGCCCTGTTGCTGCTCGAGCGGCTGAGCCCGCTCGAACGGGCGGTCTTCGTGCTGCGGGAGGTGTTCGGGTTCGGCTTTCCGGAGGTCGCGGCCGCCGTCGGACGTTCGGAGGCGGCGTGCCGCCAGCTCGCGGCGCGGGCGCGACGCCACATGGACGTTGGACGCCCTCGGTTCGAGGCGGACCGCCGGGAACGGGAGGAGCTGGCGGCGCGGTTCTTCGATGCGCTCCTCGATGGCAACATCGACGGTCTGAGGGAGTTGCTCGCCGCCGACGTCCAGATGGTCGGCGATGGGGGAGGCAAGGCGCCCGCGTTCGCCAGGAGCGTGTTCGGCCCCGACAACGTGGCCCGCGTGCTCGCCTCGAACTTCCCCGTGCTCTCCCGGATCGACGCGAGAGTGGAGTCACGTGAGGTGAACGGCCAGCCGGGCGCGATCCTTCGCGACCGGGACGGCAAGGTGGTCGGCACGTTGACGCTCGACGTGCTCGGCGGGCGGATCCAGACGATCCGCTCGGTGCTGAACCCCGACAAGCTCGGGCATGTCGGTCCCGTTGCCGACGCCTGGGCGATCGCCCGCGAGGTGAAGCAGGCTCGCAGGCCCAGGGACTGACCTGACCTGCCGGTGAACCGAACCCACGGAGGCGCGGCGTTGTGCCTGGTCACCTCTCGTGAGTGTTCAGCCGAGTTAGAACGCGGCTCCTCACTCACGACCGGTGACCAGCGAAAACAGGTTCGGGGACAGCCTCTCAGAACTCGACCCTTGGCGATGACGCGCTCAACACCGCGGACTTCTCGCAGGCACCCCCAACGGCAGCCAGCTCGTCATCGACGGCCTTGAGCAGCCGGGGCACGTCCGATGGGGCCGACGAGTGCATTGCCTCGGCGACGACCAGCACCGAGCGTGTGCTCGGCCGCACCGCCGAGGTCAGCGCCTGCCGGTTGGTCCACCGGCGGGCGTGCGCCTGGTTCGAGGCGTCGGCGAAGACGACCTCGCGCGGTTCCGGGTGCTCCACCTCACCGGAGAACGCGAGGTAGGTCTCATCGCCCCTGGCGTGCCTGACCTCGATGTGCTCGACGACCTCGGCGACGTCGAACACGGCGATCGGTATCGCGAACGACATCGAGATCGCGTTGCAGATGTCGATCACGGGATGGATCTTCGGCAGGGACCGCTCCTTGCGGAATCGCCGCAGTAGCGATTCGGCGGCGCACCGGTACTGGGTCGGCTTGAGGCCCATGTGCGAGAACGCCCTCCGCCAGGCTTGGATCTCCGGCAGCTCGCCCTCCGAAGCGGACCTGAGCCTGGACGCGGCGGTGTCGTAGTAGGGCGCGACACGGTCCGCGACGGACGCGGACGCGTCGACGCCGTGGGCCAGCAGCGCGCAGGCCACCAGTTCGGGGAATTCGGCCCATATCTCGGAAGAATGCTCGACGTACATGCTTTCCTCACTGCTCGGGATGCCGTCTTCGCCGGTGCGAACGGAGCGGGGGCGTCACTCGAACGCGAGCCGCGCTGCCAGGCCGACGAATGCGACGCCGAACACCCGCCGGGTCCAGGCCAGGACCTTGGGCCGGGTGATGACGTGTTTACGGATCATTACGGCGAACTGCCCGTATCCCGTGAACACGACCAGCGTCACGAGCATGAAGACACCGCTGAGCGCGACCATGCGCAGGAACGCACCCGAGTCGGCCTTGTCGATGAACTGCGGCAGGAACGCGAAGAAGAAGATGGTCAGCTTCGGGTTCAGAATGTTGATCAGTATCCCCGAGAGGATCACCCTCGACACCGAACGCGACTCGGACTCCCCCTCGACGGTGAGCGCGTTCTTGTCCCGGATCGCTGACCAAGCCATATACAGCAGGTACAGCACGCCGAGGTACTTCAGGATCTGGAACGCGACCGGACTCGCCCGCAACAGGGTCGCGAGACCGGTGATCGCCGCCGCCATATGCGGAACGATGCCGAGCGTGCAGCCGACGGCGGCGACGAAACTCGCCCGCGTGCCGCGCGACAGCCCGGCGGCCATGGTGTACAGCACACCAGTGCCTGGCGTGATGACCACGATCAACGTGGTCATCAGAAACTCGATGCTCAAGTCCCCTCCCAGCGCGACGGTGACAACAGCGCAATGTGTCGGCAGGACACTGAAGCCGCCGAATCACCGCCGGATACCCCGACACCGTAGGTGGCGGATGGTACCCCCCTTGCCGGCCTCGGTCAGGGCGGTCAGGGCCACGGCGACGCGGACCAGCCGGGGACGAGGGCCTCACGCGAGCCCGGACAGGTCGAGCCGGGCGATGCGCTCGGGGTCGGCGAGGATGTTGATCTCGACGATCTTGCCTCCGCGGACGGTGGGGCCGAACACCGTGACCGCCCGCCCACCTGGCATCGAGACCAGCCCGGCCACGCCGTTGATGACAACGGGCCGGGCGAACGAGCCGCCCCGGGAGAACAGCAGCGCCTGGCCGGCCACCGCCGCCGCGCCCCGCAGCAGCCTCGACGGCCCCGCGCCGCCGGAATCCACCCTGAGCACGACGTCCGGGTCGAGCACGGCCACCAGGGCGTCGAAGTCGCCGGCATGCGCCGCCGTCATGAATGCCTCGATCACCTCGCGCTGGGCGGGCAGGTCGGCGTCCGGCTGCGCGGCACCGCGCACCCGGCGACGCGCCCGGCTGGCCAGCTGGGTGGCGGCGGCCGGAGAGCGCCCGACGATGGGGGCGATCTCATCGAAGGGCACGCCGAACATGTCGTGCAGCACGAACGCCAGCCGCTCGGCCGGGCTCAGGGCCTCCAGCACGACGAGTAGCGCCAGCCCCACCGAGTCGGCGAGCACCGCCTCCTCCGCCGGGTCCGGGTCCGCGGACGCCACGACCGGGTCCGGCACGTAGGTGTCGAGCGGCTCCTCGCGCCGGGACCTGCGGGAGCGCAGCATGTCCAGGCAGACCCGGCTGACCACCGTGGTCAGCCAGCCGCCCAGGTTCGCCACCTCGCTGGTGTCGGAGCGGGCCAGCCGCAACCACGCCTCCTGCACGGCGTCATCCGCCTCGGTCAGCGAACCCAGCATCCGGTAGGACACCGCACGCAGGTGATCGCGATGCGCCTCGAACCGCTCGGCAAGGAAGTCGTGCTCATCCACTGTCAGGTTCCTCCGTCGTCATCCGTCATAGCGGTGACGAACCGGATTCGACCGATATGACAGGGAGACCGCTCATGCAGGCACGGATGACCAACCCGGCCGTTCTCGTCCCCGCGGCGATGAAGGGCCTCCACGCCTACAGCACCTCCGCGGAGACGCTCGGCGTGCCGGCCACCACGTTGGCCATGGTTCACCTGCGGGCGAGCCAGATCAACGGCTGCAGTGTGTGCGTGGAGATGCATTCGACCGACCTCAAGAAGGCGGGCGAGACCGACGAGCGGATCTTCGCGGTGGCCGCCTGGCAGGACGCACCCTACTTCACGGACGCGGAGCGGGCCGCGCTGGCGCTCACCGAGGCGGTCACCCGGATCGCCGACCGCCCGGACGCGGTGTCCGACGAGATCTGGGCCGAGGCCGGCCGGCACTACGACGAGCAGGGGCTGGCCGCCCTCCTCATCGCGGTCTCCGCGGTGAACGTGTGGAACCGGCTCAACGTGGCCACCCGCCAGGTGGCCGGTGAGTGGAAACCCTGAGCCGGCAGCAGCGGCGCGGCCACCCCGGTGACCGCGCCGCTCGGCGAGTGCCTCCCATGCCGCCGGGCGAGGCCGGACGGCAGGCCGTGCATCCAACCCCAGCTCCCGTGTGCCGGGCTTGACCGCGCTGCCACCCTGCGCTACATCTGTAGCGGACTGGGAGAGGTTGCATGGCACCGACAGCCGACGGCGGCAGCGGACAGAACCGCAAGCAACGGGCGGCGGACGCGGCGATCGAGGTGATCGCTTCCGACGGTCTGCGCGGGTTGACGCATCGTGCCGTCGATGCGAGGGCGGGCCTGCCGCCGGGCAGCACCAGCAGCTGCTTCCGAACCCGGCTCGCGTTGCTCGCGGCCGTCCTGGACCGGCTGGCCGAACTCGACGAAGCCGTGGTGACGGCGGTCCCCGACACAGGCTGGAGCACGGACACTCCCGAACAGCGGGCCGCGATCGTCGACATGCTGACCGATCTGCTCGTCTACTGGCTGGGGCCTGCGCGGTCTCGCACTCGCGCACGCATGGAGCTCTACGTGGACGCCACCCGGCGGGCGGAGCTGCTGCCGGAACTGCAAGCGGCCAACCGGCGGTTCGTCGATCGTGCGGCCGAGGGCATCCGGCTCACCGGGCTGACCAACTCCGACCAGGCTGCCCGGATGCTGGTCGCCCACATGGACGGACTGCTCTACGACGCGCTGGCCCGGCCGTACCTCGGCGGACACGACCGTGCCGCGCTGCGCGAGTCGCTCGACACCCTCGTGCGAGGCATCACGTCCCATTCGACCTGACCAAACCGAACACGCCGCCGTCCACTTCGTCGGACTTCCGGGCGATGGCAAGGAAAGAAGTGGCAGCCGACAACGCCGCGGGCCGGGTAACCCCACTTCAAGAGGAAGGGACCAGGCATGGGCGAACGGGGACGGCACCGCATGGGCGGCCACGTTCACCGACGATGCCGACTTCGTCGACTGGATGGGCGGCCGGCTCCACGGCAAGCCTGCGACGAGACGTCAGGCCATGTCGACCGTGACCAGCCAGGCGGGGTGGTCGGTTGTGCCCGCCATGTCGATCTTCTGGCCGCGCACGAACGTGAGGTTCTTCGTGGCGAAGACGTGCTGCACGGCGTCGTCGCCCTTGCGGTAGAACCCGCTGCGGTTGCAGTCCTGCACATCCGGGCTGCCGCCGTAGCGCAGGTTCATGTCGCCCGACACCACCACCGGCGCGCGCGCCGCATACTCCACGGCCCGGCTCATCAGCTCCGTGCACTGCCGGAAAGCGACACCGGCGTCCCTGGCCGACAGATGGGTGCTGCACGCGCTCAGCCGCCCGGCGGGCAGGCACGCCCACACCCGCTTCTCGTTGCCGCTGTCCTGGCTGCGATAACGGCCACCGGCTCCCGCACCTCCGGCGAGCGGCTCCGCCACCATGATGGCGTTGCCGTAGTCCTGCCCGTTGGCGCACTTCACCGGTGAACCGTCCGGCCGCTGCGCCGCAACGAACTTCGTGCGCGCCGCACCCATCGCCTGGCGCAGTGGCTCCACGTCACCCGAACAGGCCTCGTTGACCGACAGCACCTGCGGTTTCACCTGCCCGATCACCGACCTGGCCCTGGCCATCACCTCGTCCCCGGTGAAGCAGCCGGCCGCCCCGCTGTGACAGATGTTGAGCTGCAACACCCTCACCGGGGTCGCGGCGGAAACGGTGCCGGGCAACAGCACGGCGACCAGCGCCAGCACGGCGACGACAGCGACGCGGCGGACCATTCGACCTCCCCGGCCGTCGACAACAGCACACCGATCCTGGCATGCGACCACGGGAAAGTCACCGCCGTTGTCATCGCTGCCCGGCCGGCCGGAGGACGAGTTCATTGACGTCGACCCCGGCCGGCTGCCCGATCGCGTAGGAGATGCCCTCGGCGATGGTGTCGGCCGGGAGAGCCGCCGCCCGGTAGGTCCGCATCATCTCCTTCGCGCCCGGTTCGGTGATGGAATCGGCGAGCTCCGACTCGACGACTCCGGGGGAGATCGTCGTGACCCGGATGCTCGGGTCGACCTCGAGGCGGAGGCCCTCGGTGATCGCCCACGCGGCGTGCTTCGTCGCGCAGTAGACCGCCGCGGTCGGAACCACCTCGTGAGCTCCGACGGACGCGACGGTGACGAAATGCCCCCTGCCCTGGCGTTGAAAGTGCCCGAGCGCCGCGGCGATACCGTGCAGCAGGCCGCGGACGTTGACGTCGATCATCCGGTTCCACTCCTCGACCAGCAGTGAGTCCATTCGGGACAGAGGCATGACGCCGGCATTGTTGACGATCACGTCGATCCGCCCGTGTTCCCGCACGGTGGTGTCGACGAAACTGGCGACGTCCTCGCGGTCGGTGACGTCGAGACGGCGCGTGTCGACGCTGCCGCCCGCGTCCTTGATCGCCGCGGCGACCGAGGCGAGGCGGTCTTCGCGGCGCGCGCCGATGACGACGTGGTGTCCCTCGCGGGCGAGTCGCAGCGCGGTGGCCTGCCCGATGCCGCTGCTCGCGCCGGTGATCAGGACGATCTTCGATCCCTCGTTGGGAGCCATGCAGTTTCCTTCCGGAGTCGGCCCTGCGTTGACAGTCATGCGAGACACGCCTCTTCGAGGCGCGGTCGAGCAGTCGCACGGCGAAACGGCGCCCGGCGGCAGGAAAAAGGGATGGCGGGAGTTACCCGTAGAGGCTGTTGTGATCCTCGGAACGGTGCGAGCCGCCTGCGGTGAGGCTGCCCAGCAGGGACAGTGCCTGCTCGGACGGGCTTCCCGGCTCGGCCTGGTAGACGACCAGTTGCTGGCCGGGGGCGCTGTTCACCGTCAAGGCCTCGTAGCTCAGCGTCAGCTCCCCGACCTGGCGGTGCCGGAACCGTTTGGTCTCGTGGGTCTTCTGCCGGATGTCGTGACGGGCCCACAGCCGGCGGAACGCCTCACTCCTCAGCGACAGCTCCCCCACCGTCTCGACCAGCCGCGGATCGTCGTGGTCGATCCCGGCCGCCGCCCGCAGTCCACCGACGGTGTTGACCGCGACGCGCTCCCAGTCCGGATAGAAGTCCCGCGCGTCCGGATCGAGGAACACCAACCGGACCAGGTCCCTGCTGTAGGTGTGGCCGTCGAACAGCGCCCCGCCAAGGGCGTTGTGCGCCAGGACGTTCAGGCGCCGCCCCAGAATCACCGCCGGAGTCCGCGTCCAGCTGTCCATCATCCGCAGCAGGTTCGGGCTCACCCGCTCGCGTCGTGAGACCGGACGGCGCCGGCCGGGCACCGGACGTGCGAGCTGATGCAGGTGGGAAACCGCCTCCTCCGGCAATCCCAGTGCCCTGGCCAGCGCGTCGACCACCTGCACCGAAGGATGCCGCTCCCGGCCCTGCTCCAACCGCACGTAGTAGTCGGTGCTGACCCCCGCCAGCATCGCGACCTCCTCCCGGCGCAGACCCGGCACCCGGCGCCGACCGGCGGCCGGCATACCCACGTCCTCCGGCCGCACCAGCTCACGGCGCGCCCGCAGAAACTCGCCGAGCGGCTTCTCCCTGTCCATGATGTCCACCGTAGACTCGGAAGGACGCGTACGGCACCGCGAAAGGTGGCCGCGCTACTCCTATGCTCGGGCGCCGTAGGTCAGGCCGTTTCCGCGGGCACCCCGAGATCGTCGCGGGCCACGGCCAGCGCGGTCTCCCGATGCGCGTCGTGCTCTGCGAGACGTGCGACGAGGGACGCCCGCACATCGCGGTACGTGTCGGGCCCGAGCGGCAACCGCAGCGGCACTTTCCCGGCGTCGACGACGTCGACAATCGCGCGGGCGATCTTCTCCGGATCGTTGACCAGCTCAAACGAGCCGTCGGCGATGGCCCGGCGCGTGTCGCCCGCGGGTCCCGCGTCGTATTCGGGCATGATCGGCGCGGTCGCGAGTGCGGCACCGAACCCGGTCGGCGCCGCACCGGGCTCGACGATGGTCATGCCTATACCGAACGGTTCGATCTCAAGGGCCACGGTCTCGCAGAACCCTTCGACACCCCATTTCGACGCGTGGTAGTAGGCGAAGTTCGGATACGTGGTCTGCCCGCCCGCGGTCGAGATCTGCAGGATGCGTCCGTGTCCCTGCTCCCGAAGGTGCGGCAGCGCGGCGCGCACCACGGAGATCGACCCGAACAGGTTCGTATCGATCACCTGCCGGATCTGCTCGTCGGTGGCCTCCTCGACGGCGGCGAACACCGCGTACCCGGCGTTGTTCACGACGACGTCGATCGTGCCGAGGGCCGCGAACGCCTCGGCCACCACGTGCCGAACCTGCTCGGGATCGGTGACGTCGAGCCGTCCCACCCACAGCCGGTCGCCGTGGGCGGCGCGTAGCCCGTCGAGGACCTCCGGCCTGCGCAGGGTCGCGGCCACGCGATCGCCTCGCTCCAGTAGCCGCTCGGTGAGGATCCGGCCGAAACCCGAGGACGTGCCGGTGACGAACCATGTTCTGGTCATTGCGTTTCCTTCCATCGCTGTCACCGCACGAAGCTACGAGTTAGAGCCGACTCGAGGTCAAACTCGTAGACTCGCTGTCATGGCAACCACACAGGAGACGACATTGAGCATCGGCGAGGTCAGCGAGCTGACCGGCCTCTCGGCGCACACACTCCGGTTCTACGAGCAGGAGGGGTTGTTCGTGGAGGCGGTGCGGCGCAACTCCGCCGGACGGCGGTTGTTCACCGAGCAGGAGGTGGGCTGGCTGCGGGTCTGCGCGAAGCTGCGCTCGTCCGGCATGTCGCTGCCGGACATCCGCCGCTACGCGGAGCTCGCGCGAGAGGGCCAGGGCACCGAGGCCGAGCGGTTCGAGATCCTGCGGCGGCACGAGGCGAAGGTGACGCGGCAGATGGCCGATCTGCAGGAGGCCTTGGACGTCATCAAGGGAAAGGTCGCGCTGTACGCCGAGCACCTCGCCGCCGGGTCAGCCGACTCACTGTGGCGCGATGGGCCCACATGCCCGTCCACGGTACCGGCCGGACGACAGGACTGACCTTCCCGGCCCCCGGAGAAAGGTCTCACCCGGACCTGCGTTTCCGATATGCGCGCTGCTGGCAGGCGCGCGAGCAGTACGCGCGCGGCCGTCCCGACGCAGACTGCTCGACGGGGTTGCCACACAGCTGACACGCCAGACTTTCGTCACGCGTCTCATCACGTCGCCGGACGAGGAGTTCGATGCCGTCGAGCACGCGCGCCAGGCCGAACTCGAACGGGTCCTCCGGCTCGTCGAAGCCCCCCGCCTCCCAGAGGTAGGTGATCGTCGGATAGGAGCCGAGCCGCGCGTAGAGCGAGTCGCGGGCGCCCCACCACTCCTGTTCGCTCACGCCACTGCTCCGCTCGGCCCGCGCGACCTCCACCAGGACCTGCGCCTCGGCGTCGACGAAGCGACCGACCAGTTCGATGGCCGCGATCACCTCGGCGGGGGCGAGGCCGGTGCCGGCGACGATGCTCAGCATGCGCTCGTAGTGAGCCACCGAGTTGGGCCCCGGCAGGTGGCGTGTGCCCCGTATCTCTCCCAGCCAGGGATGCCGTCTGCGCACCTCCCACCCCTGCCGCACGCACGTCTCCAGCCGCGGTCGCCATCCACCCTTCGCCGCCGGCTCGGGTGGCGGCTCCCCCAGCGCGGCGTCGCGCATGAGGTCGACGAGGTGCTCGCGACCGGGCACGTGACGGTAGAGCGACATGGTGGTGAAGCCGAGCCGCTCGGCGACCTTGCGCATCGACAGCCCCGCCAGCCCCTCGGCGTCGGCCACCTCGACCGCGGCACGCACGATGCGGTCGAGGGTCAGTGCCGGCCTCGACCCGTCATCGCGTTCCCGCCACAGCAACTCGACCCCGTGATCGGGATCGTCCGCCCGGTTTCGCCTCATCATGCACCTCCTTGTTTATGGTATATATCGGTGTACGCCATAAACAAGAAGGGTGGTCGATCATGACCGAGTTCCACGTCTCCCCGGCCGGGGACGACTCCGCCCCGGGCACTCCGGAGCGTCCGTTCGGCACGCTGCACCGCGCACAACGCGCGGCAAGGGAGGCGAGCGGAGAGGTCGTGGTGCACCTGCGAACGGGCACGCACGTTCTCGCCGGGCCCCTCGAGCTCACCGAGGACGACTCCGGCCGGGACGGCCACCGGATCACCTACCAGGCATACGGATACGGCACCGGCGACCAGGAGCAGGCCGTCGTCAGCGGTGGCCGGGTGATCACCGGCTGGCAGGAGCGGGATGGCAGGTGGCTGGCCGAGGTCGGCGACCTGGAAACACGTCAGCTCTATGTGGACGGTCGCAGGGCCGAACGAGCCGGTATCGACGGACTTCCCGGCACCGCGAGCAGGACCGGGACCGGTTACGTCACGGATAGCTCGGCTCCGCTGGACTGGCAGGACCCGGCCGGGGTCGAGTTCGTCTACCGGGGCATCTATCCCTGGACCGAGGCCCGCTGCGGTGTCGCGGCCGTCGCCCGCGACGGCGACTCCGCCACGGTCACCATGTCGCAACCCGCCTTCTCCCGGGCCGTGGACCTCTACAACTCCGCCTGGGAGGGCCACGTGCTGGTGGGCCCCGACCTGCCGACGCGGGTGGAGAACGATCTGGCCTTCCTCACCGAGCCCGGCACGTTCGCACTGGACCGCTCCCGCCCCGGCCGGCACGTCCTGCACTACCTCCCCCGTCCCGGCGAGCACCTGGCACGCACCCAGGTGGTGGCCCCCGCCCTGGAGACGCTGCTGCGCGCCACCGGCACCCGCGACGTCTCGTTCAGGGGACTGACCTTCGCCGACGCCACCTGGCTACGCCCCAGCAGCGACCGGGGCTTTCTGCACTACCACGGGAACGCCTACTACGACGGCGGCGGCATCGACCGGGTGGTCGTGGTGGAGGGAGAGGCGTGGGTGACGGTCCCGACGGAGTCGGAGACGATCCCCGCCTGCGTGAGCCTCGACGGCACCACCGCCACGCGGTTCGAGGGCTGCCGCTTCACCCGGCTGGGTGCCACGGGCCTCGGCGCGACCGGTGGCGCGGACCTCACGGTGCGCGGCTGCGACTTCGACACCCTCGCCGCCTCCGCCGCCTCGGTCACCGGCAGCGGCAACGCACTGATCGAGGACAACCTGATCCGGCGCATCGGCCTGGACTACTCCGGCTCCCCCGGCATCGCGCTCATGAACACAGTGGACTGTGCCGTCGTCGGCAACCACGTTTCCGACGTCCCGCACTGCGGCATCATCGCGGGTCCCGGAAAAGGCACCCGCATCCTGCGCAACCTCACCACCGCGACCATGGGAGTGCTGGCAGACGGTGGCGGCATCTACGTCGGCGGCCCGCAAGGCGACTCGCAGGAGAACGGCGCGGTGGTCAGTGGCAACGTCATCAGGGACACGCGCACGCCGTACAACTTCGCCCTCTACACCGACTACGGGGCTTCGTGGGTGACGGTCGAGGGAAACGTGGTCGCCCGTGCGGACAACACCGCCGTCCTGCAGGTCAGCCCGCCGCTGGAGCACGTCGTCTACCGGGGCAACTTCTGGGACGCCGACCCGTTGGGCAGTGACGCCGTGCCCGCGGGCGTCACCTACGAGGACAACGTCACGCTCGCCGACGAGGGCGAGCTCGACGCGGCCACGGCCGCGATCCAGGCTCGTGCGGGACTCCGGCGCGTCCGCGTGCGATGAACGAGTGTCCGCAGTCCTGAACCCGCTCATGACCATTTTGGAGGCACGCGACTGACACGGACGGCGTTGGTGACGGTAGCCGTCGGTGGCTGCTTGCCAGTTCGTTGCCGATGGTCGTGGCCGACCCCGAGCGCGTGCGCTTCGAGGTGTTCCGGCGCATCGCGGCCCTGTACCGGCCTTCCGCCTCACGCCGACGCGCAGCCCTCACCCTACGCAGAGCCGAACGCCTGTTCGGGTACCTTTCCGGTGAAAGCGGCAGACACGGACGGTGAGCACATCAAGGATCGGCCGCCGGCAGCGTCAGCGGGTCCGGTAGCGCGCGTAGATCAGTCCGCTGTCGAAGGCACGCTCCTCGACCAGCTCGAGATCGAGGCGCACGCCGTCGGGGAAGAACCGCTTGCCGCCGCCGACCACGCTCGTGGTGATGAACAGGTGGTACTCGTCCACCAGGCCAGCCGCGATCGCCTGGGCCGCGAGGTTCGGGCCGTCGACAGTGAGGTCGTGATCAGCCTCGGCCTTGAGCTTGCGCACCGCGTCCGGGTCGAAGGTCCGCTCGATCCTGGTCTTCGCGCTGGACACCGACTCGAGCGTCGTGGAGTACACGATCTTCTCCGCGGCCTGCCAGTCGCGGGCGTACTGCAGGATGTGCGGCGGCTGGTCGGGCTCGGTGTGCGCGGTCTCCCAGTAGACCATCGTCTCGTAGATCCGGCGGCCGTAGAGGTACGTGCCGACGGGGCGGAAGAGGTCGTTGATGAAGGTGTGCACCTCCTGGTCGTCGGCCCCGGTGCCGAGGTCCCCCTCCGCCGCCTCGGCGTAGCCGTCGAGCGAGGTGATCATCGAGTAGATGAGCTTTGCCATGTGTCTCCTTCGGGTACGAACGCGTCAGTCCGCCGGCGGTCCTGCAGGTTTTGACCTCCGCACGACCCGAAACTCATCGATCGGCCGGCATCCCGCCGCCGGGGGTGAGCAGCCCGTGCTGCAGGGCGCGCAGCACCGCTCTGGTGCGGTCCCGGACACCCAGCTTCGTGAGCAGGCTGGACACGTGGTTCTTCACCGTGCCTTCGGCCAGGTGCAGCGCCGAGGCGATCTCCCGGTTGACGTAACCGCCCGCGAGCAGCCGCAGGATCTCCTGCTCGCGCCGGGTGAGCGGCTGCAGCGGCGGCAGGTCGTCGATCTCCTCCTGCCTCGGCAGCTGCCCGGCGGAGCGGACGAGCCGTTCGGTGAGCGCCGGCTGCACGAGCGTTTCCCCGGCCGCGAGCGTGCGGATGGCACCGATGAGCTGGTCGAGGGTGACGTCCTTGAGGAGGTATCCGTGCGCGCCGGCGCGCAGTGCACGCAGCACCAGCTCGTCGTCGTCGAAGGTGGTCAGCACCAGCGTGGGCAGCTCGACGCCGCGCGCCCGCATGGCGGTGAGCGTGGCGATGCCGTCGCGGCCCGGCATCCGGAGGTCGAGCAGCAGCACATCGGGTGGATCGGTGGCGAGGATCGCCAGCGCCTCGTCGCCGTCGGCGGCCTCCCCGGCGACCGTCACCTCGGACGACAGTTCCAGCAGGCTGCGGATGCCCTGGCGGACGATGGTCTGGTCGTCGACGACGCACACGCGGATCATGGTGCGGGCACCGTGGCGTCGAGCCGGAAGCCGGACCGGCCGTCGAAGGACACCGCACCGCCGAGCTGTTCCACCCGTTCGCGCACGCCGGTCAGCCCGTTCCCGGCCCGCAGCAGCACCACACCCCGGCCGTCGTCGCGCGCGCTGAGCGTGATCCCGCCACTGCCGGAGTGACCGACGTGGATCCAGAGGTTCTCCGCCTCCGCATGCCGGATGGCGTTGGTGACGACCTCCTGCGTGCAACGGATCAGCGTGGCGGCGCACGCCTCGTCCGGTTCGACGTCCTCGTCGACGGTGAGGTGCACCCGGGGGCGCGGCAGGTCCGCGACGATCTCCCGCAACGCCTCGCGCAGCTCGGGCGGCCGCGCGCGCAGCTCGCCGACGGCGGTCCGCACATCGCCGAGCAGGTCCTTGGCCAGCCCCCTGGCACGCAAGACGTGCTCGGCGGCGTCGCGCCCTTCGCGGTGGGCGGCGACCTCCAGCTCGAGCACTAGCGCGGTGAGCTGGTGACCGACGAGATCGTGCAGCTCGCGCGCGATGCGCAGCCGTTCGGTCGAGCGGCTCGACTCCGCGAGCAGGGCCGTCGCGGCCCTCAGCTCGGTGTTGGCAACGGCGAGCCGTTCGCTGGCGGCGGCCTCCCGTAGCTGGCTCCACACCGCCCACACCGAACAGGCCTGGAGCATCGCGTAGATGAGCGCCCCCAGTACCGCGTCGGCCGGCCCGCCGCCGTTGATCGTGGCGACGAGCGCGACCAGCCCGCTGTTCGCGACGAGCAGCACGAGGGTGACGCGCCGGGAGGCGATGTGGGCCGCGAACGCGGTGACGAACACCAGCAGGATCGGCGTCCATCCGGCACGGGGAGCCAGCAGCACGGCACCCGCGCCGCACAGCGTGAGCGCGACGAGCAGCCGCACCGGATGCAGCCGGGCGAACGCCGAGTCGGTGAAGATGAGCCCGAGCAGCACGAGGTAGCCGACGTAGCAGGCCGACCACAGCCAGCCGGGGCCGGTGGTCAGGTCACCACCGGTCAGCTCACTCACCAGCACCGGTGCCCCGACCAGCAGGCACACCACGACCAGGCTCGCCGCACCCCACGTCTCGAGCCGCGACTCGCTCATCCGGCCAGACTACAAAGCTCGCCGCCGCCGTGCCCGTGCCGGAAGTCACGGGCACCGATCATGACCTCCGGCACCCGACGGCGACGGGTCCGGCTCCTAGCGTCGGTGCCCCAGGAAACACGTACCGGAGGTGCCCATGGCCGTGATCGAGGTCGATGGCCTGCGCAAGCGCTACGGCGACACCGTCGCCGTGGACGACGTCGGCTTCGGCGTCGAGCGAGGTGAGATATTCGGCCTCATCGGACCCAACGGCGCGGGCAAGACGACCATCGTCGAATGCATCGAGGGTGTTCGCAGACCCGACGCCGGCCGGGTCGAGGTGCTCGGCCTCGACCCGCTACGGGACCGGGCGCAGCTGCGCCAGGTGCTCGGGGTGCAGCTACAGCACGGGATGCTGCCCGACAAGCTCCGCGTCGGCGAGGCACTGCGGCTGTACCGCTCCTTCTACCGCGACGGCGTCGATCCCGAACGCCTGCTCACCGATCTCGGCCTGACCGCCAAGCGACGGACGGCTTTCGACAGCCTCTCCGGCGGCCAGGCCCAGCGGCTCTCCATCGCGCTCGCCCTCGTCGGAAACCCGAGGATCGCGGTGCTCGACGAGCTCACCACCGGTCTCGACCCGCAGGCGCGGAGGAACATCTGGGACCTCATCGAGCAGATCCGCGACTCCGGCGTGACGGTGCTGCTGGTCACCCACTTCATGGACGAGGCGGAGCGGCTCTGCGACCGGATCGCGATCGTCGACGACGGCAGGCTGGTGGCCCTGGACACGCCGGGCGGCCTGATCGCGAGGGCGGGAACGGGGCAGCGGGTGCGGTTCCGCGCCACCGAGCCCTACGACCGGGCGGCGCTGACGCGGCTCACCGAAGTCACCGAGGTCACGACCCGGCGGGGCGAGACGGTGGTGAGCGGCACGGGGAACCTCCTGCACGCCGTGACCTCCGAGCTCGCGCGGCAAGGGGTGGACGCGACCGGGACCCGGCACGAACAGCCCACTCTGGACGATGCGTTCCTCGCCATCACCGGCCGCATGCCCGAACGGAACGACGAGGAGGCCGAGCGATGACCGACCGCAGGCACGCCGTCCGTCCCGGCCCGGGCGCCTGGGCGCTGCTCACCCTGACCGAGGGCAAGCTCGTCGCGAGGGATACGGCCGGGTTGATCATCCCGCTGGGCCTGCCGATGCTCATCATGGTGATGAACGGGCTGGGCGCGGACCGCGCGGGCATCCCGGAGTTCGGTGGCCTGCCCGCGCTGGACGCCTACGTGGTGCCGCTGACCATCGCGATGGTCGTCGCGCTCATCGGCGTGGTGAACATGCCGTCCTTCCTCGCCGCCTACCGCACGACCGGGGTGCTGCGCAGGCTCTCGGTCACCCCGGCGCACCCGGTGATGGTGCTCGTGGCGCAGGTGCTCGTCAGCCTCGCCCAGTCGCTGCTCGGCGTGGCCCTGGCGCTGGGGCTGGCCCGGCTCGCCTTCGATGTCTCACCGCCCCGCCAGCTGCTCGGCGCCGTCGGGGTGTTCCTGCTCATGGCGGCCGCCATGTACGCGATCGGCATGCTCGTGGCGGCCGTCTCGCCGACCACCAACGCCTCCGTGGCCATCGGCCTGGTCGCGTTCTTCGCGCTCTTCGCGCTGGGTGGCGGCTTCGGGGGCAGGCAGAACCTGCCGGACTGGCTCGCCACCGCCGGCGCCTATCTGCCGTACGGCGCGGGACTGGACGTGCTCAGCGCCTGCTGGACCGGGGCCGGTCCCGCGGGCGGGCAACTCGCCGCGCTCGCCGCGACGACCGTGCTCGCCGGGGGTGCCGCGGCCAGGCTGTTCCGGTGGAGCTGACGCCCGCGCCCGGTGCGACCGGTGTGGGACGGCGCTCACCGGGTAGTCCCCGGATGACCATGTCGAGGAGCACCATCATGATCATCCAGCACTCGATCGACGTGCGCGTGCCTGCGCGCACCGCATACAACCAGTGGACCCAGTTCGAGACGTTTCCACGTTTCGTGGACGGTGTCGAGAAGCTGCTCCAGCGCACGGACACCCAGTTGCACGGGCGGGCCGACGTCGAGGGACGGCACACGTTCGACATCGACATCACCGACCAGGTACCGGACGAGCGGATCTCGTGGCGCTCGGCGCAGGGACCGGAGCACAGCGGCACGGTCACGTTCCACCGGACCGACGACGAGCGCTGCCGGATCGATGTCGAGGCCGTCGTGCCGGAGGGAACCCCGGACTCGGTCGACAGGTTCGTCGAGGACGGCCTCGCGGCGTTCAAAGAGTACATCGAGCGCCGCGGCAGCGAGACCGGCGCGTGGCGCGGGAAGGTCGTCTCCGGGCGGGACGGTATGCCGCACGTCCTGCAGGGCGGGGGCACGTAGGGCGCGCGGTACCGGCAGGGCGCGGGATGCTGGGCGACCGCGCTCACTCGCCGACGTCGGAAGCGGCGCCTACGGTGGATGACGATGGATGTTCGAAGCAAGGGTACCGCCGACGCCGACGTGGTTGAGCTGTGCGCGCGACTGCTCCGCTTCGACACCACCAACCGGGGTAACGGCGACGCGGAGGGCGAGCGGGCCGCGGCCGAGTTCACCGCCGAGGTGCTCGGCGAAGCGGGCGTCGAGCCGGCGATCTACGAGTCCGCGCCGGGACGCGCGAACCTCGTCGCGCGGCTGCCGGGAACCGACTCCTCGTTACCGGCGCTGCTGCTGCACGGGCATCTCGACGTGGTGCCCGCGGAGTCGGCGGACTGGACCGTGCCGCCGTTCGCGGGCGAGGTGCGCGACGGGCAGCTCTGGGGCCGGGGTGCCGTGGACATGAAGTGCTTCTGCGCGATGGCGCTGTCGGTGGTGCGGTGGTTCGCCGCCACCGGCACCCGGCCCCGCCGCGATGTGGTGCTGGCGTTCGTCGCCGACGAGGAGGACCGCAGCGAGCTCGGCGCACAGTGGCTCACGAGGGAGCACCGCCGGCTGTTCGAGGGTTGCGCGGCGGCGATCGGTGAGACGGGCGGATACACCTTCCACACACCGGACGTGGAGGGGCGCGACGTGCGGCTGTACCCGGTGGGCACGGCCGAGCGCGGAACCGCGCACCTGAAGCTGACCGCCAGGGGCCGGGCCGGTCACGGTTCCCGGCGCAACGACGAGAACGCCGTCGTCCGGCTGATCGGCGCGCTGGACCGGCTGGCCGCACAGGAGTGGCCGGTCACGCTGTCCCCCATCGTGCGGGCGTTCCTCGCTCGCACCGGCGACGCGCTGGGTGTCGATGTCGACCTTTCCGACGTCGACGGGACGCTGGCCAGGCTGGGGCCCGCCGCCAAGCTGGCCGAGACGACCGTTCGCAACAGCACCACGCCGACCATGCTCGACGCGGGTTACAAGGTCAACGTCATCCCCAGCGAGGCGACCGCGCACGTCGACACGCGCGTGCTGCCCGGCACGGAGGCGGACCTGCTGACCGAGGTCGACGACCTGCTCGGGCCCCACATCGAGCGGCAGTTCGTGGCCAGGCAGGCGCCTGTCCAGGCTTCACTGGACTCGCCGTGGTTCACCGCCATGGCGCAGGCGCTGCGGTCCGAGGACCCGGAGGCCGTGGTGGTCCCTTACTGCATGGGCGGTGGCACCGATGCCAAGGTCTTCACGCCGCTGGGCATCGAGTGCTACGGGTTCGACCCGCTGTGGCTGCCCAAGGGCTTTCCCTACGCGGCGATGGCGCACGGCGTCGACGAGCGGGTGCCGGTGGAGGGACTTCGCTTCGGCGCGCGGACACTGGGACACTTCCTGGCCCACTGCTGAGCGGACGCGGGACTCAGGCCGGCCGCCACACCAGCTCGTCCACGACGTCGGTGAGCCTGTTGTTCCGCGCGTACGCGGCCCGCTGCCGCTGAGCGCCGCAGCCCTCGACGGCCAGCTTGCGCAGCACGAACCTGGCGAGGTCGAGATCCGGGCCCCGCAGCACCGGGCGGAGCTTCTCGGCGAGCAGCCCCGGGACGTCCCGGCCCGGCATCAGCTCACCGGTCAGCGGGCTGGGGCACCACCCGGCCAGGCCGTCCCTGGCCGCACGCCACAGGAAGGCCCGCAGGACCTCCTGGCGCAACGGCGACGCGGGCCTTCCCCGCTCGATGTCGTCCATGGCCCGCGCGACGAGCCCTGCCACGCCGATCCCGAGCAGGGCGGACTGCTCGGCCGTGACGGCGACGTCGCCGATGCGGAACTCCAGCGTGGGCTGCGTGTCCGAGGGCCGGATGTCCCAGTAGACCATGCCCCGGTCCACCATCGCCCCGGCGCGCAACATCGCCGCCACGCTGTCCTCGTAGTGCGCCAGCGACTCGAACATCGGCGGCGGCCCCGCCGAGGGCCACAGTGCCCACCGCACGTAGCGCCAGCTGCTGTAGCCGCTGTCCACGCCGTCGACGTAAGGGGAGTTCGCCGTCAGCGCCAGCAGCACCGGCAGCCACGGCCGCAGCCGGTTGCTGATCTCGATCCCGGTGGCGCGGTCGGGGATGCTCACGTGCACGTGAGCGCCGCAGTTCGTGGCGGCGTTGGCGATCGCGCCGAAGAAGGCCGCTATCCGCTCGTAACGGGCACGCGGGGTGATGCCGGCCGACTCGGTTTCCGCGAGCAGCGGGGTGCCGCTCGGCAGCACCCGCAACCCCCTGGCCGCGGCCTTGGCGGCGAGCTCCGACCGGAGCTGCTTCAGCTGCGCGAGCAGCTGGTCGCCGCTCGCGCAGACGGGGGTCGCCAGCTCGACCTGGCTCCGGGTGATCTCCTCCTGCAGCTCGCCATCCGGCTCCTCGGCTGCGCCCACGACCTCCGGACCGAACCGGGCGAGCCGCCCGTCCTGCCGGACGAGCAGGAACTCCTCCTCGACGCCTACCGTCAATCCGTGCCCGATCATCGTTACGGTTAGCCTCTCTCGCCGGGTCGAAACAGGCATACCCGCCCGGTCGCCCTCACCCACCCGGCGGGTTCGCCGCCGGGTGCGCGTGCCGTGCCGATAGCGGCCCGAACTGTCCGCTGTGGACTTGCATGTCGCGGGAGAGCCAGTCCTCGGCCGGACAAGGTTCGCTCAGCCGGTGCAGTGCCGTGCGGGCCGCGGCGGCCCAGTGCGGTGCCCGCGCACGCTCCGCGATCACCTCTGCCCACCGGTAGTGCTCCACGGCTTCGTCGTGCCACCCGAGCGCGGCGGCGAGGTCGCCGAGGTAGTGCGCGGCGGGGCCGACGGAGAGCAGGCCGCTTCCCGCCCCGGCGAGTTCGCCCGCCGCCGGGAGCAGCCGAGCGTGCAGGCGTCGCATCGTCTCCCGGTCTCCGGCCTGGACGGCCGACACCGCGTGCAGGCACGTCCTGACCTCGAAGAGCAGGTCACGCGGCGAGTCGGGAATGGCGCGCGCGGCGGCGAGCGCCTGTTCGTGCTCGCCCTGCGCGAGCAGCACCAGCGGGCGGGCCCAGCCCTCGTGCGGCCCCCAGTCGGCGCCCGCCTGCTCGCCGGACGCGGCGCCAGGGGCGTCGAGGCTGAGCAGCGCGAGCGGAAGGATCCCTTCGGCCAGGCCGGTCATCCCGGTGCCGGCCAGCCGGTCGGCGGCCGCGCGGTAGGCCGTTCGCGCCTCGTCCGTCCGGCCGCCCACCGCGAGCCGGAGCGCCGCGTACCACTCGGTGAACACGCCGACGAGCGGGAGTTCGTGGCGTTCGGCGAGCTGGTCGGCCGCGGCGGCGTGCCGGTCGGCGGCTGCGAGGTCGGCGAGCGCAGCGCGAGCCTGGACGAGAATCAGGTGCCCGAGCACCTCGAAGGTCACCAGGCCGTGGTGGCCGGCCAGGCCGAGCAGTTCCTCGCCGATGCGGGCCCGTTGGGGTGCGAGCCCGGCGCGGTGGAAGCTCTGCAGGAAACGGCCGTTGAGTGCGGAGGCCAGCAGCCCGGCGTCCCCCAGCCGACGGGCAATCATCTCGGCCTCCCGCGCCGCCAGGTAACCGCGCCGCCCGGTGTCGGCGCGCCGCTCCATCGCGATGGTCGCCAGCAGCCGTGCGCGTTCGGCCTCGCGGTCGGCGGGCAGCAGCGGCAGGGCGCGTTCGGCCGCCGCCACCACGCGGGCGGAAAGGGCCTCGTCGTCGTTGGTCGTCCAGATCGCGGGCACGTCGAAGGAGCCGATCACCCTGGCGGTCAGCACCGGATCACCGAGCGCCTCCGCGGCGGTGACCGCCTCGGCCCGGTGCCGCCGCGCCCGCCCGAGCTCACCGGTCACCGCCAGTGCCCGGACCATGCCCATGAGCGCATCCAGGCGGCCCTCGGCGTCGGTGCCCGAGCGATCCAGGGCGGCGATCGTCTCCCGCCACAGGCGTGCGGCTTCGTGCGGCGCGGACCGGCGCTCCGCTCGTTCGGCGGCGGCGCGCGCGTAGTGCGCCGTTCGCGCAGCGGTGGCCCGGTCTCCCGCTCGAAGGAGGTGGTGGGCGACCGTCTCCACGTCACCGGGCCGGACCACCTCGATGATCCCGGCGGCCGCGGCGTGCCACCGGGCACGGCGGGCGCGTGTGCTGTCCTCGTAGAGCGTCTCCCGCACCAGCACGTGCGCGAACCGCAAGCGCTCGGCGGCCGGCTCGACCAGGAAGCCCGCGAGCACTGCGGACTCGACGGAGTCCAGGACCTCCTCCTCGTCCCCGGCGAGCCGGATCAGCACATCGAGATCGACCTCGTCGCCGAGCACCGCGGCCTGGCGCAGGTGGGTTCGCGCCGTATCGGTGAGCCCGGCCAGGCGATGCCGGATGACGTCCCGGACACCGGCCGGCACGGTGTGCAGGGCCGCGCCACCCCCGGCCCCCCAGAGCCGGGTGAGCTCCCGCACGAAGAAGGGGTTCCCCGCACTGCGCGCGTGGATGGCCCGGATGTCGGCGCCGGTCGGCTCGCCGTAGCCGCCTGCCCGGACCATCTCCGCCACCTGCGGCTCGGTCAGTCCCCCGAGGCGGATCCGGACCGGTTCCACACGGGCGGCCCGGCCCAGCGCCCCGGCCAGCCCGGTGGAGACCTCCGTCGACCGGTAGGTGCCGACGATCAACACGGCTCCGGCGGCCGGATCGGCGGCCATCGAGGTCAACAGTGCGAGCGTGTCCTCATCGGCCCAGTGCAGGTCGTCGAGGACGAGCAGGACCGGGCCCTGTCCGGTGACCGTGGCCAGGCCGGAACCGATCGTCCGATGCCGGCGGAATCTCGCCGCGATCGAGTCGTCGTCCTTGCCGTCGCCGGGCTCCGTGTCCGGGAACGCCTGTTCGTGCCCGGCCGCCGCGAGGCCCGCCCGCAGCTGTGTCCACGGCCAGTCCGCGGGCGCGCCGGGAAGCTCAGGGCAGGCACCCCACGCGGTGGTCCAGCCGGTGGCTCGCAGACGTTCGGCCAGCGCACCGGCCAGCGCGGTCTTGCCCGCCCCGGCCGCTCCGGACAGCAGGGCCAGTCGCGGCCGGGCCGCCGACGCGACGGCCGCCGCGGCTTCGGTGAGCTCGGCCAGCTCGCCGGTACGGCCGACGAACGGGCGCTCGACCGGCAGGGGCCGGTCCACCGGAACCTCCGTACGGGCCCGCGGCTGCCGGACGGGGTGCGCGGTGAGGTGGGGCGCCTGGGCGAGGATGTCCACCTCCAGCCTGCGCAGGCCCTCGCCGGGGTCCACCCCGAGCTCGGTTCGCAGAATCTCGCGCGCGCGGCGCAGCGTGGTCATCGCCTCGCCCTGCCGCTGCGTTCGATAGAGCGCCAGTGCCAGCAGCCGCCAGCCGTCCTCGCGCAGCGGATGCGCCGCGACGTGGGCCCGCAGGTCAGGCACTGCCTCGGCCGCCCGCCGCAGTGCCAGCGCCGCTTCGGCACGGCGTTCCACGGCCAGCGAGCGCAGCTCGGTCAGCCGGGCCGCCTCACCGCGCGCCCAGTCCTGCTCGGCGAACTCCGCGTACGCGGGTCCCCGCCACAGTGCGAGCACCTCGTCCAGCAGCGCGAGGGCCCGCCCGGCCTCGTCGTCGCCGAGGAGCTCCGCGGCGGTGGCCACCGCCGCATCGAAGCGCCACGCGTCGACCTCCTCCGGCTCGGCGCGCAACGCGTAGCCGGGCGGCGTCGTAACCAGCAGCCGGGCGGGTGTACGGGGCCGGCGCCGGGGTTCGAGGACTTTCCGCAGCTCGCCGACGAAGGTCTGCACGGCGCCGAGGGCGCCCTCCGGCGGGTCGTCCCAGAGGTCGTCGATGAGCCACGTGACCGGCACCACGCGGCCCCTGGCGACCAGCAGCCGGGCCAGGACGGCCCGATGCCGCAGGCCCTTGAGACCGACCGGGCCGTGCTCGTTCTCGGCCACCAGCGGGCCCAGCACGCGGAAACCGACCATCACCGGACAACCTAGCCGCCCGCTCGGGCCCGGCTGAGCCGGCGCTGACCGGGAGCTGATCGGCGGCCCGCAGAGTCGCCGTGTACGAGTCGAACGGACCCGCAGGAGCACAACCATGGAATCGAAGATCAGCGCGTTCGCCCAGCGGCGCGTCACCGTCGCCGACGGCGTCGCGCTCAACGTCGCGGTGGGCGGCTCGGGCAGCCCGGTCGTGCTGCTGCACGGCTTCCCCCAGACCCACCTGATGTGGCGGCACGTCGCGGCCGACCTGGCCGCCGACCACACGGTGATCTGCCCCGACCTGCGCGGCTACGGCGACAGCGACAAACCGGCCGACCCCGGCGGGCGGGCCTATGCCAAGCGCACGATGGCCGCCGACGTCGTCGCCCTCGCCCGCACGCTCGGACACGAGCGCTTCGCGCTGGCCGGCCACGACCGGGGTGCCCTGGTCGCCATCCGCGCCGGACTCGACCACCCCGGCGCGATCACCCACCTGGCCTCGCTGGACGTGCTGCCGACCCTCGACATGTGGGACGTGCTGCACGGCACCTCCGCGGCGGTGGGCTTCCACCTCTTCCTGATGGCACAGCCGCCCGGGTTGCCCGAGACCATGATCAGCGGCTCGGCGGACGCCTTCTTCGGCTACTTCCTCGACGCCTGGGCCGTCGATCCGAACGCCATCCCCGCCGACGTTCGCGCCGCTTACCTGGAGGCGTCCCGTGCGGCCATCCCGTCGATCGTCGCCGACTACCGCGCGTCGGCCACCGTCGACGTCGAACACGACCGGGCCGACCTGCGGGCCGGTAACCGGCTGCGGATGCCGGTGACCGTGCTCCAGCAGGACTGGGGCGCGGCGCTCGGCTTCGACGCCGCCGCCCGGTGGCGCGCCTGGGCGCCGGACCTGGAGCACAGGACCGTCTCCTGCGGGCACTTCATGGCGGAGGAGGCTCCCGAGGAGGTCGGCAAGGCCCTGCGTGACCTGCTCGCCAGGTAGTGCGTCCTAAACCTTGCGCGCGACGCCGGCCAGGCCGCGGGAGCGCTCGGGCTCCTCCCGGTACGGGTCCGGCCCTGCGGGGCGCCACTGCGACAGCCACACCAGGCCGGGTTCGACCAGCTCCATACCGTCGAAGAAGGCGGCGATGTCCTCCCGCGAGCGCGGCCGCGCCGTGCTGTTCGCCTCCTCCTGGTAGGAGGCGACGACCTTCTCCGACGCGGCGAGCGTCGCGGTGTCGGACGGATCGATGTGGATGTGCGACAGCGCCAGCAGACTGCCGGCGGGCAGCATGTCCCGGTAGAAGGCCAGAGTCCGCTCCGGCCGGGTCTCCGGCGGCATGAAGTGCAGCAGTGCCACCGCCAGCAACGCGACCGGCTCGCGGACGTCGATCACACCCGTGTCCACCACGCGCTGCCACAGCACGGGACCGTCGAAGAAGTCCGCGTCGATCGCGCGGTGCCGCTCGGGATCCGCGGTCCGCTCGAGCAGGATCTCCGCGTGCGCCTGCGCGATCGGCTCGTTGTCGATGTAGACGACGCGGCACTCACCCGGTGCCACCTCGTCCGCCACCTCGTGCACGTTGCCCTGCGTCGGCAGTCCCGAGCCGATGTCCACGAACTGCCGGATGCCCGACTCGACGGCGAATCGCACCGCGCGCCCCAGAAACGCCCGGTTCGACCGCGCGAAGTCCCTGATCTCCGGGAGCTTCCGCAGCTGCGCCTCGGCGAACTGCTGGTCCACCGCGTAGTTGTGCACGCCACCGAGCAGGTAGTCGTACACGCGCCCCACCGACACCTTGTTCACCGACTCCGCCAGCCGGTCGGCGCCACTCGCCGCCATCGAGGCCGCTCCCTCCGCGTGGACCACCCGGTTACCTGACACAGTCTGCCACCCGGCCGGGGCAGGCCGATGTCCGACCTGGAGATCGGCCGTAGGGTTCGGGCATGGCGAAGTACTTCGACGTGCACCCGGAGAACCCGCAACCGCGCACGATCCGGAAGGTGGTCGACATCGTGCGCGCCGACGGACTGATCGTCTACCCCACCGACTCCTGCTTCGCCCTCGGCTGCCGGCCGGGCAACCAGGACGGGGTCGACCGGATCCGCTCGATCCGCGCCCTCGACGACCGTCACCACTTCACCCTGGTCTGCCAGGACTTCGCCCAGCTCGGCCAGCTGGTGCACATCAACAACGCGGTCTTCCGGGCGATCAAGGCTTCGACCCCCGGCAGCTACACGTTCATCCTGCCCGCGACGCGGGAGGTGCCGCGCCGCCTGCAGCATCCGAAGAAGAAGACCGTGGGCGTCCGCATCCCCGACCACGCCACGACGCAGGCCCTGCTCGCCGAGCTCGGTGAGCCGCTGCTGTCGAGCACGCTGCTCCTGCCCGACGAGGAGGAGCCGCTGACCCAGGGCTGGGAGATCAAGGAACGGCTCGACCACGCCGTCGACGCGGTGATCGACTCGGGCGACTGCGGCACGCGCCCCACCACGGTGATCGACTTCTCGCAGGACGAGGCCGAGGTCGTCCGGCACGGTGCCGGTGATCCCGCCCGCTTCGAGTGATGCCGCGCTCTGCTCACTCCGTACCGGTGCGCCGCAGGAAGTAGACGCCGATGAGGAGGAAACCGGCCGCGACGGCGAAGACCGACGAGTATCCGTTCGTCTCCTCGAAGCTGAGCACGGGCACCGAGCTGGACGCCTCGATCGCCAGCCCGGCCAGCAGCGGGCCGGCGAGCAGCCCCACGCCCCGGCTGAGGCCGAACAGCCCCGCGCCGACGCCGTGCCGGGTCTTCTCGGGCAGCAGGCCCATCAGCTGGGAGTAGGGCAGCGTCAGCAGGACCACGGCGGCGAAGGCGACGGGCAGGATCGCGGTGACGAACGCGGTGTCCGTGGTCAGCAGCGCCGGAGTCAGCCCCACGGCGAACGCCACCACGGCGACCACCATCACCCGGCGAGCGCCGTAGCGGTCACCGAGCTTGCCCGCCAGCGGCGCGGCCAGCACGGCCGAGAACCCGACCAGCGCCAGCGCACCCGAGGTACCGCTGAGCGAGACGCCGAGCCCGACGGTGAAGTAGAGCACGACGAACGTGCGCAGCGCGCCGAGCGCCGCCTCCCAGCAGGCGTTGGCGACGGCCCAGTTCCGGATGCGGGCATCCTCGCGCAGAAGGGACAGTGCCGCGCCGGCACCGCTGCCCCGCTCCCGCTGCGGGTGTCCCTCCAGACGCCCGCGGATGCCCAGGAACAGGCACGCCGTGACGGCCACGACCGCCCCGGCGCCGAGGACGAACGGCAGCGGCCGCCACAGCGCGAGCAGCACGCCACCGCTCGCCAGGGCCAGCAGCAACCCCGTGGCACGCAGGCCGCCCTGGAAACCCTGTGACCGGCCCGCGGCCTCGGCGGGGACGAGGTCCGGATACAGCGCGTAGTACGGCGCGTAGTAGGTGAAGTAGGCGGCGAAGAACACGAGCAGCACGGGCACGACCAGGTACAGCGACCCGGCCGAGAGGGGCAGCAGGACGAGGGAAGCGGCGGCGACGACCGTGGCGCCGAGCACGAAGGGCAGCCTGCCGCCGAGCCGGGTGCGCAGCCGGTCGGACCAGCCGCCGACCAGCACCGGGAGCACCAGCGCCAGCACGCCCTCGCTGCCGATGAGGACCCCGATCGTCGCCGGCCCGGCGAGCCTGCCGAGCAGCACCGGCCCGTAGGTGGTGACGACAGTGTAGGCGAACGCGATCCCCAGCGCCGGCACGCCAAGCAGGAGCAGGAACCGGCGCTGCGACCAGCTCAGCGGCGAGCCGCCCCGCCGTGAGTGCTGCGTCGATGATCCCTCGGACACGGCATCCGGGCTACCCGCTCAGCGTCCCCGGCAAGCCTCGTGAGTGCGCACGCGAGTTAGAACTCGCGTGCGCACTCACGAGCGTCAGCCGGCGCTCACGTGCACGTAGTCGATCACCAGGCGCTGCGGGAAGGAGGTGCTGCCGTCCGGGTCACCGGGCCATTCCCCGCCGACGGCCACGTTCATGATCATGTAGAACGGGTGCTCGAAAACCCAGTCGTTCCCGCCGACATCGGCCGGGGTGCGGACCTGGTAGACGGTGCCGTCCACCGACCAGGCGATCCGGCCGGGCGACCAGTCCACGGCGAACGTGTGGAAGTCGTCGGCGAAGTGCTGCCCACCTGGCAGGGTGTACGCGCCGCCGATGCCGCCACCGCCGGAGTAGCCCGGACCGTGCAGCGTGCCGTGCACCGTCCCCGGTTCGTGGCCGACGTTCTCCATGATGTCGATCTCTCCACTGTCCGGCCAGCCGACGCGGTCGAAGTCCTCGCCCAGCATCCAGAACGCGGGCCAGATGCCCTGCCCGCGCGGCAGCTTCATACGCGCCTCGAAGTGGCCGTAAGCCTGCGTGAACGTCTGCGCGGTGGTGAGCTTCGCCGATGTGTAGTCGCAGTTTCCGTACCAGCACTGGTAGCCGCCGGGATTCTCCTGGCGCGCAGTGATCACCAGGTGGCCGTCACCGTCCAGCGCCACGTTGTCGGTGCCGCCGGTGTAGTACTGGCGCTCCCAGTTGCCCCAGCCATCAGGGCCGTTACCGATCTCGTGCCGCCATTTGGAGCTGTCCGGGGCACTGCCCGCGGGTCCTTCGAAGTCGTCGGAGAAGGTGACCGCGGCGGCATCGGCTCCCTCCGGCGGGCCGGGATCGGCGCCGGCGGCTCCCGCCGGGACGGTGACCGCCGCGGCGGCCAGGATCGTGACAAGGGCGCGTGCAGGTCTGCTCATCATGCGCCTCAGTGTCCAATGGTCTGGACCACATGCGCAAACATCCTGTCCGGTTCGGTGACAGAACCGGACAGGCGGGCGCCGCGCGGGCTCAGTGGCCGCGGTCGGGCATGATGAGCCAGAGCGCGATGTAGATGAGGACCTGCGGTCCGGGCAGCAGGCAGGACAGCACGAACAGCAGCCGCACCTTGTTCGGCTGCCAGCCCCAGCGTTCGGCCAGCCCCGCGCAGACGCCCGCGATCATCCGGTTCTGCCTGGGCCTCGCCAGTGTTCTCGTCGTGGTCATGCCTCCACGATGCGCCTCCGCACGCCGCCTCGCATCAGGGACGCCCCCGGAGAAGTCCCCGAGATGTCCCCAATGTGGCACCGGTCGCGCTGAACGCAACGGGTGCCGCATCGGGGTCGTGTCCGTTCAGACGAGGCCCTGCCGGGCTGCCCACACCACGGTCTCGATCGACGTGCGGAAGCCGAGCTGGTCGCACATCGCGCGCATCCGCCTGCGCACCGTCCGGTCGGAGAGCTCGAGCCTGCGGGCCACGGCCTCGATCGGCAGGCCGCTGGCCAGCAGGCGGAGCAGTGCCAGATCATCCTCACCCAGCGCCGTGCCCTCGTCGATCATCACCACGCCGCTCTCCTGCTCCGCCCTTTCCGCGCCGCAGCGCACGGAATAAATCGTTTCAAAAAGCGCGTTGTGAAGTAGCCTGCGGCCTGCACACATCGGGTGTCAAGCCACGAAACCGAAACAACGGCCGCGCCTACGCGCTCGTGGTGCCGAAGGACCACTCGCCGTGCCCGGCCCGCAGCACCACGAACCCCGGCTCGGTCCGCACGAATTCCGCGGCGGGTGTCGCGGTCACGTCCGCCCGGCGCGCCGCGGGCACGTGCACCTCGGCGGTCGAGCCCACCGGCACGCGCACGGTGAGGCGCAGCCCGCCGTCCACCCGCGACCAGCCGGCGGCCGCCTCACCGCGCACGGTCTCCAGCGACGTCCGCGCCCAGGCGACACCCGCTCGCGCGTCCGGGCGGACGACGAAGCGCTCGTATCCGGCATCGCCCGGCCGCAGGCCCGCGACGTTCTCGTACAGCCACTGCGTGACGGTGCCCTGGAAGTAATGATCCCGCGAGCGGGAGTCCAGGTGCCACATCTCCCACATCGTGTCGGCGCCGTGGTCGAACCAGTAGCCCCAGCTCGGGTAGCTGCGCTGGGTGGCGATGGCGTGCGCGACGTCGGAGTGGCCGTACGCGCTGAGCACGCGCAGCAGCACGCTCGTACCGAGCGCACCCGTGTTGAGGTGATCGCCGCGCGCCCTGATGTCGGCCACCAGGCTGGCCACCACCGACGCCTCCGCGCCCTGCGGCACCATCCCGAACGCCAGCGGGATCGCGTTCGACGTCTGCCGGTAGTCCGGGTCCTTCGCCGTCCGGTAGTGCCCTTCCGGCCCGAGGAACGCCGCGTTCAGCGCGCCGCGCAGGCCGTCGGCGACCGACCGGTACCGCCGCGCCACGTCCTCGTACCCGAGCACGTCGCCGAGCTCCGCCGTGCCGCGCAGGGCCCGGTACAGGTACGCGGTCGCGGTCAGCCGGGTGTCCTCGGGCGGCACACCGCCGTACCCGGGCGGCAGGTAGTCGCCGAGCGCGGTGACGGCGAGCCCGTCGCGCAACCTGCCGATCTCCCAGTCCAGGTAGCGCACGAGCGGTTCCCAGTGCTCCGCGGCGATCCGCTCGTCGCCGTAGACCCGGTACATCTCGCGCAGCACGAACGGGTACACGGTGGTCCATTCCGGCGAGGGCGCGAGCTCGTTGTAACCCCAGCCACCACTCGGCACGATCACCGGCAACTGCCCGGGGTCGTCCTGGCTGTCGGCCAGGTCCCCGGCCCACTTGCTCAGGAACCGGGCCATCCCGAAGGCGTAGGTCATCGTCGGCAGGCCCACCTGCGCGTCGCCGGTCCAGCCGTTCTTCTCGTACATCGGCGTGTCGGTGGGGATGCCGTGCAGGTTGTTCAGCACGGTCCGCCGCATCGCGTGGTCGAGCCGCTCGTAGAACGGCTCCGAGCAGCGGAACGTGCTCGTCTCCGGCACCGCGCTGTGCACCAGCCTCCCGAGCACGTCGCCCGGCTTCGGCGCCGAGGGCAGCCCGCTGACTTGCACGTAACGGAAGCCCTTGTAGGAGAACCGCGGCTCCCACTGCTCCGTGCCGTTGCCCGCGCAGATGTACTCGTCGCGCTGGAAACGCCCCGGCACGTGCCCGGTCTCCGCGCGCACGCTGCCGTCGCCGGCCAGCCGCTCACCGTGCACCAGCTCGATCCGGGTGCCCTCGGGCGCCTTGACCGACAGCTTCGTCCAGCCCGCCATGGTCCGGCCCATGTCCACCACGTACACCCCGGGCCGCAGCTCGGAGATCGCGGCGGGCCGCACGTTCTCGATCACCTCGATGGGCTCGTGCTGCTGCGCGCGCAGCACCCCGGCAGGCGCCGTCCGCACCTCGGGCGCCCGCCAGCCGCCGTCGTCGAAACCGGCCTCCGTCCAGCCACGTGGCGCCAGGCGCGCGTCGTAGGTCTCCCCGGCGTACTGCGAGTTGGACAGGGTGGGTCCCTCGGTCATCCGCCAGTCCCCGCCGGAGCCGATGGTGGTGCGGGAGCCGTCGGGGTGCTCGATGTCGAGCTGTGCGAGCAGTTGCGGCTCCCCGTGCCAGCTCGCCCGGTGCCAGTTCCACACGTTCGGCGTGGTCATGCCGTAGAAGCCGCGGCCGAGCGTCACGCCGATCGCGTTGCCGCCGCGGCGGAGCAGGCCGGTCACGTCGTGCGTCGCGTAGAGCACGGTCCTGCCGTAGTCGGTGAATCCGGGGTCGAGCACCTGCGCGCCCACCCGCTCGCCGTTGACCTCGGCGTCGTAGTAGGCGAGCCCGCTGACGTACAGCCGCGCGCGGGCCACCGGCCCTTCGACGGTGAACTCCCTGCGCAGCAACGGCGCAGGGCGCTCAGGGGCGGCCACACCGACCCCGCGGCCCCACGGGCCCTCGCCGTAGGGCGCGAGCACGGCCGCCTCGGCCCAGCCGCCGTCGTCGAAGCCGGGTTCGGTCCAGCCGTCGGGCTCGCTGTCGGTGACCCGCCAGCCCGCGCCGGTGACCAGCTCGCGGGTCTGCCCGTCACCGAGCTCGACGATGAGCCGGACGAGCAGCCCGCCGGGGTTGACGGACGCGTTGCCGCGGTTGGTGGCCAGCGCGGCGAGGACCACCCGGTCACCCGCCGCGCCGACCTGCTCGGTGACCTCGGCGAAGTGTCCGGTGCGCCAGCCGTCGACGCGCTCGGGCGCGTGCAGCACCTCCTGCCCGCCGAGGTAGAGGGTGAAGTCGTCGTCCGCGGTGGCCACCAGCCGGGCGCGGGCGACGGTCGCACCTGCGGGCAGGTCGAGCCCGCCGCGGAACCAGCGTGGCCCGGCCGGCGCCCCGGTGGAGGTGGAGCCGGGCGACCAGATCCACGACGCGCCGTCGAACCCGGGCGGCTCGGGCGGCGCCGGGGCGCCGATCCACTCGGCCTGCCACGGCGTGGACAGCAGCGCCGTCTCCCACCAGCGCGTCGCGCTCCACGCCGACGGCCGCCCGTCGGCGTCCCAGACTCGCACCCGCCAGTGGTAGCGGGTGCGTGGCCGCAGCGCCGGACCCGCGTAGGCGATCCCCACCGACCTCGCGGACTCCACCCGGCCGGAGTCCCAGACGCCGCCGGGTCTGCCGGCGTCGGTGGTGACCTGAATCCGGTAGGCCGACTGACGGGCGCCGTGGCCTCCCGCGGCGAGGACCCAGGAGAGCCGGGGCTTCGGTACGTCCGTGCCGAGCAGCGTGTCGGCGTACTCCACCGTCGTGCGCTCGACCCGCAGCCTGCCGGCATCCTCCTGCCGGGCCGCCGCGGGAACGGCGGGCAGCGCGAAGGCCGCCACCCCAGCCCCGGCGCCGATGGCCGAGTTCTGCAGAAAGCCACGTCGATTCAGACCCCTGCTCATGCGCACCGCCTCCCCGTCGGAGTGACCGGTCGAAGTCGCGGCGAGCGCCGGGGACAACGGCCACGTTCTGTGATGAATCGTTTCAATCCGTAGCCGTCCGTTCTCGCCGTCGAGAGTTCCGGGTTCGAGCGGGGAGACTAACCCGATTTCGCCGGGGTCGCGGTCCAGTTGTCCGGTTTCGGACACCAGCCGACAACTACAACGTTATTGACAATCTAATTTGTCGGTGGCATCGTTTGCCGCAACCGAGAGGAGCCGGAATGGGACACGAGTTCGAGACCAGCGAGGAAGTCGAGGTCCCGGCGAGCCCGGAGCAGGTGTGGGAGGCGATCGCCACGGGCCCGGGCATCGACTCGTGGTTCATGGGCCGCAACGAGGTACGCCCAGGCGCGGGCGGCACCGTCCGCATGGCCTTCGGCGGCTACACGCCGGAGTCGGCGGTGACCGCGTGGCAGCCGGGACAGCGGCTCGCCTACGGTTCCGAGCCGGCCGCGGACGGGCGGTTCGTGGCGTACGAGTTCCTCATCGAGGGCCGGGCAGGCGGCAGCTCCGTACTGCGCGTGGTCACCAGCGGCTTCGTCCCCGGCGACGACTGGGCGGACGAGTTCGAGGCGATGACCCTCGGCAACGAGATGTTCTTCCGCACGCTGGTCACCTACCTCACTCACTTCGCAGGCCGCACCGCCGTGCCGCTCACCGTCTTCGGTCCGCCGGTGGCGGACTGGGACAGCGCGTGGGCCGCGCTCAGGAGTGGGCTCGGGCTGAGCGGACCGGCCACCGAGGGCGACCGCGCGCGACTCGCGCCGGACGGCCGGACGGCCGTCGAGGGCATCGTGTACTTCACCAACGAGCACACGCTCGGCGTGCGCACCGCAGACGCGTTCTACCGCTTCCTCCGGGGCTTCAACGGCCCGATGGTCGCCGCACACCAGTACTTCTCCCCCATCGACATCGAGCAAGCCGAGTCGGCCTGGCGGTCATGGCTCGACCGGCACGACGGAAGGACACTCCGATGACCACCAAGACGACGAAGACCACGGGCACCGTCACCTCGCAGGACGGCACCAGAATCGCGTTCGACAGGGTGGGCGAGGGGCCGCCGCTCGTCCTGGTGGACGGCGCGATGTGCTTCCGCGCCTCCGGCCCGATGGCTCCCATCGCCGAGCTGCTGGCGAAGGACTTCACCGTCTACACCTACGACCGCAGGGGCCGCGGCGGCAGCGGCGACACCCCGCCGTACGCGGTCGAGCGCGAGATCGAGGACATCGAGGCGCTGCTGCAGGAGGCGGGCGGCCCGGCACACGTCTTCGGGATCTCCTCCGGCGCGGCGCTCGCGCTCGAAGCCGCCGACCGCGGCCTCGCCGTCCGCAGGCTGGCGCTGTACGAGCCGCCGTTCGTCGTGGACGGCAGCCGGGAGCCGGTCTCCGCGGAGCTCGTGCGCGACCTGCACCGGGCGGTCGCGGAGGAGCGGCGGGGCGAGGCGATCAGGATGTTCATGAAGGTGGTGCAGGTCCCCGCGTTCGCGATCTTCCTGATGCGGTTCATGCCTGCGTGGCCGAAGCTCAAGTCGGTCGCGCACACGCTTCCCTACGACTTCGCGGTCCTCGGCGACGTGCAGGGCGGCAAGCCGCTGCCACCCGACCGGTGGACCTCGGTCACGGCTCCGGTGCTGGTGCTCGACGGCGGCAAGAGCCCGGCCTGGCTCCGGGGCGGCACGAAGGCGCTCGCGGACCTGCTGCCGACGGCGCGCTACGGCACGCTGCCAGGGCAGACCCACATGGTGAAGGCCAAGGTGCTGGCCCCGGCACTGGCCGAGTTCTTCGGGGAAGGGTGAGTGGAGCGCCCGAGCTGACCGTGGCGCCGGGGGCCTCTCGTAGGATCGGCCGATGACTTCGCCCGAGACGCTGCGCGTGCTGAACCGGGTCTTCGGTTACGACTCGTTCCGGGAGGGGCAGCACGAGATCGTCGACCACGTCACCGCCGGGGGCGACGCGCTCGTGCTGATGCCGACGGGCGGCGGCAAATCGCTCTGCTACCAGATTCCGGCGCTCATACGCGAGGGCGTGGGCGTGGTGATCTCGCCGCTGATCGCGCTGATGCAGGACCAGGTCGACGCGCTGCGGGCGCTGGGCGTGCGGGCCGGCTTCCTCAACTCCACCCAGGATCCGGACGAGCGCAGGCTCGTCGAGGCCGAGTTCCTCTCCGGGGAGCTTGACCTGCTCTACCTCGCGCCGGAACGGCTGCGGGCGGAGTCGGCACTGCGGCTGCTCGACCGCGGCAAGGTCTCGCTCTTCGCGATCGACGAGGCGCACTGCGTCGCGCAGTGGGGGCACGACTTCCGGCCCGACTACCTGGCCCTTTCGGAGCTGCACGAGCGCTGGCCGGAGGTGCCGCGGATCGCGCTGACCGCGACGGCGACCAAGGCGACGCACGCCGAGATCGCCTCGCGGCTCAACCTCGAGGACGCCAGGCACTTCGTGGCGAGCTTCGACCGGCCCAACATCCAGTACCGGATCGTCGGCAAGAACGAGCCGCGCAAGCAGTTGCTCGAACTGCTGCGCACCGAGCACGCCGGGGACGCCGGCATCGTCTACTGCCTGTCCCGCAGGTCGGTCGAGGACACCGCGGAGTTCCTCGTGCGCAACGGGATCGACGCGGTGCCCTACCACGCGGGGCTGGACGCGCCCACCCGCGCGAAGCACCAGTCGCGGTTCCTGCGCGAGGACGGCCTGGTGGTGGTCGCCACCATCGCGTTCGGCATGGGCATCGACAAGCCCGACGTGCGGTTCGTCGCGCACCTCGACCTGCCCAAGTCGGTGGAGGGCTACTACCAGGAGACCGGCCGCGCGGGGCGCGACGGGCTGCCCTCGACCGCGTGGCTGGCGTACGGGCTCCAGGACGTCGTGCAGCAGCGGAAGATGATCGACGGCTCGGAGGGCGACGCCGCGCACCGCCGCAGGCTGAGCGCCCACCTCGACGCGATGCTCGCGCTCTGCGAGACGGTCGAGTGCCGCCGCGTGCAGTTGCTCGCCTACTTCGGCCAGAGCGGGACCCCGTGCGGCAACTGCGACACGTGCCTCTCGCCGCCGGAGTCGTGGGACGGCACGGTGCCCGCGCAGAAACTGCTGTCCACCATCGTGCGCCTGCGCCGGGAGCGCGGGCAGAAGTTCGGTGCCGGGCAGATCATCGACATCCTGCTCGGCAAGCGCACCAGCAAGGTCGGCCAGCACGACCACGACTCGCTCTCGGTGTTCGGCGTCGGCACCGAACTCGGCGACGGCGAGTGGCGCGGGGTCGTCCGGCAGCTGCTGGCGCAGGGGATGATCGCCGTCGAGGGTGACTACGGCACGCTGGTGGCCACCGAGGCCGGTGACGAGGTGCTCTACCGGCAGCGCAAGGTCATGCTGCGGCGTGAGCCCGAGCGGGCGGCGAAGCCCGCGAAGTCCCGTCGCGCCGCCGTTTCCGCCGAGCTGCCGGAGGATGCGGCGCCGGTGTTCGAGCGGCTGCGCGCGTGGCGGGCGGCCACCGCCAAGGAGCAGGGAGTGCCGGCCTACGTGATCTTCCACGACGCGACGCTGCGGCAGATCGCGACGGAGTCGCCGTCCTCGCTGACCGCGCTCGGCACGGTGAACGGGGTCGGCGATAACAAGCTCGCGAAGTACGGTGAGCAGATCCTGGAAGCGGTGAACACCCTGCCGAGCACGCCCCCCTCGTGAGTGCGTAACAGTGTTCTAACTCGTGTGGCCACTCACGAGGGCCTGCCCGCGCTCGCCCGCCTGCGCTTGACCAGGTAGCCGACGGCGACCACGGCGACCACCAGTCCCAGCACGATCCAGCTTCCGGCGCCCACGGCGTTCTCGATCTCCCGCGCCGCCTTTCCCGCGGCCGCGCCGATGCCGATGTGCAGAGCGCACCACACCGCGGCGCCGACGACGACGGCGGGCAGGAACTTGCGGTACGGCATCCGCGCGGATCCCGCGGCGGCGGGCATCAGCGTGCGCAGCACCGGAAGGAAGATGGCGATCAGCACCGCCCACGTCCCGTGCCTGCGCAGTGTCGCCATCGCCCGGTCCCAGCCGTCTGCGCGCCGCCGGACGAGTCTCGTCTCCCGGAGCCGGGGGCCGAAGCGGCGGCCGATCAGGTAGCCGACCGAGTCACCCGCGATCGCGCAGAGCGTGGTCACCAGCCACATGAGGAGAAAACGGGACACGCTCGTGGCCGCGGTGCCCACCAGGAAGAGGCCCGTCTCGCCGGGCGCGATGAACCCGAGGCCGATCGTGCACTCGCCGAACACCAGCACGCCGGCGCCCGCCAGCAACCCGGCCGGCGGCAGGGTCTGCAGCCAGTCGAGCGCGTCCGTCACCCACGCCATACGTTCCTTTCCGGTCGGCACCGTTCATACTATCGTGCCATTTCGCGCTTTCCAGCTAATTACCAGGCGAATTTAACGCACCACCGAGACAGGTGGTTTGGAAAACCGCCGCTCTGGGCAGCGCTTTACGTTCGGTAGGGCGACACCCGGAAGTGGCGTACTGTGGCGCTTCCGATTTTCCTGGACACAGCCGCGCGACGGTGGTGATCGGACAACTCTCCGGTATCGGACCGTGGCCGGACCGAGTGAATGCCGGGCGGCTCGGCAAGGAATGCCGTGACAGCTTTCCGCTGGTAATTTTTTCGACGTCGGCGGCTCACCGGGCCGCCACGGCACAAAATAAACCGATCTCGATTGGAAAAGGGTTCAAGGTGCTGAAGAAAGCCGCATTCGTTGCCGCAGCTTCCGCCGGGCTGATGATGCTCGGGTCCCCCGCGTTCGCCGGCGGGGGCGGCTATGACGAGGGCCCCCACAACGGCCAGGCCGGACTGGTGAACGTCAACGACGTCCTCAACGACAACAACGTCGGCGTGTGTGACAACAAGGTCAACGTGCTCGGCGTGCAGGCGACCGACGCCCTCAACGGGATCGGCCTTCCGCTGCTGTCCCCGGGCGCGCCGACGGAGGCCGAGAACAAGGCACCGGATGTGTGCGTCGCCGAATCCGGGCACTGAGAAATCCGGTAGACGAAACGCGGGTGGCTGCCGAAAACGGTGGCCACCCGCGTTCTCGTATTCACGAGCGGACGTGCCGCGCGGTCGATCCGGCCAGCGGCAGCGGGTCCATTCCCAGCTTGCGGTGGTCCCACGAGCGCACCCGCTCGACGTCGACCCGCACGACGATCCGCTTGTGCAGCATGAACTCGACCATCGGGGCGACCTCGTCGGTGTAGGGCCCGTTGTAGCGCTCCCAGACGTTCACACCGACGCGCCAGATCTCGTCCGGGTCCTCGCTGATCACCCCGTGCCCCTCCAGCGAGACGCCGCGGAGCTCATCGTAGGTGAGGCCGTCCTCGATCATGCACGTCAGCCTGCTGTCGCGGCGCAGGTTGCGTACCTTCTGTGACTTCGCCTTCGTCTCGAACCAGAGCTGCCCGTCGATCACCGCGTACCACATGGCGACCAGGTGCGGAAAGCCGTTCGGTCCGAGCGTGGACAGCGTGACGGTGCGGCTGCGCTCGATGAACGCGGCGATCTCCTCATCGGTCATCCGGATCTGCGCGCGCTGGTTCGTGGCCATCACGGCTCCTCTCGGCCGCGATCGCGGCCAGTAGGGGTTCGGTCAGGTCAGGCCGGCAGATCAGCAGGTCCGGCAGGTAGGGGTACCGCTCGTTGTAGCGCAGCGCGGAGCCGTCGACGCGGGAGGCGTGCAGCCCCGCGGCGAGCACGACGCCGACCGGCGCGGCCGAGTCCCACTCATACTGCCCGCCCGCGTGCAGGTAGGCATCGGCCTCGCCGCGCAGCACCGCCATCGCCTTGGCCCCGGCGGAGCCCATCGGCACGAGCTCCGCCCCGGCCACCTCGGCAACCGGCCGCGCGAAGTCCGGCGGCCGGGTGTCGCTGACCACGATCCGGGGCCGCCCTTCGCGGCGCGGCGGCGTGCTGACGTCGTCACTGGCGTACACGGCGGGCAACGACGGCTGGGCGACGGCGGCCGCGGTGATGCCGAGCCCCGCCTCCCACAGCGCGACGTGCACGGCCCAGTCGTCCCGCTCGCCGAGCCCGTACTCGCGCGTGCCGTCGAGCGGGTCCACGATCCACACGCGGCTCGCCCCGAGCCGCACCGGGTCGTCGGCGGACTCCTCGGACAGCACCGCGTCACCGGGTCGCTCGCGCGCGAGCCGGTCGAGCAGCAGAGCGTTGGCCTCGGCGTCGCCCCGCTTGCCGAGCGCCTTCGGGTCGTCGGCCGGGTGCTCGGCGCGGATCCGCAGCAGCAGTCGCCCGGCCTCGTCGGCGAGCCGGGCGGCGAGTCGGGTGTCGGTGGTCACCGGTCCAGGAAAGCAAGGATCGCGGCGGCCATCTCGGCGGGGTCCCCGTCACTGGGGCGCAGCACCACCTCGGGCGACTCCGGCGGCTCGTACGGATCGTCGACGCCGGTGAACCCGGTGATCTCGCCGCTGCGGGCGCGAGCGTAGAGCCCCTTCGGGTCGCGGGTCTCGCACAGCTCCAGCGGCGTGTCGACGAACACCTCGACGAACGGCAGCCCGGCCGCCTCGTGAGTGGTGCGCGCTCGCTCGCGGTCGCCACGGTAGGGGCTGACCAGCGAGACGACGGCGATCACGCCCGCATCGGCGAACAGCGCCGCGACCTCCGCCGTGCGCCGCACGTTCTCCGCGCGGTCGGCGGCGCTGAAGCCGAGATCGGCGCCGAGGCCGTGCCGGAGGTTGTCCCCGTCGAGCAGGTAGGCGGGCCTGCCCGCCGCGACGAGCCTGCGTTCGAGCTCCGCGGCGATGGTCGACTTGCCGGATGCGGACAGGCCGGTGAGCCACACGGTCAGGCCGCTCGTGGCGCGCTCCTGCCTGCTCACGCTGCCGGAGTGCCAGACGACGTTCGCGGCGGAACGGTGCGGCGCGGTGATCATGCCCGCGGCGACCGTGTGATCGGTGACCTCGTCGACCAGGACGAAACTGCCAGTGGTGCGGTTGCGGCGGTAGGGGTCGAACAGCAGCGGCGCCTGGGTGCGCAGCCGGACGCGGCCGATCTCGTTCAGCGAAAGCGCCCGCACCGTCTCGTCGCGGTGCAGGGTGTTGACGTCCAGCCGGTAGTCGAGCTCGGCCACCTGCGCCTTGACCGTGCGGGTGTTGTGCAGCAGCACGTAGCGCCCACCGGGCTTGAGATCGGCGTGCTCGCTCATCCAGCAGACCATCGCGTCGATGTCGGAGCCAACCTCAGGCCGGTTGCCGGGGCGGCAGAGCACGTCGCCCCTGGTGATGTCGATCTCGTCGGCGAGCTGCACGGTGACCGCCTGCGGGGGGAACGCCTCGGCGACCGGCCCGCCACCCGGCGCCCAGATGGCGCGCACGGTGGAGCTGAAGCCGGACGGCAGCACGGTGACGTCGTCGCCGGGCTTGAGCACCCCGCCTGCGAGCGTGCCTGCGTAGCCGCGGAAGTCACCGTGCCGGATCACGTACTGCACCGGCAGCCGGACGTCGACCAGGTTGCGATCGGAGGCGATGTGCACCTCTTCGAGGTGGTGCAGCAGCGAGGTGCCCTCGTACCACGGCATGCTCGTGCTGCGGTGCACGATGTTGTCGCCGTGCAGCGCCGAGACCGGCACGAACGTCAGGTCGGAGACGTCCAGCTTCATGGCGAAGCGGCGGAAGTCCTCCCGGATCTCGTCGAACCGCTCGCGCGAGTAGTCGACCAGATCCATCTTGTTCACGCACACCACCAGGTGCGGGATGCCGAGCAGGCTCGCCAGGAACGCGTGCCGCCGGGACTGCTCCAGCACACCCTTGCGCGCGTCGACCAGGATCAGCGCCAGGTCGGCGTTGGACGCGCCGGTGACCATGTTGCGCGTGTACTGGACGTGGCCAGGGGTGTCGGCGATGACGAACTTGCGCCTCGGGGTGGCGAAGTAGCGGTGTGCGACGTCGATCGTGATGCCCTGCTCGCGCTCCGCCCGCAGCCCGTCGGTGAGCAGCGCCAGGTTCGGCTGGGCGTCGCCGCGCGCCTGGCTGGTCCGCTCGATCGCGTCGAGCTGGTCGGTGAAGAGAGTCTTCGAGTCGTAGAGCAGCCGCCCGATCAGTGTCGACTTCCCGTCGTCGACGCTGCCCGCGGTGGCCAGGCGCAACAACTGCGGCATCAGAAGTAACCCTCCCTCTTGCGGTCTTCCATGCCGGCCTCGGAGATCCGGTCGTCCGCCCGGGTCGCGCCCCGCTCGGTGACCCGCGTGGCCGCGACCTCGGCCACCACGTCCGCCGGAGTCGTCGCCGCCGATTCCACGCATCCGGTGCAGGTGGCGTCGCCGACCGTCCGGAACCGCACCCTCGCCTCGTAGGGCTCCTCACCGTCGAGCAGCGTCAGGTGCCTGGTCTGCGCCAGCAGCATCCCGTCGCGCTGGACCACCGGCCGCCGGTGCGCATAGTAGAGCGGGGGCAGCTCGATCCCCTCGGCGAGGATGTACTCCCACACGTCCAGCTCGGTCCAGTTGGACAGCGGGAACACGCGGATGTGCTCGTTCTTGCGGCAGCGCCCGTTGTAGATGTTCCACAGCTCGGGCCGCTGGTTTCGCGGGTCCCACTGGCCGAAGCGATCGCGGAAGCTGAACACCCGCTCCTTCGCGCGGGCCTTCTCCTCGTCGCGCCGCGCGCCGCCGAACAGGGCGTCGAAGGAATGCTCGGAGATCGCCCGCAGCAGCGTCGCCGTCTGCAGCCGGTTGCGGCTCGCCCCCGGCCCGGTCTCCTCCACCGAGCGACCCGCGTCGATGTCGTCCTGCACGCTCGCGACGAGCAGCCGCACCCCGAGCCGGTCCACCACCCGGTCCCGGAACTCGATCACCTCGTCGAAGTTGTGCCCGGTGTCGACGTGGAGCACGGGGAACGGCAGCGGCGCGGGCCAGAAGGCGCGCGCCGCGACGTGCAGCATGACGACCGAGTCCTTGCCACCGGAGAACAGCAGTACCGGCCGCTCGAAGGTCGCCGCCACCTCACGGAAGACGTGCACCGCCTCCGCCTCGAGAGTGCGCAGGTGGGACAGCTCGTAGGCGGTGGTCACGGCGCTGAAATTAGAACAAGTTCTTGCAACTGGTCAAGCTGAAGCGGAAGCTTGGCAACCATGGACATCGCCACCCTCGAAGAAATCAAGCGCGTGAAGTACCGCTACCTGCGCTGCGTGGACCTCAAGCGCTGGGACGAACTCGCCGGCACCCTCTCGGCCGACGCCACGGCAGACTACGGCACGCCCACTTACGGCGAACCGCTGCGTCTGACCGGGCGGGACGAGATCGTGGGCTTCCTGCGGGACAAGCTCGGCCCGGAGATCATCACCGTGCACTCCGCGGGCCAGCCGGAGATCGAGATCGACGGCGAAACGGCCACCGGCACCTGGGCCTTCGAGGACACGGTGATCGCCACCGAGCACCGCGTGGTGATCCAGGGCGCCGCCTTCTACGAGGACACCTACGAGCGCGGCGACGACGGAGCCTGGCGTATCCGGCATACCGGCTACATCCGCACGTACGAGGCCATGCTCTCGCTCGACGACCTGCCTAGCTTCCAGCTCACGGCCAACCGCTGGGCGGCTCCGTTGACCAATAGCTAGAACACGTTCTAGCCTGGGCAGATGCTGACGCAGGCATTCGCGGACGCGGTCGTCGAGGCCGAAAAGGTGATCAACGAGGCGCCGCACATCCGCGGCGAGCAGGACCTGCTGGAGGGCTACGACTACCTCGCGGGCAGTATCCGCGCGTCGTTGCAGCTGGCCTGGGCCTACGAGCGCGACTTTCCCTACTTCGTCAGCTCGACCGGGCCGTACACGAAGATGGGACTGGACAATCCGGACGCGCTGTACTTCCACTCCTACCTGCGCGACGACGCCGAGTACGTGGTCACCGGCGAGCGCGGCACCACGCGGGACCTGAGTTTCCAGGTACTCAACGGCGACTACTCGCCCGTCGACGTCCCGGACAGCCTCGCCGCGTTCGACGACCGCGCGATCGAGATCGCCGCCGACGGCTCGTTCGAGCTCCGGTTCGGGCCGGACCGCAGCAAGGCCGGGCCCGATTACTTCGTGCTCGGACCGGGCTCGGCGATGCTCGTCGTGCGGGAGGTCTACAGCGACTGGAACGCCGAGCGGCCGGGCACGATCCGCATCCGCCGCGCCGACCGCGCGGGCGCGGCGCCACCGCCGAAGGGCAAGGACACGCTGGCGAAGCGGTACGGCGTGGCGGGCAAGATCCTGCTCAGCAGGCTCCGCACGTTCCTCGCCTTTCCCGAGTGGTTCTACCTGAAGCTGCCGGTGAACACGATGACCGGGCCGCGCCGCACCCCCGGCGGGCTGTCCACGCAGTTCTCCTCGGCGGGCCACTACGACCTCGACGACGACCAGGCCATGATCGTCACCGTGCCCGCGTCCGACGCGCCCTACCAGGGCATCCAGCTGGGCAGCATGTGGTACATCTCGCTCGACTACAGCAACCACCAGACCAGCCTCACCGCCGACCAGGCGCGCACCGATCCCGACGGCCGGATCCGGTTCGTCATCAGCGAGCGCGATCCCGGGCTCGCCAACTGGCTCGAACGCACCGGGCACCGGCGCGGCTACGTGCAGATCCGCTGGCAGCGCCTGTCGCGGGACCTCACGCCCGATGACGGCCCCGAGGTCGAGGTGGTCGGCGTCGACGAGCTGCCGGAGCGGCTCCCGTACTACGAGCAGGCGCGGGTGAGCGCGGCCGAGTGGACCGAACGGATCGCGCTGCGGCAGGACGCCGTCGCCAGGCGGATGCTCGGCTGATGCTGCTCGAGGACAGGGTGGTCGTCGTCTCCGGGGTCGGCCCCGGGCTGGGCCGCGCGCTGGCCGTGCGGTGCGCTCACGCGGGCGCGGACGTGGTGCTCGCGGCGCGGACCGCCGCACGGCTCGACGAGGTGGCCGAGGAGGTCACCGACCTCGGCAGGCGCGCGGTGGCCGTGCCCACCGACATCACCGACGACGACTCGGCGGCCCGCCTGGTCGAGTCCACCATGGACGCCTTCGGCCGGGTCGACGCGCTCGTCAACAACGCCTTCGCCATCCCGCCGATCGCCGACCTGCTCGACGTGAACCTGGACAAGGTACGCAAGGGCTTCGAGACCAACGTGCTGGCCGCACTGCGGCTGACCCGGCTGTTCACCCCGGGGCTGGAGGCGGCGGGCGGCTCGGTCGTGATGATCAACTCAGCGGTGCTGCGGCATTCCCGGCGCACCTTCGGCGCGTACAAGATGGCGAAGTCGAGCCTGCTCGCGCTCGCGCAGAGCCTCGCGACCGAGCTGGGGCCGAAGGGGGTCCGGGTGAACTCGGTGGCCCCCGGCTACATCTGGGCCGACACCCTCAAGGCCTACTTCGGTTACCTCGCGAAACAGCGCGGGGTCGATCCGGAACAGGTCTACGAGGAGACAGCGGCGACCATCGACCTGCGCAGGCTGCCTGAGCCGGAGGAGATCGCCGATGCCGTGGTGTTCCTCGCCTCCGCGCTCGCCCGCGCCGTCACCGGCCAGTGCCTCGACGTCAACGGCGGCGAGTACCACCACTAGGACCCGGGGGACGAGATGAGCACGGGCAGGGACAGCGTCGGCACGGTCGAGGACCTGCACGCCTCGGCGACCCGGCTTACCGGGCTCGACGACTTCGGCACCGACGACTACCGCGACGGGCTCGCCGTGCTGCTGGAGTCCTACGCGCGCGAGGCGGATCTGACACCGCTCGGCAACAAGATGAAGCGGACGTTCCTGCGCGGGGCGCTCGTCGCGCGGCTGCTCAGCGAGGCGGCCTGGCGGCGGCATCCGGAGTACGCCGACGTCGCGATCGAGCGGCCGATCTTCGTCACCGGGCTGCCCCGCACCGGTACCACCGCGCTGCACCGGCTGCTCACCGCCGACCCCGCGCATCAGGGCCTCGAGGTGTGGCTGACCGAGGTGCCGCAACCGCGTCCGCCGCGGGAGACCTGGGCGGCCGACCCGGTCTTCCAGGGCATCCAGGCAGGCTACGAGCGGCACCACGTCGAGCGTCCGGAGTTCATGGGTGTGCACGCGATGTCCGCCGACATGGTCGAGGAGTGCTGGCAGCTGCTGCGGCAGTCGATGCGCTCGGTCTCCTACGAATGCCTCGCGCACGTACCCACCTACTCGGCGTGGCTGGACAAGCAGGACTGGACCGGCGCGTACCGCAGGCACCGGCGAAACCTGCAACTGATCGGCCTGCCCGACCGCGACCGGCGCTGGGTGCTCAAGAACCCGAGCCACCTTTTCGCGCTCGACGCGCTGCTGGAGGTGTACCCCGACGCGCTGGTGGTACAGACACACCGGTCGCCGCGCACCGCGATCGCCTCGGTGTGCAGCCTCAACGCGCAGGCGTCGGCGGGCTGGTCGGAGACGTTCCGGGGCGAGGTGATCGGGCGCAACCAGCTCGACCTGTGGGCGCGCGGGCTGGACCGGTTCGTGACCGAGCGCGCCCGGCACGACCCGGCGCGGTTCTGCGATGTCGAGTACGACGACTTCGTCGCCGACCCGATCGGCACGGCAGAGTCGATCTACGCGCACTTCGGCCTGCCGCTGACCGACGGGGCGCGGGCGTCGATGCGGGCACTGCACGCGGAGAGCACGGCAGGTGCGCGCAAGCCCGCGCATCGCTACACCCTCGCCGATTTCGGGCTCACCGAAGAGGAGGTGGACGCCCGCTTCCCCGTCCCCTCGTGAGTGCGCACACGAGTTCTAACTCGCGTGCGCACTCACGAGGACGGGCGCTTCCGCTCGCATAGGGTGGCTCCATGCCGTTCGCCGAACTGCCCGAACGGGCCGCCTGGACACACCAGAGCGCACGCTCCGGGTTCGAGGTCGTGTTCTTCCGCCCCATCGACACCGGTTACCTGCTCGAAGGATCCACCACGGCGGTCGAGGACGGGCAGGCCTGGATCGTCGACTACCGCATCGCGCTGGATGCGGCGTGGGCTACTCGGCGGGCCCGCGTCACCGGCCGGTGGAGCGGCGGATCGGGGTCCACACTGCTGGAGACCGACGGGCCGGGGCACTGGCGGGTCGACGGCGAGCCGGCGGCGCACCTGGACGGCTGCCTCGACGTGGACCTGGAGTCCTCGGCCGTGACCAACGCCCTGCCGGTTCACCGATTCGGCCTGCACGTCGGCATGGAGGGTTCCGCGCCGGCTGCCTACGTCCGCGCGCTCGACCTCTCGGTCGAACGACTGGAGCAGGAGTACCGGCGCATCGACGACGAAGGGCCATATCAACACTTCGACTACCGCGCGCCCGCGTTCGACTTCGCCTGCCGCCTGGTCTACGACGAGTCGGGCCTCGTCGTGACCTATCCGGCCTTGCAGCACGCTCTGCCTGAGCACCCTCGCGGCGGGACCGAGGCCCCACTGGAGGCCGTGGTGCCGGACGAACGCCGCTGAGCCGGCCTCAGTGCTCCAGCAGCTGGTCGAAGAACGAGCGGTAACGCCGCAGCACGAGCCGCAGTTCCTCGGTGGCCGCTCCGCCGCGGCTCCACTGCTCTTCCAGGCCGCGCCGGTACTCCGCGAACGTGGCGGCGAGCGACTGGATCGTCGCCGCCACCAGCTCGTCCGCCTCCCGCACCGCGCGCTGCGGGTCGTCGACGAAGCCGGTCTGGATCGCCTGCCAGCGCTCCCGGAACCGCCGCGCCTCCTCGGGCAGGAACAGCTTCTGGTCACCGGGGCCCGAACCGGGCGGTCCGGAATCCCGCTCGTCCGGCCGTGTCGCGGCGAGCAGGTCCGCGGTGCCGGGCGGCCGGGTGTCGCCCGCTCCCGGGGCGCTCTCGTGCTGTGCCACGTCAACGACCACCCTCCGGCATGCCGCGGGGCCTGCTGGGCCGCGAAGCGTTGTCCTCCTCGACCGGGTCCCCGGCATCGTCCTCGATCAGGTCCTCGAACACCGTGCGGTAGCGCACCATCGCGTCCCGCAGCGCCTCCGTCGAGGCCTCGGTGCGCTCGTGCTCCCGCATCGTGCTGTGCGCCTTGCGGTAGTTCTCGAGCGTCCGCGCGTGCCGGACGGAGAGGTCGGCGACCTGCTGGTCGTAGCCGTCGGTCGGGTAGCCACGCTCGGCCATCGCCTCCACCAGGAGCCGGTCCGCCTCGCCCACCGCACGGGCGGGCCGGTCCACGAACTCCTCCTGGATCAGCGCCCACTGCTGTACGTACCGCTCCCGGGCCGAGGGCGACAGCGGGCGAATGTCCAGCTTCGAGTGGCGCTGTTCTCGATGCGCGAGGTCCCGGTGGGCCGCGCGCCTGCTCCCGTGCCTCTCGACCGTCCGGTCGTACTCGGCACCGAACCTCTGCCGCAGACGTTGCCGCTGCCTCTCCTGGTACGCCAGCCAGGCCACGACGCCGATAACGGCGACAGCGGCGATCACGATGACGACAACCAGCCACGTGGGCATCGCACTCTCCTCCTGCGTTCGTCGAGCGGCGCCCCCCGCGGATGCCGTATGCCCCGAGTCGCGCGGAAGAAAACGCGGAAGAGAACGCAGCTATCGCGCCGGGCTCTCACGTTGCGCCGGATGTCGGTACCCGTACGCCCGTTCGCGCCGTGGCAGCAGCCGGACCAGCGAGCCACGCGGCACGCCGAGCACCTCTTCGAGACAGCGCAGCGCCGCCAGCGACTCCGGCCGCTCCGGGCGGCACCGGCCGGACTGCCAGTGGCTCAGCGTGGCGAGGCTGACTGGCACCCCGCAGGCCCGCAACCGGTACTGGATTCGCTCCAGCCCGAGACCTCGCCGCCGGATCGCCGCCCGCAGCGCCTCCGCGAACGGGCCGGTCGCCAGCAGCGACTCCAGTCCGGGCGCGCCGCCGCCTTGTTGATCGGCCTGAGGGGTTCGCTGACCGGCCATCACTGCTCCAGCCCTAGAAGGAACCGAAGTAGCCTACGACTTTCCGGCGCCCGCCGGAAGGGCAGGAGGGCGCCAGCGAGAATCCACAATGGACATTCGACGAAGCGCACGCGGTCGCTAACGCACGGCGACGGAGAGGGCCTGTGCGATCTCCTTGCCGAGCGCATGCGTCGCGGCTTCCGGCTGCGGGCCGACCTTCACGACGATCGGCCCGCCGAACGGCTGCCGCTCGACGACCTCGATCCGCTCGCCGAGCCCGATGGCGTGCTCGGACAGGTAACGCAGCAGCTCCGGATCGGTGTCCCACACCCGCACTATCTTCCCGACGGCCCCGGTGGGCAGCTCGTCCAGCAGCCGGGTCGACAGCTCCTCGACGCTGCCGTCCACGGCCGGGATCGGATCACCGTGCGGGTCGCGCACCGGGTTGCCCAGCTTCGCCGCCATCCGCTCGACGAGCAGGTCGGAGACGACGTGTTCGAGCTGGTCGGCCTCGACATGCACCTCGTCCCAGGTGTAACCGAGCTCGGATACCAGGTACGACTCGATCAGCCGGTGCCGGCGCAGCACCGCCCGTGCCAGTGCCGTGCCCTCGCCGGTGAGCTCGATGCCGCGGTACGGCACGTGGGCCACGAGGCCCTGCTGAGACAGCTTGGTCACCATCCCCGAGGCCGAGGAGGGGCTCACTTCCAGCCTGGTCGCCAGCGACGTGTTGGTGACGGCCTCGCCGCGCTCGGCCAGGCCGTAGATCGCACGCACGTAGTCCTCGATGGACGACGATCGCCGGTTCGAGGTCTCAGCCATGCGCCCCACGATACGGCTCCACCCCGCTGACCTGAGGTAAGCGGGTCGGGTCAGGCTCGCCAGCGGTAGCGGATCCAGCCGGACACCGGCTCGGCCCCGAGCTGGGCGTAGAAGGCTGCGGCCCGGTCGTTGTCCGCCTGCATGTCCCACTCGATCCGGCCGGTCGTGCGCTCGCGCAGCGCGGCCAGCAGCTCGCGACCGAGGCCGTAGCGCCGGTACGCGGGCCGGATGAAGATGTCGTCGAGCCAGATACCCGGCCGCGCCTCCCAGGTGGAGAAGCTCCACGAGCAGAACGCCATCCCGGCGACCTCGCCGTCCTTCTCCGCGATGAGCACCCACGCCTTCGGATCGGGGCCGAACAGGTGCCCCGCCATCTCGGCGCGGTCGAGCGCCAGCTCGTCGTTGCCCTCGTAGCGGGCGTGCTCCTCGATCAGCGAGCAGATCTCGTCGATGTCCCCGGCAACGGCGTCGCGTACGGGCACCGGCCCTCCTTCCCCTCGTCCGGCTCGTGAGTGCGCAGGCGAGTTTTAACTCGTGCCGCCACTCACGAGGCCGCAACACTATCGATCGATCGATCGGCTCGTCTAGGCTGCCCCGATGGAGACCGTGGAACTCGCTGTCGACGAGGGCGTCGCCCTCATCTGGCTGAACCGCCCTGGCCGGCTCAACGCCGTGGCGCCGGAACTGGTCGACGACCTGCTCACCGCGCTCGGCAGGGTGGCGGCCGACGACGACGTGCGCGCGGTCGTGCTCGCAGGGCGGGGCCGCGCGTTCTGCGCCGGGCACGACCTCAAGGCACCCGCTCCCGAGGGGGACTCCCGGGCCCGCCTGGAGCGCCTGCAGGACGTCACCCGCAGGCTGCGCGCGCTGCCGCAGCCGGTGATCGCCGCCGTGCACGGCTACGCCATCGGCGCCGGCGCCGAGTTCGCCCTCGGCTGCGACCTGGTGCTCGCGGCCGACGACGCCACCTTCTCCTTCCCCGAGGTCGGTCTCGGGCTGAGCGTCACCGGCGCGGCGTCGCGGCTGCTGCCGCTACTGGTCGGGCCGCTCAAGGCAAGGGAGCTCGTGCTGCTCGGCGAGCGGGTGGACGCCGCCGCGGCGCACCGCCTCGGCCTGGTCAACCGCGTCGTGCCGGCAGGCGACCTGCTGGAGCGCGCGATGGAGCTGGCGTCGCGGCTGGCCGAGCGGCCCCGTTCGGCGGTCACCCTCGCCAAGCGCGCGCTCGACCGCGGCATCGACAGTGCCCTGGAAGCCGCGCTCGAACGCGAGGTGAGCCACGCGCTGGTCACCGAGCACACCCCGGAGGTCGCGCGGTCGGCGGAGGAGTTCCGGTCCCGATGAGCGAGCCCGAACGGCCCGGCGAGCTGGCCGGGCTTCTCACCAGCGCCGCGCGGCGGTGGCCGGACACCGACGCGTGGGTGTTCGACGCGACCGGCGAACGGCTCACCTTCGCCGATGTCGACCGGCGCAGTGGCGAGCTCGCCTCCGCGCTGGCCGCCCTCGGCACCGAGCCGGGTGACCGGGTCGCCGTGATGCTGCCCAACCGGCCCGAGTTCCCATTGCTCTGGCTGGCCCTCGCCCGGCTCGGCGCCGTGCTGGTGCCGGTCAACACCAACTACCGCGAGCTGGACGGCGAACACGTGCTGGCCCACTCCGGCGCCCGGCTGGCGGTCGCGGCGCCGGAGTTCGCCGAGCTGCTGCGCACGATCGCCCCGCGCACGGGCGTGCGGCGGGTGCTGACCGTGGCCGAACTGGCCCCGCACAACCCGCCGCCCGCGGTCCGGGTGGTGCCGGAGCAGCCTGCCAACATCCAGTACACCTCGGGCACCACCGGCGCCCCCAAGGGCTGCGTGCTGCCGCACCGGTACTGGACGACGCTCGCCCACGATCTCGCCACCGAGTTCCCCGCCGTCGGCACCGACGACATCATGCTGACCGCGCAGCCGTTCCACTACATCGATCCGCAGTGGAACGTCGCGCTGGGACTGGCCTCGGGCGCGACACTCGTGGTGCTCGACCGCTTCCACCCCTCGACGTTCTGGGCCAAGGTGCGCGAGTACGGGGTCACCTGGTTCTACTGCCTCGGCCTGATGCCGACACTGCTGCTGCAAACCCCCGAGACTCCGCGGGACCGCGCGCACCGCGTCCGCGCGATCACCGCGTCGGCCATCCCGCACGAGCTGCACGCGGAGTTGGAGCGGCGGTGGGGCGTGCCCTGGTACGAGGCGTTCGGGATGACCGAGACCGGGGGCGACATCCGGGTGTCCCCCGACGATCACGACCAGACCGTCGGCACCGGGTGCATCGGCAGGCCGTCCCGCTACCGGGAGGCGATGATCGGCGACGCGACCGGCCGGCCCGTGCCCCGCGGCGAGACCGGCGAACTGCTGCTGCGCGGCATCGGCCTCATGCACGGCTACCACGCCGATCCCGAGGCCACCGCCCGCGCGTTCCGCGACGGCTGGTTCCACACCGGGGATCTGGCCCGGATGGACGGCGAGGGCCGCGTGTACTTCGTCGGCCGGACCAAGGACATGATCCGGCGCAGCGGCGAGAACGTGTCGGCCGAGGAGGTGGAGCGGGCGCTGGTGCTGCATCCGGCGGTGCGGACGGCGGCCGTGCTGGCGGTGCCGGATCCGTTGCGCGGCGAGGAGATCAAGGCGCACATCGTCCTCGGGGACGGGTACACACCCGAGGAAGTGCCGCCGGCGGACCTGGCCGGCTTCTGCGGCGACAAGCTCGCCTACTTCAAGGTGCCGCGTTACTGGACCTACGCGACCTCGCTGCCGATGACCCCGTCGGAGCGGGTCGCCAAGGGCGAGCTGCGCCGGGCGGACGAGGACCCGAGGGTGGGTGCCTACGACCGGGTGGAGGGCAGGTGGCGGTAGCGAGCGGAGAGCGGGTGCGGCAGGCCGCGGTGAAGCTGTTCGCCGCCAAGGGGTTTCACGGCACCGGCATCCGCGAGCTGGCCCGGGAGGCGAGGCTGTCCTCGGCGAGCCTCTACCACTACATGGGGACGAAGGAGGAGCTGCTGGCCGGGATCATGCGGGACTGCCTCGGCCGGCTGCTGGCCGCGGCGGGCCAGGCGATCGACGGCGTGGCCGATCCGCGCGAGCGCATGGGCAGGCTGGTGGCACTGCACGTGCTCACCCATGCGAGGCAACCGGATGAGACGAAAGTGGTGGACGACGAGGTGCACGCGCTGTCACCCCGGCTGCGCAGGCCGGTGGTCGAGCTCCGCGACGCCTACGAACGGCTGTGGGCGGACGCGGTGGACGCGGGACTGCGCGAGGGGGTGTTCCACACCCAGCGCCCCGCGGTGACGAGGAAGGCCCTCCTGGCGATGTGCAACGGCGTGGCCAGGTGGTATGCGCCACGGGGCCCGCTCTCGCTGGACGACCTCGCGGAGCACTACGCATTGCTGGCGCTGCGCGCGCTCGGCGGCGAACGACCGGGGACGGGGCCGGATCTGGCGGTCTGCCGGGCCGTGGTGGCGGCCACCTGGCGGCCTGGTTGACCGGGAAGGGCGAATGCTGTTACGAGGGCAACGCTTGCCCCCACAGCGTCGCTGAGGGACGCTCGAAGGGTGAGTGAGGAAACGATCCAACTGGAGCTCAACGAATCGGGTGTCGCGCCGGGGCTGCCGGTGCCAACCAACCCGCGGGATCAGGTGCAAGATGTGCCGTACCGCCCGGTGGAGTTCCGCGATGACGATCTCCCGGCCGCAATGGAGCGCTGTGCCCTCTGGCTCCGGCAGGCCCAGCAGTGGCTTGGCGAGCCGCTGGACGTGCTCGCAGTCCACCTCGATTACGACGAGCGTGAAGGTTCCCCCTACTACGACCTGAAGCTGCTGTGCAACGAGGAGGACCTCGCGGGCGTGCCCGTGGCGTTACGGGAACACCACAAGTCCGACAAGTCCTGATGTAACACCGCTGTGGCGGCGGGGTGAACCACCCCGCCGCCACAGCGCGAGCCGACAGCCGACGGCGCGATCAGCCCAGAGTCCCGCCGACCTTGACATGCCCCTTGAGCAGGTTGCGGGCGATGGTCCGGCGCTGGATCTCGTCGGTGCCCTCGTAGATACGCAGCAGCCGCAACTCGCGGTACCAGCGCTCGATGGGCAGTTCCCTCGTATAGCCCATCCCACCGTGGATCTGCAGTACCCGGTCGACGATCTCGTTGGCCCGGACACCGCCGTAGAGCTTGGCGATCGACTGAGCGTGCCGGGAGTCCATCCCTGCGTCGACCTGCCACGCGGCGTGCAGCACCAGCCAGCGCAGGGCCTCGATCTCCACCCCGGAATCGGCGATCATCCACTGGATGGCCTGCCGCTCGGCGATCGGTGCGCCGAATGTCTCCCGGGTGTTCGCGTGCTCGATTGCCATCGAGAGCAGCCGCTCGCACGAGCCGATGGCGTGCGCGGGCAGCAGGTAGCGGCCACGGCCGATCCACTGCATGGCGAGCCGGAAACCCTGGCCCAGCTCGCCGAGGATCTGCCGCTCCGGCACCCGGACGTTGTCGAAGATCAGCGACGCGGGACCCCATTCGCCCATCGTGTCGATGTACTCCGAGCGCCAGCCCATGTCCCGGTCGACGAGGAAGCACGTGACGCCGCCGTCGGCGCCCTTCTCGGGGTCGGTGATGGCGAAGACCATCGTGAAGTCGGCCTCGTTACCACCGGTGATGAAGGTCTTCTCGCCGTTGATGATCCAGTCGGAGCCGTCCTTGCGGGCTGTGGTGCGGATCGCCTTGGCATCCGAGCCCGCCCCCGGCTCCGTGATGGCGAAGCAGGACCTGCGCTTGCCCTCGATGGTCGGCAGCAGGTACTCCTGCTTCTGCTCCTCGTTGGCATAGAACAGGATGTTGTCGGCCGAGCCGCCGAAACGGAACGGCACGAACGTGCGGCCGAGCTCGGCCTCCAGCAGTGCCGTCATCACCGCGGACAGGCCCATCCCGCCGTACTCCTCGGGGGTCTGCACGCCCCAGAAACCCGACTCCTTGGCCTTGAACTGGAGTTCCTGGGTCTCGTCCGGCGTGAGGCCCGGCCTGCCCGCCCGCTCCCTGCGCAGCACCTCCTGCTCGCGCGGCACGAGCTCCCGCTGGACGAACGTGCGAACCCAGTCGCGTATCTCCCGCTCTTCGACGCTGAGGCTGAAATCCATCGCCGTACGGCTCCTTCACTACTAAGCAGTTGCTTAGTAGAACGTTAACCCAAGGCGAGTCCTGGCGGCATCCCCGGGCACGGGGGTACTTTCACTGCGTGATCGACTGCGCCGTGTGGTGGGCGACCCCGCTGGCCACCTCCGGCGAATTCCTGGCACTGCTGAACCCCGCCGAGCGGGAGCGGCTGCACGCCTACCGCAGGGAGGCCGACCAGCGCCGTTTCCTCACCGGACGCGTGCTGGCGAGGACACTGGCCGGGCAACGGCTCGGCGTCGACCCGGCCGCGGTCGAGCTCGACGCCACCTGTGCCGACTGTGGCAGACAGCACGGTCCGCCACGGGTGCCCGGGGCGCCGCTCGCGCTGTCCATCTCGCACTCCGGCGACCGGATCGCCGTCGCGCTGACCGGCGGCACCGCCGTCGGCATCGACGTTGAGACGGTGAACCGGCGGGCCGACGACTCGCTCATCTCCTACGCGCTGAGCGACGCGGAGCGGGCGGCGATCGCCGGACTGCCGGACGACGAGCGGGCGGAGGCGTTCTTCACCTACTGGGCGCGCAAGGAGGCCGTGATGAAGGCCACCGGACGCGGCCTGCGGATCTCGCTGCGCGGCCTCACGCTCTCCGCCGCCGGCGAGCCGCCACGGCTGCTCGCCGCGGCGGACGGCGAGCTTTCGCCGGAGGCCACGAGCATGGCCGACCTCACTCCGGGCGAGGAGTACCGCGCCACCGTCGCCGTGCTCAGCGGAGCGGGACTCACCGTCACCGAGCAGTGGTGGCCCCCACGCTCGTGAGTGTGAAACAGCGTTAGAACGCTGTTTCACACTCACGACCGCTGTGGTGCGGCTAACGGGCACGCCAGGGCTACTGGCGCCGAGAATGGAGGGATGGACGCGGCGCGACTGCTCGAGGACTACGTGCGAGGGGACTTCTTCCTCGCCACCACCGGGCGCACGGTCCTCGGCGAGGGGGTCGCGGCCGCGCTGACCGACGCCGACGAGGTGCGGCTCAGCGAGCGGGTACACGACGCGCTCGCCTCGGCGGACGTACCGATGGCCGTCGGGGTGCTGCCGTTCGACAGCGAGGCCGCGGGCGCGACCCCGGGGCACCTGGTGCTGCCGCGTGCGGTGCGGCTGGCCGGACCGGCGCACCCCGCGGTGGACCGGCTGCCCAGGAGCGACGTCGGCGCTCCGGCCCGCACCATCTCGGTCCCCGCGGAGCAACGCCACGTCGACGCGGTCGCAAGCGCGATCACGGCACTGCGAGACCGCGGCCTGCGCAAGGTTGTCCTCGCACGGGCACTCGACCTGGAGTTCGACGCCCCGGTCCGGCCGGAGCCGATACTGCGCAACCTGGTCAAGGACAACCCGCGCGGCTACACGTTCGCGGCGAGCCTGCCGTCTGCGCGGACACTGGTCGGCGCGAGCCCTGAACTCCTGCTCTCCCGCACGGGCAGCCGCGTCGTCTCGCATCCGCACGCGGGTTCCGCCCCACGGTCGCCCGATCCGGTCACCGACACGGAGAACGGCAAGGCGCTGCTGTCCTCACGCAAGGACCACATCGAGCACGCGGTGCTGACCGAGGCGGTGGTGGAGACACTGCGGCCGTTCTGCCGGAAGCTGGACGCCCCGACCGTGCCCGACCTGGTGTCCACTCCGACGATGTGGCACCTGGGCACGACGGTCACCGGCGAGCTCGTCGACCGCGACGTGACGGCGTTACGGCTCGCCGCGGCGCTGCATCCCACGCCCGCGATCTGCGGTACCCCGACAGGGTCGGCGCGGGAGCTGGTGAACGAGCTCGAACCCTTCGAGCGCGGCTACTACGCCGGCGCGGTCGGCTGGGTGGACGCCGACGGCGACGGCGAGTGGGCGGTCTCCATCCGCTGCGCGGAGGTGGCCGAGCGCTCGCTGCGGCTCTACGCGGGCGGCGGCATCCTGCCGGAGTCCGACCCGCATGCGGAACTCGCGGAGACCTCGGCGAAGTTCACGACCCTGCTCAGGGCCATGGGGCTGGAGGCAGGCGCCACCGGCTGGTGAGCGGCCAGCAGGCTGGTCCGCCGCCGGCCACTCTCCCCTGCCGTGGCACAGGCACATGCCACGGCAGGGGCGCAGAAACCGTGACTACCGTGACTACTTCAGCGCCTGGATCAGCGTTTCGCGCTGGCGCTCGCCGAGGCCGGCGGCGCGCCGGTCCGGGTCGATGCCCGCCTGTTCCAGCAGGGCGGCGACCTTCACCGCGCCGAGGCCCGGCACCGCCTTCAGTAGCTGGGTGACCTTGGTCTTGCCAATGGTCTTGTCTTCCTTGGCCTTCTTCAGCACCTGATCGATGCTCGTCTGACCGGATTTGATCGACGCGAGCAGCTCCGAGCGCGCCTTGCGAGCCTCGGCCGCCTTGGCCAGGGCTTCCGCCCGCTGCTCCGGAGTCAACGTAGGCAGAGCCAACGTACTAGTCCTTCCTTCTCGGGTGTCCGCATATCGCGGCGACAACCCGGGTTCCCCAGGTGCTTGCACAAGCAAGCGCTGGCCAGGCCGTCCCTTACCACGGCCCCAGTAAACGCCACCTGGGCCGATAGCGCGAAATCGACACGCGCTTGCCCCCCATCTGGGCCATGCGGGTGAACGCCTGGTCGCCCCGGGCAACGGGCCCAGCAGCAGCCCGTAACGGTTGTGCATTCGGCACATGTCCGCTTGCGCCCTCCGGCACTAGAGTCGCGCGTAACCCAGTTCACAGCCGAACGAGCAATCAGCGGGAGCCACGATGTTGAGCACCATGCAGGACGACCAGCTTTCTCTCGCCAACCTCCTGCGGCACGGCTCGAAGCTCTATGCGGACAGCGAGGTCATCACCTGGACGGGTGGCGAAGCCCGGCGGGAGACCTACGGCGAGGTCGGCAAGCACTCCGCGCAGCTGGCCAACGCGCTGCGCGGCCTCGGTGTGACCGGCGACCAGCGGGTCGGCACGTTCATGTGGAACAACGCCGAGCACCTCGCGGCCTACCTGGCGATCCCCGCGATGGGCGCGGTGCTGCACACCCTGAACATCCGCCTCTTTCCGGAACAGCTGGTGTTCGTCGCCAACCACGCCGAGGACCACGTCGTGATCGTCGACGGGACGCTGGTACCGCTGTTCGCCAAGCAGCTGCCGGAGATGAAGACCGTGCGGCACGTGATCGTCGCCAACGGCGACCCGGCGTCGCTGGAGGCTCCCGCGGGCGTGCAGGTACACAGCTACGACGAGCTGGTCTCCGGCCAGCCGGAGACGTTCGACTGGCCCGAGATCGACGAGCGCTCGGCAGCCGCGATGTGCTACACGTCCGGCACGACCGGTGACCCGAAGGGCGTCGTGTACTCCCACCGGTCGATCTGGCTGCACTCGATGCAGGTCTGCATGACCGACAGCATGCGGCTGGACCAGTCGGACAAGGCGCTGGTGATCGTCCCGATGTTCCACGCGATGTCGTGGGGCATGCCCTACGCCGCGATGATGGTCGGCGCGTCGATGATCATGCCGGACCGGTTCCTGCAGCCGGAGCCCATCGCCCAGATCCTCGCCGCGGAGCGGCCCACCTTCGCAGGCGCGGTGCCGACGATCTGGCAGGGCCTGCTCCAGCACCTCGAGGCGAACCCGCAGGACATCTCCCACCTGCGCGAGGTCGTGGTCGGCGGGTCGGCCGCGCCGCCCGCGATGATGCACACGTTCGAGGAGAAGTACGGCGTGCCGATCCTGCACGCGTGGGGCATGACCGAGACCTCCCCGCTGGGCAGCGTCGCGCGGCCGCCCGCGTCGGCGACCGGGCAGGAGGCCTGGGAGTACCGCTACACGCAGGGCCGTTTCCCGGCCTCGGTGCGGGCGCGGCTCATCAACGACGCCGGCGAGGAGGTGCCGTGGGACGGCGAGAGCGTCGGCGAGCTGGAGGTCAAGGGGCCGTGGATCGCCGCCTCCTACTACGGCGGCATCGAGGTCGACCCGGACAAGTTCCACGACGGCTGGCTGCGCACCGGTGACGTCGGCAAGATCACCCCGGACGGCTTCCTGACGCTCACCGACCGTGCCAAGGACGTCATCAAGTCGGGTGGCGAGTGGATCTCCTCGGTCGACCTGGAGAACCACGTCATGTCCCACCCGGCCGTCGCCGAGGCCGCGGTGATCGGCGTGCCCGACGAGAAGTGGGACGAGCGCCCGCTCGTCGCCGTCGTCGTGCGGGAGGGCCAGCAGGTCACCGCCGAGGAACTGCGCGAGTACCTGCAGGACAAGGTCGCCAAGTGGCAGCTGCCGGAGCACTGGAGCTTCGTCGACGAGGTGCCCAAGACGAGCGTCGGCAAGTTCGACAAGAAGCGCCTGCGCTCCGCGCACGCCGAGGGCAAGCTCGACATCAGGCACTTCTGAACGGCCGTTTCGAGCAGGTCACCTCTCGTGAGTGAGGAACCGAGTTCTAACTCGGCTGAACACTCACGAGGGGTGACCAGGCACAACGCCGCGCCCGCCGGGGAACAAGGGCAGGCTCTGAGCGCCGGGGTCGTTACCCGCCGGGTAATCGACTCCGGGCACGTGCGAGGGCAGGCTCGGTCGACATGGACACCGAGGGCACGAAACTGTTCCACCAGACCATGCCGTACACCGAGCGGCTCGGCATCGAGGTGCTCGAACACTCGAGGGAGGTCGTCCGCGCCAGGATCGCGTTCGACCCGGCCCTGTGCACGCTGGGGGAGAGCCTGCACGGCGGTGTGCTGATGTCGCTGGCCGACTCGGCCGCCGCCGTGTGCGCACACCTCAACCTGCCGGACGGCGCGCGGGGCACCACGACGATCGAGTCGCGGACCAGCTTCCTGCGCGCCGTCCGGGAGGGGCACGCAACCGCGTCGGCGCGGGCACTGCACACCGGCCGCAGGGTGATCGTCGTGGAGACCGAGATCCACGACGACACCGGCAGGCTCGCCGCCAAGGTCACCCAGTCGCAGGCCGTACTCTGAGTGCCTGTCTTGATCCCAGGGTGGCGCGGCGCTGTGCCTGGTCACCTCTCGTGAGTGCCTACGTGAGTTAGAACACTGTTACGCACTCACGACCGGTGACCTGCGGAAACAGCGCGCCCTGGTCCGTTCCAGCAGGTTCGAGACCGTACTCTGAGTGCTCATGCGCGGACGTCTGTCCACCATCGTGCCTGCGGTCCTCCTGGCCGCCGCGGTCACGCAGCCCGCAGCGGCGGCGAACGGAAACGAGAAGATCGACTACCACGACTGGACCTCGGCAGGGGACTTCGCCCGCGGCACGCTCGAAGGTCTCCGCGCGGAAGCCGGTGGCGTGCGCGTCGCGGCGCCCGTCGGCACGGTCGAGCGGGCCGGGCGGAGCTACGAGTACGGCCGGTGGACCTCGCCCGTCCACGAGCAGGGCTTCGACGCCACCGAGCTGATCGCCTCGTGGCACGCGGCGACGCCCGAGCACACCTGGCTCCAGGTCGAGGCACGGGCCCGCACGGCCTCCGGCGAGGAGACGGCGTGGTACGTGCTCGGCCGGTGGGCGCACGGGGACGCCGACATCCGGCGCACCTCGGTCGGCGGCCAGCAGGACGCGCACGCTCGGGTCAGCGTCGACACGCTGATGGCGCGACCGGGCGTGCTGCTGCGCTCGTACCAGCTGCGGGTGAGCCTCTACCGCGAGGCGGGCGGCTCCGCCACACCGGTGCTGCGCGGCGCCGGCGCGATGACCTCCCGCGTGCCCGACCGGTTCGACGTGCCCGGCTCCGAGCCGGGCCCCGCCCGCGGTGTCGAGCTCGACGTGCCGCGGTATGCCCAGAACATCCACAAGGGACGCTATCCGGAGTACGGCGGTGGCGGGGAGAACTGGTGCAGTCCGGCCTCGACCGCGATGGTGCTGGCGCACTGGGACGCGGGCCCGGGCGAGGCGGAGCTGTCCTGGCTGCCCGCGGACTACCCCGACCGCGAGGTCGCGCACGCCGCCAGGCACACCTACGACGTCGCCTACCAGGGCACCGGGAACTGGTCGTTCAACACCGCCTACGCGGCACACCACGGGCTGCGCGCGCACGTCACCCGGCTGCACTCGCTCGCCGAGCTCGAGGGCTACGTCGTGCGCGGCATCCCGGTCATCACGTCGCAGTCCTTCCTGGAGAGCGAGCTCGACGGCGCCGGCTACGGCACCGCGGGGCACCTGCTGGTGGTGGTCGGCTTCACCGGGACGGGCGACGTGATCGTCAACGACCCGGCGGCCGAAAGCGGCGCGGGCGTGCGCAAGGTGTACCCGCGGGCACAGTTCGAGACGATCTGGCAGCGCACGAAGCGCCACGACGCCCGAGGTGCGGTGGCGAGCGGGCCCGGCGGGATCGTCTACCTCATCACCCGATGACGCGGCAAGCCTTCTCCCGGCCACCGCAAGCGCGATTGATCACGCCCATGCACAGGTCGCGATGACCGCATGGTCCGTGGCAAGCTGCGCGCTGGAGCAACGGGGCAGAGAGGACGTGTGTGAATGCCGTACGAGGTACCGGGCGTGATCGCCCGCGCGAAGGGCGAGCCGGTTTCGCTCGAGACAGTGCTCGTACCGGATCCGGGACCGGGCGAGGCGGTCGTCTCGGTCAGGGCCTGCGGTGTCTGCCACACCGACCTGCACTACCGCGAGGGCGGCATCAACGACGAGTTCCCGTTCCTGCTCGGGCACGAGGCGGCCGGCTACGTCGAGCAGGTCGGCGCGGGCGTCACCGACCTCGAACCGGGCGACTTCGTGATCCTGAACTGGCGCGCCGTGTGCGGCACCTGCCGCGCCTGCAAACGCGGCAAGCCGTGGTACTGCTTCGCCAGCCACAACGCGAGCAGGCCGATGACGCTCGCCGACGGCACCGCGCTCAGCCCGGCGCTCGGCATCGGTGCGTTCCTGGAGAAGACCCTGGTACACAGTGGACAGTGCACGAAGGTCGATCCGGCGGCCGAGCCCGCCGTCGCCGGGCTGCTCGGCTGCGGCGTGATGGCCGGTATCGGCGCCGCGATCAACACCGGCGCCGTCACGCGTGGTGACACCGTGGCGGTGATCGGCTGCGGTGGCGTCGGCGACGCGGCGATCGCGGGCGCGAGCCTCGCCGGGGCACGCACGATCGTCGCGGTGGACACCGACGACCGCAAGCTGGAGTGGGCGAAGGACTTCGGCGCGACAGCGACCTTCAACGCCAAGGCCAGGAGTCACGACGACGTCGTGGCGGCGATCCGAGACCTCACCGGCTCGTTCGGCGCCGACGTGGTGATCGACGCGGTCGGCAGGCCGGAGACGTGGAAGCAGGCTTTCTACGCCCGCGACCTGGCGGGCACGGTCGTGCTCGTCGGCGTGCCGACGCCGGACATGACACTCGACGACATGCCGCTGATCGACTTCTTCGCCCGCGGCGGCTCGCTGAAGTCGTCGTGGTACGGCGACTGCCTGCCCTCCCGCGACTTCCCGATGCTGGTGGACCTGTACCTGCAGGGCAGGCTGCCGCTGGAGAAGTTCGTCACCGAGCGCATCACGGCCGACGGCGTCGAGCAGGCCTTCGAGCGGATGCACCGGGGCGATGTGCTGCGCAGTGTGGTGATGTTCGACTGAGTGGTGGTCTCCGGCCCATCTTCACCGACGACGAGTTTCCGGAGCACCCGTATCCCGGTGCGCGGCCGGACCGCTCGTACGTGCACCTCGACGGCGCGGGGCACCCGTTGAGCACGGCGCCCGCCGGCTGGCGGAGCGAGCGCGTCCCGGTGCTGGCCTACGGTTCCAACGTATGCCCGGCCAAGATCACCTGGCTGCGGGAGACCCTCGACCTGACCGGACCCGCGGTGGTGGTGCGCGCGGAGTGCCACGACGTCGCCGCGGTCTGGTCGGCGGGCCTGCGCGGACGGGACGGGCAGCGGCCCGCCACACTCGCCGCGGCACCCGGTGTCACCGAATGGCACGCCGTCTGGTTCGCCACGCCGGAACAGCTCGCGGTGCTCGACCGTTGCGAGGCCAGGGGCACCCACTACGACCTCGCCCGGCTGCACTCCGGCAAGGTCGTGCTGGAGGACGGCACGGTGGTGCCCGACGTACTCGCCTACGTCGGAGCCGGGCCGTCCCGGATGCCGCTGCTGGTGGACGGCCAAGCGGTCCGCACCGCCGAGCTGCCCCAGCACGAGGCGCTCGCGCTGGCCGGCGTTCCCGCCCGGTCGCACGGCCTCGACGTGACGATCCTGGACCCGGCCGCCCCACCTCGTGAGTGCGCACGCGAGTTCTAACGCGGCCGGCCACTCACGAGGGCGGGACCAGCTTGCCGGGGTTGAGGATGCCGGTGGGGTCCACGGCGTGCTTGGCCGCGGTGAGCACGGCGACGCCGACGGCGCCGATCTCGGCGGGCAGGTACGGCGCGTGGTCGGTGCCGACCGCGTGATGGTGCGTGATCGTGCCGAGCGTGCCCTCGCTGATCGCCTCGCTCGCCGCCCGCTTGGCGCGCTCCCACTGCCCTGCCGGGTCCGCAGGGTCACGGACGGCGAGCACCGTGAAGTAGAGCGACGCGCCGGTCTCGTAGGCATGCGAGACGTGGCAGAGCACCAGCGCCCGGCCGAGCTCGTCCCGCAGGGCCACCCGCACCCGGTCGCGCAGCTCACCGAGCTTCGACCAGTACGTCGCGGTCTCCAGCGTCTCCACGCACACGCCGAGGTCGAGCAGCGCGTCACGCTGGCGGGGTCCCGCGAAGCGGCCGCGCCGCCACGCCAGCCCTGGTGCGGCGCCGAGGGCGACCACACCCTCCGCCCTCAGCACGCCGACCGCCGCCCTGCGCCGCCGGGCGATCTCGCGCGCCGACCCGCCGTGCCAGCCGAGCACCAGCAGGCAGGGCCGCGCGAGGCCACGGGCGGCGAGGTACCGGCGCAGGAGCCTGGTCTTCCAACCGCCGGCCAGGGCCAGCGACGCCTCGGTCTCGTCCGCGTCCGAGAGCCGGGTGACATCGGCGAGCAGCCCGTGCTGCGCGAGTTCGCGGACCGCCGCCGTGCCGCGTTCCCAGCCGTCCAGGGCGAACGCCTCGAATCGCCGCTCCGCAGGCAGGGGCCGCACGCGCACGGCGACCTCGGTGATCACGCCGAGTGCGCCTTCGCTGCCGAGCGCCAGATGCCGCAGATCGGGTCCCGCCGCGGAGGCCGGTGCGGCACCGAGCCGCCATTCGCCACGCGGTGTGGCCAGCCGCACGCCGGTGACCATGTCCTCGAACCGGCCGTACCCGGACGACTCCTGCCCAGCCGAGCGGGTGGCGGCGAACCCGCCGATCGTGGCCCGTTCGAAGGACTGCGGCACGTGCCCGAGGGTCAGGCCGTGGGCCGCCAGCATCCGCTCGGCGTCGGGCCCGCGTACTCCGGCCTGCAGTACCGCGATCCGCGACACGGGATCGACCGAGACGAGCCGGTCGAGCCGCGCGAGATCGAGCACCAGAACGGCCTCCTTACCGCCGCGCAGCGCGGTGACCCCGCCGACGACCGAGGTGCCGCCGCCGAAGGGAACCACGCCGACATCACGGGCCACGCACACGTCGAGCACCCGCTGCACCTGCTCGGGGCCGGCGGGCACCACCACCGCGTCCGGTACCGCGAGGCCGGTCCCCGGGTCCCTGCGGCGCAGCAGGTCGAGGTAGGACAGGCCGCCGCAGCGGCCCAGCCGCTCGGCCGCGCCGTCGAGTACGTGCTCCGCGCCGACGACGGCGGCGAGCTCCGCGCGCGCTCCCTCCGGCAGCCGCGACGGCGGCACGTCGATCGCGGAGTCGGCGGCGGTGGACGCGGGTGCGCCGGAGGCCGCCGGCCCGATACGCTCGGCGAGCCAGCGCACCGACCTGGGGGCCAGCTCGACGGCCGCGGCCCCCTCCGGTGTCCAGGCTCCGCGCAGCCGGTGGTCAATGATGTCGGTCACCGCTAGAGTGTGACACATGCAAGCCGAACGTCACATCGTCACGCCGGACCCCAGCTCACTGGCCGGCAGCCGCACGCGCTCCGCGGCCGGCCGGGTGTCCGACGACGTGCTGCTCGACGCGGCGCGGACCTGTGTGCTGGCCAGCGGCGTGCGGCGGACCACGCTTGCGGAGATCGCCAGGACGGCACGGGTCAGCAGGATGACCCTCTACCGCCGCTTTCCCGACGTTCGCAGCATCCTCGCGGCACTGATGACCCGTGAGTTCGGCGCGCTGCTGCGCCGGGTCAACGAGCAGGCCGACACAGCCAGGGACGCCCGCGAGCGGCTGACGGGCAGTGCGGTCGCCGCCGTGCGCGCGCTCGTCGCCGATCCGCTCATGCGGACCGTGCTCGACATCGACGCCGACATGGTCCTGCCCTACGTCACCCGGCGGCTCGGCGCGACGCAGCTGTTCGCCGAGGAGGTGATCGGCTCGCTCGTCGCCGCCGGGCACCAGGACGGCTCGATCCGGCGTGGGAACGCCGCTGCGCAGGTGCGCTCGGTGCTGCTGGTGGTGCAGTCGTTCGTGCTCTCGCTGCGCCCGGCCACGGCCGACGTATCCGAGGATGCGTTGCTGACCGAGCTCCGCCACCTGCTCGACGCGGCGCTGGCGCCATGATCGCGGCATCGCTGACGCCGAGGCGGCGGGCGGCCGAACTGGACAGGCTCGCCTCCGGTGAGCAGGTGGACATCCTGGTGGTCGGCGGCGGGGTGACCGGAGCGGGGATCGCACTCGACGCCGCGTCGCGCGGCCTCACGGTCGCCCTCGTCGAGGCGCACGACCTCGCGTTCGGCACCTCGCGCTGGTCGAGCAAGCTGGTGCACGGCGGGCTGCGCTACCTGGCGCACGGCGATGTCGCGCTCGCCAGGGAGAGCGCGGTGGAGCGCGACATCCTGATGACGCGCACCGCGCCGCACCTCACCCGGGCGCTCGCCCAGCTCGTCCCCCTCTACGGCCGGACGTCGCGGGCCAGGCAGGCGTTCGTCGCCGCCGGAATGCACGCCGGTGACGCGCTGCGGCGCGCGGCCGGAACACCGTCCCGGTTGCTGCCGAGGCCGCGGACGATCCCCGCGGCCGAGGCACTCGCGCTGGTACCCGGACTCACCCGCTCGGGGCTGCGCGGCGCGCTGCTTTCGTTCGACGGCGCCCTGACCGACGATGCCCGCCTCGTGGTGGCGCTGGCCCGGACGGCGGCCGCGTTCGGCGCCAGCGTGCTGACCCGGCTCCGGGCCACGGAGGTGCGCGGTGACCGGGTGCTGGCCCGCGACGAGCTCACCGGCGAGACCGCCGAGCTGCGTGCCAAGCAGGTGGTCAACGCGGCCGGTGTCTGGGCGGGCGATCTCGTGCCGTCGGTGCGGCTGCGGCCCTCGCGCGGCTCGCATCTCGTCCTCGACGCGGACCGGACCGGGCTGACCGAGACGGCGGTCCTGGTGCCGGTGCCCCGCACCGGAAACCGGTTCGTGCTGCTGCTGCCGCAACCGGGCGGCAAGGTCTACCTCGGGCTCACCGACGAGCCTTACTCCGGTGAGCCACCGGATGTCGCCGACGTCCCGCAGTCCGATGTGGATTTCCTGCTCGACGTGGCTTCGACCGTGCTGGAACGCAGGCCGGAGCCTGCGGACGTGCTCGGCTCGTACGCGGGCCTGCGGCCACTGCTCGAGTCGAAGGGCGCCACCGCCGATCTCTCCCGCAAGCACGCGGTGCTCACCGACCGCGCCGGGGTGATCACCGTGGTCGGCGGCAAGCTCACCACGTACCGCCGGATGGCGGCGGACGCGGTCGACGCCGCGGTGCGGGCCACCCGGCTGCCCGCGGGCCCGGTCCGCACCGGGCGGCTGCCGCTGGTCGGCGCCGCCCCGCGCGCCGCCCTGGCCACAGTAGATGCGCCGGCGCGGCTGGTCGCCAAGTACGGCACCGAGGCGCCGAGGGTCGCCGCGCTCGGCATGGTGGACCCCGAGCTGGGCAGGCCGCTGTTCGATGGCTGTGAGATCACCGCCGCGGAGGTCGTGTGGGCCGTGCGGCACGAGGGTGCGCTGGATGCCGACGACGTGCTGCACCGGCGTACCCGGCTCGGCCTCGTCCCCGCCGAGGCGCGGGCGGCCGAGGTGGCCGTCCGTGATCTCGTCGACCGCGCGCTGCGCGGTGTGACCGAGATCGGCGACCGGATCCCGGGTTCCCGCTGACCGCCGCGGCCCGGTATGCCAGGGTCGTCACCGAGCCGCCGGCGCCGGTCCCTTCTCGGAAAGGATTCTCGTGCCTGATCGCACACTGGAGATCGACGACGTCTCCAAACGCTACGGCGACGTCGTGGCACTCGACTCCGTCAGCTTCGACGTACGGCCTGGCGAGCTGTTCGGGTTCGTCGGCAGCAACGGCGCGGGCAAGACCACCGCGATGCGGATCGCCCTCGGCGTCGTGTCGATGGACTCCGGCGAGGTCCGCTTCGACGGCCAGGCCGTGACCCACGAGACCCGCACGCGGATCGGCTACATGCCGGAGGAGCGCGGCCTCTACCCGAAGATGAAGGTGCTCGACCAGCTCGTCTACCTCGCGCAGCTGCACGGCATGACGGCCAACGAGGCACACCGCAGCGCGGAGACCTGGATCGGCAGGCTGGAGCTCACCGAGCGGCGCACCGACGAGGTGCAGAAGCTCAGCCTCGGCAACCAGCAGCGCGTGCAGCTCGCCGCGGCACTCGTGCACGATCCGGCGGTGCTGGTGCTCGACGAGCCGTTCTCCGGACTCGACCCGATCGCCGTGGACGTGATGAGCGACGTGCTGCGGGAGAAGGCGGCGGCCGGGGTGCCGGTGATCTTCTCCAGTCACCAGCTCGACCTGGTGGAGCGGCTGTGCGACCGCATCGGCATCATCCGCAGCGGCCGGATCGTCGCCTGCGGCACGGTCGCGGACCTGACGGCGGGCGCCGCCACCCGGCTCACCGTCACCGCGCCGGAGGCACCACCCGGGTGGGCCGCGGGGATACCGGGGGTCCGGGTGTTGTCGGAGAGCGGGGGCGACACCGTGGTGGAGCTGGCCGCCGAGGCCGGCGACCAGGCCGTGCTGACCGCCGCGCTGGCGACCGGTCCGGTGCACGAGTTCAGCAGGCACCGGCCCTCGCTGACCCAGCTGTTCCGCAGCGCCGTCGGGGAAGGAGCCACACAGTGAACGGCCCGGGCAACCCCACCCGCTCGGTGCGGCCCGCGACCGCGGTCCGCCTTGTGGCACAACGGGAACTGAACACACGGCTGCGCACACGCGGGTTCCTCATCGGGACCGCCGTCATCCTGGTCGTCATGGTCGGCTACCTGCTGTTGCAGGCGAGCCTGATCAGCAACGCCGACCGGACGACGGTCGGGCTGACCGGGCAGGCGGCAGCCGTCGCCGAACCCGTGCGGGAGAACGCCAAGCAGCTCGGCGTGGACGTCGAGGTCGTCAGGGTCGGCGACCAGCAGGACGGCCGGTCGCAGGTGGAGTCCGGCGACCTGGACGTGCTCGTGTCCGGCAACGCCGCCAACCTGCGCGCGCTCGTCAAGTCCGACCTTGACCAGCAGGTGCACGCGCTGCTCAACGAGATCTCGCGGCAGGAGGTGCTCAACGCCAAGCTGGTGGAGGTGGGCGCGGACCCGGCCGAGGTGATGGGCGAGGTCGCCGCCGCGCAGGTGCAGGTGAACTCGCTCGAACCCGCCGACCCGGAGGAGGGCCAGCGGGTCGTCATCGCGATGGTGATGATGTTCCTGCTCTACATGAGCATCGCCACCTACGGTTCGCTGGTCGCGCAGGGCATCGTCGAGGAGAAGGCGAGCCGTGTCGTCGAGATCCTGCTGTCGACGGTGCGGCCGTGGCATCTGCTGCTCGGCAAGGTCATCGGCCTCGGGCTGGTCGGGCTGACGCAGCTGTTCGTCCTCGGCGCGGCCGGGCTGGCGATGGCGAGCGCGACCGGGGTGCTCACGGTCTCCGGCGTCGCCACGAAGACGCTGCTGTGGGGCCTGCTGTGGTACCTGCTCGGGTTCTTCCTCTACGCCACGGTGTTCGCCGGTGCCGGTTCGCTGGTCTCCCGCCAGGAGGACATGCAGACGGTGCTGGCGCCCATCACGATCGTGCTGATCGTCGGCTTCGTCACCGGCATCGCGGTGCTCCAGATGCCGGACAGCACCACGACGACGGTTCTCTCGCTGCTCCCGCCGCTGTCGCCGATCCTGATGCCCAGCCGGATCGCCACCGGCGCCGCCGGCCTGCCGGAGATCGCGGCGGCGCTCGTCCTGACGCTGGCGACCATCGCGGCGCTTACCTGGCTCGGCGGGCGGGTGTACCACACGGCGGTCCTGCGCACCGGCACCCGGATCCGCCTCAAGGACGCGCTGCGCGGATAGCGGGAACGGCTAGGCTCGGAATCGCGGTCAATCCACCGAAAGGGAGGTCGACCCGATGAGCCTGACCATCGCCGACGGTCCACTGTCCGGCCGCGCGCCGGACACCACCAACTACGAGCTCAACGGCCCCGCGCACAACCTGCTGATGCACCCGTTCCCGCGGCGGGTGCGGGCGGTGTTCGGTGGGGAGACAGTCGCCGACACGATGCGCGGGATGCTGCTGCACGAGACCGGGCTGCTGCCGCAGCTGTACTTCCCGGAAGCCGACATCCGCGCGGAGCTGCTGGAACCGACCGAGCACAGCACGCACTGCCCGTTCAAGGGCGACGCGAGCTACCGCAGCGCACGCGTCGGCGACCGGGTCGCGGAGAACGCGGTGTGGAGCTACCCGCGGCCGATGCCCGCGGCGTCCTGGCTTGCCGGTTACGCGGCGATCTACTGGGACAGCATGGACGAGTGGTGGGACGAGGACGAGCGAGTGCACGGGCACCTGCGCGACCCGTACCACCGGGTGGACGTCCGGGCGAGCGCGCGGCATGTGCGCGTCTTCGACGGCGACCAGCTCGTCGCGGACGCCGACCGGCCCTTCCTGCTGTCCGAGACCGGCCTGCCCAACCGGTTCTACCTGCGCCGTGAGGACGTCCGGACGGACCTCCTCCGGCCGACCGAGACGCGGACCGTGTGCCCGTACAAGGGCACGGCGTCCTACCTGGGCAGGGACGGCCGCGACCTGGCCTGGAGCTACGAGGACCCGCTCGACGACGCGGTCAAGATCACCGGTCTCGTGTGCTTCGACCCGGCACAGGCCACCGTCGAGGTGGACGGCGAGCGCCTCCCCGCCGTCTGACGGGCGTGCCGGAAGCGGAGACACAGCTGCGCACCGTGGGTGCCAGCGAGTCGCAAAGGCCAAGTGCTCCTCGGGGCATACCGGGACCTGGCCTTACGCATGAGCCTTGGATGCCAGCTGGTCAACAGCCGGTGCCGAGGTGGATCTCGTACACACAGTCGTCAAGTAGTCTCCGCGGCTCGTGGCAACCCCTGCTTGCCGGCTCGGACGGCACCCGCGACGATGTCCGCCGCCCATAGCAGTGGCTCCGCAGGCCCCCACCTGTGGTCGATCCGGAAGTTGCTTCCTTGCGGCAGAGCGAAACGCGCGCTGGCAACCGTCCGCACGTCCCGTCGGTTCAGCGCCGTGATCCGCGATTCATCACGAGCCGCTCGACACCGTAGCCATGCAGTTCGAGCGTGAGGCAGTGAAGCGCCTTGGCACGCGCACGCTCCTGGCGTCTGCGCGGCACGGGCGCGGCGACAGCGACGAGATGCAGGCCATCGAGTTCGCGGATTCGTTTGGCCGCGTTGCGCTGTTGCTGCGAATCCATGTCGCTCCAGTGCAGCTTGCCACCACGGTTGACACCGTAAACGGCCCGGAGAGCCACGCGCCTCTTCCTCGACCGTAGGCTCGAAGACCGGTGCGGCGACCACATAAAAGCCTCCGGTGTCAGCTTCCCGAACGACTCGTCGGCGAACGCTTGACGAAGAGGCTTCCTGCCGTTCGAGCATCGCCAGAGAATACGGGCCCCGGCGCGACATGCGGGCCCCGACAGCACTGAGGGCCGCCGGCACCGCGGAAGCGGTCACGGCGGCCCTCAGTACGGGAAGTATGCGCCTCAGCGCTGGGCGATGGGCTTGTAGTCGCGCTCCTTCTCGCCGGTGTAGATCTGGCGCGGGCGGCCGATCTTCATGGCCGGGTCCTGGATCATCTCCCGCCAGTGCGCGATCCACCCGGGCAGGCGGCCGAGGGCGAACAGCACCGTGAAGTACTTCGCCGGGAAGCCGAGCGCCCGGTAGATCAGGCCGGTGTAGAAGTCGACGTTCGGGTAGAGCTTGCGCTCGATGAAGTAGTCGTCGGAGAGGGCACGCTCCTCCAGCGCCTTCGCGATGTCCAGCAACTGGTCGCCGCCGGAGATCTTGGCGAGGATCTTGTCCGCCGTAGCCTTGATGATCTTCGCGCGTGGGTCGTAGTTCTTGTAGACCCGGTGCCCGAAGCCCATCAGCCGGACGCCTTCTTCGCGGTTCTTCACCTTGGTGACGAACTTGTCGACGTCGCCGCCGTCGGCCTTGATGTCTTCGAGCATCTCCAGCACGGCACTGTTCGCGCCGCCGTGCAGCGGGCCGAACAGGGCCATGATGCCGGCCGAGATGCTGGCGAACAGGTTCGCCTCCGAGGAGCCCACGAGCCGCACCGTCGAGGTGGAACAGTTCTGCTCGTGGTCGGCGTGCAGGATGAACAGCAGGTCCAGTGCCTTCGCCACGTCGGGATCGACCTCGTACGGCTCGGCGGGCAGGCCGAACGTCATCCGCAGGAAGTTCTCGACGAGCCCCAGCGAGTTGTCCGGATACAGGAACGGCTGGCCGATCGACTTCTTGTACGCGTAGGCCGCGATGGTCGGCACCTTCGCCAGCAGCCGGATCGTGGACAGCTCCACGTTCGGCTCGTCGAACGGGTTGAGCGAGTCCTGGTAGAAGGTCGACAGGGCCGACACCGCGCTGGAGAGCACCGGCATCGGGTGTGCGTCGCGCGGGAACCCGTCGAAGAAGCGCTTCAGGTCCTCGTGCAGCAGGGTGTGCCGGTTGATCCGGGAGGTGAAGTCGTCCAGCTGCTGCTGTGTCGGCAACTCGCCGTAGATCAGCAGGTAGGAGACCTCGATGAAGGTCGAGTTCTCGGCAAGTTGCTCGATCGGGTAGCCACGGTAGCGCAGAATGCCTTCCGCGCCGTCGATGTAGGTGATGGCCGAGGAGGCCGCCCCGGTGTTCACGAAACCGGGGTCGTAAGTGATGTAGCCGGTCTGCGCCAGCAACTTCCCGAGCTCGATGCCGGGGGCGCCCTCGACGGCGCGCACGACGTTGAGTTCGTGCTCACCACTGGGCAGGTGGAGTGAGACCTTCTCTCCCCCGTTCTGCGCCGCAGTCGCGTCGGACATGCAAATGCCTCTCACGGTCACACGGGCCGGTGATGACCGCAGGTTTCGCAGGCCACCAGGTTCGTACACGAGGAGGATCTGACCTCGCCGCACACCGCCCCGCTGGGGTATGAATTCCCCCTTACGCTAGTCCAGAAGGCGCTCTGTTCGCAGCCGTGGCGTTACCCACAGCTAACGGTTTGCGACCAGGTTCACACGCCGGGCGTCAGTCCACGTGACACAAGCCTCAATGATCGTGTTCGAGCTCGGTCTCGGTGGGCGGCTCGGCACCGCTGCGGGACACCGTGATCGCCGCCGCCCTTGCGGCGTAGCCGAGCGCGGCCAGCCAGTCGTCCTCACCCAGGGCCGACAGGTCGGTCACCCTGTGCCGCACCAGCCACGCCAGTAGCGCGCCCTGCACCGTGTCGCCGGCGCCGATGGTGTCGACGAGCCGGGTCGGCCTCGTCGGCGCCGTCGCCAGTTCGCCTGCGGGCGTGATCACCGACAGCCCGTCCGCGCCCTTCGTGAGCACCACCGCCTGCACCCCGGCGTCCAGCCAGCTCTTCGCCGCGGCGCTCACGTCGCCGCCGCCCGTGAGCCACTCCGCGTCGTCGAGCGAGATCTTGAGCAGCCGGACGTACGGCAGCCAGGAGGCGAACCTCGCCCGGTAGCTGTTCGCGTCGACGATCAGGTCGGCCCGGATGTTCGGGTCGAGTGCGGTGAGCACACCGCGGCCGGATTCCCTGCGCAACACCGTTTCGTACACGCTCGCGCCCGGCTCCAGCACCATGCCCAGCGTGCCGAGCGACAGCGCGGCGGTGGAGCCGGGCAGCGGCCCTGGATCGGCGACCAGCCGATCGGCCGTGCCCTCGGTGTAGAAGCTGTACCGCGCGCTCGACCGCTCGTCGAAGGCGACCACCGCCAGCGTCGTCGGCTCCGGCCCGCGCTGGACGAGCGAAGTGTCCACCCTGGACTCCCGCAGCCGCGTCAGCAGCGCCTCGCCGAAGCCGTCGGTGGAGACGCGGGAGAGGAAGGCGCTCGGCACGCCGAGCCTGCCTGCCGTGACCGCCACGTTGTACGGCCCGCCGCCGAGCCTCGGCGCGAGCAGGTCCATAGTGGAACCGGCAGGGACGAGGTCGACGAGGGCTTCGCCTCCGGAGACAATCACGGACGGGATGCTAGCCCACCGCCCCCCACGGCGACGTTTCGCGCCGCTGGATTCCTCCGAGCAGTAGATCGGCGAGCGCCGTGAACGCCTCGGCGTCCGTGACGCCGGCGCGGGCACCGACGACACCGGTCTGGATCGCCTCCACGAGCAGCCCGGCCATCTCGGCGATGAGGGTCGCGTGCACGTCGCGGAACACCCCGTCGGCCACGCCCTTGGCGATGAACGAGCGGATCCGTCCCGCCGCGGCCTGGGAGTTCATCTCGTAGGCGGCCCGCGCCGGCTGGAACGCGGCGACGTCGTTCATGAACGCCGGTGAGGCGCGGTTGAGCTCCTCGGACACACCGGCGAGATACACCTCGATGATCTTGCGGGCGTCGTCGACACCCTCGATCCGCCGCTCGATCTTCTCGGCCGCGCCCTTGAAGAACCGCCCGACCACCTTGACCGCGAGCTGTTCCTTGCTCGGCGCGAGCGCGTACAGCGTGGTCTTCGAGCAGTGCATCCGGGCGGCCAGGTCGTCCAGCGTGAACGCGACGAAGCCCTCCGCGAGGAACAGCTCCTCCAGCTCGGAAAGCAGCGCGCGCTGCCTGGCCGTGGGCTGCTTACGGGTCTGGCGCGAACTCGACAGCACCCGGGAAGCGTACTCGTCGACATCAGGCATCCGTATATAGTACCGTATACCCAACCTCAGTATCATTTTCAGTACAGAAATATTCAGTACAGAGATCTCGATGTGGAGAACCGTCATGCCGGCAGACCGCCTGCTGCCCAGCACCGAAGCGGAGGACCTCCTCGCGCTCGCCAGGGAGATCGCCCGCGAGGAGCTGGCGCCGCATGCCGCGAGCTACGAGGAGGCCGGGCGGTTCCCGCGGGAACAGTTCCGGCTGCTGGGCAAGTCCGGCCTGCTGGGGCTGCCGTACCCGCAACGGTGGGGCGGCGGCGACGTGTCCTACGAGGTCTACCTCCAGGTGCTGGAGGAGATCGCGAGCGCCTGGATGTCGGTCGGGGTCGGGCTTTCGGTGCACACCATGTCGTGCTTCGCCCTGGCCCACCACGGCACCGACGAGCAGCGGCAACGGTGGCTGCCCGCGATGCTGGAGGGTCAGCTGCTCGGCGCGTACGCGCTGTCCGAGGCACACGCCGGCTCCGACGCGGCGGCGCTGTCCACGCGGGCTCGCCGCGACGGTGACGCCTACGTCGTCAACGGCACCAAGGCCTGGATCACCCACGGCGGCGAGGCCGACTTCTACACGACGATGGTGCGCACGTCGGACGACGGCGCGGACGGCATCAGCTGCCTGCTCGTGGACGGTGCGACGCCGGGTCTCTCCGCCGCCGCACCGGAGCGCAAGATGGGGCTCACCGGCTCCACCACGGCGCAGCTGATCTTCGACGACGCCCGGGTGAGCGCCGACCGCCTGCTCGGCGCCGAGGGAGAGGGGCTCCGGATCGCGCTGGCCGCCCTCAGCTCGGGCCGGCTGGGCATCGCCGCGTGCTCGGTGGGGCTCGCACAGGCCGCGCTGGACGAGGCGGTGGCATACGCCAAGGGGCGCACGCAGTTCGGGCAGCCGATCATCGAGTTCCAGGGCGTCGAGTTCCTGCTCGCCGACATGGCGGCGGCGATCGAGCCGGCCCGCGCCATGTACCTGGACGCGGCACGGCGTCGCGACCGCGGGCTGCCATTCCACCGACAGGCCTCGATCGCGAAGCTCGTCGCCACCGACGCCGCGATGAAGGTGACCACCGACGCCGTGCAGGTGCTCGGCGGAGCCGGCTACACGCGCGACTTCCCGGTGGAGCGCTACATGCGCGAGGCGAAGGTGCCGCAGATCTTCGAGGGCACCAACCAGATCCAGCGCGTGGTCATCGCCCGCGAGCTGCGCAGGAGTCGTGAGTGAGGAACCGCGTTCTAACTCGCGTGCGCACTCACGAGAGGTGACCAGGCACAACGCCGCGCCTGCATGGACGCCACAGCTCGCTCACTCGCGGTAGCGGCGTTCCGCGACGACGCCCACCCCGGCGGCCTCGTCGAAGCGGTAGACCTGGCGCCCCTGGACGAACACCCGCATCGCGCGGTTCTGGATGTCCAGCGGGTCGCCCGACCACACGACGACATCCGCGTCGAGCCCCGGCTTCAGGGCACCGACCCGGTCGTCCAGGCCCAGCATCGCCGCCGGGTTGACGGTCAGCGCACGGATCGCGGTGTCCGGGTCGAGCCCGTCCTTCACTGCCAGCGCCGCCTGGTACACGAGAAAGTCGATCGGGATCACCGGGGCGTCGGTGGTGATCGCCAGCCGCACCCCGGCCCGCGCCAGGATGCCGGCCGCGCGCAGGGTGCGGTGGCGTACCTCGACCTTCGACCGGGACGTCATCAGCGGCCCGAGGATCACCGGGATGTCGTGCTCGGCGAGGAAGTCGGCGATCAGGTGGCCCTCGGTGCCGTGGTTGACGACGAGCTTGTAGCCGAACTCCTCGGCGAGCCGGACGGCGGTGACGATGTCGTCGGCGCGGTGGGTGTGCTGGTCCCAGTAGAGCTCGCCGTCGAGCACCCTGCTGAGCGTCTCCAGGGTGAGATCCATGTCGAACGGCTTGTTCTCGGACCGGGCGTGCTCGCGCTGGGCGGCGTAGTTGCGGGCCTTGGTGAACGCCTCCCGCAGCACCGCCGCGACACCGAGTCTGGTCGCCGGAGTCCTGTCCTTCTCGCCGTAGACGCGTTTCGGGTTCTCGCCGAGCGCGCTCTTCACGCTGACCGACTCGGCGAAGATCATGTCGAGCACCGTGCGGCCCCACGTCTTCACGCCGACGGTCTGGCCGCCGATGGGATTGCCGGAGCCGGGCTTGACCACGACGCTGGTGACGCCGCCGGAGAGCGCATCGTCGAAGCCGACCTCGTACGGATCGATGCCGTCGATCGCGCGGAAGCGCGCGCCGTTGGGGTCGGTCATCTCGTTCGTGTCGTTGCCCGACCAGCCCTCGCCCTCCTCGTGCACGCCGAGGTGGGCGTGCGCGTCGATGAAGCCGGGCAGCACCCAGCAGCCGGCCGCGTCGACGAGCTCGGCGTCCTCGGGAATGTCCACATCCGCTTCCGTGCCCACCGCGACGATCCGGCCGTCCGAGATGAGCACCGTGCCGCCGTCGATCGGATCCCCTCCGACAGGGACGACGTAGCCACCAACGATCGCGCTAACCATAGTTCGACACGCTAACGAATCCGTCCGTCCGGGTGAAACCGCCCTGCCGCTACGGAAACCACACCGAGACGATCATGCGATACTGACCGTGACACGAGGAGGACCCGTGACCGCGCTGCCCGAGCACCCCCACGAGTCGAACCGGCTGTTGACGATCACCGAATACGCGGCACTCGGCGAGACCGAACCCGGTTACACGGAGCTGCAGGAAGGCCGCCTGGTCATGTCGCCGAGTCCGGCACCGAACCACAACCTCGCAGGACTGGAGCTGGCGATCCAGCTCCGCCCACAGCTTCCCGCTGAGCTCCGTGTGGTTCCTGACGTCGATGTCGATCTTCAGTTGGCCGGACCGGACGAACCGGGTTTTTCCCGGCGGCCAGACCTGGTGGTGGTCGAGCGCAAGGAACTCGACCGGGTACGGGGCGAAGGCGGCCTGCTCCGTGCTTCCGAGATCGCGGTCATCGTCGAGATCGTCTCCCCCCAGCTCGTGGCGCACGGACACCGTCATCAAGCACGGCGAGTACGCCGACGCCGGCATCCCGTACTACTGGGTCGTGGACCTCAGCGAGCCTGTCTCCCTGGTCGCCGGTCACCTCGCCGGGGAGTTCGGCTACCAGGACGCGCCGGCCGTCACCGGCACGTTCACCACGGCCGAGCCGTTCCCGGTCAGGCTGGACCTGACCCGGCTGTCCCACGACTCGTGAGTGCGGACACGAGTTCTAACTCGTGTCCGCACTCACGAGTGCTCGCTCACCGCACGCGGATACCCCAGCTGCCGCGCCACGACTCGCCCGGTTGCAGCTCGATGAGGTCGGTGCCGGAGTTGAGCGCGTCGGCCGGGCACGTCATCGGCTCGATCGCGATCGCCCGGCCCCGGCTCCCCAGCTCCCCGGGGGTGAACACCTGCACCCAGCCGAAGGAGCGCTCGGTCCACACGTCGAGCGTCGTCTCGTCGTGGGCGAGCAGGTGGTGGTACCGGTCGTCGTCGGCGGCTTCGAGCCCGCCGAAGGCCGTGTCGAGGTCCAGCTCCGCCACCGGCCTCCCGGCCCGCAGGTCGTACTCGGTGCCCGCGACGTCCCGCTCCTCGGCGTAGGGCAGCTGCTCGTCGGCGTCGTACGGGCGCACCCGCGTCGCGGGCAGGGTGAGCGTCAGCTCGTCGGTCGGCACGTCTCCGATGCGGAGGTAGGGATGGGTGCCGACGCCGACGCCGACGGGGCTTTCGCCGTCGTTGCGCAACTCGTGCGTGACGGTCAGCTCGCGCGGCGCGAGCTCGTAGTCGATCACCGCGTGCAGCGGCACCGGCCAGCCGGGCTCGTCGACGATGTCGATCGCCATCCTGATCGACGACTCCGCATGCTCCAGCAGCTGCCACTCCCTGTTCCGGACCAGACCGTGGATGGCATTGCCGCGCTTGGGCTCGGTCATCTCCAGCCGCTGCGGCTCGCCGCGGTAGGTCCACCGCGCGTCCTTGGTGCGGTTCGGCCACGGCAGCAGCACCTGCCCGGCACCTTTCGGCGGCTTGTCCGCGGGGTCGAACGTCTCGACGTAGGGAACGCCGCCGATCTCGAACGCGCGCAGGCCCGCGCCGATCTCGGTGACCACCGCACGGGCGGCACCCCGGGTGAGCTCGAACTGTTCGCCGGTCGGATTCGCCATGCTGCCCAACCTATCGCCGGGGCGATCCTGTGCTCAGGCGGCCGCGCGGGACTCGCCTGCCACGGGCGCGCGGTACCGCCAGAACGCGGGCAGCAGCGCCACCGCCAGCAGCACGAGGACGATCACGAGCACGCCGCCGCCGGTGGCGGCCGCCGTGGTGCCCACGCCCGCGGCCGCCCAGCCGTGGGTCAGGTCCGCCAACCGAGGGCCGCCCGCGACGACCACGGTGAACGCACCCTGGGTGCGGCCGCGCATCTCGTCGGTGGCCGCGGACTGCAGGATCGCCATCCGGTAAATCGCACTGACCATGTCGGCCGCGCCGCCGATCGCCAGGAACAGCACGGCGAGCCAGAGCGAGCTCGAAAGGCCGAAGCCCACCACCGCGAGACCCCACACGCAGATGGCGGCGACCACGGCGACCCCCTGCCGCCGCACCCTGCTCACCCAGCCGGACATCAGCCCGATCAGCATGGCGCCGATCGGGATCGCGGCGAACAGCAGGCCCAGCGCGAACCCGCCGCCCGGCGGGTCACCGAACGTGCGCTCGGCCATCTCGGGAAAGAGCGCGCGGGGCATCCCGGCGACCATCGCGACGACGTCCACCACGAACGAGGCGAGCAGGATCTTCCGCGTCGCCATGTACCGGAAACCGTCCGCGACGTCCCGCAGGCCCGCCCTCCGCACGGCACCTGCCAGCGGTGGCAGCGGCGGCAGCCGCCACACCGCCCACAGCACCACGACGAGCGCGACGGTGTCGACAAGGTACAAACTGGACAGACCGACCACCGGCAGCAGCGCGCCGGCCGCCATCGGGCCGAACACCGCGCCGAACATGCTCATCGTGCCGTTGAGCGCGGCCGCCGAGGGCAGCAGGTGCTCCGGAACCAGCCGGGCCACGGCGGCGTTGCGCGTCGGCATGTTGATCGCGAAGAACGCCTGGTTGACGCCGAGCAGCGCGAGCACCACCCACACCGAGTCCACCGCGAAGAACGCCTGGGCCCAGAGCAACGCGGCGGTGCCCGCGATACCCGTGTTGGACACCATGAGCAGCTTGCGCCGGTCGACGGTGTCCGCGATCGCGCCGCCCCACAGGCCGAAGACGAGCAGCGGCACGAGAGCCACCGCGCCGGTGAGGCCGACGTAGCCCGAGGAGCCGGTGAGGTCGAAGACCTGCTTCGGCACCGCGACCGCGGTCAGCTGACTGCCGAGCGCGGTGACGACGGAGCTGACCCAGAGCCGGCGGAAGGCCGGAATCCGGAGCGGCCGCCGGTCGACGACGATCGAACCGAGTGCCCTGCGCGCCCGCCGCTGACTCACAGATGGTTAGCCTACGCAGCTAACCGTCTGCGCCGGTCAGGGGGCTACGCGCTCGACGTGCCAGCCGTCCTCGGTGCGCGCGTAACGCAGCCGGTCGTGCAGCCGGTCCTGCCTGCCCTGCCAGAACTCGACCAGGTCGGGCCGGATCCGCCAGCCTCCCCAGTGCGGCGGCACTGGCACCTCGTCGACGTCGGTGAACCTGCGCTCGATGGCATGCAGTGCCGTGTCCAGCGCACGCCTGCTCTCCACCACCCGCGACTGCGGCGACGCCCACGCGCCGAGCTGCGAGCCGCGCGGCCGGGACCGCCAGTAGGCAGTCGTCTCGGCGCTGCCCACCTTCTCCACCTCGCCGCGCACCGTCACCTGACGGTGCAGCGCGTACCAGGGGAAGGTGACCGACGCGTACCGGGTCACGGTGAGGTCGTGGCTCTTGCTGGAGGTGTAGTTGGTGTAGAAGACGACGCCGCGCTCGTCGAGCCCCTTGCACAGGACCGTGCGCGAGGACGGCAGGCCCTCGGCGTCGGCGGTGGCCAGGACCATCGCGTTCGGCTCAGGGATACCCGCGGAGATCGCCTGGTCCAGCCACTGTCGCAGCTGTTCACTCCAGTCGGGGGCGAGCGCGGACTCGTCGAGCGCCTCACCGTCGTAGGCCACCCGCATCTCGGGCAGCCGCACCGTCATGTCCACGGCACCGGGTGCGACGCCGTCCACCTTGCTGTCAAGTTCCGACATGCCAACCTCCGCGCCCTGTAGGGGCCTCACCCCGCCTCTTCGGCCGACGTTAAGGCCTGGGCCTGGCGCGCGAAACCTCTCGTTCGGTGACCCCCACCACTGAATCGTCACGCCGGTCGCATGATGGCCGCGAGCATCAGCCCTTTGATCTCCCCGGCGATGCCGGCGACGGGCTCGGGAGGGTCGTGCGCCTGCCACTGCCGCAGCAGCCCGGTCACGGCGCCGACGAGCGCCACCGCGGTGAGCCGGTAGTCCCGGTCCGGGGCCGCACCGTCCTCGGCGGCGCGTGCCGCCTCTGCCGCGATGAACTCCGCCCAGCGGGTGACCCACGCCTGGTGCTGCCGCTCCAGTTCGGGGCTGACCCCGACCGCCTCGACGTAGGCCAGCCGCGGCAGCCGCGGATCGGCGGTGACCGTCGAGACGAACGTGTCCAGCAGGGTGCCGATGCGGGTGACGGCGTCGGCATCCCGCACCTTCTCCAGCGCGCCGCGCACGTGCCGCAGCGCCAGGTCGTTGACCCGGTCGTGCAACAAGAGGAGGACTTCCTGCTTGCCGGAGAACTCCTCGTAGAAGTTGCGCGTCGACACGTTCGCCCGCGCGCACACGTCGGCGATCCTCGCCGCCTGGTAGCCGGTCGAGGTGAACTCGGCGAGCGCCGCGTCCAGCAGCCGTTCCCGGCGGCGCGCACGCCGTGTCGCCATGTCGACACCGCGATAGCTCCGGCTTGCCACTACCTACTCCCCGGTATACATTTCGAAAATCTCGGTTACCAGTGTAGTCCACATCACCCGGAGGACATCGTGGTTCGTCGGCTGCTCGCCCCGCTGCTGCTGCTTCTCGTCCTGGTGGCGGGCACGCCGCCGGCGACGGCCGAAACGGCACCGCCCGCGCCCTCCGAAGACCCCTTCTACACGCCGCCGGACACCCTGACCGGCGCACCGGGAGAGCTCATCCGGCAGCGGCCGGTCGAGGTCTACGCCGAACCGCTGCGGGCCCTGCCCGCGCCGGTGCGCGCGTGGCAGCTGCTGTATCGCTCGACCTCGGCCACCGGGGAACCGAACGCGGTGACCGGCACCCTGCTCGTCCCTCCGACGCCGTGGACCGACGGCGCGCGGCCACTGGTCAGCTATGCGGTCGGCACGCATGGGCTGGGTGACCGGTGCGCGCCCTCGTACCGGCTGCGCACCGGCACCGAGAACGAGATCGCGCTGATCTCACAGGCCCTGCTGCGCGGCTGGGCGGTCGTGGTGACCGACTACGAGGGCCTCGGCACGCCGGGAACCCACACCTATGCCACCGGCCAGTCCGAGGGCCGTGCGGTGCTCGACGCCGCGCGCGCCGCCGCCCGCGTGCCGGCGGCCGGCCTCGACCCGGCCGGTCCGGTCGGCCTGTTCGGCTACTCGCAGGGCGGCCAGGCGGCCGCGTTCGCCGGCGAGCTCCAGCCCTCCTACGCGCCGGACGTGCCGCTCACCGGCGTGGCGGCCGGCGGCGTGCCCGCCGACCTCGGCGACGTGGCGCGGTTCAACGACGGCGGTCCGTTCCTCGGTCTGGTGCTCGGCGCCGCGGCGGGGCTGGCGAGCGCCTACCCGGACGTGCCGTTCGCGGATATCCTCAACGACCGCGGGCGGGCCACGGTCGAGCGGATCGAGGACGCGTGCGTCGCGGAGCTGGCCGCCGCGGCACCGTTCGCTCGGCTGAGCGACTTCGTGACCGTGCCCGACCCGCTCGCCGACCCTCGCTGGCAGGCGCGACTCGCGGAGAACCGCGCAGGCGAGCGGGCGCCCGGCGCGCCGGTGTACCTCTACCACGGCACGCTCGACGAGCTGATCCCGTACTACGTCGGCAAGGAGCTGCGGTCCCGGTACTGCGGCCTCGGCACGACCGTGCGGTGGCAGCCGGTCCCCCTCGCCGGCCACGTCACGGGCGTCGCCGCGGGCGGCCCCGGCGCGATGAACTGGCTGGGCAAGCGCTTCGCCGGAGAGCCGGTGCGCGGCGCCTGTTCGTAGCCTCTCCGCTCCGGGGCGGGCGCCGGGTCCGGAGAACACAGGATTTCCGTCCCGGAGGGCCCGCGGGCTGAATCGTTCTCGTAATCGTGACCGAAACCACCGCTTCTTTCGATTGATACCGGCCGGTCAGAGGAGCAAGGTTTGTCCAACCGTGCGACGAGGCGCGCGTGCGCATGCCCTCGCGCGGGTAGTCACCTGTCGGGGAACGCGCAGCGAAAGGTCCACTCAAGTGACATCCACGATCAGCCAGTCCCAGACCCAAGCAGAACAGCCGGACGACGGCTTCCGTCCGGGCCTGGAGGGCGTGGTCGCCTTCCGCACCGAGATCGCGGAGCCGGACCGGGACGGCGGCGCACTGCGCTACCGGGGCGTCGACATCGAGGACCTCGCAGGCAAGGCCGGTTTCGGCGATGTCTGGGGGCTGCTCGTCGACGGCCGGTTCGGGCAGGGCCTGCCGCCCGCCGAGGCCTTTCCCATTCCGGTGCACACCGGGGACGTGCGCGTCGACGTGCAGGCGGCGCTGGCCATGCTCGCGCCGATCTGGGGCTACCAGCCGCTGCTCGACATCTCCGACGAGTCGGCCCGCGACCAGCTGGCCAGGGCGTCGGTGATGGCGCTGTCCTACGTGGCGCAGTCGGCGCGCGGCATCGGCGTTCCCGCGGTGCCGCAGTCGCGGGTCGACGAGGCGTCGTCCATCACCGAGCGCTTCATGGTGCGCTGGCGCGGCGAGCCCGACCCCGCGCACGTCAAGGCCGTGGACGCGTACTGGGTCTCCGCGGCCGAGCACGGCCTCAACGCATCCACCTTCACCGCCCGCGTCATCGCCTCCACCGGCGCGGACGTTGCGGCCGCGATGTCCGGGGCGATCGGCGCGATGTCCGGCCCGCTGCACGGCGGCGCGCCCGCGCGCGTACTGCCGATGATCGAGGAGGTCGAGCGGACCGGCGACGCGCGTGCGTACGTGAAGGGCCTGCTCGACCGCAAGGAACGGCTGATGGGCTTCGGCCACCGCGTGTACCGCGCCGAGGACCCGAGGGCCAGGGTGCTGCGCCGCACGTGCCAGGAGCTCGGCGCCGAGCGGTACGAGGTGGCCTCCGCGCTGGAGCAGGCCGCGCTGGCCGAGCTGCGGGAGCGCCGTCCGGACCGGCCGATCGAGACGAACGTCGAGTTCTGGGCGGCGGTGATCCTGGACTTCGCCAAGGTGCCGCCGCACATGATGCCTGCGATGTTCACCTCGGCCCGTACGGCCGGCTGGGCCGCGCACATCCTGGAGCAGAAGCAGACCGGGCGGCTGGTCCGGCCGTCGGCGAAGTACGTCGGCCCCGGCCCGCGCAAGCCCGAGGAGGTCGAGGGCTGGGACCAGGTGCCGCGGCTGTCGTGAGTGCGCACGCGAGTTCTAACTCGCATAGCCACTCACGACACTCACGAGGCGTCGTGGCGCGCGGTCACCTCCAGCATGGCGAGGAGCTGGTCGGCCAGCCAGGCGGCCAGCTCCTCGGGGCCGGAACCGCCCTCCTGCAACCACGTCAGCAGGGTGCCCTCCACGACCGCGGTCCAGCACCGCAGGGTCAGCAGCACCATCGGTGACGGCTCCGCCAGTCCGAGGTCGGTGAGGATCGCCTCCACCGCGCGGTTGCGCACCTCGTCGACGATCGCGTTCGTCTCCGACGTCGCGACCACCGACCCGCTGGAGAGCAGGGCGATGTAGCCCGCGCGGTACTCGCCGGCCACCTCCGCGAACCCGCGCACGGCGGCCCGCAGCCGCTCCGCCCTGGAACCCTCGCGGCGCCGCGCCAGCCGCTCGACCAGCCCGTCGGTGACCGAGCGCAGTGCGGCCACGTGGAGTTCCCGGATGCTCGTGAAGTAGCGGTAGAACAGGGGCCGGGACACGTCGGCGCGGGCGACCACGTCCTCGACCGAGACGTCCTCGGGGGCGCGCGTGCTGAACAGCGCCAGCGCCGCGGCGATCAGGTCCTCCCGCCGCGCCTCGCGCGACATCCGGCGCGGCCTGCGCCCGGTCACCGCGGTCCGAGATCGAGCCGCGCCGCCGCGCGCAGCAGGCCGGGCGTCAGCCGGGACAGCGCCAGCGTCACCTTCGCCTCCGGGGTGGACGGCGCGAGCGCGGTGTCCCGTTCCACCGCGCGCAGGATGTCCCTGGCGACCTTCTCCGGACCGAATCCGCGCCGGGCGTACAGCCTCGTGCTCGCCCGCTGCCTGCGCGCCTGCTCCTCGGCGTCGGTCCCGACGAACCGGGTGCTGCTCGTGATGCCCGTGCGCACCACGCCGGGGCAGATCGCGCTCACCCCGATCTGCCGGCTCGCCAGTTCCGCGCGCAGGCACTCGCTGAGCATCAGCACGGCGGCCTTCGTCGTGGAGTAGGCGGGCAGCGCCTTCGTCGGCAGGTAGGCGGCCATCGACGCCAGGTTGACGATGTGCCCGCCCTCGCCGCGTTCCACCAGTTGCGGGGCGAACGCCCGGCAGCCGTGGATCACGCCCCACAGGTTGACGTCGATGACCCGTTCCCAGTCCGCGACGCCGGTCTCCAGGAACGGACCCGCCACGCCGATACCGGCGTTGTTGACCACGATGTCGGGCACGCCGTGCTCGGCGCGCACCCGCTCGGCGAACTCGTGCACGCGCTCGCCGTCCGCGGAGTCCACTGTGTACTCGGCGGCAGTGGAACCGTTTGCCCGCACCAGTTCCGCCGTCTCCCGAACGGCGTCGGAGGCGATGTCGGTGAGCACCAGGCCGGCCCCCTCCGCGGCGAACGCGAGCGCCGTGGCGCGGCCGATGCCACCGCCCGCACCGGTGACGACGACCAGCCTGCCGGGAAACCGTCCCGGCAGGCGTGGGTTGACCCGGGTGCGGCACAGGCTCCGAGGCTCGGGGGCGCCCTCGACGTGCTCGACGAGCTCGGTCGCGGCGCGCGCGATCCTGGCCGGGTCGCTGCGCGGGATCCAGTGGCTGCCCTGGATGCGGCGCACGCGCAGGTCCGGAACCCAGCGCTCGATCCCCGTCTGCAACGGCGCCGTCACGAACGCGTCGTCCACCGGCGCGAGCACCTGCACCGGCACGTCGGTGTGGCGGCTCGCGGGCCGGGACAGCCGCGGCAGCATGTTGGCACGGTAGAGCTTCAACCCGTGCAGGCCGTCGGACAGCTCGGGCGCGGCCTCGGCGGGGTCGAGCCGCCGGATGGCCTTCTTCAGCAGGCCGCTGCGCCAGGCGAGCTCCGGCACGAGCGGCACCTGGAAGAACGCGATGTAGGTCGAGTGCACGAGCTGGTTCAGCGCGTCGCGCAGCCCGCGGAGGCCGGGCCGCCGCACCCGGTCACGGAACCAGTGCCCCGCGTGGTCCAGGCACGGTCCGGAGATCGAGGTGTACGACGCGACCCTGCCACGCAGCCAGTCGCCGGTGACGGCGTGCCAGGTCTGGATCGCGCCCCAGTCGTGCGCGAGCAGGTGCACCTTTCCGTCCGGCCGGACCTCGGCGATCACCGCGGCCAGGTCCCGCGCGAGCTGATCGAGCCGGTACGCGGCACGGTCCGCAGGCTTGTCCGAGGCGCCCGCGCCGCGCACGTCGTAGGTGACCACGCGGAAGCGGCCGGCCAGCTCGGCGGCGACGCCGTCCCACATCGAGGAGTTGTCGGGATAGCCGTGCACGCACACGACCGTCGGGGCGGATTCCGGCCCGCGCGTCCGCACCGAGAGGCGCACCCCGTCGCCGGCCGTCACCCAGGTATGAGACATCCCGTCATGTTAGACATTCTGTCAACAAGCCGCGCGCGACTGCCGGCAGGCGCGCGTGCGGTGAGCAGGCGGCAGAATAACCGCCATGCTGCCTACCACCGAGTTCGCGCTGCTGCGCCGTATCGCCACGGAGCAGTCGGCGGGCCGGGCGCCGTCGCTGGTCGCCGCGGTCGTGCGCGACGGCGAGATCATCTGGTCCGGCGCGCGCGGGTCCGTCGGCGGCACCGCCCCGGACACCCGCACGCAGTACCGGCTCGGCTCGATCACGAAGTCGCTGGTCGCCGCGGTGGTGCTGCGGCTGCGTGACGAGGGCGTGCTCGACCTGAACGACCCGCTCGACAAGCACGTTCCCGGTACGGCCTTCGGTGCCGCCACGATCGCGCAGCTGCTCGCGCACACCAGCGGGCTGACGTCGGAATCGCCCGGTTCCTGGTGGGAGCGAAGTCAGGGCGCCGACTGGGCCGCGCTCAACGCGACGCTCACCCCGGAGCAGGCCAAGCACCGCGCGGGACGGCGGTTCCACTACTCCAACGTCGGTTACGGGCTGCTCGGTGAGCTGATCGCGCGGTCCCGCGGCGACGGCTGGCTCGCCGCGGTGCGGACGGAGGTCCTGGAACCGCTGGGCATGTCGCGCACGACGGACCGGCCGGACGAGGGGCATGCGCGGGGCTGGGCGGTACACCCGTTCGCCGACGTCGTGCTGCCCGAACCCGCGCCCGACGCGGGTGCGATGGCGCCGGCAGGCCAGCTGTGGTCCTGCGTCGACGACCTCGTGCGCTGGACCGCGTTCGTCGGCGGGCGCACCGGTGAGGTGCTGCATCCGGACACGGTCGCGGAGATGCGCGAGGTCGCGGCCGTCGACGACGGTGACGCCTGGACCACGGGATACGGCCTCGGCCTCCAGCTCGTCCGCTCCGGCGGACGGCGGCTGGCCGGACACACCGGCTCGATGCCGGGCTTCCTCGCGTGCACGATGATCGACCCGGCGACCCAGACCGGCGCGGTCGCGTTCGCCGACACCACGTCGGGGGTGTCCATCCTTTCGCTGGTCCTGGACCTGATCGCGATCGCGGACGAGCAGGAACCGGCGTTGCCGCGGGAGTGGCGGCCCGCGAGGACGGACCCGGCCCTGCTCGAGCTGACGGGCCTCTGGCACTGGGGTCCGGCACCGTTCCACCTGCGCGTACTGCCGAACGGATGGCTGAACCTGGCACCCGCGGACGGCCCTGGCCGTGCGTCCCGGTTCCGCCCGCTCGGCGACGACCGGTGGCTCGGCCTCGACGGCTACTACGCGGGCGAGACCCTCACCGTAGGGCGCACCGCCGAGGGCACACCGCGGCACCTCGAACTGGCGACATTCGTGTTCACCCGCACCCCGTACGACCCGTCGGCGCCGATTCCCGGCGGAGTCGACGAAACGGGCTGGCAGGGGTGACCCACGCCATTCACCGACTCGGAAGTGCGTGACAGACTGCGAGGCATGACCGAAGCCGCTGAGTTGACCCTGCCCGCCGAGCTCAAGCCCGCCGACGGTCGGTTCGGCTGCGGGCCGTCCAAGGTCCGCCCCGAGCAGATCGCGAACCTGGCCAAGGAGGGCGGGAACCTCCTCGGCACCTCCCACCGCCAGAAGCCGGTGAAGTCGCTCGTCGGCCGGGTGCGGGCGGGGCTGGCCGAGCTGTTCGGCCTGCCCGACGGCTACGAGGTGGTGCTCGGCAACGGTGGCACCACGGCGTTCTGGGACGCGGCGGCGTTCGGCCTCGTGCGCGAGCGCGCGCAGCACTTCACCTACGGCGAGTTCTCGTCGAAGTTCGCGACCGTCACCGACAAGGCCCCCTTCCTCGCCGACTCGATCGTCGTCAAGGGCGAGCCGGGCAGCGCACCGGAGATCACCTACTCGCCCGGCGCGGACCTCGTCGCATGGGCGCACAACGAGACGTCCACCGGCGTCGCGGTGCCGGTACACAGGCCCGCGGGCAGCGAGAACGCGCTCGTGGCGATCGACGCCACGTCGGGCGCGGGCGGCCTGCCGGTCACGGCCGAGGACTTCGACGTCTACTACTTCGCGCCGCAGAAGTCGTTCGCCTCGGACGGCGGGCTGTGGCTGGCCCTGATGTCGCCCGCCGCGATCGAGCGCGTCGGCGAGCTGGGCTCGGGCGAGCGCTGGGTACCGGAGTTCCTTTCGCTGACGACGGCGCTGGACAACTCGCGCAAGGATCAGACGTACAACACCCCCGCCGTCGCGACGCTGTTCATGCTGGCCGACCAGATCGAGTGGATGCTCGGCAACGGCGGCCTCGACTGGAGCACGGCGCGGACCAGGGAATCGTCGACCCGGCTGTACGAGTGGGCGGAGAAAACGAGCTACACCTCGCCGTTCGTGACCGACCCCGCACTGCGGTCGCAGGTGGTCGGCACCGTGGACTTCGCCGACGACGTCGACGCCACCGCGGTGGCGAAGACCTTGCGCGCCAACGGGATCGTGGACGTCGAGCCTTACCGCAAGCTGGGCCGCAACCAGCTCCGCGTCGGCATGTTCCCGGCCATCGACCCGGACGACATCACCGCGCTCACCCGCAGCATCGAATGGGTCGTCGAGAACCTCCCCAAGTAACCCGCCCTTCCCGAAAAATTCCCCTTATCGAGGGGTGGGGTGCCCGGCGCGTCCCGCACGCGCGGCCGGTACGCGTGCACCAAGATCAATAATGGATACGCGAAAGCTCGGCGCGCCTCGCCCGTCAAGGCGACGCGCCGTTCTACCGTAGGCACCCACAAAGGTGAAGTTCGGGGAGGCGGTAATGCGAGCGTTGCGGGTAGTCGGGCTGCACGAGGACGGTAAGTCCATCGTGTGCGAAGACCCGGCGACCCGCGAGCGCTTCCTGCTTCCCGCCGACGAGCGCCTGCGCGCGGCCGCCCGTGGTGATGCCACCCGCCTCGGCCAGATCGAGATCGAGCTGGAGAGCCAGATGCGCCCACGAGAGATCCAGACCCGCATTCGTGCCGGTGAGACCGTCGAGCAGGTCGCCGCGGCGGCCGGCGTCCCGATGGCCCGCGTCGAGCGGTTCGCCTATCCGGTGCTGCTGGAGCGTTCCCGCACGGCCGAGGTCGCCCAGCAGGCTCACCCGGTCCGGGAGGACGGGCCGGACGTGCAGACGCTCGGCGAGATCGTGGCCTACTCGTTCGGCGTCCGCGGCCAGGACTACTCGAAGGCGAGGTGGGACTCCTGGCGCGGCGACGACGGCAAGTGGATCGTCGGGCTGCGCTGGCAGGCCGGCCGCTCCGACAACCGCGCGCGCTGGGCGTTCTCCCCCGGCGCCCACGGCGGCACCGTGACGGCGCTCGACGAGCATGCCGAGGCGCTGCTCGATCCCAACTCCTACCGCACACCGCGGGCCGTGGAGCACACGACACCGGTGGCCCCGGAAGCGGAGCAGACGACACTCGACTACTCCGCCGAGGAGCCCGGGAGCAACGTCATCGAGGCACCGATCCGGGAGCCGCGCGAGGACGACACGACCGAACTCCCCAGGGTGCCGGGCGACGACCAGGTACCGCCGGAGGAGCAGTCCGCCCGCCCGGCCAAGACGAAGAAGAAGGGCCACCCCGCCGTCCCGGCCTGGGAGGACGTCCTGCTCGGCGTCCGGTCCCAGCGCGGCGGCTGAGCCCGGGCCCCGCACGTGGAAGAGGCCCCCTCCGGCAACTCGCGGAGGGGGCCTCTTCCATGTGCGCGCTAGTTCTTCGGGTTCGTCCAGCGCACGCGCGGCAGCATCTTGTCGAGCTCCACGCGGTGCTTGTTCTCCTCGACGATCGGGAACATCGACTCGATGAGGGTGTCGGACAGCAGGTGCGGCTGCAGGCCGAGCTCCACCAGCCCCGTGTGTTTCACGTTGTAGTAGTGCTCGGGCAGCTCGACCCGCGGGTTCTCCAGGTGTTCGATCTGCACCGGGCCGGGGAAGCGCTCGGCGACCAGGTCCGCCAGGTGCTTGACCGAGAAGCTCTCGGTCATCTGGTTGAACACCCGGAACTCACCGCGGTCGGCCGGGTTCTCCACCGCCAGCCGGATGCACTCCACGGTGTCGCGGATGTCCAGCATGCCCCGGGTCTGGCCACCGGTGCCGTAGACCGTGAGCGGCTGGCCGAGCACCGCCTGGATGACGAAGCGGTTCAGCACCGTGCCGAACACGGCGTCGTAGTCGAACCGCGTCGCCAGGCGCGGGTCCAGCGCCGTCTGCGGCGTCTGCTGGCCGTACACGATTCCCTGGTTGAGGTCGGTCGCCCGCAGCCCCCAGATCCGGCAGGCGAACTCCATGTTGTGCGAGTCGTGCACCTTGCTGAGGTGGTAGAACGACCCCGGCTTCTTCGGGTAGAGCATCCGGTCCTTGCGGCCGTTGTGCTCGACCTCCAGCCAGCCCTCCTCGATGTCGATGTTGGGCGTGCCGTACTCGCCCATCGTCCCGAGCTTGACCAGGTGGATCTCCGGGTTGGTCTCCTGGATGCCGTACAGCAGGTTCAGCGTGCCGATCACGTTGTTCTGCTGGGTGTACACGGCGTGCTGGCGGTCGATCATCGAGTACGGCGCGGCACGCTGCTCGGCGAAATGCACGACGGCGTCCGGCCGGAACTCCCGCAGCGTGGCGTAGACGAAATCGGCGTCGAGCAGGTCGCCGACGTAAGTCTGGAGCTTCTTGCCGGAGACTTCCTCCCACGCGGCGGCACGGGTTTCGAAGTCTTCGATCGCGACAAGGCTCTGAACGCCCAGTTCCTCGTCGTACTTTCTGCGGGCGAAATTGTCGAGCACGGCAGTCTCATGCCCTTTGTCCGAAAGGTGTAGCGCTGTCGGCCACCCTAGATAACCATCACCACCGAGAACGAGGACTCGCACGAGTTGACTGCCTCCAGTTCGAATAAATGCCGGCGTGCCGACGGGTAGAATAAGGGACCCACCAACGGAGTCACACAGGTGGGCCGTTTGTACTTAACGGAGTCGATCGTCGACGGCGTGTCACTTCACTGACCGGAACGAGGACGCGGATGCGCCTCTCGAGATCATGGCGTGCACAATGGCGAATGTGACCACGGGTAGCAGTATCACATCGCACGAGCCCGCGAAACACCCGCGCGGGTTCGTCCGCCTGCTCCGGGCTGCCACCAGCTCCATGCTGGCCACGGTCATCAGCCAGCTGACCCTGATCGGCATCCTGTGGTGGGACGGCACCAGCGCCACGGTCGCGAGCGCGATCGCCTTCGTCGCGGGCGCGGTGCCCAACTACTTCGTGGCCCGCAGCTGGGCCTGGGGCCGCCGCGGCAGGCCCGACTTCCGCTCGGAGCTGCTGCCCTACCTCGCTGTCATCGTGACCGGCGGGCTCACCGCCGTCGGCCTGACCACGCTCGCCAGCTGGCTGATCGAGCCGCTCAACGTCCCGCACGTCGCACGCGTCGTGCTGCTCGACGCAGCCTTCGTCAGCAGCTACGCGCTGGTCTTCCTCATGAAGTTCGCGCTGCTCGACCGGCTCGTGTTCGCCGGCGCAGTACGTACTCCCGCAGCCACGTCCCGGTCATGACCCGGGCGTAGTTCGCGCCGTAGCGCAGGCTGCGGCCCTTCTTGCTCGCGCCGTTGTTCCGCAACCGCATGCTCAGCGGCACCTCCAGCACCCGCGCGCCGCGCGCCAGCACGCCCAGCAGCAGTTCCGAGGACTGGTACTGCGGCTCGCGCAGGGTCACCGAGGTCGCGAGGTCGGCGCCCATGGCGCGGAAACCGAACGACGTGTCGGTGATCCGCTGCCGGGTGAGGACCGTGGCCAGCGCGGCGAACACACGCACGCCGAGCCACCGGATCCTGCTGTCGGCCTGCTCGCTGCCCAGCCTGCGGGAGCCGGTGACGAAGTCGGCCGAGGAGTCCAGCAGCGGCTTCACCAGCAGCGGCAGCTCTCCGTTGTCGTACTGACCGTCGGCGTCGGTGGTGACGATGTAGCGCGCTCCGGACTCGGCCGCCAGATGGTAGCCCAGCCGCAGCGCCGCACCCTGGCCGCGGTTGCGCGGGGCCACGCAGACGTACGCGCCGCCCTGCTCGGCGATCGCGGCCGTGTCGTCGGTGGCGCCGTCGACCACCACCAGCACGGAGACGGGCAGGCCACCGCAGTCGCCGGGCATGTCGCGCAGCACCTGCCCGATGCCCTTCGCCTCGTTGTAGGCGGCGATGACCACGGTCAGCGGCGCCAGCGGGAGATCGCCGTAGCGGCTGCGGAAGTCGGTCATCGCGGCGGCGTCGGTGTCATCGGGGAAGTCGGCCAGCTTCTCGCGCCGCGGAGCCGGTGCAGGCGACTTGCCCCGGCCGAGCAGGGCGGTCAGGCCGATCGCCCCACCGATCGGCAGCAACACGAGAGCGGGCAACTGGTACCTCCAGGAGAATTCGAACGACGCCGCGCCGAACAGCAGGATGAGCCCGGTCGCGGTGGGCAGGAGAGTGGCGGAGCGCAGGCCGGAGCGCCGGGCGTGGCCGATCCCGGCCGCACCGGCGAGTCCGAGCAGCCCGGCGAGCGCGAGCAGCGGCCCCGGCAGGTAGCCGCCCCCGAGCTGGTACGTACGCAGGAAGGCGGCCAGGTCCTCGTTGACGCTCGTGGACTCGCCGTCGAAGAACTCAGCGGTGTCGTCCGCCAGCATCCGGCCGCCGTCCGGCAGCGAGCCGGAGAAGAGCGGGTAGTCGGTCTGGAAGTGCCAGCGGTCGGCAGGCACGTCGTTGGGCGCGGTCGTCTTGACCGGCCCGAAGTTCTTGACGAAGTCGCGCAGCACGGCGCCCGCCACGTCGAGCGGCTGATGCAGCAGGACCGTCCGGGCGAACTCGTTGGCGAGCGCGCCCTTGTCCGCGCCCGGCGGTAGCGGGCCGGGCCAGCCCGCCTTGCCGAAGACGCCGTGGGTGTAGTGGTCGACGCCGAGCCGCTCGCCGAGCGGCTCCTCGGGGCAGAACAGGCGCAGGGTCTCGTCCAGCGGCAGCTGGGAGCAGTCCGCGACGACCGCCGTCCGGCCGTACAGGACATGGGAGGACGCCCCGGTGAGCTTCCACTCCCCGGCGGCCACCCGGTAGTACCCGGCGTAGGAGACGAGCACGATCACGAGACCGAGGACACCGGCCGTGCCCCGGGTGGCGATGCGTTTCCAGCCCGCCCGGGTGCGCCAGGCCCCACCGGCCACGATCAGGTACAGCACCAGCGGCAGGACCGCCGTGATCCCTATGGTGCGCGTGATCACGGCCGCGCCCAGCAGCAGCCCGGCGACACCGGCGCGCCACCAGTTCGGCTCGCCCCTGGCCAGGAGCACCCACAGCATCCCGACCAGCAGGGCCTGGAACCAGATCTCCGACATGATGTTGGTCTCGATCTGGAGCTGGTAACCGTCGAGCAGCACGACGGCTGCGACGAGGGCGGCCAGCCAGTGCCGGACCCCGTGCCGCAACGCGAGCGCGTACAGCGCGACCGCCAGCGCGACGCCGACCGCGTGCTGGACGGCCTCGACGAACGCGAGACCGCCGAACTCCAGCAGGAACTTCAGCACGAAGGTGTACCCGAGCGGGTCCAGCCCGTCGGGCCGCAGGTCCTCGATGTTGAACAGGTAGCGGTAGGAGTCGATGTAGAGCAGCGCGGGCTGGTAGGCCAGCCACGCCAGTACGCGCAAAGTCACACCGGCCGCGAGGAAGACGAGCAGCAGCCAGTGTCGGCGAAGAAAAGCGGTCACTCGGGCACTTTCTGCCGGTCGTTCTCGACGAAGTAGCGCCAGACCCCGGCCAGCCCCTCGGTCAGCTCGACCTGCGGGCGGTAACCGATCGTCCGGGCGCTGCGGGAGAGATCGACGACCACGGCCGGCATCTCCCCCTCCGGCGCCGCGACGTGCTCGACGGGAAGCGGGCTGCCGGTGACGGCCCTGACCGCGTCGATCATCTCCAGCACCGACACCGAGCGTCCCGAGCCGACGATCGCTCGGCCGGTGTACTCGGCGTCCCAGGCGAGCAGGATGCCGCGCACGACGTCGTCGAGGTTGACGAGGTCCCGGCGCTGCCTTCCGTCGCCGTAAACCCGCACGCCGGTGCCGGACAGCGCCGCCCGCATGAGCCGCGGCACGAAACTGTCCTTATGGGACATACCGGGCCCGTAGACGTTGGTGAAGCGCAGCGCGCACGCCGCCATGCCGTAGGCGCCCGCGTAGCCGGAGAGCAGCATCTCGCAGGCTGCCTTCGTCGCGCCGTACGGCGTGAGTGGCTTCAGCGGCAGGTCCTCGGTGATGGTGGAGCCGCCGACATCGCCGACCACGGCGTTGGTCGAAGCGAGGATGAATCGCGGCACCCCGCGGGTCCGCGCCAGCTCCAGCAGCTCGTGGGTGATGGCGACGTTCTCCGCGTAGGTGGTCGCGGGCATCTCGACCGAGCGGAGCACCGAGGTGACCGCGGCCAGGTGCACGATGCCCGCCGTGCCCGGCCGCACGGCGGCGTCCCGGATGTGGGCGTCGGCCAGGTCGCCCTGGATACCGATGATGCCGTCGTCGTCCACGGTGAGTGGCTCGCGGTCGACGACGGTGACCAGAGCACCTCTGCGCCGGAACTCGCCGACGACGGCGCGGCCGATGAAGCCGCAGCCACCGGTGACGACTACGTGTGGGGCATCCGGACGAGTCGGCGATACCATGCCCGTCAACCTACCCCGGCGGCCCCGTGGCCCTCGCCAGCAGGGGGCCGGGCGCCGATCAGGGCAGGTCAGCGACGAGCCGCCGGGGAGCGACGACGCGGTAGGCGTCGGTGACGATCTCGGCGATCTCGGTCCAGTCCGGTGTCACGTCGAGCCACACGCCCAGCCAGCCCCGATGGCCGACGTACGGCGGCCGGAAGAAGCGGTCCGGCTCCTGCGCGACCAGTTCCTCCTGCACCCCCGGTGGCGCCGCGCACCAGAACGCCAGCCGGTCGTCGTGATGATGATCGGCGTACATCACGAAGAGCTTCCTGTCCCGCACGAACCAGGCCGGCTCACCGTGACTGAGCCGCTCGGCCGTCTCGGGCAGGCCGAGGCAGATGGCGCGCAGCCGCGGCAGCGGGTCGGCGGTCATGGCTCATTCTCCCCCGCCGGAGTCGCGACGGGCGAGGAGAATTCCGCGTTTCGCCTCCACCCGCGCGCACATCCGATTACAGTTCTGCCGTCCGAGCCGGTCATCCCGGACGAGATCGGCGGCGCGTGGAAGAGCGAGCATGTCAGAACTGATCAGCGGCCCCTCCTCGGCCTCGGCACCACACGTCCGCATCGACCTGCCTCCCGGGTTCACCGGGCAGCCGGTCGTGGGCAGCCCCGAGGGCGAGGACTCGGTACGGCTGTTCGGCAGGTTCGCCGTCGGAGGCGACGCCCCTGAGCCGGCCACCTTCTCGCTTGCGGTCGTGGAGCTGACCCGGCCCGGCGCCGCGCCGGTCGCGCACCTGACGCGCGACCGCGGGCTCGTCGCCGAGGCACTGCGCGCCCAGTACCAGCAGCACAGGCCGGAGGCGGACACCCGCGTCATCGACCTGACGATCGGCCCGGCGCTCGCGGCGGTGACCGCCGCCGAGTACCGGCTGCCACCCGAGATGAGCGGTCACTCCCGGGAGGTCGTCCGGCCGGTCTTCCGGATCGAGGTGCAGATTCCGGCGCCCGACGGCAGGCACCTGGTCGTCGTCGACGTCACCACCGAGAGCGAGGCGGACTGGCCCGCGGTCGCCGAGGAGACCGTGCGCATCGCCAACAGCATCCGCGTCGAGCCTCGTGAGTGAGCAGACGAGTTAGAACGCTGTTACGCACTCACGACCGTTACGCAGTCACGATCACCAGTACGCCGATCCATGCGACGGCGACCCCGGCCGCCGCGCCCAGGACGACCCAGCGCAGGATCGGCAGCCTGCGCGCGAGCCAGAGCGACGGCGCCAGTCCCGCCGTGACCACCGCGATCGCGGCGAGCGCGACCCACCGGGCCGTCTCCTGGGCGAGCGTGTCGGCCAGCGCGAGCATCGCGACCACGACGACCGCGCCGATGAACGCGGCGACGGTCAGCCCCGTACCCCACGGTGTGGGTGTGTCCGTGCGTGGCTCGGCGCCGAACAGCCGGCTGGCCGGCGACCGGCGCGGCGGCCGGGTGGGCGGCTGCACCTCCACCGACGTCCCCTTCACGGGGTCGCGGTAGCTGACCGGCAGTCCCAGGACCGCGGCCACCCTGACGGCCAGTTGCCTGCCGCGCCGCGACACCATCGAAGCGGCCTCCGCCGTCGTGGCGTCCCCGGTGCGGCGGACCGCGGCGGCGACCCTGGCCCACTCGTGCAGGGCGTCCGCCAGATCGGTGCCCAGTGCGATGTCGTGCGGGTCGGCCTCCCTGCCGTTCTCCCCACCGGCCAGCACCGCCCGCTCGTCCCGGACCCGCAGCTCCACACGTGTGCCCCGCTCCGCGTGGCCCAAGCTATCCACGTCCCCCCATCTCGTAGAACGCCACGGCCGCGGCGGTGGCGACGTTCAGCGAATCCACGTCGCCCGCCATCGGGATCCGGACGGCGACGTCCGCGGCCGCGAGCGCCGGCTCGGACAGCCCGTGCCCCTCAGACCCGAGCAGCAGGGCAACCCGGTCACCCGCCTTCCCCGAGAGCCGGCGCAGGTCGGCCGCGTCCGGCCGCGGCGTCAGGGCCGCGACCCGGAATCCTGCCGCACGCAGCGACCGGAGTCCCGAGGGCCACGGCTCCAGCGGCGCGAACGGCACTCGCAGGACGTGTCCCATGGAAACTCGCACACTGCGCCGGTACAGCGGGTCGGAACAGCCCGGACCGAGCAGCACACCGCCGACACCGAGTGCGGCGGCGTTGCGGAACAGCGCGCCGAGGTTCTCGTGGTCCCCGACGCCCTCCAGGACGGCGACCACGCGAGCGGTGGCCAGCACCTGTTCCAGGGTCGGCCGGGGCACCCGGTCGGCGACCGCGAGCACCCCGCGGTTGAGGTTGAAGCCGACCACCCGCGCCATCACGTCGGCCGAGGTGACATAGGCCGGGGCGGCGCAGCCTTCGAGGTCGTCCGCCAGTTCGGTGATCCGGCGCTCCACCCCGAGTAGCGCGCGGACCGGATACGGCGACGCGAGCAGCCTGCGCACCACCACCGTGCCTTCCGCGATGACGAAACCCCGCCCACCGGGCCGGTCGGGGCGCCGGTCGGCCACGGTGAGATCGCGGAAGTCGTCGAGCCGCTCGTCGGCGGCGTCGGCGACGGGGATCAGTGGAGCCACCCGGAAAGTCTGCCATCCGCCAGTCGCCACGTGTCCGTGCGCCGAACGAGGGTAATCACATACTGCGAACGGCGGACGCATGCGGACAGTGAGGCGGAGGTGACTGACAGCACCAGTTTGGCCGCTAGCCCGGGCCCCCGGCATGTGCCACCGTTTCCGCCGGGCAGATCAACGCCAAGGCGTTCGGGGAGCCGTGGCCGAGGAGAAACAGGGATGCGCCATGGGCAAGGACGTGTCGCCGGACGCCTTCAGGCCACAGGACCGTGGGCGGTACCGCCGCAAGGTGCAGCGCTGCCTCGACACGCTCGCCCGCATGCTCTCGGACGGCAGCTTCTCGTTTCCGCGTAAGCACATCGGCCTGGAAGTCGAGCTGAACCTCGTGGACGGCGGCATGCGGCCCTCGATGTCCAACGCCGCCGTGCTCGACGCGCTCGGCAACTCCTCGTTCACCACCGAACTCAGCCAGCACAACATGGAGCTGAACGTGCCGCCCCGCCCGCTGGACGGCGACTCCGCGCTGCAACTCGAGGACGATCTGCGGTCCTATCTCGACGCCGCCGGGGACAAAGCGGAGGAAACGGGCGTCCTGCTCGCCATGATCGGCATCCTGCCGACGCTGAGCCACGAGCACTTCGACCAGAAGTGGCTCACCAACAACTCGCGCTACGCGCTGCTCAACGACCAGATCTTCGCCGCGAGAGGCGAGCAGACGGTGCTGTCGCTGGAAGGCGTCGGGCTGTCCGGGCAGCGGCCCGAACGGTTGCGCGCGCACGCCGAGTCGATCCTGCCGGAGGCGGCCTGCACCTCGGTCCAGCTGCACCTGCAGGTGGCGCCCGAGGAGTTCGCCGCGCACTGGAACGCCGCCCAGTGCCTGGCCGGGGTACAGGTGGCCCTCGGCTCGAACTCGCCGTTCCTGCTCGGCAAGGCGCTGTGGCACGAGACGCGCATACCGCTGTTCCTCCAGGCCACGGACACGCGGCCGGAGGAGCTGAAGAACCAGGGCGTGCGGCCGCGGGTGTGGTTCGGCGAACGCTGGATCACCTCGATCTTCGACCTGTTCGAGGAGAACGTCCGCTACTTCCCCGGCCTGCTGCCGGAGACCGACGACGAGGACCCGGTGGAGGCGCTGGAGTCCGGGCAGGTGCCGAAGCTGTCCGAGCTCCGGCTGCACAACGGCACCGTATGGCGCTGGAACCGGCCGGTGTACGACGTGGTGGACGGCAAGCCGCACCTCCGGGTGGAGAACCGGGTGCTGCCCGCAGGCCCCACCGTCCTCGACATGATGGCCAACGCGGCGTTCTTCTACGGCGCGCAGCGGGCGCTTGCCGAGCAGGAACGTCCGGTATGGACGCAGATGTCCTTCCAGGCGGCCGAGGAGAACCTGTACGCCGGTGCGCGCAACGGGTTCGACGCCCAGCTCTACTGGCCGGGCATCGGCTGGATCCCGCCGGACGAACTGGTGCTGCGCGTCCTGCTCCCGCTGGCGCACGAGGGGCTGCGGAACTCCGATGTCTCGGACACGGCGGCCCAGCGCTACCTCGGGGTGATCGAGCAGCGCTGCCTCACGCGGCGCACCGGCAGCTCCTGGCAGCGGGAGGTGGTCGGCCTGGCGCAGGCGCGGGGCATGGACCGGGACTCCGCGCTCGCGGCCATGCTGGCGCGCTACCTCGAGCTGTCGAAAGCGGGCGAGCCGGTGCACGCCTGGGCGGTAACCTGAGGCGCACGCCCGGGAGGTACGCCATGCCCAAGATCATCGGTGGCTCGCTGAACGAGCATCGCGCGCGGGTCAGGGCCAGGGTCTTCGACGCGCTGCGCAGGCAGCTCTACGAGCGCGGCTTCGAGGCGGTCACGCTCGCGAGCGTGGCGGCGGAGGCCGACGTGGGCCGTACCGCGATCTACAACCACTTCCCGGACAAGGAACACTTGCTGGTCGCCTTCGTCGAGCAGGAGGCGGCTCACTACGTCGACCGGCTGAACGAGGCGCTCGCGGCTGCCGGTGACCCGGTCGAGCGCCTCGCCACGTTCGTCCGACTCCAGCTGCACGCGCTGGCGGGCTACCACCTTCCGCCGGGCGGCACGCTCGCGTCGGCGCTCGCGCCGTCGACGTACCGGCGGGTCGCCGCGCACGCCGACCCGATCACCGAGCGGCTGCGGGAGATCCTGGCCGAGGGGATGCGCACCGGGCGGCTGCCGGAGCAGGACCCGGACATCGTCGTTCCGATGATCTCGGGGGCCCTTGCCGCCCGGCAGGTCGTCGACGTGCCGCCAGAGCGCCTCGGGCAGGCGATCGACTCCGCCGTTCGGTTCGTACTGTGCGCGGTCGGAGCAAAAACCGCCGATACCGGTCGATGAGGGTCGCCTCACCACAGGATTTCCCCTACGCTCTTTCTGACACGATGTCATATCGAGGAGGGCGTGATGGCCACACCGTCGGGCGTGATCGGGTCGTTCGCCGAGACCCTGCGTGAGTCCACCCGGGAGGTGCACGACCGCGCGCACCACTCCCGGTACATGAACGCCCTGCTCGACGGCGCGCTCACGCTCGACGGCTACACGCTGCTGGCGGCGCAGTACTTCTTCATCTACCGCACGCTCGAACAGGCGAGCGACGCGATGGCCGGGGATCCGGTCGGCGGGCCGTTCGTGATCGACGAGCTGCGCCGGATGCCCGCGCTGGCCGAGGACCTCGCCTTCCTCGCCGGACCGGACTGGGAGTCGGCCATCCGGCCGGCACCGGCCACCGAGCGGTACGTGGAGCGGCTGCGTGCCGTCGCCTTCGACTGGCCCGGCGGGTACGTGGCGCACCACTACACGCGCTACCTCGGCGACCTCGCGGGCGGCCAGGTGGTGCGGTCGCTGCTCAACCGCACCTACGGCGTCACCGGAGCGGGGGCGCGGTTCTACGACTTCGGCCGTGTCGGCAGCCCTTCGGCGTTCCGCAAGCGCTACCGGGCCCTGCTGGACGGTGCGGGCTGGGACCCCACGGAGCGCGAGCGCATCGTGGCCGAGACGCTGCTCGCGTTCGAGCTCAACATCGCGGTGCTCGCCGACCTCGCGGAGACCGTCGAGGAGTTTCGCGCGGCCTGAGCTGTGGTAGTCGTAACACCGCCTTGACCTCCACTTAGGTCGAACAAGCAAGGTCAACTCACGGCGACCCGGTTCGCCCGCCGCCACGCCTGCTACTAGGTTTGGCAGCGCAACGAACTTATGTCACAGGAGAAGGAGGGCCAATGCCCACGTACGAGCTCCCTGACCTCGACTACGACTACGGCGCCCTCGAGCCGCACATCTCGGGTGAGATCAACGAGCTGCACCACAGCAAGCACCACCAGACCTACGTCAACGGCGCCAACCAGACGCTGGAGAAGCTGGCCGCGGCGCGGGACGCCAACGACTTCGGCTCGATCGTGGGCCTGGAGACCACGCTGGCGTTCAACCTCGCCGGCCACGCCAACCACGTCGTGTGGTGGAAGATCCTCTCGCCGAACGGAGGCGACAAGCCGACCGGCGAGCTGGCGTCCGCGATCGACGACTCGTTCGGCTCCTTCGACAAGTTCAAGGCGCAGTTCACCGCGGTCTGCACCACGATCCAGGGCAACGGCTGGGGCGCGCTGTCCTGGGACCCGATCGGCAAGACGCTGATCACGCAGCAGCTGCGGGACCACCACAACAACATGGTCCTGCCGACCACGCCGATCCTGCTGGTCGACGTCTGGGAGCACGCGTTCTACCTGCAGTACAAGAACGTGAAGCCGGACTACATCAACGCCCTGTGGAACGTCTTCGACTGGGCCGAGATCGGCAAGCGCTTCGAGGACGCCAAGGCCGGCCGCAACGGCCTGCTCCTGCCCTGACGACCCAGCACATGAACGAGGCCCCGATCCGGAGTTTCCGGATCGGGGCCTCGTCCGTTCCCGAACTGACTGCCGCTCCCACCACGAAGCGGACGTTGATGAGGTTAGCCTAACCTCATCCCCGGCGCAACCTCGTGAGTGCGCACGCGAGCTAGAACGCCGGTTGCCGCTCACGACGGCGGAGCAGCACCAGCGCGCACACGGCGGCCGCGAGGATCGACACCGCGCCGCCGACGTAGAACGGCGAGCGCCCGCCGAACACGTCCGCCAGCCAGCCGGTCAGCGGCCCGCCGACCGGGTTGCCGCCGATCAGCACGAGCACGTACAGGCCCATCACCCGCCCGCGCATCTCCGGGCTCACCGACGTCTGCACCAGCGCGTTGGCCGTGTTCAGGAACGTCATCGTGGCGAAGCCGAGCGGCACGAGCGCGATACCGAAGGCGAGGTAGGTCGGCATGAAGGCGGCGCCGAGCTCGATGGCCCCCAGCGCGAGCGCCGACCCCAGCAGCAGCCGCAGCCGGGGCCGCCCCCGCGTGCCGCGCCGCGCGGCCATCAGCGCGCCGGTGAACGTCCCCACCGCGAGCAGCGTGGAGAGCAGGCCGTAGCCGTCGGCGCGGGTGCCGAACACCTTCCCCGCGACGATCGCGAGCGAGGTGAAGAACGTGATCCCGAACGTGCTGACGAAGAGCACCAGCGCGAGGACGGTCATCAGGTCGGCGCGTCCGCGCACGTACCGCAGGCCCTCACGGAGCTGGCCCTTCGTCCTGGCCACCTTGGGCCCGCGGAACAGCTCACCGGGCCGCATCATGGCCAGCCCGGCGAGCACGGCCAGCGTGCTGGCGCCGTTGGCGAGGAACAGCCAGCCGGTGCCGACGGCGGTGATCGCGAAACCGGCGATCGCGGGGCCCACGATCCGGGCCATGTTGAAGATCGACGAGTTGAGCGCGACGGCGTTCGGGATCTGTGAACGGCCCACCATCTCCCCGACGAACGACTGCCTGGTGGGCACTTCCAGCGCGGACAACGTGCCGAGCACGACACAGAGCAGGTAGACCTGCCACAGCGTGACGATGCCGAGCACGTCGAGCACACCGAGCGTGACGGCCTGCAGCAACGTGCCCGTCTGGATGGCGATCAGCAGCTTGCGCTTGTCCACCCGGTCGGCGAGCACACCCGCCCAGAGGGAGAGCAGCAGTGTGGGCGTGAACTGCAGGGCCACCGCGACGCCGAGCGCCACCGGGTTGAACCCGCTCAGCGTGAAGACCAGCCAGTCCTGCGCGATGCGCTGCATCCAGGTGCCGATGTTGGAGATCACCTGGCCGGAGAAGAACAGCCGGTAGTTGCGCACCCGCAGCGAGGCGAACGTGGCCCAGCGGGAGCGTGGCCGGGACGGATCGGCGGGAGCCGGTTGCGGGGTAGCGGGCAACGTCAGTGGACTTCGCGCTTCGCTTCCCTGCACACTCACGCCGTGTGGTCGCCTCCCGCCATCCGGTCGATGATGTCGGCGGCCCTGCAGAGCACGGCACGTTCCTCCGCGCTCAGTTCCGCCAGCCGTTCGTCCAGCCATGCCTCGCGCGCCGAGATCGTGGCGTGCACGTAGTCGAGCCCCGCGTCCGTGATCGTCACGATGGCCTGCCTGCCATCGGTGGGATGCGGGGTGCGCCCGACGTAGCCGATCTCCTCGAGCGCGGCGATGACCCGCGTCATCGACGGTGGCTGCACGCCCTCCTTGGCCGCCAGCCGCCCCGGCGTCATCGCACCGCACTTGTGCAGCGTGGACAGTGCGGACACCTGGGTCAGCGACAGGTCCTGGCTGGTTCGCTGTGCCCGGAGTCTGCGGTTAAGCCGCACCACGGCGAGCCGTAACCGGCTCGCCAAGGCTCTGTCTCCCGTAGACCCAGACACATCCTTAGCATACCTTACGATCTTGCCCGACCCGCAACGATGGTGAGGCAGACAACCCAGGCGGGTGGTCGTGAGTGCCTACGCGAGTTAGAACTCGCGTAGGCACTCACGAGCCGAAGACGGTCTGCAGCGGGCCGATCACGAAGTACACGGCGAACGCCGCCGCGATGATCCACATCAGCGGGTGCACCCGGCGGGCCCTCCCGGTGGCCGCCTGGATCAGCACGTAGCTCACGAACCCGACGCCGATGCCGTTGGCGATCGAGTACGTGAAGGGCATGACCACGATCGTCAGGAACGACGGCAGCGCGATCGAGAAGTCGTGGAAGTCGATCTCGGTGATCTGCCGGATCATCAGCGCCCCGACCACGACGAGCGCGGGCGCCGCGGCCTCGATCGGTACCACCTCGTACAGCGGCGTGAAGAACATCGCGGCGATGAACAGCAACCCGGTGACCACGTTCGCCAGGCCGGTGCGCGCGCCCTCGGCGATGCCGGAGGCCGACTCGATGTAGACGGTGTTCGAGCTCGCCGACGAGGCGCCGCCTGCCACCGCGCCGAGGGAGTCGACGAACAGCGTCCTGCCCACGTTCGGCAGGTTTCCGTCCTTGTCGGCCAGCCCGGCCTCCTTACCGAGCCCGGTCATCGTGCCGATCGTGTCGAAGAAGTCGGTGAGCACCAGGGTGAACACGAACAGCGCCGCGGTGATCGCAGGCACCTGCGCCCACGCGTCGAACGAAACCTGGCCCACCAGCGAAAGGTCCGGCAGCCCGAAGAAGTCGTCGGGCGGTCCCGGGTAGCCGAGGTTCCAGCCCCTCGGGTTCGTCCCACCCGAGGGACCCACGTTCACGATGGCCTCGACCACGATCGAGAGCACCGTGCCGGCCAGCACGCCGATCAGGATCGCGCCCTTGACGTTCTTGGCCACCAGGATGCCCATGATGATCAGCCCGGCCACGAACACCGCGGTCGGCCACGAGGCGATCGAGCCGCCGATGCCGAGCTCGACCGGCACGGTCGTCCCCGCGGCGTCCGGCACCCGGCGCACGAACCCGGCGTCGACCAGGCCGATCAGGCTGATGAACAACCCGATGCCGACCGCGATACCGGCCTTGAGCTGGGGCGGCACGGCGTTGAAGACCATCGTCCGTACGCCGGTCACCACGAGCAGCAGCACCACCAGCCCGTTGACCAGCACGAGTCCCATCGCGGCAGGCCACGTCATCTGCGGGGCGATGTTGACCGCCACCAGCGCATTGATGCCCAGACCCGCGGCCAGCGCGAACGGGTAGTTGGCGATGATGCCCATCGCGATGGTCATCACGCCGGCCACGAGCGCGGTCACCGCCGCGACCTGGGGCACCGGCAGGATGGCGCCGACGGCGTCGGTCTTCGCGCCGGGCCCCTCGGCCGAGAAGCTGCCGAGGATGAGCGGGTTCAGCACGACGATGTAGGCCATCGTCACGAACGTGACCAGGCCGCCACGTACTTCCCTGCCCGGTGTCGAACCGCGCTCGCTGATCTTGAAGAAGCGGTCGAGCCTCGACCGCGCGGACTTCTCGTCCACGGCCGTCTCTGCCATCGTCACCTGCCTCGAGTCGGATAGGGCAGCGGTAGCCTTCCCCACGTGACCGAACCGAGCAACTCCCGCGGCGTTCCGGGGCGGCTCCGTCCCCCGCCGGACCTGCCGAAGTCGCTGGTCGACCTGTGGCCGGTCGTGATCGTCGGCACATCGCTGTGGTTCATCGCGTTCGTGGTCCTGCTGCTCGCGGGCGTCGACGGCCTGTGGCGGTGGACGACGCTGGGCGGCGGTGGGCTCGGTTTCGTCGGTATGGCGATCATGGCGTGGCAGCGCGCCGCCTCCCGGCGGGGCTCACGCGGGGCGCAACGCGGGCTGTAGCGCCGTCAGGCCAACAAGATGCGCGCGTCCGGCTCATCGAGCAGTGCGGCGATCAGCAGACGCTCCGGCCAGCGCTGCGCCGCCCACGCGAACGCCCGCGCCAGTCCGTCGGCGGTGTCCGAGGCATGCGGCACGCCGTCGAACCACCACGGCACCGCGCGGTCGCCGACGCACAGCCGCTCGTGCACGAACAGGCCGCCGTCGGGCAGGTCGGTGCCGAGCAACCCGGCCACCTCCCGGATCGCGGGCAGGTCACGCCAGGCCGCGAACTCGCCCTCGCTCGTCACCCCGTCCGTGGTCTCCTCGCTCGCCAGCGGCAGGTCCAGCGACTCGGCCAGCGCCGCCGCGCCGGCGAAGCCGGGCAGCGCCACGAGCCGCCCGGCCGGCCACACGGCGAGCAACCACGGCACGTCGAGCACGGCGGCGTCGGCGGCATCGGCCACCGAACCGTCGAGCGCGCGGACGGCGTCGGGCGGTTCGACGTCCTCGGCGGGCACGTCCGCCAGCGCGGCGTGCGCACGCAGGACCAGCCCAGGCGGCACCTCCCGCGTCGGGTCGGCGAGCCGCGCGCACAGGTCGGCTGTGTCCGTACTGTCGGCGAGCGCAAGCTCCGCACGCACCCCGGCCACGGCGAGCAGCTCCTCCGGCAGGCCCACGTCGGGGACCGGATCGAACAGCCCGGCCAGCTGCTCGGCTCCGCGCAGCCGCCACCACATCGGCGGGCGGCCGCCGAGCAGGGCGTGGCGCGCGATCCACCATCGCGTGTGGCCGCCGGGCAGGGTCAGGGCCCGCCACGTCTCCGGCCGCGCGGCGAGTAACCGCAGCGCCGAGGGCCAGGCGTCGTCGGCGACCAGGTCCAGATCGCGCACGGCGAGCAGCTGCGCGGGTGGCGCGGGCAGCGCCGCCCACCAGTCGCTCTCGTCCGGCAGGTCATGATCCGGCTCGGCGGGCTCGTCGTCGGCGACCACGGCGAACGTGTCGAGCACACCGACTCCGGTCAGCGTGGGCGCGGGCCAGCGCCCCGCGAAATCCGCGTCCAGCACGTCGAGCGGGGCGTCCTCGCCGAGCGCCTCGGGGTCGAGCACGCCGAGCAGCTCCGCGTCCGGCAGCACCAGCTCGTCGGCCCGCCGCCAGCCCGTGCGGGCGGGCAGCGCGAGCCCGCCCAGCCCTTCGGCACCCGTTGCGGAAGCCAGCCGCAGCACGGTGTTCGCCAGCGGCAGCACGTCCACTCCGGACAGCGCGTCGTCGGCACTGCGCTCGATCGCCTCGCGCAGCGCGGGGGCGTCCAGCAGGTCGCCCGGCCCGGCGAGCGTGGCGCCGAGCCGCTCCAGCAGCGGATGCGCGGCCTCGGGATGCACCACGTGCAGGCCGACCACGTCGAGGTCGGCGAGCAGCTCGACGTCGTCGAGCAGCAGTGCTCCGCGCGGTCCCGGGACCGTGCGGCCGTCGGCGAGCGGCACCGGCAGCGCGCCGAGCTCGTCGGTGGCGACGGCCCGCTCCTCGACCGCGGCGAGCAGCGCGGTGTACAGGGACCGCCACCACGCCGGCGGCCGGCCGATGCCGGTGACCGCCTCGACCAGCTCGGCGACTCCCACCGTGGCCGCCCCCGCGACGGCGAGCACCCTGGCCGGGCCCGGTCCGCAGTGCGGCGCCGCGACCAGGTCCGGGAGCACGTCGCCGACCAGCCGGACGAGCGGCGGCGAGTCGACGCCGAGCACCCGTGCCCGCACCGCGGGCAGTTCGCCGCCGGCCGCGGCGGGCAGCCAGGAGTCCCCGGCCAGCCGGTCCAGCACCAGCTCGCGCAGCATGCTGTCCACTTCGGACAGCGGAAAGCCCGCGCCGGGAACGAGCGCGAGCCGGTGTTCGGCGGGCACCAGGCGCAGCAGCTCCGGGTAGCGGCGTGCGGCCGTGGCGAGTGCGGCCCGCGTGCCCGCACCGGCCAGCACGCGGCGCCGGGAGGGCTCCACCGGCACCGGCGCGAGCAGCCGCGCGGGCAGCGACAGCCGCTCGTCGGTGGGGGTCGGCGCGTGCAGCACGTCCTCGTCCAGCGGCCTTGGCACGCCATCGACGTCCACCGGCACGGCCCAGACCACACCGTCGCCGCTGTGGGTGAGCCATCTGGTGGTCTCGGCCGAGGGCGAGGTCAGCTCCACCACCGGCCCCTCGGCGGCACGGGCCCACCGAGCACCGGCGACCTCCACCTCGGCCAGCCACGGCAGCGCGAGCAGCAGGTCCGGCACCTCGGCCGCGATGCGATCCAGCAGTTCCGCGGCGTCCAGCCCGGCCCGCAGCGGCAGCCGCACCTCGGTGTCGAAGCCGGCAGGCGGGCCAGGCTCGTCTTCCGGAAGCGGCCACGGCAGCCGCAGCACCGGTACGGCGTCCCCGTGCCCGGCAGCGGCGCGTGTCCGCTCCTCGGAGAAGGCGACACCGCCCGTGCGGGACACCACACGCGGCTCCGACGTCACCGCGAGCACCGCCGCGAAGCCGACCCCGAACCGGCCGACCACCCCTTCGCGTTTGGCCGAGGCCCGCAGCGAGGACAGCGCGGCGACCCCCTCCGCGTCCAGCGGCGCTCCGGTGTTGGCGACCCTCAGCTCGCCGGCCACGACAGAGACCCGCACCCTGCCGGGGACACCGGCGAGCGCGGCCGCGTCGGCGGCGTTCTGCGCCAGCTCGACGAACAGCCGGTCACGGTAACCGCCGACCCGCAGGTCGTGCTCGGCGTTCGTGTCCTCGGTGAACCGGGTCGGCGAGTCCCGCCACGCCCGTAGCACCGCCGAACGGAGCTCATCGATCCGGAAGCCGCCGGTGCCCGCCGGAGGTCCCGCGGAGCCGACCGCGGGCACGTCGCCGTTCTCCGCCGCCCGGTCAGGCGTCGGCGGGCTCACTCGGCTTCTCGTCGGCGGGGGCGGGTTCGGTGTCCAGCAACGAGTCGTCGTAGACCAGCTCGGCCACCGGAACCGACGAGGTCAGCTCGACCTCGATCTCGGAATGCGCGCCGCAGCCGTACTCGGCGTGCACGACGTGGCCGTCGGCGGGCGAGAGCTCGTTGCCGCACGCGCCGAACGCCGCCCGCAGCGAGCCGCCGAGCTGGATGTAGAAGCCGCAGGTGCCGCACACGTCCGGCGCGCTGCGGGCCATGTCGGAGCGAGGGCCGAACTCGCCGCCCCGCCAGCGCGCGGCCGCGTCCTCCCGGCCGTAGCGGGACAGCACGTGCATCCTGCCGAGGCCGACCTCCCGCGCGACCTCCTCGACCTGCGGGTCGTCGGAGTCGAGGTAGGCGGGTGCGAGCCGCAGATCGTCCTCGTCGGTCGGGAAGAGATCGCCGACCCCGAGGTCCCCGGGGCGGACGCGACGCTCCCACGGCACCCAGCGGGGCGCTACGAGCGCGTCCGGCCCCGGGCACAGCACGACCTCACTCACGGTCACCGGAGCGTCCAGGTCGGCCGTGGCGACCGTGACCGACCAGTGCCAGCCGCGGTAGCCGGGCAGCTTCGCCTCGAAGAGGTGGGACACGGACACGGCGTCCTCGTGCTCGACACCGGCATGCCCGCCGACGCGCTCGGCGCCGGCGTCGTGCTCGGCGGCGGTACGCGCCAGCTCGACCGCGTCGACGAGCTTCTGCCGGATCGCGCCACCGTCGAGGGTGAGCAGCAGGGTCATGAGTCCCATTGTGCAGCACCGGACCAGGCGGGTTCGTGCCAGGCTAGGAGGGTGCGACGGATCCTGTTCGGCTTGCTTGCGGTAACGATCATGGCCGGGTGCGGGGCCTCCCCCGCGCCGGAGTCCGGGACGGCCGAGCCCGAGCGCCTGCGGGTCGAGGTGGCTGAGGTGCTGCCGCACGACGAGGAGGCGTTCACCCAGGGCCTCGAACTCGAAGGCGACACCCTGTACGAGGGCACCGGGCTGGTGGGGCGCTCCTCGCTGCGTGCCGGGCCGCTCGGCCAGGAGCCGGACGTCGTCGTCGAGCTGCCGGAGCCGCTCTTCGGTGAGGGGATCACGGTCACCGGGCCGAGCGTGTGGCAGTTGACCTGGCAGAGCGGGGTCGCCTTCGAACGCGACCCGGAGACCCTCGCCGAGCGGCGGCGCGTGGAGTACGCCGGCGAGGGCTGGGGCCTGTGCCATCAGGAGGGACGCGATCGGCTGGTGATGAGCGACGGGTCGGCGACGCTGCGGTTCCGCGACCCCGCCGACTTCCGGGAGACGGGCTCGGTCACAGTGACCGAGGGTGAGCGGTCGATCGACCAGTTGAACGAGCTGGAGTGCGTGGGCGACGACGTGTACGCCAACGTCTGGCAGACCGACGAGATCCTCCGGATCGCCGCCGACTCGGGTGCGGTCACCGCGCGGATCGACGCATCGGGCCTGCTCACTCCCGCCGAGCGGCAGGGGGCCGACGTGCTGAACGGCATCGCCGCGATCGAAGGCACGGACCAGTTCATCGTCACCGGGAAGCTGTGGCCCAAGATGTTCCGGGTGAATCTCGTCCCGGCGGGCTGATCTACCGGCGGGCACCCTCCGAGTACGGCAGGATTGAGGACATGCGTTCCGAACCAGGCGGGCCTCGGTTCGGCCGCCTGGGTAAAGGGCGCGCCGGTCGTAAGGGCAAGCGGCAGGGCTGGGTCCCCGACGGACCCCGGCCCGTACCACCACCCACCCGGGCCCGCCCGGCGGCGCAACCCCCGAACGCGGACGAGGCACCCACCGGTGCGGCGCCTGCCCCACCACCGGCGCCGCCACCACCGCCTCGGCGGGGCGCACGGCCGTACCCCCCGCCCGAGCCGGGCCAGTGGCGGACTCAGCCGGCCTGGCAGGAGCGACCCGCACCACCGCCGCCCCGGCGCGAGCCGCCTGGCGACTACGAGCGCTACGACACCGGCGGCTACGCGCCCGGCCAGCCACGGCCGGGCGCCGATGTGCCGCCCGGCGAGCAGCCGCGTACCGAACACGGCTTCGACGGCGCGGACGCCTCCGCACCACGGCTGCCGAAGAAGATCACCGTGACCAGGGTCGCGGCGATGCGCGGCAGGCACTTCACCGAGCAGGCGGTCGGGGCGTTCCACCGCGCCACGCGGGCCGACGGCGCCGACAAGTCCGGGCTGACGTCGCTGACGTACGCGGTGATGCTCAACTACGCCAGCGACGCCGCGATGGCGGTCGCGCTGGCGAACACGTTGTTCTTCGCCGCCAGCAGCGGCGAGAGCCGCGGCAGGGTCGCGCTGTACCTGCTGATCACGATAGCGCCGTTCGCGCTCGTCGCCCCGGTGATCGGTCCGGCGCTGGATCGCATCCAGCGCGGCCGCAGGCTCGCCATGTGCGTGGCCTCCGCCGGGCAGGCGCTCATGTGCGTGCTGATGGCCCTGCACTTCAACGACTGGGGCCTGTACCCGGCCGCGCTCGGCAAGATGGTGCTGTCCAAGTCGTTCATGGTGCTCAAGGCGGCGGTCACGCCGAGGGTGGTGCCGCCGGACATCACCCTCTCCAAGACCAACGCGCGGCTGGCCGTGTTCGGCCTTGCCTCCGCGGGCGTGTTCGGCGCGATCGCCAGCGGGTTCAACGGGGCGTTCGGCTCCGCGGGCGCGCTGTGGTTCACCGCGGTCATCTGCGTGGTCGGGGCGGTGCAGGCGATGCGGATACCGTCCTGGGTCGAGGTCACCGAGGGAGAGGTGCCCGCGACACTGTCCGCGGGTGCCGAACGCAAGAAACGGCAGCCCATGGGGCGGCACGTGGTGGTCGCGTTGTGGGCGAACGGGTCGATTCGCATACTGACCGGCTTCCTGATGATGTTCGCCGCGTTCGCGGTCAAGGCGCAGACGGAGGACAGCGGGCAGAGCCCGTTCGTGCAGTTGCTGCTGCTCGGCATCATCGGCGTGGCGGCAGCCGCGGGCGGGTTCCTCGGCAACGCGTTGGGCTCCCGGTTGCAGATCGGCAAGCCGGACCAGGTGGTCCTCGGCTGTCTCGCGGGGACGCTGCTGTCCACCGTGCTCGCGGCGCTGCTGTCCGGTATCGCGACGGCGGCCGTCGTCGGGCTCGTCGGCGCCACCGCCAGCGCGCTGGCGAAGAACAGTCTGGACGCCGTCATCCAGCACGACATGCCCGAGGAGTCGCGGGCGTCGGCGTTCGGCCGCTCGGAGACGGTGTTGCAGCTGTCCTGGGTCTGCGGCGGCGCGGTCGGCCTGCTGCTGCCGCCCACGTACTGGATCGGCTTCCTCACCGTGTCGCTGCTGCTGGCAGTCGGCCTCGCGCAGACGTGGCTGGTGCGCAAGGGGACGTCGTTGATCCCCGGTCTCGGTGGTGACCGGCCGCTGCGGCCCGGCCGCGCGGCGAGCGCGCAGCGGGGACCGGCCGGGTACTCCTCCCGCACCGGCTCGTAATCTTCGCGGTATGCGACGTGTTCTGGTGGCGCTGCTGGCCGGTGGCGCGCTGACGATGGCCGGCTGCTCCGCCCCCGGCCCGCCCGAGGTCAGCTTCTACACCGACGGCGAGTCCGTGCGCGCCGAGCCGCTGGTCTACTGCGACGTGCTGCTGAAGTCGTGCGACCAGCACGGCGGCCCGGCCACGTTGCGGACGCGGCCGGGCAAGCCGGTGCAGGTGTCCCTGCCCGCCGACGTCTCGCGCACGCCGTGGGCGGTGAACGTGCAGTACCTCGACGCCGAGGGCAGGCCGCAACCGGTGCGGCAGGAGGTGTTCACCGACGGCACGCAGCACGCCTACACCGTCGAGCCCGCACCGGGCGAGCGGCTGTTGGTCGTCGAGATCCAGCAGCTCGGCGGTGCCTACGCGGCCGACGCGCAGGGTGAGCCGATCCTCGACGAGGCAGGCGAGCCGCAGCTCGTGGTGCGCGGCGTGTGGTCGCTGCAGCTCGACCCGCGCGCCACCTCGTGAGTGCGCACGCGAGTTCTAACTCGTGTGCGCACTCACGACCTCAGGGGTCCAGGTCCCGCGCGACGGCCCGCATCACCTCGGCGATGCGCTTGATGTTCTTGCGATCCGGGTAGCGGCCGCGGCGCAGCTCAGGCTGCACCCGCATCTCCAGCAGCTTGATCATGTCGTCGATGAGGCCGTGCAGCTCCTCGGCGGGGCGGCGGCGCGCCTCGGCGACCGAAGGCGGCGGGTCGAGCAGCCGCACGGAGAGAGCCTGCGGGCCGCGGCGGCCGTCGGCGACGCCGAACTCCAGCCGCTGACCTGCCTTGAGGGCCTCGACTCCCTGCGGCAACGCGGATTTGCGAATGTATACGTCCTCGCCGTCATCCTGCGTGACGAAGCCGAAACCCTTCTCCGCGTCGTACCACTTGACCTTGCCGGTCGGCACTACCCTCACCGTTCCTTCACTCTGCTGCAACGGGCCGGCCAGGCGTCCGGCCCCGCACGACGAACGCGCCCCAGGTGCGTACCCAGGACGCGTGTCCGTCAAGCCTATCTCGCCACACACCGTGGGGAGAAGAAGCCGGGTATCCCGGTCACCGGCGGGCGGGGTCCTTAAGATGGCGGCATGGAAGCCGCCGTCGACGAGAATTCCCGGCCCGGGAGTCGCAAGCCCTGGCTGATGCGCACGGGCGTCGCGCTCTTCGCGATCGGCATGGTCGCCGTCGTCGCCGTCTTCGTTCTGTTCGCCGCCGGGCTGGAGGACCTGCCGGTCTGGCTGAGCGCCGCCGCCGGCGTCATCACACCGCTCGGTCTCGCGCTGGGTCTTGTGGCCCTCGTGCGAGAGCATCGGCAGCGCTGAGCGTCCCGGAGCGGCGAACCCCGGCGAGCCACGCGGGGAACTCGGCGAGTGAGCCGAGCACCACGTGCGCGCCGGCGGCGAGCAGTTCCCTGCGGGTGCAGGGACCGGTCAGCACGCCGACGGCCATCGCACCGGCGGCCCGCGCGCCGTGCATGTCACCGATGTGGTCGCCCACGTAGACGATGGTGTGGTGCGTCTTGAGCGCCGCGGCCTTTCCGGTGGCCCACAGGTCGCCGACCAGCGCGTCCACCGCGAGGCCGTGTGCCTCCACGTGCAGCGCGGCGTTCGGCTCGTACTTCCCGGTGACCACGAGCGTGCGCCCGCCGTCCGCGTGCACGGCCGCCAGCGCGGCCTCGGCTCCGGGCAGCGCGACCGTGCGCGGCACGACGAGATCCGGGTACATCTCCCGGAAGCGCGTGACCAGTTCCGGGATGCGCTCCTCCGGCGTCTCGAAGCCCCGGAGCACCTGCTGCAGCGGCGGGCCGAGGTTCGCCGCGAAGCGCTCGCCGTCGAGCGCGAGTCCCGCCTCCCTCGCCAGCGCATCCATCGCCAGCACCATGCCCGGCCGTGGATCGATCAGTGTCATGTCCAGGTCGAAACCCACGCAGATCGCCACGAGGTACCAGGCTAGCCACCGGAGACTCGTATACACACATACGGAGCATGTCGATCTACTTGACACTAAGCGCCTGTATGTCAAGCTAGGGACGTGTCGCAGATCACCAGCTTCACCGAACGCGCCAAGGCGTCGCTGCGCGAGGAACTGCTCGACGCCGCCACCGACCTCCTGCCCGAGCGCGGCTACGCGGGGCTGCGCATGGCGGACGTCGCGGCACAGGTCGGAGTCAGCAGGCAGACCGTCTACAACGAGTTCGGCAGCAAGGCAGCGCTCGTGCAGGCGGTGGCGCTGCGCACCGCCGCGGAGTTCCTGGACGGCATCCAGCAGCGGCTGAACGCCGACGACGACCTGCTCACCGGCATCCACTCCGCGACGGTGTTCACCATCGAGCACGCGAGGGAGAACCGGCTCGTCGCCGCCACGCTGGGCACCGAGGTGGCCGAGGACCTGCTGCCACTGCTCACCACCCGTGGCCAGCCGATCCTGCGCGCCGCCACCGAGCTGGCGGAGGGCAATCTGCGCGCGCGGGTGCCCGGGTTGCGCCGGGCCGAACTCGTCGCCGAGACGATGGTCCGGCTGACGCTGAGCTACCTCATGTTGCCCACCCACTCGGCGGCCGAGGCCGCCGACGGCGTGTGCGCGGTGATCATGCCACTGACCGAGCACTACTCGTCCACAGAGTCCACAGAGTCCACATCGGAGTGACACGGAGGGCCTGCCATGACCATCGCCAGCGCGCCGCACCGCGAGGGTTTCCAGTCGCTGCGCCGCGGCGGCCTCAACTGGGACTCGTTCCCGTTGCGGCTGTTCGTCAAGGGCAACAAGAAGTTCTGGAACCCCGCGGACATCGACTTCAGTTCCGATCGCGCAGGCTGGGAGGCGCTCGACGACGAGCAGCGGCGCTCGGCGACCTACCTGTGTGCCCAGTTCATTGCCGGTGAGGAGGCCGTCACCGAGGACATCCAGCCGTTCATGAAGGCGATGGCGGCCGAGGGCAGGCTCGCCGACGAGATGTACCTGACGCAGTTCTGCTTCGAGGAGGCCAAGCACACCGAGGTCTTCCGCCGCTGGATGGACGCCGTGGGCCTCACCGACGACCTGCACCCCTACGTCGCGGAGAACCCGCACTACCGCAAGCTCTTCTACGAGGAGCTGCCCGAGTCGCTCGGCGTGCTGGAGCGGGACCCGAGCCCGGCCAACCAGGTGCGCGCGAGCGTGACCTACAACCACGTCATCGAGGGCAGCCTCGCGCTGACCGGCTACTACGCGTGGCAGAAGGTGTGCACCTCACGCGACATCCTGCCGGGCATGCAGGAACTCATCCGCCGCATCGGCGACGACGAGCGCAGGCACATGGCGTGGGGCACCTTCACCTGCCGGCGGCACATCGCGGCCGACGACTCGCTGTGGGAGGTGGTGCAGCAGCGGATGGCCGAGCTGCTCCCGCACGCGCTGAACATGATCGAGTGGGTCAACGACCAGTTCGACGAGATGCCCTTCGGCATCGACAACCAGGAGTTCGTGCAGTACGCCGCCGACCGGGCGCAGCGCAGGCTCGGCGCGATCGAGTCGGCGCGCGGAGCCGACGTCGCCGCCATCGACCTCGACTACTCGCCGGAACAGCTGGAGGAGACCTTCGGCGAGGAGGACGCCAAGGCCTTCGCCGAGGCCACCCCGGGCTGACTCGTGAGTGCGCACGCGAGTTCTAACTCGCGTGCGCACTCACGAGCGTTAGGGTGAGCCGCGTGCCGTTTTTCCTGTCCCGGCTGCTGCTCCGGCTGAGCGTGCTGCGCACCTGGGCGGCGCCGATCGTGGTGATCATCGTCGTCTTCGTGACGAGCTGGCCGCTGATGGCACTCGCCGAGCCCTCGGGCAGCGAGCTGATCCGTCCGGAGAACTACTGGTGGTACTTCGTCGTCACCGCGGCGACCGTCGGCTACGGCGACTTCTTCCCGGAGTCCGGGGGCGGGCATGTCGTCGGGGCCTACGTCATCATCGGCGGCATCGTGACGCTGACGACGGTGTTCACCAAGATGGCATCGGTGCTGGAACAAGCGAGGGGACGACGAATGCAGGGCTCCATCACCGTGAGCGCGTCCGGCCACATCGTACTGATCGGCTACACCGCCGGGCGGACCGAACGGATCGTCGGCGAACTGCTCGCCGACGGCGGTTGCGCGGTGGTGCTGTGCGCCTGGGACGAGGTGCCGACGCACCCCATGCCCGAGGAGCCCATCGACTTCGTGCGTGGCGAGCCGACGGAGTCGGACGTGCTGCGGCGGGCGGGCGTCGACCGTGCCCGCACCGTGCTCGTCGACGCCCGCGACGACAACGAGGCACTGGCGATAGCGGTGACCGTCAACCATGTCAACGCGGACGCGCACATCGTGGTGACCCTGCGGGACATGGCGCAGACCTCGCTGCTGCGCTACGTGGACGAGGACATCCGTTCCGTGCAGTGGCACACCCCGCGCATGATCACCGAGGAGCTGACCTCACCCGGCATCGCCGAGGTGTACGCGGAACTGATGACCCACGGCGGGGCCAACACCTACTCGGTGCCGCTGCCGGAGTCGCTGGGGCCCGTGCTCGTCGACCGCTGCCGGACCGCGCTCGGTCGCGGGCACGGGGCGACGCTGCTCGCCGCGCGGGCGGGCGAGCAGCTGATGGTCAACCCGGACTGGCGGACGGAACTGCCCGCCGGCTCGGTGCTGTACTACGTCAGCAGGCAGCGCCTCAGCCCTGAACAGATCAGCCAGGCACTCCGTTCGGAGGACGCTTCACCCGGGCGTTAGGTCCCTTCCCGTACGGTGCCGCCCAATGGCTTCCAATGACACGGCCTCCGGCAACGACACCGAGACCGACCCCGAGACCGAGACCAGGACCACCGACGAGGGCGGAACACCGGACGCTCCGGAGGCCCAGGACACCGAGCACGCCGACGACACCCAGGCCACCCAGAACACCCAGAACACCGAGGCCTCCGAGAACGCCGAGAACACGGAGCACACCGAGGGCACCACCGAGGCCGCGGACGGCCCGGGCACCGCGGCCGTTCCCGCGCGCACACCGCCCGCCCGCGGTTTCCTGGCGGGCGGTGCGGCGATCGTCAGTGCCGGGCTCGGGCTGAGCTCGCTCACCGGCACCGCGCTCGGCGACATGCTGCACTCGCGCATGGAGATCATCGGCCAGATCGAGGCGAGCACCGGCGCCGGTGGCGACCAGGTCGAGGCGTTCTACGGCGCGCCGTGGCACACAGCGGCACTCATCAACGGCGCCTTCGCCCTGGTCGCCGTCCTCATCGGCGGCGTCCTGCTGGCCGCGCACGCCAGGCGGCCGGACACCGCGCCGTGGGCGAAGGCCGTGGCGCTGGGCGGCGTCCTGCTCGGCGCGATCGGGTTGCTCGTCGCGGGCGGCATGTACCTCGACATCTTCGCGTCGGCTCCCGAGCTGCCCACGATGGGCGTACCGGGCGCGGGCGGCTGAGGCCGGCCGTACGGCTCATCCGGTCCGCAGGCCGAGCAGCTCGATCGACTTCTCACGCATCTCGACCTTGCGGACCTTGCCGGTGACGGTCATCGGGAACTCGTCGACGACCCGCACGTAGCGCGGGATCTTGTAGTGGGCGAGCTTGCCGGTGCAGAACTCGCGCAGGCTCTCGGCGGTGACCGGCTCGGCGCCCTCACGCACCCGGACCCAGGCCATCAGCTCCTCGCCGTAGCGCTCGTCGGGCACGCCGATCACCTGGGCGTCGAGGATGTCGGGATGGGTGTAGAGGAACTCCTCAATCTCGCGCGGATAGAGGTTCTCCCCACCCCGGATCACCATGTCCTTGATCCGGCCGGTGATGTTGACGTAGCCCTCGCCGTCCATCACCGCGAGGTCGCCGGTGTGCATCCAGCGCGCCTGGTCGATGGCCTCGGCCGTCTTGTCGGGCTGTTCCCAGTAGCCCAGCATCACCGAGTAGCCGCGGGTGCAGAACTCGCCGGGGGTGTCCCGCGGGACGGTCAGCCCGGTCGCCGGGTCGACGATCTTGACCTCCAGGTGCGGCCCGACCCGGCCGACGGTGGACACGCGGCGCTCGATCGAGTCGTCGGCGCGGGTCTGGGTGGACACCGGGGAGGTCTCGGTCATGCCGTAGCAGATCGACACCTCCGCCATCCCCATCCGCTCGATGACCTGCTTCATCACCTCGACGGGGCACGGCGAGCCCGCCATGATGCCGGTCCGCAGGCTGGTGAGGTCGAACGAGGAGAAGTCCGGTTCGGCGAGTTCGGCGATGAACATCGTCGGCACGCCGTAGAGCGACGTGCACCGTTGCTCCTGCACCGCCCGCAGGGTCGCCTTCGGGTCGAACGAAGGCGCCGGGATGACCATGCAGGCGCCGTGGCTTGTGCACGCGAGGTTGCCCATCACCATGCCGAAGCAGTGATAGAAGGGCACCGGGATGCACACCCGGTCGGCCTCGGTGTAGTTGCACAGCTCGCCGACGAAGAAGCCGTTGTTGAGGATGTTGTGGTGACTGAGCGTGGCGCCCTTGGGAAAGCCCGTGGTGCCCGAGGTGTACTGGATGTTGATCGGGTCGTCGGCGCTGAGCGAGTCGCGCACCGGTTCCAGCCGCGCCGGGTCGGCCCGCCTGCCCTGCTCGAGCAGTGAGTTCCAGTCGTCGCCGCCGAGCAGCACCACCTGCTCCAGGCGCTCGCAACGGGGCCGTACCCCGGCGATCATGCCGGCGTAGTCGGAGGTCTTGAAGCTCTCCGCAGCGATCAGCAGCCTGATGCCGGCCTGGTTGAGCACATACTCCAGCTCGTGCGAACGGTACGCCGGGTTGATGTTCACCAGGATCGCGCCGATCTTCGCGGTCGCGTACTGGGTGAAGGTCCACTCGGCGCAGTTCGGCGACCAGATGCCCACCCGGTCGCCCTTGGTGATGCCCCGGTCGAGCAGGCCGAGCGCGAGGGCGTCCACCTCTGCCGCCAGCTCGCGGTAGCTCCACCGCCGTCCCGCCTGCTGGTCGACCAGCGCGTCCCGCGCACCGAACGCCTGCACGGTCCGGTCGAAGTTGTCCCCGATCGTGTCGCCGAGCAGCGGGACATCCGAAGTGCCCGATGCGTAGCTCGGCACGGCAGGTGCGCCCGGCATGGTTACCTCCCCGGCGTCGGCGATGGCGGCTCCGGCGAGTCTAGGAATCCGGCATCGGCCCGGCCATCTGCAGATGGGGATACACGGACAGCCACTAGAGTCGGACATATGCGGCTTTACACCGTCGATGCGTTCACCGGGGAGGCGTTCCGCGGCAACCCGGCGGGCGTGGTGCTGCTCGACGCGCCCGCGAGCCCGCGGTGGATGCAGGACGTGGCCGCCGAGCTGGGCCATGCCGACACCGCGTTCGTGGTCACCACTGCCGAGCCCAAACCGTTGCGGTGGTTCACGCCGGTGGCCGAGGTGAACCTGTGCGGGCACGCGACGCTGGCGGCCACGCACGTCCTCGGCGGCACCCAGGTCTTCGACACGCGCAGCGGGGAGCTGCGCTGCACGGCCGACGGCGACCGGGTGTGGATGGACCTTCCCGCGGATGTCCCGGTCCCGCTCGCCGGGGACGAGCCCGGGCTGGACGTCCTTCCGCCGGCGTTGCCCGGTGTGACGATCGAGGAGCTTGCCCGCACCTCGGACGACGTGCTCGTGCGCGCCGCCGATGCCGCACAGGTACGTGCCGTCGAGCCCGATCTGACGGTGATCGCGGGGCTGCCCGCCCCGTGCGGGGCGGTGGTCACCGCCGAGAGCGACCGCGACGGCACCGACTTCGTCAGCCGGGTGTTCGCGCCGGCCGTCGGCATCCCGGAGGACCCGGTCACCGGCTCGGCGCACTGCGCGCTCGCCCCCTACTGGGCCGCCCGGCTCGGCCGGATCGAGCTCACCGGCGAGCAGGCGTCCCGGCGCGGTGGCATCGTCGGCATGCAGCTGCGTGGTGGCCGCGTGACGCTGTCCGGCCAGGCGGTGACCGTCACGCGCGGCGAGCTGCTGGTCTGACCACGGCGTCACCCGATCAGTGACAATGGCCATATGCGCCTGCTGCTGAACGTGATCTGGCTCGTCCTGTCGGGATTCTGGATGGCGGTCGGCTATGTCGTCGCCGGGATAATCTGCTGCCTGCTGATCGTCACGATCCCGTTCGGGCTCGCCTCGTTCCGCATCGCCAACTACGCGCTCTGGCCGTTCGGCCGCACGCTCGTCGACCGGCGCGACGCCGGAACACCCTCGCTCATCGGCAACATCGTCTGGATCGTCTTCGCGGGCTGGTGGCTCGCACTGGGCCACGCGGTCACCGGCCTGGCGCTGTGCGTCACGATCATCGGCATCCCGCTGGGCGTCGCGAACTTCAAGATGATCCCGGTCTCGCTCGTGCCGCTGGGCCGCGAGATCGTGCCCGTACCCGGCTCGTGAGTGCGCACGCGAGTTAGAACTCGTGTGCGCACTCACGAGCCGGTGCGCGCTGTCCCCTACCGTTGCGCGGGCTCCGCGGCCACCGGCCGTTTCGCCTCGTCGTAGGCGGCGCGCGCCGCGAGCACCTCGGGCAGCCGGCCCTCCACGAGCTCGACCAGGCCGGCGAGCCGCTCCGCGGTAGCCCGGCCGAGGGGCGTCAGGCTGTACTCGACCCGCGGCGGGATCGTCGGCTGCGCCGCGCGGGACACGAAGCCGTCCCGCTCCAGCCCCTGCAGCGTCTGGGCGAGCATCTTCTCGCTGACGCCGTCCACCCGCCTGCGCAGCGCGTTGAACCGGAACGTCCCCTCGCGCAGCGCGACCATCGCGAGGATCCCCCACCGGCCGGTCACGTGCTCCAGCGCGCCGCGGGACGGGCAGGCGCGCGCGAACACGTCCGGATACTGCTGGTCGACGTCTTCCATACCGCTCAGGATACCGCGAACGTGACAGTACTAACTTCTAGTCTGTACTTTCGAAAAGTTCGTGCACACCCGGCGTGCATACCGAGCCCCGTTCCGAGGAGTGAACAGAATGATCGTCGTGACAGGTGCCACCGGCCAGCTCGGCCGTCTGGTGATCGAGCAGCTCAAGACGAAGGTGCCCGCCGATCACATCGTCGCCGCGGTGCGCGACCCCGAGAAGGCGGCCGAGCTCGGCGTCGAGGTGCGCGAGGCGGACTACGACCGGCCGGAGACGCTGAACAGCGCGCTCGCGGGAGCGCAGCGGCTCCTGCTGATCTCCGGCAACGAGATCGGCGAGCGCGTGCGGCAGCACACGGCCGTGGTGACGGCGGCGAGGCAGGCGGGGGTCGAGCGCGTCGTCTACACCAGCGCCCCGCGGGCGGACACGACGTCGCTGTTCCTCGCACCCGACCACAAGGCGACCGAGCGGATGATCCGTGAGTCGGGCCTGCCGTTCACGTTGCTGCGGAACAACTGGTACACGGAGAACTACGAGGAGGGCATCCGGCAGGCCGCGCGCACCGGGACGTACCTGGGCAGCGCGGACGAGGGCCGGGTCGCCAGCGCCCCGCGGGCCGACTACGCGGCCGCGGCCGCCGTCGTGCTCACCACCGAAGGCCACGGGGGCCGGACCTACGAGCTCGCCGGCGACGTGGCGTGGAGCTTTCCCGAGCTGGCCGCCGCGATCTCGGCTGCCACCGGCGAGGAGGTCGCCTACCGCGACGTGAGCGCCGAGGACCACCGCGCGGCACTGACGACGGCCGGGCTTGCGGACGCGGTGGCCGACCTTCTCGTCGCGCTCGACGCCGACCAGGCGAACGGCCTGCTCGCCGAAACCACCGGCGAGCTGAAACTCCTCATCGGCCGCCCGACGACACCGCTCGCCGAGACCGTCCGCGAGCTCGTCGGGCGCGGCTGAGCGGTACCGATCCGACGCTCCGCTGCCCCATACTGGACCGGCTACCAGTGTGGGGAGCGGAGGATCGGGATGGCGGGTCCCACGTGCACCCGGCGGGTCATCAGCCGGGAACGGGTCGTGCGCGGCGCCTGCCGGTTCTTCCTGCGGCACGGCACCGTCGACATGGACGCGCTCGCACCGGACCTCGCCATCAGCAGGGCGACGCTGTACCGGGTGGTGCACAGCCGGGACGCCCTCCTCGGCGACGTCCTGTGGCGGCTCGGCGAGGAACTGCTCGACCGCGCCCGCAGGCGCCGGACGCTCAGCGGCGTCGACGGCGTCCTCGAGGTCACCAGGCACTTCGCCGGCTACCTGTGGGATGCCGGTCCGTTCCGCACGTTCCTCCACGCCGAGCCGGACACCGCAGCGCGGATCCTGTTCACCGCCTCCGGCCGGGTGCACCGGCGCGCCGTGCACGCCCAGCGGCAGATACTGCTGGAGAGCGACGCGGGCACGTGGCCCTCGGCCGACCTCGACGGGCTGGCCTACCTCTACCTGCGCATCGTCGAGTCCGCGCTCTATGCCGAACTGCTGCACGGCAGGCGGCTCGACCTGGCGGCCGCGGAGCCCGCGGCCCGCGCCGTGCTCACGCCCCGCTGAGCGTGCGACCGCGATCTCACGCCTCGCGCACGCTCTGGCGCTTCGGGTAAGCGGCTGCTTAGAGTCGCTGTTCCCCACAGTTTCCCTGGGAGTGCGATGATGAGCAGCACCTGGCGCCGCCTTGCCGCGGCGATCGTCGTTTCCGGCCTCCTCGCCGTGAGCCCGGCACCCGCCGCGGCCGCCGACCCAGTGCCCGACGTCGACGGCCCGGTACCCGGCAGCGTGCCGGGAGATCCGCTCGCCGGCGACGTGGCGGACACCTACCCCTTCTTCTCCACCCCGGTCGACCTCGCAGCCAGAGGTTACGTCGAGGAGGAGTTCTACCTCTCCGGCGCGGCCGACGGCTGGACGACCGACGGTGTCCAGGTCGCCACCGACGTCCCTTACACCACCCGGATCGTGGTCCGGCGCCCGGCGAACCCCAAGCGGTTCAACGGCACGGCACTGGTCGAATGGCAGAACGTCACGGCCGGGTACGACCTGGACGCGCTCTGGAACGCCGACTCCGTCACCAGGGCCGGTTACGCGTGGATCGGCGTTTCCGCACAACGGGTCGGGGTCGACCACCTGCGCACCTGGAGCCCGGCCCGGTACGGCCACCTGGACGTGACCGGCGGCGGCGCGCACACCGCGGACGAGCTCTCCTACGACATCTTCGCGCAGGCGGGCGAGGCCGTCGCCATGCAAGGGGCGGACTCGCCGATGGGCGGGCTCGAGGTACGCAACCTGCTGGCGATCGGCGCCTCGCAGTCCGCGAGCCGGATGACCGTCTACTACGACAACGTCCTGCCGAGAACCCGCCCGGTGTTCGACGGGTTCGGCTTCATCGTCGGCAGCGCGCCGGCCAGGGCGGGCGCCGAGCCGGTCTTCCAGGTCCTGTCCGAGACCGACGTCCGCACCGCACGGCGGCCCGCCGACACCGACCGTTTCCGCCGCTGGGAGGTCGCGGGCGCGGCGCACTCCGGGTACCAGGGCCAGGTCTACCGCGCCCCGATCTCCGAGCGGGACCTCGGCGGCGCCCCGCAGTACGACTGCGACCGGCCACCGTTCAGCCGGATCCCGATGCACCACGTCACCGCCGCCGCCTACCACCATCTCGCCAGGTGGACCGAGCACGGCACCCCGCCGCCGCTCGCCGAGCCGCTGGCGTTCGAGGCCGACGGCGTCACCAAGAAACGTGACGCGCTGGGCCTCGCGCTCGGCGGCATCCGGCTGTCCCAGCTCGCGGTGCCGACGGCGCTCAACACCGGCGACAACAGCGGTGAGTCGTTCTGCTTCCTCTTCGGCACGCACGAGCCGTTCGACGAGCAGACGCTGTCCCGGCTCTACCCGAACCGCGGCAGCTACGTCAGCGCGGTGCGGAAGGTGGACCGCGCCAACGTCCGCAGCGGCTACCTGCTGCCCGCCGACGCGAGGAGCAACCGGCCATGAACACCCGGCCCTCGTCGCGGCGGTCCGCGGTACTCGCCGCCGTGCTCGCCCTCGTCGCGTCGCTGACCGTGCTCGCCGGACCGGCGCGGGCACACGACCGCACCCCGGTGATCTTCGTGCACGGCCAGCAGGGCTCGGCGCAGCAGTGGCAGTCCAACGCCAAGCGGTTCTCCGGCAACGGCTACGCCGACGACCGCCTCTACGCCTACGAGTACGACACCACCATCGGCGACAACGACCAGGCCGTCGCGGGCCTCGCCGAGTTCGTCGCCGGGGTCCGGGCGCGGACCGGCGCCGCGCGGGTCGACGTGCTGGCCCACTCGCGGGGCACCTCGGTGGCGCACGCCTACCTCGCCGTGCCGGAGCGGGCGGCGACCGTGCGCAAGTACGTGAACATCGACGGGCGGTCGAGCGCCACGCCGCCAGGCGGCGTCCCGACACTCGCGCTGTGGGGCAGCCTGCAGCCGGACGGCTCGATCGGCGGCGCGGTGAACGTGTACCGGCCCGACCTCGGCCACACCGAGGTCGCCACCTCGGCGGAGAGCTTCGCGGTGCTCTACGAGTTCCTCACCGGCCGCCGTCCGGCCACGACGGCGGTGCTCCCGGAGCCGCCCGGCCGGGTCGAGATCGAAGGCCGGGCCGTGTTCTTCCCGCAGAACAGCGGAGCCGAGGGGCGGCTGGAGGTGTGGCGGCTGAACCCGCGGACCGGTAACCGGACACCGGGCGGCCCGCGGCACACGCTGCGGGTCGGCGCCGACGGCTCCTTCGGCCCGGTCCGGGTCAACGGCAGGCGGCACTACGAACTGGCACTCGTCCGCGCCGGGAGGCCGACCTACCACTTCTACTTCGAACCGTTCGAGCGCAGCGACCGGTTCCTGCGGTTGCAGGTCTCCGCACCCGGCGGGATCGCCGACTACGTGGACCGCTGCCCCGGCCACACGGCCGTGACGGTGACCAGGAACCGGGAGTGGTGGGCCGATCAAAGCAGCGGCGGCAACGACCGGCTGCTGTTCGACGGCACCGACGTCCTCGCCCCGGCGATCGCACCGCGGCAGCGGCAGGTCATCGGCGTGTTCGCGTTCGACCGGGACTGTGACCGGACCAGCCGCCTCGGCGAGCCGTTGCCACCGTTCAGCCTGCTGCCGTTCCTGACCGGTGCCGACCTGTACCTGCCCGCGCACCCCGGCGGCCGCGAGCCGATCGCGGTGACGCAGGTGCCCCGAGGTACGGGTGGCGCGGCGAGGACCGTTCTGGTCGGCAACTGGCCCTCGGACCGGCACTCGGTCACCGTGCAGTTCAAAGACTCGTGAGTGCCTACGCGAGTTCTAACTCGTGTGCGCACTCACGAGCCCACCGCACCGGTGACGTCAGTCCTGCGGCTCCCACGGCAGCTCCACCACCAGGCACGGGCCGCCGACGAACACGCCGCCGTCGATGCCGAGCGCCTTGCCGCCCGCGTAGAGATAAGGCGCCTCGATCTGCGCGGGGTGGATGCCGAGCTGGTCGGCGATGACGCTGTGCCCGTGCACGATCCGCTCCCCGCCGAGCCGCGCGAGCATCAGCTCGGCGTTCTCCTGTCCGTGCGGGCCACGGAACGCGTAGCGCGTGGTCATCCGGCGCCAGACCTCCCACCACTGTTCGAGGTCGTCGCCGGCCAGCACCTCGCGCACGGAGGCGTTGATCTCCTCGGCGGTGCCGCCCCAGTCCAGGTACTCGAGAGTGTCCGAGTGCACCAGCAGGTGGTTCGCCGCGTGGCCGATCAACGGTCGCGCGAGCAGCCATTCGACGTGCTCGTCGGTGAGGTCGTCCTGGTCGGCGAGCTGGCCGCCGTTGATCTCCCAGCTGCGCGCGAAACTGCGCGGGCCGAAGTCCGACGGCACCGGCGTGTCGCCGAAGCGGTACATCCCGAGCAGCAGGATCTCGTGGTTGCCGAGCAGGCTCTCGACCGAGCCGCCCGCGTCGGCCGCCTGCCGCTGCAACTTCCGGACGAGGTCGATCGCACCGACGCCGTCCGGGCCGCGGTCCACGAAGTCGCCGAGAAACCGCAACCGCGCCCCGGCGCCCGCCCAGTCGCCGGACTCGTCGACGAGGCCACGTTCCCGCAGGGCTTCGGCCAATTCGTCGCGGTGACCGTGCACGTCACCGACGACGAACGTCGATTCCTCCATCACCCCTCGACGATAGGCCCCCTCGCCCGGCCGGGGCCGGTCAGGCCGCCTCGAACGGGTCCTTCGTGCGGCCGAGGAGGTCGGCGATCGAGTCCACGACGAGCGTCGGCCGGTACGGGTAGAGTTCGGCCGACTCCCGCGTCGAGATGCCGCTGAGCACCAGGATCGTCTGCAGGCCGGCCTCGATGCCGGAATGGATGTCGGTGTCCATCCGGTCGCCGATCATCAGCGTGTGCTCGGAGTGCGCGCCGAGCGCCCGCAGGGCGGAGCGCATCATCAGCGGGTTCGGCTTGCCAACGAAGTAGGGCGAGCGACCGGTCGCCCGCTCGATCAGGGCGGCGATCGAGCCGGTGGCGGGCAGGACGCCCTCCCTGCTCGGCCCGGTCGCGTCCGGGTTGGTGGCGATGAACCGCGCGCCGCCCTGGATGAGCCGGATCGCCCTGGTGATCGCGGTGAAGCTGTACGTGCGGGTCTCGCCGAGCACGACGTAGTCCGGGTCGCGGTCGGTCAGCACGTAGCCGGCCTCGTGCAGGGCAGTGGTCAGGCCGGCCTCGCCGATCACGAATGCCGAGCCGTTCGGGCGCTGAGTGTCGAGGAACTTCGCGGTGGCCAGTGCCGAGGTCCAGATCGCCTCCTCCGGGACGTCCAGGCCGCTGTTGAACAGCCGGGCCCGCAGGTCGCGCGGCGTGTAGATCGAGTTGTTGGTCAGCACCAGGAAGCTGGTGCCGTTGGCCCGCAACTCGGCGAGGAACTCGTCCGCGCCGGGCACCAGGTGCTCCTCGTGCACCAGCACCCCGTCCATGTCGGTCAGGTAGTTCCACCGCTGCTCGCTCATGGCTCCAGCTTATTGGCCCGGCACGGGGTGGATCGCCACGGCGGTGGCCTTCACCGCCAGCCGGATCGCCACCCCCGGCTCCAGCCCCAGTTCCGCGATGGCCGTGGGGGTCAGGTCGGCGGCCAGCCCGTCGGCCCAGCCGTCGCCGTCCACCGTGCGCAGCCGCACCACGGGCCCGTGTGGCTCCAGGGTCGCCACGGTGGCGGCGACGGTGTTGCGCGGGCTGCCCGCCTGCGGCGCCGACGCCGGGTACACCGCGACCGAGCCGGGCGCGAACACGGCGACGGCGGGCTCCCCCTCGACGACGTCCGGTGCGGGCAGGCCGCTGATGGACCGCCCGCTCGCGGTACGCAGGCCGCGTGCCGTCGCGGTCCCCGCCACGAGGTTGAGTCCCGCGATCCGCGCGGTGAACGGGGTTCTCGGGGCGCCGAGGACGTCCCGGGTCGGCCCGCTCTCGACGACCCGGCCTGCCGCGAGCACGGCGACCCGGTCGGCGAGCGTCAGCGCGTCGAGCGGATCGTGCGTGACGAGCACCGTGGCCCGGTTGCCGCCCGCCGTCCGCAGCACGCGGCGCAGCAGGCCGCGGATGGCGGGCGCGGCGTCGACGTCCAGCGCCGCCAGCGGCTCGTCGAGCAGCAGCAGGTCCGGCTCCCCCGCGAGCGCGCGGGCGAGGGCGACCCGCTGCGCCTGCCCGCCGGAGAGGCTGCCGGGCCTGCGGCCGGCGAACTCGGCGGCGTCCACCTCGGCGAGCCAGCGCCGCCCGATCGCCCGCGCCGCCGCCGTGGTGGCGCCCCGGGAGCGCGGCGCGAACGCGACGTTGTCCACGACGGACAGATGCGGGAACAGCAGCGGGTCCTGCGCGAGCAGGCCGGTGCCGCGCGCGTGCGGCGGCAGGTGCACCCGGGGCGCGCTGGTCAGCGTCCGGCCGCCCAGCGTCACGGTGCCGTGGTCGGGCACGAGCAGCCCGGCGAGGCAACCGAGCAGCGTCGACTTGCCGGAGCCGTTCGGGCCGAGCACCGCGAGCACGGTGCCCGCCGGGACATCGAGCGCCACCTCCAGGGCGAACCGGCCCCGCCGCAGTGCGAGATCGACATGCAGGGTCACGACCGCACACCCTCCAGCGCGCGCGGCCGCGCCACCGCGATGACCACCACCGCGACGACGATCAGCAGCAGCGCGAGCGCGACGGCGCTGTCCACATCGGTTTCGGCCCGCTGGTAGATCTCCACCGGCAGCGTCCGGGTGACGCCTTCGAGACTGCCCGCGAACGTGATCGTCGCACCGAACTCACCGAGCGCCCTGGCGAAGCTGAGCACCGCGCCGGAGCCGAGCGCAGGCAGCAGCAACGGGACGGTGACCCGCCGGAACACCGTCCACGGCCGCGCGCCGAGCGTCGCGGCCACCCGCTCGAAGCGGTCACCGGCACCGCGCAGCGCGCCCTCGAGGCTCACCACGAGGAACGGCATCGCGACGAACGTCTGCGCCACCACCACCGCCGCGGTGGTGAACGGCACCCGTACCCCCGCGACCACGTCGAGCAGGTAACCGAGGAAGCCGTTGCGGCCGAGCAGGAACAGCAGCGCGAGGCCGCCGACCACGGGGGGCAGCACGAGCGGCAGGAGGACCACCGCGCGCAGGAGCCGGACGGCACGGCCCCCGGCACGGGCGAGCACGACCGCGAGCGGCACGCCGAGCAGCACGCAGAGCACCGTGGACAGCAGCGCGGTGACCAGCGAGAGCCGCAGCGCGTTCAACGAGGCCGGGGACGTGATGAGCTCGGGCAGCCGCGCGTAGTCGGTCCGGACCAGCAGCCCGGCCACCGGCAGCAGCACCAGCGCCAGTGCGAGCGCCGCCGGGAACCACAGCACGCGCGGCACGGCCCCTCGTGAGTGGCCAGACGACTTAGAACTCGTGTCAGCACTCACGAGCCGGTCAGGGCGCACCGAAACCGGCCCGGAGCAGCTCCTGCCTGCCCACGTCACTGAAGACGAAGTCGCGGAACTCGCGTGCCAGTTCCGGCTCGGCCGCGTCCTTCAGCACGGCGACGGGATAGTCGTTGCTCGCGCGCGCCGCCTCGGGCAGCTCCACCTCGGCCACCTCCTGCCCGGCGGAGAGCACGTCGGTCACGTAGACGAGCCCGGCGTCGGCCTCGCCGGTGCGGACCTTCGTCAGTACCGCCTTGACGTTCTGCTCCTCACTCGCCGGCCGCAGCGTGACCCCGGTGATCCGCTCGATCTCCTCCGCCGCCGAGCCGCACGGCACCGGGGGCGCGCAGACCACCACCGTCAGGCCCGGCTCGGCCAGGTCGGCGAACGACTCGATACCCAGCGGGTTGCCCGGCGCGACCGCGATCGTCAGCCGGTTGGTGGCGAACGTGCGCGGCTCACCCTCGACCCGCCCGGCCGCCGCGACCTCGCGCATGGTCCGCTCGTTCGCCGATGCGTACACATCGGCCGGCGCGCCCTCCTGGATCTGCTGTGCGAGCCGCGCCGAACCGGCCAGGTTCAGCCGGACGTCGACGCCGGCGTGGTCGGCCTCGAACCGCTCCGCGAGCGCGCCGAAGGAGTCGGTGAGCGAGGCGGCCGCGAACACGGTGAGCGCCGTCCCCTCGCCTGCGGGGGCGCACGCGGAGGCCGCGGCGAGCACGGTGGCGGCCAGCGCGGCGCGCACGCCCCTCACTGCGGCCTCGCCGGTGTCTCCACGACCACGTGCGTGGCCTTGACGACCGCCACCGCGAGTACGCCCGGCCGCAGTCCCAGCTCGTCGACCGCCTCCGAGCTCATCAGCGAGACGAGCCGGTGCGGGCCGCACTGCAGCTCCACCTTCGCCATGACCCGGTCGGCGACCACGTCGGTGACCAGCCCGACGAAGCGGTTGCGCGCCGAACGGCCGACCCCGGACGGATCGTGCGGGTCCTCCGCCTGCCTGCGCGCGAACGCGGCCAGCTCCGCACCGTCGACCACCTTGCGCCCGGCGCTGTCCACGCTGCTCGTCAACTGTCCCGCGCGGACCCAGCGCCGCACGGTGTCATCGCTGACGCCGAGCAGCCGGGCCGCTTCAGAGAACCGAAACTGCGGCATGAGAACGACATTATCTCCGCATCCGCGGAAAAGCCATGCAAGGATGCCAATTCTGTATACAACGAGGGCGCGGAACTGTCGGTCTCCGCACTAGGCTGGGATGGATGACAGCGGTAGAACTCGGCATCCCCAGGATCTCCGGCGCGCACGCCGAACCCAGCGCCCCGCGTCCGGACGACCCTGCCCTGATCGACACGTTCGGCCGGGTGGCCACGGACCTCCGGGTTTCGCTGACCGACAAGTGCAACCTGCGTTGCACATACTGCATGCCGGCCGAAGGTCTGGAATGGACGCCGGACGAGCGGGTGCTCAGCGACGACGAGCTGGTCCGGCTGATGCGCATCGCGGTGGAGATGCTCGGCATCACCGACATCCGCCTCACCGGGGGCGAGCCACTGCTGCGTCCCGGGCTGGAGGACCTGGTCGCCCGGATCACCGCGTTGCGGCCGCGGCCGCGGCTGTCCATGACGACGAACGGCATCGGTTTCGGCAAGCGGGCCAAGGCGTTCGCCGACGCCGGGCTCGACCGGATCAACGTCTCGCTCGACTCGGTGGACCCGGAGACCTTCCAGCGGATCACCCGGCGCGACCGGCTGCGGCACGTGCTGGCCGGGCTGGCCGCCGCCAGGGAGGCGGGGCTCGACCCGGTCAAGATCAACGCGGTGCTCATGCGCGGCGTCAACGAGCAGGAGGCGACGTCGCTGCTGCGCTTCGCCGTGGAGCACGGCTACCACCTGCGTTTCATCGAGCAGATGCCGCTGGACGCCCAGCACGGCTGGAACCGCACGGACATGATCACCGCGGAGGAGATCCTCGACCTGCTCGGCACGGAGTTCACCCTCACGCCGAGCCCGGCCAGGCGTGGCGGCGCACCAGCCGAGCGCTGGCTGGTCGACGGCGGCCCGGCCGAGGTGGGGGTGATCGCGTCGGTGACCCGGCCGTTCTGCGCCGCGTGCGAGCGCACGCGGCTCACCGCGGACGGCTCGATCCGGTCATGCCTGTTCAGCACGGACGAGACCGACCTGCGCGGGTTGTTGCGCCGTGGCGGCAGTGACGACGAGATCGCCGATGTCTGGCGGACCACCATGTGGGGCAAGCTCGCGGGGCACGAGATCAACCAGGCCGGCTTCGCGCAGCCGATCCGGCCGATGAGCTCGATCGGAGGCTGAACGTGGGCGCGGTGAGCTCGGAGCGGGCCTCGGTGACATCCGGCGGGCAGCACACCGCCACCACGGTGCTGGTGCGGTACTTCGCGTCCGCGCGAGCCGCCAGCGACGTCGACGAGGAGCACGTCCGGCTGCCTGCCGGCGCGTCCGTGGCCGACGCCGTGGCGGAGCTGCGGCGGCTGCATCCCGGCGCGCTGCCCCGCATCCTCGACGCCGCCGGCTTCCTGCTCGACGGCGTGGCCGTCCGCGACCGCGCCCGTGAGCTGCCGGACGGCGGGGAGCTGGACGTCCTGCCACCGTTCGCCGGAGGCTGACCGGCACACCGGGCGATCTTCCCCCTTTCGTGGTCCGCAGGCGACGAAACGTTCACCGGCAGGCCGTCCGCGCTGCGCAGGCTTGCCGGCATGTCGATCACACACCGCACGCTCGTCGCCCTGCTCGGCTTGCTGGCCCTGCTCGGCCTGCTCGGCGCCCCCGCGTCGGCGGCGACCGGAACGGACCCGAAGGTCCGCCCGCTGGCCAAGGCCCACGCGCACAACGACTACGAGCACGGCCGGCCCCTGTTCGACGCCCTCGACCACGGCTTCACCAGTGTCGAGGCCGACATCCATCTCGTGGACGGGCAACTGCTCGTCGGGCACGACGTCCCGGATCTCACGACCGAGCGCTCGCTGGAGGCGCTGTACCTGGAGCCGCTGCGCGAGCGGGTACTGGCCAACCACGGTCACGTCTACCGGCGGCACGCGGCGTTCCAGCTGCTGGTCGACGTCAAGAGCGGGGCGGAGGGCACGTACGCGGCCCTGGAGCGGCGGCTGCGCGACCCACGGTACTCCTTCCTGTTCACGGCCTACACGGGCGGCAAGGTGAGGAAGGGGGCCGTGACCGTCGTGCTGTCCGGCAACCGCCCGCGGGAGGTGCTGCGGGCCCAGCGGCACCGGCTGGCCTTCTACGACGGCCGGATCGCCGACACGGCCGACCTTGGCCCCGGTTCGGACCCGGGCCTGACTCCACTGGTGTCGGACAACTGGACGAAGCTGTTCACCTGGACCGGCGAGGGACCGTTCCCCGCCGCCGAGCGCGCCCGGTTGCGGGAGATCGTGCGGACCGCCCACGACGCCGGTCAGCGGGTGCGGTTCTGGGCCACCCCGGACACCCCCGGCGCGGCCAGGACGAACCTCTGGAGCGAGCTGCGGGCCGCCGGTGTCGACCACATCAACACCGACGACCTGACGGGGCTGGCGGAGTTCCTCTCGCGCCGCGGGAGGCCGTGAGACGGCTCGCTCGCGGGCCTCTCGGGGGCCACACTGAGCCGTCACCAACGGAGCAGCGACACCCGGAACCGCGTGACTCAGACCTCACTTTCCGTTAATTATCTCGGGTAGGAAACAGGTCGATAACGGCCCGTTGAGCTGCGAAAACACCGGAATCGTCAAAGGTTGCGTGCTGTTACTGTGACCTAGGACACACCGCGAATAATTTCCGATCACGCTCGTCGTTACGTACCGTCGCTTCTCGGTTGGCCCCGACCGACCGCAGCAAGACCGGGATTCCGTAGTGCCGAACCCAGTCCGGCGGAATCCCGGACCCGATAACCCCGAGCGAAAGAGACTTCCGGACTGGGACGAGAGGGGACCTAGCCAACATGGCCATGTCAGCCGGCAGGAGCCGGCCAGGTCGTCACGACCTGCCTCGCTGTACGGAGGCGCGGAAGCTGAGACCGAGTCGAAAATGACTTATCGAGGCAAGCACCGAAAGAGCTCCGCTGCGTCCCGCCACATCGCTCGCGTCGCTGCCGCGGGCCTGGCGGTGGGCGCCCCGCTGGCGATCGCTGCGACCCCCGCGCAGGCCGACAGCGTCAACTGGGACGCCGTCGCGCAGTGCGAGAGCGGCGGCAACTGGAGCATCAACACCGGGAACGGCTACTACGGCGGACTCCAGTTCAAGGAGAGCACGTGGCGGGCCTACGGCGGCAGCGGCATGCCGCAGAACGCCTCCCGCTCCGAGCAGATCGCCGTCGCCGAGCGTGTTCTGCAGGGCCAGGGCATCGGCGCCTGGCCGGTCTGTGGCGCCCAGGCCGGTGCCTCCGGCAGCTACCAGGGCAGCAACACCCAGGGCTCCTCGGAGTCCAGCGCGAGCACCAGCACGCAGACGGAGAGCACCGAGTCGTCCGCTCCGGCCCCGCAGCCGCAGGCCCCGGTCGTCTCCGGTGTCGCGAAGTCGAACCCCGAGGGCGACTACACGGTCAAGGCAGGCGACACGCTTACCAAGATCGCCAAGGAGAAGAACGTCGAGGGCGGCTGGAACAAGCTGCAGGAGCTGAACGACGAGTTCATCTCCAACCCCGACTACATCGTGGTCGGCCAGAAGCTCGCCACCAAGTGACCTGCCTGAAAAGGTCACCGGTGCCGAGCGGCACGAAGCCGGCCGGCCGCTAACGCGCAAGGGCCCCACCGCAGATCCCCCGGGCGGTGGGGCCCTTCGCGCGTCGCCCGCTCCACCCAGTCCAAAAGCGAGAGCAAAACTCGACCGGCGCGGGGGCGCGGTCAGGGCGAGTTGACCCACTCGTCGGTGCCGTCGGCGAACCACTGGTGCTTCCACACCGGCAGCTGGGCCTTCACCTCGTCCACGAGGTCGGCACAGGCCGCGAACGCCTCGGCGCGGTGTTCGGCCGCCACGGCGCAGGCGAGCGCCACGTCGCCGATCTCAAGGGCGCCGAGGCGGTGGCTCACCGCGACCGCGCGCACCCCGGCCCTTCGGCCTGCCACCTCGGCCACGACCCCGGTGAGCACGTCACCGGCCGTGGGATGGCCTTCGTAGAACAGCGACGTCACCGAGCGGCCGTCGTCGTGGTCGCGGACGACCCCGCCGAACGTCACCACGGCACCGGCGGCACGGTCGTCGACCAGCCGCGCGTGCTCGTCGACCGACAGGTCCTCCTCGGTCACCCGAGCCAGCGCGATCCGTACCGGGGCACCCTCCGGCTCGGTACCTGGCCGATCGGGCCTCGGGTGGTCTCCGCCGGCGAGCTGGTCGACGGCGTGGTCGAGGACGTCGGCCAGCACCGCCAGCCCGTCCTTCACCCCGCCCCGCGAGCCCGGCAGGTTCACCACGAGGGTCCGGCCTGCGACCCCGGCGAGCCCGCGGGAGAGCACCGCCGTCGGGACCTTGTCGCTACCGGCGGCGCGCACAGCGTCCGCCAGGCCGGGCAGCTCGAAGTCGAGCAGCGGCGCCGTGGCCTCCGGGGTGCGGTCCGTGGGCGAGAGCCCCGTGCCGCCGGTGGTGATGACGACGTCGGCACCACCGGAAAGCGACTCCCGCAGTGCCTGCGCGACCGGCTCGCCGTCCGGTACGACGACCGGCTCGGGCACGTCGTAGGACCGCTCGGCGAGCCACTGCCTGATCAGCGGCCCGGTCTCGTCCGCGTAGACGCCGCTCGCCGCCCGGTTCGACGCGACGATGACGCGCGCGTTGCCCTTCATCGGCCTTCCTCCCGGCGCCAGCTTCCGGTCTTGCCGCCGTCCTTCGCCTCGACCCGCACCTCGTCGAGCGACGCCGCCGGGTCCACCGCCTTGATCATGTCGTGCACCGTCAGCCCGGCGACGGTGACCGCGGTCAGTGCCTCCATCTCGACGCCGGTGCGATCGTTGGTGCGCACGGTCGCCTCGATGCGCACGCTGTCCCCGTCCAGTTCGAAGCGCACATCCACCTTGGACAGCGCGATCTGGTGGCACAGCGGGATGAGCTCGGAGGTCCGCTTCGCGCCGAGCACCCCGGCGATCCGCGCGGTGGCGAGGGCGTCCCCCTTCGGCAGCCCGTTCGCCGAAAGCAGCCCGATCACCTCGGCGGTCGTGCGCACCCTGCCACTGGCCACCGCCGTACGAGCGGTGACATCCTTGCCGGAGACGTCGACCATCCGAGCGGCACCGCTCTCGTCGACGTGGGACAGTTCACTCACACCGTGGAGGCTACTTCCTCCGCTTCCACTGCGCGGGCGGCCGCCCGGACGGCGTCGGCGACGGCGGGTGCCACGGCCGAGTCGAACACGCTGGGCACGATGAACGAGGCGTTGAGCCGGTCGTCCACCACGTCGGCGATGGCGTTGGCCGCGGCCAGCAGCATGTCGTCGCCGATGTGGTGCGCGTGCGCGTCGAGCAGGCCGCGGAACACACCGGGGAAGGCCAGCACGTTGTTGATCTGGTTCGGGTAGTCGCTGCGCCCGGTGGCCACCACCGCGGCGTGCTTCTGCGCCTCCAGCGGGTCGATCTCGGGGTCCGGGTTGGCCAGCGCGAACACCACCGCGTCCTCGGCCATCGTGGCCACCTGCTCGGCACCGAACAGGTTCGGCGCCGAGACTCCGATGAACACGTCCGCCCCGACGAGCGCGTCGTGCAGCGTGCCCGACACGCCCTCCTTGTTGGTGCGCCCGGCGACCGAGCTCAGGTTGTCGTCCAGCCCGGAGCGCCCGGCGTGCACGATCCCGTCGATGTCGACGGCGATGATGTCGGCGGGCGCCTTGCGCAGCAGCAGGCGGATGATCGCGGAGCCTGCGGCGCCCACCCCGCTGACCACGATCTTGCACTTCTCGATGGGCTTGCCGACCACCCGCAGGGCGTTGCGCAGCGCGGCCACCACGACGATCGCGGTGCCGTGCTGGTCGTCGTGGAAAACCGGGATGTCGAGCTGCTCCCGCAGCCGCGCCTCGATCTCGAAGCAGCGCGGGGCGGCGATGTCCTCCAGGTTGATCCCGGCATACACGGGCGCGAGCGCGCGCACGATCGAGATGATCTCCTCGGTGTCCTGGGTGTCCAGGCACACCGGCCACGCGTCGACTCCGGCGAACTTCTTGAACAGGGCCGCCTTGCCCTCCATCACCGGCAGCGCCGCAGCCGGGCCGATGTTGCCGAGTCCGAGCACCGCCGAGCCGTCGGTGACCACCGCGACCGTGTTGCGCTTGATGGTCAGCCTGCGCGCGTCCTCCGGGTTGGCCGCGATCGCCTGGCAGACCCGGGCGACGCCGGGGGTGTAGGCGCGGGAGAGGTCGTCACGGTTGCGCAGGTCGACCTTCGGACTGACCTCCAGCTTGCCGCCGAGATGCATCAGGAACGTGCGGTCGGAGACCTTCCGCACGCGCACGCCCGGCAACTGGTCGAGCACCTGCGTGATGCCATCGGCGTGGTCGGTGGACGCCACGTTCACCGTGATGTCCACCACGATGGCGTCCGCGTGCGACTCGACCACGTCGAACGCGGTGAGCACGCCGCCCACCCGGCCCACGGCGGTGGTCAGGTCGCCTGCCGCGCTGGCCGAGGGCGGCGCCTCGAGCCGCACGGTGATCGAGTAACCGGGGCCGGGAACCGGCATATGCGCTACCCCGCATTCAGATTCGGCTGGATACGGGTGCAGACATTAGCCCCGTGACAGCCGGCACCGACGGCCAGGATCGGTGACTCACCGGTAACTCATGGCCGGCCCGGGAAGCGGCGTCAGGACTTGTTGATCTCGGTCTCGGGGTGCTCGTACGGCACGGACTCGACGGGGAACGTCACGTCACCGTACGGGGAAAGGGCACCCTGCCGGTCCGAGGCCAGCTCGGACACCGGGTGCTCACCGGGCGGAACCTCGGGCCAGCTCGGGTCGATCCGCTTGCGCTTACGGTTCTCGGCCTTCGCCACGTCGTCCTCCACACACATCGACCAACGATGTGCACAGTGTGCCGGACGCCCACTGACAGGGGATATCGTGGTCGGCGATGCCCGCGACCTCTCTTGCGGACTGGCTGCGCTCGGCGTCCGACGACACGCTGGCCACGCTGCTGCGCTCCCGGCGTGATCTGGCGACCCCTCCACCCGCCGACTCGACCGTGCTCGCCACCCGCGCGGGCACGGCCGGCTCCGTCGCCAGGGCGTGCGAGGACCTGGACACCGCCACCCTCGCCGTGCTGGAGACGCTGCTCGTGGCGGGCGCCGACACGGCCGCCGTCACCCGCCGGGACGTCGCGGGGCTCGTCCGGACCGACGTGGGCGGCGCGCTGGACCGGCTCCGGGCCCGCGCGCTGGTGTGGGGCGACGACGACGCGCTGAACGTCGCGCCGGGCGCCAGGGAGGTGTTCGGGCCCTATCCCGCGGGGCTGGGCGCCTCCGTGCCCGCACTGGCCGCCGCCGACATGGACGCCGTCCTCACCGAACTCGGCGAGGACGAGCGGTCACTGCTGGACACGCTGGCCGCCGGACCGCCGATCGGGCGCACCCGGGACGCCGCGACGGACGTGCCACCGGAGCGCACGGACACACCGGTGCGGCGGCTGCTCGCGCGCGGGCTCCTGCTGCGCCACGACGACCAGACGGTGGAACTGCCGCGCGAGCTCGGCATCGCCCTGCGCGGGGGCGCCACGTTCCCGCCGGAGTCCCTGGTCGAGCCGGAGCTGCCGACCAACCCGCACCAGCAGTCGAGCGTCGACGAGGTGGCCGCGGGCGAGGCGATGGAGCTGCTGCGCCAGCTGGAGTCCCTGCTCCGGACCTGGTCGCTGACGCCGCCTCCGGTCCTGAAGTCGGGCGGGCTCGGTGTGCGCGAGCTGCGCAGGCTCGCCCGCGACCTGGAGGTGGACGAGACGCGGGCCACGCTGCTCGCGGAGCTGGCGGTGGGCGCCGGGCTGGCCGCGGACAGCCAGGAGAGCAGCCCCGAGTGGGTGCCGACCACGCTCACCGACTCGTGGCTGGCCTCCGCACCGCCGGAGCGCTGGGTCACGCTCGCGCGGGCCTGGCTGGAGCTGCCCCGGCTGCCCGGACTGGCCGGCCGCCGCGACGCCAAGGACAAACCGCTGCTCCCGCTGGCCGAGGATCTGCGCAGGCCACTCGCTCCCGCTTTCCGCCGCCGGGTGCTCGACTCGCTCGGCGAGCTGCCGTCCGGTGCGGGGGTGAAGAGCGTCGACGAGCTGGTGGCGGTGCTCGCGTGGCGGATGCCGCGGCGCGGCGGCAGGCTACGCGACGACACGGTGCGCTGGACGATGGCCGAGGCCGCCGCCATCGGGGTGACCGGGATGGGCGCGCTGACCTCGGCGGCAGCGGCCCTGCTCGCGGGCGACCGGCACGGTGCGGCGAACGCGATGGCCGACGCGATGCCCAAGCCCGTCGCGCACGTGCTCGTGCAGGCCGACCTGACCGTCGTGGCGCCGGGACCGCTCGAGCCCGCGCTGGCCGGCGAGATCGCGGCCGTTGCGGATGTCGAGTCGGCGGGGCACGCGACGGTGTACCGGGTGACGGAGTCGTCGGTGCGGCGGGCGCTGGACACCGGGCGCACCGCCGGTGAGCTGCACGAGCTGTTCGGCACCCGCTCGGCCACACCGGTGCCGCAGTCGCTGACCTACCTCATCGACGACGTGGCCCGCAGGCACGGGCGCCTGCGCGGCGGCAACGCCGGCTCGTTCCTGCGCTGCGACGACGAGGTGCTGCTCGCGGAGGTGCTCGGCAACCAGGTCGCGCGGGAGTACGACCTGCGCCGCATCGCACCGACGGTGCTGATCAGCTCGTTGCCGCTGGCTGAGGTGCTCGACGGGCTGCGGGAGGCCGGCTTCGCCCCGGCTGCGGAGGGGCCGGACGGGCGGATCGTGGACCTGCGCCCCAGCGGCAGGCGGGTACCCGCGCGGTCACGGCAGGCCCGGCCGGTGGCGAGCGAGCCGGGCACGATCAGCCCCGAGCAGGTGGCCTCGGTGGTGGAGCACGTGCGCGCGGGCGACCGGGCGGCGGGCAGCCGGCGCGGCCGCGTCGTCCGGCTGCCGGGCGGGGGCGGTGCCGACACCTCGGCGACGCTGGCGCTGCTCACCGAGGCGACGCGCAGGCAGCGGCAGGTGTGGATCGGCTTCGTCGACTCGAACGGCACGGCCAGCCAGCGCGTGGTCACGCCGGTACGGGTGGGCGGCGGCATCCTGGAGGGCGAGGGCCGCGAGCGCTACCCCCTGCACCGCATCACCTCGGCCGCCCTCGTCGAGGACTGAGCCCCGGCCCATGCGCCACGCTCCGGCGTCAGAGGGCGCGGAGGCCCTCGAGGAGCCGCGACATGAAGTCGAGCGAGGAGCGGTCGGCGACCAGCAGGCCGGGATGGTGGATCTCCACGGCACCGGCATCGGCGAGGTCGGCCACGATCACCTTCACCACCCCGAGCGGCAGGTGGACGTAGGCGGCGACCTCCGCGACCGAGCGCGACTCCACGCACAGGTCGCAGATGAACCGCTGCTCCACGGACACGACACCCTCGTGCCTGCGCCCGGCGGCCGTCGTCCACACCAGCGACTCGAGGGCGAGTTCCTGCCCTGGCCTTGTCCGGCCACCCGTGCGCGCGTAGGGCCGGACCAGCGACCGGCGGGGCTGGCGGACGGGCTCGGCGCGCACCAGCTTGGGGAGGCCGGTGAGGTCGAACCGGCCGGGCGCGTCGAACTCCTCCCGGCCCGTTCCCTGGTGCAGCGCCGCCCAGTCGTCCACGGCGTCCTGTTCACGCCCCCCGCGAATTCGCATCCCGTACTACCCGCGCACGCCACCCTGGAGCTGCGCCCGCAGCTCGGGCGTCATCTGCTGGCCGACTCGCTCCACGAGCAGCGTCATCTCGTAGGCCACCGTGCCGATGTCGGCGGTCGGCGCGGCGAGCACCGCGAGGCACGATCCGTCGCTGATCGACATGAGGAACAGGTACCCGTGTTCCATCTCGACGACCGTCTGGTTGACCTGGCCCGCCTCGAAGCAGCGCGCCGCACCGAGCGTCAGCGAGACAAGGCCGGAGGCGACGGCGGAGAGCTGCTCGGCCCGCTCCCGCGGCAGCCCCTCGGAGCCCGCGAGGAGCAGACCGTCCGCCGAGACGACGACGGCATGCGCGGCGCCCGGCACCCGGCGCACGAAGTCGGTGATGAGCCAGCCGAAGCTGCCCTGGCCGGCCGAATCCGTCACTGTCCTCTCCTCGCCTCCTCCTGCACCTCGACCGCCAGACTATTAGCCGGGACGGAGCTGTCGAGGGCCACACCGCGCACCGCGCGGGAGTTCACCCCAACGGCCGCATCATCACCCTGCCTGAAGTGCGCTGTCGCGGGAGATCGCGTGCTGCACCACCGAGATGAGCACCTGCTTCGCCGACTCGCGGTCCCGGGCGTCGCACGCCATGATCGGCACCGAGGGCGAGATCGTCAGCGCGTGCCGGACATCCTCGATCTGGTGATGCAGCAGCCGGTCAAAACAGTTGATCGCCACGATGTAGGGCAGCTTGCGGTTCTCGAAGAAGTCGATCGAGGGGAACGCGTCCGCAAGCCGGCGCGTGTCGACCAGCACGACGGCGCCGATCGCACCCAGCGCGAGGTCGTCCCACATGAACCAGAACCGGTGCTGGCCCGGCGTGCCGAAGACGTACAGGACCAGGTCCGAATCCAGGGAGATCCGGCCGAAGTCCATCGCGACGGTGGTGGTGACCTTGTTCGGTGTCGCGGAGATGTCGTCGACGGACACGCTGGCCTCGGTCATCGAAGCCTCCGTGGTGAGCGGGGCGATTTCGGAGACCGCGCCGACCAGCGTGGTCTTGCCGGCTCCGAAACCCCCTGCCACCACGATCTTGGCCGAGGAGGTCGGACCCGCCGCTGCCGACGTGTTCGCGTCGGAGTCAAATTCTCCGAAGCCCACTGAGAACCCTTTCCATGAATTCGATACTCGGCCGGTCTCCCACCGCGGTGCCCGCGGTGTGCACGAGCACGAGCCCGAGACCGGCTACGTCACCAACCAGGACCCGCACGACGCCGAGCGGCAGCCGGAGCAGCGCCGCCACCTCGGCCACCGAACGGGTGTCGAGGCACAACCCGCAGATCGAGCGGTGCTCGGGTACCCGCACCCGGTCGAGCACCCTGCCCCGCTCGCTGGTGGACACCAGCGCCTCGATGGCGAGGTCGTACGTGGGCTTCGTCCGCCCCTTCGTCCGGAAGTACGGCCGCACCAGGCCGGAGCTCTCCGCCGCCGACTCGGGTTCGGCACTTGCCTGCCGGGGCAGCGGCGAGGGCAGGTAGTCCTGCGACGACGGCCCGTTGTCGAGGGAACGCTCGGCGAACGGCACGAACCCGGACGGCTCGTCGGCGGGCTCGCGCAGGCCGCCACCGCCCATGCCGTACAGCTCGGCACCCGGGCCGCCGAGCAGCCGCTGCCGGTACTCGGAGACGCTGAAGTCGGACGGACCGGGTGACCCGCCGTCCAGGTGCAGCCAGTCGTGCGGCTCCGGCTGGGCGTCGGCGACGTGGTCGCCGCCCCGCCAGCTCCTGCGGTCGCGATCGGTGTGGTCGCGAAGTCCCTTCCGGTCGTCACCGGTTACGTCACTGTCCGACTCGTTCGGCCACCGTCCGGCTGGATAGTTCTTGTCGAGCCGTCGATCACCTCGTGAGTGCCCGGAATCCACGGCAGTCTCCTCAGTGCTCTCTTACCGGCGCGCCGAGCCCTGCAACTGGGCACGTAGCTCGGGCGTCATCTGCTGGCCGACCCGGTCGACCAGCAGCGTCATCTCGTACACCACCAGACCGATGTCGCTGTCCGGAGAGCCGAGCACGGCCAGGCACGAGCCGTCCGACACCGACATCAGGAACAGGAAGCCGTTGGCCATCTCGATCACGGTCTGCGCCACGGTGCCACCCTCGAACACCTGCGCGGCGCCGCGGGCGAGGCTGGTCAGCCCCGACGCCACCGCCGCGAGCTGATCGGCCCGGTCCTTGGGCAGCCCACGGGACGACGCGAGCAGCAACCCGTCGGCCGAGACGACGACGGCGTGCGCCGCGCCCGGCACCCGGTGCACGAAGTCCGTGATGAGCCAAGCGAAGCTCCCCATCTGCCCGGAGTTGCCCTGTTGCGGCCCGCCCGGCTGCATTGAACTCGCCCGTGTCAAGTCTTACTCCTTCGCCCCGTTGTCGGCCGATCGCTCGCCCAACCCGTTCACCGTCACGGAATCCTGGCGCGCGTCGTCCGTCGACGTCTCCCTGAGCGCGTGGCGGCCACTCTGGTAGCCACGCTGGAAACTCGCCATCCGGTTGCGTGCCGCGTCGGCCGACCTGGCTATGGCCCCTTGTCCTGGTGCGCCGACCGTGGTGTCGGTGAACGCGTCGCCCTCGCTCCGGTTGATCGAACCCGGCACCAAGTATGCGTTAGGCACGCGTTTGGGCAGGCCGGCCGGGGTCAGTTCCTCGCTTCTGGACTCGAGCAGTGCGTGCGCGGCCTGCCAGCCGTTGTCGGCGGCACTGCGCCACTCCTCGTCCACACCGGCGCTCTGTTCAGCAGGTTCTTCCGGCACCGCCCGCTCCGATTCGCTCTCGTCCGGCTGGAGCCCGGACTCCTCACTGAACCAGCGGGAGAGCACGGACTGGTAGATCGGCAGCCGTCTGGTGGGCACGTCGTCCTCGAGCGCGCTGCCGTCACCGCCCGCGGGTTCGGGCGCGGCGGGCTGCTCCGGTGCCACCGGCACGTAGCGCGGCTCCCGCTTGGGTAGCGCCAGCGGCTGCGCGATGTCGCCCGGGTAGCCGTTCGTGTCGCCGTCCGGCGACTCGGCAGGCCACTCCGGTTCCTCGTCCGGCTGCGACCGGGGCGGCGGCTCCGGTCCCGTACTGAGGAACGGCCCTGCCGCCCGCGAGCCGCCGCCGCCGACGAGCTCGTCGAGGCTGATGGGGTTCTCCAGCGCCACGAGGCCACTCTCGTCGGCCGCCTGCGCCGGCGCGTCCTGCCTGCGAGCGGACGCCGAGGTGGCCGGCAGCTGCGTCGTCGCCTGCCGCTCCGCCCGGCCGGCCCCCGAGGGCGCGCCCGTGAAGGAGGACAGCGACGACAGCGAGGAGGACTGCGCCCTCGGCGAGCGGGGCGTCCCCTGCAACGGAGCCGAGATCTCCTCCGGCGTCGTCGGCTGCGGCCGCTCACCCCCTGGCGTGAGGCTGGTGAGCAGTTCGGTCGGTACGACGATCCGGGCGATGACGCCGCCCTCGATGTCCTCGTTCTCCCGCAGCCGTACCTCGATGCCGTGCCGCTGGGCCAGCCGCGCGACCACGTAGAGGCCCATCCGCCGTGTCACCGACACATCGAGATCCGGCGGGTCGGCGAGCCGCTCGTTGGCCTCGGCGATCTGCTCCTCGGTCATCCCGACACCACGGTCGGTGATCTGGATGGCGAGCGAATGCCTGCGTGTCACCACCGCCCGCACGCTGATCTTCGTCTCCGGCTCGGAGAAGTAGGTCGCGTTGTCGAACAGCTCGGCCAGCAGGTGGACGAGGTCGTGCACGGCAAGGCCGCGCACCGCCACCTCCGGGACGGACCCGACCTCGACACGTGCGTACTGCTCGATCTCCGACAGCGCGGCACCAATGACGTCCGCCGCGGGCACCGGCTTCGGCACGGACTTCGCCAGGCCGGCGCCGGAAAGCACCAGCAGGCTCTCACCGTTGCGCCGCAGCCGGGTCGCCAGGTGGTCGAGCTCGAAGAGGCTGGCCAGCTGGTCCGGGTCCTGCTCGTCGGCCTCCAGCCCGTCGATCACGCCGAGCTGCCGCTCCACCAGCCGCTGGCTACGGCGGGACAGGTTGACGAAGATGCCGTTGACGTTCTCGCGCAGCAGCGCCTGTTCCGCCGCCATCCGGATGGCCCGCTCGTGCACGACGTCGAACGAACGCGCGACCTCGCCGATCTCCTCGGTGCTGTGCACCGGCACCGGCGCGACCGCGTTGCGCGAGGCCTCCATCGGGTTCGGGTCGGCCAGGATGCGCCGCACCGTCTCCGGCAGGCGGACGTAGGCGGTCTCGAGCGCGCTCGTGCGCAGCACCCGCAGCGGCTTGATCAGCGCGCGGGCGACCACCAGCATCAGGATCAGCGCGGCGACCAGCGCGGTCAGCATGAGGCCGAAGAACACCCACGCCGCCTGGGTGGCGTCCGCGGCGAGCGTGTCGGCCTGTGCACGCAGCCCGCTGAGCAGCGTGTTCTCGACCTCGCGCAACTTCTCCGTGGTGGAGGCGCCGTCGGCGGTCAGCCGTTGAACGTCCACCGCGAGATCGTCGCCCTCGGTGGCGCGGACGAACGCGGCCGTCTTGATCCGTTCGCGGTTGTCCACGTCGGGACCGGCGACGGTGTCCGAGTAGAGCTGCTGCTGCCCGGTGGAGGCGTTGGCCATGAAGATGTCCAGCGACGCGCGGGCGCTGGCCTGCGCGGCCTGCGTCCGCTCCAGCAGGTCGGCGGGGAAGCCGTTGCGGCCCGCGGCGATCTGCAGGGCCGCGTTCTCCCGCGAGACGAACTCCTTCGCCTCGCTCAGCGCCTGCAGCGTCGTGCCGCGGCGGAGCAGCTCGCGGTCGGTGACGGCGGTGTTGACCTCACGTCCGAGCTGCACGAGCGACTCGAGGATGGAGGTATAGGTGTTGAACGCGAACAGGTCAGGGTAGGCGCTGTTGCTGATCGAGGCGCGCAGCGGTTCCAGCGCGTCGAGCCGTTCGAGCCCCCGGTCGTAGCGCTCGCGCGCCTCCTCGCTCGGGAGGTTGAGCTGGGCGGCGGCGCCCCGCAGGTCACGGACGGCGGCGTCGGTCTCGGCGACCTGGGCGTCGAGCGCCGCGCGATCGCCCGAACCGTTCGCGATCCGGGCAACGGCCAGCGTCCGCTCCGCCTGTAACGCTTGGACCACATTCGTCACATGGGCGGCGACATCTACCTGGTCGACGGTATGTTGGAACTCCTCGGCACGGTTCACCTCGTCCAGCGCCCGAAGGCCCCCGAACACCAATGCGGTGACCATCGGGATGATCAGGACGGCAGCGAGCTTGGTGCGGAGCGGCCAGTTGCGCAGCCTCCACCGGGAGCCGCTGGACTCCGCTGATTGCTCCTGCGCACCCTGTTCGGCCGCAGGAGGACCGTCTACCGCCGCGGTCTCTGTCGTCGGCACCGCTCTACCACCATCGTTCTCCGAGCCGGCTATGAACCCGGCACCGCCGCCGGGGAGTTCTCAGCACGCTCCGTGCACATCAGCGCGCCAACCGTCACTCCGGCGGACGACGCACAGCGGAAGCATTGCGTTGTACGGCCGCGCTGGTCAACCCAGCCCGGTACCACAGGGGTGATTGGTCCAGGCCGGCGCCCAAGATGCCCGGAGTTATCGGCAAGGTAGAAGCCCACTCCGCCATTCAGTCACTCTCTCGTCACTCATCGGTGGCCTGGTACCGCACGGGAGATACAGAAGGTAGCGAACACAGCGGCATGATGTAACCCTCGCAGGTTAGATACCACCCGACACTGCCACGGCGTCCGCGGACGTTCGCCCGTTTTACCCCTTGCCGGTAAACCGAGAGTAAACTACATCACACCAATAACCACCCGTTTGGATGGTCTGGCGTACTGAGAGACCCCAGCTCGGTACGCATTGTAATGATCGCCCGGGATCTCTAAAGTAACCGTGGCTCGCGGAGCCGGCGCGGCTCGCCGCACCCTAACCAAACCCCAGTACATCTCGTAAACCAGGAGTGGCAGTGCTTCGACACGGCATCACCAGGACGGCCCGTCCGCGCAGACGCACGCGGGTCGCCACCGTAATCTCGACGTTCGCGGTTCTCGCCTCGGTCAGCGGGTGCGGACTGCTCGGTGGCGAGGACCCCGAGTCCGAGAGCAGCGACGGCCCGCTCGAGAAGAGCAACATCACCGTGGCGACACTGCCCGCGATCGATGTCGCCCCGCTGCACCTCGCGGTGAAGAACGGCTACTTCAAGGAGGAGGGGCTCGAGGTCAAGATCGACCAGGCCGCCAGCGGTCAGGCGGCGCTCTCCAAGCTGATCGGCGGCGACGCCGAGATCGCGTTCTCCAGCTACGTGCCGTTCTTCGCGGCGCAGAGCCAGGGTGTGGCGGACATCAAGTTCGTCGCCGACGCGGTCTCCACCGCACCGAACAGTGTGGTACTTGTCACAATGCCGGATTCGTCCGTGAAGAAGGTGAGTGACCTCGCGGGCAAGAAGATCGGTGTCTCCGCGCTGAACACCATCTCGGACGCGCTGGTGAAGTCGGTCATGAAGACCAACGACGTCGACTACGAGTCGGTGAACTGGGTGCCGATCTCGTTCCCGGACATCTCCGGCGCGCTCTCGCGCGGGGACATCGACGCCGGCCTGCTGATCGAGCCGTTCCTGACCAACTCGGCCCAGGAGGCGGGCACCGTCCCGCTGACCGACGTGGCGACCGGGCCGACGAAGGACTTCCCGCTGGCCGGCTACGGCTCGCTGGCCCAGTTCGCGGAGCAGAACCCGAAGACCGTCGCCGCCTTCCAGCGGGCGATGCGGAAGGCCACCGAGGAGTCGCAGGACCGCAGCAAGATCGAGCCGCTGCTCGTCGACTACGCCCACATCGAGGCCGGTACGGCGAAGCTGGTCACCCTGCCGCAGTTCCACGCGACGCTGGACCCGGTGCGCCTGCAGCGGGTGCCGGACCTCATGGTGGAGTTCGGCATTATCCCGAAGAAGATCGAGGCCAGCGAGATGATCGCGGAGTCGGCGACCACCTGACGGCCGGTCGTGCGAACAGGAGTGACGTTTATGAACGCGGCCAGCGAACCGGCCCGGCCCCCGGCCGGGCGATCGTGGTGGCAGGGCCCTGAGCAGGCACGCCAGGCGCTCGGGTATCGGCGCGGAGCCCCGGCTCCCGGTTCTCGAGACAAGCGCTGACACGTGCGGCCCATCGTTCGAAACCTGGCCGGCCTGGCGGGCTTCCTGCTGCTCTGGGAAGCCGTGGTCAGGCTCGGCCTGGTACCGGAGCGGGAGGTTCCGCCGGCGAGCGTCGTGCTGGCGCGGACGGTCAGCCTGCTCGGCGACGAACCGTTCCTGCGGGACGTCATCGCGACCGTGCTCGCCTGGGCGATCGCGCTCGGCACCGCGATCGTGATCGCGGTGCCGGCCGGGCTGCTGCTCGGCAGCCTGCCCGGGCTGCGCGTCGCCACCAGGGCGATCGTCGAGTTCCTCCGGCCGATCCCGTCGGTCGCGCTGATCCCACTGGTGATCCTCGTCGTCGGCGGCGGGCCGGAGTCGAAGATCGCACTGGCGATCTACGCGGCGATCTGGCCGATCCTCTACAACGCCATCTACGCCTTCGACGAGATCGACTCGCTGCTCATCGACACCGCGCGCTCGTGCGGTGCCGGGCGGATGCGGATACTCGCGTCTGTGGCGTTGCCGCACGCGGCCCCGTTCATCTTCACCGGGATCAGGATGTCCGCGGCGATCGGGCTGATCGTCGTGGTGAGTACCGAGTTCATCGCCGGAGCCGCCGCCGGTATCGGGCAGTTCATCCTCGCGGCCACCTCGGGTGGCGGCCGGATGGATCTCGTGCTGGCCGGCACCGTCGTCGCAGGGCTGCTCGGATACCTGATCAACGACGGGCTCGAACGGCTCGGCAGGCGGTTGTTCCGCTGGCACACGGCAACGACCGCGGAGGCGATGTGAGCGACAATCGCGAAGCCCGGCTCACCATCGCCGACCGGGTGCGGGTGCCCCGCAGAACACCGGGAGGCGATGTGAGCGATGTGAGCGACAATCGCGAAGCCCGGCTCACCATCGCCGACCGGGTGCGGGTGCCCCGCAGGACACGGGGGGCGATGTGAACCACTTCCTCGGTTTCCTGCGCAAGTGGTCGCTGTTCTTCGGCGCGGTCGTGCTGTGGGAGCTCGCGACGCGCCTGGCGGAGGACCCCTTCTTCCCGCCGCCGACGACGATCCTGGACAAGATCGCGGAGCTCTGGTTCTCCGCGCCCGCGACGCGGCTGTTCCTGACCGACGACGTCTACCAGGACATCCTGCCGAGCCTGGGCAGGGTCTTCGGCGGCTGGAGCATCGCGGTGGTGCTCGGTGTCGGTCTCGGCACCGCGCTGGGCCGGTCGAGGACCGGGATGGACTACGTGGGCCCGCTGTTCGCCTTCATGAGGGCGATCCCGCCGCCCACGCTGATCCCGGTCTTCCTCGTCCTGCTCAGCATCGGCACGAGCATGAAGCTGACCACGATCGTCTTCGGCTCGATATGGCCGATCCTGCTGAACACCGTCGACGGCGTCCGCTCGGTGAACGCGACCCAGCGGGACACCGCTCGCTCGTTCCGGACTCCGCAGCACTACTGGATCGCGATGGTGGTGCTGCCCGCCGCGCTGCCGAAGATCTTCGCCGGACTGCGGCTGAGCCTGTCCATCGCGCTGATCCTCATGGTGGTCTCGGAGATGGTCGGCGCGACCGACGGGATCGGCTACGAGCTGATCTTCGCGCAGCAGCGGTTCGACTTTCCGGCGATGTGGTCGTGGATCGTGCTGCTCGGCGTACTCGGCTACGGGCTGAACGCCTTGCTGCTGGTCGTCGAGAGACGGATGCTCAGCTGGCAACCGAGTACCGGTGCCACGACCGCCAAGACCACAGGAGCCTGAAATGTCGACCATGCTTCAGGTGACGGGCCTCAGTCACCGCTACGGCACCGGCGAGCACGCGCACGTCGCCGTGAACGACCTGACCTTCACCGTGGAGACCGGCGAGCTCTCCTGCATCGTCGGTCCCTCCGGCTGCGGCAAGTCCACGCTGCTGCGCTGCATCTCCGGCCTGATCACGCCGACCGGCGGCGAGGTCTCCCTGCACGGCGACCGGGTCACCGGTGTGCCCGAAGACCTGGCCGTGGTCTTCCAGGACTACAGCCGCTCGCTGTTCCCGTGGCTGACCGTGCGGCAGAACGTGGAGTTCCCGCTGCGCTGGAAGAAGTCGCGGGCCGAGCGCAGGGAGCGCTCGGAGGAGGCGCTGGAGTGGGTCAGCCTGCCCGGTGTGGGCGGCAAGTACCCGTGGCAGCTCTCCGGCGGCATGCAGCAGCGGGTTTCGATCGCGCGGGCGCTGGCCCGCCGCCCCGCCCTGCTGCTGATGGACGAGCCGTTCGCGTCCGTGGACGCGCAGACGCGCTTCGAGCTGGAGGACCTGCTGCGCAGCGTGCAGCTACAGCACGGCAGCACGATCCTGCTCGTCACGCACGACATCGACGAGAGCGTCTACCTGGGCGACCGGGTGCTGGTGCTGTCCAAGTCGCCGGCCCGCATCGTCGCCGATCTGCCGGTGGACCTGCCCGCGGAGCGGCACCAGATCACCACCCGTGAGTCGGCGAACTTCGTCTCGCTGCGCGCCGAGGTGGCCCGGCTCCTGCAGGGCGGCACCCCGGCCGAACCCGCGGCCGGGGTCGTGAGCGAGAAGCCGAGTTAGCTGTCGTCTCGCGGGCAGGCCGTCGGGGCGCCGCTTCAGTCCACCCGCTCGTGCCTGCCCCGCCGCACCCCGTTCTGCAGGCGGCTCATCCGCGACCGGACCGCCTCGGGGGCGCGGTCGATCACCGGCAGCTCCTCCTCCTCGTCCTCGGCCGGCCAGACCACGTCCTCGGCGTGCACGGTGAGCGCGGCGGCGTCGCGGATCCGCTCCTCCTCCGAGGCCTGGAACCACTGCGAGAGCACTTCCTGATACGCGGGCAGCCGCTCGGTCGGCGTATCGTCGTCGAGCGCGTGCGGGCTCTCGTCGTCCTCGGTGGGCCACTGCGGCGGCGGCTCCCACTCGACCGGCGCCCGCCTCGGCGGCCCGTACTCGGTCAGCGCCTGCCACGGTGCGTCGGCCTCCTCCGGCTCCCGTTCCGGCGCAGGCCGCTCAGGTGGCGGTGGCGGTGGCGCGGCGGGTGCCGGGCCTTCGACGCTCAGCAACGCGGCGGGCACGATCACCGTCGCGGTCAGCCCACCGGTCTCCGCAGGGCTGAGCCGCACGTGTATCCGGTGCCGCTGGGACAGCCGTGCCACGACGTATAGGCCCATCCGGCGCGACACCTCGACGTCGACCTCGGGCGGCTCGGCGAGCCGCGCGTTGACCCGCTCGATCTCCGCAGGCGGCATGCCCGCGCCGCGGTCGGTGATGTCGATCCGCCAGTCGCCGCGTCCGGTCGCCGAGCTGACCACCGACACCGGGGCGTCCTGGCCCGAGTACTCGGTAGCGTTCTCGAGCAGTTCCGAGATCACGTGGATGAGGTCGCTCACCACGTCGCCGCGCACCGCGACACCCGGGGTCGCGGCTACCTCGATCCGAGGATAATGCTCTACTTCGGACAGTGCGGCGCCGATGATCTCGTCGGCGGGCACCGCGCCCGGCAGCGCCGGTCCGGCGTCGTAGCCCGCGAGCACCAGCAGGTTCTCGCTGTTGCGCCGCATTCTCGTGGCGAGATGGTCCAGTTCGAACAGTCCGCCGAGGGTGTCCGGGTCCTGCTCGTCCGCTTCCATCCGGTCGAGCACGGACAGCTGCCGCTCGACGAGCTCCTGGCTGCGCCTGGACAGGCTGACGAACATCGAGTTGACGTTCTCCCGCAACATCGCCTGGTCCCCGGCGAGCCGTACCGCCTCGCCGTGCACGGCGTCGAACGCCCTGGCCACCTGCCCCAGCTCCTCCCGGCTGAACACCGGCACCGGCGCGATCGCGCGGCGGCGCACGTGCTCCGGGCCGGGTTCGGGGTCGGCCAGGATGCCGTCGACGGCGGCGGGCAACCGGTGCTCGGCCACGTCGAGCGCGCTGCTGCGCAGCACCCGCAGCGGCCGCAGCAACGAACGCGCGATGACCACCGCGAGGGTCGCGGCGACCAGCAGCACACCGAGCACGATGCCGGCATCGGTGATCGCCGACCGGCGGGCGTCGGCAGCCAGCGCGTCGGAACGCTGCTGCAGTTGCACGAGCATCGCGTCCTGCACGCGGTTGGCGAGGTTCACCGTGTAGGTGGCGGCCGTGTCCCACTGCTCGGCGTCGAGCTCGCTGAGGTCCCCGCCGCTCTCGGTACTCGTCAGCACCGACTCGACCATGCCGTTGCCGATGTCGACGACGAGCCCGATCACCGTGTCGTCGTACATCCGCTGCTGTCTCGGGGTGGCGAACTTCACGAAGTCCTCGCGGGCTGCGGACAGCCCGGACTCGGCGGCGAGCAGCGCACGTTCCCGGTCCGGGGACAGGCTGCCCCGCGCGAGCGCCTCGGCCACGAGCGCCCGCTTGACCGACATCTGGTCCTTGACCCTGGCCAGCGCGTTGGTGGCCAGCCGCGTGCGGGCCAGCTCGCCGTCGGGTGAGTTCGACACGGCCTGGTCACCGATGTCGAGCAGCCCGGAGATCAGCTCGCTGTAGGAGCGCAGCACCGCGTCGGCGGGAAACTCCGAGTGCTCGCCCGCATAGCGCAGGGCGCTCAGCACGCCGAGCCGGTCCTCGCTCCGCCGGATCGCGTCCACGGCGGCAGGCGAGAGCCGCGAGCTCGCAGCCACCAGGTCCCGGCCGAACACGCCGATCGCCGCGTCGACGCGTTCCCGCTGCTCGCGCAGCTCGCCGAGATCGCCCTGCCTGCCGGCCGCGACATAGCGCACCGTGAGGTCCCGCTCACGCTGCAGCTGGTGCAGCACGTCGGCGACCTTGCCGTCCACCCGGACACGTTCCGCCCCGTCGGCGAACCGGTCGGCCCGATCGAGATCCGCGCTCACCCGCAGCCCGACCAGCACCACCACCGCCAGCGCCGGGATCAGCAGCACCACGAGCAGTTTGGTACGCAGGCGCCAGTTCCGCAGCCGCCACCGGCCCCCGGCGCGCCCGGCTTCCGCCGCCTCATCCCGGCCGGGACGTTCGCTGCGACGGGTCACCTGGCTTCCTTGTCACATTTCGTCGAACCGCAGTCAGGAACACCGTCCCCGAGAAACCATTGGAGACTAGCGACATCCGCTATGGTCCGGAAGGCGCCCGGCGAACCGGTGGGGGACGCCGTCGATGGTATTGCTTCCGACGTCCTAAGCTCCACGCGAAGATACTCTCTCGGCACCGGGGAGGCGGAGATCCTGGCGATCCTGGCGATCCTGCGGATCCTGCGCATCCGCTCGCTGCTCCTTCCGCTCCTTGCCGTCCTGCTCACGCTGAGCGCCTGCTCGCTCCTGCCCTCCGACGCACCCCGTGACGAACCCGCTCCCGAACGCGACAACCTCCGTGTCGGAGTGGGAAATGCCATAGACACGGCGCCGTTGCGCGTCGCGGTCGAGAACGGCATGTTCCGCCAGGCCGGGTTGCGGGTCGACCTGGTCGAGATCGAAGGCGGGGACGAGGGCATCGACCGGCTCGCCTCGGCCGAGCTCGACATCACCTTCGCCAGCGACGTCGCGCTGTTCCGCGCCGCCGCCGCGGGCACCTCGTTGCAGCTGCAGGGCGAGGCGTACACCGCGGGTGAGAACACGATGGCGCTGGTGGCGCTGCCCGACTCCGGTCACACCTCGCTGGAGGACCTTTCGTGGCCGCGGGTCGCCGTGGACAAGATCGGCGGGCTCGGCACGCTGACCGCGGGTTCGGTACTGGAAACCGCGGGATTCGACCTGGATTCGGTCGGCTTCGAGGAGTGGGCGATGCCGCGGATGATCGACGCCCTGCAGCAGGGCGACGTCGATGTCGCGTGGCTGGTCGAGCCCTACATAACCCTGGCGGAGAAGGACTTCGGCGCGCGGGTGCTCGCCGACTGCTCGCGCGGCGCCACCCAGGACTTCCCGATGTCCGCGTACGCCGCGAGCGGGGAGTTCGCGCAGGCCAACCCGCGTACGCTCAGCGTTTTCCGGGACGTTCTCGGCCGGGCACAGCAGCACGGCGCCGATCCGATGGTGATCCGGGAGGCGCTGCCACGGTTCGCCGACATCGACCCGACGACCGCGTCGCTGGTCTCCCTCGGCACCTACCCGACGTCACTGAACGGTGTCCGGCTGCAACGGGTCGCCGACCTCATGCACAGCTCCGGCCTGCTGGCGGACCGGCTGGACGTGCAGTCGCTGCTCCCGAAACCCGAGCTGTCCTGATCGCGGCCGGACGGAGAACGTATAAAGGGAGGCGTGACCGATGGCCCGCTGATCGTCCAGTCCGACAAGACCGTGCTGCTCGAGGTCGACCACGAGCGCGCGGAGGACGCGCGCATCGCGATCGCGCCCTTCGCCGAGCTCGAACGCGCACCCGAGCACGTCCACACCTACCGCGTCACGCCGCTGGCGCTCTGGAACGCCCGCGCCGCGGGCCACGACGCCGAGCAGGTGGTCGACGCACTCACCAACTACTCGCGGTTCCCGGTGCCGCAGCCGCTGCTGATCGACATCGTCGACACGATGGGCCGCTTCGGCAGGCTGCAGATCCAGCACAGCCCGGCGCACGGGCTGGTGATGACGACCACCGACCGCGCGGTGCTCGAGGAGATCCTGCGCAGCAAGAAGATCAGCCCGATGCTGGGGGAACGGCTCGACGACGACACGGTCGTCGTGCACCCTTCGGAACGCGGGCGGCTCAAGCAGGCGCTGCTCAAGGTGGGCTGGCCCGCGGAGGATCTCGCCGGCTACGTCGACGGCGAGGCGCACCCGATGGCGCTGCGCGAGGACGACTGGTCACTGCGGGACTACCAGCGTCAGGCCGCGCAGGCGTTCTGGGCAGGTGGTTCGGGTGTGGTGGTGCTGCCGTGCGGCGCAGGCAAGACCCTGGTCGGGGCGGCCGCGATGGCGCAGGCGCAGGCCACCACGCTGATCCTGGTCACCAACACCGTCGCGGGCAGGCAGTGGAAGCGCGAGCTGGTGGCGCGCACGTCGCTCACCGAGGAGGAGATCGGCGAGTACTCCGGCGAGAAGAAGGAGATCCGCCCGGTCACGATCGCGACTTACCAGGTGATCACCCGCAAGAGCAAGGGCGAGTACAAGCACCTGGAGCTGTTCGACTCGAGGGACTGGGGCCTCGTCGTGTACGACGAGGTGCACCTGCTGCCCGCACCGGTGTTCCGGATGACCGCGGACCTGCAGTCCCGGAGGCGGCTCGGCCTGACCGCGACGCTCGTCCGCGAGGACGGCCGCGAAGGTGACGTGTTCTCGCTGATCGGCCCGAAGAGGTTCGACGTGCCGTGGCGCGACATCGAGGCACAGGGCTGGATCGCCCCGGCGGAGTGCGTGGAGGTGCGGGTCACGCTCACCGACAACGAGCGGCTCGTCTACGCCACGGGCGAGAGCGAGGAACGCTACCGGATCGCCTCGACCGCGCGGACGAAGACCTCCGTCATCAAGTCCATTGTGGATAAACACGTCGGCGAGCCGACGCTGGTGATCGGCGCGTACCTCGAACAACTCGACGAGCTCGGCGCGGAGCTGAACGCACCGGTGATCCAGGGTTCCACGAGGAACAAGGAGCGCGAGGCGCTGTTCGACGCGTTCCGCCGCGGTGAGATCGCGACCCTCGTGGTGTCGAAGGTGGCGAACTTCTCGATCGATCTGCCGGAGGCGTCGGTGGCGATCCAGGTCTCCGGCACCTTCGGGTCGCGGCAGGAGGAGGCCCAGCGGCTCGGCAGGCTTCTGCGGCCCAAGGGCGACGGCAGGCAGGCGCATTTCTACTCGGTGGTCTCGCGGGACACGGTCGACACCGAGTACGCGGCGCACCGGCAGCGGTTCCTCGCCGAGCAGGGCTACGCCTACCGGATCGTCGACGCCGACGCGTTCCGGTAGCCGTTTCAGGCCGCAGCCGTGGCCCCCAGCGAGGCCAGCACCCGCGCCGCCTGGTTGCGCGCGCCGAGGGCGTTCGGATGCACCGGCGCGGCGACCGAACCGGGCAGGATGCCCTCGACCCACCTGACCCCTGGTGCCTGGCACATGTCGTGGCCGATGCTGCTGGTGTAGGTGTCTACGAAGGTCGCGCCGTGCGCCGCGGCCTGCTCGGCCATGACCCCGTTCAGCAGTTTGGTGATATCCCGCAGGTACGGCGCGTCTCCCGCCGAGATCGGTACCAGCGGCCAGCAGTTGGCACCGGAGTCCGGTAGCAGCACCGGGTAACCGACGAGCACGACGTGCGCGCCGGGCGACCGGGCGCGGATGCCCCGCAGCACGTCGCCGACCTTCGGGCCTACCGCGTGCACCCGCTCGGCCAGCAGGTCGGAGCCGCCGGAGTTGTAGTGGTGCCGGCACGGGGCACCGGATGGCCGGGCCACGCCGAGCAGCCCGCAGGTGACGAGGACCTCCACGAAGGGCACGTCGTTACCGCCGATGCCGACCGTGACCAGTTCGGTGTCCGGGCGCAGGGCGGTGAACTGCGGCGCGTTGACGATGCCCCACTGCGGGCGGGTCATGTCCTCCGTGGTCGCGCCCCCGCAGCTGACGTCCGTGAACGCCGCCACGCCGAGGGAGTCGGCGACCAGCGACGGATAGTTGCGGTTCGACCGCGTGCACGGCAGGTCCACCTGATGCGGGATCAGCGAACCGGAGGTGAAGGAGTCGCCGAGCGCGACGTACGACGAGTACGCGGTGGGTCCGGCGGTGTCCGTGGCGACCGCCGCGGGGCTGACGAGCAGCGATGCGGCGACGACCGCGGCGAGAGCGAGCGGCAACCGGCGCACGGGGCCTCCTCGACGTCGAGCGACCGGCTGATTACTCTCCGGCTTGGCTACCGAAGAGTAGCGTGACGCGTCTCACTCGGGCAACCGCGACCCCGGAGCCCGCCACATCGTCGCCCGCGCGCGAGCCACCCGACCGAGTGAATCCACGGCGACCTCGCGCCCGACCGGGCCGGACTGTCGGACCTTCGAACTAGTGTTCGAATCAGTCAGTGAACGCCTGCTCGAAAGGGGTCTCGTCATGGCCGTCGTCCAGCTCCACCCGCACCCTTGCCCCGACTTGGCGCTGCCACCCGGCCGGTGGCACAGCCGGCTCTGGGTCACGGAAGAGCCGCTCGCCGAGCCGGACCGCTACCTCGCCTGCGTCGCCGCGCATGAGCGCACCGGGCTGTGGCCGGTGCTCGTCCCTCGCGATCCGCGTTTCGAGCTGAGCGGTGAGGACTGGATCGACGATCGCGGCTGGCTGCCTCCGGCCGCGGAGGCCGTCGACGACTTCGATCCGGCGGCGACCCTGGCCTGCTGGTGGGAACGACCCTGCTGCGAGGGGCGTTGCCTGCACCCGTTCGACGCGGATTTCCCCGGGCTGGCCCGCAGGTCGCCGCGCCGAGGCGATCCGCTCGCCGAGGCGGGCAACACCGGTTCGGTCCTGGCGGCGCGGGGCGACAGCAGGCTGGGCCTGGTCCAGGCCCGGCGGCCCGCCGACGTTCCCGCGGCGCTCGGCTGGCGCGGCGCGGCGAGCACCACGGACCAGGTGGCCGCCGTCTCGGCGGTGCTGCGGAGCTGGGAGGACCGATTCGGGGCGGTGCTGATCTCGCTCGGGTTCGACACGCTGGAGCTGTCGGTCGCCGCGCCACCCCGGAGCCGCGATCGCGCGCTCACCGTGGCGGCGGAACACCGCGCGTTCTGCCTCGGCAACTTCAACGGGCAACCGGGCAGCCTCCGCGAGTTCGCGGCAGGATTGACGGGACGCCGACTGTGGCAGTTCTGGTGGGACTGAGGCCGGACGGGCAACGCGTGCAGGAGGTGGACCCATCCCGAGCACAGGTCCAGAGATCCGGGTCGGCACGTCGGGCTGGTTGTACCCGCCGTGGCGCGGCACGTTCTACCCGAAGGGCCTGCCACACCACCGGGAGCTCGCCTACCTCGCTCAGCGCGTCAACACGGTGGAGATCAACGGATCGTTCTACTCACTCCAGCGGCCGGAACGCTACCTGCGCTGGTTCGAGCAGACACCGGACGATTTCGTCTTCTCCGTCAAGGGCGGCCGCTTCATCACGCACATGAAGCAACTCCGTGGCGTGGAAGCCGCGCTGGCGAACTTCTTCGCCTCCGGTGTGCTGGCACTGGGCCGCAAACTCGGCCCGCTGCTCTGGCAGCTTCCGCCGCGGCTGGTGTTCGATCCAGGGCGCCTTGTGCCGTTCTTCGAGCTGCTGCCCCGCACCACCTGTGCCGCGGCCGAGCTCGCGGCGCAGCACGACGACAAGCTCAGGCACGCGGCGTACGTGGAGGTGAGCGAGAACCGGCCGTTGCGCCACGCGCTGGAGGTACGGCACCCGAGCTTCGCGAGCGCGGAGTGCGTGGAACTGCTGCGGCAGCACGACATCGCACTCGTCGTCGCCGACACCGCGGGCACCTGGCCGTTCCTGGAGGATGTGACCGCTGACTTCGTGTACGTCCGGCTGCACGGCGACGAGGAGCTCTACGCCAGCGGCTACACCGAGGCGGCCCTGCGCGGCTGGGCGGAGCGGATCGCCGTCTGGCGCGCGGGCGGGAGCCCGCGGACCGAGCACACCGTCGGGAGCCCGGCGCGACGGCACCCGCGGGACGTGTTCGTCTATTTCGACAACGACATGAAGGTCAAGGCGCCCGGCGACGCGATGGCGCTGGCCGCAATGCTCGGCCTGCCACGCACGTCACCGGGCATGCGCTGAGGCTGTGTCCAGCCGTCTGTCTGGTCAGTGCGCTCAGGCGCTGCTGGCCTGTGCCGCGTGCTTGCCCTCGCTGATCTCCTCGACCATCTTGTCGCAGAACGCCGGCAGGTCGTCCGGCTTGCGGCTGGACACCAGGCCCTGGTCCACCACGACCTTCTCGTCGACCCACTCGGCGCCCGCGTTGCGCAGGTCCGTCTGCAGGCTGGGCCAGGAGGTGATCCGGCGGCCCCTGACCACGTCGGCCTCCACCAGCGTCCACGGCCCGTGACAGATCACGGCGACCGGCTTCTGCTTGGCGAAGAACTCGCCGACGAACCGCACCACGTTCGGATTGGTACGCAGGATGTCCGGGTTGGCCACCCCGCCGGGCAGGACGAGGCCGTCGTAGTCGTCCACCGAGGCTTCGGTGATCACCTTGTCGACGGTGAAGGTGTCGCCCTTGTCCAAGTGATTGAACGCCTGGATGCTGCCCGGCTGGGTCGAGATCAGCTCGGGCTGGCCACCGGAGTCCTGCACGGCCTTCCACGGCTCGGTCAGTTCGACCTGTTCGGTGCCTTCGGGTGCGACCACGAAGGCGACCCTGCGACCGGTGAGCGTGTCCGCCACGTTCATCACTCCTCTCACACATGGGATCTGTTTCCGTGAGTACCCGGACAGTGACCCTGCCGAAACACATAAGACACGCGGGATAGGGTGTGCGCTTTACGCACAGTTGCGCGCAGCGGCGCAGCGGCGCAGCGGCGCAGCAAAGGGAGGGACCAGACCGGATGCCGGAACCCCCAGCGAACGGTCGGCAGGCCTACGGTCCCCACTTCGTGCAGTCGGTCGCACGCGCGATGGCTGTCATCCGGTCCTTCAGCGGCGAGCGGCCCAGGCTCACGCTCAGCGAGGCGTCCCAGGAGACCGGTCTTGATCGCGCCACCGCGCGGCGCCTGCTGCTCACGCTCGTCGATCTCGGCTACGTCCGTACCGACGGCCGCCGCTTCGAGCTCTCCCCGCGCACGCTCGAACTCGGCTACGCCTACCTGTCCAGCCTCACCCTGCCGGAGATCGCGCGTCCGCACCTGCAGGAGCTGTCGCGACGGCTCAACGAGACGGCGGCCCTGACCCTGCTGGACGGCGACGACATCGTCTACGTCGCGCTGGTGGCCAGCACCCGGCTGACCGCCGTGAAGATCAATATCGGCACCCGGTTCAAGGCGTACGCCACGTCCAGCGGCCGGGTGCTCCTCGCCGGCCTGCCGGACCACGAGCTGGACAGACGGTTCGAACAGCTGCGGCTGGAGCCGAGAACCGAGCGGACGGTACGCACGGTGGGCGAGCTGCGGGCCGAGCTGGACCGGATCCGCGAGCAGGGCTGGGCGCTCGTCGATCGCGAGCTGGAAGAGGAGCTGCGTGGCGCGGCGGCCCCGGTCCGCGACCGGTCGGGCGCCGTCATCGCCGCCGTGAACGTGTCCGTGCACTCCAACCGCACGACGCCCGAAGCGGTCGAATCGGGTTACGTGCCACAGGTTCTTCGAACCGTCCGGCTGATCGAGGCCGACCTGATGGGCACCTCGGCGTGATACGCGGCCTCGCCCCGCCCCCTCGCCGCTCGAAGCGGGTTCGTGGACCGGCCACCAGCAGGCACGGGAGGATCGGGCGGTGACCGACCAGTACGTCTACGCCATTCCCTTGCGCGCGCGGTTCCGTGGCATCACCGTCCGCGAGGGCACGCTGCTGCGCGGCCCCGCCGGATGGGGGGAGTTCTGCCCGTTCGCCGACTACTCCGATGCCGAATGCGTTCCGTGGCTTGCCGCCGCGGTCGAGGCGAGCGAAGAGGGCTGGCCCGCCCCGGTCCGGGAGCGTGTGCGGGTGAACACGACGGTGCCGGTGGTGCCGCCGGAGCAGGCGCACGCGATGGTAGCCGCGTCGGGATGCCGCACCGCCAAGGTGAAGGTCGCCGACCCACGTTCCTCCCTGGCCGGGGACCGCGAACGGCTGGCGGCCGTCCGCGACGCGCTGGGCCCCGGCGGGGCGATCCGGGTCGACGCCAACGGCGCCTGGGACGTCGACACGGCCGTCACGGCCATCCGTGAGCTCGACCGTGCCGCGGGCGGGCTGGAGTACGTCGAGCAGCCGTGCCCTTCGGTGCCGGAGCTGGCGGCAGTGCGCCGCCGGGTCAACGTCCGCGTCGCGGCCGACGAGTCGATCCGGCGGGCGGAGGATCCGCTACGGGTGGCCATGGCCGGGGCGGCGGACGTCGCCGTGCTCAAGGTGGCCCCACTCGGCGGAGTACGCCGCGCGCTGGCGGTCGCCGAGGCATGCGGCCTGCCGTGCGTGGTCTCCTCGGCGGTGGAGAGCAGCGTCGGCCTCGCCGCCGGGCTCGCACTGGCGGGTGCCCTGCCGTCGCTCGACTTCGCCTGCGGGCTCGGCACCGTCTCCCTGCTCTCCCAGGACGTCACCGCCCACTCACTGTCCGCAGTAGACGGTTACCTGCCGGTTCCGGTGCGCGCCCCGGAGCCGGACCTGATCAGCGCGGTCGAGGCGGACCGGGCGCGACGCGCGGACTGGCTCGGCCGGCTCGCCAGGGTCCGCACCCTCGCCGGCGCGGAGACCACTTAGGAGCCTGTCTTTGATCCCAGGGTGGCGCGGCGTTGTGCCTGGTCACCTCTCGTGAGTGCGTACACGAGTTAGAACACTCTTACGCACTCACGACCGATGACCTGCGGAAACCCGCCCGGAGCGCTTCAGGGTCGGGCTCGGGGTCCGGCCAGGGAGCTTCCCCGATGTGCGCGGGCGCCCGGCGGCCGATGATGGTGTCATGACGAACAACGTGACCACCAGGAAACTGCGGCGCAGCACGGACGACAAGATGCTCGCGGGCGTCTGCGGCGGCTGGGCGCGGCTGCTCGGAGTCGACGCCGCGATCATCCGGATCCTCCTGGTCGCCGCCACGATCTTCGGCGTGGGCACCCCGGTGCTGCTCTACGCCGCCTGCTGGATCCTCATGCCCGAGGACACGGAAGGCGAATAGCGAACAGGCCCGGCCCGCATGCTGCGGACCGGGCCTGTTCGAGCCGTTCGGCTGGACTCAGAAGTCCATGCCGCCCATGCCACCGGTCGGGTCGCCCGCCGGAGCGGAGCCACCCTTCTCCGGCTTGTCCGCCACCACTGCCTCGGTGGTGAGGAACAGCGCCGCGATGGAGGCGGCGTTCTGCAGCGCGGAGCGGGTCACCTTGGCCGGGTCGATGACGCCGGCGGCGACCAGGTCCTCGTACTCGCCGGTCGCGGCGTTGAGGCCGTGGCCCTGCGAGAGGCCCTTGACCTTCTCCACCACGACGCCGCCCTCGAGACCGCTGTTGACCGCGATCTGCTTGAGCGGGGCCTCGACGGCGACCTTGACGATGTTCGCGCCGGTCGCCTCGTCACCGACGAGCTTGAGGCCGTCGAACGCGGCGTTGGACGCCTGCAGCAGAGCCACGCCACCACCGGCGACGATGCCCTCCTCGACGGCGGCCTTCGCGTTGCGCACCGCGTCCTCGATGCGGTGCTTGCGCTCCTTCAGCTCGACCTCGGTGGCGGCACCGGCCTTGATGACGGCAACGCCGCCGGCCAGCTTCGCCAGGCGCTCCTGCAGCTTCTCCCGGTCGTAGTCCGAGTCGCTGTTCTCGATCTCGGCACGGATCTGGTTGACCCGGCCCTGGATCTGGTCCGCGTCGCCGGCACCCTCGACGATGGTGGTCTCGTCCTTGGTGATGACGGCCTTGCGGGCGCGACCCAGCAGGGAGATGTCGGCGTTCTCCAGCTTGAGGCCGACGTCCTCGCTGATGACCTGACCACCGGTGAGGATGGCCATGTCCTGCAGCATCGCCTTGCGACGGTCACCGAAGCCGGGCGCCTTGACGGCGACGGACTTGAAGGTGCCGCGGATCTTGTTGACGACCAGGGTGGCCAGAGCCTCGCCCTCGACGTCCTCGGCGATGATCAGCAGCGGCTTGCCGGACTGCATGACCTTCTCGAGCACCGGCAGCATGTCCTTGACGTTCGAGATCTTCGATCCGAACAACAGGACGTACGGGTCCTCCAGGACGGCTTCCTGGCGCTCCGCGTCGGTCACGAAGTAGCCGGAGACGTAGCCCTTGTCGAAGCGCATACCCTCGGTGAGCTCGAGCTCGAGGCCGAAGGTGTTGGACTCCTCGACGGTGACGACGCCTTCCTTGCCGACCTTGTCGAGCGCCTCGGCGATGAGCTCACCGATGGTGCGGTCGGCGGCGGAGATCGACGCCGTGGCTGCGATCTGCTCCTTGGTCTCGACTTCCTTGGCCGCCTTGTGCAGCTGCTCGGTGACAGCCTCGACAGCCTGCTCGATCCCGCGCTTGAGAGCGATCGGGTCAGCACCGGCCGCGACGTTGCGCAGGCCCTCCTTGACGAGAGCCTGGGCGAGCACGGTGGCGGTGGTGGTGCCGTCACCCGCGACGTCGTCGGTCTTCTTGGCGACTTCCTTGACGAGCTCGGCCCCGATCTTCTCCCACGGGTCCTCGAGCTCGATCTCCTTGGCGATGGAGACGCCGTCATTGGTGATGGTCGGCGCGCCCCACTTCTTCTCGAGCACGACGTTGCGGCCACGAGGGCCGAGCGTCACCTTGACGGCTTCGGCGAGGGTGTTCAAGCCGCGCTCGAGACCGCGGCGGGCGTCCTCGTCGAACGCGATCAGTTTGGCCATTGCGGTGTGGTCCTCCGGTATTCGGCGCTATCGAAGGCCCAGCTCGTTGTGACGCTGGACCTCGCAGCAGGACACGTCCTCGGCCAGGCTCGGTGCCCGCGACGGACGACCAGCTCGGATGCCCGAACATGGCCTCACCGTCCCGACCTTCAGGCGGCTGGTCGGCGACCAGTCGCCTAGCACTCGACGGCGTCGAGTGCCAATCCCGTGTTTAGCACTCTCCGGGTGAGAGTGCAAGCAGGGCTGGTCACCCGCCCGTGCCCGGAACCACCGGAATCGAAGTCGGCGGCGGCTGGTCACCGCCGGAGTCGGTCGGCGTCGCACTCGCGGAACCGCCGGGACCGACCGGAATCTCGGGTGCCGGGGAGTTCGTCTGCGCTGGTGGGGCGTCGCCGGCCTGGTCGTCACCGGACAGGATCAGCACCAGCGCGACCCCCGCTCCCACGACCAGCACGGCGGCGAGGGCCACCCAGCCGATCCAGCCCTTGCTCTTCTTCGGCTGGTGGAAACCGCCCCCGCCGGGCGGGGGCCCTCCGGGCGGCGGCGGGGGCGCGCCGAATCCCGGCGGCGGGCCCTGCGGTGGCATGCCGGGACCGGGCTGCGAGCCGTACCCCGGCTGCGGGCCCCCGTACCCGGGCGGCGGGCCCTGCGGCGAGCCGTAGCCGGGCGGCGGCTGCCCGGGCTGCTGCCCCGGAAACTGCTGCCCGGGCTGCTGTCCCGGTTGCTGCTGTGACTGGCCTGGCTGTCCTGGCTGCTGTCCTGGTTGCTGTCCTGGCTGCTGCCCGTACGGCTGCACCGGATCCCCCTCTCCGCGTTGCGCGACCGCGACCGGCCGCCTGCCGGGCATCGTGACCGAGGCCGCCGGGCCGGCTGTGACGGCCTCGCGGGCCGCCGTGATCAGCTCGACGCAGCCGCCGTAGCGGTCCTGCGGGTTCTTCGCCATCCCCTTGCGGATGACGTCGTCGGTCCCCGGCGGCAGTCCCGGCACCGCGCGGGTCACCGAGACCGGCTCACCGTTCAGATGACCCTTGATCACCGCGGACACGTCCCCCTGGAACGGCGGATGCCCGGTGAGGCACGCGTAGAGCATGCACGCGAGCGCGTACTGGTCGGTGCGTCCGTCCAGCGGCTCGCCGCGCAGGTGCTCGGGCGCGGCGTACGTCGGGGAGCCGAGGAAGTCGCCGCCCCGCGTGCGGTGCCCGGTCGCGCCGCGCCGGGTCAGCCCGAAGTCGGCGACGTAGACGTGCTCGCGTGCCGACTCGCGGCTCGTCACGAGCACGTTGGCCGGCTTGACGTCCAGGTGCACGAGGCCGCGCCCGTGCAGCGTGTCGAGGGCGTCGGCGACCTGTTCGAGCAGGCCGGTAGCCCGTTCCGGCTCCATCGGGACACCGCCGATCAGGCTCGCCAGATCGGAACCGTCGACCATGCGCATGGCTATGTAGAGCAGGCCGTCGAGCTCGCCGAAGTCGTACAGCGGCACGATGTTGGCGTGGTCGATGGCCGAGGTGTTGCGGGCCTCGTCGACGAAGCGCTCGCGGAACTCGGCGTCGGCACCGAGATGCGTCCCGATGACCTTGAGCGCCACCTTGCGCCCGAGCCGCACGTCGGTGGCCTTGTACATCACGCTCATCCCACCGCGGCCCAGCACACCGTCGATGCGGTAGTTACCCAGCCGCTTACCGGTGAGGTCCCCCGACACATCGCCTGTCACGGAGCGCAGCCTAACGCCCACGGCGGGACGGCCGCGCGAAGTGTCACCGTTGGGGGCCGGGGTCCGTCACCGGCGCAGGACACCGGCGACGGACCACGTCGAGCGGTTACGAGACCTTGCGGACATCCGCGGCCTGGCTGCGGCCGTCCCGGCCGGCCTGTACCTCGAACTCCACCCGATCGCCCTCGTCGAGGGTCCGGAAACCATCCGCCTGGATCGCGGAGTAGTGTACGAAGACATCGGGCCCTTCCGGGGACTCGATGAAGCCGTAGCCCTTCTCCGCGTTGAACCACTTGACCGTGCCGACAGCCACGGCGTCCTCCTTGTACCAAAGCGAAACGCGGCAGTTCGTACCTGCCCCGCCTGAAGCTTCGATCACGCTACCGGAAGATCGCCGCACGGCAATGGTCAATTCGCGGCGAATTTCGGGGCGGTCAGTCGGCCCTGCGCGACTGCGTGAGAACGGTGCCCGGGCCTGCGAAGTCCAGCGCCAGCCCCTCTCCCGTGCGGACCGACTGCGGTGCCGCCGGATCGATCGCCCGCAGCCGGCACTGGATCGCGTCCGGGTAGGCGAGCAGGAAGGCCGGGCTGACCGTGATCACCTCGCCCGCCTGCAAGGTGAACGCGTCCACCGGGCCATGGCAGGCCAGCACCAGCGAACCCGTGCCGCTGAAGTGTTCGAGGAATCCGGTGTCGCCGCCGAAGAGCGCCTGCAGGGCGGGCCACGGCTGGTCCCGGCGCACCGTTGCCGGTCGCGCGAGGACCGCGCCCTTCACGATCGACCAGCCGGTCCGGCCGTCGAACTCGAGCGGGTAGACGTCACCGGCCCGCTCCGGTGCGAGATCGATCCAGCCACCACCGGCCGGTGCGGTGAACACCGAGGGGGCCTTGCCCCTGCCCGGCCGGGCCTGGGTGACTCCGAAGCTGGTGGCGATCATCGTCCGCGGGTCGGCCTCCACGGCCTCGCCCTCGGCGAGGGTCACGCGGACGACGCCGAAGGCCGGCGTGTGCCGGGTCTGGAACCGCATGTCCGTCCTACCGCGAGGGCACCTGCGCGACGACCCACGACGCGAGCGCCGATGGGTTCCGCGTCTGGGTCAGGACCTGCCCCGGGCCCGCGAAGTCGAACACCAGGCCCTCCCCGCTCTTGAGCGACTGGATGACCCCCGAGGCGATCTTGCGGGTCTGCGACTGCACCGTGTCCGCGTAGGCGACGACGTGCCCGGAGTCGATCGTGATCAGCTCACCCTGCTGCAGCGTCACCACGTCCAGCGCGCCGTAGCAGGCGACCACCAGCTGGCCCTGCCCTGTCGCGTGGGTGAGGAAGCCGCCCTCGCCGCCGAACAGCTTGCCGAAGCCGCCCCAGCGCGTCTCCGTCTGCACGCCGTGGGAAGAGGCGAGCCAGGAGCCGCGCGTGACGCACCACCCGGTGTGGCCGTCCAGGTTGATCACCTGGATGTCACCGGGCAGGTTGGCGGCGACGTCGACCCAGCCGCCGTTCTGCGGGGCCGTGTAGGTGGAGATGAAGAACGACTCACCGGAGAGGAACGCGCGTCCCAGCCCTTTCATCACGCCGCCCTGCGACTGCGACTGGATGTGCATGCCGTAGCTGGTCGCGGCCATCGCCCCGGACTCGACCTGCGCCGGCTCGCCCGGCGCCAGCACCAGCCTGGCCACCGCGAAAGACGGCTGGTGGCGAACCTGAACATGCATGGATCCTCCCCTGATCACCTCTGTCCGGCGGGGAGAGTCTTGCATGGCGGCCACTGCGGGGGAGGATGGTCCGCGTGATCCCGACCGAGGAGACCGAACGACCCAGGACCGTGGACGAGCACCGCGCCGAGGTGATCCGGTTGCTCGGCACCCGGCCCGCCGTCGAGCTGCCGCTCGCCGACTGCGCCAGCCTCGTGCTCGCCGATGACGTGCGGGCAGGCGTCTCGCTGCCGCCGTTCGACAACTCCGCGATGGACGGCTACGCCGTGCGCTCCGTGGACGTCGTCGAGGCGAGCGGCGAGGTGCCGGTCGAGCTGCCCGTCGCCGAGGACATCCCCGCGGGCCGCACCGACATACCCGCGCTGCTGCCCGGCTCGGCACACCGGATCATGACCGGCGCGCCGATGCCGCCCGGCGCCGACAGCGTGGTGATGGTCGAGCACACCGACGGCGGCACCGACAAGGTGCGGGTCTTCCGGGCCGCCGCCCCCGGCGCGCACATCCGGCGCACCGGCGAGGACGTCGCGGCCGGCACGATCGCGCTCGGGGCGGGCACGGTGCTCGGGCCCGCACAGCTCGGCCTGGCCTCCGCCGTGGGGCTCGACCGGCTCGCCGTGCACGCACCGCCCCGCGTGCTCGTCGTGTCCACCGGCACGGAGCTCGTCCTGCCGCCACAAGAACTGCGGCACGGCCAGATCTACGAGTCCAACAGCGTGATGCTCGTCGCCGCGCTGCGTGGCATGGGCTGCCACGTCGAGTCGGTGCGCAGCGTCGCCGACGATGTGCCCGCGTTCCGGGCGGCGATCGAGCCGAAGCTGCCGGAGACCGATCTCGTCGTCACCTCCGGCGGCGTCAGCGCGGGCGCGTACGAGGTCGTGAAGGACGCGCTGACCGGCGCGGGCGTGCGGTTCGCCAAGGTCGCCATGCAGCCCGGCGGACCACAGGGCTGCGGGACCTGGGACGGCGTGCCGGTGGTGACGCTGCCGGGCAACCCGGTGAGCGTGCTGGTGTCGTTCGAGGCGTTCCTGCGCCCCGCGGTGCTCGCCGCACTCGGGCACACGCACCTGGATCGGCGGCACGTGCGGGCTCAGCTCACCGAGACGCTGGCCTCGCCGCGGGGCAAACGCCAGTTCCGCCGCGGCTACTACACGTCGAGCGAGGGGCAGGTCACCGGCGTCGTCGGCCCGCGTGGCGGCCCCGGCTCACACCTGCTCGCCGCGTTCACGCAGGCCAACTGCCTGATCGTGCTGCCGGAGGACGTCACCGAGGCCGCCGCCGGATCCGAGGTGGACGTACTGCTCATCTGAGGCCGGCCGGTCGTGAGTGCGTACGCGAGTTAGAACTCGCGTACGCACTCACGAGCGGTGACCAGGCACAACACCGCGCCTACATGGGATCGAGGACAGGCTCTAGGGTTCGCGGAATGGGCTTCTTCTCCTGGATCATCTTCGGCGCACTGGCCGGCTGGGCCGCGAACCTCGTGATCGGCGGCCGCGACCGGCGTCCGCAGGGCTGCCTGGTGAGCGTGCTCGTCGGCGTGGTCGGCGCAGCGCTCGGCGGGCTGATCTACCGCCTGGCCACCGGTGAGGAGATGAACTTCGAGTTCGACTTCCCGAGCTTCGGGGTCGCCGTGCTCGGCGCCGTGGTGCTGCTCGGCGCGCTCCGTCTCGTCACGGCCCGCCGCCGGAAGTAGCGACGCTTTGTAACGTTTTCCGCACACGGGGTTATCCCCACCGGCCGCGCGGCTTAAGATCACTGGTCCGTGGCCGGGTGGCGTACGGCGTCGGGGGGCGCACGCCACCCGGTCCGTCCAGCCCCGCCCGCTGGCGTAGCGTGGTGGCATTCGTCCCACGAGTACACCGGGGAAATCCGAACACATGAACGCCGCTCCAGCACCGGGATCCGGCCACTCCATCGGCCACGCCGTGCAGCTCGCCCGCGAGACGTTGCCTCCCATGCACCCCGCGGGCCGGCCGTTCGTGCTCGGTGGCCTGGCCGTGACCCTGCTGCTGCGTAAGGTCTCCAAGCCCCTCGGCGTGCTCGCCGGTCTCGGCACCGCGGCCACCGCCGCGTTCTTCCGCGAACCGCACCGAGTGCCGCCACAGCGGCCCGGGCTCGCGGTCTCCGCCGCGGACGGCATCGTGGCCCTCATCGAGGAGGCCACGCCGCCGGCGGAGCTCGGGCTGCCCGCCGAGCCGCGCATGCGGGTCAGCGTGTTTCTCTCCGTGTTCGACGTGCACGTCCAGCGCGTGCCCGCGACCGGCACGGTCGAGCGCGTCGCCTACCGGCCGGGCAGGTTCCTCTCCGCAGACCTCGACAAGGCCAGCGACGAGAACGAGCGCAACGCGCTGCTGCTGCGCACCGACGACGGCCAGGAGCTCGCCGTCGTGCAGATCGCCGGCCTCGTGGCGAGGCGCATCCTGTGCCAGGTCGGCGAGGGGGAACGCGTTGAGGTCGGCACCACCTATGGCCTGATCCGCTTCGGCTCCCGCGTCGACGTCTACCTGCCTCCCGGTAGCCGGGTGCTGGTCAGCAAGGGCCAGCGCACGATCGGCGGGGAGACCCCGATCGCCGAAATCGGTCCCGAGGAGGGCTGAGTACATGGCCCGGAACGCGCCCGGCGTCCGGTTGCTGCCGAACGCCATCACCGTGCTGGCGCTGTGCGCGGGACTGTCCGCCGTGCAGTTCGCGCTGAACGGTCAGCTCGTGCTCGCGGTGGGCGCGATCGGTGTCGCCGCCGTGCTCGACAGCCTCGACGGCCGGATCGCCCGGCTGCTCGACGCCACGTCGCGGATGGGCGCCGAGCTGGACTCGCTGTCCGACGCGATCTCGTTCGGCGTGGCCCCCGCGCTCGTTCTCTACGTCTGGCTCGCCGAGGGCAGCCGGATCGGCTGGGTGGCCGCGCTTATCTTCGCGGTCTGCATGGTGCTCCGGCTGGCCAGGTTCAACACCTTGCTCGACGACACCGAGCAGCCGCCCTACTCCAGCGAGTTCTTCGTCGGCGTGCCCGCGCCCGCCGGCGGGCTGCTGGCGCTGCTGCCTCTGGTCATCACGGTGGAGTTCGGCACCGGTTGGTGGTCCGCGCAGCCGGTGGTCTGGATCTGGACCGTCGCGATCTCCGCACTGCTGATCAGCCGGATCCCGACGTTGTCGCTGAAGACGGTCAGGGCCCCGGCCAAGGCGGTGGCACCGCTGCTCGTCGCCGTCGGCCTCCTGGCGGCCGCGATCATCCAGTACCCGCTGATCGCGCTGGCCAGCGCCATGGTGCTCTACCTCGCGCACATCCCGTACGCGCTGCGGCGGCACCGCTGGCTCGCCCGGCACCCGGAGGCGTGGGAGGTTCCGCCCCGGGAACGCCGCGCCATCCGGCGGGCCCGCAGCCAGCGGCGGCTGGGCCTGCGCAGGCCCCAGTTCCGCCGCGTCGCCGGTGCCGCGCGGCGCGCCGTGCGGCGACCCCGTCCCGAGCAGCCGCACGTCGCGCACACCGGCCGCGTGTACCCCGCCGAGTCCGCGGCCAGGATGGGCGACCGGACGCCACGGCGGCGCAACTGGCGGCGGCTCGGCCTGCGTCAGCGCGGCGACACCTAAGGTGGACGGGTGAGCGCCGCACAGATCACGCTGACCCTCCGGCACACCCCCTCCGCACTCGACTCCCGGCGCGGCGTGGTCCGCCTGCACCCCGAGGTGCTCGACGCGCTCGGCCTGCACGCCTGGGACGCCGTGCGGCTGACCGGCGCCCGCATCAGCGTGGCGCTCGCGGCGCCCGCCCGCGACGGCACGCCCGGCGTGGTGCTCGCCGACGACATCACGATGTCCAACCTCGGCGTCACCGAGGGCTCCGAGGTCGTCGTCGCACCCGTGGAGGTGTCGGCCGCGCGCACGGTGACGGTGTCCGGCTCCCGGATGGCGAGCATCTCGCTGAGCCCTGGCACGCTCAGGCTCGCGCTCATCGGCAAGGTGCTCACGGTGGGCGACGCGGTCTCGCTGCTGCCGCAGGACCTGGCGCCCCCGCCCGGTTCCGACGTCTCGGCGGTACGGGGCCGGCTCTCCCGCGCGATCGGGACGACGTGGACCACCGAACTCCTTACCGTCACGGCCACCGAGCCCGCCGGTCCGGTCGCCGTCGGACAGTCCACTGTGGTCGGCTGGCGGGACGGCGCGAGTACCGGCGATGCCGCCCCACCCACCGCGGCCGCTCCGGAACCCGAGCCCGAGCCGGAAGCCGGCGTGGTGGCCACGGATTCCTCCTCGGAGGAAGAGGAACCGCCGCCGCTGGCGGACCTCGCGGGGAGCCGGCCCGCCGCCCGCAGGCTGGCCGAATGGTTCGACCTGGCCTTCCAGCGCCCGGAGCTGCTGGCCCGGCTCGGCACGTCGAACCGGCTCGGGGTGCTGGTCTCCGGGCCGGAAGGCGTCGGCAAGGCCACCCTGGTGCGCTCGGTTGCGCATGCCGAGGGCGTGCGGGTGGTGAGCCTCGCGGCGCCGAGCATCGCCGTGCTGGAACCCGGCGCGGTCGCCGCGCGGATCTCCGCCGCCGTCGACCAGGCGGCCTCCGGCGACGGTCACGCGGTCCTGCTGATCACCGACATCGACACGCTGCTGCCCGCGTCGCAGCCGCCGCCGGTGGCGACGGTCGTGCTCGACCGGCTGCGGGCCGCGCTGGACCGCGACGGCCTCGCGGTGGTGGCCACCAGCGCTCACCCCGAGTCGGCCGACCCGCGCCTGCGCGGCACGGACCTGCTCGACCGGGAGCTGCGGCTCGGGCTCCCGGACGCCGCGACCCGCACCGAACTGCTGCGGATCCTGCTCAGGGACACGCCGCTGGAGCCCGGTGCGGACCTCGGTGCGATCGCCGAGCGCACGCCGGGTTTCGTCACCGCCGACCTGCTGGCACTGCGCCGTGAGGCGGCGCTGCGGGCCGCGCTGCGGCACCGGGACGGCGACGCCGAGCCGCGCATCGCCGAGAGCGACCTGCTGGGCGCCGTCGAGTCGGTCCGGCCGATCTCCATGTCCACTTCGGACACGCTGACCACCGGCGGCCTGACGCTCGACGACGTCGGCGACATGACCGAGGTCAGGCGGTCGCTGACGGAGACCGTGCTCTGGCCACTGCGGTACCCGGACTCGTTCTCCCGGCTTGGCGTCGATCCGCCGCGCGGAGTGCTGCTCTACGGCCCGCCGGGCGGCGGCAAGACGTTCCTGGTGCGGGCACTGGCCGGCACCGGCGCGCTCAACGTCTTCGCGGTCAAGGGCGCGGAGCTGATGGACAAGTGGGTCGGCGAGTCGGAGCGCGCCGTGCGGGAGCTGTTCCGCCGCGCCGCGGAGGCCGCGCCCTCGCTGGTGTTCCTGGACGAGATCGACGCGCTCGTGCCGCGGCGCGGCCAGTCCGGCGACTCCGGGGTGTCCGACCGGGTGGTGGCCGCCCTGCTCACCGAGCTCGACGGGGTGGAGCCGATGCGGGAGGTCGTGGTGCTGGGCGCGACCAACCGGCCGGAGCTCATCGACCCGGCCCTGCTACGACCCGGCAGGCTGGAACGGGTCATCTACGTGCCGCCGCCGGACGCCCCGGCCCGCGCCGACATTCTGCGTGCCAGCGCACGGAACACGCCGCTGGCGTCCGATGTGGATCTCGACGCGGTGGCGTCCACCCTGGATGGCTACTCGGCCGCGGACTGCGCCGCGCTGATCCGCGAGGCGGCGCTCACCGCGATGCGCGAGTCACTGGAGGCGACCGTGGTGACGGCCGCGCACCTGGCCACGGCGCGGGACGCCGTGCGCCCGTCGCTCGACCCGGCCCAGCTCACCGCACTGGAGACCTTCGCCGCCAACCGCTGACGCGCGTCCGCGCCCCATGCACGGATGCCGGCGTCGTGCGGCGCGGACACCCGTGCGGGAAGCGCGGACACGACGCTACTTGCCGTCGGAGGCGCCCCGGTAGTCCTTGGTGACGATCACTATCACGCCCGGGCTCGAGTCGGCGATGCCCGCGAAGCGCGGCTCGGCCCGCATCCCGAACTCACGGGCGAGTGCGCGGGCCGCGGCCTCCTCGCCGGTACCGGGCCGGAAGTAGGCGGTGGTGGTGGGGATGATGCCGTCGGAGTAGTTGCCGGTTTCGACGACGTTCCAGCCCTCCGCACGGAAGTCCCCGCCGGCGTCGGTCGCCAGTCCACGGATGTTGCTGTTGTTGTAGACGCGGACCGAGCCCGCCTTCATCGAGGCCTGCTGGTCCTCGGCGGTCCCGTCGCCGTCTGCATCACCGTCACCGGTACCGTTCCCGGGTTCGCCCGGTGCCGCGGTCTCCGTGCCGGTCGGCGACGCCTCCCCCGGCTGCTCCGTGTCCTCGGTCGTGGTCGGAGCGGGCTCCGAGGTCGGGCCGGGCTGCGTGCCGGTGGGGCTGCCGGGCGGCTGTGGCTCCGACGGCTCCGATGTCTCCGACGTCTCCGGTGCGGCGGTGTCGTCGCCGCCGTCGCCGGTCAGCAGGGTGACGCCGCCGATCGCCGCCGCGACCACGGCGACCGCGAGCAAGCCGAGCCCCGCCGCGCGCGTCGGCCGGGACAGCCCGTCAAAGATGCTCATGGCAGTTCAATCCCCAACCGCCGTGCCGCCCGGGTGCGCTGCCTCGAGACGCGCGTCTTCCGGAGTCGCTTGACCAGCATCGGGTCCGCGCGCATGGCTTCCGGCTTTTCGATGAGCTTGTTCAGGATCTGGTAGTAGCGAGTCGGCGACATGCCGAACAACTCGCGGATCCCTCTTTCCTTGGCGCCGGCGTACTTCCACCACTGGCGCTCGAAGGCGAGCACCGCCTGCTCGCGTTGCGAGAGTCCCTCTACCGGTCTCCCGGCCGGGGCGGGCGGGGACGGCTGGCCTTCCTGGGCCATCGACTCCGCGGCGTCCATCTGGGCTCCTCGCAATCCGGCAAATAACACGGCTGTCGTTCCGCCGCCGCCATTAGATCACGGTCACCGGTACGCGCGCCGCTACCACGCCCGGCGCGTCATGGTCCACGATCTCGGTAACATCGCCGACTGTGACCGTCCACGCCATCCGCATCGCCGGCGACCCCGTACTGCACACCCCCACCCGCCCGGTGGAGACGTTCGACGACGATCTGCGCACGCTGACCGACGACATGTTCGACACGATGTACGCCGCCGAGGGGGTCGGCCTCGCCGCCAACCAGATCGGTGTCGACCTGCGGGTCTTCGTCTACGACTGCCCCGACGACGAGGGCGTCCGGCACCGCGGTGTGGTGGTCAACCCGAAGCTGGAGATTTCCGGCGTACCGGAGACGATGCCCGATCCGGACGACGACTGGGAGGGCTGCCTCTCCGCGCCCGGCGAGTCGTTCCCGACCGGGCGCGCGTCCTGGGCGAAGGTCACCGGCGCCGACCTCGACGGGCAGCCGATCGAGGTGGAGGGCACCGGTTACTTCGCGCGCTGCCTCCAGCACGAGACCGACCACCTCGACGGCTACCTCTACCTCGACCGGCTCGTCGGCAGGCACGCCCGCGCCGCGAAGAAGATGCTCAAGGCGAACAAATGGGGCATCCCGGGCAACAGCTGGCTTCCCGAGCCCGCCGACGCCTGAGCCCCTGGCCACCGCTCGTGAGTGCGCATGCGAGTTAGAACTCGCGTGCGCACTCACGAGTATGCTTACAGGTGTAACGGTGTAAGCAGTGAGGCGGTGATGGCGTTGCCCGACGCCGACGCGTTCGACGCCTACTCCCGCGCGGTGAGCTCCGTGGCCAGGTCCGTGACGCCGCACGTGGCGAGTGTCCGGCTGGCCCGCGGCGGCGGCTCCGCGGTGGTGTTCGCCGATGACGGTCACCTGCTCACCAACGCCCACGTGGTGGCCGGCGCCCGGCACGGCACCGCCACCTTCTCCGACGGCGCCGAGGCGGAGTTCGAGGTGGCCGGCGCCGACCCGCTCTCCGACCTCGCGGTGCTGCGGGTGCACGGCGACACTCCCCCGGCCGCGTTGCTCGGCGACGCCGACCGGCTCGTCGTCGGCCAGCTCGTGGTGGCCGTCGGCAGCCCGCTCGGCTTCTCCGGCTCGGTCACCGCGGGTGTGGTGAGCGCGCTCGGCCGGGCGCTGCCCGTCCGCCAGGGACGCACGGCACGGGTCATCGAGGACGTGATCCAGACCGACGCCGCGCTCAATCCCGGCAACTCCGGCGGCGCCCTCGCGGACTCCGCCGGGCGGGTGGTCGGCATCAACACCGCGGTGGCCGGGTTCGGCCTCGGCCTGGCCGTGCCGGTCAACGCGACCACCCGGCGGATCATCGACACGCTGCTGGTCGAGGGCCGGGTGCGGCGCGCCTACCTCGGCGTGGTCGGCGTACCGGCGCCGCTGCCCGACGACGTCGCCGAGCGCACCGGGCAACGGGCCGGGGTCCGGATCGTCGAGGTGGTGTCCGGCGGCCCGGCCGACCATGCCGGCCTGCGTTCGGGTGATCTGCTGCTGACCGTGGGCCGCGAGCGCGTCACCGACGCGCAGGGCATCCAGCGCCAGCTGTTCGCCGAGGTCATCGGCATTCCGCTGCCGGTGACCGTGCTCCGCAACGGCGCGATGGTCGACACGTTCGCGCAGCCGAGCGAGCTGGTCGGCTGAAAGCCCGCTCTTCCCAACACGGCGAAGTCGTGGCATGGTCGAGGAACAACTGCAATCGCGGGAGCTCGCGCTTTGGCGGGCTGAGAGGGCGGCTGGTGTCTGTCAGGACCCGGCGCCGCCGACCGCATGAACCTGACCGGGTAATGCCGGCGTAGGGAGTGATATTTCTTGACAACGCTGGAGAACAACAACACCACCACCACCGGCTTCCAGCCCAACGTCACCACCGGACCGATCACCGGCTCCCGCAAGGTCTATCATCAGACCGAATCCGGTCTCCGCGTTCCGGCGCGGCGCATCGACCTGTCCAACGGTGAGCACTTCGACGTCTACGACACCTCCGGCCCCTACACCGACCCCGAGGCCGCCATCGATGTCCACAAAGGACTGCACAGGCTGCGCGCCGGCTGGGCCGACGGCCGCGAGCCCGACACGCAGTTGGGCTGGGCGAAGGCAGGCTACATCACCAGGGAGATGGAGTTCATCGCCGCCCGCGAGCGGATGGACCCCGAGTTCGTGCGCTCGGAGGTCGCCCGCGGCCGCGCGGTGATCCCGGTCAACCGCAGGCATCCCGAGTCGGAACCCATGATCATCGGCAAGAACTTCCTGGTGAAGGTCAACGCCAACATGGGCAACTCGGCGGTGTGGTCCTCGGTCGAGGAGGAGGTCGACAAGATGGTGTGGGCCACCCGCTGGGGTGCCGACACGATCATGGACCTCTCCACCGGCAAGCGGATCCACGAGACCCGGGAATGGATCATCCGCAACTCCCCCGTTCCCGTCGGCACGGTGCCGATCTACCAGGCACTGGAGAAGGTCGACGGCGAGCCGGAGAAGCTGACCTGGGAGATCTACCGCGACACGGTGATCGAGCAGTGCGAGCAGGGCGTGGACTACATGACCGTGCACGCCGGGGTGCTGCTGCGGTACGTACCGCTGACCGCCAACCGGGTCACCGGCATCGTGTCACGCGGCGGGTCGATCATGGCCGCGTGGTGCCTGGCGCATCACCGCGAGTCGTTCCTCTACACGCACTTCTCCGAGCTGTGCGAGATCCTGCGCGCCTACGACGTCACGTTCTCCCTCGGCGACGGGCTGCGCCCCGGCTCGATCGCCGACGCCAACGACCGGGCACAGTTCGCCGAACTGGAGACGCTGGGCGAGCTCACCCACATCGCCCGCGAGCACGACGTGCAGGTGATGATCGAGGGTCCCGGTCACGTGCCCATGCACAAGATCAAGGAGAACGTGGAGCTGGAGGAGGAGCTCTGCGGCGAGGCGCCGTTCTACACGCTCGGCCCGCTCGCGACGGACATCGCTCCGGCCTACGACCACATCACCTCGGCGATCGGAGCCGCGCAGATCGGCTGGTACGGCACCGCGATGCTCTGCTACGTCACGCCGAAGGAGCACCTGGGCCTGCCCAACCGTGACGACGTCAAGACCGGTGTGGTCACGTACAAGATCGCCGCGCACAGCGCCGACCTGGCGAAGGGGCACCCTTACGCGCAGGAGTGGGACGACGAGCTGTCCAAGGCTCGCTTCGAGTTCCGCTGGTACGACCAGTTCAACCTCTCGCTCGATCCGGACACGGCGCGCGCGTTCCACGACGAGACGCTGCCCGCGGAACCGGCGAAGACGGCGCATTTCTGCTCGATGTGCGGGCCGAAGTTCTGCTCGATGCGGATCACGCAGGACGTACGCAAGTACGCCGAGGAACACGGTCTGTCCACGGTAGACGCCATCGAGGCAGGAATGCAGGAGAAGGCCGAGGAGTTCGGCGAGCACGGCAACCAGGTGTACCTGCCGGTGGTCGAGAAGGGATGAGCCCGACGCCCCGGACGGCCCTCACCATCGCCGGTTCGGACTCCGGCGGTGGTGCGGGCCTGCAGGCCGACCTGCGCACGTTTTTCGCCTGCGGCGTGCACGGGATGACGGCGGTCACCGCGGTGACCGTGCAGAACTCGCTCGGCGTGCAGGGCTTCACGGAGATCCCCGCGGACGTCGTCACCGCGCAGATCAAGGCGGTGTCCGGGGACATGGGCGTCGACGCGGCCAAGACGGGCATGCTCGCGACCGCGGACATCATCCAGGCGGTGGCGAAGACGCTCGACGAGGTCCACATCGGACGGCACGCGAGCATACCGTTCGTGGTGGACCCCGTCGCCGCGTCGATGCACGGTGACGCGCTGCTGCGTGAAGAGGCGCTGGAGGCCATCCGCACGGAGCTGTTCCCGAGAGCAACGATCGTCACGCCGAACCTCGACGAGGTGCGGCTGCTCACCGGGCTGACGGTGACCGACGCGGAGAGCCAGCGCGAGGCGGCGAAGCTACTGCTGGAGCTCGGCCCGCAGTGGGTGCTCGTCAAGGGCGGGCACATGCACGACGACCCGCACTGCGTGGACCTGCTCTCCGACGGCGCGCAGTTCGTCGAGCTGGCCGGGGTCCGGCACGAGACCGAGCACACGCACGGCGGCGGCGACACGCTCGCCTCGGCGATCACGGCGTCGCTGGCGAAGGGGCTCGGCGTGCCGGACGCCGTGTCGACGGCCAAGCGTTTCATCGAGCGGTCGGTGGCGGAGTCCTACCCGCTTGGCGCGGGCGTCGGCCCGGTGTCCCCGTTCTGGCGCCTCGACCACGAGCAGATCTAACGCGCGAAGACGCCGATGCCGTTCGCCACCGCGCGGGGCCTGCCGTCCGACGGCGTGTTGCGCACGGTGACGCGATCCTGGCCGGGCTCGCGGAGCACGAGCGTCGACGAGCCGCCACCGTCGAGGTTGACGGCGTCGGCCGCGCCGAAGGAGCGCAGCAGGCCGGCGAGCCCGGCGACGCTCATTCCCGCGCTGCTGGTGGAACGGCCGTCCACGACCACCAGGTACGCCGTGCGCCCGTCGGCGCTCGCCCCGGCCGCGGTGCGCGGCGCGAGCGCCCTGGTGTCCAGGCCGGGAAGTGGCGTGCCGCCACGCAGGATCGGGAAGCCGCCGACGGCGAACCGGAACGGTGGCAGCGCCGCGGCGACGAGCCGGTGCCTGACGACCACCCGGTCGCCCGGATCGAGCGCCTCCAGTTCGTCGGCTCCCGCCTCCCGGCCCACCAGCACGACGGTGTCCTCGGGGATCGCGCCCGCACCCGGGGTGTCCCGCTCAGCGACCACGACCCCACGCCGTACGACGACCTCCTCGGTCTCGGCGCTGCACGGCGCCGACCGGCTGGCGTCGGTGCCGCAGGTCGCCCGGACGCGCGCCATCGGCCCCCAGTGCCTGTCGAACACGCCGATTCCGCCGACCGGCAGCGCGTACTGGTTCAGGCCCTCGATGTCGAACTCCTCGCCACCGCCGCGCACGGCACCGGCAAGGTCGAGGCTCGCGACGCGGGCCCTGCGGTCGGCGCCGACGCCGAACACGTCCCTCGCGGAGGTCCCGGCGGGCAGGGCCGGACCGAAACGCTGGCCGTCCGGCACCGCTGCCTTGAGGTCCTGTCCGCCCGCGATGGCCGGTCCCACGGAGGACCCCGTCGGCTCGACGCCCTCGTGCGTCTCGCTGATGTTGAAGAAATCGCCGTTCACCCCGCCCAGCGCGCGTGCCGCGTCGGCCATGTCCGGCACCTCGTCGCGAGCGGCGACCCGGCCGGGGTGCAGCAGGTCGAGGCGGGCCGTGCGCAGGTCGACCGTGAGGACGTACCCGGTGACGGCACCGTGCTCGGTGGCCAGTTCGAACGGGCGGTAGGTGACGCCGGGCGCGACCTGCCCGGCCGCCGACACCGGCGCCACGAGGACGCTCACCAGCAGCACGAACGTGAGGACGGCGGAGCGGCGGACGAGGCGCACTGAGATCATGTTCGAGAGCCTGCCACGCGTCGTTCGAACAGCGGATCCGCCGCCGCGCATCGGAAGCGTGAACCGGTGGTGAACGGCCCACGTCGTGCGGCACGTTGCGTCCATGTCCGTCCACAGTGCATCGGTCCGGGCGACCGGGTGGCCTGCGACGACCGACGGCGGTGACACTGGGGAACATGGATGAGACACCTCGCCCGCCAGCCGCGCTGACCATCGCCGGATCCGACTCGGGCGGCGCCGCCGGGTTGCAGGCCGACCTGCGGACGTTTCTGACCTGCGGGGTGCACGGTCTCGTCGCGGTCACCGCGGTGACCGTGCAGAACACGCTCGGTGTGCACGACCGCACCGACATTCCCGCGCCGATCGTCGCCGGGCAGATCGAGGCCGTCGCAACCGACATGGGAGTGCAGGCCGCGAAGACCGGCATGCTCGCCTCGGCCGGGATCATCCGGGCGGTGGCGCAGGCGTGCGACGCGGCCGGCATCGGCGGCGAGGTGCCGTTCGTCGTCGACCCGGTCGCCGCGTCGATGCACGGACATCCGCTGTTCGACGGCGCCGGGCTCGACGCGCTGCGGGAGGAGCTGCTGCCGAGGGCGACCGTGCTGACCCCGAACCTCGACGAGGTGCGGCTGCTCACCGGGATCAAGGTCACCGGCCGGGACGAGATGCGCGCGGCCGCGGTGGCACTGCACGCACTCGGCCCGCGGTACGTACTGGTCAAGAGCGGGCACCTGCGCACCGACCCGGAGTGCGTCGACCTGCTCTACGACGGCACGACCTTCGTCGAGCTGCCGGGACCCCGCTACGCGACCCGGCACACCCACGGCGCGGGCGACGCGATGGCCTCGGCGCTCACCGCGGGGCTGGCGCGCGGCATGCCGGTCCCCGAGGCGGCACGGTTCGGCAAGGCCTACGTCACCAACGCCGTCCGGCACTCGTATCCGATGGGCGCCGAGGTCGGCCCCGTTTCCGCTTTCTGGCGCCTGGCACCGGAGTAGGTGGCCTACCATCGCGGCGTGACGACGCGGGAGCGGGTGCGGCGGCTGGTCGACGACCGGCGGTTCCAGAACTTCATCATCGCGGTGATCGTCTTCAACGCGATCACCCTCGCGCTCGAGACCTCGCAGTCGATGCTCGCGGCGTTCGGTGGCGTGCTGCACACGCTCGACTACCTGGCGCTCACGATCTTCGTGGTCGAGCTGCTCGCGAAGCTCTACGCCTACCGCGGCGACTTCCTCCGCGACTCCTGGAACATCTTCGACGTCGTCGTGGTCGGGATCGCGCTGGTGCCCGCGACGGGTCCGTTCGCGGTGCTGCGGGCACTGCGCATCCTGCGGGTGCTGCGGCTGGTCTCGCTGGTGCCATCGATGCGCAAGGTCGTCGCGGGGCTGCTCGCCGCGGTACCCGGGATGGCCTCGATCGCGGCCCTGCTCGGGCTGGTCGTGTTCGTGGCGGCCGTGATGGCCACCAAGCTCTTCGGTGCGATCGCGCCGGACGACTTCGGCAGCCTCGGGGCGTCGCTGTTCACGCTGTTCCAGGTGATGACCGGGGAGGCGTGGCCGGACATCGCCAAGGCGATCATGGAGCAGCAGCCGCTGGCCTGGATCTTCTTCGTGATCTACATCCTGGTCTCCAGCTTCGCCGTGCTGAACCTCTTCATCGCCGTGATCGTGAGCGCGATGGAGGACCAGCTGCGCGACGAGATCCGGGAGGAGGAGGACAAGCAGGCGGCGGCGCAGGACGCGGCCAACCAGGCGATCCTCGCCGAGCTGCGCGCCCTGCGAACCGAGATCGCGCAGCTACGACAGCAGCGGGAACCGGATCCGCGCTAGTCCACCGCTCGTGAGTGCGCACGCGAGTTCTAACTCGTGTACGCACTCACGAGGCTAGTCCTCGTCGGTGAGCAGGGCCTCCAGCGCGGGCAGCGCCGCGGTCAGCGCCTCCCGGTGCTCCGGGGACAGTCGCTCGATGCGCCTGCCGAGCTCGTGCACGCGGGTGGAGCGGACCCCGGACAGCAGCCGCTCGCCGTCCTCGGTCACCGTCGCGAGCCAGGCCCTGCGGTCCAGCGGATCGGACTCCCGGCGCACGTAACCCGCTTCGACCAGGGCGGCCACGATGCGTGACATCGTCGCCGCCGCGACGCCCTCCTTCGCGGCCAGGTCGCCCAGCCGCATCTGGCCGAACGCGGCCAGGGTGGCGAGCGCCGAGATCGCGCCGTGCCCCGGTCCAGGCGTGCCCGCCTGCCGCAGTGAGCGGGAAAGCCTGCCGACGGCCAGGAACAACCTGCCAGGGACATCCTGCGATGACGACGTGGTCACCTAGCGCTCCTTCGTATGCGCGCGGCCGGAAGTGCCGCTCACCATACGTGGCCGCACCTCGCGGCCCTACCGCGGTGGGCTCGACGCCTGCGCCCAGAACCGCTGCGGGATCCGGCCCGCGGCGCGCGCGAGCCGGCCCGCGGTCACCGCCGAGCGCATCGCGTACGCCATCCGCTCGGGGTCCTGCGCCCGCGTGACGGCCGTGGACAGCAGCACCGCGTCGCAGCCCAGCTCCATCGCGAGCGCCGCGTCGGAGGCGGTTCCGATGCCGGCGTCCAGGATGATCGGCACCCCGGCGCGGGAGACGATCAGCTCGATGTTGTGCGGGTTGCGGATGCCGAGCCCGGTGCCGATCGGCGCGCCGAGCGGCATCACCGCGGCGCAGCCTGCCTCCTCCAGCCGCAGGGCGAGCACCGGGTCGTCGTTGGTGTAGACGAACACGGTGAACCCGTCGGCCACCAGCCGCTCGGCGGCGTCCAGTGTCTCCACCGGGTCCGGCAGCAACGTGCGGTCGTCGGCGTGCACCTCGAGCTTCACGAGGTCGGTCTCCAGCGCCTCCCTGGCGAGCTGCGCGGTGAGCACCGCCTCGGCGGCGCTGCGACAGCCCGCGGTGTTGGGCAGCAGCGTGATGTCCAGCCGCCGCAGCAGCTCCAGCACCCCCGAGCCGCCCTCGGCGTCGGCACGCCGCATGGCGACCGTGGTGAGCTCCGTGCCGGAGGCCACCAGCGCGCGTTCCAGCACGCTCAGGTTGCCGGCGCCGCCCGTGCCGATGATCAGCCGGGAGCCCAGCTTGTGCTCGCCGATCACCAGCTGGTCACCGTCCGTGCCGAGTCCATCGGTCATGTTCAGCCTCCCTGCACCGCGGTGAGGATCTCCAGCCGCGCGCCGTCCGGCACCGCGGTCGCCGTCCAGTCGCCCCGCCGCACGACCTCGCCGTCGAGCGCCACCGCGACGCCCCGCCGCGCGGCGCCCAGCTCCGCCAGTACGTCGGCGACCGAGCTGCCGTCGGGGAACTCCCGCGTCTCGTCGTTCACATGCACATTCATCAGACCCGTTCCTCACTGCCTGTCCGGCTCGGCCGCGCGGCCTCCGCGTGGGGCGGCAGCGGCCGCCCGGCGAGCAGGGCCAGCACGGCGTCGGCGGTGACCGGCGCCAGCAACAACCCGTTCCGGTGGTGTCCGGTCGCGGCCAGCACCCCGTCGCCGAGCACCCCGAGGTAGGGCAGGTTGTCGGCGCTGGCCGCACGCAGCCCGGCCGCGGTCTCCACCAGCTCGTACTCGGCGACGGCCGGGAAGACGCGCTCGGCGCCCTCCAGCAGCTCGCGCACGCCCCGCGCGGTGACCGTCGAATCGAACCCCGCCTCGTACTGGGTCGCGCCGAGCACCAGCTCGCCGCCGTCCCGCGGCACGAGGTACACGGGCCTGCCCTCGACCACGGCACGCACCGTGCGCCGCGGCGGCGGCAGGGTGTGCCTGCGCGCCCGCAACCGCAGGATCTCGCCCTTGAGCGGGCGTACCCGGCCGGCCAGTTCGGGATGCAGCCGCGCGCTCCACGCCCCGGCGGCCAGCAGCACGGTATCGAAGCCGCGCTCGGCCGAGTGCGTCCGCACCAGGTCCGGCTCCACCGTGACGGCCTGCTCGGCGACGAACGCGGCACCGTGCCGCAGGGCGGCCGCGCGCAGGGCGTCGAGCAGCTTCCGGTTGTCCACGGCCAGGTCGCCGGGGACCAGCAGACCGCCGTGCACGGCACCGCTGAGCCCCTGCTCGGCCCGGCGGATCTCCCTGCCACCCACCGGTGCCACCTCGCGCCCGAGCCCGCGCAGGTACCGCGCGAGCACGTCCAGCTGCTCGGCGTCGGCCCGGTCGAAGGCGGCGACGAGGGTCCCGGACCGCGACAGGCCCGGATCGACGCCCTCGGCGTGCAGGTCCTCGGCGAAACCGGGCCAGCGGCGCAGGGACTCCTCGCCGAGCTGGAGCACGTCCTCCTCGCCGGGCCAAGCCTCGGTGACCGGGGCGAGCATGCCTCCGGCGACCCACGAGGCGCCCCGCCCCGGCGCCGGATCGATGACGGTGACGCGGTACCCGGCGGCCGCCGCGCGCCAGGCGACCGCGAGGCCGATGACACCGGCCCCCACCACCGCAAGGCTGGTCCTGGCACCTTCGGCAGGCGCGTTCGATCGCTCGGCCTTGGCAGGCGCGTCACGGTGGTCTACTGGCTTGTCACTCATGGGAATCACGCTCCCTGCGCCGGCATGACCCGGATCAGGTTCCACGGTCGGAGCGGCAGCTCCCTCTCAGCCCGTGCCAAGGGCTCCCGTGCGGACCCCTCCCACGGTACAGGGCCGTACTACTGTGACGCCATGCCCGGCCTCAACGGTGACCAGATCAGGAAACGTCTCGCGGACGCCAGGTTGTACCTGTGCACCGACGCCCGCGCCTCTCGCGGCGACCTCGCCGAGTTCGCCCGCGCGGCGCTCGCCGGCGGGGTCGACGTCATCCAGCTGCGGGACAAGCGCGACGGTGCCCCGCTCGAGGCGAAACAGGAGCTCGCGGCGCTCGAGGTGCTGGCCGAGGTGTGCGCGGAGCAGGGCACGCTGCTGTCGGTGAACGACCGCGCCGACATCGCGCTCGCCGTCGGCGCCGACGTGCTGCACCTGGGCCAGGACGACATCCCGGTGCCGCTCGCCCGCCGGATCCTCGGCGACGAGCCTGCGCTCGGCCGCTCGACGCACTCGCTGGAGCAGGCCGGGGCGGCGGCGGCCGAACCGGGGGTCGACTACTTCTGCGTCGGCCCCTGCTGGCCCACCCCGACCAAGCCCGGCCGCGAGGCCCCTGGCCTCGACCTCGTTCGCGGGGTCGCGGGCAGCGTAGGCACCGTGCGGCCGTGGTTCGCGATCGGCGGGATCGACCGGCAGCGGCTGCCCGAGGTCCGCGCGGCCGGTGCGGACCGCGTCGTGGTGGTGCGGGCCATCACCGAGGCCGGGGACCCCGCCGCGGCCGCCGCGGCGCTGCGTGCCGACCTGGACGCGGGCCGCTCGTGACCAGGTCGTCAGGGAGCGGGAGCGGGCTCGACGGGTAGTCCCTGCTCCTCGCCCGGAGCGGGCTCGACGGGAGCGGGCTCCTCGCTCTCCGTCGGCTGCTCCGCCTCGGTCGGCGTGCTCGTCTCCGTCTGGGTCTCCGTCGGCGTCGGCGTGTCGGTGCCCTCAGGATCCTCGGCCGGTTGCCCGGGTTGCTGCTGCTCGTCGTCGGTCGGCGCCTGCTCCTGCTGACCGCCGGAGTCCTGGCCACCGCCGCCGACGAGCCTGCCCACGGTGCTGCCCTGGCCGCCGGACAGCGTTCCGCCGGTGGCCTGCTCGATGCCCGTGACGATCAGCATCCCGATCACGAACGCCAGTACGCTCGTCGCCGCGACGACTCCCCAGCGGCGCTTCGACCAGCCCCTGATGCCGGAGCGGCGCTCGGCGCCCGGCTGGTGGGTCTCGGTGTCCGGCTTCGGCAGGAACACGGTCGGCTCCTCGGAGCCCGGCGGTTGCTCGTCACCGGGACCCGGCAGGCGCCGGGTCGCCTCCGTGCTCGTCCACGGGCCGCCTGCCTGCTGGAACACCTCGGTGGACCGGGCCCGTGGCCGCTGCCGGTAGGCGAAGGTGTGGCTGCCCGGCACCTGGCGCGCCGCCACCTTCTCGGCTGGCACGACGCGCATCGCGAGCTCCTTGGTTCGCAGCGCCGCGGTCTTCGTGCGCTCCAGCGAACGCAGGTACAGCTCACTGCCCACGGTCGACAGCACGCTGATCAGGCCCGCGCCGAGCACCGTGCCGTAGACGCCCAGCGACGAGCCGAGGAACGCGGCCGTCACGGCCGCCAGCCCGGCGGCGGTCACCTGCACCGGCCGCAGGCCCGACTTCTCCTTGGACTCAGTGGCCTCGTCCTGCACCGAGGTCCCGCCGGATTCCTCCGGTTTCCCCTTTTTCTCGGTCATGATCCCGATCTGCTCGCACTCCCGTTACCCACCCTCAACGTATGTATCGCCGCACGTTCTCCCTATGTTGCCACCGAGTGACCACGGACACTATGTCCACAGTAGACAGAAGCGAAAACTCACGGTTCTTTTACGCCGGAGGGCCGTCCGGAATGTGCGTGCGCCGGTGGCCCCTCGACCCCGCAGTGCACGCGATCCCCGCCGCGCGGGCGGTCGGTGCCGAGCACGTCGTTGCGCACCCCGGCACCGAACACGGCGCCGAGCACGGCCAGCCCCGCGCCCGCCCAGAGGGCGGTCCGCCAGCCCGCCGTCAGCGCCGCCGGGTCGGAGTAGGCCGCACCGGTCAGCCCCGCCACCGTGGGCAGCAGCGCGATGGCGAGCAGGCTCCCGGTCCTGGCGATCGCGTTGTTCACACCCGAGGCGACGCCGGCGTGCCGGTCCGGCGCGGCGGCCAGCGCGGTCGCCGTTACCGGAGCGACCACCGTGGCCAGGCCGAGACCGAAGACGGCGACCGCGGGCAGCACCGCGCCCGCGTAGGAGGCGCCCGGCACGACCCGGCGCAGCAGCAGCATCCCGGCCGCGATCAGCAGCGGCCCGGCGACCAGCTGGGCGCGGGGGCCGATCCGCTGCGCCAGCGCACCCGACCTGCTGGACAGCGCGAGCATCAGGAGCGTGATCGGCAGACCGGCGGCACCCGCAGCAGTCGGCGAGTATCCCAGCGACACCTGTAGCTGCATGACCAGCAGCATCATGACCCCGCCGAGCGCCGCGTAGACGGTCAGCGTCAGGCCGTTGGCGCACACGAACGTCCGGTCCGCGAACAGGCCGGGCGGTACGAGCGGATCGCGCGAGCGCAGTTGCAGGCGGACGAACGCGGCGAACGCGAGCACCCCGGCCACCCCGGCGCCGAGGACGAGCGGATCCGCCGCCCCGCGCGCGGGGCCCTCGACCAGCGCGGCGGTGATGCCCGCGAGCCCGGCCGCGCCGAGCACTGTCGACACCACGCCCGGCCTGCCCTGGCCCTGCTCGTCACACGACTCGGGCACGTACCGCCGCGCCAGCCAGACACAGACCACCGCGATCGGCAGGTTCACGAAGAACGCCAGCCGCCACGACCAGACCTGCACCAGCACCCCGCCGACGAGCGGCCCGATCGCCGCCGCGATGCCGCTGAACCCCGACCACGCGCCGATCGCCCTTGAGCGCTCGGCGCGGGCGAACGAGGCCTGCAGGATCGCCAGCGACCCCGGGGTGAGCAGCGCGGCGCCCATGCCCTGCAGCACGCGGGCCGCGACCAGCGTCCCGGTGGTCGGCGCGAGGCCGCACAGCAGCGACGCGGCCCCGAACCAGACCACGCCGAGCTGGAACATCCGGCGCCTGCCGTAGCGGTCGCCGAGTGCACCGGCGACCAGGATCAGCGCCGCGAGCGAGAGCAGGTAGCCGTCGAGCACCCATTGCAGCCCCGAGACGGAGGCGTCCAGTTCCGCGCCGATCCGGGGCAGCGCCACGTTGACGACCGTGCCGTCGAGCATCGCCATCCCGGAGCCGAGGATGGTCGTGGCCAGCACACCCCGCGCCGCTGTGCTGCCCCACCGGACGGTCCCCGCCGGCGCGGTCATGTCACGGCCGGCGCAGCGTGGTGACGAACTTGTACCGGTCGCCCCGGTAGATCGAGCGCACGAACTCCACCGGCTTGCCGTCGGTGGCGAAGGAGTGCCTGGACAGCAGCAGCACCGGCATGCCGACGTCCGCGCCGAGCAGCTCGGCCTCCTGTGGACCGGCGAGGGAGGTCTCGATCGTCTCCTCGGCGCGGTCGAACTCCACGTCGTAACGCTCCCGCAGCACCGCGTAGAGCGAGCCGCCCGCGGAGACGTGCTTGCGCAGGCCGCGGAAGCGAGCCAGTGGCAGGTGCGTCGTCTCCAGGGCCATCGGCTCGTCGTCGGCGAGCCGCAGCCGGCGCAGCCGCAGGACCTTGGCCCCCGTGCGCACGCCGAGCAGCTTCGGCAGCTCTCCCTCGGCGGGCAGCTCGTCGATCTCCAGCAGCCGTGACGAGGGCGCGCGGCCCTGCGCCTTCATGTCCTCGGTGTAGGAGGACAGCTGCAACCGCTGGGCGACCTTGGGCTCGGCGGCGAAGGTGCCCTTGCCCTGCACCCGGTGCAGCCTGCCCTCGGCCGTCAGGTCCGCGAGCGCCTGGCGGACGGTGGTCCGGGAGACGTTGAACTCGCCGGCGAGTGCCCGTTCCGTCGGGATGGGCGAGCCGGGCGGCAGCGCGTCGAGGAGGTCGAGCAGGTGCTGTTTGAGCGCCCAGTACTTCGGCTCGCGCTGGCCCCGCGCGCCGGACACCGAGCCCGGCGAGCCACCGGCAACCGTCTCCAACATGACCGACTCCTTCACTCCCGCACGCGGATTCCTCGCAATGAAACGTACCCTGCACAGAGTACGTTGCGTCACGGCTACTATTGGTCTAGACCTTGTCGGGTGACGGAGAGGACCACAGTGAGCGAGAGCAGGACGGGCCCCGGCGAGCACATGACCGCCGAGATCGCCGAACAGCCCGACGTACTGGCCGGGATCGCCACGGCGCGAGACGGTATCGCCGACGTCGCGCGGGCCATCGCCGAGCATCCACCGCGGTTCGCGCTGCTCGCCGCCCGCGGGTCCAGCGATCACGCCGCGCTGTACGCGAAGTACCTGATCGAGGTACTCCTCGGGCTGCCTGCCGGGCTCGTGTCGCCGTCCACCACGACGCTCTACGATGCCCGCCCCGACCTGCGGGAAGTGTTGCTGATCTCGGTCAGCCAGAGCGGCGGCTCACCCGATCTGCTCGAGGTCACCGAGGCCGCCCGCGCGCACGGCGCCCGCACCGTCGCCGTGAGCAACACCCCGTCCTCGCCGCTGCACGGGGTGGCCGACCTCGCCGTCGACATCCGGGCCGGGCAGGAGAACGCGGTCGCCGCGACCAAGACCTACACGGCCACGCTGCTGACGCTCTACCTGCTGGTGGACGGCATCCGCGGGGGCACCGGCGAGCACGTGCGCGACATCGGCGACCTCGCCGGGCGCGCGCTGCGGGAGGCCGCGGGCGGGGTCGAGCGCGCGATCGATCGTTACCGTTTCGTTGACCGGATCATCACCGCGGGGCGTGGCTACTCCTACGCCACCGCGCTGGAGGCCTCGCTGAAGCTCGCCGAGACCAGCTACCTCGCCGCCCGCGCCTACAGCGGGGCCGACCTGCTGCACGGGCCGGTGGCCGCCGTCGACGAGGAGACCGCGGTGCTGGCCGTGACGAGCGCGGGCAAGGGCGGTGCCGCCATGCACGACGTGCTCGGCACGGTCACCGAGCGGGGCGCCGACGTGCTCGCCGTCGGCTCGGCCGCCGAATCCGTGCCCGCCGCGCTGCGGATCGGCGTCCCGGAGACCGCGGAGGAGGTGGCGCCGATCCTCGAGGTGCTGCCCGTGCAACGGCTCGCACTCGGGCTCGCGCTCGCCCGCGGCGGTGATCCGGACCACCCGCGCGGCCTGCGGAAGGTGACGAAGACCCGATGACCGGGCACGTCGTGGGTGTCGACGCCGGCGGAACGTCGACGCGGGCGCTGGCGCTCGCCGCCGACGGCACGGTGCTCGGCAGCGGCCTCGCCGGAGGGGGCAACCCCAACTCGCACCCGGCCGAGCAGGCGGCCGCGGCCATCGCCGAGGCGATCACGGGCGCGCTGGCCGGTCTCGACGCCGCCGCGACGCGCGCGTGCGTGGTCGCGATGGCAGGTTCGAGCAAGCTCACCGACCCGGCCGTCACGGCACTGTTCGAGCGGGCCTGGCGGCGGGCCGGCCTCGCCGCGTCGCCGCGGGTCGCCTCGGACGCCGAGGCCGCGTTCGCCTCCGCGACCCCGGCGCCGGACGGGACCGTGCTGGTGGCGGGCACCGGCTCGATCGCGGGCCGGATCCGGGCGCGGCGCCTGGTGTCCACCGCGGGCGGCTACGGCTGGCTGCTCGGCGACGAGGGGTCGGGGTTCTGGATCGGCCGCGAGGCCGTGCGGACCACCCTCGACGCGCTGGCGCGGCGCGCGGAGCCGGGGCTGCTGGCCCGGGCCGTGCTCACGGAGGCCCTCGGCGAGTCCGCCGCCGCCGTCTCCACCGTCTCCACTGCCACCACCGTGCTCACCGGAGCCGAGCCCGACGACACGGTCCGGCGGCGCACCGCGCACCGGCTCATCACGGCCGCCAACGAGGAGTCCCCGGTACGCCTGGCGCGGTTCGCGCCGCTGGTCAGCACCGCCAGCGCGGCCGGTGACCCGGCGGCGCTGGCGATCGTCGAGGCCGCCGCGCGCTCGCTGACCGAGACGGCCCTCGCCACTCGCGAGCCGGGTGAGCGCACGCCGATCGTGCTCGTCGGCAGCGTGCTCGGCGAGGCCAGCCCGGTCGGCACGCTGGTCCGTGCCGCGCTGAGCGAGTCCGAGGTGCTCGCCAGCTCCGACGGCGTGCTCGGCGCCGCGTGGCTGGCCGCCCTCGACGCCTTCGGTGAGCGGGCGCCACGACCGGCCGCGCGCGTCGCGCAGGCCCGGCCGGGCTGAGCGCCGCGGGCTACCGCGGTTGCGGCTTGCGCAGGCCAGGATGGTCCGCGGGCAGCGCCCGGTAGAGCACCCACCCGCTCAGCGTGAGCGTCAGCGCGACCAGAGGCCATGACAGCACCGTGCGCGCGACGCCGAGTGCCACCACCTGGCCGCTCCACCACAACGATCCGAACACGAGCACGCGCACCGTGTACTGGCCGAAGACCCACACCCAGCTCGCGCGCGAGTACGCGCGCAACAGGTCCGGATCCCGGCGCCAGCGGGTCTTCTGGCCCAGCGCGAACCCGGCGACGACACCGAGCAGTGGCCAGCGGACGACGATGCTCACCGCCCAGAGCAGCGCGCTGGCCACATTGGACAGCAGCTGGATGAGGAAGAAGTCCTCCGCGCGCCCGGTGTAGAGGGCGATCAGTGCCGCCACGACGACGGCGGCCAGACTGACCAGGACGGCCCTTGCCTTGTCCCCGCGGAGCAGCCGGAACGCGCCGACCAGCACGCTCAGCGCGATCGCGGCGACCGCACCCCATCCGATCGAGCGATCGGCGACCAGCCAGCCCACGACGAACGCCAGCGGCGGCAGGCTCGCGTCGATCGCTCCCTTACGCCCGCCGAGCAGGCTCGCCAGCGACTCACGCGCGGTCGCGGGCTGGGTCGTGGAACTGTCGGTCACACCGACTAGCCTGCCTGAGAACCGGCCCGGAACTCCACCGAACCGCCTGAAATCGGGAGACCAACCCCGTCGAGCAGGAGGTCCCGGATCTGTAATACGGCTGCGCGGAGGACCGACAAGGGAAGAGACTGGGGAATCGGACGCACCGACGGTGGCGTAGGCGGGGAAGGCACTGGCACCTTCGGGCGTTGATCGGAGGGGACGTGGATCTTCACAGGGGCGCTTGGGCGGAGGAGGACACCGTGAACGGCTTCGAAAGCTATGTTGCGATCGGCGACAGCTTCACCGAGGGCCTGAACGACCACCGCCCTGACGGCACCTTCCGCGGCTGGGCCGACCGGCTGGCCGAGATTCTCGCGGCGGGAAGGCCGGGGTTTCGCTACGCCAACCTCGCCCTGCGCGGCAAGCTGCTCGGCGAGATCTGGGACGAGCAGCTGCCGGTCGCACTCGGCATCAAGCCCGACCTGGTCACCGTGTGCGCGGGCGGAAACGACATCATCGTGCCCGGCGCGGATGTGGACACGGTCGCCGAGCGCTTCGAGCAGGGCATCGCCGAGCTGCGGCGGGCAGGCATCAACGTGCTGATCTTCACCGGCCCGGACACCAAGCAGATGTCGGTGATGAGCATCCTGCGCGGCAAGGTCGGCATCTACAACGCGCACCTGTGGGCGATCGCCGAGCGCTACGGCGCCAGGGTGGTCGACCTCTGGGCGATGGACGTGCTGCACCACGCGCGGGCCTGGAGCGACGACCGGCTGCACTTCACCTCCGAGGGGCATCACCGGATCGCGCTGCGCACGGCAGAGGTGCTGGGCGTCCACACCGGCCAGGACTGGCGGGAGCCGTGGCCGATGACCGAGGAGCAGGTCAACTGGCTGACGATGCGCCGCTCCGACCTGGAGTGGACCAAGACGCACCTGCTGCCGTGGATCCGCCGTCAGTTGCGCGGCCAGTCCATGGGCGACGGCCTCTCGCCGAAGCGGCCCCATCTCTCGCCGCTCTTGGAGAACCCGGCGAGCACCGTGCTCGACGCCGCCTGCGACAAGGCCGACTGCTGAGCAGGAGCCCGGCCGCCACTGGTTCGCGTCCGGACGTCCGCGGCCTTACAGTCGGTTCATGTCCGGTGGAGGCGGCCGGCTCTGGTTGATTCCGCTCGCGCTGGTGGTGACGGGCGCGCTGGCGCTCGCCGCGACCTGGTCCACCGCAGGCCGGATCGAGTCGGATCTCGCGGCGCGGGCCCGCGCCGCGCTCGGCGAAGCCGGCCTCCCCGCCGCCGGCGTGACGTTCGACGGCCGGGACGCGCGGATCGGCGACGTACCGCCCGAGCAGGCGCAACGGGCACTCGACGCGGTGCGGGAGCTCGACGGTGTGCGCACCGCCGAGCTGGCCGAGCCGGCCGCCGAACGGGAGCCGGAGTTCTCCGGCGACGAGCGGCAGCGGTTGCAGGCCGACCTGGACCGGCTGCTGGCGGCCCAGCCGATCACCTTCCGGCCGGACACCGCGGAGCTGACCCCGCAGGGCGAGCGAGCGGTCTCACAGGTCGTCGACCTCGTCGAAAAGGCGCCAACGGACACCACGTTCGAGATCGGCGGGCACGTCGCGCCGGTTCCCGGCGGCGATCCGCGCACCGCGGAGGAGCTCTCCCGGCAGCGGGCCGAGGCGGTCGCGGACCGGCTGGTCGCCGCGGGCATCGCGAGGGAGCGGGTGCACCCGGTGGGTTACGGCGACACCCGGCCGCGGTCGGACGGCGGCGCGAGCGAGCTCGATCGGAGAGTGGAGATCACGGTGCGGTAGGCGATGCGCACGGGAGGCGGCATGCTGTGGTTGTTCGGGCAGATCTGGCTGTGGCTGCTGATCGCGTTCGCGCTCGGCTCCGGGCTGACGGCACTCGTGCTGCGGCCGCGGAGGCGCACCCGGGAACCGGCACCACCGCCACCGCCGTCCTACGGCGTCGGCGGGCCACCGGACCAGGGTTACCGTGCGGGCACACTTCCCGGCCGAGAGGAGTGGCACGTGCGCAACGAGTGGCCGAGCGAGGAGGACGTGCCGGACGAGGCCGGGTGGCGGCCGCACCGGGGAGAGTGAGCGGTGGCTGATATCTTCAGCTGTCCCCCCGGTTCGAGGCAACAGGTGGAACCTGGCCGAATACCGCAGTGGCGCGGCGGAACCGGGAGGGTGACCGGCCCCGCCGAAAGCTGAGGAACGTGGATGCCGCTACCGCACTGGACGTCGGAGAAGGTTCTCCCACCCGGGCGGCATTCCGCTGATCTCTCCGACATCTACGAACGTTTCGTGTGGGACGCTCCGCACCGCAACGAGCGCGAGATCCTGTTCAGTGCGCTGAGCGGCTACCTCGGCGTGGTCGCCCGGCTGATCCCGTCCGGCCGCGCCTGGATCGGCGGCGGGATCACCACCCGGATGGACGGCGTGCCGCAGGACGTCGACGTGGTGCTGCTCCCGGACGACTGGGGCAGCCTGAAGCGGCTCGACGGCCCGGCGCGCGCCGCGCTGTACGGGTTGCTGACCCTGCGCGGGGTGATCGCGGAACAGCCTGCGATGTATCTGGAGCAGGTGCAGCCGGTCGGCGGCCTGCTGGACGGCTATCTCTGTCATCCGGGCGACGAAGAGACGTGGGCGGCCGTCTGGTCGTCCGTCAGGGGTCCCCACGGCCCGGTCGAGGGCATGGTCAAGGGCTTCGCGGAGATGACGTGGTGAGCTTCCGAAAGATCGCCGAGGACATTCCGGGCGGCACCTGGCTCGACGACCTCACGCGGGCATCGGCGATGGCCGCGCACGCCAAGTTCGAGCGGACCTGCCGCTCGCCGCTGCTGCGGGTGTCCGTGCTCGGCACGACACAACTCGACGCGTACACGTTCTCCGACATCGGCAAGGCCCTGCAGGACGCGACCGCGAAGATCGGCCACATCGTGCGCAATCCCCAGGGCGAGATCACCTACGTCCAGCACGCCGACCGCGAGAAGGCGCCGCTGATCCAGCGCGGCCAGGCGGGCAACGCGATGTTCTTCGGCTTCCCGGAGACCTCGGAGCCGGACGCGCTGATCCACGACGGGATCGAGACGCTTTCGGAGCGGGCCGTCAAGGAGCTGTGCGACTTCCTGCCCGCCAACGGTTCCGACGACGGCGCGCTCGATGCCGTGCTGCTCCAGCGGGACACCGTGCGCAACGCTGTGAGCGACGTGGTGAACGCGGTGATGAAGACGTCCGGGATCGGGTTCTCGCTGACGCCGACGACCGGTGACGAGCTCACCCGCAGCATGACCACCGAGCAGGCGAAGGTGCTGCAGAACAGCCTGCGGGAGTCACGTGAGGACGTCGGCTACGAGACGGTGACCGGCAGGCTCGACGGCGTACGGACCCGTCGGCGTATCTTCTACCTGGAACGCGACACCGGCAGCACCATCAAGGGTGCCGTGGCACCGGACCTGCTCGACGAGATCAAGCTCAACCTGGACCGCCCGGTCACCGCGCGGCTGCGGGTGGTCCGTACCACCACGATCGACGGCAGGCGGGGCCGCCCGGTGTACGAGCTGCTGGAGATCCGCTCGGAGACCAGCCTGTTCGACTGAGCCCGCGCCCGCGGGTCTGGACGGGGACTCGCGGACACGAATACGGCCCCGTGCCATCAGTCCCGATCTGATGGCGCGGGGCCGTACTCGATCTCGATTCGCACATCGTTGCCAGCAGCGACCCGGGATTCACCCCGAGCAAGGAAGACCCCGGGCCGCCGGCGGCAACGACTACCTCACCGGCAGCGCCAACGAGGTGGCGACACGGTAACAGGCTGCGCAGAACCGGTCACGACCGGCCCCGCACAGCCTGCTACCAGTCGACTACCGTCGCGTCAGCGCGTCACCGGGGTGAAGTCGCGGCTGCCGATGAAGGTCGGCCGCGGCCGCCCGGCAGCGAACGGCTCGACGAGCGCGTTCTCGACGCTGTTGAACACCAGGAAGATGTTCGAGCGCGGGTACGGCGTGATGTTGTTGCCGGACCCGTGCATGACGTTGGAGTCGAAGAACAGCGCGGAGCCCGCCGGGCCGGTGAACTGCTCGATGCCGTGCTCGGCGGCGAGCTTGGTGATCTCGTGCTCGCTCGGCACGCCGATCTTCTGTTCCTTGAGCGATGTCTTGTAGTACTCGTCCGGCGTCTCCCCGACACACTGCACGAACGTGCGCTGGGAGGACGGCATCAGCATCAGGCCGCCGTTGAACGGGTAGTTGTCGGTGAGCGCGATCGAGCAGCTCACCGCACGCGGGCGCGGCATGCCGTCCTCGGCGTGCCAGGTCTCGAAGTCCGAGTGCCAGTAGAAACCGGACCCCTTGAAGCCCGGCATGTAGTTCACCCGGCTCTGGTGCACGTACACATCGGAGCCGAGAATCTGCCGTGCCCGGTCGAGAATCCGCGGATCCCGGACCAGCTCGCTGATCAGCTCGCTGATCTTGTGCACCTCGAAGATCGAACGGACCTCGCCGTACTGCTTCTCGGTGATCACGCGCTCGTCGGCCTTCAGCTGTTCATCCGACGAGAGCCGTACGAGTTCCTGCCAGTAGCCCTGCACCTCGGCAGGCGAAAGCAGGCCCTCGACGATCGAGTAACCCTTGGTGTCATGTGAGGCGAGGGTGGCCGCGTCGATCGGGCCATCGGATTCGCTGCCCCAGACGGTCGGATCCGTCCGATCGAGCAGCTTCGCCTCGCCGGCGATACGGGTCGGGTAACTGTCCTCAACACGGCTCTCAGTGAGAGTCAAATTACTCGCCTCCTACGAGTGCCACTTTGTACTTTGATCTTTTCTTTCTGCGCCCCATTCGGTCGTGGTGTGGGGGACGTCAGCCGGGTCGTGGGTGGTTACCCGTTCGGGGAACCGGTAACCACTCACCACCCGGCTGCGGCGCCGATCATGCCGCAGCGGGCGGCCGAGGTCCAGAGCGAGAATGCTCTGCGGAACCTAACTGCTCTGTGCCGCCTCGTCGTCCTCTTCCCGGACGACCGGGTACACGCCGTTCTCGTCGTGCACCTCCCTACCGGTCACCGGCGGGTTGAACACGCACACGGTCTTCATGTCCGTCTTCGGCCGCACCTGGTGCTTGTCGTGGTTGTTCAGCAGGTAGAGGCTGCCGGGCCGGAGCTGGTGCGTCTCGCCGGTCTCCTTGTCGGTGATCTCGCCTTCACCCTCGTAGACGAAAACCGCCTCGATGTGGTTCGCGTACCAGAAGTCGTTCACGGTTCCCGCGTAAAGCGTGGTCTCGTGCACCGAGAAGCCGGCCTTCTCCTTGGCGAGAATGATCCGCTTGCTGCGCCAGTTCGGGGTCTTGATGTCGGCGTCGGTATCGGTGACGTCGTCGAGGGTCCGGACGATCAACGTGCTCTCCTTCTCACTGGGCCAGTACGGCCTTGACGGACTCCGTGATGATCTCAAGGCCCTGGGTGAACTCGGCGTCGGTCGTGGTGAGCGCCGGAAGCAGCTTCATCACCTCGCCGTCGGGGCCGGAGGTCTCCATCAGCAGACCACGTTCGAAGGCAGCCGCGCAGACCTTGCCTGCCAGCTCGCCACTCGGGAACTCGAGCCCCCTGGCGAGGCCGCGGCCCTTGGCGCTGAGCTGCGCGTCCGGGTAGGTCTGGGCGATCTCGGACAGCACGGTGCCGACCCGCTCGCCCTTGGCCTTGGTGGACTTCTCCAGCTCGTCGTCGGTCCAGTAGGTCCGCAGCGCCTCGGTGGCGGTGACGAAAGCGGGGTTGATCCCGCGGAAGGTGCCGTTGTGCTCGCCGGGCGCCCACACGTCCAGGTCGGGCCTGATCAGCGTCAGCGCCATCGGCAGGCCGTACCCGCCGATCGACTTCGAGAGGCAGATCATGTCCGGCTTGATCCCGGCCTCCTCGAAGCTGAAGAACGGGCCGGTACGGCCGCAGCCCATCTGCACGTCGTCCAGGATCAGCAGGATGTCGTGCCGCTTGCACAGCTCGGAGAGGCCCTGGAGCCACTCCAGGCGGGCCGCGTTGATGCCGCCCTCGCCCTGCACGGACTCCACGATCACGGCGGCCGGCTCGTTGAGCCCGCTGCCGGAGTCCTCGAGCAGCCGCTCGAAGTACAGGAAGTCGGGGTAGGCACCCTGGAAGTACCGGTCGTACGGCATCGGGGTGGCGTGCACGAGCGGGATGCCCGCGCCGCCGCGCTTCATCGAGTTACCCGTGACCGACAGCGCGCCCAGCGTCATGCCGTGGAAGGCGTTGGTGAAGTTGATGACCGACTCCTTGCCGGTCACCTTGCGCGCAAGCTTCAGCGCCGCCTCGACCGCGTTGGCCCCGCCGGGCCCCGGGAAGATCACCTTGTAGTCCAGCGAGCGCGGCTTGAGGACGACCTCGTTGAGAGTCTCCAGGAAGTCACGCTTCGCGACGGTCATCATGTCGAGCCCGTGGGTCACGCCGTCGCGGGAAATGTAGTCGATCAGTGCCTTCTTCAGCACCGGGTTGTTGTGCCCGTAGTTGAGCGCTCCGGCACCGGCGAAGAAGTCGAGGTACGCCTTGCCGTCCTCCGCGTAGAGCCAACTGCCTTGCGCCCGATCGAACACAACCGGCCAGCCACGACTGTAGCTGCGCACCTGGGATTCGAGCGTTTCGAAGATGCTCACGCTTGCTCCGTCTCTTGCATTTGCGGGCGAATTGTCTTCTGCCAGTTCACCCGGGCGGCCGGCCGTGCGGCCGCCGTGATCACGTGCGTTCTGTTAATGGTCCGCCGCGTTCGGGCGAACGAGCGGACCGATCCGGAAGATGTCCTCCGGTTCGTGCTCGTCCGGAAATTCGGCGGCGGCGAACAGCTCCGACCGCTCGAGCGCGGCGTTCCACCGCTTGGCGAAGGACTCGAACAGCCGGATCGACGCCTGGTTGTCCGGCGTGATGGTCGTGTCCAGGTACCGCACTCCCTCGTCGACGAGGCGGGTGAACAGCGCATCCAGCAGTTTACCGGCCAGCCCCAGGCCGCGCTGTGACGCGTCGACGGCGACCTGCCAGACGAGCGCGGCCTCCGGCGCCACCGGCCTGCGGTAGCCGATGACGAACCCGACGACCTCCCCGTCCACGCGCGCGACAACCGAGGTGTCGGCGAAATCGCAGCACCACAACAAGTAGGTGTACGAGGAGTTCAGATCCAGCTTTTGTGAATCACGTGCTATTCGCCAGAGGGCCGCGCCATCCGCCTTCGACGGGTTTTCGATCACCACGTGGCCGGCCGCGTGTTTGTCGCCGTTGGCACGCTCCGTGTGCTTTCCGGACATATCTGTGCAACCTAACAGAATGCGTTACGCGGTTCAGCTCACGCACGGCGACGGCAGGCGACCTACCTGCAATGACACCGAAACACATGTGACAATGCCGACAGAGATGTACCAAATGAGCCTGAAATATGATATATGCGCAGCTCATCGCCACCGCTGTGACATCAGCGGCCGAAGCTCTCAAGGTAGTGGTAATGCGGCGGATATGCGAGCGTGCAGCCGGACGAACACGTACGGTGACCGCCAGGTGCTCGGAGGACGGGCCGCCGCCCCGTGTGCTCCGCCGCCCTGACGTGCGAGGATGAGGCCATGCCCAGGAAGTTGCGCCTGACCGGCGACGCCGAGGCCGACAGGCTGCTCAGCGATGACCCGTTCGCCCTGCTGACGGGCATGCTCCTCGATCAGCAGATCGCGATGGAGGTCGCCTTCATCGGCCCGAAGAAGATCGCCGACCGGATGGGCGGGTTCGGTGTCACGAAGATCGCCGAGGCCGACCTCGACCAGTTCGTGGAGCTGTGCGTGCAGAAGCCGGCCATCCACCGCTACGGCGGCTCCATGGCCCGCCGGGTGCATGCGCTCGCCCAGCACATCGTGGAGAACTACGACGGCAGGACCGAGCGGATCTGGAAGGCCGGCAAGCCGGACGGCGCCGAGGTGCTCAAGCGGCTGAAGGCGCTTCCGGGTTTCGGTGAGCAGAAGGCCCGCATCTTCCTCGCGCTCCTGGGCAAACAGCTGGGCGTCCGGCCCGAGGGCTGGCGGGAGGCGGCCGGCGCCTACGGCGACGAGGGCGCCCATCGCTCCATCGCGGACGTGACCAGCGCCGAGTCCCTCGCCGAGGTCCGCGCGTTCAAGAAGGCGGCCAAGGCGGCCAAGTAGGCCACGCCGGCAGCGAAGAGACCGCCGGCGGGAAGGCGCGCGGCGGTCCCCGGTGTACGCCCGGAGGCGTCAGCTCGCCGCCGCTCCGACCGTCTCCCTGACGGCCCCGGGCAGCTGCTGCTCCAGGAAGCGGGCCATCTCCTCCTCCTGGCGGAGGATTCCGGTGAGCTTCCCGCTGACCTCCTCCTCGCCGATCTGCCGGGCCGCGTCGATCAGGGCCCGGTAGGTCGCGATCTCGAAATGCTCTGCCGCGTAGTCGGCGACGGCGTTCTTCACCATCGTGTCCCCGGCCGGCTTGTTCAAGTTGCCCTGCATCGCGCCGAACATGCTGGCGAAGGCGCTCTTGCTGCCGGAGACCTGGCCGCCGAGCGACTCGATGCACTCGCGGACCGTCGCGGCCTGATCACGGGTCTCCTGGATGTGGCGCTGGATCCGCTCGTGCACCTCTTCGTTCTCGCCCTGCGCGTCCTTGGCGTGCCGCTCCAGGGTCTCCTCCAGCGCCTGCTCCATCGCGTAGGCGTCATTCAGCCACGTGATCACCTGGTCTCGGCTGCTCATTGGCGCACTCCTTTCCGTCGTGTGCGAGCCTCTCCCGGCGTACCCACCGGGGCACGGCCCAACTCGGCCGTGCCGGTGGCACACACCACCGGCGGCGCTAGCCCGGCGGAGCGGTCGCGAGCGCGGGACGCGGGAACAGGGCGAGGAACCGCTCGGCGGCGGCCCGGTCACCCCCGACCTCGATGTCGCCGTCGCGCAACGCGTCGTCGAGCGCGCGGCCACCGAACATCAGCGAGCGCAGTGTGGCGACGTCGGCGCGCAGGACGGCGTCCGCCCGCTCCGGCCTGCCCCTGGCGATCTCGAGGCTGGCGTCCGCGACCTCGGCGCGCAGTAGCTCACCGGCCAGCGACAGTTCGTAGGTCGCGGACATCCCGGCAGCGGCCCGCTGGTCGAACGTGGTCCGCAGCGCCAGCACCAGCGCGCCGGCGCTGAGCTCCGCGACCGACGTCAGCGGTGTGCGGCTGCCCCAGCGGGCCAGCTCCAGCAGCACGGGTTCGAGGCGCCTGCCGTGCTCGGTGAGCTCGTACGTCCGCGCGTCCGCGGGCGGGCCGAGGACCCGGCGCCGCAGGACCCCTGCCGTCTCCAGGTCGCGCAGGCGCTGGGAGAGCACGTTCTGGCTCACCGAGGGCAGGCCGCGCCGCAGGTCGGCGAACCGCTTCGGGCCGAGCAGCAGCTCCCGCACCACCAGCAGCGCCCACCGTTCGCCGACCAGGTCGAGGGCGCGGGCGAGACCGCACGGATCGTCGTAGCTACGCATGCTTTCAATTCTATACCTGCTGGTGCTACTTTAGGACCACCTGAGACAGGGAGGTCCCCGATGGCCACGTTCGTCCTTCTGCACGGAGCCGGGTCCGACTCGTGGTACTGGCACCGTGTGCTCCCGGAGCTACGCGCCCGCGGGCACGAGGTGCTCGCGCCTGACCTGCCGTGCGACGACGACTCGGCCGGGCTCGCCGAGTACGCCGATGTCGTGGTGGACGCGATCGGCGAGCGCACCGGCGTCGTGCTGGTGGCCCAGTCGATGGCCGGGTTCACCGCCCCGCTGGTGTGCGAGCGGGTTCCGGTGGAGCTGATGGTGCTCGTCGCCGCGATGGTCCCCCTACCCGGCGAGCCGCCCGGCGAGTGGTGGGCGAGCACCGGGCACGAGCGGGCGCGGCGGGAGCTCGACGAGCGGCAGGGCCGCGACCCCGACGCCGAGTTCGACCCGTACGTGACGTTCCTGCACGACGTCCCCGCGGAGATCGTGGCCGGGGGCGAGGACCACGTCCGTGACCAGTCCGGCACGCCGTTCGAGAAGCCGTGGCCGCTCGTCGCGTGGCCGGACGTACCGACCAGGTTCCTGCTGTGCCGCGACGACCGCTTCTTCCCCGCGGACTTCCAGCGCCGGGTCCTCCGCGAGCGGCTGGGCATCACACCCGACGAGATGCCGGGCGGTCACCTTCCCGCCCTGGCCCGGCCCGGGGAGCTCGCCGAACGCCTGCACGGCTACTGGACCGGCTTGCAGTCATGACGTGAGGTGCAGGACCACCTGCACCTGCAGCTCACCGAACGCCGCGCCGAGCAGCGCGCCGGTCGCGATGAGGATCCATTCGTCCTGCTGGAACGCGGGCCGCAACAGGCCCTCGAACTCGTCGGCGTCGAGCTCCTTCATCTTGGTGACCAGCACGTTGCGGATGTCCATCGCATCGCCCGCGTAGTCCTCGATGTAGCGCATCGTCTCCGGCAGCCGCGCCATGATCTGCTCGGTGATCCGGGCCTTCATCTCCTGGTAGCGCCTGCTGCCCACGGCCAGCACCACCAGCGGCTTCGCGATGCCGGCCTGCCTGGCCAGCTCGTCGTCGACCTTGCGCTGGATCAGGCCGACGACCTTGTCCGAGAGCGGGCCGCGCAGGACCGCCTCGATCACGTTCCGCGGGGTGATGATCTCCTTCGCGATCAGCTCCGCGTATGCCTCCGACACCTCGGCCCGCCGCTTGTGGAACAGGCCCTGCCACTCGAACAGGCCGAAGTAGCGCACCGGCCGTTTCGGCCGGAAGATCATCTTCAGCGCGAGCCAGTCGGTGAACCAGCCGATGAAAAGGCCGAACAGCGGCATGATGATCGGGATCTTGAACAGCACCCAGACGATCATCTGCACGACGCCGATCAGCCCGCCGAAGAACAGCCCGGACCGGGCGATGAACTGGAACTCCTTGCGGCCCGCCTCCTGGAAGATCCGGTTCAGCAGTGCCTTGTCCTTCACCAGGCTGGTGACGACCATGTCTTTGAGGTCGAAGACGCTGTCGATGTCCTGCTTGACGGCCTCCATGACGCCGGCCACCATCTTCGGCGTCTCCGTCTGCACCCGGTGGATCACCATGCGCTGTACCCGGCCGGGCAGTGACTCCCACAGTCCCGGCTGGTACTGGGCGGCGATGTCCCTGACGATCTCGTCGGCCGCGGCGCGCAGCGGTGTCTCGATCTCCCTGGCGATGCGTTCGGGATCGAGCCGGTTCACCACGTCGCCGGGCCGGACGAGCTGGCGCGTCATGGTGTCGCACGCGATACCGGCCATGCGGGCCGCCCGTTTCGGCACGATGCCCTGCCAGCCAAGGAACGGCTTGACGCCGACGAAGTCGAGCGGCTGGAACATCATCCGGATCGCGACGAGCTTGGTCACGTAGCCGATCAGCGCGGCGGCCACCGGGATCGAGCAGTAGACGGGCCAGTACCTGGCGAAGTCGTCGGCGACCGCACGCAGGTACTCGTCCATCCAGCACCACCGCCCTCCGCCGAGGTGGGTGACATGATCACACGACCGGGCGGTTCACGCACCTGCTTGCTGGGGCATTTCCCCAGCTAGCGGCGCCGCGATCACTACCGGGTCGGGTCGCACGCCTGCCAGAAGCCAGCGCCGAGCCGCGAGATCCGGACCGTGCCACGGACGTACTTCGGCCGCCTGACCTGTTCCTCGGCGGCGCGCACCACCTCGTCGGTGAGCAGGATCTCGTACTGGGTGTCCAGCGCGGGCGACTCCTCGTCGGCGTCGGCGAGACCGAGCGCGATCACCCGGGTGAGGTAGGCGGGCACGTGATCGGGCAGGCGGACACCCGCGGCCTTGCCGACCGTCGAGGCGTTGCGCAGCACGACGCGGCCCGCGCCGCCCAGGCTGGTCCGCTCGGCGATGTCGAGCAGCGGGAACGGAGTGCCGTCGGACAGCGCGGAGAGGATGCGCGCCTCGTCCGGGGTGAGCTGGCGGAGGATGAGCGCGTAGAGGTAGTCGCGGGCCTGTTCACGGTCGAAGCCGACCGAGCGGCTGAGCAGCTCCGCCATCGCGGCCCGCAGCGGTTCGGGGCGGTCGCCGTCGGGCACCACGGCGGTCGTGGTGGTCGTGGTGGCCGCGGCGGCCTGCCCGTTGCCGCTGAACCTGGTCTTCGAGGCGGCCGTGGCCGACGAGGCGTCGGCGAGCGCGGCGAGGTAGGGGTCGTCGACCCCCTCCAGCCTCCGCCGCAGCTCGCTGAAGGCGATACGTTCGAGGGAGCGCAGGCTCCGCTCGGCGGTGCCCGCGCCGGGCAGGCGCCTACCCAGCGTGTATCCGGTGCGCGCGGCCCAGCCCGCGACCTTGCCGGCTCGCCGCGCCAGGTCCTCGGAGTTCACGGCGGCTCCTCCCCTCGACTGATCGCGCTGATGCTACCCGTGGGTAGTCACTTCTCCTCATCGCGCTTGTCGTCGAGGAAGCCCCAGTTCTGGAGGGCGTCGCGGATGAAGTCCGCGCCGATGCCGTTCGCCTCGTCCGCGTTGCCCCTGGCCCGCGCGGGGCGGTCGTCGGGCTGCTCGACCACCCGCTCCCGCTCCGCATGCGGATGTGTCCAGTGGCCCCCGCAGCCGTTCGGGCAGGGCATCTCGATCGTGCGCAGCACCCCCGACTCCTGCGGCTGCTGCCAGGAGAGGGTGCCGGAGTCCCTGCACAGCGAGCACTCGCTACTTGGGGACCTGTCCGAGCCCGCCGCAGCTGCCACAGGGGTCCTTCCGGTTGGGTGCGAGCCCGGAGCCGTGGCACCGCGGGCAGTCGACCATGTCGCCGAACTCCATCGTCACATCTCCCCCCGCGCGCGGAAAGTCGAATGCGTTCGTCGCGCTCGCTTTCATTCTTGCATTTCGCGGGTGGAATGCGTAGCCGTCGTGCTACCGACGAATTTCGATCAACCTGGCGGTGCCAACCAGGTCCGTGCGGCCTCGAAGCCGTCGACGCTGATCTGGTGCCCGCCGTCGTGCCGGTGGGTGCTCACCTCGGCCGAACGCTCCCGCAGCAGCGCGATGAGCCGTTCGGTGGAATCGAGAGGCGCCATCGGATCACGCTTTCCGTTGGAAAGGAATACGCGGGTGCCGCTGAGGTCGTGCACGGGCGGGTCGGGCACCGGCAGCATCGCGGCGAACAGCGCCGCCTCGGTGAGCACGTCGGGCCGCAGCAGCAGCACGGCGGCGGCGATGTTGGCCCCGTTGGAGAAGCCGACCGCGACCGTTCTGCGCCCGGCGAGATCGTAGCGCTCGCGGGCCTCGACCAGGAATTCGGCGAGCTGGCCCGCCCTGTACACCACGTCCTCGACGTCGAAGACGCCCTCGGCGAGGCGGCGGAACCACCGCGCGGCGCCGCCCTCGGAGACCGGTCCCGCCGGCGCGAGCATCGGCGAGGCCGGGCTGAGCTCCTTGCCGAGCCCGAGCAGGTCGTCCGGCCCGCCGCCGGTGCCGTGCAGCAGCAACAGCACCGGCGCGTCCCGGTCGCCGTCGTGGAAGCGGTGTTCCAGCGAGAGCTCGCTCATGTGCGCACCGCGTTGTTCTCGGCAGGCAGCTCCAGCTCGGGCAGCATCGCCTGAATCTGCTCGCGGTTCGGCTCCAGCCACGGCGGCAGCTTGAGCGCGCGGCCCAGTTCGAGCAGCGGCTCGTCGATCGAGAAGCCCGGCTGGTCGGTCGCGATCTCCAGCAGCGTGCCGCCCGGCTCGCGGAAGTAGATCGACCGGAAGTACTGGCGGTCCATGATCGACGTGACCCCGACCCCGCGGCTGACGAGCTCCTCGCGCCAGGCCGCCTGGGTCTGCTCGTCCGGTGCACGCCAGGCGACGTGGTGCACGGTGCCGCCCGCGACGAGGCCCTTCGGGGCGTCCGGCGTCACGAGCACGTCGACCAGCGCGCCGGGACCGCCCGCACCGGCGTGGAAGCGGAAGCGGTTGCCGTCCTCGGCCGCGAAGCTCAGCCCGAGCCCCTCGGTGAGCATTCCCGCGGTGGCGTCCTCGCGGGAGACGGAGAGCGTCACCGAGTGCAGGCCGCGGATCGCGTGCTCGCCGGGGACGAGCGGGGTGTCCCACGGGTCGCGCGGGTCGCCCTGCGGGTGCGCGACCAGTGCCAGCGGCAGCCCGTCCGGGTCGCGGAAGCTCAGCACGTCCTCGTCGTCGCGGTTGGTGACGCGGCTCGTCTCGACGCCCGCGGCCTCCAGGTGCCGCTTCCACCAGCCGATCGACTGCTCCGGCACGGAGAAGGACGTCGTGGTGGCCTGGCCGGTGCCGATCCGGCCGCGCGGCACGTCGCGCCACGGGAAGAACGTCAGCAGCGTGCCCGGCTTGCCGGACTCGTCGCCGTAGTAGAGGTGGTAGGTCCCGGGGTCGTCGAAGTTGACGGTGGTCTTCACCAGCCGCAACCCCAGCGTTCGCAGGTAGAAGTCGGCATTGCGCTGCGGGTCGCCGCCGATGGCGGTGACGTGGTGCAGGCCGCTGGTCCTGAACGACATGGCTCTCTCCTTCGGAGCGGGTATCTCCCACGCTAATCCCAGAACCTCTCGCGCGCAAGATATATTCCCGGAAGGTACCTGGGTTACACTCGCCCCGTGCCGACGGAACCTGACGACGACGAGATCGTCACCTGGTGGGGACTGGTGATCGAGGGCTACCTCGCCACGCAGGACCGCCTGATGGGAGAGATCGCCGAACGCTTCGGGCTCGCGCCCGCGTCATTCGACATCCTGATCCGGCTGGTGCGCTCGCCCGGCAGGCGGATGCCGATGACCAGGCTGGCCAGGGAGGCCGCGCTGTCCAGCGGCGGGTTCACCAAGGTCGCGGACCGGCTCGTCGCGGCGGAGCTGATCCGCCGCGTGCCGAGCCCGGAGGACCGGCGGGTGACCTACGCCTGCCTGACCGAACACGGCAGGCAGGTCGCCGAGGACGCCCGCAAGGCGTGCGCGGACATCCTCCGCAGGACCGTGCTGGAGCCGCTCGGGCCGGACGCGTCCGAGGCGCTCGCGGAGGCCATGCGCACCCTGCGTGCCGTGAACGGGCGCCAAAGCTCGTGAGTGCGCACACGAGTTCACTGTGTCCTGCGGGACACCCGCACCCGGGCGCTGCGCACTCACGAGGCTTTGGGCTCCAGCGAGATCTCCGGCAGCACGCGAGCGAGTCCGCGCGGCAGCCACCACGCCCGGTCGCCGAGCAGCCGCATGACGGCGGGCACGATCAGGCAGCGGATCACGAACGCGTCGAGCAGCACGGCGACCGCGAGCCCGAGGCCGAACTGCCGCAGCATCCGGTCCGGGCTCAGCACGAACGCGCCGAAGACCACGATCATGATCGCCGCGGCGGCCGTGATGACCCCACCGGTGCGGGCCAGCCCCTCGCGCACGGCATGTGCCGCGTCGCCCGTGCGACGCCACTCCTCGTGCATCCGGGAGACCAGGAAGACCTCGTAGTCCATGGAGAGCCCGAACACGATCGCGAAGATCATCACCGGGACGAACGCCCCGATCGGGCCCGCCTGCGCGCCGAGCATCCCCTCGCCGAAGACGAGCGTGATCACGCCGAGGCTCGCCCCGATGCTGAGCAGGTTCAGCACGGCCGCCTTGAGCGGGATGAGCACCGAGCGGAACAGGGCCATCAGCAGCAGCGCGGACAGTCCCACGACCACGAGCACGAACAGCGGCAGCCTGGCGCCGACCGCGGCGGCGAAGTCGTCGGCCGCGGCAACCGAGCCGCCGACGAGGTAGGTCGCTCCGGTGCGTTCGGCGAGCTCCGGCAGCACCTCGCCACGCAGCCGGTCGACGAGCTCGTGCGTGGCCTCCGCCTGCGGTGCGCTGTCCGGGAACACGAGCGTGGTGGAGACCTCCCCACCGGGCAGCGGCTGCGGTGGGGTGGCGCTCGCGACGCCCTCGGCGCCTTCGAGCGTCCGGGCCAGCGGACCCGCCTCGCCCTCGGACACGACGATCAGGGGTCCGTTGAAGCCGGGGCCGAAGCCCTCGGCGAGCAGGTCGTAGGCCTGCCTGCTGGTCTGGCCGGGCGCCTCGGTGCCCGCGTCGGCGAAACCGAGCCGCATGTCCAGCGCGGGCAGCGAGAGGGCGCCGAGCGCGACGACCGAGAGCACCAGCGGCACCCAGGGGCCACGCTGGACGCGGGCGGCGAGCCGCCGCCAGCCCTCCCCGTGCGTACGCCGCTCGGCGCGCCGCCGGACGGCACGCTCGATGCGGCGGCCGAAGACGGAGAGCAGCGCCGGTAGCAGCGTGACCGAGGCGGCCATGGTGACCAGGACGGTCAGTGCGACGGCGAGCGCCACTCCCTGCAGCGAGCCGAGCCCGAGGGCCAGCAGCCCGAGCAGCGCGATGATCACCGTGCACCCGGCGAAGAGCACCGAGCGGCCCGCGGTGTCCAGCGCGGCCCTGGCGGCACGGTCGCGGTCGTGCCCGGCAAGCAACTCCTCGCGGTAGCGGGAGAACACCAGCAGCGCGTAGTCGATCCCGACACCGAGCCCGACGAGCATCATCAGCGGCGGCGCGTACGAGGGCATGTCCATCAGGTGCGACACCAGCACGATCACGCCGAGGGTGCTGCCCACCGCGAAGATCGCGGTGACCACCGGGAGGCTCGCGGCGAGCAGCGAGCCGAACATGAAGACGAGGATGACCAGCGCGGCGAGGATGCCTGCGCCTTCGGCGGCGCCACCCGCGCCCTCCTCGGCGTTGCGGATGACGTCCCCGCCGAGTGCCACCCGCAGGCCGCCGCCCTCGGCCGCCTCGGCGGTCTCGATGAGCGTGCGCACGTCCTCGACCGGGACGTCCGCGGCCTCGGCGTCGAGCGCCACCGTGGCGTAGGCGACCGTCCCGTCCGGAGCGATCGCCCCAGGCGAGTCGTAGGGACTCTGCACGGCGGCGACGTGCGGCAGCGTGCGCACCTCGGACAGCAGGCCCTCGACCCGGTCGCGGACGGCCCTGACTCCCTCGTCGTGCGCCACGACCAGCTGGACGGACTCCCCGGCGCGGGAGGGCGCGTGCTCGCGCAGGGTTTCGATCACCTGCTGCGACTCGGTGCCGGGCAGCGAGTGATCGTCGCGGTAGTCGCTGCCGACGATCTGCGCGGCGAGCGTGATCACGCCGAGCACGACGACCCACAGCGCCAGCGCGGCCCAGCGATGGCGCTGGGCGAACCCGGCGAGCCGATCCAGCCGGCCGGGCGAGGGAGAGGACACCGATGTGTTCATGCGCGGAGCATGCGGTAACGGCCGCCCCCGGCACGTCGTTCCACGGGATGCACCTGCCCCGCGACCCGGGTCGGCCCCGCACCCGGTGCCGTACGCCGGAAGTTGTACTGGTAAATGCGTAACCCATCGGTTACGCTTTTGCTCGTGGAGGCGGCCAACGCGATCGCGGACCCGGTCCGGCGGGAGATCCTGGTGCTACTGCACGAGGGCCGCCGGACGGCGGGCGAGATCGCCGAGCACTTCCCCATCAGCAGGCCCGCGATCAGCCGTCACCTGCGGGTGCTGCGGGAGAGCGGACTGGCCCGCGCCGAGTACACGGGCAGGCAGCGGTTCTACGTGCTCGATCCGGCGCCGCTGGCCGAGCTCGCCGACTGGCTCGCTCGGTTCCAGCGCCCGGAGCCCTGGCGGCAACGGTTCGACGCGCTGGAGACCGAGGTTCATCGCACGCGGCGGGAGCATGCCGCGCGGCACCCCGAAGAGAAGGAGAGCACCGCATGAAGCCCACACCCACCGGCCGGATCTTCCCGACCACCAGCGGCTACGACCTCGTCGTCACCCGCACGTTCCGCGCCCCGGCCGACGACGTCTGGGCGAGCGTCACCGAGCCCGAGCGCACGGCCAGATGGTTCGGCCCGTGGAAGGGCGAGGCCGGTCCCGGCCGCACCATCCAGGTGCAGATGGCCTTCGAGGAGGAGGCGCCCTGGTGCGATCTGCGGGTCGACGCCTGCGAGCCGCCGACCCACCTGGCCGCGTCGATGACCGACGAGGCCGGGACGTGGCGGATGGAGCTGAACCTTTCCGAGACCGGCGGCACGACGGAACTGCGCTTCGTCCAGCACCTGGACAGCCCGGCCGGGGCAGGCGAGATCGGCCCGGGCTGGGAGTACTACCTGGACATGCTGGTCGCCGCGCGGGCGGGCGAGCCGCTGCCGGACTTCGGCGACTACTACCCGGCACAGCAGGCGTACTACCAGGAGCAGGCGGGCTGAGCACCGCGGCCCGGCACCGGTCGTGAGTGCGGAGACGAGTTCTGACTCGCGTAGCCACTCACGACCGCACCCGGTCAGTCCAGCCAGCCGGGAGTCACCATCGCCGACTCGTAGGCGAGCACCACCAGCTGCGCGCGGTCACGCACCCGCAGCTTCGCCATGATCCGGCTGACGTGCGTCTTCGCGGTGGCGGGCGAGAGCACGAGCCGCTGCGCGATCTCGTCGTTGGAAAGGCCCTCCGCGACGAGCGTCAGCACCTCGCGCTCGCGTTCGGTCAGCGCGTTGAGCCGCGGGCTCGGCGCGGGACGGGCGGCCCATCCCGCGAACTCCGCGATCAGCCTGCGGGTCACCCGCGGCGCGAGCAGGGCGTCGCCGCGTGCCACCACGCGGACGGCGTGGATCAGCTCCATCGGCTCGGTGTCCTTGACCAGGAAGCCGCTCGCTCCCGCGCGCAGCGCCCCGTAGACGTAGTCGTCGACGTCGTAGGTGGTGAGGATGACGACCTTGACGCCGTCCAGCCGGTCGTCGGCCGCGATGCGCCGGGTCGCCTCCAGCCCGTCCGCACCGGGCATCTGGATGTCCATCAGCACCACGTCCGGAAGGTGCTCGCGGGCGACGCGGACGACGCTGTCGCCGTCCGCTGCCTCCGCCACCACCCGGATGTCGTCCTCACCGTCCAGGATGGACCGGAACCCGGCACGCACCAGGTGCTGGTCGTCGGCGAGCACCACGCTCGTCACGCCGACACCCCCTGCGGGAGCCGGACGCTGACCCGGAAGCCGCCCCCGTCGTGGCGGCCCGCCGTGAGCTCACCGCCGAGCGCGCCGACCCGCTCGCCGAGGCCGCGGATGCCGTGCCCGGCACCGGCCGGGCGCTCCGGCGCGCCCCGGCCGTCGTCGTCGACCTCGACCCGCACCTCGTCCCGGCCGTACCGGATGTGCACGGTGGCGCTGCTCGCCCCGGCGTGCCGCCGGACGTTCGTCAGCGCCTCCTGCACCACCCGGTACGCGGTCAGGTCCGCGTCAGGGGAAAGCGGCCTGCGTTCGCCGGCCACCTCGGTGCGCACGGACAGTCCCGACGCGCGGACCTGCTCGATCAGCTCGTCGAGCCGCGCGAGCCCGGGGCCGTCGGCGTCGGCCTGCCGCAGCACGCCGAGGGTCGTGCGCAGCTCCCGCAGGGTCTGCCTGCTCGACTCCTTGATCACGTCGAGTGCCCGTTCCGCCTGCCCGGGATCCTGCTGGATCCGGTGCAGCGCCGCACCCGCCTGCACGTTGATGAGGGAGAGGTTGTGCCCGAGCACGTCGTGCAGTTCCCTCGCGATGTGCAGCCGCTCCTCCGTCGCGGCGCGCTGCTCGACCTCCCGCAGGTAGGCGTGCCGGGTGTGCCGCGCGCCGCCGAGCGCCACCACGGCGACCAGCCAGCCGGCGAGCATGACCAGCGCGACGTCGTCGACGTTGCGGACGTCGCCGACGGCCTCGCCGTAGCCGGTCGCGAGCAGCGCGGCGGTGGCCAGCGCCCCGGCCGACACGAGATGTCCCCTCGCGGCGACCGTGTAGAGCGAGACCACGAAGGTGAGCAGCAGCGGGCCGTCCGCGGTGACCAGCGGGTAGTACAGCGCGCAGGCCACGAACGTCCCGACGGCGACCGCGACCGGGTACCGGCCGCGCAGTGCGAGCAGCCCGCAGCCGGTGAGCAGCAACGTCCAGCCCAGCACGCCCGGCGAGCCGCCCGCACCGCCGAACGGCATGGGCAGCACGGTGCCGCCCACGACGATCACCGCGACCCCGGCGGCGAGCGCGGCGTCACGGGTACGGGAACCAGGTGCCATCGGCATGGCCACAGCGTCGCAGAACCCGCGCCGCCGGACATCCGGGAAGGCCCCTAAGGCTCGTGAGTGGCTACGCGAGTTCTAACTCGTGTGCGCAGTCACGAGTCGTAGTCGACCGTGACCGCATCCGACACCGGCAGCGACTGGCAGGTGAGCACGAAACCGGCCGCCACCTCGTCGGCCTCCAGCGCGAAGTTGCGGCGCATCGCCACCTCGCCCTCGACCACCTTCGCGCGGCACGTGCCGCACACCCCGCCCTTGCACGCGAACGGCAGGTCCGGCCGCGATCGCTGCGCACCGTCGAGCACCGGGGTGCCCTTCGCGCTGAGCACCGTGGTCAGCCGTCCGTCGAGCCGCACGGTGAGCTCGGCCGTCTCCCCGGCGATGACCGCCTCCTCGTGCCGAACCGGCTCCGGCGGCACATCGTCGACGAAGAACAGCTCCTGGTGCACCCGCTCGGCCGCCACGCCGTGCCGGGCCAGCACGTCTTGCGCGTCGGTGACCATCCCGTACGGCCCGCACAGCCACCAGTGGTCCACCCGCTCCGGCTCGGGCAGCAGCCGCAGCAGTGCGGTCAGCTTCTCCGCGTCGAGCCTGCCGGTGAACAGCTCGACCTCGCGCGGCTCCCGCGACAGCACGTGCACCAGCTCCAGCCGCGCCGGGTAGCGGTCCTTCAGATCGGCCAGCTCGTCGGCGAACATCACCGTCTCGGTGCGCCGGTTGCCGTAGATCAGCGTCACCGTGGTCGCGGGCTCACGCAGTACGGACGCCGCGATCGAGAGCACCGGCGTGATCCCGGACCCGGCCGCGATCAGCACGTGGTGCGCAGGCCGCGCCAGGTCGGGGGTGAAGCCGCCGGTGGGGGTGCCCACCTCGATCTCGTCACCCGGCCGGACCTCCCGCACCAGCCAGGTCGAGAACAGCCCGTCCGGCACCTCCCGCACCCCGATGCGCGGCTTCGCCCCGGCGGGCGCGCAGATCGAGTAGGAGCGCCGCTCCTCACGCCCGTCGATGGTGCGGCGCAGCGTCAGCGACTGGCCGGGCCGGAAGTCGTACTCGGCGGCGAGCTCGGGCGGCACGTCGAAGGAGACCGCGACGGCGTCGTCGCACAGCCGCGTGACCTCGGCGACGGTCAGCGGGTGAAAGCTCGTGCGGAGCCTCGGTTTCGCCGGTGCGCTCACAACTCTCACAGCTCCTTCATGTGCTCGAACGGCTCCGCGCAGGCACGGCAGCGGTGCAGGGCCTTGCACGCGGTCGCGCTGAACCGCGAGAGCTCCTCGGTCTCCGCCGAACCACAGCGCGGGCAGCGGACGCGGCGCACCGTGGGACCCAGCGTCAGCGGCACCGGTCCCGGCCGCGCGGCCGGTGCGTCACCCGGCGGCGCGATCCCCGCATCGGCGAGCTTGCGCCGTCCGGCCTCGCTGATCCAGTCGGTGCTCCACGGCGGGTGCAGCACCGTGCGCACCTCGACTTCGTCGTAGCCCGCCGCGTGCAGGGCGTGCACCAGGTCGTCGCGCATCGTGTCCATCGCCGGGCAACCGCTGTAGGTCGGCGTGATCGAAACGATCACCGTGCCGCCGGACTCGGAGACCTCCCGCAGCACGCCGAGGTCGGCGAGCGTGAGCATCGGCAACTCCGGGTCGGTCACCGTCTCGGCGACCGCCCGTGCGTCGCGCAACGCGGTCACCATGTGCCCTCCGGATGCGCTCGCGCCACGCTTTGCAACTCCGCCAGCAGGTAGCCCATCGCCTCGGTGTGCACGCCGTCGCGTCCGGTCCGGCCCGCGACGCCCGCCCGCGCGGCGACGTCCGGAACGTCCAGCGTCGCCGCCGCGAGCACCTGCGCGATGACGTCGTCGAACTCCGCGCGCAGCGTCGAGGGATCGACGGCCACCCCGGCCTCGGTGAGCCGGAGCTCGATCTCGTGCGGCACGAAAAGCTCGCCGACGAAGGGCCAGACGCGTTCCAGGCCCTCCCGTATCCGCTCGCGTGAGTACTCCGTGCCGTCACCGAGCCGCACCGCCCACTGGGCGGCGTAGTCGCGGTGGTAGGTGACCTCCTTGACGCCCTTGGCGGCGATGGCCGAGAGCACGGGGTCCCGGGAGTCCGCCAGCCGGCTCAGCAGCGCGAGCCGCCACGTGGCGAACACGAGCAGCCGGGCGATCAGCTTGCCGAAGTCGCCGCGTGGCAGCTCGGCCAGCCGCACGTTGCGGAATTCGTGCTCGTCGCGGAAGAACGCGTAGTCGTCCTCGCCCCGGCCGCCGCCCGCGCGGGCGAGCAGCAACCGCGCCTGACCGAGCAGGTCGAGCCCGATGTTGGCGATCGCGACCTCGTCCTCCAGCTCCGGCGCGTTCGTGCACCACTCCTGCAACCGGTGCGACACGATCAGCGCGTCGTCACCGAGCATCAGGCAGTAGGCCGTCAGGTCCGCGGCGTCCACACCGGACGGAACGGCGGTGTCCATACCGGACAGCGGATCCTCGAATCCGGTACCGAAGGCCCACCGGGAGCTGTTCTCCTCGGTGATCGCCTCGTAGGCGTTGTCAAAAGACACAGCAAGACATCCCTTTCACATGTGTGGGACGTCGTCGGGAATGTCGTAGAACGTGGGGTGCCGGTACACCTTGTCCCCGCTTGGCGCGAAGAACGGGTCCTTCTCGTCCGGGCTGGAGGCGGTGATGTCCGCGGCCTTGACCACCCAGATGCTCACGCCCTCGTTACGGCGCGTGTAGAGATCGCGCGCATGGTGCAGCGCCATCTCGTCGTCCGCGGCGTGCAGTGAGCCGACGTGGACGTGGTTCAGCCCTCGCTTGCCCCGCACGAAGACCTCGTACAGCGGCCAGTCGCTTCTCATGCCACCGACTCCTTGATCTTCGCCGCGTGTGCCGCGGCCGCCTCCCGCACCCACGCGCCGCCGTCGTGCGCCGCGCGCCGGTGGGCGACCCGCTCGGCGTTGCACGGACCGTTGCCTGCGAGCACCTGCTTGAACTCGGACCAGTCGATCTCACCGAAGTCGTAGTGCCCGCGCTCGGCGTTCCACTTCAGGTCCTCGTCCGGCAGGGTCACCCCGAGCGCGTCCGCCTGCGGTACCGACATGTCGACAAAGCGCTGGCGCAGCTCGTCGTTGGTGTGCCGCTTGATCTTCCACGCCATCGACTGCTCGGTGTTCGGCGAGTCGCCGTCGGGCGGGCCGAACATCATCAGCGACGGCCACCACCAGCGATCCGTCGCCTCCTGCACCATCCGGCGCTGACGCTCGGTGCCGCGCATCATCGTCATCAGCAGCTCGTAGCCCTGCCGCTGGTGGAACGACTCCTCCTTGCAGATCCGGATCATCGCCCTGGCGTAGGGCCCGTAGCTGCTGCGGCACAGCGGCACCTGGTTGCAGATCGCCGCGCCGTCCACCAGCCAGCCGATCACGCCGACGTCGGCGAAGGTCAGCGTCGGGTAGTTGAAGATCGACGAGTACTTCTGCCTGCCGTTGACGAGCTTGTCGGTCAGCTCGGCCCGGTCGGCGCCGAGCGTCTCCGCCGCCGAGTACAGGTAGAGCCCGTGCCCGGCCTCGTCCTGCACCTTGGCCAGCAGGATCGCCTTGCGCCGCAACGAAGGCGCGCGGGTGATCCAGTTGCCCTCCGGTTGCATGCCGATGATCTCGGAGTGCGCGTGCTGCGCGATCATCCGGATCAGCGTCTTGCGGTAGGCCTCGGGCACCCAGTCACGCGGCTCGATCCGCTGGTCGTGCTCGATGGTCCGCTCGAAGTGCCGTTCGAGGTCCTGTTCCGGCAGTGTCGCGGTCATCGGGTGGCCTCCTTCGCGACCAGGGTCAGCACGTCGTACCTCGCCACCGACTCACCCTCGGCGTTGGTCACGTCGGTGTCCCAGCGCACCTCGCCGTAGTCGGCGTTCTCGCGCGGGGTGATCTGCCTGGCGGTGAGCGTCACGGTCAGCTCGTCCCCCGGCTTGACCGGGGTGAGGAACCGCAGGTTCTCCAGGCCGTAGTTGGCGAGCACCGGTCCGGGCTCAGGCGAGACGAACAGCCCTGCGGCGAACGACACCACCAGGTAGCCGTGCGCGACGATCCCGCCGAACAGCGGGTTCGCCTCGGCCGCGGCCTGGTCGGTGTGCGCGTAGAACGTGTCGCCGGTGAACTCGGCGAAGTGCGCGATGTCCTCCGGGGTCACGGTGCGCGGGCCCGCCACCACCGTGTCGCCGGTCCTGAGCTCGGCAAGCGATTTGCGGAAGGGGTGCACGCCGTCGTCGTTGCGGGGTGCGCCGGGCACCCACCGCCCGGTGACCTCGCCGAGCACCCTGGGACTGGCCTGCACGGCCGTGCGCTGCATGTGGTGCAGCACGCCGCGGATACCGCCCATCTCCTCGCCGCCGCCCGCGCGGCCGGGACCGCCGTGCACGAGGTTGGGCAGCGGCGAGCCGTGCCCGGTCGACTCCTTCGCGTCCTCGGAGTCGAGCACCAGCAGCCTGCCGTGCCACGGCGCGACGCCGAGCACGACGTCGCGGGCGAACGCGGCGTCGCCGGTGACCACCGAGCCGACCAGGCTGCCGTGCCCGCGCGCGGCGAGCTCGACCACCTGCTCGGTGGAGGTGTAGGGCAGTAGCGTGCTGACCGGGCCGAACGCCTCGACCTCGTGCGGTTCGGCCCGCTCGGGGTCGTCGGCGCGCAGCAGCACGGGCGAGACGAAGGCGCCGCGCTCGGGGTCGGCGTCGACCACGTCGACGTGCTCGGGGTCGCCTGACACGATCCGCGCCGCGTCGAGCAGCGCCTTCAGCGACCGGCGCACCTCCTCGCGCTGTTCGAGGCTGGCGAGCGCGCCCATCCGCACGCCCTCGCTCGCCGGGTTGCCGACGGTGACCTTCGCGAGCCGCTCGCTCGCGGCCCGCGCCACGTCGTCGATCAGCTCCGCGGGCACGAACGCGCGCCGGATGGCCGTGCACTTCTGCCCGGCTTTGACGGTCATCTCGGTGACGAGCTGCTTGACGTAGAGGTCGAACTCGGGCGTTCCCGGGCCCGCGTCCGGGCCGAGGATCGAGAGGTTGAGCGAGTCGGCCTCGGCGTTGAAGCGCGTCGCGTTGCGCACGAGGGCCGGGTGCGAGCGGAGCCGCTGCGCCGTCGCGGCCGAGCCGGTGAACGACACGAGGTCCTGCGACGTGACGTGGTCGAGCAGGTCACCGGCGCCGCCGCAGACCAGTTGCAGCGAGCCCTCGGGCAGCAGCCCGGACTCGACGACGAGCTCGACGAGGCGGTGGGTGAGGTAGGCGGTCTGGCTCGCCGGCTTCACCAGGCTGGGCACCCCGGCGAGGAACGCGGGGGCGAACTTCTCCAGCGGCCCCCAGACGGGGAAGTTGAAGGCGTTGATCTGCACGGCGACGCCGCGCAGCGGGGTCGCGATGTGCTGGCCGACGAACGTGCCGCCCTTGCCGAGCGGCTCCACGTCGCCCTCGACGTAGACGGTGTCGTTGGGCAGCTCGCGCCTGCCCTTGCTCGCGTAGGCGAACAGCACGCCGATGCCGCCGTCGATGTCGAACTTCGAGTCGCCGAGCGTGGCGCCGGTGCGCGCGGAGAGCGCGTACAGCTCGTCGCGGTGCTCGCGCAGGTGCGAGGCCAGCGCCTTGAGCAGCGCGGCCCGCTGGTGGAAGGTCAGCTCACGCAGCGCGGGGCCGCCGACCGCCCTGCCGTGTGCCAGCGCGGCACCCATGTCGATCCCGGCCGACGAGATCCGGGCGACCTCCTCCCCCGTGCCGGCGTCGTACAGCGGGGCACCCTCGTCCGACGGCGCGTGCCAGGCGCCGGAGACGTAACTGCGCAGCGAACCCATCAGGGGCCGACCTCCTCGTCGAGCCGGGAGCATGAATAACCAACCGTCCGTTCAGTAATTCATGGTAGCGCCTCGAACGTCCCCGGCAAAGTCGTGAGCGCCTACACGAGTTCTAACTCGTGTGCGCACTCACGAGGCTTGACATGCCGAGGGGGCCATATCCAGTATTAACCGTCCATTCGGTCAGTTCGCGAGGGTGGGAACTGTGGCAGGCAACGCCGCGCACGAGATGTTCGCCGTCGACGAGGCTTCCCGCGCCCTCGGCATCGAGCTGATCGAGGCGGGCGAGGGCCGCGCGGTGGCGGGCATGCGGGTCACCGCCACGATGGTGAACGGCCACGACATCGCACACGGCGGCTACGTGTTCCTGCTCGCCGACACCACGTTCGCGTGCGCCTGCAACAGCCACGGCCCGGTGGCGGTGGCCGCCGGGGCGGAGATCTCGTTCGTCGCCGCCGCCCGGCTCGGCGACCGGCTCGTCGCCACGGCCGAGGAGCGCACCCGGTACGGGCGCAACGGCATCTACGACGTCACCGTGCACCGCGACGATCCGGCCGGGCGCACGGTCGTCGCCGAGTTCCGCGGCCGCAGCCGCGTCATCGGCAGGTCGGTACCTGCCGAACCAAGGACGGACGAAGGAGTCACGTGACACAGCTTGATCCCGCCGAGCGGCTCGATACCGGTGAGCTGCGAGCTCTGCAGCTCGAACGCCTGCGGTGGACCCTGCGCCACGCCTACGAGAACGTCCCCTTCTACACCAAGAAGTTCGACGACGCGGGCGTGCGCCCCGAGGACTGCAGGGAACTCGCCGACCTCGCGAGGTTCCCGCTCACCACCAAGCACGACCTCCGGGACAACTACCCGTTCGGCATGTTCGCCGTGCCGCAGGAGCAGGTGCGCCGCATCCACGCCTCCAGCGGCACCACCGGCAAGCCCACGGTCGTCGGCTACACCGGGGCCGACATCGACAACTGGGCGACCGTGATGGCCCGCTCGATCCGCGCCGCGGGCGGGCGGCCGGGCCACAAGGTGCACGTCGCCTACGGGTACGGGCTGTTCACCGGTGGCCTCGGCGCCCACTACGGGGCGGAGAAGCTCGGCTGCACGGTCATCCCCGCATCGGGCGGCATGACCACCCGGCAGGTGCAGCTCATCACCGACTTCCGGCCCGAGATCATCATGGTGACCCCGTCCTACATGCTCACGCTGCTCGACGAGTTCGAGCGGCAGGGGATCGACCCGCGCACCAGTTCACTGCGCGTGGGCATCTTCGGCGCGGAGCCGTGGACCGAGCGGATGCGCGCCGAGATCGAGGAGCGGGCAGGCATCGACGCGGTGGACATCTACGGGCTCTCCGAGGTGATGGGACCCGGCGTCGCCCAGGAGTGCGTGGAGACCAAGGACGGCCTGCACGTCTGGGAGGACCACTTCTATCCCGAGGTGATCGATCCGGTGGACGGGAACGTGCTCGGCGAGGGTGAACACGGCGAGCTGCTGTTCACCTCCCTCACCAAGCAGGCCCTGCCGATCATCCGTTACCGCACCCGCGACCTCACCCGGCTGCTGCCCGGCACCGCACGGCCGGCGTACCGGCGGATGGAGAAGGTCACCGGCCGCTCCGACGACCTGATCATCCTGCGCGGGGTCAACGTCTTCCCGACCCAGATCGAGGAGATCGTGCTGCGCACCGACGGCCTCGCCCCGCACTTCCAGCTCATGCTGACCAAGCGGGAGCGGCTGGACCACCTGACCGTGCAGGTGGAGGCCAAGGCAGACACCCCGGCCACCCGCAGGGACGCCGCGGCGGCGGAGATCGTGGCCCAGGTCAAGGACGGCGTCGGAGTGAGCGTGGACGTCGCCGTCGTCGATCCGGACACCCTCGAACGGTCGATGGGCAAGATGCGCCGGGTGATCGACAAGCGCCGGGCTTGAGATACTGCCCGCCATGGCCACCCAACCGCAGACCCGCCGGGGCAGGCCCGGCTACGACCTGGAGTCGCTGCTGCGGGTCGCGGTGAAGCTGTTCAACGAGCGCGGCTACGACGGCACCAGCATGGAGGACCTCGCCCGCAAGCTGGGCATCACCAAGTCGGCCATCTACCACCACGTGCCGAGCAAGCAGGAGCTGCTGCGGCTGGCCGTCGACCGCGCGCTCGACGGCCTGTTCGGCGTGGTGGCGGAGGCCGAGGCGGTGGACGGCAGCGCCGTCCAGCAGCTGGAGCACCTCGTCCGCGGCAGCGTCGAGGTGCTGGTCGAGCAGCTGCCGTTCGTCACGCTGCTGCTGCGGGTGCGCGGCAACACCAAGGTGGAGCGGGCGGCGCTCGCGCGCAGGCGGGAGTTCGACCGGATCGTGGCCGACCTCGTGGCGCGGGCCGAGCGGGACGGCGACATCCGGCCCGACGTCGATCCCGCCGTCACCGCCCGGCTGCTGTTCGGCATGGTCAACTCCCTCGTCGAGTGGTACCGGCCGCGGCGCGACTCGAGCGGGGCGGAGATCGCGGACGTGGTGTCGAAGATCGCCTTCGACGGGATCCGGCTCGGCCCGGCCTCGTAACCGCTCGTGTCGATTTCCTCATCGACAGTGACCTCTTTAGTAAGGTAAGACTTGCCTTACGCATGACGCGCTTGCCGAGCCGAGGAGACAAGTGACCGCAGCTCCGACCGTCGCCGAGTCCGTCGGCGAGTCCGTGTTCGACTGTGTCGGCAACACCCCCGTCGTGGCCCTGCGCAGGCTGTTCCCCGGTCCGGACGTCGAGGTGGTCGCCAAGCTGGAGCTGATGAACCCGGGCGGCAGCATGAAGGACCGCTCCGCCCGCTACATCGTGGAGTGCGGCCTGCGGGATCACACGATCCGCCCCGGCGACCGGCTGATCGAGAGCAGCTCCGGCAACTTCGGCATCGCGCTGGCGATGGCCGCGCGCGTGCACGGCCTGCGGTTCACCTGCGTGGTCGATCCCCAGATCACCAGGGCGAACCTCGCCGTCCTGCGCGGACTGGGGGTGGACGTCGACCCGGTCTCCGAACCGGACGAGGCAGGCGGCTACCTGCGCACGCGGCTGCGCCGGGTGCGGGAGCTGCTCGCCGCCTCCCCCGGCGCGATCTGGATCAACCAGTACGCCAACGACCGCAACTGGCAGGCGTACTACCACGGCACCGGGGCGGAGCTGGCGGCGCAGCTCGTCCGCTCGCCGGCCTACCTGTTCGCCCCGGTGAGCACGACGGGCAGCGTCCTCGGCTGCGCCCGCCGCCTGCGCGAGCGCTTCCCCGGGTTGCGCGTGGTCGCGGTGGACGCGGCGGGCTCGGTGATCTTCGGCGGGCCTGCCGGGCACCGGGAGATCCCCGGCATCGGCTCCAGCCGGGTCCCGGAACTGTGCCGTCCGGAGGAGATCGACGAGGTCTCCTACGTCGACGACGTCGACGCCGCCCTCGGCTGCCGCGAGCTGCTCGCGACGGAGGGCATCTTCGCCGGTGGCTCGACGGGTGCGGTCGTCGCGGCGATCCGCAGGGCCCTGCCGCGGCTGCCGAGACCCTGCCGGGTCGTGGCGATCTTCCCCGACCGCGGGGACCGCTATCTCGACCTGGTCTACGACGACGACTGGCTCGCCGCCGCCCGCGCCCGCCGCGCGAACGAAACCTGAGGAGCATCCCTTGCCCGAGCACGATCCCCGGCTGCTCTACCTGACGCGCCGAGATGTGGCGGCCGTCGGCGGCGCCTCCGCCGGTCTCTACGTCGACGCCCTGCGCGCCGCACTCGTCGCCCACGCCGAGGGCGCGACGGTGCAGCCGCTCAAGCCGTACCTGCGGGCCGGCAAGGGACACATCGCAGACCGGATCATCGCGATGCCCGCGCACGTCGGCGAACCAGGCGTCTCCGGTCTGAAGTGGATCGGCAGCAAGCACGACAACCCCGCCGCCGGGCGCGAACGCGCCAGCGCGCTGATCGTGCTCAACGACCCGGAGACGAACTATCCGGTCGCCATCCTCGAAGGCGGCCTGATCAGCGCGTGGCGGACCGCGGCCGTCACCTGCCTGGCCGCGGAGCACCTGGCCCGGCCGGGCTTCACCGACGTCACGCTGATCGGTTGCGGGGTCATCGGCCGCACGCAGGTCGACGCGCTGCTGGAACGGTTCCCCGGCATCGGCACCGTGCACCTCCACGACCTCCGGCCGGAGGCGGCGCACGAGCTCGCCGCGCGGCTCGACGGCCGGGTCGCCACCCGGGTGGCCGCCGAAGCGGAGGACGCCGTACGGGCGGGTGACGTCGTGCTGCCGTGCACGGTGACCGACCGCCCCTACCTGGAGTTCGACTGGCTCAAGCCGGGGACCCTGCTGGCCAACGTGTCCATCATGGACGTGCACAAGGAGGTGTTCCTGCGCGCCGACAAGGTCGTGGTGGACGACTGGGAGCAGAGCAACCGGGAGAAGAAGATCATCAACCAGCTCGTGCTGGAGGGTTCGTTCTCCCGGGAGCAGCTGCACGCGGAGCTCGGCGAGATCCTGGCGGGTACCCGCCCCGGCCGGGAAAGCACCGGGGAGATCATCCTGCTCAACCCGATGGGCATGGCGGTCGAGGACATCGCCTGCGCCGCCGAGGTCCACGCCCGCGCCGAGGCCCAGGGGGTCGGCACGTGGCTGGACCTGTACTAGTGCCGCCCGCCGAGCTGGTGATGGCAGACCTGGTGGACGCCCTGATCCGCGAGCGGCTGTGCGGGTTCGGCGAGGGCATGCCGGAGGACGGCTGGTATCGCGTCGGACCGCTGCGGTTGCCCGTCCACGGCGGCGACGGCCTGCAACCGTTCCGGTACGCGGGCGGTCCCGTCCGGCTCGGCGGCAGGGAGCTCGCGCCCGACGAGCTGCTCAGGTACGTGGCCGCGGACCAGCCACACGTCGAGGAGGTGGCGGCCGGGTTGCGCACCGCGGTCGAGCACGCGGCCGCCGTGCTCGGCGCCCGGCACGACGGCGCACCCGGCGACCTGCTCGCGGGCGAGCGGCTGGCGGCCACCCGAAACCGCCCGTTCCACCCGACCGCCAGGGCAGTCGTGGGCTGGACCGCCGCCGAACTCACCGAGTACGGGCCCATGCGGCGCGAACCGCTCGCCCTGCGCTGGGTGGCCGTGCCCGCCGAGCGGCTGCGCTTCGGCGGTGGTGCGGCATCGCGGCGGATCGCCCGGCTGCTGCTCGACGACGCCGAGCACGACCGGCTCGCCGACGGCCTCGGCGCCGGGCAGTACCTGCTGCCGGTGCATCCGTGGCAGTTCGAGCACGTGCTGCCCCGCGAGTTCGCCGCGGAGCTGGACGCCGGGCTCATCCGCCCGCTCGCGCCGAGTGCGGGCACCTTCCGGCCCACCGCGTCACTGCGCACCCTCGCCACCGCGGACGCGACGCGGCACGTCAAGCTGCCGCTCGGCCTGAGCACGCTCGGCTGCGCGCGGCTGCTGCCACCGCGCTACCTCGACAACGGCGAGCGGGGCGAGCGCACCCTGCGCGCCGTGCTCGCCGCCGACCCTGCGCTGGCCGGGCAGGTCGCGGTGTGCGACGAGACCACCTGGTGCGGCTGGGCCGGTGACGAGTTCACCGACCGGCCAGGGCACCTCGCCGCGCAGGTCCGGAGCTACCCCGCCGACCTGCTCGGCACGCCCGCGCTGCCGATGGCCGCACTCGCCGCACACGAGTGGCACACGCTCGGCGCGCTGCTCCGCACGGGCCCCGTCGAGTTCTTCCGCGAGCTGGCCGGGGCGTTCACCGGGATGGCGCTCGGGTTCCTCCGGCACGGTGTGCTGCCGGAGCTGCACGGGCAGAACGTGGTCGTGGCCCTGCGCGACGGCGTGCCCTGGCGGTTCGTCCTGCGCGACCACGACACCGTCCGGATCCATCCACAGTGGATGGCCGAGGCGGGTGTGCCGGACCCGGTCTACCGGGTCCGGCCCGGCACGGCGCAGTCGCTGCGCCTGGACACCGCCGAGGAGCTGACCGGCTACCTCCAGACGCTCGGCTTCCAGGTGAACCTGCACGGCATCGCGGACGCACTCGCCCGCCACTACGGCATTCCCGCGAAGGTGCTGTGGCGGGAGCTGCGCGACGCCGTGGCCGGCTGGCTGGACCGGCTCGACCTGCCGGAGCAGGTCGAGCGGCAGCTGCTGCACGCGCCGACGTGGCCGAGCCGGGAGGTGCTCGGGCCGCTGCTGCGCCGCGGCGGTCCGGCGAGCCCGAGCATGCCCGCGCGGACCGGCCGGGTCCCGAACCCGCTGCTGACATGACCCCGCTCGACGCCGCCCGGCACGCCACCCGCCGTGCCCTGCTCAACGCCTACCTGCGCGAGACCGGAGTGCATGCGGCACCGGGCGGCGAGTGGCGGATCACGCTGCCCAGGACACGGCGGCTGCTCACGGTCGAGGTACGGCACCGCTGCGCGTCCGGCCAGCACGACTACGCCGAGGCGACCCGTCCGGGACACGAGGAGTTCGTCGCGGCGCTGCTCGCCGAGCTGGCGGCGCTGACCGGCCACGACGACGCCGGGGAGCTGGCGGCGCGGATCGGGAACAGCACGGCCCGCGCCGCCCGCTACCTCGCCCGCGGCAGGCCGCCACCACCCTGCGGCGACCCGCACGCGCTCACCCGGCACGCCGAGCAGACGCTGCTGCTCGGCCATCCCTTCCATCCGACGCCGAAGAGCGCCGAGGGCTTCGACGACGCCGACCTCCGCCGCTACGCCCCCGAGCTCGGGGCCGAGTTCGTGCCGTACTACCTCGGCCTCGCGCGGGAGCTGGTGCTCGACGTGCGGGTGGCCGAGGGCGCGTGGGTGCCGGAGGAGGTCGAGGCGCGCGTTCCCCCCGGATACGCTGCGCTGCCCGCGCACCCGTGGCAGGCGCGGTACCTGCTCGCCCGGCCGGACGTGGCCGGGCTCGTCGAGCGGGGCGCCCTGCTGCCGCTGGGGCCGCTCGGCCGTCCGGTATATCCGACCTCGTCGGTGCGCACGGTGTGCGACCCGGCGTTCCCCGCGTCGTGGAAGCTCCCGCTGCACGTGCGGATCACCAACTTCGTCCGCAACAACCCCATCGAGCAGCTGCGCCGCGCCACCGACGCCACCGTGCTGGTGCGGCAACTGCCCGCGCACACCGGGTTCGGCGTGCTGCGCGAGACCGGCTTCCGCGCACCCGATCCGGCCGTCGTCGGCGAGGACCTCGCGGCCGAGCTCGCCGTGCTGTACCGGGAGAACCCGTTCACGGGCGACCCGCGGGCGCCGCGCGTGCTCGCGAGCCTGCTGGAGGACCCGGCCGGGCTCGTCGAGTGCGTTCGGGAGGCGGGCGACGTGGCCGAATGGCTGCGCCGCTACCTGGCCATCTCACTGCGCCCGTTGCTCTCGCTGTTCTTCACCGAAGGGATCGCCTTCGAGGCGCACGTGCAGAACTCGTTGCTGTGCACCGAAGGCGGCTGGCCGTCGCGGTTCTGGGTGCGCGACCTGGAAGGCGCCGCCGTCAGCGCGCGGCGGCTCACCCGCGATGTGATCCCCGCGGGCAGTCCGCTGCGCTACGACGACGCCGAAGCCTGGCTGCGGCTGCGCTACCACGCCGTCACCAACCAGCTCGGCCATGTCGTGCACGTACTCGGCAGGTACACCGGGACCGGCGAGCACCGGCTGTGGGCGGTGGCGCGCGAGGCGCTGGCCGAGGTGCCGGAGGCGGCCGCGCTGCTCGACGACCCCGTGCTGCCGGCCAAGGCCAACCTGATCAGCCGGTTCACCGGGCGCGGTGAGCGGCCGAGCTACGTCGATGTCCCCAACCCCCTGTCGGAGCGCTCATGACCACCGACGTCGTCCAGCGGGCCCTCGCCGCGCCGAGCTACCCGGCGGTGCGCCGCCGGGTCTTCCGGCAGCTGCTGGAGTCGTTGCTGTACGAGGGGTCACTGCGCGCGAGCGAGTCCACGGTGGAGGGTGCGGGCGGTGTCCGGTACACGTTCACGGCGCGGCGCCGGTACGGCTTCGACCGCGTGGCGGTGGGCCCGGGCCCGGTGCTGCGGCAGGGAAAGGAGGCGACCTCGCTGACCCGCTTCCTCGACGAGGTACGCGACCGGCTGGACTCGGAGCCCGCGCACCTCGCCCGCTTCGCCCACGAGCTGGAGGAGACGCTCTTCAAGGACGCGCTGGCCCAGTACCTGCGCAAAGGCACGCTGGCCGGGGCGGACTTCGACACGCTGGAGGGCGCGATCACCGACGGACACCGCTACCACCCGGCGTACAAGTCCCGGGTCGGTTTCGACCTCGCCGACAACCTCGCCTACGGCCCGGAGTTCGCCCGTCCGGTCCGTCCACTGTGGCTGGCCGCGCGGCGCAGCATCGCCGACGTGAGCGCGTCGGGGTCGATCCGCGCTGACGAGCTCGCGCGCGAGGGGCTCGGCGGCGCGTTCGGTCCGCTCCCGAGGGACCGCGTACTCGTCCCGGTGCATCCGTGGCAGTGGCGGACGGTGCTCGCCAGGGCGTTCGCCGAGCAGCTGCACAACGGCGACCTGCTCGTGCTCGGCGAGGACCCGCACGAGTTCCGCGCGCAGCAGTCCGTCCGCACACTGTCCTGTTCGGATGATCCGACGCGGCCCTACCTCAAGCTGGCGCTGTCGATGGTGAACACGTCGACCAGCCGGGTGCTGGCGCCGCACACCGTGCACAACGCGCCGCTGATCTCCGACTGGCTGCGCACCGTCGTCGAGCGCGACCCGTTCCTGCGCGGCGAATGCCGCGTGCTGCTGCTCGGCGAGGTGCTGGGCACCACGGTCGCCCCGCCCGCGGCAACTGAGCTGTCGCGGCCGGACACTTACGGCACGCTGGCCTGCGTCTGGCGGGAGAGCCTGCTTCCCCGCCTCGAGCCCGGCGAGCGCGCGGTGCCGTTCACCGGGCTCACCGCGCGCGAGCTGGACGGCACGCCGCTGATCGACGGCTGGGTGCGCGCGCTCGGCGTGACTCCGTGGCTGGAGCGGCTGACCGAGGCGTGCGTGCTGCCGCTGGTGCACCTGCTGTGCCGGCACGGGATCGCCCTGGAGGCGCACGCGCAGAACATGGTGCTCGTGCACCGCGACGGCGTACCCGCGCGGGTGGCGCTGCGGGACTTCCACGACGGGGTGCGGTTCTCCCGCGCGCACCTCGCGAATCCCGGGCTGTGCCCGCCGCTGCGGGGCACCCCGCCGGAGCACGAGAACCGCAACTCGTTCGTCGAGACCGGCGACCTGGAACTGGTCGCGGACTTCCTGCTCGACGCGCTGTTCTTCGTCAACATCGGCGAGCTGGGGATCTTCCTCTCCGACGCCTACGGCCTGGACGAGCGGGAGTTCTGGGCGATCATCCGCGCGGCGCTGCGCCGGTACCACGCGCGCTTCCCCGGCCCGATCGTCGACATCGGTAAACCGGCCGTCGCCGTGGAGCAACTGACCACGCGCAGGCTGCTGCCGGACGCCGAGCCACGGTTGCACACCGTGCCCAACCCGCTGGCCGGCGATGCGTGAGCCGGTCTGCCGCTACGTCTACGACCTCGACGGGCTGGCTGCCCACGCCAGCCGGGTCGTTGCCGCGCTGCCGTGGCCGTGCCGGATGTTCTACGCGATGAAGGCCAACAGCGCGAAACCCCTGCTGCAAACGCTTGCGCCACTGGTGGCGGGCTTCGAAGTGGCATCCGGTGGGGAGCTGGCGAAGGCCCGGGCGGTGAGTGACGCCGTCCCCGTGCTGTTCGGCGGTCCCGCCAAGACCGAGTCCGAGATCGCCGAGGCGCTACGGCTGCGGGTGGAGCGCCTGCACGCCGAGAGCGTGCTGGAGCTGCACCGGATCTCCGCGGTGGCCACGCGCCTCGGCCGCACCGCCGACGTGCTGCTGCGGGTGAACCTCGCCGGCCCGTTCCCGGCGGCGACCATCGCGATGGCGGGCGCGCCCACCCAGTTCGGGATCGAGGAGGCGGCACTTCCCGAGGCGGTGCGGGCGGCCACCGAACTGCCCGGCATCCGGCTCGCCGGGTTCCACCTGCACTCGCTGTCGAACAACCTCTCCGCCGGGGCGCACCTGGAGATGCTGGAGCTCTACCGGCGCAAGGTCACCGGCTGGGAGGCCGCGTTCGGGCTGCACTGCGAGGTGGTCAACGTCGGCGGTGGCATCGGTGTCGACTACACGGACCCGCCCGAACGGTTCGACTGGGCTGCGTTCACCCGCGGCCTTGCCGCGCTGGTGCGGACGTTTCCGGAGCACTGGCGGGAGATCGACTTCGAGTGCGGGCGGTTCCTGGTCGCGGCCTGCGGCAGCTACGTCACCGAGGTGCTGGACGTGAAACGCAACCACGGCACCGCTTACGTGCTGGTCCGCGGTGGCACCCACCATTTCCGGCTGCCCGTCTCGTGGCAGCACAGCCATCCCTTCAGCGTGCGGCCCGTCGACGAGTGGCGGCTGCAGGCGCCCCGGCCGGAGCTGCGTGCCGAGCCGGTGACGGTGGTCGGCGAGCTGTGCACGCCGAAGGACGTGCTCGCCCGTGACGTCGTGGTGGAGCGGGTCCGGCCCGGCGACCTGCTGGTTTTCCATCAGGCGGGCGCGTACGGCTGGGAGATCTCGCACCACGACTTCCTCAGCCACCCGCACCCCGAGCACGTGTTCACCCCACCGCCCTCGTGGCCGCTAGCAGGAAGACTGGCTCGACTCCCTCCCGCCGGTTCCCGGCGCGAGCCCGAGCCGGGACGTTCTGCGAGCCATGTTCGCTAGCTACGACCAGTACCAAGACGAGCAGATTGAACGGCGTTGTCGCCCGAACATTGATCAGCTGACTCGGCTACTGTCGTCAACGCGGCCATACCACTACCGCGAACTAGATCACGTCGCCCGATCGCTCGTTACAACAGCCGGAAGGCTATTCCGTATTTCTTGGGCACGTGAAGAGGAAAAAGAGGGGCGATCGCGAAGAATAATTTCGCCGCCGATCGACTCTGCGTTCTGGTACGGTCGCGGCGACCGTATGACCGGCTACACGCGAGGTAGTCGATCATTATCGCGGTGGCGGACTCGATCGGTCGTCGCAACGTTGCTTGATGATCTTGGCAGTGGCGCGGCGAATGTCGTCGCAAGAGTCGTCCAGCCGAGCCGAGCGTCTTTCGGGTTCGGTTGTTTTAGGAGGCGCTCCATTCGGTGTTTCTCGGGAAGTACTGGCGCAGCAGGCGATTGATGCTTCTGTCAAATCGGCTGGCTGGTGGCGGGTGACTTCTCCCGGTAGGTGAACGACGTCAGAACAGGCTGAGCAGGTTGATATTGATGCGCGCGTCGCGCAGCCGCGCTCGAAGCTCGGCTCGTGCGGCCAGCGCGCCATCCACCGAGACCGGCTCGAAGCGCACCGTGTCGGGCGCCCGCGCTTGCGCCAGCAGGTCGAGGTCGGCGCTGATCACCGTTCCAAGCGTCGCATAGCCTCCACCGGTCACGGCGTCGCGTAGCAGGCAGATGGGCTCGACGCCGCTCGGGACCTGGATCGACCCGACGGGGTAGCCCAGGTCGACGACGTTGCTCGGGTTGTCACCGGCGCCAAACGGCTGCTCCCGCTCGACGAACGCCAGGCTCGGGCCGTCGAGGCGGCAACCGATGCGGTCGGAACGCGTGGTGAGGGTGTAGGTGCTGGTGAAGAACTGCTCCAGCGATTCGGCCGTGAAGCGGTAGCCGCACAGCCCCGGGACGACCCGGACCGTCACCTGATCCCCGAAGCGGCTGTGGAGGCGGGGGTCGAGGTGTGCGCCAGGCCGCTCCGGCGCCGCGGTCTCGGAACCGACCCGCAGGGTTTCCCCGGCAACGAGGGGGCCGCCCGAGAGGCCGCCGATCCCGGCGGCGGTGTAGGTCGAGCGGCTGCCCAGGAACGGCGGGGAATCGATTCCGCCGCGCACCGCGAGGTAGGACCTGGCGCCGGCCCGGGCCAGACCGATCGCCACTTGCTGACCGGCCCGGACCGTATGTGCGGCCCAGGTAGCCACCTGGCGGCCGTCGATGGTGACGTCGACGTCGGCGCCAGTGACCGCGACGAGGGCGTCCTGCTCGAACCCGAGCGTGGGTCCGGCCATGGTCGACTCCAGGGTCGCGGCCGACTCGGCGTTGCCGACCAGGAGGTTGGCGCACCGGTGCGAGTACTGGTCCAGCGCACCAGAGGGTGGCAGTCCCATGGCGTAGTAGCCGGGGCGGCCGAGGTCCTGGATCGTCGTGTGCGGACCGGGAGCGACAACCAGGATCATGACAGGAGCGCCTTGAGTGAGCGCGCGTATCTCACCGGGTCCTCCTCGAAGTCGGCGAGAGAGAACTCGACGGGCGCGCGGCGAACGACGTGCTTGTCAGCGTCAACGTGGCGGCGCACCTCGTCGTACTCTTCCCTGGCGACCGCGCGGAACTGCAGCAGGGTCGAGATGGGGGTCAGCACTGGCGATCGGCGAAACTCGCGCGTGGCCTGACTGAGGTCGACGACCGGAATCGCGCTACGTCCGAGCAGCTGGTAGCCACCCACTCCGCTGGATGGGTAGATGACGGTGAAGGCACCGCCGTGGGCGACGGCCCGGGCGGGTGTCTCGGTGCGCGGCGTGAGGTACTTGGGCGCCTGGAGCTGCCGCTCCTGTGGCACCAGCTGGTACGACTCCGCGTTTCCGGGCTTGAAGCAGGGAAACGTCACGATGAAAGGCGCACTCGAGTGTGCCTTTACCAGCTCGTCGACGGAGGCCAAGCCGTTGATCCGCGCGGTGTACTGGATGTCGGTCTCGGTCGCGGACTGGTGTCCGTCGCGGAACCGCATGCAGACCTCGACCGACCATGGGTCGTTGTAGAGGACGGGCACGTCGAGGATCTCGGTGGAGATCGTCGTCTCCGACGCTTGCCCGTCCTGGTGGATGTCCGCGATCGCGTTGAGTGCTCGGCGGGGGTCGATGGTCTCAGGGTCGATGCGGACCAGGTAGCTGCTGTTGGCGGGGGCGATGTCGAGGATCCCCGGCAGCTCGAGGTCGGTGATGCGTGCTGTGATCGACTGGGCCCGGAGGGCGGCGGCGAGGCTCATCGCTTCGTCGAGCTCGACGAAGAGGTACTCGTCGCCGCCGAAGCTGGCGCGGCTCCCGCCGGGGAGCGTCGTGTACACGGGCGAGATTGTCACGGCGTCACACCCATGGCTCGGCCGGCCGGACGTCGAACCCTGCGGCGGTGAGGGAGCGGTTGACCGCCGCGGCGATGGGCACGGCGTTAGGTCGGTCGCCGTGAACGCACACCGAGCGCACCGACATCGCGATGCTGCGGCCTGACACCGTCACTGCTCGGCCGCGCGCCACCGTCACGGCCGTCTCGGCGACCCGCTCGGGATCCTTGGCTGCGGGACGCGGCTCGATGACGTTGATGCCGTCGTCGTCGAAATCGAGGTCGATGGCGTTCTCGGGGATCACCGGGTGGCCCGCCGTCCGCACGGCGGTGAGGGCAGCGGTGGGCGCGATCATCAGCGGCAGCTCGAAGCCGGCGCTGAAGAGTCCTGCCGCGAGGGCGACCGCGAGCTCGCGGTCGCGGCAGACCGCACCCATCAGAGCCCCGTGCGGCTTGACGTGTCGGAGCCGGACGCCTTCGCTCGCGGCGATCGCGGCCAGTGCGCCGACCTGGTAGACGACCGAGTCGACGGTCTCCGCGATCGACATCGCGATGGCACGACGCCCGAATCCGACCTTGTCGTCGTACCCGGGGTGCGCACCGACCGCGACGCCGGCGTCCCGCGCGGCTCCGACCGCCGCCCGCATCGTGGCAGGGTCGCCGGCATGGTGGCCGCAGGCGATGTTGGTACTCGAGACGAACGCGAACAGGCTGACCTCGTCGCCCAGCGGCCAGCGGCCGAAGCTCTCGCCGGCGTCGGCGTTGACGTCGATTGGTGTGGGCGCCACGGCTCATGCCTCCCGTGCGGTGAAGTCGAGCGATCCGATGGTTACGGCGAGGGTGTCGACCAGCCGCTCGACGTGCGTCTGGTCGAAGGTGAGGGGCGGGCGGATCTTCAGCACGTTGCCCCGCGGGCCGGAGGCCGAGATCAGCACCCCGGCTCGACGCATCCGGTTGGTGACCTCGCGCGCGATCCGCGCGTCGTCGGCACCGCAGTCCGACGACAGTTCGACGCCGTAGAACAGCCCGACGCCGCGGACGGCTCTGATGAGGTCGGTCCCTCGGGCGAGGTCGCGCAGAGCGTCCCCCAGTGACACACCCACCTGGCGAGCGCGGGCGATGAGGTTTTCCTCCTCGATGACCGTTACGACCGCCTGTGCCGCCACAGCCGCGACCGTGCTGCCGCCGAAGGTGTTGAAGTAGCGGACCGCCGCCTCGAAGGCGTGACCCACCTCGGCACGGAGCACGACCGCGGCGACCGGGTAGCCGTTGCCCATCGGCTTGCCCATCGTGACGATGTCCGGGACGAACCCGTGGCGAGCAAATCCCCACCAGTCGTCGCCGGTGCGGCCGAAGCCGGCCTGGACTTCGTCGGCGATCATCACCGCGCCGTAGGAGCGAACCTCCTCGGCCACCGCCCGAAGGACACCTGCCGGATGGGTCAAGACGCCGTCGGAGGAGAAGATCGTGTCGACAAGACATGCGCTCACGCCGTACCCGGCACGGACCAGCTCGTCAGCGGCCCGGCGTACGTCGCCTCGCACGGCGGCGGCCAGCGCGGCCTCGTCAGGGAACCCCGCCGGGTCCGGCGCGGCGATGGTACGCACATGCGGTCCCAGCGGGGCGCCGGGGCCGAGGGAGGGCGAGTACGCCGCCACGCTGCTCGTGACACCGTGGTACGCGTGCGCGGTGACGATGATCCCGTTGGCACCCGTGTGGTGGTGGGCGATCCTCGTCGCCAGGTCGTTCGCCTCCGACCCGGTGCAGGTCAACGTCATGCGGTCGAGCGGCGCCGGGAAGTGCGCGAGGAGCTGCTCAGCCAGGTCGAGCAGCGGCTTCTGAAGGTAGCGCGTGTTGGTGTTCAAGGTCGCCAGCTGGCGCGAGACCGCCTCGACCACGCGCGGGTGACCGTGCCCGATCTGCGCCACGTTGTTGTAGGCGTCGAGGTACTCGGTCCCGTCGCTGCCGTGGAGATACACGCCCCGGCCGTGGGTGACTTCGATCGGATCGGCGTAGAAGAGCTGGTATCCCGGACCCAGGAGCTGGTTGCGTCGCTCGATCATCGAGGCGATGTCCTCAGGCTGGGACGCAAGGTCGGCGACGTTGAAGCCGTTGACCATGCCGACGGAGCTGACGGCTGCGCGAGGCGGTGGTGACGACACGGACGTGATCCCTTGGCTCGTGGCGGGGCGGGTGGTTAGGTGGCTGCGAGGAAGTGTTCGGTCGCGGTGCCGAGCGTCTGGATCGCGGCGTCGGCGCGGACCCAGTCGTGCCGCGAGTGCTCCTGGACGTACTCGGTCCGGGTGGGGTCGGCAGTGGCGCGCCATTGCGAGATCAGCGCTCGTTGCACGCAGCGGGCGGCAGCGGCCGCGCCGAGGGCTCGGAGTTCGGCCGGTGGGACGTTGCGGGCGCTGAGGAAGCCTCGTACGTGCGCGGACGCCAGCGACCACGGGTCCGCGAGCCGGTGGTCGAGGAGGTTGGACACGGCGACGGCAAGGTCGTAGAGCACCGGTGCGATGTGCACGTCGCCGAAGTCGATGACGCCGGTGACGAAGCCTGGAGCGGCCGGGTCCGCCAGCACGTTGTGCACGCTGTAGTCGCCGTGCACGACCTGTCGTGCGCCGCCCTCGGCCACCGGAAGGACGAAGCGGGTGAAATGGCTGACCACATGGGCGGCCAGCCGGGTCTGTGCCCGTGGGGGCGTGATGGTGTCGGCGAGCTCGGCCAGTCCGGACAGGTCCCACAGGAGCTGGCGGGCTGCGGCTGGGTGCCGGAAGTCGGCGAGCGCCGAGGTGACCTCACCGTGCACGGCTCCCACGCGCTCAGCCTGCTCGGGGCTGGGCCACCGCTCGGCGAGGCTGGTGCCCGGCAGGCAGGAGATGACGTAGACGATGCGGACCGGTAGGCCGCCTGAGCGTTCCCACCGGGTGATGGCCCTCCCTTCAGGAGTCGGCACGGCAACCGGGACCGGGACCGTGGTGGCCCGCGCGAGATGGGCAGCCGCCGCGAGTTGGAGCTCGACGAGGTCTCGTGGCTCGTCGAAGGCGCAGACCTTGACGATCAGGTCCTCGGCCGAGGCGAGCGATGCCCGGTAGGTCTCGTCGCGCTCGGATCCCAGGCGCGTGAGCGTGGCGTCGATGGCGTAGCGCTCACGCAGGTACTCCCCGAGTTCGTGCTCGAGCCTCCCCGGTGGCTCGATCAACTGGCGATCCATCCGCCGTCGATGAGCAGGGATGACCCGTGGATGTAGGACGCGGCGGGTGAGGCGAGGAACACGACCGCGGGTGCGATGTCGCCGACCTCTCCGATGCGCCCGGCGGGGGTGGCCGCGAGCATCTGCTTCTCGTAGCTCGGGTCAGCCAACAGGTGCTCGTTGATGCTGGTCCGCACGTTGCCAGGTGCGATGGCGTTGACGCGGATGCCGCGCGGAGAGAGCTCGGCGGTGAGCGCCTTGACCATGAGCTCGACCGCGCCCTTGGTGGCGCAGTAGGCCGTCGAGTTGGGGAACCCGGCGTAGCCGCAGATCGAGGAGACGAAGATGATCGACGAGCCCTCACCGAGGTGACCGGTGGCAGCGCGCGCGAGCCGGAACGGTGCCCGCACGTTGGCGTGCCACTGGTCGTCCAGGATCTGGTCGGTCGTCTCGAGGAACGGCGTGGGGGTGAAGACGCCGGCGGCGTTGACCAGGATGTCGAGCCGGCCGAACCGGTCCAGCGCGCGTCGTACGACGGTGTCCGGAGCGGCCTCGTCGGTGAGGTCCACGCTGAGGGTCTCGACCCGCTCACGGTTCGCCGCCAGGCTCGATGCGCTGGCGGCCAGCCGCTCCTCGTCGCGACCCACCAGGAGGACCTGGGCGCCGGCTCGGCGCATGTCGCGAGCGATCTCGGCGCCGATGCCGGAACTGGCGCCGGTGACGACGGCGACCTTCCCGGCCAGGGTGTCGGTATGGATGTGACTCATAAATGTGCTTCCTCGCTGGTGTGCGGGCGGTCAAGGGTGGTGGGCGGCGCGGCGCGGACGCCGGTGCGCGGGTCAGTCCGGGACGAGGACGACCTTGCCGAAGGCGCGGCCGGACTCGCCCCAGGCATGGGCCTCGGCTGCCGCGCTCATCGAGAAGACCCGGTCGACCTTGGGCCGCAGCACGCCACGCCGCACCATGTCCGCCACCGCCGCCATGCCTGTCCGGTCGGCGTCCGCGAGCATGCCGACCACCCGGACGCTGTGCTGCCGGGCCTCGTCCACCAGGACCGCGCGTCCGGTGGGCATGATGGTGACGAGCGCGCCGCCCGGGCGGAGCACGGTGAGCGAGCGGGTCGTGACGTCACCACCGACCGTGTCGAGCACGACGTCCACGTCCGACAGCTCGGCCTCGAAGGCGGTCGAGCGGTGGTCGAGGAGGTCATAGGCGCCGAGCTCGCGAAGGTAGTCGTGCTTCGGTGCGCTCGCGGTGCCGATGACCACCGCCCTGCGGTCCCTGGCGATCTGCACCGCGAGGTGACCGACGCCGCCACCGGCGCCGTGGACGAGCACCCGCTGCCCGGGCCGGATCCCCGCGCGCTCGACCAGTGCCTGCCACGCGGTGAGCGCGGCGAGTGGGAGTGCTCCGGCCCGCACATGGTCGAGCTCGGTGGGCTTGTGCACGAGTGCCCGGGCCGGGGCGAGCACGAACTCGGCGTGCGCGCCGTGGCCACAGGGGTAGGGCAACATCCCGAACACCTCGTCGCCGGGACGGAAGTCGGCGACCCCGAAGCCGATCTCCTCGACGACACCGGACACGTCCCACCCGAGCACGAAGGGCGGGGGACCGAGAAAGACCCGTCGCGACCGGTGCTTCCAGTCCGTCGGGTTGAGGCCGGCGGCGCGGACCCGCACGAGGACCTGGTTGGGCGGGACCCGCGGACGAGGGACTTCGACCTGACGAAGGACCTCGGGACCACCGAGGACGTCCTGGCTGATCGCCAGCATCGTCCCACCCGTCCCCGTCACGACGGGATCTCCGCGTCCCGGCGAAGCCGCTCGCGCAGGACGTGCTTCACGATCTTGCCCGAGAGGTTGCGGGGCACCTCCCCGAGAACGAGACGGTGCGGCGCCTTGTAGTCGGCGATGAGCGCCGACACGTGCGCCCGCAGATCCTCCAACGTGATCACCCACCCCTCGCACGGCGTCACGACGGCCACCACGCTCTCTCCGTAGACCGGGTGGGGCGCCCCGACGACCGCGCAGTCCGCCACGCCGGGGTGGGACGCCAGCGCGTTCTCGACCTCGACCGAATACACGTTCATGCCACCGGTGATGATCATGTCCTTCATGCGGTCGACGAGCGTGACGCAGCCGTCGTCGGCGATGCGCGCCACGTCGCCGGTGTGCAACCACCCGTCGCGCAGCGCTTCCGCGGTCGCCTTCGGGTCGCTCCAGTAGCCCTTCATCATGGACTCCCCGCGCAGCACCACCTCGCCGGTGCCGCCTGCCGCGACGTCCCGCCCCTCGCTGTCCACGACCCGTGCCTCGGTGTTGAGGATGGGCCACCCGTTGGCATTCGGGCGCCGTGCGATGTGGTCGGGTCCGATCCCGATGCCACCCGGGCCCGCCTCGGTCGGTCCGCAGAGGTTGAAGAGCCGCACGCCCGGTGCCGCCTCCCGGAGCCGCTCGATCGTCGACGGCGGCATCGGTGCGGCGCCGAACAGTCCGAGACGCCAGGCCGACAGGTCCCGGCTGCGGAAATCCGGGTGGTCGAGGAGCATCTGGTACATCGTGGGGACGCCGAAGAAGGTCGTGATCCGCTCCGACTCCATGGCGTCCAGAACGGCGGCCGCGTCGAACTTCTCGAGGAGCACGTGCGTGGCCCCCACCGCCGTGCCCCCGTGCAGGAGCAGGTTGAGACCCGCGGAGTGGTAGAGCGGAGCGACTTCCAGGATCCGTTCCCCATCCGCCATCCCGACGGTCATGCTCACGTTGAGCCCTGCCCAGATCACGCGGTGGTGGTCGAGAAGGACACCTTTGGGACGGCCCGTGGTACCCGAGGTGTAGAGGATCTCGGCGTCGTCCGACTCAGAGGTCGACGTCGCCGGTGAGTGGTCCGGGGCGTCGGCCATGAGGCTCCTGAGGTCGTCGGGACCACCCTGCCCCGGGCCGAGCGCGAGGTGGATCCTCGGCGGCGCGGCGGCCGCGTCCCGTGCCGCGTCCGCGACCGCCGCGAGACCCGGGTGAAAGACGAAGCCCGTCGCGCCGCTGTCGTCGAGCAGCCAGGTGACCTCCGGTGCCGCCATCCGGGGGTTGACGGGGACGACGAGGAGGCCGAGCTTCGCCGCGGCGTACAGGGCGACGACGAGGTCGTTGGAGTTCGTGCTCATGATCGCGAGGCGGTCACCCTTGACCATGCCGCGACCGTGCAGCACTGCCGCGGCACGGTTTACGTCACTGTCGAGCTCCGCCCAGGTGACCCGCCTGCCGTCGTGGACGAGCGCGTCGCGGGTCGGAGCCCGGTGGGCTTGTCGGGCTACCAGCTGGCCGAGTGTCGGCATGGGCTCTCCTGGCGAAGTGGGTCGAGGGCGGGGGCGGAACTCGTGTGGACCGGCTCGTCGGTCAGCCGCGGTGGCGCCGGACGAACTCGGCGAACGACGTGGCGGCCCTGCCCGCGATCTGTGCGACCTCCGTGGTCACGCGGTCCTCGGCGCCGCTCGCGGTCAGCACGTCCGCCCCGACGAGCGCATCGACGAACGGCCGGGGGAGACCTGCCTCGGTGAGTTGTACGGTGCGCTCGGCCGCGGTGACCGGCCGGTAGCGGACGGGGAGACCCCACTCGGCGGCGATGGTGGCTGCCATGTCGTCGTAGGCCAGCGCCTCCGGTCCGGTGAGCACGTGTTCGCGGTTGTCGTGGTCGGCGCGTGTCAGCAGCTCAGCCGCGACCGCGGCCACGTCCGCCGCGTCGATCCAGCCCGTCCGGCCGTCACCGGCGGCCGCGACGATCTCGTGACGCTCGCGGACGGCGACGGCGGTCGGGTGCGTGCCCACGAAGTTCTGCATGAAGCCCGAAGCCAGCAGGACCGACCACTCCGGCAGCTGCTGAACGGTGAGCCGTACGGCGTGCAGGCCCCGTGCTCGCAGCGGGAAGGCGGAGGAGTTGAGCAGCACCGTCCTCCTGACCCCGGCGTCTCGGGCCCTGCGGAGGAATCCGTCGACGACGTTCACGGGGTCGGCGTCCAGCGGCGGTGGCAGGAGGTAGATGCTGTCGACCTCGCGCAGCGCGTCATCGTGCGTCGCGGGGTCAGCCCAGTCGAACCGGAGATGCCGCACCCCGGGGGTGAGTGGCTCCCTTGGATGGTTCCGGCTCGCGACGATCACGTACACGCCGCGCCGGTGCAGAAGGTCCGTGACGACGCGCCCGGTCTGCCCGGTACCGCCCGTGACGAGCACTGTCCCGATCGCGCTCATCGTGCGACTTCTCGGTCTGCGGGCCCAGTCGCCGCCGTGGTTTGCGTGGGGTTCCAGTAGTCGCGGAAACGCACGATCCGGCCGTCCCGCTCCTCGATGATCCAGACGTACTGAACGTCGTAGGGCGCACCGGATTCGACCGCCGTGCCGTGCAGCGCGACCTCGGCCACGATCGAGTGCGGGTCGGTCAGGTGGTGCACGACGAGACTCGGGAACGATTCGATCCTGACCGCGGCACCGATCGCCATCACGTAGTCGCGCACGGACGCGGGGTCGTCCAGCCGACGGGGCCGACCGGGCGGTGCGTAGGGGAACTCGATCACGGCGTCCTCGGCGAAGAGATCGACGTAGCCGTCGAGGTCCATGGCGGCAAGGAGCTCGATCGACCGCAGCAGGACCGCGTGCGCGGGGCTGCTGGTCTTCTGGTCTGCGGCGAACACCTCGGTCAGCCAGTCGAGCATGCGTCCGATGGCCAGCCGCTGGGCGCCGACGTGACAGTGGGCATCGGCTCCCTCGGCGCCGGTGAAGGTCATAAGCGTGGCGGGTGCCGACAGGTGGGCCATCAGCTGGCGAGGCTGCGACAGGGCGGCTTCGTCGCCGGCGAAGAACAGGTCGCTGTCCGCCTCGCAGACCAGGACCGGGCAGGTGATCCGTTCGGCCACGCCGTCGAGCAGGTGGTACTGCGCGTAGGTCCGCACGAACTCGGCGGGGTCGGATGCGCCCATGACCCACAGCCCGTGATCGAGCGCCCACCGCAGGGTGGGCTGCTCCGCAGCCGCCGCCTCGACCTCGGCACTAAAGGCGGGATCGTGCCAGCGCGCTTCCATCTCGGCGCGGGTCTGGCCGAGGAGAGCCTCGACCGCGCCGAGGGCGTCGTACACACCGTCGTTGCACACGACGGCCGCGATGCGGGGCTCGAACGCGGCGGCACGAGGGGCCAGCACGCCTCCCAGGCTCACGCCCAGGAGCGCGATGCGGTCGGCGTCGACGATGTCGCCGTGCTCGGCGAGGAGCAAGTCGAGGACGGGCCCCACGACGTTCTCCCAGTCCGGACGGAACGTCAGTCCGTGGTCGTGCACGGCGGAAGGCTGCCCCGGGCCGTCGAAGGCGAGCACGTGGAAGCCACGTTCGGCGGCGGCCTCGGCCCCGAAGAAGTGCATCTCCTCCGCACTGCCGTCGAAGCCGTTGTGCATGACGATCGTCGGGCGCTTCTCGTCGGAGCCCGTCGCCGCCCGGTAGAGGTAGCCGCGCAGAGTCCGACCCTCGTAGGGGATCCGAACCGGCGAGATGCTCGACACCCCGGCGTCCTCGAAAGGACGCGGGATGGCGATCGCCGCCTCGAAGCACCGCACGCCGAGGCGGTACGCGTGCGACACCCGCGGATCGCGCGGGTTGGCGTGCAGGAAGAAGTCGGCGTTGCGGTAGTAGTTCGCGGCACGCAGGAAGCCCTCACGCGCACTCACGATCCGGCCCCGGGCGGTGTCCTGACGGGCGCCCTCCGCAATCCGATCGGCCGTCCGCAGCCACGCGTCGTACCAGCTGTCGTGGTTACCCGCGGTGATGCTCGCCGACGTGGCCAGCACCTCACCGACTTCCGAGCCACCGAAAGACGAGTGGCCCAGCATGCGCATGGTCTCGAACCAGTACTGGGGGTGGTCTGCAAAGAGCAGTGGAGCGACTGAAGTCACGTCGGAACGGTACCGTATCGTCGTCACGTTCGCAACGCCCCTTCGTCGGCACGGCCAGGGTGGAACCAGCCGTAGACGGCGACCAGGACGGGCACCAGGGGCATCCACGACACCACCGGGTGCTCGCTGCCGGTGATGGTCGAGTAGTTGCGCGCGATCGCCGCCAGCACGGCGACCAAACCCACGGCGGCGAGGACCGGCGCGACGATGGTCTGCCACGGCCCCTCGGTCACCTGGCGGCGCAACCGCGCGACGACCACGCTGACGCAGCAGCCGAGCATGAGCGTCACCAGCGAGATGGACGTGATCCCGGAGACCGCCGGGAACAGGTTGGTGAGCGGATCCGCTCCCAGTGCCGCGAACACGGCCAGGACACCTGCCGTAAGCGCGATCTGGACCGCGGTGCCGATCACCGGGGTGCCGTGTCGCGTGTGCACCCGCGCGAGGACGTCGGGCAGGCGCCCGGCGCGCCCCATAGCGAACAGGTAGCGGCTGCCCATGTTGTGCAGCGCGATCGCCGCTCCCAGGAAGCTGAGGGCCACCATCACGCTCAGCACCGGGCCGGTCCATTCGCCGAGGTAGGTCCCTGCCGTGGCCGGAACGAGCGCGCCGGCGTCCGCGCCCGCGACCGCGACGACGTCGCTGTGGGCGGCCTTGAGGGTCCAGGTCCCCATCGCGAACACGACGAGCAGCAGTCCCAATGCTCCGAACGTTGCCCTGCGAATGCTCTTGCGCGGGGCCTGTGCCTCCTCGCCGTACACGGCGGTGGCCTCGTAACCACCGAAGCAGACAAGGCAGAACACCAACGTCAGAGCGGCGGCGCCCGAGAAAGGGTCGTTCGGAGCAAGCCCTTCGGGGGACCAGGCGGATGCCGGGCGCTGGACCAGGACGGCTGCGAACAGCGCGACGACGATGGCGAACTGCGCAGTACAAAGCAGGGCCGTCACCCACTGGGCGATGTCGAGCCCGCGGACGCCGAGGACCGCGACGACACACAGGGCGATTGCCGACAGGACGAACCACGGGGGTGAGGAGCCGAAGTACGAGGTCAGCGTCAGCTCGGCGAAGTACCCCGTGGCCGCGACCATCGCCGTCGACGCGAGCCCATAGGCGAGCGCGGCGACGAATGCGGCGGCGGAGCCAAGCCTCCGTCCGAGCCCGAACGTCACGAATGCCGCGAACGCGCTCGGCTCGACGACATACCGAGACAGCACCAGGAAGCCGACCGCGAAGAGCGCCAGGAGCCCACCGATGACGACCAGGTAGCCGACGGTCTCGGCGCCCGCACCGAGACCGATGCTGATGGAGATGTTGGAGCTCAGGGCGGTGAGCGGCGCCGTGGCCGCCACCACCAGGAAGATCATCCCGGTCGTGGTGACCGTTCCGCCCCGGAGGCGTGGAGCGTCAGCGGCGACGGGACTCTGGTCGGAAAGGGCATCACTGGCCATGGCGGACTCCGGAGTCGTGGGTGGGACCGCTCGGCCGGCCCGAGAAGTCGGCCGAGTGCCAGCGCCGCGGCCGGATGAAGAACAGCACCTGGTCGTCGGGGTCGTACCGGTCGACCGCCGCGTCCGCCCCTTCGGCACTGAGGTAGCGCCGAGCGATGGCTCGCCGGACGTTCAGAGGTGACGGGTGGACGACCTCGACGACCTGGCCCTCGACGACGACGTACCGATAGGGCGGGGTCGCGTGCTGCACCGTGAGCGTGACGGCGCCGGCAGCGCGGACGAGCCCGGCCTTCCTGCTCGAGACCGAGGTGTTGACCACGACGTCGCCGCCAGGCTGGTAGGCGTACCAGAGCGGCACGCTCGCCGGAGGTCGCCCTGGGCCGGCGTCGACGGACAGCACAACGACGTGCGCCTCGGACAGGAACCGTTCCCGCTCGGCACGGGAGAGGGGGCGGGGCGGGTGGAGTCCGTCCGACCGCGCCAGGCGGGCCTCGAGTGAACCGTCGTCCGCGACTTGGGGGATGGATGTCATCGGCACTTCTCCCTACGGAAAGGACGATACGGTTTCGTCCCGTTCAGGCACCATAAACCGGCCGGTACCGTTCCGTCCATACGCTAGGCTGGTCGCATGACTCAACGCGTGCCGTCCGGAGCGGCCGTTCTCAAGCCGGACGTCACCGCCGCGATCGTCACGGCCGTCCTCGCCGAGCTCGTCGAACGCGGTTACGCCCGGTTGTCGATGGAGGGCGTCGCCAAGCGGGCGGGTACCAGCAAGAGCGCCCTGTACCGTCGCTGGCCCACCAAGCAGGACATGGTGCTTGCCGTCCTCGCCGACATCAGTGTGCCCATGGCCGACATTGTCGAGACCGGTGACCTCCGCCGGGACATGCGTGCCGCCGCGGAGTCGATGGCGGCCTGGCTCGGCGCGGAGCCCTACGCCAAGATCATCCCCGACCTGATTGCCGAGGCGCACCGGACACCCGCACTCGCCGAGGCCATCTCCGTATCGATAGCGGAGCCGCGGCGCGCTTACCTGCGCTCACTCCTGGAGCGGGCGATCGACCGGGGCGAGCTCCCAGCGGACACGGACATGGAGTTGGCCCAGGACATCGTGGCCGCGCTCATCTACTGGCGCATGGTCGTGCGGCAGGCGCCGGTCGAGCCGCACTACCTCGACCATGTCACCGACACCGCCCTGCATGCTCTCGGGGCCACCGGCACGGCAACGCGAGAAGCCTGACCGGAGACCGCGGACGCCGGGCCGACGCAACCTCGCGCCTCTTGCTGTCGCGATGCAGCGCGGACGAGACGTTATGGCGCAACTTCCTGCCCGGTCTGGAGCAGCGCGGGCTCTGCGGAGTCAAGCTGGTGATCTTGGACCAGCATTCCGGGCTGGCCAATGCGTTGAGGTCCTCGACGTCAACGCCGAGGACCTCAACGGAGCCGTCGTGCATTACCGTCGTTGCCCGTCCAAGGATGTCAAGCGTGAACAGAGCTACCCAGGGCACCTGCCAACAGTTCAGCCCTGCATGCCGAAAACCGGCACGCAGCGCCCCGGCCTTGCCACGTTCGTCCGCGCAGCCACAGGCAACTGGCCTACCGAGGGGACGGACGGGATGGCTTCGGGGTTTCAGGTCAATCTGGCGGCCTTCGACAGCGCGAAAGAGGCGGTCGACGCTGCGTCACGCATTCCAGCGCATTGGCGACGGCGCTCGAGCACAACATCAGCTCGCTGCGCGAGCGGGAGGGGCTCTCCGGGATTTCGGGATCACCTGAATGTTTCAGGGCCTGCTCGGTGAGTTCGGCAGGGAATGGCTGGCCCAGATGGACCAGTTCGTCGTCGAGGAACGCGCTTTCGTCGAGTTTCTGAAAGGTATGTCGCAGCGGCTCCAGGACTCGCACAATCTCTACCTGGAGGCCGGTCGAATCATGTGGGCCTGCTCGATGAGATCGGCCGCACCCTCGACCCGGTGTTCACCGGGCCAGGTGGGAACGCGCCCGCGCCGGCGGGCTGGATCGAGTACCTGGCCCATCCCGAGGAGAACCAGGGGCCTCGGGTGACCGAGTTCCGCAACGGTGCGGCCTGGGAGACGACGCGCAAGCTGCCCTGGGACGAGTACGAGCTCGTCAACGAGCGGTCCGTGCTGTCCGGCCAGAAGATCGGCAGCTTGAACGAGCAAGGCGAGGTGTCGAACACGCAGGTTCTGGGCGCGACGTTCGATCTGCTCGAAGAGGTGCGCCTCGGGCGGGACATAGACCTGACGGTTCCCGACCAGACCGCCGATGTGTGGACGAGCCTCACCGAGAACCTCGGTTTCGCGCTGAACGAGCAGTGGGCCGAAGGCCAGCCCCGTGCCCGATTCGTCCAGCTGAAGCAGTGGTTTGAGAACCACCGCGATCCGGCGTTGTCGGAGATGAACAAGTTCCTGGTCGCCTATGCGGGCATTCTGATGAAGGCCAGGAGTGACATCAACGAGCTGATGGGCAAGCTGGTGGACGCGCTGAACAGGTCGGTCGCCTCGAACCCGATCGAAGGGATCGCGTTCTTCCTTTCGGCGTTGGAAGAGGTGCTGAACCTGACCCTCAACTTCCCGAAGACGCTCAAAGATGCCACCTTGACCGTGGTCAGCCGGGCACTACCGTGGGACACGAGAACCTCCGGCTCGGAGTGGGCCTGAGACAAGCCACATCCCACCCGGAGGTTCTCCGTTCAACCAGGCACGCCGCCACCAACGTCCCGGCCGGGTACACCTAGTTGCCCGCCTCGACGACCGGTGCGCCGAACGTCCCCTGCGCGAACTCGACCAGCGCGGGCCACACGCCCGGCACCAGCAGCACCGCCACCACAGTGCAGACCGGGAACACCAGCCTGTTCTCGACGCCCTTGCCGGTGCGGAACCGCAGCCAGCCCGGCGGCCGCAGCTCGTACCACGTCTCGCCCGCGATCGGCAGCGGGAACAGGAACGGGCACCCGGACTCGGTGAGCGCGTCACCGAGGCAGTGGGTGACGCAGCCTGCCGCCACCGCGATGCCGAGCAGGCCAGACACCGCGTCGAGCTGGCCGAGCGCGTTCGGGCTGTTCTCGTGGACCCACCACACCACCGCGCCCCCGGCCACCGGGAGCAGCCAGTCGCCGAGCGCGTCCTCGGCGAGCAGCAGGCCGAACAGCACCACCCCCGCGACCACCCACGGGCCACCGGCCGCCGTGCCCGCCGCGGTCGCCCCGCCGAGCGCGGCGGCGAACAGCACGGTATGGGAGAGGTGCCGGTGCGTCCCGGAGTGCCGCTCGTCGCGCGGGCCCTTGGTGACGGCGTAGAGGCCGGACGACGCCTTGCGCAGCAGCCAGGACACCACGCCGGTGAGCGGGCCGAGCAGCTTGGACGCCCGCGCGCCGGGATGGTCCAGGTCGGGTAGCAGGGCGAACCCGGCCGTGGTCGCCGCGAACACCAGCGCCTGCGCCGGCGAGCCGATGCCGACGACCGGCGCGAGTCCGAGCCCGGCACACCAGCCGGTGAGTGCGTGCGTGCGACCCATCATGGGACGAGTCTCCCCGACCGCGGCCGGAAGTTGATCAGCGACCCGCGCGGAGTTGATCAGGGCACGGGCGGCGCTGGATCCCTACGAAAGTAGGGAATTTCATGCGGTTTCATCCGAAAGTGAAGCTTTCGTGAAGTGAGCTGCGATGCTCCGGGCAGCCAACGGGAGGTCGAAGTAGTGACAGAGCAACGATCACGATGGTTGAGACGGGCGAGCGCCATCGCGCTCGCCGGGACCGTCGGCGTATTCGGATTCAGCGTGCCGCAGGCAACCGCCCAGGAAGAGCCGCCGCCGCAGCCCGGCGACGAACGACAGCTCGACCAGGAGGACCGGACGCTGCTCGCGGAGGCGGAGAACGCGGGCAAACGCGAGATCACCCTGCTCGTCGCGGCGCAGCGAGGGCGCGCCGACGCCGCGGCGGGGGAACTCCGTTCGATCGGCGGCGACGTCGAGTCCGCCGACACGAAGCTCGACTATCTCAAGGTCACCGTGCCGATCGAGCAGGCCGAGCGGGCGCCGAAGCTCCGTTCGGTGGAGGCGGTCGACGTCGACGGGCTGATCGAGCGGGACGAGCCCGCGCCCGTCGGCGCGACCGACCCGATCCCGCAGCCCGCACCGGACGCGAACACGCCACGGATCAACCCCTACCTGCCCACCGGTGACACCAAGGCCGCGCAGTTCGGCCTGGTGTTCCCGTTCTGGGACGGCCGGGGCACGACCGTCGCCATCCTGGACACCGGCGTCGATCTCGATCACCCGGCACTGGCGACCACCAGCACCGGCGAGCGCAAGATCGTCGACTGGTACACCGCCAACGCCCCCAACTCGGGCGACGGCACCTGGGTCGCGATGTCGGAGGAGACCTACTCCGGCACGTTCTCGGCCGCAGGCCGCGAGTGGACCGCGCCGGAGGGCGAGTTCTCCTTCGGCGTCTTCAGCGAGACGGCGGGCGACCTCGGCACGGCGAACAGCGAGACCGGCGGCGACGTGAACCGCGACGGCGACAGCGACGACTCGTGGGGTGTCCTGCGGGACACCGGATCCGGTGCGGTCCGGGTCGATCTCGACGGCGACGGTGACTTCACCGGCGAGGACCCGATGACCGACTACGCGCAGCGGCAGGACGTCGGCTACTTCGGCACCGACGACCCGGACACCGCGACCACCGAGCGAATGGCGTTCGTGGTCCAGACCGACCGGCCCGGCTTCGTCAACATCGGCCTCGCCGGTGGCGCACACGGCTCCCACGTGGCCGGCATCGCCGCGGGCAACGACCTGTTCGGTGGCCGGATGGACGGCGCCGCGCCGGGGGCGAAGCTGATGTCGATCAAAGCCTGCCTTTCCACACCGTCCTGCACGGCGAGCGGGCTGATCGACGGGGTCGTCTACGCCGCCACGCACGGCGCGGACGTCGTCAACATCTCGATCGGCGGCCTGCCCGCGCTCAACGACGGCAACAACGCCCGCGCCGAGCTCTACAACCGCGTCATCGAGACCTACAACGTCCAGCTGTTCATCTCGGCGGGCAACAGCGGCGCCGGCGCCAACTCGGTCGGCGACCCCTCGGTGGCGACCGACTCGGTCAGCGTCGGCTCCTACATCACCGACGACACCTGGCTGTCCAACTACGGCTCCGAGTCGGCGGAGGCCGAGTCGCTGCACCCGTTCTCCTCCCGGGGACCACGGGAGGACGGCGGCTTCAAGCCGAACGTGATGGCGCCCGGTGCGGCCATCTCGACGATCCCACGCTGGCAACCGGGCGGCCCGGTGCCGGGCACGTACGAGCTGCCACCGGGCTACGCGATGTTCAACGGCACCTCCATGGCGGCCCCGCAGGCGACCGGCGCGGCCGCCCTGCTGGTGAGCGCGTACAAGGCAACGCACAACGGTGAGCGGCCGAAGGTGGCCGCGCTGCGCTCGGCGATCTCGTCCACCGCGCGCTTCGTGGACGGTATCGAGGCCAACGCGCAGGGCGCCGGCCTGATGAACACGCTGTCCGCGCTGTTCGCGTTGCAGGCCGACCGCGGCAGGCCGGACACGGTGACCACCTCCGTCCCGGTGCACACCGTGCTCTCGGGACAGCTCGACCCGCCGGACACCGGTGTCGGCATCCACGACCGCGAGGGCGTCACGGTCGGCGAGGCCTACACCCGCACCTACACGCTGACCAGGACGACCGGCGCCGAGCGACCGGTGACCTACCACGTCCGCTGGGTCGGCAACGACGGCACCTTCGCCAGCGCGCGAACGGTGCGGCTACCGCTGAACCGGCCGGTCCGGTTCGACGTGCGGGTCGATCCGGCGTCGCCGGGCGCCCACTCGGCCCTGCTCCGGCTGGACAGCCCACGGACCATCGGCATCGACGCGCAGACCATGAACTCGGTCTTCGCTCCGCTGGAGTTCGGCCAGGCGAACCGGTTCCGCGCGGAGGCGGCCGGCGACATCGGCCGCAACCAGGCCACCAGCGTGTTCGTGCGGGTGCCGGAGGGCGCGGGCTCGCTCAAGGTCGACATGGTCGCGGGCGGGCCGCCGGGCAAGGGCCAGGTGCGGTTCCTGCGCTACGACCCGACAGGGGTGCCGATCGACTCGACCTCCTCGCTCAACTGTTACAACCCGGACGCGGGCGGCGGTTGCGCGGGCGGAACACCGACCAGCCGGACGGTCACCGACCCGATGCCTGGCGTGTGGGAGATCGTGATCGAGTCGCGCCGGACCTCCGACGTGGAGGTGGCGCCGTGGTCGATCGCGGCGTCGGTGCAGGGCACGACGGTCAGCCCCGACCCGGACGTCATCGCCGAGGCGGCCATCGGTGAGCCGGTGGATCGGGAGTACACGGTCACCAACACGCTCGGCGAGTTCACCGGGCGGCTCACCGGCGGCCCGCTGGACAGCGCACGCGTCGAGCGGCCGAGCATCGCCGACGGGGCAGCGCAGGAGTACACCGTCGACGTGCCGGCGGGAGCGAGCTCGCTGACCGCGACGATCGGCAACACCTCCGACGTCGGTGCGGACCTGGACCTGCTGGTCTACGACTGCACGGGCGGCGCCTGCGCACTGGCCGGCTACAGCGCCGACGGCGACTCGGAGGAGTCGGTGACCATCGCCGACCCCGCGGCAGGCCAGTGGCGGATCGAGGTCGACGGCTACGCGGTGCCCGCGGGCAGCACGGAGTACGACTACCTCGACCTGTTCGCGCTGCCGGGGCTCGGCACGATCGACGTCACCGACGCGGACGCACCGCGTCCGGCGGGGGCGTCGTGGACGGTGCCCGCGACCGTGACGGCGAACGCGCAGCCGGGTGCGGAGCGCGTGCTGCGCGGCCTGGTGACCGTGCGCACGACGGAGGGCCTGCGGACCGGCGGCGGCACGGTGATCGTCGAGTCGGTCACCGGCTGACACGGCGTACGAACGAGCGACCCCGCGCCTTGCGGTTCAGGGCGCGGGGTCGTCGCGTATCACGTCCTCGAGCACCTGGACCGACTCCACGTCCCGCCGCGCGGCGAGTTCGTCGACGGCCGCGACGGGCAGCTCGGCCCGCAGGTACCCGGTGCGCTCGTCCTCGGAGTCGACGCGTCCGCCCAGTGCGGTCACGGCAGCCGCCATCGACGTCGGCGCGAGGATCAGCACCGGTACCGCCTCCGTGCCGCGGGCACGGGCGCGGGCCAGTAGCCGCCTGCTCCGTGCGTCCATGCGTACATACTCCACGAAATGGGGTAGACCGGTCTCATGGCAGCGTCCAAGCTCGAGGAGTACCGCCGGAAGCGGCACGCGGAGCGCACGCCCGAGCCCGTGCCGGACGGCGACGGCACGCCCCGCGGCGCCGACGACACGTTCGTCATCCAGGAGCACCACGCGCGGCAGCTGCACTGGGACGTCCGGCTCGAACGCGGCGGGGTGCTGGTGTCCTGGGCCGTGCCCAAGGGACTTCCGCCCGAGCCGGGCACGCTGCGGCTGGCCGTGCACACCGAGGACCATCCGCTCGAGTACGCGACGTTCGAGGGTGAGATCCCCGAGGGCGAGTACGGCGCGGGCCGGATGACGATCTGGGACAGCGGCCGCTACGAGACGCTGAAGTGGAGCGACCGCGAGGTCGCGATCGTCCTGTACGGACAGCGGGTCCGCGGCAAGTACGTGTTCTTCCGGGCCGGTGAGGACTGGCAGGTGATCCGGTCCGACCCGCCGGAGGACGAGCACTGGACGCCGCTGCCCGAGCTCATCGAGCCCATGCTCGCCACCACGGGCACGCTGCCGCCCGTCGAGGCGGACGACGACTGGGCTTACGAGTTCAAATGGGACGGTGTGCGGGCGCTGGCCCGCGTCGAAGGTGGTCGCGCGACGCTGTTCTCCCGCAAGGGCAACGACATCACCGGCACCTACCCCGAGCTGCGCGGGCTCGGCGAGCAGCTCGGGATGACGCAGGCGTGGCTGGACGGCGAGATCGTGGCGCTGCGCGAAGGCAGGCCGAGCTTCAAGGCGTTGCAGACCCGCATGCACGCCGGAGACCAGCGCGCCCGGCAACTGGCCAAACACCAGCCCGTCACGTACCTGATCTTCGACCTGTTGCACCTCGACGGCCGCTCGTGCCTTTCCCTGCCGTATCACCGGCGGCGCGAGCTGCTGGAGGCGCTGGAGCTGAGCGGGCGGCACTGGCAGCTCTCGCCCTGCTTCCCCGGCGAGGGCGCGGCCGTGGTCGAGGCCGCGGCCGAGCAGGAACTGGAAGGGGTGATCGCCAAGCGGGCCGCCGCCCCGTACTCGCCGGGACGGCGCACCACCGACTGGCTCAAGATCACCGACCTGCACACGCTCGACGCCGTGATCGGCGGCTGGCGGCCCGGCGAGGGCAAGCGGTCGGACACCTTCGGCTCGCTCATGCTCGGCCTGCCCGCGGAGGGCGGGCTGCGCTACATCGGCCAGGTCGGCACCGGCTTCACCGAGGACATGCTGCGGACCCTGCTCGGCAAGCTGCGCAAGCTGGAGCGCAAGACATCACCGTTCGTCACCGAGGTTCCACGCGACCGCGCACGCGGTGCGCGATGGGTGAGCCCGAAGCTCGTCGGCGAGGTGGTCTTCAAGGACTGGACGGCGGACGGCCGGCTGCGCGCGCCCGCGTGGCGCGGACTGCGCCCGGACATCGACCCGGAGGAGCTGGACCGTGGCTGAGGGGCAACTGGTCGAGGTCGCGGGCCGCAGGCTCCGCGTGTCCAACCTGGACAAGGTGCTGTACCCGGAGGACGGGTTCACCAAGGGTGAGGTCATCGACTACTACGTGCGCGCGGCGCAGGTGCTGCTGCCACACGTGCGGGACCGGCCGATGACGCTGAAGCGGTACCCGAACGGCGTCGAGGGCAACTCGTTCTTCGAGAAGGACGTCTCGCGGCACGCCCCGGAGTGGGTGCGCACCGTCTGTATCGAAACCCCCGGCAGCTCACGGGGCGCGGAGAAGGCCGACTTCGCGCTGGTGCAGGACCTGCCGACGCTGGTGTGGGTGGCCAACCTGGCGAGCCTTGAGCTCCACGTGCCACAGTGGACGGTCGGTCCACGCGGCGCCATCCGGGATCCGGACCTGCTGGTGTTCGACCTCGACCCCGGCTCGCCCGCGACGATCGTCGAGTGCTGCGCGGTCGCGCTGCGGCTGCGCGAGGAGCTGGAGTCGGAAGGTCACGCGGCCTACCCGAAAACCAGTGGTTCCAAGGGAATGCAGGTCTACTCGCCGGTGCGTACCCGCTCGGGCGAGCGCACCGGCGAGTACGCAAGGGGCCTGGCCGAGCGGCTGGAACGGGAGCTGCCCGAGCTGGTGGTTTCGCGGATGACCAAGCGGCTGCGGCCGGGCAAGGTGCTCATCGACTGGAGCCAGAACAACCCCAAGAAGACCACCGTGGCGCCCTACTCACTGCGCGCCCGCCCGGCTCCGACGGTGTCGACGCCGATTCTGTGGGACGAGGTCCAGGAATGCCGTCAGCCGGCGGATCTGGTCTTCACCGCCGACGAGGTGCTCGACCGCATCGACGAGCACGGCGACCTCTTCGAGCCGCTGCTCGCCAAGGACCGCCCCCGCCTCTGACGCCGTGTCCGCGTCCCACGTACGCGTGTCCGCGTCCCGGGGCGCGGACACGGCCGCTCAGGCCGGGTACTTCAGGTGGTCCTCGAAGAAGGCGAGCGTGCGGCCCCAGGCGAGGTCGGCGGGCTCGCGCTCGTGGAGCGACGGCGCGTCGAAGTTCGAGAACGCGTGCCCGGCGTCGTAGTGGTGCACCGCGATGTCCGGCCTGCTGGCCACCGCCGCCTCGACCGCCGCCACCTGCTCGTGCGTGATGTAGGGATCGCGGTCTCCGTAGTGGAACATCATCGGGCACTCGATCGCCTCGGCCTGGTCGAGCATCTCGTGGATTCCGGAACCGTAGTACGACACCACGGCGTCCGGCCCACGGCCGTCGGCCCGGACCGACGTCGCGAGCAGGTAGGCCAGCTTGCCGCCGAGGCAGAACCCTACGCCGCCGGCGCGGCCGTCGCACGCCGGCAGCGCACGCAGGTGCGCGAGCGCGGCGGTCATGTCGGTGACGGCCGCGCCGAGGTCCATCCGCCTGGCGAGTTCCATGCCCTCGGCGATCCCGGACTCGTCCTTGCTCTCGAAACGCCGTTGCAGGCGCCAGAACATGTCCGGCACCAGGGCGAGATACCCGGCCTCCGCGAGCGAATCCGCCAGCCCGCGCATGTTGTCGTTCACGCCGAACACCTCTTGAAGCAAGATGATCCCTGGGGCCGGGACCAGGTCCGGCACGGCCAGGTAGGCGTCGAACACGCCTTCGTCCGCCTTGATGCTCTCGTCACGGTTGGCAACCACGCGGTGATCTTCCCCGCCGCGGCCGCCGCTGCCAACCCCTGCGAAAGTGGCAAGGTGCACCCTGCAACCACGGCCGCGTGCGTCCGCTGACGCCACATCTACGTGCGGTTATGCTCCCGGACATGGCGATGGTCAATTCGTCCGACAGCGCCGAGGACCGCCTCCGCCGGATAGAGGCGGTCACCGATACGACGCTCGCCCATCTCGGTGTCGAGCAGCTTCTGCAGGAATTGCTGGCCCGCGTCCGGGAGATCCTGGGTACGGACACCGCGACAGTGCTCCTCCTCGCCGACGGCGGCCAGCACCTGGTCGCGACCGCATCCTCCGGTCTCGAGGAATCGGTGCGCCAGGGGGTGCGGATCCCGGTCGGCGAGGGCTTCGCCGGCCGGATCGCGCAACGGCGCGAGCGGCTGGTCATGCAGGAAATCACATCGACCACCGTGCGCAACCCGATCCTGTGGCAGAAGGGCGTCCACTCGCTGGCCGGTGTGCCGCTGCTGGCCGGCGGTGAGCTGATCGGCGTGCTGCACGTCGGCTCGATGCTGCCGAGGGACTTCACCGACCAGGACCTCCAGCTGCTGGAGCTCGCGGCCGATCGCGTCGCACTGGCCACCCGGACACGCCAGGCACGGGTCGAACGGGCGGCCGCGGCGGCACTGCAACGTAACCTCCTGCCCGCCCGGCTGCCCCGCATCATCGGCATGGAACTGGCCTCCAGGTACGTACCCGCGGAGGAGGCCGGGGTCAGCGGCGACTGGTACGACGTCTTCACGCTGCCCTCGGGCTGGCTGTGCGTCGCGATCGGGGACGTGGTCGGGCGCGGACTCACTGCGGCCACCGTGATGAGCCGGATGCGCACGGCCACCCGCGCGTACGCTCTCGACTCCAACGATCCCAGCGAGGTGCTCAGCAAGCTGGACTCGCACATGCGTCACTTCGAGCCCGACGCGATGGCGACGATCGCCTACGGGATGTGGGAGCCTTCACTGGAGCGGCTGCACATCTCGCTCGCGGGGCACCTGGCACCCGTACTCGCCGCCCCCGGCGACCCCGCGGCACCGGCAGAACTCCCGGTCGACCCGCCCATCGGCGCCGGTTCCGCTCCGCTGCGACGCAGGACCAGCACCATCACGGTCGCGCCCGGCACGATGGTCCTCTTCTACACCGACGGGCTGGTGGAACGGCGGCACCGTCCGCTGGAGGTCGGATTGCAACTGATCTGTGATGCGATGCGGACCGACTCCGCGGAAGCCATGTGCGCTGCGGTGATGTCGAAGCTCATCGACGCGGACCCGACCGGCGACGACATCGCGGTACTCGCCATCCGCAGACAGACCGCCGAGGAACTACGTAGGCTGGAGCTTGAGTTCTCGGCGGTGCCGGACTCGCTGAGCGAGATCCGTGCTGCGTTGCGTCGTTGGCTGCCCACGGTGGGTGCCTCGGACGATGACATCGCGGATCTGCTGGTAGCGGTCGGCGAGGCCAGCGCGAACGTCGTCGAGCACGCCTACGGCCCGCTCGGAGGTACCGTCGAGTTGCACCTCGCAGCCAACGACCGGGAGGTGATTGCCACGGTCAAGGACAACGGGAGCTGGCGCCCCCCACGAGGCCAGCACAGAGGCAGGGGCACGCAACTGATGCAGCACCTCAGTGACGACGTGCGGTTCGAGCACGGACCGGACGGCACGAGCGTGCAGATCCGCCGACATCTGACAGGTGGCAAGTTCCCATGACCACCGCGAACGTCGAAGTGCGTCCGCACGAGGAAAAGAAGATCGACATTCTCGTCAGCGGAGAGATCGACCTGTCGAATTCCGCAGCCGTTCAGGACGACATCTTCGCGGCGATCACCAACCACCTCCTCGCGGTCCGCGTCGACCTCGGGGGCCTGACCTACATCGACAGCGCCGGCCTGCGCATTCTCTTCGCACTCGCCGACCGGCTTCGGCTGTTGCAGACGACGTGCGAGATCAGCGCGCCGCCCGGCTCGCCGACCAGGCGGGTGATCGAGCTCTCCGGTATCGACTCGCTGGTCCACCTGCACGTGTGACCGTCGGCGGCACCGCTTTTCGTCCCCATGACGGCCGCCGACCCTCCGTCGAAGAGCCGGCAACGGAGCGCGACCGGCTCCACTGCTGAGCGTCGCTGACCTGACTAGGATCGACGGGCATCGGCGCGGTACACGGCGTTGCGGGGAGGTCCGATGGGGACGCAGGGCGGGGCGGAAGAACCGAGCGGCACGCCGTGGCAGCGACCGCAGGGCATCCTGCTCAACTTCTTCGCCGCCCACCTGCTCGGCCGGGCCGAGGCGGTCTACTCCGGCAGCCTCATCGAGGTGCTGGCCCGAGTAGGGGTCGGTGAGCACGCGGCCCGGTCGACGCTGTCCAGGATGACCCGGCGCGGGCTGCTGGCGCGCCACCGCCGCGGCAAACGGGTCTACCTCGGCCTCACCGACTACACCTCGAAGGTTCTCGAGGAGGGCAGCCGCCGGGTGCGGCACGCGGTGAACCGCGACTGGGACGGTCACTGGACCATGCTCGGCTTCTCACTGCCGGAGACCCGCAGGGCCGACCGGCACCTGCTGCGCTCCCGGCTCGCGTGGGCGGGCTTCGGCCCGTTGCAGAGCGGCCTCTGGATCAGCCCGCGCTCGATCGAGGTCGAGGAACTGCTCGAAGGACTCGATGTCGCCGATCACGTCAAGGCCTTTCGCGCGAGCACCCTGCGCCCCACGGACATCCAGGAGATGATCGCCGACGCGTGGGACCTGGACGAACTGGCCCAGGGCTACCGCGGCTTCCTCCGCCGGTGGGACGTGCCCGACCCACTGGCAGCCACCGATGACGTCCTCGCCGGCCAGTTGCTGATGCACACCGAGTGGACCCTCTTGCTGCGTAAGGATCCCGGCCTTCCGCTGGCACACCTACCTGCGGACTGGCCTGCCGTTCGCGCGGAGCACGTGTTCGTGTGCACACGGGCGGCGTTCGCGCCCCACGCCGAACGCGAAGTGACGGAGCTCGTCGAGCGCATCGCCGTCGATGAACAGGCCGACACGCCCGTACGCCGCGAGAAGGCGAAGCTCCCCGCCTGAGCCGGCTGTGGCGCGACCGGGTCCGGGCAGCATGTCCACTGTGGAGTCCATGGTCCACTTTGCCCTTGGTGGTCTCGCCCCGTCGACGATCCACCCCGCCGGGTGAGGACCACACGTGTGCGTGTTGCGCCGAACCCCGGCGCACGGGAACACTCACGGCCATGGCGATGCGGTACCTGAAGTTGGGCTCCGGCGAGCGGCTGCCGGTGCTGGGACAGGGCACGTGGGGCATGGGCGAGCGCCGCGGGGAGCGGGACAACGAGGTGACGGCCCTGCGGCACGGCCTCGATCTCGGACTCGGCCTGATCGACACCGCGGAGATGTACGGCGACGGTGGCGCGGAGGAGGTCGTCGGCGCCGCCGTCGCGGGTCGTCGCGACGAGGCGTTCCTGGTGAGCAAGGTGTTGCCGCACAACGCGAGCAGGCGTGGGACGATCGAGGCCTGCGAACGCAGCCTCGCGCGGCTGGACACCGACCGGATCGAGCTGTATCTGCTGCACTGGCGCGGGAACGTGCCGCTGGCGGAGACGCTGGAGGCGTTCACCCGGCTGCGCGCCGACGGCAAGATCCGGCACTTCGGCGTCAGCAACCTCGGTCCGGACGACATGGCCGAGCTGTGGTCACAACCCTCCGGCGACGACGTCGCGACCGATCAGGTGCTCTACAACCTGACCCGCCGCGGCCCCGAGTTCGACCTGCTGCCGTGGTGCCGCGAACACGCCGTGCCCGTGATGGCGTACTCGCCGATCGAGCAGGGACGCCTGCTGGACGACGCCGTGCTCGGCAAGGTCGCCGAACGGCACGAAGCGACCCCGGCGCAGGTCGCGCTCGCGTGGGTGCTGCATCAGCCGGGGGTGTGCGCGATCCCGAAGGCGGCGAACCGCGAGCACGTCGAGCAGAACCTCGCCGCCCTCGACATCACGCTCACCGCGGAGGACCTCGCCGACCTCGACGCCCGGTTCCCACCGCCGACCGGCCCGAAGCCGCTGGAGATCCTATAGCCCGCGAGTCCCCCGCCCAGACCCGCGAGTCCCCCGTTCGCGGCCCCGCGAGTGCGGAACTCGCGGGCCCGAGTGCGGGACTCGCGGGCTCCAGCGGGGGACTCGCGGGTTACGCGCGCCGCAGCAGGGTCGCGGCGAGCACCGCCAGCACGGCGAACCCCGCGGCACCGACACCGCCGACGATGTTCAGCGCGCCGGTGAACGCCGCGTGCGCATTGCCGAGCAGCTCACCGGCGACGACACCGTCCAGCTCGCGGGCGGCCAGCACGGCGCCGTTGAGGCTCTCCCGCGCCGCCCCGGCCAGCTCGGCAGGCACCTCCGCGGGCACGACGACCCGGCTGCCGTACACGGCCGCGCCGAGGCTGCCCAGCGCGGCGAGGCCGAGCGCGATCCCGAACTCGTTGCTGGTCTCCGACACCGAGGCGGCCGAGCCGGCCTTCTCCTTGGGCGCCGAGCCGACGACCAGATCCGTGCCGAGCGCTGCAGCCGGTGCGATGCCCACGCAGGCCAGGCCGAAGCCCACGATCAGCGGTGCCAGCCCGCCGGGCCCGCCGACCTGGGTGAGCAGCAGCGCACCCGCGGTCCCGATCACCAGGCCCACCGTGATGACGTGGACGGGCCGGTACCGCTGGGCGAGCCGTGGCGCGAGCTGGGTGCTGGCGATCATGGCGATCGCGGGGACCGCGAGCCACATGCCCGCTCGCAGCGGTGTGAGCCCCTCGACCAGTTGCAGGTAGAGCGGGATGTAGAGGAACGTCCCCGCCATCAGGACCCCGCCGATCATCATGATCCCCAGCGCCGGGCCGGCCGAGCGATGCGCAAGCAGGCGCAGGTCCAGCAACGGATCGGCGAGTGCGCGCTGCCGGGCCACGAAAGCGAACCCGATCGCCGCGCCCACCACCACGGCGACGACCGGCACGGTGTGCCAACCGTCCTTCGCCAGCTCCTTGAGGCCGTAGACGATCGGCAGGATGGCGGCCAGCGACAGCGCGACGCTGGCCAGGTCGAGCCTGCCCGCACCGGGATCGCGGTACTCGGGCAGCAGCAGCGGGCCGGCCAGCAACAGCACCGCCATCACCGGAACCGCCAGCAGGAACACCGCGCCCCACCAGAAGAACGCCAGCAGCACGCCGCCGACGACGGGCCCGATCGCGGTGCCGACCATGAAGCAGCTCATCCAGACCGCGATCCCCACCGCACGCTGCCGCGGATCGGGGAACATGTTGCTGATCAGGGCCAGCGTCGAGGGCATCAGCGTCGCACCGGCGATCCCCAGTACCGCACGGGCGGCGATCAGCATCTCCGCGTTCACCGAGTACGCGGCCACGAGCGAGGCGACGGTGAAGGCACTCGCACCGATCAGGAGCAGCCTGCGCCGGCCGATCCGGTCGCCCACGGTCCCCATCGTGACCAGGAACCCGGCCACCAGGAAACCGTAGATGTCCAGAATCCACAGCTGTTGCGCGCTGCCCGCGCCGAGATCGACGCTCAGGTGCGGCAGCGCCAGGAAGAGCACGCTCATGTCGAGCGAGACGAGCAGCGTGGGCAACGCCAGCACGGCGAGCCCGATCCATTCCCTGCGGCCGGCCCTGGCGGCGGGCTCGGCGAGTGTCGGCTGCATGGCAGATCCTCCTCACGACATCACCGGGTAGGACCCGCCACGGCCGCGAAACTCATCGGTGCCCCGATGAGTTCGGAGTTCGCAGCCGGTCGGTACAGGAGAAGAGCTAGAGTCGCCTCAGGGTGGGAGGAGAGGCATGACGACGGCACCGGAAACGATCGACGACGACTTCCTGCGGGAGGCCGACCCGTACCGGCGGGAGCTGCTGGCGCACTGCTACCGGATGCTGGGCTCGCCGCACGATGCCGAGGACCTGGTCCAGGAGACGTATCTGCGGGCGTGGCGGGCCTACGACAAGTTCGAGGGCCGCTCGTCGCTGCGCACCTGGCTGCACCGGATCGCGACCACCACCTGCCTGACCGCGCTGGAGAGCCGCAGCAGGCGCCCGCTGCCCACCGGGCTCGGCGGAACGAATGCCGACCCCGCCGACGAGCTGGTGGATCGGCCGGAGGTGCCCTGGCTCGAACCGCTGCCCGACGCCGTCAGTGTGGACGAGGGCGATCCGGCCACCGCAGTCACCGCGAAGGAGAGCGTCCGGCTGGCGTTCGTCGCGGCGCTGCAGCACCTGCCACCCCGCCAGCGCGCCGTGCTCATACTGCGCGACGTCCTGAAGTGGCGGGCGGCCGAGGTCGCCGAGGCGGTCGGCATTACGACCACCGCCGTCAACAGCACCCTGCAGCGCGCGCGGACGCAGCTGGAACGCATCGCACCGAAGCAGGACGAGGTCACGGAGCCGTCGGGCGCGCAGGAGCGGGAGCTGCTCGAACGCTACGTCACGGCGTTCGAGCGCAAGGACGTCGACGCGCTCGTCCGCTTGTTCACCGAGGACGTCGTCTGGGAGATGCCGCCCTACGCCGAGTGGTACCGGGGCCGCGTGCACGTCGGCAGGCATCTCGGCTCCCGGTGCCCGGCACGGCCCGGACTGGTCCGCATGTTGCCCGTGCGCGCGAACGACCAGCCCGGCTTCGCGATGTACCTGGCGGACCCGGCCGACCACACCACCTACCGCGCGTTCACCGTGCAGGTGCTCACGCTCACCGCCCACGGGATCGGCCACGTGGTGAACTTCATGGACCCCGAGGTGTTCACGCTCTTCGGCCTGCCACTGACCCGGCCGGCCGTGCCGTAGCCCGGCTCGCTCAGCCGGGATGCCTGCCGAGGAAGGCGATCAACCGGTCGCCCGGGCAGGCCGGCTCCGGTAGCTCCACGGAGGCGGCGAACCGGCTCGGGCGGTCGGCGTCGCCGACCAGCAGTGCCGCGAGTTCGAGCATCTCCTCCGCCAGCGGTGTCGGGATCGGCCGGTGCTGCCCGCACGCCCGCGCCACGTCCCACCCGTGCACGGCGACCTCCAGCGCGCCCGCGCACCCGACGACCGCCGACGCCAGAGGGCTGCCCGCGATCGAGATCACCCCCGCGTCGCGGGCTCCCGCCCATGCACCGAGCAGCACGCGCGCCCGGTCGCGCACCGTGGCGACCGGATCGGCGCCGGGGTCAGCGATCCGCACGTCGAGATCGACGCTGCCGTCGTCGGCGGCCTCCTGCAGGGCGTACAGCGAGTCGTTCAGGTGGGCGAGCAACGCGCCCAGATCCCAGTCCCGGCAAGGTGTCGGGCGGCCGAGCGCGCCCGGCGGGACGGCCCGAAGGCTGCCGAGAGTGTAGTTGATCGCGCGTTCGAGCAGGGCAAACCCGGCGGGCGATGACATCCGCTCTCCCTTCGCCGCGCGGTGCGGTCCGTGCCGTCCCCAATACAGACCGTGTGGAGGCGCCGGAGTCATCGGTGCGGGCGGAGCCGGGCGCGCCGCTCGTGAGTGCGCAGCCGAGTTCTAACTCGCGTACGCACTCACGAGCGGCTGCGCGCCGAACGGACGATCTCGGCGAGCGGGCCGGGGGCGGAGAAGTTCATCGCGTGCGGCGCACCGGGGACCTCGGTGAGCCTGCCGTCCGGCAGCCGCGCGGCGACCTCCTCGGCCCAGCCTCGCGGCACGACCGGATCGCGGCTGCCGCGCACCACCACGGCGCGTGCGCGGACGTGCGGGAGCTTCCGCCCGACCGGATCGCCGAGCAGGTGGCGCGAGGTTCTCAGGATCCGGCGGGGTCCGCAGCACAGGTAGTCGCGAGCGAGGACCAGCAGCAACGCGGGGCGTTCGCGCGGGACGTCGGCGAGCAGCCGGCCGGCCTGGCCCAGTACCGACCGGGCCCGGCTGCCCATGCTGGGCCCGTTGAGCACGATCGGCCCGACCAGCTCGGGACCGTGCACGGCCAGGTCCACGACGATCTGGCAGCCCGCGGAGTTGGCCACGAGCAGAGCGCCGCCCCGGCCCGTCGCTCGCAGCCAGTCGGCCAGCGCACCGGAGAGTCCCCGCACGTCCAGCGCCGCCGCCGGACCGGGGGTGCGGCCGAAGCCGGGCAGGTCGGGAGCGCTCACCCGCATCGTGGTCGCGAGCTCCTTCGCCAGCGGCAGGAAGTAGCGGTGCGAGCAGCCGAGCCCGTGTACGCATACGACCTCCGGCGCGCCGGGCGGCCCCGATACCGCGGCGTGTACGCGGGTTCCGGCCGCCGCGGTGAACTCGGCGTGCTCCCAGCCCCTCGTCGGAGCCGTCAGCACCGGCGACGTCCGCGCCGGTCGCTGGGTCCCATCTGCCGCATGTACCCGGACGGCGGCACCGGGTAACCACGCCGTGGCCGGACGCTCGCCGGAAGATCACCGGCCGCTTGCCCGCGCCGGGTGTGATTGTCCTAACCTTGGGGTGATCCGACGACCGCGCAGTGTGCCAGTGGAGTGCCAGATGCCGACCAACGAACAGGCCCCGGTTCCCGTGATCGACACCAGCGTCGCGAGTGTCGCGCGCGTGTACGACGCGTTGCTTGGCGGCAAGGACAACTACGAGGTCGACCGCGTGGTCTATCGCTCGGTCCTGGAAGCCTCGCCCGAGGCGCCGCGTACCGCGACAGCGATCCGGCAATGGCTGGTCAGGGTCGTGCGCTGGCTGGCGGGCCCCGCGGGCATGGACCAGTTCCTCGACCTCGGCTCCGGCCTGCCGACCGTGGAGAACACCCACGAGGTGGCGCAGCGGGTCAACCCCGACGCCCGGGTCGTCTACGTCGACAACGACCCGGTGGTCAGCGCGCACGGCCGGGCCCTGCTCGAGGAGAACGACCGCACGCACTTCGTCGAGATGGACCTGACCGAGCCGGAGCGGGTACTCGCCCATCCGGCCGTCACCGAGAACCTGGATCTGGAACGCCCGTTCGTCCTGATGCAGTGCAACACCCTGCATCACCTGATGGACGACGAGAACCCGTACCAGATCATGAAGACCTACGTCGACGCCCTGCCGTCCGGCTCCTATGCCGCGCTCTGCCACTTCTGGGACCCGGCGGAGGAGAACGCCGAGTTCAGCGCGTTCGCCAGGGACATGGAGCAGCGCCTCACCGGCAGCACGATGGGGTCGGGCCGGTTCCGGACCCGGCAGGAGATCCGCTCCTACCTGGACGGCCTCGAACTGGTCGAGCCGGGCCTGGTGATGCTGCACGAGTGGTGGCCCGAAGGACCAAGGCTGGAGCCGCTGACCAACATGGATCAGGTCTTCCTGAGCGGGGTCGCCCAGAAACCGTAGGCCGGTCTTCCCTGCTCACGCCGGTCCGCCGCGCAGCAGCGCGGTATAGACGGTCAGCCCGGGCCCGAACGCGATCGCGACCGTGGGCCCGCCGTCCAGCGCGCCGGTGGCACGCAGTTCCTCCAGCACCAGCAGCACGGTCGCCGACGAGCAGTTGCCGTGCTCGGCGAGCACGGAGCGGGAGGCGGCCAGCGCCCGCGGAGGCAGGTCGAGCGTTCGCTGCACGGTGTCGAGGATGCGCGGCCCGCCTGGATGGACGGCCCAGTTCCGGACGTCCCCGGTGCCGAGGCCGTGCCTGGCCAGCAGGTTGCCGAGCACCGCGGGCAGGTGCTCGGCCAGCACGTCGGGCACCCGCGGGGAAAGGCCCATCCGGAAGCCGAGGTCGGTGACGTCCCAGGTCATGTGGTCGGCGGTGCTGGCATCGGTGAACGCCGCGATGTCCACCAGCTCCAGGCCGGTTGACGGCGCCTCGCCGCCGTCCGGTCGTGGTCGCAGCACCACTGCCGTGGCGGCGTCGCTGAACAGCGCGTGCGAGACCACCTGCTGCGGATCGGTGGTGGGTGGCTGAACGTGCAGCGAGGTGAGCTCAAGACAGAGGAGCACGGCGGGCCGCCCGCGGGCGACCACGAAGTCGGCGGCGCTGCCCAGCGCGGGCAGGGCCGCGTAGCAGCCCATGTGCCCGACGAGCAGTCGCTGCACCTCGGGAGGCAGCCGGAGCGACGCGGCCAGCTTGGCGTCCACGCCCGGTGTGCCGTACCCGGTACACGAGGCGACGGTGAGCTGCCCCAGCTCCTCGGCGGCGAGACCGGCCTGGGCCAGCGCCGCCCTTACCGCCCGGTGCGCCAGCGGCGGGGCCTCCTCGGCGTAGCGGCGCATCCGGTCCGCGGTGGACCACCGGGACAGGTCCTCGCGGACGGGGTTGGCGACGGCATGCCGCCGCAGCACTCCGGAGCCGTCGAATATCCGCCGTGCGACCCGGCTCGAGTCGAAGTGACCGCTGAAGAAGCCGTCCCACATCGCCTGCTGGTCGACCGTCTCCGGCAGCGCCGAGCCCACCCCGGCGATGGTGGCGGTCACCATCGTGGCGTCCCGCCGTCGTTCTCCGGATCGCCGCCGAGGGCCGCGACGCCCAGCCAGTCGGCGCAGACGTCGGAGGTGGCCGGTTGCAGCGCACCGCAGCGCGCGTCGCGGTAGATCCGTTCCAGCGGGTGGCCGCGCCGGGTGGCCGACGTCCCGGCGGCTTCGAGTACGGACGAGGCGACCTGCGCCGCCGTGTCCCCGGCGGTCAGCTTGGCGCGCCACACCCAGCGGTTGGTCTCCGGCGTCCCCGGCTCCGCGGAGACCCTGGCCGCGGCCTCCCGGACGACGAGGGCGGCGGCCGCGGCGGCGGCGTCGGCACGCCCCAGCCGTGAGCGCACGGCTGGCAGCGAGTCGAGGCCGCGCCGCCGCAGGTGCGCCGCACCGGCCTCGATCGCCGAGCGGGCCACGCCCGCGTACACCGCCGCGTAGGAGGCCACCAGCCACTGCGGCATTGCCTGGGCCAGCAGGATCGCCAGTCCTTCGACCCCACCGAGCAGGGCATCCGGTTCGACCTCGACGTCGAAGTGCACGTCGTGGCTGCACGTGGCGCGCATCCCCATGGCATCCCAGGTGGGCTCGACCCGCACGCCCTCGCCGGCCGGGATCACGAAGTAGGACACCTTCGGCTCGGTGGAGGCGGCGTCCCTCGCGGCGAGCAGGTAGCCGTCGGCGTGCCCGGCACCGGAGACGAACGTCTTGCTCCCGGTGACGCGGAACCCGCCGTCCACCGCGCGGTACTCGGTCGTGATTCTGGACAGCCGCGAACCGGCGCCGCGCTCGCTCATCGCAACGGCGTACAGGGCGCCCGAGGCGGCTTCGGCGAGCAGCCGGTCACGGGTGACGAAGAAGCCGTCGGTCGCGCCGAGCTGCCGGACGAGCTCGTCGGGCGTGTGCGCCAGCGCTCCGGTCACCGACGCGTGCATGTTGAAGATCAGCGCGGTGGCACCGGCGCCGCTGCCGATCGCCATCGCGACCTCGGCGTAGTCGGCGAAGGACGCGCCGGTCCCGCCGAGCCGGGCGGGAACCATCAGGCCCAGCAGGCCGCTCGCCCGCAGGTCGGCGAAGTCCGCCGCCGGGAAGGCGCCCGAGATGTCGTGTTCCTGGGCCCGCTCGGCCAGCCGTGGCGCGAGCGCCGAGGCGATCTCCATGGCCGCGGTGGGGTCGGGTGGTGATCCGGTGGTCGGGACGGTGTCGGACAACGGCACTCAAACCTCCTTGCGGCCATATCCCTGGAACAGCACCGCGGTCGTTCCCACCGGCAGCATCCGGACCGTGGAGCGGCGACCGGCGGTCCAGGCCAGCAGGCCGGTCAGTGAAGGCCGGATACCCCGCAGCGCCAGGCGCACACCCCGCCGCGCGCATTCGTCCACGAGGTCTGCCCGGTCGACCAGCAGCGCCGGATCGTGCACGCCGCGCGGGGCGATGCGCGGCACCCGCTCGGCGACCCCGATGGCGAGCCACCGGCACAGCGCCGTCGCCGCGAGCGTATCGAGCACCAGCAGCCCGCCGGGGCGGAGCAGCCGGCACGCCTCGGCCACCGCACCCCGCAGGTCGGGCACGTGTTCGAGGATCTCTCCGGCGACCACCACCTCCGCGCAGCGGTCGGGCAGCGGTACCGCGAGCACGTCGCCGAGCAGCGCCTGCACACCGTGCTCCCTCGCCTGCCGCAGCGCACGGTCCGAGCGGTCGACGCCGATGTGCCGGTAGCCCTTACCGGCCACGTGCGGCGCCAGCAGACCCGCGCCGCAGCCGAGATCGACCAGGACGGCGCCCGGTCGCGGCGCCGGCGGAACGAGCTCGCCCCTGGCCACGGCGAGCCAGTGCAACATCGCGAACGCGCCCCTCGGCCGCCACCACTGGTCGGCGAGCCTGTCGTACAGCGCGGGATCGTTGGGCACCACCCGCTCGCGCGCCCTGGCTCGCCACATGCCGCCAGGCTGGCACACTCGCAGTGGTGGGGCATCTCCTTCGGGCAGTGCCGGCGTTGGCCCGGGCATGCCACCCGGCGCCTTCACTGGCGGTCACGGCGGTCGCCACCGGGCTCGCCGTCAGCGCCGGGCGCACGGCGGTGGGCGTGCTGACCGTCGCCGTGGCCGTACTCGCCGGGCAGTTGTCCGTCGGCTGGCTCAACGACCTGGTGGACGCACCCCGCGATGCCGAGGTGGGGCGGGCGGGCAAGCCGGTGGCAGCAGGCGAGGTCTCGCCCGCGACCGTGCGCACCGCCGTGTTCGCCGCCGCGGCCGTCGCGATCGGCTTCTCGCTGCCGTCCGGCCCGCTCGCCACCGTGGCGCACGTGGCCGCGCTGACCTCGGCATGGGCCTACGACCTCGGAGTGAAGGCCACCGCCTTCTCCGTACTGCCCTACTCCGTCTCCTTCGGACTGTTACCGGCCTTCGTGACGCTGGGACTGCCCGGCCAGCCGCTGCCGCCGGCCTGGCTGGTGGGCGCCGCCGCGTCGCTGGGCGCCGCCGCGCATTTCGTGAACGTGCTGCCCGACCTGGCCGACGATGCCGCGACCGGTGTCCGTGGACTGCCGCATCGACTGGGTGCCGGCGCGAGCCGCCTGCTGAGCGCCGCTCTGGTGCTGGTCGCCTCGGTGCTGCTGGTTCTCGGCCCGCCCGGCGCCCCGTCGGCGGCGGGCCTGATGGCGGTGCCGGCCGCGGCGCTGATCCTCGGCATCGGGCTGTTCCGGAACCGGCGGCCGCACTCCCGCGCGGCGTTTCGTGCCGTGCTGCTGGTCGCCGTCATCGACGTCGTGCTGCTGATCCGAAGCGGTGCCCCGACCGGTTGAATACCGCCGAACGGAGCAACGTCACCACACGAGGATCACCGGTTTTGGCTGCACGCAACAACTTGGTAGCGGTCCGAACGCGATCGAGGTGCACCGGCTCCGTGCGGGCTAGTCTCTCCGCGGCCGCGCGAGCGGCCGTTCTGCTGTGTTCCTCTCTCTCAACGACCTGGGGGTTGTGTGCGCCCGAGATTCGTCACCGCCGCTGTCATCGCGCTACCACTGGGGCTGGTTCCCGTGGTGTCGAACGCGGCTCCACCACCGGACGGACCCGCGGCGGTCGCACCGGACATCGCCACCGTCCCGCTGGCCGCGGCGGCGAGCAAGGCGAAGGCGGACAGGATCCTCGAGATCCGGCGCGACGAGCCGTTCGCGATGGCGGCGCTGACGTGGAACGGCGCGGCACCGGACGTGCTGGAGGTGCAGGCGCAGCGGCTCGACGGCAGCTGGACCGAGTGGGCCCAGCTCGACCCCGTCGGCGGCCTCGACGCAGGCAAGGCAGGCCGCACCAACGGAAGCGAGCCCGTCTGGCTCGATGACTCGACCGTCCTGCGCGTGCGTGCCGAGCGCAACGGCGTGCCGGCCAACGTCCGCACCCTCTCGGCGGTACTGATCGATCCGGGCACGAGCACCGGCGACGCGATCGAGCCCAAGGCCGGGATCACGACGACACGGCCGCCGGTGATCAGCCGCGCCGGCTGGGGTGCCGACGAGTCGGTCCGCACCGACTGCTACCAGCAGCAAGGAATCGGAGCCGAGTACAGCGGCACGGTCAAAGCGGCGACCATCCACCACACCGGCCCCAATACCAACGACTACACGGCGGCCGACGCCGCCCGGGTCGTCCGGGGCATCTACGCCTATCACGCGCAGACACTCGGTTGGTGCGACATCGGCTACAACGTGGTGGTCGACAGGTACGGCCAGATCTTCGAGGGCCGTTACGGCGGCCTCGACCTGCCGGTCTGGGGCGCGCACGCCGGCGGCTTCAACAAGTACACCACCGGCGTATCCATGCTCGGCGACTTCACCGACATCGCGCCCAGTGACGCGCAACTCGAGGCCGTGTCGCAGTTCGTGGCCTGGAAGCTCTCCCGCAGCTACCGCGATCCGGAGGGGACGGTCGAGCTGGTCTCCGGTGGTGGAGTCTCGAAGTATCCCGAGGGCACCACGGTCACCCTGCCCACGATCTTCGCGCATCGCGACGTGCGCGCCACCGAATGCCCCGGCGAGCTCGGTTACCCGAAGCTGCCGTTCATCCGGCAGCGCGTGGCCGAGCTGATGGGCGACTGGACATCGAGCCCGGTCTACCAGCGTTGGCAGGACACCGGTGCCGACTCCGGGCGGCTCGGGGGTGTGTACGGGCTGGAGCGGGAGGTCGCGAACGGCGGTCTCCGGACGACGTTCACCTCGGGCACCAGGTCGATCTCCTGGTCCGCCGACACCGGTGCGCACATCGTCGAGGGCGCCATCCGCAGGACGTGGGCGAAGTACGGTCTCGAGGCGGGCCATCTCGGTTACCCGATCACGGACGAGCGCCCCACCCCCGACGGCATCGGCCGCTACAACCACTTCAGCGGCGAAAACGGCTCCATCTACTACACGTCCTCCACCGGAGCACACGAAATCCGCGGCAGCATCAAACGCAAATGGGCCGAACTCGGCTGGGAACGCAGCCCACTCGGCTACCCACGCACCGACGAACGCCCCACCCCCGACGGCATCGGCCGCTCCAACCACTTCAGCGGCGACAACGGCTCCATCTACTACACGTCCTCCACCGGAGCACACGAAATCCGCGGCAGCATCAAACGCAAATGGGCCGAACTCGGCTGGGAACGCAGCCCACTCGGCTACCCCCGCACCGACGAACGCCCCACCCCCGACGGCATCGGCCGCTCCAACCACTTCAGCGGCGACAACGGCTCCATCTACTACACGTCCTCCACCGGAGCACCCGAAATCCGCGGCAATATCAAAAGCAAGTGGGCACAGCTCGGCTGGGAACGGTCCTACCTGGGCTACCCGACGAGCGATGAGTTCTCGGTTCCGGTCGGGCGCAGGAGCAACTTCCAGGGCGGTTACATCGTCTGGAACTCGACGACCGGCGCGGTGACCGCACACCGGTACTGAGCCGTCGCAGGGTGCCGCTCGAGTCGGGCGGCACCCTGCGAGCTCAGGCCGGCCTGGCGTTCAGTGGCCGCGGGGGCGGCAGCCTGGCCGGGTCCTGATCCACCGCGAGCGGCAGGAACGCGGTGAAGCCCCAACCTTCCAACCGTCCGAGCTGGGCGGGCAGCTTTCCGCTGCGGCGGATCGCCGACACCACGACGTCCTGCTCGCGCAGCCGCCGCGCGGCGGCCAGTGCCTGCTCCACCGGAACGTCCGCGTCGTAGAGGACGGCGATCCGCTCCGGGGCGGGCGCGGCGGCCACCAGGTCGACGATGCGCTCGAAGCCGATGGAGAAACCGCAGGCGGGCACGTCCGTGCCGAGCGAGCGGCCGATCAGCTCGTCGTAGCGGCCACCACCTGCCACGGACCCGGCCGCGTCGGGGTGGCTGACCTCGAAGATCTGCCCGGTGTAGTAACCCATGCCGCGTACCAGCGTGGGATCGAAGGTCCAGCGCAACCGGTCTGCGGGCAGGTCGCCGAGGCAGGCGGCCGTGGTGGCCAGATCGGTGGCTACCGCATCCGGCAGGCCCGGGACCACCTCGGCGAGCATGTCGGCCACCTTGTCCGCGGGCAGGTCGGCCAGCGCCTCGATCTTGTCCCGAGCCGTGCGCACCACCTCGGCGGGCAGTCCCCGGTCGTTCACCAGCTCGGCGGTCACCCCGTCCCAGCCGATCTTGTCGAGCTTGTCCACGGTCACGAAGAAGCCCGGCCGCGCGCCCTCCGGTACTCCGGAGTCCGCGGCCAGCGCGGCCAGGAACCGGCGATCGGACAGGCGCACCGTGGCGCCGGTCAGGCCGACCGCGGCCAGCGCCTCGGTGGTCGCCTCGATCAGTTCGGCCTCGGCAAGCACGCTCGCCTCGCCGACCAGGTCGATGTCGCACTGGTAGAACTGCCGGTACCGGCCCTTCTGCGGCCGTTCGGCCCGCCACACCGGGCCGAACTGGAACGAGCGGAAGGGCTGCGGCAGCTCCGCCCGGTACTGGCTGTAGAAGCGGGTCAGCGGAACGGTGAGGTCGAAACGCAGCCCGAGGTCCACCAGGTCCGCCAGATCGGTGTCGGCCGCGACCTGCTCACCGAGTCCCCGGCGCAGGACCTTGAAGAGGAGTTTCTCGTTCTCCCCGCCCTGGCCGCCGGTCAGCCGCTCGATCCGCTCCAGCGCGGGCGTCTCGATGCGCTGGTAGCCGAACCGCCGGTACACGCCCTCGATGAGGCCGAGCACGTGGTCACGGGTCGCGACAGCTGCCGGAAGCAGGTCACGGGTACCACGCGCGGGACTGTTGTCGATCTTCACTCGGCCTGTCCGGAGTCCGGTTCCGCCTCGTCGGCGGGCAGCTTCGCCCGCAGTTCCGCCCTGCTCTGTTCGTGCAGCTTCGCGATGGCCTCGTGCGCCTCACGCGCCACCCGGTCCAGGTCGGGATACGTCTGGCCCTGCTCGTCCATGGTTACCTCCACCCCCTGTCGCACCCTCCACGGTAAACGGTCCGTGCGCGGGCGGGACCGGCGACCGGGCATCGTCAGCCGAGCAGGGCCGGCCGGCGCCAGTCCTCGCCGCGGACGTGCTGGGCGAGGAAGGCGCGAACCGTGGAGTACCAGACCCTGGCGTGGTTCGGCGTCAGGATCCAGTGGTTCTCGTCGGGGAAGTACAGGAACTTGTGCGGGCTCGACCCTTCCGCCGCCTTCGAGCGGGACCTGAGGTCCCACCACAACCGCAGGGCCTCGCCGATCGGCACCCGGTAGTCCTTGTCGCCGTGGATGACCAGCATCGGCGTGGTGATGGCGCCGGCGAAGCCGTGCGGCGAGTGGGCGTCGGCCGCCTCCGGGCTCAGCTCCCGGCGCAGGTCGTAGGCCAGGTCGGTGGTCGGGGTCATCTGGTCCAGTGCCCAGATGGAGGCATGTGTGACGATCGCCGCGAACCGGTCGGTCTGCCCGGCGATCCAGTTGGCCATGTAGCCGCCGAAGGAGCCGCCCATCGCGGCGATGCGGTCCCCGTCGATGTCGGTGCGTTCCCGCGCGGCTTCGGTGACCGACATCAGGTCGGTGTAGGGCGCGCCGCCCCACGCGTTCCAGCCGCGCCGGACGAAGTCGATGCCGTAGCCGGTGGACAGGGCGGGATCGGGCTGCAGAACGGCGTAGCCCTGCGACACCAGCAGCCACGGGTTCCAGCGCCACGACCAGACGTTCGCCGACATCACGGGGCCGCCGTGGATCCACAGCAGCAGGGGCGCGGGCGCGTCGGCACCGGCGCCGTGCGGCAGCGCGAGCCAGGCGCGCAGCGGGGTGCCGTCCTCGGCGGTGGCGCTGACCTCGGTCAGCCGCCCCGGTAGCCGGGCCTCCGCGCCGAGCGCCTCCGCAGGGCCGGGCAGGGGCTCGGCCCCGGCCGTCCCGTCCAGGGCGACCCGGACAGGGGCGGGCGGGCTGTCGACGGCCGAGCGCAGCGCGTACACCCAGCGGCCGTCCGGCGAGATCCGGATGTCGGTGTAGGCGCCGTCGTCGCGGGTCAGCCTGGTGGGCTGCCCGGTGGTGATGTCGACGCGCCAGAGCGGCGCCCGGCCGTGGTCGTCCGCGACCACGACCAGGGCCGTGCCGTCCGGCGTCCACTCGGCGGAGCGCGGCCAGCGGTCCCAGGCCGTGGCCAGCGGCCGCAGCTCGCCACCGGTGACCGGTACGAAGCCCAGCCAGCGGTCGCCTGGCCGCTCCGGGGTGGACTTCTCGCGCACGGCGAGTGCGACGTGTGTTCCGTCGGGTGAGACGCGCGGTGAGTCGTACTCGTGGTCCGGGTCGTCGGCGAGAGTGCGGCGCTCGCCGGTCGCCACGTCGATCGCCACCACGGTGTACCGCCGCGACCCGGCCGGTTCGGGGACCGTCCACGCGGCGACCACGGTGCGCCCGTCCGGCGTGATGTCCCAGGTGCACTCCTCGTCGAGCGCGCCGCCGACGTGGCCGGTGATGTCCCGCGGCTCCGGCCGGGCGTCCTCGGCGAACCCGCTGACCTCGGTGACCAGCAGCCGGGTCCGGTCCGGACCGAGGTCACGGTCCCAGTAGCGGATCGGGTAGTCGTCGTGCAGGATCGCGGAGACCCCGGCGTCCTTGCGGGCGGCGCGGATCTCGCCGTCACTCGCCGGGCCGGTGGCCGAGGGCATCATCGCCGAGCCGAACACGGCCGTCCCGGCGGCGCTGACGGCGACACCGCGCACGCCACCCGGCGGAGCCGCCAGCACCCGGGCGTCGCCGCCGCCTGCGGGCTGCACCCAGAGCGCGGAAGTCCTCTCGGCCGTGCCCCCGGGCTCCGGTCGCGCCGAGACGAACAGCAGGTCGCCGGAGGGGGTGAAGGCGGCCGCCGACTCGCCCTCCGCGCTGCGGGTCAGCCGCCGCGCCTGCCGGCCCGCCTGGGGATCGACCTCCCACAGGGCCGTGGTGAAGCGGTTCTTCTCGCGGTCGGGCAGCGCGACGCCCACGACGAGCCGGCCACCGTCCGGCGACAGCCACAGCCCGCCGAGCCGGGGCAGGTCGGCGTAGGCATCGAGGTCGGTGAAGGGACCGTCAGGTCGTTCGTGCTGGTCGGCGTCGCTGATCATCGCCCCTTCCTACCACCGCGCGCCCACCCCTCGTGAGTGTTGCCACGAGTTAGAACTCGCATGCGCACTCACGAGGGTCGGGCGGGCGGGTGCGGCCGTTCGGGTTGAGGCAAACGTCGCCATCGGTTATGCATGAGTCATGCATGACCCACGGCTCGCCAATCTGCTCGGAGCGACGGCGCTCGCGCTCACCGACCTGATGCTCGCGGAGGCCACCTCGGTTGCGGGAACCAGTGGCAGCGGTGCGGCCGCGCTCGTGGTCCTCGACCACGAGCGCGGTCTCGGTGTCACCGAACTCGGCCGACGGGTGGGGCTGAGCCAGTCGGCCGCGGCCCGCATGGTGGACTCGCTCGAACAACGCGGACTCGTCGAGCGCCGGTCGGCGCGCGGGCGGGAGGTCTCCGTACACCCGACGGCTGACGGCCGCCGCGTCACGCGGCAACTGCTCGCCGCTCGCGGCGGGCCACTCGCGGCCGTCGTCGACGGCCTGTCCGCCGCCGACCGGAAGGCGCTCGCCGCACTGCTGGGCAAACTGCTCACCCGGGTCCACGGCGAGATCGGCAGCGCCGAGCACATCTGCCGGCTCTGCGACCGCGCCGCCTGTGTCGACGCCGGCGCGTCCTGCCCGGTCGGCCAGGCCGACCGCGACCGGGTACGCCGCATCGGTGGTGCCGCGGATGGGTGAGACGCTCGCGCTCGCCTCGGCGGTGTTCTTCGGTGCGACCCATTTCCTCAGCGCGCTGCTGGCCCGCCGGGTGGACAGCACGGCGCTGGCCCTCCATGCGCAACTCGGCGGCACCGCGCTGGTGCTGGCCGCCGCGTTCCTGGTCCCCGCCTCGTCGGTCGGTGCGGCCGCACTCGGCTGGGGCGCGTTGTCCGGGATCGGCACCGGTGTCGGCGTCACGTTCCTCTATCGGGGAGTGAGCACCGGCAGGCTCAGCATCGTCGTCCCGCTCAGCGATGTCGGCGCCGTCGTCCTTCCCGTCCTCGTCGGCGTCGTCCTCCTCGGCGAACGTCCCTCGCCGACGGCCTGGCTCGGCATCGCCATCGCACCACCGGCCCTCTGGCTGGTCACCCGCGCCCGGCGCGACCGTACGGAAGGCGGCCGGACGGCGACGGGAAGCGCGAACGGGCTGATCGCCGGTGCCGGGTTCGCACTGCAGTTCATCGCACTGGCCCGCGTCGACCCGGCGGCCGGGCTCTGGCCGCTGGTCGCCAGCAGGCTCGCCGCGGTCCTCACCATCGTGCCGCTCGCCGTGACGGCAGGCGCAGGGCTCCGGATGGGCGGGCGTTTCCTGCTCGCGGCGGCAGGCACCGGCGCCCTCGGCACGCTGGCGATCGTGCTCTACACCTTCGCGACGCAACAGCAACTGCTCGCCATCGCCGTCGTGCTGACCGCGCTCTATCCCGTGATCCCCGTCGTGCTGGGACTCACCGTGCTGCGCGAACGGGTCACCGCGAGCCAGGCGACCGGCCTCGGCCTCGCCGCGGCGGCCGTCGCCACGATCGCGCTGGCCGGGGCCTGCCCGCCCACCCTCGTGAGTGCGCACGCGAGTTAGAACTCGCGTGCGCACTCACGAGGGTGGGCGGGCTCAGGCCTGCGCGTGGGCCTCCCGCAGGCCCTGGATGTCGATCTTCTTCATCCCGAACATCGCCTCCGCCACGCGCCTGGCCTTCACCGAGTCGGAACCGGTCAGCAGCTCGGTGAGCGCGGTGGGAATGACCTGCCAGGACAGCCCGTACCTGTCCTTGAGCCAGCCGCAAGGGCCCTCCTCGCCTCCGTCGGAGAGCTTCGCCCACAGCTCGTCGACCTCCGCCTGCGTCTCGGGGCTCACCTGGATCGAGACGGCCTCGGTGAGCACGTGCCGTGGCCCACCGTTCAGCGCGGCGAACCGCTGGCCGTCGAGCTCGAAGCCGACGACCATCACCGAGCCGTCGGGACCACGGCTGACGTCGGTGATCCGCGAGTTGCCGATGACCGAGGTGTAGTACTTCGCGGCCTCCTCGGCCTGGTCGTCGAACCACAGGAACGTGGTGATCGTGCTCATCACCTTCTCCGTTCTGTTCGGTTGGTCCTTCGCCGCCAGATCGGAGCCGCGGCGCGTTCCTCGACGTCGGCTCACGGCAACCACTGTGACCTGCGTCACCAGTGTCGGTGGTGGATGCGAACATGTGTTCGTGCCGAGTGAGGGACCGATCCTGCATGCCGACCTTGACGCGTTCTACGCGGCGGTCGAGCAGCGGGACGACCCGCGGCTGCGCTCGCGGCCGGTGATCGTCGGAGGCGGCGTCGTACTGGCCGCCAGCTACGAGGCCAAGGCCTGTGGTGTGCGCACGGCGATGGGCGGCGGGCTGGCGCGGCGGCTGTGCCCGCAGGCGATCGTGGTGCCACCCCGGATGTCGGCCTACTCCGCGGCGAGCAAGGCCGTGTTCGAGGTGTTCCGGCAGACGACACCGCTGGTGGAGGGAATCTCGATCGACGAGGCTTTCCTCGACGTCGGCGGCCTCGCGCGGATCGCCGGGTCGCCCTCCCGCATCGCCGCGCGGCTGCGGCAGCAGGTGGCCGAGCAGGTCGGCCTGCCGATCACGGTCGGCGTGGCCAGGACCAAGTTCCTCGCCAAGGTGGCCAGCGGCGTGGCCAAGCCCGACGGCCTCCTCGTGGTGCCGCACGACGGCGAACTCGACTTCCTGCACCCGCTGCCCGTGGAGCGCCTCTGGGGCGTTGGGCGGGTCACGGCGGGCAAGCTGCGGGCACGTGGCATCACCACGGTCGGCCAGGTGGCCGGACTCGGCGAACCGGTGCTCGTCTCGATGCTCGGCCGTGCGTCGGGCCGGCACCTGCACGCGCTGGCGCACAACCACGACCCCCGGCCGATCCGGGTCGGCCGCAGGCGGCGCTCGATGGGGGCACAGCGCGCCCTCGGCCGCAGGCGGAGATCACCCGCCGAGCTGGACGCGATCCTCACCGCGCTGGTCGATCGCCTCACCCGCAGGCTGCGCGCGGCCGGGCGGGTCTGCCGCACGGTGACACTGCGGCTGCGCTTCGCCGACTTCGCGCGCGCGACGCGGTCGCACACCCTGGCCGACCCGACCGCGCACACCGAGACCGTCCTCGACACCGCACGCGGCCTGCTGGCCGCCGCGGCGCCGATGATCGCGAGCGAGGGGCTCACGCTCATCGGCGTCGCACTGTCCAACCTGGACGACGACGGCGCCGTTCAGCTCACCCTGCCGTTCGACGGCCGGGAGGCCGGTGCCCTGGACTCGGCACTCGACGACGTCAAGCACCGGTTCGGCTCGGCGGCCATCACCCGCGCGACCCTCCTCCGCCGCGACGAAGGTCCCTCGGTGCCGCTGCTGCCCGACTGACGAAGGCTCACGACCGGAAACGGAAGGTCGCCAGATCGACCGGGCCGTCGAAGACCAGGTACACGTCCTGCCTGCCGCGTGCCCCGGTGAGCGCCGCCCGGACGGTCGTGTACCGGTACCGGTCACCGGTGCTGGGCACGGTGAGCCTGCCAAGCACCCGGCCCGTGGCGGGGTCACCGAGCCGGACGGTGATGGTGGACTCGCCGGGCGACTCCTTCGCCACGAGCGCGGTGACCCCGCCTGCGCCGCGCCGGAGGTCGGCGTCGCGGAACCGGATCCAGCCGCCGGCCTCGCGTGCGGCCACCGAGGTGCCCCGCTCCTTGCTCCGGTCGGTCAGCGTGACGCGGGCGTAGTCGTCGAAGTTCTCCGCCTCGGTCTCCCGGAACAGGTTCCGCGGCGGGATGACCTCACCGAGAACCCGCAGGCCGCGCCGCGCCCGGATGTCGCCCGCCGAAGAGCCGGCCAGCAGGTCGTGCGCGGCCGACTCCACCACCCACCTGCCGCGCGTGACGTCCCAGTGCGTGAGGTCGGCCGCCCGCAGCGGCAGCTGGACGGTCTTCGTCTCGCCCGGTTCGAGTTGCACGCGCCGGAAGCCGCGCAGCCGCAGCCTCGGCTGCGGGTCCCGCGACGTGCGCTGATGGGTGTAGAGCTGCACGACCTCCGCGCCCGCGCGCCGCCCGGTGTTGGTGATGTCGACGCTCACCACGGTTTCCCCGTGCGCGTGCACGACCGGCCTGCTCAGCCGCAGGTCGCCGTAGCGGAACGTGGTGTAGGAGAGCCCGTGCCCGAACGGGTAGAGCGGGGCGCCGTCGAAGTACTGGTAGGTGCGGGCGAACTTGATGATGTCGTAGTCGAGGATGCCGGGCAGGTCGTCGGCCGAGCGGTACCAGGTCTGCGTGAGCCGCCCGCTGGGGTTGGCGGCACCGAGGAGCACGTCGGCGACCGCGTTGCCGGTCTCCGCGCCCGCGTGCGTGGTCCACAGGATCGCGGGCACGTTGTCCTGCGCCCAGTTGATCGTGGTCGGGTAGCTGTTCTCCAGCACGAGGACGGTCCTCGGATTCGCCCCGTGCACGGCTTCGAGCAGGGCCTGCTGCCCCGCCGCCAGGCTCATGCCGTGCCGGTCGTCGTCCTCGCGGCCGTTGATGAACGGCATGCTGCCCACCACGACCACCGCGGCGTCGGCGTCCCGTGCTGCCCGCACCCCCTCCTCGATCCCGCTGCGCAGCACCTCCCTGGTGAACGTCGTGGCCTGCGCCGGCTCGGCGGCGGTCACCGTCAGGACGCCGTCGGCGCCCACCGCCACGTACCTCTGCTCACCGAACCACGAGTCGTCGGTCTCGTTGCCCGCGTACTCGAGTACGTGCCCGCCGCCGACCGCCACCAGCTTGAACTGTTGCTGGACGAACCAGCCGTGCGGCTGGTCGGCCGTGTCCACCAGCGTGCGGTCCGGGCCGAACGAGACGTACTTGCCGTTCGCCACGGCACGCAGGGTGACGATGCCCTCGCCCCAGTCGAACACGTCGAAGCCCGCTGCCTCGCCCGCCTCCGTGCCGGTGGCGGCGAGCGGGGCGCCACCGGGGCCCGCGGTCACGTAGCGGCCGTCCGCCGTCCGCAGCGCGATCCGGTCGACGCCCTCGCTGAACGTCACCGCTGCCCCGTTCCCGAGCCGTTCGGTGATCCCGCTCAGCGGCGTCACCCGGTACGGCAGCGCACCGGAGTACCAGTCGGTGTAGAGGGTGTCGGCGAGCGGGCCGATCACCGCGACGCGCCTGGTGCTCGCCGTGTCCAGCGGCAGCGTGCCGTCGTTCTTCAGCAGCACGATGGCCCGGGTCGCGGCCTCCCGGTTCAGCGCGCGATGCTCCGGGCTGTCGACGACGTCCTTGCCGATCCCGCCGTAGGGGCCGCCGTCCGGGTCGAACTCACCGAGCCGGAAGCGGACGCTGAGAATGTGCCGGACCGCGTTGTCCACATCGGACTCTTCGAGCAGGTCCCCGGCCAGCGCGGCCCGGACGGCCTCGATGGTCCTGGCGGAGTTCGTGTCGTCGACGGTGAAGCTGTCCAGCCCGGCCTTGAGCGTGGCGGCGTCGGCCTCCGCCAGCGTGGCGTAGTAGTCCTGGCCGCCGACGAGGTTGTTCGGGCCGCCCGCGTCGGTGACGTTGAACAGGGTGCGCTCGGTCCAGCCGCGCAGGACGTCGTTGTGGTCGTGGTGCGCGCTCATCGGCCGGCCGTTGACCAGGTTGTAGGCCGACATGACCCCGGTCGCCGCGTCCGCCGAGATGGCCGGCCGGAACGCCGCCTGGTAGTACTCGTGCTTCACCCGGGGCGGCAGCACCGATGACGTGGTGACGCGGTCGACCTCGTTGTTGTTGGCCAGGTAGTGCTTCAGCACCGGCGCGGCCCTGAGGTGGTCGGGGTCCTCGCCCTGGATGCCGTGGCCGTAGGCGGTGGAGATGACGCCGGTGAGGTACGGGTCCTCGGAGTAGCCCTCCTCGTTACGGCCCCAGCGCGGATCGCGCAGCAGGTTCACCACCGGCGCCCACAGTTGCAGGCCCCACAGCTCCGGGTTCTCCGCGTTGAACCCGCGCGCCTCCACGCCGACGGCGGTGCCGACCCGCTCGACCAGCTCCGGATCCCACGTGCTGGCCAGCCCGACCGACTGCGGGAACACGGTCGACGTCGCGGTCACCACCGCGCCAGCGGCGTTGCGGTCGGTCGACCACGCCACGCCGTGCAGCGCCTCGGTCCCGGTCTTGAACGCGGGCACGCCCAGCCGTGGGATGGCCGGCTGGTACTGGTGCAGCAGCGCGACCTTCTCGTCCAGGGTGAGCCTGCGCAGCAGGTCCTCGACCCTGGCGGGCAACGGCAGGCTCGGATCGCCGAACGGGAAGCCCGACGCGGGCTCGGCGGCGCTCGTGGCCGGCAGCCCGCCGACGAGCATCGGGGCCACGGCGGCGCCCGCGGCGATCGCGAGCACACGGCGGCGGGACAGTTCCGGAACCGGGAAGGACTGGTGGGCCGGGACGGGACGCATGGGCAAAGCCACCTCCGGAGAGAAGTGTCGAAGCGTTTCGACACGATGCGGGGAAGTGCGTCGTGCGGCGGAAAGCGGTGAACGGACTATGGCACCGGCGCGTCATGCAGGTCAACAGCTTGTTACGGCATATCCGGAAAAGCAGGCAACCGGTCTTGTGTCGTACGGCGATGTCACCTAGCCTCGACAACTCCAAGCATGTCGATGCGCTTCGATGATCGCGGCGCCGAGAGGACCGAAATGGTGACCATCGCCGACGTGGCCCGCGACGCGGGCGTGTCCGCGAGCACGGTTTCCTACGTCCTGTCGGGGAAGCGCTCGATCTCGGCCGACACTCGGCGCCGCGTGGAGAGCAGCATCCGCAGGCTCGGCTACCACCCGCACGCCGGCGCCCGCGCGCTGGCGAGCAGCCGCACCAACGTGCTCGCGCTCGTGGTGCCGTTGCGCACGGACATCCACGTGCCGGTGGTGATGCGGTTCGTCACCTCGGTGGTCACCGCGGCCCGCGAGTACGACCACGACGTGCTGCTGCTGACCAACGACGAGGGGCCGGACGGCCTCCGCCGGGTGGCGGCTTCCGCGATCGCCGACGCCATCCTGGTGATGGACGTCGAGGCCGAGGAGCCGCGCATCCCCGTGCTGCAGTCACTGCTGCGGCCGGTGGTGCTGATCGGCGTGCCCGACGATCCGGCCGAACTGTCCTGTGTGGACCTGGACTTCCACGCGGCCGCCGCGCGGTGCGTCGACCACCTCGCCGACCTCGGGCACGAGCAGGTCGCGCTGATCGGCCCGTCACCGACCGTCTACGAGCGCGGAACCAGCTTCGCCGGGCGGTTCCTGCGCGGCTTCACCGGTACCGCACACGAACGCGCCCTGCACGCCTGCGCGCACTCCTGCGCGCCGTCGTACGAGGCCGTCCGCGAGTGCGTCGACAAGGTCTTCGCCGACCAGCCGGAGACCACCGGCCTCGTGGTGCACAACGAGGCGGTGCTCGGCACCGTGCTGTCCGAGCTGCAGCGACGCGGACGCCGGGTACCGGACGACATCTCCGTGGTCGCGGTGTGCCCCGAGGACATGGCGGTGAGCTTCTCGGTGCCGCTGACCACCGTGGCCATCCCTTCCAACGACGTCGGCAGGCTCGCGGTGGAGATGGTGATCCGGCAACTCGACGGGGCGGCCGCCCCCGAGGTGCGGCTGCTCTCGCCGCGACTCAACCAGGGACACAGCACGGCACCACGACGCTGAGCGCGGATGCACCGGCATCCGCGTCGCCAGTACAACCGAATGGAATCGAAGCGCTTCGACAGTCTCGAAGGCAGCCCGAAGGAGCAGACACCATGAGCAGAGTGGCTCGACACCTCGTGATCGGCGGCGTCGCGGCAAGCGCGATGCTGGTGGCCGCGGCCTGCGGCCCGAGCGGCACGGGATCCTCGGGGGAGCCCGCCGGCGAGATCGCCGAACTCGACTACTACGCGGACCAGCAGGGAAGCCAGGCGTGGCAACAGATCCTCGACACCTGCGCCGAGGAGACCGGCATCAGGATCAACCGCCAGACGGTGCCCACCGACCAGCTCCTGCCGAAGGTGCTCAAGGATGCCAGCTCCCGGACGCTGCCCGATCTCCTTTTCACCGACAACCCGACACTCCAGCAGATCGCGAGCACCGGCGCGCTCACCCCGCTGACCGACTACGGGATCTCCACCGACGGCTACTACGAGAGCATCATCAAGGCAGGCAGCTACGAGAACGAGGTCTACGGGCTGGCTCCTGGCGTCAACGGTCTCGCACTCATCTACAACGAGGACCTGCTGGCCGAGGCCGGGGTGGAACCGCCGCAGACCTGGGACGAGCTCACCGCGGCCGCGACCGAGCTCTCCGGAGGCGGCAAGTACGGCCTCGCGTTCTCGGCCGTTCCCTCCGAGGAGGGCACCTGGCAGTTCCTGCCGTTCTTCTGGAGCAACGGTGCCGATCTGTCCAAGGTGGACTCGCCGGAGGCGGTGGCGGCACTGCGGTTCGTGACCGGACTGGTCGACTCGGGCGCGGCGTCGAAGTCGGTGCTCAACTGGAACCAGAACGACGTCGCGGACCAGTTCGTCGCGGGCAACGCGGCGATGATGATCAACGGTTCGTGGAACCTGGCCAGGCTCGACGAGGAGGAGGACCTGAACTACGGCGTGGTGCCCATCCCGAGCCCGCGGCCGGGCACGCCCCCGGTCGTCGCGCTAGGCGGCGAGGTCGGCGCGATCCCGGCGACCGGCCCGGAGCGGCAGGAGGCCGCGGCGAAGGTGCTCTCGTGCATCCTCGCCGAGGAGAACATGCTCGCCTGGGACGAGGCGCACGCCTACGTCCCGTCCAAGGTCGAGGCGGCGGAGCGGTTCGCGCAGGACAACCCCGCCATGCGGCCGTTCGTGACCCAGGTGGAGACGGCGCGCTCGCGCACCGCCGCGCTCGGTGAGCAGTACCCGAAGGTCTCCCAGGCGCTGGCCACCGCACTGCAGGCCGCGCTGGCCGGGCAGCAGTCGCCGGAGGAGGCGCTGCGCACCGCACAGGAGCAGGCAGGCCGGTCGTGACCGTACTGGCACAGCAGCGGACCGAGCCCGCCGCGCCGACGCCACACCGGCGGCGTCGGCGCGGCGGGTACCGGCTCGCGGCACTGGCCTTCCTGCTGCCCGCACTGGCCTACGTGGTGCTGTTCTTCGGTTACCCGCTGGTGAACAACCTCTCGATGAGCCTGCGCGACTACTCGGTCCGCTCCTTCTACACCGGCGAGGCGCCGTTCATCGGCTGGGACAACTACGCGGCGGTGCTGCGCCACCCGCTCTTCGGCGAGGCCGTGTTCAACACCGCGGTGTTCACGGTGGGCTCGATCGCGTTCCAGTTCGGGATCGGGCTGGCACTGGCCCTGTTCTTCAGCAAGCGTTTCCCGGCCGGCGGCCTGCTGCGCTCGCTGCTGCTGTTGCCTTGGCTGCTGCCGCTGGTGGTCAGCGGCGCGGTGTGGCGGTGGATGATGGACCAGGACCACGGCGTGATCAACGCGGCACTGCGGGCGCTCGGCCTCGCCGACGGGCCGACCCCGTGGCTGACCAGCCCCGGCTGGGCGCTGCCCGCCGTGCTCATCGTGAACATCTGGATCGGGATCCCGTTCAACCTGGTGATCCTGCACGGCGGGCTGCGGGCGGTACCGGAGTCGCTCTACGAGGCGGCCGCGCTGGACGGCGCGAGCGCGTGGCAGCGGTTCCGGCACGTCACCTGGCCCCTGCTGCGCCCGGTAACGGCCGTGGTGCTGATGCTCGGCCTCGTCTACACGATCAAGGTGTTCGACGTGATCATGGTGGTGACCGGAGGCGGCCCCGCGAACGCCACGCAGACCCTGACCACCTGGTCGTACCAGCTCTCCTTCGACGGCGACTTCGCGTTCGGTCAGGGCGCCGCGGTGGGCAACCTGCTGGTCCTGGTCGCGACCGTGTTCGGGCTGCTCTACCTGCGCTCGGCACGTTCCTCGCTCGCGGAGGGCGGATCATGACGTGCACGACACGGACCGGGCAGTGGATCCGCACGGCGGCCGGGGTGGTCATCGTGGCGGTGCTGCTCTTCCCGTTCTACTGGATGATCAACGCGTCGTTGCAGCCGAGCGGTTCGCTGCTCAAACCCGAGCCGGACTGGCTGCCGGTGGACGGGACGCTGGCGGGATACGAGAAGGCACTGTCCACACAGGGCGGTCCACTGCTGGACAGCCTCATTGTCGCGGGCGGGACGGTCGCGGTGTCGCTACTCATCGCGATGCCCGCCTCGTACGCGCTGGCGCAGCTACGTTTCCGCGGCGCGCAGACGATCATCTTCGTGCTGCTGATCGTGCAGATGATCCCGGGCATCGTGATGGCGAACTCGCTGTACGCGGTGTTCTCCAGCCTGGCCCTGATCGACGACTACGTCGGGCTCATCCTCGCCGACTCGACCGCGACCATCCCGTTCGCGATCCTCGTGGTGCGGGCGTTCATGCTCTCGATACCCCGGGAGCTCTCCGAGGCCGCCCGCGTCGACGGGGCGAGCTACTGGCGGACGTTCATCTCGATCATCGTCCCGGTCAGCCGCAACGCGATGGTCACCGCAGGGCTCTTCTCGTTCCTGTTCGCGTGGGCGGACTTCCTGTTCGCGGTGACGCTGACGACCGGCCGGAGCATCGAGCCGATCACCGTGGGCATCTACCGGTTCATCGGCAACCAGAGCGCGGACTGGAACGCGGTGCTGGCCACGGCCGTGCTGGCGTCCGTGCCCGCGGCGATCCTGCTCGTCATCGCACAACGCTACGTCGTCGCCGGGGTCACCGGTGGCGCCATCAAGGAGTAGAGGAGTCAACTCGCATGATCGAAAGCCGCGACGGCGGGCAGGCGCTCGAGGTGCGCGTGCGCCACGAGGTCATCCGGATCGAGCCGTGGGGCGAGGACAGCCTGCGGGTCCGGGTGGGCCGGCACGACGTGCTCGACGAGGTCCCCGGCGCGCTGCTCGCGGCAAAGCCGTCCGAAGTGGACATCGAGGTGGCCACCGAGCACGGCCGGATCACCAACGGGGCGCTCACCGGCGTCGTGGAGCTGATGCCGACGGACACGGGCGTGACGTCGCTGCTGCGGTTCCTCCGCACCGAAACCGGGGAGGAGCTGCTTGCCGAGGAGCAGGCGCACTTCTGGTGGCCGGGAGCCCGCCTGTTCCAGTCGCACGGTGGCGGGTACGCGCGGCTGGAGCAGCGCTTCCGCGCCTATCCCGGGGAGCGGCTCTTCGGCCTCGGCCAGCACCCGCACGGGCGGCTCGACCAGAAGGGAATGGTGATCGACCTGTTGCAGCGCAACGGGGAGGTGTCCATCCCGTTCCTCGTGTCCAGCCGCGGCTACGGCCTGCTCTGGAACATGGCGGGCACCGGGAGGGTGGAGCTGGCCGAGAACGGCACCAGGTGGGTGGCCGACAGCGCCCGCCAGCTCGACTACTGGGTGACCGCGGGGCGGACACCGGCCGACGTGCTGTCGCGGTACGCGGACGCCACCGGCCACCCGCCCGTCCTGCCGGAGTGGGCGAGCGGGTTCTGGCAGTCGAAGCTACGTTACCGCAGCCAGGAGGAGCTGCTCGGCGTCGCCAGGGAGCACCGCCGCCGTGGCCTGCCGATGTCGGTGATCGTGGCGGACTTCTTCCACTGGACCCACCTCGGCGACTGGCGGTTCGACCCGGCCGAGTGGCCGGACCCGGCGGCGATGATCCGTGAGCTGGACGAGCTCGGGATCAGGCTGATGGTGTCCGTGTGGCCTTCGGTGAGCCCGCTGAGCGAGAACTACCCGGCGATGCGCGACGCCGGGCTCCTGGCGGCCACCGAGCAGGGGCTGCCGCTGCACGCCCCGTGGTACGACAAGGGAATGCCGGCCGAGACGCCGGTGGCCTTCTACGACGCGACCAGTGCCCGGGCGCGGGAGTTCGTGTGGGACAAGGTGAAGCGCCATTACTACGACCTCGGCGTGCGGGCGTTCTGGCTGGACGGCTGCGAGCCCGAGCTGCAACCGGGGCATCCGCACAACCTCAGCCTTGCCGCCGGACCAGGGTCCGAGGTCGCCAACCTCTACCCGATGGCGAATGCGCGGGCCTTCCACGAGGGGGCGCTCGCCGAGGGCGACGACGAGGTGGTGCTGCTGTGCCGGTCGGCGTGGGCGGGCAGCCAGCGCTACGGCGCGGCCCTGTGGTCGGGTGACATTCCCGCGACCTGGGAGTCGCTGCGCGCCCAGGTGCGCGCCGGGCTGAACGTCGCGCTCTCCGGCATCCCGTGGTGGACGACCGACATCGGCGGCTTCCACGGCGGCGACCCGGACTCGCCGGAGTATCGGGAGCTGATGGTCCGCTGGTTCTCCTACGGCGCGTTCTGCCCGCTGTTCCGGCTGCACGGGGTGCGGGACCCGCGGGCGCCGTTCGGCCCGGACATGACGGGCGGGCCCAACGAGGTGTGGTCCTACGGTGACGAGGCGCTCGAGCTGATCGAGCGGACGCTGGCCCTGCGTGAGCGGCTGCGGCCGTACCTGATGGCGCAGATGCGAATCGCGCACGACACCGGCATGCCGCCGATGCGGCCCCTGTTCGTCGACTTCCCCGGCGACGGCGCGGCGTGGGACGTCGACGACGAGTTCCTGCTCGGCCCCGACCTGCTCGTCGCGCCGGTCCTGGACCCCGGCGCCCGCTCCCGCGCCGTCTACCTGCCTGCCGGTACCGGCTGGACCGACGCGTGGACGGGCGTCGAGCACGCGGGCGGCACGACGATCGAGGCGGAAGCTCCGCTGGAGCGGATCCCGGTGTTCCTGCGCGCCGGTGCCGACGTCCCGGTCGCCGAACGGTAGTCCCGCGAGTCCCCCGCTCCAACCCGCGAGTTCCCCACTCCAGCCGCGCGGGCGCACCAGGACAGCATCGCCAACGCGGAACTCGCGGGCCTGAACGGGGGACTCAGGGGTCCGAGCGGGGGACTCGCGGGGCCGGGGCGATGTTGTGGTTGAGGTGGAAGACGTTCTCGGGGTCGTGGGCGTTCTTCAGCGCCGTCAGCCGGGCGAGCACACCGGGCGGGTAGGCGCGGCGGACTCCCTCGGCTCCCTCGTCGCCGAGCGAGTTGACGTACACGCCGCGGGCATACGGGTCGAGCGCCGCCGCGGCGCGCCGCGCGGCGGCGGCGCGGCTCTCGTCCTCGGCCGGATCGGACCACCGCGCGCTCACACCGAACTCGAACAGCGCGCCCCGGTGGCCGAACGCCGTATCCTCTTCCCCGACCTCGGCGATCGCCCCGCCGTGCGCCTGCAACCCCACGCTCGGCAGGTGCTCGCCGCGACCGTCCACAGTGCCCCGGAGCAGGAACGCCTCGATCGCCTCGTCGGGGAACCGCGTCAGGTAGTGTCCCTTCGAGTACCGCCGCAGCGCGTGCCGCCCTGGCGTGTCCTCCCGGCACTGGAGCCCCAGATACGACATCTCGGTGACGCGCTCGGCGACCGGGGCGCCCAGCGCGCGCATCTCCGGCAGCAGCCGCCTGCCCCGCTCCGGGTCGCCGACCCAGACGAAGCCGGCCGTCACCACACCGTCGCCGCCGACCTCCGCGGTGAACATGGCCTCCCTGGGTGCCCGCTCGTTCAGGTCCCGCCAGGCGGCCAGCGCCCGCCCGGCCTGATCGATGCGGAAGTCGTACTCGGCGACCAGCGCCCGCGTCCCGACCAGGTGGAGCCGGAACTCGAACTCGGTGACCACACCGAAGTTCCCGCCACCGCCGCGCAGGCCCCAGAACAGGTCCGGATGCTCCGTCCGGCTCACCCGGAGCACCTCACCCGCCGCCGTCACCAGCTCGAAGGACACCACGTTGTCGCAGGCCAGCCCGTACTTCCTGGCGAGCCAGCCCATTCCGCCGCCGAGGGTCAGCCCGCCGACGCCCGTGTGCGAGACGTTGCCCGCGGTGGTCGCCAGGCCGTGCCGCTGTGCCGCCCGGTCCAGCGCACCGAGCAGCGCGCCGCCCTGAGCCCACGCGCGGCTCCGCGCCGGGTCCACCCGCACCGCGCCCATCGGCGTCAGGTCGATCATCAGACCGCCGTCCGGGACGGCCGAGCCCACCACGCCGTGCCCGCCGCACCGCACGCCGATCTCCAGGCCCATTTCCCGGGCGGCCCGCACCGCCGCCACCACGTCACCGGTACTCGCGCAGCGGACGATCATCCGCGGCCGCCGGTCGACCATCGCGTTCCAGACGCTCCGTGCCTCGTCGTAGCCGGTATCGCCGGGCAGCAGCACCTGCCCGTCGAGCCGGTCGGAGGGAAGCCCCGTCAGCACCGTCATGCGAAGAATCGTTGTGGAATTCGGTCCACTCGGTAAGCTCCAATCCGATGGCCGGTTCCAGGACCAATTCGCGGCTCGCGGGCAGCCTTCTCGTCGAGCTGCGCCGTGACGGCGGGGTCCCGCTGCACCGGCAGATCGAGGCGTCCATCCGGGACAGCATCCGGCTCGGGCGGCTGCCGTACGCGACCGCGCTGCCGCCCACCCGCGCGCTCGCCGCCGACCTCGGAGTCTCGCGCGGCGTCGTCGTGGAGGCGTACCAGCAGCTCACGGCCGAGGGGTACCTGACAAGCCGCGCGGGCGGATACACACAGGTGGCGATCAGCCCGCCGCCGCCACCCGTGCCCGAGCCGGCGGAACCCGTGGCCACGCCGAGGATCGACTTCGGCTACGGCCGCGGTGACGTATCCAGCTTTCCTCGCGCCGCCTGGCTGCGCTCGCTGCGGCGGGTGCTCACCGAGGCCCCTGGCGAACGGTTCGGCTACCCCAGCGGTCGCGGCGTGCCGGAACTGCGGGAGGAACTCGCCGGCTACCTCGACCGCGTGCGCGGCACCTCGGCCGCGCCAGGCAACATGGTGCTCACCAGCGGGTACGCACAGGGCATCGCGCTGCTGGTACACGTGCTGGCGCGCGCCGGCGCGAAGCGGTTCGCCGTCGAGGATCCCTCCGCGACCGACGACGCGCGGGCGGCGGCCGAGGCGGCCGGGCTGGAGGTCGTCGGGATTCCGGTCGGCGAGCACGGCGTCCGGGTCGACGCGCTCGACCGCGTCCGGGCGGACGCCGTGGCGCTGACGCCCTCGCACCAGTGGCCCACCGGTGGGGTGCTTTCCGCCGAGTCCAGGGCCGCGGTGCTCGACTGGGCGCACCGGCGCGGGGCACTGGTGATCGAGGACGACTACGACGCGGAGTACCGCTACGACCGCGCGCCGATCGGCGCCATGCAGGGGCTGGCCCCGGACCGGGTCGCCTACGCCGGCTCGGCGAGCAAGACCCTCGCCCCCGGGCTGCGGCTCGGCTGGCTCGTGCTGCCCCGCCACCTCGTCGACGACGTCGCCGAGGCCAAGGTCGCGGCGGATCGCGGCTCCCCGGCGCTCGACCAGCTGGCGTTCGCCGACTTCCTCGCCCGCGGTGAGTTCGACCGCCACCTGCGCCGGATGCGGCCGGTCTACCGGCGCCGCCGGGACGCCCTGCTGGCCGCCCTGCGGGAGAGGCTGCCCGAGCTGGAACCGGCCGGGGTCGCCGCCGGGCTGCATCTCGTCGCCTGGCTGCCACCGGGTCTCGACGAGGCGGCCGTGGTGGCCGCCGCGGCGCGGCATGGCGTCGACGTGCACGGCGTCGCGCCGTACCGTATGTCCGCCCCGGGCCCCGCGGGCCTGATCTTCGGTTACTCGTCGCTCGGCGAACGCGCCATCGCGGCGGGCATCGATGCCCTCACGGCCGCGATCGACGATTCGGCTGCGGCGGGGACACGCCGCCGTTAGGGTACGAAGATCCAGGGGGAGATCACCATGACCTATCCGCAGTACGGCGGCAGGCCGCAGCAGCCGGGCCCGCCGTATCAGCAGGGACCCGGCCGTCCGCCAGGGCACCCGCCACAGGGCTATCCGCCCGGCTATCCGCCCGCCTACGGCCCGCCGCCCGGTGGCCCTTACCCGCCGCCGGGATACGGGCCGCCACCCGGTGCTCCCCCGCCCCGGCGCAACCGCGGGCTGTGGTCCGGCCTCGCCGGCGGTCTCGGCGCCGCGGTCCTGTTCGCCGTGACGGCGTTCGGGTACCCGGGCTTCCTCCTCGACAACGGCGACGAAGGCGACCCCGAACCCGCCGCCGCGGCCGCTCCCGCGCCGAGCAGCTCCGCCGCCGCGACCACCACCAGCGCGCCGCTGCCCGGCGGCACCGGCATCACCGACAAGGACGTGCTGGTCCAGCGCCTCAACGCCGCGTTCGACAGCGGCGACAAGGCGGCCGCGATGGCCCTGATGTGCGCGGACAACAGCCCCACGATCACGCGAGAAACCGAGGACGAGGTCGACCTGATCATCAAGGGCCCCGCCGACGTCGAGGTCGGCCCCGCCGAAGGTCCCGACGACAACATGAAGGCCGTCATCACCGGCACCGTCGACGGCAACACGTTGCAGAACTCCGTGCTGCTGGCCCGGGACAGGGGACCCGGGCTGTGTATCTGGATCTTCAACCTGGCGTGGTGACCGGCGCGGAGCACCGAGGGGGAGTCATGACCGGAGGCGGCCCGCCGTATCCGCAACAGCCGTACCCGCAACAGCCGTACCCGCCGGCGCATCAGGGCTACGCGCGGCCGCAGGGTCCGTGGTCGGCCTACCCCGGGCCACCGCCTCCACCGGGACAACCGCCGTTCCAGCCGCCCGGCAGGCGCCTGCGCCCGTGGTGGCTCCTGGTCGTCGCACTGGTACTGGTCCTGGCCGTCGGGGGTGTGGTGACGGTGTTCGCCGTGACCCGCGACGACGGGCCTGCCACGGAGGGACCGGTGCCGCACCTGCCGGTGGCGTGGAAGGTCGAGGCCGACCGCTCGGACTACCCCGAGGACTACATCGGCTGGGACAAGATCGCCAAGTACAGCCATGTGCACGACGGGGACCTGATCCGGCTCGGTGATGCGGCCGTGGCCCGCATCGATCCGGTGTCCGGCGAGATCGTCTGGGAGACACCGGTTCCGGAGCACGACCAGGTCTGCATGGTCAACCTCGGCGGCGGATCGATCGCCGCGATGACCTACTCGGTGCGGCCCAAGGAATGCAACCGCCTCGCGGTGTTCGACCTCGACACCGGTGAGATGGTGCGGAACACGAAGTTCTCGCTGCGCGACTTCGGTGACGCCGCCATGTACGTCCAGCAGGACGCCGTCTACCTCGGCCGCCCGAGCCAGCAGATCTGGGACGTCCCGAGGGACTTCACCGCCGCGGTGCTCAGGACCGACGGCCGGACCGGCGAGGAGGTGTGGAACACCCCGTTGCCGGACTGCTTCGCCGTGGAGGATCTGCGGGCGTCCGCCACCCAGTTGCTGGTGACGACCCGCTGCGAAGGCGAGGAGGTCCGGATGGGTGGCTACTGGCGGGTGTGGGCACTGGACCCGGACACCGGCGAGCAGCGGTGGGTCACCACCGTGGAGGCGGACGACGAGGCACAGCCTGCCATTCTCTCCGCCGGCCCTCCGGTGATCGCACACGTCGACATCGACAACGCGTGCTGTTTCCGGCAGTGGTACGAGGTCTTCGACGACACCGGCGGGCGGCGGCTCGAAGTGCGCAGGGGCAACGACGGCTCCGAACTCGCCGCCGGGTTCAGGCGGCACTGGATCTCCCGGTTCGACAGCTCCGCCTTCGCGATCGTCGGCGACACGATGATCGCCGGGGACTGGGCGGACGCCAGCGAGGAGATCAGCGACCGCCAGCTCATCGGCATCGACCTGGACACGGGCGAGCAGCGGTGGCGTACGAACCTGCCCGCCGGGGCCTCCCCCGAGTTCGTGCGGCCCACCACCGGAGACCGGCTGCACGTGCTGAACAAGGTGGGACCGGAGCTGTACCGGCTGGACCGGCCACCGGGCGGACCGAGCAGGTCGCCAGCCTGGAGAACCAGCTCACCGGCGGAGAGCAGGCCAAGGGCGAGTTCCTGCCGCTGATCACGGGCGACACGCTGGTACTGAGCCCGCAGTCGCTCGAGTACGGCCTTGAGGCCGTCGCCTACCGCCTGCCGCCGGGCTGACCGGCGCTCCAACCTCGTGAGTGGGGGCGTGCGGCGCGCCGGTGGAGGGTCCGGGCCAACCGGTCCTCCGCGTCCGCACCCGCCCGGATCCGCGGCAACCGCAGCACCAGCGCGATCCCGGCCAGCCACCACACGCCGACGATGACCCACTCGTAGGGCCAGATCAGCTGGGCGGGCATGCCGGGCAGGAACAACACGGCGGTGCCCAGGCTCAGCAGCACGGCGAGGGTTCCGACCGTACGGCCGAGCGGCAGCCGGAACGGGCGGAGCATGTCCGGTTCCCGGCGGCGCAGCACGAGGAAGCTCAGCGCCACCATCAGGTAGGCGACGATGATGCTCAGGCTGCCCGCGTCCACCAGCCACACCAGCATCTGCCTGCCGAACAGCGGCGCGACGATCGACAACCCACCGACGAAGAGCACCGCATTGGCGGGCGTGCCGAAGCGCGGATGTACCCGGGCGAACCACCGCGGCAGCATTCCGGACGAGGCCATCGCGAACAGCAGCCTGCTCGCGCCGAGCAGGAAGCCGTTCCAGCTCGTGAGGATGCCCGCGATCCCGCCGACGACGAGCACCGTCCCCATCGCCGGGCTGCCCCACAGCGAGGCCATCGCCTCGGCGGTGGGCAGCTCGGACTCCGTGCGGGCGCCGGAGGCGAGTCCGGAGCCCACGGTCAACATGATCATCACGTACCAGGCGACGGCCAGGCCGACCGAGATCACCAGCAGCCCGCCGATGCGGCGCGGCGGCAGGTTGATCTCCCCTGCCGACTGCGGGATCACGTCGAAGCCCACGAACAGGAAGGGCGTGGCGACCACCACAAGCAGGATGCCCGAGGTCCCGCCGGAGAACAGCGGTTCGAGGTTGGCCGCCGAGCCGCCGACCGCCGAGCCCGCGGTGAGCAGCACACCGATCACCAGGAGGAACAGCACCACGATGGTCTGGAACACCGCGGCAGGCCGCACACCCACGTAGTTCAGCGCGGTGATCACGAGCGCTCCGGCGACACCGACCGCCACCCAGGTGGCGTAGACGTCGTATCCCGCGATCGACCAGAGCCTGCCCGCGGGCAGGTCGGGTGCCAGGTACAGCAGGGTCTGCGGTAGCGCGACCGCCTCGAAGGCCACCACGGACACGTAGCCGAGCACCAGGGTCCACGACGTGATGAACGCGGGCCGGGCGCCGAGCGCGCGCAGCGCATAGTTGTGCTCGCCGCCGACCGCGGGCATGGCCGAAACCAACTCCGCGTAGGTGAGCCCGACGAGGGCCACCACGATCCCGCCGATCACGAACGCGAGTGCGGCGCCGAGGCTGCCCGCGTCGGTGAGGAAATCACCGGTCAGCACGACCCAGCCGAAGCCGATCATCGCCCCGAACGCGATCGCGATCACGTCCCGCCTGCCGAGTACGCGGACGAACCCGCCGTCCTCGCCGTGCAACCCCGCCATGCGCTCCAGCTCCCTCCGCCCCGGCCGAGTGATCAGGAGAGCTTGCGTTCTCGCTCGCACCGCGTCAAGAGACCGGGGACCTGTCAGCCGCGCAGAGCGACGCCGCTGCGCGCCTGCTGCCGCAGCGCGTCCTCGGCGGCATGCAGGGCGAGCTGCACGGCGCCGAGTACTACCGCCTCCTCGCCCACTGTGGACGCCGCGAGCCGCGGCGTCCTGATGCACACCTGATCGACGTGCCGCCGCAACCGGGGTAGCAGCAGGTCTTCGGCGCTGGCCAGACCACCCCCGATGACGATCATCTCCGGATCGACGGTCAGCGTCATCGCCGCCGCGTGCTGGGCCAGCGTCGCGCAGAAATCGTCCACTATGGCCAGTGCGCGTTCGTCGCCTTCCCTGGCTTCGTCGAGCAGCTGCGCGGTGACCTGGTGGTCCCGGCCGGTGATGGACTCGGCCGTCGCCGGCCCCAGCAGCAGTTCCCGGACCCGTTCCCACTTCGGCGGGTCCAGCAGGCCGATCTCGCCCGCGGCGCCGCCGAAGCCGCGGTGTACGCGGCCGCCGAGAATGAGCCCCGCACCGATCCGGCGCCCGATCAGCAGGTAGATCAGCTCGTCGACATCGCGTGCCACGCCGTGGGACCGCTCGGCGAGCGCGGCGAGATTCGCGTCGTTGTCCACCAGCACGGGGCAGGCGAACGAGCGCGAGAGCCTGCGGGACAGCGGCAGGTCGACCCAGCCGGGAATGACCGTGGACACCGTGACGGTGCCGTCCGGGGCGATGATGCCGGGACAGCCCACCGCCACGCCCATCAACCGCGAACGCTCGATGCCGCCCCCGGCGAGGCAGCGGGCTGCCACGTTGCGCACCACGGTCACCCGGCTGTCGGCGTCCAGCTGGGGGTCGACCTGCTTCTCCGCGGTGTGCACTGCCTGCCCGTTGAGATCGGCGAGCACGCCCAGCACGCGATGTGCGCCGACGTCGAAGCCCAGCACGTAACCGCTGTCGGCACGGAAGACGTAGCGGCGTGCCGGCCTGCCCACGCGTCCCTCCGCACCGGCCTGCAGTTCCGACGCCCAGCCCTGTTCGACCAGGTCCTCGATGGCCGCTTCGACCGTGGGCCGCGAGAGCCCGGTGCTGCTCGCCAGGTTGGTGAGCGTGGCGGGGCTCGACTCACGCAGCGCGGACAGCACCGCGACCGAGTTGATCAACCGCAGCAGCGACTGCCCGCCGCCCTCCGGACGCGAACTGGACAACAACCTCTCCCTTGACCGGCGACCAGGCGAATGATAGACCATGCGACATTAATTAAAGAAAGTTTCATTAATAACACACCGTCGCCGGGAGGATGCTTGCCGAAGCCGGTCACCATCGCCATCGTCGGGGCGGGATCCCGGGGGCGTACCTACGCCGCGTGCACGGCCCGGACGGGCCGTGCACGCGTGACGGCCGTCGCCGAACCGCGCTCGCAGGCGCGCACGAGGCTGGCCGGGGAACACGACCTGCCCGCGGACGCCGTGCTCGACGACTGGCGCGCACTGCTCACCCGGCCGCGCCTCGCCGACGTCGCCGTCATCTCGACCCAGGACAGGGCGCACGTCGAACCCGCCGTCGAACTCGCCCGCCGCGGCTACCACCTGCTGCTGGAGAAGCCGATGGCGACGACGGAGCGGGACAGCGAGCGCATCGTCCGGGCCGCCGAGGAGTCCGGGGTACTGCTCGCCGTCTGCCACGTGCTCCGCTACACCCCCTACACCCGCGCACTGAAGGGAATCGTCGACAGCGGCCGTATCGGCGACGTGGTCAGCGTCGAGCACCTCGAACCGGTGGGCTGGTGGCACCACGCGCACTCCTACGTGCGCGGGAACTGGCGGCGCGAGGACGAGTCCACGTTCATGCTGATGGCCAAGTCGTGCCACGACCTGGACTGGCTGGCGCACGTCATCGGCAGGCCCGCGGTGCGGGTGTCCTCCTTCGGCGGGCTGTACGAGTTCCGGCCGGAACGCAGGCCCGAGGGCGCGGCCGACCGCTGCCTCGACTGCGCCGTCGAGGCGACCTGCCCCTACTCCGCGCCGCGGATCTACCTGCCGCTGCTCGACGAGCCCGACCGGACGTGGCCGCTGTCGGTGGTCACCGACGACCGCACCGAGGCGGGCGTGCGGACCGCGCTGCGCGAGGGCCCCTACGGCCGTTGCGTGTACGCCTGCGACAACGACGTGGTGGACCACCAGGTGGTGGACATCGAGTACACCGGCGGCGTCACCGCATCGTTCACCATGACCGCGTTCGCGCCGGTGAGCCACCGCAAGACCAGGATCTTCGGCACGCGCGGATCGCTCGAAGGCGACGGCGAGAGCATCACCGTGCACGACTTCCTCAACGGCACCGAGGTCGTGCACACCGGCACCCGCGAGGGCGCCACGGCCGGGGACGGACACGGCGGCGGCGACCAGGGGCTCGTCGACGCCTTCGTCGACGCGGTCGCGGCGGGCGACGAGAGCCTGATCCTCAGCAGCGGCCGGGAAAGCCTCGCAACCCACCGGCTGGTCTGGGCCGCGGAACGCGCGCGCCACGCCGGCACCGTCATCAGCCTGCATGAAGCAGCGGCACCCAACACGGAGGTAGCACGATGAGGAAGGCAGCGATCGCGGCGCTCGTGACGAGCGCGCTCGTCACGACGGCATGCGGTTCGGGCGCGGACGACCCGGCGGAGGGCGGATCCGACGGGCGCGGCCCGATCACGTTCGCCACCCTCAAGGACGGCACCGGCACGGTGCCCGAGCTGGTGGAGCGCTGGAACTCCGAGCACCCCGACCAGAAGGTCAGCATCGTCGAGCTGCCCGAGGACGCGGACGGCCAGCGGCAGAAGCTCGTCCAGCAGGCGCAGACGAAGTCCGGCGCCTACGACGTCGTCACGATCGACCTGCCGTGGAACGCCGAGTTCGCGGCGCGCCGGTGGATCACCGAGCTGCCCCGCGAACAGTTCGATGTGGACGGGTTGTTCCAGGCACCGCTGCGTGGTTCGGAGTACCGCGGAAAGCTCTACTCGATCCCGCACTTCACCGGCTCGGCCATGCTGTATTACCGCGAGGACCTGCTGAACAAGGCGGGCGTGCAACCACCGACCACGTGGGAGGAGATGCGGGCCGCCTGCGAGAAGGTGCTCGCGCTGCCCGAGGCGAAGGACGCGTCGTGCTACGCAGGGCAGTTCGACAAGTACGAGGGCCTGACGGTCAACTTCTCCGAGGCCGTCGCCTCCGCGGGCGGGCAGGTCACCGACGAGCAGGGCAACCCGCGCCTCGACACCCCGGAGGCCAAGGCGGGCCTGGAGTTCCTCGTCGACGGCTTCCGGGACGGGACGATGCCCACGGAGGCCATCACCTACAAGGAAGAGGAGGGACGCAGGGCCTTCCAGCAGGGCAAGCTGATCTTCCACCGCAACTGGGCCTACATCTACGCGCTGATGAACGCCACCGACGGCTCCTCCGGCGTCGCGGGGAAGTTCGACGTGACCGTGATCCCCGGCAAGGACGGGCCGGGCGTCTCGTCGCTCGGCGGCAACAACCTGGCGGTCTCGTCGTTCTCCGCCAAGCAGGCGACGGCCCGCGACTTCATCGCGTACCTGACCGCTCTGGAGACCCAGCTCGAACACGCCAGGGGCTCGGCCTACCCGATGACGAGGACCGAGGTGTACTCCGACCCCGGCCTGCGGGAGCAGTACCCCTACCTGACGGTCCTCAAGGAGGGCACGGAGAACGCCCGTCCGCGGCCGTCCCTGGTCCGTTACGGCGACGCCAGCACGGTGATCCAGGAGAACGTGTACGCGGCACTGAACGGTGACAAGACCGTCGACGCCGCGCTGTCGGCGATGCAGCAGGGACTGACCGAGATCGCCAAGGAGTCCTGAGTGAATCGCACGGGGCGGACGGCGGCGCTGCTGCTGTCACCGACATTCCTCGTGCTCACGCTGGTGGTCGGGTATCCGCTGGTGGCCGCGCTGCGTGAGTCGCTGTTCCGCAGCGGTGACGAGCTCGACGAGTCCGGTTTCATCGTGTCCGGCGAGCGGTTCGTCGGGCTGGACAACTACGCAGGCGCGCTCGGCGGCTCCGCGGAGCGGTTCTGGAACGCCTTCGCCAACACGACGCTGTTCACCGGCACCACCGTTGCGGCCGAGGTCGTGATCGGCACCGCGATGGCGGTGGTGATGCACCGGGCCATGCGTGGCCGTGGCCTGGTGCGCGCCTCGATCCTCGTGCCGTGGGCGATCCCGACGGCCGTGGCCGGGCTGCTGTGGCGCTGGATCTTCCAGGCCGACGGGGTGGCGAACTCGCTGCTCGGCGCCGACCTGCTGTGGACGGCCGACGGCTGGCCCGCCAAGTTCGCCGTGATCATCGCCGACACCTGGAAGACCGCGCCGTTCGTCGGGCTGCTCGTGCTCGCCGGGCTCCAGCTGATCTCGGCCGACGTCTACGAGGCCGCCCGGCTGGACGGTGCGAACGCATGGCAGCAGTTCTGGCGGGTCACCCTGCCACTCGTCAAACCGGCACTGCTGGTCGCCGTGCTGTTCCGCCTGCTGGACGCGCTGCGCATGTTCGACCTGCCGTTCGTGCTGGTCGGCGCGCAGAAGGGGTCGGTGGAGACCCTGTCGATGCTGGCCTGGGACGAGGCCAACCAGGTGCGCTACGGGCCCGCCGCCGCGTACGCGGTGATCCTGTTCCTCTACGTGGCGGCGGTGGCCTTCGTGTTCGTCAAACTGCTCGGCGCCGACCTGCTCGGCGACCGGCGCGCCAGGCGACGGGAGGTGCCGTCATGACCGCAGTCCTGCGCCGGTGGGCGCCCTACCTCGGCGTCGCCGTGATCGTCGGCTACTGCCTCGCGCCGTTCTACTGGATGGTGGTGTCGAGCTTCCGGCGCACCAGCGACATCTTCGACCTCTCCGCGCTGCCCTCGCCGTGGTCGCTGGAGAACTACCGGGCCGTGTTCGGCGGGGACAACCAGTTCGGCCGGGCGCTGCTGAACAGCCTCGTGGTGGCCGGCGTGACCACGGTCGGCACGGTCGTCGTGGCCACGCTCGCCGGGTTCGCCTTGGCCCGGCTGAACTTCCGGTTCAAGAACGCGGTGCTCGCGGTGGTGATCGCCACCTCGATGTTTCCCGGGATTTCACTGCTCGTACCGCTGCTGAAGCTGTTCACCGACATCGGCTGGATCAACACTTACCAGTCGATGATCGTGCCGAACCTGTCCTTCGCGCTGCCGCTGGCGATCTGGTATCTCACCATGTTCTTCCGCCAGCTGCCGGTGGAGCTGGAGGAGGCGGCCAGAGTGGACGGTTGCACGCCGGGGCAGGCGTTCCGGAAGGTGATCCTGCCGCTCGCGGTTCCCGGCGTTTTCACCACGGCGATCATCGTGTTCGTCGTGGCGTGGAACGAGTTCATCATCGCGCTGACGATGGTGAACGAACCGGGAATGCAGACGGTCACCGTCCGGATCTCCCAGTTCGTCGGCACCGCCGCACACGACAGCCCGTTCGGCACCCGCATGGCCGCCGGGGTCATCGCGACGGTGCCGCTGGTGATCGCCGTCCTGCTGTTCCAGCGGCGCATCGTCGCCGGACTCACGTCGGGGGGCGTGAAATGACCGCACAGAGATGGGAGCACACGCGTGCGCAGCTCGGCCAGTGACTCGTTACCGAACAGACGTGACTTCCTCGCCCTCGCGGGCGTGAGCGCCGCCGCAGTCGCGCTCGGCAGCGGCGTACCGGCGGCCGCCCGCACCGGCGGTGACCGCGTGCCCCCGGATCCGTTCCGGCTCGGCGTGGCCTCGGGGGATCCGGAGCCGACCAGCGTGGTGCTGTGGACCCGGCTGGCCCCGGACGCGCTGGCACCCGACGGCCACGGCGGGATGCCCGGCCGGGCGGTCGACGTGCACTACGAGGTCGCCGAGGACGAGCGGTTCTCGCGTGTGGTGCGGCGCGGGCGCGCGGTCGCCACCGCCGAGCTGGCGCACTCGGTACACCCCGAGGTCGAGGGACTGCGCCCTGGCCGCGAGTACTTCTACCGGTTCCGCGCGGGCGGGGAGATCAGCCCGGCAGGCCGGACGCGCACGGCGCCGGGGCCGCGCGAGCGGGTGGACCGGCTCTCGTTCGCGACGGCGTCCTGCCAGGCCTGGTACCACGGGCATTTCACCGCCTACCGGCATCTCGCCGAGGAGGACCTCGACCTGGTCTTCTTCCTCGGTGACTACATCTACGAGTACGCGATCAACTCCGGCAACCTGTGGCGCCACGGCGTCGAGCTCGGCCCCGCACACGACGCCACGGTGCGCACGCTGGAGCAGTACCGGCTGCGGTACTCGCTGTTCAAGACCGACCCGCACCTGCGGCGGGCCCACGCGCGGGCGCCCTGGGTGAGCACCTGGGACGACCACGAGGTGCAGAACAACTACGCCGACGCGCACTCGCAGTACGGCATCTCGATCGAGGACTTCGAGCGGCAGCGGGCGGTGGCCTACCGCGCCTACTACGAGAACATGCCGCTACGCCGGTCGTCCATTCCGGACGGTCCGGACATGCGGCTGTACCGACGGCTGGCATGGGGCCGTCTCGCCGACGTGCACGTGCTGGACACCCGGCAGTACCGGGACGACTTCCCCGAGGACTCGGGTGCGGGCGGCGAGCACACCGATCCGGACCGCTCGATCCTCGGCGAGCGGCAGGAACGCTGGCTCACCGAGGGACTGCGGCGCTCCGGCGCCACCTGGAACGTGCTCGCGCAGCAGGTCGTCATGGCGCAGATCGACCGGGACACCGGGCCGGGCCGGACGTTCAGCATGGACCAGTGGGACGGCTTCACCGCCAACCGCGACCGGCTTTTCGACGCGGTCCGGCGGTTCGGCATCGACAACCTGGTAGTGCTCACCGGCGACATCCACCGGCACGTCGCCGCCGAGCTGAAGGCCGACTTCACCGACCCGGACTCCGCCACGATCGGCACCGAGCTCGTGGCGAGCTCCGTCGGCTCGGACGGCGACGGCGCGCCGACGGACCGCTACACCGAGCTGTGGCTGAGCAATCCGCACGTCAGGTTCTACGACGGCCGCCGCGGTTACGTGCTCGCCACGATGACGCCGGAACGGCTCACCTCGGAGTTCAAGGTCGTCGACCACGTCGAGCGCGACGACACGGCCGCGGTCTCCACCGTCGCGCGGTTCGTCACCGAGGCCGGCAGGCCCGGCCTGAAGCGGGAGGCGTGATGAGCGGCGTCGTCCCTGTAGTGCACTCGCTCGCCGCCGAGGGCGGCATCGGCCGGATCGACCTCGGCTGGCAGGCACGCCGGCCGTACCGGCCGCTCGTCGACCACTTCGCCGTGTACGGCTCGCGCGATCCGGCGTTCCGGCCGTCGGCGGACACCCTGATCGGCAAGACGATCGACACGCACCTGCGCCACGAAGGGCTCGGGCCGCGAGGGCGGACCTGGCACTACCGGGTCGTCACGGTGGACGCCGCGGGCAGGTCGAGCGCCCCGGCCGGGCCGCTGCGCGCGACATCGGTGGAGTCGGTGACGGTCGCGGGCAGGCCGGTCGCCGTGGTCGGCGAGTTCGACCTGAGGAGCCTGGAGCTCGCGCTCGCTCCCCGTGGGTACGCCGACTACCCGGCCCGGTTCCCGGACGGCGCCGACTACGTCCACGGGGTGAGCACGCCGGGCACCCACTGGCCGTACCTGCATCCCGGACCGGCCGACCGCTGGGCGGGCAGCAGGGCGCACACGTTCCGGCTGCGGTTCGAGCTGCCCGCCGCACCGGCCGGTGACCTGGCGCTCGCGGTGTGGCTGATCGACACGCACGCGAGCATCCCGGGGCGGCTGGACGTGTCCTGCAACGGCACCGCGGTCGGGAACGTCGCACTGGAGAACGGCGCCACCAGGGGGTCGCTTGAGGGCGACGCCACGGTGCCGGGCACGCCGCTGAAGCCGTCCATCGTGGAGCTTCCGCTTCCGGCGGCGGCGCTGGCGGCCGGCGAGAACGTGCTCACCCTGCACAAGGGTGAGGGGTCGTGGCACGCCTACGACGCGGTCGGGGTGTTCGATCCCGGCTGAGGCACAGTACCGGCATCGATTGCCTAAAACGAACGGTCGTGCTAAAAAGGGTCATGAGCAAAGGCCAGTCGACGAAGCGCGTGATCCTGGACGAGGCGACCGAGATCGCGAGCAGGACCGGCCTGCAGGCGCTCACCATCGGCACGCTCGCCGCGAGGACCGAACTGTCCAAGAGCGGCCTCTTCGCACACTTCCGCTCCAAGGAGTCGCTGCAACTGGAGGTGCTGCGCCACGCCCGCGACCGGTTCGTCGACCTGGTGATCCGGCCCGCGCTCGCCACGCCACGTGGCGAGCAGCGGGTGCGGGCGCTGTTCGAGCACTGGCTGAGCTGGTGCCGGGGAGACGCACTGGAGGGCGGCTGCATCTTCACCGCTGCCGCCACCGAGTTCGACGATCAGCCAGGCGCGGTGCGCGAGTTGCTTGTCAACGACGAGCGCGATCTCGCCGACACCGTGGCGCAGGTCTTCCGCACCGGCATCAGTGAAGGCCGGTTCCGCGCGGACGCCGATCCGTACCAGTTCGCGCAGGACCTGCACGGGATCCTGCTCGCCTACGTCCACACCGCTCGGCTGCTCGCCGACCCGAAGGCCGAGCAGCGGGCGAGGCGGGCCTTCGAGGCGCTGCTCGACGCCGCCCGCTGAGCCACTCCCACACCCGACCGACCGGAAAGACGGCAGCATGTTTCCCGACGCAGAACTGGCCCCAATAAATAGCACGATCGATCGTTTCTTTTTTCCGGCACCCTCACCGTGCATCCGCCTGTTCGAACGGCGGGACGTACGGCTGATCGAGGCCATGTCAGCCGGGTTGTCGTCCAGATCGCTCTACCAGCGCTTCTTCGTCGGCACACCGGCGATTCCGGCGGCGCTGCTACGCCAGCTCGCGAACATCGACCACGACACCCATGAGGCCGTCGTCGCGGTCGCCGGCGAACAGGCGGTCGGGCTCGCCCAGTACGTGCGCCGGCCGCGCTCGGCGAGGGCGGAGCTGGCCGTGCTCGTGGCGGATGCCTGGCAGCGCCGGGGCGTCGGCCGCTCGATGGTCACCCGCCTCGCGGAACGGGCCGCCGCCCACGGCATCACCCGTTTCGAGGCCGACGTACTGGCCGACAACGAACCCGCCCGGCTCGGTATCGCACGGCTGTGGCCGGGAGCGCTCGGCACGGTCGACGAGGACAGCATCGACTACGAGCTACCGCTGCCGGTGGTTCATCCGGCGGGAAGCGCGACCGCCGAGCCGGAGACCGCGATGCCGCTGCCCGGCTCGGCCGGGACGTCCACCGCGAGCACGCTCGGACGTCCCATGTCGTCGCCCTGGTGCACGGTCAGGGCGACCGGCGGCGTGACCCACCCGAGCTCGCGGAGGTACCCGCCGAGCGCGGCGGCGGCCGCGCCGGTGGCGGGATCTTCCACCACTCCGCCGGGCGGAAAGGGATTGCGCGCGTGAAACGTGTGCTCGTCCGACCGGTGGACGAGCGCGACCGTCGTCCAGCCCCGGGCGGCCATCAGGGCGCCGAGCCGGTCGAAGTCGTAGTCGAGAGCCGCGAGGCGTTCCCGCGTGGCCGCGCCGAGCACCGCGTGCCACGCACCCGCGAAGGCGACGCGCGGCGGGAGGTCCGGAGCGAGGTCGTCGGGTGACCAGCGCAGCGCGGCGAGCAGTTCGTCCAGGTCACCGGGCGCAGGCTCGGTCGTGCGTGGCGGGACGCTCACGAGCGTGGCCGTGACCCTGCCGTCGGCGGCGACCGAGGTACGCACGGCCACCGGGCCCGCCGCCGTCGAGTAGCGCAGCGAGCCGGGCCCGTTGCGCTCGGCGTACGCGACGGCCGACGCGATCGTCGCGTGACCGCAGAACGGCACCTCGGCCAGCGGGCTGAAGTAACGCACCAGCAGCTCGGCCCGCTCCGCGCCCGGAAACAGGAACGCCGTCTCGGAGTAGCCGACCTCCGCGGCCACGCGCTGCATCGCCGCGTCGTCGGCGCCGCGGGCGTCCAGCACGACACCCGCGGGGTTTCCGCCCTCGGGCACGGTCGTGAACGCGGTGTAGCGCAGGACGTCCATGCACGGATACTTGCACGCGGCCATCCACATGCACCTCCGGCGCAGCCGGTAGAGCGGCCGAATTCGCCGTTGTGCAGACGGACGGCGACCCGGCCGGGCACACTGTGGCAACCATGAGTCAGCAGGCGACGACTTACCGTGCCCTGTTCGCCGTTGGCGAGTTCCGCCGGCTGTGGCTGGCACACGTGCTGTCGGTGGCCGGCGACCAACTGGCGCGGGTCGCGCTGACGGTGCTGGTCTACGACCGCACGGCCTCGGCCGGGCTGGCCGCGCTCACGTATGCGGTGAGCTACGTGCCCGACCTGGTCGGCGGCGCGGTGCTGGCCGGGGTCGCCGACCGGTACTCCCGTCGCACGGTCATGGTGGTCACCGACGTGGCCAGGGCGGTCGTGGTCGCGGCCATGACGGTGCCGGGCATGCCGCTTGCCGGCCAGGTCGCGCTGCTCGTCGTGGTGCAACTGCTGGCGGCCCCGTTCGCCGCCGCTCGCCAGGCGGCGCTTCCCGACATCCTCGACGGTGACGCGCTGGTGATCGGCCTCGGCGTCATCTCCATGACCTACCAGGCCGGGCTGGTGCTGGGTTTCGGCGCGGGCGCGGCCGTCGTCGCCTGGCTGGGCACGTCGGGGGCGCTGTGGGTGGACGCGGCGACCTTCCTGATCTCAGCCCTGCTGATCCGGCTCGGCCTGCGCGCGCACCGCCCCGACCGCGCGACGGCGGGCGCCGCCACGCAAGGCAGGTGGGCCACGATCACCGGTGGATGGCGCCTCGTCGCGGCGAGCCCGCGGCTACGGGTCCTGCTGCTGATCGCCTGCTGCTCGGGCTTCTATGTGGTGCCCGAGGGCCTGGCCGTGCCCATGGCCGGTCAGATACAGGCGGGCACGGCCGCGGTGGGCTGGCTGCTGGCCGCCAATCCGGTGGGGACCGTGCTCGGCATGGTGATACTCAAGAGGGTCGCCCCGAAGCGCAGGCTCGCCCTGCTGGGACCGCTGGCGGTCGCCAGCAGTCTGGTGCTGCTGCCCACCGCGTGGCAGCCGTCGCTGCTGGTGCTGGTGCTGCTGTGGACGGCGAGCGGTGCCTTCTCCGCGCACGACATGGTCACCCAGGCGACCTACGTCGCCGAGGTGCCGGCCGCACAGCGAGGGCAGGCCGTCGGGGTGGCGATCGCGGCGTTACGGGCCGCACAGGGCCTGGGGATCGTGGTGTCCGGGCTGGTCGCGCAGCTGCTGACCCCGGCACTGGTGATCGGCCTGGCCGCCGTGCTGGGCACCGTGGTGGCCGCGGTGGCGTGGGGAGCGTGGTCGCGCACGACCTCGTCCCCTGCTGGAGCGGTGCCGGACGACAGGACCGGCCGGTAGGCGGACGCCTTCTCGCTCCCGCCTACCGGCAAGCAACGCTGAGTCGCCGAGTCATAGTCACGTCCAGTTGTTGTCGCGCTGCATGAGGTTCACCTCTTCCTCCGGCTAGTGACGTCGCTGGGAGACCGGTCATGTCAGGTCCAGTTGTTGTCACGCATGGCGGGGACACCTCCTTCCATTCCCTGTATCGGGTGATGGTCGTTGGCTCACAAGTTAGGCCGTTAGTCCAACTGGGTGGAACGCGGTTACAGAGCGAAGCACTTCGCTCGAAACAGGGACCTTGTGTAGACGATCGGTTACGGTAAATCACACGAACGAGGATCGTATTCGCGCGGATGGGATCTGGTGCACAAGCTGATCGCCGGGCCACGGAGATGGGTCGCCGGCTGGGGACTGTGGAACGCCCCCGCCCCGGTGCGGCGCTATCTGCTGGTCGTCAACGCCGTCGCCATCGTCACCAGTGTCGCGACCGCCTTCCTGGTCCCGGTTCACACCGTCGACCTGGTCCGCTTCGCCGTCCTGGCAGTGTGTGCGGCCGCGTCGATCGAGCTGACCCGGCAGATCGAACGGCAGCGAGAGTACCTGCGGCACGAGTCGGTCGCCTACGTCGACACCAAAGGTCTGTGGTCGTTCGCCGCGGTGCTCGTGCTGCCCCCGGTGCTCGCCACGGCCATGGTCGTGGCCACCTACGCGATGGCCTGGTACCGCATCTGGCCCAGTCAGCGCCCGGTGGTGCCACATCGGTGGATCTTCGCCTGCGCCACCGTGCTCATCGGCAGCCACGCGGCCGTCGCCGTGCTGGCCCAGGGCATGCACCACTACCCAGGGCTGCCCGATCCGGCGCTGCCCGCGGGGCTGGCCGACCTCGGAGTCGTCGTACTGGCGGCGGGGCTGCGCTGGCTGCTCAACTGTGGACTGGTCATGGCCGCGATCGCGCTGTCCGATCCTCAGCGGCCCGCGCGTGATCTGTTCACCAACTTCTCGCAGCAGCTGCTGGAGGCCGGGGCCATGGGGCTCGGCCTCATCGCCGCCACGGTGCTGCTGACTCATCCGGTGGTGCTCGCCGCGATCGTGCCGACACTGGTGATCATGCATCGGGGCGTCCTGATCCACCAGTACCAGAATGCCTCCCGCACTGACGCCAAGACCGGTCTGACCACGGTGAAGTGGTGGCGGCCGGTGGCGGAGAAGGCGTTCGGCCGCGCCCACAGCACCGGCCAGGCCGCCGGCCTGCTGATCCTCGACATCGACCACTTCAAAAACGTCAACGACACCCACGGCCACCTGGCCGGCGACGAGGTCCTCAAGGCCGTCGCACACGAACTCGCCGACGAGATCCGCAGCCAGGACGCCTGTTGCCGCTGGGGTGGCGAGGAACTGACGGTCGTCATCCCCGAGGTCGGGGACAGCACGAACCTGCTGCGGATCGCCGAACGCGTCCGACGGCGCGTCGAGCACCTCGCCGTCGACATCGCCGGAGTGCCGGGGGAGCCGGTCCGGGTGACGGTGTCCATCGGGGCGGCGGTCTACCCCGACCCGGGCATCTCCACGCTCGACGAGCTGATGATGGCCGCCGACAGCGCCGTGTACGCCGCAAAGGCAGGCGGCCGCAACCAGGTACGGCTCGCGCCGACGTCCACGTCCTCGACAACGCCCGCCTGAGGAACCGGCCCCCGCGAGTCCACCGCTCGTGAGTGTTGAGCCGAGTTCTGACCCGTGTACGCACTCACGAGTCCTGACCGGCTCGCTGCCTGCCGCCGGAGCCGACAAGGGGACTCGAACCCCTGACCTACTGTTTACAAGACAGTTGCTCTACCAGCTGAGCTATGTCGGCCTGACCCCGCTCACGACTGCCCGTGGGCGGGCTCGGCCCAACTATATAGACCACCCCGCGAAACGATGCCGCCCGGCCGCACGGCGAGCAGAATGGCGGCGGACCCGCGGTGAGGATCCAACGTGGTGCACGCCACTCCGATGAACATGCAACGGTCGTGGTGCGCCGGTCGATGCTCCCCGGGAACAGCGAGGAGGTAGGCGATGAAGATCAGCCCGCGTGGCAGGGCGTCGGCCAATCGTCGGCGTGCGTGGCAGATCCTGGAAGCGCCGGCCGAGGACAACCACGACAAGCAGAGCGCCCGGCGCAGGCGCGGCCGCGAGACCCGTCAGCGCGCCTGGCACATCCTCGAGGCACCGACCGGTGAGCTGCCCGCCGTCGAGACGACCACGGCGATGGGGCCGGAGCTCCCGGACGAGGCGACCGTGCACTTCGTACTCGACCTCGCGCTGCGCATCGGCGAGGTCCAAATGACCAACGGCGCGGGCGCCTCGGACGTGACCGCCACCATTCTCGCCCTCGCCAACGCGCTCGGCCTGCCGCACTGCGAGGTGGACGTCATCTTCACCTCGATCACGGTGAGCTGCCACCGCGGCAGCGATCTGCCCCCGGTCACGGCGTTGCGGGTGGTCCGCTCGCGCAGCCTCGACTACACCCGGCTCTCCGACACCGAGCTCCTCGTCCGCAAGCTCACCAGCGGTCAGATCAGCCCGGAGGAGGCGTACTCCGAGCTGCACCGGATCACCGGCGCCAGGCACCCCTACCCCCGCTGGGTCTCCACGCTCGCCTGGGGCGGCATGGCGGCGAGCATCGCCGTCCTGCTCGGCGGCGACGGGTGGACGGCGCTGGTCGCGTTCGTGATCAGCTCCGTCGTCGACCGCGTCGGGCGGCTGGTCAACAAGGTCCGGCTGCCGTTCTTCTTCCAGCAGGTCGTCGGCGGCCTCGTCGCCACGCTCACCGCCATCGCGATCGTCAACATCGACGTCGTCCCGCTGGACAACGGAACGCTGGTGGTCGCCGCGGCCCTGACGGTGTTGCTGTCCGGATTGTCCACTGTGTCGGCAGTGCAGGACGCCATCACCGGCTACTACGTCACGGCGGCAGGGCGCAGCCTGGAGGTCGCGCTGATGAGTGCGGGCCTGATCACCGGTGTCGCCTTCGCCATCGAGCTCGCCGCGACCCTCGGCGCCTCGCGTACGCCGCCACCCGCCACGACGACCCTGTCCACCTACGGCTTGCACGTCGTCATGCTGGCGGGCTCGTCCGCGGCGGCCTGCTTCGCGCTCGCCTCGTACTCACGGCTGCGCCCGCTGCTCGTCGCCGGGGTCGCGGGCGCCGTCGGTGCCGCGTCGTACGGGTTCCTCAGGCTGTTCGAGACCGACCAGATCACCGCGTCCGGCATTGCCGCCACCCTCGTCGGGCTCGGCGGTGGCGTGCTGTCGCGCAGGCTCAAGGTGACGCCGCTCGTCGTGGCTGTGTCCGGTATCACCCCCCTGCTTCCCGGCTTCGTCACCTACAGCGGGCTGTCGCGGCTGGCCGAGAACGGCAACCTGGCGACGCTCATGTCCGCCGTCGCGATCGGGCTGGCCCTGGCCGCGGGCGTGGTGCTCGGGGAGTTCCTCGCCCAGCCGTTGCGCACCGGTCTCGGCCGCCTCGAACGCAAGCTGGCGGGGCCGCGAATGGCGGGGCCGCTGGTTCCTGGCCGCCGTCTCGACTGACCGGATCGCGATAGTGTTCTAGGTATGCCATCTGCGGAAACAACGGAGCAATCCAGCGCACGGGCCGAGTTCGTTGTCGTCGCCAACCGGCTACCCGTCGACCTCGAACGCACCCAGGATGGCAGCCAGCGCTGGACCCAGAGCCCTGGCGGGCTCGTCTCTGCACTCGAACCGTTCCTGCGGTCCCGCAAGGGCGCCTGGGTCGGCTGGCCTGGCGTGCCCGACGTCGAGGTGGACGAGTTCACCGACGAGGGCCTCGTGCTGCACCCGGTCGCGCTGACCTCCGCCGAGGTCCGTGACTACTACGAGGGGTTCTCCAACGCCACGCTGTGGCCGCTCTACCACGACGTGGTGGCCCGGCCGATCTTCGACCGCAGCTGGTGGGAGAGCTACGTCCGGGTCAACCGGCGGTTCGCCGAGGCCAGCGCCGCCGTCGCCGGCGAGGGCGCGACGGTGTGGGTGCAGGACTACCAGCTCCAGCTCGTGCCGACCATGCTCCGCGAACTCCGCCCCGACCTGCGGATCGGCTTCTTCCTGCACATCCCGTTCCCGCCGGTCGAGCTGTTCATGCAGCTACCGTGGCGCGCCGAGATCGTGCGCGGCCTCATCGGCGCCGACCTCGTCGGCTTCCACCGGCCCGGCGGCGCGCAGAACTTCCTGTGGCTGGCCCGCCAGCTGATCGGCCTCGAACCGAGCCGCGGCGCCGTCGGCGTGCGGTCCCGGCCCGGCATGGTCCAGGTCGGCGACCGGACCGTCCGGGTCGGCGCCTTCCCCATCTCGATCGACGCGGCCGGACTCGACTCGCTGGCCAGAACGAAGGCCGTCAGCGACCGGGCGGCACAGATCCGCGCCGACCTCGGCGACCCCAGAACGGTACTGCTCGGCGTCGACCGGCTCGACTACACCAAGGGCATCGACCTGCGGCTACAGGCCCTGCACGAGCTGCTGCAGGAGGGCAGGGCGAAGCCGGAGGAAGTGACGTTCATCCAGCTGGCGACGCCGAGCCGCGAACGGGTCGAGCACTACCAGCGGATGCGCGGTGAGATCGAGCAGATGGTGGGGCGCATCAACGGCGAGTTCGCCCGCGTCGGCCGCCCGGTCGTGCACTACCTGCACCAGTCGGTCAACCGCCAGGAGCTCGCCGCCTTCTTCTCCGCGGCGGACGCGATGGTGGTCACCCCACTACGCGACGGGATGAACCTGGTGTGCAAGGAGTACGTCGCGTGCCGGCATGATCTCGGCGGCTCGCTCGTGCTGTCGGAGTTCGCCGGAGCCGCGGCCGAGCTGAGCAGCGCTTTCCTGGTCAACCCGCACGACCTTGACGGGGTGAAGAACGCCTTGGAGGCGGCCATTACGCTCGACCCCGCCGAAGGTCGGCGTAGGATGCGCGCCTTACGTCGTCAGGTTCTCACGCACGACGTCGACAGGTGGGCGCGCTCGTTCCTGGAAGCCCTCGGGTCCGAGCCGGCCGCCTGATCCCGAGACCATCCCGCAAGCTCCCAAGGAGGAGTGTTGACCGCCGAGGCCCTGCCCGCTGAGCTGCGGCGCGCGATCGTGCAGATCGCCCGGACACCGCGCCTGCTGGTCGCCTGCGACTACGACGGCACGCTGGCTCCGATCACGGCGAACCCCGACGAGGCCCGCGCGCGGCCCGAGTCGGTGGGTGCGCTGCGGTCGCTGGCCGGCCTGCACGAGACCACCGCCGCGGTGATCTCGGGTCGTGCCCTGCGTGATCTCGCCACGCTTTCCAGACTTCCCGCCGAGGTCCACCTCGTCGGCAGCCATGGCTCCGAGTTCGACATCGGCTTCGTGCACGAGCTCGACGCCGGGGCCCGCCGCCTGCACCGTGACCTCGAAACCGAGCTGGAGCGGCTCATCGGCGGTGCGCCCGGCGTCACCCTGGAGGTGAAGCCTGCGAGTATCGCCGTGCACGTCCGCCGCGCCGACCACGAGGTGGGCAGGCAGATCCTCGCCGAAGTCCACAGTGGACCTTCGAAGTGGGATGGTGTCTCCACGACCGATGGCAAGGAGGTCGTCGAGCTCTCCGTCGTGCAGACCGACAAGGGCAAGGCGCTCGACACCCTGCGCCACCAGGTCGGTGCCACCGCGGCCGTGTTCCTCGGCGACGACGTCACCGACGAGAAGGTCTTCGCGCGGCTGACCGGGCCCGACCTCGGAGTGAAGGTCGGCGACGGCGAAAGCCTCGCCCAGTACCGGGTGCCGGACACGGTGGACGTCGCGACGATCCTCGCCTTCATGCTGGAGGAGCGGCGGAACTGGCTCTACGGCGAGCAGTCGCCGCCGATCGAGCGGCTGTCGATGCTCGCGTGCGAACGCTCGGTGGCCCTGCTCACGCCCGATGCCAAGCTCACCTGGCTGTGCCACCCCGGTCCCGACGCGCCCGCCGTGTTCGCCGATCTCCTCGGCGGCCCCGCGGCGGGCCACTTCACCATCAACCCGCACCGCAATGGGTTGCCGCTCGGGCAGCGGTACCTGCCGAACACGATGACCGTCGAGACCCGCTGGTCGAGGCTGCTGGTCACCGACTACCTGGAACCGGAGAGCCCGATGCACCGCACCGACCTGGTGCGCGTGATCTCCGGCGAGGCCACCGCGTCCGTGGTGTTCGCGCCGCGGCCGGAGTTCGGCGGCGTGCCGGTGCGGCTGCTGCAGGAGGAGGACGGCCTGCGTGTGCTCGGCACGTCCGAGCCGTTCGTGCTGCGGGCGCCCGGTGTGCAGTGGGAGATCACCAGCGACGGGCTGCACGACACCGCGACCGCGCTCGTCCAGCCTGCACCGGGCAAGCCGGTGGTGCTGGAGCTGCGCTGCGGCACCACGGAGCTCGGCCCGCACGAGCTGCCCGAACTGGACCGCCGGGCCCGCGCGGGCGAGTACTGGAGCACGTGGGCGACCACGCTCAAGCTGCCCAGCGTCGAGCCCGAGCTGGTGACCCGCTCCGCGCTGACGCTGCGCGGGCTCGTCGACGTGGAGACCGGCGGAATCATGGCGGCGGCGACCACGTCGCTGCCCGAGGAGATCGGTGGCGTCCGCAACTGGGACTACCGCTACTGCTGGGTCCGCGACGGCGCGATGACCGCGCGCGAGCTGGTCGAGCTGGGGTCGCTGGAGGAGGCCGACGGCTTCCTGCGCTGGCTGCACGGCGTGCTGTCCACGCTCGCCGGGCCGGAACGGCTGCACCCGCTCTACACGCTGGCCGGGACTCAGCTCGGCGCCGAGGCCGTGATCGACTCGCTGCCGGGGTACAAGGGCTCGCGGCCGGTGCGCGTCGGCAACCTCGCCAACCATCAGGTGCAGCTCGACGTGTTCGGCCCCGTGGTCGAGCTGGTGGTGACGCTGGCCGAGGCGCGCGGCGGCCTTCGCGACCAGGACTGGCAGATGGTGCGCGCGATGGCCGAGGCGGTCAAGCGGCGCTGGAACGAGCCCGACCATGGCATCTGGGAGGAGCGGCACATGCCGCGGCACCGGGTGTACTCGCGCGTGATGTGCTGGGTGACGCTCGACCGCGCGATCCGGCTCGCCGAGGTGTACGACCGGCAGGTACCGAACGGCTGGGCGGAGCTGCGGGAGGAGATCGCGACCGACGTCCTGACGCACGGCTGGAATGCGGAGGTGCAGGCGTTCACCACCGCCTACGACGGCACCGACCTGGACGCCGCCTCGCTGTTCGTCGGGCTGTCCGGGCTGCTCGACCCGCAGGACGAGCGGTTCCAGTCGACGGTGACGGCGATCGAGAGCGAGCTGCGCAGCGGCTCGACGGTGTACCGCTACCGGCGCGACGACGGGTTGCCCGGCGACGAGGGCGGCTTCCACCTGTGTGCGGCGTGGATGATCGAGGCGTACCTGCTGACCGGCCGGCGCACCGAGGCGCAGGAGCTCTTCGAGCAGCTGGTGGACGCCGCGGGCCCGACCGGGCTGCTGCCCGAGCAATACGATCCCATCGCCGAGCGCTCGCTAGGCAACCATCCGCAGGCGTACTCGCACATCGGCCTTGCCCGCTGCGCCCGCCTGCTGGCAGGGTGACCGCGCCAACGCCGCGGTGAACCGGTAACCCGGCGGTGGTTGTCACAGCGCTGTTATGTTAGTGCTGTGACAACCACCGATCCGACCGCGTCACCCGGCCGCTGGCAGGCTCTGCACGACCTGCTCGCCGCCCTGGACGCCGAGATCGAGAGCGTCTACACCGAACGCGGCATCACGGGCGTCCGGCCGCGGTTCGCCTATCCGCTGATCCGGCTGGCGCACACCGGGCCACTCACCATCCGGGAGCTCGCCCGGTCCCTCGACCGTACGCACTCGGCGATGAGCCAGACGGTCGCCGCGATGCGCCGCGAGGGGCTGGTGCGCTCAGAACCCGGACCGGACGCACGAACACGCCGCGTCGCGCTGACCCGGCGTGGCCAGGACCTCGTGCCGTTCCTCGAAGCCGAGTGGCGTGCCACCGAGGCCGCCGTTGTGGAGCTCGACGACGAGGTGCCACATCCCCTGAGCGCGGTCGTCGCCGAGCTGGAGGCCGCCCTGGAGCGCCGCCCGATGCGGGAACGCATCCTCGCGCACCTGACCCAACACGCGGCGCCGGACCCGGCGCCGCTCAACCACCGGCCACCGAGGGGATAACCACCACCTCGGCGCCGTCGCGCAGCGGAGTGGCCGGGCCGTCGAGACGGCGGCACTCCTCGCCGTCGACGTAGAAGTTCACGTACCGGCGCAGCCCTCCCCGCTCGTCCCGGAGCCGCCGCTCCAGCCCGGGGTAGCGCTCGGCCAGCGCATCGAGCACCGCGCCCAGCGTCGAACCGGCGACCTCCACGCGCGAGTTCCCTTCGGCGAGCCCGCGCAGCACGGATGGCAGGCCCACCGAGACCGTCGAGACGGCGGCGTCCATTCAGATCACCGCGGCGCGGACGCAGAACACGTCGGGCAGGTGGGCGGCGACCTGGTTCCAGGTCTCCCCCTCGTCCGGGCTCGCCCACACCTCGCCCGACCGGGAACCGAAGTACACACCGGCCGGGTCGGCGTCGTCGGCGCACATCGAGTCCCGCATGACCGCCGACCAGAAACCGCCCTCCGGGAGCCCCTTCGACAGCCCCGTCCACATGGCACCTGCGTCCTCGCTGCGGTACACCCGGCAGCGGCCCGCGGGCGGGAACCGCATCATCGAGGAGTCCAGCGGGAAGTTGTAGATCACCTCCGGCCGTCTCGGGTGGGCGACCATCGGGAACCCGAAGTCGGCGGGCAGCCCCTCCGCGATCGACCGCCACGTGGCCCCGCCGTCCTCGCTGCGGTACACGCCGCCGTGGTTCTGCAGGTACTGCCGGTCGGGGTCCGAGGGGTCCACGGCGACCTTGTGCACGCACTGCCCGTACTCGGGAAACTCCTGGCCCTCCGGCATGAACTCCACGCGGATACCGGTGTTCGACGGGTTCCAGGTCGCGCCGCCGTCCTCGGTGCGGTAGACGCCACCGGTCGACATCGCGACGCTCATCCGGCGCGCGTCGTGCGGGTGCGGGAGCACGGTGTGCAGCGCCTTGCCGCCGCCGCCGGGCTCCCAGTGCTCCCGGTGCGGGTGCTCCCACAGCCCGCGCACCAGTTCGTAGCTCCGCCCGCCGTCGTCGGAGCGGAACAGTGCCGACGGCTCGGCGCCGACGTAGACGACGTCCGGCTCCGGCCCGTACGCGAACTGCCACACGCCCTCGAGCGCGGCACCGGTGTCGCCGGGGAACGCGACGGGCGCGTCGTCGGGCTCGCTCCACGTGGCGCCGAGGTCGTCGCTGGTCACCACGGTCGGGCCGAAGTGGCTGTTGAGTACGCTCGCCGAGAGCCGGGGCGTCGCGCGCCGGGTGTCGATGCCGATCGCCTTGACGTCGGCGACCGGGAACTGCGGGCCGGACACCTCCCACCGGCGTCTGTCCCGGCTGCGCGCGAGCCAGAGCCCCTTGCGCGTACCTATCGCGAGCAACGTTTCCATACGAGCCTCCCCATGTGAGTTCGGTCACGCGGCACCCTACGCGCGGGGACCGACAATCCGGAACGCCGCGCACCGCCGCGGGCAAGACTGTGGTGTGACGATGACCAGCGGGCCCGGCGCGGACCAGCACGAGCGGCCCGACCTCACCGGCGCCGACGCGGGCACGGTGCTGGCCGGGCTCTACGACGCGCACGCCCGGCCACTGCACCGTTACCTGTCCCGCAGGCTCGACACCGAGACGGCGGACGACCTGGTGGCGGAGACGTTCCTCGCCGCGTGGACCGGCCGCGCGCACTACGACCCGGCGCGCGGTACCGCCAGGGCATGGCTGTACGGCATCGCCACCAACCTGCTCCGCAGGCACGCGCGGCGGGAGGTCCGCGGCCTGCGCGCGCTGGCCCGCGACGGCGGCCGCGCCTGCATCGCCGACCCGCTCGACGCGGTCGCCGTTGACCGCGCCGACGCCGAGGGCAGGCTGCGCGCGGCGGCCCGCACTCTCGCCGCACTGCGCCGGGAGGAGCGCGACGTCCTGCTGCTCGTCGCCTGGGCCGACCTCACCCCGGCCGAGGCGGCCGAGGCACTCGACATCCACCCGCGCACCGCCCGTACCCGCCTGCATCGTGCGCGCACCACGCTGCGCCGCAAGCTGCGCACCCAGGAGACCGACCGATGACCGACGACAGCGAGATCGACGGGCTGGTGCGCCGGCTGCGCGCCGGCCGGCCCGAGATGTCCGAACCGGCGTTCACCGAGGGGCGGGCCCGGCTGCTCGCCGCCGTGGACCGGGCGCCCGGCTCCCTGCCGGAGCCTCCGCTCGCGGCCCGCCGCGCGGCCCGGCCCACCGCTCGCAGGCTGCTTCCGCTGGCCGCCGCGGTCGCCATCGCGATCCTCGGCGGCGGGGTCGTGGTCGTCTCGGTGACCGGCGAGGAGATACCCGTCGCGCCGCCCGCCGGGCCGGAGCAGCCCGCGGGCCCCTGGTACGAGCGCCCGCTGCCCGCCATCCCGGCCGAGCCGCGCAACGACGCCGGCAGGCTCGGCGAGAACGCCACCGACCTCGTCGTGGCCCCTGGCGAGTACCTCTACATCGAGCGGCGGCCGCGGGGCAGGGACACCGCCGAACCGGCCCGGACCTGGATTCCCGCCGACCGTTCGGGTACGTGGCAGCGCACCACCGAGGACGGCACGATGTTCGGCGACGGCGGCCGGTTCGACACCAAGGTGGTGGGCTGGTGGCATCCGGACGCGGGGTTCACCGCCGCACTGCCGCGCGATCCGCGGGCGCTGTACCGCCAGCTGGTGGCCGACCAGTGGCCGAGGGAGGACGCACCGGCTGCCGCCTTCCGCAAGATCGCGCAGTTGCTGGCCGACGCGGTGCCCGCGGACCTGCGCAGGGCGCTGTTCGGCACGCTCGGCTATCTGCCGGGCGTCGCGGTCGGCGCCGAGACCACCACCGGTGACGGCCGCACCGCGGTGCCGATCAGCATCGACGACCAGGGCTTTCACCGCATCGTGCTGCTCGTCGACCCGGCGACGGGCCTGCTCGTCGGCGGCCACCAGGTACAACTCGTCGACGCGCCGTCGGGCCGGGAGGGCGGACTCGTCCCGGCCGGGACGATCGTCGGCGAGTGGACCGCCGACTATGCCGTGGTGGGCCGGATGGGTGACAAGCCGTGAACGCGGCCCGTCCGGCGGGCAATAACCAAGAGGGGCCGGGGTGTTCGTCGGGGGCACCCCGGCTCCGTCAGTGCACCGGCACGTGCTGGACCGCGTTGAGCGCGCTGCCCAGGTCGCCCACCTCCAGCGCCCGGATGCCGTCCGGCAGGGGCCCCGGATCGGGGGGCACCAGCGCGTGGGTGAACCCCAGCCGCACTGCCTCCGACAACCGCCTGCCCACGCCGGTGACCCGCCGTACCTCACCGGCCAGACCGACCTCGCCGATCGCCACCAGCCGCGGTGAGAGCGCGACGTCCTGCGCGGCGGAGGAGACCGCCAGCGCGATCGCCAGGTCGACGGCGGGCTCGGTCACCTTCATCCCGCCGACCGTGGCGGTGTAGACGTCCTGTTCGCCGAACCGGATGCGGCCGCGCTTCTCCAGCACCGCGAGCACCATCCCGACGCGCGCGGAATCAAGTCCGCTCACCGCGCGCCGCGGCTGGGCCAGGCTCGATCGCGCGACGAGGGCCTGCACCTCGCAGAGCAGGGGGCGCTTGCCCTCCACGGTGACAGTGATCGCCGTGCCGGGCACCGCCTCGGCATGCCGGTTCAGGAAGAGACCGGACGGATCGGGCACGCCGGCGATGCCGTCGTCGCGCAACTCGAAGCAGCCGATCTCGTCGGCGGCGCCGAACCTGTTCTTCACGCCGCGGACCATCCGCAGCGTCGAGTGGCGGTCGCCCTCGAAGTGCAGGACGACGTCGACCAGATGCTCCAGCAGGCGGGGTCCGGCGACCGAGCCCTCCTTGGTCACGTGACCGACGAGGACCACCGGGAGACCGCGTTCCTTGGCCAGCGCGACGAGGCCGGCCGCCACGGCGCGTACCTGGGTGACCCCGCCCGGCGATCCTTCGGCCTGTGGCGAGGCCATCGTCTGCACCGAGTCGACGATGAGCACGCCGGGCTTGACGTCGTCGACGTGCCCGAGGATGGCGGACAGGTCGCTCTCCGCGGCCAGGTACATGCGGCCGTGCACGTTGCCGGTGCGCTCCGCCCGCAGCCGCACCTGCCCCGCCGACTCCTCACCGGTCACATAGAGCGAAGGGCCGGCGGTGGGGTCCTCGGCCGCCCACTGGTAGGCGACCTCCAGCAACAATGTCGACTTGCCGACACCGGGCTCCCCGGCGAGCAGCACGACCGCACCCGGCACCAGGCCACCGCCGAGCACCCGGTCGAGTTCGGACACGCCGGTCGCCCTGGCGCGAGAAGCCTCGACGTCCACCTCGCCGATCGGCCGGGCGGGCGCGCTCGGAGCGCCGGCCGACACCCGCGCGATGGCCGGGCGGGCGTCGCCACGCTCCTCGATCGTGCCCCACGCCTGACATTCCGGGCAGCGGCCGACCCACTTGGCGACCTCGGTGCCACATTCCGCGCAGCGATAGCTGGAGCCCTTTTTTGCCACGCCCCGACGCTAGCCGCGGGTACCGACAGTCAGTGCTCGGGCTCGGGTTCCGGCCCCTCCTCGCGGGGCTCGGCCGGAGCGGCGATCGGCAGGTCGACGGTGACCGAACCGGCCCTACGGAAGTCGAGGACGACCTTGATCGTCTGACCGGGGCGCACCTCGCGGGTCAGCCCTTCCACCGTCATCTCGGCGTGCAGCAGCCGGTCCAGGTTCGGCCGGGTCGGCGCGATGGTCAGCGCCGTGTCCCCGGGGATGACCGTCTCGCCTTTGACGGCGACCCGCTGCGCGTCGTCCGAGCGGGCCGACACCAGCTCGTCGCTCGTCAGGCTCTGGTTGACGAGCGCCATCTTGACCTCGGCGTCGGAACCGACCGGGTACACCGACGGCCCCTCTCGCTCGGCGACCTCGGGATAGACCAGCTCCGCGTCGCGGACCAGGATGTCGCCCGTCTCGGCCACCGCGCCGTTGACGGCGGCCTCCTGGCTGTCGGTCTGGGTGATCTGCCCGGCACCGCATCCCACGACGGCCAGTGCGACGAGCCCGAGCACGGCCGCGCCCAGCATCCGGCGCTGTCTCATCTCTGCGAGTCCTTCCTAGGCGGGGTCGACCCTGCCGCGCAGACTATCCGGACACCCGATCACCGGCGGCATGTGGTGGCCGATCCGTGGCGCCGGCCACTCGGCCACGTCCAAGATCAATTGTCCACAGTGGATTTCGGCAGGCCCCGTGGCCCCATCGGCGCCACCTGCGTGAGTACGGAGATCCGGCGTTTGTCAACCCCCGGCAGGCCACGATCAGGCCACTGACCTGCGAGGACGATCTCGGGTGGCTGGTTACCCGCCGAGCCTCCGTGCTAGCATGGACACAGCGAAAGGGGCAGAGGACACATGGTTTTCAAGGTCGGAGAGACCGTCGTCTACCCGCACCACGGTGCCGCACTCATCGAAGCGATCGAGACCCGCGTGATCAAGGGCGAGGAGAAGCAGTACCTCGTCCTCAAAGTCGCGCAGGGGGACCTCACCGTTCGCGTTCCAGCAGACAACGCCGAGATCGTCGGCGTGCGTGATGTCGTGGGACAGGACGGCCTCAACCGCGTTTTCGACGTGCTGCGTGCGCCGCACACCGACGAGCCCACGAACTGGTCTCGCCGGTACAAGGCCAACCTCGAGAAGCTCGCCTCCGGCGACGTGAACAAGGTGGCCGAAGTGGTGCGCGACCTCTGGCGGCGTGAAAAGGACCGCGGCTTGTCCGCTGGTGAGAAGCGGATGCTGGCCAAGGCGCGGCAAATACTGGTGAGCGAACTGGCACTGGCCGAGGGCACCGATGAGGGTAAGGCCGAGGTGCTCCTCGACGAGGTCCTGGAAACCGCGGCGGTCTAGTCACCCTGAGCGTCGTCGCACTTGTCCCCTTCGATGATCGGGACGATCCTCCTCCGGGGATATCGCTGCGGGCTCTCGGCGAGCCGTTGCTGTGGCATGCCGTGCGCGGCTTGCTGCAGTGCGGCTCGGTCGGCCAGGTGATCGTGCTCGCGCCGCCGCAACAGGTCGCGGTGTGCTCGGCCATGCTCCAGCCGCTGGCCGAGACCCGCGTGAAAGTCGTCACCGGGAGTGCCGGCCGTGCCGATTGGGTGCGGTCGGCCCTCGCGGTCGGCGCTGTTCAGCCGTCCGATGTCGTGCTGGTGCACGACCCGGCACGGCCATTCACCCCTGCCGCCACGGTCGGCGCGGTCATCGACGCGGTACGGGCGGGAGCGTCCGCGGCCGTCCCGGTCGAGCCGGTGACGGACACCATCAAGGTCGTCGACTCCGCGGGCGTGGTGTGCGGCACCCGGGACCGTTCACTGCTGCGATCCGCGCAGAGCCCGCACGGCTTCCGGGCCGAGGTGCTGCTCCGGGCCGATCCGGCCGACCCGCTCGGTGCCCTCGGTGGCGAGGTACGCACCGTCACCGGGCATCCCCGGGGGCGACGCCTGGCCTCGCCCTTCGACGTGGCCGTCATGGAAGCGTTGCTGACTGTCGAGGGAACGTCGTGAGGATCGGGCAGGGTGTCGACGTCCACCCCGTCGAACCGGGCAGGGACTGCTGGATCGCGGGCCTGTACTGGCCGGGCGTCGACGGCTGCGCGGGGCACTCCGACGGTGATGTCGCCTCGCACGCGCTGTGTGACGCGCTGCTCTCGGCCGCCGGCCTCGGTGACCTCGGAGCCGTGTTCGGCACCGGCGATCCGCGCTGGTCGGGCGCACACGGCGCCGACCTGCTGGCCGAGGCGCGCAGGCGGATCGAGGCGGCCGGGTTCCGGGTCGGCAACGCCGTGGTGCAGGTCGTGGGCAACGCACCCAGGATCGGCACCCGCCGCGAGGAGGCCCAACGCGTGCTCGGCGACGCGGCCGGGGGGCCGGTCAGCGTGTCCGGCACCACCAGCGACGGGCTCGGCCTGACCGGGCGTGGCGAGGGCGTCGCGGCCATCGCCAGCGCTCTCCTGCTGCCGCTCGCGGATGGATAGCCTGACGCTGGCGCACCCTGAACCGGCGAAAGGGAACGACGTGACCGAGACCAGATGGCGAGGAAAACAGTGACGATCCGGGCGGTGCTGTTCGACTTCTCCGGCACGTTGTTCCGGCTGGAACAGGACGAGAGCTGGCTCTCCGACCTGACCGACCACGGCGGCGACCCGCTCGACATCGAGGCGCAGGCGGAGCTGATGCGCCGGATGACGGCGCCGGTGACGCAGGTGGTCGAACTCGATGAGGAGCACCAGCACGCGTGGGAGAACCGTGATCTCGACCCCGCGCTGCACAGCAAGGTCTACCTGGAGGTGCTCCGGCAGTCCGGGGTCTCCCGGGCCGAGCAGGCCAAGGCGCTCTACGACCGGCTCATCGACCCCGGCGAGTGGACGCCCTACCCGGACACCGAGGCGGTGCTCAAGAGCGCGGCGGGCAACGGCCTCTCGGTCGGCGTGCTGAGCAACATCGCTTTCGACATCCGGCCCGCGTTCACCGAACGGGGCCTCGACACCTACGTCGACGAGTTCGTGCTGTCGTACGAGGAGGGGGCCATCAAGCCCGACCCGGAGATTTTCCGGCGGCTCCTCGACAGGCTGGGCGTCGCGCCGGAGCACGCGCTGATGGTCGGCGACAGCGAGGAGGCGGACGGCGGTGCACGCGAGCTCGGCTGCGCGTTCGCACTGGTCGAGCCGCTGCCGACCGCCGAGCGCACCGACGGCCTGCTGGCCGCCCTGCGCGAGCACGCCGCGCTCTGACCCGTACCATTTTCGACGTGGCCCTTCACCTTTACGACACCGCGACCAGGGACGTGCGGGAGTTCCGACCCGCGCGTGGCGCAACGGCGTCCATGTACGTGTGCGGGGCCACGGTGCAGGGCATCCCGCACATCGGCCACGTGCGCGGCGCCCTCAACTACGACGTGCTCCGGCGCTGGCTCCTCCACAATGGACTCGATGTCCTGATGGTGCGCAACGTCACCGACATCGACGACAAGATCCTCGCCAAGGCGGCCGACGCGGGCAGGCCCTGGTGGGAGTGGGCGGCGACGCACGAGCGGGCGTTCGAGGACGCCTACACGGCGCTGGGCTGCCTGCCCCCCTCGATCGCGCCCCGCGCGACCGGGCACGTCACGCAGATGATCGAGCTGATGCAGCGGCTGATCGACGCGGGGCACGCCTACGCCGCGGGGGGCGACGTGTACTTCTCGGTCACATCGTTCGACGACTACGGCGTGCTGTCCGGGCAGCGGCTCGACGAGATGCAGCAGGGCGAGACCCAGGCCGAGGGCAAGCGCGACCCACGTGACTTCACGCTGTGGAAGAGCAGCAAACCCGGTGAGCCGTCGTGGCCGACACCGTGGGGCGAGGGCAGGCCCGGCTGGCACCTCGAGTGCTCGGCGATGGCCACCACCTACCTCGGGCCCGAGTTCGACATCCACGGCGGCGGTGTCGACCTGGTGTTCCCGCACCACGAGAACGAGCGCGCACAGTCGCGGGCGGCGGGCGACGGGTTCGCACGGTTCTGGCTGCACAACGCCTGGGTCACCCTTTCCGGTGAGAAGATGTCGAAGTCGCTGGGCAACGTGGTCGCGATCCCGGAGATGGTGCGCCGCTACCGCGCGGTCGAGCTGCGCTACTACTTGATCCAGCCGCACTACCGCTCGACGATCGAGTACTCCGACGCGGCACTGTCCGAGGCCGCGCAGGGCTACCGGCGGATCGAGCAGTTCCTGCGGCGGGTCTCCGGCGCTTCCGGCGAGGTGCGCGCCGGGAAGGTGGCCGCCGAGTTCGCCGCCGCACTCGACGACGACCTCGGCACGCCACAGGCGTTCGCCGTACTGCACAACACGGTCCGCGACGGCAACGCCGCGCTGGACGGGGGCGACGCCGCCAAGTCCGTCGAGCTGGCGGAGACCGTGCGGGCGATGACCGAGGTGCTCGGGCTCGACCCGCTGTCCGAGCGGTGGGCCGAGCGGGCCGGCACCGAGTCCCAGGCGCTGGCCGACCTGGTGGACGGCATGCTCGCGGCGCGCCAGCGGGCCCGCGCCGAACGCGACTTCGCGACGGCGGATATCATTCGTGATCAGCTCACGAATGCCGGAATCGCGGTGGAAGACACCCCGAATGGTCCTTTATGGACAGTAAGAGACTGAGCGATGGCTGGCAATTCCCGGCGCCGCGGCGCCGTGCGTAAGACGGGCACGAAGAAGGGGCAGGTCGTCGGCTCCGGCGGCCAGCGCCGCAAGGGCCTCGAAGGCAAGGGGCCGACCCCCAAGGGCGAGATGCGGCCGGGCCATCCGAAACAGCGGCGCGCGGCCGCCGCCGCGAAGGCCGAGAAGAACCGGGCGAAGAAGGCCGAAGGCCCGGAGATCATCGCCGGGCGCAACCCGGTCGTGGAGGCGCTGCGCGCGGAGGTGCCGGCGACCGCGCTGTACGTCGCGCTGAACGTCGACGCCGACGACCGCGTCACCGAGGCGGTCCGCATGGCCGCCGACCGGGGCACATCGATCCTGGAGATCCCGCGCGAGGAGCTGGACCGCAAGACCGGCGGCGCGATGCACCAGGGGCTCGGCCTGCAGGTGCCCCAGTTCGAGTACGCGCACCCGGACGACCTGCTGGCCACCGCGCGGGACTCGGGCGACGCCCCGCTGCTCGTCGCGCTCGACGGGGTCACCGATCCGCGCAATCTGGGAGCGGTGATCCGTTCCGCGGCCGCGTTCGGCGCGCACGGCGTGCTGCTGCCGAGCAGGCGCAGCGCCGGGATGACGGCGGTGGCGTGGCGGACGAGCGCGGGCACGGCCGCGAAGCTCCCGGTGGCGATGGCGACCAACCTCACCAGGCAGCTGCGGTCGTACGCGTCGGAAGGGCTGATGCTCGTCGGCCTCGATGCGGACGGCTCGGTCGCCATCGACTCGCTCGAACTGGCCGCCGAGCCGCTGGTCGTGGTGGTCGGCTCCGAGGGGCGCGGGCTCTCCCGGCTGGTGCGGGAGACGTGTGACGCGACCGTGTCGATCCCGATGGCGGCCGGTGTCGAGTCGCTGAACGCCTCCGTGGCCGCGTCGGTGCTGCTGGCCGAGGTGGCCAGGCGCCGTCGCATCACCGGCCGCACGTAGCCTCGTGAGTGCGTACGCGAGTTAGAACTCGTGTGCGCACTCACGAGCCGCATGGCGCCCGCCACTTGACGTCGATACCGCCTCCACCGGGACCGGCGCTCGGCTAAGGTCACGATGCTGATCCGTGACCAGGGGGCCCGCGCAGGATGTCGTTCGTCTCACCACTGTTCCTGTGGTACTTCATGCCGGCGGTCCTGTTCGCCGTGCTGGTGTGCCCGCGGAGCTGGCGAAACGGCATCATCGCGGTCGGCAGCCTGATCTTCTACGCGACCGGCGCCGGGTCGTTCACCCTGCTGCTGCTCGCGTGCATGGTGGTCAACTTCGCCGCCGGACCGTCGCTGGAACCGGACGAATGGGACATGCGGCCTGCCCGCTTCCGGCGCAGGCTGCTCATCGCCGTGATCGCGTTCGACCTGTCCATCCTGGTGATCTGGAAGTACGCGGGCTTCGCGACCGAGCAGATCGCCTGGTTCACGCGCCTGCTCGGCGGCGACTTCCCCATCGTCCAGCTGGCGCTGCCGATCGGGATCTCGTTCTTCACGTTCCACCACATCTCCTACGTGGTGGACATCTACCGCGGCGAGCGGACCGCGCTGCGCAACCCGGTCTCCTTCGCCACCTACATCTCGATGTTCCCGCAGCTCGCCGCGGGGCCGATCGTGCGGTACCGGGAGATCGCCGACCAGCTGCCCCAGCTCCGTTCGCACCGCCTGGACGACATCGCCGCGGGATTTCCCCGGTTCGCGCTGGGACTGTGCAAGAAGGCGATCATCGCCGACTCGATCGGGCCGATGGTCGACGCCTGTTTCGCGACGCCGTCGAACGAGATGACGTTCGCGATCGCCTGGCTCGGCGCCATCGGATACACGCTGCAGCTCTACTTCGACTTCTCCGGCTACTCCGACATGGCGATCGGGCTCGGCCGGATGCTCGGCTTCCGGCTGCCGGAGAACTTCGCCAGGCCGTACTCCTCGGTGACGATCACCGAGTTCTGGCGCCGCTGGCACATGTCGCTGTCCCGCTGGTTCCGTGACTACGTCTACATCCCGCTCGGCGGCAACCGGGCCGGGGTCGGCAAGACCTACCGCAACCTGTGCATCGTGTTCGTGCTGACCGGCTTCTGGCACGGCGCGGCGTGGACGTTCGTCGTCTGGGGCGCCTACCACGGCGCGCTGCTCATCATCGAGCGCGCGTTCGGCTGGGACGCCACGCCGAGTGCCACCGGGGCCCGCATCGCCCGGCGGGCGCTCACGCTCGTGCTGGCGATGTTCGGCTGGGTGTTCTTCCGGGCCGCCGATCTGGGCCAGGCGCTGACGATGATCGGGCACATGCTGCTGCCGGACTTCGACGGCCTCACCGAGGTCATCGAGTCGGCGCTCACCAACCAGCGGCTGGTGCTGCTGCTCGCCGCAATGATCATCTTCTTCCTTCCGGCGCATCCGGTGACCGGGCCGCTGCTGGAGTCGGCGCGCAACCGCCCCGCGGCCGTGCTGCGGGTCGGCGTGATGACGGTCGGGCTGGCGTACGCGGCGATCCTGGTGGCCACCGGCACGTTCAGCCCGTTCCTGTACTACCAGTTCTGACGGGTGGTTCTCCTCGTCGCTGACCTGCGAGTGTCCCTACTCGCCGGGTGCGTCCGTCGACCGGGGCATGTTGGGATGTTGCTACCGACGCTAGTTGCCCTACGTAACCGGACCTGGGATCGGTGTAGTTCCGCCAAGGCCACGCAACCCGTGCGCCACCGATGACTTTCGGGCAGCGTGCTTGTCTATTCACACGACGACCAACTGAAGGGCAGGTATGGCCAAGCTTCTCTACTCGGCGACCATGTCACTCGATGGCTACATCGCTGGCCCTGACGGCGACATGTCCTGGCTGTCCGAACATCTGGTGGCCGAGAACCCTACAGCGACGCGCCTGCTGGCGAGTACCGGCGCGATCCTGGCTGGCAACAACACCTTCGGCGGTGATGACCCGAACCGAGGTACTGAGAAGGAAGGCGCGTTCGGGGGCGCCTACCACGGCCCGACGTTCGTGCTCACTCACCGCCCGCCGGATGAGCCTGCCACGAGCGTGACATTCGTCAGCGACCTGCATAGCGCTGTTGCTCAAGCCAAGCAGGCCGCCGGCGACAAGTACGTGAACATCCTGGGCGCGAACGTCGCCATGCAGTGCCTCAAGGCTGAGCTCCTCGACGAGATTCTTGTGTTCGTTGCCCCGGTATTGCTCGGTGGCGGCGTACGGATGTTCCACACCGACGATCAGAGGGTGCGTCTGACACCACTTACGGGCGAGACGGCCCACTGGTATCGCGTCGAGTACTGAACGGGGCTTCAGTCGCGATCTCCAAACCCTGGTGCCCTTCGCTCCTGCCGATCCGTAGCGCCGTGCCGACCGTGTCAAGGGTGAGCTTCACTCATCGCGTCAGCGACGCCGCAGGCGCCCTTGATGTGCTTGAACCATGACCGGGCAGGAAGGGGATTCCGGGTGACGCGCGGTAGCCCGATGGCCCCGACGGCCGGTGCGAATTGGAACGTGAGGACGCACCGGGGCGTACCGTCAATGAACGAGCGCCGGACCCAACCGCGCTCGCTCGCCGTCGTCCATGCCGCTGAACGCACTGCTCCTACGGCCGCCACTCCTCGCGGTAGTCCGGATGGTCGGCGTGTGCAGCGGCGTGCAGGCGTATGACCTGGTCAAGCCCGTCACGTGCGGCGTACATGGCTGCGGGAATCGAGTCGCTGGGCCGGGCAGTCTCGCTCTCCCCCTGCTGAATGGCCCTTTCGTACCGCGTCAGCATTTCGATGATGCGGCGCTTCGCCTCGATATGAGCGCGTTCGCGATCCGGTCGCCCGCAGTCACACCACTCCGGGTGGTACTCGTAACCCCGGTCTTGCTCATGGTGCGCAGCACACCGACCCTCGTGCACGTCCGGCGCCTTCTGTTCCAACTCTCCGAGTCGGGCGCGCAGGAACGTGATCAGGTCGTTCACCATGGCCGCCCGGTAGGCCGCGACCCATTCGAGCGGCGGCGGCTGGTCGTTGCTGGTCACCATGCTCACCATCGTGCCACCGGTCGAGGCTCGGGGCCGGGTGCCGAAGTCGGGTTGCCTGCTGAACGGTGGTTTTCCCTTAACTGCCAGTACAGCCTGCCTCGGACAGCCGGGCGCCGCCTAGCATCCAGCCATGGTGACCCAGGAACGTCAGCAGGAGTTCACCGAGCTGCTTCGGCGGGCCACGCAGTGGGCAAGCGCATCGCCGGACATCATCGCAGTCGGCGTGGTGGGTTCCTGGGCTCGTGGTGCTGAGCGCATGGACTCGGACGTCGACCTGGTCTTCGTCGTCGACCAAGTTGCGCCGTACTGGTACCACGACGATTGGGTGCTCCCCCTGGGCAGTAGTGGCATTACGCGCACGCAGAAATGGGGTCCGTTGCACGAGCGCAGGTTCGTCCTCGACGCGGGTCTCGAGGTGGAAGCAGGCTTCGTCACTCGGCAATGGACGAGGACCGGTCCTGTAGATGTAGGAACCCGGCGGGTGGTCTCTGCTGGGATGCGGATTGTGTACGACCCTTCGGGCATCTTGGCGGATGTCCAGGCCGAGTGCGGCCAGGAGCCCTGACGGGGGTGACTACACCGGGGAGACGATCACGGCGCTCGCGAGCTACCTGGTCCACGCGGACCCCGGGTTCACGCACGACTCCCAGTAGGTCTCCGCCCGCGTGCACAGCGGGCAACTCGCAGGTGGGGGGACTCGCGGGTCAGGACTCGGTGGCGGGGATCGGGGCGAGCGCGAGCTGGTCGGGGTGGAAGGCGTCCCGCCGCGGCGGCGGCAGCCATGTCTCCGGCCGGGTGCTCTTCTGGCGGCCCAGCTCGGCAAGGCTCAGCGGAGCCGCGAAGTCGGTTCCGTAGGCAGCGGCGTTGCTGACCTGAACCAGCCGGAGACCTTCCGCTTCGACTCCGATGCCGATCGCCACCAGGTAGACGTCGTCCAGGACGTCGGTGAAACCGGCCCAGGCACCCGCGAAGTGCAGCACCCGCGCCCGAGCCGGCCTGCCCTCGACCTCCCACGTCACCGGCTGCCATTCCGCATGCCGCTTGGCCTGCGCCTCGGCGTGCTCGACCAGTGCGAGGATCAGACCGTCCGGCCGGGTGACGGAACTGTCCGGCAGCGTGAGATTGACCAGACCGAACGCGCCACTGAACGCGACCTCGGCGAGCGGGTCACCACCGTTCGGGCACATCACCTGATCGTGTCGTTCGCGTGGCAGGGTGCCCACCCGCACGCCGCTCTCGCCGCCCTCGACGCGGTGGCCGAGCCAGAGCGCCCATGTCGGCTCACCGGGCCTGCCCTCGAAGAAGTCGAGCCAGCGCGGGCCACGGACGCTCCAGTCGAGCCCGTAAACCGGGAAGTCGACAGGCGGGGACACTTGCTCGGTGGCGGAGTTCATCCGCAAATAGTGCACCGTGCGACCGTGTCAGGCAGACCCATCGTTACCAAGCCGAAGCATACGAACACCGTGTGTATGGGGGGCCAACACGGTCCGGAATGGACCGGCCCGGATCTACCGCTGGCCGTAGCCGCGCAGCTTTTCGACCACGTGCTCGATCTCGGCGGGCGGCAGCAGCCGGGGATTGCCCGCGGAGCGCGCGAGCAACCACACCTGGCACGCCCATTCCAGCTGGCGCGCCCGGTGGTAGGCCGCCGAGAGGTCCGCACCGTAGGTGACCGTGCCGTGGTTGGCCAGCAGGCAGCCCCGCCGCCCGTCGAGGGCGGCGAGCATCGACTCGGCGAGCTCGGTGCTGCCGTACGTGGCGTACGCGGCGACCCGCACCGACGGCCCGATGGTGGCGAGGATGTAGTGCACGGGCGGCACCTCGTCGGTCACAGTGGACACAGCCGTGGCGTGCACGGAATGCGTGTGCACCACCGCGTTGATCGCCGAGCCGTCCGGGTCCACGGCTTCGCGGTACACGTTCAGGTGCATCGGCAGCTCGCTGGTCGGCCGCAGCGATCCGTCCACAGTGGCCCCATACAGGTCGACGACCGGAATGTCCTCCGGGGCGAGCGACTCGTAGGCGACGCCGGTGGGCGTCACCGCTACCAGGTCTTCCACCCGCATCGACACGTTGCCCGACGTGCCGACCACCAGGCCGTCCGCCGTCATGCGGCGCGCGTAGTCGCACACCGCCGCCCGTTCGTCACCAAGCAGCATTCACAGACTCCAGAGTTCCCGCGCCGAGGCCAGCGAAGTCTGGTACTCGGCGTACCCCCGATCGTAGAACTCCGCGGCCTCCGGCTCGAACCGCACGGTCCGCGAGTTGCTCGCCCACAGTTCGGCGTCGAACGGCGCGCCGAGCGCCTCCGCGGCCACGAGTACCGCGCCGCGCGCTCCGACGCCCGGGTCGCTCGGGATCACGATCGGCCTGCCGAGCACGTCGGCGAAGATCTGCGTCCATTCGGCGGAACGCACGCCGCCGCCGCACGCGTAGAGCGTCCCGCTGAGCCCGGCCGCCTCGAAACAGTGCCGCGCCGCGTAGGCGATGGACTCGCACACCGCGCGGACCACGTCGGCGCGGGTGTGCTCCAGGCTCAGTCCGGACAGCTGCGCCCGCGCGGCGGCATCGACGAACGGGGCCCGTTCGCCCGAGGTGGACAGGAACGGCAGTGCCCGCACGCCCCGCGCTCCGGGTGTGCCTGCCGCCAGCAGCGGGCCGATGTCCTCGACGTCGATGCCGAACAGCCGGCACGCCCAGTCGAGCCCTGCCGTGCCGACCATCGCGGGCATCGCTCGCAGGTACTCGTCCTCGGCGGGCGTGCACAGGAACATCCCGGCGGGTTCTCCCTCGGGATCGAACTCGGTGTCGGCCCTGAGCACCTGGCAGGCGAGTGTGGTGCCCGCGGTGAGGATGCCGTCGCCCGGTTCACGCACGCCGGCGCCGATCGCGCAGGCGGGCAGGTCGAACGGGCCGCCGGTGACCGGCAGCCCTTCGGGCAGGCCGAGCAGCGCGGCGCCGGTGGCGTCGAGCCGGAACACCGACTTCGGCGGGGCCGGCTCGGCGAAAAGGGATCGCCGGCGCGACAGCCCGCACGCCGCGATCGCCTCCTCGTCGTAGCGGCGAGTCGCCGGGTCGATGAACGGCAGCGACGCGTCGGAGATGTCCACCGTGATCTCGCCCGTCAGGCGTTGCACCACGGCGTCCACGCAGTAGCCGGCCACCACCGCACGGTCGAGCGCGTCCGGCTCGTGAGTGTCCAGGTAGGACATTATGGCGGCGGTGCAGCCGGGGAACATTCCGGACCCGGTCCGGCGGAACACCTCTCTCGTCACGCCGGTGGCCTGCCACGACGTGAGCAGCGCGTTCGCCCGGCCGTCGAGCCAGGAGATCGCCGGGCGGACCATGCTGCCGCCCCGGTCGCGCAGCCACAGTCCGTCCCCCTGACCGGTGAGCGCGAGCGCGTCGACCGGCCCGTCGAGCTGGGCGGCGACCTCGCGGACGACGGTGGCGACCGTGCCGAGCACCTGCTCGAAGTCCTGCTCCACCGCCCCGCCGGGCAGGTGCTGCACCTTCGACGGGGTCCAGGCCTGCGCGACCGACGCACCGGCCTCGTCGAAGACGACGGCCTTGGTGAGCGACGTACCGATGTCGACGCCGATGACACGCAACATGGTCACCGCCCGAGCACTTCGGGGTTCGCGACATTGACCAGTGCCTCACCGCGGGCGTGGCGGCCAACCTCCTCGGCGACGATCCGCGCCGCCCGGTCGGCGGTCTGCCTGCTGGCACCGGCGAGGTGCGGGGTTGCGATGACGTTCGGCGCGTCGCGAAGCGGCCAGTCGGGTGGCGGCGGCTCCACGTCGTAGACGTCGAGGGCGAGGGCGCCGAGCCTGCCGGAGCGCAGCGCCTCCGCCAGCGGTGCGTAGTCGAGCAGCCCGCCCCTCGCGGAGTTGACCAGCACGGCGCCCTCGGGCAGCAGCGCCAGCCTGGCGGCGTCGATGATGTGCCGGGTCTGCTCGGTGAGCCGCGCGTGCAGGCTCACCGCGAAGCTGCGCCGCAGCAGGTCGTCCAGCTCGACGAGCTCGGCACCGTCGGCGGCGATCCGCTCCGGGTCGGCGTAGGGATCGAACACGAGCACGCGCGCACCGAACGCGAGCAGCACCCTCGCGACGCGGGAGCCGATCGCGCCGTACCCGACGAGGCCGACCGTGGTGCCCTCCAGCTCGACGCCGGCGTTGGCGTAGGCGTAGTAGTCGCCGCGCCACGTGCCGCCGAGCAGCTCCGCCGACGAGGTCGAGATGCGGCGCATCGCGGCGAGCAGCAGGCCGATCGCGAACTCGGCGGCCGCCGCGGCGTTGCGCCCGGGGGCGTAGGTGACCGCGACACCCGCCTCGGTGGCCGCGGTGAGGTCGACGTTGACCGGTCCGCCCCGGCAGACGGAGACCAGCCTCAGCTCGGGCGCGGCCGCGAAGACCTTCTTCGTGAACGGCGCCATCTGGGTGACCGCGACCTCCGCCCCGCCGAGTGCGCCGAGTGCGTCGATCACCGCCTCCTCGGTGCCGCTGGCCTCCTGGACACCACCGACCGGCCCGAACGGCTCGACCGGCCACGGCAGCGACAGCTCGCCGAACTCGACCGTGTCGAACGGGGGCTCGGTGCCGAGCTCCGCGCGCACGGCCGACTTCAGCAGGTCGGTGCCGACGAATTCGTCTCCCGCAGCGAGTATCCGCACAGTGGTTCCTCTCTGAACCTGGTCACCGCTCGTGAGTGCCTACCCGAGTTCTAACACCGGTAGGCACTCACGAGGCGGTCTTGGCCTCGTAGTCGGTGATGTGGGCGACCTTGGTCGCACTGGCCGATCCGGGGTCGAAACGGTAGCCGAGCCATTCGGTGACGATCCGCTTCGCCAGCTCCGGCCCGATCACCCGCGCACCGAACGTGATGACCTGGCAGTCGTTCGACTTGATCGAGCGTTCCGCCGAGTAGGAGTCGTGCGCCACCGTGGCGCGGACACCGGGCACCTTGTTCGCCGAGATCGCGACGCCGATCCCGGTGCCGCACACGAGCACGCCGCGATCCGCCTCGCCGCGGGCGATCGTCTCCGCCGCGGCCAGCCCCAGCACGGGGTAGGCACGGTCGTCGTCCGCGCCGGCCACGCCGAGGTCGAGCACGTCGTCGACCCGTTCGTCGGTCCGCAGCAGATCGCGTACCGCGTTCTTGAGATCGACACCGGCGTTGTCCGCCGCCACCACGATCCGCATGACCTCAACCCTCCTGTATCCGCCTGCCCGCGAGGCCGCACGTGCTCAGTGCCTCGCCGATCGCCGCCACGAGCAGCGCGAACGACGTCGCCCCCGGATCGGCGTGTCCCCTGCTCCGCAGCGCCAGCCGGGCCGCCCTGCCCTTGGCGGGCAGCAGCTCCGCGGTCTCGTCCGCGGCCCGAGCCGCCCGCGCGGCCGCCTTGCGCCAGGCCTCCGCGATGCCGGTGCCGGCCCCGGCCTGCTCGCGCAGCACGGCCCGGAAGGGCTCGATCGCGTCGAGCATCGTCTTGTCGCCGACCTCGGCCCTGCCCAGCTCGACGAACGCCCGCACCGCGCCGTCGACCGCATCGGCCAGCACCGGTGCGGTGATTCCGGAGCTCCCGGTGCTCGCGGAGCGCAGCCCGGCGCCCGTCTCCGCGAGCAGTACCCCGTACAGCGCACCGGAGGCGCCACCGGCCGCGTCCGCGAACGCGGTGCCCGCGGCCAGCAACGCGCCGGGCACGTCTTCCGCGCCGGCCGTCCGGGCGGCGCCGACCGCCGCGCGCATCCCCCTCGTCATACCGAGTCCGTGGTCACCGTCGGCGGCCACCGCGTCGAGCCTGCCGAGCTCGGCCTCGTTCGCCTCGATGCTCGCGAGCGCGGCCGTGAGCGCACGGTCGACGATCCCCTCACCCGCCGCTCCCCACGGCCGCGTCAGCGACTCGTCCACCGTGGACGTCACCGGGACCTGCTCCAGCGCGGCACCGCCGCTGCGGTAACCGGGGGTGTCGCACGGCGCTGCGTACAGCTCGGCCAGCTCGTCGTCCAGCATCAGCACGGTCAGCGAGACACCCGCCATGTCCAGCGAGGTGACGAACTCCCCGACCTCGGTGTGCAGCGGGTTCAGGCCCTCCGCGGCGAGCCGTTCGTGAATCCGGGCGTAGGCGACGAACATCTCCTCGTACTTGGTGCGGCCGAGCCCGTTGAGCAGCACGACCACCCGCCGGTCTCCCGCCGGGATCTCGGGCAGCAGCCCGTTGACGAGCGCGTCGGCGAGCGCGGTGGCGTCGAGCCGGGACACCGTGCGCACCCCCGGCTCCCCGTGGATGCCGAGGCCGAGCTCCATCTCGCCGTCGCCGACCGAGAACAGCGGCTCCGCCGCGCCCGGCAACGTGCAGCCACCGAACGCCACGCCGAACGTGCGGGTGCGCGCGTTCGCCTTCGCCGTCACCGCGTGCACGGCGTCGAGGTCGTAGCCGCGCTCCGCGGCCGCACCGGCGATCTTGAAGACCAGGAAGTCGCCCGCCACGCCGCGCCTGTGTTCCGGCTCACCGGCCGGGCCGCTCGCCACGTCGTCGGTGACCAGCACGGTCCGGCTCGGGATGCCCTCGGCGGCGAGCCTGCGCGCGGCCAGCCCGAAATGCAGGACGTCGCCCTGGTAGTTGCCGTAGGAGAACAGCACGCCGGCGCCACCGTCGGCGGCCCGCGCCGTGCGGTAGACCTGCTCGGCGCTCGGGCTGGTGAACACGTCACCCACCACCGCGCCGTCGGCGAACCCGGTGCCGACGAGGCCGGCGAACGCCGGGTAGTGCCCGCAGCCACCGCCGATGACCACGGCCACCTTCCCGCTGCGCGGTACCTGCCTGCCGACGACGCCGTAGCCGCCTGGCACCTTGCGAACCGTGCGGCCGTACGCGCCGACGAACCCGTCGAGCCAGTCGCGTTTGAAGCTCTCCGCCGTGCCGAGGGTGGTCATGCTCCCCTCCCCACGAGCTCTCCGGCGAGGTAGGCCAGCAGGGTGCGGCGCGCGTCGTCGTTGCTCCCGGCGACCGCCGCGGCCAGGCGGAGCGCCTCCGGCTTCGGCGGATAGGTCGGGTTGGGCAGCGCGACCACGGTGAGCCCGGCGGCCGCGGCCGCGCGGATGCCGTTGCCGGAGTCCTCGACGGCGAGGCACTCCTCACCCGGACGACCGAGCCGGGCGGCGGCCTCGAGGTACACGTCCGGGCTCGGCTTGCCCCTGGCCACCTCCGCGCTCGACACCGTCGCGGTGAACTCGCCGGTCAACCCGTGCGTGGTGAGCACGGCGTCGATCACCCGGCGGGTCGCGGACGACGCGAGCGCCACCGGCACGCTGGCGCTGACGTCCCGGACCATTGCCGCCGCCCCCGGCAACAGCGGCGCCGCGCCGGCGTCCACGGCGGCGATCATGCCGTCGACCACCGCCCGCTCGACCTGCTCGACCGTCTCCGGGGTGCCGCTGCGCTCGGCCAGGTAGGCGGCCCACTCAGGCGCGCTCATCCCCTGCACCGTGGCCGTGTCGGCCGCCGTCCAGTTCACCCCGTGCGCGGCCGCGTAGGCGACCCAGTTCTGCTCCCACAGGTGCTCGCTGTCCACCAGGACCCCGTCCAGGTCGAACACGACCGCGGCGAGTGCCATGAGTTGAAGCCCCTCTCACATCGTTTGTGTTAAATTAACACTCACCGCGCGATCTGTCACGACCGAGTTCGCCGCCCCTAGGATCCCTGCAGCCCGACGTTCGGAGGAGACATGCCCACCCGCCTGCTACTGGTCCGGCACGGAGAGACCGAATGGCACGCCGAGAACCGCTACGCAGGCAGCAGCGAGGTGGGGCTCACCGAGCGCGGACTGCGGCAGGCACACGAGCTGGCCGCCGTCCTGGAGACCATGCCCGGGCCACCGGCCGCGCTCTACTGCTCCCCGCAGGAGCGCGCCCGGATCACGGCGGAGCCTTCCGCGCGGGCGCTCGGTCTCACGCCGACCGTGCTGCCGGACCTGCGCGAGGTGCACTTCGGCATCGCCGAGGGCCGCACGCTCGACGAGGTCCGCGGCACCGACCCCGATGCGGTGCGGCGGTTCCTCGCCGACCCGGTGGCCGGAGCCTTCCCCGGCGCGGAGCCGCCGGCCGCCGCCGCGGACAGGGCCGCGGCGGCGCTGCGGTCGATCGCCGGCAACGAGGCAGGTCCGGTGCTGGTCGTCGCGCACAACACGCTGCTGCGGCTCACCCTGTGCCTGCTGCTGGGCATCCCCCTGCACACCTACCGGACGGTGTTCCCGCGCCTGGAGAACTGCGCGCTCACCGAGATCGGCATCGACGGCGAACGGACCAGCCTGCGCAGGCTCAACGCCCCCACGCCGGGGTAGGAGTGCCAGAATTGTTCACATGAGCAGTGATACGTCGAGCTCGGGCAGTGCGCGGTCGCGGCACCAGCGGCAGCAGCGCATCACCGACTACGTCATCGACCACGGTTCCGCGCACGTCGCGGAGCTGGTCGAGTACACCGGCGTGAGTCACATGACCGTGCACCGCGACATCGACGAGCTGGCTCGCCGCGGCCTGCTGCGCAAGTTCCGCGGCGGCGTGTCCGCCCAGCCATCGACCGTATTCGAGAGCAACGCCGAGTACCGGCTCGGCGCGCACGTCGAGGCCAAGGCCGCCATCGCACGGCAGGCGCTCGGCCACATCGAGCCGGGCATGTCCATCCTGCTCGACGACTCGACGACCGCACTCGCGCTGGCGAAGCTGCTGCCGGAGGTGGCGCCGCTGACGGTGGCCACCAACTACCTGCGCACGATCGAGGAGCTCAAGGACACCGAGGACGTGCGCCTGATCTGCATCGGCGGCGACTACTCCCGCACGCACGACTCGTTCCTCGGCATGCCGTGCCTCGAGGCCGTCGAGCGGATCACCGTGGACATCGCGTTCGTTTCCACCTCGTCGATGAACGCGGAGATGACCTTCCACCAGGAGCCGGACATCGTGATGGTCAAGCGGGCCATGCTGGCCAGCGCGGTGACGAAGGTGCTGCTGATGGACTCCAGCAAGATGCCGCGGGCGGCGCTGCACCGGCTCGCCCCGGTGGCCGACTACGACCGGCTGATCGTCGACTCGGGCGCGCCGGCACACCTGGTGGAAGAGCTGCGCAGCCGCACCGCCGTGGACGTGGCCGCCGAACCGGTCCGGAGCAGATCGACGTAACATCTTGCGCGTTAATTTAACACCGACCATGATAGCCTCCGACACAAGGACGGAGGCGTTCATGGTTTCGACGACGACACCGCAGGGACCGCTCGCGCGGACACTCGACCGATGGGGGCTGCCCGCACCACTGTTCCTCGGCTATGCGGGCCTGTTGCTGTTCATGATCGGCGACGGCGTCGAGTCCGGCTTCATCGCTCCGTTCATGGCCGGCCACGGCGCAGGCACCGACATCCGCGCTTCGTACGTCATCACCCTGTACGGCGTCGCGGTGATGCTGGCCTCGTGGCTGTCGGGCGCGCTGTCCGAACTCTGGGGGCCGCGCCGGGTGATGCTGACCGGCCTGGCGATCTGGCTCGTGTTCGACGTGCTGTTCCTCGCGGTCGCCGTCACCGGCGAGAACTACGCGCTGATGCTCGTGTTCTACGGGCTGCGCGGATTCGGCTACCCGATGTTCGCCTTCGGTTTCCTGGTCTGGATCACCGCGGTGGCCCCGGTCGCCCGGCTCGGCGCGGCGGTCGGCTGGTTCTACTTCGCCTTCACCGGCGGCCTGCCCACGCTCGGTGCGCTGGTCGCGAGCTTCACCAACCCGATCATGGGTCAGTACGGCACGCTGTGGCTGTCGGTCGGCATCCTCGGGCTCGGCGGCCTGGTCTGCATCTTCGGCGTGCGCGAGCGAACCGGCTACCACCGGCTCGCCCCGCCCGAGGTCAAGCCGATGCAGAGCCTGATGTCGAGCGTGTCCATCGCGTGGCGGAGGCCGCGCGTCGGCATCGGCATGATCGTGCGGGTCATCAACACCGCGCCCGAGTTCGGCATGCTGGTGTTCTTCCCGACGGTGTTCATCTCCGAGATCGGATTCGGCGAGAGCCGCTGGCTGCTGCTGGTCTCGGTGATCTACGGTACGAACATCTTCTTCAATCTCATCTTCGGCGTGCTCAGCGACAAGATCGGCTGGCGGACCACGATCTTCTGGTTCGGTGCGCTCGGCTGCGCGGTCTCGATCCTGCTGCTCTACTTCGTGCCGCTGACCATGGGTGCGGAGTACTACTGGCTCACCCTGATCGTCGGTGCGCTGTACGGTGCGACGCTGGCCGGATTCGTGCCGATCTCGGCGCTGCTGCCCTCGCTCGCGCCCGACAACAAGGGCGGCGCGATGGCGCTGCTGAACCTCGGCGCCGGTGCCGCGACGTTCGTCGGCCCCGCGATCGTCAGCCTGTTCCTCGGCCCGGCCGGCGCCGCCGGAGTGGTTATCATCTTCGCCGCGCTCTACGTCGTGGCGGCGGTGCTGACCAGGTTCCTCACCCTGCCGGAAGCCACCGAGCGGGCCGTGGCGGAGGACGCCAACCTCCAGGAGATCAGCGAGAAGGTAGCGACGACGTGAACACCACTATCGGCATCGATGTCGCCACGGCCGGGGTCCGCGCCGTCGCGGTGAGCGACGGCGGAGCGCTGCTCACCGCCGCCTCGGCGCCGTTGCCCGCCCCGGTTCGCGATGGTGACGGCCGCAGCGAGCAGGACGCGGCGAGCTGGTGGACGGCGGTCGAGTCCGCACTGGGACAGGTCACCTCCGCGCTGCCCGGCCGCGGCGCGGAGGTGACCGCCGTGGCCGTCGCGGCGACGTCCGGCACGATCGTCGCGGTGGACGACGCCGGCGAGCCGCTCGGCCCCGCCCTCATGTACGACGACCGGCGCGGCGCCTCGTACAACGCCGACGCCGCCGAGATCGGAGCCTCGCGCTGGGCGGCCCTCGGCCGGTCGGTCACCCCCACCGACGCCCTCGGCCGGATCGCGTGGCTGCACGACACCGTGCCGGGCGCCGCCGGGATCCGGCACACCGCCGACCTGATCGGCGCCGAACTCACCGGAGCACCGGTCGCGCTGGACTGGTCGCACGCACTGAAGAGCGGCTACGACGCCCTCGCAGGCGAGTGGCCCGGCGAGGTGTTCGACCGGCTCGGTGTGCCCCCGGACTGGCTGCCCCATGTCGTGCGGCCCGCGACCGTGCTCGGCGAGGTGACCTCACCCGTGGCCGGGCTGCCCGCCGGCTGTCGCGTGGTGGCGGGGATGACCGACGGTTGCGCGGGCCAGCTCGCCACCGGGGCGGTCTCCCCCGGCGAGTTCGTCGGGATCCTGGGCACCACGTACGTGCTCAAGGGCGTCACGCAGCGGCTGGTGACCGATCCCGGCGGCACGCTCTACAGCCACCGGCATCCGGACGGCTGGTGGTTGCCAGGGGGCGCGTCGAACACCGGCGGCGAGTGCGTGGCGGGCGTGGCCGGTCTGGCGCGGCTCGACGAGGCGGCCGCCGAGCGAGGGCCCGCCGAGATCGTGGCCTACCCGCTGTGCCGGGAGGGTGAGCGGTTCCCGTTCGCCGTCCCCGGTGCACACGGGTTCAGCGAGCCGGCAGCCGACGAGGTGGAGCTGCACCGCGCCCGGCTGGAGGGCGTCGCGTTCCTCGAGCGGCTGGCGCTGGATCACCTGCGCCGGCTGGGCGTCGAGATCGCCGCGCCGCTGTTCACGGCGGGCGGGGGAAGCCGGAGCCCGTTGTGGAACCGGATCAGGGCGACGGTCACCGGGCTGGGCTTGCGGGTGTCCCCGCACGGTGAGACGGGCTACGGCGCGGCACTGCTCGCCGCGGCGGCCACACTGCCCGGCGGGCTGACCGAGGCGGGCCGGTGGGGGCGGGCCGAGGCCGGTCTGGTGGAGCCGGATGCAGCCGAGGCCGACGCGCTTACCGCGTCCTACCACCGGTTCTGCACCCGGCTCCACGAGCGGGAATGGATCGACGACGAGCTGTACGCCGCCGCGGGCAACAGCCCGGTCGGCTAGGCGGGCTGCTTCGCGGACTTGGCCGCGGACTTGGCGGCACCGCCGTCCTTGGAACCCGCCGTCGACTCCGCCTTGCCCTGCGGCTCGGGCTCCGGGCCGAGGCGTTCGATGGCCTGCTGCAGCGCCGTGTGACTGGCAGCGAGCCGCTCGGCAACCGTCCTGCGGAGCTCGACGGCCTCCTTGCGCTGCGCCTCGGCATCGGCGAGCCGGCTCTCGGCGTCGGCGATCATCGCGTCCGTCCGCTCCTTGGCGCTGGACTCCAGCTCGGCGACGGCTCGCTCCGCCTCGGCGCGCTTGGCGGCCAGCTCCTCGGTGGTCTTCTTCTCCGCGGCGGCGCGCCTCTCCTCGGCGTCCGTGTCGAGCTTGTTGCGGCGCTCCTGCGCCTCCTTGGCGAGGCGTTCGGCCTCGGCCTCCGCCTTCTGCCGCGTCTTGTCGGCGTAGGAGTCGGCGGCGGACCTCGTCGCGTCGGCGTCGTGCTCGGCCTTGGCCCGCAGCTCGGCGATCTCCTCCTCGGCGAGCTGCATCATCGTCTTGACGCGCTCGGTCATGGCGGCGGGACCGGCCGGGTCGTCGACCATCCGGGTGAGCGCGGCCTTGGCGTCCGTCAGTTCCTTCTGCGCATAGCTCAGTGCCTTGGTGAGCTCCGCGACGGACGCAGTGGCCTCGTCGCGATGCCGGGCGGCGCTGGTCAGCTCGGTGGAGAGCTTCTTGACGTGCTCGTCGACCTGGACCGGGTCATAGCCGCGGAAAGCGGTCGCGAACTGGTTGGTTTTGGCGGGGTTCGGGGATCCATCGGCTTCTGCCATTCGGCAACCTTAATGAGTCCACACGCTCAATCCCATACCTCCGAACGGACGCTTTCTCGAACGGCCCGATACGGTGCCCGCGGGAGTCGCGAGCTCGCGGCGGGATCGCAGGTGAGTCGCGGGTACCGCTGCTCCCGCGCCGACGGGGAAGTTACTGTTCGGGCGGGCAGATCGGGAGGAGGTCCGGAGTGGACGCGGTCCTCGACGACCTCGCCCGGAACTGGGCGCTCTACGCCGCGATCCCGTTCGTCGCCGCGCTGATCGGATACGTCACCAAGCGCGTCGCCATCGAGATGATGTTCCGGCCGCTCGAATTCGTGGGCATCAGGGGCACGTTCCTCGGGTGGCAGGGGGTCGTCCCCCGGCACGGTGGCCGGATGGCCGCGATCGCCACCGATCTGCTGACCGCCAACCTGCTCGATCTCAGGGAGGTCTTCGCCCGGATCGATCCCGACCGGATCACGCGCGAGATCGAGCAGCCGCTGCTGCGAGCCGTCGACGACATCGCGCGCGACGTACTCGCCGAGTACCACCCCCGGATGTGGGAGATGCTTCCCGCGATGGCCCAGGAGCTGATCATCAAGCAGGTCCAGGCTTCGTCACCGCGGCTGGTCCGGCAGCTCGTCGACGAGATGCGGGAGAACCTCGACGACGTCCTCGACGTCAAGCACATGACGGTACAGAACCTGACCAGGGACAAGGCACTGCTGGTCCGGCTGATCCGGGAAACCTCCCGGCCGGAGATGGCGTTCATCGCCCGCTCCGGCATCTACTTCGGATTCATCCTCGGCGTGGTCCAGTCGATCGTCTGGGCGCTCACCAAGGAACCGCTCGTCATGCCGATCTTCGGCGCGGCCATCGGTCTCTTCACCGACTGGCTGGCGATCAAGCTGATCTTCGTGCCGCGCGAGCCGGTACGGCTCTTCCGCAGGTTCACGTTGCAGGGCAAGTTCCAGCGCAGGCGGACCGAGGTCGCCAGGCAGTACGGGGAGCTGATCGCCCACGAGGTGCTCACCGTGCCCAACCTGATGGAGGCCATCCTGCGCGGTCCGCGCTCCGACCGGCTGGTGGCGATGGTGCGGCGTCTGGTCGCCACCGCGATCGACGACCAGGCCAGCGCGGCCCGGCCGCTCGTCCGGGTGGCCATCGGCGACCGGAGGCTGGCCGAGCTGAAGGAGGCGTCGGCGGAGCGGGCGCTGCGGCGGCTGCCGGACACGGTCCGCTACGCCGAGGGCTACCTCACCGAGGCGATGGACATCGCCAACATGGTCGAGAAACGCATGCTCGGCCTCACGCCCGTCGAGTACGAGGGACTGCTACGGCCCGCGTTCCGGCAGGACGAGTGGAAGCTGATCGTCGTCGGCGCGATCATCGGCGGGATCGTGGGCGAGCTCCAGGTCCTGCTCATGCTGCACTGAGCGCCGCACCCGGCCGGGACCGGGCGGACGTGGCTCAGCGCACCGGCGACGCGATCGGGTCGAGCGTTCCGGGAGGAGGGCCGAGTCCGGTGCGCGGGCGGTCGCGCCGGTACGCCACAGCCCGGCACACCAGGTAGATCAGGAAAGAGATCGTCGTGACGAACGGGCTCGGCGGAGCCCCGGGCACGAGCGAGAGCATGATGCCGCCGAGCACGGCCGTCTCCGCGAAGATCACCGACAGCACGGTGGCCAGCAGTGGGCTGGAGGTCACCCTGCTCGCGGCGGCCGCCGGCGTCACCAGCAGTGCGAGCACCAGCAGAACCCCGACCACCTGGACGCCGAGCGCGGTGGTGATCCCCACGAGCACGGCGAACAGCGGCGCGAGGGCACCGACCGGAACGCCCCGGGCCGCCGCCACCGCCGGGTCGACGCTGGCGAACAGCAGCGGGCGGTAGACCAGCGCGAGCACGCTGAGCACGAGCACGCCGCAGACGGCGAACACGACCACCGTGCTCGCGTCGACCGAGACGATCTGCCCGACGAAGAGGCCGAGCTTGTTCGACGCGCGGCCTGGATAGAGCCACAGCAGCAGGACGCCGACGCCGAGGCCGAAGGAGAGGACGACCCCGATCACGGAGTCGCGCTCCCCGCTACGTCCCCCGAGCACTCCCAGGAGCGCGGCGGCCACGACCGCGCCCGCGATCGCGCCGTACTCGATGCCGGTCCCCACCAGCAGCAGGGCGGCCGCCGCTCCGGTGAAGCCCAGCTCCGCGGTGCCGTGCACCGCGAACGCCATCCGCCGCAGGACGATCAGCGGACCGAGCACGCCCGCGACGAGACCGAGGATCGCGGCGGCCAGCAACCCGTTCTGCACGACCCCGGCGAGCCGGAACATCAGTTCCAGGTCGAAGAACTCCTCCATCAGGGCACCTGTTCGTCCGCGTGGTGCGGCAGGTCCTCGCAGAGGGCGCTGTGCGCTCCCGCGACATGGATCTGGCCGCCGACCCGGAAGACCTCGACGCGGGTGGAGTAGAGCTCGGACAGCACGTGCGAGTTCATCACCTCATCGGGCGTGCCGATCCGGAACCGGCCGTTGACCAAGTACAGCACCCTGTCCACATAGGGCAGGATCGGATTGAGCTCGTGGGTCACGAAGAGCACGGCGGTGCCCGCGGTGCGCCTGCGGGTGTCGATCAGTTCGGTGACGGCTCGCTGATGCGCGATATCCAGGGACAGCAACGGCTCGTCGCACAGCAGCACCTCGGGCTCGCCGACCAGCGCCTGCGCCACCCGCAGCCGCTGCTGCTCCCCCCCGGAGAGCCTGCCCACCGGGAAGCGGGCATAGGACTGGGCGCCGACCGATGCCACCGCACCGGCCACGAGCCGCCTGCGCCTGGCCATGCCGCGCAGCCCGACGCCCCACCGGTGCCCGTCGAGACCGAGCCCGACGAGGTCGGTGCCGCGCAGCGCCGCCGACTCGTCGATCGCCCGCTGCTGCGGGACGTACCCGACCTTCTGGTTGCCCCGTCCGGGCGGCTCGCCTGCCAGGCGCACCGAGCCGCTGCTCAGCGGTTGCAGCCCGAGCAGCACCCGCAGCAGGCTCGTCTTGCCGGAACCGTTCGGCCCGAGCACCGCGACGAACTCACCGGGGGCGACGTCGAGATCGAGGCCCGACCACAGCGTTCGGTCGCCGAACCGCAGTCCGGCGTCCTCGATCTCGACTGCCGCCTCGCCCATCTACTTGCCCAAAGCTCCTGACAGCGCATCCACCTGGCCGGTCATCCACGCAATGTAGTCGGTGGTGCCCTCCGGCAGCGTCTCGGTCACGTCGACGACCGGCACGTTCGCGCCGCGCGCGGTGCCGACGACGTTCTCGGTGACCGGGGTGACGGTCTGCGCGTTGTTCACCACGGCGGCCACCTCGCCATTCCGGATCAGCCGCTGCACGGCGTCCCGCGCGGCCACCGGTACGTCGGTCTCCTGCTCGATGGCCTCGGCGAAGTCCGGCGGGGTCACGTCGGCCACCCCGGCGGTCTCGAGCAGGTAGTGCGCGACGGGCTCGGTGGCGACGACCTCGCTGCCCGGGTGCTCCTCGCCGATCCGCTCGACCTTGCCGGTCAGCTCGTCGATCCGGCCGGTGAAGTCGGCCGCGTTGGCGGTGAACCGTTGCCTGCCCTCCGGGTCGGCCTCGCCGAGCCGATCGGCGACCTCGTCGGCCACCTTGGCGACGGTGGCCAGGTCGTACCAGACGTGCTCGTTGACATCGCCGTGCGCGTGCTCGTGCTCGGCGTGCTCCTCCTCGGCGTGCCCCTGCTCGCCAGCGTCCTTGCCGGAGACGTCGAAGGCCACCACCTGGCGCACGCCGGATGCCTGCTCGGCGAGGTCGGCGAAGAACTGGTCGTAGCCGCCGCCGTTGTAGACCACCACGTCGGCCGACTGGACGTCGGCCGCGTCCCTGGCGCTGGCCTCGTAGGAGTGCGGATCGCCACCGGGGTCGTCGATGAGCGACTGCACGTCGATCCGGTCGCCACCGACGGCCTCGACGACGCTGCCCCACACGTTGGTCGAGGCGACGACCCTGATCTTGCCGTCCCCCGCCTGGTCGCCGTTGCCGTCGTCACTCCCGCACGCGGCGGCACCGAGCGCGAGCACGCTGATCACCGACGCGGTGGTGAGCAAGCGTCTCGTGCGGGATGAGTACATCGAGAACCACACTCCGTAGCGATAATGGAAACCATTGTCGAATGAAGCTTACCCCATCGGAGTGGTTCAGCCGATGTGACGCACGTAGGGTCGTGCTTCTGCAATGGCTTCTGAACCGTTACGGTTTGTTCATGAACCGGCCGATGCGAACCAGGCGGCAGGCGACCCTGGCCTCGCTCGCCGCCGAGTTGGGCGTGTCCAGGACCACGGTGTCGAATGCCTACAACCGGCCGGATCAGCTCTCCCCCGAGCTACGGCGCCGGGTGCTGGAGACGGCGCGCCGTCTCGGCTACCCGGGGCCGGACCCGGTGGCCCGCTCGCTGCGCACCCGCAAGGCGGGGGCGGTCGGACTGCTGCTCACCGAGAACCTCTCCTATGCCTTCCGCGACCCCGCGGCGGTCGGCGTCCTCGAAGGACTCGCGCTCGCCTGCGAGGACGCCGGTGTCGGCCTGCACCTGGTGCCGGCGAGCCCGGGCCGCGAGGAGGTCGCCGCCGTGCACCGGGCCGGAGTCGACGGGTTCGTCGTCTACTCCGTGCCCGACGACGACCCGCACCTGGCGGCGGTGCTCTCCCGGCCGGTGCCCACCGTGATCGTCGACCAGCCGGAGCTGGACGGCGTCGACCGGGTCGGCCCGGACGACGCCGCGGCGACCGTCGACCTCGCCAACCACCTCGTCGAGCTCGGCCACCGGCAGATCGGGGTGCTGTGCATGCGCCTCGGCCGCGACCGCAAGGACGGGTTCGCACCCGTCGACCGCCAGCGCGAGGCGCACTTCCACGTGCAGCGGACGCGGTTGTCCGCCCTCGCGCGCAAGTTCGAGTCGGTCGGCGTGGACTGGAGCACGGTGCCGGTCGTCGAGCGCTTCGAGCACACGGTCGACGACGGCGCCTCGGGTGCCCGGCAGCTGCTGGACGCGCATCCACAGGTCACCGCGGTCATCTGCACCTCGGACATCCTCGCGCTCGGCGCACTCGCCGAGGCAGGCCGCCGCGGACTGCGGGTGCCCGCCGACCTGACCGTCACCGGCTTCGACGGTGTCGCCGAGGCGACCCGCGCCGGTCTCACCACGGTCCACCAGCCGGTGCTGGAGAAGGGCAGGGCCGCGGGCAGGCTGCTGCTGAGCGCGGGCGACCGGGTGGCGCCCAAGGTGATAACGCTGCCCACCGAGCTGCGGATCGGTACCACGTCGGCGCCGCCGCGCACCGCGGAGGAACTCTGGTTCGGCCCGTGAACACCCGGATACGTGACCTTCGTCGTGGAACCTTGTCCGGACCGTAGGAACACGGGTCCAATGGTCGGACCTGCCCGCCCTACCCGTGCACCCCGAGGACTCTCATGACCGCCATCGACCGGCTGCTCGAACGTAACCACGAACTCGGCGAGGTGGTGCCGGGCGACCGCTCTTCGCCCCGCCCCTCGCTGAACGTGGCGATCCTGACCTGCATGGACGCGCGTATCCGGGTGTTCGAGCTGTTCGGGCTGCTGCAGGGGGAGTCGCACGTGCTGCGCAACGCAGGCGGCGTCGTCACCGACGACATGGTCCGCTCGCTCGCGCTGAGCCAGCGCAAGCTCGGCACCCGGGAGGTGCTGATCGTGCAGCACACCGACTGCGGCCTGAACGCCGTCACCGAGGACGACTTCAAGGACGAACTGGAGGAGGCGAGCGGGCTGCGGCCGACGTGGGCGGTGGAGGCGTTCCGCGACGTCGAGGCCAGCGTGCGGCAGTCCGTGGAACGCGTACGGCGCAACCCGTTCCTGCCGCATACGGACAACGTGCGGGGCTTCGTCTACGACGTGCACACCGGCAGGCTCACCGAGGTGCGGTAACCGGCTGCAGCGCCGGGTCACCCGCGCGAATGCCGTTCCTGCCACCCGATCTAGAGTGACCGCGATGTCCATCGACGCCGACACCCTGGTCGACTGGTTCGCCACAGCCGGGCGCGACCTTCCTTGGCGTCGCCCCGATCGCACGCCGTGGGGCGTGCTGGTCAGCGAGATCATGCTCCAGCAGACGCCGGTCTCGCGCGTCGAGCCGGTCTGGAGGGAGTGGCTCGCGCGCTGGCCCCGCCCCTCCGACCTGGCCGCCGAGAGCCAGGGCGAGGTGCTGCGGGCGTGGGGCAGGCTGGGCTATCCGCGGCGCGCGCTGCGGCTGCACGCCGCGGCCTCGGCGATCGCGGACGAGCACGGGGACCAGGTGCCCTCGGACGTCGACACCCTGCTCGCGCTGCCCGGCATCGGCTCGTACACCGCCCGTGCGGTGGCGGCCTTCGCATACGGCAGGCGGGCGCCGGTGGTGGACACCAACGTGCGCCGGGTCGTCGCCAGGGCCGTGCACGGCGCCGGGGACGCCGGCCCGCCCTCGAACACCAGGGACATGGCCGACGTCGAGGCGATGCTGCCTGCCACCGACGCCACGGCGGCCCGGTTCTCCGCGGCGCTGATGGAGCTCGGCGCGCTCGTCTGCACGGCCCGCTCGCCACGCTGCGCCGACTGCCCGTTGTTCGACGGCTGCGCCTGGCAACGGGCGGGCCGCCCCGCCTACACCGGTCCCGCCAAGCCGGTGCAGAAGTACGCGGGCACCGACCGCCACGTCCGAGGGCTGCTGCTGGAAGTCTTGCGCGGCACCGGGGAGCCGGTGGCGAAGACCCGGCTGGACGTCGTGTGGCCGCAGGCGGGCCAGCGCGACCGGTGCCTCGACTCGCTACTGGTGGACGGCCTCGTGGAGCAGACGGCGGACGGCCGGTTCGCACTGCCGGGCGAGCACTGAGAAGCACCGAAAAGCGCTGACATAACTCGAAAGAAGTTCGCCAACTGTTGCCTCCCGGCGACGAGGGCGATTAGCGTCTGCGCTGCACGACCCCTGCTGATCAACACCTGCGCATAACCACATACGCGAGGGAGATCGACAATGGCCGTACATTCCGCGTTCGGCCGCCGGACGCTGCTCAGGGGCGGGCTCACCGTCACCGCCGCTGGCGCGCTGACGACACTGACCGGAACCACCACCGCCGCCGGCCGGGGCAGCCCCGGAGGACGAGTCGTCCCACCACTGATGTACAGCACCGCCGACTGGGGCGCCCGCCCTCCGCGCGGGCCGATCACGGTGCTGGACCGCAAACCCACCTACATCGTCGTCCACCACACCGTCGAGCCCGGCAACGGCGACGACTACTCCCGCGAGCACGCGTTCCGGATCTCCCGTGACATCCAGAACTTCCACATGGACACCCGGGGCTGGATCGACACCGGCCAGCAGTTCACCAACAGCCGCGGCGGCTACGTCACCGAGGGCAGGCACCGCAGCCTGGAGATCCTGCGCGGCGGCACCCAGCACGTGCAGGGCGCGAACGTGGGCAACCACAACAGCGAGGTCATCGGCATCGAGAACGAGGGCCTCTACACCGAGACGGACGTGCCGCAGGCTCTGTGGGACTCGCTCGTCGACCTGGTCGCCTACATGGCTGACCAGTACGGCATCAGCCCCGAGTTCATCAAGGGCCACCGCGACTTCAACTCGACCGAGTGCCCCGGCACCGTGCTCTACGGGCGGCTGCCGGAGCTGCGTCAGGCGGTCGGCGACGTGCTCGGCGTCGCGGTGCGAACGCCCACGGAGTGGCCACTGCTCAAGCCGGGTGACCACGGCGAGAACGTGCGCGTGGCACAGCGGCTGCTGCGTCGCCACGGCGCCCGGAACGTGCCGGTCGACGGCGTGTTCGGCCCGGCGACCCGTGCCGCGGTGCGGGACTTCGCCGAGGCGCACGGCGTTCCCGGCCACACCTGCTACGCGGCGGCGCACGCCGACGAGACCGGATTCCTGGGGGCCGACATCTGGCCACTGCTCGCCGCCGGGCAGGACGCGCGGGCGCTGCGCAGCTCGCTGGCGGCCTGACCCGCTAGCGGCCCAGCACCTCGGACAGGAACGCCTCGACGGCGCCCCGGTACTCCAGCGGGGCGTCGTCGTGCACGACGTGCCCGGCCCCGGCCACCACGACATGCCTTCCGCCGCCGGGGGCGCGCTCGGCGAGCTCGGCCTGCTGGCCCGCAGGCATGGCGCTGTGGCCGGCCTCGATCACCAGCAGCGGGCACTTCACACCGTCCACGAAGGACCAGTAGTCGCGCCTGCCCCATTCCGCGGCGATCTCGTAGAGGTAGGCCAGGTCCGCGATCAGGTGATAGCCGTCGGCGCGCTCCTCGAAGCACTCCACGAAGTAGTCACCGGTGCTGCCGAAGAACCGGCGTACGTGCGCGAGCGACTGGAACGGCACCGGCCAGGACTCGAAGTAGCCGCGCCACTGCTCGACCGTCCGGCCGCGCTGATCGGGAGCCATGTCCTCGACGACGACCGCGCGGACGAGGTCCGGGTGGGTGGCGGCCAGCACCAAGGCGTGCAGGCCGCCCATCGAATGCCCGATCACCACGGCCGGTCCCTCGTCGAGCCCGGTCACCACCTCCGCGACGTCGGCGGCGAACGCCTCCGTGTGCCACGGGCCGGTACGCCGGGCCCTGCCGTGCCCGCGGGCGTCAAGACCCACCACGTGGCCGTACCGCATGAGCCACTGCGCCACGGACCACCACGTCGTCGCGCGTCCCATGAGCCCGTGCAGGAGCACGATCGGCGGCCCCTCGCCGCCGAAGTCAACGAGGCCCTCACGCATGGTCATCTAGGCTCCGTCCATGCTCCACGACAGGGTGCGCGCCCTCCTGCTCTGCGGTCTCCTCGGCACCCTAGTCGGCTGCACCGGCGCCGATCCGGAGCGCTCACCCGGTGAGCCCGCGCCCGGCGCTGCCGGCATCGGCGACGACTACTACCCCAACGCCGGCAACGGCGGCTACGACGCGACCGGCTACGACGTGTCGATCAGCTACGACCCGGCGAACGGGCGGCTCGACGGCGACACCACCGTGACCGCGAGGGCCACGCAGGACCTCAGCCGGTTCAACCTCGACCTGCGCGGCCTCACGGTCGACTCGGTGGAGGTGGACGGCGGGCGGGCCGAGTTCGCCCGTGAGGGCGACTCCGAGCTGGTCGTCACGCCGCCGGAGCCGGTGCCTGAGGGCAGCACGTTCCGCACCAGAGTCCGCTACGGCGGCACCCCGGTGGATGCCTCGGCAGGCCAGCTCGGGGACAACGGCTGGCAGCGCACGCCTTCCGGCGGCGCGTTCGCCCTCGGCGAGCCGCATTCGGCGGCGTACTGGTACCCGGTCAACGAGCACCCGCTGGACAAGGCGCCGTTCCGCCTCACCACCCGGGTACCGGAGGAGTGGACAGCCGTGTCGATCGGCCGCCAGGAGAACACCTCGACGGCGGACGGCTGGACCACGACGACGTGGGCGGAGCCGAACCCGGTGGCCAGCTACCTCACCACGGTCGTGATCGACCGGTTCACCGTCGAGCGCGGCGAGCTGGCCGACGGTACGCCCGTGCTCAGCGCCTACGCACCGGGCGCCGCGCACCTGCGGGACGAGGGCGAGCGGGTCGGCGAGGTGATCGACTTCCTTTCCGGCGAGTTCGGCGAGTACCCGCAGGCCGTCGCGGGCGGGATCTATCTCGGCGCGGACGTCGGCTTCTCGCTGGAGACCCAGGGCAGGCCCACCTACACCCGTTCGGCCGACCTGGAGACGGTCGTGCACGAGCTCGCGCACCAGTGGTGGGGCAACGCCGTGTCGGTGCGGTCGTGGGCGGACATCTGCCTCAACGAGTGCCTGGCCAGCTATTCGCAGTGGTTGTGGGCGGAGGGCAAGCAGGGGGACGACCTCGACGCCCGTTACCACCGCGCCGTCGACCGGTTCACCGGCAGCCAGGAGTTCTGGTCGCGCAAGCTCTACGACATGGGTCCGGGGCACGAGTTCGAGGGCGTCTACAGCAAGGGCATTCTCGCCGTGCACGCGTTGCGCAGGCAGATCGGCGAGGAGGCGTTCGACCGGGTGCTGCGGGAGTTCCCCGCCCGGCACCAGGACGGCAACGCGAGCTGGCCCCAGTTCGAGGACTTCGCGGCCCGGGTCGCGGGCCAGGACCTGGGCGGCTTCTTCGAAGCCTGGTTCCGCGGCACCGAGCAGCCCGCGGACGAGTATCTCTATCCGGGCTCGCTGAGCGGCTAGCAGCGCAGGTCAGCGGTCGTGAGTGAGGAGCCGTGTTCTAACTCGCGTGCGCACTCACGAGGGGTAACTACAGTTGACGGCATGGCTGTTGTGAAGATCAATGCGATCGAGGTTCCCGAGGGCGCGGGCGAGGAGCTGGAGCGGCGGTTCGCCGCGCGGCTGCACGCCGTCGACTCGCAGCCCGGCTTTCTCGGCTTCGAGCTGCTGCGCCCGGTCTCCGGGGAGAACCGCTACTTCGTCTACACGAAGTGGGAGTCGGAGGAGGACTTCCAGGCATGGGCGCAGGGCCCGGCCAAGGAGGCCCACGCAGGGGAAAGGGGCAAGCCGGTGGCCAGCGGAGCGAGCCTGCTGGAGTTCGAGGTGGTCCAGAGTTCCGGGCCGAAGCCGGAGTGACGGCCGGGCTCGACCGGGCCGCCGAGCTGATCGCCTCGGCTGACGCGCTGCTGGTGTGCGCGGGCGCCGGGATGGGCGTCGACTCGGGACTGCCCGACTTCCGCGGTGACGAGGGCTTCTGGCGGGCGTACCCGCCGTACGCGCGGCTCGGGCTGCGGTTCACCGAGCTGGCCGACCCGGAGCACTTCGCCGACGACCCGGAGCTGGCGTGGGGCTTCTACGGCCACCGGCTGGAGCTCTACCGCCGGACGGCACCGCACCCCGGCTTCGAGCTGCTGCGGAAGTGGGGCGCGGCCAAGCCCGGCGGCACACATGTGTTCACCTCGAACGTCGACGGGCAGTTTCAGCGGGCCGGATTCACCGACGTGGCCGAGGTGCACGGCTCGATCCATCACCTGCAGTGCCTCGCCCCCTGCACCGGCGACATCCGGCCCGCCGACGACGTGCGGGTGGACGTCGATCCGGAGACGATGCGGGCGCGGCCGCCGCTGCCCGCGTGCCCGCACTGCGGCGGCCCGGCCCGGCCCAACATCCTGATGTTCGGGGACACCGGCTGGCTGCCGGAGCGCACCGAGCGGCAGCTCGACGCGCTGCGCGACTGGCGGCGCGCGAACCCGGACGTGGCCGTCGTCGAGCTGGGCGCGGGCACGGCGATCCCGACCGTGCGGCGGCAGGCGGAGCTGGCGAGCGCGGCGAACGCGGCACTGGTGCGCATCAACCCCCGCGAGCCGGAGGTCCGGCACGGCCGCGGCGTCTCCCTGCCCCTCGGCGCCCTCGAAGCGCTAACCAGCCTGGACCCCCTCGTGAGTGCGCACACGAGTTAGAACTCGCGTAGGCACTCACGAGCCGGGCACGCGAAAGGCGCCCCCGCGGGTGATCCCACAGGGGCGCCTTTCGTGTTCGTGCTCTTACTCGTTCTCTGCGGACTCGCCCGAGTCGTCACCGCTCGCGGCGGCGATGCTCACCGGCGGCGCGTCCGGCACGTCCAGTGGCTTGGACTCGCCACGGAAGACGAACCGGGCCTGGTCGTCGCGCTCGGACTCGTCGTCCCAGCCCTCGACGTCCACGATGATGATCTGACCGGCCTGCACCTCACCGAACAGGATCTTCTCGGACAGCTGGTCCTCGATCTCCCGCTGGATCGTGCGGCGCAGCGGACGGGCGCCGAGCACCGGGTCGAAGCCGCGCTTCGCGAGCAGCGCCTTCGCCTTGTCGGTCAGCTCCAGCTCCATGTCCTTGCCCTTGAGGGCCTGCTCGACCCGGTTCACCATCAGGTCCACCATCAGGATGATCTGCTCACGCGTGAGCTGGTGGAACACGATGATGTCATCGATCCGGTTGAGGAACTCCGGCCGGAAGTGCTTCTTCATCTCCTCGTTGACCTTCTGCTTCATCTTGTCGTACCGCTGGCCGTCCTCGCCACCGGAAGAGAAGCCGAGGCTGACGGACTTGGAGATGTCCGACGTGCCCAGGTTCGAGGTGAAGATCAACACCGTGTTCTTGAAGTCGACCGTGCGGCCCTGACCGTCGGTGAGCCTGCCGTCCTCCAACACCTGCAGCAGCGTGTTGTAGATCTCCTGGTGCGCCTTCTCGATCTCGTCGAAGAGCACCACGGAGAACGGCTTGCGGCGGACCTTCTCGGTGAGCTGGCCACCCTCCTCGTAGCCGACGTAGCCCGGAGGGGCACCGAACAGCCGCGAGGCGGTGTAGCGGTCGTGGAACTCGCCCATGTCGATCTGGATGAGCGCGTCGTCCTCGCCGAACAGGAAGTTCGCCAGGGCCTTGGACAGCTCGGTCTTACCGACACCGGACGGGCCGGCGAAGATGAACGAGCCGGACGGGCGCTTCGGGTCCTTCAGGCCGGCCCGCGTGCGGCGGATCGCCTGGGAGACGGCCTTCACGGCGTCCTCCTGGCCGATGATCCGCTTGTGGATCTCGTCCTCCATGCGGAGCAGACGCGTGGTCTCCTCCTCGGTGAGCTTGAACACCGGGATGCCGGTCCAGTTGGCGAGGACCTCGGCGATCTGCTCGTCGTCGACCTCGGCGACGACGTCCAGGTCACCGTCCTTCCACTGCTTCTCCCGCTCGGACTTCTGGCCGAGGAGGGTCTTCTCCTCGTCCCGCAGGCGCGCGGCCCGCTCGAAGTCCTGGGCGTCGATGGACGACTCCTTCTCCCGGCGCACGTCGGCGATCTTCTCGTCGAACTCACGCAGGTCAGGCGGGGCCGTCATCCGGCGGATCCGCATCCGGGCGCCCGCCTCGTCGATCAGGTCTATCGCCTTGTCGGGCAGGTACCGGTCGTTGATGTAGCGGTCGGCCAGTGTCGCCGCGGCGACCAGCGCGGAGTCCGTGATCGAGACGCGGTGGTGCGCCTCGTAACGGTCCCGCAGGCCCTTGAGGATCTCGATCGTGTGCTCGAGCGAGGGCTCGCCGACCTGGATCGGCTGGAAGCGCCGCTCCAGCGCCGCGTCCTTCTCGATGTACTTGCGGTACTCCTCGAGGGTGGTCGCGCCGATCGTCTGCAGCTCGCCACGCGCCAGCATCGGCTTGAGGATGCTCGCCGCGTCGATCGCGCCCTCGGCGGCACCCGCGCCGACGAGCGTGTGCAGCTCGTCGATGAACAGGATGATGTCGCCGCGGGTCTTGATCTCCTTGAGCACCTTCTTCAAGCGCTCCTCGAAGTCACCGCGGTAGCGCGACCCGGCCACGAGCGACCCGAGGTCGAGCGTGTAGAGCTGCTTGTCCTTCAGCGTCTCGGGCACCTCACCCTTGACGATGTTCTGCGCCAGTCCCTCGACGACGGCGGTCTTGCCGACGCCCGGCTCGCCGATGAGGACCGGATTGTTCTTGGTGCGGCGCGAGAGCACCTGCATGACCCGCTCGATCTCCTTGCTGCGACCGATGACCGGGTCGAGCTTGCCCTCCCGCGCGGACGCGGTGAGGTTGCGGCCGAACTGGTCGAGCACCAGCGACGACGACGGTGTGCCCTCGCCACGGCCGGCGCCGGCCTCCGCGGGCTCCTTGCCCTGGTAACCGGACAGCAGCTGCAGCACCTGCTGGCGCACCCGGTTGAGGTCCGCGCCGAGCTTGACCAGGACCTGGGCCGCGACACCCTCGCCCTCGCGGATCAGGCCGAGCAGGATGTGCTCGGTGCCGATGTAGTTGTGGCCGAGCTGAAGCGCCTCGCGCAGCGACAGCTCGAGTACCTTCTTGGCACGCGGCGTGAAGGGGATGTGCCCGCTCGGGGCCTGCTGGCCCTGGCCGATGATCTCCTCGACCTGCTGACGGACGCCCTCAAGCGCGATACCCAACGACTCCAGCGCCTTGGCGGCGACACCCTCACCCTCATGGATCAGACCCAGGAGGATGTGCTCGGTGCCGATGTAGTTGTGGTTGAGCATCCGGGCCTCTTCTTGGGCCAGGACAACCACCCGCCTCGCGCGGTCGGTGAACCTTTCGAACATTCCCACTCCCTCGACTGCTGCGCCGGCGGCCCGATCTCATCGTCGTTCCCGATGAGTCCGGCACCGTAAGACCACTGTAGTAGCCAAGCGCTCATGTCGGCGTACCACTACGGCGGAATGCACTCCACCCGTACGAACCGTGAGACGTTTCGCAACCGACAGACAGTCGACTTCTTGCTGGCTGTTGACGTCTGGCACAACGCCGGGACGGTCCACCGGATTCCGCCGGGGCGGGGTGTCCGCTCACCGCGAACACGGCTTCGTTGACCCTTGTCGTCCGATCGGTGTCCGGCGCTGACGCACCCGCGAACAACAGGTAAGGTAAGGCAGACCTAATCGTCCGGATGGAGCATCGGGAGGGTGCGTTGCGTGTCGAACGGAGCTTTCGTGATGCTCGACACATTCGAGGCGATCTCGACTCGCTCTCGGGCTCCCTGACGCGCGTGGCCGGGCTGCAGGACCGGCTGGAGATCCGCGCCTCGGCGCCGGCCGCGGCGGGCTGGCAGCGCTGCTCGGACCTGCTCGCCGACCCGCTTCGGTTCAGCGAATGGCGCGGACGGCTCGCGGGCTGGCTGCGTCACGAGTACGGCGAGGCGCCCGTCCGCACGACGGCGAGCTACGTCATGTCCTGGTACCTGCGCGTGCCCGCCTACGCGGGCGCGCTGCTGCTGCATCACGAGCGCCGGGTGCCGTCGCTGCGGCCCGAGGAGCTGGCGGTGCGCACGGCGGCAGGTGGCAGGCCCGACCCCACCGGCATCGCGGTACTCGGCGAGTCCTTCCACTGCCTGCCGCTCGACCCCGGATCAGCCCGCCCCGAGGCGACGGTGGTGCCCGACGAGCACGCACTGGCCGCCGTGCTGCGCGCCCGCTACCTCGCACACGCCGCGCGGTTCGTTCGCGCCTACCGCCGGACGAGCCCGCTCGGCACGCGGATGCTGTGGGCGGCCGCGACGGACGCGCTGGAGAGCTGCCTCTGGTGGGTCGGGCAGCAGGGCGGTGACGAGGGCGCAGGCGTCGCCGACGCCGCGCTGGTGCTCGACACCCGGTACACGCCGCTGACCGCGGCCTCGACACTGCGCATGGCCGCGGACGACGCGGGCGGGCGAACGTGGACCAGGCGCAGGGAGAGTTGCTGCTTCACCTACCTGCTGCCCGGCAGGGCGGAGTGCGAGGGCTGCCCACGGACCTGCGCGAGATACTGAATCCACGGACACGGCACCGGCCCGGCCGCTAACGTCCGCCCGATGACCTGCCGACGGATAGCGTTCACCCTGCTCGGCTTCGTGCTGCTCGCCGGCCTGACGGCCTGCACCCAGAGCAAACTCGACCGGGACCAGCCGGTGACGGTCAGCGGCACGTTCACCGGCCCCGGCGGCGCACCGCTGCCCGGCATCGGCGTAACCCTGCGCGCCGAGCTCACCGGCGCGCAGGCGCTCGGCGGCCTCGGCGCCGCCTTCGCCAGCTCCGGGCTGGTCTGCGCCGCCGAACCGAGGCCGGCACTCTGCCGTGACGACACGGAGCGCGCCGGGACGGACCGGGACGGCGCGTTCCGCTTCGAGCTGTCCGGAGGCCGGACGCAGGACTCGTTCGGCACCGCGCGGAAGTTCTCGCTCAGCGCGGTCGCGCCGCCGCGCGACACGGAGCTGTCGGGACCGGTGACGGCGGAGTCGTTTCTCATCCAGGTGCCCGATCTGGATCTCGGCCAGGTCGCCACCTGGCGGCCGGGGCTGACCGTCGGCGCCGGCAACGGGAGCGCCGACATCGGCTGGCGGCCCCTGCCTGGCGCGGAGAACGACCGGGTGACCTTCGACGACGGCTACGGCGCCGTGGTGTGGCAGCAGACCGGCGCGGGCCGGGCGCGCTTCGACGCCCGGTTGCTCGAAGGCTTCTCCGGTGGCGTGTCGGTGCTCGCCGATGCCCGCCGCCCGGGACCGGACACCGAGATCGAGACCCGGTACCGCTCCCCGCGGCTGCCCTACCGGTCGACCGCCGCGCCGCCGTTGTCCCGTGGAGCGGACTGCGTACTCGAACCGCGGGCCGGAAAGCCCGAGCCACCGAGCCCCTGCGCGCTCACCGACGGCGACCTGGAACCGGCCGGCCTCGGGGCGGAGACCGCGCTGGTCGACCTCGGCAGGCGGGTTCCGCTGTCGCTGCTCGCCGTTCGCGGGTGCCCGGCAGGCACGACGTGCACCGTCGAACGATCGCCGGACGGGCGGACGTGGTCGCCGCTGGCGACGGTGAACGAGGGGTTCGCTTCGGTCGAGCCGGTGGACCGGCCCAGCACCCGGTACCTGCGGATAAGCGCATCCAGTGGCCTGCTGCGGCTCGCGGAGGTGTCGGCCTGGGACGACACGCCTGCCGGTCCGGCGACGCTCGCGGTGGTCCCGCCCGACGCGATCGACGCACCGCGCACGGCCGGCGCGGCCGGGGAGAGCGGCATCCCGTGGCCGTGGATCGGCGTCGGCGTCGGCGCGCTGATCGTCACAGCGCTGTCGATCGGCCTCCTCCTCCGCCGGCGACGCCGACGCTGAACGCCACGGGCTCCCAGGCCGGGTCGCGGCCGGAGAGGCCGAGAGCCCGGTGCAGGGCAGGCGCGTCGGCGGCGACGGGTACCTCGGGGCCGAACACCTTCATCGCCCGGCCCTGCCCGGCCATCTCCCGCATGACCTCCTCCGTGGCCTCGGCCACCGCAGGCGCGGGATCGAACGGCAGGCGGGCGGCCATCGCGAGGTCCCAGCCGTGCAGCACGAACTCGCACAGCGCCATCCGCTCCACCATCGCGGCCGGCAGCGAATCACCGCCCATCGTCGTGGTCCCCTCCCCGGCCCCCGCGGCGCCGAGGGCGCCGACGAGGTCGTCGGTCAGTGCGAGCAGCCGCCCGGCCCAGTCACCCTCGACGAGCCGTGCCGCCTCCTCCCCGCCGTCGGCGGGCGGCGCGGGCTCCTTGCGGGCCGCGGCGGCCAGCCGCGGGCTCCAGTAGAGCAGGTGGTTCAGCAGCCCGCGGATGTCGTAGCCGGCGCAGGGCGTGCACTCGGCCAGCTGGTCCGGCCGCACGCCGAGGACAACCCGGCGGAACTCACCGGCGGCCGTCCTGATCGGTTCTCCCAGTTCGGTCATCCGCCCATTCCAGCGGCACCGCGGTGGCGCGTCTTGAAGAAACGCGACAGCCCCTGGCTAGGGTCGTGCCGTGGAGCGAATCCCACAGGCACTCCTGGACGAGCGGCTCGCCGGTACCCGGTTCGAATTCAGCAGGCACGCACCGGCCGCGCCGCTGTGCCCGTTCGTGCAGTACTACTGGATCGTCCGCTGGGACCTGCGCGGCGGAGCACCGCACACCCAGCGGGTACTGCCCAACCTCTCGGTACATCTGTCGTTCGGCCACGACGCCGCCGGAATCTGGGGGCCGCGCCAGGAGGTCTTCTCCTACCGGCTCGCGGGCAGGGACCAGGCCCTCGGCGTCCGGTTCCGGCCGGGCCGCTTCCGGTCATTCCTCGGCAGGCCGGTCGCGGAGATCGCGGACGCCGTTTTGCCACTGGAGGAGCTCTTCGGCCCGCAGGGCACCGAGACCGGCGCCGCCGTGCGCCGCGCCACGAGCACCGCCGACACGGTGGCGCTGACCGACCGGCTGCTGTGCGCGAAACTGCCGACGGCCTCCGCCTCCGAGGAAGCGTGCGGCCGAGGCCGTCGAGCGGATCGCGGCCGATCCCACGATCACCCGCGTCGCGCAAGTGAGCGCGGCGACGGGTCTGTCGGTGCGCACCCTGCAGCGCCTTTTCCCGGACTGTGTGGGAGTACGCCCCAAATGGGCCATCCGCGTCTACCGGCTCAACGATGCCGCGAAGCGGATATCCACCGACCCCGGTCTCGACTACGCCAGGCTCGCCGCGGAACTCGGTTACAGCGACCAGGCGCATTTCACGCGGGACTTCGCCGCCGTCACCGGTATCCCACCGGCCGCCTACGGACGGCGACAGGCATAAGGGCCGCCGGGATGGCTGTCCCGGCGGCCCTTATGCCTGTCGCCGTCTCTGGTCACCGACGCCTCGCCTCATCGGAAACATTGGTGAAACGCTTGTTTCAGCCCTTCTTGTGGTAGGCCTCGACCACCTCGGACGGAATACGCCCACGGTCGGAAACCTCGAAACCCGCCTTGCGCGCCCACGCACGAATGGCCTGATTCTGCTCACGATCCACCGCTGCGGAGCGAGCAGGCGCCTTACCGTTACCCTTCGCGCCCGGACGCTTACGACCACCCGCGCGGCGGGCGTGCTCGATATACTGCGCGAGGGCGTCCCGCAGTTCTTCGGCATTGTCCGCCGACAGATCGATCTGGTAAGAGACGCCGTCCAGGCCGAACTCGACCGTCTCGTCCGCCTCGGAACCGTCCAGATCGTCGACGAGCGAGACTAGGACCTTCTGCGCCATCAGTTTCCTCCTGCTTTTGAACCTCAAATGATCGGGTGGTGCCCGGGACCCAGTCAGAAGCTTTGACTTACCACAGTAATACCGGCTGTCACGAGCAAATGCAAATCAACTACTCACGATTGAGTTCTGCGGCCACGTCTATTCGGGGCGGACCAGCGGGAACAGGATCGTGTCCCGGATACCGAGACCGGTGAGGGCCATCAGCAACCGATCGACTCCCATTCCGGCGCCACCCGACGGTGGCATTCCGTACTCGAGTGCGCGCAGGAAATCCTCGTCCAGCCGCATGGCCTCGCTATCGCCGCCAGCCGCCAGTTTCGCCTGCTCTGTCAATCGCCGGCGCTCCACCACCGGATCGACCAGTTCCGAGTACCCTGTGGCGAGCTCGAATCCGCGCACATAGAGGTCCCACTTTTCCGCGATGCCCGGCTGATCGCGATGCTCCCGGGTCAACGGCGACGTTTCCAGCGGGAAGTCGCGCACGAACGTCGGCGCATGCAACTTGCTTCCTACAAGGTGCTCCCACAGTTCTTCGATCAGCTTGCCGTGACCGAGTTTCGGATCCACTTCCAACTCCCGCGCGGCGGCGAACGCCCGGAGCTTCTCGACGGAGGTGTCCGGCGTTACCTCTTCGCCGAGGGCATCGGAGAGCGAGCCGTACATCGTCAGCGCACTCCACTCACCCGACAGGTCGTACTCGGTACCGTCGGCAAGGGTGACCACCTGCGAACCGAATGCCGCCTCGGCGGCCTCCTGCACGATTTCGCGGGTCAGCACCCCGATTGTGTCGTACGTCGCATACGCCTGGTAATACTCCAGCATCGCGAACTCGGGGGAATGTGACGAGTCGCTGCCCTCATTCCGGAAGTTGCGGTTGATCTCGAAGACCTTCTCGATGCCGCCGACCACGCACCGCTTGAGGTACAGCTCGGGTGCGATACGCAGATACACGTCGAGATCGAACGCGTTGGAATGGGTCACGAACGGCCGGGCCGACGCGCCGCCGTGCAGTGTCTGCAACATCGGCGTCTCGACCTCGGTGTATCCGCGGCGATGGAAGGAATCGCGGAGCGCCCGCGTCACGTTCGCCCGGGTACGCACCACGTCCCGCGCCTTCGGCCGCAGGATCAGATCGACATAACGCTGCCGGATGCGGGTTTCCTCGGCGAGTTCCTTGTGCGCTACCGGAAGCGGGCGCAGCGCTTTCGAAGTCAGCCGCCACTCGTCGGCGAGGACCGAGAGCTCACCGCGTTTGGAGGTGATGACCTCACCCCGCACGAATACGTGGTCACCGAGGTCGACATCGGCCTTCCACGCGGTGAGCGCGTCCTGGCCGACTTTCGCGAGGCTCAGCATGGCCTGCAGTTCCGTGCCGTCGCCTTCTCGCAGGGTCGCGAAGCAGAGCTTTCCGGTATTCCGCATGAACATCACCCGGCCGGTGACACCGACCTCGGCGCCGGTGGAGGTGTCGGCCGGAAGATCGGAATAAGTGGCGCGGATCTCACCGAGCGTGTGAGTACGCGGAACTTCGACCGGATACGGTTCGACACCGTCCGCGATCAGCCGGTCACGCTTTTCCCGGCGCACCCGCATCTGTTCCGGCAGGTCGTCCTCAGGCATGGGGGGCTCCGGGAATTCACTCATGACGCCATAGGGTACGAACACCCGACCGAGCACCGTGAACCGGTCAACCCGCACAAGGAGCCGAGCAATGTCCTGGCTGGTGCTGATCGTCTCAGGCGTGCTGGAAACCGTCTGGGCGGCCGCGCTGAGCGCCTCGAGGGGATTCTCCCGGCTCCAGCCGAGCCTGCTGTTCCTCGTGAGCCTCGCGTTGAGCATGGGCGGGCTCGCCTACGCGCTGCGGGACATTCCGATCGGCACCGGCTACGTCGTGTGGGTCGGCATCGGCGCCATCGGCACCGCGGGCTACGGAATGGTCGCGCTCGGCGACCCGGTGAGCGCCGCCCGGATCGTGTGCCTGGTACTCATCATCGCCGGGGTGATCGGCCTGAAGCTACTGCACTGAGCGGACGTTGCGCTCGTACACCAGCCGCAGGCCCAGCAGGGTGAGATCCGGCACGTGCTCGGTGATCGTGCGCGACTCCCCGAGCACGAGCGGCGCGAGGCCGCCCGTGGCGATCACCTCGACCCGGCTGCCCGGGTGGGGCGAGAGTTCCTCGACGATGCGCCGCACGAGCCCGTCCACCTGGCCGGCGAACCCGTAGAGAATGCCGGACTGGAGGCATTCCACGGTGTTCTTCCCGATGACCGACCGGGGCGGAACCAGTTCCACCTTGCGCAGCGCCGCGGCACGCGCCGCCAGCGCGTCCACCGAGATCTCGATCCCCGGAGCGAAGGCTCCGCCGAGGAACTCCCCCTTCACCGAGATCGCATCCACGTTCGTCGAGGTACCGAAGTCCACCACGACGCACGCGGTGTTGTGCAGGTGGTGCGCCGCCAGCGTGTTGACCAGCCGGTCGCCGCCCACCTCCTTCGGGTTGTCGACCAGCAGCGGGACACCCGTCCGCACGCCCGGCTCCACGACGACCTTGGGCACGTCCGGGTAGTACCGCCCGAGCATCACGCGCAGCTCGCGCAGCACCGCGGGCACGGTCGACAGCGCGCTGATGCCGGTGACCGCGTCGGCGTACTTTCCGAGCAGCCCCCGCATGGTCAGCGACAGCTCGTCGGCGGTGATCCGCGCGTCGGTACGCATCCGCCAGTCGCGGACCAGTTCGGCCGTCTCCCCCCTCCCGGAGTACAGGCCGAGCACGATATTCGTGTTGCCGACGTCGACGGTGAGCAGCAACTAGCTCTCCGCGTGCAGCAGCGCGTCCAGCCTCGCCGCGTCCACGGTCTCCGCGACCGGGAAGGTCGCCGGGTCCCCGTGCTGCGTCACGATCGGCAGGGCGCCGCTGACCAGGCCCGAGCCGTCCGGGGCGTCCGCAGGGTCGTCGCCGGAGGTGACGATGCGGTTGTCCGCGTCGACGAAGACGATCCGTGGCCGGAACGACGCGGCCTCGGCCGAGTCCATCTGCCCGTAGGCGATCAGGATCACCAGGTCACCGGGGTGCACCAGGTGCGCGGCGGCCCCGTTGATCCCGATCACGCCGCTGTCGCGCTCGCCCGCGATGACGTAGGTCTCCAACCGGGCACCGTTCGTGATGTCCACGATGGCCACCTGCTCGCCGGGGAGCAGGTCGGCGGCGTCCATCAGGGTCTCGTCGACGGTGACCGAGCCGACATAGTGCAGGTCGGCCTGGGTCACCGTCGCTCTGTGAATCTTGGACTTCAACATCGTGCGGTACATGACGGACTCTCCCTCTATACCCCTGCGTCCTCAGTGGACAAGTCTGACACCTCGGCCCCCTTCTCGGCATCGGCGCCGAGCAGCACTGCAACGTTGTCGATGAGCCGGGTGTTCCCGACCCGCGCGGCCACCAGCAGCCGCGCCTCCCCATCGACGGGCGCGGACCCCAGCTCGGTTCCCCGCAGTTCGAGGTAATCCACGTTCACCTCCGGCCGCGCGGCGAGAGTCCTCCGCGCGGCGTCGAGCACGGCTGCCGGGCCGAACCTCCCCGCGTGCGCGCCCGCGGTGAGCGCCGCGGACAGTGCCACGGCCTGTTCGCGCTGCTCGGGGGACAGGTACACGTTGCGCGAGGACAGCGCGAGGCCGTCGTGCTCGCGCACGGTGGGCACGCCGAGCACACGCGTGTCCATGTCGAGGTCGCGCACCATGCGGCGGATGAGCACGAGCTGCTGGTAGTCCTTCTCGCCGAAGAGCGCGTAGTGCGGCCGCACGATGTTGAACAGCTTCGAGACCACCGTCAGCACTCCGGCGAAGTGGCCCGGCCGCGCGGCGCCCTCCAGCTCGTCGCCGAGCGGGCCCGGGGCCACCGTCACCGTGGCGTCATCGGCGTAGAGGTCGCTCCCCTCGGGGGTGAACGCCAGCTCGACCCCCGCCTCGGCCAGCACCTCCAGGTCACGCTCCCGTGGCCGCGGATAGGCCTCGAAGTCCTCGCCCTCGCCGAACTGCAGCGGGTTCACGAAGATCGAGGCGGCCACGACCGTGTTCGGCAGCCGCTTCGCCCGGCGCAACAGCTCGAGGTGACCGGCGTGCAGCGCGCCCATCGTGGGCACCAGCGCGACGTTGCGGCCGACCGCGCGCAACGCCGAGGTGACCTGGCGGACGTCGGCGGGCCGCGAGTAGGTGTTGAGCCTGCCCCGGGTGAACTTCGGGGGCTTCGGGTCCGGGGCGGTCATCGGGTATCACGTCCGTCGTCGAGCACGTTGCCGATCTCGGCGGCGGCATCGGCACCGAGCAGGCCGGATTCACGGGCCCTGACGACGGTGCGCCGGGCCAGGGTCTGGTAGGAGGGCGCCACGTCCGGCGCCCGCTCCGCGAGCACCCGCAGGTGGGTACGCACGGTGCCCGTGTCGCCGCGAGCGACCGGGCCGGTCAGCGCGCGGTCGCCGTGCCGGAGCACGTTGTCCAGCGCCGCGGACAGCAGCGGGCCGAGCAGCCGTTCGGCATTGCCCACCCCGTTCTCCCGCAGCATCTCGGCGCAGTCGGCGACCAGCGTGATGAGGTGGTTGGCCCCGTGGGCGAGGGCCGCGTGGTACAGCGCCCTGGTCGCCTCGGGAATCCGGACGGGCTCGGCGCCCATCTCCACGGTCAGCGCCTCACCGACGTTCCACGCTGCCTCGTCGCCCTCGGTGGCGGTGACGCCGACGCTGCAGGAGGCCATCCGCTCCAGGTCCTCCTCCCGGCCGGTGAACGTCATGACCGGGTGCAGGGCAAGCGGCAGCGCGCCGAGCTCCGTGGCCGGTCGCAGGATGTCCACGCCGTGGGCCCCGGAGGTGTGCGCGACGATCTGCCCTGCCCGGAAGGAGCCGGTGGCGGCGAGCCCGCCGACCATCGTGGCCAGCGTGTCGTCGGGCAGGGCAAGCAGCACCAGGTCGGCGCGGGCGGCGACCTCGTCGGAGGGCAGCAGCGGCACCTCGGGCAGCAACCGTTCGGCGCGGCGGACGGAGGCCTCGGAGATGCCGGAGGCAGCGACCACGGTGTGCCCGGCCCTGGTGAGGGCCGCGCCGAGCACGCTGCCGACCCGGCCGGCCGAAACGACCCCGACGGCGAGCCGCGCGGGCCGCGTCACGGCGTGCCCCAATGGACGCTCATGCTCAAAGACTCCCAAACTCGTTCCAGTCCCGCTCCACAGCCGCGGGTACCGGACGATGGCGCGAGAGTAGCTTCGCATCCGGATCGCCGCCGGGCCTTGGTGACGAGCTTCACCTGTCCCGGGTCCCTCCGGCGGCGAGCCGGACCGCCTCCGCCCGTGCGGCCCGCAGCGCCGCCAGCAGCTCGTCGTGGCGCCCTCGGGCCTCCTCGCCGCTGAGCGGCGCCCGGCGCAGGAAGGCCAGCTCGGTGACTCGCGCCTGGTACTCGGCGACCGCTCGCGCCGCCCGCCGTCCGGACTCGCGGCGGGCCTGCCTGCGCCACTTCCTGCGTCCGGGCAGGCTGGCCAGCAGCTCCACCTCGGACGGCGCGATCCAGCGTGCGGTGGCCATCTTGGGCAGGGCGCCCGCGACGATCCGCTGCTCACGGCGGCGCTGCCAGAGCACGAGCAGGAACACGCCCACGAACACCGGCACCATGACCAGGAGGTAGACGTTGAGAAACGTCGAAGCACCGCCGAGCGTGGCGGCGGCGTTCCACATCGCGTGCAGGGCGACGGCCACCACGTACCCGCCGAGCGGCGCCAGGATCCGGACCTCGCGGACCCGGGTCGTCGCCGCGATGCCGAGACCGATGCCGATCAGCACGGTGAACAGCGGGTGCGCGAACGGCGAAAGCACACCGCGCAGGATGAACGCGGCGAGCACGCCGGGACTCGTGGCATCGCCGAAGCCGTGCTCGGCGAAGGCCCGGCCGAAGTAGTAGATGTTCTCGGTGAAGGCGAACCCCGCGGCGCTGAAGCCCGCGTAGACGACCCCGTCGACCGCGCCGTCGAACTCGCCCGCACGGCGCCACAGGATCGCCAGCACCGGCGCGGCCTTCGCCGCCTCCTCGACCACGGGGGCGGAGACGATCGCGCTGACCTTGTTGCCGTTGCCCGTGCCGAGCAGCAGGTCCCCGACCGCCTCGGCGGTGTCGTTGACCAGCAGCGCGGTGAGCGTGGCCACGCAGGCGCCCCAGAGGAACGTGAGCAGCAGCAACTTGGCCGGTTCGGGCTCCCACCGGTCGATCCACAGGAACGTGGCGACGACAACGGCCACCGGCACGGTGGCGGCGACCACGCCGATCCCGACCGCGGGTACGCCGACCCGCACGGTGCCGAGCCCGAACAGCAGCAGCCCGCACAGGGCGACGACGACCAGCCCGACCACGGGCAACAACACGGTGATCCCGCGTGAGGTGTGCCGCGTGGTCTCCCGCGCCTTGGCTCCCGTCACGCGGGCACCCTAACCGGGCCGATCCACGTTCCCCGGATCGGCTCGCGAGGCGGGGTCAGTCCTCGGCGCGGCGCCGCCTGCGGGGCGCGGCCGTACTGGCGCCGTGCGCGGCGAGCAACTCGCTCACCGACCGGCCCTCGGCGTGCGAACCACTCGCGCCGCCCGCCTCGTCGGCGGGTTCGGGGGCACGGCGCCTGCCGCCGGTGGAGCCGTTGGCGTCCGGCCGGGCATGGCTGCCGCCAGGCGACGACGGCTGCGAGCCGTTCTGCTCCTCGCCCGCGAAGTAGCCCTGCCAGGGCTGCTCGCCCTCGCCGCGGCGGCGCCTGCCGCCGACCGGCGGCTCGGAGCCACCGTGCCGTCCTCCGCCACGTGTCTCGGCCGGCTCGTCATCGGGCTCGGGGCGGCGCCTGCGGCCACCCGGCCGCGCGGCCAGGTCGCGGATCTCGGGCGGCAACGTGGGGTTGGGCTCCGGACGCGCCTCGCTCGCGGGCTGCGGTGCCTGCTCGGGCTGCTGCTGCGGTGCGGGTGCGCTGTGCTCCGGCTCGGGACGTGCCACGGGGAAAGGCTCCGGTTTCTTACGTTGGGGTTCCGGGTCGTGCTGCTCGTTTCGGGAGGGCGGGGCGACGCTGGACGCCGGCCTGCCACGGGGAGATGGCTCCATCTCGGGCCTAGTGTGCTCCACGGACGGGTACTGCCGCGGCTCCGGTGCGCGTTCCCGCGGCTTGCGCTGCGACGAGGGCTGTCTGACCTGCTGGGTCGGCGGGTCCGGCTGCTCGCGCCTCGCTCGTTCGGGGGGCCGTTCGACGGGTTGCTGCCGTGGCCGGGACATCTCGGCGCGAGCCCGGTTCGCCGCCTCGGAGGCACGAGCGGCCGCCGAGCCGGTGCCGTTGGCCGGCTGGACGCGGCGGGTCGGCGGTCCGGCGGCGCCACCGTTCTCCGCCGGTCTGGCCGGCCTCGGCACGAACTGTGTCTTGGCCGTCTTGGCCGCTTCGGGCTGCCGTCCCGGGGCAGGCGGCGGGGCCGGGCCGCGCCGCTGCGCGGCGGGCGGCGCCGGATCGCGTACCCGGTCGATCAGCTCGGTCGGCCGGTCGGTGGCCTCGACGACCTTCTTCTTGCCTGCGACCAGCTGCGCGGGCTTCTTGCCACTGCTACTGCCGTTGCTGGTGCCGTTGCTCTCGCCCCCGGTGACCACCCGCGGTTCGTCGGACAGCGAGCGCATCCTCGTGGACTGGGCGGTGAGGGCGACCCGTTCATACAGCACCTCCCCGCCGAAAAGGGCCTGCAGGCTCTCGCGCAGTGCGGTGACCTCGGAACGCAGGGCCTCCAGCTCCTCGCGGGAGTCCTCCTCCACGCGCTGCCGGGTCTCCGCCTCGATCTCCAGCTCGAACTCCCGGCGGGCGGCGATCTCCCGTTCGAGCTCCAGCTCGTAGACCTCCTGGGCCTGCGCCACCGATTCCTCGGTCGCGGCCACCTGCTTGCGGTACCGCGCGGCCACGAACGCACCGATCAGCGCCGCCCACAGCGCGGCGACGATGCCGAGACGCAGCCACCGCAGATCCTCGGTGAGCACGAGCGCGAGCGTCGCGCCGACGGCGAGGAGGAAGCCGACGACAAGCCACGGCCTACCCGAATGGCGGTCGCGGGAGTCGTCATCCACGCCAGTCATGCCCAACACCGTACCTTCTAGTAATCCGTCTGAGACCTAGTCGGTACTTCGAGCGGCGCATTCAGAGCGTTAACCGGTCACTCTCCGATCGGGGTCCTGATCACGTTGGTCCGGTGTGCGGCAACAGTATTCGAGCCACAGCGCGGCACCGATCAGCGCCGCCGCGCAGCAGGAGCCGATGATCGCCGCGGGCAGGTCGGCGGCGGCCGCGGTGAGCCGGTCGGCCTTCGGCGCGAGATAGACGACGGCACTCAGCCACGCGCCGAACATGAGCGCGCCGAGCAGCGAGGACGCCTTGGCGAGCATCGCCGCGCGGGCGATCTCGACACCGGTCACCACCTGGCGGCTGCGGATGCGGCGACGGACGACGAAGGCGAGCACGACCTCGACCACGGCCAGCGCCGCCAGCGTGATCCCGGCGGGGGCAGGCAGGCTCGGCATCGACTCGTAGGCGACCTCGAAGAGGAGCAGCACCAGGCCGAAGCCGAGCACAGCGGCGATCAGCAGCTCGCGTGGCCGCGTGTAGTGCATGGCCCCACCGTACTGGCCGGTGCTCGCTCACCGCGGACGTGCTTGACTCTCCACCGACTGGAGAGTCCAGGATTGGCCTGCGACCGCAAGGGGAGAGCGTGTTCACGATCGGGGAGTTGTCCCGCCGGACCGGGCTGCCGGTCAAGACGATCCGCTTCTACTCGGACGAGGGGCTGCTGCCGCCGACCGAGCGCACACCGGCCGGCTACCGGCTCTACGACACGCGAGCACTCGCGCGGCTGGAACTGGTGCGGACGCTGCGCGAGCTCGGTGTGGGCCTGGCCGACGTGGACCGGGTGCTCGCGCATGCGACGAGTGTCGCGGAGGTGGCCGACAGGCACGTGGAAGTGCTCGACGAGCAGATCCGCGTGCTCCGGCTGCGCCGGGCGGTGCTGCGCGCGGTCGTGAAACGGAGATCCGAAATGGACGAGGTGAAACTGATGAACAGGCTGGCTTCGATGCCGGACGAGGAGCGCAAGCGCCTCGTCGACGAGTTCTGGGACGAGGTGAGCGAGGGCCTCGACGTGGAATCCGACTTCTATGCCCGGATGCGCTCGGCCAAGCCAGAGTTGCCGGACGACCCTTCGCCGGAACAGGTCGAGGCGTGGATCGAGTTCGCGGAGCTGGTGCGGGACCCGGACTTCCGGCGGCTCATCCGGACCATGAGCGAGCAGCACGCCGAGCAGCGGGCGGCCGAAGAGGACGCCGACAGCGCCGACAGCTACGCCGAGGTCCAACGTGCGCACTGGTGCGACTGGAGCGGGCGGGCCAAGGCCGCGCTGGACGCGGGGCTGGCCCCGGACTCGGCCGAGGGCCGCGCGCTGGCCGACGACATCGTGCGTACCTCGCTCGGCGCGGGCGACACCGACGATGCGACGTTCCGCTCGGCGCTGGCCGACCGCTTCGCGCTGGGCAACGACCGGCGGGCGGAGCGGTACTGGCAGCTGCTGGCCGTGATCAACGGCTGGGCGCCGATCCCGAGCGGGCACGACGCGGCCGAGTGGCTCATCGCCGCCCTGCGCGCCTCCGCCTGACCCGCTCACCACGGCCGTCCGCAGCTCACCGGTCGTGAGTGCGCACACGAGTTCTAACTCGCGTGCGCACTCACGAGGGTGGGTCGGGCGCGTCAGAGGGTGAGGTCGGGGCGATGCCGGACGGCGGCGCGATCGGAATCCGGCAGTGCCGCCAACAGGTCGGCGGCCCTGCCCCGGCCGGGGACCTCCGCGTCGGGCTCGATCTCCAGCCACGGGATCAGCACGGTGGCCCGGTCGGCCGTCCCCGGATGCGGCAGCAGCAGCTCCGGTTCCTCGGACCGGACGCCGTCCACGGTGACCACGTCGACGTCGAGCGTGCGCGGGCCCCAGCGCCGCTCGCGCACCCGCTCCGCCTGCTGTTCCAGCGTCTGCGCGGTACGCAGCCAGGCCCAGTGGTCCCGCTCCGGGTCCGCCACGACGCACACCGCGTTGAGGAAGTCGGGCTGGTCCGTCACGCCCCACGGTTCGGTCTCGTACACCCCGGACACCGCCACGAGGCTGTCCCGCAGCCCGGCCACGGCCACCCGGAGGAAGCCGAGCCGGTCGCCCAGGTTCGAGCCGAGCGAAAGGACCGCCCTGCTCACCGCTCGCGCCGGATCGTCACGGCCACGTCGGCGAAAGTCACCGGGATCGGCGCCGACGGCTTGTGCACGGTCACCTCGACGGCCCGCAGCCGCTCGTCCTTCATGGCCTCGTCGGCGATCCGGCCTGCGACGGTCTCGATCAGCTGGCAGGGCCGCCCGCCGACGATGTCGGCCGCGAGCAGCGCCAGCTCGCCGTAATGCAGCGTCTCCGCGAGGTCGTCGGACGCCGCCGCGGTGGCCAGGTCGAGCCACACGGTGACGTCCACGACGAACTCCTGTCCGTCGGCACGCTCGTGTTCGAACACGCCGTGCCGCCCGAACACCCGCAGGCCCGTCAGCGTGATCCGGTCAGTCACCCGGTGTGCCCCGCTTCCATGCCGCCGCCACGTGGACGGCGTCCAGCGACGCGCCCACCTCGTGCACCCGCACGCCCCAGGCACCGGCGAACGCCGCCAGCGCCGACACCGTCGCCGTGGCGACCTCCCGCCCGGCCGGTGGCCGCGGTGTGCCGTCGGGGTCGGCGAGCAGCCGCCCGAGGAACCGCTTGCGGGAGGCGCCGACGAGCACGGGGAAACCCAGGGACAGCAGGCTGTCCAGGCCGTGCAGCAGCGCCCAGTCGTGTTCGGCGTGCTTGGCGAAGCCGAGGCCGGGGTCGAGCACGATCGCCCCGGCGGGGACTCCGGCGGCCAGCGCCGCGTCCACCCGTGCGGCGAGCTCGTCGCGCACCTCGGTGACCACGTCGTCGTAGGTGGCCAGCGCGTTCATGTCCTTGCTGTGCCCACGCCAGTGCATCAGCACCCACGGCGCGCCGCTGTCGGCGACGACCCTGCCCATGTCCGGATCCGCCAGGCCGCCCGAGACATCGTTGACCACCCGCGCGCCCGCGTCGAGTGCCGCGGCGGCCACGGCGGCCCGCGTGGTGTCCACCGACAGCGCCAGGCCGTCGGACGCGAGCTCGCGGATCACCGGCAGCACGCGGGCGGACTCCGTATCGGCGTCCACTCGTGCGGCGCCCGGCCGGGTGGACTCGCCGCCCACGTCGATGATGTCGGCACCGCGCCGCCACATGGCGTGCGCGTGCGCGAGCGCATCGTCCCTGCTGAGGTAGCGGCCGCCGTCGGAGAACGAGTCGGGCGTCACGTTCAGCACGCCCATCACCGCACAACGGCCGGGCGAGGGCAGCCCCTCGGGGGCGGGCCGGGTCACCGCCTGCCCTTGATCAGGTCCAGCGCCTCCGCCCGCGACGAGGCCGAGGTCTGCAACAGGCCCCGGACAGCGGACGTCGTGGTGCGCGCGCCCGGCTTGCGAACACCGCGCATCGCCATGCACAGGTGCTCGGCCTCGATGACGACGATCACCCCGCGCGGCTTGAGCCTGCGGTCGAGTGCGTCGGCGATCTGTGAGGTGAGCCGCTCCTGCACCTGCGGACGCTTGGCGTACAGGTCGACCAGCCGGGCCAGCTTCGACAGCCCGGTGACCTTGCCGTGGCCGTTCGGGATGTAGCCGACGTGGGCGGCCCCGTGGAAGGGCACCAGGTGGTGCTCGCAGTTGTGCGTGAGATGCCCGGCGACGAGGAACGTCGGATGCGGTTCGCAGGTGAAGCTGTAGACGGTGTGCGGCGCGGCCGGGACCGGCTCGACCGACACCACCTCGGCGTACCGCGACTCGGCCAGGCTGGTGGCGTAGTCGTCCTGGTGGAACCCGTGCCGCAGGTACCAGCCGTCCGCGTCGCCTCGTGAGTGCGTAGCCGAGTTAGAACTCGTGGCAACACTCACGAGGCGGGGGCGGGCGTTGCGGTGCGGCGTCCACTCGACGGCGGTGCCCGCGACGTCCTTGGCTTCCAGCCAGCCGTGCGGGGTCGCCAGCGGATGGTCGGGCGTGACCACGAAGCCGCCGCCCGAGGTCGTCACCCGGACCAGCTCGCGGGTGCGGTGCGAGCTGACCCCGACCACGGTGGTCTCCTCGACCTCGCCGTTCGCGAGTGTCCAGAGCCGGTCGCCGACGGAGACCTTGCGGGCCCGCTTCGCTCCGTCCACCGCGTCGACGGTCTGCCCGCCCGGCACGCACGTCGAGTACATCGGGATGTCGGTGACCAGCACCAGCTCTTCGTGGCTCTCGTCGAACGTCCGGTCCAGCACCCGGTCCGGGTCGCTGTAGAGCCCGGCGAACAGCTCGCGGTAGGCGCGCGCCACTCGCGCGGGCGTTTCCCGGAGACCGTCCCGGTCCGGGTCCTCACCACACGCGAGCAGCAGCTCCCGCACCGCCCGCTCGGCGCGCGCCCGATCGAAGACAGGGCCGCCGACACGAGCCGGCGGCGCGTCGTCGAACACGGCGTAGCCGTCGTCCGCGAACTCAGTTCCGATGTTGACCGTCCTGCTCGTCCGGCTCCCCACGGTGCTGGCCCGGCTCCGGCCTGCCGCCGCCGTACGGCCCCTGCTGCTGGCCGGGCTGCCCCTGCTGGCCCTGCCCGGGCGCCTGGTCGGCGAACCACTGGTGATCCGGGTGCTGCCGCTCGCCTGGCACGGGACCGTTCGGCGTGTTCTGCCGCCACGGCTGGCTGGGCCGGTTGCCCGGCGACGTGGCCGGGGTCCAGCCAGGAGGGGCACCGTAGTTCGGCGGACCGCCCTGGCCGCCCGCGGGGTAACCACCCTGCTGACCGCCGTAGGGCTGCTGCGGCCAGGAACCACCACCGGGGCCGTTCTGCCCGCCGTTGCCCGGCCGGTTGCCGTTCGGGTACCCCGAGCCTCGCCCCTGCGGTGGGGCGTACGGGTTGGGCGGCGGCTCCGGCTGGCCCCGCGGCGGGCCGCCGGGCACGTCGTTGGCACCCGGGGCGGTGCCGACCGGCGTGGGCTCCGGCTGCCGCTCCGGCTCCTCGGCCGGTTCCTCCGGTGGCGGGGGCCACGGCTCGCCACGCTCCATCGCCAGCTCGCCGGGCGTCTTGATCGGTGGCTTCTCCGAGGGCAGCCGCTCGCCGAACTCGTTGAACGCGGTGATCCGCGGCCGCTTCTCGACCGTGGCGAACAGCCGCTCCAGGTCCTTGCGCTGCAAGGTCTCCTTCTTCAGCAACTCCACGACGAGATCGTCGAGCACGTCGCGGTAGAAGTTGAGCACCTGCCACGCCTCGGTGTGCGCGGTCTCGATCAGCTTGCGGACTTCCTCGTCGATCTCGTGTGCGACCTCGAGGGAGTAGTCCGGCTGCCGGCCCGCCGAGCGGCCGACGAACGGGTCGCCCTGCTCCTGGCCGTACTTCACCGCGCCGAGCCGGGCGCTCATGCCGTACTCGGTGACCATCGCCCTGGCGATCTTGGTCGCCTGCTCGATGTCGGAGACCGCACCGGTGGTGGGCTCGTGGAACACCAGCTCCTCCGCGGTGCGCCCGCCCATCGCGAACACGAGCCTGCCGATCATCTCGGAGCGGGTCATCAGCTCCTTGTCGTCCTCGGGGACGAGCAGAGCGTGCCCGCCGGTCTTGCCGCGCGGCAGGATCGTCAGCTTGTAGACCGGCTCGATGTCCGGCATCGCCCACGCGGCGAGCGCGTGCCCGCCCTCGTGGTAGGCCGTGATCTTCTTCTCCTTCTCGGAGATGATCCGGCTCTTGCGCGCGGGCCCGCCGATCACGCGGTCCACCGACTCCTCGAGCGCGCCGTCCGTGATGACGTGCCCGTTGGTCCGCGCGGTGAGCAGCGCGGCCTCGTTGATGACGTTGGCGAGGTCGGCGCCGGACATGCCCACGGTGCGCTTCGCCAGTGCCTCCAGATCGGCGTTCTGCGCGATCGGCTTGCCCTTGGTGTGGACCTCCAGGATCGCGCGACGGCCGCGCAGGTCCGGCGCGGACACCGGGATCTGGCGGTCGAAGCGGCCAGGGCGCAGCAGTGCGGGGTCCAGAATGTCCGGCCGGTTCGTCGCGGCGATCAGGATGATGCCGCCGCGGGAGTCGAACCCGTCCATCTCGACGAGGAGCTGGTTCAGTGTCTGCTCGCGCTCGTCGTGCCCGCCACCGAGCCCCGCGCCGCGCTGGCGGCCCACCGCGTCGATCTCGTCGACGAAGATGATGCACGGGGCGTTCTGCTTGGCCTGCTCGAACAGGTCACGCACCCGGGAGGCACCGACACCGACGAACATCTCGACGAAGTCGGAACCGGAGATCGTGTAGAACGGCACGCCCGCCTCACCGGCGACGGCACGGGCGAGCAGCGTCTTACCGGTACCCGGCGGCCCGTAGAGCAGCACGCCCTTCGGGATCTTCGCGCCGAGCGCCTGGTAGCGCGCCGGGCTCTGCAGGAAGTCCTTGATCTCGTGCAGCTCCTCGACCGCCTCGTCGGCGCCGGCCACATCGCCGAAGGTGGTCTTGGGCATGTCCTTGTTGAGCTGCTTGGCCTTGGACTTGCCGAAGTTGAGGACGCGGTTACCGCCACCCTGGGCGTTGTTCATCATCCACATCAGCAGCAGCAACAGGATCCCGAGCGGGATCATGTAGATGAGCATCTGGGTGAAGAACGAGTCCTGGGTGACCGTGGTGTCGAACTTGACCGCCTGGCCGTCGACCTCGGCGGTGATCAGCGCGTTGTAGAGCTGGTCCGAAGCCCCCGCGGGGAACTTCGTGATGACCTGCGTGACTTGCTCGCCGTCGACTTCGATCGGGTTGGCCAGGTGGAGTTTGAGCTGCTGCTCCTTGTCCTCGAGATTCGCCTCGGTGATGTTCTGGGAGTTGATCTGCTCGACAGCCTGTGACGTGGGCACATGCGTGTACCCGCGATCGCTGTCGAAGATCATGCTGAAGGCGAAATAGAGCAGCAGAACCGCGACTATCCACAGCAGTGGGTTCTTGAGCAGGCGCTTGCGGTCCATTCGATCCGGCCGTGGTGGCCTCGACCCTCCCTGGCTAGGCGGTAGATGTGACATCCGCCGTCACGGTGTTGACAACTGCATGGGGTACGGCGCTAACCGTCCCACCAGGGTACCGCCCGGCCGTGACGATCAGCCGGGCGATCCTTCAGGAAGTCAACGGTCACCGACACACCGATGTTCCCACCGGTCTCCCACCGCCTCAACAGCCGCCTGGCACGGCCCGGTCAGGACTGCCCGCCGACCCCCGCGATCATCTCGGCGAGCCTGCTGCGCAGCGTCTTCGCATCGGCGGGCGAGACCGTGACCCACTCGCTGCCGTCCACGCCCGCGCGGGAGAGGCTGAGGTAACGGCCGGTGCCGGTGTCGAACCAGGCCAGCACCGGTGAGCGGCGCTTGCCGCCGAGCTCGTCCCTGCTGTTCGCGGCGAGCTGACCACCGCGGATGCGGGGCTGCGCGGACAGCTGTGCATAGGCCTCGCGCGGATCGGCGGGCTGCTCCGAGAGGCCGCCACGCGAGCGCGCCCTGCGTCCCGCGTCCGGCGACGGCGCGCCCGCCCCGACCGTGGGCCGGGAAGGCCGGGTGCGCAGCGCCTCGGCGAGCGGCAGCGTCACCGACGCGGTCGTCCCGCGCTCGCAGCGCGGCAGCAGGTCGACGACCGACGAGGCGAGCCCGTCGGGGTACACCGGCCGCAGCCAGACGCCGTCGGAGTCCTGGATCGCCACCACGGCCTGCCTGCCGTCGGACGCGGCGAGCACCGCGACCGGCGGCGCCTGGTACTCCGGGATGTGCAGCGCATCGACGCTCAGCGACGGCCGGGCGAGCAGGCCGAGCCAGTCCTGCACCGGCGAGTCGGCGATACCGCGCGCCGCGAACTCGGTGCGCACACGTTTGCGCAACGCCAGCCGCTCGGTCTCCGTCTCCCCGTGCGAGGGCACGCGCAGCGGGTAGGGCAGCTCGCCGATGCCCGCCGACTCCCACAGGAAGTCGAACGCGACCGGCGTGAAGAACTCCTGCGTGGGCACGATCCTCCCTGTACTCCGGTGCCACCGGACGGCGACTACCGGAGAGTAACCTATCTCACCTCACAGCGATGCCGCGGTCGCGTTGGCCGCGCCGGTGAGCATCTCGGATATCCGGTGCCGGAGTGTGGGTGCGTCCGCGGGAGCGATCGTGATCCAGTCCCGGCCGTCGCGGCCACGGGTCGCCTGCGTGAAGTACCGGCCCGTCTCGGTGTCGAACCAGCTCAGCACGGGCATCCGCGACCTGGTCCCGGAACGGTTCCGCGCGTTCGCACCGATCTGGCCGCCGCACAGCCTGGGCTGGGCGTGCAGCCGGGCGAGCGCCTTGCGGTCGTCGTCCACGCTCGACCGGCCGCCGTTGTCGCTGGGCGCCCGCCGCTGCATGAAGTCGGCGCCGGGACCGGTGATCAGCTGTTCGAGCGGGACTGTGATCGACTTCTCGGCACCCCTCGGCGCGGCCGGGAGCAGGCCGACGATGGCGCTGGCCAGGCCGTCGGCCGGGACCGGTTCGAGGTGCAGGCCGCGCGTGTCCTGCACGGCACGCACCGCCTGGCCACCGACGGCGGCGGCCACGGCGAGCACCGGCTCGCCGCCGGGCGCCCCGATGTGCACCGCGTCCAGGCTCAGGTCCGAGCCTGCCAGCACGCCGAGCCAGTCCTCGACCCTCGGGGCGAGCCTGCCCACCTCGTCGATGAGCCCGCGCCGGCCCAGCCCCGCGAAGGTGTGCTGGCGCAGGGTGGCGCGCTCGTCCATGGTCTCCCCGTGCGAGCGCGCCTCCAGCGGGTAGGGCAGCTCACCGGCGCCGAACGACTCCCAGACGAAGTCGAACTCCAGCGGAGTCAGCAGCTCCGCCACCGTCTAACGCTCCTCGGCGTCGTCGGCGCCCCAGGCGCCGATCACCGGCGGCGGGGTCGCCTCGTTGGCGCCGAACGCGTCGTCCGGATCGGGCTCGATGAGGAACGACGCGTGCGTGTGCTCCTCCTCACCCTGCTGCTGGCTCGCGCCCGCGCCTGCCCCCATTCCACCCATCGGGGCACCGGCAGGCGGCGGGGCCGCGCCCGCACCGATGGTGCCGCTGTTCGGCACCATGCCCTGGTTCTGCGGCGTGACGGACGCCGCGCTGCCACCCTGGGCGTTCGCCGAGGCCGAGGTGTCCGAAGACTGCTGCTTCGTGCTGCCGCTGCGGCTGCCCTTGCCGAGCGCGCGGACACCGGCGTAGCCCGCCGCGCCGCCAAGCGCGGCGCCACCCGCGAGCGCCCCCAGGTTGCTCGACCCCCCGGCCGACGGTGCCGCCGGAGCGGCGCCCGCCGTGGGACCGGCCGGTGTGCCCGCCGCGGGTGCGGGAGCGGAGGCACCGCCGGGAGGGGGAGGCGTCCCCTGCCCGCCACCGGTGTGCCCGGCCGCGGCGATGCCGTTGTCGACCACGGGTGAGGTGCTGATCGGCGGGGCGGCGCCAAGGCCACCGAACGGCGTACCGGCCGTGCCGCCACCCGGCATCCCGAAGGACGCGAGGTTGCCGACGTTGCCCGTGCTGAGATCGGTGCCCCCGGCCGGCGGCTTGAGGCCGATCGACTCCGGACCGAAGCTCGGCGTCGAACCGTCGATCTCCGACATCGCCGTGGTGTACGCCTCCAGGTAGGCGACCTGCTGGGCCTTCACCTCGCGAGCGGCGTCGAACTTCGGCTTCAGGTCCTCGACCATCGCGGCCGGGCCGCCCGCGAGCATCGCGGCGGTCTCCGCGCCGGGCTCGAACTCGACCGGCTGCGGCATCTTCTTGACCTCGGCGGCGGCCGCCGCCTGCTGCGCGAGCCGGTTGCTCATGGTGTGCGCGGCCTCGGAAGCCTGCGCGCTCGAGTTCGCGATCCCCACCAGCGAACCCTGCGCCGCACCAGCGCCCTGCCCGACCCACGCCGCACCGAGCTCGGAGATCGCGTTGTAGAGGTCCTCGGCGGCCTGGTTGAGCTCCCGGCCGTGGCTGGCCCAGCCCTGGCCGGTGGCCTCAGCCGTGCCCGGCTCGTTGTTCACCGTCGCGAAGCGGTAGAGCTGCTCGCTCTCCTGCGCCGCCCAGTTCGGCCGGTCGGCGATCGCCCGGTCGTCGCCGTAGAGGAACCCGTCCGGCCTGCCGCGGGCCTGGTCGACGATCTGCGCCACCTCGGCGTTGTCACCCAGCGGCACGTTTCCGCCCGCACCTGCGGGGTCGGGAGTGTTCGGCTGCATTGTTCAACTTCCCCCTGGTCTCACACGTGCCTGGTGAACGGTTCGGCGCCGGCCTGATCGATCTCGTGGTAGCGGCTCATCGCCGTCACGATCGCCTGCTCGGCCTGGTCGTACTGCGTGTACAGGTTGCGAAGCGCCTGGGCGTAGGAGTCCCTGCTGCCGTCGGCGCGGTCGGAGAACTTCGCCGACATCGCCTGTCCGACCGGGTTCGCACCGATCTTGGGCGGCGCGGCGAGCGCGTCCGCGTTGCGCAGCAGTGCCTCCACGGCGTCCTTACCGGTACGGATCTTGCTCAGCACCGTCTGCGCCGCATCCGGATCCACCCCGACCTGCCCGGTGGCGGCGGCGTTGCGGAACGCGGCGGCGTCCGCGAAGCTGCTGTTCCCCATCTCTGCTCTCTCCCTGTTCCCCAGCAAGCGCCGGCAACGACTGCCGTCGGCGATCTTCGCTTAGATTAACGCACCCGTTGCGCCGGTATGACGCGTTCTCCGGGGTTAGGGTTCCGCATTCACTCAGGGTCGCGCAACGTGTTCACCAGGTGTTACGCCCGTTGCCACGATCAGCTCGAGTAGACCTTCGGGTCGAGCGTGCCGATGTAGGGCAGATCGCGGTAGCGCTCGGCGTAGTCGAGGCCGTAACCGACCACGAACTCGTTCGGGATGTCGAAGCCGACGTAGCGGACCGGCACGTCCACCTGCACGGCATCCTTCTTGCGCAGCAGGGAGCACACGTGCAGGGAAGCCGGGTTGCGGCTCGCCAGGTTCTTCAGCAACCACGACAGCGTGAGGCCCGAGTCGACGATGTCCTCGACGATCAGCACGTCCCGGCCCGCGATGTCCCGGTCGAGGTCCTTGAGGATGCGCACGACACCGGAGGACGACGTCGACGACCCGTATGAGGACACGGCCATGAACTCCATCTGCGCAGGCACCGGCAGGGCGCGGGCGAAGTCGGTCATGAACATGACCGCCCCCTTGAGGACGCCGACCAGCACCAGGTCGGAGCCCTTGCCGTCGGCCGGGTAGTCGGCGGCGACCTTCTCGGCCAGCTCGGCGATCTTGTCCTGGATCTGCTGCTCGGTGACGAGCACGGAGGCGATGTCGCCTTCGTACACGGGTCAGTCCCCTCTGTCCTGGCGGCTGCCTTGCGCATGCGATTCGGGAGCATCCACCTGGCGCGTCTCCCGCGCGTTCGGAGTAAAGCTCGGAGTCAGGCACAGCCTGCCACGTGCCCGGTGTGCCGCAAAACCACCGGGTAGCCAGACTTCGCCCTGTCCACGCCACTCGCCGACGAGTGCGTCGACCGCACGCAGGTGCGGGTCGGTCAGCTCGAGCACGCCGCCTGCGAGCAGCCAGCCGCGCAGCGCCCGCCGCCGCAGCGCGGGCGCTGCGGGCGCCAGCACCTCGACGTCGAGCTCGGTGCCGGACCGGGCCCGGTCGAGCAGCTCCGCCGCCAGCGCGTCGAGCGCGTCGGCATCCTCCCTCAGCTGGGCGGCCGTACGCGCGAGCGCCCCAGCCACCCCGCCGGAGAGCACGTCCTCCAGCAGTGGCAGGACCTCGGTGCGCAGCCGCACCCGGGTGAAGCGCGGATCGGAGTTGTGCGGATCCGTCCACGGCTCGACGCCGAGCGCCGCGCACGCGTCACGGGTCACCTGCCTCGGCACGTCGAGCAGCGGCCGTCCCCACGGCGGGTCGAGCGACCGCATCCCGGCCACCGACCGCGGCCCGGAGCCACGGCCGAGCCCGAGCAGCACGGTCTCGGCCTGATCGTCGCGGGTGTGCCCGAGGAGCACGAGCGAGTCCCGCCCGGCCAGTGCCCGGCGCAGCGCGCCGTAGCGTGCCTTGCGGGCGGCCGCCTCGGGGCCGCCTCTTCCGGAGACGGTCGCCGTGAGCACCCGCGCGTCGTCGGCGCCGAGTTCCCGAGCGGTGGCCGCCGCGGTCGCCGCTACCTCGGCGGCACCGGGCTGCAACCCGTGGTCGACGACGAGCGCGCACACGCGCAGGCCCAGCCGGTGCCCGGCGTGCGCGGCCGCTTCGGTGAGGGCGAGCGAGTCGGCGCCACCGGACACCGCCACGTACAGCTCCCCGCCGCCGAGCAGCGCCGCCCGCCCGGGGGCGGCCAGGAAGTCCCGCACCGCCCGGCGCGCCGTGGCCACGGCGGGATCGGGACCGCTCATCCGTGCATTCGCCGCACCCATGCCTGCGGGTCCCTGATCTCCGCACGGGTCGGCAGCGTGTTCGGGGACGTCCAGGCGGCGTTGAAGCCCTCCATCCCGACGGTGTCGATCACCTCGCGGGTGAACGCCGAGCCCTGCGCGTACTGGCGGATCTTGGCGTCGACACCGAGCAACCCGCGCAGCAGGCGGTCGAGCAGCCCGCCGCCCTGGCGGCGCGCGGTGAACCGGCGGCGGATCGTGGCGACGCTCGGTACGACCCGCGGCCCCACGGCGTCCATCACGTAGTCGGCGTGTCCCTCCAGCAGCGTCGACAACGCCAGCAGCCGATCGAAGACGGCCCGCTGCTGCGGGGACTGCACCAGCTCCGCCAGCCCGAGCGAGCCCTCCGCCCTGGTCCGCCTGGCCTCCTTGAGCGTCTCCGGAAGGCGCCCGAGCAGCTCGCCGAGCCCGTCGGACTCGGCGAGACCGCCGACCAGGCGGGAGACCTCGTCGGCGAAGTAGTCGCGGAGCCAGCCGACCGACGTGAACTGCAGGCGATGGGTGCACTCGTGCAGGCAGACCCACATCCGGAAGTCCGGGGGCGGCACCTTCATCGCGCGCTGGGCCGCCACCACGTTGGGCGCGACCAGCACGAGCTGGCCCTGCTTGTCCGGCCCGCCGAACGGGTCGTACTGGCCGAGCACCCTGGCGCCGAGGAAGGCGAGCACCACCCCGGTCTGCACGCCGGCGCCGCCCGCGACCAGCGGCGCGAGCGGACCGGTCCTGCTGTTGTCCAGGGCGCGGCTGGTCAGCTCGTCGAGTCCGGCGGCGGCGGCGCGCACCCAGCCCGGCCGGTCGACCACCTCCGCGGGCGGCAGCGGCAGGCCGGCTCCGAGGCCGGTGAGCTCCCGCACATGACTCTCGGCGTCCACCGCCAGCCTGCGCAGGTCGGTGACCGCGCGCTCGGCCTCGGCCCGCGGCACGACGGGTCCGCTCCGCACGAGGTAGGCCCCGGTGGAGGCGGCGACCGACCAGTCGACCACGGGATTCGGCCGCGCCTGCGTCTGCTGGTTCACCCTCTCGACGCTACCTGCGTTCAACGGCAGCCACAGCCGCGCAGCGCCGCGGGCATGGCGTCCAGCGCGGCCCGGCCCGCCTCGGTCTGCGAGCCGGAGGACATCAGGCTGAACACGAGCACGCGGCCGTCGGCGTCGACGACCAGTCCCGCCAGGCTGTTCACGCCGGAGGCGGGAATCGTGCCCGTCTTGGCCCGCACCCAGCCCCTGCCCTCGGCGGCGGGCGGCTCCGTGTACCGGCTGGACAGCGTGCCGCTGCCGCCCGCGACCGGCAGCCCGCCGAGCATCGGCCGCAGCTTCGCGGTGCGCGGGTCGTCGCCGCCGGGCGCGGCTGCCACGGCGAGCACCTCGTTGAGCGCCGCCGCTGACGCCTTGTCCTTCGTGGACAGTCCGCTGGCGTCGGCGAGCTGGACCCCGCTGACGTCGAACCCGTTCCGGGAGAGCACATCCAGCGTCGCCTGCGCGGCTCCGGCGAACGAGGGTTCCGCGCCCTCCGCGATGGCGACCTGGCGGGCAACCGCCTCCGCGAGCAGGTTGTCGGAGGACAGCAGCAACTGGTCGACCAGCTCGGTCACCGGGGCCGAGTGCACCTCGCCGAGCACCCGCGCATCCTCGGGCGCCGAGGTCGTTACCGGGTCGGCGACCTCCGCGCCGAGCCGGTCGGCGAGCTCCCGCGCCAGCTCGCCCGCGGGGTCGGCGACGCGCATCGAATGCTCGTCGGTCGGATCGCTGCGGCCACCGTCCAGCATCGCGGGCTGTACCTCGGCGGCGAAGGTGGACGGGGCGTCGCCAGGGTCCCAGCCCTCGCCGGTGACGGGTCCGCTGAACGCGCCGAGGTCGAGCCGCACCTCGCTGACGTCGCCACCGGTGGCCTGCTTCACCTCGGCGACGAGCTGGTCGAGGTGCGCGGCGCCGGGATAGACCGAGTTCTGCCCCTCGGGAAGCGAGGACAGCGTGACGTCACCGCCCGCGACGAGAGTCACCGAGCCCGGCTCGGGACCCTCGACGACCGTGGTCGGCAGTTGCCTGCCGTGATCGAGGCTGAGCAGGGCGGCGGCCGCCGTGAGCAGCTTCACCGTCGAGGCGGGGGTGAATGGCCTGCTCGCGTCGCGCTCCCACAGGACCGTGCCCGACGCCGGGTCGATGACGCTGCCGCCGAACGTGCCGAGCGCCGGGTCGGTGGCGAGCGGGTCGAGCACGGCGGCGACACCGGCCGGAGTAGGTGCGGGGGCGGCCGCGGACGGCCCGCTCAGGTCGCGGGTGACGGCGATCGGCTCCGGCGGGTCTCCCTGCGGGGCGTTGGGCGCCCAGGGCAGGCCGAGCCGGTTGGACACGTCGGGCAGGGCGAGCACCACACCGACCGCGACGACCAGGAGCAGGGCAAGGCCGCCGAGGACCGGCCCGCGCCGTCTGCGCCGGGGCTCGGCGGGTGGTGCGGGCTCCGGTTCCGCCGGCTGCGCTGATTGTTGCTGCACCTGCGTCGGTTGTTGCTGTGGCTGTTGCTGCTGCGCCGGTTGCCGGGGGGCCTGCCGGGGTGGCGGCGCCGGTTCCGGGGGCCTGGCCGGGGCGGGGCGCTGCTCACCGGTCGGCTCGATCCGCATCGGCTGTGCGTGCCCGGACGCCGGGCGGATCTCGACCCGCGGCCGCTGGTTCGGCTGGCTGGCCGGGTTCGGCTGGTTCGGCTGGTTCGATGGCGGACCGGGCGGCGCCTGCGCGGGCGGGCGGGCCGGTGCGGGCGGGCGCCGCGGCTGGGCGGGCCGCGGCTGCCACTGCGGCCGTGCCGGTTGTGCCGGTGGTGCCGGGTCCGGCTTGCGCACCCACAGCGTCGGCTGCTCGGCCGCCGTGACCTTCGGCACAGGAAGCTCGTTGGTCAGCCGCTCCGAGTTGCCGGGGGGACCCGACGCGGCGTCGCGGTCGTCCGACGGCCACGCCGGCTCACCGTTCCCGGCGTACTCGTCGTTCTCGTCCCCGTCCGCCACGCACCCCTCCTCGTCGCCGCTGGGCCCGGCGGGACCAGACTCACACACCATCCGTGCGGTCCCCGCCGGTCCGTGGTCCACACTAGTGAGGCCAGGAGACAGAAAATGTGAGCCGCCCGGTTGTGCGGCGCCAACCGATTGAGTCAGCGAGGACGGCGTGGAGTTCGACGTCACGATCGAGATCCCCAAAGGGGAGCGCAACAAGTACGAAGTGGATCACAAGACGGGGCGTATCAAGCTCGACCGGACCCTGTTCACGGCCACGCAGTACCCGGCCGACTACGGGTTCATCGACGACACGCTCGGCCGGGACGGCGACCCGCTGGACGTCCTCGTGCTGGTGCAGGAGCCCACGTTCCCGGGCTGCCTGATCCGCTGCCGGGCGATCGGGATGTTCCGCATGACCGATGAGAAGGGCCCGGACGACAAGGTCCTCGCGGTGCCGTCGGACGACCCGCGGCTGGAGCACCTGCGTGACATCCACCACCTGAACGAGTTCCACAAGCTGGAGATCGAGCACTTCTTCCAGGTCTACAAGGACCTCGAACCGGCCAAGAGCGTCGAGGGCTCGACCTGGGCCGGCCGTGTCGACGCCGAGAACGAGATCAAGCGCTCCTACGAGCGCCAGGCGGCGCAGCTCGAAGAGGCTCCCGAGATCGGCCCCCAGTAGCGCGTCCCCTCGTGAGTGCGCACGCGAGTTAGAACTCGCGTGCGCACTCACGAGTCCGGTCAGGCGACGTAGCCCGGGATCGGGAAGGCGCCGAGGAGTTCGCGGACCTCGGCCGCGATGGTCTCCAGCGCGCCCTCGTCCTCCCGCGCGGCGGCGGTGACGGTCCGCTCGATCCACTCCGCGATCCGGGGCTGGTGCTCCGGCCGCAGCCCGCGCGTCGTGATGGCCGCCGTGCCCAGCCGGATGCCCGAAGGGTCGAACGGCTTGCGCGGGTCGAACGGCACCGTGTTGTAGTTCAGTTCGATGCCGGCCCGGTCGAGCGCCTGCGCCGCCGGTTTGCCACCGACCTGCTTGTTCGTCAGGTCGACCAGCAGCAGGTGGTTGTCGGTGCCGCCGGAGACCAGGTCGAAGCCGCGTTCGAGCAGCGCCTCGGCCAGCGCCCGCGCGTTGGCGACGATGTCGTGCGCGTACGACTGGAACCCGGGTGCCGCCGCCTCCCCCAGCGCCACCGCGATCGCCGCGGTGGTGTGGTTGTGCGGCCCGCCCTGCAGGCCGGGGAAGACCGCCTTGTCGATGGCCTTCGCGTGCTCGGCATCCGTCATGATCATCGCGCCACGGGGGCCGCGCAGCGTCTTGTGTGTGGTCGTGGTGATCACCTGCGCGTGGCCGACCGGTGACGGGTGGGCGCCACCGGCCACCAGGCCCGCGATGTGCGCGATATCGGCGACCAGCACCGCGTCCACCTCCCTGGCGATCTCCGCGAACGCCGGGAAGTCGATCGTGCGCGGGATGGCCGTGCCACCCGCGAAGATCAGCTTCGGCCGGTGCTCCCTGGCGAGGTCCCTGACCTCGTCCAGGTCGATCCGGCCGGTCTCCTTGCGCACGCCGTAGCGGACCGGGTCGAACCACTTGCCGGTGGCCGAGACGGACCAGCCGTGCGTCAGGTGGCCGCCGGCGGGCAGGGCCATGCCGAGCACGGTGTCGCCGGGCCGGGCGAACGCGAGATAGGCGGCCAGATTCGCCGGCGAGCCGGAGTACGGCTGCACGTTGGCGTGGTCCGCGCCGAAAACCGCCTTGGCCCGCGCGACGGCGAGGTCCTCGATCGGGTCGACGTTCTGCTGGCCCTCGTAGTAACGCCGGCCCGAGTAGCCCTCCGAGTACTTGTTGGTGAGCACGCTGCCGGTGGCTTCGAGGACCGCCCGCGAAACGTAGTTCTCCGAAGCGATCAGGCGGATCTTGTCGTGCTGCCGGGCCGCCTCGGCCTCGACGAGCCCGGCGATCTCCGGGTCGTTGGCGGACAGCGTCGGAATGGCCGGCTGATGCGTCATATCACTGCTCCTGACACACGGAGCGACACCCAGGCGCGCGGTGCCGACCTCGTCGAACGCTCCCCGGTGGTGCTCCACCTTCAATTCGCGCCAGTCGCTGCTGCCCGACCGATGCTAGTGCACCACGGCGTCCCACGCGCCACCGTCAGTCCTTCACCCGCACGCCCATCGACCGTGCGGTGCCCTCGATAGTCCGCATCGCGGCGTCGAGGTCCGCCGTGTTCAGGTCGGAGAGCTTCTGCTCGGCGATCTCCCGTACCTGCTCGCGGCTGAGCACGCCGGCGCTGTCGTGGCCGGGCCGCGCGGAGCCGTCACCGCCGAGTGCCTTGCGGATCAGGAACGCGGTCGGCGGCGTCTTCAGGCGCAGCTCGAAGGAGCGGTCCTCGAAGACCGTGACGACCGCGGGCACGATGTCGCCGCGCCTGGTCGCGGTGGCGGTGTCGTAGGCCCGCTTGACCTCGACGAGGTTCACGCCGGTCTGGCCGAGCATCTTGCCCAGCTCCGCGACCGGGGCCTCGCCCGCGGCCAGTTGCAGCGTGCTCTCGAAGACCTTCTTCTTCTGTTTCGGCGGCATGGCGTCCCCCTCGGCTGTCCCTGTTTCGACAGCGGGGAACGCTAAGGACTCCAGTTACTGGAGAGTCAAGCGTTTCAAAGTGGCTCGATGCTCTCCGCGTGCCGGCGGGCGAGGCGCTGGTAGATGTCGGCGTTGTACTCCACCCACGCGCGTGCGGTGTCGGAAAGGGGGACGAACTCCTTCGCCGGGCTGCCCTTCGCCAGCATCTCGGCGGGCACCTCGGTGTTCGGGGGAACCGTCGCGCCTGCGGCGACGAGCGAGCGCGCGCCGATCGTGGCCTTGTCGAGGATGGTCGCGCCGTTGCCGATGAGCGCCTGCTCGCCGACGGTGCAGTCGTGGACGAGACAGAGGTGGCCGACGGTCGCGTTCCTGCCGACCTCGCAGACGCCCTCGTTCACGTGCAGCACCGAGTTGTCCTGGATGTTGGCGCCCTCGCGGATGACGATCCGGCCGAAGTCGGCCCTGACCACCGCGCCATACCAGATGGAGGCGTCCTTCTCCACGACCACGTCGCCGATGAGCGTCGCGGTGGGGGCGATCCAGGCGTCCGGGTGCACGGTGGGGCGCAGGCCCTCGAAGGCGAACATCGGCATGCGCGACACCCTAGATCAGGACGGCGGAAAGAACCCGGGGTAGCTACCCGCGCCGCCCGGTACGTGCGAGTCGGTGAAGCCGAACACGAACGCGACGGCGCCGGGCACCGCGGTCGCCAGCGCGAGCAGCGACAGCACCGCGCCCGCACGAGCCAGTGCCGCGCCGCCGGGCGAGCGCGGCCCCGCCACGAGCCCGAAGATGATCCCGAGTACGCCCGCGGGCAGGACCGCGAACCACAGTGCGCCGAGCACAAGCACGAACACGCCGGTGAGCCAGGAGAAGAACGGCGACTCCTGCATCTGCGGCCGGATCAGCAGCCAAGCCGCCCAGGTCGACAGCGCGAGAACCAGACCGGCAGCACCGACCGAGAGCGACGCGACGGCCAGCCCCCGGCCCGGCCGCCCTGGTGCGGCCACGGCGTCGCCTTCGGAATCCGATACGGACATGCGCCCCCATCCACCGGTGCCGAAACAGTCAGGGCCTCCCCGACTTACCGGGGAGGCCCTGACGAACAACGGAGCCGCCTAGGGGAATCGAACCCCTGACCTGCTCATTACGAGTGAGCCGCTCTGGCCGACTGAGCTAAGGCGGCGCGGGGCTTGCCCGTCGCGATCTAGTGTAGCGCGGCGTTCTCGCGTCACCATCCGGCCCCACCCTCGTTAGGTCGGCTATGACACCGGTCATAGCCGACCGGCCCCTGGTCTTCGGAGGGACTCTGTAGATGCGCAGACGCCTGCCCCGCTCGCTGGCTCTGCCGGTCACGGCCGCGGTGCTCGTCCTCTCGGCCACACCGGCGGTCGGGCAGACCATCCCCACCACGCCGACGCCCCAGCCCGCCGATCCCGGTCAGGCCCCGCTCTCGTCGCCGCCGAACCCGGTGCCGAACGGCAAGGCCGTCGGCGAGGCGGGCACGGCGCTCGGGATGATCCGCCTGCTGCCGAACGCCGTGCCGACCAGCGCGATCCTCAAGGAGATGGAAGAGGAGCTGCCGAAGCAGTCGGCGTTGGAGGCCGGCATGGGTCTTTCCAGCGCCCAGGCCAACTCCGAAGCCTACCTCTCCTACGAGCGCTCGATCGCCCAGTCCTCGCCCTTCGGCGTCTCCGTCGGGGGCAACGCCCCGCAGGCGCCGGGCTCGCTCGTGCAGACCGCGCTTCCGGACAACCCCGAGCCGGTGACGACGGGGTTCAACGCGCCGGAGAACCCGCTGCTGAACGTGGGGCTGCTCAACGGAAGGGCACACGCCCGGTGGAGCCCGACCGAGGGTCCGTGCGTCGGCACGATCGCCGACGCCAGCACGGAACTCGCCAGCCTGTCGCTGCTCAACGTGGTGCCCACGATGCCGGATCTGGGCATCCCGGACCTGGAGCTGCCGGGCGGTGCCGCGCTCGCGGACGGCTTCGCGCCCGCGAAGGGCCTGGCCTCCCTCGGCGGTCTGCTGGAAGGCGGTGGCAAGACCAATGCCGACGGCACCAATTCGGTACTCAGCATGCCGAACACGCTGTCGTCGCGCTCGATCGTGCGGCTGGTCGACATCCCGGGCACCGACCGCAAGGCCGTCGAGTCCACGTCGACGCTGCAGGCCGCGGACATCAAGATCCTCAAGGGCACCCCGCTGGAGCTGACCATCAAGGTCGCCAGCCAGCCCACGCTGCGGGTCACCTCGACCGGCGACGAGGCGACCTCGAAGGTCGAGTACACGGCCCCCGTGCTGACGGTCGAGCGCGGCGGCGAGGTGCTCTACACCCTCGACGCGGCCAACCCGACCGCCGATGTGCCGATCGGCCTGCCCCTCGACGGCCTCACCGAGCGGTTCGGGCCGCTGCAGGACGTCCCGGTCGTCGGCGGTCTCGTCGCGACCGTCAACCAGGGTGTGCAGCGGGTCGGCGAGACGGCGGGCACCGTGCTCGACCTCGGTGTGCTCAAGCTCAGTATCGCCGGGCTCGACGAGAAGCACATGGCGATGACCGACCCGTTCAAGGGCCACCAGCTCGGCGCCTCGGCGCGGCTGCTCAACCTGCAGATCCTGCCCACCGAGGCGCTGAAGAAGGCGCTGCCTGCGGAGGCGGCCGACCGGCTGCCCTCGTCGCTGGCGCAGCTCTCGCTGGGTGAGCAGGTCGCCAGGGCCTACGCGCCGGAGGGCGGTGTGGAGTGCGGCTTCACGACGCCGCCCGCCGGGCCCCCGGCCGGGGGCGAGCAGCCGGGCGCACCGAAGGAACTCGCGTACACCAGTGCCGCGTACTCGGCGGTGCCGATGTTCTGGACGGGGACGGCGATGCTGCTGATCGGCGTGGTGCTGGTGGCCGCGCTGCCGGGGCGCCGCAAGGAGCAGGCCACCCCCGTGAAGCCCTCACCCCACCCCCGCAACGGCTAGGTCGCCTTGGGGGTTCAGCCTTGGCGGAGGGTGGTGACCATCGCCTCGACGGCGATGCGGGGTTTGACGTTCCACTCGATCGCCTCGCGGCAGGCCAGCACGGCCTCGAGGCGGCGCAGCGTCGACTCCGGCGTCCACTGCGCGGCCGCCGCGGCACTCTCCGCCGCGTGGTCGGGGTGGTTCAGCGCCGCCCCGGCGCCGCTGGCGGTCACCAGCACGTCCCGGTAGAAAGCGGCCAGGTCCACCAGCGCGAGATCGAGTGTGTCCCGCTGCGTCCGGGTCGCGCGTGACTTCTGCCGCTTCTCCAGTTGCTTCACAGCCGCCTCGGCCGAGCGTTTCGCCGCCGCCACGCCCTTGCCGGTCCCGCCGGAGCCCATCGCGGTGCGCAGCGCGTCCTGCTCGGACTCGTCGCGCGACTTGCTCTCGTCGGTCGCGTCGGCCTCGGCGGTGCGGATCAGCTCGTCGGCGCACGCGAACACGTCGGCGGCGCGGCGCAGGCCGAGCGGGATGCGCAGCACGGCATCGCGGCGCTTGCGCGCGTTCTCGTCGGTGGCGAGCCTGCGCGCCCTGCCGACATGCCCACCGCACACCGATGCCGCCCACCGCGCCATCTCCGGGTCGATACCGTCCCGCTCCGCGAGCACCCGCGCGATCGCCTCGGCGGGCGGCGTCCTGAGCGTGACCAGGCGGCAGCGCGAGCGGATGGTCACCGAGACGTCCTCCGGGTGGTCGGAGGGCGCGCACAGCAGGAAGGCCGTGCGCGCCGGCGGCTCCTCCACGGCCTTGAGCAGTGCGTTGGACGCGCCCTCGGTGAGCCGGTCGGCGTCCTCGATGATCACGACCTGCCAGCGGCCGGTCGTCGGCCTGCGCGCGGCCGCCTGCACCAGCGCGCGCATCTCCGCGACCGAGATCGACAGGCCCTCCGGCACCACCATCCGCACATCGGCGTGGGTTCCGGACAGCGACGTGCGACAGCCGGTGCACGCGCCGCAGCCGACACCGTCCTCGCACTGCAACGCCGCCGCGAACGTGCGCGCCGCCACCGATCGGCCGGACCCCGGCGGCCCGGTGAACAGCCACGCGTGGGTCATCGCCCCGGCGTCGGTCGACTCGCCGGAGGTGAGCGCGGCGGCCGACTCGACCGCAGCCGCGAGCACGTCGACGGCCACGTCCTGTCCCACCACCTGCGACCAGACCGGCCCGACACGGGGCCGCACGGCGCCCGTCATGTCGCCTCCGCCACCACTCCGGCGAGCGCGAGCCCCGACGACCGGCCCACCAGCGCGGCCTGCACGGCGGTCCGTACCCGGTCGCCGACCTCCTGCTCGGTCCCCTCGGCGTCCACGACGACGTAGCGGTCCGGATCGGCGGCCGCCATCTCGGTGAGCAACTGCTGCACGCGCCAATGATGCTCGGTGGAGCTGGACTGCGGATCGGAGGGCTTCGGCTCGGCGTCGAGCAGCACCGTGAGGTCGGGTCGCAGCCTGCCCGTCGCCCAGTCGGCCAGCCCTTCCAGTTCCGTGGCGTCCAGCCCGGCGACGGCCGAGAGGTGGGCCAGCGGAGAGTCCACGAACCGCTCCATCACCACAATCGACCCGGAGTCCAGCGCGGGCTGCACATCGCGCTCGACGATGTCGGCCCGCACCGCCGCCGCGGCGAGTGCCTGCGCCCGCGCACCGGACAGCGACGCGCCGGAGATCAGCGAGGTCAGCCGCTTGTCGTCGAGCCCGGGATCGGCGGCCAGCACGACGTCCCGGGGGCCCTGCCGCAGCCAGTCGGCGAGCCGGGCGGCCTGGCTCGACGTGTCGGTGGCCGTGGTGCCCTCGAGCGCGATCAGCAGGCCGTTGACACGGCGCGGCCTGCGCCGGATCGCGTTGCGCAGGTCGGCGAGGATCGGCTCGGTCCGGCGCGAGTCCATCTGCCGGTAGGCGACTATCCCGACCAGCGCCGCGAGCAGGCCGCCACCGAGCAGGACCGGCCGGGTGCCGTCGATCGTCAGCGGGTTGCCCCACACCGTCACGACCCTCGGCCGCACGAGCGCGATCAGCAGCGGCACGGTCGCTGTCGAGCCGAAGACGATGATCTTCATCAGCGACTGGTAGATCGCGTTGATCCGGCCCCGGATCGCGTCGTCGATCTGCGAGCCGATGATGGTCACGCCGGTGAGGAAGGCCGCCCCCGCGCACGCCCCGACGACGGCGACGGCCACCAGCGCGACCGCGAGATGCGGCGACAGCGCCACGATGATCAGCGCCATCCCGGCAAGCACGATCCCGACACCGAACAGGCGCTCGTGCGGCAGCCTGCGCGCCAGCTTGGGAGCGCCGGCGAGCCCGATGGCGGCACCGACGAACACCGCGACGAAAAGCAGGCCGAACGAGGAGTCGCCGCCGCCGAGGCTGGACGCGTAGGGCTTCGCGGAGCCGATCACCGCCCCGCCCGCGGCGAAGGCGCCGACCATGCCGATCAGCAGTCCGCGGACCAGCGGCGTGCTGCGCACGAACCGCGCGCCGTCGCGGAACATGGCGAGGAAGCCGGCCTGCTCGGCCTTCTCCGTCCCCGCCTCCTCCCACGTCGGCTTCGGCTTCGGCTTCGCGGCGACCGGCGCCGGGTGCACGCCTCGCAGCGACAGCTCGGGGATGCGGGTGGCGATCAACAGCGCGCTGCCCAGGTAGAGCAGGCTGTTGATGATCACGACGGCGTTGGCGATGCCGAACTCGCCAAGGAGGTCCTGCGGCAGGTGGAACGTCGTCTGGATACCGGTGAGGATCGAGTACAGGCCCGCGCCGGTCACGACGGCGATGCCGTAGGTCATCACCATGCCGAGCTGGTTGGCCGTCTCCACCTGGTCCGGGCGGCGCAGCAGGTTGGGCACTGCCGAGTCCTTCGACGGGATCCACATCATCGCCGCCGAGCCGACCAGGAAGTTCGCGACGAACAGCCACAGCGGCGTGCCGACCAGCGGGATGGACAACAGCAGCCCGAAGCGCGCGAGGTCGGCGATGATCATTACCTTGCGCCGGTCGAAGCGGTCGGCGAGCAGGCCGCCCAGCGGGGCGAAGATCAGCCCCGGCAGCAGGTTGGTGAGCACGACTCCGGCGAACGCGAAGTTCTGCGCCATGTAGTTGTCGGTGAACTTGGTGACCAGGCCGGTCAGCGCGAGCAGCGCCAGCCAGTCGGCCACGCTGCACAGGTAGGTGACGCCCCACAGCCGCCGGAACGGCCGGATGGCCAGCACCCGCCGCACCCGATGAACAGTGGACGCCTCGCTTCGCGCCGACGCCGTCGCGTCGGCGGCCCGCGCCCCCTCAGTTGCCTCGCTGATGTGCCCACCCCACAAGTCAATGGCACTGTCGGTGACGCCAGGGTAGACCCGGGTGCGGAGCGTTCGTCGGACTCCCGCTGTTAACACGAACGGTAGTCGAATCGGCACAACCGGCTTTTCGCCGGAACTGCGCGCCGCTACTGGAAAATGCCGGAAACGCTCTCGAAGAAGCTCGCCACGAACTGGATCGCGATGATCACGAACACCAGCAGGAGGACCAGCGCGAGCGCCACCCCGGCCGAGCCGTTGGACGGCTTGCGCAGCGCCGGACCGGTCGGCTCCGGCACCTGCCGCTCCTGACCGCGCCGCCTCGGCCGCAGCATCTGCGGCAGCAACTGCCCCGGGGCGCGCCAGGAACGTGGCGGTGCCGCCGGGGGCGGGTTCGACGGCTCGCTCGGCCGCGCCGGGCCCTCAGCGCGTGCGGCGGGCGCCTCTTTCGCCTTCTCCTCGTCGGCGAGCGCGGCGTCCACCATGTTGCGCACCACGTCGGGATCGGGCTCCACCGGCTCGGCGATCTTGATGTCCGTGAAGTCGTCCCGGCCGGACCCGAACATGCCGGGGTCCGACTTGTCGCTACCGGCCAGCCCCGCGAGCGGATCGGTGAACGTCTGCGGTGGCTGGGGCGCCTGAGTGCCGTCAGTGTCCACGGGCGTCTCCGCTGCTCGTACCTCTGTTACCGCTCTTCCTTCTCAGGGTAGCGGCTCACCCGCTCCCGGCATCGCCCATCGGGGGCCTGCTCCGGTCACCCAGCGCTACCAGCCGGGTCACGACTTCGACTTGGCGCTCGTCGCCTTCTTGCGGGCGGCCGGCTTCTTCTTCGGTGCGGGCCCCTTCGCCCGCTTGTCCGCCAGCAGCTCCGCGGCCCGCTCCTCGGTGAGGTCCTCGACGCTGTCCGACCGGCGCAGCGAGGCGTTGTACTCGCCGTCGGTGACATACGGCCCGAAGCGCCCGTCCTTGACGATCATCGGCTTGCCGGACACCGGATCGTTGCCCATCTCCTTCAGCGGCGGCTTCGCGGCGGCCTGGCGCCCCCGCCGCTTCGGCTCGGCATAGATCTTCAGCGCCTCGTCGAGCGTGATGTTGAAGATCTGCTCCTCGTCGGTCAGCGAGCGCGAGTCCGTGCCCTTCTTCAGATACGGCCCGTAGCGGCCGTTCTGCGCGGTGATCTCCTCACCGGTCTCCGGATCCTTGCCGACCACCCTCGGCAGCGAGAGCAGCCTCAGCGCGTCGTCCAGGGTGATCTCCTGGATCGACATCGACTTGAACAGCGACGCCGTCCGGGGCTTCGGCTTCTTCGCCTTGCTGGTCTTCTTCCCCTCGGCGGGCTCCTCCGGCTCGGGCAGCACCTCGGTGACGTACGGGCCGAACCGGCCCTCCTTGGCCACGATCTCGTGCCCGGTCACCGGGTCGGTGCCCAGCGTGCGGCCCTCCTGCGGCGTCGCGAAGAGCTGCTCGGCCAGTTCGAGGCTCAGCTCGTCCGGCGGCACCTCCTCGGGCAGGTTGGCGCGCTGCGACTCGCCGTCCACCTCGCGTTCGAGGTAGGGCCCGTACCGGCCGACGCGCACCACCACGGGGCGGCCCTCGCTGTCGTTGAACAGCGGGATCGAGTTGATCTCGCGGGCGTCGATGTCCTCGACCCCGGTGCCGACGAGCTTCTTCAGCCCGCCGAGCCTGCTGACCGAGCCGTCGCTGCCGTTCTCGCCGCCGAAGTAGAAGCGCGACAGCCAGCGGGTGCGCTGCTCGTCGCCCGCGGCGATCTTGTCGAGCTCGTCCTCCATCGCGGCCGTGAAGTCGTAGTCGACCAGCCGCTCGAAGTGCTGTTCCAGCAGCCCCACCACGGAGAACGCGACCCACGACGGCACCAGTGCGGAGCCCTTCTTCCACACGTAGCCGCGGTCCTGGATCGTGTTGATGATCGACGCGTACGTCGACGGTCTGCCGATGCCGAGCTCTTCGAGCTTGCTGACCAGACTCGGCTCGCTGTAGCGCGCCGGGGGCGAGGTGGAGTGCCCGTCCGGGTTCAGCTCCGTCGCGGTGAGCGCCTGGTCGCGGGCCAGCTGGGGCAGCCTGCTCTGCTTGTCGTCGGCCTCGCCGCCGGACTCGGAGTCCACGGCCTCGACGTAGGCCTTCAGGAAGCCGGCGAAGGTGATCGTGCGGCCGGACGCGGAGAACGTGCACTCCTCACTGCTCGCCGCGGTGCCGGTGATCCGCACGGACATCGTGGTGCCCTTGGCGTCGGCCATCTGCGAGGCGATCGTGCGCTGCCAGATGAGCTCGTAGAGGCGGAACTCGTCGGACTCGAGCGCACCGGCGACCTGGCCGGGCGTGCTGAACACCTCGCCTGCGGGCCGGATCGCCTCGTGGGCCTCCTGCGCGTTCTTCACCTTGCGGGTGTACTGCCGTGGCTTGTCCGCGACGTACTCCGCGCCGTACAGCTCCGTGGCCTGCCGCCGGGCCGCGTTGATCGCGGTGTCCGACAGCGTCGTGGAGTCGGTACGCATATAGGTGATGTAGCCGTTCTCGTACAGCCGCTGCGCGAGACGCATCGTCCGGTCGGACGAGAAGCGCAGCTTGCGGCCCGCCTCCTGCTGCAATGTGGAGGTCATGAACGGCGCGTACGGCCGCCGGGTGTAGGGCTTCTCCTCGACGCTGGAGACGGAGAACTCACGCTCGCGCAGCGCCTGCGCCAGCCGGTTCGCCTCGGTCTCGTCGAGGATCCGGACGTCCTGCGCGGACGACTTGAGCTGCCCGGTCGAGTCGAAGTCGCGGCCGGTCGCGAGGCGGTTGCCGTCCACCGCGATCAGCCGCGCCGGGAAGCTCCGCGGGGACGCGTCCGCACCGGCGTCCATCGTGGCCGCGATGTCCCAGTACGACGCCGAGGTGAAGCGCATCCGCTCGCGCTCGCGCTGCACGACGATGCGGGTGGCGACCGACTGCACGCGGCCTGCCGACAGCTTCGGCATGACCTTCTTCCACAGCACCGGCGAGACCTCGTAGCCGTAGAGGCGGTCGAGGATGCGCCGCGTCTCCTGCGCGTCGACGAGGTCGGAGTCGAGTTCCCGGGTGCTTTCGGCCGCCGCCCGGATCGCCTGCTCGGTGACCTCGTGGAACACCATCCGGCGCACCGGCACCTTGGGCTTGAGCGCTTCCAGGAGGTGCCAGGCGATCGCCTCGCCCTCCCGGTCGGGGTCCGTCGCGAGGTAGAGCTCGTCGACGTCCTTGAGCAGGTTCTTCAGCTCGGTGACCGTCGCCTTCTTGTCCGGCGAGACCACGTAGAGCGGCTCGAAGTCGTTGTCGACGTCCACCCCGAGGCGCGCCCACGGCTGCCCCTTGTACTTGGCGGGCACGTCGGCGGCGCCCCGCGGCAGGTCGCGGATGTGGCCCCGGGAGGACTCGACGACGTAGTCGCGGCCGAGGTAGGGAGCGATCTTGCGGGCCTTGGTGGGCGACTCGACGATCACCAGCCGTCGGCGACCGGCGCCGTTGGCACCGGCCTGGCGACCACCAGTCGCCCGGCCACCCCCGTCGGGGGCGGTCTTCTTCGTCCGTGTCGATCCAGCCACGCTGTCCCGCTCTCCACTCATGCTCACCTGTTCGACCCGCCAGTGTGCACGCTTGCGGGCGGTGGTGTGCGCCTAGGTGGCGCAACACGCCGTTCGGCGTATGTCAAGCGCATCGTCATCGAGTTGGGTGATGTTTCCCTTTTACACCTAGCACGTGACGCGAACCTCACACCGGCCGGGGGCATTGTGTGACCGGCTCATCACGCTGCGTCCCTATGCTCCGCCGGCTGCGCTGGTGCAGTACAGCAGTACAACAGTCACTGCTGGAGAAAGGTTTCCCGCAGCCGGGCCGGGTAATCGTCGACCGGCCGTCCGGACGTCCTACGCGGAGGTCGAACCCGCCCGCCGACTGCCTCGCCCTGATCAGCCCGCCTTGCGGACCGGCAGGCCACCGGGCCACGCCGGCTCGGCACCCGCGGGCGGGGCGCCCACAAGCTCGGCGAGGGTCTCCAGCCGCCTGCGGCCGGAGATCCGGATCGCCGGACCGCCACCGCGTGGCCGGACGGTGGTGACCGGCAGGCCGAGGGCACCGAGCGCGGCGGCCAGCGGGGCGTGCGTGTCCGGCGCGTCGGGATCGAGGTGCAGCAGGTAGTCGCGCTCGCCGGGCCGGCCACTGGCCAGCGCCCATATCCGCAGCATCGAACCGCCGAGCGCGAAGCCGGGCGGAAGCGACTTCGCCTGGCCGCCGGCCCACAACCTGGCCAGCGGCAGGAGGTCCACCCGGAACGCGGTACGGATCAGCGGCGTGCGGCCCTCGTCCGTCTCCATGACGGTGACCTGGGCGTCCGCGCCGTACCGCGCGCACTCCCTGGCCAGCGCCCGCGCCCGCCAGTCCTCGTCGACCACGGTGGAGACGCGCGCGGCCGTGCGCCCGAAGCTCGTCACCTGGCCCCGGCCGCACAGCAGGCCGGCGAGGTCCGCGAGCCTCGGACGGCTCGCCTCGGCCGAGAAGAACGAGAGCTGCGCCACGGCACCGAGGGTAGAACATCCGTTCGACTCCCGGCCATCCGTGCGCGAGGAAAATCCGGCTCACCGCCGACAGCGTGCTCGGACGGTGTGCTCAGGCCGGCGGGTCGAACCGCGGCGCCGGGCTCTCCTCGGTGAGTTGCCTGCAGGTGGGCGCGCGCAGGCTGGCGGTCTTCAGCTCGGGTATCGAGTCGAAGCCCTCCAGCAGGTTGAGGCGGCCGATCTCGTCGAGCGGCCCCTCGGCGGAGGACATGGCCGCGCGGCTGGCTTCGGCGTCGGCCGCGGCATCGAGGTCCTGCTTGGCGCCGAGCGCCCGGTCGCGGATGGCCGTGTAGGTGCGTACCGCCTTCGTCTTCACATCGTCCGCGCCGGGCACCGGTGCCGGGCCGAGCCCTTCCAGCCGGACCACGGTGCGTTCGAGCCCGTCGATCATGACGCCCAGAAGGTCGCTCGAGGTCCGTGAGGCACGCCGCGGCGTGCTCGGGTCCACGCTCGGCATCTGAGCGAGCGAGCTGACGAGCTGACTGACCGCACCGCAGTAACCGTCGGCCCACAAGGTGGTGTCGCTCTGCAGCCGGGCCTCCTCCGCGGAGAGTCCGGGCCCACGGGAGTTCGCCTCGGGCTGTTCACCCGGCGGCACTCTCGCCTGCTGACCGCACCCCGCCAGGGAAAGGCCCAGGGCCGTTACCAACGCGGCGAGAACGGTCGATCGCGGCCGCACGCCAACACCTCCTGACGCACCGTGAGCACAGCCGCCTGTGACCGTACCGCCCCGGCTACGTGCCGCAAGTCACCACATGCATGCTGCACACGATTGGTGACGAAGTGTGTTCGTCAGTTGCCGAGCTTCTGGCATTCGGGCGCCTGGCGGGCGGCTGCCGCCAGCTCCGGTGAGCTCTCGATGCCGCGCATCGGGTTCTCCAGCTCACCCATCGCGGTGCCGATGGACTGCAGGCTCTTGGTGGCCTCCGCGAGTGCCTGCTGGTCGTCGTTGCGCGCGGCGTCGAGCTTCCGTTTGGCTTCGGTGACCTGTTGCCGGGCCGGGCCGAAGGCCCCGACGAGCGCCTGCCTGGCCTGCTCACCCTCCGGGACGGGCGCCTGCCCCAGGTCCCGCAGGCCGTCGAGGGAGGAGCCGAGCGCCGTGTCCAGGCGGCCGAGATAGTCGCTGACCGCGTGTTTGGCGCCGGCGACGTCGCCCTGCCGCAGGTCCGGAGGCGCGATGTCGGAGAGCCCGCCGAGGCCGCCGAGCGCACCGCAGAAGCGGTCCGTCCAGGCCAGGACCTCGTCGCTCACCTCGTCGGCGGGGATGCTGTGCTCGGTCACCGTCGGCGACTCCGGTGCCGAGGTGACCGGCGGTGTCGAGACGACCGAGGACGCCGACACCTGACCGGTCGGTGTACCGGCACCTCCTGATTCGCCACCGGAGCATCCGGCGAGCACGGCTGTGGCGGCTACGGCGGCCATGGCGGCGAGAGCGGGGCGGAGCGTCATACGGCAACTCCTCGACCGGGAAGGCGGGTTCTCCGGCGGCACGCTACCCGCAGCCCGAAACGGGTCGGGCCCGGAACACGCCGAGGTGTTCCGGGCCCGATCGCCGCGCAGGATCCTATGCGTTCGTGGACTGTCCCGCGGGCGCCTCGGCGAGTGCCGTGCCGCGCCGCTTCGAGATCACGATCGCGGCCGCGATGATGAGCACCGCGACCACCGCGATGGTGATCCGCACGGCCGGTGAGGCGTCCGGCCCGACGGTGAACTGCACGACCGCGGGTGCAATGAGCAGCGACACCAGGTTCATCACCTTCAGCAGCGGGTTGATCGCCGGGCCTGCGGTGTCCTTGAACGGGTCACCGACGGTGTCCCCGATCACGGTGGCCGAGTGCGCCTCGGAGTTCTTCCCGCCATGGTGCCCGTCCTCGACCAGCTTCTTCGCGTTGTCCCACGCGCCACCGGAGTTGGCGAGGAACACCGCCATCAGTGTGCCGGTCGCGATGGCACCCCCGAGGAAGCCGGCGAGGGCGCCGGTGCCGAGCCCGAAACCGACCGCGATCGGCGCGAGCACGGCCAGCAGACCCGGCGTCGTCAGCTCGCGCAGCGAGTCACGCGTGACGATGTCGACGACCCGGCCGTACTCGGGGCGGGTCGTGCCCTCCATGATCCCCGGGATGTCGCGGAACTGGCGGCGCACCTCGTAGACGACCGCACCGGCCGCGCGGGAGACCGCGTTGATGGCCAGCCCGGAGAACAGGAACACGACCGCCGCGCCGATCACCACACCGACGAGCGTGTTCGGCACGATGATGCTGTCGGCGAAGGACGCCGGCGCGTCCCCGAGCGCGGTGCCGACGCTGCGCAGCGCCTCCCCGATCGCCTCGGAGTAGGACCCGAACAGGGCCGTGGCGGCGAGCACCGCTGTCGAGATCGCGATGCCCTTCGTGATCGCCTTCGTGGTGTTGCCGACGGCGTCGAGCTCGGTGAGGATCTGCACGCCCTCGCCCTCTTCGAGGTCGCCGGACATCTCGGCGATGCCCTGTGCGTTGTCGGAGACCGGACCGAAGGTGTCCATGGCGACGATGACGCCGACCGTGGTGAGCAGGCCCGTGCCTGCCAGTGCGACGGCGAACAGCGCGACGGCGCCGCCGAGCAGGTAGGCGCCGTACACCGCGGCGCCGATCACCAGCGCGGTGAACACCGCGGACTCGAAGCCCACCGAGATACCGGACAGGATCACCGTGGCGGCGCCGGTCTCGGAGGTCTTGCCGACGTTCTTCACCGGGCCGTGCTCTGTACCGGTGTAGTAGCCGGTGAGCCAGAGGATCACCCCGGCGAGCGCGATACCGATGATGACCGAGACGGTCGCGACGATGGCCGGGTTGCCTTCGGCACCGGTGAAGGAGTCGGGCAGGAAGACGAATGCCGCGATCGCCGACAGCACGGCCGAGATGACCGCGGAGATGTAGAAGGAGCGGTTGATCGTCGTCAGGCCGCTCTCGCCGACCCTGGCCTTGGTGATGTAGATGCCGATGACCGCGGTGATCACACCGATCGCCGGGATGATCAGCGGGAAGACCAGGCCGTCACCGGCGGCGCCGAACGCAGCACTGCCCAGGATCAGTGCGGCGACCAGGGTGACCGCGTAGGACTCGAAGAGGTCCGCGGCCATACCGGCGCAGTCGCCGACGTTGTCACCGACGTTGTCGGCGATGGTTGCGGCGTTACGGGGATCGTCCTCGGGGATGTTCTGCTCGACCTTGCCGACCAGGTCGGCGCCGACGTCGGCGGCCTTGGTGAAGATGCCGCCACCGACACGCATGAACATCGCGATCAGTGCGGCGCCGAAGCCGAAGCCCTCCAGCACCTTGGGTGCCTGGCCCGCGTAGACCAGCACCACGACGGCGGCACCGAACAGCCCGAGGCCGACCGTGATCATGCCGACGACGCCACCGGTACGGAACGCGATCCGCATCGCCTTCTCCCGGCCGCCTCCCTCGCGGGCCGCCGCGGCGACCCGCAGGTTCGCCCTCGTCGACAACCACATGCCGAGGTAGCCGATCGAGAAGGAGAACACCGCGCCGACGAGGAAGAACAGCGAGCGTCCTATCCGCTCAGTCCAGTCCTCCGCGGGGAGCGCGAACAGCAGAAGGAAAACCACCACGCCGAAGATCGCGAGGGTCTTCCGCTGCCGGTTGAGATAGGCAGCCGCGCCTTCCTGCACCGCCTTGGCGATGTCCTGCATCTTCTGGGTGCCCTGGCCTGCCGCCAGGACCTCCCTGAGCAGGACATAACCAACGACGAGGGCAGCAAGGGCGATCACGGCGACCACGGCCACGATGCCGTAGTCACCTCCGGAGAGCTCGGGAGAGCCCTCCGCGAGGAAGTGCCGGGACATTCGTCCTCCTGGAAACGTCGCCTGTTGCCAGCACCGGAGCAGCTGACCACTGTGCCGACGCTGACATGGGATCTACCCCACTAGGGGTGTGGTTGCGCGGAGTCTATTGGTACGGCCGGACCAGTCGGCAAGCCGTCCCACTTCGGGCACGGAATGTATTCCTGTGAGTCCGCTCACTGAACCGATCCGAGAATGGCGGCGGCCACACTCCCGAGCTCGTCGCAGGGGTGTGCGAAGCTCGAATCCGTGAATGGCGGAAGCGAGCTGGAGCGGGCACAACACCTGCTGCGGCGGGCAACGGCCGGAATACCGCGGGACCGGAATCCGGTCACGCACGTCGCGAGCCTGCCGGCAAGGCAGGCTCGGTTCGCCGCCTGGCCGGACTGGGTGCCCGCCGAGGTCACGGAGGCTCTGCGCGGGGCCGGAACCGAGCGGCCGTGGGCACACCAGGCGGAGGCGGCCTCGCTCGCGTGGTCGGGACGCCATGTCGTGATCGCCACCGGCACGGCCTCCGGGAAATCGCTGGCGTACCAGTTGCCGGTGCTGTCCACGCTGCTCGGCGATCCGAAGGCGACCGCCCTGTACCTGTCGCCGACCAAGGCACTCGGCGCCGACCAGCTGCGTGCGGTGTCCTGTTTGGACCTGCCAGGCGTGCGGGCGGCGGCCTACGACGGCGACACGCCGACGGACGAGCGGGACTGGGTGCGCCGGCACGGCCGCTGGGTGTTCACGAACCCGGACATGCTGCATCGGGGCGTACTGTCGGCGCACGCACGCTGGTCCCGGTTCTTCCGCAGGCTTTCCTATGTGGTCGTCGACGAGTGCCACGGCTACCGCGGCGTGTTCGGCTCCCACGTCGCGCTGCTCCTGCGCCGCCTGCGGCGGGTGGCCAGGTACTACGGCGCCGACCCGGTCTTCGTGCTCGCGTCCGCGACGACGTCCGAACCGGCGGGGTTCGCGTCGCGGCTATCCGGCGTGGAATGCACCGCGGTCCTCGACGACGCGTCACCGCGCAGTGCCCGCACGGTCGCGCTGTGGGAGCCGCCACTGCTCGACGAGTTCACCGGGGAGAACGGCGCGCCGGTGCGGCGCTCGGCGGGCGCCGAGGCTGCGCGCATCCTCGCCGAGCTCGTCATCGAGGGGGCACGCACGCTGGCGTTCGTGCGCTCGCGCCGCGGCGCCGAGCTGACCTCGCTCGCCGCAAGGCGGATACTGTCCGAAGTGGATCCCGACCTCGGCCGGACGGTGGCCGCCTACCGGGCGGGGTTCCTGCCGGAGGAGCGGCGCGCGCTCGAGGCGGCGCTGCTCTCCGGTGAGTTGCTGGGGGTCGCGACGACGAACGCGCTGGAACTCGGCGTCGACATCGCGGGCCTGGACGCGGTGGTGCTCGCCGGGTACCCCGGGACGCTGGCGTCGTTCTGGCAGCAGGCGGGCCGGGCAGGACGCGCAGGCAGGGACGCGCTCGTCGTGTTCGTCGCACGTGACGACCCGCTGGACACCTACCTCGTGCATCACCCGGCCGCCGTGCTGGATCGGCCGGTGGAGGCGACCGTCCTCGATCCGGCCAACCCATACGTGCTCGCCCCGCAGCTCGCCTGCGCTGCCGCCGAGCTGCCGCTCACCGCGGGCGAGCTGGATACCTTCGGCGCGGAGGCGGCCAGGGAGGTGCTCGCCTCGCTGGTGGCGGACGGGGTGTTGCGGCGCAGGTCCAGCGGTTGGTACTGGACATCCCGCGACCGGCCGCAGCACCAGGTGGACATCCGCGGCTCCGGCGGGGAGCAGATCGCCGTGGTCGAGGCCGAGACCTCGCGGATGCTGGGCACCGTGGACCCGGGATCGGCGTGCAGCACGGTGCACCCCGGAGCGGTGTATCTGCACCAGGGCTCCTCGTACGTGGTGGACGAGCTGGATCTCGAACGCGGACTGGCGCTCGTGCACGCCGAGGACCCGGAGTGGAACACGTCCGCGCGGGAAATGGTCGACATCGCCGTACTGGAGACCGCGCGGCGGCAGGACTACGGCGGTGTGCACGTGTGTCTCGGCGAGGTGGCGGTGACCTCGCAGGTGGTGGGCTACCTGCGCCGGTTGCCCTCCGGCGAGGTGCTCGATCAGGTGCCGCTGGATCTGCCCGAGCAGGTGCTGCGCACGCGAGCGGTCTGGTACACGATCACCGACGACCTGCTCCGGGGTGATGGCAGGGCGCCGGGGGGCGCCGGGCTGGACCCGGCGCGCCTCCCCGGCGCCCTGCATGCCGCCGAGCACGCGGCGATCGGCCTGCTACCGCTGTTCGCTACGTGTGACCGTTGGGACATCGGCGGGGTTTCCACCGCTTCGCACGCGGACACCGGGGAGGCGACGGTGTTCGTGCACGATGGTCATCCCGGCGGAGCGGGATTCGCCGATCGCGGCTTTGCCGCTGTTGTCCCTTGGTTGGCAGCTACACGGGAGGCGATCGTCTCCTGCGAGTGCCCGGCGGGATGCCCGTCCTGCGTCCAGTCGCCCAAGTGCGGGAACGGCAACGATCCGCTGGACAAGGCGGGGGCGGTGACCGTGCTGGACATCGTGCTCGGGGCGGTGAGACACGGCGCTCGGCACGGCCACGTGGTGGATCAGGCTGCCGAGGGTCCGGCAGCGAGCATCGGCTGATTGGCGATCGTCCTGGACAGCTCGCCGGAGAGCGCCCGCACGAGCACGTCGTGCACGGTCGCCGCGGCGGGGAGCCGCCAGCCCCAGATCTCCGGCTTGACCCGCCAGTGCACGACACCGTGCTCGAACGGGGTCGGCGGGAGCGGGATCCAGCCACCGTCGCTGTGCCACTCGACGCTTTCGTCCGCGGCCAGCAGAGCGGGCAGGTGGTCGGAGGTCGTGGTGAGGAACAGCCACCGGCCGTTCGGCATGGCGACGATCGGGGCAGGCTGCCCGCTTGCACGCAGCAGCCTCGCCGCCCGGCGTCCCAGCGTGTCGTCCACCTCCACGGCATCGACCATCGTGCCGGTGGCGACCAGCAGGCTGTAAGGCTTCCCGGTCCACCAGGCGGCGACCTGCTGCGGGTGCGCACCGACGCGCTCCTGCCAGTCGTCGTGCGCCGGAACGGGCTTGATCCAGGTGGCGCCGGGTTCTCCGGTCTCACTCGCCGACGGGTAGGTACCCGGCAGCACCGGCCATCCCCGCCAGGCCAGCCCGATGGCCTCGGCGCGCAACTCGATGCGGAAAGCGCCGCGCCAGCTGTCCGACCACTCCGTGTCCAACATGTCTTTCTCGTGCCTCCTCAGAAACCTCTACCGCCGCGTTCGCGGTGTCACACTTCACTCAACGGCAATTTGCATATGGCCGGAAGGGGCCGGTCGACAACCGGTTCTTGCCGGACGACGAATGTCATCGGTGCAACGGCCCCACCGAACCCGCGATGTCAATCACCGGCGCGGCCAACCGGTTCCCGCCCCCTCTCCGCGCGCCGGCCGGTGCGACCCCGGCCCCACGACCTGCGGCGTCCGGCCGCCGCTCGGCGGTCCGGCCGCACCGCATGCAGGCGGTGAGACCGCTCACCGTGTGCGGACGACCGCTGCTCGTCGAGCGCACCTGCCGTCCGACCGGTCGGCGGGGCGCCATTCGTCCGCTCGTCGTGGGACCGCTCGTCGCGCCGGCCGGAGGTGGCCCGGCTCCTCTCCACGAGGCCGGGGGCCTCGATCGGACCCGCGCGGGCGCGGGCGGTGGCGGGACCGAACAGTGCCAGTGGCGCCGGGGGCCGCGCCTCGACGATCACCAGCGCGTCCCAGCCCTCGAAGCGGCACTCGCGCAGGCGGACCCGCATGCGCCCGGCCACCAGCCCGGCGTGTTCACAGGACTCCACGGAACCGCGGCCGGCGTGAGCTGCGGCGGCGAGCGCCGCCAGGTCGGCGGCGTCCGCGGCACGGTGCCGGGTGAGCACCGCGGCACCGAGCCACCAGAGCACACCGGCGACCGTCAGCAGGGCAGCGATCGCGCACGCCGCCCACACCGTGGCGAACCCGTCGTCGACGCCGCGGTGAGGCTGCCCCCGGCCGGACGCACCGACCGCGCGTTCTCCCGGCCCGCCGACCGCGGCCGTGAGCAGCGCGTCAGGGCACCGCATCGCCGGCCACCTCGGCACCGGGTTCGGGCACCGCGTGTGCCTCACCCCGGACGGTCACTCCGGGCAGCAGCCCGCCTACCGAGTCCGCCCGGACCGTCACCGCGACGATGCCGCCTTCTTCCCGGATCTCGACCGTGGCTCCGTCCGGCGCCCGCGCCCGGGCGGTCTGCTCGGCGAGCGCTCCCTGTCCGCGCGCGGCGAGGCGGGCTGCCTCCGCGGCCGCGTCCGAACAGCGAAGCTGATCCGACACCGCGGCCACACCGGCCAGTACGAGCCCGAAGACGGCCACGAGCGAGCAAAGCGCGATCGCCGCCTCGACCGTCACCGCACCCCGGTCGGCGGCCAGGTGCTCGGCCACACCGATCCCACGGTGTTTGGGGCTCGTCGCCGGTCGCAGGACACGTCGCGCGGCGGGCATCACAGATCCGTGGACAGCGCCTGCTCGACGAGCGAGGTGAGTCCGGTCAGTATCGAGTCCCCGGTGACCACGGTGTAGAGCAACGCCGCGAACGCCGCGGCCGCGATGGTGCCGATGGCGTATTCGGCGGTGCTCATACCGTCGTCACCGAACGGCAGACGCGGGCGCCGTCCCCTGCGGAGCAGCAGTTCTCTCGACGAGATCATGCTCGTGTTCCTTTCTTACTCTCTGTTGGTTGCCGCTGATCGGGTTCTCAGGTCGTGATGGTCAGCTGGCGGGCGAGGCCGATGACGACGGGAATCACCCCCAGGCACAGGAAGGCAGGCAGGAAGCACAGCCCGAGCGGGCCGGTGATCAGCACGCCGGCGCGCTGCGCTCGGGCCTCCGCCTCGTCACCGGTGGCCGCGCGAGCGCGCTCGGCCAGCGCGGAAGCCACGCTCGCCAGCGCGGTTCCCGAGCGGCCCGTGCGGCACGCGGCCCGGGCGAGTTCGGCTGTCGCCGGGCACCGGCGCGTCGGAGCCCACGCCTCGGCCGGCTCCGCACCGAGCGCGAGCAGTTCGGCCGTGGCTCGCAGCGCATCTGCCGCCTCCTGCGGAGCGCTGCCGGCCACGGCGCGCACGGCGGTCGGCACCGGCAGGCCCGCCTTCAGACACGCGGCCAGCAGGTCCCCGGCCGCGGCCATCCGCAAGGCGTCACCACCGGCGGGCCTGCGCAGGCGGAACAGGAGTGGCCGCCTCCGCGACCGGACCCGGAGAAGGACAGGGGCCCACCGCGACCTGGCGGTGCCGGGCCACATGCGGGCCAGCCGCGTCGCGCGAGGCGGTGGCAGTACGAGGAGTGCCGTGGCGGAGAGCGCGGCGGCGATGCTCTGCCCGGTCATCGCACGACCCGACCGGTCAGCGCGGCGCTCCAGGCGACACCGGCGAAGATCAGGGCGCACCCTGCGACGAGCAACAACTGACCGATCGGGACGGTGAGCAGGACCGCGAGTGGGCGCGCGCCCATCGCCTCACCGAGCGCGACACCGGCTACGGGCAGCGCGGCCAGTATTCCCGCACTCGCGCGAGGGCCCGCCATACGCGCGTGCACCTGGCCGGCCAGGCGGACGTTGGCGTCGACATCCCGCTGGACCGCCTCCAGTACACCGGCCAGGGGGAGGCCGTGGTCGCGCGCGAGGGACCAGGCCCTGGCGAGCTGCCCGGGAACACCGTCACCCAGCAGCGGTGCTCGCTCGGCGAGCAGTGCCGCATCGAGCTCTCCACCGAGCCGCGCCGAGGCGGCGATGGTGCCGAGCAGGTTCGCCACCCCGGCCGGGGCGTCGGTGGCGGCCGATTCCGCTGCTGCCGACGGATGCGCACCGGTCCTCAACTCGGCGACCATCGTGCGCAGCGCCTCGGCCAGCGCCTCGGTCGCACCGAGCTCGGCCTTGATCCGGGTACGGGACCGCGATCGCCAGCAGATCGCGCCGGCCAGCAGGACCAGTGCCGCCGTGACCGCGGGCCCGAGCATCGCGACAGCGAGCACCGCCGCGAGGAACGTGGCGAGCAGGATCGCCCGGCGGCCGCGGAGCACGGCTGCCCACAGCGGCACCCCGGCGGGTCCCGGCAGTAACCCCAGCCTGCGCCGCGCGCCGGCCTCCGGCCAGCACAGCAGAGCTAACGCCGCGGCCAGGGCGGACAGGATCAGCATGGCGCCTGCCCCCCACTCTCGCCGAGCAGTTCGGTGAGCAGTTGCCGCTCCGCGGTCCAGGCCCCGCGCCGCCAGACCGGGTGGACACGGACGAGGTCGCCGTCGCGCTGTACGACGCCGATCTCCGCGAGCACTCGGCGGCCATCGCCGTCCCGGCACATGTGCAGCACAACCTGGACGGCCGCGGCGAGCTGGCTGTGCAGCGCGTTCCGGGAGAGGCCGCCGAGCGCGGCGAGGGCTTCCAGCCGGGCCGGCACCTCGGCCGGCGAGTTCGCGTGCAGCGTTCCCGCGCCACCGTCGTGCCCGGTGTTGAGTGCGGTCAGCAGCTCACATACTTCCTGTCCGCGCACCTCACCGACGACGAGCCGATCGGGGCGCATCCGCAAGGCCTGGCGAACGAGCTCGCGCAGGGCGATCTCGCCGGCCCCTTCGACATTCGGTGGCCGCGCGATCAGGCGGACGAACTGCGGGTGGTCGGGCAGGAGCTCGCCCGCATCCTCGACACAGACGATCCGCTCGCCGGGCGGGATACGGCCGAGCAGTGCGGCGAGCAACGTGCTCTTGCCCGAGCCGGTCGCCCCGGTGACGAGGAACGCGAGCCGCGCGGCGACGATCGCATCGAGCAGCGAGAGCCCGTGGTCGCCGAACGTGTCCAGCCGCCGCAGGGTGCGCAGGTCGTGGGTAGCCGGACGGAGCACCCGAAGGGACAGGCACGTGCCGTCGGCCGCGATCGGCGAGAGCACCGCGTGCAGCCGGACCCGGCCGTGCGGGCCGATGCCGGGCAGCCAGCCGTCGACGAAGGGTTGTGCGTCGTCGAGCCTGCGGCCCGCCGCCAGCGCCAGCCGCTGAGCCAGCCGCCGTACCGCGTCCTCGTCCGGAAAGCGGACCTCGGTACGCCGCAGCCCCGCCACGCCATCCATCCACACCTCTCCTGGCGCGGTGACGAGGACGTCGGAGACATCGGGGTCGGCGAGCAGTGGTTCGAGCGCCCCGGCCCCGGCGAACTCGTGCCGCAACAGGCGCAGGGCGTCGAGGATGTCGGTGTGTCCGGCGACCCCGCCAGCCTCGGCACGCACGGCGTCGGCCACGGTTCGCGGGTCGGTATCAGAACCGGCGTCGGCGAGGCGCCTGCGGACCCGCTCGACGAGTTCCGTGCTCATCGTGCCCCCAAGAGTTCTCGGCCGCTGTCCGGATCGGACGTCGCGGGTGACGTACTTCCACCGTCGCGCGACGCGCGCGCCCGAACAAGAACGACGGAACCAACCTGTGGACAACTGGTCCACTGTGGATAACTTGGGATACGGGGAAGCGCCGCGACCGAAATCGTCGTACCCGTCAGGACAATGCCCGGCTCGGCCGAACGAGAGGTCCGATTTCCGCCGGACACGATCGCCGCATACGGACAGACTCGTTGCCATGAACCGAATACTCGACAACAAGGTGGCACTCGTGACGGGCGGCAGCCGGGGCATCGGTGCCGCCGCGGCGGTACGGCTGGCCCAGGACGGCGCCGATGTGGCACTCACCTACCAGAACAACGCCGACCAGGCAGCCACGGTGGCGGAGCGCATCAAGGCGGCCGGGAGACGCGCGCTCGCACTCCGGGCGGACAGCACGTATCCGGCCGAGGTCACCGGCGCCGTGGACGAGACGGTCGCCGAGTTCGGAACGATCGACATACTCGTCAACAACGCGGCTGTGCTGCTCGTCGCTCCGCTGCCGGAGCTGGGCATGCCTGAATTCGAGCGCACGATCGCGGTCAACGTGCGCGCGCCGTTCGCCGCCGCGCGAGCCGCGGCCGCGCACATGACGGCCGGCGGCCGGATCATCAGCATCGGCAGCAACGTGGCCGAGCACCTGCCCTTCCCGGGCATGACGCTGTACTCGACGAGCAAGGCCGCGCTCATCGGCCTGACGAAGGGACTCGGCCGGGAACTCGGCCCCCGCGGGATCACGGTGAACCTCGTCAGCCCGGGGCCGACCGACACCGATGCGAATCCTGCCGACGGGCCCAACGCCGAGGTGATCAAGGGGCTCACCGCCCTCGGCCGCTACGGCACGCCGGACGACATCGCGTCGGCGGTCGCGTTCCTCGCCGGTGACGGCGGCTCGTACCTGACGGGTGCGACGATCAATGTGGACGGTGGCTTCACCATCTGACGAACGGAGGCTAGTGCGGTGGCCGCCAACATTCGCCGAGTCACGCGCAGATCAACAGCCCCTGCCAGCGCAGGAGTTGGCGGATTGGCTACCGTGTCGTCATGCCTGACACCTGGCTGTCCGATACCCGCTCTTCGTACGACACCGACGCCTCCGGATACGCCGAGAAGGTACGTGGACTGCTTGGTGAGAGGCCTTACCTGCGCGCGAGCCTGGCGTTGTTCGCCGAGTTGGTGCACGGCGCCGGAGGCGGGCCGGTGGCCGATGTCGGCTGCGGGCCGGGCTACGTCACCGGCCACCTCCACGACCTCGGAGTGGACGCGTTCGGCATCGACATCTCGCCCGAGATGATCGCCATCGCGCGGCGCGACTACCCCGACCTACGCTTCGAGATCGGGACGATGACCGCCCTCGACCTGGCGGACGATTCGGTCGCCGGCGTAGTCGCGTTCTGGTCCGTGATCCACGTGCCCGACCACGCCATGCCCGGCGTGTTCGAGCAGTTCCGCCGAGTGTTGCGCCCAGGAGGTCCGCTACTGGTCGGCTTTCACGTCGGTGACGAGACACGACATACGTCCGAGGGCTACACGGGTCGCCCGATCAACGTTGACAGTCACCACCGCCGGCCGAGCAAGATCGCGGGCTGGCTTCGCGACGCGGGGTTCACGATCGAGGCCGAGCTGGTCATCGGGCCGGACGAGGACGGCCCGGGAGCCGTCATCTTCGCGCGCAGCCACGCCTGACCGCGCCCTGATGTCACCGTCTACTACTTCTTTGGACGGCACCTGTGAAACCTAGGCTTTCGCGCGGTGGAGGCGTTCGGCTGCCTGTGCGCGGACGGCGTCACAGGACACCGGAGTGCTGCCATGCAGTGCTTCCCAGCGGGCGTTGTGCGCCGCCGGCCACAGGCTGGCCGCCCACGCGATCTCCTGCTCCTCCGCGGTGAACCGGCGTCCCCGGAAATCCTGGTAAGCCGCCAGGAACGCGGCGGAGCTCTCGACCGGGGCCAGGGTCGGCGGCGAGGCGCTGGCGAACGCCCCGCACGCCGCACCCGCCAGTGCCGCCTCCGGCTGCCACGCCAGGCTGTCCCAGTCGTGCACGGCCCACACCTCCCTGTCGTGCCAGCGGAGGTTCTGCGCTTCGAAGTCGGCGTGGCCGAGCACGCACGGCAGGTCGGCGGCCAGTATCCGCTTGCGGGCCCGGTCGGCCGTGTCGACGACGTACGCGGGCACGGCGTCCTGGTCCCGTTCATCGAGGAACTCGATCGCCGGCCACACCCCGGAATCCGTGTGGTCCCAACGCGCCCAGCGCGGATTCGGCAGCGGCGGCGCGACGGCCACGTCGGCCAGTTCGGCCATCAGCCGGGCGAACACCGCCGCGTAGCGCACGGCGACATCCGGCGAATCGCCGCGCAGCAGTTCACCGCCGGGCCGGGACTCCTCAGCGTGCACGGCCAGCGCACCGACGCCGACCGCAGGCGTGAGCGGCAGGGCGCACGGAAACCCTCGCTCCGCCAACCGGGCCTGCGCGGCGACACACGAACCGGCCCGGCCGTCGTCCTCCCGCACCTTCACCACGACGTCCCGCCCGCCGGCCAACCGCAGCCCGAACACCGCCGAAATCGACCTCAGCTCGAACTGCACGCTGACCGGCTCGCCGCCCAGCTGCTCCACACACCAGGCCGGTAGCCAGTCCGGCAGGTCATCCAACGGCACAGGAAGGACCGTGCCATAAGCGCGAACACAGTGGAAGCGACCTGGCGCTCGCCGCCAAGGGAATCTGGGGCTACGACCGGGAAACCATTTAGTCGAGCGGGCAACTCATGGACTCGAGCGGGCAACTCGCGGGCTCGAGCGGGCAACTCGCGGGCTCGAGCGGGCAACTCGCGGAGCGGGTCAGAGCGCGTCGAGCACGGTGCGGCAGGCGGCGCCGAGCGACCCGCCCGGCCGCGGATCGAAGGCGCCACGTTCCAGCACCCTGCCCAGCCCGCGCTCCGGCCGCATCCAGCCGAGCAGCGGCGCACCGACCGCATCGGCGACCTCCGCGGCGGTCAGCCCACCTGGCGCCGGCCCGCGCACCAGCACGCCGAGGCGGCCGGACCGGCTGTCGAGCCGGGCGAGCACCCGGGCCGCCGCGACGCAGGCGCGGACTTCGGCGGGCACGACCAGCACGACCAGGTCGGCACGGTGCAGGGCTTCCGCGGCGCCGGCATCGAGCCCGCGGGGCAGATCGCAGACGACAAGGCGCCCGGACCGCCTGCCCGCCTCGATCACGGCGGCGGCCGCCTCGGCGGTGGGGCCGGGACCGTCGCGGTCGCAGGACAGCACGGAAAGCCTGCCGTCACCGTGCCGCCTGCCGGGCAGCGCGGCATCGAGCGCGGGCATCGACACGCGGCCGGACTGCACCCGCAGCCCAGGCCAGCGCAGCCCGGCGCTGATCTCGGCGCCCAACAATAGGTCCAGACCACCGCCGAGCGGATCGCAGTCGACGAGCAACGCGCTCCCACCCGCCCGGCACGCGCTGATCGCCGCCGCGGCCGCGAGCACGGACGCGCCCGCACCACCACGACCGCCGAGCACCGCGAGCACCCGGCCGGCGGACGCGGGCGGCCCTTCGGCCACATCGGCGAGGGCCGAGAGCAGCGTGTCCTCCCCGTCGGGGAGCGCGACGACGTGCTCGGCACCGAGACTGAACGCACGCTGCCAGGTGTCCGGCAGGGGCGCCGCCTTGCAGATAAGCAGCACACCCGCGCGCCGGTCCATATCGGCACCGTCCGCGTCGGCCGCGCCTTCCTCGTCGAGCAGTACGAGCGGCGCGCTCGCCCACCGACTTCGCGCGGCGCCGAGGTCGCTTACCCGCTCGACCTCACAGCCGACCGCGGCCGCGAGCCGCAGGATCTCGTCGAGCACGGTGTCGTCCGAGACGACTACGAGCGGACGGTCGTCGGTCATCGCCAAACCCCCAGGTCACTCCGGCACTCAGGACGCGCTCTCACGCACCGTCGCGGTTCGGTGCAGGGCCGCACAACACCGCAACGCCGGGGCTGTGGACAACCGGGGGGATGTGGACAACCGGCGTAACGACGACCCCCGCCAGGGGGGAGGAGCGGGGGCCGTCCAAGGTCCGGCCCTGGGGGCTTGAGGCCGGACCGGCCCGGCGAACCGGACAATTCACTGTAACTCGTTCGTGGCGCCACCCGGCCTGTTCAGCGCACCCACAATTCGATAACGGCGGGCGCTGCACGCCGTCGTTCCCGAGGCGGCGCCGCGTGACCCCGAACCCCGCACTCCTATTGTGGGGTCGTGGCCGACAACAGCAGCTCGCCGACGAACGCGACCGCGGTCGCGGCCTTCTTCGACCTCGACAAGACGATCATTGCCTCGTCCAGCGCACTGGCGTTCAGCAAGCCGTTCCTGCGTCAGGGATTGATCAATCGCCGCGCCGCGCTGAAGAGTGCCTACGCGCAGCTCATGTTCTCTCTAGCAGGCGCGGACGCCGACAAGACCGAGCGGCTACGCGCGGAGATCTCGCGGCTGTGCTCGGGCTGGGACGTCGACCAGGTGCGTTCGATCGTCACGGAGACACTGCACGACGTGGTGGCTCCGCTCGTCTACGCCGAGGCGGCGCACCTCATCGCGGAGCACAAGGCCGAGGGGCACGATGTCGTCGTGCTTTCGGCGACCGGTGACGAGGTGGTCACGCCGATCGCCGAGATGCTCGGCGTGACGCGCAGCGTGGCCACCCGGATGGAGGTCGTCGACGGCCGGTACTCGGGGCAGATCGAGTTCTACTGCTACGGCGAGCAGAAGGCGGTCGCCGCGAAACGGCTCGCCGCTGAATACGGTTACGACCTCGCCTCGTGTCACGCCTACACCGACTCCAGTACTGACGCACCGCTGCTCGAGGTCGTCGGCCACCCGCACGCGGTCAATCCCGATCGCGCGCTGCGCAGGCTCGCCGTCGAACGTGGCTGGCCGGTGCACAGCTTCGACAACCCGGTGTCGCTGCGATCCCGGCTCCCCGCGCCGTCGGCGACGGTGATGGCGGTGGGGCTGAGCGTCGGCGCGGTCGCGGCGGGAGCGACCCTCTTCGGTTTGTCGCGCCGGAGGCGGAAGGACTAGCCGAGCGCAGCGAGGCCAATCAACACCGCCGGAGGCGGAAGGACCAGCGACCACCGAGGGTGCCGGGTGTCACTGCGCCGCCCACCCACATGGTCGTCCCGGCAGCCGATCTTTCCTTGCCGGCTCACGGATTCCGGTGCCTCGCGGGACGTTTCGTCACTAGATCGAGCCTCTGTACCGGTGCACCCGTCCAGGCTCTTGAAGTGACGGCCATCACTAGGTAGAAAGTGAGTGCGGACATCTTGTCGGCCAGGGACCCGGCAGAGGAGAAGCCTGGTCCACCCCGTATAGATCTCCGTGCGCGGACTCCGGGCACCCACGCGCAGCACGCCGCGGGAGGCTTGTCGTCTAGGGACTGCGTTACCGGGACGCCGGACGCCGAGTCCAGGTAGGTACGACTTGAGTTGCACGCTTGGTAACCCGTGTAGCCCGCGCGAGCAGGCGGCGCCCGCCGACTTCATGTCGACGGGCGCCGCCAGCGTATGGACTCCTTTCCCTCCGTTCGGCCGTTGACCGGCCCAGGTTTCGTCAGTAGCTTTCCGAAGCTAACGCGTTCGTGTGGAGAACCCACGAAGGCGCTCGCGAACTTCAGGAGGCTGCCGTGACCACCCCGCCCGTCCGGCATCGGAGGACCTATGCCGCCGCGTCGATCGCCGGCTTACTCGTCTTCGGCAGCGTCGCAGGCACCACGCCGGCGGGCGCCGAGACACCGGAGACACCCGGGGCGACGGCACAGGGCTGGACGGAGCGCACCCTGCGGGGCCTCACGCTCGAACAGAAGGTCGGCCAGCTCTTCGTCGCGGACGTCTGGGGCAAGTCGGCGACCGAGGTCCACCCCGGCAACCGGGAGAAGTACGGCGTCGGTACGGCGGCCGAGGTCGTCAAGCGCTACCAGGTCGGTGGAGTCATCTACTTCAACCACGGTGGCACCGACAACGTCGACGGCCCCGCCCAGGTCGCCGGGCTGTCCAACGGCCTCCAGCGGGCCGCGCTCGGGTCAGGGGCACGGCTGCCCCTGATCATCTCCATCGACCAGGAGGGCGGCCGGGTGACGCGCATCGCCGAGCCCGCCACCGAGTACCCGAGCGCGATGGCGCTCGGCGCGGGCCGCGGCGCGGCCGACGCCCGGGCGGCGGCGGCGATCAGCGGCGCCGAACTGCGCGCGATGGGTATCGCCCAGAACTTCGCCCCGGTGGCGGACGTCAACTCCAACCCACTCAACCCGATCATCGGCTCGCGCTCGTTCTCGGCCGACCCGGCACTGGCGAGCGAACTCGTCGCCGCGCAGGTGGAGGGCCTGCAGGACGCCGGGCCCCGCACGCGGACCGTGTCCGCCGCGGCCAAACACTTCCCCGGCCACGGCGACGCCGCCACCGACAGCCACACCGGCCTGCCGGTGATCGACCGCACGGAAGCGGAGTGGCGGGCGGTCGATCTGCCGCCGTTCCTGGCGGCCATCGACGCGGGTGCCGACGTGATCATGACCGCGCACATCACGATGCCCGCTCTCGACCCGTCCGGCACCCCGGCCACCCTCTCCGAGCCGATCATGAACGGCCTGCTGCGCGGGGAGCTCGGCTACGACGGCGTCGTGGTCACCGACTCGCTGCAGATGCAGGGCGTGCGTGAGATGCATTCCGACGCCGAGATCCCGGTGCTGGCCCTTGAGGCCGGTGTCGACCAGATGCTGATGCCACCGGATCTGGATGTGGCGATCAACGGCGTGCTCGATGCCGTCCGCGGCGGCAGGCTCAGCGAGGACCGCATCGACGAGAGCGTGCGGCGGATCCTCCGGCTGAAGTTCGAGCGCGGAATCGTCGCCAAGCCCATGGTGAACGAGCGCGCCGTCGGCAGGACCGTCGGCACGGCGGAGCACCTGGCGCGGATCCAGGAGATCACCGATCGCACGACGACCGTGCTGCGCGACGACGCGAACCTGCTGCCGATCACGGGCGGGCCCGGCGAGGTGCTGGTGACCGGCTGGAACCGGCCCACCTACCCCGGCTACCCCGCCGAGCCGGTCGACGCGCTGGCCAGGGAGATCGGCCCCTCGGCGACTGCGTTGCCGACCGGCGGCGACCCGGAAGAGACCGCGGTCGAGGACGCGTCCGGCGCGGCGGCCCGCTCCGACCTGGTGATAGTGCTGACCAACAACCTGCGTGCGAACCCGGGGCAACGGGCGCTCCTCGAAAGGCTGCTGGCCACCGGCAAGCCGGTCGTGGCAGTCTCGGTGCAGGAACCCTACGACCCCGGAGTGGTCGACGCTCCGACCTGGGTCGCCACGTACGACTGGCGGAGCGTGACGATGGCATCGCTGGCGAAGGTGCTCTTCGGCGAGACGAGGCCACAGGGGAAGCTGCCCGTCGACGTCCCGGCGGGCGACGATCCCGGCACCGTGCTGTACCCGTTCGGCCACGGCCTCACGTGGTGACCGCATGACCGTCAACAGAAGGCTCTTCCTCGCGGCGAGCGCCCTCGCCACGCCGATGCTCACGGCCGGGTCCCAGTTCGCCGCGTCCGCCACCCCGGACGGTCGCGGCCGCCGGGTGGTCCCAGCGGCCGACGTCCTCGCCGCACAGGGCTGGCGCAGGCTGGCCGGGCGCAAGGTGGGCGTGCTATCGAACCCGACCGGTGTGCTGGCCAACGGCGACCACATCGTCGACTCGCTCATCGCCGCAGGAGTCCGGCCGGTGGCCGCCTTCGGCCCCGAGCACGGCTTCCGCGGCAGCGCGCAGGCCGGCGGCTCGGAGGGCGACTACGCCGACCCGCGCACGGACGTCGCCGTCTACGACGCCTACGGCGCGAGCGCCGACGACCTCGCCGCCATGTACACCAAGGCGGGCGTGGACACCGTCGTGTTCGACATCGCCGACGTCGGCGCGCGCTTCTACACCTACATCTGGTCCATGTACACGGCGATGGTGGCGGCCGCCCGCACGGGCGCCTCGTTCGTCGTCCTGGACCGGCCGAACCCGGTGGGCGGCAAGGCGGCCGGCCCCATGCTCGACCCAGCGTTCAGCTCGGGTGTCGGCCGCAAGCCGATCGTGCAGCAGCACGGCATGACGGTCGGCGAGCTGGCTCGCTTCTTCGACGCCGAGTTCCTGCCGGCCGACAGCGGCCGTGTGCCCGAGCTCGACGTCGTCGAGATCACCGGCTGGCGGCGCAACCAGCTCTTCGCCGACACCGGGCTCTCCTGGACGCCGCCCAGCCCGAACATGCCGACTCCGGACACGGCGCTGGTCTACCCGGGCACCTGCCTGTTCGAGGGGACGGTGTTCTCCGAGGGCCGGGGCACCACGCGACCGTTCGAGATCATCGGCGCGCCGGGACTGGACTGGCGCTGGCGGGAGGAGCTCGGCAGCCAGGAGCTCGCCGGGGCGAGCTTCCGCGAGACCTACTTCGTGCCCACGTTCGGCAAGTTCACCGGCGAGACCTGCGGAGGCGTGCAGCTCACGGTCACCGATCCACGCTCGTTCGACGCCATCCGCACGGCCGTGGCGATGATCGTGACCGCCCGGCGGCTGCATCCCGGCCGCTTCGCCTGGCGGGGCGACGGGTTCATCGACAAACTGACCGGGTCCGGCAGATTCCGGACCATGGTCGACGCCGGGGCGGGCACGGACGAGATCGTCGGCTCGTGGCAGGACGAGCTCACCGAGTTCACCCGGTCCCGCCGTCCCTACCTGCTCTACCGGTGAGGTGGCCATGCGAGGCAGGCTGGCGGCGCTGCTCACGGTCGTGGCGTTCGCGCTGACGGGAGCGGGCGCGGTGGCGTACACGGAACCGGCGACGGGCAGGTTCGACCTGCCCCGGCACGGGTTCGCCCCGGCGAGCACCGTGCTGCGGGACGCGAGCCCGGAGCGGACCGGGCTCGACCCGGAGCCGATCCGCGCCGCCGAGCGGCGGCTCGCGGGCTGGACGCGCCAGGATGCGGCAGACGGGCACCCGCTGTTCTCCGGGGCGGTCGGGTTGCTCGCCCACGACGGTCTCGTGGTCGACACCTACGCCGCAGGCAGCGCGGTCCGCTACGCCGACGGCTCCGGCACCGAACTGCCAGCCGAGGAGCAGGTGCCCATGCGCACCGACACGATCTTCGACCTGGCCTCGATCTCGAAGCTGTTCACGTCGATCGCGGTGATGCAGCTGGTCGAGCAGGGTCGCCTCGACACGGCCGCCCCGGTGGCGCGTTACCTGCCCGGGTTCGGCGTGAACGGCAAGGAGTCGATCACCGTCGAACAACTGCTCACGCACACGTCCGGGCTCGAACCGTTCCTGCCACTGTGGCGGGACTGGCCGGACAGGGCCGCGCGGATCAAGGCCGTCCTCGACGTCGCGCCACAGAACGAGCCTGGCACGAGCTACGCCTACTCCGACCTCAACCTCATCACCCTCGGCGTCCTCGTCGAGCGGATCACCGGATCGCCGCTGGACGCCGTGGTCGGGGAGCGTATCGCCGGACCGCTGGGCATGACCGACACCGGCTACAACCCGCCCGCGGAGAAGCTGGACCGGATCGCCGCCACCGAGTACCAGTCCGAGCCGCCGCGCGGCATGGTCCGTGGGCAGGTACACGACGAGAACGCCTGGTCGCTCGGCGGGGTGGCAGGCCATGCCGGGGTCTTCTCCACCGCCCGCGACCTGGCCGTGCTGGGGCAGGCGATGCTCAACGGCGGAAGCTACGGCGGCGCGCGGATCCTGCGCCCGGAAACGGTTCGTGACATGTTCACGAACTACAACGAGGAGTTCCCCGGCGACGAGCACGGGCTCGGTTTCGAGCTCGACCAGCTCTGGTACATGGGCGGGCTCACCTCACCGGCCGGTGCGGGCCACACCGGGTACACCGGGACGTCGCTCGTGCTCGACCCGTTGTCGCGGTCGATCGCGATCCTGCTGACGAACCGGGTGCATCCCTCGCGCTCATGGGGGTCGGTGAACCCGGCACGGCAGGCATGGGCCACCGGGCTCGCCAGGGCGCTCGCGGTGCGGCCGGCTCGCGGTGCGGACGCGTGGTTCAGCGACATCGGCAACGCGGCAACCGCCACCCTCACCACCCGGTCGCTCACCCCACGTGGCCGGGATCCGCGAGTGCGCTTCGACGCGTTCGTCGACTCCGAGAGCACCGACCCCCTCACTCTGGAGGCGAGCACGGACGGCGGGGACACGTGGCACGCGGTCGGGCTGACCGCCACCGGCCGCGGTGCGCCCAGCGGAACGGTCGACGCGCTGTACGGAACCGGTCACCGCTCGTGGTGGAAAATACGCGCACGCGTACCGCGGGCCGAAAATGTCACGCTGCGCTGGCGGTTCAGCACGGATCGGAACTACACCGCCCGGGGTGTCTACGTGGACGGCATCCGGGTATCCGACGAGAACGGCACGCTGCTGGACGGGGAACAGGAGCCCGGCGAATTGCGCGCGGCCGGGTTCCAGCCACGGAGCCGGTAATAAGTTGCAGAGTCGTTAGCCGATCCAGGTTAACGGGAGCGACCTGGTTAGCGACTTTCTCAGCAACCAAGAAGCCCCTCGTGGCCAGGACGTGCTGAGCACGGTCAGGTTGCGATCATTCCGGAAGGTGTGGGTAACCTTGTCGCAGATGCCTACGGTTAGTAAGTTTCCCACGGTGAGCGACCTCGACCCTGCGGCGCCGGCACCGGCGGAGGGTCCCGAGGGTGGCGGCGGCGCCGGCCAGGATGCCGACGCGAGCCCGCTCGTGCGCATCCGCTCACTGCTTCCGGGGCTGGCCCGCGCGGAACAGCGGGTCGCGCAGGTCGTGCTTGACGACCCTTCGTCGGTCTCCCGGCGCAGCATCACCGAGGTCGCACTCGCCGCGAACACGAGCGAGACGACCGTGACCCGTTTCTGCAAGGCCATCGGCGTCGGCGGCTACCCGCAGCTTCGCATCGCGCTCGCCGCGGACACGGCGCGGACGGCGGCCAGGTCCTCCCGCAACCTCGGCGGCGACATCTCCCGGGACGACGACCTGCCCTCCGTCGTGAGCAAGGTCAGCTTCGCCGACGCGCGCGCCGTCGAGGAGACCGCCGAGCAGCTGGACATCGCGGAACTGGAGCGGGTGATCGCGGCCATGGCCACCGCGGGACGGGTCGACGTCTACGGTGTCGGCGCGAGCGCTTTCGTCGCCGCCGACCTGCAACAGAAACTGCACCGGATCGGTCGCGTGAGCTTCGCGTGGTCGGACACGCACATCATGCTGACGTCCGCGGCCGTGCTCAAGGGCGGCGATGTCGCGGTGGGCATCTCACACACCGGCGCCACCACGGACACGGTCGAGGCGCTGCGGGTCGCCCGCGAGCGCGGAGCGACCACCGTCGCGCTCACCAACTATCCGCGCTCTCCCATCACCGAGGTCGCCGACCACGTACTCACCACGGCGGCCAGGGAGACGACGTTCCGCTCCGGCGCGACGGCCAGCCGGATCGCGCAACTCACGGTGATCGACTGCCTCTTCATCGGCGTCGCGCAGCAGCACCTCGAGGAGTCCGTCAGCGCGCTCGACGCCACCCGCGACGCGGTGGGTACCCACAGGCTCGGGGTCCGGCCCGACGGCAGGCGGCGACCCAGGGAGACCGGCAAGTGAGCGAAGCGGAGCCGGCCGCGCGGGCCGAATCGAACCCAGTGAGGCGGATGATGACAGTGCCGCGCCAGGTGGTACACGTCGACTCTCCGACGGAGCAGCGCAACCCGCGGACGACCGACATCGACAAGATGTCCACCGAGGGCATCCTCGCGGCGATCAACGCGGAGGACCGGCAGGTTCCGGACGCCGTTCGGGAGATCCTGCCCGAGCTGGCGACCGCGGTCGACTACGCCACAGAGGCCATCCGCGGCGGTCACCGGGTGCACTACGTGGGCGCAGGCACGTCGGGCAGGCTCGCCGTGCTCGACGCGGCCGAGCTCGTACCGACGTTCAACGTGCCGTCCGACTGGTTCGTGGCCCACCACGCCGGTGGCGAGCGGGCGCTGCAACACGCCGTCGAGAACGCCGAGGACGACGCCCGAGCCGGAGCGGCGGAGCTGAGCTCCACGATCTCGGCCGGCGACTTCGTGCTCGGCCTTACCGCGTCGGGGCGGACGCCGTACGTCCTCGGTGCCCTGCTCGCGGCCAAGCGGCGCGGCGCGCGAGCGGGACTCGTCTCCGGCAACCCCGGTGCCGTCGTGCCGTCCGAGCTGGACGTGCTGATCGCCGTCGACACCGGCCCTGAGGCCATCGCGGGCTCGACGCGGATGAAGGCAGGCACGGCACAGAAGATCATCCTGACCGCGTTCTCGACCGCGACGATGGTCAAGCTGGGCCGGACGTACTCGAACCTGATGGTCAGCATGCGCGCCACGAACGCGAAGCTGCGCGGCCGGACCGTGCGGATCCTGCACGAGGCCACCGGGATGAGCACGCACGACTGCGCCGAGGCGCTGAACAGGGCGGGCGGCGACCTGAAGGTGGCCCTGGTGCACCTGCTGTCCGGGGCCGACGTCGGCACCGCCACGGAGGCGCTCAGCGCGAAGGACGGGCACGTGCGCGAGGCCCTCGAATCGGTCCGGATGCGCGCCTCGTGAGTGCGTAACAGTGTTCTAACTCGCGTAGGCACTCACGAGTCAGCCTGCGGCCTCGGCGATGCCGGTAGCCTCGCGGGCTCCGGCCTCGAAGGCATCACACGAGAACAGCAGCCACTCGCGCACACCGTCCGCCTCGCCGGTGGCGAAGCTCTCNTCAGCCTGCGGCCTCGGCGATGCCGGTAGCCTCGCGGGCTCCGGCCTCGAAGGCATCACACGAGAACAGCAGCCACTCGCGCACACCGTCCGCCTCGCCGGTGGCGAAGCTCTCCGCCGCATCGCGGTAACGGCGGCTCCGCCGGAAGTACGCGACCTCGGGCACGGTCAGCGACTTCGGGTCGAACCCGCTCGCGACCATCGTCAGCCGGGCGGCTGCCCGTGCCACCACGCCGTCCGCCGAGCCGAACGGCCGCAACGTCAGCAGCTCACCGTGGACGACCGCCGCGAGCACCGCACCCGGCACGGCGCTTGCCCCGGTGACGAGCTGCGCCAGCAGCTCCAGCCTGCCCGCCACCCCCTCGGCGGGGCGAGGGCGGCCCAGCGAGTCGGGATGGTCGGTCAGATCCGACGCCGCCAGCACGTGCATGCGGGCAAGAGCCTGTAACGGCGCACGCCGCCACGTCGGCAGCAACGACTCCAGCGCCCTGGCCACTCGCAGCGAGCCGGCCAGCACGGGGTCGGTCACCGAACCCTCGGCGGGGATCTCCGGATCGCCGCCGTCGATGCCCGCCGACGCGCGGGCGGCGCGCACCGAAGCCTCCGCCGCGGTCGCCGAACCACCGCGCAGGTTCGGACCGAGCCGGTGCACGGCGAACACGGCCTCCTGGGCGGACTTGGCCGCGGCCGCCACTCCGTCCAGCTCCAGCAGCGGAGCCAGCGGGTCCGTTCCGCCGCCTGTCATGCGTCGAGCACCTGGCCCTCCCGGGTCACCACCGGCGGCGCGCTCGACCACGGGAAGTTGATCCACCTGTCGGTGCGGCGCCAGACGTACTCGCAGGCCACCGCCGAGGTCGGCTTCTCGTAGACCACGGCGCAGCGGACCTCCGCGACGTGGTCGGCGCAGAAGTCGCGGACGAGCTTCAAGGTGGCTCCCGTGTCGGCGACGTCGTCGGCCACGAGGACCCGCGAACCGGTGAGGTCGACCGCGTTCGGCACTGGTGGCAGCATCACCGGCAGGTCGAGCCGCTGGTTCACGCCCGTGTAGAACTCGACATTCATCACGTGCAGGTTCTTCACGTCGAGCGCATAACCGAGCGCGCCCGCGACGAACAGGCCACCCCGGGCGATCGACAGGATCAGGTCCGGCTCGAAGCCGCTGTCCGCGACCTGCTGGGCCAGCTCCCGCGCGGCCGAGCCGAACATCTCCCAGGTGAGCTCCTCGCGCTCCGCCATTCGCGCCGTCCTTCCGTGCCGCGACGTCCGTACCGCGAGCATAAGGAGCGGTCACCGGTCGCTTGTCGGCGGCCGCAACCTGGCTGCAACCTGTCCCTTGCCGTACTAACGTCGCTACCGTCGCCGCGGGCGTAGCCACGATGTCGCAACAGGAGGCCTTGGATCATGACAGAGCAGTCACCGGCACTCGACAACCTGCTGACCGAGAGCCGTACGTTTCCGCCGTCGGGGGAGTTTGTGGC
>NZ_JAEHOB010000040.1 GCF_016464705.1 Qaidamihabitans albus
TGTCGGCGGCACGTGAAAACTGACCACGGCGTGGCATCCGAATCTTGACCCCCTGTCGGCTGACCCTGGCTCCAGCCGAGCCGGGGAGGGACCGAAGGGTGTTGTCCGTGGAGGATTGGGCTGAGATTCGACGTTTGCGCAGGTCTGAGGGTTTGCCGATCAAGGCGATCGCCCGGGTGCTGGGTGTGTCGCGCAACACGGTGCGTAAGGCGCTGGCCTCGGATGCGCCGCCGAAGTATGTGCGCAAGCCGGCCGGGTCGATCGTGGATGCGGTGGAACCGCAGATCCGGGAGTTGCTGCGGGTCTATCCGACGATGCCGGCGACGGTGATCGCGGAGCGGATCGGCTGGACCCGGTCGATTCGGGTGCTGTCGGGTCGGGTGGCGGAGTTGCGGCCGGTGTATCTGGCCCCGGACCCGGCTTCGCGTACTGCGTATGCGGCCGGGGAGATCGCGCAGTGCGATCTGTGGTTCCCGCCGATCAACCTGCCGGTGGGGTTCGGGCAGGTGCGCCGCCCGGCGCAGCTGCCGGTGCTGANGGAGTTGCGGCCGGTGTATCTGGCCCCGGACCCGGCTTCGCGTACTGCGTATGCGGCCGGGGAGATCGCGCAGTGCGATCTGTGGTTCCCGCCGATCAACCTGCCGGTGGGGTTCGGGCAGGTGCGCCGCCCGGCGCAGCTGCCGGTGCTGACCATGGTCTGTGGGTATTCGCGGTGGCTGTCGGCGGTGCTGATCCCGTCCCGGCGGGCCGAGGACCTGTTCACCGGCTGGTGGCAGTTGATCCAGCAGTTGGGGGCGGTGCCGCGGGTGCTGGTCTGGGACGGCGAGGGCGCGATCGGCCGGTGGCGTGCCGGCCGGAGCGAACTCACCGCCGAGTGTCAGGCCTTCCGGGGGACGCTGGGTGCGAAGGTGGTCATCTGCCGCCNGGCTGGTGGCAGTTGATCCAGCAGTTGGGGGCGGTGCCGCGGGTGCTGGTCTGGGACGGCGAGGGCGCGATCGGCCGGTGGCGTGCCGGCCGGAGCGAACTCACCGCCGAGTGTCAGGCCTTCCGGGGGACGCTGGGTGCGAAGGTGGTCATCTGCCGCCCGGCCGACCCGGAAGCCAAGGGGTTGATTGAGCGGGCTCATGACTGGCTGGAACGCTCGTTCCTGCCCGGACGTCAGTTCGGCTCGGCGACGGAGTTCAACGTCCAGCTGGCTGACTGGCTGGCGGTGGCCAACCAGCGTCCGAAGCGGGTGTTGGGCTGTTCCCCGACCGACAGGGTCACCGGTGACAAGGCCGCGATGCTGGGTTTGCCGCCTGTGGCGCCGGCCACTGGGTGGCGGGCGTCGACCCGGCTGGCGCGGGATCACTACATTCGCTTGGATTCCAACGACTATTCGGTGCACCCGATCGTGATCGGCCGACGCGTCGAGGTCATCGCGGACCTGTCCCGAGTGCGGGTGCTCTGTGACGGCAAACCGATGGCCGATCACGACCGGGTGTGGGCATGGCATCAGACGATCTCCGATCCCGACCACGTGGAAGCGGCGAAGGTGTTGCGCCGCAAGCGGATCGGTGTTGTCCGGCCTGCAGCCGAGCCGGAGGTCCAAGTCCGCTGCCTGTCCGACTACGACACCGCCCTGGGTCTGGACACCGAAGGCGGGGTGGCCTGATGCCCGCCAGGACCGCCACAGCTGCGAAGAAGGCCGCCACCGGCCGTGACCTGTCCGCCGAACTGGCTTATCTGACCCGGGCGCTGAAGGCACCCACCATGCGCGAGTCCGTCGCCCGGCTCGCCGAACGCGCCCGGACGGAGTCCTGGTCGCACGAGGAGTTCCTGATCGCCTGCCTGCAACGCGAGGTCTCCGCACGCGAGTCCCATGGCGGGGAGGGGCGCATCCGCGCAGCCCGGTTCCCCGCGCGCAAGTCGTTGGAAGAGTTCGACTTCGACCACTCTCGCGGTCTCAAACGAGACGTGATCGCCCACCTGGGAACGCTGGATTTCGTTGCCGCGAAAGAGAATGTGGTGTTCCTCGGCCCACCGGGGACGGGCAAGACGCACTTGGCGATCGGATTGGCGATGCGCGCCTGTCAAGCCGGGCACCGGGTCGCCTTCGCCACCGCCGCCGAGTGGGTCGCCCGCCTGGCCGAGGCCCACCACGCCGGCCGCCTGCAAGCCGAGCTGACCAAGCTCGGCCGTTACCCACTGCTGGTGATCGACGAGGTTGGCTACATCCCGTTCGAGCCCGAAGCGGCGAACCTGTTCTTCCAGCTGGTGTCGTCCCGCTACGAGCGAGCCTCGTTGATCGTGACGAGCAACAAGGTCTTCGGCCGGTGGGGCGAGGTGTTCGGCGACGACGTAGTCGCCGCCGCGATGATCGACCGCCTCGTCCACCACGCCGAAGTGATCGCCCTCAAGGGCGACAGCTACCGGCTCAAGGACCGCGACCTCGGTCGCGTCCCCGCAGCCGGCACAACCGAAGAGTAAGAGATCAGCACACCGGCAGGGGGTCAAGATTCACGTGCCGAGAAGTGGTCAAGATTCGCGTGCCGTTGACAG
>NZ_JAEHOB010000041.1 GCF_016464705.1 Qaidamihabitans albus
ACCGAGAGCCGTACGTTTCCGCCGTCGGGGGAGTTTGTGGCGGGGGCGAATGCCACGGAGGGGTGGTATGCGGAGGCTGAGGCCGATCGTGAGGGGTTTTGGGCGCGGCAGGCGGAGCGTTTGGAGTGGGAGACGCGGTGGTCGCGGGTGCTGGATTGGTCGCAGGCGCCGTTCGCGCGGTGGTTTGTGGGTGGCCGGTTGAATGTGGCGGTCAATTGTGTGGATCGGCATGTGGCGGCCGGGTATGGCGATCAGGTGGCGATTCATTGGGTGGGGGAGCCCGGCGATACGCGTGATGTGACGTATGCGCAGTTGCGGGAGCAGGTGTGCCGGGCGGCGAACGCGCTGGCCTCGCTGGGGGTGGGGGCGCATGATCGGGTGGCGATCCAGCTGCAGATGATCCCGGAGGCGATCGTCGCGATGCTGGCGTGTGCCCGGATCGGGGCGTTGCACAGTGTGGTGTTCGGGGGGTTCTCCCCGGCCGCGTTGCGGTCGCGGGTGGATGATGCCCAGGCCAAGGTGGTGATCACCTCGGACGGGCAGTACCGGCGGGGCAAGGCCACGCCGATGAAGGCCCAGGTGGATGAGGCGCTGGCCGGGGCGGAGAGCGTGGAGAAGGTGCTGGTGGTGCGCCGCACCGGTGATGAGGTGCCCTGGAGTGCGGGGCGGGATGTGTGGTGGCACGAGCTGGTCGACACCCAGCCGGAGGATCATGAGCCGGAGGCTTTTGATGCCGAGCATCCGTTGTTCATCCTCTACACCTCCGGCACCACCGGGAAACCGAAGGGGATCCTGCACACCTCGGGCGGGTATCTGACCCAGGCCGCCTACACCCACCATGTGGTGTTCGACCACAAACCCGGCGAGGACGTGTACTGGTGCACCGCCGACATCGGCTGGGTCACCGGGCACACCTACATCGTGTACGGGCCGCTGGCCAACCGCGCCACCCAGGTCGTCTACGAGGGCACCCCGAACACCCCGCACCAGGGCCGGCACTGGGAGATCATCCAGAACCACCGGGTCTCCCTCTACTACACCGCCCCCACCCTGATCCGCACCTTCATGAAATGGGGCGCCGACATCCCCGCCCAGTACGACCTCTCCTCCCTGCGCGTGCTCGGCAGCGTGGGCGAGCCGATCAACCCCGAAGCCTGGATGTGGTACCGCGAACACATCGGCGGCAACCGCTGCCCCATCGTGGACACCTGGTGGCAAACCGAAACCGGCGCCATCATGATCTCCCCCCTGCCCGGCGTGACCCACACCAAACCCGGCTCCGCGCAACGCCCCCTGCCCGGCATCTCCGCCAAAGTCGTCGACGACCAAGGCCGCGACGTCGGCCCCGGCGGCGGCGGCTACCTCGTCCTCGACAAACCCTGGCCCGGCATGCTCCGCGGCATCTGGGGCGACGACCAACGCTACAAAGACACCTACTGGTCCCGCTTCGCCGACCACGACTCCGCCGATGGTTCGACCCTGCAAGCAGGTCTCACGTACTTCGCCGGTGACGGCGCCAAATACGACACCGACGGCGACCTGTGGCTCCTCGGCCGCGTCGACGACGTCATGAACATCTCCGGCCACCGCATCTCCACCACCGAGGTCGAATCCGCCCTCGTCTCCCACCCCACCGTCGCCGAAGCCGCCGTCGTCGGCGCCAACGACCCCACCACCGGCCAGGGCATCGTCGCCTTCGTCATCCTCCGCGGCGACACCACCGGCGAGGCCACCCACGGCGAGGACACCGCCACCACCCTGCGCAACCACGTCGCCCACGAAATCGGCCCCATCGCCAAACCCCGCCAAATCCTCGTCGTCCCCGAACTCCCCAAAACCCGCTCCGGCAAAATCATGCGCCGACTCCTCCGCGACGTCGCCGAAAACCGCGACATCGGCGACGTCACCACCCTCGCCGACACCACCGTCATGGACCAAATCACCACCGGACTCCACAACACCACCACCGACGAATAACC
>NZ_JAEHOB010000042.1 GCF_016464705.1 Qaidamihabitans albus
GTTCGGCGGTTTCGGTGGGTGTTTTGCCGACTTTGACGCCGGCGTTTTCGAGGGCTTGTTTTTTGGCTTGGGCGGTGCCGGTGGAGCCGGAGACGATGGCGCCGGCGTGGCCCATGGTTTTGCCTTCGGGGGCGGTGAAGCCGGCGACGTAGCCGACGACGGGTTTGCTGACGTGGTCGCGGATGTAGTCGGCGGCGCGTTCTTCGGCGTCGCCGCCGATTTCGCCGATCATGACGATGACGTCGGTGTCGGGGTCGTCCTGGAAGGCTTGCAGGGCGTCGATGTGGGTGGTGCCGATGATGGGGTCGCCGCCGATGCCGATGGCGGTGGAGAAGCCGATGTCGCGCAGTTCGTACATCATCTGGTAGGTGAGGGTGCCGGATTTGGAGACCAGGCCGATGCGGCCGCCGCCGGTGATGTTGGCGGGGATGATGCCGGCGTTGGATTTGCCGGGGGAGATGATGCCGGGGCAGTTGGGCCCGATGATGCGGGTGTGGTTGCCGCGGGCGCAGGCGTGGGCCCACATGATCGCGGCGTCGTGGACCGGGATGCCCTCGGTGATCACCACGGCGAGCCCGATCCCGGCGTCGATGGCCTCGATCACGGCGTCTTTGGCGAACTTCGGCGGCACGAAGATCACGGTGACCTCGGCGCCGGTGTCGCGCATGGCCTCGGCCACGGTGCCGTAGACGGTGAGGTCCTGCTCGTTGATGGTGACGCTCTGCCCGGCCTTGCGGGCGTTGACCCCGCCCACGATGCGGGTGCCCGCGGCCAGCATCTTGGTGGCGTGCTTGGTGCCTTCGGAGCCGGTCAGGCCCTGCACGATGACTTTGCTGTGCTCGTGAAGAAAGATCGACATCGTCGTGTCACGCCCCTGCCGCTGCCAGTTCGGCGGCCTTGTCGGCCGCGCTGTCCATCGTGTCCACCAGCGTCACCAACGGATGCGCGGCCTCGGCCAGGATGGCCCGGCCCGCCTCCACGTTGTTGCCGTCCAGCCGCACCACCAGCGGCTTGCTCGCCTCATCACCCAGCATCCGCAGCGCCTCCACGATCCCCGAGGCCACCGCGTCACAGGCGGTGATCCCGCCGAACACGTTCACAAACACCGAGCGCACATCGGTATCACCCAGGATCACATCCAGCCCGGCGGCCATCACCTCCGCCGACGCGCCACCCCCGATATCCAGGAAGTTCGCCGGCGCCACCCCGCCGTGCCGCTGCCCGGCATAGGCCACCACATCCAGCGTGGACATCACCAGACCCGCACCGTTACCGATGATGCCGACCTGCCCGTCCAGCTTCACATAGTTCAAATCCCTGGCCTTGGCCTTGGCCTCCAGCGGATCCTCCGCCTGCACATCCACCAACGCGGCATGCCCCGGCTGCCGGAACCCGGCGTTCTCATCCAGCGTGACCTTGCCATCCAACGCGATGACCCGATCCGCCGGATCCCGCACCAGCGGATTCACCTCCACCAACGTCGCATCCTCAGCCACGAACGTCTCCCACAGCGACACCACCACATCCGCCGCCGCGGCGCGCACCGCCTCCGGGAACCCCGCCCGCGACACGATCTCCCACGCCACCGACCGATCCACCCCTGCCAACGGATCCACCGGCACCCGCGCCAACGCCTCCGGACGCTCGACCGCCAACTGCTCGATCTCCACCCCGCCCTCAGCCGAGGCCATCGCCAAAAACGTCCGATTCGCCCGATCCAACAGGAACGAGAAGTAATACTCCTCCGCAATCTCCGAGGCCTCCGTCACCAGCACCCGCCGCGTGACATGCCCCTTGATATCCAAACCCAGAATCTCCCGGGCCCGCTCCAACGCCTCCCCCGCAGACCCAGCCAGCTTCACCCCACCAGCCTTACCACGACCACCCGTCTTCACCTGCGCCTTCACCACAACCGGACCACC
>NZ_JAEHOB010000043.1 GCF_016464705.1 Qaidamihabitans albus
GGTTGCTGCGGAGGTTGGCGGTCATCCGTTGATGTCCTGTTGGTTGTAGACGGATTCGTGCCAGGGGATGATGAAGCGTTTGAGGCTGTTGACGATGAAGTAGAGGGTGAGGCCGAGGGTGGAGAGGAGGATGATGATGGCGAAGAGGGCGGGGGCGTTGAGTTCGTTGAGGGTGCGGACGACGAGGTAGCCGAGGCCTTCGCTGCCGCCGAGGTATTCGCCGACGATGGTGCCGATGATGGCGAAGACGATGCCGACTTCCATGCCGGTGAAGACGTAGGGCATGGTGCTTTTGAGTTCGAGGTGTTTGAAGGTTTGCCAGCGGCTGGCGTTGAGGCTGCGCATGACTTCGCGTTGGCCGGTGTCCACGGAGCGGACGCCGAGTTGGACGTTGAGCATGATGGGGAAGAAGGCCAGCATCGCGGACATGATGATTTTGGAGGTCATGCCGAAGCCGAACCAGATGACGAACAGGGGGATGAGGGCGACTTTGGGCACGACCTGGGAGGCGACGATCAGGGGGCGCAGGCTGCGTTCCATCCAGGGCACTTTGCCCAGGACGACGCCGACGGCGATGCCGCAGCCCAGGGCGATGAGGAAGCCGCTGATGGTTTCGGTGGCGGTGACCCGGGCGTGTTGCCAGGTTTCGGGGGTGGTGACGACGTCGGCGAGGCTGTCGAAGACGGTGGCCGGGGGTGGCAGCACCAGTTCGGAGATGTCGTAGACGCGGACGAAGGTGTCCCAGAGCAGGAAGAACGCGGCCAGCAGCAGGGGGGTGCTGATCCAGGGGAGCAGTCTCATGGCGCGGTGGCGGGACATGCGGGTCACTCCTGCTCGTCGAGGGCGTGGCGCAGCGCGCGCACGATGGCGCCGAACTCCGGTTCGGTCTGCACGTCGAGGTCGCGGGGGCGGGCGAGTGCGACCGGGGTGATCCGGCGGATCCGGCCGGGCCGGGGGCTCAGGTGCACCACCCGGTCGCCGAGGAACACCGCCTCGGTGATGTCGTGGGTGACGAACACCACGGTCGCCTGGGTGGCCAGCGCGATGCGCTGCAGCTCGAGGTTCATCCGTTCCCGGGTGAGCGCGTCCAGCGCCCCGAAGGGCTCATCCATCAGCAGCAGCTTCGGGCGGGTGCTCAGCGCGCGGGCGATCGCCACCCGCTGCCGCATCCCCCCGGAGAGCTCACGCGGATAGGAGTCCTCGAACCCGGCCAGCCCCACCAGCTCCGCCAGCTCCCCCGCCCGCTGCCGCCGCGCCTGCCGCGCGGTGCCCCGCAACCGCAGCGGCAACGCGATGTTCTCCGCCACCGAATACCACGGAAACAGGTTCGCATCCTGAAACACCACACCCAGCTGCGACACCACCGAGGAGTCCACCCGCGAGCCCTGCCACAACGAGCTCCCCTCCACCAGAATCTCCCCACCCGACGGACTCAACAGCCCCGCCAGCATCCGCAACAACGTCGTCTTCCCACACCCCGACCGCCCGATCAACGACACGAACTCACCATCACCGATCGACAAACTGATGTCCGACAACGCCCGCGTACTCACCCGCCGACCACGAAACTCCTTCCCCACACCGATGAG
>NZ_JAEHOB010000044.1 GCF_016464705.1 Qaidamihabitans albus
AGACCCGGACATGCTCACCGGCGATGTGACCGGCGGCCAGTGCCTCACCGGCCTCCGCCAGTGGCGCGGGACGGACCACACCGCCGACCTCCCGTCCGGGCTGGGTCGCCTCCGCCAGCCGCCCCCGGATCCCACCGCCGAGAGGTGCAGCTCTTCACGCAGGAACCCGGTGATGCCGCGATACCCCAGACCTACGGCCATACCCCGCCGCACTGCTTCCCCCAGCGCCTCCAGCATGCGGGCGTGGTGGCAGCGCGCCACGGCCTCACCCTCGATCAGGGCCGCGGCCAGCTCCCGATCACTCACCTGCCACCACGCCGACACGGCAGCAGCAGAAGAGGNCTCACCCTCGATCAGGGCCGCGGCCAGCTCCCGATCACTCACCTGCCACCACGCCGACACGGCAGCAGCAGAAGAGGGCTCGCTGTTTGCGCAGGTCACCGGTCGTGAGTGCGTAACAGTGTTCTAACTCGTGTGCGCACTCACGACCGTCGCTGCTGTGTCTCCGTCACAGGTCGAGGACGAGGCGGCCGCCCCTCGCCCGCGACACGCAGATCATCATGATGTCGCCGTCGGCGCGCTCCTCGTCGGTGAGCACCGAGTCGCGGTGCTCCGGCTCTCCTTCGAGTACGGGTGTCTCGCAGGAGCCGCAGATGCCTTCGGTGCACGAGGAGGCCACCCGCACACCCGCCTTCTCCACGGCTTCGAGGACGGAGCACTCCGGCGGCACGGTGACGGTGAGTCCCGTGGCCGCCAGCTCCACCTCGACCGGTTGGTTCTCCGCGCCGGCAGCAGCCTGGTTCGCCACGAACCGCTCGACATGCAGGGCACCGGGCGGCCACGACCGGCAGTACAGCTCCACCGCGTCGATCAGGCCCGAAGGCCCGCAACAATAGACCACAGTGGACTCGTCGGGCCGATCGAGAACGGCGGCGAGATCGAGCATGCCCGCCTCGTCCTGTGGTGTGATGACGACGCGGTCACCGTGGCGCGCGAGCTCGTCGAGGAACGCCATGGACGACCGCGTCCGGCCACCGTAGTGCAGCACCCAGTCCGCCCCCGACGCGTCGGCCTCGGCCACCATCGGCAGGAGCGGGGTGATCCCGATACCGCCGCCGAGAAACAGGTACCGGCGTGCGGGCAGGAGCGGAAAGTTGTTCCGGGGACCGCGGACACGCAGGCGCGTTCCCTCCCCGGCGTGGTCGTGGATCCACTGTGAAACGCCACGGCCGCCGGGCTCACGAAGTACGCCGATACGCCAGCTCTCGCGGTCCTCCACCGAACCGCACAGTGAGTACTGGCGGGTGAGCCCGTTCGGCAGCACAACGTCGATGTGGGCGCCCGGCCTCCACGCCGGAAGCAGCTCTCTGGTGGGGAGCACCAGTTCGAGGGACACGACGCCGTCGGACTCGGCGCGCCTCGACCGGATCACAACGTCGCCTTCGAAGGGAGTGACACCGCGGGTGGCGACACTGCCTGCCGGCGGGTTGCTGCGGAGGTTGGCGGTCATCCGTTGATGTCCTGTT
>NZ_JAEHOB010000045.1 GCF_016464705.1 Qaidamihabitans albus
GGGACTGTCCGGGTAACGGTGGATCTGGTCTTGGTCTGATCGAGAGGGCATGACCAATGACCACGACTGATCCGAGCGATCGTGAGGTTGGCTCGGAAGAGATGATCGATCCCGTGAGCGGAGAGAGCATCGATCAGCGGCAGTTGGCTGAGCAGCTGTTGGCGCAGGCCAAGGAACAGGGCGTCGATCTGGTCGGCCCGGACGGGTTGTTGAACCGGCTGACGAAGAACGTGCTGGAGACGGCGCTAGAGGCCGAGATGGATGACCATCTCGGCTATGAACGCCATGACCCGATGGGTCGCAACAGCGGGAACTCCCGCAACGGGACCAGGTCGAAGACGGTGCTGACCGAGATCGGCCCGGTCGAGATCGACGTGCCCCGCGACACTGACGCGTCGTTCGACCCGAAGATCGTGCGTAAGCGGCAGCGGCGGTTGGACGGTATCGACGAGATCGTGCTGTCGTTGACCGCCCGCGGGCTCACCACCGGCGAGGTCGCCGCGCACTTCGACGAGGTCTATGGGGCCAAGGTCTCCAAGGAGACGATCTCCAAGATCACCGACAAGGTCGTCGACCAGATGGCCGAGTGGTCGTCACGGCCGCTGGATTCGATCTATCCGGTGATCTTCGTCGACGCCCTGGTGATCAAGGTTCGTGACGGCCAGGTCGTGAACAAGCCGTTCTATGTCGTCGTCGGGGTGACCACCAGCGGTGAACGAGACATCCTCGGTATCTGGGCCGGCGACGATGGTGGTGAAGGGGCACGGTTCTGGCTGCAGGTCTTCTCCGAGCTCAAAAACCGCGGCGTGACCGATGTGCTGATCGCGGTCTGCGACGGGCTCAAGGGCCTACCCGAAGCGATCACCACGACCTGGGAACACACCATCGTGCAGCAATGCGTGATCCACCTGATCCGTAACTCGTTCCGCTATGCCGGACGCCAACACCGGGATGCGATCGTGCGAGGTCTGAAGCCGATCTACACGGCGCCATCGGAGCAGGCGGCCACCGACCGGTTCGACGAGTTCGCGAAGCAGTGGCAGGACAAGTACCCGGCGATCGTGGCGTTGTGGCGCAACGCCTGGGCCGAGTTCGTGCCGTTCCTCGAATACGACGTCGAGATTCGCAAGGTCATCTGCACCACGAACGCGATCGAGTCGATCAACGCCCGCTACCGGCGGGCAATCAAGGCCCGCGGTCATTTCCCCTCCGACGCCGCGGCGCTGAAGTGCCTGTACCTCGTCACCCGATCCCTAGACCCCACCGGCCGTGGCAAGGCACGATGGACGATGCGCTGGAAAGCGCCGTTGAACGCGTTCGCGATCACCTTCCCCGGACGCCTCGACCCGACCACCAACTAGAACCACCAAGATCAGATCCACCGTTCATCTGACAGACCC
>NZ_JAEHOB010000046.1 GCF_016464705.1 Qaidamihabitans albus
CGACCCCGAAGGCAACCCCGTCCGGCTGTGGCAGCCCGATGAGCCGGTGGCCCCCGAATCCACCTCGCCCACCGAATCCGCCTACGTCCGCCCCCTCGACGACGACACCAGGCCGGGCAGCTCGCCCCGGTGGCGGCGCTGGCTGCCCTGGCTCCCGATCGCCCTGGGAGCGATCCTCGCCGTCGTCGTCACGACGGTCCTCCAGCGCGAGGGACCGCCGGAGGCGACCGACCGGTCTCCCACGCCGACCGCCGCCGCGACCACGCCGACCACCCCGGCGGGATCGGACCCGGTCAGCGTGGAGCGGCTCGAGCCACGGATGCTGGGGGTGGAAGCGGGCTGGGAGCTGTTCGCCCGCAGTGCCGATGAGCTGGTCCGGATCGAGCTCGCCGAAGGCCGCATCACCCGCACCGACCTGGGGACGTCCAGCTACAGCGAATCGGCGTACTTCGTCGTGGGCCCGCGCGGTGCGCTGATCCGCCCCGCTGACGACGTGGCCGGTGAGTACGTGGCGGACGGCGAGGCTCCCCGGGAGGTGTTCGCACCGGCCGATCGGAGCGGGCCGGCCCACCCCGGCCCTGAGCCGGGCACGGTCTGGGTGCCGGAACACCGGCACGGCCAGGACAGCCTCGCGCTGATGACGCTCGACGGCGAACCGCGAGACACCCGCGTGCCCGTGCCCTCCGGCTTCTGGCCCTCCGGCCCCGACGGCGCCGGGTACGTGCTCGGTCACCACACCGGCGGGACCTACACCGTTCGGCCGGACGGCTTGCACCGGGTCACGACCGGCATGGTGCTCGCGGCGGGACCGACCCGCTTCCTCACCGTCGAGTGCGACGAGCGCGCCCGCTGCTCGCGGGTGGTCGTGGACCGCGACTCAGGTACCCGGCGCGTTCTTCCCGGCGGCGCCGGCGGCGCGATGGTGGGGCCGGGAGGAGGCACGATCTCCCCGGACGGCTCGCTCGCCGCGATCCCTTCGGACCCCATGACCGGGCGCTTGGGCTACAACCTGCTCGACCTGAGCTCCGGCGAGGAGCATCCGGTCACGGCGGTGACGGAGCTCGATCACGCCCGGACACCGGCGTTCTCGCCCGACGGCCGCTGGCTCTTCGTACCCGGCTCGGCCGATGGCCTGATCGCGTTCGACACTCGCACGAAGCAGACGCGGCAGCTGCCGGTCGACCTGCGCTCGGTCGCCGACGTGGCCGTCCGGCCTGCGGAATGAGCGCGCCGCCACGCCCGGCGCGGGCTCTGGCGTCCGTCGACAGTCACGGGGATGGAGGGCAGGCATGGAACGGTCTGCGGAGATCGGCGAGGTGCTGCTCCGGGCCGACGATCCGGAGGAGC
>NZ_JAEHOB010000047.1 GCF_016464705.1 Qaidamihabitans albus
TGTGAAGTTCGGGGACATCGGTGACAGTGGAAGTCTCTGGACATCGGTAACACCTGACCGGTCGTGACCATGATGGTCGATGGCCAGGGATGGGGTTGCTGTGGACGCGAGGTTCGCTGCGGCGGTTGCCGCCTATGCCGGCCCGGACGGTGAGCGGATGAATGTGGCCGCGACGTGCCGGGCGTTGAAGGTCAGTCGGAAGAGGTTCTACAAGTACGTCCGCCGGTTCGAGGCGATCGGTGTGGAGGGCTTCTACCCCGACTCGCGGCGTCCCCGGTCGAGCCCGACCCGGCTGCCGGGCGAGCTCGAGGACGTGCTGGTGATGCTGCGCAAGCAGGAGGCCGACGCGGGCTGGGACTACGGTGCGGACGCGATCGCGATGCGGCTCGAAGAGCGTCGCGACGAGCTGTGGCCGCCGGAGCGAAAGCTGCCGTCACGGACCACCATCAATCGGGTTCTCGACGCCCGCGGGCTGCTGGCCAAGACCCCGCGACGCCGGCCCCGCCGCCGGTACCGCCGGTTCGCGCGCAGTCATGTCAACGCGCTGTGGCAGTTCGACGGGTTCCCCTACCGGCTTGCCGATCATCGGTGCGTGGTGGTGTTGCACCTGACCGACGACTGTTCCCGGGTCGATCTAGCGCTGCAAGCGGCGCGCAGCGAGAACGGCGAGGACGTGTGGGCCACCTTCTGCGTGGCCGTGTCACGCTACGGGTTACCCGCCCAGGTGCTCACCGACAACGGTTCGGGCTTTTCCGGCCGCCGGCGTGGCTGGTCCAGTCCCTTCGAACGCCGGCTCGGCGAGCTAGGGGTCCACCCGATCTCGGCCAGGGTCGGACACCCCCAGACCTGCGGGAAGAACGAACGAGCCCACCAGCGGGTCCAGAAGTGGCTGGCACGCCAGCCCCGAGCCCGCACCCTCGCCGAGCTGCAGGAACTGCTCGACACCTATCGGGTGGCATACAACCACCGCCGCAACCGAGTGCTCGACGGACTCACCCCCCAACAGCGGTTCGACCTAGGCCCTCTCGCCGTCCCCTCTGGTCACCACGAACCCACCCACCTCAGCCACCACCCCGTCGCACACCAAGGAAACATCGGGCTCGGCCAGATCCTCATCGGCCTCGGACGACGCCACGCCGGCAAGACCGCCACCGTGTTCCGCACCGGCGACCACGTCGTGATCTTCATCAAGGACGAACTCGTCCGCGACCTCGCAATCGACCACACCCGCCGCTACCAACCCCAAGACCGCTAACCTCGAACTGTCACCGATGTCCTGAGACATATGTGCTACCGAAGTCCTGAGACACAACAC
>NZ_JAEHOB010000048.1 GCF_016464705.1 Qaidamihabitans albus
GCGACTGCTCCGTTGGTGTTGTAGCTGGCTACATTGCCGGTTGGTCGGTATGGTCGAACAGGTGAGCGAACAGGAGCTGTGGGGCACGCTGGCCGCGGTGCGCCAGATGCGGGCGCGGGCGGACGCGCTGGAGGCGCGGGCGCTGGCGCGGCTGTGCCGGTTGCGGGGTGGGGATCGGTGGTTGGCGCGGGAGGTGGCGCTGGAGCTGCGGATCTCGCCGCGGCAGGCGCAGGCCCGCCTGGAGCGTGGGGTGGCGCTGGTGGGGCGGTTGCCGGGGGTGCTGGGGGCGATGGAGGCCGGGGAGATCGAGGGCTACACCGCCGGCCGGCTGGTGGAGGCCACCGCGATGCTCGAGGATCCGCAGGCCCGGCAGGTCGATGCGGAGCTGGCGGAGAAGCTGGCCACCGGGCGGGTGGGGAGCTTCGACCCCACGGGGTTGGTGCAGGCCACCCGCAGGCTGGTGGAGAAGACCGACCCCGAGGGGCAGACGGCGCGGGCCCGCCGCGCCCGCGCCGGGCGCCGGGTGGAGCTGATCCACGGGGAGCACGCCACCGCGACCCTGGCCGCCGATCTGCCCGCCGAACTGGCCGCCTCCTGCTATGCCCGCCTGGATGCCCTCGCCCGTCGACTACGCCGGCACGACCCGCACCGCACGCTGGATCAGCTGCGCGCCGACATCTGCGCCGATCTGCTGCTGGGCCGCGACCCGGGTGTCACTGCACCGGCCGCGGCGGCCACGGCGTTTCTGCACCTGCCGGTCGACACCGCCCTCACCATGTCCGAACAGGGCTGCGAACTAGCCGGCTACGGTCCGATCCCCGCGCCCATCGCCCGGGAGATCATGACCAACCCGGCCAGCACCTGGCGCGCCGTGCTCACCGACCCCGCCACCGGGGCACCGGTCGATCTCGGCCGCCGCCGTCGCCGCCCCTCAGCACTCATCCGCGACCTGGTCGCCGTGCGCGACCGCGAATGCGCCACCCCCGGCTGCCACCGCCCCGCCCAACGCAGCGACTTCGACCACCTCACCCCCTGGACCCGTAACCACGGCCACGGCCCCACCACCACCGGCAACGGCGGCGCCAAATGCCGACGCTGCCACCAACTCAAAGACCACCCCCACTGGAAACTCCACCACAACCCCACCACCGGCACCTCCACCATCACCACCCCCACCGGACGCCACTACACCCAACACCGGCACACCATCACCACACCCACCCACCACCCCTCCGACCCACCCACCCCACAACCCCCGCAACAACGAACCGGCAACCCACCCAACACCGGACCACCCTTCTA
>NZ_JAEHOB010000049.1 GCF_016464705.1 Qaidamihabitans albus
GGTTCGTGTCGAATGTGGTGCTGTGTGCCAGCGTGACGCCAGTGCGAGTTTGATCAACTTTGAGATTGGTGTTCTCCGGACTGTCTTCCCTGCTCATCGAGGGTGTTGAGGGTGGCGCGGGCGCACTGGTGGTGTGGGCATCGACGCGTCCGGTGCCGGTGGCCTGCCCGGGATGCGGGGTGCCGGCGGGGCGGGTGCACGGCTACTTCGCCCGGCAGTTGGCCGATGTCCCGGTGGATGGGCGGCGAGTCCTGATACGACTGCGGGCGCGAAGGTTGCGCTGTGGAACGCTCGACTGTCCGCGGCAGACTTTTCGTGAGCAGCTGGTTGGTGTGATCGAGCGCTACCAGCGGCGCACCGTACGGCTGCGAGCGCAGGTGGGCGTCGTCGTCCGTGATCTGGCCGGGCGTGCGGGCGCGCCCGTGTGCTGGCCGGTCTCGGCGTGGCGGTGTCGCGGCAACCGCGCTGCGCGCGTTGGTGAGCCTTCCGCTCCCGGCCCGGCCGATGCCGCGGGTGATCGGGGTGGACGATTTCGCGCTGTGTAAGCGGAAGCGCTACGCGACTGTGATTATCAATGCGGAGACCGGCGAGCGCGTCGACGTGTTGCCTGAGCGCAAGACCGAGGTGCTCGGGGCCTGGTTACGGGAGCATCCCGGTGTCGAGGTGGTCTGCCGGGATGGCTCGGCCGCCTACGCCGAGGCGATCCGCCGTGCCCTGCCCGACGCGGTGCAGGTCGCCGACCGTTGGCACCTCTGGCACAACCTCGCGAAGGCCGTCATCAAAGAGGTCGCCGCGCACAGCACTGTTGGGGCAAGACCGGGCCGCCGCCGCGAGAGGGCATACAAGCCGAGACCACACGGGAGCGCTGACGGCAGGTCCATGATCGCTCGATTCCGGTGTCGGCCTGCTGGAATGCGCCCGCCGGCTGAATCTCGCATTGAACACGGTCAAGCGCTACGCCCGGATCAACCAGCCAGAGCGTCTGGTCCGGGCTCCGAAG
>NZ_JAEHOB010000005.1 GCF_016464705.1 Qaidamihabitans albus
CACCGGAGTTCATCACCGAAGCCATGCAGGACTGACTCGGGATCACCCGGTGGACGATGCCCGTCCGCCATGCCCATACGGCGACCTCGACCCTGAGGGGAACGGTGAGCTCGCGTTGGACGCTTCCTCCAGCGCCTCGTCAACCAGATCGCCGAAGGCCGGTAACCACACCGATTGTCCGCCGAACTCATTGAGGATCCCCCAAATCGCTGAGGGGGCTGTTTCAAGTCGGTGGGTTCGCCCGACACGCCGGGCTGAGGTCCGGCGGGATGGCACGGACTGCGATGAGCGCTGATGCCGTGACGACAGGCGGAGCATCGAAGAAGCCGGCCGAGAAGGCCGAGGCGGGCGGAAGAGCGACTGGCCGCCGAGATGATCAAACAGGCGCAGACCTCGCCAAGCGGTTCGGCAGGATCGCGGCCCTCGACGGCGTCAGCCTGGCTGTTCCGCGTGGCCGGGTGCTCGACCTGCTGGCCCCAATGGCGCCGGGAACACGACGGCGATCCGCATCCTGGCCACCCTGCTCCGCCCGGACAGTCCCTCGTACCCCGGTGGACACACCCGAGCGCCAGTGCTCCCGTCCGGCACCTTCTTGGAGTCGTCGTCGCGGATGACCGGGATCAGCTTCTGCCGCATCGCGGGTGGCTTCAGCCGCTCCATCGGTGAGCGGTCGATGTCCCGCTGGTCCAACAGCAGCCACTTGAAGAACTGCTGCAGCCCTTTGTGCTTGTCCAGCGCGGGTCGACGCCGACCGAGTGTCGATCATCCAGGCCTGGAAGTCCTCCACATGGGCTCGTGTCACCGCGCAAGGACCCTTCACCGCCTCGTCGGTATCCGGATCGGGCGAGCACTCGAGAAGGCGGGCGAGCTGGGCTGCGGCCAGGAGGCAGTTGTAGCGAGTGGTCTCCGGATGGTTCGCGGACCGCAGGGTCCGATCCCGATCGCGCAGGTACCCGGCCCAGGTCTTCGACAGGCCAGAGGTGATCTTGTCCAGGTACAGCAGAGGCATCGGCGAAAACCCTCCGAGTCAAGGTGTCCATGAGCGGCATGCTCGGCCTCGAAGAACTCGCCAAGATCACAAAAAGAGGGGCCTCCGCAGACTCTGACCTGCGAAGACCCTCTTTGCCGTCGGGCTGACAGAATTTGAACCTGCGACCCCTTGACCCCCAGCAGTGGATTCGCTGAGCGGCGTGCTCTGGCTTGTTCGCTCAGATCGGCGTTCAGTGTAATCGGCCGAGTAAAGGAGTCCTCGGTTCCGGGGCGTTCTCGCGCCTACGACAACAGTTCGCGGTCGGCTGCCACTTGGGCGCGAGCCGCCATTACCAGGTCGTCGCTCGCCGATCAGCTACCTTCTGTCCAGTACCGCTGCAACCTGGCGACAGCTTCGTCCTTATTCATCGCCGCCACCTCCGACTCCTCCAGGCCGACTCGGGAGATCAGCAGGTACACCAGCTCGGCGGGCAACGCCTGGGCCGGTGGCTCGGGAACGCCGCGCTCCGGTTTGACACCATCCCGGACGCACGCCCAGAACTGGGCATCATCGACGTCCAACTGGTCACGCAGAATATGCCGCCACAGGCTCGGCCCGTACGTGCTGCGATCAACGGGATGCGAGATCCGCGTTCGCAGCACCCTGCCGTCGACGAGGTCGAGCTCGTAGGTGACGTGGTGGGTGCCTGTCCGCCCCCGGGCATCTCGCACCCGCCGCCAACCCTCCACGTGACAAAACGTCTCATGGTCCTGCCGAGTCGGCTGCGGCCAGCTCACTGACCGGTACCGACCAACCAGGCGCGAAGCTGATCATCATCGCTCAGGCTCACCAGCTGCACCAGGCCCCAGTTGTCCCGGTGCCCCGGAGCATCCAGCAGACGATCCTGCCAGTCCTCCGCGTACTCACGCAGAGCGTCGATCATCTCACTAATGGCCTCGTCGAACGACGCGCCGTCCGCGGCGACCGGCAAGCCGGGGATGAACACCGACCAGCCGCCCGCCTCGGCGACAACCTGCGCACGCGACGGCACGATCGATGCGAGAAAACCACGTAGCCGCTCCACTTCGACGACCGCCGTGGTCGCCGAATCGCGCCGGACCGTGGCCACACGCCCATGCTCGGCAGCGTCGAGCAGATCCTTGAAATGCGCGCGCGCCTCCGTGTAGCTGTCGTAGTGGACAGCGGACATGGCACCCTCCCCGGTCAGACATCTTCAATTGTGCCCGACCAGGCGAAGTACGTCAAGTACGCCACGTACGCGGCGGGCGCTTTGCGGCTGAGAACTCGTTCCAGCGACTAAGAGGCTCCGGCGATTGGTGCCCGAGCGAGTCGATATTGCTTCTCCCGGAGACAGGGCAGGCACGGGCATAGGTGATCATGAAGCTGCTAACGCTACGTAACCACCTGGAGTCCCGTGCCTGCCGTGCCATCCTGCCTCATCGAGCCCCTCCTCGCCGAACTGGAGGCACCGCTGGGCACCGGGCCGGAGTTCTCGCCGCCCCCGTGGGAATGTCACCGTCGGCGGGTTCCGCATCGGGTGGTGTTCGAGTACATCGGGTGGTGTTCGAGTACATTGTCGCCGCTCTGGTGCACGGGTCGGGATAGGAGCTCATCGCCTCTGCGGGATGCTCGGATCGCACGATTCACCGCCAGTTGGCCGAATAGGCGGAGAAAGGCATCGGGGCAGAAACCACACCAACTCGCGCTGGCCGCCTACGACAAGATCGTCGGGCTGGAACTGGACGATCTAGCTACCGATGGTGCATCACCCAAGCACCCTGCAGCGGGGGACAAGGCCGGCCCCTCACCGGTGGACCGTCGCAAAGGCGGCCTGAAACGCTCCACCAACACCAACACCAACACCGACGCCGAAAGCGTCCCCGTGGGGCCTGGTCTCCGCAGGCGCGAACCGGCACGACTCGCCGCTGCTCGAACCCACGATCGAAAATATGAAACAACAAATCGGGACACTGCCCCAAAGGCCAGTGATGCACCTCGATTCCGGCTACGACGGTAAACCCAGCCGGGACGTTCTCACCGCCCACGAGATCGTTGGCGAGATCGCGAAGAAAGGCATTCCCAGCCCCATTCAGGTCGGCAAACGGTGGGTCGTGGAGCGCACAAACTCGTGGATGAACAACTACGGCAAACTCCGCCGCTGCACCGACCGCAACGGCGTCATCGTCGACTTCTACCTCCACCTCGCCGCCACTCTCGTCACTGTCCATTGCCTTATCCAAACAGCCCCACACCCACCGATGGGACACTCGCCCCACCGTCCGACGGCCCAAAATAGCCCTCTACTGCCGGAGCCTCTAAGCCGTCTCGCTGGGGCTGCGCCAGCGGACAGATGGGGCGATGGCACAGGTCGGCCCTTCCGCACGTTCTGAATACACCGTGCCCGGCCGGCCCATGATCGTGGAGGTGGCCGAACACGGGCAGCGCACCGTGCTCGCCGTGGCCGGTGAGCACGACCTGCTCACCACAACGCTGGGACCACACCGACGTGCGCGTGGTGATCATCACCACCGCCACGCTCCGACCACTGCGGCTGACCAGCCTGGACACCGAGCTCGCGGCTTACCCCTTGCTTGGGGACGAGCTCACCACTGAGTGACCGTCGCGTGGCGGATTGACACGAAGAGGAATCAATTTGCCACCAGCGGGGTAGGTCATCATGATGGAAGCTGGCAGAGCGAGCACAGAGTGCAATGCACGAGGCAATCGCGGCCAGGGGTGCAGGGCGGAGCATAAGCACGCGGACCGTCTGGTGTGTTTCGACGTTCCCGCGCGCGTCGAGCAGTTGTCCGCGCTGCGGCACGCTCTGGCGGACTGGGCCCACCGTCGTGGGGTAGCCGGTGAGCAGATCGACGCGATGACGCTGGCCACCTACGAAGCCCTGGCTAACGTTGTCGAGCACGCCTACCCTGACGCCGAGGGCACGCTCGATCTGCGCGCCCGTTGTCTCCCACACTCGCGCCGCGTCGAGGTCACCGTCACCGACCACGGTCACTGGCAGCCGCCACCTGCCGATCCCGGCCCGCTCTCCGGGCGTGGCCTTCCCCTGATGCAGCAACTGGCCGATACCGCCCATGTCGAGCCGGATCCGCAGGGCACCACAGTCCGCTTGCACTGGATCACCACTGCGCCATGCTGACCACGTCGGTCACTCACATCTCTGAGGGTGCTCAGTCGCTGATCCTGGCCAGAATCGGCCATGATGAGTAGAGTCGGAATGACCGGTTGAGCCTGAGCTGGAGTGCATCTGCCCTTACGCGAGATGCCCGACTGGTTCAGCCCTGGTGCCGCCGGTTTTCTCGCCATTGACTGCCAAGGAGGCATCCGTCAATGGATTCTCTCGTTACCGCGCCCGCTCCCGTCTCACCGCGCTCCATGCGCCAGGAGACGCCCGTGCAGCGGTACCTGACCGTGCGCCACGTTCGGCACCGCGCCGATGTGGAGGTCGTGATCGCGTCCGGGGAGATCGACCTGTACACCGTGTCGCTGGTCCGTGAAGCGCTGCGGGACACCGAGCAGCGACGGGTGCCGCGGGTATTTCTCGATCTTTCCGAGGTGGGGTTCCTGTCCGTGGTCAGCGTGCGGATTGTGGCCGCGGCTGCCGAGCAAGGCGCGAGTATCTGGCCGACAGCTGGGGGTCGTGGTGGCCACCCGCCCGGTTCGGCGGGTGTTGGAACTAACCGGCGCCGTCTGCGCCGGTCTGGTGACGTACGATTGCCTGTCCGATGCCATGGCCGCCCTGTCGATCCCAGTCGGGGAATACACAGCGGTGGTAAACGGCTGAGGCGCGTGTCCGTGAGCGACTGAAACCGCGCCGAGTGGGTGCTGCATCGATCAGGACGCCGATCTCGAACGCCTTCTGGCGCTTGGTGAGCGCCCAGCCGTCATCGGTCAGACAGGGGAGGAGCAGTGGCATGTCCTAACCGGACCCGAAGGCAATGAGTTCTGTTTGCTCAGGGTGACGAGGCGGCTCGACCTGACCGATAAGCAGTGGGCGCGGCTACGTAGCGCAGCGCGGTGAATTCCAACTCGGTCCAGTTCAACCAATGTGCTGCTGGGTTCGACCAGTTCGATGCCGTGGCCGGTACCCCGGCAGGCGACCCTTCGGTTTGCGGCGTGGGCGGTAGTTGTCGCGGATCAGGTACAGATTCCTCACGAGCCGTCGATGAGGCTGCCTCGTGGCTGCTGATCTTCCATTTGCTCGTTACGCTGGTATTGTCATGGCGACAAAGGAGAGACAGCTGTGCCCTACCGTGAGCACCTTGCCAGCGAAAGCCTGAGTGCCGCGCTCGGTGCGATCGCGCGGACTCTGCAGGCCGAACCCGATGTCGATTCGACCCTGAGGGCGATCGTCAAAGCCGCCGTGGATCACGTGAGCGGCGTTGAGCAGGCCGGGATCTCCCTGGTCGAGCGAGGCCGCCAGATTCGTACCGTCGCGCCCACCGGCGAGGTGGTGACCACGATCGACGAGGTGCAGTACCGCACCGGGCAAGGCCCGTGCGTCGACGCGATCGCCGATCACCAGGTCTACCGCACCGGCGATCTCGCCACCGAGGCCCGCTGGTCGGCGTTCGCCCCTGCGGCTGTTGCGGCCGGGGTGCGCTCCATGCTGGCCTACCGGCTCTTCGTCAGCGACACCACTCTCGGGTCGCTGAACCTCTACTCCACTCAGCTTGACGCGTTCAGCGACCAGACCGAGCAGGACGGCGGCGTGTTCGCCGCCCACGCCGCGATCGCGCTCGTCGGAGCCCAGACCGAAGCCCAGCTGCACAGTGCGCTCGAGCACCGCGACACCATCGGCATGGCCAAGGGCATCCTCATGCACCGCCACGACCTCGACCCTGCCCAGGCGTTCCGGATGCTCGTCGAGCTCTCCCAGACCACCAACATGAAACTGCACCAGGTCGCCACCTGGCTCACCGAGCACCGCCACGAACTGTAACCGCACCGACGGGCGACTACTGAACGGTCGACGCCGCGCGGGTTGTGCCAGCGCTGCCAAGGGGGTACCAGTGAAGTTGGTCGTCGGTCGGTTAAGCAGTCAGTCGCCCGGTCACCGCCATGCGTTCCCATTGACGCACGTTTTCGAGACCAGGATCAATCGCAGCCATCGAAGGACCGCCGACCACCGAGGCGCCGCTGCTGCTCGGCGCCAAAACACCTACGGGCCGTCTTCGACGTGTACAGCGACTGGTTTCGTGACCAGAACGACTTCGAGGGACGCTCGTTCATCCACGTGTTGCTGGAGATGGGCCCTGCTCACCCGGCCGGGCACGCGAGCGTCGGATATCTGGCCAACATCCGCGACATCGGGCAGACTCGTGCCGAGCAGGCCGGGCTGATTGACCCCGGTGGATTTGCATCCTCGTTCCACCTCCTGATGAAAGGCTCGACCATCTCCGCAGCCGAAGGGCGACGCCGGCGCAGCACAGCGGGCGAAAATCAGGGCCACGACTTGCTTGCCCGGCACCGGCCCCGCCGCGGAGGGATCGCAGTGACCGCGCCATGAGCAATGCCGAGAACCCGGTGGAGTCGATAAGCCGGGTCCGGGCTGCGGTCATGTCGGACCTCCGTCAAGGCACGGCAGGAGATCCACTGGGGCGGGTAGGACAGGCGTGTATCGACCTGCTGCCGGTGGACGGTGTCTCGATCTCGATGATCAGCGGCACTCAGCACCGGGAAACGCTTTATGCCAGCGACGAGATCAGTGCCCACATCGAAACCCTGCAGTTCAGCCTCGGCGAAGGCCCCTGCTTCGAGGCTTTCCACACTCGCAGGCCGGTCCTGGTTCCGGATCTCGGCGCCGCGACGGCCGTGTCGTGGCCGGTGTTCGCCACCGAGATCGCCGGTCAGCTGGTCGGGGCGATTTTCGCGTTCCCCATGCAGAGTGGTGCGATCAGGATCGGCGCGCTGGACCTGTACCGGCACAGGCCCGGCTGGCTCACCCGGGTCGAGGTGAGTACCGCCTTGCAGGTCGTCGACATCGCGATGCTCGCGCTGCTGGGGCTGCAGGTCGATCCGGCGGAGGGAGAATGGGTGCTCTCGCTGCCGCGAGACCGCGAGCAGGTACATCAGGCGACGGGCATGCTGATCGGTGCCTTCGGGATATCGCCCGAGCAGGCACTGGCCCGGCTGCGGGCATACGCGTTCGCCACCGGCCGGATGGTCGAGGACCTCGCCGATGACATCGTCACCCGCCGTCTCTCACCCGAAGATCTGGACACCTGACGGCGCGAAAATGGAGGGAGACACCGCCATGCGGCGAGATCTGATCACCGAACTCACTACGTACAACATTGGGAGAGATAGAAACGGGGAGGCACCATGACCAGCACCACACCGTCGAGCGCGCAGCGGGAGTCCCGGTTGCTGAACGCCTTCCTGCAGTGGGCCGACACCCTGGTCGATGACTACGACATCCCGGACATCCTGCACCAACTCACCGAGCACTGCGTCGACCTGCTCGACGCGGCCGCAGCCGGGTTGCTGCTGGCTGACCAGCGCGGCAGCTTGCAGTTGCTGGCCTCCTCCACCGAGCACACCCGGTTGCTGGAGCTGTTCCAGCTCCAAACCAACGAGGGTCCCTGCCTGGACTGCTTTCGTACCGGTGAGCCGGTCGCTGTCGCCGACCTGACCAAGGCCACCACTCGCTGGCCACACTTCGCCCCTCGAGCCCAGGAGGAAGGTTTCGCCGCCGTGCACGCCGTTCCGCTCCAGCTGCGCGGCGAGACCATCGGCACGTTGAACCTGTTCAACCACCAGCCTGGTTCGTTGACCCGTCAGGACGCACGGGTCGCCCGCGCGCTGGCGGACATGGCCACGATCGGTGTCCTGCAGGAACGCGCGATTCGTCGCGGTGAAGTTCTCACCGAACAGCTGCAGACCGCGCTGAACAGCCGGGTCGTCATCGAACAAGGCAAGGGCCTGCTCGCTCACGCCGGTCACCTCGACATGGACCAGGCCTTCCACGCGCTGCGCGCCTACGCGCGGGGCCACAACAGCCGGTTCACCGAGGTCGCCCACCAGTTGGTCACCGGGAAACTGCACCCCGACGATGTCCTCACCACCCAGAACAGCAGCGTGACCCGCGCACCCACCTGAACGCCCCGGCCGTCGAACTGGCCACAACCTGGCGGTCGATGACCGAGCGCCGGTGTTGTCTGGTTTGTGCCATGGACTCCGGCACTGTCGCAAGGCCTATGCCGAATGACAGGGACCATCCATGACGAACCGGGACCGTCGTGTTGAGTACGATACGAAATCCACGACATCGACTACCGTCGGCGATGTGTCGGACCCGAGCGTGATCGAGACTCTGCCGGATCGCTGTCGGCGGTCAGTGAAGAATCCCCATAGGCGGCCATTTACCGCCCCGCTGGTGGCCAGCGATCTCCCCGCTGGTGGTCAGATACCTCCCCGGTAGTTCGTCGGGATGCCGGTTGGCAAGGGTCGATCGGTGAAGACGGGCAGGGAGATCATGGAGATCTTGGAGGCATTCGACCTCACGGGCAGTTACCGTGCGGCAGTCGAGTTGGCTGGCTGTGACCACCACACGGTCGCCCGATATGCCCAATTGCCGGAGGCTGGGCAGTCGCCGGTCGAGCGGGAGCACCGGGCGCGGTCGATCGATGAGTACTTGGACAAGATCGACGAACTGGTGGTGGCCGCGGGCGGCTGCGCAGGTCAAGTAGGCGTTTCAGGCCGGGCATCGGCGAGTGTTTCGGCCCTGGATCAGCGAGCCGGGGCTGTGGCTGCAGTGGGACTGGGGCAAAGGCCCGAGCATCCGTGACCGGCGGACCCAGTTGTGGTGGCGTAGCTGGCGTGGTCACGGTTTAGGGTGGTGATCCCGGTGTGGGACAAGACCTTGCCCACGATCGTGTCCTGTTTGGATACGACGCTGCGGAGGATCGGTGGGGTGCCCACGTATGCGTTGACCGTCTCCGTCGACCATGTTGCGGGGATCGCGGTGCGCAACCCTGAGCTGGTGGAGGTCGCCCGGCACGACGGGCTGACCATCCGTACCTGTGTGCCGGCGGACCCGCAGACCAAGGCCGGCTCGAAGGCCGCGGTACGCATCGCCAAGGCTGTGCTCGCGGCGGCGCGCCCATTCGACGGTGTGATCGAGCACCCGCTGCATGGGGCCGAGCGCGTAGCCCAGCAGCAGCGCCCGCTCCCCGCGGTGGTGGCCGCCAGCAGGGCGAGGCCGGAGCCGAGCTCGCCGACCATCCGCTCGGCGGACACACCCGCACTCCGGTGAAGTCCAACGCCCCCATCGGCACCTCGGTGAGTGCCAGCTTGCCGAACGGCTCGCTGCCCACACATTGATCACTACCGCTGGCAAGCTCTTCCGCGTCTCTCGCGACCGTGCGGAATAGCTGCAACGTCACGACCCCGAAGAAGGCTGACAAGCGGTTCAGCACCACCTTCGCCACTGGTGAGTCGATCACCGAGGCGAGCCAACTGACGACCAGCTGATCATCGGCCGGACCTGCGAAGAGCCCCTGACCTCGAAAGACAACGAGATCAGGGGCTCTGTTCCGGCCGTCGGGCTGACAGGATTTGAACCTGCGACCCCTTGACCTTATTCGCACGCGCCCCAGCCTGCGCCCCCACGGTCAACATGATGGCTGACCTGCTGGTATAGGCATCGACGGCTACCGACGTCTGTCGTGCTCTGCACATGCCATGTGGCATGAATGTGACACGTGCCCGCCCAGACGGGCCGACCCTTCCGTAACGGTCTCACCCTCGCAGGCGACATGATAACCGAGCCAACGAGCGAGAGGGAAAGTATGTCGGTTCTCCAAGGCGAACAATCACCAACGCAGGTCTTCCTCAGCTATGCACATGATGACGATAATGTGCTATCTTTCGTTAAAAAGTTTGCCGATGATCTTACGTACTACTCATACGCAGATCGAGGCCGAAATATCAAAGTATTCTGGGATTATGAGATCGAATGGGGCGAGGACTGGCGCGATAAAATCTATGAAAACGTTAGAGGCGCATCCGCATTTGTTCCACTTGTCACAATAAGGTACCTTGATAGGCCGATGTGCCGCGAAGAACTGGTCCTCTTCGTGGACTCGGCAGAAAAACTGGGGGTTGTCGATTTATTCTTACCAGTGGTCGTCCTTGGGCAAGGTCTAATACGCGACGATAGCGATAATGCCGCTACCCGCCATGTCGCCACGCGACAGTACATAAATCTCCGCGAGGCGGTCTTGGCTGGCACCGATTCCGCCACCTGGCGGAGGCAGTTAGTTGCTCTCGCCAACAAACTGGTCAACGCCATCGAGCGCGCAGAGGAACATCTCGCCAACAACGCCGAACGACTTGCCGACATTGCTCCGGCCAGCGACCTTGAGCTACCTGAGGATAGGCCGGACGACGCTCCCAGCTTGCAAGACCACTACCAGGCGGCTGTGCGAGACGTAGAAGAGTTTGGGCCAATACTGTCATCGTTCGCTGAAGTTTTGAACGACTTCAAAGAACACGAGACCAGACTCACCAGAGACATTGCAGGTAAACCGAGCAGCGTTGCACAAGCAAGGCTGATCACTTTTGCTAAAGAATTCGGCCCGAAAGCTCACGAAGCTGAAGAACTAGGCCGGACGCTCGAAGAAAAGGTGGCATCCGCCGACCAGAATCTACGCGCCGTAAGCAAGCTGCTTGCGCAGTACGGAACCCGCGAATTGAGGAATGCCTTTTCCGAAGAAGTCGAGAGTACTGTCGAATTCATGCAGAGTATTGAGCAAGCCGACTCAGCTGCCGAGCACGCATTAGACCAATTCAAGTCTATTGAGGTCTTAAATGTTCCGGTTCGTAGGGCATTGAGACCCCTCCGCAATGGCCTTAGATCTGCAAGCTCTGCCATGAGAACCATGCTTACCTGGCGAGACCTGGGCCATTTCCCCGAGTAGTTCTGCCTTGAGAAGAGCTTGGTGGTCATCCCGTCGCCTGATGGCGTCTCGATCACGCCGCGACGGGGCCGCAACCTCTCCCCGCAGCCGCCGGCCGAACTCGCCAAGCTTGCGGCCCCGTCGCGGCGTGATAGCCATCAGATCAGGCGACGGGATGACAACCAAGCAACCGCCCCTGCCAACTGCCCTCGGCTGCTCCCCTGGCCATCCCGGAGCCTGCCCGTCCGGCGAGGACATCTCTTCGTTTGCGGTGCCTGTGGCGCTGCCCGGCCTTCCTCGAACCGCCGCGCGGGACCGGCGGCAGCCGCACGCCCGCGCTTGGCGGTTCGAGTCGATGAGGGCCGGATCAGCGGCGCCGCAGGCGCCGCCTTGAACAAGAAAAGAAACTCTGAACACACCAGCTCTGCGGCCTGTGCAGGCCTAGCCCCGCTGACCTCCTCGCACTGGGTGTAAGCAACACCCGTACACGCGGTCCGACCCAGTGCGGGCGTCAGACGACACATGATCTCAAAAAGGATGTCACGGAAGTAGTACTCGAGAACTCCTCCCGCTACTCTTACTGCACAGACCGGCTGCAAGGAAAGGCAACGGTTCGACACCGTCCACAGGCAACGCCACACAACACCGCCTGTCACATGCTCCACTGCAGGGCTTGAGCGCCTCGCTGCGTCGTTCACCCTCTGAACTGGCGTATCAACGGGCACTGAAATGGATCTCGCGCTCGTAGGCCCACGGCATTCAAGTAGCGCACAACGATGCCGTACGAGTGCCACAGGCTTGTCTCGGTGTAGGGCACCTGGTGTTCGGCGCAGTGGGCCCGCACGATCGGCTGCGCTCGCTTGAGGTTCGGTCGCGGCATGCTGGGAAAGAGATGATGCTCGATCTGGTAGTTCAGTCCACCCATCATGAAGTCAGTGATCGTGCCACCGCGAATGTTGCGCGACATCACTACCTGGCGGCGCAGGAAGTCGACCTTCATGGTCGCGGGAACGATCGGCCTGCCCTTGTGGTTAGGTGCGAACGCCCCGCCGAGCAGCACGCCGAACACCGACAGCTGCAGTCCGGCGAACGCAGCCGCCTTACCGAATGGCAGTACCAGCAGCAGAAAAGCCACGTACCCACCCAGCCGGGCAGTTATGAACGACAGTTCCACCCAGCGATACCGCGACGTTGTCTTCCGCAGCAACGATTGCACGCTCGCAACATGCAACTGCACGCCCTCCAGCGTGAGCAGCGGGAAGAAAGCCCAGCCTTGGATGCGAGTGAACCGCTGAGCGAAACCCGACCGTGCGGCGGCGTTGGCCGGAGTGAAAGCGAGCACACCAGGGCCGATGTCTGGATCCTTCCCTTCCTGATTCGGGGCCTGATGGTGCTTGTTGTGCTTGCCCATCCACCAGGTGTAGCTCAACCCGGCGAACAAACCAGAGTAAACACGAGCGGCCCACGCGTTCCACCGCGCAGAGGAAAAGACCTGCCGGTGTGCGAGATCATGGCCGAGGAAACCGAACTGCACATTCACCACCGCGAAAGCCACCGCAGGCACGAGCTGCCACCACGAGTTACCGATCATTGCCACCGCAATGCACACCAGGGTGAACGCAACCACCGTCGCCACCATCCGTGTCCAGTAGTAGCCGTAACAGCGTCGCAGCAAGCCCTGCTCTTGAATCTTTTGCGACAAGGCTGCGTAGCTACTGACATGCCGCTCCCTCAGAGAGGGAGTCGCAGCAGAGCCAGCAGAAGAACTCGCAGTCATGTCAGTCCCTTCCCGCTCGCGTGGTCAACCTAACCGCCTGACACCTGGGCTCCTTATCCTTCTGGACTCCCCCCTGTGCAGGGCACTAAACTCCGCGCCCGCACCTGAGGACATCGTTGACCGTTTGTCGTCAGGACATGCTCAACGTCAGGCCCGAGTTTCGCCTCTGCCGATGACGTAGGGTTGCTCTCCGCGGACGTGGAGGTGGTTCGAAGGAGCCCCGATGATGACCACCTCTCGCGCCGTGCTCTCTGCTGTCGCGGAGGTGATTCAAAATGACTGGCTCGGGTCCGCGCGTCGGTGCGAGCGTCGCGGCTAGACCTCGATGAGGTTGACTCCGTCGTGGGAGCGGGTGACCGGTGCGGGACCGAAGGCATCGAGGACACGGACCGCGAACGCTGGGGCCATGAGTTCTCGGACCTCGTCCTGGGTGAGCCAGCGGACGTCGTGCGCCTCTGCGGTCGGGCATGGCTCCCCGTGCTCTGGCGTGCAGCGGAACACGAGGGCGACGATCCCCCGGCTGACGTTCTTGTAGATCCCGGTCAACGGCCCGACCTGAACGGTGAGCCCGGTTTCTTCCAGCACTTCACGGCGGACGCCTTGCTCGAAGGACTCGTCCAGTTCGAGCACTCCCCCGGGCGCTTCCCAGTGGCCGTTGTCCCGGCGCTGAATGGCGAGGACTCGCTCGTGCGCGTCGACGACCACACCCGCCACGCTGACGGAGTGTTTCGGCGTGTCGCCCATACGTCCCTCCGTTGATCTGTCCGCTCGGATCGGGTGTGGTCAGCGGATGAGGCGGCTGGTGTATCCCGCTTGCGCGAGGCGTTCGAAGGCGTCGCGGACGTCCTGGGGGATCTCCTGCGGGGCAATCTCGCCGGACTTTCCCTGTAAGTCAAGGCGCTGGGTATCTCCTACGAGCATGTCCACCACGCGGCGCGGGTCATTGATACTCGCTACGTAGGTATCGAGATCCTGCTGAGCGCCAGTGCAGACGATGTCGACCTCGGGCCAGTGCCGCTTGGCAATCTCGCGGGCTCGCCGTTGCTGATACGGCCTGGAGATCAGCAACACCGACCTCGGCTTCATACCATGCGCTGACAGGACGTCCCGAGTGAAATGGATGTTCTCGACGGTGTTCGTGGCCCGCGGCTCCATCAAGATCGCGTCGTCGGGCACGCCGTTGTCCATCGCGATCCTGCGGAAGTGCACAGCCTCGCCCTCTGGAAACCGCTCCACGGTCGTCGGCGCGTTAGCTCCGGTGAACACCACCAGCGGGAACAGCCCTCGGTGGTAAAGCTGCGCGGCGTAGACCGGGACGCCAGGATCGTGGCTGCCCAGCCCGACCGCGACATCAACCTCCCGTAGCTCGTCGTCCACCCGGTGATAACGCCAGAGGGTTTCCACATCGCATTGAATCGAGTCGGGGTAGGTGCTCGGCACGAATACCTCTCGATCTACTCGGGAATCTCAAAACTGTAAGACCAGGAAAAGCGTGACGCCGAGTGGACACCACGGGCAAATTCGACTGCTACCCCATCGTCGGTATACGTCGTTCGGTGCAGCACCACCACCGGCTCACCGGCTGGAAGGTCGAGTTCTTTGATCTCGTCTGGTGTGGGCATCCGAGCATGGAAGGTCTCGGTCATGTGATCCGGCTCCAAGCCCTGGAGCGTGAGGACGGCAAACCCACCGCCGGGAGTGGCGGTACCTGGCTTCGGATCGACGATGGGCGTGTTTTCAACGTGCTCGGGCCGGTAATAGCTGATCAGCGTGTGCGTCGGTTTGTCGCCTTGCTTGACCAGACGCGCCCGCTCGTAGACTCGCGCGCCCGGTTCGATCTGCAGGCCCTCGGCTACCTCAGCGTCTGCGACGACCTGACGAACTTGGTTGGTCTGATCGTCGCGCTTCCAAGCTTGGCCGGATGCTTCCCGGTCGGCTGCGAACGCCACGAGCCCGAACTTCCACTTGCTCTTCGCGTAGCGGTCCGTGCCGAGACGCTTCATCGGCGGCCGGTCCCGGACTACAGTCCCCTTGCGCCGAACAGGCGTGACCAACCCCTCCGCTTCGAGGACCCCCACAGCCTTGCGCACAGTGTTGACGTTGACGCCGTAGGTATCCGCGATCTCGTCTTGCTTCGGCAGCGTCTCGCCGGGTGGGTACTTGCCGTTGTGGATGTCGTCCCGTAGGACCGCTGCGAGCTCGCGGTAGCCCGTGGCCATGGCTCGCCCTCCTCTCTCAGGGTTGCCAATAAGTCTATCTCTACATGCCCTGAGCTGCGCAGACGGCTTATAGAAATATTTCTATTGACGAACGATGAGGGCCAGTGTTCAATAGAGATAGTTCTAAGACGTGGCAACCAGCGGAGGACACCATGCAGGACATCTCGATCAACCTCAGCAACTACAAGCTCATGGTCACCGAAGAGCCGACGACCAAGATGCGCCGCAACGAGCACGGGGAGGACGAGCCGGTCACCAACCGCGACGGGGAACTGCAGTTCGTGGTGTCTCTGTTCGCCAAGCCACGCCGGGTGGCCGGGGAGAAGACGCCGAAGGGTGAGGAGATCACGGTGAACCTTCCGGTCGATCCGGGTGACGGGTTCGAGGAGGGCTCGTATGTGGAGTTGGTGAACCCGGTGCTGAACACCTATGCGATTCCGGACAAGGCGGACCCGAAGAAGATCTCGAACGCCGGTGTCTGGTTCAAGGCCGCTGGTTTGAAGCCTGCCGGGGCGGGTGTGGTGTCCTCCGCTGCCTGACCCGGCATGAGACCGGTCGGTGCCCGGTCGGCGGGATCGCCCCCGCTCCCGCCGCAACACCACCGTGGCGCGCTGCCCTGAATGGCCAGGCAGGCGGTCCCGTTTCGAGTCGGGCCAGCGCACTTCTTTGTTCATTGACAATTCCAGAGTGAGCCGATCTATGTCTAAAACCGCGCCTATTTGTGGTGGCGCGCCTTGATTCCCGGCTCATTTCCGGGGGTCTTGGCGCTTTACCAGAAACGTGAAGTAATCCGATCCGAATTGTGAAGGAGTGTGTGTGATGGATGAGATCGACTACGCGGCTGGGGTGCTGAATCAGTGGCCGTGGCTGCATCTACCTGCGGACGGGCTGTCCTCGTTCGACCCGCACGGACCCCGGCGGGCCTGATGGCTGGGCACGCCTGTACCGCGAGTTTCTGGTTGTCCCCGGCACGGATTGCGACGTGCACGGTGTGCGGCAACCAGTGGCCGATGTGACTCGGAATCAACGAAAAGGAGTGAGTGGGAATGGTGAACGCGGCAACGTTTTACCTGCTGTGGCTGGTGGCCGCGGCCGCTCTGGTGTTGGCGGTGCCCGTCCTCGGGGTGCTGACCGTGGCCGGAGGGCTGGCGATCGTGACCCGCAACCGGCAAGGGAGTTAAAGCGATGCAGTCGCAGACGGTGAACAACCACGCGAAACGCAAGTACGCCGAATTCGACGCCGCGATCAACACCGTCCGCCTGGCGCTGGACGAGCTGGACAAGTTCACCAAGGCCGCCGACAGCGGGAAGGGCAAGGGCCGCTTCCACGGCTGGCAGGTCCCCTCCCGCGACGAGGTGCGGGGCACCATCCGCACCGCCTCCACCGAGCTGGACGCGCTGCGCAAAGCCGCTCTGCACTACCAGGCCGAACTCCTCGCCCGCGGCTGGCGCGTCTAACCCGGCCGCTTGCACGACCGCTGACAACCCACAGAAGGGACATTCGTGATGGCACGGAGCACGCAGTTGGATCGCCGGGTTGATGACCTGGACAAGGCGATGAAGCAGCTTCGCCGGTCGATGCTGGGGATTCAGATCCGGCGGGCCGGGTTCAAAAAGGACCACGACCGCACCGCCGGGGCTGTCGGGACGGTGTTGACCACCCTCGCCGACGCGCACCCGCTGTTCGAGCCGAAGAACAAGCAGCCAGGCAAACCCGCGCGCTAACCACTCTGCACGCCACCTGGTGAGCACCACAGCAGCACGTTCCGGTCGGGCCGTGTCCCTCACCTGGTGCTGATCACCGGGGCTGCTGGGGCACGGCCTGCCCGTATCCCACACCCCCTTGTGATCACGGAGGACACACCCGCCATGAGCACCACCAACACGCAGAAGAAGACCCGCAGCGAGCGCCGCCGTCACGCCGAAGCCAAGGCCGCGCTGTGGCTGGCCCGCCACCCCGGCATCACCGCCACCCCCGCCGCGCTGACCGCCTCGGTCACCCAGTTCGGGCCGATGACCACCGGCGGTGTTCTCGCCGGGACCGTCGCCGCCGGAATCGGCTGGTGGAGGGCTGATCCGGACTCCTACCACCGCTACGGCGCACCCCGCCTGCGCTCCTTCACCCACCGTTGGGGCCGCTACCTCGGTCCCCGCTGGCGCCACACGTTGACCCAATGCGACCTGGTCAAGGACGATCGCCGCACCGGGCGCACCCTCGTCCCCCGCGTCCTCAAGGTCCAGTCCCCGACACCCTCGATCGACGTCATCACGGTCAAAATCGTCAAGGGCCAGTCGCTACGCACCTTCCAGGACGCGCAAGAAGAACTCGCCTCCGCGCTCGGGGCTGACGTGCTCGGGATCGAGAAGACCAAACCCCGCGTCCTGACCCTGACGGCCGTGCACGGCAACCCCTTCGACGCGATCGTCCCCGCAGTCGACATCCCCGAAGACCCCGCCGACGTGGACTTGGCCGCGCTCGAGGTCGGCGACACCGAATACGGCCGCCCCTGGACCGAACCCCTCACCGGACAGCACTGGCTGGTGTGCGGGGCCACCGGGTCGGGCAAGTCGTCGCTGCTGTGGAACCCGCTGCGCGCGATGGGTCCACTGATCCGCGACCAGCTGGTGCGGGTCACGATGATCGACCCCAAGGGCGGCATGGAAACCGAACAAGGCCGCGAGCTGTTCTACGACTACGCCACCTCCGCCGACCCCGACATCGTCGACGACGAGGGCGACGAGTTCGACGCCATGCTCACCAAAATCTGCGCGTTCCGCGACCGCATGACCACCCGGCAAGCGTTGTTGCGGGACCGCCAGCAGCGCAAGTTCACCCTCGGCCCGGACACCCCGTTCGAGGTGCTGATGATCGATGAACTCGCGATGCTCACGGCATTCGGCCACTCCGCCCGCGAGTTGAACAAGATCTTGGCGGAGATCCTGACTCAGGGCCGGGCGTGCGGGTTCGCCGTCGTCGCCTACGTCCAAGAACCCACCAAGGACATCGTGCCCGTGCGGGACTTGTTCACCCGCCGCATCTGCCTGCGAGTGGGGTCGGACTACTACGTCGACATCGTCCTCGGCGACGGCGCCCGCGCCAAAGGAGCCCTCGCCGATCAGATCCCGGAAACCGAGGACTACGCCGGAATCGGCTACCGCACCACCGAAAAATCCCGCACCCCCATCCGCGTCCGCGCCGGGCACACCACCGACGACGACATCACCGAACTCGTCCGCACCTGCACCCCCCACCACTACCCCGACACCGACACCGGGCTCGCCCTCGTCGCCTGATCTGGAAGGGACTGACTGATGATCAGTCTTCAATTCGTTAAGACCTGGCTCAAATACCTGGCTGTCACGGTGCTGGCGCTGGTGATCGAACGCGGCGCCATCACCCACCCCGGCTGGCTCCTCGCCGCCGCCATCGCCACCGTCCTGGCCTTCCTCGGCGTGACGCTGCTGCTGTTCCGGGAGTGGCGGGCCGAGCAGAACGGGGCCGGGGCCTATCACTACCAGCTCATCGAGTACGTCAACCACGACTAACCGATCCCGGAAAGGACCTTGCGATGATCAACGCTGAGACCCTGGTCAACCGCGTACGGGTCGCGGTCGCGGTGACCCTCGGCGGGATCGGCGGGGCGGCGGGGTTCACCCACTCCCACGACTGGGCCGTCGCCAACGGACAACACGGCTGGATCGCCTGGGCCGTCGCCGTCGTCATCGAGGGCATGGTCGTCGTCGCCGGGTTCGAGATCCACGCCGACCGCCACCGACCCAACGGACCGAAGCGCCGGGTCACCTTTCCCGTCGTCGTCCTGGTCGCCGGGTTCGGCATCCAGATGGCCGCGCAAGTCGCCCTCGCCCCGCGGACCCCGGCCGGGTGGCTGCTCGCCGCGATCCCCGCCCTCGGGTTCCTCGTCGTCGTCAAACTCCTCATGCGACGAGCCCCGGCCCCGGTGCCGGCCGAATCCCGTCCGACACCCGCACCACCGACCCCGTCACCCGTCCCGGCCCCAGAACCGATCCGACCTAAGCCGACGTCTCCACCGTCGCGGCTGCCGGGGGTGAAGCTGCCCGCGCACGTAGCCGATCAGATCACCGTGACCGTGGACGAGATCCGCGCTGCCGGGAACGAGCCGACCACCGCCGACATCCGCCGCGTCGTGAAGGTCCCGGACGCGATGGCCGCCCGGATTCTCGACCAGCTCACCCCCCGCAACGGCCACCCCATCACCTGACCCGCGCATCCACCCGCACCGCCCATCGAGGGGCGGGACATCTGCCACACCGGCCCGTGTCCCGCCCCTCTCGTTTGCCTGCTCCCGCACCAAGAAGGGGTCTGCTGGTGTTCACCCTCGATGACCGCATCACCGCCCGCATCCGGGCTGCCGACTACCGCGACTGGCGCGGCAAAGTGCACGCTGTCAACGGCTGCGCCAAACCCATCCGCCTCTCCGGAGCCCACCAACTCCAACACGCCGACACCGGCAAAGTCCTGCACCACCACGGCGGCGACATCTTCGTGCCCTGCGGCAACCGTCGCGCCGCGATCTGCCCCACCTGCTCCGACCGCTACGCCGCCGACGCCTTCCACCTCGTCCGCGCCGGACTCCTCGGCGGCACCAAAGGCATCCCCGACACGGTCACCGCCAAGCCGCGCGCGTTCGTCACCCTCACCGCCCCCTCCTTCGGGCCGGTGCACTCCCGCGCCACCTCACGCCGGGGCCGGTCCATCCCGTGCCGCTGCGGCCAGCACCACCACGACGACGACCCCCGCCTCGGCGCACCACTGGACCCCGACACCTACGACTACGTCGGCTCCGTGCTCTGGCAGGCCCACGCAGGGGTCCTCTGGCAACGCTTCACCACCCGGCTACGCCGCGAGATCGCCAAACGCGCCGGAATCCGCGTCCGCGACTTCAAAGACCAAGCCCGCCTGTCCTACGGCAAGGTCGCCGAATACCAACGCCGGGGCCTGGTCCACTTCCACGCGATCGTCCGCCTCGACGGCCCCGAAGGACCCGCCGACCCCGCACCGTCGTGGGCACATCCCGACCTGCTTGATGACGCCGTATTGGCCGCTGCTGGGGCGGTCACCGTCACCACCACCCGCCCCGGCGGCGGCTCCCTCGCGTTGACGTGGGGCGATCAGGTCGACGTCCGGCACGTGCAACCCGCCACCTCGGCCGAGCTCGAGGACGAACAGGGGCAGATCAGCGAGCCCCGCCTCGCCGCCTACATCGCGAAGTACGCGACCAAGGGCACCGGCAAGACCGAAGCCGCCGACAAGCCGATCCGCTCGCAACTCGACATCGACTTCCTCAAGGTCTCCCCGCACCACCGCCGCATCATCCAAACCGCCTGGAACCTCGGAGCGCTGCCCGAATACGAGGACCTCAACCTGCGGCGCTGGGCACACATGCTCGCCTTCCGCGGCCACTTCCTCACCAAATCCCGGCACTACTCCACCACGTTCAAAGCGATCCGGGGTGACCGGCGCGCGTTCCGCCTGGCCGAAACCCTCGACCGCCTCGGCCTCGAACCCGACACCGTCCTCGTCGTCAACGACTGGACCTTCAACGGCGCCGGATACGCCGACGCCGCCGAACGCGAACTCGCCGCCGCCATCGCCACCCGCATCCGCGACGACCGCAAACACAAATACCACCAGGAGAACCAACCATGAGCGCAAAACTCTGGACCGTCACCGACGTCTCCGAACACCTCGGCATCCCCATCAACGCCCTCTACCAATGGCGCACCAAAGGCTACGGACCCACCGGCCGCCGCATCGGCAAACACATCCGCTACCGCCCCGAAGACATCGACACCTGGATCACCGAACAGGACGGTGCCTGATGGCTCGTGCTTGGATCTACGACCGGAACAAGACGCAGGACTACCGGGCTGCAGTGAGCAGGGCGAAGTCCAATGGGCGTAAGCCTCCGGCACGCTGGCTCGTGCGGTACTACGACAGGGCAGGAAAGCTCAAGTCCGAAGTCTCGCCGAACAAGGAACGAGCCGAGAGTCGGCGCACCGAACTGGAGGCGTCGCTGTCGGCAGGCACGTACGTCGATCCCGGGTTGGCCAAAGTGACCTTCGCGGAGATCGCTGAGAAGTGGCTGGACACCAGGCACGACCTCAAACAGTCGACGTGGTGGAAGTATCGCGGCCTTCTCGACAACCATGTCAATCCGAAATGGGGAGACCTATCGCTGAACGCCATCATCAGTGAAGACCTGGCCGTGTGGGTCGCAAAGCTGCTCAAGGACAAAAAAGACGGCGGGAGCGGGCTCGGTCCATCGCAGGCTCGCCACGCCTACCGTGTGCTCGCAATGGTGCTTGAGTGGTGCACACCCTCCCGGATACCCGTTAATCCGGCTCGCGGGATCAAACTACCAGTACAGCCCGATGCGGAGCAGGTGTACCTGACCTACGAGCAGGTCGAAAGGCTGGCAGCGGCGGCAGCGGCACTCCGGACGAAGTACGACCGACCGACAGCCTCGGCGGCGATCAACAAGGCCTTCATCCTGGTGCTTGCCTACACTGGCCTGCGCTGGGGTGAAGCCGCGGCGTTACGCGTGGGCAGAGTCGACCTCGACAAGCGGCGCATCCGAGTCGCCACGACGTTCTACGAGGTCGGTGGGGTGCAACATGAGGGACTGCCCAAGACCGGGAAGCGGCGGACGGTCTCCTTCCCTGCCTCGCTCGTCCCGGTGCTTCGTCCCTTGCTCGACGCCCGGGAGCCGAACGAGCTCGTGTTCACGACGGCCCGGGGACAGTCGCTGCGTAGTCACAACTGGCGCACTCGGGAGTTCGTCCCCGCGGTGACAGCGGCCAAGCTCAAGGTCGACGGGCTAACGCCGCACAAGCTCCGACACACGGCCGCCTCGCTGGCGATCTCAGCCGGGGCGGACGTGAAGGTGGTTCAGCAGATGCTCGGGCACGCCGACGCCGCGATGACCCTCAACATCTACGGACACCTGTTCCCCGATCGACTGGACGAGGTCGCCGACGTGCTAGACGCCCGCCGAGCTGATGCCCTCCTCAACCTGGCCGCGGCCTGAGCTATCCGGCGGCGCAGTTGTCCAGAGTCTGACCAGTGCGTGCGCAGTACTCCTCGTAAGTCTCGCCATTTGCGTCGCGGAACTCGGGGTCGGAGGAGTGCACGTCGTCTTTGCTTGGCGCTTCCGTACGTGGCGGATAGGTGCACTCTTGTAGGGGTATGTTCCAGTCGCCGCCACTGTTCGTGCACTCCGCGAACTCGACCTGTCCGGCCACCCAGGCTTCGTGTGCAGCACACACCTCGTAGATATCCTCGTCGCCCTCAATGCATTGGTAACCCGCTGTCGGGGTCGGACGCTTCGGCTCCGACGCCACGGCGGTTTCGGCAGCTGCTGGCTCCGGGGTCGTAGCAGTGGTCGACGGCCGCTCGGTGGTCTTCTCCGTGGTCGCCGGGCTCGACGTCGGGCGCTGCGTCGTGGTCGCAGACGTGCTACGGCCGACGTCCGTGGTGCAGCCGACGATGAGCAGGGAAAGCGACAACAGGCCGGTCGCAAAGACGCGTTTCATGGAACCCTCTCGCGAGGAGATTGATACTTCAATATCGCCATCGCGCAGGTGTCGTTACAGCTGGTCAGGTCACACGAAGCTGCTCCCCTGCCCGCAGCAAACGTCGACCGGCAGTTGCGAGTAGCAGCGTGAGCGGTCTCCGCAATGCCCGGAGCGGGTGACATAAATGTGTCATGCTCCGGGGCTGAGGCCGTTAGGGCAAAGAAAAAAGAGGCCGTCTACCTGCGTAGACGGCCTCTTGCCGGTCGGGCTGACAGGATTTGAACCTGCGACCCCTTGACCCCCAGTCAAGTGCGCTACCAAACTGCGCCACAGCCCGGCCACCACCCTCGGCAGAGGGTGATGGCAGAGAGCTTATCGTGCCCCGGAGCCGCCTATGCAGGCAGGTTCCCCTCAGTCTCGACCGTGGCGCTGACCAGGCGATCTCGCAGGTCCGGCCGGTCCGCCAGGCCCTCCCGCAGCGCGTACTCGCGTACGGGGGCCCACAGCTCTCTCGGCGCCTGGTCCCAGTCGAGCCCGCCCAGCGGGGGCCGCGGGTCGTACTCGACGCCGAACTGCACCGCGCGCTCAGCGTCGGCCCCCTCCAGCCGGCCGACGAGGTGCAGCGCCATGTCGATGCCGGCGGACACGCCCGCCGCGGTGACCAGTTTGCCGTCCTCCACCCACCGCCGCGCGACCGGCTCGGCGCCCAGTCCGGCCAGCGTGCCGAGGAACGCCCAGTGCGTGGTGGCGCGCCGCCCGGTCAGCAACCCGGCCGCACCGAGAACCAGCGAGCCCGTGCAGACCGACGCCACCACCTCGGCTCCCGCGGCCGCGCGCCGCACGTACCCGAGCAGGTTCTCGTCGGTCATCGCCCGGATCGTCGGCACCAGCCCGCCCGGCACGATCAGCACCGCGGGGTCCGGGACGTCGGCGAACGTGTGATCGGCGGACAGGCGCACGGGGGTGTCCGTTTCCATCGGCTCCAGCCGCTCGGCCACGACGGTCACCGCGTAACCGGGCCGCAGGGCCGCCAGCATGGAGAGCACCTGCAGCGGTCCCACCAGGTCCAACGGCGTGACCCCGGGGTAGAGCACGAACGCGATCGTTCTGTTGTCTCTCGTCATGGTCTCACCGTCGCGGTCCACCGGCCGACGTGTGGCCGTCCTGGCCGAAATCCTGCGAACCATGTCTGTGTGCCGGTGCCGGTGCTACCGTCGGCCCATGCGCCGGGTCGTGCTCGTCGGTTACGACGACGCCGAGCTGCTCGACATCGCCTGCCCGTCGGACGTCTTCGACGCGGCCAACCGGCTCCGCGGCACACCGGACTACGACATCCGGCTGGCGACCCTCGACGGACGGCCGGTGCGCTGCGGCTCCGGGCTGACCCTGCTGAGCCAGCAGCGTCTCGATCGCCTCGCCGGGCCCGTGGACACCCTGATCGTCGCGGGCGGGCTCGGTCACGAGCACGCGGCCGCGGACGTCCGGCTGACCACCCACCTGCGCAGGCTCGCCGGCCACTCGCGCCGCGTCGCATCCGTCTGCACCGGCGCCACGGTGCTGGCCGCCACCAACCTGCTCGAAGGCAGGCGTGTCACCACACACTGGCGCTGGGCCGAGCGGCTCGCCGCCCGCCACCCCGGTGTCACGGTCGACCCGGCACCGCTGTTCGTCAGGGACGGCAACGTCTACACCTCCGCCGGTGTGACCAGCGCCCTCGACCTCAGCCTCGCCCTGGTCGAGGAGGACCACGGGCCGTCACTCGCCCGCGACATCGCCCGCCACCTGGTCACCTACCTGCAACGACCCGGTAACCAGGCCCAGGTCAGCATGTTCCTGGCCACCACCGCACCCGAGCACCGCGTGCTGCGCGACCTGACCGGGCACATCGCCGCACAGCCCGCCGGGGACCTGAGCTCGCCCGCGCTCGCGGCGAAGGCCGGGCTCAGCGTCCGGCAGCTGTCCCGGCTGTTCCAGGAACACCTCGGCACCTCACCGAGCCGTTACGTGCGCACGGTCCGCACCGAGGCCGCCGCCACGCTTCTCGTGGCCAGTGAGCTCCCGCTCTCCGCGGTCGCCCGCCGCTGCGGTTTCCGCTCCACCGAGACGTTGCGGCAGGCCTTCCTCGACCTCTACGACGCGCCGCCGTCCAGCTACCGGCGCGCGCATCATCGTCAGGAGCGCGCCAGCAGCGGGATCCGCCCACCGGCGAGCACGGCCTCCACCTGACGCTCGGACAACCGGTGGCACAGCCGGTAGTCCTCGCTCCTGGTCACGTTGTGCAGGGTCAGCTCCGGCCCTCCGGGCAAGCCCTCCCGCAGGCCGTCCAGCAGGAGGGTGTCCCCGTCGTCGATCCGGTCGTAGTCCGCCGGATCGGTGAACTCGAGCGCCAGAATCCCGAAGTTGGCGAGGTTCTGCCAGTGGATGCGCGCGAACGACTTGGCGATCACCGCCTTCAGCCCGAGATGCCGCGGGGTGATGGCGGCGTGCTCGCGCGAGGAGCCCTGCCCGTAGTTGTCACCGCCCACGACGAAGTGCCCGGTGTCGGCCACCTCGTGCGCCCGCTCGGGATAGTGCTCGTCGATCGGGTCGAAGGTGAACTCCGCGAGCATGGGGATGTTGGACCGGTACGGCAGAGCGCGCGCGCCTGCGGGTGAGATCTCGTCGGTGGACACGTTGTCCCCCACCTTGAGCAGCACCGGCGCCTCGACGCGGTCGGGCAGCGGCGGGAACTCCGGCAGCGCCGAGATGTTCGGGCCCTTGACGATCTCCTCCTGCCGGGCCTGCTCCGGATCGGGTGGCGCCACCAGCATGTCCGTGTTCACCGACGCGCGCTCGGGCAGCTTCAGCTCGGGCACGCCGAGGCCCAGCTTGTCGGCCAGGTCCCGCGGATCGGTGATCACCCCGGTCATCGCCGCGGCCGTCGCCGTCTCCGGCGAGCACAGCCACACCCGGTCCTCCTTCGTACCGGAGCGGCCCGGGAAGTTCCGCGGGAACGTCCGCAGCGAGTTGTGCCCGACGGCGGGTGCCTGCCCCATGCCGATGCAGCCCATGCAACCGGCCTGGTGAATCCGGGCACCCGCGGAGATCAGGTCGAACGTGGCGCCCATCTTCGTCAGGTCGGCGAAGATCTCCCTCGAGGACGGGTTCACGTCGAAGCTCACGGCATCGTTGGTCTGTCTTCCGCGCACCATGTACGCCGCGACGGCGAAGTCCCGCAGGCCGGGGTTGGCCGAGGAGCCGATCACCACCTGGCCGACCTCCGTACCCGCGACCTCGCGCACCGGCACCACGTTGCCCGGCGAGGACGGCTTCGCGATGAGCGGCTCCAGCGTGGACAGGTCGATCTCGTCGGTGATGTCGTACTGCGCGCCCGGATCGGCCACGACCTCGACGAAGTCGTCCGCCCGGTCCTCGGCACGCAGGAAGTCCCGCACCGCGCCGTCCGAGGGGAACACGGTGGTCGTCGCGCCCAGCTCGGCACCCATGTTCGCGATCACGTGCCGGTCCATCGCCGAGAGGCTCTCCAGGCCCGGACCGTGGTACTCGATGATCCGGTTCAGCCCGCCCTTGACACCGTGCCGGCGCAGCATCTCCAGCACGACGTCCTTCGCCGAGACCCACGGCGGCAGCTCACCGGTCAGCCGCACACCCCAGACCTCGGGCATCTGGAGATAGATCGGGCTGCCGGCGATCGCCATCGCCGCCTCCAACCCGCCGACGCCGATGGCCAGCATGCCGAGCGAGCCCGCCGCGCAGGTGTGCGAGTCGGAGCCGACCATCGTCTTACCCGGCACACCGAAGCGCTGCATGTGCGTCGGATGCGACACCCCGTTACCGGCCTTGGAGAACCACAGCCCGTACCGCCGGCAGGCCGTGCGCAGGAACTCGTGGTCCTCGGCGTTCTTCTCGTCCGCCTGCAGCAGGTTGTGGTCCACGTACTGCACACTGACCTCGGTCCGCGCCCGGTCGAGGTCCATCGCCTCCAGCTCCTGCATGACCAGCGTCCCGGTGGCGTCCTGCGTCAGGGTCTGGTCGATACGCAGGGCGATCTCGCTGCCCGGCTTCATCTCGCCGCCGACCAGGTGATCGGCGATCAGGCGTTCGGTGACGGTCTGTGCCATGGTCCAAGCCCTACCCACTCGGGCGATCGGCCAATCCTCGGCGGGACGATCAGGTGTAGGTTCCGGCCGTATGGCTGCGCTGCGGTGGGACGTCCTGGCGGTGATCGCCGCCGGTGGCGCGCTCGGCAGTCTCGCCCGCCACGGCGTCGCCGAAGCGCTGCCCCATCCCCGCGGCGGGTTCGCAGTCTCCACCCTGCTCGCGAACGTCTCGGGGTGCCTGCTGATCGGCGTCCTCATGGTGGCGATCACCCAGGCCGCTCAGCCACACCGGCTGCTCCGCCCGTTTCTGGGGATCGGCGTTCTCGGCGGGTTCACCACCTTCTCCACCTACGTCCTCGACGGCGTGGAGTCCGCGCTGGCGGGACGGTTCGGCGTGGCCCTGCTGTACACGGCCGGTTCGGTGCTCGCCTCGCTCGCGGCCGTGATTCTCGGGATGCTGGGCGCTCGGGCGCTGCTGCGCCGGAACGTGGGACGACGAGCGGGGGGCGCGTGATGCGACTGTCGGGACATGCGCTGCGGCTCACGGTCTACCTCGGCGAGGACGACAGCTGGCAGCACAGGCCGCTGTACCACGAGGTGGTGCGCCGGGCGAGGGACGCCGGGCTCGCCGGTGCTTCCGTACTGCGCGGCATCGAGGGCTACGGCGCGGGCTCGCTGATCCACACCAGCAGGCTGCTGTCGCTGTCGGAGGACCTCCCGGTCGCGGTCGTGATCATCGACGAGGAGCAGCGGGTACGCGACTTCCTGCCGCAGCTCGACGAGCTGATCGACGGCGGCCTGGTGACGCTCGACGAGGTCGAGGTGGTTCGCTACGCGGGCAGGCGGCGGCCGTGACCACACTGCTGGTGATGCTCGGCGGTGCGGCCGGGGCGGTGCTGCGATACCTCGTCGACCAGCGGGTGCAGCGCCGCCACGACTCCGTCTTCCCCTGGGGGACGCTGACCGTCAACGTGACCGGCTCCGCACTGCTCGGCCTGCTCGCCGGCTGGGCGCTGACCGGCGGCGAACCGGGAGCCGTCCACGCACTGGTGGGCGTGGGGCTCTGCGGCTCGCTGACCACCTTCTCCACGTTCGGCTACGAGACCGTCCGCCTGCTCACCGAGCGGGCCCGTCTCTACGCCGTCCTCAACGTGGTGATCACCGTGCTCGCCGGGTTCGGCGCGGCGGCGGCCGGCCTGGTCAGCGCGCGCGCCATCTGGGGCTAGGCCGTGTCTGTAAGAGCCTGTCCTTGATCCCAGGGATGTGCGGCGTTGTGCCTGGTCACCTCTCTCGTGAGTGCGCACACGAGTTAGAACACTGTTACGCACTCACGACCGGTGACCTGCGGAAACGGATCAGCGGGTGCGTTCGTGGTGACGACGTGCTTTTTCGCGGTTGCCGCAGACAGCCATCGAGCACCAGCGGGCGCGGTTGGCGCGGCTGCGATCGAGCAGGAACAGCCGGCACTCGTCGTTGGCGCAGGGGCGCAGTCGGCCGGGTAGCTGCTTCTCGGTGGCGGCCCAGGCGAGGACCACCTCGACGGCCAGCCGGGCGTGCGGGGGCGCCTTGACTGTCCACTGAAGACCATCCGAAGTGAACTCGGGGACCTGGTGGACCCCTTCGAGCAGCGGGCTCAACGCGGCGGGCGAGCTTTCTCCCCTCACTACGTCCTGCAGGGCGTCCCGCGCCTCGCGCAGCAACGCCAGTTCCGCGAGGCTGCCTTCGCCACCATGCTCCCGCGCCCAGCGTCTGCCTCCGGCCGGATCGCCGAGCGCGTCTTGTTCCTCGCCGTTGACCAGTGGCCTGCTGTTGAGCAGGTCCAGCAGCGCGTCCATGGGGTGACACTCTCCCTCTAACCAGATCGAATCCTTTGACAGGTTAGACCATCCCGTGCTTGCATGACGAGGAACTAACCAGATTAAAGATTCAAAGGGGTTAGAAAATGAGCTCGGTGCACCACCGGACCGCCACCGTCGACGGCCACGAGATCTTCTACCGCGAAGCCGGCCCCGCCGACGCGCCCGCGATCGTCCTGCTGCACGGCTACCCAACCAGCTCGTTCATGTTCCGCGACCTCATCCCACTGCTGGCCGGGGATTACCATGTCATCGCGCCCGACCACCTCGGCTTCGGCCGCTCCGACGCCCCCCTCGCCGGGGAGTTCGCCTACACCTTCGACGCCCTCGCCGAAGTCACCTCCGGACTGCTCGGCCAACTGGGCCTGGACCGCTACGCTCTCTACGTCCAGGACTACGGCGCCCCCATCGGATGGCGCCTCGCGCTCAAGCACCCCGAACGGATCTCCGCCCTCGTCACCCAGAACGGCAACGGCTACGAGGACGGTTTCGTCGAGTCGTTCTGGACCGACGTCTGGGCGTACGCGGCCAACCCCGGCCCCGACACCGAACCCGCCGTCCGCACCGCGCTGAGCGTCGACGCCATCCGCTGGCAGTACGTGCACGGCGTGCCCGACCCGAGCCTGGTCAGCCCGGACACCTGGGAGCACGACTTCGCCCACGTCTCCCGCGAGGGCAACGACGAGGTACAGCTGGCGCTGTTCCGCGACTACGCGAACAACCGCCCGCTCTACCCGCTGCTGCACGAATTCCTGCGCACCAGCGAGGTCCCGGTGCTCGCCGTGTGGGGCCGCAACGACGAGATCTTCGGCCCGGCGGGCGCGCGGGCCTTCGCCCGCGACGCCAAGGACGCGGAGGTGCACCTGATCAACGGCGGCCACTTCCTGCTGGAAAGCCACCTGGGCGTCGTCGCGGGTTACCTGCGCGGTTTTCTCGGTCGGGTGCTGGGCTAACGGCCTGGTCACCGCTCGTGAGTGCACACACGAGTCAGAACACTGTTACGCACTCACGAGGGCGTGCTCAGGCGGGCGTCAGCTGCGCGACCACGAGCACGTTGCCGTACAGGTCCGCGCAGTGCAGCGACCGGCTGCCCGGCTCCTCGCTCTCGGCCCACACCCGCACACCGTGCTCGCGCAGCCGCGCGCCGGCGGCGTCCAGGTCGGCCGTGTAGAGCACGAGCAGTGGCTGGTCGCCGCTCTGCCGCCCGACCAGGACCCGCTCCCGCTCCGAGCCCGCGGGCATGAGCCACAGCCCGACACCGTCCTGGCCGGGCACCCCGATATGCAGGTACCGGTAGCCGTCCACGGTGTCGTCGTAGAGCACGGTGAAGCCGAGGACGTCACGATAGAACGCCAGCGCCTCGTCGAGGTTCTCGACGAGCAGCACGATCCGGCCGATTCCGGAGAACGGTGCGGTTGCCATGGCCGGGATCGTAGCGCGCACTGCCGACGATCTACCGTGGCGCGAGGGCCTGCACCTGCTCCAGCGGGTCGCCGCCGGTCGGCAGCAGCGCGATCACCGGCGTGTCCAGACCGTTGTCTACATAGGACTGAATACGCTCGCGGCATTCGTCGGTGCTGCCGTGCACGACGAGCTCGTCCACTACCTCGTCCGGAATCACCTCGTTGGCCCGTTTGCGGTCGCCCTCGGCCCATGCCTCGTGCATCGGCGCAAGCACGTCACCCCGGCCCAGCCACTCGTGGAACGCCCGGTACACCGGCACGGTCAGGTAGCTGCTGATCAGCATGCGGCCAAGGCCCCTGGCCGCATCGGCGTCCTCGGTGGGGCACACGAAGATCCGTGCCGCCAGCTCGGTGTCCGGCCCGATCTCGGCGCGCACCTTCGGCACGTCGGCCGGCGCGAGCCAGTTGGTGATGGCACCGTCGGCCTCCCGCGCGGCCAGCCGGAGCATCCCAGGGCGCAGTGCCGCGAGCATGATCGGCGGCGCCGGGTCCGGCGGCCGCTCCAGCCGGAACTTGCTGACCGAGAACGTCGGGTAGTTCTCGGTGACCTTCTCCCCCGCCAGCGCCGAGCGCAGGAAGCGCAGCGTGTCCCTGCTGCGCTGGAACGGTTCGGTGAACTCGGCCGCGTTCCAGCCCTCGACGATGACCGGCGAGGAGGTGCCGATGCCGAGCACGAACCTGCCCGGCGCGCATTCCGCGAGCGTCGCCGCGTTCATCGCGAGCAGCCCGGGGCCGCGAGTGTAGATGGGAACGATCGCCGTGCCGAGCCGCAGCGAAGGTGCCCACTGCGAGGCGAGCAGCAACGGCGAGAACGCATCGGTGCCCGCCGTCTCGGCCGACCACGCGTCGGTGTAGCCGAGGTCGGGCAGCCGCTCGACGAGCTCCCGGTGCGCGGTCAGCGGGACCCCGGTGAGCGGGATCGTGATACCCCAGCGGTTCATGAATAAGCCTCCAGACTCTTGCGGGACACCCGCACCCGGTCGGCTTTCACGAGCGCAGCTCCGCAAGCTCCGCCATCGTCGCTCATGACGCCTCCAATTCTCGCTTGATCCACTCGACCTGCGTCGCCATCAGGTTCTCCGCGACCTCCTCGGCCTGCGGCGTCATGTGCGTCGCGCCGGCCAGCGGCAGGAACGTGTGCGCCCGGCCCGCCGCCAGCAGCGCCGAGGACAGCCGCAGCGCGTGCGCGACGAACACGTTGTCGTCGGCGAGACCGTGCACGATCAGCAGCGCGCGGCGCAGGTTCGCGGCGTCGGCGAGCACCGAGTTGCACTCGTAGACGTCCCGGTTGTCCTCCGGGTGGCCGAGATAGCGCTCCGTGTAGTGCGTGTCGTACAGCGACCAGTCGGTGACCGGCGCCCCGGCGACCGCGGCGTGGAAGACGTCCGGCCTGCGCAGTACGGCCAGCGCCGAGAGGTAGCCGCCGTAGGACCAGCCCCGGATGGCGACCCGGCCGAGGTCGAGATCGGGATGCTCGGCGGCGACGGCGTGCAGTGCGTCGACCTGGTCGGCGAGGCTGACCTCGGCGAGCCTGCCCGCGATCTCCTTCTCCCAGGCCGGACCACGTCCCGGTGTGCCGCGGCCGTCGGCCACCAGCACGGCGAACCCCTGGTCGGCCAGCCACTGCGGGGTGAGGAACGCGTTGCGGCTCTGCAGCACACGCTGGGCGTGCGGGCCGCCGTACGGGTCGAGCAGCACGGGCAGCCTGCCGCTGCCGGGCCGGTGGCCGGTCGGCAGCAGCAACGCCGCGCGCAGGCCGCGCTCCCCCACGGTCAGCCAGGTGAGGTTGGGTTCGATGCCCGGATCCACAGTCGACGATGCCACCTTGGCGACCGGATCGCCGTCGCGCAGCACCGACACCTCGGCCCCGCTGTACTCCATGCTCCACGACGACAGCACGGTGACGGCCGCCGTGCCCGCGCCGACGTGCACACCGTCCGCAGTGGACAGTCGACGCACCGATCCCCGCTCCGTGCGGTACACATGGATCTGGGTGGGGTCGTCCTCCGACGCGCTGAACAACACCTCGTCGCCGACGTCGAGCACCGCGCGCACCTGCGTCCGCGGACCCGTGACGGGCTCGCCGTCCACGACGAGCCGGTAGGCGCCGTCCTGCGCGCTCACCCGCACCAGCCTGCCGTCCGAGGTCCAGGCGGGCACCCCGCGGACGATCTCCACCCAGTCCGGATCGGTATCGGTGTGCAGCAGGGTCGTCGACCCGTCCGCCGAGTCGACCGCGTGCACCTCCAGCCGTCGCTGGTCGCGTGGCTGCACCGCGATCAGCGGCGGGCCGCCCGCCGACCAGTGCACGGCGACCAGGTACTCCCAGTCGCCCGCGCGCACATCGACCCTGCTGCCGTCGAGGCCGAGAAAGGAAAGTGACACGGAGACGTTGGTGGTGCCCGCCGCCGGGTAGGCCACCGTGTTCACCGGCGCCTGCGGCTGCGCGGGGTCGGCGATGTGCCAGCGCGGCACCGCGGAACGGTCGCTGCGCTCGACCAGCAGGCCCTGCCCGTCCGGCGCCCACCAGTATCCCCGCGCCCGGCCCAGTTCCTCCGCGGCGATGAACTCGGCCAGCCCCCAGGCGATGTCCTCGTCACTCTCGTCGACGAGCGCGCGATCCGTGCCGGAGGCGACCTCGACCACGCGCAGCCTGCGCCGGCTGACATAGGCGACATGGCTGCCGGTGGGGTCCGGCCGCGGATCGATCACGGCCTCGTCGGCCAGCGGCCGCACCGCGCCGCTCGCCAGGTCGGCCGTGTAGAGCCTGCCGGAGAGGGAGAATGCGGCGACGGTGAACTCGCGGTCGACCGCGTAGGCCACGACGCCGCCCGACGTCTCCCGGGCCCGCTCGCGCCGCGCCCGCTCCTCGGGCGGCAGCTCCTCCTCGCCCGGCAGCAGTTCCGCCGCGTCCACCACCTTCGACTCGGCTCCCGAGCCGAGGTCGAGCGACCAGAGGCTGTGCCTGCGGTCGGTGCCCGACTCGGCGCGCAGGAAGAGCAGCCGGGAGCCGTCCGGCGAGACGCGGAACTCCTTCGGCGCCCCCAGCGTGAAGCGTTGCGTGCGCGCCTGTCTGCGGAGGAAGGAAAGATCGTCCGTCACAGCGCACCACTCTTGCAGACCGCCCGGCCGTGGCGCCAACGAGGCATCGGGCATTTCCCCGCACAACGAATCCGTGCTCGAACAGGCAAAGTGCGCAACGAATCGCGCCCCTGAGCAACGTACTCCAGCTGAAGCACCCTGCCGACTGCCTCTAACCTGAACGCATGACAACGTTCGCCGACGGTCCCACGACGACCACGCCCGCCGACTTCATCGCGCTCGACGAGCAGTGGAGCACGCACAACTACCACCCGCTGCCGGTGGTGATCGCCGAGGCGGAGGGCGCCTGGGTCACCGATGTGGACGGCGAGCGCTATCTCGACTTCCTGTCCGGCTACTCGGCACTGAACTTCGGGCATCGCCACCCCGACCTGGTGGCGGCGGCGGTCGAGCAGCTCGACCGGGTCACGCTCACGTCGCGGGCGTTCCATCATGACCAGCTCGGCCGCTTCTGCCACGAGCTCGCGGAGCTGACCGGCACCGAGATGGTGCTGCCGATGAACTCCGGCGCCGAGGCGGTGGAGTCCGCGCTCAAGGTCGCCCGCAAGTGGGCCTACCGGGTCAAGGGCGTGCCGGACGGTACCGCCGAGATCGTGGTGGCCGGATCCAACTTCCACGGCCGCACGACGACGATCGTGTCCTTCTCCACCGACGAGGACGCGCGTGCCGACTTCGGCCCGTTCACGCCCGGCTTCGTCACCGTGGAGTACGGCGATGCCCGTGCGATCGCCGACGCGATCACCGATCGCACGGCCGCGGTGCTGCTGGAGCCGATCCAGGGCGAGGCCGGCGTGGTGGTGCCGCCGGACGGCTATCTCGCCGAGGTGCGGCGGCTCTGCGACGAGCGGGGCACGCTGCTGATCGCCGACGAGATCCAGTCCGGGCTGGCGCGCACGGGAACCGTGTTCGCGCTCGACCACGAGCGGGTGCGGGCCGATCTCTACACGCTCGGCAAGGCACTCGGCGGCGGCATCCTGCCGGTGTCGGCGGTGGCCGGGCGCGCCGACGTGCTCGGCGTGCTGCGCCCCGGCGAGCACGGCTCGACCTTCGGCGGCAACCCGCTGGCCTGCGCGGTCGGCCGCGCGGTGGTCCGGCTGCTGGCCACCGGTGAGTTCCAGCAGCGCTCCACCGCGCTCGGCGCCCACCTGCACGCACGGCTCGGCGAGCTGGTCGGGCACGGCCTGACGGAGGTGCGCGGGCGCGGCCTGTGGGCGGGCGTGGACATCGCGCCGGGCGGGCTCAGCGGCCGGCAGGCCTCCGAGGCGCTGATGAGCCGCGGCGTGCTGTGCAAGGAGACCCACGGCAGCACGCTGCGGATCGCTCCCCCGCTGGTCATCACCGAGGCGGAGCTGGACCGCGGGCTCGACGCGATCGCCGAGGTGGTGGGGCGGCACACCGGCGTGGCGTGAGCGGTCTGCGGCACGATGGTGCGCATGGCAGGCGACGACGACATCGATCTCCGTACCCTGGTCGGCTCCGCGGAGGTGCGTGCCCGCGGCAAGGCCCTGCGGGACCTGACACCCCCGGCCGTGCACGACCACGAACCGGCGGGCCCGGACCGGCCGGGGGCCGCCGAGTTCGTCCGCCGCAGCCACGAGGACAGGCTGCCGGAGCTGCTCGGCCTGCGCGTGGCCCGGATGGCCGACTCCCCGTTCGCCTTCTTCCGCGGCGCCGCGGGGCTGATGGCCGCCGACCTCGCCGGCACCCCGGCCAGCGGGCCTGCGGCCCAGCTCTGCGGGGACGCGCACGCGGCGAACTTCGGGCTGTACGGCACTCCGGAGGGCGAGATCGTGATGGACATCAACGATTTCGACGAGACGGTGCCGGGCCCCTGGGAGTGGGACCTCAAACGGCTCGCCGCGAGCCTGGTGCTGGCCGGCCGCGAGGGCGGGCTGGCCGAGGACAACTGCCGCGAGGCCGCCGAGGACGTGGTCAAGTCCTACCGCCGGACCGTACGCGAACTGGCCGAACTGCCGTTCCTGCGCTCGTGGAACGCGCTGCCGGACGCATCGGTGCTGAGCAAGGTCAAGGCCGACGAGCTCATCGACGACTTCGAGAAGGCGGCGAAGAAGGCCAGGAAGAACACCAGCGCCAAGATCGTCGCCAAGCGCACGCAGGAGTACGAGGACGACGAGACCGGTCTGCGGCGCCTGCACTTCATCGAGGATCCGCCGGTGCGCACGCACGTGGACGACGCGACCGAGCAGCGGGTGATCGACGGGCTCGAAGCCTATGTGGACACCCTGCGCGAGTCCCGGCGCAACCTCATCGGCAGGTATGCGGTGTCCGATGTGGCGTTCCGCGTGGTCGGGACCGGCAGCGTCGGCCGCCGCTGCTACATCGCACTGTTGCACGGCAACGAGGACGAGGCCCTGGTGCTGCAGCTCAAGGAGGCGGCGCCGTCGGCGCTGCAGCCGTTCCTCGGCGCCGCACCGCACGAGCACGAGGGCAGGCGGGTCGTGCACGGTACCCGGCTGGTGCAGGCCGAGACCGACATCCTGCTCGGCTGGACGACGGTCGACGGGCGGCCCTACGTCGTGCGCCAGTTCCGGAACATGAAAGGCGACATCGATCCCACCGGCCTGGACGGCGACCACCTCGACGACTACGGCAGGCTCGCGGGGGCGCTGCTGGCGCGTGCGCACACCCGCTCGGTCGACCCGCGGCTGCTGGCCGGCTACTTCGCCGAGGACACCGAGATGGACGAGGCCGTCGGCCGCTGGGCGGTGCGCTACGCCGACCTGACGGAGGCCGATCACGCCGACCTGGTCGCGGCGGTGAGGACCGGCAGGCTGCCCGCCGACTCGTGAGTGGCAACCCGCGTTCTAACTCGTCTACGCACTCACGACGGCGGGGGCGCTCAGCGGGGTGCGGTAGGGACGAGTGCGCCTGCGACCCAGAGCATGCCTACCAGGAGGGCGACGAGCAGGGCACCCGCCAGGTAGTGCATCGGCCGCGCCCGCCACGGCAGCCGCCGCAACGCGACGAAGATCGCGAGCAGGGCCGTCGCGCCGATCGGCAACAGGGCGCGCCACGCGCGGTCGAGCGTGTCCAGGGGCAGGAAGGCCTGCGCGCCGTAGAACGACAGGATCAGCGCGGGCAGCCCGAGTCCGGCGGCGGTCGCGGCCGCGGCGACGTTGAAGTTCTGCTGCGCCTCGGCGTCCTGGGCAACCGCGATCGTCGACATGCTCTGCAGCAACCGCTGCAGCCGCGCGACCTCCTCGTCCAGCAGCACGTCCAGCGAGTCGACGTGGCGGAGCGCGAGGTGATGCATCCGCGCGGGCACCGGTGCCTCAGGGCCTGGCGCGCTCTCCGCGCGGCTACGCCGGTAGGCCTCCTCGTCCCCCAGCCACAGCCACAGCCCGTCGCGCCGTGCCGCGCGGGCCTGGTCCCGGGCTCGGTTCAGCGCGATCGAGAGCTCGACGATCTCGGCGAGCAGGGGGCGCATCGCCTCGCGCCGGCGGCTCGCCAGCTGGTCCGCGAACCGCCGCTCCAGCTCGTAGCACAGCCCGCGGACGCGGCTGACCTCGTTGTGTGAGGATTCCGCGGCAGCCTTGGCCAGTACCGCCACCACGCTGCGCTCGTCGCCGGAAACCGGGTGCGCGGGCTCGGCCAGGGATGCGGCGAGCAACTCCTCCGCCCGCGGCCCGATCTCCGGGACCTGTGTCCACGCGTGGCGCTCGGACCAGGCCGCGCACAGCACCAGCGTGAGGGCGGGCAGCCCGGCGCCGGCCGCCGCGATGCGCAGCCTGCCGACCACGAGCGTGCGCGCCCCGTGCTCGCCGAGGAGCCGTAGGAACGGCACGACCCGATACGTCGTCGCCCCGGATCGTTCGAACGGCCTCGTCTCGTCCGGGTGGCTCTCCCCGGCGTCGTACTCGACCCGCACGCGCGCCACGGCACCGTGCCGGGGAGGATGCGACGTACCCGCGAACACCGGCAGCTCACGGAACGACCCCATGGTGACACCTTAGGGTGACACCCGGCCGAAGATCATGGTTTCGCCGCGATGCAGCATGAGCCCGTGCCCGACGCTCCCCTGACCCCCCGGCTCGGCGGGTTCACCGCCGCCACCACGGCGTTCGTCGCGCTGCTACTGGGCCTGATTCACTCCGGCGAGCGGCTGCCGGGCACCGTGGATCGGGCGGCCGCCGACGCGATCGACGCGGCGTTCTCCGGGCGGGAGGGTCTGCTCCGGGTACTGGTGCTGCCGACACATCCCGCTGTCGTGCTCGCGGCGACCGCCGCGATCGTGGTCACGTCACTGCTACGGGGGCGCCGCCGGGCGGCGGTGCTCGCGCTCGCCGCGCCCGCGCTGACCGTGCCGCTCAACACCTGGGTGCTCAAGCCGCTGACCGGCCGCTACTACGACGACCATCTCGCCTATCCCAGCGGGCACACGGTCAGCCTCGTCACGGTGCTCACCGTGCTCGCCCTGCTCACCGCCGCGGGCCCGCGCACCCGTGCCGTGGTGGCCGCGAGCGCCGTGCTCGTCGTGCTCGCCGGGACCGGGATGGTCGGGCTGGAGTACCACTACGCCACCGACGTCGCCGGTGGTGCGGCGTTCGCAGTGGCGGCGACCATCGGCCTCGCCGCGCTCGCCGGCAGGTTCCTACCCGGTGGCGGCGGGCAGGGCGGCGGCGTCGCGGGCGAGCGCGGTGAGCCTGCTGACCGCGCGTAGGTACTTCTTCCGGTAGCCCCCCGCCAGCATCTCCTCGGTGAACAGCTCGCCGAGCGACCGGCCGGACGCCACCACCGGCACGGCGCGGTCGTACAGGCGGTCGGCGAGAGCGACGAGCCGCAGCGCCACCGTCTGGTCGGGCGCGGGACGCACACCGCGCAGGTGCACCACCGACACGCCGTCGACGAGCCTGCCGTAGCGCGACGGATGCAGCTGCGCCAGGTGCTCGCACAGGGCGTCGAAGTCGTCCAGCGTGGCGCCCGGACGGGCCTGGGCCGACGCGGTGACCTGCTCGTCGCTCACCGGCTCGGGTGCCTCCGGCAGTCCCCGGTGCCGGTAGTCGGGACCGTCCACGCGCACCACGGCGAACCGCGCGGAGAGCGACTGGATCTCCCGCAGGAAGTCCTCGGCGGCGAAGCGGCCCTCGCCGAGCCTGCCGGGCAGCGTGTTCGACGTCGCCGCGACGAACACGCCCGCCGACGTGAGCTCCCGCAGCAGCCGGGTGACGAGCATCGTGTCGCCGGGGTCGTCCAGCTCGAACTCGTCGATCGCGAGCAGCCGGTGCCCGGAGAGCCTGCGCACCGCCTCGGCGAAGCCCAGCACGCCAACGACGTGCGTGAGCTCGACGAACGTGCCGTACGCCTTGGGCTCCGGCACCTCGTGCCAGATGGAGGCGAGCAGGTGGGTCTTGCCCACGCCGAAACCGCCGTCGAGGTAGAGGCCCGGGCTCTCCGGCTCGCCGGCCTCGCCCCTGCCGAACAGCGCCCGCCAGCCCGAACGCGGTTTCCGCCCTTCACGGACCCGTTCCGCGAAGGCGGAGCACGCCGCGACCGCCTCGGCCTGACTGGGCTCCTCCGGGTTGGGCACGTAGGTCGAGAACCGGACGGCGTCGAAACGCGGCGGCGGAACCAGCGTCGTGATCAGCTCGTCCGCCTCGATCTCGGGCCGGCGCGCGGCCAGCTGCGCAGCGGGCATGCCGGTCAGCGTAGCCACCGCGGTGCGGCGCACCGGCCGGGTCCGGGTCGAATCGAGACGCAGCCCACCCCGCCGCCCGCGCACCCGAATGGCCACCGGAGAAGGGCCATGTTGGGATGAGCCCGTGCATCGCCTGTGGCCCTTACCGCCGGACGACTCGTCCGGCCCGCTCACCGACGCCGACCTGGAAGAGATCTACGGCTACCCCGCCGGGCTGTCCGGGCCGTGGGTGCAGGCCAACTTCGTGTCCTCCGCCGACGGCGCGGTCTCGGTCGGCGATCGCTCGGCGGGGCTCTCCCACCCGGCGGACAAGCGCATCTTCGCGCTGGGCCGCGACCTCGCCGACGTGGTGCTGGTCGGCGCGGGCACGGTGAAGGCCGAGAAGTACCGGGGCGCCAGGGCGGGTGAGCTGCGGGTCGAGCGCAGGCGGCGGCTCGGCCTCTCCGACGTGCCGCCCATCGCCGTGGTGAGCGGCCGCTGCACGATCACCCCCGACGACCCGATCGTCGCCGACACGGTCGTGCCGCCGATCGTGCTCACCACGGAGAGCGCACCGGCGCACCGGCGCGCCGACCTCGCCGCCGCGGGGGCGGAGGTGCTCACCGCGGGTGAGCACAGCGTCGACCTGCGCGCCGCGCTGGGCGCGCTGGGCGAGATGGGGCTCCGCCGCGTCAACTGCGAGGGCGGCCCGCACCTGTTCGCCACGCTGGTGGCGGAGGACCTGGTCGATCAGCTCTGCCTCACGATCGCACCGCTGCTGGCCGGTGCGGGCGCCGACCGCATCGTCGCGGGCCGCGCAACCGACGTGCCCCGCGGGCTGCGGCTGGTCTCGCTGCTGCACGAGGACGGGTTCACGATGTTCCGGTACCGCAGGCGGCACCGCGAAACGGACGGATGAGCGCCTCCGACCCGACGCTGCTCGCCCGCTCGCTCCGCGGCGAGGCCGGGGCCTTCGACCACCTGGTGCGCAGGCACACCCCGCGGATGTACCGGGTGGCGCTGCGCATCACCGGCACCGCCGCCGAGGCCGAGGACGTGGTCCAGGAGGCCTGGATCTCCGCATGGCGGGGGCTGCCGGAGTTCCGCGGCGACTCGGCCGTCTCCACCTGGCTGTACCGCGTGGTCACCAATGCCGCGCTCGCCTACGTGCGCAGGCGCAGGCCGACCGTGTCCCTCGACGCCGCCCTCACGCCCGGGTCTGGCGACGGATCACCGCTGATCGGCGCGGGCGTGTTCGCCGACTTCCGGGCCGATCCCGAGGGGCAGGTGCTGCGCACCGAACAGGTCGAGGCGGTGCTGTGGGCCATCGCCGGGCTCGACGTCTCGCAGCGGGTTCCCCTGGTGCTGCGCGAGCTGGAGGGGCTCAGCTACGAGGAGGTCGCCGAGGTGCTGGAGGTCAGCGTCCCGGCCTTGCGTTCCCGGCTGCACCGGGCCAGGGTTGCGTTGCTCGCGAGACTCAAGGAGCGGTCATGAGTGCCGGCGGGGACCCCCTCGACGATCCCCAGTGGGAATGGGTGCGTGCGACGGCGCGTGCCCCGGTCCCCACGCCGGCCGGGCTGATCGAGCGGGTGCTGCGGTCGGTGCACGGCGTGCGGGGCACGCTGCTCTCCCGCCCGCTCGACATCCGGCAGGACGGCGGTCTCCTCAGGATCGGGGAAGGCGCGGTGGTCCTGCTGGCCCGCAGGCTCGGGGCCGAGCTCGGCGCGGAGATCGGCGGGCTGCACGTCTCCGCGGTCGCGCTGGACACCGATGGCACCGGCGGCACCGGAGCCGGGAACAGGGCTGTGCTGGACGTTGTCGTCACGGTCGAGTACCGCGGTGGCGCGGATGCGGCGGCGGAGCTGCTGCGGTCGCGGCTGCAGGCCGCGCTGGCCGCGCAGCTCGGCACGACGGCGCTCGCGGTCAACGTGCACATCGCGGACGTGTATGAGTCATAGCCCGATCGGGCGAGCCACCGGAAGACCGCGTGGCGAAACGGCATCGTAGCCGGAGTTGGGACTTCGATCTCCCTTCACCACTTGGAAAGGAGCAGTGCATGGCGCAGAACAGTGCGGCCAGGACCGACACCGAGACCGTGCCCGCCGCCCGCGCGGCGGCGACCGCGGCACTCAACGAGGAGGGCACCGCGGGCAAGACGACGATCGCCTCCTCGGTCGTGCAGAAGGTGGCCGGTATCGCCGCCCGCGAGGTGTCCGGTGTGCACGCGATCGGCGGTGGCGTCTCCCGCGCGTTCGGCGCGATCCGTGAGCGCATCCCGGGCTCCGGCACCGTGACGACCTCGGGGGTCTCCGTCGAGGTCGGCGAGAAGCAGGCCGCCGTCGATCTCGACCTCGTCGTCGAGTACGGCGCGCGGATCGTCGACGTCGCCAGGGCCGTGCGCCGCAACGTGATCTCCACCGTCGAGCAGATCACCGGGCTCGACGTGATCGAGGTGAACATCGCGGTGAACGACATCCACCTGCCGGAAGAGGACGAGGCCGTGGAGCCCACCTCCCGCGTGGAGTGAGGCGATGACGGACGAGGAGCTTGCGGACGCGATCGCGCGTGAGGTGAGCGCGCACGCCGCCGTGATCCGGCTGGACGAGGGCGGGCTCGGCACTCTCGCCACGCACCTGCCCGGTCGCAGGGTACGCGGTGTGCGGGTGGGGGCTCCGGGCGAGCCGATCGCCCTCGGTGTGGTGCTGCGGCTGGACAGGAGCCTGCCTCGGGTGACCGGGGAGCTGCGAGCCAGGGTGCGCGCGATCGCGGGCGAGGTGCCGGTCGACATCGAGGTCACCGATGTCGTCCCCGTCACCGCGAGGGCCACCAGGTGACGGGAACGGCGCCGGAGCCGGACCGGGAGGCCGAGCGGCGCAGGCGGGCCGAGTTCCGGGCCTACGTCCGGCGGCACCACCCCGATGTGGGGGGCGACCCGGACGAGTTCGCCGCCGGACTGGCCCGGTTCGACCGCGCGGGCCGGGAGCGGCCTGCGGAGCAGCCGCCCGGGGAACCCGACCGGTTCGACGCGCCGGTGGTCTTCGTGGCGCGCCGGGGCGGCCTCGCCGGTGCCGTGGCCCGGATCAGGAACTGGCGGCGCCGGCGACGGCGTCCGCCGCGGGTGAGCTGAGCGGCCGCCCCGCGTACCGGAGGTCAGGCAGATGAGCACCGGGGACACCGAGGACACAGCACAAGGAGCGCAATCCATGAATGCCACCCAGACCGGGGTTCTGGCCGGTCTCGTACTCGGCCTCGCCGCCTCCCAGGGCTTCGGGGCCTTCCTCATCACCTTCGCGGTCGGCGTGATCGGCCTGGTCGCGGGCCGGGTACTCGACGGCGAGCTCGATCTCGGCGATGTCTTCGGCCGGGGCAAGGACCGGTGACCGAACCCGAGGACCGGGGCACCCTCGAGATCGCCCACACGGTCGTGCGCAAGGTCGCCGAGCACGCGGCAGGCCGGGTGCCGGGCACGGCCACGGTGCGGCGTGGACCCGGCCGGGGCGCGGGGGTACGCGTGTCCGGGCACGGCGCCGACGTGGACCTCAGGCTGGACCTCGCCCTGCACTACCCCGTCCCCGTTCCCGAGGTCGTGGCCCGGGTGCGGGAGCAGGTGACCGGTGAGGTGCAGCACCTCACGTCCTACCACGTACGTGGGTGCGCGGTGACCGTGTCCGCTTTGCTGCCCGAGACGCGGCCCCGGGTGCGCTGAGAAGGAGCGGCCCGCCGGCGCGGCAGCGTCCGCGCAGGCGGGCCCGGAGATTCAGGAGCCACAGTTGCGGATACTGGTCCGTCTACTCTCGACACTGCTCGCGCTTGCCGTGGCCGCCGCGGGTGGTCTGCTGGCGCTGGAGACCGCGTGGCAGTGGTGGCGCCCGGACGGCGCGCCGCTGCTGCTGCCGTGGCCGCGCTGGCTCGACGCGCTCGCCGGCCTGCGCTGGGACGCGCCCGTGGTGCGCCTGACGGCCGCGCTCACCGCGCTCACCGGGCTGGTGCTCATGCTGGTCGCCGCCGCCGCGCGCCGCCGCGCGGTCCGGCTGCACGACCCGGCCACCGAGGTGAGCGTCACGATGTCACCCCGCTCGCTGGCCCGTGCCGTCGGACAGCACGTACGCGCGCAGGACAACGTCTCCGGTGCCACGGTGACCGCGAACGCGAAGAAGGTCCGGGTACGGGCCCGGAGCGCGCTGGAGGACGAGGAAGGGCTGCGGCCACGGCTGACCGAATCGGTGTCCACATTGCTCGGTGACGTGCCACTGGTACGCCACCCGAAGGTATCCGTTGTCGTCGACTCTCCCAAGGACCGCCGATGAGCGACAGAACCGTTTCGGCGAGGGCGCTCTCCCGCCCGTACGGGGCGGAGCGGTCGCTGGCGTTCGGGATCGGCCTGCTCGGCCTGGCCGCGGGCGTGCTCGCGCTCGTCGTCGGGTTCGGCTGGCTGGGCACGTACCGCGCGGGCAGGCCGGTCGTGGACCCGCTCGCGGTCGACTGGCTGAGCGCGCAGCCGGTGCTCGCCAGAAGCGTGGCCGTCGCCGCCGGAGTGCTGCTGTTCGCGGGCGGGCTGTGGTTCCTCCTCCGTTGCCTGCGCCCGGAAGGCAGGCCGGACATCCGCCTCGACACGTCGGTGGGGCGGGAGCTCACCGTGACGGCAGGGGCTATCGCGAGCGCGGTGCGGGCCGACGCCGAGTCCGTCGAAGGGGTCGGCAGGGCGCGCGTCCGCGCGGTCGGCGACCCGGACAGCCCGGCGCTGCGGATCGAGCTGTGGCTGCGCGAGGGCGCCGATCTCCTCCGGATATGGCAGCAACTCGACGCGGATGTGCTGGCCAGGGCCAGGGAGTCGCTGGAGCGCGAGGTCCTGCCGACCGCCATCCGGCTGGAGCTGGGCGCGGCGCAACGCCGGCGGGTGCGATGACCAGGCACAATGAGCGTCATGGCACTGCCCCTGACGCCGCCGGTCAAGCCCATGCTCGCCCGGCCGGCCAAGAAGATCCCGGACACCGCGCGCGTCCCGGAGCTGCTGTTCGAGCCCAAGTGGGACGGTTTTCGCTGCCTCGTCTTCCGCGACGGCGACGAGATCACCCTGCAGTCGCGTTCGGGCAAGCCGCTGAACAGGTACTTTCCCGAGGTGCTCGCGGAGCTGGCCGGGACGCTGCCGGAGCGGGTCGTGCTGGACGGCGAGCTGGTCGTCGGGCTGCGCGGCCGTCTCGACTTCGACGCGCTGACGGAGCGCATCCACCCGGCGGCCAGCCGGATCAACCTGCTCGCCGAGCAGACCCCGGCCAGGTTCGTGGCCTTCGACCTGCTGGCACTCGGCGACCGGTCGTTCGTGGACGATCCGACGAGCACCCGGCGGGAGGCCCTCGCCGAACTGGCGGGGAGCACGATCCGGCTCACCCCGGCGACCACCGACGCCGCGACGGCGCGGCACTGGTTCGAGCTGTTCGAGGGCGCCGGGCTCGACGGCGTGATCGGCAAGCCGCTGGACGCGCCCTACTCCCCCGGCAAGCGGGTGCTGTTCAAGTACAAGCACTCCCGCACGGCCGACTGCGTGGTCGCCGGGCTGCGCTGGCACGCCGACACGGAGCCGGGCACGGCCGTCGGCTCGCTCATGCTGGGCCTCTACGACGAGGCGCGGGTGCTGCACCACGTCGGCGTGGTGGGGGCGTTCCCGGCGCAGCGGCGCCGGGAGCTGGCCGCCGAGCTGGCCGAGCTGATCACCGAAGGCGAGCACCCGTGGCTGGGTGACGCGGTGTCCGAGGGCCAGCGGCTGCCCGGCGGTGTCAACAGGTGGCGTCCCACCGAGCAGCCGTGGGTGCCGCTGCGGCCGGAGCGGGTCGTCGAGGTGGGCTACGAGCACACCGAGGGCGGCCGCCCCGCGCGCTTCCGGCACACCGCGCAGTTCGTCCGCTGGCGGCCGGACCGGGAACCCCTTTCCTGCGGGTACGCCCAGCTCGACGAGCCCGTCCGATACGACCTGGACGCGGTCTTCCACGGCGAGGTGAAGCGCACCGACGCCTCGTGAGGCGCGGGCGCTCGGCCACCCCTCACGTCACTCTCACCGCGCCCGTGCGAAGGTCTCGGCGTACGACCCCGAACGTGAGACGAGGACCGAACCAGTGCCGCGCCGTGGAAGCAGCCACCGACGCCGGGCCCGCGGGCTCGTCCTGGCCGCACTGGTACCGGCGTTGCTCGCCGGCTGCACCGCCGGGCCGTCCACCCGGCCGCCGGTGGTGGAGAACGACGGCGCCCCGCCCCGGCAACCCGAAACCACCGGCACGGCACCGGCTCCGCTGCCCGGACTCGACGAGTCGCCGGGCACCGGTATCGACTGGTCCGACTGCGACCGGGAGACCCGGGAGCGCCTCGGCGAGCCAGCTGTCGCCGCCTCGCTGCGCTTCTCCTGCGCCAAGATCACCACCTCACTGGACGCGCCGGACCTGCCCCAGCGCGGCATCAAGCGCATCGCGGTGCTGAAGGTCGGCAACGGCCCGGTCCCGCTCGCGGTCGTCAACGACGTCGACGGCGAGCCCGGCACCCTCTACGCCGCGCGCCTCGCCGAAAGCCTGCCCGCCGAGCTGCTCGACACCTTCTCCCTCATCGGGATAGACCGCCGTGGCACGGGCCGGTCCGATGCCGCCCGCTGCATCCCCGGCGACGTCCGCGCCACGCTGCTCGGCCACGACCCGCACGACACCGACCTGACACCGGTGCTGGACGCGGCGCGCACGGCCGGGCAGCAGTGCGCGATCAACCTCGAGGACGAGCAGACCGCGCTGGACAGCTGGCGGACGGCCGGCGACCTCGACGAACTGCGCAGGCAGCTCCGCGTCGCGCACCTCAACGCGCTCGGGCACGGCGAGGGCTCGAAAGTGCTTGGCGTCTACGCGAACCGGTATCCCGGCCGGGTCGGCCGGATGGTCTTCGACGGCGCGCCCGATCCCGCCAGAGACATGGCCACCGTACTTGGCGGCGTGGCGGAGGGTGCCGAGAAGACACTGGCCGAGTTCGGGCGGGACTGCGCGAGCGGCGAATGCCCGCTCGGCGCGGACGCCGCCGCGGCCGTCACCGGGCTCGCCGGCCAGCTGCGCGAACGCCCGCTCGCCACGGCCACCGGTCCCCGGCTGGGCCCGGGACTGGCCCTGCGCGCCGTGCTCGCCGGGCTCGCACAGCGGGACCGCTGGCCGGAGCTGGCCAGGGCCATCGCCGCCGCAAGGGCGGGCGACGCCGATCAGCTGTACGCCTTCGTCGAGCCGCTCATCGCCGAGAACCGGCTCCTCCCGCCCCGGCTGGACGGCAGCCTTGCGACCCGGTGCAACGACACCGTGACCCGGCTGCCCGCCGACCAGCTGGAGCAGACCGCCGAGGAGCTGGCGGCCGATCACCCGGTCTTCGGCGCACTTCTCGCGCAGGAGCTGGCCTGGTGCTCCCCCTGGCCCGGCCGCAGTGAACCGCTGCCCGGCCCCGGCTCCCCCGGCACGCCGCCGATGCTGGTGCTCAGCACCGCCGCCGACCCGGTCACTCCGGAGAAGGGCACCGCACGCGCCGTCGAGCGGATGCCCACCGCGGTCCGCGTCGCCTGGCAGGGCGCGGGGCACGGAGCGCTCCGGTCGCGATGCGTGACCGACGCGGTGCGCGGGTTCCTCGTCGAAGGGAAGGTGCCGCGCGACGGGACGCTCTGCCCCGAGTGACACCCCCGCCCGCGGCCCACTTGACGCGGACAACGGGCAGATGCTTCGCTGACGGCCGGATGAACCTGCTGTCGCTGCTCGCCGGGCTGACCAGACGCGACCCGCACGCCACGATCGCGGTCGATGCCCACCCCGACAAGCCCGTCCACGTCAGCCGTGCCGAGCTGTGGCGGCGCACCCTGCAACTCCGGGCCGACCTCGCCACCGCGGGAGTGGGTCGCGGCGACGCCGTGGCCCTGTGGCTGCCCGCCTGGTCGGACGTGCTGACCTGGCACATCGCCACCGCATCCCTCGGCGCCCACGCGATCGGGCTCGCCCCGGCGCACGACTCCACCTTCGCCGCCGCCGTTGTCGAACGCGCCCGGCCGAAGGTGGTGGCGCTGCCCAGCGACACCGGTCTCACCGGCGTACTGCGCGAGGCGATCACGGGGGCCGCGGCACCGGTACCGGCGGTGGCGGTCGTCGCAGGGCCACACGAGGACCCGCCCATCGACCCGTCCGGGCACGACATCGGCGGCGGCGCCTGGCTGCCCAGCGCCGCGGCGGCCGGCATGCCGATGCCGAAGACGGGGGGCGACGAGCTCGCGGTGGCGTTCCCGGCCGCCGGCTCCGCCCCGGTGGCCTTCCGCGAATCGGCGGTTGTCCGGCACGCGCTGGCCTGCGCGGGAACGCTCGGCATCCGCGCCGACGATGTCGTGGCGTGCACCCGGCCGCTGTCCGAGCCACTGGGATTCGCCACCGCGGCGGCGGCCATCGCCGGTGGCGGCACCTGCCTGCTGCAACCGGTGCCCGGTGGCGCGGACACCGGGGACACCGTGCTCACCGATGTCGCCCGGTTCGACGTCACCCATGTCGTCGCCGACGACGAGGCGGCCCTGCGGCTCGCCGGGTCCCGGCCCGGTACGCGGCGGGACCTTTCGTCGTGGCGGCGGCTGGTGGTCGTCGACGTGCCGGGCGGTGCGGCCGAGGCGGCGGCGTGGGCCGAGAAGGAGCTCGGCACTGTCGTCACCTGCGGTTACCGCTCGCCGGCGGTGCTCGCGCCTGCCGCGCTGTGGCCACCCGAGGTGGCCGCGCCGCTGCGCTGGTCGGCGGGCGGCCACCCGGTCTCGCCGCGGCTGGAGGTGCGGGTGGTGGACCCGGTGACGGAGCGGCCCGTGTCGGAGGGCGAGCGCGGCGAGTTGCAGTTCCGCGGCGCCGGCGTGGTGGACGCCTACCTCGGCGAGCCGCACGCCGTGCCGGGGACGGCCGACGGCTGGCTGGCCAGCGGCGACCTCGGCACGCCCGCCGACGACGGCGGCTTCACGTACGCGGGCCGCGTTCCGGACGGCACGCGAGCAGGAAGGGAGAGCCCGTGACCACCGAGGTGTTCGTCTGCGAGCCCGTCCGCACCGCGGTGGGCCGCTACGGCGGCGTGTTCACCCGCGTGCCCGCGAGCGAGCTCGCGTCCACCGTGATCCGGGCGGTGCTCGACCGCACCGGCATCCCGCCCGCCGAGGTCGAGGACGTGCTGCTCGGCCAGTGCTATCCGAACGGCGAGGCCCCCGCCATCGGCCGCGTCGCGGCACTGGACGCCGGGCTGCCGGTGGAGGTTCCGGGCCTGCAGCTCGACCGGCGGTGCGGCTCGGGCCTGCAGGCGGTCCTGGACGCGGCGATGCGCGTGCAGACCGGCGTGCACGAACTGGTGCTCGCCGGTGGGGCCGAGAGTATGAGCAGCGTCGAGTTCTACACCGACGACATCCGCTGGGGCGCGCAGGGCGGTGTCGAGCTGAAGGACCGGCTCGCGCGAGGCCGGGTCACGGCGGGCGGCGTCCACTACCCCGTGCCGGGCGGCATGCTCGAGACGGCGGAGAACCTGCGCGAGGAGTACGGCATCGCCCGGGAAGAGCAGGACGAGCTCGCGCTGCGGTCGCACCGGCGCGCAGTGGCGGCCATCGAGGACGGCCGGTTCGCCGAGGAGATCGTGCCGGTCACCGTGCCCGGCAAACGGGGCAAGCCGGACACCGTGGTGGACCGGGACGAGCATCCGCGCGCCGACGCCACGCTGGAGTCGCTGTCCGGCCTGCGGCCCGTACTCGGCAGGCAGGACCCCGCGGCCACGGTGACGGCGGGCAACGCCAGCGGGCAGAACGACGGCGCCGCCGTGTGCGTGGTTGCCAGCCGGGAGAAGGCGGAGCAGCTGGGCCTGCGCCCGCTGGTGCGGCTGGTGTCCTGGTCCGTGGCGGGAGTACCGCCACGGACGATGGGCATCGGGCCGGTCCCGGCGACCGCGAAGGCGCTGGCGCGGGCCGGCTTGGCGCTGAAGGACATGGACCTGATCGAGCTCAACGAGGCGTTCGCGGCGCAGGTGCTGGCCTGCACCCGCGAATGGAAGCTCAGCGACGACGACTTCGACCGGCTGAACGTGAACGGCTCGGGCATCTCGCTGGGCCACCCGGTCGGCGCGACCGGGGCGCGCATCCTCACCACCCTGGCGCGTGAGATGCGGCGCCGCGACGCCCGGTACGGGCTGGAGACCATGTGCATCGGCGGCGGCCAGGGGCTCGCCGCGGTGTTCGAGCGGGTCGGCTGAGCCGTCCGGGCGGTCCGGTCACGGCTGCTCCCGGGCCCTGCTGGGCTGCACCCGCTTCGGCTCCCCCGCCATCTTCGGGTAGTCGGGCGGGTAGGGCATCTCACCGAGGCCGTGATCGCGTTCGTCCCGCGCGTACCACTCCAGCAGCGTCTCGATGCCGAACGCGCGCGAGTCCAGCGCCTCGTGCGGGTCACCGTGCTCGGCGAGCAGGCCGGGCACGGTCAGCACGTCGAAGTCGTCCGGGTCGACGTCGCGCAGCCGTTCCCAGGTCACCGGCATGGACACGGTCGCCCGCGGCGTACCGCGCACCGACCACGACGAGGCGACCGTGCGGTCCCGCGCCGCCTGGTTGTAGTCGATGAAGACCCGCCCGGCGCGTTCCTCCTTCCACCACGCGATCGTCGCCCGGCCGGGAGCACGCCGCTCGACCTCGCGGCCCAGCGCGATCACCGCGTGCCGCACGTCGACGAAGTCCCACTCCGGGCGGATCCGGACGAGCACGTGCACCCCGCGCCCGCCGGAGGTCTTCGGATAGCCCACCAGGCCGGCGTCGGAGAGCACCTCGCGCACGGTCTCGGCCACCCGGGTGGCGTCGGCGAACCCCGCGGTGTCCGGCGGGTCCACGTCGATCCGCAGTTCGTCGGGGTGATCCACATCAGCGCGCCGGACCGGCCACGGGTGGAAGTCGAACGTGCCCAGGTTGGCGGCCCAGGCCAGCACCGCCGGCTCGGTGGGGCACACCTCCTCGGCGGTCCGGCCCGACGGGAACGTGATCCGCACGCGCTCGACCCACTCGGGCGCGCCCTTGGGCACCCGCTTGGCGTAGAAGGCCTCACCGGTCACGCCGTCAACGAACCGTTTCAGCGTGGTCGGGCGCTCGCCGATCACCCGCAGCAGGGGATCGGCCACAGCGAGGTAGTACTCGACCACCTGTCGTTTGGTGATCCCGCGCTCCGGGAAGTACACCTTGTCCGGATTGGACACCCGTACCGTGCGCCGTCCCACCTGGTACTCGATCGCTTCGCCACGCTTCGCCACGCACCCACCGTAGCCGGACCGGCCGTGCTCTACGGTGACGACGTGGCGGTACGGACGAAGCTGATCATCGGGCTGGTCCTGCTCACCACGTGCACGGCCGCCGCGCTGACCCTGCCGCTGCCCGCGCCCGTCGCGCTGCGGTCCTGGGCGGATGACGCCGGCGCGGCCGCGCCACTGCTGTTCCTGCTCGCCTATTCCGTGCTCACCGCGGCGCCGATCCCGCGCACGGTGTTCAACCTGGCAGCCGGGCTGCTGCTCGGCGAGGCCGCCGGAATCGCCGTCGCGCTCACCGCCACCGTGCTCTCGGCGGCACTGGGTTTCCTGGTGGCGCGCGCACTCGGCCGCGACGTGGTCGCCCGGCACCTGCACCGCACGCCGGTACGCGTGGTCGACGAACGGCTCACCAGTGGCGGCCTGCCCGCCGTGCTGTCCCTGCGGCTCATCCCGGTGATCCCGTTCGCGCCACTGAGTTACTGCTGCGGCATCTCCTCCGTCCGGCTGCGTCCCTACCTCGCCGGAACGGCCCTCGGCAGCCTGCCCGGGACCGTCGCCATCGTGCTGCTCGGCGACGCGCTCACCGGCACGACCCCGCCCGCGCTGCTGGTCTGCTACGCGGGCTTCGCCATACTCGGCGTGGCCGGGTTGCTCACGGCGGTTCGCGCGGAACGCCCGGCGCGGACCGCTACACTCGACCGGGTTGCGCGAGCCTGTCGTTCGCGCCGAGTCAATCCACGATCGCGGGTAGCAGCCGAGGAGTAGCCGTCATCGACACCGGCCAGTTGATCGCAGGGCACTATCGCCTCGTCGAGCACATCGGCAGTGGCGCGATGGGCATCGTCTGGCGAGCCATCGACGAACGTCTGGAACGTTCCGTCGCGGTGAAACAGATCCTGGCGCAACCGGGACTGTCCGAGTCCGAGCGCGACAACGTCCGCCAGCGGGCGATGCGCGAGGCGAAGAACGCGGCGCGTTTCCAGCACCCCAACGCGATCGTCGTGTTCGACATCGCCGAGCACGCCGGCGACCCGTGTCTGGTCATGGAGTACCTGCCCTCGCGAAGCCTCTCGGCGATCCTCGCTGAACGGGGCACGCTCGCCGTGCCCGAGATCGCGCGGATCGGCGAGCAGGCGGCGGCCGCGCTCGTCGCCGCGCACCGGGCGGGCATCGTGCACCGCGACATCAAGCCCGGCAACATCCTCATCGACGACAACGGCACCACGAAGATCACCGACTTCGGGATCTCCCGCGCCACCGGTGACCTCACTCTCACCCAGACCGGCCTCATCGGCGGCACCCCCGCCTACCTGGCCCCCGAGCTCGCCAGGGGTGCGGACCCCGCACCGAGCTCCGACGTCTTCGCCCTGGGTGCCACCCTGTACCACGCGATCGAGGGCGTGCCGCCCTACGGCGACAGCACGAACCAGCTCGCGCTGCTCTACGCCGCGGCGAGTGGCAAGGTGAACCCGCCGACCCGGGCCGGATCGGCGACCGCGCTGCTGATGAGCCTGCTGCGGGTGGACCCGGACGAGCGGCCGACGATGAGCGAGGCCCGCGACCGGCTCGCCGCCCTCGCGGCCGGTGACGGCAACGGGCAGGGACCCGCCGCCACCCGGGTGTCTCCCCCGCTGGCCCACGGCGGCCCCCAGCCCGCAGCCGTGGCTCCGTGGCGGCGCAGCGAGCCCCCGCCACGCACACCGACCACCAACTTCCCGCCGACCCCGCCTCCGGCGGCGAACGGCAGTGTCGGCAGCGGCGGCAACAGCGGCAACGGTGGCGGCGGCAGCGGCACGTCCGGGAGACGCAAGCCGCTCGTGTTCGGCGCGATCGGCGCGGTGGTGCTCATCGTCGCGGCGGTAGTGGTGATCGCGCTCAACTCGGGCGGCGACGACCCGGACCCTGGCGCCGCGGGCGACGACTCGCCGTCGATCTCGGCGTCACAGAACCCGCCCAGCTCCTCGGCGGCCGGTGAACCAGGCCAGACGGAAAGCTCCGGAGACACGGTGCAGTGGGGCCCCGCGGGTAACCGGGTCATCGACTTCTACGCGGCCGCGGGCACGCCCGAGGGCTGGAACATGCTGACGGACGCCGCCAAGTCGGTCTACGGCTCCCAGGACGAGTTCGCGAGCTACTGGCAGTCGCGGCAGCCCGTCTACGCGGAGAACGCGGTCGCCTACAAGCACGCGAACAACGAGGACGGCTCGGTCGACATCCGTGCCACCGTGGGTTCCCAGCAGGTCACCCTCCGCGTGATCGACTCCGACGGTCAGCTCCTCATCGACTCCGACACGAAGCTGCCCGGCTGACCGCACTGACCGGCACTGACCGGCTCAGTACGGCGCGGCCCATCCGAGCGCCGCATGCCTTACCGTTGAGGTATGGCCGACAACGCGGGCGCGCCACACAACCCTCGCTTCGACGAGGACCTCGTCGGGCTGGACCCCCACGATCCGGAGGCCCAGGAGTTCGCCGCGCACCTGGATCGCATGCAGCGCTGCGAGCCGGGCTTCACCGTCGAGGCGTCGATCCGCAGGGTGGGCGAGTTCGCGGAGTCCAGCAACCGCGCGGGCGGGCTGCGCTGGTGGGTGGCGGCTGCCGTGGTCTGCCTGATCCTCATCGGCGTTCTGGTGACGGCCTGGGACACGCTCGGCAACGTGCTGGCCTGGCTGGCGAGGTAGCCTGGAGACATGGATTCCCAGGCCGGAACGACCCCCCGCGTCGTGAAGTCCGAGCAGGAATGGCGGGAACAGCTCGCCCCCGAGGAGTACGCGGTGCTCCGTGAGGCGGGCACGGAACGCCCCTTCACCGGCGAGTACACCGACACCAGGACCACCGGCGTGTACGAGTGCCGGGCCTGCGGTGCCGAACTGTTCCGCAGCGACACGAAGTTCGAGAGCCACTGCGGCTGGCCGTCGTTCTACGATCCGGCGGACTCCGACGCGGTGGTGCTGCGCGAGGACCGCACGATGGGCATGGTGCGGGTCGAGGTGCTGTGCGCCGCCTGCCACAGCCACCTCGGGCACGTGTTCGAGGGTGAGGGCTATGACACGCCCACCGACCAGCGGTACTGCATCAACTCGGTCGCGCTGCACCTGGTGCCTGCCGACTCGTAAGCGCCTGCCCGCTCGTGAGTGCGCACGCGAGTTCTAACTCGTGTGCGCACTCACGAGCCGTGAGCTGCGCACACGTCACGGGAGGTTCAGCACCAGCTCGGCGGGCGGAACCCGGGTGCCGGTGTAGAACGGGATCTCCTCGCGGACGTGCCTGCGCGCCTCGGTGCCGCGCAGGTGACGCATCAGGTCCACGATCCGGTGCAGCTCGTCGGCCTCGAACGCGAGGATCCACTCGTAGTCGCCGAGCGCGAACGACGCCACGGTGTTCGCCCGCACGTCCGGGTAGTCGCGGGCCTCCTTGCCGTGGTCGGCGAGCATCTTGCGGCGCTCGTCGTCCGGCAGCAGGTACCACTCGTAGGAACGCACGAACGGGTACACGCACACGTACTTGCGCGGCTCTTCACCGGCGAGGAAGGCGGGCACGTGGCTCTTGTTGAACTCCGCGGGCCGGTGCAGCGCGAACTGGCTCCACACGGGCGTGGACACGCGGCCGAGCGGGGTGCGGCGGAAGCCGGTGTAGGCGGCCTGGACCTGCTCGACCTCCTCGGCGTGCCACCAGATCAGGTAGTCGGCGTCGGCCCGCAGGCCGGCCACGTCGTACACCCCGCGCACGACGACGCCCTTGCCCTCCAGCGCGTCCAGGTACTCCTCGGTCTCCCTGCCGGCGGGGCCGCGGTCCTCGGGGAGCCTGCCGGGCTCGACCCGGAACACCGACCACGCGGTGTAGCGGATGGTGTCGTTGAGTTCTTGGTAGTTCAGGCGCGCCATGCCCCTATCGTCCCACCAGCCGGAGAGCGGCCGCCTCCGCGGTCGCGATGCAGGCCGGGACGCCCACGCCGTGCAGTGCCGCGCCCGCGACCGCCAGGCCCGGAACCGTGGCGACGGCTCGTTCGACGCGAGCGACGCGTTCGAGGTGCCCCGGGCCGTACTGCGGGAGCCCGCCGCCCCAGCGGGTCACCAGCGTCGCCACCGGTTCGGCCGTGACGCCGGTCAGCTCGGCGAGGTCGGCACGAACCAGGCGGGCCAGTTCGTCGTCACCGAACCGCAGTGCTTCGTTCTCCCCGAAGCGGCCCACCGAACCGCGCAGCACCACGGGAGCGCCCGCGCGCGCATGGTGGGCCCACTTGCGGGCGGAGAAGGTGAACGCCTTGGCCGTGAACGGCGTGCCGTCGTCGTACCGCTCCCCCGCGCCGATCAGCACACCGGAGGCGTCCGGCAGCGCGGTTCCCGGCGGCAGGGCGAGCGTGACGACGGCCATCGACGCGAGCTCCACCTCCGCGAGCGCCGCCGACGCGGCGGGCACCACGCCCGCGAGCAGGCGGCTCGCCGCGGGGGCCGGCACCGCGAGCACCACGGCATCGGCATCGAGCTCCGCTTCCTCGGGCGCGTGCGCCGGTGCCGCGGCGCCGAACGTGAGCCGCCAGCCGCCGCCGGGCAGCCGGTCGAGCGCCCGTACCGGGACGCCGAGCCGGAGCTCCGGTGCGGCGTGCTCGACCAGCGCCTCGACGAGCGAGCCGAGGCCACCGGTCAGGGTCGCGAACACCGGCTCCGCGCCCGGCTCCGGGGGCAGCAGGCCCGCGGCGGCCGCGGTGAGCGAGCCCGCCCCGGAGTCCACCGCCGCCGCGAGCCCGGGCATTGTCGCGCGCAGGCCGAGGCCGTCCGCACCACCGGCGTAGACGCCGCCGAGGAGAGGATCGACGAGCCGATCCACCAGTTCGTCGCCGAAGCGTTCCCGCAGCAGCGCGCCGAGCGCGACGTCGCCGTCCGGCAGCGTCAGGCCCGGCTTCCGGGCCTCCGCCGCGACCGCCTGGCCGCCCTCGGCGGAGAGCACCTCGGCAACCGCGTCCGGCGCCGCGGGCACGCCCATGACGGTCCGCCTGGGCAGCGGCCGTGTCCGCCCGCCCGCCCGGACGGTCGCGCGGGCGGCCGTGGGATGCGTCAGCTGGCCGCCGAGGCCCAGCTCGGTGGCCAGCGCGACGGCTTCGGGCCTGCGGGCGAGGAACGCCTCGGCGCCCGTGTCGACGGGCAGGCCGGCGAGCTCGGTGGTGCGGAGCTTTCCGCCGAGTTCGCCGGTGGCCTCGCAGACCGTGAGCACGGCGTCGCCGCCGAGCTCACGGCGCAGGCGGTAGGCGGCGACAAGCGCGGAGACACCGCCTCCGACGACGGCGACCCGCCTCGGTGCCGGTTCGGTCACAGCGAATGCACCAGCTCCACGACACGCGTGAGCATCGCCGGGTCGGTTCCCGGCAGCACCCCATGTCCGAGGTTGAAGATGTGCCCGGCCGCGGCGCGGCCCTCGGCGGCGATGCGGCGCACCTCCGCCTCGACCACCGGCCACGAGGCCATCAGCAGTGCCGGGTCGAGGTTGCCCTGCAGGACCGGCGGCGGGCCGTCGGGCAGGGTCAGCCTGCGCGCGGCCAGATCGAGCGGCACCCGCCAGTCGACGCCGACGACATCGGCGCCCGCGTCCCGCATCGCGGTCAGCAGCTCGCCGGTGCCGACGCCGAAGTGGATGCGCGGGACGCCGTACTGCCCGGCGCCCGCCAGCACCTTCGCCGAATGCGGCAGGACGAACTCGCGGTAGTCGCGGGGGGAGAGCGCACCGGCCCAGGAGTCGAAAAGCTGGATCGCGTCCACCCCGGCGTCGAGCTGCGCGCGCAGGAAGCCCAGCGCGATGTCGGCGAGCCGGTCGGCCAGCGTGTGCCACAGCTCCGGCTCGGCGTGCATGAGCGCCTTGGTGTGCTCGTGGTTGCGGCTCGGCCCGCCCTCGATGAGGTAGGAGGCCAGGGTGAACGGCGCGCCCGCGAAGCCGATCAGCGGCACGTCGCCGAGCCGGTCGGTCAGCAGGCGCACGCCGTCGGCCACGGCCGACACCTGGCCGGGTTCGAGTGTCGGCAGGGCCGCGACCCCGGCGGCCGAGCGGATGGGCGAGCCGACCACCGGTCCCGTCCCGGGCACGATGTCGATGTCGAGGCCGGCGGCGTACAACGGCACCACGATGTCGCTGAACAGGATCGCGGCGTCCACTCCGTGCCGCCGGACCGGCTGCAGGGTGATCTCGGCGAGCATCTCCGGGTCCAGGCAGGCGCGGAGCATCGGCACACCCTCGCGCAGCTCGCGGTACTCGGGCAGGGAGCGCCCGGCCTGGCGCATGAACCAGACGGGTAGCCGGGCGGGACGGTCACCCCGGGCGGCGGCGAGGAACGGCGCGTCGGTGAGTTCGCGCCGGGCCTGCGGCCGGGTCGGCGGCGGGGAGGACGGCGGGACGGACGTTGTCATCATCGTTATCGTGCCACGCCCGGCGGCGGCACGTTCCCCGGCGCGTCTGCGCCCGTACCGGCCGGGTCGCGGCTTACAGTCGGGCGGTGACCGCCATGACGCAGGCGCCCGATCTGTTCCGCGACGCCGTCGCGGCGCTGCAATCCGTGCGGCCCCGGCCCGAGGTGACCCTGGAACCGATCCGGGCACCGCAGCGCCTCGCCCCGTGGTCGTACGCGCTCGGCTGCGAGGTCACCGGCCCGGCGGACGTGGCGGCCTCGGGCCGGCTGGTCCTGCTGCACGATCCGGACGGCCCGGAGTCGTGGCAGGGGGTGTTCCGGCTGGTCGTCTACGTCCGCGCCGAACTGGACCGCGAACTGGCGGCCGACCCTTTCCTGCCCGCCGTCGGCTGGTCGTGGCTGACCGATGCGCTGGAGACGTCGGGCGCGGCGGTGACCGCGCTCGGCGGCACGGTCACCGAGACGTCCTCGGCCCGCTTCGGTGACATCTCGGGGCCCGCCCGCACCGACGACCTGGAGCTACGCGCGTCCTGGACACCCACCACCACGGCACTGCGGCCGCACGGCGAGGCGTTCTGCCAGGTGATGTCGAGCGTGGTCGGGCTTCCCCCGGTCGGGGTGACGTTGTTCGAGCAGCGGCAGGGCTGCTGACTTCCCCCGGTCGGGGCGGCACGTCACCCAGGAGGCATACTCCTGCCTACTCGGCGGAGCCTGACGCCCTTCTCGTCCACGGTTCGCACCCGCTGCGGCACGGCTCGGCGCATCTGCACGGACCATCTGCACGCCCTGAACAAAACCGATAACCTTACTTCATCGTGGACGCTGTGCGATCCGTTAGCCACGGCGCGTGTAATAACCCGATCGTGCTACGCAATCGGCAGTGAGTAACTACCCGATCGGTATAGATACCTATTTGATCCCCCCACTGACCCACTTGGGCGGCTAGAGTGCATCCGACGACACCACTTTCGGTCTAAAGCTGGCGCGGCTGATTGGCCGAAAGTCCCGGTGCCGGTCGGGGGGCACGACCGACTCCAGGGAGGTAGTGACGTGGCTGCCGTCGGCTTTTCTCAGGCCGTCCGATCCACGCCAGCCGGCGCGTTGCCGGCGAGCATGGTTCCGCATCCGCGGGAAGAGTTGTTCTCCGTGCTGGTGGTCGACGACCACCCGCTGCTGAGGGAGGCAATTGCCGCACGACTAGCACAAATGGGCGCAGGCACGGTACACGAGGCCGCCACGGTGGCCGAGGCGAGAGCAAGGGCGACGGCCACCGGGCCGTGCGACCTCGCGATCCTCGATCTCGGCCTGCCGGACGGCAGTGGCATCGAGCTGGTTACGGAGCTCCGTAGCAACGGCTGGCCACGTGTGGTGGTGCTTGCGTCGTCCGATGATCCGTACGCCGTACGGTCCGCTTTCCAGGCGGGCGCCCAGGCATACCTGCTCAAGTCCGCGTCGCCGGTGGTCGTCACCGACGGCGTGCGCAGGGTGCTCGAGGGCGGTGTCTACGCCGATCCGAGCGTGGCGCCCGTACTGGCCACCGGCACCAGGGTGGCAGGCACCGACAACACCCCGCGCGAGCTCTCGGCGCGCGAGGTCGAGGTACTGCAGCTCGTGGCCGACGGCCAGTCCAACAAGGAGATCGGTGAGGAGCTCAGCCTCTCCGCGCTCACGGTGAAGTCCCACCTGTCGCGGATCGGCCGCAAGCTCGGCACCGGTGACCGGGCACAGATGGTCGCACTGGCCATGCGTGCCGGGGTGATCCGCTAGCGACGAGTGTCCCTACGGGGCGGCCTGACCAGGCGCGGTAAGTCCGTCCCGTAGGGTCCATTCTCGTGGAAACCGCAGATCGTGGCCCCGAGGCACCGGCGGAGACCGCGCCCACACCGCCCGAACCACTGACGGAACCCGCCGACGGCACCCCGCCGGTCATCGCGGATGTGCAGGCGCTGCACGACGCGTGCGAGCGGCTGGCGGCCGGCACCGGCTCGATCGCCGTGGACACCGAACGGGCTTCCGGCTACCGGTACTGGCCGAAGGCCTACCTCATCCAGGTACGCCGCGAGGGCGCCGGCACCATGCTCGTCGACCCGGTTCCACTCGAGGGCCGGCTGGAACCGCTCGCGGCCGTGCTGGGCGAGGCCGAATGGGTGCTGCACGCCGCCTCCCAGGACCTGCCCTGCCTCGACGAGCTGGAGCTCCGTCCCGCCGCCCTTTTCGACACCGAGCTCGCCGGCAGGCTCGCCGGCTACGAGCGCGTCGCGCTCGGCACCCTCGTCGAGCTGCTGCTCGGCTACCGGCTGGAGAAGGGGCACAGCGCCGCCGACTGGTCGAAGCGGCCACTGCCCACCTCGTGGCTCAACTACGCCGCCCTCGACGTCGAGCTGCTCATCCCGCTGCGGGAGAAGCTGGAGGCCGAGCTGGCCGCGCAGGGCAAGCTGGAGTGGGCCCACCAGGAGTTCGAGGCGGTCCGCACCGCTCCGCCCGCGCCGCCCCGCACGGAGCCGTGGCGCCGCACGTCGGGTATCCACAAGGTTCGCACCGCCCGCGGGCTGGCCGCCGTGCGCGCGCTGTGGGAGGCACGCGACGAGCTGGCCCGCAAGCGCGACCGCGCGCCGAGCCGGGTACTGCCGGACAGTGCGATCGTCAACGCCGTGCTCGCCGATCCCCGCACGGTCGCCGATCTGCAGGCGCTGCCGGTGTTCGGCGGCCGCGTGCAGCGGCGGTACACCGGCAACTGGCTGCGGCACCTGCAGGCGGCCAAGTCACTGCCCGCGACCGAGCTGCCGAGTCCGGCCGTCGGCAACGACGGTCCTCCCCCGGCCAACCGGTGGGCGGACAAGGACCCGGACGCCGCGGCACGGCTGGCCGCCGCGCGGGCGACCCTGGCCCGCATCGCCGAGCGGCACAGGCTGCCCACCGAGAACCTGCTGCTGCCCGACCTGCTCCGGCGCACCTGCTGGCGTCCGCCCGAGGACCTTTCCCCGGAGGGCGTCGCCGAGGTGCTGCGCGAGGGCGGGGCCCGGCCGTGGCAGATCGAGCTCACCGCCACCGAGCTCAGCAAGGCACTGCACACCACCGCCTGACCCGCTCCTGCGGGTTTAGCCGTGGGCGGACCGGGCAAAACACCCACGAGTCCGCTCGCTGTGAGCCACCTGACAGAGCCACCACCCTGGTTACCGACCAGTAACCAGGGCTATCGTGCGGACCTCAAAGATTCTTCCGTTCGTTCGAAGGAGCACCTCGTGGCCACACCCGCAACACCGGCCGCGCCGACCGCGCGGGCGGTGCGCAACGTGGCCTTCGTCGAAGGGGTCCGAACCCCGTTCGGCAAGGCAGGCGACAAGGGCATGTACGCCGACACCCGGGCCGACGACCTGGTCGTCAAGGTCATCCGCGAGCTGCTGCGCAGGCACCCGGAGCTGCCACCGGAGCGGGTCGGCGACGTCGCGATCGCCGCCACCACGCAGACCGGCGACCAGGGCCTCACCATCGGCCGTACCGCCGCGCTGCTGGCCGGCCTGCCGAAGTCCGTGCCGGGCTTCGCCATCGACCGGATGTGCGCGGGGGCGATGACGGCCGTCACCACCACCGCGGGCGGCATCGGCTTCGGCGCCTACGACGTCGTGATCGCCGGCGGCGTGGAACACATGGGCCACCACCCGATGGGCGAGGGCGTGGACCCGAACCCCCGGTTCCTCGCCGACAAGCTGGTGGACCCGTCGGCACTCGTGATGGGCCGGACCGCGGAGAACCTGCACGACCGCTTCCCCGAGATCACCAGGCAGCGCACCGACGCCTACGCCGCCCGCAGCCAGGAGCGGTTCGCCGACGCCGTCAAGGCAGGCAAGATCGGGCCGGAGCTCGTGCCGGTCGCCATCCGCTCGGCGGAGCTGGGCTGGGGACTGGCCACCGAGGACGAGCAGCCCCGCCCCGGTACGACGGTCGAGCAGCTCGCCGGGTTGAAGACGCCGTTCCGCCCGCACGGCCGGATCACCGCGGGCAACGCGGCCGGCCTCAACGACGGCGCGACCGGCGCGATCCTCGCCGGCGAGGACACGGCCCGCGAGCTCGGCCTGCCCGTCGGCATGCGGCTGGTGGGCTACTCGTTCGCCGGTGTCGACCCCGAGGTCATGGGTGTCGGTCCCGTGCCGGCCACCGAGCAGGCACTCGCCCGCACCGGCCTGTCCATCTCGGACATCGGCCTGTTCGAGATCAACGAGGCGTTCGCGGTCCAGGTGCTCGCGTTCCTCGACCACTTCGGCATCTCCGAGAACGACGAGCGGGTCAACCCGTGGGGCGGCGCGATCGCGTGCGGCCACCCGCTCGCCTCGTCCGGCGTCCGCCTGATGACCCAGCTCTCCCGCCAGTTCGCCGAGCGCCCCGACGTCCGCTACGGCATGACGACGATGTGCGTCGGCATCGGCATGGGCGGCACGGTCATCTGGGAGAACCCCGCTTGGGAGGGCAACAAGTGATTTCCGCAGAACAGGCAAAGACGGCCTTTCCCGACGAGGTGGTGACGCGGGCGACGAACCGGCTGGTGTCCGTGCCCGGACTGGACAAGCCGGTCGCGCTGATCACCATCGACAACGGCCACGACCACACCCGTCCCTCCACCTTCGGCCCGCAGGGCCTGGTGAGCCTGAACGCGGCGCTGGACGAGGCGTTCGCCGCCGCCCCCGCCGCGATCGCGGTCACCGGCAAGCCGTTCGTCTTCGCCGTGGGCGCCGACCTGGACGGCGTCGAGCAGATCGCGAGCCGGGATCTGGCCGCGCAGATCGCGCAGAGCGGCCACGACGTGTTCCGTAGGTTCACCGAGTCGGACATCCCGACGTTCGCGTTCGTCAACGGCGCGGTGATGGGCGGCGGGCTCGAACTCGCGCTGTCGTGCCACTACCGGACCCTGTCCGACAACACCGCCGCCATCTCGTTCCCCGAGGTGTTCCTGGGGCTGTTCCCCGGCTGGGGCGGCACGCAGCTGCTGCCGAACCTGATCGGCCCGGACGCGGCCGTGACCGTCATCATCGAGAACGCGCTGAACCAGAACAAGATGCTCAAGCCGGCACAGGCGGCCGAGCTCGGCATCACCGACGAGCTGTTCGGCTCCGCCGACTTCCTCGAGGAGTCCCTGCGCTGGCTGGCGAAGGTGGTGCGTGGCGAGCACACGCCGCGGCGCCGCGCGATCGACCGGGGCGAGGAGTGGGACGCCGCGATCGGCCGCGCGAAGGCGATCGTCGACGGCAAGACCAAGGGGGCCTCGCCGGGGGCGAACAAGGCGGTCGAGCTGCTCGAACTGGCCCGCACCGCCGACCTCGACACCGGCTACACGGCGGAGTCCGAGGCGCTGGCGGACGTGCTGATGACCGACCCGCTGCGGGCCGGTCTGTACTCGTTCAACCTCGTGAACAAGCGCGCGAAGCGGCCGGTCGGCGCGCCGGACAAGTCGCTGGCGCGCGAGGTGGGCAAGGTCGGCATCGTCGGCGCGGGGCTGATGGCCAGCCAGCTCGGCGCGCTGTTCGTGCGCAGGCTCCAGGTACCGGTGGTGCTGACCGATGTGGACCAGGAACGTGTCGACCAGGGTGTGTCCTATGTGCACGAAGAGGTCGACAGGCTGCTGGGGAAGCAGCGGATCTCACCGGACGAGGCGAACCGGCTGAAGGCGCTGGTGTCCGGAACGCTGGACAAGGCGGCCTTCGCCGACGCCGACTTCGTGATCGAGGCGGTGTTCGAGGACCTCGGCGTCAAGCGGCAGGTCTTCGCGGAGGTCGAGCAGCACGTCGCCGCGGAGGCCGTGCTGGCCACCAACACCTCCTCGCTCTCGATCACGGACATGGCGGCCGAGCTGCGGCACCCGGAGCGGGTCGTCGGCTTCCACTTCTTCAACCCGGTCGCCGTGCTCCCGCTGGTGGAGGTCGTGCGCGGGGAGCGGACCGACGACGAGACGCTGGCGACCGCGTTCGCGGTGGGCAAGGACCTGAAGAAGTCGTGCGTGCTGGTGAAGGACGCGCCCGCGTTCGTGGTGAACCGGCTGCTCACGCGTTTCCTCGGCGAGGTCCTCGCGACGGTCGACGAGGGCACCCCGTTCGAGGTCGCGGACTCCGCACTCGACCCGCTCGGCCTGCCGATGTCCCCGCTCACGCTCCTCCAGCTCGTCGGCCCCCCGGTCGCGCTGCACGTCGCGGAGACGATGCACACGGCCTTCCCCGACCGCTACGGCGTGAGCGAGAACCTGAAACGCTTCGTCGATGCGGGCAAGAGCGCGGTCTGGACCTGGGACGACAAGGGCAACCAGCAGGTCGATCCCGAGGTCGCCGAGCTCTGGCGGCAGGGGGACGCACCGTCGTCGGCGGAGCAGGTGCGCGAGCGTGCGCTTTCGGCCATCGCCGAGGAGGCGCGGATCATGCTCGACGAGGGCGTGGTCTCGGAGGCGCAGGACATCGACCTGTGCCTGATCCTCGGCGCGGGCTGGCCGTTCTGGCTCGGCGGCATCACGCCGTACCTCGACCGGTCCGGCGTGTCCGAGAAGGTCAACGGTAAGCCGTTCCTGGCGCCGGGGGTGGCCTCGGTCCCCGCGGCCTGAGCCGTTCGGGGGGTCGCCCGGCCGTCCGGCGCAGGCCGGGCGACCCGACGCCGTGCCGTATAGGTCGTTATACGGAAATGACGTCCAGCAGCCGGTCGAGGCCAGTGAAGTCGGCGGCGTTGCCGGTGAGTAGTGGCAGCCCGTTCGCCGCCGCCGTTGCGGCGATCTGCAGGTCCAGCCTGCGTGGCCGCGGGCTGCGCCCGGCACGGCGCACCAGCGCCGCCATCGTGCCGTAGACTTTCGCCGCCGCGGCGTCGAACGGTACGACCTCGAACCGCCGCAGCGCCGCGTAGTACCGCTCGGTCCTGGCCGACCGCTCGATCGGGTCATCGACGTCGAGCCCGTACGCGAGCTCGGCGATGGTGACGGCGCTGACGAGCGGCCGCGCGTCGGCGAGCGAGCCCAGGTCGAGCCGTTCCAGGTCGATGACGGCACAGGTGTCGAGCAGCACCTCCGCCGGGCCGGTCACCGCCGCGACCACGGATCCCCGGGCTCGTCCGGCCCGAAGACCGCGTCGTCCTCGGCCCGCTCGCTGCGCCACCGCGCACCGTCCACCGGAGGCAGGTCACCGAACTCGGCCCGCACCTCGGCGAGGGTGTATCGCGGCATGTGCCACGTGCGGCGGTGCGGCACGAGGTCGGCGACCGGCCTGCCGTGCCGGGTGACGGTGAAGCTCTCCCCCGCCTCGACCCGCCGCATGATCTCCGCGTTGTCATTGCGGAGCTCACGCTGGCCGATGGTTTCCGCAGTCATAGCACAACTGTAGCGCAATGAAGCGCTCGGTGCTACGCGAGCGTGTCCGGATGCGGCCCGATCCGGTCGCCGACCTCCAGCGTGGCCAGCCCGGCGATGTCGTGCGAGTCCAGTTCGAAGTCGAACACGTCGATGTTCTCCGCGATCCGCTCGGGCGTCACCGACTTCGGGATCACCACGTGGCCCATCTCCAGGTGCCACCGCAGGACCACCTGTGCGGGCGTCTTGCCGTGCTTGCGGGAGACCGTCTCCACGACCTCGTCCCGCAACAGGTCGCCGCCGCGCGCGAGCGGGCTCCACGCCTCGGTCACGATCCCGTGCCGCTCGTGGAAGCCGCGCAGCTCCGGCTGCTGCAGCCGGGGATGCAGCTCGATCTGGTTGACCGCGGGAATCGTGCCGGTCTCGTCAAGCAGGCGCTGCAGGTGCGGCACCTGGAAATTCGACACCCCGATGGCACGCGCCCGGCCGTCCGAGATGATCTTCTCGAAGGCGCGCCACGTCTCGACGTAGCGGTCCCTGCTCGGCACCGGCCAGTGGATCAGGTACAGGTCGACGTAGTCGAGCGCCAGCTCCCGCAGGCTCGCGTCGAAGGCCCGGAGCGCCTCGTCGTAGCCGTGCTCGGTGTTCCAGAGCTTGGTGGTGACGAAGACCTCCTCGCGCGGCAGCCCCGAGCTGGCCACGGCGGCGCCGACGCCCCGCTCGTTGCGGTACAGCGTCGCGGTGTCGATGCTGCGGTACCCGGCCTCGAACGCCGTGTGCACCGCGCGCTCGACCTCCGCGTCGGGGATCTTGTAGACGCCGAAACCCAGCCGGGGCATGCGCACACCGTTGTTCAGCTCAACCGTCGGATCCATGCCCCGACCGTATCCGCTCACCCGCCGGCCGGCAGGCGCACGGTTACCGAAAGGCCGCCACCCACCACCGGCTCCGCGGCGACGGAACCGTCGTGCGCCTGCACCGCGGCCCGCACGATGGACAGCCCGAGCCCGGCCCCCGACCGCGCCGTGCGGGCCACCCCCGCCCGGCGGAAAGGCTCGAACAGCTCGGAGACCGCCGCGGGGTCGATCAGCCCGCCCGCCGAGCGGACCCGCAGCACCGCCCAGCGGTCGTCCGCGCCGGTGGTCACCTCGATCCAGCCGCCCGTGACGTTGTGCCGCACCGCGTTCTCCAGCAGGTTGCCGGCCACCCGTTCCAGCAGCGCCGGATCCCCGGTCGTACGAGCGGGCTCGGTGTGGAAATCCGTGCGCAAGCCGCGCTCCGCGGCCTCGGCGCGCACTGCCCGCCAGGCGCTGTCGGCCAGCACGGCGAGATCGACCGGTTCGGCCGCCGCGAGTCCCGTGCCGTCGGTGCGCGCGAGCAGCAGCAGCGACCCGACGAGCCGCTCGGCGCGTTCGGTCGCGTCACGCACCACCGCGGCCATCCGCCGCAGCTCGGCCTGGTCGGCGTCCTCGTCCGCCAGCGTCACGTCCAGCTCCGTGCGGATCACCGACAGCGGGGTCCGCAGCTCGTGGCTGGCGTTGGCCACGAAGTGCCGCTGCGCCTCGAAAGCGGCCTGGAGCCGGTCGAGCATCGCGTCGAAGGTGCCGGCCAGCTCGGCCAGCTCCCCCTTCGTCGTGATGTCCCCGATCCGCTGGCCCATCGACTCCACCGAAAGCCGACGCGCGGTGCCGGTAATCTCGCGCAGCGGCCGCAGTACGCGGGAGGTGAGCGTCCACGCGAGGATGCCGGTGGCCGCGACGACGAAGAAGAACGCGGCGGCACCCGCGATGAGCACCCGCTGCCTGGCGTGCTCCCGCAGGTGCGCGGCCAGCGCGGACGCCTCGACGTCGACGCCGTCGACCCGCACCGTCGTGCCGGGCGGCATCTGCGGCACCGCCGCCACCGAGTCACCGACCAGCTTCCACGCGAGCCACAGCAGCACCAGACTCACGGCGGCGGCGAGCAGGGTGGCGAGCAGGGTGATGCGGGCGCGCAGGCTGCGCACCGGGAGCCCGGCGCGGCGGTTCACCTGTTGCGCGAGCCGGCACCCGGTACCCGGTAGCCCGAGCCGACCACGGTCTCGATGATGCCCGGCTCACCGAGCTTCTTGCGCAGTGTCATCACGGTGACCCGCACCGTGGTGGTGAAGGGATCGGCGTTCTCGTCCCACACCCGTTCGAGCAGGTCCTCGCTGCTGACCACGGCGCCCCCGGCGGAGAGCAGTACCTCAAGCACGCCGAACTCCTTGCGGGTGAGCTCGACCGGCTCGCCGGCGCGGTGCACGGTCCGCTTGCCGGGGTCGAGTTCGACGTCGCCGGCGGTGAGCAGCGGCGGCGCCGGCGGGGTCGCCCGCCTGCCGAGTGCGCGTACCCGCGCCACCAGTTCGGGGAAGGCGAACGGCTTCGCCAGATAGTCGTCCGCACCGAGGGACAGCCCCTCGACCCGGTCCGCGACGGCGCCGCTCGCGGTCAGCATCAGCACTCTGGTGAGCTCGCCCGAGGACACGATCTCCCGGCACAGCTCGTCACCGGACATGCCGGGCAGATCCCGGTCGAGCAGCACGACGTCATAGCGTGTGACGGCCGCCTTCTCGTGGCCGTCGTCGCCGTTGAACGCGACGTCGACCGCCATGCCCTCACGGCGCAGCCCGCGCGCGATCGCGTCGGCCAGCGGCTCCTCGTCCTCAACTACCAATACACGCACGTCGCCACGGTGCCACACATTCCTGAGAATTCTCTGTACGCCCCGCGGCGCGAGTCCTGCGTTCATGCCCGTAACGGGGGACTCGCGGGTGCTCAGGCGAGGGGCACGGCGACGAGCCTGCGGCCCGCGAAGTTCCGCACCTCGACGGCGACCACGTCGGCCGGCGCGACGACGGCGGCACCGTCCAGCTCGGTGCCCTCCTGCGCGCCGTCACCGGAGACCAGCCAGCTGCCGGCGTCCGTGCGGGTCCCGTCGGCCGCCACCACGACGAGGCGGCACCGCTGCCCCGCCTCGATCCCGGCGACCGATGCATGCAGCCGTACCCAGCCCGCGGCCGGCCGCACCGAGACGGTCATGGCGGCGCCGGTGCCGGGATCGGTCGCCGACCCGGCTCGCCCTGCGGGCGTCTCCTGCTGCGCGAGCACCCCCGGCGCGACGCTGTAGCCGAGCACCGCCCCGCCGCCGGCGAGCACGGCGGCGACCACGGCCGCGGCCACACCGGCACCCACCCGCCGGGACCGGCCGCCACGACCCGCCCGGCCAGCCCGGACCGTCCGCAGCGCGCGCCGCAACAGCAGCTCACCCCCGTCCGGTGGCCCCTCCAGCAGTGCCTCGGGAGGAACCTCGCCGAGCAGCGCGCGCGTGGCGCACAGCTCGTCCAGCTCCGCCCGGCACCGCGGACACGAAGCCAGGTGCCGCTCCACGGCGGGTACCTCCTGCCGGTCCAGCGCCCCGAGCACGTAGGCACCGAGTGAACGCGTGTCGTGTCCTGTGGTCATCCGGCCACCTCCCGCACCGCGAGCCGCCCGCCGGTGAAGGTCTGCCGCAGCGCACGCAGAGCGTGGTACGAGCGTGACTTCACCGTTCCGGCGGGTACGCCGAGATTTCGCGCGGCCTCGTTGACACTGCGGCCACGGAAGTAGATCTCGGTCAGCACGTCGCGGTGCTCGGGGCTGAGCCGGGCCAGCGCGTCCAGCACCACCACCGAGTCCACGACCGAGTCGGCGTGATCGAACTGCACGGGCGGGGTGTGCGGTGACTCGGCGACCTCGCACGGCCGCGCCGCCTTCGCCCGGTACCGGTCGGTGACGATGTTGCGGGCCACCGTCAGCAGCCAGCCGCGCACCGATCCCCTGCCGTTGAGCAGCGCGTCGGGCCGCCGCCACGCGCGGACGAGCGTCTCCTGCACGACGTCCTCCGCGGCGGCGCGATCACCGGTCAACCGCGTGGTGTACGCGAGCAGGGCCTTGCCGTGCTCGGTGTAGAGCGAGCGGATCAGCGCCTCGTCGGCCGCTGCCTCTCGTCTGGCCCACAGCGCCGCCATCCGACAGCCTTTCTCGTGAGCGGGCGGGACCGGCCCGGCGGGTGCGGTGAGGTGGGAACACCCGCCGGGCCGGAGACTCGGAAGCCGGAATCGCTCAGTGGCTCAGTAGTCGTAGCCGCTGTCGGCTTCCTCGCCCGCCGCTTCGGCGGGCTTCTTCTCGGGCGAGACCGCGCAGCCTGCAGGCTCCATCGCGTACCAGGTGCCCTTGACCCCGTGCCCCGTGGCGTCACCGGGCGCGGTGTCCTTGGCGTAGCGGTACACCGGCCAGTTGCCGACCGTCACCTGCCGCGTGCCGTCCGCGCGTTCGACCGTGCTCACCAGCGCCGGGTCGACACCGTCGATCTGCACGTCACCCTCGGCGAGCAGTGGTGGCCAGGTCTGCGCGCAATCGCCCTCGCAGGTCGCCTCCGGCGGCTCGGTGCTGTCCTCTTTGAACAGATACAGCGTCATGCCGTCCTGGTCGACGAGGACCTCGCCGAGCCCGGCGATCTCGGTGGTGTTCACCGCGGCCGCGCCCTCGCCCGCCTTGCCGCCGGCCGGGGTGATCGCGGACCACGCGTCGTCGGCCCCCTGACCCTGCGCCTGGCCGGGTGCGGTGTCCTTGGCGAAGCGGTACACCGGCCAGCCGTTCACGGTCACCTGCTGGGTGCCGTCGGAACGGCTGACCGTGCCGACGAGCGACTGGTCCAGACCTTCTGCCGCCACCTCGCCCTCGGCCAGCAGCGGTGGCCACGCGGTCGCGCAGTCACCCTCGCAGGTGGCCGTCGGCGGATCGGCGGAGTCCTCGGCGAAGCGATAAAGTGTCTTACCGTCCTGGTCGGTGAGCACCTGCCCCAGCTCGCCGACCTCCGCGGCCACCAGCTTGGCCTGCTCGGCGGGCTGTGCCTGCTGCTGGACCGCGGCGGGAGCTGGAGCGCCAATGTCATCGGTGCCGTAGCCGCAGGAGGCGAGCAGCCCCAGACCGGCGGCGGCTGCCATCGCGGAGACGGCGAGACCCGTGCGAGACATCAGAGTTTCTCCTTATGTGGTAGGGAGTCCCGCGGCATCGGGACGACCGGTAACCAGCACACGTGCGCCGGGACGACGCGGTTCAACCTTTTTCGCCCCGACCGTGCCGATCGCATTCGTCGGCGCGGGAAGGCGGAGTGGACGAACCGGCGCCGGGCGAGTGCCAGGCACAGGACATGCTGATCGGCCCTTCTCCGCTGGATGAGCGACTCGGCCGGACTCCGACCGACGGCATCGTCCGGCCCGCCCCACCTGACCGTCATTCCTCGCATCTCTGGCCGCCGTTGATGCAGTTCACGACCCGGTTCATGATCTCCTGCGACATCACGTTGGCGAAGTCGTCGTGATCGGAGGCCGGGTTGTTGTTCTCCTCGGGGAAAGAGTCGATTGTGTACTGTCCGGCTTCCTGGATCTCACGGGGAATGTCGTAGGTCAGGGTGATGCGCAGCTGTGGCACGGCGGTGAACCCGTCCGCGCACTGCCCGGTCTCCTCGTCCGGAAAGACGATGTGGTCCCGGTGGTTCGGGCTGTCGATGTTCTGCCCGTCCCAGCAGCTCGGGAAGTCGTGCACCCGCATCACCTGGCTGCCTTCGGGACAGATCGGGTACTCGTCGATCAGCCGGTCGGTGAAACCACTGCAGGTGAACGACGGCCTGGCCAGCTCGTCGCCGTTGGCGGTCGGCTTGGCCTGACCGGTGAGCACCCGCAGGAACTGCGGCATCGCCGAAACGTCCCCGGCGGGACTGCCACGGAAGGTCAGGTCGACGTCCGCGGCCTGCTGGATCTCGCCCTCGTTTCCGGGCAGCTCGAAGTTCTCGCCCTCCGGCTCGGCGAACTCGTCGTCCTGCCCGTCGTCCCCCTCGCTGTTCTCGCCGCCGTTGTCGAGGCCGTTGTCGAGGCCGTCGTCACCGGTGTCCCGTTCGGCACAGCGAGCCAGGTCCCGGAGGTCGCGTATCCGCTGCCCGAACCGGCTCATGGCGGTCGCGATGCGCTCGATGGTCGCCGCCCGCCGGTCCGCCAGCGGGCCGAGGATCGCGTTGCGGACGAAGTCCGGCCCGCCCTCACCGCGGGCGCTGTCCAGCCGCTGATCGGCCCGCGCCACCTGGGCGTCCAGGTTCGCCAGTTCCCGGTTCACCTCGCCCATCGCCGGATCGGGCACGTCGGGAAGCTCCGTCACGACGTCGGGGCACTCGATGCGGGGCATGCGGGCGTCCAGCTTGGCCTGCGAGCGCATCGTCGCGTTCCGCCGGGACTCGGCGGCCCAGCCCTCCGGCGCACTCGCCGGGTTGCCACCGTCGGCGCTCTCGGGGCTCTCGGGGTTCTCCGGGCTCTCGGGGTTCCCGGTATCGATGCGCAGCACCGGCCAGTAGTAGCTCGAGCGGTCACCGTTACCGCACGTCGTGTCGGAGGCCAGCAGGCTCTCGTTGTTCGAGTCGGAGTTGGCGGAGAGATTGCCGACATAGTCGTGCACATGCTGGGCGCCGTTGTCGACACCCGGCTGTGCGATGAAGTTGTCGGCGTTGAAGTGACCCTCCTCGTTGCGGCCGCAGTCGACGGTGAACGTGCCCGTCGACGCGCCGTCGCCCGGCGGCACTTCGTCGACATTCGGCTGCACGGTCGTGATGTCGACGTAGAGCGAGCCGTCCGTCTCGTCGGCACCGGCCCGGCCGGGGTCGCCGGCCGTCGTGGTCACGACCAGACCACCGACCGCAAGCGCGAGGCCGAGAGCTCCGGTCGCGATCTTCGTTCTGCGGGCTACGCGATGTCGCCCTTGGTTTCGGGGCATTGACTGCTCACCTCGTTCACGTTCTGCCCAGGCGGCATCGCGGTAGCAAGACCCGGCCACCCAGGCGGCGGCTACAGATGATTCGGCGAAGGAAGAGAACCCGGCGAGATCGCGATCCGGGGGTTCGCCGGCCGGCTTAACTGCGGCACTCAGGGATACGGCGCGAACGGCGCGGGTAGTTCAAAAAGCGACCTGGCTGTTACCTTTACGTTATAAAGCCAGGTCACCGAGAGACGGTGGCGAGTAGCGAGCCGCTGTCGGTACGCACCTCGAACCGCTCGATATCGGCAGGCGTCAGCGCCGTGCCACCGGAGATCCGCAGCGGTTCCGGGGAACCCGGCACGCCGTAGCCCGGCGCCGGCACCGACCAGCCGGTGACCACCTGCGTGTCCCCGTCCCGGGAGACCGCCACGAGCCGGCAGCGTTGCGGTCCCGCGATCCCACCGAGCTGGAGATCGACCCTGCTCCCCCAGTCCCGGTCGTGCACGGTCACCTTCGCGGTGGCCGAGGCGCCCGCCGGATCGGGTCCGAACATGTCGACGGAGCCGGCAGGCTCCGGATCAGGCATCCCGGGTGAGCCGGCGCCCGTCCGCGGTGCCTGCACAGCCGTCGGCTCCGGCCCGCGCGCTTGCGGCACCGCCCTGCCGTCCTCGGATTCCGGCGCCAGCAGGGCGAATGTGAGCAGCGGGCCGGCCAGGATCAACAATGCCGCGGCCACGCCGGCGAGCCGCCCCGCGCGCCGGCGCCTGCGGCGTGCGGCGCTCACCTCGTCGAGCAGCGCGTCGAGCACCTGGCGTCCGGGCGCGGGCACCGGAGGTTCCGGCCAGCGCTGCCTGATCCGGTCGAGCACGTCGGGCAGGTCGTGCAGTTCGAGTAGGTCGAGCTGACAGTGCGGGCAGTCCAGCAGATGCGCCTCGAACACGGCGTTCTCGGCGTCGTCGAGCACACCGAGCACGTACGCGGCCACATCGGTGTGCGCGGCTCCGGCCATCGTGCGGCTCACCCCCGATCCTGCAGAGCGCGGCGCAGTGCCCGTACCGCGTGGTAGATCCTCGACTTGACCGTACCCGGCGGCACCCCGAGGGTCGCCGCGACCTCGTTCACGGTCCGGTCCCGCAAATACGTCTGCGACACGGCCTCACGCTGTTCGGGCGAAAGGTTGCGCAGCGCCTCGTAGACCACCATCGCGGCCAGCGTGCGGTCCGACTCGTCGGGCACGCCGACCGAGTCGGCGTCGGCCTCCTCGACCTCCTGCGGGCGCGCCCGGCGGCTGCGCCAGCCGTCGATGACGATGCGCCGCGCCACCGTGTGCAGCCACGCACGCAGCATCTCCGGCTCGCGGTCCAGTTTGTCGGCGTTGCGCCACGCCCTGATCAGCGTCTCCTGCACGACGTCCTCGGCCCACTGCCGGTCGTGACCGGTGAGGTTGAGCGTGAATGCCATCAGCGGCCTGCCGAATTCCTGGTAAAGCGATTTGGCCAGGTCTTCGTGCCCGCTCGGCTCGATGGCTCGGTCGGCGACGGGTTGGAGAGTGCGGCTGTGGCGTCCCACGGGACACATCCTTGTGGTGCCGCGGCTTGTTCGTCCAGTACCCACGTCGATCTCATCGTCGTGAATCTTTTTTTGAACCGTTACCGAACCTTCGCCGTATCCCTCTCCGAAGACCCCGACAAGCCATACCGAGGCGTTGTCCCCCGCAACGCCCGAATTCCACTATGGACAAACATGTCCACAGTGGATCCACTGTGCCCTTGAACAGCTACTTCCATGGCGATGGCGCACGCCCCTGGCCCCCGACAGGAGGAAGTTCATGACGCCGGCACGGCGCTCACTCATGTCCCTCGCCGCTGGTATCGCCGTAGTCGCGCTCACCGCGGCCTGCGACGACAGCAATTCCTACGGCGGTTACTACTCGTCGGACACCGGCCGCACGGTACAGATCCAGGCCACCGCGCAGAGCGGTACGGAGCAGGCCGGAGAGCGGCTGCACGGTGTCGAGGCGTTCGACATCGGCCGGATGGTGGTTGACGACAAGGGATTCGCACTCTATCGATACGACCGTGACAGTTCCGACCCACCTGTCTCGAACTGCACCGGCGCCTGTACCGAGCGGTGGCCGCCCGTGCGTGCGGCCGGTACGGCACAGGCGGACGGGATGGCGCAGGAGCTGCTCGGCTCGGTGACCCGGTCGGACGGCACCGATCAGCTCACGCTCGCGGGCTGGCCGCTCTACCGGTACGCCGACGACGAGATGCCGGGCGAGACGGCGGGCGAGGGTATCGACGGCACCTGGTTCCCGATCACGCCCGACGGCGGGAAGGCGCGGCCGACCCCCGGCCTCGCAACGCCGGACGCAGGCGCCCCGGTCGCGGACACCGACGCCGAGCTGCTTGTCAAGGTGCGGCAGGCCGGCCTGTGGGAGATGCCGGCGGCGAGCTGGGCCAGAACTCGCGGCGAGAGCTCCCGCGTCCGCTCGATCGGCCTGCCGATCCTCGTCGACCACGGCAGGCTCGACGCGGCGACCAAGACGGTCGCCGAGCGGCTCGGTGTCGAGCTGCCCGACCGGCCGACGGTCAAGCAGCAGGACTGGCTCGGCGAGATGCGCGGCGCCGGCAGCGACGCCGAGTTCGACCGGGTCTTCGCCAACCGGCTCCGCCTCGCACACGGCAAGGTGCTCACCTACATCGCCAACGTGCGCGCGGGCACCCGCAACGACACGATGCGCGCGTTCGCCAACACCGGGAACACCGCGGTGCTGCGGCACATCAACCTGCTGGAGAGCACGGGACTGGTCGACTACGAGGCGCTTCCCGCGCCCGTACTCGACGCCTCGGCCACCTCGGCGGGCGCCGCACTGGACATGGAGGCCACCGACATCTTCCTCATCGTCGTGCTCGCCACCTTCCTCGGCGGCGCCACGCTGCTGTCGCTGTGGCTGGTCCGCGGTCCCCGGCGCAGAGCGGCGCGGGGCACGGACGCGGCCGGCTCGCCACCGGCGGCCGGCCCGGAACCTGGGGAGAAGGCACATGCCTGACGGATGGGCCACCGAGGCGCTGATCCACCTCGCCCAGCCGGCGGCCGACCAGGGACTGCGCTACGTCGCCGCCTTCTCCGCGCGGCTGGCGTACGCGTTCATGTGCCTGACGCTGTGCTGGGGCGTGCTCACCGCGACCGGCTGGGTGCACCACCTCTGCGGGCGCAAGGCCATGCGCAGCGGCCACATCGCACTCGCCACCCTCACGCTCGCCTTCGGCGTGGTCCACGCGATCGGCTTCGTCTTCGTCACCGCGGGAACGTTCAGCGCGGCACGTCTGATCATTCCGTTGATGCCCGGCACCCTCGCCAGGCACACGATGGGAATCGTCGGGCTGGAGCTGATGCTGGCCGTCGCGCTGACCGCCGGCCTGCTCCGCTGGACGTCCTACCGGCGCTGGCTGTGGCTGCATCGCCTCGCCTATCCGGCCTTCGCGCTGCTGGTGCTGCATTCGCTGTTGGGCGCCATCGCGAACGGACGGCTCTCGGTGCTGTGGCTCGGCGGCATCACCCTGCTGGTGCCGGCGGTGACGCTGGCCGTCCTGCGGTTCCTGCCCATTCAGATCCTGGAACGGATCGGCCTCGTCGAGGAGCAAGTGTGATGACCCTGCACCGGATCCGCGGCGGACCGCGGCTCAGCGTCGACAACGACCGCTGTGAACGCTTCGGCACCTGCGAATGGGAGGCGCCCGGGTTGTTCGAGCTCGGGCGGGACGGGCGGCTGCGCTACCGGCGCAGGGTGAGCGACGAGGACGCCGAGCGCGCCGCCGCGGCCGCCCGCTGCTGCCCGATGCAGGCCATCGTCGTGCGCGGGGTGCCCGGATGAGCGACGGCGACAGAATCGTGATCGCGGGCGCCGGTGTCGCCGGTCTCCGCGCGGCGGAACGACTGCGCGAGCTCGGTTTCGACGGCGAGCTGGTGCTCATCGGAGACGAGCCCCGGCGGCCGTATCACCGGCCGTCGGTGTCCAAGCAGCTGATCACCGGCGCGGCCCGGCCGGTCGACATGACCCTCAAGTCCTACACCGAGCTGGACGCCCGCTGGCGGCTGGGCACCCGCGCGACCCACCTGGACACCACGCAGCACGTCGTGCACCTGCCCGGTGGCGAGGAGCTGTGGTACGACGGCCTGGTCGTGGCCACCGGCGTGGTGCCCCGGCATCTGCCCGGCTCGCCGCGGCACGACCCGCGGGTACGCGTGCTGCGCACCGCCGAGGACGCGGCCGCGGTCCGCAGGGCGCTGGCCGCGAGCAACAAGGCGGCCGTGGTGATCGGCGGTGGCCTGATCGGCTGCGAGTTCGCCGCGAGTATGCGCCAGATGGGCCGCGACGTCACGCTCGTCGGGCACGCCCGCGCGCCGCTGTACCGTTTCGGGCCGCGGATCGCGGCTTCGGTGACCGAACTGCACCGGCAGCACCGGGCGGGGCTGGCCATGAACACCGCGGTGCGGCACTGGATCAGCACCAAGGAGACGTTCGGCCTGCACCTGACGAACAACCAGCTCGTGGTCGCCAGCTGCGTGGTTCTCGCGATCGGCAGCGTGCCCGCCGTGGACTGGCTGCGCGGCTCCGGCCTGACGCTGGACGACGGGGTGCTGTGCGAACCGACACTGTTCGCCACCGGCGCGGAGGACGTGGTGGTCGCCGGGGACGTCGCGCGCTGGCCGAACCTGCGGTTCGACGACGAACCCCGGCGGGTCGAGCACTGGCTGAACGCGGTGGAGAGCGGGCGCGCGGCGGCGGAGAACCTGCTGGCCGGCCGCGGCCAGGCGCGACCGTTCACCCCGCTGCCCCGCGCGTGGTCGAGCCTGTACGAGGTGCGGCTGCAGACGATCGGACTGCCCGCGCTCGCGGAGGACACCGTGCGCCTCGCCGACGGCGTGACCGGGTTCGTCCGGGCCGGCGAGCTGGTCGGCGCGTGCGGCTGGGACCGGCCGAAGGCGATGCTGTACTGGACCGCGGAGCTGGATCGCAGACTTCCCGCACCGGCCACCACCCCGGCACCGGCCCGGTGGTCCGGACCGGAGGCGAGGCCTGCCGTGGGGACGGCGCCATGACCGGGCGGCGGTCCGGTCCACACGGGCAGGACCGCGACGAACGGGACACCGGCCCGGCGGAGACGGCGCCGGGCGGCCGGCTGCAGCGGCTGCGGCACTGCCTGTACACCGACCTCAAGATCCCTCCCACCGCAGCGCGAACCAGAGCTCCATCCGGACGTCCGGATCGGCGAGGTCGGCGTTGAGCGCACGTTCGATCTGGCCGATGCGGTGCCGGACGCTGTTGCGGTGCACGCCGAGCGCGGCGGCGGTGCGGTCCCAGCCACCGTGCTGGGCGAGCCAGGTCCGCAACGTGGTCACCAGCACGTCGCCGTCGCCCCGGCCGTGCTCCCGCAGCGGGGCGAGCCTGCGCGCGGCGAACCCCGCGGCGGCACCGGGAGTGACGACACCGGCGAGGCCCTCCGCCTCGCCGGCCACCACGGGCGCGCCGAGCGCGCGGGCCCGTGCGAGCAGCGTCGCCACCTCCGGCCCGGCCTCGTGCAGCGCGGCGGGCGGGCGCGCGCTGCCGGTGACGGTGAGCCAGCCGTGCGCGGCGAGGTCGGCGAGCACCGCGGCATCGGGCGCCGCGGTGGCGATCGCGGTGAAGCGCGCACCGCTCAGCCGCACGAACGGCGTGTGCAGCCGCGAGCGCAGCCAGCCGTACTCGGCGTCGGCCTCGGGCGGTCCGTTCCCCCGCTGCCACACCCCGGCGACGACCCGGTAGTCCTCGGCCGGCAGCAGCGGGCCGAGCACGTCGCCGGGCGCGGCGTCGGCGAGCAGCAGTGCGGTGCTGGCGCCGGCCAGCCGGGCCGTGTCGGAACCGGCCCGGCCGAGGAGACCGAGCAGCGCGGCGCCGACGGCCACGACGGCCCGGTCGGTGCCGCTGAACCGCCGGTCGCGGCCGACGACCAGCAGGTGTGCCGCGGTGGCCTGCGGGTAGACGGGCTGGGCCACGACGAACGTCCCGTCGGCGAGCTCGGTCGTGGCGCTGCGGATACCGCTGCCCGCGCGCAGCCGGGCGAGCATGCCGCCGAGCTCGGCGGGCAGCGGCCGCGGCGCGCCATGGTCCACCGCGGGCTCGTCGTCCCGGCCGACCAGCGCCGCCCAGCCGGGCAAGCGCTGGGCGAGCCCGCGGATGACCTCCCGGGAACCGCCCGCGGCGGCCCTGGTCAGCGCTTCCCTTGCCTCGGTCACGCGACGCTGCTCGCGCTGACCCGCCTGGCCGAGCGCGAGGGAGACCGCGCGGCTGATCGCGAGGAACGGGGTGCGGATGGGCACGACCAGCAGCGGCAGCCCGTACCGGGCGCAAGAACGGCGCAGCCGTTCGGGCAGGTCCTCGTGCATCGGCGGGGTGACCCCGAACCCGAGTGCGGTGACGCCCGCGTCCCGCAGGCCCCGCACGTAGTGGTCGACCTCGGCCTGCTCGTCCGGCAGGTTCACGCCCGCCGTCAGCAGCAGCTCGTCGCCGAGTAGGTACGGGGCCGGGTCGCGGAGCTCGCTGACGTGCGCCCAGCGCACCGGCAGGTCCGGCGCCCCGGGCCGCATGGTCTCCGGCACGGCCTCGACCGCGAGGTCCGCGCGGTCGAGCACGGCGCGCAACGGGATCGACACCTCGTTGGCGACCCATTCGGCGTGATTGGTCATTTCGACCAGAGACTACGCCAAATTGGGCCGAAGTATCCCATTCAACCGGTCCGGCGTCCGAACTTACGGTGACCCGAACACGACTCGAGGAGGACACCGTGGCCGGTGACTACGCGGTGATCGCGCTCTACATCGCCGGAATGATCGCGATCGGCTGGTACAGCCTGCGCCTGGCGAGGACCCGCAGCGACTATCTGGTGGCGGGCAGGCGGCTCGGCGGACTCATGTACGCGGGCACGATGTCCGCGGTGGTGCTCGGCGGCGCGTCGACCATCGGCGGTGTCGGGCTCGGCTACACCTACGGCATCTCCGGCGCCTGGCTGGTGCTCACCATCGGGCTCGGCATCCTCGCGCTGCACGTGGTGTTCGCCCGCCGTCTCGTGCGGTTGCGGCTCTACACCGTGTCGGAGATGCTCGACCTGCGCTACGGCGGCTCCACCAGCGCGATCTCGGGAGCCGTGATGTGGGGCTACACGCTGATGCTGACGGTCACCTCGACGCTGGCCTTCGCGACCATCTTCACGGTCCTGTTCGACCTGCCCGGCATCGCCGGGGTGGCGATCGGCGGCGGGATCGTCGTGCTCTACTCCGTGCTCGGCGGCATGTGGTCGATCACCCTCACCGACATGGCGCAGTTCGTCATCACGACGATCGGCTTCCTGCTCGTGCTGCTGCCGGTCGCGCTCACCTCCGCGGGCGGCCTCGGCGGGATGCGCACGGAACTGGACGCGAGCTTCTTCTCCTTCGACGCCATCGGCGGCGGCACGATCCTCACCTACGTGCTGATCTACGGCTTCGGGTTGCTCATCGGCCAGGACATCTGGCAGCGCGTGTTCACCGCCCGCACGCCACGGGTCGCCACCTACGGCGGCATCGGCTCCGCCGTCTACTGCTTCGTCTACGGCATCGCGGGCGCGCTGATCGGCACCGCCGCGAGGACGCTGTACCCGAACCTCGCCGACTCGGACAACGCGTTCGCCACGATCGTGGCCGACCTGCTGCCGTCCGGCCTGCGCGGGCTGGTGCTCGCCGCGGCGCTGTCGGCGCTGATGTCGACCGCGAGCGGCGCGCTCATCGCCTGCTCGACGGTCACCACGAACGACCTGCTGCCGAGGCTGCTGCAGCGCGTGCGGCCGGACGCAGGCGTGGCCATGAACCGCGTCACCACCCTGGTGCTCGGCGTGCTCGTCATCGGTGTCGCCATGATCGTCACGGACGTGGTGGCCGCGCTGACCGTGGCATACAACATCCTCGTCGGCGGGTTGCTCGTGGCGATCCTCGGCGCCCTGCTCTGGCGGCGGGGCACCCGGGCGGGCGCGCTGGCCTCGATGGTCACCGGTTCCGTTGTGGTGATCGTCTCGATGGTCACGCGGGGCCTGCTCGCCAACGAGCCGATCTACTACGGCCTCGGCGCGAGCCTCGTCGCCTACGTCGCGGTCAGCCTCCTCACCCCGCGGACGCCGGACACCGTGCTGCGCACCTGGAACGCCAGGCTCTCCGGCCACGGCGACGGGCCCGGCGAGGAAGAACCCGCCGACGGCGTCGTGAGTGGCCAGCCGCGTTAGAACTCGTCCGAACACTCACGACCGAAGAAGGAGCGCCCGTGTACCCACCCCCGATCGGACCCGTGGACTCGTCGAAGGTGCCGCGCTTCGCGGGCTTCGCCACCTTCGCGCGGCTGCCGCGGGCCGACGAGGTCGCCCACGCCGACGTCGCGGTCGTCGGTGTCCCGTTCGACGCGGGAGTGTCCTACCGGCCGGGTGCCCGCTTCGGCCCGGCCGCCGTTCGCGAGGGCAGCCGCCTGCTGCGTCCCTACCACCCCGGGCTCGACGTCTCCCCGTTCGCCGCGGCCCAGGTGGCCGACGCCGGGGACATCGCGCTCAACCCGTTCGACATCGGCGAGGCCATCGGCACCCTGCAGCGTGCGGCGGCGGCCTTCGGTGAGCGTGGCACGAGCCTGGTGACCGTCGGCGGCGATCACACCATCGCCCTGCCGCTGCTGCGGGCGGCGGCGGAGCGGCACGGGCCGGTGGCACTGCTGCACTTCGACGCGCACCTGGACACCTGGGACACCTATTTCGGCGAGCCGTACACGCACGGCACGCCGTTCCGCCGCGCCGCCGAGGAGGGAATCCTCGACACGGCCGCGCTGTGCCACGTGGGCACACGCGGCCCGCTCTACGGCAAGCAGGATCTCGACACCGACGAGCGGCTCGGCTTCGGCATCGTCACCTCGGCCGATGTGCTGCACCGGGGCGTCCCGGCGACCGTCGAAACACTGCGCGAACGGATCGGTGACCGCCCGCTCTACGTCTCGGTGGACATCGACGTGCTCGACCCCGCGCACGCTCCCGGAACCGGCACCCCCGAGGCGGGCGGCATGACCAGCCGCGAGCTGCTGGAGATCCTGCGCGGCCTGGCGGGCAGCAACCTCGTCGGCGCCGACGTGGTCGAGGTCGCCCCCGCCTACGACCACGCCGAGATCACCGCGATCGCCGCCGCACACGTCGCCTACGACCTGGTCAGCCTGCTGGCGATGCGGGCGAGGCCGTGACCCGTATCGGCGGGGACCTCGTCGTCGAGACGCTGCGGGCACTCGGCGCGGACACGGTGTTCGGGCTGCCCGGTCAGCATGCGCTCGGCCTGTTCGAGGCGCTGCGGCGGGCTCCCGACCTGACGCTGGTCGGTGCGCGGGTGGAGAACAACCTCGCCTTCGCCGCCGACGGCCACGCCAGGGCCCGGCTCGGGGCGGGCGGGCCGGTGCCGGTCACCCCGATGATCGTCTCCACCGGTCCGGGGGCCCTGCTCACGCTGTCCTCGCTCCAGGAGTCGCGCGCGTCGTCGGTGCCGGTCCTCGGCATCTCCAGCCAGGTGCCCGCCGCGGGGCTCGGCGGCGGCAGGCACGGCTACCTGCACGAACTGCCGGACCAGCGGGCGAGCTTCCGCGACGTGGTGAAGTCGGTGCACGTGGTGCGCACGGCGAGCCAGATCCCCACCGCGCTGCGCGAGGCGTGGGAGTCGGCGGCGACCGCGCCGTACGGGCCGGTGTGGGTGGAGATCCCGCAGGACGTGCTGCTCGGCCCTGCCGGGCTGCCGCCCATCACCTCCGTCGTGACCTCCCCCGCCGCGCCGCCGCTCGCCCCGCTGCCCGAGCCGGCCGCCGCGGCCGCGGTGGAACTCGCGGCGGCCAGGAACCCGGTGATCCTGGCAGGCGGCGGCGTCTTGCGCTCCGGCGCGCGGCGGGAACTGCTCGCGCTGGCGGAGTCGCTGCGCGCCCCGGTGCTGTCGACGTTCGGCGGGAAGGGCGCCTTCCCCTGGGAACATCCGCTTTCCGGGCAGTCCTGGCTGGAGGACTGGCACAGCACGGAGTTCCTCGCCGCCGCCGACGTGCTGCTGGTACTGGGCTCGGGGCTGGGCGAACTGTCCAGCAACTACCACCGGTTCGCCCCGCGGGGACGGGTGATTCAGGTCGAGGCGGACGCGGGCAAGCTCGAAGCCAACCACCCCGCGCTCGGCATCCACGCCGACGTGCGGCAGACGCTGTCCGCGTTGCTGGAGCGGGTCCCGGCGCGGGAACCGGACGGCCGGGCGGAGGCGTCGGTCGCGGCGCTGCTGGCCAAGGTCCGCGACCGGCTCGCCGGGCAGGATCTCGAGCTCGAACAGCGGGCCCTCGCCGACGTGCGGGCCGCGCTGCCCGACGGCACGCCGACCTTCTGGGACATGACGGTCCTCGGCTACTGGGCCTGGTCGGCGTGGAATCCGGACGGCGCGCCGATCCACACCGCCCAGGGCGCGGGCGGCCTCGGCTTCGGGCTGCCCGCGGCACTGGGCGCCGCGGCGGCAACGGGCGGCCCGGTGCTCGCGGTCTCCGGCGACGGCGGAGCGATGTACGGCATCGCCGAACTCGCCACCGCCGTGCAGCACGGGCTCGACGTCACCTGGCTCATCGTCGATGACGGCGGCTACGGCATCCTGCGCGAGTACCTCACCGGCGCCTTCGGGCGGACCACGGCCACCGAGCTGACCCGGCCCGACTTCGCCGCACTGGCGGCCGCCTTCGGCGTACCCGCCACGGTGTCCACCGTGGACACTCTCAGTGCCGACCTGGCGAGCGCGCTGCGGACTCCCGGCCCCGCGGTCGTCGTCCTGCCCGCACTGCTGCGCATGTTCGAACCGACCCACCTGGAGACGTGATGCTCGGAAACTTCATCGCCGGACACGACGTACCCGCTGCCGGTGACGGTGCGCTGGAGCTGGTCGATCCCAGCACCGGTGAGCGCAGCGGCGAAACCGTCCTGTCCGGACAGTCCGCTGTGGACGAGGCGATGTCCGCGGCCGCGAGTGCCTTCCCACTCTGGCGGGCGAGTACGCCCGCCGAGCGCCAGCGGGCGCTGCTGCGGCTCGCGGATGCCGTCGAGGCCAATGCCGCGGAGTTCGCCGAGGCGGAGATCCGGGAGACCGGCAAGCCGCGCGCGGTGGTCGTCGGCGAGGAGATACCGGAGAGCGTCGGCGCGCTGCGGTTCTTCGCCGGTGCGGCGCGGCTGCTGGAGGGTTCGGCCGCGGCCGAGTACGCGCCGGGGCACACGTCGTTCATCCGGCGGGAGCCGGTCGGCGTGTGCGCGCAGATCGCACCGTGGAACTACCCGCTGATGATGGCGGTGTGGAAGATCGCGCCCGCGCTCGCGGCGGGCAACACCGTGGTGCTCAAGCCCGCGGAGACCACGCCGGGCACGGCGATCCTGCTGGCGCGCGCGGCCACGGAGCTCCTGCCCGCCGGGGCGTTCAACGTCGTGCTCGGCGACCGGGAAACCGGGCGGGCGCTGGTGGCGCACCCGGCCACGGAACTGGTCTCGATCACCGGATCCACGCGGGCGGGCATCGACGTCGCCACGGTCGCGGCCGCCGACCTCAAGCGGACCCACCTCGAACTGGGCGGCAACGCACCGCTCGTGGTGTTCGATGACATCGACGTCGGCGACACGGCGGACCGCGTCGTCGACGCGGCCTGCTACAACGCGGGCCAGGACTGCACCGCAGGCAGCCGGGTGCTGGTGCACGAGTCCGTGCACGACGAGCTCGTCGCCGCGCTCACCACGGCGGCGGCGAACCGCCGGGCCGCGCCGCCCGACGACGCGGCCGCCGACTTCGGGCCACTCAACAACGCCACGCAGCTCGACCGGGTGCGGGGGCTCGTCGAGCGGCTGCCCGGCCACGCCGAGGTGCGCACGGGCGGCGCGAGGATCGGCGACCGGGGCTTCTTCTTCGCCCCCACCGTGATCTCCGGGCTGCGGCAGCAGGATGAGATCGTCCGGGAGGAGGTCTTCGGCCCGGTGGTGACCGTGCAGCGCTTCCGCGACGAGCAGGAGGCCCTCGCGCTCGCCAACGGCGTCCCCGAGGGCCTCGCGGCGTCGGTCTGGACCAACGACCATGCCAGGGCGATGCGCGTCTCGGCCGGGCTGGACTTCGGCTGCATCTGGGTGAACACGCACGGCCCGCTGGTGGCGGAGATGCCGCACGGCGGATTCGGCCGCTCCGGGCACGGCAAGGACCTCTCCACCTACTCCTTCGCCGAGTACACCCGCGTCAAGCACGTCATGACGCGGGTGTACTGACCGGACTCACTCCTGGGCGGACGACTCGATCTCCGCCTGCTGCGGCTCGCCGAGGCGGGTGGCGGCCCACTCGGTGACCTTGCGCGCGACGTCCTGTGCGGTGAGGCCGACCCCGGCGAGCACCTCGTTCCTGGTGCCGTGGGCAAGGAACCGCTGCGGCACGGCGAGGTCGCGCAGCGGCACGTCGCAGTCGGCGTCGCGCAGGGCCGCGGCGAGCGCCGAACCGAAGCCGCCGTGGCGGCCACTGTCCTCGACGGTCACCACGAGCCGGTGCGTCCGCGCGAGCGCGACCAGCTCGCCGGGCACCGGCACGACCCACCGCGGGTCCACCACGGTGACCCCGATGCCCTGGTCGGCGAGCCGGCCTGCGGCGGCCAGCCCGAGCGGCGCGAACGCGCCAACGGCGACGAGCAGTACATCGGCGTCCTGGTCGCGGCGCAGCACGTCCACCGGGCCGGTCCGCTCCAGCGCGGGCACGGACTCCACGACGCTGCCCTTGGAGAAGCGCAACGCGGTCGGGCCGTCCGAAACGGCGACGGCCTCCCGCAGCTCCTCGCGCAGCGTCTCGGCGTCGCGCGGGGCGGCCACCCGCATGCCGGGCACCATCCCGAGCAGGGACAGATCCCACATGCCGTGATGGCTCGGCCCGTCCGGACCGGTGATGCCGGCACGGTCGAGCACGAACGTGACCGGCTGGCGGTGCAGGGCCACGTCCATCAGCGCCTGGTCGAAGGCGCGGTTGAGAAAGGTCGAGTACACGGCGACGACCGGGTGCATCCCGCCCATCGCCAGCCCGGCGGCCGAGGTCACCGCGTGTTGCTCGGCGATGCCGACGTCGAACCACCGCTCGGGATGGGCCTCGGCGAACTTGTGCAGCCCGGTGGAGCGCAGCATCGCCGCCGTGATTGCCACCACGTCGTCGCGCTCGTCACCGATCCGCGCCAGCTCCTCGCCGAAGACGGACGTCCAGCTCGTGCCCTTCACCGGCGGCAGCCCGGTCGCCGGATCGATCGGGTCGGTCTGGTGCATCTGGTCGGCCTCGTGGTTGACCGCGGGCGGGTAGCCGTGCCCCTTCTCGGTCACCGCGTGCACGATCACCGCGCCACCGAAGGACCTGGCACTGTGCAGCGCCCGCTCCAGCGCACCGAGGTCGTGCCCGTCCACCGGGCCGAGGTACTTCAGGCCGAGATCGGCGAACATCACCTGCGGGCTGAGCGCGTCCTTGATCCCGGCCTTGGCGGCGTGCAGGGCCGCGTACAGCGGCCTGCCGACCACCGGGGTGTTCTGGAGCAGTTCCCGCCCGCCGTCGAGGATGCGCTCGTAACTCGGCCGCAGCCGCAGTGCGGCCAGGTGCTCGGCGAAGCCGCCGATCGTCGGCGAGTAGGACCGTCCGTTGTCGTTGACGACGACCACGATCGGCCGGTCCGGGTGCGCGGCGATGTTGTTGAGCGCTTCCCAGCACATGCCGCCGGTGAGGGCACCGTCACCCACCAGCGCGACGGCGTGCCTGCCGCCACCGGCGAGCTGGAACGCCTTGGCCAGCCCGTCCGCGTACGACAGCGCGGTGGAGGCGTGGCTGTTCTCGACGAGGTCGTGCTCGCTCTCGGCGCGCGCGGGGTAACCGGCGATGCCGCCGAGCTGCCGCAGCCCGTCGAAGTCGTCCCGCCTGCCGGTGACGATCTTGTGCACGTAGGACTGGTGGCCGACGTCATAGAGCAGCGCGTCCCGTGGCGAGTCGAACACGCGATGCAGCGCGAGGGTCAGCTCCACCACACCGAGGTTGGGGCCGAGATGCCCACCGTTCTTGCAGACTTTCTCGATGAGGAACTGCCTGATCTCCCCGGCCAGTGCTCCCAGCTGATCGTGATCCATCCGCTTCAGGTCGGCCGGTCCCTGTACCGACTCCAGCAACGTCACGCTCCACCTCGCTCGCCTCGGTCCGATGCGTCGTCCGCCCAGTCTACGGAGCCTCGTTAGGATCGGCCGGGCGCCGAATGGCCTGGCCCCCACGCCAAAGGTATGGTCTCAAACCATTGGGCCGCTGCGCATCGGCCGCAGGCGAGGACGGAGAGGATTGCATGGCGGACTTCTTCATCGGCGGGCAGTGGGTCGGCGCGGTCCGGGGCGGCACCAGGGAGATCCGGTGCCCCGCGGACGGCTCGCTGGTCGCCACCGTCGACGAGGGCTCGCGCGAGGACACCGAGGCGGCCATCGCCGCCGCCCGCTCGGCCTTCGACAGCGGACCGTGGCCCGCGACGGCGGCGGGTGAGCGCGGCGACCTCCTGCTGCGCGTCGCGGGCCTGCTGGAGCGCGACAAGGAGACGTTCGCGCGCGCCGAGTCGCTCGACACCGGCAAGCGGCTGGTCGAGAGCGAGATCGACATGGACGACATCGCGGCCTGCTTCCGTTACTTCGGCAAACTCGCGGGCAACCAGGCGGGCAGGGTGGTGGACACGGGCGACCCGGACGCGATCAGCCGCATCGTCCACGAACCCGCCGGCGTGTGCGGGCTCATCACGCCGTGGAACTTCCCGCTGCTGCAGACCGCGTGGAAGGTCGCGCCCGCGCTGGCCGCGGGGAACACGTTCGTGCTCAAGCCGAGCGAGCTCACCCCGCACACCGCCATCCTGCTGATGCGGATCCTCACCGAGGCCGGCGTGCCCGCGGGTGTGGCCAACCTCGTGCTCGGCGCGGGAGCCGAGGCCGGGGCACCACTCGCCGAGCACGCCGACATCGACCTCGTGTCGTTCACCGGCGGGCTGCACACCGGCCGCACCATCGCCGCGTCGGCGGCGGCGACGGTGAAGAAGGTCGCCCTCGAACTCGGTGGCAAGAACCCGAACGTGGTGTTCGCCGATGCCGACTTCGAGACCGCCGTCGACTACGCCATCACCGCGATCTTCCTGGACTCCGGGCAGGTGTGCTCGGCGGGCTCGCGGCTGATCGTGCAGGAGGAGATCCACGACGCGTTCGTCGACGAGATCGTCCGCAGGGCGGAACGGATCCGGCTCGGCGGCCCGTTCGACCCGGAAGCCGAGACCGGGCCGCTGATCTCCGCGGCGCACCGCGAGAAGGTCGAGCGTTACGTCGAGACCGCGCTCGCCGAGGGAGCGGTGCTGCGCACCGGCGGAAGGCGGCCCGCCGACGAGCGTCTCGCCGACGGCTACTTCTACCCGCCGACCGTGCTCGACAACGTGCGCCAGGGCACCCACGCCGTGATCGAGGAGTCGTTCGGGCCGGTGCTGACCGTCGAGACCTTCCGCACGGAGGACGACGCGGTGCGGATCGCCAACGACACCCACTACGGCCTCGCCGGCGCGGTGTTCACCGCAGACGCGTCGCGGGCCCAGCGGGTCGCGGGCCGGCTCCGGCACGGCACGGTGTGGATCAACGACTACCACCCCTACCTGCCGCAGGCGGAATGGGGCGGGCTCAAGCAGTCCGGCACGGGCCGCGAGCTCGGCCCGACCGGACTCGCCGAGTACCAGGAGTCCAAGCACATCTACCAGAACCTGCGCCCGGCACCGCCGCGCTGGTTCCGCGCCGAATAGACGCCACCGGCGAAGAACAAGGAGTCACAAGAGGATGACCCGCGAATTCGACTATGTCGTGGTCGGCGGTGGTACGGCCGGCTCGGTCGTGGCGGCCCGGCTGTCGGAGAACTCCGCCAACACCGTCTGCCTGCTCGAAGCCGGCCCGTCCGACGTGGACGAGCCCGCCGTGCTTGAGCTGGACAGGTGGATGGCGCTGCTGGAGTCCGGCTACGACTGGGACTACGTGGTGGAGCCACAGGAGTCCGGCAACTCGTTCCTGCGGCACGCCAGGGCAAAGGTGCTCGGCGGGTGCTCGTCGCACAACTCGTGCATCGCCTTCTGGGCGCCCGCGGAGGACCTGGACGAGTGGGCCTCGCTCGGCCTGCGGGGCTGGTCAGCGGAGGACGTCTTCCCGCTCTACCGGCGGCTGGAGACCAACGACGGCCCTGGCGAGCACCACGGCCGGTCGGGCCCGGTCACGATCCGGTCGGTCCCGCCGCGCGACCCCGCGGGGGTGGCGCTGCTGGAGGCGTGTGAACAGGCCGGCGTGCCGCGCGCGGAGTTCAACTCGGGCAAGACCGTCACCCACGGGGCGAACTGGTTCCAGATCAACGCCCGCGAGGACGGCACCCGCTCGTCGGCGTCGGTGTCCTACCTGCACCCGATCATGGGCAAGCGGTCGAACCTGGCGGTGCGCACCGGTGTCCGGGCGAAGCGGCTGACCTTCGAGGGCACGCGCTGCACCGGTGTCGAGGTGCTGGCCGAGGACCTGCTGCACAGCGAGGAGATCCGGGCACGCAAGGAGGTGATCGTCAGCAACGGCGCGATCGACACGCCGAAGCTGCTGATGCTCTCCGGTATCGGCCCGGCAGCGCACCTGCGTGAGACCGGGATCGACGTGCTGGTCGACTCCCCGGGCGTCGGCGAGAACCTGCAGGACCATCCCGAGGGCCTGGTCCAGTGGGACGCGCGCAGGCCGATGGTCGCCGAGTCGACCCAGTGGTGGGAGATCGGGATCTTTACCACGACGGAGCCCGGCCTCGACCGGCCGGACCTGATGTTCCACTACGGTTCCGTGCCGTTCGACCTGAACACGCTGCGATACGGCTACCCGACGACCGAGAACGGGTTCTGCCTGACGCCGAACGTGACCCGTGCCCGCTCGACCGGCACGGTTCGGCTGCGGACCAGGGACTTCCGGGACAAGCCGATGGTCGATCCGCGCTACTTCACCGACCCGCACGACCTGCACGTGATGACCTACGGCGTCCGGCTGGCCAGGGAGATCGTCTCCCGGCCCGCGATGGCCGAATGGGCCGGCGCCGAGCTCGCGCCCGGCGCGGAGGCGCGCAGCGACGACGAGATCGCCGACTACCTGCGCAAGACGCACAACACCGTCTATCACCCCGCGTGCACGGTGAAGATGGGCCCCGACAGCGACCCGATGGCACCGCTGGACGCCCGGCTGCGCGTGCGGGGCGTCGACGGGCTGCGCGTGGCCGACGGGTCGGTGATGCCGTTCCTCGTCGCGGTGAACCCGTGCATCACCACGATGGCGATCGGTGAGAAGTGCGCGGACATGGTCGCCGAGGACGCCAAGACCTGACCGCTCGTGAGTGCGTAACAGTGCTCTAACTCGCGTGCGCACTCACGAGCGTTGCTGCCACAGCGGGATCATCGCGTCCCGGACCTCGGCGAGCAGCTCGCGCATCGCGGTCTCGGCGTGCGCCGCGCGCCCGCCGGCGACGGCGCGTGCCACCTCCTCGTGCAGCTCGAGCGCCTCGGGAACCGGCTGGTGCGGCATCAGGCCCAGCTGCGTACGGCCCTGCAGCACCACCGCGACCACGTCGGCCAGCGCGCCGAACATCTCGTTCCCGCTCGCCTCGAGCAGCACGGTGTGGAACGCGATGTCGAGCTCGAGGAACCCGCCCAGCTCGCCCGCCTCCCCCTCACCGCGCATCTCGGTGGCCAGCTCCAGCACGCGCGCCCGCTGTGCCACGGAGGCGTTGCGCGCAGCCGCGGATGCCGCCAGCGGCTCGACGGCGATCCGCAGCTCGGTCAGCGAGCGCAGTTGCGCGTCCCGGCCACTGCCGGACAGCCGCCACCAGATCACCCTCGGGTCGAAGACGTTCCAGGACTCCCGCGGCTGCACGGTGATCCCCACGCGGCGCCGCGAGGTCACCAGGCCCATCGACTCCAGGATGCGCATGGTCTCGCGGGCGACTGTGCGGGAGACGCCGAAGTCGTCCTGGATCCGGTCGAGGGTCAGCACGTGCCCCGGGGGCAGCGCACCGGCGGTGATCCGCTGCCCGATCGTGTCGAGCACCGTGTTGTGCAGGACCTCGACACCCGCTCCCTGGCTGTCCTCGTGCCCGTGCACGGACTTCGCCACACGTTCTCCCGCTCGACGGTTTCCGGACTCAGTCACGAAGAGTACCCGGGGGCACCCCTTCCTTCGTCGGCCAAATGGTGCTATCTTTCGCCGCTATTGGTAATACCATTAAGCACGACTGTTGATCGACGACGTTCGACGAGGAGCCTGATGACTCCCACCTGCCTGGTGGTGATGGGGGTGTCGGGGGCGGGCAAGAGCACCGCGGCCCGGCTGCTCGCTCGCCGTCTCGGCTGGACCATGGCCGAGGCCGACGAGTTCCATCCCGAGGCCAACATCGCCAAGATGACGGCCGGCACCCCCCTGACCGACGCCGACCGGTTGCCGTGGCTATCGGCCATCCGCGACTGGATCGACGAGCGTGGTGCGGCGGGGCGGTCCGTGGTCGTCACCTGCTCGGCACTGAAGCGCTCCTACCGCGACGTGCTCCGGCAGGCCCACGCGGCGCGGGTTCGTTTCGTGTTCCTCCACGGCAGCGCACAGACGGTGCGCCTGCGGCTGGCGGAACGCTCGGGGCACTTCATGCCGCCGTCCCTGCTCGCCTCGCAGTTCGGCGATCTGGAACCACTCGGTCCCGACGAGGACGGGGTGACCGTCGACGTCGGCGACCCGCCGGACGAGGTGGTCACGCGGGCGCTGCGGCGCCTCGGCCTCGACGCGGGCGCCTCTCCGGCGTCCTCAGCCGTGTAGCACTCCTCCCTTCCCCAACGCGAAGCAACGGAGCTTTCGAATGAACACCGACGAGTGGACCCAGACCCTCGGCGCCGGGCCTTTGCTGGGCATCGCGGCAGCCGCGATCGCCGTCCTGCTCTTCTTGATCATCCGCCTGCGGGTGCACGCCTTCCTCGCACTGGTCGCGGTCAGCATCGCCACCGCGTTCGCCACCGGCATCCCGGCCGGTGACGTGATCGACACGCTGCTCGACGGCTTCGGCTCCACCCTGGGCAGTGTCGCCCTGCTGGTCGGGCTCGGCGCCATGCTCGGCAGGCTCGTCGAGGTCAGCGGCGGCGCGCAGGCGCTCACCGACGCGCTGGTCGGCAAGTTCGGCGAGCGGCGCGCACCCCTGGCACTCGGCGTCGCCTCGCTGATCTTCGGTTTCCCGATCTTCTTCGACGCCGGGCTCGTGGTGATGCTGCCGATCGTCTTCGCCGTCGCGCGGCGGCTCGGCGGTGGCGTCCTGCGCTACGGCCTGCCGGTGGCGGGCGCGTTCTCGGTCATGCACGTCTTCGTGCCGCCCCACCCGGGGCCGGTCGCGGCCAGCGGCCTGCTCGGCGCCGACGTCGGCCTGGTCATCCTGTTCGCGCTGGTGGTCGCGATTCCCACCTGGTTCGTCACCAGCTACCTCTACGGCCTCTGGGTCGGCAAGCGCATCGTGCTGCCGGTCCCGGACATCTTGAGCGGCGGCAAGCAGGAGGAGCACGACGAGAACCCGCCGAGGCCGCGGACGGTCGTCGCGCTGCTGCTGCTCCCGCTGGTGATGATCTTCGCCAACACCGGCCTCGACACCGCCGCCGAGGCGGGCTGGGTCGACGGCGACGCCGGCTGGTTCGACGTGGCGCGGGCACTCGGCTCGACCCCGGTCGCGCTGCTGGTGACGGTGTTCGTCGCGATGTACGTGCTCGGCTCCCGCCGCGGCCGCGGCCAGAACGTCGTGGAGAAGCTGCTCGACTCGGCACTCGGCCCGGTGGCCGCGATCATCCTGATCACCGGTGCCGGTGGCATGTTCGGTGGGGTGCTGCGGGCAAGTGGCATCGGTGACGCGCTCTCCGAGGCCATGTCCGACCTCGGGCTGCCGGTGATCGTGGCCGCGTACATCATCGCGACGACGCTGCGGATCGCGCAGGGCTCGGCCACCGTCGCGCTGACCACCGCGGCCGGGCTGGTGCAGCCGCTGGTGCTCGGCAACGGGTTCAACGCGGTGGAACTGGCCGCGCTCGTGCTGGCGCTGGCCGCCGGTTCGGTCACCGCGGGCCACGTCAACGACTCCGGCTTCTGGCTCGTCGGACGCTTCCTCGGGATGGATGTGAAGACGACGCTGAAGACCTGGACCGTCATGCAGACGACCATCGGGCTGATGGGCTTCGGGCTGTCGGCGCTGCTGTTCGCGATCGCCTGACCGGGAAGGAATCCATGTCACTGAGCGTCTTCGACCTCTCCGGGCGCGTCGCGCTCGTCACCGGCAGCAGCCGGGGCATCGGCTACGACATCGCGGCCGGGCTCGCCCGCGCCGGGGCTTCGGTGGTGCTCAACGGCCGTGATCCCGCCCGGCTGGAGAAGGCCAGGGCCGGACTGGCCGGCGAGGTTCCCGAGGCCGGCTGTTCGGCGGTCGCCTTCGACGTCACCGACGAGCCCGCCGTGACGGCCGCGGTCGCCGACATCACCGCCCGCCACGGTGGCGTGGACATCCTGGTCAACAACGCGGGGTTCCAGCACCGGCAACCCATGCTGGAGCTGGACCTCGACGACTGGGAGGCGGTGCTGCGCACCGATCTCACCAGTGCGTTCGTGGTCGGGCGCGCGGTGGCCCGCGGCATGATCGAGCGCGGCCGGGGCAAGATCGTCAACATCTGCTCGGTGCAGGCGGAGCTGGCCCGTCCCTCGATCGCGCCGTACACGGCGGCCAAGGGCGGGTTACGCAACCTGACGCGGGCGATGACCGCCGAGTGGGCCCGCCACGGGTTGCAGGTCAACGGCATCGCACCCGGCTACTTCGCCACGGAGCTCACCTCGGCGCTGGTGGCCGATCCGGAGTTCAGCGCGTGGGTGGCCGAGCGCACCCCGGCCGGGCACTGGGGCCGGACCGAGGATCTGGTGGGCCCCGCGGTGTTCCTCGCCTCGGACGCCGCCGCCTTCGTCAACGGCCAGATCCTGTTCGTCGACGGCGGCATGACCGCCGTCGTCTGAACCTCTTCCGGGAGCCCTCATGCCACGTCCGTATCTCGCACTCGTCACCCACGGTGCCGGCGACCTCCGCATCGAGGAACGGGTCCTGCCCGAGCCGGCCGCGCACGAGGCGGTCGTCGCGGTCGGCTACGGCGGGATCTGCGGGTCGGACCTGCACTACGTCTCGCACGGCGCGGTGGGCGAGTCGGTGCTGCGCGGACCGATGGTGCTCGGGCACGAGGTGTCCGGCCACGTGGAGGTGCCTGCCGCGGACGGTTCGGGCCCGGCGCGGGGCACGCCGGTGACCGTGCACCCGGCCACGCCCTGTGGCACGTGCCCGCAATGCGCGGCCGGGCGGCGCAACCTCTGCCCCACCGCCGGCTATCTGGGCTCAGCGGCCCGCTTCCCGCACACCGACGGCGCGTTCGCCCAGCGGCACGTCGTCGCGGCGGAGCGGCTGCTGCCGCTGCCCGCGGGGCTGCCGGTGCGCACCGGGGCCCTCGCCGAACCCGCCTCGGTGGCGTGGCACGCCGTCTCACGAGCAGGCGACGTCACGGGCAGGCGGGTTTTCGTGGCCGGTGCGGGACCGATCGGCGCGCTCGTGGTCGCGGTGCTGCATCGGGCGGGCGCGGACGAGATCGTCGTGTCCGACCTGCACGAGCGTCCTTTGCGGATCGCACGTGAGCTCGGCGCCACCGAGACCCGCACCGCCGCGGACCTCGAAGGCAGGGTCGACGAGGTGGGGGCCGACATCGCGATCGACTCGTCGGGCACGGCGCCCGGTATGGCCACGGCCGTGCGGGCGCTGCGCCGCGGCGGTCACCTCGTGTTGCTCGGCCTGCCACCACGAGCGGAGCAGCCGTTCCTCGCCGGGCTGGTCGTCACGAGGGAGCTGACCGTCGCCGGTTCGCTGCGGTTCGACACCGAGCTGGCCGACGTCGTCGCGGCGCTGGCCGACGGATCGCTGCGAGCCGACCCGGTGATCAGCCACGAGTTCCCGCTCGCCGACGCCGAGACGGCGTTCGCCCTCGCCCGCGACTCCGCCGCCTCCGGCAAGGTCCTGCTCACCTTCTGATGCGGGTGAGGAGGGCGAGGGTCTCGACGTGGTGGGTCATCGGGAACGCGTCGAAGGCGCGCAGGCGTTCGAGGTGGTAGCCGTGCCCGGTGAACGTGGCCACATCCCGGGCCAGCGCCGCCGGATCGCACGCCACGTACACCACCCGCTCGGGCTCACCGGCGGCGATCGCGTCGACCACCGCGCGTCCGGCGCCCTTACGGGGCGGGTCGAGCACCACCACCTCGGGTCGCTCGTCCACGTCCGCGAGGACGTGCTCCACCCGGCCGGCACGCCAGCGCACCTGGGGCAGGTCGGCCAGGTTCGCCTCCCCGTCGGCGACCGCCCGCCGCCCCGACTCGACCGCGAGCACGCCGCCGTCCGGCCCGACCTGCCCGGCCAGCACCGCGGCGAACAGCCCGACACCGGCGTAGAGGTCCCACACCCGGCCGCCCGGTGACGCCAGGGCCCAGTCCGCGACGACGCCGGCGAACGTGTCGGCCGCCGCGGGATGCACCTGCCAGAAGTCGTGCGCGCCCAGGCGCCAGTCGCGGCCCGCGGCGCGCTGCGCGGCGACGCCGCCCGCCACCTGCCGGGACTTCTCCCGCCCTCGCACGGTCTCCAGCACCCGCACATGGGTGCGCCCCGCGGCGTCGGCCGCCACCTCGATCTCGCTGCCCGGTCGCCGGCGCCGGGACAGCACATCCCCGGTCGCGCCGGGCACCGTGATCGGGCAGTCCTCGAGCGGGATCACCCGGTGGCTGCGATGCGCCCGCAGGCCCGGCCGGCCGTCCCGCCCCGCGACGTAGCGCACGCGGGTCCGCCAGCGCAGCGAACCGCCGGGCAGCTCCTCCACCTCGACCTCACGCTCGATCCCGGCCAGCCGGCGCAGCTGCTCGGCCACGACCCCGGCCTTGAGCGCCCGCTGCGCGCGGGGACTCGCGTGCTGCCAGTCGCAGCCACCGCACAGGCCCGGACCGGCGACCGGGCACGGCGGCTCGACCCGGTCCGGTGCCGGGCGCAGGATCCGCACGGCGTCGGCGCGGCAGAACGCCCCGCCCTTGTCCTCGGTGACCTCGGCGACGACCAGCTCTCCGGGCAGCGCGTGCCGCACGAACACGACCCGGCCGTCCACTCTGGACACGCAGTGCCCGCCGTGCGCGACCGGGCCCACCTCGGCCTCCAGCGCGCGGCCGGTCCAGTCGACCTTCACCGCCGGGTCTCCTCCTCGTCGCGTTCGGGCGCGGCCCCGTGCAGGCCGCGCCGGACGTCACCGGCGACGTGGTAGGACTCGTCCGCCTTGCGCGAAGCCCGCTTCGACGACTCCAGCTGCCACGGCACGCTCGTCACCATCACCCCGGACTGGAACAGGAGCCTGCCCTTGAGCCGGAGCGCGCTCTGGTTGTGCAGCAGCTGCTCCCACCACCGGCCGACCACGTACTCCGGGATGAAGACGGTGACCACGTTGCGCGGATGGTCGCCGCGGATGCGCCTGACGTAGTCCAGTACCGGCCTGGTGATCTCCCGGTACGGCGACTCCACGACCTTCAGCGGGATCCGGAAGCCCTGTTTGTTCCATTGGTCCACCAGCTTCCTGGTGTCCACTTCGTCCACATTGACCGTCACCGCCTCCAGGACATCGGGCCGGGTCGCCTTGGCGTAGGCCAGTGCGCGCAACGTCGGCCGGTGCAGCTGCGAGACCAGGACGATGGCGTGGTTGCGGGAAGGCAGCGTCGCCGGCTTCAGCTCCTCGTCGCGCAGTTCCGCGGCCACGCCGTCGTAGTGCCGGCGGATCGCCGTCATCAGCCAGTAGATCGCCGCCATCGACACGATCGAGATCCAGGCGCCGGCCAGGAACTTGGTGATCAGGATGACGACGAGCACCGAGGCCGTCATGAGCAGGCCGAAGGAGTTGATCATCTGCGCCCGCCGCATCCGGCCGCGCGCCACCGGGTCGCTCTCCGTGCGCAGCAGCCGGTTCCAGTGCCGGATCATGCCGCTCTGGCTGAGTACGAACGAGACGAACACGCCGACGATGTAGAGCTGGATCAGCTGCGTGACGTCGGCTTCGAAGGCGACGACGAGCACGCCCGCGAAGCCGGCGAGGAACAGGATGCCGTTGCTGAAAGCGAGCCGGTCACCACGGGTGTGCAGCTGCCGCGGCAGGTAGCGGTCCTGAGCGAGAATCGAGCCGAGCACCGGGAACCCGTTGAACGCCGTGTTCGCCGCCAGTACGAGGATCAGCCCGGTGAAGAAGATGACGTACCAGACGGCGGGCGAGAACCCGGCGAAGACGGCGTTGGCGAGCTGCGCGAGCAGCGTCTTCTGCTCGTAGCCCTCGGGAGCGTTGAGCAGCTGCTCCGCAGGATCCTCGGCCATGATCACGCCGGTCACCCTGGCCAGGAACAGCAGGCCGAGGAACATCGTGATCGCCAGGGTGCCCATCATCAGCAGGGTGGTGGCGGCGTTGCGGCCCTTGGGCTTGCGGAACGCGGGCACGCCGTTGGCGATGGCCTCCACCCCGGTGAGCGCCGCGCTGCCGGAGGAGAACGCGCGCATCACGAGAAACGCGAACCCGAACCCGGCGAGGTGCTCGCCCTCCTCGATGAGCACGAAGTCGGCGCTCTCCGCGCGAACCTCGTCGTCGAACAGGAACACCCGGACCGCGCCCCACACGATCATGCCGAGGATGCCGGCCACGAAAGCGTAGGACGGGATCGCGAACGTCGTGCCGGACTCGCGGACGCCGCGCAGGTTCACCGCGGCCAGCAGGGCGATCGCCAACACGGCGAAGACGACCTTGTGCGTCGCGACGAACGGGATGGCGGAGCCGATGTTGGCCGCCGCCGACGCGATGGAAACGGCGACCGTGAGGATGTAGTCGACCAGCAGGGCGCTGCCGACCACCAGGCCCCAGCGCCGGCCGTGGTTGACGGTCGCCACCTCGTAGTCGCCGCCGCCGGAGGTGTAGGCGCGCACGTTCTGCCGGTAGGACGCCACCACCGCGACCATGACGAGCGCCACCCCGAGGCCGATCCAGGGGCTGTACACGTAGGCGGAGGCTCCGGCCACGGAGAGCATGACCAGGATCTGCTCCGGCGCGTACGCCACGCTCGACATGGGGTCGGAGGCGAACACCGGCAGGGCGATCCGCTTGGGCAGCAGCGTGTGCGCGAGCCGGTCGCTGCGAAAGGGCCGACCCAGCACCAGCCGTTTTGCCGCGGTGGCGAACTTGGACACGGCAGGAGCGTAATCGCACGGTTCCCGGCGCCGTCGAGACGGCGTCGATCACGCCGGTCACACCGTCGTCGCCCGGCGCCGTGTCCCCCGGCGGAGTCGTCGCGGAGTAGTCTCAGTCCCGCTGCGCGCGCCACTCGTCGATCAGCTTGGGCAGCTCGCGCATGAGGTAGTCGTAGAAGTCGCGCATCTCGGCCAGCCTGCGCCCGGCGATACTGTCCTCCCCCGTGCTCGCGATGCCCTCCTCCGCGGCGTCCTGCATGGCACGGACCACCTCGTTCTGCGCGGACATCAGCGTCGGCCAGCCGTCTTCGGGAAAGCGGTAGTGCTCCCGCCTGCTGCCGGGCACCGGTACCCGCTGGATGAGGCCGACCGGCTGCAACATCTTGATCGCGCCGGAGACCGAGCCCGCGCTCACGCCGAGCTGCTCGGCGATCTCTCCGGCGGTGATCGTCTCCTGCTCCGCGAACAGCAGCGCGCACAGCACCCGGGCGGTCATCCGTTGCATTCCGTTGCGGGTCAGCGTGAGCGCCATGCGCTCGGCGGCGGCCCTCGGGTCGGCCATGATCCTCCCTCACTCGGCTTGACATGATACTAACACTTTCGATCTTTCAGAAATTCCCGAATATTCGCTAGGCTGGTTCGTTGGACGGCGCGGCAACGCGACCTCGACACACGAACCGACCGGGCCGGAGGTAGGTTCTGCGCTGGCGCCGACACAGAGCGGAGGAGGGCACACCGTGCACGTGGTGATCATGGGGTGCGGCCGGGTGGGCGCGTCCCTTGCCGCCGCGCTCGAGCGGCTGGGCCACGACGTGGCGGTCATCGACCGGGTCCAGGACGCTTTCCGCAGGCTTGGCAGCGACTTCCACGGCCAGCAGGTGGTCGGCATGGGCTTCGACCGCCAGGTGCTGGTCGAGGCCGGCATCGAGCGGGCCGGCGCGTTCGCCGCCGTGTCCAGCGGCGACAACTCCAACATCATCTCGGCCCGGGTGGCGCGCGAGACGTTCGGCGTCGAGCACGTCGTCGCCCGCATCTACGACCCGAAGCGCGCCGCCGTGTACGAGCGGCTCGGGATTCCCACGGTCGCGACGGTCCCGTGGACCACCGACCGGTTCCTGCGCACGCTGCTGCCGGAGGGCGTCGCCACGTCCTGGCGCGATCCCTCCGGCACGATGGCGCTGCTGCAGCTTCCACTGCATGAGGCGTGGATCGGAAGGCCCGTCCGTGACCTCGAGCAGGCCACCGGGAGCCGGGTGGCGTTCATCATGCGGTTCGGCACCGGCGTGCTGCCCGAACCGAAGACCGTGCTGCAGGCCGACGACGACGTCTACGCCGCCGCTCATTCCGGCACGATCGGCGACGTGACGGCCCTGGCCGCCCGGCCACCCGAGGAGGAGGACTGATGCGGGTCGCGATCGCGGGAGCGGGCGCGGTGGGCCGGTCCATCGCGTCGGAGCTGATCGACGCCGGGCACACGGTGATGCTCATCGAGCGGCTCTCCGGCCAGTTCGCGCCCGAGACGGTCGAGCAGGCGGACTGGGTGCTCGGCGACGCGTGCGAGGTCTCCACGCTGGAGGAGTCGGGGATACAGCTCTGCGACGTGGTGATCGCCGCGACCGGTGACGACAAGGTCAACCTCGTCGTGTCGTTGCTGGCCAAGACGGAGTTCGCGGTCCGCCGCGTCGTGGCGCGGGTGAACAACCCGGCGAACGAATGGCTGTTCAACCAGAGCTGGGGCGTCGACGTCGCGGTGTCCACCCCCCGCATGCTCGCCGCCATGGTCGAGGAGGCCGTCAGCGTCGGCGACCTGGTGCGGCTGATGACGTTCCGGCAGAGCCAGGCCAACCTCGTCGAGATCACCCTGCCCGACGAGACACCGCTGGCGGGCAAGCCGGTGCGGGACCTGGACCTGCCCCGCGATGCCGCGCTGGTGACCATCCTGCGTGGCGAGCGGGTGATCGTGCCGCAGCCCGACGACCCGCTGGAGCCCGGTGACGAGCTGCTGTTCGTCTCCCCCACCGACGTGGAGCCGGAGATCCGGACCGCGCTGGGCTACTGACGGCGCCGCGCGAGCTCGTGAGTGCGCACACGAGTTAGAACACTGTTACGCACTCACGACCGGGACCGGCCCGCTACGCCTCGCCGCCGTACTTGACGCGCAGCCGCTCCTCGATCCGCGCCTCCTCGCTCTCCTCGGCCTCGCTGATCTCCTTGAGCCGCTTGTCCGAGCGCCGTACGGCCCACACGACGACCAGCAGCGCGAGCGCGTACAGCGGGTAACCCATGGCGATCTTCGCGAACGCCAGCCAGCCGGTGTAGTTCTCGTCGTAGAGCCAGCGCTGAACGACGAACCGGGCGGCGAACACGGCGGCCAGCGCGAGCGTGGCGATGTCGTAGCCGAACCGGGAGGGCTTGTCCTTGCGCCACGCCGTCCCGGTGCCGTTGAGCATGTTCCACACGACCCCGGCCAGCGGCCAGCGCACGAGGACCGACAGCACGAACGCGCCGCAGTACACCAGGCTGGCCCAGATCCCGAACAGGAAGAAGCCCTTGGCCGAGCCGGTGCGGTAGGCGATGAAAGCGGCGATCGCGACACCGAAGAAACCGGAGATCGCCGGCTGCAGCGGCTCCTTCCGGACGATCCGCAGGACGGTGATCAGCACGGCACTGCCGACCGCGCTCCAGATGCCGGCCTGCAGGCCGAACATCGAGTTGGCCAGGACGAACACGATGACCGGTACCGACGAGTAGAAAAGGCCGGACACGCCGCCCATCTGCTCGAGCATCGTGGGCTGGGGCTCGCGGGTCTCCGGGGCTTCCTCGGCCGCGGCGGCGTCCGTTTCGGCTTCGGCGGTACGGTCAGGCTCGTTCACAGTGCGCTATCACTTCTTCACGTCGGCTGCAGTAGCTCGTAGTACGGGTTGTACAGCACCTTCTGGCCGTTGCGGTCGGCCAGTCTGCCGCACACCTTGATGGTGCGTCCCGGCTCGATGCCCGGGATCCGGCGCCGGCCCAGCCAGACGAGCGTCACCCCGTCCGTACCGTCGAACAGTTCGGCCTCCAGCGTCGCAGCGTCGCTGGCCGGGCACAACTCGACGCTCCGTAACCGGCCGAGCACGGTGACTTCCTCGCCCGACCGGCAGTCGCAGGCGCGCTGCGCCCCGCCGGCCTCGGACTTCTCCGACAGGTCGTCGGCGTCGAGCTCCTCGACGTCACTGGTCAGCTTGCGGACCAGCCGGCTGAAGTAGCCGCCGTCTTTGGCGGACATATCTGGTGCTCCTGTGCTCCGGGGCCCCCGACTTCTTTGCGGCCCGTGCGTTCTCCAGCGTAGCTCGCTCGCGGCAAGGGAATACCTTTTGCGGCAGGATCGCAACGTGATGTCCGCTATTTCGCCACCCGCCGCCGTGCTACTGCCCGGCACGGGGTCCGACGAGGTGTTCGTGCGCGCGGTGTTCGCCCGGCCGCTGGCCGCCGTCGGCTTCGCGGTCAGCGCGCCGCCGCCACCCGCCGGGGCGGCCGTCACCACCGGCTACCTCGAGGTGCTGGACGCCGCCGCGTCGGCCGCGCGGGCGCCGCTGCTGGTCGGCGGCATCTCACTCGGCGCCCACCTCGCCACCGAGTGGGCCCTGCGCAACCGGGACCGCTGCGCGGGCGTGCTGGCGGCACTGCCTGCGTGGAACGGCCGCGTCGGGTCGGCGCCCGCGGCAGTCGCGGCGCGCCTCTCGGCCGACCGCGTGGCGCGCGACGGGCTCGACGCCACGCTGGCGACCGCGACGGCGGGGATCGCGCCCTGGCTCGCGGACGAGCTGCGCCGGGCGTGGCGGCGGCACGGGCCCGGTCTGGCCGCGGGGCTGCGCGCCGCGGCGGACCATCCGGCGCCCGAGCTGGCGGAGCTGCGCGCGCTCGACGTGCCCGTGGGCATCGCGGCGTGCGCGGACGATCCGGTACACCCGGCGGCGGTCGCCCGCGCCTGGGCCGGGGCGCTGCCTCGCGCCGCGCTGTGCCAGACCACCCTGACGGCCGTCGGTGCCGACCGCGAGTCGCTGGGCCGGGCGGCGGTGCTCGCGTGGCTGCGGGCAGGCGGAGGCCGGTTCAGCCACGCTCACGGAGACGGGCCGCCATCGCCCTGACCGCCGCCTGCCGGGCGTCGAGCGCCGATCGCCTGATCGTGGCGACGACCTCCGGGTCGGCCCTGCCGGGCGAGCCGGAGTCGAACGGCGGCGCCGGATCGTATTCGAGCTGCAACTGGACACGTCGCGCGACGTCCGCGCCGAAGACCTCCGCGGCGAGTACGAGCGCGAAGTCGATGCCGGAGCTGACCCCGCGCCGGTGATGCGGTTCCGGTCGATCACGACCCGCTCCTCCGCCGGGATCGCGCCGAGCTCCCCGAGCATCGGCAGCGACGCCCAGTGGCTGGTCGCCCGGTAGCCCGTGACAAGACCGGCTGCGGCAGGCGCGAACGAACCGGTGCAGACGGAGGTGACCCAGCCGGCACCGGCCGCCTGGCGCCGCAGGAAGTGCAGCGCGATGCCGTCGGTGAAGAGGTCGAACGCCCCGCTTCCCCCGGGCACGAAGAGGACATCGGCCTGCGGGCAGGCTTCCAGGGTCGTCGTGGGGACGATCGACCAGCCACCGTCGTTGACCACCGGCCGCGTGTCGTGCCACGCGAGGTGCACCTCCGTGCCGGGCAGCCGTGAGAAGACCTGTGCCGGGCCGGTGAAGTCCAGCTGGGTGGCGTCGGGGAACAGCAGCACGACGATGCGGAACGGCTCGGATCGAACCACCTCACCCTAGCCAGGAGGCTCCCCGACCGTGCCCCGCTGTCGGGCGTTCACCGGACACCGCCCGGGTCGCGGCATTCCTAAAGTGACGAGCGGCCGCGGCATTGCCGGGCGGCTCACGGATGGCCAGTTCGGTCCGAAAGCCGGAGCAGGGAACACATGGGGGAAATTCGGCACGAGATCAGCACGAGGAAAGGAGCACGAACTCCGATGAGTTCGAGATGGCAGCGTCAGGGAGCGGCCGGCCTGGCCGCACTGGCGATGGGGGCGGCCGCGATCACGTTCTCCACTCCGGCGTCGGCGGCGACCCTGCCTCCCTGCGCCACGACGACCGAGATCGTACGGTCGGGGCACGAAATCATGGTGCCAACGAGCAAAGGAAATACTTCCTGCCTGATCGGCCGCAGTTTCGCGGCGAACACGACGATCGTGGCCCGGTTCCAGTTCACCATGCGCCGGTGCTACCCGAATCTCGACCTGGCCTCGCCCTACTCGAGCGAAAAGGTCGGGGAACTCGCGGTGGACGGCAGTTTCGGGCCGCGCAGCGAAGCCGCGCTGAAGGCCGTGCAGAGCGCTGTCGGCACCACCGCGGACGGCATCTACGGCCCGAAAACCCGGGACCGCATGAAGTTCCTGACTCCGAACCGAAGCAACTGTTATCGCTACTGACGACTCGAGGTGAGGCACTGACATGAAGGGTTCTGGAGTGCTGCGGAGGGCCGGGATGAGTGTCGCGGCTGTGCTCATGGCCGTCACCGGGACTTTCGTCTCGACGGGATCGGCGACCGCGGCGACCCCGCTGTGTGTGAAGGTGGTGCTCCACAGTCCTGGCGGAGGGCACGCGATCTCGGTTCCGGCCGCCAGTGGGAACAGCACATCGTGTCTTATCGGCCGTGGCCTGGTCGCGAACACCGCGATCGTGGTCCAGTTCCAGTACACGATGATCAGGTGTTACGGCAGCCGCTACCTGGCGGCGCCGTACCAGAACGAAAGAATCCGCGACCTCGCGACGGACGGCAGTTTCGGGCCGCGCACCGAAGCCGCGCTGAAGTCGGTACAGAAGGCCGTCGGCACCACGGCCGACGGAACCTACGGCCCCAACACCCGCGACCGGATGAGGTTCGTCTCCAGGGACGGTCGCGACTGCCATCCGTACCGTAGCTGAGTGATGCGCACGCAAGAGGTGCCTTCCTCCTCCGATCAGGAAGGCTCCTCTTGTCGTGCCGGGGCGGCCAAGGCCGCTACTCGGCGACCGCCACGAAACCGCCGAGACCGATCATCGTCAGGCCGCCGGCCACCCGCTGGCGAGCCCGCCACCGCCTGCTGGCCAGCAGCTTCGTGCCGAGGCTGCCCGCGAAGAGCGCGACACCGAGATCCGCGAGCATCGCCAGCCCCAGCGCGATCAGGCCGAGCAGCAGGAACACCATCGGCGCCGGCGCGCTCTCCGGATGCACGAAGTGCGGCAGCAGTGCCATGAAGTACAGCGCGGTCTTCGGGTTGAGCAGCTCGGTGAGCACACCCTGCAGCAGCGGTGACCGCGCCCACCGGCGAGCGGGGCCCCCGGTATCGGCCGCGTCCTCGTGCCGGTGGAGGATCGCGTACAGCCCGAGGCCGACCAGGTACACCGCGCCGGCGATCTTGACCACGGTGAACGCGACCGCGGAGGTCGCGAGTACGGCGGACAGGCCCAGCGCCGCCGCCAGCACGTGCGCCGCCGCGCCGATCCCGTTGCCTGCCACGGACCGCACGCCCTCGCCGCGGCCACCGCGCAGGCTGCGGGCCAGCACGTAGAGGATGCCGGGTCCCGGCGTGACCGCGAACAGCGCGGCCGTGCCGAGGAACACGATCCACTCGGCGGCCGTCGGCACGGCGGGTCAGCCCTGCTGCTGCGCGGCGACGTGCTCGGCGACCGCGTCCGGCAGCGTGATCGGCAGCGGCGTGCGCACCGGCATCGGAGAGTCGCCGCGCACCACGATCGTGTCGCGCACGATGTCGCGGAGCACCGCGGGCGCCTGCGCGGCCTGGGACTGCGGCCCGGCGATGACGCCGCGCAGCATCCAGCGCGGCCCGTCGACGCCGACGAACCGCAGCGCCACCTCCCCCACGATCGCCGAGAGCTCCAGGCCCCAGTCGCCGCGGGTGGAAGTGACCTTCGCGCCGTCGGCCCGCAGCTGCTCGGTCAGCTCGGCGCTGACGTCCTTCCACAGTCCGCCCGAGCGCGGCGCGGCGTACCCGCTGACGGTCACCTGGCCGTGTGCCGTCACCACGTGCACCGCACGGACGTTGCCGCTCTGCTGGTCCATCTCCACCTGCACCTGAGAGCCGTCCGGCACCGGTACGCGTACCGAGCCGAGGTCGATCCGCGGCACGTCGTCGTCGGGCGCCTCCGCGGCGTCGAACGGCCCCGAACGATACGACGCCGCCTCCGCTTCGGTGTCGTATTCGCCGTACTCGTCGTATTCTCCGTATTCGCCGTATTCCGCATCGAGGTCGTCGGGCTCCGCCACGTCCGGTGCGGCGTGCCGGCCACGGCGCGGCTCCGCCTCCGCCGCGGCCCCCCGCCGCCGCTTGCGTCCGAAAATCCCCACTAGCTCTCCGTTCCTTCCCGGGTCAGCTCAGCCGAACCGAGTGCGGCATGTCCACCTGTAGAACCGTAGCCACCCGCGCCCCGCTCCGTCGCCTCCAGCTCCGCTGCCTCGACGAACTCCGCGTGCTCGACCCGCTGCACCACGAGCTGGGCGATCCGGTCGCCGCGGGACAGCTCGATCGGCTCCCGAGGGTCGTGGTTGACCAGGCATACGCGGATCTCCCCGCGGTAGCCCGAGTCGATCGTGCCGGGCGTGTTGACGACCGAAAGCCCCGCCCTCGCGGCCAGGCCGGAACGCGGGTGCACGAATCCGGCATACCCCGGCGGCAGCGCGATCGCCACCCCCGTGCCGACGACGGCGCGCTCCCCCGGTTCCAGCAGGACGTCGGACGTGGTGACGAGATCGGCACCGGCGTCGCCCGGCCGGGCATAGGCGGGGAGCGGCACACCGGGGTCGAGGCGGGAGACAAGGACCTGCACGCTGGACACGAGCGGCGAGACTACCCTGGAGGCGTGAGCGACACTGCAGGCGCGGCCGGACGGCCGGTGAGCGAGGCGGGGACACCGCGCCCGGCGGGTGCGGTTCTGCACTCGGAACGGCTCTACGTCCCGTGGTGGGCGTGGCCGCTCCCGCTGATCGCCGCGGCGCTGCTCGCGGCCGAGATCCACATGGGTTACCCGGGCGTCCGTGCCTGGCTGCCCTACGTCGTGCTGCTGACGCTGACCGTGCTCCTGCTGATCGCGGCCGGCCGGGTCCGGATCCGGGTCACGGCCGGCGACGGGAACGGCGAGCCGGAGCTGTGGGCAGGCGACGCGCATCTGCCGCTGCGCTTCGCGGGCGAGGTGGAGGTCATCGGCAAGCGGGACAAGCGCAAGGCCCTCGGCCCCGAGCTGGACCCGGCCGCGTTCGTCGTGCACCGCGGCTGGATCGGCTCGCTCGTGCGCGTCCACCTCACCGATCCCGGGGACCCGACGCCGTACTGGGTGGTCAGCACGCGGCGGCCCGAACGACTGGCGCGGCTACTGCGGGGTGAGGACGCGGGGTGAGGACGAGGAATGACGGGGACGAAACGGGGTGGCCGAGCCGTCCGGCCCAACCACCCCTTCGCGAACCCCAGACCCCTCCGGTCCCCGGCCCGCCCGATCGCGACCGATCAGGCGCAGTCGCGGCAGATCAGCCTGCTGCCACTCTCCTCGGCGAGCCGGCTGCGGTGGTGCACCAGGAAGCACACCGAGCAGGTGAACTCGTCAGCCTGCTTCGGCACGACCTTGACCGTCAGGTCCTCACCCGACAGGCCGGACAGGTCGGCACCCGGAAGCTCGAAGTTCTCGGCGGTGGCGTCTTCGTCCACGTCCACAACGCCGGACTGCGTTTCGTTGCGCCGCGCCTTCAACTCCTCCAACGAGTCCTCGGCCAGCTCGTCGGCTTCGCTGCGGCGCGGAGCGTCGTAGTCGGTCGCCATTGTCCTTCACCCCTGCGATCAGCTTCGATAACGGTTCCCGGACGCCCGAGCCGCCGCTCGAGAGTCCTCGTGCCGCTGGTCAACGTTCCAGCGCCCCTTTTTGTGCCCGAAACGACAGTGAGGGACGTCTCTTCCACAAGATCCCGATCCGCGTCCGGAGCCCGCAGAGGGTAGCCCACCACTGTCGGGGCCCGGACACAGGTTGCCCACCACCGAGAATACGTCACTCCACGGGGCTAACCTGGGCGCGCGAAACGCTTAGGCCGTTCGGGTTGCGACCGGGTATCGGGAGGCTGGAGCGAGGCACGGATTCCTTGCCGCACCCTCGCTGACGTGGTGCTATCCGAGTCGGGCCCGGTGAGGCGGACGCGTCTTCGCCGGCGCCGGGACGGACCGGGCGCTCCCCGGCGGGGCGGCTGCCGCGCCCCCCGGCTGTAACGCCTAGGCTGATCAGCGACGACGGTATCGGTGAGCAGGACTTCCGCTCGCACGACGGCGAAGGGACGGGGCAGGTGGCGTCGGGGACCGGCTTCGGTAGCCGCGGAGGAAAGCCGTACCGCAGGCACAAGCCCCTGCCCGCGCTCATCGTCATCGCCGTGCTCGGGCTCGCGGCCGTGTTCGTGTGGGTCAACGCGATCACTTCCAAGGAGGACATCGACGCCGCCATCCGCTGCGAGCCCGCCGCCACCCCGCCGCCCGGCGTCACGTACACGTCGCTGCCGCACGACGCGCTCGACGGCACCACGCCGATCCCCCCGGACAAGGTGGCGCTGCGCGTGCTCAACGCCAACGGGGCGCGCGGCAAGGCGTCGATCACCACGGAGAGCCTCCGCGAGCTCGGCTTCACCAGGATCGCCGCGCCGGCGAACGACCCGGCGTATCCGAAGCTGGCCGCGGCGTGCCACGGCCAGATCCGCTTCGGGGAGAACGGCCGCGCGGCCGCCCGCACGGTGAGCCTGATCGACCCCTGCTTCGAGCTGATCCGGGACAACCGCAAGGACGCCACCGTGGATCTCTCGATCGGCGAGCAGTTCGGCGATGTGCGCCCCACCGCGGAAGGGATGCAGATCCTGCAGCGGCTGAAGACCTGGTCCGCGGAGAACCAGCACGTCGGCAACAACGAGCAGTCGGCAGGCCCTCCCGGGCCGGAGCTCGACCCCGCGAAGCTCGCGGCAGCACGGCAGGGTTACTGCTGACCGCGCGAACGCGGAACTCGCGGGCCTGAGCGGGGACTCGCGGGCTACACGCTACCTGCGCCACATTCGATCAGTGCCGCGCGCAGCGCGTCCGCGACCGGCGGAGCAGCCGCGAGGGTGCCGTCCGCGCCGAGCTCCGGGTCCTCCCCCGGCAGCGACACCACCGCGCCCGCCTCGGCGGCGACGAGCGCGGCGGCGGCCCAGTCCCAGCGCTTGAGCCCGTGCTCGAAGTAGGCGTCGGCCCAACCCGCGGCGACCGCGCAGAGATCGAGTGCGGCCGACCCGGCCCTGCGGATGTCGCGCACCCGCCCGAGCATCCCGGCGACCAGCTCCGCCTGGCGGGCACGACGCTCCGGCAGGTAGGCGAAGCCGGTGGCGAGCAGCGCCATGTCGAGCCGCGCCGGCGCGGACACCGACAGCCGCTGCCCGTCCAGCCACGCCCCGGCGCCGAGGGTGGCCGTCCACCGCCTGCCGCTGACCGGCTCCACCACCGCACCCGCGACCGACACGCCGTCGACCTGGGCACCCACCGAGACGGCGAACACGGGGAAGCCGTAGAGGAAGTTCACCGTGCCGTCGATGGGGTCGACGACCCACGTCACCCGGTCGCCCGGCGCACCGCCCTCCTCCTCACCGAGCACCGGCTCCCCGGGACGGAGCGCGGCCAGCCTCGCCCGGATGTAGCGCTCGGACTCGTGGTCGACCGCGGTCACCACGTCGGTCTGGCTGCTCTTGGTGCCGACAGCCACGGTGTGACCGGCGAGCATGGACGTGTGCGCGTCCCGCACCAGCTCGGCCGCCTCCGTCGCGACCTGCTCGGCGACCCGCGTCAGTTCCGCCTCGATAGCTCCCACGGCACCATGGGACCACACCCCCGATAAGGTTTCGGTCCGAGGCTTCTGAATCGAGAATGAAGGGACAGCGCCAATGACGGCGACCCGCGGTTTCGGTATCGACATCGGCGGCAGCGGAATCAAGGGCGCGCTCGTCGACCTGGAAGACGGCAGGCTCGTCGGCGAGCGGGTGCGCATCGACACGCCACGGCCGGCCACTCCCGACGCGATCGTCGAGGTCGTCGCGGACATCGTGGCGCAGTTCGACTGGGAGGGACCGGTCGGGATCACGCTGCCGGCCGTGGTGAAGAAGGGCGTCGCGCACACCGCGGCGAACATCGACCCGAGCTGGATCGGCACCGACGCGGACGGGCTCTTCGCCAAGCGGCTCGGCAGGCACATCGACGACGTGGCCATGCTCAACGACGCGGACGCGGCCGGGATGGCCGAGATGAGGTTCGGCGACCCCGCGGCCCGTCAGGGTGTCGTCGCGCTGCTGACCTTCGGCACCGGTATCGGCAGCGCGCTTTTCCAGGACGGCAAGCTCGTTCCCAACACGGAGTTCGGTCACCTGGAGGTCGACGGGCACGACGCGGAGACGAAGGCCGCCGCGTCGGTCAAGGACAACGAGGGGCTCTCCTACCCCGAGTGGGCCGTGCGCGTCGATCGTTACCTGACTGTGCTGGAGAACCTCATCTGGCCGGACCTGTTCATCGTCGGCGGCGGAGTCAGCAAGAAATCCGAGAAGTGGGTTCCACTGCTCGAAATCCGCACCCGGGTCGTGGTGGCATCGTTGCAGAACAACGCCGGGATCGTCGGCGCCGCCGCGGCGGCCGCGGAGGGCATCGAACACTGAGTGCGCGGCACCGGCGGAACCCGGCGAAAGTTGATCGCTTCGCGACGTCCAGGCGCATCGTCGTTACAATGGAACACAGCCCTCGGCTGCGGGAGGCATAACCGCAGGCCAGGGAGTGTTCCCCGAATCTAAGGCGGCCGGGACCGGAGCGTCCCGGTGCGTCATGATCGACCGCTGCGAAAGGGCGTACGTGGCAGCCGCAAGAACCGCAACCCGAAGCGGGACGAAGACAACGAGCGCCGCCGACACCGCGACGACCGACGACAGCACGGCGGCCGCGCCCGAGACGGCCACGCCGGCGGAAGCATCGGAGACGTCGGGCCGCAAGAAGGCCGCGAAGAAGGCTCCCGCGAAGTCCGCTCGGACGCGCAAGGGTGCCAAGACCGACGGCGTCAAAACCGACGGCGTCAAGGTCGAGGGTGTCAAGGTCGACGGCGCTCCCGGCGAGGACATCGACACCGCCGAACTCGAGGACGTCGATCTGGCGGACCTCGAGGTGGAAGCCGTCGAGGTCGATGTCGTCGACGCGACCGTCACCGAGGAGGCCGAGGAGACCGAGGAGGCCGAGGAGGTCGAGGCCCCCGGCAGAGGCGGCAGATCCGCCAACGACCCCGACTTCGTCTGGGACGAGGAGGAGTCGGAGGCGCTGCGGCAGGCACGCAAGGACGCCGAGCTCACCGCGTCGGCCGACTCGGTTCGTGCCTACCTCAAGCAGATCGGCAAGGTCGCGCTGCTCAACGCCGAGGAGGAGGTCGAGCTCGCCAAGCGGATCGAGGCCGGTCTCTACGCCGCCGAGCGCGTCCGCGTGGTCGAGGAGGAGGGCGAGAAGCTCAGCACCCAGATGCGGCGCGATCTCAAGTGGATCGTGCGCGACGGCGAGCGGGCGAAGAGCCACCTGCTCGAGGCGAACCTCCGGCTCGTGGTGTCGCTGGCCAAGCGCTACACCGGCAGGGGCATGGCGTTCCTCGACCTCATCCAGGAAGGCAACCTCGGGCTGATCCGCGCGGTCGAGAAGTTCGACTACACCAAGGGCTTCAAGTTCTCCACGTATGCCACCTGGTGGATCCGGCAGGCGATCACCCGCGCGATGGCCGACCAGGCCCGCACCATCCGGATTCCGGTGCACATGGTCGAGGTCATCAACAAGCTCGGCCGCATCCAGCGTGAGCTGCTGCAGGACCTCGGCCGCGAGCCGACCCCCGAGGAGCTCGCCAAGGAGATGGACATCTCCCCGGAGAAGGTCCTCGAGATCCAGCAGTACGCCCGCGAGCCCATCTCGCTCGACCAGACGATCGGCGACGAGGGTGACTCCCAGCTCGGCGACTTCATCGAGGACAGCGAGGCCGTGGTGGCCGTGGACGCGGTGTCGTTCACGCTGCTGCAGGACCAGCTGCAGTCGGTGCTGCAGACCCTGTCCGAGCGCGAGGCCGGGGTGGTCCGGCTGCGTTTCGGCCTCACCGACGGCCAGCCGCGGACTTTAGACGAGATCGGCCAGGTCTACGGGGTGACCCGGGAGCGTATACGGCAGATCGAGTCCAAGACCATGTCCAAGCTGCGCCACCCGTCGCGTTCACAGGTGCTGCGCGACTACCTGGACTGAGAAACGCGCCACTGCTCATGAGCGTGCGGCCGGTGTCCCGAGGGGCGCCGGCCGCACTTTCATGAGCGGTCCTTGGCCTCGGTTCCCGAGAACGTCGTCCACAGCGGTCCGACGACGAACCAGATGCCGGTGACAACCCCGAGTCGCGGGAGCCAGCCCCCGTCCGCCCACAGCACCCTGGTCCGCTCCGGCGAGCCGACGACGAAGCTCAGCACCAGCAGGACCGAGGCCGCGATGGCGCACGCGAGCACGCACTTGCCCCATTCGCGCCACTCGTAGCGCACCCGCTCCGGTCCCCCGGAGGGGCGCCGCCGTGGTGGCGGCCCACCCGCGAACCGGTACGCGAACCGCTCGTCCGCCCAGCGGATCATCGCGGGCCCGAACACCACGCTGAACCCGAGATACACCGCGGCGAGGCCGTGCACGCCGCTCGCCTCACCCCCGCGGGACAGATCGATCATCGTCCCGACGAGCACCAGCGCATCCACCACCGGCGTCATGGCGAGCAGCACCAGGCCGGCCCGGCCCTTTCGCAGCACATAGCGCGCCACGAGCCCGGCGACGACGAACACCCAGAAGCCGATCTCGCCCGCGGCGATCACCGCGGCCATCGGGTTCTCCCTGACGAAGTCGAATACGTTGCCCACAGGCGGAGCGTGCGGCACCCGCGCGTGCCCGCGCGTCGGCGTTCGGCACGACTTCGCCGTCATCACTTCGTAGGACGCGGGCCGCGAGACCGATGTGCTGTGATGGAGTCCGTGCCGACCGTGCCGCCGATCATCACGAGCTTTCGCCGGCTGCCGCCCGTCCGCCAGGACATGCTGATCGCGACCGGCCATCTCGCGGTCGGGAGCGGGCTGTACGCGGGGGACCTGTACGCGATATTCGGGGTGGACCGGGCGCCCGTACCGGCCCGGTTCGCGCTCCTGGCCGTGGTCTGCGCGCTGCTGACGCTGCGCCGCCGTGCCCCCGGCGCCGCGCTGGGCCTCGCCCTCGTACCGCTGGGTGCGGACGCCGCTCTCGGACTGTCCGTGCCGGTGCTGCTGGTGTGCTCCGATCACCTCTACACGGCCACGCTGTACGGTTCGCGGCGCCTGAGCCGGGCGATCGTCACCGTCGTCGCGATGGGGACGCTGGCGGTGACGGCGACGTTGCTCATGCTCGCCCCGGACTGGCGGATGGCGGTCGGGGCGGCCTTCCTGTGCGTGCCGTTCGCCGTCACGCCGGTGTGGTGGGCCACCAACATCCGGCAGCACAAGGAGATCGCCGAGGCCGAGCGCGCGAACGCGACCCAGATGGCGCGGCTCGCCGAGCTGGACCGTGGCGCGGCGGTGGCCGCCGAGCGCACCCGGATGGCGCGGGACCTGCACGACGTCATCGCCGGCCACCTCTCGGCGATCGCGCTCCAGTCGGAGGCCGCACTGTCCGCGACGGATCCCGGGACGGTGCGGACCGTCCTCACCGCCGTGCGCGAGAACAGCGTGGGCGCACTGGAGGAGATGCGGGCCATGATCGGCCTGCTGCGGGCGGACGGTCCCGCCGAGATCACCGCGCCTGCCCGGCTCAACGAGCTGCCGCGCCTCGTCGAGTCGGCCAGGGCGAGCGGGATCAGGCTCGACGTCCACACCGAACTCGACGGCGCGCCCCTGCCCGCGGCCGTCGACCTCACCGCGTACCGCATCGCCCAGGAGGCGCTCACCAACACCGCGAAGCACGCACCCGGAACCGTGGCGACCGTCACGATCCGGCACACCGGTGACGCCCTCACGGTGGAGGTGACCAACGAGCTGACCGGCGAACCGGACGGTGCGGCGGGAACGGGCCTGCTGAGCATGCGCGAGCGGGCGGCCGCGGTGGGCGGCTCCTGCTCCGCGGGCCCCTCCGGAGCGGACTGGCGAGTGCGCGCCGTCCTCCCGCTGGCGGGACTCGGCTCATGACCATCCGCGTTGTCGTGGCCGACGATCACGGCGCCGTCCGGACCGGCATCGTCATGATCCTGTCCGGCGCTGACGGGATCGAGGTGGTCGGTGAGGCGGCCGACGGCGCGGCCGCGATCCGGCAGGCGCGGGCGCTCGCACCCGACGTGGTGCTGATGGACGTCCGGATGCCCGGCATCGACGGCATCAGCGCGACCCGCACGCTGGTGGCGGAGGGACGCTGTGACGTGCTCGTGCTCACGGCGTTCGATCTCGACGAGTACGTCTACGCCGCCCTGCGCGCAGGAGCCGCCGGATTCATGCTGAAGTCCGTGGACTCGGCCCGCCTGGTGGAGTCCGTGCGCGTCGTGGCGGACGGGGAGGGCATTCTCGCGCCCCAGGTCACCCGCAGGCTCATCGCGGCGTTCGCGGCGAGCGCGCCACCCGAGCGGCCCGCGGGCCTCGACCAGCTCACCGACCGGGAGCGCGACGTGCTCGGCTGTCTCGGCGAAGGCCTGTCGAACGCGGAGATCGCCGCGCGGCTGTTCATCGGCGAGACCACGGTGAAGACACACGTGTCGCGGGTGCTCACGAAGCTGGGCCTGCACTCGCGTGTGCAGGCCGCGCTCATCGCCGCCGAGCTGGGGTGAGCGGGTCAGCTGAACGGGGCCGGGCTGCCGTTGTCCCACAGCTCGGACCGCAGCCCCGCGGCGGTCACCGCTGCGCGCGCGGCCGGGGCCTCGGCGACCGGCACGACGAGCAGCAGCCCACCCGGAGCGAGGTCCTCGCGCCGCAGTGCCGCGACGGCGAACTCGATCGGCTGCAGGTGCACTCCGCGCTCCCCCAGCGAAGGATAGGTGTCCACAACGGACACCAGTGTGCCCAGCCTGCCGGGCAGTGTTCCGGCGAGAAGCACGAAGTGACCGACCCGCCACCGGGATGTCCACAGCGGAGGCAGGCCGGCTTCGAGATAGTCACGCAGCGCGCGGGGCGGCGTGTCCTGCGCGGCGAACGCCGCCGTGTCGACGTTGGCGATCACGGCCACCCGCGACAGCCCACCGAGCTCGCCGAGCAGGGTCCGCAGTGCGGGCACCGTCCAGTCACCGCACGCGGGGACGGCGGCCAGTTCGCCACCGGAGAGCTTCGCCACCGCTCGCGCGACCCCGGCCGCCGAGGTCCCGGCCAGCTCGGGCCGCCGAGTGACCGGCAACGCGACCCGGAAGTCCGCGCGCCCCCGCTCCCCCGGCGGGATCCCGGCCGGGCCGTCACCGAGCAGCACGGTACCGGCGACGAGCGCGGCCTCGTCCTGGTCGGCGACGCCGATGCCGTGCGCGCGCAGCGACACCATCACGGCGAACGCACCGCACAGCTCGTTCTTCTGCGGCAGCTCCGCCCGTGCGTGCCGAACCAGATCCCGGCCGCCGGGCAGCCAACGCACACCGTCCAGTAAGGACACCGGTCAGTACCGCCAGAGGTGCGCGCGGACGACCTCCTCGATCGGGCGGTCCTTCGCCCACGCGGCGTCGGACTCCCGTACCGAGCGGAACGCCCCGAGCAGCTCGTCGCCGAGCACGTCCGCGACCCAGGTCGCCGCCGAGAGCTCGCTCGCCTGCTCGGCCGGTGAGGCCGGTAGCCGCCGCACGTCCTGTGTGGACCGTTCGCCGGGGCTCCACGTCCCCGGGTCCTCCTCGATGGGCCGGGGCAGCTCAAGCCGCTCGTCGATCCCCGCCAGCCCGGCGGCCAGCACCACGGCCAGCGCGAGGTACGGGTTGGCCGAGGCGTCACAGGGCTTCAGCTCGACGTTGGCGTGGTCGTCGCCGAGCAGCGCCGAGGCGGGGACGTAGCGCAGGGGCGCCTCCCGGTTCTCCACGCCCCAGAAGGCGTAGGCACTGGCGAAGTAGCCGGGGCGGAGCCTGGCCGTGGACGGCACGCTCGGCGCCGTGATCGCCGTCAGTGCGGGCAGCTCCCGCAGCAGCCCGGCGAGGTACCCCGCGCCGTCGTTCCCGGGGCCGTCCTGGCCGGCGAGGAGGTTCCGGCCCTTGCGCCGGATGGAGGTGTGCAGGTGCCACCCGTTGCCCGCGGCCTCCGGGCTCACCATCGGCGCGAAGCTCACCCGCAGCCCGTGCGCCCGTGCGGCGGCGTGGATGGTCTGCCTGGCCAGCAGCTGGTCGTCGGCCGCCGACACCGGGTCGGTCGCGCCGAGGGACAGCTCGATCTGGGCGAGGCCGTACTCGGCGTGCAGCTGGCCGATCCGCAGGCCGTTGGCCTCGAAGTCGTGCAGCAGCGCGTCGACGAACCCGTCGAGCGGTACGAGCGCGTGCGGGCTGTACGCGGGACCGCCGTGCCCGGGGGCCGACTCGATGTCGGGGCTGTCCAGCGGCGCCACCGCGAACTCCAGCTCGAAACCGGCGCGCAGCTCGAAGCCCTTGTTCGCGGCCAGCGCGACCTGGCGTTCGAGCACCCCGCGCTGGCAGTAGGGCCACGGCGAGCCGTCGGCCGCCACCTGGCGGGCCGGGGTCCAGGCGAGCGCGGGCTGGCCGGCGAGCCGGCTCAGCCGCTCGATGACCGGGATCAGCCGGACGTCGCCGGAGGGCGTCGCCAGCCCGGGATGCTCGTAGGTGATGCGATCGTGCGAGTCGAAGACGGCGAACAGCGCGGTGACGCCGACGCCACGGCTCGCGGCCCCGCCGAGCCCGCCGATCGGCACGATCCGGGACCGCGGGATGCCGTTGTTGTCGGCCCACGACACGTGCACGCCACGGACCCCCGCGGCCGCGAGATCCTTGGCCGCCGCCGACGCCGCCTTGGTCATCGGCTCATCCTGCCAGTGCTCCGGCTCACAGTCACCTGTCCGGCCCCCTGGACCGCAGGGCGACCCCGGCGACGACCGCAAGCGTGCCGAGCGCCTCCGGGAGCGTCGGCACCTGCCGGAGCACGACGAGGCCGGTCACCGTGGCCGTCACCGGCAGCAGGGCGAGGAGCAGGGCGAAGCGCGCCCGCCCTGCCCGGCGCAGCACCACCTGGTCCAGCACGTACGGCACGACGGTCGACAGCAACGCCACGCCGATCCCGAGCACGAGCAGGTCGGGTGCCCGCCAGATGCCGCCCGTGCCGAGGGCGAGCGGCGACAGCAGCACGGTCGCCACCGCGAAGCCCACCGCCAGGCTGTCGATGCCGTTGCCGCCGAGCGCGACCCGCTTGCCGAGCACGATGTACCCGGCCCACGCGGTGGCGGCTCCCAGGGCGAACGCCACGCCGGCCGGGCTCCCTTCGAGCTGGACGTCCGCGATGGCGAGCACGCCGAGCGCGACCAGCGCCAGCGCCACGATGTCCCGGCGGCCTCTCGACCCGAACGCCGCCACCGCGACCGGACCGGCGAACTCCAGCGCGACGACCGTGCCCAGCGGCAGCCGCGCGATCGCCTCGTAGAAGAGCACGTTCATGCCGGCCGTGACCACGCCGAACGCCCCGGCCAGCAGCAGCGGCCTGCCGCGCCACGCCGCGCGGCGGGGCCTGCGCCAGGCCAGCAGGATGAGCGCCGCACCCAGGCAGCGCAGCCAGGCGACGCCGGCGGGCGTGGCGGCGGCGAACAACCACACGGCGATCGCGGCGCCGACGTACATGGAGATTCCGCTGAGAACGAACAAGGCCGGGACCGGCACCGCGTCGATCCGCCGTTTCGAAATCGAGATCTCCACTCCATGATGGTGCCTGACCACGGAAAACGTGCCGAGCCCGGGCATCGTAGGCGGGGAGCGTGGATAGATCTACGGCATCCGGGGTAATTCGACGTGACACACCTCCCACACACACGGGAACACTTGCGGGCAGCCAAACGTCTGCAAGAGTGGAGGCAGCGAACACCGCGGCCGGTACCTCACCCCGGGGTCCGGGCACCACCGAGGTGTTCGCGGCTGAATTGATGGCATCGGCGCACCCGATGCCGGGACGGAGGGAGACTCCAATGACTTCACCGACGCTCACCCGCCCCGAACTGACTGCTGCAGACCGCTGCGACCGTTGCGGAGCGGCGGCCAAGGTTCGCGTCGTACTCCGCAGCGGCGGGGAGCTGCTGTTCTGCGGCCACCACAGCCGCGAGTACGAGACCAAGCTCAAGGAGCAAGAGGCCAGCATCCAGCGCTGAGTCGCCATCACAGCCGCGCGGCGGGCGGGGATCCGAAAGGGTCTCCGCCCGTCGCGCATTTCAGGACCTGTTCCGAAGGCGCCTGTGACAAAGCCCACACGGCCGCCTCAGACGGTGTCGAGCACCCCTTCGAATGCGGCCTCGGCGGCGCCGAGCAGCTTCACGTCGGCCCCGAGCGGCGACTTCTCGACCCGGACCCCGCCCATCGCGCGGCTGACCATGCTGCGCGCGCGGACCTCCTCGCCCACGCGGTGCAGGACCGTGGGCGGCAGCGCGGTGAACAGGTCCCCGAGCACCACCAGCTCGGGACCGAGCAGGTTCACCACGTTGACCAGGCCTAGGGTGAGCCATTCGGCGTACTCGGCGAGCCGCTCGCGCGTGACCTCCGGGTCCCGGCCGAGCCTGCGCAGCTCGGCCACGACCGCGCCGCGCGGGCTGTCGGCCGGCAGGGCGAGTGCGCGGCCCAGCGCCGCCTCGCCGACCTCGGTCTCCCAGCACCCCTCGTTGCCGCAGTAGCAGCCCCGGCCGCCGGGCCGGACCACCATGTGGCCGATCTCGCCGACGTAACCGCCCGCTCCCCGCAGAGAGGAACCCTGGGCGATCACTCCCCCGCCGATCCCGATGTCGGCGGAGACGAACACCGCGTCGGCAGCGCCCCGCGCGGCCCCGCGGAGGTGCTCGGCGAGCGCGCCGAACTCGGCGTCGTTGCCGACCGTCACCGGAATGCCGAGGCCGGCGGCCATCCGCTCGCCGAGCGCGATGTTCGTCCAGCGCAGGTTCGGTGCCTCGTGCACGTAGCCGTCCGAGCGCCGCGCGACGCCGGGCACCGAGATACCGGCGGCGACCGGCAGCAGCCCGAGGTCGGCGGCGAGCAGCGCGGTCGACTCGATCACGTGGGTGATGACCTCGTCCGGCTCCCGCGTCCGCCGGTGCAGGTTCCACCGGTTGCGGCCGAGGATCTGCCCGCCGAGCCCGACCAGCGCCAGCGCCACGTGCTCCACCTGCACGTCCACCGCCAGCACGACCGCGGCCTGCGGCTGCGGCAGCACCAGCAGCGACGGCCGGCCGGCGCCGCGGCCCGGCCGGGGCACCCGTTCCTCCACCACACCCGTCTCGGCCAGACCGTCCACGAGCGTCTTGATCGTGCTGCGGTTCAAGCCGAGCTCGGTCGCCAGTGCCGCCCGTGTGCACGGGCCGCCCACGTGCAGCAGCCGCAGGAGGCTCGACCGGTTGTACCGGCGCATCTCGTCGGGTCTGGCAACGGGTGTGCTGGTCACGGGGTCATGCTCGCATCGCCCCCACCTCAGCGTCCGGCGGTGGCCGCGCGCCGCCGGGACAGCGCGTCGACCATCGCCGCCAGCAGCAGGACCAGGCCGGTGACGATCGCGACCACCGCGGCGGGCTGGCGCAGCAGGCCGAGACCGTTGGCGACCACCGCGAGCACCGTGCCACCGATCACCGCGTCGAACACCCGGCCCCGGCCGCCGAACAGCGACGTCCCGCCGATCACGGCGGCACCGACGGCGAACAGCAGGGTGTTCAGGCCACCGGCCTGCGCGTCCACGGAGCCGACCTTCGACGAGTAGACGATCGCGCCGAGCGCCGCCACGGACGAGGAGACGATGAACACGCTGGCCCTGATCTTGGTGACGTTGATCCCGGCCCGGCGCGCGGCCTCCCGGTTCCCGCCCACGGCGTAGATGTGCCTGCCGTAGCTCGTCCGGTTGAGCACGTAGGTGCCGAGGGTGAGCAGGGCGAGCACGATCGGCACCACGTAGGGCACCCCGGAGATCACGATGCTCGGGTTCGGCGAGCGGTTGATCGTGAGCAGCATCGTCGCCACCGCGCCGAGCGCGGCGACCCCGCCGACCTTGAACAGCACGAGCGGTGTGGGCTGGGTGACCAGGCCGCGCCGGAGCCGCGAGAAGTGCTGTCCCAGCATCAGCGCCCCGAAGCCGCCCGCCCCGACGGCGAACAGCGCCCAGCTGCCCAGCGTGGAGAGGTTTCCGTTGGCGACCTTGTTCAGCACCGGTGACGAGCTGATCCCGAGCGTGCCGCCCTCACCGATGAACTGCAGGATGACGCCCTGCCAGGTGAGGAACAGCGCCAGGGTGACGACGAAGGACGGCATGCCGATCCGGGCCACCAGGAAGCCGGTGATGCAGCCCATCGCCGCACCGACGCAGAGCGCGAGCAGCATCTCCAGCCACGGGTTCGCGGTCATCCCGGAGACCGAGATGACGATGGCCACCCCGGCGAGCGCGGCACCCGGCCAGATCCGCAGCAGCAAGGCGAGCACCACGGCCAGGGCCAGCACCAGGTTGAACACGATGAAGACCGTCGAGCCCATGCCGCCGAGCAGGTTGCCGTCATGGACGAAGTGCATGGCCAGCACCGCGCCCGCGGCACCGGACGCCGTTCCCGCCGAGAGGTCGATCTCGCCGACCAGCAGGACGAAGACGATGCCCATCGCGATCATCGTCTGCCCCGCGCCCTGCGCGAGCAGGTTCGCGACGTTGTTCAGGGACAGGAAGACGTCCGAGAGTGCCGAGAACATGATCACGAGCGCGATCAGGCCGAGCAGTGCGGGCAGGGAACCGAGCTGGCCCGCGCGCACGCGTGCGAGGTAGTCGCGCACCGCCTCGGCCGTGGACAGCGTCGTGGTGTCGATGCCGAAGTCGGTGATCGCCCTGTCGGACGACGCGGTAGGGGTCTGAGTCATGGTTCTTCCTTGATCACAGGGCTCACAGGACTGCGGAGTCGGGCCGGGCGAGCCCGAGCTCACCCGAGCGGCCTGCGGTGATGAGTTCGACGACCTGCCCGTGCGTGACCTCCTTGGTCTGCACCTCGGCCGCCACCCGGCCCAGGTACAGCACCGAAATGCGGTCCGACACCTCGAACACGTCGGCCATGTTGTGGCTGATCAGCACCACACCGAGGCCCTGCTCGGCGAGCCGCCGCACCAGGTCGAGCACCTGCCGGGTCTGCGCGACACCGAGCGCGGCGGTCGGCTCGTCGAGCAGCACCACCTTGCTGTCCCACAGCACCGACTTGGCGATGGCCACGGTCTGCCGCTGACCGCCGGAGAGCGAGGCGACCGGCGTGCGCACCGACTTGACCGTGCGGACCGATAGCGAGGCGAGGGTCTCCCGCGCCGCGCGCTCCATGCTCGCCTCATCCAGCAGCCAGCCGCTGCCGCGCTCGCGGCCGAGGAACATGTTCTGGACGATGTCGAGGTTGTCGGCCAGCGCCAGGTCCTGGTAGACGACCTCGATGCCCAGCGCGGCGGCGTCCTTGGGGCCACGGATGTGCACTTCCTCGCCCTGGAACCGCACGTCGCCGGAGTCGGAGGTGTAGATACCGGCGATGCACTTGACGAGGGTCGACTTGCCGGCCCCGTTGTCACCGACGAGCGCGGTGACCTCGCCCGCGCGCACCGCGAAGTCCACGTCGTGCAACACGTGGACGGGTCCGAAACTCTTGTTGAGGCCGTGTAGTTCGAGGATGGGCTCAGTCATGGTTTCTCCGTGGTGCCAGGGCGGGCCGCGCAGTCGGGGTGCGCGGCCCGCCCTGGCGGGTCGGGGTGCCGGTCAGGAGATGCCGAGCTCGTCGCAGGTGGCTTTGAGATCGCCGGTGCAGACGTCGCTCGCGGGTACGTAGCCCTCGTCGATCACGGTCTTGACGTTGTCCTTCGTGATCAGCTTCGGCTCGAGCAGGACCGACTTGACGTCCCGGTTGCCCTCCGGGTCGTGCTCGGTGTCGGTGGCGATCGCGTCGGCGGCGGCCGTGTCGCCCTTGGCCAGTGCCGCGGCGAGCTTCGCGGTGGCGTCGGCCTCCTCCTGGATCGGCTTGAAGACGGTCATGTACTGGTCGCCGCGCAGGATCGCCTTGAGGCCCTCGGGGGTGGCATCCTGGCCGGTCACCGGAACGGTGCCGTTGAGGCCGTTCTTCCTCAGCACGGTGATGACCGCGCCGGCGAGCCCGTCGTTGGCGGCGACGACGCCGTCGACCTTGCCGCCGTTACTCGTCAGGATCTGCTCGAACATCACACCGCCCTTCTGGTTGTCCCAGTTGTCGATGGGCTGGCTCTGCACGAGCTCGAGCTTGCCGGAGTCGTAGAGCGGCTGGAGCACGTTGCGCTGTCCCTTGTGGAACAGCGTCGCGTTGTTGTCGGTGGGCGCGCCCTCGATCTCGATCACCTGCGCGCCGTCCTTGCCCTCGAGCGCCTGGGCGAGACCCTCGCCCTGGAGCTCACCGACCTTGGTGTTGTCGAAGGAGACGTAGTAGTCGGAGCCGCCGCCGAGGTTGAGCCGGTCGTAGTCGATGGTCGGGATGCCCGCGGCCTTGGCCTTGGCCGCGACGGCCCCGCCGACCTCGCTGTTGATCGAGGCGATGACCAGTACCTTCACGCCCTTGGCGATCATGCCGTCGGCGAGGGTGGTGAACTTCTGAACCTCACCCTGCGCGTTCTGCACGTCCGCGTCGAAGCCCTCGGCGCGCAGCGCCTTCTCGAGCATCGGCTTGTCGAAGCCCTCCCAGCGGGCCGAGGAGGCCGTCTCGGGCAGGATCACACCGACCGTGCCCTCGGTACCGCCGCCTGCGGCGGGTTCGGCGTTGTCGCCGCCTCCCTCGTTGCCAGCGGTGTTGGCACCGCAGGCCGCGAGCGTGAACGTAACGCCGAGCGTGGCAGCGGCGACTGCAAGAAGTCTCTTGGTTCGCATTCCTGGGAACCTTTCCGGGTCCACCGACGGGCGGGCGGCCCGGGAAGGACCGGCGCTCCGTCGCGCATATGTTGTGGGCGACAACATATGTCGGAACCGAAGTCCCGCGGAAGAGTGTCTGTACCGATCAAGTGGACACGTTTTGGCAACGGCACGAGTCCCCGCTCCCGCCCGCGAGTCCCCCGCTGAGGCCCCTGAGTTCCCCACTCCGGTCAGCGAAGTGCCCGCTCAGGACTCGGCGACCGGCCGCTGCGACCGCCGAGTGCGCCGTTCGCGGGCGTAGGCGCGGGACTCGCGGGTTACCAGGAGCGGAGCGTGGTGATGCGCTCCTCCAGCTGCTCGACCGTCGCCATCGCGGTCGGCGGGCCGCCGCACACGCGGCGCAGCTCGTTGTGGATCGCGCCGTGCGGCTTGCGGGTGCGGTGGTGGTACACGCCGACGAGCGCGTTGAGCTCCTTGCGCAGCGACTTGATCCGTTCGTTCACCGGCTGCGCCTTCGGCGTGGGCTGCCGCTGCTCCTCGTCTGCGGCCGACGGCTTGCGGCGCTTGCCGTCGGCGAGCTGCTCCTCCTGCCGCTTGCGCAGTAGCGCACGCACCTGATCCGGTTCGAGCAGGCCCGGCAGCCCGAGATACTCCTGCTCCTCGTCGGTGCCGGAGAACACCGCCGTGCCGAAGGAGTTGCCGTCGTAGATCACCTGGTCGAGCTCGGCCGAGGCGCCCAGCGACGTGAACGCCTTCTCCTCCTCACCCGGTTCGTCCTCGGTGCGGTTGGCCGCCACGAGCAGCTCGTCGTCCCAGCCGTCCTTCTCGCGGTGCGGCTTGCCGAGCACGTGGTCGCGCTCGGCCTCCAGCTCGCTGGCGAGCTCGAGCAGCACGGGCACGCTCGGCAGGAACACGCTGGCGGTCTCCCCCGGCTGCCTGGACCGCACGAAGCGGCCGATCGCCTGGGCGAAGAACAGCGGCGTTGAGGCGCTCGTCGCGTACACGCCCACCGCGAGCCGCGGCACGTCGACGCCCTCCGAGACCATCCGCACGGCCACCAGCCAGCGCTCGTCCGAGTCGGAGAACTCGCCGATCCGCCTGGTTGCCTTCGGGTCGTCGGAGAGCACCACCACCGGCCGCTCACCGGAGATCCGCGCGAGGATCTTGGCGTAGGCGCGGGCGGAGTCCTGATCGGTGGCGATGACCAGGCCGCCCGCGTCCGGGATGCCGGCCGCCCGCAGCTGGGTGAGCCGGGTGTCGGCCGCCTGCAGCACCGACGGGATCCACTCGCCGCCCGGGTCGAGCGCCGTGCGCCAGGCCCGCGCGGTCTGCTCGGCGGTCAGCGGCTCGCCCAGCCGCGCGGTGAACTCGTCACCGGCGCTGGTCCGCCACGACGCCTCGCCCGAGTACGCGAGGAACACCACCGGACGGACGACGCCGTCGGCGAGCGCGTCGGCGTAGTTGTAGGAGTGGTCGGCCCGGCTGCGCAGCGAGCCGTCGGCGTCCGGCTCGTAGGTCACGAACGGGATGGGCGAGTCGTCGCTGCGGAACGGGGTACCGGTGAGCGCAAGCCTGCGCACCGCGGGTGTGAAGGCCTCGAACACCGCGTCGCCCCAGGACTTCGCGTCCCCGGCGTGGTGGATCTCGTCGAGGATGACCAGCGTCTTGCGGTTCTCCGTGCGCACGCGGTGCATCGTCGGATGCGCCGCGACCTGCGCGTAGGTGAGCGCGACACCCTGGTAGTCGGAGGAGGTGATCCCGGTCGTGTTGCGGAAGTCCGAGTCGATCGCGATGCCCGCCCCCGCGGCCGCGATCGCCCACTGGTGCTTGAGGTGCTCGGTGGGCGTGACGATGGTGATCGCCTCGATGGTCCGGTCGGCGAGCAGCTCGGCCGCGACCCGCAACCCGAACACGGTCTTACCGGCGCCCGGCGTCGCGACCGCGAGGAAGTCCTTCGGCTTCTGGGTCAGGTACTTCGTGAGCGCACGGCGCTGCCACGCGCGCAGCGGGCGGGCGGTCGCGTCGTGCTCGGGTTCGGGCGCGGCGAACCCGAGCCCGGCCTTGGCCGTATCCTGCGGGACACCCGCACCCGGCCGGCGCCCACGATCGAGGCCTTCGCGATCATCGGTCCGCGCACCTCCTGTGTCCGACACCGACGGTCCAACTCCTCTCGCCGACGAACAGAAGACACACGAATGCCCTCACGACGGGGTACCGGCGGCCGTGCCGGGTACGCGGTGAGGGCGCGAGCACGAGGGTACCCGGCGGCACCGACACCGGCCGTCCACGGCACGCCGGAAGGACACGCCGCCGGGGCGGCGAGCCGAATCCGTGCTCATGGACCATGCTTGGAGCGCGATGGAGACTCCAGACGCCGGAGCGGCGGGCGAAGGGGACGAGGCGGCGCCTGCCCGGCAGGACAGGCGCAAGGGACCCCTGCGCCTGATCGGGCGAACCCTGAGCAAGGCGTGGGACGGCAACATCTTCTCCGAGGCCGCCGAGGCGGCGTTCTGGCAGACCCTCTCCCTGCCGCCACTGCTGCTGGGGCTGCTCGGCAGCCTCGGCTACATCGGCGAGTGGTTCGGCGAGCGCGTCGTGCAGCAGGTCCACGACAAGATCATCAGCTTCTCCGAGACCATCTTCAGCGGCAGCGTGGTCAACCAGATCATCGAGCCGACCGTCGACGACATCCTCACCACCGGTAAGGGCGAGATCGTCTCCGTCGGGTTCCTGATCTCACTGTGGGCCGGTTCGTCGGCGATGTCGTCCTTCGTCGACGCGATCACCGTCGCCCACGGCCAGTACGGCGTCCGCAACGAGGTGTGGCAGCGGCTCTTCGCGCTGCTGCTGTACCTGGCCAGCCTCGTGCTGCTGGTGATCGGCCTGCCGGTCGTGGCGATCGGCCCCGAGCTGCTCTCGGAGTTCTTCCCGCCCGACTGGGGGCCGACGATCGCCGCGTGGATCGGTGCCGCCTACTACCCGACGGTCGGCCTGATGCTCATGCTCGCACTGGCGACCCTTTACAAGCTCGCACTGCCCCGCAAGCTGCCCTGGCACCGCGGGCTGCCCGGTGCGGCGCTGGCGATGGTGATCTTCCTGCTGTCGAGTGTCGGGCTGCGGATCTACATCAGCTGGATCACGACCACGGGCTACACCTACGGCGCGCTCGCGACGCCGATCGCGTTTCTGCTGTTCACGTTCTTCATCGGGCTGGCGATCGTCACCGGCGCCTACTTCAACAGCGCGATCCAGGAGCTGTGGCCCGCCAAGCCGACCCGCAGGCAGCGGCGCAAGTGGAGGCGGCTGGAGCTGGAGCGCGCGAACGAGCAGATCCATGCCCAGGAGGGGCGCGGTCTCTGGGAGCGCACGACAATGCCGCTGCGCAGGCCGCGCAGGCCCGAACCGGCCCCCAGGGAGAGCACCGACGGCACCGGAGGGGAGGCCAGCGGCACCGACGGCACCGACGGCCCGGCGCGCGGCGAGACGACCGGCGCCCACGGGACCGCCGGGGAGCAGCCGGAGCAGCGCACGGCACCGGCCGGGGAACCCGACCGGCCGGGCTGAGCGCCCGGAGGTTACTCGTCCCCGCCGGGCGGCAGACCGTCGAAGATGCGCTTGCACTCCGGGCACACCGGGGAGCCCGGCTTCGCCTGCTTCGTCACCGGGAACACCTCGCCGCACAGCGCCACCACGTGCGTGCCCATGACCGCGCTCTCCGCGATCTGGTGCTTGCGCACGTAGTGGAACACCTTGGGGGCATCGTCGTCGGTGCTCTCGGTGCCCTCTGGGCGGGTGTCGACATCAGGCAGAGTCTGCGTACTCACACCTTCATGATGCCGCATGTCCCCGGCCCGGCGGAACTTCCCCGCTCCTCGCTCCCGCCACGGCCGGGGAGGCTCCGGTGCCGGATGGGCGATGAGCGAGGATGCCACCCCGTGACGCTTACTTCCGAATTCCGGCTCGCGATGTCAGCCGAGGTCGCCGACGCGCTCGCCGAGGGGCTCGCCGTCGTCGCACTGGAGAGCACCCTGCTCTCGCACGGCCTGCCGCCCGGCCGCAACCTCGACGTGGCCACGCGGCTCGAACGGACCGTGCGCGACGCCGGTGCCGTGCCGGCGACCATCGCCGTGCTCGACGGGCAGGCGCTCATCGGCCTTTCGGTGGCTCAGCTGGAGCGGGTGTGCACCGAGGCGACGGGCCTGGACAAGCTGTCCCTGCGCGACGTCGGCCCTGCTCTCGCGCTGGGCCGTTCGGGCGCGACCACGGTCGCGAGCACCTCGACGCTCGCGCACGCCGCCGGCATCGACGTGTTCGGCACCGGCGGGCTCGGCGGCGTGCACCTGCCGCCGCCCGGCGCCACGGTCACCTGGGACGTCTCGGCCGACCTCGGCGTGCTGGCGCGGGTGCCGACGCTCGTCGTGTGCTCCGGGGTCAAGTCGGTGCTCGACATCCCGGCAACGCTGGAGGTGCTGGAGACCAACTCGGTGCCGGTCCTCGGCTACCGCACGGACGACTTCCCGGCGTTCTACCGGCGCTCGTCCGGCCTGCCCGTCCCGCAGCGCGTCGACGACGCCGAACAGGCCGCGGCGGCCGTGACGGCACACCGGCACCTCGCGGAATCCGGGATACTGCTGGCGAATCCGGTCCCACCGGAGTCCGAACTGGACGAACAGCTGCACGACCGGCTGCTCTCCGAGGGGCTGGAGCTGCTGCGCTCACGCGGTGTCCGCGGAGCGGACGTCACCCCGGTACTGCTGGAGTACTTCCACACCGGCAGCGCGGGCGCGAGCCTGGACGCGAACGAGGCGCTGGTGCTGTCCAACGCCCGGCTGGCCGCCGAGGTCGCCGTGCGGCTGCGTGCGTGAGGCACGGTGAGGCTCCGATGAGGATCGCCGTGGTCGGCGACGCCGGCCTCGACGTCGTGGCGCGGTACGAGGGCGCGGTGCTGCACGGCGACGACGTCCGCGCGCGGGTCCGGCTCGCCGGGGGCGGCGCAGGCGCGAACACCGCGCTGTGGCTGCGCTCCCAGGGGACCGAACCGACGCTGCTGGCCAGGGTGGGCGACGACGCGGGCGGGCGGCTCGTGCGTGCCGAGCTGGAGGCCGCGGGCGTCCGCTGCGCGTTCGCCGTGGACACCGAGGCCGCCACCTGCTGCGTGGTGGTGCTCGTCGATGAGGCCGGACAGCGCAGCATGCTGCCCGACCGGGGCGCGAACAAGCATCTCCGGCCGGACGACATCGACCCGGCCGCCCTGGCCGGGGCCGCGCACCTGCACCTTTCCGGCTATGTCCTGCTGGACCCGTCGTCCCGTCCCGCAGGCCTGGCCGCGCTGGCCGCCGCCAGGTCCGCCGGGCTGAGCACCTCGGTGGACCCGCAGGCCGCCGCACTGATGACCGATCCGGCCGCCTTCCTCGCCGACGTGCGCGGCGTCGACCTGCTGCTGCCCAACGCCGCCGAGCTGCGCGCGCTGACCGGGACGAGCGATCCGGCCGGGGCGCGGGAGCTGCTGGGCACCGTCGGCGCGGTCGCCGTCACGGCCGGACGCTCGGGTGCGAGCTGGGTGGACGGCTCGGGCGTGCTCAACGTGCCCGCCGAACCCGCACGGTGCGTCGACAGCACCGGGGCCGGGGACGCCTTCGACGCCGGGCTGCTCGTGTCGTGGTTGCGCGGGGAGCCGCCGGCGGCCGCCCTGCGCGCGGGGGTGCGGCTCGGTGCCCGCGCGGTGGGCGGCGTCGGCGCCCAGCCAGCGCCCGTCCCACCTCGTGAGTGCGGAGACGAGTTCTAACTCGCCTCCGCACTCACGAGCGGTGACCAGGCGAAACGTCGATGATCCGGTGCTCGCCCGCCTCGATCGCGTTCGCCTCCCGCCGGTAGCGGTTGACCTCCTCGGCCTTCCTCGGCGGGCGGTCGTTGGCGATGAGCACGGCGATCCAGGGCAGCGGGACCGAGAGCACGATGAACGCGAGCGCCAGCCACCAGGTCTGGTAGAAGATCCCGGCGAGGATCAGGCAGGGGAACCGCATCCCCATCATCAGGACGTACTTGCGCTTTCGGGCCGCCTGCTGGTCGTCGTAGGAGGGCGCCGCCTCGGTGATCAGTACCGGGGTGCCGCGCTTGTCGTGCTCGCTCACCGGCTCCACCTCCAAGCCTTCATGCTCCCACCACACTGCCCGGGGCGACAGCCGGGGAGCGAAGACGGTGCAGCGCGGCCACGACGAGCGTCTCGACACCGGTGCGCAGGGTGGGATGCAGCACGGGCGCGAACAGCGGCGAGTGGTTCGACGGGATGTCGTCCTCGAACCGGCCCGCGGCGAGCGCGTCGAGCACCGCCCGCTCGTCCTTGCCGCCGACCAGCCAGAACACCGACGGCACGCCCGCGGCGCGACCGAAATCGCCGAAGTCCTCGCTGCCGGTGACCAGTGGCGCCTCCCACACCCGGCCCGCGGGGAAGTGCCGTTCGAAGGCCGCTGTGAGGTCGCCGGTGGCGGCCTCGTCGTTGGCGGTGGCGGAGAAGCTGGACAGCTCGGTGATCTCGGGTGGCCGGGGCGCGCCGGCCGCCCGCGCCTCCGCGTGCACGATCCGTTCGAGCGCGGCCAGCACGCGCGTGCGCACGTGCGGCTCGAACGTGCGCACGTTGACGTCGAGGGTGGCGTGGTCGGCGATGACGTTGTGCGCGGTGCCCGCATGCAGCGCGCCGACCGTGACCACCGCCGAGTCCGTCGCCGAGATCTCGCGCGAGACGATCGTCTGCAGCCGCAGCACCACCGACGCGGCGAGCACGACCGGGTCCACGGTCGTCTCGGGGCGCGAGCCGTGCCCGCCCCGCCCGTGCAGCGTGACGCGCACGGCGTCGGTCGCCGCCATCAGCACACCGGGCCGGGTCAGCACCCAGCCGGCCGGCCCGGGGGTGACGTGCTGGCCGAGGACGACGTCCGGCGTGCCGGCGATCTCGAACAGGCCGTCCTCGATCATCGCCCTGGCGCCGCCGCCGGTCTCCTCGCCCGGCTGGAACACCACCAGCAGCGTGCCCGACCAGGCCGTGCGCCGCTCGGCCAGCAGGGCCGCCGCGCCGGAGAGCCACGTGGCGTGCATGTCGTGCCCGCACGCGTGCATGACCGGCACCTCGTGCCCCTCCGCGTCGATCGCGCGGACCGTGCTGGCGTAGCCGAGGCCCGTCTTCTCCTCCACCGGGAGCGCGTCGATGTCGGCCCTGAGCAGCACGGCAGGGCCCGGGCCGTTGCGCAGCACGCCGAGCACGCCGGTGCCCGCGATGCCGGTGCGCACCTCGTAACCGTCGGCGACCAGCCGGGCGGCGAGCTCGGCGGCCGTGCGGGTCTCGGCGAACGACAGCTCGGGATGCCGGTGCAGGTCGAGGTAGAGCCGCTCGAGACCCGGCAGCCGTGCAGCGAGCCCGGCGAGAACGGTGGTCACGCGTTCGCTCGTCACCGCGACATCTGACCACAGGCACCGGAGCGCGGCATGGGATCATCACCCGCTGTGAGTCTTCCGGAGTTCTCCGCCGACTTCTGCGCCCGCCTGCGCGCGGCGCTGCGGGAGGCGCGCTACGACGCCGACGGCGTTCTCGACTTGCTCGGCGGCCAGGCGCACGCCGCGCTGGGCCGTGGCGAGCCGGAGGCCGCCTACCGGGCGTGCCGGGACGCCGGGCGGCTCGGCACGCTCGTCCGGCTGTTCCTGCTCGGCGGCTCCGAGCCGCCGGGCGCGGTCCGGGCGGCGCTCGCGCCGCTGCCCGTCGAGGACGCGCTGGCGACCGGCCTGCTGTGCGCCGAGGGCGACCGGCTCCGCGCCGGCCTCGACCTGCGCCCGCACGGCGACGAGGAGGGGTCCTGGTGGGTACTGGCCGACCTCGACTCCGACCAGCTCGGCCGGCCCGTTCCCGAGGACCACGTGCTCGGTGTCGGGCACGCCTCGCTCAGCCTCGTGCGGGCGACCAGCCGCCGCCCGGTCGGCTCCCTGCTCGATCTCGGCACCGGCAACGGCGTGCAGGCCCTGCACGCGAGCAGGCACGCCCAGCGCATCACCGCGACCGACGTGTCCCCGCGCGCGCTGCGGCTGGCGCGGGCCACCTTCCGGCTGAACGAGCTGGACGTCGAGCTGGCGCAGGGCGAGTGGTTCGCACCGGTGGCCAGGAGACGGTTCGACCAGATCGTCTGCAACCCGCCGTTCGTGGCCGGGCCCGGGCGGGTGGACTACGTGTACCGGGACTCGGGGCTCGCCGGGGACGACGCGAGCGCGCTCGTGGTCCGCCAGCTGCCCGCGTTCCTCACCGAGGGCGGGATCGGTCAGCTGCTGGCCTCCTGGCTGCACGTCAAGGGCGAGGACTGGGCCGACCGGGTGACGCGGTGGCTGCCCGCGGGAACCGATGCCTGGTTCGTGCAACGGGACGTCGCCGACCCGGTGCTCTACGTCGGGACCTGGCTGCGGGACGCGGGCATCGACCCTGCCTCCGCGCAGGGGCGCGCGAAGGCCGCCGCCTGGCTGGACTGGTTCGAGGAGGCCGGGGTCGAGGCCATCGGCTTCGGCTTCGTCACGCTGCGTCGCGGCTCCGGTGCGGAGAGCGCGCCGACCGTCGTGTGCGAGGACCTGCGGCAGGCGTACGACGATCCGCTCGGCGGGGAGGCCGCCGCCTGGCTGGACCGGGTCGCGTGGCTGCGCGCGCACGACGCCGAACTGCTGGACACGGCGTTCCGCGTGCCGGAGACGGTGCTGCTCGAACGCGTCGACGAGGCGACCGACAACGGCTGGTCGACCACGCTGCGGCGGCTGCACCGCACCGACGGTCCCGGGTGGCAGCACGAGCTGGACGAGCTGGCGACCGCGCTGCTGGCCGGCTGCAGGGGCCTGCTCCCGCTGGCCGATCTGCTGGACCTGCTGTCCGTGGCACACGGCCACGATCGCGCCGAGCTCGCGACGACGGCACTGCCCGTGGTCCGGGAGCTGCTCCGGCACGGGATGCTCGTGCCCGCGCAGGAGGCCGGCCGGTGAGGGCGGTGGTGGCCCGCGTGACCGAGGCGAGCGTCACGGTGGACGGGCAGGTCGTCGGGGCGATCGGCGAGCCGGGACTGTTGGTGCTGCTGGGAATCCACGCCGAGGACACCGCCGCGCAGGCGGCCACCATGGCCCGCAAACTGCACGAGCTGCGCATCCTGCGGGACGAGCGGTCGTGCGCGAGCGCCGGGGCGCCGCTGCTGGTGGTCAGCCAGTTCACGCTCTACGGCGACACCCGGAAGGGCCGCCGTCCATCGTGGACGCCGGCCGCCCGGCCGGACGACGCCGAGGAACTCGTGCGCGCCGTGGTGACCGAGCTGCGCGCGCGGGGCGCCGAAGTCGCGACCGGGGTCTTCGGGGCCATGATGGAAGTGCACAGCGTCAACGACGGGCCGTTCACCGTGCTGGTCGAAGTTTGACGAAGAATTCACGTCGTTCGCGTCCCCCGGGTTCTCAGGAAAACCTCAGCTTTGGTGGAGCAACCGGCCGGAACGTGAGCCCGTCAACAAGTCATGGACCCGGGAACGATTTCGGACGCGCATGCGTTGACCCCAATGTCCAGCCAGCAAGCTGGTCTCGCGGGCGGGTTCCACAGGCTCGTGACGCGAAGCGCAGCGCAGGCGTGCCGCACAACAACACGTCAGCCCGTTGACCGGGGAGGCAGAATGTCCGTCCAGACTCTCGAACGTGAGGCCCGCGGGATCCGTGAGCGGGAGATTCCCACGGCCACCTTCGAGGCCGAGGTCGCCCCCGTGCCGGTCGAGGAGGCCGACCTCGACGCACAGGGCCCCGCAGCCGACCTCGTCCGTGTCTACCTCAACGGCATCGGCAAGACGGCCCTGCTCACCGCGGGCGAGGAGGTGGACCTCGCCAAGCGGATCGAGGCCGGGGTGTTCGCCCAGCACATGCTGGACACCGCCCCCGATCTCTCCGCCGAGCGCAGGGCCGAGCTCTCCGCGCTGGTACGCGACGGGCGAGTGGCCAAGAACCACCTGCTGCAGGCGAACCTGCGCCTCGTCGTGTCGCTCGCCAAGCGCTACACCGGCCGTGGGATGCCGCTGCTCGACCTCATCCAGGAGGGCAACCTGGGGCTGATCCGCGCCGTGGAGAAGTTCGACTACTCCAAGGGGTTCAAGTTCTCCACCTACGCCACCTGGTGGATCCGGCAGGCGATCACCCGGGGCATGGCCGACCAGGGCCGCACCATCCGCCTGCCCGTGCACCTGGTGGAGCAGGTCAACAAGCTCGCGCGGATCAAGCGTGACCTGCACCAGCAGCTCGGTCGTGAGGCCACCAACGAGGAGCTGGCCGCCGAGTCCGGCATCCCCGCCGAGAAGGTTTCGACACTGCTCGACCACTCCCGCGACCCGGTGAGCCTCGACATGCCGGTCGGCACCGAGGAGGACGCGCCGCTCGGCGACTTCATCGAGGACTCCGACGCGACCGACGCGGAGAGCGCCGTCATCTCCGGACTGCTGCAGGACGACCTGCGCCGGGTACTGGCCACCCTCGACGACCGGGAGCAGTACGTCATCCGGCTGCGCTACGGCCTCGACGACGGCCAGCCGCGCACCCTCGACCAGATCGGCAAGCACTTCGGCCTCTCCCGTGAGCGCGTGCGGCAGATAGAGCGCGAGGTCATGGCGAAGCTGCGCCAGGGCGAGCGGGCCGACCGGCTGCGCGCGTACGCCAGCTGACGGAGCGTGACCGGGTACACCCGGACGGCCGTGTTGACTTATGACTTTGGTCACGAGACGGTCGGATGGCCGTTCCGCACGCAACCCGGGAGCCACCCGGGCGTCTTCCGGGTGGAGGTCGCCAGGACGGCCGGTTCGGCCGCCCGGGTGAGGTGCGAACGCCCGCAGTCAGGGCGGATGAACTGAAGCTTTGCGGTGGGGCTCAGGCCTCCACCGCATTCCCCGGAAGGTCGGGTCCGTCGGGGTGGGCCCGGCCTTCCGTTTTTGTGGGTGATCTACGTCGCGCCGCCGCCCGGGCGGCACCGGCCCGCCGGGACGGCGCTGTACTTTCGAGGCCCCCGAACAGCGTGCAAGGGAGCCCGCGTTGACGCCACCCACCACAGAGTTCCAGCACACCGACGTCCTGCCGGTCGGCAAGGACACGCACACCGAGTACCGGCTCGTCACCTCGGAGGGCGTGCGTGTCGTCGAGGCGGCCGGCCGCCGTTTCCTCGAGATCGAGCCCGCGGCACTCACCCGGCTGGCCCGCACGGCCGTCACCGACATCCAGCACCTTCTGCGCTCGTCGCACCTGGCGCAGCTGCGCTCGATCGTCGACGACCCGGAGGCCAGCGGCAACGACCGGTTCGTCGCGACGGACCTGCTGCGCAACGCCGCCATCTCCGCAGGCGGCGTGCTGCCCATGTGCCAGGACACGGGCACCGCGATCGTCATCGGCAAGCGCGGTGAGGGGGTGCTGACCGGCGGCGGCGACGAGGAGGCGCTCTCCCGCGGCATCTTCGAGGCCTACCAGGAACTGAACCTGCGGTACTCGCAGATGGCGCCGGTGAACTTCTGGGAGGAGCGCAACACCGGCACCAACCTGCCGGCCCAGATCGAGCTGTACCACAGGGACAACGCAACCGGCCCGGACGGAACCGCCGAGCCCGCCTACGAGTTCCTGTTCCTGGCCAAGGGCGGCGGCAGCGCGAACAAGACGTTCCTCTACCAGGAGACCAAGGCCGTGCTGAACCCGAAGCGGCTCGCCCGGTTCCTGGACGAGAAGCTGCGCGGCCTCGGTACCGCCGCCTGCCCGCCGTACCACCTGGCGATCGTCGTCGGCGGGATGTCGGCGGAGTACAACCTCAAGGTCGCCAAGCTCGCCTCCGCCCGCTACCTCGACGACCTGCCGCGGGAAGGCTCGCCGCTCGGCCACGGCTTCCGCGACACCGACCTTGAACAGCAGGTGCTCGAGATGACCCGGCAGTTCGGCATCGGCGCGCAGTTCGGCGGCAAGTACTTCTGCCACGACGTGCGCGTGATCCGGCTGCCCCGGCACGGCGCGTCCTGCCCGGTCGGCATCGCGGTCTCCTGCTCGGCCGACCGGCAGGCGAAGGCGAAGATCACCGCCGACGGCGTTTTCATCGAGCAGCTCGAAGGCGATCCGGCCCGGTTCCTGCCGGAGGTCACCGACGACGACCTCTCCGCCGAGGTCGTCGAGGTCGACCTCAACCGGCCCATGAGCGAGATCCGCGAGCAGCTCTCCCGGCTTCCGGTCAAGACGCGGCTGAGCCTGACCGGCCCGCTCGTCGTGGCGCGCGACATCGCGCACGCCAAGATCGCCGAGCGGCTCGACGCCGGCGAGGAGATGCCGCAGTACCTGCGTGAGCACCCCGTGTACTACGCAGGACCTGCCAAGACGCCCGAGGGCTACGCGTCCGGCTCGTTCGGGCCGACCACCGCGGGCCGGATGGACTCCTACGTCGAGCAGTTCCAGGCCGCGGGCGGCTCACTCGTCATGCTGGCCAAGGGCAACCGGTCGCGGAAGGTCACCGAGTCCTGCCGCGAGCACGGCGGCTTCTACCTCGGCTCGATCGGCGGGCCCGCCGCGCGCCTGGCACAGGACTGCATCAGGAAGGTGGACGTCCTGGAGTACGCCGAGCTGGGCATGGAGGCGGTGTGGCGGATCGAGGTCGAGGACTTCCCCGCGTTCATCGTCATCGACGACAAGGGCAACGACTTCTTCGCCGAGACCGCCGAGCCGGTGCTGCAGATCTCCTTCCGCGGCTGAAGCACCCGGGCTCAGGAGGCGAACATCGCTTCGAGGCGCTCCAGCGTCCTGGCGATGTTCGCCCTGTTCCTGGCCGGGAACGGGCTGAGCGTGATGAGCAGCGGAATCCGGGCCGTCGACCAGTCGAAGGTCTCGGTCACCTCGGTGCCGCCGGCATCGGCAGGCTCCAGCCGCCAGCGCCAGCGGTGCCCGTTGAAGTGCCGCCACGCGATCAGCCGGTCCGGCTCGTACTCGACGACGGTGTTGAGGATCTTGTAGGGCGCGCCGATCTTCATGTCCATCCCGAACCTCGATCCGAGCTCGAGCCGCCGCGGGGCGCCGTCCTGGGCCGCGAGCACACTCCCCGAGCCGTCGAGCAGCGGGTGCTTGGCGGGGTCGGTGAGCAGTTCGAAGATCCGCTCCGGCGGCGCGGGGATGGTGCGGGTGACGGAGACCTGACGTCGTGACATGGCGTCACCCTAGGTCGGGCCGCGTCGCCGCACCGGCGAACGTGAGCTATCCCCTGCGCTGCTCGCTGCTCAGCACCACCTCGCGGTCGGCGAGCGGCTGGTCGAGCCGGACGGTCAGCACGGGGTAACGCATGTCCATCGTGCAGGCCCGCTGCCCGGCCGGTTCGGTCTCCACGAGGGTGAGCGCGACGTGCCGCCCGGTCTGCCCGGCGACCTCGACGCTGGCCCGGCCGCAACCGCCCTCCTGGGCGGTCACCGACAGCCGCCGCCCGTCGCCGTGGACGCTCACCTGCCGCGGGTGGCCCTCCGGCAGCGCGCTGCCGTCGATCCGCTCGGCGGGCACGGGCGTTCCGTCGCCCCCGGCGGGCGGCTGCGCGGGTTTGCGTCCCGGCATGCCCTCCACCGGCGGGGCCGGCTGTACCTCGCCCGGGATCTCGCCCTGCTCCACCTGCCCCGACCTGGACAGCACGGGGTCCCGCGACGGGAGCGAGCCACCGTCCCGGGAACCCGGCCCGGCCCCGGCCGTGTTCGCCGGCTGCTGCCCGCAGGCGGTCGTGGCGAACAGGATGATTCCGATTCCGGCGAGTGCCTGCTTCCACCTCATGCACCAAGGACGGTGCGGCAGCAGCGGCGGGTTGCACGCGGCACCCGCTTTCGAGAGGGTTCTGCCATGAGCACCGCGAGCGTGCGCTACCTCGTCGACGACGTCGACGCTGCGGTCGACTCCTACACCCGGCTGCTCGGCTTCGAACAGCAGGCCCGGCCGGGTCCCGGGTTCGCCATCGTCGTGCGGGTCGCGCGCCGGCTGCTGCTGAGCGCTCCGGCCGGACCAGGCGGCGCCGCGCAGGCGATGCCCGACGGCCGCCGTCCGGAACCGGGCGGCTGGAACCGGAGCCAGCTCGGGGTGACCGATCTCGACGGTCTCGTCGAGGGCCTGCGCGGCGCGGGCGCGAGCTTCCGCAACGACATCGTCGAGGCGTGCGGCGGGAGGCAGGTCCTGCTCGACGACCCGGCGGGCAACCCGGTCGAACTGTTCGAGCCCCGGTGACCGCGGAGCCGAACCGGCTCGCGCGCAGGCTGGACACCGGCGACGCCGTGGTGCTCGGCCTCGGCGCGATGATCGGAGCCGGCGTGTTCGTCGCGTTCGCCCCCGCTGCCCGGGCGGCGGGTTCCGGGCTGCTCCTCGGCCTCGCCGTCGCGGGCCTCGTCGCGTACTGCAACGCCACCTCCTCCGCCCGCCTCGCCGCCCGGTACCCGTCCTCGGGCGGCACGTACGTGTACGGCCGCGAACAGCTCGGCCCGTTCTGGGGCCATCTCGCCGGCTGGGGCTTCGTGGTGGGCAAGACCGCGAGCTGCGCGGCGATGGCGCTCACCGTCGTCGTCTACGCGGCACCGGATGTCGGCAGGCCGTGGCGCGGGCTGCTCGCGGTGGCCGTCGTGGCGGCCCTGACCGCCGTGAACTACCGGGGTGTGCGGCGCTCGGCGCTCGCGACGAAGATCATCGTCACGCTGAGCCTGCTGGTCCTCGCCGGCGCGGTCGCGGTGATCCTGCTGGCCGGAGACGTGGCGGGCTCGCGGCTCCTGCCTTTCCCCGGCACCGGCGCGGGCGGTGTGCTCGAAGCAGCTGGGCTGCTGTTCTTCGCCTTCGCCGGGTACGCCCGGATCGCCACGCTCGGCGAGGAGGTACGCGACCCGGCCCGGACGATCCCGAGGGCGATCCCGGTCGCGCTCGGGATCGTGCTGCTCGTCTACGCAGCGGTGGCGCTGGCCGTGCTGCTCCGGCTGGGTCCGGGTGGGCTCGGCGGGACGGCCGACCCGCTCGCGCACGCGGTGGCCACCACGTCGTGGTCCGGCTTCGCACCGGTGGTCCGCGCCGGTGCCGCGGTGGCCGCGCTCGGCGCACTGCTGGCGCTGGTGCTCGGCGTGTCGCGCACCGTGCTGGCGATGGCCCGCGACGGGCACCTGCCGCGGGCGCTCGCCGTGGTGCATCCTCGTTTCGAGGTGCCGCACCGCGCCGAGCTCGCCGTGGGTGCCGCTGTGGCGGTCCTGGCGTCGTTCGCCGATCTGCGGAGTGCGATCGGCTTCTCCTCGTTCGCGGTGCTCGTGTACTACGCGATCGCGAACGCCAGCGCGTGGACGCTGCGCAGCGGCCGGATCGTTCCGGTGGCCGGGTTCACCGGGTGCGTGGTGCTCGCGGTCAGCCTGCCGGTCTCCTCGGTGGTCGCCGGTACCGCCGTGCTCGCCGCCGGTGCGCTCGCCTTCGCCGTCCAGCGCACCACCCAGCGTGGCTCGTGAGTGCGCACGCGAGTTAGAACTCGCGTGCGCACTCACGAGCCGGACCTGGGCTTGGGTCGTAACTACGTAGTTCTGTATTTTCGATGTCATGGATTCTGCAGCCGAGCTGGCCGAGGTCGCCGAGGAACTGCGGCGGCTCGGCGAGCGCGTCGACGCCCTCGAACGACGGGACGCCCACAAGGCCCCCGCCCACTCCCCCGAGGAGCACGGCCGTCTCTGGGCGCTCGACGGCCTCAAGCGGCGGCTCGCCGAGCACGAAGGCCCCGACGGTGGCGCCGTCCTGCTCGCGGGCACGGTCACCCTGCCCACCGGCGAGCCGGCCGACTGGCAGGAAGGCGCGGGCTCCGCCGCGCTGCTGGAAGGCGACTGGTCGGAGCTCGCGCCCACGCTCGCGGCGCTGTCCCATCCGGTGCGGCTGGAGTTGCTGCGGCAGGTGCTCAACGGCGTGCGCACGACCGCCGCTCTCGCCGACGTGGAGTCGCTCGGCAGCACCGGGCAGCTGCACCACCACCTGCGCCAGCTGGTGACCGCCGGCTGGCTGCGGCAGGGAAGCCGGGGCAGCTACGAGATGCCGGTGACCCGGATCGTGCCGCTGCTGGTGATCCTCACGGCGGTGCGGCGATGAAACGGGTGATGCGGAACGTGCAGCGCCTGGCCGTCCGGCTGGCCATGTCCGGGCTCCTGCTCATCGCCGGGAAGTGGTTGGCAGGGCTCTGGTGGCGGTCCGCGACGGCGGACGACGTGCTCTCGACCGCCGAACTGGCCGGCTTCGCCCTCGTGATACTCGGCGTCGTGGCCCTGTTCCTGCCCGGCACCGAGCACACCGGCCCGGACCGGGCGGTGCACCCGCCGGTCGCCGGCCGCTGGCTGGCGCTGAACAGCCCGGCCACGAGGGTGCCCAGCCACGGCACCCGCGCCTACGGCCAGTCGCACGCGGTCGACCTGGTGTACGAGCCCCTCGACCGGGAGCGGCCCGCGTTCGGCGCTGGGCCGGGGATGCGGCCACCGCAGGACTTCCCCGCGTTCGGCGAGCCGGTGCTGTCGCCGGTGCCCGGCAGGGTCGTCCGGGTCCGGGACCGCGCTCGGGATCACCGCAGCCGCAACGCCCGGTGGTCGCTGGTGTACCTGCTGCTGGAGGGCATGCTGCGGGAGTTCGGCGGCGCCGGGCGAGTGATCGGCAACCATGTGGTCGTGGACGCCGGGGACGGCTGCTTCGCGCTGGTCGCCCACCTGCGGCAGGGCTCGGCGACCGTGCGGGAGGGCGACACCGTGCGAGCCGGGCAGCAACTGGCGCGGTGCGGCAACTCCGGCAACAGCACCGAACCGCACGTGCACGTCCAGCTGATGGACCGGGCGAGCCCCGGCATCGCGCAGGGCCTGCCGATGCGGTTCGCGGGCGTCCGCATCGGCGACGGCCCCGTCACCGACGGCATGCCCGCCGACAACGAGCACCTGACGCCCGGCCAAGCCTCGTGAGTGCGTAACAGTGTTCTAACTCGTGTGCGCACTCACGAGCGGTGACCTGCACCTGGAGGGCACTAGCGAATCCGGTCCAGCCTCTCCACGGTCTTCTCGAAGTCGCCGACCAGCTCGGCCATGACGTCCGCGACCGTGCGGACCGCGTTCATCCGGCCGACGATCTGGCCGACCGGCATCGACACCACCGAAGGGTCGCCTGCCGCGTGGATACGGTTGTGCGCGGGCGAGACGAGCAGGTTCTGCAGCGGCATCGGCAGCGGTTCGGGGGCGTCCGGCGCCGCCCATGCCTCGGTCCAGCGGGTCTTGAGCAGCCGGGCCGGCTTGCCGGTGTAGATGCGCGTCCGCACGGTGTCCGCCGAGGTCGCGTCGAGAAGCGCGCGCTGCATCGCCTCCGACTCCGGCATCGTCTGCAGGTACTCCTCAGTGGTGAGCCACACCGACCCCATCCAGACCCCGACCGCGCCCAGCGCGAGCGCGGCGGCCGCCTGCCTGCCCGAGCCGATGCCGCCCGCGGCGAGCACGGGCACCCGGTCGCCGACCGCGTCGGCGATCTCGGGCAGCAGCACCATCGACGCGATCTCGCCGGTGTGCCCGCCCGCCTCGTAGCCCTGCGCAACCACCAGGTCCACGCCGTTGTCGACATGCCGCCTGGCGTGCTCGGCCTTGCCCGCCAGCGCGGCCACCGGCACGCCGTGCTCGTGCACCTGCGCGATCACGTCCACCGGCGGTGAGCCGAGCGCGTTGGCGATCAGCTTGATCGGATGCTTCAGGGCGACCTCGACGTGCGAGCGGGCGACCGAGTGCAGCCAGCCGAGCACCCCGGCCCGTTCGTCGGTGTCGTCCGGCAGCTCCGGCACGCCGAGCTCCGCGAGCGTGCGCTCGACGAAGGCGCGGTGCTCTTCGGGGATCATGTTGCCGAGGTCCATCGAGCTGCCCTCGGTGGGGATCTTCGACGGCATCACGATGTCGACCCCGTACGGGCGGCCGTCGGTGTTCTCGTCCATCCAGCCGAGGACCCGGTCGAGCTCGGCGGCGTCGTTGAACCGCACGCAGCCGAGGACTCCGAGGCCACCCGCCCTGCTGATGGCCGCGGCCACGTGTTCCGACGGCGTGAACCCGACGATCGGCAGATCGATCCCGAGCGTGTCGCACAGCGCGGTGCGCATCAAAGAGTCCTCCTGGTCAGGCTTGCTTGGCCGGCTTCGTCGAGTCGAGCGCGGGCTCGTGCTCCAGGGCGTAGCGCTGCGCCCACGGATAGTCCGGCTTGCCACTCGGTGAGCGGCCGATCTCCTCGACCAGCCACAGGGTCCGGGGCACCTTGTAACCCGCGATCCGCGTCCGCACGTGCGCATCGAGGTCCGCGAAATCGGGCGCCCGTCCCGTCCTGGTCTGGATGACCGCGCCGACCCGCTGGCCGAGCCGCTCGTCCGGAACGCCGACGACGAGCGCGTCGAAGACGTCCGGATGCGACTTCAGCGCGCCCTCCACCTCTTCGGGGTACACCTTCTCCCCGCCGGTGTTGACGCACTGCGAGCCGCGGCCGAGCAGCGTGACCGTGCCGTCCTCCTCGTAGCGGGCGTAGTCGCCGGGCACGACGTAGCGGGTCCCTTCGATCTCCACGAAGATCGTCTTGCTCTTCTCCGGATCCTTGTAGTAGCCGATCGGGACGTGCCCGCGCCTGGCGATCCGCCCGGTCGCGCCGGGAGTCGCCTCGACGCGGCGGTTGTCCTCGTCGAGCAGGATCGCGTCCTTGCCGAAGTTCACCCGTGGGCCCGCCGAATGGTCGGCGTCCTTGCTGACCATGCCGATGCCGGTGAAGCCGCTCTCGGACGAACCGATCGCGTCGGTGATGACCACGTTCGGCAGCAGCCCGAGGAACTCCTGCTTCACGCTCTGCGAGAACAGCGCCGCGTGACTGGACACCGCGACGATCGACGAGGCGTCGTAGTCGCCCTCCCGATAGGCGTCGATGAGCGGGCGCGCCATCGCGTCGCCGACGATCGTGAGTACCTGAACCTTGTTGTCCTGCACGGCCTTCCAGATCTCGTGCGGGTCGAACTGCGGCACGAACACCACCGTGCTGCCGGTGAACAGCGCGCCGAAGGCGGCCCACTGCGCGGCACCGTGGATCAGCGGGGCCGCAGGCAGCCGCACGAGCCCGCCGCTCTCCTTGCCCTCGTTCGCGAGCTGCCACTCGTCGGCGACGTACTCACCGGTGACGAAGTTGATCCCGCCGCCGAGCGCACGCCATACGTCCTCGTGCCGCCACAGCACACCCTTCGGATAGCCCGTGGTGCCGCCGGTGTAGAGGACGTAGACGTCGTCCCCGCTGCGCTCACCGAAGTCGCGCTCGGGCGACCGCGAAGCGAGGGCGGTCTCGTAGTCCACGCCGCCGTAGCGGCCGTAGCCGGCGTCGCTGCCGTCGTCGATCACGACAACGTGTTTCAGTTGCGGGTGGCCGGGGAGGACCTCGGCCACCATGTCGGCGTAGCGCCGCTCGTGGACGAGCGCGACCAGGTCGGCGTTGCCGAAGAGATAGTCGAGTTCGCCGCGCACGTAGCGGTAGTTCACGTTGATCGCGATCGCGCGCAGTTTGTACGCGGCGATCATCGCCTCCATCGTCTCGATGGAGTTCCGCGAGTAGACACCGATGTGGGAGCCCGGCTCCACACCGTGCGCGGCCAGATGGTGCGCCAGCCGGTTGGCGCGCTGTTCCAGTTCGTAGAAGGTGACCCGCCGCGCGCCGCAGACGATCGCAGTGCGGTCGGGCACGGCGTCGACGGCGTGCTCGAGAAGATCCGCGATGTTGAGTGCCACGTGTTCAAACTAGAACATGTTATCGTTCTGGGCAATGGTGGACCCGAGATCGGAAGGCGACCCGATGGCAGCCGACGCCCCGCACGCACTGGTCGACAAACGAGGGCACACGCTGGTGGTGACGATGAACCGGCCGGCGGCCCGCAACGCGATCACCGGCGAGATGCTGGCCATCATGGTCGAGGCGTGGGATCAGGTCGACGAGGACCCGGACGTCCGGAGCTGCGTGCTGACCGGCGCGGGCGGCGCGTTCTGCGCCGGTGCCGACCTCAAGTCGATGAGCCGGAACAGCCCTGCCACCGCGTTCGACAAGGGCTCGTGGGATCCCAGCCGGATCGACGGGCTGCTCAAGGGCCGCAGGCTCACCAAGCCACTGATCGCCGCGGTCGAGGGGCCCGCGATCGCCGGTGGCACGGAGATCCTGCAGGGCACCGACATCCGGATCGCGGGCGAGAGCGCGAAGTTCGGCGTGTCGGAGGCGCGGTGGGGGCTGTTCCCCCTCGGCGGGTCGGCGGTGCGGCTGCCGCGGCAGATCCCGTACACGGTGGCGGCCGAGATCCTGCTGACGGGCAAGCACATCACGGCCGCCGAGGCGAAGGAGATCGGCCTGATCGGGCACGTGGTACCGGACGGCACCGCCCTCGATCGCGCGCTGGAGATCGCCGAGCGGATCGCGGCTAACGGGCCGATGGCCGTGCGCGCGATCCTGCGGACGATGCGCGACACCGAGGGCATGCACGAGGAGGAGGCGTTCAAGCTCGACGCCCAGTACGGGATGACGGTGTTCGCGAGCGAGGACGCCAAGGAGGGACCACGCGCGTTCGCCGAGAAGCGCACCCCCCACTTCCGCGACCGCTAGCTAGTTGCCATGAACGACCCGTTACTGGCGAAAGTGCCAGTAACGGGTCGTTCATGGCAGTTCGGGCAGACGCGAGGCGAAAGATAGAACTTGTTTCACTATTGAGCCGGACCGGGTGGCCGCTCGCCTGTCCTGACCCTTGCCGACGAACCGAGAACGTGTTTCACTTCTGACTGTGATTGCAGCCGGAAGCGAGACACCGCTGTCGGCCCCGCTCGACGTGGGCTTCGACTACACCCGCTCCGTCGGTCCGGTCCTCGGCCGGTTCGTCAACGCGCTGCGCGAGCGCCGGATCGTCGGCATCCGGGGCTCGGACGGCCGCGTGCACGTGCCGCCCGTCGAGTACGACCCGGTCACCGCGCGGGCGCTGACCGAGTTCGTCGACGTCGCCGACGAGGGCACCGTCGTGTCCTGGTCGTGGGCCGCAGAGCCGCTGGCGGGCCAGCCGCTCGAGCGGCCGTTCGCCTGGGCGCTGATCCGGCTCGACGGTGCCGACACGGCCCTGCTGCACGCCCTGGACGCGGGGTCCGCTGCGAATGTCCACACCGGAATGCGGGTCAGGGCCCGGTGGTCCGACGAGCCGGTCGGGCACATCCGTGACATCGCCTGGTTCGTGGCCGCGGACGCCCCGCCCGATCCCGCGCCCACCCCGCCGCCACCACCGGTGGCCGAACGCGAGGACGGTGAGCCGGTCGGCACGATCATCACGCCCATCCACCTGCGGTACCAGCACTCGGCCTCCCCCGAGGAGAGCCGCTACCTGCGCGGTCTCGCCGAGGGCAGGCTCATCGGGCAGCGCTGCCCGGCGTGCCGCAAGGTCTACATCCCGCCCCGCGGCGCCTGCCCGACCGACGGCGTGCCGACGGCCGAGGAGATCGAACTGCCCGACACCGGCATCGTCACCACGTTCTGCATCGTCAACGTGCCGTTCCTCGGCCAGCGCATCAAACCGCCCTACGTCGCGGCCTACATCCTGCTGGACGGCGCCGACATCGCGTTCCTGCACCTGGTGCTCGGCTGTGCCGCCGAGGAGGTGCGCATGGGCATGCGCGTGCGCGCGGCGTGGCGGCCGTGCGAGGAGTGGTCGACGACGCTGGAGAACATCACCCACTTCGCGCCGACCGGGGAACCGGACGCGCCGTACGAGAACTTCGCCCACCACCTCTAGGGGAATCCGACAGTGACAAACCTGACAGACGTGGCAGTGGTCGGGTTCGCCCAGGCGCCCAACGTGCGGCGGACCCACGGCACCACCAACGGCGTCGAGATGCTGGTCCCCATCTTCGCGCAGGCGTTCGAGCGAACCGGACTGTCCAAGCAGGACATCGGCTTCTGGTGCTCCGGCTCCTCGGACTACCTCGCCGGGCGGGCGTTCTCGTTCGTCGCCGCGGTCGACGCGATCGGGGCGTTCCCGCCGATCCACGAGTCGCATGTGGAGATGGACGCCGCGTGGGCGCTATACGAGGCGTGGCTGAAGATCCGTATGGGCGAGGTGGACACCGCGCTGGTGTACGGCTTCGGCAAGTCCTCGGCCGGGGAGCTGCGGCGGGTGCTCGCGCTGCAGCTCGACCCCTACGTCACCGCACCGCTGTGGCCGGACTCGATCGCGGTCGCGGGCCTGCAGGCGCGGCTCGGGCTGGACGCCGGGTTGTGGAGCGAGAAGGACCTCGCCGAGGTCGCCATCCGCAGCCGTGCCGACGCCGCCGCCAACCCCTACGCCCAGGTTTCCGGTCACGCCGAGGTCTCCGAACTCCTCGACGCGCCTTTCGTGGCCGACCCGCTGCGAGCCCACGACATCGCACCGGTCACCGACGGCGCTGCGGTGATCGTGCTCGCCTCGGTGGAACGAGCCCGTGACCTGGTGGAGCGCCCCGCCGTGATCGCCGGCATCGACCACAGGGTGGACTCCCCCGCGCTCGGCTCACGCGACCTCACCCGCTCCGCGTCCGCCGAGGCGGCGGGCCGGGCCGCGGGCGCCGGGAGCGCAGGCCCGGTCGAGGTGGCCGAGCTACACGCGCCGTTCACCCACCAGGAGCTGATCCTGCGCGAGGCGCTGGGGCTCGGCGAAGGCGTGCGGATCAACCCGTCCGGTGGTGCGCTCACCGGCAACCCGATGTTCTCCGCGGGGCTCGCGCGGATCGGCGAGGCCGCCACCCGGATTCTCGACGGCGACGCCCGGCGGGCGCTCGGGCACGCGACCAGCGGGCCGGCGTTGCAGCAGAACCTGGTGGCCGTACTGGAGAGGGGCTGAGGCGGCATGGGCAAGCGACTGGCCGCGGTGCTCGGCACCGGGCAGACCCACCACCGCGCCAAGCGGACCGACGTGTCGATGCCCGGGCTGCTGCGCGAGGCGGTCGACCGGGCGATGGCCGACGCGCAGGTCGACTGGCCGGACATCGACGTGGTCGTGCTGGGCAAGGCGCCGGACATGTTCGAGGGCGTGATGATGCCCGAGCTGTTCCTCGCCGACGCGCTGGGCGCCAACGGCAAGCCGCTGCTGCGGGTGCACACCGCGGGCTCGGTCGGGGGGTCCACGGCCCTGATCGCCACCGGCCTCGTGCAGGCGGGCGTGCACCGGCGCGTGCTGACGGTCGCGTTCGAGAAGCAGTCGGAGTCGAACGCGATGTGGGCGCTGTCGATCACGCCGCCGTTCCACATGCCGGTGGGCGCGGGTGCCGGTGGCTACTTCGCTCCGCACGTGCGCTCCTACCTGCGCCGCTCCGGCGCCCCGGAGCACGTCGGCGCGATCGTCGCGGCGAAGGACCGGCGCAACGGCGCGTTGAACCCTTATGCACACCTGCGCCAGCCCGACATCACCGTCGAGTCGGTACGGGCCTCGCAGATGCTGTGGGACCCGATCCGCTACGACGAGACCTGCCCGTCCTCGGACGGCGCCTGCGCGATGGTGCTGGGCGACGAGGCGGCGGGCGACGCGGTGCCCGGCGGCGCGGCGTGGATCCACGCGACGTCGATGCGCACCGAGCCGACCACGTTCGCCGGGCGCGACCAGGTGAACCCGCAGGCGGGCCGGGACGCCGCGGCGGCACTCTGGCGGGAGGCCGGGATCACCGACCCGCTGTCCCAGGTGGACGCCGCGGAAATCTATGTGCCGTTCTCGTGGTTCGAGCCGATGTGGCTGGAGAACCTCGGCTTCGCGCCGGAGGGCGAGGGCTGGAAGCTCACCGAGGCCGGGGAGACGGCGCTGGGCGGCAGGCTACCGGTCAACCCCTCCGGTGGCGTGCTCTCGACCAACCCGATCGGCGCCTCCGGGATGCTGCGCTTCTCCGAGGCCGCGAAGCAGGTGATGGGGCGGGCGGGCGACTACCAGGTCGACGGGGCCAGGATCGCGCTGGGACACGCCTACGGCGGCGGCTCCCAGTACTTCGCGATGTGGGTCGTCGGAGCCGGCAAGCCCCACACCCCCTCGTGAGTGCGCAGCCGAGTTAGAACTCGCGTGGCCACTCACGACCCTCGTGAGTGCGCACACGAGTTCTAACTCGCGTAGGCACTCACGAGTCAGGCGAGTGCGACCTGGGCCGTGCCGTCGTCGGTGGGCAGCTCCGGGTCGATCGTCGCGGTGACCGAGGTGCGGCGCAGGTCGAGCTCGCTGCCGAGGGTGGACAGGAACGCCGTGTCGGCGGCGTCGCGGCCGGTGGCGATGCGGGTCATGCTCTGCCTCGGCGCGAGACGGCTCGCATCGAACAGCTGCCAGCGCCCGTCGATCGCGGCCTCGAAGACGGCGTGGAAGTCCATCGGGGACAGTCCCGGCGCGTACACCGCCACGAACCTGGCTGGAATGTCGAGCACCCGGCAGAGCGTGACGCACAGGTGCGCGTAGTCGCGGCACACGCCGTCGCCGGCCAGCAGCGTGTCCACCGCGTCGTCGGTCGGCCTGCTCGAACCACCCACATAGGCGATGCGCGTGCCCACGTACCGCACGATCGCCTCGACCTGGGCGCGAGCTCCCGGCAGCTCACCGAACTCGCCGTGGGCGAAACCGCCGACCCGGTCGGAGGGGCAGTACCGGCTGGGCCGGGTGTAGAGGATCAGATCGGCGTCGGTGAGCGCCTCGGCCTCGGCGGGCGGGCAGGGCCGCTCGGCGCGGTACCGGACCGTCACCTCGCCTTCGGGCAGGTCGACGACGTGCACACGGGTGCCGTGCCGGAACACGACGACCCGGGCGTCGAGCGTGCAGCCGGTGGCCTCTGCGGTCACGGTGAGCTCTTCGCCGTCCAGCCCGGCGGATTCGGCGGCCGCGACCGACAGCGCGACCCGGCCGCGCTTGGTGACGTTCAGGGACAGTTCGGAGTGGAGGCGGCTGCGTACGGTCATCCGGCCATGATCCATGGCCGGCCGGACTACTCGTAGGCGACCTGGTAGTGCTTGATGCCGTTCAGCCAACCGGAGCGCAAGCGCTCGGGCGGCGCCACCTCGTGGATGTCGGGCATCTCGTCGGCGATGGCGTTGAAGATGAGGTCGATCTCCAGGCGCGCGAGGTTCGCGCCGATGCAGTAGTGCGATCCGGTGCCGCCGAACCCGACGTGCGGATTGTCCTCGCGCATGATGTCGAACTTCTCCGGCTCGTCGAACACCTCGGGATCGAAGTTGGCGGAGCTGTAGAACATGCCCACCCGGTCGCCCTTGCGGATGTGCTGGCCGCCGAGCTCGGTGTCGGCGGTGGCGGTGCGCTGGAAGGCGACCACCGGCGTCGCCCACCGCACGATCTCGTCCGCCGCGGTCTTGGGCCGGTGCTTCTTGTAGAGCTCCCACTGCTCCGGGTGGTCGAGGAACGCCTTCATCCCGTGCGTGATGGCGTTGCGCGTGGTCTCGTTCCCGGCCACCGACAGCAGGATCACGAAGAAGCCGAACTCGTCCGAAGCCAGCGACTCGCCGTCCACGTCGGCATGGATGAGCTTGGTGACGATGTCGTCCATCGGGCACTGGCGGCGCTGCTCGGCCATGTTGAACGCGTAGCCGACGAGCTCCGCGGAGGCGGTGAGCGGCTCCACGTCGTACTCGGGATCGTCGTAGCCGATCATCTGGTTCGACCACTCGAAGATCTTGAGGCGGTCCTCCTGCGGGATACCGATCAGCTCGGCGATCGCCTGCAGCGGCAGCTCGCACGCGACGTCGGTGACGAAGTCGCCGGACCCCTTGGCCCTCGCGTTGCGGGCGATGCTCTGTGCGCGCTCCCGCAGTGCGTCCTCCAGCCTGCCGATCGCCCGCGGGGTGAAGCCCTTGGAGACGATGCGCCGCAGCTTGGTGTGCTGCGGGGCGTCCATGTTGAGCAGCACCAGCCGGTTGGCTTCGAGGTTCTCCTCGGTCATCGACTCGTCGAACCGCATGATGGCCGTCTTCTCGCGCGAGGAGAACAGCTCACTGTCCTTGGAGATCGTCTTGACGTCCTCCAGCCGGGTGACCACCCAGAAGCCGTCGTCACGGAAGCCCGCTGTGTTGTACGGCTGCTGGTTCCACCACACCGGAGCGGTGCGCCGGAGCAACGCGAACTCCTCCAGCGGGAGCCGCGTCGCGTAGAGATCGGGATCGGTGAAGTCGAATCCGGCGGGGATCAGGGAGGAGCTCATACCGCGGTACCTCCGACTGCGATGTCGTGGAACACGTTCTACGACCCGATTGAAGCATACGGCGTTAACTCAGAGAAGAACCGCGGTGAAACCTGTTTACTTAATCGATGAGGATCTTGAAACTGCTGGTAGAACAACTGCGTTTGTTCGGTCACCAAATGGCGGTTGACCTCGCCCGGCATTGCCCAATTCGAGAACGTGTTCTACTTTAGTGCGAAAGACGCAGCGCGGAGCGAGGAGAACCAGCGTGGGCAACCCTGTCATCGTCGAGGCCGTGCGCACCCCGATCGGCAAGCGGCGCGGCTGGCTTTCCGGCCTGCACGCCGCGGAACTGCTCGGCACCGCGCACCGGGCGCTGCTGGAGCGGGCGGAACTCGACGCGGCGCTGGTCGAGCAGGTGATCGGCGGCAGCGTGACACAGGCGGGCGAGCAGGCGGGCAACGTCACCCGCACCGCGTGGCTGCACGCCGGCCTGCCCGAGGAGTGCGGCGCCACGACCATCGACGCCCAGTGCGGCTCCGCCCAGCAGGCCACGCATCTCGTGGCCGGCCTCATCGCCGCCGGTGCGATCGACATCGGCGTCGCGTGCGGGGTCGAGGCGATGAGCCGGGTTCCCCTCGGCGCCAACCGCGGCACCGGCGCGGGCGCACCCAAGCCGGACGCGTGGTCGATCGACCTGCCCGACCAGTACCGCGCGGCCGAGCGGATCGCCGTGCGCCGGGGCCTCACGCGGGAGGACGTGGACGCGTTCGGTGCCGCCTCCCAGCACAAGGCGGCACAGGCGTGGGTGCAGCAGCGGTTCGCCCGCGAGGTCGTCCCCGTGCAGGCACCCGTGCTCGACGCGGACGGCGCGCCTCCCGGCGAGACCCGCGTCGTCGACCGGGACCAGGGGCTGCGCGACACCACGCTCGCGGGCCTGGCCAAGCTGGAACCGGTGGTGGACGGCGGCGTGCACACCGCGGGCACGTCGTCGCAGATCTCCGACGGAGCCTCGGCCGTGCTGCTCATGGACGCAGGCCGGGCACGTGCGCTCGGCCTGCGCCCGCGCGCCCGGATCGTCGCGCAGGCGCTCGTCGGCGCCGAGCCCTACTACCATCTGGACGGTCCGGTGCGGGCCACCGAGCACGTGCTCAAGCGGGCCGGGATGACCATCGGCGACCCGGACCTGTTCGAGGTCAACGAGGCCTTCGCGTCGGTCGTGCTTTCCTGGCAGCGGGTGCACGAACCGGATCCGGACCGGGTCAACGTCAACGGTGGCGCGATCGCGCTCGGTCATCCGGTGGGCAACACCGGCACCCGCCTGCTCACCACCGCGCTGCACGAGCTGGAACGGCGCGACGCCACGAGCGCGCTGGTCACGATGTGCGCGGGCGGTGCCCTGTCCACCGCGACGATCCTCGAACGGCTGTGACTCCCGAACGGCGCATGATCACCGACGCCGGTCACGCGCCGTAGACGGGCTCCGGATCGGGAGCCTCGGCGACCAGCCGCGCCACCACGGGGCCGAGCTCGGCCGGTTCCCAGCGAGCGCCCTTGTCCTCGGCGGGACCGTGCCGCCAGCCCTGCGCCAGCGAGACCCGCCCGCCGTCGACCTCGAACACGCGGCCGGTCACCGCGGCCGACTCCGTGCTGCCGAGCCACACCAACAGCGGCGAGACGTTCTCCGGGGCCATCGCGTCGAAGCCCGCCTGCGGCGCGGCCATGTCGTCGGCGAACGCCTGCTCGGTCATCCTGGTCCGTGCCGCCGGGGCGATCGCGTTGACGGTGACCCCGTAGCGCGCGAGCTCCGCGGCGGCGACGAGCGTCAGGCCCGCGATCCCGGCCTTCGCCGCGGAGTAGTTGCCCTGACCGACGCTGCCCCGCAGGCCGGCGCCGGAGCTGGTATTGACTACCCTGGCGCTCGGCGGCCGCCCCGCCTTGGTCTCGGCCCGCCAGTACGCCGCCGCATGCCGCAGTGGCGCGAAATGGCCCTTGAGGTGGACGCGGATCGCCGCGTCCCATTCGTCCTCGGCGAGGTTCACCAGCATCCGGTCGCGCAGGAACCCGGCGTTGTTCACGAGCACGTCGAGCCGGCCGAACGACTCGACCGCCGTGTGCACCAGCCGCTCGGCTCCGGACCAGTCGGCGATGTCGTCCGTGCTGGCGACCGCCTCTCCGCCCGCGGCCTCGATCTCGTCGGCGACGGTCTGCGCGGGACCGCGGGAGAGCCCGCTGCCGTCCAGCGCCGCGCCGATGTCGTTCACCACCACCCGCGCGCCCTCGCGGGCGAACGCGAGCGCGTGCGCCCGACCGATGCCGCGTCCCGCGCCGGTGACGATCACGACCCGGCCGTCGACGATTCCGCTCACGAGTTCTCCCTTGCTGTACTGGCGGACAGGAAGGCCGGCAGCTCTCCCCCACCGTGCACGGCGAGGGCCGCACCGGTCACATAGGACGCGAGCGGGGAGGCGAGGAACACCGCGCACGTCCCGATCTCCTCCGGTTCGGCCAGCCGCCGCAGCGGAACCGTGGCCGAGACGGCCGCGATACCGTCGGCGTCGCCGTAGTGCAGGTGCGCCGACTCGGTGCGGACCATGCCGACGTCGAGACAGTTGACGCGCACCTTCGGCGCCCATTCGACGGCGAGGCTCGCGGTGAGGTTCTCCAGCCCCGCCTTCGCGGCGCCGTAGGAGGCCGTGCCCGGTGACGGCCGCGTGCCGCTGACGCTGCCGACGTTGACGATCGAGCCGCCGGACTCCTGCCGCCGCATCACGGCGTTCGCGTACCGGGCGAGGTTGAGCGGGGCCAGCAGGTTCAGCGCGACCACCTTCTCGTGGAAGTTCGCCGACGCGCTCGCGGCCTCGGCGTGGGGCGCCCCGCCCGCGTTGTTGACGAGCACGTCCAGCCGCCCGTGCCGCTCGGCGACCTCGCCGACGAGCCGCTCGGCCTGCGCGGCGTCACGCACGTCGCACGGCACGAACTCCGCGTCACCGACCGGATCGGCGGGCGCGTGCCGGGCGCAGGTGACGACCCTGGCACCGGCCTGCAGGAACGCGGTCGTGATGCCGGCGCCGACGCCGCGGACGCCGCCGGTCACCAGCACGACCGCTCCGTCGAGCCGGAGCGCCAGACCTGTACCCGGATCAGCCACCTCGCCAACCTACCAAGCAAGTGCTAGGTTTGTAACCCGTTCTCGTTTCCCGGACGCGGAAGGTGCGCCCATGTCCATCACCACCACGCGACCGGAGCCGGGCGTCACCGTCGTCACGGTGGACGCTCCCCCGGTGAACGCGCTGACCGTGCGCGGCTGGTTCGATCTCGCGGAGGCGGTGTCCGGTGCGGGCGACGACCCGGCCTGCCACGTCGTCGTGCTGCGCGCCGAGGGCAGGGGATTCAACGCCGGCGTGGACATCAAGGAGATCCAGCGCGACGGCGGCCACACCGCGCTGATCGGGGCCAACCGGGGGTGCGCGGCGGCGTTCTCGGCCGTCTACGACTGCGCGGTGCCGGTGATCGCGGCGGTGCACGGTTTCTGCCTCGGCGGGGGCGTCGGGCTCGCCGGCAACGCCGACATCGTGCTGGCCTCCGACGACGCCGCCTTCGGGCTGCCCGAGGTGGACCGGGGTGCGCTCGGCGCCGCGACCCACCTCGCGCGGCTGGTGCCGCAGCACCTGATGCGTGCGCTCTACTACACGGCCGAAACCATCGACGCGCAACAGCTGCACCAGCACGGCTCGGTGTACCGCGTGCTGCCGAGGTCCGAACTGGACGGTGCGGCACTCGAGCTCGCGCGGCGCATCGCGGCGAAGGACACCAGGGTGATCCGGGCCGCCAAGCAGGCGATCAACGGCATCGACGTGCAGCCGGTCCACCGCAGCTACCGCTACGAGCAGGGCTTCACCTTCGAGCTCAACCTCGCCGGTGTCTCCGACGGCGCGCGGCAGGAGTTCCTCGACGGCAGGGGGCAGTGATGGCAGACAAGCGCATGACGGCGGACGAGGCGGTCGCCGAGCTCGCCGACGGGATGACCATCGGCATCGGCGGCTGGGGCTCGCGGCGCAAGCCGATGGCGCTGGTGCGGGCCATCCTGCGGTCGTCGGTGACCGACCTGACCGTGGTGTCCTACGGCGGGCCCGATGTCGGGCTGCTGGCCTCGGCGGGCCGGATCCGCAGGCTGGTCTTCGGCTTCGTCACGCTCGACTCGATCCCGTTCGACCCGTGGTTCAACCGGGTGCGCGAGGCGGGCGCCATCGAGGTGACCGAGTACGACGAGGGCGTGCTGGGCACCGCGCTCTCCGCGGCGGCGAAGCGGCTGCCGTTCCTGCCGAGCCGGGCCGGTCTCGGCTCCGACGTCGTCCGGCTGAACCCGCGGCTGCGTACCGTGCGCTCGCCCTACGCCGACGGCGAGGAGCTGCTGGCGGTACCCGCGCTGCCGCTGGACGCCGCGCTGGTGCATCTCAACCGCGCGGACGCGCGGGGCAACGCGCAGTACCTCGGCCCGGACCCGTACTTCGACGACGTGTTCGCCCTGGCCGCCGATCGGTGCTTCGTCTCGGCGGAACGGATCGTGGACACCGGCGAGCTGACCAGGGATGCCCCGGTGCAGAGCCTGCTGCTCAACCGTGGCTGCGTGGACGGGGTGGTGGAGACACCGCGCGGGGCGCACTTCACGTCGGCGGCGCCGGACTACGGCCGTGACGAGCGTTTTCAGCGGCACTACGCCGAGGCGGCCAGGGATCTGGACGCGTGGCCGCGGTTCGCGGACCGGTTCCTTTCCGGGGACGAGGCGCGGTACCAGGCGGAGATCAGCCGCTTCGCGGAGGAGGTGGCATGAGCCAGAATCGCGAAGCCCCGCTCATGCAAGCCGACCGGGTGCGGGTGCCCCGCAGGACACAGGAGGTGGCATGAGCCAGAATCGCGAAGCCCCGCTCATGCAAGCCGACGTGACGCGGGCCGAGGTGGCAGCGGTGGCGTGCGCCGAGCTGTTCCGCGGCGACGGGGAGATCGTGGCGAGCCCGATGGGGTTGCTGCCGTCGCTGGGCGCGCGGCTGGCGCGGCTGACGTTCGAGCCGGACCTGCTGCTGTCCGACGGCGAGGCGTACCTGCTGGTCAACACGCCCGGCCTCGGGTCGGCGGAGGAGCCGGTGATCGAGGGCTGGCAGCCGTTCCGCGCGGTGCTCGACACGGTCGTGCCGCGCGGCAGGCGGCACGTGGTGATGGGCGCGAACCAGATCGACCGGCACGGCAACCAGAACATCTCCGCGATCGGTGACCACGGACGCCCGAAGAAGCAGCTGCTCGGTGTGCGGGGCGGGCCGGGCAACACCGTCAACCACCGCACCAGCTACTGGGTTCCCCGGCACGCGAAGCGCGTGTTCGTGGAACGGGTGGACGTGGTCTCCGGTGTCGGCTACGACCGGGCACACGGGGCGGCGGCCCGCTTTCACGACGTGTACCGGGTGGTCACCGATCTCGGCGTGCTGGACTTCGGCGGCGCGGAGCACGCGCCGCGGCTGCTGTCGGTACACCCGGGGGTGAGCGTGGCGGATGTCGAGGCCGCGACGTCGTTCGCGCTGGACACCACCGACATCGCGGAGAGCCGGCTGCCGACGGCCGAGGAGCTGCGGCTGCTGCGCGAGGTGCTGGACCCGAAGTCCTTGCGGGACAAGGAGGTCTCCTCGTGACCACGCTCAGCACCCCGTTCACCGAGCTGGTCGGCGTGCGGCATCCGCTGGTACAGACCGGCATGGGCTGGGTCGCCGGTCCCCGGCTGGTCTCGGCGACGGCACAGGCAGGGGCTCTGGGCATCCTGGCCTCGGCCACGATGACCTTCGACGAGCTGGCGGCGGCCGTCAAGGAGGTGAAGAGCCGGACGGACCGGCCGTTCGGGGTGAACCTGCGGGCCGACGCCGAGGACGCGGACCGGCGGGTGGACCTGCTCATCCGGGAGCGGGTGCGGGTCGTCTCGTTCGCGCTCGCACCGCGCAGGGAGATGATCGCGCGGCTCAAGGACGCCGGGATCGTGGTCGTGCCCTCGGTCGGCGCGGCGCGGCACGCCGAGAAGGTGGCCGGCTGGGGCGCCGACGCCGTGATCGTGCAGGGCGGCGAGGGTGGCGGGCACACCGGCGGGGTCGCGACGACGCTGCTGCTGCCGTCGGTGCTCGACGCGGTGGACATCCCGGTGATCGCGGCGGGCGGCTTCTTCGACGGCCGGGGGCTGGCGGCGGCACTCGCCTACGGTGCCGCCGGGGTCGCGATGGGCACCCGGTTCCTGCTGACGCGGGAGAGCACGGTGCCCGACGCGGTGAAGCAGGCGTACCTGGCGCGCGGGCTCGGTGACACCGTGGTGACGCGGAAGGTCGACGGGCTGCCGCACCGGGTGCTGCGCACGGATCTCGTCGACGCGCTGGAGCGTGCCGGCCGGGTGAGCGGCCTCGCGAGGGCCGTGCGCAGCGCCGTCCGGTTCCGCAGGCTCACCGGGCTGTCCTGGCGCTCGATGGTGCGCGAGGGCATGGCGATGCGGCGCGAACGCACGTGGGCGCAGGTGGTGATAGCGGCGAACACGCCGATGCTGCTGCGGGCCGGGCTCGTCGAGGGGGACACCGGCGCGGGGGTGCTCGCGTCGGGGCAGGTGGTGGGCCTGCTGGCGGACCTGCCGAGCGTGGCCGACCTCGTGCCGGGCATCGTCGACGAGGCAGCCGCCGCCATCCGCGCCCTCCCGCAGCCCTCGTGAGTGCGCACACGAGTTGGAGCCTGTCTTTGATTCCAGGCAGGCGCGGTGTTGTGCCTGGTCACCTCTCGTGAGTGTTTGGCCGAGTTAGAACACGGCTCTTCACTCACGATCGGTGACCTGCGGAAACATCCCGGCGGGCGGTGGTCGCCGGGCAGCTGCCCCGGGCAACCGAGGACTGGCCCTCCTCGGTGGTTGTGGCACTGGAAACGGGTGCGGATGCCGCCACGGTCACCGACGACCGACTCTGGCGGGTCGTGACCGGTCTGATCCGCGCAGGGGCACTGGCGGCGTTCGGCGGTGAGTTCGTCTTCGGCGACCGGCCACCTGGGGCCAGTCGCCACCCGTACCGACACGCATCTCTACCTCCTGACCCGCTTTACCTCAGGGTCGATGCCTGCCTTGGGCCGCGCGTCGGTTGCGGCCGGCCGCAGCTGGTCGTCCCCGAGGCTGACATCCCGGGTCAGCCGAACGGTTGATGGCGTCGAATGTCTCAGCCGATACGTTCGCTGTCAGCACGGCATGACGATCCGAGGAGCAGAGCAATGTCCGACTTCACCAGGCGGAGCTTCCTCGTGCGTACCGCTGCGGCAGGAGCGGCTGTCTCGGCCGGCCTTCCGGCCGTCGCGTCGGCGAAAACCGTTGCGGCACCGGGGAATCCAGCACTGGGCCGGTGACCGTGGGCCCCGACGATCCACGCTACGCCGACCTGCGGATCAAGGGGGTGAACACGCGGTTCACCGTCGACCCGGAGCGCTTCCACCTCGTTGGCTCCACCGATCAGGTAGTCGGCCTGGTGCAGGACGCGGTGCGCGCAGGCAAGCGGATCACCGTCCGTGGCGGCGGGCACAGCTGCGAGAACTTCGTCGGCGACGGTGCACAGGTGGTCATCGATCTGTCCGAGTTCCATGACGTTTCCTTTGACCGCAGGCGGAACGCATTCGTCGTCGAAGCAGGCGCCACACTGCGGGAGGTGTTCAAGACGCTGTATCTGGGCTGGGGCGTGACCGTTCCGGGTGGACAGTGCGGCGAGGTGGGCGTCGGCGGGCATTTCGCCGGAGGTGGATACGGTCCGCAGTCCCGGGAATTCGGTTCCGTTGTGGACTATCTCCACGCGGTCGAGGTCGTCGTGGTGAACCGGTACGGCCGGGCCCGTCCCGTGTTCGCATCTCGCGAGGAGAACCCCGACCTGTGGTGGGCGCACACCGGCGCTGGCGGCGGCAACTTCGGTGTGGTCACCCGGTACTGGCTGCGCGACCCGAACGCCCGTGGCACCGACCCAGCACACCTGCTGCCGCGGCCGCCCGGTACGATCCTGGGCAGCCCGATGCTGTGGGGCTGGGGCGATGTCGACCAGGCCGCGTTCATGCGGATCTTGCGCAATTACGGCACGTTCTTCGAGCGCCACAGCGAACCCGGGGATCGGTTCGCCAGCCTGTTCAGCGTGCTACTCGCCCCGCGCAAGGTCGCGGCTGCGGATCCGGGCGGGTTCCTGATCTCCGCCGAACTGGATGGCACGCTGCCCAACGCCGACGCGCTGCTCAAGGAGTTCCAGTCCGAGATCACCGATGGCGTGCCCACGCCGTTGATACCACCGCCGGAGCGGACGCCGTGGCTGACCAACGCGCTCAAGTCGGGTATCAACGGGGAATCGGGGCGGTACAAGCAGAAGTCGGCGTACCTGCGCAGGCGGTTCACCGACGAGCAGGCCGAGATCACCTATCGCCACCTCGCCGAGAGGCCGGCACCGGCGGGCGCGCAGGAGGCGCCGATGTTGTGGCTGCTGTCCTACGGCGGCGCGGTCAATACGGTGCGCCCCGATGCCACCGCTATGCCGCAGCGCGACTCCATATTGAAGGCGATCTTCCTTACCACCTGGGACGGGCGAGGCGGCGACAGCGACGGCATCCGGCGCGTGCGCGAGTACTACCGTGACATGTACGCGAGCACCGGCGGGGTGCCGGTTCCCGACGATGCCAACGACGGCTGTTACATCAACTATCCGGACATCGACACCACCGACCCGGCGTGGAACACCTCCGGCGTGCCCTGGCACACCTTGTACTTCAAGGACAACTATCCCCGGCTGCAGCGGATCAAGGCGACCTGGGACCCGCGCAACGTTTTCCACCACGCACTGTCGATCCGGCCGCCTCGGTAAGAGGTGCTGAACACGACTGCCGATGCGGAACCAGTCGGCGCACGGCGTTGTGCCTGGTCACCACTCGTGAGTGCGCACGCGAGTTAGAACACTGTTACGCACTCACGAGGAGGGCGGTCACAGGCGTTCGATGATGGTGACGTTGGCGGTGCCGCCGCCCTCACACATCGTCTGCAGGCCGTAGCGGCCGCCGCGGCGCTCCAGCTCGTGCAGCAGGGTCGCGAACAGCTTGGTGCCGGTCGCGCCGATGGGATGCCCCAGCGCGATGCCGCCGCCATTGACGTTGACGCGCTCCGGGTCGGCGCCGGTCTCGTCAAGCCACGCCAGGACCACGCTGGCGAACGCCTCGTTGACCTCGAACAGGTCGATGTCGTCCACCGACAGTCCCGTCTTCCGCAGCGCGTGCGCCGTCGCCGGGATCGGCCCGGTCAGCATCCACACCGGGTCCGCGGCCCGCACCGAGATGTGGTGCACCCGCGCCCGCGGCGTCAGCCGGTGCTCGCGCACGAAGTCCCCCGACGCGACCAGCGTCGCGCTGGCCCCGTCGGAGATCTGGCTGGCCACCGCCGCCGTGAGCCGCGATCCAGGGCGCAGCGGCGGCAGCCCGGCCATCTTCTCGGCGCTGGTGTCCCGCCGCGGGCCCTCGTCGTGCTTCACATCGCCGAAGGGCACGGTCTCGGCGGCGAAGCGACCCTCGTCTATCGCCGCGACGGCCCGCCGGTGGCTGCGGTAGGCGAACTCCTCCATCGCCTGCCTGGTGATGTCCCAGTGCTCGGCGATCATCTCCGCACCGTGGAACTGCGAGACCTCGGCGTCACCGTAGCGGCGCTGCCAGCCCCGCGAGCCGGAGAACGGGTCGTCGAAACCGTACTCGCGCCCGGCGAGCATGGCCGCGCTGATCGGGATGCGGCTCATGTTCTGTACTCCACCGGCCAGCACCAGGTCCATCGTGCCGGACAGCACCGCCTGCGCGGCGAAGTGCACGGCCTGCTGGCTCGACCCGCACTGCCGGTCGATCGTCACCCCGGGCACGTGGTCCGGCAGGCCGGCGGCCAGCCACGCCGTCCGCGCGATGTTGCCCGCCTGGCCGCCGATCGTGTCCGTGCAGCCCAGGATCACGTCGTCGACCAGCGCGGGGTCGACGCCGGTGCGCTCGACGAGCGACCCGAGCACGTGTGCGGCGAGGTCGGCGGAGTGCACGGCACTCAGCCCGCCACCGCGCCTGCCGACCGGCGTGCGCACCGCGTCGATGATGTAGGCCTGCGCCATCGCGTTCCTCACTTCCTCGCCCGGCGCCTGCCGGTGGCGATCCCGTCCAGCAGGATCCCGAGGTACTGCTTGGCGACCGCGTCGGCCGACAGCGGGCCCTCGGGGTTGTACCAGCGCACGGCGACCCAGACCGTGTCACGGACGAACCGGTAGACCAGTTCGACGTCGAGGTCCTCGCGGAACACGCCCGCGTGCACGCCGTCGGCCAGGATCCGGTTCCACAGCTCGCGGAACTCGGCGTTGCGCTCGTCCAGGTAGGAGAACCGCGGCGACTGCGCGAGATGCTTCGCCTCGTTCTGGTAGATGGCGACCTCGTGCGGCATCCGGTGGATCGCCTCGAAGGAGGCGACCACCACCGCCTCCAGCGTCCTGCGCGGCCCGAGGTCCGCGGCGACGATCTCCTCGTAGGTGCCGAACAGCTCGTCGAGGAAGCCGCGCAGGATCTCGTCGGCCATCGACTCCTTCGAGTCGAAGTGGTGGTACAGGCTCCCGGAGAGGATGCCGGCCGCGTCCGCGATGTCGCGCACGGTCGTGGAGACGTAGCCGCGCTCGGCGAACAACCTCGCGGCGAGCGCCAGCAGCTCCGCCCGCCGCCCCGATCCCTTGTTCATCGCGACCTCACGCATGTTGGCTGCTCACGGACACGACCTCGCCGGTGAGGTAGGACGCGTAGTCACTGGCGAGGAACACCATGACATTCGCGACCTCCCACGGCTCCGCCGCCCTGCCGGACACCTCACGCTCGGTGAGTTCGGCGAGCAGCTCGTCGGTGGTCACCTTGGCGAGGTAGGGATGCATGGCCAGGCTCGGTGCGACCGCGTTGACCCGGATGCCGTGCGCGGCGACGTCCACCGCCGCGCAGCGGGTCAGCGCCATCACCCCGGCCTTCGCCGCCGCGTAGTGCGCCTGCTCGGCCTGGGCCCGCCAGCCGATCACCGAGGCGTTGTTCACCACGGCGCCGCCACCGCCCTGTGCGATGAACCGGCGCAGCACGGCGCGCGTCATGCGGAACGTGCCGTTCAGCGTCACGTCCAGCACCCGCGACCACTCCTCGTCGCTCATGTCCACAATGGATCTACTTCCGCCGAGGCCGGCGTTGTTGACCAGCACGTCGATCCGGCCGAAGCGTTCCACGGCACCGTCGACGAGGGCCTGCACCCGTGTCTCGTCGGTGACGTCGCAGGGGATCGCGTGGACCTCGCCGGAACCGGCCAGCTCCTCGGCCTTCTCCCCCAGCCTGCGCTCGTGCGCGTCGCTGACGACCACCCGGGCGCCTTCCTCGAGGCAGCGCTTCGCCGCGGCCGAGCCGATGCCGGTGCCTGCCGCCGCGGTGACCACGACCACCTTGCCGTGCAGCAGGTCGGCACCTGCCGGGTAGGCGGGGACTGCGATCATGGGCGGGCCTCCCTCGGCAGGCCGAGCACACGCTCGGCGATGATGTTGCGCTGGATCTCGTTGGAGCCGCCGTAGATGGTGTCGGCCCGGCTGAACAGGTAGAGCCGCTGCCACTCGTCCAGCTCGTACGGCTCGCGCTCGGCGACGAGCGAGCCCGCGCCCCGCACGAGCATCGCGAGCTCGCCGAGATCGCGGTGCCAGTTCGCCCACACCAGCTTCGACACCTCCGCCACCCCGGTGGCCGTGTCCCCGAGCGTGCGCAGCGCGTGCGCACGCAACACCTCCAGCCCTGCCCACGCCCGGGCGAGCCGCTCGGCCACGGCCGGGTCGGCGGCGCTGCCGTTGTGCTCGGCCAGCTCGGTCAGCGACCGCAGCTCGCGACGGAAGCCGACCTGCTGGCCCAGCGTCGCGACGCCCCGCTCGTAGGCGAGCGTGCCCATCGCCACGCGCCAGCCGTCGCCGGGCTCGCCCACCACCATGTCCGCCGGTGTCCTGGCACCGTCGAAGAAGACCTCGTTGAACTCGGAGGTGCCGGTGAGCTGCCGGATCGGCCGCACCTCGACGCCGGATGCCCGCATCGGCACCAGCAGGTACGACAGTCCGCGGTGCCGGGCCGAGCCGGGTTCGGTGCGCGCCAGCACGAAACACCAGTCGGCGACGTGCGCGAGCGAGGTCCACACCTTCTGGCCGGTCAGCACCCACTCGCCGCCGTCGAGCGTCGCGGTGGTGGACACGGCGGCCAGGTCGGAGCCCGCGCCCGGCTCGGAGTAGCCCTGGCACCACAGTTCCTCCACCGCCCGGATCCGTGGCAGGAACCGCCGCTGCTGCGCGGGCGTGCCGGACGCGATCAGCGTGGGGCCGAGCAGCTCCTGGCCCAGGTGGCTCACCTTCGCCGGTGCCCTGGAGCGGGCGTACTCCTCGTGGAAGATCACCTGCTGTTCCAGCGTCGCGTCCGCGCCACCGTGCTCGGCAGGCCAGCCGAGGCAGGTCCACCCGGCCGCCGCCAGGTGGCGTTCCCACGCCAGGCGTTCCTCGAACGCCTCGTGCTCCCGGCCGGGCCCGCCGAGCCCGCGCAACGCGGCGAACTCGCCCGTCAGGTTCTCCGCGAGCCAGGTCCGCACCCGCTCCCGAAACTCGCCGTCCCGCTCCGCCAGCAACGAAGGACTCCTCTGTTCAAACCGGAAGCTTCTGCGTAGGCTACCCTACCAAGCACTTGCTAGGGAGACTGTGATGCGCATCGACGAGGACGCGGACACCGTCCCGGCCGTGCTCGCCCTTGCGGCCCGCCGGTTCCCCGGGCGTGAGGCCGTGGTGGACGAAGCGGTGCGGCTCGACTACGCCGATCTGTACGAGCGGGTCCGCGGCTGCGCGGAGCTGTTCGTCCGGCGCGGCATCGCCGCGGGCGACCGGGTCGCGATCTGCTCGCCCAACACCTGGCACTGGGTGGTCGCCGCGCTCGGCGCGCTGTACTCCGGTGCGACGCTGGTGCCGGTCAACACCCGGTTCACCGGCCCGGAGATGCGCGACATCCTGGACCGCAGCGCCGCCTCGGCCCTCGTCGTCGCGGGTCCGTTCCTCGGGGTGGACCGGCTCGGCCAGCTGCGCGAGGCGGGCGCGACGCTGCCCGCGACAGTGCTGCGGATCCCCGTAGAGGGCACAGAAGGCACCGGCGGGGCCGAGGAGGGCGTGCTCGAGTGGGGCGACGTGCCCACCGGGGGTACGGCGGACGCCGACGCACGCGCCGCCGCGGTGGGCCCGGAGGACGTCGGCGACATCCTGTTCACCTCCGGCACCACCGGCCGCAGCAAGGGCGCGATGACCAGCCACCGCCGCACGCTCGGCACGGCCGGGGCGTGGGCGGACTGCGCGGAACTCGGCCCGGAGGACCGCTACCTCGTCGTCAACCCGTTCTTCCACAGCTTCGGCTACAAGGCCGGGATCCTCGCCGCGCTGCTGCGCGGCGCGACGCTCGTGCCGCAGGTGACGTTCGACGCCCGGCAGGCCATGGAGGTGATCGAGCGGGAGCGGATCACCGTGCTGCCCGGCGCGCCGACCATCTACCAGGTGCTGCTCGACCACCCGGACCGGGCGCGGTACGACCTTTCGAGCCTGCGCCTCGCCGTGACCGGAGCGACGACCGTGCCGGTGGCACTGGTCGAGCGCATGCGCTCGGAGCTGGCCTTCGACACCGTGCTCACCGCGTACGGGCTCACCGAGGCGGTGGTGGCGACCATGTGCCGGCCCGGCGACGACGCGGAGACCGTCGCCCGGACCTCGGGCCGCGCCGCCGCCGGTTTCGAGGTCCGGACCGACCCGGGCAACGGTGAGATCCTGCTGCGTGGCCCCAACACGATGCTCGGCTACCTGGACGACCCGGAGGCCACCGGCAAGGCGATCGACGAGCAGGGCTGGCTGCACACCGGCGATGTCGGCAGCCTCGACGAGCGCGGCTACCTGACCATCACCGACCGGATCAAGGACATGTACATCTGCGGCGGGTTCAACGTCTACCCCGCCGAGGTGGAGCAGGTGCTCGCGCGGCTGGACGGCGTCGCCGAGGCGGCGGTCGTCGGGGTGCCGGACCAGCGGCTCGGTGAGGTCGGCAGGGCCTACGTCGTCGGCACGCCGGGGCACCGGCTGTCCCCGGCGGACGTGCTGGCGTTCTGCCGGGAGCGGCTGGCCAACTTCAAGGTGCCGCGCGAGGTCGAGTTCACGGACGCGCTGCCCCGCAACGCGTCCGGCAAGGTGCTGAAACGAGAGCTGAGGGAGCGGGCATGACGGAGACGGTGCGCTACGAGCGGCGCGACGGCGTCGCCCTGGTCACGATGAACCGGCCGGAGTACCGCAACGCGCAGAACTCGGCCATGACCTACGCGCTGGACGCCGCGTTCACCAGGGCCGTCGAGGACGACGAGGTCAAGGTGATCGTGCTGGCCGGGGCGGGTGAGCACTTCTCCGCGGGACACGACATCGGCTCCCCCGGCCGGGACACCGACGTCTCGTTCGAGAACAAGGCCGTGCTGTGGTGGGACCATGTCGACAAGGCGGGCGGCGACCAGCGCTTCGCCCGCGAGTCCGAGGTCTACCTCGGCATGTGCCGCCGCTGGCGGGAGATCCCGAAGCCGACCATCGCGAGCGTGCAGGGCGCGTGTGTGGCGGGCGCGCTCATGCTCGCCTGGGTGTGCGACCTGATCGTCGCTGCCGAGGACGCCTTCTTCGCCGACCCGGTGGTGCGGATGGGAATTCCCGGTGTCGAGTACTTCGCGCACCCGTGGGTGCTCGGCCCTCGCGCGGCCAAGGAGGTGCTGTTCACCGGCGAGCGGTTCAGTGCCCGGCAGGCGAAGGAGTGGGGCATGCTGAACCGGGTCGTCCCCCGGGCGGACCTGGAGGCGGAGACGCTGGCACTGGCCGGGCGGATCGCCGGGATGCCCCGGTTCGGCCTGGCGCTGGCGAAGAAGGCGGTCAACCAGGCCGAGGACCTGATGGGCCTGCGCAGCGGGATGGACTCGGTGTTCGGCCTGCACCACTTCGCGCACGCGCACAACGCCGAGGTCTCCGGCGGCGACTCCCTCGGCGGGCAGGACGCGCGGTCGATGCGCGACGCGGGCAGGACGGGCTGAGCCGTGGACCTTGAGCTGGACGCGCACGCGCTGGCGTTCCGCGAGGAGGTGCGGGAATGGCTGGCGGACAACGTTCCCCGCGAGCCGCTGGCGTCCTTCGACACGGCCGAGGGCTTCGCGCAGCACCGCGACTGGGAGGCCACGCTCGCCGCCGCGCGGCTTTCCGCCGTGTCGTGGCCGGAGGAGTACGGCGGCCGGGACGCCGGGCTGCTGGAATGGCTGCTGTTCGAGGAGGAGTACTACGCGGCGGGCGCGCCGGGCCGGGTCAACCAGAACGGCCTGTTCATGCTCGCGCCGACACTGTTCTCGCACGGCACATCCGAGCAGCGGCGGCGCATCCTGCCGCCGATGGCCCGCGGCGAGCAGGTGTGGGCGCAGGCGTGGTCCGAACCGGACGCTGGCAGCGACATCGCCGCCCTGCGCAGCACGGCCACCCGCACCGAGGGCGGCTGGCTGCTGTCCGGGCAGAAGACGTGGAGCTCGCGGGCCGCGTTCGCCGACCGCGCGTTCGGCCTGTTCCGCAGCGACCCGGACGGTGAGCGGCACCGCGGGCTGACCTACCTCATGGTGGACCTGCGGGCGGAGGGTGTGCGCGTGCGCCCGATCGCGCAGCTGGACGGTGAGCCGGGCTTCGCCGAGATCTTCTTCGACGGGGCTTTCGTGCCGGACTCCGACGTGATCGGCCAGCCGGGGGACGGCTGGCGGGTGGCGATGACGACGGCCAACAACGAGCGCGGCCTCTCCCTGCGCAGCCCCGGCCGGTTCCTCGCGGCGGCCGACCGGCTGGTGGACCTGTGGTGCCGCCGGGGCGATCCGGCCGACACCGCGCTGGCCGGGCGGGTGGTGGACGCGTGGATCGGCGCGCGGGCGTACCAGCTCTACACGTTCGGCACCGTCACCCGGCTCGCCGAGGGAGCGACGCTCGGCCCGGAGTCCAGCGTGAACAAGGTGTTCTGGTCGCACCTCGACGTGGCACTGCACGAGACCGCGCTCGACCTGCTCGGCCCCGAGGCGGAGCTGCGCGGCGAATGGCTGGACGGCTGGCTGTTCTCCCTCGCCGGACCGATCTACGGCGGCACCGACCAGATCCAGCGGAACACGGTCGCGGAGCGGCTGCTCGGACTGCCGAGGGGGCCACGATGAGGTTCGCGTTCTCCGCCGAGCAACGGCAGTTCGGCACCAGCCTGGACGACCTGTTGTCCGATGTGGACGTCGAGTCGGCCGCCCGGCGCTGGGCGGCGGGCGAGCACGAGCCCGGGCTCAAGCTCTGGTGGCGGCTGGCCGAGATCGGCGTGCCCGCGCTGGCGGTGCCCGAGCACCGGGACGGTCTCGGCGCGGGCGCGGTGGACGTGGCGCTGGCGTTCGAGCGGCTCGGCTATCACGGCGTGCCGGGCCCGTGGGTGGACACCGCCGCGGTGCTTCCGGCACTGCTCGACGACGAGCTGCTGGCCGGGGTCGCCGCCGGGGAGACGCTCGCGTCGCTGCGCTGGGACCCGCACGTGCCGTACGCGCTGGACGCCGACGTCGCCGACACGCGGATCGCGGTCGAGGACGGCACGCTGCGGGTGTTCACCCCCGGCCGGCGGCTCTCCTCGGTGGCGCAGGCGCGCCGGCTGTTCGGCAGCACCGTGGGTGATGCGATCGCCACCTGCGCCGACACCGGGCGCGCGTTCGACTGGGGTGTGCTGGCGACCTCGGCACAGCTGCTCGGCGCGGGCCGGTGGCTGCTGGAGCGGTCCGTGGAGTACGCCCGCCAGCGCAGGCAGTACGGCAGGGCGATCGGCGAGTACCAGGCGATCAAGCACCTGCTCGCGGACGTGGCCACCCGGCTGGAGCTGGCGGAGCCGTTGCTCTACGGCGCGGCGGTGGCGATGGCCGCGGGCGGGAAGAACGTCGAGAACCTTGGCCGCGGACACCTCGCGCGCGACGTGTCCGCGGCCAAGGTCGCGGCGGCCGACGCGGCGTATCTCGCGGCGCGCACCGGACTGCAGGTGCACGGCGCGATCGGCTACACCGCGGAGCATCCGCTGGGCCGGTGGCTGGCCACGGTGCGGGCGCTGGCGGGAGCGTGGGGCACGCAGGCGTTCCACCGCCGCCGGGTGCTCGGCGCGGTCACAGCGGGCAGGCGGAGCCGATGACGTTCACCGACGAGCAGCGGGCGTTGCGCGCCGCCGTGCGCGCGGTCCTGGAACGAGAGCCGGGCACGGCGTGGGCGGTGCTGTGCGAGCAGGTCGGCGTGGCGGGCCTGCCGGTCCCCGAACGCTACGGCGGGTTCGGCGCGGGACTGCCCGAGATCGCCGTGGTGGCCGAGGAACTGGGCCGGACGCTGACCCCGTGCCCGTTCCTGGGGTCCACCGTGCTCGCCTCGTACGCCCTCGTCGCCTCGGGCGACGACGCGGCCTGCGCACGGCTGCTGCCCGGACTCGCCGAGGGCCGCACCACCGCGGCGCTGGCCTGGGTGGGCGAGGCGGGCCGCTGGGACCCCGGCACGGTGGCCTGCACGGCCCGCGACGGGCTCCTCGACGGCACGGCGCACTACGTCGTCGACGGTGAAGCCGCCGACCTGCTGCTCGTCGCCGCGGGCACGGGCAGCACGGTCGGCCTGTTCGAGGTGGACCCCGACCTGGACGGCGTGCGCCGCACCCGCTCCCCCGGTATGGACCAGACCCGTGCGCTCGCGGTCGTGGAACTGGCACGGGCGCGCGGAACACGGCTGGGCGGCGGCGACTTCCGCGCCGCACTGGGCCGCGCGCGGGACGCCGCGTGCGTCGCGCTGGCCGCGGAGCAGGCCGGGGCGGCGGCACGGGCGCTGGAGATCACCGTCGAGTACACCAAGCAGCGCAGGCAGTTCGGCAGGCCGATCGGTGGCTTCCAGGCGCTCAAGCACCGGATGGCCGATCTGTACGTGTTCAGCGAGACGGCCCGCTCGGCGGCGTACGCGGCGGCGGAGGCGGCGGAGGCGGATCGCCCGCGGCTCGCGGCCGTCGCCAAGGCGTACTGCTCGGAGGCGTTCTCGGCGGTGGCGGCCGAGATGATCCAGTTGCACGGCGGGATCGCGATCACGTGGGAGCACGACGCGCACCGCTACCTCAAGCGGGCGCACGGCACCGCGCAACTGCTCGGGCAGCCGCACGAGCACCTGGCCCGCATCCCCGCCCTCGTCGGTGCCGCGGCGGGTTAGCAGCCTGCTCCGGTCGTGAGTGAGGAGCCGTGTTCTAACTCGTGTGCGCACTCACGAGGAGTGACCAGGCACAATGCCGTGCGTTCCTTGACAGGCAAGTTGTGACTTGCCTATAACTGTGCCCGTGGACTCCGACCCCGACCTGTTCAAGGCCATCGGCGACGCGACGCGACGCACCATCCTGGACGAGCTGACCGACAGGGACGGTCAGACGCTGTTCGAGATCTGTGGCCGGCTGACCATGAAGCACGGCCTGGCCTCGTCGCGCCAGGCCATCTCGCAGCACCTCGCGGTGCTCGAGCAGGCCGGCCTGGTGCACACCCGGCGGCAGGGCCGGTACAAGTTCCACCACATCGACACGAGCCCGCTGCGCTCGATCGTCGAGCGGTGGCCCATCGACCGAGAGGAACCGAACCCGTGATCCGCATCAACATCACCAGCGTGTTCGTCGACGACCAGGCCAAGGCGCTTGCGTTCTACACCGAGAAGCTGGGGTTCATCAAGAAGACCGACGAGCCCGCCGGCGGGGCCCGCTGGCTCACCGTGGTCTCCCCCGCCGACCCGGGCGGCGTCGAGCTGCTGCTGGAGCCGGACGGCCACCCTGCGGCGGGCCCGTTCAAGAAGGCACTGGTCGACGACGGCATCCCGTTCACCCAGTTCGCCGTCGACGACGTGTACGCCGAGGTCGAGCGGCTCAAGGGGCTGGGCGTCGAGTTCACCCAGGACGCGACCGACCTGGGGCCGGTGGTCACCGCCGTCTTCGACGACACCTGCGGCAACCTGATCCAGCTCGCCGCCATGAAGTAGTCGCTCATCCCGGCGGCGAACCCCGGGCCGGCTGGTTCGCCGCCGCTTCCGATCCAGCCCTGCCGGCCGCGTGGGGGGCCATTCCGGATCGGCGCGCCCGCACAGCACCCACGAAGCGGTCATGGCTGCCATGGTGGGGCACATGTTGGCAGCACGCCGGTTTCTTCCCCGCAGGCCGTTGCTCGTCATCACGCTCGTGGCGCTCGCCGCGGCAGGGTCACTCGTCGCGCTGGCCTTCTCGGCGCGTGCCGACCTCACGGTATCCGGGCTGTCCGACGGTGCCGTCGTCGCGCCCGCGGCACTGCGCGAGGTGGCCGTCACCACCGGCGGTGACCTCGACCGGGTCGAGGTTCTGCTGGACGACTCGGCCGTACCGGTCCGGCAGGAGGGCGACCGCCTGCTGCTGGACGTTGGGGAGCCTGCCGAGGGTGAGCACACCCTCGCCGTCCGGCTGCCGGCCGGGGTGGCGCCGCTGCCCGGCAGCGAGACGGTGCTCGACTTCACGGTGGACGCCACGCCACCGGCGCTGGAGATCGAGCCGGTGGAACCCGTCGAGCCCGGCGAACCCGGTGCCGTGCGCGGCTCCGCGCGCGGAGCCGACTCCGTGCGGGCCGGGAGCGAACCGGTGGCCGTCGCCGACGACGGCACGTTCACCGTGCCGGTCCCGCCGGGCACGGGCAGGGTCACGGTCGAGGCCAGGGACGCGGCAGGCAACACGGCGGCCGAGGACGTCGTGCTGCCCGTGCGGCACCCGGGGATGCGTGCCGTGCACATGACCGCGATGGCGTGGGCGAGCCCGGCGCTGCGCGAGCCGGTGCTGCGGCTGGCCAGGGAGAACCGGATCGACACGGTTCAGCTGGACATCAAGGACGAGAGCGGCGAGATCGGCTACGCGTCGCAGGTGCCGCTGGCTCAGGAGATCGGCGCGGCACGCGGGCACTACGACGCCAGGGCCGCACTCGGCCAACTGCACGAGGCCGGCCTGCGCGTGGTGGGCAGGGTGGTCGCGTTCCGCGATCCCATCCTCGCCGAGGCCTCGTGGCACGGCGGTCACCGGGAGCGGGTCATCCAGCAGGCCGACGGCACGGCCTGGACCGGCGGCTACGGCGAGTACGCCTTCACCAACTTCGCCGACCCGGCCGTGCGCGGCTACAACGTGGCGCTCGCCGCGGAAGCCGCCGAGCTGGGCTTCGACGAGATCCTCTACGACTACATCCGCCGCCCGGAGGGCTTGCTGTCGCAGATGCGGGTTCCCGGCCTCGGCACCAGCCCGGAGGAGGCGATCGCCGGTTTCCTCGAACAGACCCGGCCCGCGCTGCGCGAGCACGGGGCGCTGCTGGGCGCATCGGTGTTCGGCATAGCCGCCGACCGGCCGGAGCTCGTCGCGCAGGACATTCCGAGCATGGCCGAGCACGCCGACTACATCGCGCCGATGGTCTACCCCTCGCACTGGGGGCCGGGCGAGTACGGGGTCGAGGACCCCGAACGGCAGCCCTACCAGATCACCGCCCGGTCGCTGGCCGCCTTCGCGCGGAAGGTGCAGGGGAGCCCGCACACCGAGGTGATTCCGTGGCTGCAGGCGTTCAGCATGCAGGTGCGGTACGGGCCGCGCGAGATCCAGGCGCAGATCAAGGCGGCCGAGGACAACGGCATGGACTCCTTCATCCTGTGGGACCCGCGCTGCCGCTACGACCCGCAGGCCCTCCGGCCGCGGTGAGCGGCGCGGTCAGCCGCGGCCGATGAACGGCATGGCCGTGGCCGTGATCGTGAGGAACTGGACGTTGGCCGAGAGCGGCAGCCCGGCCAGGTGGAGCACGGCCTCCGCAACGTGCCGGGCTTCGAACGTGGGCTCCGGCCGCACGCTGCCGTCGGCCTGCTTCGCGCCGGCGGCGATACCCGCCGTCATGTCCGTGGCGGCGTTGCCGATGTCGATCTGCCCGCACGCGATGTCGAACGCCCTGCCGTCCAGGGAGATCGACTTGGTCAGCCCGGTGACCGCGTGTTTCGTGGCCGTGTACGCGACGCTCTCCGGGCGCGGGCTGTGCGCGGAGACGGAGCCGTTGTTGATGATCCGCCCGCCCCGCGGCCGCTGGGCCTTCATCATCCGCACCGCCTGCTGCGCGCACAGGAACATCCCCGTGAGGTTGACGTCGACCGTCCGCCGCCAGTCGTCCACCGGCAGCGTGTCGACCGAGCCCGGCACGCCGAAGGTCCCGGCGTTGTTGAAGAGCAGGTCGAGGCGGCCCCACCGCTCCCGGACCTCGCCGAACAGGGCGGCGACGGCATCGGCGTCGGTGACATCGGTCGGCACGACAAGAGCGCCGGTGGCCTCCGTGTCCTCCGTGGCCGTCTCCCGCAGCGGCTCGGCCCGCCGCCCGGCCAGCGCCACCCGGTAGCCGGCCGCCAGCAGCGCCGTCGCGACCTCCCTGCCGATCCCGGAACCGGCTCCGGTCACCACCGCCACCTGATCATCCGCCATGCGCTCACTAGTACCGCACGTGCTTGCCGCCGTCCACGATCACGGCCTCGCCGGTGACCATGTCCATCGCGAGCAGGCCGAGCACGGCCTGCGCCACGTGCTCGGGCCCGGACGTGCGCCGCAGCGGCACCGACTCCCGTTCGGCGCGGGCACGCTCGGCGAAGCCCTCGGCCCGTGCAGGCCGGCCTGCCAGCGCGTGGCCACCGTTCCCGGCGCCACCGCGTTCACCCGCACGTCGGGTGCCAACGCCACCGCCAGGTTCCGGGTCAGCTGCAGCAGGGCCGCCTTGCTGACGCCGTAGGCGATCGACGAGCCTCCTGCGCGGTAGGCGGAGATCGAGGAGACGTTGACCACCGCCCCGCGGGCCTCCGCCAGCGGCGGCGCGAAGGCCCGCGCGCAGTGGAACGGACCGAGCAGGTTGACGTCCAGCACGCGGTGCCACATCTCGTCGGTGAGGCCCGCGAGATCCTCGTGCGGCACCGCGTGCGTGAGACCGGCGTTGTTCACCAGCACGTCGACGCGGCCGAACTCGTCCAGCGCCCGGCGGGCCAGCTCCCGCACCTGGTCGTCGTCGGCCACGTCGGCCCGCTCCGCGATCGCGGGGCAGCCGAGCTGCCTCAGCTCGGCCACCACCGCACCGGCCTCGTCCGCCGACCGCGAGTAGTTCAGCACGATCCCGCCTGCGCCGGCGCGGGCCAAGGCGAGGGCCGTCGCCCTGCCGATCCCCGTCCCGCCGCCGGTGACCACCCCGACCGACCCGCTCAGGTCCACCGCTCAGCTCTCCGCACGGACCCGCGCCGTGGCCACCTCGGGTGCCGTGATGTCCAGGTGCCTGGACTCCCGGGAGTACACGAACGCGACGAACGACACCACGGCCGTGAAGATGATCCAGACGGCGACGAGCCACGGGCGGCCACCGGCCTGGGTCAGCAGTGCGCTCGCGATCAGCGGCGAGAACCCGGCGAGCGCGGCCCCGAGCTCACGGGACGCGGCGAAGCCGCTGTAGCGCACGCGCGCGCCGAACAGCTCCGCGTAGAAGGCGGGCTGCACCGCGATCATCGGCGCGATACCGCCCGCGGTGGCGACGATGAGCGCCAGCCAGATCAGCGCGGGTTCCCTGGTGTCGAGCAACAGGAAGAACGGGAACGCGAACGCGGCCGTGAACACGACGCTGAACAGGTTGAGCGGCCTGCGGCCGATGCGGTCCGACAGCGCGCCGTACACCGGCTGCAGGATGATCACGACGATGGTGAACGCGATCACGCCGGTCAGCGCGACCCACCGGGGCAGGCCGAGGGTCTCCTGGATGTAGGCGATGGTGAACGTCGCGTAGATGTAGATCACCGCGGTGTCGCAGATGTGCGCGCCGATGCCGACGAGGAAGTTGCGGGGATAGCGCCGCAGCGCCTCGAACACCGGCAGCCGCACCATCCGCTGCTTGGCCGTCATCTGCCGGAACACCGGCGACTCGGCTACGCGCAGCCGCACGTACAGCGACACCGCGATGAGGGCGAAGCTGAGCAGGAACGGGATCCGCCAGGCCCAGCCGAGCAGGGTTTCCTCGGGCAGCAGGCCGACGATCAGGAACACCACCGTGCCCGAGAGCAGTCCGAGCTGGACGCCGGTCTGCGCGAACGAGGTGAAGAAGCCCCGCCTCTCGGCAGGCGCGTGCTCGGCCAGCAGCGTGGAGGCCCCACCGAACTCGGCACCGGCGCCGAGGCCCTGGCACACGCGCATCGCGGTGAGCAGGATCGGGGCCGCGATGCCGATGCTGTCGTAGGTCGGCAGCAGGCCGATGATGCCCGTGGACAGGCCCATGACCAGGGTGGTGAGCACGAGCGTGGCCCGCCGCCCGATGCGGTCGCCGAGATGGCCGAAGACGAACCCGCCCAGCGGCCGGAACAGGAACGCGACACCGAACGTCGCGAATCCGACCAGTGTGCCGACGGCCGGGTCGAAGCTGGGGAAGAACAGGTCGTTGAACACCAGCGCGACGGCGGTGCCGTAGATGAAGAAGTCGTACCACTCCAGCGCGGTGCCCACCACGGCGGCGCCAACCACGCGCCGGAGCTCTTTCGGTGCGGTCGGAGTAATGCCGTCCCCGTTGACGGCCTGCGGCTTCATAGTCCTGGCTCCTTCGGATCTTCGGGTGCACGCGAGCGCAGCGCCTGCAGCTCGCGCCAGGTGGCCTGCGTGATCGGGATCCCCTTCCGGTCTCGTTCGGCCCGGACGCGCTCCTCCGGCTCCCCCGGCACGAGCACCTCCTCGTGCCCCTCCGCGGGTGGTGTCGCGGCCAGCAGGCGGCAGAAGCTCTCGACCTGCTCGCGGAAGGTCTCCGGTGCGGTGAACGCCGCGATGTCGACGGCCACCAGCACGGTGCCGAACCCGCCCGCGTATCCGGGCATGCTGCCGATCCCCGTTCCCGAAAGGAGACCGCCTGCGATCTCGATCAGCAGGCTCAGCCCGTAGCCCTTGTGCCCGCCGAACGGCAGCAGTGCGCCGCCCGCGTAGAAGTCGGCCGGGTCCGTGCTGCGCCGGCCCTCGGGGTCCAGCACAAGGCCGGGCGGCACGCGCTCGCCCCGATCGCGGGCGAGGGCGAGCTTGCCCTCGGCCACCCCCGAGGTCGCCCAGTCCATCACCACCGGCGGCTCTCCCTCGGCCCGCGGCACGGCCCAGGCGAGCGGATTGGTGCCCATGCGGCGTTCCCGTCCCCCGTAGGGCGCCACGGTCGGGTCCGCGTTGCCGAACGCGAGGGCGACGAACCCGTGCTCGGCCAGCGCGCCGACGTACTCGCCGAGACGGCCGACGTGGTTGCACTCGCTGATGGCCGCCACGCCGGTGCCGTGCTCGGCGGTGACCGCCCGCAGCTCCCGGACGGCGTGTGCGGCGGCGAGCTGGCCGAACGCGCGGCGGCCGTGGACCGCGAGGGTGCCGGGCCTGGTCAGCTCGGTCTTCGGCCGTGCGGCGGGATCGATCCGCCCTTCGCCTACCTCGTCCACGTACGAGCCGAGCCTGCGAACCCCGTGCGAGTCGTGGCCCAGCAGATTGGACAGCACCAGCGAGCCCGCCACCACCGCGGCGTCCGCCGGCGAGGCACCGACCGAGACGAGGATCCCGGTGGCGAGCTCGCGCAGGGCGTCGGCGGGGACCAGCAGCACCATCCACTCCGTTCCGTCAGGCAGAATGCCATTCCATGTTGACGCCCATATGATGCCACGACGTTTCCGGCTTGTGAAGCCGGTCACAGCGTTCCGGCTCAGCCGCCGAGGGTCCGGGACACCTCGCGGGCGGTGCGCATGACGAGGTCGGCGCGCGGTTCGGCATCGCCTTCGTGATGGACGAGCACCGCCGCCGAGAGGCCGCCGATGACCTGCCCGGTGTGGTCGAACACGGCGGCGCCGACCGCGCGGACCCCGGCCTCGTTCTCCTCGTGGTCCTCGGCGTAGCCGGCGCGGCGGACCGCGGCGAGTTCCTTGACGAGTATGTCCTCGTCGGTGAGCGTCTGCGGCGTCCGGGCGGGCATCCCGGTGCGGCGCAGCAGGGCGCGGACCTCGTCGTCGGGCATCGTGGCGAGCACGGCCTTGCCGATGGAGGTGCAGTGCAGCCGCAGGCTCATGCCCACGCGGGAGGCCAGGTGGTAGGGCTTCGCGCCCTCGACCTTCGCGACGTAGACCGCCTCGTCACCGGAGAGCAGTGCGAGGTGCACCGTCCAGCCGGTCGCCTCCTGTAGCTCACGCAGCAGCGGGCGCACCCGCTCGGCGAGGTCGAGCCGCTGGAGGAACCGCCCGGCCAGGCTCAGGATCCGGGGGCCGCCGACGTAGCCGCCGTGCCCGTCGGGCCGGGCGAAGCCGCGGGCGACCAGGGTCTGCAGGATGCGGTGCACGGTGGGTTTGGGCAGCGCGGTCGCCGTGGCGAGGTCGGCGATGCGGGAGTGGTCCGCAAGGGCCTCCAGCACGGACAGGGTCTTGTCCGCGGCCGACTGTGGTGCTGCACCTGCCATGAGCCCAATGTAGAGCCGTCCGCGTGTCCGTGTTCCACGCGCACGTGTCCGCGTGTCCCGCACGCGTGTCCGCCTTCCGCGCCCGGGTACCGTCCGTGGCATGTCCTCCGGCTCGACCGATGTGGTGGTGCTCGACCTCCTGCGCGAACTGCGGCGGCTGCGCCGGATCGCGGCCGCGCTGCTCGGTGCGGGAGGGCTCGTCGTCACCGCGCTGGCCGTCGCCGGGGCGGTGGGCGGCGACCTCGCCCGCCTTCAGGGCCTCGTGCTAGGGCTGCCGATGATCGCCTTCGCCGCGCTGCTCGTGGTCGCGCTCGGCAGGCAGAAGCTCCTGCTCACCGTCGGTCCGGACGGCTTCGGCGTTGAGCAGGAGCCCATCGGGGGCTTCTCGGTGGCGTGGAAGCAGGTACGCGATCTTCGCGTGCTCCGCGAGCGGCGGCGCCTCGCGCTGGTGTTCAGCAGGCAGGCGTACACGCTGGAGCTGACGCCGGCCGGCAAGCGGTTCGGCGGCAGGCTCGAGGATCTGCGCGACGGCAAGGTCTACCGCTACGCCCTCGGCGAGATCGGCGCACAGGGCCGCCGCGCCGAGGAGGTGCTGCGGGCCGCGAAGGAGGCCCACGACGCGCGCCGCTGAACCCGTGCGCGCACCCTGAGTGCGGAACTCACGGGCCTGGATGGGCAACTCGCGGGCCCGATTCCGGGACTCGCGGGTCTGGGCGGGGGACTCGCGGATCAGAACCAGTCGTCGGGGCGCGGCCACTGGAACAGCTCGCCCGGCGAGCGGTCCTCGGTCACCGTGTAGCCGCCCCGGAAGAACAGCAGCGGTCGCTCGTCGGACACCTCACCGAGCGCGGTGACCCGGCCGATCACGACGTAGTGGTCGCCCGCCTCGTGCACCGCGTCGATCGCGCAGTCGATCCACGTCAGCGCGCCGGCCAGCAGCGGCGACCCGGACGGTGCGCGCGACCAGTCGACGGAGCCGAACTTGTCGGCGCCGCGCGCGCCGAATGCCGCGCTCACCTCCTGCTGGTCCCCGGCGAGCACGTTCACCGCGAAGTGCCCGGTCCGCTCGATCACCGGCCAGGTGCGGGACTTGCGGCCGGGGCAGAACAGCACGAGCGGCGGGTCCAGCGACAGCGCCGCGAAGGACTGGCACGCGAAGCCCACCGGCTCCCGCCCGTCGTGCCCGGTGACCACCGCGACACCGGTGCAGAAGTGGCCGAGAACCGACCGGAAGCGGGCCGAGTCGAAGGTGGCGGCGGCGGTCACGGTCATCGTGCCCCGACGGAGAAGTCGTGCCCCCACAGGCTCACCGCCGTGCTCTCCCGCGCGATCCAGCTCTCGTCGCTCACCTGCCTGCCCTCGCAGCCGAACTCGACGTCGAACCCGCCGGGCGTCTTCATGTAGAACGACAGCATCAGGTCGTTGACGTGCCGGCCGAGCGTCGCCGACATCGGCACCTTCCGCCGCAGCGCCCGGTCCAGGCACAGGCCGACGTCGTCGGTGTTCTCCACCTCGACCATCAGGTGCACGATCCCGCTCGGCGTCGGCATCGGCAGGAACGCGAGGCTGTGGTGGCGCGGGTTGCAGCCGAAGAAACGCAGCCACGCGGGCTCGCCGTCCTCGGGCCTGCCGACCATCTGCGGCGGCAGCCGCATCGAGTCCCGCAACCGGAAGCCGAGCACGTCGCGGTAGAACCGCAGCGCCGCCTCGTCGTCGTGTGTGGACAGTACGACGTGGCCGAGCCCCTGCTCCCCGGTGACGAACGAGTGGCCGTACGGGCTCACCACGCGGCGGTGCTGCAGCGCGACCCCGTGGAAGACCTCCAGCGTGTTGCCCGACGGGTCGTCGAACGTGATCAGCTCGTGCACGCGCCGGTCCGCGCGCTGCTCGGCCGTGCCCTCCTTGTACGGCACGCCGTGCTCCTCGAGCCGGCCCCGCACCTCGTCGAGCTCGGCGGCGTTGGCGGTCTCCCACCCCGCCTGCGCGAGCCGGTCGGTCTCCCCTGGCACGATCACCAGCCGGGCCGGGAAGTCGTCCATCCGCAGGTACAGTGCGTCCGGATCGGCGCCCTCACCCTCGACCATGCCGAGCACCTTGAGCCCGTACTCCCGCCAGGCCGCCATGTCGGTGGCCTCGATGCGCAGATATCCGAGCGACCGGATCCCCATTTGTCAGCCCCCGTTCAGGAAGTCGATGGCCAGCCGGTTGAACTCGTCGAACTTCTCCAGTTGCGCCCAGTGCCCGCACCGGCCGAACACGTGCAGCTGCGCGCGCGGAATGGTCTTGAGCGCCAGCAGGGCGCCGTCGAGCGGGTTGACCCGGTCCTCGCGGCCCCAGATCAGCAGCACCCGCTGCCGCAGCCGGTGCGCCTCCCGCCACAGCAGGCCCTGCTCGTAGGTCTCCGGCTTCGCGAACGAGGCACCCATCGCGGCCATCGCCGCCAGCGACTCCGGCGTGCTCGCCGCGGCGAAGCGCTCCTCGACCAGCTCGTCGGTGATCAGCGACTGGTCGTAGACCATCACCCGCAGGAACGCCTCCAGCTTCTCCTTGCTGGGGCCCGGTGGCGCGGCGAAGCGCGCCAGGTTCTTGACGCCCTCGGTCGGATCGGGCGCGAAGACGTTGAGGCTCAGCCCGCCGGGCCCCATCAGCACGAGGCGGCCTGCGCGATCCGGGTGGTCGAGCGCGAGGCGCACCGCCGCACCGCCACCGAGCGAGTTGCCGACCAGATGGGCCTTCTCGATGCCGAGCCGGTCCATCAGCCCGACGACCGCTCCGGCGCTGTGCGTGAAGTACTGCGGGTGCTCGGTCGGCTTGTCGGAACGGCCGAAACCCGGCTGGTCCACGGCGATCGTGCGGAACGACTTCGCGAAAACGCCGATGTTGCGGGAGAAGTTGCTCCACGCCGACGCGCCGGGGCCGCCGCCGTGCAGCAGGATCACCGTCTCGGGGTGCTCGCCGCCCGCCTCGTGGTAGTGCAGCCGCAGCCCCGGCCGCGCCTCGACATAGCTGCCCTCGGTCATGCTCACACCATCGCGTTCTCGACGGGCAGCCCGAAGGCGCCGGTGCCGAACATCGTGTAGGCCCGCTCCGGGTCGTTGGCCGCGTGCACGCGCCCGGCGTGCGCGTCGCGCCAGAACCGCTGGATCGGCGTGCCGGTGCGCAGTGCGCGGCCACCGGAGTTCTCGAAGAGCCGGTCGATCGCGCCGATCGCGCGCTCGGTGCCGCGGACCTGGTCGCGCCGCACCCGCAGCCGCGTGGCGAACGGCAGCTTCTCCCCCGCGCAGGCGAGCTGGTACAGCTCGTCGATGTTGTGCGTCAGCTGCAGCCAGGCGGCGTCGATCTCACTGGCCGCCTCGGCGATCCGCACCTTGGCGAAGGGGTCCTCTTTGGACTGCTCGCCCAGGTACGCGGCGCGGACGCGGGACTGCTGGTACTCCACGTGCGCGTCGTAGGCGCCCTGCGCCATGCCGATGATCGGCGCGGTGATCGTGCTCGGGTGCACGGAGCCGTACGGCAGCTTGTAGAGCGGCCCGGGGTTGACCTCCTGGCCGGGCGTCTTGCACTTGGACGTGGCCATGAAGCTCAGCGCCCGGTGTGCCGGCACGAACACGTCGTCGACGACGATGTCGTTGCTGCCGGTGCCGCGCAGGCCCACCGTGTCCCACACGTCGTCGATCGCGTAGTCGCCGATCGGCAGCAGATAGGTACAGAAGTCGACCGGCTTGTCCTCCGCGTCGAACGCGGGCGCGCCGAGCAGCACCCAGGTCGCGTGGTCACAGCCGGACGAGAAGCTCCACTTGCCGGTGAGGCGGTAGCCGCCCTCGGTCACCCGCGCCTTGCCCATCGGGGCGTACGACGAGGAGATCCGGACGTTCACGTCGTCCGCCCAGACGTCCTCCTGCGCCTGCGCGTCGAACAGCGCCAGGTGCCAGGGATGCACGCCGAGGATCGAGGCGACCCAGCCGGTCGAGCCGCACGCGGCCGAGATGAGCTTGACGGCCGTGTAGAACGTGACCGGGTCGGCCTCGTAACCGCCGTAGGGCTTCGGCTGCAGCAGCTTGAAGAAGCCGGTCTCCTGCAGGGCCTTGATCGACTCGTCCGGGATCCGCCGTGCGTCCTCCGCCTCCTGCGCGCGTTCGCGCAGGGTGGGCAGTAGCTCCCGGATCCCGGCGATCACCGCGTCGGTGCCCTGCTCGCTCATACTCCGCCCCGTTCCTGCTCACGAATCATGCCCGTTCACCTCGTCTTACCCGGCCAAGACTAGAACATGTTCTCGTTTTTGTCACGCGCCAGCGTCCGTGCGCTGTGCCACCCGGCACGGCGCCCGGAGAAGACGCAGTCCGCCAGCGACAGCCCGCTCACGTAGGACCTGGAACAGATCCCCACCGCCGTGCGACCGGCCGCGTAGAGCCCGCCGATCGGCGCTCCGCCCTCGTCGCGGACCTGCCCGCTCTCCTCGTCGACGACGAGCCCGCCGAGCGTCAGCATCGGGCACGGGTAGCCGAGGTTCGGCTTGATCGAGACGTCGATCAGCGAGTACGGCGGCGTTCGCAGCGGCCGGACGAACGCGGCCGGCTTGCCCATCGGGTCCGCTCCCCCGGCGTTGTAGGCCCACACCGTCTCGGCCAGGCCGTCCGGGTCGACACCGGCGAGGCGGGCCACCTCGGGGAGCGTCCCGGCGCTCACGCGGCCCCGGCGCAACAGATACAGGGTCTGCAGCCACTGGAACCACTGGCTTTCGCGGCGCGCCTCCCGCCGCGCCTGCCGCACGATGGCGTCGTCGACGAGCAGCCAGCCACAGCCGCCGTGGCGGACGATCATGGCCTCGCCGACCGCGGCGCCGTACCGCGACTCGTCGATGATCCGCTCGCCTCCGGCGTCGACGAGGACCCCGCCGAGAAACGCGCTCGGCGGGGTGATGAACCGCCACGCCGAGACCCGGTCCAGCTCCGCCGTCGCCGCCCCGGCCCCGGTGCCGAGCCGGATGCCGGAGCCATCGTCGCCCGCGGTGCCGAGCGCGAGGCCGCCCCGGTAGGCGGGCGCGTGCTCGCGGACCATCGCCCGGTCGGCGATGAACCCGCCCGCGGACAGCACCACACCGTGCCGCACGGTGAGCCGCACCTCGCGCGCGTGCGCACGCTCGAGGGCCACCACCCCGCGCTGCAGGAACCTGCGCAGCGCCGGTACGTAGAGTCCCGGCTTGGCCGAGTACCGGCCCAGCACCCGGTGGGCGGTGCGCACCCACGCCGGTGCGCCGCGCAGCGTCGTCACGACCAGGCCGGTGACCGTTCCGTCGTCGCCGACGACGAGCGAGTGTGCGGTGGTCTGCGAGCGCACCCGCACGCCGGCCTGCCGCGCCGCCGCGGCCAGCCGGGCGAACAGCACCGCCCCGGAGGTGCCCTTGCCCTTCACCCGGTGCCCCCTCGCGGCGGGCCTGGCCGCGTCGCAGAAGCCGCCCGCCGCCTCGCTGCCCGAGTAGTACAGGTAGTGGTCGTTGTTCGGGTAGGACGTCTTCACCGGGCACAGGCTGCCCTCGAACGGCACGCCATGCCGTTGCAGCCAGCCGATCATGCCGGTGCTCTCCGCGCAGAAGCGGCGCAGGGTCGCCGCGGAGACCACGTCGCCCACCTCCAGCCGGAGGTACTCGTACATCGCGTCGACCGAGTCGTCCACCCCGGCCTCGCGCTGCTGGTCGGTACCTCCGCCCGCGTACACGACGCCGCCGCTGACCGCGCTCGCGCCTCCGCCGCCGAACCGGTCGACGACCAGCACGTCGGCACCCGCCTCGGCGGCCTCGATCGCCGCGCACGCGCCCGCCGCGCCGAAACCGACGACGATCACGTCGGCGATATCGCCGACATCGGTAACCTCAGTGACCTCTGCCATCTCCGTTGCACGCCTCGCCACACCGCCTACCCTAGAACTGAAACACGTTCTCGTCTATCGTGACTGCAACGGCAGCGAGCAGCAGCGCGAAGACTTATAACTTGTTCCAGGTTTTGGAGGTGGCATGGCTGACGAGGTCGTAGCGGCCGACGTCGTCGTGGTCGGCAGCGGCGCGGCCGGCATGACGGCCGCGCTCGCCGCCGCCCGGCAGGGCCTCGAGGTCGTGCTCATCGAGAAGGCGGCGCGCTTCGGCGGCTCCACCGCCCGCTCCGGCGGAGGCGTGTGGATCCCGAACAACGAGGCCCTGCGCGCCGCCGGGATCGAGGACACGCCCGAGGCCGCCCGGGAGTACCTGGACGCGATCGTCGGCGACGTCGTGCCCGCCGAGCGCCGCGAGGTCTACCTCGCGCACGGCCCCGACGTGGTCGCGTTCGTGCACGAGCACACGCCGCTGCGGCTGGAATGGGTGCGCGGCTACTCCGACTACCACCCCGAGGCACCCGGCGGCCGGGCCGGCGGTCGCTCGGTCGAGCCGAAACCGCTGGACGGCCACGTGCTCGGCGCGGAACTGGCGAACCTGGAGCCGCCCTACAGCGCCCCGCCGCTCGGCGTGCCACTCACCCAGGCCGACTTCCGCTGGCTGAGCCTGATCGCCAGGCACCCGCGCGGGGTGCTGCGGCTGTTGCGGCTCGGCGCACGGGGGCTCGCGGGCAGGCTCACCGGCAAACGCCTGCTGTCGATGGGCCAGGCGCTCTCCGCCGGGCTGCGCGCGGGACTGCAGCGTGCGGACGTGCCCGTGTGGCTGTCCACCCCGATGACCGGGCTGCACACCGAGGACGGCGTGGTCACCGGCGTGTACGCCGAGCGCGCCGGACAGCGGACGCTGCTCCGCGCGCGACGCGGGGTCGTGCTCGCCTCCGGCGGCTTCGAGCACAACGACGAGCTGCGCCGCAAGTACCAGCGCCCGCCGATCGGCACCGACTGGACCGTGGGCGCCGAGGCCAACACCGGTGACGGCATCACCGCAGGGCTCGCCCTCGGTGCGGCCACGGACCTGATGGACGACGCCTGGTGGGGCCCTTCGATTCCGCTCACCGGCGGGCCGTGGTTCGCGCTGGCCGAACGTTCCCGCCCCGGCTGCCTCATGGTGAACGCCCGCGGCGAGCGGTTCGTCAACGAGTCGGCGCCCTACGTCGAGGCGGTGCACGCGATGTACGGCCCCGGCGACGGGCCTGCCCGCAACATCCCGACCTGGCTGGTGTTCGACCAGCGCTACCGCAACCGGTACATGTTCACCGGGCTCGGTCCGCGCCAGCCGCTTCCCGGGCGCTGGTTCAAGGCCGGGATCGCGGCCAAGGCGGACACGCTGGCCGCGCTCGCCGAGCGCATCGAGGTGCCCGCCGACGCGCTGACCGCCACGGTCGAGCGGTTCAACGCCTTCGCGCGGACCGGCACCGACGAGGACTTCGGGCGCGGGCGCAGCGCCTACGACCACTACTACGGCGACCCCCGCAACCGGCCGAACCCGAGTCTGGGAGCGCTGGAGCTCGCCCCGTTCTACGCCGTCAAGATCGTGCCGGGCGACCTCGGCACGAAGGGCGGGCTGCGCACGGACGTGCACGCCCGCGTGCTGCGCGAGGACGGCACGGTGATCGAGGGACTGTACGCGGCGGGCAACGCCAGCGCCGCCGTGATGGGCCGGACCTACGCCGGTCCCGGCGCGACGATCGGGCCGGCGATGGTCTTCGGCTACCTTGCGGCACAGCACATCGCCGCCAAGAATCGCAGGCACGCCACGGCACAGCAAGCTGGAGGTACGCAATGACGCAGGCAGAAGCCGTTCGCACGATCGACGCGGGCGCGCCGCCGGCCAGGTTCGCCCGCGGCTGGCACTGTCTCGGGCTGGCCGAGCACTTCAAGGACGGCAAGCCGCACGCGATCAACGCCTTCGGCACGAAGCTCGTGGTGTTCCAGGGCGAGGACGGCGGCCTCAACGTGCTCGACGGATACTGCAGGCACATGGGCGGTGATCTCACCCAGGGCACCGTCAAGGGCAACGAGATCGCCTGCCCGTTCCACGACTGGCGCTGGAGCGGCAGCGGCAAGTGCGTCTCGATCCCCTACGCCAAGCGGGTTCCGCTGCGGGCGCGCACGAAGTCGTGGACCACCCTCGAGGAGAACAAACAGCTGTTCGTGTGGAACGACCCGGAGGGCAACCCGCCTCCGGAGGACGTGGTGATCCCCCGTATCGAGGGTGTGTTCAACGGCGAGTGGAGCAACTGGACCTGGGACTCGGTGCTGATCGAGGGCGCCAACTGCCGGGAGATCGTGGACAACGTCGTCGACATGGCCCACTTCTTCTACATCCACTTCGCCTTCCCGACGTACTTCAAGAACGTCTTCGAGGGGCACATCGCGACGCAGTACCTGAACACCAAGGGCCGCCCGGACGTCGGCATGGCGTCGAACTACGGCGGCGAGGAGAACCTGCTCCGCTCGGAGGCGTCGTACTTCGGGCCGTCCTACATGATCAACACGCTGCTCAACACCTACAAGGGCCTCGAGATCGAGAACGTGCTGATCAACTGCCACTACCCGGTCACGGAGAACTCGTTCGTGCTGCAGTGGGGCGTGATCGTGAAGAAGCTGCCGGGCGTGTCCGACGAGCAGGCGGACAAGATCGCGGGCAAGTTCGCCGAGAGCATCGGCACCGGGTTCATGCAGGACGTGGAGATCTGGAAGAACAAGACGCGCATCGACAACCCGTTGCTCTGCGAGGAGGACGGGCCCGTCTACCAGCTCCGGCGCTGGTACGACCAGTTCTACGTCGACGCCGCCGACGTGACCGAGGACATGACGCGGCGCTTCGAGTTCGAAGTGGACACCACGCGGGCGAACGAGGTCTGGGCAAAGGAAGTGGAAGAGAACCTCGCCCGGCAGCAGGCCGAGGTGTGACCGTGCTCGCCGAACGAGACGAGTTCCTCACCTCGGGGCTGCGCCCGCTGTCCTGCCGCTCCTGCGGGACCAGGGTGCTGGTGAAGAAGAACAGCCCGCAGCACACGAGCATCCAGTGGACCACCGACGCCGCCACGAGCTGCCCGGTGCTCGCCGAGCGGGCGGCGGGCGGTGTGCATCCGGCACTGCTCGACACGTGCGAGCGGCTGAGCGAGAGCATCGCCGAGGCCGCGTGTGAGGGATGGCTCACCGGCGATGGTTGAGATCACCTCGTACGTGCTGCGAGTGTCCGAAGTGGTCGCCGAGACCGCGGACGCCTGCTCGGTCGTGTTCGACGTGCCGCCCGGCCTGGACTACCGGCCTGGCCAGTTCCTCACCGTGCGGGTACCCAGTGACCGGTGCGGCTCGGTGGCCCGCTGCTACTCGATGTCCAGCTCGCCGCACGAGGACGACAGGCCGCGGATCACCGTCAAGCGCACCGTGGACGGGTACGCCTCGAACTGGATCTGCGACAACGTGCGGGCGGGCAGCGAGCTGGAGGTGCTTGCGCCGAGCGGCGTGTTCACGCCGTCGTCGCTGGACGCCGACCTGCTGCTGTTCGCCGCGGGCAGTGGCATCACGCCGGTGCTGTCCATCGTGCGCTCGGTGCTGGCCGCGGGCTCCGGCCGGGTGATGCTGGTGTACGCCAACCGGGACGAGAACTCGGTGATCTTCGGCCGGGTATTGCACGAGCTGGCCACCAAGCACCCGGACCGGCTCGTCGTCCTGCACTGGCTGGAGACGCTGCAGGGGCTGCCGACGGCCGACCATCTGCGCGCGCTGGCCGCCCCATTCGCCGAGCGGGAGGCGTTCGTCTGCGGACCGCGGCCGTTCATGTCGGCGGCCACCACGGCGCTGAAGTCGCTCGGCCTGCCCCGGGCGCGCATCCACACCGAGAAGTTCGTCTCCCTCGGCGGGAACCCTTTCGAGCAGGCGAGACCGGTCGAGCCGAGCGCGGAGCCCGGCACCGACGGCGCCGAGGGCACGGCCGAACCCGCCCGCCTGACCGTCGCGCTGGACGGTGCCGAGCACACGTTCGACTGGCCGCGCGGGCAGAAGCTGCTGGACTTCCTGCTCGACCGCGGCCTGGACGCGCCGTTCTCCTGCCGCGAGGGTCAGTGCAGCGCGTGCGCTTGCCGCATCACCTCCGGTGAGGTGAAGATGCTGCACAACGAGGTCCTGGAGACCGAGGACATCGACGAGGGGATCGTGCTGGCGTGCCAGTCGATGCCGGTCACCGACGAGGTCTCGGTCAGCTACGAGTGAGGGAGCCACCCGCATGCCCATCGACGTGCAGACCGCCATCGGGGCCGATCTCGGTGAGACGACGTTCGGCTGGACGGCCTCCGACGTCCTGCTCTACCACCTCGCGCTCGGCGCGGGTGATCCTCCGACCGACCCGCGCGAGCTGCGCTACGTCTACGAGAGCGGCCTGCGGGTGCTGCCGACGTTCGCGACGGTGGCGCCCAACTTCCGTACCTTCGAGCCGCCCGCGGTGTCGTTTCCCGGCATCGACATCGACCTCGCCAAGGTGGTCCACGGCACCCAGGAAGTCGTCGTGCACCGGCCGATCCCGGTCGAGGGGAAGGCGGTGGCCCGCTCCCGCATCACCGACGTGCTCGACAAGGGCAAGGCCGCGGTGATCCGCCAGGAGACCGAGGTGACCGATCCGTCCGGCGATCCGTTGTGGACGGCCCGGTCGAGCATCTTCGCCCGCGGCGAGGGCGGCTTCGGCGGTGAGCGCGGCACCTCCGACCGCGTCGAGCTGCCGGACCGGGAGCCGGACTTCGTCCTCGATACGCCGACACTTCCGCAGCAGGCGCTGCTGTACCGGCTCTGCGGCGACCGCAACCCGCTGCACGCCGACCCGGAGTTCGCCCGCGCGGCCGGGTTCGACCTACCGATCCTGCACGGCCTGTGCACCTACGGCATCGTCGCCAAGGCCGTCACCGATGCGCTCCTGGACGCCGACGTGACCCGCGTAGGCGCCTGGTCGGCGAAGTTCGCCGGGATCATGCTGCCGGGCGAGACGCTGCGCACCCGGGTGTGGCGCGACGGCGACCGGCTGCTCGTCACCGCGTGCTCGCTCGACCGCGGTGAGGCCCCGGTACTCTCCGACGCCGTCCTCCACCCCGCCCAGCTTCTGCCATGAACACTGTTTCCGCAGGTCACCGGTCGTGAGTGCGTAACAGTGTTCTAACTCGCGTGCGCACTCACGAGAGGTGACCAGGCGCTCAGAGGCCCGTCGCGAACATGTAGCCCATGCCGAGGCCCATCACCGTCCGGCACACGGTCCGGGAGGCGAACCCGGCGGGCATCGTGGCCATGCCGTCGGTGCGCGCCGCCCGGAACGCCCGCACCGCCGAGTGCGTCCCGTCGACCGCGAAGTACACCGCCGCCAGTGCCGCCACCACCGGCCAGGCCAGCGTCACGGACGCGTCGGCGGTGGACATCGCGGGCCACGGCCCGTGCCCGGCCTCGTCGTGCGGCATGGCCGCCAGCATGTAGAGCATTCCCAGTGACGCCACCGCATGATGCAGGTGGCAGCGCCGGCACACCCCCTGCCAGGCGGGCGCCCGGCGCCAGAGTGCTGCGGCGAGGAACCACGCCCCGGTGAGCAGGAACAGCGCCTGCCAGCCCGCCGTGGGCACCGGAGCGCCGACCGGTGAGGCCATCGCCACCATCGCCAGCGCCATCAGCAGCCCCGCCAGGTCCACCTGCCGGAGCCCGCTGCCGAGCCGCGGGTAGTCGAGCCGGACCAGCCTGCTCAGGCACGGGACGCTCAGCAGGAGGAAGGCACCGGTGAGAATCCACGCCACGACCACCGGGATGTGCATTCCAGCCTCGCTCGGCGTCCGGGGAGAACGTCTCGATCACCGTGGCAGACGCCGCCACCCCCCACCAGCCGTCAAGCAGGTGATCCCACTCCCGCCCCCGCCGTCGCAAGCCCAATGTGGCATTCGGTGCGTTCAACGCGACCGGTGCCGCATCGGGGAGGTCGTTCAGGACGCCGCGAGGACCAGACCGCTGGTGGGCACGCCGGTGCCCGCGGTCACCAGCACGTGACGGACGCCGCCGACCTGGTTCACCGCGCTGCCGCGGATCTGCCGCACGGCCTCGGCGATGCCGTTCATCCCGTGGATGTAGGCCTCCCCGAGCTGACCGCCGTGCGGGTTGAGCGGCAGCGCGCCGTCGAGGCCGAGGGCACCGTCGCGGACGAAGTCCTTCGCCTCACCGCGCCCACAGAAACCCAGCTCCTCCAGCTGCATCAGGACATAGGGCGTGAAGTGGTCGTAGAGCACGGCCACGTCGACGTCCGCCTGGGTGATCCCGGCCTGCCGCCACAGCTGCCCGCCGACCACGCCCATCTCGGGCAGCGCCGCGAGGTCGTCCCGGTAGTAGCTGGTCATGATGTACTGGTCCGGCCCGCTGCCCTGCGCCGCCGCCGCGATCACCGCAGGTGGACGTGGCAGGTCGCGAGCCCGCTCGGTGCTCGTGACCACCAGTGCGACGCCGCCGTCGCTCTCCTGGCAGCAGTCGAGCAGGTGCAGCGGTTCGGCGACCCAGCGTGATGCCTGGTGCTCCGCGAGGGTGATCGGCTGGCCGAAGAACCATGCGTTCGGGTTGGTCGCGGCGTGCTCGCGGTCGACCACGGCAACCCGGCCGAAGTCCTCGCTCGTCGCGCCGTAGGTGTGCAGGTAACGCTGCGCCACCATCGCCACCGTCGCCGCCGGGGTCGCCAGGCCCATCGGATAGTGGAAGGCGTTGTCCACGCCGGAGGTGTTCACCTGCTGGGCGGCGGCTCCCGAAACCTGGCCGAACCGGTGCCCGGAGCGCTCGTTGAACGCCCGGTAAGCCACCACCACGTCGGCCACCCCGGTCGCCACGGCCATCGCGGCCTGCTGCACCGTGGCGGCCGCCGCTCCCCCGCCGTAGTGGACGCGGCTGAAGAACGACAGCTCCGGGATGCCCAGCTCGCGGGCGACCGCGATCTCGGCGTTGCCATCCATCGTGAACGTGACAAGTCCGTCCACATCGGACGGCTTGAGGCCGGCGTCGGCCAGCGCGGCGCTCACGGCTTCGGCGGCGAGTCGCAGTTCGCTGCGGCCGGAGTCCTTGGAGAACTCGGTGGCGCCGATGCCCGCGATCGCCGCCTTTCCCGGCAGTGTCATGCGGGCCCTCCCGGCAGGGTGACCCGGACCGTGCCGGAGACGTGGTCGCCGAGGCCGCCGGTGCCGGTGACGGCGATGTCCGCGTCCGCACCGTCGCGGCCGGTGACCCGGCCGGTGAAGGTGAGCGTGTCGTAGGCGTAGCACGGCACCCCGAGCCGGATCCGGATCGACCTGATCAGCGCCTCCGGCCCCGCCCAGTCGGTGACGAACCGCTGGACCAGGCCGGTGTCGGTCAGGATGTTGACGAAGATGTCCTTCGAGCCACGCGCCACGGCCGCGTCACGGTCGTGGTGCACGTCCTGGAAGTCGCGCGTGGCGATGGCCGTGCTCACGACGAACGTCGGCGTGATCTCGATGCTCAGCTGCGGCAGCTCGGTGCCGACCCCGGCGTTCATGACCGCACCTTCCACGCAGGCAACGTGAGCTCGTCGTCCACCCGCACGAAGCTCACCTCGACCGGAAGTCCTATGTAGACGTCCTCCGGCCCGGCGTCGAGCAACTCGCCCAGCATCCGCACTCCCTCGTCCAGCTCGACGAGCGCCACGACGAACGGGGGGCGCTTGCCGGGCACCTTCGGATGGTGATGGACCACGTAGCTGTAGACCGTGCCGGTCCCGTTGGCCACGACGTGGTCCGGCTTCGCGGCGAGGTCGCCGTTGGGTGCCACCGGCCCTGGCGGATGCCGCAGCGTGCCGCCGCCCCACCGCTGGATGCGCAGCTCACCCACCCTGGTACCCGCCCAGAAGAACTCGGTGTCCCTGCTGATCACCGGCCGCAGGACCGCGGCCGGATCGGGCGCCGGCGCAGGTTCGCCCGCGGGGCGGAACTTCAGCACCCGGAACATCATCTCGGCGACCGGCTCGCCTGCCACCGACCAGGTGGTGCGCGTCGTGACGAACCAGCCCTCACCGAGTGCCGTGCGCTTCGGGCCCACGACGCCCTCCAGCCGCGTCGATGCCGCCACGTGCTCGCCGTGGCGCAGGTAGCGGTGATAGGTCTGCTCCGAGTCGGTCGCGACGACCGAGGTGTAACCCGCCTCGTCCAGCACGGACATCATCGCGCCGAGCGGGTCGTCGTCGGCGCGCGTGCCGTGCAGGCCGTTCATGGTCCACACCTGCGCCATCGCGGGCGGTGCGACCAGGCCACCGTGCACGGAGCCGCGCGCGAACTCCGGGTCGGTGTAGGCCGGGTTGCCGTCGCCGAGCGCCTCCACCCAGTTGTTCACCATCGCCTGGTTCACCGGGTCACGCGCGAGGCGGGCTCGCGATTCTCCTTGTGCGGCAATATGTTTCGCCGCTTCTTCGATGCCTCTCATCGAGGCACCCTCGGCAGCTCCAGACCGAACATGGCGATCAGCTCCCGCTGGATCTCGTTGACACCACCGCCGAAGGTCAGCACGAGGTTGCGCTTGGCGAGCACGTCCAGCCATTCGGCCAGCTCGCCGGTCGCCGGATCGGCCGGATCCCCGTGCCTGGCGACGATCTCCTCCAGCAGCCGGCTCGCCCGCTGGATCCGCTCCGATCCGAACACCTTGGTCGCGGACGCGTCGGCCACCGCACCGGGCTCGGACGCCGTCACCTGCCAGTTGAGCAGCTCGTTGATCCGGGTCACCGCCAGTGTCTCGCCGAGCGCGCGCCGCACGTCGGGCAGGTCCAGCAGCGGGGTCCCGGCCGGGGTCTTGCGGGTGGACGCCCACTCGCGCACCCGGTCGTACAGGCCGCCGATCCGGCCGGCGGGCCCGAGCATCACGCGTTCGTGGTTGAGCTGGGTGGTGATCATCTTCCAGCCACGGTTCTCCTCGCCCACCAGCATGTCCGCCGGTACCCGGACATCGGAGTAGTAGGTGGCGTTGACGTGGTGCGCCCCGTCGCAGGTGATGATCGGCGTCCACGAGTAGCCGGGGTCGGTGGTGTCGACGATCAGGATCGAGATGCCCTTGTGCTTGGGCGCCCCGGGATCGGTGCGCACGGCGAGCCAGACGAAGTCGGCGTCGTGCCCGCCCGTCGTGAAGATCTTCTGGCCGTTGACCACGTACTCCCCGCCCCGCCGCACCGCGGATGTGCGCAGCGAAGCCAGGTCGGTGCCCGCCTCCGGTTCGCTGTAGCCGATCGCGAAGTGCACCTCCCCGGCGAGGATCCGCGGCAGGAAGCGGGATTTCTGCTCCGCGGTACCGAACTGCTGCAACGTCGGGCCGACCGTCTGCAGCGTCACCGAGGGCAGCTGGACATCTGCCCTGGCCGCCTCGTCGGCGAAGAGATGCTGCTCGACCGGGCCAAGGCCACGCCCGCCGTACTCGACGGGCCAGCCGAGGCCGAGCCAGCCGTCGCGGCCCATCCTGCGCACGATCTCGCGGTACACCGGCCCGTGCCGCTCGCGCAGCATCGCCCTGCGCTCCTCCGGCGAGACCAGCCCGGCGAAGTAGCGGCGCAGCTCGTCGCGCAGCGCCCGCTGCGCCGAGGTCAGTTCCGGGTACATCACGCACCTCCCACGAGCTCGCCGAGCCGGTCCAGCCGCGTCGCCGCTCCGCCCACGGCGCGTGCCAGGTCCTTGACCAGCGAGGAGTAGCGGTGCAGCGGGTAGTCGGCGTCGACGCCGAGACCGCCGTGCAGGTGATGGCAGGCGGCCATGGCGCGCGGCGCCTCCTCGGCCAGCCAGTAGGCCGCGATGTCCAGTTCGCCGTCGGGGTCGAGGCCGGAGGCCAGCCGCCACGCGGCGCTCAGGGCCGCGAGGTGCACGGTGCGCGAGGCGATGTAGACATCGGCGATCTCCTGGGCCACCGCCTGGAAGGTCGCGAGCGGGCGGCCGAACTGCTCCCGGGTACCGAGGTGACCGGTGGTCAGGGCGAGAGCACCGGCGAGGGCGCCGTCACCGAGCGCCACCGCCCCGGCGAGGGCGTAGCGGTGCAGCACCGCGACCGACTCGCCGGGCACGCGGGTGTCGAGCAGGCCGGACTCCGCGACCGGCGCGCCGGTGAGGCGCATCGTGTACTCGGGGGCACCGGTCGCGGTACGGGTGGCGGTCAGCGTGACCCCCGCCCCGGCCGGGTTCACGAGGAACACGCCGGTGCCGCCGGGCATCGAGGCGGGTACGAGGACGCGCCGCGCCGTGGCGGCGTACGGCACCGCCGTCTTGACGCCGGTCAGCAGCCAGTCGCCCGATCCGCCGGTGGCGGTGGTCGCCGGACGGGTGGTGAGCGGGTCGGACGGTTCGTGCAGCGCCGCGGTGAGTACGGCGTCACCGCAGGAGACGTCGGGCAGCAGCTCCGCGCGCTGGTCGGCGCCCCCGAGGTGCTCGACGGGCAGCACGCCGAGCGCCAGCGTCGCCAGCGCGGGCAGCGGTGCGGCCGCGCGGCCGACCTCGGTGAGCACCACCGCGACCTCGGCCACGCCGAGACCGTCCCCGTCCAGTTCGGCGGGCAGCGCCAGCGACAGCAGACCGGCCTTGGCGAGCGCGCGCCAGGCCGCGTCCGGCTCACTCTCCCGGCGCAGGACGTCGGCCGTGAGTCCGGCGATCGCCTGCTGGTCCTCGTCGAGGATGAAGTCCACGCGCACCCCTCGCCTGTGCCCAATACTGAAACCTGTTCTAGTCTTAACCACAACAGGCGATCACGGCAACCCCCTGACTCGTGACCGGTCAGCTCGCAGGGCGTGCGTCGAGGAGTTCCTGGAGGGCTTCGGGCATGGCGTCGGCGAGCGGCCACAGATCTGTAACAAGTTCTCGTGCGCCGAGCAGCCCGACGTTCACCCGGCCGTCGTTGGACAGCACGGTGACGTTCAACCCGGCGCCGTGGAACACCGGACCGAGCGGGTACAGCCCGGTGACGCGCGCGCCGAGTAGGTACAGCGGCATGGGTGGCCCTGGCACGTTGGAGATGATCAGGTTGTGGATCACCGCGTGCCGTTCCGCGAGCCGCAGCGCCGAGTACGCGCGTACCGCGAGTCCGAAGCTGGTCGCGGCCGCGAACTGCGCCCAGTCCTGGAGCATGTCGGCGTCGATCGTGCGGTGGTGCGCCTTCGAGCGCCGGTTGTTCTCGGCGATCATGAAGACGCGCGCCGCCGGATCGGCCAGGTGCGTGGGCAGCGACGCGAAGAACGCCGAGATCTTGTTGCTGCCGCCGGCCCGGCTGCTCCGCCCGTGCACCGACACCGGCACGGTCGCCACCAGCGGGTCTTTCGGCAGCTCGGCCCGCGCGGTGAGGAACCGCCGCAGCGCCCCGGCGCACATCGCCAGCACGACGTCGTTGACGGTGACGCCGAAGGCGTCCTTCACCGCCTTGACACCGGCCAGGTCCACCTGGGTGTAGGCGACGGCGCGATGGCCCGTGATGGTCCCGTTGAACGAGATCCGCGGTGCGGTGAACGGTGTCGCCATGCCCTTGCCCTGCAGCGACCTGCCCACCCACCTTGGCGCGATCGTGAGCAGGCCGGGCAGCAGGCGCGCCATCTCCACCGGCCGCCGCGCGACGGCCAGCGTGCTGCGCCGGAGCATGTCCAGCGGTCGCGGCGGCGCCGGGGTGGTCCTGGCGCCGGGCCCCGGGTCCGGCGGTGGCGAGTCCGGTTCGGTTCCGGTCAGGTAGGTCAGCAGGCTAGCTCCGCTCACCCCGTCGACGCTGGCGTGGTGCATCTTCACCAGCACGGCGACGCCACCGTTGTCGAGTCCCTCGATCACGTGCATGTCCCAGAGCGGGCGGGAGCGGTCGAGCGGCTGGCCCGCGATATGCGCGCACAGCTCGGCGAGCTCCGCCCGGCCGCCCGGGGGTGGCACCGCGATCTGGTGCACGTGATGGTCGAGATCGAAGTCCTCGTCCTCGACCCACACCGGGTGGTTCAGGTTCAGCAGCGAGTTGTGCAGCCTGCGCCGGAACGGCGGCGCGAGCGCCACCCGTTCCGCCAGCCCGGCCTTGAGCTTCGCGAAGTCGTACCCGCCGGGCACGGTCGCCGGGTCGACGGTGACCAGCGCGCACACGTGCAGCAGCTGCGCGGACGTCTCCAGGTAGAGGAAACTCGCGTCGAGGCCACTGAGTTGCTGCACGTGGTCAAGGGTAGGCGAGCACGTGGCTACCCTCAGGCCATGCACCCGAGCTTCCGGACCCGCAGGGCACTGCAACTCGCGCTGACCGCCAACGCCCTGCGCCCACTGCGGGGCGCGCGGACGTCGATCCCCGCGTTCTTCGCCGGCTGGCTCACCGCCGAGCTGGCACCGCACCTGCTCGCGCTGACGGCCGCCGACACCGCCGCGCACCTCGCCCGCCGGGGCCCGCCCCGGGCGGACCGCGTGGGCATGGCGATGTCGGCCGTCTCGGCCGCGGGTCTCGGCACGCTCATCCGCACGGCACAGCGTGCACACGGCGCGGTCGAGCACGCGCTGACCGAGACCCTCGGCCCCGGCTACGACAAGGACCTGGAACACCCACCGGACCCCGCCGACCTCGCCACCCCGTGGGGCCAGCTCGTGCTGCCGTTCCGGATGCGCAACCCGTACGTGCGGCGGGACCGGGACATCGCCTACGCCGACGGCGGCAAACGGTTCCTGCTCGACGTCCACCGGCCGCGCGAACCCGTGTCCGGCAGGCCCGTGCTGCTCCAGGTCCACGGTGGCGCGTGGATTATCGGCAACAAGGACGAGCAGGGCATCCCGCTGATGCAGCACATGGCGCAGCGCGGCTGGATCTGCGTCGCGATCAACTACCCCCTCTCCCCCGCCGCCCGCTGGCCCGAGCACATCATCGCCGCCAAGCGGGCGCTCGGCTGGATCCACGACAACATCGCCGGCTACGGAGGAGATCCCACGTTCGTCGCGGCGACCGGCGGCTCGGCGGGCGGGCACCTGGCCGCGCTGCTCGCGCTCACCCCCGGCGACGCCGCGCTACAGCCGGGCTTCGAGGACGCCGACACCAGCGTGCAGGCCTGCGTACCCCACTACGGCGTCTACGACTTCGCCGCGACCAGCGGGTCGCGGGCGAGCACGCTGCGGCTGCACCGGCTGCTGGCCCGCTATGTCGTCGGCAAGGACCCGGCGGAGTTCCTCGACGACTACGTCGCCGCCTCACCGCTGGACCGGATCAACGAGAAGGCGCCACCGTTCTTCGTCGTCCACGGCGAGCAGGACACGCTGGTGCCCGCCAGGGAGGCGCGGGAATTCGTGCGCAGGCTCCGGGAGGTGTCGGCGAACCCGGTGCCCTACGCCGAGATCCCCGGTGCCCAGCACGCGTTCGACATCTTCCCTTCGATCCGCAGCGCGCACGTGGTCCGCGGGGTCGAACGGTTCCTGGAGTGGGCGTACGCGCACCGGCTCGTTCAGTCCTGATCAGTCCTGATCGGCCAGCAGGTCCAGGGGCCGCCGCGCGCCCGGCCCGGTCAGCACCCAGCCGCCGCCTGCCCGGCGGAACCGGTACCACCGGCCGTCCGCGCCGAACCGTAGCTGTACCGGGCCGCGGGTGACGCGGTTGCGCCACACCGTCGTCGTCCCGGGCAGCCCCGACTCGGCGAGCTCGGCCCTGGCCTCGGCGATCGGCGCGGGCGGAGGCCGCCAGGCGGTGCCGGTGACGGCGAGCCCGCCCGCGCCACCCGCGCGCCACGCCGCGGCCCGGCGCGCGAGTTCGCGCGGTGTGACCCCGGCGGCCGCGGCGAGTCCGGCAAGCCCTTCCAGCGGCTGGCCGGCGGCCCGGCGGGCGAGGTCCTCCTCGGCCGTCAGCGCGAGGCCGGCGCCGCCACCGCGCAGCAGCTCCCATGCCCGGGCCGCGGCGTCCGCGGCGAGCTCCGCCAGCGCCTGCCCGCACAGCTCCGAGGCGGGCGGCGGATCGCTGGGCAGCACGGCGGGCCGTCCCGCCGCGAGCGGCGCCGCGGGCCGGGCGGGCAGCGGCCCCGGCACGCGCGCGAACGCCTCGCGGGGCGCGAGCCCCCGCTCGGCTCCCGGCGCGGCACCCGCACCGGCCGGCCGGCCGCGACGCGCCCGCAGTTCCGCGAACAGCTCGTCGCGGCCGCGGCCGCGCAGCAGGAACAGCACGAACGGGTCGGCGTCCACCTCGTCGGCGACCAGGTAGCAGACCGCGGCGGCGTGCTTGCACGGGTTGGCCGAGTCGGGGCACGAACAGCGCGGCCGCAGGTCGCCCGGTCCGGGCAGCAGGTCGGCTCCGGCGGCCCGCGCGTGCTCGGCGAGGTCGGGAGGCAGCTCCGCGTCGAGCAGCGCTGCGGCGTAGCCCGCCTGCCAGGAGATGGTGCCGAGCAGGACGTCCCACTGGTCGTCGGCGAACCGGTGCACGCCCACGGTGACGCGGTACGGCGTGGCCCTGCTGCCGCGCACCCGCGCCGAGATCCGCCCCGGCTCGACGGTGAGGGCGCCGACCTGGTCCTTGCGCGCGTAGGTCCGGCCCCTCGGCAGGCGGTTCGGGTCGAGGCTGGCCCGGTCCTCCAGCGCCCGCACCCAGGACCGCCCCCACCAGGTGCCGCCGAAGTTCCGCCTGGGCATCAGCGCCCGCCCAGCCGCACCAGGTCGGTGATCTCGGCATCGGAGAGCTCGGTGATCCAGTCCTCCCCCGCGCCGACGACGGCCTCGGCGAGGCCCCGCTTGGCCTCCAGCACCGTCGCGATCCGGTCCTCGAGAGTGCCCTCGGCGATCAGCCGGTGCACCTGCACCGGCCGGTCCTGGCCGATGCGGTACGCGCGATCGGTCGCCTGGTCTTCCACCGCCGGGTTCCACCAGCGGTCGTAGTGCACGACGTGCGTCGCCCTGGTGAGGTTGAGGCCGACGCCGCCCGCCTTGAGGGAGAGCAGGAAGACGGGCACGGCACCGCTCTGGAACCGCTCCACCATCTCCTCGCGCCGCCGCGGCGTGGTCGAGCCGGACAGCAGCTGGGTGGGCACACCACGGTCGGCGAGCCGGGCCTCGAGCAGCCGGCACAGCCGCACGTACTGGCTGAACACGAGCACGGACTCGCCCTCGTCGACGATCACGTCGAGCAGGTCCTCGAAGGCGGCGAGCTTGCCCGAGCGCCCCGCCAGCGGCGCCCGCTGCTTGAGGTACTGGGCGGGATGGTTGCAGATCTGCTTGAGCTCGGTGAGCAGCTTCAGCACCTGCCCGCGTCGCTGGATGCCGTGCGCCTCCCGGATGGCGGCGAGGTTCTCGCGCACCACCGCCTCGTACAACGTCGTCTGCTCGGCGGTCAGCGGCACGAACCGGTCGGTCTCGGTCTTGCGCGGCAACTCGGGCGCGATGTCCGGGTCGGTCTTGCGGCGCCGCAACAGGAACGGGCGCACCGCCGCCGCGAGCCGCTCGGTCGCGGCCGCGTCGGCGTCCCGCTCCACCGGCCTGGCGAGGGTGCGACGGAAGTGCTGCAGCGAGCCCAGCAGGCCCGGGGTCGTCCAGTCCAGGATGGACCAGAGTTCGGTGAGCCGGTTCTCCATCGGCGTCCCGGTCAGCGCCACCCGCGCGGCGGCCGGGATGCGGCGCAGCTGCGTGGCGGTGACCGAAAGCGGGTTCTTCACGTGCTGCGCCTCGTCGGCCGCGACGAGGCCCCAGCTCACCTCGGCCAGCCCGGTCCGGTCCCGGCGAAGCACGCCGTAGGTGGCGAGCACCACCTCGTCGGGCGCCACGTCGTCGAGGTGGCGGCCACCGCCGTGGAAGCGGCGCACCGGCACTTTCGGCGCGAACCTCGCGAACTCGCGTTCCCAGTTGCCCAGCAGCGAGGTGGGGCACAGCACGAGTGTCGGTCCCGCCGCGAGCGGCCGCCGGTGCAGGTGCAGCGCGATCAGCTGCACGGTCTTGCCGAGCCCCATGTCGTCGGCGAGGCAGCCGCCGAGCCCCAACCCGGTCATTCTCGCCAGCCAGCCGAGCCCCGCCCGCTGGTAGGGCCGCAGCGTGGCCTGCAGGTCGGTGTCCGGCTCGACGGCTTCCGCCGCCGCCCCGCGCAGCCCGTCGAGCAGCTCGGCGAGCGCGTCCGGCGGGGCGAAGTCCACCTGCTCGCCGTCGAGGTCCAGCGACCCGGTGAGGGCCGCCCGCAGGGCCTCGGCACCGCTCAGCGTCTCCGGCGCGCTCCCCTGCGCGCCGCGCAGTTTCGCCAGCAGGCCCGGGTCGGCCCTGACCCACTGCCCGCGCAGCCGCACCAGCGGCCGCTTGGCCTCGGCGAGGGCGGTCACCTCCTCCTCGGTGAGCTCCCGGCCGCCGAGGGTCAGCTGCCAGCGGAACCTCAGCAGCTCGGTCAGCGCGAAGGCCGGGCCGGACTCGCTGCCCGGCGCGCGGGTGGCGCCGGCGCGTACCTCGAGGTCGTCGGCGAACAGGCCTTTCGGCCAGAGCACCTCGATACCCGCGCCGCCGAGTGCCGCGCTGCCGTTCTCCAGCAGGTCCACGACCTCGTCGTCGGCGAGGGTGAGCACCGTGGGCGCGGCCGCGCGCAGCGTGCGTTCCAGCGGCGGCCACGCCCGCGCACCGCGGCGCAGGCCGAGCAGCAGCTGGGCCTCGGCCTGCTCACCGAAGCGGGACAGAACGGCGGCGGACGCCGTCCAGAGCGTCTCCGCGTCGACCACGAGGCTCGGGTCGGCGACGCTGCGCAGGGCGAGCACTCCGGCGAACCCGTCGTCCCTCGGCTCGACACGCAGTTGCAGCTGGGCACCGGCGGAGCTGTGGTCGTCCTGTTCGGACAGCCAGCTCGCGTCCGCGGCCGCCAGCGGCAGGGCACGGGGGGCGGCGAACGGTGCGGCACCGGGGGTCAGGTCCGCGGCGGGTGTGCGGACCAGCAGGTCGGCCGTGGCGTCCCAGAGCGCGCGGATCAGCGACTGCGGCGAGTGCAGGCGGATGCGCTTGACCCCGGAGATCGGCAGCGCGTGCGCCTCCGGCGGCAGGGCTGCGGCGAGGTCGCGCAGCAGCAGCTCGTCGGCCGTGTCCAGCGGGCCGACGCGCCAGGCACCCAACCCGCCGGGGCTCACGGCGGGCCGGAGCCTGCCGCGGGCGATCAGGTTCAGCCCGGCGTTGACGGCGGCCGACCAGGCGCGCACGCACGCTCCGGCGGCACCGGCATTCCCCGCGACACCGGCGACACCGGCGTCGGTGGAGAGCAGGGCCGGCAGCGCGTCGGCGAGCGGGAGAACCCGCGCGTCGACCCTGGTCCGCCGGTAGGTGCTGCCCGCGGGCAGCACGAGCTCCACGGGCGTGTCGCCCGCGATGTCGCCCCACAGCGCGAGGGCGCCCTCCCGCGGCGGGTCGGCGGGAAGGTAGGTGGCCAGGGTGGCCGGTCCGAACTCCACGCGGCCAACGATATGGCAGCACCCCGACAACCTCCCGACCCAGCGTGGCTCGTGAGTGCGCACGCGAGTTCTAACTCGTGTGCGCACTCACGAGTCAGTCTCGCGGCAGGTTCAGGAGGCGTTCGCCCACCAGGTTGAGCAGCACCTGCGTGGTGCCGCCCGCGATGCTCAGGCAGCGGGAGAGCAGGAACTCGTGCCGCACCTCGTCCGCCTCCGGCTCCCCCGCCATCGCGCCGGCCGGGCCGAGCGCGTCGAGCGCGACCTCCGCCACGGCCTGCCGGTGCCGCACGCCCATCAGCTTGCGCACGCTCGACTCCGCCCCCGACTCTCGGCCGCCGAGCCGGTTCAGCGTCGCCCGCAGTTCGAGCACCGACGCCGCCGACCCGTGCACCACCAGCCCGCCGAGCCGTTCCGCGTCCAGCTCCGCATGCCGTTCGAGCAGCCGCTCGACCCCCTCGCCGACCGAGGAGCCGCCGCTGAGCGCGACCCGTTCGTCGGCCAGCGTGGAGCGCGCCAGCCGCCAGCCACCGTTGACCTCGCCGACCACCGCATCGTCGGGAACGAACACGTCGTCGAGGAAGACCTCGTTGAACACCGACTCTCCGGTGATCTCCCGCAACGGCCGGATGTCGATGCCCGCGCTGTGCATGTCCACGAGGAAGTAGGTGATGCCGCGGTGCTTCGGCGCGTCCGGGTCGGTGCGGGCGAGACAGATCGCCCAGTCCGCCTCGTGCGCGAGCGAGGTCCACACCTTCTGGCCGGTGAGCCGCCAGCCGCCGTCCACCCGCCGCGCCCTCGTGCGCAGCGAGGCCAGATCGGAGCCGGCCCCGGGTTCGCTGAAGAGCTGACACCAGGTGATCTCACCGCGCAGGGTGGGGCCGACGAAGCGGTCCTGCTGCTCGGCCGAGCCGTGCCGCAGGATCGTCGGCGCTGCCCACCCGCCGATCACCAGGTAGGGCCTGCGGATACCGGCGCGGCTCAGCTCGGCGTCGATCACGAGCTGCCGCGCCGGGGAGGCACCGAGCCCGTACGGCTTCGGCCAGTGCGGCACGAGATAGCCGGTCTCGGCGAGCCTGGCGCGCCGCCGCTCCGGTTCCAGCGCCGCGATCTCGGTGGCCACGCGCCTGGCCTGCCCGGCGAAGCCGTCGTCGCCGTAGGCGGCCAGGTCCACGTCGAGGCGCCGCCGCGTGCCGCCGCGCGTGAGCTCGGCGGCACGGCGCCGCCAGCGTGCCGACCCGCCGAGCAGCTGCCGCAGCGACACCGCACGCCGCAGGTACCGGTGCGCGTCGTGCTCCCAGGTGAAACCGATCCCGCCGAGCACCTGGATGCAGTCCTTCGCGTTGTCCACCGCGGCGTCGAGCGCGCCACCGGCGGCGACGGCCGCGGCGAGCGCGTGCTGGCCGGGATCGTCGTCCGCGGCGCGGGCCGCGTCCCAGGCCAGAGCGGCGGCGAGCTCGGCGCGGCAGAGCATCTCCGCGCAGAGGTGCTTGACCGCCTGGAAGGAGCCGATCGGGCGGCCGAACTGCTCACGTACCTTCGCGTGCTCACTCGCCGTCCGGACGCACCACGACGCGACCCCGGCGGCCTCGGCGGCGGCAAGCGTCGCGGCCAGCTCCGCCACCGGCATCCCGGGCAGCAGTTCCTGTGCGGGCACGGCCGTGTCGTCGAGCTCGACGGTCGCCAGCTCGCGCGAGTGGTCGAACGGTGTGCCCGGGACGACGCGGGCCCGGCCGGGCGGCAGCGCGAACCACACCCGCTCGGCACCGGCCTTGGCGGCCAGGAGCAGGTGGGCGTCGTCGGCGGCATCCGGCACCGGACCCGTGCGGCCGGACACCACCAGTCCGCCGTCCGGTGTCCTCGTGGCCCGCAGTCCGCCCGCGTCGAATGCCACGGCGGCATGAGCGGAGCCCTCGGCCAGCGCCGGTACCAGCTCCTTGGCCACCGGCGAGTCCGGCACGCGGGACAGCGCAAGGCCCGCCAGCAGGCTGCCGAACAGCGCGCCCGGCACGAGCGCCGTGGCGGTCTCCTCGACCCCGGCAGCGAGCTCGGCCACCCCCGCGCCCGCGCCGCCCAGTTCCGTCGGCACGGCGATCGCGAAAAGGCCGATCCCGGCGAGGCCGGTCCGCTCGTCCGCGCCCGGCCGCCGGCCGGCGGCCCAGTCCCGGATCGACTCGGCCAGTGCATGCTGCTCATCGGTGATCGCGATCGGCATGGGCTTGCCTCCAGTACGAACGGCTGCCAGCGCACCCACTATAGAACGTGTTTCAGTTTTGCACGCAAAACCCCAGCCGACGGCACCGCATAACGTTAGGTACGCTACGGATGCGAAGTGGAACAGGTTCTGCGATCAAGGGGAATGCCGATGGCAAGCAAGCCCAAGGCGCCGGCCCAGGGCAAGGCCCGCGGAGGCACCCTGAGCACGATCGGCGACGGGGAGCTCGGGTCGGCCGCACAGCGTGACCGGCGCAAGCGCATCCTCGACGCCACGCTCGCGCTCGCCGCCAAGGGCGGCTACGACGCGGTGCAGATGCGGGCCGTCGCCGAACGCGCCGACGTCGCCCTCGGCACCCTCTACCGCTACTTCCCCTCCAAGATCCACCTGCTCGTCTCGGGCCTGGCGCGTGAGTTCGAACAGGCGCAGGACAAGCTCGACCGCGGCTCGATCCCCGGCGACACGCCGACCGAACGGCTGCTGTTCGTCCTCGGCCGCAACACCCGGCTGATGCAGCGCGACCCGCATCTGACCGAGGCGATGGTGCGGGCGTTCATGTTCGCCGACACCACCGCGGCCGCCGAGGTGGAGCTGGTCGGCCGCCTCATGGAGAGCATGTTCGCCAAGGCGATGGGCATCGACGACCCGACCGAGCACGACCGCGCGGTCTTCCATGTGATCGCCGACGTGTGGATGGCCAACCTGGTGGCCTGGGTGACCCGGCGCGCGTCGGCCACCGACGTCGCCAACCGCCTCGAACTCTCGGTGCACCTGCTGCTCGACTAGGGACCCTCGTGAGTGCGCACGCGAGTGAGAACTCGTGCAGCCACTCACGACGGTCGCGGGCTCAGGCGGTGAGCTTGGGCAGCACGTCCCGGCCGAAGACCTCGAGCCACTCCTCCTGGTTGCGGCCCACGTTGTGCACGTAGATGCGGTTGAAGCCGGCGTCGACGAACTTCTGCAGCGCCGCGCGGTGCACGTCCGGGTCCGAGGAGACCACCATGCGGCCCTCGAAGTCCTCGGGCCGGACCAGCTTGGCCATCTGCTCGAAGTCGAACGGCGAGCGGACGTCGGCCTTCGGGAACTTCATCCCGCCGTTCGGCCACTGCTCCAGCGCGTTCTTCCAGGCCTCGTCGTCGGTCGCGGCCCACGACAGGTGCACCTGCAACAGCTTCGGCATGGCGTCCGGGTCCTTGCCCGCCTTCCGCGCCCCCTTGCCGAAGTTGTCCAGGATGCCGGCGAGCTTCTCCAGCGAGGCGCCGGGCGTGATCAGCCCGTCGGCCAGCTCGCCGGTCTTGCGGGAGGTGTACGGGCCCGCCGAGGCGATGTAGACCGGCGGTGGCGCGTCCGGCAGGGTCCACAGCCGCGTGGTGTGCAGCTTGAAGAACTCACCGCTGTGCTTGACATCCTTGCCGCTGAACAGCTTGTTGATGATCTCCAGCGCCTCGAACATCCGGCGCACCCGCTCGGGCGCCTCCGGCCAGTAGCCGCCGACGATGTGCTCGTTGAGTGCCTCGCCCGAGCCGATGCCCAGCCAGGTCCGCCCGGGGTAGGTGGCCTCCAGCGTCGCGGCGGCCTGCGCGACCATCGCGGGATGCTGCCGGAACGACGGGCAGGTCACACCGGGACCGAGGTCACCGGTGGTGTTCTCGGCGAGCGAGGCCAGCACGCTCCACACGAACGAGGCCTCACCCTGCGCCGGTACCCACGGCTGGAAGTGGTCGGCGGCCATCTGCCCGGAGAACCCGTGCCGCTCGGCCAGCGCGGCGAGCTGCACGGACTCCCTCGGCGCGAACTGCTCGAGCGCGGCCGCGATGCCGATCTGGACTTCACTCACGAACTGCTCCACCCTTCTGCGTGCCCCGGTTGCCTCCGCTGCTCAACCTACCCCCGGGACCGCCGCGCAGGTCATCGATGCCGTTCCATGATCGCCGCGAGCTCGTCCAGCCTGCGCAGCGTCTCGCTCTCCGGCTTCGTGCCGAGCAGGAAGGTGACCCGCTCGACACCGGCGTCGGCCCAGCGGGCGATCCGCTCCTCGTCGCGGCCGGCGCCGAAGATGCTCACGGGCAGGCCGGGCCTGCCCTGTTCGGCGAGCCGGTCACGGACCCGGTTGATCTCGTCGGGCTCGGTGTGCGGCCGGGGCAGCCAGCCGTCGCCGTGCTCGGCGAGCCGGGCGAGCGCGGCCGGGCTCTCCCCGCCGATGTAGATGGGCGGGTGCGGCCGCTGTACCGGCTTCGGCCACGAGAACGCCGGGCCGAACTCGACGTGCTTGCCGTGGAACTCCGCCTCGTCCCGCGTCCAGATCGCCTTCAGGGCCTGCAGCTGCTCGTTCAGCAGCGCGCCGCGGGTGCGCGGGTCGGTGCCGTGGTCGCGCATCTCCTCGCGGTTCCAGCCCACCCCGACGCCGAAGAGGAACCGGCCACCGGAGAGCAAGTCCAGGCTGGCGACCTCCTTGGCGGTGTGGAAGACGTCGCGCTGGATCAGCAGGGCGACCCCGGTGCCGAGCAGCAGCCGCTCCGACGCCGTCGCGGCCGCCGTCAGCGCGACGAACGGGTCGAGCGTGCGGTAGTACACCCGGGGCATCTCGCCGCCGCCCGGGTAGGGCGTCTCCCTGCTGGCGGGGATGTGCGAGTGCTCGGCGAGGAAGAGCGAGTCGAAGCCACGCTCCTCCAGCGCACTGGCCAGCGCGTCCGGCCGGATGCCCTCATCGGTCACGAAGGTGGAGATCCCGAACTTCATATGATCTTCGAACCCGCGAACCCCCGCCTTTGTTCCCACTGGAGCGGGGTCAGACGTTGCGGCGGTACTGGCCGCCCACCTCGAAGAAGGCCTCCGTGATCTGGCCGAGCGAGCACACTCGTGCGGCGTCCATGAGCACGGCGAAGACGTTGTCACCGCGCGTGGCCGCCTCCCGCAGCGCCCGCAGCGCCGCCTGCGCCTCGTCGTGGTGCCTGCGCTGGAAGTCGGCGAGCCGCTTCAGCTGCGAGCGCTTCTCGTCCTCGGTTGCCCTGGCCAGTTCGACCTCGACCTCGTCGTCCTCGGGGTGCGGGTTGCGGAACGTGTTCACCCCGACGATCGGCAGCGAGCCGTCGTGCTTGAGCCGCTCGTAGGTGATCGACTCGTCCTGGATCTTGCCGCGCTGGTAGCCGGTCTCCATCGCGCCGAGCACGCCGCCCCGCTCGGAGATGCGGTCGAACTCCGTGAGCACGGCCTCCTCCACCAGATCGGTCAGCTCGTCGATGATGAACGAGCCCTGTAGCGGGTTCTCGTTCTTCGAAAGGCCCCACTCCTTGTTGACGATCATCTGGATGGCCATCGCGCGGCGCACCGAGCTCTCCGTCGGCGTCGTGATCGCCTCGTCGTAGGCGTTGGTGTGCAACGAGTTCGCGTTGTCGTACAGCGCGCACAGCGCCTGCAGCGTGGTGCGGATGTCGTTGAAGCTCATCTCCTGCGCGTGCAGCGAGCGGCCCGAGGTCTGCACGTGGTACTTGAGCTTCTGCGAACGCTCGTTGGCTCCGTAACGCTCCTTCATCGCGATCGCCCAGACGCGGCGGGCGACCCGGCCGAGCACCGAGTACTCGGCGTCCATGCCGTTGGAGAAGAAGAACGACAGGTTCGGCGCGAAGTCGTCGATGTCCATCCCGCGCGCCAGGTAGGACTCCACGTAGGTGAACCCGTTGGCGAGGGTGAACGCGAGCTGCGAGATCGGGTTCGCCCCGGCCTCGGCGATGTGGTAGCCGGAGATGGACACCGAGTAGAAGTTGCGCACCCCGTGCTCGATGAACCACTCCTGGATGTCGGACATCATCCGCAGCGAGAACTCGGTGGAGAAGATGCAGGTATTCTGCCCCTGGTCCTCCTTGAGGATGTCGGCCTGCACGGTGCCCCGCACGTTGCGCAGTGCCCACTCGCGCAGCTCGGCCAGCTCCCGCTCGTCCGGCTGCCTGCCGTGCTCGGCGACGAACGCGTCGACGCGCTGGTCGATGGCCGTGTTGAGGAAGAACGCCAGGATCGTCGGCGCCGGGCCGTTGATGGTCATCGACACCGAGGTGCTCGGCGAGGTGAGGTCGAACCCCTCGTAGAGCACCTCCATGTCCTCGAGCGTGGCGATGGAGACCCCGGACGTGCCGACCTTGCCGTAGATGTCCGGCCGCGTGTCGGGGTCGTGGCCGTAGAGCGTCACCGAGTCGAACGCGGTCGAGAGCCGCTTCGCCTCGGAGTCGGCCGAGAGGTACTTGAACCGCCGGTTGGTGCGGAACGGGTCGCCCTCGCCCGCGAACATCCGCGCCGGATCCTCCCCTTCCCGCTTGAACGGGAAGACCCCTGCCGTGTAGGGGAAGTAGCCGGGAACGTGCTCGCGGCGCAGGAAGGACAGCAGCTCGCCACGGTCGGTGTAGCGCGGCAGCGCCACCCGCGGGATGCGGCTGCCGGAGAGCGTGTCCCGCCAAAGCTGGGTGTGCAGCTCCTTGTCGCGCACCGTGAACACCAGCTCCTCGCCCCGGTAGGACTCGGCCAGCTCGTCGTAGCCGCGCAGCAGCTCGGCGATGTCACCGTCCACAGCGGACTCGGCCGACCCGAGCAGCCGGTCGATCGCCCCGGTGTCGGCTCCGTCGGCTGCCAGCGCGTCGCGCGCGGCCGCGAGGTGATCCCTCGCGCGCACGGCCTCGACCTGCCGCCGGGTGCGCTCGTGGTAGCCGCGGACCGTGTCGGCGATATCGGCGAGGTAGCGCGTGCGGTTGGCCGGGATGATGGTGCTGACCTCGGTGGAGACCTTGCCCGGCACCGCGGGCAGCGTTCCGGGCGACACCGAGAGGCCACGGTCGGCGAGCAGGTCGCGCAGATGCTGGTACAGCGCGGTCACGCCGTCGTCGTTGAACTTCGCGGCGCTCGTGCCGAACACGGGCATGTCCTCCGGGTCGGCGCCGAACGCCTCCCGGTTGCGCACGAGCTGGCGGGCGACGTCACGCCGGGCGTCCTCGGCGCCGCGCCGCTCGAACTTGTTGATGGCGACCACGTCCGCGAAATCGAGCATGTCGATCTTCTCGAGCTGTGACGCCGCGCCGAACTCCGGCGTCATGACGTACAGCGACGCCTCGGCGTGATCGATGATGCCCGCGTCGCCCTGTCCGATACCGGGCGTCTCGACGATCACCAGGTCGTAGCCCGCCGCCTTGCACGCGAGGATCGAGTCGTCCAGGCCGGCCGGGATCTCCCCGCTCGCCGTCCGCGTCGCCATCGAGCGGAAGTAGACGGACGAGCCGTCGAGGCAGTTCATCCGGATCCGGTCTCCCAGCAGGGCGCCACCGCCACGGCGGCGCGACGGGTCGACCGCGAGCACGGCGATCCGCAGCTTGTCCTCCTGGTCGAGCCGGAAGCGGCGCACCAGCTCGTCGGTCAGCGAGGACTTGCCCGAGCCACCGGTGCCCGTGATCCCCAGCACGGGCACCGTGCGCGACCTCGCGGCCTCGGTGATCGCACTGAGCCACTCCGCCGGAAGCACCTGCTGCTGCAACCGGGTGATGACGCGCGCGAGCGTCGGCATGTCCCCGGAGAGCAGCCGCTCGATCGAGCCGCCTGGCTCGGCCGCGAGGTCCACGTCGCAGGCCCGGATCATCGAGTTGATCATGCCGGGCAGCCCCATCTCGAGGCCGTCGTCCGGCGAGAAGATCCGGGCGACACCGCGCGAGTGCAGCAGCTCGATCTCCTCGCGGACGATGACGCCGCCACCGCCACCGAAGACCTTGATGTGGCCCGCGCCGCGCTCACGGAGCAGTTCGACCAGGTAGGAGAAGTACTCGACGTGGCCGCCCTGGTACGCGCTGATCGCCACGCCCTGCGCGTCCTCGGAGATGGCGGCCGTCACGACCTCGTCCACCGACCTGTTGTGCCCGAGGTGGACCACCTCGGCGCCCTGGGACTGCAGGATGCGCCGCATGATGTTGATGGACGCGTCGTGACCGTCGAACAGGCTCGACGAGGTCACGAACCGGACGGGATGCGCGGGCCGGTGCAGCTCGGTGGTCATGCCTCCAAAATACTTGGACTTCCTACTGTTTTAAAACCGAGCAGTGCCGTGACGGGCGTCTCAGCCCACTCGGAACCGATTCAGCGGCAGGTCAGCGCGCGGGAGTCGCCGAGCGCATCGCGATCCACTGCCGCATCGCGTACTCGACCAGCGTGATGAGCGTCTGCTTGGTCGACTCCCTGTCGCGGGCGTCGCAGCGAACCAGCGGGATGCTCGGGTCCACCGACAGCGCTTCCCGCACGTCGTTCAGATCGTGCTGCAGCACGCCGTCGAACGTGTTGACGCCGACGATGTAGGGCAGGCCCCGGTCCTCGAAGAAGTCCACCGGGGCGAACGAGTCGGCGAGGCGCCTGGTGTCGGCGAGGACGACCGCGCCGATCGCACCCCGGACGAGGTCGTCCCACATGAACCAGAAGCGCTGCTGACCCGGCGTGCCGAACAAGTACAGGATCAGGTCCTCGTCGAGCGACACCCGGCCGAAGTCCATGGCCACCGTGGTCGTCGACTTGTTCGGCGTCGCGTCGAGGTTGTCGATGCCGGCACTGGCGTCCGTCATCATCGCCTCGGTCGTCAGCGGCACGATCTCCGACACCGAACCGACGAACGTCGTCTTGCCCGCACCGAACCCGCCCGCCACGACGATCTTGGCCGACGTCATGGTCTTCGGCGCGGATTCCCGCGGTGCCTTAAAGCCGACGGAGTCCACTCAAAACCCTTTCCATCAACATCAAATGCGCCTCGGCGCCCTCGTCGCCGGAGATCGTCTTGTGTACGGTGACCAGCCCCGCGTCGGCCGCGTCACTGATCAGCACCCTGGCGACACCGAAGGGCACGCGCAGGATCGCGGCGATCTCCGCGACCGATCGCGGGTTCCGGCACTCCTCCATGATCAGCTGGTGCTCGAGCTGGTCGGGCACCGCCATCAAAGCACCATCCCGCGTGGAGACCAAGGTCTCCAGTTCCAGCGGGTGGTTCGCCTTCGTCCGTCCCCCGGTAATGGCGTAGGGGCGTACGAACCCCGTCTCTTCTGCTGGAGGCAACGGGACGGCTTCGGCCGACACAGGCTGCTCCTCTCCGGTTGTGTGCCAGGCGCCGGCAGGGTTGCCGGCACCTGTGTGCGCCTCGGTGGGTGAGGTCGCCCGGCGGGGCTGTTCCTGCTGTTCACGCCGGCCACCGGGTTCGGCCCTGTCCTTCCTGTGCTTCCGACGGCCGCGACCGGAGCCCAGCGCGAAGGAATCGACCACGTCCTCGAACGTGCTCGCCTCCTCGTCGCCGGAGTATCCAGGCCCCGTGCTCATCGGAGCATCATCCCACCGGTTCGCCGATCAGCGAGCCGCCCGCTCCCTGCAGCTGCGCCCGCAGTTCGGGGGTGAGGATCTGGCCGACCCGGTCGACGAGCAAGGTCATCTCATAGGCCACCTGACCGATGTCGCAGTTCGGCGCGGCGAGCACGGCCAGGCACGAACCGTCGCTGATCGACATCAGCACCATGATGCCGAGCTCCATCTCGACGACCGTCTCGTTGACCGCGCCCGCCTCGAAGCAGCGCGCCGCGCCCTGGGTGAGACTGACCAGGCCGGACGCCACGGCGGCCAGCTGGTCGGCCCGGTCGAGCGGCAGGCGGTTCGACGAGGTGAGCAGGAGGCCGTCCGCCGACACGACCACCGCGTGCGCGACACCCGGCACCCGCTCGGCGAAGTCGTTCACCAGCCATCCGAACTGGTTCTGCTGGGGCTGAGCCCGATCCGGCGCGGTCATTCACCCTCCACTTTCTCTTCGTTGCCTTCGGTCGCCTGCCCGGTCCGATGCCGGCCGCGGCGAATGCCCTGCTGGAAACTGTTCAGCCGGCCCCGCACATCGGCGGGATCCCGCTCGGTGCGGGGGCGACGGTCCTCCGCCGTACTCGACGGTGTCGCCGCGCTGCCCGGCAGCAGCTTCTCGCCACGGCGGCGCCTCGGCAGGCCGGCCGAGGTGTAGTCCGACGGCGCCGCCCCGGACACCGACTGCACCGTGCGCCACCGGTCATCGGTGGCGAAGGTCCAGTCCGAGCCGGCTGTGGCGCCTTCCCCGGCGTCGTCAGCACTCCTCTCCGGTCGTTGCTGCTCCGGTCGTTGCTGTGGCTTCCTCGGCTGCCGCTGCGGCAGCCCCGATCCGGACGCCGGCGCGGTGGCGGACTCGCCGCCACTGTCCCGGCGCCCGCGGCTCACCCCCTGCTGGAAACTGCTGAGCCGGCCACGGACATCGGCCGGGTCGCGGTTCGGCTCCGCGGCGGCCGGCTTCTCGCCCGTCGCCGCACCGCCGCCCTGCGGAACCGCACTGCCGGGAAGCAGCTTCTCGCCGCGACGGCGCCTCGGCAGGCCCGCGGGCGTGTAGTCCGAAGGCGCCGCCTGCGAGACCGCCTGCACCGTGCGCCAGCTCTCGTCGACCGCGAAGTCCCACGGACTGTTCGCGGCTGTGTCCCCGGCGTCCCCGGCCTCCCCGGCGTCCCCGGCGTCCCCGGCGTCCCCGGCGTTGTTCGCGTCCTTCGCCTTCTTCGCGCCCGCCGCCTCCGGCCTGGCCTGGTCCGGCGGCGGAGGCGTGTTGCTGCGGAACCACACCGAGAGCATCTCGTCGAAGATCGGTGTCGTCTCCGCGTTGTCCACGGCCGCCTTGCGGGCCCGCCGCTCGGCGTCGCTCGCCGTGGTCGCGGCGCTCCACCAGTCGCTCACCGCCGTACCGGTGGCCTCGAAGAGCTGCTTGCCGCTGGGCAGCACCTCCTCGTCCGGTGCCGCCTGACCTGCTTCGGACGGCGCACCGCCGTCCGCGCCCTGCGGCTCCGGCTGCTCCGTCCGCTCACCCTGCCGGGGCGCGGGAGCGGCCACGTCTTCCCCGCTCGGCCAGCGCGGACCCTCGTCGGCGGCGCCGGGTTCCGGCCGCTGCCCGGTCTGCCGCTGCGGCGGCAGCGGCGATCCCTGGCGTTTCGGGAGTTCCGGCGGCTGGGACGACTTCGGTGACTCCGGCGACTTCGGGGGTGCCTGCTGTCCCGTGTCCTCGCGTCCGATCGGGCTGAACAGCGCTGTGCCGGTGATCTCGTTGTCGGTGAGCGGTGGCTCCTGCGGCGATCCCCCCGCGAGGCGGCGCTCCACCTCACTGCCCTGGCTGGGCGGCGAGCTCTGCCCGGCGAGGTCGGCCAGCGCGCCCGGCCTGCTCACGCCGTTCGGCGGCCGCTGCCTGCGCGGAAGGGGCCCGCCGCCCTGCGACGGCACCGGCTGCTGCCGTTCGGCCATGCCCGGCGGGAGCGCCTGGGCCTGCGGCGGCTGGCCGAGCCCACTCGGCTGACCCGGCTGGCCCTGCGGTTGCGCCTGGTCCATCACCAGCTCGGCGCGAACGGTCACGGTCGCCCGGACGCCGACGATGTCCTTGCCGCCGTGCAGCGACACGCCGAAACCGTGCCTGCTCGCGAGCCTGCCGACCACGAAAAGGCCCATCCGGCGCGACGTCGCCAGGTCGACCGACGCCGCCTCGGCGAGCCGGGCGTTGGCCTCGGTCACCTCGGACTCGTTCATGCCGATGCCCTTGTCGAGGATGTCGATCGACAGCGACCGGTCGTCGGCGAGGCGGGTCACCACGGTCACCTGCGTCTCCGGGGCGGAGAACGCGGTGGCGTTGTCAAGCAGCTCGGCGATCAGCCGCATCAGGTCGCTGGCGGCGTAGCCGACCACCCGGACGGGAGGCGGCGTGCGCACCACCACCCGCTGGTACTGCTCGATCTCCGAGACCGCCGCGCGCAGCACGTCGGTCGCGGTCACCGGCTGCCCGGACCGGCGGCCCGGCTCGGCACCGGAGAGCACCATCAGGTTCTCGTTGTTGCGCCGCATCCTGGTGGCGAGGTGGTCCAGCTGGAACAGCGTCGCCAGCTGGTCGGCATCCTCCTCGTCGCGCTCAAGCCGTTCGATGAGCTGCAGCTGCCGCTGCACCAGGCTCTGGCTGCGCCTGGAGAGGTTGACGAACACACTCGCGTAGCCGGTGCGCATCGCGGCCTGCTCCACGGCCAGCCGCAGCGCCTCGCTGTGCACCGCGTCGAAGGCCCTCGCGACCTCGCCGATCTCCTCACCGGTCTCCACCGGCACCGGCCGGATCTCGGTGCTCTGCGAGCGGCCTTCCTGGATGTTGCGCACCGCGGTGGGCAGTTCCGTCTGCGCGACCTCGAGCGCGCTCGTGCGCAGGAGCTTCAGTGACCGCAGCAGCTGCCGGGTGATCAGGAAGACGACCGCGGCGGCGAGCAGCAGCGCGACGAAGAGCAGCACGGCCAGCACGCCCGCACCCGTGCCGGCGCCGTCGGCCAGCTCACCGGACTGCGCGGTGAGCTGCTCGCCCAGGCGTGAGCCCACCTCGCCCAGCCCGGAGAACACCGCCGAGGACGCGTCCGTCCACTGCTGTGCCGAGACCGAGCCGAGCGCGTCATCACCGCCGGTGCCCTGTTCCGCGAGCGCCGCCTTGACGATGCGGTCCCGGTTGTCGAAGGCGTCACCGAGCACTGTGGACTCGAAGTCCTGCCGCTGCCCGGGTGTGGCCGCGGTGCGGAACTCCTCGATCCGGTCGGTGAGCCGGACGTCGTACGTGCGCAGCTCGTTGAGCTCGCTCGGCGCCAGGCCGCCGCGGGCGATCCCGTAGCCGACCAGCGCCTGCTGGACGGTGACCGCCTCCTTGGCGACGAGGAGGTCGTGCAGGGCGGCCGCGGAGCCGCCGATCTCCTCGTCGCTGATCCCGGCCACGAGTGCGGTGTCCAGATCGAGCAGCGCGGAGGTGACCGCGCTGTACTCGGTGATGGCCTCCACCGGGTCGACCTGGCCGCTGCCGACCCGCTCGCGGAGGTCCGCCAGCCGGCCGAGCTGCTCGGTCACCTGCGTGCGAGGCCCGTCGATGCCGCCCTGGAGCTCCGCGGCGCGGGCGGCGGCGGCGGTCACCGGCTCGACGGCGCGGTCGACCTCACCGCGAACGGCGTCCAGTTCCGGGTTGCCCGCGCCGAGCCCCTCGGTGAGCAGCTCGGCGGTCTGCGTACGCTCCCGCTGCAGGCCGTCGACCAGCGTCCGGACGGACGTGTCGAGCGCGACGAGCCGGTCGATCCGCTCGTAGCGGTCGGCACGGTTGACCTGATTGGACATCGTGATGGCGCCGAGCACGAGTGCGATCACGATCGGGACGAGGGTTACGGCGCCCAGCTTGACCGGCAGGCTCCAGTCGCGCCACCGCACGACCGCGCGCCACTTCGGCGGCCGCGGGGGCTGCTGGCCGAGGAGCTTCCCGACAGGCACTTGGCCTTCTCCTGCAACGGTCACGAAGGTGACTCCTCCTCCGGCGTGTTCGGTACCTGGCGACGGCGCACGGCGTCGCCGCTACCAGGTCCGGTGTGTCGTCGCGCCCGGCTCTGCCTCGTGACCAGCTCTGTACCGCATGTAAGTCCGTCCTCGCCGCTGGGCGCGTGCCGCGCCTCGCCGTCGTCTCGTCTACCGGCAACCGACCGTTCGTCAACCCCCGGAGGGCACCGCACGTCGCATCCTGCGGACTGCACAACGTCCGGGCGAGTCGGCGCCCAATTGATCTGTCGGTCGGGGTGGCGAGGAAAGCGTACACCAATCGGGTAGTCACCAAATGTTCTCAAGGAACGGGGCGTGACCAGCAAAAACGTCGATTTCCACAGCTCAGCGGTCGGCGTATTCCACGGCGGGCGGGACGTCGGCCGGAATGCGGCTACAGCATTCATCAGCGGCGGACCGTCAAGTATCACCCACATAGCCCAGCGCCGGGCGTGGCTGTCACCTGAACAGCCTATCGCATGAGGTCTCAGGGTGGAACGTACGCACCAAAGAGTGCACGATCTTGTGGCATCGCCGTGGGTTCGGCCACCGGTGCCGCCGGCCGGCACGCTGGTACTTCCCCACCGGATTTCTACCCTGGCCAGCGAACCTTCACGAACAGGGGGTGACTCACTCCCCTGTCGAGTGACCCTCCGCAGTGGGCTGCCACCAGGGGTAATGCATATACTCAGGGTAAATCGCGTCGAGCGGCACCCCGGTCGCCGCTCACCCATTCGCCGCCCCATATCGGGCCGATATGACAGTGCGCCACACGGAATTCCGCTGAACGGCGTGGAATTGCGCGGGTGGGCCGTCCCGGGCCTCCGGCCGTCCTCTTTCCCGGGCGTCTCCCCGGCGTCGCTACGATGTGCCCCTCGTCGGCCCGCGCACCTCCGACCGGAACCGGGAGCTGAGAACTGCAAAGATCGGATACCACGTTCGACCGGTTCGACCGGATCCGCCGTTTCCTGGACGAGCACGACCCACCCACGCCGTGCCTCGTCGTGGACGTCGACACGGTGCTGGAGCGCTATCGGTCGCTCGCCACGGCGTTCGGCGACGCCCGGGTGCAGTACGCCGTCAAGGCCAATCCCGAGCCCGCGGTCCTGCGGGCGCTCACCGCGGCGGGCGCGGGCTTCGACGTAGCCAGTCCCGCGGAGATCGATGCCTGCCTCGCGGCGGGTGCCCGGCCGGAGTCGCTGTCGTACGGCAACACGATCAAGAAGCCCGCGGCCATCGCGATGGCACACGCGGCGGGTGTCCGGGAGTACGCCTTCGAGGCCGAGGGCGACCTGGAGAACCTGGCGCGGCACGCACCGGGAGCGCGGGTGTCGGTACGGTTGCTGGTGGATGCCCCTGCGTCGGTGACGCCGTTCGGCCGCAAGTTCGGTTGTGCCGCCGACGAGGCCATCGCCCTCGTGGTGCGGGCCGCCGAACTCGGCCTCGACCCGGCCGGTGTCAGCTTCCACGTCGGTTCACAGCAACTGGACACCCGCGCCTGGGACGTCGCGACCGGTGCGGCCGCGACCGTGTTCCGCGCGGCCGCGGAGCGTGGTGTGCCGTTGCGCACGCTCAACGTGGGCGGGGGCTTCGGCGTGAGCTACACCAGGCAGGCGCCATCGCCCGCCGGCTACGCCGATGCGCTCCGCGGGGCGCTGCGCAGGCACTTCCCCGGCGCGCCTCCCGAGCTCGTCCTCGAACCCGGCAGGGCGATCGTCGCCGAGGCCGGGCTCATCCGCACCGAGGTCGTCCTCGTCTCCCGCAAGTCGGCCGCGGATCCGCATCGCTGGGTGTTTCTCGACATCGGCCGGTACAACGGGCTGGCGGAGACGGAGAACGAGGCCATCGCCTACCGGTTCGAACCTGTCGGCGAGCACACAGCAGAGGACGGTCCTGTGATCATCGCCGGACCGACGTGCGATGGTGATGACGTGCTCTACCAGCAGACTCCGTATCGCCTCCCGCTGTCGTTGCGGGCGGGTGAGCGACTCGACATTCTCGCAACGGGCGCGTACACCGCGAGCTATTCCTCGGTAGCGTTCAACGGGATCGAACCATTACGTACGTACTGTGTTTCTGGAGGGAGGCTGATCAGTGCCGAGTGAGTTTTCGCCGGTCGGCGTGTTTTCCGGCAAGCATGTGCTCGCAGAGTTCGACGGTATCGAACCGAACCTGCTCGACGACACCGACTTTCTCCGCCACACACTGGCGGACACGCTGACCACGGCTGGTGCGACGGTGTGCGAAGTCATCGCCCACCGCTTCGAACCGCAGGGGGTCACGGTTCTCGCGATGCTGGCCGAGTCGCACGCCTCGGTGCACACCTATCCCGAGATCGGCGCGGTCTTCGTCGACGTGTTCACCTGCGGCGAACGCGCGGATCCGCAGTATGCGGTGCGTCTGCTCGCCAACGCTCTCGGCACTGACTCGATGACGATGTCGACCGTCCAACGTGGCCGCCAGACCGTGAACGCAGGGGAGTGAATGTCCACGCAGATCGTCGAACCGCTCGGCCCCGGTCTCTCCAGGGTGTGGGACGTCTCCGACATCGTCCTCGACACGCACACAGACTTCCAGCACGTGGTCGTCGGCCGTACCACGCAAGGCATCTCACTGTTCTGTGACGACGAACGACAGAGCACCGAGGCCAGCCAGCTCGTGTACCACGAAGCGCTGTTCGTGCCGGCGATGCTGCTCGCCGGCCGGATGCGCCGCGTCCTCGTCATCGGTTCCAGCGAGGGTGTGGTGAGCCAGCTCGCGATCGCCGGCGGCGCGGACGTGGTCGATCACGTCGACATCGACCACGTCACCGTGCGCGCGTGTGCCGAGCACCTGCCGTACGGCTACTCCGCCGAGGAGCTGGCGAAGGCCGAGCGGGGCAGCGGTCCCGTCCGGGTGCACTACCGCGACGGCTGGGAGTTCCTCGCATCGGCGGAGGCGGACTACGACGTGGTCGTGATCGACCTGCCGGACGAGAACTTCGATCCGGACGCTCAGCACAACCGCCTGTACGGCGAGGAGTTCCTGCGCCGCTGCGGCGACGTGCTCGCGCCCGGCGGCGTGGTGGTCTGTCAGGCGGGTTGCCCCACCCTGTGGCGCAACGACACGTTGCGGGCGGCCTGGGACCGCTTCGGCGAGATCTTCGGCACGGTCGTCTACTTCGGCTCCGACGAGCACGAGTGGGCGTTCCTCAGCGGCCGCCTGGACTCGGTCGAGAATCCGGTCGACGGCATGGTCGCCGAACTGTCCAGGGCGGCCTACCGGCCGGCCTCGATCGACGCCGAGACACTGCGGGCGAGCACGGTGCCCCCGTACTCGATCCGGGTCAGAGCCGGCGACCCGCAGCGACCCGGTGCGTGACCTTGCGCTCGGCCACGAACGACAGGAACGGGATGGTGCCGGCCACCAGTACCAGCAGGGTGCCCTTGATCGACCAGCGGGCCTTGAGGGCCAGGTCGACGGCCACCACGAGGTAGACCATGTAGAGCACGCCGTGGGTCACGCCGATCCAGCTCATCATGCCCGGTGAGTCGGCCGCGTACTTGAGGACGAAGGCGAGCGCCAGCCCCAGCAGCGCGACACCCGTCGCGTAGGCCAGCACCCGGAACCGCATCAGCGAGCCGCGCAAGGACGCCGGGGCGGGCGCCGCCGTATCGTCACGGTCCGTCGTCACCATCTCAGTTCACCTCTTGGTCGCGGGCGTTCAACTCTGCCAGGTACCTGTTGTAGGCGGCCAGTTCCTCGTCGCGCTCGTCCTCGTCATCCGCCGGCGCCGCCGGCCGGGCGGCGGGGCGTGGAGCGGGCGGAGCAGCAGGCTCGGGCGCCTCCCGGCCCTCCTGCTGCCGCCGTTTCAACTGGCGGATCCGCCAGAACATGAACGCGGGGAACAGCCCGAACAGGGGCCACTGCAGCACGTATCCCAGGTTCTGGAAGGTGCCGCCCGCGGACGAGTACCGCTCCCACTGCCACCATGCCAGGCCGCAGCAGATCGCCAGGCTCAGCACGGAGACACCGACGATGGCGAGTCGCCGCGTGGTCGTGGAGCTCATGGACACACATCGACGCTAGCACTCGCGCGCGGCCTGCTCCCCAACGCCACATCGGTAGCGCCCAGCACGGCGAACGTCACCTCGGCACGGGCTCAGCCCGAGGCGCGCACCGCACGCGCCTGCTTGGCGTAGTCGTCGGCAAGGCCGAACACCTTCTGTGCGTACTCGACCGAGTTGTTGTACGACATGATCCCCGACCACCAGCCCTGCGCCGCCGCCATGTCCCGGCCGTTGACGCACAGGTAGCGGGCTGCGGCGAGCGCCGCGTCGTCGATCTGCTGCGGATCGGCCACGCCGTCACCGTCACCGTCGGAGCCGTACCGCGCCCACGTGCTGGGGATGAACTGCATGGGGCCGACCGCACGGTCGTGGACCGGGTCGCCGTCGAACCGGCCGCCGTCGGTGTCGGAGATCGCCTTCACGCCCGGCGAGCCGTCCAGCGGCACCCCGACCACCGGCTTGGACGGCCTGCCGTCCGCGCCGAGGGTCGCGCCGCCGTAGCGCCCGTGATCGGACTCGATCCGGCCGATACCGGCGAGCGTCGCCCAGGACAGCCGGCAGCCGGGTTGCTCGGCCCGCATCGCCAGTTCCGCGTTGCCGTACGCGACGAGTGCCCTGGCGGGCACGCCGACGGCGCCCTCCGCGCGATCCGCCCAGTCGCCGAGCGACTGCGGACCGCTCCGCTCGGACCGCGCGGGAGGCGGTTCGCCGCCCGCGCCCCGCGCGCCCGCGATCGTGTTGCTCACCGGAGCGGTCGAACCGGGCTCGACATCGGCCGCCTCCACCTGGAGGGCCGGGATGTCGGTGGTCGTCGGGCCCGCGTCCGGCGTGGCCGCGCGTGCGACGAGCCAGACACCACCGGCGGCCGAGCCGAGGACGACAACGACGATGGCCAGCCTGCCGAGCACCGCAAGGCCCGCCCGCGGCCGCCCTGAACCGGGTTGGGCAGCGTCGACGTGTTCGGTGTTCCCGGCGCCGCTGTCGCCATTGTCGCCTTTGTCGAACTCGGTGGACCCGGCGTCAGCGCCTTGCACGAATCGAGCCTTCCCACTGCGTACCCGCCGGACCGGCGGCGGACCCGCCGTGCCTTCCCGGCCTGCTGGCTGGACAACGAACGGGCGCAGGTTAGCGTTACGCCCGCTCGTTCAGCCATTCGGCCGCCGGCTCAGCTGGCCGCGTCGCGGCGCTGGCGGGACAGCCGCGCCACGCACCAGGCCGGTGCGCTGCCCCGGCGCAGGTGTTCCAGAACCGTCAGCGGGCCCAGCCGCCTGGAGAGGTCCTCCGGCGCGAGACCGGCGGCCCGGTAGTCCAGCGCGCGCTGGTCGAGCGGGCTGATACCGGCGTCCCACCAGCGTTCGGCCTCGCCCACGTCGCCGATCATCTGCCACCAGCCCGCCGCGGCCGACAGCAGTTCGTCCGGCGCGTCGGGCAGGCGTTCCCGCATCGCCGCCAGGTAGCCGGGATCGGCGGCGTCCACCTGCGCCCAGCTTCCGGCGCCCGCGCGCCTGCGCTGCCCTGGGATGCCCGGAGCGCTCTGTGGGGACTCCGCGAGCCACGCCGAGGCGATGCGATCGACCTCCCGGTCCTCGGCGTTCTGCTCACGCTCGGCCGCCCACTGCTGGATCAACGCGTCAACTCCGGGATCTCCCGTCATCCCTGCCTCCTCTTGCAACGCACTGGTGTGTCAGGACTGGTCGAGCAACGTTGTTCGAGATATGAGCGTGAGCACCGGGGAACCCGCAGGACCTCGGGGAACCGGTCGATCACGCAATGTGAGCACCGTAGGAGAGGGGGCCAGCCGTCCGCCAGACCTTCCGAGCGAAGAATTCGGCGACCAGCGCCTTAATCCCCGCAATCCACTCGGATGGTCGAGTAATCGGCACCACATTCTGGAAAAGTGACGTGGAGTAACCACAGGGCGAGCGGGCAGCAAAGCCGCCGACACCGCTTCGCGGTGCCGGCGCGGACGCTGTGGGATCAGGAGAACAAGCTCTGCACGAAGGTCACGATGGCCTCTGCCCCGTCCCGTAGCCAGCCCAGAGCCGTCTGCACGGCCTCGGCGGACTCCGTTGGCCGGCTGATCAAGAAGAACAGGACGAACGCCACGACGCCGAAGATGAGGATCTTCTTGATTCCCGGCGACATAACACCATCCGATTCCTTGCCGGCGGCACCATCGAGGTCACGGCACCGCGCTCGTCTCCCAGCCGACACCGCCATGATGCCCCAACGGCATGGCCTTCCGATGGGTAATCACGCGGATGGGTGTCTTTCGTAACTCCTTGTATTGAGCGAATCCGTGCCCGAGTCTAGGAGACGAGCCGCGCATGGAGGGGCAGACACGCCCGCCCGCGCCTCAGTTGACGGCGCCCGCGGCGCGCAGCCGCTCGATCTCGCTCCCGTCGAGGCCGAGCTCCGCGAGGACCTCCCCGGTGTCGGCGCCCTTGTCGTGCGGGGGCTCGGGCGGCCCCGGCGGCGTCCGATCGAACTTCGGTCCCGGTGCGGGCTGCACCACACCGTCGACGTCGACGAAGGTGCCCCGCGCCGCGTTGTGCGGATGCTCCGGGGCCTCCCACGGCGAGAGCACCGGCGTCAGGCAGGCGTCGGTGCCCTCCGCGCGCGCGACAAGCTCGTCCCGGGTGTGCTTGCCGATGGCCTCGGCGAGGATCTGGCGCAAGCGGGGCCACTCGCTCTTGTCGAGGTGCACCGGCAGCTCCGCGGCGTCCAGTCCCAGCACCTGCACGAGCGACGCCCAGAACCGCATCTCGATGGCGCCGACGGCCACGTACTTGCCGTCCGCGGTCTCGTAGGTGTCGTAGAAGGGTGCGCCGCCGTCGAGCATGTTCTCGCCGCGCTCACCGCCCCACACCCCGGCGGCCTTGAGGCCGTGCAGGTGGGTGGTCAGCAGCGCCGCCCCGTCGACCATCGACGCGTCCACCACCTGACCCTGGCCCGACGAGGTGCGCTCGTACAGTGCCGCGAGCACGCCCATCGCCAGGAACAGCCCGCCACCGCCGAAGTCGCCGATGAGGTTCAGCGCGGGAACCGGGCGCTCGCCGGCCCGGCCGACCGGCTCCAGCGCGCCGGCGAGTCCGATGTAGTTGATGTCGTGTCCCGCCTGTGGCGCCAGGGGGCCGTCCTGGCCCCAGCCGGTGATCCGCCCGTAGACCAGGCGCGGGTTGCGCTCCCGCACCTGCTCCGGCCCGAGCCCCATGCGCTCCGCGACCCCCGGGCGGAAGCCCTCGACGAGGGCATCCGCCTTCTCCGCCAGCCGGAGCACCAGCTCGACCCCGTCGGGGGACTTGGTGTTCACCCCGATCGTGCGCCGCCCGCGCATCAGCGGGTCGTACGGAAAGCCGAGCACGTCCTCGCCCGGCGTGGCGCGATCGACCCTGATCACGTCCGCGCCGAGGTCGGCCAGGATGGTGCAGGCGAACGGCGCGGGTGCGAGCCCGGCCAGCTCGATGACCTTGAGCCCGCTCAGCGGACCAGCCTTCATCGGTGCGTCCCCTTCCTCGAGACCCGCCGGCCGGACTTCACAGCGTCCGGGAGATGATTTCCTTCATGATCTCACTGGTGCCGCCGAAGATGCGGGAGATGCGCATATCGGCCCAGGCCCTGGCGATCGGGTACTCCATCATGTATCCGTAGCCACCGAAGAGCTGCACGCAGTCGTCGATCACCTTGTTCACCCGCTCGGTGGTCCACAGCTTCGCCATCGCCGCGCCCTGCACGTCGAGCTCGCCGAGCAGGTGCCGCTCGATGCACTGGTCGAGGAATGCGCGGGCGACGGCCGCCTCGGTGGCGGCCTCGGCGAGGGTGAACTTCGTGTTCTGGAAGCCGAACACCGGCCGGCCGAACGCCGTCCGCTCCTTGGTGTAGGCGATGGTCTGGTCGATGGCGGCCTCCATGCCCGCCACCGCCGTCACCGCGATGATCAGCCGCTCCTGCGGGAGCTGCTGCATCAGCTGGATGAAGCCCTGGCCCTCCTGCTCGCCGAGCAGGTTCTCCGCCGGCACGCGGACATCGTCGAAGAACAGCTCGGCCGTGTCCTGACCCTTGAGCCCCACCTTGTCGAGCACCCGGCCACGGCGGAAACCGGGTGCGGAGGTCTCCACGGCGATGAGCGAGACGCCCTGCGCACCCGCGTCCGGGTCGGTCTTGCAGGCGACGACCACGAGATCGGCGTGGGCGCCGTTGGTGATGAACGTCTTGGCGCCGTTGATGACGTAGGAGTCCCCGTCGCGCACCGCACGGGTCTTGATGCCCTGCAGGTCGGAGCCGGTGCCGGGCTCGGTCATCGCGACCGCGCCGACATAGGAGCCGCTGGCGAACTTCGGCAGCCACTCCTTCTTCTTCTCCTCCGAGGCATAGGCCGCCAGGTAGTGCGCCACGATGCCGTTGTGCACGGAGACGCCCCACGCCCCGTCACCGGAGCGCGCCTGCTCCTCGTAAAGCACGGCCTCGTGCGCGAAGCTGCCGCCGCCACCGCCGTACTCCTCGGGGATGGACAGGGCGAGCAGGCCCACCTCGCCGGCCTTCGTCCACAGTCCGCGGTCGACCTGCTTGGCCTCGATCCACCGCTCCTGGTTGGGCGCCAGCTCCTTCTGGCAGAAGTTCCTCGCGAGGTCCCGGAAGTCGTCCAGCTCCTGGGTCATCCAGGAGCTCCTCCTGATGTTCAGCGGCACGTCTGCGCCCTCCCTGCTCTGCCCCGGCTAGAAAACATGACGAACGGAATGTAAGTTCTGGCTGGAATGTACATGTGCCCACGGGGCCGGTAAAGGGAGGCGCGGTGACAGCGACCGGAACGCCGGGCAACCGGGGGCACCGCACGCAGGCTCAGCGGCGCGCGCAGACGAGGACGGCACTGCTCGACGCCACCGTCGACTGCCTGGTCGAGATCGGTTACGCGCGCACGTCGATGCAGGAGGTCTGCGCGAGGGCCGGGGTCTCCAAGGGCGCGGTTCAGCACCATTTCGCGGACAAGGCCGAGCTGATGGCCGCCGCGGTCGAGCACCTCACCACGAAGCTCAAGGCACAGCGCACGCCGGAGGTGGACCGGCTGCCGGCCGGACCCGAACGCGTGGCTGCGGCGATCGACGTGCTGTGGGAGGCCTACTCGGGCACGCTCGCCACGGCCGTCACCGAGCTCTGGATCGCCGCCCGCACCGACCCGCAGCTGCGCGCCGCGATCCGGCCGGTGGACCGGGCCCTCGGCCGGTCCACCCTCGAGCACGTCGCCGGCATCACCGGTGACCTGCCGCGCGAGAAGGTGGAGACGCTGTACTGGCTGACCGTGAACTTCACCCGGGGTCTCGCGCTCGACGCCGAGCTGGGCGGCGACCCGCAGCGCCGCAAGCAGCTGCTCGAGGAGTGGAAGCGCATCGCCGTGACCCTCTACGCGCAACCCTGACCGCGTCGGCCCCTCGTGAGTGCGCACACGAGTCAGAGCTCGCGTGCGCACTCACGAGCCGCTGGGGTTTACGTACCGGCGGTATGCTCTACTCGGCAGTAACAACGCCGCGATTGGAGTTGCGATGACCAGCACGACACCGGTGAATGCGGGCCGGGCCACCGGTACGCCGGGCACCATCGGCGGGGTGGCAGGCGCTCCCCCGGCCGCGCGGGCCGCCGCCCTGCTCGAACGCGTGACGGGCGGCGCCGACTCCGCGCCCGCCGAGATGACCGCACCGTTCACGGGCCTGCCGATCGCGACCCTGCCGCAGGCCACCGACGCCGACACGCGCGCCGCCTTCGCCGGGGCCCGCCGGGCCCAGCCCGGCTGGGCGGCGATGCCGGCCACCGAGCGCCAGCAGGTGCTGATCCGGCTGCACGACCTCATCCTCCGGCACCAGGACGAGGTGCTCGACCTCGTGCAGGTCGAGGCGGGCAAGTCCCGGCTCGACGCGTTCGACGAGGTCGCCGCGACCGCGCTGGTCGCCGCCTACTACGGCAAGCACAGCGCCAGGCTGCTCGCGCCGCGGCGCGCCGCCGGGGTCATCCCCGTGCTGACCAGGGCCGGCGAGGTACGCCACCCCAAGGGCGTCGTCGGAGTGATCTCGCCGTGGAACTACCCGCTCGCACTCACCGCGATGGACGTACTGCCCGCGCTCGCCGCAGGCAACGCCGTGGTGCAGAAGCCGGACAACCAGACCGCGCTCTCGGCACTGTGGCTGCACGAACTGGCCGAGCGGGCGGAGCTGCCCGCGGACGCATGGCAAGTCGTGCTCGGCCGCGGCTCGCGGATCGGCGACGCGATCGTCGAGGAGTCCGACTACGTGTGCTTCACCGGCTCCACACCGACCGGCAAGCACCTGGCCGGGCAGATCGCACGGCGGCTGACCGGCTACTCCCTCGAACTCGGCGGCAAGAACCCGATGGTCGTGCTCCCCGGCGCCGACGTGGCCAAGGCCGCCGCGGGCGCCGTGGCCGCCTGCTTCTCCTCGGCGGGCCAGCTCTGCGTCTCGGTCGAGCGGATCTACGTGCACGAGAGCATCCGGGAGGCGTTCACGCAGGCGTTCGTGCGCAGGACTCAGGCGCTGCGCCTCGGTGCCACGCTCGACTACAGCGCCGGGATGGGGTCGCTGACCTCGGCCGAGCAGCTCGACACCGTGTCGGCGCACGTCGCGGACGCACGGGCGAACGGCGCGACGGTACTGACGGGCGGCAGGCCGAGGCCGGATCTCGGGCCGCTCTTCTACGAGCCGACGATCCTCACCGGGGTGACCGAGCGGGCCAGGCTGTTCGCCGAGGAGACGTTCGGGCCGGTGGTCGCCGTCTACGGCTACACCGACGTCGACGAGGCTGTCGAACGGGCCAACGACACCCCGTTCGGGCTCAACGCCAGTGTGTGGTCCGGCGACCAGCGGCATGGCTGGGAGGTCGCCACCCGGCTGAAGGCCGGCACCGTCAACGTCAACGAGGGCTTCGCCGCGACCTTCGGCAGCGTGGGCGTGCCGATGGGCGGGATGAAGGAGTCCGGCGTCGGCCGCCGCAACGCCGCCGAGGGACTGCTCAAGTACACGGAGTCGCAGTCGATCGCCGTGCAGCGCGGGTTCCGGCTGCGGCCGTTCCGCGGGATGCCGCCGAAGCTGTGGGCGAAAGGCATGACCGCGAGCATGCGGGCATTGCGCAGGCTCCCCGGCCGCTGACCCGCGAGCCCCCCACCCCAGCCCGCGAGCTGCCCACTCGGCCCCGCGAGTTGCGCACTCCAGCCGCTCCGGGCGCGGAACTCGCGGGCTAGTGGGTGAGCAGGCCGCGGTCGTAGGCGATCGCCACCGCCTCCGCGCGCCGGGTTGCGCCGAGCTTGGCCATCACGCGGGAGAGGTGCACGCTCACCGTCTTCTCACTGATGTAGAGCTCGGCGCCGACCTGGCGGTTCGTGCGGCCGAGCGCGACCCGTTCGAGCACGGCCCGCTCCCGGTCGGTGAGCGGGTCGACGACCGCGCGGCGCGCGGGCCGCTCCCCAGGCAGCTCGGCCCGCGCCCGGTGCGCAAGGTCGCGGACAGCCGCGAGCAGGGGTTTCGCGCCGAGCCGCCGGGCGACCTCGTGTGCCTCGCGCAGCTGTTCGGCTGCCGGGTCGGGGTCGCCCGCGGCCAGCAGCGCCTCCGCGTGCCGCAGGCGGCACACCGCCTGCTCGTACACGGCGCCGTAACCGAACGCGGCCACCGCCTTCTCCCACGACGCCGGGTCGGCGGGGCCGGCCAGCCCGGTCGCCGCGGCCTCGGCGCGGGCCAGCCAAGCATGCCCCTCCGGCCCGAGCGTGCCCGTCCGCGGCCTGCCGCGTCGCGCGCACTCCCGGACGTGCTCGATCAGCGCCTCGCCGGCCGCCAGCGCCTCCGCCTCCGCCTTGGCATCACCCCGGCCGCGTGCCGCACCGGCCCACGCGGCGCAAGCCTCGACACCGAGGGCGCCGATCCGGAGCCCGCCGAGCGCCCACGGCAACATCGTCTCCAGCCAGCCGATGCCCTCCTGCGCGCGGCGGGCCGCCGTCGGATAGTCCCCCTGCCAGCCGGCCAGCTCGGTACCCGCGGTGGATGCCGCCAGCGTGATCAGGATGTCGCTGTGCCACTGCGAGCGCAGGTCCGCGACGAGCCGTTCCGCGTCGGCGAAGCGGCCCCGCGCCACCACCAGGTGCACCCACGACGCGGTGAGCAGGGCGGTGACCGTGCTGGACACGCTGGCTTTCGGCCGGTCCTTCTCCGAGTCGGCAGGCCAGTCGCCGCTGACGTAGCGGAGGAAGACGTGCCGGGCCCGCAGGCCGAGACCGAACGAGCTCCAGCTCAGCCCGGACTCCTCCGCCCGTTCGATGCCGCGCCGGTACAGCTCGATCGCGGGAGCGATCTCGGCCAGGTCGTCGTAGCTGAGGGCGAGGAAGTACAGCGCCCGCAGCTCGACGTGCAGCGCGCCCGCGTCCCGGGCCTTGCGCTCGGCCTGCCGCAGCCGCTCCCTGGCCTCTCCCGGGTTGCCCGCGGAGTCGGCCAGCGCGCCGAGCGTGGTCAGCGCGGCCGCCTCGGCACCTCCGGCCCCGACGGCACGGGCGTCCGCGACGGCGGTCTGCGCGCTCCAGTAAGCCTCGTCCATCCGATCGATGCCACGCAGGATCCCCGCACGGGTCGCCAGCACCCAGGCCCTTGTCCTGCTCGGCGCAGCGTCGGCCACCAGTTCCCAGGCGCGGCCGATCGCGTCGACCGCCTCGTCGAAGGTGCTGTCGAGCGACAGCAGTGCCTCGGCGAGCCTGCGCCAGGTGAACGCGGCGTCCTCGGTGTCCACCTCGGGGCCGAGGGTCTCGACCGCCGACCGGGCGAAGGCGATCGCGCGTTCCGGCTCGCCGGACGTGCCGGCGAAGAACGACGCCTCGTGCAGCAGCTTGAGCTCGTCGATGCCGTCCGGGCGGTCGGCGGCCGGAACGGTGTCCCAGATCTCCAGCGCCTGTTCGATGTGCCGCAGGGCCGCGCCGGGAGCGCCGAGCTGCTCGGCCTCGTCGGCGGCCCGCACCAGCGCGGCCAGCGCCGTGCTGTGGTCCCGGCTCTGCATGCTGTGGTAGGCGAGCCGCGCGTCGTGCCCGCGGCCCTGCGGCTTCGCGCGGAGTCGCGCCGCGTAGGCGGCGTGCATCCGGCTCCGCTCCCCCGGCAGGACGTCGCCGTAGACGGCCTCCCGCAGCAGGGCGTGCCGGAACGTGTAGAAACCGCGCTCGATCACCAGCACGTGGTGCTGCACGGCTTCGCGCAGCGCCTCGTCCAGCTGGAGCTCGTCGAGGCCGGAGACCTCGGCCAGCGCGGCGTGGGCCACGGCGTCGCTGGCCACCGCGATGGTCCGCAGCACCCGCCTCGTCTCCGGTGCGAGCCGCTCCACCCGGGCGAGCAGCACCTCGGCGAGCCCCGCGGGCAGGTCCGCACCGGTCGCGCAGGACGCGAGCAGCTCCTCGACGAAGAACGGGTTGCCCTCCGACCGCGCCACGACGTCGGCCACCGTCTCCGACGGCAGCGGTTCGTCCGCCAGCGCGCGCACCAGCGCACGCGACTCGGCATCACCGAACGGAGGCACGTCCACCCGCTCCACCGTGGGCAGCCGCACCAGTTCCGCGAGCAGTGCGCGCAGCGGGTGCCGCCGGTGCACGTCCTCCTCCCGGTAGCTGCCGATCACGAGCAGACGCTGCGAACGCAGCCTGGAGAGCACGAAGGAGAGCAGATTGCGCGTGGAGCCGTCTGCCCAGTGCAGGTCCTCCAGCACCAGCACGACCAGCCGTTGCTCGGCGATCTCGGTGAGCACGCCCAGCACCGCGTCGAAGAGCTGGAGCTCGCCGAGGTCCTGGGCGGCGCGGGCACGGTGCAGGGACTCGGCCTCGGCGGAGGGCACCTGGGCGTAGTGGAGGCCGGCAGGCGGGGCCGCGTGCACCTGCGGGAGCAGCCGGCCGAGCGCGGGACGTGCCCGCACCGCCTCACCGACGACGGGGTCGTCCGTGGTGGTGAGCGGACCCAGCGCCTCGGCGAAGGGCAGGTAGGGCAGTCCGCCCGCCTGCATGTCGAGGCACCGGCCGGTCAGCACCAGCGCCTCCTGTCCCGCGGCGTGGTCGGCGAACTCGGCGAGCAGCCGGCTCTTGCCGACCCCGGCGTCGCCGGAAAGCAGCACCGCCCCCGCCGCACGTCGTTCCGCGCGGGCCAGCGCGGAACGCAGCCTGCTCAGCTCGTCGACGCGGCCGACGAGCGGTATAGCCGAACCAAGAGGGGGCACAACTCGTATTGTGCGCTACCCGACCGACAGTTCCGCATGGTTTTCGCCGGGGGCTGACGACCCTCCGCTCAGGCGGCCCGGCGCCGGGGCGCCGGGTCCCGCTCGTCGGTACGGTGGCTCACCGGGTCCGCAGTGCGGTCCCGTTCACGCGACCACCGGCGGTTCCTGGCCGCCCTCCCCGCCTTGCCGGCCTTGCGCATCTCCTCCACCCGGTACGCCACCTCGGCGTGCAGGGCATCCCCCGTCCACTGCCTGACCATCCTCATCGCTCATTCCGATCTCTTCTCCTACGTTTCGACGAAGGTCAGAGTCGTCCTGAGGGACGGGGGCCGGCATCGGGTGATCACGTCGTACCGGACACGAACGACCCCTTACCCGCGGCCGAGCAGGGGAGACCGGGGTAAGGGGCCGGGTGGGGAGCGTCCGTCAGCGCAGGTCGAGTTCACCCGTCCGGGCAGCGGCCAGGAGCGCATGCCAGTGCGCGGCCGGCAGGCGTAACGCGCCTGCCGCCGGGTTCTTCGAGTCACGCACGGCAGCACCTTCTCCGGTGAACGCGACCTCGACGCAGTCGTTGCCGCCACCGCTGTAGGTGCTCTTCCGCCATTCCAGCCTGGAAAGATCGGCGTCGGCCACCATTTCCCTACTCCTCACTCTGCTTGGTCGTACTGGTATTGCTACTCACTGCGGAACCGCCTGCCCGCATCGGCGATCAGCTGGATGGAGTCGTCCGGCTTGAGCGCGGCGGCTCGCAAATGATCGAACATGAGGGAATAGCGCCGCACATCGGGCGCCATCTCCAGGTAGAGACCGCTGCTCGTCGTGTCCACGTACACCACGTCCGGGTCGACCTGCTCCGGAAAACCCAGGATGAGGAACGGGCCCTCCATGCCAGGGTGCGCGCCGGCGGCGAACGGGACGACCTGGATGGTCACGTGCGGCAGCTGGGCCAGCTCGGCGAGCCTGGCGAGCTGGTCGACCATCACCTCCGGCCCGCCGACCACCCGGCGGAGCACGGCCTCGTCGACGACGGCCCAGTACTCCGGCGGCACCGGATCCTGCAGCAGCTGCTGGCGCGCCATCCGTGCGGCGACCCGCCGCTCGACCTCGGCCTCCGCGGCGTCCGGCCGCATCGCCCTGATCACGTTGCGGGCATAGTCCTCCGTCTGCAGCAGTCCCGGTACCAGCAGCGCCTGGAAGGCCCGCAGTGAGCTCGCGTCGGCCTCCAGCCCGACGAAGGCACCGGTGAAGACCTCGTTGTACGCCTGCCACCAGCCGCGTTTACGCGCCTCCCTGGCGAGCTGGACGAGCGCCTCCTGCGCATCGCCGGTGATGCCGTACAGCTCGAGCATGTCGCGCGCGTCACGGGGCGTGACACCCACGTGCCCGGTCTCGATTCGGCTGATCTTGGACGCGGAGCACTCGAGCTTCTCCCCGACCTCGTCGATGGTCAGCTCGGCCGCCTCCCGGAGCCGGCGCAGCTCACTGGCCAGCCTGCGACGTCGCACGGTCGGACCGTGGCCTCGTGTCATGGCTTCACCTCCGGCTCGCTAGCCCACTGGTGCCCCACATCTAACCAGCCGGTTCCGAAATCGGTGATGCATTGACGTGCGGCGGGCAAGTTGTTGCCCAATCGGTGGACTGCAATTTGCACAATCGATAGGTATCGTCACGGCGTGCTCTCCGCAGCGGAGGGTTCCGCGGTACGGAATGGGGAGATCACGTGGTCGCGCACGATCCCATCGTCAGCCCACTGCAGGCGAGTGTCCACGGCAGGCTCGCGGAGATCTCGCGGGCGGCAGCCGAGGACGGCGGCGCCGGCCGCGAGCTCGCCCTGCTGGTGGATGCGCTGCGGACGGTGCTCGGTGAGCACCGGCTCGATCCCCGTGGCCATTGCACCGTCTGTCACGGCCGCCGCCCACGGCTGTTCCCCCGGCGGCGCGGCGGGCTGCCCTGCCGGGCCTACCTCGCCGTGCAGGGCGCCCTCGGCGCGGGCGCGGAGGACATACCTGTGCAACCTGCCATTCGCCGCCACCACCGGCGGCGGAACTCGGCCCTGCACTACGCGGGCTGAGGGCGCCGCCCGCCCCGGCTACAGCACACGGACAAGGCCCTCCTGGACCACGGTCGCGATATGGGTGCCGTCCTCGGCGAAGAACCGGCCGGTCGCCAGTCCCCTCGCCCCGGACGCGGTCGGCGACGAGCTGTCGTAGAGAAACCACTCGTCGGCACGGAACGGCCGGTGGAACCACAGCGCGTGATCGAGGCTGGCGCCGAGCACCTTGTCGAGGTCCCAGTACACACCGTGCCTGGCCAGCACCGAATCGAGCAACGTCATGTCCGAGGCGTAGGTGAGCACGCAGACGTGCAGCAACTGCTCGTCGGGCAGGACACCGTCCGCACGCATCCACACCTGGTTGCGTGCGGGACGCTCCCCGCTCTCGCGGGTCACCCACGGCGGGTCGTTGACGTAGCGGATGTCGATCGGCCGCGGCATCGTGCGAATCCCGAGCCGGTCGGCGAATCCCGCCGCGCGCTCGGCCAGCGTCAGCAGCGACTCGGGGGGTGGCACGTCGGGCATCTCGTCGGCGTGCTCCACCCCCTGCTCCGCGAGCTGGAACGAGGCCGACAGCGCGAAGATCGCCTTGCCGTGCTGTACGGCCACGACCCGCCGGGTGGTGAACGACCGGCCGTCCCGGATGCGGTCCACCTCGTAGACGATCGGCACCCTCGGATCGCCGCCGCGGATGAAGTAGGCGTGCAGGGAGTGCACCGTTCGCTCCGCGGGCACGGTGCGCCCGGCGGCGACCAGCGCCTGGCCCGCCACCTGCCCGCCGAACACGCGAGTCGGCGAATGCGGCGGGCTCACCCCGCGGAAGATGTTCTCCTCGATCTTCTCCAGGTCCAGCAGGGCGACCAGTCGGTCGAGCACCTGATGCGCGTCGAGGCCGGTCTCCCGCTCGAGTCCGGACGCGGCCTGCCTCGCCAGCTCAGTCATGCCTGAGATTCAACACTGTCGACGACGGTGCCGCCGCTAGGCGTGGTCCTCTTCACCGAGCCGGTGCACGCGGATTAGATTGGTGGAGCCGACCGTGCCGGGTGGCGAGCCCGCGACGATCACCACCAGGTCACCGGCCTGGTAGCGGCCCGTCTCCAGCATGGCGTGGTCGACCTGCTGGATCATCCGGTCGGTCGAGTCGGCGTGCGGCACGATCCGCGCGGTGGTGCCCCAGGTCATCGCCAGCTGGCAGCGCACGCTCTCCAGCGGGGTGAACGCGAGCAGCGGCAGCCGGGTGTGCAGCCGCGCGAGGCGGCGCACGGTGTCGCCCGACTGAGTGAAGGCGACCAGGGCCTTCGCGTTGAGCCGTTCACCGATGTCACGGGCGGCGTAGGAGATGACGCCGCGCTTGGTCCGCGGAACGTGGCTTAGCGGCGGCACCGACGGCATGTCCGCCTCCACCGCCCGCACGATCCGGCTCATCGTCTCCACGGTCTCGATCGGATACCGGCCGACACTGGTCTCACCGGAGAGCATCACCGCGTCGGCGCCGTCGAGTACGGCATTGGCGACGTCGGACGCCTCCGCGCGGGTCGGCCGGGAGTTGTTGATCATCGAGTCGAGCATCTGCGTCGCGACGATGACCGGCTTGGCGTTCTCCCGCGCGATCTGGATGGCCCGCTTCTGCACCAGCGGCACCTGTTCCAGCGGCAGCTCGACGCCCAGGTCGCCGCGCGCCACCATCACACCGTCGAAGGCCAGCACGATCGCCTCGAGGTTGTAGACCGCCTCCGGCTTCTCCAGCTTCGCGATCACCGGCACGCGGCCCTTGCCGACCCGGTCCATCACCTGGTGCACCAGGTCGATGTCGGCCGGGGAGCGCACGAACGACAGCGCGATGAAGTCGGCGCCCAGTTCGAGGGCGAACTCGAGGTCCTCGATGTCCTTCTCGGACATCGCGGGCACGGACACGTCCATGCCGGGCAGCGAGACGCCCTTGTTGTTGCTGACCGTGCCGCCCTCGGTGACCTCGCAGATCACGTCGGGGCCGTCGACGCCCTCGACGACGAGGCCGACGTTGCCGTCGTCGACGAGCAGCCGATCACCCGGCTTGGCGTCCTTGGCCAGGCCCTTGTACGTGGTCGAGACGCGGTCGTGCGTTCCCGCGATGTCCTCGACGGTGATCCGGACGCGATCCCCGGTACGCCACTCGACGGGTCCGCTCGCGAACGTGCCGAGCCGGATCTTCGGACCCTGCAGGTCCGCGAGGATGCCGACCGCCTTGCCCGTGTCGGCCGCGGCGGTGCGGATCAGGTCGTAGACCTGCTTGTGGTCACCGTGGCTACCGTGACTGAAGTTCATCCGCGCGACGTCCATACCCGCGTCGACGAGGTCCCGGACCTTGTCCGCCGTCGCCGTCGCCGGGCCAAGGGTGCATACGATCTTCGCTCGTCGGCTCACACTCAGACACCTTAAACCCTGGCGGCACGCAAGTCTGTACCGATCCCGAGATCGTTAAGGAAGACCGTCACCGGCGTGCCTGCTCGCTCGCGCCCACGTGATCGCGCGCCCACTCGTTGAACCGGCGGACCTGCCGCCATGCTGCGCGCACCCGGTCCAGGCAGGCGCGCTCGTGCAGCGTGTCGTCCGGCTCCCACACCCGGAACGCGTACAGCGAGCGGTGCCGGAGCAGGTCCAGCCGCGGATGGTCCGCCGCGAACCCGCGCGGCCTCGTCTTGAGCATGTCACCGGCGATCTCCCAGCCGGACCGCCGCAACGCCGCGAGGATCTTCACCAGCTCGGCGCCGTGCACGTCCGTGTCGACAGCCCGGCGGAACCGGGCGAGCTGGTCGGCGGCCAGGTGGAAACAGCCGCCGCCGGCCCGCAGCCCGGCCGGGCCGACCTCGACGTAGTAGGCACCGCCGCCGCGGCCCTGCTCGATCACGGCCCCGCAGTGCGTCTTGTACGGGCTCTTGTCCCTGGCGAAGCGGACGTCGCGGTAGGGCCGGAACACCTTGCCCTCGCCGAAACCGGGGCCGAACTCGGGGACGAGCTCGGCGAGCAGTGCCTCCATCGGCGCGCGGACGTCGGCCCGGTAGGTGGCCAGGTTGTCCTGCCAGTACGACTTCGAGTTGTCCACGACGAGCCCGTCGAAGAAGTCGACGGCGTACTCGCCGAAACCGGTGAAAGCCACGCGCACACGCTACTCGGCGGCGACGACGATCCGGAGCGCGCCGCAGGTCACCGGTCGTGAGTGCGTAACAGTGTTCTAACTCGCGTACGCACTCACGAGAGGTGACCAGGCACAACGCCGCGCTCTGGATCAAGGACAGGGACTCAGAACGCGATCCCGAGGACCCAGGCACCCAGGGTGTAGGCGGCGAGCGTGACCAGCACGAGCCCGATCACGTTCAGCAGGACACCACCGCGGATCATCTGCCCCGTCGTGACATAGCCCGAGCCGAACACGATGGCGTTCGGCGGGGTCGCAACGGGCAGCATGAACGCGCAGGTCGCGGCGAGCGCGGCCGGCACGACCAGCACCATCGGGCCGTGGCCGAGACCGAGCGCGACCCCACCGAGGATCGGCAGGAACGCCGCGGCCGTCGCGGTGTTGCTCGTCAGCTCGGTGAGCAGGAGCACCAGCAGCACGGTCACGGCGACGAGGACCAGCAGCGGCAGTACGTCCAACCCGCTGACCTGTTCGCCGATCCACTCGCTCAGCCCGGTCGCGGTGAACTGGCTGGACAGGCTCAGCCCGCCGCCGAAAAGCAGGAGGATCCCCCACGGCAGCTGCTTCGCCGTGTCCCAGTTGAGCGTGCGCACACCGGCGCGCGCATCCACCGGGAGCACGAAGAGCAGTACCGCCACCGCCATCGCGATCCCCGCGTCGGACACATTGGACAGCCACGGCAGGGCGTTGCCGATCGCCTCGACGTCGGCGAGTGTCGGGATGAAGATCCACGACAGTGCCGCGAGCACGAAAACGGCGAGCGCGTTCCACTCACCCCGGCTCATCCGGCCCATCTCGTCGAGCTGCTCCCGGATCAGCTCCCGGCCGCCGGGCAGGGACTTCATCGTGGGCGGGAACACCAGCCGCGTCAGCACGAACCAGGCGATCACCAGGAACACCACCGCGATCGGCACCCCGAAAAGCATCCACTCGCCGAAGGCGATGCTGATGTCGTGGTTGTCCTCGAGGTAACCGACCAGCAGCGTGTTCGGCGGGGTACCGATGATCGTGCCCAGCGAGCCGATCGACGCGGCGTAGGCGATGCCGAGCATCAGTGCCGTGGCGAAGTTCGGATCGCCCCTGCCGTCACCGAGCTGCCACACGAGGCCCAGCACGGAAACGCCAATCGGCAGCATCATGACCGTGGTCGCGGTGTTGCTCACCCACATGCTGATGAACGCCGTCGCGATCATGAAGCCGGCGATCAGCATCACCGGACGGGTGCCGACGGCGAGCACGGTCCGCAGCGCGATCCGCTTGTGCAGGTTCCACCGCTGCATCGCCAGGGCCAGCATGAAGCCGCCCATGAACAGGAAGATGATGTCGTCGGCGTAGGGGCTGGCCGCGTCCTCGATGTCGCTGACCCCGAAGAGCGGGAAGAGCACCAGCGGCAGCAGCGCGGTGGCCGCGAGCGGCAGCGCCTCGGTCACCCACACACGGCCATCAGCACCGCGATCGCCGCCGTGACCCGGCCCTCCGGGGAAAGGCCGTCGGGCAGCAGGAGATAGGCCACGACGGCGAGCACGGACCCCAGTGCGACGCCGATCCATTGACGCCGGACCGTGCCCCGGTCGAGCGACTCGGTTGTGGACTCCCCGGCGGCGGGCTGTGACATCACTCACCTCCAACGCTGACGTGCGGAGGGGAATGTACCGCGCGGCGCGGCGATTGTTCACACCATTCGCCGATTGATCGTGTCCGGGTACCACCGCGCCACGGCCCCGGGGTCCGTGGACGGTCCCGGGGCCGTGTCCGCGGTGGCGGAGGCGGTCAGCCGAAGAAGACCTCGGCCTCGGCGTAGCGCTCCGGCGGCACCGTCTTGAGCTCGGCGGTGGCCTCCTCCAGCTTCACGCGGACGATGTCGGTGCCGCGCAGGGCCACCATCACGCCGAAGTCGCCCGCTGCCACCGCATCCACCGCGTGCAGCCCGAACCGGGTGGCGAGCACCCGGTCGTAGGCGGTCGGCGTGCCGCCGCGCTGGGTGTGCCCGAGCACCACCGCACGCGACTCCTTGCCCGTCCGCTCGGCGATCTCGTCGGCGAGCCAGTTGCCGATCCCGCCCAGCCGCACGTGCCCGAACGCGTCCTTCTCCCCGCTCTGCAGCCGCTCGGCGCCGCCCTCGGGCAGCGCCCCCTCGGCGACGACGATGATCGGCGCGTACTCACGCTCGAACCGGCGCTCGACCCACTCCACCACCTGGTCGACCGAGAACGGGGTCTCCGGCACGAGGATCACGCTCGCCCCGCCGGCGAGGCCGGAGTGCAGCGCGATCCAGCCCGCGTGCCGGCCCATCACCTCGACCACGAGGGCACGGTGATGCGACTCGGCGGTGGTGTGCAGCCGGTCGATCGCCTCGGTGGCGATGTGCACGGCGGTGTCGAAGCCGAAGGTGTAGTCGGTGGCGCCGAGGTCGTTGTCGATGGTCTTCGGCACGCCGACGACGTTGATCCCCTCGTCGGCCAGCTTGTTCGCCACCCCGAGGGTGTCCTCGCCGCCGATCGCCACCAGCGCGTCGATGCCCTGTTCCGAGAGCACCGACTTGATCCGCTCGACGCCGCCCTCCTCCTTGTATGGGTTCGTCCGGGAGGAGCCCAGGATCGTGCCGCCCCGCGTCAGGATGGCCTCGACGTCACCGCGGCCCAGCGGCCTGCTCTCCCCCGTGAGCGGACCACGCCAGCCGTTGCGGAAGCCGACGATCTCCCAGTCGTGTACCTGGATGCCCTTGAGGGTCACCGCACGGATCACGGCGTTGAGCCCCGGGCAGTCGCCACCGCCGGTCAGCACACCGACTCGCATCAGATCAGACCTCCGCGTTTGTCTTGAGTCACACTTTTCGGACGCCAGCCTAACGGGATCGGCTCTTGATCGGTGCAGGAGCATCCCGGCATCTGTTAGGGTCACGTCCGTGCAGCGCTATTTCTGGTTTAGCGGACCGGCCCCGGGTGGGCCGGTCGGCGACACCGTGCGCTGACCCACCACCCACGAGCCGGACGACAAGCCGGCTCGGCGGGTTCGGGGCGGCTTGCGGAAAGGAACGCCCCGACATGTCACTCACCGCAGGGCCCGCGGACGCCACCGACCCGGTGCGGTCGCTGGACAACCAGCGCACCACGAGCATCAGCCCGCTGCTGTCACCCGCCCTGCTGCGCCAGGAACATCCCCTCGACGCCGCGACCGCGAAGACGGTCGCGCAGGGCCGCGCCGACACGGTCGGCGTCCTCGACGGCCGCGACGACCGGCTCACGGTCGTGGTCGGCCCGTGCTCCGTGCACGATCCGGCGGCGGCGCTCGACTACGCCCGCCAGCTCGCCGAGCACGCCGAGCGGGTGCGCGAGCAGTTGCACGTCGTCATGCGCGTCTACTTCGAGAAGCCGCGTACCACCCTGGGCTGGAAGGGCCTGATCAACGATCCCGACCTCGATGGCAGCTTCGCCGTCAACAAGGGCCTGCGCATCGCGCGGCAGCTGCTGCTCGACGTCTCGGCGCTGGGTCTGCCGGTGGGCTGCGAGTTCCTGGACCCGATCACCCCGCAGTTCATCGCGGACACGGTGAGCTGGGGTTCGATCGGCGCGCGCACAGCCGCGAGCCAGGTGCACCGCCAGCTCTGCAGCGCGCTCTCCATGCCGGTGGGGATCAAGAACTCCACCGACGGTGACGTGCAGGTGGCGGTGGACGCCACCCGGGCGGCCGCGGCGAGCCACGTGTTCGCCGGCATCAACGCCGACGGCCTCGCGGCGCTGCTCACCACCTCGGGCAACCCGGACTGCCACGTCATCCTGCGCGGTGGCACCGCGGGCGCCAACTACGACGCGGCCACGGTCGAGGAGACGCTGGGCAGGCTGCGCACCGCCGGGCTGCCCGAGCGGCTCATCATCGACGCCAGTCACGGCAACAGCGGCAAGGACCACGAGCGGCAGGCCGAGGTGGTCGGCGACATCGCCGGGCGCATCGCCGCGGGCGAGCGTGGCATCGTGGGCGTGATGCTGGAGAGCTTCCTCGAAGCCGGCCGCCAGGACCTGACCCTCGGCCGCGGCGGCGACCTGGCCTACGGCCGCAGCATCACCGACGCCTGCATGGACTGGCCGACGACCGCGGCCCTGCTCGACGAGCTCGCCGCTGCCGTACGCGCCCGGTGACCAGCGCCGCCCGCCTCGTGAGTGCGTAACAGCGTTCTAACTCGTCTGCGCACTCACGAGCGCTGGGCTCGGCGGGCGTCCTCGATGATCCGCCAGCGCTCGAGGTTGTGCCGCGCGTCGGCGAGCGCGTCGTGCGCATCGCCCGGCGGGTCGGGCAGCCGCGGCTTGCCCGCGTCCTCCCAACGCTGCCGAAGGTCGCGGGTGAACCGCGGCAACTGGCGTGGCAACGCGGGCATCGGGCCCCACAGCTGGGCCAGCGCGACGTGGTCGTAGGCGGCGAACCAGGCCCACAGCTCGATCCCGCCGTGCGGCTTCCCGAAGAAGTCGAGCAGGTCCTGGCGGATCCGGTCGCGGCTGCGCCAGGCGGGGTCGGCGGGCGAGGGCAGCTTCGGCAGGACGTTCTCCCGTACCCACGGGCCTGCCTTGCCGGGGTCGAACTCGGTGGAGACCGCGTAGAACTCGTGGCCGCGCTCGTCCACGACACCTATCGAGACGAGGTCGATCGTCACGCCGTCCTCGATGAACTCGGTGTCGTAGAAGAAACGCACCGGGGCACCGTACTCGACCCCGGACGGGTCAACCGGCCTTGGTCTCCGGAAGCCGGTCGGCGTCCCGCGCGCGGGCCTGCGCAGGTACCGCCGACCGCACGCCGGCCTCCTCGGCGGCGAGCAGCTCCTTCGCCTTCGCGGCGTAGATGTCGACGTATTCCTGGCCGGACAGCTCCATCAGCGCGTACATGATCTCGTCGGTGATGGACCGCTCCACGAAGCGGTCGCCGGAGAGACCTTCGTAGCGGGAGAAGTCGAGCGGCCTGCCGAACCGGATCTCGAGCTTGCGCGGCCGCCACATCCTGGAGCCGATGGGGTTGACCTTCTCGGTGCCGATCATCGCGACCGGGACCACCGGGGCCCTCGACTCCAGCGCGATCCGGGCGACGCCGGTCTTTCCCTTGTAGAGACGGCCGTCCGGGGAACGGGTGCCCTCCGGGTAGATGCCGAGCAGATGCCCCTCGCGCACCAGCCGGATCGCCGTGTCGAGCGCGGCCTGCGCGGCCGAGCCGCCGGAGCGGTCGATCGGGAACTGCCCCACGCCGCTGAAGAACCATTTCTTCAGCCGGCCCTTCACTCCTCTCTCCGTGAAGTATTCCTGCTTCGCGGGAAAGGTGACGCGTCGGCGGACGCGGAGCGGCATGAAGAAGGAATCGGCGACCGCGAGGTGGTTGCTCGCCAGAATCGCGCCCCCGCTGTCCGGGATGTTCTCCAGCCCGGAGACCTTCGCCGGCCAGAAGAGCCGGAGCAGCGGCCCGAGAAGCACGTACTTCATGAGGCGATACAGCACCGCGTCAACCCCTCCTCCTACCGGAACCCCGCACCCGATCGATCAGCCTACGAAGCGCGACCGGCCGTGCACAACACCAGGTCCCCGCTTGCCGCGGCCCGGCGACCGATGTCACAACGTGGCCGGGGGCGCACGTGCCCCGGCGACCGTGCGACGATGGGAACAACAGCTCAACGGGAGGGCGATCGGGCATGCCTGTGCTCGTCGGCGCGGAGCCGTTCTCGCACACCGGTTCCACCGAGACCGGGGTGCTGCTGTGTCACGGTTTCACCGGCTCGCCTGCGAGCATCCGCCCGTGGGGCGAGCACCTCGCCGAAGCCGGTTACACCGTCCGCGGGCCACGGCTGCCCGGGCACGGCACGACGTGGCAGGAGCTCAACCGCACACGGTGGACCGACTGGTACGACTGCGTCCGTGCCGAGTTCGACGCGCTGGCAGGCACGTGCGAGTCGGTGTTCGTGTTCGGGCTGTCGATGGGCGGCACGCTGACGCTGCGGCTCGCCCAGCAACTCGGCGACGCCGTCGCCGGGATCGCGCTCGTCAATCCCTCCGTGCTGACCCTGCGCCGGGACGCCCGGCTGCTCCCGGCGCTTGCGCCGGTGCTGCCGTCGGTCAAGGGGGTCGGAGACGACATCGCCAAGCCGGGTGTCACCGAGCTCGCCTACTCCCGGACACCGGTGCGCGCGGCGGCCAGCCTGGCGCAGCTGTGGAAGCTGGTCCGCCAGGACCTGCACAAGGTGACCCAGCCACTACTGCTGATGCACTCGGTCGTTGACCACGTCGTGGAGCCGGTGAACTCGCGGATCATCGCCGACGGCGTGCGCAGCAGGCAGTTCAGTGAGGTCCTGCTGCGAGACAGCTACCACGTGGCGACACTGGACAACGACGCCGAACTGATCTTCGAGCGCAGTGTGGACTTCGTGCAGACCGTCGGACAGGTTGGTGCCCGATGAGCAGGATGTCAGGCGCGGACGGGCCGGAGGACGTCGACGCCACCTTCGAGCAGATCGTCGCCGACCTGCGCGCGCAGGGGGTGGGTGACAGGGGGACGACGCCCACCGAGCCGGACCGGGACGACCCGCCGCCCGAGCAGGCGGCGCCTGCCGGGCCCGCGAGCACCGGCTGGCGCGAGACCGGGACCGGCTGGGACGAGACGATGTTCGGCAGCGATCCCGCCGACGTGGACGACGAGGAGCACTTCGTCCCGCCGGAGCCCCCGCCGCTGCCGAAGCCGCGTAAGGGCGCGTTCATCGTGCTGCTGTTCTTCGTGCTGGGACTGCTGTTGCTCATCGCGCCCGGCGTGATCGGGCTGAGCGGCACCGTCGGCATGGCGCTCGGGATGCTCGCGCTGGCCACCGGGCTCGCGCTGCTCCTGCTGCGCGTCCGGCAGGGTCCGCCCGACGGCGCCGACCCCGGCAACGGCGCCCAGGTCTGAAAGCACTGCATTGTGCCTGGTCACCTCTCGTGAGTGCGCACGCGAGTTAGAACACGGCTCCTCACTCACGACCGGTGAGCGCCCTCACGGTTCCCGGAGCAGGTCCAACAGTGCCGCCGGGCCGATCACCTCGGAACCCACGTCGCGGACCCGCTCACGCAGCGCCCGGTCCGCGGTCACGACGACGACGTGATCATGCGGGCGCGCGGCACGCGCCTCCCTGGCGGTGCGCACGATCGTCGTGTCCCCGTCGTGCTCGGCCGCGACGACCTCGACGTGCTCGGTCGGCTCGGTCGCCCGAGCCTGCCCCTCCACCACGAGCACCACGCGGGGCCACCAGCACCAGTGACGGCCGTGGGCCAGTGCGACGTCCGGGGCACGGACGCCCCGGTGCACGAGCGGCGCCAGCCGGTCCCGCAGCCGCTCGGCGGCTCCCGCGCGGTCGCGCCACCAGCCGTCCGGCCGGGAGCCGACCACGTTGGCGGCGTCCACCACCAGCACGAGCTCCCGGTCGAGCTGCGCCCGCAGCTCCGGCCACGCCGCGGCGAAGTCGTGGTGCAGCGGGTAGTCCGCCACCTCTCCGGCAGGCACCCAGCGCAGGTCGGTGCTCTCCGGGTTGGCCACGCGCGCCCGCACCGGCTCCCGGACGGTCGCCAGCACGGTCGTGTAGCTCCAGGTCCCGTGATCGACGCTGGAGGAGGCCAGCACGCGTACCGCGGCGCGCGGCACCGCCGTCTCCTCCTCGGTCTCCCGGAGCGCGGCCTGCTCGGCGGTCTCGGTGGACTGCACGGCGCCACCCGGCAGGGCCCAGGTACGGCCGTGATGGGTCCACCACGCGCGGCGCTGCAGCAGCACCCCGCGCCGCGGGTCGGTCAGCAGCAGGCCGGCGGCTCCGTGCAGGCCCCAGTGCCGGCTCCCGCACGCACAGCTGACGAACCCGTCACCGTCCCCGAGCAGCATCCGGCCAGCCTAAGCGGTGGCTGGTCAGCCCGTGCCGACGGCGCGCTCCTCCCTCGCCAGGGTCGCCGCACCGACGATCGTGGTCTCGTCCCCGAGCTGGGCGGTGCGGATCCTGGCCAGCGGGCGGTGCCCCGCGCCGGTGATCGCGGCCGCGTAGTGCTCGCGCGCCTCGTCGAGGAACAGCGGCGCCGACTCGGAAACGCCCCCCGCGATGACCACGACCTCCGGGTCGTACACGTCGGCGACCAGGGCGAGGCCCTCACCGAGCCAGCGCGCCAGCTCAGCCATCGCGCGCTTGGCGATCGGGTCGCCGTCGCGGGCCGCTCCCGCGACCCGCCTGCCGGTGACCGAACCCGGATCGCCCGCCACCTCCCTGGCGAGCACGGTCGAGCGGCCGGGATGCCGGGCCAGCAGCTCGACCGCGGTCGCCGCGAGCGCGGTGCCGCTGCAGTAGCGCTCCCAGCAGCCGTACTTCCCGCACGAGCAGGCCCGGCCGCCCGGCAGCACGCACAGGTGGCCGAGTTCGGGCGCCACGCCGTGGCCGCCGCGGAACAGATCCCCGTCCAGCAGCAGTCCGGCGCCGATCCCGGTGCCGATCGCGATCAGCGAGACCACCCGCGCGCCCCGCGCCGCGCCGAAGCGGTGCTCGGCGACGGTGGCCGCGTTGGCGTCGTGCTCCAGCCTGACCGGCAGGCCGACGCGCTTGGCGATCCGGTCGGCGACCGGTGCGGCCCGCCACGCCAGGTGCGGCGCGAACATGACCGAGCGCAGGTCCGGCCGGACGAACGCGGCAACGGCCAGCCCCACGGCGCCCACCTCGTGCCGGTTGCGCAGCTCCTCCACCACGCCGGTGATCGCGTCCTCCAGCGCCAGCTCGTCACCGGGTGTGCCCACCCTCGACGTGTCGAGCAGCGCACCCCGCTCGTCCACGACGCCCGCGCGCACGCTCGTGCCGCCGACATCGACCCCGATCGCCAGCACCTACGGCCCCCAGTCGCGCCGCGGACGGACGGCGATGTGCTGCACCCGGAGCGGCCGCTCCGGTGCCGGGCCGTCCTCCGCCGGTGCGGGCCGGAAGCCCGGCATGTGCACGCCCTCCTGCGGTTCCCAGCGGTCGGCCAGCACTGCGCGCAGCAGCGCGACGAGCTGCGCCGCCTGCTCGAACAGCCGGGCGGCGAACTCGGGCCGCTCGCCGCGCACGACCGCGACGATGGCGCACAGTGGGCACCAGCCGCAGCCGCCCGCGTCGTGCTCCTGTTCGCCGGTGCCCGCACCCTCCCCGGTGGCGCCGTGACCCGCCGCCACGACGCCGTCCAGCCAGGGGGCCGCGCGCTCGACGACCATCTCGACGAGCAGCCGGATCTCCTCGGCGAGGCTCGCGCTGCCCTCCTCGTATGAGGTCATGCGGTCCTTTCCAGATGCACCAGCAGGCCGCGGGCGTCCGACTCGGCACCGGTGACCCGGCAGGGCCGCAGCGGCCCGGGCAGCGCCACGAGCCGCCGGAAACCGTCCACCGTGACGGCCAGGTCGTCGTCGACGCGGGCCAGGTCCACGGCGGCGTCCCGGCCGAGGGGAAGGGCTATCCGCAGGTCGAAACCACTCTCCGTCTCGGAGACGTCGAGCAGCGGGGTGGCCGGTCCGCCCGCACCGCCGAGCGGATCCGCGTCGCCGTAGAGCTCCCTGGCGATCTCCAGCAGGGCGGGCAGGCCAACCGGCTCGGCCGCCCGGTGCTCGACCGAGCGCAGCATGCCCTCGGCGGGCCCCGACCGCCGGAGCTCGGCGAGCACCGCCTCCTGCTCGTTGCGCCGCGTGCGCAGCCACGAAGCCGCGGAGCCACGCCACAACCCGGGTGCGGGCATCAGCCGGTTCGCGATCATGCCGTCGACGCGGATGCCGCGCAGCGCCAGCGAGGTCAGCGTGCGGCGGGTCTCCGCGACCACCATCCGCTCGGGCGTCAGCACCAGCCGCACGGTGGTCACCGCGGGGTCGGTCAGCAGCGTGCGCAGGCCGTCCACATGCGCGGCGAGGCGCTCGACGGACTCGGCGACGCCGCTCCACGCCCCGGCGGCGCGGGCCATCCAGCCGCGCCTGCCGAACGCGCGGCCGGCGTAACCGGCGACGGCCTCGGGCAGCGCGAGCAGGCGCAGCGTCTCCGCGGTCGGGCCACAGTCGACGATCACGCTCTCCCACGGCCCGGTCTCGGCGAGCCGCCGGACCTCGGTGAGGGCGAGCAGCTCGTCGACCCCGGGCAGCACGGTCAGCTCCTCGGCGTCGAGCGCGTCGATCCCGGCGCCGGTCAGCGCGGAACGCAGCTGGACGCGCAGCGTCGCCCAGACGTTGTCGACCAGGGTCCGCGCGTCGACCTGTGCCCCGTGCAGGCAGCTGTCGACTTCCGCGGGTTCGGCGGCCAGCGGCAGGCCGAACGCGTCGCCGAGGGAGTGCGCGGGGTCGGTGGACACGACGAGCGTCTTGCTGCCCCGCGCCGCGAGACCCGCGGCCGTGGCCGCGGCGAGCGTCGTCTTCCCGACGCCCCCCTTGCCGGTGAACAGCAGGACTCGCACGCTATCCCTTGCCCTCGACGCGGCGCTTGAGCTCCTTCAGCGCGGTGTCCATGATCATTTTTTCGGCCTTCCGCCGGAGCATGCCGATCATCGGCAGCGCGAGCTCGACGGCGAGCGTGTAGGTCACCTTGGTCCGCCCGTTCAGGGGCTCCAGCAGGTAACGGCCGTTCTGCGCCTTCTGCATCTGGCCCTTGACGAGATGCCAGCTCACCGACAGCCCGTCGTCCGCCCAGTCGTACTCCAGCATGTAGACGTCCTTGACCGGGCCGGAGTCGAGGGTGAACCGGACCTGCTTGGCCCGGCCGGCGTCGTCGACGGCGAGCACCTCGGTCTGCCGGACGGCCTTGGCCCACTCCGGGTAGGCGGGCAGATCGGCGATGACCGCCATGATCTCTTCCGGTGCCGCGTCGACTTCGATGGACTGCGTGGACTGCTCGGCCATGGGGCTAGAGCGTAGCGGCCGGTGCCGTCACCAGCGCAGCACGTAGGGGCGTCCGGTCTGCTTGAAGTGGCCGACGTTGCGGCACTCGGTCCGCCCGGCGCGCAGCCGCGGGGTCAGCGGCTGGTGCACGTGTCCGAACAACGACCAGCGCGGCTGCTCGGCGAGGATCAGCTCGAGCAGTGCCCTTGAGCCGATCTCGGGCCTGCGCGCGACGACGTCGTAGGCGAGGTCGGGCACGGCGGGCGGGATGTGACTGCACAGCACGTCGATGCCCCTCAGGCGCGCCGCCGCTGTGTCGAACTCCTCGCGCGTGCGCAGGTACGGCCGCCACACTGCGCCGTTGCGCCGCGGGGTGACCGCCTCGGGCAGCAGCGCCCCGCCGACGAAGCCGAACCGCAGGCCGCCGATCTCCACCACCTCGCCGTCGACCGTCCGGATGCCCGGCCCGGCGAACTCGGGCCACAGTGCGGGCGCGTCGACGTTGCCGGGGATGGCGTAGGTGGGTGTGGTCATCGCGCCGAACAGGGTCGCGTACTGCTCGCGGATCGCCTCGTCGACCGCCGCCGCGGGGTCGTCCAGGCTGGCCCACAGCGACCGGGAGAAGGCCACGGTCTGCTCCCGCGTGCCTTCGCGGCGCAGCTGGGCGAACGTGCCGACCTGCTCGGCGCCGAAGAGCGCGCCGAGGATGCCGTTGCCGTGGTCGTGGTAGTCGACGAAGTCGAGCAGATCGCCGAGCACGATGAGCGCGTCGGCACCCTCCCCCGCGCGAGCGAGCGCCTCGGCATTGCCATGCACGTCGGAGACGACATGAACCCGCACGGGGGCCAGCCTACCCAGCGCCGCCGGCCCGCGGCGGCACGCCCGGTTCACGACCGTCCTCGAGGGTCTCCTTGAGCTCCAGCGCGATCGCCTTGGCCGCCCGTGCCCTGCGGTCGGCCGCCCGCCGCAGCTCGCGGGGGCTCGGCGAGCCGGGCAGCACGGCGCGCAGGAAGTAGTGCAGCACGGTGCCGTCGAGCACGGGCTCCAGCCAGACCTCCATGGTGCCGACGAGTGCCCCGCGCACGGTCCAGCGCAGGCCCGCTTCTCCCCGATCGGTGTAAACTTCCAGTACCAGATCGGGCCAGTACCGGGTCCAGGAGCGCGGGTCGGCGAACGCCGCCGCCACCGTGCTCGGCGGCACCGCGAGGAACGTCTCGTCGACGATGTCCAGTGCTGCCGGTGCGTTCTGAGAAGTGGACACGCGTGCAGAATGGCATGCTCACCGATTCGTGATGACCCGAGCATGGTCAAGCCGATGGGCAGCGGCTAAGTTGACCGGCGAGTAACACAGGTTGGGAGAGTCATGCACGGTCGGGCCGACGAGGTCGGCGCCGCGATCCGGAATGACCCGGCCCCGACTAGGACACTGGACACGGAGGTTCACGTGCGCGAATACAGCGCTCCCGCAAACCGGACGGTCACCGACGACGAGAACCTGTCGGACGTCGTGTGGGCCAACGCCGAGCGATTCGGCGACACCGTGAGTTTCCGTCGCCAGGTGAACGGCTCGTGGCTCGACGTCACGGCACGGGAGTTCGCCGGGCAGGTACTCGGGGTCGCCAAGGGCCTGATGGCCGCCGGCATCGAGCAGGGCGACCGGGTCGGGCTCATGTCGGCCACCCGCTACGAATGGACCCTGATCGACTTCGCGATCTGGGCGGCGGGCGGCGTCACGGTGCCGATCTACGACACCTCCTCACCCGAGCAGCTGCACTGGATCCTTTCCGACTCCGGGGCCAAGGCGGTCGTGGTGGAGACCGGCGAGCTGTCCGCGACCCTGGAGTCCGTTCGCGGCAGGCTGCCCGACCTCGACCACGCGTGGCGGATCGAGGGCGACGAGCCGGCGGTCGAAGCGCTGACCTCGCTCGGCGCCGACGTGGCCGACGAGCAGGTGCACACGCGCCGCCGCGCGGTGCGGGCGGCGGAAGCGGCCACGATCGTGTACACCTCGGGCACCACCGGCCGGCCCAAGGGCGTCCGGCTGACGCACTTCAACCTGCTGTCCGAGATCCGCGCCAACATCGACGCCTTCCCCGACATCATGGGGCCGGGCAACTCGCAGCTCGCGTTCCTGCCGCTCGCACACATCCTGGCCCGCGCGATCGTGCTGACCGCGTTCACCGCCAGGGTCACCCTCGGCCACACGGCGGACATCAAGAACCTGGCCGCGGACCTGGGTACGTTCCGCCCGACGTTCGTCGTCGCCGTGCCGAGGGTGTTCGAGAAGGTCTACAACAGCGCGAAGCTCAAGGCGCACTCCGAGGGCAAGGGCAAGATCTTCGACGCAGCCGAGGCCACCGCGGTGGCCTACAGCGAGGCACAGGACTCCGGCAGCCCCGGACTGGGCCTGCGCGTCAAGCACGCGGTGTTCGACAAGCTCGTCTACACGAAGCTGCGGGCGGCGCTCGGCGGGCGTTGCAAGGCGGCCGTGTCCGGCGGCGCACCGCTCGGTGCCCGGCTGGCGCACTTCTTCCGTGGCATCGGCGTGCCGGTGTACGAGGGCTACGGCCTCACCGAGACGTCCGCGGCCGCGCACGTCAACACCGAGAAGGCGTTCAAGGTGGGCACGGTCGGCAGGCCGGTCAACGGCACGAAGGTACGGATCGCCGAGGACGGCGAGATCCTGCTCAAGGGCGACGTGGTGTTCGACGCCTACTGGAACAACGAGCAGGCCACCGCCGAGAGCATCGAGGACGGCTGGTTCCACACCGGCGACCTCGGCGAGCTCGACGACGAGGGCTTCCTGCGGATCACCGGACGGAAGAAGGAGATGATCGTCACCGCGGGCGGCAAGAACGTCGCCCCGTCCGGGCTGGAGGACACGCTGAAGGCGAACCCGCTGATCAGCCAGGCGATGGTGGTGGGTGACCAGCGGCCGTTCGTCAGCGCGCTGGTGACCATCGACGAGGAGTTCTTCCCGACCTGGAAGTCGCAGCACGGCAAGCCGGAGAGTGCCACCGTGGCAGACTTGGCCGACGACCCGGAGCTGCGGGCGGACGTCCAGGCGGCGGTGGACGAGGCGAACAAGTTCGTCTCGCACGCCGAGGCGATCAAGAAGTTCACCATCCTGCCGCACGACTTCACCGAGGCGGGCGGGGAGATCACGCCGAGCCTCAAGCTCAAGCGCAACGTGGTCAGCAAGAACTACGCGAACACGATCGAGTCGCTCTACGCGAAGCAGTAGCAGCGGCAGCGGCAGCGCTACCGGCCCGGGAGGGTGGCCTCGATACCGGCGATGATCCGGCCGAGGGTCCGCTCGAACCGCTCGTCCGGGTCGGCGTGCGGCGCCGCCGCCTCGCGAACGATCCGCGTCAGGTAGGGATAGTCACCGCTGTCCGCCAGCATCGCCACGTAGGGCCCCATGCGCCGCTGCCATTCCTCGACGTCACCGAAGCTCGCCCGGGTGGCCAGTTCGGTCTGCACGTGTCCGGTGACCCAGGTGTTGAGCAGTCCGACGATCTCGAACATGGCGTCGATGTCCAGGCCGAGTCCGTCCACGACGGCCATCGAACGCTCCAGCCCGGCGAGCATGTTCGGCCCCATCACGGGGCGGCCGGTCCAGATCTCGGTCAGCCAGGGGTGTGCCAGCAGGATCGCGCGCGCGCCGCGCGCGAGGTCCCGCAGATCCTCGCGCCAGTCCCCGGTCAGCTCGGGCCACTCCTGCCTGCCGAGCATCCGGTCGGCCATCAGCTCGTGCAGGCACTCCTTGTTCTCGACGTAGCGATAAAGGCTCATCGCGCCCGTGCCGAGCTCGGCGGCGACCTTGCGCATCGACACGGCCTCAAGACCGTGCTCATCGGCGATGCGGATGGCCGCGTCGGCGATCTGCTCCCTGCTGTAGGCGGGCGCGGGCCCGCGGCCGCGCTTCTCCGCGGGCAGCCACACCCGCACCCGTGCGGGCAGTGACGACTCGTCGGCGGGCCCCATCGATTTCACCTCGTAGCGAAAACTGGTTGCGTACATCGTACTCGGTTGCCTACCGTAGGCTGCGTACATCGTACTCACTTAGGGGGATCCCATGGCAGCACCACCGGGTGACGCCGTCGTCGTCGCCGAGGGCGTCCACAAGAGATTCGGCTCCACACCCGCGCTGGCGGGGCTGGACCTGACGGTGCCCGCGGGCATGGTCTACGGCCTGCTGGGGCCGAACGGCGCGGGCAAGAGCACCGCGGTACGCGTGTTCGCCACACTCACGAGGCCCGACGAAGGCACGGCGATCGTCGCCGGGCACGACGTCGTCCGCGAACCCGCGGCCGTGCGCCGGAAGATCGGCCTCGCCGGGCAGCACGCGGCGCTCGACGAGCAGCTCACCGGGCGCGAGAACCTGCGCGTCTTCGGCAGGCTGTTCCACCTCGGCACCGCGGCGGCTCGCAGGCGGGCCGACGAGCTGCTCGAGCGCTTCGACCTCGCCCACGCCGCCGACCGGCTGGTGAGGACCTACTCCGGCGGCCTGCGCCGCAGGCTGGACCTGATCTCCAGCCTGATCGTCTCCCCCGCCGTGCTCTTCCTCGACGAGCCCACCACCGGCCTCGATCCGCGCAGCCGCAACGAGATCTGGGACGCCATCCGCGGGCTGGTGGCCGACGGCACCACGGTGCTGCTCACCACCCAGTACCTCGACGAGGCCGATCAGCTCGCGCAGAACATCGCGGTGATCGACACGGGCAGGGTGATCGCCTCGGGCACGCCGGACGACCTCAAGGCCAGGATCGGCGGCCGGATCGACGTCGTGATCGCCGCGGGCTGCGACCTCTCCGGCGCGGCAGGCGCCCTCGCGCGCGTCGCCGACTCCGCCGTCCCGCCCGACATCGATCCCGACCGCAGGCTGCTCAGCGTGCCGGTCGGGGACGGCACCGTGGCGCTGCCCGACATCGTGCGCGGGCTCGACCAGGCCGGGGTCGAGGCCGTCGACGTCGGCATCCGGCGCCCGACACTCGACGAGGTCTTCCTGACCCTGACCGGCAAGCCCGCGGAGAACGCGCCGGACAGCGCACCGACCGTGGCGGAGGTGCTCCGGTGAGCGCGCCCGTGGTCCCGTACTCGCCGCTGCGGGCCGGTCTGTCCGACGGCGCCGCCGTGATGAGCCGCAACCTGCTCAAGCTCAAGCACCAGCCCGGCCAGATCGCCGCCACGTTCGCGTTCCCGCTGGTCTCCGTCGTGCTGTTCGGCTACGTGTTCGGCAGCGCCATCCCGATTCCCGGCGGCGGGAACTACCGCGAGTACCTGATGCCCGGCCTGTTCGTCATGGGCAGCGTGTTCGGCATCATGGGCTCGCTCACGGTCATCGCCAAGGACAACGGCCTCGGCGTCATGGACCGCTTCCGGTCGATGCCGATGGCGCGCTCCGCGGTGCCGTTCGGGCAGACGGCGGCGGATCTCGTCGTCGCGGCGGGCAGCCTGCTCGTGATGGCCGCCTGCGGCCTGCTCTTCGGCTGGCGCGCGCACAACGGCGTCGCCGCGACGCTCGGCGCGTTCGGGCTGCTGCTGTTGCTGCAGTACGCCGTGTCCTGGGTCGGTGTCTTCCTCGGGTCGATGGTGAAGAACGAGGAGACGGCCGCGCGACTCGGCCCGCTCGTCATGCCGGTCACGATGATCTCGAACGTCTTCGTGCCCACCGCCGGGATGCCCGACGTGCTGCGCACGATCGCGGACTGGAACCCGGTCAGCGCCGCGACGGTGGCCTGCCGTCAGCTGTTCGGCAACCCGGGCCTGCCCACGGGCGAGCTGGCATGGCCGCTGGCCAACCCGGTGCTCGCCACCGTGGGCTGGTCGGTGCTGCTGCTGGCGATCTTCATCCCGCTGTCGGTCCGCCGCTTCCGCACCGCCGGCCTGTGAACGCTGCCATGAGGCAGGGGCCGGGGTCACATGATGAGCGGGACCACCGGGGCCGGCTTGTCGGAGAGCGGGATCTGGTAGCGCTGCGCCAGGTAGGACGCGATGTCGTGGAACAGCGGCGCCGCCGAGCTTCCCTCCGGCAGCGTGGTGTCAGGCGCGTCCAGCCGGATACCGATGACGAACCGCGGGTTGTCGGCGGGGAGCATCCCCGCGAACGTGATGTTGTAGAGGTGGTCGCTGTAGCCGCCGGTGTTCGGATCGACCTGCTGCCCCGTGCCGGTCTTGCCGGAGATCTGGTAACCCTCCAGCGCGGCGGCCGGGCCGGTACCGCGATCGTGGCCGCCGCCGTCCTGGGTGACGGCGCGCAGCATGTTCTTCACCGTGTCGGCGGTCTCCGGGCTCACCACCTGTGTCTTGTCCGGTGCGGGTTCGGGGACCCGGGTCCCGTCCGGGGTGATCTTCGCCTTGACGATCCGCGGCTCCACCCGGAGCCCGTCGTTGGCGATCGCCTGGTACATCCCGGCCATCTGCACGACGGTCATCGACAGACCCTGTCCGATCGGCAGGTTGCCGAACGTGGTGCCCGACCAGTCCTCCCGCGGCGGCACGTACCCGCCGCTCTCACCAGGCAGGCCGAGGCCGGTCCGCTGGCCCAGCCCGAACCGCTCGAGCATCCGCATGTACCGGTCCGGGCCGAGTTTCTGCGCGAGCATCAGCGTGCCCACGTTGGACGACTTCGCGAAGATGCCCGTCGCGGTGAACGGCTGGGTGGGGTGCACCCACGCGTCGTGCACCGTGTGGTCGGCGATCTCGATCGAGTCCGGGACCTTCAGTACCGAGTCCGGCTTCACGATGCCCGCGTCGATCGCCGCGGTGGCGGTGACGATCTTGTTGACCGACCCCGGTTCGAACGGGTTGCTCACCGCCACGTTGTTCATCAGCTCGGGCCGCAGCGTGCTCCGGTCGTTCGGGTTGAACGTCTTGTCGTTGGCCAGCGCGTACACCTCGCCGGTCTGCGAGTCCAGGACGACCGCGCTGCCCCCGTCGGCGTTCGACTTCGCGACGTAGTCGGCGAGCTTGTTCTGCAGCACGTACTGGGCGTCCGAGTCGATCGTCAGTTCCAGGTCGGAGCCAGGTACGGCCGGCCGCAGGTCACGCTCCGTCCCGGGGATCACCACGTTGTCGTTGCCCTGCGCGGTGTCCACGATCTGCCTGCCGGGCTGGCCGGCCAGGTCGTCGTCCCGCATGCTCTCCAGACCGGCAAGGCCGTGGATGTTGTGCTTGGAGACGTCCGGGTCCTCCATCCGCCAGTTCGCGTACCCGACGACGTTCGACGCGAGCTCGCCGCCCGGGTACTCGCGCACCGCGCGCTTCTCGTACCCGATCTCCGGGTACTGCTCCTTGATCCGGTCGGCGACGGAGGGCTCCACCTCGTCGACCAGGTAGGTGAAGCTCGCGTCCTTGTGGAAGAGCTCCAGCAGCTCTTCCTCGCTGGTCTTGCCGGGCACCTGGCGGGCGATGAACTCCGCGATCTCCTCGACGTGCCGGTCGTAGTTCTGACCCGACCGGGGATGCTCACGGGCGTGCTCGGCCCAGGTCTTGCGCATCAGCCGAAGGTTCGCCCACAGCGTGCGGGTCTCGACGCTGAACGCGAGCTTCGCGCCGTCGCGGTCGAGGATGGACCCACGCTGGGCCGGGATGTCGATGGTGGTCGTGCGCTGTCGCTCCGCCTTGGCCGAGAGCGCCTCGGCCTCGAACCCCTGGATGTGCACGAGCTTCAGCCCGGTGGCACACAACAGCACCACCAGTGCGATCCGGCCGGCCGTGAACCGGCCGCGATGGCCCCGGTCGGCCGCCGTCACCCCCCCTCGGCGGGCCCGGGCCGAGTAGGTGCGGCGGCGGGTGCCGCCGCCGGCCCGGTTTCCGCCGCGGGACCGTGCGTTTCGTGCCATTACTCCCCTCCGGGTTGTTCCCCAGTGGTTCCCTCTTGCCGGTCCTCGTCCGGTTGCTCCGGCTCGGGTGCGGGCGGCGGTGCGGGCGCGGTGGCCTGCTCCGGCTCGCCGACCACCCTGATCGAGCCGTCCTCCTGTACGACGATCCGGGCCGGGTTGCCGCCGGGCACCATGCCGAGCGCCTTGGCCCGGTCGGCGAGCGAGGACGGCGACTCCTGGGTGGTGACCTGGCGCTGCAACCGCTCGGCCTGCTCGGCGAGGCCGGCGTTGGTCTGCCGCAGCTGTTCGAGCCGGTACGAGTCGGCGATCGCCTGCGTGGACAGCCACAGCGTCGCGGCCACCCCCACGGCCAGCAGCGCCATCTGGACCAGCACGAACGAGGCACGCGAGCGCGGCCAGCCCAGCGCCAGCCTGCGTCGCCTGCCCTCGGCCGCGGCCGGGGCACGGCGCAGGGAATCCACCCGCTGCGCCCGCCGCGCATAGGCGCGTTCGGCTGCGGTGCTGCGGTTCCGGGAACGGGTGCGGCTCGGTGTCCGGGTGGGCTCCGGAGCCTCCTTGACCCCGGTCGACGCCCGCGCCCGCTGCCGGGTGCGGGTGGCAGGCTGGTTACGTGTGCGAGCTGGCGCGGTCATCAGGCTGCCGCTCCCCTCTTCTCAGCGGCGCGCAGCCGCACCGATGCCGCGCGCGGGTTGTGCTCGACCTCCGCGGCGTCCGCCTTCTCGGCCCCCCGGGTCAGCAGGCTCAGTTCCGGGCCGTGTCCCGGCAGCTCCACCGGCAGCCCTTCCGGCGTCCGCGACTTCGAGCGCCGCACCAGTTCCTGCTTCACGATGCGGTCCTCGAGCGAGTGGTAGGACTCCACGACGATGCGGCCGCCGGTCGCCAGCAGGTCCAGCGCCGCGGGCAGCGCGGCCCGCAGCGTCTCCAGCTCCCCGTTGACCTCGATCCGCAGGGCCTGGAACGTCCGCTTCGCCGGGTGCCCGCCGGTACGCCTGCTGGGCGCGGGCACCGTGTCGTAGAGCAGCCGCACGAGCCGCTCGCTGCGATCGAACGGCTCGCGCACCCGCTCGGCCACGACCGCCTTGGCGATCCGGTACGCGAACCGCTCCTCGCCGTACTCGCGCAGCACGCGCGCGAGGTCCTCCACCGGGTAGGTGTTGAGCACATCGGCGGCGGTGGGCCCGGTGGTCCGGTCCATCCGCATGTCCAGCGGCGCGTCCCGCGCGTAGGCGAAACCGCGCTCGGCGAGGTCGAGCTGCATCGACGAGACCCCGAGATCCATCAGCACACCGTCCACACGGGACAGGCCGAAGCCGGCGAGCACGTCCGGCATCCGGTCGTACACGGCATGGACGAGCTGGACCCGGTCGCCGTGCCGGGCGAGCCGTTCGCGGGAGCGCTCGAGTGCCACGGGATCGCGGTCGAGCGCGATGACGCGCAGTTCCGGATGCTCGGCCAGCAGCGCGTCGGCGTGGCCACCCAGGCCGACGGTCGCGTCGACCAGCACGGCCTCCGGCCGGGCGAGTGCGGGAGCGAACAGGGCGAGTACGCGATCCAGCAGGACGGGCAGATGTGCGGCGTTGTCCGTCACGGCCGTCCCCCTTTCGCCTCACCTGCCCCGAATCTGGGAAACGGATGCCGTCAGGTCTCCGCCCGCCCGCTGCGAACCTGGTGCCGGGGAAGGTGCACCAGGGCCACTGAGCGGACAGAGGCCTCACGACATCCGCGTCGAACGTCTCCGTTCCCTCGCCGGCGGGTGGACCCACGCCCCCCGACGGCGTGGGTGCCGCCTGCCGGCCTGCCACGCGCACTGCTGTCAGAACACGCCCGGCAGAATCTCCTCCTGAGCCTTCGCGTAGCTGTCCTCGTGTTCCTCCAGGTAGCCCTGCCACGCCTGGGCATCCCAGATCTCGAGCCTGGTGATCGCGCCGATCACCACACATTCCTTGTTGAGCCCGGCATAGCGCCGCAACTCGGACGCGATCGCGATGCGTCCCTGGCCGTCCGGGCGCTGCTCGTCGGTTCCGGCGAACAGATACCGCTGGTACGCACGTACCGACTCGTTGGTGAACGGCGCGTCGGCGACCTTGCGGGCCAGTTGCTCGAACTCGGCACGCGGGAAGACGTAAAGGCAGTGATCCTGTCCTTTGGTGACCATCAGCCCACCTGCCAGCGCATCCCGGAACTTCGCAGGCAGCGTGAGCCGCCCCTTGTCATCCAGCCTGGGAGTGTGGGTGCCGAGGAACATCGGCTTCCACCTCCCCTACCGATCCGCGCCTGGTCCACTGACTGCGAACCATCCGCGATCGGCCACGAGGCTTCCCTTCCGCCCCACTGGTCACCACCGTACCCCACTTTTCACCACAGTCAACGCTGAAACAGCCCGATCGTGCGCATGGTCTTTATGTTTACGCAGGTCAGCAGGCTGGGGCCGTGGTGGGTGGTGGTGGGGGGCCATCGCCGCCGCGGGGGACGGCAGGGGGTCAGCAGGGGCGATCGAGGACGTGCCGGACCGGCCGGAGGGCTGCCGCGGGGCTGCCGCGGGGCCGCCGCGGAGCGCGGGTGGTGGGAAGTGGGGGAAGGCGGCCGGGGATCGCCGTTCAGTCGCGCAGGATGTCGGCGAGCCTGGCGACCAGGCGGTCGCTGTCCACCGGCGCCACGCTCAGCCAGTCCTCGTCACCCCGGCCGGGTGCGACGGTACCGAGATAGGCGCCGACGTCGGTGCCGAACCAGCTCAGCCCGCCCAGCCGGTGCAGCTTGCCGTCCCGCCGGACCCGCACCGAGAACTGGCCGGCGCCGAGCACCGGCCTGGCCTGGATGGCGAGCACCTCGCGGATCTGCCGCTCGAACGGACCCGAACCGCCACCGCCACTACCGAAGACGGGGTCCTCGACGGCGTCGCCGAGCGCGGAGACCGGCAGGCTGACGCCGTAGCCCGGCCCCGGTTCGAGGTCCGGCAGGACGCTGACCGCGGCGACGAACACCTCGGAATCGCGGATCGGGGTGAGCCCGATCGTCTGCCGGGGCTGCACGGCGAGAACACCCTCACCCTCGCCGCGGCCCGCGGCGAGGGCCCGCAGCGGCTCGGCCTCGGCCATGTCCACCAGCGCCTCGCACTCGACGACGACGGAGGCGGTGGCGAGTACGTCGAGGCGGTCCCGCAGTGCCGGATCCGGCTCGCCTCCCGCCGCGAGTCCACGCTCGGCGAGGTTGGCGTACACGCTGTCGCGGATCTCCGCCCGCTCCTCGGCGGTCCGGCCGACACTGCGCACCTGCAGCGGCGGCGGGACCCGCGCGTGCCCGAGGTCGCTCCACAGGATGTCGAACGCCGACGCGGAGACCCGGATCACCGCGCGACCGGTCCCCCGTGGCCGGTCCCGGACGAGCCGGGCGAACCAGGCGAACCCGAGGTGAGCTCGGGCGGCGCCGGGAACGATGTGGCCGGCGCGGCGGCGCGCAGGGCCTCGTCCCTGGCGTACATGACGTCGACCGCCTGCTGGCGCGCGGCCTCGGCCTCCGCCCGGCGTGCGGCGAGCGCGTCGGCGAGCCCGGCGAGCAGCCTGATGTCACCACCCGCCGCCGCGTCACGGATCATTCCCGCCGGGTCGTACGGCACCGGTTCGGGCATCTCCGCCTTCGCCTTGGCGGCGATCGCCGCCTGCTGGCCGACCGCGTCACCGAGCAGGTCCGACAGCTCCGCCGACCGGTCCGACCAGCCCGCCGCCCTGCCGAGCACCGCGCGCAGCGCGTCCCCGCCCGCGCCCTGCCACTGTTCCTCGCTACCGGCGACCATCCCGGTGAGCGCCTCGCCCGCCTCCCGCAGCCGCACCGCGAGATCCGCCCACGCTCGGCCGATCTCGCCGGCGGCGGTGGGGTCGTTGCCCGACTCGACCTCGGCCTTGAGCTCCTCGTGACGGTACGACTCGTACCGCCGGGTCGCCTCCGGCACCGCTCGTTCGCTCATCTCGGCTCCCGATGTCCCAGCATGGTCGTGCATGTTCAGGGCAGGTCCGGCTCGACCAGTTCGGCCACCGCGCCGGCCCGCTCGCAGGCCAGCGCGGTGCCGCTGAAGTTCGTGTTGCTCACGTCGATGTGCACGCTGGCGGAGTCCCCCGCCGCGAGCAGCACCGCGCACGTGCCGTCATCGGCGCCCTCGTCGGCGACCCGCAGCGCCTGGCGGTCGCCGTAGCGCACCGGGGTGGCCCTGCCGGGCTTCTCATGCAGGTCCGCCAGACCCGACCGTTCGTCGACGGTGATCGTGATGCCGAACGAGCCGGGCTCGGTGTAGTCGCACGCCGCGGCGTCGCCGACCGTCTTCGGCTCGCCGGGCACGGTCAGCCCCGCGCTGGAGCGCTCTGCCGGGGAGAGCAGCTCGCACGGTGCAGGCAGCGCACCCGCCTCGGCTCCCTCGACCCCGTCGGCACCGTCCGCACCTTCCGCACTGCCCGCCGTGGTGGCTGCGGACGCGGTGGCGCGTGTGGCCTGCTCGGCCTGTGGCCGGGCACCGCAGGCCGAACAGGTCACCGTCAGTGGCAGCACGGCAACGCCCACCACGATCAGCAGTGTCCGGACTCCGCGGCGCACGGGCACACCTAGCCGCCCGTGCAGTCGACGCCGAGGCCGTCCCCGGCTTCGGCATCGGTGTCCCGGTACTGCCGCAGGGCCGCGTCGATCTGACCCTTCAGCCGTTCCAGCTCCTGTCCGAACGCGACCAGCGAGTCGGCCGCCGAACCGGAACCGTCGAGGCCGTACTCGGCCATGAAGTCGCCGACCTCGCCGGCGTATCCGCCGCCGAGCGGGACGGACCGGCCGAGAACGTTCGCCTGCCGCACCAGCTGGCCCACGACGTCCTGCAGGTCGCTGAGCCGCCGGAAGGCGTCAGCGGCCAGCTCCGGTGAGACGGCGAAGCCGCCCGCCCCGGCTGGGGTTCGCATCTCCACGTCGGTCATCGTCCGCGCCGCGCCTCTCCCTGCCGCTCATGCCGCTCCGTAGCCGTTCGGATCCGCTTCGCAGCATAGGACAGTACCCTCGGTCACGGGGAGACCCCCAGCTCACCGGCCGTTCACCCGCCCGAATGGCCTAGCCCCAACGGTTGCGGAGCGTGATCATGGGGTTCTCTTACCGGGTTCGCCCGGGTTTGACACACTTCGTGGCAGGCTGGACCGCGCAAGGGCAGCCCGTTTCCCACGAACGTCACCACACGTTCGTGGCATCTGCGAGGGCTTTGGCACAGGAGGTCGTGTGACGTCGAGGACACAGGCGGAGGGGGTGGGCGCCCGCCACGGAGCCGGAGGCGGCGCCGCCGCGGCCGGCGAGCAGGCCACCGCGCAGGTGCCCTACCCGCCCGCCGCCGGTACCCGTAACGGGCAGGCCCCCGCGGCCACGCTCGACGAGCTGCACGACACCGCCGGGCGCATCGCCGCCAACGTGGAGCGCGTGCTCGTCGGCAAGCCCGACGTCGTGCGGATCGCGCTGGTGACGCTGCTCGCGGAGGGGCATCTCCTCGTCGAGGACGTGCCCGGTGTCGGCAAGACCTCGCTGGCGAAGGCACTCGCCCGCTCGATCGACTGCACGGTCAGCCGTGTCCAGTTCACCCCTGACCTGCTGCCCAGCGACGTCACCGGTGTCTCGATCTACAACCGGCAGACCAGCGACTTCGAGTTCCGCCCCGGCCCCGTTTTCGCGAACATCGTCGTCGGTGACGAGATCAACCGGGCATCGCCGAAGACCCAGTCCGCGCTCCTGGAGTGCATGGAGGAGCACCAGGTCACGGTGGACACCACCACCTACCACCTCGACGAGCCGTTCATGGTGATCGCCACCCAGAACCCGATCGAGATGGAGGGGACCTACGCGCTGCCCGAGGCACAGCGCGACCGGTTCACCGCCCGGGTCTCGATCGGCTACCCCGACCAGCAGGCCGAGCTCGCGATGGTCGATGAGCACGCCGGTCACAACCCGCTCGCCGAACTCGAACCGGTGTCCGACGCCGCGACCGTGCGGCGGCTCGTCGAGGCCGTGCGCGCCATGCACATCGCACCGGAGATACGCCAGTACGCGGTCGAGCTGGTGTCGGCCACCCGCCAGATCCCGGAGCTGCGGCTCGGCGCCTCGCCGCGCGCGACGCTGCAGCTCGTCCGTGCGGCCAGGGCGCAGGCGGCGCTGTCCGGGCGCGAGTTCGTCGTGCCGGACGATCTCCATGCCGTCGCCGTGCCGGTGCTCGCGCACCGGCTCGTGCTCACCACGGAGGCGCACGCCGCACGCCGCTCGGCGACCGACGTCATCCGCGGGATCCTGCACCGGGTACCCGTTCCGCACGGCGGCCACGGGCAGAACCACCGGTAGCGACCGACATGCTGCGCTCTCTGTCCGGCCTCACCACTCGCGGCCGCTGCCTGCTCGCCGCGGGGGTCGCCGCCGCGGTGTGCGCCGCCGTGCTCAACGAGCGGGACCTGCTCCGGGTCGCGGTGTTCGTGGTGGCACTGCCGCTGTTCGTCGCGCTACTGGCGTCCGCGTCCAAGGTACGGATCGGGGCGTCCCGCAAGCTACTGCCCGACCGGGTCCACGTCGGCGGCCAGGGAGAGGTCCAGCTCGATCTGTGGCGTACGGGGAAGCTCCCCGCGGGCGAGGTGCTGCTGGAGGACGGCGTGCCCTACGCGCTGGGGTCCCGCCCGCGGTTCGTGGTCGAGCGGCTCCCCCAGCACCGGTCCGTGGCACTGCGCTACCCGGTGCAGCCCGTGCTGCGCGGCATCCAGCAGGTCGGCCCGCTGCGCGCCACCATCACCGACCCGTTCGGCCTTTGCGAGTTCGAGCGCGAGCTCATCAGCCACTCCCGGCTGGTCGTGGTGCCCAGGATCGTCGGCCTGTGGGGACTTCCGGCCGGCGCCGGCCTCGGTGCGGGCGACGACGGCAACGTCCGGCTCCACGCCGGTCAGGGTGAGACCGATGTCGTCGTCCGGCAGTACCGGCACGGCGACGACATGCGCAAGGTGCACTGGCGCTCGACCGCGCGGCGCGACGAGATCATGGTCCGCGTCGACGAGCGGCCGTGGCGCGGCGGCACCACCGTCCTGCTCGACCACCGCGCGGCGGCACACCACGGCACCGGCCCGGCCGCGAGCCTCGAATGGGCCGTGGAGTTCGCCGCCAGCGTGTGCCTGCACCTGCGCCGGGCCGGCCACCGTGTGCGCCTGGTCAGCGAGCACAGCCGCGTCCTGGCCGACACGCCCGGCGGTGGCGGCCAGCAGTACGACAACATCGTGCTCGACGCGCTGGCGGCGCTGCAGCCCGCGCACGAGCGCGACATCACCACCGGCTACGACCCCGCTCAGGGCCAGGAGCTCATCGCCGTGCTCGGCACCGTCAGCAACGAGTCCGTCGACCAGCTGTCCAGGTACCGGCCGCGCGGGGTGCGCAGCCTCGCGGTGCTGCTGGACACCCCCTCCTGGTCCGGCGGGATGAGCGCGCCCGAGCACCGTGCCGCGGCCACCGAGGAGTCGGCGGCGCTGCTGCGCGCCGCGGGCTGGGGCGTCGTGGTCGCCGGTCCCGACAGCCTGATGCCGCAGGTGTGGGCCGAGCTCTGCCAGAGCGCGGTGCCCCGGTCGTCGCTGATCGGCGGGCCCGCGTGACGACGACGTCCCCACCGCGCCCGGAGGCGCCCGCCCCGCAGCAGCCGGCCGGGCCCGCGGCCTGGAGCGGCTCGATCGCCGCACCCGCGATGGCGGGGCTGGCGACCGTCTGCGCGTCGACCTCGCTGACCGGCGTGGTCAGCGGCGGCGCCTGGCTGGGCTACATCATCGTCGCCACCGTCCTCGTCACGTGCACGGGGCTCGCGCTGCGCTCGTTGCGCGTGCCCACCGCCCTCGTCGGGCTCGCGCAACTGTTCGTGCTGACCTGCCTGGTGATCGGGGTCTTCACGCGCAGCGGCATCCTGGCGATCTTTCCCGGTCCCGCGGCGCTGGCCGAGCTCAACGATGTGCTGACGGCCTCGTTCGAGCAGATCAGAACCGGCCTGCCGCCGGTGGAGGCGTCCGCGCCGATCCTGTGCCTGGTGACGATCGCGATCGGGCTCGTCGCGATACTGGTCGACACACTCGCCGTCGCCGCGGCCGCCCCGGCGGCGACCGGGCTCATCCTGCTCTGCGTCTACGCGGTGCCCTCCGCGCTGGCCGGTGACCTGCTGCCGTGGTGGACCTTCGCCGCCGGAGCGGGCTCGTTCGCCGGGCTGCTCGCGGTCGACGGCAGCCACCGGCACCGGCGCTGGCGCAACCGGACGGCACCGGGGCTCGGCGCGTCGCCGGGAAGCACGTCGGCGCCGGTGGCCGTGGTCACCGCGGCGCTCGCGGTGGGTCTCGTCGCCGGATCGACGGTCACCGCGATCGGCACCGAGGGCAGCCTGCCCGGCGCGGTCTCCGGTGGCCAGAACGCGGCGGGCGGTCTCGGCGTCAACCCGTTCACGTCGCTGCGGGGAATGCTCGACCAGGGCAACGACGTCGAGCTGTTCCGGGTCCGCGGGCTGGGCAACGACCGCAGGCTGCTGCGTGCCTTCACCCTGGACACCTACCGGGCCAACCAGGGCTGGGGGCTGCCGGACGGCCCGATGCCGGCAGGCGTGCCCGCGAGCGGCCCGCTGCCGCCCGCTCCGGGCGACGACGGCACCGGGGAGAGCCGTGAGATCCGGATCGAGCCGGTCAACTGGGTCGACCTGTGGCTGCCCGTGTACGGCTCGCCCCGCGAGCTGCGGGGCGTCCCCCAGGACTGGTACTACGACCGCACGAGCGGATCGGTTTTCCGCGAGCGCCGTCAGCGGCCCGCGCCCTACGTCGAGGTCGCGTCGCTGGAGGAGCCGACGAAGGCCGAGCTGCGCGCGGCGACCGCGCGGTCCGGGGAGATACCACCGGCCTACACCGCCGTCGACGACGTGGACCCGCGGGTGGTGGAGCTGACCAGGCAGCTCACCGCCAACGCCACGAACGACTTCGACCGGGTCGAGGCGATCTGGCGCTACTTCAGCGCGCAGAACGGCTTCATCTACGACACCGAGACGGCACCCGCGTCCGATTCCGACGCGCTCGCCGACTTCCTTCTCAACGGCAAGCGCGGGTTCTGCGAGCAGTTCGCCTCCTCGATGGCCGTCATGCTGCGCACGCTCGGTATCCCGTCCCGGGTGGCCGTCGGGTTCACCACCGGCTACTCGACAGGCGACTACCGCGCGATCACCTCCCAGGACGCGCATGCCTGGGTCGAGGTCTACTTCGGCGAAGAGGGCTGGGTCAGCTTCGACCCGACGCCGCTGTCCGACGGCCGCGGCTTCGTCCCGCCGTATCTGCGACCGGACGACGTGCCCGGTGACCAGGCGCCCTCCGCCGACGACGAGGTGCCGAACGCGTCTTCGGCACCGGAGACACCCACGAGCGAGTCGGCGGCCGCGCAGGCACCGGAAACCGGCGGCCAGGGTGGCCGGGGCGTGTTCTCCGAGCAGGCGCCCGCGTGGTCGGGCTGGGGCGCGCTCCTCTCACTGCTGGCAGCGCTCGTGCTGACCGGGGGCGCCGCCGTGCTCGGCCGCCGGATGTCGACGGCGAGGCACCGTTCCACCGGTCCCCCGGTGCCCGGCTGGCTGGTGCCGACCGCCGCGGCGCTGTGGCTGATGGCGCTCGTCCTGCTGAGCTGGCAGCTGCACTGGGCGTTCGCGCTCGGGCTACTGGTGGTCGCGGGCGTGCTGCTGGTGCCTTCGGCGACCCGGGAGATCGCGCGCCTGCGCAGGCTGCGAGCGATCGACGCCGGGGAGCCGACTGCGGCCGACGCCGCATGGGCGGAACTGCTCGACGAGTGCGCGGATCGCGGGGTGCCCATCCCGAAGAGCGACACGGTGCGGACGGCGGCGCAGAAGGTCGCGCAGCGGCACCATCTCGACGAGCCGGGGAAGAACGACCTGCGCACGGTGGTGACCGGCGTGGAGCGCTCCTGGTACGGCAACCAGGGCACCGGCGACCCCGGGTTCGCGAAGGCGTTCCAGGGCCTGCGGGAGAGCTTGCGCCGCAACGCGCCGGTGTCCCTGCGGGGCCGGCTGCTGCCCCGCTCGCTGCTCGGCCGCTACCGCCGCCGCCCGCTGTAGAACCGGCCGGACCGAACCGGCCCCAGTGCGCACCATTTCAGCTGGTCACCTCTCGTGAGTGCCTAACAGTGTTCTAACTCGTGTGCGCACTCACGAGAGGTGACCAGGCACAACACCGCACCTGCATGGGATCAAGAACAGGCGCTGTAAGAACCGACCCGGCGGGCGGCTACCGGTCGTCGAAACGCTGGCGGAAGCGTTCCTCCATCCGCGAGGTGAAGGAACTGCGACGGCGTTGCTGCTTGCCACCGCCCGAGCCCCCGCTGTCCGGGCCCGGCTTCTCCTCGGCCTCGGCGGGTTGTCGCATCGAGGTGACGGCCAACAGGACTCCGAAGAACATCACCAGAAACCCGAGCACGCTCACCAGCGGAATCTCGGCGACCCGGAACGGCACCATCACGCCAAGCACCAGAAGGGCGACACCGACGGCGAACAGGGCGATGCCCTGGAAACGCCGACGGCGGGCAGGGCGACGCAGCCTGGTGCCACGCACCGTGGATGCGAACTTGGGGTCCTCGGCATAGAGCTCGCGCTCGATCTGGTCGAGCAGCCGCTGCTCATGCTCGGAGAGTGGCATCTTTCCTCCTCCGGCACAGCTGTCGCGGGCGCCGGGCCGCGCAACGTCGTGGACCCAACTTGAGCCCCCAGGAGCGGGGGTGTCCCCACCAGGATACGAGCCCCGCGCGCCGACGACTACCCGATCCCGCATCAAGCACCCAGAGATTTGCACGGAATGCCCCGGATCGGCCGCTGCGCAGCCCTCGCGGGAGCAAATCACGCCTCGTCGGGGGACAGCAGGGAGGCCGGGCGGATGGCGCCCGCGCCGAACTTGGACCGCGCCACGTCCGCGGCGACCTCGGCGTCCCGCCAGCGCGGCTCGGGCCCCGCGAAGCTGAGCTGTTCACCCTCCGTGCCGTCGCTGAGTCCCTCGACCCGGACGCCGATGAGCCGGATCGAGCCGTCCGACGGCTTCCCGGCATTCCCGGACGCCTCGCCCAGCAGCGCGACGGCGGTGGCATGGATCTCCCTGGACACGTCCGTGGCTGACGGGAGCGTGCGCGCCCTGGTGATCGTCCGGAAGTCGGCGTAGCGGACCTTGATCGACACCGTGCGCCCGCGCAGGCCCCTGGCCCGCAGGGTCGCGGCGACGCGTTCGGCCAGCCGCAGCAGCTCGCGCTCCAGCACCGCTTGGTCGTACTGGTCGACGTCGAAGGTGCGCTCGGCACCGATCGACTTCTCCTCCGTGCCGGGGACCACGCCCCGCTCGTCGCGGCCGTGTGCCAGCGCGTGCAGGTGCTCGCCCACCGCCGTGCCCAGCGAGCGGCGCAACCGCTCCAGCGGCGCCGTGGCGACGTCGCCGATCGTGTCGAGTCCCAGCTGCCGCAGCTGCTGCTCCGTCTTCTTCCCGACGCCCCACAGCGCCGAGACGGGCAGCGGATGCAGGAAGTCGAGCGTCTCGGCCACCGGCACCACGATCATCCCGTCCGGCTTGGCCATGCCCGAGGCGAGTTTGGCGGCGAACTTCACCCCGGCGACGCCGACCGAGCAGGTGATACCGTGCTCGGCGGCGACGCGCCGCCGGATCAGCGCCCCCACACCGGCCGGGGTGGTGCCGAGCCGGCGCAGCGCGCCGCTGACGTCGAGAAAGGCCTCGTCCAGGCTCAGTGGCTCCACCAGCGGGGTCAGCTCGCGGAAGATCGCCAGCACGCCCCGGGAGACCTCACTGTAGAGGCCGCGGGTGGGCGGGAGGTACACCGCCTGCGGGCAGAGCCGGCGCGCGGCACCGACGGGCATCGCGGAGCGAATCCCGAACGTCCGCGCCGGGTAGTTCGCCGACAGCACCACCGAGCGGGGCCCGGCACCGGCGACGACCACCGGTCGGTCGGCGAGTTCGGGGCGCGTGCGCAGCTCCACGGCCGCGAAGAACGCGTCCATGTCGACGTGCAGCAGTCCGCAGCCGGTGTCGTCGGGCCGCCCCGCCGGGTCGCCGTCCGTGCCGACACGGAACCGGGCGAACCCGGCGGGCAGTCCCGTGTTCCTTCCCATCACCGCAACACTAGCCGCGGCAGCCGTGTCCGCGCTCTACGCACGCGTGTCCGCGTCGCAGGGCGCGGACACGCGTGCACGAACCGCGGACACGCGGTCAGCGTGGCCGGCGGGCGAGGGCGTGCAGGCGGCTGGCGATGTCCCGCAGTGGCGGCGTGCCCGCCGCGGCGGCCTCGAAGTCGGCGAGGTCGTGCTCCCACGACGCCGTCGCGTTCACCGAGTCGAGCGCCGTGCTGTGCACAGCGTCGGATACCACGCCGTCCCCCTGCAGCAGCTCGACCTCGAGCCCGGCACCGGAGAGCAGCGCCTCCAGCCCGCCGGTGTCCAGCCGCCGGAGCAGCGTCTCCCCGTCCTCGGTGAGGACGCCGTGCGGGTCGGTGAGCAGCCTGCGCGCCTCCCCCGGCCGGCCCGCGAGCGCCCGCTGCAGCGCCGCGGCGTGCCGGTTGGCCACCAGCACCGACACCGCGCCGCCCGGGGCGGCCGCGGCCGCCAGCGCGGCCGCGACGGCGGCCGGGTCGTCGACCACCTCCAGCAACCCGTGCGCGAGGACGAGGTCGGCAGAGCCGGGCGGCACCCGCTCACCCAGCGCGTCGGAGTCGTCGGCGATCACCGTGATCCGCTCGGAGACGCCCTCCTCCCTGGCCCGGCGCTCCAGGATGGCCCGCGCGTTCGGGTTCGGCTCCACGACGGTGACCAGGCAGCCCGCCGAGGCGAACGGCACCGCCCAGCCGCCGCTGCCGCCGCCCACGTCGACCACGCGCGGCCGCTCGGTGCCCCGGCCGCGGGCGTCCCGCAGCTCGGTTTCCAGTACCTGCCGCACGGCCGCCGATCCGTGACCGGCCGAAGTCTCCGCTCGCATGGACGGTAACCCTAGTTGGACCCGTCAGGACCGCTCGGTGCCCGTGGCGAAAACCCGACCGTGCGCGTCACCGCCGCGCCAACGGCTACGCTCGGGGGCGTGCACACGGTCGCCGTACTCAGCCTCAAGGGAGGCGTCGGCAAAACGACGGTTGCGCTCGGTATCGCCTCCGCCGCGTTGCGCAGGGGCGCGCGCACCCTGGTGGGTGATCTCGACCCGCAGGGCAACGCCACCGCGTCCCTCGACCCGCCGATGACCGACGCGTCGCTGGCGGACGTGCTGGAGACGCCCCGCCTCGCCGTGCTCGACCAGGCGATCGCGCCCAGCGCCTGGAGCGACCGGCTCGACGTGCTGGTCGGCGCCGAGGAGCTGGAGCTGCTCAACGAACCGGGTCCCGACAGCCGCCGGATGGACAACCTGGCGCGGGCGCTCGACGAGCTGCACGGCTCGCCGCGCGGCGAGCCCTACGAGATCGTCATCCTCGACTGCCCGCCCTCACTGGGCAGGCTGACCCGCTCGGCACTGCTCGCGGCGGACAGCGCCCTGCTGGTGACGGAGCCGACGATGTACGCGGTCGCGGGCGCCGAGCGCGCGCTCGAGGCGATCGAGTCGATCCGGGCCGAGCACAACCCGCGGCTGCGGCCGGTGGGCGTGCTCGTCAACCGGCTGCGGGCACGCTCGTATGAGCACCAGTACCGGATCGCCGAGCTGCGCGAGTCCTTCGGCAGGCTGGTGATGCCGACGGCCATCCCGGACCGGCTGGCGATCCAGCAGGCGCAGGGCGCCTGCACGCCGATCCACGAGTGGAACTCGCCGGGAGCTCAGGAGATCGCGCTCACCTTCAACATGGTGCTCGCCAAGATCCTGCGCTCGAACCGGGCCGGGCGGCACCGGCTGGCGCGGGAGGAGGCCGACGAGCACGGCGAGTACGAGGAACCCGGGGAGCCCGGCGCGCACGACCGGCGCCAGGACGCCGACGCGGGCGAGACCACGTCGGAGTTCCCCGTGGTGCGAGCGTTCGCCGAGCCCGAGATCGGGTAGCCGGTGCCCGAGGGCGACACGGTCTTCCGCACCGGCCGCACGATCGCGGGAGCGCTCGCCGGGCAGACGTTGGAGCGGACGGACTTCCGCCATCCGGCGCTGGCGACGGTCGATCTGGCGGGCCGGTGCGTGCGGGACGTGCGCACCGTCGGCAAGCACCTGTTCATCCGGTTCTCCGGCGAGCTCAGCCTGCACAGCCACCTGAAGATGGACGGGTCGTGGCGGGTCTTCCGGCCCGGTGCGCGCTGGAACATGCCCGCGCAGCACGCCAGGGTGATCCTGGCGAGCGCGGGTGCGCAGGTGGTCGGCTTCCGTGTGCACGACCTGGCGCTGCTGCCGAGCGGCGAGGAGGAGCGTCTCGTCGGCCACCTCGGTCCCGATCTGCTCGATCCGGAATGGACGGACCGGCACACGGCCACCGCGGTGCGCGCGCTCTCCGCCGTACCTTCCGCCGAGATCGGGCTCGCGCTGCTCGACCAGCGGATCATGGCCGGGGTGGGCAATCTCTACAAGACCGAGACCTGCTTCCTGCTAGGGGTTTCCCCGTGGACGACGGTGTCCGAGATGGACACTGCAGACATCGAACGCGCGGTGACGCTCGCGCGGAGGCTCCTGCTGGCGGGCGCGTCCCGGCCCGGGCAGAGCACGACGGGTGAGCTGGCCAGGGGACGGCGAAACTGGGTGTACGAACGCAGCAGGCAGGGCTGCTTCCGCTGCGGCGGTCCGGTCCGCGTGGCCACCCAGGGATCCGGCACGCACGGCAGGCCGACCTGGTTCTGCCCACGCTGCCAGCCCGGCCCCGCTCCGGCCCGCTAGCTGTGGCCACGGCACCGGTTCGCTCGCCGAAAATCATGTTGCCCTCACTCGATCCGCTCGCCTAGCGTTGCGGGTACACGAGAAGGGAGGTGGTCCGAAGTTGATTAACTACAGGACTCGTGAGGTGGCTGTCCGCTGACGGACAGCACGTGAGGACTCAAGAGGCAGGGACCGCTTCCGACCACCTGTCGGCTCGTCACCTGCCGCACGTGTGTGCCTGTCGGTGAATACCAGGCAGTCACCGGACCCCCGACGCTCCCGAGAACGGTCCGGCTCGGGCCCGAACGACTGACGACGTTCGGGAGTCGCGTCGGGGGTCTTCCTCTATGGTCTGCTCCATGCTCCGGCCCGCCTTCCCGATCAGGACCGCCCGGCTGATCCTGCGCCCCTTCCGCCCCGGCGATCTCGACGCCCTGCACGCGGTCCAGTCCCGCGAGGACGTGACGCGATACCTCCACTGGGAGCCGCGCACCCGCCTGGAGGCCGCGACGGCGCTGGCCAAGCGGATGCGCCGGGACATGCTGGACGGTGACGGCCAGGTGCTGGGCATCGCCGTCGAGCGGGCCGACACCGGCGAGCTGATCGGCGATCTCAACCTCGACTGGCTCAGTGCGGAGCACCGCCGCGGCGAGATCGGCTTCGTCTTCCACCCCAGCCATCACGGTCGGGGTTTCGCCGCCGAGGCGGCCACCGAACTGCTCCGGCTGGGCTTCGACGAGCTGGGCCTGCACCGGATCATCGGCCGGTGTGACGGACGCAACGGGCCGTCGGCGGCGCTGATGCAGCGGCTCGGGATGCGGCAGGAGGCATGTCTGCGGGAGAACGTGATCGTCCAGGGCACGTGGGCCGACGAGCTCGTGTTCGCGATGCTGGAACAGGAGTGGCGGGCCCGCCCGTCGCGTTGACGGCGGGACGCATGGGGCAGCATGTAGCGGTGCTCTTCGACAAGATCGTCCGCCCGGCGATGTACCGGCTGGGCAAGAACGACCCCGAAGTCGTGCACGAACGCACCGTGCGCGCGCTGGCCGGCCTCGCCGCCGTGCCACCCGCGCTCGCCGCGCTGCGCCGCCACTACTCGATCGACGCACCGGTGACGGTGTTCGGCATCCGCTTCCCGAACCCGGTCGGCCTGGCCGCCGGTATGGACAAGGACGGCCGCGCGCTGCACGCCTGGCCCGCGCTCGGCTTCGGCTTCATCGAGGTCGGCACGGTGACCCGGCTGGCGCAGCCGGGCAACCCCAGACCGCGCCTGTTCCACCTGCCCGGCAGCGACGCCGTGATCAACCGGATGGGCTTCAACAACGCGGGCGCCGACGCGCTGACCGCCCGCCTGGCGGCCAGGGGCAAGCCGGCGGCGCCGCTCGGGATCAGCATCGGCAAGTCGAAGGCGGTCGCGCTCGAGGACGCGGTGGAGGACTACCGGTACTCGCTGCGGGCGCTCTATCCCTATGCTGACTACTTCGCGCTCAACGTCAGCTCGCCCAACACCGTGGGGTTGCGGGCGTTGCAGGACCGCGCGGCACTCACCGAACTGCTCGGCGAGCTCCGGGCAACGTCGGTGTCGCTGGCGGAACGAGCGGGCCACGCCCCGACGCCGCTGCTGGTGAAGGTCGCGCCGGACCTCTCCGACGAGGCGCTCGGGGAGCTGCTGGAGGTCTGCGTCGAGTACGACGTCGCGGGGATCATCGCCACCAACACCACGCTCAGCCGGGAGGGCGTCGTGAACGGTGACGCGCACCTGGCGAAGGAGGCCGGTGGCCTGTCCGGCGGTCCGCTGGCGGCCCGGGCGAGGGACGTGGTGCGCTTCGTGCGCGAGCGGACGGGTGATCGGCTGCCGGTGATCGGTGTCGGCGGGATCCTCACACCGGACGACGCCGAACGGATGCTCGACGCCGGCGCCAGCCTCGTCCAGCTTTACACGGGATTCGCGCTGCACGGGCCCGGCCTCGTGCGGCGGCTCAACCGGGCGCTCGCGGCTCGTGAGTGTTGAGTCGAGTTCTCACTCGCGTGCGCACTCACGAGCGGTGCGGCTCGCCGGCTCAGGAAAGCTCGCGCAGGGCGAGCGCCAGACCCGCCAGCCGGTCGGTGGCATCGGTGAGGGAGTCCTTCGCGGGCTGCACTCCCCCGCTACTCGCGGCCACGGCCCGGCCGGCGGCGGCCACGAGCGCACCGTAACCGTCGAGCCCGTCGTCGAGTTGCTCGCGCAGTGACCGCACCGCGGACTCCAGCGCCGCCCGGTCCGCGGCCGAGGCCGTGTCGCGGGCCCGCTCGACCGCCTGGATCCGGTCGGCGAGGGCGCGCAGCGTCGCCGCGGCGTCGTTCGCGGTGGCCCGCGCGTCCTCGACCGACACCTCAGGCACCGCGGCCGGCGCACCGGCGGCCGGCATGGTGAGCTGGCCGAGCAGCTCGCTCAGCGAAGCCTCGCTCTCGGCCAGCCGCTCCATCGGCCTGCGGGCGGCGGAAGCGGTGGGCGGAAGCGGTGGCGGCAACGTGCTCGCGGGCAGCTCGACGCGGTGCAGCCTGCGCAGCTTCAGCCCCGAGCGCACCATGAGCGTCCCGAAGATGACGGTGGCGGTGATGCCGCCGAAAGCCCCCTCGAAGCCCTCGTTGCCGCTCATCAGCCCGGTGTAGCCGGCGACCGCGTACAGCACGCTCAAGATCGACAGCACGATCCACAGCGTGAAAGCCCGCGACGTCCGCCGCTTGCGGCGTTCCAGCTTCGCGGCGGGCTCGTTCCAGCGCGCCCACTTGTCCCGCACGTCGGACACCATCGACAGGTCCACCTGCGGGATCGAAAGCGGCGGCCGGTTCGGACGTGGCGACTGCCCGTCCGCCGGCCGCTGCCCGGAGCCGTCCTGCGGCGGGAGGTAGCGGTTCAGCTTCCGCTGGGCGCGCTGCGCGTAGTCGGGCAAGCGTTCAAGATGCTTCTCCAACTTGGCGTTGAACTCGCTGAAATCTCGCTTGCCCGACCCCATGATCGCCTGCCCCTGGCCGGGCTACGCCTCGTTCTTCTGCTGCTCGGCCTGTACGCGCGCCTGGATCTCCCGCTGGACGTCCGCGTTCGACGCCGCGGCGGACGCGGACCCCGCCTGCGGGGCGGACTTCGCGGCCGAACCCTCGGTGACCTGGGCGACCGAGTCACCCTTCATCGAGGCCCGGATCTGCTCCAGCCTGCTGTGGCCGGCCAGCTGCGTGGTGGAGTGCTGCACCTCCATCATGCGACCCTGCTGAGAGTTCTGCGCCAGCTCGGCCGAACCGAGCGCGGTGGTGTACCGCTTCTCGATCTTGTCACGGACCTCGTCCAGCGACGGCGTGTTGCCCGGCGCCGCGAGCTCGGTCATCTGCGTGAGCGACGCCGAGACCTGCTCCTGCATCTTGGCCTGCTCCAGCTGGGACAGCAGCTTCGTGCGCTCGGCCAGCTTCTGCTGCAGCATGCTGGCGTTGCGCTCGACTGCCTGCTTGGCCTGGGCCGCCGCCTGCAACGACTGGTCGTGCAACGTCTTGAGGTCCTCGATGCTCTGCTCGGCGGTGACGAGCTGGGCGGCGAAGCCCTCGGCGGCGTTCTCGAACTCCGTGGCCTTCTGCTCGTCGCCCTTGGACCGCGCCTCGTCGGCGAGGACCAGGGCCTGGCGGGTCGAGGACTGGAGCTTCTCGACCTCGCCGAGCTGCCGGTTCAGCTTCATCTCCAGCTGCCGCTGGTTGCCGATCACCGACGCGGCCTGCTGGGAGAGCGCCTGATGGTTACGCTGCGCCTCCTCGATGGCCTGCTGGATCTGTACCTTCGGGTCGGCGTGCTCGTCGATCTTCGACGAGAACGCCGCCATCAGGTAGTTCCAGAACTTCACGAAAGGGTTGGCCATCTCCTCCGCCTGCCTTCTTACGTCCCACGGGCTCGTCCACCGGATGATCAGGTAGGCGCGTCCCGTTTCCCCTTGTTCCCTGGCAACGCGCCACCCCGGTGCTGGGTTCCATCGTGTCAGGTCAGCGGTCCACGTTCCAGGCGACCCCGGGGGAATTCAGGGATGGCCCTGAGGCTCCCCCGAAGCCGTCCCACGAGCCGCGCGTCGATGCGGGCGGACGGGCGCTCAGGCGGCGAGAACCGCCTTGGTCTTCGGCGCGCTGATCGTCGTGCGCAGGGTCGGGGTCATCCGGGTGTTGCCGGGCGTCCGCAGCTCGGCGAGGCCGTTGCCGACGGCGCTGGACACCAGCCGGCCGCCCTCGAAGCCGCGCCTCGGCGCCGTCGAGGACTCCGCCGCGTCACCGGCCCGCTCGGCGACGGGCTGCTCGGCCGTCTCACGGACACCGGCCGTCTCGACGTCGTCGAGGGCGGACACGTCCGCGGCCACGTTGCGCAGCAGCTCGGCGAGCGGAAGCTCCAGCGCGTCGCAGATCGAAGCCAGCAGCTCGCTCGAAGCCTCCTTCTGGCCGCGCTCGACCTCGGAAAGGTATCCGAGGCTCACCCGGGCGGCGCGCGAGATGTCGCGCAGCGTTCGGCTCTTGTTGGTGCGGGCATGACGGAGCCGATCACCGATCGCCTCGCGCAACAGCACGGTCATCACGCGCCTCCCTTCAGCTGGTGCCCACGTTACCGAGAGCAGACGACAGAACGCAGGTTATGCGAGGTGCGTCCGCCAAGAGCGAACGTCCCGGCGCGCCGCTTTGTTCCCCCGGTGCGACGACTGCCCAGGTCAGCGCCGGTCGAGTTGCTCGGCCAGCAGTTCGAGCGCCGCCGTCACCGACGCCGCCCGCACGGCGTGCCGGTCGCCGGGCAGGCGCAGGCTCCGGCCTGCGCACACGCCGACCCCGGTGACGCCGATGTACACGGTTCCCGGGGCGGCACCGTCCTGCGGGTCGGGTCCGGCGGCACCGGTGAGGCCCAGCCCCCAGTCGGCGCCGCACCGCCGCCGGGCGCCGTCGGCGAGCTGGACGGCGACGTCTGGATGCACCGCGCCGTGCTCGGCCAGCAGGGCGGCGTCCACATCCGCCAGCGTGGTCTTGAGGTCGGTCGCGTACACGATGAGGCCACCGCGCACCACGGCGCTCGACCCGGGTACCTCGGTGAGCGCGGCGCAAACCAGGCCGGCGGTCAGCGACTCGGCCGTGGCCACCGTCTCGCCTCTCCGGACGAGCCTGGCCACCAGCCCGGCGGCGGGGGTGCTCACCGCACCGCCGCGCGGGCCGCCGCACGCAGCCGGACGGCCCGGACCAGGTAGTCGAGGCCGGTGACGACGGTGAGCACGAGCGCGCAGCCGAGGAAGATCCAGCGCAGCGGCGCGACCTCCACGGGCAGCGGCAGCAGGTACAGCACGATGGCCACGACCTGGGTCATCGTCTTCGCCTTGCCACCACGGCTGGCCGGGATGACGCCGTAGCGGATGACCCAGAACCGCAGCAGCGTCACCCCGAGCTCGCGCGCCGCGATGACGATCGTGACCCACCACGGCAGCTCACCGAGCAGGCTCAGCACCACGAGCGCGGCCCCGATGAGCGCCTTGTCGGCGATCGGATCGGCGACCTTGCCGAAATCGGTGATCAGGCCGTACCTGCGGGCCACCCAGCCGTCCACCTGGTCGGTCAGCGCCGCCACGGCGAACAGCGCCGTCGCCAGGTACCGCCAGAGCGGATCGGTGCCCTCCGGCTCCTCGGCGAGCAACAGCGCCCCGACGAACAGCGGCACGAGCACCAGCCGGGAGAGCGTCAGCAGGTTCGCCACGTTGAGCGTGCGCACCACTGGAGCGTCCGGCGCCGGGGCGGCCGTGTCCGGATCGTCGCCGTCCGCGTCCGCGGGACCGCCGGCCACCGAGCTCACCGGTCTCTGCCCGCGACCGCGACCGGCCGCACGACCAGGTCGACGCCCTCGCTGTCGACCACCTCGCACCTGACCAGCTCGCCGACCTCGCACGGGCCGGCGTCGACCAGCACGCATTCGCCGTCGACCTCGGGCGCCTGGTGTGCCGCGCGCCCCCTTGTCTCCGCTGTCTCCGCTGTCTCCGTTGTCTCCTCGTCCACCGTCTCGATCAGCACGTCGACCGTGTCCCCGATGCGGTCCTCGGCGCGCTGTGTGGTGAGCTCCTCGGCCAGCGCGGAGATCCGCGTGACCCGCTCGGTGATGGTCGCCTGGTCGAGCTTGCCGTCGAACGTCTCGGCCTCCGTGCCGTCCTCGTCGGAGTAGCCGAACACGCCGACGGCGTCGAGGCGGGCGCCGGTGAGGAAGCGCTCGAGCTCGGCGAGATCGGCCTCGGTCTCGCCGGGGAAGCCGACGATCACGTTCGTCCGGATGCCTGCCTCGGGCGCGCACTCCCGGATCTGCTCGACGAGCGCGAGGAACGAGTCGGTGGAGCCGAAGCGGCGCATGCGGCGCAGCACCGCCTCGCTCGAGTGCTGGAAAGAGAGGTCGAAGTACGGCGCGACACCCGGCGTGGTCGCGATCGTGCGCACCAGGTCCGGGCGGGTCTCGGCGGGCTGGAGGTAGGACACGCGCACGCGCTCGACGCCGTCCACCGCCGCCAGGCGCGGCAGGAGGCGCTCCAGCGCCCGGGTGCCACCGCTCTCGCGGCCGAGGTCCTTGCCGTAGGACGTCGAGTTCTCGCTCACCAGGAACAGCTCCCGCGCGCCCTGCGTGGCGAGCCAGGCGGCCTCGGCGACGATCTCGTCGGGGTGCCGGGAGACGAACGAGCCGCGGAAGGACGGGATCGCGCAGAACGAGCAGCGCCGGTCGCAACCGGACGCGATCTTCAGCGCGGCCACCGGGGCGTCGTCGAGCCGGGAACGCAGCACGCGCGCGCCCTGGCCGTTCTGGCCGTGCCCGGGCACCGCCACATCGGCCGAGGCGGCCGGCCGCTGTACGGGGCTGATCGGCAGCAGCGTCCGCCGGTCGGCGGGCGTGTGGGAGGCGACCGTGCCACCGGCCACGATCTCGCCGAGCCGCTCGGCGAGGTCCGGGTAGTGGTCGAAGCCGAGCACGGCATCGGCCTCGGGCAGGTTCTGCGCGAGCTCGGCGCCGTAGCGTTCCGCCATGCAGCCCACCGCGACGACCTTGGCCCCGGTGTCGGCCGCGGAGAGCAGCGTGTCCACGGAGTCCTTCTTCGCAGACTCGACGAACCCGCACGTGTTCACCACGACGACGTCACTGTGGTCCGGGTCGGCGGTGAGTTCCCAGCCGCCGGCGGAGAGCCGGCCCGCTAGTTCCTCGGAGTCGACCTCGTTACGGGCACAGCCGAGGGTCAGCAGGGACACCCGGCGACCTTCCGGGGACGGTTCAGCGGCGGGGGAGGAAGACACGCCGACCAGGGTAACCGCCGGTGCTCGCCGGCCGGCCGCCGCCACGATCGGGCGCTGCCCCGCGGCACCGCCCCGGTGCAGGCTCCCGGCGACCGGATAGCGTCTGTGCCGTGGAGTCCCCGCACATCCGCCGCGCCCGTATCGCGGACGTTCGCAAGATCAAGAGGCTGGTCGACTCCGACGCGGGCAAGGTCCTGCTCGAGAAGAACCTGGTGACCCTGTACGAGGACGTGCAGGAGTTCTGGGTGGCCGAGCTCGGCGACGAGGTGGTCGGCTGCGGCGCCCTGCACGTGCTGTGGGAGGACCTCGCCGAGATCCGGACCGTCGCCGTGGACCGGTCGGTGCGCGGGCGCGGCATCGGGCACGCGCTGGTGCGCAGGCTGATCGAGCTGGCGACGGACCTGGGCCTGCCGCGGATCTTCGTGCTGACGTTCGAGACCGACTTCTTCGCCCGGCACGGTTTCGTGCGGATCGACGGCGCCCCGGTGCCCCGGGAGGTCTACGAGGAGATGCGGCGCTCCGCCGACCCGGGCGTCGCCGAGTTCCTCGACCTGCCCTTCGTCAAGCCCAACACGCTCGGCAACACCCGCATGCTCCTGCACCTCGACTCGTGAGTGCGCACACGAGTTAGAACTCGCGTGCGCACTCACGACCCCGGCGCCCGGTTCCACTGGTTTATTCTGGCTCCCACTCGAATAGTGTTGACTAGACGAGTGCGGGCGCGCAGGATGCGTCTGTGTCCCCCGAGCCCCCCGAGCCCCCCGAGACGTTCAGCGTCGAGCGGCTCGCCGCCGAGACCGGCCTGCCGACCAGCACCATCCGGATGTACCAGACCAGGGGCCTGCTGCATCCGCCCGCCCGTCGGGGACGCAGCGCGCGCTACGACGGCACGCACCTGGAACGGCTCCGGCTGGTGCAGCGCCTGCAGGGCCGCGGCTTCTCACTGCCCGCGATCGCCGAGCTCATCGCGGCCCGCGATCGTGGTGCGAGCGTGGCCGCGGTGCTCGGGCTGCCGGAGCCCGCGGGCCCGGACGACTGGGTGCCGGTGCGGCTGCGCGATCTGAGGACGCTCGTCCCCGCGGGGGACCTGCGACCTGGCCTGCTCCGCCGGGCGAGCAGGCTCGGCCTGGTGCGCTGGCACCGCGGCCGCCCCCACGCCCGCCGCTGGGCGCTGGAGAGCGGTCTGCGGCTCACCCGGCTCGCCGTGCCCGCCACCGAGGTGCTCGACCGCTTCGCCGACCTGCGCGCCACCACCGACCGCATCGCCGCCGACTTCGTCGCCGTCTTCGAAGAACGGATGTGGCCCCGCCTCACCGGGGAGATCGAGAGCGCCGAGTCGGACGACCGGCTCACCCAGGTACGGGAGCTCCTGCGCACCCTGAGCGGCACCGCCGAGAGCGTGGTGCTCGGTGCCCTGCGCGAGTCGATCCGGGCCGCCGCCGAGCGGTTCGCCGGGCGGCACGACCTCGTTCCCGGCCATCCGCTCGGCGACCCGGAACCGGGCGGGCCGGGCAGCGCCGACGATCAGACGGTCGAACGCTTCCTCGGCGCCGAGCCGGGCGAGCCACGATGAGCGCCGTCGTCGCCGATCCCGGCTGGCGCGCGCAGGCCAACGACGACGGGCTCGTGCTCTACGCGGGCGCCGACCTCAACTATCTCGTCCCCGACCTCTCCCCCGCGCACACGCAGGCGCTCGTGGCCTGGTTCGAAGCCGCGACGGCGGGTCCGGTCGACGCCGCCGACCTGCCCGGCGAGCTGGCCGCGGTGGTGCGCCAGCTCCGCTCGCTCGGTGCGGTCCGTCCCGCCGCGCTGCCGACGCCGGAGCGGCCGCGCGTGCTCGGGGTGGACGTGCGGACGGTGGGCTCCACTCCCGCCGCGCTGACCACAGCGCTGCACGAGACGTTCCCGCCGCGCGTGCACGCCGACACCGCCGAACCGGACCTGCTGCTCGTCGTCCGCACCACGGAGACCCTGCGCGAGCTGGCGGAGCTCGCCGGTGAGCTCGCCGAGCCGCCGGTGCCGCACCTGCTGCTCGACCTCGCGTATCACCACACCGTCGTGCTCGGCCCGCTGGTCGTGCCGGGTGCGAGCGCGTGCCTGGCCTGCCTCGCCGTCCGCACCGGCCGCCGCTGGGGCGACCCTCCCCCACCGCAGCGGCCGGTCACCGCGGAGCAGCCCGAACTGCCCCTCGCGCTGGCCGCGCACGCGATCCGCCGCCTCGGTGCCGGATCGCTGGCGCTGCTCGAACGAACCGTGAGCATGCACGCCGAGGAGCTGACCAGCACGGCCGAGAACGTCCTGCCGGCCGCCGACTGCCCCGTGTGCCCCGGCCTGCCCACCGGCCCGGCCACCCTGCCCTGGGAGGCCGGATGAACGCCGCGACGTCGCCGACCACTGCGACGACCCCCGCGCTGCGCCTGCCTGACGCGTTCAGCCCCGGCGCCACCCGGGCCGCTGCGGCCACGCCGACCTGCTCGTGCTGCTGTTGCTGTTGCTGCTGCGTGGTGTCCACGGTGAGCGCGACGGTCGCCCTGCCCGCCGGGTTCGCCAAGGACCTGCGCCGGCAGCCGCCGCACGTGGAGGGCGGCGGCCGTCCTACGTTGGCCACCCTGCTGCTCGGCCTGCTGCCTGTCCTGATGCTGGTGCTCGGCTACTTCCTCCTCCAGGACTACGAGCCCGTGCCCGCCGCCGCACTGGCCACCGCGCTCACCGGCGGCACCGCGTTCGTCGTCGCGGCGCTGGGCGGCTCGCAGCGCCCGTGGAACAGCGCGGGGCGGCTGCTGTTGTGGATCGCCGTGGGTTTCGTGGAGTTCCTCGTGTGCGCGGCATTGCTGGTGAGCGGGCTCGTCGTCGTGTTCGGCATCTGCTACGTCGCCGCGGTCGTCGTGGCACCCGTCCTGCTCCTGCGCGGCTACCGGCGCGCGTCGTGAGAACCCTGCTGGAGCGGGCCGTCGGCTGGCGGCAGGGCGTGGTCGCCGAGCTGCGGGAGGTGCCACGTGGCCTGGCGGACGTGCCCGTCGCCGGGTGGGCCGCGGTCGCGGAGCCCTTCACCCACGGCGGCACGTCGGGCGGCGCGGCGCACGCCAGCACCGTGGCGAGGACGGCCGCCCTCGCCGAGGCACTCGAACGGCACGCGGCGGCACGCTGCCCGCTCGGCACGGAAGGCCCGCCGGCGGGTGCGCCGTGCTGGCGGCTCGACCAGTTCAGCCTGCACCGGCCGGAGCAGCGCGCGCGGCCCGGCTTCCCCTACCTCGACGGCTACCGCGAGCCCGCGTACACGCAGGCGTGGACGCTGCCGGCCAATGCCGGGACCTGGGTGCCCGCGGGTCTGGTCGGCCTGCGGCCGGAGTTCGGGCTCCCGGCGACCTCGTCCGGCCTGGCCGCCGGTAGCTCCACCACCCGGGCACTGCTGCGGGCCACGCAGGAGCTCGTCGAGCGCGACGCGCTGACGGTGAGCTGGCTGCACGGCGTCGCGCCACCGCGGGTTCCCGTGCCGGAGCCGCTGTCCGCGCCGGTCCGGGAGCTCGGTGGCACGGTGGCGGCGTTCGATCTCACGCCCGCCTACAGCCCGCATCCGGTCGTGGCGGTGGCCGGCACGCTGCCGCTCGGCGGCCGCGACCGGGCCACCCTCGGGCTGGCCTGCCGGGCCGACCCGGCGGACGCGCTCGGCAAGGCGTGGCTGGAATGGTGCCAGGGCACGGCGTTCCTCGCCGTCTGGCTCGCCGAGTACGGCACCGCCACCCTGGAGCCGGAGGAGGTCACCGACTTCGACCGGCACGCCGCCTACTACACCGGCCACCCCCGGCAGTGGTCGGCGCTGCCGTGGTGGCGTGGCCGGAGGGGCAGTGCGCCGTCCGCATCCGGTGCAGCCGGGCGCGGTGCGGCCGCGGAGCTCACCGAACTCGTCACCGCGCTCGACCGGGGCGGCGTCCGGCTCGCCTACCGGGAACTGACCACGCCCGAGCTCGCCGCGACGGGCGTGCGCGCGGTGCGCGTGCTCTCCCCCGACCTGGTGCCCCTGCACGCCGACCATCGCTGGCCGCACCTCGCCGGCACGGCGGCCGACCTCACGTTCCGCTTTCCCGGTGCGGAACCGCTCGGGCCCTTTCCCAGCCCCTTCCCGCATCCGCTCGGCTGAGCGCCCGTCCCGGAACCGGAGAACCCGTGTCACCAGCACCGTCAGGACCGTTCGAGGACTTCTGGGCGGCCGGCCGCACGACGCCGCTCACGTTGCGCAGGCTGGCCGCCCGGCTGGCCGGGTACCGCGCCGAGGGCACCGGGCCGGACCCGTTCGAGCTGCCCGGCGGCTACCACACGCTGGCCCGGCCGAACGACCGGTTGTCGCGGCTGTTCCGGCGCAGGCGCAGCGACCGCGGCTTCACCTCCGCACCGCTGCCGGGCCGGCGGCTGGGCTCGGTGCTGGCGCCGCTGGCCGAGGGCGAGACGGGCCGCGGTTACCCGTCCGCGGGCGGGCTCTACCCGCTGCGCTGCTACCCGCTGCTGCTCAACGTGCGGCACGAGCTGAGCGGCCGCGTGTGCCGGTACGAACCCGCCAGGCACGCGCTGCAGGACGTCGGCGCGTGCCCGCCGTGGCCGGAGCTGGCGCCGCTGCTCGGCGCGGAGCCCGCGGACGGCCCTGGACCGCAGTTCGTGCTCGTTCTCGTCCTCGCCGACGCGCCGCTGCTCGCCAAGTACGGCGTGCGGGGTGGCCGGTACGGCCTGATCGAGGCCGGTTGCGCGGCGCAGTCGGTGGCGCTGCGGGCGGCGGCCGACGGGCTCGGCGGTTACCTGCTCGGCGCCGCCGCGGACGACGCCGTGCTCGGCCTGCTCGATCTCGCGGAGCGCGACGTGCGGCTCGCCGCGGCATTCGCCGGCGGCAGTCCCTCTCCGTAGCCGGATCTTTACTGTCCGTCCGCCTTTCGGGGGTGGTGCCGCGCACCACGGCCGCGCCACGCTGATCGTCACCTGCGGTCCGATCAGCGAGGGGGCACCCGATGACCACGACGACCCCGCGGCGCGGCTTCCGTGCCACCGCCGCAACGACCGCCGTCGCGGCGGCGCTGTTCCTCGGCACCGGCACCGCGCAGGCCACCGACTACCGGGCGATCACCGACCGGTACCTCTTCGACATCTCGCTGTCCGAGTTCGCCGACGTGCGCGGCGGAAAGCCGCACGCGGGCACACTCGACTGGTCCTCCGACGCGTGCTCCTGGTCTCCGGACCGGCCGCTCGGCTACGACTTCACCCGTGCCTGCCACCGGCACGACTTCGGCTACCGCAACTACAAGCGGCAGAGCCGGTTCACCGAGACCGGCCGGAAGGCCCTCGACGACAACTTCTACCGCGACATGCGGGCCATCTGCGCCGGGCGCTGGCAGTGCGACTCCGCGGCGTGGACCTACTACCGGGCCGTGCGGCAGTTCGGGGCGAGCTGAGCCGCCTCGACGCTCGTGAGTGCGCACGCGAGTTAGAACTCGTGTCAGCACTCACGAGCTTGTCGCGCTCAGCCCTGCTCGTCCTGGTCGTCCTCCGCGGGCGCCGGGTCGCCGCCGCGGATCATCGTGAGCACGGAGTCCAGCTCCTCGGGCTTGATCAGCACGTCCCTGGCCTTCGAGCCCTCGGACGGCCCGACGACGCCCCTGGTCTCCAGCAGGTCCATCAGCCGGCCCGCCTTGGCGAAACCGACGCGCAGCTTGCGCTGGAGCATCGACGTCGAACCGAACTGCGAGGTGACCACCAGCTCGGTGGCCTGGAGCAGCACGTCGAGATCGTCGCCGATGTCGGCGTCGATCTCCTTCTTCTCCCCGGCCTTCGCCGCGGTCACACCCTCGGTGTAGTCCGGCTGCGCCTGCTCCTTGGTGAAGTTGACGATGCCCGAGATCTCCTCGTCGCTGACGAAGGAGCCCTGGATGCGGATGGGCTTGCCCGCCCCCATCGGCAGGTAGAGCGCGTCGCCCATGCCGATCAGCTTCTCGGCGCCCGGCTGGTCCAGGATCACCCGCGAGTCGGTCAGTGAGGACGTCGCGAACGCCAGCCGGGACGGCACGTTCGTCTTGATCAGGCCGGTGACGACGTCCACCGAGGGCCGCTGCGTGGCCAGCACCAGGTGGATGCCTGCGGCGCGGGCCTTCTGGGTGATCCGCACGATCGCGTCCTCGACGTCGCGTGGCGCGGTCATCATGAGGTCGGCCAGCTCGTCGACGATCGCCATGATGTAGGGGTACGGCCGGTACTCGCGCTCGCTGCCCGGCGGCGCGGTGATCTCGCCGGAGCGGACCTTCCGGTTGAAGTCGTCGATGTGGCGCACCCGGTTGGCCTGCATGTCCTGGTAGCGCTGCTCCATCTCCTCCACCAGCCACGCCAGCGCCGCCGCGGCCTTCTTCGGCTGGGTGATGATGGGCGTGATCAGGTGCGGGATGCCCTCGTACGGGGTCAGCTCGACCATCTTCGGATCGATCAGAATCATCCGGCACTCGTCCGGCGTGGCTCTGGCCAGCAGCGACACCAGCATGGAGTTGACGAAGCTGGACTTGCCGGATCCGGTGGAACCGGCGACCAGCAGGTGCGGCATCTTCGTCAGGTTCGCGGTGACGAAGTGGCCCTCGATGTCCTTGCCGAGCCCGATGATCAGCGGGTGGTTGTCCTTGGCCGCCGTGGAGGAGCGCAGCACGTCGCCGAGCCGGACCATCTCACGGTCGGTGTTGGGCACCTCGATGCCCACCGCGGACTTGCCGGGGATCGGCGCGAGCAGCCGCACGTTTTCGGTGGCCGCGGCGTAGGCGATGTTCTTGGTGAGCGCCGTGATCTTCTCGACCTTGACGCCGGGGCCGAGCTCGATCTCGTAGCGCGTCACCGTGGGGCCACGGGTGAAGCCGGTGACCTGGGCGTCCACATTGAACTGTTCCAGCACGCCGGTGATCGCCTCGATCATGGCGTCGTTGGCCTTGCTCCGGGTCTTCGGCGGATCGCCGAGGGTCAGCAGGTCCGGCGGGGGCAGGTCGTAGTCGCCCTCCACGGTGCGGGTGACCTGCATCGCGGGCTCGGCCTTGCGGCTCTTGCGACCGGACGTCCCGGCGGAGGGCTCCTTCGCCGCGGGCACCTTGGCCGGCACCGCCGCGGCGGCCGACTCGGGAGCCGCGTCGAGGGCGGGCTGGTGGGCGTCGGGCTCGGCGCTCGCGGCGCTGGCCTGCCTGCGCCGCGACGGCTTGCGCAGCCGCACCGCCGCCGGGTCGCCCTCGGCGACGGCGTCGCGCGGCTGTTCCTGCTCCCGCTCGCGCCGGATCTCCTCCAGCTCCTCGGGATCGAGACCCCATTCGCGCAGGCGGCGCGGGATCTGACGTACGGGCGTGCCGGTGAACACGAGCACGCCGTAGCCGAGGATCAGGGCCAGCAGCGGCACGGCGACCCACGTGGTGACGCCCTCGGCCAGCAGGCCGCCGGAGAACCAGCCGAGCCAGCCGCCCGCGTACATCTGGTCGTCGAGCGTGTCGGGCCTGCCGTTGAACAGGTGCAGCAGGCCGAGCAGGGCGAGCGTCACCAGCAGGGTGCCGATCACCATTCGCGGCCGGGTCTGCGGGTTGGGTTCGGAGCGCATCAGGGCGACCGCGGCGACCACGAGGGCCAGCGGCAGGGCCACGGCACCGGCGCCGAGCACGCTGCGGGTGCCGATGGTGACCCACTCCCCGACCGGGCCTGCCGCCTCCCACAGCACGCCGACGGCGGTGACCAGCCCGAGCGCGATCAGGCCGAGCGCGACGCCGTCGCGACGGTGTTCGGGCTCCAGCTCGCGGCCCCGGCCCACCGTGCGGGCGAGGCCACCGACGCCCTTGGCCACCAGCGTCCAGCCGCCGCGAACCGTCTTCGCGAAGGCGCCGCCGGAGGATCTGCGCGTGCGGGAACGGGCGGCCGGCCTGCGGTTGGCCGGCTTGCGCGTCGAGGCGCGCGAGGACGAACGGGAACGGCCGGAGCCCCGTGCGGAGCTCCCGCTTCTGCCGCCGCTCCGTGTCGTGGTTCTCCCCTTGGTCGTCGACCCGCTCGCCATACCTCTACGGTAACCGCCGCAGCGGCTGAATCACATGCGCCACTCACGGCACTCGAGAAACATCCGCCCCGAGCCCGGCGACGGCCTCATCCGTGCGCATGACATGCTCTGCCCATGGTGGCGCTGCACCACGACGACGGCCGGACGACACGCCGGGACGAGCCGTCACCGCTGATCTGGCGCACGATGCTGGCGGTCGACCGCGGCCTGGTCGCCCTCGCCGGGCGGCTGCGGGTCAGCGGTAACGTGCCCCGTGAGCTGCGCGGGCGGCCACTGCTCATGGCCGCCAACCACATCGGCGTGTTCGACGCGTTCGTGCTGATGGCGGCGTGCAGGCGGATCGGTCTCGCCCCGCGGTTCCTGCTCGCGGGCGGCCTGCTCGACGCGCCCGTGCTGGGCCCGGCGCTGCGCGCCAGCGGGCACCTGCGGATCGATCGCGGCTCGGCCTCGGCGGTCGAGCAGTTCGGGCATGCCGTCGAGGCGCTGCGCTCCACCGGTGCGCCGATCATCGTCTACCCGGAGGGCCGGATCGGTCACGATCCCGGTCTGTGGCCGGAGCGCGGGAAGACCGGCACCGCCCGCCTCGCGCTGGCTTCCGGGGTGCCCGTGGTGCCGATCAGCCAGTGGGGCGCACACGAGGCCGTGTACTGGGGCACCGAGACCGTCACCGGGCCCGCCGACATCCTGCCGCTCGCCCGGTCCGGCCTGACCTCGCCGGTGCGCAGGCCGACGTTCCGCGTGCACTTCGGCGAGCCGATCGACCTGGCGGAGTTCTCGACGGGTCGCCCCGGCGACGCGGTCAAGGCGCACGCGCGGATCATGCGCGCGATCACCGAGGGGCTGGTGCCGCTGCGCCGGGACGAGCCGGACCGGCCCCGCTTCCACGACCCCACCCGGCCCACCGATACCCGGAGCCCGTGGCGGCCTTGAGCCGGTCCAAAATCGAGTGATCTGACCAGCCAATCCGCGCAGCCATGGCCGACAGGAAGACTCGTCGTGGATTCGTTGATTCTCGCGCATTTCGTGCATGCTGGCCGGCCCCCGGTGCACTTGTGTGAGCGCCGGATGATGTTGTCTACTGGCGGCCATGCGGAGTATTGCGACGCGCTTGCTCGCCCAGGAAGAGGAAGGGGCGAAGACCGAACTCCTCGCTCGCGTCGAGCAGGCGATCAACGACTTGTTCGACCCGGTCGCGGAGTGGCTCAGCGATTTCGTTTTCGCCGAGATATCCGTCTTCGGAGTCGAGTTCCCGTGGATCGTGTCCTGGTTGGTGCTCGCGGGCTTCGTCTTCACAATCTACTTCGGATTCATCCAGTTCCGTGGCTTCAAGCTGGCGACGAAAGTACTCCGCGGAAAGTACACCAAGGACGACGAGCCGGGTGAGATCAGCCATTTCCAGGCGCTCAGCGCGGCCGTGTCGGGCACCGTCGGCCTCGGCAATATCGCAGGCGTCGGTGTCGCGGTCACCATCGGCGGCGCGGGAGCTACGTTCTGGATGATCATTGCTGGTTTCCTGGGAATGTGCACCAAGTTCGTCGAATGCACGCTCGGTGTTCGCTACCGCGAGGAGCATCCCGACGGAACCGTCTCCGGTGGACCGATGCACTATCTGCGCAAGGGAATCGCGGAAAGGCTGCCGGGCAACGCGGGAAAGGTCATCGGCACGCTGCTGGCGATACTCGCCTCCGTCATGATCCTGGCGTTCTCGTTCGGCGGGAACATGTTTCAGGCCAACCAGGCCGTTGCCCAGATCGAGAACGTGACCGGTGGTGACGACAGCTTCCTCGCCACCGATGGCGCCAGGCTGATCGCCGGTATCGTCATCGGCACCGTCATCGGCGTCGTGATCTTCGGCGGGATCAAGTCGATCGGGGCCGTCACGAGCAGGCTCGTCCCTGCCATGGCTGCCGTCTACGTCTGCGCGGGCCTGATCGTGATCATCGTGAACATCACCTCGGTACCCGGCGCCTTCCGCCAGATCGTCGACGGCGCCTTCACCGGGCAGGGCGTCCTCGGTGGTGTCATCGGCGCGCTGATCGTCGGATTCACCCGCGCCGCGTACTCCAACGAGGCTGGTCTCGGCTCCGCCCCCATCGCACACTCGGCAGTGCGGACGAGGCATCCCAGCACCGAGGGGCTCGTCGCGATGCTCGAGCCGTTCATCGACACGGTGATCATCTGCACCATGACCGCCCTGATCATCATCACCGCCAACACCGCGATCTGGCGCGAGGGGCAGCAGATGGTGCTGGAGACCGGCGACCGCGCAGGGGCCCCGGACGGCGTCACCGTCACCTCGCAGTCCTTCGAGACGGTGCTGCCCTGGTTCCCCTACGTGCTCGCTGTCGCCGTCGTCCTCTTCGCCGTCTCCACCATGATCACCTGGGCGTACTACGGCGAGAAGGCGTGGATCTACCTGGTCGGCAGGAGCAAGACAAAGGAGAGCGTCTACCGGGTGGCGTTCTGCCTGATCCTCGTCGTCGGCTCGGTGCTCGCCCTCGACAGCGTTCTCAGCTTCGTGGACGCGACGCTGTTCCTGCTCGCGCTGTTCAACATCCTCGGGCTGTACGTTCTCGCGCCCGTGGTCAAACGCGAGCTGCGCTCATTCCGGTCCGGTGTCCGTTCCGGTGAGATCGAGGAGGTCAAGCGGTAACCGGCCAGAAGGGTTCTGGCCGGAGATCACCGGCTGGAGTCCTGACCTGGCTCGTGAAGGATTCTCTCTAGGCCGTCGATGATCAGGTCGAGCCCGAACGCGAATTCGGCCGTGTAGTCGTAGCCCGGCTTGAGTGCATGGTCTGTGATCATCTCGGTGAGGTGCGGATAGGTGCCCGGGGGCATCCGCGAGGTGATCGTTCCGGCGACCTCCTCGATTTCCCCTGACGTGCCGAACGGCAGGCTCGACTCCTGCAGAACGAACCCATAGATGTAGCTGTCGAGGGCCGAGACCGCGTGTGCCGCCATCGCGATCGAGAACCCGGCATCCCGAAGGCACCCGACCACCCAGTCGTGGTGCCGCAGCGTGGCCGGCCCGGGATTGCGCCGGGACTCCATCAGCCCCAGAGCCCACGTGTGACGCGAAAGCACCGTGCGGGCGGAGGCCGCGCGCCGGCGCATCGCCGTCTTCCAGTCGGCCTCATGATCGGGCAACTCGATCTGGCCGAAGATGACGTCGACGATCCCGTCCAGGATCTCGTCCTTGCCGGCCACGTGGTGGTACAGCGACATCGCCTCGACCCCGAGCTGGTCGGCCACTTTTCGCATGGTCACCGCCGCGACACCCCGCTCGTCGGCAACGCGCACGGCACCGGAGAGGACACGTTCCTTGTTCAGCGGAGGCCGGGACCTCGGACTTCCCTTCGGGGTCGGCGACACCTGTGGTCTCCCTGAACTCGTCGACGTCCGCGACGCCACGGTTGACGTCCTTACAAGTGTAAGGATAACGTATATCCAGCCTTACGACCGTAAGGAACGGGGACTGCGGTCTCGTCGGCCCGCTCGGAGGTCCTTCGTATCCGCAGGAGGGAAAGAAGCATGGGCATGCACGAAGTGACGTACGAAGCCCGTGACCAGCGCGCCCTCAAGGTCTGCATTATCGGGGCCTCGGGCAAGCTCGGGCGCTACATGGTTCAGCACGCCCTGGACCGGGGCTACGAGGTCGTGGCCGTGTGTCGCGAGAAGAGTGCCGGGAAGCTGGAAGCGTTCGAGGAACGCATCACCGTCCTACCCGGACGGACAGACGACCGGGAGGTGATCCGGCGCGCTGTCGCGGGCTGCGACGGGGTGCTCACAGTGCTGGTCCCGTGGGGTGTCCATGGATACTCGACCGGGACGGCCCAGGCGGTGCTCGACCACGCCCCCGCCGACGCGCGTCTGGTCTTCTCCTGCGGCTGGCACGTCGCGCGCGACGACCAGGACGTGTACTCGCTCAAGTTTCGAGCGTTCGCCAGGGTATTCGGCGCGGTGGCACGCCTGGCCCGCGTCGTGGACGTCCGCGACCAGGAGGAGGCATGCCGCCGGGTGTTCACCAGCGACACGCGCTGGACCGTCGTGCGCGGCAGCGACCTCGAAGAGGGCGAAAGCCAAGGACTGCCGGTGTGGAGCCGGCACGTCGGTGACCCGATCCTCGCGAGCAACATCACCCGGCGGATCGATTTCGCGCTGTTCATGGTGGAGGCGCTCGTCGATGACAGCCTGGTCCACGAGGCCCCGGCGATCGTCGGCTGCCAGGCGCCCTCCGCGCTGAGCGCGGGCGCTACACGGCAGATGTGAACGGCGGGCAGGTAGTGCTTATGCCACTCCGGTCCCACGGATGTCGGCAGCGCTCACCACCCCCGCGGGCGCGGGGAGCACCATGCGGCTCCACCTCCCGTTTGGTGAGGACGCTTTTCGCGTTCAGGCACGCCCGCCGACCGGCTCCGTCACACCGGTGGAACGATCCCCCGTAGCCGGCCCTGTCGCGGGTTGTCGCTGCACGTTGGGCAGGGCCGCGGCGCCATCTTCGTCGCCGCCTGCCCGTTGAACACCATCAGCGTCGGGACGACCTTGACGCCATCGCCGCCGCAGTCGTGGCACAGCGTGGAGATCCGCAGCCCGCCACCCTGCTGCTCGTTCTCGTCGCTCATCCTGGGCCTCCCACGACCTGACCCGTCGCATGTCGAGCAGTCCACGGTCTCGGTGCCTCCGGCCCGCTCCACCTAACTTTATGCCGGACCCGTTGCAGGTCGGGCACGTGAATACCTGCCTACCATCTGGCGTCTTCGCATTTCCCGAGCTGCGATGCTATCGCCGTCCACCCCGACCCAGCTTCGGTTTCGCGCGATCGGATCTCGGTCACAGCCGCCGGTAAATCAGCGGCAGATCGTCGGCTCCCCCGCATACAGTCGCGCTGTGACCGCCGACGTCTCCTCCCCGCCCTCGCGCCCCGTGGCGCACCGTGGCCGGGGCACGCTGCTGATCCTGCTCGCGTCGCTGTCCTTCGGCAGTTCCGGCGCCATCGGCAAGCCCGCGATGATCGCCGGGCTCTCGCCGGAGCAGGTGGCGGCGGCCAGGATCGGCCTCTCCGCGCTCGTGCTGGTGTGCGGCGTCGCGCTCACCAGGCCGAGGCTGCTCCGGGTCCGGCGCGGCGAGTGGCGGCTGCTGGTCGGCTACGGGTTGCTCGGCGTCGCGGGCGTCCAGCTCTTCTACTTCGTGGCGGCGTCGCGGATTCCCGTGGGCATCGCGATCCTCCTGGAGTTCACGTCCCCGGTGCTGGTGGCGCTGTGGGTGCGGTTCGTCCGGCGGGTGCGCCTGCCGTGGCCGATGTGGGCCGGGATCGCGCTGGCCATGCTCGGCCTGGCGATGGTGGCCCAGGTCGGCGAAGGGCTGCGGCTCGACGCGATCGGCCTGCTCGCCGGGCTCGGCGCGGCACTGTGCTCGGCGGCGTACTTCCTGCTCGGCGAGCACGGCGTGGCGACCCGCGACCCGCTTGGCATGGTCACCTGGGGAATGCTCATCGGCGCGGTGGCGGTGCTCGTGGTCGCCCCGCCGTGGACGCTGCCGATGTCGATCGTGCTCGGCCCGGCCGACTTCGGCCCCTGGCGGCCACCGGTGTGGGCGCTGCTGATCGCGCTCGCGCTGATCTCCACCGTGCTCGCCTACCTGGCCGGGATCACCGCGCTGCGGCACCTGCCCGCGTCGGCGGCCAGCGTGCTCGCATTGTGCGAGCCGCTGGTGGCCACCGCGCTGGCATGGATCCTGCTGCACGAGGCGCTGACCTGGGTGCAGGTGACGGGCGCGTGCATCCTGCTCGGCGGCGCGGTGATCGTGCAGCTCACCGCGCCAGCCAAACAACCGAGCACGGCAGGCGAACCCTTGCCGGCCGAGCCCAACGCCTCGTGAGTGGCTACCCGCGTTCTAACTCGTGTGCGCACTCACGAGGGCGCCGCACCGCTAGACCGGGATGACGGTGGGCACGATCATCGGGCGGCGCCGGTAGGTGTCGGCGACCCACCGGCCGACGACGCGGCGCACCGACTGGGCGATCCGGTGCATGTCGGTGATGCCCTCCGCCTCGGTCCGGGACAGCTCCATCTCCACCAGCGACGCGGCCGCGTCGAGCGCCTTCGGGTCGTCGGAGAAGCCGCGCCCGGACACCGTCGGCGGGCTCACCGCGCGACCCGTGGTCGAGTCCACGGCCACCGTGATCGCGATGAAGCCACCCTCGCCGAGCACCAGCCGGTCGGACAGCGTGGACTCGCCGACGTCGCCGACCGAAAGGCCGTCCACATAGACGTGCCCGACCTCCACCCGGCCGCTGACCGAGGCCTTGCCGTCGACGAGGTCCACGACCACCCCGTCCTCGGCGAGCACCACGTTCTCCGGGGCGACCCCGGTGCTCACGGCGAGCGCGCCGTTGGCCCGCAGGTGCCGCCACTCCCCGTGCACCGGCATGACGTTGACCGGCCGCACCGCGTTGTAGAGGAACAGCAGCTCCCCCGCCGACGCGTGCCCGGACACGTGCACCTTCGCGTTGCCCTGGTGCACCACGCTGGCGCCGAGCCGGACGAGCCCGTTGACCACTCCGAACACCGCGGTCTCGTTGCCCGGGATCAGCGAGCTGGCCAGCACCACCGTGTCGCCCGCGCGGATGGAGATCTGCCGGTGCTCCCCGCGCGCCATCCGGGACAGCGCCGACAGCGGCTCGCCCTGCGAACCCGTGGAGACGAACAGCACCTTCGTCTCGGGCAGGTTGACCGCCTCGTCCAGGTTGATCAGCAGGCCCTCCGGGATGTCCAGCAGGCCCAGATCGGCGGCGATGCCCATGTTGCGCACCATCGACCTCCCGACGAAGGCCACCCGGCGCCCGTGCCGCACGGCCGCGTCGAGCACCTGCTGCACCCGGTGCACATGGCTGGCGAAGCAGGCCACGATCACCCGCTGCCGCACCCGTGCGATCACGTCGTCGAGCACGGGGCCGATCTCGCGCTCGGGCATTACCAGGCCCGGTACCTCGGCGTTGGTCGAGTCGACGCAGAGCAGGTCCACGCCCTCGTCACCGAGCCGCGAGAAGCCCGCCAGGTCGGTGAGCCTGCCGTCCAGGGGAAGCTGGTCGAGCTTGATGTCCCCGGTGTGCAGGACCAGCCCCGCCGGCGTGCGCATGGCGACCGCCAGCGCGTCCGGAATGGAGTGGTTGACGGCGAAGAACTCCAGCTCGAACGCGCCGACGGTGAGCCGCTGCGACTCCCGGACCTCGATCAGGTTCGGCCGCTGCCGGTGCTCCTTGCACTTGGCCGCCAGCAGCGCGAGCGTGAACCGCGAGCCGTAGACGGGCAGGTCGGGCCGCATCCGGAGCAGGAACGGCACGGCACCGATGTGGTCCTCGTGGCCGTGCGTGAGCACCAGCGCGTCGACGTCCTCCAGCCGGTTCTCGATCGCCCGGAAGTCGGGCAGGATCAGGTCGACACCGGGCTGGTTGTCCTCCGGGAACAGCACGCCGCAGTCGACGATGACCAGCCGGCCACCGTACTCGAACACGGTCATGTTGCGGCCGATCTCGCCGATGCCACCGAGCGCGACGACGCGCAGGCCCCCATCGGGCAGTGCGGGTGGTGCGGCGGTCGGTCCGGGTCCTGTGGAGAGCTCGGTCACCGATGAATCGTCCCAACGCTGGTGTGAGTGGTCGGCGCGACGTAGGCGGCCGCGGAGTCGGCCTGCGCGACCCGCGAGCTCGCCCAGTCACCGCTCGGTGACTGCTCGAGCGGCACGCCCGCCTGCGTCAGATCCGCCGCGATGGCCTCGACCTGATCCTCGCTCGCCGGCACGATCGGCAACCGCGGCTCGCCCATATCGTAACCGCGCATCCGCAGCGCCGTCTTGACGAACACGACGCCGCCGACCCGGGAGAACGCGCGGTACACGGGAATCATGCCGCGGTGGTTGGTGCGGGCGGTGGAGGTGTCGCCGTCCTCGTAGGCGTCGATCATCGCGCGGATCCGGCCGGCCACCACGTGCCCGATCACGCTCACGACGCCGGTGGCGCCGACGGAGAGCCACGGCAGGTTCAGGCCGTCGTCACCGGAGTAGTACGCCAGGTGGGTGTTCGCGATGACCTCGCTGCCCGCGAGCAGGTCGCCCTTCGCGTCCTTGACCGCGAGGATGCGGGGGTGCTCGGCGAGCCGGCGCAGCGTGTCGACCTCGATGGGCACGATCGAGCGCGGCGGGATGTCGTAGAGCATCACCGGCAGCCCGGTGGCGTTGGCCACCGCGGTGAAGTGCGCGTACAGGCCGGCCTGGGTGGGCCGGGAGTAGTACGGGGTCACCACCAGCACGCCGTGCGCACCGGCCTCCTCGGCCTGGCGGACCAGCTCCATGCTGTGTGCCGTGTCGTTCGTTCCGGCACCGGCCACCACGGTGGCCCGGTGGCCGATCGCCTCCATGACCGCGCTGATCAGCTCGGCCTTCTCGGCATCGGTCGTCGTCGGGCTCTCCCCGGTGGTGCCGTTCAGCACGATGCCGTCGTTGCCCAGGTCCACCAGGTGCTCGGCGAGCTCCTGCGCCCGCTTCAGATCCAGCGCACCCTCGGAGTCGAACGGCGTGACCATGGCGGTGAGCACGCGGCCGAACGGCCTGCCCGGCGCGGCAGTGGGTGGGGTGGACGGTGCGATCGACATGCCTTGACGGTACCTCGTTCGAGCGCTGATCACGGTGCCGACGGCGCCGAACGCCATGATCGGCTCCAACGTCACCGGCTGCGCTGGAGAATCCCCGGCGGGGCGGCGCGGAAGCGGGAACTTCTGCGGCTACTTGACCTCCACGGCCACCTGTTCGGTGAGCTGGCTGCCGTCCTTGTTGAGCAGTACGCAGTAGATCGTGCGCCGCAGATCCGCGTCCGACTCCTGCTGCTGTTCCCACAGCGCCCGGCTGGGCACGAGCGCGCGGTAGTCGAGCGAGGGCCGCAGGTCGGCGGGCACCGCGTTCGAGTAGAAGCTGAGCATGCACTGGGTCTCGGCGAAGCGCGCCAGCTGCTCCGTGCCCGGGTACCCGGCGAGCACGGCGTCGCTGGAGGCGGACGAGCCGTTGCCGAGGGACCGCTCGGAGTCGTAGATCTCGAAGTCGTGGTTCTCGTCGCAGTCCGGTTGGTTGCTCGAACTGATTTCATAGCCCCGGTCGAACCGCCCGTTCAGGCACTGCTCCCGGCCGCTGCTGAGGGAGAACCCGAGGTCGCCGCCCTCGCCGTAGACCATGGTCGGCAGCATCGACTCGTCCGTTTCCGGGGACCACACGGGCTTGCCCAGGAAGAAGCCACCGGCCAGCAGGGCGACCGCCGCGAGCGCGCCGCAGCCGACCAGCAGGGTGCGGCGGGTCCTGTTCGGCGCCGCGGCGGGGCCGGGAGCGAACGGCGCGGGGCCGCTGTGCAGCGTCGGCGGCTGGCCGCCGTACACGGCGGTGTGCCGGCCGGCAGGCGGTGTCGGCTGCCCGTGCTGCTGCGCCGCCATCGCGAGCAGTCCGCGCGCCTGCTGTGCCGAGATGCGCGCCTCCGGGGCGGAGATCAGCAGACCCATGATCGCCGATGCCAGTGGCCCCTGCGCGTGCGTCAGGTACGGCACCTCGTTCATGATCGCGTGCAGGGTGGCCGCGGTGCTGGGCCGCTCGAACGCCACCGTGCCCTCGACCGCGAAGAACAGCGTCACGCCCAGCGCCCACAGATCCGACTCCGGCATGGCCTCCCGGCCGGCCACCCGCTCGGGCGCCATGAACGCGGGCGAGCCCACCAGCATGCCGCTCGTCGTCAGCCGCGGATCGTCCACGGCCTGCGCGATGCCGAAGTCGGTCAGCTTCACGCGGCCGTTGGGCGCGACCATGAGGTTGCCGGGCTTGACGTCGCGGTGCACGATGCCGGAACCGTGCGCGGCCTGCAGCGCCGAGAGCACCTGCTCCCCGATCGCGGCCACCTGGTGCGGAGCCAGCGGGCCGTTGCGGCGCACCAGCTCCGACAGGGTCGGCGCCTCCACCAGCTCCATCACGATGAAGGTCGTGTCGCCCTCGGTCACCACGTCGAACACGGTGACGACGGCCGGGTCGTTGAGCCGCCCGCCGGTGCGCACCTCGCGCAGCACCCGCTCCTGGAAGACCCCCGACTCGTCCGCGCCGTCGGGCAGCGTCAGCTCCTTGATCGCGACGTGGCGGCCGATCACGGTGTCCTCCGCGCGCCACACCACACCCATCCCGCCGCGCCCGAGCTCGCCCAGCAGTGTGTACCGGCCGGCGATCACCCTCGGCCCCGGCGTGGCCGGGGTGGTGTGCGTCTGCCGGATCTGCTCGTCGGTCACGGTGCGCGTCCCCTCCTCGGTACGGGCCAAGATGCTAGCGCTGCGCGGCGCCGCAACTGCGACCACACCGGGAGCTCACCGGTTCCCGTTCAGCGGTGGTGCACCTCGTGCCCGGCCGCCTCCAGCGCTTCGATCGCGCGCTGGAGGTCGGCCGCCTTCACGAGCACGTGGTCGGTGTCGAAGGTGGACAGGGTGCACAGCGCGACACCCGCCGCGGCGAGCTCGCTGGACAGCGCCGCGATCACCCCCGTGAGCGTGAACGCCAGCGGCCCGCGGACCGTCAGCAGCCGCCAGTTCCGCTCCACCTCGGCGCCGTCCGGCGCGAGGGCGGCAGGGCAGATCAGGGACAGCTCGGTGGCCGTGCGCGTGACCGAGACGAGCTCGTCGCCGGTACGGTCGAGCAGCCCTGGCGGCGCGGGCGAGTCCGCGTCGAGCCGGCCCACGGCGTACTCGCCCGGCCGGACCTCGATGGCAAGCCTGCGCATCTCAGCCCTCGAGCACCTTCGGGCTCGACGCGACCTCGGTGCCGTCCGGCAGGGTGGAGATCGTGAAGTCGGCGAACACGTTCTCGGCGGCCTTCTGCAGGTGCCGCAGGCATTCCACGGCGAGTGCGCGGATCTCGACGTCGGCGTGCTCGGTGGCGCGCATGGCGATGAAGTGCCGCCACGCCCGGTAGTTGCCGGTCACCACGATGCGGGTCTCGGTGGCGTTGGGCAGCACGGATCGCGCCGCCTGGCGAGCCTGCTTGCGGCGCAGCGTGGCGCTCGGCGCGTCGGCGAACTTCTCCTCCAGCCCCGCGAGCAGGTCGGTGTAGGCGTCGACGCTGGCCTGCGCGGCGGCGACGAACTTCTCGTGCAGTTCCGGATCCTCGGCGATGACACCGGGCTCGACGAACGCGGCGTCGCGCTCGGGCACGTACCGCTGGGAGAGCTGCGAGAACGAGAAGTGCCGGTGCCGGATCAGCTCGTGGGTCAGCGAGCGGGAGATGCCGGTGATGTAGAAGGTCACCGAGCCGTGCTCCAGCACGGACAGGTGCCCGACCTCGATGATGTGGTCGAGGTAGCCGCTGTTCGTGGCGGTCTTCGGGTTCGGCTTCTTCCAGGACTGGTAGCACGCCCTGCCCGCGAACTCGGCGAGCGCCTGACCACCGTCGGCGTCGGTCGACCACGGCACGTCGGCCGGTGGGAAGAACTCCGTCTTCGCGATCAACTGCACCTTGGGCGACACCGTTTCGGCCACGTCCGACTCCCTCGATTACCACGCGGTCTTGTCCCCGGCAGCGTAGTCGCCCCGGCCGGCCGCCACGCGCACCATCACGATGACACCATCCACGCCTTGACCGATGTCACCTATGACGCCATAGTGGTGTCATGGACCTGACGCCATATCTCGAGAGCCTGCGGGAGAACCTGAGCACCACGGCCTCCGCCGGCGACGAACAGATGCGGCGCGCCGCCGCGGTGCTGTCGGCGGCGCTGGAGCCGGCGGCCCGGCTCGCGCTGATGAACGCGCTCGCCGACCTCGCCGCCGAGGTCACCGCCAACCTCCCCGACCAGGTGGTCGACGTCCGCCTCGACGGCCGCGACGTGCGGGTGGTGGTCACCGGCGCGGGCACCCCGGCGAGCGAACCGGGCCCGGCTCCGCCGCCACCGCCACCACCTCCGCAGCAGCCACCGGCCGACGGAGGCGACATCAGCCGCATCACGCTGCGGCTGTTCGAACAGATCAAGGGCCAGGCGGAGCAGGCGGCCGCGGCGCAGGGCGTGTCGCTGAACACGTTCGTCTCGCAGGCGGTGCAGGGCGCACTGCAGGGCAAGCATCAGCATCGCGAAGGCGGCAGACCGCACGGCCAGCGGTCCGGGTCGCACCTGCACGGCTGGGTGGAAGGACAGTGACGAGCAAGATGAACGCGACGAACGAGGAACCGCACGACCACGCCGACGAGCCGGTGCGCACCCAGGCGTTCGACGCCGAAGGACCGCTGGAGCTGGACGTGGAGATCACGATGGGCCGGATCGACATCCGGCTCGGCGAGGACGACGTGCGCGCCGAGGTGCGCCACGATCCTTCCGCGCAGGCACCGTGGGCGGAGGGCGTGTCCAACATCCTGAGCTGGGTCGGCGAGCGCTTCGGCGGCCCGCTCGGCTCGGAGCTGCACGGCTCGCCGGGCGAGGCGGTGCGGCAGGCGCGCATCGAGAAGGTGGGTGGCCGGCTGGTGGTACGCGGGCCGAAACCGCTGCCGCTGCGCAATGTGCCGCTCGCCGTGACCGTGCACGTGCCCTCCCGGTCACACCTGGACGTCCGGGCCGGCGCCGCGACCGTGACCGTGACCGGGACGGCGGGCCGGGTCGACGTGCAGACCGGCTCCGGCGACGCGGTGCTCGACCGCATCGAGGGCCCCGCGACCGTGCGCACCGGCACCGGATCGATCCGGCTCGGCCCGACACCCGCGGGCGTGCAGCTGCGTTCCGGAAGCGGCGACGTCGAGGCGCCCGCGGTGTCCGGTTCCGCGACCCTCGCCACGGGGACAGGCGATGTGTGGCTGGGCGTGGTCGAGGGTGAGGTGCTGGTCCGCAGCAGCAGTGGCGACCTGACCGTCGCCGAGGCAGCCTCGGGCTCGGTGGAGGCGATCACCGGCTCGGGCGAGGTCCGGATCGGTATCCGCGGTGGCGTCGCCGCCGAGATCGACCTGTCCTCGGGCGCGGGCCGGGTGTCGAGCGAGCTCGACGTCGCCGACACGCCGCCGGAGGGACCGGTCGCACTCAAGGTGCGGGCGCGCAGCGGAGCGGGCGACGCCGTGGTGACCAAGGCCCTGTCCCAGCCGGCGTCCTGAAGGGGCGGCGGCCGGACGGCCCGTGGTCAGTGCGCCGCGCCCGGCGCGTCCTCCCGCCTGCCCGCCTCGGCCTCGAGCCCGAGCATCGCGAGCAGGTCCTGGCAGTCCCCCACGTCCACGGCGTGCTCGGCCACGGTACGCACGGCGCGGTGATGCTCGATCCCCAGCTGGGTCTGCTCGGCCGCGCGGGCCTGGGAGACCCGGTCCGGTGTCCGGGTGGGCCCCGCGGGCCGTGCCCACGTCATTCGGATCCTGCTTCCACGCGAACGCACCATCCCGACGGCATGTCGGCACTCCCGTCCCCGGCCGAAGCAGGCCGGCTGGGTCACCCGCCGAGAACGACACCGGCTCGATTGCCGGTGTACTGGGTGCTCTCGACCGTCTGACTCTACCCCGGCCGGGTGACGGGAATGAACGCGGCACCGGGGTGGTTGTAATCGATGGTCGTAGTTTTTGTTGTTGCTTGCTTTCAGGGATCTGAGAAGCCGCGTCGAGAAACCGGCCCGGGTACCGCACGGTGCGGTACCCCGTACCGAACCCTGTAAGGGAGCGAAATGACTCAGGGCACCGTCAAGTGGTTCAACGCGGAGAAGGGCTTCGGCTTCATCACTCGCGCCGAGGGACCGGACGTCTTCGTGCACTACTCCGAGATCGACGGCAGCGGTTTCCGCAGCCTCGAGGAGAACCAGCAGGTCGAGTTCGAGGTGGCGCAGGGCCCGAAGGGCCTGCAGGCCACCGGCGTCCGCGCGGTCTGATCCACCACGCAAGAAGGCCCGGCACCGGCAGGTGCCGGGCCTTCTTGCGCTCACCCCTCAGGAGCGGGGAAGGGCGTTGCGGAGCGTGGCCGCGAGGTCTCCGCGCTCGCCCACGGCCACCCGTTCGAGGCCGAGCCAGGAGGCCGTCAGCGACAGCTCCTCAGCCAGTTCGGCGGCCACCCTGGCGTGGTCGGTGCCGGGCTCGGCGAACGCCCCCGGCACCCGGAGTGCCCCGGCGGCGCGATCCGCCTTGAGGTCCACCCGGCCGACCAGCTCGCCGCCGAGCAGGAACGGGAACACGTAGTAGCCGTACACGCGCTTCGGCTCCGGCACGTAGATCTCGATGCGGTACCGGAAGCCGAACAGGCGCTCGGTGCGCGCCCGCTCCCAGATCAGCGGGTCGAACGGGCACAGCAGCGCCCGCCCGGTGACCGCCCTCGGCGTGCGCGCGTCGACGTGCCGGTACGCCTCGTGCCGCCAGCCGTGCACCCGGACCGGCTCCAGCGTGCCCTCCTCGACGAGCTCTGCGACGGCCTGCCTGCTCGCGCCGGGACTGAGCCGGTAGTAGTCCCGCAGGTCCGGTTCGGTGGCGATCCCGAGCGCTGTCGCCGCCCGCCGGATCAGCTCGCGCGCACCTTCCTCCGGACCCACCCGGCGCGCCAGCACGTCCGGCGGCAGCACGCGCTCGGGCAGGTCGTAGAGCCGTTCGAACCCGCGCCGCGTCCCCGTCGTGAGCTGCCCGATGCCGAACAGCCACTCGCAGATCTTCTTCACCTCCGAGCGCTCCCACCAGGCACCGGGCGTGCGCCGGGCCGGACCGGCCAGCTCTCGTTCGATCGTGCCCGCTCCGACCGGGCCCAGTTCCTTCACCACGGCCAGCACGTCGTCGACGAGCGACGGTGCGCTGTCGGCGATCCGGGCGTAGCCGCGCCACCAGCCCCGCGGTTTCGCGCCGGAATGCAGCAGCGGCCAGTCCCGCACCGGCACCAGGCTCGCCTCGTGGGCCCAGTACTCCACCAGCAGCCGGGGCCGGCGGGCGCTGTGCGACCACGCCGCGTCGTCGACGAGCTCCGGCTCGTAGGGGCCGAGCCGCGCGAACAGCGGCGCGTAGTGGGCACGCACGGCCACGTTGACCGAATCGAGCTGGATGAGCTGCACCCGGGACAGCACGCGCTGCAGGTGCCGCCGGGTCGGCGGACCGGCGGGCCGCGGATCGGCGAACCCCTGCGCGGCCAGCGCCGTACGGCGGGCCACCCCCGGACTCACGGTTCTCATGCCGCGAGCTTGCCACGAGCCACCGACAGCACCGGGCGGACCGCGATCGTCGCCTGCACGACCGCCCGCTATCTTGCGGGGCATGGCTACCGCCGACGTCCGCCCCGCCGCACCCGACGACGTCGCGGAGATCGCCCGCATCCAGCTGGAGACCTGGCGGGTCGCGTACACCGATGTCGTCGGCGCCCGCGCGATCGACGAACTCGACCCTGCGGACCTCGCCCGACGCTGGTCCGGTGCCGTCGAGCACCCGGAAACGGCCGTCTACGTGGCGCTGGAGGGAACGTTCACCGTCGGCTTCTGCGTGGCGGGCCCGGCCCCCGCCGAGGACGTCGCCGCCGCCGACGGCACGCTCCCGGACGACGCGGCACGCACCGGCCTGATCGCGACCGTGCTCGTCGAGCCGCGCTGGGGCAGACGCGGGCACGGCGGCAGGCTGCTCGCCAGCGCCGCCGCCGGGCTGCGCGAACACGGCGCCGAGCGGGGAGTCACGTGGGTGGCGCAGTCCGACTCCGCCTCCCTGGCGTTCTTCCGCGGTGCGGGCTGGAATCCGGACGGCACGGTCCGCACGCTCGACACCGGCGAGAAGACCGTCCGCGAGCTGCGGCTCACCGGCGGACTGGAGCTGCGGCTGGCCTCGTGAGTGCGCACACGAGTTAGAACTCGCGTGCGCACTCACGAGGCCGGGACGCACTGGTACGCAACCTTTTCCTTACGGTGCGCTCAGCTTCGGCTGTTAGCGTGGCCCGTGATTCTCAGCAGGGAGGCACGCGGTGTTCGGTTGGCTGTGCGTGACGCTGGGCGTCGCCTTCGGCTCCGCGGTCGTGCCGTTGATCAGCATCGAGGTGTTCGTCATCGGGCTCGTGTCGAGCGATCCGGGCATTCCGTGGCTCGCGGTGGGCGCCGTGGTCGCGGTGGGACAGATCGCCGGGAAGCTCCTGTACTACCTGGCGGCACGCGGTTCGATCCGGCTGCCCGCGTTCCTGCACGACCGGCTGCACCGCCAGCGCCCGCCGTCGCCGCGCCGGGAGGCATGGCGGCTGCGCACCAAACGGTTGCGGCGGTGGGTCGAAGCACTGCGGGAACGCTGCCATCGCCACCCGCACTGGATGACCAGTACGTACGGCATCAGTTCGGTGTTCGGACTGCCACCGTTCATGGCGACCACCGTGCTGGCCGGACTGGTCCGGATGCGCATGTCGACGTTCGTCTCCGCGGGCCTGCTCGGCCGGTTCATCCGGTTCAGCGCGCTCGCGGCGGCGCCCGCCGTGTTCGCCGGCTGGTTCCACATCTGACCGGCTCGCGCCCTCACGGCCGTGGTTCGGCGGCCTCCAGGTCGATGGCCTTGCGCATCGTCTCGCGCGCCCGGCGGCGGTCGCCCGCGACGTCGTAGGCGTAGGCGAGCCGGTACCAGCGGCGCCAGTCGGCGGGATCCTCCTCGACCTCGGCGCGCCGCGCGTCGAACCACGAGTCGGCCGCCCGGCGGTCCACCCGCCCGGACGGCCTGCGCGGCAGACCGGAGACGTCGGGCAGCGCGCCCTCGGCGTCGAGCCGCCGCGCCAGCCGCTGCACGCGGGCGCCCGAACGCCAGGTGGTGACCAGCATCCACGCCCCGAGCAGCGGCAGCACCAGCACACCGCCGCCGAGCAGCATCGGCACCGCCTCGCCCGTGCCCAGCAGCGTGACCGCGCGGCCGGCGAGCAGCACCAGGTACACCGCCACCGCGGCGGTGAGCACCAGCGCGACGTTGCGGGTTCTCACAGGTCGAGCACGTTCTCCAGCCCCACCGTCAGCCCGGGCCGCCGCGGCACCGAGCGGACGCCGAGCAGCACGCCGGGCATGAAAGAGGACCGGTCCATCGAGTCGTGCCGGATCGTGAGGGTCTCCCCCTCGGCACCGAACAGGATCTCCTCGTGCGCCACCAGCCCGGGCAGGCGCACCGAGTGGACCCGCACGTCGTCGACGTCGGCGCCCCGCGCCCCGGCCAGCTCGGCGGTCGTCGCGTCGCTGCCCGGTTCGAGGCCGGCTTCGGCGCGGGCTGTGGCGATCAGCCGCGCCGTGTGCGCGGCCGTGCCGGAGGGCGCGTCGGCCTTGCGGTTGTGGTGCAGCTCGATGACCTCGGCCGAGGAGTAGAACCGCGCGGCCTGCTGCGCGAACCGCATCGCGAGTACCGCGCCGAGCGCGAAGTTCGGCGCGATCAGCACACCGAGCTCCGGCCTGTCGCGGAGCCGCTCGGTGATCTCGTCGAGCCGGTCCTGCGTGAACCCGGTCGTGCCGACGACGGCGTGCAGACCGTGGTCGATCGCGAACCGCAGGTTGTCCATCACCGCGTCGGGATGGGTGAAGTCGATGACGACCTCGGCCTTGTGGTCGGTCAGTACCGAGCGCTCGTCGTCGGCGTCGATTCCGGCGGCGAGCTCCAAATCCGGTGCCGCCTCGACGGCACCGACGGCCTGCGCGCCCATCCTGCCGCGCGCGCCGAGCACGCCGACCCGGATCCGCTGCTGCTCGGTCATGACGCGATCACCTCGTGCAGGTCGTCGGGCAGGTCGTCATCGTGAGCGTACGGCCCGACGACGGCGGCGGTGGACACCCCGCCGAGCAGCGTGCGCGCCACCGTCCGGACCTCCTCGGGGGTGACCGCGTCGATCCGCGCGACCGTGTCACCGATGCCGAGGTACTCGCCGTAGTTGAGCTCGTTCTTGCCGATCCGGGACATGCGCGACGCGGTGTCCTCCATGCCCAGCACGAGACCGCCGCGCAGCTGGCCTTTCGCTCGCGCCACCTCGGTGTCGCTCAGGCCGTCCCTGGCCACGTCGGCGAGGATCTCACGCACCACTCCGGCGACCTCGCCGAGCCGGTCCGGCTGGCAGCCGGCGTAGACGCCGAGGTGCCCGGTGTCGGCATAGCTGGCCACCGACGAGTACACCTGGTAAGCGAGCCCGCGGCGTTCCCGCACCTCCTGGAACAGCCGTGAGCTCATCCCGCCGCCGAGCGCCGCGTTGAGCACCCACAGGGCGAACCGCCGCTCGTCGTGCCTGCTCAGCGCGCGCAGCCCGAGCATGAGGTGGGCCTGTTCGCTGTCGTCGGTGCGCAGCACGAGCTTGTGCTGCTCGCGCAACCTGGCCCGGCCGCGGCGGGGCGGCGACGGAGTGTCCGAACCGGACAGCCGGTCGCGCATCGCCTTGCGCGCCAGGCGCAGCACCTGGCTGTGCTCGACGTTGCCCGCCACCGCGAGCACCATCCTTGGCAGCTGGTAACGGCGTTTGTAGAAACCGCGCAGCGCGCTCGCGGACATGCCGGCGACGGAAGTCTCGGTGCCCAGCACGGAACGGCCGAGCGCGTGCTCGCCGAGGATCGCCTCGACGAACGTGTCGTGCAGCAGGTCCTCGGGATCGTCGTCGCGCATGGCGATCTCCTCGAGCACCACGCTGCGTTCGGTCTCCACATCGGAATCCGTGCACTGCGCCTCGAACACCACGTCGGTGACGAGGTCCATCGCCAGGGGCAGGTCGGAGTCGAGCACCTGCGCGTAGTAGCAGGTGTGCTCCTTCGCGGTGAAGGCGTTGAACTCGCCGCCGACCGCGTCGATCTCCTCGGCGATCTGCGTGGCGTCCCGGCTCGCGGTGCCCTTGAACAGCAGGTGTTCGAGGTAGTGCGCCGCACCGGCCACACCCGGCTGCTCGTCCCGCGAGCCGACGCCGACCCAGAGGCCGACGGTGGCCGAGCGCACGCCCGGCACGCGCTCGCTGATGACCCGCAGGCCGCCGGGCAGCACGGTGCGCTTGACGACCGAGCCGTCCGTCGCGGATTCAAGGGTCCGGGTGCTGCCGACGGGCTGCTCGTGCCCGGGAATCTGTCGCGCCATGAATCCTTACTCACGTGCCATGAACGACCCGTTACTGGCGAAAAGTGCCAGTAACGGGTCGTTCATGGCAGTTCGGCGTTGTGCTTACTGGTTGGACTCGGCCGGCTCCTGCGCCGGGGCGGACTCGGCGGCCTTCTCGTCCTCGTCCTGGACCACGACGAGGCTGATCTTGCCGCGGCTGTCGATGTCCGCGATCTCCACGCGGAGCTTGTCGCCGACGTTCACCACGTCCTCGACCTTGCCGATGCGCTTGCCGTTGCCCAGCTTCGAGATGTGCACCAGGCCGTCCTTGCCCGGCAGCAGCGAGACGAACGCGCCGAACGCGGCCGTCTTCACGACCGTGCCGAGGAAGCGCTCGCCCACCTTCGGCAGCTGCGGGTTGGCGATGGCGTTGATCTTGTCGATCGCCGCCTCCGCGGACGGGCCGTCCACGGCACCGACGTAGATCGTGCCGTCGTCCTCGATGGAGATGTCGGCGCCGGTCTCCTCGGTGATCGAGTTGATCATCTTGCCCTTCGGCCCGATGACCTCGCCGATCTTGTCGACCGGGACCTTCACGCTGGTGACGCGCGGCGCGAACGGGCTCATCTCGTCCGGAGTGTCGATCGCCTCGGCCATCACGTCCATGATGGTGAGCCGGGCGTCACGGGCCTGGTTCAGCGCGGCGCCGAGCACGTCCGATGGGATGCCGTCCAGCTTCGTGTCGAGCTGCAGCGCGGTGATGAACTCCTTGGTACCGGCGACCTTGAAGTCCATGTCGCCGAAGGCGTCCTCGGCGCCGAGGATGTCGGTCAGCGCGACGTAGCGCGTCTCCCCGTCCACCTCGTCGGACACCAGACCCATCGCGATGCCCGCCACCGGCGCCTTGAGCGGCACGCCGGCGTTGTAGAGGCTCATCGTGGAGGCGCAGACCGAGCCCATCGAGGTCGAGCCGTTGGAGCCCAGCGCCTCGGACACCTGCCGGATGGCGTAGGGGAACTCGTCCCGCTTCGGCAGGACCGGCACCAGCGCCCGCTCGGCGAGCATGCCGTGGCCGACCTCGCGCCGCTTCGGCGTGCCGACCCGGCCGGTCTCGCCGGTGGAGAACGGCGGGAAGTTGTAGTGGTGCAGGTAACGCTTGCTCGTCTCGGGCGAGAGCGTGTCGAGCTGCTGCTCCATCCGCAGCATGTTCAGCGTGGTCACGCCCAGGATCTGGGTCTCACCACGCTCGAACAGCGCCGAGCCGTGCGCCCGCGGGATCACCGACACCTCGGCGGCCAGCTGCCGGATGTCGGTCAGCCCTCGGCCGTCGATGCGCACCTTGTCGCGCAGGATCCGCTGCCGGATCAGCTTCTTGGTGAGCGCACGGAAGGCGGCGCCGACCTCCTTGTCGCGGCCCTCGAAGGCCTCGCCCTCGCCGACGCCGACCCGCGCCAGCACGTCGGCCTTGACCTCGTCGGTGGCGTTGTCCCGGTCCTGCTTGCCGCCGATGGCCAGCGCCTTGGTGAGCTCGTCGGTCGCGATGGCGGCGACGGCGTCGTAGACATCCTGCTGGTAGGCGGGGAACAGCGGGAAGTCGCCGGCCGGCTTGGCGGCCGCGTCGGCGAGCCGCTGCTGCGCCTCGCACAGCGACCGGATGAACGGCTTGGCCGCGTCCAGGCCCTCCGCGACGACCTGCTCGGTCGGCGCGGTGCCACCGCCCGCGACGAGGTCGATCGTGTTCTCGGTGCCCTCCGCCTCGACCATCATGATCGCGACGTCCTCGGGGCGGTCACCGACGATGCGGCCCGCGACCACCATGTTGAAGGTCGCGTTCTCCAGCTGGCTCCACGTCGGCAGCGCCACCCACTGGCCCTCGATCAGCGCGACGCGCACGCTGCCGATCGGACCGGAGAACGGCAGCCCGCTGACCTGGGTGGAAGCCGAGGCGGCGTTGATCGCGAGCACGTCGTAGGGGTCCTCGGGGTGCAGGCTCTGCACCGTGATGACCACCTGGATCTCGTTGCGCAGGCCCTCGGTGAACGAGGGGCGCAGCGGCCGGTCGATGAGCCGGCAGGTCAGCACCGCGTCGGTGGATGGACGGCCCTCCCTGCGGAAGAACGAGCCGGGGATGCGCCCGGCGGAGTACATCCGCTCCTCGACGTCCACGGTGAGTGGGAAGAAGTCGAGCTGGTCCTTCGGGTGCTTCGACGCGGTGGTGGCCGAGAGCAGCATGGTCTCGTCGTCCAGGTAGGCGACGACCGAGCCGGCGGCCTGCCTGGCCAGCCTGCCCGTCTCGAAGCGGACCGTGCGGGTACCGAACCGGCCGTTGTCGATCACGGCTTCCGATTCGTGCACGCTGATACCGCTTGATTCCGTCATAACGAAAATTTCTCCTCATTCCGCTCGGGCGGCACACGACCCCCAACCCTTGGGGGGCACGCTCGAGGAACGAGGCCGGTCTTCGATCGAAGCCCCCGGGACCTGTCCCGGGAGCCACTACCGAGGACCGGCGGGGTTGTCCTCGCGCGCGGTGCGCTCGCCCTGTGTTCTTGTCTTGGTGTACCGAGGGGGAGTGACCCGGACCGGGTCACTCCCCCTCGGAGTCTGCTATCGGCGGAGGCCGAGTCGCTGGATCAGCGAGCGGTACCGCTCGATATCCAGCTTCATCACGTAGTTGAGCAGCCGGCGACGACGGCCGACCAGCAGCAACAGACCGCGACGGGAGTGATGGTCGTGCTTGTGCACCTTGAGGTGCTCGGTGAGGCCGATGATCCGCTTGGTGAGCAGAGCCACCTGGGCCTCGGGGGACCCGGTGTCCGACTCGTGCACGCCGTACTCGGACAGGATCGACTTCTTCTCATCGGTGGACAGAGCCACTCGCTATCTCCTACTTGTCGAGGAGGGACCGGCGTACGACGCCGATCGACCCTCCTGTACGTACCGTGGATACCCAGGCGCGTCTCGCCCCGGGCGGGAAGGTCGCGGCCGCCACGGACTGCAGCCGGACTCAACTGTCGAGGATAGCAGCCGCGTTGTCAGCTCGCGCTCGCGGCGAGCCCGAACCGCTCGACCGTGCGGTACCGCGGCCCCTCCGGCCCGGTGTCACTGCGCATCAGCACGACCTCGGACGGTGACCACGACGGGCTCCGGTATGCCCGCAGCGCCCGCTCCGCCACCGCCAGCCGACCGGGCGTGCCACCCCTGGCGAGGGTCAGGTGCGGCCGGTAGGGCCTGCCGTCGCGTGCCTCGGAGTCCGGCCGCGCCGCGGCGGCCAGCTCGGCGAGTCCGGTGCCGCGCACCTCCGTCCAGAGCACCCCGGGGAACGTGCCCGCGCCCTCCAGCCACAGGGTCGGTGCCGCCGCCTCGGCGAGCCGTTCCCGCAGCCAGCCCGCCCTGTCGTCGATCTCGTCGGTACCGTAGAAGCCGAGGGTGACGTGCCACTGCCGCGCCGTCGTCCAGCGCAGCGCCGGATCCGGCGGTATCCGGTCGTCGAGCTCACGCCGTAGCGAGGCGACGACCTCCGCGCAAGGCAGCAGCGCACTGAAGAGCCGGGCGCCCACCGCGCTCAGCCGACCTTGCCCGCCCGGCGGAGCAGGTCGGCGATCGCCGGGAAGTCGGTGTCGAGCCGCTCGGCCGCCTCGATGAGGTTCTCCTCCTCCGCGATCTCCCGCAGCGCCGAGAGGACACCCTGGTCGTCGGGCCCGGCGCCGACGGGGAAGTTGTCCCGCCCCACGGTCGGCCGCGCGTCGCGCACATCCTCGAGGGCCTCCCGCATGGCCGCCTTGTTCCCCGCCGCCACCTCGGGCGTCAGCACCTTGCGTTCGAGCATGATCATCCGTGCGAGCACGACCGGGTTGCCGATCTTGGCGCGCCGCCCGCTCATCACCTGGCTGAGCATGGGCGCGCTGATTCCCAGTACCTCCGCGAGAAACGCCTGCGAGACGTCGAAGGCCACCACCAGCCTGCGCACACGGTCACCAAGTGGCTCCCCGTACCACTCCCGCTGCAGCGCTATGTTCCGCTGGACGATCTTGTGGTCCTCCACGTTGTGCCCTGCTCCCCTAGACGGCGTTGCGCAGGCCCCCGGCAACCGGCCCGCCGAGTATCTTGCCAGGTCGGGCGCCGGTTGCGGGGCGGATCGGCCGAGGCGTTCGCATTTGCACCCGCCCGGGTGCCGTCACGCTGGGTGTCCACCATTCGCGTTCAGGTGAGCCGGAGCACGCTCCTGGTCCGCGCGACGTCGTCGTCGATCTGCTCGACGAGCGCCTCCGCGGAGTCGAACGCCACCTGCCCGCGCAGCCTGCACACGAAGTCCAGCGCCACATGCTGGCCGTAGAAATCCTCGTCGACATCGAGCACGAACGCCTCGACGGTGCGCTCGCGCCCGGAGAAGGTCGGGTTGGTTCCCACCGACACGGCCGCGGGCAGCCGCTCTCCGGGAGCGGTCGACCGCACGAACCAGCAGCTGTAGACGCCGTCCGCGGGCACCGCGGCGAACCGCGGGGTCGACAGGTTCGCGGTGGGATAGCCGAGGTCGTGCCCGCGCCCGTCGCCCCGCACCACGATCCCCTCCAGCCGGTGCGGGCGGCCCAGCGCGTCCGCGGCGGCCGTCACGTCACCCGCGTCGATGCACGAGCGCACGTACGTGGACGAGAAGGTGATCTCGCCCCCGTCCTGCTCGTCGGGCAGCGCCCTGCCCTGCAGCGTGGCACCGTGCGCGACGAAGCCGAACCGCTTGCCGAGCGTGCGCAGCAGCTCGACATCGCCGGCTGCCTTGTGGCCGAAGGTGAAGTTCTCCCCCACGATGACCGCCGCCGCGTGCAGCCGGTCGACGAGCACCTCGTGCACGAACTCCTCGGGGGAGAGCCGCGAGAGCTCGGGCGTGAACGGCAGGACGGCGAACACGTCGACGCCGAGCTGCTCGACCAGCTCGGCCTTGCGGCGCAGCGTGGTGAGCTGCGCCGGGTGGCTGCCGGGCCGGATCACCTCGGAGGGGTGCGGGTCGAAGGTCAGCACGACACTCGGCAGCCCGCGCTGCCTGGCCAGCTCGACGGTCCGGCTGATCAGGACTTGATGGCCACGGTGGACGCCGTCGAACACCCCGATCGTGACGACGCATCGTCCCCAGCCGCCCGGCAGATCCGCCAAACCACGCCAACGCTGCACGGGCACCACCCTAAGCAGTGTCCGATCCGCTTCGGAACGCGGTCCGGCCCGCCGGGGCCGCCGGCCACCTTCAGGCTGGTGCGAGGACGACCACGGAGCGGGCCGTGTCGGGCGTGTCGACGGCCAGCGCGAGCGCGTGCCCGTCCGGATCGAAGATCCCGTAGGTGCCCGCGATCCCGGCGGCGGGGATGCGCTGGCCGAACCGGACGGCCCGCGCCGTCGCCGCGTCCACGTCCCGCCGCGGGAACGCGGTCGCCACGGCGTCGTCGAGGCCGAGCGACAGCTCGGGCCGCTGCTCAAGGGCGTCCAGGGTGCACGCCGTCGCCAGCGTGAACGGCCCGACCGTCGTCCGGCGCAGCGCCATCAGGTGCCCGCCCACGTCCAGCGCCCGGCCGAGGTCCCGCGCGAGCGCGCGCACGTAGGTGCCCGACGAACAGTCGATCATCACGTCGAGCTCGATCCGCCCCGGCTCCCGGCGGGTCGCGAGCAGGTCGAAGCGGTACACGGTCACCGGGCGCGGCGGGATCTCCACCTCCTCGCCCGCGCGCACGCGTGCGTAGGCTCGCTTGCCGTCGACCTTGACGGCGCTCACCGCGCTCGGCACCTGCTGGATCTCCCCGGTCAGCTCCGCGATCCCCGCCTCGATCGCCGCGTCGGTGACCGCCTCCAGCTCGGGCAGGCCTGCCTCGGAAAGCCGCTCACCCTCGACGTCGTCGGTGGTCGTCGACACGCCGAGCGCGATCGTGGACAGGTAGGTCTTCCGGTCGAGCGCGAGATGCCCGAGCAGCTTGGTCGCGCGCTCGATGCCGAGCACCAGCACGCCGGTGGCCATCGGGTCGAGCGTGCCGGCGTGGCCCACCTTGCGGGTGCCCATGATCCGCCGGGCCCTGGCGACGACGTCGTGGGAGGTCATCCCGCTCGGCTTGTCGACGATCAGCAGGCCCGGCGGTGGCGCCGGCCTGCGCTGCTGCTGGCGAGACACGGCCGCACACTGTAGCGGCGGCCGATCCCTCACGCCGCGGCGGCCACCCGCTGCCGCTCGGGTGCGTGCGCGTCCCACGGACGGCGGCGCAACTGGACCGGCACCTCCTCGCCGCGGGCCTGCGCGGCGAACACCGCGGCCCTGGCGCGCCGGTACCACACGGCGATCCGCCAGCCACCGAGCAGCAGCACCGCCACCACGGACAGCAGCGCGATCCGGTAGTTGCCGCCGGATACCTGCAGCAGCACGCCGATGAGCAGCGCGGTCACCGTGGTCGCCGCGAACCCGCCCACGTTGACCACGCCGGTCGCGGTGCCGACGCGGCGCAGCGGGTTGTAGTCGCGGGCCAGCGCGAAGCCGATCATCGAGGCCGGGCCGCCCAGTGACAGCACGACGAACGCCGGGACCAGCACGGCCACCGGCATCCGCCCCGGCCAGCTCAGCAGCACCGTCCACACGGCACCCAGGCCGGCCAGGTAGCCGAGCACGAGCGGCATCCGCAGCTCGGGCCTGCGGCCGATCAGGCCCCCGACCAGCGGCCCGCCGATCATGGCGCCGACGACGAAGACCATCAGCAGGCTGCCCGCCACCGTCGCCGAGTAGCCCTGGCCGTCGACCAGGAACGGCACGCCCCACAGCAGCACCATGACGTTCTGCCCGAATGGCGTCGTGAAGTGCGTCCAGAAGCCCAGCCGCGTGGCGGGCACCCGCCACGCGGTGGCGACCTGGCCGCCGACCTCCCGCGCCGTCACCCGCTGCGGCTCGGTCCTGCGCGCGGTCGGCGTGTCCCGGACGCGCCACTGCACGACGGCGACGAACAGCACGGTGACCAGCCCCGCGCCGAGGAACGTCGGCAGCCAGCCCGGCCCGGTGAGCAGCAGGGTCAGCGGCAGCGTGGCCGCGAGGTTGCCGGTGAAGCCGAGGGCGCCGGTAAGGGCGGTGACCAGCGTGTACTGCCGCCCGGGGAAGTGGTTGGCCGCCAGCCGGAGCACGGAGACGAAGGTGAGCGCGTCACCGAGGCCGAGCACCCCGCGGGCCACCAGGCCGAGGGCGTAGGTCTGCGCCACCGCCAGCAGCAGCTGGCCGAGCCCGAGGAACAGCAGCGCGGCGGTGAGGATCGTGCGCGGGCCGAAGCGGTCCACCAGCACGCCGGTGGGGATCTGCATCGCGGCGTACACGCCGACTTGGAGCACCGTGAACGTGCCGAGCGCGGCCGCCCCGACGCCGAAGCGCTCGGCGGCCTCGATACCGGCCACGCCGAAGGACGTGCGGTGGAACACGGCGAGGACGTAGACGAAGGCGGCGGTCAGCCAGACCAGCCAGGAACGCGTGGTCGCTCGCGCGGTCACCGGGGACGGCAACGGAGGATCCTCCAGACGACGAGTGGGCGGGTGTCGGTCCGGGGACGCCCGCACTGCCGTCCCGCTTACTTGTATCGACTATGCAACGCCGAAACATACCCGTTACCGGAGTGCGCTTGACCACATCGATGCGCTCGTCAGCGAACGGCGCCGACCACCGCCCAGTGCCCCGAACGCCAGCGGAGGACCACGAACGCCAGCCGCAGCAGCATGAACAGCGACAGCCCCGTCCAGATGCCGGCCAGCCCCCAGCCGAACCCGAGCGAGGCCCAGACCAGCGGGAGGAAGCCGAGCACGGCGCTGCCCAGCGTCGCGTTGCGCAGGAAGGCCGCGTCCCCGGCTCCGAGCAGGACCCCGTCCAGCGCGAACACGATCCCGGCGACGGGCTGCAGCGCGACGAAGAACCACCACGCGTTCGGGATCTCGGCGAGCACGGCGGCGTCGGAGGTGAACGCGCGCGGCAGCACCTGGGACACCGCCGCGAACAGCGCGCAGAGGCCGCAGCCGAGGATGAGGCCGTACCGGGTGATCTGCGCGGCGACGCCGCGTGCCCGCTGGGCGGAGCCCGCGCCGAGTGCCGCGCCGATGAGCGACTGGGCCGCGATGGCGACCGAGTCGAGCACCAGCGAGAGGAACGTCCAGAGCTGGAGCACCACCTGGTGGGCGCCGACCGCCGCCGCCGAGGTGCGGGCCGCCACGGTCGCGGCGGAGACGAAGCACGCCTGGAACGCCAGGCTGCGCAGCACCAGGTCGCGGCCGAGGCGAAGTTGCGCCCGCATCACCGTGGGCCTGGGCCGCAGCGGCACCCGTTCCCTCACCAGCGCACGCAGGAACAGCGCCGACGCGACGACCTGGGCGACGACGTTGGCCACGGCGGAGCCCTCAAGTCCCCACCCGACCGGGTACACCAGCACCGGGCAGAGCACCGCGGAAAGCCCGTTGCCGGCGAGCACGTACCGCAGTGGCTTCACCGTGTCCTGCACGCCGCGCATCCAGCCGTTGCCCGCCATCGTGATGAGGATCAGCGGCGCGCCGCACAGCGCGATCCGCAGCCACGAAACGGCCCCGGCGGTGATCGCGTCGTCGCCCGACATGGCCAGCGCGATCGGCTCGGCCAGCAGCTGGCCCACCCCGAGCACGACCAGGCCGACGGCGATCGCCAGCCAGGTGGCCTGCACGCCCTCGCTGACCGCTTCGGTGCGGCGGCCCGCGCCGTGCAGCCGGGCCGTGCGCGCCGTCGTCCCGTAGGACAGGAAGGTCAGCTGCGTGGAGACCAGCGACAGCAGTGTGCCGCCGAGCGCGAGCCCCGCGAGCGGCAGGGCGCCGAGGTGCCCGACCACGGCGGTGTCCACCAGCACGTAGAGCGGCTCGGCCGCCAGCACGCCGAGCGCGGGCACGGCGAGGCCGAACACCTTGCGGGCGGGTACGCGCTCCTCGACCGGGCTGACCACGTCGCGAGACTAGCGCCCGGGCCCGACAGGCTACGCTGCCCGGCGATGCCCCAGTACGCGATCCTCATCCTGCCCTCGGCGAACCGGGTCTACACGGACACGTCGAGCCGCCTGCTGTGCGCGGAGCTCGCCGCCTTCGGCGCGACGGTGCTCGGCAGCGGCACCGGTGAACCCGGCACGCGCACGATCGCCGGTGTCGACTACGTCACCTTCGCCACCGAGGCCCCGCTGTCCGGGACGGACCTCGCGTACCTGGCCAACCTGTCGTCGCTCTACGTGTTGTTCGAGCTCACCGGCGAGCTGTTCCGGCCGCTGCCGTTGCAGCCGCTCGCCGAGTTCGACTCGGACCTGCTGACGATCCAGAAGTACTCGGGCAAGACGAACGAGCTGTTCACCAAGCTGCTGCTCAACCTCACCGTGCTGGCGACCGACACCCCGGCGGCACTGCTCGGGCGCCGCCCTCTGCACGTGCTGGATCCGCTGTGCGGCAGGGGAACCACGCTCAACCAGGCGATGATGTACGGCTTCGACGCCACCGGCGTGGAAACCGACGGCAAGGACTTCGACGCCTACCAGCAGTTCATCAAGACCTGGCTGCGGACGAAGCGGCTCAAGCACACCGCGGACGCGGGTCCCCTGCGCCACAACAAGAGGCGCCTCGGACGGCGGCTGGACGTCGAGTACGCGGCCACCAAGGACCGGTACAAGGCGGGCGAGACCCGGTCGCTGACCTACCTCAACTGCGACACGCTGGCCGCCGGCGAACTGCTGCGCGGCAGACCCGCGGACGTGATCGTCACCGACGCTCCGTACGGCGTGCAGCACGGCAGCCACCACGCGCGCGAGCCAGGCCCGGCGCGGAGCCCGCGGGACCTGCTGGCCGCCGCGGTGCCGGTGTGGAACCGGGTGCTGCGGCCGGGCGGCGCGGTCGGCATCTCCTGGAACACGCACGTGGTCACGCGCGACGAGCTGGCCGGAATCCTCGAACGAACCGGCCTCGTGGTGCCGGAGGGCGACCCGTTCGACCGCCTGGAACACCGCGTCGACCAGGCGATCGTGCGCGACGTCCTGGTGGCGGCCAAGCCCGGCTCGTGAGTGCGCACACGAGTTCTAACTCGCGTGCGCACTCACGAGGGGCGGCTTCAGCGGGCGGTGTCCGTGTCCGCGTCCTCGTCCGGTTCGGTGCCCGCCTCCCGCGGCGCGCGGTACGGGTCGGCCTCACCGGCGGGCTGGGCTCCCGTCGCGCGGCGGGCCACCTCGGCGTCGGCCTCCCGCGCCTTGGCGAGCAGCTCGTCGATGTGCCGGACGTCCTGCGGGAGGTTGTCGGCGACGAAGGTGAGCGTCGGGGTGTAGCGCACGCCCGTGCCCTGCCCGACCTTGCTGCGCAACACACCCCGCGCCGAGTCCAGCGCGGCGGCGGCACCCGCGAAGTCGGGCGCCGCGTCGAGGTTCTCCCCGAGCACGGTGTAGTAGACGGTCGCGTCGCGGAGATCGCCGGTGATCTTCGAGTCGGTGATCGTGACGTTGCTCAGCCGAGGATCCTTGACCTCGTGCTCCAGCGCGGACGCGACGATCTGCGCGATCCGCTTCGCCAGCCTGCGTGCGCGAGCTTGATCGGCCACAGGATTCCTTTCTTCGTACGGAAAGTGTGGGAGACCTACTCGTCGTCGGGGCCGAGCAGCCTGCGGTGCGCGGACAGCAGCTCGACCTCCGGCCTCGCGGCCACGAGCCGTTCACAGCCGTCCAGCACGTCCCGGACGTGTGCCCCGTCGGCGGCCACCACGGCCACCCCGATCAGCGCACGCCGGTGCAGGTCCAGATGACCGGCCTCGGCGACGGCGACCTCGAAGCGCCTGCGCACGTCGGCGATCACCGGCCGGACCACCGACCGCTTCTGCTTCAGCGACCGCACTTCGCCCAGCAGCAGATCGAGTTCGAGCGAACCGACGAACATGGTCATCCCGGAGTGGGTGTGGTGAAACGACACGGCGCCGAACCGGCTGGGTGAGGGCGTGTGCCCCCACCCAGCCGGGCGGTGTCACGCACGCGGCTTCTCGCGCTCCTCATAGGTCTCGATCACGTCGCCGACCTTGATGTCGCTGTACTTGCCGAGCGTGAGACCGCACTCGAAGCCGTCGCGGACCTCGACCACATCGTCCTTGAACCGCCGCAGCGAGCTGATCGGCAGGTTCTGCGCGACGACCACGCCGTCGCGCATGAGCCGTGCCCTGGCGTTGCGCCGGATCTGACCGGACATCACGAGGCAACCGGCGATGGTGCCGAACTTCGAGGACTTGAAGACCTCGCGGACATCCGCCTTGCCGAGCTCGACCTCCTCGAACTCCGGCTTGAGCATGCCCTTGAGCGCCTGCTCGATCTCCTCGATCGCCTTGTAGATCACCGTGTAGTACCGGACGTCGACACCCTCGCGGTTGGCCCGCTCGGTCGCCTTGCCCTGTGCCCGCACGTTGAAGCCCAGCACGATCGCGTCGGACGCGGTCGCCAGGTCGATGTCGCTCTCGGTCACGCCACCGACACCGCGGTGCACGATGTTGAGATCGACCTCGTCGCCCACCTCGATCTGCGTCAGCGACGCCTCGAGCGCCTCGACGGTACCCGAGTTGTCACCCTTGACGATCAGGTTGAGGGTGTTGGTCTCCCTCAACGCGGAGTCCAGGTCCTCCAGGCTGACGCGCTTGCGCTTGGCCGCGTTCTGCGCGTTGCGGATCCGGGCCTGGCGGCGCTCGGCGATCTGCCTGGCCACCCGGTCCTCGTCCACCACCAGGAAGGTGTCGCCCGCACCCGGCACCGACGTGAAGCCGATGACCTGCACCGGCCGGGACGGCAGCGCCTCGGTGACGTCCCGGTTGTGCTCGTCGACCATCCGGCGCACCCGGCCGTAGGCGTCGCCTGCGACCACCGAGTCGCCGACCCGCAGCGTGCCGCGCTGCACCAGCACGGTCGCCACCGGACCGCGGCCACGGTCGAGATGGGCCTCGATCGCGACGCCCTGGGCCTCCATGTCCGGGTTGGCCCGCAGGTCCAGCGCCGCGTCCGCGGTGAGCAGGATCGCCTCGAGCAGCCCGTCGATGTTGGTGCCCGGCTTGGCGGCCACGTCGACGAACATCGTGTCGCCGCCGTACTCCTCCGCGACCAGCCCGTACTCGGTGAGCTGCTGGCGGATCTTCTGCGGGTTCGCACCCTCGAGGTCGATCTTGTTGACCGCGACCACGATCGGCGCCTTCGCCGCCTGGGCGTGGTTGATCGCCTCCACCGTCTGCGGCATGACGCCGTCGTCGGCCGCCACCACGATCACCGCGATGTCGGTGGCCTGCGCACCACGGGCACGCATGGCGGTGAACGCCTCGTGGCCCGGGGTGTCGATGAAGGTGACCAGCCGCTCGTTGCCCTCGAGCTCGGTCTCGACCTGGTAGGCACCGATGTGCTGGGTGATGCCACCGGCCTCGCCCTCGGCGACCTTCGTCTTCCGGATCGTGTCCAGCAGCTTGGTCTTACCGTGGTCGACGTGACCCATGACGGTCACGACCGGCGGCCGGACCTGCAGGTCCTCCTCGTCACCGGCGTCCTCGCCGTAGGTGATGTCGAAGGCCTCGAGCAGCTCGCGGTCCTCCTCCTCGGGGCTGACCACCTGGACGTTGTAGTTCATCTCCGTGCCGAGCAGTTCGAGCACGTCCTCGGAGACGGACTGCGTCGCCGTGACCATCTCGCCGAGGTGGAACAGCACCTGCACCAGCGAGGCCGGGTTGGCGTCGATCTTCTCCGCGAAGTCGGTCAGCGAGGCGCCACGCGGCAGCCGGATCGTCTCGCCGCTGCCCTTCGGCAGGCGGACGCCGCCGACGCTGGGCGCCTGCATGTTCTCCATGTACTCCTGGCGCTTCTGCCGCTTCGACTTGCGGCCCTTGCGCGAGGGACCGCCGGGACGGCCGAACGCACCGGCCGCACCGCCGCGGCCACCGGGACCGCCACGGCCGCCACGGAAACCGCCGCCCGCGGGCGGGCCACCCGGACCACCGCGGAAGCCGCCGCCACCACCACCGGCGGGAGCACCACCGGGTCCGCCGCGACCGCCACTGGGAGCGCCGCCACGGGGACCACCGGGTCCGCCACGGCCCGCACCGGGGCCGCCCCGGCCACCGCCGGGACCGCCGGGACCGCCACGGCCCGCACCGGGCCCACCGCCGCCGGGACGAGCCGGACGCGCCGGCATCATGCCGGGGTTCGGCCGCGGCGGCATGTTGCCCGGGCTCGGCCGGTTACCGCTGGGCGCGCCGCCACCGCGCGGGCCGGCCGCCGGCCGCTCCGCACCGGGACGCGGACCACGCTCGCCGCCGCCCTGCTGGTTTCCCCCGCCGGGACGCGGCGCGGGACGCTGGGTCGGGGAACCGGCACCGACGCCGTAGGGGTTGTTGCCGACCCGCGGAGTGCGCGGACCGGGCTTGGGACCGGGCTTCGGGCCCTGCGGCTTCGGCGGAACGACCGCACCGGAGGACGACGTGTCCTGCTTCGTCTCCTGCTTGGGCTGGGCCGACCGGGCCGCCGGGGCCTGCTCCTCGGCGGGCTGGGCCGCCGGGGCCTCCTGCTCGGGCTGGGCAGGTTTCGGACCGGGCTTGGGACCCGGCTTCGGAGCCTGCTGCGGCCGCGCCTGCGAAGCCGACTCCGCCTGCCGCGGAGCGGCCTCCTCGGACGGCTTCGCCTGCGTGGATGACGCAGAAGGCGCGGACGTCCCCGAAGACGCCGAGGACACCGAGGACGCGGATGCGCCGTCGCCGCCTGCCGCCGCCTGCGACTGGCTCTGCTGCTTCTTGCCGCCGGACTTGCCCGGCTTGGTGTCCTTACCAGGGAATGCGTCACGCAGCCGTCGGGCGACGGGCGCCTCAACGGTGGATGACGCCGACTTCACGAACTCGCCCTGCTCCTTCAGCTTGGCGAGAACGTCTTTACTCGTTACTCCGAGCTCTTTCGCAAGCTCGTGTACGCGGGCCTTGCCTGCCACTGCTCTCCTCAACTGATGAGGCCGGCGGCTGGACCCGCAGACCTCGTCTTATCGTCGCGCGTTCATGGCTTCAGCTTCACGGCTGACTCATGACGGGTCGACCTGCTTCCTTCTTCCGGTTGGACACGGGAACTCCCCGCGTCCGTACTGCTCTCGGCGAGCCGCTCCAGATGGCGCCGCACGCCTTCGGTGCCGAGCGTCCCAGAAACCCGTAACGCCCTGGGAAACGCCCGCCGCCGTTCGGCCTTGGCCAGGCACCCCGGGTCCGGATGGAGCCATGCTCCCCGGCCCGGCAGCCGCCGACGTTGGTCGACGACCAGGTCCCCGTCCACCGCGACCATCCGCAGCAGTTCTCCGACCAACGCCCGCTGCCGGCAGCCGACACACGTGCGGACCGGCGTGACACCGGTCTCCTGGTGTGCGGAATCCGACCGCGGGCGTTGCACCGTTTCCCAGTTTAGCCCCTCGCCTGTCACTCAGCCGAACCGGTTGCCGCCGGATGCGGCGAGTCGTCCGGAGCGACCTGCTTCTGCGGGCCGGCGTCGGGCGCGGCGTCGCTGCGGATGTCGATCCGCCACCCGGTCAGCCGGGCGGCCAGCCGGGCGTTCTGCCCTTCCTTGCCGATGGCGAGGGAGAGCTGGAAGTCGGGGACGACGACCCGGGCCGTCCTGGTCCGCTCGTCGACCACCGTCACCGACACAACCTTCGCGGGCGAAAGGGCATTCCCGACGAACCGGCCCGGATCGTCGGAGTGGTCGATGATGTCGATCTTCTCACCCGCGAGCTCGCTCATCACGTTGCGCACGCGGGCGCCCATCGGGCCGATGCACGCGCCCTTGGCGTTCACGCCGGGGATGGTCGAGCGCACGGCGATCTTCGACCGGTGCCCGGCCTCGCGTGCCACCGCCGCGATCTCCACCGTACCGTCGGCGATCTCCGGCACCTCCAGCGCGAATAGCTTGCGCACCAGGTTCGGGTGGGTCCGCGACAGCGTGATCTGCGGGCCGCGCGCGCTGCGGGACACGCCGACCACGTAGGCCTTCAGCCGGTCCCCGTGCTCGTAGGACTCCCCCGGCACCTGCTCGGCCGCGGGCAGCACGCCCTCGGTGTCGCCCACCTGGACGATCACCATGCCGCGGGCGTTGGCACGCGCGTCGCGCTGGATGACACCCGCGACGATCTCGCCCTCCTTGGCGGAGAACTCGCCGAAGGTCTTCTCGTGCTCGGCGTCGCGCAGGCGCTGCAGGATCACCTGGCGCGCCGTGGTGGCCGCGATCCGGCCGAATCCCTCCGGCGTGTCGTCCCATTCCTCGGCGACCTCGCCGCGCTCGTCGAGGGTGTGCGCGAGCACGCGCACGTAGCCCGTCTTGCGGTCGATATCGATCTTGGCGTGCGGCTGGTGGCCCTCGGTGTGCTTGTACGCGGTCAGCAACGCGCTCTCGATGGCTCCCAGAACGGTTTCGAAGGGGATGTCCTTGTCCCGTTCGATCGCGCGCAGCGCCGCGATGTCGACGTTCACCTCGACTCCTCCTTCGATTCACCCTCGCCGCCGATCTTGCCCGAGGCGTCGGCCTCCAGCAGTCTGAGTTCGTCGGCGGGCGGTTGCCGGAACTCGATCTCGATGACGGCCTTCGCGATGTCGCGGTAGCGGACGTCGCGGATCGTGCCACGGGCGCCGCCGACGAGAACGCGGACGGAGTCCTCGCCCGCCTCGCCGACGCGGCCGACGTACTCGGCCTGCGCCGCGTGCTCGGCCGGTGTGATGCGGACCTGCCGCAACCGCGCCCGCCGCCAGTGCCTCGGTCTGGTGAGCGGCCGGTCGACGCCCGGAGAGGTGACCTCAAGGGTGTACGCGCCCGCGATCAGGTGCTCGTTGTCGTCGAGCACCTCGGACACCGCCCTGCTGACGTCGGCGACCTCGTCGAGGCCGACGCCGTCGTCGCCGTCGACGACGACCTTGACCAGCTTGCGCCGGCCGGCCTGCTGCACGTCGAGCGCGTCGAGATCGAAACCCGCGGCCGTGACGGCCTCGGCCACCAGTGGCTCCAGCCGACCGGCGAGTTCGTTGGGCACCGTGATGCTCCCCGTTGTCCTGTTCGAAGTAGGTGGTTCAGCTTATCTTGCCGACACCCGGTGCCGCCGGGCGTCGGGCGCCGACTGGCAGGATGGCTCGACGTGATATCCCGATCCCCGTTCAGTCGGCGCCAGGTTCTGCGGGCGGCGGCGCTCACCGCTCTGACGGCCCCGCTCGCGGCCGCCTGCACGACCGGCTACGAGGACGCCCCCGACCCGCTCGCGCCGCTGCTGGCGCGCGCACGGGCCGACGCCGCCGCGGCGAACGCCCTCGCCGGCTCGGCCCCGGAGCACGCCGAGCTCGCCCGGCAGGTCGCCGGTGCGCGCTCCGCGCAGGCGGATGCGCTGGCCGCCGAGGTCGACCGGCTGAACCGGCCCGAGGCCGAGAACACCACGGCGCCCCCCGCCAAGGTGGCCGACCTGGCCGCGCTCGGGCAACGGCTGACCGAGGCCAGGGACGGCGCGGCGGGCATGGTGCCCGGGCTGCCGCCGTACCGGGCCGGCCTGGTCGGCTCGGTCGCCGCGGGCTGCGCGGCGCTGCAGCAGCTGGCGCCCGAGCTCGGTGCCGGGCAGCCGGGCGAGGTGGACCGGGTGTCGACCGGGCCGCTGACCGAGGCGGCGGTGACCGCGCTGCAGGACGCCCTCGCCGCCGAGCACGCCGCCGTGTGGGTGTACGGGCTGGTGAGCGCGTTCCTGCCGGCCGACTTCGGCAAGGGCATCGACGAGGGCGCCGACGCGCACCGGGACCGGCGTGACGCCTGCGAGCGCGTGCTCACCGACGCGGGCGCGGCCCCGCGCCCGCCGGAGCCCGCCTACCTGCCGCCCGATCCGGTGACCGACGCCGCCTCCGCGCAGGAGCTGGTCATCACCGCGGAGGCCGACGCCGCGGAGGCCTGGCACGGCGTGCTGGAGCGCACCGAGGACAAGGCACTGCGCACCCTGGCCATGCAGGCACTCACCGGTTCCGCCACCCGGGGGACGAGCTGGCGCATGGAGGCGGGCAAGGAGCCGCAGGCGGTGGCTCTGCCCGGCCGCGCCTGAGGCGGCGGAGAGCCTGTCTTGATCCATGCAGGCGCGGCGTTGCGCCTGGTCACCTCTCGTGAGTGCGCACGCGAGTTAGAACACTGTTACGCACTCACGACCGGTGACCTGCGGAAATGGTTCGCGCTGGTCCGTTCCAGCAGGTTCAGGTTCGAGGACAGGCCCTGAGGCGGCCGGAGAGCCGGGACAGGGCTCAGCGGAGGTGCTCGGCCAGCCGCAGCGCGTCCTCGGCGATCCGGGCCAGCAGGTCTTCGTCGGTGTGCCCGTCGAAGAAGGCGCTCTCCACGATCGTCACCTCCCGGCCGCGGGCGGTGGACTGGTACTCGCCACCGGCGACCTGCGGCGCCCCGGGCAGGTTGGCGCTGCCGTCGCGGACGAGGTCGTTGACGTTGCCGGTGCCCTCGGTGTCGGTGATCACCTTGAGCTGCTGCGCGGTGGCCGCTTCGGCCATCGTCACCAGCACGACCGACACGAGTGCCCGCGCGCCGTCGGTCTCCGTGCTGTAGAGCGCCCTGGCGACCTGCTCGCACGGGTGCTCGCCGAACCACTCCGCGACGTCGCCGTAGGAGTTGCCCGCGCAGTCGGCCGACTCGTCGGGGCCCGCGGCGACGGTGTAGCGGAACTCGCCGCTGGTGAGCGGGTCGTCGGTGACCGGGCCCGCCTTACCCTCCACGCCGCTGTCGCGCCGGATCAGCGACCAGACGAGCCCGGCGACCACCGCGACCACGACGAGGGCACTGCCCAGGAGCAGGTGGTTCGGGCGCCGGGGCGGGACCGGCTGCGCCGGGGCGACCCGGGGCAGCGGTGCGGTGTCACTCACATCGGGGTTGTACTGCTGTCCAGCCACGGACGGTGACCGTAGCCCACGGCGCTCACTCCAGGGCCTCCAGCACCCTTTCGACGTCCTCGGTGGTGTTGTAGATGTGGAAGCCGAGGCGCGCCTTCCCCGCCCGAACGCTGGCCGTCACGCCTGCCGCCGCGAGCCGCTCGGCCGCCCCCGTGGCGGACAGCGCGACGATCGCGCTGTTCTGTCGTGGCAGGCCGAGTTTGCTCAGGAGCAGGTCGGCGAGGCCTGCGCAGTGCGAGCGGACCGCCGCCCGGTCGAGGTCGGCGAGATACGGCAGTGCCACGGCGGCCCCCACGAACGGCAGCCACGCGGGCGAGAGGTCCAGCCGCCTGCTGCCGGTGGCGAGCCGCAGCGGGAGGCCGTAGACGGCCTGCCACGGGTCCTCGCCCGCGTACCAGTTGGCCGCGACCGGCGAGGTGCGTTCGAGCACGCGCGGGTGCACCGCGAGCCAGGCGGCGCCGCGCGGCGCGAGCAGCCACTTGTACGCCCCGCCGACCACCCAGTCCGCCCACTCCAGCTCCAGCGGCAGCCAGCCGGCCGCCTGGGTCACGTCGAGCAGCACCGGCACCCCGTTGGCCTCGGCGGCGGCCCGCAGTGCCGCCAGGTCGGCGATGCTGCCGTCGGCCGACTGCACCGCGCTCACGGCGACCAGGTCGTGCCGGGCCACCTCGGCGGGCAGCTCGGTGAGGGCCGCCTCCCGCACGCTGACGCCCCGGTGGGCCTGCGCCGCGAACGGAAAGGTGACGCTGGTGAACTCGCCCGCGGCGGCCAGCACCGAGGCGCCGTCCGGCAGGCCCGCGGCGACCGTGGCGATCAGTTGCGACACGCTCGCGCCGATGGCCACCCGGTCGGCGGGCACCCCGATGAGCCGCGCGAACCCGGCCCGGGACCGCTCGACGGCACCGTCGAAGTCGCCAGGCCGGTCGGCGCCGGTGCGCCAGCGGCCGACCGCCTCCGCCACGGCGTCGGCCACGTGCGCGGGCGGGACACCGATGCTCGGTGTGTTCAGGTAGCCGGGGGCGACGGCGAAGTCGGCGTCGAACGCGTGGCGCATGGCACTGACACTAGCCGCGCACTCGTGAGTGCGGACACGAGTTAGAACTCGTGTGCGCACTCACGAGCGGTGCGCGGGAGGTGCGTCGATGCGTTCCAGGAACGGGCCGAAAAGGTCGGGGACCGCCTCCTCGGCGAAGACGAGTCCTTCGCTCTCCCCTACGTCGTACACGGAGTACGCACCGCCGCCCGCCGCCGTCGTGGCGGTGAGGGTGATGAGGCCCTTGCGCCGCTGGAAGATCGACTGCCTGGCGGTCCAGCCGATCACGCCGCGCCGCTGCAGGGCAACCGTGCTTCGCCGGACCGCCCCGTTGCGCGCGACCAGGTAGCCACCGGTCAGCCCGTGCCCGAGGTTGCGGTAGGCGTCCAGGGCGATCGCCACCGCGATCGGCACCAGCACGAGCGCGCAGATCCACGCCAGGTGCAGGAAGAGCGGCGTGAGCACCAGCCCGAGAATCAGCAGGGGGCTGATCACGGCCAGCACGCCGAGCAGCGCCCACCGGATCCGGCGGCCGCGCGCGGCGACCGGATGGCCGCGCAGCCGCACCGACGCGGTCGGCGAGACCGGCTCCCGCAGCACCGCCGCGGCGATCCGGTCCGCCTCCGCCCGCGGCGCCGGGGGCAGCAGGGTCTTGTGGTCGGTGCGCTCGTTGCCCTTCTGCTGGGTGAGTCCCGTGGCCACGGCGTCGACCCGCGCCGCGCCGAGCATCCGGTTGCCCAGCGGCTCGACCAGGTCGATCCCGCGCAACCGGCGTTCCTCCAGCGAGATCGACCGGGTGGTGAGCAGGCCGCGGCGCACCCGCAGCGTGCCGCCCGGTTCGCGCTCCAGCCGGAACCGCCACCACATCTCGACGAACAACGCGATGGCGCCGATCACGCCGACGACCACGCCGGTGACGAGCAGCGCCAGCACCGCCATGAGCACCGGGAGGCTCCGCAGCAGGTCGAGCACCCAGGTGATCACACCGTCCTGCATGCCGAACCACTCGGCGACCTGCAGCACGGCGCCGAACGCCGCACCACCGATCGCCGGTGTCAGGAACGAGACCGGGGCGAACCGGATCCAGCTCGGGTCCAGCACGGCGAGAGTGCCGTCCCGTGGCTCGCTCTCCTCCCGCGCGGGCACCCGGTCGAGCAGCTCCCGGCGCAGCCGGTCGGCCTCGGCCCTGGACACCGGCTGCAGCGACAGCGAACTCTCCCCCGCGCCGGTCTGCTCACCGGTGCCGATCTTCGCGTGTACCAGGCCGAAGGCACGCAGGAGCAGCCCGGCGGTGAGGTCGACGCTGCGGATGCGGTCGCGCGCCAGCGAGCGCCGTTTGCGGACCAGGATCCCGGTGTGCAGCTCGACCCGCTCCGGCCCGATCCGGTAGCTGGTCCGGCGCCAGCGCACGTAGTCACCGACGATTCCGACCGCGATCGCCAGCACGACCGTCGGCAGCACCACCGTCACCGCCATCCCCGGAGACGTCTGGCCCGCGACGGTGACCACGACCGGGGCGGCCACCGCCGCGGCCGTGCCGACGACCCGCAGCGCGGTGACCCACACGGTCCGCCGATCCAGCTTGCGCCACTCGGTCTCTGGCACCGTCACGTCGCATCACCCGGGGTGGCCTGTGTCGTCTCGGTCAGCTGCCGCACGAGGTCCGAGGCGACCTCGTGGTCGAGTCCCTGGATCGTCACCGCCCCCTTGGCCGACGCGGTGGTGACGGTGACGGTCGCCAGGCCGAAGAACTGCTCCAGCGGCCCGCGCTGGCTGTCGACGGTCTGGATCCGGGACATCGGTGCGACCCGCCACTCCTGCCAGAAGTAGCCGGTACGCGTGAACACGGCGTCGCTCGTGACCTCCCAGCGGTGCACCCGGTACCACCACAGCGGCAGCAGCAGGGCCACCGGCAGGCCGAGCACGGCCACCACGGCCGCCGCGAGCAGCAGCCACGGCCGCGGTGCGGGCAGCACGAGCGCCAGCACCGCGAGCACGATCAGCGGCGGGCCGAACAGCAGCAGCCACTGAGTCCGCCACCAGCGCACCGCGCGCGGGTCGAGCTCGTTGCCCGGCGGGCGCAGCCGCACCGCGCCACCGCTCTCGCCAACGCCGCCGTCGTTTCCGTCCTGAGCGTGCCATCCCCCGGTCGCCGACATGGCGCCACCTTATGGGGTGAGCTCAGTCCTCGCCGCCGAGCACCCCGGCCAGCACCGGCAGCGCGACGTTTCGACCGGAGATGACCGCGACCGTGCGCTCGTCCGCCTCGGCCTTGCCCGCGAGCAGCGCGGCCACGGCGGCCGCCCCGGCGCCTTCGGCGACGATGCCGTGCCGTGTTGCGAGGTGCCGCACGGCCGCGCGCAGCTCCTCCTCGGTCACCGGGACCAGCCGGTCGACGTGTTTGGCGACGAGGTCGATCGTCACCGAGCCGGGTTCGAGGTTCGCGGCGATGCCGTCGGCGATCGAGGGGCGCACGTCGACGGGCACCTGATGCCCGGCGTGCAGGGCCGCCGCCATCGACGGCGCGGCGGCGGCCTCGACGCCGATCACCCGCGCGCCGGGCACGGTGGCGGCCCACAGGCCGATCCCCGCGGCCAAGCCACCGCCGCCGACGGCGCAGACGACGGTCAGCGGGGCACCCTCCTGCTCGGCCAGCTCGTACCCGATCGTGCCCTGTCCGGCGATCACCTCGGGATCGTTGTAGGGAGAGACGAAGTGCGCGCCGCGGGCGGCCAGCTCGAGCGCGTGCGCCTCCGCCTCGGCATAGGCGCGGCCGACCTGCACCAGCTCCACGCCGAACGTGCGCAGGGCCGCAACCTTGGCCGCCGACGCGTTCTCGGGCACGACCACCGTCGCGGGCCTGCCGAGCCTGCTCGCCGCGAACGCGACCCCGAGACCGTGGTTGCCGGCCGAGGCCGTCACCACCCGCTCGCCCTCACCGAGTGCGGCGAGGGCGTTGAGCGCACCGCGGACCTTGAACGAACCGGTCGGCTGCCAGGTCTCGAGCTTGAGCATCGGCGCGCCGGCCCGGACCGGCGTCGGCGGGAGGATGTCCCGCACGACGTGCCAGGCCCGTTCGACGTCATCGGGGGAAGGGGTTCGCACGGATCGCATACCACCAGCGTCCTCCGGAAGACAGGGGCGCGACCAGGCAGGGCTGCTACGGGTGAGCGTAAGTTGTGCTTGTGCTCGATCCTCGTCGGCTCCGGCTGCTCCGCGACGTCACCAGGACCGGCTCCATCGCCGGTGCCGCGCAGCGCGCCGGTTGCACGGCGGCGGCCGCGTCACAGCAGCTCGCGGCGCTGGAGCGGGACACGGGTGTCTCGCTGCTGGAACGGGGGCCGCGCAGCGTGCGGCTCACCGAGGCCGGGCGGGTGCTCGCCGAGCACGCCGACCGGGTGCTGGTCGAGCTCGACGGCGCGGAGCAGGCGCTGCTGGCGGTCGCCGGCCTGCGAGGCGGGCGGCTGCGGGTGGCGGCGTTCGGCACCGCGGCGGGTTTCGCGGTTCCCGCGCTCGGCACGTTCCGCAGGCGCCACCCCGGCGTGGAGGTGACGTTCGTGGAACTCGAACCCGACGAGGCCGTGCCCGCCGTGCGGGCCGGCGAGGTCGATCTCGCCGTCACGCACCAGTACGCGCGGCTGCCCAAGCCGGACCTGCGCGGGCTGCGCCAGACGGCGCTGCGCAGCGAGCGGCTGCTGCTCGCCGTGCCGCCGAGCCTGCGCCCCGGCGACGACGGTCCGGTGCGGCTGCCCGACTACGCGGGAGCCGACTGGATCTCGCCACGGCCGGCCACCGGGTTCCAGGCGCTGGTGGAGCTGGCCTGCCGGGCCGCGGGTTTCGAGCCGAAGGTCGGCTTCCGCACGGACAGCTACGACGTCATGCTCACCCTCGTGGCGGCGGACCTCGGTGTCGCGCTCGTGCCGGAGCTCGCCGCGGTACCGCGGGCCGGTGTCACGTTCCTGGAGGTGGCGCGGCCCGCGCCGCTGACCAGGGAGGTGCACGCCACGACACGCGCGGCGGACACCTCCGCCGCCGTGGCGGAACTGCTGGAGCTGCTGGTCGAGCGGGTCAGCGGCCGGGGCGCGTCAGCCCGTCCTGCCCGCCGCCGCGGCTGAGCACGATCTCGTCGATACGTTCGAGCGCCTCTTCGCGCCGCTCGGTGCTCTCGCTGGCGGTGAGGTCGACGAGGCGGATGGGCGGGCCGAGCTCGACGAGGGTGGGCACGTACTCGGCACTGTCGACCACCCAGCGCTCACCGTCGCGGGTGAAGCGGAACCGCGCGGCGATGCCCTCCTCGCTCACGCCACGGGGCTCCTCGTGCCGGGCCACGGAGTTGCCGAGCCCGTAGGCCACCCACTTCTCGCCGATACGCTCGATCGGCTGCACGACGTGCGCGTGGTGGCCGATGATCAGGTCGATGGAGTCCTCGCCGAGCAGCCGTTCGGCGAGCTGCCGCTGTTCCTCGGTGGGCTCGTGCCCGTACTCCTCGCCCCAGTGCAGGCTCGCGATGACGACCTCGGCTCCGGCGGCGCGGGCCGCCTCGGCCTCGGCCACCACGGCGTCGGCGTCGAGCTCATTGGCGGTCCACGGCTTGCCCGCGGGTTCGGTGAAACCGTTGTAGCCGAAGGTGTACGACAGGTGCCCGACCTTGGCTGCGCCCGCGTCGAGGATGAGCGGGGTCTCGGCCTCCTCCTGGTCGCGCGCGGAGCCGGTGTGCTCGATACCGGCCTCGTCGAGGACGTCGAGCGTGCGCGCGAGTCCCTCCTCGCCCTGATCGAGCACGTGGTTGGACGCAGTCGAGCAGCCGTCGTAGCCCGTGTCGGCGAGTGCGCCCGCGAGTTCGGGCGGCGCGTTGAACTGTGGATAGCCGCTGTACGGTCCGCCGTCCTCGGCCAGCGGCACCTCGAGATGGCACAGCGCGAGGTTCGCCCTCGACACGAGCGGGCTGATCCCGGAGAAGAGCGGCCGGAAGTCGAACTCGGCCGCTTCCGGCCCCTCCGCGTCCGTGGCGGCCTGCTCGCTCAGTGCCGGGTGGACGAGCACGTCCCCGGTGGCCACCACGCTGAACGACTCCGCGGGGGCGGCCTGCGTGCTCTCCGGGGCGGGCGCGGCCAGCGGTTTCTGGTCGGCGGGCGCGGTGGTGCAGGCACCGGCGAGCAGCGTGGCGCCGAGGAACGCGATCGCGGCGGGGCGTCTCGAGGGCCGTCTCATCGGGCAGCCTTTCGGGTCGGGTGGCGTCATGGTGCCTGGTTACACAACGCGCACGAGCACGCCCGCCGAGGTGACCGCGGGTTTATCCCAGTGCCTGCCACCAACCGTCGACCTGCGGTGGGGCGGCGACGTCGATGCGCTCGCCGGGGCGCGGCACGGCGAGCGCGATATCGTGCGCCTTCGCTTCCTGCCACACGCGATCGGCGGGCTCCGCCCACGCGTGCGGGGCGAGGTTGAACGTCGCCCAATGCACCGGGATCAGCAGCCCGCCGCGCACGTCGAGATGCGCGGCGACGCCCTCCTCCGGGGTCATGTGGATGTCCGGCCAGCTCGCGTTGTAGGCGCCGATCTGGACGAGCGCCGCGTCGAAGGGGCCGTGCCGTTCACCGATCGCGGCGTAGCCCTCGAAGTGGCCGGAGTCGCCGGTGTAGAAGACGCGGTGGCGCTGCCCGGCGATCACCCACGACGCCCAGAGGGTGTTGTTGCGGGAGAACGCACGGCCGGAGAAGTGCCGCGCGGGGGTGGCGACGATGCGCAGGCCGGCCACCTCGACCGAGTCGTCCCAGTCCAGTTCGACGATGCGGTTCTCCGGCACCTTCCAGCGGCGCAGGTGCGCACCGACCCCGAGCGGCACGACGAACGGCACGTCGTGCAGCCGGGCCAGTGCCCGCACGGTCGACATGTCGAGGTGGTCGTAGTGGTCGTGCGAGATGACGATCACGTCCAGGCCCGGCAGGTCAGCCAGCCGGTGCGGAACCGGATGCAGGCGGCGCGGGCCGAGCACGCCGGAGGGCGACACCCGCTCACTCCACACGGGATCGAGCAGCACGCGCACGCCGTCCAGTTCCACCAGCGAGGACGCGTGGCCGAACCACGTGATGTGCAGCCCGTCGGCGGGCGCCGGACCGGCCGGCGGGACCAGCGGCACCGCCGCGCCGGGACGGCGGCGCCGGCCGCCGAAGAACAGCTCACGCACCGTCGCCTTGCCGCTGCCGGGCGGCAGCCAGCGGGGCGGGGCGGTGTTGCGGAAGGCGCCGTCGTGGAACTGGGGAGAGGCGAGCAGCCGGGCGCCGTCCGGGCGGCCGCCGAGCGCGGGCAGCACGCCGCGGGCGGCGAGCGCGACGCCACCGGCCGCCGCCGCGCCTGCCCCCGCCGCCACCGCACCGAGAATCCGCGCGCCCCTGGTCGTCTTCCTGCCCACGATCCCACCCCTGTTCCGTGTCGCTCGGTGAGGCAACGTCCGACCCTGCCACCGTTGTTCCCGCCCCACCGCTCGTGAGTGCGCACGCGAGTTCTAACTCGTGTGCGCACTCACGAGGCGGGACCTGGCCGCGGGGCAGGGGCAGTACGCTCCCCGCGTGACCTACGTTGCCGCGGACTCCCGCTACGACTCGATCCCCTACCGGCGCTGCGGACACAGCGGACTGCGGCTCCCGGCCGTCTCGCTCGGGTTGTGGCACAACTTCGGCCACGACCGGCCGTTCGAGACGCAGCGGGCGATCTGCCGGCGCGCGTTCGACCTGGGGATCACGCACTTCGACCTCGCCAACAACTACGGCCCTCCCTACGGCAGCGCGGAGAGCAACTTCGGCCGCATCCTCGCCGGTGACCTGCGCCCGTACCGGGACGAGCTGGTGATCTCCACCAAGGCCGGCTACGACATGTGGCCCGGCCCTTACGGGAACTGGGGTTCGCGCAAGTACCTGCTCGCCTCGCTCGACCAGTCGCTGGAGCGGATGGGGCTGGACTACGTCGACATCTTCTACTCGCACCGGTTCGACCCGGACACGCCGCTGGCCGAGACGATGGGCGCGCTGGACTCGGCGGTGCGCGCCGGCAAGGCGCTCTACGTGGGCATCTCCTCGTACTCGGCCGAGCGCACCGCGGAGGCGGCGCGAATCCTGCGGGAGCTCGGCACGCCGCTGCTCATCCACCAGCCGTCGTACTCGATGCTCAACCGCTGGATCGAGCGGCAGGACCTGCTCGCCACACTGGAGCGGGAGGGCAGCGGGTGCATCGGCTTCTCGCCGCTGGCGCAGGGGCTGCTCACCGACCGCTACCTCGGCGGGGTGCCCGCGGACTCGCGCGTGGCCACCGGCGGCGCGATGAGCCGGGAGATGCTGACCGAGGAGACGCTCGGGCGGGTGCGCGCGCTGAACGAGATCGCCCGGCGGCGCGGCCAGACGCTCGCGCAGCTGGCGCTGGCGTGGGGCCTGCGGGACCCGCGGATGACGTCGATGCTCGTCGGCGCGAGCAGTGTCGCCCAGCTGGAGAACAACGTGGCGGCCCTGGACAACCTCGACTTCAGCGCCGAGGAGCTCGCGGAGATCGACACCTACGCCGTGGACTCGGGCATCAACCTGTGGGAGCCGTCCAGCTCACACTGACGCCGCCGAGCGGCGTCCCCAATGTGGCATTCGGTGCGCTGGACGCACCCGCTGCCGCATTGGGGATGTGCGCGGCGCTCAGGCTTCGCGCTGCTGCAGCACCCGCCGCAGGATCTTCCCGGTCGGCGACTTCGGGATCGAGTCGACGAACTCCACGCCGCGCACCTTCTTGTACGGCGCCACCCGTTCGGCGACCCACGCCATCAGCTCGGCCGCGTCCAGCTCCCGGTCCGCCACCACGAAGGCCTGGGGCGCCTCCCCGCCCTCGGGATGCGGGACCCCGATCACCGCGGCGTCGAGCACGTCCGGGTGGTTGAGCAGCACCGACTCCAGCTCGGCGGGCGCCACCTGGTAACCCTTGTACTTGATCAGCTCCTTGAGCCGGTCGACGATCCAGAACACGCCGTCGGAGTCGACCCGCACGAGGTCGCCGGTGTGCAGCCAGCCGTCGGTGACCGCGCTCGCCGTGGCCTCGGGATCGCCGAGGTAGCCGAGCATCACCTGCGGCCCGCGGATCAGCAGCTCCCCGGTCTCGCCCGGCGCGACGTCGGTGTCGGTACCCGGCAGCACCAGCCGCGCCTGCGTGTTCGGGGACAGCCTGCCCACACTGCCCGCGGGAGTGCTCCCGAAGTCGTCGTCGAAGACCTGATGCGTGCCCGGGCTCGCCTCGGTCATCCCGTAGCCCTGCCGGATCGGGCAACCGAGCCGCTTCTCCGCACTTGCGGCGACCTCGACGTCCAGCGGCGCGGCGCCGCACAGGATGTACCTGAGCGAGCTCAGGTCGTGGTCGTCGACCTCCGGCGCGCCTGCCAGCGCCAGCACCATCGGCGGCGCGAAGTAGGCGCGGGTGACCCGGTGCTCGGCGAGCGCCCGCAGGTAGGTGCCGGGCTCGAAGCGGGGCAGCGTGACCACGGTCGCCCCGGCGAGCAGGCCGGAGTTCAGGATGATGGTGAAGCCGTAGATGTGGAAGAACGGCAGTACCGCGGCCTGGACGTCGTCGGACGTGATCCGCCAGCCGGCCCTGGTCTGCGCGAGATTCGCGACGAGGTTGCGGTGGCTGAGCCGGACTCCCTTGGCCTTTCCGGTGGTGCCGCTGGAGAACGGCAGAACCGCGACCGTCGTGGCCGGGTCGATCTCCGGTCGCGGCGGCACCGGGTCACCGGCAGGCAACCCGGCGAAGCTCGGGTGCACTCCGTGTTCCCTGCGCCCGCCGAGCACGAAGACGTGCTCGACCCCGGCCGCGCGCGCGGCGTCGCGGGCCTTCTCCGCGACCGGCTCGGCGGTGATGAGCACGGAGGCCCCTGACGCGGACAACTGCCTGCCGACCTCCTCGGCCGTCAGCACCGGGTTGACCGGGGTGACCGCGGCACCGGCGGCGATCGCGGCGTGCAGCGCGACCGCGTACCGCGGCTGGTTGTGGCTCATCAGTGCCACCACGTCACCCGGCCGGACGCCGAGCGCGGTGAGCCCCGCGGCACCGGCCGACACCTCGGCCACCAGTTCGGCATAGCTGAGCCGTTCCCCGGTCACACCGTCGACCAGCGCGGTCTTGTCGCCGAGCCGGGCGGCCGGGCCGAGGACGTACTCGGTCAGGGTGACGTCCGGGATGTCGACATCGGGAAGTGGGCTGCGGTAGATCATGCTGACTCCTCGTCGAGCCGGTGAACCCGCTTTCGCTCAGGGATAGAACCGGAGCACCGGCTGTGCCACGCAGGCCGGCTTCTCGCCGTTCTCGATCTCGACAACGGCGTCCACGGTGAGCTGGAGACCGTCGCCGGGCACGTCGTCGACCTGCACGAGCCTGGCGGAGAGCCGGATACGGGAGCCCGCGGGCACCGGCGAGGGAAAGCGTACCTTGTTCAGGCCGTAGTTCACCTTCGTGCTGACGCCCGAAACGTCCAGCAGTTCAGTCCACAGTGGAATGACCAGGGAGAGGGTGAGGTAGCCGTGCGCGATGGTGCCGCCGAACGGCCCCGTCTTCGCCTTGTCCTCGTCCACGTGAATCCACTGGTGGTCGCCGGTGGCGTCGGCGAAGGTGTTGATACGCCACTGGTCGACCTCGATCCAGTCACTGCTGCCGAGATCGCGGCCGGCCAACGTCCGGACGTCGGCGAAGCTGACCTTTGTGCTCACTTCTCCTCCTGTGCGGCGAGGTTCAGGACACGCACCGCGTTGTCCTTGAGGATCTTGGGCCGCACGTGCGGCTTGATCTCCAGATTGTCGAAGTCGCGCATCCACCGCTCCGGCGTGATCAGCGGGTAGTCCGAGCCGAAAAGCACTTTGTCCTGCAACAGGCTGTTGGCGTAGCGCACCAGCTGCGGCGGGAAGTACTTGGGCGACCAGCCGGACAGGTCGATGTAGACGTTCGGCTTGTGCGTCGCGACGGCCAGCGCCTCGTCCTGCCAGGGAAACGACGGGTGCGCGAGGATGATCGTCAGTTCGGGGAACTCCACGGCGACCTCGTCGACCAGCATCGGGTTCGACAGTCCGAGCTTGATGCCACCCCCGCCGGGCATGCCCGCGCCGATGCCGGTCTGCCCGGTGTGGAACAGCGCCGGAACTCCCAGTTCCTGCGCCACCTCGAGCAGCGGGTAGGCGCTGCCGTCGTTCGGGGCGAAGTCCTGGATGCTCGGGTGGAACTTCAGGCCGCGCATGCCGTGCTCGGTCACCAGCCGCCGGAACCGGCGCGCGCCCGCCCTGCCCTTGGCCGGGTCGATGCTGGCGAACGGCAGCAGGACGTCGGCGTGCTCGGCCGCCGCCAGCGCGATCTCCTCGTTGGACAGCGCGGGATGCCCGGTTGCCGACTCGATGTCGACGGTGAACACCACCGCACCGATGCGCTGCTGCCGGTAGTAGTCGGCGATCTCGGGCAGGCCCGGAGCGCGGTGGTCAGCGCCGAAGTACTTCGCCGACGCCGCCAGGAACTCGTCCGGCAGCGACAGGTGGCCGTGCGGGTCGGTCTCCACGTGCACGTGGACGTCGATCGCGTCGAGCTTCGTGTGATCCATGAGAACCTCAGTTCGCGGGCGGCTCGGGCAGCTTCTCGCCGACACTCTGCAACTCGGCGCCCACCGTCGTCGACCACGCCTCGGCGAGGGCGTCCGCGCTCCAGCCGCCGTCGGCGTAGGCGGTGGCGACCTGCTGCGGATGCGACCACAGCGAGAGCCGGTCGCCGCCGATGCCGATACACTGGCCGGTCACCTCCGCGGCGGCGTCCGAGGCGAGGAACGCGACCAGGCCCGCGGCGTCCTCCGGCGCCCCGAACGCCAGCGCCCGGCGCGCGAAGGCGGGCATCGGCTCGCCGCGCCGCAGCGCCTCGACGTACGGCGCCAGCGCCGGGATGGTCTCGGTCATGCCGGTGGCGGCCACCGGGATGACCGCGTTCACGGTGATGCCGGCCCTGGCCAGCTCCATCGACCAGGTGCGGGCGAACGCGGCGATCCCGGCCTTGGCCGCCGAGTAGTTGGTCTGGCCGAAGTTGCCGCGCTGCCCCGCGGGCGAGCCGACCAGGACGAGACGGCCACCCTCGCCCCGCTCGCGCATGTGCCGGACGGCGGCGCGGGCACAGGTGAACGTGCCCCGCAGGTGCACGTCGACGACCGTGTCGAAGTCCTCGTCGGACATCTTCCACAGGACCTTGTCGCGCAGCACGCCCGCATTCGTCACCAGGACGTCGAGGCGGCCGAACTCGTCGACCGCGCGGGAGACCAGCGCCTCCGCGGCCGCCGTGCCGCCGACGGCCGCGACCTCGGCGACGGCCGTACCACCGGCGGCGGTGATCTCCTTGACGGCCGCGTCGGCGGTGCCGGCGTCCACGTCGTTCACCACCACCCGGGCACCGGCCGAGGCCAGCTCCTTGGCATAGGCGAGACCGAGCCCGCGACCACTTCCGGTCACGAGCGCGACCTTTCCGGTGAGATCCACGGTCGGCGCCTCCCTCCGTATCAGGTTCCCTGATATAAAGGTGTACTCATCAATGGTTACTCTTGTCAACCATTGATTTCCCCAAGGAGTCTGGTGACACGATGAGCGACCTCCCTTCGGGCGAGATCGGCTACCTGCTCGCCCGCGCGGGCGGGCGGGCGATCCGCAATCTCAACCGCGCGCTGGAGCCGTTCGGCCTGCGCAGCAGGCACTACACCGTGCTCGCGGCCTCGGCGGCGCACGGCGGGCTGTCCCAGCGCGAGCTCGGTGGGGTGCTCGGCGTGGACCCGAGCGCCGTCGTCGCGCTCGTCGACGACCTGGAACGAGCGGGACTGGTCCGGCGGGAGCCGCATCCGGACGATCGGCGCACCCGGCTGGTCGCCGTCACCGAACAGGGAGCCACGACGCTCGCCGAGGCCCGCGAACTGGCCGGGCAGGTGGACACCGAACTGCTCGACGCGCTCACCGTGGCCGAGCGTCAGACGCTCGAGAAGCTGCTGCGGCGCATCGCCGCGAGCTGAGCGGCGTGGCGATGCGAGCGGGTCAGCGGCGAGCTGAGCGCCACAGCGCGACGGCGAGCCGGCCGCAGCCGAGCGCGACCAGCGCGCCGTGCGCCATCCGGACCGGCGGGGCGGTGAAGAACTGTGGCAGGAAGAGGACGAAGGCCACGGCGAGAACGGCACCGCTGCCGCGCGGCAGCGCCGCGGAGCGGCCGACCGCCAGCGCGGCCAGGACCGTGCCCCCGGCCAGCAGCGCCAGACCGGCCGCGAACATGGCCGCGGGAACCGGGCCCATGCGCATCGTTTCGGCCAGCTCCAGCAGGGCCGGATCCTGCTCGCGCAGGGCCCGCAGGCTGATCGCGTGCAGGCCGAACACCTCCGCGCCGTAGTACGGCAGGGTCAGCCCGGCGCCGGTCCAGGTCGCCGCCACCGCGCGGAGTGCCTGCCGCTCACCCGGCCCGCCCTGCAGCAGCCGGTACAACGCCAGCAGGCTCAGGGCGAGCAGGACGAAACCGGCGACGGCGAGCAGATGGGAGACCAGCCAGCCCGGACCGGACATCGCTCGGGCACCGGCCAGCGTGGACTCGTCCGAGTACGGGCGGAGCACCGGATAGAGCAGGAACAGCGCGCCCGTGACCGCGAGCAGTGACGCGCCCGTTCGCGCGGCCGGCCACCCGGACCCCGCGTGGACCTGCCCGCCCGCCACGACTTCCGGACCGGCTTCCGGACCGGCACCGAACCGTTCTGCCATGACTCCCCCGTGAACATCAGTCAGATTCGAGAGCGGCGCTCTCTGTAGCCAGCATGCCCGGAGCGGCGCTCTCGTTCTCGACCGGTGATCTCGGGCGCGGCCGTCAGGCCTCGGCTCAGCCCCGGCCCGCCGCGCCACGCTTGCTGTGCTTGCTGTGCTTGCTCGCGCTGTCGCGCTCCCGGCCCTTGCGCAGGAACGCCCGCAGTTTCGCCCACGGCCAGGTGTTGATCACGTCGTCCCTCGTGAGCCAGCCCCGCTGCGCGGTGCCGACGCCGTAGCGCAGAAGGCCGAGCTGCTGCGTGGCGTGCGCGTCGCTGTTGATCGCGAACCGAACGCCGTAACGCTTGGCGTGCAGGATGTCCTCGTCACGCAGGTCGAGCCGGTCCGGCGCGGAGTTGATCTCCAGCGCGGTCCCGGTACGGGCACAGGCGCGGAACACCTCGCCGAGATCGGCATCCACCGCCGGACGGCGGCCGATGAGGCGCGTGGTCGGGTGGCCGATGATGTTGACGCAGGGGTTCTCGCATGCCCGCACCAGGCGGCGCGTCATCTCCGGACCGGACTGCGTGAAATGCGAGTGCACCGACGCCACGCACAGGTCGAAGCCGGCGAGGAACTCGGCGGGCCAGTCCACCTCGCCGTCCGGGGCGATGTTGAGCTCGGTGCCGTGCAGCAGCCGCAGCCGCGGGTACTCGTCGGCGAGTTCGCGCACGCGTGCGCGCTGCGCGAGGATCTTCTCCTCCGACATGCGCTGCATGGCCATGTCGGGCGCGTGGTCGGTGATCGCGTAGTAGGCGTGGCCGCGCCCGGCCGCCGCCCGCACCATGTCCTCCAGCGAGGACACGCCGTCGGTCAGGTCGGTGTGCGTGTGCAGGTCCCCGCGGATGTCCCGCTCCGTCACCAGCTCCGGCAGCCCGCCGCGGGCGGCGGCCTCGACCTCGCCCCGGTCCTCCCGCAGGGGCGGCGCGATCCACGGGAGGCCGAGCCGCTGGTAGACCTTCTCCTCGGTCTCGGACACGACGAGCTCGCCGGTGTCGGCGTCGAAGAGGCCGTACTCGGACAGTTTGAGCCCCGCGTGCACCGCCATCTCGCGGACCCGGATGTTGTGCGCCTTGGAGCCCGTGAAGTACTGCAACGCCGCGCCCCAGGCCTGTGGCGGCACCACCCGCAGGTCCACCTGAAGTCCTTTCGAGGTTCGCACGGACGTCTTCTTCTCCCCCGCCGCGACGACCTCGTCCACAATGGATAGGCGGCTGAACCGCTCCATCAGCGGGCCGGAGTCCTCGGCGGCGGCGAGGATGTCGATGTCGCCGATGGTCTCGCGGAAGCGGCGCAGCGAACCCGCGTGGGTGCAGCGCAGGCAACCGGTCACCGCCGACAGCTCGTCGACGATCTCGGCAGCCAGCTCCCACGCCACGTCGAGCAGCGCCCGGTCGCCCGCCTGCTGTAGCAGCTCCACGCCGTGCAGGATGTTCTCCTCCGTCTTCGGCCCGAAGCCCTTGAGATCGCGCAGCCGCTCGTCGTGGATGGCGGCGACCATCTCCTCGACCGAGGAGATGCCGAGATCGTGGTAGAGCACGGCGGCCTTCTTCGGTCCGAGCGTCGGGACCGCGGTGAGCTGGCGTACGCCGGCCGGGATCCGCGCTCGCACGTCCTCGATCGCCTGCACCCGGCCGGTGCGGAAGAACTCCGCCACCTTCTCGGCGACCGACCGGCCGACGCCGGGCAGCGCCCGGAGCGCCTGCGCGTCGAGTGCCGACACGTCCTCGTGATGACCGCCGATGGCGCGGGCGGCGCGCTCGTAGGCGCGCACTTTGAACGCGTCACCGCCGGTGATGGAGAGGAGGTCGGCGTACTCCTGGAGCAGTGCCTCGACCTCGTCGTTCGGCCGGGCCATGACGCCCATTCTAGTGCCGCGCCGCGCGAGTCCCCCACTGAAGCCCGCGAGTTGCCCACTCGTGTCATCGTGGACGGGCAACTCGCGGGTCTGGACGGGGGCTCGCGGGCTGGGACGGGGGACTCGCGGGTCAGATGACCGGGCGCAGCGGGCCGTAGTCCCGCGGGCCGTAGCGCCGGAGCTCGGTCCACGCGGCGGCGAGGCGCCGGACGAGCTCGGCCAGCTCCTCGGGCGGCCGCATGAACGGCACCCGCAGGTAACCGTCGTGCGCGCCCGTCGGGTCCATCGTCGAGCCCGGGATCACCTCGACGCCGTGCCGCAGGGCCAGCTGGGCGAACACGTCGGCGCTGCCCTCGGGCAGGGCGACCCACAGCGATGAGCCGCCGTCCGGACTGCGCCAGCTCCAGTCGGGCAACTGCTCGCGCAGCAGCCCTTCGAGCAGCGAGCACCGCTCCCGCCGGAGGGCGGAGCGCCGCTCGGCGATCTCGCCGAGCCGCGGCACGAGCCGCGCGACGAGCGCCTGCTCGATGACCGGGCTCCCGAGGTCGGCCAGCGCCTTGCGCCGCGCGCAGCGCTCGATGATCCCGGCCGGGCCCCGAACCCAGCCGATCCGCAGCCCGCCCCACACCGCCTTGAGCGAGCCGACGGTGATCGTCTCGGCCGCCGCGGACGTGTACGCGGCCAGCGGAGGGGGTGGTTCGGCGCCGTCGCCGAACCCGCAGTCCGCGTAGGCGTTGTCCTCGAGGATGGCGACACCGTGCCGCGCGGCGAGCTCGGCCACCCGCCGCCTTCGGTCGGCGGACATAAGGATCCCGGCGGGATTGTGGTAGGTCGGCATCACGTACAGCAGGCCGGGCGAATGCTCGGCCAGCACGGCCGAGAGCTGCCGTGCCTCGATGCCCTCGTCGTCGAGCGGGACCGGAACCAGTCGCGCGTTCGCGGCCCGGAAGATGTCCAGGCACGGTGGCCAGCTCGGCGCCTCCACCACCACGGTCGAGGGGTTCCGCAGGTACACGTCGGAGACGAGGACGAGCGCCTGGTGGGCACCGGCGGTGACGAGCACCTCCTCGGCACCCGTCGGCACGCCGAGGGAGGTGTAGTACGCGGCGATCGCCTGCCGTAGCTCCGGCAGGCCGCGCGGGTGGTAACCGGGATCGGCCAGCAGGCCGCTGATGTCGTGCCGGGCGAGGTCCCGCAGCGCGTCGGCGACCTCGGGCGCGCCGTCCTCGGCCGCGGAGGCCAGCGATATCAGTGGTCCCGGTCCGTCGATGAGCCGCTGGAAGATGACGGTGCCCTGACCGCCGCGCACCCGGCCGTCGTCGCGCGGCGGCCGCCCGCGCGCGGCGACCCGCGTACCGCTGCCCTGCCTGCGCTCCAGGACACCTCGGTCCCGCAACTCGCTGTAGGCCGAGACGACCGTGGCCCGGCTGACCGCGAGCGAACGGGCCAGCTCCCGCTCCGAGGGCAGCCGCTCGCCGGGCTGGACCGCTCCCTCCCCGGCGGCCGTGGCCAGCGCGTCGGTGAGCCTGAGGTAGAGCGGCCCGGGCCCCTGCGTCCAGTTCCCCAGGACGGCCGCGAGTTCGGCACCCCGCGCAAAACGATCCACTTCACCCAAGATTGGCTCTTTCTCCGGTCCAGTTTCTCCAGCAGCCTAGGCCAAGAGCAGGCCAATCTCGACAGGTGGCACCGAAAATGCGCCGAATGGCCTGTGCCATCGCTGATGAGCGGGTGAAAAGGGGTTCCGTCATGCTGACCGTCGCGTTCGTGCTGGCCGTCGCCGCCGTACTGATCGGCCTCGGCCGCGCCGTCCGGCTCCCGCAGCCCGCCCCGGCCCTGCTGACCGACACGGAGCCGTGGTTCGCCCGCGACCTGCTCGCCGGCCTGCTGGTGCTGCGGGAGATCAGCCTGGCGCACGCCGAGCGGCTGGAGCGCTACACGGACGAGATGTCCGGCCGCCGGCGCGTGCCTCACGCGTAGTGCGCCCCGATTCCGGCGTGCCCGGGAGCGACGTGCGGGCGCAGTACCAGGTCGTCGTCGTAGTCGCCGCCGTCCTGGCGCCGGAACGCGATCGGCTCGGCGTCCGATAGCGCGGCGAGCCGGTCCCGCAGGCCGGCCGCCGCGTTCGCGTAGTCGGCGTCGGTGGCCCGGTCCGCCCCGTACATCGCGAAAGCAGGCGCGACCGACATCCCGGAATACCAGAACAGGCCGTGGTGCACCGGGAAGAGGATGCTGTCGAGATCGCCGTGGATGCCGCGCGGGCCGAACGACGCCGCCCTGGCGCCGATCGTGGTGACCACCATGCCGCGCTTGCCGGCCAGCCCGCCGTCGCCGTAGCGGAGGGTTCGCCCGGACTCCGGGTCGGTGACCCCGAAGGCGAAGCCGTTCACGAAGACGCGGTCGACCCAGCCCTTGAGAATGGCGGGCATGCCCAGCCACCAGAGCGGGAACTGGAGCACGAGCGTGTCCGCCCACCCGAGCTTGTCCTGCTCCACGCGGATGTCGGCGCTCAGCTCACCCGCCGCGTAGGCCTGCTTGGCGACGGGGCCCACGAGCAGGCGGGTGCCCGGGTCGTGCCCGAAGTCGGCCGGTTCCACCACCGGGTTCCACTTCATCGCGTACAGGTCCGACACGGTCACCTGGTGCCCGCTCTCCTGCAACGCCCGGACTCCCTCGTCCTTCAGCGCACCGCTGAGCGAGCATTGCTCGGGATGCGCGAATACCCACAACACGTTCATGCCGCCGATCCTGCGCCCCGGCCGGAGCGTCGGCGAGTGGCCCGAAAGACATCATGTGCAAGAATCGAGCCATGTCCGATGCGCACCGGGTGGCCGTCCTCGTCCGGCACGGCGTCATGCCGATGGAGCTGGGCCTGGCGCACCAGCTGTTCGGCCGGGCACGCTCGGCCGACGGCACGCCGCTGTACGAGGTCCTGACCTGCGCGCTCGCGCCCGGCGAGGTGCGGACCGACGCCGACTTCGCGATCCACGTGCCACACGGCCCCGAGGCACTCGCCGGCGCGGGCACGGTGCTGATCCCGGCGACCCACGAGCCCGACGAGACCGAGACCGAGGGCACGCTCGGCGCCCCGCTCGCCGCCGCGCTCGCCCGGCTCCGGCCCGGCACCCGCATCGCGTCCATCTGCACCGGCGCGTTCCTGCTGGCCGCCGCGGGCCTGCTCGACGGCCGCCGGGCCACCACCCACTGGATGTCGGCCGACCGCTTCCGCACCCTGTTCCCTCTGGTCGAGCTCGACCCGGACGTGCTCTACGTCGACGAGGGCGAGGTGCTCACCTCGGCCGGTGAGGCGTCCGGCATCGACCTGTGCCTGCACCTGATCCGCCGCGACCACGGCGCGGCCGTGGCCAACGAGGTCGCCCGCGCGACCGTCGTGCCCCCGCACCGGGACGGGGGCCAGGCGCAGTTCGTCCACCGGCCGGTCCCGGAGCCGCGCATCTCGTCGACGGGCGCGGCACGGGCGTGGGCGCTGGAGCAGCTGCACCGGCCGCTGTCGCTGCGGGAGCTGGCCGCGCGGGAGTCGATGAGCACTCGCACGTTCACCCGCCGCTTCCGGGAGGAGGTCGGCATGTCCCCGGGGCGGTGGCTCACGCTGCGGCGGATCGAGCGGGCGCGACACCTGCTGGAGCGCACCGACCTGCCCGTCGACCGGATCGCGGCCGACGCGGGCTTCGGCACCGCCGCGTCACTGCGCCAGCACCTGCAGGCGGCGCTCGGCGTGTCCCCGAGCGGCTACCGGGCGACGTTCCGCGGTGCGCCGACCCGGACCGCGTAGCCGCAGGTCGGGGCACTAGACTGCGGGAATTCCACGGGCCGTCGCGGCGTTGAGATGGGTGCGCGCCGCGCCGCCTTCGCCGACAATCCCCCGCATCCCGTTCAGCAATCCGTCTGCCGCAACCGGGCCGGGGGTCTCTCTGTGGCGGCGCCGCCGTGGAAGAGAGGTGACACGATTGGCCGACGCCACAATGACCGCGACCCGCCGCGGTAGCCAGCACACCGGGGACGAGCCCGACCTGGTGCGCTTCTACCTCGACGAGGTCGGCTCCACACCGCTGCTCACGGCGCAGCAGGAGGTCGACCTGGCCAAGCGCATCGAGGCCGGCCTCTACGCCGCCGAACTGCTGCGCCAGGCCGACGCCGGGGAACGGTCCCCGAAAGCGCTGCCCGCACAGCGCCGCACGCTCGAGACCGTGGCCCGGGAAGGCACGAGCGCCAAGAGTCACATGATCCGGGCCAACCTGCGGCTGGTGGTCACGGTCGCCAGGAAGAGCCGCCACGCCGGGCTGCCCCTGCTCGACGCCATCCAGGAGGGCAACCTCGGGCTGATCCGCGCGGTCGAGAAGTTCGACTACGCGAAGGGGTTCAAGTTCTCCACCTACGCGATGTGGTGGATCCGGCAGGCGATCCAGCGCGGCAACGCCTTCCAGGCGCACACGATCCGGCTGCCCATGCACACCACCGAGCAGATCGCCAAGCTCGACCGGGCCCGGCGCACCCTGCTCGCCCGCGGCAACCACGAGCCGGCGCTCGACGAGCTCGCCGCGGAGGCCGGCCTGCCCGTGGAGCGCGTGGTCGAGCTGCGCCAGTCCGCGCGTGCCACGGTGAGTCTCGACGTCCCGCTCGACGACGAGGGCGAGCTGCGGATGGGTGATCTGGTGGCCGGCGGGGAGGGCACCCAGACGGTCGAGATGTTCGAGCGCGGCGCCCTGGCCGAGGACGTCAAGTCGACGCTCGACACCCTGCCGCCCACGGAGGCGACGGTCGTCTCGCTGCGGTACGGGCTGCACGACGGCCACCAGTACAGCCAGCAGGAGGTCGCGCAGCGCCTCGGCCTGCCTCGCAAACGTGTGCGCAGGCTGGAGGAGAGCGCGCTTGCCCTGTTGCGCGACCCCCAGCGCCGCGACCCGCTGCTGGCCTGGGCGGGCTGACCCGGGCGGGCAACTCGCGGGCGCGGACGCAGCACTCGCGGGCCCTGGCGGGGGACTCGCGGGCCCGAGCGCAGGACTCGCGGCGTTCAGCGGCCTACGATCCAGTCGTGGAACTGCCCGTCATGCCGCCGGTGAAGCCGATGCTCGCCGTCTCCGTGCGCGAGGTCCCGCGGGCCGCCGGGCTCACCTACGAGCCCAAATGGGACGGCTTCCGCTGCATCGTGTTCCGCGACGGCGCGGAGATCGTGCTCGGCTCCCGGAACGACCGCCCGCTCACGCGATACTTCCCCGAGCTCGCCGAGCTGCTGCTGGAGGCGCTGCCGCAACGGTGCGTCGTCGACGGGGAGATCGTCGTCGTCACCGGCCACGGCCTCGACTTCGACGCCCTGCAACTGCGGTTGCACCCCGCCGAGTCGCGCGTGCGGACACTGGCCGAGCAGACCCCGGCGAGCTTCGTCGCGTTCGACCTGCTCGCGCTCGGCGACCGGGACCTCACCACCGAGCCGTTCCGCGAGCGGCGCCGCCTGCTCGAGGGGATTCTTCGCACCGACCTCGGTCGCGTGCACCTCACACCGCTCACCACGGACCCGGACCTCGCGCAGGACTGGTTCACCCGGTTCGAGGGCGCCGGGTTCGACGGCGTGATGGTCAAGGCCGCCGACCTGCCCTACGAGCAGGACCGGCGCACGATGTGGAAGGTCAAGCACGAGCGCACCGCCGACTGCGTCGTCGCCGGATACCGCATGCACAAGGACGGCAAGGGGGTCGGCTCCCTGCTGCTCGGCCTGTTCGACGACGCGGGCGAGCTGCACCACGTCGGCGTGGCCAGCAGCCTCACCGCCGCCCGCCGCAGGGAGCTGCTCGACGAGCTCGCACCGCTGCGGGAGAACGCGCTGGAAGGCCACCCGTGGCGCGGCTGGGCCGAGCGCGCGGCAGGCGGCCGCATGCCCGGCGCGCAGAGCCGCTGGACCGGGGGCAAGGACCTGTCCTGGGAGCCGCTGCGGCCCGAGCTGGTCGCGGAGGTCCGCTACGAGCATGTCCAGGCGGGTCGCTTCCGGCACGGCGCCAGGCTCGTGCGCTTCCGGCCGGACCGGCAACCACGCTCGTGCACCTACGCGCAGCTCGACGAGGTGCCGCCCGCGGAGCTGAGGACACTGTTCGCCGAGGAGACGTCACCATGAGCGACGAGACCACGCTCGACATCGACGGCACCGAGGTGACCGTCTCGCATCCCGGCCGGGTGTACTTCCCGGAGCGCGGTGAGACCAAGCTGGATCTCGTGCGCTACTACCAGGCCGTCGCCGGGCCCCTGCTCGCCACGATCAAGGACCGGCCGCTGCTGCTGGAACGCTTTCCGGCCGGGGCGGGCGGCAAGTCGTGGTTCCAGAAGCGCGTGCCGAAGTCGGTGCCCGGGTGGCTCACCACCACCGTGGTGGCCACGCCCAACGGCACCACCAGCGACGCGCTCGTCGCGGCGGATCTGGCCCACATCGTCTGGGCGGTCAACCTGGGCTGCCTGGGTTTCCACGTCTGGCCGGTGCACGCGGCCACCCCGGATATCACCGACGAGCTACGGGTGGACCTCGACCCCTCCCCCGGTGTCACGTTCCCGCAGCTGCGCGAGGCGGCGGGGCACGCCAGGGAACTGCTCGACGAGCTGGGCATCGAGGCGCACGTCAAGACGACCGGATCCCGCGGCCTGCACGTCTACGTGCGCCTGCGGCCGCAGTGGGACGCCTACCAGGTCCGCGCGGCGGCGGTCGCGCTGGCCCGCGAGCTGGAACGCCGCCATCCCGACCTGATCACCGCCCGGTGGTGGAAGGAGGAACGCGGCTCGCGCGTGTTCGTGGACTTCAACCAGAACGCACCGCACAAGACCGTGTTCGGTGCCTGGTGCGTGCGCCCGCGGGCGGGTGCGCAGGTGTCGGCGCCCATCGGGTGGGACGAAGTCGCCACCGTCGAGCCGGACGAGCTCACGATCGCCACCGTGCCCGGCAGGCTGGCGCGGCGGGGCGATCCGTGGGCCGGGATGGGTGAGCGCCCCCAGTCGCTCGAACCGCTGCTCGACATGTCGCGCCGCGACCTCGCGAGCGGGCTGCTGGACGCCCCGTGGCCGCCCGTCTATCCCAAGCAGCCCAACGAGCCGCCGCGGGTGGCGCCGAGCCGCGCCCGGCGTTCCTGAGCGAGGAAGATTGCCGGTCCGGAGCACCGGGAAATCTCCGGATATGAGCAAACAGATGGAAGGCGACAACACCCAGCGTCGCAAGAAGGCAGGCCATGCACGCAACCGGGAAGGAGTGGCGCCCAGCCGGTCGCAGGTGACGCTCGGCGCCTCGAAGGGCCGTGAGCACCTCCCGCGCAAGGCGGACAGCGACGAGCGGCAGCGCTCGGCCGAACGCGGCAAGCAGCGTTCGGAGGTGGACCGCGGCGTGTCCCGGCGGTAGACGCCGCCGGGAACCCCGCCCTTTCCGGGGGCGGGGTTACTTCTCGCGCTGCCGCAGGCGGAAGAAGTTGCTGTCACTGCCCTGCTTGCGGTGCTCCTGGTAGACGAACTCCAGGTCGCGCTTGTCGAAGGTGGACAGCCATTCCTCCCACGAGACGGGTTCGAGATTCTCGCCGCCGTAGCCCGGGAAGTCGAGCCGCAGCCGCCCGAGATGGTCGTCGTACTCACTGCCCGGCACCGTGGCCGGCGTCGCACCCCGTTCGTCCGCCCATTGTCTGATCACGTCGTGGTCGGTGGTGACCAGCGTCTGCCCGGGGTATTCCTCGTCCGGCACCGCGCTGCTCCTCTCCCTGCTGGTCGCGGGTTCCCTAGCGCTGACGGGCCTTCGCCGTCTTGCGGCGGCTCGCCTTCTGCAGTGCGTCGACCAGCTCCTGCTTGCTCATCGACGAGCGCCCGCTGATGCCCAGCTTGCGCGCCTTCTCGTAGAGGTGCTGCTTGCTGGCGGAGGCGTCCACGCCACCTGCGGTGTCGGCGGTCCGCTGCCCCGCACCGCGCCTGGCCTGCTCGTCGGACGGGCCGCGCTGCTCCTTCGGCTCCCAGTGGTCGCCCACCTTCTCGAACGAGTGCTTGAGCGCCGCGAAGGCGGTCTGATGTGCGCGCCTGCCCTCGCCGTAGGTCTCCACGGCCGAGTCGTGTGCCTTCATCCAGGTCCGCTGCGCCTTCCGGGGCGAGCGCTGGATGGTGCTCGGTAGTTCGTCACGTGCGGGCATCGGAAACTCACCTTCGATCCTTCTCGATTCCGATCAACGCACACCGTGGTTTACCGCTGTCCTCGCAGTCCAAACGCTGCCCTGGCCAGGCCGCACCGCCGCGCGGGAAGTTCAGTCGCTCAGGTTGGCGCTCTCGGCGGCCGCGCGGCGCCACGACTCGATCTCGGCGCGCATGGCGTCGAGCAGGTCCACCGCGTCCGAAGGGCGGCCGGCGTTGAGCCGCTCCTCGACCCGCCGCGCGGCCCCTGCCATCCGTTCCGGGAAACCCTCTCCGGCCGCAGGCGACCCGGCCTCGTCGCCGTGGCGCCAGTCCTCCGGTCGCGGGCCCGGCGGGTCCGGGCGGATGTCCGTTCGCTGGTCGTTCCGGCTCATCGGCCACCTCGGATGACGTCTCGGCTGTCCGGACGAAGGGGTGGCCCGCCGGCGCGGTGGACCGGTCGGGGTGGGGGCGGTCGGCCCGTCCGGCGCCGGCGAGCCACCCTGCGGGGAGCGGCCACTCAGGGACGCGTCGTGGCCGTCCCGGGCTCGGGCCCCGAGGATGCCCCGTCCGGGCGACGGCCAAACATGCCCGGGGCGGGACTGTTTCGCGCCGGCACCTCGTGGGTAGGGCCTCTTGATGGAGCAGCAGCGGCAGCAGGAAAGCGGGCACGGCACGCACGAGCACAGGGAAGTCGGCCGCACGGCGCTGCGGGGTGCGGTGGCCGCGATGAGCATGAGCGGGATGCGGGCGCTGACGACCCGCCTCGGGCTCCTGGCGGCGACTCCTCCGCAGATGATCACCGAGGAACACGGGCCGCGGTTCGTGCGGCGGCTCTCCGAGCGGCAGCGGGAGGCGCTCGTCATCGTGCTGCACTGGGGTTACGGCGCGGGCGGTGGCGCCGTGTTCGGGGCGCTGCCCGCGCGGCTGCGGCTGAAGCCGTCGGCCGGGCCGCTCTTCGGGTCGGCTCTGTGGCTGGGTTTCGAGCTGGTGCTCGTGCCCACTCTCGGACTGCGGATGCGGGAGCGCCGCTCGTGGCGCGACCGCGTCGTGCTGGTCGCCGACCATCTGCTGTACGGCGCTGTGCTCTCCGAACTACGGACAAGGCCCCGCCGCTGAGCTGGCTCCCCGCTCAGTGCCCCGCCGGCACGCCAGGAACCCGTGGTGGCAGGGCGGCGCGCAGCCAGCCGTGCCAACGGTCGAGACCTTCCCCGGTGACGGCGGAAACCGGCAGTACGCCCGCCCGCGGGTTGACGCGGCTCAGGTGCTCGGCGAAGCGCTCGGTGTCGAACCGCAGGTGTGGCAACAGGTCGACCTTGGTCAGCAGCACCAGATCCGCGCCCCGGAACATGTGCGGGTACTTCAGCGGCTTGTCCTCGCCCTCCGTGGTGGACGCGAGCACGATGCGGTGCTGTTCACCGAGGTCGAACAGCGCCGGGCACACCAGGTTGCCCACGTTCTCGATGAAGACGAGCGTCCGGTCCGCCGGGTCGAGGGTGCGCAGTGCGCGTGCCAGCATGTCCGCGTCGAGGTGACAGCCCGATCCCGTGTTGATCTGCAACGTGCGGCAGCCGGTCGCACGCAGCCGCTCGGCGTCCATCGGTGTCTCCTGGTCGCCCTCGATGACCGCGAGCGCGAGGTCGGCGGCCAGTTCCCGGACCGTGCGTTCGAGCAGGGTGGTCTTGCCGGAGCCGGGCGAGCTCATCAGGTTCACCGCGCACACTCCGCGCGCTTCGAGCCAGCCGCGGTTGCGCTCGGCGAGCAGGCCGTTCTTGGCGAGCACGTCCTGCTCCAGCACGACAGTCTCGTGCGCGTGCGCGTGCGCGTGCGCGTGGTGGTCGTGGTCGTGGTGGTCGTGGTGGTCATGCTCGTGGTGGTCCTGGCCGGGCCCGGTGATCGTCACCGCGCCCGCGTCGTCACACCCGCACGTCGCGCACATCCCTTTTCACCCTCACTTCCCGGATCCGCAGCTGTTCTCCTGAGGTCACCTCGAGGTCGAGGCTGCCGCACGCGCAGCCGGCGAGCGGATCGGACGGTTCGAACGTTGTGCCGCACTGCCGGCAGCGCGCCTGTCCCTGCGGCTCGTCGATCTCCAGCTCGGCGCCCTCCACGGCGGTACCGGCCGCCACCACGTCGAAGCAGAACCGGACCGCGTCGACCTCCACCCCGGAGAGCCGGCCGATCTCGAGCACCACCCGCAGAACCCGGCGGCCGCCCGTCTGCTCCGCGATGGCCTCCACCATGCTCTGCGTGATCGACAGCTCGTGCATGACCGGGCCTCAGCAGATGCGGGGCAGCGGGTCACCGACGAGCAGATCGACGATGCGCGTGCCGCCGAACGCCGTCTTGAGCAGCACCAGGCCGGGCGGATCGTCGCCGATGTGCCCGATCACGGCGGCTTCGCGGCCGAGCGGCTCGGACCGCAGCGCCGCCAGCGCGGCGTCGGCCTCCGCACCGTCCACGATGGCCACGAACCGGCCCTCGCAGGCGACGTAGAGCGGGTCGATCCCGAGCAGTTCGCACGCGCCCCGGACCTCCGCGCGCACCGGCACCGCGTCCTCGTCGACCACGACCGACACGTCGGCCGCCCGCGCCACCTCGTTGAGGATCGTGGCAACGCCCCCGCGGGTGGCGTCGCGCATGGCGCGCAGGCCGGGCACGTCGTCGAGCAGCCGGCGGCACAGGCCGTGCAGCGGCGCCGTGTCCGACTCGAGATCCGCATCGATCTCCAGTTCACCGCGTTCGAGCATGATCGTCACCCCGTGGTCGCCGACCGGCCCGGACACCAGTACGGCGTCCCCCGGGCGCGCGGTGTGGATGCCGAGCGTGCGGTCCGGGTCGAGCGTGCCGACGCCCGTGGTGTTGAGGTAGCAGCCATCGCCGGAGCCCTTGCCGACGACCTTGGTGTCACCGGTGACGAGCGAGACGCCTGCCGCCTCCGCCGCGGCCGTCATCGACGAGACGATCCGCCGCAGGTCGGCGACCTCGAAGCCTTCTTCCAGGATGAAGCCGCAGGAGAGGTACCTCGGCGTCGCGCCGGAGACGGCGAGGTCGTTCACCGTGCCGTTGACGGCGAGGTCCCCGATGTTCCCGCCGGGGAAGAACAGCGGTGACACCACGAACGAGTCGGTGGTCATCGCCAGCCGCGCGCTGTCGACGGGCAACTCGGCGGCGTCGCCGAGCGGTTCCAGCATCGAGTTGCGGAAGGCGTCGAGGAACACCGCCTCGACGAGTGTCTGCGTGGCCTTGCCACCCGCGCCGTGCGCGGAGGTGATGCGCTCCTCGCGTACCTTCGGCTTGCGCCGGCGTGCCCTGTCGATGCGGTCGAGGACTTGCTGTTCCCGTTCGCCGGGGCCGCCGCGGGTCCCGTGCTCGGCCGCGTGGTGCTCAGTCATGGCCTGCTCCGCCCAGGGAGCGAGTCGCTCGGTACTCATGCGCCGGTCGCCTCCTTGACGCGCTGCCGGGAGAATCGGCCGAAGTTGTAGTAGGCGGCGCACGCGCCCTCCGGGGAGACCATGCAGGTGCCGATCGGCGTCTCCGGTGTGCACGCGGTGCCGAACACCTTGCACTCCCAGGGCTTGAGCACGCCCTTGAGCACCTCGCCGCACTGGCAGGCCTTCGGATCGGCCACCCGCACGCCGGGCATCGAGAAGACCCTCTCGGCGTCGAACTCCGCGAAGCCGTCCCGCAGGCGCATGGCGGAGTGCGAGATGAAGCCGAGCCCCCGCCACTCGAAGTACGGGCGCAGCTCCATCGTCTCGGCCATCGCCTTGAGTGCCACGACGTTGCCCTGCCACGGCACCACCCGCGAGTACTGGTTCTCCACCTCACAGCGGCCGTCGCGCAGCTGCAGGAGAAGCTGGTAGATCGACTGGAGGATGTCGAGCGGTTCGAAACCGGCCACCACCAGCGGCTTGCCGTAGTCGGCCGCGATGAACTCGTACGGCCGGCAGCCGATCACCGTCGAGACGTGGCCCGGACCGAGGAAACCGTCGAGCCGCAGGTCGGGCGAGTCGAGGATGGCCTTGATCGCCGGGATGATCGTCACGTGGTTGCAGAAGACGGAGAAGTTCTCGATGCCCTCCTCCCTGGCGCGCAGGAGGGTCATCGCTGTCGAAGGTGCCGTGGTCTCGAACCCGATCGCCATGAAGACCACGTGCTTGTCCGGGTTCTGCCTCGCGATCTTCAGTGAGTCCAGCGGCGAGTACACCATGCGGATGTTGGTGCCCTCGGCGTTGGAGTCGAAGAACGTGCCGCCGCTGCCCGGCACGCGCATCATGTCCCCGAACGAGGTCATGATGACGTCCGGCTGGCTCGCGATGTGGATCGCGTCGTCGACCCGGCCCATCGGGATCACGCACACCGGGCAGCCGGGCCCGTGCACCAGGCTCACCTGCTCGGGCAGGTAGTCCTCGAGCCCGTGCTTGTAGATCGTGTGCGTGTGACCACCGCACACCTCCATGAACTTGTACTGCCTGCCCGGCTCGCACAACCCCGCGATCTTGGCCGCCAGTGCCCTGGCCTTGTCCGCGTCGCGGTACTCGTCGACGAACTTCACGAACTACCACCCAACTACTCGATCATCGATTGCCTGAGCGCGTCGACCTCGTCGACGTAGGACTGCCCGATCCCCTCCAGGAACTCGAGTGCGGCTCTCGCCTCCTCCTCGTCGATCTTCGACAGGGCGAACCCGACGTGGATCAGCACCCAGTCCCCGGGGGCCGGGCGCTCCTCGAGCAGGCCCACGTTGATCGCCCGCCGGACGCCGCTGACCTTCACCCGCGCCAGATCCGGTTGTTCCGGCACAATCTCGACGACCTCACCGGGGATGCCGAGACACATGGCTCTCACTCCTCTCTCGTGGCGACCGCCGGGCCGCGGCGGGCCTCGGCACCGGCGATCTCCAGCACCCGAGCCGCGGCCTCGTCCACGGCGGCGGCGACGGGCGGGCTCAGGCCGATACCCTCGTCGAGACACTCCGCCTCGCAACCGAGCACCAGCACCCTTCCGGGATCGCCGCCCAGCTGCCGCAGGAGAGCGAGCACCGCCGCCGGGGTCATGCCGTGCGCGTCGACCTCGGCCCCGGCGCAGCTGTCCGGATCCGCCTCGATGACGTACAGCGTGCCCGGCGCACCGCCACGGGAGACGGTGTCGACCATGATCGTGGTGTCGTACCGGCTGTCGAGCATCTCGTAGGCCAGGTGCATGCCGCGAATGCCGTAGTCCGCGGCGACCACCCCCGGCGGTGGATCCATTGTGGATACCCGCCGGGCGACCTCCGCGCCGAACCCGTCGTCGCCGAGGAAGATGTTGCCGATCCCGGCGACGAGCACCCGCGCGGTCATGCCGGGTCTCCTTCCGGGAGCGGAGTCACCTCGGCGGTGGTGAAGTACCGGTAGCGCTCCTGTTCCAGCATCAGGTCCGCGGCCGGGTCCCCTTCCACCGTCACGGCGAGAAACCAGGTGCCGTCGACGTCCTGCCGGATCGCCCGCACCGTCGCGACCTTGCCCGCCACGAACATGTCCTGTGCGTCGGTCCGGCCGGTTGGCCGCAGCAGGACCCGGCTGCCACGACCGACCTCGCTGCCGTCGACCACGACACTGCCGACGTCCGGCTCCGGCGACGCGGCGGCTTCCTGCTCCCACCACGACGCGCCGGTGAACGCCCTCGCTGCTTCGGGCCCGTTCATGTGCGCGCCTCCGGTGTGGCGGCTCCGCCCGCGTCGAACGGGTGGCCACCGGGCAGGCCGTCGGCCGCCAGCTCGGCGAGCACGTGGTAGACGGTCGTCTGCGCCTCCTGGATGCGGTGCACCGAAGGCGAGGGCACGACGAACAGGTAGTCGATCGAGTCGAGCTCGGCCATCTTGCCGCCGGTGTGGCCGGAGATGCCGACCGTCAGCATCCCGCGCCTGCTCGCCTCGTCGAATGCCGAAAGCAGGTTGGCGGAGTTCCCGCTCGTCGACAGCCCCACGGCGATGTCGTGCGGGCGGGCGAACGCCGCGAGCTGGCGGGAGAACACGACGTCGAACCCGACGTCGTTGCTCAGCGCCGTGATCACCGCTATGTCGGCCGTGAGCGCGAACGCGGGCATCGGCGCGGTGCCCTGCGGGGGATCCATGAACGTCGTCGCGAGGTCCTGGGCGTCGGTGGAGCTGCCGCCGTTGCCGAAGGCGAACAGCCTGCCGCCGCTGGCGAACCGCTCGGCCATCGCGGCGCCGCACGCGGCGAGCCGCGCCCCGTCCTGCCGCCGCACCTGCCTGCGCAGGTCGATGATCTCCCTGGTCTTGTCTATAGTGGACTGTCGCGCTTCGGCGAGAACCCCGTCCACGTCGTCCTCGCCGGAGTACAGGAACGGGTAGAGCGACGCCAGGTCGGGATGCTCCGCGTGCGAGGTCATACCGGCGCCTCCTCACCGGTGCCGCCGCGGGGCAGCACCGCGATCGCCTCTTTCGCGTGCACGAGTACGTCGTCGCCCGGGCCGGCTTCGACCAGCGCCACGCTCACCTCCTCGTGTCCCCGGCCGGTGTCCACGATCGCCAGGCCGCCGGGCAGCAGCCGCACCACGTGGACCGGCACCGCCTCGTCCGAACACGTCACGCAGACGTCGTCATGGCACTCGGGAACGGACATCAGGACACCACCTCGGGCGTGAGCACCCCTGGATGCTCGAAGAACACGTGCACCAGTTCCCACAGGATGTGGTAGGTCGTGACATGCACCTCCTTGACGACCCGCGGGTCGCCGGAGGCCGCGTTGAGGACGTGGTCCACGGCCTGGCTCCGGGCGATCGCGCCGCCGTCGCCGCCGACCAGGCCGACCGTGAGCAGCCCGAGCTCGCGGGCCTTCTCCAGTCCCCGCAGCACGTTCTCGCACCGCCCATCACCCGAGAGGCCGAGCGCGATGTCGTCGGCCGTGGCGAGGTAGCTGAGCTGGTGGGCGAAGATCTGCCCGAAGCCGACGCGCTGTGCCACCCCGGTCATCGTGGCGACGTCCGCCGTCAGCGAGATCGCGGGCAGCGCGCGCTTGCCGACGATCACCGGATGCACGAACTCGACGGAGACGTGTTGTGCGTCGGTGGAACCACCACCGTTGCCGAAGACGATCAGCTTGCCGCCACGGTGGAACCGCTCGGCCATCGCGTGACAGGCGCGCGCCACCGAGTCCGCCTCGGCCACCAGTGCCTCCAGCGGTGCCACCCGCCGCTCGAACGCGGCGTCGACGCGCTCGTCGAAGAATCGCTGATCTCGTGTTTCCGGGTTCATCCGGTGTCCCGGCCTTTCGACGTGTCGCTCACCGTGGCCGAGACCGACTGCCGGGTCGTACCGCGCCGGAACGAGGCCATCCGCCACATCCTGATCTCGCGGACGAGCCCCGGGTACTCCCGCACGAACAGCGCGAGTATGCCCAGGCCGACGAGCGCGCACTGCGCGATCAGTATTCGTTTTGCCATACTCGGCAACTCCTCTCCAGTCGTCCACCGCTCGTGAGTGCCTGCACGAGTTAGAACTCGCGTGGGCACTCACGAGGCGGGCACCCGGTCAGCCCGGGGGGATGTTCGGCATGATCTTCAGGATGGGGTTGTGCCGCTTCGGATAAATGCCGGTCGAGCGCCGCGCGTCGGCGGTGCCGTCCTTGTTGTGCCCGGGCTGCTTGTGGTACGGCCCCTTGTTCCCCTCGTGGATTCCCGGTACGTGCGTCGAGGTGTCGACCTTCACGTCGGGCTTTCCGACCCGGATCTGGCCCATCCTTCCTCCTCAAGTCGTCCGCCTGTCGTCCGTTACCGCCGCTCGGTGAGCTCGCTGAAGAAGCGCTCGATCTCCGGCCAGACGGTGCTGCCGCCCGAGAGGCCCTTCCATTCCCGGCGCACCACGGCGACCAGCCGGAAGCAGTCGTCGATCGGCACGAGCCAGTGCTGCTGCCTGCCGCGCGCCGTGTTGACCAGCAGCGCCTCGACGTTCGCCTCAAGGCCGCGCAGCTCGGCACGGCGCTCGGCCAGCTCCCGCCACACCTCCTGGTCGACCTCCCACCGGGTCGGCCCCATCGGGCTCGGGTAGTGCGCCAGCGCCGTGCCGTCGTCGCGTACCACGAAGAACGCAAGGCCGACCGGAACGCCGAGCGCCTCCGTCGGCACCGGCTCGATGCGCAGCCGCCGCTGCGGCACCTGCCGGTAGTGCCCGTTGCTGGCCGCGTCCCGGTCGAACAGCAGCCAGCAGGCCGGGCAGGCACACATCAGCTCCCCGTTCTCCGTGTCGAGGATGTGGCGGTGCGCAGGCGAGACGGGGACACTGCACAGGTCGCAGTGCTCGGCAGCCTCCGCGCGGCGGGCACCGGCCCGGCGGATGACGCGTTCCAGCGCTCCGGTCACGCGTTCCTCCCGGCACCCGCGGTCCGGCTCAGCAGTGCCTCGACGGGGATCAGCGACGGCGCCTCCTCGCCGGCGGGATCCGGCACCGGCTCGACCCGGGTCAGCTCCGGCGCGAGCGCGAGCACCGACTCGGTCACCGCCTCCTCCACCGTGGTGGAAGACGACGAGCAGCCCTTGCCCGAACCGGACAGCCGCACCCTGGCGACGCCGTCCTCGATTCCCGCGAGCTCGACCCGGCCGCCGTTCGACTCGATGTACGGCCGAATCCCGTCGAGTGCCCGCTCCACCCTGTCCGCCAGCGGATCGGGATGGACGTCGTGCAGCACCAGCAGGTGGCCGAGCAGCTCGTCGCCGACCATCCGCTCGACCAGCGGCGGGGAGGCGGCGCCCAGCACCCTGGCCAGTGCCTCGCCGTAGACCTCGGTCAGCGTCTGCACCGCCTCGATCGCCGCCTCCGCCGTCGGCCCCGGCACCTGCTCGACCCGTTCCAGCAGCTCGTCGATCCGGGCCAGCCGCTGCCGGACCTCCGCGTCGTCGAGCCGCGTCGCATCAGCCATTGATGCCTCCGAACGTCGGCGAGTGCAGCTTCTTCAGCTCCTGTCCCCCGCCGAGGTACATGTGCACCCCGCAGGGCAGGCACGGGTCGAAGCTGCGGACGGTGCGCATGATGTCGACACCCTTGAAGTTCTTCGGCCCGTTCTCCTCGAAGATCGGCGTGTTCTGTACCGCGTCCTCGTACGGGCCCGGCGTGCCGTAGCTGTCCCGCGGGCTGGCGTTCCACGGTGTCGGTGGGTACGGGTGGTAGTTGGCGATCTTCTTGTCCTTGATGACCATGTGGTGTGACAGCAAACCGCGGACCGCCTCGTGGAAACCGCAGCCGACCGCCTCGTCCGGCACCTCGAAGTCGGTGAAGACCTTGGTGTCGCCGGCCCGGACCCGCTCCAGGCCGTGCTCGAGGAAGTAGAACGCGATCGCGGCGCTGTACGCGACGAAGTACGCGCGGGCGCGATCCCGCTCGAGCGCGTTCGACAGCGGCCTGCCCTCCTTGTCGTGCGGGATCTTCCACTCCAGTGTCATCTCCGGCAGCTGGTCGCTCTTCGGCAGCGCGATGCGCACGCCGGAGCCGGTGCCCTTGACGTAGGGGGTGTCCACCCGTCCGGACAGCGCCGTGGACCACAGCCGCGCGATCGGGCCGCCACCGGTGTCCAGTGCGAGGTGGTCCTGGCCGTCGAACCAGCGCGGGCTCATCACCCAGCTGTAATTGCTGTCGAAGTCGCGCTTCTGCGGCACCGGGACGGTGGTCTGGTTCCACGGGTGCCGCATGTCGACGGGGTTGCCGAGCGGGTCGTGGGTGACGAAGGGCTCCTCGTTGACCCAGTCCTCGTAGAACGAGCTGCCGAGCAGGATCCGCATGCCGAGGTTGATGTCGACCAGGTTGTTGGTGACCAGCCGGCCGTCGACGATGATGCCCGGGGTGACGAACATCGACTTGCCCCAGTCGTTCATCGTCTCGTAGCGGTAGTCGCAGACGTCGGAGTTGTTCCACGCGCCCCAGCAGCCGAGCAGCACCCGGCGCCTGCCGACCTCCTCGTAGCCGGGCAGCGCCTCGTAGAAGAAGTCGAAGACGTCGTCGTTCACGGCGACGGACTTCTTGACGAAGTCCAGGATGCCGATCAGCCGCGACTGGTAGTCCGTGAACGTGGTGGGCTCCGGCATGGTGCCCACACCGCCCGGATACATTGTGGACGGATGGACGTGCCGTCCCTCCATGATGCAGAACATCTCGCGGGTCACCCGGCTGACCCACAGCGCCTCCTTGTAGAAGGAGCCCTCGAACGGGTTGAACGCCCGCATGATGTCGGCGATGGTGCGGAAGCCGTGGATCTCGGCGTTGGGTGCCTCGGCGTTCTCCGCCCGCCGCAGCACGCTGGGATTGGTCTCCTTGACCATGGCCTCGCAGAAGTCGACGAAGACCATGTTGTCCTGGAAGATCGTGTGGTCGAACATGTACTCGGCGGCCTCGCCGAGGTTCACTATCGCCTCCGCCAGCGGCGGTGGCTTGATCCCGTACGCCATCTGCTGGGCGTAGTGCGAGCAGGTGGTGTGGTTGTCGCCGCAGATCCCGCAGATCCGGGTGGTGATGAAGCCCGCGTCCCGCGGGTCCTTGCCCTTCATGAACACCGAGTAGCCACGGAACAGGGACGAGGTGCTGTGGCACTCGGCCACCTGGCGGTTCTTGAAGTCGATCTTGGTGTAGATGCCGAGGTTGCCGATGATCCGGGTGATCGGATCCCACGCCATCTCGACGAGTTCGCTCTCCTCCTGCCGGGCGCTGCTCCTGGGCTCAGTGGCCGTCATCGATGCTGTCCTCCTGCACTCGTCGGGGCTCTCGCTGGTTTCCGGTCAGGGGCGCCAGCGCGGGTCGTAGCCACTGGTCAGCACGGGCCCGTTGTGATGCCACTTCGGTTCCTGGTTCGCCGGGAGGTTGCTGATCGCGCGCATCCGCCGGATGAACGCCCCGTAAGGCTTGTTGAGGATCGAGGACAGGGCCGCGCCCGTCGGCTCGTCCATGAACGGCATGAACATGTCCGGAAAACCCGGCATGGTGCAGGCGATGCAGATGCCGCCGACGTTCGGGCAGCCGCCCACGCCCGACATCCAGCCGCGCTTGGGCACGTTGCAGTTGACGATCGGACCCCAGCAGCCCACCTTCACCTGGCACTTCGGCGAGTTGTAGTCCTTCGCGTAGTCCGCCTGCTCGTAGTAGGCGGCGCGGTCGCAACCCTCGTGAACGGTCTTGCCGAAGAGCCACTGCGGGCGCAGCTTCTCGTCGAGCGGCGGCGGTGGTGCCGCCCCGGCCGCGTGGTAGAGCACCCACGTCAGGGTCTCCATGAAGTTCTCCGGCTGGATGGGACAGCCGGGCACGTTGACGATCGGCAGCGCGCCCTCGGACTTGAAGTCCCAGCCCAGGTAGTCGGCGAGCCCCATGCTTCCGGTGGGATTGCCCGCCATCGCGTGGATCCCGCCGTAGGTCGCGCAGGTGCCCGCCGCGACCACGGCCCAGGCCTTGGGCGCGAGGTGGTCGAGCCACCAGTTCAGCGTGAGCGGCTCACCGGTCTCCGGGTCGTTGCCGAACGACGTCCAGTAGCCCTCGCCCTCGATGATGTTCTGGTTCGGGATCGACCCCTCGATCACGAGGATGAACGGCTTCAGCTCGCCGCGGGCGGCCGCCCGGAACGGCCGGAGGAATCCCTCGCCGCCCTCACTCGGGGAGAGCACCTTGTTGTGCAGGTTGACCTTCGGCAGCCCCGGGATGAGCCCCAGCACCACATCCTCGATGGCCGGCTGACCGGATGCCGTCATCGACACCGTGTCGCCGTCGCAGCTCATGCCCTCGGAGATCCACAGTATGTCGATCTCGTCGAAGCCGCGCCGTTCCCCGGCCGCGCTGGTCTCCTGCTTCCACGTGCGCGTTCCGCTCTCGATCGTCATTGTCTCGGCTCCTTACCGCTCCTCATGTCCGGGGCCTCCCCTGCAGTCGGTCGCGGAGACGGTCGTAGACGGCAGCGACGGGCCCGGCCAGCGTCAGCGCCGGCGGCTCGTCGGGTGCGTGCGGATGTGGCCGCGTCGGCGCCGTCTTCTTGGCCCGGTCGATCTCTTCACCCAGCTCGTCGAGGGCCTGCTGGTCGAGCGCGTCGCGCAGCTTGGGCATCATCTCGCCCTCTTCTTCCTGCACGTGCTCCTCGATCTCGCGCTGGAGCTCGGCCATCAGCTCGTCGGCGCGCTCGTCACCCGCGGAGAGCCTGTCGAGCTCGGCGAGGGTCTTCTTGACGCTCAGGTGCTCGGCGAGATGCTCGTCGATCTCCCGCGCCTCGTCGGGTAGGACCTTCTTGGCGAGCGGGTAGACCATCAGCTCTTCCAGCGCGGCGTGTTTGGACAGCTCGCGGACGGTGATCTCGACGACGCCCCGCCGTTGCTCGGCGGTCGCGGCCGCCTCGTAGTCGCGGAAAAGCTGCTCGACCATGCGGTGGTCGTGCTTCAGGAGCTCGATGGCGTCCATCAGGGCCATCAGACCCCTCCTTCGGTAGTTCTGTCCGACGTGGAAACGGGGCCGTCAGGACGATGCGGGCGCAGTGAGCGGACCGCGCCGTGCAGCCGCGCCATGACCTCCTCCGGCATGTCGTGGACCCGGTCGAGGATCTCCGCCGCGCGCGGATCGGTGGCCCGTGCCTCCCGCTTCTCGTCCTCGGTGAGCGTGAGCGTCCGCAGCGACAGGATCTCGTCGATCTCCGCGGCGTCGTGCAGATCTCCGGGGCTCTCCGGGGCGATCTGCGGATGGTCGTGGAGCAGGATCGGCGACGACAGCATGAGGTGCTGGGTACCGGGGTCCCCGGCCAGCACCGGGTAGGTGTGGATGTTGTGGCAGGCTCCTGCGTGCGGTGCCGCCCACCCGGGCGGCTCGGTCAGGGAGAGGAACCTCAGCCCGTGCCCGCCGAGCAACGTGTGCGCGGCGATGAGCGAATGGCGCAGCGCCTCGTCGCGCGACACGTCCGGGCCGATCACCGACCCGGTGTTCTCCGTGCGGACCCGTAGCCGGTACGCCGGGAACGGCGTGTCGAGCCTTTCCACGCGCAGTGTGGTGCTCGCCGGGACGGGCCAGCGCCGCCGGACCACCCGGCCGTGGTCACCGAGCGGCTCCACCTCCTCGCCTCCCGGCACGCCCACCGGGAACGTCCGGTCGGTGTCGAGGAGGTCGGCGAGGCCGACGGCGATGTCCGACTCCCGCGGCACCGCCTCGTCGAAGGACAGGTGGGGGGTGCCGTCGACGTCGAGGGACTCCACCGGCACGTACCGTCCGCCGCCCGCGTGCCGCTCGACGTTCTTCGCCTGCAGTTGCAGGAACCGGACGCGGAGCCGCACCGTCGCGTCCTCCGCGTCGGGCGCCGCCTCGAACAGGCATTCGGTCTGCTGCCGCCAGGATTCGACGGAACCGGCCACGCCCGTGGCGACGGGGCCGTCCCGCTCGGCCCAGGCCCGCGGGGCGAGGATGCCGAACTGCCACCGCACCCGGTTCTTGGGCGAGGACTTGCGGTACGGGTAGAGCAGGTAGCCCTCGTAGAGCACCGCGTCGGCGACCGGCCGCACCCGGTCGAACTCGGGGTCGGCCCCGTTCCCGCCACCGGGAGACGTCCTCGCCGCGCTGCTCACCCTTGAACCTCCCACTCCGCCACCTGTGCTTCGCTCGGCAGTGAGACGGTGGCTCCGGGAACTGCGACACCGGCCATGACACTAGGAAGCTCGCGGGATGCCGGTAAGTGCTCACGCACTCACGCGCTGGCCACCGCTCACGTTCCGCGCGACCGGGTCGGCGCGGCGGTACTCGGTGAGGAACGTGTCGAGTGTCTGCACCAGGTCGGTGACCGCGGCGCAGGTCTCCTCGAGCACCTCCTCCCCGTCGGCGGTGATCGCGTAGACCCGCCGGCCGGGGCCGGTGCAGTCCGACGACTGCCAGCTGGCCTGTGCCAGCCCGTCCTCGTCCAGCCGGTGCAGCGCCCGGTAGACCGACCCCGGGGCCTGCGAGGCGAACCCGAAACGGGCGAGCCTGGTCCTCAGTTCGTAGCCGTGGGCCGGGTGCTCCCGCATCAGCAGGAGCAGGCAGGCATCGAGCAGGCCACGCGGATGGCAGAAGTCTCCGCCGCGGTGCCTCGCCGGGCGCGCTCGGCCGCCTTGTTGATCAGGTACGCCACCGTTCCCGGACGCCGGCTCGCGCATGGCCCCATCGCCTCCTCAACTCGCGCCGCAGTCGTCCAGGTACCCGGACCGGAGGGAGACAAACGTCACGAACGAGTAGTGGCCGGGCACGACCACGAAGCCGCACCACCGCCTCGTGAGTGCGCACGCGAGTTAGAACTCGCGTGCGCACTCACGAGGGGCGCGGGTGGTCGAGCAGTGCCAGCTCGGCGACGACGGCGTGATGATCGGTGCCCGGCAGCGCGTGCTCGCTCGCCGACACCGCCGCCAGCCCGGCACCGTGCAGCACGTGGTCGAGCTGGATGAGCGGCGGCACGATATCCCTGCCCGCCGGCCANCGCGGGTGGTCGAGCAGTGCCAGCTCGGCGACGACGGCGTGATGATCGGTGCCCGGCAGCGCGTGCTCGCTCGCCGACACCGCCGCCAGCCCGGCACCGTGCAGCACGTGGTCGAGCTGGATGAGCGGCGGCACGATATCCCTGCCCGCCGGCCAGGTCGGTGCCCAGCCCCGGCCGAGCTCGGCATGGCTGTCGGTCAGTCCGGCGTCGAGCAGGTCGCGCAGCGGCGCATGGTCGAGGGTGGCGTTGAAGTCGCCGAGGAGGATCACGTCGCGGCCCGCCTCGGCCCGCAGCGCGGCCAGGTCGCGCTCCCAGCGGTCCGGGTCGCCCGCCGGGTAGTAGGTGTGCACCGCCACCACGCGGACCGCCCGGCCGCCGACGGCGATCTCCGCGACCGCCTGCGGCCAGGTGGTGGGCCGGTCGAGCAGGCCGCCACCGGACAGCGGACGTCGCGCGTAGATCGACGAGTCGACCTCCGGGTGCAGCTCCCGGTACGGCATCAGCTCCGCCATCCCCGCCTCGTCGAGCGCGCGCACGCCACCGTGCGTCAGCTCCTGCACCGCAAGCACGTCGAGTCGCTGCGAGCGGGCGAACTCGACCAGCGCCCGGGCATCCACCCGGCCGACGAAGGCGTTGCTGGTGCCCACCCGCAGCCTCGGCGCATCGGCAGGCACGTCCGTGGCGTCCGGCACGAACCGGGGCACGAGCCACGCGAACTGCGCCACGAGCAACACCGCCGCGGCGAGCGCGAGCGCACGCGAGCGCAGCCCGAGCGAAACGCACAGGAGCACCACCGTGCCCACCGCCGCAAACGGCAGCCCGGCGACCGGTACCGCGAGAAACGTTCCGGCGTCCAATCCGGCCAGCCGCACCATTCCCAGCGCCGCGACACCGGCCAGCGCCAGGCCGCAGACGATCATGGCGGCCAGTCGCGGCCGCCCGGCCTCGGACGCGCGCGCGGTGGCACCGGTGCCGATATCGCTCAATCGATCCCCCGTTTCCGACCGGTGAAGGACCGTAGCGCACGGTACGTTTCCAGGCGTGGGCAAGGAGGCAGGCAGGGCGGTGGAGTCCGCGCGGGCGATGGAGGCGGACGCCGACGAGAACCCGGAACAACGCGGGGAGCTGTTGCTGGAGGCCGCGGAGCTGTGGCGCCAGGCCGGGGAGCACGACCGCGCCGTCGAGGTCCTCGGCCGGGTGATCGCGATGGGCGGCGAGGAAGGCGGCCACGCGCGCGTGGCACTGGCCGAGGCGCTGTTCGACGTCGACCAGGTCGAGGACGGCCGAGCGCAGCTCGACGCGCTTCGCCGGGAGGAGCCGTCGTCGGCGGCGCCCTACCACTCGGCGGCCGAGTTGCTGGAGGAACGCGGTGAGCAGCACGACGCGCTGACCTGGTTCGACCTGGCGGTCGCCCGGTTGAGCGAGCAGGAGCTGGCCGAGCGGGACCACGGGTCGCTGTCCTATGCGAACCAGGTGCTCGTGGGGCGGCGGCGGGTCCGCCAGGCGCTGGGACTCCCACCGGACGAATTGGACGATTCGCTGTCCGGGCCCGGGCCCCGGCGGCACGCCGCCGACAACGTGGTGGACCTCGCGCGTGCACGCTCACAGCGGGCACGGCGGCCGGAGAACCGCGGCTGACCAGCCACTTCTGCTCACCGGCGAGCCTGACCTGGCCCCCTGGGTGCGGCTCGCGCCGGCCGGCATGCCGCCGTCGAGATACCAGTCGGAAAGCCGAGACGGAGGGAGTGCGTGTGCCGACGCCCGTTGCCGGTCCGGCCGCACGAGCGGGTTCGAGGCACCTGATCGCACAGGCCGACCCGATCACCGAGTGGTTCGACGACAACTCCAGCGCCCTCATCTCGGGTGTGCTCAACATCGTGATCATCATCGTGGTCGCGCTGCTGCTGCGCGCGATCCTGGGACGGGTCATCGACCAGCTGGCCAGGCGCATGGTCAGCTCGCGGGAACGGCTCACCAAGGCCAGGCCGAGCCGCATCGTGAAGTCCGCAGGCACCGCACGAGCCGAACGGCAGCGGCAGCGGCAGCGGCAGCGGGCGCAGACGATCGCCTCGGTGCTGAAGAGCGTGGCGACGTTGGTCGTCTTCGGAATCGCCTTCGTCACGATCCTCAGCCAGGTCGGGATCAACATCGGGCCCATCCTGGCGAGCGCGGGCGTCGTCGGCCTCGCCATCGGGTTCGGCGCGCAGAGCGTGGTGCAGGATTTCCTCTCCGGACTGTTCATGATGACCGAGGACCAGTACGGCGTCGGTGACGTCATCGACGCCGGCGACGCGGTCGGCACCGTCGAGGCGGTAACCCTGCGCATCACCAAGATCCGGGACCTCAACGGCGGCCTGTGGCACGTGCGCAACGGCGAGATCCAGCGCGTCTGCGACATGAACCAGGACTGGGCCAACGCCGTCGTCGAACTGCCGCTGGACTACTCCGTCGACGTCGCCAACGCCAAGCAGGTCATCCAGCACAGCATCGACGAGTTCGCCGACGACCCGGAGGTCGCGCCCAAGATCATCAAGCGGCCGGACATCGCGGGGTCGTGGGTATCGGCAACGGCGCGGTGACGGTGCGGGTCATGGTGACGACCCAGCCCGGTGAACAGTGGGCGATCGGCCGCGCGCTCCGGGCACACCTCAAGGAGAGCCTGGACCGGGCCGGGATCAAGGTCGCCTACCCGGTCCTGCCGGTGAGCGGGCCCGGAGCGGCGCAGCAGGGTTGAGTGGCTCGGGTTCGCCGTCAGTCGCTGTACTTCACGGCGGTGAGCGTGATGACCGTGTCCGGGGTGACCTCGGTACCGGCAGGCGGATCCTGCCCGGTCTGCACCCAGCTCCGGTCGAGGACAAGCATGCGGCCGCGCCCCGAGCCGCCGACCTCGCGCAGGTTGAACAGCCCCGCGGCCTGCATCGTGTCCTGCGCCTGCTGATCCATGCCCGACACGTCGGGAACGGCGATCTTGCGCGCCGGTTTCGGCGAGTTCGCGGTCGGCGGTCCGGGCTGCGTGGCGTGCCCGCGGACGTGCTCTGCATGGGATCCGCCTCTCGTGGGAGCGAGCCGGCCGTTACCGGCCGCGGTCTCCGGCCGGCCCGCTCCGGGTCAGCGCCCGCCCTCGGCCGCGGCGACCGGTTCCGGGACACGTTCGCGCAGCGTGCGCAGGGCGCCGCCCCAGGCAAGCAGCTCATCGAGCATCGTGTCCACGGCGGGCTCCCGGTCGGCCCTCGGCGTGAACTCGGTGTAGTCCCGGAAGTCGGTGGGGAGGAACAGCGGGACGTGTGAGCGCACGTCGGCGACCTTGAGCTCGCCGAGGACGAGCCGCAGGTGCTCGGCGGCGCGCATGCCGCCCTCGGCGCCGTAGGTGACGAACCCCGCCGACTTGTCGTTCCACTCCGCGAAGAGGAAGTCGATGGCGTTCTTCAGCGCGCCCGGTGCCGAGTGGTTGTACTCCGGGACCACGAAGACGTAGGCGTCGAACGAGCGGACCTTCGCCGCCCACGCGAAGGTGTGCGCCCGGGTGTACTGACCGGCGAGCGGAGGCACCGGTTCGTCGAGGTGCGGGAGCGCGTAGTCGGCGATGTCCACGATCTCGAAGCTCGCGTCGCCGCGCCGGGCGGCGAGGCCGTGCACCCACTGCGCGACCGCGGTGGCGTGACGTCCCGGCCGGGTGCTGCCCACCACGATCGCGACGTTCAGCGGCCGTTGCTGGGTCTGTCCATTGGTTGCTGTCGTCATGCCACCGATCGTGCGGCACCGGGGCGGTCCTGGGGAGGCCGCGCGGAGGCTGGCCCTGCCGGGGCTACCACGAACGACGCCGCCGCTGGGACACTGGCGAGGTGATCGAGGGAGAGCTGGGCGCGTTCCTGCGCAGCAGGCGGGAGGCGGTGAAACCCGCCGACGTGGGCCTGCCCGCGGGGTCCCGGCGCCGGACGCCCGGCCTGCGCCGCGCCGAGCTGGCCACCCTCGCCGGGATCAGCGTCGACTACCTGACCAGGCTCGAACAGGGCAGGGACACCCGCCCGTCGACCCAGGTGCTCGCCGCGCTGGCCGAGGTGCTGCGGCTCAGCGACGACGAGCTGAACCACCTGCAGGAGCTTGCCACCGTGAGCAACGGCACCGAGTTGCTGTGCGCGCAGTCGCGGGATGCGCTGGTCATCACCCGCGACGTCCGCCCGACCGTGTACGCGGTGCTGCGGCAACTCGAGCCCGCCCCCGCGGTCGTCATGAACCACCTGACCGATCTGCTGGCCTGGAACGACGGGTACGACCGGCTGGCGCGGCCACTGGGTGTCCTCGACGCCGAGCGGCCCAACCTGCTGTCGTTCACCTTCACCGACGAGCGCGCCCCGGCCGCGTATCCCGGCTGGGAGGAGGTGGCCGACGATCAGGTGGCCACACTGCACGAGCTGCGCCACGGCGACGCCGGTGCCGACACCCTCGCCGCCCGGCTCGCCGAAGCCGCCGGGAACGCGTTCACCCACCGCTGGCGCCGGCGGCCGGTCGGCGCCAGGCGCACGGGGCATCTGGCGCTGGGACATCCGGTCGCCGGAGCCCTGCGGCTGACGTTCGAGACTCTCGACCTGGCCGGGCCCGGCCGGCAACGGCTGGTGGTCTACCTGCCGGCCGACGCGCCCACCTCCACGGGGCTCGATCTGCTCACCGGCAGGCGGCCCGGCGGGCTGCGGTCGGTGAGCGGCGGCTGAGCCGGCCGGTGCTCACCCGCCTGCGGGTGGCGCCCAACGTTGCGAGAAGAGTTCGTAACCCGGCGGGTGACCGGGTAACGGCCGCCCGGCCGTGGCACGCAGGCCGTCGAGGGCGATGGCGTTGATGCGCTCCCGAGCGTTGCGGGCCGCCTCGGTGAGGTCCGTCCGCCCCTGCCTCGCGAGCTGTTCGAGCAGCGGCGACTTGGCGAGCTGCTCGATGAGCAGGGCGATGTCGACCGCCGTCACGTCGCGACGCAGCACCCCTGCCGCGTGCGCCCGTTCGACGAGCGCCTCGACGGCCTCGTCGGAGCGCCGGTTCTTCTCCGCCATGCCCTCGGTCACCTCGATCGTGCCCGCGATCGGCGCCAGCGAGCCAGCCCCCAGCTCGATCGCCGTGGTCACGTAGTGCGCGAGGCCGGCCCACGGGTCCAGCTGCGCGAGCCCCTCCTCGGCTGCCTGGAGGTACTCGTCCAGCGCGATCTCGCACAGGCGCTGGAAGAGCTCCTCCTTCGTGCGGTACCGGCGATACAGGCTGCCGATGCCGACGCCCGCGCGGGCCGCGATCGCCGCCACCGACGCGTGTGCACCGTCCACCGCGAGCACCGCGCGCGCGGCGTCGAGCAGCGCGCGGTCGTTGCGCTCGGCCTCGGCCTGCCGGGGCGCCCGGCGTGCCCGGTTCGTCATGGCCGCAGCTTATCGGCACTTGCGGAGCGGTTCGTTCCGGCATAGTCTTCAACCGGAGCGATTCACTCCGTTATTTGTCTCCAGAACGAGAGGGGCCCGGAATGACTCATGAGGAGAACGTCACAGCCATCCGCCGGCTCGTCGCCGACGCCGAGCGGTACCAGAACGACGTGGGGCGCTTCGTCGCGCTGCACACGGCCGACGCGATCATCGTGAACATCGCGGGAGTCCGGGTGCTCGGGCGGGACGCCATCGAACAGGCCATGAGCCGGGCACTGGCGAGCCCGCTGGCAAAGGTGCTGACGAGAACCGAGATCGAGGACATCCGCTTCGTCGGCCCCGAGGTCGCGATCGTGAGCTGCGTCAAGCACGTGTCGGACCAGCGGGACACCTCGGCGAAGGAGGAGCAGGGCGAGAGCCTGCCCACCCGGGGCAGCCTCGGCTACGTGGTGGTCCGGGAACAGGACGCGTGGCGGATCGCGTCCGCGCAGACCACCCCGGTGCGGGCCGCCTGACCCGCGGCCCGGGAGCGCGCGGGCGGTACATCAGCGCCGCCCGGTCCGCTCCCCCGCGGGTTCCTGGGTCTCCCTGGCCTCCTCGGCCTGGGTGTCCGCGCTGTACGCCCCCCGCTCGCCCGGTGGCTGCGTGCCCCCGGCCGTGGTGTCGCGGGCGGTCTGGCGTTCGGACTCCGCGTTGATCTCGGCCCCGAGCAGGACCAGGTAGCTCGTGAGGAACAGCCACAGCATGAGCACCACGACGCCCGCGATCGCACCGTAGGTCTCGTTGTAGCTGCCGAAGTTGTTGACATAGAGGCTGAAACCCGCGCTGGCCACGAGCCACAGCAGGGTGGCCAGCACGGCACCGGGGCTCACCCAGCGCCAGCTGGGTGAGCTACGGTCCGGCGCGACCCGGTAGACCACCGCGAGCGCCACAGTGAACACCCCGAGCAGCAGCACCCAGCGCAGCACCTGCGCCAGCACGTTGCCGACCACCCCGAGTTGCAGGGCATTGAGCACGGCAGGGACCACCGCGACGAGCGCGAGCGTGACCAGCGCGAAGACGATCACGGCCAGGGTCAGCACGAGCGCCGTGGCCCGCAGCTTGACGAAGCCGCGGTCCTCCGTCTCGTCGTAGGCGAGGTTCACCGCCTTCATCAGGTTGCTGACACCCCCGGACGCACTCCACAGTGCGGCGAGCAGCGAGACCGCGAGCCCGACGGTCAGCGCGGTACCACCGGCGTTCGCGGCCCCGGCGAGCTGATCGGTGATCAACGGCTGCGCGGACTCCGGCAGCGCCGACGCGAACCGCTCCGTCTGCCGGGCGATCTGGTCCGGGTCGGCGACCAGCCCGTACAGGGTGAGCGCCGCGATCATCGCCGGGAAGAGGGCGAGAAAGCCGAAGAAGGCGACCCCGGCCGCCAGGATCGGCACGTTGTCGGCCTTGGCCTCCTTCATGCCCCTGCGCAAAACCTGCCACCAGCCGCGCGGTGGGATCTGGCCAGGGGTCTGCGCACGTCCGCCGCGCCGGTGACCGTCCCTGTTCGTACTCATGAACGGCGAGTTCCCACCCCGGCACGTTCTACACAGCCTCGTGAGTGCGCACGCGAGTTCTAACGCGCGTGCGCACTCACGAGGACCGGGCCCGGATCTCGGCGACCACCGCGGGCAGCACCTCGTGTACGTCACCGATGACGGCATAGGTCGCGCGCGCCACCATGGGCGCCTCGGGGTCGGTGTTGACGGCCAGGATCGCCTTCGAGTCCGTGCAGCCGACCCAGTGCTGGGTGGCACCGCTGATCCCGCACGCGATGTAGAGGTCCGGGGCGACCTTGGTGCCGGTCAGGCCGACCTGGTCGCTGTGCGGGCGCCACCCGTTGTTGGTCGCCACCCGCGAGCAGCCGACCGCGCCGCCGAGTAGCGCGGCGAGCTCCTCCAGCACCGCGTAGCCCTCCGCGCTGCCCACGCCGCGGCCACCCGAGACGATCACCGGCGCGGTGGCCAGCGTGATGCCGCCGCGCCCGGCGGTGCGCTCGACCACCCTGGTACGCGCCAGCTCGGGCAGCAGCTCCGGCACGAACTCCCGCACGGCACAGTTGTCGACCGCCTGCGCGTCGGCCGGCGCGGCCGCCCCCTGCGCGACGGTGGCCAGCTTGACCGGGGCGGTCAGCTCGGCCTCCTCCAGTAGCATCCCGCCACCGCGCGCCCGGGTGAGCAGCCAGGGATCACCGCCGGTGACGGCGACGCAGTTCGTGGCGAGCGGCAGCCGCGCCCGCGCGGCGGCGTGCGCCATGATCTCGGTGCCCCGGTCGGTGCCCGCCGCCAGCACCGCGGCGGGACGCAGGTGCGCCACCAGCTGCGCCAGCGCCTCGCCGAAGGCCTCCGGCGCGTAACCGGCCAGCAGCTCGTGGCGGATCAGGTGCAGCGTCGCGACGCCCTGCTTGGCCAGCTCGTCCGTGAGGTGCCCGGCCACGTCGTCTGCGTCATCGGCGTCAGCACCGTCGCTGGTGACGTGCAGCACCGCCTCCACCGGCAGGTCCAGCGAATGGGCGAGGGCGAGCACGTTTGGCGCGGGCTCCTGCCCGTCGATCAGCGTCAGCAGCATCGCTTCACACCACCCCGAGTTCTTCGAGTACGTCGACCACCGCGGGCGCGGCCGCGGCACCCTGGCCGAGCAGGACGGTCTCGGCGCGGTCGTCGGCCGGCTGCCGCAGCCGGAGCTTGCGCAACCCGCCCACCGGGGGCTCGAAGGCGATGGTGCGCAGCGAAGCCTTCCTGGCCCGCAGCCTGCCCGGCAGGTTCGGGTACCGGGGCAGGTTGAGCCCTTCCCGCACGGCCGCCGCGGCGGGCAACGGCAGCTCGTACAGCTCGGCACCGTCGGGCACCTCGCGCCGCAACCGCAGCCCGTCGCCGACCTCGATGCCCTTGATCCCGCCGACGATCGGCAGGCCCAGCTCGGCCGCCACCCGGATGCCGACCTGGTAGTGGCCCGCGTCGGCGGAGGAGTCGCCGAACAGGACGAGATCGAACGGCGGCGCGCCGTCGGTGACCGTGTGGACGGCTTGCGCGATCGCCGCCGCGGTGGCCTCCGGGTCGAGCTCGGCCGGGCCGGTCTCCACCAGGACACCGCGGTCGGCGCCCATCGCGAGCGCGTAGCGAAGCTGCTCCTCGGCCTCCGGCGGGCCGACCGCGAGCACCGTGACCTGCCCGCCGTGCCCGGCGACCAGGCGCACGGCCTCCTCCACCGCGCACTCCTCGTGCGGGCCGATGGTGAACCCGAGGTGGCGGGTGTCGATCTCGCGCGAGTCGGCGCTCAGCGGCACCTTGGCTCCGGGTGCCGGTACCCGCTTGACGCAGACGAGTATCTCCATCGCGCACCTCCCTGCCGCTACTTCATGCGGGTGTCGTCGGGATCGAACAGCGGCCTGCGGCCGACCCGCGCCACGGTCACCGGGTAGCGCTCGGCCATGTACTCCACGAACAACCCGGTGCCCTCGACCGCGTAGTCGGGGGGCAGGTAGGCCATCAGGAGGTAGGCACCCAGTGACGGCGCCGAGCCCGCACTGGTGACATAGGAGCCGCGGCCCTTGCGGTCGACGAGCCGCTCCCCGTCCGGCGCCAGGACCGGCTCGCCGCCCTGCGGGTAGCGGGGGGTCCCGGCGGCGTCGGCGTGGTCGTCGACCGTCAGCGTGCACAGCGTCGCCGCGGGCCCGGACTCACGGGCGGCCAGGTACGCCTGCTTGCCGATGAAGTCGGCCGCCTTGACCTTGGGCAGCGCCAGATCGGCCTCGACGGGGCTGTACTCGGAGCCCAGCTCGGCGCCCATCAGCCGGTAGCCCTTCTCCAGCCGCCCGGTGCCGCCGTACACGCCGATGCCCGCCGGCACGATCCCGAACGGCTCGCCGGCCTCCGCGATCGTGTCCCACAGCCGCAGGCCCTGCTCGAACGGCGCGTGCAGCTCCCAGCCCAGATCGCCCACATAGGACACGCGCAGAGCGAGCACCGGCACGGTGCCCACGGTGATCCACCGCGCCGTGCCGAACCCGAACGCGGCATCGGACACGTCGTCGTCGGTCACCGCCGACAGCACGTCCCGCGCGCGCGGACCCCACAGCCCGAGCGTGCACACGGCCGAGGTCACGTCGGTGAAGCTAACCGAGCCGTCGGCGGGCAGGTGTCTGCTGAACCAGAACGCGTCGCGGGCCCCGTCGGCGCCGCCGGTGATGACCCGGAACTCCCGCTCGCCCAGCCGGACGACGGTCAGGTCGCTGCGGAAGCCGCCGTCCGGCGTGAGCACCGGGGTGTAGACGAGCCTGCCGACCGGGCGGTCGACCCGCGCCATCGTCAGCCGCTGCAGGTAGTCCAGCGCGCCCGCCCCGGACACCTCGAACTGGGCGAATGCCGACAGGTCGATCATGGCCGCCCGCTCGCGCATGGCCAGGTGCTCGGCGTTGATGACGGGCGACCACCACCGGGCGTCCCACTCGTGCGGGCGGCCGGGGATCCGGTCACCGAACTCGGCGAGCAGCGCCCGGTTGGACTCGTACCACTGCGGCCGTTCCCAGCCGCCCACCTCGAAGAACTCCGCGCCCAGCTCCCGCTCCCTTGCGTGGAACGGGGACAACCGCTGCGGCCGGCTGGAGGTCCACTGCTCGCGCGGATGCACGATCCCGTAGATCTTGTTGAAGCCCTCCGCCGCGCGGGCCCGCACGTGCCCGCGGGTGCGCTGGTGCGGGTAGAAGCGCGCGATGTCGGCGCCGTGCAGGTCGATCTCCGCGGTGCCGTGGGTCATCCACTCGGCCAGCATCCGTCCCACCCCGGGGCCTTCCTTGATCCACACCGCCGCCGCGGACCACAGCCCGGCGACCTCGGGCGACTCGCCGAGGACCGGTGCGCCGTCCGGGGTCAGCGAGAGCAGGCCGTTGATCGCGTGCCGCACCCCGGCGCCCGGTGTGTCGAGGATCCGGCCGAACAGTTCGAGCGCGTCCTCCAGTTGCGGGTCGAAGTCCTCCTGGGTGAACGGCAGCTGCGTCGGGGACAGCGCGGCGGCCTCGATCGACGGGATCTCCCCCGGCTCGTGGAGGATCGGCCGGTGGGCATAGGAGCCGACCTCCAGGTCCGCACCGCTCTGCCGCTCGTACATCAGGGCGTCCATGTCCCGGATGATCGGGTAGCCGATCTCGGTACCGGTCGCGGCGAGCTCGGGGATCGGCCCCACGTCCATCATCTGGTGCACGACGGGGATCAGCGGGATCCGGGCGCCCGCCATCGCGGCGATCCGGGGACTCCAGACCCCGCACGCGATCACCACCGTGTCGGTCTCGATGTCGCCGCGGTCGGTGCACACCGCCCGCACGCGGCCTTGCTCGGTGCGGATGCCGGTGATCTCCGTGTTGGCCGACACGGTCAGGGCACCCTGCGCGACCGCCTGCTCGCGCATCAGGGTTCCCGCCTGCAACGGGTCGACCACGGCCACCGACGGCGTCCAGAATCCGGCCACGATGATGTCCGGATCGACGAACGGCACCAGTTGCGCCACCCGCTCCGGGCCGATCAGTTCCGAGGGGACGCCCCACGCCGTGGCCGAGGCCATCCGCCTGCGGAGCTCCTCGGCCCGTTCCGGCGTGCGGGCGATCTCGATGCCACCGCAGGTGACGAGCGTGCCCAGCTTCTCGTACTGGTGCATCGAGTCCAGGGTGAGCGCGGTGATCTCCTTGGAGTGATCGACCGGGAAGATGAAGTTGGACGCGTGCCCGGTCGACCCGCCCGGGTCGGGCAGCGGGCCCTTGTCCAGCAGCACGATGTCGCGCCAGCCAGCCTCGGCGAGGTGGTGGCTCACGGAGTTGCCGACGATCCCGGCGCCGATCACGACGACGCCGGCCCGGCTCGGAACGCTGTTCATCGATACCTCCTTCACGACAGCCCCACGACCTGGCCGGACTCGTCGATGTCGATGCGCTCGGCCGCGGGCTGCGACGACAGGCCCGGCATCGTGCGCATGTCACCGCAGATCGGATAGACGAAGCCCGCCCCGACGGAGGCGCGCACCTCGCGCACCGGCAGCCGCCAGCCGCTCGGCGCGCCCTTGCGGGCCGGGTCGGCCGACAGCGAGAGGTGGGTCTTGGCGATGCACACCGGCAGCGAGCCGAACCCGCAGCGCTCGTAGCTCTCCAGCTGGCGGCGGGCCACGGGGCTGAGCTCGATGCCGTCCGCCCCGTACATCCGGCGCGCCACCGTGTCGATCTTGTCCGCCAGCGGCAGGTCGTCGGGGTAGAGAAAGCCGAACCGGCCGGGTTCGGCGCAGGCGGCCGCGACGGCCTCGGCCAGCTCGGCGGCGCCCTTGCCGCCCTGGGCGACGTGGTCGGTGACGGCCGCGCGCACGCCCTCCTCGGCCGCGATGTCCACGATGGCCTTCTTCTCGCTCTCGAAGTCCGTGGGGAAGGCGTTCACCGCGATGACCGGGCTGACACCGTGCGCCCGGATGTTGGCGATCTGCCTGCGCAGGTTCGCGGCCCCGGCAAGCACGTCGTCCGGGCTCTCGGCGAGCATCTCCTCCGGCAGCGGCCTGCCCGCCACCACCCGGAACCTGCCCGAGTGCGCCTTGAGCGCACGGACGGTTGCCACGATCACCGCGGCGTCCGGGACCAGGCCGGAGACCCGGCACTTGATGTTGAAGAACCGCTCCGCGCCCATGTCGGCGCCGAAGCCGGCCTCGGTGACCAGATAGTCGCCGCCGTGGATGCCGATCAGGTCGGCGATCACCGAGGAGTTGCCGTGCGCGATGTTGCCGAAAGGTCCACAGTGGATCAGTGCCGGTGTCTGCTCGGCGGTCTGCATCAGGTTGGGCTTGATCGCCTCCCGCAGTTGCACGCACATCGCGCCCGCGGCACGCAGCTGCTCGGCGGTCACCGGTGCACCGTCGCGGTCATAGCCGAACACGATCCGGCCGAGCCGGGCCCGCAGGTCCGGCAGCGAGCTCGCCAGCGCCAGCACCGCCATCACCTCGCTGGCGGCGGTGATGTCGAAACCGGTCTGCCGGGGGATGCCGTCGGGCCTGCCACCGAGGCCGGTGACGATCTGCCGCAGGTCCCGGTCGTTGACGTCCACCACCCGCCGCCAGGTGATCTCGAACGGGTCGATACCCAGGTTGTTGCCCTTGTGCAGGTGGTTGTCGATCATGGCGGCGAGCAGGTTGTGCGCCGACGTGACCGCGTGCAGGTCACCGGTCAGGTGCAGGTTCACCGGCTCCATCGGCACCACCTGGGAGTAGCCGCCGCCTGCCGCGCCGCCCTTGATGCCGAAGGTGGGGCCCATCGACGACTGGCGGATGGCGATCACGGCACGGCGCCCGATGTGCCCGAACGCCTGGCCGAGCCCGACCGTCGTGGTGGTCTTGCCCTCCCCCAGCGGCGTCGGGGTGATCGAGGAGACCACGACATACTTGGCACGCGGCCGGTCGGCGAGCTCGCCGACCGCGTCGAGGGAGATCTTGGCCGCCGACCGGCCGTAGGGTTCGACCAGGTGCTCGCCGATGCCCATATCGGCGGCCACCTCGGCCGGCGGCTTCAGTGCGGTGTTGCGGGAGATCTCGAGGTCCGAGGGCATGTGTTTGCCTCCCCTACGCTGCCCGCCGATGGGTCTGGTCGACCCACCGCGCGGTCCTGCCGACTCGGTTGAACGTGTAGAAATGCAGCCCTGCCAGATCGCAGCCCTCTTGCGCGGCCCGCGCGCCGAGCTCACGGACGAGCCCTCCCGGCCGGTAGCCGCCCGGCCGCAGCAGCCTGCCTGCCGCCGAACCGTGCCCGCGCAGGAAGCGCATGGAGTCACCGACCCCGATGCGCAGGCCCACCTTCAGCAGCACCCGGGTGTCCACCACGCCCGGAACGCCTGCCACGACCGGCAGGGTGATCCCGGAACCGCGGGCGGCCGCGACGAACCGGCACACCGCGCCCGCGTCGAAGCACAGCTGGGTGACGGTGTAGTCGGCATAGTCCTGCTTGGCGCGCAGCGCCGACCACAGTTCCGCTTCGCCGATCACCGGATGTCCCTCCGGATACGACGGCACCCCGATGCGGGCGGGCAGGCGGCCGAGTTCCGCCATACCGCGCAACAGGGAGAGCCCGTCGGCGAAGGAACCCGAGGGGTCGCGGGCGTCACCGCCGATGACGAAGACCTCGTCGATCCCGGCACCGGCGAGGCGGCCGAGCACATCGGACAGTTCGGCCAGGTCCCTGAGCTGCCGCGCCGCCAGGTGCGGAACGGCGTGCAGCCGCTGGGCGGCGAGCTTCTCGCAGATGTCGAGAGTCGCCCCGACGCCCAGCCGTGGCGAGGCCGTGACGGTCACCACCGACTGTTCCGGCAGCGCCCCGGTCTCCTCCAGCACCGCAGGCAACGGCAGCACCTCGTACCGCGGCCGGGCCAGCAGCGGTGCGGCCGCCCGCCGGTCGCGGGAGCGGCGAGTGAAGAGCTGTTCCATGTCCGACCCCCTTCCCCTGCTGCGCGGCCTAGCGCTTCGGGTTCTCCTTGCGGGGATCGATGAACGGCTTCTCCACGACGACACCGCCGCGGGTACCGCCGGGCGTGCCGACGGTGACGCTCGTGCCCGGCGCGGTGAGCTCGATCGGCAGCATGGCGAGGCCGATGTTGCGGTCGAGCCGCGGCGAGTAGCACGCGCTCGTCACCGAGCCCGCGGGGCCGGCCGCGGAGCCGTGCACGGGGAACGGTTCGATCATCGACCCGTCGTTGTAGCTGCCCAGCGGCGCGCCGTCGATCTCGAGGCCGACCATCAGCCGGGACACACCCTCGGCCCTGATCCGCCTGAGTGCGTCCTTGCCGATGAAGTCCGCCTGCTGCTCAAGGTCGAGCATCCAACCGTAGTCGTAGCCGACCTCGAGCGGGTTGGTGTTCAGCGTGATGTCGCAGCCGTAGGCGAGCATGCCCGCCTCGATCCGCCGGATGTGGCACGGTCCGATGGGCCTCAGGCCCTGCGGTTCTCCTGCCTGCCATACGGCGTCCCACAACCGGTCGGCGTCCCGGGAGGCGTGGTGCAGGTAGATCTCGTAGCCGATCTCGCCGGAGTAGCCGGTGCGGCTGACCACGACGTCCATTCCGTCGACGGTGAAGTCGCGCAGCCGGTAGTACGGCACGTCGAGGATGCCGGGGCCGAAGAGCTCGGTCATCACCTCCTTGGCCCTGGGACCCTGTATCTGCAGCGGGGCCACGTCGGCCTCGCGGATCGTGACGTCCCAGCCGCCCGACTGCGCGAGGCCCATCGACCACAGCCCGACGTCGCTGTCGGCCAGCGAGAGCCAGAAGCGGTTCTCCTCCAGCCGCAGCAGGATCGGGTCGTTGATGATGCCGCCGTCGGGCGCGGTGACGAACACGTACTTGCACTGCCCGACGTCGCATTTGGTCAGATCGCGGGGGACGAGCATGTTGGTGAAGTCGAACGCGTCCGGCCCGGAGATCTCCAGCTGACGTTCGACGCCGACGTCCCACAGCGTCACGCCGTCGAGCAGCGCCCAGTACTCGCCGACCGGGTCGCCGTAGTGGCGCGGGTGATACGTGTGGTTGTAGACGCTGTAGCAGGCCACGCCGTGCGCGCGGGACTTCCAGAAGAAGGGCGACTTGCGGAGCCTCGTGTAGAGCATGACAGCCGGCTGGTCGACGATCCCGGCCTGCGGGCGCGGCGCCGTGCGGTGCTCCAGGTGCGGGTTGATGACGTTGGTCATGAGGGCCACCTCGTTTTCGGCCCGGGTACAACGTGCGGATTTGTGGGTGAGTGACCACCCTCCCCTGCTGTTGCGCTATACGCATCAGTTGCCGTAGACGCAACTTGTGACGATGACCACAGTGTGGGACTCAGCCAAGACGCAGGTCAAGAGGCCGAACCGGGTTTATTCGATTCATTTCGGGGTACGGGTCCGCGCCCGCGCCCGCGCTTCGCGGGGCACGGTTCCGCCGGGCGTGCCGGCCTGTGCGGGCCCGGGCGCGAGTGCGTCGCCGTGGTAGACGCCGAGGACACGGCATCCCGGCCCGGCGCTCGAGCGGGCGCGCGGCGAGCGGGAATTCGTTGCCGAGGCCGGGTCGCGCGCCGGGTTCGGCCGCAGCGTCGTACGGCAGGCGGCGGCCGGGCTCGCCGGTGAAGGGGCTGGAGCTGTCGCACCACGGTGCTGGAGCTGTCGCCCGGCGAACCGCCGCCCAGGGCGCGCGTACCGGAGCTGCCGGCGGGTGAGCAACCGACGCCTCGCTGCACCGGTTGCCTCAGCGCGTGGTTGCCTCAGCGCGTGGTTGCCTCAGCGCTTGGCGGTCTCCCGCGCGCGGACCTCCGGCCTGCGCAACGGCGGCACGGTTGGCGGTGGCTGGCGCCGGGCGGGCAGCTCGGCGAGCAGCCGCGTGGTGGTCGCGGCGACCTCCGCTACCGCACGCTCGAACGGCTCCCTTGTCGCTTCGGAAACGGTCTGCACCCCGCTGACCTTGCGCACGTACTGGCGGGCGGCTGCCTCGATCTCCTCCGCCGTCGCCGAGGGCTCCAGGCCACGAAGAACCGTGATGTTGCGGCACATGTGGCACAGCCTACGCGCGGATCACCGGTTCGGAGACGAATCCCGCAAACGGCGAGAGACATGCCGGTCCACGTCGACGCGTCGCCGGGACAGCCGGCTGAGCCTGCCGTGCGCGGCCAGGATCCCCAGGATCACCAGCACCGCGCCGACGGGCTGGTTCCACGTGAGCGGTTCGTCGAGCACGAGCACGCCGAGCACGACCCCGACGATCGGCGTCACATAGGTCACGGCGGCTCCGTTCGCCGCGCCCCAGGCACCCACGACGTTGGTGTTCCAGATGTAGGCGAATCCGGTGCTGACCGCGCCGAGCGCGATCATGCTCAGCACCACGGCCGGGCCCGGCCGGATCGCGGCGCCCGCCAGCAACGGCGTGGCCAGCACCATGATGATCGCGCCGGTGGCGACCTGGATGAACGCGATCGTCACCGCGGGCACACCCCGGTTGGAGACGAACCTGCGCAGGTAGACGAAAGCGAGTCCATAACAGACAGTGGCGCCGAGGCAGGCGAGCTGTGCGAGCAGGTCCGCGTGCAGGCCGGCCGCCCACGGGCCGATGATGAGCAGCACACCGGCGAAGCCCAGCGCGAGCCCGGTCCCCCGGTCGCGGGTGATCCGCTCGGTGCTCAGCACCGCCGCCGCGAAGCCCATCGTGGTCAGCGGCGTGGTGGCGTTGAAGATGCTCGCGAGACCGGAGGAGATGTGCTGTTCGGCCCAGGAGAACAGGGTGAACGGCACGACGCACAGCAGCACGGCGACCACGGTCAGATGACCCCAGAGGACTCGGTCCCGCGGCACCGGCCGCCGGGTGACGAGGACGATCAGCGCGAGCGTCAGTGCCCCGAACACCATCCGCGCCCACACCACCTGCGCGGGGGAGAGCTCTGCCAGGCCGACCTTGATGAAGAAGAAGCTCGATCCCCACGCCAGGGCCAGCAGGACGAACTGGACGACGATACCGGCCTGGCCGCCGCGGACCTCGCCACTCGCCATACCGCTCCTTCGTGCCTCACCCGGTCCGGACCCGGCCCGGCCCGGCGAATCCGGACCGAGCACGATGGACGGGTTCCGAAGCTAGCGGCCCGCGCCTGCACCGTGCTGGCAGGTTTCGGCCGCGGCGTTCGCCCTGGAGGACGCGACGCGGCCAGAGCGTCCGCGCGGATTCCCTGGCTCTGCCGTCACTCGGCGCGCAGGGCCTTCACCGAGGTCGCCGAGCGGAGCGCGGGCAGCGTCGCAGCCGTCACCCCGAGCACCAGCACCACCGCAGCACCCGCCATGCCCGCGATGAACGCGCCGTCGAGCAGCAGCGGCATGCCGTTTCCGAGCAGGCGGGTGATCAGGGCCGCGACCCCGATCCCGACGCCCACGGCGACCAGCACGCCGAACACCATCGGCACCGCGTTCTGCCACAGCAAGGAGCGTGCCAGCACGCCTCTCGGCACCCCGCCCGCGCTCATCGCCGCGAGCGGGCGCCGGCGTTCGCTGATCTGCCCGGCCGCCGTCACCAGCAGGCTCGCCCCGGCCAGGAGCATCGTCAGCCCGCTTCCGGCGTAGAGCAGCCCCTGCATCACGTCGAGCATCGACCTGCCCGAGGAAACGATGCCGGCCATGCCGAAGATGGATGCCCGCCATTCCAGCGGGCTCAGGGCGGCGTGCATCCGGGCCAGCGCGTCCGGGTCGCCAGGGTCCAGTCGCACGTCGAGCTCCCGCAGGAGACCCGGCAGGGCGAGACCGCTGATCGCGCCCGGTGTCGCCAGGAGCATCGCGTCGGCCTCCTGTCCGGCCGCGCCGGGGCGTACGGTGGCCGCTTCGCTCCCGTGCGGCACGGTGAACCGGACGCCGCTTTCCTGCGAGGAGTCCAGGAAGCCGTGGGCGGTCAGCGTCTCACCCGGCCGTGCCTCGCCCGCGGTGAACGAGTCGCCCTCGGCGCAGCCGCCCGGCAGCCGGAAGCTGCGTTCGAGCCGATCGCAGGGGGCGACGAGCAGCAGTCCACTCTGCCCCGTCCCGTCGTAGAGCAACGCCCGCTGGAGGGGGTAGACCTCCTGAACGCCGCGCGTCTGCCGGACCAGCTCCAGCGCCTCGGCCGCCACGGACGCCTCCACGTTCACCACGACCGCGGACGGGTCCTCGTTCTCGGCGTCCACGCGGGCGGCGTTGGCCTCCGCCGAGCCGAGCAGGCTGTGCAGGGCGATGGCTCCGGCCAGCACGACCACCACTCCCGCGACCACCCGGCTCGGGGTGCCGCTGTCCAGTTGCAGCCGCCGGATCGCCAGCTGCCATGCGGGAAAGCCGCCGCGGAACCGGCCGACCGAGCGCTCGGTGAGCCACGGCATCAGCGTCGGCACGCCGATCAGCAACACGAGCGAACCAGTGGTCAGGAACGGCAGCACGTCACCGGCACTCATCTCGGCGCCCAGCAGCTTGTCCGGCAGCAACAGCGCCACGCCGACGACGACGAGCAGGATGCGCCACCATCCCCGCCTGCGCACCGGCCGGGCACGGCGCAGCACGCCGAGCGGCTCGACGATCAGCCCACGCATCCCGAACCAGGCCGACCCGACCGCGAGCACCGGCGCGAGCAGGAGCACGGCGGCCACGAGCGGCCAGGCGGGCCGGAGATCGGCGGGGAAGAACGCGATCCCGGCAAGCTCGATGCCTTCGGCGAGCGGCCGGAAGGCGAGGAACAGCAACAGGCCGAGCAGGCCACCGGCCACGGCCCCGACGACGGCCTCTGCGGCCGCGATCCGGCGGACCTGGCCGACCCGCGCACCGGCCAGCCGCAGTGCCGACAGCCGCCGTTCCCGTTCCGCCCCGGAGATCCGGCTGGTGGTGGCGACGAACACGAGCAGCGGCACCAGCAGCACCACCGCGCCGACGCCGCCGATGAAGAGTATCTGCGGCGGTGCATCGTCCAGAGACGACGGAGCACCGTAGGAGTACACCGTGTCCGCGCCGGGCGAGTCCCGGACGCCCGTACCGCCCGCGTAGGCCCACAGCTCGGTGGGGTCGGCGAGCCCCTCGGGTGCGACGGTACCGGTCACCCGCTGGTTGAACCGGGCGTCCAGCGCGGGGTGCGCCTGCAGGCGGTCCGCCAGCGCGGGCGAGACCACCATCTCCCCTGGTTCCGGGATCTCCCGCAACCCCGGCGGTACCGGCGCGCCGGGACCGGCGGGATCGAGGTAGGTGACGATGACGTCCTCGCCGCGGAAGGAGGACCTGTCCCTGATCGTGTGGACCGGCGTGCCGTCACTCGCCTGCGTGACCGCCTCCCTGGCCGCGATCCGGTCACCGCGCTCGTCCAGTGCCGAGGCCATGCCGGCCAGCAGGAGAAGCACGGCCGTGGACAGGCCGATCCCGATCGTGGTCAGCACCAGCCGGAGCAGGCCGGCCTTCAGGGTCCGGCCGCCCCCGACGGCCAGCCGGACCCCGAGGGCCAGGTCGTTGAGCCAGTTCACGCGGTCACCTGCTGCCGCGTCCTTCCGTCGCGCACCACGGCCTCCCGGTCGGAGTAGGCGGCGACGCGGGCCTCGTGGGTGACCAGCACGACGGCGGTGTCGTGTTCCTTCGCCGCGGTCACCAGCATCCGCATGACCCGCTCCCCGCTGAGCGAGTCCAGTGCGCCGGTCGGCTCGTCGGCGAAGATCACTTTCGGTGCGGTGACGAGCGCCCTGGCGACGGCCACGCGCTGGCCCTGCCCGCCGGAGACCTCTCCGGGGCGCTTCGGTGCGACGTCGTCGACCTCCAGCCTGGCCATCACCTCGGCCGCGGCGGCTTCGGCCTTCTTGCGGCGTGTGCCGCCGAGCCGCAGCGGCAGCGCGACGTTCTCCAGGCAGCTCAACTCGGGGACGAGCTGTCCGAACTGGAAGACGAACCCGAAGTCGGTGCGGCGCAGGGCTGTCCGCTCCGCGTCGGTGTCGGCGAAGAGGTCGCGGCCCTGGTAGCCGACCGTGCCCGCGTCCGGACGGACGATGCCGGCGAGGCAGTGCAGCAGGGTCGACTTCCCGGACCCCGACGGGCCCATCACCGCGACCACCTCGCCCGCGGCGATCCCGAAGTCGGCGCCGAGCAGCGCCTCGGTCGGGCCGAAGGACTTGTGCAGGCCGGTCGCACCCAGCAGCGTGGTCATTCGGCCACCTCCTTCGCCAGCTCACCGAGGCGGGCGGCGGTCAGCTCGAGCCACCTCAGGTCGGCTTCGAGGTGGAACAGCGCGTGGTCACAGATCAGCGCGTCGGCCAGGTCGCCATTGGTCTTGCGGGTGGTCAGCTTGCGCATGGTGGCCAGATGCGCCGAGCGCTGCGTGTCGAGGACGTCCTCGGCGCTGCGGCCGGAAAGCAGCGCGAGCACCACCTTGGTGTAGAGCGTGTTCTGCAGGTAGAGCTCGGGCTTCTCCGGTGTGGCGAGCCACCGCTCGACATCGGTGACTCCCGCGTCGGTGATGGCATAGCTCTTGCGCTCCGGGCCGCTGCCCGGCTCGGTGCCGGTCTCGGCGACCAGGCCGTTGCGCAGCAAGCGGGCCAGCGTCGCGTATACCTGCCCGTAGTGCAGGGGGCGGTCGAGCCCGAACCGCTCGTCGTAGGCCCGTTTGAGGTCGTAGCCGTGCCGTGGCCCCTCTTCGAGCAGGCCGAGAAGTGTGTGTCCGATCGACATGCGAGCGGACTATACACACCATGTATATGCACGGTCTATACACCTTGTGTATAGCAGCCCGAAACAGCCCTGAACAGGTATTATCCGGTGACGACTCCGGTCAGTCGCCGGCGCCCAGGACCTCTTCGAGCACGGCGCGGTGCGTCGGCTTCGCCTGCGCGTAGAGCCGCCGCCCGGCTTCGGTCAGCATGACGAAGATCCCGCGCCGGTCCATGTCGCACATCGCGCGCTCGACCAGACCCTCCCGCTCCATCCTGGCGATGAGACGGGACGTAGTGCTCTGGCTCAACTGCGCGGCCTGGGTCAGATCGGCGGCCCGGCACTTGTACTCACAGGTCGCCAGCCGCTCCAGCGCTTCGAACTCGTTGACGCCGATGCCGTGACGCTTCTGCAGCTTTGCCTCCAGGGCACCGAACACGGCCGCGTGGCGCGCCAGCAGCTCGTGCCACTGCCGCACCAGGCTCCGTTCGGCTACATCGCTCACGGCGCCAAGATAGCATGCAGGTGAATTTGATGCAAACGCATTAAATTCACTTGCATTAGATGCATCTGCATGTACTGTCTCTCCCCATGAGCTCTTCCGCGCAACTGTCCACCACCTCAACCAGGTGGGACGCACGCCTGTGGGGCGTGCTGCTCACGGTGTCCACAGTCGTCGGCCTGGACGCACTCGACGTCTCGATGGTCGGTGTCGCCCTCCCGTCCATCCGGGCCGACCTCGGCCTTTCCACCAGCGCACTGCAGTGGGTCGTCAGCGGCTACGTGCTCGGCTACGGCGGGCTGCTGCTGCTCGGCGGGCGCACCGCCGACCTGCTCGGCAGGCGCAGGGTGTTCCTCGTCGCGGTCGCGGTCTTCGCGGTCGCCTCGCTGCTCGGCGGCCTCGTCGACGACGGCGCGCTGCTGATCGCCAGCCGTTTCATCAAGGGACTCGCCGCGGCGTTCACCGCTCCGGCGGCACTGTCCATCATCACCACGACCTTCCACGAAGGTCCCGCGCGCAACCGGGCGATCGGCATCTTCGCGGTCTTCGGCGCGAGCGGGTACTCGGCGGGCCTGGTCTTCTCCGGGCTGCTGACCGAGATCGGCTGGCGGTGGACGTTCCTGCTGCCGGTGCCGATCGCACTCGCCGCGCTCGTGGCCGCCATCAGGCTGATCCCGGACAACCGGCCGGAACGCTCCGGTGCCGGCTACGACTTCCCCGGCGCGGTCACCGGTGCCGCCGGCTCACTGTTGCTGGTGTTCGCCGTCGTCGAGGCGCCCGAGGTCGGCTGGGCCGCACCGCGCACGCTGATCACCTTCGCCGTCGCCGCCGCCCTGATCGCCACGTTCGTCCTCATCGAGAAGCGCAGCAGCCACCCGTTGCTCCGGCTCGGCATCCTGCGGTCCGGGCCACTGGCGCGGGCGAACATCGGCGCGGCACTGTTCTTCGGCGCCTACATCGGTTTCCAGTTCGTGGTCATGCTCTACCTGCAGTCGGTGCTGGGCTGGTCGGCGCTGGAGACCGCGCTCGGGTTCCTGCCCGCCGCGCTGATCGTCGCCTTCGGCTCACCGCGGATCGAGCCGCTGATCGACCGGCTCGGCACGGCCCGCACCATCCTCGGCGGGGTCGTCGCGCACGTCATCGGCTACGCACTGTTCCTCGGCGTGGACGAAGGCTCGGGCTACGCCGGCTCGGTCCTGCCCAGCATGATCCTGCTCGGCATCGGCTTCACCCTGGCCTTCTCCTCGCTGAACATCCAGGCCACCGCGGGGGTCGCCGACAACGAGCAGGGCCTGGCCGGCGGCCTGCTGAACACGTCACTGCAGGTGGGCGGCGCGATCGGGCTCGCCGTGGTGACCGCGGTGCTCACCGCGAACGGTGGCAGTGAGGCGTCCCCCGCCGCACTGCTCGCAGGGCTCACGCCCGCGCTCAGCGTGGTCACCGGGATCGCCGTGCTCGGCCTGCTGGTGGCGCTGTCCGGGGCCGTCCAGCGGCGGCGGATCGACGCTCCGGCGGCCGAGCCGGAGCCCGTTCTCGCCGCGAAGTAGCGCCGCGTGGCACAAGGCGAACCCGCCACTCGTCGGGGGGTGGCGGGTTCGCCTTGTGTGCGCTCGCACTCCGGTCGTCCACTTCGTCCGGTCAGTCCAGTATTCCCACCGCCCACATCAGCACGAGCAGCACTATCCAGATCACGAGTGCGACGAGCAGCCGCAACCACAGTCGTTTGAGCACCGGGTCAGCTTCCCAGGTTGTCGATGACGAGCAGCACCGACAGGAACCCGAAGAAGATGAACGACACCGCCAGCACGGCGAGCCGTCCGTTGCTGATCCGCACCTCCTTCGGCAGAGCCCTCCGGTTGAGCATCATCAGCAGACCCGAGTAGATGAACATCTGCACGCCCGCGATGGACGACGAGATCACGACGAGGAGGAAGGGCTGGTCGACTCCCGCGAGGAGGATCACCGAGCCCACGGCGATCATCAGCCAGACGAACGCGGCGTAGACCTTGCTCTCCGACCAGAACGCGCTGTCCTTGAGCGCGTTGATCTTGAGCTGGTCGGCGATCAGCCGGCAGGTGTAGTCGATGATCCCCAGATTGGTCGAGAACAGCGCGACGGTCGCGGCGGCCCAGAAGGCGGTGCCGAACCACGGTGCGACGGCGTCCTGCAGCGCCTGGCCTTCCAGCTGCAGGAAGGCGAGGTCCTCCTGCTGCACCTCGCCGACCGGCAGCGTCGAGTAGGCCAGCACCGACAGGATGACGAGGGAGACCACGCCGATGACGAAGAAGGTGAGGAACTGCTCCCAGTTGGCGACCTTCCACCAGCCGCGCCACCGGCGCATGTTCTCCTCGTCGGTCGGGAACATGTAGCCGAGGGAGGGCCGGGCTTCCTCGTGTCCCGTGATGGGCGAGACGATCCGGGGGATGCGCTGGCCCATGCCCATGCCCTTGTCCCTGATGTAGTTGCTCTGCACCAGGTTGTTCGCGCCGCCGGCGCCGGCGAAGGCCAGCGCGCCGAGCAGCAGGGCGATGCTCAGTCCCTCGTGTCCGATCGGGAAGCTCATGTCGCCGATGCCTTCGGTGACCAGCGCGCCCCACGCGTCCCCCGTCGTCGCCACGGGGATCGCGACGATCACGAAGAGCATGATCAGGGCGACCAGTACACCCTGGATCTTCTCGACCCACTGGTAGACGACCGGCGCCAGGGTGAGCGTGATGCCGATGGCGATCAGCGCGGCGATCGTGATGGGGACGATCGGCGCGTCGTCGCCGAGCCCGAGTGCGAACGACACCGTCGTGGCCGCGCCGGTGGCCCAGCCGGGCCAGAAGTTCTGCAGTAGCGCGAAGACGATGAACAGCCACCACCACGGCTTCCAGTACCGGGCGAAACCGGTGATGGCCGACTCTCCGGTGGCGAGCGTGTAGCGCTCGATCTCCATGTTGAGGAAGAACTGGATCCCGAACCCGACGACCGCGGCCCAGATGAAGATGAACCCGATCTGGGAGGTGATGTAGGGCCAGAGGATCATCTCCCCCGAGCCGATGGCGGTCGCGAGGATGATGACGCTCGCGCCGGTGATCTTGCGCAAACGCACCGGTTCCGGCAGGTCCTTGAACTCGGCCGCCGGCAGGTACTTGCTCGGGAGTGTGGTCTGCTCTCGCTCCGGTCCGCTGGTCTCCGGCATATCGCCGCCTTCGTCTCACCGCAGGACAGATGAACGTCTCGCCGTCGCGCTGGCCACGAGAGAGTGACGCCTGTCACCCTGCCGTGTCAATAGCGATCTTGCGCGGATGAGCCGAACGCCGCACCCCGGCCCCCCGGAAGGCGCAGCCCCGCGAGGACGATGCGGCACGGACAACCATGCCGCTCTGTCCGAAATCGCCGGAACCGACGGCCGCGCGTCCTGCATGGAAAAGGCGGGGACGTGGGTACTTCGTCGGCGTGCAGATGCCCGGCAGAGCCGAGCCGGAACGGCGGCAGTCCTGGGCCGAGGAGCTCTCCGACCGGCTGGACCGGCCGATGAGCGTCCTCGGCGTCGTGTTCCTGCTCGTCGTGCTCGGACAGGTCGTGGCGACGGCACCCGCGCTGGTGACGGCACTGTCCGTGCTGAGCTGGTTGCTCTGGTCCGTCTTCGCCGGTGAGTACGCGCTCCGCCTTGCCGTCGCCCCCGACCGGGCAGCATTCCTGCGCCGTACCTGGTGGCAGCTCGCCTTCCTGGCGGTGCCGTTCCTGCGCGTGCTCCGCGTGCTGTGGCTGGCCAGGGCCGCACGGCTGGGGCGGGTGCTCAGCTCGGCGGTGCGCGGCAGCCGGTCGGCGGGCCGGTTGCTGTCGAGCCGGGTGGGCTGGCTCGCCGCGATCACCGTGATCGTCGCGCTCGGCGCCAGCCAGGCGCTCTACCTGACCGGAGGCTACCCCGGGTACGGGGATGCACTGCACGACGCGGCCCTGGCCACCGTCAGCGGTGACCCGCTCGCCGCGGACGGCGGCCTCGCCCGCGTACTGGAGGTGCTGCTAGCCACCTACTCCATGGTGGTGTTCGCCAGCCTTGCGGCGACGTTCGGCGCGTACTTCCTCCGCGGCCGCGGCGACACCAAGGAGGCGGACTGACCGCGAGTCCCTCGTTCGGACCCGCGAGTCCCGCACCCAGGCCCGTCAGGGATCAGTCCGCGACGTACGGATCGGGCGGCACCGGCCGGTTGTTGAGGTCCACCGAGAGGAAGATGTCGTTGCCGACCGGGTGGCGCAGCTCCTCGGCGAGCTGGCCGATCAGCCCGGCGGTGCGGGCGAGCAGGGCGAACCCGCGCAGCAGTTCCAGCGGGAGCCCGAGGTCGGCCAGTGCCGCCCCGCAGACCCCGGCACCGTTGAGCGGCAGCGTCTTGCCCAGCACTCGGGGATGAACCCGGCCGATCGCGGCGAACAGGGACAGGTGCGGGCCGAACCGCCCCTCCTCCTCGGCGATCCGGAACAGCCGGGGCGTGCGGGGATCGCCCTCCTTGTGCACGTGGTGCCCGAGACCGGGCACGAACAACCCCGCCTCGCGCCGGGCTCGTACCGTCTCCAGGGCCAGCGTGTCCCAGCCCGCGTCGTCCACGGGCAGCTCGCCCTCCACTTCGGACAGCACATCGTGCAGGAAGCGGCCGCAGTCCTCGGTGACGCCGAGAAACCGTGAACCGCCGCCGAGCAGTCCGGCGGCGAGAGCGCCCTGGATCGAGTCCGGAGCGGACAGGTAGGTCAGCCGGGTCACGATCGCCGTCGGCGTGAAACCGTGGTCGGCCAGCGCGGCGAGCACCGCCTCGAACACCCGGGTCTCCCCCGGCGCGGGCCTGCGCTGGGTGGCCAGCCAGAACGCCAGCTCGCCGAAGGACACCTCGCCCATCACGTCCTCGGCGAGGTCGTGACCGAGCAGGGTGATGCCGGTCGGCGACGACGCGCCGAGCGCGGTCGGGTACTCAGCCACGGCCGTCCTCCTCCCGGTCGCCGAGCCACTTCCGTAGCGCGGCCCCGTGCTCGTCCAGTTCGGGCGGCGGCAGCCGGTAGCTCACGGGCGTCTCCGAGAAGCGGACCGGGTGCCGCGTCGTGGGTACCGCCCGCTCCCCCTCACCCACTTCCACGACCGGGTCCAGCTCGAATCGCTCTGCCATCGCGAAGCCGCCGTCCACGGTGTTGATCGGACCGCTCGGCACCCCCGCCTCGACCAGCAGGTCGAACCACTCGAGCGCGCCCCGGGTGGCGAGCCGCTCGACAAGGATCGGGCGCAGCTCCTCGCGTCGCTCGGTGCGGTCGGCGTTGCGCGCGAACCGCGGGTCGTCGGCGATCTCCGGGATGCCCAGCACCTCGCAGAGATTGCGGAACTGGCGGTCGTTGGCCGCGGTGACGATCAGGTCGTTGTCCGCCGTCGGCAGCGGCTCGTACGGGAACACGCTCGGGTGCGCGTTGCCCATCCGGTACGGCACCGTGCCGCCCGCGACGTAGGCGGAGCTGTGGTTGACCAGCCCGGTCAGCGCGGAGGACAGCAGGTTCACCTCCACGTGCTGCCCGCGGCCGGTGGCGTCGCGATGCCGCAGCGCCGCAAGGATGCCGATCGCGGCGTGGTTGCCGGCCATCACGTCGAACACGGAGATACCGGCCCGGAACGGCGGCCCCTCCGGGTCACCGGTGAGGCTCATCAGGCCCGAGATCGCCTGCACCATCAGGTCGTAGCCGGGCACGTTGCGTCCCGCGCCCGAACCGAACCCGCTGATCGAGGCGTACACGACGGCCGGGTTGGCCGCCCGCACGGACTCGAAGTCCAGCCCGTACTTGGCCAGCCCGCCGGGCCGGAAGTTCTCGATCACCACGTCCGCCCTGCGGGCCAGCTCCCGGCCCGCCGCCGCGTCGGCCTCGTCCCGCAGATCCAGCGCGATCGAGCGCTTGCCCCGGTTGATCCCGAGGTAGTACGTCGAAACCCCGTCCCGGGCCGGCGGCGTCCACGACCGCGTCTCGTCCCCTTCGGGCGACTCCACCTTGACCACCTCGGCGCCCAGGTCCGCGAGCAGCATCGTCGCGTAGGGCCCGGCGAGGACACGGGAGAAGTCCGCCACGAGGAGCCCGGCCAGCGGGCCATCCACGGCAGCGCGTTCGATCATCCGGGTGCACCTCCAAGACCGCAGTGACCACTCAGCGACCACTTGGCGGACGTATGTCCGTATGGCGACAGCATGTCATAGTCGTCTGTGTAGTCAAACGGACGGCACGGGTCGCACACGAGCTTGCCTTACGGCCAATGGGCCGCAACAATGTCCGTCCTACGGACCGATGTCCGGACACGTCCGCCACGAAACGGATCGAGGGACAGCGATGGCGTTCGTCAACGAGGACAACCTCACCGACCTCGCGGTGCGCCGCTGGGCCACCGCGCGCCCCGACCGGCTGGCCGAGCTGATGACCGCGCTCGTGCGGCACGTGCACGAGTTCGCCAGGGAGGTGCGGCTCACCGAGGAGGAGTGGGCGGCGGCGATGGAATGGCTCGCCGCGACCGGCCGGATCAGCGACGACAAGCGGCAGGAGTTCATCCTCGGCTCCGACGTCCTCGGCCTGAGCACGCTCGTGGTCCAGCTCAACAACCGCTTCTCGGAGAAGGCCACCCCGGCGACCGTGCTCGGACCGTTCCACATCGACGGCTCGCCCACGGTCGGCTCCGGCCACGACATGTCGGACGGCCTTCCCGGCACTCCCCTCTTCGTCTCCGGCACCGTCACGGACACGGAGGGCAGGCCCGTTCCCGGCGCGGTGCTCGACGTGTGGCAGGCCGACGCGGAGGGTACCTACGAGGCCCAGCTACCCGACGTCGACGAGGCGAGGCTGCGCGCCAAGTACCGCACCGGGGAGGACGGCACCTACTGCGTGCGCACCATCGCGCCCCGCGGTTACTCGATCCCCATGGACGGACCGGTGGGCGAGCTGATCCGCCGGACCGGCATCAGTCACTACCGGCCTGCGCACATTCACTTCCTGATCGACGAACCCGGCTACGCCAGGCTGATCACCCACCTGTTCCAGCAAGGCGCCGACTACCTCGAAAGCGATGTCGTGTTCGGCACCAAGGACGCGCTGATCGTGCCGTTCACCGAGCACGGAGCCGGACCGGCTCCGGACGGCGGGCGGATCGACGAGCCGTACCTGCACGCCGAGTTCGACTTCGTCCTCGATCGGCGACCGGAGGCGCCATGAACCTCGCGCTGCTGCTGCTCCGGCTGCTGCTGGCCGGGCTGCTCGTCGGCCACAGCACGCAGAAGCTGCTGGGCTGGTTCGGCGGCGCCGGGCGCGACGGCACCGGCGCCGTCTTCGAACAGTGGGGTTTCGTGCCCGGCAGGCGGATGGCCGTACTGGCGGGCCTGACCGAACTCGCCGGCGCGGCCTCGATCGCCACCGGCCTTCTCACCCCCGGCGGCTGCGCGCTGGTGATCGGCACGATGACCGTGGCCGCTGTCGCCACCGCGCCCAACGGGTTCTGGGCGCAGCGGGGAGGCTGCGAGGTGCCGTTCTGCTACGGCGCGCTGGCGGTCGTCCTCGCCTTCAGCGGCCCGGGAGCCTGGTCCCTCGACCACGCGCTCGGCCTGCCGCTGTCCGGCTACGGGTGGGGGGCTGCCGCCCTCGTCACCGGCCTTGCGGCCGCCACCGTTGCACTCTTCGCCCGCGCCCGCGTCCTGCGGTCCCGCGACACAACCACAACGAGGTGATCGACATGTCCACCAGCCCGGTGCCGGACGAACTCGCCACAGGCCGCCCGATCCTCTTCCGCAACGCCACCGTGCTCTCCATGGACCCGGCCATCGGCGTCCTGGACGGCGGCGACGTACTCGTCCGCGGCGAACGGATCGAGCAGGTCGGCCGCGAACTGCCCGCGCCGGACGACGCCACGGTGATCGACGCCTCGGGCGGGATCCTCCTGCCGGGCATGGTCGACACGCACCGCCACATGTGGCAGACGGCGCTGCGCGGCTTCGGCGCGGACTGGACCCTGTCCCAGTACTTCGTCTTCTACTACCTCAACTGGGGCAAGATCTTCCGCCCCGAGGACGTCTACGCGGGCAACCTCGCGTCGGCCATCGAGGCGATCGACTCCGGCGTGACCACGACACTCGACTGGTCGCACGGCCTGCAGACGCCGGAGCACGGTGACGCCGCGGTGGAGGCGCTGCGCGCGGTGCCCGGCCGGTTCGTCCTCGGCTACGGCAACCTGCTCGGCGCGCCGTGGGAATGGGCCAACTCGCCGGAGTTCCGCGCGTTCGTCGACCGCCACTTCAGCTCGAGGGACGACATGCTCGGCCTGCAGCTCGCGTTCGACGTCACCGGGGACGCCGCGTTCCCGGAGAAGGGCGCGTTCGAGGCCGCCCGCGACCTCGGCCTGCCGGTGACCACGCACGCCGGGGTCTGGGGCGCCACCAACGACGACGGCATCCGGCTGATGTGGGAACACGGCTTCATGACGCCGGACGTCACGTACGTGCACGCGTGCAGCCTCGGTGAGGACTCCTACCAGCGCATCGCGGCCTCGGGCGGCACGGCGTCCATCTCGACCGAGAGCGAGCAGAGCGCCGGGCAGGGCTACCCGCCGAGCTGGCAGCTGCGCAGGCACGGCATTCCCGCGTCACTGTCGATGGACACCAGCGTGTGGTGGAGCGCCGACCTCTTCTCGGCGATGCGCGCGACGCTGTCCGCCGACCGGTCACGGGAGCACCTCGAGGCGCAGACGGCCAACGAGACGGTGGTGCACAACAAGCTGCGCGCCGAGCACGTCGTGGAGTGGGCGACGATGGGCGGGGCGAGAGCACTCGGGCTCTCCGACGTCATCGGCTCGCTGACCCCGGGCAAGAAGGCCGATGTCGTGCTGATCAAGAACGACCGGTCGCCCGCCATGTTCCCGATCGTGCATCCCTACGGCCACGTGGCGTTCCAGGCCGGCCGGGCCGACGTGCACACCGTGCTCGTCGACGGCAGGGTCGTCAAGTACCGCAACGAGCTGGTCGGCGTCGACCTCGCCAAGGCAAGGGAGGCCGTCACGGCGACTGTCGAGTTCGCCCGCGCGGAGATCGGCGAGGAGAACTGGCGGGAGTGCATGGCGCCGGAGATCCCGGAAACCGAGCTGATCCCCAACCCGTACACCTACAGCGACTACCGGGGCGAGGGCGTCGCGGTGCGGCGCGCCGAGGCATGAGGTGCCGGATACAGTGACGGACGACCATCCGGTGGGCGGCCGGCGTCGCCGGCCGCCCACCGTGCTCCACTCCGCGGAAGGACAGCCGATGCGCCGGGACGCCCGCCCGGATTTCGTCGAGGCGATCGCCCGCGGGCTCGACGTGCTCAGGGGCTTCGAGCCCGGCCGGCCGCACATGACGCTGAGCGAGGTCGCCGCCCGGTCCGGGCTCGCCCGGCCGACGGCCCGCCGCATCCTGATCACGCTCGAGGAGCTCGGCTACGTCCGCAGCGGCGACGAGGGTTTCTCCCTCACGCCGCGGGTGCTGGAGCTCGGCATGGCCTACGTCGGCTCGCGGAACCTGTGGGAGCTCGCCGAGCCGCACCTGCGCACACTCGTCGCCCAGACCGGCGAGTCCTGCTCGATCGCGCAGCTCGACGGCTCGGACATCGTCTACGTGGCCCGCGTCGCCGTGCCGAAGCTGGTGACCCTCGGGGTCACCATCGGCACGCGGTTCCCCGCCGTGCAGACCTCGCTCGGCAAGGTCCTGCTCGCCGCGCTGGACGGCGCCGAGCTCGACGACGTGCTCGCCACCCCGAGCAGGTCCGGCATCGAGCCGCGCTGGACGCCGGGGCGCGACGAGCTCGACGCGGTCCTGCGGGACGTCCGCGCCAAGGGCTGGGCGGTGACCGACCAGGACCTCGCGCTCGGCATCCGCTCGATCGCGGCGCCCGTCCGCAACGGCGAGGGCCGTACGGTCGCCGCGGCCAACGTCAACGCACACGCGGCCGAGACGCCGGTCGAGCACCTCGTCGAGCACCACCTGCCGCTGTTGCTGCGCACCGCCGGCGCGATCGGGGCCGACTGGGCGGCCTGGGAGGCCCGCCCGATCGCCACCGTCAACCTCCCGGCGAGCTGACCGGGCGTCCGACCGAGGGGGGCGTCACGCGTTCACCTTGGCCGGCAGATCGAGGTCCTGGGGCAGCGGACGGCTCCGGGTCGTACCGGTACGGGCGTGCGTCGTGTACAGCGTGAGCCCCACGAAGGCCAGACCGCCGACCACGGTCGGGATCTCGTTCCACATCAGGTAGTCCCCGACCGAGAAGTCACCGCCGAGCATCAGGCCGGACGGGAACAGGAACATGTTCACGACCGAGTGCTCGAAGCCCATGTAGAAGAAGACCAGGATGGGCATCCACATGCCGAGCACCTTCCCGGTGACCGAGGTCGACATCATCGCGGCGACCACGCCGGTGGAGACCATCCAGTTGCACAGGACGCCGCGGATGAAGAGCGTCAGCATTCCGGCGGCACCGTGCTCGGCATAGCCGACCGTCCGCCCCTCGCCGATCGTGCCGATCTGCCTGCCGATCTCGTTCGGATCCATCGAGAAGGCGTAAGTGAAGATCACCGCCATCATGAGCGCGACGGTGAGCGCGCCGGCGAAGTTGCCGAGGAAGACGAGGCCCCAGTTGCGCAGCACCGAGCGCAGCCGCACGCCCGGCCGCCTGTCGATCAGCGCGAGCGGGACGAGGGTGAAGACGCCGGTCAGCAGGTCGAACCCGAGCAGGTAAAGCATGCAGAACCCGACCGGGAAGAGCAGCGCCCCGACGAGAGGCTGGCCGGTCTGCACGGTGATCGTGACCGCGAACGCCGCGGCGAGCGCGAGGATGGCACCGGCCATGTAAGCGCGGATGACGGTATCGCGGGTGGACATGAAGACCTTCGCCTCGCCGGCGTCGATCATCTTCCCGACGAACTCGGAAGGATTCAGATAGGACATGGAGTCGCTCTTTCGCTGGGGACGCGGGCCCGTCGAGCGTCGGCACCGCAGGTTTCCCCGTTGTGACGGCGCTGCGAGCATCGGGTGACATTGGGCTCACCGGCCCTCGATCCGCCGGTGGCACATGTTTCACCGGCGTGAACGAGCCACCGGATGACGCGCAAGGTAGGTAAACAGTTCGTGTCGGCGGCCGCCTGCCGATGGCCTTGCCCCCGGCGGAGCGCGAATGTGGTGCGGTCCCCCGGTCGAATCCGCCCCGTCGAAGGAGCCCCGACATGACGCCGATCATGAGCAGATCCGCCGCCGCCGAGCTGGTGGCCGCCGCCCGGCTACGGCTCGGCCTGTCCTGGGCGCGGATCGCCGACGAGATCGGCGCCCCGGTGGTGTGGACGACCGCGGCGCTGCTCGGCCAGCACCCGATGACGCCGGAGCAGGCCGGGCGGGTCTGCCGGCTGCTCGGGCTGGAGGAGACGGTCGCCGAGAGCCTGCGGCTCCAGCCCTCCCGTGGCACCGACCCGGCGGCGATGTCCGACCCCACGATCTACCGCTTCGTCGAGGCGCTGTCGGTCTACGGGCCCGCCCTCAAGGAGCTCATTCACGACGAGTTCGGCGACGGGATCATGAGCGCCATCAACTTCCGGGTCGGCTTCTCCCGCCGGCCGGATCCCGAGGGCGACCGCGTCGTCGTCACCTTCGACGGCAAGTTCCTCGACTACCGCTGGTGACTCGTGAGTGCCTGCGCGAGTTGGAACTCGCGCAGGCACTCACGAGCCGGGGCGGCTGGGCACGACCACACGGGCATCGCCGCCACCTCGCCGTTCCGGTTCGGCCACCGCCTGCAACAGGCCGCCGGGGAGGATCTCGACGGCCGCCACGGCGCCGATCTCGGCCGCGGGCGAGAACGTGTGCCCATAGGAGGCGAGAGCCTCGCCGTACGCTTCGGTGAACTCCTGCTCGGCCAGCGCGCTCGGCGTGTTCCGCTGGGTGGCCCTCGGCGCGGCGACGGCCGAAGGCAGGTCCATGCCGAGGTCGATGCGGTTGATCAGGGTCTGGATCACGGTGGTGATGATGGTGGAACCACCGGGAGATCCCAGTGCCAGCCACGGTTCGCCGCCCGCGAGGACGATGGTGGGAGCCATCGACGAACGCGGCCGCTTGCCGCCCTCGATGCGGTTCGGGTCTTCCTCGTCGTAGACGTGGCTGAAGTCCGTCAGCTCGTTGTTCAGCAGGAATCCGCGATCCGGCACGACGATGCCGCTGCCGCCGGTCTGCTCGATCGTGAGCGTGTACGAAACCACGTTGCCCCACCGGTCGACGACGCTGAGATGAGTGGTGGACGGCCCCTCGTGGTCGGGCCGGTCGATCGGCTCACGCGCCACATCGCCGCAGCCGGGGTCGTACTCACCGTCGGCCTCCCCCGGCGCCACCGGTTTCACGGCGGCCTGGTCGGGGTCCAGCAGGCACGCGCGCTCGGCCGCGAAGCCGTCGGAGAGCAACTCGGTCAGCGGTACGTCGACGAACCCGGCGTCGCCGAGGTACCGGCCTCGATCGGCGTAGGCGAGGGCCGACGCCTCGAAGTAGTGGTGCAGCGCACGCTCCGCAGGCATCGAACCCAGGTCGAACCGGTCGAGAATGTTCAGCGTCTCGCCGACCGTCGAGCCCCCGCTGGAAGGCGGCCCCATCCCGAGCACCCGCAAGCCGCGGTAGTCGTGGCTCGTCGGCGCGGGCCGCAGCACGTCGTAGCGCGCCAGGTCGCCGGCCGAAAGGACGCCCGCCGGCACCGGCAGCTCGGTCCCCTCGACGGTGGGCGGGTTCTGTACCGTCCGGGCCACCTCCCGTGCCAGCGGCCCCCGGTAGAAGGCGTCCACACCTTTCCGTGCCAGCAGCCGGTAGGTGTGCGCGAGGTCGCGATTGCGGAAGGTCGACCCGACGCGCGGAGCGTCACCGCCCGGCAGGAACAGCTCCGCGGTGGGCTCGATCGCGGCGAAACGCTCCCGGTTCTGCAGAGTCTGCTCACGGAACGTCTCGTCCACCACGAACCCCCGGCTCGCGAGCCTCGTGGCGGGGCGCAGCGCGTCGGAAAGGGAGTAGCTGCCCCAGGAGTCCAGCGCCGCCTGCCAGGTCGCCGGTGTTCCCGGTACGCCGACCGACGCGCCACTGGTGACCATCTCCGGAAAGAACGGGTACGGCTCGCCGGTCGCGGGGTCGATGAACGCGTCCCGGGGCATCTCCAGCGGGGCGGTCTCCCGGCCGTCGATGGTCTCGACCACGCCATGCTCCGCGTCGTAGTGCAGGAAGAAGCCACCGCCCCCGACCCCGGCACTGTACGGCTCGGTGACGCCGAGCGCGGCGGCCGTCGCCACCGCGGCGTCGGCCGCGTTGCCCCCACGGCGCAGCACGTCGATTCCGATGGCCGTGGCCTCGGGGTCGACCGAGCTCACCGCTCCCCCGCCACCCACGGCCACCGGGTTCTTCCCGGTATGCCGGGTGGTGGCGGACGCCTCCGGCGCTGTGGTCTGGACCAGGCATGCCGCGGCCACCGCGGTCGCCGCGATACCGGCCAGCAGCCGAGTGCGGATGGGAGAGCTGACGCCTGCGGCCATGCGGTCCTCCGGTCCCTGCTCTTCGGTTGCGGTGCTCGCCGCCGGTCCGCCGGCGTCGGGCCGCTCATTCTAGGACGCCCCTCAGCGCATCACCAGGACGTGACAGGGAAGTGAAGGTCGGAAGGGCGGCGGCCCGGAGAAGGCGACAACTCAGGATGACTCTCCGTAGCGGGTGGCGATCGCGGCGGCGCGGTCGCGTAGGGCGGTGCGCAGCCACTGCGGGGCCAGGGCTTCCGCGTTCGTGGCGAGCTGCCACAGCGCCCATTCGGCGTGTCGCGAATCCTGCAAGGTCACCTCCAGCCGCAGCCAGCCGTCTGCGTCAGTTTCTTCGGCGAGGACGACCAGCGCAGTGCCCACCAGGTCCTCCCGCCGCGCCGGGTCCACTCGTGCCAGCACGGTGACCTGGTCGCCGCCGGTCCGAAACCGCGTGCTGCGTTCCTGCCAGGCCCGGTCCAGATCGACCCGGTCCGGTCGCTGTGCGGGTTCGGTGAGTTCCTCGGCGGCCAGGACCCGGGACAGCCGGTAGGTGCGGTCCGCGCCGGACCTCGTGGCCAGCAAGTAGCCCTGGTCGCGTACGGTGACCAGGCCGATTGGGTCCACCGTGCGCCACCTCGGGGTCTGGTTCACCGCCGCGTAGCGGATGCGCAGCTTGTGTCCGGCGAACACCGCGCGCCTGACCTCGGCCACTGTGGAGTCAGGCACCTCCTCGGCGACCAGCCGACGCGAGAGGAGGTCGGTCTCCGGGTCGATGAGCAATCGCTCGGCCACGCCGGCCGCGGTGTCCCGATAGCTTTCGGGGAGCGCGTCAACCACCTTGAGCATCGCCGAAGCGAGCGCCGAGCCGAGACCGAAGGCTTGCGCGCCCCGCCGCGATCCGGCGATCAGCAGGGCAAGGGCCTCCTCGTGGTTCAGTCCACTGAGCTCGGTCCGGAAACCGGGTAACAACGCGAAACCACCGTGCCGGCCGCGTTCGGCGTAGACCGGGACGCCGGCTGCGGACAGCGCCTCGATGTCGCGCAGCACGGTACGGGTGGATACCTCCAGCTCGCGGGCCAGCGCGGTCGCGGACAGCCGACCTCGCTGGCGCAGCAGCAGAACCGAGACCAACCGGTCGGCGCGCATACGAGCACTCTAAAGGGAATACACGACACAGGATGTCGTGATTTGCCCGGAAGCTGTGGACGTACGGATCCTCGAGGAATCGAACGGAGCTTGTGGCAATGGAACGAACGGCGGTCAACCCGGTGGCGTGGTCGGTGGAGATGGGATTCAACCAAGGTGAGATCGTCTCCGGGCACACCCGCACCCTGTACTGCTCCGGGCAGACCGCGATGAGCGGCGACGGCAAACCCCGGCATGGCGGTGACATGGCGGCGCAGTTGGCGCTGAGCCTCGACAACCTGGAGGCCGTGCTCGGCGAGGCCGGCATGACGCTGGCGAACCTCGTCCGGCTCAACGTCTACACCACCGACGTGGATCTGCTTTTCCACCACTACGGCGTGCTGGCGTCGCGGTTGGGCGCCGCCCGGGTGGCACCGACCACCACGATGCTCGGGGTGATACGGCTGGCGATCCCCGGCCAGATGGTCGAACTCGAGGGGACCGCCGTCGCGTGATGCCACCCGCTCCGTCCCTGCTACCCGTGCCGGTCGAACCGGCCCAGCTTTCTCGTGCCGCACAAGACGCTTGGCTTCCAGAGCAACGGCAAGCCGGGCACGTACCTGCACTCCCTCGCAGACGAGGCCCGCGGCAGCGGGATCGCCACCCGACCGAGACAGATGACGTAGCCGGGGCGGCACGGAAGACCAAAGACCCCCGGCTCCGGCGCGGCCTACCTTTCCCTGAACCGCCGGCACGGCATGTCGCCGCACAGCGCCGCGCGGGCCACCGCAAGCCCACAGCGTCCGAAGGAGCACGCAGCATGGCTTCTGAGCCAGCCCCCGCGCGACCGTCGAGGAAGGGCATCTTCGCCGCGAGCTTCGTCGGCACGTCGATCGAGTGGTACGACTACTACATCTTCGGCACGGCCGCGGCCCTCGTCTTCGGCAGCCTGTTCTTCCCGGAGGTCTCCCCCGCGGCCGGAACGCTCGCCGCGTTCGCCACCTTCGCCGTCGGGTTCGTCGCCCGCCCCCTCGGCGCGGCCGTCATCGGGCACTTCGGGGACCGGATCGGCCGCAAGGCCATGCTGATCCTCACGCTGGTGCTGACCGGCGGGTCGACGTTCCTGATCGGGGTCCTGCCCACGTATGCCGCGATCGGCCTGGCCGCACCACTGCTGCTCGTGGTGCTGCGCCTGGTGCAGGGATTCGGTGTCGGCGGCGAGTGGGGAGGCGCGATCCTCATCGCCACGGAGAACGCCTCACCGCGCCGCCGCGCGCTCTACGGCAGCTTCGCGCAGTTCGGCGTCCCCATCGGCGTGCTGACTTCCAACCTGGCCTTCCTCGCCGTATCCGGAATGTCCGACGACCAGTTCCTCTCCTACGGCTGGCGGATTCCGTTCCTGATCAGCATCGTGCTGGTGGTCATCGGCTTCGTCGTCCGCACCCGGCTGCGGGACGCTCCGGAGTTCCAGCGGGCCAAGAAGGAAGGCGCGATCAGCAAGATCCCGCTGAGCGAGCTGTTGCGCAGGCAACCGCGCAACCTCGTGCTGGCCAGCCTGGCATCCGTCGCCCCGCCCGCCGTCGGCTACACCGTCATCCTCTACATGCTCACCTACGGCACCACGGTCGTGGGATTCGAACGGACCACGCTGCTCACGCTCATCCTGTCCTCGACCGCCGTGTGGATCGGCACCATCGTGGTGGCGGCACTCGCCGCGGACCGGTTCGGCCCGAAGAAGGTCTACATCGTCGGTGCCACCACCGCGGTGCTGTGGCCGTTCCCGCTGTTCGCGCTGGTCAACACCGGCAACATCGCTCTCGCGCTGCTCGCCTTCGTGGTCGCCGCGATGGTGCAGGGCGTCATGGCGGGCGCGCAGGGCGGGCTGCTCAGCGGCGCCTTCGACGTCGTCGTCCGCTACAGCGGCATCTCCATCGCCTACCAGATGGGCGGCATGATCGGCGGCGCCGTCACACCCATCGTCGCGACCGCCCTCTTCGCCACCTACGAGTCCTCGACCCCCGTCGCCCTCTACGTCATGGGCCTTTCGCTGGTCAGCCTCCTCGCCGTGCTGGGGATTCGCGCGGGCGCCCGCGAACCGGCGGCCTCGCCGAGCACGCCGTCGGGGCGGCTCGGAGCGTCCACGGAGCCGCGCTCGTGAGCGCAGCGTAGTACGGTCTGTCCACGGACACGGTGCTGGTCGACGGGGCGAAGATGCGGAACGACGGCGGACCCACGATTGACGACCGCGCCCTGCGGACCCTGCTGGACGTATCCGCCGACGGCCTGGCGGTGCTGGACGGTGAAGGCCGGTTCGTCGCCGCGAATCCGGCCGCCGCGCACGTCCTCGGCCTCAGCGCGGAGGAGCTGGCCGGGCAGGCCGCTCCCTTCGACACCGGCGCCACGGCCGAACTGGGGCCGGAGGACCGCCTCCGCGGTGGGTGGGTGACACCGGGCGGGCGGCGGCGGGACCTCGAGTACCGCGTCGCGCCGGTGGCCGGAGGCGGCTACGCCGTCTGGTTCAGCGACGTGACCGACACCCTGCGGCAGCAGGAGCGGCTCACCGCGATCGCCAGGACGGCGTCGAACGTCGCCGCCGTGTGCTCGCTGCGTGCGACACTCGATGCCGTCGCCAGCGAGGTCGCGATGACCGCCGCCATCGCGGCCGTGCAGATACTGACCCTGGACAACCCGCAAGACGAGGTCCGCGTGCTCGGTATGGCCGGCTTCCCGGACGCGGACGCCTTCGACTTCACCGAACGGCTCAGCGCGTGCCGCCGCCTCGGCGCGCGAGTGCTGTCGCTGGAGGCGTTCCTGGACGGGAAACCGGTGGTCGCGCCGCACCGCAGGCCGGCCATCCTGGCCGACCCGGCGTGGGAACCGCTGCACGAGTTCATGAGCTACCCCGACTGGGACAGTTTCGTCTCGGTGCCGCTCGTGGCCCGCGGCCGCACGCTCGGGGTGATCAACGCGTACTACCTGCCGGATGAGGATCCGGCACCGGGCTCGCTGGCGTTCCTCGAAGCCATGGCCGACCAGGCGGCGGTCGCCATCGACACCGTCTCCCTCGTGGCGCAGACACGCTCGCAGGCACAACTCGACGCCCGCCGCAGGCTGGCGCGCGACCTGCACGACTCCGTGGCGCAGCAGCTGTTCTCGATGCGGATGCAGGCGAAGGCGCTGCGCGCACAGCTGGGCGTCGCCGACCCGGAACCGGCCGGCCTGCGCGGTGGTGTCGAGGAGCTGGCCGAGCTGTCCCAGAGCGCGCTGGCCGACCTGCGCGCGCTCATCTTCGAGCTCCGTCCGCTCGACCTGGCCGAACACGGGCTGGTCGACGCCGTCCGCTCGCACGCCGACAGCGTCGCGGCCCGGACCGGCCTCTCCATCAGCGTGCGGGATCCCGCCGGCCTCGAATGGGACGCCGGGATCGACGTCCAGGAGGACCTGTACCGCATCATCCAGGAGGCACTGCACAACGTGGTCAAGCACGCGAGCGCGACGAGTGTGGACATCCGCTTCGGCCGGACCGCGGACGGCCGGAAGGTGACCGTCGAGGTGACCGACAACGGGGAGGGCGCCGGGCGCGGCTCCGGCAACCCGGTGGCCGACGGGACCGGTCAGGGCATGCTGGGGCTGGTGTCGATGCGGGAGCGCATCCAGCAGTGGGGCGGCACCCTCGCCGCCGGCCCCGGCGCGGCGGGCGGCTGGACGGTCGCGGTCACCGTGCCGCGGCCCGGTGCGCCGGGCACCCGGACCGAAGGCGGGCGGCTCCGATGACGAGCGGCGAACCGGAGGAGCGGACGGTCCGGGTGATGGTCGTCGACGACCACGCGATCGTGCGCCGGGGCCTGCTGGCCTACATCGAGACCGTGCCCGCCCTGACGGTGATTGGCGAGGCGGCCGACGGGGAGCAGACGGTGGCGAGGCTGCGGCAGTGGCACACCCTCGGCGATCCGCTGCCCGACGTGGTGCTGATGGACCTGCAGATGCCGCGGCTCGGCGGGGTCGAGGCGACCGCGGAGATCACGCGGTCCCATCCCACGGTGAAGGTCGTCGTCCTGTCCAGCTTCGGCGAGGTGGAGCGGGTGCACGCCGCACTCGCCGCGGGCGCCGCCGGTTACCTGCTCAAGGACGCCGAGCCCGAGGAGGTCGTGCTCGCGATCCGCGCCGCGGCGGCCGGTGAGATGCACCTGGACTCCGCGGTGACGCGCAAGCTCACCCGCCGCATGGCCGCGCCGCACGTCGGGCTGACGGCCCTGACCGCGCGCGAGCGCGAGATCCTCACCCTCGTCGCGCAGGGCTGCTCGAACCGGGAGGTCGCCGAGCGGCTCGTGATCAGCGAGCGCACGGCACGCACCCACGTGAGCAACATGCTGACGAAACTCCAGCTCTCCTCGCGGACCCAGGCCGCCCTGCTCGCCATCCGCGAGGGCCTCGTCCCCGGCCCTACCGACCCGTCCGCCGGGACGCATGCGGGCCCTTCGCACTAGGCGTGCTCCTTATCGCTCCTGGGGATGGGTCGCCAGCGCCTCGACGGTGACGTCCATCCACTTCCACATCGGCAGCGACGTGAGCGCCTCGTGCAGCGTGGCCGGGTCGTCCGCCTCGTAGAGGCCGACCGTGGCGTTGCGCCCGGGAACCCGCCACAGCCGCTTGAGCACTCCCGCCTCCCGCAACTGCTGGGCCCGCTCACGTTCCGCCCGGCGAAGCCGCTCGCGGGTGTCGTCGGGCGTGTCGGGCGGCAGCAGGTTCTCCGTGCGTACGAGAAATTCCATCGTCCCTCCGGTTGCCGGTAGGTGTTGTCAGCGCGGCGTCGTGCCTGGTCACCTCTCGTGAGTGAGGAACCGGGTTAGAACTCGGTTCCTCACTCACGACGCGCTAGGCGACGGTGAGCAGTACGTCGGCGAGTTCCTTCGGTGCGGTGACCATCGCCTCGTGACCGGTCGCGAGGTGGTGCACCGGCCAGCCTCGGGCCGCGGCCTTCTCGGCGTGCGGCCGGAACACCCGCATCCAGTCGGTGCACTCGACGAAGGTCGCGGGAACCGCGTCACCGGCTCCACTCAGCCGCAACGGCTCGGTGTAGGTGAGCCACGGGTGCGGCGTCAGGCGCGGGCCGAGCCAGTCGAGGTCGGCCTGCTCCGACACACCGAGCACGCTCAGCGAGCGCACCGGGATGAGCCAGCCGAACCCGGGGCCAGCCACCGATTCGCGGTAGTGCCCGGCCACCTTCGCTGGCAGCAGGTCGATGGCGGCGTCGCCGTCGTCGCCCACGAAGGCGTCGAGGTAGACGCGCCTGCCGAGCCGGCCGGGGATGCGGTCGGCGACTGCGGTGACGACCTGGCCTGCGTAGCTGTGCCCGACGAGGACCACGTCACCGAGGTCGTGCGCCTCGACGAGCGCCACGACGTCCTGCGCGTGCGTGCTCAACCCGACCGAGGGGCTGAGCAGGTGCGCGCGGTCGCTGACCCCGGTCAGGGTCGGTGCGTACACCTCGTGGCCCGCGGCCCGCAGTGCCGGGATCACCCGCTGCCACGCCCATCCGCCGTGCCAGGCACCGTGCAGCAGTACGAACGTGCTCATGCGCTCGCCCCCTCCCCCAGATCCTCGAACAGCGCCAGCGCCGCGGCGGTGTTGGAGGCGGGCACGTGGTAGGTGTCGTGGATCCGCGCTAGCTTGCCGCTCATCGCGCCGCGCATCACCAGCCACATGATCAGCTCGATGCCCTCCGTACCGGCCTCGGCGATGTAGTCCTCCCGCGACAGTGCCGCCAGCTTCTCCGGGTCGTGCTCGATCGCGTCCAGGAACATGCGGTCGAACCGCTCGTTGATCAGGCCCGCACGCGCTCCCGCGAGCTGGTGCGACATGCCGCCCGTGCCGAACACCGCCACCTTCAAGTCCTGGGGGAACGACCGGATCGCGCGCCCGATCGCCTCCCCCAGCGCGTAACAGCGGGCGGCCGTCGGCTGCGGGTACTGGATCACGTTCACCAGCACCGGCACCACGGCGCACGGCCAGGCATCACCCGGATCGGGGCAGTACACCGACAGCGGCACGGTGAGCCCGTGGTCGACGTCGAGCCGGTGGCACGTCGTGATGTCGAACGAGGAGTCCATCAGCTCACGCACCAGGTGCTCGCTCAGCTGCGGTGCGCCCACGACCGGCGGGACGGGCCTGCGGCCCCACCCCTCGTCGGCGACGTCGTACGACTCCGCCGTGCCGACCGCGAACGTCGGCACCAGGTCCAGGTCGATGGCGTTGGCATGGTCGTTGTAGACGACCACCGCCACGTCCGGCCGGTGCTCGGCCATCCACTCCCTTGCGGGCCCGTAGCCGTCGAACAGGGGCTTCCAGTACGGATCCTCGGTCTTTCCGTTGTCCATCGCCGCACCGATGGACGGCACGTGCGAGGTCGCGAGTCCCCAGATGACCCTAGCCAAATTTCCGCCCTCCCGAGCGCATGGCCGCGGCGAACTCCTCGGCCGACATCCCGGTGAAGACACCACCGAGGTACTGCATCGACTTCTTGTCCAGCATGGCCAGCTTGAATGTGTAGAAGATGGAACCGCCCAGCTCCAGCATCGCGGTCCAGTCCCGCTCCAGAATCGCCTTCCGCTGCTCGGCCGAGAGTCCGTAGGCGTCGCAGTAGGCCGCTTCGTCCTCGAGGAACCGGCGCCGGTTCTCCTCGTCCTTCAGGGAACCGCACAACCGGTTGAGCGCATATCCCTGCCGGCTCGCCGCCAGGTCGAGCAGGTAGTTGTCGCGAGCCTTCGTCATTGCCTCACCCCTTACCGGGACCGCGCCGCGTGAGCGCCTGGTTTGGTGGGCCCGTGCCGCCCTGACCGTCTGCGCGAGCAGGGTCGCGATGGTCATCGGCCCGACCCCGCCGGGGACCGGGGTGATGAACGCCGCGCGCTCAGCCGCCTCCTCGTACTCCACGTCCCCGGTGTTGCCGGCATAGCCCGCGTCCACGACGACGGCGCCCGGCCTGATCCACTCACCGCGGATCAGCCGTGGCCGCCCTGCCGCCGCCACCACGATGTCCGCTTCGGCGACCCGCTCGGCCAGGCCGGCGGTCCGGGAGTGGCAGTAGGTGACGGTCGCGTCCCGAGCCAGCAGCAGCATTCCCACGGGCCTGCCGAGGATGGGGCTGCGCCCGACGACGACGGCGTGCCTTCCCGGGAGCGGTATGTCGTAGGCGTCGAGCAGTGCCATGATCCCGCCCGGCGTCGCGGAGCGGAACCCGTCCTCGTCGAACGCCATGGCCGCGAAGGACGCCCGGGTCACCCCGTCCACGTCCTTGGCAGGCTCGATCGCCTCGAACGCGGCCCGCTCGTCGATGTGATCCGGCACGGGGTGCTGCAGCAGGATTCCGTCGACGGCCGGGTCCGCGGACAGTTCCCGGATCCGGCTCACCAGCTCCCCGGTCGTGATCGCCGCGTCCAGCTCGACGCGGTGCGAGTCGATACCGGCCTTCGCGCAGCGATTCGCCTTCATCCGCACGTAGGTTCGCGATGCCGGATCGTCGCCCACCAGCACCGTCGCCAGTGCCGGGACGCGGCCGTGCTCAGCGGCGAACTCGTCCACCTCACGCCGGACCCGGTCGAGTATCGCCACCGACACGGCCCGCCCGTCCAGAATCTGTGCGGTCACCCGGGGCCTCCTAGAAGACGACCGTCGTGTTGCCGTCGCGGATGACCCGGTCCTCGCAGTGCCAGGCGACCGCGCGGGACAGCACGAGCCGTTCGACGTCCGCGCCCTTGCGCTGGAGCTCGCGCACCGACTCGCGGTGCGAAACGCGGATCACGTCCTGCTCGATGATCGGCCCCTCGTCGAGGTCCTCGGTCACGTAGTGCGCCGTCGCGCCGATCAGCTTCACCCCGCGCTCCTTGGCCCGCTGGTAGGGATCCGCCCCCATGAAGGCCGGGAGGAACGAGTGGTGGATGTTGATGACCGGCATCCCGAGCTCCTCGAGGAAGTCCCCGGAGAGGATCTGCATGTAGCGGGCCAGCACCAGCAGGTCGACGTTGCCCTTGAGCAGGTTCAGCTGCTCCTTCTCCGCGGCGGCCTTGTTGTTCTTCTCCACGGGAACGTGGAAGAACGGCAGGCCGAAGCTGCGCACCTCCTCACCGAGGTCGGGATGGTTCGACACCACCATCGGCACCGTCATGGGCAGCTCGCCGCGCCGCTGCCGCCACAGCAGGTCGATCAGGCAGTGGTCCGCTTTGGACACGAAGATGGCGACCCGCTTGCTGCGCTTCACCTCGACCAGCCGGAAGTCCAGGCCCAGTTCCCCACCGAGCTCGGCTTCGAGGGCCTCTTCGAGCCTGCCGATGCGGGCAGGCAGGTCCGGCAGGTGGAAGACGGTGCGCTGGAAGAACCGCCCGCCGGACGGATCGCTCGAGGTCTGGTCGAGCGAGACGATGTTCGCACCCTGGCCGGTGAGCACGCCCGAAACGCTCGCCACGATCCCGGGGCGATCCGCGCCCTGCACGATCAGCCGCCCGTAGTCGCCGTTGTGGTTTCGCTCGATCACGGCCGATCGTCCTTTTCCCGCAGCGAGTTTAGCAGCTCCTGCCGCCAGAGCTCGGTCTTGCGCAACTCGTTGAAGGTGAAGATGTGCAGTCCGCGGATGTTGCCGCCCGCCCCCGGCGCCGCGGCCCCGATCCGCCTGGCCAGTCTCGTCGGGTGGTAGCCGCCCGGCAGGAGGAACCGCCACAGCAGGCTCTGCTGTTTGCGCAGGAACCTCGCCGACTGACCGAGACCGATGCCCGACGCGATCCGCATCAGCTTCTGCCTGTTCACGGGTCCCGGGATGCCGACCTGGACGGGAAGCTCGATGCCGGAGGCGGCGATGCGGGCCGCCCACGATGCCGTCGTCGCGGCGTCGAAGCAGATCTGCGTGATGACGCGGGTGGCCATCGGGGCCTTCTGCTTCAGCGCAAGGTCGATCGTCTCCTGCGGAATGGCGGCGTGGCCCTCCGGGTAACCGCCGACGCCGACCTCGCCGAAGGAATGGCCCGCCTCCTCCATCGCCTGCAACAGCGATTGCGCGTCCGGGAACCGTCCCGCCGGCTCCGGCGCGTCACCGCCGATGACGAAGACCGACCGCACGCCGGCCTCGCGCAGGCGCGCCACCACGTCGCCGACATGGCTCCGGTCGAGGAACTGCCGTGCAGGCAGGTGCGGAGCGACGGTGTACCCGTGCCGTACGAGGCGTTCGGTGAGCTCCAGCGTCGCGTCGATCCCCTTCGCCTCGGTGACCGTGACGGTCAGTGGGACGGCCGCCGGGACGTGCGCGAGGACGGACTCCTCCGTGTTCTTGAACGGCATCACCTCGTAGCTGATGTTGCGTACCAGGCCGGCGAGAGCCGAGCGGCGGCGCCGCGAACCGGCGGTGTCCTGCCGAATGATCACCTGCTTACCTCATTTCTCCATGCGGACCGCATTCCGCCTTCGATCAGTAGAGCGCAGCGGCGAGCGCGTTACGTCCGGCATCCAGACCGGGTCGTCCGCGACAAATGACCGAGACGATCACGGGCGGCGCGGCTACCGGACGACCCGCGGCGGCCGCACCTCGGCCCTGGCCTCGAGCCCGGCGTACTCGGCGGCCGGGTCCGAGGTGCCCGGGCCGCGCGGAGACGGCGCGGCTTCTCCACCGGTCTTGTGTCACCGGCACTACGTCGAATGACGTAGCCCGGACCGGCTTCCGGTAGGTCCCTATCCCGGGCGCGCGCGCCTACCGTCCTCCGTAACTGCCGAGGACTTCGAAGGAGGCCGAATGAGTTCGTTGCTGGTGATCAGCGCCCACGCGGGCGACTTCGTCTGGCGCGCGGCGGGGGCGATCGCGCTGGCGACGGCGCGCGGCGACCGGGCGAAGGTGCTGTGCCTGACCTACGGCGAGCGCGGTGAGTCGGCCAAGGCGTGGCGTGCGGGCAAGCGGCTCGACGAGATCAAGGAGATCCGCCGCGCCGAGGCGGCCGGTGCGGCCGAGGCGCTCGGCGCCGAGATCGAGTTCCTCGACGCGGGCGACTACCCGCTGCTGGAGGCGCCCGAACTGGTCGACCGCATCGTGCGGGTCTACCGGGACGTCGATCCCTCGGTCGTGCTGACCCACCCCCTGTCCGATCCTTACAACCAGGACCATCCCGCGGCGGCACGCATGGCGCTGCAGGCCAGGGTGCTCGCGCAGGCCATCGGCTACGACGCGCCGGGCGAGCCGCTCGGCGCGCCTCCCGTGTTCTTCTTCGAGCCGCACCAGCCCGAGCAGTGCGACTTCAAGCCGGACGTGCTCCTGGACATCACGCCGGTGTTCGACGCCAAGCGCAAGGCCATGGAGTGCCTGCCGGCGCAGCAGCACATGTGGGACTACTACACCGATCTCGCCAAGCGCCGCGGCGTCCAGCTCAAGCGCAACGCCGGCCCCAACCTCGGCCTGCCGCACGACACCATGGGCGAGGCCTACATGCGGCTCTACCCCCAGGTCACCGAGGTGCTCGCATGAGGAACGTCGTCGTCACCGGCCCACCCCGCGCGGATCCGGACCAGGTCACCGACCTCGCCGGGTACGGCGTCGCGACGGTGCACGAGGCGCTGGGGCGCACCGGTTTCCTCGGCCCCGGGCTGCGGCCGGTGCACCTCGGCTCGCACGTCGGCGGCACCGCCGTCACCGTGCTGTGCTGGCCGGGGGACAACCTGATGATCCACGCCGCGGTCGAGCAGTGCCGCCCCGGCGACGTCCTGGTCGTCACCACGACGTCACCGTGCTCCGACGGCATGTTCGGCGAGCTGTTCGCCACCGCCCTGCAGGTCCGCGGCGTGCGCGGGCTCGTCACCACCGGGGGCGTACGTGACGTCGCCGAGCTGCACGAGATGCGCTTTCCCGTGTGGTCGGCGGCGGTCAGCGCGCAGGGCACGGTGAAGGCCACCCCGGGTTCGGTCAACGTGCCGATCACCGTGGGCGGGCAGCTCGTCCGGCCCGGTGACGCGATCATCGCCGACGACGACGGCGTGCTGGTCGTACCCCGCGACGACGTCGGCGCGGCACTCGATGCCGCACAGGCCCGGGTGGACAAGGAACAGGCCGCCCGGGAGGCGTTCCGCGGCGGCGAGCTCGGCCTCGACCGGTACGGCCTGCGCTCCCGCCTCGCCGAACTCGGTGTCGAGTACGTGGACGCCGGGGACTACGGAACCTGACGCCGGTACGTCATATGACCCGATCCACCTCCACCATTCCGCTATGCCGTCCCTCACTCCGCCTCCGTAGCTTGAGGCCGGAGAAATCGCCGACGGCGCCGAACGAGAACGGGTAACACATGAGCGCGAAGAACCTGCAGGAACTGCTGGACCAGTCGGGAAGCACGGTAGACCTCCTCCGCAACTCGCAGCTGGGGGCCTACATCTACCCGGTCGTCCCCTCCGAATTCACCAACTGGCGCCGCGAGGTGACCGCCTGGCGCGAGACGGCGGTGCTGTTCGACCAGACGCATCACATGGTCAACCTCTTCATCTCCGGGCCCGGCGCGCTGCGGCTGCTCTCCGACACCGGGGTCAACAACATGGACAACTTCCCCGTGGACATGGCCAAGCAGTTCGTGCCGGTCTCCCCCGAGGGAGGCGTCATCGGCGACGGCATCCTGTTCCGGCTCGCACAGGAGGAGTTCATCTTCGTCGGCCGCGCGCCGGTGGCCAACTGGCTGACGTTCCGGGCCGAGCACGGTGGCTACAAGGTCGACATCCGCCGCGACGAGCGCTCACCCTCGCGGCCGTACGGCAAGCCGGTCACGCGCGACGTGTGGCGCTTCCAGATCCAGGGTCCGAACGCGTGGCAGGTCATCGAGAAGGTCAACGGCGGCCCGGTCGAGCAGGTCCGCTTCTTCCGGATGGGCCACCTGAACGTCGCGGGCGAGCGGGTCCGCACGCTCCGCCACGGCATGGCGGGAGCGCCCGGCCTCGAGATCTGGGGACCCTACGGCAGCTACGACCGGGTGCGCGACGCCATCCTCGAAGCAGGCCGGGAGTTCGGTCTCGAACCGGCCGGAGCGCGAGCGTACTCGTGCAACACGCTGGAGTCGGGCTGGATCCCCTCCCCCCTTCCCGCCGTCTACACGAGCGAGGAGCTCCGGCCGTACCGGGAGTGGCTCGGCCCGGACAGCTACGAGGCACTCAACGCGGTGGCCGGGAGCTTCGTGTCCGAGCGGATCGAGGACTACTACCTCAACCCGTGGGAGCTCGGCTACGGCTCGTTCGTCAAGTTCAACCACGACTTCATCGGGCGTGACGCGCTGGCGGCCATCGAACCGGAGACGCAGCGGCGCAAGGTGACCCTCGCGTGGAACGCCGAGGACGTGGGCAAGCTCCTCGCCTCGCCCGTCGACCGGGACGGGCCGAGCTACCAGTTCTTCGACCTGCCCAACGCCAACTACGGGTCGTCCAACTTCGACTCCGTGCTCGACGCCGACGGCAATGTCGTCGGGCTTTCCCTGTTCACCGGCTACAGCGCGAACGAGCGCACCGCGCTCTCGCTCGCGACGGTGAACCCCGACGTCCCGCTGGGCGCGGAGGTCACGGTCGTCTGGGGAGAGCCGGACGGCGGAACCCGCAAGACCACCGTGCAGCCCCACGAACAGCTCCCGGTGCGGGCCATCGTGAGCCCGGCGCCCTACTCGGTGATGGCGCGGGAGAGCTACCGGCCCGGATGGCGCACCGCCGTCACGGTCTGACCGCGAACACCGAAGGGTCGTGAGTGGCGGCACGAGCCAGAGCCTGTCCTCGAACCTGCTGGAGCGGACCAGGGCGCGTCATTTGCCCAGGTCACCGGTTGTGAGTGCGTAACAGTGTTCTAACTCGTGTGCGCACGCACGAGAGGTGCCCGGGTGCAGGTTCCGCGGGCGTGCCGCCACGGCGACGTGGATGCCGGTGCCCGGGCGGCCTTGCGAGGTGTTCGGTGGCCGGCCCGTGGCCGGTCCGGCGAGCGACGTTGTGGAGTGGTTCTCGCCGCGGGTCCACGCGTGCGGGACGCTGGTGTCCTCGGCGCGGGCAGCGCATTCGATGATC
>NZ_JAEHOB010000050.1 GCF_016464705.1 Qaidamihabitans albus
TGTACGAGTAGTACACTCAGGCTATGTCTGCTGAACCGCGCCAAACACACGCTCCGAACGACACCGCCCAACCGGCTGAGCTCGCGGTCTCCGACGCCCGCAATAGGATCGCCGAGCTGGTCGACAGCGCCGAGGACGGCGAGATCGCCTACCTGACCCGGCGCGGCACCCGGGTCGCGGCGATCGTGCCCGCCGATGTCGCCGAGGAACACGAACGACTCGAAGACCAGTACTGGTCACGCCGAGCCGAGCAGGCACGCGAACGCATCGCCTCCGGCGAGGACACCGTGATCTCCCTCGACCAGCTCATCGCCGACGCCGAGGGTGGCGCGTGAAGTACAAGGTCGAGATCGCCCGCCGCGCCGCCAAGCTCGTCACCAGCCTGGACAAGCCGGTACGCCGACGCGTACTCGCCGCGATCGAGGCCCTCGCCGACGAACCGCGGCCCTCCGGATGCAAGAAGCTCACCGGCACCGACAACGCCTGGCGCATCCGCGCCGCCAAGGACTACCGCATCGTCTACGAGATCCACGACCAGGTGCTGCTGGTGACCGTCGTCGACGTCGGCCACCGCCGCGAGATCTACCGCTAGAGACCCAGCACTGCCAACGCCTACCCCGACCCCGGTGGCCGGTCGAAGCCGATTACACCCGGCGCTGCGCGGTGCGGAGGTTCTGAGAAGAGCGAATCACCACCACCACCGACACAGCCGGGGTCCGGTGTCATTCTTTGGACGCGTTGCCGGGCGTACCCACCTGTGGAACGTCAACGAGGCGCACCCACAAACCGGGGGAGTCCCGAAGAGCCGTCGGCGGTTCATCAGTCACCTCCCACCCGGCC
>NZ_JAEHOB010000051.1 GCF_016464705.1 Qaidamihabitans albus
CGGGCGACCGTCGCGCAGGCCCTTGCCGGGCAGCGAGCCCGCCGTCCCAAGATCGCGTTACTTCGCCGTAAGACCCGACTATGCGCCCATGTTGAACGGCAGCTGATGCTCAAACACTGTCCCGAACAGATCAGTCGGCGTCTGCTGACAGATTTCCCTGACGATCCGGAGATGCGCGTGTCTCACGAAACGATCTACCAGTCGCTCTACGTTCAAGGACGAGGCGCACTGAAACGCGAACTGGCACAGTGCTTGCGAACGGTCGCGCATTGCGCAAACCTCACCGCAAGGCCGACGAACGCCGCAGCCGGCATGCCGGTGCGGTCTCGATCAGCCAACGGCCGGCCGAAGTCGAGGACCGAGCAATACCAGGGCGTGTGAGGGTGACCTGATTACCGGGGCCGGAAATGGTTCCGCTATCGGCACGCTCGTCGAACGAGCCACAGGGTTCGTCATGTTGTTGCATTTGCCGCACACACAAGGCCCTCGACGCCCAGGAAGCGATGACGACGACGATGTCCGCGCTGCCACGAACCCTGCGCCGGACGCTGACCTGGGACCAGGGACAGAAAGATGGCCAACCACATCCAGATCGCCGCAGCGACCGACCTGGACATCTATTTCTGCGACCCGCACTCACCCTGGCAACGTGGCACGAACGAAAACACCAACGGCCTTCTCCGTCAGTACTTTCCGAAGTTCACCGACCTGTCCGGCTACCACCCCGACTACCTCGAGTTCGTGGCTGTCGAACTCAACAACCGGCCCCGCGAACGCCTCGGCTGGCGCAACCCCGCCAAAGCACTCAATCAACTACACTCAACACCAGGCAACAA
>NZ_JAEHOB010000052.1 GCF_016464705.1 Qaidamihabitans albus
CCCGAGTCAGTCCTGCATGGCTTCGGTGATGAACTCCGGTGGTGCCTGCAGGTCGTGGGCGCGGAACAGGACGGCGTGTTCGACGCCCATGGCTTTGCCGCTCATCGCGGTGAACTTCGGGATGATGTCTTCGGGGGCGGGGTGGTCTGGGAGCGCGGCCAGGTACGCGGCGTGCGCTTCGAGCGAGGCGACGCCGCGGCGCAGCGGTTCACCCGTGACGTCGACGCCGTGGGTGGCGCCGGAGCCGGGGAGCCCGGGGACGATGAGCCAGCGCGCGGAGTGCGGTTCGAGGTCCTCGTCGTCGATCTGCTCCGGGAAGACCCACCGGTTGCCTGCGTCGCGCACGGCGTCGAGCGTCGCGAGCCCGGCGGCGCGGTGGTCGGCCTGGTCGAAGCCGTAGGGCGTCTCGGTTTCGTAACCGGTGCCGAGTACGACGTCGGGTTTGAACCGGCGGATCTCCCGGCAGATGTCGCGGCGCAGGTCGAGGCCGTAGACGAGCACGCCGTCCGGATGTTCGAGGACGGTCAGGTGCTTGACGCCGACGACGGCGCAGGCGGCCTGCTGCTCGGCGACGCGCAGGCGTGCCGTCTCCTCGGGAGGGTTCGGCATGCCTGCCTCACCGCGGGTGAGCAGGAGATAACCGACCTCGATGCCGCGCGCGGTCCAGCGAGCGACGGCCGCGGACGTGCCGTACTCCATGTCGTCAGGGTGTGCGACGACGCAGAGCACGCGCTGGAAGGACTCCTCGGGGAGGGCAGGCAATGTCATGTCGGCCATCCTTCCGCATGTTAGGGCCCGCCGTCCGCCGTTTGGACGTGCCGATGAGAAGCGGCTCG
>NZ_JAEHOB010000053.1 GCF_016464705.1 Qaidamihabitans albus
CGGCGCCACACTGGAAGGCCTGTTCGTGCCGCTCGCCAAGCCCCGGCCCACCGACGAGGACGGCCGACCCGACCACAGAACGGCCGACCAGCGGCACGGCGACGCACTCGCCGAGATCATCGACTGCGCGGCCCGCGCCGACGACCTCACCGTCCTGGGCGGTGAACGAGCCGTGCTCACCGCCACCATCACCCTGGCCGAACTGCAACAGCGCCTCCACCGCGGTGCTCGACCTCCCGTGCCACACCAACCTCGACCACCTGCGCAGGCTCGCCTGCGCAGCCAGGGTGGTACCCGCGATCCTCGGGCAGCACGGTGAACCGCTCTACCTCGGCCGCGGAAGCAGGCTCGCCACCCCGGCACAGCGCCGGGCGCTGGCCCTGCACGACGGCGGCTGCGCCTTCCCCACCCACGCCAAAGGACCGAAATGGACGGTCGTGCTGGTGCTGCTGTGCGCGCAGCATCACCGCCTGATCCATCACAGCCAGTGGGAACCCGGATCAACCCGGCCGACCAACTACCGGAATTCCTCCCCCCACCCAGGCTGGACCCACACCGAAA
>NZ_JAEHOB010000054.1 GCF_016464705.1 Qaidamihabitans albus
GCTCCACCACGGTGTCCGCCGACCGGGTCCTGGTGGCCACCGGCCGCCGCCCGGCAACATCCGGGCTCGGCCTGGACACCGCCGGGGTGGACGTGGACGAGCGTGGCTACGCCTCGGTGGATGCCAGGCTGCGGACGAGCAACCGACGTGTCTACGCCGCCGGGGACATCACCGGAGCGCTGCCGTTCACCCACGTCGCCGGGATGCACGGCAGCATCGCCGCCACCAACGCCCTGCTCGCGCCCACCCGCAGCATCGACCACGAGCACATTCCCCGGGTCACCTTCACCGACCCCGAGATCGCCCACGTCGGCCTCACCGAACAGCAGGCCCGGCAGCGACACGGCACGGACGTGCGGGTGCGGCTTCTCGAACACGCCCACGTCGACCGCGCCGTCACCGAGGACGCCACCGAAGGCTTCACCCACGTCGTCCTCGACGGGAAAGGCCGCGTGCTCGGCGCGACCATCGCGGCCCCGCGTGCAGGCGAGATGATCGCCGAACTCACCGCGCTCACGGCCAGGAGCGGGCGGCTGCACGACCTCGCCTCCGTTGCCCACC
>NZ_JAEHOB010000055.1 GCF_016464705.1 Qaidamihabitans albus
GAAGAGCCGTCGGCGGTTCATCAGTCACCTCCCACCCGGCCAGCCACGAGTGACGCCCTTTATCGGCCCTTGCCCACGCGGTGCTGAGCACCGGCTTGCGAAGGAACGTTGCCGCACCGAACCACATCGTGCTTGCGAACGTTGCCTGACTGAACAGAGCCTGCTTGGCGAAGCTCGCCCCGTCGAACACGGTGTGAGTCCCGCCGAAGCTCGCCCTCTCGAACCTCGCGTCCCCGTCGAACCTCACCCGGTCAAACATGGTGATCCCGGCGAAGCTCGCCCCGCCGAACTGGGCCTCCCGGTCGAACCTCGCCCCGTCGAACAGGACCCCCCGGCGAACCTCGCCCCGTCGAACAGGGCCTCCCCGGCGAAGCTCGCCCCGACGAACACAGCGAACCCGGCGAAGCTCGCCCCCTCGAACATGGCGTGGGTCCCGTCGAAGCTCGCCCTGTCGAACAGGGCGTCCTCGGCGAAGCTCGCCTCGGCGAAGATGGCGGCCCCGTCGAAGCTCGCCCTGTCGAACATGGCGGCCCCGGCGAACCGTGCTCCGC
>NZ_JAEHOB010000056.1 GCF_016464705.1 Qaidamihabitans albus
TACGGGTGGTGGTTCCGCTGCGATGGTGTGGCTATGGGCAACGACAGGACGACTGGTGCTGGCCGTTTCGGTGTGCGGCGGTGGTGGCGTCGTCGGGGTGGGACGTGGTGGTGGGCCACGGTGGTGGTCGTGGTGCCGGTCGCGCTGGTCACGACGATCGCGGTGGTCGCGTTGGTGTTGGCTGTCGATGGTGTCGTAGATCCGAAGGATCGGATCGAGCTCATCAAGGTCGGTCTGACGGTCGGGGCTGGCACCGGTGGTGTGGTGGCGCTGGTGCTGGCCGGGAGGCGGCAGTGGGCCAACGAGCACGACGCGACCGAGCGCCGCCTCACGGAGCTGTATGTCCAGGCCGTGGAACAGCTGGGGTCGGACAGGGCCGCAGTCCGCCACGGTGGTCTGTACGCCTTGGAACGTGTCGCGCAGAACAATCCTGCTCAACGACAGACCGTTGTCGACGTCCTTTGCGCCTACCTCCGCTCCCCGTATACCCCGCCCCCGGCGGCCGGCTGTCACCGGCTGGAAGTGAAGCGGCCGTTGGTGAACCGCC
>NZ_JAEHOB010000057.1 GCF_016464705.1 Qaidamihabitans albus
GAAGAGCCGTCGGCGGTTCATCAGTCACCTCCCACCCGGCCGGCCACGAATGGCGCCCATGTTTATATGCGCCATTGTCAGCCCTTATCCACGCGGTGCTGAGCACCGGCTTGCGGAGGAACGTTGCTGCAACGAAGTGAATCGTGCTTGCGAACGTTGCCTCGTTGAACAGGGCGTCCTCGTCGAAGCTCGCCCCGTCGAATCTGGCGTCCCCGCCGAAGCTCGTCCCGGCGAACAGGGCGTCTCCGGCGAAGCCCGCCAACGCGAATGTGGCCTTCCCGGCGAAGCTCGCCCCGTCGAACCAGGCGCCGTCCCCGTCGAAGGTCGCCGCGTTGAACATGGCCTTCCCGGCGAAGCTCGCCCCGCTGAACAGGGCGTCCCCAGCAAAGTGCACCCCGGCGAATACGCCTGGCCCGAATCTGGCCGCCCCGGCGAAGCTCACGGACTTGAATGTGGCCTTCCCGGCGAAGCTCGCCCCGTTGAACATGGCGTTCCGGGCGAAGCGCGCCCTGTCGAACATGGCGGCCCCGGCGAACCGTGCTCCGC
>NZ_JAEHOB010000058.1 GCF_016464705.1 Qaidamihabitans albus
CCAGTTGCGGGCGCGGCTGGATGAGGCGCTGACGGCGTGAGCACCACCGGTTCCGTGCGCGCCGACGCCGACCGCGACGCCGCAGTACCGGCCGCCCCCCGCGCGCTGGGCTGGCTGTACGTGGTCGGCGGCGGGATCGGGCTCGCGGCGGCCTTCGTCCTGATGCTGGAGAAGATCGCCAAACTCGGCGATCCGGCATATGTGCCGACCTGCACACTCAACCCGGTCGTCTCCTGCGGCTCGGTCATGGACAGTCCACAGGCGGCGGCCTTCGGTTTCCCCAACCCGCTGATCGGCATAGCCGGGTTTGCGGTCGTGGTCACCATCGGCGTCGTGCTCCTGCCGGGATTCCGGGTGCCACGCTGGTTCTGGCTCGGGATGCAGGCCGGCACCACGTTCGGCGTGGTGTTCGTGCACTGGCTGATCTACTCCAGCCTCTACGACATCGGTGCGCTCTGCCCGTACTGCATGGTCGTGTGGGCCGTGACCATCC
>NZ_JAEHOB010000059.1 GCF_016464705.1 Qaidamihabitans albus
ACTGGCCGCCGGTCACATCGCCGGTGAGCATGTCCGGGTCTTTGACGCGGATCTTCGGCGGCTGCCCGGGTGCGGTGCCCGCCCCGGCGCGGGCCGAGTCGCAGCGGCATCTGCTGGAACTGGCCACGCAGGCGACACCGGACGAGGTGCGTGCGGCGGGGCGGCGTCTGCGCGGCTACTGGGACGCGCAGGGCGGCCCACCCGCCGGCGAGGACCTCGCCGCACCGGCCCGCGAGTTCCGTTGCCGGCACAAGCGCAACGGAGACCTCGAGTTCTCCGGCCACCTCGACGCGGAGACCGGCGCCACCCTGGAAGGCCTGTTCACCGCGCTGGTCAAAACCCCGGCCTCGGGACGGGGACGGCCGTCCCGATCCGCGCAGCATCCAGGCCCGCCACGGCGATGCCCTGGCCGAGATCATCGAATGCGCTGCCCGCGCCGAGGACACCAGCGTCC
>NZ_JAEHOB010000006.1:0-326922 GCF_016464705.1 Qaidamihabitans albus
TTGCCCATAGCCACACCATCGCAGCGGAACCACCACCCGTATCCGGCGAAGATGCTGCCCGCGATCGTCCGCCACGCCATCGACACCTTTACCGCGCCCGGCGACCTCGTGCTCGACCCCATGTGCGGCGTCGGCACCACCCTGGTCGAAGCCGTCCACAAGGGCCGCGACGCCCTCGGCATCGAGTACGAAACCCGGTGGGCCGAACTCACCGAAGCCAACCTCGCCCTCGCCGCCGACGACGGAACCGGGCGTAGTGAGGTGCACGTGGGCGACGCCCGTCAGGTGCTTCCCGACCTCGCCGGGCGCTACGCCGGGCGGGTCGGGTTGCTGGTGACCTCCCCGCCGTATGGGTCCAGCGTCCGCGCCCCGGGACAGCCGCGATCGCGCGAACCTCGCCCACCGCAGCCTGCCCACCTTATTGCGCGGGTTCACCGACATCCTGCGCCGCGCAGTACCGCTGCTGCGACCCGGCGGCGTCGTCGCCATCACCACCCGCCCCTTCCGCATCGACGGCGAACTCATCGACTTCCCGTCCCTCACGTTGGACGCGGCGATCAACGCCGGACTCGACCCCGTCCAACGCTGCGTCGGACTCCTCGCGGGACTGCGCGACGGCAAGCTCGTCTCGCGCTCGTCGTTCTTCCAACTCGACTACGTGCGCAAGCTCCGCGACCGCGGCGTGCCCGCCTGGGTCATCGCGCACGAGGATGTTCTCGTCCTGAGAGTCGGCCAGACCGGCACGAGCTCTGCCGCGGAACGGCCGACAGTCACGTAGACAGGACCATAGCTGTTCTGGCGACGCGGACGTGGCCGCCGACAAGCGTAGCGAGTATTCAGGCCGTGGTTGTGCAGCGAGACGACCGGGATGCCGCCGTGCGCGCAGTGCCGGCTGCACCTCGTTCGCGGTCACGGCGATGTCGCCGTTGATCACGGCGCGCTCCACCGGGGTTGGACGTTCAGCGCCGTGGTCACGCCTACCGCCGGGGATAGGGCGGGCGGGCCAAGCCCCACAACCCGGCCGGGGCGTCGCCGAGCTTCCCCAGCCTCGCACGGGTGCTTCGTCCAAGACCTCGGTCTGGATCTCCATCGTGATGCCGAACCGGGCCCCTCGGAGAATGGCCACGGCATGCGGGGACATGCGGGGGAATGCGGGTCGCGACGACGGATGTCGGTGCCGATCGCTAATGGATTCCTTTCCATCCATCGTCGGTGCGACGCGCCATCAGCGTAGTGCGGCCGTTTACGGTGAATGGCTCGGACGTTCCGCTCAAACCCTCGATGTGGAAGGAAAAGAAGACCCAGGCGACGTTGTCGATGACGTCGATCCGAACGTCGGAGACGGCCATGACGTGCACGTCACTGATGTCCGCGACAACACGATCGGAGTACTGGTCGATCGAAGCCTTACCCAGCACCGGCCGGTCCAGTTCGGCGGGGCAGTACACGGTTTCGTAGCTCGGGTCCCAGATCGATTGGAGGATGGCGGCGTCCCGGTTTACCCAGTCGGCCCGAAACATCTCGACAAGTGCGGCAACGTCGTCGGTGTCGTTCGCCATGAGACGCATGCTAGAACGTCAAGTATGGTCGAGGTCATCCGGATGCTGTCCATCCGCTGTGGATTCCTGGCCCGGCCGGACCAGTTCGGACATGTGACGGGGTCGGTCGCGGACGTGGCGCGGGGGCCGGGATCGGACGTTCCCGGCCCCCGCTTACCGGCAGCTACCAGTGAGCTCAGTGCCGTAGGCCGGCTTCCTTGAGTAGTGGCATCACCTTGTCACCGAAGTACTTCAGCTCCTCGTTGTAGTCGATGAGGCCGAAGATCATGCCTTCCATGCCCGCTTCGTTGAGCTTGCCGAGCTCCTCGGTGACCTGCTCGGGTGTGCCGATGATGGGGTAGCCGCCCCAGCCCGCGATGAAGCGTTCCTGCATCTGCCGCGCCGCGTGATCGAACGACTGGCTCGCGCCCGAGCCCGCGACCTTGATGATGTTGCCCGCCGCGTCCCAGTCGGCCTCGTCGAGGACCTGCTGGAAGGCTGCTTTCGCTTCGGCCTCGGTATCGCGGCAGACGATCAGGCCGTAGGTCATCACCTTGATGGCCCGGTTGTACTCCTCACGAGCCTTGCTCGTGATCATGTCGGTGTACGCCTTGATGTTCTCCAGCGTGTCCAGCGAGGCGAAGTTGATGTCGACGTTGCGCGCGGAGAACTCGATGCCGGCGGGCGAATTGCCTGCGTTGAGCAGCGCGGGCCGCGGAGCCTGGTGCGGCTTGGGGTAGGCCTCCAGGTCGAAACCCGTGAAGTAGTGCGTGCTCAGATCGAACGAGCCGGGTTCGGTCCACAGCTTGTTCACGAAGTCGATCCACTCCTGCCCGTACGCGTAGCGCTCGTCGTGCTCGCGCTGCTCCCGGCCGAACATCTCCATTTCCGGCGCGATCCAGCCCATCACCAGGTTGAGGGCGAACCGGCCGCCGGAGATGTGGTCGATCGTGGTGGCCGCCTTGGCAGCCAGGACCGGGTGAATGGTCGGCAGATGCGAGGTGGAACCGATCGCGATGCGCTCGGTCGCCTCTGCGAGCCCCGCTGCCCAGGCGTACGTCTCGTAATTGTTGCCGTTGAAGTTCGTCGAACCGCCGGTGCCCTTCCACTTCGCGATCGGCACGAGCACGTCGAAGCCGAGGTTGTCGGCGCGCTGGGCGATCTCCTTCGTGTGCTCCCAGGTGACCTTGTAGGTGCTCGGGGCATGCGACATGATCAGCCCGTAGGAGCAGTTGGTACCGAACAGGCCCAGCTTCATCTTCTGGTCGCCGAACAACGGGTTGGTCTTCGTGCGGTCGACCAGCGGCCGGGTCTCCTCCTCAGGGCGCGGGCCGGTGGGGGCCAGGCCGAGGCGGGTGTTGGCGCGTTCGGTAGGGATTGCGGTCATCGCTGTCCTCCTCGATGAGTTGCCGTGCGGTGGTCAGCCGAGCTGGAAGGGATCCCGGGTGCCACCGGTGAGCTCGACGAAGACGGATTTGTTCTCGGTGTACTCGTGCAGGGCATCGATGCCGTTCTCGCGGCCGAGCCCGCTGGCGCCGAAGCCGCCGAACGGCATGTTCGGCGCGATCACGCGATACGCGTTGACCCAGACCGTGCCCGCCCGGACCTTGGCGGCGACGCGGTGTGCGCGGTGTACGTCCTTGGTCCAGACGGCACCGGCCAGGCCGTACGGGGTGTCGTTGGCGAGCTTGAGCGCTTCCTCCTCGTCCCGGAACGTGTATGCGGCCAGTACCGGGCCGAAGACCTCCTCGCGGACGATCGTGTTGTGCTGGTTTACGTTCGTGACGACGGTGGGCTTGACGAACAGCCCGCCCCGCTCGGCGTCCGGCTCGCCGCCACACGCGAACGTCGCCCCTTCCGCCGCCGCGCCCTCCAGGTAGCCGAGCACCTTCTCGTACTGTGGCTGGTTGGCCACGGGGCCCATCTCGGTGTCGGGCTCTGTGGGGTCGCCGAGCTTGATGGTGCTCGCGCGTGCGACGACCTTCTCGACGAGTGCGTCGTGCACGTCGGCGTGCACGATCAGCCGGGACCCGGCCATGCAGGTCTGGCCGGTCGCCGCGAACACGCCCGCGACCAGGCCGTTGGCGGCCGCGTCGAGGTCGGCGTCGGGGAACACGATCTGGGGACTCTTGCCGCCGAGCTCCAGCGTCACGCGGTTGAGGTTCGCGACGGCGGCCTGCGCGACCTTGGCGCCGGTGGCCGACGAACCGGTGAAGGCGATCTTGTCGACGCCGCGATGGGAGGACAGCGCCTCGCCCGTGGCGCGATCCCAGCCGGTGACGACGTTGAGGACGCCCGCAGGCAGGCCCGCCTCGTGCAGCACCTCGGCGAACGCGACCGTCGAGGCTGGGGAGTGCTCCGACGGCTTGGCGACCATCGTGCAACCGGCGGCCAGCGCGGGCGCCAGCTTGAACGTGAGCAGGAGCAGCGGAGAGTTCCACGGTGTGATCGCGCCGACCACACCCACCGGCTCCCGGGTGGTGTACCCGAAGTAGTTGGCGTTGACTGGGGGGATCGTGCGGCCCTCGAGCTTGTCGGCCAGCCCGCCGAAGTAGTAGTACCACTGCGGCAGGCTCTTGAGCTGGCCGAGCATCTCGCGCAGGAGCTTGCCGGAGTCGTTGACCTCCAGGCGCGCGAGACGTTCGGCGTTGGCCGCGATCGCCGCACCGCAGGCGCGGAGGATCGCGGCACGCTCGAACCCGGTCATCGCGCCCCACTCGCCGTCGAGCGCGGTGCGGGCGGAGGCGACCGCGGCGTCAACGTCGTCGGGGCCTCCGTCGGCAAGGCGTGCCCAGGTCCGGCCGGTGTACGGGTTCAGCGAGTCGAAGGTCCGTCCGGAGCGGGCGTCGACCGATTCGCCGTGGATGAACAGCTTGAATTCTTCGGGTGCGACCGGTGAGGCGGGCGTCATCGACCTCTCCTTCAGGGATGCGGATACGGCGTTGCACGATCACCGCCGATGCGGGCAGACGCTAGGACGGCGGATCGGCCGGGGATATCCGCGCACCGCAGACGCCGGTCCGTTCCGTGCGAATTTCCGGCGGCGGGTGAAATTCGCACTCAGCGGATATCGTGATGCGCTGTCGCGCTAGTGCGGTCGCGCGCAGGCGGCTAGCCTCGACCACGCTGCGTCGGCGAACGATCGAGCCTGGCCCGCCGAAACACGGCACGAGGAGGTGTCGACGAGATGGCCACGGTACCGAGCGATGTGGCGATGGCACCGCCGCCCCAGCACTGCCTGTCCAGATTCCCGGTTCTCGACACGCGACAGCTGGACGAGGCGCGGGAGGCGGTCACCCGCGTGTACCTCGATCACACGCTCACCGCGCCCGGCGACCGCCTGGAAATGACCCTGAACGCGGTGTCCGACAAGCGGTTCACCCTCGGTTATCTGACCTACCGGTCGCGCGCGAAGCTCGTGATGCCGCCGACCGAGGACAACTACCACGTGAACCTCACGGTCACCGGGCAGACCGCCGCCAGCCGCACGGACGGGCAACGCGAGACGACGTCGGCGCGGGCTTCCGGAGTGATCCTGCTCCCCGACCAGGAGAACACGGTCCGCTGGTCGCAGGACGCCCAACAACTGATACTCAAGATTCCCCGGCACAGCCTGGAGGGTCATCTGGCCGGGCTGCTCGGCCACCCGGTCCACGAGGTCGTCGACTTCGACTTCGGCATCGACCTGGCCGGACCCGCGGGCAGCACACTGCTCGCCTCGGTCGAGTTCCTCGCCCGCGAGCTCGACCGGCCGGGTGGACTGGCCGAGATGCCGCTCGCGCGCGAACAGTACGAGGCGTTCATCGTGACCCAGCTGCTGCACGCAGGCAGGCACGAGTACACCGACGAGCTGACCGCCGCACCGGACCCGGTCCGGTGCAGCCGCCTGCGGCCGGTCATCGAGTACATTGAAGAGCACGCCGACGAACCCTTGACGCCGCAGGAACTCGCCAAGGTCGGCTGTATGAGCGTGCGCACCCTGCATACCTCGTTCCAGCAGAACCTCGGTGAGTCGCCGATGAGCCATCTGCGCCGAATCCGGCTCGATCGGGTGCGGGCGGAGCTGGAGCGGAGCGATCCGCAGCGCACGCGCGTCACCGATGTGACCTCGCGGTGGGGTTTCTACCACCAGAGCCGGTTCGCCCAGCAGTACCGGGAGCGCTTCGGCGAGCTGCCCAGCGAAACCCTGCGTGGCAGCGCGTCCTAGCCTCTCAACGGTCCTCGCCGCGCCGGAGGAGCGGCGTGATCCGGTAGTCCACCAGCTCCCTCATGGCCAGCGCGCTCTCGGTGCGCTCGACTCCGGGCACGGCGAGGATCCGCCCCGCGATCCGATACAGATCGTCCGCGTCGACCGCCACGACATGGACGTGCAGATCGTCCCGGCCGCTGATGCCCTGTACCTGCAGCACTTCCGGGGTCTCGGCGAGCGCCGCGGCGACCTTGTCGAGCCGGTTCTGGGTGACCGTCGTCCGCACGAAGGCCGTCAACGGATAGCCCAGCGCTTTCGGTGAGATCCGGCGTTCGAAGGACTCCAGGAGTCCGTGTTCGTCGAGGCGGGTCAGCCGGCTCTGCACGGTGTTGCGTGAAAGACCGGTCATCTCGGCGAGGACGACCGCCGTCGCTCGCGGCCGCTCGACCAGGGTCGCGAGCAGGCGGATATCGGTCGCGTCGAACTGGTCTGGGCTGGGCACGGATCGGACTCCCGACGGCCGCCGCCAACGGGGCGACGGCTACTCATATCGCCTCGTCACCGGCCAACTGATGGCCGAGCCGGCCTTGTTTGGTTCGCAGGTAGCGGACGTTGTGTGGATTCGCCGCGGTCGGCAGGCCGATCCGGCCGATGATCTCCAGACCGTGCCCGCCGAGTCCACGGTATTTGGCCGGGTTGTTCGTGATCAGACGCAGCCTGCGGACACCCAGGTCGGCAAGGATCTGCGCACCCACGCCATAGGTACGTGAATCGACGGGCAGCCCCTGCCTGAGGTTGGCGTCGACCGTGTCGAATCCCTGTTCCTGCAGCGCATAAGCCCGGATCTTGTGGGCCAGCCCGATGCCGCGTCCCTCATGGCCGCGCAGGTAGACGACGACACCGCACCCCTCCCTGGCGATCTCCGCCATCGCCTGCTCCAGCTGCGAGCCGCAGTCGCACCGCAACGAGCCGACGATATCGCCGGTGAGGCACTCGCTGTGCACGCGCACGAGCACACCGGATTCGGCCCGGTCCGCCGCGGTGACGTCGCCCCGGACGAGCGCGAGGTGCTCGGTGCCATCCAGCGTCGAGCGGTACGCGACGGCGCGGAACTCGCCGAACACGGTCGGTAGGGCGGCGGTGGCCATGTGCTCGATGAGCCGCTCGGTGGAGCGGCGGTAACGCACCAGGTCGGCGATGGTGAGGACCGGGAGTCCGTGTTCGGCGGCGAAGGCGTGCAACCGCTCGCCGCGCGCCATCGAGCCGTCCGGCGCGACGATCTCACCGATCACGCCGACCGGCGGCTGACCGGCGAGCGTCAGTAGGTCCACCGCCGCCTCGGTGTGCCCGGCCCGGACGAGCACGCCGCCGTCGCGGGCGCGCAGCGGGAAGACGTGCCCCGGGCGGCGCAGGTCCTCGGGCCTGGTCCCGGGGTCGGCCAGCGAACGCAACGTGCACGCGCGGTCCGCGGCGGACACCCCGGTACCGGCGTCGCGATGATCGACCGTGACGGTGAACGCGGTGGCCTGCGAATCGGTGTTGTCCGCGACCATCTGGGACAACCGCAGCGTGTCGGCCCGGTCTCCTGGCATCGGCGCGCACACGATCCCGGTGGTGTGCCGGACGATGAACGCGACCTGCTCGGCGGTGACCGTCCCGGCGCCGACGATCAGATCGCCCTCGTTCTCCCGGTCGGCGTCGTCCAGCACGACGACCATCCGACCCCCGGCAAGCGCGGCGATCGCTTGCTGCACGGTGCCGGTGGACGGGAGCGGGGAGATGGCACCGGGATCGGAGGAGTACGTCATCGCGGCTCCTTTTCGCTGGTCCGTGCTGCGGACGCTATTGCCACCTTGGCCCGCCGGGCTATCCGGAGAACGCGCGTCTCTATCCACCGGGCGAGGATCACGGGGGTGGCGGGATGGCGTGTGGCGGATACCGATCCGCGGTCCGCGGATAGTCGACCGGCGTTCCGGCCTCGTAGCCTGCGGCCCATGGACGACGGGACGTACGCTGACGTACTCGAATCGGCCGCGGTGTCGCCCGGCCGGATGCGGGACGTCCTCGGGCATTTCGCGTCCGGGGTTGTGGTGATCACGGCGATCGACGCGGCGGGGCCCGCCGGATTCACGTGCCAGTCCTTCGCGTCGCTGTCACTCGATCCGCCGCTGGTCAGCTTCTCACCGGCGCGAACGTCGACGACCTGGCCGAAGATCCGGAAGAGCGGACGGTTCTGCGTGAACGTCCTGGCGGAGGGACACGAAGAGGTCAGCAACCGGTTCGCCCGCTCCGGCATCGACAAGTTCGCGGGTGTGGGGTGGCAGCGCAGCAGGTCGGGACTCCCGGTGCTCGACGACGTGTGTGCTTGGATCGAATGCACCCTGCACGACGAGTTCGACGGCGGCGACCACACCATCGCGGTGGGCCGCGTGCAGGGGCTGGCCACGGGGAGCGAGCGTCCACCCCTGCTGTTCCATCGCGGCGGTTACGGCGTCGCCGGAACCGGGAGCTCATCATGATGCGCGTGGTTGGTGTGGTCGGCGGGCCGGAACCGGGAGGGCGTACCCGCACCACCGTGGCCTCGGTGCTGCGGGGCGTTCGCGACGCCGACACCGAGCTGGTGGAGCTGAGCCAGACCGGCCTGGACACCGCCACGGACGCGATCGACGCGGCCGACGCGGTCGTCTTCGGCAGCCCGGTCTACCGCGCGACCTACAGCCAGCTGCTGAAGGATCTGCTCGAGTCCACCGGCCGAGGCCAGTGGGGTGAGACAAGCGCGCCGCTGCTGGGCAAAGCGGCCGCCACGGTGCTGACCGGGGCCAGTCCGCACCACTTCCTGGCGACGAACGACCTGCGCAATGTGCTGGCCGGTTTCTTCGCCGCGCAGGTGCTGTCGCCGGGTCTGTATCTCCACCACGGGGATTTCGACGACCGCGTCACGCTTGCCGGGCCGAGCGCCGAACTCGCCCGCCAGCACGGCGAGGCACTCGGCGAGCTCGCCGCCGCCGTCCGGTTGTCCACGGCGTTGCGCACAATGGCGCCCCAGGTCTGAGAACCTGCCTGGTCATCTTCGTGGAGTGTCGCGCCGGTGAGAACCCCGTTGCGCACTCACGAGGGCAACCGGGCCGCGCGGTAGAGGTTGCTCGGCAGCGCATGCCCGACGGCGTGTTCCACGACGGCGACCGCGTCGAGGACCCGGTCCAGATCGAGGCCGGTGCCCACGCCGGACTCCTCGAGCAGGTAGACGAGCTCCTCGGTGGCGATGTTGCCGCTCGCGCCCGGCGCGAACGGGCAACCACCCAGCCCGCCGACCGACACGTCGAGCTGGGTGACGCCGGCCTGGACGGCGGCCAGCGCGCACGCCAGGCCCGCGCCCCGGGTGTTGTGCAGGTGCACACCGAGCTCCACGCCAGGGCACGCGGTGCGTACCGCGTCGACCAGTTCGACGAGTCGTCCCGGGACCGTGGTGCCGATCGTGTCGGCCAGGCACAGCCGGTCGGCGCCGAGCCGTACGGCGCGCCGGGCCACGTCGACGGTCCGCGCCACGGGGGTCCGCCCGTCGAACGGGCAATCCCAGGCGCACGCCAGGATCGCCTCGCAATCCCCGCCCGCGTCGTGCGCGAGGCGTGCGATCTCCGCGGTCGCGTCGACCGCGCGCCGGGTGGGACGTCGCGCGTTCGCCTGGCTGTGCCCTTCGGAGACCGAGATGACGTACTCCAGCCGCGGCAGTCCGGCTGCGACCGCGCGCCGTGCCCCGCCGGACCCGGCGACCAGTGCGGAGAAGCGGAGCCCCGGCCACCGGCCGAGTTCGGCGGCGAGTGCTTCGGCGTCGGCGAGGGCGGGCACCGCGGTCGGCGACACGAACGACGTGGCCTCGATACGGCGCACCCCGGTCGCGGCGATCGCGTCGAGGATCTCGAGCTTGGCCGTCAGCGGCAGCGGGGCTTCCAGTTGCAGTCCGTCCCGCAGGCCGACCTCGCGGAGGTCGACAGCGGCGGGCAGGGCGAGGGACATCGCGCTCCTCAGCTCCTCACGTGTGGCCGTCAGATGACGCCGGCGGCGGACAGGTCGGCCAGGGTTTCCTCGGACACGCCGAGCAACCCGGTCAGCACCTCGCCGTTGTGTGTGCCGGGGCGGGGCGGTCCCGCCCAGCGCACGGTGCCCGGGGTGCGGTCGAGTTTCGGCATCAGACCGGGCCCCAGCACGTCGGCGCCGATCGCCTCGTCGTAGTGCGGCAGCAGCATCTCGCGCGCCTGGAACTGCGGGTCGGCCACCACGTCGGCGACCGTGTTGACCGGACCGACCACGACCCCGGCGTCCTCCAGCAGCGCGGTCACCGTGCCTGCGTCGTGCCGGGCCGCCCATTCGCCGACGATCGCGTCGATCTCGTCCTGGTTGCGGCCGCGCGCGTGGTGCGTGGCGAACCGAGGATCGGTGCTGAGTCCGGGGCGGCCCATCGCGGTGCACAACCGGGCGAACACGGTGTCCTGGTTCGCGGCGATGATCAGCCAGCGACCGTCCGCACACCGGTACAGGTTCGACGGCGCCAGCCCGTCCAGGCGGGTGCCACCGGGGCCGCGAACGTGGCCGGTGGCGGAGTAGTCCGGAATCGTCGACTCCAGCAGCGCGAGGCACGCGTCGGCCAGAGCCACGTCCACGACCTGCCCGCAGGCGCCCGGCGTGCCGGTACGGTCGCGGGCGTACAGGGCGGTCAGCACCCCCTGGGCCGCGAACATCCCGGCGATCGAATCGCCGAGCGACAGCGCCGCCCGTGGCGGCGGCTCACCGGGAAATCCGTTCAGGTGCCGCATGCCCGCCACCGCTTCAGCCACCGAGGCGTACCCCGGCCTGCCGCTGTGCGGACCGGTTTGGCCGTAACCCGACACCCGCGCGAGCACCAAGCCGGGATTTCGTTCGCTGAGCACGTCGTAGCCGAGTCCCCACTTCTCGAGGGTGCCCGGGCGAAAGCTCTCGACCACCACGTCGGTGGTGGCGACCAGGTCGAGGAACAGCTCGCGGCCGCGGTCGACGCGCAGATCCAGCGTGACGCAGCGCTTGTTGCGGGCATGCACCGTCCAGAAGAAGCGGTGCCCGTCGCGTTCGGCCTGGCCCCAGTCGCGCAACGGATCGGGACGGTCGGGATCCTCGATCTTGATCACATCGGCGCCGTGATCGGCCAGCAGCCGACCGCAGAACGGGCCTGCGATCAGCGTGCCCAGTTCCAGCACGCGGACTCCGTGGAGTGCGGGGCGGAGGTACTCGTCGTCGGACACCCTGCCGACGCTAAGCAGCGACCGCAGCCCCCGGCTATCCGGTCACGGCCACGGGATATCCGCGCAGTGCCGGGCATTCGCGGGCCCGCGCACGTCACCGGGCATGCCGCGGTGGCACGACCGCCGCCCGCTGTGCAGAATGCGCAGCCGCCCTCGAGTCCGGCCTGGCCGGGATGAGCAGATTGCACGGCCCGGTATGCCCAGGTTGTGCGTCACGCGCTTGCGGGTTGCAATCCCGGTGCGTCGTCCGTCTGGAGGAGGTGGAGCCCGATGTTGAGTCCTGCGACGTAGGCGCGGCGATCAACGATGCAAACCCGGCGAAGCTGCAGGCGCTCTACGAATCGCTGCATCTGGGGATGACATACAACCATAAGGAACAGGCGGTTGATTTGGTGATTCGGCCTAGCCGTAGGGATTGTGCTGGTGTCCGAGGGGGGACTTGAACCCCCACGCCCGTTAAGGGCACTAGCACCTCAAGCTAGCGCGTCTGCCATTCCGCCACTCGGACTTGCGTGGTGAATAGAGTAGCCGATGCCCGAGGCCCCGCGTACCGGGGGTCCACCCACCTGGCCTCAGGAGTCTCACCTGCACCAATGATAGGAATGACGGGTGACCGAGTCGAACCTGATCGATACAGCCGCCGATGATGCCGTCACGCTGACCAGCGAGCTGATCCGCATCGACACGACCAATACGGGTGACCCCGCGACCCTGGTGGGGGAGCGCGCGGCGGCGGAGTACGTCGCGGAACGGCTCACCGACGCCGGGTACGAGATCACCTACGTCGAGTCCGGCGGCAAGAACCGGCACAATGTCATCGCCCGGTTGCCCGGCGCCGATCCGAGCCGGGGCGCGCTGCTGGTGCACGGTCACCTCGACGTGGTGCCCGCCGACGCCTCCGAGTGGTCGGTGCACCCGTTCTCCGGGGCGATCCAGGACGGCTACGTGTGGGGCCGGGGCGCGGTCGACATGAAGGACATGGTCGGCATGAGCCTCGCGCTGGCGCGGCACTACAAGCGGCATGGCATCGTCCCGCCACGCGACATCATCTTCGCGTTCGTCGCCGACGAGGAGGCAGGCGGCAAGTACGGCGCCCAGTGGCTGGTGGACAACCGTCCCGAGCTCTTCGAGGGTGCGACCGAGGCGATCAGCGAGGTCGGCGGGTTCTCGGTCACGCTCAAGAACGACGTGCGCACCTACCTCATCGAGACTGCGGAGAAGGGCATCCGCTGGATGACGCTGCGGGTGCGCGGCACCGCAGGTCACGGCTCGATGATCCACCGCGACAACGCCGTCACGAAGCTGTCCGAGGCCGTCGCCCGGCTCGGCAACCACCGCTTCCCGCTCGTGCTCACGGACTCGGTGCGCGAGTTCCTCGCCGGGGTCACGGAGATCACCGGCTGGGACTTCCCCGAGGACGACCTCGATGGTGCGGTGGCCAAGCTCGGCAACATCTCCCGAATGATCGGGGCGACGCTGCGCGACACGGCCAACCCCACCATGCTGAGCGCCGGCTACAAGGCCAACGTCATCCCCTCGAGCGCCGAGGCCTCCGTCGACTGCCGCATCCTGCCCGGCCGGATCGAGGCGTTCGACCGCGAACTCGAGGAGATCCTCGGCCCGGACATCGAGAAGGAGTGGATGGAGCTCCCGCCCGTCGAGACGACCTTCGACGGTGCCCTGGTCGATGCGATGACCGCCTCGGTGCTCGCCGAGGATCCAGGGGCCCGCACCCTGCCCTACATGCTCTCCGGCGGCACCGACGCGAAGGCGTTCCAGAGGCTCGGCATCCGCAACTTCGGTTTCGCACCCCTGCGGCTGCCGGCCGAGCTGGACTTCTCCGCCCTCTTCCACGGCGTGGACGAGCGGGTCCCGGTCGACGCACTGCGCTTCGGCACCCGGGTGCTCGACCGTTTCCTCCGCTCCTGCTAGTCGCGGCGCTAGGGTCACTTCAGGACGGTTTCTGACCTGAATGTGAGCGAGTCTGGAGCCATGGCCAACACGAGCGCGCGGATGCTGCGGCTGCTGTCCCTGCTGCAGACGCATCGGTACTGGCCGGGCAGCGACCTGGCCGACCGGTTGCAGGTCAGCGAGCGAACACTGCGGCGCGATATCGACCGGCTGCGCGACCTGGGCTATCCGGTCGAGGCGAGCCGCGGCGTGGCGGGCGGCTACCAGCTCCAGTCGGGCGCCGCCATGCCGCCGCTGCTCGTGGACGGCGAAGAGGCGGTCGCGATCGCCATCGGCCTGCGCACGGCTGTCGGCGGAGCCGTGGACGGCATCGAGGAGACATCGGTGCGCGCGCTGACCAAGGTCGTCCAGGTCATGCCGCCACGGCTGCGCCGCAGGCTTGACGCGCTCCGGACCTACACGGTGCCCGCCCCGATGGGCGAAGGGCCACGGGCCGACCCACTCGCGCTGACGGTGCTCGCCCAGGCGTGCCGGGACGACGAGCGACTGCGGTTCGAGTACACGGCACGCGAAGGTGAGCGGACGAGGCGGCTGGTCGAGCCTCACCGCCTCGTGTCGCTCGGGCGCCGCTGGTATCTCGTGGCCTGGGACGCGGAACGGCACGGCTGGCGGACCTTCCGGGTCGACCGGCTCAGCGATCCCGTGGCGACCGGAGCGCGCTTCCGCCAGCGCGAGCTGCCCGGCGGTGACGCTGTCGCGTTCGTCCGGCACCAGATCGCGGCGGCCCCGACGCGGTACCGGGTCGAGCTGCTCGTGCGGGCACCGGCCGCCGACGTCGAGCGGGTCGTCTCACACTGGGGGGACGTGGACGCCGTGGAGGAGGGTTCCTGCCGTCTGACGATGAACGTCGACACCTTCGACTGGCCGGCGTTCGTCCTGGCCGCGGTCGACGCCGACTTCGACGTCATCGGGCCGTCCGAGCTGCGCGCCTACCTGCGCGCCCGGGGCGAACGATTCCTCCGTGCCGCGGAGGCGGAGGTCAGGTGATGAGGCCAGGCAGCCCGGCACTGGCGAGCGACCGGCGCCGACGCAGCCATACCCGGCGGGTCCCGTCGGCGTACAGCCGCACGTTCGACAGCTCCCAGCCGGAGAACTCGGCCTGGATCGAGAGCTGGATCGCGGCGGAGAGGCGGGTCACGCCGGGCGGCAGCTGCAGCCGGCGGTACTCCCAGTCCTCGTCGATCACCACTTCGGTATTTGTCATGGCGCGATCACCTGGATCCCTTCTCCGGCTGCCGAACCGACGACGACCCGCGAGGACTGTTCATCGACGGTAACCGAGTTCGGCTGGCGAACGGTGGGGAAGCGGTACTTCTCCCGGGGCTCGCCGCCGCGGATATCGAAACCGACCACCTCGTTGCGCTCGGTGAGCGTGACCCAGGCCAGCCCGCGCTCGCGGTCGTAGGCGATCCCGTAGGCGCCGCCGGGCACCGGGTAGCGCTGGCGCAGCAGCAACGGCTCGGTCGAGAAGGCGAGCAGCGCGCTCGCGCGGGTGTCGACCACCAGCACCCGACCGAAGGAGTCCGCGACGGCGTTTGTCGCGCCCTGCCCGGCGCGCAGCCCTTCCTCGATCGTGCCGCCCGTGACGTCGACCTCGAACAATGCGGTCCGCAGCCGGTCGAGCACGACGGCCTTGCCGCCCGCGACGAGCACGTCGTCGGCGCTGTAGAGCTGCCCGCTGATGGTGTCCGCCGGCCGGTCGCCGTCGAGCACGGTGACGCCCTTGCCGCCGCGCACCGCGACCAGCGTGCGCCCGTCCGTGGTGGTCGCACCCGCGGGCCCGCCCTCGACGGTGACGACAGCGGCCTCTCCGTCCGGCACGGAGATCCGGGCCAGCCGTCCGGCTTCGGGCATGCTCGCCAGGAGTTGCCCGCCCGACATCCTGAGCTGCGCCACGCGGCCGGGTACCTCGACCTGCCTCGGCGCTGCGCCGAGGTCGTCCAGGTCGTACAGCAGCACGGACGGCGGTTCGGCTAGGGCGACGGCGAGCGTGCGGCTGGCGGCGTCCACCGCCAGCGCGGTGATGTCGGTGTCCTGGGCCAGCACGGTTCCGGCCGGGTCGGCCGAGGCGGCCGGGGAGGTGGGCGCGGTCGCGGCCACCGGATCGGCGACCACCTGCAACGGGTCACTGTCACCGGCACTGTCGTTGGCGGAGCACCCGTTGAGCAGCAGCGCGCACACCAGCGCGGTCACGGCCAGCGGGGCGGCGGCGAGCCGGCGCACGGTCAGGTCCTCCTGGAGCTTGAAATCGAACAGTTGTCCTTCAGGATCCCGCAGGATCGCCGCGGAGTCACGTGGGCGTCACCACAACGCCATCTCGGGTCACCGTGGCCACCGCTCCGGATAGCCGAACTCGATCGCGCTCACGTCGTCGAGCGCCGCCCGGATGGCCCGCGGCAGTGTGAGCTCCTCGGCCGCGAGCGAGCCGGCGAGCTGGCCGGTGTCGCGGGCACCGACCACCGGCGCGACGACTCCGGGCCGGTCGCGCACCCAGGCCAGCGCGACGGCCAGCGGTGACGTGCCGAGGCCGTCGGCGGCTGTGGCGACCGCCTCCACGATGCGGCCCGCCCGTTCGGTGCGATGCTGCTCGACGTAGCCGGCGTAGGTGCTGGACGCGCCCCGCGAGTCCGCGGGAGTGCCGGAGCGGTACTTGCCCGTGAGCACGCCCCGCCCGAGCGGTGCCCACGGCAGCAGGCCGATCCCGTGGTGGGCGGCGGCGGGCGCCACCTCCCGTTCCACACTACGCTCCAGCAGCGAGTACTCGACCTGGGTGGAGACGATCCGCTGCCGGCGCAGGCCCTGTGCGGCGGTGGCAAGCTGCCAGCCCGTGTAATTCGCCACCCCGGCGTAGCGCACCCTGCCGCTGTCGACGGCGAACTCCAGCGTGGCGAGCGTTTCCTCCAAGGGCACCGAGCCGTCCCACGCGTGCAGCTGCCACAGGTCGACGTGGTCGACACCGAGCCTGCGCAGTGAGGCGTCGAGCGCGGACAGCAGCGCACCGCGGGAGGCACCACCGCCGAACGGGCCGTCGGTGCGCCGCGCGACCGCCTTCGTGGCCAGCACGATGTCGTCACGAGGCACCAGGTCGCCCAGGAGGGAGCCGAGTATCCGCTCGGCCTCACCCTCGGCGTAGATGTCGGCGGTGTCCACCAGCGTCCCGCCCGCGTCGACGAACGACACGAGCTGGTTCGCCGCCTCTTCGGCGTCGGTCTCGGTGCCCCACGACATGGTTCCCAGGGCCATCCTGGACACCCTCAGGCCGGAGGCCCCGAGCTGCCGGTTCTCCATGAGCGATCACCCTAACCTCCGTCGGGGATCACTCTTGACCAAGGCGAGTGAGGTGACGATCAACCGCCCGATAGTGTCGGCGTCCGTGCGATTGGGATTGAACCTCGGATACTGGGGCGCGGGCAACGACGCGTCCAACCTGGCACTCGCCAAGCATGCGGACACTCTCGGCTACTCGGTCGTGTGGGTGGCGGAGGCCTATGGCTCGGACGCGCCGACGGTGCTCGCGTGGATCGCGGCGCAGACCTCGGCCATCGACATCGGCAGCGCGGTGCTGCAGATTCCCGCGCGGACGCCCGCGACCACCGCGATGACCGCCGCGACACTGGACACGCTCTCCGGCGGCCGGTTCCGCCTCGGACTCGGGGTGTCCGGCCCGCAGGTGTCCGAAGGCTGGCACGGTGTCCGGTTCGGCTCCCCGCTGGGACGCACCCGCGAGTACGTCGACATCGTTCGCGCCGCACTGCGCCGCGAACGGGTCCGCTACTCCGGCGAGCACTTCCAGCTGCCGCTGCCGGACGGACCGGGCAAGGCGCTGGCGCTGACCGTGCACCCCGTCCGGGACCGGATCCCGACCTACCTTGCCGCGATCGGACCGCGCAACCTCGAACTGACCGGGGAGATCGCCGACGGCTGGCTGCCCGTCTTCTTCTCGCCCGCGCACGCCGCCGGGCACCTGCAGCACCTGCGTGCCGGTGCGGAGAAGGCCGGCCGCGGCCTCGACGGCATCGACATCGCGCCGACCGTGCCGCTGGTCACCGGCGAGGACTGGCGGACCTGCGCGGACGCGGTTCGCGCCTACGCCGCGCTCTACCTCGGTGGCATGGGCAGCAGGGAACAGAACTTCTACAACCGGCTCGCCTGCCGGATGGGCTTCGAGGCCGAGGCCGCCGAGGTCCAGGAGAAGTTCCTCGCCAAGGACCGCGCGGGAGCGATGGCCGCGGTGCCACTTGAGTTCATCGACGCGACCGCCCTGCTCGGGCCCAAGGAGCGGATCGCCGAGCGGATGACCGCGTTCGCCGAGGCCGGCGTGACCACGCTGACGGTGGCGCCGTACCTGCCCGATCCGGACAGCTCCGCCGCCGCGCTGCGCGCGGCCGTGGAGGCCGCCGAGCTCGCCGGGGTCGCCTGACATGAGCTGGTTCGAAGCACTGGTGCTGGGCCTGGTCCAGGGACTGACCGAGTTCCTGCCGATCTCCTCCAGCGCGCACCTGCGCATCGTCGCCGCGTTCGCAGGCTGGGGCGATCCCGGTGCGGCCTTCACCGCGGTCACCCAGATCGGCACCGAGCTGGCCGTGCTGCTGTACTTCAGCCGCAAGATCGGCCGGATCATCTCGCACTGGTTCCTGTCGCTGTCCAAACCGCAGTACCGCGGCGACCCGGACGCCAGGATGGGCTGGCTGATCATCGTCGGCTCAGTGCCGATCGTCGTGCTCGGCCTGCTGTTCCAGGAGGACATCGAGCACGCGTTCCGTGACCTGCGGCTGATCGCCACGACACTGATCGTGTTCGGCCTCCTGCTGCTGGTGGCCGACCGCGTCGGCCGTAAGGAGCGAGACCTCGATCACCTCACCGTGCCGCACGGGCTCGGCTACGGGTTCGCGCAGGCGATGGCGCTCATTCCCGGTGTCTCCCGCTCGGGTGGCACCATCACCGGTGGGCTTCTCCTCGGCTACAAGCGTGCCGACGCCGCCGAGTACTCGTTCCTGCTGGCCGTTCCCGCGGTGCTCGGTTCCGGCTTCTACAAGCTGACCGACATCGGCGACAGCGACGCTCCGGCGTGGGGCCCGACGATCCTGGCGACGATCGTCGCCTTCGGTGTCGGCTACCTGGTGATCGCGTGGCTGATGTCCTACATCCGCAGGCGCTCGTTCCTGCCGTTCGTGATCTACCGCTTCGCGCTGGGGACCCTCCTGCTGGTGCTGGTGTTCACGGGAACCCTTGATCCCGAGGCGGGCCCGGCCGTCGCGCCGTCGAGCCCTTAGGGTTGCGGGGTGGGCAGAAGCCAGATGTCGGTGACGCGCTCGCGTCCGCGCTTGTCGAGGTAAGCACAGTGGGAACAGTCATCATGCTGCGGCACGGCCGCTCGACGGCGAACGGCTCCGGCGTGCTGGCCGGCCGGTCGCCGAAGATCGGGCTGGACGACGACGGTCGCGCCCAGGCGCGGACACTGGTCGACCGGCTGGCCGGAATCCCGCTCGCGGCACTCGTCGCTTCGCCGATGCTGCGCTGCCGGCAGACGCTGGCTCCGCTCGCCAGGGCGCGGGAGCTGTCCCGGTCCATCGAGTCGCGGTTGTCCGAAGTGGATTACGGCGACTGGACCGGACGCGAGCTGAAGACGCTGGCAAAGGAACCGCTGTGGCGAATCGTGCAGTCGCATCCGTCCGCGGCGGTCTTCCCCGGCGGGGAGGGGCTGGCGAACGTCCAGTCCCGCGCGGTCGCGGCCGTGCGCGAGCACGACGCCAGGATCAGCGCAGAGCACGGCGACCACGCGGTCTGGCTGCTGTGCAGTCACGGCGATGTGATCAAGTCGATCCTCGCCGACGCGCTGGGGCAGCATCTGGACAGCTTCCAGCGCATCGTGGTCGATCCCGGGTCGATGTCGGTGGTCCGCTACACCGACACTCGCCCGTTCGTGCTGCGCATCAACGACCTCGGTGGTGACCTCGGCGGGATCGTGCCGCCGCCACCCAAGCCGGTAAAGGGGAAGCGGCGTACGAAGAAGATGTCCTCGGAGGCCGAAGTCGGGGGCTCGACGGGACGAAAGGGCTGATGATGACGGTCGCGGACAATCCACTCCTGGCAGCGAGCGAGCTGCCGTACGGCCTTCCCCCGTTCGACCGGATCGCCGACGAGCACTACCTGCCCGCCTTCGAGGCCGGTATCGCCGAGCAGGCGGCGGAGGCTGAGAAGATCGCGAACAACACCGAGCCGGCGACCTTCGACAACACCGTGGTCGCGCTGGAGCGCTCAGGCAGGTTGCTGAACCGGGTCGCCTCCGTCTTCTTCAACCTCGCCGCGTCGCACACGAACGACACGATCCGCCAGGTCCAGGCCGAGATCGCACCGCGGCTGGCCGCGCATCACGACGCGATCCACCTCGACCCCCGGCTCTCCGCCCGGATCGAAGGGCTCTACCGGCGGCGCGAGACGCTGGAGCTGGACGCGGAGTCGGCATGGCTGCTGCGCCGGTACCACCTCGACTTCCAGCGCGCCGGTGCCGGTCTGCCCGAGGAGGACCAGGCGCGGCTGCGTGAGCTCAACGAGGAACTGTCGACGCTGAGCACCCGGTTCCAGGACAACCTGCTCGCCGACACGAACGACCTGGCCGTCGTGGTGGCGGACCGGGCGGAGCTCGCGGGACTGTCCGAGGACTCGATCGCCGCGGCAGCCGAGGCGGCCGCCACGCACGGGGAGGAGGGCAGGTACCTGCTCAAGCTCAACCTGCCGACCGCGCAGCCCGCGCTCGCCTCGCTGGAGAACCGGGAGCTGCGGGAACGGGTGTTCCGGGCCTCGGTATCGCGGGGAAACCGGGGCAACGAGCACGACAACTCCGCGGTGCTTGCCAGGATCGCGATGCTGCGGGCGGAGCGCGCCGCGCTGCTCGGCTATCCGCATCACGCCGCGTACGCCATCGAGGACCAGACCGCGGGCAGCGCCGAAGTAGCCCTCGGGCTCCTCAATCGCCTCGCGCCGGTGGCCGTGGTGAACGCGCAGGCGGAGGCGATCGACCTGCAGGAGGAGATCAAGGCCGGTGGCGAGGACTTCCCCCTGCGGCCGTGGGACTGGGCCTACTACGCCGAGCGGGTGCGGCGGCGCCGGTTCGACATCGACGACGCCGAGCTGCGGCCCTACTTCGAGCTGGAGCGCGTGCTGGTCGACGGCGTGTTCTACGCGGCGACGCGGCTGTACGGGCTGAGCTTCACCGAGCGGCACGACCTGCCGACCTACCATCCCGACGTGCGCGTTTTCGAGGTCACCGACGCCGACGGCAGCGCTCTCGGCCTGTTCCTCGGTGACTACTACACGCGCGACTCCAAACGCGGTGGCGCGTGGATGAACAACTACGTGGAACAGTCGCGGTTGTTCGGCGAGCACCCGGTGGTGGTGAACAACCTCAACATCGCCAGGCCGCCGGAGGGCGAGCCCGCGCTGCTCACGTTCGACGAGGTCATCACCGCTTTCCACGAGTTCGGGCACGCGCTGCACGGGTTGCTCTCCGACGTGCGCTACCCGATGTTCTCCGGTGCCAGCGTGCCGCGCGACTTCGTGGAGTTCCCTTCGCAGGTCAACGAGATGTGGGCGCTGTGGCCGGAGGTGCTCGCCAACTACGCCAGGCACCACCGCACCGGTGAGCCCCTGCCGCAGCGGCTGGTGGACCGGCTGGAGGAGTCGCGGCAGCACGGCGAGGGTTTCTCGACCACCGAGTACCTGGCCGCCGCGCTGCTCGACCAGACATGGCACGGCATCGGCGCGGACATGCGAGTCGACGACGTCGAGCGGTTCGAGACGGAGGCACTGGAGAAGGCGGGGGTCTCGCTGGAGACCGTGCCGCCGCGGTACCGCAGCACCTACTTCGCGCACGTGTTCAGCGGCGGTTACTCGGCCGGGTACTACTCCTATGTCTGGAGCGAGGTGCTGGACGCGGACTCGGTCGAGTGGTTCCGCGAGAACGGCGGGCTGACCAGGACGAACGGTAACCACTTCCGCCAGGAACTGCTGGCGAGGGGCGGCAGCGTGGACCCGATGGAGGCCTTCCGTGCCTTCCGCGGCCGCGACCCGAGGATCGAGCCCCTGCTCGAACGCCGCGGCCTCACCGGTGCCTGACGCTCGTGAGTGCGCACGCGAGTTAGAACTCGTCGCCACTCACGAGCAGAGCCGGTGGGCGCGAAGGAGCCGGCCTGTCCTTCGCCATCGCCGACGCCGAAACCGACACAGCCGTCGGCGCGATCGGGCTGTGGCTGCGGAACCTGCCTGCCGGCCGGGCGTCGGCGGGCTACTCGGTTTCCGCCAGACGCCGGGGCCGTGGCATCGCGAGCAGTGCACCGAGGGCGCTGACCACGTTCGCGTGGACCATCCCCGCCCTGCACCGGGTCGAGCTGTACATCGAGCGGTGGAACGACAGTTCGATCCGCGTCGCGGATGCGTCCGGATATCGGCGTGAGGGCCTGCTCCGCAGCTACCAGGAGATCGGCGGCACGCGGCGCGACATGCTGCTCTACGCGACCACGCGAGCCTGACGGCAGCACCCTTGCCCGGGCCGGGATCGTCCGATCATGGCCGGCGGTCCGCAAGGACGCAGAACTCGTTCCCCTCCGGGTCGGCAAGCACGACCCAGCTCTCATCGCCCTGGCCGACGTCGGCGTGCCGAGCACCCAGGTCGAGCAGGCGACGGACCTCTTCGTCCTGCTCCCTGTCGGTGGGGTTGACGTCGAGATGGAGCCTGTTCTTGACGGTCTTGCCCTCGGGCACGTGCGCGAACGTCAACGTCGGTGGCACCGGGCCGGGGTGGTTCCCGCCTTCCGGCACCATCGGGGAGCCGATCGTGACGATTCCGTCGTCTTCGTCCTGCACCTCGTAGTCGAGGACCGAGCACCAGAACCGGGCGAGACCGTGGGGATCCGCGCAGTCGATCGCAAGCTCGGTGAACTTACTGGTCATGTCAGGACCTCCGCTGGTGGCACGGTGGAGATGTTCGCACCTCAGCGCGCCGACGAACTACTCGACCCTGATACTGGTCAGCTCGAACACATGTTCTAGTAGCGTGCTACGCTGAATCCGTGTTCGGAACCCCACCACTCGAAGCCGTGCCTTCCCTGGGAGACGGGGGAGTTGCTGCGCGCTCTGCGGGAGACCGAGGTGGCGCGGCGGCAGGCGTATGCACGTGAGTTGCGGCTGCTCGCCGAGATCGAGTCGCGCGGGGTAGCCACGACGCGGGGTTACGGTTCGGCGAGCGCGCTGCTGTGCGACATGTTCAGCACAGGTCTTGGGCAAGCACGGCGGATGATCGGGCACGCACGGGCCCTGAACCCGTCGTTGACGCCGTCGGGCGCGGCGGTGGAACCCGCGCTACCGGCGGTGGCGGAGGCGCTCGAGGAAGGAGCGATCGGCCCGGAGCACGTGGAGGCGATCCGCACGGCCATGGGGGAGTTACCTGCCGGCACCGCGGAAGAGGATCGGGTACTGGCGGAGAAGATCCTGAGCGAGGCCGCCGCGGCGAGCGAGCCGCGGATCCTGGCCAGACTGGGACGCGAGATCCGGGACCGGCTCGATCCGGACGGCAACATGCCCAAGGACAGCGATCTTGAACGGCCGCTACGCCGGTTGGAGATGCGCGAACGCCGTGACGGCGGAGTGTCGGGCTCATTCGAGCTGGACGCCGAGGCAGGCGCCCTGCTGTCCGGTCTATTGTCACCGTTGACGGCGCCCCGCGGTACGGACGGGCCGGATCCACGTGGGCGCGAAGCGCGCTACGGCGATGCGTTCGTGGAAGTGCTGACGTTGGCTGCCCGGTGTCCGGAGACGCCGGGCGAGGCCGGCGAGCCGGTGACGCTGCTAGTGTCGGCGCGGCTGGACGAGTTGCGTGCGGGGCTCGGGCACGGCCTGGTCGACGGATACCTCAACCTGCCTGCGGCGCAGATCCGGCGGATGACCTGCGACTGCCGGGCGGTTCCGATGGTGTTCGGAGCGAGGGGCGAGACTCTGGATATCGGGCGGGCCAGCCGCACGGTGCCGCGCCCCATCCGGCGGGCACTGATCAGCTGCGATGCCGGGTGCACGTTCCCCGGCTGTGACCGCAGACCGAAATGGTGTCAGGCCCACCACGTGATCCACTGGGTGGACGGCGGGCCGACCGCCCTCGGGAATCTCGCGCTGATCTGCGAGCGCCACCACCGGATGTTGCATCACACCGAATGGTCGGTGCGGATGATCGACGGCCGGCCTTGGTACACACCACCGGCCTACGTCGATCCCCAGCGGCTACCTCGCCGCAACACCGTGCACGCGGCCCGACGCGAGTCGAGACGTCCACGGGGCCAGCATGGGCGGACATCACTCGAGGTCATGCGAACTATCCTGGACGATTAATATCTAGAATAGCTAGGATCGTCCTCATGCTGCCACCTCAGGTCGTGGAGTGGCGGCGCACGCGCTGGGGCCCTGTAGGCGTGACGTGGAAGAGAGTGGACGAGGTGAGCAGAATCGCTGTTGCGGGAGCCACCGGGACGCTCGGCTCCCGAATCCGAGACCGGCTGTCCTCGGGCGGGCACACGGTCGTGCCGATCTCCCGGTCAGCCGGCGTCGACCTGCACACCGGGGAGGGCCTGGCCGAAGCCCTCTCCGGGGTCGACGTGGTTGTCGACGCCTCGAACGCCTTCCCGACCGATCCGTCCGCCGACCTTGTCGGCACGTTGGCCGGGGCGACCCGTCGCCTGCTGGAAGTGGCCGAGGAAATGGGTGTCGAGCGCGGCGTCGTGGTGTCGATCTCCAACGTGGAGAGCCCGGCGTTCGATCACGTTCCCTATTACGTGGCCAAGCGCGAGCAGGAGAAGATCGTCGCGGCCAGCGGGTTGCGGACCAGCATGGTCAAGACCACGCAGTGGCATGAGTTCGCCACCAACCCCGCGGCCGTGACCCTGGGCAGCGAGGAGGTCCTCGTCCAGGACTGGCTGATCCAGCCGGTCGCCGCGGACGCGGTGGCCGAGGTCGTGGCCGACCACGCGCTCGACCGGTCCACACCGGCAAGGGTGGAGCTGGCCGGGCCGGAGCAGATCAGGCTTCCGACGCTCACGCGGCGCCTGCTCTCGGTTCGGCAGGACGACCGCCCGGTCAGGATCGTCCCGCCCGGCCTGCCCGCGCTGTCGGACGGGGTGCTCCTGGCGCCGGAATCGGCGGAGATCGTGGGGCCGACCGTGGCGGAGTGGCTGGAAGTTTATGCTGGTCACCGCTCGTGAGTGCGGAGACGAGTTCTAACTCGTGTCAACGCTCACGAGCGGTGACCAGGCGATGGGCGAGGAAGCTCAGACGAGGCCGAGCTTCTGCACGGCCTCCCGCTCCTCGACGAGCTCGCGCACGGAGGCGTCGACCCGCTCCCGGGAGAAGTCGTTGAGCTCGAGCCCCTGCACGATCTCGTACCTGCCCGCCCTGGTCGTGACCGGGAACGAGGAGATCAGGCCCTCGGGCACGCCGTAGGAGCCGTCCGAAGGCACGGCCATCGACGTCCAGTCACCGTCGGCCGTGCCGTTGACCCACGTGTGCACGTGGTCGATGGCCGCGCTCGCGGCGGACGCGGCCGACGACGCGCCACGGGCCTCGATGATCGCCGCACCACGCTTGGCGACGGTCGGGATGAACTCGTCGGCGATCCAGGCCTGGTCGTTCACCGCGTCGGCGGCGATCTCGCCCTTGACCTCGGCGTGGAAGAGGTCCGGGTACTGGGTGGCCGAGTGGTTGCCCCAGATGGTCATCTTCTTGATGTCTGCCACTGGCGCGCCCAGCTTCTTCGCCAGCTGCGCGATCGCCCGGTTGTGGTCGAGCCGGGTCATCGCGGTGAACCGCTCGGCGGGCACGTCCGGCGCGTGCGACTGCGCGATGAGCGCGTTGGTGTTCGCCGGGTTGCCCACCACGAGCACCTTCACGTCGTCGGCCGCGCCCGCGTTGATCGCCTCGCCCTGCGGCTTGAAGATGCCACCGTTGGCCTCGAGCAGGTCGCCACGCTCCATGCCCTTGGTGCGCGGGCGGGCACCGACCAGCAGTGCGACGTTGGCTCCCTCGAACGCCTGCTTCGGGTCGTCGAAGATGTCGGTACCGGTCAGCAGCGGGAACGCGCCGTCCTCGAGTTCCATCGCGGTGCCCTCAGCCGCCTTCACCGCCTGCGGGATCTCCAGCAGGCGCAGCCGCACCGGCGTGTCCTGGCCGAGCAGCTGACCGGAGGCGATGCGGAACAGCAGCGCGTATCCGATCTGGCCGGCCGCGCCGGTGACGGTGACGTTGACAGGGGCTCGGGTCATTGCGTTCTCCTGCTGACGGGTTCAGTGCTCGTTTCGCTTGTATCGGGGATGTTATCGGCCGTGGGCTGCTCCGAACGGGTGCGTCCGGTCACGCCCCGCTGAACCGATTGAGCGTCGAGGTCGAACGCCCGGCCCAGCGCGACGACCGTCTCGTCGATCTTGGTGAGGCTGTTGAGCACCGACCGGGCGCGGGTGTCGTCGGCTGCACGGCCGGGAGCCGGTCCGGCATCGACGGCCAGCGCCCGCCTGCCCGCCCAGGCGGGTGAGCGGGCCACCTCCAGCAGGAGATCCACGTTCGTGGTGATCCGGTCCGCGAGGACCGTGAGGCGGTCGTCCAGCGCAAGCAGGGCCGGTTCCGCCCGGGCCGCAACATGCCGGGCTCGGAAGGCAATCGTCTCCAGCGTGGTCAGCACATACCAGCCGTAGTCGCGGCGCGCGCTGCTGACGTTGATCGGGTGGGTGAGCGGTTCCACGGTGGCGCGCACGGTCCCCACCGCGCGGTCGAGTTCGCGGGAGAGCTCGATCACGTCGACGTTCTCCTCACCGGCGAGCAGCGCCCGGGTCCGGGTGACGAACTCGCGCAGCTTCTCCAGCGCGGACGCCGTGTCGTCGAGCAGCGCCGTCCTGGTGCGAACCGGCGTGATCGCCACGGCCGCGAGCACGCCGGCCACCGCGCCGACGGCCGTCTCGGCGAGCCGGATGCCCAGTACCTCGTAGCTGAACGTGCCGAGGATGCTGTAGAGCAGCCCGAGCATCGTGGTGATGAAGAACGCCATCGCGACCTGCGACACGCGTGCGAAGAACACCATCCCGAACACGCACACGAGGATCAGCGCGACGGTGGCCGGGGTGTTCCCGGCGACGAGCAACGCGGTGGCCACGCCTCCGAAGATCCCGACCACGGTGCCGACCAGCCGCCGGGCGCCCTTCACCAGCGTCGCGCCCGCGGTCGAGGTGCCGATGAACACCACGAACACGGTGAGCACGGCCCAGTACCAGCGCTGGTGGGAGACCAGCTCGCCACCGAGCACGGCGAGACCGCCGCCGACGACGGCCTGCAGCGCGCTGCGGGTCTGGTTGTCGAAGACGAAAAGCCGTGCCTTCGGCGCCGGAGCGCCCTCCGGGGCCGAAGGCACGGCCGCCTCGGCGGAGTAGCCGCGCTCGGCGACCCGCTGCGCGTTCACGTCGGCCAGCGCGAGCTCCGCGATCGCCCGCCGTAGCTCGTCCCCGGGTGCCACCGCGCCGTTCAGCCTGCTGCCCTCGACGAGCAGCCTGCTGAACTCCTCCGTGTCGCTGATCACCGGCAGCTCACGGGGATCGCGCTCGATGAGCGAGCGGAACCGTCGCAGCCGCGCGAGCAGATCGGCCGGCACGTCCTGGCCGGGCGCCGCTGCTATGACCCGCCGCGTGGCGACCGACAGCCACTGCACCGCCAGCTCGACCTCGATCACCCGCCTGCGCAGCAACGCGGCGGCACGTGCGTCGAGCACGTCGTCGGCGCTGTCCTCGATCAGGAGCACGCATTCGTGCAGCCGGGAGTTCGCCCGGCGCAACCGCCTGCCCGCACGCGCCGTGCCACCCGAGGACAGGAAGCCGGCGCAGGCCCGGACCACGGCCCCGAGCCGGGCGCGGAAGGCCCGCCGGATGCTCAGCAGCTCACGCTCGGGGCGCCGGGGCAGTACCAGGAACCGTACGACGGCGTTGGCGGCGAGCCCGATCGCGAGGGCACCGAGCAGCTCGGGAACCTGGCGCAGCTGCGTCTGCAGGAACATCGCGAAGAAGAAGAGGAAGAACGCCATCGAGCCGAGCGCGACGCCGCGCGGCCCGAAGCGCTGGGCGTACACGGCGACGAAAATCAGCAGTACGAAGACGACACCGTCCAGCGGGGGCAGGGCCTGGCCCGCACTGGCAGTGGTGAGCGCCGTGCCACCGGCCAGGAAGCCGAGCAGCAGTGTCGTCGCCTGCTGCGCCGGTGCCGGATCGTTCACCGTGAACGCCGCCAGCATCGCCGCGATCGCGCCGACCAGCACGATCGTCAGGGGCAGGCCGATCGGCGCGAGTATCCCGGCCGCGACCACGATGCCGAGCACCGCCGACAGCGCCACCCGACTGCGGACGAGACCGGGATCGGAGGCACGCAGACGGTCGGCGGCGACCTCCCAGGGCCTGCCGGTCATCCGAGCAGCTCCCACTGCGCCAGCCGTACGCGCCGCCGGGTGCTCCCGGTGATCCGCAGCCGGTGCAGGCGGCATTCCCGGGGGTGGGCCACCCGGAAGGCCCGGGTCTGCCTGCGCCAGCGGAACGGCTCCTCCCTGCGCTCGTCCAGCACGTGCCAGGTCGTGCCGTCCGGCGAGCCTTCGAGGAGCCAGGAACTCGGGTCACCCGGCTTGCTCGCCGACGTCAGCGTGTAGATCCGCACGGCGCCCTGCCCGGTGTGCTCCAGCACGGGGTGCGGCGAGCGGAACGTGACCTCTGTCGTGCTGGTGTCGTCGAGCAGCGCGGCGACACCGGTGCGCTCCGACCGGCAGCGGGCCGTCCCGGCGAGGTCGCGCAACGGCCGGCGCACGGCCGCGGTGGCGCCGCAGGTGCCCCAGGTGGACGGCTCGGGGCTCATGTCGAAGTCGAGGACCGCACCCCGCGCGATGGTGTCGTGCGATATCCACGGCGTTCCGTGCGGCCGTCCGTCGACCCGCAGGCCACGTACGTAGACGTTGTCGGCGCTGTTGCCGGGCGCGTTGACGACCAGGTCTGCGCCGTTCTCCAGGTGCACCACCGCGCTGGTGAACAACGGCGAGCCGATGGCGTACCGCCCGCTGCCCGGACTCAGCGGGTACAGGCCGAGCGCGCCGAAGAAGTACCACGCCGACATCTCCCCGTTGTCCTCGTCACCGAGGTAGCCCTGTCCGATCTCGCTGCCGAGGTAGCAGCGGCGCAGCACCTCGCGCACGATCCGCTGCGTCTTGGCAGGCGCTCCGGCGTGCAGGTACATGAACGGGATGTGGTGCGCGGGCTGGTTGGAGTGCCCGTACTGGCCGAGCCGCACGTCCCTGGCCTCGGTCATCTCGTGGATGACCCGCCGGTAGGAACCGGTGCGCCGCCCGGTTTCCCGGGTCGCGAAGAAGGTGTCCAGCGCGGCCTCCAGCCTGGCGCGGCCACCGTGCAGAGTGGCGAGCCCCGTCCCGTCGTGGGGCACGGAGAACGCCGTGTTCCAGCCGTTGGTCTCGGTGTAGTCGTGCCCCCACTCCCGTGGGTCGTAGTCACCGGGGTGGCAGCGCCAGCCTCCCGCGGCGGTACGGCCCTGGAAGAAGCCGATCCGCGGGTCGAAATGGTGGACGTAGCGCCGGGAGCGGTCGTGGAAGTAGGCGGCGTTGTCGTGCTCGGACAGTGCCTGCGACCAGCGGGCGATGCCGTGGTCGTCGAGGCAGCCGGCCAGCGCCCAGGACAGTCCCTCGGGGACGGACGTCGGCGTGTAGCCGAGGAAGATCGACTCCGCGAGACCCTTGCGGCCGACGCGCCGGGAGGGCGGCGCGACCGTGGCGTTCTTCACGGCCGCGTCGTAGCCGGCCCGGACGTCGAAGCCGCGCACCCCCTTGAGGTAGGCGTCGGCGAAGGCGACGTCCGAACTCGTGCCCGTCATCATGTCGGCGTAGCCGGGGGAGGACCAGCGGGGAATCCAGCCGCCCTCGCGATAGTGCCGCACGAAGCCGTCGATGAGGGTGCCGCAGCGCGCCGGCGCCAGCAGGGCATAGGCGGGCCAGGCGGTGCGGTAGGTGTCCCAGAACCCGTTGTTGACGTAGATCTCGCCCGCGGTCACCTTCGCGCCGGTGCGCCGCCGCGTACTCGGCCACCGGCGGCGGAGCACCGGGCTCGCGTGCCGGGGGCCGCGGGGCGTCTGTTCGTGCCCGGAGTTCGGGTACAGGAACAGCCGGTACAGCCCGGAGTACAGGGTCGTGAGCTGGTCGTCGGTCGCCCCCTCGACCTCCACCCGCCCGAGCAGGTCCAGCCAGGCCCGCCGCGCCCGGTCGCGGACCTGTTCGAACGTGACCGGGCCCGGTACCTCCAGTTCGAGGTTGTGCCGCGCCTGCGCGAGGCTGATCAGCGACGTGGCGATCCGCATGGTCACCTGGGCTCCGCCGAAGCGCAGGTACCCGGTGACGGCCCGGTAGAGCGAGCCGCGCAACCTGCGGCCGCCGGTCGGCGGCTCGTCGAACGTCGCGTACACGTACATGCGGCGGGCGCCTGCGGAGTTCCGGGAACGCACCCACGTGTGCCCGGTGACCTCACCCCGCGCGGGGTCGATCCGCAGGCCGCCGCGGTTGCGTGCGTTGTCGAACAGCAGCCACCCGCCGTCCGAGGCGGGGAAGACGAACCGGAAGATCGCCGCGTGATCGGCCGGGGCGATGTCGGCACCGATGCCGCAGGCGAACCGGACGCCGTAGTGATAGGGCCGGTCGGTCTCGTCGTCGTGCGAGAAGGCCAGTGCCCGGCGCCGGTGGTTGGTCACCACCTCACCGGTGCCCGGCTGCACCTGGAAGGTGTGCCGGTCGCCCATCCACGGGCTCGGCTGGTGACTCAGCGCGAAGGCCTGCAGTGCCGGACGGTTCCGCGCGTCGTTGTGCCGGTGGTACGAGTACGGCCAGCCGAGCGAGCGGGCATCGGTCACCGGCGTCCAGAAGTTGAACCCGTTCGGCATCGCCGTGGCCGGGAAGCAGGCGCCGCGTGAGTATCGCGGGGAGGAGTGGCTGCCACGGGTGGTGCGGACGTGCTCCACCGGTTCCCGGTGACCGGACGGCGGCCGCCGCGCGATGCGCACGTCGTCGAGCCATCCGGTCAGCTCGCGCCCACCGCGTGGCGGGTCCGTGGCCAGCGTGATCGTCCGGACGATACGTCCCGCGGCGACCGTGCCGATGTCGTCGCGGACGAGGTTCCACTGGTCGAGGTAGAGCTCCTCGGCGGCACCTCGGGCGCGGGCGGACGCGGCGGGGACGAGCTCGCCGAGGGTGCTGCCGTCGTCGAACTCGAGGTCGACGGTCGCGTAGGTGCTGCGATAGGTCGGCTCGGCGCCGTCGGCCTCTGGCAGGATCACGTACGAGAGCTCGGTGTCCTCGGTGACCGGCACGTGCACGTGGAACAGCACTGTGCGGGCAGGCCCGGCCGCGCTGGCTGCGTAGTGCAACGCCTTCGTCCCGGTGAATCCCGCCCGTGGCTTGGCCGCCGGAGGGCGGAGCGGTCCGGAACCGACGTGGACCCGCAGGCGCTCGCCCGTGCCCGGCTGCGGGTCGCCGTCTTCGAACGAGGAGAAGAACCCGGTCGACGCCACGGGCCCACCGTAGTCGCCGTCCATGGCTCGCGCCGGTTTGCCGGAACCGGGCGCGGCCTCAGTCGTCGAAGGCGATTCCCCGGCCGGCCGGGACATCCCACAGCGTGAGGGCGGCGGGCAGATGGTGCACGCCGGAGGGCAGTGCGGTCGCCGCGCGGGCGGCGGCGGCAGCGAGCACCGCGGTGGCGCGCGACTGGGACCGCCCACGGGCCGATCTTGCGTGGCCGTCGCCGCCGCGGGCCAGGACCAGCCACCGGTCGGTGCCCGGTAGCGGCAGCCCTTTCGGTGCCCTCGACGCGCCCGGCACGCGGGCGAGCAGGGCGAGTGCCCAGGTCGCCGCCCAGGAGTCGAGGCCGAAGTAGGTGCGCACGGGCACGCCGAGGTCGCGCGTGAGGCTGTGCTGGTCGGAGAAGTCGGCCCGGTAGAGCCTGCGGCGCCCGAGAGCGGGCAGGTCGAAGGACCGTGGTCGGGTGAAGTTGCGGACCGCGGCGCCACCGTGGGTGTCGGGGAAGCGGCGGCCGAACAACTGGAAGGTCCAGGTGGTGGCGGCGACGCCGTGGTGTTCGCCGGCACCGAGTACCACGGCGATGTCGACCGGTCCGGGGGCGGCCGCGTGTACCGCAGTGGCGAGCAACGTGCTCAGGCCCGGCGCCAGTCCGACGCTGAGCAGTACGGGCGCGGCCGGGCTGAGTCGTTCCACCGCGGCGACGTAGGACGTGCTCGCCGTGATGTCCACGAACGGCACGCCGTGCTCGGTGGTGGCGGCCACCAGGCGCGGGTCCTCCGCGCCCGCGGCGTTGACGACGACGTCCACACCGTCGAGGGCCGCCCGGTAAGCCGCATCCGGCCCCGCCCGCAGGTCGAGGACCCGGTCGGCCCTGGCCGGGTCCCGTCCCGCGGCCAGCGCCGTGGCGCCGTGCTCACGCAACTCGGCCACCAACAGCGCTCCGGTGGCGCCGTAGCCGCCGAGGATCAGCACCCTCATATTTTTGTACTCATGCTACTAACATATTTTTGTAGTGGCACTATAGTCAAGGAATGACCACACCCCGCCTGCGGACCGACGGCCGGGCGGCCCGGAACTTCCTCACCAGGGGCCGCATTCTCACCGCGGCGACCGACCTGTTCGTCGCCTCCGGCTATGCCGCCACCAGCATCACGAGCATCGCCCGCCGCGCCAGGGTCGGCGTGCAGACCGTCTACTACGCGTTCGGCACCAAACGTGCCATCCTCACCAGCGCGCTGGACCGGGCGATCGCCGGTGACGACGAGCCCATCCCCACCCTGGACCGGCCGTGGGCCCGCGAGGCGCTCGCCACCCCGGACCCGGGGCGGCAGGTCCACCTGCAGGTCGACGGCGCGGGCGAGATCTATCTGCGCGCTGCGCCGCTGCTGGAGGTGGTGCGCAGCGCGGCGGCCGCGGACAAGGAGCTTGCCGCAGTGTGGGCGACGAACATCAGCCAGCGGCACACGGTGCAGCGGGTCTTCGCCCAGGCGCTGGCGGACAAGTCCGCGCTGCGGCCCGGGCTCGGCGTCGACGAGGCAGCCGACGTCGCTCTCACGCTGCTCAGCCCCGAGAACTACCAGCTGCTCGTGACGAACCGGGGATGGGAACACGCACGCTGGCGCGCCTGGGCAGTTGACGCGCTGCTGCGCCAGCTCACCACCGCGCCTCAGTCGTAGTAGTACCTGGTCTGCTGGGCGTTCTGCGCCGGCCGCAGCGCCCGGCCGGCCATTCCGCTGATGAGCGACCCGATGGCGATACCCATCACCAGGTACACCGCCGCGTTGACGAGTTGCACGGTCAGGCTCTCGGCGACCGTGAACGGCCACACCACGAAGACCACGGTCACGAGCGCGACGATCCAGCCGAAGAAGACCATCGGCCGTGGCGCCAGTACGAGCAGCAGGTGCGCCAGGGCGGTGGCCAGGAGCGAGCCGACGACGCCGAACCCGGCGAGCCACGCGGCCCCGATGTAGTCGATCGCGCCACTGGTGTTCGTCGGCGCGATCACGGGGATCTCGAACACCCCGCGCACCACCAGGACGCTCACCACGCCCACGAGGGCGGCCACCAGCGCCGTCGCCAGACCACCGACCCACACCGTCCGTGCGTCGACATCGAGCTTCTCGTGATCGTTGAACGAGGAATGGCTCATGACGGCCCCCGCGGTCGGCGGTGTCCTGCGCTTTCGTCTTCCGGTCTCGACTGTAAGGCCGGATCACGCCAGGCGCGACGCGAACACCACCGTCAGTACCGGCTCAACGACTCCAGCGTGACCCCCGGCCACAGCAGAGCATCCACTTCGGACAGCCGAGCTTCTCCGTGTCCGGCAGCACCGGCCGCACCGCTAGCCATACTTGCCCTGCACCGCGCCGTCCGCGATGGCCGTCACCACCTTGAACGCCTTCATCGCCTCGGTCATGTCCGGTGCGTCGAAACCGATCCGGCGGACGGCCACCTGCTCGACGGTGGGCACGACGGCCGCGGCCTGGGCGAGGTGCGCCGCGTCGAACTCGACCTCGATCCGGTGCGCGCCGACCGCGGGCTCGCCGTGGCCGGCCAGCTTCATCCCTGCGGTCGCGGCGTGGGTGAGCCGCTCGGCCGTCACCGCGGGCGGGTCGCAGATCGCGGCGTAGCGGCTGACGCATTCCTTCACCGTGGCCAGCGCCGCGTCCGGGGCGTACTCCCGCGCGTCCTCGCACGTCGTGTCGTCGCCGCTGACGAGGAGCACGGGAACGCCGTACTCGGCGGCCAGCGCCGCGTTGAGCCTGCCCTCGCTCGCCGGTACGCCGTCCAGCCACACACCGGTGATCTGGTTCGGCAGGTAGGTGTGCGACAGCACGCCGTCGCAGCCCGCGCCCGCGTGGTAGCCGAGGAACACGACGCCGTCGAGGCCGGAGTCCACGCCGTGCATCATCGACAGCGGCTTGTGCCTGCCCGTCAGCATTCTCGCGCGCGGATCCAGGTCCTCCAGCAGCAGGTTGCGTTGCGCCGAGTGGGCCTCGTTGACGAGGATGTCGTCGGCCCCACCCGCGTGCAGCCCGGCGACCGTGGCGTTGACGTCGCCGGTGAACAACCGCCGGAAGCGCTGCCACGGCTCCGTTCCGGGCACCACGTCGTCGGTCCAGGTGACGCCGGTCGCGCCCTCCATGTCCGCCGAGATCATGATCCGCATGGGTGCCACGCTAGTGGCTCACGTCACGGCGCGGCACGGCATTTCGTGAATCATTGACGCGAACATACGGCAAACTGTCAATCTCCCGCTTCCGGTCGGGACCGGCGGCCCATGGAGAAGGTGCTGCTCGGCCCGCAGCACCACGACCCGAAGTCGTTGCCGGCCGCGATACCCACGGGTACGAGCGCCGCGCGCGAACGCGGTGTGTAGTCTCAAATGCCACCATGGCCACCACGACTGACCCCGTGCCGACGGCCGGATCCGAAGCGGACCGGCCTTCGGTGACGCAGGCTGACGCCCGTATGGGCGAGCCTGCCCGGTTTCCGTACCGCACGATCGCGATGGGAACCGTCGGCAGCACGTTGCTCATGCTCGCCGCACTGGGGGCGGGCGGAATCCTCGTCCACGATCCGGTGCTCGGTCAAGGTCCGCTGTCGTGGATCCGCTACGGGCACGGCAGGGCGATAGCGACCGGGTTGCTCTACGTCGGCTTCGCCCTCGTCGTGTGGGCGTGGGTACGGCTCGGCCGTTACGTGCTCGCGAACCGGGTCGGGAACCTGCCGATCCTCGTCGCCGCCGGCTGCTGGATGGCGCCGCTGCTGATCTCGCCTCCGCTTTTCACCCGGGACGTCTTCTCCTATCTCGGACAGGGCGCCCAGCTGCTCCACGGCCTGGATCCGTACTCCTTCGGTCCCGCCGAGCTGGACACGCTGCCTGCCGTGGTCGAGAACGTGCACCCGCTGTGGCAGACCACCCCGGCCCCGTACGGCCCGCTGTTCCTGCTGATCGCCAAGGGCATCGTGTCGATCACCGGCAACAACATGATCGCCGGTGTCATCCTGACGCGGATCCTGCTGCTGACCGGCCTCGCCGGAATGCTGTGGGCGCTGCCACGCCTGGTCAGGCACCTCGGCGGCCGACTGCCGGTGACGATGTGGCTGGCGATCGCGAGCCCGATGACGGTGATCCACCTGGTCGGTGGACCGCACAACGACCTGCTGGCACTGGGCTTCCTGACCGTCGGCGTGCTAGCCGCACTGGAACGCAGGCATGCGCTGGCGATCGCGCTGGTCACGGTCGGCATGCTGATAAAGCCGACCCTGGCGGTGGCCCTGCCCTTCCTGGTGTGGGTGTGGGCCAACCACCTGCCCGGCGAGGAGAGCCTCGGACGCCGGTTCGTCAAGGCCGTCACGCCGTCGGTGGCCATCTTCGGTGTCGTCTTCACAGCCGGGACGTGGATCTCGCTCGGGTCGTTCAACCTGGGCTGGTTCACCGGTCTCTCGGCGCCCCAGCTGATCACCAACTGGCTCAACTTCCCGACCGGGATCGGCCAGGCCGTCTACACGCTCGTCAACCTCGTGGTGGACGTGACCGAGTCACCGTTCGTCACGGTGGCCAGGCTCATCGCCTGGGTCGCCCTCGCCGTGATCGCGATCCGGCAGTGGTGGCTGGCCCGGCACGGCGGCAACGAGGCCATCTTGCGGATGGCGGTCACGCTGCTCGCGGTCGCGATCTTCGCGCCACCGACGCTGCCGTGGTACCTCACCTGGGGCTTCGTGATCGCCTCGGCGTTCCCGTGGCGCCGCACGCATCTCGCCGTGGTGGTCGCGGTATCGATCTTCCTCGTGCTCGTCTATTACCCGACCGGCGAGCAGAGCCTCTACGACTGGTGGTTCATCGCCGCCGTGATCGCAGGGAGCCTGTACGGTGCGGCGTCGCTGCTGCGGCCGGACCCGCTGGGCCTGATCGCGGCGTGGCGCCGGCCCCCGCACGAGGACGAGCAGCCGCCGGTGGAGGCGGCTAGCTCGCCGTCCAGCCCCGCCACGCGCTGACCTCGGTGCTGACGACCGGCCCCTCGGGCGGGCGCTCGGCATACTGCGGGTACTTCTCCCGCAGCAGCCGGACGGGTTCCTGCCGGGCCGTCTCCTCCTCGGTGATCGACGCGGTGCCGTCCGCGCGCACCCACCAAAGCCGAGCCCAGTCGTCGTCGTAGTGATCGACCAGGAACGACACGGCCGGGTTGGCCGCGATGTTGCGCAGCCTGCGCAGGTTCGTGCTCGTCTTCGGCTTGAAGTCGACGGCGAAGACGACGGTGTCGCCTTCAACGGCGAAGGTCACCGGCACCAGGTGTGGAGCACCGTCGGCGCCGGCCGTGGCGAGCCGGGCGACCGGCGCGGCACCGAAGCGCCGCCGGGCCTCGCGCGCGTCCAACCGCATCCCGCCAGCCTAGGCGGGCACGAGCAGGGTCGCGGCATCGGCGTCGAGCTCCGCCGGTACGCCCAGCGGGATCGTCAGCGACGCCGCCTGGTGCCCGAAGCCGAGCTGCCAGACCATCGGCACGCCGAGCGGGCCGAGCCGTTCCAGCAGCAGGTCCCGGACCGACTCCGGCCGGCCGCAGCCCGGCCACGAGCCCAGCGCGATCCCGGCGACACCGTCGAACCAGCCGGAGCGCGACAGCTGGGTCAGCATGCGGTCGAGGCGGTACAGGTCCTCGCCGATGTCCTCCAGCACGGCGATCGCGCCCCGCGCCTGCCGCTGCTCGCGTGTGCCGATCCCGGCGGCGAGCAGGCTGAGGTTGCCGCCCACGGTCCGCCCGGTCGCCCGGCCCGGCACCAGGGTGCTCGCGCCCGGACAGCGCAGCTCGCGCGGCCCCGGCCGGTCGAGCAGCGTCGTGCGCAGGTGCTCGGCCGCAGCGGCGTCGAAATAGGAGGTGGCCGGCATCGGGCAGAACAGCGTCGGCAGGCCCAGATGCACACCCACGGCGTCGTGCAGGGCGGTCGTGTCGCTCGATCCGGCGAACAGCTTCGGTCCCGCCGACCGCAGCTCGACCCAGTCGAGCAGGTCGAGCATCCGCTGGCAGCCGTAGCCGCCGCGGGCGGCGAGCACGGCGGCAACCCGGGGATCCAGCCAGGCATCCCGGAAGTCTCCTGCGCGTTCGGCGTCCGTTCCGGCCAGGTAGCCGAGCCGTGGATGCCGGGCGTGCACCGTGCCGTACCGCTCGACCCGCAGCCCCCACGATTCGAGCGCGGACACCGCGATGGCGAGCCGGTCGGCGGGCACCGGCCCGGCGGGCGCGACGAGCGCCACCGTGTCTCCGGCCCGCAGTCGCCACGGCCTGCCCGGCTCGCTCACCGCCGCAGCTCCGGCCGGGGGACGGCGGGTGGTTCGATCTGCGGCATTGCGCCACCCTAGTGAACGTGCACGGCGGCGGCCTTGCCCCGGACGCGCCCGATCATGGACGTTGCCTTAGGGTCGGAGGTGCCATGGCTCGCGTCATTCACGTCTTCCGTCAACCCGACCGCTTCGTCGCCGGAACCGTCGGGGAACCCGGCGACCGCACGTTCTACCTGCAGGCGTCCGAGGACACGCGCACGATCAGCGTGACCATCGAGAAGCAGCAGGTCGCGGTGCTCGCCGAGCGGCTGGGCTCCTTGCTCGAGGAAATAGCCAGCCGGTTCGGCGCCGAGGTCCCGGAGGAGGTTCCCGACGACCTGGTCGACTCTGAACCGCTCGACGTGCCGGTGGAGGAGGAGTTCCGCGTCGGCACGATGGGTCTCGGCTGGGACGCCGAGAGCAGTGCCGTCGTCATCGAACTGCTCGCGATCACCGAGGGCGAGGTCGACGAGACGGTCGTGCTCGACGACACCGAGGAGGGGCCGGACGCGGTGCGGGTGTTCCTCACCCCGGCCGCCGCCCGCGCTTTCGCCGCGCGCGCCGACCGTGTCGTGAACGCGGGACGCAAGCCGTGCCCGCTGTGCGGGGAGCCGCTGGATCCGGCAGGCCACATCTGCCCGCGGCAGAACGGTTACCGGCGCGACCAGGACATCTTCGAAAGCAACGAAGGCACCGAAGGCTGAGTGCGCGGTGCCTGACGTACCTGTCGACCCGGCCGGTCCGGTTGCGAGAGAGCTCGTCGAGCGGGGCAGGCTCGATGTCGAGGGGCGGCTCGTCGATGCGTCCAACGTCACCTTGTTCTGCACGATCGAGCTCGACGGGACCACGGCGAACGCGGTCTACAAGCCGGTGTCCGGTGAACGGGCGCTGTGGGACTTTCCGGACGGCACGCTCGCCGGCCGGGAGGTCGCGACCTATTTGATCGCCGAGGCCGCCGAACTGGGGAGCGTGCCGCCGACGGTGCTGCGCGAGGGACCGTTCGGCGCGGGCATGGTCCAGCTGTGGGTGGAGACCGTCGAGGACGATCTGGTGGACGTGTGCGCACCGGACGACGTGCCCGAGGGCTGGCGGGTCGTGCTGCACGCGCACGACCGGCTGGGTGAGCCCGCGGTGCTGGCCCACGCCGACCGTCCCGGCGTGCGGGACCTGGCGGTGCTCGACGTGATCGTGAACAACACCGACCGCAAGGGCGGTCACGTGCTCAACGGAGCCGACGGCCGGGTGTACGGCGTCGACCATGGCATCTGCCTGCACGCCGAGCCGAAGCTGCGGACCGTGCTTTGGGGATGGATCGACGAGCCGCTGCCCGGTGACGCGGTGGACAAGCTGCGCAAACTGCGGTGGGCGGTCGAGCACGACCTGGGGGAGACGCTCGCCGAGTACCTCACGCGGCTGGAGGTGCGTGCCGTCGCCGACCGGATCGACCGGCTGCTGTCCGCGGGCACCTTTCCCGCCCCGAGCGATGCGTGGCGAGCGATCCCCTGGCCGCTGTTCTGAGAGCCTGTTCGATGCCAGGGTGGCGCGGCGTTGTGCCTGGTCACCTTTCGTGAGTGCGTACGCGAGTTAGAACACTGTTACGCACTCACGACTGGTGGCCTGCGGAAATGGTGCCCTCCGTCAGCTTACCTCGTACAGCGCACGGAGATCTATTATCTTGTGGATGAGGGACAACGGCGGCGGCCCGCGCGACCTGACCCGCGCCATGCGGCTGCTGTGGCGGGCCGGCACGCTGCCGAGACGCGGCCCCAAGCCGACGTTCACCGTCGAGCGGATCGTGCGCGCGGCGGTCGAGATCGCCGACCGCGACGGGCTGGCCGCGCTGTCCATGCGTGTGGTCGCCGACCGGGTCGGCGCCGGAACGATGTCGCTCTACACCTACGTCCCGGGCAAGGCCGAGCTCATCGCGCTGATGCTGGATTCCGTGGACGCCGAGGGCACGCTGCCGCACACCGTCTCCGGCTTGTGGCGGGAGAAGACCGAGTCGTGGGCCAGGGAGGACTGGGCGCTCTACCACCGGCACGAGTGGATGCTCGACGTCTCCACCCGCTACCCGCTCGGCCCCAACACGATCCGCCGCTACGACTCGGCGCTGCGCTCGCTGGCCGGCACGGGGCTGCCCGAGGGCGAGATCGTGGCGGCCACCGAGGTCGTGGACAGCTACGTCCGGGGGATGGCCCGCCGGTCGGTGGAGGGCCTGCGGCTGGAGCGGCGCACCGGCACCAGTGAGCAGCAGTGGTGGGCCGGCAACGAGCCGCTGCTCGAGGAGTACGTCGACGCCGAGGAGTTCCCGGCCGTCCGGCGCGTGTGGGCGGCGGGCGCCTTCGCTTCGGAGGCCGACAGCTTCGAGTTCGGTCTGCAACGCATGCTCGACGGCATCCAGGTCCGTATCGAGGAGCACGGCGAGCACGGCGAGCACTGACCGGCGTGGCGAACGGCCCAGCGAGCCGTCCGCCGATACCGTCTGCACCCGTGCGCTCCCATTCCTACGACGACGTGCTGGCAGGGCCGCGCAGGCGGAAGGTCCCCGAGGTGCCGGCCGAGCCCGGCCTGGTGGTGGAGGACCCGGCGAGCGGCTTCTGCGGCGCCCTGGTGAAGGTCGAGTACGGCAACGCGGTACTCGAGGACCGGCACGGCAGGCGGCGGGTGTTCCCGCTGACGGCCGCGGGCTTCCTGCTCGAAGGCAAGCCCGTCACGCTCGTCCCCGCTGCGGCGGCGCAGGCACCGGCTCGCACCGCCTCCACGTCCGGCTCGGTGAAGGTCGCCGGCCACCGGGCCCGGGTCGCCCGGGACTCGCGTATCTGGGTCGAGGGCAAGCACGATGCGGAGCTCGTGGAGCGCGTGTGGGGACACGACCTCCGGGTCGAGGGCGTCGTGGTGGAACCGCTCGACGGGGTCGATGTCCTCGCCGAGCGGATCGAGGAGTTCGGCACCGGCCCGGACCGCAGGCTCGGCGTGCTCGTCGACCACTTGGTGCCCGGTAGCAAGGAGTCACGCCTCGTCGAGACGATCCGCGACGACGACGTGCTGGTCACCGGCCATCCCTACGTGGACATCTGGCAGGCGGTGAAGCCGGCGTCGGTCGGCATCGGCGCGTGGCCGTCCGTGCCGAGGGGCGTGGAATGGAAGGAAGGCATCTGCGCGGCACTGGGCTGGGGTGAACCGTACGAGGGCTGGCAACGCGTGCTCGCCGGGGTGCGCAGCTTCCGCGACCTGGAGACCCCGCTGATCGGCGCGGTCGAACGGTTGATCGACTTCGTTACCGACGGCGCGGCGGCGTGAAGGTTACGCGTCGATCACGTCCAGCAGCGTGCTGGGTGGATTCGGTCACTATCTGAGAGCATGGCGGCATGACAGCGGCACTGATCTGGCTCATCATCGGAATCGGGCTGATGGTTGCGGAGGTGCTCTCCGGCGACTTCGTGCTGCTCATGCTGGGCGCGGGTGCGCTGTTCGGCGCCGGTTCGGCCGCGCTGTCCGGCAACCCGTTCATCGACGTGGGCGTGTTCGCGGTGTCGTCGGTCGGCCTGCTCGTGCTCGCGAGACCGGCGCTCAAGCGCAAGTTCCTCTCCGGACCGGGCGTGAAGACCAACACCGAGGCGCTGGTGGGCGCACAAGCGGTAGTTCTGTCTACTGTGGATCCGCACGGCGGCCAGGTCAAGCTGGCCGGTGACGTGTGGTCGGCCCGCAGTTTCGCCGACGGTCAGGTGATCCAGCCGGGCACCTCCGTGACCGTTGTGGAGATCTCCGGGGCGACTGCCGTCGTGTCAGCGGAGCCGTAATGGCCGGCGCGTCCAACCGCCGAGCCGGTTCGAAAAACATGAAGGGGAGCCAGTCTTGTCGACAGCAGCGCTAATTGTTGTCGGTGTCATCGCGCTTTTCGTGATCGTCACGGTCGCGAAGGCAATCATGGTGGTACCGCAAGCACAATCGGCGGTGATCGAGCGCCTCGGCCGGTTCAAGTCGGTCGCTTCGCCCGGCCTGAACTTCCTGGTGCCGTTCCTGGACAAGGTGCGGGCCAGGATCGATCTCCGCGAGCAGGTCGTCTCGTTCCCGCCGCAGCCGGTGATCACCCAGGACAACCTGACGGTTTCCATCGACACCGTGGTGTACTTCCAGGTCACCGACTCGCGGGCCGCGGTCTACGAGATCTCCAACTACATCGTGGGTGTCGAGCAGCTGACCACGACGACGCTGCGCAACCTGGTCGGTGGGATGAGTCTCGAGGAGACGCTGACCTCGCGCGACCAGATCAACGGCCAGCTCCGTGGCGTGCTCGACGAGGCGACCGGCCGCTGGGGTATCCGGGTCGCCCGCGTCGAGCTGAAGGCGATCGACCCGCCACCCTCCATTCAGGACTCGATGGAGAAGCAGATGCGCGCCGACCGTGAGAAGCGCGCGATGATCCTCACCGCCGAAGGTCAGCGGGAATCCGCGATCAAGACGGCGGAAGGGCAGAAGCAGAGCCAGATTCTCGCCGCCGAGGGCTCGAAGCAGGCCGCCATCCTCGCCGCCGAGGCGGAGCGGCAGTCGCGCATCCTGCGGGCGCAGGGTGAGCGTGCCGCCCGCTACCTGCAGGCGCAGGGCCAGGCGAAGGCGATCGAGAAGGTGTTCGCCGCCATCAAGGCCAGCCGGCCCACGCCGGAGGTGCTCGCTTACCAGTACCTGCAGACGCTGCCGCAGATGGCGCAGGGCGACGCGAACAAGGTGTGGCTGGTGCCCAGCGACTACGGCAAGGCGCTCGAAGGCTTCGCGCGCTCGCTCGGCGCGCCGGGCGAGGACGGCGTGTTCCGGTACGAGCAGCCGAAGGACGATCACACCGAGATGCCCTCGCTCGACGAGGAAGAGGTCGCGAGCTGGTTCGACACCTCGACCGACCCGCACGTCGCCGAGGCGGTCCGCGAGGCCGAGAAGGTCGCGCGGCAGGAGGTTCCGGGCCCGCTGGCCGCGGGGCAGCGCCCCACGCCCACGGCGCTTTCGGGGCTCGCGGGTCTGGCCAGGGAGGCCGAGCAGCCGGAGGAGCAGCAGCAGCTTCCGCCTTCCGGCCCGCCGAACCCGCAGCAGGGACAGCAACCGGGGCCGTACGGCGGCCCGCCGCAGGGGCCGCCCTACGGCGGGCCGCCCCGGCAGGGCTGAGGCAGACTCGAAACGAGCGGGCCCGGGACGAGGAATCGTCCCGGGCCCGCTTGTTTCGCGGGACTTGGTAGGTAGGAGATTTCCTACCTATAGTGTTCGACGTGGACATCACCAAGTTGCAGTTCGTCTCCGTCCCGGTCGCCGACCACGCGCGAGCGCGGGACTTCTACGTGGAAACCCTCGGCTTCGAGCCGGTGGTCGACCGGCGCGGGCCCCACGGTCAGTTCGTCCTGGTCGCACCACAGGGCGCCGAGAGCGGCCTGGTGCTGATCGACTTCGAAGTGGACGGCCGGGGCTTCGGTGGACCGGTTCACCTGCAGTTTCACACCGCCGACGTCGAGGCAGATCTCGCCGCATTGCGCGCGGCCGGGGTCGAGGTCGCCGAGCCGCAGGACATGCCGTGGGGAAGCACGATCTCCTTCGCCGATCCGGACGGCAACCCGATCTCGCTGCTGCAACCCACGGCGCCGGGCAACAGGCCGAACTAGTGCCCCACAGCGACGAGGTGTTCACCGCGCTGGCGAGCCCGACCCGGCGTGCCGTGCTGGCGCTGCTGCTGGACGGACCCAAGCGCGTGCAGGAGCTGGCGGAGCACTTCGACATGCGCCGGCCCAGTCTGTCCGAGCATCTGAAGGTGCTGCGGGAGGCCGGACTCGTCAGCGAGCGCCGGAGCGGCCGGTTCCGGTTCTACTCGCTGGAGCCCGAGCCGCTGCGAGAGGTCGCCGACTGGCTGACGCCCTACGAGCGGTTCTGGCGCGAGAAGCTCACCGGCCTGCGGGACCTGCTCGACGAGGAGGACGGTCTGTGAGCGAGGAGCGGACCGCGGTACACCTCGACCAGTTTCTCGCTCACCCGCCACGGAAGGTGTGGCGGGTGCTGACCGAACCGGAACTGCTGGCCCGCTGGCTGATGCCGAACGACATCGAGCCCGTGGTCGGGCACCGGTTTCACCTGCATGCCGATCCGAAGCCCGCCGCGGGATTCGCGGGCGGCCCGGTGCCGTGCGAGGTGCTGGCGGTCGAGCAGGAGAGGCTGCTCAGGATCAGCTGGGGCGAGAACTGGATCGTCACCTGGCGGCTGGAGCCGGAGGGACGGGGTACCCGGCTGTTTCTCAGCCACGAGGGCTTCGATCCGGATGATCACGCCGAACAGCTTGCCCGCCGGATCATGGGCGGTGGCTGGCGGACGGGAGTCCGGCGCCGGCTGGCGGACGTCCTCAGCGCTCTACCAGGCTGACCGGCCCCAGTGCCGGCCGTTTCGGGGCGAGCGCGTCGCCGGAGGACTCGCCGCGCAGCCGGCGTCCGACCCACGGCGCCGCGTGCTCGCGAGCCCAGCGCAGCGTCTCCGCCCGGCGCTGCCGTGCGCTGAGCGCGGCCCGTGGGCCGAGGTCGGCGGGCGAGATGGTATGCGGCACACCGAGTGTGTCGAGCACCGCCGCCGCGATGAGCGTGTGCCCGTAGGCGTTGAGGTGGATCCGGTCGGCCGACCACAGCCGCCGGTCGCGCAGCTCGCGCATGGCCCACATGTCCACGAGTAGCGTCCCGTGTTTGGCGGCGATCACGCGGACGTGCTCGTTGTAGATCGCGGTCCTCCCGCGCAGCCGCCGGAAGAACGGGTCCTCGACGCCGTCGACGCCGGTGAACAGGAGCACCGTGGCCCCTGCCGAGACCAACCGGGCCACTGTCGCGTCGTAGCGCTCGGCGAGTGCGTCGACGTCGGCCCTCGGGCGCATCAGGTCGTTGCCGCCCGCGTAGAGGGTGACCAGATCGGGCCGCATGGCGAGGGCGGGTTCGAGCTGCTCGGCGAGCACGTCGCCGAGCAGCCTGCCCCGGATCGCCAGGTTGGCGTAGGCGAGGCCGGGTTCCTGGCGGGCCAGCTGCTCCGCGGTGCGATCGGCCCAGCCGCGCACCGCGTTGGGCGAGCCGGGGTCGTCGTCGCCGACCCCCTCGGTGAAGGAATCCCCCAGCGCCACGAAGCGGTTGACCATAGGACGCACTGTATCCGCGGCCGCGATGTGGCCTGTCACACGCGCTGCTGGTCGCGATGCCTGGCGACGTGCACGCGGGTGGCACATCGCGTCGAGCAGAACCGGCGCCTGCCGTTACGCGAGACGTCGACGTAGACGACGCGGCAACCCTTCCGCGCGCACGAGCCCAGCCTGCCGGGGTCCTCGCACAGTACGTGGGCGAGGCCGCCGGCGGTGTAGGCCTGGACACGGCGGACCGCGTCATCGTGCTCACCCGCGTAGTGCAGGTGGGCGGGCTTCCCGTCGTGCCGGGAGATGTAGGGCCGGCATGTGGAGTCGGCCAGCAGCGTGTTGACCAGGTCGACCCGCTCCCCGACGGGGGAGTCGGCGAAGACCGGCCGCAGACGCTCGGCCCAGCTCGCGATCTCACCGGCCTGCGCCGCGCTCAGCCGGGTCAGCGACATGCCCTCGCCGCGTAACAGCGTGAGCATCTCGGCGGCCCGGGCCGGGCCCGCGTTCACCAGCGCGACGGCGACCCGCGCGGCAGCGCCACCGTAAGGGTTGAAGTGCACTGACCTATTACACCACGCTTGCCGCATGACCGAACCAGGATGCCCCCGCTGCGGATGCCCACTGCGTGAACTCCTCCCGCGTGAGGTCTCCGTGCACAAGGTGTCGCAGGGCACGCTCACGTACCGGCGATGCGCGTGCGGTTGCTGGCTGCTCCAGGTGAACGGGCAGGTCCTGGGTGCTACCCGAGCGGTGCCACGCCGGTCATAGCTCGGTGTGGCGGTTGGCGAGAGTGTTGGCGAGGTCGGCGAGCTTGACGTTGAGTTCCTGTGACGACCGGCGGAGTATGTCGAACGCCTCATCGGCGTCGACCCCGCGGCGCTGCATTAGGATGCCTTTGGCCTGTCCGATCACGTCGCGGCTGCGCAGCGCCTCCCGCAGCTGCACGTTCTCCACCTCGGCCGCGCCGATGGCCTGTGCCGCGTTCAGCGCGATGGCGGCGTGGGAGGCGAGCAGGAGGGCGACGTCCCGGTCGGCGTCGTCGAGCCCGTGCGGGCGCAGCGAGTAGATGTTCAGCGCGCCGGCCCTGGGCAGGTCGGTCACCGGTAGCAGTGCCGTGGAGAGCACCGCGTGCACCCCACGCCGCGCCGCGGCAGGCCCGAATCTGGGCCATTCGGTTCCCTCGGCCAGGGCATCACTGCGCGCCGTGCCGTCGCTCGCCGGGCGCGCGGCGTTCACACACGGACCCTCGTCGGCCTCGTACTGCAACTCGTCGAGCTCGGCCGCGACCGGATCGGTCCGGACCGGAGTGGTGTAGCGGCCCGCGGAGTCCCGCAGGGTGACGCTCGCCAGATCCGCACCAGGCACGATCTCCTTGGCGGCAACGACCACGCGTTGCAGCACGTCCGTGACGGTGCGCGCCTCGAGCAGCTGAGCGGCCAGCTTGGTGAACTGCTGGGCCAGCGGGCCGACCGGGGAGCCGGCATCCGCGACGAACCGGCTCTTCTCCCGGTCCCATTCCTGGTCGGACACCATCGACGTACCTCGTTTCCGATCGGGTTCGGCCCTCCGCGTGCCGCATGCCCGGCAGAGTTCCCCGGCCGCGGTGACGTCATGCCTCCGGGCGGTCAGCGGGCTCGCGGTGCTCGGCCAGCAGTTGCGCGAGCGTGTGCACCGGCGAGGTGTCGAGCTTGTGCCGGTGGGCGTCGTAGCGGTCGCGAGTGGTCCGGATGTCGGCGTGGCCGAGCAGGTCCTGCACCTTCTGCACGGGCACGTTGTGCGCGAGCAGCAGCGTTCCCGTGGTCCGCCGCGCAGTATGCGGGGAGATGCTGTCGGCCGCGGCCAGCCCGGCCTGCCGCGCGAAGCGCCGTAGCGCCTGCCAGACGTCGCGCTGCCGCAGCGCCTTGCCGCCTGCCTTGGCGGTGTCGTGCGGATGCGGTGTCGTCGCGAGCAGCGGGCCGGTCAGCCGCTCCGGCGGCACGCCCACCCGCTCGCCCCGGACGGCCAGATAGCTCGCGAGTGGCCGCAGCGCCGGTGCGACCACCGGCACGAAGTCGCGCTGGCCGCCCTTGCCGGTGTAGCGGAGGATCGTGTGCCCGGAGTCGGTGCCGAGGTCGGCCACCGTCGCCGTGGTGATTCCCGACACCCGCAGCCCGGTGTAGAACAGCAACGCCACGAGGGCCGCATCACGCCAGGACGCCTCCGTGCCGTTGCGCCTGGCTCTGGCTTCGACGTGGTCGAGCAGTGCCGCCGCGGAGTGCTCGTCCAGGGCAGGCAGCGGAGAGGCCTTGGCCCGCTTCGGTCGGGTGACCGCGCCGATCGGGTTGGCATCGGCCACGTCGTTCGACTGCAGGTAGCGGTACCAGCTCGAGACGCCGGCGAGCGTGCGCGCGAGCGTCGAGGGCGCGGCCGGACGGGGCAGGCCGTCGCGTCCGGTGACGGTCAGCGTCGATTTCCAGGCATCGACGTCGGCTCGCCGCGCGCGCAGCGGGTCGAGTCCGTTGCGGGCACACCAGGACAGCCATGCCGCGAGGTCGGCGTAGTAGGCCCGGCGCGTGTGCTCGCTCTTGTCCGAGGCCAGCCACAGCATCGTCACGTGACGAATCGCGTATCGATCCGTGGGGTCGGCGGGAGGCAGCGCAGGCAGCAGCTCGACCGCTTCGGCGAGCTCGTGGTGCGTCGCATCTCGCCTGATCAGGGCACCGGATGGGGGCATGTCGATCATCGATCGCGATTGTGCCCTGTCCTCGTCGCAAAAAGTGGGAAAAGATGTCGGTGCCGTGTCGATTCGCCGGGGGCTTGTTCGACGCGTTCGCAGAAGCCGGAAGAGGGACCGGCCGACACCGAGCAGAAGGAGATCCCACGATGCGTTTCATGATGATCGTCAAGGCAAACGCGGACTCGGAGGCGGGCGTGCTGCCGTCCGAGCAGGAGCTCGCCGAGATGGGCAGGTACAACGAGGAGCTGGTCAAGGCTGGGGTGCTGCTCGACGGCAACGGCCTGCAGGCCAGCTCGAACGGTGCCAGGGTCCAGTTCACCGACAAGGGCAAGACGACCGTCGTGGACGGGCCTTTCACCGAGACCAAGGAGCTCGTCGCGGGTTACTGGATCATCGACGTGAAGTCGAAGGACGAAGCGATCGAGTGGGCCAAGCGGGTGCCGTTCGGACCGGGCGGCGAGATCGAGATCCGCAAGGTTGCCGAGGCCGAGGACTTCGGGGACAACTTCACCCCCGAGCTCCGGGAGGCGGAGGACCGCCTCCGCGAGAAGATCGCCGGGCAGCAGAGCTGAGCTGGTACCGCTTGCCGTGACCACCGCGCGACTGCTGTGATTGGCGGTTGTGACGGCAACGGACGCTCAGCGGGCCATCGAGGCGGTCTGGCGGATCGAGGCAGCGCGCCTCATCGCCGGCCTCGCGAGGATGACGCACGATGTGGGCAGCGCCGAGGAACTCGCGCAGGACGCGCTCGTGGCGGCGCTGGAACAGTGGCCGGAGTCAGGCGTCCCGGACAACCCGGGCGCCTGGCTCATGGCCGTGGCCAAGCGCCGCGCCATCGATCAGTTCCGCAGGCAGGAACGCCTCGATCGAAAGGTCGCGGAACTCGGCCACGACCTGGAGAGCCGGCAGGAGGCGGTCGAGCCCGACCTCGACGATGACATCGGCGACGACCTGCTGAGGCTGGTCTTCACCGCCTGCCACCCGGTGCTCTCCACGGAGGCACGTGTGGCGCTCACGCTACGCCTGCTCGGCGGGCTGGCCACCGACGAGATCGCACGGGCGTTCCTGGTACCCGAGGCGACCGTCGCCCAGCGCATCGTGCGCGCCAAGAAGACCCTGGCGAAGAAGCAGGTCCCCTTCGAGGTACCGCACGGAGACGAGCTGGACGCGCGGCTTTCGTCCGTACTCGAGGTCGTCTACCTGATCTTCAACGAAGGTTACGCGGCGACAGCAGGTGATGACTGGATGCGGCCGGAGCTGTGTGCGGACGCCCTGCGGCTCAGCCGGATGCTCGCCGAACTCGCCGTCAAGGAACCGGAGGTGCACGGCCTCGTCGCGTTGCTGGAGATCCAGGCCTCCCGCACCCGGGCCAGGGTCGGCCCGGACGGTGAGCCGGTGCTGCTGCTCGATCAGGACCGGTCACGCTGGGACCAGCTGCTCATCCGCCGTGGCCTGGCCGCGCTCCAGCGCGCCGAAGAGCTGGGCGGCGCGCCGGGCCCCTACGCGCTGCAGGCCGCGATCGCCGCCTGCCACGCTCGCGCCCGGACTCCGGAGGAGACGGACTGGGTCCGTATCGCGGCGCTCTACAGCATGCTCGCGCAGCGCATGCCCTCACCCGTCGTGGAGCTCAACCGCGCGGTGGCGCTGGGCATGGCCTTCGGGCCGGAAACCGGCCTGGAACTCGTCGACGAACTAACCGGCGTACCGGCGCTCAAGGACTACCACCTGCTGCCCAGCGTGCGGGGTGACCTGCTCGGCAAGCTCGGCCGGTACGAGGAGGCCCGGATGGAGTTCGAGCGGGCGGCCGCACTCACCCGCAACGAACGCGAGCGGCGACTCCTCCTCGAACGCGCGCAGGCGGCCGGAAAGAAGTGAGCGGGCGTGGCGGCTGAGCGGCATCAGCCCGGCGCGTAGCGCGCGGTGAGCTCGGCGCCGATCCGGGCAAGCTCGGCGCGCACCGGCTCGGAGTCGATCACCTCCACCTGATCGCCCCAGCCGGCGAGGTACTGCGCGATCGACAGTGGTGTCGGCGCGGCGACCCGCACCCGGGTACGACCGTCGTCCAGGGTTTCCCCGACCTCGCAGTGGCGGCCGAACTGGCCCCGCAGCACCCAGACGAACCGGTCGTGGACGAGCACGGTCGCCGATTCGAGCGAGCGCTTCCGCTCGACATCGCCGACGACACGCTGCCAGGCCCGCGACAGCTCGAAGTCGTCCGGCCGGTCGGCCACGATCTCGGTGACCGTCGCTTCGAGGGTCCGGTCGATCCGGAAGGTCCGCTGGCCCTTGTCGGTCCCGGCCACCAGGTACCAGATGTCGTCCTTGTCGATGAGCCCCCACGGGTCGATCAGCCGCCTGGACTCCTCCCGCGTACGGCCCGCGTAGGTCAGCCACACCTTCCGCCTGCGCACCACGGCGTTCTGCAGCACGTCGACCAGCTCGGGTCGCCCGCGATCCGACTCGCCCCACCCGGCCGGGTCGACCAGCACGGCGCTCGCGGCTGCCTCGGCGTCGGCACGGAAAGTCGGGGGGGAGCGCCCGTACCAGCTTGCGCAGCGCCGACTTCACCTCCGGCGCCACCGCCGCCGCGGGGCCTGCGAGCAGGAACAACGCCTGCGCCTCGGGCGCGGTGAGGCCGGTGAGGTCGGTACGGGCGCCGCCGACAAGTGACCAGCCGCCGCCCCGGCCCTGCTGCGGGTACACCGGCACACCGGCGGCGGAGAGCGCCTCCAGGTCGCGGCGCGCGGTGGCCACCGACACCTCGAGTTCCCCGGCCAGCTCGGCGGCGGTCACCCGGCCACGGGTCTGCATCAGCAACAGGGTGGCGACGAGCCGGTCAGCGCGCATGAGTTCAGTCTCGCAAACAAAGTGCTCATTCGGTGAGCACTTTGCCGCGCAGGATGGGTTCCACCGACTTCGAGAGGACGACTCAGATGCTCAGAGGGCTCGCCACCGTCTCGTTCTACGCCGATGACCCTGCCGCCGCCGGGCGGTGGTACGCCGAGGTGCTGGGCTTCGAGGCGTACTACACGTACCCGCACGAGGGGCCGCCCGCCTACATCGAGTTCCGCATCGGCGACTACGAGCACGAGCTCGGGTTCATCGACGCCCGCTACGCACCGCGCCGCGACCCGGCCCAGCCGTCCGGCTGCATCGCGTACTGGCACGTCGACGACCTCCAGGCGGCGCTCGACCGCCTGCTGGCGCTTGGCGCCGAGCAACACCAGCCGATCACCCGGCACGGGGACGGGTCGGGCTTCTCAACCGCATCTGTGGTCGATCCGTTCGGCAACATCGTCGGCATCATGACCAACCCGCACTACCTGTCGGTGCTGGATGGCCGGCCGTAGCGGAACGGGAGTGCACATGGAGACAGTCGACGGTGCTGACGTCCTCGGTTTCACCGGCCCCGCGCAGTGGGAGTCATGGCTGGCCGAGCACCACGACCGGACTGCGGGCGTCTGGGTGAAGATCGCCAAGAAGGGTTCGGGCCGGACCTCGGTCACGCTCGCCGAGGCACTCGATGTCGCCCTGTGCTACGGCTGGATCGACAGCCGGCGCAAGACCTACGACGAACATCACTACCTGCAAAGGTACTCGCCTCGCCGGCCGGGCAGTTCCTGGTCGCAGGTCAACGTCGGCAAGGTCGAGGCGCTGACCGCCGCGGGCCGGATGCGGGAACCCGGCCTCGCGGCGATCAGCGCAGCGAAGGCGGACGGCCGCTGGGAGGCCGCATACCAGTCGCAGCGCGACGCCACCGTTCCGCCCGACCTCGCGGACGCGCTGGCCCGCGACGAGCGGGCGCGGAAGCGCTTCGAGCTCCTCGGCAGGACCGATCGGTACGCCCTGTTGCTCCGGCTCATGAAGGCGAAGACGCCCGGCGGCAGAGCCACCCGGCTCGAACAGATCGTCGCGTCCCTGGCGCAGGTCAGCGCAGATGCGCGAGCACGTTGACTACCGTGCCACCGGGGTCCTCCACGAAGAAGCGGCGGACGCCCCACGCCTCGTCGGTGAGGGGGTAGACGATACGCAGTCCCCGGCGCACCGCCTCGGCGTGCACCGCATCGACCGTCGCCGGTTCGCCCACGTCGATCCCGAATCGAGGAGGAGGGTCCTCCATCCCGTGTGGAGGAACGATGACCTGCGCCGTGGGGTTGGTCGGTGACTGCATGCACAGCACCGGATTTTCCATCGCGACCTCGAGCCCGAACACCTCGGCGTAGAAGTCCCGGGACGCGGCGAGATCGTCTCCGTCAGCGTAGGGGTGAATTCTCCTGATCAGCACCACTCCACCATCGCAGCCACAGGCACCGGCCGGCTTGGACGAATCGGAACTGCGCGCTCAGCTGACGGCAGCGCCGAACCACTTGGGCAGCTGGTTGAGCAGATCGTGCTGGTCTTCACCGACCCACGCCACGTGGCCGTCCGGCCGCAGCAGCGCCGCGGGCACGTGGAGTTCCTCGCTGACATCGACGACGTGGTCGACCCGGTCTGCCCAGCCCGCCACCGAGAGCCGGCCGGTCTGGTCGAGCAGCAGCCCGCGGCCGCCGTGCATCAGCTCGTAGAGGCGCCCCCGCTTCAGTCCCACGTCCCGCAGCCGCCTGCCGAGCAGTTCATGCCCCTCGCCGAGGTCGTAGCGCACCCCGATCGCGATGATCTTCTCGATCAGGTACCGGTTCACCTCCTCGAAGTCCATCAGCTCCGACACCAGCCTGCGCACGGCCTGGGGACCCGGCTCGGTGGACAGCAGCTCGCCCTGCGCGCGGGTGTTGTCCAGCACGTCGGCGGCCACCGGGTGCCGTTCGGTGTGGTAGCTGTCCAGCAGCCCCGCAGGTGCCCAGCCGCCGACCTCGGCGGCCAGTTTCCAGCCGAGGTTGAACGCATCCTGGATGCCGAGATTCAGGCCCTGTCCGCCCAGCGGCGGGTGGACGTGCGCCGCGTCGCCGGCCAGCAGCACCCCGCCGACCCGGTAGCGCCCGGCCAGCCGGGTGGCGTCACCGAAGCGGGACAGCCAGCGTGGGGAGTGCACGCCGAAGTCGGTGCCGGCGTACACGCGCAGCTGTTGCCTGAACTCGTCGAGGGTCGGCGGGACCGAGCGGTCCTCGGTCACCCCTTCGGCCGGCACGACGACGCGGTACACCCCTTCCCCGAGGGGCCCGAGGCCGAACCGCTTCTCGGTCTTGCGGACTTCGCCGACCACGGCGGCCACCCGCTCCGGCGGCGCGTCCAGCTCCATCTCGCCCAGCAGCACCTCGACCGTGGTGGGCTCGCCGGGAAAGCCGACGCCGAGCAGCTTGCGCACCGTGCTGCGGCCGCCGTCGCAGCCGACGAGGTAGCGCGAGCGCAGCCGCGTGCCGGCCAGCTCGACGGTCACCCCGTCCTCGTCCTGGCTCAGCCCGACCAGTTCGCAGCCGCGCCGGATCTCGGTGCCGAGCTCGGCGGCGCGCTCGTTCAGCAGGCGGTCGGTGGTGGTCTGCGGGATGCCGAGCGTGTAAGGATGCGCGGTGTCCAGCCGTCCGGGCGAGGGCTTGTCGATGCCGGCGAAGCCGCCGACCGGATACTTCCGGCCCTGCGCGAGGAACCGCTCCAGCAGACCGCGCTGGTCCATCACCTCGATGCTGCGCGCGTGCAGGCCGAGCGCGCGGACATGCCTGGTCGGCTCCGTCTCCTTCTCCAGCACGACCACGTGCACGCCGTGCAGCCGCAACTCGCCGGCCAGCATCAAGCCGGTCGGTCCGCCGCCGGCAACGATCACGTCGATCATGAACCCCCCATTCAAGAAGTTGCAATTCAGCCAGCCGACAAAAAGCACACCTACCGCGCAAATCCCCTGATTTCCGCAGCTCTCTGGCTTCGGCCGGAGATTCTGCGGCATAACCCGGGTCTTGCCGCAAGCCCCCGGGTGCGCTATAAATTGAAAGTGGCAAGGAGTCGTGAACTCCTTGCCTTTGCTTTCGTGGGGGTGTCTCGACAGTTGAGCTCGTCCCGGGTGCCTCGAAGCCGATCACGTATCGCCAGGACGCCGTGTCACCCGGGCTGCCGATTCCGGGGGAGGGGCCGTGACCGACACACCGACCGTTGACTCGTCCAACACCGATCAATTCCGCTCCTGGGACGGCGGCAGCGGAGAATTCTGGACCTCGCGCGCCGAACGTTTCGACCAGGGCATGGCCGGCTACCACGGTGAGCTGTTGACAGCAGCCGGCATCCAGCAGGATTCGCTGGTCCTGGACATCGGATGCGGCAGCGGCCAGGTCACTCGCGATGCGGCCCGCATCGCCCACGAAGGTTCAGCGCTGGGCGTCGACCTGTCGTCAACGCTGCTGGACCTCGCGCGCGCACTGGCCGAGAAGGACCAGTTGACCAACGCGACGTTCGTCCAAGCAGATGCGCAAGTCCACGACTTCGGTGAGTCGCTCTTCGACGTCGCCGTCAGCCGGCACGGCACGATGTTCTTCGGCGATCGGCAGGCGGCGTTCGCCAACATCGCGCGCACGATCCGGCCAGGCGGCCGATTCGTGCAGCTGACTTGGCAAGCGCTCGACCGCAACGAGGGCATCAGCACGTTCCGTACGATCGCGTCCGGCGGTCGAGAACCGCCACCGCCATCCCCCGAGGCTCCAACACCATTCTCGCTGAGCGACCCCGACCGAGTGCGTCAACTGCTGCGCGCAGCAGGATTCGTCGACGTCGAGGTGACAGGCCTGACCGTCCCCATGTACTACGGCCGTGATATCGACGATGCATTCGACTTCATCGCCAGCCACTTTGCCCCGGCCTTCGGGAAACTCGACGACGAATCCCGGGCCAAGGCCCTCGATACCCTTAAAGTCGACATCGCCGACCACCTCACCGACCGAGGTGTGCTGTACGGCGCAGCACACTGGCTGTTCTGCGCCCGGCGAACAGGCCGAAGTTGACCAGGATGTCGGTGGCGTCGCCTGCGCAACGTCGGCGGCAGCGCGGGTCAATGTCGACGCGCGGTGACCAGCCAGGCACCGGAGTCGAGCCACACTCCCTCCCCGGTGTCATGGGCGTCGAGCATGGCCAGCAGCCGGTCGAGAGCACGGGCGGTCGCCGCCGCGTCCAGGTCGGCGAGCAGGTCCTTGACCATCCGTAGCTCGAACAGGGCGTCGCGGGCGCTGACCGCGTCCGGGCCGTAGTAGATCGGCTCGCGTACCTCGGTGATGTCGACCGCGGTGAAGCCGGCAGCGGTCAGCACGCCGGCCGCGACGGTCGTATCAGCCAGCGAGAAGGTGTCCTCACCGAGCCCAGCCGGCACCTTCCCACCGACCAGCGCCTGTCGGATCGCGCTGGACCACTCCTGGCGGTCGTCGGCCTGCCACACCAGCTGCACCAGCCGCGCCCCCGGCCGCAACGCCGACCCAATGTTGGCGAACGCCGCGACCGGGTCGGTGAAGAACATCGTGCCGAACCGGCTGATCCCCAGGGTGAAATGCTCCGGCGCGAAGCGGTGGAACTGGGCATCGGCTCGCTCGAAGCTGACGTTGTGGATTCCCTCCTCTTCGCTCAGCCGGCGGGCGCGGTCCACCATCGGTCCGGACAGATCAACGCCGAGGGCGCTCCCCGGGTGCGCGGATCTACCCGCCTCCCGCGTGGTCTGTCCGGTGCCGCAGCCGATGTCGAGCACGCGATCGCCGGTTCCGACGTCGGCGGCCGCTCGCAGCCGCGCGTTGTAGCGGCTCAGCTCGGCGTCGTAGTCGAACAAGTCAGCCGCCACCCGGACTCGCTGGGCCGTCGCGGAGTACCCCGCGCACCGTGTCGAGCGGAACGCCGGGCGGGAACTCCGGCAGCCACCAGGTCGCACCCGCTGCGGCGTACGGCAGGGGGTCGGCGTCGAAGGGCAGGCTGATGGCGATGTCGTACGCGCCGGTCTCGCCCATTCTGAGGTCGGTGATGGTGGCGACGACCTCGGCGAGTTGGTCCGGGTGCTCGAGATTGGCCGGGAAGAAGCCGTCGAGCCGGGCGGCTCGGCGGATCGGCTTGACATTGCCGGGGAATCCGGCGGCCCATACCGGCACGCCGGGCTTCTGGACCGGTCGGGGCAGGAATTCGATGTCGTCGACGGTGTAGTGCTCTTCGCGGTGGTGCACCGGCTCGCCGGACCAGGCGGCGGCCAGGATCACCAGGGACTCGTCGAGCATCTGGCCGCGCCGCCGGTCGTCGAGCTGCTCGCCGGTCTTGGAGAGCTCGCCGCCGAACCGATCACTGCCGATGCCGACGCCGAGGGTGAGTCGACCGTCGCTGAGCCGATCCAGTGTCGCGGTCTCCCGAGCGACCTTGGTCGGCCGACGGCGGGGAAGTGGCGACACCATCGGGCCGAGCCGCAGCCGTTCGGTCGTGGTAGCGATGGCTGTCAACGCGATCCACGGGTCGGCGAGTTGCCGGACCGGCGCCCGCCAGTACAACTGATCCCACACGAAGCAGCCGTCCCAACCGGCCGCCTCCGCGTCGGCGGCCAGTCGCGCGACCACTCTCGGGTCGGCGAGATCGTCGAAGAGCGGCAGCCAGAGTGCTGACCGTAGCCGGCTCACGGGCGGTCTCGTGCCGTCGTCACGGTCATACCGGTTCTCCTTCGTACTCGTCATTCACCTGTTGGCAGGCTAAGCCGGAGCATCTATCGGAAAAAGCGATAGTTTTCGATCAATGCAATCGCCACAAACAATGGCTTTCCGGGTTCCACTGCGGTCCCGACGGAGAGCGTCAGGGCTCAGCTATCGGATGAGTGCCTGCACCGCAGGGCGAAACTCGAGCTCGTACGGGACGGACCTGAGCTCCTCCGGCGTGACCGTGACACCACGGGCCGCGGCGAGCTCCGCCAGCCATCTCCACGGGTGAGGCTCTCCGGGCTCCTCCTCTCCCTCGTCCGGCAGCAAAGCTCCGAGGAACAGGGCACGGAGCTCGCCTGCCGTGAAGCCCGGCGAGGAACCGCCACGCACACCCACCGTGACGCCGCGCTCGCTGTGGAGCACCACGCGCTTGCCGAATTCAAGGTCGAGGTACTCGCTCAGCGCGAAACCGACCTGACCGGTCGACCGGTTCCACGGAACGGCGACATCGCAGACGGCTCCGAAGGCGACGACAGCTCCGTCACTCGTGGACGCGTCCGGGCCGGGAGGTAGCCGACCTGAGCCTGTCCACGACTCGGGGACGGCGGACCAACCCCCCGTCGCGGCATCCATAGCGGGACTCCCGGTGACTAGCTGGGCGTGCAGTACAGGTTCTGACGCAAGAGTAGGTCAGGCGCGGCGCCGGGTCCCTTCGCTCCGAGCCGGCTGCCAAAGATCGCCGGTCCGGCGGGCACCGTTATAAGGGGCATTATCACGGATGGTTTGGCGTGAAAGGTTCCGCAGTTCAGCGTGTCGCTATACGTGTTTCGCTAACGCGTGCGCGAAACTGGAGCTGTGACAGAACAGCTGGTGAACGAGGCGGAACCGCAGGCGGACGAGCCGGACGTGCTCTGCGCTCTCGACGGATGCGACAACCCGCTGCCGCCTCCGGCAGTGGACGAGCACGGCCGGCGCAAGGGTGGGCGGCCGTCGTCGTACTGCTGCAAGGGGCACGCGGACGCGGCGTCCCGGCAGCGTCGCGCCGCACAGGCCGCGGCCGTGGTGGACCCGCTGGTGGAGTTGCGCCAGGCCGCGGAGGCATTCGGACCGGCGGCCGCCCCGTTGCTGGAGGCGCTGCGGGAGATGACCGACCGCCTGCACGCCGCCGACGAGGGGGCCATCGCGCAGGTCCGGCAGGCGGAGGAGCGGTCGAACACGGCGCGCGCCGAGGCTGAGGACGCGCAGCGGCGCGCCGAGCAGGCCGAACGCGCGCGCGACCGGGCGCTGGCGCAAGCCAGGGCCGACCGGACCGCTCGCACCGAGGCGGAGAAGGCCGCCCAGCGCGCCGCCGCCGAGGCGGAGCAGGTGCAGCGCGACGCCTGGGCGACGGTGGCGCAACACGAGCGGGCCAGGGGAGCGGCCGAGGCGGCGGCCTCGTCCACCGCGCAGGCCCGGGACGAGCTGGCCGGGCAACTGCGGTCCACCCAGCAGCATGCCGAGCAGCTGCAGTCCGCGCGCGCCGCGCTCGCCGACCAGCTCGAAGCCACTCGTGAGGAGCTGCGCCTGCTCACGGCCGACCACACACTGGCCACCGAACGGCTCGACGCCGCGACCGCCCGGCTCGACGCGACCGAGACCTCGCTGGAGCACGCGCGCCGCGAGGCCGAGCAGGCTCGCGAGGAGGCGTCGGCGCTCCGGACCGAGCGGGACCAGGCACGGGAACAGCTGGCTGGCGAGCGAACAGGCCGCAGGCTCGCCGAGGCGCGAGCGGAGAACACCGACGCCGCGCTGGCGGAGAGCCGTTCCCGGCTGGCCGCCCTGCGCACCGAGCTCGACCAGGCACACACGCGGGTGGACCGGTTGCTCGCGATGCGTCCCGACACGGGCCAGGAGCAGGAGACCGCGGGCGGCGAGTGACCCACCGCGCGGGCATGGGTGAGCGCCCGAGTTTGCTTCCTGTACCCAGGTACAGCTGAAACCGACCGCGGACGGCACTGTCGTCCTCGATATCGAGGTACCGGCGAACGCCGGGCCCGTGCGCGGGCCCGCCCCCGAGCGGAGCGGTACCGGAAGCCCGGAGCAGGTCCTCGACATGTTCGCCGAGGTGGCCGGAGGCGAGGAAGATGGCCACGATGACCGAGCCCGGCCTGCGGACCAGTGAGGTCGCTGAGGAGGCGGGCGTGAACGCCCAGACGCTGCGCTACTACCAGCGCGCGGCCTGCGGCCCGCACTGCCCACTACCGCTGGCCCAAAGTGCGAAGTAGCTGACAAGTGGGTCGTGGCGAGTTCCGGAGACCGTCGTCGAACGGTGGCGCGGGGATCGAGGGAGCTTGCGACTCACCCGCCGGTCAGCGGGCGTGCACGTCCACCACGACGCAGGAGACGTTGTCCGGTGCGCCGGCCGCATGGACGCGCTCGGTCATCTCGTCCACGGCCTCGCGTGGCGTGTCGGCGTCGCCGAGCACCTGCCGCAGCGACCGCTCCGGCAGCACGGCGTGCAACCCGTCCGAGCACAGCAGGTAGCGGTCCCCGTCGTGGGCCTCCCGTAGATGCAGGTCGGGTTCGGTCGTGTCGTCCCGGTGGAGCGCGCGGATCAACCTGGCGCGCTGCGGGTGGGAGAGCGCCTCGCCCGCGGTCAGCTTGCCCTCGTCCACAAGGGACTGCACGAACGTGTGGTCGTAGGTGAGCCCGGTCAGCTCGCCCCCGCGCAGCACGTAGGCACGCGAGTCGCCGACGTGTGCCAGCGCGAAGGCCGAGCCCGACCACAGCATCGCCGTGAGGGTGGTCCCCGCCTCCGCGTGCGCCGGGTCCGCTCCGGTGAAGTCGCGCACCGCGGCGCGCGCATCCCGCACCGCCGCGCTCAGCACCTGCAGCAGCCGGCCGGCGGAGACGTCGGCGTCGAGTGGCCCGAGCGCCTCGATCGCGACGGAACCGGTAGCGCCATCCGTGCCCGGCCCTCCGAATCCGTCGGCGAGCGCGAACAGGCGCGTCCCGGCGTGGACGGCGTCCTCGTTGGCCTGCCGCACCAGCCCCCGATCGGTACGGGCCGCGGAACGCAGGTCGACCTTGGTCACCTCTGTCATGTGCGTGTCCTCTCTGGACAGTCGGTCGACGAGGAACGTGGCCAGCTCGGCGCGGGCCGCGGTGTCGGCTTCGACCTGCCGCCAGTACGACATGACCTCGGCGGCCGCCGCGGCCGGGGGCAGATCGCAGACGACCCGGATCCTGGCCAGCGGCATGCCGAGCGCGCGCAACCACGCGACCCGACGCGCCCGCTCCAGCTGGGCCCGCTCGTAGGAGCGGTATCCCGAGCGCGGGTCGACCCGCGCCGGGCGCAGGAGCCCCAGCTCGTCGTAGAGCCGCAGAGCCTTCGGCGTCAGGCCGGAGGCCTGCGCGAACTCGCCGATGCTCAGCCTGGCCATGTGTGTCCCTCCTCGTCACGGGCACCTTGCCCGGTGACCCGACAGTGCGCCCTGCCCAAGGGACAAGGTCAACAGCGGCCGAAACGGCTGGCCAGCCCTCGTGAGTGCGCACGCGAGTTAGAACTCGCGTGCGCACTCACGAGGGGTGAGCTGCACGGATCCTGGCGGCGATGCGGTCGACGTCGCCGCGCTCGCCCGCGGGCAGGGGTGCCCCCACCGACTCGCGCAGCCGCTCGGCCTCGGCGAGCAGGCCGGCCGCCTCCCGATGCGCCCCGGCGAGCGCCTCGGCACCGGCCAGACCCTCTAGTGCCAGCGCGACGGCCCGGGGATCGCCGCTCGTGCGGGCGATTGCCAGAGCCTCGCGGTGCAGCCGGGCGGCTGCCACCGCGTCGCCGCGCTGCTCGGCGACGAAGCCGAGCTCAGCCAGGATCAGCGCGTTGCCGGGCTCGGACTCCACCAGCCGGTTCCAGTCGCGCAGCACGGCCAGCTCGGCCTCCGCCGCCGCGAAGTCGCCCTCCCTGCGCGCGCCCAGCGCGATCCCCGTTCTCGCGTACATCTCACCCGGCGTGAAGCCGTGCTCGATGGCCAGCCGCAGTGCGCGCTCGTGCAACCGCCGCGCTCCCTGGATATCGCCGGTGAGCATCGCGACCCGGCCCAGCCAGGAAAGCTGGTAGGAGACCTCCGGCCACAGGCCGAGCTCCTCGGCCATCCGCAGGGCCTCCCGGTGCTCGCGCTCGGCGACCGCGTACTCACCACCGATCTGCGCCAGCGCGCCGAGCGCGAAAGACGCCTGGAGCTGCCCCCACCGGTCACCCAGCTCCCGGAACAGCTCGGCGCTCTCGGCCGCGGCGCGCCGTGCCTCGGCCAATCGGGCACCGGCCATCGCCTGCCCGGCGTTGTCACTCAACGCCGCGGCGACGCCCCACCGGTCGCCCAGCGAGCGGAACCCGGCCAGCGCATGTGTGGTCGCCCGCTCGGCCGCACGCAGGTCGCCGATGGTGCCCAGGACGTAGCCCAGGAACCACAGCGCTCGCGCGCGGACAGCCGGGTCGGTGATGCGCTCCGCCGCGCCGAGCGCACCGGCGTCGGCGCGGGCTCCTGCCAGTACGTCCAGCCCCGCCAGCCAGGCGGCGGCACCGGACCGCGCGGACGGGGAGCCGGTATCCGACGCCGGCACCGCCAGCGCCGACCGCAGCGAGCGCCGTGCCTCGGCGAGCCGCCCGCGCAGGAACCAGTACCACGCCATGGCCCGGGCCAGCCGCAACGCCGACCCGGCCGGACCGTGCCCGGCAAGCGTGTCGAGTGCTGCCCGCAGGTTCGCGGCCTCGACATCGAGCACCTCGAGCCAGTGCCGCTGTTCGGGACCGCGCAGCCGCGCGTCCGCGCGTTCGGCCAGGCCGGCGTAGTGGTCGCCGTGCCGCAGCCGCACCTCCTCCGCCTCACCGGCCTCACGCAGCCGGTCGAGGCAGTAGGCGGCCACCGACTCCAGCAGCCGGTACCTCGGCCCCGCACCGCCGTGGTCCTCGCACACCACCAGCGACCGGTCCACCAGCCTGGCCAGCAGGTCGAGGACGTCGTCCGCGGCCACCCGCCCGCCCGCGCAAACCGCCTCGGCCGCCGCCAGCCCGCACCCGTCCGCGTGCACCGCCAGCCGCCGCAACACCACCCGCTCGGCCTCGCCCAGCAGCTCCCAGCTCCAGTCGATCATCGCGCGCAGCGTCCGCTGGCGAGCCGGTGCGTCCCGCCGCCCGGTGGCCAGCAACCGGAAGCGGTCGTCGAGGCGGGCCAGCAGTTCGTGCGGCCCGAGCGCCCGCAGCCGGGTCGCCGCGAGCTCCAGCGCCAGCGGCAGCCCGTCCAGCCGCCGGCAGATCGCGGCGATCGCGTGCACGTTGTCCTCGGTGAGCGCGAACCCGGGAACGGCACTTGCGGCGCGCGCCACGAACAGCCGCACGGCGCTGAACTGCCGCACCGAGTCGAGTACCTCTCCGGCGGGGCGCCCGGGCTCCAGGTGTCCCCGCGCGGGGATGCCGAGTGGCGGCACCGCCCACAGCGCCTCGCCGTCGACGGCGAGCGGCTGCCTGCTCGTGGCCAGGATCCGCAGGCGCGGCGCCGCCCGCAGCAGCCGTGCCGCCAGCGTGGCGACCGGCTCGACGAGCGACTCGCAGTTGTCCAGCACGAGCACCATCTCCTTGCCCTGCAGCGCGTCCGCGAGCCGGTCGGGCAGCGCAGCCGGCGTGCCGGGGGAGGGGGCCTCGCGTACGCCGAGTGCGGAGACCACGGCCTCGGCGAGCCGGTGGGCGGGATCGCCACCGGCCGCGGACCCCGCACCGGTGTGTCGTTCCAGCCCGGCGAGCTCGACCAGGAACACGCCGTCGCGGACGGTGCCCGCGAGCCCGGACGCCGTCTCCAGCGCGAGGCGGGTCTTACCGACCCCGCCCGGCCCGGTCAGCGTCACCAACCGCGCCGTACCGAGCAGCGCTCGCACCTCGCGCACCGCGTCCGCCCTGCCCACCAGTTCGGTCAGTGACGCGGGCAGGTTCGTCCTCAGCTGGGCGGACCCGTCGTCGCCCGGTCCGCCCAGCGCAGGATCGTGCCGCAGGATCGCCTGATGAAGCGCGGCCAGCTCGGGGCCGGGTTCGAGGCCGAGCTCATCGGCCAGCCGCCGTCGGTACTCGGCGTAGCTCGCCAGCGCCTCGCTCTGTCTGCCCGCGCGGTAGAGCGCGCGCAGGTGCAGGGCACGCAACCGCTCCCGGTACGGATTGGCGGGGAGGAGGTCACCGAGCTCACCGGCCAGCACGCCGTGCTCGCCGAGCGCCAGCCGAGCCTCCGCCCGTTCCTCGATCGCGGTCAGCCGCTCCTCCTCCAGGCGCTGAACGGCGGGAGCGGCGAAAGGCTCGTTGGCGAAGTCCGCGAGCGCCGGGCCGCGCCACAGCGCCAGCGCGTCCGTCAGCAGAGCCGCCCGCGCCCGCGCGTCATCGCAGGCGCGGGCCTGTGCCACGAGCGCCCGGAATCGGCGTACGTCCAGCGCCTCGTCCTCGACCCGCAGCAGGTAACCCGGCGACCGGTACACCACGAGCGCCCTGGCGCCGGGCTGCACGGCCTCCAGCGCCCTGCGCAGCTGCGAGACCTTCGTCTGCAGCGTGTTCAGCGGGTTGCCGGGCAGCCGCTCACCCCACAGGTCGTCGGCGAGCCGGTCGGCCGGCACCGGGCGCCCCTCCCGGAGCAGCAGGTTCGCCAGCAGCGCCCGGACCTTCGCCTCCGGTACCCGGACCTCGCGGCCGTCCGCCGTCCACACCGCGAGCGGCCCCAGCACCCCGAATCGCACGCGATCGACAGTAGCCGCACACACCGACGAAACCGTGCGCGAACCCGCAGGGCATCGTGCGTGCCCACCGGCACGGTGAACACATGACCGAATCGAACCCACCGGCGGTGACCGTGCTCGGCCTCGGCGACATGGGCACCGCACTCGCCGAGGCACTACTGGCCGCCGGCCATCCCACGACCGTCTGGAACCGCACCACGGCCAGGGCCGACCGACTGGTGACCAAAGGCGCTGCCCGCGCGGGCAGCGTGGCCGAGGGGATCGCCGCGAGCCGACTGGTGGTGACCTGCCTGCTGGACCACCGGTCCGTGCACGACGTTCTCGGCCACCACGCCGACTCGCTGCGCGGCCGGGTCCTCGTCAACCTCACCAGTACCAGCCCGGACGACGCCACCGAACTGGCCACGTGGGCCGCCTGCCACGGCGTCGACTACCTGGACGGCGGGATCATGGCCGTCCCGCCGATGATCGGCACGCCCGACGCGTTCGTGCTCTACAGCGGATCCCGCGCCGCGTTCGACACCTACCACGACACGCTGGCCGCCTTCGGTGCCTGCCATTACCTGGGAGCCGATCCCGGAATGGCCGCGCTGCAGGACTTCGCCCTCCTCAGCGGCATGTACGGCATGTTCGCGGGCATGCTCCACGCCTTCGCCCTCGCCGGCACGGAGGGTATCGAGGCGGCCACCTTCGCTCCGCTGCTGAAGCGCTGGCTGAGCACGATGATCGGTTTCGCCGACACCGCCGCCGAGCAGATCGACAACGGCGACTACGGCCGCGGCGTGGTATCCAACCTCGCGATGCAGGCCACCGGCTACGACGAGTTCCTCACCCTGGCCGAGGCGCGGGGCATCAGCCCCGAGCTCCTCGCCCCGCTCGGTCCGCTCATGCGGCAGCGGGTCGCCGACGGGCACGGCGCCGAGGACCTCACCGGCGTCATTGAACTCCTGAAGACCAAGAGTAACGGCAGCGACACAGCCAGGACAGGGAGCGACGCATGAAGACTGAACCAGGACCGGTGACCGTGATCGGCCTCGGCCCGATGGGGCAGGCCATGGCCCGCACGTTCCTCGCCCACGGCCACCCGACGACCGTCTGGAACCGCACCGCGGCCAGGGCCGACGACATGGTGGCCAGGGGAGCGGTGCTTGCCGCGACCCCGGCCGACGCGCTCGCGGCGAGCGAGGTGGTCCTCCTCAGCCTCACCGACTACCAGGCCATGTACGACATCCTGGATACCGCCGAACAGGCACTGGACGGCCGGGTGATCGTCAACCTCAGCTCCGACACCCCGCAGCGGAGCAGGGAAGCGGCCGCATGGCTGGCCGAGCGTGGCGCGCGGCTCGTCGTCGGAGGGATCATGGTGCCCGCCGAGCTGGTCGGTGCCGAGTCGGCCTACGTCTTTTACAGCGGTCCGCGCGAGGTGTTCGAGGCGCACGAGCCGACGCTTCGGCTCATCGGCAGGCCCGACTACCTCGGTACGGACCCGGCCCTGGCGCAGCTGTTCTACCAGGCCCAGCTCGACATCTTCCTGACGTCGCTCTCGGCGTACCTGCACGCCACCGCGCTGGTCGGTGCGGCGGGCGTGCCGCCGAAGGCGTTCCTGCCGTACGCGATCGAGAACTTCGACTCGATCTCGTCGTTCCTCGGCGAGGCCCCACGGGAGATCGACGAAGGCAGGTACCCGGGCGAACTGTCGACGGCGATCATGATGGGCGCGACCGCGGACCACATCGTCGGTGCGAGCGAGCAGGCGGGGATCGACGTCGCTCTGCCGCACGCCGTGCGGGAGCACTACCGGCGCGCGATCGCCGCCGGGCACGGCAAGGACAACTGGACGAGCCTGTACGAGGTGATCAAGAAGCGGGCCGGGGACTGAACGCGCGCAGTGTGGCCTCCACGAGGGCGTCCGCGTACGCGGACGTGAGCGGCCCGGTGCGCAGCAGCCAGCGCCGGAACAGCGGGGCGTACAGGAAGTCGAGCACGAGGTCGAGATCCGCCTCGGCGTCCAGCTGACCGGCACGCTGGGCACTGCGCAGCCGGGCCTTCTTGGCCTCGTCCATGGGAGCGGCCATCTTCTCCCGGTACAGCTCGGCGAGGCCGGGGTCGTTGACGATCTCCATGTTCAGCGCCCGGATCGGTGCCTCGAAAGCCGGATCGGCGAACTCGGCGGCCGTCGCCCTGAGCACCTGCTTGAGGTCGGCTTCGAGATCACCGGTGTCGGGCAGGGTGATGCCCTCACCCTCGCTGGTCTCGCCGAGCGCCAGGATCGAGTCGAAGACCACCGCGCCCTTCGACGGCCACCACCGGTAGATCGTCTGCTTACCGACGCCGGCGCGGGCGGCGATCGACTCGATGCTCACCTTCGCGTAGCCGACCTCGGTGATGAGCTCCCGGGTGGCGGCCAGGATCGCCCGCCGCGACTGCTCGTTGCGCCGGGCGGTGTTCGGGCGCTTGGCGTCTGTCATGCGCCGATCATAGACGAGGCGAGACGGTCCGTCTTGACAGAGTCCGGGGGAGAGGGCATTCTCGGACGCAGGCGAGACGAACCGTCTCGCCTCGAATGGCTCGGAGGTCCTCATGACGCGAACCCACACCACTCGGTCCCGCGTATGGCTCGTCACCGGAGCGTCCCGTGGGCTCGGGCGCGCGTTCACCGAAGCCGCGCTCGGGGCGGGGGATCGCGTCATCGGCACGGCCCGCGATGTCACGCCACTGGACGAGCTGGCCGACCAGCACGTCGAGCGGCTCGTCACCTTCCCCCTCGACGTCTCCGACCGATCCGCCGTCATGGCCACGGTGGACAAGGCCGTCGCGACGTTCGGCAGGCTCGACGTCGTGGTCAACAACGCGGGTGGGTTCCTCTTCGGAATGCTGGAGGAGGCGACCGAGGAGCAGGCCAGAGCACACCTGGACACCAACTTCTTCGGGGCGCTGTGGGTGGCCCAGGCCGTCGTCCCGCACCTGCGGGCACAGGGCTCCGGGCACATCCTGCAGGTCTCCTCGATGGGCTCCGGTGGCGGTTTCGCCTCCGTCGGGCTGTACGCGGCAGGCAAGTCCGCACTCGACTCGATGAGCGAGGCGCTGGCGATGGAGGTCGAGCCGTTCGGGATCAAGGTGACGATCCTGCAGCCCGGCAGCTACGCCACCGAACTGTTCACCAGGGGCACCACCGCGACGACGGCGAACGACGCCTACGCGGACCTGCGCGCGCAACTGGCCGAGATGTGGGCAGAGTCCCGCGATCCCCGCCCGGAGGAGGCCGCGCCGGTGGTGCTGGACGTCGCCAGAATGCCGGACCCGCCGAAACGGCTCGTGCTCGGCAGCGCCTCGTACGACATGGTGCAGGACATGCTGGCGGCTCGCGCCACCGAACTGCGCCGGTGGGAGCAGCTCAGCCGCCGGGCGGGCGCGGCCTGAACGGGTGCGGGCGTGCCCGCACCCGTTCAGGCCGGCACGGCAGGATCAGCCGCTGCTCACCGCACACTGTCCCCGGTCGACGCGACGGGGCGGGCCCGCCGAGGGCCTGGGATCGAAGTCGAAGATGTCGGTGGGAATGTAGAGCGTGGCGCATGCGTTGGGCACGTCCACCACGCCGGAGAACCGGCCTTCGATCGGCGCCGCCCCGAGAATCAGATAGGCCTGCTCGGGGGTGTATCCGAACTTGGTGAGGTAGTCGATCGCGTGCAGGCACGCACGGCGGTAGGCGAGCGTGGCATCGAGGTAGCGCTGCTCACCGGACTCGGTCACCGACAACCCCGCGAACGTCAGGTACTCGGTGTAGCGCGGCTCCACGCGACCCGGGATGAAGGCGGGCGTCTGCAACCCGTACATCTCCATGCCGCCCTTGATGACGTCGACGTGCAGGTCGATGAACCCGCCCATCTCGATCGCGCCACAGAAGGTGATCTCGCCGTCGCCCTGGCTGAAGTGCAGGTCACCGAGCGACAGCTTGGCCCCTGGCACGAACACCGGGTAGAAGACCCGCGAACCTCGGGACAGGTTCTTGATGTCCTGGTTACCACCGTTCTCCCGAGGTGGGGCGGTGCGCGCGGCCTCCGCGGCGACGCGCTCGTAGTCCTCACCCGACAGGGAACCGAGCAGCGCGTTGTCCGGCTCCGGCGGCAGGGCCAGGGGCGGTACCCGGAAGGGATCCGTCGCGATCAGGTCGCCTTCCCGCTGGTTCCAGTGCGACAGCAGCTCGGACGACGGTGCCGTGCCCATGAGGCCCGGATGCGCGATGCCGGTGAACGACACGCCGGGCAGGTGCCGCGAGGTTGCCGTCTGCCCGTGGAAGTCCCACACCGCCTTGTAGGCGTCGGGGAAGTGGTCGGTGAGGAAACCGCCCCCGTTGCTCCGGGCGAAGACGCCGGTGTAGCCCCATCCCTGGCCGGCGACAGGTCCCTGTTCCTGCGGCACCGGACCGAGTTCGAGAATGTCGACCACCAGCAGATCACCGGGTTCGGCGCCCTCTACCGCGATCGGGCCGGAGAGCTGGTGCACCATGGACAGGTCCGCGTCACGGACGTCGTCGGCCGAGTCGTCGTTGTGGATGGTCCCGTCGAACCACTCCCGGCATTCGACGCGGAACTCCTCACCGGGACGCACGGTAACCGCTGCGGGCACGTCGGGATGCCAGCGGTTGTGTCCGAGTACGTCCTGCTCGGCGAACCGGCGGGACTGATCGACGCTGAACTTGACCTCGGGCACCCTCTGCTCCTTTCTCCGCGCTGTCAGGGACGGGGCAGCCGGGCATGCCTCGGGTCACGACTTACCCGTGTTCCGCTCGGTGGTGGTGCGGTCACCACGTCGGGGCGTTCCGCGGTGCGCTCGGCGTCCTCGCGTGCCCGGGTCAGTGTCGTGCTGCCACGCCGGAGGGCGGGGGCGGTGAACCGGCGCGCGGCGCAGTCGCCGCATACCGGGCACGGCTCGGTGTTCGCCGCCTCGCCCATCGGGCGCCGTATCTCGAACTGGCCGCACCACGCGCAGTGGTAGGCATAGGTCGCCATCGCCGCATCATCCCTGTGCTGAGTGTTCGACTCCGCCTGGCTTCCCGAGCCTCACAGCGACTAAACAGAGCACGCGAGACGCGCGGCGTGGCAAAAAGTGCTCATTCGGTGAGCACTTCGCCCAGCAGGATGCTCCTTGTCAGCGACGTACGAGAAGCTGCTGTCCATGGGCGCGAAGGAGGACGAGGCGCCCTCCGACCGCGAGGCGGGGTTCGTGACGGCGTCGGTGGTGGATCCGTTCGGCAACATCCTTGGCGTCATGTACAACCCGCACTACCTGGCGATCGTGGGCGGCGACGAGGCTCCAGGAGCCCTCCTGGAAAAAAAATCCGTGAGCGTGTCGATCCAGGACGCTCCCCGTTCGACCCAGGGGTGAGAGGGTCCGAGCGGGACCCGGACGAACCAGGGAGACAGAACCATGAAGTACATGCTGATCATGCGCGCCACCGACGAGACCGCCGCGGCGTTCCAGGGCGCCGACTTCAACGAGATCATCGAGTCGATGGGCCGCTTCAACGACGAGATGATCCGTGCAGGTGTGCTTGTCGCCGCGGAAGGGCTCGACGACGCCGCCGAGGGTGTCGTGGTCGACTACTCCTCCGAGTCACCCGTGGTCACCGACGGCCCGTACGGCGAGACGAAGGAGCTTTTCAACGGCTTCTGGTTGCTGAACGTCTCCTCGAAGGAGGAGGCCGTCGAGTGGGCGAAGCGGGCACCGCTGGCCGGACCCGGCAGCAAGTGCGAGATCCGCAGGGTCCCGTCGATCGACGAGTTCCCGCAGGACAACGAGTGGATCCAGAAAGAGCGGGCGTGGCGCGAAGCCACCGGGCAGCTCTAAGCGGTTGACCGGAGATGACCGATCCCACGGGCCGCGAGGCCGTCGCCGCCGTCTGGCGGATCGAGTCCGCACGGATCGTCGGTGGGCTCGCCCGGTACACCGGCGACTTCGCGCTGGCCGAGGACCTCGCCCAGGAAGCGCTGGCCGAGGCACTCGTGACCTGGCCACGTGACGGCGTACCCCGCAATCCGGCAGGGTGGCTGCTCACCACCGGCCGGCGCCGTGCGATCGACGCGTTCCGCAGGCGCTCCGCCCTTGACGAGAGGTACACCGTCCTCGCCCGCGACCTGGGTGAGGGCGGTGTCCTCTCGGGGAGCGCGCCTGCCGATCCCGCCCGGGACGCCGACGACGTGCTGTGGGATCCGGAACAGATCGATGACGACGTGCTCGCGTTGATGTTCATCTCCTGTCACCCCGTGCTGTCCAGGGAGGCGAGGGTGGCGCTGACCCTGCGGGTCGTCGGCGGCCTGACGAGCGACGAGATCGCCAGGGTGTTCCTCGTGCCGACCGCCACCGTGCAGGCCCGGATCACCCGGGCGAAGAAGACCCTCGGGGCAGCCCGGGTGCCGTTCGAGGTGCCACCGGTCGAGGAGTGGAGCGAACGGCTCGGCTCGGTGCTCAGCGTGATCTACCTGATCTTCACCGAAGGATCCTCGGCCAGCTCCGGTGGTGATCTGATCCGGCTCGACCTCGCAGCCGAGGCACAGCGCCTCGCGCGGGTGCTGACCCGGCTCGTGCCGGGGGAGTCCGAGGCTTACGGCCTGCTGGCGCTGCTCGAACTGACCGCGGCGCGTTTTCCGGCCCGCACCGGGCCGGATGGCGAGCCGGTGCTGCTGGAGGATCAGGACCGCGGCCGTTGGGACCGCGCCGCGATCCGGCGGGGGCGAGCAGCCCTTGCCCGCGCGGAGCAGGTCGGCCGCGGTCTGGGTGCCTACGGCTTGCAGGCGGCGATCGCCGAGTGCCACGCCGTCGCTCCGTCCGTCGACTCGACCGACTGGGAGCGCATCGTGCTCATCTACGAGGCGCTCGGCAGGCTCGCGCCGTCACCGGTGGTCGACCTCAACCGGGCGGTCGCGGTCTCGATGGCCAGGGGACCGGCCGCGGCGTTGCCGATCGTGGACGAGCTGGTGGCCGCCGGGACGCTGTCGAACTCGTATCTGCTGCCGAGCGTCCGCGGGGAGTTGCTCACCCGCCTGGGACGCAAGGACGAGGCACGCGCCGAACTGGAGCACGCCGTACGGCTGTGTGGTAACGAGCGCGAGCGAGCGGTGCTGGAGCGCAAGCGGGACCAGCTTACTTAACATAATGTAGCTTATCGGCGTTAGCCGGGAGGGACGACGGGGGTCACTTGGTGTAGATCATGGGAGCAACGCCGGGGTTTGCCGAAGGGACTTCTTCGAACCCGAACTTCTCGCAGAACTCCTTCGAGAGGAACCCGTTTCGATGCAGGTCCAGGACCGGGAGCTTTCCCCGGCCTCGGATGTATTTGACGGACTCCTTCAGCAAGTACCTTCCGATACCGTATTCATGGGTATCGGGCCTGACGAAGAGTTTTCCGATTGCCAGTAGCTCAGTGGCGGGCCTTTTGGTGTACTCGGCCAGATGATCTTCGGCGGGCCGGTATATCTGTACGTGCCCGACCACGTTCTTCGTCGGCGCCACCCTCACCGGCGCCATATCGAATACCCAGGACCGTTCTGCATCGTGCTCTTCAAGCCATTCGTGGAGATCTTTCTCTGAAAGAAGGCTCGAGGGATAGCTCATGGCCTTCAGAACAGCACATAGGCGATCAAGATCTGCCGCTCTTCTCTCGCGGATCATGTTGTGAGACCTGTTCCTATCGTCACCGTGACGTTTCGGGGTGGACGGACGGGATGCCGAATCAGCGGAATCAGCGGAGCTGTTCGAGGTCCCGCGCGCTGCGGGCAACCTCGGTGGCCATCCGGCGCAGTTCGTCGGCGTCCGCACCGTCCTCGGCGGCGGTGACCACATCCTCGGCGGCGCAGCGCAGCTGGAACAGCCGATCCTGCAGCGTGGCCAGTTCGGCATCCGACAGCACGACGGCGTCTTCGGGCAGGCCGCTGCGCTGGACGGCGATGCGCCGCTCGTACGCCCGCTGCCGGCACGACTGCCCGCAGTACCGCCGCCGGCGCCCCACGGACACACCCTGTTCGAGGCGCCGCCCGCACCATCCGCAGTGCCGGGGCCCGGACCTGCGCTCCCCCAGAAATTCGTCACGTGACGCATTTGTCTGCTCCGCCACTTCGCTCACGCGGCCGACTCTAACCGGCAACCGCGAGCACATGCCGTGGCCACGCCGGAAGGGCAGACTGGGCCTGTGCCGACGCCACCGCATCCCTACCTCACCGGGCCGCTCCCCCGCGCCTTCGCCCATCGTGGCTGGCACCTGGCCGACCTGGAGGGCATGGAGAACTCGCTGCCCGCGTTCCAGCGCGCCGTCGCGGAGGGGTTCCGCTACGTCGAGACCGACGTGCACGCGACGTCGGACGGCGTGGTCGTCGTGCACCATGACGGCCTGCTCGACCGCACGACCGACGGTACCGGTCCGATCGCCAGGCAGCGCTGGGACACCGTCCGCAGGGCCAAGGTTCGTGGCAAGACGCCGGTCTGCCGCCTGGAGGACGTTCTGGAGGAGTTGCCCGAGGCGTTCTTCAACATCGATGTGAAGGCCGACAGCGCGGTGGAACCGTTCGTGCGGACCATCGAACGTCTCGGTGCCGTCGACCGGGTCGCGGCCGCCGCGTTCTCCGACGCCCGGCTGGCACGCCTGCGGAAACTCGCCGGGCCGAGGCTGATGACCTCGCTCGGCCCCCGCTCGGCCGCGATCCTGTGGGCGAACGGCTGGCTGCCGTTTCTCCGCCTCGGCTTCCTCAGCCGGGGCGCGATGGCCCAGGTGCCGGTACGGCAGGGGCCGATGACCATTGTGGACAAGGGCTTTCTGCGCTCCGCCCGGAACGCGGGCGTCGAGGTGCACACCTGGACCATCAACGACCCCGACCAGATGCGCAGCCTGCTCGACCTGGGCGTGGACGGCATCGTTACCGACCGTCCCGACTTGCTGCGGGACCTGCTCATCGAACGCGGCTGCTGGCCCTCCGCGCGCTGACATACGGGCGGGAAGTAATCTCCGCTGAGCGCGACGATCACTTGACAGGGAGCCCGGCATGAGCACTGTCCCCGAAGGCCCGGCTCCGGCCGCCGACGTCCGGGACCGGCGGCGGGAACAGCGCGGCTGGTACTTCTACGACTGGGCCAACTCGACCTTCTTCACGTCGGTCATCACGGTCTTCGGCGCGCTCTACATGGGCTCCGTCGCCGCGGACGACGCCCGAACCGACATCGCGCGCAACGGGCCGACCCCCTGCGTCGACGCCCAGGGTGCCGAGAGCACGCTGCAGAACTGCGACATCTCCCTGTTCGGACTGGCCTTCCCCGCCGGCTCGCTGTGGGGCTACCTGCTCTCCGCCGCCACCGTGATCCAGGTGCTGGTGCTGCCCATCACGGGCGCCATCGCCGACCGCAGCCAGTACAAGAAGCGGATCCTCGGCTTCTTCGCGTTCCTCGGGGCCACGGCGTCGGCACTGCTGTTCTTCGTCGCCGACGGGAACTGGCAGCTCGGCATCCCGCTCTACGTGCTCGGCAACATCGGCTACGGCGCATCGATCGTCGTGTACTACTCGTTCCTGCCCGACATCGCGACCCCCGACGAGCGCGACGCGGTGTCGGCGCGCGGCTGGGCGTTCGGCTACCTCGGTGGCGGGCTCGCTCTGGCCGTGCAACTGGCGTTCTACCTCAGCCATGACGCGTTCGGCATCAGCGAGGCCACCGCCGTGCGGATCTGTTTCCTCAGTTCCGGCCTGTGGTGGGCGCTCTTCACGATCGTCCCGTTGCGCCGGCTGCGGGAGCGCCAGCAGCCGCACGGCCGTGAACAGGGCGTCTCGGTGGTCCGGGCCGGGTTCACGGAGCTGCGCGAGACCGTCCGCGCGGCCCGTGCCTTCCCGCTCACCCTGGCGTTCCTCGGCTCCTACCTGGTCTACACCGATGGCATCTCCACCGTGGTTACCGTCTCAGCCCAGTACGGCAAGGACGAGCTCAAGTTCGCCAACGAGGTGCTGATCGCCACGATCCTGGTGATCCAGTTCGTGGCCTACGTCGGCGGGGTCCTGCACGGCATAGCGGCGAAGCGGTTCGGGGCCAAGAGGACCATCCTCGGCAGCCTGCTGGTGTGGGTGCTGGTGATCAGCGCCGCCTACTTCATCCAGGCGGGCCAGCAGTTCCAGTTCTATGCCGTGGCCGCGGGCATCGGCCTCGTGCTCGGTGGCACGAACGCGCTCTCCCGCTCGCTGTACAGCCAGATGATCCCCGCGGGCAAGGAGGCCCAGTACTATTCGCTGTACGAGATCGGTGAGCGCGGCACCTCCTGGCTCGGCCCGCTGCTCTTCGCCGCCGTCGGCCACGCGACCGGCTCGTTCCGGTTCGCGATCGTCGCGCTGGCGATCTTCTTCATCGCCGGCTTCGTCCTCGTCGCCCTGGTGCCGGTGCGGCGGGCCATCGCCGAGGCCGGGAACCGCCAGCCCGCGGTGCTGTAGCCGAGACGCCGGATAGGGTGCTCCGATGTGACTGTGCTGGATGACGAGGACCCGGATCCCACCGATGCGTTGTCCTCGGTTCCCGTGGCGGGCGCGCGCCGGAGCGTCCCGGTGGTCGGCAGGCTGAAGTTCTGCTATGGCCCGATGGACTGCGGAAAGTCGACGCTCGCTCTGCAGATCGACCACAACCATGCCCGGCAGGGACGGCGGGGCTTGCTGCTCGTGCGCCACGACCGCTCGGGTTCGGCCCGGATCAGCAGCCGGATCGGGATAACGCGGGATGCGATCGAGGTCGACGGCGATACGGACCTGCGGCTGCTCGTACGGCAGCTGTGGGCGCGCGGGCGGCACGTGGACTACCTGATCGTCGACGAGGCCCAGTTCCTCTCCCCCGGCCAGGTGGAGCAGCTCGCCGAGCTCGCGGACGACGCACAGCTGGACGTGTACTGCTTCGGCATCGCCACGGACTTCCGCAGTGAGCTCTTCCCCGGTGCGCGGCGCCTGTTCGAGCTCGCCGACGAGCTCCAGCCGGTGCAGGTCGAGGTGCTCTGCTGGTGCGGGTCGCCGGGACGGTTCAACGCACGGGTGCGTGACGGCGAGGTGCTGCGCACCGGGGACACGGTCTTCGTCGCGGACACCGGTCACCAGCCGGGCGAACCAGCCTCTGGGGTGAATTTCGCACCGACACACGAGTCGACCGACGCCACTACGGTGCGTTACCAGGTACTTTGTCGGCGCCACTTCCGCCTCGGCGATGTGGGACCCTCGGTGGTCCGGCAAGGCCAGTTGAGACTGACCTGAGTGGCGACGCACCATAGCCCAAGTGGGGGATTTCCCCAAGATAAGGGGCCTTTACGCGTCACATGGGGACACCAGACGTCTCCCATTAGAGGAAGCTGTTCCGACGGGTGATACAGCTCATCGTGAGCAAGGGCCGATGGCCGGGGAATTCTCCCGGGGCTACTGTCGTTGCATAGGGTGAGCATCGCCCTGGCTCCTGAGCGGGAGCCGACTGAAAGGACCCATCATGGCCGACCGTGTCCTTCGTGGAAGCCGGTTGGGAGCGGTCAGTTACGAAACCGACCGCAATCACGACCTCGCACCTCGTCGCACCGTACGCTACTCGTGCCCGAAGAACCACGAGTTCGAGGTGCCGTTCTCGGATGACGCCGAGATTCCGTCCGTGTGGGAGTGCCGTCTGCACGGATCCGAGTCCGAGATCGTCGAGGGCGGTCAACCCGCGGCGAAGGAGGCGAAGCCTCCTCGCACGCACTGGGACATGCTGCTCGAGCGCCGGTCCATCCCCGAGCTCGAGGAGTTGCTGAACGAGCGGCTCGCCGAGCTGAAGGGCAGGCGAACGCGCAGCGCGTAACACCCGCTCCCGCCAGTGCGGAGCCCCCGTGTCCTCCCGCCACGGGGGCTCCGCACTGTTTTCTGTCCGCTCTCCGGCCTATTTCGCCGGCAGGAAACGCCGGAGCAGGCCGTGCAGCTGCTCCGCCCGGCGCCGCAGGCCCCACGCCGCGACGCGTAGCGCGGCCTCGCGCACGATCGAGCCGCTCATCTTCGACTCCCCGATCTCGCGGTCGGTGAAGGTGATCGGCACCTCCACCACGGTGAAGCCCTCGCGCACCGTGCGCCAGGTGAGGTCGATCTGGAAGCAGTACCCGTGCGAGGCGATCTCGTCGAGTGCCAGCTTCTCCAGTACCTCGTGCCGGTAGGCGCGGAAGCCTGCCGTGATGTCGTTGACCCGAACGCCGATCGCGAGCCGGGAGTAGATGTTGGCGGCCCTGGACAGCAGCTCGCGGCGCTTCGGCCAGTTCACCACGCTGCCGCCGGGTACGTAGCGGGAACCGATCACCAGGTCGGAGTCCACCAGCGCGGCCAGCACGCGGGGCAGGTCCTCCGGTGCGTGCGAGCCGTCGGCGTCCATCTCGACGAGGGTCCGGTAGCCGCGGTCGAGGCCCCAGCGGAAGCCTGCGACGTAGGCGGCGCCGAGACCGGCCTTCTCGCTGCGGTGCAGTACGCGGATCCGGTCGTCGGACTCCGCCAGCTCATCGGCCAGCGCGCCGGTGCCGTCCGGGCTGTCGTCGTCCACGACCAGCACGTGCACCTGCGGCAGCGCCGCGTGCAGCCGCCGTACAAGTGGCGTGAGGTTCTCCCGCTCGTTGTAGGTCGGGATGATCACCAGCACCGGGTCGGTCTCGTCCCTGTGCTGCGTGCCCTCCGCCATACTGCTCCCCTTCTATTCCGTGTCACCGGCGCGCCGCGTGCGCGACCGGAGCGCGATTCCGGTGGCCACCGCGGCAAGAGCGGCCCCGACCAGCACGTACTCGGTCCAGGCACCGAGCCGATCCGATAGCGTAGTCTGCTGTCGCAGTGGCACGTCGGCCACCAGCGACGCGGCCGTGAACAGCTCCGTGTCCTCGACGAGGCTGCCGTCCGGCCGCACGATCGCGCTGACGCCGCTCGTCGCCGCCACGACCACGGCACGCCCGTGCTCGACCGCCCGTAGCCGCGACATCGCGAGCTGCTGGTAGCTCATCTCCCCCGGCCCGTACCAGGCGTTGTTGGTGGGCACCACGAGTAGCTCGGCACCACCGTTCGTGGCACCGCGCGAGACGTAGTCGTAGGCGGCCTCGTAGCAGATGGCCACGCCGACGCGCGTGCCCGCGATGTCGAACACACCCGGCTCGGTGCCCCAGCGCATGTCGCCGGTGTTGTCGACGAACGGTGTGAACAAGCGCGCGATCGAGCGCATCGGCACGTACTCGGCGAAGGGCACCAGCTCCTGCTTGGCATAGCGCTTCCCCTGGCCCGCACCGGGCTGCCAGGCGGCGACGGCGTTCTCCGCGTCGCCGTCCGGGTACTCGTAGCGGACACCGAGCAGTGCGGGCACGCCGAACCGGTCGACCATGGCGTCGAGGGCCGCGTCATCGCCGGTGGCCGAGGTGGCCGTCTCCGGCCACACGACGAGGTCGGGCCTGGGTGCCTCGCCCGCCTCGACCCGTTCGGCGAGCCGCTCGCTTTCGGCCAGGTGGTTGGCGCGGATCGTGTCGCGGGCTCCGAGCAGGCCGAGGCCGAGGTCGGGAGCATTGCCCTGCACCACCGCCACCGTCCGGGTGCCGGTCTGCGGCCCGGTGCCGACCGTCGGCCACGTCACGAGCCCCGCCGTAACGGGCAGCACCGCGGCGAGCGCGGGAACGATCCAGTACCGGGCGGGCTGCCGGACCCGCATGATCAGCCAGGCAAGCCCGAACCCCGTGACCACGACGGCGAAGCCGACGAGAGGGGCACCGCCGAGCGAGGCGAGCGAGAGAAGAGGGCCCTCCGGCTGGCTGAACGCCGCGCGTCCCCACGGGAAGCCGTTCGCGGGCCAGTGGGAACGGGCGAACTCCTGCAGTCCGAACAGCAGCGCCATCCACACCGGTGCCACCGGCAGTCGGCTGACCAGCGGCATGAGGGCGCAGGCGGCCGCGATGTAGGCGGCAAGCACGGTGGAGAGGCCGAGCCAGGGGCTCGCGCCGAAGTCGGCGCCGAGGAAGTCCTGGATCCACATCAGATGCAGGAGGTTGAAGGTGAGCCCGAAGGCGAAGCCGTATCCGGCGCTGCCCCATATCCTCCTGCCGTGCAGGGCGACGCCGAGCCCGGCGAACGCCAACGGCGCGAGCCACCAGAGCTCGCGGGGCGAAAAGCTGAGGTAGAACACGGCACCGGAGGCGACGGCGAGGGTCAGCCTGCCCAGCACGGGAAGGGACCGGCGCCAGCGAGACTCGGTCGCGGAACGCTCGGTGGTACGCGCCTCTGAGGCCGTGGCGATCACCCGTCCAGCCTAGGCGGTGGACGTGAGGTGGTCGTAGATCACCTCTCCGGCGCGTACGGTCCGCAGGCAGCGCGGTAGCGGTGCGCCGGGTTCGACCGGCGGAAGCCCGGGCACCCGGGAGCGCGGATCGGTCGACCAGCGCTGCACCCGCGAGTCCGGGGTGCCGACGACGAGCCCGGCGGCGTCCCAGATCGCGTAGTGCGCGGGCGCGCCGGGAACGAGGCTGCCGGTGATGCCGTCGTTCACGCCGGCGGCGCGGTGGCTGCCACGGGTGTGCGCGGTGAACGCCGCACGCGCGGAGAGGCCGGCGCCCGGAGTGTGATGGTGGACCGCCGCCCGCACGCTCGCCCACGGTTCGAGCGGGGTGACCGGTGCGTCGGAGCCGAAGGCCAGCACCATGCCCTCCGCGGCGAGCGTCGCGAAAGGGTTGAGCGCGGCGGCGCGCTCGGGGCCGAGCCGCGTGGCGTACATCGCCTCCGGGCCGCCCCAGGCGGCATCGAACAGAGGCTGGACGGATCCGGTCACGCCCCAGCCGGCGAGCTCGCGGGCCTGCTCGGCGTCGATCATCTCGACGTGCTCCAGCCGGTGCCTCCCGGCCGCGAGCGCTCTGCGGCCCACGGCCTGTTCCGCACGGCGGAACCCCTCGACCGCCTCGGCGACCGCCGCGTCGCCGATCACGTGGAAGCCGGCCTGCAGCCCCGCCTCGGTGCAGGCGACGACGTGCTCGGCGATGGCCGCGGCGTCGAGGTAGCGGCTGCCGCTGGTGTCCGGGCGGTCCGTGTAGGGCTTGCGCAGTGCGGCGGTGTGTGAGCCGAGCGCGCCGTCCACGAAGAGATCCCCCGCAAGCCCGGCGACACCGAGCCGCCGGGCTGTGTCGACAGCGCCGTGCTCCCCCCAGTACGGCACGACGTCGGGCAGACCGGGTTCCGCGGCCAGCGTGAGCAGGTCGAGCAGGTCCCGCTCGCCGGAGATGTCCGGTCCGGCGCACTCGTGCACACAGACGATCCCGGCCGCGGCCGCGGCACGCAGGAACGCCCGCTGGGTCCGGCGGCGCTGCTCGCCGGTGACGGTGCCGAGCACGGCCGCCCGGACCCGGTGGTGCGCCTGCCGGGTGAGCGGTCCCTCCGCCGACCACCCGTCGGCATCGCGGGCGAGCGGGGCGAGTTCCACCAGCGCACTCGACACGAGCGCGGAGTGCACGTCGACCCGGCTCAGATAGGCGGGAACGCCGCCGGCCGCCTCGTCGAGCTCGGCGCGGCTGGGCAGGCGCGGCCCAGACCACGCCGACTCGTCCCAGCCGTGCGCGAGCAGGACCTCCCCCGGTGCCGTGGCCGCCGCGGCGGCGCGTACCGCGGCCAGCAGCTCCCCGGCGTCGCGTACGGCGGTGAGGTCCAGCCCGGACAGGTGCAGGCCGGTGGCCGTGGCGTGCACGTGGGCGTCGACGAAGCCCGGGGCGACGAACGCGCCGTCGAGCGGAACGACCTCCGCGTCCGGGTGCAGCGCCCGGCCGGGACCGTCCTGCCCCACCCAGACCACGGTGTCGCCGGTCACCGCCATCGCCGTCGCGTCGGGTGAGCTCGGGGTGTGGATCCGGCCGCCGACGAGCAGCGTCGTGTTGTCCTTCACGACCCCGAGTCTGCCTGTCCCCCTGTGTTCGCCGCCGACCTGGTCGACCCTCCTGTGACCTCGGCACATAACACCGCCGTAACGACAATATTTGCGATGTTTGAGTCGTGTGACAGGATATTTTCACGCGTTCCCGACTACTAGGAGCAGAAGTGACTGCGATCCAGACACCTGCCTCGAACGACGCCGACATCCACGAGCAGCCGTACACCTACCGGCGCACCGAGCTGCTCGAACCCGACTGGCGGCGGTTCCCGGGCTGGCGGGACGTCACCCCGGCGGAGTGGCGAGACGCCCAGTGGCAACGAGTTCACTGCGTGCGCAACCTGAGGCAGCTGCGCGCGCTGATGGGCGATCTGCTGGAGGACCGGTTCTACGAGGACCTCGCCGCCGATCAGCGCGACATGGCCACGATGTCGATGCTGCTGCCACCACAGATGCTCAACACGATGGCGCCGCACGCCGGCTCCGACCCGCAGAAGGTCACCGACGCCTTCTACGCCGACCCGATCCGCCGGTACATGCTGCCGGTGCACAGTGACCGCGACCCGGACTGGCCGAGCCACCCGCATTCCGAGCGCGACTCGCTGCACGAGGCGGAGATGTGGGTGGTCGAGGGGCTGACCCACCGCTACCCCACCAAGGTACTGGCGGAGCTGCTCTCCACCTGCCCGCAGTACTGCGGCCACTGCACCCGGATGGACCTCGTCGGCAACTCGACCGAGCAGGTCGACAAGCACAAGCTGTCGCTCAAGCCGGTGGACCGCCAGGACGCGATGATCGACTACCTCAAGCGCACTCCTGGTGTCCGCGATGTCGTCGTCTCCGGCGGTGACGTCGCGAACGTGCCGTGGCACCAGCTCGAGGCGTTTCTCATGCGGCTGCTGGACATCGAGACGGTCCGCGACATCCGGCTCGCGACGAAGGCGCTGGCCGGGCTGCCGCAGCACTGGCTCCAGCCGAAGATCGTCGAGGGGCTGGCCAGGGTCGCCGGAACCGCGCAGCGCCGAGGGGTGAACCTCGCGATCCACACCCACGTCAACCACGCCCAGTCGGTGACCCCGCTCGTCGCCGAGGCCGCGCGCACCGCCATCGACGTGGGCGTGCGGGACGTGCGCAACCAGGGGGTGCTGATGCGGGGCGTGAACGCCACCCAGCACCAGCTGCTCGACCTGTGCTTCGCGCTGCAGGGCGAGGCGAACATCCTGCCCTACTACTTCTACATGTGCGACATGATCCCGAACGCCGAGCACTGGCGGGTCTCCGTGCACGAGGCGCAGGAGCTGCAGCACGCCATCATGGGCTACCTGCCGGGGTACGCCACGCCGCGGATCGTGTGCGACGTGCCCTACGTCGGCAAGCGGTGGGTGCACCAGCTGGCCGAGTACGACCGGGAGCGGGGGATCTCGTACTGGACGAAGAACTACCGCACCGGCATCGAGCTGGACGACCCGGAGGCGCTGCACCGCCGCTACCCCTACTACGACCCGATCTCGACACTGCCCCCGGCCGGCCGGGCATGGTGGGCAGGCCAACCCTCGTGAGTGCGCACACGAGTTAGAACAGTGTTACGCACTCACGACCCTAGAAGTGGTGCAGCAGCTCCGGGAACCGCCGCAGGTGCAGCACGCCGTCGTCGCCCGGGTCGAGCTCGTCGTGTTCGAGGACCCACGTGTTGTCGTTCGGGATGAACACGGCGTTCAGGCCGGCCTGCCGCGCGGGCAGGATGTCGGACTTCGGCGAGTTGCCGATCATCCAGGTCCGCTCCGGTGGCAGCCCGTGCTCGCCTGCCAGCTGCCAGTAGCTGTCGACGGTCTTCTCGGGGACGATGTGGACACTGCGGAAGTGGTGCGCCAGCTGAGAAACATCCAGCTTGCGCTGCTGCTCCTCCCGGTCTCCCTTGGTGAGCAGCAAGAGTTCGTGCCGCTCGCCGAGCGTGCCGAGCGTCTCGGCGACGCCGGGCACCAGCTCCACCCGGCCCTCGACGAGGGCCACCGCCAGCTCGTCGATCCGGCGGTGCTCGGCGCCGGTCGCGGGTCGCTCGCGCAGCCGGGAGAGGCATTCCCGGAGACTGCGCAGGAAGACCTTGCTGCCGTATCCGTGCGCGGCGGAGTTGGCCCGTTCGATGTCGTCGAGGATGGTGCGGATCTCCGCGCGGTCGAGCGTGGGGTGCGCCAGCCAGTCGAGGAAGTCGTCGATCACCCGCTCGAAGAGGACGTTGTTCTCCCACAGGGTGTCGTCGGCGTCGAAGATGAGCACCTGGTTGTCGCGCCGCATCGGCTCCCTTTCACTCGACGTTCGGCGGCCGGAGTGTATCCACGGGACCGTGACCGGCGGCCACCCGTTTTCGCCTAGACTCGACCCGATGCTCAGACTTCGCTGGTGGCTCGGCGCGATCGCGCTCCTGGGCGTCGTCGTCCTCGTGGGGGTCTTCGTCTTCGTCGGGGACGACGCCCCCGGACCGATCGAGCGCCCTGGCCCACCCGGCGACGGGCCGCTGACGGTCGTCTCCCTCGGCGACAGCACGCTCTCCGGCGAGGGAGCGGGCGACTACACCGCCGAGACGAACGGCCTCGAGGGCAACTGGTGCCATCGTTCCCCGCACGCGGCGGTGCACCAGATCCAGCTGCCCGGGGTGACCGAGTCGGTCAACTTCGCGTGCTCCGGTGCCCCGTCCGGTCAGGTCGGTCTCGGTGACGTGAAGCAGTGGACGGAACCGTCGCAGGCGCGCCGGCTCGGCGAGCTGACCAGGACCAACCGGGTGGCCGCGGTCGTCGTTGCCGTCGGCGCGAACGACGACCCGCACTTCTCCCGCCTGATCTCGGAGTGCTTCACGTCGTGGTTCATGTCCGAGAACGCGCCGTGCAGCGACCGGATCAAGAATGACTGGCAGGCCCGGATCGACGCGATGGTGCCCAAGGTGACCAACGCACTGCGGGACATCCGGAAGGTGCTGGGTGAGCGGGGATACGACCGCGAGGACTACGAGCTGGTGCTGCAGTCCTACGCCGCGCCGATCGGGCCGAACATCCCGGAGAGCCTGCGCAACCTCAACGGCTGCCCGTTTCGTATGCAGGATCTGCGCTGGGTGAACGAAAAGGGTGTCACGTCGTTGGCCGCGGGCCTGCGCACGGCCGCCAGTGCGGCCGGTGCCCGCTTCCTCGATCTGTCCCGCGCCGGCACGGGGCACGAGGCCTGCAGCGGGGGCGCCGATCCGACGTCGGAGTGGTTCACGCGGTTCACCGTCGAGTGGGACTACTTGCGCCTCGTCGACCGCGCCAGCCACGCACTCCAGGAGTCCTTCCATCCGAACGCTTCCGGGCACGCACAACTCGCCCGCTGCCTCAGCGAGTTCCTGGCCGGCAACGACGGGTCGGCTGCGTGCCTGGAGGGCGACGACGGCAACCTGCACGCGGCACGGTCGATCGCCGCCGAATGAGCTCGGTGCTCGCCGGTCAGAGGTCGAGTGCGGCGCGCAGGGCGCTGTCGATCTGCTCCTGCACGTCGGCGTCGATCTCGGCGACCCGCTCGTCCAGCCACGGCCGGTACAGCCGGGTGAGGTTCAGCGTCGAGACCCAGTAGCGGCCGTCGACGGCGACCCCGAGGATGTCGCCAGGGTCGGAGTCCAGGAGTTCGGCGCCGAGCAGCCACGGCCGCTCCGACTCGTTGACGCCGTCGGAGGACAGCAGTACCGAACGGGCCCGGTCGGGATGCGTGGGCGGGTGGTAGGTCCAGACCTCACCCCTGCGCACGCAACTCCTCCAGTGCGGCGGCGACCTCCTGCTCGTCGGCACGGGCGGCCGCCTCGGCGGACGGGCCACCCGGCGCGCGGTAGCCGGTCCGCACGGCCTCCCGGCGGGCGGCCTTGGACAACCACGACGACACCGACACGCCGTGGGCCTTGGCGGCTCGCTCCGCGAACTCGAGTGCGCCCGCGTCCAGCGACAGGGTGACCTTACGAGTTGCCATACCTTTTATCGTACCTTTTGCCGGGTATCTGTCACAGCGTCGGCGACCGGCCCTCGAACGGCGTCGACAGGACCACGGTCGTGCGGGTCGAGACCTTGGCGACCTCCCTGATCCGGCGCAGCAGGTCCTCCAACCCGAGCGGCGAGCCCACCCGGACGAGCAGGATGTAGGACTCGTCCCCGGCGACGGAGTAGCAGGACTCGATCTCGCTGATGTGTTCCAGCCGCTGCGGATAGTCGTCCGGGGCGGCTGGGTCGTTCGGCGTGAGCGAGATCAGCGCCGTCAGCGGCAGGCCGATCTGCTCTCCGTCCAGGCGAGCCGTGTAGCCCCGGATGACGCCGCGCTGCTCCAGCCTGCGGACCCGCTGGTGCACGGCGGAGACCGAAAGCCCCACTCGCTCCGCGAGGTCGGTGAAGCTGCGCCTGCCGTCCGCGGCCAGTTCGCGCACGATCGCCTGATCCAGCGGTTCGAGCACGCCGTTGCTCATGATTCCAGCACGGCGAGCTCGTGCGGCCGGTTGTTGAGCGGTTCCACACCGTCCATGGTTACCACGACGATGTCCTCGATCCGCGCACCCCAGCGGCCGGGCTGGTAGATCCCCGGCTCGACGCTGAACGCCATGCCCGGTTCGAGCGGCAGGTCGTTGCCGCCCACGACGTAGGGTTCCTCGTGCACATCGAGGCCGATGCCGTGGCCGGTGCGGTGGATGAAGTAGTCGCCGAAGCCGGCGTCGGCGATGATCTCGCGGGCCGCGGCGTCGATGTGCGCGGCGCTCACCCCGGGGCGGACGGCGGCCACCGCGGCACCTTGCGCCCGCAGCAGCACGTCGTAGGTCCCGGCCACGTCGGGGTCCCGCGGCTCCCCGACGGCGTAGGTGCGCGTGCAGTCCGAGTTGTAGCCCTCGGCGATGGGGCCGCCGATGTCCACCACGACGACGTCACCCCGCTCGATGACGCGGTCGGAGAGGTCGTGGTGCGGGCTGGCGCCGTTCGCGGCGGAACCCACGATCACGAATGCTGCCTCCGTGTGCCCCTCTTCGACGATCGCGGCCGCGATGTCGGCGCCGACCTCCGCCTCGGTGCGGCCGGGCCGGAGCCAGTCGCCCATCCGCGCGTGCACCCGGTCGATGGCCTCTCCGGCCTTGCGCAGCGCGGCGATCTCGGCGGCGTCCTTGCGCATCCGCAGCTCGCGCAGCACCGGTCCGGCCAGGACCTGCTCCGCTTCGCCGAGCGCCGCGCGCAGCGCCAGCACGTGCAGCGCGACCATCGTGTCGCTGACCGCCACCCGGCCGGGCGTGCCGAGCCGGTCGGCGACCAGCCGGTAGGGGTCGTCACCATCGACCCAGGTGATCAGGTCGAGCCCGAGCTCGTCGGTGGGCACGTCCGCGTAGCCGGGCGCCTCGAGCCTGGGCACGACCAGGGCGGGCGCCGTATCCCCGGCGGGCACGACGAGCGTGCTGAGCCGCTCGAAGGAGCCGCCCGCCTGGCCGATGAGGTACCGCAGGTCCGCCCCTGGCGCCACGAGCAGTGCGTCGGTACCGGCGTTGGCCGCCGCTCTGCGGACCCGGTCGAGGCGGGCACGCAGGGTGGCGGCATCAGGGACATGCGAGGAGCGACGCGACATGCCCCGAGCCTAGAGGGTGTCGGCGAGTGAGGTGATCCGGCCGGAACTCGGCGCGTCTCGCCGCGGAACCGGGCACGGAACGCGGATATCCGGACACGGCGCGCGGACGCGTGTGCATGGCGCGCGGACACGCCGGGTCACGCCAGCGGCGGGAGCGGGCAGTGGAGTACGGCGCAGACGGTACGCAGCAGCTCGCTTTCGGCCACCGTCATCACCTGGTCGTGGCCGATCACCTGCACCATGCCCTCCACGACACGCTCCTTCGCGGGGCCGTCGAGCCCGTCGAGTGCGGGCCAGCAGGCGTCGAGTGCGGCCGGTCCCTGCGCCGGTGGCTGGAACGGGATGCCCGAGCGGGGCAGCACGTGGTCGAGACCCGCCTGGTAGGCCGCCGCCGCGCTCGCGGCGTCGTGATGCCCGGCCCTGGCGAGGACGGCGAAGAGGGTGGCGACGGCGGGCCCGCTGCGGGCGAGCGTGGTCCGCCGCTCGCCCCACGGCGCCGCGTGGTGCATCGACTCGTGCAGCTCCCGGTGCAGCAGCGTCGAAAGGCAGTACTCGAAGACGCTGAGCCGCCCGTCGGCCCGGATCAGGGCCGTGATGGTGCCCAGCAGGCCGGTCAGCTCGTCGTGCGGGCGCTGCCGCAGCGTGGAGGACGCGAGCTCCGCCAGCGGCAGCCGCAGCGCGGGGTCGAGCCCGTCGAGCTCGCCGGCCTCCCTGGCGACGGCGTCGGCGAGGGCGTTCCCGTGCCGCTCGGCGAGGAGCCGGCGCTGCCGGCTTCGTACCTCGGGATGGCCCGACAGCAGCAGGCCGAACACCAGCGGCACCACCGTGTCACCTCGCCGGGCGCGGGCGCGGATCGGCTCGGGAATGCTACGCAGGAGCCCTTCGGCGAGCTGGTAGGAGCTCGCCGAAGGGTCGCCGACCTGTGCGGCCACGGCGCCGGGCCGCGCCCGCAGCCGCTCGGGCGGGGGCTGGGCCGCCGGGGGCGCGAGCCCCAGTGCGGCGTCCTCCTGCCGGCCGGACGGCGGTTCGGCCGCCCACTGCCGGGAGAGCCGGTCCAGCTCGGCCGGATCGAACGTCGGGTCGAGCACCTGGATGCGCTTGGCCAGCGGCGGGTGGGTGGCGAACATGGACGAGAAGTTCATCCCCTCGCCGAAAAGCATGTGGCTGACGTCCTCGGCCTTGCCGCTGCGCAGCTTCGAGCCCTCCCGCAGCCCGCCGATCTTCATCAACGCGCCCGCGATGCCCTCGGTCTGCCGGGTGAACTGCACCGCGGAGGCGTCGGCGAGGTACTCGCGCTGGCGGGACACGGCGGCCTTGATGAGCCGTCCCGCGAACACGCCGATGTAGCCGGCGATCAGCGCCGCGAGCGCGACGAGCAGCAACGGGCCGGCGTTGTTCCGGCGGCTGCCACCGCGACCGCCGCCCGCCAGCATGATCCGGCCGACCACGGCCAGGCCGAGGATGCCGAACAGCACACCCATCAGCCGGATGTTCAGCCGCATGTCGCCGTTGATGACATGGCTGAACTCGTGCGCGATGACGCCCTGCAACTCGTCCCGGTTGAGCCGTTCGAGCGTGCCGCGGGTCACGGCCACCGCCGCGTCGCCGGGTGTCCAGCCCGCCGCGAAGGCATTGATACCGGGTTCGTTCGGCAGCAGGTAGAGCTCTGGCACCGGCATGCCGGAGGCGATCGCCACCTCCTCGACCACGTTGCGCAGCCTTCGCAGCTCGGGGTCGGTGGTGTCCTCGGGGACGTAGACGCCACCGACGCTGCGCGCGACCTTGCCTCCGCCGCCCCGGCGCAGCAGCAGCATCCGGATCCACGAGGCGAGCCCGATGAGCACGATCGCGATCCCGCTGACAATCGCGAGCACGGTGAGTGCGGACTCGACGGGCCGGTTGCCGAGACCGAAGCCGATCCACACCGCGGCGTCGACGACGGCGACGATGCCGATCACCGCGAGCGCGAAGAGCCACACGAGCCGGCTCGACATCCGCCGCACCTCGTGCTGGCGCTCGAAGAAGTTCATGGAGCTGGGTCCCTGGGTCCGCGCTAGCCGAAGGAGACCGGCGGGACCTCACGCTTCTCGGGCGTGTCGACCTCGAGCAGCGCGGCGGAGTCGAATCCGAACATGCCGGCGAGCAGGTTCGTCGGGAAGGTCTCGCGTTTGTTGTTGTACGCCATGACCGAGTCGTTGAAGTGCTGGCGCGCGAAGGCGACCCGGTTCTCGGTCGAGGTCAGCTCCTCGGAGAGCTGCATCATGTTCTGGTTCGCCTTGAGATCCGGGTAGGACTCGGAGAGCGCGAAGAGCCTGCCCAGCGTCTCGGAGAGCATGTTCTCGGCCCCGGAGAGCTTCTGCATGGCCTCCGGGTCGCCCGGGTTGTCCCGGGCCTGCTCCTGCGCGCTGACGGCACCGGTGCGGGCGGCGACCACGGACTCGAGCGTCTCCCGCTCGTGCTTGAGGTAGCCCTTGGCGGTCTCCACCAGGTTCGGGATCAGGTCGTGCCGCCTGGTGAGCTGGACGTCGATCTGCGCGAACGCGTTCTTGTACGCGTTGCGGCGGCGGACCAGTCCGTTGTAGCCGATGATCGCCACGATGGCGACCACGAGCACCACCACGACGACCACGATGATCGTGATGATCGTTCCCACTTTCACCTCTCCCGTTGCGGACGAGGTCAGCATAGGTGACACGGGCACGCCGCGTGCGGTTTCGTGGCACCCTGTGCGGGTGACTGCTCCCCTCGCCCTGCTCGACGCCGCGAGCCTGTACTTCCGCTCGTTCTACGCGCTGCCGGAGTCGATGACCGCACCCGACGGCACCCCGGTCAACGCGGTGCGCGGCTTCGCCGACACGGTGGCCCGGATCCTCACCGACCGCAGGCCCGCGCGACTGGTCGCCTGCCTGGATGCGGACTGGCGGCCGCAGTTCCGGGTGGATCTGTTGCCGAGCTACAAGGCGCACCGGGTGGCCGAGATCGCCGACGCGGCCCCCGACGTCGAGGAGGTGCCCGACACGCTGAGCCCGCAGGTGCCGATCATCCTGGAACTGCTGGAGGCGGTCGGCCTGGCGACGGGCGAGGCCGCGGGATTCGAGGCCGACGACGTGATCGGCACCCTGGTCGCGAGGGAGACCGCGGACCCGGTCGAGGTGATCACCGGCGACCGGGACCTGTTCCAGCTGGTCCGCACCGAACCGGCCCCGGTTTCGGTGATCTACGTCGGCAAGGGGTGGGCCAAGGCGGAAGTGCTGGGGCCGGCCGAGATCGCGGCGAGGTACGGGGTGCCGGTCGACGGCGCCGGCCCGGCCTATGCCGACATGGCCGCACTGCGCGGCGATCCGTCCGACGGGCTGCCCGGCGTCGCGGGCATCGGCGACAAGACCGCCGCCAAGCTGATCACCCAGTTCGGCTCGCTGGACGCGCTGTTGAAGGCGGCGCGGGCGGAGAGCCCGGACGTGCCGGTGAAGACCAGGGCGCGGCTGGCGGAAGCCGCCGAGTACCTCGCGGTGGCGCCCACGGTCGTGCGGGTGGCCCCCGACGCCCCGGTCGTGCTCTCCCGCGACGACCGGGTGCCCGGCGCACCCGCCGATCCGGACCGGGTCGCCGAGCTGGAGCGGCGCTGGAACCTCGGCGGGTCGGTCAAGCGGCTGCTCGCCGCCCTGGAACCGGCACCGCGGTGAAAACCACCCTCACCGCCCCGGAGGACGGTTGCGCCGGTTCGCGGCGGTCCAGCCGTGGTCCTCGTTGAGCCAGCTGCCGAAACGTGCGGCCCGGTGGTCACGGCGCGTTTCCCGCACGTCCGCGGCGATGGCGCCGGAGCGGCGGAACCGGTGTCCCCGCCTGCGGGCGCGGAGATCGAAGGCCAGTGCGGGCAGCAGAACGAACACCACAATCCCGGCCAGAACCCAGAGCACGGGGTTCATCGCCGACCACCCCCGGAGCCCGGACAGCTACTTCGGCTCGGGTGCGCCCACCTCGTAGTGTCCGTCGTCGCTGTTGACCGTGATGGTGACAGTGTGCCAGTCGCCGGAGATCGTGACATCGCAGTCGAACGTGTTTCCCGCCCTGACCTCCTGGTGGGCGGGGCAGCTCACGCTCTGGACGTCCTCGACCTCATAGCTGCCGGTGAGCAGGTCGCGGACGTCGTCCTGCATCTTGTCGGCGTCGAAGACCTTGGTCACCGGGACGGTGGTCGTCGTGCTCGCCGACTCTCCCGCCAGGTCGGTCGTGGTCACCGTGGCCGGGGAGCTCGCCGTGGTGCTGGTGGACGTCTCCGTGCCCTCCGTGCCCGGATCGCCGCCGTTGCAGGCCCCGATCAGCAGCAGACCAGCACACGACACCACCCACAGCACTGCGCGTACCCGCAAGACCGGACACCCCGAGAAGTTGATCGTTTCACAAGTCAGAAGAAGGTACCGCACCACGGCGCGGTGCGTGCACCGAACAGCCTATCGGCGGCGGCCACGGCCGCCGGAGCGGTGGTGCTGACCCGGCCGACCTCGGCCAGCGCCGAGGGCCGCCACGCTCCGAGGTAGATCATGGCCAGCGCGTCCACCCCGAGTCGCAGCTGCGCCGGCTCATCGGTGCGGGTGACCTCGTCCGGGCTCACCAGGTATCGGCCGGAGTTCCGTTCCAGGACCGGGTCGAGCACCTCGACCACGAGCGCGTCACCGGCCCGTTCGCGGGTGGCCAGCGCGGCAGGCACGTCGACCAGCCGCAGCCAGGTCTCGTCTCCGGCACCGGTCACCCGGCAGGCGCGCGGATCGGTGAACAGCAGCTCCACCGGCTCGTCCACGGGGCGTGCCATGCCCTCGATCTCCTGGACGAGGTCGACACCGAGCAGGAAGCGCCACAGGCCCGCGAACGCGTCCGCGTTGCCTGCGTGGAAATCGATCACGCGCAGCATGCCCGGCGTCGCGCTCGTCCTCGCGACGCGGTAGAGCACGAATCCGTCGGCACCTCGCGGACCGTGGTGCACGGCGGTGACGAGCGGTTCGTCGCCCTGGCGCAGGCTGGGCTCGGCGTCGTACCACCAGAACCGGGGCCGCGTCATCATGCCCGCGCGCCGGTTCAGGCTCGCGTAGATCGCGGGCAGCCGCTCGAGCGCGGTATCGAGATCGAGCAGCTCCACCTCCCCGCCCGCCGGGACCTCCGGCCGCAGCCGCGCGAGGCGCCGGTCGACGGCGTAGCGGCGGGCGATGGTGGCCACGCCGTAGCCGAACCGTCCGTAGATGGCGCCCTCGCTGGCGTGCAGGTTCGCCGCGACCACCCCACGCTCGGCGAAGTCCGCGAACTGGGCGCGCATCAGATCGGTGAGCACGCCGCGGCGCGTGCGGTCGGCACGTACGCCGACCCTGGTCACCGCCGCGAGCGGCACCGCCGCGCCGCCGGGCACGGTCAGTTCGGCGTCGATCGACTGTGCGGTACCGATGAGCCGGTCGTCGAACACGCCGAACGTGCGCCCAGGCTGGTATCCACGGCTCGCGCGGGCCCAGTCCTCGTCGCCTCCCGGCGGCACGTGCAGGGCCGCGCGAAACAGCGTGTGGGCTTCGCGAAGTTCGGCATCGTCACGCAGCACCCGGATCGTGTGGTCACTCATGGTGCCGATACTCGCGTGGCCATCGCCCGCACGCCACCGGGTTACTGCTTCGGCTGCGGCTGGCTGACCTCGTAGTGCCCGTCCGAGTTCTTGACCGTGATGGTGACCGCCTGCTGCTCCCCGCCGACGGTGACGTCGCACTGGAACGTGTTGCCCTCGGTGACCTCCTGGTCGGTGGGGCAGGTGACGCTCTCCACGTTCTCCACGCCGTAGCTGTTGGTCAGCAGTCCCTGGACGTCACTCTGCATCTGCTCGTTGTCGAAGACCTTGGTCACCAGCAGCCCTGGCCACAGGAACAGCACCACCGCGGCGATCACGATGACCACAACGGCCGAGCCGAGGCCGATCCAGAGGCCCTTGCCGGACTTCTGCTGGGGTTGCTGTCCCGGCGGCGGGCCGGGCAGGCCGCCCTGCTGCCCGTAGTCGTACTGCCCTTGCGGGGGCTGCCCCGGCGGCGGGTAGCCGGGGTGCTGACCGTAGCCAGGCTGCGGTTGCCCGTACGGTCCCTGCTGCCCGTACTGCGGCTGGTCGTAGCCGGGAGGCTGGCCGTAGGGCTGCTGCTGACCGTAGCCGGGCTGCTGCCCGTATCCCGGTTGCTGACCATAGCCCGGCTGCTGCCCGTATCCCGGTTGCTGGCCGTACTGAGGCTGTTGCCCGTACCCACCCTGGTTCGGGAAGCCACCGGACGGGGGACCCGAAGGCGGCTGCTGCCCCCACTGTTGGGGATCGTTGCCTCCGTACGGCGTGCTCATCGTCTCGCCTCCGCCACTCCACGTTCGCGTTCACTGCACAGCGTCGTGCGCGATCCAACCACAGCGACCCGTGCAATACACATAAAGGTCGGGTGCCGATCAGGTCTCGCCGACCGCGACCACACCCCTGCGCAGCGCCCGCACGGCCTTCGCCGCGGTGCCGCCCACCGGATTGTCCTTGCCGAGTACGTCCCTGATCTGGTCGAGCAGGTCGATCACCTGCCTGGACCAGCGCACGAAGTCGCCCGCCGAAAGCTCCTGGCCGTTCGCCTCAGCGGTGGTGAGCACCTTCTCCAGCGACTCGCCGCGCGCCCAGCGATACACCGGCCAGGCGAACCCGGCGTCGGGCTCCCTCGTGCGCTCCAGCCGGTGCCGCCGCTCGTCGTCGGCGAGGTCGGTCCAGAGCCGTACGGTCTCCTGCCACGCTCCGGGTACGCCACCCGAGGGCAGCCGTGGCTCCGCCGCCGAGTCCCTGCGTGTCTCGTACACCAGCGTCGACACCACGGCGGCGAGCTCGGGCGGGGTGAGCCCGTGCCAGACGTTGTGCCGGATGCACTCCGCGGCCAACAGGTCCGACTCGCTGTAGAGCCTGGCCAGCCTCTGTCCGTGCTCGGTGATCCGGTCAGCGGCCTCGGCGCCGGTGCCGAGGTAACCGCGCTCGGCGAGCAGGGCGTGGATGCGGTCGAACGAGCGCGCGAGCGAGTGCGTCGTGGCGGCGACCTTGCGTTCGAGCTGCGCGGTCTCGGCGGAAAGCCGCTGGTGGCGTTCGACCCACCGCAGGTTGGCCTCCCGTTCGGCGAGCCCGTGAGCCGGATGCGCGCGCTGTGCCCGGCGCAGCGCGGCGAGCTCACCGTCCTCGTTCGCTCCGGAACGTCGCCGCTCCCGCTTGGGCCTGGCGATTCCGGTGTTCCGCAACGACGAGGCGATGTCCCTGCGGGTCTTCGGGGAACGCAGCTCCACGTGCTTGGGCAGCTTGACGCGGCCGAGGCGCTCGACCGGGGACGGGAAGTCGGACACCGACAGCGGTCCGGACCAGCGGTCCTCGGTGACCACGACCGGCCGGGGTTCGCGCACCGGGTCGAGGCCGGGATCGACCACCACTGCCAGGCCCGCGCGGCGCCCGGCAGGCACGGAGATCACGTCGCCCTTGCGCAGCTCCTCCAGCGACTCGGCGGTCTCCGCCCGCCGCGCGGCCGAGTTCTGCTTGGCGAGCACCTTCTCCCGCTCCGAGATCTTCTTGCGCAGCTCGACGTAGGAGAGCATCTCGTCGAAGTCGCCGGTCACCGCCTCGGCGTAGCCCTCAAGCGCCTCCTTGTTGCGCTCGATGCGGCGAGCCAGGCCGACCACGGAGCGGTCGGCCTGGAACTGCGCGAACGACTGCTCGAGCAGCTCCCGGGCCTCCTGGGCGCCGACTTGCGCGACGAGGTTGACGGCCATGTTGTAGCCGGGCCGGAACGACGAGCGCAGCGGGTAGGTACGGGTCGAGGCCAGCCCGGCGACCTGCTTGGGATCCACCCCCGGCTGCCAGACCACGACGGCGTGCCCCTCGACGTCGATGCCTCGTCGCCCGGCACGGCCGGTGAGCTGCGTGTACTCCCCCGGCGTGAGGTCGACGTGGGCCTCGCCGTTGTACTTCACCAGCCGTTCCAGCACGACGGTGCGGGCGGGCATGTTGATGCCGAGCGCGAGGGTCTCGGTGGCGAAGACGACCTTGACCAGGCCGCGGACGAACAGCTCCTCGACGGTCTCCTTGAACGCGGGCAGGAGGCCGGCGTGGTGGGCCGCGATGCCCTGCTCCAGTCCTTCCCGCCACTCCCAGTAGCCGAGCACGCCGAGGTCGCTCTCGGGCAGGTCCGCGGTGTGCTCGTGGACGATCCGGCGGACCTCGGCGATCTCCTCGGGACCGTTGAGCCGCAGCCCGGAGCGCACGCACTGGCCGACGGCGGCGTCGCAGCCCGCGCGGGAGAAGATGAACACGATCGCGGGCAGCAGCCCGGCGGAGTCCAGCCGCTCGACGACGTCGACGCGCGAGGGCGGACGGAACCGCGGCTTACGGGGCGGCTCGCCGCGCCGTCCGCGCGGGCCGCGCAGCCCCGCCGGGGCGTGCATGCGGCCCACCTCCTCGACCCGGCGCAGCAACGTCGGGTTGATCTTGGCCTCGTGCTCGTGCTCCCCGGCGAACAGGTCGAGCAACCGGTTGTTGACGAACATGTGCTGCCAGAGCGGGACGGGCCGGTGCTCGTCGACGACCACGGTCGTGTCACCGCGCACGGCGATCAGCCACTCGCCGAACTCCTCGGCGTTGCTGACCGTCGCGGACAGTCCGACCACGCGGACGTACTCGGGCAGGTGCAGGATCACCTCTTCCCACACCGCGCCGCGGAAGCGGTCGGCGAGGTAGTGGATCTCGTCCATCACCACGTAGGCGAGGTCGTTGATCGTCGAGGAGCCCGCGTAGAGCATGTTGCGCAGGACCTCGGTGGTCATGACGACGATCTGCGCGTTGCCGTTGATCGACGTGTCACCGGTGAGCAGCCCGACCGCGTCCGCGCCGTAGCGGGCGGTCAGGTCGTGGAACTTCTGGTTCGACAGGGCCTTGATCGGGGTGGTGTAGAAACACTTGCGGCCCTCGGCGAGCGCCAGGTGCACCGCGAACTCGCCGACGACGGTCTTGCCCGCGCCGGTCGGGGCGCACACCAGCACACCGTGCCCGTCCTCCAGTGCCTCGCAGCCGCGCAGCTGGAAGTCGTCGAACTCGAAGGACACCTCCCCCTCGAAACGGGACAGCTGCGGGTACCTACCGCGCCGCTGTGCGGCCGCGTAGGCCTCTGCCGGTGGTCGAGAGAGCGATGAGGCCACGACATCAGGGTTCCATACGCCGCCCACGGTCCGCATGCGGCGGGTACGCACTCACGAGCTCTATCCTGGGGCGATGACACCGCAGGAGGTCAGGTCCGCATGCCTGGCGCTCGCGGGCGCCCGCGAGGAGTTCCCGTTCGACGAGGCGAACAGCGTCTTCAAGGTGGCAGGGAAGATGTTCGCGCTGAGCCCGCTCGGCGCCGAGCCGCTGCGGGTGAGCCTGAAATGCGACCCGGAGCTGGCGGTGCAGCTGCGCGGAGCCTATCCGGCGATCACCGCAGGCTATCACCTGAACAAGCGGCACTGGAACACGGTCGTGCTCGACGGCTCGGTACCGGACGAGCTGGTGCGCGACATGATCGAGGACTCCTACGATCTCGTGGTCGCCGGGCTGCCCAAGGCGCAGCGGGAGCGGTTCTCGCTGTTCAGGCCTCGTGAGTGAGGAGCCGAGTTCTAACTCGGGTGAACACTCACGAGCGGTGACGGTCAGCCGAGGATTGTGAGGGCCTCGGGCACGCAGCGCACCGACAGCGGCAGCCGCCCGATCGGCTCGCCGTCGGCGTAGGAGGGCCAGTCACTGCCGGACAGGGTCAGCTCCCGCGCCCGCAGCGTGCGCACGGCCGGGTGGTCGCGGTGCAGGCCGGCACGCAGGCTGGGCAGCATGCGGACGAGTTCGCGCCGCGTGGCACGGCCCACCACCGTCACGTCGAGCAGGCCGTCGTCGGGCCGCGCGTCCGGGCAGATCGGCACCCCTCCCCCGTAGTAGGCGGTGTTGCCGACGGCCACCAGGGTCGCGTCGAGCTCGACGTGCTCGGACTCGGTGCGCAGCACCAGCGGGCGGGCCCGGAACGCGGCGAGCTCGGCGAGGATCGCGAGGTCGTAGCGCCGAGGCCCGGTGGGATGGCGCATCCGGTTGGCGCGCTCGCTGACGGCGGCGTCGAAACCGGCGCACAGCACGGTGCCGAACCACGTGCCGCCCACCTTGCCGAGGTCGATCCGGCGCCGCAGACCCGAGCGCAGGGCGGCCACCACGGTGTCGGCCGCCGCCAGCGGATCGGGCGGCATCCCGAGCGCCCTGGCGAGGTCGTTGCCCGTCCCGGACGGGACCACTCCGAGCGCGACGCCGGTGCCCGCGCAGAACTGGACGGCCTGATGCGCGGCGCCGTCACCGCCGAGAACCACGAGGGCGTCCAGCCCGGCCGAGCGCGAGCGGGACATCAACGCGTGTGACTGCTCCACCGAGTCGGCGGCGAGCAGGTCAAGCCGGTCGACCTGCTCGCGCAGCCGGGCCGCGACGGTGCCCGCGATCCTGGCCGCGGCACCGCCGCCCGAGCCGGGATGGACGGCGAGTGCCGCGTGCAGTCCCATCCTGGCCGTGCTACGTGACGTCGTCGGTACTCGTCGAACTGCTCGACGCGCTGGGCCTGGCGGGTGGCGGCTCGTCGTCGACCGAGGTCGGCGTGTACTCGAAGGGAGCGGCCTCGTCGTCGGAGAGCTGGTCCCAGCCCTCGTCGGCCCGTTGCCGGTCCAGCTTGCGGTCGTGCAGGCGCGTCAGCTGGATCGCGAACTCGAAGAGCAGCGTCAGCGCACCGGCCAGGGCGATCATCGAGAACGGGTCCGCGGGCGTGACGAACGCGGCGAAGACGAACAGCGCGAAGATGATGCCGCGCCGCCACTTCTTCAGCTGCTGGTACCGGACGACACCCACCCGGTTCAGCATCACGATGAGCAGCGGCAGCTCGAAGCTCACCCCGAAGATCAGCAGCAGGGACAGCACGAACGAGACGTACTTGTCTCCCGTCAGGGCGGTGACAAACGAGTCGCCGCCGAAGTTCATCAGGATCTCGAGCGCGTGCGGGACCATGAGGTAGGCCAGCACGGCGCCGAGGGCGAACAGCACACTCGCGAAGCTGACGAAGGTCATCGCGTACTTGCGTTCCTTCGAGTACAGCCCCGGCGCGATGAACGCCCAGATCTGGTAGAGCCACAGCGGGGCGAAGAGCACCGCTCCGGCGGCCAGGCCGACCTTCAGCTGGATCATGAAGGCCTCGAACGGCACGGTCTGCAGAAGCTGGCAGCCATCACCGGACGTGAGCCGCCGCTCCTCCGGAACGGCGCAGTACGGACCTGTGATGAGCTCGCCGAGGGACGGGATCGGGCCGACCCGGTTGCCGAACCAGATGAACCCGATGATCCCGCCGGCGATGAGCGCCAGCAGGGCGTAGCCCAGGCGACGGCGGAACTCGTAGATGTGCTCGATGAGCGTCATCGTGCCGTCGGGGTTGTACCGGCGGCGCCGCTGACGACGCTTACTCCCGCGCCGTTCGCGCTGGTCAGAGGAGTCCGCCACGGAGAGTGTCCGTTCTAGTCAAGGCCACTCACCACGGGCGCCGGTCGGCCGCCCGTGGTGACTTCGAGGTGGGTCAGCCCGCGTTCTTCTGCGCCTGGTCGGCCGGGGCGGTCGCCTGCTGCTGCTTCTTCAGCTCATCGAGCTGCCGCTGCAATTCCGCGACCTGCTGGTCCTTGTCCGGCTCGGACGACTGCGGCAGCTGCCGCGTCTCGGCTTCCTCGCTCTGCTGGTCCGACTCCCCGGAACCGCGCATGTCCTTCGTTTCGGCCTTGAAGATCTTCATGGACTTGCCGATCGACCTGGCGGCATCGGGAAGCCGCTTGGCACCGAAAAGCAGGACCACGACAAGAACCAGGATGATCAAGTGCCACGGCTGCAGTGCGCCCATCGGTGGCCTCCTTACTCGTTCACGTCGATCGTACTGTGTAGCTCGCCGTCCGCGCGGGCGTGGTCGCGTCGCCGCGCCACCGCGACCCGGACCGCCGCCGACCGTGCGCGCAGCAGGCCGACCCGGTCGCGGCTCTCCGCCGTAACCATGCTCACCGTGCGGTTGTACCGGCGCAAGAGGCGCACCGTATGCAACAACACGGCACCGAGCACGAATATCCCAAGCGCGGCGAGCGCGACGCTCAGCACGTAGTACACGCGGACAGCCTACTGGCCCGAGGTAACCGGCAGGTGACGCGCTCGCGCCAGCGCGGCGGCGGCCCGCTGTCGGACGGCCTCCGCGAGCTCGGCGGGCCGCTCGACGCGCGCCCTGCCACCGAGGCCGAGCACCAGCCGCACCATCCACGACTGGTCGCCGTAGCGCATCAGCACACGCAGCCGCCCGCCGTCCAGCTCGGCGAGCTCCTCGCACGGGTAGTACTCGGCGACCCAGCGCGCGTCGGGATCGAGCACGATCTCGGCCTCCGGATGGTCGGGCTCCGGGGAGAACACGCCGCCGCTGAGGTCGGTGGGCTCGGCGTGGGCAGGCGGCGCGGACGGCTCGTCGAGCACGACGATGTCGTCGAAGCGGTCGAGCCGGAACAGCCGCACGTCCCCCGCCAGCCGGCACCACGCCTCCAGGTAGCCGATCGCCTGGACAATGAGCAGCCGCATGGGATCCACGGTGCGGTCGGTGATCCGGTCCCGCGAGGCGCTGTAGTAGCGGATCCGCAGTGCGCGCCCCACCTGTAGTGCCGCGCGCACCGTCTCGCGGGTGCGCGCGGTGGTCGCGGCCTCCCGCACGCCCATCCCCACGACGACGCCTGAGGGCTGCGCAGCGCCTGCCGCGGCCTCGATCTTCGCGATGGCGCGATGCACCGCATCGGTGTCGAGCACGCCGGGAGTCTCGGCGAGCGCCCGCAGCGCGATGAGCAGCGCGGTCGCCTCCCCACCGGTGAGCCGCAGCGGACGCCGCATTCCCGCGTCGTAGGTCACCGACACGGTGTCGCCGTCGAACGAGAGGTCGATCAGGTCGCCGGGCCCGTACCCGGGCAGCCCGCACATCCAGAGCAGTTCCAGGTCCTTGCGGAGCTGCCGGGCGCTGACGTCGAAGTCCCGGGCTGCCTCCTCGATCCGGATGCCCGGCCGGGCGAGCAAGTAGGGAACCAGGGCCAGCAGGCGGGGCATGCGTTCGGTCGACCCGCTCACCCGTCCTCCCCGTGCACCACGCGCTCCAGCCGGTCCCGCACCGACTTCGCGAGCACGTCCGGCTCCAGCACCAGCACGTCCTCGCCGTGGCCGGCGATCCAGTCGGCCGCGCTCTCCGGGAAGTACAGGTCCAGCTCCATCACGTCGCCAGGGTCGTCACCTACGGTCATCCTGCCGACCGGCTGCGCACGGCGGCGGACGCCGGCCGCCCTGCCGTCGGCGATCCACAGGCGTGCCCTGGCGACCGGCGACGAGTCGCGCTCCGACGTGCCGGCGACGAAGTCGAGCAGGTTGACATCCCGCGGCCGCCGCACGGCACCCGGTTTGCCGACCCGGCGCACCTCGCCCGTGATCCTGGACAGCCGGAAGCACCGGGGCGCGTCCCGATCGCGGTCGTGACCGACGACGTACCAGCGGGCCCGCCAGGACACGACTCCCCACGGTTCGAGCGTGCGCGCGCGCCGCTCGGGCGAGTCGGAGCGCCGGTAGTCGAACCGGACCACCTGGCCGTCCTGCACGGCCGCGAGCAACGGCGCGAAGGCGGGTTCGGTGTGCACGCGCGGTTCCACGATGGTCGGCGCGTTCTCGTCGACCTCGACTCCGGCCGCGCGCAGCTTCACCAGCGCGCCCTGCGCCTGGCCGGTCAGGTCCGGGGAGTCCCAGAGCCGCACCGCCAGCGCGACGGCGGCGGCCTCGTCGGGGGCGAGGTCGATCTCGCCGAGCTCGTAGTCCCGCCGGGCGATGCGGTAGCCCTCGACCGGGTCGAACACCGAGTTGCGCCCGGTCTCCAGCGGAATTCCCAGCTCGCGCAGCTCGGTCTTGTCCCGTTCGAACATCCGGGAGAACGCCTCGTCACTGGTCGCGTCGGCGTATCCGGGCACGATTCCGCGAATCCGCTCGGCAGTGAGGTACTGCCGCGTGGAGAGCAGGGCGAGCACCAGGTTGACCAGGCGCTCAGCGCGGGCGGTGGACACCTTGACAAGCCTAGCTCGCGTCGCCTCCGCCCAACGGGACATCCGCCGATCGCGCGTCGTGGGCGGGTCCGCGGGCGGCCCGGGCCACGACGGCTCGCCGCTGCTCGGACAGCGCACCTCCACCCAGCCCCTCCGCGAACAGCAGCATCGACCGGAGCAGGGCCTCGTCCCGGATGTCCTCCCCCGCCTCTCGCATCGGGCCGTCGACGAACAGCATCGCCATGCCGTGTGTCATGGACCACGCGGTGAACTCGGCCAGCGGCCTGCGCTCGTCGGGCAGGTACCCGCACGCGACGAGCTCGTCGAGCGCGTCGACCAGCTTGCCGAACGGACCATCGGCGCGCTGGGCATCCCGTGGCGGGAGCACCGTGCCCGCGCGGGAGAAGGCCGTGTGGAACAGGCCCGGCTGCGCGAGCGCGAAGTTGAGGTAGCCGCGCCCGAGCGCGGCGAGGTTGCCGAGTGCGCGCTCGACCCGGTCCTCGATGCCCGTCCGCAGCCGCAGCTCCTCGTCCATCGCCGCGGTCAACCGGGCCATCGCCTCATCCTTCGCGGCAGCCAGCAGCTCCTCGTGCCCGGCGAAGTGCCGGTAGGCCGCGGTGGGCGTCACGCCGACCACCCTGGCGGCGGCCCTGATCGTCACGGCGCGCGGGCCTCCGGACTGCGCCAGCTCCGCCGCGGCCTCGATCAGCGCGTTGCGGAGGTCGCCGTGGTGGTAGCCGCTTCGAACAGCCGCTGAGGGACTCACAGCTCAATGTTGACAGGCGTGCACATTTGGTGCAAGTTAACAGTCGCCAAGTTTCCACCTGTCAACATCTCCTCCTCTCTCCCCGGAGCACCCCATGTTCGCTCGTATCGGTCGCTTCGCCGCCGACCACGCACGCGCGGTTCTCGCCGTCACGCTGCTCCTCCTGGTGGGCGCAGCCGCACTGGGCTTCACCGCCTTCGGCAAGCTGCAGTCGGAGGGCTTCACCGACCCCGGCGCCGAGTCCAGCGAGGCCGCCGCACTCATCGACTCGGAGTTCGGCGGCCAGGCCGACCTGCTCTTCCTCGTCACCGCCAACGGCGGCGGCAGTGCCACCGACGAGGCCACCGACGACATCGACGACCCGGCCGTGCAGGCCGCCGGGACACGACTCACCGAACGGCTCAGCGCCGACCCCGCACTGACCGACATCACCTCCTACTGGCCGGCCGGAGCACCGCCACTGCGCTCCGCCGACGGTCGGCACGGCCTCATCACCGCGCAACTCGCCGGCGGGCAGGACGCGCAGGATTCGGGCGACACCGTCGACGCACTCGCCGAGCGCTACCGCGGCACCGACGGTCCGATCACCGTCGAGCTCGGTGGCGGGGAGGCCGTCGGGCAGGACATCGGCGGGCAGGTCGCCTCCGACCTCGTCGTGGCCGAGGCGATCGCCGTACCGCTGATCCTGCTGCTGCTCGTCGTCGTGTTCGGCAGCCTCGTCGCCGCGGTCCTGCCGCTCGTCGTCGGCGGCATCGCGATCCTCGGGACCTTCGCCCAGCTCTCGGTGCTCGGCTCGCTCACCGACGTCTCGGTGTTCGCCATCAACCTGACCACCGGCCTCGGGCTCGGCCTGGCGATCGACTACGCGCTGTTGATGGTCAGCCGGTTCCGCGAGGAACTCGCAGCAGGCTTGCCGACCAGGGACGCCGTCGTGCGCACCGTGAGCACCGCGGGCCGCACGATCACGTTCAGCGCCGCCACGGTCGCCGTCGCTCTCTCCGTGCTGCTGCTGTTCCCGCAGTACTTCCTGCGCTCGTTCGCCTACGCCGGCATCGGCGTCATCGTCATCGCGATGCTCGGCGCGATCCTCGTGCTGCCCGCGCTGCTCGCGGTCCTCGGGCCACGCGTCAACGCCGCCCGGCTGCCCTGGCTGCGCCGCGAGCCGAGCGTCGTCTCCGGGTTCTGGCGGCGCGTCGCGGCGACGGCGGGCCGCCGGCCGATGCTCGTCGCCGCACCGGCGCTCGTCCTGCTCGTCCTCGCCGCGTCACCACTGCTGCGGGTCGAGTTCGGCACCCCGGACGACCGCGTGCTGCCGGCTTCGGCGTCGAGCCGGATCGTCGGCGACACACTGCGCGAGCAGTTCCCCGGCGACGACAGCAGGGCCATCCAGGTCGTGCTGACCACACCCGCCGACGGCGGCGCCGCCACGGCCTACGCCGACCGGCTCGCCGCCGTGCCAGGTGTCACACGGGTCGCCGAGCCCGTACCGGGACGGCTGTTCTCCGTCGTCACCGCCGGGGAGTCACGTTCCGAGTCCGCCCAGCAGGTGGTGGAGCAGGTGCGCGCGGTCGCCGCCCCGCCCGGCTCAGCGGCGCTCGTCGGCGGCGCCGCCGCCGTGCTGCTCGACAGCAAGGGCGCCATCGCCGACCGGCTCCCCCTCGCCCTCGGACTCATCGCGCTCACGACGTTCGTGCTGCTGTTCCTGTTCACCGGCAGCGTGCTGCAACCCCTGCGCGCGCTCGTGTTCAACGTGCTCGGCCTTTCCGCCGCGATGGGCGTGATGGTGCTGATCTTCCAGGAAGGCGCGCTGTCCTCGGTCCTCGGCTTCACGCCCCTGCCACTCGACACGAGCATGCTGGTGCTGCTGTTCTGCATCGCGTTCGGACTGGCGATGGACTACGAGGTCTTCGTGCTGAGCCGGATCAAGGAGGCACACGACCTCGGCCTCGACCCACGGCAGGCGGTCGTCGACGGCCTGTCCCGGACGGGCCGCATCGTGTCCATGGCTGCGGTACTGCTGGCCGTCAGCTTCTTCGCCTTCGGCACCAGCGGAGTCAGCTTCATCCAGATGTTCGGACTGGGCACCGGCCTCGCGATCCTGATCGACGCCACGATCATCCGCGGCCTGCTCGTGCCCGCAGGCATGCGGGTGCTGGGCTCCCGCGCCTGGTGGTCGCCCGGACCGCTGCGCAGGCTGCACGACCGGGTGGGTGTCCACGAAGCACCGGCACCGGAGCCACGCGAGACCGTGGGAGTCTGACCTTGCCTCACCGCCTGTCCTTGATTTCAGGCGGGCGCGGCGTTGTGCCTGGTCACCTCTCGTGAGTGCGCACGCGAGTTAGAACGCGGCTCCTCACTCACGACCGTTGACCTGCGGAAACAGTGCGCCTGGTCCGTTCCAGCAGGTTCGAAGGCAGCCTCTCACCGTCGCACCTCGGCCAGCGGCACCGGAGTGCCGCGCCGGCGGGACAGCTCACACGCCTCGGCGACGTAGAGCGCCTCAAGGGCCTCGCGGGGAGTGCACGGGCTCTCCGCGAGGCCCGCCGCCACCTCGGCGAACCGGGCGAGCTCCGCCACATACGCCTCCCGGAAACGTTCGAGATAGGTGCCGTAGGGCTCGGCCCGGCGCCAGGAGAGCCGCCGCTCCGCCGACGGCAACGGCGCCCGGTCGTCCAGCCCGACGATCCGGGCGCCGGCCGAGCCGCACACCTCCAGCCGCACGTCGTGACCCGCGCCGTTGTAGCGGGTGGCGGTCACGGTGGCGAGCATGTCATCGTCGAACCGCAGCACGGCCGCGCACGTGTCGACGTCGCCGGAGTCAGCGAAGAACGCGGCCCCGCGGTTGGCGCCAAGGGCGTGCACCTCGCTCACCTCCCTGCCGGTGAGCCAGCGCAGGATGTCGAAGTCGTGGATGCCGCAGTCCCGGAACAGGCCACCGGAGGTCGGGATGTACGCCGCGGGCGGCGGAAACGCGTCGGCGGTCACCGCGCGCAGGGTGTGGACCCAGCCCAGCGAGCCGTCCCGCAACGCCGCCCTCGCGGCCTGGTACCCGGCATCGAAGCGGCGCTGGAAGCCCACCTGCACCGGCACGGCACTCGCGTCGGCGTGCGCGATGACCTCCAGGGTCCCGGCGACGTCCGGGGCGACCGGCTTCTCGCAGAACACCGCGACCCGCGCGTCCAGCGCCCGGTGAACGAGCTCCGCGTGCGCGCTGGTCGCCGCCGCGATCACCACACCGGCCACCCCTGAGGCGAACAGCCCGTCCACGCTGTCGGTGGCCTCGATCCCGGCCTGCCCAGCGAGCCGCCGCGCCCTGGCCGGTTCCGCGTCGGCGACCACCACCGAGTCCACCCCGGCGAGACCGCCGAGGGTCGCGGCGTGAAAAGTGCCGATTCGCCCGGCGCCGATCAGTCCCATCCGCATGGCGGCTCCCGTCTTTGGACCGGTCCAATCCGTATTCACACCCTGAACGTGCTGTGAGATGGTGTCAATAGCAGCTGTGTGCTGAGATGGACCGGTCCAGCGAGAGGAGCACGGTGCCCGCAGCACGCGGCGGCAGGCCGCCGACCATCCGCAGCGTGGCCGAGCACGCCGGTGTGTCCAAGTCCCTCGTCTCTCTCGTGCTGCGCGGCTCACCGCGGGTCAGCGAGGCCAGGCGCCGCGCCGTGCTCGACGCCGTCCGCGAACTCGGCTACCGCCCGAACGCCACCGCGCGCCACCTCACCGAACGGCGCAGCCACACCGTCGGCGTGCTGCTCAACGACCTGCGCAACCCCTGGTTCGTCGAGTGCCTGGAAGGGCTCAACTCGGTCTTCCACGCTCACGACCTGCGGATGTTCCTCGGCGACGGCAGGCTCGACCGCCGCACCGACGAGGCGCTGACCCAGGGCTTCCTCGAACTGCCCGTCGACGGCATGGTCCTCGTGGGCACCATGCCCGAGTCCGCCGTCATCGCCGAGGCCGCGGCCACGCTGCCCACCGTGGTCGCCAGCAGCAGGGACTTCGACCTGCCGGGCGTGCCGGTCTTCGCCAACGACGACCGGCACGGCGCCGCCCTCGCCGTCCGCCACCTCGCCGACCTCGGCCACCGGCACATCGCCCACCTCGCGGGCTCCTTCGGCGCCGTCGCCCGCCTGCGCCGCGAAAGCTACGAGCAGACGATGCGCGCACACGGCCTCGGCGAGCACATCCGCGTGGAGCGGTGCGACCTCACCGAGGAAGGCGGCTACCGCGCCGCCGTGCGCCTGCTCACCGGCCCCCGCAGGCCGACCGCGCTCTTCGCGGTCAACGACATGGCCTGCGTCGGCGCGCTCTCCGCCGCCGAAGAACTCGGCATCGCCGTGCCCGGCGAACTCTCGCTCGTCGGCTACGACAACACCTACCTCGCCCGCATCCGGCACCTGTCACTGACGACCGTGGACAACGCGAGCCACGAGGTCGGCCGGAACGCCGCCAAAGCACTGCTCGACCGGATCGCCGGACGCGCGGACGGCGCCGGTGAGCACCTGCTGCCACCGGAGCTGCGAATCCGCTCCTCCACGGCCCCGCCGACCCGGCTCACAACGAGCTGATCAGCCGTTCCACCCGCTCGTCGACCGACCGGAACGGGTCCTTGCACAGCACGGTCCGCTGCGCCTGGTCGTTCAGCTTCAGATGCACCCAGTCCACCGTGAAGTCGCGCCCGGCCTGCTGTGCCGCCGCGATGAAGTCGCCGCGCAGCTTCGCCCGCGTCGTCTGCGGCGGGGTGTCCTTCGCGAGCTCGATCTCGCCGTCGTCGGTGACCCGCCGCACGAGCCCCTTGCGCTGCAGCAGGTCGAACACGCCCCGGCCCCGCCGGATGTCGTGGTAGGCCAGGTCCAGCTGCGCCACCCTGGGGTCGGAAAGGTCGAGATCGTTCTTGCTGCGGTACCGCTCGACCAGCCGGTGCTTGATCGCCCAGTCGATCTCCGTGTCGATCTTCGAGAAGTCCTGCTTCTCGACGGCCTCGAGCGCGCGGCCCCACAGCTCGACCACGCGCTGCGCGGTCGGCCCCGAGTCGTTCGCCGCCACGTGCTCGACCGCCTTCGCGTGGTACTCCCGCTGGATCTCCAGCGCGGAAGCCTCGCGGCCGCCGGCCAGCCTGACCTGCCGCCGCCCGGTGAGGTCGTGACTGATCTCCCGGATGGCCCGGATCGGGTTGTCCAGCGTGAAGTCGCGGAACTGCACGCCCTGCTCGATCATCTCCAGCACCAGGTTCGCGGCGCCGACCTTGAGCAGCGTCGTCGGCTCCGCCATGTTCGAGTCGCCCACGATCACGTGCAGCCGCCGGTACCGCTCGGCATCGGCGTGCGGCTCGTCCCGCGTGTTGATGATCGGCCGCGACCGCGTCGTGGCGCTCGACACACCCTCCCAGATGTGCTCAGCGCGCTGCGACAGGCAGTACACGGCGCCCCGCGGGGTCTGCAGCACCTTGCCCGCCCCGCAGACCAGCTGGCGCGTGACCAGGAAAGGCAGCAGCACATCGGCGATCCTCGAGAACTCACCGGCACGCGTCACCAGGTAGTTCTCGTGACAGCCGTACGAGTTGCCCGCCGAGTCGGTGTTGTTCTTGAACAGGAAGATGTCGCCCCCGATACCCTCGTCCGCGAGCCGCCGTTCCGCGTCGACGAGCAGGTCCTCCAGGATCCGCTCCCCCGCCTTGTCATGCGTGACCAGCTGAGTCAGGTCGTCGCACTCGGCGGTCGCGTACTCCGGATGCGAGCCAACGTCGAGGTAGAGCCGGGAGCCGTTGGACAGGAACACGTTCGAGGACCGTCCCCACGACACCACTCGCCGAAAGAGGTACCGCGCCACTTCGTCGGGAGACAACCTGCGCTGCCCGTGAAAGGTGCAGGTGACTCCGAACTCGGTTTCGATCCCAAAGATCCGCCGCTGCATCCTTCAAGGGTAGGCGCTTTTGGCCGCAGTACGGCGGACCGACCGCCCGTCGAGACGGTCTCGGTACGTTGGACACCAGCACTGCCGGGTCACCGGCGGCTCCGCAAGAGGCTAACAGCATGAAGTCAGGACACCCGTGATTCGCCACGTCAAGGTACGTCTGCGCCAGGTCGGCTCCACCGACCGCGCGCTCGTGGCCCGCAGCGCCGCGCTCCCCAGGACCCCGGCCGACCGGTTGCTCATGGCGCTGACCAGATCCGCGAACAAGGGCCGCCTCTGGTGGGCCGTCGCCGCGGTGCTGGCCGGCCGGAAAGGTCCTGCCCGGCGCGGCGCGCTACGCGGCGTCGCCGCCATCGCCGGCGCCAGTGCGGGCGCGAACCTGCTCGGCAAACCCCTGTTTCCCCGCCGGCGGCCGGCCGCGGAGGAGGTCCCCGAGCATCGCAGGCTCGTCCGCCCTCCCACGTCGTCGTCGTTCCCGTCCGGGCACGCGGCGTCCGCCGCCGCGTTCGTCACCGCCGTCACCATGGAGTCGCCGCGCGCGGGCCGGGCACTGCTGCCGCTCGCCGCCGCCGTGGCCTACTCGCGCGTGCACACCGGCGTGCACTGGCCCAGCGACGTCGGCGCGGGAGCGCTCATCGGCGTCGCCGCGGCGCTGGGCACCCGGCACTGGTGGCCACTGCGCTCCGGCATGCCCGGAAACACCATGCATCGCGCCGAGGCGCCGGTGATGCACGACGGCGAGGACATGCTCGCCGTGGTCAATCCCGGATCCGGCCACGCGGACTTCGACCCCACGGAGGAAGTGCGCTTCGCCTGGCCGAAGGCGGCGCTCATCTACCCCGAGCTCAGCACCGACATCCGTGCGCAGCTCACCGCCGAGATCCGCCGCCGCGAGCGGGTACGCGCACTCGCCGTCGCGGGCGGCGACGGCACGGTGGCCGCGGTCGCGTCCGTCGCCGCGGACCACCGGCTCCCGCTCGCGCTCATCCCGGCCGGAACGCTCAACCACTTCGCCCGCGACGTCGGGGGCCGGTCGATGCCCGACGCCGACGCCGCGACCGAGGCGGGCGCGGCCGTCGGCATCGACCTCGGCGAGGTCGAGATCGACGGCACGGGCGAGACGACGCGGCTGTGGTTCGTCAACACGGCCAGTCTCGGCGGCTACCCGGAGATGGTCCGGCTGCGCGAGAGGATCCAGCAGCGGCATCCCAAATGGCCCTCGGCGGCGATCGCGATGATCCGCACGCTCCGCCGGGCTCAGCCGCTCCCCGTCCGGCTCAACGGCAAACAAGCCCTCGTCTGGATGCTGTTCGTGGGCAACGGCACGTACGCACCGAAGGGCTTCGCGCCCTCCCATCGCCCCGCGCTCGACACCGGTCTGCTCGACGTGCGCTACCTCCGGGCCGACGTCGCCTACTCACGCGCCCGTTTCGTGCTGGCCGCGGTCACGAACACCCTCGCCGCGAGCCACGTCTACCGCCAGTACGACCTGCCCGCCCTCGACGTCGAACTGCTCGACGGCAACCGCCGCGTGGCCACCGACGGGGAGGTCGGCCCACTCGGCCGCACGTTCCGCTTCCGCGCCAGGACCAGGGCGCTCACGATCTACCGGCTCTGAACCTCCGCCGTACCCGTGATGAACCGCGCGCCGGACTCACTCGGCGGGCTTGTCCTCCGGCGGCTGCTCGCCGTCACCCTCGGGCTCCGCGGCGGGCGCGCTCGGCAGCAACGCGTCCAGTGCCGCGCCGGTGATGCGGCGGAACTTGCGGCCCGGCCGCTGCCGGTCGAGCACCGCCACCTCCAGCTTGCCCAGCTGTTCACCCTCGCCGTTGCCACCGCCCGACGAGCCGGCCGCCGGTGAGCGCAGCGCCGCCGCGGCCACGCCCAGCGCCGCACCGAGCTCCATCCCGTCCTCGAACTCGTCCTTGAGCTTGTCGCTGATCGTTTCGGTCTGGCCGCCCATAACGACGAACCGCGACTCGTCGACGATCGAGCCGTCGTAGGTGAGCCGGTACAGCTGGTCCTCCGCCGCCTCGGCACCGACCTCCGCCACGCAGATCTCCACCTCGAACGGTTTGAGCTGCTCGGTGAAGATCGTGCTCAGCGTCTGCGCGTAAACGTTGGCCAGCGCCAGCGCCCGCACATCCCGCCGGTCGTACTGGTAACCCTGCAGGTCCACATGCCGGATGCCGCCGCGGCGCAGGCTTTCGAACTCGCTGTAGCGGCCCACCGCGGCGAACCCGATCCGGTCGTAGATCTCGGACACCTTGTGCAGCGTCGGGTTGGCGTTCTCCGCCACGAAGAGCAGTCCGCCCCGGTACTTCAGCACGACGACGCTCCGTCCTCGCGCGATGCCCTTGCGGGCGAGCTCGGAACGCTCGCGCATCAACTGCTCAGGTGAGGCGTACAGCGGCATCGTCACTGCGTTGGCTCCGCTCTGCTGGTCGGGATGGTGTGCTCTGTCGGATGGTCGGGGCGGCGCCGCTAGCCGAGCCTGCCGGGCCGCTCCGCGCGGCGCTCGACGACGGTCCGTGCCAGCTCGGAGGTCTCCTCCTCCGGCACCTTGAGCGCGCCGTGCTCCGCGGTGATCGTCACGACCGTCGGATAGATGTGGCGGACCAGGTCCGGCCCGCCGGTTGCCGTGTCGTCGTCCGCGGCGTCGTAGAGCGCCTCGATCGCCGCCCGCACCGCGGTCTCCGAGTCGGCCTCGGGGTCGTAGAGCTTCTTCAGCGCCGACTTCGCGAACACCGAACCGGAGCCGATCGCGTGGTAACCGGCGTTCTCCTCGTACCGGCCGCCGGTGACGTCGAAGGACACGATCCGCCCGGCCCGCTTCGGGTCGCTGGCCTGGATGTCGTAACCGACGAACAGCGGCAGCACCGCCAGGCCCGCCATCGCCACGTCCAGGTTCGCCTTGACCATGGTCGCCAGCTTGTTCGTCTTGCCGTCCAGCGACAGCGAGACGCCCTCGATCTTCTCGTAGTGCGCGAGCTCGACCGCGTAGAGCCGCACCAGCTCGATGGCGATGCCGGCCGTACCGGCGATGCCCACCGAGGAGTACTCGTCGGTGACGAAGATCTTCTCCAGGTCACGCGACGCGATCAGGTTGCCGGTGGTCGCCCGCCGATCACCCGCGATCAGCACGCCGCCGCTGAACGTCGACGCGACGATCGTCGTCCCGTGCGGCGCCTCGAAGCCGCTACCCGCGGTCACCGCTCCCTGCGGACGGTCACTGGGCAGCAGCTCCGGGGCCTGGGCCCGCAGGAACTCGGTGAAGGACGAGGACGTCGACGACAGGTATGCCGAGGGCAGCGCAAAGCCCGAGTTGCGCGGAGAGTTTTCCATGCGTGCTCGTGGTTCCCATCAACGAAGTGAGCCGGACTGAAATGCGGTCAGCTAGCCTATTGGATCGGGTCGAGCGCCAGTGCCCGCGACACGATCACGTCGCCGCGATCATAGGATCTTGCCGGCCCCGTCACTGGCCGCCCTTCTGCACGTACGCACGCACGAAGTCCTCGGCGTTCTCCTCGAGCACGTCATCGATCTCGTCGAGGATCGTGTCGACGTCCTCGCCCATCTTCTCGCGACGTTCCTGACCGGCGGCATCGCCGGCTTCGATCTCCTCGTCGGAGTCGCCGCCGCCGTGCTTCTCGATCTTCTCCTGAGCCATCTCGCCTCCCGGTGTGGCCGTTGCTTCCAGGGTACCTAGAGCCGCCGACATTCGGTGTGTCCATCGCCACGCGGTGCAGGTCCCGCTAGTCCGATCCGGTCAGCGCCTCCACCAGTTCCTCGGCCGTCGCGCAGTCGTCCAGCAGCTTCCCCACGTGCGCCTTCGTGCCGCGCAGGGGCTCCAGGGTGGGAATGCGCACCAGCGACTCCTTGCCGACATCGAAGATCACCGAGTCCCACGACGCGGCCGCGATGGAGCTGGCGTACTTCTCGAGCGTCCTGCCCCGGAAGTACGCGCGGGTGTCCGACGGCGGGGTGGTGACCGCCTCCCGCACCTCATCCTCACTGACCAGGCGTTTCATCGAGCCACGCGTCACCAGCCGGTTGTAGAGTCCCTTGTCCAGCCGCACGTCGGAGTACTGCAGATCGACCAGGTGCAGGCGCGGCGCCGCCCAGCCGAGCTGGTCCCGCTGGCGGTAGGCCTCCAGCAACCGCAGCTTGGCAGGCCAGTCGAGCCGGTCGGCGCACTCGGCCGGATCACGGACCAGCGCGTCGAGCACCTCGCCCCAGACCCGCAGCACCTCCTTCGACTGCTGGTCCGCGCCCGTGCGCTCGACGTGCGCCGAAGCCATCTCGTGATACGCGAACTGCAGGTCGAGACCGGTGTACTTGCGGCCGTTGGCGAGCTCCACCTTGGTCCTGAGCGTGGGATCGTGGCTGATCTCGTGCACCGCGCGCACCGGCTCGTGGAGCTTGAGGTCGTCGAACCGGATGCCGGCCTCGATCATGTCCAGCACCAGCGCGGTCGTGCCGACCTTCAGGAAGGTCGAGTACTCGGCGAGGTTCGCGTCGCCGACGATCACGTGCAGCCTGCGGTACTTGTCCGCATCGGCGTGCGGCTCGTCCCGGGTGTTGATGATGCCGCGCTTGAGCGTCGTCTCCAGGCCGACCTCGACCTCGATGTAGTCGGAACGCTGGGACAGCTGGAAGCCCGGCTCCTCGCCCTGGGCGCCGATGCCGACCCGGCCGGAGCCGGTGACCACCTGCCGCGACACGAAGAACGGCGTCAGGCCGGAGATCACGGCGGTGAACGGCGTGGACCGCGCCATCAGGTAGTTCTCGTGGGTGCCGTAGCTGGCCCCCTTGCCGTCCACGTTGTTCTTGTAGAGCTGCAGCGGGGGCTGGCCTGGCACGGTGGCCGCCTTGATGGCGGCCTCCTCCATGACTCGCTCGCCCGCCTTGTCCCAGATCACCGCGTCCCGCGGGTTGGTGACCTCCGGCGCGGAGTACTCCGGATGCGCGTGGTCGACGTAGAGGCGCGCCCCGTTGGTCAGGATGACGTTCGCCGCGCCGAGGTCCTCGACATCGGGGTCCTGGCCCTGGTGCCCGGGCCCGGCCAGGTCGAAACCACGAGCGTCCCGCAACGGCGACTCGACCTCGTAATCCCAGCGCGCGCGCCGGGCCCGCGGGATGTCCGCGGCCGCCGCGTACGCCAGCACGACCTGGGTGGAGGTCAGCACCGGGTTCGCCGTCGCGTCGCCAGGCACCGCGATGCCGTACTCCACCTCGGTTCCCATGATCCGCCGCATGGCACCAGCCTACGGGTCATGGTGGGAGTATCGCCTTGTGGGCGGTGACGAGCTTGTTGCGAAGTACGACCCGCGCGGAGCCGTCGTGGGCAGCGTGAGCAGGGCAGAAGTCCGGGCCGAAGGGCACTGGCATGCCGCGGCCGTGGTCCTGGTGCGCTCGCCCGACGGCGAGCAGGTCTACGTACACCTGCGCTCGCCGGACAAGGACGTGTTCCCGTCCGCGTACGACTGCTGGGCGGGCGGCGTGGTGGCCGCGGGCGAGACCCCGGCGGAATGCGCCGGCCGGGAGCTCGCGGAGGAGCTGGGCATCCACGGCGTGTCACCGGTCCCGCTGTTCACGCTCGTGTACGACCGGCCGCCGATCCGCTGCCACAACTTCGCGTTCGAGGTGCGCTGGGGCGGCCCCATCATCCACCAGCCCGAGGAGATCGTCGGCGGTGACTGGATGCCGCTGCCTGAGCTGCGCGCGTGGGCCGACGACCCCACCAGCCCGCTGGTCCCGGACGGCCGCCTCGGCATCCAGGAGTGGTTCCGCCGCTACGGCTGAACGGAGAGCCTGGCCGCCGCGACCGGGGCGAGCCGCCGCACCGCCTCGGCGGCACGCTCCCGCTCCCCGGCATTCACCTGTACACCGGAGAGCACGCGGCCCTGCGCGAGCAGCACGGTGCAGGTCGTGTCCGCGCACCACGCCGCATGGGCATCCACCGGGGGCTCGACGGCCACCGGGATCGGCTCGCCTGCGCAGCGCACGCGCCCGTCGAGCACATCGGCCGCGGAATGGTCCGGGTAGCCGGTCACGCGCTGCTCGAGCGTCGACCCGGTCGCGTACTCCCAGCGACTGTCACGGCGCTGCTGGGAGACCAGGCCGAGCGGGATCGCGGCCAGGCAGCCGTCCGCGGACGCCACGGCAGGTGCGGGCCGCACGCCCTCGGCGGCGACGTCCTCGTCGGTGAGTACCGCGGCGCTCACCGACGCACCGAGCCGGGTGGGGTCCGCCGGCGCGTCCGGCGTCTCCGGCGGATCCGCAGTGGTTTCGGTGCTCTCGGTGCTCCCAGCGGCGGCCGTGTTCGAGGCGCTCGGCGGGCCGGCCGGAGCGCCGTCGTCGTAGTAGGTGTTGAGGTCGTTCGGCCGATCGGCGCAGCCGGCCAGCGCGGCCGCCGCCAGCGCCGTCACGGCGATCGCTACCCGCCCTTGACGCACGGTGTCTCTCCGTCTTCCCGTCGTCCCACAGTTGCCCCGAACGGGGCCCGACAGTAGTGCAGGCCGTCACCGCCAAGTCAGCGAGGATCGATGTGCCCAGTAATCGGCCGGACTCTCGGCGAGACCGCTCAGCGTCCCGAGCTCCTCGGCGGTCAGGCTGAGCTCGGCCCCGTTCAGGTTGGCGGCCAGCTGGGCCCTGCTCGCCGGACCGGTGAGCACGACGTCCGCCCACGGCTGCGCGAACGCCGCGGCCAGTGCCACGGCGTCGGCCGGTACGGCCCACAGGCCGGCCAGTTCGGCGATCGGCCGGGGCGGGTCCACGGCGAGCCTGCCGTTGGCCAGCGTCTCCTTGAGCTGCACCAGCGTGCCCGCCGCATGGGCTTCGGCCAGGGCTGGCGCCGCGGAGGGTTCCAGCAGGTTCCACGTCGCCTGCACCGCCGTGAACACCGGCTGCCCGGCACTGCTCAGTTCGAGTGCCCGGCGGATGGTGTCCGCCTGGGCGGGCCCGGAGGTGGAGAAGCCGACCCGGACACCGTTCCCGGCCAGTTCGGCGAGCCCGGCGAGCAGCGGCTCGTCGGAGAACAGCGGGCTGTCGGCCGTCAGCGAGTGGACCTGGTATAGCGAGATCACCTCGCCCAGCAGCTCCTGACTCTCCCGCCATTGCTGCCGGAACCGGGACAGCGAGTGTTCCTTGACCTCGTGCACCGCCGCGTCGAGCCGCCAGTCACCGACGTAGGCGTAACCCCACTTGCTGGACACCGTGACGTCCGTGGTGCCACGGGCGTCGAGCCACTGCGCGAGGAACTCCTCCGCGCGGCCGTAGGACCGGGCCACGTCCACCCGGCGCACCCCTGCCGCGTACGCCTCGTCCAGCACGTCGTGCGTGGCCGCGCGCATGGCCGCGACGTCCCGCTCGGCAGGCAGCTCCCCGACCCGGCCGAGGTTGAGGTACGCGGGGCGGCCCAGCGCCGCGAGACCGACAGCCGTCCGTGCGGTGTTGTTCATGGCGCCACGGTAATCGGATAGGGGGCGGATGGATGCCTCATATGCCGTGCCGTATAGGTCGTTATACATCTGGTTGCCGGTGGCGCAACAGCTCCAGGAACTGATCGGCCGACAGCACCTCACGATGGAGCTTCTCCAGCCGCGCAGCGGGCGCCCGCACGTATCCCTTGCCGAACACCGGGGCTATCTGGCGGAGGCTCGCGCCCGCCTCCCGGGCGGCCAGCAGGGTCCAGTCGGACGCGTTCGCGCACGCCGTCGACGCCGCCCGGAGCTCGCCGAGCAGGCGGATCAGCTCGGCCGCGTCGATCTCCTCGGCACGCACGGCGGCGGCCGTGTTCTCCAGCCAGGCCAGCACGTCGGCCGCCGTGACGGGAGCGGAAATCGGGGAGGACGAGGAGGACGGGGAGGACACGGAGGGCGCGGAGGACTCTGTCATGGCGACAGAGTATAGGACGTTATACACCTCGTGTCACAATGCGGACCACCGGCACTGCGTTCTCGCAACGCCGGTGGCCCGCACCGGATGGCAGCGGCCGCTACAGGTACTGCCCCGTGTTGGTCGCGGTGTCGATCACCCGGCCGGAATCCTGGTTCTTGCCGGTCACGAGCGTGCGGATGTATACGATCCGCTCGCCCTTCTTGCCGGAGATCCGGGCCCAGTCGTCCGGGTTGGTGGTGTTGGGCAGGTCCTCGTTCTCCGCGAACTCGTCGACGATCGCGTCCAGCAGGTGCTGCACGCGCAGGCCGGGCTGGTTAGTCTCCAGCACCGACTTGATCGCCGACTTCTTCGCCCGGTCCACGATGTTCTGGATCATCGCGCCCGAGTTGAAGTCACGGAAGTACAGGACCTCCTTGTCCCCGTTGGCGTAGGTGACCTCCAGGAACCGGTTCTCGTCGGTCTCCTCGTACATCCGCTCGACGGTGTGCTGGATCATCGCCTCCAGCGTCGCCTGCGTGTCCCCGCCGAACTCGGCGAGGTCGTCCGAGTGGATCGGCAGGCCGGGCGTGAGGTACTTGGAGAAGATGTCCTTCGCGCCCTCGGCGTCCGGCCGTTCGATCTTGATCTTCACGTCGAGCCGGCCCGGCCGCAGGATGGCCGGGTCGATCATGTCCTCGCGGTTGGAAGCGCCGATCACGATGACGTTCTCGAGCCCTTCGACACCGTCGATCTCCGAGAGCAGCTGCGGGACGATGGTGGTCTCCACGTCGGAGGACACCCCGCTGCCACGGGTCCGGAAGATCGACTCCATCTCGTCGAAGAAGACGATCACGGGCGTGCCGTCCGAGGCCTTCTCCCTGGCCCGCTGGAAGATCAGGCGGATGTGCCGCTCGGTCTCCCCGACGAACTTGTTGAGCAGCTCGGGACCCTTGATGTTGAGGAAGAAGGACTTCACGTCCGAGGCCGAGTCGTGCCCGTTGCGGCCCTGGGCGACCTTCTTCGCCAGCGAGTTGGCGACCGCCTTGGCGATGAGCGTCTTCCCGCAGCCCGGAGGCCCGTAGAGCAGGACGCCCTTCGGCGGCCTGAGCTCGTACTCCAGGTACAGGTCGGAGTGCAGGAACGGCAGCTCCACGGCATCGCGGATCTGCTCGATCTGCCGGTAGAGACCTCCGATGTCCTCGTAGCGGACGTCCGGGACCTCCTCCAGCACCAGATCCTCGACCTCGGCCTTCGGGACCCGCTCGTAGGCGTAACCGGCCTTCGAGTCGACCAGCAGCGAATCACCGGGCTTGAGGGTCTGCTCGCCGAGCGGATCGGCCAGCCACACGACGCGCTCCTCGTCCGCGTGTCCCACGACGAGGGCACGCGGGCTGCCGCCCTCGTTCTCCGGCAGCAGTACCTCGCGCAGCGCGCACACCTCGCCGGTGCGCTCGAAGTCGCCTCCCTCCACCACCGTGAGCGCCTCGTTGAGCCGCAACGACTGACCGCGTCGCAACGAGTCGATCTCGACCGCCGGGGACACCGACACCCGCATCTTCCGGCCCGCGGTGTAGACGTCCACCGTGCTGTCCTCGTACGCGGCCACGAAAACGCCGTAGCCACTCGGAGGTTGCGCGAGACGATCGACCTCTTCCCGCAGTGCCAGCAGCTGTCCCCGCGCCTCCCGCAGCGTCTCGACCAGCTTGTTATTACGCTCGGTAAGCTGACTTACACGCTCGGTCGCCTCGGCAAGTCGTTGCTCGAGCACTCGGTTCTGGCGGGGCGAGTCGGTCAGTTTCCGGCGCAGCAGAGCGACTTCTTCCTCGAGAAACCGGATCTGCCGTGCCTGCTCGCTCGTCGGGGTCCCCGCCGTTCCTGCTCCACTCGTATCTGAAGAGTCGGCCTCCTCGTGCCGACCTCCGGGAAGGTCGTGTTGCATTTCGGCACCTCCTCGGAATGCTTTCTTTCCACGGTACCGGCGATCACCGACATGAAAAGCCCTTCCGCATCACAGGATCGGCGCGTCGCACGCCGGAAGGCGGCCGAACTCCGGCACAAGAGCCGACTCGGTGGCATGTCTCCGGCCCTGATCGTCACTGTCCGTCTGTACCCGCGACAGTCAGGCCGAAACGCCGAACCGGACAAAGCAGGCCGACGCGCCACACCGCGGCCAGGTGAAAGGCGGCGCCGCTAGCATCGGCTTCCGATCCACCGCGTGGAGCACGATTTCCGCAGGATGCGACCACAAAGGGGCACTCATGACGTATCCGCCGCAACCGCAGGGCCCATCGGGTCCGGCGTGGCAACCGGGCCCGCACGGTCCGCAGGACGCGGGAAACCAGCCGGGCCCGCACGGCGGCACATCCGCCCCGGGCGGAGTACAGCCCCGATACGGTGGGCAAACCGGGCCGGACCCAACACAACAATTTGGCCAACCAGGCCCTTACGGGCCGCAGAACCCGCCACCGTACGGGCCACCGCAGCCAGGCTTCCCCGGCGGACCGGGTGGCGAGCCCCCGCGCAGGAGGAAGACCGGGCTCATCGTCACGCTGGCGATCGCCGCGGTGCTCGTCGTCGCGGGCGCGGTGGCGCTCGTCCTGCTGCTCACCCGCGAGGACGACCAGGCGCGGCCGGAGTCCGCCGGCGCCGCCCCCGTTTCGAGCGAGGCACCGTCCGCGACGGCCGCGCCGCAGGCACCCACCGGGCCCGAGCACTCCGAGCCGGCCGAGCCCCCTGTGTCCCAGCCCCCTGTGTCGTCCCAGCCCGGAGTACCGGACGACCAGGGACAGCCGGCTCCCGGCGGGCGGGCCACCAACCAGGAACTCGCCGACGCCGTGATCGTGGCCTTCAACGGTCAGGACGGCCGGGCACTGCGCGACATGGTCTGCCCCAGCGTCAAGGACGCCAAGGAGCCGTCCATCCCCGGCGACCTCACCGCCGAGCTCCTCGACGTGACCGAGGGGGCGGGCACCGGGAAGATCTCGTTCCGGCTCACCTCCGGCGGTCAGGCGCAGGACGGCAGCTTCGCGACGAAGCAGGAGGGCGGGACGTGGTGCCTGTCCGGCCCGGCCTGAGCGCTAGCCGCGGCTGGGCCTGCGGCGCGGCCGCGGCGGCGTGACGCCCTCGGCCAGCCTGCGGGTGGTGAGCAGGAACGCCGTGTGCGCGACCATGCGGTGCTCAGGGCGAACCGCCAGTCCCACGACGTGCCAGGGCCGCAGCACGGTCTCCCACGACTCCGGCTCGGTCCAGCACTGCTGTTCCCGCAGGGCCTCGGTGATCCGGGACAGCTGCGTCACGGTGGCGACGTAGACCACGAGGACGCCGCCAGGAACGAGGCTGGCCGAGACCGTGGGCAGCACCTCCCACGGCGAGAGCATGTCGAGCACGGCGCGGTCCACCTCACCGTGGTGCTCGGCCACGTCGCCGACCTGGAGCGTCCAGTTCGGCGGCGACCCGCCGAAGAACTTCTCGACGTTGCGGACGGCGTGCTCGGCATGGTCCTCACGCACCTCGTACGAGGTGACACTGCCCTCGGGGCCGACGGCCTGCAGCAGGGAGCAGGTCAGCGCGCCCGAACCCGCGCCCGCCTCCAGTACCCGCGCACCGGGCCGCATGTCACCCCACATCAGAATCTGCGCGGCGTCCTTGGGGTAGATCACCTGCGCGCCGCGCGGCATCGAGAGCACGTAGTCGGCGAGCAGCGGGCGCAGGGCCAGGTACGAGGTCCCGCCCGTCGACGTGAGGACCGAGCCCTCCGGCCTGCCGATCACGTCGTCGTGGTCCAGTGCCCCCCGGTGGGTGTGGTACTGCCCGCCCTCGGTGAGGACGATCGTGTAGTGCCGGCCCTTCGGGTCGGTCAACTGCACCCGGTCACCGGCGCGGAACGGCCCCCCTGCTGCCACTGAACCTCCATTTCGCGGACACACGGATCGGCGGCTGATCGTCGCAGACCGCCGCGGCCCGCGTTCAGCCGGTACGGCGTGCCCGCCCGGACGTCGCCGCGCGCAGGTCCTCCCGGTGCAGCACACCGGCCGGCCTGCCCTCGTCGTCGACGACCAGGAACTGCCATGCCGCCGTCTCCCCCACCCGCTCCGCGATGTCCGCACCCGGCTCGGAGGCCAGCAGCACGGTCTCGGCGCGGATCGGTTCGGCGGCGCCCTCCGCGGGCGCCTGCGGCGACGACATCGCCAGCCGTTCCGCGGCGGCTTCGTCGAGCAGCCCCGCCGCCACCCCGTCCGCGCGAACGAGCACCACTCCCCTGCCCGCCGAGGCCGCCAGGGCGTCGGACACCGGGCTCTCCGCGGGCAGTTGCAGCACCGGGCGCATGAGGTCGGTGATCGCCAGCCCCTCGGGCCAGCTGCGCCTGCTCTCCGCCGCGAGCTCGCTGGTCGCACCCATCGCCACGAACCAGGCGGTCACCACGCAGACGCCGAGCCGCAACCAGCGGTCGTCGCTGCCCACGGCCAGTCCCCACAGCGCCCACACCAGAAGCCCGACGGCGACGGCGCCGCCGCCGAACACCGCGGCCCTGGTCCCCCGCGCACGAGTGCCGGTGAGAGCCCACACGCCCGCCCGCAGCAGCCTGCCGCCGTCAAGCGGAAGCCCGGGCAGCAGGTTGAACAGCCCGACCGCGAGGTTGGCCACGGCGCACTGGGCGACGAGCAGCCACACCGCTCCGCCGGGCGGGACGGCGAGCAGCAGCAGGCCGCAGAACAGCGCGAGCAGCACTGACACCGCCGGGCCGGCCACCGCCACCAGGCCCTCCTGCCCCGGCTTGCGCGGCGTGCGCGCGACCTCGGACAGCCCGCCGAGCAGGAACAGCCGCAACCTGCGAACCGGGATGCCGAGCCGGAGCGCCACGACACAGTGGCCCAGTTCGTGCGCGAGGACGGACAGCCCGAGGAGCACGGCGAAGGCGGCGGCGAGCAGCCAGGACGTCGCGGTGCTCGCGCCGGGCAGCAGCCGTCCGACCAGCGGCGCGTACAGCACCACGACGATCAGGGAGCCGACCCACCACGACGGCGCGAGCAGCACCGGCACCCCGTCGACGCGGAAGAGCAGCAGGCCACCGTCCAGTACGGAGGCCCGCCCGGACTCACCCCGCCCGCGCTCACTCGTCGCGTCCATCAGCAGAGCGTAAATCGTGCGGTGTTGGACGGGGGTGACCTGTGGGCGTGTCCGCGCATCGCCCGGCCCCACGACGTTACCGGGAGTTGTCGTACCGGAGCGTTACGCTGCCGGGCATGGCAGAGGGCACGACCAGTACAGCCACGGCGACCGTCCCGAACCCGGCGCCGGAGGGCGCCGAACGCGTCCGCAGGCCGGCCCTGTCGCCGTCCCGGGCGAGCGACTTCAAGCAGTGCCCGCTGCTCTACCGCTTCCGTGCGGTGGACCGGCTACCGGAGGTGCCCACCAAGGCCCAGGTGCGCGGGACGCTCGTGCACTCCGTGCTGGAGCGGCTGTTCTCGCTGCCCCGGGACGAGCGGGTACCCGCCCGCGCCAGGGAACTGCTGCGACCGATGTGGACGGAGCTGTCCCAGGAACGTCCTGAGTGGACGGAACTCTTCGCCGACGACGATTCCCGTGGGGAGAGCGAATGGCTCGACTCCGCGACACAGCTCGTCGATGCCTACTTCGGACTCGAGGATCCCAGCAGGCTCGACCCGGAGGCGTGCGAACTGCACGTGGAGACCGAACTCGGCTCCGGCGTGCTCCTGCGTGGCTACATCGACCGGCTCGACGTGGCGCCGACCGGCGAGATCCGGGTGGTGGACTACAAGACCGGTACCGCGCCACGGCAGATCGGCGAGGCCAAGGCGATGTTCCAGATGAAGTTCTACGCCGTGGTGCTGTGGCGGCTGCGCGGTGAGGTACCGCGGCAGCTCAAGCTGATGTACCTCACCGACGGCCAGGAACTCGCCTACACGCCCGACGAGCCCGAGCTCGTTCGCTTCGAGCGAACCCTCGAGGCCATCTGGCAGGCGATCCTGCGGGCCGGCAGGACCGGTGACTTCCGGCCCAGTCCCAGCAAACTCTGCGGCTGGTGCAGCCACCAGTCGCGGTGTCCCGAGTTCGGCGGCACGCCACCGGAGTACCCGGGTTGGCCCGAGCCAGACCCCGGCGAAGAATCAGTCCTCGACCGCGCGGACTGACACGTCCGGTGAAGGCCCACGATCGCGTCGCGCGCTTTCGAGGGCACCGACCGAGAAGGAGACCCCGTGGCCGACGCGTTCTATCTCCCCCGAGGGGAAGGGCGGTTCCTGCCCACCGAGCACACGTCCGGTCCGTGGGCGCCCGACGCCCAGCACTTCGGGCCGCCCTCGGCACTGCTGGTGCGCGCGCTGGAGGAGATCCCGGCCGAACGCGAGTCATTGCTCGGCCGGGTCACCATCGAGATCCTCGGTCCCGCGCCGCTCACCGAGCTCTCGGTGCGGGCCACCGTGGACCGGCCCGGCCGGTCCGTCGAGCTGCTCTCGGCGGAGCTCGCCGCGGGCGCGCGCACCGTGGCGCGTGCCTCGGCGTGGCGGCTCGCCGGCTCCGACACCACCGAGATCGCCGCCGGCGCCGCCGAGCCGCTCCCCTCGCCCGGCGGGTGCCCTGAGGCGGAGTGGCCCGACGACTGGCTGGGCGGCTACCTGCATGCGATGGAGTGGCGGGTGGCAGGCGGCTCCATCGTGCGGCCCGGTTCCGCCGCGGTCTGGGCCCGGCAGCGGGTGTCTCTCGTCGACGGCGAGAAGCCGAGCCCGCTGCAACGGCTGTTCACGGTGGCCGACTCGGGCAACGGCGTCTCCAACCGGCTCGATCCGCTCACCTGGTGGTTCATCAACTCGGAGCTGACCGTGCACGTGCATCGCGAGCCGGAGGGCGAGTGGATCGGGCTCGACGCCACCACGATCGTCGGCCCGCAGGGCGTCGGCACGGCCACCAGCAGACTGCATGACACGGCCGGGCAGACAGCCACCGGAACGCAGGCGCTACTGGTCCGGCGGCGCTGATGGGACACCCGGCCGTGGTCAACACACTCGCTGTGCTCCCGGCGCGCTCGCCCGAGATCTACTAGCCTGCTTGCCAAACCACGAGACCTGGGAGCTGGCGCAGAGTGCAGATCACCTCGGTGGTCAACCAGAAAGGCGGGGTCGGCAAGACCTCGCTCAGTGTCGGCGCCGCCGCCGCGCTCGCCGAGTGCGGCCGCAGGGTGCTGCTCATCGACCTCGACCCGCAGGGCCACGCGACCACCGAGCTGCTCGGGCTACCCGAGGCGGCCCCGGACGCGCCCAGCCTCGCCAGAGCCCTCACCAAGACGTGGAAGGGGCCGGTCGAGGACCTGATCGTGTCGCATCGCCGCAGCAACGTCGGGGCGGGCGGGGCGTTCGACGTCATCCCCACCTCACCGGGGATGTTCGACCTGGTGCGCAGGCTCGACCAGTTCCGGGTGCCCGGCTGGCAACTGGCGAGGGTGATCCAGTTCGCCAACTACGACCACATCATCATCGACTGCCCGCCCGCGCTCGACGTGCTCACCAACAACGCGCTCATGGCCACCCACGGCATCCTCGTGCCGGTGCAGCCGGACCGCACGAGTATCCGGGCACTGCGGTTGATGCGCGAGCAGATCAGCTACCTCGAGAAGGCCGTGAACCGGTCGCCGATCGCCTACTACGGGCTCGTGCCCGGCCTCTACCGCAGGCCCATTTCCGGCTACGCCGCCGCGGCGCTGCAGGAGCTGCACGGCTTCGGCATCCCCGTGCTGCCGCACCTGCCGCTCGGCGTCGTGATGAACGAGGCAGCCGCTCGCGGGATGCCGGTGACCACGTTCGCGCCGGAGACCGTGCAGGCCGTCGCGTTCCGGCAGATCGCGCAGACCCTCGACTCGGTGGTCGGGCAGCACCACGCGCCACCGCCGCCCGACGAGGAGTTCGTCTTCGAGGACTTCATCGCCGATGTCTCCGAGGCCCGCGACGCCAACGACAACGGTGCCCGGCGCAAGCTCTACGACCTGCTGCCGAAACGTCCCCGCCCCCGCTAGCCCGGCGCGTCCGCGCGTCACCCCACATGTGTCCCGCAGGTCACCGGTCGTGAGTGCGTAACAGTGTTCTAACTCGCGTACGCACTCACGAGAGGTGACCAGGCACAACGCCGCGCCTGCTCGCTAGCCGAGCAGTACGGCGATCAGGGACAGCGTGCCCATCGACACCAGGGTGGACAGCAGCACGCAGTCACGGATGAACCGGACGTCGATGTGGTAGCGGCTGGCCGCGATGAACACGTTCTGCGCGGTGGGCAGCGCCGAGCACAGCACCGCGGCCAGCAGCGCGGGCCGGGGCAGGTCCAGCAGCAGGCCGACACCAAGGGCCGTCGCGGGCTGCAGGATCGTCTTCAACACCACCACGATCAGCCGTTCGGAAAGCCGCCGCTCACCGGTGTCACCAGGCAGCGTGACCCCGGTCGTTCCCGCGCGCAGCGACATGCCCAGCACCAGCAGCGCCACCGCCACCCCGGCATCGCCGAGGGTGTGGATCGGCTGGAGGACAACCTCCGGCAGCCGCAGGCCCGTCGTGCCCACGAGGACGCCGAGCAGCGAAGCCGCGATGATCGGATTGCGCACCGGGAGCAGCAGCAGCGTGCGCCACCGGCCCCCGTCCGCGTGGGGTCGCCCGGCCTCCAGCAGCGCCAGCATCGAGGGCATCATGAACAGCGTCTGGAGCAGCAGCACCGCGACGATGAACGACACGTCGCCGAGCACGGTGAGCACGACGGGGACGCCGAGGTTGGCCGCGTTGATGTAGCACGAGGCCATGCCGGACACGGTCCGCTCGGCGATGCCCCGGCGGAACACCGTCCAGGACAGCGCCGCGCCGATCAGGCCGGTCGTCGCCGTCGCGGCCGCGAACGCCAGCAGGCCCGGGTTCAGCAACGCCGTGAACGGCGTGTCGACGAGCGTGCTGAACAGCACCGCCGGCATCGCGACGTTGAACGCGAACCTCGTCAGCACCGTGTCGGCCCGCTCGCCCAGCACGGTGAAGCGGCTGAGCAGGTAACCGAGCCCGGTCAGCGACCAGATCGGGGCGAAGGCGACGAGCGCCCCCGTCACAGCCGGCAGGCGCGAATGTCCGAGGCCAGGACCGCCCTGGCCCCGGCGGCGGCGAGCTCGTCCATGATGGAGTTGACCAGCTTGCGCGGCACCATCGCCCGCACGGCCACCCAGTCCTTGTGCGCCAGCGGCGCGACGGTCGGCGACTCGAGCCCCGGTGTGATCGGAATGACCGTTTCCAGCAGCTCCCGCGGGCAGTCGTAGTCCAGCATCATGTACTGCTGGGCGAACACGACCCCCTGGAGCCGCGCCGCCAGCTGCGCTCTCGGCTTCGACTCCTCGGAGCCGGCGCGGTGCACCAGCACCGCCTCGGACACGCAGATCGGGTCCCCGAAGGCCACCAGGTTGTGCTGGCGCAGTGTGCGCCCCGAGCCGACCACGTCGGCGATCGCGTCGGCGACGCCGAGCTGCACCGAGATCTCCACGGCGCCGTCGAGCCGGATGACCTCGGCCTCGACACCCTGCCTGGTGAGATCGTCGTGGACCAGCCGCGGGTACGACGTCGCGAGTCGCTTGCCGTGCAGGTCGGCGACCTTCCAGTCGCGGCCGTCCGGTGCGGCGTAGCGGAACGTCGAGCCGCCGAAGCCGAGCGACAGCGTCTCCGCGACCGGCGCACCCGAGTCGAGCGCCAGGTCGCGGCCGGTGATGCCGAGATCCAGATCGCCGGAGCCGACGTAGATCGGGATGTCCTTCGGGCGCAGGAAGAAGAACTCGACCTCGTTGACCGGGTCGAGCACGGTCAGGTCCCGCTGCTCATGCCGCTGCCGGTACCCCGCCTCGCCGAGCATCTCCGACGCAGGCCCGGCCAGCGCTCCCTTGTTCGGCACCGCGACACGCAGCATCCCCGACTCCTCCCTCGAACCATTTCCCGCGACGTTCACAGGTACCGGTAGACGTCCTCCACGGACACACCCCGGCCCAGCATCAGCACCTGCACCCGGTAGAGCAGCTGCGAGATCTCCTCGGCGAGCCGCTCGTCGGACTCGTGCTCGGCGGCGATCCACACCTCGCCCGCCTCTTCCAGCACCTTCTTGCCCTGCGCGTGCACACCAGCGTCCAGTGCGGCCACGGTCCCCGAGCCCGGTGGCCGGCTGCGGGCGCGCTCGGCAAGCTCGGCGTACAGCTCCTCGAAGGTCTTCACGGCGCTGAATCCTTCCATCCGCCGGCGACGAGCCCGCTGGCGGGCCGCCACGCTGCGCCGCACGTCACGCTCGTGAGTGGCCACGCGCGTTCTAACTCGTGTGGCCACTCACGAGGGTGACCAGCTAGAGCAGCCGCGCGAGGGACAGGGCGTCGACGCCCACCAGCGACGAGCGGAACGTACGCCGCGTTCCGGGCTCGACCCGCACGTCGTTGGGCACGACGAGCACGGAGCAGCCCGCCGCCACCGCCGACTCGGTGCCGGGCGGCGAGTCCTCCACCGCCACGCAACGCTCCGGATCGGCGCCCAGCAGCCGCGCCGCCCGCAGGTAGGGCTCCGGATGCGGCTTGTTCAGCCCGTCCACCTCGTCGCCGCACACGGTGACGTCGAAGAACTCCCGGCCGATCGTGTCCAGGGCCAGCTCCGTCAGCGACCTTTCGGTGGAGGTGACCAGTGCCGATGCGATCCCCGCCGACCTGACCGCGGCGAGCGCCTCCCTGGCTCCGGGCCGCCACGGCAGCTCGTCCGCGAACAGGGTGGCGGTGTGCGCACGGATCCACTCCCCCACCTCGGTGACCGACTCCGCGCTGACCGGCCGTCCCGTCGCGCCGAGCAGGTACCGTGCGGTGCTGGCCATATTGGAGCCGACGAGCGTGGCGCGCTGCTGTTCCGACAGCTCGCCGCCGAGCCAGTTCGCCGCCTCGTACAGGGCCACGTCCCACAGCTTCTCGGTATCGACGAGCGTGCCGTCCATATCCCAGAGCACCGCGGCCGGGCCGTCCACATCGGACGGTCGAGTCACATCCCTCTCCTACGTGTTGAAGTACTTGGCTTCCGGGTGGTGGGCCACAATGGCGTCGGTGGACTGCTCGGGGTGCAGCTGGAACTCCTCCGAGAGCTTGACCCCGATCCGCTCGGGCCGGAGCAGGTCGACGATCTTGGCACGGTCGTCGAGGTCCGGGCACGCGCCGTAGCCGAGCGAGAAGCGCGCGCCGCGGTAGCCGAGCTTGAAGAACTCCTCGACGTCGGCCGGGTCCTCGTCGGCGACGGGCCTGCCGCCGGCGAAGCGCAGCTCCTCGCGGATCCGCCGGTGCCAGTACTCGGCCAGCGCCTCGGTGAGCTGCACGCCGAGACCGTGCACCTCGAGGTAGTCGCGGTAGGCGTCGGCCGCGAACAGGTCGTTGGCGTAGTCGGCGATCGGCTGTCCCATGGTGACGAGCGTGAGCGGGAGCACGTCCACCTCGCCGGCCCGCGCCGCGAGGTCCCGGGGCCGGTAGAAGTCGGCGAGGCAAAGCCGCCGGTCACGCTTCTGCCGGGGGAACGTGAACCGGGTGACCTCGCCCGCGTCCGGCCGGGGTTCGGCGAGCACCACGACGTCGTCGCCCTCGGCCACGCACGGGAAGTAGCCGTAGACCACGGCGGCGTGGGCGAGCACGCCGCCGGTGGCCAGCCGGTCGAGCCAGTACCGCAACCGCGGCCTGCCCTCGGTCTCCACCAGCTCCTCGTAGGAGGGGCCGCCGCCACCGCGCGCGCCGCGCAGGCCCCACTGCCCCATGAACGTCGCGCGCTCGTCGAGCAGCGCGGAGTACTCGGCCAGCGGCACGCCCTTGATCACCCGGGTGCCCCAGAACGGCGGCGCCGGCAGCGGTACGCCGGTGGCCACGTCCGAACGCGCGGGCGGCTCCGGTTCCTCCTGCTCCGCCTTCCGTGCCCTGCGGGCCTCCGCGATCCGCAGCGACCGCTCGCGGCGCGCCTTCCGCTCGGCCCTGCGGGCCTGCTCCTCCGGGTCCACGGCCGGCGCCGCGCCACGCTTGACGGCCATGATGGTGTCCATCAACCGCAGCCCCTCGAAGGCGTCCCGGGCGTAGCGCACCTCGCCGTGGTAGACCTCGCTCAGATCGTTCTCCACATAGGAGCGGGTCAGTGCCGCACCGCCCAGCAGCACCGGCCACTCCTCGGCGACGCCCCGGGAGTTCATCTCCTCGAGGTTCTCCTTCATGATCACCGTGGACTTCACCAGCAGGCCGGACATCCCGATCGCGTCCGCACGATTCTCCCGCGCCGCGTCCAGGATGGTGGTGACCGGCTGCTTGATGCCGAGGTTGACCACGTCGTAGCCGTTGTTGGACAGGATGATGTCCACCAGGTTCTTGCCGATGTCGTGCACGTCGCCCTTCACCGTGGCCAGCACGATCCGGCCCTTGCCCCCGGAGTCGTCCTTCTCCATGTACGGCTCCAGGTACGCGACGGCCGCCTTCATCACCTCGGCCGACTGCAGCACGAACGGCAGCTGCATCTGCCCCGCACCGAACAGCTCCCCCACCGTCTTCATGCCCGCGAGCAACGTGTCGTTGATGATCGCCAGCGGCGGCTTCTCCCGCCGGGCGGCGTCCAGGTCGGCCTCCAGGCCGTTGCGCTCGCCGTCGACGATCCGCCGCTCCAGCCGCTCGAACAGCGGCATCTTCGCCAGCTCCTGGACCCGCGATGCCCGGCCGGAGGCCGCCGACTTGCCCTCGAACAGCTCCATCAGCCGCTGCAGCGGGTCGTACCCCTCGCGCCGCCGGTCGTAGACGAGGTCGAGCGCCACGTCCCGCTGCTCGCCGGGGATGCGCGCCATCGGGAGGATCTTCGAGGCGTGCACGATCGCCGTGTCCAGGCCCGCCTGGACGCACTCGTGCAGGAAGACCGAGTTCAGCACCTGCCGCGCCGCCGCGTTCAGGCCGAACGAGACGTTGGAGACCCCGAGTGTGGTCTGCACCCCGGGGTGGCGGCGCTTGAGCTCCCGGATGGCCTCGATCGTCTCGATGGCGTCGCGGCGGACCTCCTCCTGCCCGGTCGAGACGGGAAAGGTCAGGCAGTCGACGACGATGTCCTCGACCCGCATGCCCCAGTTCGTGGTGAGGTCCTCGATCAACCGGGTCGCGACCCGCACCTTCCACTCCGCGGTGCGGGCCTGGCCCTCCTCGTCGATGCACAGCGCCACGACCGCGGCACCGTGCTCGCGGACCAGCTCCATCACCTTGTGGTAGCGCGAGTCCGGTCCGTCACCGTCCTCGTAGTTGACGGAGTTGACCACACAGCGGCCGCCGAGGCGCTCCAGCCCGGCACGCAGCACCGCCGGCTCGGTGGAGTCGAGCATGATCGGCAACGTCGACGCCGTCGCCAGCCTGCCGGCCAGCTCGGCCATGTCGGCGGCACCGTCGCGGCCGACGTAGTCCACGCAGAGATCGAGCAGGTGCGCACCGTCACGGGTCTGTGCCCTGGCGATCTGCACGCAGTCCTCGAAGCGGCCCTCGACCATCGCCTCACGGAACGCCTTCGAGCCGTTGGCGTTGGTGCGCTCACCGATCATCAGCACGGAAGCGTCCTGCCGGAACGGCACCGCCTGGTACAGCGAGGACACGCCCGGCTCCGGCCGCGGGGCGCGGGCGGCGGCCGGGACCTCGCGTACCGCCTCCGCGAGCTGCCGGATGTGCTCGTTCGTCGTTCCGCAACAGCCGCCGACGAGGCCCACCCCGAACTCGGCGACGAACGCCGACAGCGCCTCGGCCAGTGCCTCCGGGCCGAGCGGGTACACCGCGCCGTCCGGCCCGAGCTCGGGCAGCCCGGCGTTCGGCATGACCGAGAGCGGCACCCTGGCGTGCTTGGAAAGCGTGCGCAGGTGCTCGCTCATCTCCGCGGGACCGGTCGCGCAGTTGAGCCCGATCAGGTCGATGCCCAGCGGCTCCAGGGCCGTCAGCGCCGCCCCGACCTCGGTGCCGAGCAGCATCGTCCCGGTCGTCTCGACCGTGATCGAGGCGATGATCGGGACCCGGCGGCCCTCGGCGGTCATCGCCCGGTGCGCGGCGATGATCGACGCCTTGGTCTGCAGGATGTCCTGCGTGGTCTCCACGATCACCGCGTCGACCCCGCCGGCCAGCAGCCCTCGCACCTCCTCGGCGTAGGCGTCGCGCAGCGTGGCGAACGAGGCGTGGCCCAGGGTCGGCAGCTTCGTCCCCGGCCCCACCGAACCGAGCACGAACCGCGGCCGCCCCGGCGCCGAGAACTCGTCGGCGGTCTCCCGCGCCAGCCGGGCACCCGCCTCGGACAGTTCGAAGATGCGCTCGGCGATGCCGTACTCGCCGAGGTTGGCGTAGTTCGCGCCGAACGTGTTCGTCTCCACCGCGTCGGCCCCCGCCAGGAGATAGCCGCGGTGGATCTCGCGCACCACGTCGGGGCGGGTGACGTTCAGGATCTCGTTGCACCCCTCGAGGCCCGCGAAGTCGTCCAGTGACAGATCGTGGCCCTGCAGGGCGGTACCCATCGCTCCGTCGGCGACCACGACACGGCTCGTGAGCGCGTCGAGCAGCGGCGAGGAGGGATGCTCCGGCATGCCATACAGCCTACGGGTCTCCACGCGCTGTGGTCGGCCCGTACGCTGGCGGGGTGAGCAAGTCCCTCGACGAAGCACCAGACGACCAGCCGCGGCAGCCGGACCCGGAGGAAGCACCGCGATCCGGTGAGGATGACCACGGGGACGAGCTGAAGCCCGTGATGATCGTGGCCTTCGAGGGCTGGAACGACGCGGGTGACGCGGCGAGTACGGCGCTCGAGCACCTCCAGCTCAACTGGGACGCCCAACCGCTCGCCGAGCTCGACCCCGACGACTACTACGACTTCCAGGTCAGCAGGCCCACGGTCCGCATGGTGGACGGGGTCACCCGGCGGGTGGAGTGGCCGACGACCAGGCTGGCGATCTGCCATCCCGAGAAGTCGGACCGCGACATCGTGCTGGTCCAGGGGCCGGAGCCGAACATGCGCTGGCGGGCCTTCTGCTCGGAACTGCTGGAGCACATCGAGCAGCTGGAGGTCTCCACGGTCGTGACGCTGGGTGCCCTGCTGGCCGACACCGCGCACACCCGGCCGGTGCCGGTCACCGGTACCGCCTACGACGCCGAGGCCGCCTCCCGGTTCGGCCTCGAACGCAGCCGGTACCAGGGGCCCACCGGCATCGTCGGGGTGCTGCAGGACGCGTGCGTGCAGGCCGGGATCCCCGCCGTGTCGGTGTGGGCGGCCGTCCCGCACTACGTCTCGCACCCGCCCTCCCCCAAGGCCACGCTCGCGCTGCTGCACAAGCTGGAGGACGTGCTCGACGTCGAGATCCCCCTGGGTGCGCTGCCGGAGCAGTCCGAGGAGTGGCAGCGGACGGTCAGCGAGATGGCCGACGACGACGAGGAGATCAGCGAGTACGTGCGTTCCCTCGAGGAGCGAGGCGACGCCGAGATCACCCTGGACGAGGCGAGCGGCGACAAGATCGCCGCGGAGTTCGAGCGCTACCTGCGCAGGCGCAGGCCGGACGGGCCGGGCTCGGCCGGTCGCTGACCGGGTTGGCCGGCTCCCGTCTGACCCGGGGCACGCTGTACGTCGGCGCCCTGCTCGGGCCGTTCGGCGGCGGTGTGGTGGCCGCGATCCTGCCGGAGCTCGGGACGAGCTTCGCCGTCTCACCTTCGGCCGCGGCGGCGTCACTGACGACGTACCTGGTGCCCTTCGCCGTGCTGATGCTGGTGTCCGGCACGCTCGGCGAACGCTGGGGACTCGGCCGGACCATCCGCCTTGCCTACGTGGTGTACGCCGCGGCCGCGGTGGTGGCGGCCGTCGCGCCGTGGTTCTGGCTGTTCCAGGTGAGCCGCGGGGTGCAGGGTCGGCGAACGCGTTCACCCTGCCGCTGCTCATGGCCAAGCTCGCCGCGGGCACGCCGCCGGACCGGCTGGGCCGCGCGCTCGGGTTGCTCGGCGCGATGCAGGCCGTCGGCCAGACGTCGGCGCCGCTGGCCGGCGGGCTCGCCGCCGAGGTGTCGTGGCGGTGGGCGTTCGCCGCCATCGCCGTCGTCGCGTTGCTGCTGGCGGTGTGCCGGCTGCCGCCGGACGGCCCGCACCACCATGCCGGACCGGCGCGGCTGCGCGACGCGTGGCGCCGCTCGGTGCTGCTGCCCGGGCTCCTGGCGCTGGTGGGCTGGGCCTGTCTTTCGGGGCTGTCTTTCCTGGTGGCGTTCCGGCTGGAGGACACCTTCGGGCTGAGCTCGGGCCTGCGCGGGCTGGTGCTGACCGGGTACGGCCTGGTCGGCTTCCTGACCGCCCGTCATGTCGGCGGGCTGTCGGATCGCTTCGGAACGCGGTCCGCCGCGGTGCTCGGCCTGGCCGCCGGTGGCGTGCTCGTGGCGGCGATCGGGATCTTCGACTCCCTGCCTGTGGTGGCGGCGGCCTGGGCACTCGGCGGCGTTTGCGGGCAGTTGATCATCGTGGCGGTCAACACCACCGTGCTCTCGGCGGGCGAGCGCGGGCGCAGCGGCGCGATCTCGGTGGTGCAGGCGCTGCGATTCCTGGGCATGGCCGCCGCGCCCGCCGCGTTCACCGCGCCGTACCACGCCGACACCGCGCTCGGCTTCCTGCTGCCCGCCACCCTGCTGGTGCTCGTCGTGCCGCTCGCGCTCACGCTGCGCCCGGGGCGGCGCTGAGCCGGTCGCGGGCGGGTTCAGAGGATCCGGCGGAGCGGGACCGCGCCCCGGGCGCGCTTACGCCACTCGCGCGGGTAGCCGAGGGAGACCTCCTCGAACCGGACGCCCTCGTGGTAGGTCGTGCGCGGGATGTGCAGGTGGCCGTACACGGCGACCTCGGCGCGGAAGCGGAGATGCCAGTCCGCGGTCTCCTCGGTGCCGCACCACATCGCGAACTCCGGGTAGTGCAGTGGCCGGGTCGGGTGCCGGTGCAGCGGCCAGTGCGACATGAGCACCGTGCCGTGCCCCGGCGGGATCGCCGCGAGCCGTTCCTGGCTGAGCTTCAGCCGCTGCGCGCACCAGTCGGCCCGGCTCGGATGTGGCTCGGGATGCAGGTAGAACTCGTCGGTGCACACCACACCCGCGTCGCGGGCCTGCCCGAGCGCCTCGTCCAGCGACCGGCCCTCGGCCGCCGGGGTGCGCCAGCTGTAGTCGTAGAGCACGAACAGCGGCGCGATCGTCAGCGGCCGCGCGGCGTGCTCCCACACCGGGAACTCGTCCTCCGGTGTGTCGACGCCGATGGCCCGGCAGCGCCGCACCAGCTCGTCGTAGCGCTCCTGTCCGCGTGCCTGCACCGGGTCGTTCGGGGTCGTCCACAGCTCGTGGTTCCCGGGCACCCAGACCACCTTCGCGAACCGCGCGCGCAGTACGGCCAGCGTCTCGATCACCGCGTCCACCCGCTCGCCGACGTCGCCCGCGACGAGCAGCCAGTCCTCGGGTGAGTCCGGTCGGACCGAGTCCACGAGTGGCGCGTTGCCCCGGTGGGTCACGTGAAGGTCGCTCGTCGCGAACAGGTTCGGCACGCCGTCCACGGTATCGGCCCGCCACGCGGGGCCGCTGTCATCGGCCGGGGGCCGCCGGGACGGGCCGGGCCTGGAGCACGAGCACACCGGCCGCCACGTGCAGCCCGGCCTGCACGTTGAGCAGGACGGGCAGGCCCAGCGCGCCGACCAGCGTGCCCGCCAGCAGCATTCCCACCGCCGTGAACACCGCCATCCCCGCGAACGCCGTGCTCAGTACCCGGCCGCTGAGCTGTGGTTCGCTCACCGTCTGCAGCATCGACTGCAACCCGGCACCGGCCACGACCGACGGCACACCGACTGCCGCGAACAGAGCGGCGTAGACGCCGAGCGCCGTCGTCACCTGTGCGCTGTTCCAGATCAGCGCCGAACCGATGCCCAGCGCGAGGATGCCCCAGCCGAGCAGCGCGGGCGGTCCGGCGCACCGGGCGATGGTGGCCAGCGCGGCACCGGCCACCAGGCCGCCGATCGCCTGGATGCCACGGAGCAGGCCCACCTCCGGCTCGCCGCCGCCCAGCGAGTCGGTCACGAAGAGCACGAACAGCACCAGGAACATGCCCTGCGCGATCGACGTGAGGGCCAGCACCGGGCCAGCCGCCCGCAGCCGCCGGTTCCGACCGAACTCCGCGATCCCGTCGGCCCACGCGCGGAACAGGGCCTGCCGCCCGGCACGCACGTCCGCCCGAACGGCGAAAGGCCGCGCCAGCAGGGCGGCCGCCAGGGCCAGTGCCAGCAGGTATGCGGCCAGCACGCCGGGCAGGCCGGCGAATCCGAGCAGCACACCGCCGAGCGCCGCGCCCGCGAGCCGCGCGAGGTTGCCGTTGAGACCGAGCAGCCCGTTGGCAGCGGTTACGTTGCCGACACCGACGAGCTGGGGAACCAGGGCGTTGCGGGCGGGTTCGAATACCGAGGCCAGCGCCGCCTGCGCCGCCATCACCGCGTACACCACGACGAGCAGATCCGTCGCGTGCACGAGCAGCAGCGGCAGGGCGGCGAGAGCCTGGCCGCCGCACACGAGAAACAGGACCAGCCTGCGGTCGCAGCGGTCGGCGAGCAGCCCGGCCACCGGGCTCAGCGCGACGGCGGGCAGCAGGCCGAGCACCATCGTGGCAGCGGTGGACGCCGCCGAGCCGGTGCGCAGGTAGACGTAGAGCGGCAGCGCGACCTGCAGGATCCACTCGGCGGTCTCCGAGAAGAGTGCCGCGAGCCACAGCCGGCGAAAGCCCGCCTCCCCCAGCACGGATCTCACGCGCTCGGCCTGCCGTCGGCGTCGAGGCGCGGCACCGCGCGCCAGCTCGCGTGCACAGCCCGCGCGTCGTCGGGTGCCTCGGTGCGGATGGTGCTCACGTAGGGCCGGACGAGCGCCTCGATGGCGGCGTTGAGCTCGGCGAGTTCCCGCGCGGTGATCCGCAGCGAGGACGTGTGCAGGGCCGCGGCGTCGCGCCAGGCCGGTTCGATGTCCTCGACGCTGTCCAGGAAGCGCTGGGTCAGCAAATGGTCCTCGCCGAGCTGCGCCGCTGTCGCGGCCAGCTGGGCGCCCCGGGTGGCGGGGTCGGTGTCGAAATCGCCGTAGTCCAGGCCGACCGCCGTCGCCCGCCACGGGCGTTCCCTGCCGTCGGTCGCCTCGACCCGTTCCACCAGTCCCCACTGCGCGAGCTGGCGGAGGTGCCAGCTGCAGTTCGACGCTGTCGAGTCCACCGCCGTGGCGCACTCGCTCGCCGTCCGCGAACCGGCCGACATCAGGTAGCCCAGCAGCGCCGTCCGCAGCGGATGCGCCAGCGCGCGCATCAGCTCGGTGTCGCGGATGCGCCTGCGGGGTGGCAGCTGGGACACGGTGCCTCCAAACTCTGAAAGGATTCTTTCGAAAGCAAAGTTTCAGAGTTGCCGCTACAATGTCAAACTCGAGCCGAAAATGGTTGGCAGCCACGAGCGCGGCCGCATTAGACTGGTTGGGCCATGAAGAGCTGGCACCGTGCCCGCACCCGCGCCCGAGGCGACCGCCCGGCGGGTGCTCCCAGCGACACCCGGGCCGGTGATGCTCCATGTCCTCCTCCCTCTCCCTGCGCGCCCGCGACCTCGCGTTCGCCTACGGCGACCGCGTCGTCTTCTCCGGCATCGACCTCACGGCCGGGGCCGGGCAGCGCCTCGGACTCGTCGGTGAGAACGGCACGGGCAAGTCGACGCTGCTGCGCCTGCTCGCCCGACTGGAGACGCCGCAGGCCGGCACCGTCGAGGGCGGTGGCGACATCGGCTTCCTCCGGCAGGAGCTGCCCTTCCCCGGCACGGCGCTCTTGCGGGAAGTGCTCGACGACGCGCTCGCCGCGTTCCGGGCCGCCGGTGCGCGCCTCGACGCGCTCGCCGAAACCCTCGCCGAGCGTCCGGACGACCCCGCCGCACTCGACGAGTACGGCCGCGTTCTGGACTGGGCGCAGGCGCACGACCTGTGGGACGCCGACCGCCGCGCGAAGCTCGTCTGCGCGGGACTCGGGCTCGGCGGTATCGAGCCGGAGCGGCCGCTGGGCACCCTGTCGGGAGGTCAGCGTTCCCGGCTGGCGCTGGCGGCACTGCTCATCCGCAGGCCGGAGACGCTGCTGCTCGACGAGCCGACCAACCACCTCGACGACGCGGCGATGGACTTCCTGCAGCAGCACCTCGCCGCGCTGCCCGGGGTGGTCGTGCTGGCCTCGCACGACCGGGTGTTCCTGGACGCGGTGTGCACCGACATCGTCGATCTCGACCCGGCGCTGGGCGGTCCCCACCGCTACGGCGGCCGCTACACCGACTACCTCGCCGAGAAGCGCGCCGAGCGGGCGCGCTGGGAGCAGCGGTTCGCCGGGGAGCAGGACGAGCTGCGGCAGCTGCGGCACGCCGTCGCCGTCACCTCGCGCGACGTCAGCCACGACCGTGCGCCGCGGGACAACGCCAAGATGCAGTACGACTTCAAGACCGGCCGCGTACAGCGGCAGATCTCCCGCCGCGTACGCAATGCCCGGCAGCGGCTGGCCGAGCTGGAACGCACCCAGGTGCGCAGGCCGCCCGTCCCGCTGCGCTTCGCCGGCACGCTGACCGGGCGGGCCGCGGAGGAGCGGCTCGCGCTCTCGGCCCGCGATCTCGACGTGCCCGGTCGGCTACGGCTCGACCGGCTCGACGTCGGCACGTCGGCCCGGCTGTTGGTCACCGGCGGCAACGGCGCTGGGAAGTCGACGCTGCTCGCGGTGCTGGCGGGCCGGCTCGACCCGGTGGCCGGGGTGGTGCACCGCGCGCCCGGCATCCGGGTCGGTCTGCTGGAGCAGGACGTCACGTTCGCCGATCCGGAGCGGACCCCGCGCGAGCTCTACGCAGCGGCGACCGGCGCGGGCGCCACGCCGCTGGCCTCGCTCGGCCTTCTCCCGCCCCGCGAGCTGGACCGGCCGGTCGGCAGGCTTTCCGCCGGTCAGCGCCGCAGGCTCGCGCTCGCGGTGCTGGTGGCCGAGCCACCGCAGGTGCTGCTGCTCGACGAGCCGACCAACCACATCTCGCTCACGCTGGCCGAGGAGCTGTTCGACGCGCTCGACGAGGCGCCTGGCGCCGTGGTCGTCGCCTCGCACGACCGCTGGCTGCGCCGGAGCTGGTCCGGCGCCCGGGTCGACCTGCCACAAGCCTCGTGAGTGCTGACCCGAGTTCTAACTCGCGTGCGCACTCACGAGGCTTGCAGGGTGATGCCCAGCAGGGAGTCGACGGCCTCGCGGACGAGCGTGGGCGCGGCGGTGTCCGTGCCGCGCCCGCGCAGCGCCTCCCCGGCCCAGGCGTCCACGGCCGCGAGCGCCTTCGGGGTGTTCAGATCGTCGGCGAGGTGGTCCCGCAGCCGGGAGACCGTGCCCTCCGCGTCCGGCCCGGCGGACAGGAAAGCCGCCTCGCGCCAGCGCGCCAGCCGGGCCTGCGCGGCGCCGAGGAGCTCGCCGGTCCAGGCGCGGTCGCTGCGGTAGTGACCGGCGAACAGGGCCAGCCGGATCGCGTCCGCCTCCACCCCGTCGGCCCGCAGCCGCGAGACGAACACCAGGTTGCCCTTCGACTTCGACATCTTGGCGCCGTCGAGGCCGATCATCCCGGCGTGCACGTAGTGCCGGGCGAACGGGTGCTCCCCGGCCAGTGCCTCGGCGTGCGCGGCGCTGAACTCGTGGTGCGGGAACGCCAGGTCGGAGCCGCCGCCCTGGACGTCGAAGCCGAGCCCGAGGCGGTTGACGGCGATCGCGCTGCACTCGATGTGCCAGCCGGGGCGGCCGGGACCGAGCTCCGACTCCCAGGACGGTTCGCCCGGCCGCGCCGCCCGCCACAGCAGGGCGTCGAGCGGGTCGCGCTTGCCCGGCCGGTCGGGGTCGCCGCCACGCTCGGGGAACAGCGCGGCCATCGTCTCGGCGTCGTAGTTGGACTCGTAGCCGAACCTGCCGGTCGCGGCGCGATCGAAGTAGATGTCCGGGTGGTCCGGGTCGTCCACCCGGTAGGCCGCGCCGTTGGCCAGCAGCTTGGCGATCACCTCGACGATCTCCGGGATGCTCTCCACCGCCCCGATGAACTCGCGCGGCGGCAGCACCCGCAGCGCCTCCATGTCCTCGCGGAAGAGCGCGGTCTCCCGCATGCCGAGCACCACCCAGTCGTCCTGGTCGCGCTCGGCGCGCTCCAGCAGCGGCTCGTCGATGTCGGTGACGTTCTGCACGTAGTGGACCTCGTGCCCGGCATCGAGCCACTGCCGGTAGACCAGGTCGAAGGCCAGGTACGTCGCCGCGTGCCCGAGGTGGGTCGCGTCGTAAGGGGTGATGCCGCAGACGTACATCCTGGCCAGCCGGCCCGGGGCCGTCGGCCGCAGCCGGCCGGTCGCCGTGTCGTGCAGCCGCAGCGGGCGCGAGGTTCCGGGGATTCGGGGCACGGCGACCGAGGACCAAGTCTGCATACCCCCAGCCTAAGCGCGAACCTAGCCCGACTTCCCGCGTGGTGGGAACGAGGCCGACCACAGTGCGGCCAGCCCCTCGGTCAGTTCCTCCGCGGTGGGCGCGCCGTCGGCGTCGAGCAGCCACTGCACCGAGAGCCCGTCGCAGATCGCGATCACGAAGCTGGCCACGGCCAGGCAGCGCGCGTCGTCCGGCGGGGTGCCGTCACCCAGCGACTCGGCGACCAGCCCGGCCACGCGCGCCCGGCACCGCCGGTACTGCTCCGCGAACTGCTCGCGCAGCGCCGGCGTGCGCTCCGCCTGGGCGAGCGCCTCGATGTAGGAGAGCAGCAGTGCCCGCTTGCCCGCGAGGCTGTTCAGCATCGCGGCCCAGGTCACGACACCGCGCTCCACCGGTGATGCCGTCGGGTCGGCCATCGCCAGGTCCGCGAGCTGGTCGGTCCACTCCTCGAAGACCTCGCCGATGGCCTCGTTGAGCAGACCGGCCTTCGACCCGAAGTGGTAACCGATCGAGGCCAGGTTCGTACCCGAGGCGGCTACCAGGTCGCGCGTCGTGATGTGCGCGTAGCCCTTGTCCTCCAGCAGTCGCCGCGCCGCGGCGAGGAGGTCTTCCCGATGGCCCACCAGCACAGCGTAACCCTGGACAGCGGATCTATACGCGCGTATAAAACGGACGTGTAGCCGCCGCGCCAAGGAGCCGTGATGACGACCAGGGCCCGCACCGCCACCACACCCGGCCTGCGTACCGAGCACCTCACCTCGACGACACCTCCGCCGGGGCCACGGCTGCCGCTGGCGGTGCAGACCCTGCTCTTCGGCTCGTTCCGGCACCGGTGGCTCCCGGTGTTGCGCCGCAGGCACGGCGATGTCATCCGCCTGCGGATCTACCCGGAGCGCTCCGTGGTGGAGATCGCCGACGTCGAGCACATCCGCGCGATCTTCAGCGGCTCGCCCTCGATCTTCCACGCCGGTGAGGGCAACATGATCCTCAAGCCCGCGATGGGCGAGCACTCGGTACTGCTCACCGACGAGGACGTGCACCTGCGGGCACGCAAGCTGCTGATGCCCGCGTTCAACGGCGCCGCGCTGCGCGGCTACCGCGACATGATCACCCGGCTCGCCGACGAGGAGGCGGGGCGCTGGCCCACCGGCACGCCGTTCCCCTCGCACGCGCGTATGCAGGCACTCACCCTGGAGGTGATCCTGCGGGTGGTGTTCGGCGTGTCCGCGGGCGCCCGGCTCGACGAGCTGCGCCGCCTGCTGTCCCGGATCGTCGATGTCGGCCCCATCGACCTGATCGGCTGGTACAACCCGAAACTGCAGCGCTTCGGCCCCTGGCGGCGCTACGCCGTGGCGCAGCGCCGCGTCGACGAGCTGCTCTACGCCGAGATCGCCGAACGGCGCCGCGCCGACGACCTCGCCGACCGAAACGACGTGCTGTCCCGGCTGCTCACGGTCTCCGGTGAAGAGGACCGGCTCTCCGACGCCGAACTCCGCGACCAGCTCATCACCCTGCTCCTCGCCGGGCACGAGACCACGGCGACCGCACTCGCCTGGGCGCTGCACGAGCTCGCCCGTGATCCGGCCCAGCTCGCCGCCGCAACGCGGGCCGCCGACGCCGGTGACGACAGGCATCTGGAAGCGGTCGCGAAGGAGTCGATGCGTCTTCATCCGGTGATCTCCGAGGTCGCCCGCAAGCTGACCAGGGACATCGAGATCGGCGGCTACCGCATTCCGGCCGGGCACACCGTCATGCCGTCGATCGCGCTGGTGCACGGCGACGCGGGCCACCATCCCGATCCGCGGGAGTTCCGGCCGGAACGTTTCCTCGGCGACGGCCCGCCCACCGGCACGTGGCTGCCGTTCGGGGGCGGGGTGCGTCGCTGCCTCGGCGCTGGGTTCTCCCTGCTGGAGGCCACCATCGTGCTGCGTGCCGTGCTGTCGCGGTACCACCTCGCGCCCGACCGGGAACGTCCCGAAGGCGCGAGGCCACGCAACATCACGATGGTGCCCGCGCGCGGGGCCCGCATCGCCGTCACACAGCGCGGTCAAACTGTGACCGGATAGTGACGTGACCTGAATTACATCCAGCCGCCACTGGGTCATCGTGGAGAGATGCCCCGGCAGTTCTACGGAAGAGGGTGGCGGTCATGACCACGGCGACGAATGGCGCAACCGGCCGGTACCTCGTGCTGCTGCAGGAGGACTCCGCGGCGGCGGGGGCACGCACGATGGAGCGCGTCGCGGGCGTGCGCGCCACCAGCACCGCCGAACTGGCGGGTGCGGGCGCGTTCGGGCTCCTCGGCCGCTCCAACGGAATCCTGCTGCACGAGCTGGGCGTCGCGGTGGTCACCGCGGAGCCGGACCAGGCCGACGCGCTCACCAGGGCCTGCGCCGACCCCGGCCCGCTGGCCTACGTCGAACGGGAGCGCACCGTGTACGCCTACGCGGCGCCGGCCGTCGAGCCGTCGGAGACGGCGGGCCCGACGACGTTCACCTGGGGACTCCGGGCCGTGGGCGCGCCGGAGAGCACGGCGACCGGCGCCGGCATCCGCGTGGCCGTCCTGGACACCGGTTTCCAGCTCGACCATCCCGACTTCGCCGATCGCGACGTGGCCACCAGCTCGTTCGTCGACGGTGAGGAAGCAGCCGACGGGCACGGGCACGGCACGCACTGCATCGGCACCGCATGCGGTCCCCGCACCCCGGAGGCCGGTCCCGGCTACGGCGTCGCCCACGAGTCGGAGATCTTCGCAGGCAAGGTGCTCAGCGACGCCGGCTCCGGGACCGACGGCGGGATCCTCTCCGGTATCGCGTGGGCAATCGGCAACGGCTGCGCGGTGGTCTCGATGTCTTTGGGTGCCGCGACCCGCGTCGGCGACCCGCACTCGCGGATCTTCGAGGAGGTGGCGCGCCGCGCCATGCGGCACAACACACTCATCATCGCGGCGGCGGGCAACGAGAGCATGCGGTCGCGGGACCACATCGCACCGATTGGCCACCCCGCCAACTGCCCGTCGATCATGGCGGTCGGCGCGCTGGACGAGCGGCAGGCCATCGCCGACTTCTCCTGCGGGTCCGCCGATCCCGACGGCTCCGTCGACATCGCCGCCCCCGGTGTCGACGTCTACTCGAGCTGGACGCTGCCCGACCGCTACAACACCATCAGCGGAACGAGCATGGCCACGCCGCACGTCGCCGGGGTCGCCGCGCTGCTCGCCGGGCGGCACCAGGCCCGCGCGTGGGAGCTGTGGGCCCGGCTCGGCCAGTCCGCGCGGCGATTGCCTTTGCCGTCGACCGATGTGGGTACAGGATTGGTGCAAGCGCCGTAGAGCACCGGGAGGCCGCCGTGGAGCGCAAGGTGATGGTGCTGGTCACCGAGCCGAGCCTGCCCGCACTCGAGGACATCGTGTCCGATCTGAAACACGCGGGCATGACCATCGACCGGGTGCAGGCCGTCCTCGGCACCGTCACCGGATCGATCGACGCCGACGCGATCCCGGCGCTACGGGAGGTGCACGGCGTGCTCGACGTCGAGCCCGATCGCGAGGTCGGCGCATCGTGACCTCGGCCGGCCCGGACCGCGCCCGCCGCAGCCAGACGTGCCCGGCTCACGCCCGCCGCGTGCGCAGGTAGTCGCCCACCACCGCGGCCCCGAGCCCGTCGGCGTCGGGCGTGAGCACCCGGCCGCCCGCACGGCGGGCGAAGAGGTCGACGAACGCGGCCAGCCGCGGGTCGTCGCCGAGCCGGAACACGGTCGTCGCCGCGCCGAGCTTGGCGAGCCGGTCCACCTCAGACAACGTCTTGAGCAGCGTGCGCGGGCTGGGTGGATAGTCGAACTCTGCCATGCCGTCCGGTTCCAGATGCGCGGTCGGTTCCCCGTCGGTCACGACGAGCACCACCGGCTGCGCGCCCGGATGCCTGCGCAGATGCCGGCCGGCCAGCAGCAGCGCGTGATGGGCGTTGGTGCCCTGTTCCCAAGCACCCTCGAGACCGACCAGCTCCGCCGGCTCCACCGGCGCCGCGTACCGGCCGAAGGTGATGAGCTGCAGCGCGTCGTTGCGGAAGCGGGTGGCGATGAGCTGGTGCAGGGCCAGTGCGGTGCGTTTCATCGGCAGCCACCTGCCCTCCTGCACCATCGACCACGACGTGTCCACACACAGCGCCACCGCCGCCCGCGACCGGTGCTCGGTCTCGGTGACCTCCACGTCGGAGACGTCCAGCCGGACGGCACCGGCGGCACCCGCGGCACCGCCGCCACGAGAGGCGGTCCGCAGCACGGCGTTGCGGACGGTGCGCGACACCGCCCACGGCTCGGTGTCGCCGAACCGCCACGGCCGCGTCGCCCCGCTCGGTTCCCCGGCCGCTCCCGCGGCGGCCGTGTCCCGCTCGCCGGTGCGCCCGCGCAGCGAGCGCACCACGTCGGCCAGCGCCGTCTCGCCGAGTCGGCGCAGCGCCTTCGGCGACAGCCGCAGGGTGCCGTCGGGCGCGCGCTCGAAAACGCCCTGCGCGCGCAGTTCCCGTTCCAGCTCGGCCAGCCTGCGTGCGTCCACCCCGGCGTCCTCGCCGAGCTGCCGCTGCAGCACCTCCAGGTCGATGTCCTCGAGGCGGGCGCCCGGGTAGCTCTGCGAGAGCTGCTCGGCCAGCGCGTCCAGCTCGGCGAGATCGGTCATCGCCGTGGCGCCCTCGCCGAGCCCGAGCGGATCGTCACCGCGGAGCCGGGCCGAGGACGTCCAGTCCTCCCCCGGCCGCAGTGCGCGCAACTGGGAGTCCAGTGTGGACAGTTCCTGCGCGAGCCGGGGGTCGCCGAACGCCTGCTGCGACAGCTCGGCGAGTTCGGCGCGCTGCTCGGCGCTCATCGAGTTGAGCATGCGCTGCGCGGCGGCCGAGCGCGCCGCGAGCACGTCGATCAGCTCGTCGACGTTGCGCGGGTTCTCCGGGAAGAACTCGCCATGCCTGCGCATGAACTCCGCGAACCGCTCACCGACGTCCGAGAACCCCTCCGCGTGTGCGGCGAGCAGCGCGTTGAGATCGGCCAGCATCTGGTTGACGCGCTCGACGTCCTCCGGGCCGGTGGAGCGCAGCGCGTCCTTCATGCCCTCGAACCGGGAGTCGAGCAGCTCCCGGCCGAGCAGCTCCCGGATGCGCTCGTAGTTCTGCCTGCCCTGCTCGGAGGTCCACTCGTAGTCCGCCAGCTCGCGCACGGCCGCGGCGGTTCCCGGTGGCAGCGCGTCCAGCTGAGCCTCGCGGAACCGGGCGTCGTCGGAGGGATCGGGGAAGAGCGCGGTCCGCTCCGCGTCCAGCGCCTCGTCGAGCAGGCGCCGCACGTCGTTCAGGGTGCCGTCGAAGTTGTGCCGCCGCTGGATCTGGGAGCGGCGCTGCCAGACCCGCCGGGTCAGCTCGTCGAGGCCCGTGGTGCGGGGCGTGCCGCGGCGCAGCAGCTCCTCCAGCGCGGAACGGGGGGACGACCCGGACATCACGTCCCGGCCAATCTCGTCCATCGCGTCGCGCAGGTCGACCGGCGGGGCGAGCGGATCGGGCCCGTCGTGCCACGGACCGTACGAGTACCCGTCCGGGATGGAGGTCATGGCCCGTACACGGTGGTGTTGTCGTCGGCGTCCTTGGCGAGCTGGCGCGAGAGGTAGAGCGACTCCAGCGCGAGCTCGACGGCGGCGGCGATCCGGCCGGGCGGGTCGTCCGCGGACACCCCGGCGCGCTGGGCGACCTCGTGCAGTACGGGCAGCTCCGGCAGTGCGGACAGCACGGCCTTGCCGGGCACCCGCTCGCCGGTCGCGACCAGGTTGCCGTCGGCGACGGCGTTTGACAGCGGTTTCAGGTCCAGGCCCGCGAAGCGCTCCCGCGCGGTCTCGGCGACCGCCCGGCGCAGCAGGTGCACGAGGTGCTCGGTCTCGCGGCCCTCTTCGCCCGGTTCGAACTCGACCTTGCCGCGCAGCACGGCGGGCACGGCGTCGAGGTCAACGGGACGGGCGACCGGCGGGTGCTCGCCGGTCAGCGCGGAGCGCCGAAGTGCCGCGGCTGCGACGGTCTCCGCCGCGGCCACGGCGAACCGGGCCGAGATGCCGGAACGCTGGTCGACGACGTTGGACTCACGGAGGTTGCGCACGAACCGGGCCAACACCTCCAGCAGGGGCTCGCCCACCTCGGCCACCAGATCGGCCTCCTGCCGCACGACGTCGACCTCGGCCGCCACGTCGAGCGGGTAGTGGGTGCGGATCTCGGCACCGAAGCGGTCCTTGAGCGGGGTGATGATCCGACCGCGATTGGTGTAGTCCTCCGGGTTCGCCGTCGCGACCAGCAGGACGTCCAGCGGCAGCCGCAGGGTGTAGCCGCGGACCTGGATGTCGCGCTCCTCCATGACGTTGAGCAGCGCCACCTGGATGCGCTCGGCGAGGTCGGGCAGCTCGTTGATGGCCACGACACCGCGGTGCGCGCGCGGCACGAGCCCGAAGTGGATCGTCTCGGGATCGCCGAGGCTGCGGCCCTCGGCGACCTTGACCGGGTCCACGTCACCGATGAGGTCGCCGACCGACGTGTCGGGGGTGGCGAGCTTCTCGGCATAGCGCGCGCTCCGGTGCAGCCAGGCGACCGGCAGCTCGTCGCCCAGCTCGGCGGCCCGGCGCAGCGACACCGGCGTGATCGGTGCGAGCGGATGCTCGGCCAGCTCGGCCCCCTCGATCACCGGGGTCCACTCGTCGAGCAGGCCGGCCAGCGTGCGCAGCAGCCGGGTCTTGCCCTGGCCCCGCTCGCCGAGCAGCACGACGTCGTGCCCGGCCAGCAGAGCCCGCTCGAACTGGGGCAGCACGGTGCGGGAGAACCCGACGATGCCGGGCCAGGCGTCCTCCCCGGCTCGCAGCGCGGCGAGCAGGTTGTCGTGGATCTCCGTCTTGATTCCCCGGGGCGCGTACCCGGCGGCCCGCAGCTGCCCCGCGGTGCCGGGCAGGTTCGGTGGCGGCGACGGTGCGGTCGGTGGCGCGGACGATGTCACGCCTTCGACGCTACTTGCATCTCGCGCACTCCGTCGACGTGGACCTGCTCCAGGTACGCTGGATCGCCGTGTGCTGTCCCAGTGCGACCCTTGCCATCTGGTCCTCGGCGTGGCTGCATGGTGCCGCCGCGTCCGACGACACGCTCGACGCCCTGATGCCGTGGGGTGAGGAGCACGCCGTGGTGGCCGCCGATCCGGGTACGGCGGAGACGTTCGACGTGCCGGTCAGCGGCGCCGTGCCCGCGGCACCGGCGCGCCTGCTGCCGTCCCTGCGCCGGCTTGGCGCGGCCGACATGCGCCTCGTGCTGCCCGTCCCGGGCGACGTCCGCGGGCTCGGTGGCGGGGGGCCGTTCACCGAGGCCGCCCTGCGCGCCGGTGAGGCGATGGTGCTGCCTGCGCTCGGCTACGGCGTGGTGCCGCAGCCGATCGCCGAGGGGCTGCTCCGCTGGACGGTGTTCCCGCTGGCGAGCACCGTGGCATCGGAGTACACCGGGCTGGGCGAGGCCGAACACGGGCTGACCGACGCGATCCGCGACAGCGCGGGCGCGCTGCAGTCGCTCGACGTCGCCAGGGAGCGGCCCGGGGTCCGCGCCGAGCTGTCCGCGAAGCTGCGCTCGACCCCGAAGCTGGACTGGCCGCCCGGCACGCCGGGCCGCGCGCTGCGGGTGCTGCAGCGGGCCGAGGAGGTCGGCGCGATCCTCGCGCTCGCGCACGCCGACGAGCCCGGCGGGGCGCTCTCGGCCTCGGCGGTGACGCGCAGGGCCGACGCGCTGCGCCCACTGTCCGACGCCGTGCGCACCGCGCGCTGCGCCGCCGTCAACGAGGCCGTGCGGGTGTTCGCCGACCAGGCCACGCCCTCGTGAGTGCGTAACAGTGTTCTAACTCGCGTAGGCACTCACGAGGGGCGGCGGACGGGCTCGCAGCAGCCCGGCGCGCACGGTGCCCCGTCGGCCGTCTCCCCTGCGGCCGGGAAGTGCGACAGCTTGCGCACCGGCGCACCGCAGATGTGCTCCCGGATCAGTTCCACGACGAGTTCGGCGAAACGCGGGTCGGCGTTCGGCGTGGCGGCGCGGGCGAAACCCATGCCGAGCTCCCCGGCCCGCTCCGCGGCCTCGTTGTCGAGGTCCCAAATCACCTCGAGGTGATCGGAGACGAACCCGACCGGGCACACCACCACGGCGCGCACGCCGTCGGCGTGCAGGGCGTCGATGTGGTCGACGATGTCCGGCTCCAGCCAGGGCACCTGAGGTGGGCCGGAGCGCGACTGCCACACCACGTCGTAGGCTCCGATCCCCGCCTCGGCGGCCACCAGCCGGGCCGCCTCGGCGATCTGCCGCGAGTAGCGGTGCCCGCCCTCGCCCGGCGGCCCGGCCGCGGCGTCGGCGCTGACCGGCACCGAGTGCGCCACGAACACCGTCCGGCTACCTGCTCCCTCGCCCAGTTCGGCGTGCGCCGCACGCACCGCGTCCGCGAACGCGCCCACGAACAGCGGATGGTCGAAGAACTGGCGAAGCTTGACCAGCACCGGCGCGTCGGCGCCGACGGCGGCCCGCGCCCTCGCGATGTCCTCGTCGTACTGCCGGCACGCCGAGTAGCCACCGTAGGCGCTCGTCGGGAAGACCAGCGCCCGCCGCACCCCGTCGGCGGCCATCCGCGCGACCGTGTCCTCCACCATCGGCCGCCAGTTCCGGTTCCCGAAGTACACCGGCAGCTCGATGCCCTGCGCCGAAAGCTCCTTCTCCACCGCGGCGATCGCCTCGCGGTTGAGCCGGTTGATGGGCGACACCCCGCCGAAGTGCTGGTAGTGCTCGGCGACCTCGTCGAGCCGTTCCCGTGGCACTCCCCTGCCCCGCGTCACGTTCTCCAGAAACGGCATGACCTCGTCCGGCCCCTCCGGGCCGCCGAAGGACAACCACAGCAGCGCGTCGTAGTTCACGCCACCATCTTTCCGCTATGACGCGCCCCACGCAGGGCCGGGTGCCGCCTTCCGGTGCCGTACCGCTCGCCGCGCCGGCGGGCGTCAGCCCATCGCGTGCACGCCGCCGTCGACCCAGATCATCGACCCGGTGGTGGCCGGCAGCCAGTCGGAAAGCACCGCGCAGATCGTCTTCGCGACCGGTGTCGGATCCTCGGTGTCCCAGCCGAGCGGAGCGCGGTCGCCCCACGAGTTCTCCAGCTCCTCGAAACCCGGGATCGACTTCGCGGCCATCGTCTTCACCGGCCCGGCCGTGACCAGGTTCACCCGGATCCCGCGCGGGCCGAGATCCCGCGCGAGGTAGCGGTTGACCGACTCCAGCGCCGCCTTCGCGACGCCCATCCAGTTGTAGGCGGGCCAGGCGAAACGCGCGTCGAAGTCCATGCCGACGATCGACGAGCCGCGGTCCAGCAGCGGCAGCGTCGCCACCGCCAGCGACTTCAGCGAGTACGCCGACACCTCCACCGCCTTCGCGACGTCCTCGGCGGGCGCGTCGAGGAACGGCGCGCCGAGGCAGCTCTGGGGGGCGAAGCCGATCGAGTGCAGCACGCCGTCCAGCCCGTCGGCGTGCTCCCGAACCCGGTCGGCGAGCGTGTCGAGGTGCTCGGCGTTCTGCACGTCGAGCTCGATCACGGGCGCGGGCTCGGGCAGCCGCTTGGCGATGCGTTCGACCAGCGAGAGACGGCCGAAGCCGGTCAGGATCACCTGCGCGCCCTGCTCCTGCGCGGCCCTGGCCGCATGGAACGCGATCGACGCGTCGGTGATCACGCCGGTGATGAGCAGGCGCTTGCCTTCGAGCAGTCCGGACACCAGTCCTCCAGTGGGAGAGAGATACGGCAACGTCGGGGTCGTGAGTGGAGGGTCAGTGGCCCATGCCGAGGCCGCCGTCGACGGGCAGTACCGCACCGTTGATGTAGGCGGCGTCGTCGGAGGCGAGGAACCGCACCGCCGCGGCGATCTCGTCGGCCTGGCCGTAGCGGGCCGCCGGGATCTGCGCAAGGGCGGCCGCCCGCTGGTCCTCGGTGAGCGCGTCGGTCATGTCGGTGACGACGAACCCTGGTGCCACCACGTTCGCGGTGATGTTGCGGGAGCCGAGCTCCCGCGTGAGCGAGCGCGCCATGCCGACCAGGCCCGCCTTGCTCGCGGCGTAGTTGACCTGCCCGGCGCCACCCGAGAGGCCGACGACCGAGGAGATGAACACGAACCGGCCCCACTTGGCGCGCAGCATCCCGCGCGAGGCGCGCTTGGCGACGCGGTAGGCGCCGGTCAGGTTGGCGTCGACGACGCGGGCGAACTGGTCCTCGTTCATCCGCATCAATAGCGTGTCGTCGGTGATCCCGGCGTTCGACACCAGCACCTCGACCGGCCCCTGGTGCTCCTCGACCTGCTTGAACGCGGCGTCGATCTGCTCGGTGTCGGTGACATCGGCCTGCACGCCGAACAGCCCCTCGGGGGCTCCGGAGCCACGGTGCGTCACCGCGACCTCGTGCCCGGCCGCGGCGAGTCCGCGGGCGATCGCCAGCCCGATGCCGCGATTGCCGCCGGTGACCAGTACGGACCGTCCCACGTGATACTCCTCAACCGATGAACCAGTGCGTCGCTGCTGACGCGGGTGAGGCTATCGGCTCGCGTGACGCCAGTCGCGGGCACGGCGCCGCTACGCTCGGGTAACCCGGCATGGCGTTCGACACAGCGGCCCGGAGAGCCGGAGGAAAGGGTGTGGCGTGCGAGTACTGCTCGTCGAGGACGACGACGGGGTCGCGGGCGCGCTCGCGGAGAGCCTGCACGACCGCGGTCATGCCGTCGACCGGGCCGCCCGCGGCGCCGACGCGCTCACCCGTCACCGGGAGGCCGACCTGGTGCTGCTGGATCTCGGGCTGCCCGACACCGACGGCCTCGAGGTGCTGCGCAAGATCCGCCAGGTCTCCGGTGTGCCGGTCGTCGTGCTGACCGCGCGGGGCGACGAGCGTTCCGTCGTCCGCGGCCTGCGCCTCGGCGCCGACGACTACCTCACCAAGCCCGTCGGTCTCGCCGAGCTGCTGGCCCGGATGGACGCCGTGCTGCGCCGCACCGCGGGCCCGGCCGTCGCGGCCGGGGAGGTGGTCCGGGTCGCCGACGTCGAGATCGACCTCGCCGCCCGGCGCGTCGTCGCGGGCGGCGAGGAGGTGCCGCTGACGACCAAGGAGTTCGACGTGCTCGCCGTGCTCGCCGCCCGGGCCGGCACCGCGGTGAGCAGGCAGCAGGTGCTCGACGAGGTGTGGGGGGACGCCTACCTGGCCGTCTCGCGGTCGCTGGACGTGCACGTGACCCAGCTGCGCGCGAAGCTCGGCAGGCCGGGCCTGCTGGCGACGATCCGGGGCTTCGGCTACCGGCTGGGCGAGTGAGCAATGCGCGCCCGGCTGCTGCTCGTGCTGGTCGTGTTCGCGCTCGCGGCCGTCGCCGGGTTCGCCACGCCGCTGCTGCGCAGCACGGCCGAGCAGCGCACGCAGCAGCTGGCCATCGGCCGCGACGCCGACATCGACCGGTTCGTGGTCCTCGCCCAGCAGGCCGTCGACTCGGGCGACACCACTGCCCTCGCCGCGGACGCGCGGCGCTACGCCGAGCTCTACGGCGAGGGCGTCGTGGTGGTCGACGCCCGCCGCGAACCGCTGACCCAGGCGGGCCTGTCGCTGACCGACCCCGGAGTGCGCGCGGTCGTGGAGGGTGCGCTGCGCAACCAGCCCGGTCCCCAGCCGCCCACGCTCAGCCCCTGGTCGGCGGAGCCCGTGCTGCTCGCCCGGCCGGTCGGGACCGGCACGCGGGTCGCCGGAGCCGTCGTGCTGCGGGCATCGGTGACACCGGCGGCCGCCGACGTGGCCCGCCGCTGGACGGCCGTCGGGCTGGGCGCGCTGCTGGCCGCCACGGCGTTCGTGCTGCTGGCGATGCTGCTCGCCCGGTGGGTGGTGCGGCCACTGCACGCGCTCGAGGACGGGGTCCGTGCCGTCACCGCGGGGCGGCGCGCGCAGGTCCCGGCCGGGGCCGGGCCCCGAGAGCTGCGGTCGCTGGCGGCGTCGTTCAACCGGATGTCCGACGCGGTCGTCGAGTCCGCCGATCAGCAGCGCAGGCTCGTCGCCGACGCCTCGCACCAGCTGCGCAACCCGCTCGCCGCACTGCGACTGCGGGTGGACTCGCTCGGGACGTCGGTCAGCGGCGAGGGCCGCCGGGCCTACGAGGCGACCGTCGCCGAGGTGGAACGGCTGGAGTCGCTGGCCGACGGGCTGCTGGCGCTCGCCCTCGCCGAGAGCACCGCGACGCGGCTGGCCGCGGGTGCCCCGGCGGGGGAACCTTGCGACGTCGCGGCGGTCGCCGCCGACCGGGCCGACGCCTGGCGGGCCGCGGCCGACCGGGCCGGCGTCCGGCTCACGCTGCGCGGCGACGGCCGCGTGCTCGCGGACTGCCCCGAGCCGGAGCTCGCCCAGGTGCTCGACGTCGTACTGGACAACGCCATCCACTACGCCGGCCGCGGTGCCCGCGTAGAGCTGGCCTGGACGTTCGAGCCCGCGGACGGCCTCGCCCGGCTCGTCGTCAGCGACGACGGGCCGGGGCTGAGCGCCGAAGGACTGGCCAAGGCGACCGACCGGTTCTGGCGGGCGGGCGGCGACGGTGCCCCGCGCGGCACCGGGCTTGGCCTCGCGATCGCGCACCGGCAGGTCACCGGCCGGGGTGGCCGGCTGGAACTGCGGCCGGTGCGGCCACACGGGCTGGCCGTGCGGATCACCCTCCCGGTGGGTGCGGGATGACCGTCGCCCGCCGGACCGCGCTGCTCGGCGGTCTCGCCGCCGCGCTGGCCGGCTGTTCCGGCCCCGGCTACCGGGGGCCGCAGCGCTCACTGACCATCGCCGCCGGCGAGCGCGGCGGCTTCTACCTGGCCTTCGCCGAGTTGCTGGCCGCCGAGCTCGACCGCGCGGAGCCGCGGCTGCACTGCGCCGCCGTCTCCACGGAGGCGAGCGTGGACAACATCGGGCTGGTCCGTGACGGCGAGGCCGATCTGGCGCTCACGCTGGCCGACGCCGTCGAGGCCGCGGTCACCGGCGCGGCACCGTTCCCGGGCCGGGTGCCGCTGCGGGCGATCGGCCGCGTGTACGAGAACTACCTCCAGTTCGTCGCGCGGGCCGACGGTCCGGTGCGGACGGTCGGCGACCTCGCCGGACGGCGGGTCTCCCTCGGTGCGGCCGGCTCAGGGGCCGCGCTGACCGGGGACCGGCTGCTCGCCGCGGCCGGGCTGTCCGCCCGGACCGGCCACCTGCCGCTGGCCGAGGCCGTCGCGGCACTGCGGGAGCGGCGGATCGACGCGCTGCTGTGGTCCGGCGGGGTGCCGACGCCGGCGCTGGCGGAGCTGAACCGCCGGGCCGGGCTCGTGCTGCTGCCGCTGGACGGCGTCCTGCCCGCGCTGCGCGCCGCGCACGGACCCGTCTACCAGGAGGTCCGGGTACCCGCCGACGCCTACGCGGGCGTCCCGGCCGTGCCGACCATCGGCGTGGCGAACCTGCTGGTGTCCGCCCCCAGCCTGCCGGACGACGTGGCGGCGGCCGTCACCCGCGTGCTCGGCACGAGAGCGGCGAACCTGGTGCCCGAGCAGGCCGTCGGCGCGCAGTACCTCGACGTGCGCACGCTGATCGGAACGCGGTCGGTGCCGCTGCATCCCGGCGCCGCCGCGGCGTACCGTGCACTGCACGGTTGATCACCGAGCCGGAGAGGAGCGGGCCGTGGGGCAGCGGGAACCCGTCGTGCGGATGCCGTTGAAGGTGCGCTACCACGAGTGCGACCCGCAGGGGATCGTCTTCAACGCGAACTACCTCGCCTACGTGGACATGGCCTCCTTCGAGTTCTGCGCGGCGCTGTTCGGCTCGCACGCCCGGCTGCTGGAGCGCGGGATCGACATGGTCGTGGCCGAGACGAACCTGCGCTACCGCGCGCCGAGCCGCTTCGAGGACGAGCTCGTGGTCGGTCTTAGCGTCGAGCACGTCGGCACCACCTCGCTGGTGCTCGGCATCCGCATCGACCGTGGGGACGAGCTCGTCCTCGAAGGCAGCAACCGCTACGTGTGGATCGACACCACCGGGCACCGGCCGACGCCGCCGCCGGACGACGTGCGCTGGATCCTCCACGACGCCCGGCGCGGCGGCTGGTGACCGCCGCCCGGGCAGGCGCTCACGAGCCCTCCCGCACACCGGGACGGCCGTCCTCGACGACGTAGGTCGCGCGGGTGCGGACGGGCGCGCCGGGCCTGGTGACGTACGGAACGACCCGGAAGTCGCTGCGCCACCGCCGGCGGTTGACGTTCACCCGCACGTAGCCGCGCTGGGCGTTGAAGAACCGCATATGCGGGTTGGCCGCGAGGAACTCCTGCCCGGTCGGTGTCATGTCGGCACCGTCGCCGCCACTGGTGATGGAGGTGCCGACGAACTCGCTGCCCACGGTGGGCGAGGCCGGATCGGTGAAGTCCCGCTTGAGGTCCCAGGCATAGTTCTGGTGCCGGTCACCGGTGATCACCACGAGGTTGCGCACCCCGCGGGCCTGCGCCTCGGCCAGCACCCGGTCGCGCTCGGCCGCGTAGCCGTCCCACGGGTCGAGCCACACCTCCGTCGCCGGACCCGCGTCACGGTCGGTCTGGCCCATCGGCGCCTGGTTGCCGAGCACCTGCCACCTGGCCCGGGACGTGCTGAACCCGTCGAGCACCCAGTCGCGCTGCCGCCCACCGAGGATCGTGCGGTCGGGGTCGAGCCGTTCGGTGCAGGTCGCCGAAGCACCGTCGCCGCACGGCTGGTCGTCGCGGTACTGCCGGGTGTCCAGCATGGTGAAGTCGGCGAGCCTGCCGTAGGACAGCCTCCGATGCAGGTGCACGTCCGGCCCGGAGGGCAGCTGCGCGTGCCGGAAGGGCATGTTCTCGTACATCGCCTGGAACGCGATCGCCCTGCGCCGCCGGAACTCGCCGGGGTCGTCACCGTCCTGCGAGATGTCGCCTGCCCAGTTGTTGTCCACCTCGTGGTCGTCGATGGTCATGATCCACGGGAAGCGCGCGTGTGCCCGTCGCAGCGGGGCCTCGGACTTGTAGAGCGCGTACTGCAGCCGGTAGCGGGCGAGGTCGAGCGTCTCGCCGTGGAAGCGCTCGTCCACCTCCACCCCGCGCCGGTTGTCGGCCACGCCGTACTCGTAGAGGTAGTCGCCGAGGTGCACCACCAGGTCGAGGTCCTCTTCCGCGAGATGCTCGTAGGCGGTGTAGTAGCCGTCCTGCCATGCCTGGCACGAGGCGAAGGCGAAGTTCAGCTCGCGGGGGTTCGCCCAGCGGGCCGGAGTCGTCCTGGTCCGGCCCGTCGTCGAGACCTCACCGCCCGCGCGGAAGCGGTAGAAGTACTCGCGGCCGGGTGCGAGGCCGCGAACCTCCGGGTGCACCGAATGCCCGAGCTCCGGCGTCGCGACGGCGCTGCCCCGGCGCACGACGCCGCGGAATCGCTCGTCGACCGCGACCTCGTACTCCACCCGGACGGGCCGTGCCGGCATGCCGCCCGTGCCGTCCTCGGCGAACGGCTCGGGAGCCAGCCGGGTCCACAGCACCACGCTGTCGGGTGCCGGATCGCCGGAAGCCACCCCGAGCGTGAACGGGTCCCTTCCCCGGACCGGCGCGGCGAGCGAACCCGCCGCGTTCCACGCGCCGGTGCCGAGCAGCACGGCCGCGGCACCGGCCGATCCGTAACCGAGAAACCGACGGCGGGACAATCTCGACGAACGCGCGGCCACAGGTCCTCCAATGGTGTGACGGTGGGAACAGGAGAATCGTCGGTTTCCGACGTGACCGGCGAGCCGCACGTGAACGAACGACGGATTAACGGAGAAGATCAGCACTGTGTTCCGGATCGTGTTCTACCGCCCCGAGATCCCGCCCAACACCGGCAACGCGATCCGGCTGGCCGCCAACACCGGGTGCGAGCTGCACCTGATCGAGCCGCTGGGCTTCTCGCTGGAGTCGAAGTACGTGCGCCGCGCGGGGCTGGACTACCACGACCTGGCCCACCTGCGCGTGCATCCGGACCTCGGCACGGCCTGGCGCGAGCTCGCGCCGGAGCACGTGTACGCGTTCAGCACCACGGCGACCCGCTGCTACACCGACGTGTCCTACGCCGAGGGGGACGTGTTGCTGTTCGGCCCCGAGTCGGTGGGGCTGCCCGAGGAGGTGCTGCGGGACCCGATCGTCACCGACCGGCTGCGGCTGCCGATGCTGCCCACCTCACGCTCGATCAACCTCACCAACACCGCGTCGATCGCGGTCTACGAGGCGTGGCGGCAGCACGGCTTCCGCGGCACGCGCTGAACGGGGTCAGGGCAGGCGCTGCCCGATGAACAGCGAAGCCCCCGCGGCCGAGATGAGCATGATCGTCCCCAGTGCCACCCACGGCTTGCTGGCGTCCACGTCCTTGGTCTCGTAGCCGATCTGCTCGCCGAGGCTCGCGTACACCTGCTTCAGCTGCTCGGCGGTCGCCGCCTTGTAGAAGTCGCCGCCGGAAAGGCGCGCGATCTCCTGCATCGACGCGTCGTCGACCTCGACCGGCACCTCCTTGCCCTCGATGTCGACGGTGCCGTGGGAGGTGCCGAAGGAGATCGTCGTGACCGGAATGTCCCTCTGCTTGGCCATGCCGGCCGCGGTGAACGCGCCGCGCGGCGCGTACTCGTCCTGCGGGACGGTCTGCTTGCCGTCGGTCATCAGCACGATCCGCGCGGGCGGCGGCCCCTCCGCGCCGCCGACCACGGCGGAGAAGCTCTCGATCGACTGCAGCGCGGCGAAGATGCCCTCACCGGTCGCCGTGGACTGGGCCAGCTTCAGGTTGTCGATCGCCGTCACGACCCCCTCGCGCTCGGTGGTCGGTGCCACGAGCACGGTGGCGGTGCCGGCGAAGGAGATCAGGCCGAGGTTGACGCCGGGGGTCAGCCCCTTCGCGAACTGACGCGCGGCGTCCTGCGCCGCCCTGAGCCGGCTGGGCTCCACATCGGTGGCCTCCATCGACAGCGACACGTCGATCACCAGCATGACCGTCGCGCGGTTGCGCGGCACCTTCTGCTCGGCGGTCGGGCCGGCGAGGGCGAAGGTGAGCAGCAGCAGCGACACGATCAGCAGCGCGGCGGGCAGGTGCCGTGTCCAGCCCTGGCTGCGCGGCGCGACCCGTTCCAGCAGCTCCAGGTTGGAGAACCGCATGGTGCGTCTGCGGCGGGCCCGCATGGCGACCACGTAGCCGACCGCCACCGCGGCGACCACGAGCAGCAGCAGGAACCACCAGGGCGAGCTGAACCCGGTCAGGCTCATGACGCGGCTCCCGACCAGCCGCGCTTGCGGGCGACGACGAACCGCACGGTGTCGGCGATCCAGTCAGAGTCGGTACGCAGCACCAGGTGCCCCGCACCGGCCTGGCGCAGCGCGCGGGCGACGTCCGCGCGATGTGCCTGCGCCGCCGCGGCGAACTCCTTGCGCAGCAGTGCGGAGGCCTTCACCTCGCGCTGGCGGCCCGTCTCCGGGTCCGCCAGCACCACGGTGCCGACCTCGGGCAGGTCCACGTCGCGCGGGTCGACCACCTCGATGCCGACGAGCTCGTGCCGCGCCGACAGCGCGCGCAGCGGCCGCTCCCAGGCGGTCCCGCCGAGGAAGTCGGAGACGACGACCGCGAGGCCGCGGCGCCGCGGCGGCCTGCGGAGCTGCTCGATCGCGGCGGCAAGGTCGCCGCGGGTGCCCTCCTCCGCGCGGGGCATCTCGGCCACCTTGCGCACCAGGTTGCGGGAATGGGCGAGCCCGCCCCTGGCCGGCAGCCGCTCGGTCCGCGCGCCGTTGGAGATCAGTGCGCCGAGCCGGTTGCCGCCACCGCTGGTGAGGTACGCGATCGCCGCGACGGCGCACACCACGAGGTCCCGCTTCTCGCAGAACGCCGTGCCGAAGTCCAGGCTCGCCGACAGGTCGGCGACCACCCACGTCTCCAGCTCGCGGTCGGCCACGGACTCCCGGATGTGCGGCACCGTCGTGCGAGCGGTGACCGCCCAGTCCATCCGGCGCACGTCGTCGCCCGGCTGGTACGGCCGCGCCTCACCGGGTTCCGACCCCGGCCCCGGCACCAGGCCGAGATGGTTGCCCTGCAGCAGGCCGTCGAGCCGGCGGCGCACGTCGAGCTCCAGCGTGCGCAGCCCGGCCTCGAGCCGCTCCCCGCGGAGCACCGGCGGTGCCCAGTCCGGCCGGCCGCCGTTCTCGTCCCTCATGACACCCTCATGACGCCCTCATGACACCTTTGCCTGTTCGTTACCGGCCCGGCGCACCCGCGGTGACGGGCTGACCCGAGCCACCCTGCGGACGCGCGGAGACCTGGGGCAGCGGCACCGTCTGCAGCACCCGGGTGATGATGTGGTCGAGCGGCACCCCGTCGGCGAGCGCGTCGTAGGACAGCACGAGCCGGTGCCGCAGCACGTCCGGCACCACGTCGACCACGTCCTGAGGCAGCACGTAGTCGCGTCCGCGCACGAGGGCGAGCGCGCGCGCCGCGGCGATGACACCCAGGCTCGCGCGCGGCGAGGCACCGTAGGAGACCCAGCCCGCCACGTCGGTGAGGCCGTGCTCGTTGGGTGTGCGGGTGGCGAGCACCAGCCGCACCACGTAGTCGACCAGCGCGTGGTGCACGAAGACCTGGGCGGCCACGTTCTGCAGGCGGACCAGCTCCGCCGGGCTGAGCACCTCGTGCGGTTCGGGCGGGGTCACGCCCATGCGGTAGACGATCTCCCGCTCCTCCTCCGCCGTCGGGTACTCCACGATGATCTTGAAGAGGAAGCGGTCGCGCTGCGCCTCGGGCAACGGGTAGACGCCCTCGTTCTCGATCGGGTTCTGGGTCGCCAGCACGAGGAACGGGTCGGGCATCGGGAAGGTCTGCCCGCCGATCGAGACGTGTCGCTCGGCCATGATCTCCAGCATCGCCGACTGCACCTTGGCGGGCGCGCGGTTGATCTCGTCGGCGAGCACGAAGTTCGCCACGACCGGCCCGAGCTCGACGTCGAACCTCTCGCTGCCCTGCCGGTAGATCCGCGTGCCCACAATGTCGGCGGGCACGAGGTCGGGCGTGAACTGCACGCGGGAGAAGGAACCACCGACCACCCGGGCGAAGGTCTCCACCGCGAGGGTCTTCGCCACACCGGGCACGCCCTCCAGCAGCAGATGCCCCTTGGCCAGCAGCCCGACCAGCATGCGCTCCACGAGCCGGTCCTGCCCGACGATGATGCGCTTGACCTCGAATACGGTGCGCTCCAGCAGCTGTGCGTCCCGGGCCGGGGTGCCGGGTTGCGCGCTGCCCGGGTGCGCCGAGTTCGCGCCGTCGGAGTAGCCGGGCTCGGTCACGCCTAACCTCCTCGCTGGGTTTGTGTCCACCTACGCCGGGTGACCGTACCCGCTGGGCCGGACCCGGTTGATCGCGACCGTAGGGATCTCCAGCAAACCCGCTACCCGGTATGACCCCTGTGAAGACCCTCCGGCGCGGCCCGCCCGCGGGCCGCGACGCAGCGTCATCGCCCTTCGAGGTCGCCGGGCGTGTCCACGTCGTCGGCCTCGCCCGGCTCGGCCGGGACGTCCACGATGGACAGACCGCCGAGGGTCGCGTGCAGCGGGGCGCCCACCGGGTCGGCCGGCAGCGCCGCGCGCAGGGGCCCGTCCCGCCAGACACCGATCAACCACTGCCTGTGGCCACCGGGGTCCACGAGGACCGCCCCTTCGGCCGTGCCGATCGCGGCGCGCAGCCTCTCCACTGTGGACGGTGTGACCCCGGCGAGGTCGGCGGCGAGCACCGCGACCAGATCCGCCCTGACCGTGCCGAGCCCGGCGGCAAGCGCCGCGACCGGGCCGGAGCCGGGTGGGTCCTCCCGTGTCCAGCGCACGCCGGGCAGTCCCGGCCGCGGCGGGCCGACGACCACGACCGGGTCCGCGTCCCGCAGCGCCGCCACCGCCCGGTGCAGCAAAGACATGCCGCCGACCTCGAGCATCGGCTTGTCCAGCCCGGAGAGCCTGCGGGCGGCGCCGCCCGCCAGCACCACACCGGCCAGGCCGCCCGCTATGTCCATCGGGCGTGCCGGCGGCAGCGGGTCATCAGCTCATCCGATCAGGCGAGTCGCGTACGGCATGATGCCGCCGTAGCGTACCGGCGCGACCCGCACGCTCCCACCCGAGTACGGCGCCTCGATCATCTGCCCGTCGCCCAGGTAGAGCGCGACGTGGTGGATGCGGCCGGGGCCCCAGAACAGCATGTCCCCCCTACGCATCTGCGACAGCGGCACTTTGCGGCCCGAGTTGTACTGGTAGCCGCTGTAGTGCGGCAGCGACTTCACCCCGGCGAAGGCGTAGATCATCAGACCGGAGCAGTCGAAACCGATCTTGTTGTAGTCGCCGTAGGAGTCCGCCACTCCCCCGTCACGGATGCCACGCGTCGGCCCGCTGGCGTTGCCGCCACCCCAGGCGTAGGTGACGCCGAGCTGCGACATGGCCCGCGAGATCACCGATTCGACACTCGCCCCCGCGGGTGCGGAGACCGGTCGGCTCTCCTGGGCGGCGCCGCCGTTGCCGGACGACGACATCGCGGCCTGCTGTGCGCGCTGGCGCTCCTCCCGCTCTTTCTGCGCGAGCCAGTCCTCGTAGCGCTGCCGCTGCCCCTCCAGGCCGTCGACCCTCGACTGCGCCGCGTACAGCTGCCGCTCGACACTGCGCTTGTCCGCCTCGAGCTCGTTGGCCCGCTGCGCCTGCCCCTCCCTGGCCTGCACGGCGGCGGCCTGCGCCGCGTCCGCCGCGGCCTTGGCGTTCTCCGCCTCGGTCCGCCGCTGCTCGGCCACCTCGAGAGCCTTGCGGGCGGCCGCGTCCTTGTTCGACTTCTCGACCCGCGCCTGCTGCATGCCCTCGAGCGCGTCGAGCTGGCTGCCGCTCACCGCGTCCAGCAGCTGGGCCCTGGCCAGCAGGTCCTTCGGGCTTTCCGAGCCGAGGTACGCGCCGACGGAGCCGATCGTGCTGCCCTGCTGGTAGCTGCTGGACACGAACTGGTCGAGCTGCGCCCTGGCGGACTCGATCGCCGCGGCCGCCCCGTCGGCCTCCGCCCTGGCGGCGTTGGCCTCCCGCTCGGCCTGGTCGGCGGCGTCCTGGGCGGCGTGCATGTCGACGAGCGCCCTGTTGGCCTCTTCCATCTTCAGCGCGACGTCGTTCTGCAGGTCCGCGAGCCGGGCCTCGGCCTCGGCCAGCCGGTTGGTCAGCTCACCGACCTCGTCGGCCGTCGAGTCGGCCGCCCCGCGGCTCGCCTCCAGTTCGGAGTCGCTCGGGTTGGGTGGTGGCGGCGGCACCGCGGCACCCGTTCCGGTCGCGCCGAGCAGCGCCACGAGTGCGAGCGCGCCGACCGCCGCACCTTTCCGGAGCCCAGCCCCCACCGTTGGTCCTTTCGGCACAGCCGCCACCTCCCCAAATGGTCTCGGCATGACTGTGCCATTCGAGTCACATACTCACCAGCTGTCACACTGGAAACTCCGGCAACGTGGACAACATTTCCCCAATATGGGGGATATCCCGTGTCACCGAATCGAGATGTGCGGAAGATCGGAGTGCGGTGAACCGGTGGCCTCCCCGCCGCGTCCGAGGGCCGGAGCACCGTGACCAGCAGGGACCAGGGAGAGACAGCCATGCCGACGGCTACCCGCGTCTGCGCGTCGCTCGCCGTGCTCGGCCTCGTGGTGGCCGTCGCGGGCACTTTTCTGCCGTGGTTCCACTCGGGCGAAATGGAACGCGGTAGTTACGAGGCGGCCGCGCTGCTGGCCCATTTCGACCTGGTCCGCAACGCGTTCGCCGGTGCGGCGCTGCGAGGATGGGTCGCCATGCCGCTGCTCGCCGCCGGATGCGTCGCGCTGTACGCGCTCCGCCTGCCACGTACCGCCGCGGCCGCGACCACCGTCCTGTCGATATTGGTGGGAACCGTCGCGGTACTGACTCTCGTCCAAGGCGGCGGCGAAGGAGCCACCGGCGCCGTCGGGGTGTCCGCCACCGGCCCCCTCACCACCACCACAGGCATGATCCTCGCGCTGCTCGGCGCACTCGGCGTGCTGGGCACACTGAGCCGCGCAGGCGCGACGACCGGAAGAGCAGGTGTGCGACCGTGACCAATCCAGGCCCGGGCGGCCAGTGGCCGCCCCAGCAGGGCGCTCCGCAGCAGGGCGGCTACTACCCGCCTCCCGGCCCGCAGTACGGGGCGCCGCAGCAGTACCCCGCCGGGCCGCCGCAGCAGCCGTACCCGCAGCCGGGCTACTACCAGCAGCAGCCGCCTCCGGGCCTCGGGGTCGCGCCGCCGCAACCCCCGCAGCCGCCGAAGAAGAGCCGGCGCGGCCTGGTCGTCGCGCTGGTCGCCGCACTCGTACTGGCCCTGGGCGGGGGCGCCACGTGGTTCGCACTCTCGCAGGGCGACTCGGTCGCCGCCGGTGCCGAGACACCCGGCGAGGCGGCGATGAACCTCGCCACCTCGCTCGGCAACGGTGACATCGTCGGGCTGCTGACCACGCTCGCCCCGGCCGAGGCGGCCGTGCTCACCGATCCGGTGGCCGAGACCACCGACGAGCTGAAGCGGCTCGGCATCCTCGACCAGGACGCCGACCCGCAGGCACTGACCGGAATCGAGATCAGCACCGAGAACCTCACGTTCGACGACGCGCAGGCCGAGCAGGTCAACGACCATCTGACGATCACGAAGCTGACCGGCGGCAAGCTCACCGTCAACACCGACTTCAGCAAGGTGCCGGTCGCCGAGGACTTCCTCGATGCCGCCCTCTCCGAGGGCGAGCAGCGCGAGCTGGAGCAGGCACCGCAGACCGAGACGATCGACATCGGCGAGAAGGTTCGCGAGACCGGCGAGCCGGTCCGGATCGCCACGGTCAAGGTCGGCGACGAGTGGTATCCGAGCCTGCTCTACACGATCGCCGACTACGCCCTGCAGGACGCGGGAGAGCCGTGGCCGCAGCAGGCGATCCCGGCCAACGGCGCGGGCTCGCCCGGCGAGGCCGTGCAGCAGACCGTGCAGGCCGCCCTCGACGGCGACATCAACCGGGTTATCGAGCTGCTGCCGCCGGACGAGATGGGCGTGCTGCACGACGCCGGCCCGGTCATCGTGGCGGCGGCAGGGGGCGCTGCCGGGCCCACCGGCGTGGAGATCACCAAGCTGGAGACCGAGACCAGCGACGTCACCGGCGGGACCAGGGCCACGCTCACGGCGCTGGAGCTGCAGAAGGACGGTGGCGCCAGCACCTTCGCGCTGACCAGGGACGGCGACTGCTACCGGATGACGGTCGACGGCCGCTCCGACGAGCTCTGCGCGGACCAGCTCGGGGCGATGATCCAGAGCGAGTCGGACACCACCCTGCCTCCGGAGGCCCAGCAGGCGCTGCAGAGCCTCGGTACCGGCGTGATGGAGCAGGGGCTCGGCGTGGTCACCACCGAGGTCGACGGCAAGCACTACGTCAGCCCGCTGCGCACGTTCAACGAGCTGGGCATGACAGTGCTGCGCAGCCTGGAGCGCGAGGACATCGAGGGGCTGCTCCGCGCGGCCAGGTAGTTGCCAGGAAAGCCGCGGCGGCGCGCGGGCCCGGTACCACACGCTGGTGCCGGGCCCGTCTCGTGCCTCCCCTTGAACTCAAAAAAGGACACGCGTACTGTTAAGGTAGCAGGGCGGCGTCGACCGGCCCACCTCTGCGGGCACGACAGGGGTGCGCAAGACTCGGCCTTGCCACGCCCGGACTACCGCCGCACGACAACCGAACCGACCCGGAGTGAGACGTGACTGCACCCGCCAGCAAGGACAGCTTCGGCGCTCGCGACACGCTGAACGTCGGGGACGCCTCCTACGAGGTGTTCCGGCTGAACAAGGTCGAAGGCGCCGAGCGCCTCCCCTACAGCCTGAAGATCCTGCTCGAGAACCTGCTGCGCACCGAGGACGGCGTGAACATCACGGCCGACCACATCCGTGCGCTCGGCGAGTGGGATCCGGAGGCGGACCCCTTCACGGAGATCCAGTTCACGCCCGCCCGGGTGATCATGCAGGACTTCACCGGCGTGCCGTGCGTCGTCGACCTCGCCACCATGCGCGAGGCGGTCACCGAACTCGGCGGCGACCCGGACAAGGTCAACCCGCTCGCGCCCGCGGAGCTGGTGATCGACCACTCGGTGATCATCGACGTCTTCGGCCGCGCCGACGCCTTCGACCGCAACGTCGAGTTCGAGTACGAGCGCAACCGCGAGCGCTACCAGTTCCTGCGCTGGGGGCAGAACGCCTTCGAGGAGTTCAAGGTCGTCCCGCCGGGCACCGGCATCGTGCACCAGGTCAACATCGAGCACCTCGCGCGCACGGTGATGGCCCGCAACGGGCAGGCCTACCCCGACTCCTGCGTCGGCACGGACTCGCACACCACGATGGTCAACGGGCTCGGCGTCCTCGGCTGGGGTGTCGGCGGCATCGAGGCCGAGGCCGCGATGCTCGGCCAGCCGGTGTCGATGCTCATCCCGCGGGTCGTCGGCTTCAAGCTGACCGGTGAGATCCCGACCGGGGTGACCGCCACCGACGTCGTGCTCACCATCACCGAGATGCTGCGCAGGCACGGTGTGGTCTCGAAGTTCGTCGAGTTCTACGGCGACGGCGTGGCGCAGGTCCCGCTGGCCAACCGCGCCACCATCGGCAACATGAGCCCCGAGTTCGGCTCCACGGCGGCGATCTTTCCCATCGACGAGGAGACGATCCGCTACCTCAAGCTGACCGGCCGGTCCCCCGAGCAGGTCGCGCTGGTGGAGACCTACGCCAAGGAGCAGGGCCTCTGGCACGACCCGGCTCACGAGCCGGTGTACTCGGAGTACATCGAGCTGGACCTGTCCACCGTGGTCCCCTCGATCGCCGGGCCGAAGCGCCCGCAGGACCGGATCGAGCTGACCGACGCGAAGTCGTCCTTCCGCAAGGCCGTGCACGACTACGTGGAGGAGCAGTACCCGACCCCGCACACCAAGATCGACGAGCAGGTCGAGGAGTCCTTCCCGGCCAGCGACCCGGCGTCGCTCTCCTTCGCCGACGAGGACGCGGTGGAGGTGCACTCGGCGGCCAACGGCGCGTCCGGCCGGCCGAGCAAGCCGGTGAAGGTGAGCACCACCGACCGCGGCGACTTCGTGCTCGACCACGGTGCCGTGGTGATCGCCTCGATCACGTCCTGCACCAACACGTCCAACCCCTCGGTGATGCTCGGCGCCGCGCTGCTCGCCCGCAACGCGGTGGAGAGGGGCCTCTCCGTCAAGCCGTGGGTGAAGACGTCGATGGCGCCGGGGTCGCAGGTCGTCACCGACTACTACGACAAGGCCGGGCTCTGGCCGTACCTGGAGAAGCTGGGCTACCACCTGGTCGGCTACGGCTGCACCACGTGCATCGGCAACTCCGGCCCGCTGTCGGAGGAGATCTCGGCGGTGGTGCAGGAGAACGACCTCACCGTGGTGTCGGTGCTGTCGGGCAACCGGAACTTCGAGGGCCGGATCAACCCGGACGTGAAGATGAACTACCTGGCCTCGCCGCCGCTGGTCATCGCCTACGCGCTCGCCGGGACGATGGACTTCGACTTCGCCGAGCAGCCGCTGGGCACCGACGCCGACGGCAACGACGTCTACCTCGCCGACATCTGGCCCTCGGCGCAGGAGATCCAGCAGACCATCGACTCCTCGATCACGCAGGAGATGTTCACCAAGGACTACGCGGACGTCTTCGACGGCGGCGAGCGGTGGAAGTCACTGCCGACCCCGGAGGGCAAGACCTTCGAGTGGGACCCGGAGTCCACCTACGTGCGCAAGCCCCCGTACTTCGAGGGCATGCGGGCGCAGCCGGAGCCGGTCACCGACATCGCCGGTGCCCGGGTGCTGGCCAAGCTCGGCGACTCGGTCACCACCGACCACATCTCCCCCGCCGGTGCCATCAAGGCCGACTCGCCGGCAGGCCGGTACCTGCAGGAGCACGGCATCGAGCGCAAGGACTTCAACTCCTACGGCTCGCGCCGCGGCAACCACGAGGTGATGATCCGGGGCACGTTCGCCAACATCCGGCTGCGCAACCAGCTTCTCGACGATGTGCAGGGCGGCTACACGCGTGACTTCACGCAGGAGGGCGGCCCGCAGGCGTTCATCTACGACGCCGCGCAGAACTACGCGGCCGCCGGCATCCCGCTGGTGGTGCTCGGCGGCAAGGAGTACGGCTCCGGCTCCTCGCGGGACTGGGCCGCGAAGGGCACGAGCCTGCTCGGGGTGCGCGCGGTGATCGCCGAGTCGTTCGAGCGCATCCACCGCTCCAACCTCATCGGCATGGGCGTGATCCCGCTGCAGTTCCCCGAGGGCGAGTCGGCCGCTTCGCTTGGCCTGGACGGCACGGAGACCTTCGACATCGCCGGGATCACCGAGCTCGACAGGGGGACGACGCCGCGGACCGTCCGGGTGACGGCCACCAGGCACGACGGCACCGAGATCGGCTTCGACGCCACCGTCCGCATCGACACCCCCGGTGAGGCCGACTACTACCGCAACGGCGGCATCCTGCAGTACGTGCTGCGCAAGATGACCGCCTGACCCCTGCGAACGGCAACTGCCATGAAAGACTCGTTACTGGCGAAAAGTGCCAGTAACGGGTCGTTCATGGCCATCGGGGGATGCGGGTGACGGTCGTGGTGCTGGTCGCCGGCTGCGTGGTCCTGGTCGGGGCGCTCGTGCAGGGTTCGGTGGGCTTCGGCATGAACCTCATCGCGGCCCCGCTGCTGGCGCTGATCGAACCCGCGTTCGTGCCCGTGCCGCTGATCATCGTCGCCAGCGGCCACGCGCTGCTCGCCATCGCCCGCGAGCGGCACGACACCGACTGGCGTGGCGTGGGCTGGATCATGCTTGGCCGCGTACCGGGCACGATGCTCGGCATCCTCGCCGTCGCCACGCTCGCCCAGCGGCCGTTCGCCGCCGTCGTCGGCGCGTCGGTCCTCATCTGCGTGCTGCTGTCGGTCACGTCGTGGCGCCCGGTGCCCGCCGCTGGACCGCTCGTGGTCGCCGGGGTGGCCAGCGGCACGTTCGGTACCGCCGCGTCGATCGGCGGACCGCCGCTCGCACTGCTCTACCAGCACTCTGCCGGGCCGCGAATCCGCGCCACGATGGCCGCCTGCTTCGTGCTCGGCTCCGCGGTCTCCCTCGCCGGGCTGGGCCTGGCCGGCCAGATTCACCCGCTCCAGCTCACGCTCGCCGCATGGCTCCTGCCGTTCCTGGTCGCCGGGTTCCTGCTGTCCGGGCCCGCCCGCGGCCTGCTCGACGGTGGCCGTACCCGGGGCGCGGTGCTCCTCGTGGCCGCCGGGAGCGCCGCCGCGCTGGTCGTGCGCAGCGCCATCGGTTGAGGCCCGGCGCTTTGCCTGTCCCGGACTGTCACGGGTTGTCGCCGGGCTCCGGTGTTCCGTGCCGCCACACGCAGTCGGAGTAGCCCGCGAGACGTAGCTCGCCGGCCGCAGGGTCGTAGTTCACGGCCAGCCGGTACTTGCCGTCCTCGGCCCGGGCGTTCAGCAGGTCGCCGTCGCCGCTCGTGCGATATCCCTCGCCGCTCCAGTACGCGCCGACCGCCTCGAGGAACCGCCGGGCAGGCTCCGCCGCCACGTCGGCCGCGGTGTACTCCACGCCGATCGTCACCTGGCCGGTGAAGTCGGAGCCACTGAGACCCTTCACGCAGCTGCTCTGGTTCTCCGTCACCGTCCGGTAGCCGAGCCTTGGCGCGGTCGGCACCGCCCTCCGCGTCTCGTCGAGGAGGCCGTCGATCCGCGCCGCCGCCTCGTCCGCGGTAGGAGTCCGCTGCTCCGCCTGATCGCAGCCGCTCAGTGCCGCGGCCGCGATCAGGCAGGCGGCGAGGATCACCCGGCCTGATGCTCGCACGGCTCCTCCGTCACTTTCCCGTCTGCCCGTCCAGAGTCGGCGCCAGGTAGCCGGGCAGCGCCCGTTTCAGCTCGGTGATCCAGCGGTCACGCTCGCCGTGGACACTACCGCGGTCGTGTGCAGGCGGGCGCCCTTGCTCACGAGGGCCCGGCGGCGAACGGCCGCTCGTTCGGCTCGTACACCTGACCGGGCGGCGGCACCGTGAGGTTGACGAGGTAGTCGCCCACCGCCTTGTCCACGCCGTCGGAGTCGCCGAGGATGCAATGCCCGAACGCGTCCACCGAGAGCAGGCGCGCATGACCGAGTTGGTCGGCCATGCGCTCGGCGAACCGGTACTGCGTCGCCGGGTCGTAGTAGTTGCCGATCACCAGCACCGGCTGTTCCGTCTCGCCGTTCCACGGACCGCGGTACGCGTCGGTCCCGCCCGGCCAGACGGGGCAGCCCGCGGGGTCCGCGAACGCCTGGTACCGGCCGAACACCGGTGACTTCCGCTCCCACTCACCGGCGAGAACGGGCAGCCGGTCCTGCGTGTGCCGGAACGACTTGTCCGAGCAGTTCACGGCGAAGTAGGAGTCGTGCCCGGTGTAGGCGCTGTCCGGGCGCACGTCGTGCCGGACGTTGCTCGGCGGGTTCAGCAGCGTGCCGATGTCGCGGCCGGTGAGCGCCGTCAGCTTCGTGTTCGCCGACGGAACCGCGACGCCGTAGACCTTCTGCAGATCTTCGGCGAGACCGGTGAACGCGCCGGGCGAGTACAGCGCGCCGCCCACGCCGTTGACCAGCGTGCTCAGGTCCACCTTCGTGCCGTCGGGCAGCTTCACGGGCTTCTCGCGGACTCGCCGGAGGAGTTCGTCGAACTTCTGGCGCGGGCTCCCCTCACCGAACGCGCACCTCGGCGCCGCCCGCTTGCACGCGTCCAGGAAGGCGTCCAGCGCGTACTCGAAACCCCGGGCGCGCTCCCGGTCGTACCGCAGGCCGTCGCCGGTCCGCAGCTCCGGGTCGACGTTGCCGTCCAGTACGAGTGCCCGCGTGTTCTCCGGGTACATGTTCGCATAGGTGGCGCCGAGGAGCGTGCCGTAGGAGAAGCCGACGTAGTTGAGCTTCGCGTCACCGACGGCAGCGCGCAGCAGGTCGAGATCACGGGCGACGTCCTTCGTGGACATGTGCCGCAGCAACGAGCCCGCGTTGCGCTCGCAGAAGCCCCCGTAGTCCCGGAAGGTCGCGAGCGTGTCGGAGATCTCCCGCAGCGTCTGTGGCACGTGGACGGCGCGGGAGAAGACTTCCGACGAATCCTCCCCGGTGGTGAAGCAGCGCAGCGGCGCGCTCTCGCCAACCCCGCGCGGGTCGAAACCGACCACGTCGAAGCGGTCGAGCACACGTGGTTCGAGGAAGCTCTCGGCCGCGATCGGCATCGTCCGGCCGGGCCCACCGGGACCGCCGGGGTTCAGGAACAGCGAGCCGATCCTCCGGCCGGGTTCGTCGGCGGCGCGGCGGAGCAGCGCGAGGTCGATCGTGCCGAGTGCGGCGTTGTCGTGGTCGATCGGGACCCGGTACGTGCCACAGCTGTACTGCCCGGCGGTCTCGGCGGGAAGCATGGCCTGCGTGTCCTCTGTGCACGGTCCCCACTCCACGGCGGCGACCGCGGCGACGTCCGCGGCGCCGGTGTCGGCGGTGGCGGCGGGTACACCGGCCGGTACGGCACCCGCGACCAGAATCCCGACCAGTGCGAGCCTCCGCTTCACCGTGAGCACCCGGTTCCCTCCCATAAGCCGCCGAGCCGTTGCCGTACGCACTGCGAAGAATGGCACATCACCAGGGCACCGGGGCGTCATCCGATCGGCTGGTTCAGACCTCACCGGCCCCGCGGGCGCAGGACGAAAATCGGCAGTTCCCGCCCGGCGGCCGCCCGCTCCATCTCGTAACCGGGCCAGAACCGGAGCAGCTCCCGCCAGAGCCGAGCGTGCTCGGCGCCCTCCACCTCGCGCGCCCGCACCGGGATCTCGCGTCCGCGCACGAAGACCGTCACGTCGGGCCGCGCGCGGAGGTTGTACGTCCAGGCCGGGTCGTTGCGCCGTCCCCAGTTCGACCCGGTCAGCACGTACCCGTCGCCGAACGGGTAGTAGAGCAGGTTCGTCTCCCGGACCAGGCCGGTCCTGCGTCCGACGGTACGCAGCCGCAGGGACGGCAGCCCGGCGATCGCGACGAGGCTCGTGCGGCCCCGCGTCAGCTCGTGCAGCCTGCGGTCCACCCTGACGACGGCGGGCGCGAGCCGCATCAGCCACGGCCGGGTGCCGAGCGCCCGCGCGAGCGCAGGCAGCGGGTTCCGTGTCCCGCCAGGTCGCGCCGCGCTCACCGCCGGGCGCGAGCCAGCGAGACACCGAAGCGCCCGCCGGAGTCGGTCCACCAGCGTTCGAGCCCGAAGCCGGCCTCGGCGAGTTCCGCCCGCACGCCCTCCGGCCGGAACTTCGCGGAGATCTCCGTGCGCACGTGCTCGCCCGCCGCGAACGTGACCTCCAGATCGGCGCCGGGGATCCGCACCCGCATGTCCGTGCGGGCCCGCAGGCGCATCTCGATCCACTCGGCCCCGGCGTCCCAGTGCGACACGTGCTCGAAGGCCGCAGGGTCGAAGTCCGCGCCGAGCCGTGCGTTGAGCACCCGCAGCACGTTGCGGTTGAACTCCGCGGTTACGCCCGCGGCGTCGTCGTAGGCACGAACGAGCGTATTGGGGTCCTTCACCAGATCGGTGCCGAGCAGCAGCCATTCGCCGTCGGTGAGTACGTCACGGACCGAGCGCAGGAACCTGGCCCGCTCGGCGGGCAGGAAGTTTCCGATCGTGCCGCCGAGGAAGGCGACCAGCCGCGGTTGCTGGCCCGGCAGCAGTCCGAGGTGCTCGGTGAAGTCGCCGACGACTCCGTGCACCGCGAGCGCCGGGTAGTCGGCGGCGATCGCGTTGCTCGCCTCCGACAGCGCCGACTCGGACACGTCCAGCGGCACGAACGTCTTCAGCGTGCCGTGCTCACCAAGGGCGTCGAGCAGCACCCTGGTCTTCTCGCTCGACCCCGAACCGAGTTCGACCAGCGTGTGCGCACCGGTGACGGTGGCGATCTCGGCCGCCTCGCGGCGCAGGATCTGCCGTTCCGAGCGGGTCGGGTAGTACTCCGGCAACTCGGTGATCTCGTCGAACAGCTCGCTGCCCCTGGCGTCGTAGAACCACTTGGACGGCAACCACTTCTGGTCCGCCGAAAGACCTTCGCGCACATCGGCGCGCAGCGCCGCGGTGATGTCCTCGGCACTGCGGTGCACGTCCAGATCCACTTCGGTCACGCCTGTCTCCGATCTGCGTCAGGGGGAACATCGATGGAAATCAAGTCCACTGTGTCCGATCGTCCGACCACCAGGTGACGGTCCGGCACCGGGTGCCACCCCGGGTCGTCGTCGCACGGCTCGGAGGCGACCAGCACCGAGTCCGCGTCGGAGCGCACCGAGAGCGCGTGGGTCCAGGCGGTGCCGATGACGAACCCGTGCCCGGCGAGCAGGAGATTCAGCCGCGAACCCGGAGCCGCGCGCTCGACCGTCGTGACGAGTTCCGTGACCGCCGCGACGGGATCCGCCCCGCCGCGCAGGCGATCGCGCAGCAGCGCCCACAGCAGGGCCGAGTCCGTCGGCGCGTCGAGCCGCAACAGGTCGGCGGCGGGCAGCTTCTCCGCCAACCCGGCCACCGAATCCGGCCAGCCCGCCACGACGCCGTTGTGGCTGAACAGCCAGCCGGACCCGGCGAAGGGCGCGCAAGCCGCCTCGGTCACCGGCATCCCGGGCGTACCGGAGCGCACGGCGCCGAGGAAGGTCTCCGCGCGCACGGTCGCCGCCAGCCGTGGCAGTGCCTCGTCCGTCCAGAGTGGAGCAGGGCGGCGGTAACGTACCGGCTCGCCGTCCTCGGCGATCCAGCCGAGACCGAATCCGTCCGCGTTGACCGTGCCGCCCGCCCGCATGTCCACCGGCGCGTACGACTGCACGAGCAGCGAGTGCGGCGCGTCGAACATCGGCCCCGCGGGCGAGCGCGCGGGGCCCAGGTAGGCCAGATGCCGGCACAAGGTCAACGCCTCCCCGGTCCGGCCGCAGGCAGGTCGCGCGCACAGCGGAACCCGGAGAAGATCTGCCTGCGGATCGGGTAGTCCCAGTTCCGGAACGTCCCGCGGATCGCCACCGCGTCGGTGCCGAACGACCCGCCGCGCAGCACCTTGTGGTCGGACCCGAAGAACACCTCCGAGTACTCGCGGTACGGGAACGCGGAGAACCCGGGGTAGGCGGTGAAGTCGCTGCTCGTCCACTCCCACACGTCACCGATGAGCTGGTGGACGCCGAGCGGCGACGCGCCGTCGGGATAGGCGCCGACAACGGCCGGCCGCAGGTGCCGCTGGCCGAGGTTGGCGTGTTCCGGCCGCGGCTCGTCGTCGCCCCACGGGAACCGCGTCGAACGGCCGGTCGCGGGGTCGTACCGCGCCGCCTTCTCCCATTCCGCCTCGGTGGGCAGGCGCCTGCCCACCCACGCCGCGTAAGCCTCGGCCTCGTAGAACGACACGTGCACCACGGGTTCGTCGGCCGGTACCGGCTCGTCCACGCCGAACCGGGTCCGCCGCCAGCCGCCGGGCTTGCGCCGCCAGAATCGTGGCGCCGTGATGTCGTGCCGGCTCCGGTAGTCCCAGCCGGCCACGGTCCACCAGCGCGGCTCGGCGTAGCCCCCGGCCTCGACGAAGTCCGCGAACTCGCCGTTGGTCACCGGGACGGTGTCGATGGCGAAGGCGTCGACGTGCACCTCATGCGCGGGGCGCTCGTTGTCCAGTGCCCACGGCTCCACCGACGTGCCCATCAGGAACGCCCCGGCGGGCACGACCACCTCGGCGGGCAGCCGCCCCGCACGCCGGGGCGGCGGGTCGGGAGCGTGCAACACCGGCTCGCCCCTGCGCAGCTGGTGGGTGGCCAGCATCGTCTCGTCGTGCTGCTGCTCGTGCTGGGCGATCATGCCGAACGCGAACGCCGCGTCGGTCAGCCTGCGCCCTTCGAGCGGCGCGCGCTCCAGCACATCGAACGCCTTCGCCCGCACCTGCCCGACGTAGGCCCGTGCCTCGGCCGGGCCGAGCAGCGGCAGCGCGGGCCGGTCCGCCCTGGGATGCTGGAACGCGTCGTAGAGGTCGTCGATGTCCGGGCGCAGCGGCTCCCGGCCGCCCACGTCGCGGACCAGCCACAGCTCCTCCTGGCTCCCGATGTGGGCCAGGTCCCACACCAGTGGCGACATCAGCTTCGAATGCTGGCGGACGAGGTCGTCGTCGTCCACCGCGTCGGTCAGCGCCGCACTCCGGCCGCGGGCCCTGGCGAGGGTTTCGGCCGCGTGTGCGCGCAGGCTCTCGGCACTCAGCTCGCGCAGCGGGTTCGGCGACTCGGTGTTCCCGGTGTTCACCGTCGTCATAGCTCACTCCTCCCTCGGCGTCGCAGGCGACGCTGGACGGTGTCGATGATCTCGGCGCCGGTCCCGGCGGGCAGGCCGGCGGCCGCGAGCTCGGCGCACCCGAGATCGGCGACGGCGCGGGCCACGGTCGCGAGCTCCGGATCGGCGAGCCCGTGCCGCGCGGCGGCCTCCCAGCGGCCGGCGACCGGCGCGCAGAGATCCAGCACGCGATCCACTGTGGATGGCCGGTGCAGCAGCGAGGTCAGCAGGGCCACCGGATGCAGCCACGTGCCGGGCGGTTGCGCGTCCAGGTACCTGACCTCCAGGTAGCCGTGTGGCCGCACCGGGGTGAACAGTGTGGTCAGGTGGTAATCGAGGTCGGCGGTCGTCGGCGGGTCGAGCAGGCGGCCCGCGCCGCGCCCGGCGATCCAGTCGGCGAAGGTCAGTCCGCGTGGCGCGTCCCACGGGCCCTCCGCGCGCGGCAGCACCATGAGCGGGGTGTCCATCACCCTGGTGGCCCACGCGGCCGCCGGATCGGGTGCGGGGCCGGTGGCGTAGGTGCGGGCCGCCTCGGTCTCCATCACGGCCAGCCAGCGCGCGGAGGCCAGGCCGGTATCGCGGCCGGCGTGCCGCCGCGAGTTGGCGAACAGCGACAGCAGGACCGGACCGAGCGCGTGGATCGCGGCCCAGCGCGCCGCGAACCCGGCCTTCTCCCCCACGTCGAGGCAGACCTGCAGGGCCGCCGTGCTGCACATCATCGTGACGCCGCCGGTGCCGAGCGGCGCGAAGCGGCGTTCCATCGCCGCATACCGTTCGGTGGGCAGCAGCCGCGCCGGTGGCCGGAAGGTGTCGATGCCGTGCTCGCCGAGCCGCAAGCCGGCACGGGCCAGCCGATCGGTGACGTAAGCGAGGTCGGCGTCGGCCACGTCGGCCAGCTCACCGAGCGAGCTCTGGGGAGGGGTCGACACCTCCACCTGACAGCCGGGTTCCAGTGTCAGCGCGGAGCCACCCGGAAGGGGCTGAACCGGACTATCGGGGCGAAGAGTACGCGGGACATGGGGACCGAGTGCGTCGGCGAGGCGATCCGGATCGAGAGGCAGGCGGGGATCGTCGGTGTCGTGGACGATGTACTCGAGTTCGACGCCGAGCAGCCGCGGCGGCCCGTGCTTGAAACATACCGAGGCGACATAGGCCTCGCCCTCCGCCCGGCTCGACACCACGCGCGCCGCCACGTTCGACGCCGTCGTCTTCGTGCCGCCTTCCTTCGATCTGTTCGTGTACGGAGGGAAGTCCTGAACCGCGGTCATGACACCACCCACCATCTCTCGATTCCTCGATTTCGGACGCTACACGCGGGGTACGACAATCGCAGGCTCTGCCGCCAAGCGACCGTCCCGGCGATGCCCGGAAAGGCGCATCCCACCCGATGCGCACGAGCCCGCGTGCGCCTCTACCTGCCCGTCTAACCGGAGGCGGTCTCCGACGCGCCGAGGCCGAGCTCGGCCGCGGCCGCCCGCACCGCCTGGATGACGAGCTGCAGCGACGGCCTTCGCACGGACGCCTTGCGGTAGGCGATGGACACCGTGCGCATCACCGGAGTGGTGAGCGCCACCGTCTCCACCCCGGGTGGCCGCAGCGTGAGGCCGAGATCGGACACCAGGGTGATGCCGAGCCCCGCGGCGACCATCGCCATCGCGGTCGCCTGCTCCTCGACCTCGTGGTTGATCTTCGGCTCGAACCCGCTGCGCTGGCACGCCACCCGCACGGCGCGGCCGAAGTGGCTGCGCGGGCTCGCCAGGATCCACGGATGCTCCGCCAGTTCCAGCAGGGAGACACTGGCCAGTGGCACCGCGCCTGCCGGAACGGCCGCGTGCAGCCGTTCCACCGCGATCACCGCGCGCTCCAGGCTCGGGTCCCACGGGGTGGGCGCGTCGGTGTAGTCGATCACGAAGGAGAAGTCGAGCGATCCGTCCCGGACGGCGTCGGCGGTCTCCTCCGGGGCCAGCTCGCGCGTCCGGACCTGAATGCCGGGGTGCTCGGCCGCCAGCGCGGTCAGCGCCGTGGGCAGCAGGCCGGAGGCGACGGAGGCCCAGACCCCGGCCGTCAGCTTCGCCGACACCGCGTCCTGCGCCGCCTCCAGCGCCAGCGTCGCCCGTTCGACGGCGCCGAGGATCTCCTCGGCGTGCTCGGTCAGCAGCACGCCGAGCTCGGTCAGCTGCACCCTGCGGCCGAGCCGTTCGAACAGCTTCGCCCCCACGTCCCGTTCGAGAAGCGCGAGCTGTTGCGACACAGCCGACGCCGTGTAGTGCAGGGAGGCGGCCGCCGCCGTGATGGTGCCGCGCCGGTGCAGCTCCCGGAGCATCCTCAACCGGTGCACCGAAAGCTCCATGCATCAACCCTAAACGGAAACGTGCATGATCCTTAACTGGACGCGCGCGCGACTCACGGCGCACGCTGTTGTTAACGGCAGGGGGAAGGTTCCTGGCGAGACTCTGCAGATCATTCCAGCGAATCCGGGCCCGATGGGGCCCGGATTCGCCGCGCACAGGAGGTGGGCCGACGTGAGCACCCAGATCACCACGGAACCGTTGCTGCGGCTGACGTGGACCGACCCGGTGACCGGCGCCCACGGCTACCTGGTGGTGCACACGCTGGTGTCCGGTTTGGCCACCGGCGGCACGCGGATGCGGGCCGGTTGCACCATGTCGGAGGTCGAGGACCTCGCGAGGGGGATGGCTGCCAAGACCGCCACGTTCGGCCTCCCTGTCGGCGGCGCCAAGGGCGGGATCGACTTCGACCCGAAGGACCCGAGGGCCACCGGCGTGCTGGAGCGCTTCTGCGAGGCCATGCGCCCGTGGCTGGACGCCCACTGGGTGACCGCCGAGGACCTCGGCGTCCCGCAGCACCTCATCGACGAGGTGTTCGTCCGGCTCGGGTTGCAGCAGTCCTACCACGCGGCGATCCGCCGCTCGCCGGATCCGGAGCGCACCCTGCGCCGGGTCCACGCGGGACTGCACGCCCCGGTGCCGGGCGGGCTGCTGCTCGGTGACGTCATCGGCGGCTACGGCGTGGCGCAGGCTTGCCTCGGTGCCGCGGCCACCTGGGGCTGGCAGGTCGGCGAGACGACCGCGGCCATCCAGGGCATCGGCACGATGGGCGGAGCCGCCGCCTGGTACCTGCACGAGGCCGGCCTGCGGGTCACCGCCGTCGCGGACGCGGCAGGCACGCTGCACGACCCGAGGGGGCTCGACATCCCGGCGCTGCTGGAGCTGCGGGACTCCTACGGCGAGGTCGACCGCTCCCGGCTGCCCGAGGGGGTTCGCGAGCTGCCGCGCAACGCGGTGCTGGCCGTCGACGCGGACATCCTGGTGCCCGCGGCCATCTCCTACGCGCTGACGCCGGACAACTCGCTCGACGTCCCGGCGAAGGTGATCGTGGAGGCCGCCAACTCCGCCACCACGCCGGAGGCCGAGGCGATGCTCGCCGCCCGCGGGATCCCGGTCATCCCGGACTTCGTGGCCAACGCCGGGGCCGCGGCGTGGGCGTGGTGGCTGCTGCTCGGCCAGGTCGGCGCCGACCCGGCCGACTCGTTCCTGCGGCTGCGCACCGAGATGCAGGCCAAGGTGGCGCTGCTGCTGGCCGAATGGAACAACGGCCAGGTGCCCCCGAGGCACACGGCCATGGAGTTCGCGCAGGCGCAGCACCGCGAGCCCGTGCACGCCGCCGAGTCGGAGCCGCTGCTGATCCCCTGAACTTGGTACAGCTCCCCCCGTGGCGCCGGGCCGCGTACTGCGCGGTCACCCTCACGGGGGACGCCACAGTTGCAGTACGTACGTACGGATTGCACCGCTGGTGGCTCAGGTGTCAAGATCAGGGGATGCCACGGGTCAGCCAGGACCACCTCGACGCGCGCCGGCGCCAGATCCTCGACGGCGCGCGCGTGTGCTTCGCGCGCCACGGCTACGAGGGTGCCACGGTCCGGCGGCTGGAGGAAGCGACCGGCCTGTCCCGCGGCGCGATATTTCATCACTTCCGGGACAAGGAGTCGCTGTTTCTCGCCCTCGCCGAGGACGATGCCGCCCGGATGGCCGAGGTCGTGGCCGAGCAGGGGCTCGTCCAGGTGATGCGTGACCTGCTCGCCGGGGGCAGCGCCCACCCGGCCGACTGGCTCGGCACCCGGCTGGAGGTGTCCCGGCGCCTGCGCACCGACCCCGAGTTCCGCGCCAGGTGGGCCGAGCGCTCGGAACAGCTCACCACGGCGACCAGGAAGCGGCTGCTGCGTCAGCGCGACGCAGGCAACCTGCGCGACGACGTCAGCATCGACGTGCTCACGGCGTATCTCGAGCTCTTTCTCGAAGGGCTCGTCTCGCACCTCGCGATGGGGCTGCCCGCGGACGACCTCGAACCCGTGCTGACCCTGGTCGAGGAGAGCGTGCGCAGGCACAGCGCGCGTCATCACGGCGGGTAGCGGGTATCCGGCCACTGGGAACAGGACGAGGACCCGCGGCGTTCGACCTGGTTAAGATGACGCCACTTCCCTGTCTGGCGGACTTCTTGGAGGAGTGACACCTTTCGTGCGCGACGCGCAGTCACCTGACGGCAGTAGCGGGCCGGGTGGCGAACCCGGCTTCCCCGTTCCCCGCGCCCATCGCGGCGGTGCCCGCTGATGGACATCCTGCTCGCCGTCCTCGGCGCCTTCTTCGTCCTGCTCCTCACCGTCGGGACCGGCCTGGCGGTGGCCGCCGAGTTCTCCCTCACCGCACTGGAACGCAGCACCGTCGAGGCCAACGTCCGGCAGGTGGGCGATCGCAGGGCCAACACCGTCCTGCGGGCTCATCGCACGCTGTCGTTCCAGCTCTCCGGCGCGCAGGTGGCCATCACGATCACCACGCTGGTCACCGGCTACGTCGCCGAGCCACTGCTCGGCCGGATCATCCGGCCCGCGCTCACCGGCCTGGGGATGTCCGCGTCGATGGCCGCGGGCGGGTCACTGCTTATCGCCCTGTTCCTCGCCACGTCCCTTTCGATGGTCGTCGGCGAGATGGTGCCGAAGAACCTGGCCGTCGCCCGGCCGCTGCAGACGGCACGCGCCGTGGCCGGCTACCACTCGCGGTTTTCGGCGCTGTTCCGCTGGCTGATCACCCTGATGAACAACGGCGCCAACTGGCTGGTGCGCAAGCTCGGCATCGAGCCGCAGGAGGAGCTGCGGTCCGCCCGCTCCCCGCAGGAGCTCGGCTCGATCGTGCGCAGCAGCGCGGCGAGCGGCACCCTGGACGTGTCGACCGCCGAGCTGCTCGACCGGTCACTGCGCTTCGGCGAGCGCACGGCCGGCGAGCTCATGACACCCCGGGTCCGCCTGGAGTCGCTCACCGTCGACAGCACCGTCAACGACCTCGTCGAGCTCGCGCGCCGCACCGGGTTCTCCCGGTTCCCCGTCTACAGCGAGGACCTCGACGACGTCCAGGGCGCCGTGCACATCAAGCAGGCGTTCACGGTCGCACCCGGCGAACGCGACACGGTGCCGATCGGCTCGGTGATGCGGCCGGTGCCCACGGTGCCGGAGTCGCTGCCCGGTGACGCACTGCTGATCCGCCTGCGCGACTCGCGGTTCCAGCTCGCGCTGGTCGTCGACGAGTACGGCGGCACCGCGGGCCTGGTCACGCTCGAGGACGTCGTCGAGGAGATCATCGGCGACGTCCGCGACGAGCACGACGAGCAGGAGGAGCCCACCTCGCAGCAGCTCACGGCCGACAGCTGGATGGTGTCCGGCCAGCTCCGCGACGACGAGGTGCTGGAGGTCACCGGTTTCCGCATGCCTGAGGGGGACTACGAGACGATCGCCGGCCTCCTGCTGGAACGGCTCGGCAGGATCCCGGACGTCGGTGACTCGATCGACATCGACGGGTGGCGGCTGATCGTGACGAGCATGGACCGGCACCGCATCGCGGAGATCAACGTCCAGCACACGGAGGTGCGCCAGTGAGCGACTGGGTGGCGATCCTGCTGATCGGCGTGCTGCTGCTGGGCAACGCCTTCTTCGTGGGTGCCGAGTTCGCGCTGATCTCCTCCCGCCGCGACCGCCTCGAGGCGCTGCTCGAACAGGGCAAGGGCCGGGCGAGAATCGTGATCAACGCGAGCCGGAACGTGTCCCAGATGCTGGCGGGCGCCCAGCTCGGCATCACGATCTGCTCGCTGTTGCTGCTGCAGTTCGGCGAGCCCGCGATCGCCCACCAGCTGGAGGCGGCGGTCACGGCGGTGGGCCTGTCCCTGCCCGGCTACGTGGTGCACACCGTCTCGTTCACCGTCGCGCTGGTGGCGATGACCCTGCTGCACGTGCTGATCGGCGAGATGGTGCCGAAGAACATCGCCATCGCCGAGCCCGAGCGGCTCGCGCTGTGGCTGGTTCCCGTGCACGTGCTGTGGGTGCGGATCGCCAATCCCTTCATCTGGCTGCTCAACGCCGTCGCGAACTCGCTGCTGCGGCTGGTGCGGGTGCAGCCGAAGGACGAGCTGGACACCGCCTACACCTCCGACGAACTGGCCGAACTGCTCAGCGAGTCCCGCCGCGAGGGGTTGCTGGAGCAGTCGGAGCACCGCAGGCTGAGCCAGACACTCTCGTCGGCCGGGAAGACGGTGGCCGACGTGCTGGTGCCCACCGGCCAGCTCACCACGCTGCCGCCCTCCCCCACGGTGGGCGACGTCGAGCGCGCGGTGTCCTCGACCGGTTTCTCCCGCTTCCCGGTGGAGACGGAACCGGGCATGCTCAACGGCTACATCCACGTGAAGGACGTGCTCGACCAGCTCGGGGACGACCCGTCGGCGACCGTGCCGGTGAGCAAGACCAGGAACCTGACCGACCTCCCGCTGCACGCCCGCCTCGACGAGGCGCTGTCAGCCATGCGGCGGGAGGGCAGTCACCTGGCACGCGCACTGGACGCCGACGGCGCCGTGGCCGGGATGGTCGCGCTGGAGGACCTCGTCGAGGAGTACGTGGGTACGGTCCGCGACGGCACGCACGTCACCATGTAGGGATGACGGCCACCATCCCGGAGCCACGCTGGCTGGCACGCGAGCGGGCGCATGCCGCCCGGATGCGCCGGTGGACGGAACCGCACCAGCGGCGCCGCTCCCGCGGCGAGAAGCACCCGGTGCTGGACTTCCTGTTCACCTACTACTGGCACCCGCCCGCACAGCTCGAACGGTGGCAGCCGGGCCCGGGTGTCGTGCTCGCCGGGCCTTCGGCGCGCAGGTTTCTCGACCGGCGCTGGTACCGCGAGGTGGACGGCGGCGTGGCGCTCGACCCGGCGGCGTTCACCGCGAAACGCGAGCGCACCGCCCGGTACGTCCGCGCGCTGCTCGAAGCCACGGCGGGCCGTTCGCCCCGGCTGAGCTGCTTCGGCCTGCACGAGTGGGCGATGGTCTACCGGCAGCCGCAGGAGGAGGTGCGGCACGCGCAGCTCCCGCTGCGGCTGGGTGCGGCCGGTACCGACGTCGTCGTCGAGGACCTGGGCGTGCGGTGCGGGCACTTCGACGCGTTCAGGTTCTTCACTCCGCCGGCGCGTCCGCTCAACCGCCTGCAGCCGACCAGGCAGACCCAGCGCGACTTCGAGCAGCCAGGGTGCCTGCACGCCAACATGGATCTGTACAAGTGGGCCTACAAGCTGGGCCCGCTGGTACCCGCCGAACTGCTCGGAGACTGCTTCGAACTGGCGGCCGAGGTGCGGCTGCTCGACATGCGCGCCAGTCCGTACGACCTCTCGTCGTTCGGCCACTCACCCGTTCGCATCGAAACAGCCGAGGGGCGCGCCGAGTACGCACGGGCGCAGGCCGAGTTCGCACATCGCGCCGCTCCACTGCGTAATCAACTGGTCCAGCATTGTCGCTCCCTTCTGGGCGTTACCGAATCCGCCACCTGATTTTCGTCACACTCAGTTCCAACGCCTCGCCTGTTAGAGTGAGATAACGTTTTGATTTCGAGCACCTAGCGCATTCGCGCGCTCCGAACAGGCGAAGGAAACGATGGGGCGGCACTCCGCGGCCGAAGACCGGGAAGACCTGACCGATCCGGCCCTTCCGGCGGTTCCGCGCGGTCACGGCCCGGACCGGCCGGACAGTCTCACCTCCACCGGCACCCACCGTGCGGTGGGCCGGTCCGCGAGCCGTCGCGGCATCGCCGCCTGGCCGATCGCGTGCCTGGTGCTGGTCGGGCTGCTCGTGGCCGGCTGGTTCGGCTGGAACTGGGCGGACGGGGTGGTCGAGAGCCGCGCGGAGGCGCAGGCGACCAGCTGCCAGGAGGGCGACGCGACGCTGCGGGTCGTCGTCGATCCCGGCGCGCAGCACCCGGTGTCGGTGGCCGCGGCCAGGTGGAACCAGGCCAGGACGGTCGTGCGCGGCCACTGCGTCACCGTCGACGTCCATGCCGCCCCCGAGGACCGGATGCTCGCCGTTCTATTCGGCGACGCCGGGCCCGACACCGTCGGCGGCTGGCCCGCGGCATGGCTGCCGAAGTCCGCTTCGTCGATCGAGCAGCTCGAGTCCGAACGGCCCGAGCGCATCGGCTCGCAGGCCGAGTCCGTCGCCTCGGACGGCACAGACGGCACAGACGGCGACTACCCGTATGTCGGACTCACCGGAGAGGGCGTCGACGACGTGCAGGAGCGCGCGGCGCAGTCGTTCCGCGCTTATCTGCTGCAACCCGCACAGCAGGCGGACTTCGCCGCGGCCGGCCTCGCTGCGGCCGACGCTCCCGGCAGCGGCTGAGGCCGCTTCGGCACACGCTGAGACAAGCCTCTCACCCACCGGCACCGCAACCCTTGCCACGATGGTCTGGTGGTCTTCCGCCGCCTGCCGCAGCCTCTCGTCCTGGTGTCGCTGGCGACGCTCGCCGTCCACCTGACGACGTTCCTCGCGCGGCCGGTCGCCTCGTACCGGGTGCTCGCCCTCGGCGGCGACGCGCGTGCCGTCGGCTTCGTCGCGGCCGCGGGCGCCTTCCTGCCGATCTTCCTCGCCCTGCCGATGGGCCGGGCTGCCGACCGGGACCGCACGCCCTGGCTGCTGCTCAGCGGTGGCCTGCTGATGACCGCCGGAACGCTGATCCTGGCGTACGCCGGTTCCCTCGGCGTGATGGCGGCAGGCACCGTCGTGCTGGGCACGGGCCAGCTCGCGCTGATGCTCGCCTTCCAGACGCTCATCGCGATGCTCTCCGCGCCGGACAAGCAGGACCGCAACTTCGGCTGGTTCACCGCGGCGGCGTCGATGGGTCAGCTGCTTGGCCCGCTGATCGGCGGCTGGGTGGTCAGCGGCGGCAGGCCGGGAGCGCTACTGGCAGAGACCGGCACCGCCTTCCTCATCGCGTCGGCGATCGGGGCGGTGATCGTGCTGCTGTGCGTGGCACTGGTGGCCGCACTCCCCCGGCGCAGCGGTGCGCGGCCGCCCGCCGCCGCGCGCGGATCGGCCACGGCACTGCTGCGCAACCGCAGGCTGCTGGTGGCGATCTTCACCAGCTTCGCCGTGATGTCCAGCGTCGACGTGCTGACGGCCTACCTGCCCGTGCTGGGCCACGAACGGGGGCTGACCCCCGCCCTCGTCGGTGTGCTGCTCGCGGTGCGCGCGGGCTTCTCGTTCCTCTCGCGCCTGCTCATCCCGGTACTGCTCGGCCGGGTCGGCAGGCGCACGGTCCTGGTGGTGAGCGGGGGCACGGCCGCCGCCGGCGTCGTCGGTCTGGTCTTCGCGACGCAGCCGTGGCTGATCGCGGTCCTGATGGCGGTTCTCGGGATGGTGCTCGGCCTCGGCCAGCCGCTGACCATGACCTGGACGGTGCGCGAGGCCCCGGACGAGCTCAGGTCCACCGCGCTCGGGCTACGGCTCACCGGCAACCGCGTCGCGCAGGCGGCCGCGCCCGCCGCGGCCGGGGCGGTGTCGGCCCTCGTCGGCGTCGCAGGCCCCTTCCTGCTCATCGCCGCGCTGCTCGCGGCCTCCACGATCACGATGCTGCCCGGCTGGCGGGCCGAGCGTTCCGCAGCGCGTCGGCGGTCGCCGGGTCCGCCGGGTAGAACGACTCGATCGACAGCTCGGCCAGCGTCACGTCCAGCGGCGTCCCGAAGGTCGCCACGGTACTGAAGAAGGACAGCTCCGCGCCCCCGTGCCGGATCCGCAGTGGTACGAGGAAGTCGCCGGGCCCTGGGATCTCGATCTCCGGCACCGCCTGCGCGCACGGGTAGCCGCGGAGCTCCTCCAGCAGCGCGGCCAGTTCCGGGTCCGCCGTCGCCGCGACCTCCCGCCGCAGTCTGCCCAGCAGATGCGCCCGCCACTCACCCAGGTTGACGATCGAGGATGCCATGCCGTCCGGGTGCAGTGTGACACGCAGCACGTTCACCGGCGGTTCCAGCAGCCCGGGCGCGACCCCTTCGAGCAGTGCCGCCACCCCGGCGTTGCCGTCGATCAGGTTCCACCGCCGGTCGATCACCGCCGCGGGAAAGGGCTCGTGGCCAGTGAGCAGCAGCCGTACAGCCTGGCGCACCACCGCCAGATCGGGGTCGTCCAGGGAGCTCTCGGCGTAGACGGGCGCGAAACCCGCGGCCAGCAGCAGCTGGTTCCGCTCGCGCAGCGGCACGTCGAGGTGGTCGCCGAGCCGCAGCACCATCTCCCGGCTGGGCGCGGCGCGCCCGGTCTCGACGAAGCTCAGGTGCCGGGTGGAGATGCCCGCAGAAATGGCGAGATCGAGCTGGCTGATCCGGCGGCGGTCCCGCCACTCGCGCAGGAGCTCTCCCACCGGGCGGCCGCGAGCGGGTGCGACAGTGTTCACCCGCAGCACGTTACGAGCCCCGCATCGTCCGTGCCATTACCTCGTGCGTAATCGACGCGCGGCCGGCCGGGCGGCACGGTGAGAAAGACACGCTCCACAGCGGAGCCGTATAGGTCATTATACACTCAACTCACCGGTCGAGGGAGACGAACGATCATGTCCCAGTTCACCGACATCACCGAGCGCTACATCGAGGTCTGGAACGCGACGGACGACGGCAAGCGCCGGGAGCTCGTCGAGCGGCTCTTCACCCCGGACGCCACCTACACTGATCCGCTCGGCGAGGTCAGCGGCTGGGACGGCATCGACGGCTTCATCGCAGGCGCCCAGCAGCAGTTCGCGGGCCTCTCGTTCAGCCTCGGCGGCGGCGTGGACGGCCACCACGACATCGCCCGTTTCACCTGGCACCTCGGCACCGCCGACGCGGCCGAACCCGTCGCCATCGGTTTCGACGTGATCGTCACCGAGGACGGCGATCGCATCGGCAAGGTCTACGGCTTCCTGGACAAGGTCCCCGGCTGAGCCACCTCACCCGGCCTCAGGCGAAATCCTCGACCGGCGGGCAGGAACAGACGAGGTCGCGATCGCCGGCGGCCTGGTCGATCCGCCGCACCGGGGGCCAGATCTTGTCCGCGCGGCCGCCTGCCGGGAACACGGCCTCCTCCCGCGTGTACGGACGGCTCCAGTCGCCGGCCAGGCAGCGTGCCGTGTGCGGGGCGAGCCGCAGCGGGCTCTCCTCGAGCGGCCACTCGCCTGCGGCCACCCGGTCGATCTCACCGCGGATCGCGATCATCGCGGCGCAGAACCGATCGAGCTCACCGAGATCCTCGCTCTCGGTGGGCTCGACCATCAGCGTGCCTGCCACCGGGAACGACATCGTCGGCGCGTGCAGGCCGTAGTCCGCCAGCCGCTTGGCGACGTCGTCGACCGTCACGCCGGTCCGCTTCGTGAGCCCCCGCAGGTCGAGCACGCACTCGTGGGCGATGAGACCGTGCCGTCCCGTGTAGAGCACCGGGAAGTACTCGTCGAGCCTGCGGGCGACGTAGTTCGCCGCCGCGACCGCGGTGAGCGTCGCGCGGCGCAGACCGTCGGCACCCATCATCCGCACGAACGCCCAGGAGATCGGCAGGATGGAGGCGCTCCCCCACGGCGCAGCGCTGATCGGCCCGACCCCGGTCGCCGGTCCGGCCGCGGACTGCATCGGGTGGTTCGGCAGGAAGGGCGCGAGGTGCGTGCGCACGCCGATCGGGCCGACGCCCGGCCCGCCGCCACCGTGCGGGATGCAGAAAGTCTTGTGCAGGTTGAGGTGCGAGACGTCCGCCCCGAACTCACCGTAGCGGGCCAGGCCGATCAGTGCGTTCAGATTCGCACCGTCCACATAGACCTGACCGCCGCCCCCGTGCACCATCGCGCATACCTCGCGCACCGTGTCCTCGTACACCCCGTGGGTCGACGGATAGGTGATCATGATTGCGGCGAGGTCGTCCCTGTGCTGCTCCACAGTGGACCTCAGGTGTTCGATGTCCACATTGCCGTCTTCGTCACAGCGCAAGACGACCACCCGCATTCCGGCCATCACCGCGCTCGCCGCGTTGGTGCCGTGCGCGCTCGACGGGATGAGGCAGACGTCCCGCTCGGTCGCGCCCCGGTCGTGGTGGTAGGCGCGGATCGCCAGCAGTCCGGCGAGCTCGCCCTGGCTGCCCGCGTTGGGCTGCAGTGACACCGCGTCGTAGCCGGTGATCTCCGCGAGCCACCGCTCGAGATCCGCGATCACCCGGAGCAGGCCGGCCGCGTCCTCGGCCGGCGCGAACGGGTGCAGACCGGCGAACTCCGGCCACGTGACGGGCTCCATCTCCGCGGCCGCGTTGAGCTTCATCGTGCAGGAACCGAGCGGGATCATGCTCCGGTCCAGCGCCACGTCCTTGTCGGCCAGCGACCGCAGGTAGCGCAATAGCGCCGTCTCCGAGCGGTGCCGGTGGAAGATCGGATGGGTAAGGTAGGAGCTGGTGCGGCGCAGCTCCGCCGGTATGGCATCCGCCGTGTCCGCGTCGATCGAGTCCACATCGGACGCACCCACGCCGAACGCCTTCCACACCAGCGCGAGGTGCTCTCTGGTGGTGGTCTCGTCGCACGTGATGCCGACGTGGTCGTCGTCGGCCGACCGCAGGTTCACGCCGAGGTCCCGCGCCGCCTCGGTGACGGCGGCCGCACGTCCCGGCACGACGGCGGTGATCGTGTCGAAGAACTCGCCGCGCAAGAGCTCCACGCCTCCCTCGACCAGGCCGGCCGCCAGCACCGTGGCCATCCGGTGCGTACGGGTCGCGATCGAGCGCAGGCCGTCGGGGCCGTGGTACACCGCATACATCCCGGCGATCACGGCGAGCAGCACCTGCGCCGTGCAGATGTTGCTGGTCGCCTTCTCGCGGCGGATGTGCTGCTCCCGGGTCTGCAACGCCAGCCGGTAGGCCGGCGTGCCGTCCGCGTCGACCGAGACGCCCACCAGGCGACCGGGCAGCTGCCGGTGCAGCCCCTCCCGGACCGCAAGGTAGGCCGCGTGCGGGCCGCCGAAGCCCAGCGGGACGCCGAACCGCTGGGTCGAGCCGACGGCCACATCGGCCCCCAGCTCACCGGGCGGGCGCAGCAGGGTCAGCGCGAGCGGGTCGGCCGCGACGATCACCGCGGCGCCCGCCGCCTTCGCCTCCCCGATCACCGGTTCGAGGTCGCCGATCGCGCCGGACGCACCGGGACTGGACAGCAGCACGCCGAAGAAGTCGCCGCCGAGCCCGAGCCCCTGGATGCCCTGCGTCAGGTCCGCGACCACGACCTCGATCCCGAGTGGCTCGGCGCGGGTGCGCAGCACCTCGATCGTCTGCGGGAGCGTGTCGGCGTCCACGACGAACCGGTTCGACACGGGCCGTCCGGCGCGCCGGACGAGGGTCATCGCCTCGGCGGCCGCGGTGGCCTCGTCGAGCAGCGAGGCGTTGGCGATGGGCAGGCCGGTGAGGTCGGCGACCATCGTCTGGAAGTTGAGCAGCGCCTCCAGCCTGCCCTGCGAGATCTCCGGCTGGTACGGCGTGTAGGCGGTGTACCAGGCCGGGTTCTCCAGCACGTTGCGCCGGATCACCGCCGGAGTGACCGTGTCGTGGTAGCCCAGACCGATCATCTGCGTCATCGGCCGGTTGCGCCCCGCCAGCGCCCGCAGCTCGGCGAGCGCCTGTGCCTCGCTCGCCGGGGCGGGCAGTTCGATGACGGGGCCCGGTTCGGCGATCGAGGGCGGGATCGCGCGCCGCGCCAGCTCCTCCAGCGAGTCGGCCCCGATCACCTCGAGCATCCGGGCGAGTTCGCCCGGGCCGGGACCGATGTGGCGGTCGGCGAACGACTCACCGAGCTCGAGAGCGGCGAGTGGCGACGGTCCGGTACCCATGGCGCACCTCCGGGTTCGCGGGTCCCCCACCGCGGCCCGCGAGTCAGGATTCACGCCAGTCTAGCCCGTGCGGCGGGTCTTGCGCCGTTCGGAGAGCTCGTCGGGGACGGCCGGCTCGTAGACGCCGCCGTCGGCCCGCTCGGCCGGGAACTCCTGGATCGTGCCGCTGATCTCCTGCATGGCGCCGCTCACCGCGATGCCGAACACACCCTGGCCGCCCTGCAGCAGATCGACGATCTCCTCGGGCGAGGTGCACTCGTAGACGGTCGTGCCGTCCGAGAACAGGGTGACCCTGGCCAGGTCGCGCACCCCCCGTGCGCGCAGGTGCTCCACCGCCACCCGGATGTTCTGCAACGAGACACCGGTGTCGAGCAGGCGCTTCACGATCTTGAGAACGAGCAGGTCCTTGAACGAGTACAGGCGCTGCGAGCCGGAGCCGTGTGCGGTACGAATACTGGGAGCGATGAGCTTGGTCCTCGCCCAGTAGTCCAGTTGCCGGTACGTGATCCCGGCGATCTGACACGCGGCGGGGCCACGGTAGCCAACGAGCTCGTCCGGCAGCGAGGCGTCGGGAAACAACTCCCCCTGCTCGCCGTCGGCAGCCCTCATCGGGCCTTCCTCGACCACGCACGCCTCCCCTCGCCCGGCCTTCCGGCCGACGAAACAAGACCGCCGGTCCCGGTGCGGGAACGGCCGGTATGGCAACCGCGCGGAGCGAAGACGACCCGACCGGCCTAATCACACCGGCGCGATTTATCTCCTCCGACGGTAAGCCCGCCCGCCGGGCGGGTCAACGCGACGCGCGGGCGGCCCTCAAGCCCATATTGAGGCTTGAGTCGTCTTCGAGCCACCTGTTACTCGGCTATGTTAATATTTACTCATGCAGGTAAACGACATGGACGAGTTCGTCCGCGGAGCGGGCCTCACGGCGACCGAGGCGGCCCGCCGCGCGCAGATCATCGAAGCGACCATCGACACGGTCGCCGAACTGGGATACGGCAGGGCCTCCTTCGCGCGCATCGTCGAGCGCGCCGGGCTGAGCAGCACCCGCATGATCTCCTACCACTTCGGCACCAGGGACGACCTGATGATGGCGACGCTGGGAGCCGTCATCGACGCCTACGACCGCTTCGTGACCGAGCGGACACCGGTGGATGCCGGCCGGGCGGCGATGCTGCGCGCCCAGATCGAGGCGGAGGCGGCGTTCCTGACGGCCCATCCCCGGTCGGCGCGGGCGCTGGTGGAGATCGGGGCCGGCGCGCGTACCGAGGACGGCGGTCCACCGTTCGAGCTGGTGACCCGGGATCTCCGGGTGGGACGGCTGGAACGGCAGCTGCTGCAGGGGCAGCGCGAGGGAGTGTTCGGTGAGTTCGATGCCGCTGTGATGGCGATGGCGATCAGGCAGGCTCTCGACGGCGTGGTAGTTCGGTCGGCGCGGGACCCGGACCTCGATGTCGGGGCCTACGGCCGTGAGCTGGCCGGGCTGTTCGACCGTGCCACGCGGGCCTGACACCCTCGTGAGCGCGGAGCCGGGTTCTCACTCGCGTCCGCACTCACGAGCGGCTCGGGCCCGGACGGCACCGTCTAGGTGTCCGCGCCGCGGAAGTCCTCCGGCGAGACGGAGTCGAGGAACTCGCGGAACTTCTCGACCTCGTCCTCCTGCTCGTCCGGGATGATCAGACCGGCCTCCTCCAGCACCGACGCCTCGGCGTGGATCGGCACCCCTACCCGCAGGGCAAGGGCGACGGAGTCACTCGGCCGGGCGGAGACACGGATGTCGCCGTCGAACACCAGCTCGGCGAAGAAGGTGCCCTCGCGGAGATCGGTGATCACCACCTGCTCGAGCTCCCGGCCCAGTGCCCCGATGACTTCCTTCAGCAAGTCGTGGGTCAGCGGCCGGGCCGGCCGGACTCCCTGCTGCTCCAACGCGATCGCCGTGGCCTCGACCGAGCCGATCCAGATCGGCAGGTATCGCTCGCCGTCGGTTTCCCGCAGCAACAAGATCGGCTGGTTCGCGGGCAGCTCGACCCGCACGCCGACGACGCGCATTTCGCTCATCGGGCTTCGCCTCCCTCTCCTGCGCGCGGGCTGCAGCGCTATCACGAGGATCTCGCATCGACCTGGTCGACGCTACCCGTCATCTGGGCGCTGTGCTCGCTGCGAATCACTTTTGCTGGCTCTCTGCGAACCCTGCACTAACCGTACGGCATCCGCGGAACAACGTTGGCACATCGGAATGTGGCGTAACAGACGCGACATCCGAAACGGACATGGTCGACACAAGTCTACCCGCCGGTCACGTTCCGAATGCCCGCCTTGACCAGCAACGTGTGCAGGGTGACCGACAACGCGGCGAGCTCCCGGACGAGCTCGTCCGCCCGCGCTGCGGCTTCGGTGTCCCGGTGCCGGTATACGGGCGCGACGATCTGCTCCAGCAGGCCGACCTCGCGGTCGGCCGAGGCGCGGAACGCGCGCAGATGTCTCGGCTCGATACCGAATTCGGTCATGGACTTGACCGTCCTGGCCACCTGTACCGCGTCGGCGTCGTAGAAACCGGCGGCACCGGGCCGGACCAGCCCGTACTGGTGGAGCTCGGTCAGGGTCGCGGCGTCGATCCCGGCCTCGGCGAGCAGTTCCTCCTGCGTCAGCCGGATCTCACGCTGCGCGGCGAAGTCGGCGGGGCCGGGCATGCCGGACCGCTCGCCGTCCGGGCCGGCGGAGCCGAGCGAGACCAGTTTGCGCGGCGGCCTCGGCGCCGGGGCATCGGGTTCCAAGCCCCGGTCGGCCGCGTCGAGCTGTTCCTTGATGACCTTGAGCGGCAGGTAGTGGTCCCGCTGGGCGGCCAGCACGAACCGGAGCCGCTCCACGTCGGCGGCGGTGAACTGCCGGTAGCCGGACGGCGTGCGGCCAGGCTGAACCAGGCCCTCCGACTCGAGGAACCTGATCTTGGAGATCGTCACGTCGGGGAACTCGCCGCGCAGCTGCGCCAGCACGGCCCCGATGCTCAACCCATCGCGCTGTGGCCGCCCGGCCGCCGTCACTGTGCCCCCTGACCCCCGTGGCCGGGGCCGGTCAGGAAGACCAGGCGGAACTTGCCGATCTGCACCTCGTCGCCGCCGGCGAGAACGGCCTGGTCGACCGGCTCGCGATTGACGTAGGTCCCGTTCAGGCTGCCGACATCGATCACCACGAACTCACCGCCCTCCCGGCGGAACTCGGCGTGCCGGCGCGAGACCGTCACGTCGTCGAGGAAGATGTCGCTGTCCGGGTGCCTGCCCGCGCTCGTGGTGTCACGATCGAGCAGGAACCGGGAACCCGCGTTCGGGCCGCGCTTGACCACCAGCAGCGCGGAGCCGGCCGGCAGCGCGTCGACGCCGGCTACCGGCGGCTCGGCCTGCGGCTCCTGGCCTTCCACCTCGGAAAGGAAGTCGGCCCGGAAGACGGAAGTCCGCTCCGGAGACTGCTCCGGGGGAACACCGGGCCCGTCGTTCGTGCTCACCTGAGCTCTCCTAACGCACTGAAGTGTTGCCATCGAAACGTGGTGTGGCCAACGTACCGTGCCTGATCGGCCGGGGGACCCGGGGCTCCCGGATCAACCCTCGATAATGCGTTGGTAGGCCTCCGAATCGAGCAGCCCCTCGACGGCGGCCGGATCGTCCGGCCGGACCTCGATGAGCCAGCCCTCGCCGTAGGGGTCGCTGTTGATCAGCTCCGGCGAGTCGCCGACGGCGGTGTTGACCGCGACGACCTCGCCGTCCAGCGGCGCGAACAGCTCGGACACGCTCTTGGTCGACTCTACCTCGCCGAAGACGTCACCGGCGTCGAGCCGGCGGCCCTCGTCGGGCAGGTCGACGAACACCACGTCGCCAAGCTGGTCCTGCGCGTACTCGGTGATGCCCACGCGCACCGTGCCGGCCTCGCGGACGGCGACCCACTCGTGCTCCTCGGTGTAGCGCAGCTCCTCCGGAGTCGACAACCCCGTTCCCCTTTCCTGCTCGTCACGCGGCTCTCGTGCTTGCGCGCATCCTCGCACAACTAGCCCGGGGTCGTGGCGCGCGAGCGGGGCACGACCGCCCGGACGGTCTGCAGCACGTAGAGCGCACCGGACCAGAGGTACAGCGCGCCGCCCCACAGCGTGAACGCGTACGCGAACGGGCGGGCGATCTCGGCCGCGGTGGAGTCCCCCTGGGTGAGCAGCAGCAGCGGGAAGGCGTACATGAGGTTGAACGTGGCGCCCTTGCCGATGTAGCTGACCTCCGGGGGCGCGAAGCGGTACCGGCGCAGCACCAGCAGGCTCAGGCCCACGATCAGCTCACGGCCGAGCAGCGCCGCGACCACCCACCACGGCACGATCTCGCGGAAGAGGAACGCGACGAGCGTGGCGACGATGTAGAGCCGGTCGGCGGCCGGGTCGAGCAACTGCCCGAGGCGGCTGGTCTGGTCGAGCCAGCGGGCGAGCTTGCCGTCCAGCCAGTCGGTGAGGGCGCTGACCACCAGCACCACGATCGCCCAGCCGTCCTCCTGCGGGCCGAGCAGCAGCCACAGGAACAGCGGCACCCCGGCCAGCCGGAGGATCGACAGGAGGTTGGGCACGGTCAGCGCCTGGCGAGCCAGCGACGGTTGACCCTCGCCTGCGGCGGGCTCCGCCGCGGCCGGCTCGCCGCCGGCCGGCGCTTCGTCGCTCACCCACTCACCGTATCCGTTCCGGCGGCAGGGCGGCTCACCTGGCGCGCCGGTAGCTCCAGCCCCTGCGCCGGAGATCCGCGCCGGTCAGCGCCTGCGGGCGGCCGTGGTTGTCCGTGCCCATCCAGCGGGGCCTGCCCGAACCGCTCTCGAGTACGTACGGCCGGCCCTGGCTCCAGACGACGGTGCACGGCGTCGTCGGCGGACTGGCCGGGCCTGTGGACGCGGGGGAATCGGTGCCGTCTTCGTCTTCTTCGGTACTCATCGCTCTCAGTGCTCGAATCCGGTGGTTTGTCGTCGGGTTACCAGTAGGCGTGGCGCTACACATCGGGGCGTGGTCGCACTCACCGGGAACATCGGTTCGTACACCTGAACCGTTAACCCACAACGCACGGCTTTCACCCGGGTGGCGTCAGCCGGCGAGCGACGCCTGCTCAGGTATCGTCCACAGTGGACTCGAACACTTCGGCCTTTGGCTACCCTCCGTAGCCGACGGCCGTGGCGGGCTGTCAGCCCTTGAGCCCGGGAAAGTCCTCCTCGCGGAACTCGGCGGGCTGGCGGGTCTCGGCGGTCGCCTCCTCCTTGCCGCGCAGCTCGACCCTCCGGATCTTGCCGGAGATCGTCTTCGGCAGCTCGGCGAACTCGAGCCTGCGGATCCGCTTGTACGGCGCCAGGTGCTCCCGGCTGAAGGCGAGGACGCTCTCCGCGGTCGCGGCGTCCGGTTCGTACCCGTTCGCGAGGACGACGTACGCCTTGGGCACCGCGAGCCGGATCGGGTCGGGTGCGGGCACCACGGCCGCCTCGGCGACCGCCTCGTGCTCCAGCAGCACGCTCTCCAGCTCGAACGGCGAGATCCGGTAGTCGGAAGCCTTGAAGACGTCGTCGGTGCGGCCGACGTAGGTGACGTAACCGTTCTCGTCGATCGAGCCGACGTCGCCGGTGTGGTAGTACCCGCCGGCGAACGCCGTCGCGGTCCGCTCGTCGTCGTCGGCGTAACCGACCATCAGCCCCACCGGGCGGTGCGCGAGGTCGAGGCAGATCTCGCCCTCGTCCGCGGGCTCGCCGCTGAGCGGGTCGAGCAGCGTCACCGTGAAGCCCGGCACCGCGCGCCCCATGGAACCGGGCTTGACGTGCTGCCCCGGCGTGTTGGCGATCTGCACGCTGGTCTCGGTCTGGCCGAAGCCGTCGCGGATGGTCACCCCCCACGCCTTCGCGACCTGCTCGATCACCTCCGGGTTGAGCGGCTCTCCCGCGCCGACGACCTTCGCCGGTGGCCGACGGAGCGCGCCGAGGTCGGACTGGATGAGCATCCGCCAGACGGTGGGCGGCGCGCAGAAGCTGGTGATCCCGCAGCGGTCCATCTGCGCCAGCAGTGCCCCCGCGTCGAACCGGGAGAAGTTGTACAGGAACACCGTCGCCTCGGCGTTCCACGGCGCGAAGACGTTGCTCCACGCGTGCTTCGCCCAGCCGGGCGAGGAGATGTTGAGGTGCACGTCGCCCGGTTCGAGACCGATCCAGTACATCGTCGAGAGGTGCCCGACCGGGTAGGACGTGTGCGTGTGCTGCACCAGCTTCGGCTGCGCCGTGGTGCCGGAGGTGAAGTACAGCAGGAGCGGGTCGGTGGCCGGGGTCGGACCGTCCGGCGTGAACTCCGCGGGCGCGGAGTAGGCGTCGGCGAAGGGCAGCCAGCCCTCGACCGGCTCGCCCACCGCGATCCGGGTGTAGTCGCCGGGGACGTCGGCGAACTTCGCGGCGTCCGCCGAGCGGATCACCACGTGCCGCGCGGCTCCCCGGTCGACCCGGTCGCGCAGGTCGGCCGGGCCGAGCAGCGTCGAGGCCGGGATGATCACCGCGCCCAGCTTGATCGCGGCGAGGATGGTCTCCCACAGCTCGCCCTGGTTGCCCAGCATGAGGATCAGCCGATCGCCCCGGCCCACGCCTCGCGCCCGGAGCCAGTTCGCAACCTGGTTCGACCTGCCGGCCATCTCCGGGAACGTCCAGCGGCTCTCCGAGCCGTCCTCCTCGACGATCCAGAGCGCGTAGCGTTCGGCGTTGGCGGGGTCGCGTGCGATCCGGTCGAACCAGTCCAGCGCCCAGTTGAACTCCGTGAACTCCGGCCACGTGAAGTCCCGGTACGCGGTGTCGTAGTCCTCGCGGTGCGCGAGCAGGTAGTCCCGCGCCTCGCGGAACCTGTCGTACACGGATGCGGCGCCGTCGCTCACGTTCTTCTCCTCAGTGCTCGTCTCACTCGCCCTGGAACCGAGGGTCCCGCCGTTCCATGAATGCTTGTACCGCCTCCTGGAGATCCTTGCTCGGCAGAAACGCCGAGTTCCACGCAGCGACGTAGCGCAGCCCGGCGGCGACCTGCTGCTCGGTGTTGACGGACAGTACGTCCTTGACCCCCTGCACGACGAGGGGCGGGTTGGCGGCGATCTCGGCGGCCAGCTCCCTGGCGGCCGCGAGCAGCGCGTCCTGGTCGGGGTAGACGTCGTTGACCAGGCCGATCCGTTCCGCCCGTGCGGCGTCGATGTCACGCCCGGTGAACGCGAGCTCGCGCAGGTGCCCGTCGCCGATGATCGCGGAGAGCCGCTGCAGGCTGCCGAGGTCCGCGACGATCGCGACCTTGACCTCACGGACGCTGAACTTCGCGTCGGCGCTGGCCAGGCGGACGTCGGCGGCGCTGACGACGTCCACGCCACCGCCGATGCACCAGCCGGACACCGCCGCGATCACCGGTTTGCGGGTCGCCGCGACGGAGGTCACCGCGTCCTGCAGCTCCCGGACCTCCCTCAGGAACCTGGTCCGCGGGCCCGCGAGCGCGTCGCCGGCGAGGTACTCGGCCCAGCCGGGCATCATCGCGGGCAGGTCGAGGCCGTAGGAGAAGTGGGCGCCGCTGCCCGTCAGTACGATCGCCCTCACCTCCGGGTCGGCGTCCAGCGCGCCGAAGACGAGGGGCAGCTCGCGCCAGAAGTCCGGCCCCATGGCGTTGCCCTTGCTCGGCCCGAGCAACGTCACCTCGGCGACGTGCCCGGCACGTTCCACCTTGAGCGACACGAGATCCTGCAGGTTGTCCGGGGTTGCAGTCATGCCTGCCATCCTGACGTACGCCGTTGACGGCCTGCCAGCGGCTAACCTGAGTCGAGCAGCTTCCGGCGAGCGGGAAGGGACGGTACCGCGATGAGCAGCCTGCCCGCACCGAACGAGCCGTCGCAGGCTCCCGTGCCGCCGCCACCGCTGCGCGCGGCCCGCCCGATCGAGCTCGCCGGGGCCTTCGAGTACAACGGTCACCGCCTGGCCTACACCGAGCACGGCAGCGGGGACGCCGTCGTGGTCCTCGCCCACGGCATCATGTTCACCCGGCGGATGCACACTCCGCTGGCCCGTGAGCTGGCCGCCGAGGGCTACCGCGCGGTGACGCTCGACCTGCTCGGGCACGGCGAGTCGGACCGGCCGACGGAGTCCTGGGAGTACTCCATGCCCGCGTTCGCCGAGCAGACGGTGGCGCTGCTGGATCACCTCGGGGTCGAGCGCGCCGTGGTCGGCGGCACATCACTGGGCGCGAACGTCTCGCTGGAGGTGGGCGTCTCAGCACCCGAGCGGCTGCGCGGCATCATCGTCGAGATGCCGGTGCTGGACAACGCCATCGTCGCCGGGCTGCTGACCTTCGGGCCGCTGCTGTTCGCCGCCCGGTTCGTGCCGCTCACCGTGGAGGCCGTCGCCGCGCTCGCCCGGCTCGTTCCGCACGGCAACCAGTGGGTCGACGTCGTGACCGACACCCTCGAACAGCAGCCGGCGTCGATGGCGGCACTGCTGCACGGCGTGCTGTTCGGCAGGGTGGCCCCGCCGAAGTCGGTGCGGGGCCAGATCACGGTGCCCGCGCTGGTGATCGGGCACGAGCGCGACCCGATTCATCCCTTCGGCGACGCCGACACGCTCGCCGCCGACCTGCCGGACGCCGAGTTCATCCAGGCCCGCAGCCCGGTGGAGCTGCGGGCCGATCCGGCGCGGCTGACCGAGGCGATCATCGATTTCGTCCGGCGCTGCTACCCCGCCGCGCGGGGCAGGGCAGCGGGCTGAAGGGCTGAAGGGCACTGAACGGCGCTGCGCCCTGTCAGCCCGGCGCGCTCCGCTCCTGATCGGGCGCGAGGCCGGCCACCGGCCCGATCACGGTCACCGCGGGCGGCCGGATTCCCGCCTCGGCGGCGTCGGCGCCGATCGCCTTCAGGGTCGACCGCACCACGCGCTGACCGCGCATCGTGCCGTCCTGGATCATCGCGACGGGTGTGTCCGCGGGCCGGCCGGCCTCGATGAGGGTGTCGGCGAATCGTTCGATCCGCTCGACCCCCATCATCAGCACCAGCGTGCCGCGCAGCCGCCCCAGTGCGTCCCAGTCGACCAGCGACTGCTCGTGTCCGGGCGGGACGTGCCCGGACACCACGACCACCTCGTGCGCCACCCCGCGGTGCGTCACCGGTACGTCGGCGACCGCCGGGACGGCGAAGGCGCTGGTGATGCCCGGCACGATGGTCACCGGCACGCCCGCCTCCGCGCACGCCAGCACCTCTTCGAAGCCGCGGCCGAACACGTACGGGTCGCCGCCCTTGAGCCGGACGACGAACCTGCCCGCCCTCGCGTTGTCGATCAGCGCGGCGTTGATCACTTCCTGGCTGGCGGCGCGGCCGTACGGGATCTTCGCGGCGTCGATCACCTCGACGTGCGGCGGCAGCTCGTCCAGCAGTTCCCGCGGGGCCAGCCGGTCGACCACCACGACATCGGCCCTGGCCAGCATGCGGCGGCCGCGCACGGTGATGAGCTCGGGGTCACCGGGGCCGCCGCCGACCAGCGCGACACCGGCCGGTTCCCCGGACTCGCCAGGGTCCTCACCGGGGTCGGCGATCACGCCCGAGTGCAGACCGTCCAGCAGGTTGTCCCGGACGGTGGCGGAGCGTCGGTGCGTACCGCCGGAGAGCACACCCACCAGCAGGTTGTCGTACTCCCCCGAGGCCGGGGTGACGGCACTGCCCGCGAAACCGGCGTCGGCGCGCACGCAGAACACCCGCTCCCGTTCGGCCTCGGCGCAGACCGCGGCGTTGACGTCCGGGGCGTCCGTGCAGGCGAGGGCGTACCACGCACCGGTCAGATCACCGTCGGTGTAGCGGCGCTCGTGCCAGGTGATCTCGCCCGCGTCCGCCATCGCGCTCACCGACGGTGTGGTGTGCGGCGAGACGAGCTCGACCGCGGCGCCCGCGCCGACCAGCCGGGGCAGCCGCCGCTGGGCGACCGTGCCGCCGCCCACCACGACGACGCGCCTGCCCGTGAGGTCCAGTCCGACCAGGTAGTGATGCTCCTCCGCCATGCCGCCAAGCATGCCGCCCGGTGCGGGCGGGCCCGCGCTCAGGGTTGCAGGAAAGTGAGCAACTCCTCGTTGCCGAACATCCGGGCCGTCTCGATCGCGGACGGGTGACCGGCCTCCGGGTCGGCGCATCCCGCGAGCAGCGCTCGCACCACGGCGGGCTCGGCCTTGAAGACGGCGCCGGCCAGCGGACTCTGTCCGCGGTCGCTGAGCCGGTTCGGATCGGCCCCGCGGGCGAGCAGAGCCTCGACCGCGTCGGCATGGCCGTGGTAGGCGGCGAGCATCACCCACCATCTCACGCGGTCCCCGCCTCAGCCGCGCTTGCCTGCCGGGTAGGGCAACAGGGCCATCTCCCTCGCGTTCTTGATCGCCACGGCGACCTGTTTCTGCTGCTGCGGGGTCAGCCCGGTCACCCGGCGGGCTCGGATCTTGCCCCGGTCGGAGATGAACTTGCGCAGCAGGTCCACGTCCTTCCAGTCGACCTCGCCGGCCCGCTCGGCGACCAGCGGATTGCGCTTGCGCCGGACCGGCCGGTCTCGGCTGCCGTTCCTCGCCACGATGCTCCTCACCAGCTCGACTTGGTCACGCCTGGCAGCTCCCCCCGATGCGCCAGCTCGCGCAGCCGGATGCGGGAGAGCCCGAACGCGCGGAAGTAGCCGCGCGGCCTGCCGTCAACGGCGTCCCGGTTGCGCACGCGGGTCGGGCTGGCATCACGCGGCATCGCCTGCAGTGCCGACACCGCCGTGGCCCGCTCGTCCCGGCTCGACCGGGGCGAGCGGACGACGGCCTTCAGCTCGGCCCGCCGCTGCGCATGGCGCTCGACGACCGCCAGCCGCCGGCTGTTCCGCGCGATCTTCGACTTCTTCGCCATCAGCGTTCCTCCCGGAACTCGACGTGCCTGCGCACCACCGGCTCGAACTTGCGGAGCACGATCCGGTCGGGATCGTTGCGGCGGTTCTTCCTGGTCACATAGGTGTAGCCGGTGCCGGCCGTGGACCGGAGCTTGATGATCGGCCGGATCTCGTTGCGCGCCATCAGAGCTTGACCCCGTTCGCCCGCAGCTCCGCGACGACGGCGTCGATCCCGCGCTTGTCGATCGTCTTCATGCCCTTCTTCACCGAGACCCGCAGCCGCACCCAGCGGCCCTGGCTCGGCACCCAGTACCTGCGGGTCTGCAGGTTGGGTTCCCAGCGCCGCGAGGTGCGCCGGTGCGAATGCGAGACCTGCTTGCCGTACCCCGGCCGGCGGCCGGTGACCTGGCACACGGCTGTCACCTGCCCCCTCAATTGATATTGATTGTCATTTTCATTTAGAATACACGGCCGTGACCGACAACCACCGTGTGCCCCTCACCCTGATCAGCGGCCTCTCCCCCGGCCCCGGCCGGCAGGTGGCCGACCTCCTGCGCCGGGCCGACCCCGGTACCGCGGTCGTGCACTACGACCTGCGGGAGGTGGCGAGCGGCGTCGTCCGCAGGCGCCTGCGGCTCGGCCCCAGCGACCAGCTCAGCGCCCTCGAACTGGCGCATGGCTGCGTGTCCTGCACGCTACGCGAGGACCTGCTCCCGCTGCTGCGCAAGCTCACCCGGCTGCCCCAGGTGCGGAGCATCGCCGTCCACCTCGACGAGGCCATGGAGCCCGAGCCGGTGTGCTGGGCCCTCGAGCACGTCCTCGTCGGGTGACCGCCCGGTGAGTACCGACGTCGAGGTCGAGGCTGTTGTGACCGTGCTGGACGTCGGGTCGTGGCTCGGCGACGCGACCGGCGACGAGCTGCTCGGCGAGCGCGGGCTCCGCGCGAGCCCGGACGACGAGCGCACCGTCGCGCAGGTCGCGCTCTCCCAGGTGGAGTTCGCGGACGTCCTGGTGCTCGCCGGCGCCACGCCCGGCACGCGGCGCGGACCGGAGCCGTGCTGGAGCGTGTCGCCCCGGCGGCGACGACGGTGGAGCTGGGCGCGGCGATGCGGGGATTCGTGGAAGGACTTCCGCCGGAGGCCCTCGACCGGGTCCGGAAGCGGTTCCAGGACGGCCTGCTGGAGGCGGGCATCGACACCCTCGACGCCAGCTCGCTCATCGCCGTCGGCCAGGTGCCGTAAGGCGGGCTCGCGCCGCCCTGGAAGCGCACCATTCCGCTGGTCACGGGTCGTGAGTGCGTACACGAGTTAGAACTCGTGTACGCACTCACGAGGGGTGAGCAGGCGCAAGGCCGCACGTCCATGAACGACTCGTTACCAGCGAAAAGTGCCAGCAACGGTCGCTCATGGCAGCGCGGAGGGCCGGTAGAGCAGGCCGAGGAACTCCAGCAGCACGCGCTCGCGCAGCCGGGCCGGGGCGGCGGCGAGCAGCACGTTGACCTGCGCCATGCGCTCGGGCAGGCCGCCGTCACCGGCCAGCCCCGCGCCGGTGAGCAGGCCCTCGAACTCCGCGGGCGTCAACTTGTCCGGATCGAGCGCGGTGATCAGCTCCACCAGCTCGGGCGCGACCACGACCGGGCCGGCCGCGCGGGCCACGTCGACCGACCCCGCCAGGCCGGCAAGGAACGCCGCCTCGCCGCCGCGGTTGGCGGCGGTCACCGTCAGGTGCAGGTTCACCGGCGACGAACCGTGCGCGAACTGCGGCTGCACGTACCAGTCGCGCTCGCGCATCTCGTCGGCGACAGTGAACAGGTCGAAGCCGACGTCGTCGCCCGCCGTCGTGAACGCCAGTAGCGTGGAGTCCGGCGAACCGAGGACGCGCAGCCCCTCGATCTTCTCGATGCCGTCGCGGATCTCCGCGACCGCCGCCAGGGTCTCCCGCGCGAGCCGCAGGTAGCCGTCGTCGCCGATGTGCCGCAGCACCGCCCACGCCGCGGCGAGGGGCCCGCCGGACTTCGTCGACTGCAGTGTCGAGTTGAGCATCGTGTACCCGGGCCAGTCGGCGCTGGCGAAGTAGTGCCCGCGGCGCAGGTCCGCGCCGGCGTGCAGCAGCACCGAGACGCCCTTCGGGCAGTAGGCGTACTTGTGCAGGTCCACCGAGATGCTGGTGACGCCCTCGACCCCGAAGCCGAACGGAGGGACCTCCGCGCCGAGGCGCCGCAGGTAGGGCAGCACCCAGCCGCCGATGCAGGCGTCGACGTGCATGCGCACCCCGCGCGCCGCTGCGGCGGCGGCGATCTCGGCGACCGGATCGACCACGCCGTGCGCGTAGGACGGCGCGCTCGCCACGACGAGGACCGTGTCGCCGTCGATCGCCGCGGCCATCGCGGCGGGTTCGGCACGGAAGGTGCCGGGGTCGACGGGCACCTCGACGGCGCGCACGCCGAAGCAGTGCGCCGCCTTGCGGAACGCCGCGTGGGCGGTCGCGGGCAGCACCACGTTCGGCGCGCGCACCTCCCGGCGGCCCTCGCGTGCGGCGAGCACGGCGAGCATGCAGGACTCCGTGCCCCCGGACGTCACCGTGCCCACGGTCTCCGCCGTGCCACCGAGCAGGGACGCGGTCGCCGCCACGACGTCGTTCTCCATCCGCAGCAGGCTCGGGAACGCGGTGGGATCGAGCCCGTTCGCCGACGAGGCGAGCGCGTAGGCGGCCATGCCGAGCTCGTCGATGCCGCCGAGCCCGCTGTCGTAGACGTAGGCGAGCGTGCGCCCGCCGTGGGTCGGCAGGTCCGCCGAGCGCAGCGCACGGACCTCGGCCAGCACGTCCCCGGCGGCGGCTCCCCCGGCGGGCAGCGCGGTCATGAGGCCACCGCTTCCGGCCGCCGTTCCGCCTCCAGCACGCTTCGCCGCAGCAGCGGGATGCCGAGCAGCACCAGCACGGCGGGCAGCGCCGAGAAGCCCAGCGCGATCGCCGTGACGGCGCTGTCCGGCTGCGTCACCGTCGCATCCGCGCTGGACAGGTACCCGCCCGCCGCGAGCACCAGCCCGAACAAGCCCGGTCCGAGCGCGAGCCCGAGGGTCTCCGCGGCCGTCCACACCCCGGCCGTGACCCCGGCCCTGGTCGCTCCGGTGCGCTCCTCCTCGGCCGAGATCAGATCCGGCAGGATCGCCAGCGGGAACACCTGGATGCCCGCGTAGCCGACACCAGCTCCCGCGACGAAGACGAACACCACCGCCAGCGGCAGCACCTGGGCGAACATCAGCCCGATCAGCGCGACGCCGAACACCGCCGAAGCGACCCGGAAGCCCGCCAGCTTGCCTCCGGCCCGGCCGACCCGGTCCCACAGCGGCATGACCAGCAGCGCGGGGCCGACGAAGCCGGCGAACAGCAGCGCCTGCAGGTCGGCGTCACCGAGCACGTACCGCGCCGTGTAGCTCACGCCCGCCAGCAGCGTGGCGACCCCGAGCGCCTGCACGAAGTACACCGCCAGCAGCCAGCGGAACGACTTCCAGACCCGCATGGTGGCCAGCAGCGCCCGCCACGTCGGCGTCGGCTGGCGCAGTATCCCGGCCGGGGCCCGCCGGATGCCGAGGTAGACGCTGATCGTCCCCGCCACGATCAGCAGCGCGACGAAGACGCCCATCATGCGGTAGCCCTGCACGCCGCCGAGCGCGCTCGCGATCGCGGGGGCACCCGCACCGGAGACCAGGATCGCGAGCGCCAGCACCGCGATCCGCCAGGTGGTCAGCCGCGTCCGCTCGTGGTAGCCGTCGGTGAGCTCTGCGGGCAGTGCGTTGAACGGCACCTGGAAGAACGCGAACGCCGTGGCGCAGGCGAAGAAGATCACCACCACATACGCCGCGTCGAGGCCGACCGTGCCGAGGCCGGGATGGGCGAACAGCGCCGCGAAGCACACCGCGAGCACCAGCCCGCCGAGCAGCAACGACCGCCCCCTGCTGCCCCGCCGGGCAAGGCCCGCGTCGGAGATCCGGCCCGCGATCGGATTGAACAGCACGTCCCATGCCTTCGGCAGCAGCACGATCGCGCCCGCCGCGGCGGCGGGCACCGCCATCGTGTCCGTGAGGTAGGGCAGCAGCAACAGCCCGGGAACCGTGCCGAACGCGCCGGTGACGAACGAACCGAGCGAGTAACCGAGACGCGTTCTCCTGCCCAGCGCGGACATGGTCCTCCTCGACAGGATGCTGCGGATCGCGGGTGCGAGCCGATACTTTCACCCGGACCGGCCTTCGCGGAAGCGGGAGGGCTGTTCGAACCCGTAGACGCTCATCGACAGCGCGTTCTGAACAAAGACACCGGGCCGGATATCAGCTCAGCACGTCGGCGACCTTCCGCAGCGCCGCCGCGTCGCCGCGCACGAGCAGGGTCGTCACCACCGACTCCTCCCACGCGGCGAGCTCGTCGCGGATCTTCGCCGCGGGCCCGATCAGCGAGGTGTCCTCGATGAGCCGCGTGGGAATCGCCGCGGTCGCCTCCGCCTTGTGTCCCGCGAGGTAGAGATCCTGAACCTTGTCGGCGACGTCCTCGTAGCCCATCCGCGCGAAGACGTCGTGGTGGAAGTTCACCGACTTGGCGCCCATCCCGCCGATGTAGAGCGCGAGCGCCGGCCGGATGAGGTCGGCCGCCTGCTCGACGTCGTCGTGCACGACCACCGGCACCGAGGCGGCCACCTCGAAGCCCGTGGGGCGCTCCGGCCTGCGCGCGAAACCCTCCTCCAGCGCCGCCCGGTAGAAGCCGTCGCTCTTCGGTGAGAAGAACAGCGGTAGCCAACCGTCGCAGATCTCCGCGGCCAGCGCGACGTTCTTCGGCCCCTCCGCCGCGAGGTAGATCGGGATGTGCGGCCGCAACGGGTGCACGGTGGACTTGAGCGGCTTGCCGAGCCCGGTGCCGCCGTGCAGCGGCAGCTGGTAGGAGGCACCGTCGAAGGACACCGGCTGTTCGCGGGCAACGACCCGCCGGACGATCTCGACGTACTCCCGCGTCCTGGCGAGCGGCTTCGGATAGGGCTGGCCGTACCAGCCCTCGACCACCTGGGGACCGGACGCGCCGAGCCCGAGCACGAACCGGCCGCCACTGAGGTGGTCGAGCGTCATCGCGGCCATCGCGGTCGCCGTAGGCGTGCGCGCCGACAGCTGCACGATGTCGGTACCGAGGGTGATCCGCGACGTCGACGCACCCCACCACGCGAGCGGGGTGAGCGCGTCGGAACCGTATCCCTCGGCCGTCCACACGGAGTCGAAACCGAGCTCCTCGGCGGTGGTGACCGCCTCCAGCGCGCCGGCCGGCGGCCCGGCGGACCAGTAACCGAGGTGGTAGCCCAGTTTCACGGTGTCTCCTTCAGTGCTCGACTTCAGTGCTCGACTTCAGTGCTCGATCTCAGTGCTCGATCTCAGTGCTCGACGTTCGGTGCATAGTGCGTGGGACTGTCCCGTTCGTCCAGGGGCGGCAGGTTGCGCGCCGGGGTCTCGACGAGCGGCGCGTCCACCGGGTCCTTGCCCGCGGCCCGGCGCCAGCCCGCCCTGGCCCGCGGGTGGTACCTGCGCTCGAACGGCACCAGCTTGAACGCGGCGTTGACGGCGCGGCCGGCCAGCCGGTGCAGCCGCTCGTCGCGCCGCGACCAGCGGTAGCCGAGCAGGTCGCGGACGGGCTGGTCGTACATGCCCACGGTGAGCCAGACGAAGCTCCGCGCGATCGGGACGCGCAGGACCCGCCAGGCGGCGTCCGGCAGCAGGCGCAGCCCGCCCGGCTTCGCGATGGCGCGGATGTCGAGCACCTCCCGCGTCGCCTTGTTGTCCTCGAGCACCTCGGTGCACATGTGCCGCCAGTACCGCTGGAACTCCTCCCACGAGCCGGGCACCGGCCGCATGCTCATGTCGTACATCCGGTACCACTGCACGTGCTCGTCGAAAAGCCGGCGCCGCTGCGCCTCGGTGAGCCCACCCATGAAGTGCTCCGCGATGAGCAGCGTGCTGACGAAGAACGTGGCGTGCGCCCAGTAGTAGGTGTCCGGGTTGAGCGCGTGGTAGCGGCGGCCGTGCTTGTCGATGCCCTTGATGGTGTCGTGGTAGCCGCGCACCTGCAGCGCCGTCCGGTGCGCTCGCGGCCCGTCGTAGATGACCCCGCCGATGGGGTAGAGCGAGCGGAACAACCGCTCCCAGCGTTCCCGGAAGAACTGCGAGTGCTCCTCGACGCCCGCACCCAGCTCGGGGTGCATGTTCTGCATCGACCCGGCCCACAGCGCGATCAGCAGGCCACGCCAGTCCCCGAAGATCCGCCAGGTCAGCGAGTCCGGGCCGAGCGGCTCCGGCTCGGCCCGGCTCCCGGCTTCGCGTTCCTCGACCTGAGTCATGCCCGCTCCCTTGCCGACGACCAAAGTGACTACACCTGTTGTCAGGTTAGAGTTGACAACGTTCGTAGTCAATTGAGGGAGGGCACCGTATGGCCGGCGCGGCTCGCACGTGGGCGGGCACCACGCTCACCGACCGGAAGGCGGCCCGCCGCCGCCTGCTGCTCGACACCGCGCTCGACCTCCTCGGCACGGGCAGTGGCGCCGCCGTGAGCGTGCGCGCCGTGTGCCGGCAGGCGAAGCTCACCGAGCGCTACTTCTACGAGAGCTTCGCCGACCGTGACGAGCTGATCCTCGCCGTGTACGAGGAGGTCGTCGACGAGGCGCACCGGGCCCTCGTCGACGCGGTCCGGTCGAGCGGTCCCGATGCCCGGTCGCGGGCGGAGTCCTCGGTGAGCGCGTTCGTCAAGCTGATCCTCGACGATCCCCGCAAGGGCCGGGTGCTGCTGCTCGCCCCGCCGACGGAGCCTGCGCTGAGCAGGCTCGGTGTGCAGCGGCTGCCGATGTTCGCCGCACTCGTCCGCGAGCAACTCGCCGACAAGGTCGACGAGGGCGACCGCGAGATGACCGCGACCGCCCTGGTCGGCGCGCTGGCGAACCTGTTCTCCGCCTACCTCGGCGGCACACTGCGGGTGAGCCGGGACCGCCTCACGGCGCACTGTGTGCGGCTGGTGCTCGGCGCCAACGCGCTGCACTCCTGATCAGCCGTCCCGCTCGACGGCGAGGCCGAGGGCGATGTCGATGATCATGTCCTCCTGGCCGCCCACGTACCGGCGCTCGCCGACCCGGTACAGGATCTCGTGGGCGGGCACCCCGTAGCGCTGCGCAGCGCGCTCGGCGTGCAGCAGGAAGCTGGAGTACACGCCGGCGAAGCCCTGCACGATCGACGAACGGTCCATGACCGGCAGGCGGGTGATATAGGGCTTGACGACGTTCTCGGCGGCATCCATCAGCGCGTCCTTGTCGACGCCGGTGGCCACGCCGAGCCGTTCGAACGTCGCCGCCAGCACCTCGGTCGGCGAGTTGCCCGCGCCCGCGCCGAGCGCCACCAGCGAGCCGTCGATCTGCCGCGCCCCGGCCCGGTAGCCGAGCACGGAGTTGGCCACGCCGAAGCTCAGGTTCTGGTGGCCGTGGTAGCCGACCTCCGCCGCCGTGCCGAACTCGGCGACCAGCGCGGCGATCCGGTCGGCGGCCTCCTCCAGGATCAGCGCACCCGCGGAGTCCACGACGTAAACGCACTCGCACCCGGCGTCGACCATGATCCGGCCCTGCTTCGCCAGCTCCTCCGGCGTCGCCATGTGCGACAGCATCAGGAAGCCCACCGTCTCCAGGCCCAGGTCCCGCGCCGCGGCGAAGTGCTGCATGGACACGTCCGCCTCGGTGCAGTGGGTCGCGATGCGCACGGCGCCCGCGCCGAGGTCCGCGGCCGCCTTCAGGTCCGTGACCGTGCCGAGACCCGGCAGCAGCAGCACGGCGATCCTCGCCTGCCGCGCCTCGTCCACCGCGGCGGCGATGAGCTTCCGCTCGTCGACGAGGGAGAAGCCGTAGTTGAACGTCGAGCCGCCGAGCCCGTCGCCGTGGGTCACCTCGATCAGCGAGATACCCGCGTCGTCCAGTGCACGGACCGTGTCCCGCACGTTCTGCTCGGTGAACTGGTGCGCCATCGCGTGGCTGCCGTCGCGCAGGGTGGTGTCGACCAGCCGGACCTCGCGGTTCATGCCCGCACTCCCCTCTGCTCCACGATCCGCTCGGCGAGCAGTTCCCCGACCTGAGCCGCGGCGGCGGTCATGATGTCGAGGTTGCCCGCGTAGGTGGGCAGGTAGTCGCCGTTGCCTGCGACCTCGAGGAACACCGCCACCCTCCCGCGCCCGTTCCAGTCCGGTCGCGGGTCGTCGAACTGCGGCTCGGCCTTCAGCGTGTAGCCGGGGACGTAGACCTGGACGTCGCGGACCATCCGGTGGATCGAGGCGCTGATCGCGTCGCGGTCGGCGTCCGGGTCGATCGCGCAGAACACGGTGTCGCGCATGATCATCGGCGGTTCCATGGGGTTGATGATGATGATCGCCTTGCCCCTGGCCGCGCCGCCGACGCGCTCGATTCCGAGGGCGGTGGTCTCGGTGAACTCGTCGATGTTCGCGCGCGTGCCGGGGCCCGCCGAGCGCGAGGACACCGAGGCGACGATCTCCGCGTACGGCACCGGCGTGACCCGGGAGACCGCGTGCACGATCGGGATGGTCGCCTGACCACCACAGGTGATCATGTTCAGGTTGGGCGCGTCCAGGTGCTCCGGCAGGTTCACGACCGGGCAGGTGAACGGGCCGACCGCCGCAGGGGTCAGGTCGATCGCCTGGATTCCCGCCTCGGCGTAGCGGGGAGCGCTCCCGGCGTGCGCCCGCGCCGAGGTGGCCTCGAAGACCAGGTCCGGCGGTTCGTCGCGGCCGAGCAGCCAGTCGACGCCGTCCGCGGAGGTCTGCACGCCGAGGCCGGCCGCGCGGGCCAGGCCGTCGGAGGCCGGATCGACGCCCACCATGTACCGCACGTCGATCCGTTCACTGCGGCCCAGCTTCGCCAGCAGGTCCGTACCGATGTTGCCGGGACCGACGATCGCGGCCACCGCTCGAGCTTCGCCCATGACGGTGACGGTCCTGCACCGCATGCGGCATTATCAACGCATGTGTCCCGGTCAGCGGAACGACTCCAACGGCACCGACGACACCGCGTCGACGGCGGCCCGGGTGACCGCGCTGCTCACGGCGTTCGAGCCCGGCGACGACGCGCTCGGGGTGTCCGAGCTCGCCCGCCGCACCGCGCTGCCGAAGTCGAGCGTGCACCGCCTCACCGCCCACCTGGTGCGGCACGGCCTGCTCGAACGGGACGGCACGGCGCTGCGGCTGGGGCTGCGGCTCTTCGAGATCGGCCAGCTGGCGGTCCGGCAACGCGGGCTCGTCGACGCCGCGCGCCCCTACCTCGCCGATCTGCGCGAGGCCACCCGCAACACCGTGCACCTCGCCGTGCTGGAGGGCACCGAGGTCGTGTATCTCGACGTGCTGCGCGGGCCCGACGCGCCGACGCTGCCCTCCCGCATCGGCGGGCGCTTCCCCGCGCACGCCACGGCCGTGGGCAAGGCGATCCTCGCCTGGTCACCGGAGCCCGTCGTGGACACCGTGCTCGCGGCCGGGCTGCCACGGATCAGCAGGCGCACGATCACCGGCCCCGGCCTGCTGCGCCGCCAGCTCGCGAAGGTCCGCGCCGACGGGCTCGCCTACGACCGGGAGGAGTCCGGCGTCGGCGTGGTGTGCGCGGCGAGCCCGCTGCGCGGCACGGACGGCACCGCACGCGCCGCGATCTCGATCTCCGGCTGGACGAACCGGATGCGGGTGGAACGGGTGGCGCCGGCAGTGCGCACCGCCGCACTCGCCCTCTCCCGCACACTCCCCTGACCCGCACCGCCCCAATGTGGCATTCGGTGCGTTCAGCGCAACGGATGCCACATTGGGGAGCGCGCGGAGTCAGCCGGTGAAACCGACGAGATGCTCGAAGGCGAGCTGGGAGAGCTGCGCGAAGCCGTACCCGCGCTCGGCCACCGCATCGGCGTCGAAGTCCTCGTAGGCACTGCGGTCGGCCTTGAGGTCGGCGGGCGACTCGCCCTCGGCCAGCGTCGGCACCGCCAGCTCCGGTACCCGCGAGGCCGCCAGCGCCTCCTGCACCCGCGGATCGGCGCGGAAGGCCCGCGCCCGCTCACGCAGCAGCAGGTAGCTGCGCATGTTGGCGGCGGCGCTGGCCCACACACCGTCGAAGTCCTCGGTGCGCAGCGGCTTGTAGTCGAAGTGCCGCGGTCCCTGGTATCGCCCGCGCCCGCCGGCGCCAGAGGCATCGGCACCGTTCTCCAGCAGGTCGACGAGGAAGAACGCGGAGAGCACGTCGCCGTGGCCGAAGATCAGGTCCTGGTCGTAGCGCGGGCCGCGCTGGCCGTTGAGGTCGATGTGGAACAGCTTGTCCTGCCACAGCGCCTGCCCGATCCCGTGCACGACGTTCAGCCCGGCCATCTGCTCGTGACCGACCTCCGGGTTCACGCCGACCATCTCGTGGTGTTCGAGGCCGGCGATGAACGCGAGCGCGTGCCCGACGGTGGGCAGGAAGATGTCGCCGCGTGGCTCGTTCGGCTTGGGCTCGAGCGCCAGCCGAAGCCCGTAGCCCTGGTCGAGCACGTACTGCGCGATCGTGTCGATGCCCTCCCGGTAGCGGTCGAGGGCCGCGCGCACGTCCTTCGCGGCGTCGGTCTCCGATCCTTCCCGGCCGCCCCACAGCACGTAGGTCGACGCGCCGAGCTCGGCGGCGAGGTCGACGTTGCGCAGCACCTTGCGCAGCGCGAAGCGCCGGATGTCCCGGTCGTTGTTGGTGAGCGCGCCCTCCTTGAACACCGGATGGCCGAACAGGTTGGTCGTCGCCATCGGGACCACGAGCCCGGTCTCCTCGAGCGCGCCGCGGAACCGCTTGATGTGCTGCTCGCGGGTCGCGTCGTCGCTGCCGAACGGGATGAGGTCGTCGTCGTGGAACGTGACGCCCCACGCGCCGAGCTCCGCGAGCCGGTGCACCGACTCGACCGGGTCCAGCGGCGGGCGGGTCGCCGAACCGAACGGGTCGACGGCCTGCCAGCCGACCGTCCAGAGACCGAAGCTGAACTTGTCCTCAGGGGTGGGTTGCACGACCACGATGTCCTCCGGCGAGATAGTTTGACGCCTGAACTTATCGACTCGCCGGTAGCCCGGTCAAGAGTTTCGTTCAGCGCCTGAACCTTTAAGATCGTCCGGTGACCCAGCCCCGGCCCGCCGGCCAGCACACCGTGCGCCGGCACAACAGCGCCCTCGTGCTGGGTGCCATCGCCACCGCTCCCGGAATCTCGCGCGCCGGTGTCGCTGCGCGCACCGGGCTCACCAAGGCGACGGTGTCCAGCCTCGTCGACCGGCTCATCGGGGCCGGCCTCGTCCACGATGCCGGGCCGGAGCAGCGGCCGGGCCCGGGCCGGCGTGGCACGTCGCTGTCACTGTCCCCCGCCGGGCCGCACGGGCTCGGCGTGGAGATCGGCGTCGACTACCTCGCCACCTGCCTGGTCGATCTGACCGGCGCGGTGCGGCACGAGCGGATCCGGCCCGTCGACAACCGGTTCCGCCCCGTGGCCGACGTCTGCACCGATGTCGCCGCGGCACTGGACGAGGAGCTGCGCGAGGCCGCCGGTGCGCAGGTCACGGTCGGCGGCATCGGCGTCGCGGTACCCGGTCTCGTCGAGGCCTCGACCGGGCTGCTGCGCCGCGCACCCAACCTGGACTGGCACGACGTCGACATCCCGGCGGAGCTCCGCGGCCGGGTGAGCCTGCCGGACGCCGCGATCCTCGTCGGCAACGAGGCCAACTTCGCCGCGCTCGCCGAGCTCTGGACGGGCGGGCACGACGACCTGCACGACTTCGTGCACGTGTCCGGGGAGATCGGCATCGGCGCCGGGATCGTCATCGGCGCGGAGCTCTTCAGCGGCGTGCGCGGCTTCGGTGGCGAGCTCGGGCACTTCCCGGTCGACTCGGACGGGCCCCACTGCCCGTGCGGGGCGCGGGGCTGCCTCGAACGGCTCGCGGGCCAGGACGCGATCCTCGAGCGGGCAGGCGCTGCCGATCTGGACGCGCTGCTCGACCGGCTAGCCACCGGGGACGGCGCCGCGACGGGCGCCGCGCGGCACGCCGCCGCCCGCCTCGGCATCGCTCTGTCCAGCGTGGTCAACCTGCTCGACGTGCCGGCCGTGGTGCTCGGGGGCACGTACGCGCGCCTCTACCCGTGGCTGGCGGAGCCGTTGCGGGCAGAGCTCGGCGCGCGGGTGCTGAGCGCGTCGTGGTCGCCGGTCGGCGTCGTGTGCTCCACGCTCGGCACCGAGGCCGCCGTCCGCGGCGCCGCCGCCTCGGCCGTGCGCGCGATCGTCGCCGATCCCGACGCCTTCATGGACGGCCGTTAGGCGGAGTCGCGGACGATGAGTTCGGTGGGCAGCAGGATCGACGGCGGCAGGTGTTCCTCCCCCGCCAGCTGCGCGAGCAGCCGCCAGGTCAGCGTTCGGCCGAACTCCTCGACCGGCTGGCGGACCGTGGTGAGCCGCGGCGTCACCGAGGTCGCGAACACCGAGTCGTCGAAGCCGACCACGGCGACGTCAGCCGGGATCCGCCTGCCCCGCTGGGCGAGCTCCCGCATGGCCCCGACCGCGATGATGTCGGCGGCGGCGAAGACCCCGTCCACGTCCGGGTAGCGTTCCAGCAGCTCGGCCATCGCGGCTGCGCCGCCGTCCACGGAGAAGTCGCTGTGCACGATGGCGTCGGTGGGCAGCCCGGCCTCCGACAGGCCGCGCCGCCAGCCCACCAGGCGGTCGATGCCGACGGCCATGTCCTCGGGACCGGCGATCGTCGCGATCCGGCCGCGTCCCGCCGAGACCAGGTGCCGCGCCGCCAGCAGCCCGCCCGTGAAGTTGTCGGAGTCGACGTAGGGCACGTTCGCGTCACCGAGCGGACGCCCGCCCGCGACGACGGGCAGGCCCGCCGCCGCCAGCCGCTGCGGCAGCGGGTCGCTGCCGTGCATGCTCACCACCAGCGCCCCGTCGACGTGCCCGCTGCACAGGTAGCTCTCCAGCTGGGCACCGTCGTCGTCCTCCGCCAGCATCATCAGCACGAGCTGCCGGTTGCCGCTGAGCCCCGCGTGGATACCGCGCAGCACGCCGGCGAAGAAGGGGTCGCCGAACACGCGGTCGCCGGGCTCGGAGACCACCAGCGCGATCGAGTTGGTGCGCCGCGTGACCAGGCTGCGTGCCGCCTCGTTGGGTACGTAGCGCAGGGTCTCGATGGCCCGGTTCACCGCCTCGCGGGCACGCCCGCTGACGCCGGGCAGCTCGTTGATCACCCTGGAGACGGTGGACCGGGACACGCCTGCCGCCCGCGCCACCGCTTCCAGCGTCGGCGTGCCCCGATCCTCGATCGTCGCGTCAACGGGCTCGGTCATCGCTCTCCTGCCGCAGGCCGTTGTCCTTCATCACCCGCGAATACCATGACGCACTCGCTTTCGGGGTCCTGCGCTGGGTGTTGAAGTCCACGTGCACGAGGCCGAACCGTTTCGCGTAGCCCTCCGCCCACTCGAAGTTGTCCAGCAGCGACCAGTGGAAGTACCCGCGCAGGTCCACCCCCCGCTCGATCGCCGCATGGGCGGCCCGCAGGTGCGCGTCGATGAACGCGACCCGGTCGGTGTCCTCGATCGTGCCCTCGGCCGTCAGCCGGTCCGGGAACGCCGCGCCGTTCTCGGTGATGTAGAGCGGCAGCCGCGGGTACTCCTCGTGCAGGCGCAGCAGCAGGCCGGTCAACTCCCCGGCGTTGATGTCCCAGCCCGAGTCCGTCTGGGGCAGCCCGCGCTTCGGGAAGCTCACGGTCTCCGCGCCGACCCATTCCGACGGCCGCCCGGACCTCTCGTCCGGCTTCGCCGACACGTTCAGGTCGCGGTAGTAGTTGATGCCGAGCATGTCCAGCGGCGCCCCGATGATCTCGAGGTCTCCCGGTGCGATCAGTTCGGGCAGGCCGAACGGCGCCAGGTCGCCGAGCACGTCCTCCGGGTAACCGCCGTGCAGCAGCGGGTCGAGGAAGATCCGGTTCTGCAGGCCGTCGATCCGGCGGCCCATCTCGACATCGGCCGGGTCATCCGGGTCCGCGACGTTCACCGGGAACAGGTTGAGCGTGACGCCCGCCGCGGCGCGGGGTGCTTGCTCGCGGATCACCGCCGTGGCCAGGCCGTGCGCGAGCAGCAGGTGATGGGTCGCGGCGACCGCCGCACGCGGCTCTGTGCGGCCCGGCGCGTGCCGTCCCGACCCGTAGCCGAGGAACGCCGAGCACCACGGCTCGTTCAGCGTCGTCCAGCTCTCGACGCGGTCACCGAGCCGCTCCAGTACCGCCGAGGCGTACTCGGCGAACCGGTACGCCGTGTCCCGGTTCCGCCAGCCGCCGTGTTCCTCCAGAGCCTGCGGCAGATCCCAGTGGTACAGGGTCGGCCACGGCGTGATGCCCGCGTTCAGCAGCGTGTCCACCAGCCGCTCGTAGAAGTCGAGCCCGGCCGGGTTCACGTCGGCGCCGTCCGGCCGCACTCGCGGCCAGGCGATCGAGAACCGGTAGGCACCCACGCCGAGCTCACCCATCAGCTCGACGTCGGCAGGCATCCGGCGGTAGTGATCCGCGCCCGGTTCCCCGGTGTCGCCGCCGGCCACCTTCCCTGGCCGCTCGCAGAACGCGTCCCAGATGGACGGGGCTCGTCCATCCATTGTGGTCGCTCCCTCGATCTGGAACGCCGCGGTCGAGACACCCCAGAGGAAGTTGTCTGGAAAGGCAGGTTCGGCAACGGCCGGAGCGGCCTCTGCACGCACAATGGACACGTTCTATCCCTTCACAGCACCTTGCATGATCCCGGCCACGATGTGGCGGCCGAGAACGACGAACACGACGAGGATCGGAATGGTCGCCAGCGTGGTGCCGGCGAGGACGAGCGAGTAGTCCACGTAGTAGCCGCTCTGGAGCTTCTCCAGCGCCACCTGGACGGTCGGGTTGTCGGCGTTGAGCGCGACCAGCGGCCACAGGAAGTCGTTCCACGACGTCATGAACGTGAACATGCCGAGGAACGCCGCGGCCGGGCGCACGGCGGGCAGGCACACGTGCCACACCACCCGGAGCATCGAGCAGCCGTCGGCCCTGGCCGCCTCGATCAGCTCGTACGGCACCGCCTGCACGGTGTACTGCCGCATCCAGAACACGCCGATCGCGGTGACCAGGTTCGGCACGATGACCGCCTGCAGTTGGTTCGCCCAGCCGAACTCCGCCATCGCCATGTAGAGCGGGATGATGCCGAGCTGCGTCGGTACCGCCAGCGTGGCGACGACGAGGACGAAGAGCACGTTGCGGCCACGGAAGCGCAGCTTGGCGAACGCGAAACCGGCCAGGGTGGAGAACAGCACCGTCGAGACGGTCACGGAGCCGGACACGATGATGCTGTTGCCGAGCGCCTTCCAGAACTCCACGGTGTCGAAGACACGCTGGGCGTTGGCGAAGAAGTTGCCGCCGGGAACCAGCGGGGGGATCGCCTCGGTGAGCATCGAACTGTCCCGGCTGGCCACGAGGAACGACCAGTAGAAGGGAAAGATCGAGCCGAGCACCCAGGCCACGAGCAGGCCGTAGACCGAGAAGTTCGCCCGGCCGAGCCGGCCGCCGGTGTCCCGCGTGACCCGCCGGAACGGCAGCGGGAACGTGGTGGTCATCGCTTGGCCTCCCCGGTGGTGGCGATCCGCCTGGTGAGCAGGAAGTTGATCAGTGCGACCACGATGATCACGAGGAACAGCACCCAGGCGATCGCGGAGGCGTAGCCGAGGTCCTCGCGTTCGAACGCCGACTGGTACATGTAGAGCGTGATCGTCTGGAACTGGTTGGTCGCTCCGCCGTTGTTCGATCCCGGCATGGCGTCGAACAGCTTCGGCTCGGTGAAGATCTGCAGGCCACCGATCGTCGAGGTGATGACGACGAAGATCAGCGTCGGCCGCAGCATCGGCAGCGTGACGTGGAAGAACCGCCGCAGCGCGCCGGCGCCGTCCACCACGGCGGCCTCGTTGACCTCCTGGGGGATGGCCTGCATCGCCGCGAGGACGATCAGCGCGTTGTAGCCGGTCCAGCGCCAGTTCACCATGATCGCGATCGCCACGTGGCTGGAGAAACGGTCGGCCTGCCAGTCGACCCGGTCCAGGCCGACCACCTCCAGCAAGCCGTTGACCAGCCCGAAGTTCGGGCCGAACAGGTTGGCGAAGATGATCCCGATCGCGACCAGGCTCGCCACGTACGGCATCAGCACGCCCACCCGCCAGCCGGTCGGCAGGCGAAGCCTGGTGTTGAGCAGCGCGGCCAGCAGCACAGCCATCACGATCTGCGGCCCGCTGGAGAGCACGAAGATGCTGACGGTGTTGACCAGCGTCTTCCAGAACTGCGCGTCGCCCATGAGCTCGACGTAGTTCTCCAGGCCGATGAACGACGGGTTGTCGTCGATCAGATCCCAGTCGAACAGCGACACCCAGACGGTGTAGAGCAGTGGGAAGAGGCCGGCGATTCCGAAGATGACGAAGAACGGTGCCACGTAGAGGTACGGCGAGAACCGCACATCCCACCGGCTCAGCCGGCGGCGCCACCTGCTGGGCGCCCCGGCCTCGCCGGTGGGAGCCGGCGACTCGCTCGTCGTCCGCTCTGCGCGGCCGGCGTCGAGGTCCGTGCTCACGCGTGCTTACCGCGCGATCTGCTTGGCGGCGTCGACGAACTGCCGCCAGCCTTCTTCTGGAGACTTGCCCTGCTCGACCGCCTGCAGCGCCGGGCTGGACGCGTTCTCCTGGATCTTGCCGTCGCCCGGACCCTTGTACTGGGCGTGGCTCACCTTGCGTGCCTGCTCGGCGAACAGCGCACCGTCGTTGATCCCGTCGAAGTACTCGTTGGTGGCGGACAGCAGGTCCGGTGACTCCAGCGCCTCGACCTGGCTCGGGAAGACGCCCTTCGCCTTGAACGCCTTGATCTGCTGCTCCGGTTCGGTGAGCCAGGCGGCGAACTCGGCCGCCTCCTCGGGGTGCTCGCTCTGGGTGGGCACGGTGAGGTACGAGCCGCCCCAGTTGCCACCGCCGCCGGGGAACGCGTCGGTCACCGCCCACTTGCCGGCATGCTCAGTGCCGGCCTGCTCCTCGATCACGCCGAGCATCCACGCCGGGCAGGTCTTGGTCGCGAACGCCGAGCTCTTGAAGCCGCTGTTCCACTCGTTGCTGAAGGCCACCAGCCCCGCGGACTGCCCTCGCTCACCCGCCGCGGTGACCTTGTCCCAGTTCTCCTTGATCTTCGTGTTGGTCTCCACGACCAGGTTGTCCTCGCGGTCGAAGAACCCGGTCTCGAGCTGGTTGTGCATCGCGTTGAAGATCTGCGCGCCGGAGTCGTACCAGGCGACACCGTCGGAGGCCTGGACGAACCGGTCACCGGCCTCGAAGTAGCTGTCCCAGGTCTCGAACAGCGGTTTGACGCCCTCCGGGTCGGATGGCAGTCCGGCCGCCTCGAAGAGATCCTTCCGGTAGCACATGGCGAGCGGCCCGATGTCGGTGCCGTAGCCGACGAGCTTGCCGTCCTTGTCCCTGCCCGCCTCGTACTTCCAGTCGAGCCAGCGGTCGGGCGAGACGCTCTCGGGACCGATCTCCGAAAGGTCGTTGAACCGGCTCGACTTGGCGAGGACGTCGGAAAGGTGACCTTCCTCCACCGCCATCACGTCGTCGAGCCCGGAACCGGCGCCCAGCTTGGTGAACAGCGCCTGGTGGTAGGGCCCGCCCTGGCCGGTCTGGTGGGGAACGATCTTGATGTTGGGATGTGCCGCCTCGTACTCGGCGTAGAGCTCCTCGTACCCGAACTCGCCGAAGGTGCCGATCGAGAGCTCGATCTGCTCGCCCTGGCCGCCTGCGCCGTCGCCTTCACCGCCGTCACCGGCGTCGCCGGAACCGCCGCAGGCGGTCAGCAGCAACGCTGCGGTGGTGACGACCGAGGTCAAGGCGAATACGTGTCTCCGCTGGTGTCGCACGGTAACCCCTCGTTGGGCTTGTGGGTGGGAGTGGCCACGAAACTGGGAGCGCTCCCAGTCACAAGGTGAGCCTGCACCTCACCCGTTCGGGTGTCAACCGTCCGTTTCCTAGGCGTTACCTGGCGGTCGGGCAGCTGTCCACCGTTAATCGATCACCAGAACTGGGAGCGCTCTCAACAAGAGGTGGTCACGTTAGGCTCGCCCACATGCCGATGCCTCCCACACCCGCGAGCGACGAGGTCCGAGAGTTCTGGCGCGAGTGGCACCTGAGCACGCTCACCACCCTGCGCCCTGACGGCCGCCCGCATGTGGTGCCGGTCGGCGTGACCGTCGACGAGGAGTTCGGAATCGCCAGGGTGATCTGCTCACGGGACAGCGTGAAGGCGCGAAACGTGCGCGCCGCCGGCGCCGGGGGCGCCCCGGTGGCGCTCAGCCAGGTCGACCGCCGCCGCTGGTCCACGCTGGAGGGCCGGGCGCTGGTCCGGGACGATCCGGACTCCGTGCGCCAGGCCGAGGACCGGTACGCGGTGCGCTACCAGCGGCGGCCCCGGGTCAACCCGCAGCGCGTGGTCATCGAGATCGCGATCGAGCGCAGACTCGGCATGGCCTGAGGTCGTGAGTGGCTACGCGAGTTAGAACACTGTTACGCACTCACGACTGTGCGTCCGGAACCCGGCCGCCGAAGAAGACCTGGGTCTCGACGATCCGGCCGTCGCGCACGGTGAGGACCTCGGTGTTGCGGTGCCGCTCGCCGGTGCGCAGCTGGTACTCGTAGAGCACGAAGACGTCGTCGCCGTCGGTCGGTGTCACGTGCAGCAGCTCCTGCGTCACCAGCCGCCCGGCGGTGGGAAAGCAGCGCTCGAAGAACGCCGCCCGATCGATGTGGTCGTCCTGCGGGCTGGTGAAGACGAAGTCCTCGGCGATGAGCGACTCGGCGGCAGCCCGGTCCTGGGCGAGGTAGCTGGCGAAGCACGCCCTGACGACATCGGCGTTAGTCATCTCGGTCTCTCCATTCGGTCGAATCGCGCCACTGCATGGACAGACCTCACCGGGCCGGCGAAATAACCGGCGCTCAGCCGCCGAACATCATCCGCCACTCGTCGAGCGAGCGCGGGCGGAACACGAAGTTGCTGCCGCGCACCTCCGACAGCGCCGCCGACGGCTCGGCCGAGTACATGTGGCCCGGATACACCACCGGGTCACCGGAGAGCCCCGCCAGCCACTGCAGGCTCCGGTACATCGCGTCCGCGTCGCCGCCGGGGAAGTCGGTGCGGCCACACCCTTCGAGGAACAGCGTGTCACCGGCCACCAGCCGCCCGTCCACCAGGAAGCACTGGCTGCCGGGCGTGTGTCCAGGCGTGTGCAGCAGTCGCACGCCGACGTCACCCACCTCGAAGAGGTCGTCGTGCTCGTGCGCCACGAGGTCGCTCGCCGAGACGCCGGTGGTGCGGCGGACCCAGTCCGCCTCCTCCCGGTTGACGTGCACCGGCACCTGTTCGCGGGCGAGCAGCTCGGCGAGCCCGGGCAGCGGGTGGCCCATCAGGTCGCCGCCGACGTGGTCGGGATGGTGGTGGGTCACCAGCACGCCGGCCAGCCGCATGTCGTCGGCCGCAAGCGCGTCGAGCAGGTCGCCGACCGCGTAGGCAGGGTCCACCACGATCGCCTCGCGGGTCTCCGGGTCACCGAGCAGGTAGGCGAAGTTGCGCATCTGCGTGGCAACCGGGTCGCCCACCGCGAAGTCGCGCCCGGACAGCAGCTGCCGGAAGTACAGACGGTCGGCCATGACCGCGATGGTAACGGCACCGTGTGTGCTCGCGTCGCCGGACGGTGACACGCGTTCGGTAGTCCGGGTGCGACAATCCGTGGCCCCTGGCCCCCACGCGGAAGGGAGCGTCCGTTGCGCCGCGCGGCTCTCCTCGCACTGGTGACGCTCGTGCTGCTCGCCGCGGGCACGGCGAGCCAGGCGTTCGGCCCGGTACCGCTCCCGGCCGCCGATCCGGCCGGGCCGCACCGGATCCACATCACGGTCTCCGGACCGGCCGACGCGCTGATGCAGGTGGTCCGGGGCCAGACACGGACGCAGGTGGCCCTGCGGGGCGAGCCGTTCGACTTCGAGTTCACCGAGCCGCATCGCCCGGACGGGTACCCGGACATCGCCGTGCACGCCATGAGCACCCTGCCGTCCCCCGAACCGCTGACCTGCCGGATCGAGGTCGACGGCGTGACCGTCGCCGAGCAGTCGGTGACCGAGCCGGGCGCGTCCGGCCGGGCCGAGGTGAGCTGCGAGATCCCCGCGTCGATCTGACTCACGGGCTGCGGCAGACTCGACGCCCGTGAACGGATCGGTGGTGGTGCTCGGCGGGCGCAGCGAGATCGGGCTGGCGGTGGCGACCCGGCTGGCCCGGCAGGGCGCCGGTAGCTTCGTGCTGGCGGCCCGGCGCAGCGGAGACCTCGACGCCGAGGAGGCCGCGCTGCGGGAGGCGGGCGCCGGCACGGTCGCGCGGGTCGAGTTCGACGCGGACGACGTCGAGCGGCAGCACGAGGTGCTGGCCGGCATCCTCCGCGAGCACGGTCCGGTGGACGTGGTGATCACTGCGTTCGGCGTGCTCGGCGACCAGGCGCGGGCGGAGCGGGACGCGGCCCACGCGCTGGCGATCGTGCACACCGACTACACCGCCCACGTCGGCGTCCTGACGCACCTGGCCAAGCTGCTCCGCGAGCAGGGACACGGCAGGCTGGTCGTGTTCTCGTCGGTGGCCGGGGTGCGGGTGCGCCGCGCGAACTACGTGTACGGCTCGGCCAAGGCCGGGCTCGACGGGTTCGCGAGCGGGCTTTCCGACGCGCTCGCCGGCAGCGGGGTACGGCTGCTGCTGGTACGGCCCGGTTTCGTCGTCGGCCGGATGACCGAGGGCATGAAGCCCGCGCCGTTCTCCAGCACGCCCGCCCAGGTCGCCGACGCGGCCGTGACGGCGCTGCGCCGGGGTCGCCACGTCGTGTGGGTGCCGCCGGTACTGCGCCCGCTCTTCGCGGTGCTGCGGCTGCTCCCCCGGCCGCTCTGGCGCCGCCTCCCCCGCTGAGCGGCGCAGACGGCTCAGGGGGCCGGCAGGATGCGGCCGGTGACCTCGCCGAAGCCGATGCGCTCGCCGCCGCGGCCGGGCGCGGTCGCGGTGATGGTCACCTCGTCGCCGTCCTCCAGGAAGCCGCGCGTGCTGCCGTCCGCCAGCGTCAGCGGCTGCCTGCCGCCCCACGACAGTTCCAGCAGCGAGCCGTACTGATCCGGCCCCGGGCCGGACACCGTGCCGGACGCGTACAGGTCGCCCGTGCGCGTGGACGCGCCGTTGACGGTCAGGTGCGCCAGCATCTGCGCGGGCGTCCAGTACATCGACGAGAACGGCGGCCTGGACACCACCTCGCCGTTCAGCCGGATCTCCAGCGCGAGGTCCAGCGCCCAGTCCCCGGCGTCGGCGAGGTAGGGCAGCGGCTCGGGGTCGCGCGGCGGCGGTGCCACCCTGGCATGCTCCAGCGCGTCGAGCGGCACGAGCCACGGCGAGACGGAGGTGGCGAAGGACTTGCCCAGGAACGGGCCGAGGGGCACGTACTCCCACGCCTGCAGGTCCCGCGACGACCAGTCGTTGACCAGGCAGACGCCGAACACGTGCTCGGCGAAGTCCTTGACCTCGACCGGCCGGCCCGGCGCGGAGCCGGCGCCGACGACGAAGCCCACCTCGGCCTCGATGTCCAGCCTGCGTGAGGGGCCGAAGACCGGCGCGGCCTCGTCCGGCGGCTTGCGCTGACCCCGGGGCCGGGTGACCGGTGTGCCGGAGACGACCACGGTCCCGGAGCGGCCGTGGTAGCCGATCGGCAGGTGCTTCCAGTTCGGCGTGAGCGGCTCCGAGTCCGGCCGGAAGATCCGCCCCACGTTCGTCGCGTGCTGTTCGCTGGCGTAGAAGTCGACGTAGTCCGCGACCTCGAACGGCAGGTGCAGCGTGACACCGGCCAGCGGATGCAGTGCCGGTTCGACGACGGCCCGGTGCCGTTCGTCGGTGAGCAGTTCGGTGAGCCGGGCCCGGGTGCTCGCCCAGCGCTGCCTGCCGGTCGCCAGGAACTCGTTCAGCGAGGGTCGGGCGAAGACCGGATCGTCCAGCGCGGCGGCCAGGTCGAGCACCTGGTCACCGACCCGGACACCGGCCCGGGGCTGCCCGGCCGGAGGCGAGAACACCCCGTAGGGCAGGTTGGCCACGCCGAACGGCGTGCCGGCCGGAAGTGCGAGCCAGGATTCGAGTGCCAAGGTTCCTCCGTGTTCGTGCTCAGGGCTGGTCGAGCAGTCCGAGTGCCGACAGGTCGCGCACCGGGTCCAGCACGCTGCACGTGCCGAACGACACGAACGACGACCGGGCGCCGTCCGTCAGCTCGCGGAGACCGTCCGCGACGGCCGGTCCCGAACGCTCGGCGAGCAGTGTGGCGACCTCCGCGGTCCCGGCACCGCGCCGGGCGGCGTCGGTGGCGAGCAGCACGTTGCCGAACCCGTGCTGCTCGAATCCGGTGGCATTGTCGGTATGCCGCACCGCGTGATGCAGTCCCGCCGTGCACTTGAACGGGATCTCCCGCGTCACGGCGGCGACGATCGCCCCGGCCAGCTCGCGCTCGTCGGGGTGCGCCTGCGCGCTGACGCCACCGGTACGGAACTTCGCCCGCTGGCCGGTACCGGCCAGCTCGTCCAGTGTGGACTCACGCCGTTCGTCGCGGGGAACCTCGACGTAGCCGGTGACACCGGCGGGCAGCTGCTCGGCGAGGGCGGCGACGAGCCGCGCCGCCGACTGCCCGGGTGGCAGGGCGACCTCCACCGCGACCAGCCGGACCCCGTCGATTCCGGACACAGTCCGGAGCGTGCCGGCCAGTTCGGCGGGTCCGGCGGGGATCGTCACGCTCAGCTCGATCGGCCGGTCGTCCAGCACGGCAGGCAGCTCGTCCAGCCGTGGCGCCGGGAACACGAACGGTCCCACCAGTGCGGCGTAGGAGGCCGTGTGGTGGCCGTGGTGTGCGGGCACCGCCTCGGCCAGAGGGGCCTCGCCGGGCGGAAAGAGCGCCGCGTCGTCGAGCAGCCCGTCGAACGGAGTCATCACTGCGGTCCCCGGCCCGCCCATGTCCACGCGTAGCCGGGGTCCTCGGCCGCCCTGGCACCCTCGCCGAGCTGCAACGGCTGGAACGTGTCGACCATGACGGCGAGCTCGTCGAAGAACTCCACCCCGATGCTGCGCTCGTACGCGCCGGGCTGCGGGCCGTGCGAATGGCCGCCGGGATGCAGCGAGATGGAGCCCTGGCCGATGCCCGAGCCCTTGCGCGCGCCGTAGTCTCCGCCGCAGTAGAACATCACCTCATCTGAGTCCACATTGGAGTGGTAGTAGGGCACGGGGATCGACAGTGGATGGTAGTCCACCTTGCGGGGGACGAAGTTGCAGATCACGAAGTTGTGCCCCTCGAACACCTGGTGCGCGGGCGGCGGCTGGTGCACGCGGCCGGTGATCGGCTCGAAGTCCGCGACGTTGAACGTGTACGGGTAGAGGCAGCCGTCCCAGCCGATGACGTCGAACGGGTGCTGCGGGTAGGTGTAGCGGGTGCCGACGATCCCGCCGGTGCCGCGGTGCTTGACCAGTACGTCCACGTCCTCGCCGTCGGCGAGCAGCGGCTCGCCCGGCCCGTGCAGGTCCCGCTCGCAGTACGGGGAGTGCTCCAGGAACTGCCCGAACTTCGACAGGTACCGCCGGGGCGGCGTGATGTGCGAGTTGGCCTCGACGCAGTAGGCCCGCAGCGGTTCGGCGCCCTGCGCGACCCACCGGTGCGTGGTAGCCCTCGGCAGCAGCACGTAGTCGCCCGCCCGCGCGGGCAGCGCGCCGAACACCGTCTCCACCAGTGCCTGCCCCGACTCGACGTACACGCACTCGTCGCCGACGGCGTTGCGGTACAGCGGCGAGGTCTCCCCCGCGACGACGTAGGAGATGCGCACGTCGGCGTTGCCGAGCACCAGCCGCCGCCCGGTCACGACGTCGTGCCGTTTCCACTCCTCGCCGCCGAACAGCTCGTGCAGCTTCAGGTGCCGCGGGCGCAGCGGGTGGTTCGCCTCGGTACTCAGGTCCGGCAGCTCCCACGTCGCCGCGTCGACGATCGCCGAAGGGATGTTGCGGTGGTAGAGCAGCGAGGAGTCGGAGGAGAAGCCCTCCTCCCCCATCAGCTCCTCGTAGTACAGGCCACCTTCAGGGGTACGGTGCTGGGTGTGCCGCTTCGGCGGCACGTCACCGACCTGTCGGTAGTACGCCATCGTGGTCCTCCTTTCCTGCGCGGGTTGCCTGGGTGCCCAGCGCGGTACGCAGGGCGGGTGCGACGGCGGCGGGCTCGCGCGGTACCGCGGCGACGTGCGCGTCGGGGCGGACCACCCACACCTCGCCGGCCCGGGCACCGAGTGCCTCGGTGAGCGTTCCGGAGTGGTCGAGCCCGGCGAGGTCGAGCACGCGCACGGGAGCGCGGACGCTGCTCGCCACCTCGACCGCCGCATCCCGGTCCGCACCCGGTGTGGTGAGCAGCAGGAAGCCGTCGCGCGCCAGTTCCCGGAACCGCTCCTCACGGCCGGCCACGCGGACGGGCGCGTCCGGCACCAGGGTGCCGGGCGCCGCGGGCGGCACCGTGCCACGCGGCGGCCTGCCCGCGAATGGGCGCCGCGGATCCGGTGTGGTCAGCGGGGAGTCCACGTACCAGAACGGCTCGGACAACCTGCCGGAGTCCACATCGGAGCGTGCCGCGTCGTCGCTGACCGCGCGGTCGAGCACCGCCAGCCGCCGCGCGCGGTCTTCCTCGGTGCGCGGCACGAGGAAGCGCATCGTGGCGCTCGTGACGTCGAGGTTCTCGACGGCGGCGGCATGCCGCTCGTCGTGGTAGCTGTCCAGCAGTGTCTCCGGCGCCCAGCCGTGCAGCACGAACGCCAGCTTCCACGCCGCGTTCTCGGCGTCGGCGACCCCGGAGTTGAGGCCGCGGGCGCCGAACGGCGCGGCCAGGTGCGCGCAGTCCCCGGCCAGCAGCACCCGGCCCGCGCGCAGGCGGTCGGCGACCCGGGAATGGAAGCGGTACACCGACTTCCACACGACCTCGTAGTCCCGCTCGCCGATGATCGCGCGGATGCGCCGGTCCAGGGTCCCGTCGGCTTCCTCGGTCGCGAGGTCGTAGTCGCCGGGAACCTGCCAGTCGATGCGGAAGGTCGAGCCGGGGCACGGATGGATGAGGACCTGCCTGCCCGGGTTCCACGCCGGATCGAAGTAGAACCGCCGCTCGGTGCTCCAGCCGGGCAGATCGGTGCGGATGTCGCAGATGAGGAAGCGGTCGTCGAAGGAGTGCCCTTCGAAGCTCACCCCGAGCAGGCCGCGGATGTCGTCGGCCCGCGCGCCCGCGCACGCCACCGCGTAGGCCGCACGCACGGTCTCGTCGCCGCAGCGCAGCTCCACCCCGCCGGAGACCTCGGTGATGGCGGTGACGCACCGGTTCCACCGGACGTCGATCAGCGGCTCGGCCGCGATGCGCTCGTCGAGGATCTCCTCGGTGCGGGCCTGGGAGACGTTGACGAACGGCGGGAAGCAGGATCGCCCGTGGTCGGGCAGCGTGTAGGCGAACAGCTCGTGGTCACGGTAGAAGGTGCGGGCGGTGGTCCAGGTGACGCCCTCTGCCGCGACCCGCCTGCCCGCGCCGACCGCCTCCCATACGTCGAGCACGTCCCGCTGCTGGCAGATCGCCTTCGACCCGATCGGATCGCGTTCCGGGCGCTTGTCGAGCAGCACCACCGGAACGCCCCAGCGTGCCAGCAGCAGCGCCGCCGTCTGTCCGACCGGTCCGTTGCCGACCACGGCGACGGGGCCTGCGTTGTGCGTCGTCGTCATCGTCGGTCCCGGTCAGTCCTGCAACCGGGCCCAGACCTCGCGGTCGCGCTCGGCGGTCCAGATGACCGGCCGCTCGATGCCGGAGAGCTCGTCCCACAGGCGGGAGACGTCGAAAGGCAGGCAGTGCTCGAAGATCGGCCAGGCGCCGTACCGGTCGTACAGCGCGGCGTGGGTCCGGTCGAACGCCTCCTTCAGCGTGCCGCCGCGCGCATGCACGGCGCCGACCTCGTCGATCATGACGCGCAGGAAGTGCCGGGTCTGCTCGATCGCCTCGTTCACCTCGGCCTGCCCCCTGCTCACCGCGCCGCGGCCGCCGACAAGCGCCTCGGCGCCGAAGGACCGTACGCGGTCCAGGGTGCCCGACGCCCAGTCGTGGTGGAAGGCGTCACCGGTGTAGAGGGCCGCCTTCGCCTCGACGAGGTCGCCGGCGAAGAGGGTCTTCTGCTTCGGCAGCCAGCCGACGATGTCGCCCTCGGTGTGGCCCCGCCCGCAGTACTGGAGCACGAGATCGCCGCGGTCGCCGCCGAGGTCGATCGTCATCCGGTCGGAGAAGGTCGCCGTCGGCCAGGTGAGGCCGGGCACGGAGTCGGCCTGCTTGGCCAGTCGTGGCATGCGGCCGAACTCGCTCTCCCAGTCCTGCTTGCCGCGCTCGGCCACCAGGGCCCTGGTGTTCTCGTGGGCGACGATCACGTCGGCGCCGAACGCCGACGCGCCGAGCACGCGCACCGCGTGGTAGTGGGAGAGAACGAGATAGCGCACCGGCTTGTCGGTGTGCTCGCGCAGCTTCGCCAGCCAGTCCCTGGCCGCCACCGGCGTCGCCATCGCCTCGAAGCAGACCAGGAAGTCCTCCCCCTCGACGGCCCCGACGTTGGGATCGCCATCCGCCGTGAGCGCGTACACGCCGTCGGCCAGCACCTCCAGCGTCTGCTCCTTCTCCCCCAGATCCGCCGATGAAGCGAAAGTCTTCTGGGCCACGGAGCACCTCCATAACGATCAAAGCTTTGATTACTCAGGTCATTTCAGGGTAGCGCCGATCACGTCCCAAGGGAAGACGAGCAGCCGGCCGTCCTCGGTGCAGGCCAGGCTCGTGAGTGCGCACACGAGTTCTAACTCGCGTGCGCACTCACGAGCGTTGACCTGCACGGCTTGTTGCGCGGGCCTCGGATTCGGGGCACTAGCCTGGGGGCATGACCGCGGAACCGGCCGGGCCGGACGAGCTCGACTACCTCTCGTTCGTCGAGTACGCGGTCAAGAAGACGAGCACCCGACTCCCGGCCATCGATGCCGAGGCGATGCGGCTCGTGCTGACCCTGCACCGGGTCACCAGCGCCCTTGTCTACGACCTCGAGTCCGCGGTGCACCGCCCGCGAGGGCTGAGCTGGCCGGGCTTCCGTGTGCTGTTCGTGCTGTGGCTGACCGGGCCGATGGAGTCCAAGCGGGTGGCCGAGCTGTCCGGGATGAGCCGGGCCGCCGTGTCCGCGCTGGTGAACACGCTCGAACGGGACGGACTGGTGTCGCGGCGGCAGGCCGACCACGACCGCCGGGCAGTGCTGCTGAGCCTCACCGACGCCGGGCGCGAGACCATCACGAACGACTACCGCGCGCACAACGAGCGCGAGCAGGCGTGGGCCGGCACGCTCAGCGAGGCCGAACGGCGAACGCTCATCGGCCTGCTGGAGAAGCTGATGGCGGGCTCCGCCGCGGCCGAGGCGAAACGCCGGTTCTGAGCGGCCGCCCGCGAACCTGGAACGGACCAGGGCGCACTGTTTCCGCAGGTCACCGCTCGTGAGTGCGTAACAGTGTTCTAACTCGCGTGCGCACTCACGAGGGGTGACCACCGCGGCGAGGGTCATTCCGGGCGGAGGAGCTCGTTGACCGAACGGCGCGGGCTCTGCGGCACCGGACCCGCCGGGTGGCCCACCCGCATCAGCAGCTGGGGGTAGCCGGAAAGGCCCAGCCGCTCGATGAGCCCGGAACGGACCTCCGACAGGTGCAGCGGCTGCGTCTGCATCGCCGCGGCGAGGCCCGTGTGCACGGCCGTCAGCCAGGTGTGCTCCGTCGCGATCCCCGCGCGCACATGATCCAACCGGGTGTCGCCCGAGGTCAGGAACAGCAGCACCGTCTCCCCGGCGAGGCGGTCGGCCAGCGCCACCGGGTCCGGCAGCGGTGTGCTCGGCCGGACGAGCCCGGCCCAGGGCAGCGGCGTCTGCGTCAGCGTGCCGCCCGCCACCCCGACACCGTGCCGGTGGGAGCGCTCGTCGCGGATCGTCCACAGTGCCAGCTCCCGCTGGTATCCGCGGTCCTGCCGCAGCACCGTCGCGGCGTAGTCGAGCAGGCCGGCCAGCGCCGCCAGCTCCGCCTCGGTGCGCAGCGCCACGACCTGCACCCCGTCCGTCCCCGGCGCGGCGAGGAGATCCTTCACGTCGTAGTCGGAGACAGACTGCTTCGCGAACGGCTGCCGGTAGCTTCGCCTGCGGGCGATCGCGGAGTAGCGGTGCAGGTCGGTGTCGGTCGGCACCAGGCCGCCGACGGCGGACACCCGCGCGATCAGGTCCCGCCGCTCCGGGTCGGGCAGCAGGGACAGCGAGGTGCGCCTGCCGAGTACGCGCATGCCGAGCTCGAGGTTCGCGATCGCGGTTCCGCACGAGATGGCGCGGTCCCGGCCGAGCGGGTCGTGGTACGGCAGTGCGAGGTCGGTCCGCTCGAAGAGCAGGGCCTCCCCGTCGGGAAGCTCCAGCGACCAGGGCTGGGTGTTGTGCACCGACGGCGCGCGGACCACGGCGCGTGCGAGCACGTCGATCTCGCCCGCCGTCCACTCCTGCGTTGCCTTCATACCTCCCACAATCCCCGCGCCGCACGCCGATTTCGCGATCCGGAAGTCATCTCGGCCAGGGACTTCCGGCCCTGGGCAGCTACTCATGGCGCGCCGCGGCGCGGCTAGGGCACAAAGTCCCTCCGGACGGCGTCGTCCGGATCATGCCCCGGTCCCCACGACCGACTACCGTGGCGAACGTGACCACACGTGTGTTCCTGGTGGACGACCACGAGATCGTGCGCCGCGGCATCGCCGACCTGCTCGACGACGAGGCCGACTTCGAGATCGTCGGCGAGGCCTCCTCGGTCCGCGAGGCGCTGGCTCGCGTCCCGGCCGCGGGCGCCGACGTCGCCGTGCTCGATGTGCGGCTGCCCGACGGCAACGGTGTCGAGTTGTGCCGCGACCTGCTGTCCCAGGTGCCCGGACTGAGCTGCCTGATGCTCACGTCCTACGCGGACGACGAGGCCCTGTTCAACGCGATCATGGCGGGCGCCTCGGGGTTCGTGCTCAAGCAGGTGCTCGGCTCCGACCTCGTCTCCGCCGTCCGCACCGTCGGCCAGGGCGGCTCGCTGCTCGACCCGCGCACCACCGCAGCGCTGATGAACCGGCTCCGCCGAGAGCGCGCCACGGCCGACCCGGTCGCGGAGCTGTCCGAGCAGGAGCGGGCGGTGTTCGACCTGATCGGTGAGGGCCTCACGAACCGGGAGATCGCGGCCCGCCTTTTCCTCGCGGAAAAGACCGTGAAGAACTACGTCTCCCGGCTGCTCGGCAAGCTGGGCATGCAACGCCGGACGCAGGCCGCGGTGCTGGCGACCGAGCTCCGTCGCGGCGGCGACACACGGCCCCGCGAGTAGCGTTCGCCTCCCCGCGGGCGTCAGCCCAGCGGGACCCGCCACGTGACGCGCGTGCCGCGCCCTGGCTCGCTCGCGATGGTGGCTTCGCCACCCACCTGCTCGGCGCGGCGCCTGATGTTGTCCAGCCCGCTGCGCTTGACGTCAGGTCCGATGCCGGTCCCGTTGTCCGCGACCTCGATCACGAGGAACTCCTCCGCCGCGTCGACCGACACCGAGATCTCGTCACCCCCAGAATGCCGCAGCGCGTTGCTCAGCGCCTCCCGCAGCACCGCGTCCGCGTGCTCCGCCAGGTGCGGCGGTACCAGCGTGTCCACGGCGCCGGAGATCCGCATCGACGGCGCCACCTCAGCGTCCACGGTGAGCTCTGCGATCACGTCGAGCAACCTGCGCCGCAGGCTCGCCGACTGCTCCGCGCCGCTGGTGTGCAGGTCGAAGATGGACGTACGGATCTCGCGGACCGTCCGGTCGAGCTGCTCGACCGCCTGCTGCACCCGCCCGCGCGCGTGCTCGTCGGTGATTCGCCGCATCGTGCCCTGCAGGCTCATGCCGGTGGCGAACAGCCGCTGGATCACGTGGTCGTGCAGGTCCTGGGCGATCCGGTCGCGGTCCGCCAGCAAGTCGAGCAGCCGCTGGTTGCGCTGCTTGTCGGCGAACTCGAGCGCCACCGCCGCCTGGTCGGCGAACGACGAGAGCATCGGCAGCTGGTCGGCGAGGAACTGGGCCGCGCCCTTGGCCCTTGCCGCGAGCAGCACCGCCCCACCCCCGGAGGCGCTGGTCAGGGGAACCGCGACCGCCGGACCGAGACCGGCGGCGGAGACCCGCGAATCGTCCGGCAGGATGGCGGCGACCTCGGGCAGCACCACCGGCTCACCCGAACGCAGAATCTCCGCGACGCCGGATTCGCCGGTGGCGTCCACGGAGAGGCCGACCAGACCGGCGCCACGCTCCCCCGACGCGACACTCACCGACATCTCGGCGCCGTCCTCGGCCCCGGGCAGCAGGATGAGCGCGTCGTCGGCACCGGCCAGCTCCCGGACCCGCCGGACCACCAGTTCGAGGGTGGCCTTCACGGACGCGCCGCCGAGCAGCTCACCGTTGATCTCGGCGACCGCGCCGAGCCAGCGCTCGCGCATCCGCGAGTTCTCGAACAGCCGGGCGTTGTCCACGGCGACTCCGGCGGCGGCCGCCAGTGCCTGGAGCACGACCTCGTCGTCGGGGGTGAACTCGGCGCCGTCGCGCTTCTCGGTGAGGTAGAGGTTGCCGAACACCTTGTCGCGAACCCGCACCGGAACACCGAGGAAGCTGTGCATCGGCGGATGGTTGGGCGGGAACCCCACCGACGCCGGATGCTCCGCCAGGTCGGCGACGCGGACCGGCTTCGGGTCGTCGATCAGCAGCCCGAGCAGGCCGCGCCCCTCGGGGAGGTGGCCCATCCGCGCCCGGGTCTTCTCGTCGATGCCCACGTAGACGAACTCGGAGAGGCCGTTGCCGTCGTCCGAGAGCACGCCGAGCGCCCCGTACTGGGCGTCGACCAGTTCGGTCGCGGCCTGCACGATGCGCTGCAGCGTGGAGTCGAGCTCCAGCCCGGTCGCCACCGCCAGCACGGCGTCGAGCAGTCCCTGCAGCCGGTCCCTGGTCCGGACGATCTCGGTCAGCCGCTCCTGCACCCCGTGCAGGAGCTCGTCGAGCCGAAGTCCCGCGAGCGCGCTCGCCCCCGGCCTCGGCTCGCCGGCCGGGGTCATCTCGACGGGCATCCAGCCTCCGATCCGCTTTGCCAGCTCAGTTGCATCATCGCCCTGCAGGCACCCAACGTTCCACCTGGGGATCATCTCGGCAAACACCGTCCCCTTCAGGAACCCTTCAGGCTATGCCGAGCCCGAGGAGCAGCTGCGGGCTCCCGTCGAGCCCGGCCGAGCGCACCACCCGCTGCCGGTACTCCCGGGACTGGAAGGCGCGGATCTGCGGCCGCACGCTGAACCCCCGCGCCACCGCGGCGAGCCAGGAATGCTGCATCGCCGCACCGGCGAGCACCTGGTCCCTGCGCCCGTCGGCGTCGGTCACGACCAGCAGCGCCGGCTCGCCCCCCTGCTTCCTGCCCGCGGTCACGAACTCGCTCACCGGAACCAACCGGACGCCGGGAAGTGCACCGGCCCGGACTATCTCGCCCACGGCGCCGACGGGCAGCTCGCCCGGGTCGGCTGTGCGCCGGTGCCGCCGGTGGCCGAACAGTGCCTGGAACCGGCGTACGTCGTCGCTCGCCGGCCTCGCCCGGGTACCGGCGGACACGGTGGCGACCAGGTCGGGCCGCTGGAAGTCCCCGAGCAGCTCGGTCTCGGGCAGCCAGCCGAGCACGCGCACGGCGACGGTGAGCCCGGCCACGGCCGCGCCGCAGGCGATCACCCTGTCGCGGCCCGCACCGTCGTGGTGCCAGGTCGGCGCCCCGAAGCGCTCGTAGATCTCGATCCGGTCGCCGCCGATCTCCAGTGCCCAGGGGCCGCCGACGCCGCAGTGCTGACTGCGCAGGGCCGCCCGGGCCAGCACACTCTCCTCCTGCGCGGCCCAGCGGTGGGCTGTCGGGAGCCGCATCGGCGCGCTAACGGCCATCGGACCGCTCCCGCCTCGTGACCGCCTCGACAGGGCGGCGCGGAGTGGACGGCCCCGGGTAGCCGTAGCCGAACCTCAGCACGGTCTGCGGCTGGTCGTGCCCGCCCAGTTCCGCGCGCAACTCCGTGCGGGTGGACTCGACCTCGATCGGCTGGGAGAGAAACGAGGCGTTGAGCCCGGCCGCGGTGGCGGTGAGCAGCGCCCGCTGCATGGCCTGGCCGGCCCGCAGCCGGTTCGACCGCGTATCACTCACGGTGGTGAGGATCGCGACGAGCGGATTCTGCTCGAACGAGCGCTCCGCACGGCTCGCTGGACCACCGTAGTCGCGCAGCGCGAGCAACCCGCCGTCCAGCGCCCGGGGACCGCCCGCCGACCGCGGCACCCCGTCCGGCCGGTGGTGCTGGGGGGTCCACTGGTGCAGCTCGGCCTGGAAGGCCGCGTCCTGGCTCTGCAGGTGATCGGCCCGGCGAAGTAGCGCGACCAGGGCGTCGAGACGCACGGGCTGCTCCAGCAGCACGAGCCGCGCACCCTCCTCCGCGGCGGCCGCGACGAGCGCGTCCCGTACGTGACCGGGCACGGTCCGGTCCAGGAAAGGCCTGCGGTTGGTGTGCCGGTACCTGATCGCCCCGGCCAGCTTCAGCTCGTGCGGGGACGCGTTGTGCCTCCCGCCGACCCGGACACGCGCCAGCAGAGTGGGCCGGGCGTGGTCGGGCAGCAGGTCCACCACGTGCGCTCTTCCCTGCTCGGCGAGCGCGAGGCGCATGTTCAGCAGCGCGGCGCCGCAGGCGAGCGTGGCCTCCCTGGCGTCCGGGTCACAGACCCCGAGCACGCGGCGCTCGTCCAGCAGCAGATCGATCCGGTCCTCCCGTACCTCGAACCGCCACGGCTGCGTGTTGTGCGGCGACGGCGCCCGGATCGCCGCGCGCAACGCGGCGTCGACGACGGCGAACGTGGCCGCGGCGTGCGGACTTGTCATGACAGTGCTCCTACCGCTCCTACCGCTCCTACCGCTCCTGCTGAGTCGCCGGACAGCGCCTGCCCGGCCTGACGGGCCAGCTCAAGGTCTTCCCTGCAGCCGACCACCGCGATCGCGACGGGCACGCCGTCCGGGCTGATCAGCCGGTCCCCGGCACCGGCGTTGCGCGCCGCATCGACGCGCAGGCCGAAATGCGCGCCCGCGAACAGCTCGGCCCGCAGCGCAGGGTGATGCTCCGCCACTCCCCCAGTGAGCACCACCGCGTCGACACGGGGAAGCGACACGGCGGCGGCCGCGATCTCGCGGCGCAGCCGGTGCAGATACACCTCGGCGGCCAGTGCCGCATCCGGGTCTCCCGCGGCGCGGGCACGGAGGACGTCGCGGATGTCGCCGCCGGTGCCGGAGAGACCGGCCAGCCCCGAGCTGCGGTTGAGCGCGTCGTCGATCTCGTCCGACGACAGACCGTGGTGCCGCTGCAGGTGCAGCAGGATGCCCGGGTCGAGGGCGCCCGGCCGGGTGGCCATCGGCACCCCGTCCAGCGGCGTGAAGCCCATCGAGGTGTCCGCGCTGCGCCCGCCGTCGACCGCCGTCACCGAAACCCCGGCTCCCAGGTGACAGCACACCAGTCCGAGTTCGGTCTCGGGGCGGCCGAGCAATCGTGCCGTCTCGCGGGTCGCGTGGGCCAGCGAGAGTCCATGGAACCCGTACCGGCGGATCCCGTAGTCCTCCCGCCAGCCACGCGGCAGCGCATACGTCGCGGCGCGCGCGGGCAGCCCGGCGTGGAACGCGGTGTCAAAGCCCCCGACCACAGGCACGCCCGGCAGCGCGGCCAGGATGTGCCTGACCAACCCGAGCGAGCGAGCCTGGTGCAGCGGCGCCAGCGGCACCCAGCGTTCCAGGTCGGCGAGCGTGTGCGCGTCGAGCCGCGCCGGGGCGGTGCGCTCGCCGCCGTGCACGATCCGGACGGCGACGGCGTCCACCGGCCCGTACAGCTCGGCCATGTCGTTGACGTCGCCAATCTGCGTGCCGCCGTCCCAGTCGCCGATCGTCAGATCACCGATTCGCTCGGTGCCGTCCAGCACGCTGATCTTCAGGCTCGACGAGCCGGGATTGACTGTAAGCACGCGCATCAGGGCCTCCACCGCCAGTCGCGGATCTCCGGCAGGTCCTCGCCCTCGCGCCGGATGTGGTCGTGGTGCCGGGCCAGCTCACCGAGCAGGTGCTGGCGCAGGTGCCCGAGCCTGCCCGCCACTCGCGGGATCCGTTCGAGCGCGGCGAGTGCGAGGCCGAAGCGGTCGATCCCGTTCAGCACGCACATGTCGAACGGCGTGGTCGTGGTGCCGTTCTCCCTGAACCCGCGCACGTGCAGGTCGCCGTGGCCGGGCCGGTTGTACGTCAGCTCGTGGATCAGCCACGGGTAGCCGTGGAAGGCGAAGATCACCGGGACGCCCCCGGGGAAGATCGCGGTGTAGTCACGGTCGCCGATACCGTGCGGGTGCCGCTCCGGCGCGCACAGCCGGGTGATGTCGACAACGTTGACCACCCGGATCCGCAGGTCGGGCACCAGGCCGCGGAGTACCCCGACGGTGGCGAGGGTCTCCTGCGTCGGCACGTCCCCGGCGCAAGCCAGCACCACGTCGGTGCCATCCATGCCGTCCGTGCCGTCCGGGTCAGCGGTGCCGTTGTCGGTGCTCGCCCACTGCCACACGCCGAGGCCCTGCTCGCAGTGCGCCCTGGCGGCGTCGATGTCGAGATACTGAGGCTCGGGCTGCTTGCCGGCGACGATCACGTTCACCAGGCCGCGGCTGCGCAGGCAGTGGTCTGCCACGTGCAGCAGGCAGTTGGCGTCCGGCGGCAGGTAGACGCGGGCCACCTCGGGCCGCTTGGAGAGGATGTGGTCGATGAAGCCGGGGTCCTGGTGCGAGGCTCCGTTGTGGTCCTGCCGCCACACGTGCGAGGTCAGCAGGTAGTTCAGGCTCGGAACCGGCCGCCGCCACGGCACCTCCGCGGCCAGGTGCAGCCACTTGGCGTGCTGGGCCACCATCGAGTCGACGAGGTGGGTGAACGCCTCGTAGCTGGAGAACAGCCCGTGCCGCCCGGTGAGCAGGTAGCCCTCCAGCCAGCCCTGGCAGAGGTGCTCGGAGAGCACCTCGAACACGCGACCCTCGGTGCTGAGATGGTCGTCGCCGGGCTCGGTGGCCAGCCGCCAGCGCCGCCCGGTCACCTCGAAGACGTCGTCCAGCCGGTTGGACGCCTGCTCGTCCGGCGCGAAGAGCAGCAGGTTGCGCGCGCCGGCGTTGCGGGTTAGCGCGTCGCGGAGGTAGCCGCCGAGCGCGCGGGTGCTCTCCGCGCTCCGCTCGCCCGGCGCAGGCACGGCGACCGCGTGCTCGCGGACGTCGGGCAGCCGCAGGCCCCGCTGTAGCTGGCCGTGCGCACCGGGCTGCGCGCTCATCCGCAGTCCGGCCCTGGGATGCCAGTCCCGGATCAGCGGAGCGGGCTTGCCGTCCGCATCGAACAGCTCCGCGGGCCGGTACGAGCGCAGCCACTCCTCGAGCTGCAGCAGCCGCTGCGGGTCGTGCCGCGCACCGGAAATCGGCACCTGGTGCGAGCGCCAGGTGCCCTCGACCGGCATTCCGTCCACAGTGGCCGGACCGGTCCAGCCCTTCGGGGTCCGCAGCACGATCATCGGGCGGCGCCCTCGGGCGATCCGGTCGAAGCAGTCGTCGAGCGCCACCGCATAGGCCTCGTGCACGGCGGCCGGGTCGTCGCCCTCGACCTCGATCGGTTCCCAGCCGTGCCCGGTCAGCAGGGCGGTGAGGTCCGCGCGGGGCAGCCGGGACAGCACGGTCGGGTTGGCGATCTTGTAGCCGTTGAGGTGCAAGATCGGCAGGACCGCGCCGTCTCCGGCCGGGTCGAGAAAGGCCGGGGCGTGCCAGCTCGCGGCAAGCGGACCGGTCTCGGCCTCGCCGTCGCCGATGAGGCACGCCACGACAAGGCCGGGGTTGTCGAGTGCCGCGCCGGTGGCGTGGGCCAGTGCGTAGCCGAGCTCGCCGCCCTCGTGGAATGAACCCGGCACGTGCGGCGAGGCGTGGCTGGGCACGCCGCCGGGGAAGGAGAACTGGCGAAACAGCCGCCGTAGCCCGTCGAGGTCCTGCCCGACCTCGGGGTAGCACTCGGAGTAGGTGCCCTCCAGCCAGGTCGCGGCGTTCAGCCCGGCCGCGCCGTGTCCCGGTCCGCAGACGAAGAGCACGTTCCCTGACGTGCGCATGATGACGCGGTTGAGGTGGGCGTAGGTCAGCGTGACGCCGGGAACGGTGCCCCAGTGCCCGAGCAGGCGGGGCTTGACGTGCTCCGGCGCCAGCGGCTCCCGCAGCAGCGGGTTGTCGAGCAGGTAGATCTGCCCGGCGGCGAGGTAGTTCGCCGCACGCCACCACGCGTCCACCCGCGCGAGTTCGTGCGAGCGCTCCGCGTAGGCGAACCGCGCGGGCATGCGGCGACCGGTCACGTCGTCCAGGCTCATGCTTTCAGCGTGCCCGGCACGAGTGCGCCGAAACAGAAGCGGTCGTCCCCGCCCGGGAGGGTCTTTCGTCCCTTCGCGCCGTCGAGTGCCCGAGGGTCCCGCCCGGCGGTGACGTTGGGCCCTAGGCGGCGCCCGCCCCTCCGGCGATCTTGGCGACTGGATCACGGCCCCAGGGAGAAAGCCCATGAACGCGCTCGATCTTGCCCGATGGCAGTTCGGCATCACGACCGTCTACCACTTCGTCTTCGTGCCGCTGACCATCGGGCTCTCCCTGGTGGTCGCCATCATGCAGACCGCGTGGATGCGCACGGGCAAGGAGCACTACCTACGGATGACGACGTTCTGGGGAAAGCTCTTCCTCATCAACTTCGCGATGGGTGTCGTCACCGGCATTGTGCAGGAGTCCCAGTTCGGGATGAACTGCAGTGACTACAGCCGCTTCGTCGGCGACGTCTTCGGCGCGCCACTGGCCATCGAAGGGCTGCTCGCATTCTTCCTCGAGTCCACGTTCCTGGGGCTGTGGATCTTCGGCTGGAACCGGCTGCCCCGGCGGCTGCACCTGGCCACGATCTGGGCCACCTCGATCGGCACGATGCTCTCCGCCTACTTCATCCTGGCCGCGAACTCGTGGATGCAGCACCCGGTCGGCTACGCGATCAACGAGGCCACCGGGCGGGCCGAGCTCAACGACTTCGGCGCGGTGCTCACCAACCCCACCGTGCTGGTCACCTTCCCGCACACGATGTTCGCGAGCTTCCTCACCGCGGCGGCGGTGCTCGTGGGCATCAGCGTGTGGCACCTGCGAAATGGCAGGGAGACTGCCGTGTACCGGCCGTCGATACGGCTGGGGCTGGTGTTCATGCTGCTGTCCAGCATCGGCGTGGTCGTCAGCGGTGACCTGCAGGCCCGGGTGATGACCGAGCAGCAGCCGATGAAGATGGCGGCGGCCGAGGCGCTGTGGGCCACTTCGGCACCCGCGTCGTTCTCCCTGTTCACCATCGGCTCGCTCGACGGGTCCGAGGAGGTCTACAGCATCCGGGTGCCCGGGGTGCTGTCGTACATGGCCACCGGCTCGCTGGACGGCGAGGTCGAGGGTATCGACGACCTCCAGCATCAGGCCGAGCAGGAGCTCGGGCCCGGCGACTACACGCCCAACGTCGCGCTCGCCTACTGGTCGTTCCGGATCATGGTCGGCTTCGGCTTCCTGATGGGGTTGCTGTCCCTTACCGGGCTGTGGGCACTGCGCAGGGGGCGGACGCCGGTGAGCCCGTGGTTCTACCGGGCGGCCGTCGCGATGATCGCGGCCCCCGTTCGTCGCTGACAGCGTCGGCTGGATCTTCACCGAGATGGCGCGGCAGCCGTGGGTGGTTTACGGCGTCCTGCGCGCGCTGTCGATCTTGCCCCGGAACTCGAAGGCTGCCCCGCGCACGATCAGTGCGACCAGGATCACCAGCAGCGCGAGGTAGAACCCGGAAAACAGGCTCGCGTACCAGTGCGGGAACGCGGCGAACGTCGCGCCGCCCGCGACGAGCAGCCACACCTCGTTGCCGTCCAGACCGGGCCGGTCGTGTTGATCATCACTCGGCGGTCGGTGTCGTCCCGGCCGAGCACCTTCAGTAGTGCGCCGACGCCGAAGTCGAAGCCCTCCAGGACGAAGTAGCCGGTCCACAGCACCGCGATGAGGATGAACCAGATGTCGGTGAGCGCCATGATGTCAGTTCTCCAACTCGGTCGGTCAGTAGGCGAAGACGGGGTGCCGGGGCTCCTGGTCGTCGCCCTCCCCCGGCGGCTCGGCGAGCTCGGACGGCGGCGGACCGGCCTTGGCGTAGCGGTACATCAGCGCGACGCGGGGGCTCGACGGCTTGGACGGCTACTTCGCGCGGTACCTGCCGCAGCTGCTGATCGCCGCGGTGGTCCCAGTGACCGTCACGGCGTGGATCCTGTCGCAGGACTGGATCGCGGCGACCGTCGTCGGGGTGACCGTTCCGCTGATCCCAATCTTCATGATTCTGATCGGGCTCGACACGCAGCGCGACACCCGCCGCCAGTGGCGCACGCTCTCCGTACTGGGCAACCACTTCCTGGACCTGGTCGCGGGCCTGGACGTGCTCACCGCGTTCGGCCGCGCCCGCACCCAGGCGGGCACGATCCGGCGGATCACCGAGCGCTACCGCGCCCAGACGATGAAGACGCTGCGGGTCGCGTTCCTGTCCGCGCTGGCGCTGGAGCTGCTGGCCACCCTTTCGGTGGCGATGGTCGCGGTGTCAGTCGGTCTCCGCCTGGTCTCGGGCGTGCTGGACCTGCGCACGGCGCTGGTCGTGCTGATCCTGGCGCCCGAGGTGTACCTGCCGCTGCGCGCGGTGGGGGCTCGCTTCCACGACAGCGCCGAGGGGCTCGCCGCCGCCGAGGAGGCGTTCGAGGTGCTGGCCGACTCCGCTGCCGGGGCCGGGACCGAGCCGGCACCCGACCCGTCGTGCACCGGACTGCGGGTCCGCGACATGCGGGTGGACGGACGGGCCGGGCCGATCCTGGACGGGCTCTGCCTCGATGTCGGCCCCGGCGAGATCGTCGGTGTGACCGGCCCCAGTGGCGCGGGCAAGTCCACCCTGCTCGACCTGGTACTCGGCCGTCGCGTGCCCGATCGGGGCACCATCGAGGTCGGCGGCGTCGACCTGGCGCGCGTCGAGCCGGACGCGTGGCTGCGGCGGGTGGCGTGGGTGCCACAGCGGCCGCGGCTGCTGGCGGGCACGATCGCGGACAATATCCGGCTCGGCGACCCGGACGCGCCCGCTGACCGGGTCCGGGCGGCCGCGGCCGCCGCGGCGCTCGACCTGCCGCTGGACCATGTGGTCGGCGAACTCGGCGCCGGGCTCTCGACCGGGCAGCAGCGCAGAGTTGCGCTGGCCAGGGCACTGTTGCTGGACCGGCCGCTGCTGCTGCTCGACGAGCCCACCGAGGGCGTCGACGCCGAGACCGAGGCGGCCATCGTCGCCGCCCTGCCCGCGGCGCTTGCGGGACGCTCCGCTGTCGTGGTGACGCACCGCGTGAGCGTGCTCGGGATCTGCGACCGCGTGATCGCCCTCCCGCATCGCCAGGCCCCGGCCGAGCGCCGCGCGCCGGCTCCGGTGGCCGCGGCCCCCGCGAGCGTCCCCCGGCCCGCACCGGGGAGCACGGGCGAGACCGCCGGCGCACCACCGCCGAACCATCGCCCCGCGCGACGGTGGCTGGCGGCGGTGCGGCCGTACCGCGCGCGGCTGGCTCTGGCCGTCGCGGCCGCCGCGGGAGCGCTCGGCTCGGGGGTGGCGCTCACCGCTACCTCGGCCTGGCTCATCACCACGGCGGCGCTGCACCCGCCGGTACTGACGCTGACGGTCGCGATCGTCGCCGTGCGGACGTTCGGCATCGCCAAGGGCGTGCTGCGCTACGTCGAGCGGCTCGCTTCGCACGACGCCGCACTGCGCGCGCTCGCTGACCTGCGGGTACGAGTGTGGGACTCGCTGGTGCGCCTCGGCCCCGCGGTGACCGCGCGGTTACGCCGTGGCGACCTGCTGAACCGACTGGTCTCCGATGTGGACAGTCAGCAGGACGTGCTCGTGCGCGGCGTGGTGCCGGGGACGGCCGCGGCCGTGGTCGGCGCGGGGACGGCGTTCGCCATCGGCCTGCTGCTGCCCGCCGCCGGTCTCGCGATAGCGGCCGGGCTGCTGTGCGCCGGACTGGCCGCGCCCGCACTGTCCGCGCTCGCCGCACGATCGGCCGAGCGGCGCACCGGCCTGCTGCGCGCCGAGGTGGCCGCGGGCACCGTGGAGCTGCTCGAGGCGGCGCCCGACCTGGTCACTCTGGGGGCGGCCGACGCCCGCCACGCCCGCGTCCGCGAACTCGGTGACCGGCTCATCACGGCGCTGCGCGCCTCGGCGCTGGCCCGCGGGCTCGGCCTCGGTGTCGGCACGTTCGCGATCGGCGCCACCACGCTGGCCTGCACCGTGCTCGGCATTGCCGCCCTGCGGGCCGGCGAGCTCTCCGGCCCCGGGCTGGCCGTGCTGGCGCTCACCCCGCTCGCCACGGCCGAACTCGTGGCGGCCCTGCCGGAGACCGCGCAGCGGCTGCTCGGCGCGGGGCACGCCGCCCGCAGGCTCGCGGCCTTCGACGACGTCCCCGCTCCGATAACCGAGCCGGTCGCTCCGCGGCCCGTGCCGGTACCCGGCACGCTGACCGCCGAGTCGCTCGCGGTGCGCTGGCCGGGCGCGGCCACCGTCGCGGTCCGGGACGTCGACCTCACCGTCTCGCCGGGCCACCGGCTCGTCCTCACCGGCCCGTCCGGTTCGGGCAAGAGCACCGTGCTGGCCGTGCTCATGCGCCACCTCGACCCGGCGTCGGGACGGGTCCACTTCAACGGCACGGATGCCCGCCACCTGGCCGGCGACGACGTGCGTTCGGCGATCGGCTGGTGCGGGCCCGCCAGTCACCTGTTCGACTCCACCGTGCGCGAGAACCTGCGGCTGGCCCGGCCGGATGCCACCAACGGCGAGCTGCGCTCGGCCCTGCGCGCGGCGCAGCTGCGAGCCTGGCTCGACGAGCTGCCGGACGGACTCGACACCCCGCTCGGCGCACACGGGGCCGTCCTCTCCGGCGGGGAGCGGCAACGGCTCGGCGTGGCGAGAACGATCCTCGCGGGGCGGCCCGTGCTGCTGCTCGACGAGCCGACTGCGCACCTGGACCGGGAGAACGCCGCGGCACTCGCCCGCGACATCACCGAACTGACGGCGGGCCGGGCGGCGCTGATCGTGAGCCACCGCCCGGACGAGTTCGGGCGGATCCCGGCGCTGTCGTTGCCCGGTGCCGCGAGCCGGGTAACCGATCTGCGGGCACCGGAACCCAGCGGGCACCTCGCCGGGGACCTCCGGCCCTAGCAGGCGAACCCGGCCGAGCGCACGATTCGAGGAAGCGAACACGAGCACGTGTTCCCGGACAGGAGTGAACCATGCCCGACAACGAAGACACGCGATTGCACCGCACGATCATCGCCGGCGTCGACGGATCCCCCGCCGGTGCTCGCGCTCTGCGCTGGGCCGTGTCCGAGGCAGGGCGGCGCGGCGGCGAGGTACACGCCATCACCGTTCGCGAACGGGACGAGCTGCTGCCCGGCACCTCGTTCGCCATTCAGCCGCACGGCCGCAGGCCCGTCGCGGACGAGGCCACGGAGCGGGCGCACCTGCACTCGCAGGTGCTGGCCGCGGGCGGCGAAGGCGTCCCGGTCACCGAGACCGTCGTCACCGGGGACCCGGCGACCGAGCTGATCAAGGCCTCGGCCGATGCCGACCTGCTGGTCGTGGGCAGCCACGGGCACGGACCGCTGAGCGAGGTACTGCTGGGCAGCGCCGCCGCCGACTGCGTGCGGCACGCGCAGTGCCCGGTCGTGCTGATTCCCGCCGCGTCCCTGCGCTGACCGCGGCCCAGCAGGAGGACATCCGATGACGCTGATCCGCGATGTGATGAGCAGCCCGGTCGTGGCGATCACGGCCGACGCCTCCCCCGCCGAGGCGGCCGGGCTGATGCGTGAGGCGGGCTTCACGACGCTGCCCGTGCTCGACGAGAACGGGCAGCTCGCCGGCCTCGTCACCGAGGCCGACCTCGCCCGTGCCTACTTCGCCTCACCGGCACGGCGGGCCAGCACGCCCGAGGACGGCGTGCTGCTCTCCGGCGGGCGCACGGTCGGCGCCCTCATGCGCGCACCGGCGACGTCGGTGACCTCCGACAGCACCGTGCCGGAAGCGGCCGCCGTACTGCTCGACTCACATCAGCGCTGCCTCCCCGTCGTCGATGGCGGCCGGATGGTGGGCATCGTGAGCTGGCGCGACATCGTCGGCCTGCTGGCCAGGCGCTGACGAGGCAGGCCACCGGTCGTGAGTGCGTAACAGCGTTCTAACTCGTGTACGCACTCACGAGGGTGACCAGGCACAACGCCGCGCCTGTGGCTCAGTCGGCTGGCCGGCCGGACTCGGCCGCGGATTTCGTCTCGGCGCGCACGACCCCCGGCACGGACTCCGCCAGCAGCGTGGCCGCGTGCCGGTCCGCCGGGTCGTCCCGCTCGTCGACGACGCTGGCCACCCCGTCGCGCACATCGACCCGCCAGCGGCCGGCGCCACCGTAGATCTCAAGGCGGTGCCGGACGTCCCTGGCGATCTCCGTGTCGTCCCGCGACAGGGCGCGGACGATGTCGCCCCTGGTCACGATGCCGGCCACCCGCGATCCCTGCACGATCGGCATGGCGCGAAAACCCGCGTCGAGCAGGGCCGAGACCACCTCGGCAACATCGGCACCCGTACTCATCGACACGGCCGGGCTGGACATCACCGCACCCACCGTGGGCGCGGGCGGCTCGGTGGTGCCCGCCGCGTCCGCGCCGCCGCGGAAACGCGGATCCCGTGGCACGCGGTCACGTACGAGGTCGGCCTCGGTGACGACGCCGACCAGCCGCTCGTCGTCGTCGACCACGGGCAGGGCCGTGAACCCGTGCCGAGTCAGCAGTTCCGCGGCATGCTTGACGGTCGTGTCCGGGGTGACCGTGATGACCGGGCTGCTCATCGCCTCGCGTGCGCGCATCAGCCGCTCCGCTCCGGCTCTTCGGTGCTGCCGATCTCGTCCTGCTCGGCGCGTACCACAAGCACCGGACACGGCGCGTGGGTCACCAGCGCACGGCTGGTCGAGCCGAGCAGCATCCCGGTGAAGCCGCCGCGTCCCCGGCTGCCGACCACGAGGAGCTGGGCGCGCTCGGCATGTTCGAGCAGAGTGCGCACGGGCCGCCCGCGGGTCACGACGCGCTCGACCGGCACGTCGGGGTACTTCTCCTGCCAGCCGGCCAGCTGCTCGGCGAGCACGATCCGTTCCTCCTCGTCGACCTGGGCGGGGTCGGCGCTCAGCGGGTACATCCGCAGGCTCGTGTCCACCGTGACGTCGTTCCAGGTGTGCACGGCCACGAGCGGAACGCCGCGAATCGACGCCTCCTCGTACGCGAGCCCGACCGCCGCCGCGCCTGCCGCGGAGCCGTCGGCGCCGACCACCACCGGGCCTTCCTGGGGCGGCGCGGCGTCCGCGTCCCTGCCCCGGACCACGGTCACCGGTGAATGCCCGTGCGCGGCCAGCGCGACCGCCACGGAGCCCACGAGCATGCCGGTGAACCCACCGAGACCGCGAGAGCCGAGCACGACCATCCGGGCATCGCGGGACTCGCGCAGCAGCGCGGGCACCGCGGCGGCCTCGACGAGCTCGGTCTCGACACGCAGCTCGGGCGCGACCCCTTCGACAGCCTTCCTTGCCTCGTCCAGCCACTCGCGGCCCTGTGCCCGCAGTCCCTCGCGCAGCTCCTGCGACGAGACCAGGAATCCCGGGTACCCACGCGTCGGCACCACGTAGGCGTGCACGAGTCGCAGGGGCTCGTTGCGCCTGCCGGCCTCGGTCGCGGCCCACACCGCCGCGTTCACCGCGGAAGGCGATCCGTCCACACCCGCAACAACCTTGCCCATCAGTTCTCTCCTCCGGTCCCGCAGCGCCGATCGCTGCTCTCAGCATGCCCTGGCGGGCCGTGCCCGGGCAGAGCCGAGCGTCCCGGGGACGTGGGTCCTTCGGCCCGGGCATTCCCCGCGGCGGCATCGGCGAAACGCTAGGAACCGGGCTCGGTGCGCATGATCAGCAGCGGGCACGGGGCCGAGTGGACCAGCGCGTTGCTCGTCGAGCCGAGCAGCATTCCGCTGAACCCGCCCCTTCCCCGGCTGCCGACGACGAGCAGCTGGGCGTGCTCGGCTTCGCGCAGCAGGCTGCGCACCGGGCGGTCGCGGGTGACGACCCGGTCGACGGCGACGTCCGGGTAACGCTCGCGCCAGCCGGCCACCCGCTCGGCGAGCACGATCCGCTCGCTGGTCTCGATCTCCTCCCACGGCAGCTCCCCCGGCACGAAGCCGACCACGCCGGACACCGCCGCGTCGCTCCAGGCGTGCACGGCCACCAGCCGGGCGCCGCGCGCCGACGCCTCCTCGAACGCGGCACCGACGGCCGCCTCGCTCAGCGGCGACCCGTCCACGCCGACCACCACGGGGCCTTCTGCGGGCGGCTCCGCGCCGGGAGTACGGCCGCGCACCACGACCACGGGGCACGGGCCGTGCGCGACCAGCGCGACCGCCACCGAGCCGACGAAGGTGCCGGAGAACTCGCCGAGGCCCCTGGTGCCGAGGACGAGCATGCGTGCCTCCCGCGCGCGCTCACGCAGGATCGGCACGGCGTTGCCGGTGTGGTACTCGGTGCTGATCTTCAGGCCGGGTTCCTCGCCCGCCACGCGCTTCGCCACCTCGGCGGCCTCGTGGAGACGGCGCCGGCCCTCCCGTTCGAGTTCGTCGAAGGAACCCGGCGGCAGGCCGATTCCGGCTCCGTAGGGCGCGGGGATCGTCATGGCGGCGACCAGCGACAGCGGCGCGTGCCGCCCGGCCGCGGCGCGGGCGGCCCACGCGGTCGCGCGAAGAGCCGAGTCGGACCCGTCCACCCCTACGAGGATCGGTGCGTTGCCGGTCGCGGTCATGGTCTCCTCCTGACGCGGTTCCCCCTTTCATGGTCGCGGTGCCCGCGGCCCAGGGAAGTGGGCCGAAGGGCCCTCTGCGCCAGGGCCGCGGTCACTCCTCGATGGCGCCGCCCACCGCACGCAGATGCTCGCGGAAGCTGAGGCCGGGTCGTTGCCGTCGCTGCGCGAGGTAGTGGTGGAAGCGCACCTGCTCGCGCAGGGACTCACCGGCACGGATCCGGTCGGCCTGCCGGCGTTCGGTGTCGCGGATCGTCTCCGCGAGGCCGCACAGCTCCTCGACCCGGCCTGCGGGCAGGAACAGCACGCCGTCGTCGTCGCCCACCACCACGTCCTCGCGGCAGACGGTCCACTCCCCCACCGTGGCGTGTTCGAGGGCATCGGGAGGAAGCGGATCGAGCCGCTGCGGTCCGGTGGGCATCGACCCCACGCTGAAGACCGGCAGCCCGATCGAGCGGATGTCGGCGGTGTCCCGGTGCAGCCCCCAGATCACGATCCCCGCCAGCCCGGCCGCCTGGGCCTCCAGTACCACGAGATCGCCCACACACGCCTCGTCGAGCCGCCCGCCGTTGTCGACCACCAGCACGTCACCGGGCGCGGCGCCCTCGATCGCCTCCAGGAAGACGTCGACGCTGCCGACGTGCCGCGCCGGGCACGCCCGGCCGGCCACGCGGTCTCCCGGCGAGACGGCGCGCGTGATCGCGGGCGCGCAGCGCACCGGGAGCCGGGCGCGGATGCAGGCGTCCGCGAGGTGGGCCGTGGTCAACATCGCGAACCGCCGGCTGAACCGCTGCTCGTCCATACCTTAATCCACTCACTCCGCAGGGCTGCCCGGTCCGAGGGTCTTCTCGAACCAGTGGTGGGCGTAGGGCTCGTCGTTGAACGCCCGCACTTCGCGGTATCCGGCGGCGCGGTACAGGCCGATCGCCTCGGTCAGCGCGCGGTTGGTCTCCAGCCGCAGGACGCAAACACCGTGCGCGGCCGCGTGGGCCTCGAGCTCCGCGAGCAGCCGCCGGCCGAGGCCCAGCCCCCGCGCGGAGGGTGCGACCCACATCCGCTTCACCTCCGCGAGACCGTCCCGCCGGAGTTTGAGGGCTCCGCAACCGACGGGATCGGTGTGCAGCGTGGCGACGAGCAGCAGCCCCGCGGGCGGGGTCAGTTCGCCGTCGGCGGCTGAGATGCTCCGGGAGGGCTCGAAGCCGATCTCGAACCTGTCCGCGAGCTCGGCGAAGTACGCGCGCATGCAGTGCCGTGCGGCCGGCCGGCGCGGGTCGGCGACGGTGACGCGGACCATGGACGCAGTGAGCAGGCGCTCGACTTCGCCCATGGCGGCGACGAGCCGATCTCGCTGGCGGTCGTCCAGCGGCCGCAGGATCGAGGCGGCCAGGTCGTCGGAGCGCCGGTCCAGCTCGGCCCGCTCGGCGAGGCCGGCCGGCGTGAGCCGCACCGTACGCACCCGCCCGTCGGACTCGTCCGTATCGATCATCACGAGCCCGTCGGCCCGCAGGGTGTGCAGCAGCCTGCTCAGATAGCCGGAGTCCAGGTCGAGCCGCGATCGCAGCGAGCGCGCCGCACATCCCTCGGTGCCGATCTCCCAGAGCAGGCGCGCCTGCCCGAGCGGCCGGCCGCGGGCGAGGAACGCGTCGTCGAGCGCGCCGATCCGCTGCGTGACGGTCCGGTTGAACCGCCGCACCCGCTCGATCAGCGTGCCGCGCATTCTCTGACCTTAGTCAGACAATGGGGGCGGCGCCATACCCGCGCCCGCCGGCCACGATCACATGACCTCGGGACGCAGTCGCTTGTGGGCGGCCACCACCACGGACGCGAGCAGCGCCACGGCCAGGATGCGCAACCAGGTGTCGCCGCCGATCGGTGCGGTGCCGAACAGCGTGTGCATCACCGGCAGGTAGGTGATCGCGAGCTGACCCGCTGTCTGGAACGCGACGCCACCGAGTATCCAGCGGTTGCCGAACAGCCCGATCCGCCACATCGAGTGCGTCAGCGACCGGCAGCTGAACAGGTAGAACAGCTCGACGGCGACGAAGAGGTTCACCGCAGCGGTACGGGCCTCCGCGAGTGTCGCGCCCGCCGCCAGCTCCCAGTCGAACATCCACCACGTCCCGCCGACCAGCAGGGCGGACACCAGCAGGATGCGCACCACCAGGCCGCCGGTCAGCAGTGGCCGCCGCGGGTCCCGGGGCGGGCGCAGCATGATGCCCGGCTCCTTCGGCTCGAACGCGAGCATCAGCCCGAGGGCCACCGCCGTGGTCATGTTGATCCACAGGATCTGCGTCGGCAGGATCGGCAGCGCGGAGCCGAGCAGGATCGCCACGAGGATGACCAGGCCCTCGGCCATGTTCGTCGGCAGTGTCCATACGATGAACTTGGTGAGGTTGGCGAACACCCCGCGGCCCTCCTCGACCGCGGCCTCGATGGTGGCGAAGTCGTCGTCGGTCAGCACCATGTCGCCCGCCTCCTTGGCGACCTCTGTGCCTGCCTTGCCCATCGCGATGCCGATATCGGCCTGCCGCAGCGCCGGCGCGTCGTTGACGCCGTCACCGGTCATCGCCACCACCTCGCCGCGCGACTGCAATGCCTCGACCAGACGCAGCTTCTGTTCCGGCGACACCCGCGCGAACACCGAAGCCCGCTCGACCGCGTCCGGGAACGCGGACGGCGACAGCTCGGCCAGCTCGGCACCGGTGAGCACGTCGCCCTGGCGCCGCTCGGTCAGCACGCCGACGCTGCCGGCGATCGCGGTCGCGGTCGCCGCGTGGTCGCCGGTGATCATCTTGACGGATACCCCGGCGTCCCGGCACGACCGCACGGCCGCGGCAGCGGCCGGGCGCGGCGGGTCGAGCATCGCTTGCAGCCCGGTGAACACGAGCGTGCCCGGCAGCTCCCGCTCGCCGAAGGCCGCTGGATCCGCGAGCCGTGCGAAACCGGTCGCCAGCACCCGCAGCCCGGCAGCCGCGAGCTCCTCGGCGGCCCGCGCCACCGTGGCCCGGTCCAGCGGCCGCACCGCGCCGTCCTCGGCCAGCTCCGCGTGGCAGAGGTCCAGAACCCGTTCCACCGCGCCCTTGGCCAGCACCACGTGACCGTCCTCGTCCCGGTGCAACGTCGCCATGTACTGCCGGTCCGAGCTGAACGGGATCGCCGCCACGCGGGGCAGCCCGGACAGTGCGGGAGTGCCGATCCCGCCCTTGCGGGCGGCGACCAGCATCGCGCCCTCGGTCGGGTCTCCGACGACCTCCGTCCGGCCCTCCCTGCAGGCCAGGGTGGCGTCGTTGCACGCGGCTCCCGCGAGCAGGGTCCACCGCAGCGATGCGCTCGCCGACGCCGTCACCCGCCCGCCCGCGGCGTCCCGCAGTTCGCCGTCCACCGCGTACCCGGACCCGGAAACCTCGTAGCGGTGCCCGGGTGTCCACACGGCACGGACGGTCATCTGGTTCTCGGTCAGCGTGCCGGTCTTGTCCGAGCAAACCACCGTCGTGCCGCCGAGCGTCTCGACCGCGGGCAGCCGCCGGATCACGGCCCGGCGGCGCGCCATGCGGGCAACCCCGATAGCGAGCGTGATGGTCACCGCGGCGGGCAGCCCCTCCGGGATCGCGCCCACCGCCAGTGCCACGGCCGCGGTGAACATCTCCACGGCCTGCTCGCCGCGCACCAAGCCGATCCCGAAAGTCACCGTGGCGAGGGCGAGGATGGCGACGGTCAGCAGCCTGCTGAAGCCGGCGAGCTTGCGCGTCAGCGGCGTCGCCAGGGAAACTGCGCTGCCGACCAGCCGGTGGATCCGGCCTAGCTCGGTCTCCGCGCCGGTGGCGACGACGATGCCCACGCCCGTGCCGCCGGTGACCAGCGTTCCCGAGTGCAGCATGTTGCGCCGGTCGGCGACCGGGGTCGGCCCGGGCAGCACCGCCTGGTCCTTCACCACCGGCAGCGCCTCGCCGGTCAGTGCGGACTCGTCGACGGCCAGCTCCGCGGGGCGCGTCAGCCGCAGGTCCGCGGGGACGCGGTCGCCCGCCTCCACGACCACGAGGTCGCCGGGCACGAGGTCGGCCGAGGGCACGATCCGCTCGGTGCCGTCGCGGAGCACCCTTGCCTCGGTGCGCACCATCGCGCGCAGCGCGTCGAGCGCGGCCTCCGCCTTCGACTCCTGGATGAACCCGACGATCAGGTTGAGCGCGACCACACCGAAGATCACCGCCGAGTCGACCCGTTCGCCGAGTGCCAGCGTCACGGCGCCTGCCACGAGCAACACGTAGATCAACGAGTTGTGCAGCTGCCGCAGCAGCCGCAGCAGCGGGCCCGCGGTGCGGGTCCGGGGCAGCACGTTGGGCCCGAAGCGGGCCTGCCGCTCGTGCACTTCGGCGGCGCTCAGGCCGCCGTCGGGATCGGTGTCGAGCAGCAGCACAACCTCGTGCACCGGGAGCGCGTGGTGCGGCTCGGCTGGTTGGGTCGGCGCGGTGGTGGGCACTCCTTCAGTGGACCGGATCGGAAGCGGCGCGCCAATCGTCGTTCGACCCCGCCACCTGGGCCCTTCGGCCCTGCAAGCACCGCGGGGACCACCGTCACGGGCGTACCATCGAAGATCACGTGATCCGGCCTCGCTCGCCGGCGAGAGCGGGAGCGACGCAGGGCGGAGGCAACGAAGGGGGACCATGCTCGGCAGGCTCATCCGGCGGCGCGGCACCGGTTCCCGGCAGGCCCACGACGCACCGGCCCCGATCGAGCGCATGGGTGCCGGAGACCTGATGACGCTGGCCTCCGACCTGGGTTCGCCACCGATGCAGATCGCCGGGATCATGCGGCTGGGCGGCGGGTCTGCGCTGCGCGAGGAGGACGTGCTCGACACCGTCGCCGACAGGGCCGGCGCGATCCCGCGGCTGCGCCAGCGCCTGGTCCGCGCCCCGCCGGGCGGTGGCCGGCCCTACTGGACCGACGAGCCCTCGTTCGACCCGCGCGAGCATCTCCGGCACGAGCGCTGCGCCGGGCCGGGGGACGACGAAGCTTTGCTGGCGGTGGCGAACCGCGCCGTCACCCACAGGCTGCCGCGCAACCGGCCGCTGTGGTCGGCCACCCTCGTGACGGGCATCGCCGGCGGCGACGCCGCGCTCGTCTTCGTGTTCCATCACGTGCTCACCGACGGCCTCGGCGGACTTGCCGTGTTCACCCACATAGTCGACGGAGCGCCGCCACCCGCCGATCCAGGGTTCCCGCGGCCCGCGCCGCCGCGGCGCCGGCTGTACACCGAGGCGACCCGGGACCGCCTTCGTGCGCTGACCCGGTTCCGCGCCGGGCTGCACAACGTCCGCCGGGCCGCGTACGAGCTGCGGGTGAGCCGCGCGAGCGCCCCTCGTTCCTCGCTGAACCGGCCCACCGGCCCGCGGCGGGACTTCGCGGTCGCCCGTGCCGACGTGTCCGCGGTCCGTCCCGCCGCCCGCGCCTGCGGCGGCACGCTCAACGACATCGTGCTCACCGCGGCGACGGGCGCGCTGCACGCCCTGTTGCGGCACCGTGGCGAGTCCGTCGACGAAGTGGTCGTGTCCATGCCTGTCGCCGCGCGCGGCCGGGAACCCCGCGGCGGCCTCGGCAACCATGTCGGAACGGTGCCGGTCGCTCTGCCCGCGGGCGGGGCCACCCTCGACCGCCTGGCGGCGATCGCCGCGGTGACCAGGCAGCGCCGGGGCGGTTTCCGCGGCGCTTCCGCGACCCTGCTCAGCCCGGCGTTCCGGGTGCTGGCCCGGCTGGGCCTGCTGCGCTGGTTCATCGAGCGGCAGCGCCTGATCTCGACATCGATCACGTATCTGCCGGGCCCGCCGAGACGTCTGTCGTTCCTCGGCCTGCCCGTGACCGAGGTCGTGCCACTGTCGACGATCAAGGGGAACATGACGGTGTCGTTCGTGGCACTGTCCTACGCGGGCCGGCTCACAATCACCGCGGTCACCGATCCGGCCCGGTGTCCCGACCTCCCCGTGCTGATGGCCGCCCTGCGGGAGGAGCTGGCGGCGCTGGCCGGCACGCGACCGAAGTCCCCATCGGCAGAGTCCAACGGCACCAGCGCCGCTCCCCGCCCCGCTCCTAACGTCGACCGTGGCAGCGCCGAACACGACTCCGCGCGGTGACGCGCGGACCGGACAGGGAGTACCGAGATGACCAACGCCAACCAGGGCAACGCCCCGATCGTCGTCGGTGTGGACAGCTCCGAGGCATCGCTGCGCGCGGTGCGCTGGGCCGCGAACACCGCAGCGAAGCATCACGCGCCGCTGCACCTCGTGCACGCGGCGGGCTTTCCCGACCTCTACGTCGGCTCGAACGTGCCACCCCCGGAGGCATTCAAGGAGGAGCTGCGCGAGAAGGCGTGGGAGTCGCTGCACCAGGCGAAACGGGTCGCGGAGCAGATCGGTGACATCCAGGTCGAGGCGCGGTTCGAGACCGACCCGCCCGTTCCGTACCTCATCCACGCATCCAGGACCGCCCGCATGATCGTCCTCGGCTCGTCGGGTCACACCGGTTTCGCCGGGATGATGCTCGGCTCCGTCACCCTCTCCCTGGTCAGCCACGCCCGGTGCCCGGTGGTCTCGATCCGCGACGACTACGACGAGATCGCGATCAGCGACGACCGCCCGGTCGTCGTGGGCGTCGACGGCAGCCCGCTCAGCGAGCGCGCCCTCGGCTACGCGTTCGACGAGGCGTCCTTCCGCGGCGTCGAGCTGGTCGCGGTGCACACCTGGAGCGACGCCGACAGCGAGTTCGCCTTCAGCCAGGCCCGGCTGTACTACGACTGGGAGCCGCTGCGCGACACCGAGGAGCGACGGCTCGCCGAGCGTCTCGCCGGCTGGCCGGAGAAGTACCCCGACGTGCACGTCCGGCGCGTCGTCGTGCGCGACCGGCCGCGGCACGAACTACTGGAGTGGAGCAAGAAGGCACAGCTCGTCGTCATCGGCAGCCGGGGCCGTGGTGGTTTCCGCGGCATGCTGCTCGGCTCGACCAGTCAGGCGCTGACCCACAACGCCCACTGCCCGGTCATGATCGCCCGCCCCGAACCCGACGAGGACTGAGGAGAACAGGCTCGGTGCCGGATCACGAAGGCGGCCCGCCGGCCGAAGCCGGCGGGTTCGCAGCCGTCCACGAGACCCACATCGGTGTGGTGTTCCTGGTCGGCGACCGCGCGTACAAGCTCAAGAAACCGGTCGACCTCGGCTTCGTCGACTTCAGCACCCCGGAGCGCAGGCGGGCCGCCTGCCACCGCGAGGTCGAGCTCAACCGGCGGCTCGCACCCGACGTCTACCTCGGCGTCGCGGAGGTGTCCGGCGTTCCCGGTGCATCCACAGCGGACGATGACGTCGCCGACTATCTCGTCGTGATGCGCCGCATGCCGCCCGAGCGGCGCCTCTCTACGCTCGTCGAGTCCGGTGTGGACACTTCGGACACGATCGACCGGCTGGCCAGGATGGTCGCCGCCTTCCACGCGGCCGCCGATCGCGGGCCGGAGATCGCCGCCGACGCCACCCGCGACGCGATCCGGCAGCGGTGGCGGGACAGTTTCGCCCAGGTCCATCCGCTCGGTGTCCTCGAAAGCGGCCTGGCCGCCGAGATCGAACGGCTCACGCTCGACTTCCTCGCCGGTCGCGAGCCCCTCTTCGACCGGCGGATCGCCGAGGGCCGGGTCGTCGACGGGCACGGCGACCTGCTGGCCGGGGACATCTTCTGCCTCGAAGACGGCCCGAGGGTGCTGGACTGCCTCGAGTTCGACGACCGGCTGCGCCGGCTCGACGGCCTGGACGACATCGCGTTCCTGGCGATGGACCTGGAGCGGCTGGGCGCGCAGGGGTTCGCGCGGCGGCTGCTCGAACGCTACGCGGAGTTCGCGGGCGATCCCGCCCCCGCCGCGCTGCGTCATCACTACGTGGCCTACCGGGCGTTCGTCCGGGCGAAGGTCTCGTGCCTGCGCGCGGCGCAGGGCGATACCGGTTCCGCCGGGCAGGCCCGCGACTACGCCGAGCTCGCCCTCCGGCATCTGCGGGCCGGCCGGCCCCGGCTGGTCATCGTGGGCGGGCTGCCGGGCACCGGCAAGTCCACGCTGGCCGGCCTCGTCGCCGACGAGCTCGGCGCGGTGCTGATCTCCAGCGACCGGCTCCGCAAGGAGCTCGCGGGAGTGTCCCCGCACGACTCCCGCGCCGCCGAGTACGGCGCAGGCATCTACTCGCGGGCGCATACCGAGCACACCTATGCGGAGCTGCTGCGGCGGGCGGAGGAACTGCTGTCCCTCGGCGAGACCGTGGTGCTGGACGCGTCGTGGATCCGCGCGGCCGACCGCCAGGCGGCCACCGAGACCGCGGCGCGCGTGCACAGCGAGGTGGTGTCGCTGCGCTGCGCGGCCCCGGCCGAGGTCACGGCGCAGCGGATCCGGGAGCGGTACGGCGACGTCTCCGACGCCGATCCGCGGGTGGCCGCTGCCATGGCCGCCGAAGCCGACCCGTGGCCCGACGCCACGGAGATCCCCACGACCGGGGCGCCGTCCGAGGCACTCGCGCACGCGCGGGCCGCGCTGGCGCCCTTCGGCACCGAGTGACCCTCCCGCACAGCTCAGCGCGGGACGAGCAGGACCCAGACGGGGCCTTCGGCGAGGGGCAGTGGCTCGCCCGCCTTGGTGGTGAACCGGGTGCCATCAGCGGGTTTCTCGCGCTTCCATGTGGCGGCGTAGGACTTTCCGTCCCGCAGGACGGTCGCCGGGCCGCTGCCGACGCTGCGCACCACCGGTGACACCGCGCCCGCCGCGTCGGCGACCTGCGCGCCCTGCCGGATCTCGACGCGCTGCACGATCACGGTCGCCGCGGACACCCGGCCGGACTCGGCCGACCGCAGCGGTGTGCCGTTCATCGACACCAGCCACCGGCCCTGCCGCGGCGCCCAGGTGAAGCGGTACGACGCGGCCGGGTAGCGCGCGCCGTGTTCGGTGGCGGCGGTGCCGCCGCCGGGCGCGGCGCCGAACTCGAAGACCTGCCGGGGACCGGCACCTCGGCCCTCGGGCAGCCTGGCCGGGCGCACGAACAGGTTGTGCGGCCGCGGGCGGGAGGAGTTCCGGAAGTACGCCCCTGGCGCGGCCGCCTCCGGGGCGATGACGAGCGGCGCGGAGCGCAGCAGCGGGCGGATCTCCGGTGCGGCACCGGAGTACGCCAGGGTCGGCCTGCCGTACTGGGCGAGCAGCTGGATATCGGTCTGCCGCGCGCTGCGGACCGGCCCGGCCACGTCGGGCAGGTTCGCCGAGTACACGGCCGCCAGCCGGGTCAGCCCGCCCTCCACCGGTTCGACGTAGACCACCTCGGCCGCACCGAGCCCGGTCTGCGGCCGCGCGGGTTCGACATTGTCGATCTTGATGACCAGCAGGCGCCGCTGCGGTTCGGGCGGCTCGCTCGGCGTCGCCGACGGTTCCGAGGGCGGCGGGGCGGCCGGGGGCGGGGTTTCGTCGTCGCGGTCCCACAGCAGCAGCACCGCCACGACGGCCACGGCGGCGAACACGGCTACCGCGGCCAGCAGCTGGCGGACGTGCTTGCTCGGCATGTCACCACCCTCTCCGGCTCGTCCGGCCACCTCCCTTACTAGTGGATCACGTCCGGGCCCGCAGCGGGCAGTGCCAATCGGGGCCGATCGCGCTACGGCACGAGCACAGCGGCACCGTTCACCCCGTCGGCGGCCAGGTCCGCCAGCGCGCGGTCGGCGGCGTCCAGCGGGTAGGAGGTCGTGCTGACCCGAAGCCGGTGCCGCGCCGCGAACCCCAGGAACTGCCGCGCGTCCTCGCGCGTGTTCGCGGTGACACTGCGCAGCTGGCGCTCCTGGAAAAGGTGCCGGCCGTAGTTCAGCGGCGGGATGTCGGAAAGATGGATGCCCGCGATCGCCAGCGTCCCTCCGCCGTCCAGCGCGGCGAGCGCAGGTGGCACCAGCTCGCCGACCGGGGCGAACAGGATCGCCGCGTCGAGCGGCTCGGGCGGCGGGTCGGCCGCGCCCTGCGCCGACGCTGCGCCCAGCTCGCGGGCCAGCTCGGCGGCCCGCTCGCTGCGGGTCATCACGTGCACGCGCATTCCCTCGGCCAGCGCCACCTGCGCGGCGAGGTGCCCGCTGGCACCGAACCCGTAGATGCCGACCCGGCCGCCTGCGGGTGGCTCCGCGCGGCGCAGTGCGCGGTAGCCGATGATGCCGGCACACAGCAGAGGCGCCAGCTCGGCGTCGGTGTAGCCGTCCGGCAGCGGGTGCGCGTACGCCGCCGGCACGGTGGTGAACTCCGCATAGCCGCCGTCCGCGTCCCAGCCCGTGTACACCGAGTCCGGGCAGAGGTTCTCGGCGCCACGCTCGCAGAAGCGGCAGTGCCCGCAGGTGCCGCGCAGCCAGGCCACCCCCACCCGGTCGCCGACCGCGAATCCGGGCGCTGCCGCCGGATCGACGGCGACGACCTCGCCGACCACCTCGTGCCCCGGCGTGACCGCCTGCCGGTGCACCGGCAGGTCCCCTTCCGACACGTGCAGGTCGGTGCGGCACACACCGCACACCAGTACGCGCAGCAGCAGCTCGCCCGCTGCGGGCTCCGGCACCGGCGTGGTGCGCAGTTCCAGCGGCCCGGTGGCGATGGGGCCGGGCCGGACGACGTGCCAGGCACGCATCACCGGATCATGGGCGCTCATCGCATCCTCCCCTTCGGATGTCCTCACCGGACACTACGACGTCCGCGGTTCCCGCACCGGTGACGATCGCCTCGCCATCGTGGGCACTTCGGCCCCAGTAGCCGCGCGGCGACGACACGACACTGGAGGTGACGAGACGTCGACAACGAACGAGGAATGGAGCGCACCATGTCTCTCCGAGAGCAGAGCCGGACCGAGGGCTCGATGCAGATTCCACCGCAACGGGCCGCGGAGACGGCGCCCGTGCACGGTGCCGTGATGACGACGACGGCCGGAATGCTCGTCGCCACCCTCCGGATCGCCACGGGCCTGGTGTTCCTGTGGGCCTTCCTGGACAAGACGTTCGGCTGGGGCTACGCCACGGCCGCCGACAAGGCATGGGTCAACGGCGGCTCGCCGACCGAGGGGTTCCTGAGCCGCGTCGAGGTGGGGCCGTTCGCGGAGACGCTGCGGTCGTGGGCGGGCGCGGGCTGGGCCGACTGGCTGTTCATGCTCGGCCTCGGGGGCATCGCCGTGGCCCTGCTGCTCGGCGTGTGCCTGCGGCTCGCGGCGGTCGCCGGAACCGTGATGATGCTGCTCATGTGGGCGGCCGAATGGCCGCTCGACCGGGTCACCGAGGCCGGCGAGCCCACGATGTCCACCAACCCGCTCATCGAGTACCACATCATCTACGCGCTGGTGCTGATCGTGCTGGCGGCCGTGTACGCCGGCAACACGTGGGGCCTCGGCCGGCGGTGGGCCGACCTCGGCTTCGTGCGGCGGAACCACTGGCTGCGCTGAATGGCGAGGGTGCGTGGCCGGCGGCCGCGCACCCTTTCCCTGTGCGGTGGTTCAGCTGCGGGACCACTCCCGCTCCACGCGGGCCCACTCCTGGGCCCAGCGCTGCGCGTGCGAGCGGGTCACGAGCAGGCGGGCGACGCCGAACACGACGCCACAAAGGACGGTGAAGCCGAGCCAGATCGTCAGCCCGGCACCGACCCCCTCGAACGCCGCACCGGCCGTCGTGGTGGGCGCGCCCGTCACCGCGCCGGACCGATCCACCCAGACGGTGACCTCCGTGCCCTCGGTCGCTCCCGAGTACGCGGGCACCTGGCCGGTGTGCTCGGTGCCGTCGGGCAGTGTCCAGCGCGCCGGTACGTGCGGCGGCCGTGCGGCCGGCGCTCCCATGCTCATCAGAGCGTCGGCGAGCAGCTCCGCCGTGACCTGCTCCCGCGAGGCGGACTCCGCGCGCGCCGCATCGAGCCTGCTGGTATAGGTCTCGGAGCCGATCGCGGCGGCGACCGGGATCGCCAGCAAGGCGAGCAGCACGAGGACGACGAGCAACCGGGCCTCGAACCGGTCGCTGGGCCTGGCCAGGGGGTTGCGGCCGGGCCGCAGGAGACGCCACCAGCGCCCGATCCGGGTATCAGGTGAACGCATCGCCACCGACCTCCTTCACACGCTCCCCGGCGGAGCCCTCGACCGGATTCGCCCCGGTAAGCCGATGCGAGTCATTATCCCGAAGGAGGCGGGGGTGGTTTCAACGTGACCTGGTACTGGGAAAACCCAGGAGTCGGTGATCAACAGGCAGGCGCCCGTCGCTGCCGAGATGCGCCTCGGTCCCGTGGGACGGTGTCCCCGCCCCCTCGAAACGTCCTGCTGGCGAGCGATGAGTTCGCGGGCCCGCCGGAGTCCTACCCCCGTCACCGCGACCGCGGCGACGACTCGAGGAAGGAATCACCGGCCATGACTACCAACCACACCATCAAGGTCCCCGGCGCGCGCCTGCACTACGAGGTCCGCGGCTCGGGACCGCTGCTGCTCGTCATGGGATCCCCGATGGACGCCGCGGCGTTCGCGCCGCTGGCCGACGCGCTCGCCGGCGACCACACCGTCGTCACCCACGACCCGCGGGGCATCTCGGGCAGTGCTCTCGACGACCCCACGCAGGATTCGACGCCCGAGCTGCGAGCGGACGACGTCGCCGCGCTGCTCGACGCCCTCGGGGAAGGGTCCGCCGACGTCTTCGGCAGCAGCGGGGGCGCGGTGACGGGGCTCGCCCTGGCTGCGCGGCACCCCGGAAGGGTACGCACGCTCGTCGCCCACGAGCCGCCGCTGCTGGAGCTGCTACCCGACGCCGCCGAGCGGCGCGCCGAGACCGAGGACCTGATCGAGACGTTCCACCGCGACGGTGTGGCGGCCGCATGGGGCAAGTTCATGGCCAACGCCGGATTCGGCGAGGGGGATGGCGGTGCTGGCGGGACACCCGCCGAGGCCCCCGATGAGCCTTCACTCCAGGACCTCGCCAACAGCGCCCGCTTCTTCGCGCACGAGCTCCGGGGCACCACCCGCTACGTGTCCGACATCGACGCGCTGACGAAGGGCGCGGCCCGCGTCGTCGTCGGCATCGGTGCCGCCTCGGGCGACCTGAGCACGTACCGGACCTCGATGGCACTCGCCGACCTGCTCGGCACGGCACCGGTCGAGTTCCCCGGCGACCACGGCGGCTTCATCGGGCAGCCCGCCGAGTTCGCCGACGTCCTGCGGAAGACGCTGGCGCCGCTGCTCCGGTGAGCGGCCCGCCCGCCGATGCCGTGGCGCGTCACGGTGACGACAGTGTCCGGCCGGGCCACCGGACCGGCCGGACACGCGGTCAGCGGGGCGACCGGACGACGGCCACCGGGCAGGGCGCATGGTGCAGCAGCGTCCTGCTGGTCGAGCCAAGCAGGATACCCGCGACCGGACCGTGCCCGTGCGATCCGACGACGATCAGTTGCGCGTGCCGGGCGGCGCCGAGCAGGGCGTCGGCCGCCCGGTCCGCCCGCACCACGGCCTCGCTCACCTCGACGTCGGGGTACTTCTCCCGCCAGCCGGTCAGCTCCTGCCGCAAAGAGTGCGTCTCCGCTTCGCCGATGGCCTCGACCTCGCCGCGCTCGGCGAGGCCGTCCCAGGCCGCGTCGGCTGAGGGAACGCGCCACGCACGGACGGCGATCAGCCGGGCGCGCCTGGCGGCGGCCTGGTCGAAGGCGAACGACAGCACCTCGCCGCTCGTCGCCGAGGCGTCCACGCCGACGACCACATGACCGCCGTCCGCGGTCACCGTGCCCTCCCGCACCACGACCACCGGACTGTGCGCGTGCGCCGCGCTCGCCATGGCGACCGAGCCTACGAGCATCCGGCGGAAACCACCGAGACCGCGCGATCCCACGGCGAGCATCCGGGCGCCCGCGGACTCCTCGACGAGAACGTCGACGACCCGGCCGACGCGGACGTCCCAGTCGACGTCCACGCCCGGAGCAGCCTCGGCGGCGTCCGCGGCCGCCTCCCGCAGCCACTCGTGTCCCGACTCGACCAGCGCGTCCTCATAGCTCCGGGGCAGCGGTGTGCGCGCCCGCGGGTTGAATGGCGGCAGGTCGCAGACATGCGTCAGCCGCAGCGGGGCGCCGAGACGGGCGGCCTCCCGCGCCGCCCACCGCGTCGCCTCCCGCGCGGCGGCCGAGCCGTCCACGGCGACCACCACGGGCCGCGATCGCGCGCCGTCCTCCTGCGCCGGTTCCGTGCTGCCACGGCTGCCCCGCTCCCGCTCCGAGTACAGAGCGGCCGCGACGGTGTTGTAGATCGCCCGGTCCACGTCCCTCATTGGTCTTTCCTTCCTCGCTCGATGACTCCACGATTCCGGGTGAGCGCGTCCGGCGAGACGGGACAAGGGTCGCTGTCGAGGGGACCAAGGTCCCCGGCGCGGCCCTGCTTTCGGCTTCAGGACCTGAGAGAGCGCAGGAACGGGTCCCCCGCCAGGCACCGGCGCGCGCGCACGCGGCTGTCCAGCACGATGCAGTCTCGTCCGGTGGCGACGAGCGGGTTGAGATCGAGCTCGGCCACCTCGGGGATGGCCTCCGCGAGCGCCCCGAGGCGCAGCAGGACGTCGCGCACGGCCCCCACCGGCAGTCCGGCGGCGAGCCGCGGCGACGAGCGGAGCCCGCCGATCAGGCGATCGGCGTCGCGCTCGGTCAGCGGCGCGAGCCGCGCGGCCCGGTCGGCGATGAGGTCCGTGTCGACACCGCCGAGCCCGAAGACGACCAGCGGACCGAACACGTCGTCGGAGCTGATACCGGCGAGCAGTTCCCGGCCGCGTGGCGCCATCGGCTGCACCACCACACCCCGCAGTGCGGTACCGAACCGCTCCCGGAAACCGGCCACGGTGCCACGGACCCCCGCCGCGTCGCGCACGTCGAGCACCACACCACCACCCGCGCTCTTGTGCAGCAAGCCCTCGGCACTCGCCTTGACCGCCACCGGCCCTCCCCCGAACCGGCCGAACAGTTCCACGGCGGCATCCTCGTTGGCGGCGAAACCGGTGGGCACCACCGGAATACCGAAGCAGCCGAGCAGCTCCGTGGTCTCCTCCGCGCTCAGCCAGCCCTCCCCCGCCTGCCCGGCAAGCCTGCGCCCGATCAGCTCCCTCGCGGCCGGCACATCCAGGCCGGGCAACGTGGGCGGTGTCCCCGCCGGCTCGGCCAGCCAGCGGCCGTACCGCGCCAGCCTGCCGAGTGCCTGCGCGGCAGGCTCCGGATCGGCGTAGCTCGGCAGGCGCCGCCCGCCGTCCGGGGCCGGAACCACGGTCGCCGGCTGGCCGGGACGTACCACCAGAACCGGCTTGCCCAGCCGCGCCGCGCGCCCCGCCAGCCCGGTCACCGGATCGCCGACGGCGGTGGGCAGGGCGGCGACGATGACCGCGTCCACGGCGTCGTCTGCCGTGACCGCGTCCACGCAGGCGCCGAAGGTCTCCGGGGACACGGCGGCGGTGGTGTCGACCGGGTTGCGCGTGCTCGCCGGTCCCGGCAGTAACGCGCGCAGCCGCGCCGTCGTCTTCTTGTGAAGTTCGGGCACCTCGAGTCCGTGCCGGGCGCACGCGTCGACGGCGAGCACTCCGGTGCCGCCCGCGTTGCTGACCACTGCCACCCTGGCGCCCCGGGGCAACGGCTGCCAGCTCAGCGCGGCCAGCACGGCGAGCAGCTCGCTGACGGTGTCCACCGCAATGACCCCGGCCTGTTCGAACAGCGCGTCCCTGGTGACGGCCGGGGTGGCCGCGGCCGCGGTGTGCGACGCAGCGGCGCGCTGCGCCAGCTCGGTGCTCGCCGCACGTACCGCGAGCACCGGCTTCTCCCGGGCCAGGCCGCGGGCGAGATGTCCGAACTTGCGCGGGTTGCCGAACGACTCGAGGTACAGCACCGCCGCCGCGGTCCGCGGGTCGTGCTGCCACCACAGGAGCAGGTCGTTGCCGCTGACGTCGTGCTTGTCACCCGCCGAGACCAGCGAGGAGACGCCGAGCCCGACCGAGGCCAGCAGCTGGGTGAGCGCGATCGCGATGCCCCCGGACTGGGTCATAAGCCCGATCTCGCCCGGCGGCACGTCCTCGCGGAGGAACGTGGCGTTCAGCCGCACCTCCGGGTCGGTGTTCGCGATGCCGATGCAGTTGGGCCCGACGACGCGCAGCCCGTGGCGCCGTACAGCGTCCCGCACGCGCCCGGCCGCGGCCAGGTCGAGCCCCGCGGTGATGATCACGACGGCACGCACGCCCCGGCGGCCGCAGTCCTCGACGGCATCGGCCACCGAGGCCGCCGGGACGGCGACGACCGCGAGCTCGGGGCAGTCCGGCAGGTCGGCCACCGAAGGGTGGCAGGCGACACCGACGATCTCCCTGGCGTGCGGGTTGACCGCCTGGAGCCGCCCGGTGAACCCGGCCCGGACGAGATTGCGCAGTACCGCGTGCCCCACCGCGCCCGCGCGCCGGCTCGCGCCGATCACCGCGACCGAGCGCGGTTCGAGGACGTGTCGCAGGCTGGCCACCTCCGCCACGCCCTCCCTGGCGGTGACGGAGTCGAGGTACCCCCCGCCGGGGGTGAGCTGCAACGTCACCTCGCGCTCAGCCCCGGTGCCCGTGACGGTCAGCGGCAGGCCGAGGTCGTCCAGCACCCGCAGCATCCGCCTGTTCTCCGCCGAGACCACGGCGAGCAGTCGCGTGACGCCGTGCCGGCGGGCCGTCGAAACGAGGTCCTCGAACAGCAGGGTGCCGACTCCCCCGGCCTGCGCCGTGCCGTCCACGACAAGCGCGATCTCGGCCAGCGCCGGATCGGTGAGCACCTCGTAGCTGCCGACCCCGATCAGCACACCTTCGAGGAAGGCGCCGACCGCGGCTCTCCGCTCGCCGCCGGCGACGATCCTGCGTGCGAAGGCGTCCAGTGTGGAGGGAAGAGGGCCGAGGAAGCGGAAGTGGGTGTCGCGTTCGGACAGACGCCGGTGCAGTGCCGCGACCGCAGCCGCGTCGGCGGGCACCAGCGGAGCGACGAGCACGACCCTGCCGTCGGCGAGCAGGGACCGCCAGCCCGCCCGTTCGGTGGTCACCGTCATGAGCGCATCCGTGCCCGCTTGCCGTCCGGGTGGTCTTTCCACACGTAGTCCAGCCGGTTGCGCACCGCGACGACGCCGGGTACCTCCCCGGCGAGCCGCCCGGCCAGCGCCGCGTCACTGCTCCGCTCAAGGCGGCCGAGCAGTGTCACGACACCATGTTCGACCGCGATACCCACCGTGTCGGGCTCCACCCAGAGCACCCGGATGAACACCTCCCGTGCGATGTCGTGCCGGATCTCGTCGTCGGAGCGCAGGTAGCCGCGCAGCAGATCGCGCCGCGCGAGCACGCCCACGAGCCTGCCACCCGACACCACGAACAGGCGCCGCACACCGCGGCGGTCCAGCTCCCGCGCCGCGGCGGACAGCGGCTCGCCGGCATCGACCGTCAGTGCCGGAGCGGTCATCAGCTCCCGCGCGCGCGTGCCACCGGCCTTCCGCAGCCGCTCGCGGGTGGTGTGCCGGGCGAAGTGCGCACGCCGGCCCGCGCGCCCGCTCTCCTCCCGCTTGTGCAGCAGGTCCGCCTCGGACACCACACCGAGGAGGTGTCCCTCGGCGTCCACGACCGGGACGGCGCTTACGGCCCGGTTGGCGAGCAGCGCCGCGATCTCCTTGTACCCGGTGCCGGGGCCGACGGTGTACGGGTTCGGCGTCATGGCCGTCCGCACGGTGAGCGCCTCCGTGGCGCCCTCCCCGGGGCATGCGGGGCAGCTCATCGCGTGCCCTCCGAACTCGTCGCCGGAGCCCGTGTCGTTCACCGGTACGTTCATCACGTTTCTCCCTCGTCCTCGCTGTTTCCGACGATCGCCGAGGCCGGGAGAACCGGGTAGGGACCAACTGCCCCGATCAGCGGGACGGTCGGCCCGCGCGCGCCGAAGCGGTGGCGTATAGATCGTTATACAAGGTGATTTTGATCTATTCATTAACCCACCTGAGTGACACACTGGACGGGTTCCGGAAAGCGTCCCGGCGCACGAAGGAGTGCCCATGCCGACCCGTGCACGTTCGTCCGTCCGTCCGTTCCGCAGGCTCGGCGCGCTCATGGCCGCGGCACTGCTGTCGGTGGCGGCCGCCTGCGGCGGTGGCGACTCCGGCGGCTCCGCGACCGGCGACGGGCCGGTCACCGTCCGGGTCGGCGTGATCCCCATCGGGGACGTCGCTCCCCTGTACCTGGGCCGGGAACAGGGCTTCTTCGAGGCCGAGGGGCTCAGGGTCGAGCCGCAGGAGTTCGCGGGCGGTGCCGAGATCCTGCCTGCCGTGCAGAGCGGCGACCTCCAGTTCGGGTTCTCCAACACGACGTCCCTGCTCATCGCGGGCAGCCGTGGGCTGCCCGTCCGCATCGTCGCGCAGGGCGTGCAGGAAGCCGCAGACGAGGAGAACTCCTGGTCGCACATCTACGTCCGGTCCGACAGCGACATCCGATCGCCTAAGGACCTCGAGGGCAAGCGGATCAGCCTCAACACGCTGAGCAACATCACCGAGGTGACCGCGAAGGCCTCGCTGGAGGCCCACGGCGTGGACATCTCCACGCTGCAGTTCGTGGAGGTGCCGTTCCCCGAGGCGAACCAGGCGCTCGAACAGGGCGAGGTCGACGCCATCTACGTCGTCGAGCCGTTCGACACCGTGGCCAGGCAGAGCGGCGCGCGGCCCATCGTGGCCCCGCTGTACGAGACCGAGCCCAGCCTCACCGTCGCGACCTACTTCACCACCCAGCAGTACATCGAAGGCAACCAGGACGTGGTGGAGCGCTTCGTCCGCGCCATGGACAAGTCCCTCCAGTACGCCGCCGCCAACCCGGACGAGGTCCGCACGACGCTCGGCGGCTACACCAAGATCCCGGAGGAGCTGCTCGGCGACGTCCGGCTCGGCCAGTGGGGCACGGACCTCAACCGGTCCTCGATCGAACGGATCGCCGAGCTGAGCCAGAAGTACGGGCTGCTCGAACAGCCGCCCAACCTGGACGAGCTGATCTGGACGCCCGGCGGGAGCTGATGACGGAGGCACCGCGCATGTCCCGCCGCGCTCGCGGGTGGGCGCAGACCTGGGCCGGGGTGGCCGCCGTGCTCGTGCTGGCCGAGGTGGCCGCCCGCACCGAACTGGTACCCAGCCGCTACTTCCCGCCCATGTCACGTACCTTCGCCGAGCTGGCAGGCCAGCTCGGCGAGGGGGCGTTCTGGGCGGCGGTCGGCCAGACGTTGCAGGGCTGGGCACTGGGGCTCGGCATCGCGGCCGCTTTCGCCGTGCCGGCCGGCATGATCCTCGGTACCAGCGTGGTGCGGTACCGGGCCTTCCGGGTGATCATCGAGTTCCTCCGGCCGATCCCGTCCGTGGCCCTGATCCCACTGGCCATCCTGGTCTACGGCGCCGGCCTGGAGAGCAAGGTGTTCCTGGCGGCGTTCGCCGCGTTCTGGCCGCTGCTCATCCAGACGCTCTACGGCATGCAGGACGTCGACCCTGTCGCCGTCGACACGGCACGGGTGTTCGGCCTGAGCAGGCTGGAGCGGCTGACGCGGGTGGTGCTGCCCGGCGCGGTGCCCTATCTCGCCACGGGGCTGCGCATCTCCTCCTCCGTGTCGCTCATCCTCGCCGTGACCGCGGAGCTGGTGATCGGCGCGCCCGGCCTCGGCCGCGAGATCAACGCCGCCCGCGTCGGCGGCGCCACCGAACTGCTCTATGCACTGATCATCGTCACCGGCCTGCTCGGCTGGGCGCTGAACTCCGGCTTCGCCACGGCCGAACGCCGCGTGCTGCACTGGCATCCGGCCCAGCGAGGTGCGCGATGAACCGGCGCCGCGCCCTGCTGATCGCGCTGGAGGCGGGGGTTCCGCTGGCCGCACTGGTGACCTGGTGGGTCTGGTCGGCGCAGGCGGGCAGCTTCTACTTCCCGCCGCTCGCGGACATCCTGACGACCTTCGCCGACACCTGGGTGTTCGAACGGGTCGGCAGCGACGTGCTGCCGAGCCTGGCCCGGCTCGCCGCGGGTTTCGGCGCGGCGGTCGTCCTCGGCGTCGCCGTGGGCACGGCGCTCGGCTCCTTCCCGCTCGCCCGGCGGGTCGCGGGTCCGCTCGTCGAGTTCGGCCGCGCCATCCCGCCGCCCGCCCTGCTGCCGTTCGCCATCCTGGTACTCGGCGTCGGTGACGCGATGAAAGTGTTCGTGATCGCGGTGGTGTGCCTGTGGCCGGTCCTGCTCAACACCGTCGACGGCGTCCGCGGCGTCGACCCCACGATGCTGGAGACGGCCCGGGTGTACGGCATCCGCGGAGCCCAGCGGCTCCGGACGATCATCTGGCCCGCCGCGCTGCCGCAGATCTTCGCGGGCATGCGGACCAGCCTCTCGCTCGCCCTGATCCTGATGGTGATCAGCGAGATGGTGGCCAGCACGCATGGGATCGGCTACTTCGTCCTGCAGGCGCAGCGCTCGTTCGCGATTCCCGAGATGTGGTCGGGGATCGTGCTGCTCGGGCTGCTCGGGTACCTCCTCAACGCCGCCCTCGCCCTCGTGGAACGGCGCGTGCTGCGCTGGCACCGCGGTGCGCGGTCGAGCGCGCTCCAGTGATCCGACAACCAGAGGTGACCATGCTGGAAGTCAGTGGCCTTTCCAAGACCTACGGTGAGGGCGCGCGTGCCACGCACGCGATCGCGGAGCTGAGCTTCACGGTGCACGAGGGCGAGTTCGTGTGCGTCGTGGGCCCTTCCGGGTGCGGCAAGACGACCCTGCTGCGCTGCCTGGCCGGGCTGCTTCCCCCTTCGGCCGGCCGCGTCACCCTGCGGGGCCGGCCGGTCTCCGGACCGCCGGAGGAGGTCGGCTTCGTCTTCCAGGAGTACAGCCGCTCGCTCATGCCGTGGCTGTCGGTCCGTGAGAACATCGCGCTGCCACTGCGCCACAAGCGGCTCGGCAGGGCGGAGCGCGACCGGCTCGTCGAGGAGGCCGTCGAGTCGGTGGCACTGACCGGTTTCATCGACCACTACCCGTGGGAGCTCTCCGGCGGCATGCAGCAGCGGGTGGCCATCGCCCGTGCGCTCGCCTACCAGCCGGAGATCCTGCTGATGGACGAGCCGTTCGCCTCCGTCGACGCCCAGACCCGCGCCGACCTCGAAGACCTGCTGCTGCGGGTGCGCGCCGCATACGGGGTCACGGTCGTCTTCGTGACCCACGACATCGACGAGGCCGTGTACCTCGGGCAGCGCATCGTTGTGCTCACCCCGCCCCCGACCTCCGTGCAGGAGGTGCTCGACGTGACGCTGCCCGAGCCGCGCGATCAGGTGGAGACCAAGGAACTGCCCGAGTTCGCGCACCTGCGCGCGCACATCTTCCGCTCCATCAAGCGCAGGCAGTCTTTACAGGGTCAGGGGCCGGGATGAGACTGCTGACGACGCTTCTCGAGTGAGCCAGCCACACACCGGGGGAACCGTGCCGTTGCCGATCACCATACCGAGCGGTGCCCCTTCCCGCCCGGTCGCGCTCGCCGTCGCCTTCGCCACCGTCGCACTTCCGGCGGTCGCGGCGGGTGGCGCCGCCGCGGCCGGACCGGCGCTCGGCTGGGACCTGCTGTTCCTTGCCTGCTACGGCGCCGGCCTTTGGCTGGGCACGGTGGCGGCCTCCTGGGTTGCCTGGACCCCGCGGGTGGCGGCCGCGGCCCGCTTCGGCCGCACCGCGACCGTGCTCACCGTGCTCGCCGGGACCTTGCAGAGCCTGCTGCCGGGCCACGCCGCCGCCGCGGCGGCCACCGTGAAGTACTCGGCCGCCCTGTCCGCCACGCTGATCGCCGGCTGCGGCGCCACCATCCTCGCGTGGCGCTGCGCCGCGCACTCGGCGCGCCGCCTGGCGCGGCGGGCCGCGAAGGACCTTGACGCCGTGCCGCCCCGGCCGCTGGAGCCGGACGACCCGCTCGCCCCTTCGCCCGAGCGGTCCACCCCCGACGCCGAGGCCACCCGCTGGCGCAACGCGTACACGGTGCCCGGCGTGGACCCGGCGGAGGTCAACGCCCGCTGGGCGCGCGGCGAGCACACCACGGGCTGCTGCCTCTCCGGCGGCGGCATCCGCGCCGCCGCCGTCGCGATGGGTGCGCTGCAGTCCCTGCGCGGCGAGCTGCTCGGTGCCGACCATCTGGTGTCGGTCTCCGGCGGCGGCTACACCGCGGGCGCGCTGCAACAGGCCCTCACCGGCGCGTCGCCACCCGGCGGCCCGCCGGTGCGTGGCGAGGTGCTGCGCGATCCGGAGTCCGCCTACCGGGAGGGCAGCGCGGAGCTGCACCACATCCGGCGGCATTCGAGCTACCTGGCCGACACGCCGGGACAGCTGCTGGCGGCGCTCGGCCGGGTCGCCCGCGGGCTGGTGCTCTCACTGGCCCTGCTGTTCGGCCCGGCGATCGCGCTCGGGGTGGCAGCGGGCTGGCTGTACCGGCACGTCCCCTTCACCGATCCCGCGCTCGGCCCGCTCGCGTTCCCCGTACCGCGGCCCGCGACGCTGGCGGCACTCGGGGTGGTCGCCGTCGCCGCGTTCCTGCTCGCGCTGTTCGCCGCGGGCGCCGCCGCCGAACGGCCCCGCTCCGCGCGGCTGGCCCGGCAACTGGCGACGCTGGCGGGGCTGACCGCCGTGCTCACCCTCGCCGTCCCCGCGCTCGGCTGGCTCGCCGGGTGGCTGCTCGCCAGGACCGGCCAGGGCGTGGAGATCGCCGGGCCGGTCGGCACCGTGCTGCTGACCTTCGCCGCCACGCTCGCCTCGATCGCGTGGCGGCATCGCGGCGCGCTCGGGCGGCGGCTCTCCGGCCTGACGCGGTCCCGCCGCGACGGTGCGGTGCCCGCGGCACTGCCCAACGGGGTCCTGCAGCGGCTGCTGGTGATCGGCACGCTCGGCGTGCTGGCGGGGGCGTGGCTGCTCGTCTTCGCCGGTTCGGCGACGACGCGCGGAGCGCCCGCGGCGCTGGTGACCGGCGCCCTCGTGCTCGCGGTGCTGGTGGTGCTCGGCGCGCTGTTCGACGTCACCTCGCTGAGCCTGCACCCCTTCTTCCGGCAGCGGCTGGCCGCCGCGTTCGCCGTGCGGGCGGTGCGGCGCGCCGGGGACGGCCAGGTCGTCGCGGTGCCGTACGAGCCCGCCGAGCGCACGACCCTGTCCTCGTACGGCAGGGTGGCCGAGGGGGTCCGGTTTCCCCGGCTGGTGTTCGCCGCGGCGGCGAACCTCACCGGCGAGGGCCGCACGGCGCCGGGGCTCAACGCCGTGTCGTACACGATGAGCGCCGACTGGACCGGTGGCCCCGACGTGGGCTGGGTGCGGACCCGCGACCTGGAGGGCAGCGTGCCGCCGCGGTTCCGGCGGGACCTCACGGTGCAGGGCGCCGTGGCGGTCAGCGGCGCCGCGTTCGCGTCGGCGATGGGCAGGGCCAGCCGGTGGTACCAGGTGCTGTTCGCGGTGTCCGGCGCCCGGCTGGGCGCATGGCTGCCCAACCCCGGTTTCCTCCGGCGTGCCCACGAGGCGGCCGGCCGGGGACACTGGACGCATCCCTGGCTGCCGAGGGCGCGGCGGCTGCCGTACCTGTGGCGCGAGGTGTTCGGCAGCCACCCGCACCGCGACCCGCTCCTGCACGTCACCGACGGCGGGCACTACGACAACCTCGGCCTGGTCGAGCTGTTGCGCCGGCGCTGCACCCGGATCTTCTGCGTCGACGCGACCGGCGACGCCCCACCCTCGGCGACCGCGCTCGCGCAGGCACTGACGCTGGCGCACCAGGAGCTCGGCGTCCGGGTGGAACTCGACGAACCGTGGCTGGCCGAACCGGGCACCGGGCAGCCGTGGGAGGGCGGGCATCCGCTCAACTCCCGGCTGTCGCAGAGCCCGGTGCTCACGGGCACGATCGTCTACCCGCCGGAGAGCGGGCTCGACGCCGAGATCCGCGGCCGGCTGGTGGTCGCGAAGGCGCTGCTGTGGCGGGATCTGCCGTACCCGCTGCTGTCCTACGCCGCGCGGCACCCCGAGTTCCCGCACGACTCCACCGGTGACCAGTGGTTCGGCCACGAGAAGTTCTCCGCCTACACCGAGCTGGGCAGGCACATCGGTGCCGCGGCCCGGGAGGCGGCGGACCCTTTGCACGTCCCGCTCGCCACGCCGGACGACACCGAGGTGGTGCTCACCACCGATCCCTCGTGAGTGCGCACCCGCGTTGGAACTCGTGTGGCCACTCACGACTACGGGCGCTCGGCTCCGCTGATCGTCACGGTTTTCACCTGGGTGTACTCGCGCACGGCGTCGGCACCCATCGTGCGCCCGTAGCCGCTGTTCTTGTACCCGCCGAACGGCGCGCCGATGACGCCGAACGAACCGGAGGTGTTCACCGCGACCTGCCCCGCCTCGATCCTCTTCGCCAGCCGTGCCGCACGGCCGACGTCGGCCGTCCACACCGACGCCGCGAGCCCGTAGTCGGTTCCGTTGGCCACGTCGAGTGCCTGCTCCTCGCCGTCGACCGGGATCACCGACAGCACCGGGCCGAAGATCTCCTCCTGCGCGATCCGCATTCCCGGCTCGACGTCACCGAAGATCGTGGGCTCGACGAAGAACCCGTGCTCGAACTCCGGGCCGGTGAGCTTGCGGCCGCCGGTGAGCAGCGTCGCGCCCTCCTTCCGCCCGATCTCCAGGTACTCCAGGACCCGCGCCTCCTGCCGCGCGTTGATGAGGGGGCCCATGTCGACGTTCTCGTGCCACCGGCCGACGCGCACCTTGGCGAACCCGTCGGTGAGCGCGCGCACGACCTCGTCGTAGCGGCTCCGGTCGACCACGACGCGGGAGCCCGCCGCGCAGACCTGCCCGGTGTTCAGGGTGATGCTGCGGATCATCGCCGGGACCGCGCGTTGCAGGTCGGCGTCACGCAGCACCACCTGAGGTGACTTGCCGCCGAGCTCGAGGTGCAGCGGCGTCAGGTTCCGCGCGCACGCGGCCATCACCTCGGCACCGGTCGGTGGCGACCCGGTGAAGCTCATCCGCCGGACCCTCCGGTGCGCGGGCAGCGCCGCGCCCGCCTCCGCGCCGTAACCCGTCACCACGTTCACCACCCCGGGCGGGATACCGGCCTCCATCGCGAGCCGGGCGAGCAGCAGCGCCGCCAGCGGCGCGTCCTCGGCCGGCTTGACGACGATGGTGTTGCCCGCGCCGATCGCCGGGGCCACGTCGTTGACGAACATCGGCGCGGGGGCGTTCCACGGGACGATGCTCCCGACGACGCCGTAGGGCTCGCGCAGGGTCAGCGCGATGTCGTCGGAGTCGTGAGTCGGCAGCGAGCGCCCGGAGACCTTGTCCACCTGCCCGGCGATGAACATCAGCATCCGGCGCAGCGGCGACGGCCCCCAGTGCGGCCTGCCGACCTCCATGGACTCAAGCACGTCGAGTTCGTGTTCGTAACGCCCGGCCAGCTCCGCCCAGCGGTACAGCAGTTCGGCGCGGACCGCCGGGCTGGTGTCCCGCCAGCGCGGGAACGCGGCGGCGGCGGCCCGCACGGCGTCGGCGATGTCGTCCGCGCCACCGCGCGGCACCGGCAGCAGCAGTTCCTGCGTGGCAGGGTTGAGCACGTCGATCGTCCCGCCGCCACGGGCGGCGACCCACTCACCACCGACGAGGTGCGTACGCGCGGTCAGCAACGAGGTGATGTCGATCCGCTCCGGCGCGGTCATGCGCCGAAGCCACTGTGGACGATGACGCCACGGATGTTCCGGCCCGCCAGCATGTCGTCGCAGGCCTGGTCCACCTGGTCGAGCGAGTAGCGCGTGGTGACCAGCTCGTCCAGCTTGAGATCGCCGGCCCGGTAGAGGCCGATCAGCCTCGGGATGTCGTAGAGCGGGTTGCAGCTGCCGAACAGCGCACCGCGGATGGTGCGCTCGAAGCCGATCAGCAGCCCGCTGCCGACCTTGACCTGCTGCTCGCCCAGCGCGCCGACGGCGGTGACGGTGATCCGGCCGCGCTTGCCCGTGACGGCCACGGCGCTGTCCACGACGTCCTCGGTGAGCACGCCCTGGGTCAGGATCGCGTGGTCGGCCAGCCGTCCCCACGTGGTCTCGACGACGAACTCGTGAGCGGCGCCGGCGTCGGTGAACGTGTGCGTGGCACCGAAGACCTTGGCCATCTCCAGCTTGAACGGCACCGGATCGACCACCACGACGTTCTTCGCACCCGCGTACCGGGCGCCCTGCACGGCGTTGCTGCCGACACCGCCCGCGCCGTAGATCACCACCGTCTGCCCGGCCCGCACCTCCGCGGCGTACACGGCGGAGCCCCAGCCGGTGGGCACGCCGCAGCCCAGCAGTGCCGCGATCTCGAACGGAAGATCGTCCTCCAGTGGCACGCAGGACCGCTCGGAGACCACCGCGTACTCGGCGAACGTGCCGAGGCTGCAGAAGCCGCCGAGGTCCTCGTCACCGGAGTGGAACCGGAAGGTACCGTCGAGGAACATGCCGGTCGAGGCGTTGATCCCGGACTCGCACAGGTTCTGGTGCCCGGTGGAGCAGGGCCCGCAGGTGCCGCACACGGGGATGTAGGAGCAGACGATCCGGTCGCCCTCCCGCACCCTGGTGACGCCGGGACCGACCGCGTCGACGACGCCGGCGCCCTCGTGGCCGCCCACCATCGGGTAGCGCACGGGCGCGTCGCCGGTGCGCACATGGTCATCGGAGTGGCACAGCCCGGCCGCCGCGAAACGGACCCGCACCTCCCCCGTTCCCGGCTCGTCCAGCTCCAGTTCCGTGATCTCCCAAGGAATCCCGGGGCCACGCGAGATCGCCGCCTTCGTCTTCATTCCCGCCTCCAGTCGGACTCGCCACCGCCGCCAATCCTGTGCCGCGGCGGCACTGCTCACAATGACGATTCCGCCGGACGGAAAAGCCCCAGTACGTCCACTGTAGACAGACACGCGAGTCCCTCGCCGGTGCCCGCGAGTTCCCCGTCGGCGGCGTGGCGGATGTGCCGTTCGCGAAGCGCGAGGCACGGACCAGCGGCCGGATTGCGCAAGCCGCGGACCTGAGTGCGGGACTCGCGGGCCTGAGCGGGGGACTTGCGGGTTAGTGCCGCGCGCCGAGCGCCCGCGAGATGCGCCGCGCGGTGGTGACGACCGCGGGGACGATGGTCTGCTGCTTCCAGCCGCCGGCCGGGGGCCGCTCCGTGCCCCGGGGCGCGAACCCGTTGCTCGGCACCACCACGCCGACGGCCGACACGACCTCGCCGTCGGCCCCGTGGACGGGGCTGGCGATCGCGACCGCACCCGGCGTGATCTGCCCGTCGGTGACCGCGACCCGCGTGCGCTTCACCTCCGCAAGGGCCTGGCGCAACGTGCGGGAGTCGCAGATCGTCTTGCTCGTGAACCGTTGGAGCGGCCCGCTGAGCACCTGCTCCTGCACGTCGTAGCCGGCGTGTGCGAGCAGCACGAGACCGGTACCGGTGGCATGCAGCGGCCAGCGCCCGCCGATGCGGCTCAGGATCTCGACGCCGCCGGGGGCGTGCAACCGCTCGACGTACACGATCTCCAGCCCGGCCCGGACGGCGAGATGCACGTTCTCCTTCGTCGCGGCGTGCAGGTCCATCAGGTACGGCATCGCGATCTCGCGGAGCTCCAGGCCCCTGGTCGAGGACGCCGCCAGTTCGAGCACGCGGATGCCGATCCGGTACTGGCGGTCGTGTCGCTCGAGCGCACCCCATTCGGTCAGCTCACCGACCAGCCGGTGCGTGGTGGTCAGTGACAGGCCGGCCCGCCTGCTGATGTCCGTCAACGACAGTGATGCGCCGCTCGTGGCGGCGAACGCCGAAAGCACGGCGAGCACGCGAGCACAGGCGGTCTGCTTGTCACCGGATTCCCGTGGGCCGGCCCCGGCCGCGACATGCACGTCACGCCGCTTCCCGTTGCTTGCGGACCGTTCCTTCGGCTGAACGTGCACCGATCCCACCGTGCCCTCCTGTGCTCCGCTGCATAGGCGACAAGGGGGCCATCGTGACGCAGATTTGTGACGTCCGTCAACTAAGAGACCTTCCTGTGACCTCTCGTGCGGGCCCGCCGAACGGCAGCAGCCCCCGAACCGGACGGCTCGGGGGCTGCTGCCGGGAACGGGATCAGGAGGCGGCCGACACGCTCGCCAGGTAGTCGGCGGCCTTGCCCGGGTCCATGAACCAGCGCTCGTAGTCGGAAGGATCGCTGAACCCGTTGACGAAGCGCCGGGCGACCACGTCGTTCGACTGCGCCGCGCCGAGGATGTCCATCACGTGCGGCGGTGGCGGCTGCAGCATCGCGTTGGTCCAGTCGGTGACGTGCCGCGCGTACTCCCAGTAGCGCTCGAACGTGTTCTCCATCCACTCCGCGTCGTACGGGCGATCGCCGCGCTCCAGAATGCTGTCCAGATAGGACTGAGCGCATTTGCTGGCGTTGTTGGAGCCCTGGCCGGTGATGGGATCGTTCGCCACCACCACGTCCGCCATGCCCAGCACCGCACCGCCCGAGGGCAGCCGGCCGACCGGATGGCGCACCACCGGCGTGTAGCCGCCGGAGAGCGTGGCCCGCGGATCGGTGAGCTCCACACCGCGGCAGCGCTCGTACTCCCACGGCAGGTACTGCTTCATCAGTCCGAGCATGCGCTCCAGATGCTCGGCGGGGCCGGGCCGATCCGACCAGCAGTCCAGCGGTCCGCCCGGGATCCCCTCGAAGAAGAGGATCTCGCAGTTGCCGGTCAACGTGTAGCCCGGGATCATGAACAGCTCGCCCACCCCGGGAATGATGTTGAACCGCACCGCGGCGAACTCCGGGTGCTCGGGTCGGCGGCCCGCGCCGTGGACATACACCACCGACAACGTCCGCTGCGGAGTCGTGTACGGGGACCGGTCGGGATTGCGATCGAACAGCTCGACCAGCTCGCCCTTGCCCGCCGAGACGATCACGAGGTCGTACATCATCGCCAGCGCGTCGAGGTCGGCGGTGGTGACGCCGTGGATGATGAGCTTGCCGCCGCGCTGCTCGAACAACTCCAGCCAGCCGGCCATCTTCACCCGCTGGTCGACCGACTGCGCGTAGTTGTCGAGCCGGCCGACCCAGTCCATCGCGCGGCTGGAGTCGGGCGCCGCGATCGACACGCCGAGGCCCTCGACCGGTTGCGCCTGCTCCTCCCACAGGTTCAGCCCGTGGTCCCGCTCGTGCTGCAGCGCGTCGTGGAACATGCACTGGGTGGACATCACCCGCCCGTTGCGGATCTCGTCGGGCGTGCGGGCCGACATCAGCGTGACGTCGTAGTCGTGCTCCCTCAGGGTCAGCGCGAGCTGCAGGCCCGACTGGCCCGCGCCGATGATCAGAATCTTACGCATGAGCCCGCATCCTCCCCGGTTCCGAGAGCTCGGCGAGCGAGAGGGTGTAGGAGACCAGTTCGCGCAGCGCCTCCGCCGTGGACGCCGGATTGCGGGCGTCACAGGTGATCAGCGGGATCTCGGGGTTCAGCGCGAGGGCGTCGCGCACCTCGTCGAGATCGTGCTTGAGCTCGCCGTCGAAGAGGTTGACGGCGACGATGAACGGCAGGTCGGAGTCGTTCTCGAAGTAGTTGATCGCCGCGAACGACTGGTCGATGCGGTTCGTGTCGACCAGCACGATCGCGCCGAGCGCACCGCGGGCGAGGTCGTCCCACAGGAACCAGAAGCGCGCCTGTCCCGGTGTCCCGAACAGGTACAACAGCAGATCGGGGTGCAGCGTGATCCGGCCGAAGTCCATCGCGACGGTGGTGGTCGACTTGCTGCCGTTGGGCGGCAGGTCGTCCACCCCCTCACCGGCCTCCGTCATCCACGCCTCGGTGTTGAGCGGTGCGACCTCGGAGACGGACGCGACGAAGGTGGTCTTCCCGACACCGAAGCCGCCCGCGATGACGATCTTCGCGGAGACCGTGAGCAGCCCCGCGTCCGTTTCCCCCACCTGCTCGGCGCCTTGCCCGGTGGCCGCGACCGCCTCGTCAGACCGGTAGCCGCTTGAGTCCATCGAGGATCCTCTCGAGTACGTTCCGATCGTGCTGATAGGCGTGGGCTGTCGGGTGGATGTAGACCGCACCCTGCGCCGCCAGGTCGCTGACCAGGACGCGCACCACACCGAGCGGCATCTCCAGCAGCACCGAGAGCTCGGCGATCGACACCCGGGTGCGGGCGCGCTCGTACAGCTTCCGGGACTCGGGCATCAGCGAGTCGCTCAGGCTCGGATCGTAGTGCGGCACCGAGATCAGCGACTCCACCAGAAGGTCGTAGCGCGTCCTGGTCCGGCCGCCGGTGAGCGTGTACGGGCGGATCCGCTTGCTGCGCATCCGCTGCTGCCGACCGGGTCCGCTGTCATTGGACACAGTGATCACATCCTCGGCCCGGTTCAGACCTGCGAACGGCGTGCGGTGAGCACCCGTCGCAGGTCGGCGCGTATCTCGGGAGTCAGCGCGTGGCCTGCGTTGGTCACGAACTGCGTCATCTCGTAGGCCACGACCTTCATGTCGCAGTCGGGGCCGGTCAGTACGGCGAGACCGGCGCCGGAGCCGATGCCCATGAACAGGAAGTAGCCACGGCTCAGCCGGATGATGATCTGCTCGCAGGTGCCCTTGTCGAACAGCGAGGCGCTGTTGTGCGCCAGGCTGAGCAGGCCGCTGGAGATGGCGGCCAGCTGCTCCGCGTCATCGGTGCTGACCGCATCCGACGCCGTCAACGGGAACCCGTCGGACGACATGATCAGCGCGTGGCTGACGCCGTGGACCTTGCGGACGAAATCGTTGAGCAGCCAGGTGAAGTCGGGCTTGCGGGGGCTGTAGCTGTCGGAACTGTTCGCCGTCACTGCTCTTCCTCGGATGCTGCGTCCACGTCACCGCGCGTGCTGTCCTGTCGCCGCTCCAGTGCGGCCTGCTCGCCGTCGGCGAAGGCGCCCAGGTCCGCGAGCAGTTGCTCGTGGCCCCCGCTCTCGGCCCGGTTCTCGCCACCGTCACCGCCGTTGCCACCGTCACCGCTCGCCGGTCCGCCGTCCTGCCGCGGTGTCTCGTCTCCCGACGGCTTCCGCAGGCTGCGCGACACCCGGCGTGGCAGGCCGCTGGCCGTCGTACCGCCGGTGGCCGGTACCGGAGCCGGGCGGTGGCGCGGGGCCGGCTCGCCGTTGCCGGAAGGCACCCGCCGGGGCAGGCCGCTCGCCGTCGTGGCGGGTTCGGTGGCCGGGTCCGGCGTGAACATGTCCGCCGTGCCCTCAGCGGACACAGCGGGCGCGGTGGGCTCGGTGGGCTCGGCGGGCACAGACGGCTCGGCCGCACGGCCGTTCGCCGCGAACACCACCGTTCGCGAACCGGACCAGCTCGCCTCGGGCAGCTCACAGACGAGTGAGGTCGGCAGCAGCACGGTGGCGGTGGTGCCGTGCGGTACGCGCCGGTCCAGCGCCGCCCGCATGTCGTGCCGCCCGGCGAGCCTGCGCACGACGGCGAGGCCCATGTGCCGCACGGCGTCGTCGTCGAGCACCGGGTCGCCGGAGAGCCGCTCGTTGAGCTCGCGCAGCCGCTCCGGCGGCAGGCCGATGCCCTCGTCCTCGATCCGGACGAGCACGCTGCCCTGTTCGGTCAGGTGGGCGCTGACGCGCACCGAGGAGTTGGGCGGCGACTGGTTGGCGGCGTTGTCGAGCAGCTCGGCCAGCAGCCGGCTCAGGTCCTCGGCGGCGAAGCCGACGACACCCAGCGACACGACGCGCCCGATGGAGATGCGTGAGTAGTGGTCGATCGAGGACATGGCGGCGCGGACCACGTCGACCAGCGACACGGTGTCGGACGCCGTGTCGCCGGCGTCCCGTCCGGCGAGCACCCGCAGGTTCTCCGCGTTGCGGCGGAGCCTGGTCGCGAGGTGGTCGAGCCGGTAGAGCTCGGCCAGCCGGTCCTCGTCCTCCTCCTTCGCCTCCATCTCCTCGAGGCGCGACAGCAGCGAGTCGACGAGGTTGAGGTCGCGCAGCGCGACACTCGCGCAGATGTCGACCAGCACCTGTTCCCTGGCGCTGGGCGGTGGTTCGGGCGGCGCGGCCTCGATGGCCGGCCTCGCCGCCTGCGGTTCGGGATGCCGTGGCGCCGCGAGGAACTGCGCGGCCGCCTCGCGGGAACGGTCCAGCACCACCCGGGAGCGGTCCAGCAGCTCTCGCGCTCTCGCCCGCCTCGCCATGTGTTCACTACCTTCTCGTCGCGTACGGGCCTCGTGAATCGGCCACCCCCTCACCGACGGACGCTATGCAAGCAGAGACCACGAGTCTTGTCCACAACCGGTCCCCGTCACGTCGCTCGCAGTGATCTACGCGATCGGACGTTCCGGACAGCGGCCGCCCGGCGGCACCGCGGCTGCGGCGCCGGTACGAGGTCATTCGCCCGTCCGGCCGCCTGCCGGGTCGGTCGGGTCCGTGTCGGTCGACTCGGTCGTGTCCTGGTGCACATCCGGGACTCCGTCGGCGTCCGCGTCGAGATTCTCGGCCTCGCAGGCCCGCCGGTGCACGCCGTCGCGGACGCGCAGGATCACCGTGGCGATCAGGGCCGCGGTCAGCGAGCCGGCCAGCACCCCGGCCTTGACGTGCTCGGCATGGTCGCTGCCAGCGCCGAAGGCCAGCTCGCCGACCAGCAGTGACACGGTGAACCCGATCCCGCCGAGCACCGCGACACCCGCGACGTCGATCCAGGACAGCGGTGGCGGCGGCCGGAGCCCGGTGATCCTGGCGACGACGTAGGTCGCCCCGAGGATCCCGGCCGTCTTGCCGAGCACGAGCCCGGCGATGACGCCGAGTGCGACGCTGTCCCCGAGCGAGTTGCCGAGCCCTTCGAGGCCGCCGAAGTCGACCCCCGCGGCGAAGAAGGCGAACACCGGTACCGCGAAGCCCGCCGACAGCGGCCGGAAGCGGTACTCGAAGTGCTCGGCCAGCCCGGGCCCCTCGCCGTGCCTGCGCAGGACCGGGACCGCGAAGCCGAGCAGGACGCCCGCGACGGTCGCGTGAATGCCCGAGGCGTGCACGAGCGCCCACACCGCCACGGCGAGCGGCAGCAGCAGCCACCACGACCGCACCCTGCGCTGGACGAGATACGTGAACGCGGCGAGCGGAGGCAGCGCGAGCAGCAGCGGCACGAACTCCAGCTCGTCGGTGTAGTAGCCGGCGATGATCACGATGGCGATCAGGTCGTCGACGACGGCGAGGGTCAGCAGGAACGTCCGCAGCGCCGACGGCAGGTTCCGGCCCACCACGGCGAGCACAGCGAGGGCGAACGCGATGTCGGTGGCGGTCGGCACCGCCCAGCCTTCGAGCGCGTCGCCGCCTGCACCGGAGTTGATCGCGACGAAGATCACCGCGGGCAGCACCACACCCGCGAACGCGGCCGTGACCGGAACGCTCGCCCGCCGCGGGTCCCGCAGGTCCCCGGCCGCGAACTCCCGCTTCAGCTCCAGCCCGGCCACGAAGAAGAACACGGCGAGCAGGCCGTCGGCGGCCCACTCCGCGAGGGTGAGGTCGAGGTGCAGGGCCGCCGGGCCGAAGGTGCGCTCGCCGAGCGCGGTATAGCCCTCCGCCCACGGCGAGTTGGCCAGCGCGAGGCCGAGCGCCGCGCCGGCCAGCAGCAGCGCACCGCCGATGGTCTCCTTGCGCAGCACCTCACCGAGGCGCCGCCGCTCCGGCCACGAGCGCAGGCCGATCAGCGCGAGTCGGTTGCTCACGTTCCCCCTCGGACGTGCGGTCGCCGGTACGCGAAGACCACGAAGACCGTAGCCGCCACCACCACGATCCGCAGAAGTATCGTCGATCCCGAACCCTGATCGACAGGCCGGCGAGCGAGTTGGCAAGATACGGGCCTTCGGGCGCAGCTTGCAGCTCGCGCGGGACGCGACCTTGGAAGGATCATCCGTGAATTCCCAGACCGCTCAGGTCGACGACATCCGGCTCGTCGCACTGCCCAGCGCCGTGAACTGCACCGACATCTTCATCCGGTTCTCGCTCACCGAGTGGTCGCTCCCCGGGCTCATGGACGACGCCTCCGCGGCCGCGCGGCGGCTGGTGAAGGCCATCGTCGACCGCACCGACTCCAGGGCGCCGGGCTTCGTCACCGTGCGTGCCCGGGTCACGAGCGACTGCCTCGTGATCGAGGTGGAGGACGACGAGCCCGCCGCGCCGAACGCGGCACCGCCCGCGCTGGACGGCCTGCGGACCGGTGTCGTCCCGCTCAACGCCAGGGGGAAGCTGGTGTGGTGCGAACTGCCGCTGCCTGCGGGGGTGTCGGGGACCGAGGTGCGGCTACCCCGGCGCGACGCACGGCGGTCCCTCGTGGCCGAGCAGGCCGACGGCGACCGGTCCCAGATCGATCCCGAGCTCGTCGAGCGTGTGCTGGTGGGGCTCAACCGCCGCGAGTGGTGAGCCGCGGGCACGGCCCGTGCCTCACGCGGCGAGCTCCCTGCTGACGCGGTCGAGCATCGACCTGCTCGACTCGACGGCGCGCTCCTCCCAGGCGAACACGCAGACGGTGGCGACGCCGTCGAAGTCCAGCTCCCGCAGGGTGCCGAAGAAGGAGTCCCAGTCGACCTCGCCCTGGCCGACGTCCAGATGCTGGTGCACCCTCGCCTGGGTTCCCGGCGGGTTGAGGATGTAGCGCAGCCCGGACGATCCCTTGTGGTTGAAGGAGTCGGCGATGTGCACGTGCCGCAGCCGGTCACCGGCGTAGCGCAGCATGCCGGCGACGTCACCGGTGCCGTCGGAGAGGTGGAACGTGTGCGGGGCGCAGTACAGGTAGTTCACCCAGTCCTTGTTGATCGCCCGCACCAGGTCCACCGCCGGATCGTTGAGCTCGCAGAAGTCGTCCGGATGGGCCTCCAGGTTGAGCGCGATGCCCTCGCGCTCGAACACCGGCAGCAGCTCCTCGAGCGAGCGCCAGAACGCCGCCTCGCTCTCCGCGGCGCGTTCCGGGCGGCCGTTGAACTCGGAGTTCATCAGCGGGCACTCCAGCTCGGCGGTCACCTCGATCATGCGCCGCCAGTAGCGCACGGCGGCCAGCCGCTCGGCCTCGTCGGGGCTCGACCACCGGTACAGCGGCAGCGTGCTGGACAGCTGGACACCGGTCTCGCGTAGCACCTTCCGCAGCCGGGCGACCTGCTCGTCGTCGGCCCTCGGGTGCAGGAAGAAGGGCATGAACTCGGCTCGCGGGGACAGCTCGATGTACTCGTAGCCGATCTCCGCCACGGTGCGCGCCATCTCCTCCATCGGCAGCGCGCGCAGCATGTAGGGGTCGAGTGCGATCTTCATGTCAGCTCCCGTAGAAGGTCGGCCGGTCCTTCATGCGGACCTCGGCGGGACGGCCGGTGTGCAGGGCCTCGACCGTCGTGTCGCAGATGACCGCCGCGGCGTAGCCGTCCCAGGCGCTCGGCCCGGCGGGCTTGCCCTCACGCACCGAGGCGGCCCATTCGACGAACTCCAGGTCGAACGCCGCCCCGAAACGCCGCTGCCAGTCCTGTAGCACGCCGGTGCGCAGGTTCCCGGCCTGGCGCAGCCACACGTCCGCGGGATCGGGCAGGCGGACCGCCCCGGTCTCCCCCACCGTCTCGCACTGGATGTCGTAGCCGTACTGGCAGTTCACGAACACCTCCAGGTCGATCCGCACCCCGCCCGCGGTCTCGAACAACATGAGCTGCGGGTCCCGCAGGTGCGGGAACCGCCTCGACGTGGAGCGCGGCGTGAGCACCTGGACCGTGACGATCTCGTCCGCGAGCAGCCAGCGGATGGTGTCGATCTCGTGCACGGCCGTGTCGTGCGTGGCCATCTCGGAGTGGTACGACTCCGGCACCGTCGGATTGCGGTGCGCGCAGTGCATCAGCAGCGGCGCACCGATCTCCCCAGCGTCGAGCACCCGCTTCAGCGCGCGGTACCCGGCGTCGTAGCGCCGCATGAAACCGACCTGCACCAGCCGCCGCCCGCCGGCCTGCTCCGCCTGCACGATCCGCAGGCAGTCCTCGGCCGCCGTGGCCAGCGGCTTCTCGCAGAACACGTACTTGCCCGCCTCGACGGCCGCCAGCACGTACTCGGCGTGCGTGGGGCCCCACGACGTGACCACGACCGCGTCCACCCGCGGATCGGCGATCACGTCCTGCCCGGACGGCAGCGCACTCGCGCCGACCACGGAGGCGGCTTCCTCCGCCCGCACCGGGTCGACGTCGGACACGACCACCACCTCGGCGTCCGGCACCACCTCGGTGATGCGCCGGATGTGCTCCCGCCCGATCATCCCGGTGCCGATCACTCCGATTCGGACGGTCATGAACGGCCCCTCTCCCCGGGCCGCCGGGTGCCGGAGAGGCCGCGCCCGTTCAGGTACTCGCGGGTGCGGAGCGCGATCGGCAGCGGAACGTCCGGGGCGCACGGGTAGAGGTCCTGCTCGACGACGACGAACAGCTCGGCGTCCAGCGTGGCCAGCTCGTCGATGATCGTCGCGGGATCCGGCACGCCCGCTGGCGGCTCGACGCAGACCCCCCGCTGCACGGCCTCACCGAAGGACAGGTCCTCGGCGGCCACCTGGTCGAGCACGGCGGGGTCCATCTGCTTGATGTGCACGTAGCCGATCCGTTCCGCGTAGCGGCGGATCAGGTCCACGTTGTCCCCGCGGCCGTAGGCGACGTGGCCGGTGTCCAGGCACAGGTTGGCGTAGCGGGAGTCGGAGTTGTCGAGGTAGCGCTCGATCTCGGTCTGGCTCTGGATATGACTGTCGGCGTGCGGGTGCAGGCACAGCCGCACGCCGTACTCCTCCAGCAGGATCCTGCCCAGCTCGCCGGCCCGGCCGCCGAAGGCGTTCCACTGCTCGGCCGTGAACTCGGGAGAGTCGGTGAACTCGCCGGTCTTCTCGTCGCGGTACATCGGCGGGATGTAGACCAGGTGGCGGGCGCCGGTCGCGGCGGTGAGCTCGGCGACCTTGCGCGTGGTGGCCAGCATCTCGTCCCACTCGTCCGGGCGGTGCAGCGCGCCGAAGGTGGTGCCGCCGGACACCCGTAGGCCACGGGTGCCGAGCTCGTCGGAAAGGCGCTGCGGATCGGTCGGCAGGTAGCCGAACGGCCCCAGTTCCAGCCATTCGTAGCCGGCCTCGACGAGCTCGTCGAGAAACCGGGTGTACGGCGGCTGGTGCTCGTCGTGGGGGAACCAGACCCCCCAGGAGTCGGGGGCGCTGCCGAGGCAGAGGTTGCCGATGACGGTGCGCGGCGATTGCGCGGGCGAGGACGGCGAGGACGGCACTGTCATGAGGAGCTCCTAGCTGGACGTCGGGAAGTTGAAGGCGGCCTCGACCGAGCGGCCGCCCCGCGGCCAGCGCGACGTGACGACCTTGGCACGGGTGTGGAAGCGCACACCTTCGGGACCGTGGATGGGTGAGTCGCCGATGAGCGAGTCCTTCCAGCCGCCGAAGGAGTAGTAGGACATCGGGACCGGGACGGGCACGTTGACGCCGACCATGCCCACGGTGACCTCGCGCTGGAAGCGGCGGGCCGCCTCGCCGCCCGCGGTGAACAGCGCGGTGCCGTTGCCGTAGGGGTTGGCGTTGATCAGGCCGATGGCCTCGTCGAGGTCGGCCGCGCGCACGATCGCCAGCACGGGGCCGAAGACCTCGTCGCGGTAGACATCCATCTCCGCGGTGACGTGGTCGAGCAGCGAGGGGCCGACGAAGAAGCCGCCCTCGTGACCGGGAACGGTGAGCCCGCGGCCGTCGGCGACCACGGTGGCGCCCTGCTCGGCGGCTCTGCCAACGGCCTGGGCGACGCGTTCGCACGCGGCCCGGGTGATCACCGGGCCCATGTCGCTGCCGGGCCGGTCACCGGGGCCCACGGTGATCTCGGCCGTCTTCCGCCCCAGCGTCTCCACGAGTGCGTCCGCCGCCTCGCCGACGGCCACCGCGACGGAGACGGCCATGCAGCGCTGCCCGGCGGAGCCGAACGCGGCGGCGGTGAGGTGACTCGCGGCGAAGTCCAGGTCGGCGTCGGGCAGCACGACGGCGTGGTTCTTCGCCCCGCCGAGGGCCTGCACCCGCTTGCCGGTGGCGGTGGCCTGTTCGTGCACGTACCTGGCGACCGGGGTGGAGCCGACGAACGACACGGCCGCGATACCGGGGTGCCGCAGGATCGCGTCCACGGCCGTCTTGTCGCCGTGGACGACGTTGAAGACGCCGTCCGGAAGCCCGGCCTCGGCGTAGAGCTCGGCGACGAGGCCGGAGACGGACGGGTCGCGCTCGCTGGGCTTGAGCAGGAACGTGTTGCCGGTGGCGATCGCGATCGGATGCATCCACAGCGGCACCATGATCGGGAAGTTGAACGGGGTGATGCCCGCGCAGACTCCGAGTGGCTGCCGGAAGGAGTGCAGGTCGACGTCGCGCGAGACCTGGCCGGAGAAGCCGCCCTTGAGCACCTCGGCGATGCCGCACGCGTACTCGACGACCTCGCGGCCCCGCACGATCTCACCACGCGCGTCGTCGACCATCTTGCCGTGCTCGGCCGAGATGAGCCGGGCCAGCTCGTCCTCGTGCCGCACCAGCAGCTCGCGGAAGGCGAACATGACGCGCATCCGCTGGGACAGCGACGAGTTCCCCCACGACTCGAACGCCTTGCCCGCCGCGGCGGCGGCGGTGTCCACATCGGATGGTTCGGCCAGCAGGACGGAGGCCTGCCTTCGGCCGGTGGCCGGGTCGTGGACGGGCGCGGTGCGGACCGAGCCCGCCGGAGTGCGGGCGCCGTCGATCCAGTGCTCGATGGTGTTCACGTGGTCCTCACAGGTAGTGCCGCTGGGCGGCCTTGGCGGCGGTGTACTTCTCGCGGGCCTCGCGTGTCGAGTCCAGTTCGGACACCTCGCTGACCGGCACGTCCCACCAGCCGGACCCGGGCGGGCCGGGCGCGAACAGGTCGACCTCGACGTGCACCACGGTGGTGCGCTCGTTCGCCCTGGCCCTGGTGATCGCGTCGCGGAACCCGGTGACGCCGTCGGCCCTGATGACGTCGGCGCCGAGGCTCGCGGCGTTGGCGGCGAGGTCGACGGGAAGCACGCCGCCGTCGAGCAGGCCGGTCTCCGCGCTGCGGTAGCGATAGGCGGTGCCGAAGCGCTGGGAGCCAAGCGATTCCGAGAGCGCGCCGATGGAGGCGAACCCGTGGTTCTGCACCAGCACGATGATCACCTTCAGGCCCTCGGCGACCATCGTGACGATCTCCTGCGACATCATCAGGTACGAGCCGTCGCCGACGAGCACGAAGACCTCGCGGGACGGGTCGGCCATCCTGGTGCCGACCCCGGCGGCGACCTCGTAGCCCATGCAGGAGTAGGCGTACTCGACGTGGTAAGCCTTCGGGTCCCGCGCCCGCCACAGCATCTGCAGGTCGCCCGGCATCGATCCGGCGGCGTTGATCACCACGTCCCGGTCGTCCACGATCTCGTTCAGCGCGCCGAGGATCTCGGTCTGCGCGGGCAGCGGGCCCGGCCCGGGCGCGCGGCACTCGTCGGCCGCGCGCCGCCAGTCCGCGGCCAGCGTGCGGGCACGCGCCCGGTAGGCGTCGCCGACCTGCCAGCCCTCCAGCGCGCCGTGCAGCGCCTCGATACCGAGCCGGGCGTCGGCGAGCAGCATCTCCGCGGAGTGTTTGGCCGCGTCCAGCCTGGCGACGTTGAGGTTGACGAACGTGACGCCGGGCTCGGCGAACACGGTGTGGCTGGCGGTGGTGAAGTCGCTGTAGCGGGTGCCGATGCCGAGGACCACGTCCGCCCCGGCCGCGAGGGTGTTGGCGGCCGTGGTCCCGGTGGAGCCGAGGCCGCCGACGGCGCACGGGTGGTCCCAGGGCAGCGCACCCTTTCCGGCGTGCGTGTCGGCGACCGGGATGCCGGTGGCCTCGGCGAAGGCACGCAGCTGCCCGGTGGCGCCGGAGTAGACGACGCCGCCGCCCGCGACGATCAACGGGGACCTGGCGCCACGCAGGATCCGCGCCGCGCGGGCGAGCGCCGGCGGTTCCGGCACCGGCCTGCCCACGCGCCACACCCGGTGCCGGAAGAAGTCCTCGGGCCAGTCGTACGCCTCGGCCTGAACGTCCTGCGGCAGGCACAGGGTGACGGCGCCGGTCTCCACGGGGTCGGTCAGCACCCGCATCGCCGCCAGCGCGGCGGGGATCAGCTGTTCCGGGCGGGTGATCCGGTCGAAGAACTTCGACACCGGCCGCAGCGTGTCGTTGACGGTCACGTCGCCGCCGCGCGTGTCCTCCAGCTGTTGCAGCACCGGATCCGGGTAGCGCGTGGCGAACATGTCACTGGGCAGCAGCAGCACCGGCAACCGGTTCGCCGTCGCCAGTGCCGCACCGGTGACCATGTTCGTCGAACCCGGCCCGGTCGAGGCGGTGCAGGCGAAGGTCTGCAACCGGTCGCGCATCTTCGCGAACGCAGCCGCCGCGTGCACCATGCCCTGCTCGTTGCGCGCGAGGTAGTAGGGCAGCTCACCGTGTTCGGGCGTGCCAGTGCGGGCGGCCTGCAGCAGCGCCTGTCCCAGCCCGGCCACGTTGCCGTGCCCGAAGATGCCCCACACGCCGGGGATCAGCCGCCGCTCGGTCCCGTCGCGCTCGCTGTACTGCGCGATCAGGAACCGCACCAGGGCCTGCGCCGTCGTCAGCCGGACGGTCACGACGACCTCCCGAACGGCAGCCGCGGGTCGACCTGCTGCGACTCCCAGGTCCGGCGGACCCAGCCGTGCGCGGGGTCGTCACAGATCAGCCACGCCCGGTCCTGGCCGGGACCGGCCATCACGTTGAGGTAGTAGAGGTCGTAGCCGGGCACGGCCATCGACGGCCCGTGCCAGCCGTGCGGGATCAGCACCACGTCCCCGGTGCGCACCTCGGCGAGCACGTCGACCGGCCGCTCGTCGGTTCCGTAGACGCGCTGGTATCCCATGCCGGGCCCGCCGGGTCCGGAGGCGACCTCGAAGTAGTAGATCTCCTCCAGTTCGCTCTCCCCCTCGCGAGCCTCGTCGTGCTTGTGCGGCGGGTACGACGACCAGTTGCCGCCCGGCGTCAGCACCTCGCACACGAGCAGCTGATCCGCTTCGAAGGTGTGCGGCAGGCAGTAGTTGTTCACCTGGCGGCTGCACCGATCCGCGCCGCGCAGCTCGGCGGGCACGTTCCCGGCGGGCCCGTAGCGGGCGGGCAGCCTGCGCTCGCAGCGCGCCGAGGGCAGCGCGAACCGGCCGGTGCCCGTGATCGTGGCCTCCGCGTCGCGGGGCAGGTAGGCGAAGTCGGTGACCGCGTCGAACACCCCGGCCCGCCCGGCCAGCTCGAAGCTCTCTCCGTCGACCGTGACCGTGCAGCCACCGGAAAGCGGCAGCACCAGCGTTTCGGCTTCACCGGTGGTGATGGTCTCGGTGCGCCCTCCGAGCTCCACGACGCGCAGTCCCGAATAGCTCCATCCTGCCGACTCCGGCGTGACCACCAGCTCGAAGGGCCCTTCGGCGGTGCTTCCCGCCGGCCGGTACGGCTTCTCGTTCACAGCAACCCCACAGCGGTGTCGACGGCTTCCGCGACGTCGCCGTCCCGCGGATACAGCAGCGAGCGGCCGACGACGAGGCCCTGCACGGTGGGCAGGGAAAGGGCCTTCCGCCAGGCGGCGAAGGCGGCGTCCGGGTCTCTGACCTCCCCGCCGAGCAGAACCGCGGGCAGCGTCGAAGCGGCGAGCACCCGTTCCATGTCGGCCACGACGGGCAGCTTCAGCCAGGTGCGGGCGGAGGAGCGGCCGAGCCCGGAGACGATCGTGACCGACCTGATCACGGCCTCGGGCGACAGGTCGTTACGGAGCCTGCCTTCGGCCCACCGGGAGAGGAACGGCTCGACCATCGCGATCAGCCCGGCCTCGGCGAGCTCGTTCACCGCGCGCGCGGTGTTCTCCAGTACCGACGGCGTCGCCGGGTCCTCAAGGCAGATCCGGGTGAGCATCTTGCCGCCGTCGAAGCGCATCCGCGCGATCGACGCGGCGTCGTGGCAGGCGAAACGATCGTCGACCTCGAAGGTGGATCCCGCCAGCCCGGTGCGGTTCATCGAGCCGAACACGGACTTGCCGTCGAGCACGCCGAGCAGCAGCAGGTCGTCGAGGATGTCCGCCGTCGCGAGCACGCCGGTGACGCCGGGACGCTCCAGCGCCAGGCACAGCCGCTCCAGCAGCTCACTGCGATCGGCCATCGCGAGCGGGTCCGCGCCGACGGCGTTGGCGCCCCGCGCCGGGTGGTCGGCAGCGATGATCATCGTCCGGCGGTGGTCGCCGAACGGGGAGGTTGCCCGTTCCCGCCTGGCCGCGGCCTCGGCGATCGCCTCCGGCTCGCGCACCCTGGCCGTCACGATCCGGCTCACCAGCTCAGACACCGGCCACCTCCGCCAGCCTCGCCTCGACCTGTGCCTCGGTCGGCATGGCCTCCGAGCACGCCAGCTCACCCGCGACGTGGGCACCGGCGGCGTTGGCGAAGCGCATGATCCGCTCGGTCGGCCAGCCCGAAAGCAGGCCGTGGCACAGCGCGCCGCCGAACGCGTCCCCGGCGCCGAGCCCGTTGACGACCTCCACCGGCACCGCCGGCACCTCCACCTCGCCGGTGCCGTCGGCCGCCAGCACCCCCTTCGGTCCCTGCTTGACCACGGCCAGCGACGCCCCGGCCCCGCGCAGTGCCGCGGCCGTGGCGGCCGGTGTGCCTGCCGGGCCGACCGCGACCTCGCACTCGTGCAGGTTCCCGACGGCCACGGTGACGTACGGCAGCAGCTCGCGGACCCAGCGTGTGGCCTCGCCCGCCGAGTCCCAGAACATCGGCCGGTAGTCCAGATCGAGCACGGTGATCCCGGCGCGGTCGCGCGCCCGCAGCGCCGCCAGCGTCGCCGAGCGGCTCGGCTCCTGGCACAGTCCCGTCACCGTGACCCAGAAGATGCTCGCGTCGCGGATGGCACCGACGTCGAGCTCGTCCGGGTGGATGTCCAGATCGGGCGCCTTCGGGAAGCGGTAGAAGTACAGCGGGAAGTCGTCCGGCGGGAAGATCTCGCAGAACGTCACCGGCGTCGGCAGGTGCTCGGAGGTGCCGACGAGGCGGTCGTCGACGCCGTACCCGGTGAGGGCCCGGCGGACGAACCGGCCGAACGGGTCGGCGCCGGTCTTGGTCACCACGGCGGCGCGCCTGCCGTACCGGGCCGCCGCGACCGCGACGTCCGTGGGGCTACCGCCGAGGAACCTGCCGAACGTCTCGACGTCCTCCAGCCGCACCCCCACCTGCCGCGGGTAGATGTCCACCCCGACCCGTCCCATCGTGACGACGTCGAACGCGCCAGCAGTCACGGACACACCTCCTCGTGCACGGCACCGGACGCGCCGGGGATCACTTCTAGCGCGCTCTACTAGCGCGCTCTAGTTTCGGTACTATGCCCGCCGTCACACAACCCTGTCAATACGCCCGCAGCGGGGGTTCGTAGAGTCGGTGCGCGTGTCCACCGACTTCTACGACCTCATCCGGCGGCGCCGGGACGTCCGCGCCGAGTTCACCGGCGCCCCGATCGACGACGCACTGCTGGAGCGCGTGCTCTCCGCCGCGCACGCGGCGCCGAGCGTCGGCATGAGCCAGCCATGGGACTTCGTGCTGATCCGGGACCGGGACACCCGGGAACGGTTCCGCGAGCACGTCCGGCGGGAGCGGGACACCTTCGCGGCCGAGCTGAGCGGCGAGCGGGCCGAGACGTTCCGCCGGATCAAGGTGGAGGGCATCCTCGAGTCGACCCTGTCGGTCGTGGTGACCTACGACCCCGAGCGCGGCTCACCCGCCGTACTCGGCAGGCACGCGATCGCCGACGCCGGTCTGTACTCGGTGTGCCTCGCCATCCAGAACCTGTGGCTGGCGGCCACCGCGGAGGGGCTCGGCGTCGGCTGGGTCAGCTTCTACCGCGAGGACTTCCTGCGCGGGCTGCTCGGCATCCCGGCCGGGGTGCGGCCGGTGGCGTGGTTGTGCCTCGGGCCCGTAACGCACCTGCAGGACGTGCCCGACCTCGAACGGCACGGGTGGCGCGACCGGCTGCCGCTCGATGCGGTCGTGCACAACGAGCGCTATCCGGGCTGATCCGCGGCGGCCCGCAGGATCGCCGCGGCGGAGCGTTCCACGTCGGCCTCGGTGGTCGACCAGTTCGACACCGCGATGCGCATCAGCCGCCTGCCGCGCCAGGTCGTGCCACCGAGCCAGCAGGTGCCGTCGCGCTGCACGGCGTCGATGATCCGCTCGGTCCGGGCGTCGTCGCCGAATCCGACGAGCACCTGGTTGAGCACCACGTCGTTGACGACCTCCGCCCCGCCGCCCGCCAGCAGGGCGGCGAAGCGGCGGGCCAGCCCGCAACAGCGCTCGACCAGCTGGGCGGCGCCGTCCCGGCCCAGCTCGCGCAGCGCCGCCCAGACGGCGAAACCGCGGGCCCTGCGGGAGGACTCGAGCGTGAAGTCCGCGCCCGCCGCTGCGCCGCCCGAGCCGACCAGGTAGGAGGCGCTGTAGGCGACGGCGGCGGCGTGCACGGCGGGACGGGAACAGAAGGCGAACCCGGAGTCGTAGGGCACGTTGAGCCACTTGTGGCCGTCGCAGGCCCACGAGTCCGCGAGCTCCACGCCGTCGACGAGCGCGGCAGTGCCGGGGTTTGCGGCGGCCCAGAGCCCGAACGCGCCGTCGACGTGCGCCCAGCCACGATGGCGGTGCGCGAGCTCGCAGCCGGTGCGCAGGTCGTCGCAGGCGCCGGTGTTCACGTTGCCCGCCTGCAGGCACACGATCGGGGGAGCACCGCCCCGGGCCAGCACACGTTCCAGGTCGTCTGCGTCGATCGCGCCGTCGCGGCCGGTGCGCACCGGCTCCACCAGCGCGGTGCCGAAGCCGAGCAGCCGCAGCGAGCGGTCGATCGTGGCGTGCCGCTCCTCGCTCGCCACGACACGCAGGCGCGGCGCGCCGGCGAGCCCGTCCCGCTCGACGTCCCAGCCCTGCTCGGCGAGCAGGTGGTGACGCGCGGCGGCCAGGCCGACGGTGTTCGCCGACTGCCCGCCGGTCACGAAGCCTGCGGACGCCGTACCCGGAATGCCCAGCAGATCCTTGAGCCACTCCCCCGCACACCGTTCCGCGGCCACGGCCGCCGGAGCGACCACGGCGTTGAACGCGCACTGGTCCCAGCCGGTGGTCAGCACGTCCGCCGCCGTGGCGGCGGGCAGGGAACCACCGATGACGAAGCCGAAGAAGCGCGGCCCCGCGGTGCCGACCAGGCCGCCACCGGCCACCCGGATCAGCTCGTCGACGACCTCACCGGGCGGCCTGGGCTCGTTCGGCAGCGCGCCGCCGAAGGCCGCGCGCAGCTCCTCCTGATCGACCGGGCCCGCCACCGGACGTTCCGGCAGGCCCGCCCGGTACCCCGCGGCGGTGGCCGCCGCCCTGCCCAGCAGGTCCCGCAGCTCTTCCACGGGGTTCGACTCTACGCATCCGCACCGCACCGGCGCTCGCGGCGATCACCAGACCGATGCCGATCGTCTCGACGAGGGAGAGCAGCTGGTGCAGCACCAGGAAACCGGCCAGCGCCGCGACGGCGGGCCCGAGGCTCATCAGCACGGCGAAGGTGGCGGCGGGCAGCCTGCGCAGCGCCAGCAGTTCCAGGGTGTACGGCAGCATGGACGACAGCAGGGCCACCACCGCGCCGAGCCCGAGCGTGACCGGGTCGAGCAGGGCGGGACCCGCGGCGGCCACGCCGAGCGGCAGGCTCAGCACCGCGCCCGCGGTCAGCGCCAGCGCCAGCCCGTCGGCTCGGGCGAAGCGCGCGCCCACCCGGGCGCTGAGCAGGATGTAGCAGGCCCACAGCGCCCCCGCGCCGAGCGCGAAGGCGACTCCCGCGGCGTTGAGCTCGGCGAACCCGCCGCGGCCGAGGAGGAACACCCCGCACAGCGCCAGCACGGCCCACAGCAGGCTGGCGAGCCTGCGCGAGGCCAGTACCGACAGCGTGAGCGGGCCGAGTACCTCCAGCGTCACGGTCGCGCCGAGCGGGATCCGTTCGATGGCCTGATAGAACAGCGTGTTCAGGCCGCCGAGGGTCACCCCGAACGCGGCGACGTGCGCCCAGTCCGCCCTGGTGTACCCGCGCCACCGCGGCCGGCAGACGAGCAGCATCAGTGCCGCCGCGAACACCAGCCGCAGGGTCACCACACCGAGCGCGCCTGCGCGCGGGAACAGCAGCGCGGCCAGCGCCGCGCCGAACTGCAGCGACAGCGCGCCGCCGAGCACCAGCGCGACCGCGCCCGGCTGTGCTCGCCGCGCCGCGCGGGTCGAAACCTCGGTCATGACCTGGACGCTAGGCAGCCGCGATCGCGGTGTGAAATGCCGATCCAGCTCCCGTTATGCTTGGCACGCATGACCGCTGAGCTGCGCCATCTCCGCTGCTTCCTCGCCGTCGCCGAGGAGGGCAACGTCACCCGCGCGGCCGAGCGGCTGCATCTCACGCAGCCCGCCGTCTCCCGCACCCTGCGCCAGCTCGAAGTACATCTCGGCGTCCGGCTCGTCGACCGCTCCACGCACCGTCTCGCGCTCACCGCCGAGGGCAACGCGTTCCGGGACAAGGCGGCCGCCGCCGTCGCGGCGGTGGACGACGCACTCGATCCTGCAAGGCTGTTCCCGTGGCCACTGCGGTTCGGGCATGCCTGGGCGGCCGTGGGCGGTCACACGGCCGAGCTGCTGCGGCGGTGGGAGCAGCGGCACCCGGACACACCGCTCGAACTGCTGCGCATCGACGACCGGACCGCGGGCCTGACCGGCGGCAAGGTCGATGTGGCGCTGCTGCGCGGCCCCGTCCGCGCGGCGGGGCTCGTCACCGAGCCGCTGATGACCGAGTCGCGGGTGGCCGCCGTGCCCACCGGCAGCCCGCTCGCCGGGCGGGAGTCGCTGACCCTGGCGGACTTCACCGGTGAGACCGTGGCCGTCAACCACGTCTCGGGAGTGACGACCCTGGACCTGTGGCCGCCGGAGCTGCGGCCGGCGCGGACGCTGCCCGTGGCCAACACCGACGACTGGCTCGCCGCCATCGCGGCCCGCCGCGCCGTCGGGGTCACGACCTCGGCGACCGCGCGCATCCACTCCTATCCCGGGGTGGCCTTCGTACCCCTCACCGGCGCGCCCGGCATTCCAGTGGTGCTCGCCTGGCGGCGTGCCCCCGGGCATCCGGCGATCGCCGACCTGGTCGCGCTCGCGCACGAGGTGGTCGGCTCGTGAGTGCCTACCCGAGTTAGAACACTGTTACGCACTCACGAGCCGGGCACGCGAGAGGGCACGGGACAGTGGCCGCCGGGGACGCCGCGTGGGACGGTAGGGCCATGATGATCGAGTCCATGACCAGGCGCCGCCCGGCTGCGGGCGCGACCGGCGTCACGCTCGCCGGCCGGCGGGTGAGCCTGCTCGACCGCGCCCGGGTCTACGCGTGCGGCATCACCCCGTACGACGTGACCCACCTCGGACACGCGAGCACGTTCGTGTGGGTGGACACGCTCAGCCGCGTGCTCCGGGTGCTCGGGGTGGAACCGGTCGTGTGCCGCAACGTCACCGACATCGACGACGTCCTGGACACCGCGGCACAGCAGGCCGGGGTCCGTTACGACCACTTCGCGGCCTTCCAGCAGTTCCGGTTCGAGGACGACATGGCCGCGCTCAACGTGCGCGCCCCCGACCACGAGCCGCGCGCGCACAGCTACGTCGACCCGGTGATCCGGCTCGCCGGTGCGCTCGCCGAGAGCGGCAGCGCGTACGTGCGGGAGGGCAGCGTCTACTTCCGTGGCCGTGCCGTGCTCGACCGCAGCGGGCTGGCCGAGGCGGAGGCGCTGCGGCTGGCCCGCGAGTACGGCGGGCGGCCCGACGACCAGGCCAAGGAGGACCCGTTCGACGTCGCGGTGTGGCAGGCCGCCGAGCCGGAGCATCCGGCGTGGGACTCACCGTGGGGTCCCGGCCGTCCCGGCTGGCACGCCGAATGCGTCGCGATGTCGCTTTCGGTGTTCGGCGTCGGCGTCGACGTCCACGCCGGTGGCGCGGACCTGCGGTTCCCGCACCACGCCTACCACGCGGCGATGGCCGAGGCGCTCACCGGCGTGGCGCCGTACGCGCGCGCCTGGCTGCACGCGGGCACGGTCACCGTCGACGGCGCGAAGATGGCCAAGTCGGCAGGCAACCTGGTGCTGGTGAAGAACCTGCTCGCCGGACATCCGGCGCCGGTGGTCCGCCTCATGATCGTCGACCGTCCGTGGGCGCAGGGCTGGGACTACACCCCGGACCTGCTCGACCGGGCCGCCACCCGGCTGGAGAGCCTGCACCGCGCGGCCGGCCGCCCGCTGGAGGCTCGCGAGAGCGAGATCGAGCGGCTGCGCCGCTTGCTGGGCACCGACCTCGACGTGCCGGCCGCGATCGACCTGGCCGTCGAGACCGGCGGGAGCGCGGCCCGCCTGCTCACCGCTGCTCTCGGCCTCAGCTGAGCGGCCCGGACCCGGTGCGGGCCACCCGGCCGCCGCCGGCGTGGCCCGCACCGGACAACGATCAGCCGACCGGCTCGACGTTCGGGATGCCGTTCTCCGGCGGCGGCGCGTGCTCCTCCGTGTACTCGGTGATCTCGGCGTCCCCGTTGTCGGTGACCATCACCGGGCTCAGCTCCTTCGTCGTGGTGCCGGTGATCTGGACGACCTTCACCCCGGACAGGCCGGCGTGCGAGTCCGGCGAGTAACGGTACGGCACCAGCGCGGGTCCCTGCAGGTCCTGGCCGACCTGTTCCAGTGCGTCGACGATGCCCTCACGGGTCGGCTCCGGGCCGGCGGCCTGCAGCGCCTGGACGAACGTGTACGCCTGGGACATGCCGTAGATGCGGTAGTTGCTGAGGTCGCCCTCACCGCCGTGCTCGTCCCAGATCCGCTGCCAGAGCTGGGTCCACGGGTTGTCCGCCTCGTCGACGCCGGGCAGGTACTCGGTGGTGATCGCGCCGTCGAGCATGCTCGCGTCGGTCACCTTGCCCTCGGAGAAACGCCCGAGCAGCGAACCCACCAGCGCCGGGTCCGAGCCGACATTGCTGTAGATCCACTGCGGCTCGTAGTTCGACCGCATCGCGGTGAGCTGGCTCAGCGCGGTGTAGGACGGCACGTTGAAGCCGATCACCAGATCCGCCCCGGACGCCTGCAGCGCGGCGATCTGCGGCGCCACGTCCGTGTTGCCCGGCGCGTAGCGCTCGGCGGCCACGATCTGGTCGTCGATGTAGGCCCGCGCTCCCTTCTCGCCGTCGTCGCCGAAGTCGTCGTCCTGCAGGAACAGCCCGACCTTGGCGTCCGGGAAGTTCTGCTTCACGTACTGGCCGATGATCTTGCCCTCGACCTCGTAGTCCGGCTGCCAGCCGAAGGTCATCGGGTTCTTCTCCGGCTGGTCCCACAACAGCGATCCGGAGGACACGAACAGGTCCGGCACGCCGTTGCTGTTCAGGAAGTCCAGCACCGCGCTGTGGGTCGGGGTGCCGAGGCCGCCCACCATCGCGAAGATCTCGTCCTGCAGCACCAGCTCGTTGACCACCTGGCTGGTGTTGGTGGGGTTGTACGCGTCGTCCCGGAAGACGTAGTCGATCGTGCGCCCGTGCACCCCGCCGTTGGCGTTGACGTAGTCGAAGTACGCCTTGGCACCGGTGGGGATGGCGCTGTACCCCGGCGCCGCCACCCCGGTCAGCGGGAAGTGCGCGCCGACCTTGACGCTGTCCTCGGTCACGCCGACCTCGGCGGCACCGCCCTCGTTCTCGTCCGGCCTGCCGCCCGCACCGCACGCCGAGGCGATCACCGCCACTGCCGTGGCCACCGCCACGATGCCCGCACCGCGGCGTCTCACCCGCTTGCTCATCCTCGTCCTCCTTGATCGGTTGCCCCGACGCCTTGTTTCCCGGCCGCCGGCCGGGACGGACCGCCGCGCCCCCTGGCACGGCGCCCGGCGTGCCGCAGCCTGCGCACGATCCCCATCACCCCGCCCGGCGCGGCGAGCATCACGACCACCAGCACCACGCCGTAGACGAACGGCGCGAGCTGCGCGGCCTGAACCCCCGACATGCCGAGGTCCGTTCCGATGTCGGTCACGGCGGGCGGGAGGAACACCAGCAGCGCGCTGCCGAGCAGCGCACCGCCGAGGCTGCCGAGCCCGCCGACGACGACGGCGGTGAGCAGCGCCAGCGAAAGCACGATCGTGAACCCGCTCGGCGCGGCCAGCCGCACCACCATCGCGAGCACGGCGCCCGCGAGACCGGCGCACGCGGCGCTCACCACGAACGCGAGCACCCGCATCCGGCCGAGCCGGACCCCGGCAAGCTCGGCGGCGATCTCGTCGTCCCGCACCGCGCGCCAGATCCGGCCGTAGCGGCCGGCGATCAGGTTCGCCAGCAGCAGCACGACCAGCAGCAGCGTCCCCCAGCCGATGTAGGCGAGGTAGCGGGCGCTGGTCATCTCCCCCGCGGTGAGGAAGTACATCGCGTCGGCGAACCAGTCGGGCGGCGTCGGCGAGGAGATGCGCAGGCCCTGCTCGCCGCCGAGCAGGCCGTCGAAGTAGATCGCGATCCCGGGCACGCCGACGGCCAGCGCCAGCGTCGCGCCGGCCAGGTACGGGCCGTGCAGGCGGGCGGCCGCCGCACCGACCACGATTCCGGCGACCGCGGTGACGACCATCGCGGCGAGCATCGCCACGGGGAACGGCATCGCCTCGTTCTCCAGCAGCAGGCCGGTGGTGTATGCGCCCACGGCCATCAGGGCGCCGTGCCCCAGGGATATCTGCCCGTTGAGTCCGGTGAGGACGGTCAGGCCCACGGCCGCGATGGCGTAGTACGACATCGTGGCCAGCTGTGAGTTGCGGAACGGGCTCGTCAGCTCCAGCACGAGCACCACCGCGACCAGCGCGACCAGCACGGTGAGCAGGTTGCGGCCGAACACGGAGGAAGGCAGGAAGCGGCGGGCGGCCGCGGTCGGCGCGCTCATCACACCCGCCTCGCCGTCGTCCGGCTGAACAGCCCGTGCGGTCGCACGAGCAGTACCGCCACGAGGATGCCCAGGGCCGCCAGCGTCACCAGCTCACTGCCGAGGTAACCGCTCACATAGGACAGTGCCAGCCCGATCAGCAGGCCGCCGACCACCGCGCCCGCCGGGCTCTCCAGCCCCCCGAGCACGGCGGCAACGAAACCGTAGACGATGACCGGATCCATGTACGCCGGGTGCACCAGGTTGCCGCCGGCGATGAGCAGGCCGGCGAGCGAGCCGACCACCGCGGCGAACGCCCAGCCGAGCGTCAGCATGTTGCCGACCCGGACGCCGAGCAGCCGGGCCACTTCCTGGTTGAAGGCCGAGGCACGCATGCGCAGCCCGATGTCGGTGAACCGGAACAGCGCCACCAGCGCCAGCATCACGACGACAACCGAGCCGATCACGAAGGCGCTGAACGGGGTGAACGCGACGGTGAACTCGCCCACGCTGAACCCGCTCAGCCCGAAGGGGGCCGGGAAGGACTCGAAGCTGGCGCCGAAGAGGATCGCCGCCAGCGCCTGGATCGCCACGAAGAGGCCGAGTGTCACGATCACCGCGTTGAGCTCGGGGCCGCCTTCGACGGGGCGGATCACCACCCGCTCGATCAGCGCCCCGAGCACGAGTCCGGCCAGCAGCGCGGCCGCGAAGCCGGCCCAGTAGGACTGCCCGCTCTCGATCAGCACGAGCGCGATGTAGGTGCTGAACATCGCCATGGAGCCCTGCGCGAAGTTGATGATCCTCGTGGCACGCCAGATCAGCACGAGCGCCAGCGCGAAGGCCGCATAGATGGCGCCCTGGCTGAGCCCGCCGAGGGTGACGTTCAGGAACTGTTGCATCGTCTTGCTTGTCCTCCTTGGATGAACCGCGCAGAGAGAGCTGTCCTTCGCGGGACCGCGAGCGTCAGAAGCCCAGGTAGGCGTGGCGCAGCTCGTCGTCCGCGGCGAGGGTGTCCGCGGCGTCGGCGGCGACCACGCGGCCGAGGTTGAGCACGAACCCGGTGTCGGCGATCGCCAGCGCGCTGCGCGCGTTCTGCTCCACGAGCAGCACCGTCAGACCGTCCCGGTCGACGAGGTCGCGCAACAGGCCGAAGAGCTGCGTCACGATGCGCGGCGCCAGCCCGAGCGACGGTTCGTCGAGCAGCAGCACCTCGGGGCCGGAAAGCAAGGCCCTGCCGATCACGAGCATCTGCCGCTCGCCGCCGGAGAGCGAGCTGGCCTCCTGGCGACGCCGCTCGGCGAGCGCGGGGAACATCTCGTAGACGCCGTCCAGCCGGTGCCTGCGCTGCGGGCGGGTGGCGCCCAGCAGGTCGCCGAGCCGCAGGTTCTCCTCGACGGTGAGCTCGGTGATCACGCCGCGGCCCTCCGGCACGTGCGCGACGCCCGCCCGCGCGATCGCCTCGACGGGTGCCCTGCTCATGTCGCGCCCGCCGAGGAGCACGCTGCCGTCGGTGCCGCGGACCAGGCCGGAGATACTGCGCAGCAGGGTGGTCTTGCCGGCGCCGTTCGCGCCGAGCACCGCGGTGATCTCGCCGGGCCTGGCCCGTACGTTCACACCGTCGAGCGCGGTGACGGGGCCGTACCGCGTGGTCAGATCGCGTACCTCGAGCGTCGCCTCGTCAGTCATGCTCTCCTCCCCGGTCGGCCGCTTCGCCGAGATAGGCGTCGATGACGGCCGGGTCGTCCCGGACCTCGCCGGGGCTGCCTGCCGCGACGACCCGCCCGAAGTCGAGCACGGTGATCCGGTCGCAGGCCGACATCACCAGGTCCATGTGGTGGTCGACGAGAATCACCGCCATCCGTTCGGTGAGCCCGCGGACGAAGGCCCCCAGCTCCTCGATCTCGTCGTGGCCGAGGCCGCTCGCCGGCTCGTCGAGCAGCAGCAGGTCCGGCTCGGTGGCCAGCGCGCGGGCCAGCGCCACCCGCTTCTGCACCGGATACGGCAGGCTGCCGGGGTAGGCAGCGGCGTAGCCGGCCACCCCGGCTTCGCTCATCGCGTGCCACGCCCGCTCCCGCAGCCGCCGCTCGTCCGCGGTCGACCGGGGCAGCGCGAACAGGCCGGACAGGAAGCCGGAACGGTGGAACCGGTCGGCACCGACCATCACGTTCTCCACGACGGTCAGGCCCCGGAACAGTCCGAGCCCCTGCAACGTCCGGGCGATGCCCATGCCCGCGAGCCGGTGCGGGCGCAGGTCGCCGATCTCGCGGCCCCGCCAGCTCAGAGTTCCCGCATCGGGCCGCACGAAGCCGCAGCAGACGTTGAACAGGGTGGTCTTGCCCGCACCGTTGGGACCGATGACCCCGTGCACCTCACGGGGCAGCGCGGCGAGCGAGACGTCGTCGAGCGCCGTGAGGCCGCCGAACCGGACCGTGACGCCGGTGGCCGCGAAGAGCGGCGCCGGATCGGTTCGCGTGCCCAGATAGCGCGTCTCGGATACTCCCGGCGACGTCACAGCCGCGCCTCCCGACGTTGGGTGGATGGAATGCCGCGTGTCGTCCGACACAGCGGAGGTCCCTAAGACTGATGCGCGGCGCCCAATCCGGGCCATAGGCGCCGCGCCCAAAGATGACCCGGATTTATGGGCTCCGCGCCCGGATTGGCTGGACGCGATGCAGCGCTCCGTGCAATTGTCTGCCCATGAGATCGACGGCGGACGACTCGGCGACCGCCGAGTCCTCCGGACCTGCCAAGGACGCGCTGCACATTCTCAGCCGCGTCCTGCTGGACAACCTGGAGAGCCTCGCGGACCGGCTGACGCTCATGGTGCTCCAGTGCGAGCCCGCCTACGCCCAGCTCGGTGTGTCCGCGCCCGACGAGCTGCGGGAGAACCTGCGCGGCAACATCGAGCGAGGCATCCAGTCTCTTGGCGCGAACGTGCCCGATGGCGCGGATCCGCAGGACACGTCGATAGAGACCGGCCGGGTCCGGGCGCGTCAGGGCGTGCCGCTCGAAGCGGTGCTGCGGGCCTACCGGCTCGGCGGGCGGGTGATCTGGGAGGGGCTGCTGGCCACCTCGCGCGAGCGTTTCGACGGCCGCTACGACCATGCTCTGCTCGACGCGGCGGCATACGTGTGGCGGGTGATCGACTCGAGTTCCTCCGCGCTCGTCGACGCCTACCGGCTGGAGGAGTCCCGGCTGCGCAGCCAGGAGCTGAGCAGGCGGCATGCGTTCCTCAACGCGCTGCTGGAAGGGCGTGGCGGCGACCCCGCGCTGGCCGCGGACGCGGCGGCGGCGCTCGGGCTGCCCACCGACACGCCGATGCTCGTCGTCGTGGCCCCGGTCGACTCACCCCGCGACGACCCGCTGCGCTCGCCCCGGGACGTGCTCGCCACGCAGGGCGTCGTGTCGTCGTGGCATGTCCGCCCGGCGGACATCGTCGGGCTGGTCGCACTGGGCGAGCGCTCCCCCGCCGCCGTACTCGACGCCCTGGAGCCCGCGGTCGCGGGCCGGGTCGGCGCCTCGCCGGTGATCCACTCGCTCGCCGAGGTCGGCGACGCCTACACGCTGGCGCACACCGCCGCGCGCACGCTGAGCGAGTTCGGCGTCGCGATGCTCGACGACCGGCTGCCGGAGGCACTGCTTGTCGGCAGCCCGCAGCTCATGCCGCGGCTGCAGGAGGCCGCCTTCCGCGACCTGCTGCGGCTTCCCGCGCAGGAGCGCGACACCATGCTGGAGACGCTCGAGGCGATGATCGAGAGTGGCGGCTCGCCCACCCACGCCGCGCAGCGCCTGTACTGCCACCGGAACACGGTCATCTACCGGCTGCAGCGGATCGAGTCGGTGACCGGCCGCAAGGTCGCCGAGCCCCGGGACCGGCTGCTGCTCACCCTCGGCCTGATGGCGCACAAGCAGCGCTGACCCACCCACAGCGTGCACAGGAGATCGCGGGAACTCCTGTGCACTCTGTCCGTGGAGGGCGTCACCTGCACCTCCGTAGCTTCTGGTTACGGCAGCAGACCCGACGGCCAGAAGGTGATGACATGACCGAGCTTCTCCCGCAGGCGGAATTCCGCGCCGCACTCGAGGATGCGATCAAAGGACGCGAGGCGAAGAACGCCTCCTTCAGCAAGGCCTGGGCGGACGGCGATCTCCAGCGGCATCACTTCGCGCGCTGGGCGGAGAACCACTTCCACTACGTCGGCCCGTTCGCCGACTACCTCGGCTACATCTACGGCAACACGCCGGAGCAGTACACCGGCGCGAAGGACTTCCTGCTGCAGAACATGTACGAGGAGGAACTCGCCGACATCCGGCACACCGACCTGCTGATCCGCTTCGCGGAGGCGTGCGGGACCACGCGCGAGCGGGTCGAGAACCCGGACAACATGAACGCGGTGACGCGGGGATTGCAGGCATGGTGCTACGCGACATCGATGCGCGAGCATTTCGCCGTCGCCACCGCGGCGCTCGTCGTCGGCCTCGAATCACAGGTGCCGAGCATCTACAAGAAGCAGATCATCCCGCTGCGCGGCGTGTACGGCTTCACCGAGGACGAGATCGAGTTCTTCGACCTGCACATCACCTCGGACGAGGTGCACGGCGAGCGCGGCTTCCAGATCGTGCTCGACCACGCCGACACACCCGAACTCCAGCAACGCTGCCTGAAGTTCGTCCGATGGGGCGCGGAGATGCGGTTCGCCTACACCAAGGCGCTCTACGACAACTACGTCGCACCGGACCTCGTCGCCGCATGAGCAGCCCGTGCGGGCCGGCCGCCACGGATGGCCGGCCCGCACCGGCTCGGATCCCCGGAGGGACCGCCACGATGCAGGAGTGGGTTTACCTCGCCGACGTGAGTGAGCTCGCGCGGCGCAAGAAGAAACGAGTCGAGGCCGGTGGCCGGAGCATCGCGCTGTTCTACATCGACGGTGACGTATACGCACTGCACGACGTCTGTGTCCACAAGCAACGGTCGCTGAGCAAGGGAACCGTGCTGCAGGGCCGCATCGTCTGCCCTGGCCACCAATGGCGGTTCGATCCGGCGACCGGCGCGGCGGACGATCAGCCGCTGTGCCAGCCGACCTACGACGTGCGCGTCGAGGACGGCCGGGTCTATGTCAACCCGCTGCGGCCCCGCCGGGCCCCCGGCTCCGCGCCGGACGTACGGGGAGGGGACCGAGCATGCTCTCCGACATCGTCCTGATCGGCGCAGGCCAGTCGGCCGCCGTGGCCGCGCGAACCCTCCGCAGGCACGGCTTCGACGGCCGCATCGAGATCATCGGCGCCGAACCGGACCCGCCCTACCAGCGGCCTCCACTGTCCAAGGAGTACCTGGAGTCCGGGGATCCCGAGGGCCTTTTCCTGCTCACCGAGCCCTGGTGCGCCGAGAAGGACGTGCGGCTGAGGCTGGGCGAGCGGGTGAGCGGCATCGACCCGGCGGCCGGGCGGGTCCTGCTCGCGAGCGGCGGGTCGGTACGCGCCGACGCCGCGCTGATCGCCACCGGGGCGCGGGCCCGGACCCTGCCGGGCATCACCGGTGAGCGGGTCCACACTCTGCGCACGAAGCACGACGCCGACCGGCTGCGGGAGTACCTGCGGCCGGGTGCGCGGATCGTCGTGATCGGCGCCGGGTTCATCGGCTCGGAAGTCGCCTCGACCGCACGGGCCAAAGGTGCGGAGGTGGTCCTCCTCGACGCGCTGGAGACACCGCTGCGTCATGTGCTCGGTGCCGAGATGGGCGAGGTTTGCGCGAGCCTGCACCGGGCGAACGGCGTGGAACTGCGGCCACGCGAGACCGTGGAGTCGGTCACGGAAAGCAGCACGGGGATCGGCGTGCTGACGTCAGGCCACCGGTGGATCGACGCCGACGCCGTGGTGGTCGGGACCGGCGTCGAACTCAACGTGGACGTCGCGACCGCGTCCGGGATCGAGGTGAACGGCGGCATCGTGGTGGACGAATGCGGCCGCACCAGCGTGCCGTCGGTGTTCGCCGCCGGAGATGCCGCCAGCCGGTACCACCCGCTCTTCGGCGAGCACATTCGCGGCGAGCACTTCGACAGCGCCAGCCGGCTCGCCACGGCGGCGGCGAACGCGATGCTCGGCAGGCACGCGGCCGCCGTCGACCCGCCCTGGTTCTGGTCGGACCAGTACGGCGTGAACCTGCAGTACACCGGCCACGCCCGCGAGTGGGACGAGCTGGTGATCCGCGGCTCGGTGGCCGAACTGGACTTCTGCGCCTTCTACCTGGTGGGCGGCGTGGTGCGGGCGGCTTTCGCCGCCGACCGGGGCGGTGACGTCATGGGCGCCAAGGAGCTCATCGCCTGCGGCCGCGCGGTGAATCCGGCCGCGCTGCGCGACGAGGACACGGACCTGCTCGAACTGACGATGGACGGGGCCCGATGACGGCGAACCTGATCGGCGGCGAATGGACCGGCGCCGCGAACGACCGCTGGACCGAACGGCGCAACCCCGCCGACACCAGAGAGGTCGTGGCCTCCGCGCCCGACTCGGCCGCCGAGGACGCCCGCTCGGCGGTCGGCGCCGTCGCGGCCGGCTACCACGAGTGGGCGCGGACCAGCCCGGAACGGCGGGCCGAGGTGCTGGACACCGCCGCGACGGTCCTGGAACGGGACCCGGAGAAGCTGGCGACGGAACTCGTCGCCGAGGAAGGCAAGACACTGGCCGAAGCGCTCGGCGAGGTGCGCCGCACCCCCGCCAACCTGCGCTTCTACGCGGGCGAGGCGCTGCGGCTGACCGGCCGGACCTACCCCGCCGCCGGCGGGCTCGTCTACTCCGCACGGCAGCCGGTCGGTGTCGTGGCCGCGATCACCCCGTGGAACTTCCCGCTCAACATCCCGTCCCGCAAGCTCGGCCCGGCGCTGGCCGCCGGCAACGGCGTGGTGTTCAAACCGAGCGAGGTGACGCCGGTACTCGCCCGGCGGCTCGTCGAGGCGCTGCTGGAGGCCGGGCTACCGGCCGGTGCGATCGCGCTCGTGCACGGCGGCGGTGAGGTCGGCGCCGCCCTGGCGGCCGACGACCGGGTCGGCGCGGTGACCTTCACCGGTTCCACCACGGTCGGCGGGCGCATCCATGCCACGGTGGGCCCGAGCCGGCGTACCCAGCTGGAGATGGGCGGTAAGAACCCGGTGGTGGTGCTGGAGGACGCCGACCTCGACCGGGCGGCCGACATCGTGGTGCGGGGCGCGTTCGGGCTCTCCGGCCAGGCCTGCACCGGCACCAGCCGGGTGATCGCCCACGACGCCGTGCACGACGAGCTGCTCGACCGGGTGGTGCGGCGCGCCGAGCGGCTGCGCGTCGGCAACGGGCTCTCCGAGGGCGTCCAGATGGGGCCGCTGGCCACGCGGGAACAGTACGACAAGGTGCGCGAGTACGTGCGGATCGGGATCGCCGAGGGCGCGCGCCTGCACACCGGTGGCGAACCACCCGAGGGCACGGACGTCCGGCACGGCCACTTCGTCCGGCCCGCGGTGTTCTCCGGTGTCACACCGGGTTCGCGGCTCGCCCAGGAGGAGGTCTTCGGGCCCGTACTCGGCTTCCTTCGCGTCGGCTCGTTCGACGAGGCGGTGCGCGTCGCCGACGGCACCTCGTACGGCCTCTCCGCCGGCATCGTGACCCCGGACCTGGCCCGCGCGCTCGCGTTCGCGGAGCGGGTCGAGTCCGGTCTGGTGAAGGTGAACCAACCCACCACGGGGATGGCGATGAACGCCCCGTTCGGCGGCGTGAAGGACTCGAGCACGCAGACGTCGAAGGAACAGGCCGGCGAGCAGATGACCCACTTCTACACCATCGACAAGACGGTCTACCTCACCCCCGAGGCACGGTGAACAGGCGCTGAAGGAGAACAGCATGGAGTTCGTCAGGGTGGCCCGCTCCGGCCAGGTTCCGGACGGCTACGTCCGCCGGTTCTACGCCGGGGAACTGGAGGTCGCGGTCGCGCGGTTGCGCGGAACGGCATACGCGACGTCGAACTACTGCACACACCTGGACTGCCTGCTCTCCTCGGGCAAGCTGGTCGACGAGGGCATCGGCTGCTCGTGCCACGGCAGCGTCTTCGACCTGGAGAGCGGGGAACCAGTGTGCCCGCCGGCCACCGAGCCGATCCGCACCTACCCGGTCAAGGAGGAGGACGGCGAGATCTTCGTCGGGGTGACCGAACAGGACCTCGCCGACGGCGGCCCGCGCCGCCGCGGAGCCGTGGGGTAGCCGGCGATGCGGCGGCATACCTGGCCGGAACCCGCTCGCGCCGCCGTGCTCGGCAGCAGACACCTCGCGGCGGCCGCCCACCCGGCGGTGAGCGCCGCCGGGCACGAGGTCCTGGCGGGCGGAGGCAACGCCGTGGACGCCACCCTGGCGATGGCCGCGCACTGCTGGCTCACGCTACCGGGCCAGTGCGGGGTCGGCGGGGACGCGTTCGCGATCGTCCGGGAACCGGACGGTTCGGTGTGGACGGTCTGCGGCAGCGGTTTCGGCCCGGACGGCGGAGACTCCCGGTTCTACCGCGAGCGGGGATTCGGCGCGGTTCCGGTGCGCGGACCGCTGTCGGTGGCCGCACCGGGCGCGGTCGGCGCGCTGGCGACGCTGCACGCCCGCGCCGCGACCCGCCCGCTGACGCGGCTGTGGCGGCCTGCGATCGATGCGGCCGTCAACGGAGTGCCGTGCACGGGCAAGACCCGGGACGACATCGTGGCGCACGAGGCGCTGCTGCGCGCCGACCCGGGCGCCGCCGCGATGTTCCTGCCGGGCGGTGCGCCACCTGCCGTCGGCTCGCGGCTCGTCTTCGGCGAGTTCGCCGGCACCCTCCGTGCTCTCGCCGAGGACCCGGCCGCGCTGTACTCGGGTGCGCTGGCACAGCGGGCGGTCGCGGCGCTGACCGCGGCCGGCGCGCCGTTCGCGGGCGGCGAGTGGGAGGCGAGCGCGGCGGCGCCGGCCGCTGCCGCGATCACGGCCGAGTACCAGGGGCTCACGGTTCACCAGACACCACCGCCCGCACCGGGCTGGATGATGCTGCAGCAGGCGGCGATCTGCGCCGGCTCGCTCAGCGATCTGGCACCGCTGGGCGCCGAGGCGGTGCACTGGATGGCGGCCGCGGCCCGGCGCGCATTCCATGACCGCTTCGCGCACTGTGGCGCGGATTCCACGGCGTGGCGGGCCCTGCTGGAGCCGGGTGCCGTCGCCGCCGCACGGGCGGAGATCGCCGCCGGTGCGCTCGCCGCAGCGGCGGGTGTGCGCGCCGGCGGCGACACGACGTCGACGGTCGCGGTCGACGCCGACGGCCGCGCGGTGAGCTTCATCCACTCGCTCGCCTTCACCTTCGGATCCGGGGTCACGGTGCCCGGCACCGGGATTGTGCTGAACAACCGGTTCGGCCGCGGCGCCTACCTGCTCGACGGCCATCCGAACGAGGCCCGGCCCCGCAGGCGCCCGCTGCACACCCTCAACGCGTGGATCGTCACCGACGGGGTGGGGCGGCTCCGGTTCACCGGGAACACACCGGGCGGCGACGGGCAGGTGCAGTGGAACACGCAGCTTCTCTCCCACCTCGCCGACCACGACCTCGATCCGCAGCAGGCCGTGTCCGCGCCGCGGTTCACCGTCCACCCCGGCAGTGACGCCGACACGCTCGGCGCCGCACCGGAGCTGCGCTGCGAGGACCGGCTCGGCGACGAGGTGCTGCACGGCCTGCGGGCCCGCGGGCACGACGTGCGGCGGCTGGGCGGATGGGACGCAGGCGGCTCGGCGCTGGTCATCGCGGCCGACCACGAGCGCGGCTGCCTCTCCGGCGGCGCCGATCCACGGCAGGACGGGGTGGTGCTCGGTGCCTGAGCGAGCGGCTGACAACCGTGCCGTGCCCGCCGGAGATACGTCGCCGGCGGGCCCGCGGCCCCAGGGCGACTACGTGCCGGCCGTGGTGCACGGCGGGCTGGCGTTCAGCGCGGGCATGACGCCGCGGGCCGGCGGGACGCTGCGGGTGCGCGGCCGGGTCGGCGCCGAGGTCGGGGCCGCGACCGCGCGGCGGGCGGCGGCGCTGGCGGCCGCGAACGCGCTGCTCGCGGTCGCGGAGGCCGCGGGCGGGCTCGACCGGATCGCCCGATGCCTGCGGTTGACCGTCTACCTCGCGTGTTCCGACGACTTCACCGGGCACACCGCCGTGGCCGACGGCGCATCGGAGACCCTGCGGGCGTGGCTCGGCGAGCGGGGTGCGGCGGCCCGCACGGCGGTGGGCGTGCGAACCCTGCCCTCCGGCGCCCCGGTCGAGGTGGACCTCACCGCCGCCCTGACCACCTGACCTCCCCGCGAGTCCCCCGCCCCAACCCGAGAGTTCCGCGCTCCACCTCCGCCGCGGCGCTCACCCGGCGCGCACCCCGGCCATCAGGTCGGCGAACGCGCCCAGCGCCGCCGCCCCGACCGCCTTGTCCTGCTCACCGTTGCCACCGCTGACCCCCACCGCACCGACGATCTGCCCGTCGTACTCGATCGGGAAGCCACCGACGAAGATCGCGAACTTGCCGGGCAGCATGTGGCTGATGCCGAAAGCCTCGTTGCCCGGGAGTGCGGGGCCGTCCGGCGGCTCGTTGAACCTGTGGGTCGCCCGCTCGTGCCCGGCCGCGGTGAACGCCTTCGCCATCGCGATCTCCACGCCGGTCAGCCGCGCGCCCGGCAGCCGGTGCAGCGCGATGACGTGACCGCCGTCGTCGCAGACGCAGATCGTCTGCCTGACCCCGATCTCCTCCGCCTTGGCACGGGCCGCGGCCAGCATCGGCAAGGCGTCGTCCAGCGTGATCCGGTTGACCGTGTGCACGGTAGTCCTCCTCGGCTGTAGTGCGATGGTGACCAATCTGCCCCTTGCGCCGAACCGCCAACAATGGTCAAGCTGCCGTAACGCGACAGGGAAAACCTGTGCAGTCTGTCCATAAGGGGGCAGCGTGGAAGAACGGTCACCCAGCGAGCTCACCCTGTCCCGGTTGTTGCAGGAGCGGCTGTTCCGTGACGCCGGGGTGATCGAACCGGACGCGGGCGACGACCGCGTGGTGACCTGGTGCCTGCCCTGGGAGCAGGCGGTCACCAGTGCGGCGGAGCTCGACGGCGTGCTCGTCTTCGCCCGCGAGCCGCAGCTCGACGAAGGTGAGCTGGCACGGCTGTGCCGGCGCGGGCCTGCGGCGCTGCTCGTGTCCGGCGCCGGGAGCCGCCGGTGGCCTTCCGCGGCGACCGGGACGGTGCCCGTGGTGCCCGTCGGCGAGCACACCGGCTTCCCCGAGGTCGGCCGCCTGGTGGCGGAGCTGACACTGGCCCACGAGGCGCACGTGCTCCGTTACGGCGTCACGGTGCACCGCGCACTCGCCGAGCTGCTCTACCGGGGCGCCGGCATCTCCGCGCTCTGTCACCAGATGTCCCGCCTTTCCCACTGTTCGGTGGCCATTCTGGACAGTCAGGCCCGGGTGCTCGCCTTCGTGCAGCCGCCGGCCGGTGACCTCGACCCCGACGCGCTCGCCCAGCAGCTCACGGAGGACCCGCCCGGCCTGTTCGCCACGTCGCTGGACGGCGGGCGAGGCCCCGCCGTCGGCGAGGTGAACTTCGGCGACCGGGCGCTGACCTGTGTCGTGGGCCCGATCGTGCTCGGCGGCCGGCACGACGGCTGGGTGCTGCTCATCGAACCCGCGCTTCGCCCGCATCCGCACGACCTCGCGCAGCACCGGGTCGTCGTCGAGCAGGCGGTGACCATCGTGGGAACCGAGATGCTGCGGGTCCGCAGCATCTCGGAGGCCGAGGAGCGGGCCAGGGGCGACTTCGTGCATGCCCTGCTGCACGGGCGGTTCGCCACCGAGAGCGATCTGGCGGCCAGGGCCGAGCACTACGACTTCCCCACCGGTTCCACCTACGGAGTGCTCGTCGCGGGCGGATTCCGGGCCGGTGGCGCCGATCCGGCGAGCACGGTGCCGAACGTGGCCAGGGAGGTCGGCAGGCTCGCACCGCAGGGCACGCAGACCCTGGCGGCCGCGGTGGGCGACGTGCTCGCGGTCATCTACCAGTTCGACCCACCACGGCGGGCCACGGCCGATGCGGCGAACCGGATCGTCGCCGACCACGCCGCCGCGCTGGAACGCGACCTCGCGCAGCGCGTGCGCAGCGGCGTGCAGGTCGCCTACGGACGGCCGGTCACCGGTGCCGTGCGCATCACCGACAGCTACCGCGAGGCGCGGATCGCGCTCGGCCTGCGCCAGCAGCTGGGGCTCGGCGACGTCTGCGGCTTCCACGACCTGCGCGTGTTCGCCACGCTCGCGGACCTGGCGGCGAGCACCGCGGGGCGGACGTTCGCCGAGGAGCTGCTGGCGCCGCTGCGCACGGGCGGCGCCGGCGGGCCGGACCTGGAGCGCGCGGTCGTGGCCTACATCGAGTGCGGCGGCAACGTCAACGCCGCGGCCCGCAGGCTGCACGTGCACCGCAACACCATGCTCTACAAGCTCGAACGCGCCTCCCGGGCACTGCACGTGGACCTGCGCGAGGCCGAGCACCAGTTTTCCCTGTGGCTTGCCTGCAAGCTGGATCTGCTCGCCAGGACAACGGGCTCCGTGGACCGGGAGCTGCGGCCGAGCTGACCGCGAACGCTCAGACCGGTGCCGGGTCCCGGCCGGCGAAGCTGACGAGCAGACCGGCCAGTGCGAAGGCGGCGGCGCCGCCGAAGAGCACCAGCGGCGGGGCGTGCGTGTAGCTCAGGCCCACCCAGACGGTGCCCAGTGTCGCGCCGCCGAAGCGAAGCGTGTTGAACAGGCCGAGCGCCGCGCCCGCCTGTCCCGCGGCCGAGCGGGTCGCACCGGCGGCGGCGGGAGTCTGCACGAGCGCCACACCGGCGCCGATCGCCACCAGCAGGATGCACAGCACGACCAGGTCGCCGCCCTGCGCGGTCACGTATACGCCGAGCCCCAGTTCCGCGGCGACCAGCGTGCCCAGCCCGCCGCGCAGCACCCACCGCGGCCGGGTGCGCTCGCTGAGCCTGCCGACCACCGTCGCGAGCACCGCCATCGTCGCGGGCAGCGCGAACACCAGCACGCCGGCGAGCGCGGTCGGCAGCCCCAGCGCCCCCGTGACGTAGAGCGGCATCGCGACGAGGGTGGCGCCGAGGCAGAACATCTGCGCGCACGCCGCCACGCCGCTGCGCAGGAACCGCGGCTCGACCAGCAGCGCGGGCGGGACGAACGGCTCCGCGGCCCGGCGCGAAACCAGGACGAACACGATGAGGCCGCCGACGCCGACCAGGCCGAGCGCCCCGAGCCACCACCACGGCAGGACGCCGCCCGGCGCGAGCGCGGCGGCCGCCATCAACAGCGCGATGCCGGTCGTGAACGCCACCGTGCCCGGCCAGTGCAGTCGTCTCGGCCGGGCACGCTCGGCGGGCACCAGCCACACCAGCGCCACCACGAGCAGCGCGCTGACCGGCACGAGCAGCCAGAAGATCGCCCGCCATCCCCACGGTCCCGCCACCAGCCCGCCCAGTGGCGGACCGAGCGCCTGACCGATGCCGTTGGCCGCGGCCCACGCGCCCATCGTGCGGTTGCGCCGCGCGGGCCCGTAGACGCTGGCGAGCATGCCCATCACGCACGGCGGCGCGGCCGCGCATGCCAGGCCCTGCAGTGCCCTGGACGCCGCGAGCACCGGCAGCGACGGCGCGAGCGCCGCGCCGACCATCCCGGCCAGCAACAGCACCTGCGCGACGATCAGCGTCCGCCTGCGCCCGAAGCGGTCGCCGACCCAGCCCATCAGCGGCATCGTCGCCGCGAGCACGAGCACGAACGAGGCCACCGCAAGCACACCGGCGGACAGCGGCACACCGAGCTCCCGGCTGATGTCGCGCAACGGCACGTTGATCACGTTGTTGCTCACCGTGCCGAGCAGCGTCACCGCGAGCAGCGTGAGCAGTACCCGCCTGCCGGGTCCGGCCGTCGCGCTCGTCCGGTGCACCGCGGGCCGCGCGGTCGTCTTCGCCACGGGCAGCGGACCTCCGGAATCGTCCGAACAGGAAGCCGGCCGTTGTCGCGCCGGTGTTACGCCGTCATTGCGATCTGTTCCATTTCAGACTGCTCCGGTGACAACCGGTGAAGCTAGGGCAACGTGCACAAACTTGGCGGCTTGTGCTGTGCACATGGCTGGTAGACGGTATACCGGTCCGGCGCGGAACCTCTTCGGTTAACGCCATGACCGCCGCCGAAGGGAAACCCGATGCAATTGACAGCAGCACACTGGGTGTATCTGTCAGGGGTCGTCGTCATTCTCGGTACGATGATCGCCCGCAAGAACATCGTCGTCCCCGCTGTGGTCGCGACCTTCCTGACCGCGCTGGTGTTCTCCGGCAGCCTCGTCACCGGGATCACGTCGGTGTTCAACGCCAGCCTGGTCGCCGCCACCAACCTGTTCAACATCTTCCTGATCATCGCGCTGGTCACCGCGATGCTGCATTCGCTTCAGGTGCTCGGCGCCGACCGGAAGATGGTCGCGCCGTTCCGCCGGGTCATGCGCAACGGCCACCTGGCCTTCTGGGGCCTGGTGGTCGTCACCTACTTCATGTCCCTGTTCTTCTGGCCGACACCGGCAGTTCCGTTGATCGGCGCCGTGCTGATCCCGGTCGCGATCAGGGCCGGCCTGCGGCCCATGGCGGTCGGCATGGTGGTCGCTTGCGCCGGCCAGGGCATGGCGCTGTCCTCGGACTACGTGATGCGCGTCGCCCCCGGGCTGTCCGCACAGGCGGGCGGGCTCGACCCGAACTCGGTGGCCGACCGGGCGATGGTGCTCTCGATCGTGGTGGGCGTCGTGGCGCTGCTCGTCGGGTACGCGACCGAGTTCCGCAAGATGCGGGCACCGTCGGCACAGCTCCTCGCCGAGTGGGAGGGCCGCGGCAAGAGCCTGGACCCGGGGGCCACGCCGCCGCGGGAGCGGGAGCTGGTCGAGACCCCCGCCGGTGCGCGCACCGCCGCCCCGGCACCGGCGGCCGCCGGCGGTGGCACCGTGATCACCGGTGAGCCCGGCGAACCGGACGGGCCCCCCTGCCCCGCGGAAGATCCGCCCCAGACCCCACCGGCGACCCACCCGGCGGCGTCCACGTTCTTCGCGTTCCTGGTCCCGCTGGCCTATCTGTCGCTGATCGGGTACATGGTCGCGGCCAAGGCCTCGGGCGGGATCCCGGACCTTGAGGCGGGCGAGGCGGCAGGGCTGGTCGGCGGCGTCGCGGCGATCATCGTGCTGTTCGCGTCGCTGGTCGGCGAGGGCCGGGGCTTCCTGGAGTCCTCGGCCACCCATGTGGTGAACGGCCTCGTGTTCGCGTTCAAGGCGATGGGCGTGGTACTGCCGATCGCGGGGTTCTTCTTCATCGGCAACGGGGAGTTCGCCTCGGAGATCCTCGGCACCGAGAACGCCGGAGACGGCATCCTCTTCGACCTCGTCGCCGCCGCGCAGCAGCACATTCCGGACAGCCCGTTCATCGCCGCCTTCGGCATCCTCCTGGTCGGCCTGGTCGCCGGCCTCGACGGATCGGGCTTCTCCGGGCTCCCGCTCACCGGCACGCTCGCCGGCGGGCTCGGTGAGAGCGCGGGCATGAGCGCGGACACGCTGGCCGCGCTCGGGCAGATGGGCAACATCTGGTCAGGCGGCGGCACGCTGGTGGCGTGGTCGTCGCTGATCGCCGTCGCCGGATTCGCCAGGGTGCCGGTGCTCGACCTCGCGCGGCGGTGCTTCCTCCCCGTCATGTGCGGTCTGGCCGCGGCGGCGGTGGTCGCCGTGGTGTTCCTCGGCTGACGACGCCGGCGTGCGCGCGGTCCGGGACCGTGGACACGCGTGCGTAGACGGCGGACACGCGTGCGCGAAGCGCGGACACGCGGGTTTGGCAGCCTGGGCTCCGGGAAGCCCTTCCATGGCATATCGCAGCGAGTCATGGGAGTAGTAATGCAGCAGGTGGCCGATTACATCGTCGGCCGTCTCCGGGAATGGGGCGTCCACCGCGTCTACGGGTATCCCGGCGACGGCATCAACGGGTTGCTCGGGGCGTTCGACCGTGCCGAGGGTGACCCGCAGTTCGTCCAGACCCGGCACGAGGAGATGGCGGCCTTCATGGCCTGCGGCCATGCCAAGTTCACCGGCGAGGTGGGCTGCTGCGTGTCCACCTCGGGGCCCGGCGCCATCCACCTGCTGAACGGCCTGTACGACGCGAAGCTCGACCACCAGCCCGTGGTGGCCGTCGTCGGGCAGCAGAAGCGGATCTCGCAGGGCGCGCACTACCAGCAGGAGGTGCACCTCGAGAGCCTCTTCGCCGACGTGTCCGAGTTCATCCAGTCGTGCATGCACCCCGGCCAGGTCCGCCACGTGATCGACCGGGCGTTCAAGACCGCGCTGACCACGCGCAGCGTCGCGACGATCGTGGTGCCGGTGGACCTCCAGGAGGAGGAGGCCCAGCCCGCACCGCCCCGGACGCACGGTGCCGTCTACTCGAGCGTCGGCTGGAGCCAGCCGCGTGTCCTCCCGAACCGCGAGGAGCTCGGCAAGGCCGCGGAGGTGCTCAACGAGGGCAGCAAGGTCGCGATGCTCATCGGCCAGGGCGCCAAGCATGCCGAGAGCGAGGTGGTCGAGGCCGCCGAACTGCTCGGCGCCGGCGTCGCCAAGGCGCTGCTGGGCCGCGAGGTGCTTGACGACGACCTGCCGTTCGTGACCGGCCCCATCGGCCTGCTCGGCTCGCAACCCAGCGACGACATGGTGATGAACTGCGACACCCTGTTCATGATCGGCAGCAGCTTCCCCTACGCCGAGTGGCTGCCCGAGGAGGGCAGCGCCCGTGGGGTCGAGATCGACATCGACGGGAGCATGATCGGGGTCCGCTACCCGATGGACGCCCATCTCGTCGGTGACGCCAAGGAGACGCTCAAGGAGCTCATCCCGCTGCTGAAGCGCAAGGAGGATCGCAGCTGGCGCGAGCGGATCGAGGAAAACATCCGCACGTGGAACCGCACCATGGAGGACCGGGCGGGCCAGCACTTCCAGGGCCAGATCAACCCGCAGGCGGTTGCGCAGGTGCTGTCGCCGCTGCTGCCGGACGACTGCATCCTCACCGCCGACTCCGGCTCGGCCACGAACTGGTGGGCGCGGCACCTCAAGCTGCGCAACGGAATGCGAGCGTCGCTTTCGGGCACACTGGCCACGATGGGGCCAGGGGTGCCGTACGCCATCGCGGCCAAGTTCGACTACCCGGACCACCCGGTGATCGCCTTCGTCGGCGACGGTGCGTTCCAGATGAACGGCATGAACGAAATGATCACCGTCCAGCGCTACGCCGAGCAGCTCGGTGGTTCCCCGCCGCTGATCTTCTGCGTGTTCAACAACCAGGACCTCAACCAGGTGACCTGGGAGCAGCGCGCGATGGGTGGCGACCCGAAGTTCATGGGCTCGCAGTACATCCCGGACGTGCCCTACGCCCAGTACGCCGAACTGCTTGGCATGAAGGGCATCTACTGCGAGGAGATCGGCAAGATCGAGGACTCGTGGCAGCAGGCGCTCGCCAGCGACCGCCCGGTCGTGCTGGAGTTCAAGGTGGACCAGGAGATCCCGCCGCTCCCGCCGCACATCAAGAAGGAGCAGGGCAAGAAGTCGGCCAAGGCGATGGTGCACGACCCGGAGAAGGTCGGCATCGGGGTGCGCGGCTTCCGCCACAAGCTCAGCGAGTTCTACGAGAATCTTCCCGGCCGCGACCGCTGATGGTGGCGGTCTCCGAGGCGGTGCCGGTCGAGGCCGTCGAGGCCCACGCCTTCACGGTGCCCACCGACGGTCCGGGCGGCGTGGAGACCGACGGCACGCTGGAGTGGGACTCGACCACGATGGTGCTCGTCCAGGTGCACGGCGGCGGCTTCACCGGGACCGGCTACACCTATGGTGACGTGGCCGTCGCGACGTTGGTCGAGTCGAAACTCGCCTCGATCGTCCGCGGCGGCGACGCACTCGCCCCGCCCGCGTTGTGGCACCGGATGTTCGCGGCCATCCGCAACGTCGGCCGCCCCGGCGCAGGCGCGATGGCGGTCTCCGCCGTGGACATCGCCCTGTGGGACCTGAAGGCGCGGCTACTGGGGTTGCCGCTCTACCGCGCCGTGCCCACCTTCCACGACGAGGTGCCGGTCTACGGCAGCGGCGGGTTCGCCAACTACCCCGTCGACCGGCTCGTCGACCAGCTCGGCGGGTGGGTCGAGCAGGGGATCGGCCAGGTCAAACTGAAGACGTCCCGCAACCCCTCCGACGACCCGCACCGGCTGACCGCCGTCCGGCAGGCGATCGGCGTCGACCCGGCAATGCTCACCGACGCCAACGGTGCGCTGACGCGCAAGCAGGCGCTGTACTGGGCGCACCGCTTCGCCGAGGAATGGGACGTGTGCTGGTTCGAGGAGCCGGTCAGCTCGGACGACGTGGACGGGCTCCGGCTGGTCCGCGACCGCGGTCCCGGCGGGCTCGACGTGGCCGCGGGCGAGTACGGGTTCGTCCTGCACGACTTCGCGGACCTGCTCGGCGCGGGCGCGGTCGACTGCCTGCAGGCGGACGTGACCCGCTGCGGCGGCGTCACCGGCCTGCTGGAGGTCTCCGGGCTGTCGGCGGTGCACCAGGTCGATCTGTCCGCACACTGCGCGCCGGCCGCCTCCGCGCACGCCTTCTGCGGAGTGAAACGGCTGCGGCATCTGGAGTACTTCCACGATCACGTCCGGGTCGAAGGACTCGCGTTCGACGGCACCCTCCGTCCCGCCGGGGGCATCCTGCGGCCGGATCCGCAGCACCCGGGGCTGGGGCTCGACGTGCGATGGGCGGATCTGGAGCCGTACCGCGTCCACGGTTCGCGCGCCGGCTGAGCGTGCGCGCGGCAGAGTGAAAGGAGATCGCCATGGCCGGCACGGCTCGGCAGGCCGTGCGTGACGTACCGGCGAAGACTGATCCCGCGATCGCGGGACCGCCCCGGGGACGGGTGCGCGTCGACGTCCGCGCGCTGGAGCGCGCGCTGCGCGACGCGGTCGAGGGTGAGGTGCGGTTCGACACGGGATCCCTGGCGTTGTACGCCAACGACGCCTCCAACTACCGGCAGGTACCGATCGGCGTCGTCGTGCCGAAGACCCTCGACGACGTCGTCGCCACGCACCGGGTCAGCCACGGCTTCGGCGCCCCGATCCTCAACCGCGGCGGCGGCACCAGCCTGTCCGGGGAAACGGTGAACTACGCGGTGGTCATCGACCACACCAAGTACCTCACCGGCATCGGAACGTTCGACACCGGGCTGCGGCAGGTCACGTGCGAGCCGGGGGTGATCAACGAGCAGCTGAACATCGTCACCGGCCGGCAGGGACTGGTGTTCGGCCCCGATCCGTCGTCCCACTCCCGGTGCGCGATCGGCGGGAACATCGGCAACAACTCCTGCGGTATCCACTCCGTGCAGTCCCAGCTGTACGGGCCGGGACCGCGCACCTCCGACAACGTGCACGCGCTGGAGGTCCTCACCTACGACGGCGAGCGGTTCTGGGTGGGCGTCGACGAGGAGGACCGGCTCGACGAGATCATCGCCGCCGGCGGCCGCAAGGGCGAGATCTACGCGAAGCTGCGCGACCTGCGCGACCGTTACGCCGACGCCATCCGCCGCGGGTTCGCCCCGGTGTCGGAGGTACCGCGCCGCGTGTCCGGCTACAACCTCGACGAGCTGCTGCCGGAGCGCGGGTTCAACGTCGCCCGCGCGCTCGTCGGCACCGAGAGCACCTGCGTGACCGTGCTCCGCTCGACCCTGCTGCTCACCCCGGCCATGCACCAGCGCACGCTGGTGGTGGTGCGCTATGCCGACATCGTGCGGGCCGGTGCGGAGGTCGCCGAGATCGTCGAGCGCTGGCGGCCGATCGGGCTGGAGGCCCTTGACGGCGAGCTCGTCCAGAGCCAGCAGGAACAGAACATGCAAGTCGAGGACATCGCCGAGCTGCCCGGTGATCGGCACGGTGCGTGGCTGCTCGTGCAGTTCGGCGCGGACACCGGCGAGGAGTCCCTCGGCACGGCGAACGAGTTCGTGCACTGGCTGCGGCGGGAGAAGGGTATTCGCGAGGACGACATCGTCGTCGCGAAGAGCGTGCAGGAGGGTGGCAACAGCGAGGACATCTGGCAGATCCGCGAGGGCGGCCTCGGCGGCACCGCGTTCGCGCACGGCCGGGACAACTGGCCGGGCTGGGAGGACTCCGCGGTACCGCCCGCGCGGGTCGGCGAGTACCTGGCCGCTCTGCGCGCGAAGATGACCGAGTACGGCCTGCACGGTGCGATGTACGGGCATCTGGCGCAGGGCTGCATCCACTCGCGCATCGACTTCGACCTGCGTAGCCGTGACGGCATCCGCAACTACCGCGCCTTTCTGGAGGACGCGGCCGACCTCGTGGTGTCCTTCGGTGGCAGCCTGTCCGGCGAGCACGGCGACGGCCAGCAGCGCGGCGAGCTGCTGGAGAAGCAGTACGGACCGGAGCTGATCCAGGCCATGCGCGAGTTCAAGGCGATCTGGGACCCGGAGTGGAAGATGAGCCCGGGCAAGGTCGTCGATCCCTACCGCCTCGACGAGGACCTTCGCCTCGGTACGGACTACAACCCCTGGCGGCCGGAGACGAAGCTGTCCTACCCGGAGGAGAAGGGCGACTTCGCCCACGCGGGGCTGCGCTGCGTCGGCATCGGCAAGTGCCGCAACCCGACGGCGACGCAGACCATGTGCCCCAGCTACCAGGTGACCCGCGAGGAGAAGCACAGCACACGTGGTCGCGCGCGGCTGCTGTTCGAGATGATGCAGGGCGACGTCGTCACCGACGGATGGCAGTCGAAGGAGGTCGCCGAGTCGCTGGATCTCTGCCTCGCCTGCAAGGGCTGCACCAGCGACTGTCCGGTCACAGTGGACGTTCCCACGTACAAGGCGGAGTTCCGGCACCACCACTACCGGTCATGGCGGCGCTGGCGGCCACGGCACGCCTACGCCTTCGGCTTCATCGACCAGGCCGCACGCCTCGCGGCCCGGATCCCCGGGCTGGCGAACGTGGCGACGCACGCGCCCGTGCTGTCCAGGATCGCGAAGTTCGCCGGCGGCATCGACCAGCGGCGGCCACTGCCCCGGTTCGCGCCGATGACCCTGCAGGAGTGGTTCCGCCGGCGCGGCGGGACCACCAACCCGAACGGCCGCCCGGTGGTGCTGTTCCCGGACACGTTCAACAACCACTTCCACACCGACGTGGGCGTCGCGTGCGTCGAGGAGATCGAGGCCGCGGGCTGGCGCGTGGTGATGCCCGCGCGGCACGTGTGCTGCGGCCGCCCGCTCTACGACTACGGATTCCTCGACGCGGCGGAACGCTACCTGCGCCGGGTGATCGACGAGCTGCGCGACTACGTGCGCGAGGACATTCCGATCGTCGGCATGGAGCCGAGCTGCCTCGCCGTGTTCAAGGACGAGTTGTTCCGCGTGCTGCCGCACGACGACGATGCCCGGCGGCTGGCGAAGAACTCCTACCACTTCCCGGAGTTCTTCCGCACGTTCGGCATCGAGCCGCCCCGGCTGCGCGGACAGGCGTTGCTGTGGACCCACTGCCACCAGCGCGCGACCGGGGGCACGGCACCCGGCGACGAGCTGCTGGAGCGGATGGGGCTCTCGGTGCGCAGCGTCGAGGGGGGCTGCTGCGGGCTCGCCGGCGCATGGGGATTCGAGGACGGCAAGTACGGCATCTCCATGGACTGCGGTGAGCAGGCGCTGCTGCCCACCGTGCGGGAGGCGGACGAGTCGACCCTGGTCGTCGCGGACGGGTTCTCCTGCACCACGCAGATCGCCGACGCCGGAACCGGGCACGATGCCCTGCACACGGCACAGGTCATGCGGCACGCCCGCGGCCGCGGGGAGCGCGTGCCCGGCAGACCGGTACCGCCCGTCGCGCGCCGGGCGCTGCGGACCGGGCTGGCCGTGAGCGCCGCCGTGGGCGGCCTGTCCGCAGCGGGCTGGTCCGGGACACGGCTCGTGCGCCGCCTGGCAGGACGCCGATGACAGAGCGTCCGAGATCCGGGGCCGCGCGAGGCCGATACCACTGGCCGATACCACTATGACGCCCGTGCCGAAGATCCTCCGCGAGTACGCGCTGCTCGCCGACGGGGAACGGGGAGCGTTGATCGGACCGCGCGGCGAGATCGTGTGGCTGTGCGCCCCCAGGTGGGACTCCGGTGCCGTCTTCACCGGGCTGCTCGGCGGCGAGGGTCGGTACACCGTACGCCCCGCCGACCCCTGGTTCGTGCCGGGCGGGTTCTACGAGGACGGCTCCCTGATCTGGCGGTCCAGGTGGCGCCGGTCGGGCGGTACCGTGGAATGCCGCGAGGCACTGGCGCTGCCCGGCGATTCGCGGCGACTAGTGCTGCTGCGCCGTCTCCACGCGGTGGAGGGCGATGCCCGGGTGATCGTGGAGCTCGATCCCCGCGCCGGGTTCGACCGGTGGCCAATGCGTGAGATCACCCAGGAACAGGGATGCTGGCGCGCGCGGGCGGGCGAGCTGTACCTGCGGTGGTCCGGCTGCCCGCGGGCCCGGCACTCCGGCGCCGGGCTGGCGGCGACTCTCTCGATTCCGGCGGGCGGGCAGCACGATCTGGTCCTGGAGATCTCCGACCGGCCACTCGACGGCCCGCCGCCCGATCCCGACCGCGCCTGGGAGGTCACCGAACATCAGTGGCGAGCGCAGGTGCCCCGGCTGGACGGGGTCGTCGGATCCCGCGACGCCCGCCTCGCCTACGCGGTGCAGCGGGGCCTGACCAGCGCGCAAGGCGGGCTTGTCGCGGCCGCCACCACGTCGCTGCCGGAACGCGCGAGGACGGGCCGCAACTACGACTACCGCTACACGTGGGTCCGCGACCAGTGTTATGCGGGGCATGCGCTGGCCACCGCAGGGGACGACGACCTGTTCGACAGGCACGTCGACTGGATCACCGAGCGGCTGCTGGCCGACGGTCCGGGGCTGCGGCCCGTGTACACCGTCGACGGCGGCCCCGTACCGCCGGAGCGCGAGCTGGAGGGCCTGCCCGGCTATCCCGGCGGCTTCCCGAAGACGGGGAACAACGCCGCCGAACAGTTTCAGCTCGACGCGCTGGGCGAGGCGTTGCTGCTGCTGGCCGCGGCGGGCGGGCTCGACCGCCTGGACAACACGCGCTGGCAGGCGGTGCAGACGGCGGTCGCGGCCATCGAGAAACGGTGGACCGAGGCCGACGCGGGCGTGTGGGAACTCGACGACGAGCACTGGGCGCACTCGCGACTCATCTGCGCCGCCAGCCTGCGGAACATCGCGGCGGCCGGCCCCGGCCGCGCCGAGGCGGCGTCCTGGAGCGCACTCGCCGACGCCATCGTCGCCGATGCCGCCCGCGACTGCGTGCACCCGACCGGACGCTGGCAACGCTCCCCGGCGGACGGGCGGGTCGACGCGGCGCTGCTGCTGCCGATGGTCCGTGGGGCGGTGCCCGCCGAGGACCCGCGCAACGCCGCCACGCTCGACGCGGTCCGCGATGAGCTGACCGAGGACGGCTACGTGTACCGGTTCAGGCACGACCGGCGGCCGCTGCATGCGGCCGAGGGGGCGTTCCTGCTGTGCGGGTTCTTCACGTCGCTGGCGTGCCTGCGGCGCGGCGAGCGGGCCGAGGCCAGGGCCTGGTTCGAACGAAGCAGGTCGGCATGCGGACCACCGGGGCTGTACTCCGAGGAGTACGACGTCGTGCAACGCCAGCTGCGCGGCAACCTGCCACAGGCGTTCGTGCACGCGCTGATGCTGGAGACCGCCTGTGAGCTGACCTGACCCGCCGATCCCCCACCGCAGCCGCTAGTTGCCATGAAAGACTCGTTACCGGCATTTTTCGCAGTAACGAGTCTTTCATGGCAGTTGTGGGTCAGGTCAGGTCAGTTCGTCCTTCAGTTTGCCCACCATGCCCTTGCCGTGGCTCAGTTCGGGATCGCGCGGCGTCTCGCCGCCCGCGTAGGTGGCGTAGAGGTCCGGGTTCGGCGGCGGCGCCGTGCCGGGGCCGCCGAGTGGCTCGGGAGACTCGACGATGCCCATCTGGTGCTGGCCGTCCGGTGCGGTGCCGTGCGCCCAGGCGCCTTCGGCGGAATCGTTGCCCTCCGACAGGTTCCACAGGCTGGTCGCGTGTTCCCGGTGCTCCTCGTCGAACAGCGCACCGGGAGCGACAGTGTCCTCGTAGCCGTCCTGCTTGAGCTGCTCGATCGCGGCCAGCCACATGTTCTGGTGGTAGGTGTCGCGGGCGAGGTTGAACTTGAGCATGTCCTTCACGCCCGGGTCGTCGGTCATGTGGTACAGCCTGGCGGTCTGCAGCCTGCCCTGCGCCTCCGCCGCGACGTTGGCCCTGAAGTCGGCGAGCAGGTTGCCGCTGGCGACGATGTAGCCGCCATTCCACGGCACGCCCTGGCTGTTGGTCGGCATGGCACCGCCACCGGCGACGATGGCCTGCTGCGGGTCCATCCCGCCCATCACCGCGGCCATCACCGGGTCCTGCACCGCGCGGGTCGTCTCGGTCGCCGGTGCGCCCTCGAGCAGCCGGGCGACCATCGTCGAGATCATCTCGACGTGGCCGATCTCCTCGGTCGCGATGTCCATGATCAGGTCCTTGTACTTGCCCTCCATGCGGCAGTTCCAGCCCTGGAAGAGGTACTGCATGGTCACGGTCATCTCACCGAAGGCGCCGCCGACCAGCTCCTGCAGTTTCCTGGCGTAGAGCGGATCCGGCCGCTCCGGCTTTGCCTCGAACTGCAGTCGTTTCGTGTGCTCGAACATGAGGCTCCTGCTCACCGTGTGCCGTTGCTTACCTCCCGTGTGTTGCCCGTCGCGGCGCACCGAAACCGGATCGGCGCGGGAAATCTCCCTGGCCCCCGGCAGGCACGGGACAATCGCGGCATGAACGACATCGCGGTCCGCCCCGCCCGCCACGGCGAACTGGACGCCGTGGCGGAGCTTCGCTGGCGGTGGGTACTGGAGAACGACGGCACGCCGGTCACCACGCGCGGCGACTTCGTGCGCCGCTTCCGCACGTGGGCAGCGGAGAACGCGGCGTCGCACCGCTGCCTCGTGCTCGTCCGCGGCGAGGTGGTCATCGGCATGGCGTGGCTGGCGGTCACCAGGCGCGTGCCCACTCCCGGTGCCCTGGACCGGGCATCCGGCGACGTGCAGTGCGTCTACGTGGTGCCGGAGGAGCGGGACACCGGCCTTGGCGGGCGGCTCATCGACGCGGTCCTTGAACTCGCGCGGGAGCTCGGGCTGGAGCGCGTCACCGTGCACTCCAGTCCCCGGGCCGTTCCGGCCTACGCCCGGCGCGGTTTCACGGCGTCTCCCCGGCTGCTCCAGGCCGGCGTCGCGCGGCCGGGCTCACCCGCTACGGTACGGACGTGACAGTGGCAGGGGTCACCAGCTCGCGGTCGTAACCGACCACGCGGGTCACGCCGGTGAGCGTGAACGCCCCTTCGAGCCGGATGTCCTCACTGGAGGAGCCGACGAGCGCGCGCAGGTCACCCGGTTCGATGATCCGCTCACCGCTCCTGCCGGTGAAGGACGTGCGGTCGGCGTGCAGCCGGAAACCCACCCGGACCGCCTCGCCGGGGTCGAGCTCCACCCTGGCGAAGCCGGCGAGCTGCCGCAGCGGCCGGGTCACGCTGGCGACAGGGTCGTGCAGGTACAGCTGCACGACCTCGGCACCGCGGCGCTCCCCCGTGTTCCGCACGACACACGAGATCTCGACCGCACCGTCGGTGGGCACCCGCGGTTCGTCGCCGTCCCCGATGCGCAGATCGCTGTAGCCGAAGGCGGTGTAGGACAGGCCGTGCCCGAACGGGAAGCACGGCGCCGGGTCCGCCGAGCTGATGTCGGTGGGCCCGCCCAGCCGTGGGTGCAGGTAGCTCGCCGGCTGGCCGCCGGGCGTGCGCGGCACCTGCACGGGCAGCCGTCCGGACGGGTTCACCCGTCCGCTGAGCACCCCGGCCACCGCGCTCGCGCCCTCCTCGCCGGGGAAGAACGCCTGCACGATCGCGGCCGCCCGGCCGGCCACCGCGCCCAGTGCGTACGGGCGGCCGGCGAGCAGGACGAGCACCACCGGTACTCCGGTATCGAGCAGGGCGTCCAGCAGCTCCGCCTGGACCCCCGGCAGGGAGAGGTCGTCGGCGTCGCAGCCCTCCCCCGATGTGCCGCGGCCGAACAGCCCGGCCCGGTCGCCGAGCACGGCGACACAGACACCGGCCCCGCGGGCGGCCGCCACGGCGGCTTCGATGCCGTCGCGCTCGGGGCCGTCGACCGTGCAGCCCGCCGCGCAGACCACCTCGGCGGCAGGGAACTCGGCACGGATGCCGTCCAGCAGCGAGGTCACCTCGAGGCCGAGCGGCGAATCGGGGTACTGCACACCGACGTGGCTCGGGAACGAGTAGCAGCCGAACAGCGCGAGCACGTCGTCCGCGCACGGGCCGACCACGGCGACCCGTTCCGGGGAGACCAGTGGCAGCGCGTCCCGGTTGTCCAGCAGCACCACGGAGCGCTCCGCCATCGTCCGCGCGAGGTCGCGCAGTTCGGGCGGGTCCAGGTCGATGGGTTCCCCGCGCAACGTGGCCGCCGGCCGCGGCTCCCAGTCCGCGTCGAGCAGCCCGAGCTCGCACTTCTGCCGCAGCACCCGCTCGACCGCCCGATCGACGAGGTCGGTGTCCACCTCCCCGGCGCGGACGAGGTCGGCGAGCGGCTCGCCGTAGCAGCGCACGCTCGGCAGCTCCACGTCGACGCCGGCGGCCAGCGCCAGCGCGGCGGCCTGCCCCGGCGAGCCGGCCACCCCGTGCATGGTCTCCAGAAACGACACCGCGAAGTAGTCGGACACGACGACGCCGCGGAATCCCCAGGTGTCGCGCAGCAGTTCCGTGAGCAGCCACTCGTCCGTGGCGGGCGGCACGCCGTCCACCTCGGCGTAGGACTGCATGACCGACCGCGCGCCGCCGTGCCGCAGCGCCATCTCGAACGGGGGCAGGATCACGTCGGCGAACTCCCGCCTGCCCACCGCCACGGGGGCGTGGTTGCGGCCGCCCCGGGAGGCCGAGTACCCGGCGAAGTGCTTGAGCGTCGCGACGATCCCGGCCGACTCCAGCCCTCGCGCGTAGGCCGCGCCCACCATTCCCACCAGGTACGGGTCCTCGCCGATGGTCTCCTCGGTGCGGCCCCACCGCGGATCCCTGGCCACGTCGAGCACCGGGGCGAGCCCCTGGTGGATGCCGACATCCCGCATCAGCCTGCCGACCTCGGCGGCCATCCGCTCCACGGCTTCCGGATCGAACGCCGCGCCCCACGCGAGCGGCGTGGGAAACACGGTCGCCTGCCAGGCGGTGAATCCCGACAGGCACTCCTCATGCGCGATCGCGGGCACGCCGAGCCGGTTGTTGGCCACCAGCTGCCGCTGCGTCTCGCCGAGCACCGTGGCGGCGGCGAGCGGATCGACGGGCCGGGTGCCGAAGACGCGGGTGAGCTGGCCGAGACCCGACTTGGTCAGCTCGTCCCACGCCGGCAACGGCTCGGCGAACTCGTGCTGCGCGGGCGCCACCTCGCCGTCGGCCTCGGAGACCCCCACCCAGACGCCAACCAGCTGCGCGAGCTTCTCCTCCAGCGTCATCTCCGCGAGGAGCAGGGCGACCCGCCGCTCGACGGGCGTGCCCGGATCGGCCCAGATCGCTCCGGTGGTGCGGGAAAGGCCGGCTTCGGGGCGGGGCTCACTCACGTGCACTGCGCTCCTCGGGGGTGCGGGGTCAGGTTCGCCCGGCGCGGTTCTCGCGCGGGGACGGGGAATCAGAGCGAAGCGGTCGAGGACCGGACGGTCAGGTGCGTGGCCAGCTCGACACGCCGGCTGTCCGGCGGGTTGCCGGCGATCAGCCCGGCGAGCATGCGGCCGGCGTGCCTGCCCATCTCCGCCAGCGGCTGCCGCACGGTGGTCAGCGGCGGTGATGACCAGCGGGCCACCGGGAGGTCGTCGAAGCCGACCACGCTGAGGTCCGCGGGCACCGCCAGCCCGCACACCCTGGCCGCCTCGATGGTGCCGAGCGCCTGCTCGTCGTTGCCCGCGAAGATCGCGGTCGGCGGCAGCGGCAGCCGGAGCAGCTCCAGCGCGCGGCGATAGCCGCCCTCGTGATGGAAGTCGCCGTTGCGCACCAGCTCCGGGTCGAACGCCAGCCCGGCCCGGTCGAGCGCGGTGCGGTAGCCGTCTATCCGCGCCTTGCTGCACAGGAAGCCGCTCGGCCCGCCGATCACGGCGATCCGCCGGTGCCCGAGTTCGAGCAGGTGCTCGGTGGCGGAGAGGCCACCCGCCCAGTTCGTCGCGCCGACACTCGGCACGTCCGGGCTGGGCAGATCCACCGGGTCGATGACGACCAGCGGCAGCCGGGCGCGCTCCAGGATCCGCCGGTCGCCGGCCGTCAGCTCGGAGGTCACCAGCAGCGCGCCGCCACGGCGCGACTTGACCAGCGACTCGGCCCACCGGTCGCGGTGCGGGGCGTTGGCCATCGAGGAGACCACCACGTCCAGGCCCGACTCGACGACACCGCGGATGATCTCCACCGCCCACGGGCTGTCCAGCGCCGTGAACACCAGGTCCACCAGTGTCTCGTCGGTGGGCCGCCGGCCACCGACCGGAACGTAGTCGTGCTCCTCCAGCAGGCGCAGGATCCGGGCGCGGGTCTCGGCCGCCACGTCGTCCTTGCCGTTGAGCACCTTCGACACCGTCGGGAGTGAGACACCCGCGGCCTCGGCGATGGTGGCCAGCGTGGCCCGGCGCGTACCGACCGCCGTCTTTGCCATCTCTCCTCCTCGACGTGGGTTGTGCCGGACAGAGTTTATCGAAAGAAGTCCGAAACACAAGGACCGTTTTCGGAACCGCGACGCCGTGGCACTTCGTGCGATTTTCTGCAGTTATGCAGGTAGAAGGCGCGGCCTTGTGACTCTTGACACTGCACTTCCGTCGCCCTACTGTCCTCGGCGAATTGAGAATGTTTCGAAACATTTTCGAACCCTCTGCCTCCGCGAAGTCTTCAGGGCTTCGGAGTTCTTCGGCGGAGTTCCGCAGAGTTGCAGAAAGGATGGCGGTGGCAATGTTGCGCCGATCTTGGAAGCGGCCCCTGGCCGCGATGGGCCTCGCGACCGCGATGGCCCTGGTCTCCGCGTGCGGCACGTCCGGACCCGCCGGTGCCGGGGACGGCATCGAGGTGTGGGCACTGCAGGACGATGTCCTCAACCCGATCGAGAAGGCCTCCATCGAGTCCTTCAACGCCGAGGGCGGCAACGCGTCGCTGCAGACCTTCGGCAACGATCCCTACAAGCAGAAACTGCGCGTCGCGCTCGGCTCGCCAAACGCACCCGACGTGTTCTTCAACTGGGGCGGCGGCAACCTCGCGGAGTACGTCGACGCGGGCCGCGTCGCGGACCTCACCCCCATGCTCGAGGAGAACCCGGAGCTCAAGGAGGCGTTCATCCCGAGCGTGCTCGACGCGGCCAAGATCGACGACAAGTACTACGGCGTCCCGATGCGGGGGATGCAGCCGGTCGTCCTCTACTACAACAAGGCGGTGTTCCGGGACGCCGGCGTGCAGCCGCCGGAGACCTGGGAGGACCTGGTCTCGCTGGTCGACACGTTCAAGAGCGAGGGTGTCCAGCCGATCGCGCTGGCCGGCTCGCAGGCGTGGACCGAGCTGATGTGGGCCGAGTACCTCCTCGACCGCATCGGGGGCCCCGAGGTCTTCCAGAAGATCCGCGCCGGCGAGCCGGACGCCTGGCGCCAGCCCGCCGTCATCGAGTCGATGACGAAGATCGAGGAACTCGTCCAGCAGGGCGCGTTCGGGGACGACTACGCCTCGGTCGGTTACGACGTCGGTGGCGCCTCCACCATCCTCGCCCAGGGCGACGCGGCCATGCACCTGATGGGCTCCTGGGAGTACGTCAACCAGCTCGGGCAGAGCCCGGAGTTCGTCGAGCGCGGCGACCTCGGCTGGGTGCCGTTCCCGTCCGTGGCCGGCGGCGAGGGCGATCCGGGCAACGTCGTGGGCAACCCGACGAACTTCTACTCGGTCTCCGCGGACTCCGAGGCTCAGGACAGCGCGAAGGAGTTCGTCTCGACACAGCTCCACGAGCCCGAGTACGTCCAGGACCTGATCGACGCGGGTGACGTGCCCGCGGTCACCGGGGTCGAGGACAAGCTGGCGGACGCCCCGAACTCCGAGTACACGACGTGGATCTACGAGCTGGTCCAGCAGGCGCCGAACTTCCAGCTCTCGTGGGACCAGGACCTGCCGGCCGACGAGGCCACCTTCATGCTGACCCAGCTGCAGGAGTTGTTCCTCGGCAACCTTTCCCCGCAGGCGTTCGCCGACTCGCTCGCCAAGCGCTGACAAACACTGACAAGCACCGACCGGAGAGACCGCGCCCACATGAGCCACACCGCCCATCACCGGCCCTCGGCCCTGTACGCACTGCCCGCGTTCGGCTTCTTCGCCCTCTTCGCGGCTCTGCCCATGGTTCTGGTGGTCTACCTCAGCTTCACCTCGTGGGGCGGGCTGGGCCTGCCGGAGCCGAACGGGCTGCAGAACTGGTCCCGGCTGCTGAACGACGAGGCGGCACTGGCATCGATGTGGCGCACGGCGCTGTTCACCGCCCTCGCCTGGGCCGCCCAGACACCGATCGCCCTGCTGATCGGTGTCTGGGCGGCGGGCCGGCAGCGCAACCGCGCGGTGCTCAGCTCGCTGTTCTTCCTGCCACTGCTGCTGTCCACGGCCGCGATCGCGCTGCTGTGGCAGGCACTGCTCGATCCGAACTTCGGCATCACCCAGGCCGGGCCGCTCGGCGGCATCCTCTTCCTCGGCGACCCGGCGATCGCCCTCTACACAGTGGTGTTCGTCATCACCTGGCAGTACGTACCGTTCCACACGCTGCTCTACCAGGGAGCCGCCCGCACGATCCCGGCCAGCCTCTACGACTCCGCCACCCTCGACGGCGCGGGCCGGTTCAAACAGTTCTGGCACATCACGCTTCCGCAGCTGCGCTACACGATCATCACGTCTTCGATCCTCATGGTCGTCGGCACGCTGACGACGTTCGAGACGGTGCTCATCCTGACCGGCGGCGGCCCGGGCACCGCGACCCGTATCGCGCCGCTGCACATGTACATCACCGGGTTCAGCGGTTTCGAGATGGGCTACGCCAGCACGATCGCCGTGCTGCTGGTCGTCTTCGGCACCGGACTGTCGCTGCTCGTGATGCGAATCAGCCGGTTCCGCTCGATGAGCAGCCAGCAGGAGGGCTTGTGAGCACGCAACACGTCACCACCACACCCGTCGCCGCGCCCGGTCCCGGCGGTCCCCGGCCGCCGGTCAGCGCACCGCGCAGGCGGCGTCCGCTGCGCGCTCGCCTCCGCAGGCGCCCGAACCTGCTCGCCGGCGTGCTCGCCACCATCTGGCTGATCCTGGTGGCCGGGCCGCTCTACTACATGATCTCGTCGAGCCTGCGCAGCCGCAGCGACTACCTGTCGGGAAACCCGCTGGCACCGCCGAGTTCCCCGACACTGGAGAACTACTGGACCGTTCTCGAGGGCGGGTTCACCCGCTACCTGTTCAACAACGTCGTCGTGACTGTCGCGACGGTGCTCATCGTGGTGGGACTCGCGGTACCCGCCGCCTACGCCATCGCCCGCAGCACGAGCAGGCTCGTCCAGCGGGGCTTCACGCTGCTGCTGGCCGGCCTGGCGATTCCGGCACAGGCCACGATCATCCCCGTCTACCTGCTGATCACCCGGATGAACCTCTACGACAGCCTGACCGCCATCATCCTGCCGACGGCGGCGTTCGCCCTGCCCGTCGGCACCCTGGTGCTGACCAACAGCCTCCGGGACGTACCGAGGGAGCTGTACGAGGCGCAGGCCATCGACGGCGCGGGCGCGTTCCGCGTGCTGCGGCACCTGGTACTGCCGCTCGCGCGCCCGGCGATCGTGACCGTGGTGATCTTCACGTCGCTGACGGCGTGGAACGGGTTCCTGTTCCCGCTCGTGCTCACCCAGTCGGAGTCGACCCGGGTGCTGACCCTGGGGCTGTGGAACTTCCAGGGGCAGTTCGGCACCAACGTGCCCGCGCTGCTGGCCGCCGTCACGCTGTCCGTGCTGCCCATCTTCGTCGTCTACCTCATCGGAAGGCGGTTCCTGCTCAGCGGCCTCACCGCCGGGTTCGGCAAGTAGGGCGTGCCCGATCGCGGCGGCGCCGCGGTCGTGGCAGGCTGACACCGCCGAGTGAGATCGATGTGTGCTCGCCCGGATTCCGGGTATGGGTAGAGCGTGCCTGCCAAACTCGAGATACGGCCGGAACGCTCGCCGTCGCGCACATCAAGGAAAAGGCGTAGGCGGTGGTGACCACGACTGACAGTTCGGGCCCGACAGGGCCACGGCGCATCCTGATCGTGTCGGCCGACATGGGTGAGGGGCACAACGCGACCGGGCGCGCGCTGGAGGCCGCGGCCCGTGCGCAGTGGCCGGACGTCGACGTGCGGTGGGTCGACGTGCTCGACGCGATGGGAAAGGGCACCGGGCCGCTCTTCCGCTGGATCTACGCCACCAGCGTCGAGCGGCTGCCCCGGCTGTACGACTTCTTCTACTCGTCGGTCTGGCGCTATCGCTGGTTCGCCCGCGCCGCCAAGCTTTTCATCGGCGTGTGGACCGGCAGGCGGCTGGCCCCCGCGATCGACGACCTGCGGCCGGACCTGGTGCTGTCCACCTATCCGATGGCGAGCACCGGGCTGGAATGGCTGCGCAGGCACCGCGGCCTCACCGTGCCTACCGGTGCGTGGGTGTCCGACTTCGCGCCGCACCCGTCGTGGGTGCACGCGGATCTCGACCTGAACCTGGTCATGCACGAGGTCGCCGTCCGCCCCGCGCGGGACGCGGTCCCCGGTGCACCGGTTGCCGTGTCCGCGCCACCGGTGCCGCCCGCATTCGCCCCCGGCGACCGGCGGGCGGCGCGGGACCGGCTCGGCCTGCCCGCGGCCGGACTGCTCGCCGTGGTCTCGTGCGGCTCGCTCGGCTTCGGCCGGGGCGAGGACACCGTGCGGGAACTGCTCGACGGCGGCCCGGACATCCACGTCGTGGTGGTGGCCGGGCGCAACGAGCGCCTGCGGCACGACCTCGAAGCCCGCTTCCGTGGTGACGTCCGGGTGCGGGTGCTCGGCTGGGTCGACGACATGGCCGCGCTGATGACCGCCGCCGACGTCGTGGTCACCAACGCGGGCGGGGCGACCTCGCTGGAGGCGCTCGCGTGCGGCCGGGCCGTGCTGATGCACAAGCCGATCGCCGGGCACGGCCGCGCCAACGCGGAGCTGATGGCCGAGGCCGGGCTGGCGAGGGTGTGCGCGGCGCCCGGCGAGCTCGCCGGAGTGATCCGCGAGTTCCGCGCAGAGCCGGACCGCCTGCGCGAGCTGGAGGAGGCGGCGTCCGCACACGCGGGCGCGCACCGGCTCGCGGACGGGCTGTGCCATCTCGCCGCCACCGCGGACGCGCGGCGCGAGCGGCCGCTGCCCGCCTCGGACGCGCTGTTCCTGCATGTGGAGACACCAGAGGCGCCGCAGCATGTCGGCACCGTGCTGCTGTTCGAGCCGGGGCCGCAGGCACTGAGTCCCAAGCACGCCGGTGAGCTGCTCGCCGGCGTACCCGGCCTGGACGGCACGTTGCGCGGGCCAGGGCCGCTGCGCCGGGCCCGGTGGACACCGTTGCCCGCCACGGATCCACGCTCGCTCGTCGACGAGGTGGCGCTGGGGAAGGCCACCGGTCCCGACGGCCTGACCGGCGCGGTCGACGAGTTCTTCTCCAGCGCACTGGATCTCACGCGTGCCGCCGGTGCCGCGCGGCTGGTCACGGGGCTACCGGACGGCCGTGCGGCACTGCTCGTGAAGCTGCATCACGCGCTCGGCGACGGCGTGACCGTGCTACAGGCGCTGCTCGCCGACACCGACGGCGCCGCGGGCCGCTCGTGGTCGAGCACACCTGCGAGCGCGGTCAGCGGCGGCCCCTTTCCCGCACCGCGCAGGCTTCTCCGTGGCCTGCGCAGGCTCGCCACCGCCGGCCGCGCGCCCGCGAGCCCGCTGGACGGCCGGGCACCCGGCCCCGGGCGGCACCACGAGCTGGTGCGGCTGCGCGGACGGCAGGTCCGGCAGGCCGCGAGCGCACTCGGCGTCACCCCGGCGGAGCTGCTGCAGACGGCGTTCGCCGAAGCGCTGCGGCGCACGCTGGGGCCCGGCGCACCGAGCCGGTTCCGGCTGATGGTGCCGTGGTCGCTGCGTGGCACGACGCGCCTGCGCGCCGCGGGTAACCACACCGGTGCCGTTTCCGTGGACCTGCCGCTGGGACCGATGCCCGCCCGCGAGCGGGCCGCGCTGATCGCCGCCTCGGTGCGGGAGCAGACCGGTTCCGCCGTGCCGGAGGCCGCGCACACCGTCGTCCGCGTGCTGGGCTGGCTGCCCCCGCCGTTGCACGCCGCCGCAGCCCGCGCGGTGTACCGCCGCGCCTGGTTCAACGCGGTCGGCACGGTGCTGCCCGGACCGCGGAGGGAGGTCCGCTGGCACGGCGCGCGCCTGGCGGAGGCCTACCCCCTGCTCGCGTTGGCCCCCGGGACAGGACTGGCGTGGGGCGCGATGACCTGGGGAGAATGGATCACAGTGTGCCTCACGGGCACGACCGGGCACGCCCACGTGGTCCGCGGGCTCGCGTCGGCCCTGCCGGGCACGCTCACCGAGCTCGCCCAGGAAGTCGGCCCATGAACGGCAGCAGCACCACGCTCTGGATCGCGGTACCGGCCGCGGTCCTCGCCGCCGCCGCGTTCGGCCTGACCGGTGCCCTGCAGCACCGCGCGGCGCGGCAGACCGACATCAGCGGGACGGTGAGCTTCGAGCTGGTGCTCCTGCTGCTGCGGCATCCGCTGTGGCTGGCGTCGCTGCTCGCCAACGGCCTTGGCATCGCGCTGCAGTGGCTCGCGCTCAGCACCGCGCCGCTGGTCATGGTGCAGCCGCTGCTGGTGACCGCCCTGGTCTTCGCGGTGATCAGCAGCAGCATCCTGCGCCGGCACCGGCCGGACCGCGTGGTGCTGTTCGGCTCCGGTCTCTGCGTCGCAGGGCTCACCGCGTTCTTCCTGCTGGCGAGGCCCACCGGCGGCAACGACACCCTGGCACTCGGCGAGGTACTGCCGCTGGCCGGCGGGCTCGCGCTGGTCCTGGCCGGCTGCATCGCCGCCGCGGTGCGCTATCCCGGCCGTATCCGGGTGCTGGCACTGGCCACGGCCACCGGCGTGCTGTACGGCGTCACGGCGGGGCTGGCGAAGCTGGCCGCAGGGGACCTGCGGCACGGTGTGCCCGCGCTGCTCACGAACTGGCATTTCTACCTGGTGCTGGCCTGCGGGATCAGCGGATTCGTGCTGAACCAGAACGCGTTCCGGGTCGGTGTGGCGCTCGCTCCCGCGCTGGCGGTGATCGTCGCGCTCGATCCGCTGGTCAGTATCGGGGTCGGCGCGCTGTGGCTCGGCGAGCGGCTGCACGGCAGCCCCGGCGCGATCGCCGGGCAGGTGCTCGCACTGGCCGTGCTGCTCGGCGGGATCACGCTGCTGAGCAGGCGGGCGCCGCAGGCGGCACAGGCCGAGGAGGACAGCGCGGAACAGCGCTCCGGACGGGAGTCCCGATGGCGTCCCCGGCCCGCGTGATCGGTCCGGGGACGCGCGCGGTGGTCACCGGCGCGTCGTCCGGGATCGGCGCGGCGACGGCGGAGCTGCTGGCCCGGCGCGGCTGCCACGTCGTACTGGCCGGCCGCGACGGTGCCGCGCTCACCGAGGTGGCCGGCCGCACCGGCGGCCGGGCCTGCGCCGCCGACCTGGCCGGGCCGGACGCTCCCGCACGGCTGCTCGCCGAGGCCGGGGAGGTCGACCTGCTCGTGTGCAACGCGGGCGTGGGCTGGGCAGGCCGGTTCGAGGACATGCCGCTCGCCGACATCGAGCGGCTGGTGCAGGTCAACCTGTTGTCGGTGCTGCGCCTGGTACGGGCCGCGCTCCCCGCGATGCTGGCGCGCGGACGCGGGCACATCGTGCTGGTCTCGTCGATCGCCGGGAGCATGGGCGTGGCACGGGAGGCGGCGTACTCCGCGAGCAAGGCGGCGGTGCAGGTGCTGGCCGGCAGCCTGCGGCACGAGCTGGCCGGGCGCGGGGTGGGTGTCTCCGTGGTCGTGCCCGGTGTGGTCGACACGGCGTTCTTCACCCGGCGCGGCGCGCCGTACGACCGGCGCAGGCCCCGCCCGGTGCCGCCGGAGCGGGTCGCGAAAGCCCTGGTCCGCGCGGCCGAGCGTGGCCGCGCGGAGGTGTTCGTGCCGAGCTGGCTGCGCCTGCCCGCGCGCCTGCGCGGCCTCGCGCCGGGCCCGGTCGACGCACTGCAACGAAGGTTCGGCTAGCGCCCGCGCGAGTCCCCGGCCCCAGCCCGCGAGTCCCCCGCTCAGGCCGGGACGAGATCCGGGCGCGGTGGCGCGCCCAGCCGCAGCCGGATCCCCTGCGCGCGCAGGGAACGGCGGAACCAGGCCAGCGAGGCCACGGCGGCCAGCGCCACGAGGCTGTACGAACCTGCCGTACTGGCGGCGAGGAAGTGCTCGACGGTCGCGCTGGCGAGGATCCACAGGGTCGTAACGCCGTTGGCCAGGAACACCAGCGCCCACAGCAGCGACACGCGCCGGAAGAACTGCTGCACGTGCACGTTCCCGGTGACCTCGGCGGGCAGTGCGCAGAAATCGCCCGCGAGCTTGGCGATGAACGGCCGGCCCAGCGAGGCCGAGGCCAGGAACACGAACGCGATCAGGAAGTTCTGCAGGGTCGGCTGCAGGAAGTACAACACGAGGTCACCGGTGAGGTAGCCGATCACCGTGCGCGCCACCAGCAGGATCGTGGTGAGCACGAGCACGGCCGGGACCCCCTTGCGGAGCACGACCCGCATCGCCACCGCCGTCAGCGACCAGCCCAGCGCGGCGAACAGGCCGCCCTCCATCCCGACCAGCACGAACAGCAGGTAGAACAGGCCCAGCGGAACGAGAGTGGCCTCCAGCAGTTGCCGGGCCGCCCTGCCGAGCACCGCTCGCGGGGCGGGCAGGTGGATCGTCTTGAAATGCGTCATCGAGGCAGCCAGTCCCCTGACAGATCTGTTGTGGGGAAACACGGACCCTGTCAGGGTACCCACTAGGTGCGTGACACCCTCGTGAGTGTTGGCGCG
>NZ_JAEHOB010000006.1:327059-372315 GCF_016464705.1 Qaidamihabitans albus
CAACACTCATGAGGTGGCCGGCGCGTCCGGTCAGGCTCCGCGCGCGGCCCGGAGCGACTCCTTCAGCGAGCCCATCGTCGCCATCACGGCCGTGGGCTCGTACCCACAGTGGGCCATGCAGTTGGCGCACCGCGGATCGCGACCCCGCCCGTAGGCCTCCCAGTCCGTGGTCTCCACGAGCTCCTGGTAGGTCTCCGCGTAGCCGTCGCTCATCAGGTAGCACGGCTTCTGCCAGCCGAACAGCGAGTACGACGGCACACCCCACGCGGTGCAGCCGAAGTCGGCCTTGCCCTCCAGGAAGTCGAGGAACAGTGGCGAGTGGTTGAGCCGCCACCGCTTGCGGTTGCCGCCGGCGAAGGCCTTGCGGAACAGCTCCCTGGTCTCCTCGACGCCCAGGAAGTGCTCCTGGTCGGGCGCCTTCTCGTAGGCGTACGCCGGCGAGATCATCATCTCGTCGACCTTGAGGTCGTCGTTGAGGTAGTCCAGCACGTCGATCACGCTCTGCGGCGTGTCGGTGCTGAACACGGTCGTGTTGGTGGTGACCCGGTACCCGCGCGCCTTGAGCTCGCGCACGGCCTCGACCACCTCGTCGAACACGCCTTCCTTCTCCACCGAGGCGTCGTGCCGTTCGCGCAGGCCGTCCAGATGAATGGCGAAGGCGAGGTACTTGGACGGCTTGAAGTCGAGCTTCTCCAGCTTGCGGCGCAGCAGCACGGCGTTGGTGCACAGGAAGACGTACTTCTTCCGCGCGACGAGCTCGTTGACCATCGTGTCGATCTCGGGATGCATCAGCGGCTCGCCACCGGCGATCGACACCATCGGTGCGCCGCACTCCTCGATCGCCCCGATCGCCTGCTCGACGGGCATCCGCTGCTTGAGCACGTGTGCGGGGTGCTGGATCTTGCCGCAGCCCGAGCAGCTCAGGTTGCACGCGAACAGCGGTTCCAGCTCCACGATCAGCGGGAACTTGTCGCGCCGCCGCAGCTTCTGGCCCACCAGGTACTTGGCGACCCGCAGGCTCTGGTGCAGTGGCATGTTCACGGAAAACGCACCTCCTTGGGAAGGCTGAAGTTCACGGTCTCGGTGGTGGTGGTGCGCTCCTCCGCGTCCACCGCGCCGAGGCCGGCGAGAACGTCCACGATCTCGTCGACCAGCGCCGTCGGCGCCGAGGCGCCCGCGGACAGCCCGACCGTGCCCGCCCCGGCCAGCCAGTCGGGGTCGATCTCGCCGACGTCGTCCACCAGGTACGCGGCGGCGCCCTCGCGCTGCGCCACCTCCACCAGCCGCCGGGAGTTGGACGAGTTGCCGGACCCCGCCACCAGCACGACGTCCGAGTCGCGCGCGACACCCCGCACGGCCTCCTGCCGGTTGGTGGTGGCGTAGCAGATGTCGTCCGAGCCGGGGCCGCGCAGCGCGGGGAACCGCTCCCGCAACGCCCGCACGACGTCCTCGGCCTCGTCCAGCGCGAGCGTCGTCTGCATCAGGTAGGACACCCGTTCGGGATCCTCGACCTCCAGGCCCTCGACGTCCTCAGGGCGCTCGACGAGCACCGTGCGCTCGGGTGCCTCGCCGAGGGTGCCCTCCACCTCCTCGTGCCCGGCGTGGCCGATGAGGAAGACGGTGTTGCCGTCCCTGGCGAAGCGTTTCGCCTCGCCGTGCACCTTGGACACCAGCGGGCAGGTGGCATCCACGACGTCGAGCTCCCGGTGCTCGGCGGTCTGCCGCACGGCCGGGGCGACCCCGTGTGCGGAGAACACGACGGTCGCGTTCTCCGGCACCTCGTCGAGCTCGTCGACGAAGACGGCCCCGCGCTGTTCGAGCTCGCCGACCACCCGTGAGTTGTGCACGATCTGCTTGCGGACGTACACCGGTGGCTCGTGCCGTTCGAGCAGCCGCTCGACGATCTCCACCGCCCGCTCCACGCCCGCGCAGAACGAACGCGGCCCGGCCAGCAGCACCTTCCGGTCGCCGGTGGCCGCGGCCCAGCGGCGCAGCGCCGGGGCCGCCGCGCGCAGGGACCTCAGCGCCGCCACACCACCGGGCACCGTCGCCGGGTGCAGCAACGGCCGCGCCGGCGTGTCCACGATCGCCCGCAGCACCGCCGTCGGCCGCGACCCGGCAAGGTCGAGCAGCCGGGCCGACTCCATGTCCACCGCGATCGCGCCGTCTGAGGAGAGCCTGGTGCGGTCCTCCCGCCCCACGAGATGGTCGGACTCCAGAACCGGGCCGACGTGGACGGTGAGCCCCGCCTGCCGCAGCGCGGTGGCGAGCAGCGGGGCCGAGCGGCACTTGTGCGTGCCCTGCGGCGAGCGGACCTCGTCGGCGACCACGAGATCACCGGGCCGGGGACCGTCCACCAGCGCGCCGGCGACCCCGGCGATCGCCATCGGCCGCGCGGGCCGGTCCCGGAGCGCGGCCGCCACCCGCTCGGCCCGCCGGGCCTGCGGGGCCGCACGGACGACGTGCCCGCCGGGCAGCCCGCGCCGGACGCTCCGGGCTTCCAGCGCGAGCGGCGCGACCACCACGAGCTCGTCACCGTCCGGTGTTCCGGCTGCCTTTCCCAGCCTCATCGGTCCATCACCTCCAGGAACCGTCCGAGTGCGCTGAGCGGGAAGACGACGCGGTAGAGGTGGTAGTTGATGTAGAAGTCACCCGGAAAGCCGGTGCCGGTGAACTGGGGCTCGTCCCAGCCGCCGTCCTGGCGCTGTGTCCGCACCAGCCAGCCGGCCCCGCGGTGCACCGGTTCGCCCCGCTCCCCCGCCGCCAGCAGGGCGAGCAGTGCCCACGCCGTCTGCGATGCGGTCGAGTCACCCCGGCCGATCCACGCCCGGTCGGCGTAGGAGCGCAGGTCCTCACCCCAGCCGCCGTCGGGATTCTGGTGCCCCACCAGCCAGCCGACCGCGCGGCGTACCGCCGGGTGGGTGGCGGGCAGCCCCGCGGCGATCAGCGCGGGCACCGCCGCGCCGGTGCCGTACACGTGGTTCGCGCCCCAGCGGCCGAACCAGGAACCATCGGCCTCCTGATGGTCCAGCAGCCATCGCACTCCGCGCCGGGTGGGCCGCGCGTCCGCGAGGCCCTCGGCGGCCAGCATCTCCACGATGTGCGCGGTGACGTCGGCCGACGGCGGGTCGATCACCGCACCGAAGTCGCAGAACGGGAGCTTCTCGTTCAGCGTGCTGGTGTTGTCGGCGTCGAACGCACCCCAGCCGCCGTCGCGGGACTGCATGCCGATGAGCCACTCGGTGGCCCGTTCCACGGCACCGCGCACGCGGCCGGGCTCGGGGTGCGCGACACGCCGCAGGCCGAGCACGACCTCGGCGGTGTCGTCGGTGTCCGGGTAGTGGTCGTTGGCGAACTCGAACGCCCATCCCGACGGCCGCAGCCGCGGTCTGCGCACCGACCAGTCGCCGCGCGTGTGGATCTCCTCGCGCAGCATCCAGTCGGTGGCCCGGACCAGCGCCTCGTCATCCGGCGGCGTTCCCGAGTCCAGCAACGCGGTAATGGCGAGCGCGGTGTCCCACACCGGTGACTGGCAGGCCTCCAGCCGCCGCACCCAGCCCTCGTCGGTGCGCTCGCGGATGGTGAAGCCGTCGAGCCCGTCGAGTGCCTTCCGCACCACCGGATGGTCCGTGGCGTAGCCGCGCACGTTCAGCGCGAGAATCGAGTACACCCATGGCGGCTGGATGCCGCCCCACCCGCCGTCGGCCTCCTGCCGGTCGAGGATCCACCGCTCCGCCTTCTCCAGCGCCAGCCCGCGCAGCGGTTTCACCGGCACCTTCTCGAACTTGTGGAGCACACCGTCCAGCCGCTGGAAGGCGCCCGCCCAGCTCAGCCACGACTCGGGTCCGGGCGACGCGGCACCGGTACGCAGGTCCTGCACGGTCACGCCCAGCTCGCGGCGCGGCCGCGCCGAGCCCACCACGGTCAGCGGCACCACGGTCTGGCGGGCCCAGCAGGCCCAGTCGTAGATGTTCAGCGGGAACCAGCCCGGCAGCAGCATCATCTCCGGCGGCAGCACCGGCAGCCGCTCCCACGGCCACTCGCCGAACAGCGCCAGCCAGATCCGGGTGAACACCCGCGTGGCCTCGATGCCGCCGCTGTCCAGAATGTACTCCCTGGCGCGGCGCAGATGTGCGGCGTCGGCCGGATCACCTGCCACGCGCAGTGCCGTGTAGGCCTCGACAGTGGTCGACAGGTCGGGTGGTCCATTGTGGAAGTTTGCCCATGTCCCGTCGTCCCGCTGGCGGGAACGGATCCACCGGCCGGCCGCGGCCTCGATCCGATCGTCGGCGATCCCGAGGAACCGGCGCAGCAACAGGTCCTCGGCATCCATCGTCACGTTCGTCTCGAGCTCGCCCTTCCACCAGCCTTCACCGTGCTGGCGGGAGAGCAGGTACTCGCGGGCGCGCCCGGTGGCCTCGCGGACCCCTGGCACGGGCGGGGGCGCCGCGGTGGCCGCCGGATGCTCGATCAGCCCGCTCATCGGTCCCGCTCCACGACGAACCGGGTGAGCTCGCCCAGCGCCGCGTGGATCTCCGCGGGCGGACGCAACCGGTCGAGACATGCCTGCGCCTCGACGACATAGCGCTGCGCCGCCTCCCGGGTCCAGGCCAGCGCGCCGGAACGCTCGATCAGCTCTGCCATCCTGTGCAGCTCCTCCTCGGTCGGCGGATCGGACTGCCGGTACAGCTGCCGCAGGGCCGCGCCTTCGGCGGTGCCGGAGTCGAGCGCGGCCACGACAGGGACGGATTTCTTGCGCACGCGCAGATCGGCGAGCACGGGTTTGCCGGTGACCTCCGGGCTGCCCCAGATGCCGAGCAGGTCGTCGACGAGCTGGAAGGCCATGCCGAGGTTGCCACCGAAGCCACCGAGCAGGCCGGCCACCTCCGGAGCCGCCCCGCCGAGCAGGCCGCCGATCCGCGCGGCACCGCGCATCAGCGCACCGGTCTTGCCCTCGGCCATCTCCAGGCACTCCCCCAGCGCGACGTCGGTGCGGCGCTCGAAGTCGATGTCCTTGCTCTGCCCGGAGATCAGCTGCTGCACCGACTCGGTGAGGCAGCTCGTCGCCGCGGGAACGGCCGCCCGCTCCAGCACGTCCACCGCGAGTGTCAGCAGCGCGTCTCCGGCGAGGATGGCCGTCGGCGTGCCGAACAGCCGCCACACCGTGGGCCGGTGCCTGCGTTCCACATCGCCGTCCATGACGTCGTCGTGCAGCAACGAGAAGTTGTGCACGAGCTCGACGGCCACGGCGCCGGGCAGCGCCGCCACCGCGTCCGCCCGCACAGCCTGGGCCGCGAGCAGCGCCAGTGCGGGCCGTAGCGCCTTGCCGCCCCCGTCGGTGACGGTCTCGCCGTTCTCGTCGACCCAGCCGAGGTGGTAGCCGACGACGCGCCGCATGGCCGGATCGAGCTCGTCCACCGCCGCGTGCAGGGCGGGCTGGACGAGTGTGCGGGTGGCGGTCACCTCCGCGGGCAGGGTCGCGGTCATGCCACACCCCCTGCCACGTGCCGGGTGACGAGGTCTGCGGCCCGGTGTCCACTTCGCACGGCGCCCTCCATCGTGTCCGGCCAGCCGGTCGCCGTCCAGGCGCCGGCCAGCGCCAGTCCAGGAAGTCCGGTCGCGGACTCCGGCCGGAGCCTGCCCGTGCCGGGGCCCTGCCGGAACGTGGCCCGCCGTTCCCGCGTGACGAAGAACCGCGCCGGGGAGATCCCCGACGCCGCAGGCAGCAGCCGGCCCAGTTCGGCCACGAAGGTCTCCCGCAGCCGCGGGGCGGGCGTGCCCAGCCAGCGCGCCGCGGCCGAGAGCGAGATCGTCAGGTACTGCCCGTGGTCGAGCCCGGCCACCGCGGTGCGGTCGAATATCCACTGCACCGGCGACGACACCGCGGCGGCGAACGGAAGGTCGGTGACCGGCCGGTCGAAGACGACGTGCACGTTGACGATGGGCGCCGCGCCGAGACCGCGCAGCCGCTCGGCGGAGAGCCCGGCCCCCGCAGGGCACAGCGCCGCCGCGGCGTCGGGTGGTGCCGCCACGACGACCCCGTCGGCGCGCAGCCGCTCACCGTCCAGCCGTAGCACGAACCCCTCACCGTCGCGCGCGATCCCGCGCACGGGACTGCGTGTGCGCACCGTGGCGTCCCGCGCGGTCAGGTACTTCTCGGCGGGCCGGGCGTGCAGCTCGTCGAGCGGGACCCTGGGCACGCCGATGTCGGCGGCGTCGGCCTTGTCCAGCAAGGCCGTGCGGAACACCATCGCCGCCAGCGCGAGCGAGGCCTGGCCGGCCTCGCAGTTCAGCGCGGCGACCGCGATCAGGTTCCACAGCGCCGCGAGCGTGGCGTCGTTCTGCCCGTGCCGGGCGAGCCAGTCGCCGAAGCTGCGCTCGTCCAGCCTGGCGTCGGCGGGATCGAGGCGCCGCAGCGCGGTCGCGGCCAGCACCACCCGCATCCGGTCGGTCCGGGACAGCGCGCGGTAGCGAGCGAGCCCGGCGGCCAGGTGCAGCGGGGCAGGGCCACCGGTGCGGGTCAGCTCGGTCAGCGTTCCGTCGGGCGCGATGACCGGTACCCGGAAGCGGTCCTGCAGCTCGATCCCGTCGGCGGCGCCGAGCCGGGCCAGCAGCCCCCGGTACTCGCTGTAGCAGCGCAGCAGCACGTGCTGGCCGTTGTCGACGGCCAGGCCGTCGCGGTCGAAGGAGAACGTGGCCCCGCCCAGCCGCGCACGGGACTCCAGCAGCGTCACCCGGAACCCGCGATCGGCCAGGTCGCAGGCCGCGGTCAGGCCCGCCAGCCCGCCGCCGACGACCACCATCCGCGCGGTCATACCGCGGCCCCCGCGAGCGCGCGGGCGGCGACGACGGCCTTCTCCCAGTCGGGCAGCGAGGTCCGTCCGTACAGCACGCTCCGCGGACGCAGGGCCATCCGCCGCAGCAACCGGTGGTAGATCCCGGCCATCGCGCCGCAGCAGGCGCGGCTCCGCGAGTCGAGCGCGGGCAGCAGGCGCAGCCCGCGCCCGTACCACTCCTCGGCCCGCGCGGCCTGGTACTCCAGCAGCGACAGCAGCCGGTCCTGCTCATCCGCGAGCGCGCCGGATGCGTCCAGCTCCAGCGTGCAGCCGAACCGGCGCAGCTCGTCGGCGGGCAGGTAGATCCGCCCGTCGCGGCGGTCCTCCAGTACGTCGCGCAGGATGTTGGTGAGTTGCAGGGCGGTGCCGAGGTCGTCGGCGAGCCGTTCGTCGCGCGCCGGGTCGCGGCTGCCGAAAACGGCCAGCGAAAGCCGTCCGATCGAGCCCGCCACGCAGCGGCAGTAGTGGTGCAGCTCGTCGAAGGTCTCGTAAGTGGCCCCCAGCACGTCGGCGCGGCAGCCGTCGATCAGCTCGTCGAACGCCGAGAGCGGCAGGCCGAACCGGCGCGCCGCGTCGGCGAGCCCGGCGAGCACCGGATCACCGTCGTGCCGGGCGAGGTCGTGCAACCGCTCCCGGGTGACATCGAGCGCGGCGAGCTTCTCCGCGTGCGGCAGGTCGCCGTCGCCGATGTCGTCGACCCGGCGCGCGAAGGCGTAGACGGCGCTCAGTGCCCTGCGCTTGGCCGGTGGCAGCAACCGGATCCCGTAGGAGAAGTTGCGGGCCTGCTCGCGGGTGATCCGCTCGCACTCGGCATAGGCGGCTTCGATGTTGCGGATGTCGAGGGCGCCGGCCGGGGTCATCGCGCACCGCCGGGCACGAGCAGCGCCGCCAGTTCCGCCGCGGTGCGCGCCCGCGTGGGCCGTGGGGTGGCGGCGAGGACGTCGAAGCCCGCGTCGGCGAGCGCGACGGCCGTCGCCCGCCCGCCTGCGACGTAGCCGGCCACGGCGAGCCGCGCCGCACCCGCCAGCGTGCCGACGAGCGGCGTCCCCGCGTCGAGCAGCGCCACGGCCCGCTGCACCTGGAATCCCAGCAGTGCCCGCAGCGGCCGGCCCGCGCGGACGGCGCGCAGATCGTCCTCGCCGACGCCGAAGCGTTCGAGATCCTCGGCGGGCAGGTAGATCCTGCCGGCCGCGGCGTCCTCGGCGACATCCTGGCAGTGCTCCAGCAGCTGCAGTGCCGTGCACACCCGGTCGGACAGCCGCAGGCGCTCCGGGGTCGCCGCGCCGAAGGCGTGCAGCACGAGGTGACCGACCGGATCGGCCGAAAGAGTGCAGTAGGCGGCGAGGTCGTCGAACGTGCGGTAGCGGTGCACGCGCTGGTCCTGCCGGTTGGCCTCGATCAGCCGCTCGAACGGGCGGCGCGGCAGATCGCATTCCCGGACCGTCACGGCGAGCTCCTGGTAGAGCCGGTCGGCGGGGAACACCCCCGTGTAGATCCGGTCGAGGTCGCGGGCGATGGTGTCGAGCAGCCGGTCCCGGTCGCCGGGTGCCTCGTCGCCCGCGTCGTCCACCAGCCGGGCGAACGAGTACAGCGCCAGCAAGTGCCGCCGGTGCGCCCGCGGCAGCAGGCGCAGCGCCACGGGGAAGTTCTCGCTCCGGGCCTTGGCACGCACCCGCCTCGACGGCGCCCCGGGCCTCGTCCGGCCCGCACCGGTTCCGGACGTGCCGATTCCCTGTGCCGGCTGCTCAGCGGGTGTCAATCACGCCTCCTACCTGGAGCAGGAACACGAGTGGACGGCACCGCCGACCAGCAGACCGGTGCCGCGGGTGCGACCGTCACATCCGCCATTGCCGGCCCTTCTCAGAGACGAAGGGCCGGTGCGCCGCGCGGGCGAACTCCGCCGCGCCGAACCCGGGGCCCGAACGGCCCCGCGTTCTGGCTCCCGCATCCACCGGGAACGATCCTATTTCGTTCGCGTCGACACGCAACCGTTTTGTCCCGATCGGCGTGGTTCGCATGCTGGCTCCCCGGACGACTGCGGAGTGGGTTACCTGCCGGCCGGACGCTAAACATCAAATTCACTCGCGATCCGCACCCGAGTGGTGACCAGCGGCCCAGCAGCGGTTCCCCGGCGGGTGTCACCGTGGGTGCACGGTTTGAACAGCTCGGGGACACGACTGGCCCAGTGAAATGATCAGCGTCACCGTGCAGGACGCCGCCATCGGCCTCGCCCGGTCCTCGGCCGACGGCTCCAACGTCCGCTTTGGAGCGTGCGGCCGCGCCGGGCCGGATCGGTGCCGGACTCGGTGCCGGACTCAGTGGTGGGCGATGTCGACGACGACCTGCCGGACGCCGCGCTGCTCGTCCACGAGCGTGAACGCCCGCATCGGCAGCTTCTCCCGTGCGCCGAGGGCGAAGGTGGTCTGGCCCTCGAAGGAGCCGGCGTAGCGCACCGAGCGCAGCGCGTCCCAGGCCGCCAGGTGGCGCTCGGCGAAGAAGTGCGCCCCGGTCGTGGCGAGCGGCGGCCGCTCACTCTGCCCGCCGGTGCCTTGCGCCGGTGACCGCACGACGGCCTTCAGCGCGGCGCCACCGGCCACCGGCAAGGGCTCGCCCGAGCCCTCGGCGTGCACTCGCGGCACGTACCGCACGTCGAAGCCGGTGCCTGCCCGTCCCCTGATGTCGAAGACCACGCGGTCATAGCACTCGTGCCTGCCTGCCCGGACCTGATAGATCGGCTGGCCGGAGCGTCCCTGCTCGACGTCGGGCCGCAGAGTCCAGTTCTCGGTCACCTCGCAACCGGCCGGGGCCGTACGCCCGTTGTCCGGCGGCGGCGCGGTCTCGGTCTCGGTGCGGGTCTCGGTGCGGGTCTCCGTCGCTGTCTCGGTCTCGGTCGCTGTCTCGGTGGTCGTGGTGGGAGGTGGGGACGCCGTCGTCGTAGTCGGCGAGGCCGGGGTGCTATCTGGTGCGCCCTGGTCGGCGCCGCCACCACACGCCGTCAACGCCAGCACGGCCACCGCCGCGATCGCCGCCGCACGCATCGGGTTCTCCCTTCGAGTCGGCGAGTGCACGTTTTCGCCGGAGTACCCGGTACCCACGCATTCGTCACATATCGGATGCGCCGCCCGGCACCGGTGTTTACCAGGGAGCGGCAGAGGGAAGCCGCGTTGCGGTCGTCGGAATACCCGGTGGTCACGCGGTGTTGTTCAGGTGGTTGTCCCACGTGGGCACGGGCCGCTCCGCCCGCCGATCCCGCGTCCCCACCCCCGATCCCGAGGCAGCGCGAACGCGCTCGCCGATGTCCACGTTGCCGCGCAGGCAACCCGACCGCCATGAGAGGAGGCGGCACCCGAGATGGCGAACACCGACTGGCGGCACAGTGCCGCCTGCCGCGACGAGGATCCGGAGCTGTTCTTTCCGGTGTCCGAGATGGGCCCCGGGGCCCGGCAGACGGCCGAGGCGAAGGCTGTCTGTGCCCGGTGTCCCGTGCGCGCCGAATGCCTGGACTACGCCCTGGACAACGGGCTGGACTCCGGCGTGTTCGGCGGTACCACCGAGCGCGAGCGCAGGGAGATCACCCGCCGCCGCGCCCGCCGGCTGCACGCAGGCGAGCAGGCCGCCTGAACCGGTGGCCTGCTCGCCCCCGGCGGCGCCGCCGGCCGGTGACGTCGTGCACCGGCACCGCGACTACCAGCGGTCCCAGTGCACGACGTCGCCGAAGGGCCTGCGGTCGGGTTCCCGCACGGGCACCAGCGCCCGGTCCCCCGGGTGGCCGAACGCGAGCAGATAGGCGCAGAACCGCTCCTCGGGGAAGCCGAGCAGCTCGCGTGCCAGACTCTGGTCGCTCACGGCGGCGTGAGCGCTGCCGAGACCGAGGTCGGTCGCGGCGAGCAGCATGCTCATCGTCGCCTGGCCGAGGTCGTACTGCACCCAGTTCCGGTGCCGCTCGTCGGCCGGGAGCGGCGCTATCAGCGCGATGGTCGCGGCCGAGTCGGCGACGTGCCCGGCGCCCCGCCAGACCTTCGAAAGCCCGTGCAGCCGCTCCCGCCCGGTGACCACGACGAAGTCCCACGGCTGCCAGTTCCTCGACGACGGTGCCCGGCGGCCCGCTTCCAGGATCCGTTCCAGATCGTCCCGGTCGATCGCTTCCCCGGTGTAGCGGCGGATGTCGCGCCGGGCCCTGATGGCGTCCCACGTCTCCATGACGCGGTGGTACCCACCCGGACCCGCCGCGAAGCATCCCGCGTCGACCGGTCAGGTCAGCGCGTCCAGGTGCGCGCGGACCGGCCGGGAGAACGCGCCACCGCTGTGCGCGTCCCAGTTGACCGACCAGGTCATCACCCCGCTGAGCCCCGGGAACGGCTCGGCCGGCACGTAGGAGCCGCAGCGGCTGCCGGTGGCGAGACAGTCGAGTGCGGCGGTCACCACATCGGGAGCGACATAACCGCTGCCCGCCGCCGACCTGGTCGCGGGCAACCCGAGCGACACCTGCTCCGGCCGCAGCCGCTGCAGCAGGATGCACGCCTGCGCGGTGATGAAGTCGACGCTGCCCTGGTGGACCACCTGTCCGTGGCAGCCGTTCATGCTGCCCGAGTTGTAGTACTGGGTGTGCACGACAGTGATCAGCTCACGCACCTCGTCGATCAGCCGCAGGTACGTCCCGCCCGGCTGGACGTCGAGCGTCTGCGGCGCCATCGTGAGCAGGAAGCCGGCACCCAGCTCCGCGCGGAGCCGCTGGATCGCGTCGGCCATGTTGGCGACGTCGAAGCCGTGCTCCAGATCCACGTCGAGGCCCTGGATGCCGTACTCCCGCGCGATCGCGGTGAAGGAGTCGACGAAGCGGGTGACGTTCGCAGGCCCGCTCAGGTCCACATTGCCGCGTTCGCCGCCGATGGACAGCAGCACCGATACCCCCGCCGCCTTCTTCGCGGCGATGTCGGCCTTGAGCTGCGCGTCGGTGTAACCACCGAGCGCGTCGGACAGGCCGGGGTCGACGCCGAAGGTGACCGCACCCGGGCGGGCCGGATCCGCCTCTGCGAACGCGAGCACGATCACGTCGTAGTCGGCGGAGACATCGGACACCCGCAACGGGGTGGCACCGTTGACGAAGTTCTGCCAGTAGCCGGTCAGCTGCTTGCCCGGCAACGCCACCGGCGCGGCGGTGTCCGCGTTCGCCGGTGCCGACAGGCCGGTGAGCACGAGTGCGGCGGCGAGCGCCGCGGTGAGTATCCGGAAGAGTCGGGACATGCCTCGCTCCAATCGGTTTCCTTGGTGATACCGCAGGCCGGTGTCGCCGGAACGGGGTCAGCGTCGCCCGCACCGATGTCTGTGCGCGGTCCTGAACGTAGGTGAGGCCGTCCTTGGGCCCGCGAGCACTCCGTCGCAAAAGAATCCGTCGCAGAAGACGACGTCCCGGGTGGACGGACGCGGAACCCCTCCGGTGGTCTCGCCCGTGTCGTTGGTGAACACGAACCTGCGGTGAGCGCCACGGTGCCCAGTCCGGTGAGAAACGTTCTGCGGCCGACCATGAGGCGGAACCCTTCGAGCGGCGAAGTGGTCCAAACCAATATGGCGGCACGGCGCGGGTCCGGCAAGGTCCGAAAGTAGCCCTGTCCCGTTTTGTCAGTTCTTGTCGCGCACTGTCACGCCGCGTGTCCGCGGCCGGTGCGCGCTCACCGCGGCGCCAGCGCGGCCGCGTCCACCCCGAGCAGGGCGTGCAGCGCCGCGCCGCCTGCCGGGGTCAGGCGCACGGCGCGGCCACTTCCGACCCGCTTGACCCAGCCATTGTCCAGGAAGTGCCGGCACAGCAGGGCGCCGCCCGCACCGGCCAGGTGCGGCCTGCGCTCCGTCCAGTCGAGGCAGGCGCGCGCCAGCGGACGGCGCCCGCCCCGCGTTTCGCCGGCGCCCACCGTGTCGGCGAGCCATGCGAGCCCGCTGCCGGTGAACGCGAACCCGGTCGCGGCATCGAGGATGCCGTCGCGGATCATCGCGTCGGTGATCGCCACCCCGAGCCGGCCGGCGAGGTGGTCGTAGCAGGTCCGCGCCTGGGCCAGCGCCGCGGCGGCGGTGACCGAGCGCAGCGACCGGGGCCGCTCGCGCCCCGGGCCCGCGTGGGCGAGGAGTCCCTCCAGCAGCTCGGCGACCTCTGCGCCCGCGAGCTCGACGTAGCGATGCCTGCCCTGCCGCCGCTGGACGAGCAGGCCACCGGCGAGCAGCCGGTCGAGGTGCTCGCTGGCCGTGGACGGCGCGACACCGGCGTGCGCCGCGAGTTCTCCCGCCGTCCACGCCCGGCCGTCGAGCAGCGCGACGCAGAACGCGGCACGGGTGCGGTCGGCGAGCAGGGCGGCCAGGCGGGCCAGCTGCGCGCCGGGCTCGGGCGAGGTCATCCCGCCATCCTGCCCGCTTTCGTTTCGGTCCGCACCGAAACGACGGCGCTCTACGCTCCCGGCATGCCGACCTTCTCCCGGCGCGCCGACGTGCACGCCGTGCTCACCGACCCCCGCTTCACGGTTCCGCCCGTACCCGGCGACGCTCCGCCCGGCACGATCGGCTGGCTCCGCGCGAACGTCGCCCGCTTCAGCACCGGCCCCGATCATCGGCGGCGCCGCGCGCTGGCGGTGACGGAGCTGGAGCGGGTGGACGTCGCCGACCTCCGCCACGCGGCGGCCCGGCGGACCGCCGCACTGCCGCACGAACACGTGGAAGCCGTGGCACGCCGAGTTCCGGTGGAGGTGCTGGCCGGGGCGCTCGGCGTGCCCGGCGCCGCCGCGCGGGACGTGGCGACGGTCGCCCGTGCCTACCACCCGCACAGCCCGGCCGGGCCGGAGGCGGACGCGGCGCTGGCCCGCCTCGTCGGGGCCTGCGGCGGCACCGCCGACGAGCTCACGGCCGCCCGCATCGGCCTGCTCGTACAGACCTGGGACGCGACGGCGCGGCTGGTCGCGACCGCAGGCACCGCCGTCAGCGCCGTCAGCACCGCCTCCGGCGTACCGGCCGAGGCGGCGGTCGCGCACGCCCTCGCCGACGACCCGCCCGTCCGCGTCACCCGCAGGCACGCCCGCGACGCGGCTCGCGTGGGCGGGAGCGCCGTGGCCGCGGGATCGGTCGTCGAGCTCGACCTCGCCGACGCGGACCTCGGTTTCGGCGCGGGTGCGCACGAGTGCCCTGGGCAGGCGCACGCCGTCGCCCTCGCCTGCGGTGTCCTCGACCCCCTCGCCATCCGGAAGGACCTGCGATGAGCACTGACCATGCCGCCCGCTTCCACGACCTGCACCACGCTCCGGCGTCCCCGCTGCTGCTGCCCAACGCGTGGGACTTCGCCTCCGCCGCCGCGCTCGCCGGCGCGGGTTTCGCCGCGATCGGCACCACCAGCCTGGGGGTCAACTCGGCGCACGGCCTGCCGGACGCCCGGGGAGCAGGCCGTGCGCCCGCCGTCGCGCTCGCCCGGCTGCTGGTGAAGCTGCCCTGCCCGGTGACCGTCGACATCGAGGCCGGGTTCAGCGACGATCCCGGCGCCGTCGCCGACCTGGCCGCCGAGCTGGCGGGGTTCGGCGTCGCCGGCGTCAACCTGGAGGACGGCCGGGGCGGCGGGGCGCTCGCCGAGCCGGGCACGCAGGCGGCACTGATCCGCGCGGTGAAAGCCCGTGCGCCGCGGCTTTTCGTCAACGCCCGCATCGACACGCACTGGTTGCGCGCGGATCCGCCGCCGACCGCCGTGACCCGCGACCGCGCCGAGCGCTACCTCGCGGCCGGAGCCGACGGGATCTTCGTGCCGGGCCTCTCCGGTGACGGCGACATCGCCACCCTCGCGGCCGCCGTGGCCGCCCCGCTCAACATCCTGTTCGACCCGCGGCGGCACACGTTCGACCGCCTCGCCGCACTCGGGGTCCGGCGGATCAGCACCGGGTCGCTGCTGTTCCGCGGCGCGGTGCACGCCGCGGTCACGCTCGCGCGGGCCGTGCGCGACGGCGATCCCGTCCCGCGTGACCTGCCCACCTACGCCGACCTGCAACGGCTCACCGGGGATGCCGGAGTCAGCCGCGCGGCCCCGCCGCCACCGCCAGCCGCACCGCCGCGTCCCGCAGGCCGGTGAACCGGCGGGCGAACGTCATCCGCCACAGCAGGCGCGAGGCACGGGCCAGCCGCCGGGTGGGCCCGCGCCGCGCGGCGTCGTAGCGCGCCAGCCCTTCGTCCACTGTGGACGACTCGGCGAGCAGCCCGGCCAGTGTCACACCGTCGACGAGCGCCTCGCAGGCTCCTCGACCCAGATTGGGCAGCATCGCGTGCGCGGCGTCGCCGATCAGCGCGACGTTGCCCCGAACGTAGGACGGCAGGGGTCTGCGGAGGTAGCCGAGGTCGTGCCGCAGCAACGCGCGCCCGTCGATCCGGTCGAGCACGCCGCGCACCTCGCCGTGCCAGTGGCCGAACCGACCGCGCAGCAGCGCCACGTCGTCCTCGCCCGCACGCGCGCCGCCGAACGACTCCCGCACGCACGCGTACCAGTTGGTGCGCCCGGACTCCTGCGGCGTGATGCCGAACAACGCGTCCCTTCCCCACGTCTCGGTGACCGTGCCGGTGTCGCCGTCCACCGTGCCGCGCCACGCGGTCACCCCGGCCGGCCACATGTCGTACCCGGCGCCGAACAGGGTGGCGCGGGCCCGGCTGTTTCCACCGTCGGCGGCGACGACCACGTCGTAGCCCTCCAGCGCCCGGATGTCGGAAACGGCGGATCCGAACCGCGGCGGCTCCGGCCCGAGCCGCTCGGCGAGCAGGCCCAGCAGCAGTGGCCGCGAGACCAGGTACAGCGCGTCACCGGTCCGCCGCTGTAGCGCCGCGACGTCGATCGACGCGATCGGCGTCCCGTCCGGCCTGCGGAACGTGCCACCGGTCTGGCCACGTCCCCGGTCGCGCACGGCGGCACCGACGCCGAGTGTGTCGAGCGCGGCGAGGGCACCGGGCCACATGCCCAGCGCGGTACCGGTGGCGGGCAGGCCCGCCGCGCGCTCGAAGATCTCCGCTTCCCAGCCGTGGTCGCGCAGGTGGATCGCCGCGGCGAGGCCACCGATCCCGCCGCCGACGATCGCCGCTTTCCTGGTCATGACCCTACGGTACTATGCTTGTAGTAACCATGCACTATGTTTGTAGTAGAACGGGAGCGGTCATGGCCGGCAGGCGGGAGCAGGTGCTGGACGCGGCGATCGGCGTGCTCGGCGCCGAGGGGGTGCGGCGGCTGACCTACCAGGCGATCGACGCGGCCGCCGGTGTGCCGCCTGGCACCACGTCGAACCACTTCCGCGACCGCGGCGCGCTCGTCGCGGGGATCGCCGCGCACCTGGAAGCACTCGACCACCGGCAGTGGAACGCGCTGACCGACCAGCTCCGGCCTGCCGACCTGGCGGGCCTGACCGAGGCGCTCGCACTGTTCGTCCAGGACGCCACCGGACCGGGCCGGGACCGCACCGCCGCCAGGTACGCGTTGTTCCTGGAGGCCTCGGTCCGGCCGGACCTGCGCGCACCACTCGCCCGCGGCCGTGCGGGACTGGTCAACCTGGGCACGCTGTGGCTGGCCCGGCTCGGCTCGGCGACCCCCGATGCCCACTGCGACATGCTGATCGAGTACCTGGACGGGATGATCCTGCGGCGGCTCACCTTCCCCGAGCCCGCCTTCGACCCGGCACCGAAGATCCACGCCCTGCTGAGCGCGCTGCTCGCCTGAAAGGCTGTCCTCGAACCTCCTGAAACGGACCAGGATGCACTGTTTCCGCTGGTCACCGCTCGTGAGTGCGTAACAGTGTTCTAACTCGCGTACGCACTCACGAGAGGTGACCAGGCACAACGCCGCGCCGCATCGGATCAAAGACAGGCTCGAAGGCTGACGACGGACCGGAAAACCGTTCGCATGGACGTGCCCGCCTTGCGAGCATGACCGGCGATGAACGACACGCGGAACATCCTGACCGACGAGCAGGTGGAACGCTTCGTCGACGACGGATTCGTGCGCCTGGCTGGCGCGTTCCCGCGCCGGGTCGCCGACGAGTGCGCCGAGATACTGTGGCGCGAGACCGGGTTCGATCCCGAGGACCGGGCCACCTGGACGTCGCCGGTCGTGCGCATAGGCGAGCGCACCGACGAGCCGTTCCGCCGGGCCACCACCTCCCCGGCGCTGCACGACGCCTTCGACCTGCTCGTCGGCGAGGGACAGTGGCTGCCGAGGGCGAGTCTGGGCACCTTCCCCATCCGGTTTCCGCATCCCGACGACCCCGGGGACGCCGGCTGGCACACCGACGGCGGCTACCAGGTCCCCGGCGAATCCTGGCCGCGGCTCAACATCCGGTCGCGGGGCCGGGCCCTGCTCATGCTGTTCCTCTTCTCCGATGTCGGGCCGCACGACGCACCGACCCGGATCAAGGTCGGCTCGCACCTGGACGTGCCCGAATTCCTGGCTCCAGCCGGGGAGGAGGGCATGTCCGTGCTGGCGCTCGCCGAGGCCATGGCGGAAGCCGGGAAGCTCGACTCGCCGGATCGGCCGCTCGCACTGGCGACCGGCCGGGCGGGGGACGTCTACCTGTGCCACCCGTTCCTGGTGCACGGCGCCCAGGCCCACCGCGGTGAGGTCCCGCGGCTGATGGCCCAGCCTCCGCTGCAGTCCGCCGGCCGACTCGAACCGGACCGCCCCGGCACCGCCCACAGCCCGGTCGAGCGAGCGATCCGCCGCGGGCTCGGCCTGGACCACGCTCGTGAGTGCCTACACGAGTTCTAACTCGTGTAGGCACTCACGAGCCGGCCCAGCAGTTCGGCGACCGCCGCCGGCCGCGTCAGCATCGCCAGGTGGTCAGCGTCCTCCCGGTAGACCGGCCAGCCGAGCGCCGCGGCGTCGCCGGCCTCGCGGTCGTACGCCTCGCTCAACCGCACGTACCCGCATCGCGCGGGTGACCAGTCCGGCACCTCGGGTGCGCGCTCCTCGAAGTACGCCAGCGGCAGCTCCGGCACCTCGGCGAGGAACCGCTCCCGTACGGTCGCGTCCGGCAGCAGTCCCGCCACGGCGCCGGCCGGAAACCACTCGTGCCACGGCGGCAGGCGGCCCTCGCGGGCGAGACTCCGCAGCTGCTCACGCAGCTCCGGTGCCGCCGTGTCGAACCAGCTGCGCCCTGGGTGCGGCAGCAGCGCGTCGACGAACAGGGCCGCACGCACCCTGCCGGGCAGGGCCGCGGCGACCGCGGGCAGCAGCGCCCCCGCCCCGCTGTGGCCGACGAGGACCACCGGACCCTCACCGGTGGCTGCCCGTGCGGCGACATCGGCACAGCGCGAATGTAGGGCGGCGTGGCGTCCGCGACCCCGGCCAGGGACGGCACGGCGACGCGGTGGCCGGCGCGGGCCAGCCGCTCGCCCACACCCGCCCAGGTGGACGGGCCCACGAGCGGACTGTGCAGCAGCATCACGAGCGGGCGGCCATGCACCGATGATGCATCAGGCACAAAAGTGGGCAGTCACATCAACAGCTGTCAGCCAGTTGCCCAGCTATTTGCCGCCTCCTCCCGGTCCCCTCGATCCTCGGCGATGGTGTCGAGCACGTCGGCCGCGGCCTCCCTCGCCGCAGGCTCGAAGTCGGCGTAGAGGGCCCGGAACAGGCGCTGGGCCTGCTCGGCGGGCCAGTCCGCTGGCAGGTGCTGCTGCGGCAGCCGCGGGTCCTGCCGGATGATCTGCAGCCATTCCGCCTGCAGCAGCAACTGCCGGGCCAGGCTGTCCGGCGGGTCGGCGGGCCGCGCGCCGGTGCCCCATCTCGCCAGGAAGCGGCGGTAGCGGGCGGCCAGCAGGTCCAGGTCCCAGGCGTCGTGCACGAGGTCGGCGACGTCCGTCGGCGGCATCGCCCTTGCCTGGAACACCTTCACATGCTCCGCGGCCTCGAGCCCCTCGATCAGCGGGCCGGCATCCACCGTCGACGGCGCGATCCACAGCCCGCCCTGGAGACTGCCGAACCCCGCCCACAGCAAGCGGGAGCGCAGCACGTGGCGCTGCCGCTGCCAGGACTCGGGCATCGAGAAGCCGAGCACCGTCCAGGTGCCGTCCCAGTGCGTGTTGACGGCGCCGAGCCGCCAGATGCGGATCTCCCCGTCGTGCAGGATGTCGCGCGAGCGGGAGGTCAGCCCCAGGTACACCTTGCGTCCCCGCCGGGTGCGATGCAGCAGCCCGCGCCGCGCCATCCGGCTCAGCGTGGAGCGGGTCGCGTGCTCCGAGACGCCCACCCTGTGCAGCACGTCCAGCACGCTGGCCGTGGCCACCCGCACTCCCCGGCCGAGCACGTAGCCGCCGAAGAACGTCAGCAGCAACGCCTGCGGGCGGGGCGCGCCGTTGAACTCGGCCGCATCGGCCTCCACCGCCAGGAGATCCCCGGCCGCTCTGTCAGTCACAGGGCAAGCGTAGTGAATCCGATATTGGGCACTGTCTTGACGGTGGTGACAAACCTGCTTACTTTCACTGTGCGTGACGTGGCGCAGGCCACGTCACGGATCCCCACCGAAGCGGACACCGACCAGACAGGGCCACCCGCGATGACCGATACGCAGTCCCCCCGCCATTCGAAGACACAGCTCCGCAGAGCGGTGCTGTCCAGCTACCTCGGCAGCGTCATCGAGTACTACGACTTTCTGCTCTACGCCACGGCGTCGGCCGTGGTGTTCAGCAGGGTGTTCTTCTCCGGCCTCGACCCGCTCGTCGGCACGGTCGCCAGCCTCGGCACGTTCGCCACGGGCTACCTCGCCCGGCCACTCGGCGGCGTCGTCTTCGGGCACTTCGGCGACCGGCTGGGCCGCAAGAAGATGCTCGTGATCACCATGACCGTGATGGGCGTGGCGAGCATGCTCATCGGGATGCTGCCCACCTACGGGCAGATCGGCGCGTGGGCTCCGATCATGCTGGTCCTGCTGCGCGTCGCGCAGGGTGTGGCGGTCGGCGGCGAGTGGGGCGGCGCCGTGCTCATGTCGGCCGAGCACGCGACCACGCGGCGCGGGCTGTGGGCCAGCTTCACCAACGCGGGAGCACCCAGCGGCATGGTGGTGTCGACGCTCGCGCTGACCCTCACCGCAGCGGCGACCACCGAGGAGCAGTTCCTCAGCTGGGGTTGGCGTATCCCGTTCCTGCTCAGCGGACTGCTGCTGGCGCTCGGCCTGTTCGTGCGGCTCAAGGTCGAGGAGACTCCGGTGTTCGCCAGGGCCAAGGGCGGCAAGGATGGGAAGGTCGGCAAGGCCGAGTCGATGCCGCTGGTCGAGGTACTGCGCAGGCACCCGAAGAACCTGCTGCTCGCCGTCGGCGTCGGCTTCGCCGCGTTCGTCGCGCAGGGGACGCTCACGACGTTCCTCATCGCCTACGCCGTCGAGGCGGGCTTCGAACGGCAGACCGTGCTCAACGCGCTGACCGTGTCGTCGGTGGGCGCGGTGATCGGCATCATCGGGTTCGCCGCACTGTCCGACCGGGTCGGCAGGCGCCCGGTCGTGCTGGCCGGTGCCGTGGCGATGGGCGTGCTCAGCTTCCTGCTGTTCCCGATGATCGACACCGGATCGGCGGTCATGCTGGTCCTCGCCGTCGTGCTCGGCCAGTCGGTGGTCCACCCGGCGATGTACGGCCCACTCGCCGCGCTCTACACGGAGATGTTCGGCACCCGGATGCGCTACACGGGCGCGTCGATCGGATACCAGATCGCCGGTCTGGGCGCGGGGCTGGCTCCGGTGGTGTTCGCGAGCACGCTCAGCGCCACCGGCGGGACGAACACGGTCGCGATCTCCGCGATGATCACGGCGTGCTGTGCGGTGACGGTACTCTGCATCCTCGCCACGAAGGAGACATACCGCTCCAGCCTGGCCGACGAGGCCGCGGCCGTAGGCTCCGGCGAACGCGTCGGCGGCGTACCCGACGCGACCTGACGCCGGACAAGGCTCGTGAGTGCGCACACGAGTTCACGGTGCCCTGCGGGACACCCGCACCCGGGCGGCGTGCGCACTCACGAGCCGTCCGTCACTCGTACAGCACTTCCCTGATCTTCGGGTCGTCGATGTTGTCCTTGTCGTACCAGTAGAAGCTGGTGTCGATCGCCTTCGGCAGCTGCTGGCCGTCGAGCGCCTTCAGTGCGGCGTCCACGAGCTGCTCACCCATGCCGATCGGGTTCTGGGTCACCGCGCCGGCCATCCGGCCGTCCTTGATCGCCTCGATCTGTGCCGTGCCGGAGTCGAAGCCGACGATCGTGACATCGTCCCTGCCTGCCTCCTGCACACCCTTGATCACGCCGATTGCCGACCCCTCGTTGGAGGCGTAGATGCCGTCGAGGTCGGGGTTCGCCGAGAGGATCGACTTCGTGATGTTGGTGGACTCGAGCTGGTCGCCGCCGCCGTACTGGGGATCGAGCACGGTGATCCCGGGAGCGTTCTCCTTCATCCACTCCACGAAGCCGTCCCTGCGGTCGGTGCCCGACAGGCTCGTCTGGTCGTGCACGACCAGCGCCACCTTGCCCTCGCCGCCCAGCCGCTCGGAGAGCTGCTTGGCCGCCTCGGCGGCGGCGGCCTTGTTGTCGGTGGCGACGGTGGTCGCCGGGATGTCACTCTCCACACCGGAGTCGAACGCGATCACCGGAATGTCACTTGACTGCGCCTGGTTCAGCAGTGGGGCCGCAGCCCGGCTGTCGAGCGCGGCGAATCCGATCGCGTCCGGCTGCTTCGCGAGGGCGTTGGTGAGCATGTTCATCTGCTCCTCCACCTCCTGCTCGGTCGCCGGGCCGACGAAGGTGATGCGCGCGCCTCGCTTCTGCGCCTCCTGCTCCGCGCCCTTCTTCACCGCCTGCCAGAACTGGTGCTGGAACCCCTTGGAGACGATCGCGATGTACGGCTCCTCGCCGCCGCCCGAGCCGCTCGCGTCCCCTGAGCCGCACGCGGCCAGGGTGAGCGCGACGGCGGCGCCGGCGAGCGCGGCACCGATCTTCCTTGCCTTCATGACCAGATCTCCTTTGTCCTGGTGGTGCGGTCGCCCGGAATACCGGGCTCACGTCTCTTTCTTGCGGAGCATGTCCGCGTACACGGCGACGAGAATGACGCAGCCGAGAATCACGTTCTGCCATTCCTGCGGGATCGACATGATCTGCAGCCCGTTGTTGAGAACCGAGATGATCAGCGCGCCGATGAGCGTGCCGACGATGGAGCCCTTACCGCCGGAGAGCGACGTACCGCCGATCACCACGGCCGCGATCGCCTGCAGTTCGTAGCCCATTCCCGTCGCGGGCTGCGCGGACCCGAGCCGGGCCGAGATCATGACGCCGGCCAGGCCGATGAACAGGCCGGCGAACGCGTAGATCGCGATCTTCCACTTCCGCACGTTGATGCCGGACAGCGCGGTCGCCTCCTCGTTGCTGCCCATGGAGTACGTGTAGCGGCCGAGCACGGTCTTGGTCAGCAGCACGCCCGCGACGAGGGCGGCACCGAGCAGCACCAGCACCGCGTTCGGGAACTCCACTCCCGGCAACAGGCTGCCCGTGGACAGCTCGACGTAGCCCTCGACGTCGGTGAAGTAGATCGGCGCGCTGTCCGACAGCACGAGTGCGAGGCCACCGGCGACGAGCATCATCGCGAGCGTGGCGATGAACGGCGGGATCTTGAACACCGACACGTTGATCCCGTTGACGAGCCCGATGAGCCCACCGAACAGGATCGCGGCGGGCACCCCGAGCGCGAGCGGCAGCCCCAGGTCCACGAGGAAGACCCCGGACATCACCGCGCACAGCGCCATGCCGGTGCCGATCGAAAGGTCGATCCCGCCGGAGATGATCACGAAAGTCGTGCCGATCGCCAGCGTCCCGATCACCACGGTCGAGAACAGGATCGCGGTGAAGTTGCCGTAGGTGAAGAAGTACCGGCTGGCGACCGAGAAGAACCCACAGATCACGATGAGGCTGGCGAAGGCCAGCAGTTGCTGGAGCCGGTTCCGGGCGGCCGAGGCGAGCCCGCCACCCGTCGACTCCCGGGCCGGAGCTTCGAGCAATGTCATGACCGTCCTGCCTTCCGGGCCTGTTCGGGGGATGCGGAGCCGGCCGGGCCGGCGTCGATGCCGAGTTCCGCGGCGTCCTCCGGGTTCTCGTCGGGGCGCAGTGTCGCGAAGTGCATGATGCTCTCCTGGGTCGCCTCGTCCGACTCGAGCACCCGGGTGACCCTGCCCTCGCTCATCACGACGACGCGGTGCGACATGCGCAGGATCTCCGGCAGCTCGGAGGAGATCATGATGATCGACTTGCCCTGCCCGGCGAGCTCGTTGAGGAGCTGGTAGATCTCCTCCTTGGCGCCCACGTCGATCCCGCGCGTGGGCTCGTCGAAGATCAGCACGTCGCAGTCCTTGACGAGCCACTTGGCGACGACGACCTTCTGCTGGTTGCCGCCCGAGAGGTTCTTGGCCTGCTGTTCCAGCGTCGGCGTCTTGATGCGCAGGGTGCCGACGTACTCGCCGGCCCTGGCGCGGGCCGCCTTGTCGCGCACGAATCCCGCGGTGGCGAAACGCTCGCGCAGCGAGGCGAGCGAGATGTTCGCCTTGACGCTCTGGTCGAGCAGCAGCCCGAACCTCTTGCGGTCCTCGGACAGGTACCCGATCCCGTGCCGGACCGCGTCGGCGGGGTTGCCGATGCGCACGGGCGTCCCGCGCAGGGTGACCGTGCCGCCGTCGCTGCGGTCGGCGCCGACGAGCGCTCTGGCCACCTCCGTGCGCCCGGCCCCCATCAGGCCGGCGAAGCCGAGGATCTCCCCCTGCCGCAGGTCGAACGAGACGTCCTTCAGCAGCGACTTCGTGCTCAGTCCCCGGACCTCGAGCAGCACCGGGCGATCGTCGCGGACACCCTCCGGCCGCGCGTCCCCTGCGATGGTCCGGCCCACCATCAGCGAGATGATCTCCCGCGTGGTGGTCGCGTGACTGTCGAGAGTGCCGGCGTACTCGCCGTCGCGGATGACGGTGACCCGGTCGGCGATCGCCTTGATCTCCTCCATCCGGTGCGAGATGTAGATGACTCCCATGCCGGTCCCCACGAACCGGCGGATCAGCTCGTGCAGCGTCGCCACCTCGACGTCGTTGAGCGCCGCGGTCGGCTCGTCCATGATCAGCACCTTGGCGTCGTACGACAGCGCCTTGGCGATCTCGACCATCTGCTGGTTGGCGACGGTGAGGTCGCCGACAACGGCACCGGGGTCGAGCGGGAGGCCGAGTCGCTCGATCAGCTCCGCGGCCTTCGCGTTCAGCGCGCGCTCGTCGAGCAGCAGCCGCCACCGGCGCGGCTCCCTGCCGATGAAGATGTTCTGCGCCACCGTGAGGTGCGGCATCAGGTTGAACTCCTGATGGATGATGCTGATGCCGAGCTCCAGCGCCTCGGCGGGACCGGTGACCTCCAGTGGCCTGCCCTCGAGGCGGAACCGGCCCGCGTCGGCCGAGTGGATTCCGGAGAGCAGCTTCATCAGGGTGGACTTGCCCGCGCCGTTCTCCCCAACCAGTGCGAGCACCTCGCCGTGGCGCAGGTCCAGCCGCATGTCGGAAAGTGCCCGCACACCGGGGAAGCTCTTGCTCACGCCCTCGACCTCGAGCAGCGGTTCCATCACCGATCACCCAGCCCATACACCTCGGTGGCCGTGCCGGAGAGCAGTCTCGCCCGGTCGGCCCGCGGCAGTTCGCCGATCAGCCCGGACAGCACGCGCCACGTGCCCGCGTAGCCGTCGGCAGGCACGGTCATCGGCCAGTCCCCGCCGTACATCAGGCGGCCGGGACCGAACAGTTCGAGCGCGGTCTCCCACACCGGGCGCAGCGCCGCCGCGGTGAACGGCTGGCCGGGTACCTGGAGGCCGGACACCTTGGCCACCGTGTTCGGCCGCTCCGCCACGGCGCGCAGCGTGTCCAGCCAGCCGGGATAGCCTGCCCCGCCCCTCGGCGGTTTGCCGAGGTGGTCGACCACGATCGTCAGCTCAGGCAGGGCTGCGGCCAGCTCCGCGGTCGCGCCGAGATGTCTCGGCCACGCGTCGGGCACGTCGAAGGGCAGCCCCCGCGCGGCGAGCAGGGCGAGCGACTCGCGCACCGGCGGCAGCGCGAGGAAGTCGTCCCTGGGGTCGTCGTGCACCAGGTGCCGCACCCCGCGGAAAGCCGGATGCCGTTGCCAGCGGTCGAGTTGCCGCTCGGCACGCGCGGGGTCGTCCAGCGCGACCCAGCCGACGACCCCGGCGATCCACGGGTGACGCTCGGCCTGGCCGAGCAGGAACTCGGTGTCCCGTTCGGTGTCCTCCGCCTGCACGAGCACGGCCGAGGACACCCCGGCCGCGTCCAGTTCCGCTCGCGCCGCCTCCGCGGTGAAGGTCGCGTGCAGGGCACCGTGCCGGGGGCCCAGCCAGGCGTACTCGCTCACAGCGAGGTCCCACAGGTGCAGGTGCGCGTCGACGACGCGCTCGGTGGCCGGCTGCGCTGTCATAGCCGGGTCAGCCCCCTGTCCCGTAGCGCGTCCCAGAGCTCGCCGGGAACGCTGGTGTGCATGCGCCGGTGGTTCTCCCGGATCTGCGCGGGCGTCGCGCCGCCGGCCACGACCGTGCGTACCACCGGCTCGCGCAGCGAGTAGTGCAGCGCCGCGGTGGGCAGGTCCACGCCGAAGTCGGCGCACACCGCCGCGATCTCGCGGGCCCTGGCGAGCACGTCCGGCGGCACCGGTCCGTACTCGTAGTGGTCACCGGCCCGCGGTGCCGGGGAGGACAGCACGCCCGAGTTGAACACGGCCGCGTTGGCGACCGCCACCGAGCGCGCCCTGCACTCCGGCAGGACCTCGTCGAGGGCGGGCTGTTCGAGCAGCGTGAACCGGCCGGCGACCATGAGCAGGTCGAGGGCGCCGGAGCGCGCACCGGCGAGCAGCGCCTTCGTCGACTTGGAGCCGACGCCGATCGCGGCGACGGCACCCTCGTCGCGCAGCGCGGTGAGTGCCGGGATGCCGGACTCCAGTGCGGGCCCGAGGTCGTGCTCCTCGGGATCGTGCAGGTACAGCACGTCGACCGAGTCGAGGCCGAGGCGGCGCAGCGAGTCGTCCAGGCCCCGGCGCACACCCTGCCCGCTGAAGTCCCAGACCCGCCGGTGGTCGGCCAGCACGGCGAAGTGGTTGGCGTCGTCGAGCCGCCCGGCGGTCTCGGGGGCCGGCACGAGGAGCCGGCCCGCCTTGGTGGACACGACGTACTCCTCGCGTGGCTTGTCCGCGAGGAACGCACCGAGGCGGCGCTCGGAAAGGCCGAGGCCGTAGTGCGGTGCGGTGTCGAAGTACCGGATACCGCAGTCCCAGGCCGCTTCGAGCAGAGCCCGCGCCTGTTCGTCGCTGATGGCCTCATACAGGTTGCCAAGGCCCGCCCCACCGAAGGAGAGCCGGCCAAGGCGTTGCGCGATGCCGCTAGCCATGCGCGTATCCCAGCAGCGAGCCGGCCAGCATCTCGCTGCCCGCCCCGGGGGCTTTCGGCGCGCGGTAGCGGCCGCCGTGGACCTCGACCGGTGTCACGAAGTGCTCGTGCAGGTGGTCGACGAACTCGATCATGCGGCCCTCGGTGCTTCCGGAGACGGAGACGGCGTCGAACATGGACAGATGCTGCACCATCTCGCACAGCCCGACCCCACCGGCGTGCGGACACACGGGAACCCCGAACTTGGCCGCCAGCAACAGGATCGCGATGTTCTCGTTCACCCCGGCGACGCGGGTGGCGTCGAGTTGCAGCACCTGGAGCGCGTCGGCCTGGAGGAACTGCTTGAACATCACGCGGTTGGCCATGTGCTCGCCGGTGGCGACCGGGACAGGTGCGATGGCCCTCGCGATCGCGGCGTGCCCGAGCACGTCGTCCGGGCTGGTGGGCTCCTCGATCCAGGCCACGTCGAACGGCCGCAGTGCCGCCATCCAGCGGATCGCCTCCGCGACGTCCCAGCGCTGGTTGGCGTCGACGGCGATCCGGACTTCCGGACCGCACGCCGCCCTGGCGATGCCCAGCCTGCGGATGTCGTCGTCGAGATCGGCGCCGACCTTCAGCTTGATCTGGCCGAACCCCTCGGCCACCGCCTCCCGGCACAGCCGGTCCAGCTTCTCGTCGTCGTAGCCGAGCCAGCCGGGCGTGGTGGTGTAGGCGGGGTAGCCCTCCACCAGCAGGTCGGCCTCGCGGCGCGCCCGGCCGGGTTCGGCCTGACGCAGGATCGCCAGCGCATCCTCCGGCGTCAGCACGTCGGTGAGGTAGCGGAAGTCGACGAGACCGACGATCTCCTCCGGGCTCATCGCCGAAAGAAGCTGCCACAGCGGCTTGCCCGCTCGCTTGGCCTTGAGGTCCCAGAGCGCGTTGACGACGGCGCCGATGGCCATGTGCATGACCCCCTTCTCGGGGCCCAGCCAGCGCAGTTGCGAATCGTGCACCAGCTCGCGCCAGAGCGCGCCGAGGTCGCCGAGCACCTCGTCGACGTCCCGGCCGCGCAGGTGGCTGTCCAGCGCGCGGATGGCGGCGACCTGGACGTCGTTGCCGCGGCCGATGGTGAAGACGAAGCCGTGCCCCTCCAGGGCGTCCGCCGCGTCCGTGCGAATGCGCACGTAGCCGGCCGAGTAGTCCGGGTCCGGGTTCATGGCGTCGGACCCGTCCAGCGACAGCGACGTGGGAAACCGCACGTCATGGGTGTGCAGCGCGATGATGCGGGCCACGAAGACGCTCCTGTCGTATGGTCGGGATCACATCGGAGGTTAGACATCGGATGTTTTTACGTCAAGGGCCTCGGCGAGCGGGAGAGAATGCCTGGAATTTCGCCGCTTCGTCAGGCAGGATGCGTGGCTGACGTCGACCTTTGCTGATGTCAGACACCCGACCATTGCGGCGAAAGGTACACCTGTGAAGCTCGCCCGCCTCGGCCCGCCCGGCGCCGAGAAACCCGTTCTGCTCGACGAGGGGCGAACCTACGATCTCTCCGGACTCACCACCGACCTCGACGGCGCCTTCTTCGCCTCCGGCGGACTCGACGCGGTGCGCCGGGCCGCGGCCGCCGGTGAGCTGGCCGAGCTGCCGGACGCGGCGTCGCTGCGGCGTGGCGCCCCGATCGCGCGGCCGAGCGCCGTGCTGTGCGTGGGCATGAACTACGCCGCGCACGCCGCGGAGTCCGGCTCGGCGCCGCCAGATGCCCCGATCATCTTCCTGAAGACGCCCAACACCGTGGTGGGTCCGGACGACCCCGTCGCCATCCCGCCGGGGAGCACGCGCACCGACTGGGAGGTCGAGCTGGGCGTGGTGATCGGCAGGCGCGCCTCCTACCTGGACTCGCCCGACGAGAGCCTCGCGCACGTCGCGGGCTTCGTCGTGGCCAACGACGTCTCCGAACGGGAGCACCAGCTCGTCGACTCGGGCGGCCAGTGGAGCAAGGGCAAATGCGCCCCCGGGTTCAACCCGACCGGCCCGTGGCTGGTGACACCCGACGAGCTCGACCACCGCGATCTCGGACTGCGCAGCTGGGTGAACGGCGAGCCGCGGCAGGACTCCAGCACGGCGGACATGGTCTTCGACGTGGAGTTCCTCGTCTGGCACCTGAGCCGCTACCTCGCCCTCGAACCGGGTGACCTGCTGCTGACCGGTACCCCCGAGGGCGTCGCGCTGTCCGGCCGGTTCCCCTACCTGGCGGCGGGCGACGTGGTGGAACTGGAGATCGACGGGCTCGGCCGCCAGCGGCAGGAGTTCGGGAAACCGCGCGAGGGAGAGCAGGCATGACAGCGGAGTCCAGGGAATCCACGGAGTTCGGCGGCCTGGTGGCCGCGGTCACCGGTGGTGCGTCCGGAATCGGCGCGGCCGTCGTGACCGCGCTGCGGGAGCGGGGCGCGAGCGTCGCGGCGCTCGACGTCAGCCCCGCCGATGCCGAGGGCGAGGTGCTGCCGGTACGCGCCGACGTCACCGACGACGACTCGGTCCGGCAGGCCGTGGACACGGTGGTGCGGCGGTTCGGACGGCTCGACATCCTGATCAACAACGCCGGTATCGGCGCGCAGGGAACCGTGGCGGACAACGACGACGCCGAGTGGTTCCGCGTACTGGATGTCAACGTGCTCGGCATGATGCGCATGGCCAGGGCCGCGCTGCCGCACCTGCGCCGCTCCCCCGCGGCCGCGATCGTGAACACCGGGTCGATCGCGGCGACCGCGGGACTGCCGCAGCGCGCGCTGTACAGCGCGAGCAAGGGAGCCGTGCTCGCGATGACGCGGGCCATGGCGGCCGACCACCTGCCGGAGGGTATCCGGGTCAACTGCGTCAACCCCGGCACGGCGGACACCCCGTGGATCGGCCGGCTGCTGGCGAGCGCGGCGGACCCGGAGGCGGAGCGCGCCGCGCTCAACGCCAGGCAGCCGCACGGGCGGCTCGTCTCCCCGGAGGAGATCGCCGGGGCCGTCGTCTACCTCGCCAGCCCCACGTCGGCCTCGACCACCGGTGTCGGGCTCGCGGTGGACGGCGGGATGCAGGATCTGCGGCTGCGTCCCCGCGGGTAGCGCGCCGCTACGCCGGCCCGTGGTCGGTGAGCGCCAGCCGCAGCCACTGCTCCACCCCGGCGATGTGCACCGTGGCCCACGAGCGCGCGACCTCGGCCTGCCGCGCGGCGAGCGCCTGCTGGATGGCCCGGTGCTCGGCCACGGTCCGCTCCACCGCGGCCTCCTGGGTCAGCCCGCGCCAGGTTCGGGCCCGCTGCGTCCGGCTGGACAGGCTCTCCAGCAGCGAGCAGAGCACCTGGTTACCCGATCCGGCGGCGATCCGGGCGTGGAACTCCACGTCGTTGGCGACCAGTTGCTCCACCGTGGGCCTGTCGCCGAGCGAGTCGAGGAGCACGGAGAGCCCCTCGATCTCCTGCTGGGTCATGCGGCCGGCGGCCATCGCGGTGGCCGCCGGCTCGAGGATGCGGCGGACCTCCAGGAACTGGAGCACCGTGTCGTCGCGGTGGAAGTCGACGACGAAACCCATCGCGTCCAGCAGGATGCCCGGTTCGAGGCTGGTGACATAGGTGCCGTCGCCCTGGCGGACGTCGAGCACGTGGATGAGCGAGAGCGCCCGGACGGCCTCGCGCAGCGAGTTGCGGGACAGCCCGAGCCGGTCGGCCAGGTCGGCCTCGCGCGGCAGCCGGTCGCCCGGGCGCAGCTCGCCGTCGACGATCATCTGCTTGATCGCCTCGATGGCATCGTCGGTGACCGACATGTGTCTCCTCAGTGCGTATCCCGGCTGTCGCGCAACTGGGCGGCGAGGCTCCACACCAGGCTGATCCCGTGATCGGTTCCCGAGTAGTCGTCGGCCCGCGCGTGCATCGGCGCGACCGTGGCCTGCCAGCGCACGTTGGCGGGGTGATCGCGCAGCGCGTGCCGCATGGCCTGGTAGTCCTCGACGTCGATCAGGTGGAACAGGTGCCTGCCGTCCCGCCAGATGCGCCACTCCCGCACCCCGTGTTCAGTCAGCGCGGCGGCGACGTCGGCCGGGATCGTCTCGTGCACGGCGTCGTAGTCGGCTTCCCGCCCCGGCTCCAGGACCGTGTGCAGCGCGATCTCCGGCATGCGTACCCCTCCCGTCCGACCCGGGAAGGATACATCCGATCTTTGCCGGCGCCAGGCAGCACGCCCTCGTGAGTGCCTACGCGAGTTCTAACTCGCGTAGGCACTCACGAGGGGTGCGCGCGCTCAGCCGGCCGCGCGGAGCAGGATGTCCACCGCCTCGTCGTTGCGTGCGGTCTCCCGCGGGATGACCGACGCCGGCGGGTAGAAGCCGTTGAGGCCGCTGCTGCTGCGCGGGTACNGGGTGCGCGCGCTCAGCCGGCCGCGCGGAGCAGGATGTCCACCGCCTCGTCGTTGCGTGCGGTCTCCCGCGGGATGACCGACGCCGGCGGGTAGAAGCCGTTGAGGCCGCTGCTGCTGCGCGGGTACATCTCGTAGGTGTAGCTGAGGATCCCGTGCTCGCCCCACATCCAGTCGTTGACCGAGCCGTCGGTGATGTAGAGGTCGCTCGACTGCTGCGGCTGGTAGCCGTTGGCCCGCGCCATCTGCCTGCCGATGTCGGCGAAGCGGCGTGCCTGCGCCTGCGTCATCCCCGGCGCCGTGTCGGCGTAGGTGTAGCCGTACGGCCAGAGCACCAGCTCGGAGTAGCTGTGGAAGTCGATGTGCGCCGTGATCTGCTGGCGGCCGCCGACCACGCGGGAGTCGACGAAGCCCGCGACGGCACGCGTCTCCGGTGCCGAGAACGGCGCGGTGCCCCGGTAGGTGTCGCTGGCCGGGTTGCCACTCGACCCGCCACAGCAGCCCCACCGGTAGTCCCAGTTGCGGTTGGGGTCGGTGCCGCGGCCCTGCCGGTTCTTCCGCCAGCCCTTGTACGTGCCGCCCGCGATGTCGTACTCCGAGCCGTCGGGATTCACCTGCGGGATCACGTAGATCTCCCGCGAGTCGACGAGCGCGCGGATCGCCGGGTCGCTGCCGTAGCCGGTGGTGAACCGTTCGACCAGATGCAGGCACATCTCGGTGGTCAGGTGCTCACGGGCGTGCTGGTTGCAGGTGAAGAGCACCTCCGGCTCGGCCTCGTCCCGCGTCACGTTGTCGCTGATCTTGATCAGGTGCAGCTCGCGGCCCTCGTAGGAGCGGCCGACGCTGCTCACGCTCGCGAGCGCGGGATGCCCGCGCTCGGCCGCACGCAGTTTCGCGGTCATCTCGGCGTAGGTGTGGTACGCCTCGTCGCCCGGGGGGAAGTCCGCGACCGCCGCCGACGTTGCCGCACGGCCGCTGCGCTCGGCCAGCATCTCGTCGAAGTCGCCGATCTCGTTCAGCCGGAAACCCCGCGCCCGCAGGGTACGGGCCTGCTCGTCGGTGGCGACGAACGTCAGCCTGCCGTCCCGGCTGCCGAGCACGTCGACGCCGGTCCCGGCCACGGCGCTGCGCTGGGCGGCGTCCGCCGTGGGCACGGAGTAGACGCCGCGCCCGTCGTCACTACCCGCGCTCCTGGCGCCCGCGGGCGCCGCCAGCGTCGCGAGCAGTACAGCACCGGCCGCCGCGACGGCCACGATCCGAGATCGAGTGAACATGGCGTGCCCTTCTGGTCACCCGACTGCGATGGGTCCGACCCTGGCGTCGGCTGGTTCGGACCACAACCGCCTTAAGTCGGGTATTCCGGACTGGCCCCCGTCGCCGTGTCCGCGCTCCGCGCACGCGTGTCCGCGGTTCCCGCACACGTGTCAGCGGTTCCCGCACGCCTCACGGCGGTTCGGTCGCGGCGATGCGGTACTTCGCCACCTCCGCGTGCCGGATCTGGTCGAGCTGTCCCGGTTCCGGCCCCGAGCCGCGGAACCGCTCGAGGTGCTCGTCCGACTCCCATCGTTCGTACACGTTGATGCGGTCCGGTTCGATCGGATCGGCCGCCAGTACGAAGTCGAGGCAGCCGGGCGCGGCCCGCGCCTGGTCGAGGACCGAGCGGCAGGCGCCGACGTAGGCGTCCCTGGCGTCCTCGTCGACGTACAGCTTTCCGGACACGATGAACATGTTCGCCTCCCCTGGGTTTCGGGCCGTCCGGCTAGGAAGACCGGCACGCCCGGCGAAACTCATCGGTCGCGGTGCGCTCAGCCGGAGAAGGGCAACGGCGGCAGGCCGCGCACGCCGGGGACCGCCGCGAACAGCGCGCCCGCCGTGGGCTGCGCGCCGAGGTCGGCGCCCTGCCGCGAGGTGGTGACGTAGAGGCGGTCCAGCTCCGCACCGCCGAACGCGCAGGCGGTAACCTGGCTGACCGGAAGCTCGACGACGGCGTCCAGTGCACCGGACGTGCGGTACCGGTGCACCGCGGAGCCGCCCCACAGCGCGATCCACAGGTGCCCCTCCTCGTCGACGGTGAGCCCGTCCGGCTGGCCGGGAGAGGCGACGTCGACCAGCCTGCGGCGGCCCGTCAGCCCACGGTCATGGTCGTAGTCGAAGGCATCGATGCCCCCGGTCGGCGTGTCCACGTAGTACGCGGTGCCGCCGTCGGGGCTGAACGCGAAGCCGTTGGACACCGTGACCCCGGAGAGAACCCGCTCCGCCGAACCGGACGGGTCGAGCCGGTAGAGCGCACCCGCGCCGGTGCGCTTCTCGTAGGCCATCGACCCGCAGTAGAACCGGCCGTCCGGATCACAGCCGCCGTCGTTCATGCGCACCGTCTCGTCCGTCCACAACGGATCCATGTCCCGCACCGGACCGCCGAGTTCGTCGGCCAGCGCGAAACCGCGTTCGAGCGCCAGTACCGCACCCCCGCGCGTGCGCGGCCGCAGCGCCGCGGCGACGGTGCCGACGTGCCAGCGTCCGGTGGCACCATCGGCGTCGAGGGTGAGCACGTCGCCCCGCAACATGTCCACCCAGGCAAGGCTGCCCCGCCGGGCGAACCACACCGGCCCTTCGCCGTGCTCGGCGACCGGCGCGTTCACCCGCTCCACGACGGCGTCACCCATGAAACCCACCTCGCTGTGCTGTGGTTGACCGGCCCGCACCGGGACGGTAACTTGCCGATATTCCGGAATAGGTTCGAAATACTGGACGAGGCGTCATGACCGCGAGCGGCACGCTGTACGAGATCGGCTCGGGTGCGCAGCGGGTCACCATCGCCGGGGTCGCCGCGACACTGCTCTCGTGGCGTGTCGACGGTACGGAGCTGCTGCTGACCCACGCCGCCGACGAGGTCGGCGACAGCTACCAGGGCAAGACGATCCTGCCGTGGCCGAACCGGGTCGCGGCGGGCCGGTACACCTTCGACGGCGCCGAGTACCAGCTCGCGATCACCGAGCCCGCCCGCGGCGCGGCCCTGCACGGACTGATGAACTGGGTCGAGTGGGAGCCGGTCGAGCACACCGGCACGCGGGTGCGCCTGCGCTACGTGCTGCACCCGCAGTACGGCTTCCCGTTCCTGCTCCACTTCCAGCTCACCTACACCGCGACGCCGGACGGCGTGAGCTGCACGCTGGAGGCCACCAACGCGGGCACGCGACCGGCCCCGTTCGGCGCGGCATACCACCCGTACCTGCGGCTGGCCGAGCGTGCCGACGACGTGGTGCTGGACCTGCCCGCCGCCTCGTACTACCGCACCGGGGAGGACCTCATCCCGCTCGGCAAGGAACCGGTCGACGGCGGTCTGTTCGACTTCCGCGGCGGGCGGGAGGTGAGCGGCGCCGTGCTGGACACCGCGTTCACCGACCTCGCCGTCGACGCCGACGGCACCGCGCGGGTACACCTCGGCGCCCCGGCCGGGCGGACGGTGGAGCTGTGGGCCGACCACACGCACCGCTACCTGCAGGTCTACACCGACGATGCGCCCGGCAGCGGCCGGCCCGCCAGGGCCGGGATCACCGTCGAGCCGATGACCTGCGCGCCGAACGCGCTCAACACCGGCGACGGCCTGCGCGTCCTCGCGCCCGGCGAGAGCCATGTGGAGCACTGGGGAATGCGCTCGCCCGCCGCGTGAGCGGTGCACGTCAGCCCCGCAGGCCCAGCGCCGTGGACAGCGCGTCGGCGCCGTCCCGCGCCCAGCGTTCCCACCGCGGCCGCGGCGTGGCGCCCCACCGGTGTGCCGGCACGGAGACACTCAGCGCGGCCACCACGGCGCCGGTGCCGTCGCGCACCGGCGCGGCGACGCAGACAACATCCAGATTGGACTCACCGTGCTCGTGGGCGAGGCCGGTCTCGCGCACGCGCACCAGTTCCTGCCACAGCGCCTCCGGGCGGTCGGGACCGCGTCCGGTCATCCGCGCCAGCGCCACCCCCGGCGGGTACAACGCGTCGATCTCCGTGTCCGGCAACGGGGCCAGCAGCAGCTTGCCCACCGCCGTGCAGTGCGCGGGCAGCCGTCTGCCGACCGCCGAGACCATCCGCACCGAGCGGCTGCCGTCCGCCCTGGCGACGTAGATCACCTCCGTGGCCTCCCGCACCGCCACGTGCACCGCCTCCCGGCAGGCCGCGGAGATCTCGGCGGCGACCCGCGCGCCTTCGCCGGCCAGCTCGGCCCCGCGACTCGACGGTCATCGACCACGAGGGCAGCTACTACCGGTTCACCAAGGACGAACGCGATCCGGGCTCCTCCACGCCCTGCAGCAAGTTCATCCTCCAGGAGAAGTCCACGGCGCTCACCGACACCTCGTGGGAGTTCGTCGCCGACTGCATCGGCAAGGCCACCGAGGACAGTCCCGGCATCGCCCGCGGCGAGGGCCCGACGATCTTCAAGTCGAACACCGACGAGAAGTGGTACCTGTTCATCGACGAGTTCGGCGGCCGCGGCTACGTGCCGTTCGAGACCACCAACCTGGCCTCGGGCACCTGGACCATGTCGAGCGACTACCAGCTGCCGTCCTCGCCACGGCACGGCACCGTACTGCCGGTCACCAGGGCCGAGCACGACCGGCTGACCGGCGACCTGCCCGACCGGCCCCGCCGTCCCGGCCGCTGACCCGCCCGCACCCGATTCGCGCCTTCCTCCGACGACGGGAGTCACCATGCACCGAACACGCTCCTGAACCAGCGCCCTGCTCGCGGCACTGCTCACCGGGACGCTCGTATCCGTGCCCACCACGGCCGTGAGCGAGCCCGCGGACGCCGTGACCGACTACACGGTGGACATCGATCCCACCCGCCCCGGTCCGTCCATTTCGGACGCCATGTACGGTGTCTTCTTCGGGGACATCAACCGCGCCGCCGACGGCGGGATCTACGCCGAGCTCGTGCAGAACCGCTCGTTCGAGTACGGCCCTGCCGACAACCCGTCGTACACGCCACTGACCGCCTGGACACCAACGTCGACCGGCGGAATGCGGGGAACGGCGGAGGTCGTCGACGACGCGGGCAGGTTGAACGAGCGCAACCGCCGGTACCTGCACCTCGAACTCGACGGCGGCGGAGCGGGCGGCTACGGCGTGACCAACGCGGGCTACAACTCCGGCATCGCGGTGGAGGCCGGGAGAAAGCACGACTTCTCGGTGTGGGCCCGTACCGACCGGCCCCAGGGCAGCCCGCTGACCGCGACGCTGTCCGACGGGGCGGGCAACGCGCTCACGGCACGACCGGTGCGAATCCAGGTGCGTGACGACGGCTGGGCCGGCTACAGCGGCACGTTCGTCGCCACCACAACGAGCACCACGGGACGGCTGACGGTGTCCGCGGGCGGCACCGGCACCGTCGCCCTCGACATGGTGTCGCTGTTCCCGCGCGACACCTTCCGGAACCGGCCGAACGGGCTGCGCCGGGACCTCGCCGAGAAGATCGCCGCGCTCGAGCCGGGCTTCGTCCGCTTTCCCGGCGGCTGCCTGGTCAACACCGGAAGCCACGAGGCCTACGAGGCACCGGACTATCCCCGGCGCCGCTCGTACCAGTGGAAGGACACGATCGGGCCAGTCGAGCAACGGGCCACCAACGCCAACTTCTGGGGCTACAACCACGCCACCTTCCGGCTCAGCTGGGCACGCCGAGCCTCGTGGGTGCGCACGCTACGACTCCGTGTCCTGACTGTCCATCATGGTCGGCACCGGGGTGCTGCTGCCCGTCTCCCGGTGCAGCCGCAGGAACTCGAGATGCCGCTCGTACTGGTCGAGGATGTCGCCGATCAGCTGTTCCCTGCTGTAGCCCATGACGTCGTAGCCCTGGCCGCCCTCGGAAAGGTAGACCTCGTAGCGGAAGTAGGTGTCCTGACTGCTCAGCGAGCCCATCGCGAAGGACGGCGTCTCCGCCTCGTGCGGCCAGAGCTGGTACCGGAACCACTCCTGCTCGCCCATGTCCACCGTCAGGTCCAGGTGCGGCAGGTCGAGCTCCGGCACGGGTTCCTCGGCCACCGACGCCTCCGCGCCCTGCACCCGCAGCTCCTCGACGACCTCGGTGAACGCCGGGCGGCACACCTCGTCGACGAACCGGCTCGCCGCGCGCTTGCCCGGGAAGTTCATCACCCTGGCGAGCCGCTGCCGCCACGAGGCCCGGCCCGGCTGTCCCTCCGAGGCGGGTTCCGGCAGTGACGACGGCATCGTCGCGCGCAGGCTGTCCTCCCGGAAGCGTTCCACGCGCAGTGCACGGTAGAGCCCGAGCATGATCATGAACATGACGAACGAGAACGGCAGGCCCATCACGATGGTCGCGTTCTGCAGCGTCGGCACACCGCCGACGATGAGCATAGCCAGGGTGAGCAGGCCGATCGCCGCGGACCAGAAGACGCGCACCCACCGGGCGGCGTCCGTCCTCGGCGTCTTGAGGTAGGACGTGAAGTTGCCCATCACCAGTGCGCCCGAGTCCGCCGAGGTGACGTAGAACAGCAGCCCGACGAAGGTCGCAAGCCCGGCGATGAAGGTGGCGCCCGGGTACTGGGAGAGCAGCGCGTAGAAACCCTGCTCCGGCTGGTTCATCGCCGTCTGGCCGAACGCCTCGTTGCCGCCGCGCACCTCCCGCAGGGCCGCGTTACCGAAGATCGACAGCCAGGTGAGGGTGAACAGGAACGGGATCACCAGCGTGGCGGCGACGAACTGGCGGATGGTGCGGCCGCGCGAGATCCGCGCGAGGAACAGGCCGACGAACGGCGCCCACGCGATCCACCAGGCCCAGAAGAACAGCGTCCAGGAGTTCAGCCACTCGGTCGGCTGCTCGAAGGCGAACGTGTTCAGCGTCAGGTCGGCGAAGTTGCCGAGGTAGTCGCCGATGTTGAGCACGATCGCGTTGAGCAGGAAGAGCGGGTCGTCGCTGAACAGGATGAACAGCATGAGCCCGATGGCCAGCACGACGTTGAGCTCGGAGAGCCGCCGGATACCCTTGTCGACGCCCGCGATGGCCGAGATGGTCGCCATGAACACCGCCAGCGCGATCAGCCCGATCTGCGCGGCCGTGCCCTGCGGGATGCCGAAGAGGACCTCCAGCCCGTAGTTGAGCTGGACGACCCCGATGCCCAGCGACGTCGCGATCCCGAACACGGTGCCCAGCACGGCGGCGATGTCGACACCGTGACCGATCGGCCCGTGGATCCGCTTGCCGAAGATCGGGTACAGCGCGGACCGGATGGTCAGCGGAAGGCTGTAGCGATAGGCGAAGTAGCCGAGCACCATGCCCATCAGCGCGTACATCGCCCAGCCGGTGATGCCGTAGTGGAACAGTGTCCACACCAGGGCGTCGCGGGCGGCCTGCACGTTCTCCCCGGCACCCACCGGCGGCTCGAGGTACTGCGTCACCGGCTCGGCGACCGAGAAGAACATCAGATCGATGCCGATACCCGCCGCGAACAGCATGGCGCCCCAGGCGAACAGGCTGAAGTCCGGTGTGGAGTGTTGCGGACCGAGTTTCACCTTGCCGTAACGCGAGGCTCCGATGAAGATCACGAAGGCGAGGAACAGCGTGGCGGCGAGGAAGTAGTACCAGCCGAAGCCAGCCGAGATCCAGCCGACGAGCTCGCCGATCGCGGCCGAGGCCGTCTCCGGCGTGATGATCGCCCAGATCGAGACGGCGAGGATGCACGCGGACGAGCCGAAGAACACCACCGGATTGATCCGCTGCTGCTTCTCCGTCGAGACGGGACCGCCGCCTGCCACGTGGTCCGCCCCCGGTTGGTTCGCCGGCACGATCCAACCCCTTTCGGCCCGGTAGTTCGATCGGTTGTCACTGAGGCTCCGGTCCGGAGCCGGCAAGACAGTATCAGGCGGATCGCGAACCGGCCGCGCTCACGATGCCGCGCATCGCGCCTGGCGGGCGTGGTAGGAGATCCAGTGAGGACAGATCGCCGCTACGCAGATCACAGCGGAAGGAACCGGCGCCGGGCGGTCCGGTGAACGACCGGTCGCAGCCCGTGACCGGAGACCGCTGTCCACAAAGGGGACCCACTCGGGTTCGGTGGACCGGGTCAGCCGCCGGGGAGGTCCAATGCGATCTCCCGGTCGGCGTAGTCCCGCACCACGGGGTCGTGACTCGCGGCGAGCACCGCCGCGCCCCGGTCGGCGGCGGCCCGTAGTGCGCGCAGCACCCCGGCGCCCCTGCGCCGGTCCTGGTGCGAGGTCGGCTCGTCGGCCAGCACCAGCGTGGCGCGGGCAGCCAGCGCGCGGCCGACGGCGGCACGCTGCTGCTCGCCGCGAGACACCTCGCCGGGCAGCCGGTCCGCGAGCGGACCGAGGTCGAGCACGTCGAACAGACCGGCCACGTCCGCCGGCGTGCCGTCCGCCCGCAGCCGTCCGGCGAAGGCCAGGTTCTCGGCGATGCTGAGCTCGTCGAGCAGGCTGATCGACTGGGGTACGAAGGCGAGGTCCTGCCACGGCATCGCGTGCATCGGCCGGTCCGGCAGCGGCGGATGCGGCCGCACGCCACCCTCGTCCGGGGCCTCCCAGCCACCGATGATCATCAGCAGGGTGCTCTTGCCCGAGCCGGACGGCCCGGTGAGCACCACCAGCTCGCCGGGCGCCAGCGCGAGGCTCACGGTGCGAAGCGCCGGCACCGCGGCGTAGGACTTGCACACCCCGGTGACGGTCAGAACCGGCTCGGGCACCTTCACCTCCGCACCCGCTCGCCGTCGACGAGCTCGATCGTGTGGTCGGCGGCCGCACTGACCTCCGGGTCGTGCGTGGCGACCAGAACGGCGTGCCCGCGGGCTGCAAGGCGGCGCAGCGCGGCGACGACCCTGGCCGTGGCCGCGCGGTCCAGTTGCGCGCTCGGCTCGTCGGCGACCAGCAGTGTGGGGTCTCCCGCCGCGGCGAAGGCGAGCGCCACCCGCTGCTGCTCGCCGCCGGACAGCTCGCGCGGATAGTGCCCGGCGCGGGCGCCGAGGCCCAGGTCCGCCAGGACGTCCCCCGGTTCCACGGTGGTCTTCCGGAGGCGAGCGCCAAGTGTCAGGTGCTCGGCGACCGTGAGATAGCCGAACAGGTTGTCGGCCGGATCCTGGAACACGTAACCCACGTGCGCCCGGCGCAGTGCCCGCCGTCGCCGGGCCGGCAGCCGCGTCGTCTCGATCCCGGTGATCTCGACGGTGCCGGCCTCCGGCCGTTCCAGGCAGGCCAGGATCCGGAGCAGGGTCGACTTCCCCGAGCCGGACGGCCCGACGAGGGCGGTCACCACCCCGCGCTCGACGGTGGCGTCCACGGCGGAGAGCGCGCGCACCGTGCGGCCGTCGACGCGGTAGCCGTGCGTGACCCCGGTGCAGCTCAGCACTGTCCGTGCGGTCCGTTCAGCGTGTGTCACGCAGCACCTCCGCGGGCCGGGCGCGGGCGGCCGCACGGTGCGCGGCGGCCGCGGCGAGGACGCTGGTGGCGGCGGCCGCGGTCAGGAGCCCGGCGAGCACCGGCCACGGCGTGGTGACCAGCGCCCCGGGGGCGGTTCCGGGGTCGACGTCGTAGCCGGTGTGCGTCAGCAGCACGAGCACACCGGCCGTGCCGAGCCCGGTGACGAACCCGGCGAGCAACAGCCCGCCGACCTCCAGCAGCAGGGAACGCCGGTGCTCGCGGCCGGTGACCGCCATCCGGCTCAGCAGCACGTAGGCGCTGCGCCGGGCCCGGGAGCGGGCATCGAGATGCAGCAGCAGGCCCACCACGATGATCACGCCCGAGAGCAGCGACACCGCCGAAAGGAAGGTGAACGTGTAGGTGATCCCGGTGTAGACGCCGGCCGCGTGCACCTGGTCGGCCCGGCTCGTCGTCGACACCGGCAGGCCCGCACCGGCCACCGCGGGCACGATCCGCTCGGGATCCCCCCGGGCCCAGAGCTGGGGCCGGCTTTCCGGCACCAGCCGGTCGAGGACGTCCCGGTGCACGAGCAGAACCGGGTTGCCCGGAGCCTTGCCCGGCAGCTGGGGGACGCCGGTGATGGTCAGCGACTGCCGGCTGCCCGCCAGCTCCAGGGTCGCATCGGCGGGTGCGGGCATCCCGGCGAGCACCGCGCCCGGCCGTGCCGGTTCCGGGTCGAGCCGGGAGACCAGTTCCCGCAGCGCCGGTCCGGGCAGTCCGGGATCCCAGAACGCGGCGCGGGGGAACGTCTCCGGGTCCACGCCGAGGACGTGCACCGTGGTGTCGCCGAGGCTGCCGTCGGTGCGCAGCGCGGTCACGCTCGCCCTGCCCGCCAGCTCACCGGGGACCGCCGCGGGCGCGGACAGCGTGAACACGACATCGGTGCCGACGATCAGCTGCGCCTCGGCGTGCAGCGTCCGGTCGACCGAGGCGATCACCGTCGCGCCGTAAACCGAAAGCGCCACCGGCACCGCGGTCGCGCCCACCAGGACCGCCGCCACCACCGGGGCCGCGCGCACGCGCCGCCAGGCCAGGAAGCGCGCGATCCGGCGCATCGACGTTCCGGGGGGACGCGAGCGGGAACGGCGCCGGGACCGCGCGCCCAGCGCCCTCAACGCCCACCACGTGGACCTGCCGGTGAGCATCGCCAGTCCCGCGGCCAGCAGGACCGGCGCCACAATCAGCCTCGGCGGGATGTACGCCACGGCGCCGGCACCGGCACCGCGCAGCTGGACGTCGTCGTCGAGCAGGAACCAGGCCAGCCCCGCCGCGGCCAGCGGGACGAGCTCCCACGGCAGCCTGCTCAGGCGAGCACGATGGCCGGGCGGGGCGTCGAAGAGCCGCCCGGCCCGGCCGCCCGCGACTGCCGCGATCGCCGCCAGCACGGCCAGCGCCGCCGCCCCGGCGCCGAGCACGGACACGAGCGTCGCGCCCGGCGTCACCAGCGGGCTCGGTCCGGCGGTGGCCACCAGGAACCGCGCCGTCAGCCAGCCCGCGGCGGCACCGACGAGCACCGCGCCGCCCGCCTCGAGCGCCGCCTTCCCGGCGACCGCGGCCGGGCCGACACCGCGCGCGCACAGCACCGCGAGCTCGGCCCGCCTACGATCGGCCCAGAAGGCACCCGCCGCGGCCGCGATCACGAGACCGGCGAGCGCCCCCGCGACGGCCAGCGGCACGACGGTTCCGGTGAGCGCGTCGACCACCAGCCCGGCGCGGGCGGCCTTGACGGCCAGTGTCGAGTCGACGGCCGCCTCGTCCGGGTAGGCGCCGGCCGCCTGCCGGTCCGTCACCGCGGCTCCCAGCTGCCGCAGGCCGGCGATCGTCGGCGCGGCATCGGTGGTGGTGAGCCCTTCGGTGTCCACCGACATCTCGATCGTGTTGTGCGCCCGCACGTCGCTGCCCCGCGCCGCCGCGAGCAGGTCGGCGTGCTCCACCAGCGCGAGCGGGTACACCGGCGCGCTGGCGAGCGGCTTGCCGCGGTAGACGTCGCGCAGGCCGCACCAGTACGGCTGGTCCGGCAGCTCCCGCAGGTCCCGGTAGACGGCGGCCACCCGCATCGACACGGGTTCCGGCCCCACCGCGACCGCCACCCGGTCGCCGACCCGGAGCCGCTGCGCGGCCGCGAACCCGTCCGGCAGCCAGATGCCCCGGCCGGCACCACCGGCGAGCACCCGTACGTGCTCCCTGAACCCGTCCCGCGCGAGCAGCGACACCGCCGTCTGGTCGGGACGCGCGGGAGGTCCCGGCACCGGGCGCACGTGGCCGCGCGTCAGTGTCGACACGACCGGCTCGGACAGCCGGGGCACCTGGGCCGCGGCCGGGCGCACCAGGCCGACCCGCTCCTGGAGCAGGCGCGCGCCGACGAGCTGATCCGGGCGGTAGGGCGGCGCGGTGAACGGCAACGCGGCGCCGACCTGCGCCCCGACCGTCCACTTGCAGGACCGCTCGAGCTGGTTGTGCAGGGTCGCGTTGCCGGACGAGGCCAGGAACAGCGACGCCGCCGCTGCCGGGAGGGCGACCAGCAGCCCCGCGACGGCTATCGCCAGCGCCACCGCGGGCCGCCGCCACAGCAGGAACGGCGCGCGCGACCACGGCGCGGGCAACGGTGACCCCCTCACGCGAAGCACTTTCGCATATCGGCGGGAGGACGCCCTACCGGCCCACCGCGTTCAGCGCAGTACAGCGAGCAGGGCACGCAGCGTCGCCCGTGCGTGCTCGAGCTCGCCGCTGCCGAGCGCGGCGCGGTCGAGCAGTGCCGCACGCGCGGTGGCCGACCGGCACTGCAGCTCCGCCAGGGTGTGCCGGCCGGCCATGCTGAGCGCCACCAGCCGGGCGCGCTGATCGGCGGGATTGGGCCGCAGCTCCACCTGCCCGTCGGCCACCAGGTCGTCGACCACGCGCTGCACGCTCTGCCGCGCCAGCCCCAGCCGCCGGGCCGCACCGGCCACCGTGCGCGGGCGGTCGGAGACGACGCTGAGCACGTGCCAGCGCGCGGCCGTCTGGCCCAGCTCACGGGCGATCGCCTCGCTGGACCGGCGCGATTCCCCCGCCAGCTCGTATACGTCGGCCATGAGCAGGCGGTACGCGTCCACGTCGGCGGTGTTCCTCGTCATGTTTGACAGTGTACTGTCAAAGTATGTCCACGAACCCAGGTCTCGCCGAGGCCCTCCACGCACCCGCACCGGACGGCACGCACGCACGGCGCCTGGATCTCTTCGGCCGGTTCGTCGGCTCATGGGACCTCGACTGGTCCGGCCCGGACGCGGTAGGGCAGCCGGCCACCATGACCGGCGAACTCCATTTCGGCTGGGTGCTGGGCGGCCGGGCGATCCAGGACGTGTGGATCGTGCCCGGGCGCGGTGAGCCCGGTGAGGGACGGCCACCGCTGGCCTTCCACGGGTCGACCATCCGTTTCTACGATCCGTCCATCGACGCCTGGCGCTCGACCTGGATCGAACCGGTCAACGGACGCGTCCGCCGGTTCGTCGGGCGCCCCTCCGGGCGCGACATCGTGCTGATCAGCGACGAGGAGGAGCCATGGCTGCGCTGGTGCTTCACCGCGATCACGGCGCGGTCGTTCACCTGGCGGGCCGAGGCCTCCGGCGACGGCGGCGCGAGCTGGCGCTTCGCCGAGGAGATGCGGGCCACCCGCCGCCGATGAGCTAGGTTCGGCTGACACCACGGACGTCGGTACGAGGCGGGTCCACGATGGCAGAGGTGGCAGACGAGCGCCGTTCCGTCCTCCGCCGCGCGCTGCGCATCCTCGACACCTTCAAGGACGCACCGGCTCATCTCACGCTGTCCGAGCTCAGCAGGCGATCCGGCGTGCCCCTCACCACGACCCACCGGATCGTCACCGAACTGCACCACTGGGGCGCGCTCGAACGCGACGACTCCGGCGGCTACCGGATCGGGCTGCGGCTGTGGGAGGTGGCGGCGCACGCTCCCCGGTCGGTGGGCCTGCAGCGGATCGCACTGCCGTTCATGCAGGATCTCTACGAGACCACCCACCACGGCGTGCACCTGGCCGTTCGGGAGCAGGACGAGGTCGTCTTCGTCGAGCGCTTCGTCAGCCCGGAGACCGCCCGCGACGAGCGCCCGCGCGTGGGCGGCCGCTACGCCATGCACGCCACCGCGGTAGGGCTCGTCCTGCTCGCGCACGCACCGGCCGACCTGCAGGAGGACGTCATCAGCGGGCCGCTGGTGTCGTTCACCTCGCGCACCTACTCGAACGAGCGCGAGCTCCGGCAGGTGCTCGCCGACGTGCGCCGCTCGGGCTACGCCGTCAGCGACCGGCAGATCAACCCGGACTACGTCTCGGTCGCCGCGCCGATCCACGGAGCGGACGGCACCGTGGTCGCGGCACTGTCGTTGATCGTGCCGCACACCGAGTCGCACGGCCCGAACCTCGCCCATCTGGTGCAGGCGACCGCACGAGGCATCTCCCGCGCGCTGGGTGCGCCACCGAAACGACCGTACCGGCACGGGTCTTCCGGTATGCGGAAAGGTGGGTAGCCGCCGCGACGGCACCGGCGCGACTCTCTGCGGGCCGGCTACAGGGTGGTAGCCGGCCAGACGGGAACGAGGAGAAGAACATCGTGCCTACCCACACGCTCACCGCAGCGCCGCTGAGCCGCAGGTCCTTCGTCAAGCGCTCCGCACTCGCCGTCGCCGCCGCGACCGCGGGGCCGGCTCTGCTGTCGGCGTGCGGTTCCGAGCCCGCCGGCGCGGGCGGCGGTCAGCAGGTCACGTTCCTGAGCTATCTGCCGCTCGAAACGCTCTCACTGGCGCCCGAACTGCTCGCGGTGGCCGGAGGTCACTTCGCCAACCACGGTCTCGACATCAAGCTGCAGCCGGTCAAGGGCTCACCCCAGGCCATGCAGACGCTGCTGGCAGGCACCGCGCCGATCACCCGGCTCGGCCAGATCGACGTGATGAGCGCCGTGGCCGACTCCGGTCAGCCACTCGTCAACATCGGCACGCTCACCCGGGGTTCGGCCCTGCGGTTCATCTACAGCAAGTCGAACCACCCGCTCGAGAAACCGGAGGACTTCCTCGGCCAGACGATGGGCGTGCCGTCCGAGGGCGGGACGAGCGACAAGGTCGTCTCGCTGGTACTGGCCAGCGCGGGGCTCGATCCGGAGAGGACGACCCGCCAGGTCACCGGGCTCACCCCGGGCACGTTCAACCTC
>NZ_JAEHOB010000060.1 GCF_016464705.1 Qaidamihabitans albus
CGCGCACGGCGCCGACCCGACCGACGTGGTGCGCGAGGCGAGGCCGACGGTGATCGTCGTGACCGCCTACGGACCGTACGTCCCGCGGGCCGCCTACGGCATGCGGGTCGGCGAGGTGACCACCGGTTACGCGCACATCGCCCAGATTCAGATGCGCGACGGCTACTGGCAGAACGTCTTCGTCCAGCAGGAGTGGGCGCCCCAGGTCGATGCGGCGGTCACGGCGAGCGTCGAGCGGGCGCAGTGGACCTACGACCCCGGCCGGTACGGACTGACCTTCGACCGCTGGCTGGACCGCCTGCGCGGTCAGCTGCCCGGAGGTGGCTGAGTTGGCGGCGGCGACGGCGCCGGCGCCCCGGCTGCCGCGGCTCCGGCTC
>NZ_JAEHOB010000061.1 GCF_016464705.1 Qaidamihabitans albus
CACCGCTTCGCCTTCCACGCCTTCCCGGTGCTCTGCCTCGGGGCCGGGCTCGGTGTGGCGGCGCTCGGCCGCCGCTGGCTCGCGGTCCCCGCGGGGGCGATCACCCTCGCCTGGATCGCCCTCGCCGGTGTCCTGCCCTCGGACCTGCCCGTGATCGCCAACTACGGGCACGACCTGCACCGGGCGCAGGTGGCCATCGGGAAGGGCCTGGGTGAGGCGCAGGTGCCGGAGGAGGCCAGAACGGTCGCGGTCACCGGCGCGGGCGCGATCCCGTACTTCAGCGGGTGGGAGGCGATCGACTACATCGGGCTGAACGACGAGGCCATCGCGCAC
>NZ_JAEHOB010000062.1 GCF_016464705.1 Qaidamihabitans albus
ATGGTGATGTGGTGCGTCTAATGACTGCTGTTTATATCAAGTTCTTTGTTAAAACAACAAAGTTGTGTGTTGACGAAACTGTTTGGAAAGTTAATGATGAACAGTTGGTGGTAACTGGTGGTAACGTAGGAAATGAAAACGACATCTTCAAGATCAAGAAAACTGACTTGGTGATACGAGGTATGAAAAATGTATACAAGTTACTGCATTGTCCCTCTCATCTTCAGTGCAAAAATATCGGCAGCAACTTTAAAAATGGATATCCTCGTCTGGTGACTGTCGATGACGATAAGGACTTTATTCCATTTGTGTTCATCAAG
>NZ_JAEHOB010000063.1 GCF_016464705.1 Qaidamihabitans albus
AGCAGACCCGCGGCCCGCGTGCCCCGCCGGAACACCAGCACGGCCGTCAGCAGCAACAGCGGCGCCAACACCGCCGCCGTCTGTTCGACCCACACCAGGCCAGCGTCCAGGTTCCCGAACTTGATGTAGAAGGTGTTGGGCAGCGGCTGGCCGTAGAACGCCCAGCGCCACCCGAAGTACGCCAGCCCCACGGCGACGAACAGGCCCGTCCACAACAGCGCCGCCGCCCGCCTGCGCTCGCGCCACAGCCACACCGCGAAAACCGGCAGGGCGGCCAGCACGCCTTCCGGCCGGAGCAGCCCCGC
>NZ_JAEHOB010000007.1 GCF_016464705.1 Qaidamihabitans albus
ATCAGACCAAGACCAGATCCACCGTTACCCGGACAGTCCCAGAACGTGCGGCATTGCGCCTGGTCACCGCTCGTAAGTGCGCACACGAGTTAGAACACGGCTCCCCACTCACGACCGCCTTGCCGAGCCGTGGAGCCGTTACAGCGTGGTAGGAACGGTGTCGTGACGGCCTTCTATCACCTGTGCTTCGTCGTGCAAGGCCTGGAAAGGGCGCAACGGGACCTCAGCGGCACGTTGGGCGTGACCTGGAGTGCGATACGCGAGGGCACCCTCGGTGAGTGGGACTACCGCATCGTGTTCTCCACGGAAGGCCCACCGTTCTTCGAGCTCATCACCGGCCCGGAAGGCAGTCCCTGGGATGCCTCGGCAGGTTCCCGCTTCGATCACATCGGTTACTGGTCAGGCAACATCGGGGAGGACAAGGACCGCCTGGCCGAGCGGGGTGCGCCCGTCGAGTTCGACTCGTGCCCCTATGGGCGTTCGTTCACCTACCACCGCATCGACAGCATCGGCGCCCGCGTCGAACTGGTCGACGTGTCGGCACAACCCGGCTTCCTCGCCACGTGGCAGCCCGCCGGCGCCCCGATGGCCACGCTGGACCTCGACGCGACCTGACGGAGACGGCACCGGCGCGGGTACCGCTTCTGCTAGACACTGACCTGTCGTCGGGTCGGAGAGGAGTGCCCATGCCGCAGGTCGGGGATCTCGCGGTCAATCTTCTGGCAAGCGTGATCTCCGGGCTCGCAGTGCTGCTGGTGCAGTTTCTGCGGCGACGGCGCAAAGAAGCACGCAAGAGCAGGTTCTTCGGACTGGACGCCAGGTCCACCTGCGCGGTATTCGTGCCCCGGCATGCGCTGTCCAACTCGGTGCTGAGCGTGCACCGTCGCGACGCGGCCGCGATCGTCGAGCTCGCCGCCGTCGCGCGCGACTGTGGCGCGGAGATCGAACTTGTGCCGAGCTCCGGCGAGTACTTGCCACGGACGCTCGGGGACAGGGCCGAGTTCGCTGTCGGGAGCCCAGTCGCCAACCCACGGACCGACGCGCTTCTCGAGACCTTCGTGCCAGGCCTCACAATCGGCCCGCGCGAGGGCTCGCCGGACAAGCTCACGATCGGTGTCGGTGGCCGCGCGTTCGGGCCGGACCCCGGCAAGGTGGAGTACGTCGCACTCGCCAAGGTGACCGCCGGTGGCTATCCGATCTTCGTGCTGTGCGGGCAGACCGCGGTATCCAATCACGCGGCGGCCCGGTACCTGGCCCGGCGCTACACGCAACTGCTCCGGGAGTACGGGGTCACCGGACGCTTCTGCCTGGTGCTGAGGATCGTGAACTCACAGGCGTTCGGCGAACGCAACGTCGAGGTCGCAGGCGACTTCACCGACGCCGCGTTCACCCGGACGGCCGACGAAGCGGTCAGCTAGCGGCGCTTGCCCGCCGGCCGGTCAGTGGGCCAGGGCCGGACCTCCTCCACCAGCTTCGCCACGGCGAGCACGAGGTCGTCGGAGTGCCGGGGGCCCACGATCTGCAGGCCCACCGGCAGTCCGGCCGAGGTGAACCCCGCCGGCACGCTGATCGACGGCTGCTGTGTCATGTTGAACGGGTAGGAGAACCGCGCCCACTGCGGCCAGCTCTCCAGTCCACTGCCGGGCGGCACGTCGTGCCCCGCCTCGAACGGCGGGATGGCCACGGTCGGCGTGATCAGGATGTCGTGCCGGGTGTGGAACTCGCCCATGTGGATACCGAGTGCCGACCGGATCGCGCTCGCTTCGAGGTAGTCGCTCGCCGAGTAGGTGTGCCCCTGCTGCCAGACCTTGCGCAGCGCCGGGTCCACCCGCTCCTCCGAACCGGCCGGGAAGGTGTCGAGCCACTTCGCCGCACCGGCCGACCAGAGCACGCCGAACGCGTCGATCGGGTCGGTGAACCCGGGGTCGGCCTCCTCCACCCGCAGGCCGGCCTCGGTCAGCGCGGCCACGGTCGACACGACCAGGCGAGCCACCTCCGGGTCGACGTCGATGTAGCCGAGGTCGGGCGAGAAGGCGGCCCGCAGCCCGCGGACGTCGCGGCGCACCGCCTCGCGGTAGGTCCCGGCCGGCGGTGGCAGCGCGGCCGGGTCGCGGTGGTCGGGGGTGGCCAGCACGTCGAGGAACAGGGCGATGTCGTCCACCGAACGGGCCAGCGGGCCGGCGTGTGCCAGCGGGCCGAACGGGCTCGCCGGGAACAGCGGGATCCGCCCGCCGGTCGGCTTGAACCCGACGATGCCGCAGAACGAGGCCGGGATCCGTACCGAGCCGCCGCCGTCGGTGCCGACCGAGAGCTCACCCATCCCGGTGGCCACGGCGACCGCGCTGCCGCCGCTCGATCCGCCCGGGGTCAGCGCGGGGTCGTACGGGTTACGGGTGATGCCGTCCAGCGGGTTGTCCGTGACGGCCTTCCAGCCCAGCTCCGGTGTGGTCGTCTTGCCGAGCAGGACGAGGCCGTTCTCCTTCATCCGCGCGGTGACCGGGCTATCGACGGCCCACGGCTGATCCCGCTCGATGCACACGGAGCCGCGCAGCGTCGGCCAGCCCTGCGTGAGGAACATGTCCTTGATCGACGCGGGCACGCCGTCGAGCCAGCCGATCGGGTTACCCTCGCGCCAGCGTTCCTCGGAGCTCTTCGCGTGCGCGAGCGCGACCTCGGGGTCGACGAGCGCGAACGCCTTGTACTCCTGGTCGCGGTCCTCGATGACGTCGAGCGCCGCCCGGGTGGTCTCGACGGGGGAGAGCTCGCCCGAGGAGTACGCGGCCACCAGCTCGCTCGCCGTCAGCAGGGGTCCCGTGCTCCGCATTGTTCTCCTCAGTGCTTGGAGTGCCTGTCGATCTTCAGCCGGCCGAGGGTACGTAGCCGAGGCGCTTGTCGACGACGTTGCGCAGCGGCTCACCGGCCAGCCACCGCCGGAAATTGTCCGCGAACACCTCGACCAGCGCATTGCGCCAGCCGATGAAGTCCCCGGACATGTGCGGCGACAACAGCACGTTATCCATCGTCCACAGCGGACTTTCGGGGGGCAGGGGCTCGGTCTCGAACACGTCGAGCGCGGCCCCGGCGATCTCCCCCGCACGCAGCGCCTCGACCAGGTCCTCGGTGACGACCAGCTCGCCCCTGCCGACGTTGACCAACCGCGTTTCAGGCTTCATCGCGGCGAACGCGCCGGCATCGAAGAGGCCCTTGGTCTGCTCGGTCAGCGGTGCCACCGCGACGACGAAGTCGGCGGCGGCCAGGTGCCGGTTCAGTTCCGCCGACGCGTGCACGGTGCCGAAGTCCGGATCGTTGTCCCGCGCCGTGCGCCCGGCACCGGACACCCGCATCCCGGCGGCCCGCAGCATCCGCGCGATCGCGCGCCCGATGGGCCCGGTGCCCACGACGAGCGCCTGCCTGCCCGCGATCCGCTCGGTCTCCCGGTGCCGCCATTCCCGCTGGTCCTGCAGCCGTACCGAGTGGGCGAGGTCCTTGGCGAAGGCGAGGATCACGCCAAGCACGTACTCGGCGATCGACCCGTCGAACACCCCTCGCGAATTGGTCAGTACCACGTCGCTGTCGCGCAACTCGGGGAACATCACCGGGTCGACGCCCGCGCTGGCGATGTGCAGCCAGCGCAGGCGGTCCGCGGAATACCATGCGCCCGGGACCGCGTTGGACAGAAAGTCATAGACGAAGAGGGCATCGGCCCCGCGCAGGGCGTCGGCGAGCCCGTCGGCCCGCGTGTAACGAACCGCTGCGTCCTGCTCGATGGAGTGCATGTCCGGGGGGTGTTTGTCGCCACACAACACCGCCAGCACCGGACGATCCGTGCCGATCACGTTGACACGGTAAGAGGCGGTCGTATGATTGTCAACAATCCGAGGACGCACCCCGGAGGCCCCTTCAATAGCCCCGTCGGAGGTCGAGCCTTGGATTCACCGGCACTGGACTTCCCCGCGTTCGACGGGCCCGTGGCCCAGCGCGGCATCGGCGTCATCGCGCCGTTCGACCTGGCGCTGGAGCGGGAACTGTGGCGCTGGGTGCCGATGGAGGTCTCGCTGCACCTGGCCAGGACCCCCTACGAGCCCGTGCCGGTCAGCATGGAGATGGCACACCTGGTCAGCAACGCCCAGCATCTCGCGGCCGCGACGAGGGACGTGCTGCACGTCGAGCCGGAGGTCGTGGCGTACCTGTGCACCTCGGGCAGCTTCGTCAGCGGCGTGGACGCCGAGCACTCGTTGCGCAAGGTGATCTGCGACGCGGGCGCGCCCGACGCCGTGACGACCTCCGGCGCGCTCGCCGAGGTGCTGCAACAGCTCGGCATCCGGCGGGTCTCGGTACTCACCCCTTACGACGCCGACCTGACCGCCAAGCTGCACGAGTTCCTCGCCGAACTCGGCGTCGAGACGATGTCCAGCGACCACCTCGGCCTCGGCGGCGGCATCTGGAAGGTCAGCTATCGCACCATCGCGGAGCGGATCATCGCCGCGAACCATGACGATGCCGAGGCCATCTTCGTGAGCTGCACCAACCTGCCCACCTACGACGTCATCGACCCGCTCGAGTCCGCGCTCGGCAAGCCCGTCCTTACCGCCAACCAGCTCACCATGTGGGCCTGCCTGAAGCGGATGAACCTGCCCATCGTCGGCCCGGGCAACTGGATGCGAGAGGTGTCTTGACTCCTTCCACTAGGATTGTCGACAATCCTGCCAGGAGGTGGCCCTTGCCCACGATCGGCTTCATCTACCCCGACCACGCCGCCGAGGACGACTACCCGCTCGCCGAGGGCCTGCTCGGCGACGGCACCCGGTTGGCCGTGGCCCACATCTACGGCACCGACCTGCACGCCGTCGCCGAGCTGCTCGACCTCGGTAGCCCGCAGCGGCTCACCGAAGGTGCCGGGCTGCTGGCCAGGCACGAACCGGACGCGATCGTGTGGGCCTGCACGAGCGGCAGCTTCGTCTACGGCTGGGACGGCGCGACCGAGCAGGTGGCCGGGCTCTCCGCGGCCGCGGGCGGACTGCCCGCGTCGAGCACCTCGTTCGCGTTCGTGCACGCGGCCAACGCTCTCGGCCTGCGCCGGGTGGCCGTCGCGGCGAGCTACCCGGATGAGGTCGCCAAGCTGTTCGTCGAGTTTCTCGGCAAGGGCGGCATCGAGGTCGTCTCGCTGTCCGCGGCCGACATCGACACCGCGGCCGAGGTCGGCGATCTGTCCCCGGAGGCGGTGGTGGACCTGATCGTGAGCCACGACCACCCCGACGCGGAAGCGCTGCTGGTGCCGGACACCGCGATGCGCACGCTCGCGGTCGTCGAGCGGGCCGAGGAACGGCTCGGCAAGCCGGTACTCACCGCCAACCAGGTGACCGTGTGGGAGGGCCTGCGGCTCGTCGGGGCGAACCGTGCCGTGCCCGGAGTCGGCGCGCTGTTCCGCTCCGGGGGTGGGTGAGCGTGCTGGCCGACATCGAGCCGGTGAACCGCGAGTCCACCGCGGGCATCATCGCCCGCCAGCTCCGTGACGCGATCATGAACGGCTCGCTGCCGCCCGGTACCCAGCTCGGTGAGACCGACCTCGCCGCCCGGTTCCAGGTCTCCCGAGGACCGCTGCGCGAGGCGATGCAGCGGCTGGTCTCCGAGGGCCTGCTGCGCAGCGAGCGCCATCGCGGGCTGTTCGTGATCGACCTGGAACCGGGCGACGTCTACGACATCTACTCCGCGCGTTCGGCGATCGAGCGCGCGGCCGCGATCCGGATAATGCGTGGCGGTGACCGCGACCGGGTCGCCGCGATGCTGGACGACGCCGTACACGCGATGGCCGAGGCCGACCAGCAGGACGATCCGGCCGCGCTCACCGAGGCCGACCTGCGTTTCCACGAGGAGCTCATCGAAGCGTCCGGCAGCCGGCGGCTGACCCGGATGGCGCGCACGCTGCTCATCGAGACGCGCATGTGCCTCTCGGCGTTGCAGGAGACGTACCGCAAGAGCTACCAGGGCGCCGACGAGCGGGTCGCCGAGCACAACCAGATCATCGACGCGATCCGCCAGGACGACGAGGAGACCGTGCTGGCGCTGCTGGAGGCGCACATGGAGGACGCCGTGCAGCGGCTGGCGCCGGGCACGAGCCTGACCTCGGGTGCGGCACCCGGCCTGCCCGTCGGCGGCGTCGACATCGCCTGACCCTCCACCCTCGTGAGTGGCCACGCGAGTTCTAACTCGGGTAGCCACTCACGAGGGTTGCCAGACGGTGCCCAGTGCGCTCGCGGCTCCGGCGCTGCCGAGCGCGATCGTCCAGCCCACCGGTCCCAGCGGGGTGCACCCGAAGAACCCGCTCACACCCGGCGTCTGGATCGCCGCGGCCAGCACCGCCGCCGACCCGAGCCCGCTCGCCAGCACCGCCGGACTGCGGCCGCCGGTGAGCAGGGTCTGCCCCAGCTGGGTACCGACGAGCGCGGCGAGCGCCACGGTGCTCGCCCGACGCCGCCGTCCGGTCATCCGCGCCAGCGTCCACGCCGCCGAGGCACCCAGCGTCGTCGTGCCCGCACGGACACCGATGTCCCGGTAGAGGCGGCCGCCGAGCGAGCTCTCCGGGCCCTCCTGCAGCAGTTCGGCGACGGCGTCGCCATCCGGCCTGCGCAGCGCGATCGCCAGCGACGGCGCCAGGTCGGTGAGCAGGTTGACCAGCAGCAACTGCCGCGCGCCGAGCGGTGAGCGGCCGGTCATCGCGGCCACAAGCACGTTGAACGCGATCTCCCCGAGGTTGCCGCCGAGCAGCACCCCGAGCGCCGAACGCACCGACGCCCACATCGCCCGGCCCTCGACGAGCGCGGCGATGATCGTCTCCAGCCGGTCGTCGGTCACCACCAGGTCGGCGGCCGCCCGCGCGGCGGGGGTGCCGTGCCCGCCCAGCGCGATTCCGACGTCGGCGAGCCGGATCGCGGGCGCGTCGTTGGCGCCGTCACCGGTCATCGCCACCGTCCGGCCTAGCCGCTGGTAGGCCTTGATGATCCGCACCTTCTGCGCCGGGCTGCACCGCGCGACCACGTCGACGTCCGGCAGCGTCTCCTGCAGCCGGTCGTCGTCCAGCTCGTCCAGGTCGGCGCCGGTCACCACGCGCAGCTCGGTGCCGTCACCGTTGATCTCCGACGCGATCGCCTCCCCGGTGACCGGGTGGTCGCCCGTGATCATCACGATGTGCACGCCCGCCGCGCGCAGCTCGGCCGCCGCGGGGGCGGCACTGCGGCGCACCGGGTCGGCGATCGCGACGAACCCGCGGAAGGTCAGCTCCCGCACGGAATCCTCGGTGCCCTCCCCAGCCTCCGCGGCCGAGCCGTCGAGCTGCCGTTCGGCGACGGCAAGCACGCGGTGTCCCGCCTCGGCGAGCTGTTTCATCCGGCCGTTCAGGCGCTTGCGTGCCTTGCCGTCGAGCGCGCACCGGGGCAGCACCTCCTCGGGCGCCCCCTTCACGCTCAGCAACCTGCCCTTCCTGGTCTCCCCCACCGCCGCGTGGTAGCCGCGGGACGGCTCGAACGGCGCCGAGGAGAGCAGCCGCCAGCCGGCGGCGCCGGTACCGGTGCCCATCCGCAGCCTGCGCCCGGCCTCCAGCACCGCCCGGTCGGTGGCGTGCGGCAGGTCCTCGGGCCGGTCCGCGTGCGGGGTGGCCCGCAGCGCGGCGGCCAGCACCGGCCGCAGCGGTTCGCTGAGCGTGTCGACGGGGCAGCGCAGGTGCCCGTCGTCCACCTCGCTCACGCTGAGCCTGCCCTCGGTGAGCGTGCCCGTCTTGTCGAAGCACAGCACGTCCACGCGGCCGAGCGCCTCGATGCTGCGCGGGTTGCGGACGAGGGTGCCGTGCTCGGCGAGCCGCCGTGCCGCCGCCAGCTGCGCGGCGTTGACCAGGAACGGCAGCCCTTCCGGCACCGAGGCGACGGCCAGGTTCACCGCCGCGGACATGCTCTCGCGCAGCGGCACCCCGCGCAGCAGACCGGCACCCGCGACGGCCGCCGCCGAGCCGACCGCGAGCGGCATGCTCTTCTCCGTGAGCTCGGTCAGCCTGGTCTCCACCCCGGTCGTCGGGGAGCCCTCGCGCGCGAGCGCCATACTGCGCCCGGCCTCGGTGTCGTCGCCGACCGCGACCACGACCGCCGCCCCCTGCCCGGCGGCCACGGTGGTGCCCTCGTAGACCATCGACGAGCGTTCGGCCACCTCCGCCGCGACCACCGGGGCGGGGTCCTTTCCCACCGGCAGGGACTCACCGGTCAGCGACGACTCGTCGATCTCCAGCCCGTCCGCGTCGAGCAGCCTGCAGTCGGCAGGCACCACATCACCCGAGGTGAGGGCGACGACGTCGCCGGGCACCAGATCGTCCGCGCTGATCACCCGCTCGTCGCCGTCGCGCAGCACGGTGGCGCTGACCGACGAGCGGCTCAGCAGATCGGCCAGTTCCCGGTCCGTGCGTACCTGCTGCACGCTGCCGATCAGGGCCGAGAGCCCGGTCACGCCCGCGACCAGCGCGGCGTCCGCGGGCGAACCAACCGCAGCGGACAGCGCGGCACCGCCTGCCAGCACCGGCGTGAGCGGGTTGGCCAGTTCGGCCAGGAAGGCGCTGCCCAGGCTGGTCGGTACCGGGCCGGAACCGGCGCCGCGGTCGCGGGCACGACGGCGTGCCTCGTTCTCGCTCAACCCGTTCGGTCCGGTGGCGAGCCGTTCGACGGCGGCGTCGGAGGGCATCAGATGCCACGGCACCGTGTCCGGCGCGGCGGTCGGCTCGGGTGGCCGGAGACGGCGGGCATGCCGCCGCGCGTTGGCCAGTGCCAGGCCGGCACCGGCGTTGACCGCACGCATCCCCCGGCTCGCCGGGCTGCTCCGGCGGCCGTCCTGCAACGCGGTCACCACGCCGACCCCGGTGGACGCCTGTGCGATCCGGATGCTCTCGTGGTTGAGGGTGCGGGCGACGGCGACCGACTCCACGAGCAGCGCCGCCGCCCGGATGTCCTCGCCGATGAGCACATGCGCACCCCAGGGTGCGGGCTCGCCGTCGCGGTAGGCACCGGCGCCGCAGTCGGCGGCGGCCAGCGCACGCCGGTTTCCCGACACCAGCAGCACGACGCGGCCCTCGGCCTGCAGCTCGCGCACGGTGGCCAGCGGGTCCCCGTCCTCCCCGGTGTCCTCGACGCGCAGGTCGGCCTCCCTGGCGGCGGCGGTCAGCGCGTGGACGCCCGGAAGCGGGTCCGCGGCCAGCGCGAGCACCGCGTCCAGCCGCCTGCGGCAGGCGAGGCCGAGCACGGCCGAGGCACCCTTCTTCTCCAGTCGGCCGCGTTCCCTGGCCCCGCGCCGCCCGCTGAGGTGCAGCTCGTCCAGCGGACCGAGGGCCCACTCACCCTCTTCGCGCACGGCCAGCGGATCGGCAGGGTCGAACAGCCGCCACGCCTGCTCGGCCACCGCGTGCGAGTCGCTTCCCGGCAGCGCGATGAGGTCGCTCTGCACCAGCCGGCCGCTCTCCAGGGCGGTGTGGTCGAGCACGAGGGTGTCCACGCGGTCCATCCGGCGCAGCGCGGAGCGGTCCATCACCAGCACCCCGCGCCGGGCCAGCACCCTGCCGAGCTGCGCGGCGAACGCCGACCGGCCCGCCTCGGCGGCCTTGGGCAGCGCCGAGAGCCCGAGCGCCGCCGCCTTGCGGGGGCCGCCGAACGGCAACGTCACCGCGCTCGCCGCGGCGCCGAGCGCGAGGACGCGCTTCTCGTACTCCTCGATCTGGCCGTCGGGCAGTGGCACCGGCCGCTGCGTGGCCACCGGCCCTGCCGCGGCGAAGTCCGGCCCGGTGATCAGCCTGCTCTCCGCGGCGCACCACGCACGCTCGTGGGCACGCGCCTCGCGGAGCCTGCCGATCCGCTGCACGCTGTCGAGCAGCGCTCCCTCACCACCCGCGGCGAGGCCCTGGGCGAGGGCACCGGTGATCGCCGTGAATGAGTCCGCGCGCTCCCGGCTGTGGGCGCCGCGGGCGGCGAACTCCCGCAGCCGCGGGTGGTGGCCGACGATGCCCGGCAGCGCGGCCACTTCGGTGGGCACCGGCACCCAGGGCGAGAGCTTGGTGAGCACGGAGAGGCCGAGTCCAAGCGCGTCCGCGGCCAGGGTCGGCACCAGCCGGGTGCCCTTCGCCCCGTCCGCGGGGTGGTGCAGCTCGTCCTCCGCGGCCTCCTCGCCGGGGTCGGCAGGCTCCGCTTCCGCCTTCTCGATCATGCGGACGAGCTCCGCCGTCGGCGGTGGTGGATCCGACACCTCGACGATCACGCGGGATGCCGGTGAGTTGACCCGCGCCCACTCCACACCGGAGTGTTTCTCGAGAGCACGCTCGATCCGCCGGCCGACCCGCTCGCCGCCCGGCCCGTGCACGCCGTGTGCCTCGATGTGCAACCGCCCGGGGCACGACCACACCCGGCGCCGCGGCCGCGACACCAACCCGGCGAGGCCGCGTGCCGTGCCGACCGCGGTGCCCACTGCGGTCAACGGTCCCGGTACCCGCACCCCCAACAGCTTCATGGCACGAGTAGTGCCCAATACCGCCGTTTTCTATGCGCGCTACAGCGCCGCCGCGATCGCCGAGCCCAGCTCGGCGGTCGTCGCACGGCCACCGAGGTCCGGGGTCGCCACCACGCCCTCGGCCAGCACCTTCTCCACCGCCGTGTCCATCGCCTGCGCCGCGTCCGGCTCGCCGAGGTGCCTGAGCAGCATCGCGCCGGTCAGCACCTGCGCGACCGGGTTCGCGATGCCCTGCCCGGCGATGTCCGGCGCACTGCCGTGCACCGCCTCGAACATCGAGGGATGCTCGCCAGGCGGGTTGATGTTGCCCGAGGGCGCCATCCCGAGACCGCCGGTCACCGCCGCGGCGAGGTCGCTGAGGATGTCACCGAACAGGTTGGACCCGACCACGACGTCGAGCCGGTCCGGCTGTTGCACCATGCGGGCGGCGAGTGCGTCGATATGGCACTGCTCACTCCGCACATCCGGGTACTCCGCGGCCACCTCGGCGAAGATCTGGTCCCAGAACGGCATCGTGTGGATGATCCCGTTCGACTTGGTCGCCGAGCACACGTGGCCGCTCCGGGTGCGCGCGAGCTCGAAGGCGTACCGGACGATCCGCTCGACGCCGGTCCTGGTGAAGACCGACTCCTGCACGGCGAACTCGCCAGGCGCGCCCCCGTTGTGCCTGCCGCCGATGGTGGAGTACTCACCCTCGGAGTTCTCCCGGACGATCACCATCTCCAGCTCGTCGGCCGACCGGTTGGCCAGCGCCGACACCGTGCCGGGCAGCAGCCGCACGGGGCGCAGGTTCACGTACTGGGCGAACGCGCGGCGCACCGGGATGAGCAGGCCCCACAGCGACACGTGGTCCGGCACGCCGGGGAAGCCCACGGCACCGAGCAGGATCGAGTCGAAGGTGGACAGCCGCTCGATCCCGTCGTCCGGCATCATCCTGCCGGTCTCGGTGTAGCGCTCGCAGCTCCAGTCGAACTCCGTCCATTCCAGACCGAATCCGTGCAGCTCCGCCACGCGGTCGAGCACCTTGCGCGCCTCGACCGTGACGTCGACCCCGATCCCGTCGCCGGGAATGCTCGCGATCCGGTAGGTCCTCACAGGTTCACCGCGACGTACTTCGTCTCCAGGAACTCGTCGATGCCGACCGTGCCGCCCTCACGGCCGAGACCGGACTGCTTGATCCCGCCGAACGGCGCGGCCGGGTTGGACACGACCCCCTGGTTGAGCCCGACCATCCCCGCCTCGAGCCGCTCGGAGACCCGCAGCCCCCGCTTGAGGTCGCTGGTGTAGAGGTAGCTGACGAGGCCGTACTCGGTGTTGTTCGCGGCGGCCACCGCCTCGTCCTCGGTGTCGAACGCCGAGATCGGCGCCACCGGGCCGAAGATCTCCTCGTCGGCCATGCGGGCGTCGGCGGGCACGCCGGTGAGCACGGTCGGCTGGTAGAAGTTGCCCGGACCGTCCACCGTGGCGCCGCCCGTGAGCACCTGCGCGCCGCGCTGCGCGGCGTCGCTGACCAGGCTGCTCACCTTCTCGATCGCGGCCTCGTCGATCAGCGGGCCGACCACCACGCCGCCCTCGGTTCCGCGGCCGATCGGCAGCGCGGCCATCCGCTCGGTGAGTCTGCGGGAGAACTCGTCGACGACGCCGCGCTGCACGTAGAACCGGTTGGCCGCGGTGCACGCCTCACCGATGTTGCGCATCTTGGCCTGCATCGCTCCGTCCACGGCCGCTTCGAGGTCCGCGTCGTCGAAAACGAGGAACGGGGCGTTGCCACCGAGCTCCATCGACGTGCGCAGCACCTTCTCCGAGCACTGCTCCAGCAGCTTGCGCCCGACCGAGGTCGAGCCGGTGAAGGAGAGCTTGCGCGCGCGGCCGTCGCGGATCAGCGGCTCCATGACCCCGCCGGAGTCGCTGGTGGTGAGCACGTTGAGCACGCCGTCGGGCAGGCCGGCGTCGGCGAGGATCTGGGTCAGCGCAAGCATCGACAGCGGCGTCTGCGCGGCGGGCTTGATCACCATCGTGCAGCCCGCGGCGACGGCGGGCCCGATCTTGCGGGTACCCATCGCCATCGGGAAGTTCCACGGCGTGATGAGGATCGAAGGGCCGACGGGCTGCTTGGTGACCAGGAACCGGCCGGTGCCGTTGGGCGCCGTGGCGTAGCCGCCGTCGATGCGCACCGCCTCCTCGGCGAACCAGCGGAAGAACTCGGCCGCGTAGGCGATCTCGCCGCGCGCCTCGGCCAGCGGCTTGCCCATCTCCAGCGTCATGAGCAGCGCGAGCTCCTCCTGGCGCGCCATCAGCGCGTCGTAGGAGCGGCGCAGGATCTCGCCGCGCTCGCGGGGCGGGTACTGCGCCCAGTCCGCCTGCGCGGCGACGGCGGCGTCCAGGGCGGCCATGCCGTCCTGGGGTGAGGCATCGGCGACCTCGCACAGCAGGCCGCCGGTGGAGGGATCATGAACCCCGAAGGTCCTGCCCCCGGTCGCCTGCGTCCACTTGCCGCCGATGAACAGTTCCTTGCCGACCGCGTCGACGACGCCCGACTCACTCACCGTGCTCATGCCAAAGTGCTCCTCGTCCTTCTGATTGCGCAGCTGCGACCGCCATGCTACGAATATTGTTGACAATCTACAACCCCTCGCGCCATGAAGGAGTCTCGCTGCCATGGCCCAGCTCTCCCCCCTCCTCAAGCAGGCCACCCCGGTCGTCGTCGACCACGGCGAGGGCGTCTACCTCTACGACGTCGACGGCCGCCGCCACCTCGACTTCACCGCGGGCATCGGGGTCACGAGCACCGGTCACTGCCACCCCAGGGTGGTGCGGGCCGCGCAGGAGCAGATCGGCAAGCTGATCCACGGCCAGTACACCACCGTGATGCACAAGCCGCTGCTCGAACTGTCCGAGCGGCTCGGCGACGTGCTGCCCGCCGGACTCGACTCCCTCTTCTTCGCCAACTCCGGCAGCGAGGCGGTGGAAGGGGCGCTGCGGCTGGCCCGGCAGGCCACCGGCAGGCCGAACGTCGTGGTGTTCCAGGGGGGTTTCCACGGCCGCACGGTGGCCGCCGCGTCGATGACCACCTCCGGCACGCGGTTCGGGGCCGGGATCTCGCCGCTGATGGCCGGGGTGCACGTCGCGCCGTTCCCCTACGCCTACCACTACGGCTGGGACGAGCAGACCGCGACGCGGTTCGCGCTGAAGGAGCTCGACTACCTGTTCGCCACGATGAGCGCGCCGAACGAGACGGCCGCTTTCTTCGTCGAGCCGATGCTCGGCGAGGGCGGCTACGTGCCCGCGAGCACCGAGTTCCTCGCCGGCCTGCGTGAGCGTGCCGACGAGCACGGCATCCTGCTCGTGCTCGACGAGATCCAGACCGGGTTCGGGCGCACCGGCCGGTTCTGGGGGCACCAGCACTTCGACGTTCGGCCCGACGTCGTGCTGATCGCGAAGGGCCTGGCGAGCGGTTTCCCGCTCTCCGGCGTCGCGGCTTCGCGGGAGCTGATGGCCAAGGCGTACCCGGGTTCGCAGGGCGGCACCTACGGCGGCAATGCGGTGGCCTGCGCCGCGGCGATCGCCACGCTCGATGTCATCCAGGAGGAGGGGCTCGTCGACAACGCCGCGGAGCGCGGGCGGCAGTTGCTCGAAGGAGCGCGTGCCGTCGGCGAGAAGACCGCCGCGATCGGGGACGTGCGCGGGCTCGGCCTGCTCGTCGGCTCGGAGTTCACCACCCCGGACGGCAAGCCGGACAACGCGACCGCGCAGGCGGCGCAGAAGGCGGCGGCCGAGCGTGGGCTGCTGCTGCTGACCTGCGGCGCGTACATGAACGTGGTGCGGATGATCCCGCCGCTCGTCGTCACCGCCGAGCAGATCGACGAGGCCCTGGAGATCTGGACCGACGTGGTCTCCTCGGTCACCAAGTAACCCGCCCTCGTGAGTGCCTACGCGAGTTAGAACACTGTTACGCACTCACGACCCCAGGAGGAGAACGTTGGCTCGGTACATCACCATCACCCTCGACAAGCGGGGCGTCTCCTGCCGCGCCCGGCTGCTCGAAGCCGAGGCGCCGCGGACGTGCCGGGCGGTGTGGGACGCGCTGCCGCAGAGCGGCTCGGCCTACCACGCCAAGTACGCCCGCAACGAGGTCTACACCCTCGTGCCACCGTTCGCCGAGCCCAAGCCGGGCCGGGAGAACCCGACGGTCACCCCCATCCCCGGTGACGTCGTGTACTTCGGCTTCGAGGCGTGGGAGATCGGCAACCCCGCCTACGGCTACGACTCCGACAGCGAGGCGCACAGCGATCAGGGCGCCACCGACCTGGCCATCTTCTACGGCCGCAACAACCTGCTCATCAACGGCGACGCGGGCTGGGTCCCCGGCAACGTCTTCGCCACGATCACCGAGGGGCTGGACGAGATGGCGGCCGCCGCGCAGGACCTGTGGCTGCGTGGCGTCGAGGGCGAGACGCTGTCGTTCGCCCGCGCCGACTGAGGATGCCCCCGATGTGGCATTCGGTGCGCTCAACGCACCTAATGCCACATCGGGGCCCCGCGAGCGAGGCCGTACGTACTACGCTGCCGGGCATGGGCAACGTCGCGCAACGGCTGGCCGAGATCGTAGGCGAGAACCATGTCCTGACCGGCGAGCAGATCACCGACGACTACGCCCATGACGAGGCCCTCGAAGGTCCGCCGCACAAGCCGCGGTACGTGGTCAGGCCGGGCGGTGCCGAGGAGGTGGCCGCCATCCTGGCGACGGCCACCGAGCACGGTCTCCCGGTGACCGCGCGCGGCGCGGGCACCGGCCTCTCCGCGGCCGCGCGGCCACACCCCGACGGCCTGCTGGTGTCGTTCGAACGGATGAACGCGATCCTGGAGATCGACACCACCAACCACGTTGCGGTCGTCCAGCCGGGTGTGACGCTGTCCGAACTGGACGAACGGACGGAGGCGGACGCCCTCGGCTACACCGTCTACCCCGGCGAGCTGAGCGCGAGCGTGGGCGGCAACGTCGGCACCAACGCGGGCGGCATGCGTGCGGTGAAGTACGGGGTGACCCGCAACAACGTGCTCGGCCTGCAGGCAGTGCTGCCCACCGGGGAGATCATCCGTACCGGCGGCAAGATCGTGAAGACGTCCACCGGCTACGACCTGACCCAGCTCATCATCGGCTCCGAGGGCACGCTCGCGCTGGCGACCGAGGTCACCGTCCGGCTGCACCCCCGGCTCGCCCACGGCGCGACCGTGCTGGCCCCGTTCGCCGATCTGGACCGGCTGATGGCCGCCGTTCCCGAGGTCGTCTCCAGCGGCCTCGCCCCGCACATCCTGGAGTACATCGACGCCTTCACGATGGGCGCGATCACCTACACCACGCAGCTCACCCTCGGCATCCCGGACGAGGTGCGGGACGCCACCCAGGCCTACCTGGTCGTCGCGCTGGAGAACCGGGACGCGGACCGGCTCGACGGCGACGTGGGGGCGCTGGGCGAGCTGCTCACCGCCCTCGGTGCCGCGGACGTGTACGTGCTCGACGGCACGGCCGCCCGCAAGCTCATCGAGGCCAGGGAGAAGGCGTTCTGGACGGCCAAGGCGGCCGGGGCCGACGACGTCATCGACGTGGTCGTGCCGCGCGCGGCGATGCCCGAGTTCCTCGCCCGCGCGAGGGAACTCGCCGCGAAGACGGAGTCCGGCGTCGCCGGCTGCGGGCATGCCGGGGACGGCAACGTGCACCTCGGCGTCTTCCAGAAGGACCCGGACAAGCGCGCGAACCTGCTGCACGACATCTTCGCCGTGGGCATGGAGCTCGGCGGCGCGATCTCCGGCGAGCACGGCATCGGCCGGGTCAAGAAGGCACACTTCCTCGAACTCGAGGACCCGAACAAGATCGCGCTGATGCGGCGGCTCAAGCAGGCGTTCGACCCGGCCGGGATCCTCAACCCCGGCGTGCTTTTCGACTGACGAGTCCACGACGAGGAGGACCATGAACGGCGCGCAGTCCCTGATCCGCACGCTGGTGGACGCCGGTGTCGACGTGTGTTTCGCCAACCCGGGCACGTCCGAGATGCACTTCGTCGCCGCCCTCGACAGCGCCGGTGCCTCCGACGCCGGCGGGGAGATGCGCGCGGTGCTCGGCCTGGCCGAGGGCGTCGTGACCGGGGCGGCGGACGGCTACGCGCGCATAGCGGGCAAGCCGGCCGCGACGTTGCTGCACCTCGGCCCCGGTCTGGGCAACGGCCTGGCGAACCTGCACAACGCACGCCGGGCGCACACGCCGATCGTCAACGTCATCGGCGACCACGCGACCTACCACAAGCGCTACGACGCTCCGCTGGAGTCCGATATCGAGGCCGTCGCAGGTTCGCTCGGCGGCTGGGTCCGCCGTTCGGCCAGCACCGCGGACGTCGGTGCCGACGCCGCCGCTGCCGTCGCCGCCGCGCAGGACGCGCCCGGCCGGGTGGCCACACTCATCCTGCCCGCGGACGTCTCGTGGGGCGAGGGTGGAAAGGTCTGCGCGCCGGTTCCGCCGCGGGTGGCCAAGCCGGTGCCGGAGACCACGATCAAGAGCGTCGCCGAGGTGCTGCGCACCGGCGAGCCGGTCGCGCTGCTGCTCGGCGGCGCCGCCTGCCGCGAGCGAGCCCTGCGGGCCGCGAACCGGATCGCGAACGCGACCGGGGCGAAGCCCTTCATCGAGACGTTCCCGAGCCGGCTGGAGCGCGGCGCGGGCCTGCCCACGATCGAGCGGCTCGGCTACCTCGCCGAGCAGGTCGCCTACCAGCTCGACGGTGTCCGGCACGTCCTGCTGGCCGGCACGCGTTCGCCCGTCTCGTTCTTCGCCTACCCGGGCAAGGCGAGCGACCTCGTGCCCGAGGGCGCACAGGTGCACACGCTGGCCGACGTCGACGACGACGTGACGAGTGCGCTGGAGCACCTGGCCGACGTCGTCGCCCCCGGCACGGAGCCGGTGCTGGCCGAGGCACGACGGCCGGAACTGCCCACCGGGGAGCTCACCGCGCAGAACTGGGTCGACGTGATCGGCGCGCTGCTGCCCGAGGGCGCGATCATCTCCGACGAGGCCGTGACGTCCGGCCTGCTGCTGCCCGCCGCGACAGCGGGCTCGCCCCGGCACGACGTGCTCACGCTCACCGGCGGCGCGATCGGCCAGGGGATTCCGCTGGCCACCGGTGCGGCGATCGCGGCCCCGGACCGGCCCGTGGTCAACCTGGAGTCCGACGGCAGCGCGCTCTACACGATCTCCGCACTGTGGACCCAGGCGCGGGAGAACCTGAACGTCACCACGGTGTTGCTGAACAACCGCGCCTACGCGATCCTGCGGATGGAGCTGCAGCGTGTCGGCGCCGAGACGTCCGGGCCGAAGGCGAACCAGCTACTCGATCTGTCCACTCCGGACATGGATTTCGTGCGGATCGCCGAGGGCATGGGCGTTCCCGCTACCAGGGCGAGCACGGCGGAGGAGCTGGCCGAGCAGTTCTCGCGTGCGCTCGCCGAGCCGGGACCACACCTGATCGACGCGATGGTGCCGCCGATCGTCTGAGCCGGGCGGGGATTCACAGGGAATTCCCAGGATCCTCTGTGCGGGTGGAAAGGTTCGCGCGGTTGACTGGTGGCAGGCCGGCCGTCGGGGGTCCGGCCCCGCACGAGGAGGCCCAGCGATGCTGACCACTCCGCACCTGCCACTGACGGTGCACACCCGGTCCGACGCGGCGAGCGACCGGGGACCGCGCGACATCAACGCCGACGCCGTGGCCACCCACACCGATCCGGCGACCGGACGGATGGCCTTCGTCGTCGCCGACGGCATCGGCGACCACCTGCTCGCGGCGCGCGCCGCGCGGCTGGCCGCAGGCACCGCGGCGACCGCGGCCGCAGGGCACGGCGCCGCCGCCGGGTTGCGACAGGCCCAGCGGGAGCTGCGCACGCAGTTCGACCAGGCACGCGCCGACTGCGTGCTGATCGTCGCGGTGTACCCGCCCACCGGGAAGGAGCACGCCGACGAAGTCTGCGAGCTGGCGTGGGTCGGCGACTGCCGCGCGTACCGGTGGAACGGGCGGGTGCTGCACCAGATCACCGTGGACCACACCCTCGCCGAGTTCTGGCGGCTGCGCGGCGTGACGGCACCGGCCAGGATGGAGCACGTGGTGACGGACTCGGTCCGCACCGCCGACGAGGGCGACATCGGCCGCGCGCGGGTGGGCGCGGGCCCGGGCAGGCTGCTGCTGTGCAGCGACGGCGTGCACAAGAAGCTGGGGCTGGCGAAGGTCCGGGAGCTGCTGGCCGGGGGTGTGCCCGCCGGGGAGACCGCCTCGGCACTCGTACGGCAGGCCCGCCTTGCCGGAAGCGCGGACAACGCCACGGCGATCGTCGTGGACCGCGCCGCGGTCTGAACCCGCGAAACGGTGAAGGCCACCGGCGCCGTGCCGGTGGCCTTCACCGCGATCGGTGCTACTCGAAGAGCTCGCCCTTCTCAGCCCTGTCCACAAGCGACTGCGGCGGTTCGAAGTGGTCACCGTAGCGCTCGGCCAGCTCGCGCGCCCGCGCCACGAAGCCCTTCAGGCCACCCTCGTACTGGTTCATGTACTGCACGACACCACCGGTCCACGCCGGGAAGCCGATCCCGAAGATCGAGCCGATGTTCGCGTCCTGCACCGAGGTCAGCACGCCCTCGTCGAAGCACTTCACGGTCTCCAGCGCCTCGGCGAAGAGCATGCGCTCCTTGAGGTCGGCGAACGGCACCGTGGCACTGCCCGAGTTGAACGCCTCGCGCAGCCGCGGCCAGATGCGGACCCGCTTGCCCTCGGAGTCGTACTCGTAGAACCCGGCGCCGCTGGAGCGGCCCTTGCGGTCGAACTCGTCGATCATGCGGTCGATGACCGCCTCGGACGGGTGCTCGTTCCAGGTGCCACCCTCCGCCTCGACGGCGGCCCTGGTCTCCTGCCGGATCTTGCGCGGCAGGGTCAGCGTCAGCTCGTCCATCAGCTGCAGTGGCGGCGCCGGGTAGCCCGCCTGCGCACCGGCCTGCTCGATGCTGGCCGGCTCGACGCCCTCACCGACGGCCGCGACCGCCTCGTTGATGAACGTGCCGATCACGCGGCTGGTGAAGAAGCCCCGGCTGTCGTTGACGACGATCGGGGTCTTCTTGATCTGCAGCGTGTAGTCGAACACCTTCGCCAGCGTGGCGTCGGAGGTCTTCTCCCCGCGGATGATCTCCACGAGCGGCATCTTGTCCACCGGCGAGAAGAAGTGGATGCCGATGAAGTCCTCCTGCCGCTGCACGCCCTCGGCGAGGCCCGTGATCGGCAGGGTCGAGGTGTTGGAGCCGAGCACCGCGTCCGGGTTGACGACGTTCTCGATCTCGCCGAACACCTTGTGTTTGAGCTCGGTGCTCTCGAATACGGCCTCGATCACGAAGTCGACACCGGCGAAGTCGGCGGGGTCGGCCGTCGGCTTGATCCGCGCGAGCAGCGCGTCCGACTTCTCCTTGGTGGTCTTGCCGCGCTTGAGCGCCTTCTCCTCGAGCTTGGCCGCGTAGCCCTTGCCCTTCTCGGCGTTCTCCTGGGAGACGTCCTTGAGCACCACGTCGATCCCGGCCTTGGCCGACACGTACGCGATCGCGGCGCCCATCATCCCGGCACCGAGCACGCCGACCTTCTTCGCGGTGTACTTCTCGAAGCCGTCCGGACGGGAGCCACCGGAGTTGATGTGCTGCAGGTCGAAGAAGAACGCCTTGGTCATGTTCTTCGCGACCTGGCCGGTCGCCAGGCTGACGAAGTAACGGGTCTCGATCAGCGACGCGGTCTCGAAGTCCACCTGCGCGCCTTCGACGGCCGCGGCCAGGATCGCGCGCGGCGCGGGCATCGGCGCGCCCTTGAGCTGCTTGCGCAGGTTGGCCGGAAAGGCGGGCAGGTTAGCCGCGAAGCTCGGGTTGGACGGCGTCCCACCGGGGATCTTGTAACCCTCGGTGTCCCACGGCTGGGTGTGCGCGCCGGGGTTGGCCTTGATCCACTCCTTGGCCTTCGGCAGGAGCTCGTCGACCGAGTCCACGAGCTCGTGCACAAGGCCGAGCTCCAGCGCCTTGGCCGGCTTGTGCCGCTGCCCCTGCACCAGCACGTTCATGATCGCGTTCTGGATGCCGAGCAGCCGCACGGTGCGCACGATGCCACCGCCACCGGGCAGCAGGCCGAGCGTGACCTCGGGCAGACCGATCTGGCTGCCCTTCACGTCGGCGGCGATGCGGTGGTGGCAGGCCAGCGCGAGCTCGAGGCCGCCGCCGAGGGCGGCACCGTTGATGGCGGCAACCACCGGCTTGCCGAAGGTCTCCAGCCTGCGCAGCCCGGCCTTGAGCTCGGCACCGCCGCGCGTGATCTCCTCGGCGTGCTCCGGCCGCGCCTGGATCAGGTCGTTGAGGTCGCCACCGGCGAAGAAGGTCTTCTTCGCGGAGGTGAGCACGACGCCGGTGATCGAGTCCTTCTCGGCCTCGAGCCGGTCGGCGATCACGCCGAGCGAGGAGCGGAAGTCGGCGTTCATCGTGTTCGCCGACTGCTTCGGGTCATCGAGCGTGAGCACGACGATGCCGTCGGAGTCCTGCTCCCAGCGGATGGTCTTCGATTCAGTCATTGTGGTCTCGTCCCTCACACGCGCTCGATGATCGTGGCGGCACCCATGCCGCCGCCAATGCACAACGTGACCAGTGCCCGCCGGGCCTGCCTGCGTTCGAGCTCGTCCACCATCGTCCCGAGGATCATCGCGCCGGTCGCGCCGAGCGGGTGGCCCATCGCGATGGCACCGCCGTTGACGTTGACCTTCTCCTCCGGGATCTTCAGGTCCTTCATCCACTTGAGCACGACGGAGGCGAAGGCCTCGTTCAACTCGAACAGGTCGATGTCGTCGATGGTCAGCCCGGCCTTGTCCAGTACCTTCTGCGTGGCCGGTGTGGGACCGGTGAGCATGATCGTCGGGTCCGACCCGGTGACCGCCGTCGCGACGACGCGTGCCCTCGGCGTCATGCCGATGGTCCTGCCGACCTCCTCGTCGCCGACCAGCACGATGGCCGCGCCGTCGACGATGCCGGAGGAGTTGCCGCCGGTGTGGACGTGGTCGATGCTCTCGACCCAGTGGTACTTCTGCAGCGCCACCGCGTCGAAGCCGCCCATCTCGCCGATGCCCTCGAAGGCAGGCTTGAGCTTGCGCAGGGACTCCAGCGTGGTGCCGGGCCTGCGATGCTCGTCGTGGTCGAGGATCGTCACGCCGTTCAGGTCCTTGACCGGCACGACGGACTTCGCGAAGTAGCCACCCGCCCACGCGGCCTCGGCCTTCTCCTGCGAGCGCACCGCGAACGCGTCCACGTCCTCCCGCGAGAAGCCCTCGATGGTGGCGATCAGGTCGGCGCCGATGCCCTGCGGCACGAAGTACGTGTCGTAGTTCGTCGCCGGGTCGGTGAACATCGCGCCGCCGTCGGACCCCATCGGCACCCGCGACATGGACTCCACACCGCCACCGATCAGCAGCCGCTCGAAGCCCGAGCGCACCCGCTGGGCCGTCTGGTTCACGGCCTCGAGGCCGGACGCGCAGAACCGGTTGAGCTGCACCCCGGCGACCGTGTCGGGCAGGCCCGCCGCCATCGACGCGGCCCGCGCGATGTCCGCGCCCTGGTCACCGACGGGCGACACCACACCGAGGACGATGTCGTCGATGACGGCCGGATCCAGGTCCGGGTGCCGGGACTTGAGCTCGTTGAGCAGGCCGACGACGAGATCGATCGGCTTGGTCCCGTGCAGGGATCCGCCCTTGTTCTTGCCACGAGGCGTGCGGAGCGCCTCGTAGATGAACGCCTCTGTACTCACACCAACGGTCCTTCCTGGCGAGTGGCGGCAATGCTGAGATGCTGGCTTCAACGCTAATCGCCACTAACATAATCCTGCTTCGGCCCATGCTGTCAACGGTTTGTCATGCGGTCAACAGCCGCTATTGTGGGCTCACCTATGGACCAGCCGAGAACCAAGCGCCCTCGTGACCGGCGACACCAGATCGCCGCCGTCGCCTCCGAGCTCTTCCGCGCCCGCGGCTACCACGGCGTCGGCATCAACGACATAGCGGCGGCGGCCGGCGTCACGGGGCCCGCCCTGTACCGGCACTTCGCCGACAAGCAGGCCATCCTCGCCCACGTGCTGCTCGCCGGCATCGAGGAGATGGAGGCGGCGACGGCGAGCGCGCTCGCGGACGCGGAGCCGACACCCGCCCAGGTCCACGCCCTGCTCACGCGGCTCGCGACGAAGTCGGTCGAGCGCCGCGAGGTGGCCGCGCTGTGGCGCTGGGAGGGGCGGCATCTGGACCGGGAGACGCAGCGCGCGATCCGGCAACGGTCCTCGGCGATGCTCGCCATGTGGACCAAGGTCCTGCTGAACCTGCGCGGCGAGCTGGCGGCCGAGGACGCCGAACTGCTGTGCTGGGCGGGGCTGTCCGTGTTCGGCAGCGTATCGGTGCACCACACCAGCGTCGCCAAGCGGCGCTTCGGGCAGCTGCTCGTGGACATCGCACTGCGTGTGGTGCACGCCACCCTGCCAGAGCCGGAGGCCGCGCCGTCGCCGGAGCCGCCACTGCCCACGCTCGGCGGGCGGTCCCGCCGCGAGGAACTGCTCACCGCGGCGACCGAGCTGTTCCAGAAGCGCGGCTTCCACGCGGTGAGCATGGAGGACATCGGCAAGGCGGCCGGTATCGCCGGGCCGAGCGTCTACCGGCACTTCCCGAGCAAGGCGAGCCTGCTCGGGGCGATCGGGCGGCGCGCAGCCGACCGGCTCGCCCTGGGCGCCGACCACGCGTTGCGCACGAGCGCGCCGCGGGACGAGCGGGAGGCGCTGCGCAGGCTCGCCGAGTCCTATGTCCGGACACTCACCGGCTCACCCGAACTGCTGGTGTCGTTCTCGGTGGACCGCGTGCACATCGACGAGCGGGACAAGGCGGAGCTGCTGCGGATCCAGCGGGACTACGTCGCCCAGTGGGTGCGCCTGCTCGGTACCGTGCACCCCGAGCTGAACCACAGGGAAGCGAAGATCACCGCGCACGCGGCGCTGACGATCGCCAACGACCTGGCCCGCACCCGGCGCGTCAACGCGCGGCCGAACCTGGACGCCGAGCTGCTCACGCTGATGACGGCGGTACTGGACATCTCGTAGGTCGCGCCATCGGCGACAGCCCGGCCGTACTGGCGCGGGAACTCCGGACACGCTAACCTACTCACGAGTAGGTATGTGAGGGGAGAGCCGTGGGCCAAGAGACACCGCAGCGGAGGCGCGACGCGATGGGCGTCGGCCTGGCCGCGCTGACCAAGCTGGCCGGGACCAGGACGCTCGACCGCGTCGGACTGCGCGGGCCGGTCGAGAACCTCGTCTCGGCGGCCACCCGCAACGGCTTCCGCGCCGCCGGAGCGGCGGGCCGGACGTTCAAGGCAGCTCAGCGGCTGGGCGGGCCGGCCAGGCCGGCGCCCGCGCCCGACACCGGGCTGTTCGACCTGGCGCCCGGCGAAGAGCAACAGATGATCGTGGACACCGTCGGCGAGTTCGCGGCCGAGCAGCTGCGGCCGGCCGCGGCCGAGGCGGACGCCAAGCTTGCGCCGCCGGACGGGCTGCTGAGCAGGGCGGCCGAGCTCGGCGTGACGCTCGTCGGTATCCCCGAGGAGTTGGGCGGGATCGGCACGGAGCGGTCCGTGGTGACCAACGTGCTTGTCGGGGAGGCGCTCGCGCACGGCGACATGGGCCTGGCCGTGGCCGTGCTCGCCCCGTCCGCGGTGAGCACGGCGCTCGTGCAGTGGGGCGACGAGCACCAGCAGGCGACGTACCTGCCCGCGTTCGTGGGCGACAACGTGCCCGCCGCCGCACTCGCGGTGCAGGAGCGCAAGGCGCTGTACGACCCGTTCAAGCCGGCCACCCGTGCCCGGCGTACCCCGAAGGGCTACCAGCTCGACGGCGTGAAGTCGCTCGTGCCGCGTGCCGCCGAGGCTGAGCTGTTCATCGTCTCCGCCGACCTCGAAGGCCGTGGACCCGCGCTGTTCATCGTGGAGTCGTCGACGGCGGGCGTGACGATCGAACCGGAGCCCGCGATGGGGCTGCGCGGCGCGGCGACCGGAAGGCTCCATCTGGACAAGGTGTCGCTGCCCGGCTCGGCGCTGCTCGGCGGCGGTTCGGCCGAGACGTTCACCGAGCTGGTGCGGCTGTCCCGGCTGGGCTGGGCGGCGCTGGCGTGCGGCACGGCGAAGGCCGTGCTCGACTACGTCGTCCCGTACGTGAACGAGCGGCAGGCCTTCGGCGAGCCGATCAGCCACCGCCAGGGCGTCGCGTTCCAGGTCGCCGACATCGGGATCGAGCTGGAGGGCATGCGGCTGGTCACGCTGCGCGCGGCGGCCAGGGCGGAACAGGGCAAGCCGTTCGCCCGCGAGGTGGCGCTGGCCCGCAAGCTGGCGACGGACAAGGGGATGCAGATCGGCAGCGCCGGTGTGCAGCTGCTCGGCGGGCACGGCTTCGTCAAGGAGCACCCGGTCGAGCGCTGGTACCGCGACCTGCGTGCCATCGGCGTCCTCGAAGGCGTCCTCCTCCCATAACCCACCCAGCCACCCAGCCACCCGCCTCGTGAGTGGCCACCCGAGTTAGAACTCGCGTACGCACTCACGACCATCGCGAAGGGTCACCATGATCAACCTGGAACCTCCGAAGAAGGCCGGTGCGCTCGTCAACCAGGCGTACCAGGCGGCGGCCGAGGTCTTCCGGCCCATCTCCCGCAAGTACGACCGCGCGGAGCACGCCTACCCGTCCGAGCTGGACATGTTCGCGGCACTGCTCGACGGGCTGAACGGCTCCGGCGAGGGCGGCGCGGGCGCATCCGGTGTCCGCCGAGGTGACGACGACGGGAAGTCGAACGGAAACCGCAACGGCGGCAACCTGAGCACCGTGCTCGGCACGATCGAGATGTGCTGGGGCGACGTGGCGCTGCTGCTCTCCATGCCGAGGCAGGGACTCGGCAACGCCGCGATCGCCTCGGTGGCCAACGACGAGCAGCTGGAGCGCTTCGCCGGCCTCTGGGCCGCGATGGCGATCACCGAACCGGGCTGCGGCTCCGACTCGGCTGCCATCACCGCGACCGCGGAGCTCGACGGCGACGAGTACGTGCTCAACGGTGAGAAGATCTTCGTCACCGCGGGCCAGCGGGCGGACGCCGTCGTTGTCTGGGCGTCGCTGGACAGGAGCAAGGGCCGCGCCGCGATCAAGTCCTTCGTCGTGGAGAAGGGCACGCCGGGCTTCGAGGTGGTCCGGCTGGAGCACAAGCTCGGCATCCGCGCGTCGGACACGGCGGTGCTGCGCTTCGAGAACTGCCGCGTGCCCAAGGAGAATCTGCTCGGCACCCCGGAGATCGACACCAAGAAGGGTTTCGCCGGGGTCATGCAGACCTTCGACAACACCCGCCCGCTGGTGGCCGCGATGGCGATCGGCGTGGCCAGGGCGGCACTGGAGGAGACCGCGCGCATTCTCGCCGAGGCGGGCGTCACCGTCGACTACGACAAGCCGGCGAACTCCCAGCACGCCGCGGCCGCCGCCTACCTGCAGCTGGAGGCGGACTACGAGGCCGCGTACCTGCTGACGCTGGAGTCGGCGTGGATGGCGGACAACCGCAAGCCGAACTCGCTGCACGCCTCGATGGCGAAGGCGAAGGCGGGCCGCTCGGTCGTGGACATCACGCTGCGCTGCGTCGAGCTGGCCGGGACGCTCGGCTACACGGAGGATCTGCTGCTGGAGAAGTGGAGCCGGGACGCGAAGATCCTGGACATCTTCGAGGGCACCCAGCAGATCCAGCAGTTGATCGTCGCCCGCAAGCTGCTCGGGAAGGCGAGCGCGGAGTTGAAGTAGCCCGCCTCTTCGGTACCGGTTGACTGGATTTGCTAATTTGGTCAACGCGTACCGAGGAGGCGGTGATGAGCACTGGCGTGGTCGAGCGGGCCGGGTCGCGGTTGCACTACTGGCTGGACGGCCCCGCCGGTGGGTCGCTCGTGGTGTTCAGTCACGGCGCATCGATGGACCACCGCATGTTCGACGAGCAGGTCCCCGCGCTGACCAATGCCGGCTACCGCACGCTGACCTGGGACGCGCGCGGCCACGGCCGGTCGAAACCGCTCGGCGCGCTGCCGATCTCCGTGGGGGACATGTCCGGAGACCTGCTCGCCGTACTCGACGAGGTCGGCGAGCCCGGCCCGGTGTGCCTGGCCGGGCAGTCGCTCGGCGGCTACATCGCGCAGGACATCGTGTTCACCCGGCCCGAACGGGTCGCCGCCCTCGTCGTCATCGGCTCGACCTGCGCCACCCTGCCGATCCCCCGCTGGGAGCGGTGGGCACTGGCCGCGTCACCGCTGATGTTCCGCCTGTGGCCCGACGGTCACCTGCGCCGCCTCATCGCCCGGCGCACGGCGGTGACCCCGCGCGCACAGGAGTACGCCCTCGACGCGGCACGGCAGCTCGCCAAGGACGAGTTCGTCGCCGTCTGGCGCGCGGTCGGCGGAGCCATTCACCCCGAGCCCGGCTACCGGATCGGGCAACCGCTGCTGCTCTGCCACGGCGACCAGGACCGGACCGGCAACGTCGCGCGGACCGCACCCCGCTGGGCGGCGCGGGAGCCACGGTGCCGCTACGAGATCGTCCCGGATGCCGGGCACAACGCGAACCAGGACAACTCGGAGTGGTTCAACGAGACACTGCTCGACTTCCTGAGCGTTCACTACCCCGCGGGCGAACCGGCATGAGCGAGCGAGCGGAGCGCATCCTCGGCGCGGCGGGGCGGTTGCTCCTCCGGTTCGGCGCGGGCAAGACCACGATCGACGACATCGCCCGCGAGGCCGCGGTGTCCAAGGGTTCGGTGTACCTCGAGTTCCGGAGCAAGCGGGAGCTGTTCGAGGCACTGGTCAGATGGGAGTTCCGCGCCTACCTCACCGCGGTGCGGTCCCGGGTGGACGACGATCCCGAGGGCGGCCGGCTCTCCCGCATCCACTGGCACGCGATCGACGAACTGCTCGCCCGCCCGCTCATGCGCGCGCTCTACACCCGCGACGCCGACGTCCTCGGCGGCATGCTGCGCCGTCACGGTGCGCCCCGGTACGCGCCACGGCTCGTGCTGGGACGTGAGTTCGTCGAGCACATGCAGCGCGCTGGGCTGGTCCGTCCCGGCATCGACGCGAAGGCGCTGGGCGAGACGATGGCCGTGCTCTCCGTCGGATTGGTGGCGGCGGCTCCGGTGCTGGGCGGCGACAGCCCGTCACCCGCCTCGATGGACATGTTCGCCGCGATGCTGACCGAGTACGCCGAGGCCCCTGCCGGCCCCGGTGCCGTCGCGGCGGGCAAGCAGGCGTTCGCCGACCTGTGCCGGGAGCTGGACGAGCAAGTCGCCCGCTGAACCGGTCGCTGGACGCACCCGTGCGAACTGGGAATCATGGGCCCATGGCAGAGCGGCTCCGGCTTCCCCGTGAGGAACTCTCGTCTCGATACGTCTCCTTCGCGCTCGCGGCGGCGGCCGCCGCGGTGGCCGGGGCGGCGGCGACCGCCAGTCTGCTGCGGCAGACCCGCGTCGGCTGCGGACCGGCTCCGGGCACGTGCCGGGACGGCGTCGGATACCTGATTCCGGCATCGGCCGGCGGCGGCGTGCTCGCCCTTGCGACATTGGCCGTTCTGGCACTCCGCACCGGCCACCGCGCCGACGCCGACACCCTCCACCGGATGTCGCGGCACGCATGTGGCTGGCCCTCGCCGTCACCGCGCTGCCCGCTCTGGGCTGGCCACTGCTGAGCCTGCTGTCGGCAGGCAGCCCGGTCGGGCTGCTCGCGCCGGCCGCTGTCGCGGTCGCGGCCGCTCCGCTGCTGGCCGCCCACCACCGTCCCCGCGTGTTGCCCGCCGTGCTCGGCGGGCTCCTCCTCGTCTCCGTCCCGGCCATGGCTCTGCTGTGGCGCGAGCTGTTCCTGCTTCTCCCGCTCGCCACCGCGGTGATCGGCGGCTGGGCCATCGCACTCGCCCTGTGGCTGCGGGCCGGCCGGCTGGACGGCGCGACTTAGCGGAGCCCGGCGAAGAAGGCCCGCACGTCACCGGCGAACAGCCCGGGTACCTCCAGCGCGGGAAAGTGGCCGCCCCGGTCGAACTCGGTCCAGTGCGTGATGGTGAGCATCCGCTCGGCGAGCGGGCGTACGGACAGGGTGATGTCGTGCGCGAAGACGGCCACGCCGACCGGCGAGGGGCAGGGCAGGGCTTCGCCGAACGCGCTCTCGCGGGTGAGCCGTGCCGAGGAGCCCGCGGTGCCGGTCAGCCAGTACAGCATGACGTTCGTGAGCAGCCGGTCCACGCTGATGCTGGACCGCGGATCGGTCCACTCGGCGAACTTCTCGGCGATCCAGGCGAGCTGCCCGACCGGTGAGTCGGTCAGCGCGTAGGTGCGGCCTGGTTGCCTGTAACACCATGTAGCCGGGCCGCTGGGCGGCGTACGCCTTGATCCGTTCCAGCCGGGCGGTGTCGTCTTCGGACAGTACGAGTTCCGCGCCGGGTACGGGCCGGGTGGGCAGGTAGCTGAGGTGCACGCCGACGACGTGCTCCGGGGCCACGGCTGCGAGCGCACGCGAGATACCCGAACCCCAGTCGCCACCCTGAGCGCCGTATCTGCGGTAGCCGAGCCGGTGCATCAGCTCGGCCCAGGCACGCGCGACCCGATGCAAGTCCCAGCCGCGATCGCGGGTCGGACCGGAGAAGCCGAAGCCGGGGATCGACGGAATCACGAGATGGAAGTCCTCGGAGAGTGGACCGATCACGTCGAGGAAGTCCACGACGGAACCGGGCCAGCCGTGCGTGAGGATGAGCGGCAGCGCGCCGGGGTCGGTGGAGCGCACGTGCAGAAAGTGGACGGTCTGACCGTCGATCTCGGTGACGTACTGCGGAAACTCGTTGAGGGCGGCCTCCTGCTCTCGCCAGTCGTACTCCTGCTGCCAGTACTCCGCCAGCTCCCTGACCCGGTGCAGCGGGATGCCGTAGTCCCATCCGGCGCCGGGCAACTCGTCCGGCCAGCGGGTCCGGGCGAGCCGGTCGGTGAGGTCGTCCAGGTCGGCCTGGGGGATGTCGATGCGAAAGGACTCGATCATGGTAGCTCCTAATCGTTCGTCCGACTAACATTAGTGCGGCCAACGATAGTCGCCGATCGTTAGTGTGGCCAACGGATTGGCTAGACTTCTTCCCATGGATTCCCACGGGGACGCGGCGCCCGCCCGGCTGGCGCGGCTACCGAGCTGGCTGCTGACCCAGACGGCCGCGCAGGCGCACCGGCTGGTGAGCGAGGGGCTCGCGGAGATCGAGGCCCGCGGCTACGACTTCCGCCTGCTGGCGACGCTGGACGAGTTCGGGCCGGCGAGCCAGGCTGCACTCGGCCGCCGCAGCGGCATCCACTTCAGCGATGTCGTCGCCGCTCTCAACGCACTCGCCGCCCAGCGGCTCGTCGAACGCGCGCCCGATCCGGACGACCGGCGACGGAACATCATCTCGATCACGCCCGCCGGAAGGCGCCGGCTCCGGCAGCTGGACCGGCAGCTGGCCAGGATTCAGGACGAGCTGCTCCACCCGCTCGCCCCGGCGGAACGTGACCAGCTCACCGGGCTGCTGGCTCGCCTGCTGGCGCACCACAGCTCGTGAGTGGCCACACGAGTTAGAACTCGGCTAGGCACTCACAAGGCTTGCCCGGCGCGGCTGGTCTGGTCGTCCAGAAAGCCGTCCAGGTAACGCCACGTCGTCGCACGGGCGCGGCGGCCGGTCAGGACGCCGAGGTGGCCGCCGGGGGCCGACTCGAAGCGCACGTCCGGCGCGTTCTCCAGCAGGCCGACGAGCCGCTCGACGGCGGGCCGCGGCGCTATCGTGTCGTTCTCCCCCGCGATCACCAGCGTCGGCACCTTCACCCCGGACAGCGAGATGATCCGTCCACCGAGGTCCACGCTTCCCTCGGCGAGGTCGTTGGCCCGGAAGAACCGGTGGTAGAGCTGCCCGAACGTCCGCCCCGGATACGCGGCCATGTTGTCCATGAAGTGGTCCACGGCCTCGATCTGCGCCAGGAAGTCGCGGTCGTCGAGGTTCTTCAGTACCGCCAGCGGCCTGGTGATCTCCTTGTTGATCCCGGTGGCGCGGAACACCTGGGTGACCAGGTACGACGGCGCGCCGCCCAGTGCGCGGTAGAACGGTGTGAGCAGGTACCCGCCGGTGAGGTCGATCAACGGCCGGAACGGCGCGACCAGCGGGATCGCGGTGAAGTCGAACGGCGAGGCGATCGTGGTGACCGACTCCACCGGCAGGTCGGGCTGGTCGGCGGTGGCCAGCAGGGAGAAGATGCCGCCGAGGCACCACGCGACGACGTGCACCCGCCGGCCGCCCGCGTCGGCACTGACCTTGCGGATCGCCCTGGGCAGCACGTCGTCGATCCAGTGCTCGACCCCGAGCCTGCGGTCGGAGAAGGCCACGTTCCCGTAGTCGACGAGATAGGTGGGCCTGCCGCCCTCGACGAGGTGCTCGGCGAGGCTGCACCCCCTGCGCAGGTCGAAGCACAGCGCGGGCGCGGCGAGCGGCGGCACCAGCAGCACCGGCGGCCCGGACGGCCTGGTCCCGCCCGTGCCGGTCATCCGGTATACCGACCGGTTGGGCCCCTGGTCGATGAGTGCCCTCGGCACCGGTCGCAGGTCTGCCACACCGCCGCGCAGAACCTTCGCGACCACGTTGGACGCCGCGGCCGCGAGCCTTGCCGGTGGTGCCGTCATCCATGCCTCCCTGCACTGGTGCTCCAGGAAGGATCCTCTCCCGGGGGGGAGCCGGCACTCAACCGGTCTGTGACCGGTTCACCCTCGGCGCGCTCTCCGCGGCACGTGCCTCGTACTCCGCGCGTTCGGCCGAGTGCGCGGCGGAGGCCAGCAGCCGGTCGCCGCCGAGCGCCCGGATCACCCACTCGCTGACCCTGCGCGGGAACAGCCGGGTGATCCGGTTCGTGGCATCCAGCGACTTCGGCACGAAGACGTCGAACCGCGGGTGGTGCAGCGTGTGCACGGTCGCCGCCGCGACATCCTCCGGCCGCACCGACCTGATCATCCTGGCCTCGCCGAGCCCGCTGGCGAGCTCCGTCCGCACGACCGCCGGCATGACGCACGACACGTCCACCCCGCTGCCGCGCAGTTCGAGATGGACCGCCTCGGACAGCCCTACCACGCCGTGCTTGGTGGCGCAGTAGGTGGCCGCGCCCGGGAAGCCGGCCTTACCCGCCATCGAAGCGACGTTGACGATGTGCCCGCTGCCGCGCGGGCGCATCCGCCGCACCGCCTCCCGGGTGCCGTGGATGACGGCGTGCAGGTTGATCTCCAGTTGCCGCCGGGTCGAGGCGTCGTCCTCCTCGTCGATCGGCGAGAGCGGCATGATCCCGGCGTTGTTGATCAGCACGTCGATCGGCCCGAGCCGCCGCTCGACCTCGTCGAGGAACGCGGTGAACCCTGCGGGGTCGGTGACGTCGAGCGGCAGGGCGAGCGTGTCGGCGCCCAGTTCGCCCGCGGTCTTCTCGGCCCGGACCAGATCGAGGTCGCCGAGGGCCACGTGCGCGCCCCGGCGAACCAGCGCGTCCGCCATCGCGGCGCCGATGCCCTGCGCACCTCCGGTGATCACGATGACCTTGCCTCGCAGTGAGCGTGGCTGCCTGCCCATGCCGGGGCTCCTCTCGTCGGCTCCCTGTATTGGCATGTTGCCAACTAGGACATGGTGCCGTGTATCACCCCGTGACGCCAGCCCTGGCGTGTCACTCGGTCGTGAGGACCCGCGGTCCGTCGCTCGTGACCGCGACCGTGTGCTCGGCATGCGCGGCCCTGCTCCCGTCGAAGGTGCACAGTGTCCAGCCGTCTTCGGCCGGCCGGTAGGAGTCGCCACCACCCGCGACCAGCATCGGCTCGATCGCGAGCACCATGCCGGGACGCAGCCGCAGACCCTTGCCCGCGACTCCCTCGTTGGGCACGCTCGGCGGCTCGTGCATCGCCCGCCCGATGCCGTGCCCGCCGTGGTCGGCGAGCAGGCCGTAACCGGCGGCCCGCCCGATGCCGCCGATGGCGTGCCCGATGTCGCCGAGCCGGTTGCCCGGCCGGGCGGCATCGATACCGGCGGCCAGCGCCCGCTCGGTGACCGCGATGAGGTCGAGGTCGCGCTGATCCGCGGTACCGACGACGAAGCTGGTCGCCGCGTCCCCGTGCCAGCCGTCGACCTCGGCCCCGAAGTCGATGCTGAGCAGGTCGCCGTCGCGCAGCCGGTAGCCGTTCGGGATGCCGTGCACCACCGCGTCGTTCACGCTCGTGCACAGCACCGCCGGGAAGGGGCTCGGCGCGCCGCCGGGCTGGTAATGCAGGAACGACGACCGGGCACCCGCGTCGGCGAGCACTCCCGCCGCGATCTCGTCCAGTTCCCGCAACGACGTGCCCACCGCCGCACCCGCCGCAACGGCGCGCAACGCCGTGGCGACCACCTTCCCGGCCAGCCGCATTGCGTCCAGCTCACCGGCGCTCTTGAGTTCGATCACGACGACGACTCCAGGAATCAGGGATAGTTATACCGGTATATCTATCACAGCTCCCGCGTCGTGGTCAGTCCAGGCCGAGCTCCCGCGCGATCAGCATCCGCTGTACCTCGCTGGTGCCCTCGCCGATCTCCAGGATCTTCGCGTCGCGGTAGAACCGGCCGACCGGAAACTCGTTCATGAAGCCGTAGCCGCCGAAGATCTGCGTGGCCTCGCGGGAGTTGTCCATCGCCGCGTTGGACGAGACGAGCTTCGCGATCGCGGCCTCCTTCTTGAACGGCTCGCCGCGCAGCATCTTCGCGGCCGCCTGGTAGTAGGCGAGCCTCGCCGTATGCACCCGGGTCTCCATGTCCGCGATCTTGAACTGGATCGCCTGGTAGGCACCGATCTTGTGGCCGAAGGCCTCCCGCTCGCCGACGTAACGCAGGCACTCGTCGACGCAGCCCTGCGCCAGCCCGACGCTCAGCGCGGCGATCGCGATGCGGCCCTCGTCCAGGATGGAGAGGAACTGGGCGTAGCCGCGACCGCGCTCGCCGAGCAGGTTCGCCTCCGGGACGCGGCAGTCGTCGAAGGAAAGCTCATGCGTGTCGGAGGCGTTCCAGCCCACCTTCGAGTACTTCGGCGCGACGGTGAAGCCCGGCGTCCCGGAGGGCACGATGATCGTGGAGATCTCCTTGCGCCCGTCCGGCTTCCGGCCGGTGACCGCGGTCACCGTGACGAGCCGGGTGATGTCGGTGCCCGAGTTCGTGATGAACGCCTTGTTCCCGTTGAGCACCCACTCGCCGCCGTCGAGCCGCGCCGTGGTGCGGGTGGCACCGGCGTCGGACCCGCCGCCGGGCTCGGTCAGCCCGAACGCGCCGAGCGCCTCGCCGGAGCAGAGGGCCGTCAGGTGCTCCCGGCGCTGCGCATCCGTTCCGAAACGGTGGATCGGCATCGCCCCGAGCGACACCCCGGCCTCCAGGGTGATCGCCACCGACGAGTCGACCCTCGCCAGTTCCTCCAGCGCGAGGCACAGCGCGAAGTAGTCGCCGCCCATACCGCCGTGCTCCTCGGGGAACGGCAGGCCGAACAGGCCCATCCGGCCCATCTGCGCGACGAGGTCGTACGGGAACTCCTCGCGTTCGTAGTAGCCGCCGATCACCGGAGCGACCTCGGCCTGCGCGAAGTCCTGAACGGTCTTGCGCAGCGCCTCGTACTCGTCGTCCAGCCTGAAGTCGATCATGAGGTGTGCTCCTCCGCACTGACTTGGGCAAGGGGTTCGTCCAGCGCGACCTGTTGGCCCGCCTGGACGTGGAGTTCGGTGACGATGCCGTCGACCGGCGCGGTGATGGTGTGCTCCATCTTCATCGCCTCGACGACCAGCAGCGGGGTCCCGGCGGCTACCGCGTCGCCGCGCGCCACCTTGACCACCAGCACGGTGCCCGGCATGGGGCTGGTGACGGGACCGGCCTCGGTGGACTCCGCGTGGGTGGCGAGCAGGTTCGGCCGCTCACCGATCGCCGCGCAGTGCCCCTCCCCGGCGAGCCACAGCGTGCCGTCGGGGGCCTGTGCCCGGCGGTAGCGGCGAAACTCCCCTGCGCCGCGCACCTCGAGGTCCCGGCCGTGCCGCCGTGCCGACACCGCGACCGGCTCCGCGCCGTCCACACTCACCAGTGCGTCACCGGCCAGGCCCTCGACCCGCACCAAGGACTCGGTGTCGCCGGCCCGCAGCCGGAACGTCACGCTGCCGCGCGCACCGAGCCGCCAGCCGCTCGGCACGTCCCAGGGGTCGATGACCGGGCCCTCGGGTTGCAGGTCCAGCAACCGGTCCAGCGCGGCCGCGACGAAGAAGTCCCCCGGCACCGCGCCCGCGACCAGTTCGGCCACCTTTCGCTCGACCAGCCCGGTGTCGAGCCGGCCGGCCCGGACGTCGGCATCCCGCACGAGCGCGCGCAGGAAGGCGACGTTGGTGTGCACGCCGAGCACCGCGGTCTCGGCGAGGGCGCGGTCGAGCCGGTGCAGCGCGACCGCCCGGTCCGGTCCCCACGCGATGACCTTCGCGAGCATCGGGTCGTAGTGGGAGCCGACCACGGCATCCCGCTGGATGCCGGAATCGACCCGGACACCGGCGCCGGCCGGCTCGGCGACGTCGAGCACGGTGCCACCGGTGGGCACGAAGCCCCTGGCCGGGTCCTCGGAGTAGACGCGGGCCTCCACCGCGTGCCCGTCGAGGCGCACGTCTCGCTGAGTGAGCGAGAGTGCCTGCCCGGCCGCGACCCGCAGCTGCCACTCGACCAGGTCGATTCCGGTCACCAGCTCGGTCACCGGATGCTCGACCTGCAGCCGCGTGTTCATCTCCATGAAGAAGAACTCCTCGGCGTCGCGGGCGGACACGATGAACTCCACCGTTCCCGCGCCGACGTAGCCGACCGAACGCGCGGCATCCACGGCGGCGGCACCCATCCGCACGCGCGTGCGCTCGTCGAGCAGCGCGGACGGCGCCTCCTCGACGATCTTCTGGTGCCGCCGTTGCAGGCTGCACTCGCGCTCGCCGAGGTGGATCACGTTGCCCTGGCCGTCGGCGAGCACCTGGATCTCGATGTGCCTCGGGTCGGTGACGAACCGCTCGACGAGCAGCCGGTCGTCACCGAAGGCGCCGCGGGCCTCGCGCTGCGCCGACTCGACGGCGGCGGACAGCTCCCCGGCCGAGTGCACCAGCCGCATGCCCTTGCCGCCACCTCCGGCCGAGGGCTTGAGCAGTACCGGGTAGCCGACCTCGGCCGCGGCGGCGGCGAAGTCGTCGATGTCGGACTTCCCGGGAACGACCGGAACGCCCGCAGCGGAGACCGTGGCCTTGGCGCGGATCTTGTCGCCCATCGCGTCGATCGCGCTCACCGGCGGGCCGACGAACACCAGGCCCGCCTCCGCGCAGGCGTGCGCGAACTCGGCGTTCTCCGCCAGGAAGCCGTAGCCGGGGTGCACCGCCTGCGCGCCCGTCGCCACAGCGGCCCGCACGATGTCCGGAATGGACAGATAGCTGCGCGCCGCCTCGGCCGGGCCGATGCGGACGGCCGTGTCGGCCTCGCGCACGTGCCGGGCCTCGGCATCCGCGTCGCTGTAGACGGCCACCGAGCGGATCCCCATCCGGCGCAGCGTGCCGATGATGCGGACCGCGATCTCGCCACGGTTGGCGACCAGCACTGTGTCGAACATGCTCACATCCTGAAGACGCCGTAGCCGACGGGTTCCAAGGGCGCGTTCGCCGCCGCGGACAGCGCCAGGCCGACCACCGTGCGCGTGTCGGCCGGATCGATGACGCCGTCGTCCCACAGCCGCGCGGTCGAGTAGTACGGGCTGCCCTGGTGCTCGTACTGGTCGCGGATCGGCTCCTTGAACCGCTCCTCCTCCTCGGCGGGCCACTCCTCGCCGCGGGCCTCGAACGTGTCCCGCCGGACGGTGGCGAGCACGGAGGCCGCCTGCTCGCCGCCCATCACGGAGATACGCGCGTTCGGCCACATCCACAGGAACCGGGGCGAGTAGGCGCGTCCGCACATCGAGTAGTTGCCCGCGCCGAACGACCCGCCGATGATCACGGTCAGCTTCGGCACCCTGGCGCATGCGACCGCGGTGACCATCTTCGCGCCGTGCTTGGCGATCCCGCCGGCCTCGTAGTCCCTCCCGACCATGAAACCGGTGATGTTCTGCAGGAACAGCAACGGGATCGAGCGCCTGTCGCACAGTTCGATGAAGTGCGCGCCCTTCATGGCCGACTCGGCGAACAGGACGCCGTTGTTCGCGATGATCCCGACCGGGTGGCCGTGAATCCGCGCGAAGCCGGTCACCAGCGTCGCGCCGTACTCCTTCTTGAACTCGGCGAACCGGCTGCCGTCGACGAGCCGGGCGATGACCTCCCGCACGTCGTACGGCGTGCGGGAGTCGGTCGGCACCACGCCGTAGATCTCGCGCGGATCGTGGGCGGGTTCCTCGGCGGGCAGCACGTCCCACGGCCGGGGCGCGCGCGGGCCGAGCGTCGACACGATCGAGCGGACGATGCGCAGCGCGTCCGCGTCGTCGGCCGCGAGGTGGTCGGTGACCCCGGAGGAGCGGGCGTGCACGTCCCCGCCGCCGAGTTCCTCGGCCGTGACGACCTCGCCCGTCGCCGCCTTCACCAGTGGTGGCCCGCCCAGGAAGATCGTGCCCTGGTTGCGCACGATCACCGCCTCGTCGCTCATCGCGGGAACGTAGGCGCCACCCGCCGTGCACGAGCCGAGCACGGCGGCGATCTGCGGGATGCCGCGCGCGGACATCGTGGCCTGGTTGTAGAAAATGCGCCCGAAGTGCTCACGGTCCGGGAAGACCTCGTCCTGGCGGGGCAGGAACGCGCCCCCCGAGTCGACCAGGTACACACACGGCAGGTTGTTGTGCAGCGCCACCTCCTGCGCGCGGAGGTGCTTCTTCACCGTCATCGGGTAGTAGGTGCCGCCCTTGACGGTGGCGTCGTTGGCGACGACGACGCACTCGCGCCCGGACACCCTGCCGATGCCGGTGATGATTCCGGCCGACGGCGCCTCGTCGTCGTAGAGGCCGGTCGCGGCCAGCGGAGAAAGCTCCAGGAACGGCGAGCCCGGGTCGAGCAGCGCGTCCACGCGATCCCTCGGCAGCAGCTTGCCGCGTTCCACATGACGGGCACGCGCCTTCTCGGAGCCGCCGAGCCGCGCCGCGGCCAAGCGTTTGCGGAGATCCTCCACCAGCTCGCCGTGCGCGCCGGCGTTGCGGGCGTATGCCTCGCCATGCGTGTCGACCAAGCTGGTCAGCGCTGGTGTGTCCATGGCCTCCCTCGTCATCCGCGCGGCTACCCCGACAGGTTAGCAGGCGTTAACACGATGCGAGATGTTAGCGAGCGCTAACCATCGTGTCCAGCGGATACGAGAGTCGCCGGCCGGGCAGTCAGCCGGTCACCGTCTCCAGTGCGGGCAGGTAGCCGAGGGCATGCCCGCGGACATTGGGGTGGTAGGAGTTCTCCACCGGCCAGGTGAGGCTGTGCAGCCACCAGTCGCTCGAACAGATGCCGTGCCCGGTGAAGGGGCCGCGGACGTCGACGAAGGTGAGCCCGGCGGCGGCGGCCCGCTGTGCGGTGACCTCCGCGAGCGTGTCGGCGCCGGAGTTGATCGCCGCGCGCTTCTTCTCGCTCAGCCCGGCGTTGCACGATCCGTCGAGCTCGTAGAAGCGCGGGTAGCCGAGCACGACGATCTCGGCGTTCGGCGCGTTCGCACGCATGGTGGCGTAGACGTTGTCGAGCCGGGCGGGCAGCACGTTGCGCACGAACGTCTTGGCCTCCTCGACACGGTTGACGCACGTCTGGTCGCCACCGACCGTGCAGTCGATCATCACGTCGGTGAAGCCGGCGTCGTTCCCGCCGACCGACACGGTGGCGAAGGTGGTTCCGGCACCGAGCGCGGCGGCCTGTGCGAGCACGTCGGACGTGCGCGCGCCGGAACAGGCGGCGAAGTCGAAGTCCGCGACGTCGTGGGAGTCCGCCCACAGCCGCGGGTAGGAGTTGGCGCTGCGCCGGCAGCCACCCGAGTCGCCGTAGTCCCCTGCGCCCGTACCCGAGGAGTAGGAGTCGCCGAGCGCGACGTAGTTGATCTCGGCCGGGGCCGCGCTCGCGGCGGCGGCACCACCGAGCAATGCCAGCGAGGCGACCATGATCGTTGCCAGGTAACGGAGTGCCGGTCGGGTCATGGCGGCCCCCTCTGTTGACTGCTGACCAGAAGAACCATTACCAGGTGGGCGGCCAACGTAAAACCCGTGTGAAGCGAGATGACCCGACCGGACCAGGCCGAACGGCGGATGTGTTAGCGAGCGCTAACACATCCGCCGTAGACTGTCGCGGTGCCATCGACTCCCACCACCCCGCTCGCGAACGGCGAGAAGTCCGGTCGGCGCGGGCAGATCCTCATCGCGGCCGCCGAACTGTTCGCGCAGCACGGGTTCCACGGCGTGGGAATCGACGACATCGGCGCGGCGGTCGGCATCTCCGGCCCGGCGCTGTACCGGCATTTCCGGAGCAAGGACGCGATGCTCGGCGAGATGCTGACGTCCATCAGCGAGTACCTGCTCGCAGGCGGCGAGTCGCACGCCGAGCACGACGGCGGCCCCGACGAGGTGCTCGCGGCGCTCGTCCGGTTCCACGTCGACTTCGCGCTCACCCACCCGGCGCTGATCACGGTGCAGGAGCGCAGCTTCGCCAACCTCGCCGACACCGACCGCAGGCAGGTGCGGGCGCTGCAACGGCGCTACGTCGAGGTGTGGGTACGTGCGATCCGGGCCGCCGTGCCCGGACTGGACCAGGCGCACGCCCGGTCGGCGGCACACGCGGTGTTCGGGCTGATCAACTCCACCCCGCACAGCAGGCACCTGCCCGACGACGAACTCGCCCCGCTGCTGCAACGGCTGGCGCTCGGCGCGCTGCGGGCGGCTCGCTGAGCTCGCCTGCCCCGGACGGGCGGCACCAATTCGGCCGGTCCTGGTGTTTGATGGGCACCGTGCACCCCGAACGGAGCGAGGACGAGCGGAGCAGGCTCGTCGGGAAGGCGCAGCGCGCACTCGTCGCGATGCGCCTCGGCGACGACGCCGAGGCGATCGACGAGCTGGCCCCGGCCACTCCCGACCAGCGGCAGACGGAGACCCGGCAGCTGATGCTGCTGCTCTTCGCGGAGTGCAGCGCGATGGTCGGCACGCTCGGGGACGGCGGCAGCGCTCCGGTGAAGGTGCAGGTGTTCGACGCCGAGGGCGAGGAGGTCTCGATCGACCAGGCCGACCCGCCCGTGCGCACCGCAGTCCGCACCCTGCTCGCGGAGGTCCACGGCAACACCGAGGCGGCCGAGGAGCAGGTGGAGATCGCCCTGGCCAGCGCCGAGCCGGACGAGATGGACAGCCTCGTGCTCCAGGCCCTGCGCTGGACCGTGCGACTGTCCGCGGAGTGCGTCGAGCGCGGGCTGCCGGTCACCGACTGGATCGCCGAAGCCATGGCCGACTGAGCTCGTGAGTGCCGACACGAGTTAGAACACTGTTACGCACTCACGAGTCGCGTGGCTGCAGCGCGTAGCGGTTCCCCTCTGGGTCCAGGAACATCGCCCACCAGCCCCACGGCTGCTTCGTCGGCGGCGCGGGAAACTCGACGCCCTTCACCGACAGCTCCTCGTAGGTCCGCTCGATGTCGTCAGCGTAGAGGAAGAAGTTCACCGTGGGCAGGCCGTCGCGCTCCGGGAAGCGGGACAGGTCGCCGGGGTCCGCACTCAGGATCAGCGCCGTCGCGCCGTCCGGCGAAGCCACCTCGACCCACCGGTTGCCCTCGTCGCCGTAGGACGCGTCCGTGGTGACGTCGAAGCCGAGGGTCCCGGACCAGAACCTGCTCGCCCGGTCCTGGTCGCGCACACCGATGATCACCTTGCTCACGCCGCGAATAGCCATGACAACTCCAGTTCAGATATATCCATCCCGGATACAACGAGACCGGAGTGTATGCTCTGCGCATGGCGAAGGGCAACCCGCCACCGCTCACCCCGGCGGCGTTCCAGGTCCTGCTGGCGCTCGCCAGGGGGCGCGCGCACGGCTACCGGATCATGGGTTTCGTCAGCGAGATCACCGACGGGTCGGTACAACTCGGCCCCGGCACGCTCTACCGCACGCTGGCCCGCCTCGCCGCCGACGGTCTCGTCGAGGAGGCTCCGGACATGAGCGAGGACGAGCCCCACGACGCGCGCCGCCGCTACTACCAGCTCACCGGCCTCGGCAGGCAGGTCGCCGCGCGGGAGGCCCGGCTACTCGAACGGCTGACCGCCGCCGCGGCCGATGCCGGGCTCCTCAGCAGGCAGGAGAAGAGCGCGTGAGCGGGCCGAGCCGCGCCATCGGGCTGGTGCCACACCTGTTCGTCAAGGACGTGCCGGCCGCGCTGACCTTCTACCGCAAGGCGTTCGGCGCCGTGGAACTCTTCCGCAACCTGCTGCCCGACGGCACGGTTCTGTTCGTGGAACTCGCCGTCGGCGACGCCCGGCTGCTGGTGAGCGAGGAGATCCCGCGACTCGACGCACTCGCGCCACCGTCACTCGGCGGCACCCCGATGTTGCTGACGCTGGAGACGCACGACCCGGACGACCTGTTCCGGCGCGCCGTCTTCGCCGGCGCGGCCGTCGAGTCGCCGATCCAGGAGATGTTCTTCGGCGAGCGGTACGCGAGGGTCGTCGATCCCTCCGGGCACCGCTGGGCGCTCACCACGAAGCGCGAGCAGTACACGCCGGACGACATCGACGCGCGCACCCCGCACGAGGTCTGATGGTCTCCGTACGCACCGTCGTCGATCGCGTGGGACCCACGCTGCTGCACGCGGTCCACGTGCCCGAGGACTGCGCTGCCGTGGCCGACGTCGTGATCGCCGAGCCAGGCTCGCCCGGGCACCTCGCGGCGGGTGACCTCGTGCTCGGCGTCGCCGTCACCGATGCCGCCGAGGCCACCGAACTGGTGCGCGGCAGCGCCGAGCACAGTGCCGCGGCGGTGCTGCTCAAGCCGCCGGTGGCCCGCAAGCCCGGGATCCGGCGGGCGGCGCGCGGCGCGGGCATCGGCCTCGTCGAGGTGCACGCCGCGACGTCCTGGGCACAGCTGGTATGGCTGTTGCGCACGGTGCTCGACGCAATCGCCGACGAGTCGGAGACGCTGGAGAACGGCGACGACCCGGCCGCGAGCGACCTGTTCCGGCTCGCCGACGCGGTGGCCTCGGTGGTCGACGCGCCGGTGACCATCGAGGACACCAACTCGCGCGTGCTCGCCTACTCGGCCCGCCAGGACCTCACCGACTCCGCGCGCGTGGCGACGATCATGGGGCGGCGGATCCCGGACGACGTGCTCGCCCGCTTTCGCTCGCGTGGTGTGTTCCGCGAGCTGTCCCGCGGACGGCAGACGATCTTCGTGCCGGCGCAGCGGGACGGCACCCTGCCACGCCTCATCGTGCCCATCCGGATGGGCGGCGAGCTGCTCGGGTCCATGTGGGCGGTGGTCTCCGGCCCGGTCCCGGACGAGCGCGCGGCCGCCTTCGCCGACACCGCGCCCGTGGTCGCGCTGCACCTGCTGCGCCGCCGCGCACACGCCGACGTCCAGCGCCGCGCGTCGGCGGAGCTGCTGCGCGCCCTGCTGCGCGGCGAGGTGAGCCCGCGCAGGGCGGCCGCCGAGCTGGATCTCGCCGACGAGCCGCACCGGGTCGTCGTGGTGGACACGCCCGGCGGCGAGACGCTCGACGGCGAGGGGCTGCGGCTCGCGCTGCTCGAACGGATCTCGCAGGGCATCGGCCGCCGCCCGGCCGCCGCCGAGAGCGGCGGCCTGCTCTACGCGATCGTGCCGGACGAGCATGGCCCCGGCGCGTGGCCCGAGCTGCGCGCCGCGCTGGACGAGGTCCCGTCCGGGCGCAAGACCGGGGAGCTGCGCGCCGCGGCGGGCAGCGCACGCGCACTCACCGACCTCGCCCGGTCGCGGGCCGAGGCCGACGAGGCACTCGGGCTGCTGCGCTCCGGTGTGCTGCCCGGCCGGATCGTCTGCTTCGACGAGGTGTGGACGGCCCTCGCACTGCACCGTTCGGCGACCGCAGCGGGTGGCGCGCGGATCACCGAACTCGGCCCGCTTGGCGCGATCCGCGCGCACGACGCCGCCAACGACACCGCGTACGTGGACACGCTGTACGAATGGCTGCGGCATCCGGGCGATCCGCGGGCGGCGGCCCTGGCGCTGCGCATCCATCCCAACACATTGCGTTACCGGATGCGCAAGCTCCTCGAACTGGTGCCGCTGGAACTCGACGAGCCGGACGTCCGGCTCGCCCTGCTCACCCAGCTCGTCGCGGTGCGCTGGTCGTGAGCCCTCACAGCACCTCGAGCAGCGTTTTACCTACCGTGGCCCGTGACTCGATCGCCGCGTGCGCGTCGGCCGCCCGTTCGAGCGGAAACCGCTGCCCGATCACCGGCCGGAGCCGCCCGGCCGCCGCCTCGGCCAGCGCGCTCTTCGCGAACGCCCGCAGCTCCGCCGGTCGTCCGCCGATACCCCAGCTCACACTCACCCCGCGGGCCGCGGCGAGCTCGCCGGGGATCGCGGCAGGCGCACCGCCTGCGAGCCCGTAGGACACGAACCGCCCGCCCCGGCCGAGCAGCTCGAACGCCGCCCGTCCCGTCTCGCCGCCCACCGCGTCGAACACCAGGTCCACGCCGCCGACCGCGTCGCGCACTCGCTCGGTCCAGCCGGGCTCGCGGTAGTCGGCCGTCACCTCTGCCCCGAGCTCATGGGCCAGCTCCAGCTTGTGCCGCCCGCCCGCCACCCCCACGACGAGCGCGCCGGCCGCGCGGGCGAGCTGCACCAGCAGCGTGCCCACGCCGCCCGCGGCTGCCTCGACGAGGACCCGCTCCCCGCCGGCCAGTCCGGCACCGCGGACGAGCATGGTGGCGGTGCGCCCGTCCGCGAGCAGGGCGACCGCGCTGTCGAGACCGAGGCCGTCGGGCACCTCGATGACGGCCTCCGCGTCCGCGACCGCCCGTTCCGCGTAGCCGCCCGAGCCGCCGAGGCCGCTGACCACCCGCCTGCCCGCCAGTGCCGGATCGGCGCCGTGGCCGACCCTCGTGACCACACCGCCGACGCCGTTTCCGGGAATGAGCGGTGGCTCCACCTCGAAAGGTCCCCGCCCGGCGCGGCGGAACTGCGTCTCGACGAACGTGATGCCGGCGAAGGCGACCTCGATCAGCACCTGCCCTGGTCCCGGCACCGGATCCGGCGCCTCACCCGTGACGAGCACCTCCGGCCCGCCGAACTCCTTCAGCCACACCGCCCGCATGAGAATCCCTTCCGCCGGTGCGACCCAGGGTGGAACCTCGACCATGCTAGAGGTCAAGGCGTTGTCCTGCGCCGACCACCGGGTCGGGTCATCATTGTCTTGTCGCCACGATGACACCGCCGTCCGGGTGGTTCACCGTGGGCAGCGACACCGCACCAGACAGCAGGAGGCAGCCGTGCGCATCGCCGTCCCCCGTGAGATCAAGAAGCACGAGTACCGCGTGGCGCTGACCCCCGCCGGCGTGCACGAGCTGGTTCAGCGCGGCCACGACGTCTTCGTCGAGACCGACGCGGGCGTCGGCTCCGCCATCAGCGACGAGGAGTACCTTTCCGCGGGCGCGAAGATCCTGGCCTCGGCGGAGGAAGCCTGGGCGGAGGGCGAGCTCGTGCTGAAGGTGAAGGAGCCCATCGCGGCGGAGTACGAGCGGCTGCGCGCCGATCAGGTGCTGTTCACGTACCTGCACCTGGCCGCCGACCGCCCGCTGACCGAAGCGCTGCTCGCCGCGGGCACGACCGCGATCGCCTACGAGACCGTTCAGACGAGCGACGGCGCCCTGCCGCTGCTGGCCCCGATGTCGGAGGTCGCCGGAAGGCTCGCCCCGCAGGTCGGTGCCTACGCGATGCTCAAGCCGAGCGGCGGCCGCGGTGTGCTGCCCGGCGGCGTCCCCGGCGTGCACCCCGCCAGGGTCGTGGTCATCGGCGGTGGCGTCGCCGGGCTCAACGCCGCCCGGATCGCCCTCGGTCTCGGCTCTGACGTCGAGGTGCTCGACACGAACGTCGACCGGCTGCGCCAGATCGACCATGACTTCGGCGGCCGTATCCGCACGGTGACGTCGAACGCCCTCTCCCTCGAACACTCCGTGCTGGAGGCCGACCTCGTGATCGGGGCGGTACTCGTGCCCGGCGCGAAGGCGCCCAAGCTCGTGTCCAGCGACCTGGTGGCGCGGATGCGGCCCGGCAGCGTGCTCGTCGACATCTCGATCGACCAGGGCGGCTGCTTCGCCGACTCGCGGCCGACCACACACGACGAGCCGACCTACCGCGTGCACGACTCGGTGTTCTACTGCGTGGCCAACATGCCCGGCGCCGTGCCGAGGACGTCCACCTACGGCCTCACCAACGTCACGCTGCCCTACGCGATCCAGCTCGCGGAGCGGGGCTGGCGCGACGCGCTCGACGGTGACGCGAGCCTCGCCGCGGGACTGAACACCCATGCGGGCGCGCTGACGAACGAACCAGTGGCGGCCGCGCACGGACTGGAGTACAGCCCCGTCCCGCGCTGAACGAAAAACCCGATCGGAAAGAAAGGGGCGGCCCGCTCAACCAGCCTGGGGGTCACTGGGAGCGGGCCGCCGTGTACCAGCTTAGGTAATAGGTTCCGAGTTCGCTTGTCGGGGGGCACAACGGGGCCGGATTACTTGTCCACCCACCACCCGGCGGAATCGTGATTTCCCAAGGATCCGCGGTGAATGGTAGCCGCGCCCGGAAAGGTTGCCGCGCACCGTCTACCGCGCCAGGGAGAATTCCCGCCGCGGCGCGTGACGCAGGTCGCCACGGCCGCCGGCGCGACCCGGCCCCTCGCGTGATCGTCCCACCACCCGGTACGGCAGGATGGCGCCTGCCGACGACGGATCAGCGAGCGGGAACGGGGGCGGCATGCACGACGGCAGTGGCCGCATCGCGGTGCAGAACCTCACCAAGCAGTTCGGTGCCGTCACGGCGGTGCAGAACCTGAGCTTCGCCGTGGAGCCGGGTTCGGTCACCGGATTCCTCGGGCCGAACGGCGCAGGCAAGACGACGACGCTGCGCATGCTGCTCGGTCTCGTCACCCCGACCGCGGGCATCGCGACGATCAACGGCAGGCAGCACCACCAGCTCGGCAACCCGGCGCGGGTGGTCGGTTCGGTGCTGGAGAACGAGGGCTTCCACCCGAAGCGCACCGCGCGCAACCACCTGCGCGTGTACGCCGCCGCGATCGGCGTGCCCGACCAGCGCGCGGACGAGCTGCTCGGGCTGGTGGGGCTGTCCTCGGCCGCCGAGCGCAAGGCCGGTGACTTCTCGCTCGGCATGCGCCAGCGGCTGGCGCTGGCGACGGCGCTGCTCGGCGACCCGCAGGTACTCGTGCTCGACGAGCCCGCGAACGGCCTCGACCCGGAGGGCATCGCCTGGCTGCGCACGTTCCTGCGCTCCTACGCGCAGCAGGGCCGCACCGTGCTGGTGTCGAGCCACCTGCTGTCCGAGGTCGAGCAGACCATCGACCAGGTCGTGATCATCAGCGCCGGGATGACCCGGTACTACGGTTCGCTCGACCAGCTCCGGAGCAGCCAGACCTCGCGCGTGCTCGTGCAGCCCGCCGACGCGGGCGCTCTGGTGAAGGCCCTGCAGGAAGCAGGCTTCACCCATATCGAGCCGACGCAGGACGGCCGGGTCGCGGTGAGCGGTGCGACCGTGCAGCAGATCGGGGATCTCGCGGCGAAGGCGGGGCTCGCGGTGTACGGCATGCAGGAGGACCGGGCCGATCTGGAACGGCTGTTCTTCCAGCTCACCAGCGGCCAGTACAGCGCGGGCCAGCTGCCCTACGGCCAGCAGCCACCACCACCGCAACAGCCACCCCCACCACCACCACCACCGCAGCAGCCGCCGGGCGGCTGGGGGCCACCACCGCCACCACAGCAGCAGCCGGGGCCGCAACAGGGCTGGGGAGGCCAGCGATGATGGGCAACCTCGTCAAGGCGGAGTTCCGCAAGACACTGACCACCAAGAGCTGGTGGGGCCTGATGATCCCCGCGGTGCTCTTCGGGTTCCTGTTCGCGCTCGCCTGGGGCGCGATCACCAACGACCTCAACGACTACCTGGGCAGCTCCGACGCGGAGGAGCTCGCGGCCCTGCTGGGAATCCAGCTCGGCGAGCTGCCGGTCGGCCTGCTGGCGCTGGGGCACGGGGTGAACATCGGCACGATGTTCCCGGTCATCTTCGGCGTGTTCGCCTTAGCGGGCGAGTACAGCAAGAAGACCATCACGACGACGTTCCTCACCGCACCGAACCGCGTCTCCGCGCTGACCGCGAAGATGATCACCTACATCGTTTGGGGCGCCGCGTACGGCGTGGTCATCGTCGGGGCCGCGAGCCTGGGCACCGTGCTCACCGTGGACGAGCGCGGCCTGCCCAGCGCCGGGCAGTGGCTCGGTGTGCTCGGTGCCGGCGTGCTGGCAACCGTGCTGGCGACCCTGTTCGGGATCGGCGTCGGTGCCGTGTGGAACAGCGTCGTCGGCAGCGTGGTCACGCTCACGATCTGGATGCTGGTCGTGGAGAACGTCCTGGTGTTCGTCGGCTTCGCGTGGCTGGGGATCACCTGGCTCGGCGGGGTCCTGCCGAACGGCACGCTGAACGGGATCGTGGGCGCCATCGGGGCGGAGGCGTTCGGCGCGGCGGGCGTGTCCGTGCCCGGCGAGCTCGACTCGGACCTGCAGTGGCTGCTGCAGTACACGGCGGGCGCGCCAGGAGCGTTCGCGTGGTGGGTGTCGGCGGCGATCTTCCTCGCCTGGACGATGGTGTTCTTCATCGGCGGGTGGGCGGCCAACCAGCGCAGGGACATCACCTAGCCACCCACGCCTCGTGAGTGCGCACACGAGTTAGAACTCGCGTAGCCACTCACGACCATAGCCTGGGGACGTGACCACCGCTCCCGCCCGAAGCCGCGACCGTGCCCCCGAACAGAACCTGGCCCGGGATCCCGGGCAGGCGCGGGCAGGGTGGATCCGCAGGTTGGCCGCCGCGTGCTGGCAGCACCCACGGCTCGTGCTGCTCGCCCTCGGCGCCGCCGTCGTCGGCGTCGGCTTGCAGGCGGCGAGCCCGCTGCTGGTGCGGGTCGCGGTGGACGACGCGGTCGCCGGTGAGACGGCCCGCCTCGGCGGGCTGGCCGCGGCCCTGATCGGGCTGCAGGTGCTGACCTTCGGCAGCGCGTTCGCCCGCCGCTACCTCGGCGGGCGCCTCGCCCTCGACGTGCAGCACGACCTGCGGCGCGCCGTTTTCGGCGCGGTCTCCCGGCTCGACGGCGGCAAGCAGGACTCGCTGCGCACCGGCCAGGTCGTCTCCCGCGCGATCACCGACCTGCAGCTCGTCACCGGCATCCTGATGCAGGTCCCGCTCTCGGCCGGTTCGGTGATCTTCGCGGTGCTCGCGCTCGGCGCGATGCTGTGGATGTCGCCGTTGCTCACGCTCATCGCCCTGGTGGTGGCACCGGCCGTGGCGATCGTGGTCGCGGTCAGCAGGCGCAGGCTGTTCCCTGCCACGTGGGCCGCCCAGCAGCGCGCGGCCGACGTCGCGCAGCAGGTCGAGGAGACCGTCACCGGCGTGCGCGTGGTCAAGGGCTTCGGCCAGGAGCAGCGCGAGGTCGGCAAACTCTCCGCCACCGCCAGGAAGCTGTACGCCGAGCGGCTGCGCGCGGCGCGCCTGTCGGCCGTGCCGACAGCGACCACGTCGGCGCTGCCCGCGGCGGGACAGGTCGCCGTGCTCGCGGCGGGTGGCCTGCTGGCGCTGCGCGGTGACATCAGCCTTGGCACCTTCCTCGCGTTCGCCACCTACGTCTCCGCGCTGATCGGTCCCGCCCGCATGCTGGCGAGCCTTGTGGTGCAGGCGCAGCTCACTCGCGCCGGTGCCGAGCGCGTGCACGAGCTCATCGACGCCCAGCCCGAGGTGCGCGAGCACCCGGACGCGCGGCCGCTGCCAGAAGGCCCGCTGGAGGTCCGGCTGGACGGCGTGCGGTTCGGCTACACCCGCTCGGAGCCGGTGCTCGACGGCCTGTCGCTGCACGCGCGGGCAGGCGAGACGCTCGCCCTCGTCGGCACGGCCGGATCGGGCAAGTCCACCATCTCGCTGTTACTGCCCCGCTTCTACGACCCGCACGAGGGTTCCATCCACATCGGACCGCCGGGTGACGCCCCGGACATCCGTGAGGTGCGCCTCGCCGATCTCAGGCGCGCGATCGGCGTGGTGTTCGAGGAGGCTTTCCTGTTCTCCTCTTCGGTCCGCGACAACATCGCCTACGGCCGACCCGACGCGAGCGACGAGGAGATCGTCGCCGCCGCGAGGGCCGCCGAGGCGCACGAGTTCATCACCGAGCTGCCGGACGGCTACGACACGCTGGTCGGCGAGCGCGGGCTGACGCTTTCCGGCGGGCAACGGCAGCGGATCGGGCTGGCCAGGGCCCTGCTGACCGACCCGCGCCTGCTGCTGCTGGACGACGCCACGTCGGCCGTGGACACGGTGACCGAGGCGGCGATCCACGACACGCTGCGCGCGGTCACCCGGGCACGGACGACGATCCTGATCGCGCACCGGCGCTCCACGCTCGACCTCGCCGACCGGATCGCCGTGCTCGACGCGGGCAAGGTCGTCGACGTCGGCACGGCCGAGGAGCTGCACGAGCGCTGCGCCCTGTTCCGTGACCTGGTGTCCGGGCCGGGCGAGGACGTCGAGCATGTCCGGCGGCACGACACGTTCACCCGCGACGCCTCCGGGATCACCCCGCAGCTGTGGCCGGAGCCGGGCGAGCAGGACGAGGTGGGCGAGCTGGCGGAGTCGGCGGCGCACCGCTCGGCCCCGGCCGGTGGCGGTGACGGCGGCGGGCGGGCGTCCCTGAACCTGCCGCCGACACCCGAACTGCTCCAACGGGTTCGGGCACTGCCGCCCGCGAGATCGCCGCAGCTCGGCGACACCGACCCGACGGCACCCGACCCGCGGTTCCGCCTCGGCAGGCTGCTGCGCCCGGTGCGCGGCCTGCTCGCCGCGGTGGTCGCGCTGGTGGCCGTCGACGCGCTCGCGACCGTCGCCGTGCCCGCCCTGTACCAGCGCGGCGTCGACGACGGCGTGCGCACGGGCGCGGAGTCCGTCGTCCTGCTGGTGGCGGCCGTCGGAGTGCTCGTGATCATGATCGACTGGCTGGTCATCGCGGTGCAGACCCGGCTCACCGCGCGGACCGGCGAGTCCGTGCTCTACCTGCTGCGGGTGCGCAGCTACGCGCACCTGCAACGGCTCGGCCTCGACTACTACGAGCGCGAGCTCTCCGGCCGGATCATGACCCGGATGACCACCGACGTGGACGCGCTGTCCACGTTCCTGCAGACCGGCCTGGCGACCGCCGTCGTCAGCGTGCTCACCATCGCCGGCATCGGCGGCGCGCTGTTCATCACCGACCTCGGCCTGGCGCTCTACGCGCTGGCGGTGCTGCCCGTGCTCATCGTGGCGACCGCGATCTTCCGCAGGCTCTCCTCGGCCGCCTACACCGAGGCTCGGGAACAGGTCAGCGCCGTGAACGCCGACATGCAGGAGAACGTCTCGGGGCTGCGGGTCGCGCAGGCCTACACGCGCGAGGAGCGCTCCGCGCAGGCGTTCGCCTCGCGCAGCGACGCCTACCGGCGTACCCGCCTGCGCGCGCAGCGCTACGTCGCCACCTACTTCCCGTTCATCACGCTCCTCTCCGGTGTCGCCGAGGCGATCGTGCTGGTCGTGGGCGCGAACCGGGTGGCGGCGGGCACGCTGTCTCCCGGCGTGCTGCTCGCGTTCATGCTCTACCTCGGACTGTTCTTCTCGCCGGTGCAGCAGCTGTCTTCCGTCTTCGACGCCTACCAGCAGGCGAAGGTGGGCCTGCGCCGGATCGGCGACCTGCTGCGCACCCCGACGTCGGTGCCGCAGCCGGACCGGCCGGTGCCCGTGCCGCGGCGGCTGCGCGGTGACGTCGAGCTGGACGGTGTCGACTTCGGCTACTCCGGCACGGACACGCTCGCGCTGCGCGAGGTGTCCATGCGAGTGCCCGCGGGGACCACCGTCGCGCTCGTCGGCGCCACCGGAGCCGGAAAGTCCACCGTGGTGAAGCTCGTGGCCCGGTTCTACGACGCCACTCGCGGCACCTTGCGCGTCGACGGCGTGGACGTGCGCGACTACGACCTCGCGGGCCTGCGCGCCCGGCTGGGCGTCGTACCGCAGGAGGCACATCTGTTCACCGGCACGGTGGCCGACAATGTGCGTTACGGTCGCCCGTCGGCCACCGACGCCGAGGTCGAGGCGGCGGTACGGGCGGTCGGCGCGCTGGAGGGTGTGGCGGCGCTGCCGTCGGGCTTCCATCAGCCGGTCGGCGAGCGGGGCCGGTCGCTGTCGGCCGGACAGCGGCAGCTGGTCGCGCTCGCGCGGGCCCAGCTGGTGGACCCGGACGTGCTCCTGCTCGACGAGGCCACGGCCGCGCTGGACCCGGCGACCGAGGCGACGGTCCTGCGGGCGGCCGACCGGCTCACCCAGCGGCGGACGACGTTCGTGGTGGCCCACCGGCTGGCGACCGCGGCCCGCGCCGACCGGATCGCGGTGCTGGACCACGGCCGGGTCGTCGAGCAGGGCACGCACGCGGAACTGCTCGCAGCGGGTGGTCAGTACGCCGCTCTCTGGCGGCAGCAGTAGCACGGCATCGATCACTGGACCGGTTCAGTGACAAATACCAAAGCATCGGTCCAGCAGTTGACCCAGTTCGCTGCCGGGCCGCCACGCGAGGGGGTTAGCCTGGAAGGCGCGTAATCGGACAACACAGATCGAGACGGATAGAGGCGAGTCCAAGCCGTGTCCAGCAGCAGCCCTGCGTCACAGTTCGGCCCCAACGAATGGCTCGTCGAGGAGATGTACGACCAGTTCCTCGCCGACCCCTCCTCAGTAGACGCCGCATGGCATGACTTCTTTGCCGACTTCAAGCCCACGCAGGCAGCGCAACAGAAGCCGGATACCGCCGAGAGCACGCCGTCGCCCAACGGGCAGCGCCCCGCCCCGAAGACCCAGCAGGCTCCGGCCCGGGACGAGCCGAAGCAGCAGGCACAGCAGACACAGCAGACGCCGAAGGTCGCGCCGAAGGCCGAGGCGAAGCCGGCCGCCAAGGAGAAGCAGGCCGCCAGGGACCAGCAGCCCAAGGGCGAGCAGGCGAAGCCCGCCCCCGCGAAGCAGGCACCCGCCAAGGCCGACGAGCCCGAGCGCAAGCCGCTGCGCGGCGCCGCCGCGGCGATCGCGAAGAACATGGACGCCTCGCTGAGCGTGCCGACGGCCACCAGCGTGCGCGCGGTGCCGGCGAAGCTGATGGCCGACAACCGCATCGTGATCAACAACCACCTCAAGCGCACCCGCGGCGGGAAGATCTCGTTCACCCACCTCATCGGGTACGCGATGGTCCGCGCGCTGCACGACTTCCCGAACCTCAACCGGCACTACGAACTGGTCGACGGCAAGGCGCACGCGGTCACGCCCGAGCACATCAACCTCGGCCTCGCGATCGACATGAAGGTCAAGGAGGACCAGCGCACGCTGGTCGTGGCCTCCATCAAGAACACGGAGAACATGACGTTCCTCCAGTTCTGGCAGGCCTACGAGGACATCGTCAAGAAGGCGCGCAACAACAAGCTCACCGCGGACGACTTCGCCGGAACCACGATCTCGCTGACCAACCCGGGCGGCATCGGCACCAACCACTCGGTGCCCCGCCTGCAGTCGGGTCAGGGCGCCATCATCGGCGTCGGCGCGATGCAGTACCCGGCCGCGTTCGAGGGCACCAGCGAGCAGACGCTGGTCAAGCTGGGCGTCAGCAAGATCATGACGCTGACCTCGACCTACGACCACCGCATCATCCAGGGCGCGGAGTCGGGCGAGTTCCTCAAGCGCATCCACGAGCTGCTGCTCGGCGGGGACGGCTTCTACGACGACATCTTCACCTCGCTGCGGCTGCCGTACGAGCCGGTGCGGTGGGTCGAGGACATCCCCGAGGGCGAGATCGACAAGACCGCCCGCGTGCTGGAGCTGATCGACGCCTACCGGATGCGCGGCCACCTCATGGCCGACACCGACCCGCTGAACTACCGGCAGCGGCGGCACGAGGACCTGGACATCCTGTCCCACGGGCTGACCCTGTGGGACCTCGACCGCGACTTCGCCGTCGGCGGGTTCGCCGGGCAGCAGCGGATGAAGCTGCGCGACGTGCTCGGTGTGCTGCGGGACTCCTACTGCCGGACGGTCGGCGTCGAGTACACGCACATCCTCGACCCCGACGAGCGCCGCTGGATCCAGGACCGCGTGGAGATCCCGCACGAGAAGCCGGACCCGGCCGTGCAGAAGTACGTGCTGTCCAAGCTCAACGCCTCCGAGGCGTTCGAGACGTTCCTGCAGACGAAGTACGTCGGGCAGAAGCGGTTCTCGCTCGAAGGCGGTGAGACGGTGATCCCGCTGCTGGACACCGTGCTCGACAAGGCCGCGGAGCACGAGCTCGACGAGGTCGTCGTGGGCATGCCGCACCGCGGGCGGCTCAACGTGCTCGCCAACATCGTCGGCAAGCCGATCTCGCAGATCTTCCAGGAGTTCGAGGGCAACCTCGACCCTGGCCAGGCGCACGGCTCCGGTGACGTGAAGTACCACCTCGGCGCCGAGGGCAAGTACTTCCGGATGTTCGGCGACGGCGAGACGAAGGTGTCGCTGACCGCCAACCCCTCGCACCTGGAGACCGTGGACCCGGTGCTCGAGGGGATCGTGCGCGCCAAGCAGGACATCCTCGACAAGGGCGACCGCGATTCCGGCGGCTTCACCGTGCTGCCGGTGCTGCTGCACGGCGACGCCGCGTTCGCAGGCCAGGGCGTGGTCGCCGAGACGCTGAACCTCGCGCTGCTGCGCGGCTACCGCACCGGCGGCACCGTGCACGTCATCATCAACAACCAGGTCGGCTTCACGACCGCACCCGAGCACGCCCGCTCGTCGCAGTACGCCACCGACGTCGCGAAGATGATCGGCGCGCCGATCTTCCACGTGAACGGCGACGACCCCGAGGCCGCGTACTGGGTGGCGCGGCTGGCCGTGGACTACCGGCAGGCGTTCAACAAGGACGTCGTGATCGACATGATCTGCTACCGGCGGCGCGGCCACAACGAGGGTGACGACCCCTCGATGACCCAGCCCGGGATGTACGACATCATCGACGCCAAGCGCAGCGTCCGCAAGACCTACACCGAGTCGCTGATCGGCCGCGGGGACATCTCGGTGGACGAGGCCGAGGCGGCGCTGCGGGACTTCTCCAGCCAGCTGGAGCACGTGTTCAACGAGGTCCGCGAGCTGGAGAAGCACCCGATCGCGCCGAGCCCTTCGGTCGAGGAGGAGCAGCAGGTGCCGGCCAAGGTGCCGACGGCGGTTCCCCGCAGCCTCATCGAGCACATCGGCGACGCCTTCGTCAACCTGCCCGAGGGCTTCAACCCGCACCCACGGGTCAAGCCCGTCCTGGAGCGGCGGGCGAAGATGGCCCGCGAGGGCAACATCGACTGGGCGTTCGGCGAGCTGCTCGCGTTCGGCTCGCTGGCCTGCGAGGGCAGGCTCGTGCGGCTGTCCGGGCAGGATTCCCGGCGGGGCACGTTCACCCAGCGGCACTCGGTGGTCATCGACCGCAAGAGCGGCCAGGAGTACTCGCCACTGCAGCACCTGTCCGAGAACCAGGGCCGCGTGATGATCTACGACTCGGCGCTGTCCGAGTACGCGGCCGTGGGCTTCGAGTACGGCTACTCGGTGGCCAACTCGGACGCGCTGGTGATGTGGGAGGCGCAGTTCGGCGACTTCGTCAACGGCGCGCAGACCGTCATCGACGAGTACATCTCCTCCGGCGAGGCCAAGTGGGGACAGCTCTCCGACGTCGTGCTGCTGCTGCCGCACGGGCACGAGGGCCAGGGGCCGGACCACACCTCCGGCCGGATCGAGCGCTTCCTGCAGCTGTGCGCGGAGGGTTCGATGACCGTGGCGGTGCCCTCCACCCCGGCGAACTACTTCCACCTGCTGCGCAGGCACGCCCTCGACGGCGTCAACCGGCCGCTGATCGTGTTCACCCCCAAGTCGATGCTGCGGAACAAGGCCGCGACGTCGTCGGTGGAGGACTTCACCGACCAGTCGAAGTTCCTCTCCGTCATCGACGACGAGACGATCGACCCAGCCAAGGTCCGCAAGGTGCTGCTCACCTCCGGGAAGCTCTACTGGGAGATGGTGGCCGAGCGCGCCAAGCAGGAGATCGAGGACATCGCGATCGTGCGCGTCGAGCAGTACTACCCGCTGCCGAAGAAGAAGCTCGCGGCCGCGATCGAGCGGTACTCGAACGCGAAGGCCGTGGCCTGGGTCCAGGAGGAGCCGGAGAACCAGGGCGCGTGGCCGTTCTTCGGGCTGAACCTGCCGCGCAAGCTTCCGGAGGTGTGCTCCGGCCTGCAGGTGTTCGCCCGCCGGCCGATGGCCGCGCCGTCGGCGGGTTCGTCGAAGGTGCACGAGGTGGAGCAGAAGGCCCTCATCGCGAAGGCCTTCGAATAGCAGGCCCGCCGGGGTCGTGAGTGCGCACGCGAGTTAGAACTCGGCTCCTCACTCACGACCCCGGGCCAGGCCGTTCTCCCGCAGGAAGTCCTCCGCGATGTCCAGCGGATGCCGTTTCTCCTCGGAGAACTCGACGTTGAGCCGGGTCAGCTTCTCTGTCGTCAGCACCGCGGAAACCTCGTTCAGCGCCTGCTTCTCGCGTTCGGACAGCGCACCCCTCGCCGCGAGCGGCACGATGTTCTGTGCGGGGAACATGGACTTGTCGTCCTCCAGTGGGACGAAACCGTTGTTCTCGATCGTGGCCGACGTGCTGAACAGGTCAGCCACCTGGATGTCGCCCGAGCGCAGGGCGGCCACGGTCACGGGACCACCCGTATCGGTCACCGTGATCTGCTTGAACTCGCAGCCGTACAGCTCCTTGATCTTCTCCCGCCACCGGTCGGCCCACTGGCCCGGCCCGCCGAAGACGAGATCACCGCACAGCGGTGCGAGGTCGGAGATGGTACGCACGCCCTGGTTCGCGAGATCCCGGCGGACCACGAGCACGTCGGTGTCCTCGGCGGGCGCCTGGTCGAGCACCTCGAACCCGGCGGGCAGCGCGCGGCGCAGCTCGGTGTAGACCTCCTGTGACGTGGTTGCCTCGGTGTTCTCGTCGAAGTAGCGCAGCAGGTTGCCGCTGTAGTCCGGCACCAGCGAGAGCGAGCGGTCCCGCAGCGCCTCCACCACGACCTCACGGCCGCCGACCGGCGGATGCACGCTCACGTTCTCCGAGCCGGCGTTGCGCAGTGCCCCGGCGTAGATCTGGGCGAGCAACAGCGTCTCCCCTACGTCCGAGGCGCCGATGACGATCTCCCCGCGCCCCGCACCGCCCTCCATCGGATTGCCGCACGCGGCGGCCAGCAGGCCGATCCCGGCCAGCAGTGCGAGCAGGCGCGACCGCACGCGACGCCACCTCACGCGACCACCTCCTCCGTCGCCGCGGGGCCCGCAGCCCGCCTGCCCGCGGTGGCGATCCGGACCCCCTTGGGCACCAGCGCGCGCTGGACGGCCGCGATCACGAGATCCAGGATGACGGCGAGCAGGGCGGTGAGGATCGCCCCGGCCGTCACCTCGCCGTAGTCGAAGTTGGCCAGGCCGTCGAACAGGTACCGGCCCAGTCCGCCCAGCCCCACGTAGGCGGCGACCGCGGCGGTGGCGACCAGTTGCAGCACGGCGTTGCGCACGCCACCGAGGATGAGCGGCAACGCGATGGGCACCTCGATCCGCCACAGCCGCTGCCCGCCGCGCATGCCCATGCCCTCGGCCGCGTCGACGACGTCGTGGTCGACGGCCTGGATACCGGCATAGGTACCGGCCAGGATCGGCGGGACCCCCAGCACCACCAGACCGATGAGCGCCGCCACGAAGCTGTCGGTGAACAGCAGGAACAGGAAGGTCACCAGACCGAGTGTCGGCAGCGCGCGGATCGCGTTGCCGGAGCCGACGAGCACTACCGCGCCGCGCCGGGTGTGCCCGACGAACAGGCCGAGCGGCACCGCGATCGCCGCCGCGATCAGCAGCGCGAGCGCGACGTACCCGGCGTGCTGGAGAACCCTGGCGGGCACCCCGTCCGTTCCCTGCCAGTTCGCGGGATCGGACACCCAGTCGACGAGCTCGGGGATCATGCCGCGCTCACCTCCGCCTTACCCGGTGCCGCGCGATCCCATGGTGTGAGCGACCTGCGCAGTGCCACGAGCAGCAGGTCGACCACGAGTGCGAGCAGCAGCGTCAGCACGATGCCGACGACGATCGGCGCGAAGTAGACCCGCTGGAAGCCGTCGGTGAACAGCACGCCGAGACCACCGGTGCCGATGAGCGCGCCCACGCTGACCAGGCTGATATTGCTCACCGAGGCCACCCGCACGCCGGCCGCGAGCACCGGCACCGCCAGCGGCAGCTCCACGGCGAAGAAGCGCCTGGCGGGGCGGTAACCGAGTGCGGTGGCCGACGCGACCACGTGCGGCGGCACCGCGTCCAGCGCATCGAGCACCGGGCGGACCAGCAGTGCCGTGGTGTAGACGGTCAACCCGACAACCACGTTGGCACTGCTGGTGAACTTCGTCCCGATGATGCCGGGAATCACCATGAACAGCGCCAGTGACGGGATCGTGTAGAGCAGATTGGACAGCACGAAGAGAACACCGCGGACCCGGCGACGGCCGCGGCCCAGCCACCCGGCCGCGATCGCCAGCACGGCGCCGAACACGAGCGGCAGCAGGGCGAGGTAGCAGTGGTCCAGCAGGTTCGCCAGGATCTGTGCCCGGACGTTCTCGCTGCCGAGGAAGCGGGACAGCTCGTCGAGGAACGTCATGCGCCACCCACGCCCTCGGGATGGCCCTCGATGACGTCGAGCACCTGATGAGCGGTGACCACGCCGATCGCCTTGCCGCCTTCGTCGACGACCACGCCCAGCCCCGCGGGCGAGGACAGCGCCGCGTCGAGCGCACCCCGAATCGGATCTCCCTGCCGGTAGAGGGAACCACCGGCGACGAGGTCGCTCTCCGCCAGCTCCCCATCCACAGTGGAGTCCGGAGGGAGCCAGCCGCGCGGCTCGCCCTCGTCGTTCACCGCGAGCCGCCAGTGCGGCTCCACGACGTCCGGCGCGCTGCCGACCCGGATCGTCGGTACGTCCTCGACGCGTACCCCTTCGGCGGAGAGGAACGACAGCCCGCGGTAACCGCGGTCCTTGCCGACGAACCCCGCGACGAAGTCGTCGACGGGATGGCGCAGCACGTCCGCGGGGGTGCCGTACTGGGCGAGCCTGCCGCCGACCCGCAGCACCGCCACCTTGTCGCCGAGCCGGATGGCCTCGTCGATGTCGTGCGTCACGAACACGATCGTCTTGCCCAGCCGCGCCTGCAACCGCAGCAGCTCGTCCTGAAGCCCCTGGCGCACCACGGGATCGACCGCGGAGAACGGTTCGTCCATCAGCAGCACCGGCGCGTCGGCGGCGAGCGCGCGGGCGACACCGACCCGTTGCTGCTGCCCGCCGGAAAGCTGAGCGGGATAGCGCCTGCCCAGCTCGGCAGGCAACCCGACGGTCTCCAGCAGCTCGGCGGCCCGCTGCCGCGCCTTCCTGCGGTCCCAGCCGGACAGCAGCGGCACGGTGGCGACATTGCCCAGAACCGTCCGATGTGGAAAGAGGCCGGCGTGCTGGATGACGTACCCGATCCCCCGCCGCAGCACCGCCGGATCGGACTCGCGGATATCCTGGCCGTCGAGCAGCACCGTGCCCGCCGTCGGCTCGATCATCCGGTTGATCATGCGCAGCGAGGTCGTCTTGCCGCAGCCGGACGGACCGACGAGGACGGTGATGGTGCCGTCCTCCACAGTGAGACTGAGGTCGTCGACGGCGACAGTGCCGTCCGGGTACTTCTTCGTAACGCCGCGGAACTCGATTCCCATACGCGCGCTCCCCTGTTCGGACGGACAGCCCGCCCGACCGTAGCCGAGATCGCCCGCGAAGGCACGGGCCCGGACGATCTACGCTCGGGTCGTGAGCACACCCGATACCGTCCTCGCCGGGCACGGCGCACACGTACGGCCGTTGCGCCACGCGCTCGCCCTGCTCGCCGAGGGCTGGCAGGAGTTCGACGCGTTGGTACGCGAGACGGCGGCGCCCCGGCGCAGCGTCGAGGAGCTGCTCGCCGCACTCGGCGACGATCTGGAACGCGGCGGCACGGCAGTGCGGATCCGCCCTGCCGCCGCAGGCCGCTACGCCCCGCCCCGCGTGACCGGTGACCTCCCGCCGTCGCACCCGGACCTGCTGGCCGAGCTGAGCAGGCACATCGACGAGGTGCCGCCGCCGCTGCCCGCGCTGGATCACGTGCAGGCGACCCCGGAGACGGTGCTACGGCGTGCGCGATGGCTGGACGAGCAGTACGACCTGCGCACCGCGCGACTTGTGTTCGTCGGTGACCACGACCTCACCTCACTCGCCGTGCGCGCGCTGCGCCCGGAGGCCGAGCTCACCGTCCTTGACGTCGATGACCGGGTGCTGGAGTACCTCGACCGGCTCAGCGGCCGCACGATCCGGACCGTGTACGCGGACCTGCGGTTCGGGCTGCCACTCGCCGTGGCCGGGAGTGCGGACGTGGTGTTCAGCGACCCGCCGTACACCCCGGAGGGCATGGCGCTGTTCGCCGGGCACGGCGTCGACTGCCTGGCGGACCCGCCGAGGGGACGACTGGTGCTCGCCTACGGCTACAGCTCGCGGCATCCCTCGCTCGGGCAGCAGGTGCAGCGGGAGCTGCTCGCGCTCGGCCTCACGTTCGAGGCGATCCTGCCGGACTTCCACCGCTATCGCGGCGCGCAGGCCATCGGCAGCGCGGCCGACCTGTACGTGTGCCAGCCGACGCCGCGGAATCGCAAGAAGGGCAGGGGCAAGCCCCGGCCCGCCATCTACTCGCACGGGCCACGGTCGGTGGAGTCGGGACAGACCCCGGCGAGACTCCTCGACGCGCTCACCGCGCACGCCGCCGAGGGCGGCCGCACCGTGGACCTGCGTGGCCCGGACTGGACGAAGCCGATCACGCCGGCCGAAGGTACGGCCGTGGCGATGGATCTCACCGGCGATCCGGGGCCGTGGCTGCCGCGGGCACTTCTCGCCGTGAACGCCGAGCGGGTGGCGCTGCTGGTCCCGAACGCACATCCCGACCTCGGCAACGCGCGGGCGCAGGCCGCGCTGACCGAACTCGTCGGCGACAAGTACCGGCTCCGGCTGCTGCGCAGCACACCGGACGACCACCACGCCGTGGTGGTCGCCGACGCGGTGCCGGCGCACGAGGTGCCGCCTGCCGTGCACGCGGTGTGGAGCCGCGCACACGGCAGGCTCGGCAACACGGTGCGGGCGGCCGGAGGCGGCGGGAGCGAGACACACGACATCGCGGACCACCGGCTGGTGGACCTGCCCCGGCATCGCCTGGTCGAACTACGGCACCTGCTGGCCCGCTCGTGAGTGTGAAACCGCGTTAGAACTCGGTTTCACACTCACGAGCGGTGCGCTGCTACTTGGTCACGCCGTCGGCCGCGGCGGCCTTCGCGACGGCGGCGGCCACCTCGGGTGCGACCCGGGAGTCGAGCGGGCTCGGCACGATGTGGTCGGCGGCGAGGTTGTCGGCGGCCACCGAGGCGATCGCGTCCGCCGCGGCGAGCTTCATGTTCTCGGTGATCGCCCGCGCACCGGCGTCCAGGGCTCCGCGGAAGACCCCGGGGAACGCGAGCACGTTGTTGATCTGGTTCGGGAAGTCGCTGCGCCCGGTGGCCACGACCGACGCGTACCGCGCCGCGACGTCCGGGTGCACTTCGGGGTCCGGGTTCGACAGCGCGAACACGATCGAGTCGTCGGCCATCGTGGCCAGCAGGTCCTCCTCGATCGTGGCGCTCGAAAGGCCGATGAACACGTCCGCGCCGTTGATGGCCTCGGCGAGGCCACCGCGCAGGCCGCTCTTGTTCGTCGTCCCGGCGAGCTCCTCCTTGATCGGGTTCAACCCTGCGCGGCCCGGGTGGATGATGCCCTTCGAGTCGAGCACGGTCACGTCACCGGCCCCGGCGGCCTGCAGGATCCTGGCACAGGCGACCCCGGCGGCCCCCGCGCCGGAGATCACCACCCGCTGGTCGGCCACCGCCCGGTCCAGCACCATGTTCGCGCCACGCAGCGCCGCGAGCACCACGATGGCGGTGCCGTGCTGGTCGTCGTGCATCACCGGGCAGTCGAGCGCCTGCTTGACCTTGTCCTCCAGCTCGAAGCAGCGCGGCGCCGAGATGTCCTCGAGGTTCACCGCGCCGAACGACGGGCGCAGCCGCACCAGCGTCTCGACGATCTCGTCGACGTCGGTGGTGTCGAGCACGAGCGGAATCGAGTTCAGCCCGGCGAAGCTCTTGAATAGCACCGACTTGCCCTCCATCACCGGCAGCGACGCGCTCGCACCGATGTCGCCGAGGCCGAGCACGGCGGTGCCGTCGCTGACCACGGCGACCAGCCGGTCCGCCCACGTGTACCGCTCGGCGAGGGCGGCATCCTCCGCGATGGCGCGGCTCACCTTCGCCACGCCGGGCGTGTAGGCGATGGACAGGTCCCGTGCGTGCGAGATGGGGGCGTTCGCGGTCACGGAGAGCTTGCCGCCCTCGTGCCCGGTGAAGATCTCCTCGTCGCTCACTTCAGCGGCGGTGTCGGACCTGGCCTGGTCGTTCATGGCTCTTCCTGTCATCGGTTCGGGCATGACCTCAGCGTCTGACACCGGGCTCGCTACCTGAGCTTGGGACACGTCAATCTCCAACAGCTGAAAGAAGAGGCGCCGGCGCGGCGCCCGTACTGCATGGGGGCTCCTCCAGCACGACCGAGCGTCGCGGTAGCGGCGAGTAGTCGGCGAGGCGTCCGTCGAAGCCCATGGTGGGGCTACGGCCGCGGACGCGGCGGTTCCCACAGTGTGACAGGCCGGTCCCGGGTACTGCCGCCCAGGTGCGGTTGAGATCACAGATACGACGGACTTTGCGCAGGTCAGAAGAGGTAGTAGCAAGACGACCGTCCGGCTTGGAAAGGTGTCGTTAGGCTTGGTCCATGAACGTGCGCGAGCTGGCCGTACGGGACGCCTACGAGTTCGTCCCCCGCGTCTTCCCCGACCACCGCGGCGCTTTCGTCGCTCCGTTCCAGGAGGCCGCGTTCGTCGAGGCGGTCGGGCACCGGCTGACTGTCGCGCAGTCCAACCACAGCGTGTCGCGCCGGGGCACCATTCGCGGCGTGCATTTCGCGGACACGCCACCCGGGCAGGCGAAGTACGTCTACTGCCCGCGAGGCGCGCTGCTCGACGTGACCGTGGACGTCCGCGTCGGCTCCCCGACCTTCGGCGAGTGGGACGCCGTCCTGCTGGACAGCACCGGGTTCCGCTCGGTCTACCTCGCCGAGGGCCTCGGCCACGCTTTCATGGCGCTGGAGGACGACACGGCGATGGCCTACCTGTGCTCGACGGGCTACAACCCGGCCGGCGAGCACGGCATCAACCCGCTGGACCCCGCGCTGGGCCTGCCCTGGCCCGCCGACATCGACCCGATCCTGTCCGAAAAGGACTCCGCAGCGCCCACGCTCTCCGAGGCCGAGCGCGCCGGACTGCTCCCCACCTACGACGATTGCCTGGCGTACTACGACAAGCTTCGCTGACCGGCAACTCCGCGGGTCAGGCGAGGTCCTCGGCGAGCACGCGTTCGATGTTGCGCTCGGCGAGCGCGGTGATCGTCACGAACGGGTTGACGCCGGTGCTGCCGGGAATGAGCGAGCCGTCGGTGACGTAGAGGTCCGGGTACCCGCGGACCCGGCCGTACAGGTCGGTGACCTCGCCCAGCGGCAGCCCGCCGAGCGGATGGTAGGTGAACCTGTTCTCGAACACCCGGGTGCCGCCGAAGAGATCGGACCGGTAAATCGTGCCGTTCACCCGGTTGATCTCGTCGAACAACGTCTTCGCGGCGTCGATCGAGGGCTGGCCCTGATCCGCCGCCCACCGCAGCCGGGCGGAGTCGCTCGCGGCGTCGTAGGTGAAGTGGCCGCGCTCCGAGTTCCTGGTGATCGCCAGATACAGGCTCAGCCAGGTCTCCGTACCGGCGGGCACCGGTGCGACCTCGGCGAACACCGGCTGCTCGCGGCCGTCCCATGCGTCGATGCCCAGTGCCGGCATCCCGGACTGGATCGCACCGGTGGTGTCCCAGATGTGGTTGGCGCGCCCGAGCATGACGTTGCCGTTCGTGCCCCAGCCCTGCCCGATCTCCTCACCGAGCCCGGACAGCGCGCCGGTCTCCCGCGCCCGCAGCAGCAGTTCGGTGGAGCCGATGCTGCCGGCACCCAGGAACAGATGCCTCGTGGCTATCTCGCGGGTGGCGAGCACCGTGCCGTCGGTGCCGAGCTCGCGCACCGTGAGCACGTACCCGCCGCCGGGCTGCCGGTGGATCGCGCGGACCTCGCGCAACGCCTCGATCGTGACGTTGCCGGTGCCCAGTGCCGCGGGCAGATACGTCTTGTCCAGCGAGCGCTTGCCGTGGTTGTTGCCGTAGATCACCTCGGAGGCCAGCGCCGAGCGCGGCACCTCGCCCGCCTCCTCGCGCTCCATGTAGCCGAAGTCGTAGACGCTCGGCACGAACGTGGTGCCGAGCCCGGCGTTGTGCGCGTGTCTGCGCGACACGCGCGCGAACTTGTACGCCTCGCACGTCTCGAACCACGCGCTGTCGATGTGGTTCACCCCGAGTGCCGCGTTGGCCCGCGGGAAGTAGGTGCCGTACATCTCGTCGGCGTCCACCCCGGGCAGGAGCTCCTCGAAGTAGGACCGTCTCGGGGTGACCGCCATCGCGCCGTTGACCAGCGAGCCGCCGCCGACGCCCCGGCCCACGTAGACGGACATGGCGTCGTAGTTGATGCGGTCGAGCACGCCCGCGTAGCGCTCGATGTCCCGGTTGATGTCCACCCAGAGAAACCGCGACAGCGGCATCTCGGTGCGCTCCTTGAGCCACATCGAACGGCGGTCGGGGGCGAGCATGTCGGTATAGACCCGGCCATCGCTCGCCGGTGTGTCCCACAGCTGCCCCATCTCCAGCATGAGCGTGGGAATGCCCGCCTCCCCCAGCCGCAGTGCCGTGACCGCGGCCCCGTACCCGGTGCCGATCACGACGGCTGGCGAGTAGTCCGGGGAGCGGGCGGCCGAGGCGCTCGCCGTGGAGATCGTCGTGACGCCGAGTGCCGCGGCGGAGTTCAGCGCGGCCAGGCCGAGGAATCTCCGGCGGGAGAGCGGGAAAGGCATGGTGAACATCGTTCACGTTCGCGCACGGAACGAGCAAGCAGTCGCTCGGTTAACGGCGTTAATTCCACTCGTCCGGCGCAGCCGTGGCGCCGCGGCCCTACGCCCGCGGCTTGCGGGTGACCCAGATCGTGATCGTGGCGGTCACCACGGGTTTTCCGTGCTTGTCCGAGACGGTGACCGGGACGTCCAGCTCGGTGCCCCCTTCACCGAACTCGGGCAACTCGGCCAGTTCCGCCACGGCGGTAAGGCCGGTCTCCGCCTTCGCGACGTAGGCCGTGGTCATGCCCTTGGGCAGCCAGCGGTGCGTCGCGGGCACGGTCGCCTCGGCGAGCATGCCCATGGCCAGCTCGGCCAGGTTGCACGCGGCAATGGCGTGGAAGGTGCCGATGTGGTTGCGCACACCCCACCACTTGGGCGCGCTGACCTCGCAGTAGCCAGGCCGCATGTCGCGTACGTGCGGCAGCACCGTGCGGAAGTAGGGCACCCGCAGGCAGAGCGCGGCCGAGAACAGCCGCCGCCCACCGGGTTTGCCTGCCAGCCGGGTCCACATCGCGTAAGTCGGGCTCGTGGCCATCACGCCTCCTAAGTTACCAACCAGTAGCCTGTCAGACGGCCAGCTATATTCGCAAACGTGGATCACGCGCTCTACCTACTCCGGCACGGCGAGACGGAATGGTCGGCCACCGGCAGGCACACCGGCCGCACCGACCTGCCGCTCACCGCGGCGGGCGAGGACCAGGCACGTGCGGCGGGCCGCACCTACGCCCACATGCGCGACCAGCGCTCGGTCCCGCTGGTGCTGAGCAGTCCGCGGGAGCGTGCGCTGCGCACCGCGGAGCTGGCCGGCCTTCGCATCGACGAGAAGACCGAGGAGCTCGCCGAATGGGACTACGGCGACTACGAGGGCCTGACCACCGACCGGATCCGGGAGACCGTCCCGGGCTGGACGGTCTGGTCCCACGCGGTGCCGGGCGGGGAGAGCGCCGCGCAGGTGGCCGCACGAGCCGACACGCTGCTGCCCCGGGTGCGGCAGACCCTCGCACACGCGGACGTTGTCCTGGTCGGCCACGGGCACTTCAGCCGGGTCCTGGTCGCCCGCTGGCTCGGCCTGGATGTCACCGCCGGCGTCCACTTCAAGCTCGGCCCGGCCGGCCTCACCGTGCTCGGTGACGAGCGCGGTGAACCGCGGATCGACCATCTCAACATCCCGCCGAGCCAGGAGGCCCCGTGACCGTCCGCCGCGTCCGAGAGTCCGACGTCGACGCCGTCGTCGGGCTGGTGCACGAGCTCGCCGAGTACGAGAGGGCGCCGAACGAGTGCCACCTGACCGCGGCGCAGCTCCGCGCCGCCCTGTTCGGTGAGCATCCGGCCCTGTTCGGGCACGTCGCCGAGGCGGACGGCGAGGTTGTCGGCTGCGCGCTGTGGTTCCTCAACTTCTCGACCTGGCGCGGCGTGCACGGCATCTACCTCGAGGACCTCTACGTCCGCCCGGACCGGCGCGGGTCGGGGCTCGGCAGGGCGCTGCTGGCCGCCCTCGCCGAGGAATGCGTACGCCGCGGCTACGCCCGCCTGGAGTGGTGGGTGCTCGACTGGAACGCCCCCGCCATCGGGTTCTACAAGTCCATCGGCGCGGTGCCGATGGACGAGTGGACCGTCTTCCGCCTCACCGACGAGCCGCTGCGGGCGCTGGCCGGGAGCTGAGAACCCCAGCAGCCGGCACCACTGCCCGAGACGCTCACTCCTCGGGCCGCTCGCGACGGGCGGCGCGGCCCTCGGCCCCGCCCCGCCGCGCGGCCTCCTCCTCGGTCTCGCCCTCGAGCTGGCCCAGCACCCACGCGCGGGACGCCCTGCGGAAGAGCAGCACCACCACGAGCGCGCCCGCGGCCAGCGTCGGGATGCCGATGCCCGGCTGGGACGACGGCCCGGTGGCGTACCAGCCGATGCCGACGAGCAGCAGGCCGAGGACGACACCGGGCGAGCGCGCCCAGGTCTTGCCGAGCACCAGACCCGCGGCGCAGGCCAGCACGCCGAGACCGAGCAGCACGTAGTACGCGACCTCGGCGTAGATGTTGTTGCCCGGCTGCTCGGGCGCACCGCCCGACTCCAGCGCGATGACCACGCCGATCGCCACCATCGCGAACCCGGGCAGCGCGGTGAGCGCACCCGCGAGGCGCACCTCGCGCGGCGCCGGGGAGAACCTGTCGGCGAGCGACACGCGTACTGCCCTTTCCGAGGACCGGGACACGGCCGGAGTCAGGTGACCGTGTGTGAACGCCTTCGATGGTATGCCACCCGGTCGGCCGTTTTCGGCCGGCCGCCCAGCGGGTCAAGATGCTGGTGCAGTCGTCGATGAGCGGGCGGTCGGCCCGGGTGCACTTGTCACGGCGGTCGGTCAGAGCACTGTCGTTTCGGAAACGGAGGGCAGCCGGCACAGGGATCGAAGTCGCGGAAGGCGCGCCAGAGCCGCGCGAGCACGGTGACGAGGTTCGCAGGAGGTTGTCCGGCCGATCGGGCCGCACGGGCCCTCCGGTCACTTAGTCTGCAGTGGTGCGAGCAGTCCTCGTCGTGAACCCGCAAGCCACCGCCACCACCCCCGGTGGCCGTGACGTGCTGGCGCACGCCCTGGCCAGCCAGGTGAAGCTGGACGTCGTCGAGACCGACTATCGCGGGCACGCCAGTGCGGTCGCCCGCGCGGCGGCCAGGGACGACATCGACCTCGTCGTCGCGCACGGCGGCGACGGCACCGTGAACGAGGTCGTCAACGGGCTGCTGGCGGACACCGGCGGCCGCCCGGGCGGGTACGGCCAGGTGCCGATGCTCGGTGTCGTGCCCGGCGGTTCGGCTAACGTGTTCGCCCGCGCGCTCGGGCTGCCACGTGACCCGGTCGAGGCCACCCACCGGCTGCTGCACGCCGTCGAGGAACGGCGCAGCAGGCAGGTGGGACTCGGGCTGGCAGGCGAGCGGTGGTTCACGTTCAACGCCGGTCTCGGCTGGGACGCCGACGTGGTTTCCGGCGTCGACCGCCGCCGCGGCAAGCGCACGGGCCCTTCCCTGTACCTGCGGACGGCGGTGGCCTGCTACCTGCGTCCCCCGCTCGGCCGGCCCGCGCTGACCGTCCAGGTGCCCGGCGAGCAGCCGGCGGAAGTGCGTACGGCGTTCGTCTCGAACACAGACCCCTGGAGCTATCTGGGCAACCGCCCGATCCATCTCAACACGCAGAGCTCCTTCGACACCGGGCTCGGCCTGTTCGCGTTGCGCGGCCTGGCGCTGCCGAGCGTGCTGCGGCATCTGCGGCAGGCGCTGCGGACGCGGAGCAGGCATCGCGGCCGGAACCTGCTCCGGCACGACGATCTGCCGATCATCCGCATCGTCGCCGAAGAACCGGTAAACTTCCAGGTGGATGGGGATCTGGTCGGGCAGCGGACCCGGGTGGAGTTCCGGAGCGTGCCCCGCGCGCTCACCGTCGCGGTCTGAGCGATCACGGCGACCGGGGACACCCGGATGATCGTGCGGGGCAAACTCAGAGTTGCCGCTCATCGACGGAGAGCCTCCGTTCGCCGCATCGTTTGTTGCCGGCGAAGCGGGTTCTCGGCTCATATTCGCAGGTCAGACGCGTAGCTCGGCCGGGTGAGCTGACTCACCGATCTCCGGAAAACCCTTGTCGAACTCGGTGCTTCGTGAAAGCATTCACAAGCACCCCAAATAACGACCGCCATGACGACTGTGGCGCGGAGCACCGCGCCCTTATCGAGGAGCTCAGAGAAATGGACTGGCGCCACCGCGCGGCCTGCCGAGACGAGGACCCGGAACTGTTCTTCCCCGTGGGAACCAGCGGGCCGGCACTCTCGCAGATCACCGCGGCGAAGGCCGTGTGCCACCGTTGCACCGTCGCGTCCGACTGCCTGGCCTGGGCACTGGCCAGTGGACAGGACGCCGGCGTCTGGGGCGGTATGAGCGAGGACGAGCGGCGCGCTCTCAAGCGTCGCCGTGCGCAGATCGGCACGCGAAGCAACGCCTGAACGTACTGAAGAATCAGATAGCAAACTTTCGCTCGGCGAGGTTCCACTTCGCGCGGCGAAAGGTTTTGCGAGGGCCGGCACCCGATTCGGGTGCCGGCCCTCGAAACGTTCAGGGTTGTTTCAGAGGCGGCGGCTGAGCGGGAGGCGCAGGGCCGCCTCGGTTCCCGCGACGCGCCGGGTTCCGCCCGCGGCACCGTCGAGGGTCGTGCCGTCCTCGCGCAGCGCGCGCAGTGACAGCGAGCCGCGCAGTTCCGACTCCACCAGCGTCCTGGCGATCTGCAGTCCGAGGCCGTCCGCGCGTTCGAGCGAGAACCCCGGGGGCAGGCCCTTTCCGTCGTCGCGCACGAGCACGTCGAGCCAGCGCGCCGAGCGCTCGACGATGATCTCGACCTTGCCGGGACCACCGCCCGAGAAGGCGTGTCCCACCGCGTTCTGCACCAGCTCGGCCACCACCATCACAAGTGGTGTCGCGATCTCGGCCACCACCACGCCGAACGAGCCGGTGCGGGACAGCGTCACCTGCGCCTCGGCGGTCGCCACCTCGCCCACCATCGGCAGCACGTTGTCGAGCAGCTTGTCCAGGTCGACGCGCTCGTCCACGGACATCGACAGCGCCTCGTGCACCATCGCGATCGACGAGACGCGGCGGACGGACTCGCTGAGCGCCTGCCGCGCCTCCTGGCTCGGTGTGCGCCGGGACTGCAGCCGCAGCAACGCCGCCACGGTCTGCAGGTTGTTCTTCACCCGGTGGTGGATCTCCCGGATCGTGGCGTCCTTCGACAGCAGCGCGCGGTCGCGGCGCTTGACCTCCGTGACATCGCGCACCAGGACCAGCGCACCGGTCGCCCGGTTGGCGGGGCGCAGCGGCAGCGCGCGGAAGAGGACCACCGCGCCGCGGCGCGAGTCGACCTCCGTGCGGCTGCCCGGCTTGCCGTCGAGCGCATCCAGGATGCGGTGGGAGACCTCGGTGGCGTCGAACGGGTCCCGGATCAGCGACCGCGTCAGCGGCGCGAGCCGCGTGCCCAGAAGATCGGACTCGTGTCCCATCCGGTGGTAGGCGGAAAGGCCGTTGGGGCTCGCGAAGACCACCGTGCCGGTCTGGTCGAGGCGGATCAGGCCGTCACCGACACGGGGACTGGTGTGCACATCGGTGTTGGCGTCGGGGCTGGGGAACGTGCCGTCGGCGACCATCTGACACAGGTCCGCGGCGCTGCCGAGGTAGGCGATCTCCAGCGGGCTCGGCACCCGCGGCGCGGCGAGGTTGGTCTCGCGGCTCAGCACCGCGATCACCGTGTCGCCGAACTTCACCGGAACGGCCTCCCTGCGCATCGGCAGGTCGCGGTACCAGTGCGGGTCCTCCTCGCGGCAGATGCGGACCTCGCGGATCGCCCTGGCCAGCTGCGGATGCTCCGCCACCGTGAAGCGGGTCCCGACGACGTCCTCCGGGTGCGCGGTCGGGGCCGTCGTCGGCCGCGCCTGCGCCACGCAGACGAAGTCGCCCTCATCCACCGGTACCCACAGCAGGAAGTCCGCGAACGACAGGTCCGCGAGAAGCTGCCACTCGGCGACCACGGTCTGCAGGTGATCGGCCGCTTCGCCGGACAGGCCGGTGTTGTCGGCGAGCAGATCGGCGAGTGTGGACATCGCTACCCGACCACCACGTTTCCGGTCATTGCCGATGCCCCTCCCGACGGACGACGGTCAGCCCTCGTGACACACTAGCGCGCAGGAGCATGTAGACGTACGAGGAGTGACCGATGTCCAAGCGAGCCCGGAAGCGTCGCGCGCGCAAGAAGAACAGCGCGAACCACGGCAAGAAGCCCAACGCCTGAACCTGTCTGTTCGACGCAGGGGCGTCGATGTGCCGCGGCCCCGGTACCCAAAAGGGTGCCGGGGCCGCGCCATCGCAGTGGCATCCCGATACAGCAGGACGCTCAGTCGGTGACCTGTCGCTCGACCCGGATGTCGGTCTGCTCGACGCGCAGCCCGCCGCGCTCCGCGACCGTCTTGCGGATCGACGCCCGGAGCCTGCTCTTGAGGTCGGCCGGAGCGTGCTCACCACCGCACTTGCGTGCCAGCAGCTGCTTGAGCTGCTCGTCGATGCCGTACTCCTCGAGGCACGGCGGGCAGTCCTCGATGTGCTTGCGCAGCTCCGCGTCGCGCTCGGGACTGCACTCCTTGTCGAGCAGCAGGTAGATCTCCGCGAGCGCCTCTTCGCAGTGGACCTTGCCGTCCTTGCCGGATTCGCCGTGTGCGCTCATCGACCTGCCACCTCCTGCTCGGCAGAACGAATGAATCCCCGCTCCCTGGCGACGTCGGCGAGCAGACTGCGCAGCTGGGATCGGCCACGGTGCAGCCGCGACATCACCGTGCCGATGGGTGTATCCATGATCTCAGCGATTTCCTTGTAGGCGAAACCTTCGACATCGGCGAGGTAGACCGCGAGCCGGAACTCCTCCGGCAGCCGCTGCAGCGCCGCCTTGACGTCGTTGTCCGGCAGGTTGTCCATCGCCTCGACCTCGGCGGAGCGCAGCCCGCTGGAGGTGTGGCTCTCCGCCTGGGCGATCTGCCAGTCGGTGATCTCTTCGGTCGGTTGCTGGAGGGGCTGCCGCTGTCGCTTGCGGTAGCCGTTGATGTAGGTGTTGGTCAGGATGCGGTACATCCAGGCCTTGAGGTTCGTGCCCTTCTTGAAGGAGGCGAACGCCGCGTACGCCTTGAGATACGTCTCCTGCACGAGATCCTCGGCGTCGGCCGGGTTGCGGGTCATCCGCATCGCGGCCGAGTAGAGCTGGTCCAGCAGCGGCATGGCGTCCCGCTCGAAGCGCTCGGCCCGCTCCGCGTCCGTCTGCTCGTTCTCGGTCGCGGCGTCGGCCTCCGTGGCCGTGGAGTCCGCGGAGTTCTGCGTGCTCGGCAAACCGTTCCCTTCCCGATCGGCGCCGGCGCTCCGGCTCGGCTTACCCGTGGCCGGGTGCGCATATGTCGCCTTCGAGGGTACCCGGGATCGGCTCGCGGCTCTGGTCAGCGTGGTCGGCACGTGTGGTGCAACGCGAGCGCCCGGTGCCGAATTCCCCGGCGCGATCGGGCCCGGCCTAGGATCCGCGTGTGGCTGGGAAGGGCACACCGGCGACCGCACTGCTGGTCAAGCACAAGGTCGCGCACACGGTGCACACGTACGATCACGATCCGCGACACGAGTCCTACGGCACCGAGGCCGCCGAGGCACTGGGGGTGGCGGCCGAGCAGGTGTTCAAGACCCTGGTCGCCGAGGTGGACGGCAGGCTCACGGTGGGCGTGGTCCCCGTCACCGGCCAGCTCGATTTGAAGGCACTCGCCGCGGCGGTCGGCGGCAAGAAGGCACGAATGGCGGACACGGCCGCCGCTCAGCGCGCGACCGGATACGTGCTTGGCGGCATCTCCCCGCTCGGCCAGCGCAGCAGGCTGCCTGTGGTGGTCGACTCCTCCGCGGAGCGGTTCGGCACGGTGCTGTGCTCGGGCGGCAGGCGCGGCCTGGAGATCGAGCTCGCCCCCGCCGACCTGGTCCGGCTGACCGGTGCCACCGTGGCGCCGATCGCCGCCTGACCAGGCCCTCAGGACGTGTGCGGCCGCAGGACGCGCGCGAGCCATTCGGCGGATGCCCGGAACACGCCGTCCAGATCGGCCTTGAGGCTGTGGTCGCCGGAAAGGAAGACGATTTCGTGGTGCGGGCCCGCCGCCGGCCTGCCGAACGGGTCACGCTCACCCTGTATCACCAGTACGGGCACCTCGACGGCGTCGAGCTCGGGCTGGCGGGTCTTCTCCGGCTTGCCGGGCGGGTGCACCGGGAACGCCAAGCAGAGCACGGCTACCGCCTGCCCGCTCGCGGCGGTCCGGCAGGCCACCCTGGCGCCCGACGAGCGGCCGCCGAAAACGAGCGGCAGACCGTCGAACCAGGTCCTGGCCAGCTCCTCGGTCACCGCGAGCCAGGCCGCGTCGAGCTGTTTCGCCGGTGCGGGCGCTCGCCGGCCCGCCACTCGGTAGGGCTGCTCGACCAGCGCCACGTGCACACCGGCCTCCTGGGCCGCCCTGGTGACCGCCACGAGGTCCGCGGCACCGATGCCGCCACCCGCGCCGTGCCCGAGCAGCAGCCCCGCCGAGCCCTCGGCGGCGCAGTGCAGCTCCGCGACGGCCGGGCCGTGCGGGGTGTCGATCCGCGTGCGGGTCATGACGGGTTGGGTACCTCGAAGAGCCCGCCGTCGAGGCTCGCGGGCTCCGGCTCGGCCCGCTCCACGAGCTCCGGGCCGTTGTTGCGGACGTTGTTCACCCTGGTGGATACCGGCCGCAGCTCCAACGAGTCGACGAACCCCAGGTCGGGCGGCGCGAGCAGGCCGTCCACCTCGGTGCGGTCGGGATCGAGCCAGGCGTCCCAGCGCTGCCGGGGCAGCACCAGCGGCATCCGGTGGTGGATCTCGGTGAGGCGGCCGATGGCGTCGGTGGTCAGCACCGAGCAGGTGACCAGCGGCGGGTCGTCGGCGGCGGCCTTCGGATCGCGCCACGTCTCCCAGATGCCGGCGAACGCCAGCGACGAACCGTCACCCGACGTCATAAAGAACGGTTCCTTGGGGGCCTTCTTGCCGCCGCCCTCCGCCGCCCGCCACTCGAACCAGCCGTCGGCAGGCACCAGGCAGCGGCGACGGGACAGGGCCTTGCGGAAGGCCGGCTTCTCGGTGGCGGTCTCGGCGCGGGTGTTGATCATCCGGCTGCCGATCGCCGGATCCTTCGCCCAGAACGGCACGAGGCCCCAGCGCATCACCCGCAGGCTGCGCACGGCGGGCTCCTCGTCGAGCACGGTGCCGTCCGCCTCACGTGGGTGGCGCTGCACGACGCTCACGACCTTCTTCGTGGGCGCGACGTTGTAGTCCGCCGAGGGCGCGTGTCCCTCGGTGCCGTCCACCGCGTCGAACTCGGCCATCAGCGTGGCCGGGTCCTTCGTGGCGGCGTAGCGGCCGCACATCGTCTTCGGCCTCCTTCTCCTGGCTCTCCCGGCGCCATCGTGACACGGTTGCCGAGCCGTGGCGAGGGCAATGGGGGATCATCGTTGTCAGTGGTACCCAAGGTTGTCAGTGGTACCCAAGGTTGTCAGTGGTACCCAAGCAGGAGGGTGTGACAGTTTGGCCCGCAGGGACTGGCGCGAGCTCGACGAGTCCGACGTCCGGGTGCGCCCGGGCAAGGGAACCCGCCCACGCAGCAAGCTCCGTCCGGCGCATGCCGACGCCACCCCGGCGATGGTGACCGCGGTCGACCGAGGCCGCTGGACCTGCGCGATCGCGAGTGCCCCGGACCGGCTCGTCACCGCCATGCGCGCCCGTGAGCTTGGCCGCACGCCGGTCGTCGTCGGCGACCGCGTCGGCCTGGTGGGCGACGTCAGCGGCAGGCCGGACACGCTGGCCAGGATCGTGCGCGTCGACGAGCGCGCGAGCGTGCTGCGGCGCACCGCCGACGACACGGATCCCTACGAACGGGTGGTGGTCGCGAACGCCGAGCAACTGCTCATCGTGACCGCGCTGGCCGATCCGCCGCCGCGCACGGGATTCGTGGACCGCTGCCTCGTCGCCTGCTACACCGGTGGGCTCGAGCCGGTGCTGTGCCTGACGAAAGCCGACCTCGCCGCACCGGACGAGCTGCTGGCCTCCTACGCCGACCTCGAGGTGCCCGCGGTCGTCACCCGGCGTGACGAGCAGCCGACGGAGCTGTTCGAACGCCTGCGCGGGCGCGTGACGGCACTGGTCGGGCACTCCGGAGTCGGCAAGTCGACACTGGTGAACCGGATGGTGCCGGACGCCGAGCTGGCCACCGGCGCGGTGAGCGCCGTCGGCAAGGGCAGGCACACGTCCGTGAGCGCGGTCGCGCTGCCGCTGCCCGGCGGCGGCTGGGTGGTGGACACGCCCGGTATCCGGTCGTTCGGCCTGGCCCACGTGACCGCCGACGACATCGTCAGCGCGTTTCCCGAGTTCGCCGAGGCCGCCGAGGAGTGCCCCTCCGGCTGCGGGCACCTCGGACCGCCGGACGACCCGGACTGCGCTCTGGACGACGTGGTGGCGGACGGTGCCGCGGGCCCGGGGAGGCTGGCGTCGCTGCGCAGGCTGCTCGCGTCGCGAGCCGGAATCGAAACGTGATCTCGCCGTTCACTACACGGAGTCGCCGGCGTGTGGAACCCTGGTACCAGTTCCGCCGTCCGATTCATGCGGTCGGATCACGAAGGCAACATTGATGCAAGGGGAACTCCATGCGTAAAACAGCCCTCGCCGCCAGCGGATTCGCGCTGGTTCTCGCGCTCGGCGCGTGCGGTGGCAACGAAGAAGGGGGCACCGCCAGCCCGGTCGGTGAGTCCGGCTCCGGTTCCGGTACGAGCCTGTTCGCAGACGCCCAGGAACTGGTCGACGCCGCGTCGCAGAAGACCGAGCAGAGCAAGTCCTCCAAGTTCTCACTCGAGATGGACATGGGCGGCCAGCAGATCACCGCCAGCGGTGAAGGACTGTACGACGGCGCCAACACGGCGATGTCGATGACGATGGACGCGCAGGGCCAGTCGATGGAGATGCGCTTCGTCGACCGGACGATGTACATCAAGATGCCCGAGGAGATGAGCGGTTCCACCGGCGGCAAGCCGTGGATCAAGATCTCGCCCGACGGCAGCGACCCGATGTCGCAGGCCATCGGCCCGATGTTCGACCAGATGGCCGAGCAGAACGACCCGAGCAAGACGCTGGAGCAGATCCAGCAGGCCGGCACCATCACCAACAGCGAGAAGACGACGCTCGACGGCCAGGACGTCACCCACTACTGGATCGACCTCGACTTCGCCAAGCTGGCCGACCAGGCCCCCGGCAACCTGACGCCGGAGCAGGTCCAGCAGCTGGCCGGCAAGATCGACAAGCTCCCGATGGAGCTCTGGCTGAACGGCGACCAGCTTCCCGTCCAGGTCACGATGGACATGGGTGCCATCGCCGAGGCCGCGGGCGCGCCCGGCCAGGGCGGCTCGATGGTCATGAAGTACACCGACTGGGGCGCCCCGGTCGATGTGCAGGCACCGCCTGCCGACCAGGTCGGCGAGATGCCCGCAATGCCGAACTGACCCACTCACAAACGCGTGCGGGCCGCCTTCGAGGAGTCCTCGAAGGCGGCCCGCACGCTGTGTGTGCGTCCGCTCAGCCCATGTGTGGGTAGGCGATGCTGGTCGGCGCGTCGAAGGTCTCCTTGATCGCACGCGGGCTGACCCAGCGCTGCAGGTTGAACATCGACCCGGCCTTGTCGTTGGTGCCCGACCCCCTGGCACCACCGAACGGCTGCTGACCGACGATCGAGCCGGTGGGCTTGTCGTTGACGTAGAAGTTGCCCGCCGCCTGCCGCAGGGCCCGATGCGCCTGCTGGATCGCGTTGCGGTCGTCGGCGAACACCGCGCCGGTCAGCGCGTAGGGGGCACTGGCGTCCACCGTCTCCAGAATCCGCTCGTAGTCACCGTCCTCGTAGACGTGCACGGCCATGATCGGGCCGAAGTACTCGGTCGAGAACAGCGTGTGCGCGGGGTCCTCGGACACCAGCACGGTCGGCTCGACGAAGTAACCGATCTGGTCGTCGCAGCCGCCGCCGACGAGCACGCTCACCGCCGGGTCACTGTCCACACTGGATAGCAGCTCCCTGTGCTTGGCGAACGCGCGGGCGTTGATCACCGCGCCGCCGAAGAGGGAGAGATCCTTGACGTCGCCGTACTTCACGGTCCGCGTGACGTCGGCGAGCTGCTCCCGCAAGCCGCCTTCCCAGAGCGAGCGCGCGATGTAGGCGCGGGAGACGGCGGAGCACTTCTGCCCCTGGTACTCGAAGGCGCCGCGCACGAGCGCGGTGACGAGCTTGTCCGGGTTCGCCGAGGGGTGCGCGACGACGAAGTCCTTCCCTCCGGTCTCCCCCACGATGCGCGGGTAGCCGGTGTAGTCGTCGAGCCGGTCGGCGATCGTGCGCCACAGCAGCTTGAACGTCGTGGTGGAACCGGTGAAGTGCAGGCCGGCGAAGTCCCGGTCGGCGAGGGCGACCTCGCTAACCGCCTGGCCGTCGCCGGTGACCATGTTGATCACCCCGGGCGGCAGGCCCGCCTCCTCGAACACCCGCATCGTGTAGTGCGCGGCGAGCTGCTGTGTCGGCGTCGGCTTCCACACCACCGTGTTGCCCATCAGCGCGGGCGCACTCGGCAGGTTGCCCGCGATCGCGGTGAAGTTGAACGGGGTGATCGCCACGACGAAGCCGTCCAGCGGCCGGTACTCCATGCGGTTCCACACTCCGGGCACGGAGTTCGGCTGCTCGGCGAGGATCCGCCGCGCGTAGTGCACGTTGAAGCGCAGGAAGTCGATCAGCTCGCAGGCCGCGTCGATCTCCGCCTGCTGCACCGACTTCGACTGCCCCAGCATGGTCGCGGCGTTCAGCGTGTCGCGGTACGGGCCCGCCATCAGCTCCGCCGCCCGCAGGAACACCGCGGCGCGCTCGTCGAACGGCAGCTCGCTCCACTCGCGGGCCGCGGACTTCGCCGCCCCGACGGCGCCGGCCACGTCCTCCCTGCTCGCCTGCGCGCTGACGCCGAGCACGTGCCCGTGGTCGTGCGGCTCGACGACGTCGAAGGGCTCCCCGCCGGCGAGTGCGTGCCGCCCGCCGATCGTCTGGGTCAGCTCGTGCTTGTCGGCTTCGAGCTCGGCAAGGCGCCGGAGGAGCGACTCGCGCTCGGCGGTCCCCGGCGCATACGTGCGTACCGGCTCGTTGACCGGCACGGGAACGGATGTCACAGCGTCCATGGTCAGTTCGCCTCCTGATCCTCCGCCTCGTGAGCGGTTCACCCCATGGTTACATGAGTTCCAGCAGGAAGGGCAGTTCCTGCGCGGCGTACCAGGCCAGCTCGTGGTCCTCCACGTCGCCGAGGGTGAACTCCGCATCCGGATCGCCGAGATCGGCCGCGTCGACCACGGCGGCGGCGGCCAGTACGGCCTGCTCGGCCTCGGGAGCGTCGACGTGGACGGCCGCGACATCCTCCAGTCGCACCGGGCCTGCGAGCCGAACGACGGCGTAGTCCAGATCGGGGCGAAGGGTGACGTCCTCCGCGTCCGCGGAGATCACCACCCGGCGGGGCGGCTCCTTGTCGTCGGACGCGCCGGGCTCCTGCGCCGAGGCGAGCAGCCGCAGGGAGGCCCTGGCCGCGTCGAGCAGCGCGGCGTACTCGAGCTCCTCCGTCGACCCGCTGGTGTAGGACTCGCGCAGCGCCGGCGTGAGCGCGAACGCCGTCCCGCTCACCGGCCTGAGCTCTCCTTCGGCGACCAGTTGGCGCAGCATGCCGATCGTGGCAGGCAGGTAGACCCTCACCAGTGTGTCCCTTCCAGTTGCTCGAGCGCTTCCTCGATCATCCCGCCAAGGGCATCCACGTCATGGAACGCCTTGCGATCGCCGTTTAGTCCGAAGTAGACGTCACCGTGGTAGGAGGTGATGCCGACCGCCAGCGCCTGATCCCGGGCAAGCGGCATGATCGGGTAGATCTCGGCCAGCCTCGCCGGGCCCGCGTACAACGGTTGCTGAGGTCCGGGCGAGTTCGTGACGAGCACGTTGAAGATCCGGCTGGAGAACGACGCGGCCGCACGCGCCGCCAGCGAGTGCATGGTCGCCGGCGCGAACCCGCCGACCCTCAGCATCGCCCGCGCCGTGACCGACCGTTCCGAGTCGACGTGCTCGGCCATCGCGTGGCCGATGTGCTGCAACCGCAGCACCGGGTCCGGCTCGCCGACGGGAAGATCGACGAGGTACGGCTCGATCCAGTTGTTGACGAGCCCTGCCGGGGAGAACTCCGCGGCGTCCGGGTCGAGTACGGCGAGCGGCACGAGGGCGCGCACGGTCGCCGTCGGGGTGAGCGTCTCCCCGCGGGAGGCCAGCCAATCCCGCAGCGCCCCGGTGAGCACCGCGAGCACGGCGTCGTTCACGGTTCCCCCGTGCCGCGCGCGCACCTTGCGGTAGGCCTCCAGGCTCGTCCGGACCCCCGCGAACACCCGGCCGCCGGAGACGCGCGCGTTCAGCGGACCGGGCGGCGCGGGGCGGGCGACCGCACGCAACGTCGAGGTGACGCCACCCACCGCGTCGACCAGCTTCTCGGCGGTCGCGGCCGCGTCACGCGCCGCCGACCGGACGTTCTCCACGACCTCGCCGGGACGCTGGACGGCCTCGCCGAACGCGTCGAGCACCAGCTGGGCGCGGCTGGGCTGCCTGCGCGGTGACCAGGTGTCCTCGCAGGGCTCCCGCTCGTGCGGCGAGGGATCCATGATGAGCTGGCCGAGCTCGACGGTTCCGACACCGTCGATCATGGCCTGGTGGGTCTTGGTGATCAGCGCGACGCGGCCGTTCGCCAGGCCCTCGACGTAGTACGCCTCCCACAGCGGGCGCTCGTGGTCGAGCGGGCGGGACATCAGCCGGGCCACGAGATCGAACAGCTGGGCGTCGCTGCCGGGAGCGGGCAGCGCCGAGCGGCGGACATGGTAGTTGAGGTCGAAGTCCACGTCGTCCACCCACACCGGCCGCGCGAGGTGACCGGGCACAGGTAGCACCCGCTGCCGGTAGCGGGGCAGGTATCCCAGGCGGTGCCTGACCAGCTCCACCAGCCTGCCGTAGTCGAAATCGTCCCGTGGCCGCTCGAAGATCGCGACCCCGCCGACGTGCATCGGGGTGGCGGGCTGCTCCACGTAGAGGAACGAGGCGTCCAGCGCGGAGAGACGGTCGGGCATGGGGTGATCCTGACACAGGTGGGAGACTTCTCGCCGTGGGTGACGACGACCGGGCTGTTTCGCCGAAGGACCGCTTCCTGACCGTCTACGGCCGGAAGCCGGTGCTCGAAGCACTCACCGATCCCGGTCTCGATGTCGACAAGGTGATACTGGCGGACACCGCGCGGGGACCGGCCGTTGCCGAGCTGCAGCGTGCGGCGAAGGCGAGGGGCGTCGAGATCCAGCGCGCCAGCGCGCACCGGGTGAAGGTGCTGGCCGGCAACGGCAAACAGGACCAGGGCGTCCTCGCCGATGTGGTGGCCCCGCGGATGCGGCCGCTGGCGACCGCGCTGGCCGAGCGGCGGCCGCCGGCACCGATCCTGGTGCTCGACGGCATCACCACTCCGGCCAACGTCGGGATGATCCTGCGCACGGCCACGGCGGCGGGGCTCGGTGGGATCGTGGTGCCGCGCCGGGGGGTCGCCGCGCTCGATCCGCTGGTGGTGAAGGCGTCGGCGGGGGTGGCGTTCCGCTCGCCGGTACTGCGCTGCGCGACCGCGGCGGATGCCGTGGAACAGCTCGGCGAGGCGGGCTACGCCGTCTACGCGCTGGGAGCGGCGGGTACGGAGTCCGTGTTCGACGTCGAGCTGCCCTCGCGGGTCGCGTTCGTGCTCGGTGGCGAGAGCACCGGCATCGGTGCGGATGTGGCGGATCTCGTGGCGGGCTGGGTGTCCATCCCGATGCCGGGCGAGGTGGAGTCGCTCAACGTCTCCGCGGCCGCCGCCGTCGTGTGCTTCGAGCTCGTTCGCCGCGGCTCGTGAGTGGCTGGTCGTGAGTGGCTGGTCGTGAGTGGCTACGCGAGTTCTAGCTTGAATGCGCACTCACGAGATCGCTGCGGAGACGTTCCAGCGCGGCCACGATGGCGCCGGGGCTGCCGGGCGCGATGTGGATCTCCTCGTCGTCCCCGGTGCCGTGGGTGTAGTTGAGGTAGCGGCCCCAGTCGGTGTCCACATAGTGCAGTGGCCGGCGGAGCCGGAGACAGCGGCCGCGCTCGTCACGCTCGGCGGCGTAGAGCTCGCCACTGCCGCTGACAGGCCGCTGGACGACCTTGACGACCTCCCGTACGTCCACGGGCAGCGCGCGATCGTGCGTGCCGGCCCGGCCGGCGGCCTCCAGGTCGGCCACCCGGACGCTCCAGGGCGTGCCGCCACCGGGCACCAGCTCGGGCAACTGCTCCACCAGTGACTCCGCCAGGCGGTTGCGGCCGATCGGCACGAGCGTGACCCAGTCCGCTCTACGGACGGCGAGCAGTCCCTGCACGCCTCGCGCGGCCGTCAGCACTCCCCACGTCGTGCCGTCAGCGGTGAACCAGCCGTAGTACTCGAGCGAGGCGTTGGTCAGCAGGGGCAGCCAGTCCAGGAACTCGACGTCGACGCGGCCGCGGCCGTCGACCAGTCCCGCCTCGGCCAGCGCCTCGTCGACGGCGGACTCCGCCTCGCCCCGTGCCTCTTCCGGCAGCCAGATCGGCTCGGGTTGCAGGACGAGGTGCAACTCCCCCAGCTTCTCCCGGGCGACGGCGCCGGCGAGCGCCGCGATCGGAAGGTCCACCCGCTCGCGGGTCACTCGCCGATCACCGGGGGCGTGGTTCTGTCGAGCTTGCCGATGAAGACCTCGTCGGGGTCGTTCTCCTGCAGGTAGGACGCACGCTGGTGTTCGTCGTCGTCCGACCCCTTGCCCTTGCCCGCGCCGGCGCCCATCGGGGCCATGCCACCCGCGCCCCGGGCGCCACCCGCGGCACCACCGCCGCGCGCCGCGGCCGAGTCGGCTGCCGCCGCGCCACCGGGGAGACCCGCACCGGTGCCCTTGGCGCCGCCGAGACCACGCGCACCGTCGGCGGGCACGCGGCCACCGGCGCCCTCACCGGCGGCGGCGCCACGGCCGGCGGCGCCCTGGCCGTAGAGCCGGCTGCCGGCCCGCTCGCCGAAGCCGCTGCCGCCACGGGAGGAGCCCGGTCCGCTGGCGGTGCCACCGCGGGCCGCGCCGGAGGTGGGTCGCTGCGATCCGGTGCCGGAGGGGGGCCTGCCGAAGCCGGTCCGAGGCTGGTTGGTCCGGTTCGTGGACGCCGCCCCGGCCGCGGGTGGCACATTCGTCGCCGCCGCGGCGCCGGTGGGCGTCCCCGGCGCGGGAGCGTTGCCCGGACCGGCCGTCGTCGGCCCGCTCGACACCGACGGTCCCGCGCTCACCGGCCCGGGAGCGGGACCGGCGCCGGTGGCGATCGGCGAACCGACGTTCGGGCCTGCGCCCACCGGGGAGCCGGGGGACCCTCCCGTCACCGGCGCCGAGCCGGCGAACCGGGACGCGCTCGTGGTCTCCGGGACGCTGGACGTTTCGCCCGAGATGGCGGAGGGCGTGGAGCTGTTCACCGAGATCGACGCGCCGCCCGGTTCCAGGACGCCGTAGGTGCGCGGAAAGTTCGAGTTGCCGTTCGTCTGGCTCGCGTAGCCGTTCATGACGTCGACGTTGTGCTGCGAGGCCTTGTTGTGCGCCTCGGCGGCGTCTTGGTAGGAGTTGAGGTCGTCGGCGGCCATGAAAGGACCGGCCACGGGAATCGCCGCCTTGAGACCGGTGGTCCAGGGGTTCGGCTTCTCCGGCATCGGCGGCACCGGCTCCACTGAGTTCGAGGCGTCGTGCCAGGCGCCGGACTGGCTCATGGTCGCACCGGTCGTGGCGTCCATGTTCATGGCGGACTCTTCGAGCGCCTGCATCAGCGGGCCCGCGCCCTCGCTTGCGGCTGCCCCCGCATCACCGGTCCACGCGGACTCCATCTCCGACTGGATGCCCTGGATCGACCGCGCGCGGTCGACGTAGGTCGCCTTGAGGCGCTCGATCTCGTTGGCCACCGACTCAAGTCGGTCAGTGCCCTCGCCGTCTTTGAAGTTGTGGTAAATAGCCGTGCCGTCCATTGTCAGGCGCCCCCCTTCAATGTCTCGATGACCTGTCCGGCCACGGTTTCGGCGTCCTGACAAGCCGCATCCGGCTCCCCGGCATATCCCCGGGCCGTCACGAAGAACGAGAGGTCGTCCGCCAGTCCGACCATCATGCCGCAGTCACCGCGATCCCGTTGGTCACGGACATCGACGAATGCCGCCGGATGGTCCGCCACTGTCGTCGGCTCCCAATAGGCGAAGCCGTCGTACTCCTCATACACTTCGTAACCGCCTCGAAGCCCGCCGTTTCCGTCATCGCGCGCACCGGTCTGAATGATCAACTGAATCGCCCTGATGCCCGTTGAGACTTCCCAAAGACATCCGGGCCCCGCCAACGCGGCGCCGGCGTCGTCCTCCGCGTCACGCACCTCGCCTCCGTCGGAGTAGCCGAGACCGGCAACCGTCTCCTGCGGAACCAGTCGGCAGGGATCATCCAGATAGGCCGACGGATCGAGCGGCGCGGTCACCGAGGGCACCGGCTCCCCGCCTGCCGCGGGCGACGACCCCGGCGACTCGGGTGTCGCGCTCCCGGATTCGGATTGTGAACACGCGGCAAGTAGAAGCGCCGAAACGCTGATGACCGACACGGCCACCCGACGCGTCACCATCATCGCTCGGTGGACGCGGTCGCAGCCTGGAACGGTTCCTCGTTCCGAGCTTCCGCCTTCGCTATCCGGTCCCTGGCGTCCCTCAACTTGCCGAGGAAGTTGTCGATGTAGACCAGCATCGATGTATTCGATTCAGACAGAGAGCCCAAGCCGTCCCACACCAGGTTCACGAACTTCTTACTCGGATCGTCTTCAGACGGATGCACCACGGTGCCCATGAGACCGTTAAGAAGCGCGCGATCCTCTTGGACGTCTTCGAGCAGGGCTTCCCACTTGCCGATCACGGCTTCGATCTGCTCCCGGTCGAAGGTCCACGAGCCGGAGCCGCCCGGTACGGCCTTCTCCCAGAAGGACGTACCCCCGAAGACCTGCCGCACCTGCTCGGTCGCGCCACCGGCGACCACGTCATCCAGGCGCTTCTCGCCCATCCACGCCTCGTCGGCCATCCCCAACTCCCAGTTCACACCGTGACGATCCAGTACACGAGGGTAGCCGACCGCTCAACCCACGTCAGACGATTCCACAACACCCGGGAACAACACCGCCAGTTCCCCGAGCGTCTCGGTCACCGACCGGTGCCGGACCCCGACCATGCCCGTCGCCACCGCACCCGCCACGTTGTGCGCCGCGTCGTCGACGAACACGCACGCCGACGGCGCCAGTCCCAGCCGGTCGGCCGTCAGCCGGAACGCCGCCGCATCCGGCTTCGCGACACCGGTCTCGCCGGAGAACAGCAGAGCGTCGAACCAGGCGGAAAGCCTGCGCCGCACGGCGCCTCCGCCGTCGGCATTCGACAGCAGCGCGGTCCGGACGCCATGACCGCGAGCGGCATGCACCGCACCGAGCAGGAGGCCGGAGTCGGCGTCGGTGAGCACCCCGGCGTAGTCGAGCACGATCCCTCTCAGCACTCGCCCAGCCTACGGATCCGCCCCATACCGCATCGGCGCCTCGCGCACGCGCACATTCGGCCGCGTTCATCAAAACAGGTGCGATGTTGCCCGATCCGGCTCGCTCGGTCCTCTCCCTTATGGGTGGTCAGGGGGATCACTCGCTTTGCACGATCTCGGAGGAGACGGATGCCAACGAATTCGTCCGGTGGGGGACTACTGCCGCTCAACCCGTACGAACCGGTCAGACACGACGACCGGACACCGCGAGCGGCCGTGGCGGCCGGTCAGCTCAGCCTCGACGACCTGCTGGCCGAGGTACCGGCGCAGCGGGCGGCGGCGGCCCCGCCACGGCCCGAGCTGGACCGGCGGCGGCTGCACAGTCTGCTCGTGGCGCTGCTGGAGGTCCACACCGGAAGCAGGCCCGCCGCCCAGCTCGGTCCCTGGCTGGCGCCGGCCCTGCAACGGCGGCTGCGCGACAGCCCCCGCACCGTGGGCCCGCGCTACACACTTCGCAAGGTGCACGCGTGCCGACCGGCCGCCGACGCCGTCGAGGCGTGCGGCACCGCCTACGGGGGCGGACGTGCGCTCGCCGTCGTGGCCCGCTTCCAGTACGGCGACGGTCATTGGCGTTGCACCTACTTCGGCCTGCTCGATCCGGGCGCGCACCGGCGCTGACCGGGCACAGCACGACAGGTGCCCCCGCGGCCTCGTACGCGTTCGTACGAGGCCGCGGGGGCACCTGGTGGTCCGGCCTTAGCGGCGCGCGCCCTTCTTGCCCTTCTTCGCCTGCTGACGGGCGGCAGCACGCCGCTCCCGCCGCGTACCGGCCGCCGAGGACGACCCGCCCTGCGAGCCGTCACCGTCGCCGGCACCGTGCGACTCGACGCCGCCGCCCTCGGCCGGGCCGGAGAACGTCAGCGCCTGCTGGCTGGAACCTGCGCCGAGACCCTTGCCCCGGAGCGCCGCCGGCACCGCCTCACCCTGCGGTGCGGCCTTCGGCTGCGGCGGGACGGACCGGGCGTGCCTGCTCTCGGCAGGCGCCGCCTGACCGTTGCCGGCCATCGCCGGCGCCGCCACCGCGGGCTGCGGCTCGGTCTGCGGGGTGGGCTCCGCCTGCTCGACCTGGAGGTTGAAGAGGAAACCGACGGTCTCCTCCTTCAGCGACTCCAGCATCGCGTTGAACATGTCGAAGCCCTCGCGCTGGTACTCCACGAGCGGGTCCCGCTGGGCCATCGCCCGCAGACCGATGCCCTCCTTGAGGTAGTCCATCTCGTAGAGGTGCTCGCGCCACTTGCGGTCGAGCACCGACAGCACGACCCGGCGCTCCAGCTCCCGCATCGCGCCCTCGCCCACCTTGGCGTCGATCTCGGCCTCACGCTGGTCGTAAGCCCTGAGCGCGTCCTCGAGCAGGGCCTCCCGCAGCCGGTCGGCGTCGAGGTCGTCGGTGTCCTCGGCGAGGTCCTCCCAGCGGATCCCGACCGGGTACAGCGTCTTCAGCGCGGTCCACAGCTTCTCGTGGTCCCAGTCCTCGGCGTAGCCCTCGGCGGTCGCCCCGTCGACGTAGGCGGTCACGACGTCGCGCAGCATGTGCTCGAGCTGCTCCCGCAGGTCCTCGCCCTCCAGCACCCGGCGGCGCTCGGCGTAGATCACCTTGCGCTGGAGGTTCATCACCTCGTCGTACTTGAGGACGTTCTTGCGGATCTCCATGTTCTGCTGCTCGACCTGCGTCTGCGCGCTCTTGATGGCCTTGCTGACCATCTTGTGCTCGATCGGCACGTCGTCGGGCAGCCGCATGGTGGTCATGACCCGCTCGACCATCGCGGCATTGAAGCGGCGCATCAGGTCGTCGCCGAGCGAGAGGTAGAACCTCGACTCACCCGGGTCGCCCTGGCGCCCGGAGCGACCGCGCAACTGGTTGTCGATGCGGCGGGACTCGTGCCGCTCGGTGCCGAGCACGTACAGGCCGCCGGCCTCGATGACCTCCTCGGCCTCCGCCTTCGACTCCGCGGTGACCTCCTCGCGGACCTTCGGCCACGCGGCCTCGTACTCCTCCGAGTGCTCCACCGGGTCGAGGCCGCGCTCCCGCAGCACCTCGTCGGCGATGATGTCCGGGTTGCCGCCGAGCACGATGTCGGTGCCTCGGCCTGCCATGTTGGTGGCGACCGTGACGGCGCCCTTGCGCCCCGCCTTGGCCACGATCAGTGCCTCGCGGTGGTGGTTCTTCGCGTTGAGCACCTCGTGCGGAACCCCGCGCTTGAGCAGGAGCTTCGACAGGTGCTCCGACTTCTCCACGCTGGTGGTGCCGACCAGCACCGGCTGGCCCTTCTCGTGCCGCTCGGCGATGTCGTCGGCGACCGACTCGAACTTGGACTGCTCGGTCTTGTAGATCAGGTCCGCCTGGTCGGCCCGGATCATCGGCCGGTTGGTCGGGATGGGGACCACACCGAGCTTGTAGGTCTGGTGGAACTCGGCCGCCTCGGTCTCGGCGGTACCGGTCATGCCCGCGAGCTTGTCGTAGAGCCGGAAGAAGTTCTGCAGCGTGATCGTGGCGAGCGTCTGGTTCTCCGCCTTGATCTCGACGCCTTCCTTCGCCTCGATCGCCTGGTGCATGCCCTCGTTGAACCGGCGGCCGGCGAGGATTCGCCCGGTGAACTCGTCGACGATGAGCACCTCGCCGTTGCGGACGATGTACTCCTTGTCCTTCCGGTACAGCTCCTGGGCCTTCAGCGCGTTGTTCAGGTAGCCGACCAGCGGGGTGTTCGCCGCCTCGTAGAGGTTGTCGATGCCGAGCTGGTCCTCGACGAACTCGACGCCCTTCTCCGTGACACCGACGGCCCGCTTGCGCTCGTCCACCTCGTAGTGGATGTCACGCTTCATCAGCGGCGCCATCCGCGCGAACTCGGTGTACCAGCGCGAGGACTGGTCGGCGGGCCCGGAGATGATCAGCGGGGTGCGCGCCTCGTCGATCAGGATCGAGTCGACCTCGTCGACGATCGCGAAGTTGTGGCCGCGCTGCACGCAGTCGTCCAGGCTCCACGCCATGTTGTCGCGCAGGTAGTCGAAGCCGAACTCGTTGTTCGTGCCGTAGGTGATGTCGGCGTTGTAGGCCGCCCGGCGTCCGGACGGCGGCAGGTCGGACAGGACGACACCGACCTCCAGCCCCAGGAACCGGTGGATGCGGCCCATCCACTCGGAGTCACGTTTGGCCAGGTAGTCGTTCGTGGTGACGAGGTGCACACCCTTGCCGGAGATCGCGTTGAGGTAGCACGCCAGCACCGACGTCAGCGTCTTGCCCTCACCGGTCTTCATCTCGGCGACCTGGCCGAGGTGCAGCGCGGCACCACCCATGACCTGCACGTCGAAGGGGCGCTGCCCGAGGACCCTCTTGGCGGCCTCCCGCGCCACCGCGAACGCCTCCGGCAGCAGGTCGTCGAGGGACTCGCCGTTCTCGTGCCGCCGGCGGAACTCACCGGTCTTGGCCTGGAGCTCAGCGTCCGAGAGGTCCAGCACATCGTCTTCGAGGGTGTTGATGTGGTCTGCGATGTGGCGCAGCCGCTTCACCATCTTGCCCTCGCCCGCACGGAGCAGGCGGTTCAGAAGCATCCGGTCGACCTCACTAGCTGTGTCTCTTGGTCGTGATAGCACCCGAGCGGGCGCCGGGCAGCTTGGCACACGCAGCCCCGGGGAACGGGACCGCGCATACGTCCATCGTAGGGAACATGCCGCCCTGCGTGCACCCGGCGTCGCGAACGGGCACGCGGGACGGCCCGCACGCGCTGCGCGTGCGGGCCGTCCGCTGCTGAGGAGTGGAAGAGTCCTGGGCTCGTAGTTCGTTCCCCGGCGGGCTCAGCCGAGCCTGATGACGCCGTAGTCGAAGCCTTTTCTCCGGTAGACGACGCTCGGCTTGCCGACCTCCGCGTCGTTGTAGAGGTAGAAGTCGTGTCCGACGAGCTCCATCTCGTAGAGAGCCCGGTCGACCGTCATGGGTTCCGCGGAGTGCTGTTTCTCCCGCACGATGCGACCGGGCTCGTGCTCGGTCACGCCGTCGTCCCAGCGCTGCTCTGGTACCGAGAAGTCGGCCATCTCGGCGGCCGCCATCTCCTCGCTCAGCGCCTCGACGGATGCCGGTGCATCGAGCACGGCCGTGCCCGCCGGGCGCCGTCCGTTGGTCTCCGGACCGGTCAGGCCCGCTCCGGCGGCCGCGACGGAGGTCGCTTCCGCGACGGACTCCGGGCTACGCCTGCCGTAGTGCACGCGGCGCCGGTCGTGCATGCGGCGCAGACGGTTCTCGATCTTGCTGACGGCGGAGTCGAGCGCCGCGTAGAAGTCGCCGGCACAGGCCTCGGCGCGGACGGCGGGCCCCTTTCCCTTGCCGGTGATCTCGACCCGCTGGCAGCTCTTGGATTGCCGGCGGTTGGGCTCGTGGAAAAGCTCCACGTCATAGCGGATGACCTTCTTGTCGTACCGCTCCAACCGGGCCAGCTTCTCGCTGACGTGCGCCCGATAGTGTTCGGGCACCTCCACGTTGCGACCCTTAACGACGATGTCCATACACGACCTCCCTCGCTGAGATGGCTGCGAGCTATCTTCTGGACGGTGCGCGCCGGTGTAGAAGGGAACCGCCGGGTCTGCGAAGCCCGTACGCGCGCTGGCTGCGGTCGGCACGCGGTCACGACGTCTCGTGGGCGATGGCCGAACGCGGAATCAGCGCTCCTCCGGCGCTAGGGACATGGGCTCTTCACCTCCCTGCCTGCCGGGACAAGCTGTTAGCGGAGCACGTTAGCCCGCTGACGGCGGTTAGAACAGCCCCCGGGGCGGGGGACGCCGGGCGGTGAGAGACGGTCACCGTCCGCAGTGGACGCGCCGTGCACGCGCGACGGCCGCGCCCCGTTCGGAGCAGCGGGCTCACGTGGATTTCATTCCTGGGGCGCAGCGGCGCGGCGTCTGCCTGCCCGAGGGTGACGATCGTGCCGCAGCCGTCCGCCACTCCGCCGGAGTGACCCACGAACGGTGCCGGCCTCATGCCCCACCAACGACCGGGCGCCCCGCGTGGGTTCCCGCCGAGAGAACACTCGACCGGGTGACAGGGGGCAGTCTCAGCAGGCTCAGCCGGCCGCCGTCAGCGCGAGCACGGCCGAGACCTCGACGCTGCCCGCACGCAGCGCCGCCGTACACGCGCCGACAGTCGCCCCGGTGGTCACCACGTCGTCGAGCAGCACGACCGGGGTCCCCGCGGGCGGAGCGCCGTCCGGGTGCAACCGCAGCCGCCCGGCCAGGTTCGCCACCCGCTGCGCCTGGTCCAGCCCCACGGCGTCCCGCGCACCCGCGTCGAGCCGTAGCGCGGGCGCGACCGCGACCGGCCTGCCCTGCGCCGCCATCCAGGCCGCACACCGCCGTGCCAGTTCGAGGACGTGCGGCCCGCCCCGGACGCGCGCCGCCGACCGCCGGGAAGGGGCGGGTACCAGCCACCACATGCCCGCGGCGTCCGGCCGCGCGCCAGGCAGGTGGGGCACCACGCCGGCCAGGACCTCGCCGAGCGGGCGCGCCAGATCGCGCCTGCCGCGCTCCTTGTAGGCGAGCACGAGCCGCCTGGCGACTCCGTGGTAGCGGGCGAGCGCGTGGACACCCCCGCCGCGGGCGACGAACTCCTGGCCGCACCACACCGCGGCGCACGCCGGGCAGCACGGGGCGCCCGGCTCACCGCAGCCCGCACAAACGGCGGGGAGAAACAGATCGAGGGCGGCCCTTCCGATCGAGCGCACACCTGCCCGGCTGGTCACGCCCGCAGCATGCCCGCACCCACCGACAGAAAGCGGTGGCGGACCTCAGCCGGGGTAGAAGGGCCTCGCCTCGGCGTGGCTGTGCGCGTGCGGGCGCCACACCTCACCCACGTCGCTCACCGTCCACAGGCCGCCCGCGTCGGCGACGACGATCGGCCTGCCCGGCGCCGCCGTGACGGCACTCATCGGCGGCGTCAGGTTGGAGCTGTTGAACTTGTCCAGCCGCAACCCGTCGACCGGCACGCGGGCGACCGGAACGGACTCCGAGGCCGTTGCCGCGATCAGCGTGTCCTGACTGATCCAGTCGACGTCCACGACCTCCCCGAGCTGGCCGCTCTGCAGGATCCGCGGCGCACGCAGCGTCACCGACGTGCCGTCCGCGGCACGGACCACGGACGCGACCAGCAGCTGCCCGCCTGCGATCACGGCCACCCGGACACCGTCCCTCGACAGCCGCAGCCCGGTGATCGGACCGACCGCGGTGATCTCCGAGGCGTTCACCGACTGCGGGGTCCACCGCCCGTCCGGCGCCCGGAGCACCCGCACCACCTGCTCCTGGTCGACGGCGGTCCACAGCTCGCCCGAGGAGCTCGACGTGGACGCCGCAGGCCGCCAGCTCGGCCTGGTGAGCGCCTTCGCGTCGGCGAGGTCGACGACCTGTCCGTTCGCGCCGTAGTCGCCGACCCGCAGCCGCGCCCGGTCTCCCACCCGTTCGACGACCGCGAGCTGCTCACCGTTGATGGACTGCGCCGCGCTCTCCACGTTCAGCGCGCCGGTGCCGGCCGGGTCGTCGATCGGTGCGCCATTGCCGAGCGAGCGGACGCGCCCGTCGACGACCATCAGGCCGGGCAGCTCGGAGCTCGGTGAGGACAGGGCCTCGTACGCGGGCAGGTCGCTCGGCCGCCAGTCGATGTGGCCCGGCACGAGCGCCGTGCCGTCGGAGAGCAACCGGATGCGGCTCGTGGTCACGTTCTGCAGCGAGCGGACGATCTGCGCGGCGATCAGCTTGCGGTCCTGCACGCTCTGCTCCTCGACGCCCGAGAGGGGCACCACCAGAGCGCCGTCGCTGGTACCCGTCACGTTGCTCTCGAGCGTCGCCGAGTCGCCGAGCGGATTGCGCACCGCGCCCGCCAGGCCGTTCGACGGTCCGGCGAGCAGCAGGTCGACGACCCTGGCCGGCAACCCGGACTGCGGCTTCGCCACGACATAGCGCAGGTCGGGCACCAGTGCGCTGGAATCGGGAGCGAAGAAGTACACCGGGACGCGGAAGTAGCTCTCGGTGAAGTCCGTCTCCGTGATCATGATGTTGTTCGGCGGGTCGACGATGCGCCACTGGGCGTTCTGCTGACGGCGCAGCCGCACGGGGACCTCGACGGAGTCGGTCGAGGGGATGAACGCGCTGTCCGGCCCGAGCCTGCCCACCTGGAAGCCGCGCAGCGTCACCAGCCGCTCGTTCTCGCCGGCCGGCTGTTCGCTGCTCGGTGCGTAGACCGTGCCGAAGGTGTCCTGGATGACAGTCAGGCTCTGATCCGGCCGCCACGTCTGCCGTTCGGTGCGCTCGAGATAGGCCCGTGCGGCGGCGTTGTCGCTCGCCGGCTGCGCGCTCGCGCGCACGAACTCGCGGACCACCGTGAGCGGGTCCAGGTCCGGCGCCGGCTCGGGGATCTCCTGTGTCGGCTGGCCGAGCCGGTCCCGTGGAATCGCCTCGGGTTGCGACTCGGCGGGGATGTTGGCGCACCCGGCCGCGACCAGCACGCAGGCGAGCGCGGCCGCCACCACGTGCCGCCGCTTCGCCAAGACGTGCCCCGGTACGCCTTTCACCTGACCTCCTCGTGCTCCCTGGCCGGCTCGGTCGCGCCCTCGCCAGGGGTGTCCGTTCCGGCCTCGACCACCTGGCCGTTGCCCGCCGCGGGCCCATCGGGCGGCAGCGCGAGCGGGCTCTGCTCCACCGTGTCGCCGACCCGGCGCGGCAGCGTGAGCCGGAAACACGCGCCCCGGCCCGGTTCGCCCCAGGCCTCCAGCAGGCCGCCGTGCAACCGGGCGTCCTCGTGGCTGATCGCCAGGCCGAGCCCGGTGCCACCGGTGCGCCGGTTACGGGAGGGATCCGCCCGCCAGAACCGGTTGAACACCAGCTCGGCCTCGCCGGGACGCAACCCGATCCCGAAGTCGCGCACGGTGAGCGCGATCGCATGGTCGTTGGCGGCCAACTGCAACCGTACCGGCGTGCCCTCGCTGTGGTCGACGGCGTTGGCGAGCAGGTTGCGCAGGATCCGCTCGACCCGGCGCGCGTCCACCTCGGCGGTGACTTCCTCCTCCGGCACGTCGAGCTCGATCGTGCTGCCCGCGGACCCGGCGATGACGCTGACCTGCTCGACCGCGCGCTCCGCCACCGGCCTGACGTCGACGACCTCGGGCGAGAGCTCCTCCACACCGGCGTCGAGCCTGCTGATCTCGAGCAGGTCGCGCAGCAGGGTCTCGAACCGGTCCAGCTCGTCGACCAGCAGCTCCGTCGAGCGGGCCAGCCCGGCCGGGAACTGCTCGCGCGAGGCGTGCAGCACGTCCGCCGCCATCCGCACGGTGGTGAGCGGGGTCCGCAGCTCGTGCGAAACGTCCGAGGTGAACCGCCGCTGCAGCTGGCCGAACTCCTCGAGCTGCCGGATCTGCCGCTGGATGCTGGCCGCCATCTCGTTGTACGACACGGCGAGCTTGGCCAGGTCGTCCTCACCCACCACGTCGAGGCGCCGGTCCAGCTCGCCGTCGGCGAAGCGCTCCGCCACCGCCGCGGCCCGGCGAACGGGACGCACCACCTGGCGGGTGACCAGGTTGGTGATGCCCGCGAGTAGCAGCAACAGCACCAGGCCACCGACCAGCAGGGTGTTCTGCACCGTGGCGACCGTGTTCTGCTCGGCGGTGAGCGGGAAGAGCAGGTAGAGCTGCAGCGGGCGCGAGGTGGTTGTCACGGGCGCGCCGACCACGAGGTAGGTGGCCCGGTCGTTGCCCGTGCCGAAGGTGTGGATCTGGTTCGCCTGCTGGTTGTTCTCGACGAAGTTGCGCAGCCCGCTTGGGACCTTCTCGTAGGGGCCCGCGTAGATGGTGTCCTCGGAAGAGCGGTCGGGATCCCCCGCCGCGAGCACCGGCTCGAAGGCGCCGGCCGCCGAACTGGACGTGTCGCGGGTGGCCACCGAGCTGCTGGTGATCTTCTTGAGCGCGTTGGCCAGCCGGTTGCGCAGGCCCTCCTCCTGGCCGGCGTCACCGACGAGCTGACTCTCGGCCGTCTGGACGACCACCTGCAGCTGGCCGAACGCCGCCTTCTCCTTGGTGTCCATCAGCCGCTCGGTGATCTGGCTCTGCAACACCATGCCCAGAACGAAGACCACCGCCGAGGACAGCGCCAGGGTGGAGACGGTGACCCGGAACTGCAGCGAGTGCCGCCAGAGCTCACCGAAGACAACGGCGCGCCGCCTGCCGAAGGTCACCGCCCTCGCGGCGACCGCCGCCGTCGCCCGGCCGAACCTGGTCAGCCGGTCTTTCATCGCTCGATCATGGGGGACCCGCCTTGTACCCCACGCCGCGCACCGTCAACACCACCTCTGGGTGTTCCGCGTCCTTCTCGACCTTCGACCGTAACCGCTGCACGTGCACGTTCACCAGGCGAGTGTCCGCAGCGTGCCGGTAACCCCACACCTGTTCGAGCAGCACCTCCCGAGTGAACACCTGGCGCGGCTTGCGCGCGAGTGCCACCAGCAGGTCGAACTCGAGCGGCGTCAGCGGGATGGGCTTGCCCTCGCGGGTGACCTCGTGGCCGGGCACATCGATCGAAAGGTCGCCGATCGTGAGCGTCTCGGCGGGTTCGGACTCGGTCCGCCGCATGCGGGCGCGGACACGTGCGACGAGCTCCTTGGGCTTGAACGGCTTGACCACGTAGTCGTCGGCACCCGACTCGAGGCCGAGCACGATGTCCACGGTGTCGCTCTTGGCGGTGAGCATGACGATCGGTACCCCGGACTCGGCTCTGATGGCCTTGCAGACGTCGATACCGTTCATGCCGGGCAGCATCAGGTCGAGGAGCACAAGATCGGGTTTCAGCTCACGCAGCGCGGGCAGCGCACGCGAACCGTCGGAGACGACCGCGGTGTCGAATCCCTCGCCACGCAGAACGATGGTCAGCATCTCAGCAAGAGCAGGGTCATCGTCGACGACCAGCACACGTGCCTTCATGAGCACATATTCGCACTCATGTCACAGTCCGCGTACGCGGCCCGGCTTTCCGGGGCCGCACTAGTCCGATCGGGCGATCAGGCGAGACGCCGTTCGGCGGCCTTCCGGGTAACTGCGCGGCCTGGTCAGACACCGCCCGGGAACGGCGACCCCCTTGCGCCGACCCACTAGTGTTGCGCTATGCGGAACTCCGGCGCAGGAAAGAACGGCACCAGCCCGGTCCAGTCCGTGGACCGGGCGATCAGCGTCCTCGAGCTACTCGCCCGCAACGGAGAAGCGGGAATCACCGAGATCGCCGGTGAGCTGGGCGTCCACAAGTCGACCGCCTCCCGGCTCGTCAGCGTCCTGGAGGCCAGGGGCCTCGTCGAACAGCTCGGCGAGCGCGGGAAGTACGCGATCGGTTTCGGGATCGTCCGGCTGGCCGGTGCCGCGACCGGCCGGATGGATCTGGCCAAACTCGGCAACCAGACCTGCCAGATGCTCGCCGAGTCGCTCGGCGAGACGGTCAACATCGCGGTGGCCGACGACGGCATCGCCATCAACATCAGCCAGGCACACGGCGCCGCCGCCGTGTCCGCGCAGAACTGGACCGGCCGGCGCACCCCCCTGCACGCCACCTCCAGCGGCAAGGTGCTGCTGGCCTACATGGACGCCACCGAACGGCGCAGGCTGCTGCGCCGCAGGCTCGACGAGTACACCCCGCGCACCAAGACCCGGCCGGAGGAACTGACGGCCGAACTCGACCGCATCGTCGAGGACGGCTACGCGGCGTGCTTCGAGGAGTTCGAGATCGGCATGCACGCGGTGGCCGTGCCGATCTTCGGCACCGGCTACGAGATCATCGCCGCGATGAGCGCCTCCGGACCGTCCTACCGGCTCTCCCGCCAGCGCATCAGGCAACTGGTGCAACCGATGTCCGAGGCGGCCGCCGAGCTCTCCGGCCAGCTCGGCCACTTCCCGCACCAGACACCCTCGTGAGTGCGCACGCGAGTTAGAACTCGGCTACGCACTCACGAGCCGGCCAGCAGGTTCGCGGCGAGGGCGGGGGCGTCCACCTCCGCGGCACCGTCGACGGCATGCCAGGGCGACAGCCAGGCCGCGGCGGCGAGGTCGTCGTAGATCCGCGCGCAGCGAGCCTGCAGGCCGTCGTCGGACTCGAAGGAGTCCCTGGCCCGGCCGGCCTCGCTGACCGCCCGCCGCCCGGCCCGGCGCGCCGCCACGTCGGGGGCGACCCGCAACAGCACGTGCGAGTCGGGCACGGGCAGGCCGAAACGCTCGATCTCGAGCAGCCGGACCCACTCGACGAACTCGCCGTCCGCCGCCTGGCGCAGCCTGGCGGCCCCGTAGGCCGCGTTGGAGGCCACGTAGCGGTCGAGCAGCAGGACGTCGTGCGCGCGCAGGTCGGCGCGGATGCCCGCGGCGGCCTCCCGGCGGTCCAGCGCGTACAGCAGCCCCATGCCGTACACCGAGTCACCGAGGTCGCCGTGCTCGCCGTAGAGCGCCTCCCGCACCAGGTCGGCGTGCACGCCGGCACCGTAGCGCGGGAACGCCAGGGTCGCCACGCTCGCGCCTGCCTCGTGCAGCGCCTTCGTCAGCGCGTCGGTCAGCGTGCGCTTGCCCGCGCCGTCGATACCCTCGATGACCACCAGTCGCCCCACGAGCGTGCACGATACAAAGCGGCGGGGTCAGTACCGGTAGTGGTCCGACTTGTACGGTCCCTCGACGTCCACGTCGATGTACTCGGCCTGGTCCTTGGAGAGCTTGGTGAGCTCCCCACCGAGGGCCTCGACGTGGATGCGGGCGACCTTCTCGTCCAGCTTCTTCGACAGCCGGTACACCTCCCGGTCGTACTCGGCGTTCTTGGTGAACAGCTCCATCTGCGCGATCACCTGGTTGGAGAAGCTGGTCGACATCACGAAAGACGGGTGCCCGGTGGCGTTGCCGAGGTTCAGCAACCTGCCCTCGGACAGCACCAGGATCGAGTGCCCGTCCGGGCGGCCCTCGGAACCGCCGGGAAAGATCCACTCGTCGACCTGCGGCTTGATGTTCACCCTGCGGATGCCCGGGTAGCGGGCGAGGCCGGCCATGTCGAGCTCGTTGTCGAAGTGCCCGATGTTGCCCACGATCGTCTGGTGCTTCATCCGCGCCATGTGCTCGGCCATCACCACGTCCTTGTTGCCGGTCGTGGTGATCACGATGTCCGCCTCCGGCAGCACCGACTCCAGCGTCTTGACCTCGTAACCGTCCATCTGGGCCTGTAGCGCGCAGATCGGGTCGATCTCGGTGACGACGACCCGCGCACCCTGCCCGCGCAGCGACTCCGCGGTCCCCTTGCCGACGTCGCCGTAGCCGCAGATCACCGCGACCTTGCCGCCCATCAGCACGTCCGTGCCACGGTTGATGCCGTCGATCAACGAATGCCGGATGCCGTAGCGATTGTCGAACTTCGACTTGGTCACCGAGTCGTTGACGTTGATCGCCGGAAACAGCAGTTCCCCCTGCGCCGCCAGCTGGTACAGCCGCAACACGCCGGTCGTGGTCTCCTCGGTGACGCCCATGATGCCCGCGCCGATCGTCGTCCACTTCCCCGCGTCGGCGGCCACCGAGTTCCGCAGCAGTTCCAGGAAGACCTTCCACTCGTCCGGATCGTCCGCCTCCGGTGAGGGCACGACCCCGGCCTTCTCGTACTGCGTGCCCTTGTGCACGAGCATGGTCGCGTCGCCACCGTCGTCGAGGATCATGTTGGGCCCCTCGCCCGGCCAGGTGAGCATTCGCTCGGTGCACCACCAGTACTCCGCGAGGGTTTCGCCCTTCCACGCGAAGACCGGCACCCCGCGCGGCTCCTCGGGAGTGCCGTACGGACCGACGACGACCGCCGCCGCGGCGTGGTCCTGGGTCGAGAAGATGTTGCAGGAAGCCCACCGCACCTCGGCGCCGAGCGCCACCAGCGTTTCGATCAGCACCGCCGTCTGCACCGTCATGTGCAACGAACCCGAGATCCGGGCCCCCTTGAGCGGGTAGACCTCCGCGTACTCCCGCCGCAGCGCCATCAGCCCTGGCATCTCGTGTTCGGCGAGCCGGATCTCCTTGCGGCCGAACTCGGCGGCGGCCAGGTCCGCGACGGCGAATTCGATCCCATTGCGGCTCTGCTGCCGTGGAGCAACGCTTTCAGGGGGCATTTCGAACATTCCTTCAGACTCGCTGTGCCGCCAACCGGCCGCATTGACACCAGCAGATTACCGTTGTTCGTTCGTCCGTTGTTTCCCTGAACCCAGCTAGGAGAAGTACAGGTGCCACTCCCCGGCCCCGATACCCGCGTCGTCGAACTGCGCGTTCCGGGGCTGATCGGCACCAGCGGCGAATCGCTGCTGGACTCGGTCGACACCGTGGACGTCGCCGGCGACGGCGTCGGCAGGATCATCCGGCCGTCCGACCGGCTGCGCAGGCCCGCGCCCGGGCCCATGCTGCAGGCACTCGGCCGCTCGCTGCCGCGCACGGTCGAGGGCTACCTGTGGAACCGGATGACCTCGGGCGGTATGGCGAAGACGGCCTGGGCGCTGCTGTTCCCGTTCTCACTGGCCAACGTGGCCCACTGGATGCTGCCGCCGGTTCCGGAGGGCAGCCGGCTCGCCACCGCCATCGGCACGGTGTGCCGCGCCCTGCTCCGGATCGCGGCACTGCTGCTCACCGTGCTGCTGGTGACCCAGCTCGCGGTGGTCAGCCTCGACCTGGTCGCGGTGCAGTGCCTCGCCCCGGGCTCCACCTGCGTGCCGTTCACCCCGTCCTGGATCAGGGACGTCCCGCCGATGCGCACCGTCGTCGGAGTGCTGCCACTGCTGGCGGTCATCTTCGTGCTGTACCGGGTTTCATCGGCGGCGTGGACGGTGAACGCGCCCGAGCGAGTACGCAACCAGGGGCCGGAACTGCCCGGGGACGACCTGGTCGACGGCACCGACACGGCGCTGCTGCGCTCCGCTCACACGGTGGCCGCGCTGGCGTGCGTGGCACTGCTCCTGCTCGGCGGACCGCTGCGCGTACCCGGGTCGACCGCGGAGCTCGTCCTGTGGGTGGTCACGCTGACGGTGCTCGGTTGCACGCTGCTGGCCGCGACCACGCGCGCGCACCGGCTGCTCGGCGCGGTGATCCGCGTCGTGCTGCTGATCGTCGCGCTCGGGCTCGTCGTCACCGCCGCGGTACTCCGGACACCGCTGCCGTCGGCGCTGACCGGCACCAACGACGCGGTGCAGGTGGTCGGCGCGGCGCTGCTCGCGGTGTGCGTCCTCTTCGGCGTGCTGCTCGTACCTGCCGCGCTGCTCGCCAGGCCCGCGTGGGCGGCACTGCCCCGGCGACTGCGGCCGTGGGCGGGTGGCTGGGCCGCCGCACCCGCGCTGGCGCTGGCCGGGCTGCTCGGCGGCGGATTCGGTGCCGGGCTGGCGATCGCGCTGCGCCAGCTGATCGGCACCGGCGACCTGCTCCTGCCGCCGAGCTACACGCTGGTCACCCTGCTGTGGGGCACGGCGCTGCCGGTCGCCGCGCTGCTCGCCGGTGGCGCTTTCGCGGTCGCGATCCCGCTGCGGCGGCTCCGCAGAGGCGTGCCGGAGGTGGTCCGGTTACTGCAGAACGGCAAGCAGGAGCGGGCTGCGGCCGCGACCGCGTGGGCCAGGGCGAGCTGGGAACGCAAGTACCTGCACCGCATGGTGCTCGGGTTCGTGCTGACGATGGCGGTCGGTGTCGCGGTGCTGCTCGCGGTGCGATTCGGTGCCGGTTCGGTGCCCGGCAGGCTGGCCCCGTTCTCCGGCGTCGGCGTGCTGGCGCTGGGCGCGCTGGCCGCCGGCCTGCTGCGGGTCGTCTACACCACCGCCACCGGACCCGAGCGGAGCCGGCACCTCGGCGCCTTCGCCGATCTCGTCTGCTTCTGGCCGCGGGCCGCGCATCCGGCCGTGCCGCCGTCGTACCCGCTCAAGGTCGTCCCCGAGGTCGCCGAGCGGGCCCGCGAGCACCTGGCCGAGCCGAACACCCGCGTCGTGCTCGCCGGCTATCACATCGGCGGTCTGCTCGCGGTCGTCGCGGCGAGCAGGCTGGTGGCCGACCTGCCCGCCGAGGACCGGGAGCGGGTCGGCGTGCTCACCGGCGGCGCGCCGTTGCAGTGGGGCTACCAGCGCGCCTTTCCCGCCGTACTGCCGCACGAGTCGCTCACCCGGTTCTACGGCAGGCTCGACGGACGGTGGCGCGGGCTGTGCCGCGGCACGGACACCTTCGGCGGTGGTGCCACCACCTGGCGGCACCAGGTGGTCGACGGCAAGCTGCTGGGGATGGGCTACCTGCCCGACGGCGGGGTCGGCGCGCTGCCCGCCGCGGTGCGCGGACCGACCGGCGCGCTGGTGCTCGGTGGCGATCACTGGCTGCCCGACCCCATCACCGGTCCCCTCAACGGCAGGCGCTGGGTGGCGGGCGTGCGCAGGCACGCGGACTACGTCGCCGACCCGGAGTGGGACCGCGCGGTGATCATGGCGGCCGGGCTGGAGGACCCCGACACGACGAAGCGGCTGGCCGAGCAGGTGCCGTTGTTCGGCGATCTGCTCGGCCAGCCGCGCTGTCACTGACTGACCAGCTGAGAACCGTGACGTGCCTGGTCAAAGGGCAGCAGGGCGCGCCCGGCGAAGCCTCGTGATCGTGGCGGCGGGGCGTCCCAACTGCGGGCGGCGGGCTGACGAGGTCAAGTCCCGAGCCCCGGCGACACGATCGTGTCGCGCGCTTTGACGGGCACTGACTCCCGGGCGTCAGGAGGTCTTGCGGCGCATCCTGGTCAGCGCGAGCAGCGCACCGCCACCGGCGAGCAGCAGCGCGCCGAGACCGATCAGCCAGCCGCTGCCGAACCCGGTGGAGGCCAGGTCGCCGCTGTCCCCGGCCGGCGAGACCGCGGGCTGCGACGTCGTGGTCGCCACACCGCCGGCTCCGCTGGTCGTCGTGGAGGTCGCGACGCCGGTCGTGCTCTCCTCCGGGCTGGTCGTCTCGCTGGAGGTCGACGTCTCGGTGGACGTCGTCGAGCTCTCCGTGGTGGTGCTGGTCGAGGTCTCGGTCTCGCTCGGCGAGGTCGTGGAACTCGGCGTGGTGACCTCGCCACAGAGGAACCAGTGGCTGATCTGGGGGATCTTGCCGCCGTTGTTCAGCGGTGCGCGCAGCTTCTTCCACGGCGGCGTGGCGGAGAGCTTCTTCTCGCCGGGCACGTACAGGTTGTAGCCATCACCGCCCTTGACGATGATGCCAGTCACCTCGGCACCGTCCGGGATCTCCGTGATGGTCAGGAAACGGTCCTGCTGGGTGCCGCCGGTGAACTCGACGTCGTCCTTGTCGAGGGGCTCCCCGGCGAGCCCGGCCTTCTCGCAGGCGTCCTTCATTCCCTCATCGACATTGCCGTCGACGACTTCGGCGCGTGGATCCTCCACATAGGTCGCGGCGGCGACGGTGGCCGAACCGGCCAGTAGACCCAGCGCCATCGTGGCCACGGCGAACGTGCGAAGGCGGAACCTCGGACTCACAGACATCAAGAATCTCCCGTGCGGGTGAAGACTTCGGGGAAGTGCCCGGCAAGGCGGGCAGGCCGCACGGACCCTAACCGATCGGGTGAGCCACTTTACCCGTTTATCACCTCGGTGACCTTATTGATCTCCGCCAGTAACCAACTTGAGTCCCAACCACCACATGGACTACACCGGCAGCTAATCCCGGGTAACCGACTGTACTGACTTTCGGCGGCCGAGCACCGCGTGCCGCCTGCTGTACGCGAAGTACACCAGCACGCCGAGCGCCATCCACACGAGGAATCGCAGCCACGTGAGCACGGTCAGGTTGAGCATCAGCCAGGTGCAGGCGGCGATCGCCAGGAGCGGCACCAACGGCACCAGCGGCACGCGGAAGCCCCGCCGCAGATCCGGCCGCTTCCGGCGCAGCACCAGCACACCCGCCGAGACGAGGATGAACGCGAACAGCGTCCCGACGTTCACCATCTCCTCGAGCTTGCCCGTGTCGAAGAACGTCGCGGCGATCGCGACGACGACCCCGACCAGGATGTTGACCCGCACCGGCGTGCCGCGGGAACCGGTTTTCGCGAGCGGACGCGGCAGCAGCCCGTCCCTGGCCATCGCGAACAGCACCCGCTGCTGTCCGAGCAGCAGCACCATCACCACGGTCGTCAGCCCGGCCAGCGCCCCGATCGAGACGACGTTCGCGGCCCAGTCGACGCCGTGAAACGCGAACGCGGTCGCCAGCGTCTTGCGGCCCGCAGGCTCGGCGTCCGTGGCGAGCGACGTGTAGGGCACCATCCCGGCCACCACCAGCGACGTGGCCACGTACAGCACCGTCACGATGGCGAGCGAGCCGAGGATGCCGCGCGGCACGTTGCGCTGCGGCTCACGGGTCTCCTCGGCCGTGGTGGCGACGATGTCGAAGCCGATGAACGCGAAGAACACCAGCGAGGCGCCTGCCAGCAGTCCGAAAGCACCGTAGACGCTGCTTGACCCGCCCACGAGCGTGGAGAACAGCGACTGTTCGAGGCCGCCTGCCGTCTCGCCACCCTCGGCTGCGGGCGGGATGAACGGCGTGTAGTTGTCCGGGTTGATGTAGGCGATGCCGAGGACGATGACGAACAGGATGATCAGCACCTTGATCATCGTGATGACCAGGCCGAACCGCGACGACAGCTTCGTGCCCGCGGTCAGCAGGGCGGCGAGCACGGCGACCAGCAACAGCGATCCCCAGTCCACGTCGACTCCGCCGGCGCCGACGGTCGTGCTCACGCCCTCCCCGAACACGTACCGCAGCACGGTCTCCAGGTAGACCGACCAGCCCTTGGCCACCGCCGCCGCGGCGACCGAGAACTCGAGAATCAGGTCCCAGCCGATGATCCAGGCGAGGAACTCGCCGAACGTCGCGTACGAGAACGTGTAGGCGCTGCCCGCCACCGGCACGGTCGAGGCGAACTCGGCGTAGCACAGCGCGGCGAGCGCACACGCCGTCCCGGCGAAGACGAACGCGAGCGCCACCGACGGCCCGGACAGGTCACCCGCGGTGCGGGCGGTCAGCGTGAAGATACCGGCGCCGATCATCACGGCGACGCCGAACACCGTCAGGTCCCACGCGCCGAGGTTTCTGCGCAGTCTGGTGCCCGGTTCGTCGGTGTCCGCAATGGACTGTTCGACCGATTTCGTCCGCCAAATCCCGTTACCGGACAACGCTTCCTCCCACTCGACCTGGATCTCAGGAACGGTGGGCACCCTAGCGTCCGGGTGTGCGCTCCCGGTCAGGAGCCGCCGCGATCGAGGTCGGGTTCGAGGTAGATCAGCCGCGCGACGGGCACTGTGGACCGGACCCGCGACTCGGCGTCGTTGATCGCCCGCGAGACCTCACTCATCTCCAGCCCCGGCCGCATCGCGAGCTTGGCCGCCACGAGCAGTTCGTCCGGGCCGATGTACTGGGTGCGGATGTGGATGACGCGGTCGACGTCGTCACCCGCGGTGAGCTCGGCGGTGATGGCGGAGAGCTCACCCTCCCCGGAGCCCTCGCCGATCAGCAGGCTCTTCATCTCGATGATCAGGATGATCGCGATGATGCCGAGCAGCACACCGATCATGACGGTGCCGATGCCGTCCCACACCGGCTCCCCGGTGACCACCGAGAGGCCGACACCCATCAGCGCGAAGACGAGACCGAACAGGGCGCCGGCGTCCTCCAGCAGCACCACCGGCAGCTCGGGAGTCTTCGACTTGCGGATGAAGCCCCACCAGGTGGCGTCGCCCTTGACCTTCCTGGACTCGACGATCGCCGTGCGGAAGCTGTAGATCTCCAGGCCGATCGCGACCACGAGGATCACCACGGCGACGACCGGCGAGGTCAGCTCCTCCGGATGCTGCACCTTGTGGATACCCTCGTACAGCGCGAAGGCGGAGCCGAGGGTGAACAGCATCAGCGCGACGATGAACGAGTAGAAGTACCGGTCGCGGCCGTAGCCGAACGGGTGCTCCCTGGTCGCCTTTCGCCGCGACGTCTTCTGCCCGAGCAGCAGCAGCCCCTGGTTCGAGGTGTCCGCCACCGAGTGCACGGATTCGGCGAGCATCGAGGACGAGCCCGTGATCAGAAAGCCGACGAACTTGGCGACCGCGATCCCGGCGTTGGCGACCAGCGCCGCCAGGATCGCCTTCGTGCCACCGTTTGCTGCCACGCGCTACCCCCTGCTCGATCCGACTTGATCGCGAGCAGCTTAGAGGTCACCGCTCGTGAGTGCGTAACAGTGTTCTAACTCGCGTACGCACTCACGAGAGGTGACCAGGCGGCTCAGTCCGGGCAGGTCCCGGCTGTGGCGCGGAACAGGTGCGCCGGCCCGGCGCAGGTCGGCCGCAGCCGCACGGCCGGATCGGACGCGGGCAGCCACACCGACTCGCCCCGGCGCAGCTCCACCTTCGTGCCGTCCCCGGCACAGAGCAGCAACTCCCCCTCGGTGCAGAGCAGGATCTGCGGACCCGTGCCGTCGAGGACCACCTCGGCACAGTCGCCCGCGGCCCACTCGGCGCGGGAGAGCTCGAACTCGGGCGCGTCGGTGCGGTAGACGGCGATCCGCCCTTCCCGGTCACCTCGCAGCACCGGCATGTCCCCGCACGCGAAGTCCACCACTCGCAGCAGCTCCGGCACGTCGACGTGCTTGGGGGTGAGGCCGCAGCGCAATATGTTGTCCGAGTTGGCCAGGATCTCCACCGCGGTGCCGTGCAGGTAGAGGTGGAGGTTGCCTGCCGGGAGGTAGATGGCCTCGCCCGCGCGCAGCGTCAGGCGGTTCAGCAGCAGCGCGGCGAGCACGCCCGCGTCGCGCGGATGGGCCTCGCCGAGCTCCAGGATGGTGCGGCACTCGGTGTCGAACTCGCCGCGCTCCTTGACGTGCAGCACGCAGGCGTCGAGGACCTCGGGCAGCAGCTCGTCCAGTGTGGGCTGCGGCAGCGTGATCCAGGTGGTGAACAGGGCCCGCAGGCCGTCCGGGTCGGGCTGGGCCGCCAACAGCCCGGTGTACTTGGCCAGGCCGGGGGTGTCGACGGCCCGGAGAAGCTCCAGGGTGCGGTGCGGGTCCCGGAAACCGGCGAGCGCGTGGAACTCGGTGAGCGCGCACACGAGTTCCGGCTTAGCGGTGGGGTCCGGGTAGTTGCGGTTGCCCGCGTCCCGCGGAATGCCGGCAGCCTCCTCGCGCGCGTAGCCCTCCGCGGCCTGCTCGGCCGAAGGGTGCGCCTGCATGGACAGCGGCTCCTCGGCGGCGAGGATCTTCAGCAGGAACGGCAGCCTGCCGCCCCACTGCCCGGCACACCTGGCGCCGAGCTGACCGACCGGATCGGCCTCGACCACGTCCAGCAGGCTGCGCTCGACGCCGTCCGGCCCGGTGACCCGCGAGGGGTCGCCGGGATGCGCGCCCATCCACAGCTCCGCCTCGGGGTGCGGTGCGGGAACCGGGCGCCCGAGCAGCTCGGGAATAGTGGTCCTGGAGCCCCACGCATAAGGCCGCACGGCGTTGCGCAGCAGTTCCACGGTCACCTCAACTCCTTGCCGGCCGTTCTCGCACACCGGCCCGTTCAGATCACGCCGACCTACGCCATCGCGGGCGTGTACCGGCCGGCTCCCCCAATAGTTCCAGCCGCTAGGCCGAGGTAGACGGCCGCGAGCTCGAAACGTAACGCGAGCACCGCGGCGCGGCCGACGTCGTCGGCCTCGATCTCCTCGGCCGGTGCGAGTACGTCGGCCGAGGTCAGCATCTCGTACGCACGGTGCCGGGCGCCGTCCGCGGCCGGTCCGGTGCGTACGGCGAGCAGTAGCGCCCGCGGTAGCGGGCCCTCGGTGGAAGAGTCGTCCGGGTCGGCGAAGATGTTCCGCTCGCCGACGCTCTCCACCGCCGCGCGGTGCAATGCGGGCCGGGCCAGCGCCTGCCGGTAGTCCGCGACGTCACCGACGATCGCGGCGTGCGCACCCAGCGCGTACGCCGCGTGGTGGCCGACCGCGACGGCGACCTGGTCCAGCCCCCACAGCAGTGGCGTCCGGCCCGCGATGCGTAACGCGAGCGACTTGGCGGGGTTAACGAAGGACTCGTGGCCCGGATGGCACCGCTCCGCCTCCCCGTCGAGGTGGTCGGCGAGCGACTCGACGTCGGCGACGAGCAGGCCGAGCGTGTTCGCGGTCAGCAGGCCGGCCGCGAGTGCGCGCGGGAACGCCAGTTCGGGCGGCACCAGCACCCGGGGGGCGATGAGCAGCCCCCGGCCCGCGATGGCGGAGGCGACCGGGCCGTCCGGAGGGGCTGAGAGCACCACGGTTGCGCCGTAGCGGCTGGCCCGCTCCAGGGAGGCCGCCAGGTCGCGGTCGTTCGGGTCGTCGGTGTGCGCGAGCACGACGTCGAGCGCGCCGATCCAGGTGGGCACGACGTCGCTGAGCACGACCGGCACCGGGCAGGACGGCACGAGCAGCGCCGCGAGCAGCAGTGCCGCGCTGCGGCCCGCGCCCGGCCGGATGACGATAACCAGCGCCCGCGGCCGCCCGATGTCCAGCCGGTCGCCGAACTCCAGCTCGGCGGTGGCCTCGACGGTCGCGCGGATCTGCGCACCGGACATCGCGGCGGCGCGCAGGAGTCCCGCGGTGTCGGCCTCGGCCAGCCGTGCGGGATCGTCGAGCAGGGCGTCGTCAAGCACCATCGGTACTGGGTTCGTCGGAACTCGCGGGTTCATCGGGTTCGTCGGTGGACGACCGCGGCTCGCTGGCCTCGTCGAGCAGCAACACCGGTATGCCGTCCCGGACGGGGAAGACCCGCCCGCAGGAAGTGCAGGTGAGCGCGTCGGCGGACGGGTCGTCCGGCGCGCCTGGGCTCAGCGGCGCGTGATCCGGTGCGGGACACGCGAGAATCTCCAGCAGCTGAGCATCAAGGGTGACGGCCATGTTTCCTCTTTACCACGCTATCCGCGAACGATCGCCAGGACTTCGTCGGTGAGCTCCTTGACGGCCGCGGCGTCGGGCGCCTCGACGTTCAGCCTCAGCAGGGGCTCGGTGTTGGACGGCCGCAGGTTGAACCAGCCCTTCGACCCGAGATCGACCGTGAGCCCGTCGAGCTCGTCGATGGTGACACCGTTGCGGCCGGCGAAGGCGTCCTTGACCGCAAGCTGGCGGGCGACCTGGTCGTCGACCGTTGAGTTGATCTCCCCGGAGGCCGCGTACCTGGTGTACTCCCTGGTCAGATCCGAGAGCGTGCCGGACTGCTCGCCGAGCGCGGCGAGCACGTGCAGCGCGGCCAGCATGCCGGTGTCGGCCCGCCAGAAGTCGCGGAAGTAGTAGTGCGCGGAGTGCTCGCCACCGAAGATCGCGCCGGTCTCGGCCATCTTCTCCTTGATGAAGGAGTGCCCGACCCTGGTGCGCAGCGCGTTGCCGCCGTGCTCGGTGACGATCTCCGGCACGGACTTGGACGTGATCAGGTTGTGGATCACCGTCCCGCCCGGCTCCTTGGCGAGCTCCCGGACGGCGACCAGCGCGGTGACCGCGCTCGGCGGCACCGGGTCGCCGTTCTCGTCGATGACGAAACAGCGGTCGGCGTCGCCGTCGAAGGCGAGCCCCGCGTCGGCCTCCGTCTCGCGCACCTTCGCCTGCAGGTCGACGAGGTTCGCCGGGTCCAGCGGGTTCGCCTCGTGGTTGGGGAAGGTGCCGTCGAGCTCGAAGTACATGGGCACGATCTCGATCGGAATTCCCTTGAACACAGTGGGCACCGTGTGGCCGCCCATGCCGTTGCCCGCGTCGACCACCACCTTCAGCGGCCTGCTGCCGGAGAGGTCGACGAGCGAGCGCAGGTACGCGGCGTAGTCGGCGAGCACGTCGCGCTCGACCACGCTGCCCGGCTGCCCGGCGAAGGCCGGCACACCCTGTTCGACTGTGTCGCGGATCTCGGCGAGACCGGAGTCCTGGCCCACCGGGGCGGCGCCGGCCCGGCACAGCTTGATGCCGTTGTACTGGGCCGGGTTGTGACTCGCGGTGAACATCGCGCCGGGCATGTTCATCGAGCCGGACGCGAAGTAGAGCTGGTCGGTGCTGGCCAGGCCGATCGACACCACGTCGAGCCCCTGCGAGGTCACGCCGTCGGCGAACGCGGACGCGAGCCCCGGCGACGACTCGCGCATGTCGTGACCGATCACCACGGACGGCGAGTCGGGCTTGATCAGCAGCGCGAACGCGGCGCCGAAGTCCCGGACCAGGCCGGCGTCGAGCTGCTCACCGACCACGCCACGGATGTCGTAGGCCTTCACGATGCCCGAAAGGTCTGACACGCCCTCTCCCATTGCTCGATGGTGGCTTACGCAAGCCTCGATACCCGGGGGGAAGCCTACCGACACGTGCCGTGGCTCAGCCGCGGCCGGGCAGCACACGCAGATGCCCGCGCCGGCCCGAGGTGGCCTCGGCCTGCTCGGCGGGCCGTGGCGCGCGGTCGGAACGGCCGGCCTCGCGCACGGCCTCGGCCAGCGCGGTCAGCTCGTCACCGGAGGGCTCCGGTGCGGAGAAGTCGCCCTCGTGGCGCACGACCTCCCAGCCCTTGGGCACCGTAAGCCGCAGTGCGTGCTCCTCGCAGAGATCGTAGGAGTGCGGCTCGGACGCCGTCGCGAGCGGCCCCACCACCGCCGTCGAGTCGCTGTAGGCGTAGGTCAGCGTGGCGACGGCGGGCTCGAGACAGCCCGTCCGCGAACACTTCCGTACGCTCGGCACGGTTCGTCACGATAGCCGGTCGTGCCGCCCACGGCGTGCAGGCGCACCGGCGACACACCGGCAAGGGTCCGCGCGGACCCGCGTACCCTTTGCCTCGTGGCAATGGCTCGTGGTTCGCGACAGCGGCAGCGGCTGCGCCGGGACCGGCACGGCCGCGGTCTGCGCGGGCCGCTGTACCCCGCGACACTGCCCGCCGCGACCAGCCGGGCCGAGAAGTTCGACGCACTGGTCCTCGACGCGCTCGAGCCGATCGAGGCGCGCTGGCGGCACGAGCTCACCAAGCTGGACGTGGCCGTTGACGACGTGCCCGAGGTGCGCCGCGAGATCCCGCCTGCGCAGGTCGACGGCGTACTGCTCGACGGAACCGTGCCGCTGTCCCGGCTGGTGCCCGCCGGGGTGGACCGGGCGGGCCTGCCCACGCGTGCCCGCATCGTGCTGTACCGCCGGCCGCTCGAGGCCAGGGCCAAGGACCCGGGGGAGCTGGCCGATCTCGTGCACGACGTCCTGGTCGAGCAGATCGCCGGCTACCTCGGTGTCGAGCCGGACATCATCGAGGGCGAGTAGCGCCTGCGGCCCGGGATCGCGGTGAGCGCCGTGAACAGCACCGCGGCGACCTGGCCGAGCAGCAGCAGGCTGTAGAGGGTCTGCGGGTACTCCACGACCACCTCCGACTGCCGTGCCGGGACCGAGACCGCCACCTGGCGCCCCCAGGCGGGCACGATCGGCACCGGCGCCCCGTCGACACTCGCCCGCCAGCCAGGCTCCTGCTCCGCGGCGAGCACGAGCAGCCGGCCCTCCGGACCGTCGGAGACCCGCACCCGCACATCCGGCAGCCGCGCGTCGACCGGCACCACGGCACTGCCGTCCATCAGCTCGCCCTCGGGTGGCCGGCCGCTGACCGCGCGCCGCGCCTGCTCCGGCGACACGAGCGTGACCTGGCCGCTCACCGGGTTGAGCCGCAGCACCTGGCGACCGTCGGTGGTCGGCGGCGCACCACCCACCAGATCCCCGGCGGCCTGCCGCAGCGCGGCGGCGTCCTCCCCCGGCGGGAGAACCACGAACAGCACGCCCGCGGCCGCGGCGGAGGCCACCGTGTCGCGCACGCCGGCGAGCAGGTCCCGCTCCCAGCCGGCCAGGCGCTCGGCCGTACCCGGCACGGGTGCGATCGCGTCGTCGCCGTAGCGCGGCAGCCGCCCGCCCACCTGCCGCACCGGCTCGCCGGGGGTGGAGAGCACGAGCACGCCGCGGCCGGTGTCGGCGAGTTCCGCCGCCAGTGACGGCGCGAGCCGCCAGCCGTCGGCCTGGAGCGGTCCGGTACGGCCGGCGGCCACTCCGCCGGCCGCCAGCACGAGCAGCACCGCGACCCCGCCCAGGGCGCCCAGCCTTCCGAACAGGGCCGGGGTGGCCCGCCGGTCCGGCACGCACACGCCGAGCACGACGCCGATCAGCCCGGCACCGGCGATCAGCAGCGGCACGCCCGTGAAGCCCGGTGCGGGCAGCCCGCCGCGCACGGGGGCGACCTCGACGAGCCGGACCAGGACGGCGCCGGCGATCCCGAGCGCGACCACCGCGAGTCCGGGCGCGATCCGGGCCGTGGGCCGGGCGACCACCGCGACGACCGCCGCGATGACGACGGCGATGCCGACGGGCATGGCCGCCCCGCCACCCGGGGCGAGACCGGCGAGGTCCGCCGCGGTGGCCCGGACGCTCGCCGGTCCACCGAGGCCGTGCAGCAACACCGCGGGATGCGTGAGCAGGGTCGGCAGCCACGGCAGCAGCAGCACCGCGGGCAGCACCACGACGATGGCCACGGCGGACACCCGGCGGGCCAGTCCGCCGCCCGAGGGCAGCGCGACGAAACCGACGGCGAGGCCGGCCAGCGCCAGCGCGTGCGCCAGCGGGGAGAACGCGCCCACCACCGCGAGGGTGAGCGCGGACAGCACCGCCACGCTCAGCCAGCGCGAGTCCGCGCGGGTGAGCACGGCGGCCAGCCCCGCGATCAGTGCGGGCAGCAGGATGTGCACCACCACCACGCCGAGCCTGCCCTGCGTCACGGCCACGGTGGCGGCGGGCAGCAGCGCGTAGGCGGCCGCGGCACCGGCCCGGACCCACCGGCCTGCCCGGACGCGCCGGGTGGCCGCGTAAGCGACGAGCCCGGCGAGCGGGACGTGGCCGATCATCAGCACGGCGACCAGCGCGGCCGGCCCACCGAGCGGGGCGAACGGCGCGCCGAGCAGCCCGAGTACCGCCAGCGCCACGGGGGCGGCGGTCGCGGTGCCCCCGCCGACCGGATGCCATGCCCCCAGGTAGGTCGACCAGACCTGGGCCAGGTCGCCGACCGGCAGCAACGCACCACCGGCGAGGTCCCAGCCGAGGCGCGCACCGTTGGCGGCCAGGCCGAGCGCGGTGAGCACCAGCAGCAGTGCCACGGGCGGTGAGAACACGGTCGCCGCGAGAATCCGGCGCCGGTTGACCTCCACGAACACGAGGCCGCCCCCGGCCGCGCCGGCGAGCCGTCCGGGGGACGGCCGCGCGGCCGTGCCTGTGCCGGTGTCCTCGGCATCAGTGGTGGCCGCGGGGCCTCCGGTCCGTTCGGGCAGCGGCACCGCGACGATGCCGGCCGGCCTGCGCAGCCCCGAGCCACGCGAGCCGAGGGACCGCAGGGCTCCGGCAGGCAGCGCCTCCGGCCCGACCGGCTTCGGCCTGCTGTACCTGTCCTCGGGCGGGATCCACGCGGTGGCTCCGTCGGCCGCCTCCGGCAGCCTCCCGAGCGCGGCCTCGCTCGCCACCCGCCTGCGTACCAGCTGCACCACCCCGCCCCGCAGCGCGTCGCGCAACCGGCTGAACCGGCTCGTGAACAGGCCGCGCACCGGGCCACCGGGCTCACGTTCCCGGCGGGCGGCGCGGAGTTCCGCGGAGCCGCCGAGCAGGTAACCGGCCGCCGCGAACTCGGCCCGCGCCCGCGTTCCGTTGCGCAACAAGGCGAAACCGATGCCGCGCAGCACGCACAGCAGCACGAGCCGGGGCACGCCGAGTACCAAGGAGACGGTCGAGCAGTTGACGAGGAAGGTCCGCAGTCCGTTGGCACGGTCGGCCGCCGCGACCGAGCCCCGCACGGCGTCCGCGGCGCGCTGACCGGTGCCGACGGCTCGCACGTGGCGCAGGCGGGCGGCGGGCACGCACAGCACCACACCGCCTGCCGCGTTCACCCGCCAGCCGTAGTCGATGTCCTCGCGGAGCAGGGAGAGCGCCTGGTCGAAACCGCCCAGCTCCTCCCACATCGCCCGGCCGAGGAGCGCGCCTGCGCTCGGCACGGCGAGCACCTCGGTGCTCTGTTCGGGAGATCCCTCCGAGCCGAGCCTGCCGGGGACGGCCTGCCTGCGATGGCCGGAGGCGTCGGTGGTCAGCCCGGCCTCGACGATGAGGCGCGGATCCGTCCAGTCCACGGCGAGCGGGCCCAGCATCGCGGCCGACGGCGCCGTCTCCGCCGCGCGCAACAGGATGTCGAGACAGTCTGGCTCGGGTGCGCAGTCGTCGTGGAGCAACCAGATCCAGGAACCCGGGTCACCCCAACGTTCACTCGCCCGTGTGACGGCCTCGGCGACCGCCGCGGCGAAACCGGTGTCCGCCGGGACCGTGAGGACGCCGTCGAGAACCGGCGTTCCGGCGCCCGCATCGGGCGCGGCGGCCTCGGCAAGCAGCTCCGCGGTCCGGTCGGTCGAGCCCGTGTCGACCGCGAGCACGTGCCGTGGCCGGATCGTGCTGCGCCGCAACGCGGACAGCGCGAGCGGCAACCAGCTTTCCCCGTTGTGGCACACGAGAATCGCGAGTACCGGGGCCGTGCGGGTCGACGGCGGCATGGTCGTCCGGGGCAAGAGCCCTCCGTGCTTCAAGGTGATCCGGGTGCGATCACCTTAACGACGAGCCGTGCGAGGTCGCCGTGCCACCTCGCACGGCACGGACGGCACGAGCGGCGCCGTTACGGCCCCGCAGCCGCCGGTCACACCGCACGCTTCTTCAGCTTGCGCCGCTCCCGTTCCGACAGCCCGCCCCAGATACCGAACCGCTCGTCATGTGCGAGCGCGTACTCGAGGCAGTCGTCCTTGACCTCGCAGCCCTGGCAGATCCGCTTCGCTTCCCTGGTGGATCCCCCCTTTTCCGGGAAGAACGCCTCCGGATCCGTCTGCGCGCACAGCGCGCGCTCCTGCCAGTCCTGCTCGTCGGACACGTCGAACAGATCGGTGAGAACGCCCAGCTCCTCGTCCGGGGTTCCCCAATCCATGACGTGCCCCCATTCCCTTCCAGTAGTGTCTAACCGCACGTCCGCCTCCTCGCTTCCACGCACTCCCAGGCTGGCGGTATTCGGATGGGCACCCGCTGCTCCCCTTGCCAGGCAGCGAATGACATCAATGTGATTACACCCGTGTAGTGCGGCCAGGTCAAGCCGAGTCGCGTGTTCGGGGGATACTTTCGGCGACTCGCGCAAGCGGACACGCCGAGACGACCTCACCCGGAATTGAATCCGGACACTCCTGCGAGACGGTGCCGTGATCTCGCCGCACCCCGGTACGACAGACTGTGGGGGTGCAACGATCAGCCGTGCGCCCCAGCAAGCTCTTCTATCTCATTCTCGCGGTCACGGCCGCGGGCGGCACGCTCGCGGCGTTCGCGGACCCGATCACGCGTTCACTCGAACGAGCACCGCTGGGCACCCTGGGGGTGTTCGTCCTGGTGATCGGCGGTTGGGCGCTGTCGCTCACCCTGCACGAGTTCGGGCACGCGCTCGTCGCCTACCGCGGCGGGGACCACGAGGTGGCCTCGAAGGGCTACCTCACGATGGACATCCGCCGTTACACCGACCCGGTGCTCTCGCTCGTGCTGCCCTTGATCATCCTCGCGATCGGCGGTATCCCGCTGCCCGGCGGCGCGGTGTGGATCAACCGGGGTGCGCTGCACTCGCGCACGGTGGCGTCATGGGTGTCGCTCGCGGGCCCGCTCAGCAACCTCGCACTCGGCATCCTGCTCACCATCGTGGTGGCGCTCGTGCAGATGCCGCTCGGCCTCCTGGTCGGGCTGTCCTACCTCGCCTCGCTGCAGATCCTCGCCTTTGTGATCAACATCCTGCCGGTGCCGGGGCTGGACGGGTACGGCGCGATCGAGCCCTACCTCTCCCCGCAGGCGCGCGAGTTCGGCATGAAGGCGCGGCCGTGGGCCCCGCTGGTGCTCTTCGCCCTCATCATCGGCCTGCCGGGCGTCGCGGAGACGCTCTGGGCTGCGACCGACTTCGTGTTCGGCGCGATCGGCGGCGACGAGTACGCGGCCGATGTCGGCCAGTACGTCTTCATGTTCTGGCGCTGATCAGCGGTCGTGAGTGGCTACCCGGGTTCTGACTCGCGTGGCCACTCACGAGGTGGCGTGCTCGGTCAGCCAGCGGTCCGCGCGCCCGGCGACCCGCTTGAGGGCCGAGCGCTCACCGAGGTAGTCACCGAGCATGCCGACGACGGGCAGCACCCCGAGCGCGCGGTGGTGGATACGCCCGGTCGGCCGCTTCTCCAGCTCGCCGGTGATCGACAGCAGCGACCGGCCCAGCCGCCACAGCGTCCGCGCGAACGCCTTCACCGTGACCCGGCCGTGCGTGCGCGAGGAGGCCGACAGCTCCTCCGTCAGCTTCGCCGTCTCGGCGTCCTCGGCCTCCCGCGCCGACTCGTCGTACCCGGCGTGCCTGCCCCCGGCGACCACGGGATCGATGTCCCGTTCGAAGAGCACCCAGGCCAGCAGCCGCACCCGGTCGCCGATTCCGGTTACGCCGCGCTCGCCTGCGATCGCGCAGAGCACCAGGCCCTGCGACGCCGCACCGAGGGTGTCCTGCACGGGCAGCCGGTCGGCGAGCACCCCGCCGAGGCCGGGCACGGCCGTAACCAGTGAGGTGACCCGGCCGACCCGGTTGATCCACCAGTCGGTTCGCTCCGCGGCGTCCATGCCTGCCCATGCCCCGGTGCCCGGCACCTTCATCGCCGAGAGCCGGTCGCGCAGCCGGTCCCGCCGCCGCCGAGGTAGCCGCGCCTGCCCGGCGACATCCCGGTCAGCGGCTCCGGCGACCAGGCCGAGCGGGTCCGCCTCGCGCAGGGCGTCGAGGGTCGGCCCGGTCGCCCGCACGAACGGCCGCAGCACCGCCGCGACCTGCTTGTCGGTGATCGATTCGGCCATCCCTACCTCGCTTCCGTCCGGAGGCGCGCCAGCGCCCCGCCCAGCACCACGGCTGCGGGCAGCGCACCGCCCGCCAGCAGCGCCAGCGCTCGCCAGTCGGCCACCAGCACCAGATCGCCGCCAGGGCCGAGTACCCCGAAGACCAGCAACGTCACCAGCCAGGCGGCGAGCGGCACCAGTGCCAGCCGCGACCGCACCAGCCGGGCGGCCTGCGCGACGAGCAGCGGCGTCGTCACCACCGCCACGAGCACGCTCACCGGCACGGGCACGTCGCCCAGCCGCGGCAGGATCAGGCCGTCCAGGCGCAACGGGAGGTAGAACAGTTCGAGCAGCGCGAGCAGGGCGGCGTCGAGCACCAGGAGCGCGAACAGCGCCCACTCGGCGCCGCGGACGGGTCCGCTCACGGGTCGAGTCCGCCGAACAGGTCGGTCGCCGAGCCCGCCGCGTCCCCCCGGGCCAGCACGAAGTACTCCGCCGGGGGCACCGGCTGCGCGATGCCGTTCGACAGCGCGAAGCACGGCTCCCGGCTCCCGGGCACCTGAACCTGCGTCTCGTGCGCGCGCAGCGCCGCGAACTTCGCCCCGAGATGCGCGGCGACGTCGATCGTCGTGGTGATCCGCTCGTCCGGCGTCGTGGGCAACTCGCCGTCGGCGGGCACCCGGAACGGCACGTCGGCCGCCTCTCTCAGCCTCGCCAGACCGCGCGCCACGGCGCCCGCCGAGAACACCGTGTGGAAGACCCGGGCCACCGAGGTCGCGCGGGCGGCCGCCGACATCGTGATCTCGTGCGCGCGGATGTGGTCGGGATGGCCGTAACCGCCGAACGCGTCGTAGCCGACCACGACCTGCGGGCGCAGCTCGTCCAGTACGGCGAGCAGCTGTTCCGCCTGTTCGTCGGCGGACCCGCGCAGGAACGCCCTTGGATGCTCGGCCGACGGCGTGCCCGCCATCCCCGAGTCGCGCCAGCGGCCGATGCCGCCGAGGTAGCGATGCGCGCTCCAGTCGAGGGCCGAACCGGCCGCGGCGAGCTCGCCCGCGCGGTAGCCGCCGAGCTGGTCGCCCGCCCAGGCGCCGAGCTGGTCGAGACCAGGCGGAATGATCTCGCCCTCCTCGCCGAGCGTGCAGGTCACGACGGTGACCTCGGCGCCCTCGGCAGCGTATCTGGCGATGGTGCCGCCCGTCGTGATGCTCTCGTCGTCCGGGTGCGCGTGCACGAGGAGCAACCTGCGGCGTTCGGCGATCACAGAGTGCAGGTTAGTTCGCGCTTCGCGGGCACGCCGACGGCCCGGGCACATCACCGAACGGGCTAACGAATGTTACCAATCGGTATTTAGTTCGTTCGTAGTGTCCACATACCGGGATACCTCCGCTATTCTCCCCGCGTCACCCCAGTGGTAGATCGAGAGCGTGGAGAGGCACCCGGTGAGCAAAAGTCCGACAGTCACCCTCCATCACGAGGGACATGACCATGTTCACTCTTTCGGAGTAGACACTGCGGCATCACCGTTACATCACGATCGCTCGTCGAGCCGGGCCAGTGGCCGGGACGCTGCTTAGCGTGCACGGTTAACGGCTTGCATACTCGGTCCACATCGATCGCTTTGCCGCGTAGGGGAGAGATCGCCTCGAACCCGATGGCGTCCAGCAAGGAGACTCAATGCTAACAACGAAGTCACGCGTGGTCCGGGCGGCCGCGCTCATCGCCGGGGCTGCCCTGGCCATGTCCGCGTGCAGCGGCGACGGCGGGGGAGACGGTGAAGGTGGCGGCCAGACCGGCCAGATCTTCGCCGACTGCGACTCGAACCCCAACGAGTGCAACTCCGCCCCGGACGACCAGCTGCAGGACGGCGGCGAGGTCACCATGGCGATCGAGAAGAACATTGCCAACTGGAACCTCAACTCCTCCGAGGGCAACGTTTTCGAGACCGGCATGGTGATGAAGGCCGTGCTGCCGAGCACCTACCACAGCCAGCCGGACCTCTCGTTCGCCATGAACGAGGACGTGCTCCAGTCCGCGGAGATGATCAGCGAGGACCCGCAGACCATCGAGTACAAGATCCATCCGGACGCGCAGTGGTCCGACGGCACCCCGATCAGCGCCGACGACTTCATCTACATCTGGAAGACCCAGAACGGCAGGGACTGCCCCGACTGCGCGGTGTCGACCACGGCCGGGTACGAGCAGGTCGAGTCCGTCGAAGGCTCCGACAACGGCAAGACGGTGACCGTGACCTACTCGGAGCCGTTCACCGACTGGCAGCAGCTGTGGGAGTCCGGCCAGCCGATCTACCCGGCGCACATCGCCGCCGAGCACGGTGACCTGGACACCCCCGAGGGCCTCAAGTCCGCCTTCGACTGGTTCGGCACGAACGTGCCGACCTACTCCGGCGGTCCGTTCAAGATCGAACGCTTCCAGAACAACCAGTCGATCACTCTGGTGCCCAACGAGAACTACTGGGGCGAGAAGCCGAACCTCGACCGGGTGATCTTCCGGATCATCACGGACGCGACCCAGGAGCCGACCGCCCTGCAGAACGGCGAGGTCCAGGTCATCTACCCGCAGCCGCAGGTCGACCTGGTGCAGCAGGTGCAGAACATCCCGAACGTGTCCTCCTACATCGGCCTCGGCCTGACCTGGGAGCACTTCGACTTCAACCTGGACACCGAGGCGCTGAAGGACAAGGCACTGCGCCAGGCCCTGTTCACGGCCGTCGACCGGCAGGGGCTGATCGACAAGACCGTCGGCCAGTTCACCGACAAGGTCGAACCGCTGAACAACCACAACTTCATGCCGGGGCAGGACGGGTATGAGGACACGGTCAGTGAGACCGGCCAGGGCAGCGGCGACATCGAGGCCGCGAAGAAGATTCTGACCGACGCCGGCTACACCCTGCAGGGCCAGCAGCTGATGAACCCGGACGGCGAGCCGGTTCCGGACATGCGGATCCGCTACACCACCGGTAACCAGATCAGGCAGGACTCCTGCGAGCTCTTCGCGCAGGCGGCCAGGGAGCTCGGCGTGACCGTCAACGTCGCGCCGACCGACGACCTCGGTGGCACGCTGGAGAGCGGCGACTACGACGTGATGGTGTTCGCGTGGGTGGCCTCGCCGTACCCGTTCGCCAACGCGGTCCAGAACTGGACCACCGGTCAGGGCAACAACTTCGGTAACTACAGCAACCCGGAGGTGGACAAGCTCCTGAAGGAGGCCGCGGCCGAGACCAACCGCCAGGAGGCTGCGCAGAAGGTCAACCAGGCGGACAAGATCATGTCCGAGGACGCCTACGTCCTGCCGCTGTACCAGAAGCCGACGTTCATCGCGGCTTACGACAACCTCGCCAACGTCCGCAACAACTCCACGCTGGACGGGCCGGTGTACAACCTGAAGGACTGGGGCCTGCGGGCCGAGTGATCTCGCCTCGCTGAATCCCACCTTCCCGTGCGGGAGGCCGCCGTCGCCGACGGTGGTCTCCCGCACGGCCGGACACCCACGGACGTACGCTGCCCGCGGTGGTACCGCCACGAGCGGCTGCGCCGCACGATGACCCGCTCACAGCAGGAAGACCTCCATGCTCGCCTACGCGCTGCGCCGGTTGCTGATATCGGTGCCGATCCTCATCGCCTCGACGTTCGTCGTCTTCATCCTGTCGTCCCTGGCGAAGAACCCCCTGAACGCACTCAAGGCGAAGAACCCGCCGCCCTCGCCCCGCGTACTTCAGCTCGAGGCGGAACGGCTACGCCTCGACCACCCGCTCATGGAGCGCTACTGGCTCTGGCTCACCGGCCTGTTCCGTGGCGACTTCGGGCCGTCGGTGCAGTCGACGATGAACATCGGCGACGAGGTGGTCAGCCGGTTCGCCGTGACCTTCCGGCTCATCTTCCTCGCCATGCTGATCGCTCTGATCCTGGCGGTCGTCGTCGGCGTGGTGAGCGCGGTGAAGCAGTATTCCGGGCTCGACTACACGTTCACCTTCACCGGGTTCCTGTTCCTCGCGATGCCCTCGTTCTGGTTCGCGATCCTGCTCAAGGAAGCGGGCATCAGCTTCAACAACGCCGTCGGTGAGACCGTGCTCTACACGATCGGTGACAGTTCGGTGTACGTGACGGGCGGACTCTGGGCCGAGGTGGCCGACACGCTCGGCCACATGATCCTGCCGACCATCTCGCTGGCGCTGCTGTCGTTCGCGGCCTGGAGCCGCTTCCAGCGGGCGTCGATGCTCGAGGTGCTGAACAGTGACTACGTGCGGCTGGCGCGGGCCAAGGGGCTGCGCCGCGGCAAGGTGATGCGCAAGCACGCCCTGCGGACGGCGCTCATCCCGCTGACCACCGTGACCGCACTCGACCTCGGCGCGATCATCTCCGGAGCCATCGTGACCGAGGACGTCTTCCAGTGGCGCGGCGCGGGCAGCTTCCTGCTCGACGCCATCCGCGGGAGCGACGTCTACGTCATCATGGCCTGGCTGCTGGTCTCGGCGACCTTCATCATCCTGTTCAACCTGATCGCCGACCTGCTCTACGGCGTGCTCGACCCGAGGATCCGCTATGCCTGACAACCCGAAGAGCGACATCGACCCGAGCCCGCCGCAGGTCCCCGAGACCAAGGCCAGCGGGGCCGGCGAGACGCTCGCCGGCCCGGCGCGGACCGAGCGGGAGTTCACCGTCGCCCAGCGGAGCCAGGCGCAGCTCGTTCTGCGCCGGTTCCTGCAACACCGCCTCGCGGTGGCCAGCCTGATCGTGCTGACGGCCATCGTGCTGCTCGCCTTCGTCGGCGGCGCACTGTGGAAGTACGACGTCGGCCAGTTCACCCCCGACGAGTCACAGGCGCCCTCCTGGGAGCACCCGTTCGGCACCGACCAGACCGGGCGCGACATGTTCGCGCAGGTACTCCGGGGCACCCAGATCTCCATCGGGATCGCGGTGCTCGTCGCGCTGTTCGCCACCATCGTCGGCACCATCTGGGGCGCCGTGGCCGGCTTCTACCGCGGCTGGCTCGACACCGCCATGATGCGGATCGCCGACCTCGTCCTCACCCTCCCGCTGTTGGCGGTGGCCGCCGTACTCGGGCACAACGTGGGGGGCACCTGGTGGCTGATCGCCGTGGTGATCGCGGGGCTGTACTGGGCCTACGTCTCGCGCGTGGCGCGCGGCGTGGTGCTCTCGCTGCGGGAGAAGGAGTTCATCGAGGCGTCCAAGGCGCTCGGCGCGAGCGACGCCCGGATCATCTTCAAACACCTGGTGCCCAACGCGCTGGGCTCGGTGATCGTGAACGCCACTATCCTGGTGGCCATCGCGATCCTGCTCGAGACCGCGCTGTCCTACCTGGGCTTCGGGGTGGTACCGCCGGACACCTCGCTGGGCCTGCTGGTCAGCCAGGCGAAGACGGCGGTGTCGACCCGGCCGTGGCTGTTCTACTTCCCCGGCCTGTTCATCATCCTGATCGCCCTCACGATCAACTTCATCGGGGACGGACTGCGCGACGCGTTCGACCCCCAGCAGACGAAGGTACGCGCATGACCCCCACAGACCCCACCACGGCGACGGCCGACACTGTCCTCGAGGTGGCGGACCTGACCGTGCAGTTCCCGACCGACGACGGCCTCGTGCAGGCCGTGCGCGGGGTGAACTACGAGCTGCGCCGCGGCGAGGTGCTCGGCATCGTCGGCGAGTCGGGCTCGGGCAAGTCGGTGACCTCGCTCGCCGTCATGGGCCTGCTGCCCGGCTCGGCACAGCTCTCCGGCTCCGTCCGCTTCCGTGGCAACGAGCTGCTGGAGTCGACCGACAAGGAGCTGTCCCGGGTCCGCGGCCAGGGCATCTCCATGGTCTTCCAGGACCCGATGACGTCGCTGAACCCGGTCTACACCATCGGCGACCAGATCGCCGAGGCGATCATGGCCCACCACGACATCCGCAAGGACGCGGCCCGCAGGCAGGCCGTCGAGCTCCTCGACCTGGTGCACATCCCGCACCCCGAGCAGCGGGCCAAGTCCTACCCGCACGAGCTCTCCGGCGGGATGCGGCAGCGTGTGGTGATCGCCATCGCGATGGCGAACCGGCCGGACATCATCATCGCCGACGAGCCGACGACCGCGCTCGACGTCACGGTGCAGGCCCAGATCCTGGAGTCGCTGCGAACGGCACAGAAGGAGACGGGTGCGGCGATGATCCTGATCACCCACGACCTCGGGGTGATCGCGGGCCAGGCCGACCGGGTACTGGTGATGTACGCGGGCAAGGTGGTCGAGTCGGGCAGCGCCGACGACGTGTTCTACCGCCCCCGGATGCCGTACACGCTGGGCCTGCTGGGCAGCCTGCCCCGGCTCGACGTCAAGACCGACCGGCTGACGCCGATCGCGGGATCACCGCCCTCGGTGGTCAACATGCCGCCGGGCTGCCCGTTCAGCCCGCGGTGCCCACTCGCCGAGGAGATCTGCGACACCGAGGAGCCGCCGCTGGAGGCCGGCTCCGACCCCGACCATCTGGGCGCCTGTCACTTCGCCTACCGCGTCGAGGGCCACGACCCCACCGAGCTGTTCAGCACCGCGGCGTCCGACGCGACGCCGCTGCCCGCGGGCACGAACGACGGGGAGGTGCGCTGATGACCGAGGCCGCGACGGTTCCGTCCACCACCGAGAGCGACCGGACACCGGTGCTCTCCGTGCGGAACCTGGTCAAGCACTTCCCCGTGCGATCCGGCGGCCTCCTGCGCCGCCGGATCGGCGAGGTGCACGCCGTGTGCGACGTGTCGTTCGACATCTACCCGCACGAGACGCTCGGGCTCGTCGGCGAGTCGGGCTGCGGCAAGTCGACGACCGCGCGGGCGGTGCTCAACCTGCAGCCGGCGACGACCGGAGAGGTCCGCTACGACGGCACGGAGCTGGGCACTCTGTCCAGCAAGGAGATGCGGCAGCTCCGCCGGAGCATGCAGATCGTCTTCCAGGATCCGTACGCGTCGCTGGACCCGCGGATCCCGGTCAACGAGATCGTGGCCGAGCCGCTGCGCATTCACGGGCTGCACGAGGACGGCGGCAAGGAGCGCGTCCGCGACCTGCTGCAGACCGTGGGGCTGCGGCCGGAGCACGGCAACCGCTTCCCGCACGAGTTCTCCGGCGGCCAGCGGCAGCGCATCGGCATCGCCCGTGCGCTCGCACTGGAGCCGCGGCTGCTCGTGCTCGACGAGCCGGTCTCGGCCCTGGACGTGTCGATCCAGGCCGGCGTGCTCAACCTGCTCCAGGACCTGCAGGCCGAGCTCGGCCTCTCGTACCTGTTCGTCTCGCACGACCTGTCGGTGGTGCGGCACGTCGCCGATCGCATCGCGGTGATGTACCTGGGCAAGATCGTGGAGACGGCTCCCGCCGAGCAGCTGTTCCAGAGCCCGGCCCACCCGTACACGCAGGCGCTGATCTCCGCGATCCCGGTGCCCGATCCGCGCAAGGAGCGCACCCGGCAGCGGATCGTCATCACCGGTGACGTGCCGAGCCCCGTGGACCCGCCGAGCGGGTGCCGGTTCCGCACGCGCTGCCCGAAGTTCGCGGACATCCTGACCGACAACCAGCGGCAGCTCTGCAAGGACGAGGAGCCGCAGCTGGTGGACCGCGGCCAGGGCCACCCGTCCGCGTGTCACTACGCGGAGGCCGCGCAGCTGCTCTGACCCCGCGTCCGGATGCGGTCGACCGTTCAGCGCTCAGCGGGTTGGAACAACTCCACAACGTTGCCGGACGGGTCCTGCAGCAGGATCTGCTGACCACCCGGACCGGTGACAATGTCGTTGCGGAAGCTGAGACCCGCGGCGCGCAGTCGGTGCACCTCGGCCGCGACGTCGTCGACGATCAGATGGATCCGGTTCCACCCGCCTGGCCCGGGCACGGCGCCGTCGGGCATCGCTCGGCCTGCCGAGCTGGAGGGCCCGCTCAGCAGGAGGCGCAGGTTGCCGCGGACGACGTCGGCGAACGCCGGTGCAGCACTCATCCTCAGGGTGAACCCAAGGTGTTCGGTGTAGAAGTCGATCGCCGCCGCCACGTCGTCGACCAGGTAGCGCACACCGACCAGATCGTGCCGGTTGTCGGACATCCCTATCTCCGTTCCGTTGTCGTCGCGTCGTTTACCGTGGCGGCACTCAGTTCTGATTCCTCGGGTTCCGCGCCAGGTGCCCGCGTGCGCGCGAGCGCCACGACCGACGCGGCGCTGAGGGCCGTCGCCACGATGACGGCTGCCCGCATCCCTTCCGGCCGGTAGGAGGAGAGCGCCCAGGTCAGGGTGGCCAGTGCCGGCCCAAGGGCGAAGCCCGCCTGGCGGGCGAGGCTGGTCGAGGCGCCCGTCGTCGCCAGCAGCGCCCGCGGCGCGCTGGTCATCGCGATCGCCATGTTGGGGGCGTTGAACAGCCCGTTGCCACAGCCCGCCAGGAACAGGCGCCATACCAGATCGCCGAGCCCCCAGGCTCCGTCCATCGGCAGCACGAGCGCCAGGCCGACGGTGAACAGGGCGGCGCCGAGGGCCGCCGTCCGACGCCGCCCCCACCAGTCCCCCAGGAACCCACCGATCAGTCCCGTGAGCGCCATTCCCACCGGGAACGCGAGGATGGTGACCCCGGCCGCCGACGCGGACATGCCGAGCGACCGCTGCAGGAAGTAGGGGGTGATGAAGAAGACCGTGCCGATGGCCGTGGCCGCCAGGGTCAAGGCCAGGTGCGGCCCCGACTCCCCCGGCGAGCGCAGGAGCCGACGGACGGCGGCACTGGTGGGCATGCGCAGCCACAGGCCGAGCAGGAGCGCCCCCAGGAGCGCGAGCGTCATCCACGCAGGCCCGTCGCTCGCGGTGAGCGTGAGCGCGAGTAGCACCGAGGCCACGGCGACGCTGAGCAGGAGTGCCTCGGCGCACCAGGAGCGATCGGGCGCGCGCAACGGGGCCCCGGGTGGCAGCATGCGCAGCCCGGCCGCCAGCACGAGGGCACTCACGGGGACGTTGACGAAGAAGATCCCCGGCCAGCCGAATCCGTCGACGATCAGGCCACCCAGCACCGGACCGCTGATCAGCCCGACCGGGCCGAGGGTCGTGATCAGTCCCATGGCACGCCCGCGTGCCTGCGCCCGCACGGCCGTCGTGGCCAACGCGGGCACCAGCGAGAACAGGAGCGCGCCGAACGTTCCCTGGACCAGCCGTGCGGCGATGAGCCAGGCCAGGCCGGGAGCGAGCCCGGCAGCGACGCTCGCGAGCGCGAAACCACTGAGCGAGAACACCAGGGCGGGCCGGTGCCCGACCGTGTCGAGCCAGCGACCGCTGGGCAGTGCCAGACCGGCCAGCGGCAGCAGGTAGGCGAGCAGCACCCACTCGGTCATACTGGTCGTGATCTCGAAGTCACCCTCGATCACCGGCAGCGCGACTGCGACGATGCTCATGTCCACCGACGCCATGAACACGGCGAGGCCGACGGCCGCCACCAGCCACCACCGGTCCCGCTGCCGATCGACGTGTGCCTCCGGGCTCATCCGGTCGATTCCGTCGGTCACAGCAGTTCTCCCCCTTTGCCGTTCGTCACGTTCCGCCGGTCGGCGGGCTCATCCCGAATGAGCCCGCCCGAGGGAATGGTGTGACAGGTGGACGAGAACGAGTGGCTCGCCGAACGTTTCGAGGAGCACCGGCCGCGGCTGCGTGCGGTGGCCTACCGGATGCTGGGATCACTGTCCGAGGCCGAGGACGCCGTCCAGGACGCCTGGCTCCGGCTCGACCGGGCCGAGGCCGACAAGATCGACAACCTCGGCGGCTGGCTGACCACGGTTGTCGGCCGCGAGTGCCTGCACCTGCTGAGGTCGCGTCGCCGCCGGCGCGAGGAGCTCGTGGACACGGTCGGAAAGCCGCTGCCGGACCCGGTCATCGCCGCCGCCGGTGCCGCGGTCGACGCCGAGCAGGAGGTGCTGCTCGCCGACTCGATCGGTCTCGCGCTGCTGGTGGTTCTCGACTCCCTCAGCCCGGCCGAGCGGCTGGCGTTCGTGCTGCACGACATGTTCGACCTCCCCTTCGACGAGATCGCCCCCCTGGTGGGCCGCAGCCCGGCAGCCGCCCGCCAGCTCGCCAGCCGCGCCCGCCGGCGCGTCCGGGGCGCCGAGCCGCCTTCTCCCGACCCGGACCGGGCCCGGCAGCGGGAGGTCGTCGACGCGTTCTACGCGGCCGCGAACGCTGGGGACTTCGCCGCGCTCGTCGAGCTCCTCGACCCCGGCGTCGTCTTCCACGCCGACTACGGCCCAGGCCGGTCACCCGCCGTATACCGGGGGGCGGCGACGGTCGCCAGGCAGGCGCGTGCCGCCCACGGCGCCGACCTCCACCCGGTGCTGGTCAACGGTCTCCCCGGAGTGATCAGCGCCAGGCACGGCCGCCCCGTGTCGATGGTCGCCTTCGTCGTCGTGGGCGACCGGATCGTCGAGATCTACGGCATACGCGACCCCGACCGCGTGCGGCGGCTGGCAGCCGGAGTCATCCGGTTCGGCTAGCGGTTGCCCCGGGTCCAGTTCACGGCGGAGGAGAACGGGCCGGCCAGCGGCGGGCCCGGCGTCACGCCGAGCACGCCGCTGCCGATGGCGAGGGTCTCGCTGAGCTGGAACAGCGGGATCGCGACGTGCTCCCGCCACAGCTCGGGCTCCACCGAGGCCAGCGTCGGCGCCGTCGACACCTCGCCGGTGAGCGCCGCCTCGATCCGCGGTTGCAGGCTCTCGTCGCAGAACGCCGCCGGGTTCGCCGGGGTTATCGAGGTCTCTTCCGAGGTCTCGGAGTTGCCCGAGCCTCCCGAGTCCCCGGACGTGTCGTCCCAGCCTGGCCCGCAGCCGAAGCTCGAAGCCAGGTCCGACGCCGGATCACCACCGGCGGGCTGCGGGACGACCGCGATGTCGACGGCGACCGCTCCGTTCTGCGGGCTCGCCTGACCGTCGTCTCCCTCGGCACCGTCCGTGCTCACCGGCATCGCGAGCAGTTCGGAGAACAGCTCGCGCGGGGGCGGGTTGACGATGGTGACGTCCACACCGGCGGCCATCAGCTGCCTGCCGAGGGCCTTCGCGATACCGGCGTAGGGCTCCCGCTGGCCGGGAGAGGCGATCACCAGGGACAGCGGCTCGCCGTCACGGCGCCAGGTGCCCGCCTCCTTGATGTACCCGGCCGCGGAGAGCAGCTCGTCGGCCCGGCGCGGGCCGGGCGCGGCGGGCCGGGTGGGCGCGTAGTCACTCGCGGAGGGCGGCAGCACGTGCGCGTCGGCGGGCAGCCGTGCCGAAGGGCCGCCGCCGGTTCCCTCCTCGATCAGTCCGGCACGGTCGATGAGCGCGGCGACGCCGGCCCGTACCTGATCGTCGGCCAGCACCGAACCCGCCGGGCGCAACAGCACCTCGACGGTCCGCGGCCGGGCGAGGGTGTGCAGCTGGATGTCGTCGCCGAGCCCCTCGAACAGCTTCCGGCCCGCGGCGTCGGTGCTGGCGAGCGCGAACTGGTCGTGGCCGCTGCGCAGGGCGGCCGCCATACCCTGCTGGTCCGACCGGCGCAGCACGATGCGGTCGACGGCGGCCGGTTTCTCCCAGTACCGCTCGTTGCGTTCGAGCACGATCTCGCCGCGCGCGTTGTCCAGCGTCTTGATCGAGAACGGGCCGCCGTAGGCGGGGAAGCTGTCCGCCAGCGCGCCCTGCCAGCCGCCCGGGGCGTCCTTGAGCAGGTGTGCGGGGAGGAGGTTGTCGAAGAGTGTCTTCCAGCCGGGGTACGGGTCGGTGAACGTGACCTCGACCCGCTTGCCCCCCTCGCCCGGCTGGATGCCCGAGATCAACCGGTACCCGGCGGGATCGACGACGCCTGGCTGGTTCTTCATCGCGTCGGCGAGGTAGGCGAAGTCCTCGACGGCGATCGGGGCGCCGTCCGACCAGGAGGCATCGGGCCGGATCTGGTACACGACCGTGAACGGCTCCTGCGAGGTCACCTTCGCGGAGGTCATCAGGCTCTCGTCGAGCGTCGGCACGCCCTCCTCGTCCGGCCGGAACACCGACGGCAGCAGCATCTGCGAGAGCGCCGAGGTGATGGTGGACGAGTCGGCCAGGTTGTGCGGGTTGTACCCGCCGACGATGGCGTCGAGGCTGACGACGATCTGCGAGGCGGTGTCCTCGGGCGGCGGTTCGCTCTGCGCGGCGGGCGAGGACACCACCGGCGGAGGTGGCGTGTTGGTGCACCCGCTCGCCCCCAGTGCGAATGCGAGCGCCAGTGCCGCGGCTGCCTTTCCCTTGCCAGTCGCCCGCACGCCGCAGCCCCTCCTGCTCGCCTGAACCGTCGTCGTGACACGTTCTCCGCGGCCACGAGACTGCCAGACCGCAAGTAAAAGACGGCTACCGGATCAGGTACCGCTACCTGGGTGACGCACGGCGGCCGGCATCGGTTCCCGGAAGCTCAGGCGTCCCGGTCCCTGCTCTTCGCCCGCGAGCGCTCCTTGGCACGCTGGTTGACGTCCAGGGTGAGCTTGCGCACGCGCACGACGTCCGGACCGACCTCGACACACTCGTCGGAGCCGAGGAACTCCAGCGCCTCCTCCAGCCCGAGCTTGCGCGGCCGCGCAAGCCGCTCCAGCTCGTCCCCGGTGGAGGAACGGATGTTGGTGAGCTTCTTCTCCTTGGTGATGTTGATGTCGAGGTCCTCGGCCCGGGGGTTCTCCCCGACGACCATGCCCTCGTACACCTCCGCACCGGGCTCGACGAAGAACGTGCCCCGGTCGGCGAGCTGGAGCATCGCGTAGCCGGTGACCGGTCCGGAGCGGTCGGCGACCAGCGAACCGCTGTGCCGGCTGCGGATCTCGCCCGCCCAGGGGAAGTATCCCTCGAAGACGTGGTTGGCGATACCGGTGCCGCGCGTCTCGGTGAGGAAATCCGTCCGGAAGCCGATCAGGCCCCTGGCCGGCAGCACGTACTCGATCTTGATCCGGCCGGTGCCGTGCCCGGCCATGTGCTCCATCCGGCCCTTGCGGGACGCGACGAGCTGCGTGATGGCGCCGAGGTACTCCTCGGGCGCGTCCAGGTACAGCCGCTCGAAGGGCTCGTGCAGCTTGCCGTCGATGGTGCGGGTGACCACCTGCGGCTTGCCGACGGTCAGCTCGAAGCCCTCGCGGCGCATCTGCTCGACCAGGATCGCCAGTGCGAGCTCGCCGCGACCCTGCACCTCCCAGGTGTCCGGCCGCTCGGTGGGCAGCACGCGGACGCTGACGTTACCGATCAGCTCCGCGTCGAGGCGCGACTTGACCAGCCGTGCGGTGAGCTTGTCGCCACCGTTGCGGCCGGCCAGCGGCGAGGTGTTCACGCCGAAGGTCATCGAGATCGCCGGCTCGTCCACGGTGATCCGCGGCAGCGGGTCGGGGTGCTCGGGGTGGGCCAGCGTGTCACCGATGGTGATGTCCGGGATGCCCGCGATGGCCACCAGGTCGCCCGCGCTGGCCTCCTGGGCGGGCACCCGGGTCAGCGCCTGGGTGACCAGCAGTTCGGAGATGCGCACCTGCTGGACCGAGCCGTCCTCGCGCAGCCACGCGACCGTCTGCCCCTTCCGCAGGGTGCCGGCGTGGATGCGGACCAGCGCGATCCGGCCGAGGAAGCTGGAGGCGTCGAGGTTCGTGACCAGCGCGCGCAGCGGCGCGTCCGGGTCGGCCGTGGGCGGTGGAACGTGCCGCATCAGCACCTCGAACAGCGGGTCCAGGTTCTCGCTCTCCGGCAGCGCGCCGTCCGCGGGCTGCTCCAGACCGGCGCGGCCGTCCCGCGCGGCCGCGTAGACCACCGGCATGGACAACACGGAATCGAGAGCGGCGTCGTTCATGTCCTCGACGTCACCGGCCAGGTCGAGCAGCAGGTCGTGCGTCTCGTCCACCACCTCGGCGATCCGGGCGTCCGGGCGGTCGACCTTGTTCACCACGAGCACCACCGGCAGCTTCGCCTCGAGCGTCTTGCGCAGCACGAAGCGCGTCTGCGGCAGCGGTCCCTCGCTGGCGTCGACGAGCAGCACGACGCCGTCGACCATCGCCAGGCCGCGCTCGACCTCCCCGCCGAAGTCGGCGTGCCCTGGCGTGTCGATCACGTTGATCGTCACCGGGCCGCTGGGCGTCTGCCTGCGGATCGCCGTGTTCTTGGCGAGGATCGTGATGCCCTTCTCCCGCTCCAGCTCGCCGGAGTCCATCACCCGGTCGACCAGCTCGGCCCGCTCGGCGAAGGCGCCGGACTGCCGGAGCATCGCGTCGACCAGGGTGGTCTTGCCGTGGTCGACGTGTGCCACGATGGCGATGTTTCGGAGATCCGTGCGGACCTTCTCGGCAGTGGCTGTGGGCACGCGTCGGCTCCTGTGCGAAAGAGGTATTGGGGCGACCAGTGGGTACGGCGACGGCAGTGCCGCCGGACGTGGTCCCCTCCAGCATAGCCGCGGCGTCACTGTGCCCAGTGCCACACCTCGCCGCCGGACGTGGTCCCCTCCAGCATAGCCGCGGCGTCACTGTGCCCAGTGCCACACCTCGATCAAGGGTAGGCTCACCTAATGTGAAGCTCGCACCCAATCGGCGTGGAGCGTGAGGTGGGCAAGAAACACGGCGGCGACCCTCAGGCGGTCGTCCGCAAGCTGGTCAAATCCGGCAAGGTCAAGAAGAAGTGCTGCAAGTCCAAGCCGCGCTGCAAGAAGTGCCCCGTGCTCGCGCTCAAGAAGGCCAAGGCCAAGGCCGCCGCGTAACCCCTCGTGAGTGCCTACCCGAGTTAGAACTCGTGTGCGCACTCACGAGGGCGCAGCAGGGCCTGCAGTGCGGGCACGAGCACCCGGTCCGCGGGCAGCCAGTCCACCTCCGCCAGGTCCGCGGCGGCGAGCCAGCGCAGCGCCCGGTGCTCGACCGCACGCGGCTCGGCAGGCCCGCAGGCCAGCGACGCGCCGAAGACGCGCAGCACCTTGCCGCCCGGCAACCGCACGTCGCCTCCCACCCGGTCACCGACCACGACCTCGACGCCGAGCTCCTCGGCGCACTCGCGGCGCAGCGCGGCCGCCTCGGACTCGCCGGGCTCGACCCGGCCACCCGGCAGCTCCCACAGACCCGCGGCGTCGGCCGGGTAAGCCCGCTGCTGGGCGAGCAGGTGGCCTGCGCGCACGATCGCGGCGCCGACGATGACGGCAGGGCTCACGGGACGGCCACCCTACCCGTCGTGCCTGCGCCAGATCACCTGGAAGCGCGCCCCGCCCTCCGGTGACTCCCCCACCGTCACCCGGCCTCCGCGCCTGCGCACGGCCTCGGCCACCATCGCCAGCCCGAGCCCGGTGCCCCCGGACGTGCGGGCACGGTCGTCGGCGACCCGGTAGAAGCGGTCGAACACGTGCCCGCGGTGCTCGCGCGCGACACCCGGCCCGTCGTCGTCGACCACGACCCGCACCCGGGACCGCGAAGCGAGCAGGGAGACCACGATCTGCGTCTCGGCGTAGCGGCACGCGTTGCGCAGCAGGTTGTCCAGGACGAGCTCGACCTCGGCTGGCGTGGCGAGCGCCCAGGCCTGCGGCACGACGGCGCTCACCCGCACCGGCGGCGAGCCGTCGGGCAGCCGCCCTGCCGCGCCGCGCGCCTCGGTGACCAGCTCGACAGGCTCGGCGGCAGGCAGCTCGCCCGCGTCCGACCTCGCCAGCGTCAGCAGGCCGTCCAGCAGCGCGGACAGCCGCTCGGACTCGTCGAGAATGTCGGTGAGCGTCTCCTGCGCGAGTTCGGGATCCGGATTGGTCACCGCCACCTCGGCCTGCACCCGGATCGACGCGACCGGCGAGCGGAGCTCGTGCGCGGCGTCCCCGGTGAACCGCCGCAGCCGTTCGCTGACCTCCTCCTGTCTCGTCAGCAGCGCGTTGAAGTCCGAGGCCAGCGCCCGCAGTTCGTCGTCGGCCTCGGGCATGGGCAGCCGCCGCCCCGGAGGCAGCTCGCGCACCGAGCGGCGCATCCGGCCGACCGGGCGGAGCGCGGCGCGGACGCCGAGCCAGGTGGCGATCATCGCGACGAGCCCGCCCACCACCGCGACCAGCAGCAACCAGCGGGAGCCGTCGGCGACCGCGGCGCCGAAACCGACCATGGGCGCCCCGACCGCGACCAGCCGCTGCGAGCCGTCCGGCGCGGTGACCACGGAGCCGAGCCAGCGCCAGGTCGGCGCGTCTCCCACGCGCACCGGCAGCCCGGCCTTGAGGTCCCGGATGTCCTCGGCCCCGAGGCGGGCCGGCGGGTCACCGTCGACGGGTCCGCCCGCCGTGTCGAGCACCCGCACCTCGGTACCGCTCGGCCGGGCCGGTTGGTCGCCCGCCGCCACCTGCGCCGTCGCGGGCGCGAGCACGGCGGTGAGCTCATCGTCCACCGACTGGATCAGCAGCGGGCCGAGTGCCCGGCCCGCGAGCACCGCGAGCCCGAAGAGCAGAGCGAGCGTGATCGTGGTGGCGATCAGCGTGATCCGGAACCACAGGCTCCGCCGCAGCCACCAGCGGCGCGGTGTCCGGATCACCCGGTGATCGCCTGGTCGAGCTCGGGATCGGAAGCGAGGTAACCGTGCCCGCGCACCGTTCGCACGAAGGCACCCGCGCCGACGGCGTCCAGCTTGCGCCGGACGTAGCCGACGTAGACCTCCACCACGTTGCGCGTCGCCGCCTGCTCGTCGCCCCAGACGGCCCGCAACAGCTCGTCCTTCGTGACGACCGTGCCCGCGCGGCCGACGAGCACCTCGAGCAGCGCGAACTCACGCGGGCTCAGCGCCACCGGGTCCTCGCGCCAGCGCACCTCGCGGACGGCCCGGTCCACGACGAGCCCGCCGATCCGCAGGGTGCCGCGCGGATGCTCGGCCGCCGAGCGCCGCAGCACCGCCCGCACCTGCGCGACGAGCACCACGAACGAGAACGGCTTCACCAGGTACCCGTCCGCCCCGAGATCCAGCCCGTCCGCCTGGTCGACCTCGCCGTCCTTCGCCGAGACGAGCAGCACCGGCGTGTGCACGCCCTCCGCGCGCAGGTGCTGCAGAACGCGGTAGCCGGAGAGACCGGGCAACATGATGTCGAGCAGCAGCACGTCGAAGGCGCCCGTCTGCGCCAGGCGCAGCGCGCTCGGCCCGTCGGCGGCGGTCACCACGTCCATGCCCTCAGCACGCAGCCCGCGCTGCAGGGCCTTGCGCACACCGGGCTCGTCGTCGACGACCAGAACTCGCGGATTCACGGTTACCAGGATGCCGCTTCGACGCCCGTCGCGCGCGGACTCTCAGCGCACTCTCAGCCCGCGGCAGCTCTCAGGCCAGTCTCAGCACCGGTGGCGCACGCTCGGAGGTGGTTGAAGGGGCACACTGGGATCGAACAGGGAGTGAGCAGTGAATCCGAAACGGAAAGCAGTAGCCGTCGCGGCGGCCGGCACCGCGCTGGGGGTCGCGGGCCTCGGCGTCATCGCGATGCCGGCGGGCGCGGATGCGGCACCGGAGCTGCCGCCGGTCAGCGCGGAGGCGCTGGTCGAGTCGGTGTTCAGCGCCGAGTCACCCGCGCTGTCCGGAACGATCGAGCTGGACAACGGCCTCGGCCTGCCGGCCATCCCGGGCGCACCGGCGCTCGACATGGACTCGGCCAGGGTGCACAACGACGGCGAGGGACGCAGCAGGCTCGCGATGCAGGACGGTGGCACGGAGCGCACGATCGTGCACGACGGCGCGACCGTGTGGAATTACGACTCCGCGAGCAACACCGCCACGAAGACCACGCTGCCGGCGGAGGCGGCGACCGGCCACGGCATGACCGGGGACGGGCAGGTGACCGACCCCACCTCGGCCGCCAAGGACGTGCTGCAGGCGGTCCGGCAGAGCAGCACAGTCACCGTCGACGGCACCGCCAGGGTCGCCGACCGCGCCGCCTACGAGCTGGTGCTCACGCCGAAGCCGACCGAGCGGACGCTGCTGCGTGAGGTTCGGGTGGCGGTCGACTCGGAGACCAGGCTGCCGCTGCGGCTGGCCGTGCTGACCCACGGCACGACGGAGCCCGCGCTGCAGGTCGGGTTCAGCGACGTGGAGTTCGGCCCGCAGCCCGCCGGGCTGTTCCGGTTCACGCCGCCGCCGGGCGCCACGGTCGAGGAGCGGCAGGCGGACCAGGGGCGCGAGCACGCGCCGAAGACCGAGGCCGAGCCGCAGTTCGACGCCGTCGGCGAGGGCTGGGACACCGTGCTCGTCGGCGAGGTTCCGGCCGAGCTGCTCACGCAGCAGGCGCCCGGGAGCGACGACGTGAACGTGCGGGGTCTGCTCGGCCAGATCGGGAAGCCGGTGACCGGGTCGTTCGGTTCCGGACACGTGATCAGCACCAACGTGGGCAACGCCCTCGTCACCGACGACGGCCGCGTGGCCTTCGGGGCGGTGCCGGAGCAGGTTCTGATCCAGACGCTGGGAGACCGGTGAGCAGTTCGGTGAGCACGACGCTGGCCGGCGTGGACGTTCCGGAGGGGGCGTCCACGCCTGCCGGGCCGTTGGCAGCGCGGACCAGGGGGCTGCGCAAGACCTACGGCCGGACGGTCGCCGTCGACCAGGTGGATCTCGACGTGCCCGAGGGCGCCGTGCTCGGAATGCTCGGTCCGAACGGATCGGGCAAGACCACCACGATCCGGATGCTGCTGGGACTGGTGCGGCCGACCGCGGGCGAGGTGCGGCTGCTCGGCCACCCGATGCCGGAGGGAGCCGGGCACGCGCTGCCCGACGTCGGGGCCCTCGTGGAGGGGCCCGGCTTCCACCCGTTCCTCTCCGGGCGGGAGAACCTGCTCCGGATGGCCGCGGCCGAACCGCGACTGACCACTTCGGACATTCGCGGTGCCGTCGATGCCGCACTCGAAAGGGTCGGGCTCTCCGCCGCCGCGAACCGCCGCTACCGCGGCTACTCGCTGGGTATGAAGCAGCGGCTCGGCCTGGCCGGTGCACTGCTGGTGCCTCGGCGGATGGTGGTGCTGGACGAGCCGACGAACGGCCTCGACCCGGCCGGGACGAGGGAGATCCGCACGATCATCGCCGAGCTGCACGCGGCCGGGGTGACCGTGCTGGTGTCCTCGCACCTGCTCGCGGAGGTGGAGGCGACCTGCACGCACGTCGCGGTGCTGCACGCGGGCACCGTGGTAGCCCAGGGCGAGCTCGCCGAGCTGCTGGAGTCGGGTTCGCCGTCGCTGCTCGTGTCTACTCCGGATACTTCTGCGGCCATGGAGGCGTTGCGGAGCAAGAGGATTCCGTCCCGCCTCGCCCCTGAAGGAATTCGGGTGGATCTCACCGCCGCGACCGCGCCGGAGGTGCTCGCCGCCCTCGTGCGCGCCGATGTGCCGGTGCACGAGGCCCGCCGGGCCCGCACGGGGCTGGAGGATCTGTTCGCGCGGCTCACCCAGCAGGAGGCCGACGAGTCCAGGATGGACGGCCTTTCCGGCGTCGTCGAGGCGGATGGGGAGGCGACGCCATGACACAGGCGACGATGACCGCACGGGAGCGGGCGCCACGCGCACCGCTGACCCGCCTGTTGCGCGCCGAGCTCCGCTGGATCTTCCGCAGACCGCGCACGCTCGTGGTACTCGGGATGCTGGCGCTCCTGCCGGTGGTCGTGGGCATCGCGCTCACGCTCGTCGACTCGCCGGGCCCGCCTGGTGGCGGGCCGAACGGAGCGGGGGGCGGCGAGTCGCTGCTGGTCTCCGCAGGAGGCAACGCGCTGGTGCTGCCCGTGGCGGCGCTCGGGATGGCCCTGGCGCTGCTGCTGCCGCTGGCCGCCGCGATGGCCGGGGCCGACGCCGTCGCCGGCGAGACCGCACATGGCACGTTGCGGGGCTGGCTGCTCACGCCGGTGAGCCGGGGCAGGCTGCTGCTCGTGAAGGCGTTCGGCGTGGCCGCCGTCGCCGTCGCCGCGGTGGTGGCGATGGCGCTGACCGGGATCGTGACCGGCCTGGTGATCAACGGCGGCGGCACGCTGTTCACGCTGTCCGGCACCACGCTGTCGTTCCCGGCCGCGGTCGGCAAGGTCGCGCTGGCGGCAGGCTGGGTCGCGCTGCAACTGTGGGCGGTCGGCGCGGTGGCGCTGGCGATCTCCACCTGGACCGAGCATCCGATGCTCGTGGTGGTCTCGGTGCTCGCGGGGACGATCCTGTTCTCGGTGCTGGGTGCGCTGGACGCGCTGGACTGGCTGCACCCGTTCCTGCTCAACGACTCGTGGCAGGCCATCGGGGACGTGCTGCGCGACCCGGTGCCCACGGGAGAGCTGACCGAGGGCGCGCTGCGGGCGCTGTGCTACATCGCGATCGCGCTCTCGATCGCCTACGCCCGGCTGACCACCAAGGACGGCTGACGCTCGTGAGTGCGCACACGAGTTCTAACTCGCGTGCGCACTCACGAGCCGACCACCGCGATTCCGTCGGCGTCGAGCGTGAGCCGCACGTGGTCGCCGGTACGCAGATCCTCGGCCACCGGTGCGACGGCGTCCACGGTCGGCGGGCCGTTCTCCGGCCGGACGCACAGCCGCACGTGATCCCGCCGGTGCACCCGGCTCACCACCGCACCGGCCACCCCGGTGGTGGCGACGCGCAGCGCGTTCGGGCGCAGCCCCAGCCGCACGGCACCTTCGGGTAGCCAGGGCACCGTCACCGTGCCGAGCGGTGATCGCAGCACGCCGTCACGGACCTCCGCGTCGAGCACCGTCGTCACGCCGAGGAACCGCGCGACCCGCTCGTCGACGGGCCGCCGCCAGACGTCGCGTACCCCGCCCGTCTGCTGGATCCGCCCGCCGTCCAGCACGGCTACCCGGTCGGCGAGGGTGAACGCCTCCTCCTGGTCGTGCGTCACGAGCAGCGTGGTGATCTTCGCCCGGCGCAGCAGCTCGGCCAGGTCGATGGCGAGCTGCTCGCGCAGTTCGGCGTCCAGCCCGGAAAGCGGCTCGTCGAGCAGGAGCAGCCGGGGCCGGGGCGCCAGTGCCCTCGCCAGGGCCACCCGCTGGGCCTCACCGCCGGACAGGCCGGTGACCCTGCGCCGCTCGTAGCCGGACAACCCGACGAGGTCGAGCAGCTCCCGGACCCGGCCGCCGCGCTCGGCGGGTGGCACGGCGTGCATCCGCAGGCCGAACGCGATGTTGCCGGCGACGTCGCGGTGCGGGAACAGCTGCCCGTCCTGGAACACCAGCCCGAAGCCGCGCCGGTGCACCGGCACCCTGGCCAGGTCGGTCCCGTCCCAGCGGACCGCCCCGGTCGCCATCGGTTCGAGCCCGGTGATCGCACGCAACAGCGTGGACTTGCCGGAACCGGAGGGCCCGAGCAACGCGAGCACGTCCCCGTCCGCGATCTCCAGCCCCACGTCGCTGACGGCGGCGAAGGATCCGTACCGCACGGTCAGCCCGTCCACCGTCAGCACCGTGGTCTCCCCGAGCGCTCAGTCGACGAACGCGTCACCTCAGAACTCCCCCACCTGCGCCTGCGACGAGCGGAGCCGGTCGATCACCGACACCACGAGCATCGTGACGACCATCAGCAGCGCGCACGCCGCGTACGCCATCTGGTTGTTGAGCTGCCCCGGCCTGCTGATCAGCGTCGCGATCGCCACCGGCAGCGTCGGTGCGTCCGGCCGGGCCAGGAAGCTCGTGGCCCCGAACTCGCCGAGCGCCACCACGTAGCCGAAGGCCGCGGCCGCGACCACCGAGCGCGCGGTGAGCGGCAGGTCGACCTCCCGCCACACACGAGCGGGTCCCGCGCCCAGCGTGGCCGCGGCCTGGCGCAGCCGCTCGTCCACCGAGCGGAGCACGGGCAGCACCATGCGGATCACCAGCGGAATGATCACCAGTGCCTGCGCGAACGGCACGAGCAGCGGCGACGTGCGCAGGTCCCCGGGCAGCACGTCGAGCGTGACCAGGTAACCGAAACCCACGGTCACCGCCGAAACACCGAGCGGAAGCATCAGCGCGGCGTCCATGGTCTCCCCCATCACCCGCGCGCCGCGGCCGGGTGCGCGGCGCAACGACACGAGCACGACCGCGGCCAGTACGCCGACCAGCATCGCGAGCATCGTCGCGTCGGAGGCCGTCCGCAGCGAGTTGAGTGCCGCGTCCCAGCCGGTGACGTTGAGCGCACCGTGCTCACCACCGCCGGAAAGCCCACGATAGCCCGCGAGGCTCCAGCCGTCCGGAGTGGACACCGACCGGATCAGCAGCCCGAGGACGGGCGTGGCCAGCAGTGCCAGCACGCCGAACGCCGCGCCGACGACCCACCATTCACTACCCTCCGGACGGCGGGCCACGTCCCGCGCCGAGCGCAGCCGCAGCGCCGTCTCCCGGCGGCGCCGGGCGAACGCACCGGCCGCGAGCGCCGCGGCGACGGCGGCGAGTTGCAGCACCGAGAGCGCGGCGGCGCCGGAGAGATCCAGCAGGTTCACCGTGCGCAGGTAGATCTCGGTCTCCAGGGTGCGGTAGCGCGCGCCACCGAGCATCAGCACGACGCCGAAACTGGTGGCGCAGAAGAGAAACACCACCGCGGCCGCCGAGGCGAGGGCGGGCACGAGCGCGGGCAGCGTGACGTTGGCGAACGCCCGCCACGGCGAGGCGCCGAGTGCCCGCGCGGCGTCCTCCCCGCGCCGGTCGAGCTGGGCCCACAGCCCGCCGACCGTGCGTGCGACGACGGCGACGTTGAAGAACGCGTTGGCCAGCACGATCGTCACCACCCCGCCAGCCGGCCACAACGCCCGGAACGCCAGCCCGACGACGACGGTCGGCAGCACGAACGGGATGAGCACGAGGGTGCGCACGGCGCCGAGGCCGGGCAGCCGCACCCGCGCGAGCAGGTACGCGATCGGCAGCCCGGCGGCCAGTGCCACCACCGTCGACACGGCCGCCTGCGCGACGGTGAACCCGGCGATCTGCCAGGTCTGCGCCTCGGCCAGTACCGTCCCCACGCCGCCGGAGGAGAAGCCGAGCCCGAGAATCGCCAGCACCGGCCAGGCGAAGAAGACGGCGAGGAACCCGAGCGGCAGCAGGGCGAGTACCGCGACCCCGGCTACCCCTCCAGCAGGCCGCGCCACTGCTTGATCCACTGTTCCCGGCCCGCCTGCACCTGCTCGCCCGGCAGCGAGGCCGGGTCCTCCGGCAACGGTGCGGCCTCTGCCCACGCGGACGGCAGCTCGACGCCCTCCCGGGTCGGGTAGACGTACATGTTCTCGGCGAGGATGGACTGGAACTCCTGGGACAGCAGGAAGTCGACGACCTTGCCCGCGTTCTCGGTCTGCCCGCTGTTCGCCAGCACACCGGCGTACTCGACCTGGCGGTAGCAGGTGTCCAGCAGCGCCGTCGTCCGCGGTTCACCGTCCTCGCCGATCTCCGCGGCCGGGGAGGAGGCGTAGGAGACCACGATCGGCCGCGGGCCCTCGCCGGAGGAGCCGGAGAACTCCTGGGTGTAGGCCTCGGTCCAGCCGCTGACGGTCTTCACGCCGTTGTCCCGGAGCCGTTTCCAGTAGTCGGTCCAGCCCTGCTCGCCGTACTCCGCCACGGTCGCGAGCAGGAAGGCGAGACCGGGCGACGAGGTCGCCGGGTTCTCCACCACCAGCAGGTCACGGTAACGCGGTTCGGCCAGGTCCTCGAACGTCTCCGGCTCCGCGAGCCCCTCCTCGGCGAACCATTCGGTGTCGACGTTGACACACACGTCTCCCACGTCGACCGCGGAGAGCCGGTGCTGCGGGTCGATGGCGTAGCGCTGCGGCCCGCGGTCCGCCTCCGGACTGGTGTAGGGCTCGAACACGCCTTCGGACAGCGCACGGGAGGCGAACGTGGAGTCGACGCCGTAGGCGACGTCGGCGATCGGGTTGTCCTTGGTCAGCACCAGCCGGTTGGTCAGGGCGCCCGCGTCACCCTCGGGGAACACGCGGAGCCTGATCCCGGAACGCTGCTCGAAGGCGTCGAGAACCTCCTGCGGGACACTCCACGACTCGTGCGTGACGAGAGTGACCGTGTCCGGGCCTTCGGCCTGCTCGTCGTTGCCACCGAACAGCGTGCAACCCGTGACCAGCACGCCGACGAGCAGGTACACCGCCGCCGCACGGACGACTCTCATTGAACCCTCCTTGTTCCACCGGCAAGAAGGAGAGCTCGGCCTCCCTGCGCCGGCATGATCCGGATCAGGTGCGAACGGTCGTGGGGCTCACACCCACCTCTCAGTCCGGCGAGGCCGGACTCCCGTGGCAGAGGTGCAGCGTACCCGCCTTCGTACCACCATGGACGCATGGCGGAACTACTGAACGACGAACGTATCGACGAAGCCCTGGTCAATCTCTCCGACTGGCAGCGCAAGGGCGACGCGCTGGAACGCACTGCGCAGCTTGCCGACTTCCCGCAGGCGATCCAGGTGGTCAACCGAGTCGCGGAGATCGCGGAGAGCGAGAACCACCATCCGGACATCGACATCCGGTGGCGCAACCTGACCTTCCGGCTGAGCACGCATTCCGACGGCGGCATCACGCAGAAGGACGTCACGCTCGCCGGCGAGATCGACGAGGTGATCAACTCGGTGTGACCCTTCGCGCACCGGTGGCGGCGTGTTCTCGCGACGGCGCCGGGTATCCGCCTGCCGTCGGAGGGAGTGCGCGATGAAGAAGGTCCTGGCAGCGCTGGCGGCGGTGCTGGTGATGGTGCTCGGCGCGTTCACGGTGCCTGCCGCGGCGGCCGCCGGAGTGGCGGAGGACGGCGCGGCGGCGCGGGACGATGTCCAGGCGATCACGGTCGGCAGCCTCGCCTTCATGCTGATGATCACCGCGGCCGGCGCGGTCGTGTACTACACGGCACGTTCACGGTGATATCGGTCACAGTGGACGCCTCCGTTGACGCAGCAGCCTGAGCCCGAGGCCCGGTAACCCCCGGCGGGTCGCCGCTGAGAGGATCGGCGGATGACCGCGTCGAACTTCACGCAGCGGCAGGTCCGGGCCGTCGCGGTGATGACCATCCTCGGCCTGGCGATGTTCGCCGTGATCCTGCTGCGCGCCGAGCCGGACTGGACGCTGTGGTTCTTCGGCGGGCTGATGGTGCTCAGCGCGCTCGCGTTCTGGACCAGCTACCTGCTGCAACGCCGCAGGCAGGCCCGCAGGGACGCCCGATGACGAGCCGCTTCCACACCGTTCCGCGGCCCGGATCTGGTCGGCTGTCGTCGCCCAGCAGAGCCGGACCGTGCTGGTGGCCGAGCGGGACGGCACAGTCGCCGGCCCTTACCGCAGACGGGGAGTCGCAGGCTGCTACTCGTTGCCGTCGTCGAAGTCGCCGAATCGAGCGGCTGCTACAAATCCGGTTCGAACGCACGCACTCGGATGCCGTCAGCCCCTGGAGCGGAACTCCGCGGGATTGCGTGGCGGAGCGACGTCCGGCCGGGTCCAGCCGGCAAACTTCGCGGCAATGTCGGCATAGCCCATCGAACCGGTAGAGGCCGCGATCACGACGTCGTAAGCGTCGTCTTCCGGCGCGTCGAGATCGGTTCCGTTCAGCCCGTAGAACACGAACGCGGCCATCCAGGCGAGCCGTTTGTTGCCGTCGACGAGTGCGTGGTTACGCACCACCGACTCAAGCAGCACGGCTGCCTTCTCGTGCAGAGTTGGATAGGCGTCCTGGCCCATCAAGGAAGACTGTGGCCGGTGCGCCGCCGAATCGAGCAGTCCCAGGTCGCGGATCTTGGCCACGCCCAAGTCGTGCGCGAGGATCAGCAGATCTTCGAGCGTAAGGTACTCGACTGTCACTGCGCCAAGCGATCAAGCAGAGACTCGTACCGCGTACGCCCCTCGGACGACAGGGCACGAACCCGGCCGTCACGGATCCGGCGAGCGGCAGCGTCCGCTATCGCCCGCACGACCGCCTCGTGCTTGCTCACGCCCTCGGCATCGGCCAGCAACGCGAGCGCACGTTCCTGCTCGTCGGTGAGGCGCAGTGTCATAGCCATGCCCCGCATGCTACCACTGTGGTAGCAGATGGCCTGGCCTGTCGGTAACGCAGCATCCTCGGCCTGGCGATGTTCGCCGTGATCCTGCTGCGCGCCGAGCCGGACTGGACGCTGTGGTTCTTCGGCGGCTGATGGTGCTCAGCGCACTCGCGTTCTGGAGCAGCTACCTGCTGCAACGCCGCAGGCAGGCCCGTAGCGACGGCACTCAGCCGGAACCGGGCAGGTAGGACGGCGCCCGCCGGGCGTCGGCGGCCCGTTCGAACGCGGCCGCGAGTCCGAGCGCCCTGGCGTCCTGCCAGCGCGCCGTCATGAACGACACGCCGAGTGGCAGCGGGCCGGCGAACCCGGCGGGAACCGTGACGTTCGGGTAGCCGGCCACCGCCGCGGGCGTCGAGGAGCCCAGCAGGAAGTCGTCACCGTCGCCGTAGCTGGTCCGCCACGCCGGGCCGTTGGTCGGCGAGACGATCGCGTCGAGGTCGTGTGCGGCGATGACGTCGTCCAGGCTGCGGCGCGCCAGTTCCGTCGCGGCCGCGCGCTGCCGCCGGTAGCCGGGGTCGTCGGTGCCGGGTGCGACGAGTGCCTGCTCGAACAGCTCCTGCCCGAACTTGCTCAGCTCCACCGGATCGTCGCGGTTGAACTCGATCAGCTCCTCGAGCGTCCGCGGTGCTCCCGGTCGCGTGCGCAGGTACGCCTCGATGTCGCGGTGGAACTCGCTGAGCAGGGCGGCCAGCGAGTGTTCGCCGATCTCCTCCTGATGGTCGAGGCTGACATCGACGACGGTGGCGCCCTGCTCGCGCAGCAGCCGCACCGTGGACCGCATGGTCCGGTCCACGTCCGGGTCCAGCCCGGCCTGCCGCCACACACCGATCCGGGCCCCCCGCAGCGCGTCGAGCCGGAGGTGGGCGGCGTAGTCCGTCGGCTGGTCCGCCGGGTAGGCCGAGGTCGCCGGATCGCGCGGGTCACGGCCCTGCAGGACGCCGAGCGTGATGGCGGCGTCGACAACGTGCCGGGCGATGGGGCCCGCCGTGTCCTGCTCCGCCGAGATGGGCACGACCCCGGTCCGGCTGACCAGCCCGAGACTCGGCTTGTGGCCGACGACGCCGGTGGCACCGGCCGGGCAGACGATCGAACCGTTGGTCTCGGTGCCGATGGCCACCTGGGCCAGGGAGGCCGCGACCGCGGCGGCGGAGCCGGACGAGGAGCCGCACGGGTTGCGGTCGAGGACATGCGGGTTGTGGGTCTGACCGCCGACCGCGGACCAGCCGGAGGTCGCGTTGGTGGAGCGGAAGTTCGCCCACTCGCTGAGGTTCGCCTTGCCGAGCACGACCGCGCCCGCGGCGCGGAGCCGCCGCACGAGGTGCGCGTCCCGCAACGGCCGGGCACCGGTCAGCGCGCGCGAACCGGCCGTTGTCGCCATCGCCCTGGTGTCGATGTTGTCCTTGAGCAGCACGGGAATCCCGTCGAGCGGGCCGCGCAGCGTGCCGGTACGGCGGCGCAGGTCGCTGCGCCGTGCCTGGGCGATCGCGCCGCGATCGACCTCCAGAACGGCGCCGACCTTGCCGTCGATGGAGCGAATCCGGGCGAGATAGGCGCGGGTGAGCGCGACGGCGTCGAGCTCACCGCGCGCCATGCGCCCTTGCAGGTCCGGCATGGTGGCCTCGTCGAGCGCGAAACCGAGTTCGGGCGCGTTCCCGCGCACCGCCGCGGCGGGTGACACCAGACCGGCGAGGGTGACCACGACGAGGGCGGCGAGCAGGGTCCGTCTCATCCCGGCATTCCAGTGACCCGCCCGAGCGCTGTCAATCCGACGAAGGTGGGGCGAAGCGCCGGCGCATCGCCGCGTACGGCGCGGCACCTGTCCGGACGAAGCCGATCCGCCGTCGAACACGGCCACGCGTCCGACTCATCCGTCCCCGGGGAGTCGCTTTTCGATGGCGGCCAGCCGCTCGACGATCTCGGTGAGCGTGTTCTCGATACGGTCGAGACGCGTGCCGAACTGGTCGGCGGCCGGCTGCTCCTCCGCTTGCGCACCGGGGGCACCGGACAGCATCTGTAGCGCCCGCAGCCGCACCCGCGCGAGGTCGGCGCCGAGTTTCACCACGATCTGTGCCCCGACGTCTTCACCCTCCCGTATGAGTCCGAGCAGGACGTGCACGGTGTCGATGTCCACGTCACCGAGCTGAAGTGCTTCCTGCCGGGCGAACTCCAGCACCGACTTGGCCTGCGAGGTGAACGGCATCTGCCCGCCCGGCGGCCGAGGGCCCTTGCCGACGATCTCCTCGGCCTGCCGCCGGGCCGGTCCGAGCGTGATACCCGACGACTCCAGCGCCCGGGCGGCGATACCGTCGGCCTCGTGGACCAGGCCCAGCAGGACGTGCTCGGTACCGATGTGGTTGTGGTTGAGCATCCGGGCCTCGTCCTGAGCCAGAACGACCACGCGCCTCGCACGATCGGTGAACTTCTCGAACATCCTTCCGAGTATGGCGTGTATCACTGTGGCTGTGTACCGGAAGCGGTCAACTGTCGTGAGTATCGATGCGGCGTCATCTGCCGTCGTTATCGCCGCGTCCGACACGCTGACGGCCACTGTCCTGACTCAGTGCAATTGCGTGGCGCGACGGATACGCGGTCTGGCCACGGTCACTGAATCTGGCTCAGGGAGACACAAACGATGACGACCATCGACAAGATCGCATGGACCAAGTTGGAGAACGGCAAAATTCTCAGCACCCGATCACACGGGAAGGACGTCTACTACCTCCCGGGCGGGAAGCGCGAACCCGGCGAGACGGACATGGAGACCCTCGCCCGCGAGATCGGCGAAGAACTGACCGTCGTCGTCGAGACTGACAGCGCGACGCACGTCGGCACCTTCGAAGGACAGGCGCACGGCCACCCGACCGGAACCGCGGTCCGCATGACCTGCTACGCCGCGGATTACCAGGGAACGTTGACTCCCAACAGCGAGATTGCAGAGTTGATCTGGCTGACCTACGCCGACCGGGACCGCGTCTCGCCCGTTGACCAGATCATCTTCGATCACCTCCGCCAGCGTTCCCTGCTCAGCTGATCAACCCGATGAGCAGCGGCCTTGCGAGCCCAACAGCAGCCCATCTCCGCAGGTCAGCGGTCGTGAGTGCGTAACAGTGTTCTAACTCGCGTGCGAACTCACGAGAGGTGACCAGGCACAACGCGGCGGCTGCAGGATCAAGGACAGGGCAGTCAGACGTTGAAACGGAACTCCACCACGTCGCCGTCGGCCATCGCGTAGTCCTTGCCCTCCATCCGCACCTTCCCAGCGGAGCGGGCGGCGGCCATCGAACCCGCTTCCACGAGGTCGGCGTAGGACACGACCTCGGCCTTGATGAAGCCACGCTCGAAGTCGGTGTGGATCACTCCCGCCGCCTGCGGTGCGGTGGCGCCCTGCGGGATCGTCCAGGCGCGCGCCTCCTTCGGCCCGGCCGTGAGGTAGGTCTGCAGGCCGAGCGTGTGGAAGCCCGCCCTGGCGAGGGCGTACAGGCCGGGTTCGTCCTGGCCGACCGACTCCAGCAGTTCGCGGACCGACTCCTCGTCGTCCAGTTCGAGCAGCTCGGCCTCCACCTTGGCGTCGAGGAACACGGCGTCGGCCGGCGCGACCAGCTTGGTCAGCTCCTCCCGCCGCGCCTCGTCGGTGAGCACGCTCTCGTCGGCGTTGAACACGTACAGGAAAGGCTTCGTGGTGAGCAGGCTCAGCTCGCGCAGGCCCTCGAAGTCGACCTCCCGCTGGGCGGAGAACAGCGTCCGGCCGGAGTTCAGAATCTCCCTGGCCCGCTGCGCGTTCTCCAGCGCCGGCCGGTGCTCCTTCTTGGTCCGCGCCTCCTTCTCCATCCGCGGCAGCGCCTTCTCCAGCGTCTGGAGGTCGGCCAGGATCAGCTCGGTGTTGATCGTCTCGATGTCCGAGAGCGGATCGAGCTTGCCCTCGACATGCGCGACGTCGGGGTCCTCGAAGACCCGGATCACCTGGCAGATCGCGTTGGCCTCGCGGATGTTGGCCAGGAACTTGTTACCGAGGCCCGCCCCCTCGGACGCGCCCTTGACAATGCCTGCGATGTCCACAAAGGACACCGTCGCGGGAACGGTCTTGGCCGAGCCGAACATCTCCGCGAGCCTGGCCAGCCTAGGGTCCGGTAGCGGGACGACTCCGACGTTCGGCTCGATCGTGGCGAACGGGTAGTTCGCCGAGAGCACGTCGTTACGGGTCAGTGCGTTGAACAGGGTCGACTTGCCGACGTTGGGCAGACCGACGATGCCGAGGGTGAGACTCACGACCGGGCAGTCTACGTGCCGCGACAGGGCGCCGGATCAGCCGTCATCCTCGCCTTCCTCGCCCTGCTCGCCGTCACCACCTTCACCGCCGTCGCCACCTTCTTCGCCACCGCCGTAGCCGCCGTTCTCCTCCTGCTGCGTGCCGCCGTCCTCCTGCGGCTGGGTCTCGTCGCAGGCGGCGGAGAACCCGATGGCGCCCGCGGCGGCGACGGCCGCCGCCACTGCGCGGAATGACCGTTTACGGATAGCTGAGCTCATACCCGTCGACGGTACGGCGCCACCCACGTCGGCGCATCCGATCCTTCGTGTCCGATTTCCGCCAGTCACTGCCCTCGCGCGGTGGCAGGATCGACCTCATGACACAGCTCACGACGGCCCCGGACCGCCTGGTGCGGACGGAGAGCCGGAGCATCTGGCGCGATGCCGAACGGTGCTACCGCGCCGTCATGTCCCGGGATGCCCGGTTCGACGGGCAGTTCATCACGGCCGTGCGCACCACGGGCATCTACTGCAGGCCCTCGTGCCCGGCGACGACCCCGAAGGTCACGAACGTCGAGTTCTTCCCGACCTCGGCGGCCGCACAGGCCGGCGGCTACCGCGCGTGCCGGCGCTGCCTGCCCGACGCCGTCCCCGGCTCCCCGGAGTGGAACGTGCGCGCCGACCTGGCCGCCCGCGCGATGCGGCTGATCGCCGACGGCACGGTCGAGCGCGAGGGCGTTGGCGGCCTCGCCCGCCGGCTCGGCTACTCCGAACGCCAGCTCGGCCGGGTACTCACCACCGAACTCGGCGCCGGCCCGCTCGCGCTCGCCCGCGCGCACCGGGCGCACTCCGCGCGGCTGCTGATCGAGATGTCCGGACTGACACTGACCGACGTGGCCTTCGCCGCCGGGTTCGCCAGCGTGCGGCAGTTCAACGACACGATCCGGGAGGTCTTCGCCACCACGCCGTCCGAACTGAGGGCGGCGGCCCTCAGGAAGCCGCGGCCGGCACCGGCGGACGAAACCTCCGCCGCGGGCGCGCGGCTGACCCTGCGGCTGCCGTACCGGGAGCCGTTCGACGCCGTCGGCACACTCGCCTTCCTGGCGGCCCGGGCGGTACCTGGCGTCGAGGACGTCCGCGAAGGAACCTACCGCCGTACGCTGCGGCTGCCCCACGGCAGCGCTTCCGCGGCACTCACCCCTTCGAGTGGGCACGTGCGGTGCGACCTGCGGCTCAGCGATGTCCGGGACCTCGGCAGCGCGGTCACCAGGCTGCGCAGGCTCGCCGACCTCGACGCCGATCCCCAGGCCGTGAACCGCATGCTCGCCGCCGACCCCGCGCTCGCGCCGAGCGTCGCCGCGGCACCCGGCATCCGGGTACCCGGCACCGTCGACGGCCCCGAACTCGTGCTGCGGGCGATGCTCGGCCAGCAGGTGTCGGTGGCGGCGGCCCGGACGGCCGCCGGGCGGCTCGCGGCCGAACTGGGCGAGCAGGCACCGACGGCGGGCGACGGCGAGCCCGGCCTCCTGTTCCCGAGCCCGGCCGCGGTCGCCGAGCACGCCGGCGAGGTGCTGCGCGGGCCGCGCCGCCGGATCGATGCCCTCGCCGCGGTCGCCGACGCCCTGGCCACCGGCCGGCTGGACGTGCACGTCGGCCGGGACACCGACGAGCTCCGGGCCGAACTCCTCGCCACACCGGGCATCGGGCCGTGGACCGCCGACTACGTCCTGATGCGCGGGCTCGGCGATCCGGACGTACTGCTCACCGGCGACCTCGCACTGCGCAGGGGCGCGGCGGCGCTCGGCATCGCGGACAGCGCCGCCGGGCTGACCGGGCACGCACAGGACTGGCGGCCCTGGCGTTCCTACGCGGGCATGCACCTCTGGCGCGCCAGCGCACCACCCACCGACCCAGCCACCACAGGAGAGACACGATGAGCATCGCCCACTGGTCCACGCACGACACACCGATCGGCCCGTTCACCGCCGTGGTCGCCTCGGACGGCGCCGTTCTGGCTTCGGGCTGGACCGCCGACCTCGCGGCACTGACGCCGCAGATCTCACCGGCGCTGGTACCGACGGAGCTGCGGCAGAAGCGCGACCTCGGCCCTGTCAGCACCGCCGTGCACCGCTACCACACCGGAGAGTTCGACGCGGTGGACCTCGTTCCCGTACGGCAGCGCTCCGGCGAGTTCCTGGTGCAGGCATGGGACGTGCTGCGCACGGTGCCCGCGGGCAAGCCGGTGACCTACTCCGACTTCGCCGCGCTGGCCGGCCGCCCGGCCGCCGTCCGCGCGGCCGCGTCCGCGTGCGCCCGCAACGCGGCGGCGCTGTTCGTGCCGTGTCACCGCGTGCTCCGCATCGGTGGTGCGCTGGGCGGTTTCCGCTGGGGTGTCGACGTCAAGCGCTGGCTGCTCGACCACGAGGCCGGGGTCAGCCTGCGATAGCCATCTCTCCCTCCGGTTCGAGCGCCGACCCGGTCCGGGACTTGCGTACCCGGAGCCGGGTCGGTATGCGCTGGCGCAGTTCCTCGACGTGGGACACCAGGCCGACGACGCGCCCACCTGCCCGCAGTTCGTCGAGCACGTCCATGACCACATCGAGGGTCTCGGCGTCGAGCGTGCCGAAGCCCTCGTCGACGAACAGCGTGTCCAGCAGCGCCCCGCCGGCCTCGGCCGCGACGACGTCGGCGAGGCCGAGGGCGAGCGCCAGCGAGGCGAGAAACGACTCGCCGCCCGACAGGGTCTTCGCCGGACGCACCGTGCCCGAGTAGTCGTCGAGCACGTCGAGACCGAGACCACCCCGGGTGCCACGGGCCCCGGCCGCGTCGGAGTGCACGAAGGAGTACCGGCCCTGGCTCATCGAGCGCAGCCGGGCGGTCGCGGCCACCGCGACCTCCTCCAGCCGTGCCGCGAGGACATACGAACGCAGCGACATCTTGCGCGCGTTCTGGCCCCGGCCGTTGACGACGTCGGTCAGTGCGTCCAGCTCGGCGTACTCCTCCTCGGCCGGGGCAAGGTCGGCCGAGGCTTCGGCGAACCGCCCGGACAGAATCGTCAGCTCCCGTGCCCGCTCGGCCGCCGAACGCGCCGTCGCCACCGCCGTCTCGGCGCGAGCCCGGGCCTCTTCCACGGCGGCCCGGGCGGAGTCGACGTCGATCACATCGTCCGGCGAAACGCCCGCCAGCTCCGGTTCGCCGAGCACCGCGCGGGCCGCGGCCTCCGCCTCGGCGGCCTCGGTGAGCTCCCGCTCCAGCTCGGCGATCCGGGGCTCCGTCCTGGCCGCCGCGAGCGCCGGAGCCACCGTCTCGAAACCGGCACGGCCGGCGGCGTCCGCAACCGCGGCGAGTTGTTCGTCGAGCCGCTCCCGTGCGGCGGCCCGCGCTGACCTGGCCTCGGCGAGCGTGTCGAGTGCGTGACCGACCGCCACCAGGTGCTCACGGCGTTCGGCGACGCCTGCGTGCTCACCGCGGGCCGCCTCCAGCCGCCGGGCCCTTTCCCCGACGTGCTCGGCCAGCGCCCGGCGCTCCGCCGTGGCCGTGCTGGCGGACTTCTCCGCAGCGGTCCGCTCGGCCGTCAGCTCTTCGGCCTCCTCCTCGGCGGCGCGCAGGGACGCGTCGAGCCGCGGCTTGCGCCCGGCCAGCGTGGACAGCCTGGTGACCTCGTCCCGGGTCGCGGCGAGCTGTCGCGTGATCTCATCGGCCGTCTGCCCGCGCAGCCGCTCGCGGGCCGCGGCGAGCCTGCTGTCGGCCTCGTGCCGCGCCGTGACGGCGGCGTGCCGCCGCTGCTCGGCGGCCCGTTCCCGTTCGGTGGCGGCGCGCTCCTCGTCCTCGCCGACCGAGCTCGCGTCGGGGGCAGCCGGCGCGGGATGCTCGGCCGATCCGCACACCGGGCACGGCGCCTCGGCACGCAGGTCGGCGGCCAGCTCGGCCGCCATCCCGGCGAGCCGCCGCTCGCGGAGGTCGAGCAGGGCCGTCCTGGCCAGCTGGTGGGCGTCGACGGCCTCGCGCTCGGCGTCACGGGCCCGCACGGCGGCGCGTTCGAGGGCGGGGACGTTCTCGGCGTCGGCATGGGCGGCGGCCAGCTCAGCCTCCCGCGACCGGGCGCCTTCGAGCTTCACCTCCGCCTCCGCGGCCAGGTCGCGCTCGGCCCGCATCTCCCGGGTGCGCTCGGGCAGGCCCGCCAGCTTCTCGCCGAGCGCCGTGGCCTGCGCGGTGGCGTAGGTGGCGATCTCCTCCAGCTCGCGCAGGCGTGCGTGGTCGCGTGCCTGCTGCTCCGCCTCGGCGACCAGCCCGGCCAGCGCACCGGCCTCCTCACGCAGCGCACCGGCCCGTTCCCGCAGCACCGGAACCGTCGCATCGGGTTCGGTGAACCCGATGTCCACCACCGCGTTCCGCGCCGCGATCTCGGTGTCGCGGGCCCGGTCGAACCTGGCCTGCTGGCGGTCCGCCTCCGCCGCCAGTTCGGTGACCGTGGTGACCCGCCTGGCCGCCGCGAGCTCGGCGGCCCACTCGGCGCGCTCGTCCGCCTGCTTGGCCAGCGTGCCGAGGCTCTCGTGCGCGGCCCGGACGCGGCGTACCCGGTCGGCAGCGGTCCTCCGCTCGTGCAGCACCACATCGGCCCGTTCCCGGGCGGCGCTCGCCGTCCGCTCGGCCTCGGCCGCATCGGCCGCCGCCTCGTCCGCACGCCGCCGGACGTCGTCGACCCACTGCTGCCCGGCGTCCTCGGGCGGCTCCTCCTTGGCGACCTGCCCGATCCGCGCTACCCACTCGCGCACCGACTGCCTGCGCCGCTCCAGCTCCCGGCCGCGCTCGACGCGTAGCTCGCGGAACCACCGCTCCACGTCGGCGAACCGGCGCGTGCCGAACAGGCGCTCCAGCAGCTGTTCCCGTTCCGTGGTTTCGGCCCGCAGGAAACGGGCGAACTCCCCCTGCGGCAGCAGCACGACCTGGAAGAACTGTTCCGCGCTCATCCCGAGCAGGCGTTGCACGGTGCGCGAGACCTCGTCGATGCGGGTAAGGCCCTCGGCGGGCTGCCCGTGTGGCACCTCGCCGACCCAGCTCAGCGACGCCGTGGCCTGCTGAGTGGTGTAGCCGTCGCCGCGCCGCTTCGGCCGCTGGTACTCGGGACAGCGGACGAGCCGTAGCCGGTGCCCCTGCACCGTGAGTTCCAGCGCCACCTCGGTGGGCGTCTCCGCGTCGGCCAGATCGCAGCGCAGCCGCTTCACCTGGCCCCGCGCTCCCGGCACCGTGCCGAACAGCGCGAACGCGATCGCGTCGAGCAATGTCGTCTTGCCGGCCCCAGTGTCGCCGTGCAGGAGGAACAGCCCGTCCACGCCGAGGGCATCGAAGTCGACGGTCTGCCGGCACGCGTAAGGACCGAACGCCGTCACGTCCAGCCGGTGCAGTCTCACCGGGGATCACCGTCCCGCTCGGGGTCGCCCTTTCCCGCCGTCTCCAGCGCGGCCATCAGCAATGCGTGCTCCCGCTCGCTCGGTGGCGCGCCCCGGCAGTCCGCGAGGAAGCTGCGGCCGATCTCGGCATCCGAGCGCCCGCGCACCGCCTCGGCGTACCGGAGCACGGTCGCCGCGCCGTCCTCCGGCTCCCAGTCCAGGTGCACCGCGTGCGGGAAGCGCTCGCGCAGCTTCCGCATGGCATCCACCGGGCGCACCCGGTCGGTCAGCGTGGCGGACAGGTAGCAGTCGGCGAACTCGTCGTACCGGCGGTCCTCCAGCAGCTCCGCGAGCCTGCCCCGCACCGTCGCGAGCCGCCTCGGCACCGGCAGCTCGCGCCGCTCGACCCCGGCCAGTCCGCCGCCGTCGAGATCGACCAGCCAGACCGACTTGTGCTGCGCCGCCTCGGAGAAGGAGTACGCGAGCGGGCTGCCGGAGTAGCGCAGGTGCTCGGCGAGCCGCTGGGGCCCGTGCAGGTGGCCGAGCGCGACGTACTCGGCACCGTCGAAGACGGACCCGGGCACCTGCTCGACACCGCCGACCGCGATGGTCCGCTCGGACTCGCTGGCAGCGCCACCGGTGACGAACGCGTGCGCGAGCACGACCGAGCGCGTCCCCGGCCGCCTGTCCGCCAGGTCGTCACGGACGCGCCGCATCGCCTCGGTCAGCACACCGGTGTGCCCGCGCGCGTCCGGCACACCCAGCGCGTGCCGTGCCACCTCGGGTTCCAGATACGGGATGCCGTAGAGCGCCACCGGTCCGTGCTCGTCCTCGAGCACCACGGGCCGGTGCAGCTCGGCGATCGTGGTGCGCAGGTGCAGCCCGCCCGCGGCGGCGAACTCCCCGAAGGCGCCCAGCCTGGCCGCCGAGTCGTGGTTGCCGGGCGTGAGCACGATCTGGGCGCCGGCCTCGCGCATCCTCGCGAGCGCGCCGGTGGCCACCCGCACCGCCTCGGCGGAGGGCACCGCGCGGTCGTAGACGTCGCCCGCGACGAGGACCACGTCCACCCCCTCCTCGCGCACCAGGTCGGCGAGGTGACCGAGCACGGACTCCTGCTCCGCGAGCAGGTCGGCACCGTGGAACGTCCGTCCCACGTGCCAGTCCGAGGTATGCAGCATCCGCACGGAACCCAAGCTAGGACGGTGGAACGACAGAACCCGGTAGCAAAGCCCGGCGTGTCACTCGAACGTGTGTTCGAGCTCGTTCCCGCTCCGATTCTGTCGGTGCCGTACGCCATGATGCGCACGACCGGTCACGGAGCGCGAAGGCGTGGACGGGAACGAACGGGAAGGAGCGTGCCGGTGGGTTCGACGGTGCTCAGCACGGCGGCCGTGGTGGTCGCGTTGTTGCTGGCGGCCGCGGTCGTCATGCTGTGGCGGCTCTATCAGGACGGCATGCGCCGCGCCGACGCCGCGGCGCGGCAGGTCGACGTCGAACGCGCGAGGGCGGACGAGCGCCAGGCCGAGCTTCGTCGTTACGAGGTCGCCTTCGCCTCGATCAGCGGGCGTGGCGAACTCGGCGAGCAGGTGCTGACCGAGACGGCCAGGGCGCTCGGGCTGCGGGAGGGCCTGCACTTCACCGTGCAGACCGATCTCGCGGGTGGCGGCGCGGCGAAACCGGACCTGGTGCTCCGGGTCGGTGGCGACCGCACGGTCCCGGTCGACGCCAAGGCGAGCATGGCGTGCTGGGCCGAGGCGGTCGAGACCGACGACCCCGCGGAACGCCGCGACGCGCTGCGGGTGCACGTCCGGAACCTGCGTTCCCGTGCGGCCGAACTGTCGGCGAAGGGTTACCAGCGGTGGGCGGACGCCATCTACGGCACGGTCATGTTCGTGCCCTCCGACGCGGCCGTCGTCGCGGCACTGGACACCGATCCGGAACTGTTGCGCTGGATGCTCGACCGGCGGGTGTTCCTGTGCGGGCCGACCGGGTTCGCGGTGATCGCGTCGGCGGCGGTGTTCGCGGCCACCGAGCGGGCACTGGTCGAGGACGTCGAGAACGTGCGGGCACAGGCCGCGTCGGCCCACCGCGCCGCCGGAAACGCGATCGACGCGGTGAACCTGTCGAGCACACACCTGCAGCGTTTCCTGTCGGCCAGGCGGCGGGAGCTGGACGCTCTGGAGACCTTCCGGGCGAACGTCTCCCCGCTCACCGAGGCGTCCGCCAGCCCGTCGCAGGTCGCCACGATCCGGAAAGGGGACGAAATGGCCGCCAACTGACGGACAGGACGGATCCCTGGTCCATACCATCGTGCGGCATGATGGTTGCGATGTGGCCCGTTTCACGCTCCTGGGTGTCGCAAAGGTCGAGGTCGCGGAGCGGTAGGCACTTCCGGGCGGTAACGGGATACGGTGTTGCCTCGTGACCGCCCTTCGCGATCGCCGGAGCGATCCTGACGCCGCCGACGATGACGCCCCCGACGTCGACTGGGACGAGCGTCCTCTCTTCGGGCCCTGGCGAGGCATGCCGTGGTGGGGAGCGGTGCTGCTCGCCTTCGGCCTGGCCGCGCTGGGCGCGGTCGCGGACCTGCAGGTCTCCGGCTCGCTGAACTGGCTGTTCCAGGGCTGCTACCTGGTCGGCTCGGTCGTGGCGGTCGGCGCGGTACGCCGGCGGAGCCTGTTCGGCCCGATGGTGCAGCCACCGCTCATCCTCGCCATCACCGTGCCGACGGTGGTGCTGATGGGATCCGGCCTGCCCGCGAGCAGTGACATGCTGTCCAAGGCGCTGGCGATCAGCACGCCGCTGATCAACGGGTTCCCGACGATGGCGATCACCACCGGCATCACCGTGGCGATCGGCGTCTACCGGATGTTCCGGGAGCGCGACCCGGACGCGCCCAGGAAGGCTCCGGCCAAGGACAAGCGGACCGACGACAAACCGTCCGCGGGCGGCGCTCCACGGGCGGGAGTCAGGGACGCGAAGGGCGCCAAGACCGCCAAGAACAAGGACGACGCGGGCGGCCGGGAACGGCCGGCGAAGAAGCGGCCCGCCGAGGGCCGGGGTGAGGCGCCACCTCGGCGAGCGGCACCGGAGGCCGCGCCGCCCGACGCACCCCGCCGGGGCGCGGCACCGCCCGCGGGCGCGGCCGGCAGGCGCGGGCGTCCGGACGAGAGCGGGCGGCGTGGCCGCGAGCGGCCAGCGGAACGTGACCCGGGCGCGGCGGGCGACGCCGCGCCCCGCAACCCGGACCGGCGTACGCCTCGGCGTCCGCGCACGCCGCCGCCGGGCGAGCCGGCCCGTGGCCGCGACGAGGACCGGCCGGAACGTCCACCGGGGCCGAAACGGCCACGCCGCACACCGCCGCGCTCCGACGAGCCGCCGCCCGGCAGGCCGGACAGCCCGCGGCGCGATCCCAGTCGTGGCCCCCGGCCGCCGCGCCGTAGCCGCCCGTGGGACGAGGAACGCTGAACAGCTGACTCGAACCCTGCCCCTGGGACAGGAGCGTGCTCGGCCGGCCGATCCGGGCCGAGCGGCGCCGTGGCTCAGCGCACGCTGCTCTGCGCGGCTCCGGAGCGCAGCTCGCGTGGCAGCGCGAAGGCGATCTTCTCGTTCGCGGTCGTGACCTCCTGGACGTCGTCCCAGCCACGCCCGGCGAGCCATTCGAGCAGTTCCATCACCAGCACGTCCGGCACGGAGGCCCCGCTGGTCACGCCGACGGTCTCCACGCCTTCGAGCCAGGTCTCGTCGACCTCCTTCGCGAAGTCCACCAGGTGGGCGTCGCGCGCGCCCGCCTGCAGGGCGACCTCCACGAGGCGCCTCGAGTTCGAGGAGTTCCCGGAGCCGACGACGATGACGAGATCGCATTCGGCCGCCATCGCCTTGACCGCGACCTGGCGGTTGGACGTCGCGTAACAGATGTCGTCGCTCGGCGGGTCGGCGATGTCGGGGAAACGCTCGCGGAGCTGGTCGACGCGTTCCATCGTCTCGTCGACGCTCAACGTGGTCTGCGAGAGCCAGACGACCTTGTTCGGGTCGCGCACATTGACCTTGTCGACGTCGTCGGCGGAGTCCACCAGCTGCACCCGGTCGGGCGCCTCGCCCGAGGTGCCCTCGACCTCCTCATGGCCCTCGTGGCCGATGAGCATGATGTCGTAGTCCTCGCGGGCGAACCGGTTGACCTCCTTGTGGACCTTGGTCACCAGCGGGCAGGTCGCGTCGATCGTGCGCAGGTTGCGGTTCTCCGCCTCGGCGTGCACCGCGGGTGAGACCCCGTGCGCGGAGAAGACCACGAGCGCGCCCTCGGGCACCTCGGAGGTCTCCTCGACGAAGATGACCCCGCGTTCCCGCAGCGTGTCCACGACATGCCGGTTGTGCACGATCTCCTTACGGACGTAGACCGGCGGGCCGTAGATCTCCAGCGCCTTCTCGACGGTGATGACGGCACGGTCGACCCCGGCACAGTAACCACGCGGCTTCGCCAGCAGAACGCGCTTACCATCGGTCGCCGGTGCCTCGGCACCCGCATCGATGGATACGCTGGTGGCAGGCTCGGTTCCGGGACTCGCTGCACTCATGCCACCAGGGTACGGGTCACGTACGAGCGCCAGGACACGAGACGAGGGTCATGGAGTACGCGATGAGCAGGGCAGGTACGGGGCTTCCGACCCGGTTCCATCATCGGGCACTGTGCGGAGCGTCACCCCGCAACACGCGTTACCACTTTCGGTTGGGCAGGACGAACCATGTGCGGCAGGCTTAGGGACATGACGCATCTCCCGTTCCCGCTTCGGGTCGCGGCAGGGCTCGCCGTCACGACGGCCGAGCGGGTTCGAGACCTCCCCAAGCAGCTCACGGGGCTGCCGGTGACCGTCGCCAGCCAGGTGCTGCAGGTGTCGATGCGCGTCCAGCAGCACGTCACCGAACTGGCCATCAAGGGCGACGACGCGCTCGCGACGCTGCGCCCCGTCGAGGAGAACCCGAGCTGGGCGACTTTCGACGAGGACATCGAACCGGACCTGAGCGGCCCCGCGACGCCGGCAGGCAACGTCACGCCGATCGGAGCCCCGTTCGGCGTGACGGACTCCCACGCCCGCAACAACGGGCAGCCGCAGGCACCGCTTCGCGACGACGCCCGCGACACCGGCGAGCCCGCCCCCGGCGACGACCCGTGGGCGGAGGAGGAGCGCGCGCTAGCGGAGGAACACGAGGAGGGCGAGTTCGACAGCCCGGACCGGACCGGACCGGAAAGCCCCGGCCCGGAAAGCGCCGACGGACCCGAGCCGGCGGGGCCCGCCGCCACCGCGCCGGCACCGGGCCCGGCCGGCCTCGCCGACTACGACCGGCTGACGCTGCCCCAGGTGAGGGCGCGCCTGCGCAGGCTCTCCCTCGCCGACCTCGAGGAGATGCTCGCCTACGAGCGTGCGCACGCCGACCGGCCCTCGTTCGTCGGCATGCTCACCCGCCGCATCGCCAACGTGCGGCAGGCCGCGGCCGGTGACACCGAGGGCCCGACCGAACGGTGAGCGGCGCCGAACCGGCTACCCGCGCCACGAGCGGGCCCTCCAGTGCCGAGAATCCCTGGCCGGTGCGCACCGTCGCACGCAAGATCGCCGACTGGATTCACCGTCTCGGCACGGTCTGGGTGGAGGGCCAGGTCACGCAGATCTCCGCGCGGCCGGGCACGCAGACGGCGTTCCTGACGCTGCGCGACCCTTCCGCGGACGTCTCGATGAGCGTGACGTGCCCGGCGCGGCTGCTGCGCACCGTCGAGCCACCGCTGCGGGACGGCGCCAGCGTCGTGGTCCACGCCAAGCCGACCTTCTTCCTCGGCCGCGGCACGCTGAGCCTGCGCGCCAACGAGATCCGCGCGGTGGGCATCGGCGAGCTGCTGGCCCGCATCGAGCGGCTGCGGCGCCTGCTCGCCGCCGAGGGCCTATTCGCGGCCGAACGCAAACGCGCGCTTCCGTTCCTGCCGAGGGGTATCGGGCTGATCACCGGCCGGGCCTCCGCCGCCGAGCACGACGTGCTGGTGAACGCGCAGGGCCGCTGGCCCGCCGTCGCGTTCCGGGTCGTCAACACCGCGGTACAGGGCACACAGGCGGTGCCGCAGATCCTGCGGGCGCTGTCCACTCTGGACGCCGATCCGGACGTCGATGTCATCGTCATCGCGCGCGGCGGCGGCAGTGTCGAGGATCTGCTGCCGTTCTCCGACGAGGCACTCTGCCGGGCCGTGTCGGCGGCGGGCACCCCGGTCGTCAGCGCGATCGGGCACGAGCCCGACTCGCCCCTGCTGGACTACGTCGCCGACCTGCGCTGTTCGACGCCCACCGACGCCGGCAAGCGCGTCGTACCGGACGTGCGCGAGGAAACCGCCCGCGTACACCAGTTGCGCGACCGGGCACGCCGCGCACTGCACGGCTGGGTCGACACCCAGTGCCGGCTGCTGGACCAGCTGCGCAGCAGGCCCTCGCTGGCCGACCCGATGGGCCCGATCGACCGCCGCGCCGCCGAGATCGAGACACATACCGAGCGTGGCAGGCGCGCGATCCTCTCGACGCTCACCCGGGAGCAGACCGCACTGGCCTCCGCGCGTGCCCGGCTGAGCGCGCTCGGGCCGTCGGCGACGCTCTCCCGCGGTTACGCGGTCGTGCAATACACCGATTCGGCGGGCAACCTGAAGGTGCTCCGATCGGTCTCTGAAATAGCCGACGGCACGCCGCTTCGCGTGCGGGTCGCCGACGGCGCCGTCTCCGCCGTCGCGCGGGGACAGGACGAGTGACCGATCACGACCAGGGAGGGCGGCAGTGTCACCACCGTATCCACCGCCTTCACAGGCCACGCAGGCCGCGCACGGCCTGTCCGTGCCCACGACGGCCGCTCCGCACGCCACCAGGTTCCTCCCGCTGACCACGGACGCCGTCGCGCGCATGTGCCGCGGCGCGACGTCCGGGGAGGCGCGCGAGCGGGCCGTGACCGTCCACCGCAGGGCCCAGGAGGCCGAGGCCGCGGCGGCGCGCTGCTGGACCGCGCTGCTCGCGGGATGCGACTCCGCGGGCCGCGACGCGCTCGGGCCGCGGCTGCGCAGGCTGTCCGAGGCCACGTCGTTCTATGTCGGCACCCGCTGGTGGTTCCGGGACGGTTCGGCATACCGCCTTCGGGTGGCCACCGCCCAGTCGCACATCGAGGACGCGGTGACCGACGGTGACGGACAGGAGTTCGCGAAGGCGTTCGTGGGTTACGACCATGCGATGGCCAGCGCGGTAGTGTGCGCCCGGACCGCAGGACCACCATCGGAGAAGTTGAGCAGGCACAGTTGAGCGAAGCGAACGGTGAGCAGGCCGAACTCGGCTACGAGCAGGCGCGCGACCAGCTGATCGAGGTCGTCCGCGAGCTGGAGGCCGGCGGGCTCTCCCTGGAGGACTCGCTCGCGCTGTGGGAGAAGGGCGAGGAGCTCGCCAAGCTCTGCGAACGGCACCTCGAGGGTGCTCGCGAGCGGATCGAGGCCGCGCTGGCCAGCGTCGAGGACGGCGACGACGCGGAGTGATGTTCGCGACGGCGGCTTGAGCTGGAGCTTTCGCGGGTATCTGGGAGGATTCCCGTGCGGAACCGTGGGAACCGTGTAGTGAGCAAGTCGCGTCGATCCGGGAGGAACCATGACCGTCGCAGGCCAGTCCACGAGTTCGCCGAGACGCCGTGAGGCCCCGGACCGCAACCTCGCGATGGAACTGGTGCGGGTCACCGAGGCGGCCGCGATGGCTGCTGGCCGGTGGGTCGGCAAGGGCGACAAGAACGGTGGCGACGGCGCCGCGGTCGACGCCATGCGGCAGCTCATCGGCACCGTTTCGATGCGGGGCGTTGTCGTCATCGGCGAGGGCGAGAAGGACGAGGCGCCCATGCTGTTCAACGGCGAGCAGGTCGGCAACGGCGACGGGCCGGACTGTGACGTCGCGGTCGACCCGATCGACGGTACGACCCTGATGGCCAAGGGCATGCCCAACGCGCTGGCCGTGCTCGCCGTCGCCGAGCGCGGCGCGATGTTCGACCCTTCCGCCGTGTTCTACATGGAGAAGCTGGCGGTGGGTCCCGAGGCGGCCGGTGCGGTGGACCTGTCCGCGCCGATCGCGGAGAACATCCGCCGGGTGGCGAGGGCGAAGCACAGCAGCGTTTCCGACGTCACCGTCTGCATCCTCGACCGGCCCCGGCACGAGCAGATCGTGAAGGAGGTCCGCGAGGCCGGTGCCCGAATCCGGTTCATCACCGACGGTGACGTGGCCGGGGCGATCGCCGCCGCCCGCCCGACGACCGGTGTCGACATGTTGCTCGGGATCGGCGGCACGCCCGAGGGCATCATCGCCGCCTGCGCGATGAAGTGCCTCGGCGGCGAGCTGCAGGGGCGCCTGTGGCCGAAGGACGACGCCGAGCGGGAGAAGTCGCGCGCGGCCGGGCACGACCCCGACCGGGTGCTCACCACCGACGACCTCGTGCGCGGGGACAACGTGTTCTTCTGCGCCACCGGGGTGACCGACGGCGACCTGCTGCGTGGCGTGCACTACCGCGCGGGCGGCGCCACCACGCAGTCGATCGTGATGCGGTCCAAGTCCGGCACGGTGCGCCTGATCGACGGCTACCACCGGCTGACGAAGCTGCGGGACTACTCGTCCGTGGACTTCGACGGCGGCCCCACGGACGACGACGTCGTCCCGCCGCTTCCCTGATGGGCGTCGGCCTACGGCGGGGCGGTGCCCGGCTCGCCGCAGTCGTCGCCGGGGTGCTGGCGCTGGCAGGCACGGCGGTGCCACAGGCTTCCGCGGTGCAGCCGTTCATCGTGGGCGGAATCGAGGCGGACCAGCCGTATCCGTTCATGGTGTCGCTGCAGTTCGCCTCCGGCGAGCACTTCTGCGGCGGCGCGCTCGCGGCCCCCGGGTGGGTGCTGACCGCGGCGCACTGCGTGCAGGGCCGGCAGCCCGGCGCGGTGACCGCGCGGATCGGCAGCAACGACCGCACCGACGGCGGCGAGACACGCCCGGTGGCGGAGTTCGTCGCGCACCCGGAGTACGACCCGGACGGTGCGGGCGGTGACCTCGCGCTGGTGCGGCTGGCGGAACCGGCGCAGGCGGCGCCGGTCGAGCTCGGCACGGAAGCCGCCGTCGGCACGGCGACCCGGCTGCTCGGCTGGGGACAGACGTGCCCGGCGGAGGGATGCGGCACGAGCCCGGTGATGTTGCAGCAGCTGGACACGACGATCGTCGACGGCGCCGGGTGCAGCGCCTTCGACGCCACGGTCGAGCTGTGCACGGGCAACCCCGGCGGCACCGCGGGGCCCTGTTACGGCGACTCCGGAGGGCCCCAGCTCATGCGGGTCGAGGACCGGTGGCTGCTGCTCGGCGTCTCCAGCCGCCCCGGCAACGACGACGCGACGTGCGGTACCGGACCGTCGATCTACACCTCGGCGGTGGCCTACGAACCGTGGATCACCGAACAGCTCGGCACGGCACCGGAGCCACCACCCGTTCCGGAACCAGCCCCGGCCCCGCGGTGGTGAAGCTCCCTCGCCCGGGCCGGGCGAGCGGGTCGTGGGTCAGTCGGCGTTGGTCGAGTGGCCGGGGAAGAGGCGCGCGCTCGGATCGAGGGTGACCGCGATGTTGTTGATCGCCGTCGCCGCCTCGCCGAAGCCGGTGGCGATGAGCTTCACCTTCCCCGGGTAGGCGGCCACGTCGCCCGCCGCGTAGACGCGGTCGCGGGCGGTCGCCATGGTGGAGTCCACCGCGATCGAGCGCTTGTGGATCTCCAGCCCCCAGGTCTCGATCGGGCCGAGGTCCGCCGTGAAGCCGAGCGCCGCGACGACGGTCTGCGCGGGCAGCACCAGCCGCTCGCCGCCCTTGATCTCGACCTCGACCTCGCCGAGCTCGCCGTCGCCGTTGGCGCGCAGATCGCGGACCTCCGCGTCGGTGATGAGCCGGATCCCGGTCTCGCGGGCCTGCCGCACGATCGACTCCGCCGCGCGGAACTTCGCCCGCCGGTGCACCAGCGCCACACTCGACGCGATCGGCTGCAGCGCGAGCGCCCAGTCGAAGGCGGAGTCGCCGCCGCCGACCACGACGACGTCCTCGCCGCGGTGCGCGTCGAGCGCCGGGACGAAGTGCACCATGCCCCTGCCGAGCCAGCCGTCGCCCGCGGGCAGCGGCCGTGGCGTGAACTCACCGATCCCGGCGGTGATGAGCACCGCCCCGGCCCGCACGACGTCGCCGCCGTCCAGCGTCATCTCCAGCCCGTCCCCGGTCTTCTCGAGCGTGACGGCCTTGCGGCCGAGCAGGTACACCGGGTCCCACGGTGCGGCCTGCTCGACCAGCCCCTTGATCAGGTCCCGGCCGCGGATCCCCGGGAACCCGGCGACGTCGTAGATCATCTTCTCCGGGTACATGGCGGTGACCTGCCCGCCGGATTCCGGCAGCGAGTCCACGATCGCCATCGAAAGACCGCGGAACCCGGCGTAGTACGCCGCGAACAGACCGGTCGGTCCAGCACCGACGATCAGCACGTCGACCGTCAGCGTCTCGGGCGAGCCCATGGCTCACCGTCCTTCCCGCCGTGGTGGGTGGCCGTCACCCTCGATCCTAGTGCGCAACGACACCGGGCGGACGGATGCGCGGTGGGACAGACTGGCGCCATGGCTGAACAGGAATACCGGATCGAGCACGACACGATGGGCGAGGTGAGGGTCCCCGCCGACGCCCTGTACCGCGCGCAGACACAGCGTGCCGTGGAGAACTTCCCGATCTCCGGCCGCGGTCTCGAACGCGCCCAGATCCGCGCGCTCGGCCTGCTCAAGGCCGCCGCGGCCCGCGTCAACGCCCGCCTCGGCGTCCTGGAGGCCGACGTCGCCACGGCGATCGCGACCGCCGCCGACGAGGTGGCGGAGGGCAGGCACGACGCCCACTTCCCGATCGACGTCTTCCAGACCGGGTCCGGGACGTCGTCGAACATGAACGCCAACGAGGTCATCGCCACCCTGGCCGCGCGGGCACTGGGCCGGGACGTGCATCCCAACGACCACGTGAACGCCTCCCAGTCCTCCAATGACACCTTCCCGACCACGATCCACGTCGCCGCGACCGAGGCGGTGCTCACCGACGTCGTCCCGGCACTCGACCATCTCGCTGCCACGATCGAGAGCCGCGCCGCCGAGTGGCGGGACGTGGTGAAGTCGGGCCGCACGCACCTGATGGACGCGGTGCCGATCACGCTCGGCCAGGAGGCGGGAGCGTGGGCCGCGCAGGTGCGCTTCGGCATCGAGCGGCTGCGCAGCGGCCTGCCCCGGCTCGGGGAGCTGCCGATCGGCGGCACCGCGGTGGGTTCCGGGCTGAACGCGCCTGCCGGGTTCGGCGCCGCGGTCGCCGGCGAGCTGGCGAACGTCACCGGCCTGCCGCTCACCGAGGCACGCGACCACTTCGAGGCGCAGGCCAGCCAGGACGGCGTGGTGGAGACGTCCGGCCACCTGCGCACGGTCGCGGTGTCGCTGAACAAGATCGCCAACGACCTGCGCTGGCTGGGCTCCGGCCCGCGTGCCGGGCTGGCCGAGCTGGCGCTGCCGGATCTGCAGCCGGGCTCGTCGATCATGCCGGGCAAGGTCAACCCGGTGATCCCGGAGGCGACGCTCCAGGTCGTCGCGCAGGTGATCGGCAACGATGCCGCGGTCGCGTTCGCCGGCTCGCAGGGCAACTTCCAGCTGAACGTGAACCTGCCCGTGATCGCCCGCAACGTACTGGAGTCGGCGCGGCTGCTGGCGGCGGTGTCTCGGCTGCTGGCGGACAAGGTGTTCGCGGAGCTCACCGTGAACGTCGAGCGCGCCCGCGCCTACGCCGAGGGCTCGCCGTCGATCGTGACGCCACTGAACGCCTACATCGGCTACGAGGAGGCGGCCGCCGTCGCCAAGCAGGCGCTGGCCGAGCTCAAGCCGATCCGGGACGTCGTGCTCGAACGCGGCCACGTGGCGAGCGGCAAGCTCACCGAGGCGCAGCTCGACGAGGCCCTCGACGTGCTCAGGATGGCGCGCGGCGGCAAGTGAGCGGCGGTCACGGCGACCTGCGGACGAGGCCGGTGAAGCCGGCGACGAACAGGGTGAGAAAGGCCCACGCCAGGGCCTGCAGCACCCACGTCGCGGCGAGCACAGTCTGGCCGGCACCGGTACCTGCGTCGATCACGCAGCGCCGGCCGCCATCCGTCCGGACCAGCGGCGCCGCCGCGCTCAGCGCGAGCCCGGCCTGTTCCACCACCGAGCACGGGCCGCCCTCACCGGGGCGGCTCGTGACTCCGGCCGCGCCCGCGACGCCGACGGTGAGCACGATCGACACGAGCAGGGTGCCGATCAGCCAGAGCAACGCCAGCGCCGGCCGGTAGCCGTAGCCCACCGTCGGCCCGGTGACGCGGTGCCAGAGCCGGCCCCAGAACCCGAGCTCACCACGCCTGAGCAGATCCTTCTGCCGGCGATGTGGATGCGCCGGACGTCCCGCTCGTGCCCGGTGGAGCCGTGCGCCGCGGCGAGCTGGAAGTACGGCTGGCTCGCGTAGTAGTTCGTCCCGGTGGAGAGCAGGTCCAGCCACTCCGTCAGATCGGCGTGCCGCGCCTGCCCGCCGTAGGTCAGCCCGTTGAGATCGACCGGTCCGTCGGCGAACGACACCGGTAGCAGCAGGTCACCGGCGACCGCGGTCTGCGACAGGTTCAGGGCGAGGTCGCCGGGCTCGGCCGCCCGCGCGCGCCCGCCCTCGCAGATCAGCCGTCCTCCGATGCGGGCGCCGACCAGCCGGACCGTCCCGGTGTCCCGCCGTCCCTCGGCCCGGAAGTCCCCGTTCAACATCACGTTGCTCGCGGTCTGCAGGTAGTCGGCGATCAGTGCGGGGCCGTCGGGATTGCGCACGACGGCGCCGGTCATGTTCAGCTGCCCGCCGAGCACGGCCCCCGGCAGCCGGACCGTGCCCAGTGTGCCGCGGCCGTCGGCACGGAAGCCACGGTTGAGAAAGACCCCACCGCCGGTGTGCAGGTTGCTCGCCTGCACGGCCGGCCCGTCCGCGCTGGTCAGCCGGGCGCCACTGAGGTCGAGCAGCCCGCCGAGCCTGCTGCCGCCCAGCTCGATCGGCGCGTGGAGACCGTCCGAGCGCAGGCGCACGTCCCGCAGCACGAGGCTGCGCTCGAGGGTCATCTCCTGCGCGGCGACACTCGTCGCCACCAGCCCCGACAGGTCCACCGCGCGCAGCAGGCCGCCGGTCAGCCGCACCGCCCCGTCCACGTGGCAATCGAGGAGCCGCAGTGGGAGCTGGGAGTCCACCTCGGAGAGGTCGAGCTCGCCGATGATCCGTGCGCCCCGCAGCCGGAGCCCTCGCGGGTCGGGCCGCTCGCCGCCGTGCCACGGGAACCTCCCGGCCATGACCTGCCGTACGAACTCGGCCCGCACCTCGCGCTCCTCCGTGTCTTCGAGGTCTTCGAGGTCTCCGAGGTCTCCGAGGTCTCCGAGGTCTTCGAGGTCTCCGAGGTCGAGCAAGGTGCCGGCGAGAACGGCGCCGGCGAGGGCGCGCTCGGTCTCGGTCAGATCACCCGGGGTCAACGTGGCCATGCCGCGCAGGCTAGCGGCGGGCGGCCCGATACCCGCACGGCGCGGGTGACCGGTAAGGTAACCGCCCGATCCGGTGAACCGCGCTGCACGATCGTGCGGCGCTGACCGGTGGAGACGACTGGGGCCCGGCCTCGCGGGTTACGAGACAGCTTTGGGAACAGGGGGACTCGGCGGATGCCGCAGCCGCGAGCCAGCGCGCCCGAGGGCACCGCCCAGCCGTCGCCGCGGCGGTACCGCCCCGAGCTGCAGGGCCTGCGCGCCGTCGCCGCCCTGCTCGTCGTCGCCTATCACGTGTGGCTCGACCGCATCTCCGGCGGCGTCGACGTGTTCTTCCTGGTGTCCGGCTTCCTCATCACCGGGCAGCTCGTCCGGGTGGCGGCGCGCGGCCGGATCGAGTTCCGGCCGATGTGGGGCCGCATCATCAAGCGGCTCCTCCCTGCCGCGCTGACCGTCCTGCTGGCGACCATGGCGGTCGCCGTGGTGCTGCTGCCCCAGCACCGCTGGTTCGACACGATCCGCGAGGTGGTCGCCTCGGCGCTGTTCGTGGAGAACTGGCGGCTCGCCGCCGACTCGGTCGACTACTTCGCCCAGCACGACACGGCCAGCGTCGTCCAGCACTTCTGGTCGCTGTCCATCCAGGGCCAGTTCTACCTCGCCTGGCCGCTGCTGATCGCGGCCGTCGCCCTGCTCGCGCGGCGGGCGGGCTGGGACCTGCGGTCCACCCTGGGGGCGAGCCTGGCCGTGCTCCTCGGCACGTCGCTGGCCTACTCGGTCTGGCTCACGGCGGTGAACCAGCCGCTCGCGTACTTCACCTCGCTCACCCGGATCTGGGAGTTCGCCCTCGGCGGGCTGCTGGCACTGGTGATCGACGCGATCGCGCTGCCCCGCGCGCTGCGGATAGCGCTCGGCTGGCTCGGCGTCGCCGGGCTGGTCCTGTGCGGCCTCGTCCTCCAGATCGGCACCGTCTTTCCCGGCTACGCCGCACTGTGGCCGACGCTGTCCGCGTCGCTCGTCCTGCTCGCCGGCGCGACCGGCAGCCGCATCGGCGCCGACCGGCTGCTCTCGTCCCGGCCGCTGGAGTACCTCGGCAACATCAGCTATGCGCTGTACCTGTGGCACTGGCCGGTGCTGATCTTCTACCTCGTCGCCAGGGACACGCCGAAGGTCGGCTGGTGGGAGGGCGCCGCCCTGATCGCCGGCGCCACGGCGCTGGCGGCCCTGACCTACCACCTGATCGAGACCCCGGTGCGGGATTCGCGGATCGGCGTCGCGACCCGCTGGGGCGCGTACCGGTTCGCGGCACTAGCGCTCGCTCCGGTACTGGTCTTCGCCGGCGGCTGGGAGTACGTGAGCCAGCAGAAGGCCTCGTACACCGCCTCCCCGGACGATCCGGTGCACCCCGGCGCGCGGGCGGTCGCCGCCGAACTGCCGGTGTTCGACGCCGAGGCGCCGATCGTGCCGCCCTTCATCGCGCTGCGGGACGAGTTCGTGGCCTTCGAGGAGAAGGACTGCACGGTGGCCGAGCGCCACGCCGAACTGGTGATCTGCACGACCGGGACCACCGGTCCGCCCGATCGGCGGATCGTGGTGGCCGGGGACTCGCACTCGCAGCAGTACATCGGCGCGCTCGCACCGATCGCCGAGGCGAGCAACTGGGAGATCATCTCGATGGGGCGCGGCGGTTGCCCGCTCTCGACCGGTTCCGAGAACTCGCCCGGCGACCAGAGCTGCCTGGACTGGAACGAGGCGGTGGCCGAGGAGATCATCGAGATGCGGCCGGACGCCGTACTGACGATGGCGACCAGGGACGTGCGTGCCGGGCTCACCGAATGGACCCCGCCCGGCTACGTCGAGCAGTGGCAGCGGCTCGCCGACGCGGACATCCCCGTGGTGGCCGTGCGGGACAACCCGCGCTACGACTTCGAGCCCTCCGCGTGCGTGGAGCGGCACGGACCCGGCGCGCCCGAGTGCAGCGTCCCGCGGTCCGACCTGTACGCACCCGAGCCGCCGTACGCGGCGCTCGACACGCCGCCCGGGGTGTCCTTCCTCGACCTCAGCGACTACTTCTGCCCCGAGGACGTGTGCCGCCCGGTGATCGGCAACGTGCTGGTGTACCTGGACGACAACCACGTCACGGCGAGCTACATGGCGACGCTGGCCCCGGCGCTCGCCGAGCACCTGGCCGCCGCGCTGCGCTGGCCGCAGGACGCCTGAGCCCGGCCACTCGTGAGTGCGCACGCGAGTTAGAACACTGTTACGCGCTCACGACCGGTGACCAGCGGGTTCGAGGACAGGCTAGGTGAGCAGCTGCCGGGCCATCTCCTTGGCGTTGCCGACCGCACCGGGGACGACCCCCAGCGAGGCGGTCACCGTGGCGCCTTCCAGCAGCATCAGCAGTGACGTCGCGACCTTGCGCGGGTTGCGCAGACCCGCCTCTCGCGCCAGTGTCCGCAGGTAGTCGAGCATCCACTGCTTCTGCTCCCGGATCACCTCGCGGCCGGGATGGGTGGCGTCCGGCAGCTCGGCCTGCGCGTTGACGAACGCGCAGCCGCGCGTGTTCTCGGTGGTGATCCACTGCTCCAGCGCGTCGAACACCAGCAGCAACCGCCGGGCCGGGGTGATCCGCGCCCGCTGCTCGACGACCCTCACCACGTGCTCGCGCCAGCGTTCGTCGCGCCGGCGCAGATAGCAGCCGATCAGCGCGTCCTTGGAGCCGAAACGGTCGTACAGCGTCTTCTTCGTGACCCCGGCCTCGGTGGCGATCGACTCGACGCCGACGGCGTGGATGCCGTTGTCGTAGAACAGCCGCCCGGCGACATCGAGCACCCGCTCGGCGGCCGGGGTCAACGTCAGTTCCTCAGTCACCCCTCGACGGTATACCGACCGGTCTAGGCGTGTCTTCCCGGCAGGAGATTCGGCAGGCGAAATGTCGGTGTCCGGGGTGATGATGTCGGCATGTGGCTTCACGAAGTCGTGGCCGCCTCGGCGGCGCTCGCCGCCACGCGCTCGCGCAAGGCGAAGACCACGATCCTCGCCGACCTGCTGGGCGCAGCCCCGGCCGGCGAGCTCGCGGCCACGGTCGCGTTCCTGACCGGCACGCCCACCCAGGGCCGGATCGGCGCCGGCTGGCGCACGCTGGCCGCGCTGCGCACCGAGCCCGCAGCCGAGCCGTCACTCACGGTCGCCGAGGTCGACACCGCGCTCGGCGAGGTCGCGGAGACCACGGGCAGCGGCTCGGCGGCCCGCCGCGCCGAGGTGCTCGGCGGCCTGTTCGCCCGCGCGACGGAGGCCGAGCAGAGCTTCCTGTTCCGGCTGCTGACCGGCGAGCTCCGGCAGGGCGCGCTCGAAGGCGTGATGGTCGACGCGATCGCCGCCGCCACCGAGGTGCCCGGCGAGGCGGTGCGCCGGGCGTTCATGCTCTCCGGGCGGCTGCCCGCGACGGCGAGCGCGGCGATGTCCGGCGGCAGCGCCGCGCTGGCCGAGTTCCGGATCGAGCTGGGCAGGCCGGTCCGCCCGATGCTGGCCTCGCCCGCGGAGACGCTGGCCGACGCGCTCGCCGAGCTGCGATCCGTCTCGGTGGAGTACAAGATGGACGGTGCGCGCATCCAGGTGCACCGCGACGGCGACGAGGTCCGCGTCTACACGCGCACGCTGCGGGACGTCACCCCGCACGTCGGCGAGCTCGCCGACCTCGTGCGCTCGCTGCCGTGCGAGTCCGTGGTCCTCGACGGCGAGACGCTGGCGCTCACCGACGAGGGCAGGCCCCGACCGTTCCAGGAGACGATGTCACGCTTCGGGAGCAGTCGTGAGGAGCAGGTCCGCGCGCTGCTGCTGCGCCCGTACTTCTTCGACTGCCTGCACCTCGACGGGACGGATCTGCTGGACGCGCCGCTGCGTGAGCGCAACACCGCGCTCCGCAAGGTCGCCGGCGAGCACGTGATCCCCGGGGAGATCGAGCCCGCCGACCCGGAGGCGATCCTGTCCGGCTCGCTCGACTCGGGTCACGAGGGCGTGCTCGTGAAGGACCTCGACTCGCCGTACGCGGCCGGGCGGCGCGGGCGCGCGTGGCTGAAGGTGAAGCCGGTGCACACGCTCGACCTCGTGGTGCTCGGCGCCGAGTGGGGGCACGGCAGGCGTACCGGCTACCTGTCGAACCTGCATCTCGGCGCGCGCGACCCCGACGGCGGGCCGCCGATCATGGTCGGCAAGACGTTCAAGGGGCTCACCGACGAGCTGCTCGCCTGGCAGACCGCGGAGCTGCCGGGAATCGAGACCCACCGCGACGACTGGACCGTGTACGTCCGCCCCGAGCTGGTCGTGGAGATCGAGCTGGACGGCGCGCAGGTGAGCACCCGCTACCCCGGCGGGGCCGCTCTCCGGTTCGCCCGCGTGCTGCGGTACCGGCCGGACAAGGACCCCGCCGAGGCGGACACGATCGACGCCGTGCGCGCGATGCTGCGCGGCTGATCGGCGCCGCCACCGCCGCGAACCTCCTGGCCCTCCCAGCGAGGTCGGTTAGGGTCGGTCGCATGGCAGCAACTGTGCAGAACCTGGTCACGTCGGGCGTCTTCGAGCTCGACGGCGGAAGCTGGAACGTCGACAACAACGTGTGGATCGTGGGCGACGACACCGAGGTGATCGTCATCGACGCCGCGCACGACGCCGGACAGATCGCGGGCGTGATCGGCGAGCGCGCCGTCCGGGCCATCGTGTGCACACATGCCCACAACGACCACGTCAACGCCGCGCCCGACCTGGCCGAACGCACCGGCGCACCGATCCTGCTGCACCCCGAGGACCGCGGGCTGTGGGACCTCACCCATCCGGACCGGGCGCCGGACGACAAGCTCTGCGACGCCCAGACACTGTCGATCGCCGGCACCGAGCTGAGCATCCTGCACACACCGGGCCACGCGCCGGGCGCGGTCTGCCTTTACGCGGCCGACCTCGGCGCGGTGTTCACCGGTGACACTCTCTTCAGCGGCGGGCCGGGCGCCACCGGCCGCTCGTACTCCGACTACCCGACGATCGTGAAGTCGATCCGGGAGCGCCTGTTCGCGCTGCCCGACGACACCACGGTCTACACCGGCCACGGCGAGCACACCACGATCGGCGCCGAGAAAGACGGCTCGACGGGCTGGCCCGTCCCCTGACCGGGCACGGCGGCGGACCGGTTCCGCCCTGTCCGGTTTGACCACGTAAGCTGGAGCCTCGTGCGCTTTCTGGATGGCCACCGGCCCGCCCACGACCTGACCTACGACGACGTCTACCTGCTGCCGAACCGATCGGCCGTGGAGTCCCGTTTCGACGTCGACCTCTCCACCGCCGACGGCACCGGCACGACGATTCCGGTCGTGGTCGCCAACATGACGGCGGTCGCCGGCAGGCGGATGGCGGAGACGGTCGCCCGGCGCGGCGGCCTCGTCGTGCTACCGCAGGATGTCGAGGCGGCGGCGGTGACCGACATCGTCTCCTGGGTCAAGGACCGGCACACCGTGTGGGACACCCCGCTGGTGCTCACCCCTGGCGACGCGGTGGCCGACGCGCTGAACCTGCTCGGCAAGCGGGCACACGGCGCCGTCGTCGTGGTCGACGCCACGGGCCGGCCGGCCGGAGTGGTCGACGAGGTCTCATGCGCAGGCGTGGACCGGTTCTCGCGGCTCGGTGAGGTCGCCGACACGGCCGTGCTCACCTGCCCGCTCGACACGCCCCCGCGCGAGGTGTTCGACCGTCTGCACGCGCACGGTGGCAGGCTCGCCCTCGGCGTCGACGCGGACGGACGGCTCGCCGGGGTGCTCACCGCGGTCGGCGCGCTGCGGGCGGACATCTACCGGCCCGCCGCGGACGCGGAAGGGCGCCTGCGGGTGGCGGCCGCGATCGGCGTGAACGGTGACGTCGCCGCGAAGGCGGAGGCCGTTCTCGGTGCCGGTGTCGACGTGCTGGTCGTGGACACCGCGCACGGACATCAGGAGAAGATGCTGGCGGCGCTGAAGGCGGTCCGCTCGGTGTCGCCGACGGTTCCGGTGGTGGCGGGCAACGTGGTCACCGCCGAGGGCACGCGCGACCTCATCGAGGCGGGCGCCGACGTGGTCAAGGTCGGTGTCGGGCCGGGCGCGATGTGCACCACCCGCATGATGACCGGCGTCGGGCGCCCGCAGTTCTCGGCAGTGCTGGACTGCGCGGCCGAGGCACGCGCGCACGGCAAGCACGTGTGGGCCGACGGCGGCGTGCGGCACCCCCGCGATGTGGCGCTCGCGCTGGCGGCCGGCGCGTCCGCCGCGATGGTCGGCTCCTGGTTCGCCGGCACCCACGAGTCCCCCGGCGACCTGCGCCACGACGAGCACGGCAGGCCGTACAAGGAGTCCTTCGGCATGGCCTCCAAGCGAGCGGTCGGCGCGCGCACCCGCACCGACGACGTGTACGAGCGCTCGCGGAAGGCCATCTTCGAAGAGGGCATCTCGTCGTCCCGGATGGCGCTCGACCCCGCCCGCCCCGGTGTCGAGGACCTGCTCGACTCGATCACCGCGGGAGTGCGGTCGGCCTGCACCTACGCGGGTGCGGCCACCCTGGAGCAGTTGCACGAGCGTGCCGTGCTGGGCGTGCAGTCGAGCGCGGGGTTCGCGGAGGGCAGACCGCTGCCCACCGGCTGGTGACGGCCGGCCGCCGCAGACCGCCCTACGCTGGGTGTGTGGACGAAGCGGTGGTCGTGACGGACCTGGTCAAGCGCTACCGGCGCAGCGGGCCGAACGCGGTGGACGGGCTGAGCTTCGCCGTGCACCACGGCGAGGTGTTCGGGCTGCTCGGCCCGAACGGCGCCGGTAAGACGACGACGGTCGGCGTGCTCACCACGCGCGCGCGGCCCACGTCGGGCCGGGCCGAGCTGCACGGCGTGGACGTCGTGCGGGCGCCGAGCACGGCGCGGCAGCTGCTCGCGGTGGTCCCGCAGCGCAACAACCTGGACCGCTCGCTCAACATCCGGCAGAACCTTCTCTTCCACGCGATCTATCACGGCGTGGACCGGGCCGAGCGCATCCGGCGGGCCGACGAGATCCTCGACCGGATGGGCCTCACGGACCAGGCGAAGGAGCGCATCGACTTCGTCTCCGGCGGCCAGTCCCAGCGGGTGATGATCGCCAGGGCGCTGATGCACAACCCGAGGGTGCTCTTTCTCGACGAGCCCTCGACCGGGCTCGACCCGCAGGCGCGCCTGTTCGTGCACGACCGGATCGCGGACCTGCGCCGCGAGGGGGTCACCGTCGTGCTCACCACGCACGACATGGACGAGGCCGAGAAACTGTGCGACCGCGTCGGCATCGTCGACCACGGCAGGCTGCTCGCACTGGACACGCCCGGCGCGCTCACCCGCGCGCTGCCGGGCAGTGCGACGCTGAGCGTTTCGGTGAGCGCCGACGGGCACGATCCGGACGTCGTGAGCGGCAAGTTCGCCGCCGTGGACGGCATCGAACGGGTGGAGCACACGGCGGACGAGCAGTTCCGGCTCTACACCGGGCGCGAGCCGGCGGCGGTACTACCGGACGTGCTCGGGACGGCGGGCGCGGCGGGCTGCGCGGTCACCGACCTCTCGATCGGCCGGCCCAGTCTCGAGGACGTGTTCATCCACCTGACCGGACGGGAGCTGCGGTAATGGCGACCACGACGACACAGACCGCCGGGACCGCACCCTCGACACCGCCGACGCGGGCCACGGCCGCGACCGCCGCGCGAACCTTCTTCGCCGTGCTCTGGCGCGATGTGTTCGTCACCGGCAGGGAGCTGGGCCCGTTCCTGGCCCAGGTGGTGATCCAGCCGTTCTTCATGCTGTTCATCTTCGGCACTGTGCTGACCGGCATCGGCTACGTCGAGGAGAACTTCGTCCAGATCCTGCTGCCCGGGATCGTGGCGCTCAACGGCTTCCTCGGCGCGCTGCAGAACACGACGATGCCGCTGGTGCTCGACTTCTCCTGGACGCGGGAGATCGAGGACCGGTTGCTGGCGCCGATGCCGATCCCGCTGGTCGCGCTGGAGAAGATGGTCTTCGGCGCACTGCGCGGGATCATCGCCGCGTTGCTGATGATCCCGGTCGGTTTCCTGATCCTGGAAGGCATCCACTGGCCGATGTCGGCGTGGCCGGGCGTGCTCGGCATGGTGGTGCTCGGCTCGCTCGCCGGCGCCGCGATCGGCATGACGATCGGCACGCTCGTCTCGCCCCGCCGCATCAACGTGATGTTCGCGGTGATCCTGGTGCCGCTGATGTTCACGGGGTCCACGCAGTTCCCGTGGTACGGACTGGAGCACCTGCGCTGGTTCCAGGTGGTGTGCGCGCTGAACCCGCTGACCTACGTCAGCGAGGGCATGCGCTCGCTGCTCATCGGCGACACCGTGCGGTCCATCCCGCTGTGGATCGACGTGCCGGTGGCGATCGGCGCGATCGCGCTCTTCGGCGCGATCGGGATCAAGGGCTTCATGCGCCGCGCCCTCGACTGAGCCCGGCGGGTCGTGAGTGCGCACCCGAGTTAGAACTCGCGTGCGCACTCTCCCCTACTGTGGCGGAAAAGCGTGCCACAGCGGGGGCCCAGACCCGGCGGTGGCCTCGGTGGGCTCGGTGGGCTACCCGTGGTACTCCAGCATCTCGGTCACCAGCGCGGCGATCGGCGAACGCTCGGAGCGCGTGAGCGTCACATGCGCGAACAGCGGATGCCCCTTGAGTTTCTCGATCACCGCCGAGACGCCGTCGTGCCTGCCGACCCGCAGATTGTCCCGCTGCCCGACGTCGTGGGTGAGCACGACGCGCGACGCGGACCCCAGCCGGGACAACACGGTGAGCAGGACGTTGCGCTCCAGTGACTGCGCCTCGTCGACGATCACGTACGAGTCGTGCAGCGAGCGGCCGCGGATGTGCGTGAGCGGCAGCACCTCCAGCATGCCCCGGTCGAACACCTCGTCGAGCACGTTCTCGCTGACCAGGGCGCCGAGGGTGTCGAAAACCGCCTGCGCCCACGGCTGCATCTTCTCGCTCTCCGAGCCGGGAAGGTAGCCGAGCTCCTGCCCGCCGACCGCGTAGACCGGGCGGAAGACCACCACCTTGCGGTGCGCCCTGCGCTCCATCACCGACTCGAGCCCGGCGCACAGCGCCAGCGCCGACTTGCCCGTACCGGCCCGGCCGCCCAGCGACACGATCCCCACCTCGGGGTCGAGCAGCAGGTCCAGCGCGATGCGCTGTTCGGCCGAGCGCCCGTGCAGGCCGAAGGCCTCCCGGTCGCCGCGCACGAGGCGGACCTTCTTGTCGTGCGTCACCCGGCCGAGCGCGCTCGCCGTTCCGGCGAGCAGCCGCAGCCCGGTGTGGCACGGCAGTTCGGCCGCCTCGGGCACGCCGAAGTCGGTGAGGTCGGCGGTGCTGTCCGAGAATAGGGCGTCGAGCGCCTCCTGCGGAACGTGCAGGTCGGCCGTGCCGGTCCAGCCGGACGGGGTCACCTCCTGCGCGCGGTACTCGTCCGCGTCGAGGCCGACGGCGCCGGCCTTCACCCGCAGCGGGATGTCCTTGGTGACCAGCGTGACCGACGTCAGCTCGTCGGCGAGGTTCAGCGCGCAGGCCAGGATGCGGTGGTCGTTGGAGTCGGTGCGAAAGCCCGGCGGCAGCACCGTCGGGTCCGAGTGGTTGAGCTCCACGTGCAGGGTCCCGCCGTGCTCACCGATGGGCACCGGTGCGTCGAGCCGTCCGTGTGTGCGCCGTAGGTCGTCGAGCAGCCGCAACGCCTCCCGCGCGAACCAGCCCAGTTCGGGGTGGTGGCGCTTGGCCTCCAGCTCACTTATCACGACGAGCGGAAGCACCACCGAGTGCTCGGCGAACCTGGTCACCGCCCATGGGTCGGACAGCAACACCGAGGTGTCGAGCACGTAGGTGTAGCGCTGTGTGTCGGATTCTCCGGAGTCTTTCGAGTCTGGGGCGCCAGGGGCTTCCTCAGTGCCAGTGGCACTGGTCGAAGAGCGGCCGGAGGCCTTTCGGGGCAAACGCTGCGCAGTCACGACGGCATCTCCCTCGTGGGCGTGGCACCACGCCCGCACTCGCTGGGCCGGGCACTGCCCTGGCTGGTCCGCTCCCGACGCCGAAGCGTCAGCCGCGACCACGAGGGCCCGGTGCCGGCCCCCTCGTGCGTTTCCTGAACGGCTTCGCCGTTCTCTCAACCACTGCCACGACCAGGGCCTCCCGCGACGGTCCGCATGGGTTCGCGACCCGTCACCTCGGAAGCTACCTGTGACGGCGCCTTCATGCAGGCAGCCAGGCAGGTGATTCGCCGACTGGTCATCTGACGGAAAGTCCGTGATCACTTACAGCGCGCATATGACGGTGTTTTAGTCACGCTCCGTGTCCGCTACGCCGATCGCGGGAGCCCTGTTCCGGTAACCGTCACCAATACGAGCCATGAATTCGTTCACAGCGTTCACCGCAACGAGGTATATACCAACCCGAAAAGTTTTTCGCCAGCAGCGCCACGAGTTCCCAGGCGAACGGGTGTTACCACCCGAATCTGACTCACACAATGGTGTAACAGGACGATCACAGTACGGCTGAATGGAGTAATTTCCTTTCCACGGACGCACCGGACTTCCCGGTTGCCCCGGATTCGAAATAAACGAACTAGGAGTGTGCGAAGTGCTGAAGAAGGCTGGTTTCGTGACCGCCACCACTGCCGCGCTGCTGATGGTCGGCGGCACCGCGTTCGCTACCCCAGCGGAGTCCCCCGTTCCCGTTCCCGTCGACGACGGCATCACCTTCTCCGACGCCTTCTACCAGTTCACCGAAGGTGGCGGCGCACTCGGCTACGGCGCGGCCTCCCTGGTCGCCGGCGCCTACACGGGCATCGCCCGTACGCCGCACCTGATCCTCAACCCGGCGGGCGACTGATCCCTCCGCCAGACGAGAGGCCGGTGGCCCGCGGGAGCATCCCGCGGGCCACCGGCCTGTGTATGTCCGGTCAGGCGCCGTACCTGCGGTGCCTGACCGCGTAGTCCCGCAGGGCCCGCAGGAAGTCGACCCGCCGGAAGGCGGGCCAATAGGCTTCGGTGAACCAGAATTCCGAGTGCGCCGACTGCCACAACAGAAAGCCGGAAAGGCGCTGCTCACCGGATGTACGAATGATGAGGTCGGGATCCGGCTGCCCTGACGTGTACAGGTGCTCGGAAATATGGTCGACGTCGAGTATCTTCGCGAGCTCGTGAATCGACGTGCCCTCGTCGGCGTGCTGCCGGAGCAGTTTGCGCACGGCGTCGGCGATCTCCTGCCTGCCGCCGTAACCGACAGCGACGTTGACGACCATGCCGTTGCGGCCGTCGGTGCGCTGGGCGGCGGCGGTGAGCCTGGCCGTGACCTCGGTCGGCAGGGTGTCCAGCGCGCCGACGATCCGCAGTCGCCACGAGGTGCCCGGTTTGGCCAGTTCGTCCACGACCTCCGGGATGATCTCCATCAGCGCCGTGACCTCTTCCGGCGACCTGCTGCGCATGTTGTCGGTGGACAGCAGCCATAGCGTCACGACCTCGACCTCGGCCTCGCGGCACCAGCCGAGGAAGTCGGCGATCTTCTTGGCTCCCATGCGGTGGCCGTCGTTGACGTCGGTGAAACCGGCTTCCCTCGCCCAGCGTCTGTTGCCGTCGAGCATGATGCCGATGTGTCGGGGCCTGCGCCCGGCGGCTTGCTGCTTCAGGCGCCAGGAGTAGGCGGTGTAGACGACTCTCGAGAGGAAGGACCGAAGGCTCACGTCACGGCAGCGTACGCCTGGCGACGAACAGCACACCGCGCTGTCCTGGCGACGGCAACCTACGGTCCGTAGCGTGGAGTCGTGAGCTTGGCGACCGATTCCCAGCGAGCCGACAGCATGGACGTCACGGATCGACCCCGCCTCCGCGGGCACATTCACTTCTGGAGCTTCTTCGCCGCCGTCGCCGCAGGGGCGACGCTGATCGCTCTCGCCGCCTCGACGGTCTCCGCCACCGCCGCACTGGCCACCTCGGTCTACGGGGTCACGGTGCTGGGGCTGTTCGGCGTGAGTGCCCTCTACCACCGGCGGATCTGGAGCCCGCGGGCCTACCAGTGGATGAAGCGCGCCGACCACTCGATGATCTTCCTCTTCATCGCCGGCACGTACACACCGTTCACACTGCTCGCGATGTCGCAGCCGACGGGTTACATCGTGCTGGGCATCGTGTGGGGCGGCGCGATCGCCGGGGTGACGCTCAAGATGCTGTGGCCAAGGGCGCCGCGCTGGCTGGGCGTGCCGATCTACATCGCGCTCGGCTGGGTGGCCGTCTTCGTCCTGCCCGAGCTGGCGCGCACCGCCGGTGTCGCCGCACTCGTGCTGCTGCTGGTCGGCGGCGTCTTCTACACCCTGGGCTCGATCTTCTACGCCACCCGCTGGCCGAACCACTGGCCCCGGACCTTCGGCTACCACGAGTTCTTCCACGCCTGCACCGTGCTGGCCGCGATCTCGCACTACATCGCGATCTGGCTCGCCATGTACTCCTAGCCACGGCCCGCGAGTCCCCCGCTCGAACCCGCGAGTTCTGCCTTCACGACGACGCCAACGCGGTACCCGCAGGCGCGAACGCGGCACTCGCAGGCCTGGACGCGGCAGTCGCAGGCCTGGGCGGGGGCCTCGCGGGTCAGGACTCGAGCATCGGGGCCGCGAGGAACTGCTCCGGGATGGCGAAGGCGTCCACCAGCGTGCGGGCGTGCGGGCGCAGCTCCCCGCACAGGTCGTTCACCGCCGCCACGATCGCCTTCGCCCGCGTACCCGTCAGGCGGCCGTGCTCCATGAACCACGCCCGGTCCGCCTCGATGTTGGACAGCACGTACAGGTCGCACAGCCGCTCCAGCAGCCCCTTCGCCGCCGGGTCGTCGCACCGGTCGATCGCCGCGACGAACGCCTCCAGCACCAGCCGCTCCACGTGCACCCGGCCGGCCCGGAGCACGTGGTCCTGCGCCTCGTTGAACAGCTCGAAAGCGTTCTCCGGCGTCGCCTGCCGCAGCCGCCGCGCCACGCCGTCGAGCACGTGCTCCTCACGGTCCTCGAACGCGCGGCACTGCCAGGCCCGGTCGAACAGCGCCTCCTCGTCGTCGCGTCCAGGGCTCGCCTCGACGATCCGCTCCACCACCTTGCGCGCCGAGGTCCGTTCGATGACGGCGTCCATGAACTGCTCGGCGAGGAAACGCATCGTGGCGAGCGGGCTGAGGTCCTGGAAGTCGTCCCGGTACTGCGTGAGCAGGCCCCGCGCGACAAGCTGCAGCAGCACCGTGTTGTCGCCCTCGAACGTGGTGAACACGTCGGTGTCCGCCTTCAGCGCGGGCAGGATGTTCTCCGCGAGGTAACCCGCACCGCCGCACGCCTCACGGGCGGTCTGGATCGTCTCGGTCGCGTGCCAGGTGGCCGCCGCCTTCAGCCCGGCCGCCCTGGACTCCAGCTCCCGCTGCCTGCGGTCGTCGACGTCCCCGCCTGCACTCTGGATCTCGTGCAGTGCCGCGACGAGCTCCTCCTGGGCGAAGTGCAGCGCATAGGTCTTTGCGAGCGCGGGCAGCAACTGCCGCTGGTGTGCCCGGTAGTCCAGGATGACGACCTCCTCGGAGTCGTCGGGACGCTGGAACTGCCGCCGCCGCTCGCCGTAGCGGATCGCGATGGTGAGTGCCCGCTTCGTCGCACTTCCCGCGCTGCCCGCCACGCTGATCCGGCCGCGCACGAGCGTGCCGAGCATCGTGAAGAAGCGCTTGCCGTCGCTCTCGATGGGGCTGGAGTACGTGCCGTCCTCGGCGACGTCGCCGTACTGGTTCAGCAGTGCCGTGCGCGGCACCCGCACGTGGTCGAACACCAACCGCCCGTTGTCGACGCCGTTCAGCCCGGCCTTGACCCCGCAGTCCTCGATCCGCACGCCGGGCGCCGCGGCCCCCTCCTCGTCCCGGATCGGCACGAGGAACGCGTGCACCCCACGTCCCTCGCCCGCGGTGATCAACTGCGCGAAGACGACGGCGAGCTGCCCGTCCCGCGCCGCGTTGCCGATGTAGTCCTTGCGCGCCGACTCGTCCGGCGTGGTGATCACGAACTCCTGCGCGGCCGGATCGTAGGTCGCCGTGGTGCGCAGGTGCTGGACGTCGGAGCCGTGCCCGGTCTCGGTCATCGCGAAGCAGCCGAGCAGGTCCAGGTCCATGATCCGCCGCAGGTACCGCTCGTGGTGCCTGCGCGTGCCGAGCAGCTGCACGGCGCCGCCGCACAGCCCCCACTGCACGCCCGCCTTCACCATCAGCGAGAGGTCGCCGAAGGCCAGCATCTCGAACGACGTGATGGAACCGCCGACGTCGTCGCCGCCGCCGTACTCCGCCGAGAATCCCAGCCGGGGCCTTCCGGTCCTGGCCAGCTCGTGCAACTGCTCAAGCACCTGTTCCCGGTGCCGCTCGACGTCCAGGCCGTACGGCTCGCGGAACCTGGTGTCGGCCACCTGCTCGCGGATCTCCCGCCGGATCTTGGCCCAGCGCCCGTCGAGCAGCGCCGTCAACGTGCCCGGATCGATCTCGGTGGCCGTCGGCAACGAGGTCATGTCACCAGGCTGCCGCAACCGGGACGGCACCGCAGTGCGAGTCAGCCGAGGTCGGGACCCTTGGTGCGCAGATCGTCGACCGTGGACATCGCCGCGCGCAGCTCGCTCAGCCACGAGTCGGTGTGCTCGCCCACCAACCGGACAGCCCAGGCCAGCGCCTCCGACCGCGAGCGGGCCACGCCCGCGTCAACGAGTGTGTCGAGCACGCGCCGTTCCGGCTGCCGAAGCCGCGTCATCACCGGTGCCGACAGTGTGGTGAACAGCTCGGTCGTACCGCCGAGCCGCGCGCCCCAGGACACCTTGCGCCGGTAGCGGTGCTCGGCCTGCCTGGCGATCTCGATGCGCTCGTCGCGGGTCTCCTCGCGGAACCGGCTGATCCGCCCGGATTCCGCCGCCGCCCGCGCAGCGTCGTCGGCGTACTCGCCGGTCAGTGGGGGCAGTTCCCCGACGAGCAGTATCTCGTCCCTGTCCACCGTGATCTCGGGCTCGCCGGTGAACCACTCGTCCGGCAACCTGCCACTGAACCAGGCCGCCGCATCGTCCGCGCTCGGCACCTCCGCGTGCTGCCAGCCGCCGCGGCCTTTCCAACCACGTCCCATGCTCGCCTCCAAGTCGATTACATGATTACGTCGCTACCGACGTTACGCGGAGGCAAGGTAGGTGGAAACCACGTTCTCGCTCGGCGTACGTGCCTACGAGGCGAGGGCGGTGGCCAGCTCGCCGGGTGTCGTGACCGGCCGCTCGCACACGTAGCCGCGGCACACATATGCGGCGGGACCGCCGTCCACCAGCGGCCGGTCCGCGAGCAGCGGCACTCCCTCGGCCTCCGGTGGCCCTGCCAGCACCACCGCGCCACCGTGCGCGGCACGAGCCGCCTCCACCAGCAGCCCGGACCGCGCGGCGGCGTCCGGACCGACGACCGCCACCTGCACCGGCCCGGCCCGAAGCGCCTCGGCGGCGGTCAGCCAGTGCCCGGCGAAACGGGGTACCCGCGTGGCGAGCATGCCGGCTCGTTCGATCGCCCGCTCGCACGCGTCGCGGTACGTGCCCGCCTGCTCTGGCCCGGCCAGCGCCGAGGCCGTCAGCAACGCGTTGGCGAGCGCCGACGCACCGGACGGGCTCGCGTTGTCCGCCGGGTCGGCCGGTCGCTGCACGAGGGCTTCGGCGTCGTCGGCCGTGTCGTAGAAGACGCCCGGCTCGTCGCCTGCGAAGTGCGCCAGCGCGGTGTCCAGCAGCATCGTCGCCTCCGTGAGCCACAGCGGCTCACCGGTCGCCTGGTGCAGCGCCAGCAGCCCGTCGGCGAGGCACGCGTAGTCCTCCAGCACGCCGGCCGCCTCGCCGACGGCGCCGCCCCGGGAGCTGCGCCGCAGCCTGCCGTCCACCAGATGCCGGTCGAGCAGCAGGCTCGCCGCCGCCCGCGCGGCGTCGATCCACTCCGGGCGCTCGAACGCGATCCCGGCCTCGGCGAGCGCGGTGATCGCGAGCCCGTTCCAGGCGGCGATCACCTTGTCGTCCCTGGCGGGCTGCGGCCGCCGGTCCCGCGCGGCGAGCAGCGTCGCCTGCACGCGCAGCCAGCGCGCCGGGTCGTCCGGATCCCGCGGCAGCTGCAGCGTCGACGCGCCGTGCTCGAACGTGCCCTCCGGCGTCACCGCGAAAAGATCCGCCGCCCAGTGGCCGTCCTCGCGCCCGAGCACCTCGACGAGCTGCGCCGGGGTCCAGACATAGGTCAGCCCTTCCACGCCCTCGGTGTCGGCGTCGAGCGACGCCGCGAACCCGCCCTCGGGCGTGCGCAGGTCGCGCAGCAGGAAGTCGGCCGTCTCACCGGCCACCCGCTTCGCCAGCGCGGAGTCCGTCCGGCGGGCGAGATGCGCGTAGGCGCGCAGCAGCAGAGCGTTGTCGTACAACATCTTCTCGAAGTGCGGCACCACCCAGGCCGCGTCCACCGAGTACCGCGCGAAGCCCCCGGCGAGCTGGTCGTAGATGCCGCCGCGAGCCATCCCGTCGGCCGCGGACTCCGCGAGGGCCAGCGCGTCCACGGAACCCGTCCGCTCGTAGTGGCGCACCAGGAACTCCAGCACCATCGAGGGCGGGAACTTCGGCGCACCGCCGAAGCCGCCGTGCTCGGTGTCGGCCTCGTCGGCGAGCTTCGCCGCCGCGGCGGCGAGCGTTTCGTCGTCTACTGTGGACGCCTGCAGCGGCCCGGTCTGCTCCGCCAGGTGGCTGACGATCTTGCCCGCGCCCTCCCGCAGCTCGCCGGGGCGCTCGGCCCACGCCTGCACGACCGCCTGGATGAGCTGTTTGAACGACGGCATCCCGTGGCGCGGCGCGGGCGGGTAGTAGGTGCCGCAGTGGAACGGCTCGCCTTCCGGCGTGAGGAAGCACGTCATCGGCCAGCCGCCCTGGCCGGTCATCGCCTGCGTCGCCGTCATGTAGACGGCGTCGATGTCCGGGCGCTCCTCACGGTCGACCTTGATGTTGACGAAGTTCTCGTTCATCAGCGCGGCGGTCTCTTCGTCCTCGAACGACTCGTGCGCCATCACGTGACACCAGTGGCAGGCCGCGTAACCGATGGACAGCAGGATCGGCACGTTCCGCCGCTTCGCCTCCGCGAGGGCCTCGGCGCTCCACGGCCTCCAGTCCACCGGGTTCTCGGCATGTTGCAGCAAGTACGGCGAGGTGGCACTGGCTAGACGGTTCACGTTTCCACCGTCTCACACGCGATCCCGATCCGCCGCCTCCCCGGCCCGCCCCCGGATGAGCACCTCGATGCCGTCGAGCAGCCGTTCGAGGCCGAACTCGAACGCCCGGGCCGGGTCGCCCGCACCGAGCTCCTCGCCGGCCACCGGGCCCACGGCGGCAGCCGTGGGATAACGCTCCGCGTCGAACACCTTCTCCAGCAACGGCGCGTACTGCTCCCACCACACGTCGTCGCTCATCCCGGTCCGCTGCTCGGCCTGCGCGGCCTCGATGGCGCCGCGCACGGCGCCGTGGACGTAGTTGGCCACCAGCGTCACCGTCAGGTCCATCTCGATGACGGTGAGGCCGGTGCCGGCGACCGCGCACAACTCCTGGTCGTACTTCGCGATGACGTTCGGCCCGAGCAGCGGCCTGCTCGTCGCCACCTGCAGCAGCCACGGATGCCGGAGGTAGAGGTCCCAGCTCCGCCGCGCGACGAGCTCAAGGCCGGCGCGCCAGCCCTCGGGTTCGTCCCCGGCCGCGGCGAGCTCGCCGAACACCCGGTCGGCCATGACGTCGACGAGCTCCGCCTTGCCGGGCACGTAGCTGTAGAGCGACATGGCCGTGACCCCGAGCTCGGCCGCGACCCGTCGCATGGAGAGCGCGGAAAGCCCCTCGGCGTCGGCGATGGCGATGGCCTGCGCCGCGATGCCGTCGACGGTCAGTCGTGGCTTGGGGCCCCGCCGCGGCCGCTCCTGGATGCCCCAGAGCAGCTCGATGCTGCGCTTGGGGTCGCCACTACCGCTGTACACGCTCGTCACGCGGGCACCATACCCATCCAGTTGCACTTTATACAGTGTATAGCTATCATCTCCGCGATCTCCATACAACGTAGAGAGTTAGAGGTGGCGATGAACCGCACCGGTCCGGCCGTGGTGGCCGAAGACCTGCGCAAGAGATACGGCGACACGGTGGCGCTCGACGGGTTCGACCTGACGGTGCCGGCCGGCACCGTGCACGGGTTGCTCGGACCGAACGGGGCGGGCAAGACCACCGCGGTACGCATCCTGACCACCCTCACGCGCCCCGACTCCGGCACCGCACGCATCGCCGGATACGACGTGCGGCGGCAAGCGATGGAGGTGCGGTACCGCATCGGGCTGGTCGGGCAGCACGCGGCGGTGGACGAGATCCTCACCGGCAGGCAGAACCTGGTGCTGTTCGGCAGGCTGCAGCACCTCGGCGCGGCGACGGCCGAGCGCCGCGCCGAGGAACTGCTGGCGACGTTCCGGCTGACCGAGGCCGCGGGAAGGCCGGTCAAGGAGTACTCCGGCGGCATGCGCAGGCGGCTCGATCTCGCGGCCAGCCTGATCCTGGCGCCGCCGGTGCTGTTCCTGGACGAGCCGACCACCGGCCTCGACCCGCGCGGCCGCAACGAGATGTGGGACGCGGTCCGCGAGCTGGCGGACGCGGGCACCACCGTGCTGCTGACCACCCAGTACCTCGACGAGGCCGACCAGCTCGCCGAGCACATCTCGGTGCTCGACGGCGGCCGGGTCATCGCCGACGGCACACCGGACGAGCTGAAACGGCGGATCGGAGCCGACCGCCTCGACGTGGTGGTCCACGACACCGCCGACCTCCCGGCGGCGGCGGAGGTGGTGCGCGCGGTCGCCGGTGCCGACGCCGAGACAGAGCCCGACCGGCGCCGGGTCAGTGTTCCGGTACGCGACCGGATGGCCGCGCTGACGGAGCTTGTCCGCGCGCTCGACGACGCCGGAATCGCCGCCGAGGACGTCGCGCTGCGACGGCCGACCCTGGACGAGGTCTTCCTGCACCTGACGAAGAAGGAGGTGCACTCGTGAGCACGCCGACCTTCGTCGTTCCCGGCACACCGCGGGAGCGGCTGCGCTGGGCGGTCGCCGACGGCTGGATGATGACCCGGCGCGACCTCATGCACTGGGCGAACCAGCCGGGGCTCGTCGTGGCCGGGCTGCTGTTCCCGGTGATGGTGATGCTGATGTTCGGCTACCTCTTCGGCGGCGCCATGTCCGCGCCCGGCGGCAACTACCGGGAGTTCCTGGTACCGGGCGTGCTCGCCCTGAGCATGGTGTTCGGCATCGAGGCGACGTTCACCGCGATCAGCACCGACGTGGCGCGCGGCGTCACCGACCGCTTCCGGTCACTGCCGATGGCCTCGTCCGCGGTCGTCGTGGGCCGCAGCGCCGCCGACCTGCTGAACGCCGTGCTGACGCTGGCCGCGCTCGTCGCCGCGGGGCTGGCGATCGGCTGGCGCTGGCACGGCGGTCTCGCCGCCGCCTTCGCGGCCTTCGGACTGCTGTTGCTGCTGCGGCTGGCGATGCTGTGGATGGGCATCTATCTCGGTCTCGTGCTGCGGAGCGCCGAGTCGGTCATGGCACTGCAGATCCTGGTGTGGCCACTGGGCTTCCTGTCCAACGCATTCGTACCGCCGGGCACGATGCCGGGCTGGCTCGGCACCGCCGTCGAGTGGAACCCGCTGTCGGCGACCGTCGCCGCGACCCGCGAACTGTTCGGCAACCCGGCCTGGGCGGGCGAGTCGTGGCCGGCGCAGTACCCGCTGCTGACGGCGCTGCTCTGGCCCGCACTGTTCATCGCCGTGTTCGCCCCGTTGTCGATCCGCCGCTACCGGCGGCTGAGCCGTTGAGAGGCCGTCACCGCTCGTGAGTGCGTACGCGAGTTCTAGCTCGTGTGCGCACTCACGAGGTGCGGGGCTCCTCGGCGGCCGGGTCGTGCTCGGCTCCGCCCCGCCGGGCCTCGCCGGCCGGCTGATCGTCCGCGGCCGCTTCGCCCGCACGGGCCGCGCCGTCCGTGCTGCCCGTGCCGTCGGTGCTGCCCGTGCCGGCCGCCTGCTGCTCGGGCTCGTCGAAGCTCTCCGGCACCCGCTTGAGGTGCTTGGTCATGGAGCGGACCAGGAGCGCCACCGCGATCAGGAAGATCAGCAAGAGGAAAAGGCCGACGGGCGAGGACTTGCCGAAGTCCTCGCCCTGGCCACCGCCGTCGCCGTTGCCCGGCTGCTGCGCGAGCGCCGCGGCGCCGGTCAGCACGGGCACGGCGGCGAACGCGGGTAACGTCATGTCCCTACCTTCTCTCGGACCCCCGCGAACAGATCGTCCTCCGGCAGGGTGCTGTCCACAAGCGAGCGCACCAGCTCGTACTCCTCGGTGGGCCACACCTCGCGCTGCATGTCCAGCGGCACAGCGAACCACCTGCTGTTCGGGTCGATCTGCGTGGCGTGCGCCTTGAGCGCCTCGTCACGGACCTCGAAGTAGTCCTCGCAGCGGACGCGGGTGGTGACCCGCTCCATCACATCCGCCTTGTCCGGGTCCCACCTGCCGAGCCACTCCTCGTAGGGAGAGTCGAGGCCGCGCGCGACCAGGCTCTCGTGAAAGGCGGTGAGCTTCGCGCGGGAGAAACCGTGCGAGTAGTACAGCTTCAGCGGCTGCCACGGCTCGCCGGCGTCCGGGAAGCGCTCGGGGTCGGGTGCGGCGTCGTAGGCGGCCATCGACACCTCGTGGCAGCGGATGTGGTCGGGATGCGGGTAGCCGCCGTTCTCGTCATAGGTGACGATCACGTGCGGCCGGAACTCGCGGATCTCGCGCACCAGGGCCTCGGTGGACTCCTCCAGCGGGACCATCGCGAAGCAGCCCTCGGGCAGCGGCGGCATCGGCTCGCCCTCCGGCAACCCGGAGTCGACGAACCCGAGCCAGCGGTGGTGCACGCCGAGGATCTTCGCCGCGCGGGCCATCTCCTCCCGGCGGACCTCCGTCATGTTCGTGTGCACCTCAGGGCGGTCCATCGCCGGGTTGAGCACGCTGCCTGCCTCGCCCCCGGTGCAGGTCACCACCATGACCTCGTGCCCCTCGGCGACGTAGCGCGCCATCGACGCGGCGCCCTTGCTCGACTCGTCGTCGGGGTGGGCGTGTACCGCCATCAGCCGGAGTCCCGCGCCGGTGCTGGTCGCTGTCCGCCCGTCAGTTCCCACCATGACCGACTGGTCCCTTCTCACCCAGTTTCCGCGGACCCGGCGGCCCGCGCCTCTGCCACCACGCGGATACTCGTCACGCGAGGCACGAACTCCATTGTCCTCACCACGACGACAGGAACGATCGGGAGGCCTGGTTTGGGCACCGGACACGCCATCCCGGGCGGCCCGCTCCCGGAGGGTCGTTACGGCAGGTCCCGCCGGACCCCGCGGGCGATGCGCGGCTGGCGACTCTGGGTGTTCGCGCTCATCGCGGTCCTGATCAGCGGCACGGCCGCCTACGTGGGCTATCGCAACCTGGGCAACGCGCCGATCGAGGCGCAGCGGGTGACGTTCAGCGAGCAGCCGGGCAACGCCATGGAGATCACCATCGACGTGAACCGGAGCGAACCCGAGCGCGCGGCGGTGTGCATTGTACGCGTACTGAACGCGGCGGGCACGGAAAGCGGACGCAAAGAGATTTACGTCCCATCCGGGGAGGAACGGCTGTCCACGGTCGTTCGGAGTGTCGGGAGGCCCGTGACAGCGGATGTGTTCGGCTGCTCCTATAATGTGCCCAAGTACATGTCAACCCCATATCGGCCAACGGGGTGAACAGTGCGCCGAGCGCCCGCTGAGCTGTGAACTGAGCAGCATCGGCGGTGCCGATCGTGTTATCCTGATCTACCGGCACGGCCCCAGGCGGGCCGTGTTTTTCCTTTATCTCAGCCACGCAAGCGTGGCGGCCGGCTTGTATACCCAGGCCTGGCAGGCCCTAGGAGGAGATGGTGACCGTGAGCGACACCAAGGTGACCTGGCTGACCCAGGATGCCTACGACAGGCTCAAGCACGAGCTCGACGAACTGATCGAGAATCGTCCGGTCATCGCAGCGAAGATCAACGACAGCCGGGAAGAGGGCGACCTCAAGGAGAACGGGGGCTACCACGCCGCCCGTGAGGAGCAGGGGCAGCAGGAAGCCCGCATCCGGCACTTGCAGGAGTTGCTTCGCACCGCGAAGGTCGGCGAGGCTCCGCAGAACGACGGTGTCGCCGAGCCCGGCATGGTGCTGACCGTGCGGTACGACGGCGATGACGACGAAGAGAAGTTCCTGCTCGCCACCCGTGAGGAAGGCGCGGAGGGAGAGATCGAGGTCTACTCCCCCGACTCGCCGCTCGGCAAGGCTCTGCTCGGTGCCAAGGAAGGCGAGGCGCGCGAGTACGACCTGCCCAACGGCCGCACCCAGAAGGTCACGCTGGTGCGAGCGGTCCCCTACGGCGCCTGAGCTCCGCCCCGAACCAGAACACCGCACCGGCCCCGGCGATCTCCGCCGGGGCCGGTGCGGGACGTGCGGACACGCCGGGCACTAGGTTCGTCCCATGGCTTCTCACCTGCCCATCTGCGTCACGTGCGGCACGCAGTACGGGGCACCCCGGCCCGACTGCCCGATCTGCGAGGACGAGCGCCAGTACGTTCCCCGCTCCGGCCAGCAGTGGACGACCCTCGCCGAGCTGCGCGCGGGCGAGCACACCTTCTCGATCGAGGAGGAGGGTCCCGGCGTCACCGGGATCGGCGTCCAGCCGAAGTTCGGGATCGGCCAGCGGGCGCTGCTGGTCCGCGCCGCGTCCGGCAACATCCTGTGGGACTGCGTCCCCTACCTCGACGACGACCTGATCGGCGAGATCCGCGAACTCGGCGGCATCAGCGCGATCGCGATCAGCCACCCGCACTACTACACGACCATGGTCGAGTGGGCCGACGCGTTCGACGTGCCCATCCACCTGCACGAGAAGGACCAGCAGTGGATCGGCAGGCCCGACCCGCGGGTGCGGTTGTGGCGCGGCGGGGAACACCGGCTCGCCGACGACCTGACGCTGGTCAACCTCGGAGTGCACTTCGCGGGCGGCACGGTGCTGCACTGGCGCGACGGCGCCGAGGGCAAGGGCGCGCTGCTCAGCGGGGACATCGTGCAGGTCGTGCCCAACCACGACCTGGTGGCCTTCATGTACAGCTACCCGAACTACCTGCCGGAGCGGCCCAGCATCGTCCGGCGCGCGGGCGAGCTGCTGGCGGGGTACACCTTCGACGAGATCTACGGGGCCTGGTGGGCGGCCGTGGTCCGCGGGGAGGGCAACGAGGTGGTGCGCCACTCCGTCGAGCGTTACCTCGACCTCGTGAGTGCGTAGCCGAGTTAGAACTCGCGTGGCCACTCACGAGGTGACCAGGATGTTCGGTCAGGTTCTCGCGGCGCGTTCCAGCAGCGGGCGCACGCGCTGCGGCACCGGCGTGGACAGGGCGATCGAGGTGGACGTCCTGCGCACGCCCGGCACACCGACCACCTCGTCGATCACGCGCTGCAAGTCGTCGTTGGAGCGCGCGACCATACGCACGAACAGATCCCCCTGGCCGGTGGTCGCGTGCACCTCGCACACCTCGTCGATCGCGGCCAGCGCCGCGGCCACCTCGGCACGGCGGCCCTGCGCGATCTCCAGCACGGCGAACGCCGTGAGCCCGTAACCCATCGCCGCCAGGTCGAGCTCTGGGGGAAAGCCGGTGAGCACCCCGCGCTCGGTGAGCCGGTCGAGCCGGGCCTGCACGGTGCCGCGCGCGACGCCGAGCCGCCGGGCGCATTCCAGCACGCCCAGCCGTGGTGCGTCGGTGAGCAGCAACAGCAGCCGGGCGTCCAGCGCGTCCAGACTCACCGCACCCCCTCCTGCGCAAACTGCCTGATTCGATCAACCGATTCTGCGAATCATTGCACAGATTGTCCAGCGAATCCGGCCTCGATTGCTCACCCTGACCTGTCAGGAGCATCCTTCGGATATGACGAACCCAGCGCTCGACGACGTCAGCTACGACCAGCTCCGGCAGCTCGTGGGCCTCGTCGACCACGACCCTTCGGCCGACCCGTTCCCGGTGAAGGCCATGGACGCGGTCGTGTTCATCGCGGGCAACGCCACCCAGACCGCCTGGTTCTACCAGGTCGCGTTCGGCATGGAACTGGTCGCGTACTCCGGCCCGGAGACGGGCAACCACGACCACAAGTCGTTCGTGCTGAAGTCCGGCTCGGCGCGCTTCGTCATCAACGGCGGCGTGCGCCCCGACTCGCCGCTGCTGGATCACCACCGCAGGCACGGCGACGGGGTGATCGACCTCGCCCTCGAGGTGTCCGACGTCGACCGGTGCGTCGAGCACGCCCGCACGCAGGGCGCGACGATCCTCGAGGAGCCGCACGACGTCTCCGACGAGCACGGCACCGTCCGCCTCGCGGCGATCGCCACCTACGGCGAGACCCGGCACTCACTGGTCGACCGCTCCCGCTACGCAGGCCCCTACCTGCCCGGCTACCAGGCCCGCACCAGCGGCATCACCCGCCCGGCCGACGCCCCGAAGCGGCTGTTCCAGGCCGTCGACCACTGTGTCGGCAACGTCGAGCTCGGCAAGATGGACTACTGGGTGGACTTCTACCGCCGCGTCATGGGCTTCGTGAACATGGCGGAGTTCGTCGGCGACGACATCGCCACCGAGTACTCGGCACTGATGAGCAAGGTGGTGTCGAACGGCAACCACCGGGTCAAGTTCCCGCTCAACGAGCCCGCGATCGCGAAGAAGCGGTCGCAGATCGACGAGTACCTGGAGTTCTACGGCGGCGCGGGCTGCCAGCACATCGCGCTGGCGACGAACGACATCATCGCGACGGTGACGGCGATGCGCGCGGCGGGCGTGGAGTTCCTCAACACCCCGGACTCCTACTACGACGACCCGGAGCTGCGGGCCCGTATCGGCGAGGTGCGCGTGCCGATCGAGACGCTCAAGGAGCACGGCATCCTCGTGGACCGCGACGAGGACGGCTACCTGCTGCAGATCTTCACCAAGCCCATCGGCGACCGGCCCACGGTGTTCTACGAGCTCATCGAGCGGCACGGCTCCCTCGGTTTCGGCAAGGGCAACTTCAAGGCACTCTTCGAGGCGATCGAGCGCGAGCAGCAGCGCCGCGGAAACCTGTAGCGCCGCGCGCCGGCCACGGTGTTTCCCGGCCGTTGCCACCAGTACGACCGGCGCGCCGGTGAGCCCGGCGATCAGTGCATGACGGTGAAGCCCGCGCGCTGGAGCTCGCCGGCCACGTCCGCGCAGTGTTCGGGGCCGCGCGTCTCCAGCGTCAGCGCGATCTCCACCTCGCCGATCGCGAGCCTGCCCGCGATCCGCGAGTGCTCCACGTCGAGCACGTTCGCGCCGAGCTCGCTCACCCGCGAGAGCACGCCCACCAGCGAGCCAGGCCGGTCGGGCACGCGTAACCGGAGCTTGAGGTAGCGCCCGCCTGCCGTCATGCCGTGCTGGATGATCTGGAGCAGCAACAGCGGGTCGACGTTGCCACCGGAGAGGACGGCCACGATCGGCGGCTCGAACGCACCGGGGTGCTCCATCAGCGCGGTCACCGCCGCGGCACCCGCGGGCTCGACGACCAGCTTGCGCCGTTCCAGGCACAGCAGCACCGCGCCCGACAGCGACTCCTCCCTGACGGTCACGACGTCGTCCACCATCGACGAGACGTGTGCGTAGGTGACCGGCCCCGGCTGGCCGACCGCGATCCCGTCGGCCATCGTCTGCAGCCCGGTGCGGCGAACCGGGTGGCCGGCCGCCAGCGAGGCCGGCCACGCGGCCGCCGCCTCCGCCTGCACGCCCACGATCCGCACGCCGGGTGCCACCGCCCGCACCGCGGACGCGACACCCGCCACCAGGCCGCCGCCACCGGTCGGCACGAGCACGGTCGCCGCCTCGGGCACCTGTTCCAGGATCTCCAGCCCCACGGTCCCCTGGCCCGCGATGATGTCGGCGTGGTCGAACGGGTGGATGAAGACCGCACCCGTCCGCTCGGCGAACGCGATCGCCTCGGCCAGCGTCTCCTCCAGCTCCGAACCGCTGAGGTGGACATCGGCGCCGTATCCCCGCGTGGCGGCCAGCTTCGGCAGCGGCGCCCGCTCGGGCATGAACACCGTGGCCTTGGTGCCGAGCAGTGCGGCCGCAAGCGCCACACCCTGCGCGTGGTTGCCCGCACTCGCCGCGACGACGCCACCGGCACGTTCGGCGTCGCTCAGCCCGTGGATCCGCGTGTAGGCGCCGCGGACCTTGAACGAGCCGGTGCGCTGCAGGTTCTCGCACTTCAGGTGCACGGGACCGCCGTGGGCCGGCTCCAGATCGCGCGCGTGCTCCACCGGGGTCCTGCGCACCACCGTCTCGAGCAGCTGCCGGGCGGCACGTATCCGGTCCACGTCGACGAGTTCCATAAGTGCAGATGATCCCATCCCGCCGGACACGTACGGCCCGAGCGAACGCAACCGGGTACTCTGGTCCCCGGTACCGGCATCGAGCAGGGAGACACCAGCATGGCACGGGCTACCACGTCGGGCGCATCCCGCTTCGCCGGCGTCGGTTCGCTTGTCGCCGGTGTCGCGTCGGCGCTGGCACTCACCGGCGCCGCCTTCTACACCGTCGAGCAGGCGACGTGCGCCGACCCGGGCCAGTACGTCCGGCACGACAACCACGTCGAGCTCGTCGGCGGCTGCTTCGACGGCGCCGACCTGCCGCAGACCACCACGGGCAAGCAGGGCGAGGACATGATCCGCTCCGTCCCGCCGAACAACCTGCGTCCGTAGTCTGCCCTAGCCGAGCGCCTGGTTCAGGTCCGCAAGCAGGTCCCTCGGGTCCTCGATCCCGACCGACAGCCGCACCAGCTCGGCGGGCACCTGCAACATCGAGCCCGCAACGCTGGCGTGCGTCATCCGCCCCGGGTGCTCGACGAGCGACTCGATGCCACCCAGCGACTCGGCGAGGATGAACAGCCTCGCCCGCGCGGCCGTGTCGAGCGCAGCCTGCTCACCGTCGGCGTGGTCGAACGACACCATGCCGCCGAAGCGGCGCATCTGCTTCGCCGCCAGGTCGTGACCCGGATGGTCGGCGAGGCCGGGGTAGTACACCTTGCTCACCTTCGGGTGCGCCGCGAGCGCATCGGCGACCAGTTCCGCGTTGTCGCAGTGGCGTTCCATCCGTACGGCGAGGGTCTTCAGCCCGCGCAGGGTGAGCCACGCGTCGAACGCTCCGGGAACGGCGCCGGAGGAGTTGCGGAGGAAGAACAGCTGCTCGCGCAGCTCCGCGGAGTTGGTCACCACGGCGCCACCGACCACATCGGAATGGCCGCCGAGGTACTTGGTCGTCGAGTGCACCACGATGTCGGCGCCCAGATCCAGGGGCGTCTGCAGGTACGGCGTGGCGAACGTGTTGTCCACGACCAGCCTTGCCCCGCCGACGTGAGCCACCTCGGCGAGCGCCGCGATGTCGGAGATGCCCAGCAGCGGGTTGGTCGGCGACTCGCACCACACGAGCTTCGTCTCCGGCCGGACAGCGGCGCGGACCTGGTCCAGATCGGACAGATGCGCGACGCTGTAGTCGATGCCCCAGTGCGTGAGCACCTTGTCGATCAGGCGGAACGTGCCGCCGTACGCGTCGTCGCCGAGCACGAGGTGGTCACCGGGCCGCAGCGCCGCGCGGAGCACGGCGTCGCTCGCGGCCATGCCCGAGGCGAAGGCGAGCGCGTGCCGGGCGCCCTCCAGCGCGGCGAGCGCCTGTTCGAGCGCCGTCCGGGTGGGGTTGGCGGTGCGCGAGTACTCGTAGTCGCCCTCGCGGGTGCCGCCGACGCCGTCCTGGGCGTAGGTCGAGGTCTGGTAGATCGGCACGATCACCGCACCGGTCCGTGGATCAGGTTCCTGACCGGCATGGATGGCGCGGGTCTCGAAACCGAAGTTGGCGGGGTCGTGAACCATGCCCCCAGCCTACGACTCGGCTACCCGGCCTGCCGTTGCCGGACCCACCGGAACGTCGAGGGCAGCAACGCGAGCACCAGCGTCAGCGGGCCGAGCACCAGGCCGGCCGCCCGGGAGAGGGCGTCCATCCCGTCCAGCTCCGCGATCTCCTGGAAGTAGAAGCGGTACTCACCGTGGAGCACCATCGCCGGTTCGAGCCCGACCGCGGCCGCCGCGAGCACTGCGCCGAGAACGAGCAGGTGGACGCCCGCGACCACCCTTGCGGTCGTCAGCAGCGCCCCGAACAGCAGCAGCGCCGCCGCCGCGGCGTACCCGGCGAACAGCCCAGCCGCGGAGGTCTCCAGCCGGTCCAGGCCCACGTCGACGAAGGTGGTCACCGGCACGTAGCCGATCAACCCGCTCAGGCCGAGAGCGAGGACCGCGGCGCCGATCGCGGTCACGCCGAGGGGTTTTCGCAGCGCGCGGTCGCCGTCAGGTCCGGACACGGCGATCACCTTAGCCGCCACGCGCCGTTCACGGCACGAAGAAAGATGCCCCCGGCGGCTGCCGGGGGCATCTTTCGCTGACCTGCGCGATCAGGCCGTCACCACTGCTGCGGCGGCTGACCGGGTTGCTGCTGGCCGGGCTGTCCGTAGCCACCTGGCTGACCGGGCTGACCGGGTGGCGGACCGCCGAAACCACCCGGCTGCTGCGGCGGCTGGCCGGGCTGGCCGAAGCCGCCGGGCTGACCAGGCTGGCCGGGCTGTCCAGGTTGGCCATAGCCACCTGGCTGACCGGGTGGCGGGCCACCGGGCTGTCCCGGCTGCGGGAACCCACCGCTGCCCGGGTTGGGCCCGCCGGGCTGGCCGTAGCCGGGCTGCTGGAAACCACCGGGCTGGCTCGGCGGGCCGTAACCACCCTGCGGCGGCGGGAAGCCGCCGCCCGGCGGGCCGAAGCCACCGGGACCACCGAAGCCACCGGGAGCACCCTGGCCACCGCCGAGACCCACGAACTGCGCGGTGGCCGGGATCAGCCCGAGCACCCCGACCGCGAGGGCGAGGATGCCGATGATCAGGTACAGCACGGGTGTGCCCGGACCGCTGAAGTCGTCCGCCGCGGCCCCGAGTTGCTGCCGCGCATCGGAGGAGATGGTGGTACCCACCATGATCAGGATGGCGAACAGCACGAGCAGGAACCCGCCCGCGGCCGCCAGGATCGGCACGACCTTCTTGAAGACCGCACCCAGCTTGCTCACCATGGCGAGCAGGACACCGCTCGCCAGCACCATGATCGCACCCAGCAGGACCATGATGATGTAGAACCGCAGGGTGCCGAGCGAGGCGAAGCCCAGTTGCTCGAAGGCCCTGTCGATGTCTTCCTGGCTGATGTTGGCCTGACCCTCGGTGAGGTCCCCGGTCATGTCGGTGACGTCGATGATCGCGAAGATCGCGGCGACGAGACCGAGCAGCGCCAGTACACCGCCGGCGACCCAGCCGAACAGCTGGTTGTTGCCGCCGCCCGCGCCTTGCGGCGGCGGGCCGAACCCTGGTGGCGGGCCGCCGTACGGGCCGGGATATCCCTGCTGCGGAGGTGCGCCGAAGCCACCCTGCCCCTGCGCCGGGTCGAACCCGCCCGGCTGGCCGAAGGCACCGGGCTGCCCCGGCGGCGGGCCGCCGTATCCGGGCGGCGGGCCGTAGCCCCCCGGCTGCTGCTGGCCGAAACCGCCCTGCTGTTCCTGGCCGAAGCCGCCCGGCTGCTGGCCGAAGCCGCCCTGGGGGTTCATCGCGGCGGGGTTGTCGGCCGCACTCGGCGGTGGCGCGTACGGAATCGAGGGCGGAGGCTGCGAACCCGGCGGTACGAGCTGGGTGGAATCCGCACCGGGGCCCTCCCCCTGCTGGCCCCCGGTGTCCTGCTCACCACCGGGCTGCGGCGGCTGTACCACCTGGGTCGGTTCCGGGCTGTCGCCGAACTGCTGTTCCCCCTGCGGCTGCTGTGGCTGGACGACGTGCGTCGGTTCCGGGGATCCGAACGGGCTGTCCTGCTCAGGCTGGGAACCACTCGGAGGGCCCTGCGGCGGCTGCCCACCGCCCCAGGGCTGATTCGGTGGCTGCGGAGCACTCATGTGGGTCTTGAACCCCCTTGACGAGGACCTAAATGAAATTGGCTCGCGCACACGCTAGCGGATCGGGGTACTGATCGCTCGTAACGCCCCGACCAGCCGTGGCGATGTCACATGATTCGGTCAGTGCCCGGAGACGAACGCGAGCAGGTCCTGCCGCGTGACCACCCCGGCCGGCTTCCCGCCGATCAACACGAGCGCACCGTCCGCCGAGGTCAGCGCCTTCATCGCGGACCCGACCTGCTCACCGGCCCCGATCGTCGGCAGCGGCGGCGACATATGCCGGTCGAGCCGGTCGGCCAGCGCGGCCTTGCCGGTGAACAGCGCCTCCAGCAGGTCCCGCTCGTTCACGGCACCGACCACCTCGGCAGCCATCACCGGCGGCTCGGCACTGACCACCGGCATCTGGCTGACCCCGAACTCGCGCAGGATCGCGACGGCCTCGGCCACCGTCTCGGTCGGGTGGCTGTGCACGAGTTCGGGCAGCGTGCCGTCCTTGCGGCGCAGCACGTCGCCCACCGTGGCACCGCTCGAATCGGGTGAGAGGAAGCCGTAGGACGACATCCACGCGTCGTTGAAGACCTTGCCGAGGTACCCGCGGCCGCCGTCGGGCAGCAGCACCACGATCACGTCATCCGGGCCGCACCGCTCGGCGAGCCGCAGCGCGGCGGCCACCGCCATCCCGCACGAGCCGCCCACCAGCAACCCTTCCTCGCGGGCCAGCCTGCGGGTGAACGTGAACGAGTCGCCGTCGGAGATCGCGATGATCTCGTCGGCGACGTCGCGGTCGTAAGTCTCCGGCCAGAAGTCCTCGCCGACGCCCTCGACGAGGTAGGGGCGGCCGGTACCGCCCGAGTACACCGAACCCTCCGGATCGGCGCCGACGATCCGGACCCGGCCCTCCGAGACCTCCTTGAGGTAGCGCCCGGTGCCCGAGATGGTGCCGCCCGTGCCGACACCGGCCACGAAGTGCGTGATCCGGCCGTCGGTCTGCCGCCAGACCTCGGGGCCGGTGGAGCTGTAGTGGCTGGCCGGGTTCTCCTGGTTGGCGTACTGGTTCGGCTTCCACGCACCGTCGATCTCGCCGACGAGGCGGTCGGAGACCTTGTAGTAGGACTCGGGGTGGTCGGGCGGCACGGCGGTCGGGCAGACGACCACCTCGGCACCGTAGGCCTTGAGCGCGTTGCGCTTGTCCTCGCTGACCTTGTCCGGGCACACGAAGACGCAGCGGTAGCCCTTGCGCTGCGCGACGATGGCCAGCCCCACCCCGGTGTTGCCGGAGGTCGGCTCGACGATCGTGCCGCCGGGCCGCAGCTCGCCGGAGGCCTCGGCGGCCTCCACCATCCGGAGCGCGATGCGGTCCTTCACGCTGCCGCCGGGGTTGAGGAATTCCACCTTGGCGAGCACGAGCGGTTGCAGGCCCTCGGCCAGGGCGTTCAGCTTGACCAACGGGGTGTTGCCCACGAGGTCGATGACATGTTCGGCGTAGTCCACGGGCACAGCGTAAACAGTCGCCGCCGCGGCCGCGCCGCAGGATTGTCCGGCCCCCGGCGCTGTGCTTAGCTCGCCGGATCATCCTTCCGAGTGAGATTCGAGGAGTCCGCTTGAGATCCCTCCGCAAACACCCGCTGCGGGTCGCGGTCACCGCCGCGCTCGCCGGGGCACTGGCCGTCACCGCGAGCGGCGCACCCGCCGCGGCCGGAGCGCACCGGCACCCCGCCTTCACCCTCAGCGTGCACTTCACCAACGACATGGAGTCCGCGCTGCTCGGCGTCGCGGGCGACGGTACGGACGAGGGCTCGATCACCGACGGCGGCGCCAACCCGTACGGCAGCGCGTCCCGCACCAAGACACTCGTCGACCAGCTGCGTAAGGAGGCGACGACCGGCAAGCCGGCGCGCGGCCAGGCAGGCAGGCGTGGCGAGATCACCCTCTCCGGCGGCGACAACTTCCTCGCCGGTCCCGAGTTCTCCGCGAGCCTGGAGCGCGGCGTCCCGTTCTACGACGCCATCGCCGTCGACGAGATCGGCTACGACGCCAGCATCATCGGCAACCACGAGTTCGACTTCGGGCCCGAGGTGTTCGGGCAGTTCGTCGAGAGTTTCGGCGGCTCCCTCGACTTCGTCAGCGCGAACCTCGACTTCTCGGGCGAGCCGGTGCTCGACGCCTACGTCGACGACGGCACGATCGTCTCCAGCAAGGTGCTGCGGACCGCGGGCCAGCGGATCGGCGTCATCGGCCTGACCACCCCCGAACTGCCGGCGATCTCCAGCCCCCGCGACGTGGCGGTCAGCGGCGACCTCGCCGGTATCGCCAACGGCCTGACGGAGGACTTGCAGCGGCGCGGCATCGACAAGGTGATCCTGGTCAGCCATCTCCAGGACATCGACAACGAGCTCGCGCTGGTACCGCAACTGTCCGGTGTGGACGCCGTGGTGGGCGCGGGCGGCGGCGAGATCCTGGCCGGACCGGCCGACCGGCTGATTCCCGGGGACACCGCCGAGCGCGGCTTCCCGCTCTACGCCGACGACGCGACCGGCCGCTCGATCCCGGTGGTGACCACGACCGGGGACTACAAGTACGTCGGCAGGCTGGTGCTCAACTTCGACCGGCGCGGCGACGTGATCGGCATCGACGAGCGGCGGACCGGCCCGGTCCGCGTCTCCGGGGTGGGCCCGGACGCCGTGGCGGGCGACCCGCGCGTGCGTGCCGAGGTCGAGAAGCCGGTGGCCGAGCACCTCGAAGAGCTCGCCGAGACGGTGGTGGCCGCCAGCGAGGTGCCGCTCGACGGCGTGCGCAACGAGGTCCGCAGCAGGGAGACCAATCTCGGCGACCTGGTCGCCGACAGCCTGCGCTGGGCCGGGCGGCAGCGCGCCGCCGAGTACGGGGTGACGCCGCCCCGGGTCGCCATCCAGAACGGCGGCGGCATCCGCAACGACTCGGTCCTGCCCGCCGGCGACATCACCGCGCTGAACACCTACGAGATCGCGCCGTTCTCGAACTTCGTCTCCGTGGTGCCCGAGGTGCCGAGGGCGACGTTGCGGCAGCTGCTCGAACGCGGTGTCGCGGCCTCACCGAACGCCGCAGGCGCGTTCATGCAGGTGTCCGGGCTGGAGTTCACCTACGACACCACCCGCACCGCGCAGGTCGTCGAGGAGGGCACCAGCACGATCGTCACGCCGGGCGAGCGGGTCCGCGACGTCGTGCTGGACGACGGCACGGTCGTCGTGTCCGAGGGGACGGTGGTCGAGGGCCCGCCGGTCTCGCTGGCCACGAACGACTTCTCCGCGCGGGGCGGCGACGGCTACCCCTTCGGGGACCTGCCGTTCACCCCCGTCGGGACGACGTACCAGCAGGCGCTGGAGGGCTACCTTGGTGAGGGGCTGTCCGGCACGGTCACCGCGGAGCGCTACCCCGTCGGCGGAACAGGCCGGATCACCGCGGTCGGCTGAGCCGCCGCCACCCGTAAGTACCGCCGGAACGTGTCCGGCGGCACTTACGGGTTGCCTCCCCGGCCGTAGCCGGGAGGATGGGGGATAAGCAATCGCTTAGCTGACCCGAAGGAGCGTCCGCCATGCCAGAAGCCGTCATCGTCGCCGCAGCTCGCTCGCCCATCGGACGGGCGGGCAAGGGATCGCTGGTGGACATGCGCCCCGACGATCTCGCCACCCAGATGGTCCGTGCGGCACTCGACAAGGTTCCCCAGCTCGACCCGGCCGACATCGACGACCTGATGCTCGGCTGCGGCCTGCCCGGCGGCGAGTCGGGTTTCAACATGGGCCGCGTCGTCGCCGTGGAGCTGGGCTACGACCACCTTCCCGGGTGCACGATCACCCGGTACTGCTCGTCGAGCCTGCAGACCACGCGGATGGCGCTGCACGCGATCAAGGCGGGCGAGGGTGACGTGTTCATCTCCGCCGGGGTCGAGGCCGTCTCGCGGTTCGCGAAGGGCAGCTCGGACTCCTGGCCGGACACCCACAACCCGCTCTTCGCCGACGCCGAGGCCCGCACGGCCGCGACCGCGGAGCAGGGCGCCGACTCGTGGACCGATCCGCGGGAGAACGGCCGGCTGCCCGACGTCTACATCGCGATGGGGCAGACCGCCGAGAACCTGGCCCGGGTGAAGAACATCTCCCGCGCGGAGATGGACGAGTACGGCGTGCGCTCACAGAACCTCGCCGAGAAGGCCATCGCGGACGGCTTCTGGGCCAAGGACATCACCCCGGTGACGCTGCCCGACGGCAGCACGGTGGAGAAGGACGACGGTCCGCGGGCCGGGGTCACGCTGGAGGGCGTCTCCGGCCTCAAGCCGGTGTTCCGCCCCGACGGCCGCGTGACCGCCGCCAACGCGTGCCCGCTCAACGACGGCGCCGCGGCACTTGTCGTCATGAGTGACACGAAGGCCCGCGAGCTCGGCATCACGCCGCTCGCGCGGGTGGTGTCCACCGGCGTGTCCGGGCTCTCGCCGGAGATCATGGGCTACGGACCGGTCGAGGCGTCGAAGCAGGCGCTGGAGCGGGCCGGGATGTCCATCGGCGACATCGACCTGGTCGAGATCAACGAGGCGTTCGCCGCGCAGGTCATCCCGTCCTACCGGGACCTGGGCATCGACATCGAGAAGCTCAACGTCAACGGCGGGGCGATCGCCGTCGGCCACCCGTTCGGCATGACCGGCGCCCGGATAACCTCGACGCTGCTGAACTCGCTGCAGCACCACGACAAGCAGTTCGGCCTGGAGACCATGTGCGTCGGCGGCGGCCAGGGCATGGCCATGGTGCTCGAACGCCTCAGCTGAGCACGCCCCTCGTGAGTGGCTACGCGAGTTAGAACTCGCGTAGCCACTCACGAGCGTTGGGTATCAGGCGACGCTGGGTTCCCTGGCGCAGAGGACGGTGGGCGGGTCGGAGTAGACGACCGGGAACGTCGCCTCGGTGTCGGCACACGCGGCTTCCGGGCTGGTCTGCCCCTCGACGACCTTGAGGAACTCGACCTCCGCGCCGGGATCGGTGCACGCCACCCGCGAGTACCCCGCCGTGGGGGAGCTGACGTCCGCGAAGCAGTCGCCCTCCCTGGCGTTGATCATCAGGCAGAAGGTGTCCCCGCCCTCGTAGGAGATGTGGTCGTAGTCGCCCTCGGGGCAGTTGCCGTTCTCGCCGTCGACCTTGACCGCGACCTTGACGGTCGCGTCCTCGGCGTCACAGCTCACCTTGCTCGGCTGCTTGTCGGTGTCCGAGGAGAACTCCGGGACGTCGAGACAGTCGCCGACCTCGGCGTTCCACGCGGAGTTCTTGAACAGCTGCACGCCGGCGAGCGCGGCCGCGCCGACCACGAGGACGAGCAGCACGGGAAGGCCGATCTTCAGCCAGAGCAGCTTCTTCTTCGGCGGCTGCGGCCCGCCGGGCGGTGGCCCGAACCCGAGCTGGGGCTGGCCGTACGGCGGCTGCCCGTACGGTGGCGGCTGCTGCCCCGGTGGCGGCCCGTACGGCGGCGGTCCCGGGGGCAGCTGCTGGCCTGGCGGCGGCCCGTACGGCGGCGGTCCTGCCGGTGGCGGCCCACCCGGCGGTGTCCCGTACGGGTTCGGCGAGCCGGGCTCGGGCTGACCGGGCGGGGGCGGAACCGACACCAGGAACCTCACACAGATCTCAGGCGAAAGGGACGCCCGCCATCTAACACGCCGTGATCACACCGGCGTTCATTGACCCGTTCGGCCGAGCGCGAAAGGCGCCCGGCCGGCCGGGCGCCTTTCACATCGTCGAACTACCTCAGGCCGACGCTACTCACTATTCAGCGCGGCGAGCAGCCGGACCATCTCCAGGTACAGCCAGACCAGCGTGGTCATCAGGCCGAAGGCCGCGAACCAGGCCCACTTCGACGGCATGCCGTCGCGGATCATCCGGTCGGCCATGTCGAAGTCGAGCAGGAGCATGAACGCCGCGATACCGATGAACAGCAGGCTGATGCCGATCGCGAGCGGGCCCGTGCCGCGGATACCGATCCCCTCGCCGTTGAACATGCCGACGACGAGGTTCACCAGCATCAGCATGAACGCGCCCGCGGCGGCGCCGATGACCCACTTGGTCAGCTTCGGCGTCACCTTCACGGCACCGGTCTTGTAGACCACCAGCATCGCGATGAACACGAGGCCGGTCCCCAGGATCGCCTGCAGGGCGAGCGGCTGGCCGGGCGAGACGAAGCTCTGGAACACGCCGGTGAACGCACCGAGGAAGACACCCTCGGCTGCCGAGTAGGCAAGCGTGAGCGGACCGCTCGCCTTCTGCTTGAAGATGATGAACAGCGACAGGCCCAGCCCGACGAGCATGCCGATGATCAGCGCGCCGAAGACGGCGCCCATCGACCCCGCGGCCAGCTGTGACTGGGCCCAGATCGCGGTGGGCGCGCCGGTCAGCAGCGCGGTCCCGATGCACGCGCCGGTCTTCATGACGACGTCGTCGACCGTCATCGGCCGATCGGCCGCACCTGCCGGAGCCTGGGGCTTTCCGTACCCGGGCACACCGCCCTGCGGCTGGTTGAAGCCCGCGTACCCGCCGCCCGCCGCGGCGCCCCGCGGCAGGTTACGGAAAGCGGGGTTGCTAGAGGTTCGCACCTGATCCTCCTGGATCTCCCTGGCACTTGCTGTGGGTACAACGACCGCTCATGCCGGCCGGTTCCCGTCCGTAAAGGCAACTTTACTCACACTGATCCCGGGCAGTGTGGACCCGCGTCAGGATGACACGCCGCGACCGCTCGTCCTACGTCCACCCACTGGCCTATTGCCCCGTTCATACCGTTCGCGCGACTCTCACCAGGCGTATTCGGTTCGTCACCGAACGCGCGTCGGGGATCTCATCGTTCGTGTGCGGCCACGCCGCGCGCGGTTCCCCACGGGAGGGAAAGGGACGCATGGGGCGAACGACGCGGCTGGTCACGGCCTTGCGCCTGCCTGCGGTCTGCCTGCTCGGCGGCGAGCACGTGTTCTGTGTCTCCTTCGCGCTGCAGGCGCCGTACACCGGCGAGGTGTACGAACCGGGCGAGGAACTGCTCACCGGATGGGCCGCCCGGCGACGGCTCACCGGGCGGTGACGATGCGGCCGGGGCGAGGCCGGGCGCGGGCCTACCTGCTGGGCGCGGCCGGCCTGCTCGTCGCCGAGCTGGCCGTGACCGGTGTACTGCTGCTCCCGCCGGCGACGGCACCGACCGTGGTGGCGGGTGTCGCCGAGCCCGCGCCGGTCGCCACGCAGCCGGGACGGCGGGTCGTCCCGCCGGCCCCGCCGCCGGAGCCCGCGGCCGAGCGGGCACCGGCGACGCGACGGTCACCCACCGGGACGGCCGCACCGGCCGACGCACCGGCGCCCGCCACGCTGCCTGGCGACGAATCACCGGGCCGCCCGCCGGGCACCATCCGGCTTCCCGACGGCGGCACCGCGAGGCTCGTGCGCGGGGAGGTCGGGCCGGACGCGGTGCTCCCGGTGCCGGACGATCTCGGAGAAGCCACCTGGTGGGGCGCCGGCGTCGGCGCGCCCGGCGGGGCGAGCGTGTTCGCCGGCCACGTCGACTGGAACGGGCGCACCGGGCCGTTCGCGGAGCTGTGGGCCGCCCGGATCGGCGAGCGGGTCACCGTCGTCGACGAGGCGGGCACGGCATGGAACTACGACATCACCCGGATCGTCACGCTGGCCAAGGACGAGCTGCCCGCCAGGGCAGGTGAGCTGTTCGGCCAGAGCGGCCCGCACCGCATCGTGCTGGTCACCTGCGGCGGTCGCTGGCTCGGCGGCACCACCGGCTACGCCGAGAACCGGGTCGTGCTCGCCGAGCCGGGGTGAGCATCGCCGAACACCGGCGCGGGGATTCGACACGTGCGGCAGAATTGCCGCGTGTTGCTCTGTCTCGATCCACGGCGGTGAAGGGGTAAGCCAATGGCCACCTATCTCGTGACCGGGGCGACCGGACTGATCGGACGTCATTTCACCCGGCTGCTGCTCGAACGTGCGGACACCGAGCGGGTGACCCTGCTCGTCCGCGAACGCTCCCGGGAGCGCCTGGCCACGCTGGTGCAGGAGTGGCCGCATCCGGAGAAGGTCACGCTGGTGCCCGGCGACCTCGGCGAGGAGGCCCTCGGGGTCGACCCGCCCACCCGTGAGGAGCTGCGGGGACGGGTGGACCACGTCGTGCACCTCGCCGCGCTCTACGACCTGACCGCCGACGACGAGGTGAGCATCAGGGCCAACGTGGAGGGCACCCGGCACGTCATCGAGCTGGCCGCGGACCTCGGCGCCCGCTGCCTGCACCACGTGTCGTCGGTCGCGGTCGCCGGTGACTACGCGGGCATCTTCACCGAGGAGATGTTCGACGCGGGCCAGCGCCTGGTCACGCCGTACCACCGCACGAAGTTCGAGGCGGAGCGGCTGGTCCGCGAGCAGCAGGAGGTGCCGTGGCGGGTGTACCGCCCCGCCGTCGTCGTCGGGCACTCGGAGACCGGCGAGATGGACAAGATCGACGGCCCCTACTACCTCTTCAACGCGATCAGCCGCCTCGCGGCGCTGCCGAACGTGCCGGTCGTCGGACCGGACATCGGCGACACCAACGTCGTACCGGTCGACTACGTCGCGAAGGCGATGCTCGAACTGGTGACAAGGGACGGTCTCGACGGCCGCGCGTTCCACCTGGTCAACCCGGAACCGCAGCCGGTGGCTGCGGTCTACAACGCGTTCGCCAGGGCGGCCGGCGCCCCGACGATCGACCTCGAACTCGGCGAGGGCATCTCCCGCCGCGTGGTGAACCTGGTGCGCCTGAGCGAGCACGTACCGGGTGTCACGATCGCGCGCGATGCCGTGTTCGAGCGGCTCGGCATTCCGCCGGTGCTGCTGGAGACGCTGACGTTTCCCGCCGTGTTCGCCTCCGCCGCGACCCGCAGGGAGCTGGCCGGGTCCGGAGTGGACGTGCCGCCGCTGGAGCGCTACGCCCCGGCGCTGTGGCGGTACTGGCGTGAGCACCTGGACCCCTTCCGCGCGCGCAAGCACGGCCCGCGGGGTGAGCTGGACGGCCGCCGGGTCGTGATCACCGGCGCCTCGTCGGGGATCGGGCGCTCGACCGCACTGCGGATCGCCGCCGAGGGCGCGGTGCCGCTGCTCGTCGCGCGCAGGCGGCACGAGCTGGAGGAGGTGCGCGACGAGATCATCGCCGCGGGCGGGCAGGCCTCGGTCTACCCTGCGGACCTCACCGACGAGGAGTCGGTGCGCAAGATCGTCGACGCCATGCTCGCCGACCACGGCAGGGTGGACATGCTGGTGAACAACGCAGGCCGCTCGATCCGCCGGTCGGTGAAGCTCTCCTTCGACCGCTTCCACGACTTCGAGCGGGCGATGGCGATCAACTACTTCGGCGCGGTGCGGCTGATCGTCGCGCTGCTGCCGCACATGACCGAGCGCAAGTACGGGCACATCGTGAACGTGTCCTCGATCGGCGTGCAGGGCATCGCGCCACGGTTCTCCGCGTACGTGGCCTCGAAGGCCGCGCTCGACTACTTCAGCAAGATCGTGGCCACCGAGACGCACGGCGACGGGATCACGTTCACAACGATCCACATGCCACTCGTGCGCACCCCGATGATCCGGCCGACCAAGATCTACGACGCGTTCCCCACGAAGTCGCCGGAGCAGGCCGCCGACATGGTGGTCCGTGCGCTCAAGGACAAGCCGAAGCACATCGGCACCCCCGAGGGCTACCTGATCCAGGCCGCCTACGCGCTCGCGCCCGGCCTGGTGGACGCCATCGCCTACCAGGGGTATCGGGTCTTCCCCGACTCGGCGGCGGCGGGCGGCAGCGGCGGCCTCCGGATCGGCAAGGGAGACCGGCACCTGTCCAGGGCCGCGACCGCGCTCGTGAAGCTCACCCGGGGCTTCCACTGGTGACGAGAAAATCGTGAGCGAAGTCGGGCAAAGACCCCAGGCCTGGCGGCGATAACGCACCGTGCGCGGGTACGGTCATGACATGGCTTCCGAGCGAGACAACGGTCTTCTGCCGCTGCGACGGGAATTCAGCCAGGCCTGGCACGGGTTCGACCGCAACCAGGTCCTGCAGTACGTCGACCACATCGAGACGCAGCTGCGGCGGCTCATGTCCGATCGCGACTCGGCGCGCGCCCAGATCAACACGGTGTCCCGGGAGCTGGACAACGCTCGCCGGGAGATCAACAAGCTGCACGACCGGATCGAGGAGCTGAAGAAGCCGCCGGAGCGGATCGAGGACCTCGACGAGCGGATGCAGCGCACCGTCCGGCTGGCGAACGCGCGCGCGGAGGAGATCATCGCCCGCGCGCAGGAGGGCGCCGAGAAGCACTGGGCCGAGAGCAGCACGGTCTCGGACAAGCTGCACCAGCGGTACATGAAGCTGCTGGAGACGCTCGACGGTCATGCCGACGCGTTGCAGCGCGAGCACGAGGAGGCGCTCGCCTCGACCAAGGCCGAGGTGGAGAAGATGACCACCGAGGCCGTGCGGCGGCGGGAACGGCTCGACAGCGAGGCGGAGAACAGGCGCCGCACGATCGAGCGTGAGTTCGACGCGAAGATGACCGCGGAGCGCAACGCCCTCGACAAGTACATCGCCGACCAGAAGACCGCGAGCAAGAACCAGGCCGAGCGGCGGATCTCGGAGGCCACGACGGAGGCCAAGCGGCTGGTCGACGAGGCCGGCGCGGAGGCCGAGCGCATCCTCGACGAGGCGAAGGCCGAGGCAGAGCGCCGCACTACCGAGGCGAACGACACGGTGGAGCGGCTGGCGCGGATCCGCGAGGAGGCGCGCGCCCGGCTCAAGGAGGCCGACAAGGTGCTGAAGGAGGGCGAGTCGGCGCTCGTGCCGGTGCAGGACGAGGACGCCGACATCGCCGACCTGCCCGCCTCGCAGGAGCACGACGGGGTGCGGCTGCGCGCCTAGTTCGCGCCGACGTGCCCCGATGCGGCATTGGTCGCACCCGATGCCGCATTGGGACCTGCGCTAGCCGTTTCCGAGCCGTTCCAGTTCCGCCGCGAGCCCGAGCAGGGTGCTCTCCCCGCCGCGGGCGGCCACGAGCTGCACGCCGATCGGCAGGCCGTCCGGGCGCCGGCCCGCGGGCACCGACATCGCCGGGAACCCGGCGAGGTTCCACAGCCCGGCGAACCCGGCGAGCCCGATGGAGGGCAGCGCGTTGGCGGCCCACGACCGCGCGTGCCAGCGAGCGGCCTTCGGCGGCAGGGTCGCCAGCATGGGGGTCACCAGGACGTCGTGCGTGGTGAAGAACTCCTCTGCCCTGCTGGTCCATTCCCGCGCCGTGCGCTCACGCACGAGCCCGGCCCGGCGGACGGCGTCACCCGCGCGCACGTGGGCGCGGGTCCGCGGCTGGAGCTTCGCCCTGTCGAAGGACTCGGCCTGCTCGGCCGGTCCGGCGACCCAGCGGGTCAGCAGTCCGGCCGGGGCGGCGGCACCGTAGCGTGGCGAGGCGGCGCTCACCCGGTGCCCGGCGCCCGCGAGCAGTTCACCGACCCGCTCGGCGGCCGCGCGCAGCGGCCTCGGCACGGGCGCGCGGGTGAGCGGCACCCGCGAGGACACCGCGATCCGCACCGGGCCGGGCGTGGCCGTGCCTGCGAGGTCCGGGCGGTCGGCGAGCACGGCGAGCAGGGACGCGGCATCGGCCGCCGTGGTGGCCAGCGCACCGTGGGTGGACATCCCGAACCAGTGCGGCCCCGAGGTGTCGACGATCACGTCCCGGCCCGGCTTGATACCGAACAGGCCGCACATCGCGGCGGGCAGCCGGACGGAGCCGAGGCCGTCGGTACCGTGCGCCATCGGCACGAACCCGGCGGCGACGGCGGCCGCGCTGCCACCGGACGAGCCACCGGCCGTGTACGCAGGTTGCCGCGGGTTGCGCGTGATGCCGTCCGGTGTGTCGGTCATCGGCCACGCGCACAGCTCGGGCACCCGCGTGATTCCGACGATCACCGCGCCTGCCGCGCGCAGCCGCCGCACCACGTCGTGGTCGGCGGTGGCGGCCGGCGGGCCGGCCGCCCGCGAGCCCCACTCGACCGTCTCGCCCGCGACCTCCACCACGTCCTTCACCGCGACCGGCACGCCAGCCAGCGGCAACCGGTCGAGATCGGGCCGTCCGCGCAGCCCCTCGGCCTCGGCGAGCGCCTCGGGCCCGCGCACCCGCCGGAAGGCGCCGACGATGCCGTCGGCGGCGTCGATCCGCCGCAGCGCGTCCTCCGTGACGCGGACCGGGTCGAGTTCGCCGCGCCGGACGGCCGCCGCGATCTCCGCGCCGGTGGGCGTGGCGCTCATCGCGAGTCCCCGCGCCAGCGGCAGAGCAGCAGGCAGACGTCGTCATCGTGGTCGGCCGCGCCGAGCATGTCGCGCAGCACGTGCTCGGCACGCGCCTCGACGTGCTGGCCCGAAGCCGAGGTGAACGCCGCGGCCAGCCGCTCCAGGCCCGCGTCGATATCGCTGTTGCGGCGCTCGATGAGCCCGTCCGTGTAGAGGGCGATCGACGAGCCCGGCGAGAGCTGACGTTTGTGCTCGGGGATGCCGTGCTCGAAGTTGATGCCGAGCATCGGCGCGTGCTCGGCCTCCAGGAAGCGGACCTGGCCGTCACCGGCCTCCAGCAGAGGTGGCAGGTGCCCGGCGCTGGCCCAGCGCAGCATGCCGGTGGCCTTCTCCACCTCGACGACCACCGCCGTGGCGAAGAGCGTCGTCGGCCCCCCGCGGAGCAGCTCGTGCACCAGGCGCAGCGAGGTCGCCGGTCCGTGGCCCTCCAGCGCGTAGGCGTGCAGGGCGTTCTGCAGCTTCCCCATGACGACCGCGGCGTCCAGTCCGTGCCCGGTGACGTCACCGACGGTGAGCACCACCGTCCCGTCCGGCCGGGAGACGGCGTCGTACCAGTCGCCGCCGATGTGCACACCCCTGGTCGCGGAGCGGTACCGGGCGACGAGGTCGAGCTCTTCGTGCGGCGTCAGCCCGGGCAGCATCGCGTGCTGCAGCCGCTCGGCGAGCTCGTGCTCCCGCTCGTAGACGTTCGCGTTGCGCAACCCGACGGCCGCCCGGTCGGCGACGCCGCGGGCGAGCGCGACGTCCTCGTCACCGAACTCGGCGGCCCCGCGGTAGAGATCGAGCACGCCGAGTACGTGCGGGCCCGCCGTGAGCGGCACGCTCACACGATGGTCACCGTCGCGGACCGTCTCCCGCGACCGGACCGCGGCGCGCGTTGTGGTGTCCGGCTCCCGCTCCGGGTCACCGGCCCCGAGCAGGCCGGTCTCGGTCATCGTCCAGACGTCGACGTGGTCGGCGAAGTCCTGCCTGCGCAGCAGGCGCGCGACCACACCGAGCACCTCGGCCGGGTCGAGTGAGGTCGCCGAGGCGCGGCTGACCTCGTCCAGGAAGGCGTTGCGCTGCCGCTGCCTGTCGATCTCGGTGTGCAGCGCCAGCAGCCCCGCGTTGGTCTGCTCCAGTTCGGACTGGTGCCAGCGCAGCTCCAGCTCCTGTTCCCGGGCGACGTCCACCAGCTCGCGCATGGCACCGGCGAGCGCGCCACCGGACTCGAACTCCGCGAGCAGCGGCTCCCAGGATTCGGCGGAGAGGCGTCTGCCGCGCAGCGCCTGCTCGAGCTCGGCGCGCAGCTCGGCAGCGCTGCGGGTGTCCCGCCTGCCTGCGTTCACGACGTGTCACCTCCGGCGATCACCACCACGCATGCATCATCGCGTCGCCGGGCGTGCTGGCCAAGTAGCCAGCCCGCCACGGTCGCGGGATCGTGCCGGAGAACACCTGGCCAGTCGGCCGGGTTCCACCGCCCCGCGATGCCGTCGGTGTGCAGCACCAGCATGCTGGTGGCCGACCAGGGCCGTACCAGCGGCTCGTGCCTGCGCATCTGCCGGGGCCGCTTGCCGACGATCCCGGGCATCGACACCAGCGTCTCGCCCATCGCGCCACCACCCCCGTAAAGCCGGGCGGCGATGTTGCCGATGCCGCTGAACCGCAGCCGCTGCCGCGCGAGGTCGAACTGCGCCACAGCGACCGTCGCGCCGCGGGTACCGCCCATGTCCGCGTCCATCGCGGCGAGCACCTGGTCCGGCGACCCGGCCGCGCCCGCGCAGACCTGTGCCATCGCGGCGGCGCTGGCGGCCGCGGCTCCCGGGCCGTGGCCGAGGCCGTCACTGATACCGAGGGTGGTGACGCCGCCGGTCTCGGCGACGGCCCACGCGTCGCCACTGACGGTCTCGCCCGGTGAGGTGTACTCGGCGGCGCCGAGCCGTACACCGAGCGGTTCGGGCTGCGCCACGTGCCAGCGGGCGAGCACCGTGGTGCCCTGCTGGAGCCGGGAGCAGATGTCGAACCGGTCGGCGAGGCGGCGGATCGCGCCGAGGCCCGTCCCCAGCGTGCCGGTGCTGGAGTAGCCGTCCCGGAGGCACTCGTCGACCCGCCTGATCCCGGGGCCGCGGTCGGTGGCCAGCAGGTCGAGCCCGGCAGGCTGCACCTCCGCGGAGAACAGCCCGTCGAGTGCGTACTTGACCAGGTTGCTGGCCAGTTCCGAGGCGGCGAGCGCGACCCGGTCGACGGACGGTCTCGGCAGGCCCACGGCACGAGCCGTCGACGTGGCCACGTTGCGAGCCCTGGCGATGTGCACCGGCTGCGTGACGGCGATCGTGGTGCCGCTCATCGGGCCGCCGGGCCGGCGGCCACGAACGTGACCGTCACCGTCGTGCCCTCGCCCCGGGCGGTCTCCAGATCGAACTCGTCGGCGAGCCTGCGGGCCCCGCTCAGGCCGAGTCCGAGGCCACCTGCACTGCTGTAGCCGTCCCGCAGGGCCAGCTCCACGTCACCGATGCCGGGACCCTTGTCGTGGAACCTCAGCCGCAGGGCGGTCGACCCGACCCGCTGTTCGAGCTCGATCTCCGCGACGCCGCCACCGCCGTGCTTGAGCGTGTTGCGGGCGAGCTCGCTCGCGGCGGTCACCAGCTTCGTCTGGTCGACGAGCGAGAACCCGACCGATACCGCCACCTCGCGAACGGCCTGCCGTACCTGAACGATGCCGATCTCGGCACGGATGGGCACCTCGCGCACGGTGGGAACGGTGGTCATGCCCCCTCCGCGCGCCGGGCGATGGAGGCACCGCCGAACATCGACAGGCCGTCGGACACCGAAAGCGCCGTCCGGAGCCCGTTCAGGGTCAGGCCGAGCTCCACGAGCGTGATGGCGACCTCGGGCCGCATGCCCACGACCACCGTCTCCGCGGCGAGCAGGGAGGTCACGCCCGCGATCTCGTGCAGGGTCCTGGCGAGGAAGGAGTCGACGATCTCCAGCGCCGAGATGTTGATGAGCACGCCCCGGGCACCACGCTCGGCGACCTGGGTGGTCAGGTCCTGCTGCAGCGCGATGGCGTCATGATCGGTCAGCTCACCTTGGATGGTGACGAGCAGGACACCGTCCAGCTCGATCACGGAGGTCGCGCTCATCAGTGTTCACCCCTAACGGTGCTGGTCGGCCACTACGGCCATCCCGGTTTCGTGCAGGGCATATCCGAGTGCGTCGGCCAGGCTCGCCCGCGTGGCCAGCTCGCCGAGGTCGATGCCGAGTTGCACCATCGTCTGCGCGATCTGCGGGCGGATACCGCTGATGATGCACTCCGCCCCCATCAGCCGCGCCGCCATCGCGGTCTTCAGCAGGTGCTGGGCGACCATGGTGTCCACGGCGGGCACGCCGGTGATGTCCAGGATCGCCACCCGCGCCTGCTGCGCGACGATCTGCTCCAGCAGGTTCTCCGTCGCGGCCTGGCTGCGCATGCTGTCCAGCGTGCCGATCAGCGGGATCGCGAGCACGCCGTCCCACAGCTTTATCACCGGGGTCGACAGCTCGGTGAGCTGCTCCCGCTGCGACCGGATGGTTTCCGCGCTGGACTCCAGCTCCATCTCCAGCAGCAGCAGGCGCAGCGTGTCGACCACCGTGGACAGCGCCACGGCACCGTCCGCCGCCATGTCCGCCGGCTTGTCGTGCTCACTCCAGAGGCGGAGCAGGGGTGCCTTCAGGGCCGCCACGTCCGGGCGACCACCCTGGCCCGCGGCCACACCCGCGACCAGCGGACCGAACACCGACCGCGCCGCGGAGAAGCCCTCGTCGGCCGGATCGCCCTCGGCACCCTCACGGATCGCCTGCGCGACGCCGGTGAGCAGTTCGGCGCACTCGTCCTCGGTGTCGGCGGGATCGGCATGCCCGAAGACGGCGGCCGCCGACCACGCCCGCACGATGTCCTGCCACCGCGCCCGGAGGAATTCGGCGAGTTCCTCGCGTACCGGCTGGGCTGTCAGAGTCATACTGAAGCTCCCGATCGAGATGCACGTGGCTGCGTACACACTCACAAGTTGGTTGCGTGCTGGCAAACTTAGGGTACGACTTGGTATGCCTCCGGTTGGGGTAGCTGGCTGGTGCAGGCAACCACACACGGCGTCAGGAGAGCGCAAAAGATGACGGACGGCAACCGCGAACCGAATCCGGCGGCGGCCTCGACCGTGCACGCCGAGCTCATCAGCAGCGAAGGCCGGATCACCCTGACCGGCGAGATCGACCACGGTGTGGCGCCGGAACTGGATGCCGCACTGGAACGGTTGCTCTCCGCCGGGGCGGACCGGCTCGTTGTCGACTTCGCGAAGCTGTCCTTCTTCGACTCGGCCTGCATCAGCGCGCTGGTGCGCGCGCACGCCACGGTGACCGACCGCGGTGGCACCGTCAAGATCGTCAACGTGGACCGCTTCGCGCACCGGGTCCTGCAGATCGCGGGCCTGCTTCCGCTGTTCGAGATCGTCCCCGCACAAGGAAACGGCGGCTGACTCCGGGCTCGCTTGCCTTGGTCGCTACCGCCACGGGCCTGCTCCGTGTATTGTCGAGTCGGCGCCGTCCTGCGCCGCACCCCCGTTACCGGTGCTCACGCCATCGGCTCGTGGGGGCAAAGGGGACCTCGAGTTCTCGGGACGCCGGTGACATGCCCCATTCCGGCGGGGCCGACGGGAGCGTGAGTCCCGTGGTCGCGCCGTGTCGTATCAGGGAGCATGTGATGACCAGGCAGAAGTCGTTCAAGACCCGCGTCCGGACCCGCGCGGACAAGACCGGCGAGAGCTACACCACCGCCCGGCGCCGGATTCTGGAGAAGTCGGACACCGCGCCACAGTCCGCGCCGCCTGTCGCCGTCCAGCCCCAGCGAGGGTCCGAGGCTGCTCTCCGCGAGCGCACCGGACGCGGCTGGGACGAGTGGTTCGCACTGCTCGACACGTGGAATGCCACCGAGCACACGCACACCGAGATCGCCCGCCACCTCGTCGAGGAACATGGGGTCGACGGCTGGTGGGCGCAGAGCGTCACGGTGGGATACGAGCAGGCTCGCGGGATGCGTGCACCCGGCCAGAAGAGCGACGGCTACTTCGGCATCAGCCGGAGCAAGACCGTCGCCGTGCCCGTCGAGCGGTTGTTCACGGCGTTCACCGATTCCCGGCTGCTCGAACGGTGGCTGCCCGGCGTCACGCTGAACGTCCGAACCGCCACGGCACCCAAGTCGTTCCGCGCGGACTGGGTGGACGGCTCGACACGGATCGTGGTCGGCTTCATCCCGAAGGGTGACGCGAAGGCCGTGGTAGCGCTACAGCACGAGAAGCTGACCGACGCGCAGGAGGCCGCGCGGATGAAGACCTTCTGGGGCGAGCGGCTCGCCGCGCTCAAGGAGGCCCTGGAAGCCTGATCCGGTACGGCCGCGGTGGTGCGGTCAGCGGCGGCTCCGCACCGCGCGCACCACCCGGCCCGCCCGGCGGCGGCCGACCCGGTAGAGCTGTGCCGCCAGGTCCCTGGCACCGGCCGGTGGCCGGGGGCCTTCGAGGTGCCCCTTCAACTCGCGGATCCGCTGGTGCTGCACGCTGCTGTGCCGCAGCAGGCCGGTCGCCGCGCGGATCGCGGCGGGCGCCAGCTCCGCCTCGGTCAGCCCGGTCGGAGATACGTAGCCGGATTCGGCGTTCTCAGCCGGCATGAGCTCCTCGAGGTCACCCTCGACGTGGTAGCCGGCTCGCTTCAGCTCGTCGATGAGATCGCGCGAGCGCTGCCGCACCCAGTCGGCGCGCTCGGGCGGAAGGCTCAGGCCGGGTGACTGCCGCCCCAGGATGTTCTCCGCGAGCTGGATGCGGACGAGCTGGTCGTAGCTGTCGGCAGGCAGGTCGGCAACGTCGGCGTTGATCCGCCGCAGCAGCTCGGTCTCGGCCACTCCCATCGAGGAGTTGGACCGCGGGACCGTGGTGTCGTATCCTTCCGGGTCCAGGCCGGTGACCTCGCAGAACCGCCGCCAGAGCGTGTCCCGGGGCGCTCCCTGCTGGGGCACCGTGACGATGTGGATGTTCTCCCGCGGGACGACCTCCGCCCAGTTCTGCAGTACGTAGGCGGCGTCGTGCAGACCCCAGAACATCTCGCCGAACGGCTCGGGTGCGTCGAAGCCCTTCTCGACGAGGTCGCCGACGAAGTCCTCGAGCGTCACCAGGTGCTTGTGCTTGATGTGCTCCTGCCAGTCGGAGACGAGCTGGCGCGCGAGATCCCGTGCCGAGAAGATGACGTGGACCTCGGCAGGCTGCACGCTGGCCAGTCCTGCCTTGATCCGCTCGACGGTCGCGCCACCGAGCAGCTCGTTGGAGACGATCACCGTGGAGCCCGACCAGGCCCGGCAACGCTCGGCGACCCGGTCCCAGGTCCCGGCGTGCTCGCCGGGGCCACGCCCGGCCCAGCCGATCCCGCGGAAGTCGATCGTGGAGCGGAAGGAGTCTCCGTGCTCGTCGTAGGGGTACAGCACACCGTTGCCGGCCAGCGCTTTCCGGTTCTGCTGCAGCACGAGCTGGAGGTACGTCGTCCCGGTCTTCGGTGCACCGACGTGGAAGTAGACATGTTTCCCATGCGGCTGCGCCGAGCCGGGCGTCTGCACGATGCTTCGCCTCCCAGAATTGCGTTTGCGCAATGGTAAGTGATGCGATATCGAGCGGGACGGCGGTGTCACATCTCGTGAGTGCGCACGCGAGTTAGAACACTGTTACGCACTCACGACCGGTGACGTGCGGAAACAGTGCGCCCTGGTCCGCTCCCGGCCGCGCGGGAGTCAGCGGAAGGACTTGCCCTGCCGCGCCAGCGCCTCGGCCAGGATGCGTACCGCCTTCGGGCCGACACCGTGCAGTGCGAGCAACTCCTTCTCGGTACGGCTGGCGACCTCGTCGAGAGTGCCCAAGCCGGCTCCCAGCATGGCCTGCGTCGCGGGCCTGCCGATGGCGGCGGGCAGGTCGCCGTCCTGCTGCCCGACTCCCGCGTCGGCGGCGGCGAGCGTGGCCGCCAGCCGCTTCGGTGCGCGGCGGAACCATGCCGCGCGGACCAGGGCATTGAGATCCTTGCCGTTGATGTCGGCCAACTGAATGCGGAAGCCGATGGGAGTGCCCATCCGGACCAGGCGCTCCCCCGCCGGGTGCGCCGAGAGCGCGGCCTCGGCATCGTCGGGTGACAGCTGCAGCTGTACCTGGCCGTCCTTGGTCACCGAGGCGAAGCCCTTGCCGCGCACCGAGAACGCGACCATGCCGAAGTGGGTGCCCTCCTCGACCTCCGGGAGGGCGAGCGCGGCCTTACGCAGATGCGACAACGTCGTCATGGAACCCGATATTAGGCATCCGCACCGACATCGACCGGCGCGCGGCGGAACGCAGGCGAGGCGTTTTGTCGGACCCCTCCTCTACGTTCGATGAGCCGACGACGAAGGAGACACACATGGCCGAAGTGCGCACCTACCCTGCCGGGGTGACGTCCTGGATCGACCTGGAGGTGAACGACGTCGAGGCCGTGAAGGCGTTCTACGGGGATCTGTTCGGATGGAGCTTCTCGGACGCCACGGCGCCGGGTGCGCCGTTCCGATACGTGATCGCGCGACTCGACGGTCAGGATGTCGCCGGCGTCGCAGGCCCGGCCGATCCGGCGGAACCGCGAACGTCAGCCGCTTCGTGGAACACCTACATCGCCGTTGACGATGCTCAGTCCACCGCCCGGTTGGTCGCGTACTCGGGCGGTCGCGTTGTCTCGCCGCCGGCGTCGGCAGGAGAGGGTGGGGTGTCGGCGGTGTGCGCCGACCCTGCCGGCGTCGAGTTCCGGCTGTGGCAGGCGAACAGGCGACCGGGAGCGCAGCTGACCAACGCCCCCGGCGCGTGGAACTTCAGTGACCTCCATGCGGCCGATCCCGCCGAGTCGAGTTCCTTTTACCGAAGGGTCTTCGGATGGGAGTTCGAAGACCTCGGCTACGCGACGATGATCCGCCGCCCGGGATACGGAGAACATCTCGCCGGCACGGTGGACCCGGACATCCACGAGCGGCAGGAAGGGTTCGCGCCACCCGGTTTCGCCGACGCGATCGGCTGGCTCGTTCCACTCGCAGCAACCGAGCGTTCGCACTGGCATGTCACGTTCACGGTGGCCGACCGCGACAAGACGGCCGCCATCGCGGAACGACTCGGCGGCACCGTGGTGACGACCTCCGACACCGAATGGACCAGGGCCGCCGTGCTCCGCGACCCGTGGGGTGCCGAGTTCACCGCCAGTCAGTTCACCCCGCCGCCGTCCGCGTCCTGACGCGGGAGCGCCCGACGATCACCCGGACCGCGGGATTACCTCACCGACCAGCGGGAACAGTGCCCCCGACGGGACTCGAACCCGCACTGCGTCGATTTCCGCGCGGCCAAGGTCACCGTTTCTCGTCGTCTGCCGATGCGCGCCCTCACCTGCTTAGTTCGCGACAGCAAACGGTGGCGGTCACTGAGCGTTGACCGTCTTCTTCCAGTCATTGTGGGGCATAAGTGGGGCACTTGATCTTGATCTTGTCAACGGTGGAGGCAGAAGATGTCCAGTTGCATTGTGCCGCCGAGCTACCTGACTCGGCGGCACATCTGCTGTCGGAATGTTGAGACGCCCGGCTACCCCACTGACATGTGGCCTGGATTCCAACCAGCAACATCCACTAAGCGTCCACGCCAGTGCGCACCCTCCTGCGGAGCCATTTGTGCGCCGACAAAGAACCGTGCATTACGGAGGTGAATGAACCCAGTCACTGGCTTATCTGTATCATCCTGCGAGTCATCATGTTGCGAGTCATCCTCACTTGGGGAGTCAGTTGAGTCAACGTCGTCGTATTGTCGTCTCACCTGATTGAAAAAATGCGCGAACGGAGCCTCTTCCTCACTGCCCGAAGCTTGCTGGAAGAGATCGGCTACCTCACTCATCCAGAGGCGGCCCGGTATCAGCTGCCCTGTGACCATTCCTGAGGGCATGCTGAGTGTAATACCCATAGAGGCATCACTAGATTGAGCATTTATGATTTCGACGAGGTATCTCAGGACGTGATCGACGTCGTCGTCTAGGGTGTTCAAGAGCTGATGCCCCTCTCGTAGTTGCGCTTACTTGCCCTCCCATCGATCCGTCGGAGGTTTTTGTTTCAAGACGCGACCCGCTTGCTGGTCATCCCGTCGCCTGATGGCGTCTCGATCACGCCGTGTCGGGGCCGCAACCGTGGCTGCCATCCGCCGGGCCGAACTTGCCAGGCTTGCGGTCCCGGCGCGGTGTGATAGCCATCAGGGCAGGCGACGGGATGACCAGCTGGTGACCAGCCACTCCCCCGGTCCCGTAGCACTCGGCTCGCGCTTGGGCCCATCCCGGAGCCTGCCCGCCCGGCGAGGGCATCTGTTCACAGCTTCCCTGTTTGGCGGCCCCTCCGGCGGGTGGCCGCTGGCCGCCTCACGGCCGACGCCCGCGGAGGACCGGCGGCAGCCGCACGCCTCCGCTGGGGCGTCGGCCATGAGCACAGAGGCCAGCGGCCCCGGAGGGGCCGCCTTGAACAAGTAAGGAAACTCTGAACACGGCAGGCTGTCGCCGGTCGATCAGCAGTTCAGCAGCTCCGGCTTCTGATTGAGCACCTGGGCGCGGGCGGAGGTGAACTCGGCGTACTCCTTGGTGGCCGTGGGCTGGAACAGGCCGACCTTGCAGCAGTTCTGGAAGGCCAGCCGGGCGCCGAAGTGCTTCTCGACGGCTGAGCGCATGGAGTCGCTGGCGACCAGCCGGAAGAGCTGTCCCCATGCCTCTTCGGTCGGCGGGACCTCTTCGTTGACTGCGAACGGCTCGCCGTTGGACTGGAGATCCTTCGCCACGTTGGAGACGACAGACCACGCATAGGGCAGTGATTCCTGGATGCACCGGAGGAAGTCGGCGTCGTTGATGTCTCCTGCTTCGGCTTGCGCCTGAAGGGCAGCCGGAACGTTGAGCGACACTTGCTCTCCTTAGTTGAAGACGGTTGTCATCTTCATTCTTCCCACACGGAGAGCCGCCGCGAAAGGCAAACAACCCGACCAGACGAGCAGTCCAGCCGGGTTGCTACCAACCGTGATTGACGAACGGGCAGCCTTCACTCCGCCGGGAGCGGGTCCACCTTCGTGACGTACTCAAGCTTGTACTGGTGCGCGGCCAGCAGAATGTCCGCTGTCTCTAGCGGCCGGTCTTCGCGGTAGGCGATGCGCACGATCACTACCACCGGGATACCTGGCCGCAAGTTGAGCTTCTCGGCCTCTGACGGCCGTGGCATCCGGGAGTGCAGTCGCTCGACAACGGTCGTCGGCCGGAGGCCGATCGAGGTGAACCGGTCGATGATGCCCGCCCCCATCAGCGGCCCTTCTTCTGGCTTCTCGATCGGGGTGCCTTGCGTGATCGCCAGCGGCTCGAACGAGGCCACCGTCATCATCGGCTCGTCGTCGGCGTAGGACACGTAGTCCGTGCGCATCACCTCGTCCCCAACGCCGATCTTGAGCCTGTGGGCCGTCTCCAGCCCCGCGCGATCCGGCTTCGTCTCGTGGGTGTACCGCGGGACGCGCTCGGTGGCGATCGCCTCTTCCGCAAAGGGCGCTCCTGGATCCGAGCGGTAGTGCAGGGATGCCCGTCGGATGAGCGGATCGTAGAGCCGGACTGTTGCCCGGCCGCCCTGCACCCGGTTGATCAACCCTTCCGCTTCAAGCAGGTCGAGGGCGCGGCGCACGACGATCCGGGATGCCCCGAACGTCTCGCACAACTCCTCCTGCGTTGGCAACCGCTCCCCCGGCTCCAGCGTCCGCGCGAGGATCTGATCGCGAACAGCGGCCGCGATGCGCTCGTACATGTGCTCCGGCTCTGGGTCATTCATGCTGGTCACACCCCTTCTTCAATCTTGGTATGCCAAGTGCTTGCGTCGCCTTCTGTCGCTGCGCTACAGTCTTGGCATACCAACTCGGTTGGCATACCAAGACTACCAAGGAGCGCACATGCGGAACATCCCGATCAACCTCGGTGGCTACCGCCTTCAGGTGACGGAGGCACCGGAGATGAAGGTGCGAAAGGGCGACAACGGCAAGGACGAGGTGGTCACGGACGCGAACGGGGTGACCAAGTTCGTGGTGGGCCTGTTCGCGAAGAAGCGGCAGGAGTCGGGTGAGCGCCGCGAGAAGGGCGAGGAGATCCGCGTGACGCTGGACTCCGACCCCGGCCACGAGGTCAACGACGGTGAGCTGGTGGAGCTGATCGACCCTCGGGTGACGCCGTACTCGATGAAGAACGAGCGCGGCGAGACGGTCTCCGGTGTGGCGTTCGCAGCCCGCGGGCTCAAGCCGGTCACCTAGCCCGCTTTCAGTCATTTCTGAATAGCCCTCCCTTTTCACGGTAAGTAGCCCGTTCGAGTCGGGCGAGGGCGCTCCTGTGTTCTTTGACAATTCCAGAGTGGGCCGAGCTATGTTTAAATTCGCGCTTATTTGTGGTAGCGCGCCTTGATTCCCGGCGCATTCTTCCGGGGGTCTTGGGGTTCCACCACAAAGTACCCGTCCGTAACCAGTTAGTGAGGTGAAACCGATGACGAGCCGTCTTCTGACCGGCGATGGCGTGTGCACGTTCGATCCGCACGGCGTGAAGCGGGGTGCGTGATGAGCGGGCATGCGTGTTCAGCGAATTTCTGGCTGTCACCGTCACGAATTGCCACGTGCACGGTGTGCGGCCGTCAATGGCCGATGTGAAAGGACACCGATTTCGATGATCGTGAGTTTTCTGCCGTATGTGATCTGGCTGGCGCTGGTGGCGTGTCTGCTGGCCGCGATGCCGCTGGTTGGGTTGCTCGCCCTGGCCGGTGGCGCGGTCGTGGTGGCCCGCACCTGAGTCCGCTGGAAACGGCACAACCACAACGTAGCGAGGAAGGACAGAGATTGTGCAGTCGCAGGTAGTGAACAACCACGCGCGTAAGCGGTATGCGGAGTTTGAGTCCGCGATCGGCACGGCCCGGCTGGCGCTGGACGAACTGATCAAGTTCTCGAAGACCCTCTCGGACAAGTCGGACACCCGGTTTCAGGGCTGGCAGGTGCCGACCAAGGTCGAGATCGCCGCGGCGCTGCGCAAGGCCAGCAACGATCTGGACGCCCTGCGCAAGCACGCGACCGAGTACAAGGCCGAGCTGGTCTCTCGAAGCTGGCGGGTCTAACGGGAAGGCGGCACTGATGGCCAAGAGAGACGAGGGCTATACGCATGTGGTGGCGGAGCGCTCCCACTGGTCGGGTCGCGTGACCGCGCTGTGCGGGGACACCGCTGAGCCTGGTGAATACAACCCGTACTGGTTCCGCCCGCTGTTTGCGAACTGGTGCCCGACCTGCCGACGCCTAGAAAAGCGCGGTAAGGCGCACTCCTGAGACCGCCACATTCATTGGAGAGAAAGGACGTTGATCGTGAGTCGTTCGCATCAGTTGGATCGCCGGGTCGAGGACGTGGAGAAGGCGATGAAAGAGCTTCGCCGGACGATGCGCGCCACCCAGATTCGCACCGCGGGATTTAAGAAACACCACGACACCGCGGCCCGGTCGGTCGCCACCGTCCTCACCCGTCTTGAGGACGCCGCACCGCTGACCGAGAAAACCACCAAACGCCGCCGCACCCGCTGAGCCGGAGCGCGCGTGCACCCACCACCGCACCACCCACAACAGCACACCAGGGACAGAACAGGGCCGTAACCGCTGGCGATCAGGTGCCGGGGAGTTGCGGCCCTGTTTGTGCCCGCCCGCCCCCAGTTTGATCGCGAGGAGCTGTAGGTACTGATGGCAACCCAGACCAAGAAGACGCGAGGGATCGAGGCCAAGGCCGCGCTGTGGCTGGCCCGGCACCCCGGCATGATCGCCACCCCCACCACCGTCACCACCGCCCTTACCCAGTTCGGGCCGGTGACCACCGGAAGTGTCGCGGCAGGCGTCGTGGCCGCCGGGCTCGGCTGGTACCGCGCCGACCCGGACTCCTACTGCCGCATCGCCGCCCCGCGGCTGCGATCGGTGCGGCGGCGCTGGACCCGCTACCACGGGCACCTGTGGCGTAAAACCCTCGACGCGTGCGAACTCACCACCGATGACCGGCGCACCGGCGCTGTGCTGGTGCCGCGGGTGCTGCGGGTGTCCTCCCCCACCCCGTCGATCGACATCGTCCGGGTCAAGATCTGCCGCGGACAGAGCCTGCGGGTGTTCCAGGACCGCCGGGATGAACTCTGCTCCGCCCTCGGCGCGGACGTGCTCGGGATCGAGAAGACCAAACCGCGGGTGCTGACGTTGACGCTGGTGCACGGCAATCCGTTCGACACCACCGTGCCCGCCGTGGACATCCCCGACGAGACCAGCGACGTGGATCTCGGCGCGGTCGAGCTGGGCGACACCGAGTACGGCCGCCCCTGGACCGAGCCGCTGATCGGGCAACACTGGTTCGGCTGCGGCGCCACCGGCTCCGGCAAGTCCGGGTTCATCTGGAACGCGCTGCGCTCACTCGGACCGATGATCCGCGACCGGCAGGTCCGGGTATGGCTGATCGATCCCAAGGGCGGCATGGAAACCGAACGTGCCCGCCCCCTGTTCGAAGACCGCTACGCCACCTCCGCCCCCACCGGCGATGACGACGAGGACGACGGCGCGGACACCATGCTGGCACTGCTGGAACGCTTCCGCGACGAGATGAAAGCCCGGCAGGAGCACCTGCGCAGCCAGGGCAAACGCAAGTTCGCCGTCGGCCTGGACACCCCGCTCGACGTGCTCATCATCGATGAGCTGGCCATGCTCACCGCCTTGGCCGGCCGCGGCATGACCGCCCAGATGAACCGGGTCCTGGCCGAGATCCTGACCCAAGGCCGCGCATGCGGCTTCACCGTGTGCGCCTACGTGCAGGAACCCACCAAAGACGTCGTGCCGGTGCGGGATCTGTTCACCCGCCGCTTCTGCCTGCGCACCACGTCCGCGTCCTATGTCGACATGGTGCTCGGGGAAGACGCCCGCCTCCGCGGCGCGATGGCCGACGAGATTCCCGAAACCGAGGACTACGCCGGAATCGGCTACCGCACCACCGAGAAGTCCCGCAACCCTATCCGCGTCCGCCTCGGTCACGTCACCGACGAGGACATCGACCAGCTCGTGCGCCTCTGCACTCCCGACACCACCGACGACGACACCGCCGGAGTGGTCCTGCGCTTCGCCGCCACCGCCTAACCCCCCGGAAAGGACCCCGATGACCACCGCCATCACACCGCTGGGCAATGTCGCGAAACTCGCCCTCGTCGCCCGGCGCCACGTCACCACCACCCCGGCCCCGGAGCCCTGCACGGTCACGCTCTACCCGCACGATCAGACGATCAGCCTTCAACCCCGCGTTCGCTACGAACCGGTCGCGGTGCTCGGGGCGCTACTGATCTGGACCCACCGCCTCACCGGCATCATCGGGCGCTGGTGGCACACCCCCGGCGGCGTCCTGCACATCACGCTGACCGGCCGCGGGCCGTACGGCACCCGCATCAAGGTTTACAGCGGCTTCCCCTACGAGCAGGCCAGCACGCACCTGCGACTCGAGCAGGGCCGCCGGGAGTCGGTCACCCCCGACGAGCTGTACCGCCTCGCCCTCACCCTGCGCACCCGAGAAAGGGACACCCCATGATCACCCTCGCGTTCCTGGGCCGCTGGCTCAAACTGGCCGCCCTCACCGCCCTGGCCCTGGTGATCGAGTACGGCGTCACCACCACCGCCGGATGGTTCGCCCTCACCGCTGGTCTGACGCTGGCCGTGTTCGGACTGCTCACCGCCGCTCTGTTCACCGAGTGGCGGCATCAGCACCGCGGCGGCGGCGCCTACCACTACCAGATCATCCGCCACACCGACCACGAATAGAGCAAAGGAGGTGTCTCAATGTCCACGCCGGACAGTCCCGCCGAACGCCCGCACCGCGTGGCGGACGCTATCCGCATCCTGATCACCGTGATCCTCGGGGGCATCGGCGCGGCTGCCGGGTTCAAGCACACCCACGACTGGGCCGTCGCCAACGGCCAAACCGGCTGGCTCGCCTGGGCCGACGCCGTCGTCATCGAGGGCATGGCCGTCGTCGCCGGGTTCGAAATCCAACGCGACCACCAACATCAGACCCGCACCCGCCGGATCACCTTCCCCGTCGTAGTGCTGGTGGTCGCCTTCGGAATCCAGATGGCCGCCCAAGTCGCCCTCGCACCCCGCACGGTGGCCGGATGGCTCCTCGCAGCCATGCCCGCCCTCGGCTTCCTCGTCGTGGTCAAACTCCTCATGCGCCGCACACCGCCACCCACACCGGCAGGTGCGTCGGCCCCGACCCCGCCGTCGCAGCCAGCCACCACACCCACACGGCAGGACTCGTCACCGGCTCCCGCTGCCGGAACGGTGCTGGCGCGCTTGCCGGCCACCGCCCGCACAGCGATCACCGACGCCACCGCCACCGCTCATCAGCAAGGCCGCCCCGTCACCGCCGACGAGCTCACCGAACGGATCACTCTGCCGGACGCGGTGCTCCCGGCGCTGGTGGACGAACTCAACGCCACCGTCAATCACCATCCGCTCACCGCCTGACGAACCATCCGCTTCGCTTCTCGCCTCCCGCACACCCAGGGCAGGCCACGGCATCCCGCTGTGGCCTGCCCTGCCGTTTTGCGCGCTGTGAATGGAGACCCGATGTATCCCGAGCACGACCCCACATCGCTGGCCGACCGCGTACAGCAGCGACTTACCCATCCGCATTACCGGCGCTGGCGCACCCACGTGGAAGCCGTCGGCGGCTGCTCCAAGCCGGTGCACCTCACCGGGCACCGCACCATCACCGACGCTGCCACCGGCACTGTCCTCGACCGGCACAGCGGCACCGTGTTCACCCCCTGCGGCAACCGCCGCGAGAGTGTGTGCCCGGCCTGTTCCGACCGCTACGCCGCGGACGCCTTCCACCTGCTGCGTAGCGGCATGTCCGGCGGCAAAACCATCCCCGAGACGGTGGCCGACAAACCGCGGGTGTTCGTCACCGTCACCGCCCCCGGCTTCGGCCCCGTGCACACCCGGCGCACCACCACAGGCGGGAAGGTCATCCCCTGCCGCTGCGGCGAGCATCACAACCCCGCCGACACTCGCCTCGGCACCGCCATCGATCCCGAGCGCTACGACTACCGCGGCGCGGTGCTGTGGCAATACCACGCCGGGGCACTCTGGCACCGGCTGATCATCACCATCCGCCGCACCCTCGCCGCGACCGCTGGGATCCGGGTCAAAGACCTCCCCCAGCACGTCCGGCTCTCCTACGCCAAGGTCGCCGAATACCAGAAGCGCGGGCTGGTGCACTTCCACGCCGTGTTCCGCCTCGACGGCCCCGACGGACCACACGACTCCGCTCCCGCCTGGGCCGACTCCCGCACCCTGACCCGCGCGATCAACACCGCGGTGGCCGCTACCGAGCTACACCGCACGCTCACCCTCGACGGGCAACCCGAACGGCACACCTTCCGCTTCGGCACCCAGCTCGACACGCGCGCCATCCGCCCTGCCCATGCCCACCGGATCGAGGACGACGGCGGGGACATCACCGATCGCGCCCTGGCCGGATACATCGCCAAGTACGCCATCAAAGGCACCTCAACCAGCGAAGTCCCCGACCGGCCGATCCGCTCGGAACGCCACATCGATCTCGTACCGGTGCACCCGCACCACAAACGCATGATCACCACCGCATGGGAACTCGGCGGCAACGACGACGTGGGCCTGCTGCGCAAGTGGGCGCACATGTTCGGCTTCCGCGGTCACTTCCTCACCAAAAGCCAGCGCTACTCGCTGACCTTCCAGCACCTACGCGGCACCCGCCGGGCCTGGCAGCAGCACCAAGCCCTCGATGACCTCGGCGCCAGCGAAGACACCGTGCTCGTGATCAACCACTGGCGACACACCGGCAACGGCTACGCCAGCGAGGCCGAACGCGAACTCGCAGAAGCGATCTACCAGCGCAAACGCCAGCACCGCCAACACCGCCACGAACAGGAGAAGCACCCATGAGCACCAAACTCTGGACCATCAACGACCTCGCCGACCACCTCGGCGTACCCGTCAACACCCTCTACCAATGGCGCACCAAAGGCTACGGCCCGACCGGCCGCCGCATCGGCAAGTACGTCCGCTACCGCCCCGAAGACGTCGACACCTGGATCGAACAACAGGGGGGAGCCTGATGGGCAGGCCACCGTTAGCCGTGGGGACTCACGGCGCGATTCGCTTCACGAAGCTCACGAAGGGCTACCGCGCGAAGGCACGTTTCCGCGGCTATGACGGCGTGATCCGGGATATCAGCCGCTCAGGATCGAGCAAAGTCAAAGCTGAACGAGAACTCAAACTCGCGATCTCACAGGAGTTGCAGACCCCCGGCGGCGGTGACATCACCGCGAAGACCCGCTTCCGGGAGGTGGCTGAACACTGGCTCGCGTCACAAGAGCGGCGGGTAGCTGACGGCCAACGCGCTACGGGCACGCTCGACAATTACAGGAGCATGCTGAACAACCACGTTCTGCCTGCGCTCGGCGAACTGCGACTTCACGAGGTCACCGTGCCCCGGCTGGACAGGTTCTTCCCGGCCGTCCGGGTGAAGTCCAGCGCCGCTCACGCACGTACTGCTCGCGCGGTGGTCAGTGGCGTCCTGCGCTACGCCGCTCGGCATGGCGCGATTACGGCCAACCCGGTCCGCGAGATCGAGCCGATCGAGGGTGGTACACGGAAGAAGTCACGGGCGCTGACCCCCGAAGAACGTCGCGCCTGGCTCGCCCAGTTGGAGCTCGACCCGAAGGCTGCTGGCAAAGACTTACCTGATTTGACCCGGTTCATGATGGCGACCGGCGTCCGGATCGGTGAAGCGCTGGCGCTGTACTGGGAAGACGTGCACCTCGATGCAGGTACTGTCTTCGTAGGCTGGACGGTGGTGCGTGTACGCGGCGAAGGCTTGCGGCGCACTGACCCGAAGTCGGCATCTGGCGAAAGGCTGCTCACGCTGCCCAGCTGGGCACTGGACATGCTCCGGCAGCGTCGCAAAGTCGCGGAAGCCGAGAATCGGCCACCCGATAGCCCTGTCTTTCCCGATACCTACGGCGGGCTCCGTGACCCATCCAACACGCGGCGTGCGCTTCGGGAGGCAAGGGGGAGCGACGGGTTCGCGTGGGTCACTTCACATGTGTTCCGTAAGACGGCCGCTACGATCCTGGATGAGGCGGGGCTGACGGCCAGGGTGATCGCTGATCAGCTCGGGCACTCGCGGCCGTCGCTGACACAGGATGTGTACATGGGCCGCGGGGCCACCTCGCCGGACGCGGCGGCGGCCTTGGAGAGCGTCTTGTGAGGGTTCGAGCGTTTGTGGGGCATAAGTGGGGCACTTGATCTTGGTGCCTCACTTATGCAAGCCGCTGACCAGCGGGAACGGTGCCCCCGACGGGACTCGAACCCGCACTGCGTCGATTTTAAGTCGACTGCCTCTGCCGGTTGGGCTACGGGGGCACCGAGCAGCTTATGCCCCCGGAGCTGCTACGACTTGGAAGCCCTGGCGAATTCTTCCTTCGGGTTGTTGATCTGCCCGAGCGAGACGACCTCGCGACGGAACAGGCCGCCCAGCGCCCAGTCCAGCAGGATCCGGACCTTGCGGTTGAAGGTCGGCATCGCCTTGACGTGGTAGGCGCGGTGGAAGAGCCACGCCGGAAAGCCCTTGATCTTGAGCCTCATCGCGTCCGCGACGCCCTTGTGCAGGCCCAGGCTGGCCACCGCACCGAGGTTCTTGTGCACGTAGTCCTTCGGCGTGCCGCCACGCAGTACCCGGATGATGTTCTTCGCCAGGTGCCGGGCCTGCCGCACGGCGTGCTGCGCGTTGGGCGGGCAGGTCGCCGTCGGGTCCTCCTCCGTGCGGGAGAGGTCCGGCACGGCGGCGTTGTCCCCCGCGGTCCAGACGTCGGGGTGGCCGACGACCTGCAGGCCCGCCGTCGCCTGGAGCCTGCCGCGCTTGTCCACCGGCAGGTCGGAGTTGGCGAGCACCGGGTTGGCCTTCACGCCGGCGGTCCAGATGATCGTGTCGCTGTCGAACTCGGTGCCGTCGGAGAGCACGACGTGACCGTTCTCGAACGACTTGGCCGCCGTGGACAGGTACACCTCGATACCGCGCTTCTCGAGCTGCTCAGCCGTCCAGACACCCAGCGTCTCGCGGACCTCGGGCAGGATCCGCCCCGCGGCCTCGACGAGCACCCACCGGATGTCGTCGGCGTCGATGTTCTCGTAGTAGCGCGTGGCGAAGCGGGTCATGTCCTCCAGCTCGGCCAGCGCCTCGATCCCGGCAAAACCGCCTCCGACGACCGTGAAGGTCAGCAAACGTTTGCGCAGGTCAGGGTCGAGCGTGCTGGCGGCCTCGTCGAGCTTGGTCATCACGTGGTTGCGCAGGTAGATGGCCTCGCCGATGGTCTTGAAGGCGATGCCCTGCTCGGCCAGCCCGGGGATGGGCAGGATGCGCGCCACCGAGCCGAGCGCCACTACGAGCACGTCGTAGGAGAGCTGCTCGATGTGGCCGTCGGCGGCCTCGACCGTCACCGACTTGCGCTCGTGCTCGATCTTCGTCACCCGCGCGGTGAGGACGTGGCAGCGGCGGAGCGCACGACGCAGCGGCACCACGACATGCCGGGGCTCGATCGCCCCGGCCGCCGCCTCCGGGAGGAACGGCTGGTAGGTCATGTGCGGCTGTGGATCGACGACGGTCACGGACGCCTCGTTGGCGCGGAGCATCTTCTGGAGCCCCAGGGCCGTGTACAACCCGACGTAACCGCCACCGAGGATCAGGATCCGCGTCGGTTCCGACTTCGCTGCCATGACCCCATAGTCGCACTACTTCACGCCGATGGCTCGTGGGGCCTACTCTGCTGTGACCAGCATCGCCGCTGTTACGAGAACGATTCAGTCGAGTCCCGCGAGTGAAGCCGCGCTACCCAGCACATCGCGCAGCATGGCTGGGGTCAGCCTGCCGGTGAAGGTGTTCTGCTGGGACACGTGGTAGCAGCCGAGCAGATGCAGCTCGCCCGGCCCTTCGAGGGTCAGCCGGGCACCGTGGCCGAACTTCGGCCGGGGCCGGGGCACGTGCCAGCCCGCATCGCTGAGCACGGGCAGCAGCGCCTGCCAGCCGAAGCCGCCCAGCACGACGACCACGCGCAGCGTCGGCCGCAGCAGCTCCAGCTCCCGGGCGAGCCACGGCCGGCAGGTGTCGCGCTCGGCGGGGGTCGGCTTGTTCGCGGGAGGCGCGCAGTGCACCGGGGCCGTGATCCGGGTGCCCCGCAGTTCGAGCCCGTCCTCACGATGCGTCGCCGTGGGCTGCGAGGCAAGCCCGACGTCGTAGAGCGCCTGGTAGAGCACGTCGCCGGAGCGGTCACCGGTGAACATGCGGCCGGTGCGGTTGGCGCCGTGCGCGGCCGGGGCGAGCCCGACGATTGCGAGCGCGGCGTCGGCGGGGCCGAACCCGGGGATGGGCCTGCCCCAGTAGGTCTCGCCGGCGAACGCGGCGCGCTTGGTGGCCGCCACGTGCTCCCGCCAGGCCACCAGCCGGGGACAGGCGCGGCATTCGCTCACCGCGGCGTCGAGTTCGGCGAGCGAACTCGCGGTAACTGTCACACCATCATTGTCCCTCAACTACGTTGGGCCCATGCCGGACACCTCCATCGACGAGAACGCCGAGCCGACAGCCAAGGCGGAGGCGACCAAGATCAGCGAACCAGCCGACGAGCTGGTCACCACCCAGCACACCCTGACGATCAAGCGGCGCAAGCTCGCCTACACCGCCCGGACCGGGCGTGTCGTGCTGCGCAAGGAGGTGCTCACCGACGGGAAGTTCGACGGGCACAAGCCGAAGGCCGAGGTGTTCCTCACCGCCTACACCCTCGACGGCGCCGATCCGGCCACGAGGCCGGTGACCTTCGCGTTCAACGGCGGGCCCGGCTCGTCGAGCATCTGGCTGCACCTGGGGGTGCTCGGCCCGCGCCGGGTCGTCTCGGGCGACGTCGACGCTCCGGAGCCCCCGCCCTACGGGCTCGCCGACAACCCCGAGACGCTGCTCGCGCACAGCGACCTGGTGTTCATCGATCCGGTGTCCACCGGCTACTCCCGCGCGGCGGAAGGCGAGAAGCCGAAGGAGTACCACGGTTTCACCCCGGACATCGAGGCCGTCGGCGAGATCATCCGCCTGTGGACCTCGCGCAACGAACGGTGGCTTTCGCCGAAGTTCGTGGCAGGCGAGTCCTACGGGACCCTGCGCGCGGCCGCGCTCGCGGCACACCTGCAGGAGCGGCGCGGGCTGTTCCTCAACGGGCTGCTGCTGATCTCCTCCGTCCTCGACATGGGCACGATCGCGTTCCACGAGGGCAACGACCTGCCACATTCGCTGTACGTACCGACGTACGCGGCGATCGCGCACTATCACGGCAAGCACGGCGACCGGCCGCTGGCGGACGTACTCGCCGAGGCCGAGGAGTTCGCCTCGCGGGATCTGCCGTGGGCGCTCGAACGCGGCGCACGGCTCACCGAGTCGCAGCGCGCCGACGTGGTGTCCCGGCTGGCCGCGCTCACCGGCCTGGCCGAGTCGTACGTAGACCGCGTGAACATGCGGATCGAGCACGTCCGCTTCTTCACCGAGCTGCTGCGTGACCGTGGACTGACGACGGGACGGATGGACGGCAGGTTCACCACGTGGGAGCCGGACGGCGGGCGCGAGCACATGAGCGACGACGCCTCCATCTCGCGGATCATCGGCGCCTACTCGGCCGGTTTCAACCACTACGTGCGCGCCGAGCTCGGCTACGCCAACGATCTGCCGTACGAGATCCTGTCGATGGACGTCAACCGGGACTGGTCCTACTCGGACTTCGAGGGCCGCCATGTGTCCGTTGTGGATAATCTCAGCTCGGCGATGCGGGCCAACCCCCATCTCAGGGTGCACGTGGCGCTCGGCCACTACGACGGCGCCACACCGTACTACGCCGCCGAGCACGTGCTTGCCCGGCTCCAGATCCCGGAAGAACTCCGGTCCAATGTGGAGACCGCATACTACCCGGCGGGCCACATGATGTACGTGCACGAGCCGTCCCGCGTTCAGCAGGCCAAGGACCTCGCGGCCTTCGTCCGCACCGCCTCCAACCGGTAGCGGTCATCGGACGTACACCGGGGGCCGTGGCCGGTTCCTCGCCGCCCCGTAGGCGGCGCGGAGCTCGCGGATCACGGCCCCCGGTTCGCGTCGAAGCCGGGCAGGCAACGTGGTGAGCACGACGATGCCCGCTGCCGCGTACCGCGCGTTGCGGGACAGGGTCCTGGCGTACCCGTCGACGTCGAAGTGGAACTCCTTCGAGTCGATCTCCCATGCGAAGGCGACATCGTCGCACCACGCGTCCGGCGTGGCGATGTGTGCGCCCGACGCGTCGTGCACAGCGACGTTCCAGTCACAGCTCGGCAGGCCCGTTCGCTTCCACAGTCGCGACGCGTCGAGCTCCGCGACCGACCTCGCACCCCCGTCGAGCTCGGCCAGCACGCGCCGGGGCAGGGCCGAACCCCGTTGACTGCCCTCCTCGAGTTCCCGGTGCAGCACGTCGAGCGCACACCGATCGCGTTGTACCGCCTCGGCGAGCATGCCCCGAATCGCGTCGAAGTCCTCGATGCGCCGGGCGGCGTCGAGCAGTGCCCGGTGCACGGGCGCGAGTGGCAGTCCGTCGCACCGCACCGGCGCCGGCAGTCGCGTAGTACGTTCGACGAGCACAAAGCCCGCACTGGTGATCTCGCGCACCGCGGGCACGAGTACGTGTACCTCGTCCGGTTCCGGCGTGCGCTTGAGGCCGTGGCAACGAAGCGCCCACAGACCGCTGACCAGGGAGCGGGAGCCACCGCGCAGCAACGCCGCTTCCAACTTCTGCCGTGCGGTGAGCTTCGCGTTGTCGAGCTTGACGATTCCCGGCAGCAGCCGGCGCCACGGGCCACCGGGCAGGCAGCGCCGATAGACGGCGCTCCGGGACATGCCGAGACCTTCCAGCACGCGGACCCGCACGACCCTGGGACTCTTCTTGTCCCCCACCACAAGCGGGTGCCGGGACCAGTCTCCTCGTCTCATAGTGCCCGCAGGGTGCGCGGCGCCCCCGACGAAAACGGTGTGCCGTCAGAGGCGAACGGCGCTCTCACGCCGCCTACACCCGAACGGAGCAGCCACGTTCGAGCGCCACGGTGCCCCCAATGTGGCGTTAGGTGCGTTGAACGCACCTAACGCCACATTGGGGAGCTTCGGACGCCGGCTAGGGGCGGAGGTGGCCGGCGCCGTGGCGGACGGCGGCGTAGGCGTCGACGGCTCCGTGGCCGTAGAAGCCGTTGAACTCCGGGGTGCCCGTGCAGGTCGCGGTGTAGGACTCGTCGCGGCCCTCGTCGAGGTAGTCCACGGTGTTCGGCACCGGGCACGGGATCTCCGCCGCGGTGCCCTCCAGCACCCGCTGGGTGGCGTCCGGGTTCAGCCCGAAGCCACCACGGCCGGGCCTGCCGTACTCCGACACGATCAGCGCAGCCACACCGGACGCGTGTGGCGCGGCCATCGACGTCCCCTGCAGGTACTGGTAGTAGCCGAACGTCCCGTCGCCGAACTCGGCCCGCTGCACGCCCAGCTCCGCACCGAGCGGCGTGATCTCGCCGGCCTCGTCGACGGTTCCCTCCGCGACTGCGATGTCGCGCGGGTACGCGGAGAGGATCAGGTTCTCGTTGGTACGGAACCACTCCGAACCGAAGTAGTCCCGGTAGTACCCGCCCGGCGCGGAGACCGAGATCTGCTCCGTGCCGTAGTTCGAGAAGTCCGCCTTCGCCTGCGAGGGACCGAATGCCGACACCGCGATCGTGTGCGGGCCCTCGGTCGGCATCGAAAGGCAGGTCGCGTTGTCGATCTCGCGGTCGTGGCTGCCGCCCTCAGGAAAGTTCGGGCTGCTCGAGTCCGGCTGCGGCGCACCGAGGTCGGAGTGCTGGTTGCCGAGCGCGACCACCTGCGTCACACCCTTGCGGTGCGCGTACGCCAGCGCGCGGCTGACCGCCTCGACCGTGGTCCGCTGCGCCTGCTGCTGTTCCGGCGAGTCGGCGGGGTTGGCCGCGCAGTTGTAGAGCCACGGGTCGATGTAGAAGGACATGTTGATGACATCGATCCCGGCGTCACCGGCGTAGGTGATCGCGTCCACCGCCGCCTGCAGGAAGAAGTAGCCGGAGTCCTGACCGGCGCGGAGGTTCGCCAGGCGCACGTTCGGTGCGACGCCGGAGATACCCGCGCCGTTCGCGGCCGCGGCGATGGTGCCCGCGACGTGCGTACCGTGGCCGTGACCGTCGTGGTCCACCGGATCGACGCAGCCACGGAACTCACACGGGCCGTCCACCTCGTTGCCGTTCGCGTCGGCCGGAACGTCGCGCACGAAGTTGCGGGACGCCGCCCGGTCGAAGTTCGGCGCGATGTCCGGATGCGTGCCGTCGACACCGGTGTCGATCACGCCGACCCTGACGCGCTTGTCTCCGGGCTGGACGGTGCGCGCGAGATCGGAGCGGACGGACTTCAGGCCCCAAAGCTTCTCGTCCAGCGGATCGGTGCCGACCGGCTCCGGCGCGCGGGCACGGCCGCCAGGGGCCGACTTCGCGCCGGAACGCTGGTGCTCCTTCTCCACCCGGTCCGGTGCGGGACCGCTACCCCGTTCCGGCGCGTGCCCGATCGGCCGGGCCTCCGCCGCACCGAACACGGCACGATCGGCCGACACCCGCTCCGCGAAGCCGCTCGCCGGCGCGCTGGCGGTGATCAGGCCGACCGCCCGGTTCGTCCGCAGCACCGTACCGCCGGCCTCCCGGACAGCCGTGGCGGCCGCCGCGACGCTCCGGCCGTCCGCGGCCAGGACGGTGAACTCCGTCGCCGGGCCGGAAGGCTGTGGCTGCGCGGTGGCCACCGGGGCGGCGACACCGGCGAGCCCGCCGATCAGCGGTGCGGTCAGCACCGCCACCAGAAGCTTGGGTTTCCTCACGCGGTTCCTCCTTGGACACAGGTGGGAAGAACGTACCGACCGAACGGAGCGGCGCGAGGGAAATCCCTACGAAAGTTGGACGGGCGGTGCGCGCTACGCGAGCGACAGTGCGATGCCGTCGAGGATGTCGTGCTCGCTCACGACCAGGTCCGCGGGCCCGCCGCGCGCCGCCAGTTGCTCCGCCAGCACCTGCACGATCAGCGCGCCACCTCCGATGACGTCCACCCTTCCGGGATGGATCACGGGATTCGCCGCGCGGGTGGCGTGGTCCACCGTCAGCAGCTGCCGGGCGGTGCGGTCGATGTCGGCGGGGGTGAGCCGGAAGAGGTGGGTCCGGTCGGAATCATACTCGGGCAGCTCCTGCGCGATCGCGGAGAGCGTGGTGACCGTGCCGGCGACCCCTATCCACGTGTTCGCCTTGGCGACGTCCACCGCGTCGAACGCCTCGGCGAGTACCTCGGCGGCGAGTTCCCGCGCCGCGCTCACGTCGGCGGGAGCAGGCGGATCGGTGCGCAGGGTGCGCTCGGTGATGCGGACGCAGCCGATGTCGACGGAACGGGCGGCGAGCACCTCGGCGTCGCGCCCGTCCCACGTCCCGAGCACCAGTTCGGTGGAGCCGCCGCCGACGTCCACGACGAGGAACGGGCCGTCGTCCGGGTCCTGCTCGCCGACGGCCCCGATGAACGACAGCCTGGCCTCCTCGTCGCCGGTGATCACCTCCGCCTCGACGCCGAGCACCTCGCGGGTCATGGCGAAGAACTCGTCGCGGTTGCTCGCGTCGCGGGTGGCCGACGTCGCGACCATGCGGACCTTCTCGGCCCCCTTGCGCCGCGCCGCGACCGTGTAGTCGACCAGGGCCGCCCGCGTGCGCTCGAGAGCTTCCGGGGCCAGCCTGCCGGTGGCGTCGACACCCTGGCCGAGCCGCACGACGCGCATCTCCCGATGCAGGTCGCGCAGGTCGACCGTACCGTCGTGCCGGTACGTCAGCTCGGCGGCGAGCAGGCGGATGGAGTTGGTTCCACAGTCGATCGCGGCTACCCGGGGCATGGCGCCACCCTAGCCGTCACGTCGTCGACGACTGGCTCGACTCCGGATCGGCCGACTCGGTGCCGCTCTCGTCCCCCGACTCCTCGCAGTCCGGCTCCGTGGGCGTGGGAGTCGGCGTGGGAGAGGTGGAGTCCGGCGGCTCGCACGTCTCACCGGGCTCGCTCGGGTCCGTCGGGTCGGTGGGCTCGGTCGGCTCCGTGGGTTCCTCCGGCTCGTCCGGCTTCGTCGGCGTGGTGGGGTTCGTCGTGTCCGGCGGGATCGACGGGCCCGAGTTGTCCGGAGGCAGCTGAGAGCCGGATGTGGCCGGGGGCGCCGAGGTGGCCGCCGACCGGCCGCGGGGCGTGGCGCTGGCCGAGGGCGGGTCGACGGGTGACGGCGCCTCCCTGGTGGTCACCTTCGGCACGGCCAGCGGCACATCGCTGTCCGGCAGCGTCGCCACGCCGTTGCGGTACGCCTTCGCCCACCTGATCACGGTCTCGACGTAGGTGTCGGAGTTGTTGTACCGGTAGAGCGCTGCCCGCAGCTGGTCGTCCTTCGACAGATCGAGACCGCCGGAGCAGAGGTAGCGAGCGGTGGCCACGGTGGCGTCGTAGATGTTGTTCGGGTCCTGCACGCCGTCGTCGTTGCCGTCGGCGCCGTAGCGGGCCCACGTTCCGGGAATGAACTGGGTCGGCCCCACCGCCCGGTCCCACACGGCGTCGCCGTCGTGGCGGCCCTGGTCGGTGTCCGGGATCGCGGCCACCGGCCCGACACCGTTGAGCACGGGCCCGAGGATCGGCTCCAGCGTGTCTCCGTTCACGTCGACGTAGCCGCCGCGCGCGTGGTTGGACTCGATGCGGCCGATGCTGGCGACGAGCGCCCAGTCGATATTGCAGTCCGGCTGCTCCCGGCCCACCAGCTGTGCCGCGTTGCGGTACGCGGCGAGGGCCGTGCCGGGAATGCCAAGCGGACCGGGCGCGGGCAGCTCGTAGACGGTCAGGTTCTCCGGGTCGGGCGGCTCGGGCAGGCTGCCGTCCACCGAGATCGTTCTCGTTCCGGGGGGCGACCCGCCCTCCAGCGCGAGGTCACCGCTGTACTCGGTGCCGCCGGTGTGGTCGGTGCTCGCCGCGGCGTTCAGCCAGCCGACCGCGCCGTTGCTGGCGGCGACCGCGGGCAGCACGGCCAGCGACCCTCCGAGGAGAGCGGCCAGCGTCCTGTGCCGAAGCCCGAACCTCCGGGTCGCGCCACCGATGGCGGCGGGTATCCGGGTCGCACGCACGCTCGAACCTCCGACCTCACCTGTGGTAAGCCTGTGCTCCCCCACCGTCCGGGAACATGATTCTGCCAGCCTGCCTAATCGCGAGGCAGGTTTCATCCCCTCCAGGCCAATTGGCACCTGGATTAGTCCACTTGCAGTAAGATCATCGTCGCGGCGTGACCGTTACGGCGGATTGACAGTCTACTGTGGATTGTCCTGGGCGCAGTCGCCCGCAGGCCAGCCCTCGGCCCGGACCAGTCGCAGCGTCTCGTCTCCGAAGGGGTTCGCCCCGGGGCCGCAGGCCAGCGTGTGCGCCAGGTGCACGTGCAGGCACTTGACCCGGCCGGGCATGCCACCGGCACTCACCTGGTGTCCGAGCGGTTCGATGGCGTCCCGCTGGGCCAGGTACGACTTGTGTGCCCGCTGGTACGCCGCCGCCAGCTCGGCGTCCTCGGCCAGCCGCTCGGTCATCTCGCGCATGACGCCCTCGGCCTCGAGCTTGCCCACGATGGCGCTCAGCCGGGGGCAGGTCAGGTAGTACAGCGTCGGGAACGGGGTGCCGTCCTCGAGACGGGGGCTGGTCTGCACCACCGCGGGGTGGCCACCGGGGCAGCGGGCCGCGATCGCCCGTAGCGCGCGAGGCGGCCTGCCGAGCTGCTCCGCGACGATCTCCCGATCGGCATCGGTCACGGGCTCGAACTGGGGCGACTCGGTTTCGTTCACAGCAGCAGGGTAGCCAGGCCGCCGACGTCACCGGCCGCCGTGGTCGTGAGTGGCCACGCGAGTTCTAACTCGCGTGGCCACTCACGAGGGCTAGCCGGACGCGCTCTCCCACAGGCGCTCGTACCAGGGCCCCTGCGGGTGCCGGTACTCGCCGGGGCGCGGTCGTTCCGCGGCCGCCTCGTCCTCCGGCAACTGCACGATGTACGGCGTCTCGCCCGGCATGACGTACCGCAGCCTGCGCCGGGCCTCGGCCTCGACCTGCGCGGGGTCGCTCAGCTCCGCCTCACGCGCCTCCAGCTCGGCGACCTGCCTGCGCAGCTCGGCCTGCCGCTGCTCCTGCTGGGTCACCTCCGCCTTCTGGGAGAGGTAGGTGCGCAGCGGAACGGCGATCGTGAACGCGAGCGCGCACACCACGATCGCGACCACGGCGGCGCGCCGGGTGGTGGACATCCCGAGCACCTTGGCCGCACTGGAGGCCCGCGTGGCGCTCAGCCCGCGCCGGAGACGAGCCCTGCGCCCGTCCCGCCGGGCGCGTTCCGGGCGGCGCGGGGACGAGCGCTGGGCCCGCCCTCCGCTCCGCCGGCTTCGCGGCCTCCCACGTTCGGCGGCCACCGCTGATCAGCCCTCCGGCGCGAATCTCGGGAATGCCAGGTCGCCGGCATAGCGCGCGGCATCGCCGAGGGTCTCCTCGATGCGCAGGAGCTGATTGTACTTCGCGACCCGCTCGCTGCGCGCGGGCGCACCCGCCTTGATCTGGCCGACCCCGGTGGCGACGGCCAGGTCGGCGATCGTGGTGTCCTCGGTCTCGCCGGAGCGGTGGCTCATCATGGACTTGTAGCCGTAGGAGGTGGCCAGCGCAACGGCGTCCAGCGTCTCCGACAGCGTCCCGATCTGGTTGACCTTCACCAGCAACGCGTTGGCCGCACGCCGGGCGATGCCCTCCTCGAGCCGGTCCGGGTTGGTGACGAACAGGTCGTCACCGACGAGCTGCACCTTCTCGCCGAGCTCCGCGGTCAGCCGCACCCAGCCGTCCCAGTCGTCCTCGCTCAGCGGGTCCTCGATCGACACCAGCGGGTAGGCGTCCACCAGCTCGCTGTAGTAGCCGGTGAGCTGCTCGGCGCTGCGCTTGGAACCCTCGAAGGTGTAGGTGCCGTCACCGTAGAACTCGGTCGCGGCCACGTCGAGCGCCAGTGCCACGTCGCGGCCGGGCACGTAGCCGGCCTTCTCGATCGCGCTGACGATGATGTCCAGCGCCTCCCGGTTGTTGGTCAGGCTCGGGGCGAAGCCGCCCTCGTCGCCGAGACCGGTGGCCAGGCCGCGGCCCTTGAGCACCGACTTCAGGGCGTGGTAGACCTCGGCGCCCCAGCGCAGGGCCTCGCGGAAGGACTCCGCACCGATCGGCGCGATCATGAACTCCTGGATGTCCACGCCGGTGTCGGCGTGCGCACCGCCGTTCAGGATGTTCAGCATGGGTACGGGCAGCACGTGCGCGTTCGGCCCGCCGAGGTAGCGGAACAGCTCGAGCTCGGCGGAGTCCGCGGCCGCCTTCGCCACGGCCAGCGAGACGCCGAGGATCGCGTTGGCGCCCAGCCGCGACTTGTCCGGCGTGCCGTCGAGATCGACCAGCTTCTGGTCGACGATGCGCTGGTCGACGGCATCCACTCCGGCCAGGTCGGGCCCGATCTCGTCGAGCACGGCCGCGACCGCCCGCTCGACGCCCTTACCGCCGTACCTGCCGGAGTCACCGTCACGCAGCTCGACGGCCTCATGCTCACCGGTGGACGCTCCCGACGGAACGGCGGCCCGCGCCAGCGTGCCGTCGTCGAGGGCCACCTCCACTTCCACGGTCGGGTTGCCACGAGAATCCAGAATCTCGCGGGCGCCTACCTGCTCGATGACCGCCACACTTACTCCTCACCCGGTTGTGCCAGCGACGACGGCACCCAGCGTAGCCGCATGCCCGGATCACCCGGTGGAGGCACGCAGGCCGCCCCGTCAGTGTTCTCCGGGACGGATCTCCTGCCAGCCCGCGGGAAGATCGACGACGTCGGAGGTCTGCTGCCAGAAGGTCCAGCTGTTGCCGCCGATGTCCTGCACGGTGAACAACCGCGCGCCGTAGGGCTGGTCCTGCGGCCGGGAGACCTCGACGGTGTCGCCGACCGCGGCGCACACCTGCTCGAAATGGGTGTCCACGTCGTCCACGTACACGACGTTGAGCTGGCCGACCGGACCGTCGACGCCCTTGGCCTCCCAGTAGTCGGCACCGACCGCGGTGAGCTGGATCTCCGCGTCGCCGGCCAGCACCGTGGCCTGGAACACATCGCCCGCCGCGTCCACGATGCGCAGCTTCTCCTTGAACCCGAAAACGCGGGTCAGCCACTCCACCGCCTCGGTGGCGTCGGTGTAGTACAGGTACGGCGCGAGGCCGAGGTACCTCGGGTCTTCGTCGCTCATGGCGGGAGAGTCCATCACATCGCCGTCCGGCGCGGCGCAGTCACCCCGGCCCCGCAACGCTTCCGCGACCGCCGTCACATGCGCTCCCGATCATTCGGAGGATCGAGAATCGGCCGTGGCGCAGGTAATGTCGGAAGAATCATGATGGAGCAGGAGCCAGTTCCGGAGCATTCGGCGGAGGCCCGGTTCCAGGCGTTTCGCCGGGCCGAGGCCCTGGTGCGGCGGCGTCCGCTCGACGCGCTGAAGGTGCTGGAGCCCGTGCTCGACGCCGACGCCGACAAGCCCAGCGTGCAACTGCTCGCCGGGCGTGCCTACTTTCACTCCGCGCAGCTGCGCCGGGCCGAACGGGCGCTGACCAGGGTCGTCGAGATGGATCCCGCCGACCACTACGCCCGCTTCGTACTGGGCCGGACCCTGCAACGGCTCGGCCGGTTCGTGGAGGCCCTGGGGCAGTTGCGGATGGCGTCCGCGATGAACCCGGTACCCGAGTACCAGGAGGCCATCACGGAGGTCCGCGCCCGGATCGCGCTCAGCGGCGACTAGGAGCTGACTGCGCCGACTGCCCGGTCACGGGGTCGCCGAGGCGGCGTAGGCATCGGCGCCGCTGAAGACGTTCCGCCCGTACTCGACGGATCGGTTGTAGGCCAGCACGGCGTCCCACCAGCCATGGGCCGTGCGCAGGTCACGCTCGCCGGAGCAGAGGAAGCGGGCGGCGGCGAGCGCGGCGTCGTCGATGTTCTGCGGGTCGGGCGGCTTGCCGTCACGGACGGCGCGGGCGCCCCAGCGCTGCCACGTCTCCGGCAGGAACTGCAGCGGGCCCACCGCGCGGTCCCACGCGGTGTCGCCGTCGAGCCGCCCGCCGTCGGTGTCGCGGATCTCCCGGACGCCTGGCGAACCGTCGAGCGGGACGCCGATGATCGGCCGGGTCGCCGTGCCGTCGGCGCCGATCCGGGCGCCGCCGAAACCGCCGTGCCGCGACTCGACGCGGCCGATCCCGGCGAGCGTGCCCCAGGACAGGTGACAGTCCGGATGTTCGGCGCGCATCCACATCTCGGCGCGCCCGTACGCGGCGAGTGCCCGTGCGGGTACGTCCGTCACCGCGGAGACCTGCTCGGACCACTGGTCGAGCTCGGCCTGATCGGAGACGTCCGGCCGGTCGACCGGCGCGGCCACCGGGGTGCGGGGTGTGCTCGCGTGCGGCCGCGGGCGCTGATCGGGGACGGTGAACGACGTGTCCGGTTCGTCCTTGGTGATCCCGATCGTGAGGATCAACGCGAGGCCCGTGACCACGAGGGCCCCGGCGAGCACCAGCCTGCCGACGTAGCGGCGCGGCAACGGCGGTGGGGCGGGATCGACCACCCGAACAGGTTACGCGGTGAGCACGGTGAGCCGGAGGGGAACACCACGATGCGTCAAGAGGTCCCGGCCGGCCAGAAGCGGCGCCAGGCGTCCGGGTCGAGGGCGGCCGGGTCGAAGCCGGCCCGCCGGGCCGCGCGTTCGGCGGCCTGCACGTTGCCCGCGAAGGTCTTCGCCGCGGCGCGCAGGGCGCCTTCCGGGTCGACACCCGCCCGCCGTGCCGCCGCGGCGATCCGGAACAGCTTCGATCCCTCGTCGTTGCCCACCGGGAACAGGTCGAACGGCAGGCCCGCACGGCCGGTCCGCTGGCCGAGCTTGCCGGCGAGCGCGACGGCGGGCTGACCGAGCGCCACGCCGTCCACAATGGACTCCCGGCGTTTCTCCGCCTGTTTGAGTTCCTCCCAGCGAACCTGCTGGTGTTCGGCGGTGCGCACCTGCTCGGCCCCGGTGAACACGTGCGGGTGCCTGCCGACCAGCTTCGCGACGAGCTCCTCCGCCACGTCGTCGATGTCGAACGGGTCGGCAGCGTCCTCCGCGGCGACGCGGGCGTGGAAGAGCACCTGCAGCAGTACGTCGCCGAGTTCTTCCCGCATCGCCGCGCGATCACCCTCCTCGATCGCGTCCAGCAGCTCGTAGGTCTCCTCGACCAGGTACTGCAACAGCGACTCGTGGGTCTGCACGGCGTCCCACGGACAGCCGCCCGGCGAGCGCAGCCGGTCCATCACCTCGGCGGCCCGCACCAGCGGCGGCACCGGCGTGCCGAGCACGGTCGCGCCCGCGGCGACGAGCGCAGCGGCCCCGGGATCGGTCGTCCCCGCGGCGACCAGCACAACGCCGGGCTGCCGGGTGAGGGTGGCCGGATCGGGCGCGGTCTTGGCGTCGAGCGCCGCCCGCGTCGCTTCGGGCAGGTCGCCCGCGGCGTAGACGGCCTCCGCCGCCCGCAGCGCCGGCCAGGCGGCCGCCGGAAGCACCGCCGGCAGTGCGGGTGAGACGAGCACCACCGTGGCGGGAAACGACGTCATGACTGCACGGTACGGGACCTCAGCTGGTAACCGGTCACCTCGTCCTCGCTGGCGGCCGGCGCCATCTCGGTCTCGTCCCACACGCCGTAGCGCGGGTTGAGCCGCACGCCGAGCTCGTCGGCGATCGGCTGCAACTGGCGGATGCCGGCCCAGTAGAGCACCTGCGGATCCGCCTGCTGCGCGGCCTGCTCACCGCTGCCGGCACCGACCTGACGGTCGCGGACGAGCCCGACGAGCCAGCCCGTCTGCTCGCGGCTCGGCTGGATCACCAGCACGGTGCCCTCCTGCGCGCCGAACACCGCGCTGATCGCCAGCTCCGGCTGGTTCTGCAGCGTCTCGGCCAGCGTCAGCTCCTGGTCGATCAGCTGGTGGCCGCCGTCGCGAATCACCTGCTCGGCGGCACCCGGGTCCGCGGCGAGCTTCCGGCCGAGGTCGAGTGCCTGCTCCTTCGCGGTGGCCTCCGCGTTCTCGGTGACGATCGTGGTGCCGACGAGCTGGACCGACACCCGGTCCGCGTAGCGCTGCGCCAGTTGCTGCAGCAGGATCTGGTCGGCCGCGACGTCACGCACCCGCTCCGGCTCGATGCCGATCGAGGCGGCGACCGACTCGGCTCCCCCGCTGCTCTCGATGAGCTCGGTGATCCGGGCCGGGTCCGCGCGCAGCCCCTCACGCCTGGCGGCGACCGTCACGAGGTGGTGGATGATCCTGCTCCGCACGATCTCGCGGGCCTGGACCTCGAAGTTGTTCTGCTCGTGCGCCTGTTGCGCCTCCGGCACGTTGTCCAGCACCCAGCGGATCTCCTGCTGGACGTCGTCGAGTGAGATCGCGTGGTCGCCGATGATCGCGGCGGAGGTGACCTGGCTCGGACCGGAACCACAACCGGCCAGCACGAGCGAGGCGATCAGGGCGATGAGCAGCGCGGCGGGGCGGCGGATGGTCCGGGTCACACGCCGTACCTTCTCACAGCACACCTCCACGAATGCAAGCCACCGCACGCCTCGTGAGTGCGCACGCGAGTTAGAACTCGCGTGCGCACTCACGAGCGGCCACGGCGGGCGGTTCGGGTTGTCCACATCGATGGGGTTGTCCACAACCTGAGCAAGTGGAGATCCCCCGGCGGGCGATCATCGCGCATGGTCGAGTGCATGCCCCTTCACCGAAGATGGTCCGCCGAGGCCATCCCCCCCCCCGGACCGCCTGCAGAGCTGGCGGACCCTGCTCGACGACCAGACCGGCATCGTCAGCCACGCGCAGTTGCGCATGCACGGGCACAGTGACGGCGACATCGCCGCGAACCTGGTGGCCGGCCGCTGGCATCGCGTGCTGCCCAGGGTCTACGCGACGTTCACCGGCGAACCGTCCCGCACCGCGCGGCTGCGCGCCGCGCTGTTGTACGGCGGGCCGTATGCCACGCTGTCCCACCACACGGCCGCCGAGGAGTGGGGCATGCTGCCGGTCGCCGACCGCCCCGTCGAGATCACCGTGCCCTACTCGTGCTCGGCGGTCTCCCAGCCCCCGCTCGTGCGGGTGCACCGGTCGCGGGCGCTGCGCCACTCCGTCGCCGAGGCCACCCTGCCGCGCACGCGGCGCACCGACACGATCGTCGACCTCGCGGTCGCGCAGGAGACCGCCCGGCAGGCGCTGTACCTGGTCGTCGATCTCGTCAGCTCGGCACCGGTGTCGATGACCGACATGCTCGGCTGCGTGCAGAGCCGGCCGCCGTGGCGCTACCGCACGGCGATCAAGCGGGCGCTCGAACTGGTCGCCGGCGGGCTCATGTCGGCGCTGGAGGTCGAGTACGCCGAACGCGTCGAGCGTGAGCAAGGCATTCCCGGGGGCAGGCGTCAGGCACCGATGAGCGTGGACGGCCGCACGCTGTGGGAGGACGTCACGTACGACCCGCTCGGCGTGCCGCTCACCGTGCGGCTGGACGGCCGTGCCACCCATGCGACGGCCGGTGTCGCCTTCCGCGATCGGCGGCGCGACAACGCCGCCGAACTCGCGAGGCGGTCACGGCTCGTCTACGGCTGGCACGACGTGCACGACGGCCCGTGCGCCGTCGCGGCCGAGGTGCGCCGGGTGCTGCACCGGCACGGCTGGCAGCCGACGGTGAACCCCTGCCGCTGCTCAGGCTCGTGAGTGCGGAGACGAGTTAGAACTCGCGTGCGCACTCACGAGCCGACGGCGGCGGGCTGCTTGGTCAGCGAGGTCAGCAGCTGCGTACACCAGTCGAGCAGGGCCTCGTCCCGCAACGGCGGCGCGCCGATCCGCCCGCCCGCGGGGCCCTCCGTGGGCCTCGGCACCGAAACCGTGTCCGTCACCGCCTTGAACACCGCCTTCGGGTAGAGCCGCTTCAGGCGGACCAGCTGGGAGTCGGCCAGCGGCAGCGGCGCGAACCGGACCGTGTTGCCCTGCATCGTCACCTCGGTCACTCCCGCGGCCCGGCACGACTGCCGGAAGGACGCGACCTTCAGCAGCCTCCGCACCGGAGCCGGCGGCTGGCCGTACCGGTCGGTGAGCTCGTCGAGCACCGCGTCGAGACCGGCGTCGTCCGGGGCGGCGGCGATCTTGCGGTAGGCCTCCAGCCGCAGCCGCTCGCCGGGCACGTAGTCGTGCGGAATGTGCGCGTCGACCGGCAGGTCCACCCGCACCTCCGCGGGCGCGGGCTCCTCGGCCGGCTCGGCACCCGCGTGCCTGCGGAACGCGTCCACCGCCTCGCCGACGAGCCGCACGTAGAGATCGAACCCGACGCCCGCGATGTGCCCGGACTGCTCCGCGCCGAGGATGTTGCCCGCGCCGCGGATCTCCAGGTCCTTCATCGCGACCGCCATCCCGGAGCCGAGCTCGGTGTTCTGCGCGATCGTGGCCAGCCGGTCGTGCGCGGTCTCGGTGAGCGGCTGCTCGCCCGGGTACAGGAAGTACGCGTACCCGCGCTCTCGGCCGCGGCCGACCCGGCCGCGCAACTGGTGCAGCTGCGCCAGGCCGAGCATGTCGCCCCGCTCGACGATCAGCGTGTTGGCGTTGGAGATGTCCAGCCCGGTCTCCACGATCGTCGTGCACACCAGCACGTCGTACTCGCGCTCCCAGAAGCCCTGGATGACCTGTTCGAGCTTGTGCTCGTTCATCTGCCCGTGCGCGGTGACGATGCGCGCGTCGGGCACCAGCTCCCGCAGCCGCCGGGCTGACTTCTCGATCGTCGAGACGCGGTTGTGCACGTAGAAGACCTGGCCGTCGCGCAGCAGCTCGCGCCGGATCGCGGCCCCCACCTGCTTGTCGTCGTAGGCGCCGACGTAGGTGAGGATCGGGTGCCGGTCCTCGGGCGGCGTCAGGATCGTCGACATCTCCCGGATGCCCGCCATGCTCATCTCCAGCGTGCGCGGGATGGGCGTCGCCGACATCGTCAGCACGTCCACGTGGGTGCGCAGCGCCTTGATGTGCTCCTTGTGCTCCACCCCGAAGCGCTGCTCCTCGTCGACGATGACCAGGCCGAGGTCCTTGTAGCGGATGCCGGTCTGCAGCAGGCGGTGCGTGCCGATGACGATGTCCACCTCACCGTCGGCCAGCCCGGCGATGGTCTGCTCCGCCTCGTGCGGGTCGGTGAACCTGGACAGGCCCTTGATGTTCACCGGGAACGACTGCATCCGCTCGGTGAAGGTGTTGAGGTGCTGCTGCGCCAGCAGCGTCGTGGGCACGAGCACCACGACCTGCTTGCCGTCCTGCACGGCCTTGAACGCCGCCCGCACCGAGATCTCGGTCTTGCCGTAACCGACGTCCCCGCAGATCACGCGGTCCATCGGGACGCTGCGCTCCATATCGGCCTTGACCTCGTCGATCGCCGCGAGCTGGTCACCGGTCTCGACGAACGGGAACGCGTCCTCCAGCTCCGCCTGCCACGGCGAGTCGGCGCCGAACGCGTGCCCCGGCGCGGCCTGCCGGGCAGCGTATAGCTGCACGAGCTCGGCGGCGATCTCCTTGACCGCCTTGCGCGCCTTCGCCTTGGTGTTCTTCCAGTCCGAGCCGCCCAGCTTGTTCAGCGTCGGCAGTTCCCCGCCAACGTAGCGGGAGACCTCGTCGAGCTGGTCGGTCGGCACGAACAGGCGGTCGCCCGGGTGGCCGCGCTTGGACGGCGCGTACTCCAGCAGCAGGTACTCCCGCGTCGCGCCGCCGACGGTGCGCTGCACCATCTCGACGAACCGGCCGATGCCGTGCTGGTCGTGCACCACGTAGTCGCCGGCCTTCAATGCGATCGGGTCCACGGAGTTGCGCCGCCGGGACGGCATCTTCGTGTTGAGGTCGCGGGTCGACCGCCCGGCGGTGGCACCCCTGCCGGTGATGTCGGACTCGCTGAGCACCACGAGCGCCGAGGACGGCGCGACGAAGCCGTCGGCGATCCCGCCGCAGGTCACGGTGACCACTCCCGCGCGCGGCGGTTCGGGGAGGCCCTCGGCGGCGAGCGTGGCGGGCACCTCGGCGGCGGAGAGCTGCTCCACCGCGCGGGCGGCCGTGCCCGCGCCGGGCACCACCACGACGGCTGCGCCGCCGGTGGCGGTGTGGGCGCGCAGGTCCGCGCTCGCCCGCTCCAGCTCACCGCGGTAGCCGGGTGCGCTGTCGATCTCCAGCCGGTAGACGTCGTCCTCGCTGGTCAGCTGTGAAAGCGTCCACCACGCGCGACCGGTCTGTCCCGCGTGCGCGGCCACGTCGGCGAGGCCGCGATAGGCGGAGGCGCCGAGGTCGATGGGCGCGTTGCCCCCGCCCGCGGCGGTCATCCAGGACGCCTCGAGGAACTCCTGCCCGGTGCGCACCAGGTCCGCCGCCCTGGCCCTGATCTTCTCCGGATCGGCGAGCACCACATGGGTGCCCTCCGGCATGGCGTCGGTGAGCAGCTCGAGTTCGCCTTCGCAGAGCACGGGAATGAGCGCCTCCATGCCCTCGCACGGGATGCCGTCGGCGAGCTTGGTCAGCATCTCGGCCAGCTGCGCGTCGGCGGCGTGCGCCTCGGCGAGCTCCGTCGCCCTGGCCTTGACGTCGGCGGTGAGCAGCAGCTCCCGGCACGGCGGCGCGACGACCTCGGCGATCTCACCGGCCAGCGAGCGCTGGTCGGAGACTGCGAAGGCACGGATCTCGCTGACCTCGTCGCCCCAGAATTCGACACGGTGCGGATGCTCGGCGGTGGGCCCGAAGACGTCGAGGATGCCGCCGCGCACGGCGAACTCGCCGCGCTTCTCGACCATGTCCACTCGCGTGTAGGCGAGCTCGACCAGCCTTTCCAGTACCGCTTCGAACTCGTTCTCCTCCCCGACGCGCAGCTCGACCGGAGCCAGCTCGCCGAGCCCGGGCGCCATCGGCTGGATGAGGCTGCGCACGGTGGCGACCACCACCCGCAGCCCGCCGTGGCCGGGCTGGGCGAGCCGGTGCAGGATGTCCAGCCGCCTGCCCACCGTGTCGGCGCGCGGCGACAGCCGCTCGTGCGGCAGCGTCTCCCACGACGGGAAGTCGGCCACCACCTCGGCTCCGAGCAGGCTGCGCAGCGCGACGGTCAGCTCGTCGGCCTCCCTGCCGGTGGCGGTGACGGCCAGCACCGGCCGGTTCGCACCCTGTTCCGCGGCGAGCGCGGCGACCACGAGCTGCCTGCTCGCGGGTGCACCTTCCAGCTCGAGCAACGGCGCCCCGGCACGTTCGACGACGCCCCGCAGCGCGGGATCGGGCAGGACCGCGGACAACAGCCCGGAGAGCAGAGCGGTGCTCGACGTGTTCGGCTCGGCCACCAAAGATTCCCCTCACATGAGGACACACCCCTGCCCAGGAGGAGACGCGGCAGGGGCTCTCGGATTCCAGGGTACGGCGACCGTACGACACGCCGCACACGGCGGCGTTACCGCGGTCCAGGGCACACTGGGGCGCATGCGTGCACGAAAGATCGGAATCGCCGGGTTCGCCCTGCTCGCGATACTCGCCGCGGCCTGCTCACCGGACACCGAGGACCAGCCCGCCGAGGCGGTCCCCACCTCGGCGCCGACCGGGGAGCCAGGGACCGATCTGCAGATCCAGGAGGTCGCCTCCGGGCTCGAGCACGGCTGGGACGTGGGCTTCCTGCCGGACGGGCAGATCCTGCTCACCCAGCGCCCTGCCCGGCTCACGCTCGTCTCCGGAACCGGTCCGGACGCCACGGTGACCGACGTGGCGGCCGATCTGGACGACGTGTACGTCCAGGGCGAGGGTGGGCTGATGGGCATGGTCGTGCACCCCGACTTCGCCGAGTCCCGCGAGTTCACGATGTGCCAGACATACCAGGAGAACGGCGAGGCCGTGGACATTCGCCTGGTCACCTGGACGCTGTCGCCGGACGGGCGCAGCGCCACCCGGCAGCGGGACCTGCTCACCGGACTGCCGATCAACTCCAGCGGCAGGCATTCCGGCTGCCGGCCCACGATCGGCCCCGACGGCGCGCTGTACGTCGGCACCGGCGACACCGCCGAGGACCCCACGATCCCGCAGGACCGCACCAGCCTCGGCGGCAAGGTGCTGCGGATCGACCTGGACACCGGCGAGGCTCTGCCGGACAACCCGTTCGCCTCGTCGGCGAACGAGAACGAGCAGCGCGTCTACACCTACGGGCACCGCAACGTGCAGGGCGTCGCGTTGCGTCCCGGCACGGACCAGGTGTTCACCTCGGAACACGGGCCGACGGGCCTGGACGAGGTGAACCGCCTGCGCGCCGGTGGGAACTACGGCTGGGACCCGTCCCAGGGCGGCACCGTGGACCACTACGACGAGGACGTCCCGATGACCGATCTGGAACGGTTCCCGGACGCCGTGCCTCCACTGTGGACGACCGGCGAGCAGACCGAGGCGCCGAGCGGCGCTGCGTTCGTCGACGGTGAGCAGTGGGGCGAGCTCGACGGGACGCTCGCGGTGTGCGCGCTGCGCGGGCAGAAGCTGCTGCTGTTCGGCATCGACGAGGCGGGCGAGCAGGTGACGGAGGTCGTCGTGCCCCCCGCGTTCAACGACGACTTCGGCAGGCTGCGCGCGGTCCGCTCCGGGCCGGACGGTGCGCTCTACGTCACCACCTCCGGTGGCGACGACGACCAGCTCCTGCGCGTCACGCCGGGCTGACCACCGGGAACGCGCGGCCGGCGAGGTGGCGGTCGTGAGTGCCTACGCGAGTTAGAACTCGTCTGCGCACTCACGACCGGTCCCTCGCGTTTGGTTCGGTAGACGTCATGGGTCCGTAATGTGCCTGGCCGTCTTCTTCCCGGCCGCGATGGCGCAGGATGTCCGGCAGAGGCAAATCAACGGAGGTCGACCATGTTCGTTCGCGCCAGGCCGTTCGGCGCACTACTGGTCTCGATCGCCGCCGCGGCGCTGGTCGCCGGCTGCGGCTCGGAGGGCTCGGAGCAGGAACCGCGCGGCGACGCGACACCGGCCGCCCAGTCGCCGTCCGCGTCGTCCACGTCGTCCACGTCCTCCGGCAGCCCCGTGGCCGGCGGAGAACCCGCGGCCGAGCCGGATCCGCCCGCGGAGCTGAACTTCACCGCGCGGACACTGGAGGGCGAGGAGTTCTCCGGCGCCAGTCTGGCCGGGAAGGCCGCCGTGCTGTGGTTCTGGGCGCCGTGGTGCCCGAACTGCCGCGCCGAGGCGCCGACGCTGGCGGACACGGCGGCGGCGAACGAGGGCGACGTGGCCTTCGTCGGGGTCGCCTCCCAGTCCGACACCGGTGCCATGCGGGACTTCGTGCGGGACTACGGCGTGGACGGCTTCCGCCACCTCGACGACAGCGGCGGCGAGATCTGGCAGCGGTTCGGTGTCACCTACCAGCCCGCGTACGCGTTCGTGAGCCCGGACGGCACCGTGGAGGTCGTCAAGCAGCAGCTCTCCGAAACCGAGCTCGCCGAGCGCGTCGGCAATCTGGCAGCCGGCTGAACGTGGACCTCGACACCCTCGGTTTCGCACTCGCCGCCGGGATGGTGGCCACCGTGAACCCGTGCGGCTTCGCGATGCTGCCCGCCTACCTGGCACTGGTCGTGGCCGGCGAGGGCGCGCACCAGCACGGCAGGCTCGCCGCGACGGGCCGGGCACTCGTGGCGACCGCGGCGATGGCCGTCGGCTTCGTCACGGTGTTCGGCGCGTTCGGGCTCGTGATCGCGCCGCTCGCGTCGTCGGTGCAGGAGTACCTGCCGGTGGTGACCGTCGTGACCGGTGCCGTGATGGTCGCGCTCGGCGGGTGGCTGCTGGCGGGCAGGGAGCTCACACTCCTGCTTCCCAAGCCCGCGAGGGGCGCGCCGAACGCGCGGATCGGCTCCATGCTCGGTTACGGCTTCGCCTACGCCGTCGCCTCCCTCTCCTGCACCATCGCACCGTTCCTCGCGGTGACGGCGACGACGTTCAGCAGCGGCTCGATCGTCGAGGGCGTGGGCGCCTACCTCGCCTACGGCCTCGGCATGACACTCGTCGTCGGGGTGCTGGCGGTCGCGGTGGCCTTGGCCAGCTCGGCGGTCACCGGCGGCATGCGGCGCATCCTGCCGCACGTGAACCGCATCGGTGGCGGCCTGCTCGTACTGGCCGGCCTCTACATCGGCTACTACGGCAGCTACGAGCTGCGACTCTTCCACGCCGGCGGCTCGGCGGCCGATCCGATCGTGGACGCCGCCGGCTCCGTGCAGGCGCTGCTCGCCGAGTGGGTCGACCGGATCGGCCCGGTACCGCTGCTCGGGATCCTCGCCGTGCTGGTTGCGCTGGCCGCAACGCTCACCCTCACGCGTACCCGTACTCGCCGGCCACGCTGAGCGGGAGCTACTGCAGCCGCAGCTTGGGCTTGTGTTCCAGGTGGGACAGGCCGTTCCAGGCCAGGTTCACCAGGTGGGCCGCGACCTCGTCGCGCTTGGGCTTGCGCGCGTCCAGCCACCACTGCCCGGTCAGCGCGACCATGCCGACGAGCGCCTGCGCGTAGAGCGCGGCGAGCTTCTCGTCGTAGCCGCGCGCGGAGAACTGCTGGCCGAGGATGTGCTCGACCTGGCTGGCGATGTCGTTGAGCACCGTGGAGAACGTGCCGGTGGAGCTGGCGACCGGCGAGTCCCTGACCAGGATCCGGAACCCGTCGTGGGACTCCTCCACGTACCCGAGCAGCGCACCCGCCGCCTGTTCCAGCATCGCGCGCGGGTGCCCGCCGTGCAGCGTGGAGATCATGCGATCGAGAAGCAGCTGGGTCTCCCGGTCGACGACGACCGCGTAGATCCCTTCCTTGCCACCGAAATGTTCGTACACGACCGGTTTCGACACGTTCGCCCGATGCGCGATCTCCTCGATCGAAGCGCCGTCGAAACCCTTTTCGGCGAAGAGTTCGCGCGCCACGTTCAGCAGTTGCTGCCTGCGCTCGGTACCGGTCATGCGGACCCGGGCCACCGGGGCGCCAGGTCGCACCCCGGTGGCCGGATCACGTTTCGCCCGCCTTCTCGCCACTCCGGCAGACTACCGGCCGGGTCTAGCGGGATTCGGCCGCCAACCTGGACAGACGTCCCGGCGTCGGCCACCGGACGTTGTAGGCCCAGCCGAGCTTCTCGAACATCCAGATCAGCCGTGCGGAGATGTCGATCTGGCCGCGTCCGACGCCGTGCCGTGCGGACGTGGGGTCGGCGTGGTGCAGGTTGTGCCACGACTCGCCGAAGGAGAAGATGGCCAGCGGCCAGAAGTTGGCGGAGCGGTCGCGGGCGGTGAACGGGCGCTCGCCGATCATGTGGCAGATCGAGTTCACCGACCACGTCACGTGGTGCAGGAAGCAGACCCGCACGAGCCCGGCCCAGAAGAATCCGGTCACCGCACCCCACAGCGACCAGGTGACCAGGCCGCCGATCAGCGCCGGGGCGAGCAGCGTCAGCGCCGTCCACAGCGGGAAGAGCCGGTCGACCTTCCTGAGCGCGGGGTCCTTGAGCAGGTCGGGCGCGAACCGCTCGACGTTGCTCTGGTCGCGCTCGAAGAGCCACCCCATGTGCGCGTGCCAGAAGCCCTTCGCCAGCGCGGCCGGCGAGGTCCCGAACAGCCACGGGGAGTGCGGGTCGCCCTCGCGGTCGGAGAACGCGTGGTGCCTCCGGTGATCGGCCACCCACGTGATGAGCGGTCCCTGCACGGCCATGCTGCCCGCGATCGCCATCGTCACGCGCAGCCACCGCTTCGCCTTGAACGAGCCGTGGGTGAAGTGACGATGGAACGCCACGGTGATGCCGAGGCCGCTGATGACGTAGAACACCGCGAAAAGCGCGACGTCCACCCAGGTCAGGCCCCAGCCCCAGGCGAAGGGAACGGCCGCGACCAGCGCGGCCAGCGGAGCGAGGACGCCGAAGTACACGGAGAGTTGCACACCGAGGGAGCGTTTCCCGTCCAGGATCGGTTTAGGGCCTTTGGCGGCGGGCGCCGCGGAACCTTCGAGGGTCGCCGTCATGCACTTCACTTCTTTCCTCGAACAGACCTAAGGGTCACCTTACCTACGTTTCCGTAAGTTACGGTACAGGAGGTCGCACCCCCTGGGGAGACCCGACGGCGCGGGGTCAACCCCACAGCGAGTACCCAATCTCCAAGTGGCTATCCTGACCAGGCGCGATCCGCCGTAGTGTAATTGGCAGCACTTCAGATTTTGGTTCTGACAGTTCAGGTTCGAATCCTGGCGGCGGAGCACGGCAGCTCCGACAAGCCGGTAGGGGGTGTGTGGCGGCTGCACAGCGAGGGTCTCGACACGGCGGATCCCAGGCGCCCGGCCTTGGGCGACATGTCCGACGCCTGGCTGGTCGGTCGCGCCCGCGAACTCATCGCCACGGTCCAGCGCAGCGAACGGCCCGAGCAGCTCAGGGTCATCGAGACCCTGGACGGGCTGCTCGAGGAGACCCAGCGCCGGGGCGAGCCGATACTGGTCGCCCAGATGCTGCGCGCGACAGCGCTCGCCCGGCTCGTCACCCGCGGCCTCGCCCACGAGGCGGAGTCGCTGCTCGACGAGATGCTCGCGCACACCAAGCGGCACGGCCTCGCCCTCCTGCGCGCGAACGCGCACGCGCTGCGCGGCAGGCGGCTCGTGCTGTCCGCGCAGGAGGACGCGGCGCTCACCGAGATCGCCAGGGCGCTCGCCATCCTCGACGACTCACCGAACCCGGACGTCCAGCTCGGCAGGCGTGCCTGGGACCGCCTGCTGTCCTCCGCACTGATCGACTGCTGGATCGTGCTCAACCAGCTGGGCGTGTACGAGGCGGCGGAGGAGGTCATCGCCAGGGCCCACCAGGCCGTCCGGGACAGCGCGGGCCCGCACGAGATCACCCTCCAGCTGATGAACCGCGTGAAGATGCTGCTCGGCTGGGGCCTGCGCCTGGAGCGGGTGGGACGTTACGACGAGGCCGGTGAGAAGTTCCGCACGGCCGCGTCGATGGCGATCGCCGTCGAGGCGCCCTTCGCCGAATCGCTGTTCCCTCGCCGCACCGGCGTACCGGCCGTGGAGCAGGTCGGCGTGCTGGCCGCCTCGCTCGCGTTCGCCGCCCCCAGCCCCGCCCACGTCGAGCGCCTGCGGCGGCTGCACGGCGAGCAGGGCTACCCGCACGAGCACGTCATCGTCACGATCGCGCTCGCCCGCTGCCTCGACGCCGACGACCGCCGGGACGAAGCGCTGGACGTGCTGCGAACCGCGCGGCACACGCAGGCCGAGGACAACTCACAGCCGTCGATGCGGCTGAACCTGGTGCGCGAGCTGGCCAGGCTCGGTGTGGACGAATTCGGCGAGTCGGTTGAGCCCGAGACGAAACCGAGCAGCCCGCTGTCCGAGTACGCGGCCGCGCTGGAGGCCGAGCTGTGGTCGCTGCGCGAGTCGCAGATCGCGGCGCTCAACGCCCGGCGTGAGCACGAGCGGCTCTACGCCGAGCACGGCGCGATCACCCAGCAGGCACTGCAGGATCCACTGACCGGCCTGCCCAACCGGCGGGCCCTCGACGAGCGGCTGCGCGCCCTCTCCTCCTCGGCGGCCAGCCAGCCGCTCGCCGTCGCGCTCGTCGACCTCGACGGCTTCAAGGACGTCAACGACCAGCATTCACACGCCGAGGGCGACGACGTGCTCCGGGTCGTCGCGAGCACCCTGCGCGACGCGCTGCGCGGTGACGACATCGTCGCCCGCTACGGCGGGGACGAGTTCATCGTCCTGCTGCCGGGTGCGCCGGTGTCGGCGGCCACCCAGGCGCTCGGCCGCTCGGTCGACGCCGTGGCCTCGCTGCCGAAGCACCTCTCGCACGGTGTGACACTGTCCGTGGGGCTCGTCTCCCTGCGCCCGCAGGAGCGGGCCGAGGAGGTGCTCTCCCGCGCGGACGCCGCGATGTACCAGGCGAAACGCCGTGGCGGCAATCAGATAGCGTCAGCGCCGATGACATCCGAGGAGCAGGCGGATGACCACCTGGAACAGTCGGCCGGCGACCCCGCGTCCGGCCAGAGAGACCACACGTAGGATCGTGGCCGCGTTTTCCCGATAGACTCCAGATAGACACTGAGGAGTGCCGTGACCGGCCCGCTGAGCACAGTCATACTCGCCGCGGGTGAGGGAACCCGCATGCGCTCGAACACACCGAAGGTACTGCATCCCATCGCCGGGCGCCCGCTGGTGGAGCACGCGGTGCGGGCCGCGGCCGGTCTCGACCCCGAGCAGCTGATGGTGGTCGTGGGCCACGGGCGGGAGGCCGTGACCGAGCACCTCGACGGCGTCGGCAAGGCCCTCGGCAGGTCGGTGGCCACCACCGTGCAGGAGCAGCAGCGTGGCACCGGGCACGCCGTCGCCTGCGCCCTCGCCGACCTCCCGCCCGGCCTCTCGGGCACCGTCCTGGTCACCTACGGCGACACCCCGCTGCTGGACACCACGGCGCTGGCCGCACTGCTCGCCGAGCACTCCGGAAGCGGCAACGCGGCCACCGTGCTGACCGCGGTCCTGCCGGACCCGACCGGCTACGGCCGCATCCTGCGCGACGAGCACGGCGAACTGCTCGGCATCGTGGAACAGAAGGACGCCGGCCCGGAACAGCTGGAGATCACCGAGATCAACTCGGGTGTCTACGCCTTCGACGCCGCGACACTCGCCGACGGGCTGGCCCGCCTCTCCACCGACAACGCGCAGGGCGAGCTGTACCTCACCGACCTGCTCGGGATCGCGCGTGGCGACGGCAAGCGCGTCGGCGCCCTCGTGGTGGACGACCCGTGGCTGACCGAGGGCGTGAACGACCGCGTGCAGCTGTCCACGCTCGGCGCCGAGCTCAACCGCCGGATCGTGCGGCACTGGCAACGCGCGGGCGTGACCGTGGTCGACCCGGCGACGACCTGGCTGGACGCGGACGTGACGCTCGCCCGCGACGTCGTGCTCGAACCCGGTGTGCAGCTGCACGGCGCCACCAGCGTCGGCGAAGGTGCCCGGATCGGGCCCGACTCGACGCTCACGGACTTGACCGTGGGGGCGGGCGCCACGGTGATCCGCACGCACGGCAGCGCCTCGGTGATCGGCGAGGGTGCCTCGGTCGGCCCGTTCGCCTACCTGCGGCCGGGCACCCGCCTCGGCGAGCGGGGCAAGATCGGCACGTTCGTCGAGACGAAGAACGCCGACATCGGCACCGGGTCCAAGGTGCCGCACCTGACCTACGTCGGTGACGCCACGATCGGCGAGCACAGCAACATCGGCGCGTCCAGTGTCTTCGTCAACTACGACGGCGTCAGCAAGCACCACACCACGGTCGGCTCACATGTGCGAACCGGCTCGGACACCATGTTCATCGCACCGGTCACGGTTGGCGACGGCGCCTACAGCGGTGCGGGCACGGTGATCCGCCGCGACGTCCCTCCGGGCGCGCTGGCGGTCTCGGGGGCACCACAACGGAATATCGAGGGCTGGGTGCCCCGGCGCAGACCGGGCACTCCCGCGGCCGAGGCGTCGGAGAAGGCGCTCACCGCACAGCAGGAAACCGATACCGACGGGGAGTCGCCAGAATGAGTCCGAAGTCCGGCACGCCGAAGAAGAACCTGATGCTCTTCTCCGGGCGCGCACACGTGGAACTCGCCGAAGAGGTCGCCAAGAACCTCAACGCGACGATCACCCCGCAGACACTGCACAACTTCGCCAACGGCGAGATCTTCGTTCGCTACGAGGAGTCGGTCCGCGGTTCGGACGCCTTCGTCATCCAGAGCCACACCACGCCGATCAACGAGTGGGTGATGGAACAGCTGATCATGGTCGACGCGCTCAAGCGCGCGAGCGCCAAGCGCATCACCGTGATCATGCCGTTCTACCCGTACGCGCGGCAGGACAAGAAGCACAAGGGCCGGGAGCCGATCTCCGCACGGCTGATCGCGGACCTGTTCAAGAAGGCGGGCGCCGACCGGATCATGACGGTCGACCTGCACACCGCGCAGATCCAGGGTTTCTTCGACGGTCCCGTCGACCACCTGCTGGCACAGACCGTGCTCGCCGACCACGTCAGGGACACCTACGGCGACGCCGACATCACGGTGGTTTCGCCGGATTCCGGCCGGGTCCGGCTGGCGGAGAAGTGGGCCCAGCAGCTCGGTGACCGCCCGATCGCTTTCATCCACAAGACGCGCGACCCGGACACGCCGAACCAGGCCGTGGCGAACCGTGTCGTGGGACACGTGCAGGGCAGGCTGTGCGTGCTGATCGACGACATGATCGACACCGGCGGCACGATCGTGAAGGCCACCGAGGCGCTGATCGAGGCTGGGGCGTCCGATGTGGTCATCGCCTCGACGCACGGGATCCTCTCCGATCCGGCCACCGAGCGGCTGGCCGGTTGCCAGGCGCGCGAGGTCGTCATCACCAACTCGCTGCCGATCCCTGAGGAGAAGCGGTTCCCGGGGTTGACCGTGCTCTCCATCGCGCCGCTGCTGGCGCGCGCGATCGAGCAGGTCTTCGAGGACGGCTCGGTGACCAGCCTGTTCGACGGCAGCGCCTGACCGGACCGTTGAGGTGACCACCCGGCGCCCGGTGTCACAGCGGTTGGATTAAACTGTGCAGGTTGTCTCGGCGAGGCGGGCACCCGGCAACCGGTGCCCGACGTGATCGACGCGGCGGCTCGAGCGGCCACGCGTGCGCGCGCGTCGTGGAACTCGCCGCCGGACAGCCGCACAGCAACGCTTCTGACCCCACCGCGAGGAGTGCATACCCGTGTCCGAGGTACGTCTGACCGTCGAACAGCGCACCGAGTTCGGCAAGGGTGCGGCGCGCCGTACCCGCCGTTCCGGCAAGATCCCCGCGGTCCTCTACGGCCACGGTGCCGACCCGCGCCACCTGGCGCTTCCCGCGGTCGAGTTCGCCCGCGTGATCCGGGACAACGGCAACAACGCCGTGCTCACCCTGGACGTCGCCGGCGCGAAGGCCAGCGCCGAGAAGGCCACCGAGCTGGCGCTCACCAAGACCATCACCGTGCACCCGCTGAAGAACTACATCGAGCACGTCGACCTGCTGGTCGTCCACCGCGGTGAGAAGGTCACCGTGGACATCCCGCTGGTGCTCGTCGGCGATCCGGGCCCCGGCGGCCTGGTGAACCAGGACCTCGACACCCTGCAGGTCGAGGTCGACGCGATGCACATTCCGGACCAGTTCGAGGTCTCGATCGAGGGTGCCGAGATCGGCTCCCAGATCCTCGCCTCCCAGGTTCCGCTGCCTGCCGGCTCGACGTTGGCGACCGACCCGGAGCACCTCGTCGTCTCCATCTACGAGGCGCCCAGCGAGGCAGCTCTCGAGGCCGACGTGGACACCGAGGGCGCCGGCGTCGTCGAGGACCAGCCGGAGACGTCCGAAGAGAACGAGTAGGCACCACCCGTGGAGCACGATCTGCCGGGCGCCGGCGAGCAGGTGCTGCTCGTCGGCCTCGGCAATCCGGGACCGCGCTACGCCGGCAACCGGCACAATGTCGGTTTCCTGGTGCTCGACGAGCTCGCTGCCCGGCTCGGCGGCAAGTTCAAGGCGCACAAGGGCGGTGCCGAGGTCCTCGAAGGGCGAATCGGCGGCCGCAAGGCGGTGCTCGCCAAGCCCCGCTCGTTCATGAACCTCTCCGGCGGGCCGGTGGCCGGCGCCGCCCGGTTCTTCAAGGTCGAGCCGACCGGCGTCATCGTCGTGCACGACGAGCTCGACCTGCCCTACGGCGCGCTGCGACTGAAGTTCGGTGGCGGCGACAACGGCCACAACGGACTCCGGTCCATCACGAAGTCGCTGGGAACGAAGGACTACTACCGCGTTCGCTTCGGTGTCGGACGCCCACCCGGCCGGATGGACCCCGCCGACTACGTGCTCAAGGACTTCTCCGCGGTCGAGCGGCGCGAGCTGGCACTGAACGTCGACCGGTGTGCCGACGCCGCGGAGGAGCTCGTCGCGCGCGGCCTCGCCGCGGCACAGAACACGTTTCACGCGGCCTGACCCGCAGGAACCGCCGAACAGCCCTTCCGGCGATCGCACAGCGTGTCCGACCCCTCACTCGAAGGCGTTTTCAACGGCACCTGTTCGAGTCGAGGACCCCGCCGAGGGGTTCCCGGCACTTCTCCCGACGGCTAGGACGGAATGGGGACAGAAACCGCCCCACCCGAGCCAGGAGAGAGAGTTACATGTCGTTCACCGCTGCGGACGTGCTTGCCGTCGAGTTCAGCAACGCCCCCATCGGTCGCCGTGGCTACGCCAAGCACGAGGTCGACGAGTTCCTCGGGCGGGTTGCGAAGACGCTCTCCGACGAGGACGACCTCACCGCCGCCGAGGTCCATCACGTTGCATTCGGCAGGCCGCTCATCGGTAAGCGCGGCTACGACGAGCGCGAGGTCGACGAGTTCCTGGACACCATCGAGGAGCAGCTGCTCAGCCGGACCGGCGTGCGGCGCGACGCGCACCAGGTGCCACCGGCCCGCGAGCAGTCGCAGGCAACCTCCGGGCGCGCCAGGCCGCACACCACCGCCGCAGAACCAGCCAGGGACCGGTAGGTGGCCGTAACCTCCGCGGACGCGCGCGACATCCGGTTCACCCAGGCGCCCTTCGGCACGCGCGGCTACCACGAGGTGCAGGTGGACGACTTCCTCGACCGGGTGGCCGCGACTCTCGACGGCGAGGACGACGTCACCGCGGCCGACGTCCACCAGGTCGCGTTCAGCCCGGCACCGCTGGGCAAGCGCGGTTACGACCCGGCCGCGGTCGACGCATTCCTGCGTGTCGTGGAGAGCACGCTGGCCGCCAGGGCCGGGCACTCCGGGCCGAACCGGCCGTACGTCGCACCGGCGCTGGAGCACAGCCACGCGCGCAAGCCGTTGTGGCGCAGGGTCAGGCCCGGCTCCGGATCTCCTCCCGGTACTGCGTCTCCGTAGCCGCCCGCTTGACCTTGCCCGACGGTGTCTTGGGCAGGCTGCCGGGCGGGAGCACGACGACCGCGTACGGCCGCGCGTCCACGGCGTCCCGCACCCGGGCGGTGACCTCCTTCGCCAGCTTGGTCTCCGCGTCCTCGGCACCGGCCAGTTTGGACTCCAGGACGACGGCGAAGCGTTCCCGGCGAGTACCGGCGTCGATCCGCACCGCGACCGCGTTGCCAGCCCGAACACCTTCCACTGAGCTGGCCGCACGTTCGATGTCGGTCGGGTACACGTTGCGGCCACCGAGGATGATGACGTCCTTGCGCCTGCCGCAGATCACGATCTGCTCTCCGACGAGGTAGCCGAGGTCGCCGGTGGCGAACCAGCCCTCCGCGTCCTGTGCCGGGGCGGGGCCGTCGACGGTCAGGTAGCCGGGGGTGACCGCCTCGCCGCGGAGCCGGATCTCGCCGACCTCCCGCTCCCCGAGCCGGTTGCCCTGCTCGTCGACGATCTCCGCCTCCAGCCCGTCCAGCGGTGGGCCGAGCAGAGCGAAAGCGCGCACCTCGTCGGTGTCGCGGCGGGGGTCGCCCTCGGGAACGGGCACGGCCCTGTTCTGCGCCTCCAGCGCCTCGGCCTCGACGACGTCCACGGTGAGGCCGGTGAACAGCGGGGCGAACGACACCGCGAGGGTGGCCTCGGCGAGCCCGTAGGCGGGAAAGACGCACTCGGGCGGCATGTCGAACCGCGCACCGGCATCGGTGAAGGTCTTGACCGCGGTCGGGTCGATCGGCTCGGCGCCGTTGAGGGCGATGCGCAGGGTGGACAGGTCGTAGGCGTCGTCGTCGGAGACCCGGGCCATCCGGCGGCCGACGATCGCGTAGGCGAAGTTCGGCGCGGCGGTTGTGGTGCCGCGGTACTTGCTGATCAGCTCGGGCCAGATCAGCGGGCCGCCGAGGAACTCGACGGGCGTGATCTTGACCAGCTCGACGCCGAACGTCATCGGCACGGTCAGGAACCCGACCATGCCCATGTCGTGGAAGGTCGGCAGCCAGGAGACCATCACATCGGTGTCGAAGACGAACTCGGCGCGGTCGACCATCGCCTTGATGTTGGAGTAGAGGTTGCCGTGGGTGATGCGCACGGCCTTGGGCTCTGCGGTGGAACCGCTGGTGAGCTGGAGCAGCGCGAGCTGGTCCTCGGTGGCGGGCACCGGCTCGGCGAGCGGTTCGGCGGCGAGCAGGTCGGTGATCATGGAGAAGCCTATGCCATGCTCGGTCAGTACGGGCGCGAGCTGGTCGAACGGCTCCCCCAGCAGCACGAGCTCGGAGCCGATCATCTCCAGCACGCGCAGGGTGTCGGAGGCCCACTGGGCGATGTCGGTGCGCGGTGTCGGCTGGTGCAGCATCGTGACGCTGCCCCCGGCGAGCCACGTGCCCTGCACGGTGGGTGCGATCAGCTCGGGCGCCGCGGCGAGCACGGCGACGGCGCTGCCCGGCCGGAGGCCATCCGCGACGAGGCCGCCCGCGACGCGGCGGGCCCGCTCGTGCACCTCGTACCACGTTCTGCGGACCGGCTCCTTCGGCTCACCGGTGATCATGCCGCGCTGCCTGCCACCCGCTTGCGCGGTGGCGACCATCGTGTCCACGAACCGACTCATGGGTAGACCTTAACCTCGCGCACAGCAGCCGCCGCGGCGTGGAGCACCTCCCGGTCGTGAGTGCGCACGCGAGTTCTAACTCGTGTGCGCACTCACGAGCCCCGGGCGCACTGGTCACTCCACCGCTTCGGAGATCTCCAGCCAGCGCTGCTCGACGTCGTCCTTCTCCGCGCGGAGGTTCTTGAGCTCGGTGTTGAGCTCCATCAGGCGGTCCGGATCGGTCGCGGCGGCGGCCAGCTCGTCGTGCAGCCCGGCCTCCTTGGTGTGCAGGGTGTCCAGCCTGCGTTCGAGCTTGGCCAGCTCCTTGGTGATGGCCCGGTGCTCGGCAGCGGTCACCTTCGGCGGACTGCCATGAACGACTCGTTCCTGGCGCTTATCGCCAGTAGCGGGTCGTTCATGAATGCTGTTGCGGTGGGTGAGGTACTCCTCGATGCCGCCGGGCAGGTGGGTGATCTTGCCGTCGCCGAACAGTGCCACCACGTGGTCGCACACACGTTCCACGAGGTAGCGGTCGTGCGAGACGACCACCAGGGTGCCCGCCCACGAGTCGAGCAGGTCCTCCAGCTGCTGGAGCGTGTCGATGTCCAGGTCGTTGGTCGGCTCGTCGAGCAGCAGCACGTTGGGTTCCGACATCAGCAGCCGCACGAGTTGCAGCCGGCGCCGCTCGCCGCCGGAGAGATCGTCGACCGGGGTCCACTGCCGCGCGGGCGGGAAGCCGAGCTTCTCGGCCAGCTGGGACGCCGAGAGCTCCTGCTTGCCGAACGTCACCCTGCCCGCGACCGCCTCGACGGCCTGCAGCACCCGGAGGTTGCCCGGCAGGTCCTCGAGTTCCTGCTTCAGGTGCGCCAGCCGCACCGTCTTGCCCTCGATCCGCCTGCCGGTGATCGGTTCCGCCTCACCGGCCAGCAACCGCAGCAGCGTGGTCTTGCCGGAGCCGTTGACACCGACGAGCCCGATCCGGTCGCCGGGGCCGACCCGCCACGTGACGTGGTCGAGCAGCGTGCGCTCGCCGGCCTTGAGCGACGCGTCCTCGAGCTCCAGCACGGTCTTGCCGAGGCGGCGCTTGGCGAACGCGAGCAGCTCCGGCGTGTTGCGCGGCTCCGGCACGTCCGAGATGAGCGCCTCGGCCGCCTCGACGCGGAACCGGGGCTTGGATGTGCGCGCCTTGGCTCCGCGCTGGAGCCACGCCAGCTCCTTGCGCGCCAGGTTCTGGCGCTTCTCCTCGGCGGTGGCCGCGAGCCGGGCCCGCTCGGCACGGGCGAACACCCAGTCGGCGTAGCCACCCTCGTACTGCTCGACCTTGCCGTCCGCGACCTCCCACGTCCGGCCGCACACCGTGTCGAGGAACCAGCGATCGTGGGTGACGACGACGAGCGCGGTCTTGCGGGCGAGCAGGTGCTCGGCGAGCCAGCGCACGCCCTCGACGTCGAGGTGGTTGGTCGGCTCGTCGAGCACCACGAGGTCGAGCTCGGCGACCAGTGCCGCCGCCAGCGCGACCCGGCGCCGTTCACCGCCGGACAGGGTCCCGGTGAACGTCTCCAGGCCCAGCGCGGAGATGCCGAGGCCGTCCACGATCGAGCGCACGCGGGCATCGGCGGCCCACTCGTACTCGGCCGCGTAGTTCGAGAGCACCGCCTCCCGCACCGTGCTGCCTTCAGGCAGGTCGGTGCGCTGCGTGACCACGGCCATCCGCAGGCCGCGGGCCCGGCTCACCCGCCCGGAGTCCGGCGGGCTGATGCCGGCGAGCACTTCGAGCAGCGTCGTCTTGCCGCCACCGTTGAGCCCGACCACCCCGATCCGGTCTCCCTCGGCGATACCGAGCGACACCCGGTCGAGCAGTGGCCGCACCCCGTAGGACTTGCTGGCCGATTCCAGGTTGACCAGGTTGGCCATCCGTTGGTTGTTCCTCTCAGAATTCGAAAACGTCGAGCAGATCAGGCATGTACCTGCGGAGGCGCGGAGTGCCGGGGCGTGTCGTCACCGCCGACCAGGCGCGCACCGGGCACCGGTCCGTGCGCCACCCGCACGGTGCGGCACACCCCCGCCCCGGACAGCTCGGCGGCCACCTCCAACGCGGAGTCCGCGCCGGTGCACAGGAACGCGCACGTCGGCCCTGATCCGGAGACCGTGCCGGCCAGCGCCCCCGCGTTGACCCCCGCCCGCAGCGTGCGGCGCAGGCCCGGCCGCAGCGAGACGGCGGCCGCCTGCAGGTCGTTGCCGAGCAGCAGGGCGAGCTGGTGCGGGTCGCCCGAGGCGAGCGCCTCGACGACCGGGGTGTGCGAGCCAACCCTCGGCGGGTTCCCGGCCGCCCGCAGGCGGTCCAGCTCACCGAACACCCGTGGCGTCGACAGCCCGCGCTGGTCGAACGCGAGCACCCAGTGGAAGACGTGCCGCGAAAGCACGGGCACGAGCTGCTCGCCGCGGCCGGTACCGAGGGCGGTGCCGCCGTAGAGCGCGAAGGGCACGTCGCTCCCGAGGTCCGCGGCGATCTCGGCCAGGTCGTCGCGGCCGATCTCGAGCCGCCACAGCGCGCTCAACCCGACCAGCGTGGCGGCCGCGTCCGCGCTGCCGCCGGCCATGCCGCCGGCCACCGGGATGCCCTTGCGCAGCACCACCCGCACCTTGCTCGCGTCCTCGGGGCGGCCCACGTGCTCGGCGAGCGCCCGTACGGCCTTCCACGCGAGGTTGCCGGTTCCGGTCGGCACCGACTTCTCGCCCTCGCCGTAGACCTCGATGCCCGGCTCCTCGGAGGCGGCGACGGTGACCTCGTCGGTCAGCGACAGCGCCTGGAAGATCGTGGTGAGGTCGTGGTAGCCGTCCTCGCGCGCGTCACCGATCGACAGGTGCAGGTTCACCTTCGACGGAACCCGCACGGTGACTGGCGGCGGTACGACGGCAAGCACGGCCTCCAGCCTACTTGGCGTGCTCAGTCTCGCGGCGCAACCAGCTCCAATGCGACCTGGAGCGCGACGTCGGGTGGCGCCTGCCTGCCGCCACCGAAGATCGGGTTGAGTCCCAGCACCAGGGCGACGAGCGCGAGCCGGGCCCGCAGCTCGCTGGCCGGGTCGCGCGCGTCGGCACAGATGAGCTCGAACAGGTCGCGGAGCTTGTCACCGAGCGGATGCATCACGCCGAGCTCCTTCATGGCAGGAGCGTTCTGCTGGATGAGGCGCATAACGGGCGCGAAGCGCTCCGCGACGAGCGCCGAGAAGCGGCGCAGGACCTCCTCGCGCGTCTCGACCGAGCTCGGCTGGGCGCGGCCCCACTCCAGCAGCTCGTCGAGGGCGGCGACGAGGTCCTGGATGAGGCTGTGGACGATGTCCTCTTTGGTGCGGAAGTGGTAGTACAGGGCCGCCTTCGTGACATCCAGCCGCTCGGCGATCTCCCGCAGCGACGTCTTCTCGTAGCCCTGCTCGACGAACAGCTCCAGCGCCACCCGCTGGATGCGCTCCCTGGTGTCGCTGCGCCGCCCCGCCATGTCCGCCCTTCCAAACACCCTTCACAAACTTACTTGACGCCCGGCTAGTTCCGGCTTACGTTGCTACCGTAAGGCTACCTAGTCGGCCGGCAAGTAATCATTCGACTCCGCGTCGTGCCGGTCAGATCGGGCCTCCACACGGTCTCACAAGGGGAAACAATGACGACAACTGCTCCCGCCCCGGTGGCGGCGCAGGTCGACCGGCGCAGATGGCTGGCACTGGCCGTGATCGGCCTCGCCCAGCTCCTGGTCATCATCGACATGACGATCATGACGATCGCGCTGCCGTCGGCACAGCAGGACCTGGGCATGTCGGACGCCGCCCGGCAGTGGGCCATCACCGCCTACACGGTGACCTTCGGCGGCCTGCTGCTTCTCGGCGGGCGGCTCGCCGACCGGCTCGGCCGCAGGAATACACTGCTGGCCGGCGTCGTCGGCTTCGCCCTCGCCTCGGCGGTCGGCGGCGCGGCGACCGGCACGGAGATGCTGCTCGTCGCGCGCGCCGCCCAGGGCGTCTTCGCCGCGCTGCTCGCGCCGTCCACCCTCTCGCTGCTGACGGTGACGTTCACCGAGCCGCGGGAGCGGGCGAGGGTGTTCGGCATCTTCGGCGCGATCATGATGTCCGGCGCGGCGGTGGGCCTCATCGCGGGCGGGGCGCTCGCCGAGTACCTCGGCTGGCGCTGGTGCCTCTACATCAACCTGCCGATCGCGGCCGTCGCCGTCGTGGCCGGGGTGTTCGTGCTGCCCCGTGCGCGAGGCCACCGCGATGCCCGGCTCGACTGGACCAGCGCGGTGCTCGGCGGGGGCGCGATCGTCTCGCTGGTCTACGCGCTGTCCGAGGCCGCCGAGAGCGGGTTCGGCTCCGCGCTGGTGCTCGGCCTGCTCGGCGCCTCCGCGGTGCTCGTGGTCGCGTTCGTGCTGCGGCAGGCACGCACGCGCGGGCCGCTGCTGCCGCTCGGCATCGTGACGGAGCGGTCGCGGGCCGCCGCCTTCCTCGCGGTCGGCGTCGCGGCGTTCGGCATGTTCGGGATGTTCCTGTTCCTGACCTACCAGATGCAGGCGATCATGGGTTACGGCCCGTTCGCCACCGGGATCGCCTTCCTGCCGCTCGTCGCGGCCAATGTGCTCGCCGCCACCCAGATCACCGGCCGGCTCTCGGCCCGCATCGGGACGCGACCGCTACTGGTCGGCGGGCTGCTCCTGCTGGCGGCAGGGCTGTTCCTGCTCACCTGGCTGACGCCGGAGAGCTCCTACGCCGGGTTGCTGCTGCCCGCGGAGCTGCTGCTCGGCCTCGGCGCCGGCCTGGCGATGCCGACCGTCATCAACGTCGCGACCAGCGGTGTGGCGCCGCGGGAGGCGGGCGCGGCTTCGGCGTTCGTCACGACGTCGCAGCAGGTGGGCGCGTCGCTGGGGACGGCATCGCTGAACACGATCGCGACGGCCGCGACCGCGTCGGCGGCCACCGGCGGTGCGGCGGCCACGGTGCACGGCTTCGCGACGGCCAGCGGCTGGGGCGCCGCCGTGCTCGCCGTGGGCGCGATCATGGTCGGCTGGCTGTACCGGGCGCGCGAACGCTCGTGAGTGCGGACACGAGTTCTAACTCGTGTCTGCACTCACGAGCGGTGACCTGCGGGTCAGGCGGCCACGTTGCGCAGGCCGTAGAGGGTGTGCGTGACGTGGGCGCCGCGCTCGGCAATCCACGCGAGGGCGGCGTCGGCCCGCTGGCCACGGACGCCGAGCCGGAAGCGGGCCACCGGGGTGTCGCCGACGCGGGTCAGCCCGCCGCCGATCGTGGCGAGCTCGACGTCGAACCGGCCCGCCGCCTCGGGCAGCAGGGCGCCCACGGCGGCGAAGCCGACCAGCACCACGTCCACCGCGCGGTCGTACTGCGCCGCCTGTGCGCGCGTCGTCTCGATCGCGGGCAGCAACTCCTTGCCTGCCCGGCTGTGCGGCTTCGCCAGCAGCTCCAGCAGGTTGCCGCTCTCCACGACCGTGCCCCGCTCCAGCAGCGCCACCTCGTCGCAGGCGCGCCGGGCCACCCCGGCGTCCGGCGTGGTCAGCAGCACCGTGACACCCAGTTCGGCCCGCGCCCGGTCGAGCACGGTCAGCACCGCGCCGGACTCCTCGGAGTCCACCTCATGGGTCGGGTCGTCGGCCAGCAGGACGGCGGGCGCCGCCGCGAGCGCCCGCGCGACGGCCACCCGCTGCCGCTGACCCGCGGTGAGCTCGTCCGGCCGGTCGGCCGCACGCTGAGTGAGGCCGACGAGATCGAGCAGGGTGCCGACCCGGCTGCGCCGCTGGGGGCCGTCCACGCCGCCAAGTTCCAGCGGCAGCGCGACGTTGCCCGCGACGGTCCGCTCGGTCCGCAGCCGCGGGTCGAGCACCGCCACCTGACGGCGGGTGTCCCGCAGCCGCCGTCCCTCCAGCCGGGTGGCGTTGAGCCCGTCGAAGCGCACCGCGCCGCGGTCCGGACGCTCCTCCAGCGCGACGCAGCGGGCGAGGGTCGACTTGCCGGCACCGGCGGGGCCGACCACCCCGTAGAGGGCACCCGCGCCGATCTCGAGGTTCACATCGCGCAGCGCCACCACGGGCGCGCCGTTACCGGGAAAGGACTTGCTGACGTTCTCGACGGTGATCACGTAAGGCTCCAGAGCAGCTCGAGGTCGCCGCGCGCCGGCGGCGAGAAGGTGATGCGGAGTAGGCGGTAAGGAGGAAGTCAGACGAGGACGGTGTGGCGGCGACACGCACATACGGTGCGGCGGCCCTCATCGACGACTCGACGCCTGGTGAGCCTTCGGGAGCGATACACGAATCCTCCATCGGTCCTGGCGTTAGCACCTGCCCCGGCGGGGCGGTTGCTGCGACTTCGGCGAGCCAGGTCTCTCGGTCGCTCGGGATGGATGCCCGACAAGTACACCGGAAACGGTGGCGTTTACGCAACCTCGCGGGCGGAGATCACACCATCGCCACACTCGGCCACTAGCGGGCGGCGACGATACGCGCGAAATCCTCGACGCTCAGCCGCTCACCGCGGGTCGCCGGATCGATCCCGGCGGCGGACAGCAGCCGCCCGGCCTCGGCTGCCGAGCCCGCCCACGAGGCGAGCGCCGCCCGCAGAGTTTTCCGGCGCTGGGCGAACGCGGCCTCCACCAGCCGGAACACCGCGTCCCTCTCGGCGAGGGCGGGCGGCTCGCCCCGCTCGAACTCGACCAGCGCCGAGTCGACGTTGGGCACCGGCCAGAACACCGTGCGCGGCACCGCGGCCACCTTGCGCGTGCGGCCGTACCACGCCATCTTCACGCTCGGCACGCCGTAGACCCGGCCACCGGGACCGGCGGCCATCCGGTCGGCGACCTCGGTCTGGACCATCACCAGCCCGCGCCGCAGCGACGGCAGCTCCGCGAGCAGGTGCAGCACGACCGGCACGGCGACGTTGTACGGCAGGTTCGCCACCAGCGTCGTGGGCGGCTCGGGGAGATCCTCCGCCCGCAGCCGCAGCGCGTCGGCGTTGCGCACGCTCAGCCGGTCGACGGGACCCGCGTGCCGCCGGACGGTGGCGGGCAGGCGCTCGGCGAGCACCGGGTCGATCTCGACGGCGACCACCCGCGCACCGGAGGCCAGCAGGCCGAGGGTGAGCGAGCCGAGCCCAGGGCCCACCTCGAGCACGGCGTCATCGGGACCGACGTGCGCGAGATCGACGATGCGGCGCACGGTGTTCGGGTCGTGTACGAAGTTCTGGCCGAGCTTCTTGGTCGGCCGGACGTCGAGCTCGGCGGCGAGCCCGCGGATCTCCGCGGGGCCGAGCAGGCCCGGTGTTTCGGTCACGGGGCCAGCCTAGAACCCGGCCACGTTTCCCCGGTGCGGCGCTCGCCGCACCGGGGAGACCGTGAACGGTCGCCGCGGGCGGTCAGCTCAGGCCGAGCTGGCTGGAGCAGTGCGGCCAGGCGCTGTAGCCGCCGCGGTCGTCGCGGACCTTCGTCGCGATCGCGATCTGCTGCTCCCGGCTGGCCTCGTGCGGGTAGGCCGCGTACTGGTCGCCGCCGTAGGCGTCCCAGGTCGGCTTGTCGAACTGCAGGCCGCCGTAGTAGCCGTTGCCGGTGTTGATGGACCAGTTGCCGGTGGACTCGCACTGCGCCAGCCGGTCCCACACCGCGCCGTCGCTGATCTCCGGCTGCGGCGGCTCCTTGGTGCCGACCCGGACGACCTTCGGCTCGGCCTTCTTGATGATCTTCTCGGAGAGCTGCTCGCGGGCGACCTCTTCGTCGTTCTTCTTGGTGATCCGGAGGGTGACGACCTTCTCGCCGGGAGTGCCCTCCTCGACGACGATCTCCTTGCCCTGCTCGAGCTCCGGGTCCTCGATCTCCTTGACCGGCGGCTCGATGACCTGGTTCTCGTTCACCACGGACACGCCGGTGCGGCTGATCCGCACCTCCGCACCGTCGACCAGCTTGACGTCGAGGCCGCCCTCGACCTGGTCCTCGGGGCCGAGCCGCAACGAAGCCTCGTCGATGAACTCCTGCGCCGTCACCGCGTTGGTGGTGACCTCGCGCGGTTTGTTGCCGCCGTCGAAGAGGGTGATGTGCTTGAGGGTCTTGACCTCGAGAGTCATCCCGTCGAGCGGCACCTCGCCGTTGGGCGGGACGGAGAACCAGGTGCCGGGCTTGTTCAGGTCGGCGAGGCCGAGCTGGCCCAGCGCCTCTTTCACGGTGGTCGCGCGCACCCAGGACTCGCGCTGCACGCCGTCCACGATGAGATCGAGCTGGCGGCCGCGCTCGAGCTTGATGACGCCGCCGTCGCCGACGGCGGCCTGCGGGGAGGGCGAGAGCGCGTCGTGCGCGCCGATGTCGATGCCCGCGTCCTCGAGCACCTCGCCGACGGTGTCGCCGAAGCTGCGGACCGTCTGCTGCTCACCGTCGACGTCGACCGTGACGCTCTTGTTCATCGCGAGCGCCGCGGCACCGCCGCCGCTGAGGGTGATCAGCACGGCGAGGGCGGCGCCCTTGAGGAAGCGCTTCTTCCACGTCCGGACGGCGGAGACGAGGCCGCTCCCGGGCTCGTCGAGCGCCTCGGCGGGCTTGCCGGTCCGGTCCGCGCCGCGCTCGTCGGGAGCGACGATCGGCGGCAGCATCGTGGTCTCTGCGTTGATCAGCCGGATGAGCTCGTCGACATCGACGTCCGCCTCGGAGAGCAGGTCGTCGGCCTGCGGCCCGAGTGCCGTCCGCACATCGTGCGGGGTGACTCGCGGGTCCGGCGAGAAGTCCAGGTCGTCGGCCGGGCTCGGCCAGTCCAGGAGGGCGGTGGAACCGCCGGTGGATCTCGCGGGGGCACCGGCGCGCGCACCAGTGTGCCTCGAACTACCAGTCACAGGGTCGATCCCTTTCGCATAAGGCCGGTGGCCTTGTACGTGGGTGGGCGGTGGCCCACCTTTCTCGTCCGACTCCCGCAGTCAGCGCCGTCCCTCGCGGCGATGAGCCGCTTCCCCGACGTACACCGACGTGACTGTGGGCGTACCGATCGAAAACTCACAGGTCGAGCTATCCAACCGGCACGATCACGGGACAGTAACGAAGGCGCCGGGGTTGCGCAAACACCCCCCGGAATGTCGTGACCTTCGTCACTCCATCGAAGGATGTATTGACCTTCCACGGATGTCGCAATGCGTCTAACTCGTTGTGACACTGGGCATCCGAAACACTCGTTCAGCATTGTGCCGCACGGCATCGGCGACTTCCGCGACGGGCTGTCCGCGCAGCTCAGCGAGTCCGCGGACCGTGTAGGCGGCGCAGTACGGCTCGTTCCGCCTGCCCCGGTAGGGATGCGGCGTGAGGAACGGCGCGTCGGTCTCCACCAGGAACTGCCCGGCGGGCACCAGGCGCGCCGCCTCGTGCAGGTCCCGGGCGTTGCGGAAGGTCACCGTGCCGGCGAAGGAAAGCACGTACCCCGCGTCGACGCAGCGCCGTGCGATGCCGGCGTCGCCGGAGAAGCAGTGGAACACCACCGTTTCGGGTGGCCCTTCCTCGGTGAGGATCCGCAGCACGTCCTCGTGCGCCTCGCGATCGTGGATCATCAGCGGCTTGCCGAGCCGCTTCGCGAGGTCGATGTGCCAGCGGAAGGCCTCCTGCTGCGCCTCGTGCGGCGAGTAGTCCCAGTAGTAGTCCAGCCCGGTCTCACCGACCGCCACCACCCGGTCGCCACGGGCGAGCCGTTCCACTTCGGACCTTTTGGCATCGCCGAAGTCCTTGGTACGCGTGGGATGCAGCGCGATCGCGGCATAGACCCGATCGTCCCAGATGGACGCTTCGGCGACCCAGCGCGCGGAGGGGAGGTCGTCGGCGACGGTCACCACCCGGACGATGCCCGCGGCCTCCGCCCGGTCGAGCACGGCCGCGACGTCGGCGGCCGTGCCCGCGCCACAGGCGTCCAGGTGCGTGTGCGAGTCGATCGCCGGTGCCGGGAGGGGCTCAGGCGCGGGCGGACGCTGCTCACGGCTCAATGGGGGCCCACTCCGGTCCGGTCTCGGCCAGCTTCGGGTCGAGCTTGGCGAACAGCGGGGTCGGCTTCGCCAGCGGGCGGCCGACCTCGATCGGCACGGACTCCCAGCGCGCCTGCTCGCGCGTGTAGTCGCCGGTGAGGATCGGGTTGGTGCGGCCGGGGATGTCGAGGTCGTCGACGTCCTTCAGCTCCGGCTGCGCGGCCCACACGCCGGTGCCGCCGAGCGCCTCGTGCACCTTCTGCGCCGAATGCGGCAGGAACGGCGTGAGCAGGGCGTTCGCGTCGGAGACGACCTGCAGCGCGGTGTGCAGCACGGTGTCGCGCCGCTCGGGGTCGTCCTTCAGCTTCCACGGCTCCTGCTGGGAGATGTAGCGGTTGGCCGCGGTGACGACCTTCATCGCCTCGCTGACGCCCGCGCGGAACCGCGATCGCCGCAGATGGCCGCCGACGGTGTCGAAGGCCTGCCGCGCCATCGCCTTCAGCTCCTCGTCGGCCTGTTCCGGCGCATGCGGGCGGGGCACCGCGCCCACGTTCTTGTGCGCCATCGAGACCGAGCGGTTGACCAGGTTGCCCCACTCGTTGGCGAGCTCGAAGTTGATCCTGCGCACGAACTCGTCCCAGGTGAAGTCCACGTCCTGCGTCTCGGGCCCGGCCGCGGAGATGAAGTAGCGCAGCGTATCGGGGCCGAAGTCGCGCAGGAAGTCGTTCAGGTAGATCACCGTGCCGCGCGAGGTGGAGAACTTGGAGCCGCTCATCGTGAGGAACTCGCTCGAGGCGATCTCCGTGGGCAGGTTCAACGCGCCGTAGGGGCCGACCTCGCCGCCGCGGTCGCCCTGGCCGTTGTGCCCGAGCAGCAACGCGGGCCAGATCTGGGCGTGGAAGGTGATGTTGTCCTTGCCCATGAAGTGCACGATCTCGGCGTCCGGGTTGTTCCACCACTCCCGCCAGGCGTCGGGGTCGCCGGAGTGCCTTGCCCATTCGACGCTGGCCGAGAAGTAGCCGATCACCGCGTCGAACCAGACGTAGAACCGCTTCAGCGGCTCGTCCCGCCAGCCGTCCAGCGGGATCTTCACCCCCCAGTCGAGGTCACGGGTGATCGGCCTCGGCCGCATGTCGTCGACCAGGTTCCTGGTGAAGTTCAGGACGTTGGCCCGCCAGTCGGTCTTCGTGGACAGCCACTTGCCGAGCGTCTCGGTGAACGCGGGCAGGTCGAGGAAGAGGTGCTCCGTCTCGACGAACTTGGGCCGCTCGCCGTTGATCCGGGAGACCGGGTTGATCAGCTCCGCGGCGTCCAGCTGGTTGCCGCAGTTGTCGCACTGGTCGCCGCGCGCGCCGTCGTAGCCGCAGATCGGGCAGGTGCCCTCGATGTAGCGGTCGGGCAGTGTCCGCCCGGTGGACGGGCTCACGGCTCCCGTGGTGGTCTTCGGCACCACGTAGCCGTTGCGGTGCAGCGCGAGGAAGATCTCCTGCACCACCTTCGCGTGGTTGCCGGTGGTAGTACGGGTGTAGAGGTCGTAGGTGACGCCGAGCCCGCGCAGGTCCTCGGCGACCACCCGGTGGTACTTGTCGACCGTCTGCTGGGGGGTGAGCCCCTCCTTGTCGGCCTGGACCAGGATCGGCGTGCCGTGCTCGTCGCTGCCGGACACCATGAGCACCCGGTTGCCGGCCATCCGCTGGTAGCGCGCGAAGACGTCCGAGGGAACGCCGATACCGGATACGTGGCCGATGTGGCGGGGGCCGTTGGCGTAGGGCCAGGCCACCGCGGTCAACACAGAGGTGCTCATGCCTGTTTAGCCTACGGATGGCGTCTCGCGCGTTGTCCGCGAGGGAGTGAGGAGGTCCGGTGTCCGCCACTCGGTTGCTCGTGCTCGGCGTGGTCCGCATCTACGGGCGGGCGCACGGCTACCAGGTGCGCCGCGAGCTGCTCTCCTGGTCGGCGGACAAGTGGGCGAACGTCCAGCCGGGCTCGATCTATCACGCACTGAAGAAGATGGCCGGGGAAGGAGTGCTGGACCAGGTCGAAGCGGAAGCGGGCACCAAGGGCCCCGAACGCGTGGCCTACCGGCTTACCGACGCCGGTCAGAAGCACTTCGACCAGCTGCTGCAGACGATGCTCGCCGAGGTGCGCGAGGACCACGGCGGACGCGAGCTCGCCGCCGCGGTCGCCTTCCTGCCCGCCCTCGGCCGCGAACGCGCGATCAGCCTGCTCCAGTACCGCGTCACACAACTGAAAGGGCAGCAGGCAAACCTCGATCTCATGCTCCGGCACGGCACCGAGTGGGGCCAGCCGGAACACGTGAACGCGCTGTACCGCATGTGGCAGGGCCAGGTCGAGGCGGACCTGAACTGGGCCGCCGATCTGATCGAACGGCTGAGGGCCGGCGAATACGCGATGGCCGATGACCCCGAGCCCGCCTTCGGCCGGCCGGGCGCCATCGAGTAATCAAGTTTGACCAACGAGCGACACATAGGACAAGCTGTGCAGGCAGCTAGTCAAACTTGACTACCGATCAAGGGGGAAAGATGATCAAGGCACGCGGTCTCGCGCGGCGGTTCTCCGCCCGCGGCCGCACCGTCGACGCCGTCAAGGGCGTCGACATCGACGTCTCCGCCGGCGAGCTCGTCGGCTTCCTGGGCCCCAACGGCGCGGGCAAGACCACCACGCTGCGGATGCTGACGACGCTGCTGCGCCCGACCGCGGGAGAGGCCGTCGTCGGCGGCTGTGACCTGCTGGCCGACCCGCTGGGCGTGCGCAAGCGCATCGGCTACGTCGCGCAGGGCGGCGGCACCGCCCCGGAATGCCGGTTGGGTGAGGAGATCGAGCTGCAGGGCAGGCTCTACGGGCTGACGAAGGCCGAGGCGCACCGCCGCGGCGCGGCGCTCACCGAGCAACTGGATCTCGCGGGCCTCGACGAGCGGCTGACCAAGACCCTCTCCGGCGGGCAGCGGCGCAGGCTCGACATCGCGCTGGGGCTCGTGCACGACCCCAAGCTCGTGTTCTTCGACGAGCCGACCACCGGGCTCGACCCGCAGAGCCGCGCGAACCTGTGGGAGCACATCCGTGGCCTGCGCGCCGAGCACGGCGTGACCCTCTTCCTCACGACGCACTACCTGGACGAGGCCGACTCGCTGTGCGACCGGATCCTGGTGATCGACAACGGCCAGATCGTCGCCGAGGGCAGCCCCGACTCGCTCAAGGCGCGAGTGTCCGGGGACGGCGTTGAGATCGGCGTCCCGGCGGAGTCGGTCACCACCGCCGCCGAGATCGTCGGCAGGATCGAGGGCGCGCACGAGGTGTCCGTCCTGGACGGCACGGTGCGGTTCCGGGTGCCGCGCGGCGACACCGCGATGCCCGAGCTGCTGCGCGCGCTCGACTCCGCGGACGTGCCGATGCTGTCGATGCAGGTGCACCGGCCCACGCTCGACGACGTGTTCCTGACCCTGACGGGCCGCTCGCTGCGCGACGCCGAGCAGACGGAGGAAGCCGGGGAGGTGACCGCCGATGCTGCGTGACGTGTGGCTGATCTTCCGGCGCGACCTGTTGCTGTCGCTGCGGAACCCGGCGTGGATCCTGATCCAGATCATGCAGCCGCTGCTGTACCTGGTGCTGTTCGGGCCGCTGATGGAGAAGATGGTGGCGAACACGCCCGGCTTCCCGCCCGGCGACGTCTGGCAGATCTTCACCCCGGCGCTGATCGTGATGATCGCGCTGTTCGGCAGCTCGTTCGTGGGGTTCGCGCTGCTCGCCGACTACCGCAACGGTGTCATCGAGCGGCTGCGGGTGACGCCGGTCAGCCGGGTGGCGCTGCTGCTGGGAAAGGTGCTGAACAACGCACTGCAGGCGGTGATCCAGGCGATCCTGCTGATCACGCTCGCCGTGGTCGCCTTCGGCCTGCGAGCGCCCTTCGGCGGGATCGTCCTCGGACTGGTGATCGTGGCGCTGCTCGCGGTGACGATGGCGTCGGCCTCCTACGCGCTCGCGTTGACCCTGAAGAGCGAGGAGGCGTTCCCGGCGCTGCTCAACGCCGTGCTGCTGCCGGTGTTGCTGCTCTCCGGCATCCTGCTGCCGATCACCACCGGGCTCGCCCCGGCGTGGCTGTACAACATCTCGCGGATCAACCCGTTCACCCACGTCGTCGAGGCCGAACGGGCAGGCTTCCGCGGTGAGTTCACGATGGACGCGCTGTTCACGGGCAGCGTGGTGCTGGTTGCGCTGGCGGCGCTGGCCGTGTTCTGGGGAACCCGCACGTTCCGCCGGGAGAACGCCTGACCCGGGCCCGGGGACCGGCAGTCCTGACGGACACTGACACGCCCGCTGCGGTGAAGGCCAGCTACCTGCGCCGATGGGACGTAGGCTGGCCTTCACCGCAGTTTGTCAAGGCCCGGGGGCGAAGGAGTGCCGGAACAGGACACCGAGCGTGGCGTCGACCTCTCGCTGCACCAGGTCGTGCCCGACTGGCCCGCGGCCAGGGCGCACGCCGTCTCGTTCGCGTCGATCACCGTCACCGAGAGCCTGAACTGGACCGATGCCGGAGCCGCGCGGCAGCTCGGTGCCGCGCAGCAGGCGGGCATCCACACCGGCATCCGGCACTATGCCCGTCCGGGCGCGGTGCACGATCAGGCCGAGCACCTCGTCCGCACCGGCAGGCTGCTCGGGGCCTTCGCACCCGGCGCGCTCGCCCCCACGCTGGACGTCGAGGCGACCGGCGTGGACGACCGGTTCATCAAGTCCTGGATCAAGGCGGTGCGGCATGCCTCCGGCTTCCGGCGGGTGCTCGTCTACGCCGGCTACGAGCAGTGGCTGCACCGGCTGCATCCGGACAAGTGGGCGGACAGCGAGGTGGTGTTGTGGCTGGTGCGGCACAACGGCATCCCGGGGCGGCCGGGCTGGTTCCATTCGCGGCTGGGCCTGCACCAGCACAGTGGCGGGGAGTACGGGGTCGACGCGCTCGTCTACCCGTTCACCCTGGCCGACGTGCTGCTCTGACTCGTGAGTGCGCACACGAGTTAGAACACTGTTACGCACTCACGAGGCGGGTACGCATGAGGAAGACGTTGTACGGGCCCCACTGCGAGACGAGGTAGTAGAGGTCAGGGCCCTCCAGCGACCACGGGTGCAGGAAGCCGCCGTAGACGGCCGGGTACTCTCGCCCGGACACCAGCACCTCGCCCCAGCTCCACGGCCCGGTCAACCGCTCGGCCGCGCGCAGCACGATGCCCTTGCGCCGCTCGTCGAGGTGCATCGCCAGCCACCGGCCGCTGTGGGCGTGGTAGCCCACCGACATCTCGCCGACCGGACCCGCGAACACGGGGGTGGCCGCCCGCTCCCCGCCCGTCCAGCCGGAGCCGTCCCAGTACTCGAAGGCACGGGTCCGCAGCAGGCCGGGAGGTGGCACCCGCGCCAGGTAGGCGTCCCCGTACCGCCCGCTGGTCGTGCCGAACAGGTAGACGTGCTCGCCCGCGCGGGTGAAGGCGCCGATCTGGAACCGGCTGTCCCGCCGCCAGCGGTTGGGCCATCGCGCCGAGCGCGGCTTGTCCCAGGTCCGGCCGCCGTCGGCGGACACCGCGATGCCCGCGTGGTTCGTCCGCCACCTGCCGGGCGGGCCCCACTTCCGCACCGACATGTAGTGCACGTACTGCTTGCCGCCGACGGCGATGCCGCCGTTCGGGATCACCGTGACCTCCCTGCCGCCACCGGACGGGATCACCTGGCACGCCCCGCCGTCCGGGCGGCACACGACATCGTCGAGCACGAGCCCGGCCGTCAGGTCCCGGCTGGTCGAGAACGCGAGCACGTTGCGCCGCCAGTCGGCGTGCCCGGGCCCAGCGCCGTTGCCGCCCCAGCCGCGGCCGTACGTGTCGCCGAAGAGGACGAACACCCGGCCGTCCCCGCCGTCCCACATGATGCCCAGGTCGGTGGCGTGGATGCCGAACCGCTCGTCGGTGCGGTTGGCCGAGCCCGCCCCGGTCACCTTCGCCACACGGGATGTCTCCAGCACGCGGAACATGCCTTCCGACCGTACGCGGAAGCGCCGGCAACGGTCGCGACGATGTGTAACAGATCGATACCTGAGCGCTGCTTCGCGTAACGGTGCCGGCCACCCGCACGACTACGCGAAGCACAACCGCAATATGGAGGCAGATCGCGTGACGCAGCCTGAGTTCGACGCCCAGAACCCACCGCCCCCGCCCCCGGCACCGGCGGCGCAGCTCGCGCCGAATGTGCCCGGCGGAAAACCGGTCGCAATGGGACTGGGGATGAAGAAGCGGCACCCGGTGGCCGCCTGGCTGCTGTGGCCGTTCCTAACGCTCGGCATCTATCATCTCGTCTGGTATTTCAAGATCCACAAGGAGATGGCCGAGTTCGACCGGCGACGCGCCGTTCCCACCGCCGGGCCCATGCTGGTGCTGCTGTTCCTCGGCTGGACGGCCATCGCACCGCTGGTGAGCTATTACAACTGCGGCAACCGGATTCGCAACGCCCAGCGCTCCGCCGGGCTGCCGGCGACCTGTTCGGCCGGGGTCGGCACCGTGTTGATGCTCGTCTTGGGCGCCGGCATCCTCTACTACCAGGTCGAGCTCAACAAGGTCGTCGACACCTACGGCGTGGGAGAGGGCCAGCAGGTGCCGCTCTACGTGTGAGCAAACCGCAAGGCGACAATGGCGGCATGCGGTTGGTGCGCAGGGCCCTGCGGTCGAGCACGACGCCGGATCGGGCGTTGCTGCTGCTCGACCGGCGCGCTCGCGCGCACGGCCTGGCCGCGCCCGCCGCGCTGACCGGGCAGTGGTTCGGTGCGCGCGCCGTGCTGGCGCCGACCGTCGACATCGCCGCGGTCACCGGGGCGGACGCCGCGTTCGCCGTGCCGGCCGGCCAGCCCGCCGTGCGGGACGCGGTACCCGGCGCGGTGGGCGGCGGGTGGTTCGGCTATCTCTCCTACGACCTGACCGACCCCTCCGGGCGCCGTGGCGCGCTGCCCGCCGCCGGTTGGGGCTGGGCCGATCACGTGCTGCGGCTCGATGCCGACGGGCTCTGGTGGTTCGAGGCGCTGGTGCCCGACGGAGCGCCTGACCCCGCCTCGCTGGCCGAGGAACTCGACTCGGCGCTCAGCTCCGACGCGCCGGTGCCCACCTGGAGACCGGCCACGCTGGACCGCCCGCTGCCCGCCGAGCACCACGCCGCCGTCAAGGCCTGCGTGCACGCGATCGAATCGGGCGAGCTCTTCCAGGCCAACATCTGCACCCGCTTCACCGGCCGGTTCGACGGCGAGCCCAGCGCGCTGTTCGCCGAGGGGGTACGCACGCTGCGGCCCGGCCGGGGCGCCTACCTCGCCGGTGACTGGGGCGCGGTCGTGTCGATGTCGCCGGAGCTGTTCCTCGCCCGGTCCGGCCGCCGGGTGCACTCCACACCGATCAAGGGCACGCTCCCCCGCCGCGGCGCCGCGGACGACGCGCTCGCCCGCAGGCTCCGTGAGTCCACAAAGGACGTCGCGGAGAACGTCATGATCACCGATCTGGTGCGCAACGACCTCGGCCGCGTCTGCACGGTCGGCAGCGTCACCGTGCCGGAGCTGCTGGCCGTCCGCGCCGCACCGGGCGTATGGCACCTGCACTCCACCGTGCGCGGGACGCTGCCCGCGGGAACCACGGACGCGGAGCTGCTGCGGGCCACCTTCCCGCCGGGCTCGGTGACGGGTGCACCGAAGATCCGCGCGCTGGACCTCATCGCCGAGCTGGAGACCGCACCACGCGGTGGCTACACCGGCGCTGTCGGCCTGGCCTCCCCCATCGCCGGGCTGGAGCTCAACGTCGCGATCCGCACGTTCGAGCTGCGGGGCGGCACGCTGGAACTCGGGGTCGGCGGCGGGATCACGGCCGATTCCGACGCCGCCGCCGAGTGGCAGGAATGCCTGCACAAGGCCGCACCACTGGAGTGGCTGCTCGCCTCGCCCGGCCGTGAGACGAGAGAGCCTCCGGGTGGACGGTCGTGAGTGCGTAACAGTGTTCTAACTCGAGTAAGCACTCACGAGAGGTGACCAGGCACAACGCCCGCGCCTTCCTGGGATCAAGGACAGCCTCGCAAGTGCCTTGTTCCTGAAGTCCGCACCACGGCGGCGCCGGTCTTGTGACGACCGCTAGCGGCTGGTGTCGAGGACGAGCTTGCCGATCGTGCCCCGCGCGCGCAGCGCCTCGTGTGCCTGACGCGCCTCGGACAGGGCGTAGTCACCGCCGGCCACCGCGCGCAGGCTCCCCGCACGCACCAGCCCGAAGAGTTCCGTAAGCGCGGTGCCGAACACGTTGCCGGGCAAGGTGAACGCATGCGGCAGCCACATCCCGGACACCGACGTCGAGTGCTTGAGCAGGCTCGGCAGCTGCACCGGCTGCGGCGGCTGCCTGCTGGCCATGCCGAAGAACGCGAGCCTGCCGAACGGCGCGAGCGCGGCGACGCTCTGGTCGGTCACGGGGCCGCCGGTCATGTCGAGCACGACGTCGACCCGCCTGCCGTCGTTGGCCTCGCGCAGCGTGGCGGTCATGTCCTCGGCCCGCGAGTCGACGGCGACGTCCGCGCCGAGCTTCATCGCCAGCTCACGCTTCTCCGCGCTGCTCGCGGTGGCGATGACCCGGCCTGCTCCCCACGCCTTGGCCAGCTGGACGGCGATGGTGCCGACGCCGCCCGCGGCGGCGTGCACGACGACCGACTCGCCGGGCTCAAGGTGTGCGTTCCGGCGCAGCAGCAGCCACGCGGTGGTGCCCTGCACCAGCAGCGCCAGTGCGGTCAGGTTGTCGACTCCGTCCGGGATCTCGAAGACCCGCGCAGGGTCGGCGAGCGCCCGCTGCGCGTAGCCGCCGCCGTCGTTCAGCAGTGCGACGACCCTGCGGCCGTCGGTCGTGCGCCCGGCGACCTCGCCGCCGGGGACCATCGGCAGCGTGCTCTCGGCGAGGTAGCTGTTCTCCGCCTGATGGGTGTCCGCGTAGTTGACGCCGGCGTGTTCGACCTCGATCAGCACCCGGTCCGGCACCTCTCCGGGATCGGGCAACTCGACGGGCTGAAGGACCTCGGGACCACCGAACTCGGTGACTTGTACGGCTCGCATGAGACGATCCTACATCCGTCTCACCTGAGACGGATGTTGATATGTTTCACTCGTGACCGTGGATGACCGCGCCTTCGAGGTCGCGCGCCGCTGGTTCCGCACCGGCAGGCGCATCGACATGCGCGAGTTGGCCGCCGAGCTGGACGTGAGCAGGGCGACGCTGTTTCGCAGGGTCGGCAACCGCGACCGGCTGCTCGGCGAGATTCTGTGGTCGCTGGCCGAGCCCGTGTTCGAGGACCGGCTGCGGGCACAGCGGGGTTCCGGGGCCGAGCTAGTGGCGCGCACGGTCGGCGAGTTCGTGGAGGTGGTCAACGCCGACGAGGCGTTCCGCGAGTTCCTGCGGCGGGAGCCGGAGCGCGCGCTGCGGGTGCTGACCACGAAGGCCAGCGTCGTGCAGCGGCGCACGATCACGAAGCTGGCCGAGGTGCTCGACACCGAGATCCGGGCGGGCAGGCTCACGCCACCGCTGCCCGTGCCCGATCTGGCCTACCTCGTGGTGCGCATCGCCGAGTCGTTCCTCTACACCGACGTCATCACCGGCGAGCAGCCCGACGCGGCGAAGGCGCGGCAGGCCGTCATGGCCCTGCTCACACCCCCTCGTGAGTGCGCACGCGAGTTAGAACGCGGGTAGGCACTCACGAGGCGGGACCACGGCGGGCCGCCAGCACCGCGTCGTAGAGCTCCTTCCTCGACACCCCGGTGGCCTCGGCCACCTCGGCCGTGACGGCCTTGAGCCGTTCCCCCGCGGCGACCCGGTCGGCGACCTCCCCGATCAGGTCGGTGACGGACACCTCCTGTCGCGCGGCACCGGCCAGCACGACCGTGACCTCGCCGCGCACGCCACCGGCGGCCCACTCGGCCAGCTCGGCCAGCGGCCCGCGGCGCACCTCCTCGTAGGTCTTGGTCAGCTCCCGGCACACGGCGGCGCGCCGGTCGCCGCCGAGCACGTCCGCGGCGTCGCCGAGGGTCGCCGCCAGCCGGTGCGGCGACTCGAAGAACACGGTGGTGCGCGGCTCGGTGACCAGCCCGCCCAGCCACTTCGCCCGCTCCCCGCCCTTGCGGGGCACGAAGCCCTCGAAACAGAACCGGTCGGACGGCAGCCCGGAGACCGCGAGCGCGGTCGTCACCGCCGAAGGGCCCGGTATGCAGGTCACCGGGAGGTCCTCGGCCACGCAGGCGGCGACCAGCCGGTACCCCGGGTCGGACACGCTCGGCATCCCCGCGTCGGTCACCAGGAGGACGGACTCGCCCGCGCGCAGCGCTTCGAGCAGCTTCGGCAGCCGCGCGGTCTCGACGTCCTCGTAGAAGCTGACGACCCGCGCCGTCGGCCTCGCGCCGAGCGCGGTGGCCAGCGACCGCAGCCGCCGGGTGTCCTCGGCCGCGATGACATCGGCGCCGGCGAGCGCCTGCACCAGACGCGGCGAGGCGTCCCGCGAGTCGCCGAGTGGGGTGGCGGCCAGTACCAGGCGGCCGAGCTGAGCCATGCCCCGAGGCTAGCGGGGCCATCGACACCGAGTTCACCGCGCCGCCCTTAGGATCGACCCTCGTGACCGCACTCCTCATCCGCTCGCCGGGGGACGGCACGGGCCCGGATCCGGAGCGGACGCGGCCATCCGGCGATCGCGAGGCCACCCTGCTGGGCAGGCCGATGCCGGGGGACCGGATGCGCGCCCTCGTGGTGACGCTGGTGCTCACCGCGATCGGCGGGTTCGTACGGTTGCAGAACCTCGGCTTCCCCACCGACGGCGGCACGCCGGTCTTCGACGAGAAGCACTACGTGCCGCAGGCGTGGCAGATGCTGCGCAACGGCGGCTACGAGGACAACTACGGCTACGAGCTCATCGTCCACCCGCCCCTGGCCAAGCAGCTCATCGCGATCGGCGAGTGGATGCTCGGTTACAACGGCTGGGGCTGGCGGTTGAGCGCGGCGATCGCCGGCACGCTGATCATCCTGCTGACCATCCGCATCGCGCGGCGGCTGACCAGGTCGACGCTGCTCGGCGCGATCGCCGGGATCCTGGTGATCAGCGACGGCGTGCTGCACCTGCAGTCCCGCATGGGGATGCTGGACATCTTCCTCGCGCTGTTCGTGCTCGCGGCCTTCGGCTTCCTGCTGCTGGACCGGGAGCAGGTGCGCGAGCGGCTCGCCGTCGCCGTGCGCGAGGGCTGGGCGGACGAGTCGCCGTACGGGCCACGGCTGGGCTTCCGGTGGTGGCGCCTCGGCGCGGGGGTGATGCTCGGCCTGGCCACCGCGGTCAAGTGGTCCGGGGCGTACTACGTCGTGGCCTTCGCCCTGCTGTGCATCGCCTTCGACGTGGCGGCCCGGCGGGCGGCCGGGGTGGCGCGGCCGTGGCTTGGCATGCTGCGCCGCGACCTCGCGCCCGCCGCGTGGGGGATCGGCATGATCGCGGTGCTCGTGTACCTCAGCAGCTGGTGGGCATGGTTCGCCAGCGAGACCGCCACCGACCGGCACTACGTGGAGATCGAGGGAGTGCCGGCCGGGCCGTTGGGCTTCGTGCCGGACGCGCTGCGCTCGCTGTTCCTCTACACGACCAACGTGCTCGGCTTCCACGAGGATCTGACGACTCCGACGGACGACCCGCATCCGTGGGAGTCGAAACCGTGGACGTGGCCGATGGGCCTGCGGCCGATGCTCTACTACTACGAGTCGGGCAGCGAGGCCGCCGGCTGCGGGCAGGCGGACTGCGTGCGCGCGACCATGCTCGTCGGCACGCCCGCACTGTGGTGGCTGGCGCTGCCGCTGCTGGGCTGGGGGCTCTGGCGGTCGATCTTCCGCGCGGACTGGCGCTACACGGCCGTGCTGGTCGGCTACTCCGCCGGGCTGCTGCCCTGGTTCGCGATGCTCGACCGGCAGATGTACTTCTTCTACGCCACGCCGCTGGCACCGTTCCTGATCCTCGGGCTCACGCTGGCGCTGGGGCAGATCCTCGGCAGCGCGCGCAACGGCTTCGAGAGACGCGGCACCGGTCTGCTGGTCGTCGCCCTCTACACCGGCCTTGTGGTGGCGAACTTCGTCTGGCTGTGGCCGATCCTGAACGGAGACTCGATCACCAGCGACCGCTGGCAGGCCGAACTCTGGCTGCCGTCCTGGCGCTGAGCAGGTTACCTGACGCGGGGGACGACCTTGGTCACGGGGCCGTCGACCGACTTGCCCGCCCTGGACAGCCAGCCCTCGACCTCTTTGCACACCGCGTTCAGTGTCGGCCGGTTGCGCGGTTCAGGGTCGAGCGAGGCGATCAGCAACCGGGCGTGCACGCTGCGCCGCGGGAGCTGCGACGGCGGCTCCGCCCGCGCGGCGGCCATCAGCGCCGCCATCGGCGTCTCACGGGTGCCCCGCGGCGGGTAGCCCGACAGCGCGTAGCTCACCGTCGCCGCGAGCTGCCATGCGTCCGAGGCCGGGCTGGCCGGCGCGCCGGCCGCCGTCTCTGGTGCCACGAAGTCCGGCGTCCCGACCATCATGCCCGTCGCGGTGAGGGTGGAGTCACCCTTGCTCCGGGCGATCCCGAAGTCGATCAGGTGCGGCATCCCCGCCGGGTCGACGATCACGTTCGACGGCTTCACGTCGCGGTGCAGCACGCTCTTGTCGTGCGCCGCGGACAGCGCGCTCGCCATCGTCGCCCACAGCCGCCCGGCGGCGACGTCGTCGAGCGTGCCCACGGTGTCCACCGCGGTCGACAGCGACTGACCGTGCAGGTACTCCATCACCAGCGCGAGGCCGTCCGGCTCCTCGACCAGGTCGTACACCCGCACGCAGTTCGGGTGGTTCAACGCGGCCAGCGCGCGCCCCTCCCGCTGCATCCGCTGCTCGGTGTCCCGGTCCGGCGCGTGCGCGATCTTGAGCGCGACCGTGCGGCCGAGCTGGGTGTCCACCGCCTCCCACACGGTGCCGAACCCGCCGTGACCGAGCCTGCGCACCCGCCGGAACCTGCTGCTGCCCCCGCTACCCGAACCCGGCGGCACCGGGACGGGACCGGGGACGGCGGCGAGATCCTGTGCGGGCGCCACGGATGTCGGCGCGTACTGCCGTGGGGGCGGTGGCGGTGGTGGCGGCGGTTTCTGCTCGGGCTGTGGCGGCGGGGGTGGCGGGCGCTCCGGCGGCCGGTCCGACTTCTGGATCACCGACCAGCTCGGGGGCCCGATCAGCGCGACCGGGATGATCCCGAGCACGACCACCGGCAGGTACCCGAGCCACAGGTGCACCGCCGTGTTGGCCTCCACACCCGCCGTCAGCAGGAAGTACGCCACGAACGAGCCCCACAGCAGGCGGCCCGGCCACTTCGGGCCCCGGCGCAGCGCCGTGCGTACCAGCAGCATGACCGCCAGCAGCGCCAGCAGCGGAAGCCCCAGCAGCGCACCGAGGTAGTAGCCGTAGGCCAGCGCGTCGCCGGAGGGGTAGAACAGCGTCTCGTAGATGTTCTGGCCGCCGCCGAGGTACTCGGCCTGCGTGCCGACGAAGCAGTACTGCCTGCCGAGCTCCTGCACGCTGCCGGCCGGAAGCCCGCCCGAACCACCGTTGAAGACCGCCCGGTAGACCGAGGAGATCCCCGTGGCGTACAGCCACGGCAACAGCAGCACCAGCAGGCCGCCGACGACGCCGATCGCGATCAGCGGAGCGCCGTGATACCGGTTGCCCGTCACCTTGCGCATGATCGCCACGACCATGGCCGCGGCCACCGGGAACAGCGCGATGAGCGAGCCGGCGGCGCTCGTCGCCCACGCCCAGTCCCCGGGACAGAAGCCCGGGGCGAACAGGGCATGCGCCAGCGACAGCAACGAGCTTGCGATCGACTCCACCCTCGCTCCTTCGCCAGCGTCGCCCGGCAACGTCCGCACCAGACTATGACCGCACTGCCTTCAAGGACGCGGGTGGTGCTGTTCGGGTTCGCTCGCAGGCCCGTAACCTGCGATACGAGGTTCCGCTCGACGACGAGGAGGAGGCAGGATGGGCGCGTATGCCGAGACCTACCGGCGCAGCCTGGAGGACCCCGAGGGCTTCTGGCTGGAGGCCGCCGAGGCCGTCGAATGGACCCGCAAGCCCACCCGCGCGCTCGACTCGTCGAACGCGCCCCTCTACCGCTGGTTTCCCGACGGCGAGCTGAACACCGCCTACAACGCCCTCGACCGGCACGTCGAGCAGGGTCGCGGCGAGCAGGCCGCGCTGATCTGGGACTCGCCGGTGACCGGCTCCCGGCGCAGCTACAGCTACGCCGAGCTGCGGGACGAGGTCGCCCGCTTCGCCGGTGCGCTCGCCTCGCTCGGCGTCGGCAGGGGCGACCGGGTGATCATCTACCTGCCGATGGTGCCCGAGGCGGTCATCGCGATGCTCGGGTGCGCGCGCCTCGGCGCGATCCACTCGGTCGTGTTCGGCGGGTTCGCGCCCAAGGAGCTGGCCGCGCGGGTCGAGGACGCCAGGCCGAAGGTGATCCTGGCGGCGTCTTGCGGCATCGAGCCCAACCGGGTCGTCGAGTACAAGCCGATCATCGAGGCGGCCCTCGAGACCACCCAGCACCAGCCGGACAGGGTGGTCGTGCTGCAACGCGAAGCCGCCCGCGCCGAACTCGGCGAGCGGGACGTCGACTGGGCCGAGCTGACGGCGGGCGCCGCGCCTGCCGATCCGGTGCCGGTGGCCGCGACCGATCCGCTCTACATCCTCTACACCTCGGGCACCACGGGAAAGCCCAAGGGCGTCGTGCGCGACACGGGTGGGCACGCGGTGGCGCTGGCGTGGTCGATGGGCGCCGTGTACGACATCCACCCGGGCGACGTGTGGTGGACCGCCTCCGACGTCGGCTGGGTCGTCGGCCACTCCTACATCGTGTACGCGCCGCTGCTGATCGGCGCCACGACCGTGCTCTACGAGGGCAAACCGGTCGGCACGCCGGACGCGGGGGCGTTCTGGCGCGTCATCGCCGAACACGGGGCGAAGGCCCTCTTCACGGCACCGACGGCGTTGCGGGCGATCAAGAAGGTCGACCCGGACGGGCACGAGATGGCGAAGTACGACCGGCCAGAGTTCCGCACGCTGTTCATGGCGGGCGAGCGGCTCGACCCGGAGACCTACCACTGGGCGCACGACAAGCTCGGCGTGCCGGTGATCGACCACTGGTGGCAGACCGAGACCGGCTGGCCGATGGCGGCCAACCCGCGCGGGATCGAGCGGCTGCCCGTCAAACCCGGCTCGGCGACCGTGCCGGTGCCGGGCTGGGACGTGCGCATCCTCGACCAGTCGGGGGAGGAGCTGCCCGCGGGGCAGGAGGGCGCGATCGCGATCCGGCTGCCGCTGCCGCCCGGCGCGCTGCCGACGCTGTGGGGCGACGACGAACGCTATGTCGAGGCCTACCTGGCACGCTACGACGGCTACTACCTCACCGGCGACTCCGGCTACCGCGACGCCGACGGCTACCTGTTCGTCATGGGACGCACCGACGACGTCATCAACGTGGCAGGTCACCGGCTGTCCACCGGCTCGATGGAGGCGGTGCTGGCCGCGCACCCCGCGGTGGCCGAGTGCGCCGTGATCGGGGTGCACGACCAGCTCAAGGGCCAGCTGCCGCGCGGGTTCGTGGTGCTCAAGTCGGGCGCCGACATCACCGAGGAGCGGCTGAGGGAGGAGCTGGTCGCGGCGGTGCGCAGGGACATCGGCCCGGTCGCCGCGTTCCGCGACGTCTCCGTGGTGGACGCGCTGCCGAAGACGCGCTCCGGCAAGATCCTGCGCAAGACCATGCGGGGCATCGCCGACGGCCGCGAGGAGCCGGTTCCCTCGACGATCGAGGACCCGAACGTGCTCACCGCCCTGCGGGAGATCCTTCGTCCCGGGGAGCGGGCAGGCCACTAGGCTGTGTTTTGTCAGCGCGCCGCCTGGCCTGCGGAAATGGCGCGTCCTGGTCCGCTCCAGCAGGTTCGAGGGCAGCCTCTCCGAACATGCGCTAGCCCGAACGGCGGATGTCCATACCTGTTTCATTGGTCTATACCTTTACGCACTGCCCTCTCACCCCTTGGAGGTGCTCCGTGCGTCAACGCAGAACGCTGGCCGGTGTGCTCACCGTCGCGGCACTGTGCCTGCCCGGGTTCACGGCGACGGCCGACGATGCCGGGACCACCCATGTACCCGAGCGTCAGCTCACCGACGTGGTCCCCGCTCCGGTCGAGGCGAAACCCGACCCCCGGGCCGACTTCCGGCTCAGTCCCTTCACCCTGATCCGCACCCAGCCCGGCTCGGCCGAGGCGAAGCGGGTCGGCGAGCAGCTCGCCGCCGTCCTGCGTCCGGCCACCGGCTATCCGCTGCCCGTGGCGGCAACAAAACGATCCTGGCCGTCCACCATCTCCCTGCTGCTCGGCAAGGCCGACCCGCGCATCGGCGACGAGGGTTACCGGCTCGACGTCGCCCGCAGGGGCGTGACGATCCGCGCCAACACCGCCGCGGGCCTCTTCGCCGGTACGCAGACCCTGCGCCAGCTCCTGCCCGCCGAGATCGAGGCCGACCGGCCACAGCGGCGGACGTGGACCGTGCCCGGCGGCAAGATCGTCGACTACCCCCGGTTCGCCTACCGGGGCGCAATGCTCGATCTGGCCCGGCACTTCCACACCCCGGACGAGGTCAAGGCCTACATCGACGAGCTCGCCCAGTACAAGATCAACCATCTGCACCTGCACCTCACCGACGACCAGGGCTGGCGGATCCAGATCGACAGCTGGCCGGAGCTGACGACCACGGGCGGCGGCCCGGGCACCGGCGTGGACGGCGAGGGCCCCGGATACCTGACGAAGGCCGAGTACACCGACCTCATCGGCTACGCGGCGGCGCGGCACATCACGATCGTGCCCGAGATCGACATGCCGGGGCACACCAACGCGGCGCAGTCCACCTACGCCGAGCTCAACTGTGACGGCGTGGCGCCTCCGCCACGCACCGACATCGAGGTCGGCTACAGCTCGCTGTGCATCGACAAGGAGATCACCTACACCTTCGTCGAGGACGTGATCCGGGAGGTCGCCGAGATGACCCCGGGGCCGTACCTGCACATCGGCGGCGACGAGGCGCATGCCACGACCGAGGAGGACTACCAGAAGTTCATGGACCGGGTGCTGCCGATGGTCTACAAGTACGGCAAGCGGCCCGCCGGGTGGAACGAGATCGCCAAGGTGGACCCGCCCGCCTCGGCGGTCCCGCAGTTCTGGGGCACGACGAACACCAACGCCGACCTGGCCGAGGCCGCCGCGCGCGGTAACCAGGTCATCATGTCGCCTGCGAACAAGGCCTACCTCGACATGAAGTACGACCAGAACACGCCGCTCGGCCTGTCCTGGGCGGGCTACACCGAGGTCCGCGACGCCTACGACTGGGACCCGGGCAGCCACGTCGAGGGCGTCGGCGCGGAGTCGGTGCTCGGCGTCGAGGCACCGCTGTGGTCGGAGACGCTGCGCACGCTGGACGACATCGAGTACATGGCGTTCCCGAGGTTGCCGGCCATCGCGGAGCTAGGCTGGTCGGCACGGGCGAGCCACGACTGGGAGTCCTTCCGGGAGCGGCTCGCCGAACAGGGACCGCGCTGGGAGTGGCGTGACGTCGACTTCTACCGCTCGCCCCAGGTCGACTGGCGATAGCAGCGCCGGGTCGTGAGTGCTGAGACGAGTTCTAACTCGTGTCAGCACTCACGACCCGGTGGCCGCCTGTAGACGGCGTCTACGTCGCAGTGGACAATGTCTGCAAGTTGAACGGCGGATGTCGGGGAGTCGAATGGCGTACCAACGTTTCGTCGCGGTCGGCGACAGCTGCACGGAGGGCATCGACGACCCGTACCCGGGCAAGCGGCAGTACCGTGGCTGGGCGGACCTCGTGGCGAGCAGGCTGGCCCGCGACGAGCCGGGGCTGCGGTACGCCAACCTCGGCGTCCGCGGGCGGCGGCTCGACCAGATCATCATCGAGCAGATCCCCACCGCGATCGACCTCGAACCGGATCTCGTGGTCCTCTTCGGCGGCGGCAACGACCTCATGACCAGGGCGTTCAGCGCCGAGGTCGTGGCGAACCGGGTCCGGGCCGCGGTGCGCCTGCTCAGCGACGCCGCGCCGACGGTCGCGGTGTTCACGCTCAGCGACGTCTCATTCCGGATGCCGCTCGTGCGCCGGATGCGCAGCCGGATCGAGGTGCTCAACGACGCGATCCGCGAGGCCGCCGATGACTACGGTGCGACGCTGGTGGACCTGTGGCCGGACGAGGCCGCGGCCGACCTGCGCTACTTCGGGCCGGACCGGCTGCACCTCGGCGAGCACGGCCACCGCCGGGTCGCCGCGCACCTGTTACGCCGGATCGGCGTGCCCTGCGAGGCGAGCTGGCACGAGCCGTTGCCCGGCGATCCGGCCGAACCCGGACTGCTGGCACACGCGCGGTGGGTGTGGGACTGCGTGCTCCCGGTCGCGCGCGGCCGCATGGTCAACTACGTGACCGGACGTTCGACGGGCGACGGCTACCTGCCCAAACGGCCCGAACTGCTGCCCGTGCTCACCGACGAGCGGGACCGATGGACACCGATCCCCGGCAGCGCCTGATCGCGAGCGCGACGGCCCTGCTCACGGACGAGGGCGTGGAGGCGGTCACCCTGCGTCGCATCGCCCGCGAGGCCGGCGTGTCGCACGGCGCCCCGCTCCGGCACTTCGCGGGCCGCGCCGAACTCCTCTCCGCCGTGGCCACCACGGGATTCGCCGAACTGCGGCGGCGCGGCGAGAACCTGCCCGGCTCCGCACCGCGGGAACGGCTGCTGGCCGCCTGCCGCGCCTACCTCGGTTTCGCGCTGGACAACCCGGCCATGTTCGAGCTCATGTTCCGGCACGATCTGATCGACGCGGCCGAGCCGGAGCTGGCCAGCACCAACACGGCGGCGTTCGACCACCTCAGCGAGCTGGTCGGCGCGGCACAGCGGGACGGCTGGCGGGCGGGTACCGACCGGCGCCTGCTCACCGCGTCGCTCTGGGCCGCCCTGCACGGACTGGCCGAGCTGTGGCTGTGGGGCGGGTTGGACGGAACCCGGGTCCGGGCCACGCTCGACGTCACACTGGAGACGTATCTCGGTTGAGCCCGCCCAGGACGGCGGCCAGCACCGCGCGCCAATGTTCTCGCTGCCGGGCCCGCTCGTCGGCGTCGGCGAGCCACTCCTGATGAAACCTCAGCACCGTGCGGCCGGCGCCGCTCGCGCTGACGGCGACCTGCACGGTGGTGTCGTGGTCCCAGTCGCGCGGCCGCCAGGTGAGCCGGACCCGGTCGCGTTCGCGGAAGCTCCGCACCTCGCCGGTCGTGCCCGCGGCCGTCTCGTACGGCGCGGCCTTGCGCGGTTCCAGCGCCGCGCCCTCCCCGAGCCACAACGCGACGCCCGCCGGGCTCACCAGGAAGCGCCAGACCTCCGCGACGGAGTAGGGCACCGTCTTCGACACGCCGATCTGGTAACCGACGTCCTTGGTCTCTCCCGTAGCCACGACACCCCTCCGGTAACCGGTTTAACCAGTAGCCGACACCGAATATACTGGTTACATGAAGGCGGGCACAAGAAGGCTGACCGGCGGCGACGGCAGGAGCTACGAGTTCGACCCGGGGAGTCTCTGCCTCGAACTGCTGCTCACCGGGGGACCAGGGCCGTACGGGTCGTTCGAGACGCTGCACAGCCCCGCCGACCTCGCCGGCTGGCTCACCGCTTCCCGGCTGGCGGCAACGGCGCCGCTCGCCCCGCCGGACCCGCGGATCACGCCCGCCGAGCTGCGAAAGGTGCGGCGCCTCCGCGATACACTGTGGACGGTCATGCCGGCCGCCGCGCGCGGTGAGCGTCCGGCAGGCGCGGATCTGGAGGTCCTGAACGAGTCCGCCGCCACGGCCCTGCGCCCGGCACTCGACCCGGCCACCGGCCGGCGCCGCTGGGTCACGCCCGTCACCGGCGCACAGCTCCTCGGCACCGCGGCGCGGGAGGCCATCGACATCATCGGTGGCGAAGGTTCCGCGCGGCTGCGCGAGTGCGGCGCGGACGACTGCCGGCTGCTCTTCCTCGACACGTCCCGGCCGGGCACGCGCCGCTGGTGCTCCATGCAGCGCTGCGGCAACCGGCACAAGGTGCGCACCTATCGCGGCAAGGCCGGATGAGCGGTCACCGCCGCTCGTGAGCCTCCTGGATGCGCCGCCACGCCTCGTGCACGTGGCGGCGTTCGGTCGACGGTGCGCCGACCGCCATGCGCAGCAGCACCTGGTCGCCGACCTTGGTGTGGCTCAGGTAGAGGGCGCCGGAGTCGTTGAGCCGTTCCATCATCGCCAGGGTCGCCGCACCGGCCTCCTCCGCGGACAGGTCCGGCCACAGTGGACGGAAACAGACGAGGCCGAACGGATGCGGCTCGCGCACCTCGAAGCCAGGATCGGCCCGCACCAGCGCGGCGAACTCGTCCGCGAGCTCGATGCCGCCGCGGATGTGCGCCCGCAGGCCCTCCGCGCCGTACCAGCGGATCACCGACCACAGCTTGAGCGCGCGGAACCGGCGGCCGAGCGGGATCTGCCAGTCCCGGTAGTCGATCACTTCGCCCGAGCTGGTCGCCGCGTTGCGCAGGTACTCCGGCATGCTCGACAGCGCGTCGATCATCGGCACCCGGTCCGCCAGCCACAGCACCGAGCAGTCGAAGTTGGTGAGCAGCCACTTGTGCGGGTTGGTGACGTAGGAGTCCGCGTACTCGGCGACACCGTCGTTGATCCACCGCAACTCAGGGCAGACCGCCGAGACCCCGGCGTACGCGGCATCGACGTGCAGCCAGGCGCCGTGCGCACGGCAGACCTCGCCGATGCGCGCGACCGGGTCGACGGCGGTCGTCGACGTGGTCCCCACGGTGGCGCACACCAGGATCGGCGTCGCGCCCGCGGCCACGTCCGCCGACATCAGGGCATCGAGGTGCGCCGGGTCCATGGCGAGCGTGTCCGGGTCCACGTCGACCGCGCGGACGTCGCCCTCGGCGAGACCGGCGATCCGGCCGGCGCGCTCCAGCGAGGAGTGCGTCTGCGACGACACGTAGATCGTGTGCCGCCCGGGCGCGCCGCCCGCACGGTGCCGGGCCGCGAGCACGGCGACCAGGCTTGCGCTCGACGCGGAGTCCTGGATCACCCCGCCGCCGCGCGCGTCGGTGCGGAAGTGCGCGGGGAGCCCGAGCAGCTCGGCGAGCCAGTCGACGACGACCGTCTCCAGCTCGGTGCACGCGGGGCTGGTCGCCCAGACCATTCCCTGCACGCCCAGCCCCGCCGACAGCAGGTCGCCGAGAATGCCGGGGCCGCTCGTGTTCGCCGGGAAGTAGGCGAAGAAGCCGGGATGCTGCCAGTGCGTGATACCCGGCAGGATCGTCCGTTCCAGGTCGGCGAGCACGGCGTCGAACGGCTCGCCCCGCTCGGGCGGGTGCGCGGGCAGGGCCGCCCGGACGTCGCCGGGCCTCGACGGCGACCGCACCGGGTAGGACTCGATCGAGCCGAGGTAGTCCGCGATCCAGTCGACCACCTGCCTGCCGTACTCGCGGAACTCCTCCGGCGTCATGTGCTCGCCCATGCCGGCGACCCTAGCGAGCGCGCGGGCACGGCGGAACGGAGCGCCGAGTCGGGGCAGTAGGATGATCCGCATGTCACAGCCCGTAGCCAAGGTCTCCTTGACCGGCATCAAGCCGACCGGTGAGCCGCACCTGGGCAACCTGATCGGTGCGATCCGGCCGGCGTTGCAGCTGGCCGAGCAGTACGACTCGGTCTACTTCATCGCCGACTACCACGCGCTGACCAGCGTGCGGGACCCGAAGCTGCTCCGGCACTACAGCCGCTCGGTCGCGGCGACCTGGGTGGCCGCGGGCCTCGACCCGAACCGCACCATCTTCTACGTCCAGTCGGACGTGCCCGAGATCTTCGAGCTCACCTGGGCGCTGTCCTGCGTCACGGGCAAGGGCCTGATGAACCGGGCGCACGCCTACAAGGCCGCGCGGGACCGCAACGTCGAGGCGGGCGAGGAGCCGGACGCCGGCGTGAACATGGGGCTCTACAACTACCCGATCCTGATGGCCGTCGACATTCTGATCATGGAGTCCGACGTCGTGCCGGTCGGCAAGGACCAGGTGCAGCACGTCGAGTACGCCGCCGACATCGCGGGCAGCTTCAACCACCTCTACGGCGAGTCGTACCGGCTCAAGGTGCCGCAGGCGATCATCCCGGATGCCGGAACCGGGCACACGCTGCCGGGCCTCGACGGCCGGAAGATGAGCAAGTCCTACGACAACACGATCCCGCTGTTCCTCCCGGAGAACCAGCTCAAGAAGCTGGTCCGGCGGATCCCGACCGACAGCACGCCGGTCGAGGCGCCGAAGGACCCGGACGGCTCCGCGGTCTTCCAGATCCTGGAGCAGTTCGCGCCGCCCTCGGCCGCCGCCGTCGTGGCCGACACTCGCAAGCGGCTGGAGGCCGGCGGCATGGGCTGGGGCGAGCTGAAGAACGTGCTGTTCGACGTGCTCAACACCGAGCTCGCGCCGCTGCGGGAGCGCTACGACGAGCTGATGCAGCCGGGCAGCGACCTGGATGCCTACCTCGCCGAGGGCGCCGTGAAGGCCCGCGAGCGGGCGGGCCGCGTGCTCGGCTCCGTGCGCGAGGCCATCGGCATCGGCAGGTGACGACCGGGGCGCGGCGCGTCGTCAGCCGCAGCGCACCCGGGCCCGTGCCCAGTCGGCGTGGTCGAAGTTCTTCCCGTCGCCGCCGTCGGTGACCCGCAGGGTCAGCATCCGCACTCCCGTGGTGTCCACCGACACCTCGACCGCATCCTCGCCGCCGCGCACGACACCGCTGTCGAACCGGACGTCGCCGTCGTCGCCGAGCACCTGGAAGGAGACCGAGCCAGGTGAGCCGGTCTCGTCGTCCAGCCCGGCCAGCGCGGCGAAGCTCTCGCACTGCCGTCCGAGGTAGACGCTCACCTCCGAGGGCGCGTGCGTGCCGAGCCCCTTCGCGTAGGTGGTGCCCGCGATGGTGATCGGGTTGCCGTCGCCTTTCGCGAACTCGCCGTTGGAGGTGTCCCGCTCGACCGGCCCGTAGCCGTTGACCTCGCGCTGGAACGGCAGGTCGCTCACGTAGGCGGTGCCGGTGGGGACCGGCGGTGGCACGAACGCCCGCACGGCCTTCGCGACGTGCATCCGCGCCCGGTCCGGGTCCATCGCCGGGTCGTGGAACTCCGCGGCGACCACCAGCTCGGCCGGGCCCTTCGCGGCCTGCGGCCCGACGGTGACGCGCCAGCGACCGGTCAGGCGCTGTCCCCGTTCGAGGCGCGGTGCGGTGACCGCCGGTCCGTCGACGGTCCAGCCATCCGGGACACGTGGCCGCAGCTGCACATCCCGCGCTGTCCGGTCGTCCTCCATCGTGAACTCGGCGGTGACGTCGAACGAGGTGCCCGGCGGGGTGTCACCCGCGTCCTCCGGCGAGACCGTCAGCGACGTCTCGGGCGCGAGCCGGAGCGGCTCGTCACAGGTCTGCCTGCCCGGCCGCGCCCGGCACACGATGGCGGCGAACCCGCCGTTGCGCGGCACGTGCACCGCGAGCGTCTCGGCCGGGCCGGCCACCGACCGTTCCCGCCGGACATCGGCGCGCGGCGCGCCCTCGGCGTCGCGCACGAGCTCGACGAGCCACCTGCCGCCGCCGAGGAAGTCCAGTGGCGCCCGCAGCGTCCTGGCCTCCCCCGCGGCGATCGCCCCGAGGAACCACCGGTCCCCGTGGCGACGTGCGAGGATCGCCTCGTCGCCGGGCCGGCCGCCGACGAGCCGGGTCTCCTGCCACGCGGTGGGCACCTGGTTGAGCAACCGCAGCACGCCGGGGTGGCGCTCGTACGCCTCGGGCATGTCCGCGAAGTGCTGCCAGCCCGACTCGTAGACGATCGCCAGCGCCGCCTCATGCGCGACCGAGGACGTGCGCGGCCCCACCTCCAGCGCGACCGGCGTGAAGTCCATCGAGCCGACGACGTTGCGGGCGAAGGAGTGCACCGGGTTGTCGTCCGGCTGTGGCAACTGCTCCTGCCCATGGACCGCCTCCATCGTCATCACGTGCGGCCAGGTGCGGGCCAGGCCGTGCGGGATGGTGGAGCCGTGAAAGTTGATCATCAGCCGGTGCCGGGCGGTCGCCGCGAGGATCGTGTCGTACCACCGGTAGCGGTCCTGGGAGTCCGACTCCATGAAGTCGACCTTCACACCGCGTACGCCCCAGTTCTTGATCCTGGGCAGGATCGTCGCGCGCTCCGCCTCCGTGTCGAGGCTCGTCCAGTGGAACCAGAGCAGGACGTCCACGCCTTTCGCCCTGGCGTAGCGCGTCAGCTCGGGTACCCACTCCTCGCTCCAGCCCTCGTCCACCAGCACGTACGGCCAGCCGTTGCGAGCGGCGAAGTCGACGTAGTCGCGCTGCCGCTCGAAGCTGGCCGGGCTCGAGTGCTCGCTCAGCCACGACCAGGCGACCTTGCCCGGGCGCACCCATGAGGTGTCCCCGATCCGGGCGGGGTCGGCGAGATCGTCGACCAGGGTCGACTCGGTGACGGTGGCCAGGTCGCCGACGATCGCCGTGCGCCACGGCGTCTCCAGCGGTCCAGGCGCGCTCACCTCGGCGTCGGCCAGCCGGACGCGGTAGGCGCCAGAACCCTGCTCGTGGTACAGCCTCGCCCCGGAGTAGCTTCCGTCCACGTCGGACTCGGTCAGCAGTGCGTAGTCGGCTCCGGTGCGGAACAGCGCGGGGTTGCCGTACTCCCCGGTCTCCGCCGCCGCCGCGGTGGTCTCCACGCGGCGCCGTTCGTGCTGGGCGTTGTACGGCTGCAGCCACGCGGTCGCGTCGCCGGGCGGGCTGAAGCTGGAAGCCTCACCGGTCACCGTGCTGCCCCCGGGGGCGGGCAGCACGTAGCGGTAGGCGACGCCGTCGGCGGCGGCCCGCACCAGCAGGTCGAGCCGCGTGCCGTCCTCCGCCGCGAACGGCAGCCGGGTCTCGGTCATCAGCGCCGCGCGCCGGAGCCGCTTGCCCGTGGTCATGGTGTAGCGCTCGTGCACGACCCTGGTGGCGGGGTCGCCCGCAGGCCGCAGCCCGCGCGTGAGGTCGGCGTCGGCGGTCGTGAGACCGACCGGTGCCGGGGTGAGCACGGTGCGGCCGTGGCGCGACACGGACAGTGCCGGCGTCCCGGTGTCCGGATCGAGCCGCACCTTGGCGCGGATACCCGAACCGGCGGGCGAGTCGACGGTCCAGGTCCCGGAGCCGTCCGCCCGCGCCGCGCTCGCCGTCACGGGCGCCGGCACGACGGTGAGCACGACCGCGAGCAGTGCCATGAGCGTTCCGCCACCCGTGGCGCGGCGGAGCCGGTGTCGGCTCATCGGAATCCTCCCTGACTCCGTCCGTCTGTGCGACTGTGTCGATTTGATCGTCCGATTCCGACATGTCGCATCACTATCCGAACCGATCAAACGACTTCAGACAGCCGAGCACAAGGCGCCGATCGGCCGATCGGCGTGGCGCCGACGCTGCTCCGGGCGGACCAGGGAGCGGGCTGACCAGTGCGGCTGCGCGTACCGACCTCAACATCCTTCCTCGGCAGCACTATCGAAAACCTTGTGAAAATGTGCGATCCTTTGCCCGTGCTGTCGTGACCATGCACATCTGAGGAGGAACACGCCCCATGCTCGCGAGCCAACGGCGGTCGCAGATCCTGGAGGAGATCCGGCGGGCCGGTGCCGTGCGGGTGAGCGCACTGGTGGAGCACCTCGGCGTGTCCGACATGACCGTCCGGCGGGACCTGGAGGTGCTCGCCCAGGAGGGCCAGCTGCAGAAGGTGCACGGCGGCGCGGTGCTGCCCGGCGGGCGCAGCACCGAGGAGCCCGGGTTCGCCGCGAAGTCCAACCGGCAGAACCCCGAGAAGCAGGCGATCGCCACCGAGGCGCTGCGGCTGGTGGAGCCGGGAATGGCGGTTGGCCTCTCCGGTGGCACCACCACGTGGACGTTCGCCCGGCTGCTGCGCGACGTTCCCGACATCACCGTGGTGACCAACTCCGTACAGGTGGCCGATCTCTTCTCCCGCCAGCCGCGCTCGGACCAGACGGTGGTGCTCACCGGCGGCATCCGCACCCCGTCGGAGGCGCTGGTCGGCCCGTTCGCCGTGGCGGCGATCCGGTCGGTGAACCTCGACGTCATCTTCCTCGGCGTGCACGGCATGGACCTGCGCAACGGCTTCACCACACCGAACCTGGTGGAGGCCGAGACCGACCGCGCTTTCGTTGAGGCGTCCCGCCGGTTCGTGGTGCTCGCCGACCACACGAAGTACGGCGTGCTCGGCATCAGCACGATCGCCAGGATCGATGCGGCAGACGTGCTGATCACCGACTCCGGGCTGGCCGAGGAGTACCGCGCGGGGCTGCGCGAGCACGTCGGCGAGTTGATCGTGGTGGACGCCGGCGCGCAGAACAGCGGCAACGGCACCCCGAGCGAGCCGAGGGCATGACCGCGGCGAGCGAGCCGGCCGGCACGTTCACGGCCGCCTTCGGCCGCCCGCCCGAAGGAGTGTGGGCCGCGCCGGGCCGGGTCAACGTGATCGGCGAGCACACCGACTACAACGAGGGTTTCGTGCTGCCGATGGCACTGCCGCACGGGGTGCGGGCGGCGGCCGCCCGCACGGACGGCTCCACCGTGCGCGTGGTCTCCCGGCAGGAGCCCGGCGAACCCGCGACGTTCGGCACCGACGCGGAACCCGGGTCGGTGACCGGATGGGCGGCCTACGTCGCGGGGGTCGTGTGGAGCCTGCGCTCGTCCGGGTTCGAACTCGGCGGGGCGGACATCGCCATCGACGGCGACGTCCCCGCGGGTGCGGGGCTCTCGTCTTCGGCCGCCCTCGAATGTGCCGTCGCCACCGCACTGGCCGGCCTGTTCGGGCTCGACCTCGAAGACGCCGAACTGGCACGTGCCGCGCAACGCGCGGAGAACGAGTTCGTCGGGATGCCCTGCGGCGTGATGGACCAGATGGCCTCGATGTCCGCCACGGCGGACCACCTGCTCTTTCTCGACACCCGGTCGCTGGCCACCGAACAGGTGCCGTTCGTGCCCACCGCGCACGGGCGCACGCTGCTCGTGCTCGACACCCGGGCACCGCACCGGCTCGTCGACGGCGAGTACGCCGACCGCAGGCGCACCTGCGAGAAGGCGGCCGCGGCACTGGGTGTGCGCATGCTCCGCGACGTCACCAGCGACGCGCTTCCGGGCGCGCTGTCCCGGTTGGACGACGAGGTGCAGCGAAGGCGGGTGCGGCACGTCGTCACCGAGAACGAGCGGGTGCTCGGCGTCGTGCGCCGCCTGCGCGCGGGCGACATCGACGGCATCGGGCCACTGCTCACCGCCTCGCACGCCTCGCTGCGGGACGACTACGAGGTGACGGTGCCGGAGCTGGACACGGCGGTGGACGCCGCGCTCGCCGCGGGCGCCCTCGGCGCGCGGATGACCGGCGGCGGCTTCGGTGGCTGCGTCATCGCGCTCGTCGCCGAGGACGAGGCGGCCACCGTGCTGGCCGGCGTACGCGAGTCGTTCGCGCGCAACGGCTTCGCCGAACCGGCGGGCTTCGCGGCCACCCCGTCTCCCGGAGCCCGCCGCCTGTCCTGAGCGTCCCGCCCCTCGTGAGTGCGCAAGCGAGTTCTAACTCGCGTGCGCACTCACGAGGGTTACCGGCGCTCGACGGTGGCGAGCCAGCGCTGCACGGTGACCACGATCAGCAGGATCGTCCCGCTGATCACGGCCTGCCAGTTGGAGTTGAGTGAGCCGACCTGGTTGATCACGTTGCGGATCACCTGGAGCAGCAGCACGCCGACGAGTGAGCCGAGCACGGTGCCCGCACCACCGGTGAGCAGCGTTCCGCCGAGCACCACGGCCGAGATGACCTCCAGCTCCATGCCGACACCGAGCACGGTGACGCCCGAGGACGTGTACGACGCCATCAGCAGGCCGCCGAAACCGGCCAGCACCCCGGACATCGTGTACGTGACGAGCTTCGTCCGCGCCACCGGCAGGCCCATCAGGTCCGCCGCGTCCTCCTGGCCGCCGACCGCGAGCACCGTCGAACCGTAGGACGTACGGTGCAGCACCAGCCCGCCGGCCGCGAACGCCGCGAGCACGATCCAGATCGGATAGCCGATGCCGAGGAAGCCGCCCTGCGCGAGCTCGCGGAACGCCGAGCCCGCCGGGACCTTGTAGGTCGTGGCGCCCTCGTCGCTGATGAGCAGCAGCAGGCCCCTCGCGAACAGCAGCCCGGCCAGCGTGACGATGAACGGCGGCAGCCCGCCGCGCGCGATGACCAGCCCCTGCACGAGACCGATGGCACCGCACACGGTCAGCGGCACCAACAGCGCCGCCCACGTCCCGTGCTGCGCGCCCCAGGCCGCCAGGACCCCGCCGAGCGCGAACACCGAGCCGACCGAAAGGTCGATGCCACCGGACATGATGACGAAGGTCATTCCCAGCGCCACCACGGCAAGGAACGAGGCCTGCAGTGCGATGTTGGTGAGGTTGCCCGCGGTGCCGAAGGAGTCGAAGACGAACGTCGAGACGAGCACGGCGGCCACGAGAATCACCAGCGCGCCCTGCCGTTGCGCCAGCCGCGCGAGGCGGGCGCGGCCGCTCCCTGGCAGGTGCTCCGGGGCCGCGGTCGTTGCCGTCATGACTTCGCCTTCCTGCGGCCGAGCTGGACGTAGACCGCCGCGACCACGATCACGGCCTGCGCGATCTGCGCCGTCGAGTCGGGGATGTCGTGGAAGATGAGCGTCGCGGTGATCAGCTGCATGAGCAGCGCCCCCGCGATCGTGCCCGCGATCCGCACCTGCCCGCCGGAGAGCGGCGTGCCACCGATCACCACGGCGGTGATGGCCGAGAGCTCCACCAGCAGTCCCACCTTGGTCGGGTCGCTGGCCTGCGAGCGCGCCGCCAGCAACACCCCGGCCAGCGCGGCCAGCAGGCCGCAGATCACGTAGGTGGTGGTCAGCACCCGGCGCACAGGCAGCCCGGCGAGCTCAGCCGCGCGCTTGTTCCCGCCGATCGCCACGAGCTCGCGCCCGAAGGTGGAGCGGCGGACGAGGAACCACACCGAGGCCGCCACCGCCGCCGCGATCAGTACCACGTACGGCACGCCGAGCAGGCTCTCCGAGCCCAGCGCGACGATGCCCGGATCGCGGATGCTCTTGATCTCGCCGCCGAAGAGGTTGGCCAGGCCGCGCCCGGCGACCATGATGCCGAGCGTGGCGATGATCGGCTGGACGCCGATGCGGCCGACGAGCGTCCCGGCCAGCGCCCCGCTGATGCCGCCGGCCAGCACCGCCATCCCGATGGCCACGGCGGTGCCGTAGCCGATGTAGAGCGGGATCAGCGCGGCGGCGATCGCCATCACCGCGCCGACCGAGAGGTCGATGCCCTCGGTGCCGATCACCAGCGCCATGCCCAGCGCCACGATGAGTACCGGTGTCACCTGGATCAGCTGCAGCCGCAGTGTTCCCTCACTGACGAAGTTGTCGGTGATGACGACGTTGATCGCCAGCAGCACCACGAGCGCCACGTACACGCCGTTGCGCCTGATCCAGTCGGCGTCGAACCGTCGTCCCCTGCGCGGCTCCGGTGCCGCGGGCCGCGGCGGGGCGGCCACCTGTTCACTCATCGTCGTGCTCCTCGCTCCCCGCCCCGGCACCGGCGAGCGCCGCGAGCAGCGCGGCGCTCGTCAGCAGCTCGCCGGAGAGTTCCCGCTCGACCGTCCCGTCGCGCAGCACGACGATCCGGTCGGCCCCCTCCACCAGCTCGTCCATCTCGCTGGAGATCAGCACCACGGCAAGTCCCTGCTCGGCGAGCTCGTCGATCAGCGCCTGCACCTCGGCCTTGGCGCCGACGTCGATCCCCCTGGTCGGCTCGTCGAGCAGGAACACCCTGGGCTCCGTGCACAGCCACCGCGCCATCAGTACCTTCTGCTGGTTGCCGCCGGAGAGCTCGCGCACCTTCTGGTGCGGGCCTGCCGCCTTGATGCGCAGCCTGCGCACGAAGGTGTCGACGAGCGCGTCGATCCGCCGCTCGGCGACCAGCCCGGCACGCGAGAAACGAGGCAGCACGGCGAGCGCGATGTTGTCCCGGACGGACAGATCCGGGACGATGCCCTCCGCCTTGCGGTCCTCCGACAGCAACGCCACACCCGAGCGCAGCGCGTGCCGGACCGAGTTCGCCCGCACCGGCCGCCCATCGACGCTCACCGTGCCTGCCCGCACCGGCAGCGCCCCGTACACCGCCTTGACCGTCTCACTGCGCCCGGAGCCGAGCAGGCCGCCGAGTCCGACGACCTCGCCGGGGCGCACGGTGAAGGCGACGTCGTGCAGCCGTTTGCGCACATCCAGGCCGGTCACGGCCAGCACGGGCTCCCGGTCGCGCCGGTGCGTGTCGCCGAACTCCGTCGTGCCGCCGCGGACCACGTCGGCGACCTCCCGGCCGAGCATGTGGGCGACCAGGTTCACCCGGTCCAGCTCCGCCATCGGGCCCGCGTGCACAAGCTGCCCGTCACGCAGCACGGTGACCCGGTCGCACAGCTCCCACAGCTCGTCGAGCCGGTGCGAGACGAACACTAGCCCGACCCCGCGGCCGGCGAGGTTGCGGGCCACCTCGAACAGCGTGGCCACCTCCCTGGCCTCCAGTGAGGACGTCGGCTCGTCCATGATCACCACGCGGCTGTCCACCGACATGGCCCGCGCCAGCGCCACCATCTGCTGCGCGCCGAGGCCGAGCCTGCCGAGGTCCTCGGTGACGTCGATGTCGACGCCCAGCGAGCCGGCCAGCTCCGCCGCCCTCCGGTTCATCGCCGCGGTGTCCACGAGGCCGAACCGGGTACGCGGCTCCCGGCCGAGGAAGATGTTGCGGGCCACCGAGAGCAGCGGCACCAGGTTGACCTCCTGGTAGATGGTCGAGATGCCCGCCCGCTGCGCCTCCGCGGGCCGGTGGAACTCGACCTCCCTGCCCGCGAACCGCACGCTGCCCTCGTCCGGCCGGTGCACGCCGGTCAGCACCTTGATCAGGGTGGACTTCCCGGCGCCGTTCTCCCCCACCAGGGCATGGATCTCACCCTCGGCCAGGTGGAAGTCGACGCCCCGCAGCGCTTGCACGCCGCCGAAGGACTTCGTCACGCCCTCGGTCTCCAGCACGGTCGCCGTCCCGGTGGACGGCGGCCGGGCCGTGTCGGTGGGAGTCACCATCGTCTTCCCGGTCCTTCTAGAAGGCGTTACCGAGTTCGGCCTCGGCGTTGTCCTGGTTGTACTCGTCGTCCTCGATGATGACGTCCTCCGGGATCGCCTCACCGGCGAAGAACTTCTCGGCGGTCTCGAAGGCCAGCGGTCCGAACCGCGGGTTCGACTCGATCACGGCGTTGATATTTCCGTCCACAATGGCCTGGACGGCGTTGCGCGTACCGTCGATCGACACGATCTTGACGTCGGTTCCCGGCTGCTTGCCCGCCGCCTGGACCGCCGTGACCGCGCCGAGCGCCATCTCGTCGTTGTGCGCGTAGATCGCGGTTATGTCCGGGTTGGACTGCAACAGCTGCTCGGCGACGGACTGGCCCTCGTCGCGGGCGAAGTTGGCCGTCTGCTCCGCGACGATCTCCAGCCCCGGGTACTCCGCCGCGACCTGTTCCTTGAAGCCGGAGTTGCGGTCGTCCGTCACGTTGTTGCCCGATGAACCCAGCAGGATGGCGACCTTCGCCTCGCCGCCGGTGGCCTCGTTCATCGCGTCGGCGGCGCGCCTGCCCTGCTCGTAGAAGTCCGAGCCGAGGAACGCGACGTAGTCCTCACAGTGCGTGTTGGTCACCTTGCGGTCGATCGTGAGCACCGGGACGCCCTTCTGCTTGGCCGCGTCGAGTGCCGGGTCGAGCCCGTCGGAGTTCACCGGGGCGACGATCAGGAACTCGGCGCCCTGGCTCAGCATGTTCTGGATGTCGGCGATCTGCTTGGGCAGCTCGTTGTTGGCGTTGGTCACGAGCAGCCGCTCGACCCCGGCCGCGTCGGCGGCCTCGCGGATCGACTTGGTCTCCGCGGCCCGGAAGGCGGCGGTGTCGGGCTCCGACTGGGAGAAGCCGACCACGGCGTTCGCCAGGTCCAGCTTCTCGGCGCCGTAGTCCTCCAGCGTGCAGTCCTCGCCGGAGCTCTCCTTGACGACCTGGCCGTCCCCGCCGCCGTCGCCGGATGGGGCGGCGGCCTGGTCCTGCTCGCCCGGGTTCGTGCAGCCGGTCAGTGCCAGCCCGAGCACGACCGCGGAAGAGGCCAGAATGCGCCAGTGGCGCGGAGATGTCGCGCGGTTCATGTGGAACTCCTTTGTTCACCGCCCCCGGCGGGGTTAATCAAACAGAAGTAAACAGTTTCACGCAAGAAGCAAGTATCAAGAAACGGCAACGAATGCCGGAAGTGGGGACGGCCGGGGACGGGCGGCGACCCGCCCGTCCCCGGCCACGGGTCACTCGCCGGCCGTGGCCAGCTCGGCGACCTCGACGTCGGAGAGCGCCCGGTCGAAGACCCGTACGTCGTCGACGTCGCCACGCAGGTAGTCGACCTCGTTGCCGCCGTACTGGCCGCGGCCGATCACCGTGCTGCCGCTGGTCTCGTCGGCGGAGCAGGCACTCTTCGTGTCCACCTTCTCGCCGTCGACGAACAGTTCGAGCGTGCCCGCCTCGGTGTCGCGGACGCCGGTCAGGTGGTACCAGCGTCCGGGTTCCGGCTTCTCCGGGGAGAGCGCCCGCAGCCCGACGAAACTCATCGCCCAGCGCTGGTCCTGCCCGGAGTACTGCAGGAAGAACGCGCTGTTGCCGCCGGTGTCCTGGCTGACGACGGTCTGGAAGGCGCCGCCCGCCTCGTCCAGCCTGGCCCACGCCGACACCGTGTAACCGCCCGCAGTGTCGACCAGTGCCGCACCGGTGTCGGCCTCGCCCGCGCCGCCGAAGGACAGCCCGCCGTCGTGCACGCCCTCGGCCCACTCGGTACCGCTCAGCGTGGCATCCGCGTCGCCGACCGCGTCCGCCGCGGTCGAGCCGCTGCCCTCGTTGAAATTGTAGGCGTGCACGCCCTGGAGTCCGGGCGTGCCGGGATCCGGAGCCGGCCCGCCGTCACCACTGCCGTCGGCGTTGCGGATGATCGACTCGTTGACCGCGCGGACCTGGGCGTAGTCCATCTTCCGGACCTGCCGGTCGTAGGTGAGGAAGCCGTTCACCTCGTGCTCGACATCGGTGATCTGGGTGTAGATCGCCCCGCTGATCCCGCAGCTGCGGGCGGCGGCCAGCACCTCGCGCTGGTTGTCGACGTAGGCGGCGGTCAGGCTCTCCTCGTCGGGCAGCATCCGGTAGGCATGCCCTTCGCCGAACCACATGTGGTCCTCGACCTCGAGCCCGTAGCCGCCGTGCTCGCCGTCGATCGAGACGCGCTCCCCTTCGGGCATCGGCTTGGCCGGGCCCGGGTAGGCGTGCCAGTCGATCACGTCGCCGCGACCGGAATCACCGAGCGAGTCACAGCAGTTGACACCGCTGTGCGCGTTGACCAGCCGGGTCGGGTCCTGCGCCTTGAGCTCGTCGGCGATCCGGCCGGTGGCGTCCCTGGACCATTCGCCCCAGCCCTCGTTGAACGGCACCCAGCCGACGACCGAGGTCCAGTTCTTCTTCTGCTCGACCATCTCGTGCAGCTCGGCCTCGAACTGCCGCTGGGCGTCGGCAGGCGGGCGACCGCCGGTACGCATCGAGGGCATGTCCTGCCACACGAGCAGGCCCAGCCTGTCCGCGTGGTGGTACCAGCGGTCGGGCTCGGTCTTGATGTGCTTGCGCACGGTGTTGAAGCCGAGCTTCTTGTGCTCCTCCAGGTCGAACCGCAGCGCCTCGTCCGTCGGCGCGGTGTAAATGCCGTCCGGCCAGTAACCCTGGTCCAGAGTGGACATGTGGAAGAGGATCTCCCCGTTGAGCGTCATCCGCAGCCTGCCGTCGGCTCCCTCGGTGGTGCCGATCTCGCGCATGCCGAAGTACGACAAGACCCGGTCGACGGGCCGGTTGCCGTTCTTGAGGACGACCTCGAGGTCGTAGAGGAACGGGGAGTCCGGCGACCAGAGCTTGGCATCGGGCACCGGTAGCTCGATCGGGTCGTCGGCCGGGCCGCTGGTGCGGCTGACGATCCGGTTGCCGTCCTTGACCGTGGCCTCCACGGCCAGCCCGCCGGACTCGCCCGCCGTGTTCACCGTCAGGCCGAGGGTCGAGGAGTCGATGTCGGGCACCATGTCGAGCGTATTGACGTGTCCGGTGGGCACCGGTTCCATCCAGACCGTCTGCCAGATACCGGAGGCGCCCTCGTAGAAGATGCCGCGATCGGGCACGCGGCGCTGCTTGCCCACCGGCTGCCAGGTCGCGTCGGTGCGGTCCTCCACCCCGACGACGATCTCCTGCGGGCCGCCGGGCTTCAGCGCGCCGGTCACGTCGGCGGAGAAGGAACCGTAGCCGCCCTTGTGCGTGGCGACCTGCCTGCCGTTCACGTAGACGGTCGCGGCGTAGTCGACCGCGCCGAAGTTGAGCTTCAGCGAGTTCGCCTTGCCGACCCGCCAGTTCGGAGGCACCTCGAACGTGCGCCGGTACCACATGTGGTCCTCGTGCCGCTGGATGCCGGACAGGGCCGACTCGGTGGGATAGGGCACGAGAATCCGTTCGGCGAGTGTCTCGCCGAACGGGGGCGCCTCGCCGTCGGTGGCGCCGGCGAACTCCCAGACGCCGTTGAGGTTTCGCCACTGGTCGCGGGTCAGTTGCGGACGGGGATACTCCGGCAGCGCGTTGCCGGGCGACACCTGAGCCGTCCACGGAGTCGTCAGCCTCGGCGTGCCCATCTCCCAGCCGTCGGAGGTCTGGGCGAGGGCCGCCGGCGACGCGGTCGCGACGATCAGCAGCGCGGACAGTGCCGCGGTCACCGAGGCCGGGCGCGAACCGCGTCTGCCTCGTCGGGGTCGTCGGGTCAGTGGTGCGAGTGACAGCACAGTCGAACACCCTTCTCGGGGGGACCGCGCCAGCGGTTCGCTGGCGCCACAGCACCGGCGAAAGTCATGGTTCACACGAATCTCACTCGGCGTGAAGTATTTCACACATGTTGGATGGCGGTGTCAACACTTGCGACCAAACCCGCCCATGTTTCAACAGTGCTAGGGGCGTACCAGACAGAGCCGGACACGCGCTGGACGACTTCCGCGCTACGCAACAGGCCACGACTGCCTTCCGCAACACAACACTCCTGGTGAGCACCGCGAGCGAGCAAGTCTGTTGGTTTGTGTTTCTTCATGGTTGAATGCGTGCCGATCCCCACGTGCGTGGCCCGAGGAGCGATGACCCGGTGAAAAGGACGACCACGACGCTGGCCGACGGCCGCGAGCTGCTGTACTTCGCGGCCGACGGCGAGAGCGTGCACGTGCAGCCGGATCCACGGCGGCTCCCCGCGGTCAGCACGGCCTCGCAGATGCGGCTCGATCCCCTGCTCGGCGAGTGGGTGATGATGGCTTCGCACCGGCAGCACCGCACGTTCCGGCCGCCGGAGGACGACTGCCCGCTGTGCCCTTCGGCGAACGGGCGGCAGACCGAGATCCCGTCGGCTGCCTACACGGTCGCGGTCTTCGAGAACCGCTTCCCGAGCCTGTCCCCGCACGCCGGGCCCGGACACGTCGACGTGCGCCACCCGCTCGTTCCGGTGCGTCCCGGCTACGGCCGGTGCGAGGTCGTCTGCTTCACCAGCGACCACCACGCGCGGTTCGCGGACCTGAGCCACGACCAGGTCAGGGTGGTCGTCGACGCGTGGGCCGACCGTACCGAGGAACTGTCCGCGCTCGACGGTGTCGAGCAGGTGTTCTGCTTCGAGAACCGGGGGCCGGAGATCGGGGTCACGCTCGCGCATCCGCACGGGCAGATCTACGCCTACCCGTTCGTCACGCCGCGCACCCGGCGGATGTGGGAGGTCGCGCGCGGGCATCGCGAGCGCACGGGCGGGAACCTGCACGCCGACGTGATCGCCGCCGAGCGGGCGGCAGGACTGCGGGTGGTCGCCGAGACGACCGACTGGGTGGCCTTCGTTCCGGCCGCGGCGCGCTGGCCGGTGGAGGTGCATGTGTACCCGCTGCGGCGGGTCCGGAGCATCCCGGAGCTGGACGACGCGCAGCGGCAGGAGTTCGCCGGGCTCTACCTCGACCTGCTGCGCCGGTTCGACCGGCTCTACGACGCGCCGCTGCCCTACATCTCCGCCTGGCACCAGGGGCCGGTCAGCGACGACGACGACCTCGGCTACCTGCACCTGCAGCTGTTCTCCGTGCGCCGCGCGGCCGACAAGTTGAAGTACCTGGCCGGTTCGGAGTCCGGGATGGACGCCTTCATCACCGACGTGCTGCCGGAGGACCTCGCCCGCCGCCTCCGCGAGGTGTGACGTCGCGCGCGGGCGGGCAGGCAGGCAACGTGGTACCTGCCGCCCCTCGGCCGGCAGGTACCACGTCACACGGCTGTCCCCCCGGCAGTGCCGCGGCGATCACCACGCTATGCGGGCAGGGAATCCTCTGCTGTCGGGTGAACGCCCGACACCGCGGTAACGGTTTGGTTGAGCTCCGCGAGCGTGACGAGGCCGTCGTCCAGTGCCCGGCTGACCAGCTCGCTCTTGGTACGGGCCGTCCTGCCCGCGTTCGCGTACTTGATCCGCACCCGGGTGATGTGCGTGTCGACGGTCTTGACGGTGATGTTCAGCTTCGCGGCGACGAGCTCCTTGGACGACGAGGCGAACCAGGACCGCAGTACCTCCGCCTCACGCACGGAGAGACGCGGCCGGCCGGGGGCATCGTCGGCCATGAGCGCACCCGACAACGACGGTGCCGTGTACGGCCTGCCCCGCGCGGCCGCCCGGATGGCCGGGACCAGGTGCGCCTGCCCTTCCCGCTTGGTCAGGTAGGCGAGTGCACCGAGGTCGACACACTTGATCGCGGTGGCTTCGTCGACGTGCTGCGAGTAGACGATCACGTAGCGGCCGCTGTCCACCAGCCTGCGGAGCTCACCGAACGCCGGCTTGCCGGGCACCAGTTCCAGGTCGAAGATCACCACGTCCGCGGCCGCGCCCGGCCCTGTCCAGACCTCGCCGAGCCGGTTCCCGGCATCGACCAGGGCGATGGGCGGCACCGCCTGCTCGCACCAGTACCGGACGCCCGCGGCGATCGCCACGTGATCGTCGACGATCACCGCCGTGACGGCGTCGTCCGCTGTCGAGTCGCCTGCCATTGGACCTCCATCCAGATCGTCTCGTCGTCGCCGAACGTGTCGATTCGCACGCCGGGCACCTTGGGGCTCGGCACGTCCACCGCTCCGCAGTCCGCGACGACACTCACCGATACGCGGGCGGAATCGCCGATCACGGTGACCCGCGCCCACGAGGCAGCGGTTGCGAGAGCCGTGAGCGCGGCCTCGGTGAGGTCGCGCCGGACGGCCACGGGCAGCGGCGGCCATCGGCCGCGGATGTCGAGCTCCACCAGCACGCCCTTGCGGTCGGCGACATCGGCACAGTGGCGGAGCTCGTGCAGCAGGGGGTTCGCGACGGTGTCCACCTCCGCGAAAAGCCGCCGCATCCGGGCCGCTTCGATCGCGCAGCGACGCTGGACCCCGGCCTCGTCCGGAGTGAGCGAACCGTCGGCCAGCCCCTCCAGCAACGGAATCGTGTTCTCGGCGAGTTCGGCGAAGCGCTGCTGCCTGAGCCGGTGCGCGGCGGCCGCGACGGCCTCCGCGGTCCGCGCCTGCTCGATCTCCCTGCCGGCAGCCGCCGCCGCGCTGCCGAGCCTGCGCAGCACCGAAGCCACCACGGCCACGCACAGGGGGAAGCCGATCACGTTCACCGAGCCCGTGGCGAACCGCAGCAGTGCCGCCCGGCTGACGTCGTCGAACACGAGCAGGTTCAGCAGGGCAGTGAGCTCGTGAGCCAGTAGAAAGGCCACGAGTATCCATAGTGGACGACCGAGTAGAACGACGACGCCGACCCAGTTGGCGGCCCCGAAGACCCAGTCGACCGAGGTCGAGGTACGACCGTCGGGCACGGTGGCGTAGGAGAGAGCGGACGCGGCGAACACCACGGCGATCGCCGTCCGGCGCAGGGAGCGGCGCCACGGCCTGCGCAGGACGAGCAGCACCGCCTCGACGCCGAGCACGGCGGCGAGTGCCGCGAAGGCGCCAGCCTGCGCCAGGGGCTGGTCGTAGCGATCCCAGTGGCGCACCAGGCTGGACAGGCCGAGCCCGCAGACGATGACGACGGTCACGAGCAGGGTCGCGGTCCGCAGGCCGAGTTGCAGCTGCGCCCGCGTCCGCACTTCGCCGGTGTCATCCACGGCCATGGCCCCACTCCAGGCGCACGACCGTGCCGCTTCCCACCGTGGAGGTGATCACGGCTGTACCGCCGACACGGCTCATCCGGCCCCGCACCGAATCCCGTAGTCCACGGCGGGTGGCCGGGACGTCGTCGGCCGAGAAGCCGCTTCCCTCGTCGGCGATGTCGAGCCGCAGTCCCACCGCGTCACCGCGCAGCCGGACGGCCACCCGTTCCGTGCCGGCGTGTCTTCGGACGTTGTTGAGAGCCTCCCCCGCCGCATCCGCGATGGCTCTCGCGACCCCGGAAGGCAGCGGCAGCAGTGCCGGGCCGTCGAACTCGACGTCGAGGTGCACGGCATCGAGGTCGGCCCGCAGCAGCTCGACGAGATCGGCGTGCCCGCGTGGCCGCGCGCCGTCGGAGCGCAGCCGGTCCAGGTCGCGCCTCGCCTGCGGCCCGAGCCAGTCGGCATTCGCGGGCACCTGCCCGGTACCGACCATCAGCAGCGTCGTGGCCGCGGTGTCGTGCAGCGCGTTGGCGAGCTCGCGCTCCTCGGCGCGCACCGCGGCGGCCACCAGCGACTCCCGGCGCGCCCGTTCGGCCTCGGCGGTCATCCGGTCGGCCCGCGCGGCGGCACGTTCGACGAGCACCCACGCCGTCCTGGACAGCGCAGCCGCCACCAGTACCCACGCGATCGCCTTCAGCACACTCCCGTCCGCTCCCGTCGCGGCGGCGGCGACCAGGAGCCCGCCGTCGACCACCAGCGCGGCGATCCCGCCCGCCAGCAACGAGGTGTGCCACTGGTAGGTGACGCACGCGAAGGTGATGAGCAGCCTGATCCAGCCGACATTGGTCTCCTCGACGGCGCCGGTCCAGAAGACACTCAGGCATACACCGAGCAGCACCACCACGTCCACGACGACGGGCAGGCGGCCCTCGGCCCTCAGCAGCCACCACCCGTACGCGCAGGTCCATACCACCATGACACCGACCACCGACGCGGTGGCCGCCAGCTGCTGCGCCGAGACGCGGAGCAGGGCGACCGCGGCGATCGGCAGCAGAGTCGCCATCCGGAGGACCACCGCAGACCGGCGGCCGAACCGCCACAGCAGCCCCGCGGCTCCCCCAGCCACCCCAGTCACCTCGCCCCGCCTGCCAGCTCCGGCCACGCGACCGTGACATTACCGGCAAGCCGCCCAGGGCGGAGCGAACAATCAGTGTTCGTCGCCGGCCGGGGCCGGCAGGCGGATCAGGGTGATGCCGTAACCGACGATCCACGCGACCCACATCAGCCAGCCGGCCAGGCCGAGCAGGCCGAGCGGCCCGGTGTGGTCGATGACCAGGGGAGCGAGCGTGGCCGAACCGAACAGCAGCGCGGCGGCCAGCAGTCCCAGGCCGCCGTGCCACTGGCGAATGAGACCGGCACGCAAGCCGGCCACGGACAGTCCGATGAGGGCCAGTGCCAGAAAGGTGCCGTTGAGCGTGAACAGCGCGTCGTGCAGCGCCCAGAGCCCGGCAGTGGTGCCATCGTCGGCGGTGGCCGAGGCGAGAGCGAGCCGGATCGCGATCACCCCGGCGAAGGTGCCGTTCTGCAGGATCAGGCCGGCGAGCCCGACCAGGGACCACGCCTCGCCCCGCCCGCGATCGGACGGCCACAGCGCCGAGACCGCACCGGCGCCGAACACGGCGGCCAGCACCCAGGCGATCGGCCCGAGCGAGGACGCGATGCCGACGGCATCTTCGTTCTCGGTGAAGAACGCGGCGACCTCGGCGGTGTCGGCGTCCGTGCGCGGCAGGCCGGCCGGCACCACGACGGCGTTGCCGAGGACGATCAGCGCGGCGAAGCCGAGCCCGGCGAAGCCACCGAGACGGGCGAACACCAGCCCTCCTGCTTTGAGTTTACGTACCATATATTGAATATACACAGCGGAAACCCCGAGGACGATCATGAGTGCAGAGAGAGGCCGGCGCCGGTACGACTCGTTGCGCAGGACGGCGCAGGCGCAGGCGACCCGGGCCGGGATCGCCCATGCGGCCCGGCGGCTCTTCGTCTCCCGTGGCTGGGCGGCGACGACCGTGCGCGATGTGGCGCGTGAGGCGGGAGTCGCCGTGCCGACGGTCTACGCGGCCTACGGCAACAAGGCGGGGCTGATCTGGGCCCTTGCCGATGCGGCCGACCTCTCGGCCGATGCCTCGCGGCAGCTCGCGGACCTGGAAGCCGCGCCGAGCGACCCTGAGCGGCAGCTCGCGGCGATGGCCTCCTACGACCGGCGCCTGTTCGAGCGCGCGGGCGACGTCATCACCCTGGTACGGGAAGCGGGCCGGACCGAGGACGAGTTCGCGACGGCATACCGCGAGGCCCGCAGGCGCGGCGACGAGACCCGGGTCCAGGTGTTCTCGTCCTGGCCGGAAGGCGTGCTCCGGCCCGGCCTCGACATACCGTCCGCGGTTGACATCTACGCCGCGATCTGCAACATCGACGTCTACACGACGCTCACCACGGAACGCGCGTGGCCGCCCGATCGGGTCGAGCGATGGTGGAGCGACGCGCTGGCCCGCGAGCTCCTGCGCTGAAGCCGGTCACCGCTCGTGAGTGCCTAGCCGAGTTCTAACTCTGCTCGGCACTCACGAGCCTTGACGCTCGGCAGGGGTCGTGGTCGTGGCGAGGAGACCGGCGAGCGCGGACCTGGCACTACGCAGCGTGGAGATCCTGTCGTCCAGGCCGTGGAGGTGCTCGCGCAGTGTTGCCGTCGCGCAGTGGTTCAGCTCCGGGCCCGGGCCCTCGACGCAGGGCAGCATCTGACGGATGGCGCTGGTGGGCAGGCCGGCGGCGAGCAGGGCCCTGATGTGACCGACCACGACCGGGGCATCATCGGCATACCGGCGGTGGCCACGGCCGACGCGGTGCGACGTGAGCAGTCCCTGCTCCTCGTAGTAGCGCAGCAGGCGCGGGCTCACGCCGGTCGCGCGCGCCAGGTCACCGATCTTCATCCTCAGTGTGATCTCCCCCATCCGCGCTTGAAACTCACACCTGTGTCAGATCCTACGTTGCCGTCATGACCTCTTTCGTCGTCGAACGTAACGGCAGGCCGGCGACCGCCGGGGAGCTGGCGCCGCTCGCCTTCGCGGGCTACGCACACTTCACCGCCATGCAGGTGCGCGGGGGCCGGGTCCGAGGGCTCGACCTCCATCTGGAGCGGCTGCGGTCCGCCTCGGTCGAGTTGTTCGGCCGGGCGTTGCCCGACGACCGGGTGCGGTCCTTCCTGCGGACGGCACTGGCGAGCGGTCCCGCCGACCTCTCACTGCTGGTCACGATGTACTCGCCTGCGGGCGAGTTCACCGTGGCCGAGGCCGACACGGAGCCCGAGGTGCTGGTCCGTACCGGGCCGGCCGCATCCGGTCCCGTGGGCCCGCTGGCACTCGCGGCGGTCGAGCACGAACGTGTCCTGCCTGCTGTGAAGCATGTCGGCGAGGTGGCCAAGACGTACTTCCTCCGCCGGGCCGCCGGACAGGGTTTCGACGACGCCGCCTTCGTCGACCACCGGGGCAGGCTCAGCGAGGGCTCGATCTGGAACCTGGCCTTCTGGGACGGCGCCGCGGTGGTGTGGCCCGGGGCCGAGATGCTGGCCGGCACCACGATGGGCATCGTCCGCAGGCAGCTCGACCGCCTCGGTGTGCCCCAGCGCACGCAGGAGGTCACGCTCGCCGACCTGCCCGCGCTGGCCGGGGGCGTCGTCATGAACTCCTGGACACCGGGCGTCGCGGTCCACCGGATCGGCGCGGTTGCCCTGCCCGGCGCACCGTCCTTCCTGGACCTGCTTCACCGGGTCTACCAGGCCGAACCGCTCACCACGCCGTAAGAGGCCTGTCCTCGAACTGCCGTAGCGGACCATAGCGCACTGTTTGAAGCAGGTCACCGCTCGTGAGTGCGTAACAGCGTTCTAACTCGCGTACGCACTCACGAGAGGTGACCGGGGATCAGGAGCGGGTGGCCGAGGCGCGCTCGTCGGGAACGCAGTGCGTCATCCTCAGGTCGGCGACGTCCCGGCGGCCGTTGCGGCCCAGGTTCTCCAGCCNACGCACTCACGAGAGGTGACCGGGGATCAGGAGCGGGTGGCCGAGGCGCGCTCGTCGGGAACGCAGTGCGTCATCCTCAGGTCGGCGACGTCCCGGCGGCCGTTGCGGCCCAGGTTCTCCAGCCGCTTGCGGTCCTCCTCGGTGAGATCCTGGCTTGCCAGCGGCTTCAGCGCTGCCACGTCGTCCGCACCGATGCCGAGGCCGTCGCCGACGCGCTGACCGAGCTCGTCCTCGGCGAGCAGGAAGTGCCACACCATCCGCTCCTGGATCGGCCGTTCGCACTGGGACAGCAGGTTGACCAGGTTGCGCACGAGGTCGTCCTTCTCCCAGTCCTCCATGAGCAGGTAGCGCTGGCCCGCCTGGACGTAGTCGTTGGTCCGGGGAATCCGCTTGCGGGTCAGCCGCCCCTCGATCCGCGGGCCCTGCTCGTCGTGCGTGGGGTACTGGCCCTCCCGGAGCCCGCCGGTGATGGACGGCTCGTAGTTGACATGGGGATTGCCGCCGCCCTGGTCGACGTAGTAGGTCATCTCCCCGTCCCGCTGGTTGGTGTGCACCCGGCCGTTCTTCGGCTGGTTCACGGGGAGCTGGAGGTAGTTGGGCCCGACCCGGTAGCGCTGCGTGTCGCTGTAGGAGAAGGTGCGGCCGACGAGCATCTTGTCGTCCGAGAAGTCGAGGCCGTCCACCAGCACACCGGTGCCGAAGGCGATCTGCTCGTTCTCCGCGAAGAAGTTGCTCACGGTGCGGTCCAGCACCATCCTGCCCACCGGCTTCGGCGGGAACTCGTTCTCCGGCCACACCTTGGTGTCGTCGAGCGGATCGAAGTCGAGTTCGGCGTGCTCCTCGTCGGTCATCAGCTGGACCAGCAGCTCCCACTCCGGTGGATCGCCGCGCTCGATGGCCTCGTGCAGGTCCCGGGTCGCGTGCCCCAGCTCCTCGGCCTGGATCGCCGCGGCGTCGGCCTCCGTCATGCTCCGCACGCCCGAGGCCGGCATCCAGTGGTACTTCACGAGCACGGTCTCACCCGCCTCGTTGACCCACTTGTAGGTGTTGACGCCGAAGCCCTGCATGTGCCGGTAGTCGGCTGGGATGCCACGCGGGCTGAACAGGTTCACCAGCATGTGCATGCTCTCCGGCGTCTGCGACATGAAGTCGAAGATCCGGTTGGGCTCCTGCCGGAAGGTCACGGGATCGGGCTTGAGCGCGTGGATGACGTCGGGGAACTTGATCGCGTCGCGGATGAAGAAGACGGCGAGGTTGTTGCCGACGAGATCCCAGTTGCCGTCCTCGGTGTAGAACTTCACCGCGAAGCCGCGCGGGTCACGGGCGCACTCGGACGAGTCGCGGCCCCCGATGACAGTGGAGAAGCGCACGGCGACGTCGGTCCGCTTGCCCTGCTCCTGGAACAGCTTCGCCCTGGTGTAGCGGCCGATGGGCTCGTCGCCCCACGTTCCGTACGCCTCGAAGAAGCCGAACGCGGTGGTGCCGCGGGCGTGCACGACCCGCTCGGGAATGCGCTCGCGGTCGAAGTGGCTGATCTTCTCAAGGAACTGGTAGTTCTCCAGAGTGGCGGGGCCGCGAGTGCCGACCGTCCGCTGGTTCTGGTTGTCGTAGACGGGATGCCCCTGCCGGTTGGTCAGCACGGGGCGGTCGTCCCCCGGTCCGGGGCCCTGGCTCGACACGTCCGTCATGGCACTCGGTGTCCTTCCTGCACGACGGTCTGGACGAGGTCTTGCGGTGCATACCCGGCCGCTCCCCGCCCTAACCGTGCCTCAGGACGCAAGTCAGTCGTACGTCATTCGTCCCGGACCGGCATGCCGGACCTGGTCGGCCGCGCGCGGCGGGACGACGGTTGTGACATGGCTCTCCGGTGCCGAGAGTAAACCTGACCCGGGCGGCGCTGGACGACGACGTTGGCGCGCAGGACCGACGTGCCTCGTACCCAAGGTTCCTGCCGCCACACCCTCGCGACCGGAGGAGCTGAGCATGACCACCACCACCGCCGAGCCACCCACTGACTCGCTCGCGCCCGCAGGCCGGACGGCGGCGGGCCGTGTTCTCGCGGTGCTGGGCGCGTTCGACTACCAGCACCGGCTCCTTTCGCTCAGCGAGATCGCCCGCAGGGGCGAGCTGACACTGCCGACCGCGCACCGGCTCGTCGCCGAACTCGTCAGCTTCGGCGCCCTCGAACGGGGACACGACGGGCGCTACGGCGTGGGGCTGCGGCTGTTGGAGCTGTCGGCTCTCGCGCCACGTGGCCTCCAGCTGCGCGAGATCGCCTTCCCCTTCCTCAGCCATCTGCACCGGACCACCGGCGGCAACGTGCACCTCGGCGTCCGCGACGGCAGCGAGGTGGTCTACGTCGACACCATGCGGTCCCGGCTGAGGCATCCGATCACCAGCCGGGTGGGCGATCGGTGGCCGCTGCACGCGACGGGTACCGGCCTGGTCCTGCTGGCCCATGCCGGCCAGGATGTGCAGGACGAGGTCCTGAGCGCACCGCTCGAACGGTTCACCCCGAAGACCGTGGTCGACCCGGGAGAGCTGCGCCGGATCCTCACCCAGATCCGGCGTACCGGCGTCGCCGTGGCGCACGGGCAGATCACGCTGCCCAACACGGTGGTCGCGGTCCCGGTCCTCGCCATCTCGGGTGAGGTCACCGCCGCCATCTCCGTCGTGGTCGAGTCCGAGCGGGCCCGCCCGCGCGAGCTGGAGATCGCGCTGCGCGAGGTGTCCCGGGCGATCAGCCGGTCGCTGAAGGCCGCGAACGGAGTCCACACCGGTTGACGAGCCCGCCGGGCCCGGCTCGTGGTGAGCCGGGTCCGGCGGTGCGGTCACTCCTGGGTCACCCACACGTCGGCGAGCCGCCTGCCCTGGTAGATCGGGCTGGCGTACAGGTCGTGCACGCGCTCGCCCGCGATGGTGTAGTCGAACTTCTGGATCGGATAGAGGGCCTGGCGAATCTCCGTCTCCATGCGGAGCTGCGCCTGCCGGTACAGCTCGCCACGGGCCGCCGGGTCGGTTTCGGCGCGCGCGCCGGCGATCAGGTCGTTGAGCTCCGGATCGTCGACCAGGGCGTAGTTCTCGATCGAGTCGGGTTCGAAGTCACGCCACACCTGGTCGGCAAGGTGCACCCCGCGCAACGCCTTGGCCATCGCGAAGTCGTGACTGCGCCGGCGATCGATGCCGGTAGCGGGGTCGACGATCTCGATCTCCACCTTCACCCCGATATCGGCGAGGTCGGCCTGGATCCACTGCGCCTCGCGCACGTCCTCGTCGTCGACACGCTGCACCGTCAACGTCGTGGAGAACCCGTTCGGCAGCCCGGCCTCCGCCAGCAGCGACCGGGACCCCTCGGGGTCGAACGGGCGAACCTCGCGGACCTCCTCCTCCGTGAGCGCGGCGTCACTGGTGTCCGGCCGGAGCATCGAGGTCAGGTTGAACCGCCCGCGGATGTTCTCACCCATGCCGGCCCAGTCGATCCCCTCGACGACGGCCTGCCGCACGCGGGGATCGTCGAAGGGCTCCCGCTCGGGGTTGATGTAGAAGCTGACCGGGGCGCCCGGGGTCTCGGTGATGCTGAAGCCGCCCCGCGAACGGAACTCCTCGGCCATGTTGGCATCGCTGGTCGTGCCGACATCGAGGCGTCCGCTGCGCAACGCCGCGGTGACGGCGGCGGCGTCCGTCATGATCGGCCTGCGGATCTCGTCGAGGTAGGGGCGCCCGGGCACGAAGTAGTCCGGATTGCGGCGCAGGACCCATTCGACGTCGGGCTTGTGGCTGTCGAGGATGAACGGGCCAGTCCCGATCGCCTTGGTCGCCAGGTCGAACTCGCCCTCGACACCCTCCCTCGGCAGGATCATGTTGAAGTGGTACGCGAGGTATTCGAGCAGCGGACTGTAGGGCCTGCTCAGGGTGAAGACCACCGTGTGCTCGTCCGGCGCGGAGATGTCGGTGACCGGCTCAATCATCCACCCGTGCACGCCCGTCGACTGCTTCAGTGCCTGGAACGTGGCCACCACGTCGTCGGCGACGAACGGCCGGCCGTTCACCGGCGCGACGTCGTGCCAGCGCACGTCGTCGCGGAGCTGGAAGGTGTAGGTCAGCCCGTCGGGCGTGATCTCCCACGACTCCGCCAGGTCGGGCACGACCTCAAGACCCTCCACGCCGGGGCCGGTCTTGAACTCCACCAGCTTGCTGTAGACCGTGCCGGAGACGATCCCCATCGCGGTCGGGTCACTCGACTCCAGCGGGTTGATGCCGCTTTTGATCTCCGCGGGCAGCTGCAACACCAGGGTGCCGCCGGGAACCGGCTCTCCCCCCGGACCTGCCGAGGACCCGCCCTCGCCGCTGCAACCCGCCATCGTCACCACGGCCGCCGTCAGGGCCGCGAACAACGCACGTCGCTTCATGTCAACTCCTTGTCGAGCTCACCGGTGACGTCGAGCGGGACCAGCGGAACGGGACCCGCGACCTCGGATGCGGGGGCCGGTGCGTAGGCGAAGTTCTTCGCCCGCGCGCCGCCGTCGACCACGAAGTCACATCCGGTGATGAGGCGGGCGTAGTCCGAGCACATCCACGCGACGCAGTGCCCGATGTCGCTGGGTGTGCCGGTCGTGCCCATCGGCACCAGGGGCGGGCGCGCCCCGGACCAGCGCGCCGGCCTGCGCCATTCCTCCTGGCCGGTTTCGCCGCCGATCCCGCCCGAGCGGGGCCGGTCGAGCACTCCTCCGGCGCCCTGTTCCGCGACGAGCTCCGGGTTGTCGGGCGTCGGTGCCGTCGGCGTGAAGCTGTTCACGCGGATGCCGTAGGGCGCCAGGTCCATCGCCGCCGCGCGCACGAAGTTGTTGACACCTCCCTTGTGGAAGGCGTAGGCGATCACGCCGGCGGAGCCGGACCAGCCGTTCGAGGACGAGATCGCGACGATCGAGCCGCGGATTCCCCGCTCCGCCATGTGCCGGCCGACGTACTTCGTGTTGAGGAAGTTGCCCATCGCCGCGACCTGGACGGCCCGCCCGAAGAACTCCGCGCTCTCGTCGAGCACGCCCATGCCACCCAGCAACGCGGCGTTGTTGACGAGGATGTCTATGTGGCCGCAGGTCTCGACGACCTTGTTGATGTAGCCGAGGACCTGCTGCTCGTCGGTGACATCGCCGGGAACCGCGATCGCCTTCCCACCGTTGCGCTCGATCCGCTCCACCGCGGTCTTCGCGGCCGCCGGGTTCAGGTCGTTGCAGGCCACCGTCGCGCCGTAGCGCGCGAGGGCGAGCGCGATGCCGCTGCCTATGTTCGGGCCTGTGCCGGTGACGAGGGCGACCTTGCCCTCCAGCGATATCTCCATGAGTCTCCTTTTCGGACTGTTCGATGCTCAGCGCGTGGATGTCGTCGGTGGTCCTTCTCCGGGGTCTCCTTCGGCGCGCTCGACCGCGCGGGCGAGGGTGGGGGCGAGCCGGGAGGGTGGCCGCCCGCGCCACCAGCGCGGCCGCACCGAACGCGGGGAGACCCGGCCCGCCAGCCGCGGGTCCAGGTGGTCGCGCAGCGCGTCACCGATCAGGTTGAACCCGAACACCGCCAGTGAGAGCACGACCGCGGGAACGATGATCAGCCAGGGCGCCCGTTCGACGTAGCGCACGCCTTCGGAGAGCATGAGCCCCCACGAGGGCGTGGGAGGTGGTGCGCCGATGCCGAGGAAGCTCAACGCCGACTCCGCGATGATCACCCCGGCGAAGATCAGGCTGCCCAGCGTGAACACGGGGGCGAACATGTTGGGCAGCACGTGCCGCACCAGGATCCGCCCGATGGTCGCTCCGGTGGCGCGGGCGGCCTCGATGTAGCGCTCCTCCCTGACCCGCAACGCCTCGCCCCTGGCGATCCGGTTGAACGACGGGGTGATCACGACGGTCAGTGCGATGATCGTGTTCCGGATCGACGGGCCGAGGATGACGGCGATGAACAGCAGGAGCACGATGCCGGGGACCGCCTGCACGGCATCCATCACCCGTTGCAGGACAACGTCGACCACGCGGCCGAAGTACCCGGAGATCACCCCGATCGTCGTCCCCAGCACCAGGCTCATCGCGGTGGTGACCACCCCGATGAGCAGCGACGTGCTGGCGCCGTGGATGGTGCGGCTGAGCACGTCCCGGCCCAGGTCGTCGGTGCCGAGCGGGAACCGGCCCGACGGTGGCTGGAGGATCTCGCGGCGGAACTGCTCCAGGGGGTCGTACGGCGCCAGCAACGGCGCGAACACGGCCACGAGGACAAACGCGGTGACGAACACCAGCGCCACGGCGCCCAGCGGCTGAGCCACGACGAACCCGCGCAGTGCGGCGAACACGGCTCTCGGACCGCGCCGCCGGGTAGGCGACGGCTCGCCCGCCTGTTGGTGGATCTTCTGCTCCTCGCTCATGACAGCGCCCTCCCGGTGCGAATCCTGGGATCGACGAGCGCGTACAGCAGGTCGATGATGATGATGATGACCACGAACAGCGCCGCGTAGAAGATCGTGCAGGCCACCACCACGGGGTAGTCGCGGTCCAGCACGGCCTGGTAGATGAGCTGGCCGGTACCGGGAATCGAGAACATCTGCTCGATGATCACCGTTCCGCCGAGCACGGTCGCCAGTTCGAGGCCGAGCAGGGTCAGCACGGAGATCGTCGAGTTCCGCAGGGCGTGCTTCGCGATCACGGTCCGGTTGCCGGCGCCCTTGGCCCGCACCGCGCGGATGTAGTCCGAGCCGAGTGACTCGAGCATCGACGAGCGGGTCATCCGGGCCATGGCGGCCATTCCGCCGGTGCCGAGCGCGAAGACCGGGATCGCGATCTGCTGGAGCCAGCTTCCGAAGTCCTCTCCAGGGCCGGCGTAGACGAGCGGGGGTGACCAGGCGAACCAGAGGGAGAACATCGTGAGCAGCAGCAGGGCGACCACGAAGTTGGGCACGGAAAGGAACGCGACGGCGAACGCCCGCACGGCGCCGTCGGTGGCCGACCCGCGGGTGACCGCGGCGACGATGCCCAGACCGATCCCGAGCAGCGAACCGATCACCATCGCGAGCAGGCCGAGCTGCACCGTCACCGGCACGCGGTCGAGGAACAGCGACAGCACCGGTTCCCCGCCGTAGTACGAGGTCCCGAAGTCGCCCTGGAACGCACCGGCCAGCCACGTCCACAGCTGGACCCACACCGGGTCGTCGAGGCCGAACTGGGCGCGCATCGCCGCGGCCTCCTCCGCGCTCACCCCGGTCTCCTGGAGCTGGAGGCTGACCGCGTCACCCGGCACCATGCGCATGATCACGAAGACGAGCACGGTGACCAGAGCCATCACGACGGCGCCGTAGGCAAGCCTGCGGAGGGTGTAGAAGATCATGTCGCGGCCACCTCCCGCTGGGGCTCGGCCAGCAGGCACGCGACACTGCGGTCGGCCGAGACCTGGCGCAGGGGCGGAACGGCGGCCCGGCAGGCATCGGTCACGTGCGGGCAGCGGGTGTGGAAACGGCATCCCGAGGGTGGAGCGCTCGGGCTCGGGGGCTCGCCGACCGGCAGTGACCGCGCGGTCCGCAGCGGTCCGGTCGTCGTGAGCTCCGGGATCGCGTCGACGAGCATCCGGGTGTAGGGATGGCGGGGATCGGCGAAGATCGCGTCCCCGTCGCCTCGCTCGACGATCTCGCCGAGGTACATGACGCAGACCTCGTCGGACATGTACCGCACCACGTTGAGGTCGTGGGCGATGAAGAGGTAGGACAGCCCACTCTCCGCCTGCAGCCGCTTGAGCAGGTTCAGGACCTGTGCCTGTACGGATACGTCGAGCGCCGAAACCGCCTCGTCGCACACGATGAGGTCGGGGTCGGTGGCCAGTGCCCTGGCGATGCCGATGCGCTGCGCCTGCCCCCCGGAGAACTGGTGGGCGTACTTGTACAGGTCGCGGGCGCCGAGGCCGACCCGTTCCAGCAGCTCCACCACCCGGGCGGGCAGGTCCCTGCCGCGCGCGAGGCGATGCACCACGAGCGGTTCCCCGACGACCTGCAGCACGGTCATGCGCGGGTTCAGCGAGCCGGCGGGATCCTGGAACACGATCTGCATCCTTCGCCGGAGGCCGCGCAGCTCGGTCCGCGACGCACGAAGGAGATCGGCCCCGTCGAAGGACATCCGCCCCGAGGTCGGCTCGAGCAGCCGGAGCACGAGGCGCGCCACGGTCGACTTCCCCGATCCGGACTCGCCGACGAGACCGACCGTGCGTCCACGGGGGATCGACAGCGACACCCCGTTGACCGCCTGGACGACACCGCCCCGCCGCCGGAAGTGCTTGACCAGGTCGTGCGCCTCGAACAGCGTGGGCGTGAGCGCCGATTCACCTGACACCGGGCACGCTCCCTCCGGCCGCCACCGGCTCGCCGGCCTGTCCGGCGTCGTGGCGCCAGCAGCGGCTCGACCGGCCCGGCTCGATGTCGAGCAGCGGTGGCTCGCTCGTCCGGCATCGGTCCAGGACCTCGGGACATCGCGGGTGGAACCGGCAGCCGGCCGGGAAGTCCGCGGCGTTCGGCACGCTGCCCGCGATGGCCGGCAGCGGCACGTCCCGTGGCGTGGTCGGCGTCGCGATCGAGTCGATCAGCGCCCGGGTGTAGGGGTTGCGAGGCGACCGGAGCACATCGGCCACCGCCCCCTGCTCGACGACCCGGCCCGCGTACATCACGACGACGCGGTCGGCCATCTGCGCGACCACCGCCATGTCGTGCGTGATGAACAGCAGCGACGCGCCGTGCTCATGCTGCAGCTTGCGCATGAGTTCGAGGATCTGCGCCTCGACGGTGACGTCCAGCGCCGTCGTCGGCTCGTCGGCGATGAGCAGTGCCGGATCGCAGGCCAGCGCGATCGCCACCAGCACCCGCTGCTGCTGCCCGCCGGACAGCTCGTGCGGGTAGGAACGGAGGCGGCGCTCGGGATCCGGGATCCCCACCTCGCGCAGCAACTCGGCCGCGCGCGCACGGGCCGCACCGCGGGAGATCGGCCGGTGGATCCGGAGGGCCTCCGCGATCTGGCCGCCGATCGTGAACAGCGGATCGAGCGAGCTCATCGGATTCTGGAACACCATGGCGATCTCGGAGCCCCGGAGGCGGCGCAACCGTTCCCTGCCCGCGCCGACGAGTTCCTCACCCTGGAAGCGAACCGATCCGGAGGTGATCCGGCCGCTGCCGAGCAGCCCGAGCACCGCGAGGGAGCTGACGCTCTTGCCGGAGCCCGACTCGCCGACCACGGCGACCGTCTCCCCGGGGGAGACCGTGAACGACACGCCGCCCACGGCCTCCACGGGACCGGCCGGTGTGGGGAACTCGACGCGCAGATCGTCCACGGCGAGCAACGGAGGAGAAGTCATCGTCGGCTTTCCTTGGTCTGTGCGGTGGATGATGCGGTGGCGGGACCGGCTCCCGGCTCAGGCCGGATCGGTGGGATACACCAGCTCGATCGCATCCTCGGGCACACCGAGCGCGGACGTCAGCACGGACCGCATCACCGGCTTCGGCACGAGGCAGTCGTCGCAGGACTCGGGCCCCGCGGTGATCGTCACCTGGTAGCCGGTCTCCGACTCCGTGACGGCGAGCCGGTAGTCGTCGGCGGCGAGCGTGTCGCGAAGACCCGCGAGTGCCTGTTCGTCGATGCTCATGATCGGTTTCCTCCGTCCGATTCGGACACCGCGGGACGGCGCACCGGATGGGCCGTGCGGGACCAGCCGCCGAAACCGAACGGGCGCATGACCATCGACATGGCCGCGTTGCGCGCGCCGGTGACGACGATCGGGATCTGGTCCGGGTCCGGCACCATCCGCAGCTCCCCGGTTCCCTCGTCCTGCCCCTGCTCGATCTCCTTGCCCGCCCGCCGCAGATCGGCGGCACCGCGCCTCGCGTGCCCGGAGATCCACCGCTGAACGTCGGCCTTGGACATCCCGGCCTCCGCCAGCAGTTGCGCGTGCTCGACGCCGAGGAGCAGCCCGGCCGAGGAGTTCCGGCCGATCACCGCACCGGTCCTGGCGACGGTGTCGGTCAGGTCCCACAGCACGCCTTCGGGGTCCGTGGTGTGCCGGTTGTCCACGTACTCGCAGGTCCGCAGCAGCATCGCCGAGACGGCATCGGCCCCTGCAGGCAGGCCGAGCTCGGTCGCCAGCGGCTCCCACGGGCTTTCCTCCTCGTTCTCGCCGACGCAGAGGGTGAACCGGCCGGGGATGCCCTGTGTCGCCTGTTCCAGTTCCTGTGGGCGGATTCCGAGTACGTTGCGCACCACCAGGCCGACGGCCCTGGCGATCGTCGCGTTCGCCCGGAATCCGGGACCGAGCACGCCGCCCGCCGAGTTGATCCCCAGCTCACCACGGATCGGGCCGTTGACGATGATCAGCGGCGCAGGCCCGCTCGTGCTCTGCCAGCCGCCGCCGGTGACCACCCGCTGGTTCATCAGCGCGTCCCAGGCGGCCAGGACCACCGGGAGGTACTCGGGGCGGCACCCGGCCATGGCTGCGTTGACTGCGGCCTGCTCGACCGTGCACCTCCGCCCGAGGTGCGGCACCGCCGCGACCACCTCGTGCCGGTCCCGTGGCGTCACCGCCAGGAACTCCTCGACGACCGCCTCGGTCACCGGGACGATCGGCAGGCCGTCCGTCCAGCCCTGGGCGTAGGCGTGCTCGATCGCCTCCCTGGCGTAGTGCAGCCGCGCGGTCTCGTCCACGTCCTCGGCGTCGTCCGAGGCGGCGCTGCCGGTGACGGCGGTCATCGGGCGACCGCTCCCGGCCGGGCACCGGTCAGGAGGCCGACGATCTCGGGAAGGGCGGTCCGGGCCCGCTCGCGCACGGCGTCGGCGTCGAGCGACGCGACGGGATGCGGCGTGCGGACGTAGCGGTAGCCGGGGCTGCCGCGCAGGCCCGCCATCGCGTCGGCGCTGACCTGGAACGCGTCGCTGCAGATCACCGCGGCGGGCAACCCGGCGGCTTCCAGGGTGATCCCGTCGACGACCGCCGAGGCACTGCACGAGCCGCAGTCCCCGACGCCGACCACGACGACGTCGCAGGTGTCGACCAGTTCGGTGAGGATGTCCGGTGGTACCGGGTCGGTGATACTCAGCTTGGTCCGCCGCACCACGTCCGCGATCGCGTGCTCCTCGGCGAGCGACTCGGCGACGGCGTCCAGGAAGGCGGCCGCGTTCTGCTTCGTGTTCGCCAGCAGTCCGACGGTCAGCCCGTCGAGCCGGTCCGTGCGCTCGGCGAGACGCGGTGCGTCGCCGGCGGCGACGTCCGGACCGGCGGTCGGATCGATCATCTTCTCGAACATCCGGGACTCCTTCCCCTCGGAGCGCGCACCGGAAAGCGGCGGTGGCACCGGGAATCGAACGCGGGGCGACCGCGCGTCGCGGCAGGTGAGGCCCGCCGTGCGCGGCTACCGGCCCGCTGCGTTTCCTACGCTAGTTCCGCGGCTGTGCCGGTCGCTACGGGACTTTCGTGCGATGGAATGCGCGCCGTGATCGGCGTTCGGCTCGATTCCCAGCCAGCGGAACGCGTTGTGCCAGGTGATGTCCGCCAGAACGGCGTCGGGCAGCTCCATCGACCGCAACGTGCGGCCCGCGGGCTCCTCCCGAGGCATCGCCGGGAAGTCCGAGCCGACGAGCAGCCGCTCGTGGCCGAGCAGGTCGATCAGGTACCGGATCGCGCGCCGGTCGAACACCATCGAGTCGTAGTAGAAGCGGCGCGCGTAGTCCAGAGGCGACGGTCCGTCGTCGTGTGCGAAGGCCCGCTCCGGCACCGGCGGCTCCTCGTTCCACGAGCCGCCCCAGAAGTACTGGGCTCTCGGCAGCATGAGCGGGAAGCCGCCCGCAGCATGGCTGAACGAGATCCGCAGCTCGGGGCAGGCCGCCGCCGTTCCTCCGGTGATCATCGAAGCGGCGGCGGTCGCCCCTTCCAGGCCGACCACGTAGGTTCCCATGGCAGAGGCGGGAAGCCGGTCCGTCGGAGCGGGCATGGCGTGGACGAACACGGCGAGATCGAGCCGTTGCGCCTCCGTGAAGAACGGCAGGAACTGTTCGTCCCCGATGGAGCGGCCGAGCACGCTGGACGCGACCTCGACCCCGCGAAGGCCGTGCTCCTTCAGCACCGCGAGCTCCGCCGCGGCCAGGTCGGGATCCTGCATCGGCACGAGGCCGAATCCGATCAGCCTGCCGGGGTCGGCCGAGCAGAGCGTCGCGGTGAACTCGTTGACATGCCGTGCCAGCGACAGCCCCTCGGCTCCCGGCAGGTCGTAGCGCAACAGCGGTGGCATCGGGGTGAGTACCTCGACGTCCACACCGGACTCCTCCTGCGCCGCGATGCGTCGCTCGGCGTCGAAGAAGACGTCCCGGGCACGGAAGCGGGTCGCACCCCACAGCAGCAGGCGGGCGGTCTCGCCGTCGATGGACTCCATGCGGGGAAAGGAATCCGGCGCGTCGGCCGGGTAGTCGCGTGGTAGCAGATGGGCGTGGGTGTCGACGAGCACGAGTGCCTCCGGATCTGGGATCAGCCGTGGGGATGGACGGAAACGTGCACGGCGCCGGCGTCCGGCACGTCGCCCGCGAGCGTCTCCATGGCCAGTGCGGTGTCGTCCAGGCCGAACGAGTGGGTGTGCATCCGTTCCAGCGGGAACCGGCCGGACTCGATGATGGCGATCGCGTCGGCGTAGCCGCGAGCGTCCACACCGAACGCGCCCCGCACGTTCAGCGCACGCTGGATGATGAGGTCGGTGCGCAGGGGAATCTCGGCCCCGCCCTTCAGACCGGCGAGCACCACGCAGCCGCCGTGCCTGGCCGCGAGCAACGCGTGGGAGACCGGCTCCGCCGCCATCGGGGTCAGCTCGAGCACGACGTCGGCCATCGCCCCGTCGGTGATCTCGCGGACCCGCTCCACCGGATCGTCGACCCCGTCCGGGCCCACGACGATCGTGTGGTCGGCGCCGAACTCGCGGGCGAGCTCCAGCTTGTGGGCGTCGGACGCGAGGCCGGTCACGATGATCGTCCCCGCTCCCGCGGCCCTGGCCGCGATCACCGCGGCGATGCCCCGCTGCCCGGCGCCGAGCACGAGCACGGTGTCACCGAGCCCCGCGCCGCCGAGGTGGACCGCCCAGCGCACGCCCGCCCCGAGCGGGTTGAACATGACCGCGACCTCGGCGGGGAGCCGCTTGTCGATCTTGTGCAGGACGGCACCGGGCGTGAGGTAGAGGTGCTCGGCCAACCCGCCCCAGAGCGACGGCGCCACGTCGACGCCGGTGACGCCGTGGGCGTAGCGGCGGTTCCGGCAGGACTGGTAGCGGCCGGTGAGGCAGTCGTGACAAGACCGGCAGGGCACGATCACCTCCAGCGCCACCCGGTCGCCCACCCGCACACCCCAGCGCTCGGCGGCGCGTTCGCCGATCTCCTCCACGATGCCAAGCGGTTCGTGGCCCGGCACCATGGGCGCTCGCCGGTCCCCTCCCATATGGCCCTTGAACACCTCGACGTCGCTGCCGCAGATGCCGTTGGCCTCCACCCGCAGCAGCCCGTCGTCCGGGCCGATCTTGGGACGCGGGAACTCCCGTATCTCGATCCGTCGTGGACCGACCTGCACCGCGGCCCGGACCGTTTCACCCATGAGCTGCTCCTGTCGTCGTGATCGCCGCGGTTCGCGGCGTGCGGAAGGTGGTGGTCACGGGGCGAGTCGGGTGAGGCTGGACTTCATCTCCGAACGCTCGATCGTCCCCGGCGGCACGAGATCGACCACCGCGCGCACGGAAAGGCGGGCCCGGATGAGCTCTTCGATCTCCCGCCCGAGCTGGTCGCGGTCGCCTGCTTCTCTTCCCCACTCCGCCTCCACCCGTAGCGGGGGCTCGACGCGTGGCCCCTTCGAGGGCAGCACGACATGCACCGCACCGGTGGTGCGCGGATACAGCGTCTGGACGAGGTCACGGATCGCGGAAGGGAAGACGTTCACCCCGAGGACGATGAGCATGTCGTCGCTGCGACCGACACAGCGGATCAGCGGCGCCCCGTCCGGACCGAGTCCCGTGACGAGCACCCGGTCGCGGGTGCGGAACCGCACGAGCGGGCAGCACTCGCGGTCCACCGAGGTGTAGACCAGCTCGCCCGACGCCCCCGGCTCGGGCACGACCGGCTCCTCGGTATCCGGGTCGATGAGCTCCACGACGACATGCCTGCCTCCGGTGAACCGCATTCCGTCGGTGCCGGGAGCCTCGCCGAACAGCACCGGTGCCATGTCCGCGTTACCCAGTCCCTCGGTGACGGGGGCTCCCCACTCCTGCTCGACGAGACGGCGGAACGCCGGTTCGCCGCCGCCGGGCTCACCGCCGACGAAGATCTTGCGCAGCCCGAACTCCTTGGGGTCGCGGCCCCGCTCGCGCAGGTGCTCCGCGAGGTAGCGCGCGTAGGAAGGGGTGGAGTGCAGGGCGGTGACGCCGAGGGTCTCCAGCGCCAGCACCGCCTTGTCCGACGCACCGGTGCCGATCGGGACCATCGTGGCGCCGATCCGCTCCAGCGCGTCGCGGATCGGGAGGCCACCGACGAACAGGGTGAGCCCGGCGCCGTGCAGGACCACGTCCTCCCGGGTCGCGCCCATCGTGCGGAAGGCACGGGCCACCATGTCGGTCCAGGCCTCGGCATCACGACGGGTCACCCCGGCCCAGCTCGGTCTGCCGGTCGTGCCGGTGGAGGCGTGCACGCGGATGACCTCGGTCATGTCCACGCCCGCGTGCCGCCCGAGCGGTTGAGTGGCTGCCTGCGAGTCGCGCAGCATCTGCTTGGTGGTGAACGGAAACTTGCCGAGGTCGTCGAGCGTCGCGAACGTCGCCGCGGTCACGCCGTGCTCGGCGAACAGGTCGGCGTAGAGCGGCGATCGGCCGGGCAGTTCCTCGAGCTGCGCGCGAAGCAGCTCGGTGACGGCCTCGGTGTCCTGCGGTGCCACGAAACTCGGTGTGAACACAGTGGTCCTCTCGGGTAAGGGGGACTACCGGTGTGGTGACCGACTCCAGCGGCCCGGACCGCGGGCACCCCGCCCAGCTCCCGGGAGACGCCGGCTTCCCTGCGTGAACTCACGGTGCCGTGCCACCGCCCGGCACGACGAGACTCTTTTCGTGACGCGGAAGGCCGTCAGGCGGACGTATGCTACATTAGTCGAGTGACTAACTTAGTCGATCGAGCAAGTTCGCGCCGTGGCCGGCACACGCGTGAGCAGCTCGTCGACGCCGGTATCGCGCTGCTCGGCGAGGGAGGCTGGAGCGCGATCACCACCCGTGCCGTGGCCGAGCGCAGCGGCGTCAACGCGGGGCTGATCCACTACCACTTCGGCGGCCTTCCCCGCCTGCGCGTCGAGATCGCCCGCAGGGCGGTCGATCTGGTCATCGGCCCCGTCGTCGAACTCCTCGTCGGCGCGCCGGACGAGCGGGCCGCGCTCGCGGCCGTCCGCGACGCACTGCCGGTCACCGCCGACGAGAGGTCGGCCCTGCCGCTTGTCGTCGAGCTGCTTGCCGGCGCTCTGCGTGATCCCGAACTCGGCGCGGACCTGCGTGAGCAGACACGACTCGCCCGCGACCGCATCGCCGACCGGCTCGCCGAGCTGCATCCGGACTGGACGCGGGGGCGGTGCGCCGGAACGGCCACGATGGCGATGTCGGCTTTGGACGGGCTGGCCCTGCACCTGATGCTCGATCCGGAGGCACCGGCGGCGGAGGCGCTGGACGCGGCCCACGACATGATCGCCGCGCTGGTGGACTGCTCATGACCGCGGCCGACACCGAACGAGACGCACAGAAAGGTCAAACATGAAGATCGTGAAGCGGCCCCAGCCGCCGACCGGCATCACCCGGCTGGTGTTCCGCCTGCCGATCCGCCTGTACCGGCTGGGCCTCGGGTGGCTACTCGGACGTCGGCTGCTCTACCTTGTCCACATCGGACGTAAGTCCGGCAGGCCCCGCGAGGTGGTGCTCGAAGTCGTCGGCCGGGACAGCGGCTACCTCGTCTGCGCCGGTTTCGGCCCCAATACGGACTGGTACCGCAACGTCCTCGACACACCCGAGGTGACGATCCAGGTCGGCAGGCACCGCACCAGGGCGGTCGCCGAAGCGCTGCCCACCGAAGAAGGGGGCGACGTCATGGCGCTCTACGGCGCCCAGCGACCCCGCCTGGCCAGGCGGGGCCTTCGCAAGCTGATGGGCATCGAGGTCGACGGAAGCACCGAGGACTTTCGCGCGGCCGGACGCACGCTTCCCTTCGTCCGGTTCACCCCGCTGCCGCAGCCAGCCGCATGACGCCCCCGCCCGCCGCACTTCGTGCTCGTGAGTGTTGAGCCGAGTTAGAACCCGCGTGTGCACTCACGAGGGGTGACCACGACGGCGGCAGGACGCACCGCCCGGAACCGACTCCCTGTTTGGTAAGGAAGCCTTGGTAAGTTACCTTACAAGGCGTCTGAAGCATCTGTCCGGCACGGCGGCTCGGAGGTCCCGGTGTTCGTACTCGATGAAGGCAGCGGCCCGGCCGTCGTCCTCGTTCCCATACTCGGCGCCGATCACCGGATGTACGCGCCGCAGGTCGAGGCGCTGCGAGACGAGTTCCGCTGTCTCGCCGTCGACCTGCGTGGCTGCGGAGCCTCGCCCACCCTCGACGGTGTCCCGGAGCACGAGGTCCTGCGAGTGCAGGCCCGGGAGATCGTCGAGGCCCTGGACGAACGAGGGATCGCGGCGGCGCACCTGGTGGGCATCTCCTACGGCGGCGTCGTGGTGGAGACGCTCATGCTGGAGCACGGCGAGCGTGTCGCGTCCGCGGTGATCTGCGACAGCCTGTGCGACATGCGGCCCCGCAGCCTGCCCGAGCGCCTGCTGATGGCGAGCGCGAAGGTCCAGCCTCTCCTCTACCGGTTGCCGCCGCGGTGGCTGTCCGCACTCGAGCAGCGCGTCTACCGGCGGTGGCCGGAGGCCGGGCAGGCGGTCGCGGACGCCCTCCTGAACTCACGCCGCGACGACCTGGTGAAGCAACGCCGTGCCGTCAACGCGATCCGGCTGGAAGACCGGCTGCGGCGCTGCGCGACGCCGACGCTGTGCGTGGCCGGTGCCTCCATGCCCACGGGAGTGGAGATGATGCGCCGGGTCCACGAGGCCCTGCCGGAGTCCGAGTTCACGCTCATCGAGGACTCCGTCGACCCCTCGAACCTGTGCCAGCCAGAGGTCTTCACGAAAACGGTCGCCGACTGGGTCCGGCGCGTCCACGCACCGTCTTCGCCGCAGGCCCGAAACGGTGATCTCCCGCGATGACCGGGTCATCGGCGAACGCCGGTCCGGCGTCACTGCCCCAGCTGATCAGCCAGCTGCTGGACTGGGTGGTCATCGGGCTGGACGAACACCTGAGCAGTCGCGGCTTCACCGACCTCAGGCCGACCCATGTGGTCAACGTGCTGCGGCACATCGACTGCGACGGCACCAGGCCGACCGTCCTGGCACAGCGGGCAGGGATGACCCCACAGGCGGTCAGCGAGCTGGTCGCGCATCTGGAGCAGGCCGGCTACGTCCGGCGGGTCCCCGATCCCGGCGACGGGCGCGCGCGGGTGGTCATCTACGCCGAACGGGGCGAGGCGGCGGCCGAGGCCGCCGCCGAGTACTTCGCGGAGCTGGAAGACCGCAGCGCGCGCATGGTGGGAGCCGAGCGGTTCGACGACGTCAAGGCCGCGCTGGGGCAGATCCTGCACTCGGGACACCCCGGCTCGCCCGGGCGGTAGCGGAGCCCACCGCTCAGGCGGGAAAGCTCAGGGCATGGGTGTCCATGAACTCGCGGATACCCTCGATGCCCAGCTCCCGGCCCATACCGCTGTTGTCGAACCCGCCGAACGGCGCCCGTTCGTCGAGGTGCGCCGCACCGTGCACGTTGACGAAGGTGTAGCCGGTCCGCAGCCGCGACCCGACGTCCGCGGCGCGGTCGAGATCGGCCGTCCACACCGACGAGCACAGGCCCGACCACGTGTCGTTGGCCCTGGCCACCACCGCGTCCTCGTCGTCGAACGGCAGGATCGGCAGCGTCGGCCCGAACTGCTCCTCGGTGACGACCCGGGTGTCGTCGGCCGGGTCGAGAACCAGCGTCGGCCGCAGGAAGTTGCCACGCGTGAGATCCGCACCGTCCGCGGGGGTCCCGAACTCCCGCACCTCCGCACCGGACGCCCTGGCCTGCGCGACGAGCTCCTCGACGAACTCCTTCTGCCGGGGGCTGTGCAGCGGCCCCATCGTCACCGTCTCGTCGAGGCCGTGCCCCAGCACCGTTCCGGACAGCAGCTCGGAGAGCCCGTCGACCACCTCGGCGTAGCGCGACCGGTGCACGTAGAGCCGCTTGACAGCCATGCAGATCTGGCCGGTGGAGTCGAACGTGCCGCTGAACAGCGACCGCAGCGCGTCGGGCCCGAGGTCGGCGTCGGCGAGCACGACGGCCGGGTCGTTCCCGCCGAGTTCGAGCGCGACGCGGGTCAGCGAACCCGCCGCGATACCCATGATCCGCTTGCCGCCGCCGGGGCTGCCCGTGAAGCAGACCTTCTTCACACGGTCGTCGGCGATCAGCGCCTCACCGATCTCCGCGTCGGCACCCGTGACGACGTTGAGCACGCCGGGCGGCAGCGCCTTCGCCACCCGCTCGGCCGTGCGCACCGTGGCCAGCGGCGCGGTGGGCGGCGGCTTGACCACTACGGTGTTTCCCGCCAGCAGCGCATGCGGCAGCGACGCGCCGAGAATGGCGATCGGCCAGTTGAACGGCACGATGATCGTCACCACCCCGAGTGGGCGGTGGTGCACCTCGGTGCGGTACGGCGGAGCGGGCAGGTGAGTCACCTCGCCGACGTCACCGGCCAGGTCGATCGTCATGCGGCAGCGCTGCTCGAACACCAGCGAGTCGATGAACGACTCCATCCGGATCTTGCCGTTCTCCCTGGTGAGAATCTCCGCGGTCGCGGCACGGTCGGCCTCGAGCGAGGCCAGCGCCGACGTCAGCAGCTCTGCCCGCTCCTGCGGGCTGCGCGCCGCCCACGCGGGGAACGCCCGGTCGGCCGCCTCGACCGCGGCGGTGGCCTGCTCGGCCGTCGCCGCCGCCGCGTGGCCGACCACGGACGTGCCGTCGGCCGGGTCGACGACCCGGAGCACGTCGGCCGCCCCGCGAGCCTCGCCGTCGATGAACAGGCCCGTCTCGATGAGAGGCAGTTGGTCTGCGGAGATCGTCATCGTCGTCTCGTCTCCTTGAAGGTGGTTCTCGCCGCGAACGATACGACTCGACGTCTCCGGCGCTGCCGGACAGCGGACGCGATGTGGTCGCGACATTTGACGCAGGGCGCCGGGGAACCCACCGGGAACACTCGGTGTCCGGCCGCGCCGGAGGCCGAGTGGCGCACACGCAACGCCGGGAACCTGGGAGCAGCATTTGCCGACCGTTCGCGACACGACCTATGGGCTCTTGCGCGCCTGGGGACTCACCACCGTCTTCGGCAATCCCGGCTCCAACGAGCTGCCGTTCCTGGACGGGTTCCCGCAGGACTTCCGCTACGTCCTCGGCCTGCACGAGGGCGCGGTGCTCGCGATGGCCGACGGCTACGCGCAGGCCACCGGCCGGCCGGCGCTGGTGAACCTCCACTCAGCCGCCGGGCTCGGCAACGCGATGGGCAACCTCGCCAACGCCCGCGCGTCGGGCACCCCGCTGGTCGTGACCGCCGGACAGCAGGCGCGGCCGATGGTCGCGCTGGGTTCGGTGCTCGCGGAGCCCGCCATGACGCGAGTGCCCGAGCCGCACGTCAAATGGGCGTCCGAACCGGCACGGGCTCAGGACGTACCCCGCGCGCTGTCGGAGGCCTTCCACCTCGCGACCCTGCCCCCGGCCGGGCCGGTGTTCGTGTCGCTACCGCTCGACGACTGGGTCCAGGAGGTGCCCGAGACCGAGGTGGCACATCTCGCCACGCGCCGGGTGCGTTCCGCGGGAGCGCTCACCCCGGAGCTGCTCGCCGACCTGGCCGGTCGCCTGAGTGCCGCCCGGTCCCCCGCTCTCGTGCTGGGCCCGGAGGTGGACGACGAACCCGCGTTCGACCTAGCGGTCGCCCTCGCCGAGCGGCTGCGCGCCGCGGTCTGGACCGCGCCGACGCCACCGCGCTGCCCGTTCCCCACCCGGCACCCGCTGTGGCAGGGCGTGCTGCCGCCGAGCGTCGCGGGCGTCAGCGAGCATCTCGCGGGCCACGATCTCGTGCTCGTCGCCGGAGCACCCGTCTTCCGCTACCACGCCTACCGGCCGGGACCCTGGCTGCCCGAAGGCACCGCGCTGATCTCCGTCGGCGCCGATCCGGGCAACGCCGCACGGGCGGCGTTCGGTGACGCGATCGTCGCGGACGTCGGCACGGTCTTCACCCAGCTGCTGGACGCCCTGCCCGCGACCCTGGACAGGGCGGCTCCCCCGGCACGGAGCAGGCCCGGGAGTCCCGCGCCGGGCCAGGCGCCGTTCACCGCCGATGCGGTCTTCGCCCGCCTGCGCGGATCGCTTTCGGCGAACGCGCGCGTGGTGAACGAATCGACGGCGAACACCACGCAGTTCTGGCAACACCTCGACCTCGCCCGGCCGCGCAGCCTGTTCTTCCCCGCCGCGGGCGGGCTCGGCTTCGGGCTGCCCGCCGCGGTGGGCGTGGCTCTCGCCGACCCCGGCCGCCCGGTGGTGGCGGTCCTCGGCGACGGCGCAGCCCAGTACGGCATGGCCGGGCTGTGGACGGCGGTGCAATGGCGGTTGCCGGTCACGTTCCTCGTGCTGCGCAACGGTGGCTACGGCGCGCTGCGGAGCTTCGTGGCGCAGCTCGGCGTGTCCGGCGCGCCGGGCCTCGACCTGCCGGGCATCGACGCCGTGCGCATCGCGGAGGGCTACGACCTACCCGCCCAGCACCTCACCGATCTCGACGAGCTCGACGCCGTGCTCGCGAGCGCGGGGCCGGACACGGGTCCCCGGCTGATCGAGATACCGATCACCGCGGAGACCCGCCCGCTCGGCTGACCGGCCTGCACTGGCGTCACCAGCGCCGTGTGTGTTCACGTTCCCGGTAGGCGCGGCCCCACTGTTCGAGCTGGTCGGTGATGGCGCGCAGGCTTTCGCCGATCTCGGTGACGGAGTACTCCACCTTGGGTGGCACCTGCGGGTACACGGTCCGCAGCACCAAGCCGTCGCTCTCCAGTTCACGGAGCTGCCGGGTCAGCATCCGCGGGGTGATGCCGGGCAGCGCCTTGTCGAGTTCGCCGAAGCGCTTGGTGCCCTCCAGCAGATGTCGCAGGATGACGAGCTTCCACTTGCCGCCGATGACCTCCAGCGCGGCCTCGACGGTGCACTCTTCTGCCAGGTCATCGATGCGAGTGCCCATGGATACCTCCCTGACCTCACGGCTATACATTTTGATAGTACGGGTCAAGAATGACAGTACTTGCGAAGAGTGCTTGTACGGCCGAGGCTCTTCGCATGACTTCGATGCAACGGGTGGAACATGACCCCGACTGGTACGAGCCCTACCGCATCTCGCTGGCGATCAAGGCGAACGGCCTGGTCTTCGTCTCCGGCCAGGCAGGGATCGACGAGCACGGCAGGACAGTGGGCGCCGGTGATTTCGAAACCCAGGCACGCCAGGCGTTTCGGAATCTCGCGACGGTGCTCGAACAGGGCGGCGGTAGCCTCGCCGATGTCGTGAAAGTGACCATCATGGTCACCGACATGAGCTACCTGAACCAGATCGTCCGGCTGCGCGAGGAGTACTTCACCGAGCCGTATCCCGCGGACACGTTGTTGCAGGTGGCCGGTCTCGCGCAACCCGACTGGATGGTCGAGATCGACGCGATCGCGGTCGCCAGGTGACCGCGTCTCTGCCGGATCGTCCCCCTGATTCGGTACGGTCTCCTCGTGCCGGACGACAAACCACCACTGGACCTTGATCGCCCGAGCTCGGGTCGTGTCTACGACTACTGGCTCGGCGGGACGAACAACTACGCCATCGACCGCGAGTTCGCCGAGCGCCAGCTGGAACTGGCCCCCGAGATCCGGGACGCCGCCATGGCGAACCGGGCGTTCCTCGGACGCGCCGTGCGTTATGCCACCGAGTCCGGGATCCGGCAGTTCGTGGACATCGGCAGCGGGCTACCGACCCAGGGCAACGTGCACGAGGTCGCCGACGATGTCGCACCGGGTGAGGCGCGGGTCGTCTACGTCGACAACGAGCCGGTCGCGCACGCGCACTCCCAGATCCTGCTGGAGAGCACCGCGGACCTGGCTCGCCACCACGCGCTGTGGGGAGACTTCTTCGACGGACCGGAGCTGTGGCAACGCATCCTCGACGAGGGTGGCATCGACCCCGAGCAGCCGGTGTGCCTGTTCACGGTGGCTCTGCTCCATCTTCTGCCTGCCGAGCGGCAGCCCGAGCGGATCCTGTCCTTCTACCGCGACCAGCTCGCGCCGGGCAGCCTGCTCGTGCTGTCCCACGCCTACTTCGATCCCGCGGACGAGCAGGCGCAGGCGGCCTTGCGGCGCATCGCCGCCAACTACGCGAAGCAGACCGTGAACCAGGGTGGCGGGATGCGAAGCCGCGAGGACATCGCCGAGTTGTTCGGTGACTTCGTACTGGTCGAGCCCGGCCTGGTGTCGGCTTCACAATGGCGGCGCGATACGGCGTCCGACGACGGCCCTGCCCACACTCCGGTGCTCGCCGGAGTCGGCCGCAAGCGCTGACCGGCTACGCGTGCCCGGTGGGAGCAGCTCACGGGTCGTGAGTGTCCAGCCGCGTTCTAACTCGGCTGGACACTCACGAGCGGTGACCAGGCACCACGCCGCTACGACCCGCGGTAGAGAGGGATCTCCGACTGCTCGTCCACATCGCCGAGGAGGTCCTTCTCCGGCAGAACGAAATCGGCCACTTTCGAGCCGAGTATCCCGCCGACGACGCTGCCTCCCATCGTGCCGAGCACTCCACCGACCACCGTGCCGGGACCCGGCCAGACAAAGGTACCCACCGCCGCACCGTTCGAGCCGCCGGCGAGACCTCCGGCGACGATGCTGGGCACCTTGCTACCTGCCTCGCCCCAGCTCTGGTGGCCCTGCAGAGCGTTATAGGCCTGCTTGCCTGCGGTGAAGGCCACGGAGAGCGCAGTCACGCGGATCATCACGTCGCCCAGCTTCCTGGCGGGCGGGGTGATCACGTCGTGCAACGTACGGTGTGCCTCTTCCTCGCGTTCCCGAACCTCGCGAACGCTGTCGATACAGTCGTTGTACAACCGGACCTTGGCGTTGTGCGCGTCCAGGGCCTGACTGACCTCGTCGCTTCGGATGTACTCGCGGTCCTCGTCACTCAGCAACCGTCCCTGCTGCCGCGAACCGGCCAGAATCGCCCCGTACCGTTTCAGGACCGGCCCCGGTTGTGGCGGGAGGATGATGGTTCCGTCCACCTCGAGGCCACCCGCGGCCGCCTGGCCGCGAATGTCCGCCATCTTGGCGATCGCGGCCGCGAGGGCGAAACCGAACTCGGCGAGGCCCGAGGAGATCTTCTCCCCGGTGGACGCGATCTCGTCGAGATCAGTGTGGAGGAAATGCACGGCGCTGAGAAACGACTCACTCGCCGGCCCCTGCCAGCCCGCTTGGGCGGTCGCCAGCGCCGTGCCGAACTCGTCGGCGGCACCGGCGGCGGCCGTAGCCAGCGTGCCCATCGTGTCCGCGGCCTCGGCGCACGAGTTCGGATCGCCCTCCACCGCGGTGTCGAGATGCCCTGTCATCGCTGGTTCCCCACGTTGTCCGTCATCTCTGGTAGTCCTCGACCATCTGCTCGGTGATCTCCTCCTGACGGCGGATGTAGCCTTCCGCGGTGTTGTCGATCTCGCCGTAGGAGCCGCGGGCGGCGTCGATCTTGGCGGCCGCCTCGCGCAGCACGTGCGTGCTGATCATGCCGAGTCCTTGCAGTGTGGCCATCGCCGCCGTGACGATCTCGGTCGAGGCACCGGCGTCGACGGAGCCGACCTGGTTGCCGGTCGCCTCGTGCAAGGTGTCGGCGGCGCCCCTGAGATGAGCCTCGACGGACTCGAGCGCCCCCGCGTCATACGAGAAACCGCTCGTGTCAATCCCGATCGGGGTTTCGCTGTCCCACTGTCCTGCCACGCTTCTGTCGCCCTTCGCTCGGCCGGCCCTTCGTTCTGCCCAATCTGACCGCACTGGTGTGCCGTGCCTGCTCGGCGAGTTCCGGGTTGAGGACCACGCCCTCGGCACCCACGTCCCGTGCCACCTCACCGATCAGGTGTGTCTCGATGGCCACCGCGGCCTGGTACGGCCCGCAACCCGCGCGGAGCCGCTCGAGCGAGGAGTAGACCAGCAGCATCGGACGGCCGGAGTCGTCACGATGCAACTCCAGGTCCGCACGCTGGTCCCGGGGCCGGACCGGTTGGCTGGGCACCCACAGCACCGCCGCGCTCGCCGGCTCCTCGTCCAGTTCTTCCGCGTGCGGCAGGTCGCGCGCGTCCGGCTCCGGATACCGGACACCGTCGGGGTGCCGCACGTCCAGCGCAACGAACACCGAGCTCTGCCTGGCGAGGGCTTCCGCGAGCTCGTGCGCGGTGAGTCGCGCATAGGGCTGCCCGTTGCCACAGGACTCGACCAGGAGACCGACCGTCGAATACGCCCACACCACTGCCTCGTTCCGGTCCGTCCCCCCGAGTTCGAGCATGCCCTCCGGCGAGGTCAGCACGAACAGATCGGAACGCACCCGGCCTGCGACGTCGTCAGGGGCCAGCAACCCGGCACGGCTCAGGGACCCCAGGCCGCCGCTACTGTCACTCATCAGTGCACGTCCCTGTCGTCAGCCAGCGACACCACGACGAATAGATCATGTAAGACCTCCGCCTTTCGTGATGTCTACCAGACCGTCGGCCGGCGCACCCGCCGATCAGTTCAAGCGGTCGCCATTGCAAACCCGAGGCTGGTCACCTCTCGTGAGTGCCCACGCGAGTTAGAACACGGTTCCTCACTCACGACTGGTGCGCGCCGCGGCGATGTCGCGGACGTCGTTCGCCGGACGCGACAGCACGCGGTCAGCGGGCGAGGATGGTTCGCAGTGCGGACTCGAGTTCACTGGCGGATGCCTCGTCGTGCGCACGCCAGGCCACGAATCGGTCGGGGCGTACCAGCGAAGCACCGTTCGGCGTGACTCCGTAGCGGGTGGTCCAGTCGCCCGCCGGCAGGCGTTCAGCATGGAGCGGCACACCGAGTCGGACGGCAACCTCCCGTGCCGCGGTGACCCATCGGGGTGAGACCGTGAGCAGGACGAAACCACGTCCGAACAAGTCCATTGTGGAACGGCCACCCGGCAGCCACACGTGCGGTGCCCGAGACCCCGGACGCCCCGTGGCCGTGGCAGGGTCCTCCAGGCGAGCGCCGTCCTCCCCCTGTTCCGGCACGATGGCACCGTCGGGGTAGCGGTAGCCGAACAGGAGCTCTTCGGGGGGAACCGGCGGGTCCTCGGTGCCGTCCGCGAGTTCGGGACGCGATCGCGTGATCATGTTCGTGTACTGCTGCCCCGCGATGAGAGCGCCGTAGGGACGGCGCTCGACGTCGTGACTCGACAGCAGGCCGGGTCCTGCCCAGCCACGCACAACGGCGGCCAACTTCCACGCGAGATAGAAGCCGTCCATGATCGCGGTGCTGCCGCCTTGCCCGCCGTGGGGTGGCATCGTGTGGGCGGCATCGCCGACCAGGTGCACCCTCCCGCACGTGAACCGATCGGCCACCTGGTGCGCGATCGTGGTCGGCGTGGCATCGAGCACCGTGACCGGAAGCGTCGGCACGCCCACCCCGGCCCGCACACACGCGATCAGGTGTTCCTCGGTGAAGTAGTCGACCCTGTCGCCCGCATCCGAGTCGTAGGGCACCATAAAAACCCAGTGGCCCGGGCGGTCCGTGCTCACGAGAGTCGCACCGTCAGCCAGCGTCGGGTTGTTCTGAAGGTAGAAGAGGGCGAACTCACGACCACCCACGAGGTCGCTGAGATCGGCCTCGAACTGCACCGCGACAGAGTGCCCCAGCGGCCCCCTCCCGTGCACGCCGATACCGAGCGCGCGGCGAAGAGGACTGCGCCGGCCATCGGCAGCCACCACATGGTCGGCGTGCACGGTGTACTCGGATCCTGTGGTGAGATCGGTGAGCCGGGCACGGACACCGTCCACCTCCTGCTCGAGTGCGTCGAGCCTGGTGGAGAACCGCACCCGCGCACCGAGCTCGCGTGCGCGCTCCAGCAGGATCGGCTCCGTCTTCTCCTGGCTGGCCATTCCCATCTCTTCCCGGGTCAGGTGCGACCAGTCCGGCCATGCGTCGCCGACGATCTCGTGAAGTACCGGACCGGCAACACTCTGGGCGATCACGATCGGCATACCGGCATCGACGTCGTAGCCTGCGTCGCGCACCCGCTGGTGTACCCCGGCGATGCGCAGCGCCTCCATGGCGTGCCACGACTGGCCCCGGGCCTTGGGCTGCGCGGACGTACCGGCGTGCCGCTCCACCAGCAGTGGAGGCACACCGTGCAAGCCGAGAAACATCGCGGCCGAAGACCCGGCCAGACCCGCGCCCACCACCAGCACCGGCACCCGTTCATCAACCGACATCACAGACTCCCCACTTTGGCGAACACCGTTCGTTAACGAACACCGTTCTATCAGCGAACATTGTTCCTGACAAGTACGGTGTTCGTCTCAGTGGGCCCTGCCGTACGCTTTCGGCGTGACGACGGATCGCGAACTCCCGACCCCGCCCTGGCGGCGTGAGCGCGGCAAGCCACGTCGGCAGCTCAATGTCGACGTGATCGTCGACGCCGCGATGCGCGTCATGGGAGCCGAGGGCCTGGACGCGGTGAGCATGCGCAGGGTGGCCCACGAACTCGACACCGGACCGGCTTCCCTCTACGCCCACGTCCGCGACAAGCGAGAACTCCACGAGCTGATGCTCGACGCCGCGATGCGGGACATCCCCGTGCCCGAACCGGACCCCGAGCGATGGCAACAGCAACTCAAGCAGCTGGGCCTCGACCAGGCCAGGATCATGGTGCGGAATCCGGGCATCGCCCGAATCGCCATGGAGACCCTGATCCCCACCACTCCGGGCATCCTCGTGACGATGGACGCGATGCTGGGGATCGTGCGTAGCTCGGGCCTGCCCGCGCGCCTGGTCCCCCCGGCATGCGATGGCCTCGCCCTGTACGTCACCGCCTTCGCCTACGAGGCCAGTCTGTGGTCCTCCGCGCAGGATTCGGAAGCCCGCAAACGTCTCGAAGAGATCAACGCCTACCTGGATTCCCTGCCGGCCGACCGGGTGCCGCACCTGGTCGCCATGCGGGAACACTTTCGCGGCGAGGGGATCGATCATTTCGAGTTCATGCTCGACGTGTTCATCGCGGGCCTGGCCGCCCAGGTGAACGCATCGACATCACCGGCGGCCCCGGCAACAGAGCCGCGCACCGGCAGTCGCGGTCGGTGACCCGACGCCCCTACCCCGCTGTCACAGCACTGAACGGGACCGTGCTGGCGGAGGCGCCGCACACGGTCCGCATCGAAGGCAACCACTACTTTCCGCCGGAAACGGTGAAGCAGCAGCAGTTGAGCAGGAGCAGGATGAAGACGCTCTGCCCGTGGAAGGGCATCGCGTGGAACGAGGGCGAACAGGGCAACCGGCGGCGGCTGTTCGGTCACGCGAGGACATCGTGAGCGACGAAGCCACGCCGTCCGTGACGGTGTACTGGCGGCCCGGCTGCCCGTACTGCTCTCGGCTGCTCGGTGACCTCGACCGGATCGGCCTGCCCATCCGGAAGGTCGACATCTGGCAGGACACCGGAGCAGCCGCCCGCGTGCGCTCGGTCGCAGGCGGCAACGAGACCGTGCCCACGGTGGTCGTCGGCGACGACCACGCGATGGTCAACCCCAGCGCGACCGAGGTGGTCGAGGCCGCCCGTGCCCAAGCGCCTGGCCTGCTCGACAAGATCAGCCAGGACGGCCTGGCGAAGATCGCGGTCGGACCCTGGCACGCCGGCCTGGGATTCGCGATCGTCATCGCCGGGCTGTGGTTCGCGCTGGCCGCAGGCAACCCCACGACGACGTACCACTTCGCGTCCGCCATCGTGGCGGCCGCCTGGCCCGTCGGCCGCCGGCTGCGTGCCGCCCGAGCGTTGCCTGCCGTGCCCGCCATGGCGACAGCATTCGGGGGCGGCCTGCTCGCCGTGGTCACCACCGCACTGCTGGCGGCCCGCAACGCGCTGGCGGGTCCAGCCCTGTTCGGCCTTCCCAACGGGCTCACCGAAACCCTTGCCGGCATCGCGCTCGGAACGCTCGCCGGCGCCGCGCTCGCCGTCGTTCCCCGGCGCAGGGACCCGCGATCCCGAGCACGGAGGCGTGGTGACCCCTCGTGAGTGCACCCACGACGAACAACCTCCTGCCGCGTCGGTCGCGACCTGCTCGAATGACCGCGTCCACCGAGCTGGTTGGCGGTACCGTGAAGCGTGGGCTCGGATCTCGTCATGTTGATCACCATTCCCGCTGCGCGAGGCCGGAGTCGGCCGCTGTGATGGACGGCCAGAACCGGGAAGGAACACCGTTGGCCACATCCGAGAAGCCGGCCGCCACGACCAGCGAGCCCCGCACCGATCGATTGCCGGTCTGGCGAATCGGCCTGACCGGCGGCTTGGTCGGCATCCTGTGCTGTGTCGGCCCGACTGTGCTGGCACTGCTGGGGATCGTGAGCGCGGGTACGGCCTTCGCGTGGGCGAGCGAGCTCTACGGCGGCTACGCGTGGCTGTTCCGCCTCGGCGGGCTCGTGGTGCTGGCGCTGCTGGTGTGGCGGTCCCTGCGGCGGCAGAACCAGTGCAACGTCGCCGGAATGCGGCGCCGGCGATGGCGACTGCTCGGCGTCGCCGCTGTCGCGGTGCTGACCTACCTCGCGCTGTACGCGTTCACCACCTGGCTCGGCACCTTCGCCTGACCGTTCACCACGTGAGAGGTTCGTCGTGAGCTCGGAGTGGCCGATCCGAATGGGACGCGTAAGGCTGCCGTCACGAGGAGATGAGCTCGGCGAGGAAGGGGCACAGCTGTGCAGCGGCGTTATGACCTGGTCGTGGTCGGTGGCGGCACCGCGGGCATCATCGCGGCCAGGACCGCGGGACGGCTGGGTGCACGCGTGCTGCTCGTCGAGCGGGATCGCACCGGCGGCGACTGCCTGTGGACCGGCTGCGTGCCCAGCAAGTCGCTGATCGCCGCGGCGAACACCGCACACCGGATGCGCACCGGGGCCAGCCTCGGCATCGCCCCGCACGAACCGCGGGTGGACTTCGCCGCGGTGCGGGCTCACGTACACAACGCGATCGCGCGCATCGAACCCGCCGACTCCCCGGCGGCGCTGATCGAGGCCGGTGCCGAGGTCGTCACCGGCGATGCCGCGTTCACCGGGCCCGCGCGGCTACGAGTCGGCGATCGGGTGCTGCGCTTCCGGCACGCGGTCATCGCCACCGGCTCCTCCCCCGCCCTGCCCCCGGTGCCCGGCCTGGCCGACGCCGAGCCGCTGACCAGTGACACCGTGTGGGAGCTCACCGAACTTCCCGCGCGCCTGGCGGTTCTCGGCGGCGGCCCGGTCGGCTGCGAGCTCGGGCAGGCCTTCGCCCGTCTGGGCAGCCAAGTCACGATCGTCGAGACGGCCGAGACCCTGCTGCCGAAGGAGGAACCGCGGGCAGGCCGCGCGCTGGCGGCGACGCTGTCCGCGGAGGGTCTGCTGGTACTGACCTCCACCAGGGTCACGAAGGCTCGCGGCAACACCACCGGGACCGAGCTGACGGCCTCCGGGCCCGAAGGCTCCACCACGGTGTCCGCCGACCGGGTCCTGGTGGCCACC
>NZ_JAEHOB010000008.1 GCF_016464705.1 Qaidamihabitans albus
ACCGGCAATGTAGCCAGCTACAACACCAACGGAGCAGTCGCTGCGGGCTTGCGAGCCAGCGTGCGGACGTCACGGCTCAGCAAGGTCAACAGCGTGACGAGCACGATCAACGCCGCGCCGCCGAGCAGCGTGGCGTCCCGGCCGAAGTGCTCGGCGAGCGGGCCCGCGGCGACCTCACCCACCGGCAGCGCGATGTACGAGCCGAGCATGTCGTAGGAGTAGACGCGGGCCAGCCGGTCGGCGGGGATGTTCTCCTGCAGCGACACGTCCCACGCGACGACGAACTGCTCCAGCGCCACCCCGGCGAAGAACATCACGAAGATCAGCGGCACGAGTGCCGGGGCCCCGGCGAGCACGACGAGCGGAACGGCGTCGAACAGGGTCACCGCCACGCCGATCCGCAGTGCCCTGCGCGGCTGCCAGCGCGCGACCAGCACGCCACCGGCGAACGCGCCCGTGGTCTCGGCGGCGAGCACGAAACCCCAGCCCGCCCGGCCGATCGTGTCGTCGGCGATCGCCGGGCCGAGGACCACGACACAGCCGGCGATCACGGCGTTGACGACCATGAACTGCGCCACCACGAGCCAGACCCACCGCCGCGCGGTGAACTCCCGCCAGCCCTCGGCGAGGTCGGCGAGGGGCCGCGCACCGCCGGACCGCGGCAGCCGCACCGCTCCGACACCGCGGTAGGCGACGGCCGCGAGCAGGAACATCCCGGCGTTGACGGCGATGGCCCAGCCGGGTCCGGCTCCGGCCGCCAGGACGCCGCCGAGTGCGGCACCGGTGATGCGACCGGTGTTCGAGCCCATCCGCACCAGCGCGTTGGCCTGGGTGAGCAGGCCCGCGGGCACGGTCTGCGGGGTGAGTGCCGCGGCCGCGGGCAGCGAGATCGCGGCGACCGCGCCGTTGCCGAGGCTCAGCGCCACCAGCAGCGGGACCGACGAGAATCCACACAGGACGCTCGCGGCGATGAGGCCCTGCGTCAGGGTCGCGGCGATCTCGGTGCCCTGGAGGATCAGTGACCGGGGCAGCCGGTCGGCGAGCACGCCGCCGAACAGGAGCAGCACCACGCTCGCCAGTGACCTGGCCCCGACGACGACACCGAGATCCACCAGCGAGCCGGTCAGGTCGAGTACCGCGAACGCGAGCGCGACCGGGGCGATGGCGTTTCCGATCTCGGCGAATGTGCGACCGCAGAACAGCCAACGGAAACCACGATGTCCCAGCGGTTCCCGCAGCCGCGGGCTCACCGCCTGCCCGGACGTGTGTCCTCGACCATGTGCGGGGAGTGTTCTCGCAGGTCGGCCGGTCGTCAACGGGTTATCGGGCCGGCGGATCTGCTTCGGCACGTGGCCGCCCGGCGGGGACCGGGTTCGTTCGACGAGGCCGCTGCGGCGATCCGGCATGCCCGAGAACCGGGCGTCAACTTCTTCGACACCGCGCAGGCATACGGCCTTGGATCACCGCCAAGGGCGTGCAGGTGCAGGGCGCCAGCCCCGGAGGCATCGCCTGATCCGCGTCTACCTGGTGGTGTACTCGAGTTCGGCCAGCGATGTGTCGAGGTGGGTCAGGATGCGCTGCAGGTGCGGCACGCTGCGCCGGCAGCCGGTGATGCCGAAGTCGAGGCTGTCGCCGCTGCTGGTGAGCGTGATGTTGAGCGCCTGGCCGTCCAGCAGCACCGACGCCGGGTAGATCCCGTCCAGCTGGGCCCCGTTCCAGTACATCTGCTTGCGCGGGCCGGGCACGTTCGAGATGACGAGGTTGAACGGCGGACGGGTGTGGTTCACGAAGCCCGGCAGGGGCGAACCGCCCAGTGTCGCCACGTTCACGGCCGACAGCGCGAGCATCTGCAGCGGCGAGAGCTCCTTGAACAGCCGCTTGCCGTCCGCCATCGACCGGGCGATCACCGCGAGCCGCTCGGCGGGCGACGACCGGTCGGTGCCGAGGTTGCACAGCAGCGCGCCGATCTGGTTGCCCGCCGCGTCGGCGGAGTCGGAGCGCTTGCGCATCGACACCGGCACCATCGCCACCAGCGGTGCGTCCGGGAGCGCCCGCTGCTCGATCAGGTAGTCGCGCAGCGCGCCCGCGCACATGGCCAGCACCACGTCGTTGCGGGACACGCCTGCGGCCGTGGCCACCCCGCGTACCCGTTCCAGCGGCCACGACTGGGCGGCGAACCGGCGGGCGCCGCCGATCGGCACGTTGAGCATGGTCCTGGGCGCCTGCAGCGGCAGCGTCAGCGCATGCTCGCGGAACGCCTCGTTGGCCACCTTGAACGCGGCGGGCGCCAGCCCCGCGAGCTGGTTCACCGTGCCGCGCGCCGAGCGCAGCAGCTGCCCGGGACCGGGCTTGCGGCGTTCGCGCGGCGGCCTGCGCGAACCCCACGGCGGCGGGCAGTCCATCGCCGTGGGGTCGTCACTGAGGATGCCCTGCAGATGCCGCAGCGCCGCCACGCCGTCCATCACCGAGTGGTGCATCTTGCTGTACATCGCGAAGCGGTCGTCGTGCAGACCCTCGATGAGATGGATCTCCCAGAGCGGCCGGTGCCGGTCGAGCAGTGTGCTGTGCCAGCGGGACGTCAGCTCGAGCAGTTCCCGCACCCGGCCCGGCTGCGGCAGCGCGGAGTGCCGGAAGTGGTAGTTCAGATCGAGGTCGTCGTCCTCGGTCCACGCCAGGTAGCCCATGGTGTTCACCGGCTTGGCGACGCGGCGCCGGAACAGGCTGCGCACGCCGGTGTTCTCCAGCATGTCGTGGCGCAGCTTGCTCAGGTAGTCGGGCCCCGCGCCCTCGGGCTTGGTGAACAGCTGGAGGCCGCCGACGTGCATCGGATGCTCCCGGGTCTCGATGAGGAGGAACATCGAGTCCGTCACTGGCATCATTGGCATCAGCCTCACCTCGCTCGCTCTGCCTGCGCTGTGTGTGCACGCCGAGTGGCTGAGTCTACGCACCTCGCGACGCCCTGACCGTCGCGCGAAACGCGACTATCGTCGGTGACATGACGATCCCGACCGATCCGGAGACGGGTGAGTTCCACCGGGCTCCGAACCACTTCGCCGCCCGCATCACCGCCGACGGCAGGGACGGCTGGCCGGTCGAGCCCGGCCGCTACCGGCTCGTCGTGAGCCGCGCCTGTCCCTGGGCGAGCCGTGGCCTCGTGGTGCGCAGACTGCTCGGCCTCGAGCACGTGCTCTCCCTGGCGGTTGCCGATCCGATCCAGGACGAGCGGAGCTGGCGGTTCACCCTCGACCCGGGCGACGTGGACCCGGTGCTCGGCATCAAGTACCTGAGCGAGGCGTACTACAAGGCCGACCCCGACTACACGGGCGGCATCAGCGTGCCCGCCGTCGTGGACGTACCCAGCGGCAGGCTGGTCACCAACGACTACCCGCAGATCACGCTGGACCTCTCCACCGAATGGAAGGCCCACCACCGCGAAGGTGCGCCCGACCTCTACCCCGAGCCACTGCGCGAGGAGATCGACGAGGTCAACCGCGCCGTGCACGCCGACGTCAACGCCGCCGTGTACGAGGCGGGCTTCGCCACCAAGCAACCCGCCTACGAGGACGCGTACGACCGCCTGTTCGCCCGGCTCGACGAGCTGTCCCGGCGCCTGGAGACCCAGCGCTACCTGGTCGGCGACACCATCACCGAGGCCGACATCCGGCTGTTCACCACGCTGGTGCGCTTCGACGCCGTCTACCACGGGCACTTCAAGTGCAACCGCAACAAGCTCGCCGAGATGCCGGTGCTGTGGGCCTACGCCCGGGATCTCTTCCAGACGCCCGGATTCGGCGACACGGTCGACTTCGACCACATCAAGCGGCACTACTACCAGGTGCACGAGCAGGTCAACCCGACCAGGATCGTGCCGAAGGGACCCGACCTGTCGTGGTGGGCGACGCCGCACGGCAGGGAGGACCTCGGTGGGCGGCCGTTCGGCGACGGCACCCCGCCCGGCCCGCCGCCGGCCACGGAGATCCTGCCCGCCCAGTGGTGAGCGCCCGGTCACGGACCGTCCGCGCCGGGTCGTATCCTCGCCCCGTGTCGCAGACCGGAGCTCAGCGCCTCGTCGAAGTCCTGACCGAGGTCGGCGCGGAGGTCGTCTTCGGCCTGCCGGGGGTGCACAACCTGCCGATCTGGGAGGCGCTCGCGTCCTCGGGCATCCGGCTCGTCGGTGTGCGGCACGAGCAGGCGGCGGGCTACGCAGCCGACGGCTACGCCCGCGCGACCGGCAGGCTCGGGGTCGCGCTGGTGACCACCGGCCCCGGTGCGGCGAACACACTCGGTGCGGTCGGGGAGGCGATGGCCTCGGCGTCGCCGGTGCTCGTCATCGCCACCGACATCCCGTCCACGCTGCGCCGTCCCGGCACGGTGCGCGGCGTGCTGCACGAGACCAGCGACCAGCAGGCGATGTTCGCGCCGGTCACCAAGGCGGGCTTCACGGTCGGCCACCCCGACACGATCACCCCGGTGCTCGTGCGCGCGACCCGGCTGGCGCTACAGCCGCAGAGCGGACCGGTGTACGTCGGCATCCCGACCGACTTCCTGCACGAGGAGGTGGCCCACCAGCCCGGGACGGAGCCGACCGAGAGCATCCCCGCGCTCGGCGTCGAGGACCTGGACCGGGCGCGCGACGTGCTCGGGGCGGCCGAGCGGCCGCTCATCTGGGCGGGCGGGGGTGCGCTGCGCTCAGCGGCTGGCGACGTCCTCGGCGACCTCGCGGAGCGGCTGGCCGCTCCGATCGTCACCACCTTCGCCGCTCGCGGCCTCGTGCCGCCCGACCATCCGTGTCTCGCGTCCAACCCGGTGCACGCGCCGGAGGTCGGCGTGCTGTGGGACGAGGCCGACGTCGTGCTCGCCGTCGGCACCGACTTCGACGGCCTGATGACGCAGAACTGGCTGATGCCACAGCCGCCGAAGCTCGTCGCCATCAACGTCGACGCCGCCGACGCGGCCAAGAACTACCCGCCGGACCTGCTGTTGCGGGGAGACGCGCGGGAGGTCGCCGCATTGCTGCTCGACGGCCTGCCGGAACGGCCGGGGCTGAACGCGCTGAGCCGCAGGCTCGACGAGATCGAGCTCCGGGTGCGGCGGCGGATCCGCAAGGAGGAGCCGCAGGCCGCGGAGTTTCTCGCCGCGCTGGGGGAGACGCTGCCGGAGAACTCGGTGCTGGTGTCCGACATGTGCGTCGCCGGGTACTGGGTCGGTGGCTTCCACCGCATCGCCGCTCCACGCAAGCTCGCCTACCCGATGGGCTGGGGCACGCTCGGCTTCGGCTTCCCGGCCTCGCTGGGCGTCGCCGCGGCCGGCTCGGGGCGGGCGGTGTGCATCACCGGTGACGGCGGGTTCCTCTACGGCTGCGCGGAACTCGCCACGGCGATCCAGGAGAACCTGCCGATCACGGTCGTCATCGTCGACGACGGGGGCTACGGCATGCTTCGCTACGACCAGACCCGCGCCGGGTTGCCACACCGGGGGGTGGACCTCGTGACGCCGGACTTCGTGGGGCTCGCCAAGTCCTTCGGCGTGCACGCCGACCGGGTCGACGGGTTCGGCCGCGCGTTCCGCAGGTTGCTCCGCGAGTTCACCCGTGCCGACGAACCCAACGTGCTCGTGGTGACCGCGGAGCTGAGCCCGCCGCTGAACACCTCGCCACGGTGGTACCGCAAATGACCAGTTCGAGCGGAGGATGACCCGATGGACGACACCCCTGAGCGGATCCTGCGGGAGGCCACGACGATCGCCGTGGTGGGGCTGAGCCGCGACCCCGGCAAGGAGGCGCATTCGGTGCCCGCGGTGATGCAGGCGGCCGGGTTCCGGATCATCCCGGTGAACCCGGTGGCCGGCACGCTGCTCGGCGAGCGCGTGTATCGCAGCCTCACCGACATTCCCGAGCCGGTGGACCTGGTGGACGTGTTCCGGCCCTCGGCGGAGGCGGCGAGCGTGGCCCGCGAGGCCGCCGCCATCGGGGCGAAGGCGCTGTGGTTGCAGCAGGGCATCGTGTCGGCGGAGGCCCGCGCCATCGCGGCGGAGGCCGGCATGGACTACGTCGAGGACAGGTGCGTGGCGGTCGTGCGCGCGGTCGCCGGAATCCGGAAGGAGAGCAACGACTGATGCGCGACATCTACGTGGACGGGGCCTGGATCCCGTCGGCAGGCACGGACGGGATCGACGTGGTCAATCCGGCCACCGAGGAGGTCATCGCCACCGTGCCCGCCGGGTCGGCACGGGACGTGGATGCCGCCGTCGCCGCGGCCCGCGGGGCGTTCGACGGCTGGGCCGCGACGCCGGCCGAGCAGCGCTGCGGCTACGTCGGCGAGATCGCGGACGCGCTCGAACGGCGGCGCGACGAGATCGCCTCCGCGATCAGCGCCGACATGGGCTGCCCGATCAAGATCGCGCAGCTGGTGCAGGCGAGCCTGCCGATCACGGTGGCAGGCACGTTCCGCGACCCGGCCCTGCTGCCCGGGCCCGAGGAGATCGGCAACTCGCTCGTCGTGCGCGAGCCGATCGGTGTGGTCGGTGCGATCACGCCGTGGAACTACCCGCTGCACCAGGTCGTCGCGAAGGTGGCGCCCGCGCTGGCCGCGGGCTGCACCGTGGTGCTCAAGCCGAGCGAGGTCGCGCCGATGGCCGCGTACCTCTTCGCCGAGATCGTCGACGAGGCGGGCGTGCCCCCGGGCGTGTTCAACATGGTCAGCGGCACGGGACCGGTGGTCGGTGAGGCCATCGCCGCGCATCCGGACGTCGACATGGTGTCGTTCACCGGCTCGGCGCGCGCCGGGGCACGCGTCTCCGAGGTCGCCTCCGGCACGATCAAGCGGATCGCGCTGGAGCTGGGCGGCAAGTCGCCGAACGTGATCCTGCCCGGCGCCGACGTGGAGAAGGCGGTCAAGGCGGGGCTGAACAACGCCTACCTCAACGGCGGGCAGACGTGCACGGCGCTGACCCGGATGATCGTGCACCGCGACCAGCGGGATCAGGTGCTCGACCTGCTGAAGGCAGGTGTCGCGAAGTTCACCGTCGGCGATCCGAGCGACCCGGCCACGCGGCTGGGGCCGATGGCCTCGGAGGCGCAGCGCGACCGGGTGCGTGGCTACATCGAGCAGGGCATCGCGGAGGGTGCCACGCTCGTCTGCGGCGGACCGGACGCACCGGAGGGCGTGGAGAAGGGCTTCTACGTACGGCCGACGGTGTTCGCCGACGTGACGCCGGACATGACGATCGCGCGTGAGGAGATCTTCGGTCCCGCGCTTTCGGTGCTCACCTACGACACCGAGGACGAGGCGGTGGCGATCGCCAACGACACCCCGTACGGGCTGGCCGGAGCGGTGTGGGCGGGCGAGACCGAGCACGCGACCGCCGTCGCCAGGCGGCTCCGGGCCGGGCAGGTGGACGTCAACGGCGGGGCGTTCAACCCGCTCGCGCCGTTCGGTGGCTACAAGCAGTCCGGTAACGGGCGCGAGCTCGGCCGGTTCGGCGTGGAGGAGTTCCTGGAGACGAAGGCCATCCAGCGCTGATGCGGCCGCTGGACGGACTCCGCGTGCTCGATCTCTCGCGCGTGCTCGCCGGGCCGTACTGCACGCAGTACCTCGGCGAGATGGGCGCGGACGTGATCAAGGTCGAACCGCCGTCCGGGGACGACACGCGTGGCTGGGGTCCGCCGTTCGTCGGGGAGACCGGCGAGGCCGTGTACTTCCTCGCGGCGAACCGGAACAAGCGCGGCATCGTGCTCGACCTCAAGACGGAGCGGGGCCGGGAGGCGCTGCGCAGGCTCGCCGCAGGGGCGGACGTGCTCGTGGAGAACTTCCGGCCCGGCACGCTGGAGAAGTGGGGCCTGGACTACGAGCGGCTCGCCGAGTCGAACCCGCGGCTGATCCACGTGTCGATCACCGGGTTCGGCCAGACCGGTCCCTACCGCGACCGGGCGGGTTACGACCTCGTCGCGCAGGGCATGGGCGGCGTGATGGGGCTGACCGGTGAGCCGGACGGGCCGCCGGCGAAGGTGGGTCTGCCGGTCGCCGACCTCAACGCGGGCACGTGGGCGATCATCGGGGTGCTGATGGCGTTGCAGGCGCGGCACGGCACCGGCCGTGGGCAGTACCTCGACGTGTCGCTGCTGGACGCGCAGGTGGCGTGGCACGTCTACGCGGCAGGGGCGCACTTCTACGACGCGCCGCGGCCACGGCGGATGGGCTCGGCGCACCCGAGCATCGTGCCGTACCAGGCGTATCCGGTCGCCGACGGCTGGCTGAACGTGGCGATCGGCAGCGAGAAGCTGTGGCGCCGGTTCTGCGCGGTGCTGGGGCTGGATATCGCGGAGGATCCCCGGTTCGCGAGCAACGCGGCGCGGGCGGCGCACCGGGAGGAGCTCAACGAGCGGCTCACGGCGGTGCTGCGCACACGGACCGCGCACGAGTGGATGGCCGACTTCGACGCCGCGGGCATCCCCGCAGGGCCGATCAACACGATCGACGAGGTGTACGAGGACGCGTGGGCGCGGGAGCGGGAGCAGGTGGTGCGGCTGCCGCATCCGGGCATCGGTACCTATGTCGGCACGGGCTTCCCGGTCAAGGCTTCGGCCACCCCGGTGGCGCCCACCTCGGCGCCACCGACCCTCGGCCAGCACACACACGAGGTGCTCGCCGAACTCGGCTACTCGGACCAGGAGATCGCGGAGCTGACTCGTGAGTGCGGACACGAGTTCTAACTCGTGTGCTCACTCACGAGTCAGGAACAGGAAGTGGCCGACGTCGACCAGGTTCAGGACGTCGCGGACGCCGGGCGGCATGGCCCGCCGGGCCTCGTCGCGCACGACGCGGGGCTCGGTGAGCCGTACGCTGCCGCCGCGGGTCCGGAGGTCGCAACCGCCCGCGGCCACCACGTTCCGGACCCAGTCGGCGTCCGGGCCGTACGTCAGCGGCACGACGTAGCCGTCCCGCGTGCGGAAGACGTTGACCGGGGTCCGGTAGAGGCGGCCGGAGCCGCGGCCGCGATGCGTGACGACGCCGAATCCGGGCAGGGCGCCCGCGAAGGGCCGGGTGATCCTGTTGGTCACCACCCGGTTGAACCGGGCCAGTCGGCGGGGAAGCACCACGGCGACCACGATAACCGTGCGACAACCACGCCGCAGCGAGTTAGCCTGTTGCCATGCCGTTTCGTTGACGCACTGTCCCGCTCCAGGCCCGCCCGCTCGTCCGGCTGACGCTCGGCTGGGCCCTGCTCGCGGACAGCGTTCCGATCTACCCGCTGTACGCGCTGCTGTTCGCCGACACCGGCCTTTCGCATGCCGAGATCTCGGCGCTGTTCGCGCTGTGGTCGGTGGTCGGCATCGTCGCCGAGATTCCCACCGGTGCGCTCGCCGACCGCTTCTCCCGCCGGACTTCGCTGGTCGTCGCCGGGTTGCTGCAGGCGGCCGGTTACGCGCTCTGGGTCGCACTGCCCGGTTTCCCCGCGTTCGCGGCCGGCTTCGTGCTGTGGGGACTCGGCGGTTCGTTCGTGTCCGGAGCCCTGCAGGCGCTGCTGTACGACGGCCTCGTCGCGCACGGCGCGCAGCGGCACTACGCACACGTGTACGGGCAGGTGGAGGCCGTGGGCCTGCTCGCGCAGCTGCCTGCCGCCGCCGCGGCGACCGTGCTGTTCTCACTCGGCGACTACGAGCTGGTCGGCTGGGTCAGCGTGGCGACCTGCCTCGGCGCCGCCGCGCTGGCGTCGCGGCTGCCCGAGCCGCCGCGCTCGGCAGGCGAGGAGCCGGACACGGGCTACCTGCCGACGTTGCGTGCCGGAGTTGCCCAGGCCTTCGTGCGTCCGGTGGTGCGCCGGGCGGTGCTCGCCGTGGCGCTGCTGACCGGGCTGGACGCACTGGAGGAGTACTTCCCGCTGCTCGCGCAGGACTGGGGCGTCGCCACGGGGGTGATCCCGCTGGCGATGGTGGCGATCCCGTTCGCCGGAGCCGTCGGGGCGGCACTCGGTGGTCGTGCCGGCCGGCTTGGCCCGGTCGCGCTCGGCCTGACGCTCGGCGCCGGAGCCCTGCTGCTGGCGGGTACGGGACTCGCGGCACATCCGGCCGGGCTGGCCGGTGTCGCCGTGTTCTACGGCCTCTACCGGATGGTTCTCGTCGTTGCCGACGCGCGGCTGCAGGACCGCATCGAAGGGCCCGCCAGGGCGACGGTGACCTCCGTGGCCGGGCTGGCGACCGACCTGGCCGTCTTCGTCGTCTACGCCGCGTGGGTGCTCGGGGCGGTGCTCGCGGCGGCCACGCTGGTGTTGCTGGTGGCCGCCGCGCTGCCGTACGCCCTTCGCGCGCCCCGGCCGGGTTCCGAGCCGGCCGGGGCGCGCGAGGGCAACCGGCCGGTACTGCCGACGTGACCGCGAGTTCCCCGCCTGGACCCGCGAGTTGTGCCCTCGAGCCGGCGAGTTGCCCGCCTGAACCTGCGAGTTGCCCGTCCGGCGGCCCTCAACGTGCAACCCGCGGGCCTGGATGCAGAACTCGTGGGCTGGAGCGGGGGACTCGCGGGCTTATCCGGCCGCCGCGGACATCGTCGCGAAGTTCGCGCGGTACTGGTCGTACAGCTTCCCGATGTTGGTCTGGATCATCGCCTCGTCGTTGCGCCGCAGGGAAGTCTGGTTGAAGTTCGGGCTGCCGGTGAAGACCCGCCTGGCATTCCGGTCGCCGTCGAACTCACCCTCGACGAGCAGGTACTTCGAGTGGATGCGGCCGGGCAGCGCGCGGGCGTCGTCGAGCTCGTACAGCTCGATGTCCGGACCGGCCGAAAGGACCTCCCGGACCTCGGCGTCCAGCTTGCCGTGCACGACGGCGACCGAGCAGCCCTCACCGGCGAGCTCCGCGATCCGCTCCGCGATGGCGATCCGGTAGGTGTCCCATTCGGACATACCGATACGGACGGTGGTGCCGCCTGCGCAGCCGACCTTGGCCAGATTCTCGACGATCGGGTCGCCTTCCGCCCTCGGGAAGAAGTACGCAGTCACCGCGCCGCCCCGCATGCCGGTCGTCACCTCGCGGTAGTAGTCGCTCGTCCGCCGTTCCGCGGCCAGGTCCTCGAAGTACGAGCCGTACGCCTGGAAGAGGCGGGTGTTGCCGACGAACGTCGTCGCGTTGTTCCAGTACGTCGACGAGTTGAGGTCCGTGAAGTTGGCCGAGGACTGGACGACCACATCGGACCTGCCGCCGGTGCGCGAGAACAGGTAGAACTTGTTGTGCTGCCCCTTGTTCCCGATGCACGCCGCGGTGTTGCCCTCCGGGGAGAGACCCGTGCAGACGTGCAGCCAGGAGCGCCGCGTCTCGTCGGTGCCGATCTCGTCACGCAGCGCGTGCACCGCGGGGTTGTCGACCTGCCAGCCGTCGAGTACGAGTTGCACGTCCACGCCTCGCCGGTGCGCGTCGATGAGCTCGTTCGCGAAGTCCATACCGGCGTCGCCGGAGATGACGAAGTGGGCGATGCGGATCCGGGAACCGCTCGGCGCCTGGTGCACGAGATCGCAGATCCGCCGCACGATCGCGGTCGGATCGCCGGCGGCCGGGTCGTTGAACACGGCGCCGGTGGTCACCGGGGTTACCGGGGCGTCGCGGCACGGCCGCACGCTCTCCGCCGCCGTGGCACCACCGGCAGGCGCCGAGACGATCGCCATCGCGAGCGCGGCGGTCAACAGCGACGACAGCGGCAACAGGACTGACTTGACACGCATTGATCGTTTCCTTCCGTCCGGGGCCACGTTGCCCGGGAGCCGATAACGGAGCACCAACAACCGGTGAAGGTCAGCGGCCGATCAGGAGACCGTCGTTGTGGAAGAGCTTCGCCACCGAGCCGAGCTCGTCACATTAACGTTAAAGTTAACGTTAATGTAGGCGGCGACCAGACGTTACTTGTCACGATCTGGCGCTGTCAAGGTTCGCCAGGTGAAACGAAGGGCGTGGCCATTTCGCCTGGCGCGACCGTTGACTCGGATGCGGCGGCAAGTTAACGTTCATGCGACTTCAATTAGCGCTCACGTTAACGTTCATCTGAGTGCGCCTTCTCCTTAGGAGCATGAGACCTTGGGTAAGACCGATGACGCGGCCCTTGCCGGCCACCTGCGGCGGGCGATGCTCGACGCCGACCCGGCGCTGTCCCGTTTCAACCCGCTGTCCCGCATCCTCGTGTTCGACCAGTTCGACTCGGGCACGCACGGCTGGACCGAGCTGATCGGCAACCACGACGGCGAGGGCAACCTCGACACCGTCGACGACCACATGCGGGACTTCCGCCCGCCGCAACTGAGCTCCTGCACGTTCTTCGACGTCGGCACGCACGGCGCGATGAGCGGGACCTACGCGCTCAAGGTCGCCACCCGCCCGATCGCCGGGCACACCGCGGTGGCCATCCGAAGGCTGACCATGGCGAAGAAGGGCCGGGTGCAGTTCGAGACCTACTTCACCTACAAGGCCGAGGCGGCCTCGGCCGAGAACGGGGCGGCGAACCAGGCCGGCGCCGGGGAGTGGGACGGCAACATCCACCCCTCCGAGCAGCAGTTCGGGGCGTTCACCGTCGCCACCGACATCTGCGACGACCGCGGCGTTCGCTACCACTGCGTCGCGCGATACCAGAACACCGATCTCGACAACCGGTTCACCCGGCGCTGGATGTACCCGGTCGTGCCCGAGCCAACCCCTCGCGAACACCTCGAGGGCAAGGCGAAACTGGGCCGCACCGACGACTTCACCGCGCCGAACCCGGACGACTGGCGGTATTTCGGCGAACCGCAGTCCTTCTGCTACAACGAGGTTCCGACCAAGGTCAACTGGCACTACCTGCGCTGGCAGATCGACACCGAACTGCAGCGCAACGTGGAGCTGCAGGTCAACGACCAGGTCTTCGACATGCGAGACGTACCCGTGCCCGCATACGCGGAGCGCTACGACGCGCTCGACAACCTGCTCAACTTCTACGTCAGCACGCGCACGCACACCAATGTCAGGAACTTCCTCTTCCTGGACTCGGTCCTCGTCTCGGTGGATTGGTAGGTAGGTCTACATGCGACAGTCGCAAGCCGCGGTACTCGAGCGTTACCGGATCCTCGAAGGGGAGTTCGCCACCGAGCCGTACGAGGCAGGCTGGGCCACCGAGGCACGCTGGTTCGTGCAGGTGCTCAGGTCGTCCAGCCCGGACACCAAGCTGGTGCTCACCACGCAGATCTCCCCGGACGGCCTGCACTGGTGCGACGCCGGGGATCCTCCGCAGGTCGCCGAGGGGGAGGGAATGGTGTCCTGGCCGGTGCGGGAGTTCGGGCAGTGGCTGCGGGTCAGGGGATCCGTCGAGGGAGACGAAGGCTCGGTCAAGGTTCTGATCTACCTCACGCTCAAGAGCTGAGCATAGGAGAGACACATGGTGACCACGTACAACCGGCGAAGCTTCCTCAAGATCAGCAGCATCGGCCTCGCGAGCGCCTATCTCGCCGCGTGCAGTGTCGGTGGCGGTGACCGCAACGCCGCCGAGCAGGCACTGCGGGCCGCGTTCGCCCAGCCGATCAACGACCTCGACCCGCACGGGCCGAGCAGCGTCGACGAGAGCACGCTGCTGGCCGGACGGCTCATCTACGACACGCTGATCAGACGCAACGGCGACAAGCTCGAACCGGGCGTCGCCACGTCGTGGGAGCAGACGGACCCGACGACCTGGGTCTTCACCCTGCGCGACGACGTCACGTTCCACGATGGCACCCCGCTCACCGCACGCGACGTCAAGGCATCGCTCGAACGCGTCAAGGAAGCCGGCACCGCGCAGTCCGCGCTGTGGACATCGGTGTCCTCGGTCGAGGCGACGGGCGACCACGCGCTGCGCATCACCACCGAGCAGCCGCTGGGCACGATGCCCGTGAACCTGACGCTGATGTTCATCCTGCCCGCCGACAAAATGGACAGTGAGGGGTTCTTCCGCAAGCCGATCGGCAGTGGGCCTTTCCGCGTCGAGTCGTTCACGCCCTCCGACGAGCTGGAGCTGGTCGCGGTCGACTACTGGAACGGCAAGCCGAAGCTCGCCAAGGTGACCCTGCCCTACATTCCGGAGACCTCCAGCCAGATCACCGCGCTGCGCACCGGCGACCTCAGCATCCTGTGGCCGGTTCCGCCGGACCAGCTCCGTGAACTGGAGGGTGTGGACGGCATCCGGCTGGAGACGGTGCCCAGCTACGTCTACTACTTCAACTGGTTCAACTGCGGGCGCGAGCCGTTCACCGACCCGCGGGTGCGCAGGGCCATGTGGCGGGCGGTGGACGTCGCCGGGATCGTGAAGAACCTCTTCGGCGCCGGTGCCGAGGTCATGACGGCGCCGGTCCCTTCGACGGTGTTCGGCCACGCCCCGCAGGAGCCCTACGCCTACGATCCCGACGCGGCCGCGCGCGAGCTCGCCGAGGCGGGCCTCGGCGACGGGTTCCGCACGTCGCTGATGTGGTTCGGCGACACCGGGCCGCTCGCGGACGGGCTCGCCCAGGCGATGATCTCCGACTGGGCAAAGATCGGTGTGACCGTCGAGCCGCAGAGCCTGGAGAAGGCCGAGTGGCTGCGGCGGCTCAACGCCAAGGAGTTCGACATGGACCTGCAGACCAACACCGTGACCACGGGCGACGCCGACTTCACCCTCGGCAGGCTGTACGACTCCGAGGCCGACCGGATGGGCTACCGCAACCCGGAGCTCGACACGATCCTGCGGCAGGCCCACGAGAACTCGGACCGTGACCGGCGCAGCGAGCTCTACAGCCGGGCCTGCAAGATCATCTGGGAGGATGCGGTCGGCATCTTCCCGGCCGCGCTGATCAGCACCTACGGTCTGCGCGACACCATCGACGGTTTCGAGCCTGCGCCGAGCAACCAGCCCGACCTGCGCGGCGTCACGCTGGCCACCTGAGGGAGCGATCCATGGTCGAGTCACGACGGGTGACGTTGAAGGACATCGCGAGGTCGCTCGGGGTGTCGGTCAACACGGTGTCCCGGGCGCTGACCGGAAAGGACAGCGTCGGCGAGGAGACCCGCGCGCGGATCAAGGCCGAGGCCGACCGCCTCGGTTACGTCCCCAACTCGATGGCCCGCTCCCTCGTGCTCGGCTCGGCGATGACCCTCGGCCTGGTCATCACCAACCCGTCGAACCCGTTCTACGCCCAGCTCATCAGCACGATCGAGCAGCGCGGCCGCGTGCACGGGTACTCGCTCATGCTGCTGGTCACCGAGGAGAGCCCGGAGGGCGACCAGGCCGCGGCGGAGACCCTCCTGCGGTGGGGGGTCGACGGCGCGCTGGTCGTGCCGGTGCAGGGCGACGGCGAGCACTGGGACCGGCTCAACGAGTCCGGGGTGCCACTGGTCTGCCTCAACCGTGACTTCCCCGCGCTGGATCTCGACTTCATCGGCGTCGACTACGAGCACGGCGCGTACGAGGCCGCCCGGCACCTGATCGACGGCGGCGCGCGCAGGTTGTGCCTGCTGGAGGAGGACCTGCCGATCTCGCCGGTCGCGGACCGCACGGCGGGCTTTCGCCGGGCGCTGGCCGACTCCGGCATCGCGCCCGGCGCCGACCCGGTGCTCTCGGTCCCCACCCGGCGCCGGGAATCCCTTGCCCTGCCGTGGGAACCGGCCGACGCCTACCGGCTCGCGCAGGAGATCGTGCACGGCGGTGACCTGCCGGACGCGATCATGGTCGGCAACGACTACTTCGCGCTCGGCGTCTACCGGGCGCTGAACGAGGCCGGCCTGCGGGTCCCCGGCGACGTGCTCGTCGGCGGGTTCGGTGACCATCCGTTCGCCGCGTACCTCAATCCCCCGCTGACCACCGTCCGGCTGCCCGCCGCGGACATCGGGACCACGGCCGTTGATCTGCTGCTGCGGCGCGTGAAGGGCCGTGACGACCAGGAGCCCACGGAGAAGCGGCGGCTGCGCTCGGAACTCGTCGAGCGCGCCTCCAGCCGGGCCTGAACCAAGCACCGAGAGAGCACAGTGACGTGATCATCTACGTGGCACGCCGGCTATGGCAGTCGGCATTCCTGATCTTCGGCGCCATCACCATCGTGTTTCTGGTGCTGCGGGTCATCCCGGGCGACCCGGCGTCGCTCATCCTGGGCAGCCAGGCCACGCCGGAGGAGCTCGAGGCACTGCGGCAGGAGATGGGCCTGAGCGACCCGCTGCCGGTGCAGTACGTGCGCCACCTCGGTGAGGTCGTGCGGCTGGACTTCGGCGAGTCGTGGCGTCTCGGTGGCGACGCGTTCGCGGGTGTCGTGGAGCGACTGCCCGCCACCCTCACGCTGGCCGGGTACGCACTGGTGCTGACGCTGCTCATCGGCTTCCCGCTGGGAGTGCACGCCGCAAGGCACACCGGACAGCTTGTCGACCGGCTCGTGTCCTACCTCTCGCTGACCGGCCAGGCGCTGCCGTCGTTCTGGGTCGGCATCATGCTCGTGCTGATCTTCTCGCGGATGCTGGACATCCTGCCCGGTACCGCGGACGGCACGCCACAGGCACTGGTGCTGCCCGCGTTCACGCTCGCGCTGCCGTTCCTCGGCTGGCTCGCGCGGCTGGTCCGCAACGGCACGCTGGAGGAGCTGGGCAAGGACTACGTCCGCACCGCCCGGTCCAAGGGGTTGTCCGAGCGCGTGGTCTTCAACGTCCACGTGCTGCGCAACACGCTCACCCCCGTGGTGACGGTGCTCGGCCTCGTACTCGGCAACTTCATCGCCGACGCGGTGATCATCGAGCAGGTGTTCGCGTGGCCCGGCATCGGCTCGCTGATGGTCGAGTCCATCGTCAACCGGGACTACGCCGTCGCCGAGGCGGCGATCGTCCTGATCGCCGTGTTCTACATCGGACTCAACCTGCTTGTCGACGTCCTCTACTTCTATCTCGACCCGAGAATCACGCTGGAGACCGTATGAAGTCGAAGGCCGCCAGGTTCGCAGCCGGAGTGCTGGCGCTGTTCGTGCTCGTCGCCGTGTTCGGACCGCTGCTGATTCCGTACGACAGCGTGTCCACCGGGGTGGCCGACCGGCTGCTGCCGCCGGGCAGCACCCGCTCCGACGGCGCGTTCGCGCCGCTGGGCACCGATCAGCTCGGCCGGGACGTGCTCGCCCAGGTGGTCGCCGGCTCGCGCGTCTCGCTGCTGGTGGCGGTGACCGTGGTGGTGGTCGCCGGGCTGCTCGGGCTCGCGCTCGGACTGCTCGCGGGCTACTACGGCGGATGGCTGGACACGATCATCTCCCGGATCGGCGACATGCAGCTCGCGTTCCCCAGCATCCTGCTGGCGATTCTGCTCGCGGGTGCCCTCGGGCCGAGCCTCACCAACGTGATCATCGCGCTTGCGGTTACTCGCTGGGTGATCTTCGCCAGGGTCGTGCGCGGTTCGGCGCTGTCGACGCGCGGCCGGGAGTTCGTCGACTCGGCGCGGGTGATGGGGGCAGGCGACCTGCGCATCATGGCGCGCTACATCTACCCTTCCTGCGTACAGCCGTTGCTGGTCGCGGCGACCGTCCAGGTGGGACTGACGATGGTCGCCGAGGCGGCGCTGAGCTTTCTCGGCCTCGGCGTGCCCATCGACCAGGCGTCGTGGGGATCGACGATCGCCAACGGCCGCGACTACCTGGCCTCGGCGTGGTGGATCGCGGCGATTCCGGGGCTCGCGCTGACCCTGGTGGTGATCTGCATCGGGCTGCTGGGTGACGCGGCGCGGGAAGGTGCCGATCCGGCGAAGGCGGTGGTCCGATGAGCGCGCTGCTCGAGGTCTCCGGGCTGGCGGTCGCGTTCGGCGGCGTGCGGGCGGTTCGCGGCGTCTCCTTCAGCGTCGACGAAGGGCAGACGCTGGCGATCGTCGGCGAGTCCGGCAGCGGCAAGAGTCTCAGCTCGCTGGCCGTGCTCGGACTGCTTCCCGCGCAGGCACGGGTCGCGGCGGGCAGCGTCCGCTGGGACGGCCAGGACCTGCTCGCCCTCGAAGCCGACGAGCTGCGCCGGCTGCGTGGCGAGGAGCTGGCGATGATCTTCCAGGACCCGCTGAGCGCGCTGAACCCTGCGCTGACCGTCGGTTACCAGGTCGGGGAGATGTACCGTCGCCGCCGCGGGTTCGGCCGGGAGCAGGCGAAGCGGCAGGCGATCGAGGCCATGACCGAGGTCGGCATCCCGGACGCCGCCCGGCGCGCTGACGCCTACCCGCACGAGTTCTCCGGGGGGATGCGCCAGCGGGTGATGATCGCGATCGCGCTGGCCCTGCGGCCGAGGCTGCTCATCGCGGACGAGCCCACCACGGCGCTGGACGTCACCGTGCAGGCGCAGATCCTCCGGCTGCTGCGCCGGCTGCAGCGCGACGGGCTGGCGATGATCATCATCAGCCACGATCTCGGGGTGGTGGCCCGGACCGCGCAGTCGGTGGTGGTGATGTACGCGGGGCAGGCGGTCGAGTCGGGCACCGTCGCCGACGTCTATCCCGCGCCCGCGCACCCGTACACGCTCGGCCTGATGGCCGCGAGCCCTTCGGCCCGCGACGGCGGCAGGCAGGTGCGGCCGATCGACGGCTACCCGCCGGACCTGTCGTCGCTGCCCGGCGGCTGCACGTTCCATCCCCGCTGCCCGTTCGCGCGGGAGCGGTGCCGGACCGAGGAACCCACGCTGCGCCAGGTCGCCCCCGGCCGGGCCAGCGCGTGTCACTACGCGGAGGAGGTGCTCGCCCGTGGAGCGGCAGTCGACCACGCCGGTGCTTGAGCTCGTCGACCTGGTCGCCGGCTACCGGCTGCGGCAAGGACTGTTCGGCAGGCGGCGGGACGTCCACGCGGTCGCCGGAGTGAGTCTTTCGGTCGGGGCGGGGGAGACGCTGTGCCTCGTCGGCGAGTCGGGGTGCGGCAAGTCCACGGTCGCCCGGACGGTGCTGAGCCTGCTCCGGCCAAGCTCCGGCGAGGTGCGCTTCGACGGAGCCGATGTGACCGGGATGAGCCGCCGGGAGCTGCGGGCCATGCGGCGGCAGGTGCAGCTCGTGTTCCAGGACCCGTACGCCTCGCTCAACCCGCGGATGACGGTCCGGGAGCTGATCACCGAGGCGTGGCGGATCCATCCCGGCATCGTCGAGCGGGAGCGGTGGGACGCCGAGGTGGCCGGGTTGCTGGAACGGGTCGGGCTCAACCCCGGCCACGCCTCCCGGTATCCGCACCAGTTCTCCGGTGGGCAGCGGCAGCGGATCTGCATCGCCAGGGCACTGTCGGTGCGGCCTCGGCTCATCGTCTGCGACGAGGCGGTCTCCGCGCTGGACGTGTCGATCCAGGCGCAGATCCTCGCGCTGCTCAAGCGGTTGCAGGAGGAGCTCGGTGTCGCGTACCTGTTCATCACGCACGATCTCGGCGTCGTGCGTCAGTTCGCCGACCGGGTCGCGGTGATGCACCTGGGCACGATCGTGGAGACCGGGGAGACCGAACGGATCTACGAAAGCCCGGCGCACCCGTACACGCAGGCGCTGCTGTCCGCCGCGCCGAGCGTCGAGGACTGGCGCGAGCAGGAGAGCGAGGAGATCCTGCTGCACGGCGACGCGCCGTCGCCATTGGACCCGCCCTCGGGCTGCCGCTTCCATCCGCGCTGCTGGATGACGCGGGATCGTTGCCGCACCGAGGAACCCGCGCTGACCGACCGTGGCACCGGTCATCCCGCCGCCTGCCACTACGCCGGCCCCCTCGTGAGTGCGCACACGAGTTAGAACTCGCGTGCGCACTCACGAGGGGCGGGCGAGGTCAAGCTTGGGCGCCCTCGGCAGGATTCGAACCTGCGACACCCGCCTCCGGAGGGCGGTGCTCTATCCACTGAGCTACGAGGGCCCATCGCGTTGCGACCCGTGCAGCTTAGCGCATCGCCTCCCGGGGCCTCACCGGTGGTCCGGCTTCAGCGACGGCAGGTCGCGGATGCCGAACTCCCGGCGGAGGACGTCGGCCGCCGCGTAGTAGCCCGCCATGCCGTGCACGCTCGGTCCCGGCGGCGTCGACGCGGAGCACAGGTAGACCCCGCTCAGCGGCGTCCGGTACGGGTGCCAGCGCGGCGTCGGCCGGAACAGCATCTGCGGCAGGGTGACGGCCCCGCCCGCGATGTCGCCGCCCGCGTAGTTCGGGTTGTACTCCTCCAGTTCGGCGGCGGGGACGCCGCGGCGGGCGAGCACCGTGTCGCCGAAGCCCGGGGCGTAGCGCTCGATCCGGGCCTGCACCCGCTCGGCCGGGTCGCTCCGGTCGCCGTTGGGCACGTGGCAGTAGGCCCAGACCGGCCGCTTGCCCGGCCGGGCACGGGCCGGGTCCGCCACCGCCGGGTCGACCACCAGCGTGAACGGGTGCGCGACGGTGACCCCCCTGGACACGGCGGTCTCATGGGCGAAGATGTCCCGCTGGTCCTCCCCGAGATGCACGGTGCCCGCCTTGCCGACCTCCGGATCGGCCCACGGGATCGGCTCGGAGACGAGGAAGTCGACCTTCGCGGCGGCCGGACCGTAGCGCCACGCGGCGAGCCGTTCCCGGTAGCGCGCCGGGAGCAGCGACCCGGCCAGTCGCAGCAGCACCTTCGGGCTGACGTTCAGCACCACGGCCTTCGCCCCGGCCAGTTCGCGCAGGTCCTCGACGGGGGCCGCGGTGTGCAGCACGCCGCCGTGCGCGGTGATGTCGGCCGCCATCGCGTCGGCGATGCGCTGGCTGCCGCCCCGCGGCAGGCGCCAGCCGCTGCCGTGCGCGAGATGGCCGAGCAGCATCGCCACGGCCGCGCCGGGCAGGCTGGGCAGCGGTCCGAGCGAGTGGGCGGCGACGCCCGCCAGCAGCCCCGGCGCCGTGCGGCCGGAGAACCGGCGCGTGGCCAGCGGCGTGCCGTGCGCGAGCGTGCGGCTACCGAGCAGTAGCGGCACCAGCGGGTCGTTCGGCAACCGCCGCTGGTCGGACAGGAAGAGGTCGACGATGGCCCGGCTGTGCTCCAGCAGCGGTGCCATCAGGCGGCGCCAGCGCGGGCCGTCCGCGCCGAGCTCCGCACAGGTGCGGTCCAGGCTGTGGTAGGCGACGCCCGCGGGGCCGTCGGGGAACGGGTGTGCGTAGCTCGCCTCCGGTTGCAGCATGTCCACACCACGCGCGCCAAGGTCGAACTCGCGGAAGAACCGGGCGGCGGCGCCCATCGGGTGCACCGCCGAGCAGAGGTCGTGCACGATCTCGTCGTCGAACAGCGCTCGCGAGCGCAGTCCGCCGCCGATCGTGTCCCCGGCCTCGTACATCCGCACCGACAGCCCCGCCCGCGCGAGGATGACTCCCGCGGCCAGCCCGTTCGGTCCCGTTCCGACGATGGCGACATCCACGACTCCGACGCTACGCGCCCGTTTGCCGTCCCGGCAGCGGGGAAAGCCCGGTCGAGGGATGGGCCTGCGGCGCGCGCCGAGTACCGTGTGATGTCAGGCAAGCCTCACCTGTATTGCAGCTATGCGCATGTCACTATATGTTCCTCGGGCGAGCGATCGAGGGAGGCATGGCGATGGGTCACGGACACGGACACGGGCACGTGCGGCCGTCGTCCGGTAGCGCGTCGGGCCGCTACGTGCGCAGGCTGGCGGCCGCGTTCGCCATCGGCGCCGTGTTCATGGTGCTGCAGTTCGTGGTCGCCCTCGCGACGTCCTCCCTTGCCCTGCTCTCCGACGCCGCGCACATGTTCACCGACGTGCTCGGCGTCGGGCTCGCGCTGCTGGCGATCCTGCTGGCCCGGCGCAGCGGGCCCACCTTCAGCCGCACGTTCGGCATGTACCGCGGGGAGGTGCTGGCCGCGCTCGCCAACGCCGTGCTGCTGTTCGGCGTCGCCGGTTACGTCCTTTACGAGGCGATCGACCGGATCGCGGACCCACCGCGGGTGCCCGGGCTGCCGGTACTGCTCGTCGCCGCCGCCGGACTGCTCGCCAACCTCGTGTCGTTCCTGCTCCTGCGCGGCGGTGCCAAGGAGAGCCTGAACGTCCGCGGCGCCTACCTGGAAGTGCTCGCCGACATGATCGGCTCGGTCGGCGTGCTCATCAGCGCCGCCGTCACCCTGACGACCGGGTGGCGGTACGCGGACCCGATCGCCGGTGTCGCGATCGCCGTTTTCGTGCTGCCGAGGACCGTCATGCTGGCCCGCCGCGCGCTGCGGATCCTGTTCCAGCACGCTCCGCACGGGGTGGACGTCGCGAGGCTCAGCGGCGAGCTCAACACGTTGCCCGGCGTCGAGGACGTGCACGACCTGCACGTCTGGACGCTCACCTCGGGTATGGAGGTCGCGTCCGCACACCTGACGATCGCGCCGGAGGCCGACTCGTCCGACGTCCTGTCCTCGGCGCAGGCACTGCTCGCGCGGGACTACTCGATCGAGCACGCCACGCTGCAGGTGGAACCGCGTGAGTCGGCTCGCCGCTGTGACGAGCTGTCGTGGTGATCAGGGGAACGGCAGCGGCTGCGCATCCCGCTCGGCGAGCAGCCGCCGCATCAGGTCCATCTCCGCGCCCTGCGACCTGAGCATGCTGTCGGCCAGCGTGCGCACGGCGGGCACCGACGCGTGATCGACGGCGTACTGCGCCATGTCGGTGCCGCCCTGATGGTGTCGCAGCATCAGCCGGAGGAAGGTGACATCCAGCTCCTCGCCGGAGCGCGACCGCATCTCCGCGAGTTCCTCCGTCGTCGCCATGCCCGGCATCGGCGCGTCACCTGCGGTGGCCCCACCGCTCGGCGCGCTGTGCTGGTGCGCGTGTCCTCCGGCGCCCGACATCCAGGTCATGTAGTCGCCGATCGGCTGCTCGGGCTGCCCCCACAACATGAGCCAGCCCTTCATCCGGCCGATCTGTTCGAGCTGCGTGCTGGCCATGTCGAAGGCCAGCTGCCTGATCGCCGGATCGGTGCTGTGGTCGCGCGCCCAGTTGGCCATCGTGACGGCCTGCTCGTGATGCACCGACATGTCCTGCGCGAAGCCGACCGCCACCGAGTCGGCACCCGGCGTGGGCACGGGCTCCTCGCTGGTCGCTCCGGTGAGCAGCATCCCGATCGTGGCGCCGATCAGCAGGACGGCGAGGGTGCCCGCGCCGAAGACCAGCACCCGGGACCACGTGGGCCGCTCGGGCGCCTCCTCCGGCTGGGACGTCTCGGTCTCCGTGCTCACCGGAGATCAGCCCTCAGGGGTCTGCGGAGCCGGCTGTTCGCCCATCTGTTGCGCGTCCTCGGAGCCTTGGTAGTCCATCGGCTTGGCGTCCGGGCCGGGCGGCGAGGGGTCGAACGGCGGCGGGTTGTCCGGGTCGAACATGCCCTGGCCGAGCGCGTCACAGGAGGCGCCGACCTCGGGATAGGTGTTCGGGTTGCGCCGCAGCGCCGCGATGAACTGGTCGATCCGCTCGTCCTCCGCGCTCTCCACGGTGAGCTGGTGGCCCCACGACTGCAGCGAGATCGGCGCCTGGAGACCGGGGTAGGGCGACATCATCGTGTACGGCTTGCCGTCCACCCTGACCTTGAGCTTCTCCAGCGCCTCACCCTTGACCCGCTCCGGGTTGTAGGCGATCCACACCGCGCCGTGTTCGAGCGAGTGCACCATGTTCTCGGTGCGGACGGGCTGGGGGTAGGTGATGCCACTGCACGCCGCCCAGTAGCCGTCGTGCGGCCCGCCGAACGGCGGGGTCTGGTCGTAGGCGACCCGCTCGTTCGGCTTCACGTGGGCACCGCCCTCGTACTGCTTGATGGTGATGCCTTCCAGCTGCTTGGAGGGATCCGGGTTCTGCTCGCTCGGGGCGAACGCGGCCGCCGCCTCCTCACGGCTGCGCTGCTCGCGCTGGTCGGCGGAGGCCATCCAGTAGTAGCCGAAGACACCGCCCGCCAGCGCCAGGATCGCGATGACCGCGATGATCGTGCCCCAGGGGGTGTGCTTCTTGGCGACCACCGAGCCGCGGGCCGCCTTGACGGCACGGTTCTTGCCTGCGCCTTTCCTGCCTGCGCCTTTTTTGTTCGTGCCGCTAGCCATGGCTCCCGCGTTTCGTCGGACGTGAGGACGTGGTCGTGCCTGCTCCGAGTGTAGGGAGCGCGTGTCTGCTCGGTGTCAACGCCCACGTGCCGCCCGGCAGGTGGTCACTTACCGTCGCCACCTCCGGCCGTACACTCGCCTGGTGACTCCCGCCGCTCTTGCCGACCTCGTTCGTTCGGCCGCCGTGCAGGTGCTGACCGCGCGTGGCCTCGACCACAGCGTGTTGCCGGACCCGGTGACGATCGAGCGACCGCGCAACCCCGAGCACGGAGACTACGCGACCAACCTGGCACTGCAGGTAGCGAAGAAAGTAGGGCTCGTGCCCCGGGAACTGGCCGAGGCATTGGCCGAGCAGATCTCCTCGGCGCCCGAGGTGGCCGCCGCAGAGGTCGCCGGCCCCGGCTTTCTCAACCTGCGGCTCGCCGCCGACGCCCAGGGTGACCTGGTGCGCAAGGTCCTGGCCGCCGGTGACGGCTACGGCAGGGGCGACATCCTCGCCGGGCGCAAGATCAACCTCGAGTTCGTCTCGGCCAACCCGACCGGCCCGATCCATCTCGGCGGCACGCGCTGGGCCGCGGTCGGCGACGCGCTCGGCCGGCTGCTGCAGGCGCAGGGCGCCGAGGTCACCCGCGAGTACTACTTCAACGACGCCGGGGCCCAGATCGACCGGTTCGTCAACTCGCTGCTCGCGGCGGCGCAGGACGAGCCGACGCCCGAGGACGGCTACGCGGGTGCCTACATCGACGACATCGCGGCCGCGGTGATCCGCGCCGAGCCGAGCGTGCTGTCGAAGCCGGAGGACGAGCGGCGCGAGACCTTCCGCCGGATCGGCGTCGACCTGATGTTCACCGAGATCAGGAAGAGCCTGCACGAGTTCGGCACCGTGTTCGACGTGTACTTCCACGAGGACTCGCTGCACGGTTCGGGTGCCGTCGACACCGCGGTCGAGGGCCTCAAGGAGTCCGGGAGCCTCTACCTCGCCGACGACGCCTGGTGGCTGCGCTCCACCGACTTCGGGGACGACAAGGACCGGGTGGTCATCAAGCGGGACGGCGCGCCCGCCTACATCGCGGCCGACATCGCGTACCTGCGCGACAAGCTCGACCGCGGGTTCGACCTGTGCATCTACATGCTCGGCGCCGACCACCACGGCTACATCGCCAGGCTCAAGGCCGCGGCCGCCGCGATGGGCGAGCATCCCGACGTGGTCGAGGTGCTGATCGGCCAGATGGTCAACCTGGTCAGCGCGGGCAGGCCGGTGCGGATGAGCAAGCGCGCGGGCACCGTCGTGACCATGGAGGATCTGGTCGAGGCCGTTGGCGTCGACGCGGCGCGCTACGAGCTGACGCGCTACTCGGTCGACTCGACGCTGGACGTCGACCTGGACCTGCTGCGCAAGCACACCAACGAGAACCCCGTCTACTACGTGCAGTACGCGCACGCCCGGCTGGCTTCGTTGCAGCGCAACGCGGCGCAACTGCGGCTCCAGACGCGGGCCGACGCCGATTTCGGCCTGCTCACGCACCCAAGGGAAGGCGACCTGATCCGCACGATCGGCGAGTTCCCGACCGTTCTGAGGAAGGCGGCCGAGCTGCGCGAACCGCACCGCGTCGCCCGTTACCTCGAGTCGCTCGCGTCGGCATACCACAAGTTCTACGACGTGGCGCGCGTGCTCCCGCAGGGTGACGAGGAGGCGACTCCGCTCACCCATGCGCGTCTCGCCCTGTGCGAGGCGGCTCGGCAGGTGCTCGCCAACGGACTGTCCCTGCTCGGGGTGTCGGCCCCGGAACGGATGTAGTAATCAGCTATGTGCGCACACCCCGCGGGGCCCCGGCACGCCGAGGTTTACCCGCATGTTGACCAGGCCGGTTTCCCACCGTCCACTTCGGCCGAGCTCGACCGGCTCTACCCGAAGGTGTGGCCCCGCAACACTTACCGGGCACCGGACGGCGTCGTCCGGATAGCGGGCGTCGACGTGCGCGAGCTCGCGCAGACCTACGGGACCCCGCTGTTCGTCATCGACGAGGCCGACTTCAAGTCGCGCTGCGCCGAGTACGCCGAGGCCTTCGACGATCCGGCGCTGGTGCACTACGCGTCCAAGGCGTTCCTCTGCACGGAGATCGCCCGCTGGGTCGCCGGCCAGGGTCTGAGCCTCGACGTCTGCAGCAGCGGTGAGCTGGTGATCGCCCAGCGCGCCGAGTTCCCGCCGGAGCGGATCACCTTCCACGGCAACAACAAGTCCACGGCCGAGCTCGAGGCGGCCGTGGAGGCGGGGGTCGGCACCATCGTGCTCGACTCCTTCTACGAGATCGCCAGGCTCGCCGACGTCGCCGCGCGGCACGACATCGTGCAGCAGGTGCTCGTCCGCGTCACGGTGGGCGTCGAGGCGCACACGCACGAGTTCATCGCGACCGCGCACGAGGACCAGAAATTCGGCTTCTCGCTTGCCTCCGGTGGCGCCGCCGAGGCGGTGCGCCGGGTGCTGAACTCGCCGTCGCTCAAGCTGATCGGCCTGCACAGCCACATCGGCTCGCAGATCTTCGACGCGGACGGCTTCGAGGTCGCCGCCCGCAGGGTGATCGGCCTCATCGGGGAGCTGCGCAAGGAGCACGGCGACGAGCTCGTCAAGCAGCTGGCCACTGTGGACCTCGGTGGCGGGTTCGGCATCGCCTACACCGACCGGGACAACCCGCCGCCGCCGGCGCAGATGGTCACCCAGATCCGCGAGATCGTCCGCAAGGAATGCGAGTTCGCCGACCTTCCGGTGCCGCGCATCGCGGGGGAGCCGGGGCGGGCCATCGCCGGGCCGGGCACGGTGACGCTGTACGAGGTGGGCACCATCAAGGACGTCGCCCTCGGTGACGAGGCCGTGCGGCGTTACGTCAGCGTCGACGGCGGGATGAGCGACAACATCCGCACCGCCCTCTACGACGCCGCCTACGACTGCCGGCTCGTGTCGCGCGCGAGCGACGACGGTCAGCCGGAGCAGGTCGGCGCCGCGCTGTCCCGAGTCGTGGGAAAGCACTGTGAGTCCGGCGACATCGTGGTCCGCGACTGCTGGTTGCCCGACACCCTGGCTCCGGGCGACCTGCTCGCGGTCGCGGCGACCGGTGCGTACTGCTACTCGATGGCCAGCAACTACAACCGGCAGCCGCGGCCCGCGGTGGTCGCGGTCCGTAACGGCAGCCCACGGCTGCTGCTGCGGCGGGAGACGAACGAGGACATGCTGCGGTTGGAGGTGTCGTGAGTGACAATCGCGGAGCTTCCGCTCACGAGAGCCGACCGGGTGCGGGTGCCCCGCAGGACACAGGAGGTGTCGTGAACGTGCCCGGTGAGGACGGAAGCGTCAGGGTGGCGTTGCTCGGCTGCGGCACCGTCGGCAGCGAGGTCACCCGGGTGCTCATCGACGACGCCGACGAGCTCGCGGCGCGGATCGGTGCCAAGGTCGAGCTGGCCGGGATCGCGGTCCGCCGTCCGGACAAGCATCCGGAGCTGCCGCAGCACCTGCTGACCGCCGACGCCGGGGCGCTCGTCGAGTCCGATGTGGACGTCGTGGTGGAGCTCATCGGCGGCATCGAGCCGGTCCGCGACTGGCTGCTCACCGCGCTGCGCAAGGGAAAGGCGGTCGTCACCGCCAACAAGGCGCTGCTCTCCGAACACTCGGCGGAGCTCGCGGAGGCGGCCGGCATCTCGGGAGCCGACCTCTACTACGAGGCGTCCGTCGCCGGTGCGATCCCGCTGCTGCGGCCGCTGCGGGAGTCGCTCGCCGGGGACCGCATCACGCGCGTGATGGGCATCGTCAACGGCACCACGAACTACATCCTGTCCGCGATGGACTCCACGGGCGCCGGCTACGCCGACACCCTAGACGAGGCGAGCAGGCTCGGTTACGCCGAGGCCGACCCGACCGCCGACGTCGACGGCTACGACGCCGCGTCCAAGGCTGCGATCCTCGCGTCGCTGGCCTTCCACACCCGGGTCACCGCCTCCGACGTGCACCGGGAGGGCATCGCCGGGATCAGCGCTTCGGACATCGCGGCCGCCAGGCTGCTCAACCGCACGGTGAAGCTGCTGGCGATCTGCGAGCGGGTCCAAGCCGATGACGGCACCGAGTCGGTGTCCGCGCGGGTGCATCCGGTGATGATCCCGCGTACCCACCAGCTCGCCGGGGTGAACGGTGCGTTCAACGCCGTCTACGTCGAGGCCGACGCGGCCGGTGAGCTGATGTTCTACGGCCAGGGCGCGGGCGGTGCGCCGACGGCGAGCGCCGTCCTCGGCGACCTGGTGGCGGCGGCCCGCAACCGGGTCGCGGGCGGCCGAGGCCCGCGGGAGTCGGCGCACGCCGCGCTGCCGGTCCGCCCGATGGGGCAGACCCCGACGCGCTACCACATCAGCCTCGACGTCGCCGACCGTGCGGGCGTGCTCGCCCAGGTGGCGCAGGCCTTCGCGACGCACGACGTGAGCATCGCGGCGGTCCGCCAGCGCGACCGCACGTCCACCGCGAGCCTGGTGATCGTGACGCACTCCGCGCCGGACGCCGCGCTGCGCGCCACGGTGGAGGAGATCGGCAAGCTCGACGTCGTCCGCGAGGTCGTGAGCGTGATGCGGGTGGAGGGCGAGGACTCGTGAACCCGGGCATCGTGGGCGTCGAGCCGGGCTCGCCCGGCATCATCAACACCTACCCGGCGCGCATCCCGATCCCCGAGGGCGCGCAGGTGGTGACCCTCGGCGAGGGGAACACGCCGCTGCTGTCGGCGCCGTACCTCTCCGAGGCCACCGGTTGCGCCGTCTACCTCAAGGTGGAGGGCGCTAATCCCACCGGCTCGTTCAAGGACCGCGGCATGACGGTCGCGATCACGCACGCGCTGGCCAGCGGTCTGCAGGCGGTGATCTGCGCGTCCACCGGCAACACCTCGGCATCGGCGTCCGCCTACGCCGCCCGTGCGGGCCTGACCAGCGCCGTGCTCGTGCCGCAGGGCAAGATCGCGCTCGGCAAGATGGCCCAGGCGGTGCTGCACGGGGCGCGGATCCTCCAGGTCGACGGCAACTTCGACGACTGCCTGGAGCTGGCCCGCAAGACTGCGGCCGACTACCCGGTGACGCTGGTGAACTCCGTCAACCCGGTGCGCCTTGTCGGGCAGAAGAGCGCCGCGTGGGAGATCTGCGACGTGCTCGGCTTCGCGCCGGACATCCACTGCCTGCCGGTCGGAAACGCGGGCAACATCACCGCCTACTGGGCCGGTTACACCGAGTACGCCGCCGATGGTGTGGTGGAAAGCACACCACGAATGTTCGGTTTCCAGGCGGCGGGTGCGGCGCCGCTCGTGCACGGTGAGCCGGTGGCCCTGCCGGAGACGGTCGCCACCGCCATCCGGGTAGGCAGCCCGGCCTCGTGGGAGCCGGCCGTGCGGGCGAAGAACGCCAGCGGCGGCCTGTTCGACGCGGTCACCGACGAGCGCATCCTCGAGGCGTACCGGCTGCTCGCCCGCCGTGAGGGCGTGTTCGTCGAGCCCGCGTCCGCCACCAGCGTCGCGGGCCTGCTGCAGACCGCCGCCGACGGGCGTATCCCGCGTGGCTCGACCGTGGTGTGCACGGTGACCGGTCACGGGCTGAAGGATCCGGCGACCGCGCTGGAGGGCAACGTCGAGGTGGAGCCGCTCTCCGTCGACCCCCGCGCCGTCGCCACGGCGCTCGAGCTCTCATGAGCTTCGAGATCACGGTCCCCGCGTCCACGGCGAACCTCGGCTCCGGGTTCGACGCCCTCGGCATGGCACTCGGCCTGCACGACGTGATCGAGGTGCGGGTCACCGGCTCGGGGCTGAAGGTGGAGGTGCTCGACGCCGGTGCGGGCGAGCAGGCCGGCGTGCCGACCGACGAGAACCACCTCGTGGTGCGGGCGCTGCGCCGCGCGTGCACGCTGCTCGACGTCGACGTGCCCGGCCTGCACCTGCGTTGTCACAACGCGATCCCGCACGCGCGCGGGCTCGGCTCCTCGGCCGCCGCGGTGGTCGCCGGGATCGCCGCAGGCTACGCACTGGCCGGCCGGGAGCCGGACGATGAGGCGTTGCAGCTCGCGGCGGCGTTCGAGGGCCACGCCGACAACGCGGCCGCCAGCCTGTACGGCGGTGCGGTGATCGCCTGGCAGGAGAACGGACGGTTCCACGCGGAGCGGCTCGAACCGCACCCGACGCTGCGGCCCGTGCTCGCCGTGCCCGCGGAGCGCTCGTCCACCCGTGCCGCCAGGGGCCTGCTGCCCGAACAGGTGCCGCACGCCGACGCGGCGTTCACGGCGGGCCGTGCCGCGCTCGCCGTGCACGCGCTCACCACGCGCCCGGAGCTGCTGCTGCCCGCCACCGAGGACCGGCTGCACCAGGACTACCGGGAACCCGCCTTCCCGGCCAGCATGCGGCTCGTGCGCGCCTTGCGCGCGCAGGGCGTGGCCGCGGCCGTGTCCGGCGCGGGGCCCTCCGTGATCGCGTTCACGACGACGGGAATACTCCCGGCCGGCACCGGTGTTGAACACTTCGAGGTCACCGAGATGCCCGTCGATCCGTTCGGCGTGCAGGTGGCCGCCGGAAGTCGCCGGTAGAACGCCGGCCACCGCGAGGCACGCCACGCGGGGGGTGGTTGTTGCACCTCGACCTCGGGCGGTCTACCCTCGGGGGCGTTCGGTCACCGTGCATATTCCGCACCCGGTGCTGGTTCCGGGATCATCCCGGATCGCATCTTCTGTCACTCAAGACGGGCTCCCGGTAACCACGGTGGGCGATTCAATCCCGTGCTGGCGGTTCCACCGCTGTGGCGAGCACGTCTCGGCTGGGGCGGTCCGCACTGGGAACTAGAACGCCGTCTCGCAATTCGGACGCGGGCGGCGGTCCGCTGGTCCGCCGTGGAGGCGTGGGCCGGTAAGGAAGGACATGTGTGAGCAACACCGATCTCTTGAGCGGCGACGTGAACACCCAGGCTGAGACGCCGGGTACCGGGGAGCAGACGCCGCAGGCCAATGGCGTCGAGGGCGCCGAGGCGGCGCCGAAGCGGCGCCCGGGCGGGTTGTCCGGCATGGTCATCGCCGATCTGCGCGCTCTGGCCGGCGAACTGGGCATCAACGACACCACAGGAATGCGCAAGGGGGACCTGATCGCTGCGATCCGTGAGCGCCAGGGCAAGTCCAAGCGCGTCAGGTCCACCGCGGCCGACGGCGACACCCTGCCGCTCGACGGCGTGGGCGAGACCAAGCAGGCCGAGAAGCCGAAGGGCCGCGCGGAGGCGCCGGCCGAGCAGGCCGCACCCGCTCCGGCGGAGCGGGAGGCCCCGGCCGCAAGGCAGGACATCGTGGCGCCGGCTCCGGCCGAGGACGGCCAGCCGCAGTCCGACGAGGGCGGCCGTCCCAGCCGCCGTCGCCGCAGCTCCGGCCGCCAGAGTGGCGGTCAGGACGCGGGCGGACAGCAGCGCGGGGAGGCCGGCGAGCAGCGTGAACCGCGCGAGCAGCGCGGCCAGCGCGGCGGCGAGGCGTCCACGGACCAGCGTGAGCAGCGCGGCGGTGGCGGTGACCAGCGCGACCAGCGCGACCAGCGCGAGCAGCGCGACCAGCGCGAGCAGCGCGACCAGCGCCGCCAGAACAACCAGCGTGGCCAGCAGGGGCAGGGCCAGGGCCAGCAGGGGCAGCAGAACAACACCGATGACGACGACGAGCGTGGTGGCCGGCGTGGCCGGCGCTTCCGTGACCGTCGCCGGCGCGGTGGCCGCGGCGAGAGCGGCGGCGGCAGCCCCGACACCGAGATCCGCGAGGACGACGTCCTGCTGCCCGTCGCGGGCATCCTTGACGTGCTGGACAACTACGCGTTCGTCCGCACCTCGGGTTACCTGGCCGGGCCGAACGACGTGTACGTCTCGCTGTCGCTCGTGCGCAAGTTCGGGCTGCGCCGTGGTGACGCGATCACCGGCGTCGTCCGCCAGCCGCGCGAGGGCGAGCAGCAGCGGCAGAAGTTCAACCCGCTGGTGCGCGTCGACACGATCAACGGGCTGGAGCCCGAGGTCGCCAAGAAGCGGCCCGAGTTCACCAAGCTGACGCCGCTGTACCCGAACGAGCGGCTGCGCCTTGAGACCTCGTCGAACAAGCTGACCACCCGGGTGATCGACCTGGTGATGCCGGTCGGCAAGGGTCAGCGCGCGCTGATCGTCTCGCCGCCGAAGGCCGGTAAGACGACGATCATGCAGGACATCGCGAACGCGATCGCGACGAACAACCCCGAGTGCCATCTGATGGTCGTGCTCGTGGACGAGCGGCCGGAAGAGGTCACCGACATGCAGCGGTCGGTGCAGGGCGAGGTCATCGCCTCCACCTTCGACCGCCCGCCGTCGGACCACACCTCGGCGGCCGAGCTGTCCATCGAGCGCGCCAAGCGCCTGGTGGAGATGGGCCACGACGTGGTCGTCCTGCTCGACTCGATCACCCGCCTCGGCCGTGCCTACAACCTGGCGGCCCCGGCGTCCGGCCGGATCCTCTCCGGTGGTGTCGACTCGACCGCGCTGTTCCCGCCGAAGCGGTTCCTCGGCGCGGCGCGCAACATCGAGGACGGCGGCTCGCTGACGATCTTCGCCACGGCGATGGTGGAGACCGGCTCGACCGGTGACACGGTGATCTTCGAGGAGTTCAAGGGCACCGGCAACGCCGAGCTCAAGCTGGACCGCAAGATCGCCGAGCGGCGCGTCTTCCCCGCGGTGGATGTCAACCCGTCCGGTACCCGCAAGGAGGAGCTGCTGCTCTCGCCGGACGAGCTCGGCGTGACGCACAAGCTGCACCGGGTGCTGCACGCGCTCGACTCGCAGCAGGCCATCGACCTGCTACTGGACCGGCTGCGCAAGACGAAGACCAACATCGAGTTCCTGATGCAGGTCTCGAAGACCGCGCCGGGTACCGACGACGACTGAGGAACCCGCCGCCAGGGTCGTGAGTGTTCGCCCGAGTTCTAACGCGGGTACGCACTCACGAGCCCTGGCGTCCGGAACACTCACGGCGCCCGGCGCGTTGAAACCCCTGTCAGCGCGTCTGGCAGAATCGATCCGCTGTAGTCCGGCACCGGTTCACCCCGTACGCGGGGACCCGGAGCCAACGAGAGAGGACACCATGAAGAGCGGTATTCACCCTGACTACGGGGTCACCAACGTGACCTGTGGCTGCGGAAACACCTTCACCACCCGTAGCACCAAGGCCGACGGCAACATCCACGTCGAGATCTGCTCCAACTGCCACCCGTTCTACACCGGCAAGCAGAAGATCATGGACACCGGTGGCCGGGTCGCGCGGTTCGAGGCTCGCTACGGCAAGCGGTCGAAGAAGTCCGGCAGCAAGTAGCTTCACCGACGGCGCCCGCGCCTGCCCCCAGGGCAGGGCGGGCGCCGTTTCTCTGTTCACCCTCCCAAGGGAATGAGGTCAGCTGTGGATTCGAGTTCGCTGCGCGGACTGCTCGACGAGTACGCCGAGCTGGAGGAACAGCTCGGGGACCCGTCGGTGCACGCCGACCAGGCTCGGGCCCGCAAGCTGGGCCGCCGCTACGCCGAGCTGGCGCCGGTCGTCAAGACACTGGGGGAGCTGGACGCTGTCCGCTCCGACCTGGCCGCCGCGAAGGAGCTCGCCGCCGAGGACCCGGCCTTCGCGGCGGAGGCCGAGGAGCTCGCCGAGCGGATCCCGCGGCTGGAGAACCGGCTGACGGAGCTGCTGCTGCCCCGCGATCCCTACGACGGTGCGGACGTGGTCATGGAGATCAAGTCGGGCGAGGGCGGCGAGGAGTCCGCACTGTTCGCCGGTGACCTCCTGCGCATGTACCTGCGCTACGCCGAACGGAAGGGCTGGAAGGCGGAGGTGCTGGACGCGACCGAGTCCGACCTCGGCGGGTACAAGGACGTGACCGTCTCCATCAAGGGCCGCGGCGGCGAGGCCGACGGGGTGTGGGCGCGGCTGAAGTTCGAGGGCGGTGTGCACCGGGTGCAGCGGGTGCCCGCGACCGAGTCCCAGGGGCGCATCCACACCTCCGCTGCCGGTGTGCTGATCTACCCCGAGCCGGAGGAGGTCGAGGTCGAGCTCGACCCGAACGACCTGCGCATCGACGTGTTCCGCTCGTCGGGGCCCGGTGGGCAGAGCGTGAACACCACGGACTCGGCGGTCCGGGTGACGCACCTGCCGACCGGGATCGTGGTGTCCTGCCAGAACGAGAAGTCGCAGATCCAGAACCGGGCGCGGGCGATCCGGGTCCTCCAGGCGCGGTTGCAGGCGATGGCCGAGGAGGAGGCCGCGGCGAAGGCGGCCGATGCCCGCCGCTCCCAGGTGCGCACCGTGGACCGCTCGGAGCGGGTCCGCACCTACAACTACCCGGAGAACCGGATCTCCGACCACCGGGTGAACTACAAGGCGTACAACCTGGACCAGGTGCTCGACGGCGACCTGAGCGGCGTGCTCGACTCGCTGGCCGACGCCGACCGGGAGGAGCGGCTGGCCGCCACGCAGCCCGCCTGACCCGCCGCCCCGCCGCCCGCCCCTCGTGAGTGGCCACGCGAGTTAGAACTCGTGTGCGCACTCACGAGGCGCGCGGGTCGGTGGGTGTACCTCCCGAGCGCGGGGGCATCGTTGTGCCAGGCTTGGACCCGTGAACAGACAGCCCTTGCGCCTGGCGATCATGGAGGCGACCCGGATCCTGGAGGACGCCGGCGTGGCCTCCCCGCGGGCCGATGCCGAACTGATCGCCTCCCACGTGCTCGGCGTCGAGCGCGGGCGGCTTCCGCTCGTGCCGCTGGTCGACCCGCCGGTCGTGGAGGCCATCCGGCAGCTCGTGATGCGGCGCGCCAAGCGGGTGCCGTTGCAGCACCTCACCGGCTGGGCCGCGCTCGGCGACATCACGGTCGACATCGGCCCCGGCGTCTTCGTGCCGCGCCCGGAGACCGAGCTGCTCCTCGAATGGGGCCTGAAGCTGCTGAAGGGCCGCGAGTACCCGGTTGTCGTCGACCTGTGCACCGGTTCGGGCGTGCTCGCGCTCGCGGTGGCGCACGCCAGACCGGACGCGGTGGTGTACGCGGTGGACGTCGACCCGAACGCGCTGGCGTGGGCCAGGCACAACGCCGACCTGCGCGCCGCGGCCGGGGACACGTCGATCAGGCTCTACTCGGGCGACGTCACCGACGCGACGGTGTTCGCCGAGCTCGACGGACTGGTCGACCTCGTACTGTGCAACCCGCCGTACGTTCCGCAGGGCACCCAGGTGCCGCCGGAGGTGGCCGAGCACGATCCTCCGGTGGCCGTGTTCGCGCCCGGCGGCGGACTCGAGGTCATCAGGCACGTGGTCGCGGCTGCGGCGCGGCTGCTGCGCCCCGGCGGCGGAGTGGCCATCGAGCACGACGACACGCACGGCAAGGCGGTGCCCGCGCTGTTGAGCGCGCGCCGCGTGCTCACCGATGTCGTGGACCACCCGGACCTGGCGGGGCGCCCGCGATTCGTCACCGCGCTGCGGACAGTAGGCTCTGCCGCATGAGCGCCATCTACGACTGCAGCGAGCCGGTGACCAGGGCGGACGGGCTGAAGGCAGCGGCCTCCGCGGTGCGCTCCGGCAGGCTCGTGGTGCTGCCGACCGACACCGTCTACGGCATCGGCGCGGACGCCTTCGACTCCGGCGCCGTGCGGTCGCTGCTCCAGGCCAAGCATCGCGGGCCCGACATGCCCGTCGGCGTGCTCGTCGGCTCCTGGTCCACAGTGGACGGCCTGGTGCTCGGCGTCACGCCGCAGGCGCGTGCGCTGATCGAGGCGTTCTGGCCCGGCGACCTCTCGATCGTGCTGCCGCACGCGCCCAGCCTCAGCTGGGACCTCGGCACCACCAGGGGCACGGTGATGCTGCGGATGCCGCTGCACCCGGTGGCGCTGGAGCTGCTGCGCGATGTCGGCCCGATGGCCGTGTCGAGTGCCAACGTCTCCGGCAGGCCGCCCGCAGCCACGGCGGAGGAGGCGCGGGAGCAGCTCGGCGAGTCCGTCGCGGTCTACCTGGACGGGGGGCCGACCGGCGAGGCGGTGCCGTCGACGATCGTCGATCTCACCGGGGACGAGCCGGTGCTGCTGCGCGAGGGCGCGGTGTCCGCCGACGCGGTGTCGGAGGTCCTCGGCATCGAGCTCAGCCCGCGGTCATGACGGTGCGGCGCGGCGGTAGCGTTGCGCCTCGTGACCGAGCAGTACCTGGCGCACGGAGGATGACGACTTCGTGACGCCATCCCTGACCGCGGGCCTTCCCATCCGCGAGTACATCCTCGTCGGCCTCATCAGCGCGGCGGTGACGTTCCTGCTCACCGCCCTCGTGCGACGTTTCGCCATCAGAGCCGGAGCGGTGGCCGTTCCGCGGCAGCGCGACGTGCACGTGATCCCGATCCCGAGAATGGGCGGGCTCGCGATGTACCTCGGCGTGGCCGGTGGCATGGCGATGGCCCACCAGCTGCCGGTCCTGCGGCGCGCGTTCGAGTACTCCTTCGACCCGGTCGCCGTGCTCGTCGGCGGCGGGGCGATCGTGCTCATCGGCGCCCTCGACGACCGCTTCGAGCTCGACGCCTGGACCAAGCTCGCCGGGCAGGTGATGTGTGCGGGCATTCTCGTCCTGTTCGGACTGCAGTGGGTGTCGTTCTGGGTGCCCTGGGGCGGCGACGGGGCCGCGCTCGGGCAGGTCCTGATCCTCGACCGCAACCAGGGCGGGCTGGTGGCCGTGCTGCTGGTGGTGGTGATGGTCAACGCGATGAACTTCGTCGACGGCCTGGACGGGCTGGCCGGCGGCCTCGGCCTGATCGCCGCGGCGGCCACCTGCGCGTTCTCCCTCGGCCTGCTCGCCTCCTCCGGCGGTGACGTCGGCACCTACCCGCCCGCGCTCATCGCCGCGACGCTGGCCGGTGCCTGTCTCGGCTTCCTGCCGCACAACTTCCAGCCCGCGAAGATATTCATGGGTGACTCGGGTTCGATGATGATCGGGCTGATGCTGGCAGCCGCGAGCACATCCGCGTCCGGCAAGATCAACTACACCTCCTTCGACGCCACCGACGTGGTCGCGCTGCTCTCCCCGCTGTTCGTCGTCGCCGCGGTGCTGTTCCTGCCGCTGCTGGACCTGGTGCTCGCGGTCGTGCGGCGCACACGGCGCGGCGAGAGCCCGTTCGCGGCCGACAAGATGCACCTGCACCACCGCCTGCTGGAGATCGGCCACTCGCAGCGCCGCGCGGTGCTGCTGATCTACCTGTGGGCGGGGATCCTCGCTTTCGGCGCCGTCTCGGTGACCCTGTTCGACACCGCCGCGGTGTTCTGGATCATGTGCGGGGGCCTGCTGGTGGCCGGGCTCATCTCGGTCATCCCTAGACTGAGGTCGAGAAACCAGCAGGGAGCTTCATGACTGACAGTGCAAATGAGAACGGTGACGTGCCTGCTCGGGAGAGCGGTCGCACGCGCCCGGCGGAGCCCCACGATGGTGGCGGCGGGGCGCGCCAGCAGGAAGGAAGGGCAGACGAGATCGAGTCCGGGCCCCGGCGACGCGATCGGGTCGCGCGTTTCCAGACAGGCACTGACAGCGCAAACCGCAATCCGCACGCCGAGCAGGTGCTCAAGCTGGCCGACGCCATGCTGAAGGGCGCACTGTGGCCCGGTGTGATCACCGTCGTGCTGGCCGCCGTGGTCGCCACCGTCTGGGTCGGTGTGCCCGGCCTGCTCGGTGCCCTCGTCGGCGGCCTGGTCGCGTTCGGCTCGTCGCTGGCCACGCTGTGGATGATGCGCAAGACCTCCGCCATGGACCCGATGGGGGTGCTGGCCGTCGCGCTCGGCGGCTACATCTTCAAGCTCCTCGTGCTGCTCGGCGTGATGATGCTGCTCGGCGGTATCGACGCGCTGCACCGCTACGCGCTCGCATTCACCATGCTCGCGGTGATCATCGTGTGGGCCGGCGCCGAGGTGGTCGCGTTCAAGCGGACCAAGATCCCGACGATCATCCCCGACTCCTCCGGGTAGGGCTTCGGCCCGCCAAAGGAGTACGGCCGTACGGCGTCGTTCACCCGGCTGGTATCGTCCGCGCCATGGAGGCGGTGACGGCCGCACTCCGGGGGTGCACATCCCGATGGCAGCGTCGCGACCAGCCGTGTTGGCGCGTGCCCGCTCCAGCGGAACGTCGGCCCCGGTAACCCGGCCGTGTCCGCGCACCGTGGTATCCGCTTCCGAGTACTCGATCAGTGTCGGGTACGTTAAGTCCAGATCGTGACGATTCCCCCGGCGGAGTGAACGCCGGCCGGGAGAACCGGAAGGAGCCCAGTTGGGCGCGCTGGTACCAGCCCAGGGCGGCGAGTTCTCGCCCCCCGGCGTCGGAGACTTCTTTCTGCCGCCGATCTTCCTCGGCGTCACCAAGCCGATGCTTCTGGTGGCGCTGTCGGTAGTCATCATCGCGGCGTTCTTCCTGGTCACGTCGCGGAACATGAAGCTCGTCCCGAGCAGGTGGCAGTTCGCCGCCGAGTCGGTCTACGACTTCGGGCGCAACAACATCGCCAGGGAGCAGATCGGGTCCAAGGACTTCCGTCCTTACGTGCCGCTCATCCTCGCGCTGTTCACCTTCATCCTGGTGAACAACATCTTCGGGATCATCCCGATCATCCAGTTCCCGACGATGGCGCACATCGGCTTCCCGCTCGCACTGTCGGTGCTGGTCGTCTACCCCGTCTACCACTTCGTCGGCATTCGCAGGCACGGGTTCGGCGGGTACATGAAGAACCAGCTCTTCCCCGCGGGTGTGCCGAAGCCGATCTACCTGCTGCTGACGCCAATCGAGTTCTTCCAGAAGTTCTTCATGAACCCGATCACGCTGGCGATCCGGGTTTTCGCGGCGATGTTCGCCGGCCATCTCATCCTGCTGGTGTTCACCCTCGGTGGTGAGTTCCTGCTGGTCGAGGCGGGCGGAGCGCTCAAGGCGCTGTCGGCGGTGTCGTTCGCCTTCGCGATCCTGCTGACCTTCGTCGAGGCGCTCATCCAGGTCATCCAGGCCTACGTGTTCGCGGTGCTCTCCGCCGGCTACATCGGCATGGCACTCGCTTCGGACCACTGAGGGACAACGAAAGCCCCCGATCCGCACAGCTGCGGACCGAGTTGAAAGGGAAATGCAAGTGAGCAACATTGTTCTCGCGCAGGCCGCGGAGGCCGCGACCAACATCAACCCGGGCCTCGCCATGATCGGCTACGGTCTCGGCGCGATCGGCCCCGGTATCGGTGTGGGTCTGATCTGGGCCGCGGTCATCAACGGCACGGCTCGGCAGCCGGAGGCCCAGGGCAAGCTGATGGGTATCGCCTGGACCACGTTCGTGCTGTCCGAGGTGCTCGCCCTGATCGGCCTGGTCCTCTTCTTCATCGCCTTCGCCGCCTGAGCCGGCTGACGGCATCTAGGGAGACGTTGTGCTGTACACATCGATGATCCTGGCTCAGGAAGAAGAGCCGAGCCCGGTCGTCCCGCACCTTTCCGAGGTCATCCTCGGCCTCGTCGCCTTCCTGATCCTGCTGTGGCTGCTCAAGAAGTACGCCGCCCCGCGCTTCGAGAAGCTCTACGAGGAGCGGACCTCGAAGATCGAGGGCGGCATGGAGAGGGCCGAGAAGGCCCAGGCCGAGGCCGAGCAGGCGCTGGAGCAGTACAAGGCGCAGCTCGCCGAGGCCCGCACGGAGGCGGCGAAGATCCGCGACGACGCCCGGCTCGAAGCCGAGCAGATCAAGGAAGAGCTGCGGGCGGAGGCACAGGAGGAGGCACGGCGCATCGTCGCGCAGGGCGAGGCGCAGCTGCAGGCCCAGCGGGCGCAGATCACCACCGAGCTGCGCGGTGAGCTCGGGCGCAACGCCATCGAGCTGGCCAGCCGGATCGTCGGTGAGTCGCTTGAGGACGAGGCCCGCCGTCGCGGCACGGTCGACCGGTTCCTCGCCGAGCTCGACGCCAGCGGCAACGGTGCCGGAGCGAGGAAGTAGATCTCATGACGCTGCATGCTGCGAGCCGGGAAGCTCTGAGCTTCGCCGAGACTCGTCTCGACGAGGTACTCCGCGACGCGGGTACCGACCCGTCCGCGGTCGGGGAAGAGCTGCTCTCCGTGGTCGACCTGCTCAGCAGGCAGGTCGGGCTGCGCCGGGCCGTCGGTGACGGCTCGTCGGATCCCGAGGCCCGCAAGCGGCTGGTCAGGTCCTTGCTGGAGGGCAAGGTCTCCGGGCCGACCCTCGAGGTGCTCGACGCCGTGATCGGCAGGCGCTGGTCGAACCCGCTCGAGCTCGTCGACGGTGTGGAAACCGTAGGCCGGGCGGCGATGCTCGCCGGGGCGGAGAAAGCCGACAAACTGGACACGGTTGAGGGTCAGCTCTTCTCGGCGGCCCGTATCGTGGAGAACGAGCCGGACCTCGAGCGGGCACTGTCCGACCAGGCGGCGCCGGTGGAGGCGAAGCGCAACCTGATTCGCTCACTGTTCGCCGACAAGGCCGACCCGATCACGGAGGTGCTCGTCGAGCACGTCGTGCTCCGCCGGCGTGGCCGCGACATCGCCGGGGGCATCGACGAGCTGGTCGAGCTGGCCGCGGCCCGGCGGGACCGGTCTGTGGCGTACGTCATGAGTGCGACCGAGCTGACCGACGAGCAGCGGGAGCGGCTGGCCGGGAAGCTGGCGCAGATCTACGGGCGGCAGGTCGTGCTGCACGTCGAGCTGGACAGCGAACTCGGCGCCGGGCTGGTCGTGCGGGTCGGTGACGAGGTCATCGACGGCAGCGCCGCGGGGCGGATCGAGGCGCTGCGCAGGCGGCTGGCCGGCTGACGCTCACAGCGACAGCACACATACTTCTGGACACTGGCAAGAACGAAGCGAGAGCGGGAACGACATGGCGGAGCTGACGATCTCCTCGGATGAGATCCGCAGTGCGATCGAGAACTACGTCTCGAGTTACTCCCCGGATGTGAGCCGGGAAGAGGTCGGCGTCGTCGTCGACACCGGTGACGGCGTGGCCCACGTCGAAGGGCTGCCGTCCACCATGGCCAACGAGCTGCTGGAATTCCCCGGCGGGATCCTCGGTGTGGCGCAGAACCTGGAGCCGCGCCGGATCGGCGTCGTCATCCTCGGTAATTTCGAGCGGATCGAGGAAGGCCAGGAGGTCAAGCGCACCGGCCAGATTCTTTCGGTACCGGTCGGCGACAACTTCCTCGGCCGGACCGTCGACCCGCTCGGCAATCCGCTCGACGGCCTCGGTGACATCGAGGCGAACGAGCGCCGTCCACTTGAGCTGCAGGCCGCGTCGGTGGTGCAGCGGCAGCCGGTGTCCGAGCCGCTGCAGACCGGTATCACCGCGATCGACGCGATGACCCCGATCGGCCGCGGCCAGCGCCAGCTCATCATCGGCGACCGCAAGACCGGTAAGACCGCGGTCTGCGTCGACACCATCCTGAACCAGAAGGCCAACTGGGAGACCGGCGACGACAAGCAGCAGGTGCGCTGCATCTACGTCGCGATCGGTCAGAAGGGCTCCACCATCGCCGGTGTGCGCAAGTCCCTCGAGGACGCGGGCGCGCTGGAGTACACCACGATCGTCGCCGCGCCGGCGTCGGACTCCGCGGGCTTCAAGTGGCTGGCGCCGTTCACCGGTGCGGCGCTCGGCCAGCACTGGATGTACCAGGGCAAGCACGTCCTGATCGTGTTCGACGACCTCACCAAGCAGGCCGAGGCATACCGTGCGCTTTCGCTGCTGCTGCGCCGCCCGCCGGGCCGCGAGGCGTTCCCCGGCGACGTCTTCTACCTGCACTCCCGCCTGCTGGAGCGCTGCGCGAAGCTGAACGACGAGCTGGGCGGCGGTTCGCTGACCGGGTTGCCGATCATCGAGACCAAGGCCAACGACATCTCGGCCTACATCCCGACGAACGTCATCTCGATCACCGACGGCCAGTGCTTCTTCCAGTCGGACCTGTTCAACTCGGGCCAGCGCCCCGCGGTCGACGTGACCACGTCGGTCTCGCGAGTCGGTGGTGACGCGCAGATCAAGGCGATGAAGACGGTCTCCGGTTCGCTGCGGATCGACCTCTCGCAGTACCAGGAGCTGCAGGCCTTCGCGGCGTTCGCGTCGGACCTGGACCCGACCTCGCGCGCCCAGCTGGACCGCGGTGCCCGGCTCTACGAGGTGCTCAAGCAGCCGCAGTACTCGCCGGTGCCGGTGGAGCAGCAGGTCGTCACCGTGTATCTGGGCACCAACGGGCACTTCGACGACGTGCCGACCGAGGACGTCGCCCGGTTCAACCGCGAGCTGCTGGACAACGTGCGGCACAAGCACGAGGACATCCTCACCGAGATCCGGGACAAGAAGAAGTGGACCGACGACCTCGCCGAGCGCGTCGTCGCGGCCACCGCCGAGTTCAAGAAGGGCTTCACCACCTCGGAGGGCGGCACGCTGGTCGACCGGAGCGAGGCCGAGGCCATGGACGCCGAGCAGGTCGGGCAGGAGTCGGTGAAGGTCCACCGTCCTGCTCCGAAGAAGTGATCGGTAAGTAGATGGCCGCGCAACTCCGCGAACTACGGCAGAAGATCCGGGCGACGAAGTCGATCGGAAAGATCACCAAGGCGATGGAGCTCATCGCCACGTCGCGCATCAGCCGGGCGCAGGCCCGGGTGCAGGCGTCCCGGCCCTATGCCGACGAGATCACCGACGTGCTCTCCGCGCTGGCCGGGGCGGCGTCCAACCTGGACGACCCGCTGCTCACCGAGCGGGAGAACCCGCGACGGGCCGCCGTCCTGGTTGTGACCAGTGACAAGGGTCTGTGCGGTGGCTACAACGCCAACGTGCTGCGGGCCACGGAGGAGCTGCTCGCGCTGCTGCGTGAGCAGGGCAAGGAGCCGGTGATCTACGTCATCGGCGGCAAGGGCGTGAACTACTTCCGGTTCCGTGGCCGGGAGATCGCGGCCAGCTGGACCGGCTTCTCCGACCAGCCGCACTACGAGAACGGCGCGGCGGCGGGCGAGGCGCTGGTGGAGGCGTTCCTGGCCGGCGCCGACGACGAGGGCGACCGGCCGGGCCCGGACGGGGTTCTCGGGGTCGACGAGCTGCACGTCGTCTACACCGAGTTCAAGTCCATGCTGAGCCAGACGCCGACGGCCCGCCGGGTCGCGCCGCTCGAGGTCGAGTACTCCGAGGAGACGCCCGAGACGATCCTGCCTGCGTACGACTTCGAGCCGAGCGCCGAGACCCTGCTCCGCGCCCTGCTGCCGAAGTACATCAACACGAGGATCTTCGCGGCGCTGCTGGAATCGGCCGCGTCGGAGCTGGCCGCGCGCCGGACCGCGATGAAGTCGGCGTCGGACAACGCCAGCGAGCTGGTGGACACCTACACCCGGATGGCGAACCAGGCCCGCCAGGCCCAGATCACCCAGGAGATCAGCGAGATCGTCGGCGGCGCCGATGCGCTCTCAGGGGCCGGGAGCGATGGGTGATGGTGCGCGGTAATGACACAGGAGATGAGTAAGCAATGACTGTCAGCCAGGAAACGGCTACCCAGGACACAGCAACCGCCACCAAGGGCCGCATCGTCTCCGTGACCGGTCCGGTGGTCGACGTCGAGTTCCCGCGCGGCGCGGTGCCCGAGCTCTACAACGCGCTCAGGACCGAGATCGAGTTCGAGCAGTTGCGCAAGACGGTGACCCTCGAGGTCGCCCAGCACCTCGGGGACAACCTGGTCCGCACGATCTCGCTGCAGCCGCAGGACGGTCTCGTCCGTGGTACCGAGGTGACCGACACCGGCGGCCCGATCTCGGTGCCGGTCGGCGACAAGGTCAAGGGCCACGTGTGGAACGCCCTCGGCGACTGCCTCAACGAGCCCGGCTACGGCACGGATCTGGAGCGGTGGGGCATCCACCGCAAGCCGCCAGCGTTCGACCAGCTCGAGGGCAGGACCGAGATGCTGGAGACGGGGCTGAAGGTCATCGACCTGCTCACCCCGTACGTGCAGGGTGGCAAGATCGGCCTGTTCGGTGGTGCCGGTGTGGGCAAGACGGTGCTCATCAAGGAGATGATCACCCGTGTCGCCCGTAACTTCGGCGGTACGTCGGTGTTCGCCGGTGTGGGCGAGCGCACCCGTGAGGGCACCGACCTGTTCCTGGAGATGAGCGAGGACGGTGTCATCAACGACACCGCGCTCGTGTTCGGCCAGATGGACGAGCCGCCCGGCACCCGGCTGCGTGTCGCGCTGTCCGCGCTGACCATGGCGGAGTACTTCCGCGATGTGCAGAACCAGGACGTGCTGCTGTTCATCGACAACATTTTCCGGTTCACCCAGGCGGGCCAGGAGGTATCGACCCTGCTGGGCCGCATGCCCTCGGCCGTGGGTTACCAGCCGACGCTGGCCGACGAGATGGGCACCCTGCAGGAGCGGATCACCTCGACCCGGGGCCGGTCGATCACCTCGATGCAGGCGATCTACGTGCCCGCGGACGACTACACAGACCCGGCGCCTGCCACCACGTTCGCGCACCTGGACGCCACCACCGAGCTTTCCCGGTCGGTGTTCCAGAAGGGCATCTTCCCGGCCGTGGACCCGCTGGCCTCCTCCTCGACGATCCTCGACCCGGCCATCGTGGGTGACGAGCACTACCGGGTCGCTTCCGAGGTCATCCGGATCCTGCAGAAGTACAAGGAGCTGCAGGACATCATCGCGATTCTCGGCATGGACGAGCTTTCCGAGGAGGACAAGCTCACGGTCAACCGGGCGCGGCGCATCGAGCGGTTCCTCTCGCAGAACATGCTGGTCGCCGAGGTGTTCACCGGCCAGCCGGGTTCGACGGTGCCCCTTGCCGAGACCATCGAGGCTTTCGACAAGATCGCCAAGGGCGACTTCGACAGCTACCCGGAGCAGGCGTTCCTGGGCATCGGCGGGCTCGAGGACCTCGAGAAGAAGTACAAGGAAATCACCGGCAAGTGACGGCCGGCGACCGGCGGGGTCTGTGTCCACTGTGGATGCGGCCCCGCCGTTCGCTCGGTCGTGCTGAGTCGTCTCGGCGCAGCCATTACACTTGATGGCAGCGCCCGAGGCGGAAGGAGAGCTACGTGGCTGAGAATTCGGCGATGTCGGTCGAGCTTGTCGCCGTCGAGCGCCGCCTGTGGTCCGGTCAGGCCACGTTCGTGGTCGCGCAGACCACCGAGGGCGAGATCGGTGTGCTTCCCGGCCACGAGCCGGTGCTCGGCCAGTTGGCCGAGGGTGGCATCGTGAAGGTGACCACCACCGACGGTGACACGGTCACGGCCGCGGTACACGGTGGCTTCCTCTCGATCACGGGCGACAAGGTGAGTGTGCTCGCCGAGTCGGCCGACCTCGGCGAGGAGATCGACATCGACGCGGCAAGGCGCGCGCTGTCCGGCGAGGACGAGGCCGAGCGCACGAGAGCGAGCGCGAGGCTCCGCGCGGCCGGTCACTCGGTCTGAGCCGGACGACGAGCGGGGGCCGGCCATGGACATCGCACTGGTGCTCCTAGCCGTCCTGCTAGTTCTGCTCGTCGTCGCCGCCTGGTACTCGCTGCGCTGGGTGCGGATGCGCCGGCTCGGTGGCGTGAGCGTCGCGCTGCGCTGGCAGCCGGACCGGGACCGCTCGGGCTGGCACCTGGGGATCGGCCGCTACCACGGCGAGGAGTTCGTCTGGTACCGGGTCTGGAGCCTGCGCACCGGCCCGGACCGGGTCTTCCACCGCGAGGAACTGGAGATCACCGACCGGCGGGATCCGATCGGCACCGAGTCCTACGCCGTTCCCGCGGGCTCGACCGTGCTGCGCTGCGAGTCGATCGCCCAGGAGGCCATCGAGATCGCGATGGGCCCCGGCGCGCTGACCGGCTTCCTCTCCTGGCTGGAGTCGGCCCCGCCCGGCCGCAGGGTCCCCAGGGCGAGCTGACCGGTCACAACGCTAGCGGTCGCCACCCGGCCTCCAGAGCACGTCGCCATCCGGGTTGGCCAGCCGGGCGAGGATGAACAGCAGGTCGGAGAGCCGGTTCAGGTACTTCACGGCGAGGATGTTGGTGCGCTCGCCGTCCGCCTCCAGTAGCGCCCACCCGGAGCGCTCCGCGCGGCGGGAGACGGTCCGCGCCTGGTGCAGCAGTGCGGCCCCTGCCGTGCCGCCCGGCAGGATGAACGAGGTCAGCTTGCCGAGCCGCTCGTTGAACTCGTCACACCAGCCCTCCAGCCGCTCCACGTACGGTTCGGTGACGCGCAGCGGGGGGAACTCCGGGTTGTCCACCACCGGGGTGCACAGGTCCGCTCCGACGTCGAAAAGGTCGTTCTGGACCGAGCGCAGCACGTCGGCGATCTCGTCCGGCAGCCCGCCGAGCGCGATCGCGACGCCGACCACCGAGTTCGTCTCGTCGACGTCGGCGTAGGCGCCGAGGCGGGGATCGGTCTTCGGGACCCGGGCGCCGTCGCCCAGCGCGGTCGTTCCGTTGTCGCCGACCTTGGTGTACACGCGGTTGATCCGTACGGGCATGTCCGAAGTCTACGGCGGAGTTCCGGAGCCCATAAGGGACTATCGGTGCGGCGGGCCCCGGTGTTTCACACTTCTGCCGGATTGTGGCCGCGCTCAGTTCTGTTGTGCCCCACCGCAGCGGCGCCGAGTGCGACGGGCATGATGGGCGACCATGAGCGAGCACTTCGACGTCCATGGCGGCGCACGTTTGGTCGGCGAGGTCGAGGTCGTCGGTGCGAAGAACAGCGTGCTGAAGTTGATGGCCGCCGCACTGCTCGCGGAGGGCACCACCACCATCACCAACTGCCCGCAGATCCTGGACGTGCCGCTGATGGCCGACGTCCTGCGCAGTGTCGGCTGTGAGGTGGTGCTCGACGGGGACACCACCTACATCACGACGCCGGCCGAGCTGTCGCATCGCGCGGACTCCTCCGCGATGGGCAAGCTGCGCGCCTCGGTCTGTGTACTCGGCCCGCTGGTCGGCAGGCTGAAGAAGGCCGTCGTGGCGCTGCCGGGCGGCGACGCGATCGGCTCGCGGCCGCTCGACATGCACCAGAACGGTCTCCGCAAGCTGGGCGCGACGAGCGCGATCGAGCACGGCTGTGTCGTCGCCGAGTCCGACGGCCTGCACGGTGCGCAGATCTGGCTGGACTTCCCCAGCGTCGGTGCGACCGAGAACATCCTGATGGCATCGGTGCTGGCCGAGGGCACCACGGTGATCGACAACGCGGCGCGTGAGCCGGAGATCGTCGACGTCTGCACGATGCTCACCGAGATGGGCGCCAAGATCGAGGGCGGGGGCACCTCGACCCTCACCGTGCACGGTGTGGAGGCACTGCACCCGACCGAGCACCGGGTGATCGGCGACCGGATCGTCGGCGCGACGTGGGCCTTCGCGGCGGTGATGACGCGCGGTGACCTGACGGTCACCGGCGTGAACCCGCATCACCTCGACCTGGTGCTGGAGAAGCTCCGGCTCGCCGGGGCGGAGGTCACGGCGTACGACGACAAGGGCTTCCGCATCGTGCAGGCCGACCGGCCGCGCTCGGTGGACTTCGTGACGCTGCCCTACCCGGGGTTCGCCACCGATCTCCAGCCGTTCGCGGTCGCCCTGTCCTCCGTCTCCGAGGGCACGTCGATGATCACCGAGAACGTCTACGAGGCGCGCTTCCGGTTCATCGAGGAGATGATCCGGCTCGGCGCGGACGCGCGTACCGACGGCCACCACGCGGTCGTCCGGGGAATCGACCGGCTCTCCAGCGCGCCGGTGTGGGCCTCCGACATCCGCGCGGGTGCCGGGCTCGTGCTCGCCGGGCTCTGTGCCGACGGGGTCACCGAGGTGTGGGACGTCTTCCACATCGACCGCGGCTATCCGCACTTCGTGGAGAACCTGAACCGCCTCGGTGCCCGCATCGACCGCGTCGCCACCCAGCCCGACCGCTCGTGAGTGCGCACGCGAGTTAGAACTCGCGTGCGCACTCACGAGGGCGCGGGTCAGGGGAGGTCGACGTACTGGCCCAGGAACGCGCGGGCAGTGGGTGCGTCGAGCCGGTAGGTGACGTTCGTCGCGTAGCACGGCGCGTCGCCGGTGATCGTGGTCGAGACGAGCACCAGCTGTCCGTCGAGGACCGCGAAGTTCGGCCCGCCCGAGTCGCCGTAGCAGGCGCCGCCGTTGCCCTGCGGCTCGGTCATCGCCAGCCGGACCCACGTCTTGTTCAGCGCGTTGAAGGTGACGGGTGCCTTCATCCGGACCCCGCCACCCGGGTGCGTGTGCCCGCCCGGGCCGCGCTGCGCCTCCTGGGTGCCGTAGCCGGCGACCACGAAGTCGGTGCCGTTCAGCCCGCGCGGGCCGAGCTCGTCGAGCGCCCCCGCGGACGGCAGCGTGGCAGGCGTGAACGACCAGCGCTGCGCCATCTCGTCCGCGGGCACCTCGACCACGGCGATGTCGTGCGAGTCAGCCGAGTTGCCCGGGTAGCCGGGCGCGCTGTGCGCGGTGCCCTCGACCCCGACCGCCTGCCCGATCGCCGCCGGGTCGCCGGGGAACCGCTCGCCCGCGTCATCGAGGCCGCCCTGCACGTCCTGTGCGAGGGACACGTAGAAGCGCACGCCCGCGGGCCACCCCGTGGTGCAGTGCGCGGCGGTCAGGAACGTGCCGGGGTCGACCATCGTGCCGGAGCAGACCCAGTCGATGCGGTCGGGCGTGGCCGGGTCCGCGTCGTTGTCCCACTGCGCCACGAGTGCCCCGACCTCGGTGCGTTCGGGCGCAGGCTCGGAGTTGTAGGAGCTGATGGCCGAAGCGCCGGTGGTGGCGGCCAGCAGCGTCGCGGTGGCCGCGGCGGTGAGCAGCGCCGCGCGGCGGAGTTGAGGTTTCATTCCGCGGATTCAACCCGGAGAGGGGCGTGAAGTCATCCGACGATCGACGGGTTGCGCGCCGGTCAGGACTCCGCGGCGAGGGCGACGCCGAAGCCGACGAGCGTACCGCCGGTCACCGCGTCGAGTGTGCGCCGTACGCGCCTGCGCTTGAGCCAGCCCCGCACGCGGTGCACGAACAGCAGCAGGAGCAGCAGCCACAGTGCGCCCAGGACCGCGACGGTGTAGGCGAGGAGCAGGGCGTCGAACGCCGTGCCGTGCACCGGGTCGAGGAACTGCGGAAGCACGGACAGGTACAGCGCGAGCACCTTGGGGTTGGTCACGTTCGAAAGGAAGCCCTCCCGCCAGCGGCGGAACCCGGTGGCCCTGCCGCTCGCCTCCTCCATTGCCCGGTAGTCGCCGCGCCACGCGGAGCGCAGCGCCTGGAATCCCAGGTAACAGAGGTACGCGACGCCCAACCAGCGCAGCGTCGTGAACACCGGCTGCGAGCGTACGATCAGCGCGCCGAGCCCCAGTGCCACGGCGGTGCCCTGGAGCACGTTGCCGAAGGCGATGCCGGAGGTGGCGAGCAGCCCGCCACGGAAGCCGCCCGCGAGCGAGTTCTTGAGCGTCACCATCGTGTCCGGGCCGGGCGCCAGCACCACGATGACGACGAAGACCAGATAGCTGCCGTACGAACTCCACGTCACGTACGCCAACGGTATCGGTAGCCCCCTGGCCGGGCTCGCGGATTTCCGTCACAGTGTTCGCGGCGGGATGTTACCGGCAAGTACACTCAGCGGATTCGTCCCAGGGAGGTTGGCGTGCCCTATCCAGCGGATCGTGAACGGGATCGCCCGTGGGTGATGCGGACGTACGCGGGCCATTCGTCGGCCGCCGCGTCTAACGAGCTGTACCGGCGCAACCTCGCCAAGGGGCAGACCGGCCTCTCGGTGGCCTTCGACCTGCCGACGCAGACGGGCTACGACGCCGACCACAAGCTCGCCAGGGGCGAGGTCGGCAAGGTCGGGGTGCCGATCGCGCACATCGGTGACATGCGCCGCCTCTTCGACGGGATCCCGCTGGCCGAGGCGAACACGTCGATGACCATCAACGCCCCGGCGATGTGGCTGCTCGCGCTGTACGTGACCGTGGCGGAGGAACAGGCCCTGGCCGAGGGCCGGGATGCCGGGGAGGTGCTGGCCAAGCTCACCGGTACTACCCAGAACGACGTCATCAAGGAGTACCTGTCCCGGGGGACCTACATCTTCCCGCCGGGGCCGAGCCTGCGGCTGACCACCGACGTGATCACCTGGACGGTGCACCACGTCCCGAAGTGGAACCCCATCAACATCTGCAGCTACCACCTGCAGGAGGCCGGAGCGACGCCGACGCAGGAGGTCGCCTACGCGCTGAGCACGGCGATCGCGGTGCTGGACGCGGTGCGCGACTCCGGCCAGGTCGAGCAGGCCGAGATGGCCAAAGTGGTCGGCCGGATCTCCTTCTTCGTCAACGCGGGCGTGCGTTTCGTCGAGGAGATGTGCAAGATGCGCGCGCTGGCCGCGCTCTGGGACGAGATCACCCGCGAGCGCTACGGCGTGATCGAGGAGAAGGCGCGCCGGTTGCGCTACGGCGTCCAGGTCAACTCGCTCGGGCTGACCGAGGCGCAGCCGGAGAACAACGTCCAGCGGATCGTGCTGGAGATGCTGGCCGTGTCGCTGTCGCGCAACGCGCGGGCACGCGCCATCCAGCTCCCGGCGTGGAACGAGGCACTGGGCCTGCCGCGGCCGTGGGACCAGCAGTGGGCGCTGCGCATGCAGCAGGTGCTCGCGTACGAGACGGACCTGCTGGAGTACGAGGATCTCTTCGACGGCTCGAAGGTCGTCGAGTCCAAGGTGGAGCAGATCTGTGCCGGGGCACGCGAGGAGATCGGGCGCGTGCAGGATCTGGGTGGCGCGGTGGCCGCCGTGGAGAGCGGCTACATGAAGTCCCAGCTGGTCTCCTCACTCGCCGAGTACCGGCGCGGCGTCGAGAACGGCGACCGGATTCTGGTCGGCGTCAACAGGTTCGAGACCACCGAGCCGAGTCCCCTGCAAGCCGAGGGAGCCAAGGCGATCGAGACCGTCGACCCGCGCGTCGAGAAGGAGGCGGTCGCGGCGCTCGAAAGGTGGCGGGAGAGCCGGGACGACGACGCCGTGGCGAGTGCGCTGGAGCACCTGCGGGCGACCGCGCGGACCACCGCGAACCTGTTCGAGGCCACGCTGGCCTGCGCCCGCGCCGGGGTGACCACCGGTGAATGGGCGGGCGCGCTGCGCGAGGTCTTCGGTGAGTACCGCGCGCCCACCGGCGTGTCCGCCGCGTCGGCCTCGGAAGACGGTGCCACCGAGATCACCCGCGTACGGGAGCGGGTGCGGGCGACCGGGCGGGAGCTCGGTGAGCGGCTGCGCATCCTCGTCGGCAAGCCGGGTCTCGACGGGCACTCCAACGGTGCCGAGCAGGTCGCCGTCCGGGCCAGGGACACCGGCTTCGAGGTCGTCTACCAGGGCATCCGGCTCACGCCGGAGCAGATCGTCGCGGCGGCCGTCCAGGAGGGCGTGCACGTGGTGGGACTGTCGGTGCTGTCCGGTTCGCACCTCGAGGTCGTTCCCGAGGTGGTGGACGGCCTGCGCGCGGCGGGCGCGGGGGACATCCCGGTGATCGTCGGCGGGATCATCCCGCCCGAGGACGCGAAGCTGCTGACCGACCGCGGCATCACCCGGGTGTTCACGCCGAAGGACTACGAGCTGACCCAGATCATGGACGAGATCGTGACTGTCATCCGGGAGGCGCGCGGTCTGGCCGCTTGATCTCGTTCTCGCAACGACGCGGGCCGGTCCGGCGGCCGTTCCTCGCCGCGCGGGGTTATCCTGCCCCCGTCGCCGCGTATTACTTTTCGACACTGGAGCGCTGCCTTGGATTCTCACCAGCCGCACACCGAACCGCAGGCGGCCACTGCCACCGCCGACCGCGAGATGATCCGTTTCGACGGGGTCGTCAAGCAGTTCGGCGACAACGTCGTGCTGCGGGAGCTCGACTTCACGGTGGCCCCCGGGGAGTTCGTGGCGCTGATCGGTCCCAGCGGTTCGGGCAAGACGACGATCCTGCGGCTGCTCATGACGCTGGAGAAGGTCAACGGGGGCACCATCCAGGTGGGCGGCGAGTACCTCAGCCACATGGAGCGCGGCGGCAAGCTCGTACCGGCGGACGAGCGCCACCTGCGCCGGGTCCGCAGGCGCATCGGCATGGTGTTCCAGCAGTTCAACCTGTTCCCGAACATGAAGGTGCTACAGAACATCACCGAGGCGCCCATTCGCACGCTCGGCAAGTCCAGGGCGGAGGCCGAGGAGCGCGGCCGGGAGCTGCTCGACATGGTCGGGCTCACCGACAAGGTCGACGCCCACCCCTCGCAGCTCTCGGGCGGCCAGCAGCAGCGGGTGGCGATCGCGCGGGCGCTGGCGATGGAGCCGGACGTGCTGCTGCTGGACGAGGTCACCTCGGCACTGGACCCCGAGCTGGTGGCCGGCGTGCTGAGCGTGCTCAAGCAGATCGCGCTGACCACCGAGATCACCTTCCTGTGCGTCACCCATGAGATGCAGTTCGCCAGGGACGTGTCCGATCGCGTGATGATGTTCGACCACGGCCAGGTGGTCGAGGAGGGCCATCCGGACAAGATCTTCACGGACCCGGACCACGAGCGCACCAAGGAGTTCCTGCACGCGGTGATCGACCGCGAGGTCTGAGAGCCTGTCCTTGATCCCGTGCAGGCGCGGCGTTGTGCCTGGTCACCGCTCGTGAGTGCGCACCCGAGTTAGAACGCGGCTCCTCACTCACGACCGTTGACCTGCCGCTGAGCTTCCCGCGGCCGTGTCGGCTCGGTTACGGTCGTGTCATGGCCGAGTACGAGCATCTCCTCAGCAAGCGGGACGGTGACACCGTCACGATCACGATGAACCGGGGGAGCAGGCGCAACTCGCTGTCCGAGGAGCATCTGCGGGAGCTGCTGGCGGCCTTCACGGAGGCCGGGAAGACCGATGCCACCGGCATCGTGCTCGCCGGTGCGGGGCCGGTGTTCTCCGCAGGCCACGACTTCGGCGATGTCGCCGCGCGTGATCTGCCGGGCGTGCGCGAGTTGTTGCGGCTGTGCACCGAGCTGATGCGCACCATCCAGTCGGTCCCGCAGGTCATCGTCGCCCGCGTGCACGGCCTGGCGACCGCGGCGGGTTGCCAGCTGGTCGCCTCGTGTGACCTCGCGGTCGCGGCCGAGTCGGCGGGGTTCGCGCTACCCGGCGGCAAGGGCGGCTGGTTCTGCCACACCCCTGCCGTGCCGGTGGCCCGCTCGGTGGGCCGCAAACGGCTGATGGAGATGGCGCTGACCGGCGACACCATCGACGCGGCGACGGCACTGGACTGGGGCCTGGTCAACCGGGTGGTGCCCGACGCGGAGCTGGACGACGCGGTCGCGGAGCTGCTCGGCAGGGCGACCCGCGGCAGCCGGGCGGCCAAGGCGCTCGGCAAGCAGACCCTGTACGCACAGCTCGACCGTACCGAGCAGGACGCCTACGCGATCGCGATCGAGGTGATGGCGTCGGCCTCCCAGCTCCCGGGCGCGCGCGAGGGGATGGCGGCATTCCTGGAGAAACGCAAGCCGGAATGGCCCGACTAGTCCTTTTCCCACAGCAGTAACTGCGCGTACGCGGCGATCGACTGAGCGTCGGTCACCTCGCCCGAGGCGATCATCTTCTCGAACCGGGAACGGTCGAACCAGCCGGTCCGCATGTCCTGTTCCTCCTGCTCGCGATCCGGCTCGCCGCCGGTGAGGTCTGTCGCCAGGAACACCCGGCCGCGCTGGCTGGACAGGCCCGGCGCGACGTCGAGGAGCCCGATCTCCACCAGCCTGCCTGCGGAGAGCCCGGTCTCCTCGCGCAGCTCCCGCGCCGCCAGCTCCAGCGGGGCGGTCTCGGCCCGGCCGGGGGCGGTGCCCTGCGGAAACTCCCAGCGGCGCAGGCCAAGCGGATAGCGGTACTGCTCGACGAGATGCAGGCGATTTCCCTCGAGAGGAATGACGAGCGCGTAGTCCGGCTTGTCCACGACGCCGTAGATGCCGTCCGAGCCGTCCGCGCGGCGGATCGCGTCCTCGCGCACGGTCATCCAGGCATTCGCGTACACCTCGTGCGAGTTCACCGTTTCCATGTCGCCGATTCTGCCCGCGTCGCTCATGGAGACACATCCGGCGTACTCGCTATCGTCATTCGGTAACGATCGGCCGCATTGCTGCGTCCGATTGGGTAGGGTCACACGATCTAGGAGTCCGTCTGAACGGAGTGTTCTGTGTCCGAACTGAAGATGAACCGCCTTTCCCGCCGAGCCATGCTGCGCTACTCGGCAGTGGGGCTTGCCGCTGTCGGGGGTGGCTCGCTTCTGGGGGCGTGCCAGACGACCGACCCGAACACGGGCGCGCCGGAAGGTGAGGGCGGTGGCGGCCTGCAGCAGCGTGCCGATTCGGGCCAGCCGATCCGCCTCGCGATCGCCAACGAGCCGCCGTACACCAAGCTGGAGGCCGACGGCACCCTCACCGGAGCCGCGCCCGACATCGCCAAGGCCGTGCTCAAGCGGATGGGCATCGAGAACGTCGAGCCCAAGCAGACCGGCTACGACTCGATGATCCCCGGCCTGCAGGCGAACCGCTGGGACATCGTCACCGCGGGCCTGTTCATGAACAAGGACCGCTGCGCGCAGGTGCAGTACACGACCCCGGACCTCGTGTCCACGGAGTCGTTCGCGGTGGCGCCGGGCAACCCGGAGGGCCTGCGCACGGTGGACGACCTGATGAACAAGGACGTGCAGGTGGCCGTGCTGGCCGGTGGTTACGAGCGCCGGACGGCTCTCGCGCTCGGCGTGGACGAGGGCAAGCTGCCCACGTACCAGCAGGCGCCGGACGCGCTGCAGGCCATGCAGGACGGCCGGGTGGACGCGATCCTGCTGCCGACGCTGACCCTGGAGTCGCTCAAGGAGCAGCAGAACGCGAACTTCGAGGTGACCCCACCGCTCGAGCAGTTCCCGACCACAGGTTCCGGTCACGCGTTCCGCAAGGGCGACCAGACCTTCTTCGAGAAGTACAACCAGGAGATGAAGGCCTTCAAGGAGACCCAGGAGTTCGAGGAGATCATGAACCAGTGGGGCTTCGACGCCGAGGCTTCCCGCAAGGCCACCACCGAGGAACTCTGCGCCACCGAGAGCTGAGGCGCCGCCGTCAGCGCGCCCCCATGGTCGTGAGTGCCCAGTCGAGTTAGAACTCGGCTGGGCACTCACGACCTTTTGTCAGTAGGCCGCGAGCCGGTACTCCATCCTGCGCAGCAGGAGTGCGGTCGGGTAGCTCGCCGCCAGGAAGATCAGCCCGGCCATCGTGAACGGTTCGAGGTACCGGAAGGTCTCCCCGCCGATCGACTGCGCGGTGCGCAGCAACTCGGGAACCGTGATGAACGCCAGGAACGGCGTCTCCTTGAACATCGCGATCGCGTAGTTGCCCAGCGCCGGGAGCACGTTCCGGATCGCCTGCGGCAGCACCACCCGCTGCCACGTGATCCGCGGCGGCAGGTGCAACGCGACACTGGCCTCCCACTGTCCCTTCGGGACGGCGTCGATGCCCGAGCGGTAGACGTCCGCCATGTAGCACGCGTAGTGCACGCCGAGTCCCAGGACGCCGACGAACATCGGGGACAGGGTGACTCCCATGCCGGGCAACGCGTAGAAGAGGAAGAACAGCTGGATCAGCAGCGGGGTGCTGCGGACGAACTCGATGAACGCCGTCGTGAGCTGTGCCAGCAGCGGGATGCGCAGCTGGCGGATGACCGCGAAGATCAGCCCCAGCGCGGCTCCGACTATGGTGCCAAGCACGGTGGCCACCAGCGTGTACTGGACGAAGTGCTCCAGCAGCTCGGGCAGGATCTCGAAGGCGAATTCCCAGCTCCAGTTCACGGGGCCACCTCCTGCGGAACAGGCTTGCGGGTGCGGAACAGACTGCGGATGCCCTCGTGTTGGCCGAGCCGCGATTTCACGGCGACCTCGGCAAGGTTGGCCAGCAACGTGACCGCGTAGGCGATGACGAAGTAGATCACCATCAGCAGCAGGTACATCGCGGTCGAGTTGCCGCCGGCGAAGCGGAACGACTCACCCATGAACATGATGTCGGAGATCGAGATCGCGAACAGCAGCGGTGTGCTCTTGAACAGCTGGATGAACAGGTTGTTCATCGCGGGAATCATCAGCGGGATCGCCTGCGGCCAGATGACCCGGGTCATCCGTTGCCGCGACGAGAGGTTCAGCGCGGTCGCCGCTTCCCACTGTGGCTTCGGAACGGCGTTGATGGCGCCACGCACCACCTCGGCCCCGTAGGCGCCATAGTTCAGGCCGAAGGCGACCACGCCGGCGACGATGGGCTCCAGCCGGAAGCCGGCCATGGGCAGGGCGAAGTAGAGCCAGAACAGCTGAATCGGCAGCGAGGTGCCCCGAAAGAACTCGATGACGACCCGGGCGACACCACGCACGGGCAGCCGGTGGGAACGGGCCATCAGCCCCAGCACCACCGCCAGCACGAGCATGAGCAGCGTGCCGAACAGGGTGACGAGCATCGTGTTGCCGAGGCCCCGCATGAGGTTCGGCACCCAGTCGAGCAGGCCAGGGGGTCCATCCATCTCGCTCACCCTCTCCACGCTGTTTGTGATCGGCGCGGTCCGTGGCGTTGACTGAGCACGCTCGGCCACCTCTCGTCGGGCTGTCGGCCGGTCACCTCCCGTCGCGACCGGCAGTGATCGGCTTCGGATCCGGGTAGACACTAACGGGCTAGCATCGTGCGTGCTTCGCGGATCGCCCGGATGAAAAGCAGATGTTACGTCCGTGGCCCTGCGGGCACGCCCGGACCGCGTGCCCTAATCTCTCGCCCGTGCGACTTGTGATCGCGCGCTGCCAGGTCGACTACGCCGGCCGGCTCACCGCGCACCTCCCGATGGCCACCCGGCTCCTGCTCGTCAAGGCGGACGGGTCGGTGTCCGTGCACTCGGACGACCGGGCCTACAAGCCGTTGAACTGGATGAGCCCGCCGTGCTGGCTGATCGAGGACGGCAACCTGTGGATCGTGGAGAACAAGGCGGGCGAGAAGCTGGTCATCACGATCGAGGACCTTATCGACGAGGTGTCGCACGACCTGGGCGCCGAGCCGGGGCTGGTCAAGGACGGCGTCGAGGCGCACCTGCAGGAGCTGCTCGCCGAGCACATCGGCACGCTCGGCGAGGGCTACTCGCTGGTCCGCCGCGAGTTCCCGACTGCCATCGGCCCGGTCGACATCATGGCCAGGGACGCCGATGGCGCCTCGGTGGCCGTGGAGATCAAACGCCGGGGCGAGATCGACGGCGTCGAGCAGCTCACCCGCTACCTCGAGCTGCTCAACCGCGACCCGCTGCTCGCGCCCGTGCGAGGCGTCTTCGCGGCACAGCAGATCAAGCCGCAGGCCCGCACGCTCGCCGAGGACCGTGGCATCCGCTGCGTGACGCTGGACTACGACGCGCTGCGCGGCATCGAGCCGGACGAGTTCCGCCTGTTCTGAACGCCGCACGACCTCGTGAGTGGCTACGCGAGTTAGAACTCGTGTAGCCACTCACGAGGCGGGCGTGCCCTCGGAGAGTCGCCAACATGCATCGGTGTCCGGTGCGGGATTCACGTGCGCGAAAACGTGGGGTAATGTGCGCCCGCAGGTTGATCCTGGTGCTTGTTGTTGACTGGTGTTGATTCCGGAGGTGGATCGGGTGCACGTGCTCGCCCAGGCGGACCTACGCCTCGACGCGAACGCGATCGACTACCTGTTGCTCGCGTTCTACTTTCTGCTCGTCCTCGGGATCGGTTACCTGGCCCGGCGCCAGGTGTCGACCAGTCTCGACTTCTTCCTCTCCGGGCGCTCGCTGCCGGCCTGGGTGACCGGGCTCGCGTTCATCGCGGCGAACCTCGGCGCCATCGAGGTCATGGGCATGTCCGCCAACGGTGCCCAGTACGGCATGCCGACGGCGCACTACTTCTGGATCGGCGCGGTCCCGGCCATGCTTTTCCTGGGCGTCGTGATGATGCCCTTCTACTACGGCTCGAAGGTGCGCAGCGTTCCCGAGTTCATGCTGCGCCGCTTCAGCAAGCCCGCGCACCTGATCAACGGCATCAGCTTCGCCACGGCCCAGATCCTCATCGCGGGCATCAACCTCTTCCTCCTCGCCAGCGTGATCAACCTGCTGCTCGGCTGGCCGACCTGGGTCTCGGTGATCATCGCGGCCGCGATCGTGCTGACCTACACCGCGCTCGGGGGCCTGTCCGCCGCGATCTACAACGAGGTGCTCCAGTTCTTCGTCATCGTGGCCGCGCTGCTGCCGCTCACGATCGTCGGGCTCTACAAGGTCGGTGGCTGGGAGGGCCTCGCCGACAAGGTCTCCGGCGGCCCCGGCGGTGCCGAGCAGCTCAGCACCTGGCCCGGCAACCAGCTGACCGGGTTCGGCAGCAACTTCCTCTCGGTGCTCGGGCTCGTCTTCGGGCTCGGTTTCGTGCTCTCGTTCGGTTACTGGACCACCAACTTCGTCGAGGTCCAGCGCGCGATGGCGTCCAAGAGCATGTCGGCGGCCAGGCGGACCCCGATCATCGGCGCCTTCCCGAAGATGTTCATCCCGTTCATCGTGATCGTCCCCGGCATGATCGCCGGGGTTACCGTCACCGAGCTGATGGGCGAGAACAAGGCCGCCCTCATGCAGGGCGGGTCGGCTCCCAGCGGCGCCACGTTCAACGACGCGCTGCTGCTGTTGATCCGGGATCTGCTGCCCAACGGCATGCTGGGCATCGCCATCGCGGGCCTGCTCGCGTCGTTCATGGCCGGGATGGCGGCCAACCTCAGCTCGTTCAACACGGTGTTCACCTACGACATCTGGCAGACCTACCTGAAGAAGGACCGGCCGGACGACTATTACCTGCGGGTCGGCCGCGTGGTCACCGCGGCCGCGACGATTCTGGCGATCGGCACCGCGTTCATCGCATCCACCTACAGCAACCTGATGGACTACCTGCAACAGCTGTTCTCGTTCTTCAACGCGCCACTGTTCGCCACGTTCATCCTCGGTATGTTCTGGAAGCGGATGACGCCGACCGCGGGCTGGCTCGGCCTCGTGACCGGTACCGCCGCCGCGGTGACCGTGTTCGGCCTTACCGAGTTCGGTGTCTGGGACCTGCCCGGACAGGGCGGCGCGTTCGTCGGCGCCGGTGCGGCCTTCGTGGTGGACATCGCCGTGAGCGTCGTCGCCACCTACGCGACTCAGCCCAAGCCGGCGAACCAGCTCGTCGGGCTCGTCTACTCGCTGACTCCGAAGGACACCCGCCAGCACTCCACCACGGGTGAGGACGCGGGCTGGTACCGCAGGCCCGCGCTACTGGCAGGCATCGCGCTGGCCATCACGATCGCGCTGAACATCATCTTCTTCTAGGAGGATCGAGCCATGGCAACCGAATCCGGATCGCACCGCGCGGGCGTGTTCGACGTCCGGACGGTCATCGCCCTGCTCATGGGCGTGTACGGCGCGGTCACCACCGTGATGGGCATCGGCTTCACCTCCGAGGCCGAGATCGCCAAGTCCGCCGGCGTCAACATCAATCTCTGGGCGGGCCTCGGCATGCTGGTGTTCGCGGCGTTGTTCGTGCTGTGGGTGAAGGTACGGCCGTTGCGGGTACCGGAGGAGCCCGAGCAGGAGTAGGCAGGTCGTGCGCCGAGCGGCGGGGCCGTCCCGCTAACGTGCACGGCATGCGCGTTGCCCTTCCCGCCCTGCTCGGCGTGGTCCTGCTCGGCCTCCTCACCGGGTGCGGAGGCGAGGACCTGGCCAAGGCCAACTACCAGCGCACGACGGTCACGGCCGCGCCGGGCAGCGGCGGGCAGGGCGAGGTGCCCACCGGGCCGATCGACGACCCGGCCGTCGCCGCGTCGGCGCTGCGTACGGTCGACCCGTGCCCGCTGCTCGACGGCGCGGCGGGCGAACTCGGGCAGGCCGGGCAACCCGAGGCGGTCGAATGGGGCGCCTGCCGGATCGAGGTGCGGGACGCGGGCGGCAAGGCGATCAACCTGGTGCTGGACCTCGGTGAGTCGGCGGTCCTGCCCGATCAGGCGACCGGCAACGTCGAAGGTCTCCCGCTGATCGAGAAGGAGACCGATGAGGCCACGTGTTTCGTCACCGCGGTGACCGCGAGGGACCCGAGTCTGGGCATCGCCGTGCAGGCTGACTACCGCGGCGGCGACCCGTGCGGGCCCGGATACACGGTGCTGCAGCAGGTGATCCGGGAACTGCACGCCGAGCCGGTGACTTATGCGGAGGAGCCGGGCTCGCTGCTCGGAGTCGATCCGTGCGCGAGTGTGGACGATCCGGTACTGGCCACCGTGCTCGGCGAGCAGGAGTTGCGCAAACGCCCGATGGGACTGCACACGTGCGAGTTCGATGTGGACGAGCGGCCGAGTGTGAATGTGCGGTTCCGGGTCGGCTACCCGGTGGAGCCCGACCAGGGCAGCCCGGTCGATCTCGGCGACGGCGTGACGGCTGTCCAGCGCAAGGGCACGACCGACACCGTCGAGTGTGAAGTCTCCTGGCAGCATCGCCCGCTCGTCGACGGCGACGAGGCGGAGCTCGTCTCCGCCTCGTTCAGCTTCGCCAGCGAGGACGGCGATGGCGATGACGCGTGCGGCAAGGCGGCCGAGGTCGCCAGGAACATCGCCGCGGGACTTCCCTCGCCCTGAGCGCGGCGCCGACGTTTCCGCTTCTCCCTTGGCGGGAAAGGGTGCGGGGGGACTAGGTTGGTCACCGTGTCCGCACGAGGCCGTGGCTGGAGGTTCGCGTGAAGAAGGTCATCAACGATCCGGCGACGGTGGTCACCGACTCGCTCCGGGGGCTCGCCGCCGCGCACTCCGATCTGCTCCGGGTGGAGTACGACCCGGACGTGGTCCTGCGCGCCGACACCGTGGTCCGCGGCAGAGTCGCCCTCATCTCCGGCGGTGGCTCGGGGCATGAGCCACTGCACTCCGGTTTCGTCGGTCACGGCATGCTCGACGCGGCCGTGCCCGGCGCGATGTTCACCTCGCCGACACCCGATGCGGTGCAGGCCGCGATCAAGGCCACGACCGTCGACGCGGGCGCGCTGCTGATCGTGAAGAACTACACCGGCGACGTGCTCAACTTCGAGACCGCGGCCGAGCTGGCGTCTGCTGATGGACTCGACGTGCGGACCGTCGTCATCGACGACGACGTGGCGGTGGCCGACTCCACCTTCACCGCGGGCAGGCGCGGCGTCGGAGGAACCGTGCTGCTGGAGAAGATCGCCGGTGCCGCGGCCGAGCGTGGTGATCGGCTCGACGACGTGGAAGCCGTGGCGCGCAAGGTGATCGGCCAGGTTCGCTCGATCGGCGTCGCGTTCACCGCGCCCACGGTTCCGCACATCGGCGAGCCGAGCTTCGAGCTCGGCCCCGACGAGGTCGAGTTCGGCATCGGCATCCACGGTGAGCCCGGCCGGGAGCGGATCAAGGCCGAGCCGGCCGACGCGCTCGTCGAGCGGATGGTCTCCGCGGTCGTGGAGGACCTGCCGTTCTCCCGCGGGGACGACGTACTGCTGTTCACCAACTCGATGGGTGGCACCCCGCTGGTGGAGGTCTACCTGGCACACGGGATCGCCGAGCGACTGCTCGCCGACCGGGGCATCAACGTGACCAGGCATCTCGTCGGGCCCTACGTCACCAGCCTGGAGATGCAGGGGATCAGCCTGACGGTGTTGCGCTTGGACAGCGAGCTGGCGGATCTGTGGGACTCGCCGGTGAACACGCCCGCGCTGCGGTGGGGGATGTGATGGCCTGCGCGGCAGGCGATGTCGTGGCCGCCCTGCGGGAAGCCGCGGAGGTCATCGCGGAACATCGGGTCGAGCTCACCGATCTCGACCGGCCGATCGGCGACGGTGACCACGGCGAGAACATGAACCGCGGGTTCGCCGCCGTGCTGTCCACACTGGAGGAAGTGCCGGACACGCCCGGCGCGGTGCTGAAGAACGCGGCGACGACATTGATCTCGAAGGTCGGCGGGGCCGCGGGGCCGTTGTACGGCACCGCGTTCCTGCGGGCGGCGACCGCGGTGTCCGGAAAGTCCGAACTGGACGCCGAGGCGGTGGTGGCCGCGCTGCGTGCCGGCCTGGAGGGTGTCGTGGCGCGGGGCAAGGCCGAGCCGGGGGACGCGACGATGGTGGACGCGCTGAGCCCCGCGGTGGAGGCCGCCGAGGCGGCCAAGGGCGACGGCGTCGCCGCGCTGCTCGGCGCGGCCGCGGATGCCGCCGACAAGGGTGCCGAGTCCACGGTGCCGCTCGTCGCGCGCAAGGGCAGGGCCTCGTACCTGGGTGAACGCAGTGCCGGGCACCTCGACCCGGGTGCTCGCTCGACGGCGTTGCTGCTGCGGGCCTTCGCGACCGCGGCGGGCCGGGCATGAGGGTCGGGCTGGTCGTCGTCTCGCACAGTACGAAGCTCGCCGAGGGCGTGGTGGAGCTGGCGGCGCAGATGGCGCCCGACGTCACCGTGCTCGCGGCCGGTGGTCTGCCCGACGGGGAGATCGGTACCGACTACGAGGGGGTGCTCGCGGCCGTGCAGCAGGCGGACACCGGTGCGGGGGCCGTGCTGCTCTACGACCTCGGCAGCGCCCAGATGACCGCGGAGATGGCCGTGGAGTCGCTGCCCGATCCGGGTGGCGCCGTGGTGGTCGACGCGCCGCTGGTGGAGGGCACGGTTGCCGCCGCGGTGGCCGCGCAGGGCGGCGCCGACCGGGCCGGTGTCGCGGAGGCCGCGACCGCCGCGGGCGCCGCACCCGAGGTCAGCGAGCCCGCTGCCGCCGCCGAGGGTGCGCGGACCGCGGAGCTGACCCTGCGCAACGAAGTCGGCCTGCACGCACGGCCCGCCGCGCTGCTGGTGCGCAGCATCGCGGGCCTCGACGCCGACGTCCGGATCCGGCTCGGTGACGACGAGGCGGACGGCAACAGCGTGCTCGCGCTGATGTCTCTCGGTGCGCGCAAGGGCGACCGGATCGAGGTCAGGGCTGCCGGTGCACAGGCGGAGGAGGCGCTGCGCCGTATCGAGGCGCTGGTCGAGCGCGACTTCGACGAGTAGATCCGGATCGACCGGTGAAACCCTGGTTCCGCGCGGGAGGCGCCGCCCATTCCGCCCGCGGGCCCGGCGGAGCCGGCCTTTCCCCGCCTCCCGGCAACGACCGGGTGACAGCGGTGCCGGGGAGGGAACGGCACCCGCCCGGGCGGCGTCCCTCTGGAATGACCGACTCTCGTCTCGCCGGTGCGCTGCTCGCCGTGGTTCTGTTCGCCCTCAGCGGATGTGGCGGTCCGGTGCCGGGCAGCGCCGTGCCGGACGAACGGGTCGAGCGACCACTGACCTCGGCCGCACTGGGCGACCTCCGAACGCTGGACCCCTGCGGTCTCGCCGATGCCGGCGACTTCGCCGAGTACGGCTCCGCGCGGCCGCTGGCGCGGGAGTCGCTGGACTACTGCCGGCTCGCCGTGTCCCTCGGCCGGGAGAACGTGGTGGTCGATTTCGGTCTGCTGCGACCAGCCGACTTGTTGCCGGAGGAGCGGCGCGCGAGGTGCGGACCCTGCCCCGTGGCCTGCGGGTGCTGCAGACCTCGGACAGCGCCGAGATGCCCTGCGAGCTGGAGGTCCTGCTCGCCGACGAGATGGCGATCTCCGTGCTGGCGCGGCCACAGAACTCGGATTCCGAACTCGGCGTCGAGCAGTTGTGCGTCGTCGCGCACGCTGGTGCCGACGGCATCGCCCGGACACTACGGGCCGGCGAGGTCGAGCACTGGGAGCCACCGCACAACTCCCTGGTTCGGCTGTCCGCGTGCGCGTTGCTGCCGCCCGGTGTGGTGGCGGCGAAGGCGGGGGTCGCGGCCGGCGACGTGACGCTCTACCCCGCCGAGCACCAGTGCACCTGGGGTTCGCTCGGCGGCGAGGAACCCAACGTGCAGCTCGACTTCGTGACGGCGGTCCAGCCGCCGGGGGACATGGCCGAGGACATCGCGGGGCGGCCGAGTTCGGTACGGGAGGCCACCACGTCGAGTGTCGCGACGTGCACCGTCTCGACCGAGCAGATCGAGTTCGCACGCGCGGTCGGGGGAGAACGCGAGTTCGCGGTGGTCAGGCTGCTGTTCCCGGCGTCGATGGGCGGCGAGCCCTGTCCGGTCGCCAGGGAGCTGGCCGAGATCGCCTGGGGCAAGCTGCCACCGGCCTGAGACGACCGCGCTGGTCAGCCCTCGTGAGTGCGTAGACGAGTTCTAACTCGTGTGCGCACTCACGAGCGGTTCCGGCCACCTGATTCGATTCCGTACTGCCGAGTGGCGCCCTGCCGTGGCACGATCAGTGCTTCTTACTAGCCGGTAACCGCTGGAGGCAGGCCGTGGCGCGTGAGTTCTCGACCATCGGAGTCGTCGGTCTCGGCACGATGGGGGCCGGTATCGCCGAGGTCCTCGCCCGCAGCGGTCTTTCCGTTGTGGGCGTCGAGCTGGACGAGGAGAGCATCGCCCGCGGCCGCGGGCACATCGAGCATTCCACCGACCGGGCGCTGAGCAAGGGCAAGCTCGACGAGAACGACCGGGCCGCGCTGCTCGGCCGGATCCGCTACAGCACGTCGCTGTCCGACCTCGGTGACGCCGACCTGGTGATCGAGGCGATCCCGGAGAGCCTGGCGGTGAAGGCCGACGTGTTCGCCCAGCTGGACAAGATCACGCGGCCGGAGACGATCCTGGCCTCGAACACGTCGTCGCTGTCGGTCACCGAGATCGGGGTGCACACCTCGCGCCCGGGCAAGGTCGTCGGGATGCACTTCTTCAACCCGGCGCCGGTGCTCAAGCTGATCGAGGTCGTGCGGACGGTGGTCACCGAGCCGGACGTCGTCGAGGACGTGGTGGCCTTCGCCGGGCGGCTCGGCAAGACGCCGGTGGTCATGGGCGACCGCGCGGGTTTCATCGCCAACGCCCTGCTCTTCGGCTACCTCAACCATGCCGTGCGGATGTACGAGCAGCGCTACGCCACGCGCGAGGACCTGGACGCGGCCATGCGGTTCGGCTGCGGGTACCCGATGGGGCCACTGGCGCTGCTCGACCTGATCGGCCTCGACACCGCCTACGAGATCCTCGACACGATGTATCACCAGTCGCGCAACCGGCTGCACGCGCCCGCGCCGCTGCTCAAGCAGATGATCACGGCCGGGCTGCTCGGCCGCAAGTCCGGACGCGGCTTCTACAGCTACGACGCGCCGGACTCGCCGACCGTGGTCGCGGACGCCGCTTCCGCCGCGCCATCTATTGTGGACGGTGTGGATGCGCGGCGGGTGCGCGAGGTCGGCGTGATCGGCACGGGCACGATGGCCACCGGTATCGCGGAGGTCTTCGCCAAGCGAGGCTACGACGTCGTGCTCCGGGCACGCAGCGGGGACAAGGCGGATGCCGCCGTCGCGAAGGTGCGGAAGTCGCTCGACAAGTCCGTGGTGAAGGGCCGGTTGTCCGAAGAGGATGCCGTGGCCGCGCTCGGCCGGATCGCACCGGTGGTGGAGTTCGAGCGGCTCGCAGGCGCCGACCTGGTGATCGAGGCGGTCGCCGAGGAGCTCTCGGTCAAGCAGGCCGTGTTCGCGGCGCTCGACGAGGTGGCGAAGCCCGGCGCGGTCCTGGCGACCACCACGTCCTCCCTGCCGGTCATCGAATGCGCCTCGGCCACTTCCCGGCAGGGCGACGTGGTCGGGATGCACTTCTTCAACCCCGCGCCCGCGATGAAGCTGGTCGAGGTGGTGAGCACCATCGCGACGGCTCCCGAGGTCGCGGCGACCGTGCACGCGGTGTGCGAGGCCGTCGGCAAGCACCCGGTGCACTGCGGCGACCGCGCCGGGTTCATCGTCAACGCACTGCTGTTCCCGTACCTCAACGACGCGGTGAAGATGCTGGAGGCGCACTACGCGGGCGCGGACGACATCGACACCGCGATGAAGGTCGGCTGCGGGCTGCCCATGGGACCGTTCGAACTGCTGGACGTGGTGGGGCTCGACGTGTCGCTGGCCATCGAGCGGACGCTCTACAACGAGTTCCGGGAGGCCGGGTTCGCTCCGGCGCCCCTGCTCGAACACCTGGTGACCGCCGGCCGTCTCGGCCGCAAGACCGGCAAGGGCTTCCGCGACTACACCCAGTAGCTAGCCGCAGCAGCCGCCGCCGCAGCAGCCGCCCGAGGTGGCGGCCGGTGCGGGGGTGGGGGTGCTCGCGGAGCCGGTCAGCGCGACCGTGGTGAGCAGCTTGACGGTGTCCGCGTGGCCACCGGGGCACGGTGCGGGGGCGCCCGACTCACTCATCGGCCGGTTCAGCTCGAACGTCTCGGTGCATTCCCGGCAGCGGTACGCGTAGGTCGGCATACCGGTATTATCGCCCGGCCGCCCTCGGGTGGAAAGCTGGGCACGTGGATCTACCGCTGGTGGACGAGGAAACGCCGCACCTGAGCCAGGTGGTGCCTTCGCTGCTCGCCGCGCTCGGCGCGCCCGGGTTCTCCGGCTCGCTGGAGCTGCCCGGCGTGTCGCGAGCCTGCGTGCTGGTGATCGACGGCCTCGGCTGGGAACTGCTGGCCGAGCACGCCGCCGACGCGCCCGTGCTCAGTGGCCTGCGTCGCACCCCGCTGCGCGTCGGGTACCCGGCGACGACGGCCGCCGGTCTCGCCGCGCTCGGCACCGGGCTGGCCTCGGGTGAGCACGGCTTCGCCGGTTACACCTTCGAGTTGCCCGAGGTCGGTTTGCTCAACGCGCTGACCTGGTGCGATCACGTGACCGGCGCCGACCTGCGCGGACCGGCACCGCCGGAGCAGGTGCAGCCGCTGCCGACCACGTTCGCCCGCGCGGACGCGGCGGGGCTGGAGGTGCGCGTGGTCTCCGCCGCCCGGTTCGCCGGAACCGCGCTCACCCGTGCCGTGCTCCACGGCGGTCGCTACGTCGGCGTGCACGCGCTCGGTGATCTCACCGCGGCGGCGCTCGACGCGCTGCGCCCTGCCGGTGCCTTCTGCTACGCCTACCACGGTGATCTGGACCTGCTCGGCCACCTGCACGGCCCCGGTTCCGCCCCGTGGCGGATGCAGCTGCGCCAGGTCGACCGGCTCGTCGAGGCCCTGGTGGACGGCCTGCCCGCGGGAGCGCTGCTCGCCGTGGTGGCCGACCACGGCATGGTCGCGGTGGACGACACGGCCGTGGATCTGGACGCCGAACCGGAACTGCTCACCGGCGTGCGGGCGGTCGGTGGCGAGGTACGTGCCCGGCACGTCTACACCGAGGACGGCGCCGCACCGGACGTGCTGGCGGCCTGGCGCGAGAGGCTGGGTGCCCGCGCGTGGGTGGTCGAGCGGGAGCAGGCGATCGAGCACGGCTGGTTCGGCCCGCGCGTCGCCGACCACGTGCGCCCGCGGATCGGCGACGTCGTGGCGGCGGCCCGGGGACGCTCGGGCATGCTGCGCGAGCTCGCCGAGCCGCTGGAGTCCTCGCTGACCGGCCAGCACGGCTCGTTCACCACCGCCGAGCAGCTGGTGCCGTTCGCGGTCGCCTACGGCTGAGGTGGCGGCTCGGCCGGCTTGCGGGCCCGCCAGCGCTGCGCGCGGCCACCCGCCGTGCTCACCTCGATACCGGTGAACCCGGCCGCGGCCAGGCGGCCCGGCAGCGTTGCGGGAGGCACCGGGTTGTAAGTGTCGCCGAGATGCAGCAGCCGGAACGCGAGGCCGTGCACCCCGTCGCCGCCCGCGAAGGTGCCACCAGGGCGCAGCACCCGGAACGCCTCCCGGAACAGCGCGTCCTGCCGCTGCCGCGTGGGCACGTGGTGCAGCATTGTGAAGCAGACGACGGCGCTGAAGTCGTCGTCCGGCAACGGCATCGCGGCGCCGTCCCCGTGGACGACGGTGGCCGGGCCGCCGTAGCGGCGCCGGAGTCCCTCGGCGAGCTCCGCGCTGATCTCCAGGGCGGTCACCTCCGGCACCTGCCGGACGAGCACGCGCAGGTTCGCGCCGTAGCCGGGGCCGATCTCCAGCACCCGCTCGCCCAGCTCGACGCCGGCGAGCGTCCAGGGAAGCATCTCGTGCTCGACCTTCCTTGCCCAGCGTTCGGAGCGGCACAGCCATCGGTGGACCAGGTTCATCGCCATGTCCGGCACGCTACGAAGCCAACGCCGTGTCCGGAAGACGCTATGCTGCCAAGTCGTGTCGTCAGACGGTCACGTATCCGGTCCGGTGCCGGTCGGCACCGGCGCTCTGGTCCTCGGCGAGTTCGAGCTGCCGAACGGAACCTGGATCCCGTGGCACGTGCACGACCAGCATCAGCTGGTGTGGGCGTCGCGGGGCGCGGCCGTCGTGAACGTCGGCGCGGCGCACTGGGTGCTGCCGCCCACCATGGCGCTGTGGCTGCCGGAGGGCACCGTGCACCGCACGGGCGCGTCCGGCCGGACGGCCCTGCGGGGCATCTACGCGCATCCGGCCCGGTGCCCGATCACGTGGGCTGAGCCGCGGATGGTCCGCATCTCTCCGCTGCTTCGCGAGCTGCTGGAGTACCTCAGCGGCGACGTCGAGGCCGAGCCGCGGCTGCGAGCCGAGGCGGTGGTGTTCGACGTGCTGGAGCCGGTCGCGCTCACCCCGATTGGCGTGCCGATGCCGGCGGACCCGCGGGCGCGCCTGGTGGCGGAGGCGCTGATCGCGGACCCGGCGGATCCGCGTGGCCTCGCCGAGTTCGGGCCGCTGGCCGGGGCGAGCGAGCGCACCCTCGCCCGGCTGTTCCTGCGCGACACCAACGTGACGTTCGGCAGCTGGCGCACCCGGGCCAGACTGCGGGCTTCGCTGCCGTTGCTCGCCGCAGGGATGCCGCTGTCCGGCGTCGCCCGCCGGGTCGGGTACTCGGCGCCGAGCGCGTTCGTCGCCGCGTTCCGGCGTGCCGTCGGCGTGCCGCCCGGTGCGTACTTCGGCGCGTAGGTCGCTACCGTGAAGTCATGCCTCGACGTAACCGCTCCCGGCGCGGTCGTCCCGGTGCGCCCGCGCCCGCACTCGGAGCGGCGACCGGCTGGGCGCAGGCGGAGTCGGGGTCCGACGGTGACTGGCTGGTGCGCACGGTGCCGGGTGTGCAGGCCACGAAGTTCTACCGCTGCCCCGGCTGTGACCACGAGATCCGGCCCGGCACCCCGCACGTGGTGGCCTGGCCCGCGGAGGGCGTCGGATCGTCGGCGGACCGGCGGCACTGGCATCGCGCCTGCTGGCAGGCAAGGCAGCGGCGGCGGCCGACCCGGCGCCGCTGACGAGGCCACGCCCGGTCCCGCCGCGCACTGAAAGGAGCGCGGCCGTCGAGGACAATGCGGGCATGGCTGAACTCCCACTCGTGCTGCTGCATGCCTTCCCCCCTGGACGCGCGCATGTGGAACGGCGTGCGCGAGCCGCTGGTCGCGCGGACGCGGCTGATCACCCCCGACCAGCGCGGCTTCGGCCGGACCGAGCTGCCCGAGACCGACCGCGCCCCGAGCCTGGACGACGCCGCCCGCGACGTGCTCGCGATGCTCGACAAGCTGGAGCTCGACCGGGTGGTGCTCGGTGGCTGTTCGATGGGCGGCTACGTCACCCAGGCCGTGCTGCGCGCGGCGCCGGAGCGGATCGGCGGTCTGGTGTTCATCGACACGAAGGCGACCGCGGACACCGAGGAGGCCCGGCAGAACCGGCTGGCCGTGGCCGAGCGGGCCGAGACCGAGGGCATCTCCGGCTGGCTCGCCGACGCCATGCTGCCCAAGGTGCTCGGGGAGACGACCCGCACCACGCGGACCGACCTCGTGGACCGTGCCAGGGAGCTGGTCGAGGACCAGCCCGCCGCGGGCGTGGCCTGGGCGCAGCGTGCGATGGCGGCCCGGCCGGACTCGACGGACCTCCTGCGCGAGGCGACCGTGCCCGCGCTCGTGATCGTCGGCGAGGAGGACGAGCTGACGCCACCGGACGCGGCCAGGGGGCTGGCCGGGGTACTGCCGGACGCCACGTTCGTCGTGCTGCCGGGAGCGGGACATCTGACCCCGCTGGAGGACCCGGAGGGCGTGGTGAAGGCGATCCTCGACTGGCTGCCCTGAGGTCCGTGACGAACGTTACGCCGGCGCGGCACCGGCAGCCCGCTGACCAGGCGCGGACCGGATGGCGAGGGAACGCCGAGGTCGGGGCACCGGCCGGTGCCGGTGTGATCTTCCCAGCCGGTGCGCAGGGCCGGAAACGGTGAAGGCTACGATCCGTCTAGCCGCCGTGGGGTACCTGCCCGTGGCGGCGGTGACCATCACAGGGTTTGAGTGCAGGAGGCAGGAGTGACGGCCGTAGCCCCCCAGCCGATCGCGACGCGTCCATATCCGGCGCGAGAGTCGGTGAAGGGTTCGTACCTGCTGCGGTTGTTCCGCACGACGGACCACAAGCAAATCGGCATCATGTACCTGGTCACGTCGTTCGCCTTCTTCATGGTCGGCGGCGCGATGGCGATGCTGATCCGCAGCGAGCTGGCCCAGTCGGGACTGCAGTTCCTTTCGCAGGAGCAGTACAACCAGCTGTTCACCATGCACGGCACGATCATGCTGCTGCTCTACGCGACCCCGATCCTGTTCGGCTTCGCGAACTTCGTGCTGCCGCTGCAGATCGGCTCGCCGGACGTGGCGTTCCCGAGGCTCAACGCCTTCTCGTACTGGCTGTACCTGTTCGGCGGCCTGATCGTGATCTCCGGCTTCATCACGCCGGGTGGCGCCGCCGACTTCGGCTGGTTCGCCTACACGCCGCTCTCGGACGCGATCCACTCGCCCGGCGCGGGCGCCGACCTGTGGATCACCGGCCTGGTGGTGTCCGGTCTCGGCACCATTCTCGGCGCCGTCAACATGATCACCACGATCGTCTGCCTGCGCGCCCCCGGCATGACGATGTACCGGATGCCGATCTTCACCTGGAACATCCTGGTGACGAGCCTGCTCATCCTGCTCGCGTTCCCGATCCTCACGGCGGCCCTGCTCGGCCTGCTCGCCGACCGGCACCTCGGCGCCCACGTGTTCGACCCCGCCAACGGCGGCGTGATCCTGTGGCAGCACCTGTTCTGGTTCTTCGGCCACCCCGAGGTCTACATCGTGGCGCTGCCGTTCTTCGGCATCGTGTCGGAGATCTTCCCGGTGTTCAGCCGGAAGCCGATCTTCGGCTACAAGGGCCTGGTCTGGGCGACGCTGGGCATCGCGGCGCTGTCGGTGGCGGTGTGGGCGCACCACATGTACGCGACCGGCGCGGTGCTGCTGCCGTTCTTCTCGTTCATGACCTTCCTGATCGCGGTGCCGACCGGTGTGAAGTTCTTCAACTGGATCGGCACGATGTGGAAGGGCCAGCTGAGCTTCGAGACGCCGATGCTGTTCTCGGTCGGCTTCATCGTGACGTTCCTCTTCGGTGGCCTCACCGGCATCCTGCTGGCCGCGCCCGCCATCGACTTCCACGTGTCGGACAGCTACTTCGTGGTGGCGCACTTCCACTACGTGCTCTACGGCACGATCGTGTTCGCCACGTTCGCCGGGATCTACTTCTGGTTCCCGAAGATCACCGGCCGGATGATGGACGAGCCGCTGGGCAAGCTGCATTTCTGGACCACGTTCATCGGCTTCCACGGCACGTTCCTGGTGCAGCACTGGCTTGGCAACGAGGGGATGCCCCGCCGCTACGCCGACTACCTGGCCAGCGACGGGTTCACCACGCTGAACACGATCTCCACGATCGGCGCCTACATCCTCGGCGCCTCGACGCTGCCGTTCATCTGGAACGTCTTCAAGAGCTACCGCTACGGCGAGGTCGTCACGGTCGACGACCCGTGGGGTTACGGCAACTCGCTGGAGTGGGCGACGAGCTGCCCGCCGCCGCGGCACAACTTCACCGAGCTGCCGCGGATCCGCTCCGAGCGCCCTGCGTTCGAGCTGCACTACCCGCACATGGTCGAGCGACTGCACGGCGAGGGGCACATCACCTTCACCGGTAAGCCACTGCCGCACCGGACGACGGGCCCCGCACCGTCAGAGGTGCTCACCGAGGCCGCGATCCCCGGCCGGCACGACAAGGACAACGCGAGCGAGCAGTGAGCGAGCAGCCGGTGCCCCCGACGCCCGTCCTGATCACCACGACCGGCCCGGACAAACCCGGCGTCTCCTCGGTGCTGTTCGCCGCGCTGGCGCAGCCCGGTGTCGAGGTACTCGACATCGAGCAGGTGGTGATCCGCGGCCAGCTGGTACTCGGCGTCCTCGCCGGCGTGGACGGCGACCCGGAGGCCCTGCAGGAGGCCGTCGAGCAGGCGATGGCGACGGTGTCCATGCACGTCGACGTGCGGATCGGGTCGGCCATCGGTGCCGACCCCTTCGCGCCGGGCAAGCAGGGGTCCAGTCACGTCATGGTCGTGCTCGGCCGTCCGGTGACCGCGCGTGCGTTCACGGCGATCGCCCGCAGGCTGGCTTCGGTGAACGCCAACATCGACTCGATCCGCAGCATCGCCGACTACCCGGTCACCGGGCTCGAGGTGCATGTCTCGGTCACCCAGGACACGCCCGAGGCGGACACCGAGCTGCGCTCGATGCTCGCCGACGTCGCCGCCCGCGGCGGGCTGGACGTCTCCATCGAGCGGGCCGGGCTGTCGCGGCGCGCGAAGCGCCTCGTCGTGTTCGACGTCGACTCCACCCTGATCCAGGGTGAGGTGATCGAGATGCTCGCCGCGCACGTCGGCGTGGAGCCGCAGGTGCGGGAGATCACCGATGCGGCGATGCGGGGCGAGCTGAACTTCACCGAGTCGCTCGAACGCCGGGTCGCGCTGCTGGAGGGCCTGCCCGAGTCGGCGCTGGACGAGGTCGCCGACGCCATCGAACTGACCCCCGGCGCGCGGACGACCGTGCGCACGCTCAAGCGGCTCGGCTTCCGTTGTGGCGTGGTGTCGGGCGGCTTCACCAGGATCATCGACCGGCTCGTCGACGAGCTGGGGCTGGACTTCGCGGCGGCGAACGACCTGGAGATCGTGGACGGCAGAGTCACCGGGCGCGTGCTCGGCGAGATCGTCGACCGGTCCGGCAAGGCGACCGCGCTGCGCCGTTTCGCCGCCGACTTCGGCATCACGCTCGGCCAGTGCGTGGCCGTCGGCGACGGTGCCAACGACATCGACATGCTCTCCGCCGCGGGCATGGGCATCGCGTTCAACGCCAAGCCCGCGCTGCGCGAGGTCGCCGACGCCGCACTGTCCTACCCGTACCTGGACGCCGTGCTGTTCATGCTGGGTGTCACCCGGGCCGAGGTCGAGGCCGCCGACGCGGCCGACGGCCTCGAACTGCTCCGGCCATGAGCGTGCTCGCCCCGCTGGCCGCCCGGTACGCCGAGTGGCTCGGGCTGCCCGCCGAGCGGACCGCGATCCCGGAGGCCGCGCCCGACGAGCTGTGGGCAATGCCGCTGGTGCTGCGCATGGAGCGCACCGGCCCGCCGTCGCGGACGCCGCTGCTCGAAGCGGCCGCGAGTGCCGCGGTGGCGGTGTGCCTCGACGAGCGCTCGGCCGAGGGTGGCGAATGGCACGAGGCCGTCAGCACCTGGGTCTCCGGCCACATCCGCAAGGTCGCCCGCCGCGCGAGGGGTGCGCACTGGCGTGCCGTGCAGGAACTGCCAGGGGTGACGGTGAGCGTGGCCGGTGCCGAGGTTCGTGCGCTGCTCCCGTGCCGCGTCGCCGACCTGCCCAGGGAAGTCGCCAGGCTACAGATCTCCGGCAGCGAAGTTCCGCCGGACGAGCCCGGTCCCGCGCCGGCCGGCCTGCCGCTGCTCCTGCTGAACCCGCGGGTCACGATGACCGTCGGCAAGGGAGCCGCCCAGGTGGGACACGCCACGATGCTGCTGGCGTCGCTGCTGGGAGCCGACGACCTCGCCGCCTGGGCCGGGCACGGTCACCGCTGCGCGGTGCGGACTCCGGACGAGGCCGAGTGGGCCACGCTGCATCCCGGCGCCGACCCGCGGGACGTGTGGCGGCGGCACCGCGTGATCGCCGTCCGGGACGCCGGGTTCACCGAGGTGGAGCCGGGCACGGTGACCGTGGTGGCGCAGTGGCGAGACCTCCCGCGCGTCCAGCCCTCGTGAGTGCGCACGCGAGTTAGAACTCGCGTGGGCACTCACGAGCCGTTGGCCTTCCACACGACGTAGGCCTCGTCGGCGTCGGTGGTCATCGCCTCGACGAACTTGTCGTGGTCGAAGCCGGGCAGGGTCTGTAGCCGCTCGATGAGCGCGTCGGCAGCCGGATCGCCGCTGGGTACGGCCGTGCCGGTGCCGTCGGCGGCGGCCAGCATGAGGAAAACGTCCTCGTTCCACGGCCCCTCGGGAATGACCCGCACGACCACCGCGGACAGCTCCGACCAGGTGACGGACTCTTCGCTACCGTCAGCCAACTGGCGCCGCACCCCGGTGTCGTCGACGCGGACCGACCGGGATCGTGCGCTGGATGAGTCCTGCGACAACAACCTTCTCCCTCGGCGTTGGAATTCCGTCAACCGTAAGCCCCTCCGCTGCCGGCGTTCAGGCCGGGGCGGCCGCATCAAGTCTGCGCAGCGCGTCGCGGGCGACCTGCGGGTCCGAGGTCGGCCAGAACGGCGGCAGCGAGGCGCGCAGGAAACCGCCGTAGCGGGCGGTCGCAAGGCGCGGATCGAGCACGGCGACGACGCCACGGTCGGTGATGGTGCGGTGCAGCCTGCCGGTGCCCTGCGCAAGCAGCAGCGCCGCGTGCGTGGCGGCTACGGTGAGGAAACCGTTGCCGCCACGGGCCTCCACGGCGCGCTGGCGTGCGGAGGACACCGGGTCGTCCGGGCGGGGGAACGGCAGCCGGTCGACGAGAACCAGCTGCAGCGAGGGCCCCGGCACGTCCACGCCCTGCCACAGTGAGAGCGTGCCGAACAGGCAGGTTCGCGGATCCTCGGCGAACTTGCGCACGAGCAGCGAGGTGGAGTCCTCGCCCTGGCACAGGATCGGCTGTTCGACGCGGTCGCGCAGCTCGTCGGTGGCCTGCTTGGCGGCGCGCATCGAGGAGAACAGCCCCAGCGTGCGCCCGCCCGCCGCGTCGATCAGCTCGGCGATCTCGTCCAGTGTGGACACACTGAGGCCGTCGCGGCCGGGTGGCGGCAGGTGCTTGGCGACGTAGAGGATGCCGTTGCGCCGGTGGTCGAACGGCGAGCCCACGTCGATGCCGGTCCAGTGCGGGCCGTCCGACTCGCCGGGCGGGGCCTTGTCCGTCGCCGTTCCCGCGACCTTGGCCCGCCGCTGCTCCGCCGCGGGCGGCAGGCCCCACTGCCGGGCGAGGGTGTCGAACGTGCCGCCCAGGGTGAGGGTGGCCGAGGTCAGCACCGCCGTGCTCAGCCCGAACACCCGCTCCCGCAGCAGCCCGCCGACGGCCAGCGGCGCGACATGCAGCGTCGGCGGGCGCGGGGTCGCGGACTGCTGGTCGCCGCTGAGCCACACCACGTCGCGCTGCTCGGCCCGGTCGTCGTCGAACGCGTCGAGCAGCCGCACCGCCGTGTCGTGCACCTCGTCGAGCAGGGACCTGGCGAGCTTGCGCACCGTGGCCTCCTCGACGTCCTCCTTGCGTTCCGAGCCGAGCGCGGTGATGCACGCGTGGGCGGCGTCGCGCACGGCGGTCAGCGCGCCGTTCAGCGGCTGCGGCAGCGTGTCCATCCGGCCAGGCGGCAGCTCGTCGAGCACCAGCGCGAGGCCGTCGCCGGACTCCAGCAGCCGGTCGGCGACGTCGGCGTCGATGAGCTTGCCGCAGCGCCGGGTGGCCGCGGAGATCATCGAGCTGGTCAGCTCGTCGGTGGCCACGGACGTCACCCGGTCGACCAGCTCGTGCGCCTCGTCGATGATCACCAGGTCGTGCTCGGGCAGCACCTGGTGATCCTGCAGCGCGTCGATCGCGAGCAGGGCGTGGTTGGTGACCACCACGTCCGCGCGGCCAGCCTCGCCGCGGGCGCGCTCGGCGAAGCAGTCGGTGCCGATCGGGCAGCGCGCCACGCCGAGGCATTCCTTCGCGGTGACCGACACCTGCCGCCACGCCTGCTCCGACACGCCCGGCACCAGCTCGTCGCGGTCCCCGGTCTCGGTGTCGGACGACCACTCGTGGAGGCGCTTGACCTCCCGGCCGAGGCGCGAGACGGCGTAGGGGTCGAACAGCGACGTGTCCTCGGGTTCCTCCGGTGCGCCGGTGTCGAGCCGGTGCAGGCAAAGGTAGTTGCGCCTGCCCTTGAGGATCGCGAACGTGGGCTCCCGCCCTAGCGGCTTCTTCAGCGCCTTCGCCAGCCTGGGCAGATCCCGGTCGACGAGCTGCCGCTGCAGGGCGATGGTGGCCGTCGAGACCACCACGGTGGCCTCCCGCTCGACCGCGTGCCGGATCGCGGGCACCAGGTACGCCAGCGACTTGCCGGTGCCGGTACCCGCCTGCACGGCGAGATGCTCACCGGTGCGGATCGTCTCGCCGACCGCCTCCGCCATCCGCACCTGGCCCTCACGCTCGGTGCCGCCGACGGCGTCGACCGCGTGCGCCAGGAGGTCGCGGACGCTGGGCAGTGCTGAACGATCGCCGGACACGGGGACAGACGTTACCGCCACCCACCGTCAGGATCGCCCTCGGTCGGCGCCCGCCGGTCGCCGAATCATCACGAACGTTCCATTCGTCACTCACCGGACGGTCAGAAACCCGGCCTAACGTCGGTCCGTCCGCCTCGCCGAACCCCCCGATCAAGGAAACCGCATGGCACAACGAACTCCGTTCCGGCTGCTCGGCGCCGTACTGGCCGTCGCAGGAACCGCACTGCTCACCGCTCCCGTGGCGACGACCGCGCAGGCGGCCCCTGGCGACGTCGTCGTCGACGAGTCCTTCGACGGCTCAGGGGGCTCAGGGCTGCCGGACGGCTGGACGGCGGCGGCCGGAGCGTGGCAGGTCAGCGACGGCAGGCTGGTCAACACCGAGCCTGGCGCGCGGTCCAGGATCACGTTCGGCCCGCACCTGAGCGACTACCGCGCCGAGGCGACCATCCGCTTCGACGCCGTGAACAACGCGAGCCGGTGGGCCGGTATCGTCCTCGACATCGCCCCATCGGGCTCGGTGCCGTGGAGCCAGGCCATCATGCGCTCGCAGTCGAGCGCGAGCAACGGCATCGAGTTCGCCGTCCGCACCGCCGGGGAGACCTGGAACGTGACCGATACGGCGGCCGCTCCGTCCGACGCGGGCACCGGCCGCGACGTCCGGGTCGCCGTCGAGGTGCACGGAAGCCGCGCGAGCTGGAGCTTCGACGGCGAGACCGTGCTGACCACGACGCAGCTGCCACGCAGCGCGGACGGTGTGCTCGGCTTCGTCGCGGACGGCGCCCGGATCAGCGTCGACGACGTGGTGGTGACCGAGCTGGAGCCGCTGCCGATCACCAGGCCCGACGGTGCGCTGCCGCTCACCGTCGCGCACCGCGGGTACTCCTCCGTCGCGCCGGAGAACACGCTCGCCGCCGTCGAGGCCGGTATCCGCGCCAGGTCGGAATACGTCGAGATCGACGCGCACACCACCGCGGACGGCGTGCCGGTGGTGATGCACGACGCCACCGTCGACCGCACCACCGACGGTTCCGGCGCGGTCTCGGCCCTGACCGCCGACTACGTCACCGGGCTCGATGCCGGATCCTGGTTCTCCCCGGCCTTCGCAGGCCAGCGCGTGCCGACCCTCGGCGAGGTGCTCGATCTGGTCGAGGACACCGGTTCGACGCTGCTGCTGGAGGTCAAGGGGCCGGAGACCCGGGCCGAGACGAGCGGGATCGTCACCGAGGTCCTTGAGCGCGGCATGGCCGGGCAGGTGCTGCTGCAGAGCTTCGACGAGCAGGTGCTCCGCGACGCCCGTGAGCTCGCGCCGCAGATCCCGCGCGGCCTGCTGCGGTCGAGCCTGGACGCCGACCCGGTGGCCGTCGCCCGCGCGCTCGATGCCGTGGCGTACAACCCGTCGGCGAACGCGCTGCTCGTCAGGCCGGGAGTGGTCGCGGACCTGAACGAGGCCGGGATCGCCGTGATGCCCTACACGATCGACGACGCCGCGCGCTGGCAGCGGCTCACCGCGGCCGGGGTCGACGCCGTCATCACCAACCGGGCCGGGGAGTTCTCCGGCTGGCGGCAGCGCAGCGAGCAGGCGCGGCCGGCCGAGCCCGCGGTGTCCGTCGCCGCGCCGGCCGACGGCGCCGAGCTGCGCCGCCACGAGTCCGCGGCCGTCGCGATCGATGCCCGCGACGCCGAGACCGTGACCGTGAAGCTCGACGGCGAGCCGATCGACCCGGGCACGCCACTGGACCTGCGCACGCTGCCCGCGGGAACCCACAAGCTGTCCGCGACCGCGAGCGGACCCGGCGGCACCGTCGAGGCGAGCTCGGCGTTCGACGTGCTGGTCGACGTGACCGGGGTGCGGGTGCTGGTGGCTGAGGCGGACATCGCGACCCAGCACGCCGTGACCATCCTGCGGCACGTCGACGCGGGCCGCTGGGACCTGGCCGGGCGCGCGGTCCGCGCTGCGGCGTTCACCCCGGAGCAGCAACGGGTGCTGCTGGGTGACCTCGCCACCCTGCGGGCGGGCTGATCTGCTCCCCGGGCGGCGCTCACCGCGTACGGCGCGGCGAGCGCCGCCCGGGCTCTCGGCTGCTACTCCTCGCCGCGGAACCTGCGCGCCAGCGCCCACGAGGCGGGCAGCAGTGCCGCGGCGAGTGCGATCTTCAGCGCGTCGCCGAGCACGAACGGAAGGACGCCCTTCCCCAGCGCCGTCGCGACGTCGAACGACGCGGCGGCCATCAGCCACGGCACGCCGACGGCGTAGATCACCAGGTTGCCCAGCGCCATCGTGCCGGCGGTGCGCAGCGGTGTGCGGTCGCCGCCGCGGGCGGCGAGGGCGCCGACCAGCGCGCCCGCGAAGACGAACCCGACGACGTAGCCGGCGCTGGCGGTCAGCCCCGAGCTGCCGCCGTTGAACCACGGCACCCCGGCCGCGCCCACGACGAGGTACAGCAGCATCGACGCTGCGCCGCGCTGCCAGCCGAGCGCCGCGCCGGCGAGCAGCGCCGCGAACGTCTGGCCCGTCATCGGAACCGGGCTGCCCGGCACCGGGAACACCACCTGTGCGGCGAGGCCGGTCACCGCCGCGGCGGCCGTCACCAGCGTGATGTCGCGGACGAGGGTGCCCGGAACCAGGTCGGCCAGCACCGGCCTGCGGGCGGCTAGGGGCAGGGAAGACACGACGACCTCCAGATTGTGCGCTGATTCCCGGGCAGGCTAGCTCCGGTCTCACCGTTCGTGATCGTGGAAGTCGCCTTTCTCATACCTCACACGACCGGGTGGATTACGCCCGCCCGGGTCAGGGCCCCGCGCACGGTGACCGATGTCGATGAGGGGCCAACGTGGTTCACGAGATGCTGGGAGGAGTGGCGCATGTCGAGGTTCGGCAGGTCGGCGGTGACGGCGGTGACGGCGGCGGTGACGGCGGCACTGGTCGGCGGATCGCTGGCGGCACCGGCCGGGGCGCAGGCCCAGGAGCCGGTCTCGACGGCAGGCGCTTCGCTCGGCGCGGTCGACATCGTGGTCGCAGGCACGCCCGCGCGGGCCGAGCCGATCGCGCAGTGTGACGTCGAGGGGCCGACGGAGAACTCCTCGCGCGGCTCGGGCGCGGGCAGGCACACCAGCTACGGCAGCGGCGACACGACGTGCGCCCGCGACGCCGACGGCGTTTCCACGGCGAAGGCATCCGGGAGGCGCTTCGAGACCGAGGTGCTGCGGCAGTTCGGCGGACCGGTGCTGCGCGTGCGCAACTTCTCCGCCGAATGCCGGACCACCGGCAACGGCAGCAGCGGCTACGTCGAGCTGAGCGGTGTCTCCGGTTTCCGGCTGCCCTCGGAGATCCCGCCGGAGCACACCATCACGATCCCCGGCAGGGCCGAGGGCGACCCGCCGATGGCGGAGCTCGTGCTCAACGAGCTCGTGGCGCCGACCCCGCCGGACGGCAGCCTCACCACGCACGCCCTGCACATCAAGCTGTTCCCGCAGGGTGGCCCGGGCGGCGGCGACATCTTCGTGGGCACCGCGACCTGCGATCCCTACGCGGCCTGATCGCGAGGCGGTCAGCGGGGGATGCGGCCCGCTCCGGAGAGCTGGCTGAGCTCGTCGCGGTCGGGTAGCGCGTCGGAGTCGCCGACCACGGAGACCGCGAAGGCGCCGCACGCCGCGGCGGTGCGGACCCGCCGCTCGGGCGGCGCGCCGGCGAGCAGGTCGGCGAGATAGCCCGCGACGAACGCGTCCCCTGCCCCGTCCGGATCGACCGCCCGCACCGGATACACCGGCACGTCGTAGCGCGCCCCGTCCAGCTCCGCGACGGCTCCGCGCGGCCCGAGCTTGACCAGCACCTGCTCGGGCCCCATCGCCGCCAGCGTGGCGGCGAGTTCGGTGGCGGGTCCTTCGAACCCGAGCACCCGTGCCTCGTCGTCACCGGCGAACACGATGTCGGCCTTCGTCACCAGCTCGCGCAGCACGTCCCTGGCCTCCTCGGGAGGCCACAACGCGTGCCGGTAGTTCACGTCGAAGGACACCGGAACGCCCACCTCCCGCGCGACCTCGATCGCCGCGAACACCGCGTCGGCGGCCGTCTTCGACAGCGCGGGCGTGATGCCGGTCAGGTGCAGCACCCCGGCGGCGCGGACCCGGTCCTCGCAGACGTCCTCGGCGCTGAGCCGGGAACCGGCGCTGCCGTGGCGGTAGTAGGCCACCCGCGTGGCGTCGGCCGCACGGAAGTCCCTGAGCAGCAGGCCGGTCGGCGCATCCTGGTCGGTCCTGGCGCCGGAGATGTCGACGTCCTCCGCGCGGATCCGGGACAGCACCAGCGAGCCGGGCTCGTCGGCGCCCACCCGCCCCGCCCAGGCGGCCAGGGAGCCGAGCCTGCGGACGCCGATGGCGACGGTGGACTCGGCCCCGGCGATGCCGACGCTCACCGTGCTGGCATGACGGAGCCTGCCCGACTCCGTGCTGAACGCGGCGATGGTCTCGCCGAACGTCAGCAGGCCGCCTCCGCTCACGAACCGACCCGCGGGGTACCCGTGACCTCGACCCCCGCGGTCCGCATCTCCGCCAGCGCGGAGTCCACAGAGGACTGCGAGACTCCGGCCGTGAGGTCCGCCAGCACACGCACGGAGAAACCGGCCTGCGCGGCGTCGACGGCCGTCGCGCGCACGCAGTGGTCGGTGGCGATCCCGGTGATGTCCACCCGGTCGGCGCCCCGGGAACGCAACCAGTCGGCGATGCGCTCACCCTGGTCGGTCTCGCCCTCGAAGCCGGAGTAGCCGTCGCTGTACTGGCCCTTGGAGAACACGGCGGTGATCGGCGTGATGTCCAGCTCGGGACGGAAGGCGGCGCCGCCGGTGCCCGCGACGCAGTGCGGTGGCCACGACCGCACGAAGTCGGGCTCGTCGCTGAAGTGCGCGCCGGGGTCGATGTGGTAGTCCCTGGTGGCCACGACGTGCGAGTAGTCGCTGGAGTGGATGTGCTCGGAGATGGCGGCGGCCACTCCGGCGCCGCCGTCCACCGCGAGCGAGCCGCCCTCACAGAAGTCGTTCTGCACGTCCACCACGATCAGCGCGGTAGCCATGGATCCTCCTCCTCTTGCCCGGAAGACCGGGCGCTCAGCTGAAGGTGGTCGGGATGGCCGGGTCGCCGCCGGAGAGCTTCAGCCCTTCCCACGGCAGGCTCACCAGCGCGCGGCGCAGCCGTTGCCTTCCATCGTCCAGGGTGGGCAGGTCCTCCACCGGTTGTCCAGCTCGCAGCAGCGGGATGTGCAGCTCGCGGTCGTACGGTCCGAGCTCCGGTGGCGACGCCGTCCGGTAAACGACCTCCTCCAGCGCGGTGCCGGTCTGCTTGTGCCTGCGCAGCGCCGACTTGCGCCCGCCACGGGAGGCCTTGTCCTCGCTGCGTTTGGCGACCGGCCTGCCCGCCACCTCGACGAGCTTGTAGACCATGCCCGCGGTCGGCGCGCCGGATCCGGTGACGACCGACGTGCCGACTCCGTAGGCGTCGACCGGTTCGGCCCGCAGCGCGGCGATGGCGTGCTCGTCGAGGTCGCCGGAGACGACGATCCGCGCGTCCTTGGCGCCCAGCGAGTCCAGCTGCTCGCGGGCCTTGCGGGCCAGTGGCCCGACGTCGCCCGAGTCGATGCGGACCGCGCCCAGTTCGCGGCCTGCGACACGCACCGCGGTCTCGATGCCCGCGGTGATGTCGTAGGTGTCCACCAGCAGGGTGGTGTCGGGACCCATCTTGTCGACCTGCGCGCGGAACGCGGCCTCCTCGGTGTCGTGCAGCAGCATGAACGCGTGCGCGACGGTGCCCCTGGTCGGAATCCCGTAGCGGCGCCCGGCCTCGAGGTTCGACGTGGTGGCGAACCCGGCGAGGTAGGCGGCGCGGGCGGCGGCGACCGCGGCGTGCTCGTGGGTACGCCGCCCGCCCATCTCGATGATCGGCCTGCCGTGCGCCGCGCTCGACATGCGGGCGGCCGCCGAGGCGACCGCGCTGTCGTGGTTGAGGATCGACAGCACGAGCGTCTCCAGCACCACCGACTCGGCGAAGCTGCCGCGCACGGTGAGGATCGGGGAGCCGGGGAAGTACAGCTCGCCCTCCGGGTAGCCGTCGACGTCACCGGTGAAGCGGTAGTCGGCCAGCCAGTCCAGCGTCTCGCCGCCCACCACGGCCGTGGCCTCCAGCTGGGCCAGCTCGGCGTCGGTGAACCGGAAGTCCGCGATGGCGTCGAGAACGCGGGCGATTCCCGCGACCACCCCGTACCGGCGCCCGGCGGGAAGCCTGCGGGCGAACACCTCGAACACGCAGCCGCGCTCGGCTGTGCCGTCGGCCAGTGCACTGGCCAGCATCGTCAGCTCGTAGTGGTCGGTGAGCAGAGCGGTGCTGGTTCCGGCGGTATCCGATGGGGCCATGCCGGTCAGCCTATTCACCGCCACGACTCGTCGACCGCGGGGATTCACCCACATGGCCAACCCTCGGCGCCCACCCCCTGTGTTGGTCGTGACACCATGGAGTCATGACCACGCCTGTCGAGGCCGAAGAGACACTCGGTGCCGATGTGGGTGCCGGGGACAGACCGTGGCAGACCATCGTGTGGAACGACCCGGTCAACCTGATGTCGTACGTGACATACGTGCTGCAGAAGATCTTCGGGTACAGCAGGGAGCACGCCACGAAGCTGATGCTCGACGTGCACCACAAGGGAAAGGCCACGGTGTCCTCCGGTACCAAGGAAAAGGTCGAGGGCGACGTCGCGAAGCTGCACGCTGCCGGCCTGTGGGCCACGATGGAGCAGCCGTGAAGGGCTGGCGCCGCAAGGGCGCGAAGGTGCTCGCCGAGTTCGAGCAGCAGGAGGCCGCCGTACTGCGCGGCCTCGTCAGCCAGGTCGACGACATGCTGCGCGCTCGTGGCGACGAGGCGCCGGAGGACGAGCTGAGCGAGCTGACCGGAATCCGTACCGGCCCCTCCGAGTCGCCCCACGACCCGGTCCTGTCGCGCCTGCTGCCGGACTTCCACAGGCTGGATCCGGACAACCCGAGCAAGGAGGACCTCGACTCCGCGGCGGCGCTGCGCTCGCTGCACGAGCCCGAGGTGCTGGAGGCGAAGGTCGGCGTCGCCGCGGAGATGATGCGCACGCTGCCGCCCGAGGGTGGCGACGTCCGGCTCACCTACGAGCAGGCCGACGCGTGGCTCTCCGCGCTCAACGACGTGCGGCTGGCGCTGGGGACCGCGCTCGACGTCGCCGAGGACATGCCGGAAGAGCTGCCCGAGGACGATCCCCGCGCGCCGCATCTCGGCGTCTATCACTGGCTGACCTGGGTGCAGGAGAGCCTCGTACAGGCGCTGTCCGAGTGAGGCACAACGCGATCACCGATGTGCCCGGCGTCCTCGTCGGGCACCATCACCGGCTCGGCTCGGGCTGGGCGAGCGGCACCACGGTGGTGCTCGTGCCGGACGGGGCCGTGGCCGCCGTCGACCAGCGGGGCGGCGCTCCCGGCACCCGGGAGACGAACCTGCTCGAACCGGAGAACCTCGTGCAGCGGGTCAACGCCGTCTGCGTTTCCGGTGGCAGCGCCTACGGCCTCGCCGCGGCGGACGGCGTGATGCGCTGGCTGGGGGAGCGTGACCTGGGCTTTCCGGTCGGCCGCGAGCCGCACGAGGTGGTGCCCATCGTGCCCGCCGCGGTGATCTTCGACCTGCCCCGGAGCGATTGGGGCAACCGCCCGGACACCTCCTTCGGCTACGCCGCTTGCGCGGCGGCCCTGGACGGGCCGGTCGGGCAGGGAACGGTCGGCGCGGGAACCGGCGCACAGGTCGGCTCGCTGAAGGGCGGTGTCGGCACGGCCAGCGAGGTGGTGGACGGGTTCGTCGTCGGCGCGCTTGCGGTGCTCAACGCCTCCGGCGAGGCCGTGCGGCTGGACACCGGCGAGCCGTTCGCCGCGGACCACGAGCACGAAGGCGAGTTCGGGGTCGCCCGCTGGCCGGGCCGTCCCGCCGAGCTGTCCGCCGCGCCCCCGGACCTGAACACGACGATCGGCGTGCTCGCGGTGGACGCCGCGCTGTCGAAGGCGGAGTGCCGGCGGCTCGCCGTCGCGGCGCAGGACGGTCTCGCCCGCGCCGTGCGCCCGGCGCACACCATGTTCGACGGCGACACCGTGTTCGCGCTGGCCACCGGGGCGCGCGAACTGTCGCGTGCGGAGGGGCCGATCGGCGACGTCGGCAGGGCGGCCGCGCTCGACGCACTGTGCTCCGCCGCCGCACGGGTCTTCGCGCGAGCACTGGTGCACGGGCTGCTGGCCGCGACCTCCGTCGCCGGGCTGCCCGCGTACCGCGACGTGTGGCCCGAGACGTCGGCGCCCTCGTGAGTGCGCACACGAGTTAGAACTCGCGTGGCCACTCACGAGCGTGGTGAGTGGTTCGTCTCACGGTGTGAACACCTCTGGCCCACGAAGTAGGATGTGCAGCGTGCTTCGGATCCGCCGTGACCTCGTGGACGCGATCGTCGAGCACGCCCGGCGGGACCACCCGGACGAGGCGTGCGGCGTCATCGCGGGTCCGGACGACGGTACCGACCGGCCGGAGCGGTTCATCCCGATGCTCAACGCGGCGCGCTCGCCGACGTTCTACGAGTTCGACTCGGCGGACCTGCTCAGGCTCTACCGCGAGATGGACGCCAACGACGAGGTACCCGTCGTCATCTACCACTCGCACACCGCCACCGAGGCATATCCGTCTCGTACCGACGTGAAGCTCGCGCAGGAGCCGTTCGCGCATTACGTGCTGGTTTCCACCCGGGACCCGGAGGAGCACGACTTCCGCTCCTACCGCATCGTCAACGGTGTCGTCACCGAGGAGCCGGTCGAGGTCGTCGAGTCGTACATGTTCGCCAACACCGGCAGTGACGACCTCCCCGACGCCTGAGCGGAGCGCGCGGGAATACCCCCGCGTACACGAGCGTCTGACCTGTCGTAAAACCCGAGCGGAGGTAACCCCATGGCCGTGAACGTCTCCATCCCGACCATCCTGCGGACCCACACCGGCGGCGAGAAGTCCGTCGAGGCGTCCGGGAAGACGGTGCTGGAGGTGATCGACGACATCGAGGCCAAGCACGGTGGGCTGAAGGATCGCCTGGTCAAGGACGAGAAGCTGCACCGCTTCGTCAACGTCTACGTCAACGACGAGGACGTCCGCTTCGCAGGCGGCCTCGACGCCGAGGTCAAGGACGGTGACACGGTGACGATCCTGCCCGCGGTTGCCGGCGGCGCCCGCTGACGGCCATGACTCGCTACGAGTCCCTGCTCGACGCGCTCGGCGGCACGCCGCTGGTCGGGCTGCCCCGGCTGTCCCCTTCGCGGGACGTGCGGCTGTGGGCGAAGCTGGAGGACCGCAACCCGACGGGTTCGATCAAGGACCGGCCCGCGCTGGCCATGATCGAGGCCGCCGAGCGCGACGGCAGACTGCAGCGGGGCTCGACCATCCTCGAACCGACCTCGGGCAACACCGGGATCTCGCTGGCCATGGCCGCGAAGCTCAAGGGCTACGGCCTGGTGTGCGTGATGCCGGAGAACACCTCGGCGGAACGCAAGCAGTTGTTGCAGGCCTACGGCGCCCGCATCGTGTACTCGCCGGCGGCGGGCGGCTCCAACGAGGCCGTGCGCCGCGCGAAGGAGCTGGCCGAGTCCAATCCGGACTGGGTGATGCTCTACCAGTACGGCAACCCGGCCAACGCCGACGCGCACTACTACGGCACCGGGCCCGAGCTGCTCAAGGACCTGCCGACGCTGACGCACTTCGTCGGCGGCCTCGGCACCACCGGCACGCTCGTCGGCGTCGGCCGCTACCTGCACGAACAGAAGCCGGACGTGCAGATCATCGCCGCCGAGCCGCGCTACGGCGAGCTGGTCTACGGCCTGCGCAACCTCGACGAGGGCTTCGTGCCCGAGCTCTACGACCCGGACGTGCTCAACGGCCGGTTCTCCGTCGGCGCGTACGACGCGCTGCGGCGCACCCGGGAACTGCTCGAGAACGAGGGCATCTTCGCCGGCATCTCGACCGGGGCCGTGCTGCACGCGGCGATGGCGGTGGCCGAGAAGGCCGTGGCGAAGGGCGAGCAGGCCGACGTGGCCTTCGTCGTCGCCGACGCAGGCTGGAAGTACCTCTCCACCGGCGCCTACAGCGGCTCCCTCGACGAGGCCGCCGAACGCCTGGACGGCCAGCTCTGGGCCTGAGCTCAGGGCGATCTCAGGGTTTTCTCCCGACGACCGCGTCGTGCGCGCGACGTAGCCTGGTGGGGTGAGTACGCAGCCGCAGCCCGCAGGTAACGCCCGCCCCGGGCGGCCCGACCGCGCCAAGCGCATCCTCCCGCCACGACCGCTGGCCGCCGGCATCATCTCGCTGTCGTTCGTGGTGCTGCTCTACCTCGTCGAACTCATCGACGTGCTGCTGCCCGCGAACCTCGACCACGGTGGCATCCGGGCACGCTCGCTTGCCGGTCTCGACGGCATCGCGTGGGCTCCGTTGCTGCACGGCGACTGGTCGCACCTGTTCGCCAACACCGTTCCGGTGCTGGTCTTCGCCTTCCTCGCGCTGGCGGGTGGCATCGGTCAGTGGATCGCCGTGACCGCCACGATCTGGATGGTAGGTGGGCTCGGGGTGTGGCTCACCGCGCCACCGTCGGTCATCACCATCGGCGCGTCCGGGCTCGCCTTCGGCTGGCTCGCGTACCTGCTGGTGCGGGGTGTCTTCAGCCGCAGCGTCGGCCAGCTCGCCGTGGCCGCGGTGCTGCTGTTCGTCTGGGGCGGGATGCTGTGGGGCGTGCTGCCCGGCACTCCCGGCGTGTCGTGGCAGGGACACCTCTTCGGCGCTCTCGGCGGCGTGCTGGCGGCGTGGATCGTGGCCAGGGCCGACCGTGCCCGGCAGTCGAAGGCACCCGGTAATCTCCAGACGTGAGCCACGCCGACGCACCCATCGGGATCTTCGACTCCGGCGTAGGCGGGCTGACCGTCGCGCGCGCGGTCGCCGACCAGCTGCCCGGTGAGCGGTTGCGCTACGTCGGGGACACGCTGCACGCCCCGTACGGCCCGCTGCCGATCGCGCGAGCCCGCGAGCTGGCACTGCGCGCACTGGACGGCCTGGTCGCCGACGGGGTCAAGGCCCTGGTCATCGCCTGCAACACGGCCTCGGCCGCGTGCCTGCGCGACGCGCGGGAGCGCTACGACATCCCGGTCGTGGAGGTCGTGCTGCCTGCTGTGCGCCGGGCGGTGGCCGCGACGCACTCAGGGCGGATCGGGCTCATCGGCACCGAGGGCACCGTGCGTTCGCGCGCCTACGACGACGCGTTCGCCGCGGCCAGGGACGTGCGGCTGAGCAGCGTCGCGTGCCCGCGCTTCGTGGACTTCGTCGAGCGCGGGATCACCTCGGGCCGGCAGGTGCTCGGGCTCGCGCAGGGCTACCTGGAGCCGTTGCTGCGGGCCGAGGTCGACACCCTGGTCCTCGGCTGCACCCACTACCCGCTGCTCACCGGCGTGCTCCAGATCGTGATGGGGGCCGACGTGACCCTCGTCTCCAGCGCCGAGGAGACTGCGAAGGACGTGGTCCGCGTGCTCACCGAACGGGACCTGCTCGCCGCGCGGCAGGAGGCGCCGCGGCACGAGTTCGTCGCCACCGGGTCCACCGAGCCGTTCACCCGCCTGGCGCAGCGCTTCATGGGCCTTCCCGGCGGAGTGGGCGTTCCCACGCCCGCGTGACGCGCGCGGACGGCCACCCGCGTGGCAGGGTGTCGATCGTGCGACTGACCATCCTTGGCTGCTCCGGCAGCGTCCCCGGCCCGGACGCGGCGGCGTCCGGTTACCTGCTCGAGGCCGATGGATTCGTGCTGGGCGTCGAACTGGGCAACGGCGCGTTCGCGCAGCTGCAGGCCGTCCGCGACCCGTTCGACCTGGACGCGCTCCTGCTCACGCACCTGCATCCCGACCACTGCGCGGACTTCAGCGCGCTGACCGTGCTGCGTCGCTACCACCCGGACCCGCCGTACGGCACGCGCCCGCGCAGGCTGCCGGTGTACGCGCCGGAGGAGGCCCCGCGCCGGCTGGCCAACGCCTACGCGCCGCACGAGTCGGAGCGGCTGGAGACCGACCTCTCCGACGTCTACGAGTTCCACCCGCTGGCGGCAGGCACGCCGCGGATCGGGCCGTTCGAGCTGCGGGTGGTCCCGGTCGTGCATCCCACGGAGGCGTTCGGCGTACGCGTCTCGGCCGGGGGCACGACGTTCGCCTACACCGGCGACACGGGACCGTGCGCGGCGCTGGACGAACTCGCCGCCGGTGTCGACGTGCTGCTCGCCGAGGCGTCCTGGACCGACGCGCCCGACCGCCCGCCCGGGGTGCACCTGTCCGGCAGGCACGCCGGTGAGCTGGCCGAGCGTGCGGGGGCAGGCCGCCTGCTGCTCACCCATGTCGCGCCGTGGTGCGACCGGCGGGCCGTGCTCGCGGAGGCCCGTGCCGCCTTCTCCGGTCCCGCCGACCTCGCCGAGCAGGGCGCCCGGTACGACATGTAGGCCGCCCTCATCGCCTGTCCTGGTCCCCCGCAGGCGCGGCGTCGTGCCTGGTCACCTTTCGTGAGTGCGCACACGAGTTAGAACTCGCGTGCGCACTCACGACCGGTGAGCTGCGGAAACATTGCGGCTCGGTCCAGAAAGGGCGGCGGCGTAGGCGTGGAAGAGGGCCAGCATGCTCACCGTGCCGCCCACGGCGTCGAACTCCGCCATGTCGAGCGCCAGTTCGGCGCCCCTGCGGCTCGGCACGTCGTTGCCGACGTCGGTGAACCAGTCCAGGAACGTGAGCTGCCGCTGCTCGCCGGGCCCAGGGCCGGGGGAGATCACATCGAGCAGGAACGGCCGGTTACGCAGCGTCCAGCGGTAGAACTCGGAGTAGCCGAAGAAGCGCCGCTCCACGGCCGTCGCGGCGATACCGTGCACCTGCTCGGCGAGGGCCACGCCGTGCTCGGTGGAGGCCTGCTCGGCGAGGCTCCAGGCCCGGTCGTGCGCCGAGCGGCCGGCGAGCCTGCCCTCGCGCAACCCGGTCAGGTAGTCCGCCCACAGCGCGGCGCCGGGGTTGCCGAAGGTACCGCCACCACGGCCCGCGGCGATCGCGATCCCGCGCTCGATGCCCTCCACGATCCCCGCGTCTACATAGGACACCCAGCTGCCGGGTGCGCCCATGCCGTGATCGCGGAAGAAGCCGATGATGCCCTCGATGTTGCGCCAGCGGTGGGTGTAGCCGGGGATGATCTCCGCGGCGGGACCCTCCGAGAGGGCACGGAGGAACTCCAGCCGCTCCGGCATCGTCATCAGGTTGATGTCCTCGGCCGTGCAGTCGAGGGTCGCGGCGCAACCGGCCGCGCCGTGCCGCTCGGCGCCTGCCGGCGGAACGAGCACCACGCACAGCAGCACGGCGACGATCGTGACGACGGCGGCACGCATGCGCGGACCTTAGCCCGTTCGCCCTCGGCCGACAACCGAACGACTACGCTGCCCCCGTGGCACGAAAAGACGGCAGGAACGACGACCAGCTCCGCGAGGTACGGATCACGCGCGGATTCCAGCAGTGGCCCGCGGGCTCGGTGCTCATCGAGTTCGGTGCGACGAGGGTGCTGTGCGCGGCCAGCGTCAGCGAGGGCGTGCCCCGCTGGCGGGCAGGCTCCGGCCTCGGCTGGGTGACCGCCGAGTACGCGATGCTCCCGTCGGCCACCAACACGCGCAGTGACCGCGAGTCGGTCAAGGGCCGGATCGGCGGCCGCACGCACGAGATCAGCCGGCTGATCGGCCGCTCCCTGCGCGCCTGTATCGACCTGGCGGCGCTCGGCGAGAACACGATCGTCATCGACTGCGACGTGCTGCAGGCCGACGGGGGGACCAGGACGGCGGCGATCACCGGCGGTTACGTCGCGCTCGCCGACGCGATCACCTGGCTGGGTGCAGCCGGCAAGCTGGCCGACCCCAAGCCGTTGTCCGCGGCGGTCTCCGCGATCAGCGTGGGCGTGGTCGACGGCCGGGTGCGGCTGGACCTCCCCTACGAGGAGGACTCGCGCGCGGAGGTCGACATGAACGTCGTGGCCACCGACGTAGGCACCCTCATCGAGGTGCAGGGCACCGGTGAAGGTGCCACCTTCACCCGGTCCACTCTGGACAAGATGCTGGACATCGCCCTCGCCGGCTGCGCGGATCTCGCGCGCAAGCAGGTGGAGGCGCTGGCGCTGCCGTATCCCGGGACGCTGCCCGAGCCGGCTCCGGCGAAGAAGTCCAAGGGCGCCAAGTGACGGCCAGGCTGCTGCTGGCGACCCGCAACGCGAAGAAGCTCGACGAGCTGCGACGAATCCTCGTCGGGTCGAGCGTCGGCGACATCGAGGTGCTCGGGCTGTCCGATGTGGACGAGTTCCCTGAGGCGCCGGAGACCGGTGCCACGTTCGAGGAGAACGCGCTCGCCAAGGCACACGACGCCGCCGGCGCCACCGGCCTGCCCACCGTCGCCGACGACTCGGGGCTCACCGTCGACGCGCTGAACGGGATGCCGGGCGTGCTGTCCGCCCGCTGGGCGGGTCGCCACGGCGACGACCGGGCCAACCTGGAGCTGGTGCTGGACCAGCTCGCGGACACGCCCGACGAGCGCCGCGGCGCGGCCTTCGTCTGCGCCGCCGCTTTCGTCGTGCCGGACGTCGAGGAGGTCGTGGTGTGCGGGAAGTGGCGCGGCACGCTGATCCGGCGGCCGCGCGGCAAGCACGGCTTCGGCTACGACCCGATCTTCGTGCCGGAGGGCGAGACCCGGACCTCAGCCGAGCTGGAGCCTGCGGAGAAGGACGTGGCCTCGCACCGGGGCCGGGCGCTGCGTGCCCTGCTGCCCCACCTGCGCGAGCTCAGCCGGCGATCTTGAGGTCCTTGAGCAGCTTGGCCACATGTCCGGTGGCGCGGACGTTGTAGAGCGCCCTGGCGATCCGGCCGTCCGGGTCCACCACGAACGTGGAGCGGATCACGCCCTGCACCACGCGCCCGTAGTTCTTCTTCTCGCCGAACGCACCCCACTCGGTGAGCACGGTCTTGTCCGGGTCCGACAGCAGCGGGAACGTCAGGCCCTCCGCCTCGGCGAACCTGGCCAGCTTCTCCGGCTTGTCCGGTGAGACGCCGAGCACCTGGTAGCCGGCGTCGTTCAGCTCGGCGAGGCTGTCGCGGAAGTCGCACGCCTGCTTGGTGCAGCCGGGCGTGCCCGCGGCGGGGTAGAAGTACACGACGACGGACCGGCCGCGGAAGCCGGAAAGCGAGACCTTGTTCCCCGCACTGTCGGGGAGGGTGAAGTCGGGCGCCGGGTCGCCGGGCTCAAGCCGTTTCTGCTCGGTCATGCGGCAAGCTTATCGGCCGGTACTGGCCGCTCACACCGAGCCGCCGTACACGGCCGTCGTGGACGTGGCCGCGTCGGGGCGGAGGCAGAGCCGCACCGGCGTGGGCTGCTCCGGCACGGCGAAGGCGAGCACCACCCTGACCGTCTGTCCCGGCTGTACGTCCTTGTCGGCGTCCACGATGCCGTTGTAGCCGCGGGTCGCGTCGACCACCTGCTCCGCGGTCCGGTCGCCGATCATGGCGGTCACCGAAAGGCTGGAGAGGCGGTACGGCTTCTCGCCGTTGTTGTAGATGGCAATGCCGAAGGCGGCGGCCCGTGCTGACTGCGGGTAGGCGCTCTCGCTCGGCCGGAACGTGTTCGGCGGAGAGACGGTGACCACGAGGCCGGAGCTGAACCGGTGGTCGGACCCGAAGTCCACGACCGTGCCGCTGGGGGTCGTCGTGCGTTCCTTGCCGGCGGTCGGCGCGCTCGAGGCGCTTGCCGGTGCGGTCGTCGCGTCGTCGTCCGCGGCGGAGGTGCCGCACGCGGTGACGCCGAGCAGTGCGCACAGCACCACCAGGATGGGCTTGGGCGTTCTTCGCACCGCGCCCTCCTTACTCCGGTCGCTGTGGGTAACTGGTCCGTTCGGTGGCGACAGCCGCCTCCCCGCTCCACTCTGACGGCGGTCGCGGGCACGTGCCAGCATGATCGCGGCGTCGACGCGCACCTGGTGTACGCCTGTGTCCTCGCCGTGATCGTGACGGTACCGCCCGTGACCAATGTCACGTCAGGGTGTCACGTCGGGGTGAAGGCTCAGACGGCGAAGGCGAAGAAGAGAACGAACATGGCGAGGCCGGTCAGCCAGGCGACGATCAGCCAGCCGAAGTCCCGCCACGGGTCCACCGTGCGGCTGTCCTCGCCGGGAACGTAGACGCCGCGCATCTCGAACCAGTCCGCCCAGCGCGCGAGCCAGCGGAGGGGGTTGCGTGTCGGCATGGCGCGACCTCCGCTGATAGTCGGCGTACTGCGCCCCTGACGTTACTCCACGTGACGATCCGGATGGCAGAGGGCGGGCGCGGGTCAACGGCACATATCAATCGGACATTTGCTGTTCACCGAACGTACGGACACCTCTACGCTCTTGAGGATCAAGCGGGCGGAAGACGTCGTACGCTGTACGCCGGTCGGCCGCCCATATTCATTCCTGGAATGAGGGGAGGCGGATATGCGGGCGTCAAATCTCTGGCGGTCAGCGATCCTCCTGAGCGCAACAGCCTTGATCGTCACCGCATGTGGCGGTGGTGATGAAGGTGGCGGGCAGTCGTCCGACGGTGGCGACGGGGTGCTCAAGCTGGGATACGTCCTGCCGGAGACCGGCCAGCTCGCCTTCCTGGGACCACCGCAGATCCAGTCGGCGAAGTACGCGATCAAGACCATCAACGACGCCGGCGGGGTGCTCGGGCAGCAGATCCCCGAGGTCGTCGCCGGTGACGAGGCCGGTCAGGAAGGTGTCGCGGCCCAGTCCGCGGACCGCGTCCTCGCGAGCGGGGTCGACGCCGTGATCGGCGCGGCGGCCTCGGGCATGTCGCTGGCCTTCATCGACAAGGTGACCGGCTCCGGCGTCGTGCAGTGCTCGGGCTCGAACACCGCGCCCACGTTCACCGACTACGACGACGGCGGCTTCTACTTCCGCACCGCGCCGAGCGACGCGTTGCAGGGCCCCGTGCTCTCGAAGGTGGTCCGGGAGGACGGGCACAACCGGGTTGCGATCGTCGCCCGAGCCGACGACTACGGCAAGGGCCTGATGGAGTCCACGAAGAAGGCGCTGGAGGCGGACGGGGCCGAGGTCGTGCTCTCGCAGACCTACGACGCCGAGGCGACCAACTTCGACCAGCTCGCGCAGCAGGTCAAGAACTCCAACCCGGATGCGGCCGTCGTGGTCGCGTTCGAGGAGGGCACGCAGATCCTGCAGAGCATGATCGAGGCGGGTGCCGGGCCGCAGCAGATCGGCGTCTACGGTGCCGATGGCCTGCGCAGCGAGGAGCTGGCGTCGCTGGTGGCGCCGAACGATCCCTCGCGGATCTCGGGCATGAAGGGCACCGCGCCCGCATCGGGCTCCAACGAGGAGTACGTGAAGCAGCTCAAGGAGTTCGCTCCCGACCTCGAGGAGCTGCAGTTCGCCCCGCAGGTCTTCGACTGCGTGACCATCATCGCGCTCGCCGCCGAGCAGGCGAACTCCGACGACCCGGGGACGTTCGCCCCTGAGGTCAACGGTGTCACCAAGGACGGCGAGAAGTGCTCGTCGTTCGCCGACTGCAAGGCGCTGATCGACGAGGGCACGGACATCGACTACGACGGTGTGAGCGGTCCGCTCGACTTCGTCGAGGAAGGTGAGCCTGGTCAGGCGGAGATCGAGGTCTACACCTACAACGACTCCGGCGAGCTACAGACGGTGCGCACCGAGGTCAGCACCGGCGAGGCCTGAACCCCCTGAAGGAAGGGCCGCCTTCCGTGCCCCGGCACGGAAGGCGGCCTGGTCACCTCTCGTGAGTGTTCAGCCGAGTTAGAACGCGGCTCCTCACTCACGACCGGTGACCTGCGCAGACAGCGTGTCTGGTCTGCTTCAGCAGGTTCGAGGACAGCCTCTCGGCTCAGCGCACCCTGGCGAGGGTGCCGAGGTACAACTCGATGACCTTCTCGTCGTGCAGCAGGTTCGTGCCGGTGCCGGTGTAGGCGTTGGTGCCCTGGTCGAGCACGTAGGCGCGGTCGCAGATCTGCAGGCACCGGCGGGCGTTCTGCTCGACCATGAAGATCGCGACACCGGTGGAGTTGATCTCCTTCACCCGCGCGAAGACCTGGTCCTGGTAGGCGGGGGAGAGGCCGGCCGACGGCTCGTCGAGCAGCAGCACCTCCGGTTCCATCATCAGGGCCCTGCCCATCGCCAGCATCTGGCGCTCGCCGCCGGACATCGACCCGGCCTTCTGCTGCCGGCGCTTCGCCAGCAGCGGGAACAGTTCCTCGACGAACTCCGTCCTGCTCGCGAACTGCTTCGGCCGCAGGTACGTACCCATGCGCAGGTTCTCCTCCACGGTGAGCGTGGGGAAGACGTTCTGTCGCTGTGGCACGTAGCCGATGCCGCGTGAGACCAACTCGTGCGCGGGCTTGTTGGTCACGTCCTCGCCGCGCAGCCGCACCGAGCCGGTGCGCACGCGCAGCAGCCCGAACATGGCCTTGACCAGCGTGGACTTCCCGGCGCCGTTGGGACCGATCACGCCGACGATCTCGCCGGCGCCCAGCTCGGCGCCGCAGCCCCGGAGCACGTCGACACCCGTGACGTATCCGGCGACGATCTCGTCGGCCACCAGCAGTGGTTCATCCATCGTCAGCCTCGTTCTCCGGTTCGTCGTGGTGCCTGCCGAGGTAGGCGTCGATCACGGCCGGGTTCTTCCCGACGGCCTGCGGTGGCCCCTCGGCCACGACGCTACCCTCCGCCATGCAGACGACCCAGTCGCTGATACCCATCACGACGTCCATGTCGTGCTCGACGAAGCACACGGTCATGCCCTCGTCCCGCAGGTCGGTGATGTGCCCGAGCAGCGACTGCGTCAGCGCCGGGTTCACCCCCGCCATCGGCTCGTCGAGCATGATCATCTTGGGGCGCACCATGAGCGCGCGGGCCATCTCCAGCAGTTTCCGCTGGCCGCCGGAGAGCGTGCCGGCGTACTCCTCGCGCATGTGCGAGAGCCGGAAGCGCTCCAGCAGCTCGTCGGCGCGCCGCACGATGTCCTTCTCCTGCCCCCGCCACAGCGGTGGCAGGAGCGAGAGCGCCATGCGCTCACCGCGCTGGCCGGTCGCCGCCAGCTTCATGTTCTCCAGCACCGTGAGCTTCGACAGCGTCTTGGTGAGCTGGAACGTGCGCACGAGGCCCTGCCGCGCGACGCGGTGTGCCGCGCGGCCGGTGATGTCCCGCCCGTCGAACGTCCAGTGGCCGTGGTCGGCGCGATCGAAGCCGCTGAGGACGTTGAACAGCGTCGTCTTACCTGCGCCGTTGGGGCCGATGAGCCCTGTGATGGCGCCGCGCTGCACCTCGAGGTTGTCCACGTGCACGGCGGTGAGCCCACCGAACGCGCGGGTCACGCCGTCGACCACCAGCAGGGGGTCGGGCTTGCGCACCCCGGGCTCGCAGTCGAGCCCGGCCAGCGCCGTGGTGGCCGAGTTATCGGACATCGAGCAGCATCTCCCTCCGGCTACCGACGATCCCCTGTGGCCGGAAGATCACCAGCAGCATCAGTCCCAGCCCGACGAGCGCGAACCGCACGGCGCCGACCTCTCCGGCGCTGAGCACGTCCGGTGAGATGTACCCGGCGCCGATCGCCTGCCGTAGCGCGCTGTCGAAGAACGTCAGCACGGCCCAGAACAGGATCGATCCGATGATGGGACCGAGTACCCGCCCGGCGCCGCCGAGTACCAGCAGCGTGTAGAGGAAGAACGTCTCGACCGGGTTGTAGGTGTCGGCGTTCACCGACTGGTTCTGGATGGCCAGCATCATGCCTGCGATCGACCCGATCGCCCCCCCGAACACCAGGCTCTGCATCTTGTACGCGTAGACGCTCTTGCCGAGGCTGCGCACAGCGTCCTCGTCCTCGCGGATGGACCGGATGACGCGACCCCAGGGGCTGTGCACCATCAGGGCCATGATGCCCGCGAACAGCGCGACGAGTCCCCACGCGACCAGCAGCACCCACAGGTCCCGCGAGCTGAAGTTGATCAGCCAGAAGCCGTAGGAGTCGCGCGGGATGGGGTTGGCGTCGAAGAAGTCGTCCGCGAACTGCTGCAGGCCGTACACCCCGCCGGTCACCGGCTCGGCCCAGGTCGATCGGTAGAACAGCCGGAGGATCTCGCCTGCGGCGATGGTGGCGATGGCGAGGTACTCGGCCCGTAGCCGCAGTGTGGGCATGCCGAGCAGCAGCGCGAGCACCACCGAGCAGGCGAGGCCGACGAGCACGCCGGCCCACAGCGACAACCCGAACGTCGACACCGAGGCCGCCACGCCGTAGGCGCCGACCAGCATGAAGCCGATCTGGCCGAAGTTCAGCAGGCCGGTGTAGCCGAAGTGCAGGTTCAGCCCGATGGCGGCGAGCGCGTAGACCGCGGCGATCGGCCCGATGCCCGACCGAAGCGCGTCGGAGAGGATTACTTCCCAGTCCATTTCGTGCGAACCGCCTAGCCTACTCGTTCCCGCTGGCCGAGAATCCCTTGTGGACGGATGAGCAATACCAGAATGAGCGCCAGCAGCGCCCATGCGTTCTGCAGGTCGATGGGGAACCACAGGCTCGACATCTGGGCGACGATGCCGATGACGAAGCTGCCGACCATGGCGCCGTAGGGCGAGCCGAGACCGCCGAGGATGATGCCCGCGAACATGAGCAGCAGCAGCCGGAAGCCCATGTCCCAGGTGATGATCTCGGTGAGCCCGAAGAAGACCCCGCCGAGGGCCGCCAGCCCACCGCCGAGGACCCACACCACGAGCACAACGCGCTGCACGTCGATGCCGGAGGCCTCCGCCAGCTCCCGGTTGCTGGACACGGCGCGGATGGCGGTGCCGATGCGCGTCTTCTGCAGCATGAACGCCACGCCCAGGAGCACCAGCAACGAGATGCTGAAGATGGCCAGGTCGCGCGGGGTGATGCCGACGGGGCCGAGGTCGAACGCCCGCTGGATGTCGTACTCCCGATAGGACTGCGGCCGCGTGCCGAAGATGACCAGCACGACGTGCCGCAGCAGCAGCGAGAGGCCGATCGTGATGATGAACATGTTGATCATCCCGGTGCCGCGGCGCCGGAGCGGCGACCACAGTCCGAGCTGCAGCAGCCCGCCGAGCACCGCGCCGACGACGACCGCGATCAGCGCGGCCGGGATGATGTGCAGGCCAAGGCCGCCCACGTTGAGGAAGAAGGCGACGACGGCGCCGATGGTCACCAGCTCGCCGTGCGCGAAGTTGATCAAGTGGGTGGTGCCGAAGACCAGGGAAAGGCCGACCGCGGTGATCGCGATGATGGCGCCGAACTGGATGCCGTCGAGCAGTGACTGGAGGGCGCGGTCGATGAAGCCCGGCCCGGTCACCACCTCGTCGCCCTGTGCCGCCGCGACGGATGGAGCCAGCACCACGAAGAGCACAGCAAGCAGTGGCACGAGCAATCGGAAATTACGCACGGTCACCTCGTACACCGCGGGGATCTTTGGACGGTCAGTGTAAATGGGGCTACCGCGTCCGGGTACAGGTGTATGTGATCGTTACCTGATGTAGCCGTCCTGACCTGTAATCCTCGTGCGCGTCATGGCTGTCCGGTTCGCACGTCTGCGTAGGTAGTCCGTTCGGGCGAGTACGTAGGTAGGAGCAGCTTGCATGAACGAGAAGACGAGGGAAGTGGTCGCGGCGCTCGCGGCGCTGCACGACGAGCTACCCAGCGTGATCGATGCGCTGAGGCACGGCAGGCTGTCGGTGCTGCGTCAGCACGAGTTCGCCGCCATGCTCATCGAGGCGGGGGAGAGCCTGGACGACCACGCCGACGCGCAGGCCCCGGCGACCAACGGCCACGCCGACGACTTCACGGCGACCGAGTCCGACCGGCACGACGACGAGTGCCCGCCGCAGTGACCATGTCCGGCGGCGTCAGGCCCGCCACCGTCGCCGGACCGGCCGGCCGGCGGACCAGCGCGCCCACCCGGCTTCGGTGACGCGGAACTCGAACAGCGCGAGGTCGGCGGCGAGCACCGCGCCACCGCGGGCACCGGCGATCGCGGCCTCCCGACCCACCTGGTCGTCGATCTCCCTGGCCGCGCCGCGTACCCAGAGCTCCTCGTCGTCGGGCGGGTGCACGGTGCCGTGCAAGGCCGCCCGCGGTTCGCGGCGCAGGTCGCCGAGCTTCGGGGAGCGGCGTCCGGGCGGCGAAGCTCACCTCGGTGATGAGCCCGGCGGTCGAACTCGCCCTGCGCGGTTCGCTGCTTCTGGTGCTGCTGATCGGGGGCGCGCGGGTCGCGCGGGACGCGACATCGCTCGGGGAGCTGATGGCGTTCCTCCTGTACGCCACGTACCTGGTCGTGCCGCTGGCCTCGGTGCTGCAGGGCATCGGGACGGTGCAGAAGGGCATGGGCGCGATGCAGCGTGTGCACGAAATCGGTGCCCTTCCGGTCGAGGACGACGGCGGTGTCGCGCGCGCAGGCGGCACCGGTGACGGCGCACCGGTTCTGGAGTTCCGGAACGTGCGCTTCCGGTACGGCGACCGGCCGGTGCTGCGCGGAGTGTCGTTCGCGGTGCCGCCTTGCTCGCATGTGGCGCTGGTCGGCAGATCCGGTGCGGGCAAGTCCACCGTCTTCTCGCTCACCGAGCGCTTCTACGACCCCGGGGGTGGCTCGATCCTTTTCCACGGCAAGGAGATCGTCGAGCTGTCCCGCGCGGACTGCCGTTCCCGGATCGCGCTGGTGGACCAGAACACGCCGATACTGCACGGTTCGCTGCGCGACAACCTCTGCTACACGGTTCCCGGTGCGGGGACCGCCGAGATCGAACGGGTCGTGGAACTGGTGAACCTCACCGAGCTCGTCGACCGGCTGCCGCTCGGGCTGGACACACCCGTCGGCGAGCGCGGCAACCGGCTCTCCGGCGGGGAGTGCCAGCGAATCGCGATCGCCCGCGCGCTGCTGGCCCGGGCGATCGCCCGGGCCGCCGAGGAGTGCGCGCTGCTGGTCATCGCGCACCGGCTGTCCACGGTGCGACAGGCGGGCCGCATCGTGGTGCTGGACGCGGGGAAGGTCGTCGCGGACGGAAGACACGAGGAACTGGTCGAATACAGTTCGTATTACCGGACCCTGGTGCTCGGCGGGCTACGTGACGGCTATTCTGGAAATGCGAAGGAAATTGATGTCGAAAGTACCTCGGTGTCGTGACGACACGAGCGTCCGCTGTTGCATGCGAATTCGCGAAACACCCGCTCAGTACGGCGAAACGGGCACGTTTCGGGGGGCCATGAAACCGTGGTCTACATCGCCTGGATGGACCTGTCCCGACTGTCGTGCGGCTGCTAGAAAGGGTGGCCGGATCATTTTACGGATGCGATGTCAAAAATGCGAGGCGAATCCGACTTGTGGAACTCCTCATCGGCACAAGCCCGCTTCGCGCCGCACACGGAATTCGTCGGCCTGCTGCCCGATTACCCCGCGGTGCTGCGCAGAGTTCAGCAACTTGCCTGCTCGGTGACATCGGTGGACGGCGCGCTCGCCGGCCGTGGCAGCCGCAGGGGACACGCGGACCTGCCACTGCTCGATGTTCTGGCGGGCGCGGGCAAGCAGCGCCGGTTACTGGTCGGGCCGCAGCTCACCCACGCCGACTCGATGGCGGAAAAGGCGATCGCACGGCAACTGGAGGTGCGGGTGTACGGGCAGCCACTGCGGCCGATGCTCGTCTTCGACGACCGGTACGCGGTGCTGTCGCTGGACCGCGCCGACTGGGACGGCGGTGCGCTGGTGCTGCGCGCGCCGCTCGCCGGCTCGTGCGGCGAGCTGTTCGAGTTCAAGTGGTCGGCGGCGCGCCGGCCCACCGCGGAGTCCGTCCGCGAGGGCCTCTCCGGCAGGCAGCTCGACGTGATCCGACTGCTGCTCCAGGGTGCGACCGATCAGCAGGTGGCCGAGCGCATCGGCGTGAGCAGCCGTACGGTCCGCAACGTGGTGGCGCAGCTCCAGCAACGCTTCGGCACCACCTCGCGGATGGCGCTCGGCTTCCGCCTCGCCTGTGCCGGCGCGGTCGCCACGGAGAAACCCGAGTTGCCGTGAGCGGGTGCGCGATCGAACCGGGTGCGCGTCAGAACGACCATCGCGTTGGCGTGAAATCGCCGTCGGACGGCAGGGCGAAGACCTTCACGACCTCCACCCGGTAGACCCGCCACGGCGGCGGTCCCGCGGTGGGCGCACCGGCGTCGGCGTGCAGCGCACCCTCGTGCGCGCTCGGCGACCAGCCGTACTTCGACCGGTAGGCGGCGGCCACCCGTTGCAGGACCTGGGTATCGCTCACTGGAGCCGCGTCGCCCTCGACGACGAGGTCCAGCCCGGACCGGCTCGCGGTGATGGAACACGAGGCGTTGCCCGCGAGGTTCCTGCTCTTGCGGGTGGCGGGTCCCGAGGCGAAATGCAGCGCGTCGTCGACCCACACGCCGAGCACCGGCATCGCGTGCGGGCGGCCGTCGGCTCGCGTGGTCGACAGCCAGTAGGTTCCCGCTTCGGCGAGCGGGCCGACCACCTCGGTCCAGCGCATCGGGTCGCCGGTCGTGCCGGTGACGGGCTGCGCCCGCGGTTCCCTGTGCATACGGCCACTCCTTCGGACCCGGTCGCGGTGGTCGAATCGTAGCTTCGGCGCGCCGGTCGCCGCCCGCCCGGCTACCGGACCGCGCGGCAGGGACACCCGGCAGGGGCCTGGCCGCCGGTGATAGGGAGGGGACCGGCTCCACGACCCGGCTGGTGGTCTCGTGGAAGGCGGACACGTGCGTGTGGCGGGCGGACACGGCGGGGCAAGGGGGTAGGACAGTGAACGGCACGACGACCCATTACGAGTCGCGCGGTTCCGGGCCACAGCGACGACGACGCCTCTGTCCGTCGTCCATTCGGCCAGCGGTTGTGACCGTCGCCGCGCCGCCACTAGCGTCCGAACCACCGCGTCGACGTAGTTGGGATATCGGTCGTGCCTGGTGGAAACAGCTTCTCACTGAGGAAACCGGCGGTGTTGCTCGTCGCGGTGATCCTGATCGCCGTCGGTCACCCGGCCCCCGAGGCGGGAGCTTCCGAGCAGCCGTCCTCGGCGGACTTCGCCCGGCGGTCGGTCACCTTGCTCACCGGGGACCGCGTTGTCACGGGCACCGAGGGCCGCCGGGTACTGCGGATCGTTCCGGGAGAGGACAGGTCGACCGTGACCTTCTCCACCTACCAGCGGAACGGGCACCAGTACGTCCTCCCCTCCGACGCTGGCCCGCGCGTAGCGGCGGGCGTGCTGGACGAACGACTCTTCGATGTGACGGAACTGGTCCGGTCCCGCTTCGACGACACGCACCGCGCGACCCTGCCGCTGTTGGTGACGTTCCCGGACGGCGCGGACGGTTCCGCCTCGATCGAGGGCGCGCCGGGTGCCAGCGTCGACCGGGGGCTGTCGAGCATCAACGGCGTGGCCGTGACCGCCGACAAGTCGTCCGTGGGCCAGCTGTGGAGCGGGATCACCGGCGACGGTGCGGCGACGACGCTGGCCGAAGGACTGGAGAAGGTGTGGCTGGACGGCCGGTACCGCGCCGGACTGGATCGGAGCGTGCCGCAGATCGGCGCCCCGGAGGTCTGGGACAGCGGCTACACCGGTGAGGGCGTGACGATCGCCGTGCTCGACAGCGGGGTGGACGAGAGCCATCCCGACCTCGCCGGGCGGCAGCGCGCCGAGCGGAACTTCTCCGGTTCCCCGACGACCGACGACCGAAACGGCCATGGCACGCACGTCGCCTCGACCGCCGTGGGCAGCGGCGCCGCGTCCGACGGGACGTACACCGGCGTCGCCCACGACGCCGGTTTCCTCGACGGGAAAGTCCTCGGCGACGACGGCTCCGGCCTGCAATCCCAGATCATCGCCGGTATGGAGTGGGCCTCGGCCGAGCGGGGCGCCGACATCGTGAACATGAGCATCGTCGGCTACAACTCGCCCGAGATACAGCCTATGGAGCAGGCCGTGAACAGCCTGTCCGCCGAGCACGGCACGCTGTTCGTGGTCGCGGCGGGCAACGACGGCCCGGACCCGTCGACGATCACGTCCCCTGGCAGCGCGCGGGCCGCGCTCACCGTCGGCGCGCTGGATGACAACGACGAACTCGCAACCTTCTCCAGCAGGGGCCCGCTGCCCGGTCGCCGTGCGCCCAAGCCCGACCTCACCGCCCCTGGCGTGGCCATCAGGGCCGCGCTCAGCTCGGACGCCTCGCCCAGCGACGTGTACTACACCGTACGCAACGGCACCTCGATGGCCACCCCGCACGTCGCCGGGGCCGCGGCGCTCGCTCTGCAGCAGCATCCCGGGTTCACCCGCGAGCAGCTCAAGCGCCTGTTGGTCGGTTCGGCCGAGCCCTCGGAAGGACTGACACTGTTCCAGCAGGGCTCCGGCCGGGTCGATGCGGCCGGTGTGCTGAACCAGCCACTGCTGGCCGAGCCCGCCAACGTCGACTTCGGTATCCAGCGCTGGCCGCACGCCGGCGAGGAGCCGGCCCGCGAGACGCTGACCTACACCAACATCACCGACAGCGACACCACCGTCGAGTTCCGCGTCGAAGCGAAGGACCCGGAAGGTGAGCCCGCGCCCGGCGGCCTGTTCACCACGTCGGCGCCCCGGCTCACGGTCCCCGCCGGCGAGTCGGCGAGCGTCACCGTGCTCGGCGACGTCACCGCCGTCGGCGCCCCCGGCCACTACACCGGGGCGATCGTCGCGGACGACGGCGAGTCGACGGTACGCACCCCGGTGGCCGTGTACCGGGAGAAGGAGAGCTACGACCTGACTCTCCGCCACATCGGCGCCGACGGCACGCCCACCAGCAGGTACCACACCGAGATCGTCGACGTGGACAGCGGTGAGGTCCACACCCCCGAGGGCGAGAACGGGACGGCGACCGTGCGCCTGCCGGTCGGGAACTACGTGCTGCGCAGCCAGATCACCGGCCGGTCGGGCGGGCCGCGGAAGCAGTACCTGCTCGCCTACCCGAACCTGACGGTCGACGGCGGCAGGACCATCGACCTCGACGTGCGCCGCACGAAGCCGATCCGGGTGTCCCCGCCGGATCCGGACGCCACCGCCGAACTCGGCCAGGTCCGGTTCATGCGCACTGACGCGGACCTGGGAATCCCGTTCGATGTGGTGACTTACGACGGGCCGCTCGACCGGATCGGCACCGCACACCTGGGTCCGCGGCTGTCACGCGACCAGCTCAGGTCGCTGGTCAACACCCAGTGGACGGGCTCGTCGGGCGAGTTCTACGGGCTGGCCTGGTACCGGTACGGACACGTGCCGACCGGCTTCAGCCGCGAGGTCGGACGGCACGACGTCGCGAAGGTCCAGGTTCGCTACGGCGCCCCTGAGGAGGGCATGGCGCACGTGGCGGGCGCCTCGCCGTCCCCGCACGGGACCGCCTTCCGGGAAGGCTCCTCCGTCCCGCTCGACGTCTCCGCCCCGGGCACGCGCACCGAGTACTACAACACCGGCGACGGCACGGTGGACTGGAACCGCTACATGAACGTGGAGGAGACCGGAACACCTCTGCCGCTGCCCCTGTCCCGCCTGCACGCGCCGCCCCGGCAGTACCAGCCGCCCCGCCACTACCGGGAGTCGTTCAACCAGGCGGTGTTCGGTCCCGTCCTTCCCCGCACCCACCACCCACGCCGGTGGGTGATCCGCGACAGGAACACGATCGAGATCGACGCGCCGCTGTTCGGCGACGGGGCGGGCAACTGGGGCCGTTCGGCGACCGTGCCCTCGGCGTACACCCGGCTGTTCCAGGGCCGGGTCCTGATCGGACAGGAACCGGATGCGGGCCGCGGGACGTTCACCGTTCCGCCCGACGACGCCGAGTACCGGCTGACCACCGAGGCTCGCCGTGCACCCGAGTTCGGGCTGAGCACGCGGGTGGCGGTGACCTGGACGTTCCGGTCGAGCCGGACCGACGAGCCCACCAGGCTGCCGCTTTCGACCGTCCGGTACTTCCCGAAACTCGACGCCAACGGTTCCGCGCCCTCCGGCGTGCCGTTCGTCGTGCCCGTCGCCATGCAGGAGCAGGGCAGCGCACGGACGGAGCGGCCACCCGAGTTGAGCGCCGAGGTCTCCTACGACAGCGGCCAGAGCTGGTCACCGGCCAGGGTGGTCGCCAACTCGCTGCTGGTGCTGCACCACCCGGAGGAGGCGGACACGGTATCGCTGCGGGTGACCGCCGGCGACGCGGACGGCAACACTGTCGAGGAGACCATCATCGACGCCTACCGGCTCCGCTAAGGTATTCCTTGACAAGAATATTCTTGTAAGTGAATACTACGGCCCGTGGAGCAGATCGCATCAGCACTGGCGGACGCCGCGCGGTGGCGCATCGTGGAACTCCTTGCCGAGCGTCCCCGGTCGGTCGGTGAACTGGCCGAGTTGACCGGGCTGCGGCAGCCGCAGACCACCAAACACCTCCAGGCCCTCGCCCGCGCAGGGCTCGTCACCGTCTTCCCGCTCGGGCAACGTCGCGTCTACGCGGTCGAGACGGCGCCGCTGGCGGCTCTCGCGCGGCGGCTGCGGGAACTGGTCGAGGCCACCGAGGCTCACGAGGGCGAGCGCGATGTCATCGCGCGCTACCGCGCTGCCATCGAGACGGAGTCCGCGGTCGCGGACCGGGAGCGGTGGGCGGACGGGCGCACCTTCTCGTTCGAGCGCGTGCTGGCCGCGCCCCGGGACGTGGTCTGGCGGCACTGGGTCGACCCGGACCTGCTGGCGTCCTGGTGGACCCCGCCGCCGATGACGGTCACCGACTGCGCTCTCGAACCGCGGGCGGGCGGCCGCGCCGTTCTCGAGTACCGCGATGCCGAAGGGCGGTACCGCTCCGAAGGACAGGTCCACACCGCGAAGCAACCTGAGCGCCTCGTGTTCGACCTTTCGGTGTTGGACGCGGCGGGTGCGGTTTCGTTCAGCGGCCACTACGACCTGACGCTCACCGCGGCGCCGAACGGCACCCGGCTGCGGCTCGGCCTGCGCATCACCGAGACGGCGGTCGAGGCCGTCCCCTACATCGCCGGGATCGAAACCGGCTGGGGCCAGGTGCTCGACAACCTCGCCGGCGCCGTCGGTGCCTCCCAGCGCACCACCAGGGCAGTGACCAAGGGAAAGGAACCACAGTCATGACCAACTCGACCGCCCGCAGGGTGACCGCGAACATGAACCTCACCCTCGACGGGCGTTACAACGGCCCCGGTGGGCCCGGAGATCTGAGCGCGATCATCCCGTACGCGACCACCGAGGTCGCGCGACGCCACCTCGACCGCATCTGGCAGACGGCGACGACAGCGCTGCTCGGCCGGCTCAATGCCGAGGGATTCATGGGTTTCTGGCCATCGGTCGCCGACGACGAGAACGCCGATCCGCGTGATCGCGGATACGCGAAGTGGCTGGTCGGCACGGAGAAGGTGGTCCTGTCGACCACTCTGACCGAGGCGCCGTGGGAACGGACCCGCGTGGTGAACGCCCCCGTCGCCGACGTCGTCACCGACCTCAGGGCCACCGGTGAGGGCGACATCCTCGTCAACAACAGCGCGAGCCTCATCAAGGCGCTCCTCTCGGCGGACCTGCTCGACCGGCTGTATCTCATGATCTTCCCCGAGATCGCCGGAGGCGGGCAGCGGTTGTTCGATGACGGCCTGCCGGCTTCGAAGTGGACGCTAACGCTCCAGGAGACCGGCGAGCTGGGCGAGATGGCCATGGTCTACGACCGCGCACGCTGATGGCCGCGGCGTCCGTTGTGGATGCCGCGTAGCGCGGCCCGCAACTCAACACTTTGCCCTTGCGCTAAGTATCGCGAAGGTAGATACTTAGCCATGTGGCACAGTATTCGGCGAAGCTCGATGGGGTCTTCCTCGCTCTCGCGGACCCGACGAGACGGGCGGTGATCCACCGTCTCGGGCGCGGCCCGGCGAGTGTCGGCGAACTGGCCCGCGAGGCCACGATGACGCTTCCCTCGTTCATGAAACACGTGCGGATGCTCGAGTCGAACGGGCTGATCCGCACGGCGAAGTCCGGTCGCGTGCGCACCTGCGTGCTCGACCGGGAACGGCTCGCGGTCGTCGAGGACTGGCTGGCGGAACAGCGGCGCCTCTGGGGTGAGCGCACCGATCGGCTCGAGCGGTTCGTCACCAACTCCAAGGAGAGGAACACGACATGAACCCCGATCTCGACCTCAGTATCGAACGGGTCATTCACGCGCCCCGCATGGCGGTATGGGACGCGTGGACCGATCCGGCCAGCCTGGCGCAGTGGTGGATACCCGCCCCGGCATTGTGCCGCGTCGACCGCTTGGAGGTCCGCCCCGGCGGCGCGTTCGTCACGCGGATGAGCGAGGACGGCGTCACGTTCGCCCCGCATGTCGACGCGTGCTTCCTGCTGGTGGACGAGCTCGAGCGCCTCGTGTTCACCAACACCGTGGACAGCGGGTGGCGTCCGGCGAATCCCGACCCCGTCACGATGACCGCCGAGATCACGCTGCGCGACCACGTGGACGGCACCGACTACCGGATCATCGTGCGCCATGGCGACCCGGCCGCGAGGAAGCACCATGCCGAACTGGGCTTCGCGGAAGGCTGGGGCACCGTCGCCGACCAGCTCGCCCGGTTCGCGGAGAACACGCGATGAAGATCACCATGACGCAGTTCGTCACCCTCGACGGGGTGAGCCAGGGTCCCGGCTCGCGCACCGAGGACACGAGTGAAGGTTTCGGCGGTGGCGGCTGGCTCGTGCCGTACCTCGACGAGCTATTCGTCCGGCGCACGTCCGAGTGGCTCGACCTCGCCGACGGCCTGCTACTCGGACGCCGGACGTACGAGGCATTCGCCCGTGACTGGCCACAGATCACCGATCCCGGCGATCCCTTCACCGAGCGGATGAACTCCCTGCCGAAGTACGTCGTGTCGAACACGCTCACGACCGGAGACTGGCGGCCGACCACCGTGCTCCGCGGTGACGCCACGCGGACCGTCCACGAGTTCACCGAGCGGCCGGGACGTGAGCTCCAGGTCCACGGCAGTGCCCGGCTCGGCAACGCACTGCTCGCCGCGGGCCTCATCGACACCCTGCGACTCGTCGTGGCACCCGTCGTGATCGGGTCGGGGCGGCGTCTGCTCACGCACCCGAACTCGGCGACCGGCCTGCGACTCGTCCGGCACGAAGCCACGGCACAGGGCCTGCTGCTGCTCGAATACCGGACCACGGGCGCCGCCCGCACCGCCGACTACCAGGTCGTGAGTGCGTAGCAGTGTTCTAACTCGCGTGCGCACTCACGAGAGGTGACCAGGCACAACGCCGCGCTGGTGGAGCTGAAGGTGGGCCCGGTGGGACTCGAACCCACACTGGCACGGACCTAAACCGTGTGCCTCTGCCAATTGGGCTACGGGCCCGACCGGAGCAGCCTAGCGCGTGCCCGCGCCGGGGCGGGACGCCGCTGTCGGCGTGGCCGGTGCGGCGGTGGCGGGTGCGGTGATCTACCGTGGTCAACCTGCGAAAGCCTGCCTGGAGGAGGACACGTGGCCCGTGACCCGGAGACGATCGAGCGAGACATCGAGAAGGCCAGGGAGGCCCTGGCGTCCACCCTGGACGAACTGGGCACGAAGGCGGACCCCAAACGGCTCGCCGACTCCGCGAAGACGAGCCTGCGCGCGCGGTTCGAGGACCCCAAGGTGAAGTACCCGCTGATCGGCGTGGGGGTGCTGATCGGCGCGCTGCTGGTGCGCAAGCTCCTGCGCTGACGCGTCAGCCGGTGGCGGCCTGCCGCGCGCCCGAGGCGGTCGCCATGTCGGCCGCCTCACCCTTGGGCTGGTGCTCGTCCTCGGCCGACCGCGCGGTAGGGACCTGCTCGGCCTCGGCCGGGTCCTTGCTGAGTTCCTTCCTCGGCACGACCGGCTTCGCCTGCGGCGTGGACTCTTCGTCTTCCGCCTGCGGAGCCTCCGCGTCGGCCTGCTCCGAGGTCGCCGAGGTCGCCGAGGTCGCAGCCTCGGCTTCGGGCGCGGCCGCCACCTCAGGCTCGGTCTCGGTCTCGGTCTCTGTTCCGGCTTCCGGGGCGGCCGGTTCCGGCCGGGCCAGGCGAGCCGTGATGTAAGCCGTCGTGAACTCGAGTGCGCTGCCGTTGAGCAGGTGCACCACCGTCGAGCCCTCCCCCTCGGCGACGAGCTTCTCGACGAGCTGGTCGGCGCGATCGCGGGCGGCGATGATGCCCGGGGCGCGGCCGTTGAGCTCCTTGCCCTGGCCGGCGACCGTGATCGTCCAGTCGTCGTCTTCCTGCACGTACGTAGCGGTGATCGCTTGAACCACCAGTCTCACCCCTCTCCTCAGCAGCAGGCTCCGCTAGTGAAGACCGCATCGCCGGCGCCTCATGACGCCGTCGGGAAGACAATCCGATCGGGTGTGGATCGTCCCGGCGCTCATTGAATTCTGTATCGCACCGATGGATACAGCAATACGGCAACGCGTCAGGAACTACTGAGCGTGAGAACACTCTCAGTGGACGACCGCATGTGGTCACCACCCGGCTGCGCAATGTCGATCACGAAGGCTCAGTGCTGAGCCCGGCTTTCGAGTCCGCCCCAGAGCAGGTCCATCGCGTACCCCGTGACGATCTCGGGAGTGACCTCCTCGTGCCGCTCGGACCAGATCGCGAGCCGCTCGCACGCGCCCACCACGAACTCCGCCAGTGCCTCGGTCCGTAGCTGGTCGGAGCCGTCGATGTAGTCGCTCATCAGCGCCGCGATCAGGTCGGTCTGCTGCTGACGCGTGGCCTCGATCTCGTCCGCGGCCGACGTGCCGATCAGAGCCATCTCCTGCCGCAGCAGCGACCACGCCTGCCTGCGGTCGCGGATGAAGACGAAGAAGGCGAGCAGCCCGCGGCGGATCGCGTCCTCGGCGGTGACGGCTCCGGTGACGGCCTGCTCGGTCACCGTGCGTAGTGCTGCGCGGGACTGCCGGATGCAGGCGAGCAGCAGCCCCTCCTTGGAGTTGAAGTACTCGTAGAGCATCGGTTTCGACACACCGACGCGCTCGGCGATCTCGTCCATCGACGCCGCCGCGTACCCGAGTTCGGCGAACACGGCCTCGGCGACATCGATCATCTGGCGCTCGCGCTCGGCCCGGGGCATGCGTTTGCGGCGTGCCGGGGTCTTGGAACTCGTGCTCACGGACGCTATTCTACCGGAAGTAACCTACTCGCGGTAAGATGGACTTTGGGTAACAGTAACTGCGGCATGGAGGCAGCAGATGGGTAAGCGCACCGAAGCCGGCGTCGTCATCGTCGGGACCGGCTTCTCCGGCCTCGGCATGGCGATCCAGCTCCGCAAGGAGGGGCGCGAGGACTTCGTGATCCTGGAGAAGGCGCAGGAGGTCGGCGGCACGTGGCGCGACAACACCTACCCTGGCTGCGCCTGCGACATCCAGTCGCACATGTACTCCTTCTCGTTCGAGCAGAACCCGTCCTGGTCCCGCTCCTTCTCGCCGCAGCCCGAGATCTTCGACTACCTGCGGGGGGTCGCGCGCAAGCACGACCTGTACCGGTTCATCCGTTTCGGCCAGGAGATGACCGGCGCCCGCTGGGACACCGACGAGAACCGCTGGTACGTGTCGACCGCGAACGGCGACGAGCTCGTCGGCCGTTACCTGGTCTCCGGCGTCGGCGCGCTGCACATCCCGCAGATTCCGGACCTGCCCGGCATCGAGCGCTTCCAGGGCCGGTCCTTCCATTCCGCGGAGTGGGAGCACGACTACGACCTGCGCGGGAAGAAGGTCGCCGTCGTCGGGACCGGCGCGAGCGCCATCCAGTTCGTGCCGCAGATCGCCGACGACGTCGCGGAGCTGAGCGTGTTCCAGCGCACGCCTCCGTGGATCATGCCCAAACCCGACCACGCGATGCCGCGGTGGGCGAAGCGGCTCTTCGCCCGCCTGCCCGGCGCGCAGCGCGCCTACCGCGACTTCCTGTACTGGATGCTCGAGCTCCGCGCGATCGGCTTCAACGGCAACCCCCGCATCATGAAGCTCGCGCAGAAGCTCGCGAAGTGGAACATCGACAAGCACGTCTCCGACCCCGCACTGCGGGAGAAGCTCACGCCCGACTACGTCATGGGCTGCAAACGCGTGCTGATCTCCAACGACTACTACCCGGCACTGAACAAGGACAACGTCGAGGTGATCACCGACGGCGTCGCCGAGGTGAAGGAGCACAGCATCGTCGACACCCGCGGCGTGGAGCGGGAGGTCGACGCGATCATCTTCGGCACCGGTTTCCACGTCACCGACGCCTTCGAGCACCTGGAGATCATCGGAGCCGACGGCACGGACCTCGGCAAGAAGTGGGCGGTCGAGGGCATGCAGACCCACATGGGCATCAACGTCGCCGGCTTCCCGAACCTGTTCTTCCTGCTCGGCCCCAACACCGGCCTCGGGCACAACTCGGTGGTCTTCATGATCGAGCAGCAGGTCCGCTACATCGCGGAGGCCATCCGCTACACCGAGTCGGCCGGTGCCGAGGCGATCGACGTGCGCACCGAGGTGCAGGAGCAGTTCAACGCCGACATCCAGCGCAAGCTCGAGAAGGGCATCTGGACGCAGGGCGGCTGCAAGAGCTGGTACCTCGACGCGACCGGCGTGAACCGGACGATCTGGCCCGGCTTCACATGGCGCTACTGGCTCAAGACGCGCAGGCTCCGCACCAGCGACTTCCAGTTGCTGCGCTGACCGGGGCCGCCGGGCCGGGCTGACGAGCGCCACCTCGTGGCCGTCCGGCTCAGGCGCCCGCCGCGATGCCGCCCAGCTTCTCCAGCCTGCGGAGGAGTTCCGCGGTGTCCATGCCGCACAGCTCCGCCATCCGGTCGATCGCGGAGAGGTCGAGCTGCACCTCAGGCGACGCGGGGCCCGTCTGCGCGAGCCGGTCCTCGGCCCAGCGGCGCAGCGGCAGCAGCTCCGCCTGGTCGTCGGCGGCCACCCTGGAGAGGTTGAGCCGGATGCGGCCCGGTTCGTCGGTGAACACCCGCCGGTGCACCCGCGCCAGCAGGTCCTGCGGCTGCTCGTCCATCGCCAGGCACAGCTCGGCGAGCCGCACCACCGAGCACTGTCTCGTGCCCAGCTCGTACGTCGCGAGCGTCTGCAGCGAGATCTCACTCTGCAGGCGCTCGTTCAGCTCCTTGCGCGTCCATCCTCGCTTCTTCCGGAGCTTGCGCAGCTCCTCGCCCAGTATCCGCTGGTAGGCGTCCGCGTCGATCAGCACTCCAGGTCCCCTGCTTGCACCGCTTGCGATGCCGCGTGCCGCCACGACCGTGCCGGCACCATGCACGCGTTCTTCACGCGAATGAAAGGCGCTGGGAAGCCCTGTCTTACGCAGGTTCAGTAGAAAACTTGACGAGAGCCGCGCGAGTAAGTCGAATGGAGTAGCAAAAGACTCCAAATGGGCTCACCCTGCAAGCGGCCGCTTAGTTCACGCAGGTGACGCCTTCGGCCGTGATCGGCGGCTTCTCCGGCGGGGCCTGGGCCTGCTGCCCGCCGCTCGGCGCGGTGTCGTCCTGGGCCGCCGGCTCAGCGCTGTCAGCCGCGTCGGCCGAGTAGTCGGGGCCGAGCAGCACCGTGACATGGCTCGCGGGCACGGACGGCTCCTCCTCGATGCCGACATCGCCACCGAGCGCATCGGCCACCTTGCGGCCCGCCGCCCGCGCACCGGGCGGTACCTGCACCAGCGAGGTGTCCCGCGAGGTCGCGTTGCCGACCTCGCCCTCGGCGAAGCCCTTCCCGACCAGCGAAGCCGACACGCTGCCGGCGAGGCCGGTGATGCTGGACGCGTTGAGCACATCCACGGTGATCTGCTCGTTGGGCGGTGCTGGTGCCTCCTGCTCCGGCGGGGCGCCGGCCATACCCTGCACGAACCGGCGCACCTCGGTCGGATCCACCTGGATGGCCAGGCCGTCCCCGGTCTCGTACTCCGGATTCTCGACGGGGACGGTGCGGAACTCGATCTGGCCGCCGGAGAGCCCCTTCAGCTGATGCGCGAAGCCGAGGATGTCCCAGCCCTGGTTGAGCACCACGGACTTCTTGATCGCGTCGATGAGATCGCTCAGCTTGCCGGGATCGGCGAGGGTTCCGGCGGAGAGCACCTTCCTGGCCAGCCCGGCCATGAACACCTGCTGCCGCACGACCCGGTCCAGGTCGCCGCGCAGCAGGCCGTGCCGCTGCCGGACGAACGCGAGCGCCTCGAACCCGGCGATCGTCTGCTTCCCGGCCTCGAAGTTCGCGCCGGAGTAGGGATCGTTCACGGGCTCGTTGAGGCATACGTCGACGCCGCCGATCGCCTTGGTGATGTCGTGGAAGCCGAGCAGGTTGATCGACGCGTAGTTGTCGATGGTCGCGCCGGTGAGCTTCTCCACCGTCGAGATCAGCGTCTTCGCACCCTCCTGGTTGCCCTGCACCTCCAGTTCGCGCTGGTCGGTGACGCCTTCCGACCTGAGCCGGTCCATCGCGTCGAACTTCGCGCGCGCGTACGCGGAGTTGATCTTGTGTTTGCCGTAACCGGGGATGGAGACATAGGAGTCGCGGGGCAGCGAGACCGCGACGGCCTTGCTGCCGTCGTTCGGGATGCGGACGAAGATCAGTGTGTCGGTGTTCAGCTCACCGTCCGCGACGCCCGCCCGCAGCTTCGCCAGCATCTCCTCGGACAGCGGGTTGCCCTGGGCGTCCGTGCGGCTGTCCATGCCGACGAGCAGGATGTCGCGGGCACCGTCGGCGGGCATGTCGCCGCCCCCGCTCGTGCCGATCACGTCGGCGACCGTCAGGCCGTCGACGAGCCCCTGCATCGCCGCCCATGCGTACCCGGTCAGGCTCATCACCAGCGCGGACACCAGCGCGAGGGCGACCTTCGCGCCGTACCTGCGGCGCGGCCGCCGGGGTGGTGGCGGCGCCTTGCGGCTGCGGCTCGCGGGCGGCCGCCCGGCGGCCTCCGGCGCGCGCCCGCGAGCCGGTGCGCGCTCCGGCCGTGCCGGCGGGGGCGTGGCGGGAGGCGGCGTGCGGCGCGGCGGCGGACGGTCCCCGGAGCCGCCGCGTGCCGGTGGCCCCGCCCGGCGACCGCCGGGGTCGTCCTGCCACGGCCTCGCGGGACGCCGGTCCCCACGCCCGTTCCGCGGCGGGTGCTCCACGCCGGCGGCTCCTTTCGTCCGGTGCCTTGATCCCCTCCGGGGACGTTTCACGGCTTGCGGAGGTTGTCGTAGCGTGGCATACGCGTGCGCCGATCTTGGTCAGCCCACCCCGTGGCGCACGTGCCTCTCACTCTCCGTAACGGTGCTCACCGTGCCGCCCCGAGTGCCATCCGTCCGCCCGACCAGGAGATCACCGAGGTCACCAGCATTGCCGCCACCGCGAAGAGTGCGGTCGCCCCATGCGCGACGACGCTCAACGCGAACGGATCCGGCTGTGCCGCTCCGGAGAGTAACGGTGGTACGCAAGCCAGCGCCGTCAGCAGCCAGGTGCTCGGGGCGGCACTCGCACCGATGCGCACGGTGTGCAGCAGCGACATGCCCAGCAGCAGGTGCACCAGGCTCTGGATCGGATCGAGCGCCAGCCCCAGCACGTCCGTGCCGGTGAAGCTCGTCAGCGCGAGCCCGAACACCCCGACCGTCGCGTAGCCGATCCCGATCGCGACCGCGGCGTGGGCCAGCGGCCGGTGCAGCCGGTCCGGCACGCTCGGCGGTGCGTTCCGCGGCACCGGGTGGTGGCCGAGGTGGCGCTCGAACCACCAGAACACCAGTGCGGCGGGCACCGCGAGCAGCGCGGTGGCGAGCAGCGACTGCGGCCGCAGCAGCCAGTCGCCGCCCGCGGTGAGCCGGCCCGGCAGGTAGACGAGTGCGACGAGCAGGCACATGGCGGCCAGGAAGCCGAGGTAGAGGCTCATCGGGGCACGGGTCGCGAGCCCGGTGCCCCGCAGTACGGCGGGTCGCCGGGCCAGTCGGCCGAGCGGCTCCCTGAGCAGCGTCAGCAGGCCGAGATGGACGACGCCGAGCAGCAGCACAGGCACGGTCGGTGCGGCCAGCGCCGGGAGCGTGCCCGGGGTGCCGAGCAGGGTCAGCGGCACCCCGCCCGTGGCCGCGCCGGCCACCAGCCCGCCGAGGCCGATGGCCGTGACCGCCGACAGCAGTGCGGTGCTCGGGCGGCGGCCATCGGCGTGGACGAACGCCAGTTGCTGCGCGAAAAGAGCCAGTGCCAGCGCGGCGGCGTAGTGGGGCACCGGCGAGTCCAGCAGGTTCGCCGACAGCTCCGCCGCGCCGAGGAGGGTGCCGGCCGACCCCACGCCCGCAAGCCGCGAGCGCCGGTGCAGCGCGTGCATCGCCGGAGTGGCGACGACGGTCAGCACGTACAGGCCCAGCAGCCACAGCGGATGCAGCGCGATCCGCACGACCTCCGCCGCCGTGCCCTCCGGGACGCCGAGCAGTTCGAGGGCGAGCGGTACGGCGAACGCCACGACGGCGAACACCAGGGTCAGCCGCAGCAACCAGCTCGTCCGGTGCGCCAGGTACTCGCGGTAGCCGCCGCCCCCGCGCAGCACCGACCGCCACCCCGCGACGTTGGCGTGCCCGCCCGCGAAGAAGAAGACGAACGCCAGCTGGGTCAGCCAGGTCAACGGCCACAGCCAGCCGTCGCCCGCGCCTGCCCAGCGGGCGAGTGACACGCCCGCGTCGCCGAGGACCAGCAGCGTGATGCTGCCCGCGGCGAGCAGTGCCCAGCGGCCGCCCCGTGGCGGGGTGGTCGCCGGCGCCGATACCGGTGCCGCCCGCGCGGGCCGGGTCCGCCATGCGGTCAGCCAGCCGCGCAGCCGGAAGGTGAGCAGGAAGCCGATCGCCGCCACCCCGGCGAGCATCGGCGCGATCGGTTCACCGACCGGCGGGCCCCAGCGCTGGTGCCACGAGTTGACGTCGAGGCCCGCCGTGTACAGCGAGGCCACGGCGGAGCACAGCCGCCCGGAGTTCTGCGGGTTGGACTCGCACGTGCCGTGCATGTCCGCGGACAGCCGGTGATCCAGCGCCGCCCGGAACTCCGGCGCGAGCGGATGTCCCTTCTGCTCGGCATACCGCAGCAGGTCGTAGCCGAGGTCGTGTGACTTGCACGGGGTGCCGTAGTCCCAGCGGGTGTCGTCGTCGCCCCAGGGCGTGGAACAGCCACCGTCGACGTGCACCGCCCGGACCGTGCCGTCGCGCGCCACCGCCCTGCCCGGCGCAACGCCGGTCACCTCGGTGAAGTCCGCGGGCAGGAGTTCCAGCGCGGTGGCCGAGGACTCCGGCTCCAGCAGCGCCTCGACGGCGCGCTGGGCCGCGGCCACGTCGCCCGTCGGTGGTCCCTGCTCGGGCGGCGCCGCCGAGCGGGAGGCGAGGAAGCCGAACCCGGTGACCGCGAGCACGAGCAGCGCGAGCCAGGCCGATGTCGTGAGACGCCGCCGGTGCTTCGGCACAGGCGGCGCAGGCTCGGTCGGTTCGGGCACGGCCCAAGGGTCTCAGTGCACGTGAGAGCGGGACATCCGGGTAACCCCCGGAGTGATCTCGGGGTAGCTCAACCCCGCCGGGCGAAGCGGACCTGGTTGCGGCCGTTCTCCTTCGCCTCGTAGACCGCCGCGTCGGCGGCCTGCACGAGCGCCCGCATGGTGCTCGCGTGCTCGGGATAGACGGCCACACCGATCGACGTGGTCCGGCCGGTCACCGTGGTCCGCGCGCCCCGCTTGTCCGTGGTCTCGATTCGCAGCCCGGCGATCGTGCTGCGGACACGCTCGGCCGCGATCTCCGCGGCGGCCGCGTCGGTGTCCGGCAACAGTACGAGGAACTCCTCGCCGCCGAACCTGCCGACGATGTCGCTCGGCCTCGTCACCTCGCCGAGTACGTCGGCCACGGACATCAGCACGTCGTCACCGGCCGGATGGCCGAACGTGTCGTTGATCCACTTGAAGTGGTCGAGATCGATCATGAGCATGGCCAGGTCGCCACCGGCGCGGCTCACCCGGTTCAGCGCCCGTTCGGCGGCCTCCGACCAGCCGCGCATGTTCAGCAGGCCGGTCTTGGGATCGGTGACCACGTCGTCCTGCAACTGATCGAGTTCGGCCAGCCGGTTGAACACGACGGTCACCACCGCCATCAGCGCCACCGCGGGCGGCAGGGTGACCAGCAGCACCGCGGTGATCGCGCCCAGTCCGGTGGTGATGGCCTCCAGCAGGTTGTCGGCCTTACTGCCCAGCACGCTGCGTAACGTCGGGTGGGGTGAGCTGATCGCGAGGATGCCGCCGACGTAGATCACCTGCACGCCCTCGTAGACCAGCGCCGCCACGATCACCAGGAGGAACTCACGCAGTGAGCCGAGTCCGGTGAGGGAATGCCAGTCATGCGGGCCGAGTGCCGTGTAGACGAGGTGGGCGAGGGCCGCCGCGAGACTGTGCGAAATGGACGAGAAGACGAAGTTGTGCGCGGGCCGCCGCGCGGTGAACCACCGTTGCACCCGGATCAGCACCACGACCAGGACCACCAGCGGCGCCGGAAGCACCAGTACCGCGGGAAAGACCCACACGGCGATCAGGTCGATGAGGACAGTCCTGGTGCGGCTGCGGCGCCGCTCCTCCTGCCGCTGCGTGAGTTGGATATGAACCGTCGCGCCGACCGCGAGGATGGCGAATCGCACCCAGTCGACGGCGGTGGGCGCCGGCGTGCCGGCGAACGCCGCGGCGAAGCCGCCGAGCGCCAGCACCTCCATGATGATCAGGAACGCGATGAACCGCTTCGGTCTGCGCCACAGCGCCCAGCCACGGATGTCCCAGGGGCGCCGCCCACCCGCCTCGTCACGGTCCGTGCCGGCGCCGCCTTCGTCCCCGGCCGGGGCCGCGCCGGTCACGGTTCTGGGGCCGTGCCCGCCGGATCGAGGCCGTCCACCTGGGGCAGAAGGCGCCGGGGGTGGCCGGTCCCGAGGTACGAGCGGCACTCGCCAAACCTCCCCGATGTGTTCGTTCCCGCGGCTGCGTAACCTATCCGGCGTCCGCTCGAGAACCGGACGCTATCCACAGCGAGTATCATCTCATCGCACCGGAACTGTCGTGTAGGCGAGGACGCTGGCTGTAGTGTCGGGGCGTCTATCCCGAAGCCGGAAAACGATCGGAGGTGTTCTCCCGTGTCGGGTCGTGATTTCTGATCTAGAACAACTGCAGGTTGGTTGCTTGCGCTCGCATTGGAGGTGCCCCGTGTCCGGTCGTGATTTCTGATCCAGCAGTCCGTGACCATGCCGTGTCGGCGAGGTGAAGGAGGTGTTTTCGGTGACTGGTCGTGATTTCTGAACTGTCGACTGTAGGTCAGGTGTTCGTTTGCTGTGGCGAAGGAGGTGTCTCGTGGCGGGCCGTGATTTCTGATCTGGACCGGTGTCGAAGTGCTCGAAGTGGATTGATGCGGGAGGTGTTCCACGTGCGTGGCCGCGATTTCTGAAAACCCGGTGATCCTGGATTCCAGCGCGTTTTAACGAGGAGGTGCTCGTCTTGTCCGGCCGTGACTTCTGATTGACCATCGGTGACCGTCTCCGCTATGCGGAACCGACGGCGGCCGCGTCCGGTGCGACACGTACCCGCGCCCAGGACAGCGCGACCGGCACGGTGACGATCACTCCCACCGCGCCGGCGAGAGCGATCGCGGTGGTGGCGGAACCCACCAACTCCGCGACGACGCCACCGAGCGCGACGCCCAGGCCCTGCGCGACGCGCAGCCCGGTGCGGTAGACGCCGCCCGCTCCACCACGGAGCTCGTTGGGGACGCACGTGATGAACGTGGCACCGACGGTGATGATGTACGCGCCCGCCCCACCGGCGAGCGCGAGCAGGACCAGCGCGAGCGGCAGGCTCGGTTCCGCGGCGAACGCGATCAGTACCGCCGCCGCGGCGGTCGCGAGCACCCCCATGACCCGCCTGCGGTTCTCCGCCGACACGAAACGGGACAGCACGAAGGCGCCGGCGATGAAGCCGAGCGGGTCGGCGGCCAGCAGCCAGCCGACGGCCTGATCCGACGCCCCGATCTGATGCGCCAGCGGCGCCGCGAGTCCCTCCGGGACCACGGCGAGGCCGACGAGCCACGAGAGGGCGAGCAGCACACGCAGCCGGCGCTGGCCGAAGACCCATTGGACGGCGCCGAACCATGCGTCTGCGGGATCTCCCGCCGCCGGCCGCCAGCACACCGCGAGGCGGACGACGAGCGCGCTCACCAGGAACGTCAGCGCGTCGAGCGCGAGCGCCCAGGACGGGCCGACGAGCGTGACGAGCAGGCCGCCGCCACCGAGCCCCACCAGCATCGCGATGTTCGTCGTGATGCCGCGCAGGTCCTGGCTGCGGAGGTAGACGTCGTCGTCGGTGAATACCTCCCTGGTGAGCGCGTTCTGTGCCGCGTTGGCCGGTGCGCCGACCAGCCGCACCAGCACGATGAGCGTGCACAGCACGGGCAGCGACGTACCCGGGATCGCCATGCTGCCGACCAGCACCGCCTGGAGCAGCGCGGACACGGTGAGCACGGTCCGGCGGGGGAAGCGGTCGGCGACCTGGGCGAGCCCGAGCCCGCCGGCGAGCGCGGGCAGGAAGGTCAGCGCGTAGACGGCGGCGGCCCAGAGCGCGGAGCCGGTCCGGCCGTAGACCATGATCGCCAGTGCGACCGTGGTCAGGTGGTCACCCGCGACGGACTGCGCCTCGGCGAGCCAGAGCGCCCGGAACTCGGAGTTGCCGAGCGCCGTGCCCATCCTGGGCGCTGTACTGCTACTCACCGTCTTGGCCACCTGTGCCGAGTCATTACCGCACGCAACATCTATGACAACGTTAAGTATGCCCGCGGCTACGCGGAGCCGAACAGTGAACCATGCCCGAATCGGACTAACGGCCGCGACCGTTGAGCCATCTGTCCGCAGACCAAAGTACGGGGGCCACGGAGCGTGCCCACCGCCGACCGGACTGGTGCGCCACGGGTTCGCGACCCGCCGGGCACTTTCCCGGAGCCGATCACCGCTCACTCGTTCGGCGCAGTAGAGGCACCGCTCGCCGCTATCGGGGGGTTTGAACCGCGTGCACTGGCCAACACTGGTGGAGGAGCCGGTGGCAGCACGCGGTCGAGCTGTGCCGAAGCCGGCGGTGGGAGACGAAGGACGATGGACATGCTGCTGAACGGCAAGGCCGTGGTGGTGACCGGCGCGGGCAGGGGGCTCGGCGAAGCATTCGCCGTGCACGCGGCGCAGGCGGGAGCGGCCGTCGTGGTGAACGACGTCGACGCCGACCTGGCGGAACGGACGGCGGCGAACATCCGTACCCACGGTGGTCGCGCCGTCGCCAGCGCGCACACCGTCGCCGACCCCGTGCAGGCGCGCGCGATCGTGGACCTGTGCGTCGCCGAGTACGGCACGATCGACGGCCTGGTGAACAACGCCGGGCTGAACTACGAAGCGTTACCGTGGCAGGACGACCCCGGACAGGTCCGGGAGCTCATCGAGGTGAACGTCCTCGGCGTCATCTACACCGGGATGGCGGCGGCCGAGGCGATGGCCGAGCACGGCCGCGGTGGCTCGATCGTCAACATCTCCTCGGGCGCCTCGCTGGGCCAGCGCAAGCTGGGCGCCTACGCGGCGAGCAAGGGAGCGGTCGCCTCACTGACGTACTCCTGGGCGCTGGACATGGAGGAGATCGGCATCCGCGTCAACGCCGTCTGCCCGCTGGCGCACACCCGGATGGTCTGGAAGTCGGAACGCTCGCTGCGCAACTGCCCGCCGGACCGGACCCCGTCGCGGGTCGCGCCGCTGGTGCTGTTCCTGCTCGGCGACGGTTCGCGGGACATCACCGGCCAGCTCATCCGGTGCAACGGCCCGCAGCTGCACCTGGTCGGCCAGCCGTACCTCAAGGCGCCGATCCTCGAACGGCAGGTCTGGGACACCGAGAGCGTGCAGCGCGCCTTCGACGAGGTGTTCAGCGCGCATCTGGAGCCCTACGGGCTGGAGAAGCGCGTACCACCGCGGCTGCGCAAGTGGACGGAGGGAACCCCCACGCCACTGCGCAGCGCCTGACCACGCCGGGCCGCGTCACCCGGCGTAGAGGGAGTTGATGTCGGGCAGGTACCGCTCGGCGATGACGCGGCGCTTGAGCTTCAGCGTGGGGGTCACCTCGCCGCTCTCCGGAGTCCACGTCTTCGCCAGCAGCCGGTAGCGCTTGACCTGCTCGGCCCTGGAGAGCCTGCTGTTGGCCGCCTCGACCGCGCGGTCGATCTCGGCGCGAACCTCGGGATGGTCGACGAGTGCGGCGATCTCCGCGGACCCCGCCGCCTCGATGCCGCGTGCCGACGCCCATGCCGGTGCGATCTCGTCGTCGAGCACGATCAGGGCGGTGACGTAGGGCCGGTCGTCGCCGATCGCGACGGCCTGGCCGATGAGCGGGTGCTCCTTCAGCAACCCCTCGATCCGCGTGGGCGCGATGTTCTTGCCGCCCGAGGTGATGATGAGCTCCTTCTTGCGGTCGGTGATCGTGACGAAGCCGTCCTCGTCGATCGTGCCGATGTCACCGGTGGCGAACCAGCCGTCCGCGTCGGTCGCTGGCTCGATCGCCCCGTCCTCGTTCAGGTAACCGAGGAACACGATCGGCCCGCGCACGAACAGCTCGTCGTCCTCGCCGGTGCGTACCTCCATGTCGGCGAGCGGCCGGCCGACCGTGCCCGCCTTGAAGGCGCTCGCGGTGTTGGACGTGACCGCGCCGGTGGTCTCCGAGAGGCCCCAGACCTCCTGGATCTCGATGCCGAGCCCGGCGATGAAGTAGAGCACCTCCAGCGGCAGCGCGGCCGCGCCGCTGGAGGCGAGCAGCAGGTTGTCCAGCCCGAGAAGCTGCCGGATCGGTGCCATCACCTCACGGTCGGTCTCCGCGATCCGCGCCGCGAGCTCCGGTGGCACCTCCTCGCCCGCGCTGCGCAGCTTGTAGCCCCGCTGCAGCAGCTCGTTCGCCCGTAGCAGCGCGTCCCGGCGCTCCTCGGGCTGGCTCGCGAGCATGTTCTTCAGGCCGGCGACCATCTTCTCCCACACGCGCGGCACACCGAAGAACGACTGCGGCCGCACCCTGCCGAGCGCGGCGACGACCGTCGTCGGGTCGGCCAGCGTGTGCACGTGGCCCGCGAACACCACCGGGATGTAGATGGACAGCTCCCGCTCGGCGATGTGCGCCAGCGGCAGGTAGGCGATGTTGGTCAGGTGCTTCGGCAGGCCGTGCAGCGAGTGCGCGGCGAGCGCCTCGTGGATCGCGTTGCGGTGCGAGAGCACCACGCCCTTCGGGTTTCCGGTGGTGCCGGACGTGTAGATCATCGAGAGCGGGTCGTCGGGCTTGATCTCGTCGGTGGTCCGCTCGAACACCTCCGGCTCGGTGGCGTGCAGGGCCGCCCCGCGGTCGCGCAGCGCCGCGAAGCCGAGGAACCGCTCGTCGCCTGCCGGGATCGCGGACCGGTCCATCACGACCACGTGTTCCAGGTTCGGCAGGTCGTCCAGCACCGGCAGCCAGCGTTCGAGCTCGCCGCCACCGGCCAGGACCGCGATGGGGGCGGCGCTGTGGCCCGCGACGTAGTGCACCTGCTCGCTGCTGAGCGTGGCGTAGGCGGTGCACGGGATGGCGCCGAGGTGGGTGGCCGCGAGGTCGGCGATCAGGTGCTCGGGGCAGCTGGGGGCCATGATGATCATGCGCTGGCCTGCGCGGAGGCCGAGATCGGCGAGCCCGCGCGAGACGGCCGCGATCTCCTCCCGCAGCGCCGACCAGGTCAGCGTGGGTTCCCCTTCGATGTCCAGCGAGGTCAGGGCGGGCAGGTCGGCGAACTCGGTGGCGTTGCGGCGCACCAGTCTCGGGATGGTCAGGCCCTCGGCCTCGCTCGCGACGGACTTCTGGATGGTCAACACCGGCCTCCTCGGTTACGTGTTCCGCTCACCTTATGTGGCACCGGTCACGGCCGGGAAGTGTCGCGCGGCTCGGCCCCGGGTAGGCAGCGGGAATGAGCAAGGACACCGATCGCAGGGTGCGGTGGCTGCTGGACGTCGCGGGCCGGACCTACGCCGACCAGGCGGGCATCCGGCTGGAGGACAAGCCGGCGTCGTTGTACCGGCTGCTCGTGCTGGCGGTGCTGCTCTCCACCAGGATCAAGGCGGACATCGCGGTGGCCGCCGCCCGCGAGCTGTTCGCGGCCGGGTGCGGCACGCCGAAGCGGATGCTGGAGGCGTCGTGGCAGGACCGGGTCGACGCGCTGGGCTGGGGCCACTACGTCCGTTACGACGAGAGCACGGCCACGGCGCTCGGCGAAGGTGCGCGGCTGCTGCTCGACCGCTACTCCGGCGACGTGCGGAAGATGCGCGATCGGGCCGGCGGCGATATCGGCGCACTGCGTGAGATGTTGCGCGAAGTGCCCAGGCTGGGCCCCGTCGGCGTCGACATCTTCCTCCGCGAGGCGCAGCAGGTGTGGCCAGAGCTGCGCCCCTTCCTCGACCGCAAGACACGCGACGGCGCCGCCCGCGTCGGGCTGCCGAAGGACGCCGACGAGCTGACCAAGCTGGTGCCGGAGGACGACCTCGCCGTGTTCTCCGCCGCGCTGGTGCGGGTGAGCCTCGACAAGAAGCTGGCCGACCGGGTCGTGAGTGCGTAGCCGAGTTCTAACTCGCGTGCGCACTCACGAGCGTAGTTGCGCAGTTTTCTCAACTTTCCTCTTCTGGATGCTTGTTCTGAGCATGTATGGCAGCGCATGATGACTGCCTCGCTCAACTCGCCAGAGGAGGATCATCGTGGATCTCCAGCTGTTGGCGGCGCTCGTCCTGGGCATCGGCGCGATCGTGGTGATCGTGCTGCGGACCCGGCTCGACGCCTTCGTCGCCCTGCTCGTCGCGGCGCTGCTGACCGGCTTCGTCGCCGGGGCACCGGTCACGGACGTGCTCGAATCGATCACCGACGGGTTCGGCAGCACGATGGGTGCCATCGGCATCGTGATCGGTCTCGGGGTGGCCCTCGGCAAAATCCTCGAGGTCTCCGGCGCCGCCGACGCACTGGCCAGGGCGTTCGTCCGGGCGCTGGGCAAGGACCGGGAGCCGTGGGCGATGGCCGGGACGGGCGCGCTGGTGTCCATCCCGGTGTTCTGCGACTCCGGCTACGTGATCATGAACCCGCTGGCCCGGTCGATCGCGCGCCGCAAGCGGGCCGGCTACGTCACGCTCGCGCTCGCGCTCGGCTGCGGCATGACGCTGACCCACCATCTCGTGCCGCCGACGCCGGGCCCGCTCGCGGTCGCCGGCATCCTCGGCGCCAACCTCGGCGGGCTCATCCTCGCCGGCCTGGTCTTCACGCTGGTGCTGGTTCCGGTCGTCGTGGGCTATGCCCGCTGGGTCGGGCCGAAGCTGGAGTCGCGGGTGGTGCCGGACGTCCGCGCCGAGGTGTACGGCCCGGTCACCGCGCACAGTTCCGTCACGTCGGGCGCGGGGGAAGCCACGGATGCCACGGACACCACCCAGCATGCCGAGTCCACCGAGTTCGGCGAGACCGCCGAGCCGCCCGAGGAGCCGGTCTCCGCGCTCGGCACCCCGCCGGAAGGGGCCCGCGCGCATCGGATGTCCGCGGGCCTCGGCTTCCTGCCGCTGCTGGTGCCGCTGCTGCTCATCGTCGCGAACACCGTCGCGACCGCGATCGACCGCAACGCTCAGGGCGTGCTGAGCGGTGACGAGTACGAACCTTCCACGATCGCGGCCGTGCTGGCGTTCGTGGGCGACCCGATGGTGGCGCTGCTGATCGGGATCGTGCTCGCCGTGTACGTGCTGCTGCCCCGGTGGACGACCCGTGGTCAGGTCAGCGGCTGGCTCTCGCAGGCCGCGGCGTCCGCCGGGCTGATCATCCTGATCACCGGAGCCGGCGGGGCGTTCGGCCAGGTGCTGCGCGACACGGGGGTCGGCGACGCGGTGGGCGAGGCCATCGCGTCGTGGAACCTGCCCGGCGTGCTGGTGCCGTTCCTGATCGCGACCCTGGTGCGGGTCGCACAGGGATCGGGCACGGTCGCCATGATCACCGCCGCCTCGGTGACCGCCCCGCTGGTCGGCGGGCTCGGTATCTCGCCACTCGTGGCGGCGCTGGGTTGCTGCGCGGGTTCGATGGTGTTCAGCTACTTCAACGACTCGTACTTCTGGGTGGTCACCCGGTTCACGGGTCTCGACGGTGTCGCCGCGCTGCGCGGGTGGTCCGGCATCACCACCGCCGTGTGGCTGGGTTCGCTGCCGCTCGTGCTGCTCGCGAGCGCGGTGCTGTGACGGGGAGGCTGATTGTGCCCCAGGTCTTCGTCATCGGTGACGACCTGACCGGCAGCAACGCGACCGGTGCGCGGTTCGCGCGCGCCGGGCTGCGCACGATCGCGGTCAGCGGGCTCGACCGGCTCTCGTGTACGACGGAGGCCGACGTCGTCGTGCTCAACGTGGGCACCCGGCAGTGCGCGGCCGACCGGGCGCGGGCGATCGTGCGGGAGGCGGTGCGGGCACTGCCCGATCCCGCGCTGCTGGCCAAGCGGGTGGACACCACGCTGCGGGGCAACGTCGGAGCGGAGGTCGACGCGCTGCTCGACGAGGCCGCACCCGGTACGCGCGCCCTGGTGGTACCCGCGTTCCCCGAAGCGGGCCGCACGACCGTCGGCGGGCTGCACCTGGTCGACGGGGTTCCGCTGGCGGAGACCCCCGCCGCGCGGGACCCGCTCACCCCGGTGGGGTGCTCGCGGGTGGCGACGGTGCTGCGGCTGGGGACACGGCGGTCGATCGCGGAGGTTCCGCTGGACGTCGTCGAGGCCGGGGTGGCGGCGGTGGTCCGCGAACTGGTGGCGGCCGACGCGCAGCTCCTGGTCTGTGACGCGACGTCGAACCGGCATCTCGGGGTGATCGCCGAGGCGGCCGCGCGGGTGCGGGCCGCGGACGGGACACGGTGGGTCTCGGTCGACAGCGGGCCATTCGCGGTCCAGCTCGCGACGGCACTGGGCATCGGCTCCGCGGCGCGGGCGGACCCGCCGGTGCTGGCTGTGGTCGGCAGTATCACCGAGACCACTCGCGACCAGGTGCTCGAACTCGAGCAGCTGCTGGGAGCGCGGTTCGTGGACGTGGCACCGGACGGACTCGATGCGTCCGCGATCGCGAGCCGCGTTTCGGAGCTGCTGCGTTCCGGCGGCCGCGTGGTGGGGATCCGGACCAGCGTGCCGGGGCGGCACGAGCGGGCCGATCCTGCGCTGGCCGCGCGCATTCCGGGAGTACTGGCCGAGGCCGCCGCGCGGTTGCTCGCCGAGCACCGGTTCGGCGGGCTGTACGCCACCGGCGGCGACATCGCCGAGGCCACCACGGCGGCGCTGGCCAGCGACGGTTTCGCCATCGAGGCCGAGGTGCTTCCGCTCGCGGTCGCCGGGCGGCTCGTCGGCGGCCCGCACGACGGCCTGCCCTTCGCCACCAAGGGCGGGCTGATCGGCGACCGGGCCGCGGCGGTCGCCTGCCTGGAACACCTGATCGGCGTCATCGCACGACAAGAGAGAGGAATGCCGCTGTGACAACTCAGCCTCCGATCCTGGCCGTCACCCTCGGCGACCCTGTCGGTATCGGCCCGGAGATCACCGCCCGCACGCTCGCCGACCCCGCGGCCACCGAGGGCGCCCGGCCGCTGGCGGTGGGGGACGCCGCGGTGCTGCGCAGGGCCGTCGACGTGTGCAGGCTGGACGTCGGGGTCCGCCCCGTCGGCGCGGTCTCCGCGGCGCGGTTCGAGCCCGGCGTGATCGACGTGCTCGACCTGGGCATCGCACCGGCCGACCTGCCGTGGGGGGTGGTCGACGGGGTGGCGGGTGCCGCCGCGGTCGCGGCGATCGAGGCGGCCACGAAGGCGGCGCTGGACGGTGCCGTCGACGCGGTGGTGACCTCGCCCATCAACAAGGAGGCGATCTGGGCGGCCGGCTCGGAGCATCTCGGGCACACCGAGATGCTCGGCGAGCTGACCGGCTCCCGCCGGTTCAACACGATGTTCTGGGTGCGCGGGCTGAAGATCTTCTTCGCCACCCGCCACCTGTCCCTGCGGGAGGCACTCGACCAGATCACCAAGCCGAACATCGAGCACGCCATCCGGGAGGCCTACACGGCGCTGGAGGTTTTCGGCACCCGCGAGCCGCGGCTCGCCGTCGCCGCGCTGAACCCGCACGGCGGCGAGAACGGCAAGTTCGGCGACGAGGAGATCGTGGCCATCGGCCCGGCGGTGGAGGCGGCCCGTGCCGACGGGCTCGACGTGGCCGGGCCGGTCCCGGCCGACTCGGTGTTCCACCAGGGCCTCGAGGGCCGCTACGACGGCGTGCTCTCGCTGTATCACGACCAGGGACACATCGCCTCGAAGACGGTGGACTTCCACGGCACCGTCTCGGTGACGGTGGGGCTGCCCATCCTGCGTACCTCGGTGGATCACGGCACCGCGTTCGACATCGCGGGCACCGGCAAGGCGGACCCGGGCACCATGCACGCGGCCTTCCGCGCTGCCGTCGAGCTCGCCCCGTTCGCCGGGCGGCTGCGGGAGGTCTACCCGCCGGCATCGTCGTAGCGGTCGTAAGGTCGCGGCGTGACCGTTCCCCGGCAGACGACGACCCAGCGGCGGACGATGCTGCTCGCCGCCGTCCGTGGCGGTGACCGCAGCATCCAGCAGCTCGCGGAGCAGTTCGGCGTGTCGTCGTCGACGATCCGGCGGGACCTGACCGAGCTGGCCAGGGCCGGGCACGTCGTCCGGACCTACGGTGGCGCGCTGGACACCGGCCACGGCGTCGAGCGCACGCTCTGGGAGAAGGACGCCAGCAACGCCGAGGAGAAGGACGCCGTGGCGCGGACGGCCGCGGAGCTGGTGGGCGAGGGAGAGGTGGTGTTGCTCGACGCCGGCACCACCACCGGGCGGCTCGCCAGGCACCTCGCGGACCGTCCGGGGCTGACCGTGGTCACCAACGGGCTGAGCGTGCTGCTCGCGCTCGCCGACAGCCCGGAGGTGGAGGTGGTCGTCCTCGGCGGGCGGCTGCGGTACCCGAACGAGGCGATCATCGGCGGGCCGGTGGAGCAGCAGCTGAAGTACATCAGGCCGGACCGGGTGTTCCTCGGTGCCGACGGCATCACCGCCGAGCGCGGGCTGTGCTCGCCGACACTGGAGCAGGCGCAGCTCAAGCACGGCATGCTGCACGCGGGCCGGGAGTCCTATGTGCTGGTGGACCACTCCAAAGTGGGGCACGCGCCGTTCTCGTACTGGACGCCGCTGGACCGGGAGCACACCGTGGTGGTGGACGGCGGTGGCGAGCAGGCCGCCCTCGACGGCTTCCGCGCCACCGCGCACTGCTCCCTGCTCGTGAGTGTTTAGCCGAGTCAGAACGCGGCTACGCACTCACGAGACGGGACGGGACGATGGTCGTGGAGGAGCATGCCTGATGACGAGGCGGAGGTCGCGCGGGCGACGCGGTTGATGCTGCGGCCCATCGCCAGCCCGCTTCCTCTCGGCTTCTTCGCGTTCGCGATCGGCTCGGGCCTGCTCAGCATGGAGCAGTTCGGTCTGCTCGGCTCCGGGCAGGAGCGGAACCTGGCGCTGCTGCTGGCGGTGTTCGTGTTCCCGGCCCAGCTGCTGGCCGGAGTCTTCGCGTTCCTCGGCCGGGAGCCGATCGCCGCGACCGCGCTGAGCATCATCGCCTTCTCCTGGCCCGCGGCGGCGCTCGTCACCGTGCTCGCGCCACCCGGCGACTCGACCAGCCCGCTGGCAGGGGCACTCGACGCGCTGATCGCGCTGGTGCTCGGACTGCTCGTACCGGTCGGCATCCGCGGCAAGCCGGTGGTCGGCACGGTCGTGCTGCTCGGCGCGACCCGTTACGCACTCAACGCCGCCGTCGAGTTCACCGGCAGCGGCGTCGTGGAGCTGCTGTCCGCCGCGACCGGAACACTCATCCTCGTGCTCGGCGTCTACGGCGGGCTGGCCCTGGTGCTGGAGGACACGGCGCACCGCACCGTCCTCCCGTTCCCCCGGCTGGGGGAGGCCCGCAGTGCCATGCAGACCGACCTGCACGACCAGGCCGCCAGCGTCACCCGGGAGGCCGGTGTCCGCCGCCAGCTCTGACTCGTGCGTGCGCACACGAGTTAGAACGCCGGTAGCCACTCACGAGGCGGGGCGCTGGAAGGCGAGCTTCGGCAGCCGGTAGGCGAGGTCGACCGCGGTCTCGGCGGCCTCCTCCTCGCTCAGCCGGTGCTCGGTCACCAGGCGCGCGAGGTAGCCGGCGTCGATCCGGCGGGCAAGGTCGTGCCGGGCCGGGATCGACGGGAACGCCCGCGTGTCGTCCACGAAGCCAGAGGTGTTGTAGAACCCCGCCGTCTCGGTGGCCAGCTCGCGGAACCGGCGCATGCCGTCGGGGCTGTCCAGGAACCACCACGGCGCGCCGAGCCGGACCGCCGGATACCCGCCGGCCAGCGGGGCGAGCTCGCGGCTGTAGACGGTCTCGTCCGTGGTGTAGATGACCATGCGGAAGTCCGGGTTGTGCCCGTACTCCCGCAGCAGCGGCCGCAGCCCCCTGGTGAACTCGGCCGCGACCGGGATGTCGAGCCCCCTGTCCGAGCCGAACGCCCGGTAGGTGGCGTCGTGGTGGTCGCGCAGCACGCCAGGGTGTAGCTGCATGACGAGCCCGTCGTCACAGGACATGCCCGCGAGCACGAACAACATGTGCCCGGCGAACGCGTCCGCCTCGGCGGCGCTGACCTCGCCCGCCTTGGCCCGCGCGTAGATCTCGGCGGCCGTACGGTCGTCGAGCGGTGTCGTGTCGGTACCGAGGTGGCCGTGGTCGGTCGCCAGCGCACCGGCCGCCACGAAGTCCTCCCGCCTGCGGCGCAACGCCGCCAGGAAGCCGTCGTAGGTCGAGACGTCCACAGTGGCCAGTGTGCCGAGCTCCTCGACCTGCTTGCGCCACCCCTCATGTCCGATGTGGACAACGGAGTCCGGGCGGAACGTCGGAATGACCCGGTCGCCGAAGCCGTTCTCGCGTAGCCGCGCGTGGTGCCGCAGGTCCGACGTCGCGGAGTCCGTGGTGGCGATCAGCTCGATGTCGAAGCGGTCGAGCAGTGCCAGCGGCCGGAACTCCGGCGCGGCGAGTGCGGTTGCGATCTCGTCGTAGATCCGATCGGCGGTCGCGGCGCTCGGCTGGACGCTGACGCCGAACACCTCGGAAAGCTCGTGCTCGAGCCAGTACCGGGACGGTGTGCCCCGGAAAAGGTGCCAGTGCTCGCAGAAGAGCCGCCAGATCCGGCGCGGATCGGTCTCGGAGGCGCCGCCGTCGCGGCGGGCCACCCCGAGGTCCTCCAGGCAGACGCCCTGTGACATCAGCATTCGCGTGACGTAGTGGTCGGGCACGACCAGCAGCCGGGCCGGGTCGGGGAACGGCTCGTCGTCGGCAAGCACCTGCGCCTCGACGTGCCCGTGCATGCACACCAGGGGCAGCGACCGGGTCTCGGCGTAGAGCCGTTGGGCGACCGACCTGGTCGTGGGGTCCGCGGGCAGCGCCCGGTCAGGGTGCGGAGCGAGAGGTGTGGCCATCTGGTGAGGATCCTCCACGTTGCGCGGTGATGTGATGAAAAGGGTTGCATGCGCGCCGGTCACCGGGCAAGCCGTGCTGTGGCAAGAGAGATCGCGAACCGAGACGAATTGAGGCAGCCCCATTGACAAGACTATGAAAACGATTGCATCCTCTCTCCACCACGTGCACCGAAGCACGTTGCCGACAGAAGCGGGACCAAGGTCATGGCTGTAACGATCCGCGACGTGGCGAAGGCCGCGGGAGTCTCACCGGCCACCGTGTCCCGCGCGCTGTCCGGGTCGGAGCTGGTCGAACAGGGCACCAGGGAGCTGGTGCTACGGACCGCCGCACAGCTCGGCTACCTGCCCAACCGGGCCGCCCGTGGCCTGATCACCGGCCGCACCGGCAACCTCGGGCTGATCGTTCCCGACCTGGCGAACCCGTTCTTCCCCGACGTCGTCAAGGGCATCCAGGCCAGGGCGCGCGAGGCCGACTACTCGGTCTTCCTCTCCGACACCGACGAGGACCCCGCGGCCGAACTCGGCCTCGTGCGCGCACTCGCCAAGCAGGTCGACGGCATCATCCTGTGCTCGCCGCGGATGAGCGCCGAGGACCTGCGAGCCGCCGTCGACTGCGCGCCACTCGTGGCGGTCAACCGGCGTGGCTCGCACGTTCCGGGCGTCACCATCGACAACGCGGACGGCATGCGCCAGGCGGTCGCGCATCTCGCGGCGCTGGAGCACCGGCGGGTCGGCTACGTCGCCGGGCCGCGGAGCAGCTGGTCGAACCGGGAGCGGTTGCGGGCCGTTCGCACGGCCGCCGAGGCCGAGGGCGTCGAGCTCGTGCAGATCGGGAACGTGCCGCCACAGTTCGAGGGCGGCGTTGCCGCGGCGGATCTCGTGGTCGCCGCAAAGGTCTCGGCGGTGATCGCCTACAACGACGTCGTCGCGCTCGGCCTGCTCACCCGGCTGGCCGCACGCGGCATCGAGGTGCCGCGGGACATGAGCGTGGTCGGCATCGACGACATCGCGATGTCGGCCATGTTCAGCCCGGCGCTGACCACAGTGTCCATCCCCAAGGCGCAGTCGGGGCGCGCCGCCGTGGAGCTGCTGCTGCAGCTGCTCGGCAACCCCGGTGCCCGTAACCCGTCCCGGCGCGAGATCCCCACCCAGCTACTCGTGCGGGACACCACTGCCGTCGCTCGTCAGTAAGAGCCTCGCCGCCGGCCGATGACCGCCCGGCGGGAGAGAAGGGAATTCGATCGATGCGAAAGACCCGACGCCCCATATCCCTGATCGCGGCCGCACTGGCCGGGGCGCTGCTCGCCTCGTGCGGCGCGCCGGACACGGGCGATCCCGCCGACTCGTCCGGGCCGGTGCCGGAGAAACCGGAGAACCCGGTCACGCTCAACATCCTCGACGTCGCCGGCAACCTCCAGCTCACCCAGGGCATGATCGACGAGTTCGTGGAGCAGAACCCCGACGTCATCGAGCGAGTGACCTACAGCAAGGCGCCCGCGCCCGACCTGATCGGCAAGATCAAGTCGCAGCAGGGTGCGGGCCGGGTGGACATCGGACTCGTGCTGACCGGTGTGGACGGTCTCGCCGCCGGGCTCGAGCAGGGCCTGTGGGAGCAGCTGCTGCCCAAGCACGCCGACCGGCTGCCCGGCATGAACGACTACCTGGAGCCCGCCGCGCAGATGCAGGAGCTCGCCGACGACCACGGCGTGACCGTGACCTACTACCCGTCGGGGCCGCTCATCGAGTACATGCCCTCGCGCGTGCCGAACCCGCCGAAGAACGCGCAGGAACTCCTCGACTACGCCGAGGCGAACCCCGGCAAGGTCGAGTACGCGCGGCCCTCGAACTCCGGCCCCGGCAGGACGTTCCTGATGGGACTTCCCTACATCCTCGGCGACAGTGATCCCAAGGACCCGGAGAACGGCTGGGACAAGACCTGGGATTACCTCGGTGAGCTCGACAAGCACATCAACCGTTACCCGTCGGGCACCACGCAGACGATGACGGACCTGGCCAACGGAACCGCCGACATCATCGTCACGACGACCGGCTGGGACATCAACCCGCGGGCGCTCGGCACCGTTCCCGCGGAGGCCCAGGTCGGCGCGCTCGACGGCTTCCACTGGGTGACCGATGCGCACTACGCGGTGGTGCCCAAGGGCGCGACCGCGGACCAGCAGGCCGCCGTGCTCCAGCTGATCCAGTTCATGCTCACCAAGGAGCAGCAGGCCAAGGCCTACGACGAGGGCTACTTCTACCCGGGCCCCGCCATCAAGGACGTCGAGCTGTCCATGGCACCGCAGTCCAGCCAGGACGTCATCAACCAGTTCGGCCGCGACTCCTACGACTCGCTGATCGCCGACAACCCCAAGGAGACCCCGATCGACGCCAAGGCCATGGTCGCGGCCTTCGACCGCTGGGACCGGGAGATCGGCGGGGGAAAGGTGGATGAGTGAAGGGACAGGACCAGTTCGCGACGCTGACCCTGCGCGGCGTCGGGCGCAGGTTCGGCGCGACCGATGCGCTCAAGAACCTCGACCTGGAGATCGGCAAGGGTGAGTTCATCGCGCTGCTCGGGCCGTCGGGCTGTGGCAAGTCCACTGCGCTGAACTGTCTGGCCGGGCTGCTGCCGCTCACCGCGGGCAGCATCTGGCTGGACGACACGCGGGTCGACGTGCTGCCGCCCGAGCGGCGGGGCTTCGGCATGGTGTTCCAGAACTACGCGCTGTTCCCGCACATGTCGGTACGCCGCAACGTCGCCTTCGGACTCCGGATGCGCCGGCTGGCGAAGAGCGAGGTCACGCGCCGCACCGAGGAGGCCATTCAGCTCGTGCAGCTGCAGGAGCACGCGGACAAGCTGCCCGGCCAGCTCTCGGGCGGCCAGCAGCAGCGCGTCGCGATCGCGCGGGCGGTGGTCCTGGAACCCTCGCTGGTGCTGATGGACGAGCCGCTGTCCAATCTGGACGCCAAGCTGCGGCTGGAGATGCGCACCGAGATCCGCAGGCTGCACCAGAGCCTCGGGCTGACCACGGTCTACGTGACGCACGACCAGGAGGAGGCGCTGTCGCTCGCCGACCGGCTCGTCGTGCTGCGCGCGGGCGAGGTCCAGCAGATCGGTACGCCCGAGGACCTGCACAACCGGCCCGCGAACTGGCATGTCGCCGACTTCATGGGCTACCGCAACCTCCTGCGACTCACGGCCGGGGACAAGGTGGGCGACGGCGTGCGCGTCGAGGGCAGCGGCCTGAGCCTGGTCGCCACCGCGGTCGGTGGCGTGCCTCCGGGCACCCCGGTACTGACCGCGGTCCGTCCCGAGGACCTGGTGGTCACCGGCGGTACGGGCGCGGCGGCACCGAACCGGATCGGCGCGACGGTGGAGGTGGTGGAGTACCAGGGCCGGGAGCTGGCCGTGGAGGCGCGGACCGCGGACGGCGTGCTGCTGCACGTACGCAGCGAGCAGCGGCTGGCACCGGGGGACGAGGTGACGCTCGACGTCGCCGTCGACCGGTTGCTCGCCTTCCCCGAGGACGACGGCGACGTCGCGGAAGAGGCTTCCACGCTCGACGGCGTGCCCGCGATGTCCGGGCGGGAGTCGGCGGGATGACCGGCGCACCGGTTGCCTCCCGGCCGGAGGCGGCTCCACCGCCGCCCCGGCAAGAAGACCCAGGGCTGCGGCATCGCCTCGCCGAGCGCGGCATCGACCGCAACCTGCTGCTGATCCTGCCTGCGATCGTGTTCATCGTGGGGCTGTTCATCTACCCGTTCCTCTACGGGCTGGGGCTGTCGTTCCAGCCGAAGGAGGGCGGCGGCCCCTTCGCCGACTACGAGCGCTTCTTCACCGACCCCTACCAGCGGAACACGATCTGGAAGACGCTCGGCCTCGCGATCCCGGCCGCCCTGCTCAACGTGCTGGCCTCGGTGCCGATCGCCTATCGCATGCGCGGCCGGTTCCGGGGCAAGCGGCTGCTCACGATCGTGCTCGTCGTGCCGATCACGCTCGGCACGGTGCTCACGGCCGAGGGCCTGCTGAACTTCCTCGGGCCCGCGGGCTGGTTCAACCGCACCCTGCTGGAGATCGGACTGGTCGATGAGCCGATCCGCCTCATCAACAACTACTGGGGCGTGTTCTTCTCGCTGATCATCACCGGGTTCCCGTTCGCGTTCCTGCTGATCTCGTCGTACCTGTCCGGCATCGACCCCTCGCTCGAACGCGCGGCGGCCACGATGGGCGCGGGCTGGTGGGACCGCTTCCGGCACATCACGCTGCCGCTGCTGACGCCCGGGCTCGCCACCACGTTCTGCCTGACGTTCGTGCTGGCGTTCAGCGTGTTCCCCTCGGCGATCCTGGTCGGCGAGCCGGCGGGGGAGACAAGGGTGATCTCGATCGCCGCCTACCAGGCCGCCTACGAGCAGTACGACTACCCGATGGCCTCGACCATCGCGATGGTCATGGGCGCGGTGGAGCTGATCGTGATCGCCGCGGTCCTCGTGTGGCGCTCGCGCTTCTACACGGGCACGACGGGAGGTAAGGGATGACCCTCGGACTCGCAGGCGGCACGCGGTCGCGGCGCAGGATCGTCGCCAGTCCCGGCGCCTGGCTCGTGTGGGGCGCGGTGGCGTTCTTCCTGCTCAGCTTGCTGGGTGTGGTCGGATCGGTACTGGTCAACTCGTTCGGCACCAGGTGGTTCGGCGGCTGGTTTCCCGAAGGCGCCACCACCCGGTGGTACACCGAGGCGTGGAGCGACTTCGGGATCACCGAGCTGATCTTCGTGACGGTCGAGGTGTCGGCCGCGGTGGTGGCGCTGTCGCTGCTGATCGGCGTGCCCGCCGCCTACACGCTGGCTCGGCGCGACTTTCCCGGCAAGCGCTTGGTGTACCTCTCGTTCCTGCTGCCGATCCTGATGCCGCCCATCACCTACGGCATTCCACTCGCGACAGTGCTCTACAAGTTCGGCTTCGCGGGCAACCTGTCCGGGGTGATCCTGGCCAACCTCGTGCCCGCGGTGCCGTTCGTGATCCTCACCATGACGCCGTTCATCGAGCAGATCGACCCGGCGATCGAACGCGCGGCCCGCATGTGCGGTGCCGGGCTGCGGTCGGTGTTCCTGCGGATCCTGGCGCCTCTGCTGGTCCCGGGCATCCTGGCCGCGGGCATTCTCGTGCTCGTGCGCACGGTCGGCATGTTCGAGCTGACGTTCCTCACCGCGGGTCCCGACTCGCAGACGCTGATCGTGGCGCTGTTCTACTCGATGTCCTCGGCCGGGATCCGTGCGCAGCAGTCGGTGGACGCGATGGCCGTGGTCTACATGGCGATGATGCTGACGCTGCTGGTGCTCGCACTGCGCTTCGTGAACCCGACGCAGCTGGTGGCACGGGTCAAGGAGGAGCCGGAATGAAGATCACCGACGCGAAGGTCATCGTCACCTGCCCCGGCCGCAACTTCGTCACGCTGAAGCTGAGCACCGACGAGGGCGTCACCGGGGTCGGTGACGCGACCCTCAACGGCAGGGAGCTCGCCGTCGCCGCGTACCTGCGCGAGCACGTGCTGCCGCTGCTGATCGGCCGCGACGCGCACCGCATCGAGGACACCTGGCAGTACCTGTTCCAGGGTGCCTACTGGCGGCGCGGCCCGGTGACGATGACCGCCATCGCGGCCGTGGACACGGCGCTGTGGGACATCAAGGGCAAGGCGGCCGGGCTGCCGGTGTACCAGCTGCTCGGCGGGCGCAGCCGCGAGGGCGTGACCGTCTACGGGCACGCCAACGGGGAGACCGTCGAGGAGATGCTCGGTGAGGTGGAGCGGTTCGTCGACCTGGGTTACCGCGCGGTGCGCCTGCAGTGCGGGGTGCCCGGCCTCGCCTCGACCTACGGCGTGAGCGGCGACAAGATGTTCTACGAGCCCGCCGACGCCGCGATACCGACCGAGAACGAGTGGTCGACGGCGGCGTACCTCGACTTCGCGCCCACGCTGTTCCGCCGGGCACGCGAGGAGTTCGGGCCGGGCCTGGCGCTGTTGCACGACGTGCACCACCGGCTGACGCCGATCGAGGCGGCGCGGCTCGGCCGCAGCCTCGAACCGTACGGCCTGTTCTGGCTGGAGGATCCCGTTCCGGCGGATCTCCAGGAGGGCTTCCGGCTCATCCGGAACCACACCACCACGCCGATCGCGGTCGGCGAGGTGATCAACAACATCTGGGACTGCGCCGGGCTGATCCGCGAGCAGCTAATCGACTTCATCCGGTGCAGCGTCGTGCACGCGGGCGGGATCACGCAACTGCGGCGGATCTTCGATCTCGCCGCGCTGCACCACGTCCGCAGCGGCTCGCACGGCGCGACCGACCTGTCGCCGGTGTGCCTGGCGGCGGCACTGCACGTGGACGTGAGCATCCCGAACTTCGGGTTGCAGGAGTACATGCGGCACACCGACGCCACCGACGAGGTGTTCCCGCACGGGTACCACTTCGCCGACGGGTACCTGCACCCGAGCGAGGAGCCAGGTCTCGGCGTCGACATCGACGAGGACGCCGCCGCCCGGTATCCGTACCGGCCCGCCTCGCTGCCGGTGAACCGGCTGGAGGACGGCACGATGCATCCGTGGTGAGCGCTGTGAGCCGGAAGGAGTAACAGTGTCCGAACTGGACGTACTGGTCATCGGGGAGCCGCTTGTCGAGCTGTCGTCGCCGCTGCCGCTGCGCAACGAGGCGCAGCTGCGGCTCGGCTTCTCCGGGGACGCGCTCAACGCGGCGGCCGCGGCCGCCGCCGCGGGCGCCCGCACCGCACTGCTGGCGCGCATCCCGGCCGACGAGCTGGGCGACGCGATGGTCGCCCGGATCGCCGAGCTGGGCATCGACACGAGCGCGCTGATCCGCGTGGCCGGCCAGCACGGCGTCTACCTGACCCACATCGACCCGGCAGGCGAGCGCCAGTTCGCCTACGCCCGCGCCGGCAGTGCCGGTTCCGCGCTGGCACCCGCCGACGTCGCCGAGGAGCTGATCGCCGCGACGTCGGTGGTGGTGTCGAGCGGGGTGACCGGTGCCATCTCGGCCACCGCGGCCGCCGCCGTCGAGCGGGCGGGCCGGCTGGCACGGCGGTTCGTCTACGACCCGAACTTCCGGCCACGGCTGACCGACGCCGCGAGCGCGGCCGCCGCGCTGAGCCGGCTTGCGCCGCTGGCGGAGCTGGTCACGCCGTCGTGGCCGGGCGAAGCACGGCAGCTGCTCGGGCTCGGCCCCGAGTCGTCACCGCGCGAGGCCGCCACCGCGGTGCTGGGCCTCGGCGCGTCCGCCGTGGCCCTCACCTGCGGGCCGGACGGCGTGGTGCTCGGCATGCGGGAGTCGGTGGAGGAGCTGCCGGCGACCCCGCCACCGGACGTGGTCGACCAGACCGGCGCGGGCGACGTGTTCACCGGTACCGTTGCCGCGCGCCTCGCGCTCGGCGAGGAACTGCGGGCCGCGGCACGGATCGCCGTCGCCGCGGCCGCGCTCTCCGTGCAGGGGCAGGGCGGAACGGGATACCTGCCGTCGCTGGCCGAGTCACGCTCGGCAGCTCGCGTGGAAGAGGCGACCCGATGACTCACGACGCCGTACCGCGGCTGTCCGAGGCCACGGTCTCCGCGGCGCCGCGTCCGTCGGCCGTCGGCATCCTCCACCTCGGGCTCGGCGCCTTCCACCGGGCGCACCAGGCGGTGTTCACCGAGGACGCCGGTTCCGGCGACTGGGGCATCTGCGGAGTCACCCAGCGCACGGCGACGGTGGTGGAGCAGCTGCGGCCGCAGGACTGCCTGTTCACCGTGCTGGAACGGGACCGCGACTTGGCCGGCTGCCGGGTGATCGGCTCCGTGCGGGAGGTCCTGTTCGCGGCCGGGGAGGCCGAGCGGCTGCGGGACCGGTTCGCCGACGAGCGCGTGCGGATCGTATCGCTCACGGTGACGGAGAAGGGGTACCGGCGCGCAGGCTCGGGGCGGCTGGACCTCACGGACCCGCTGGTGCGGCAGGACCTCGCCGGGGAGAGCGCGCCACGTACCGTCGTGGGGCAACTGGTGCGCGGGCTGCAGGCCCGGCGCGCCTCCTCCGCCGCGCCGGTGACCGTGCTCTGCTGCGACAACCTGACCGGCAACGGCGAGGTCGTGCGCGGCCTCGTTGCCGACTTCTGCGCGGCGCTGCCGTCGGCCGAGGGCGACCAGCTCGCCGGATGGATCGAGGAGCAGGTGCGCTTCCCCGGCACGATGGTCGACCGGATCGTCCCGGCGACCACGGCGGCGGACGTGGCCGAGGTACGGGCCCGGCTCGGCGTGCGGGACGAGGCGGTGGTGGTCGCCGAACCGTTCCGCCAGTGGGTGATCGAGGACGACTTCGCCGCGGGGCGCCCCGCCTGGGAGAAGGCGGGCGCGCAGTTCACCACCGACGTGGCGCCGTACGAGGCGATGAAGCTGCGGCTGCTGAACGGCACGCACTCCCTGCTGGCCTACCTCGGCGCGCTCGCCGGGCACGACACGATCGCCGGAGCCGTCGCCGACCCGGCGATCGCGGAGGCCGCGGCGGGACTGCAGGAGCAGGACGTGCTGCCGACGCTGACCGTCCCCGCCGGGGTCGACGCGACCGCCTATGCCGCCGAGATCCTGGCGCGCTTCGCCAACCCGGCGCTGCGCCACCGGACCACGCAGGTGGCCATGGACGGTTCGCAGAAGTTGCCGCTGCGGCTGCTCGGCACCATCCGCGACCGGCTCGCGGCCGGAGCGACGCCGTACTGGGCGACGCGGGCGGTGGCTGCCTGGATGGTCTACGTCGCCGTGGGCCGCGACCGGCTCGGCCGCCCGTTGCCGCTGGACGATCCGCTCGCGGACCGGCTGCGGCAGGCCGCGGGCGGCGGACGCGAAGCGAGGTCCGTCGTGCACGGGCTGCTCGGCGTCGGCGAGGTGTTCGGCCACGACCTGCCGGAGTGCGCGGCCTTCCGCGAGCTGCTGGAGGAGTCGGTCGCCGAACTGCTGGACCGCTCGTGAGCACGCAGCCCCCGGCGGGCTGTGCCCCCAATGCGGCATCGGGTGCGCTGGACGCACCCGATGCCGCATTGGGGACGTGTGCCGGTCAGCGCGGGCCGAACCGGCGGTCCCCGGCGGCGGCGGGCGCATAAACGGTTTCCCGGGTGGCTCGGGATGCGCCAGGATCTGCCCGTGTCCACCATGGGGAGCGGCTCGGAGTTGGTGCGCGGCCTGCAGGAGAGGGCAGCCAGTGCGCTTCCGGCCGAACACGTCGAGGAAGTCGAAGGATGGCGGCTGCGCCGTTCCCCCGGCTGTGCGTGGTGGACGGGAACCGTGCTGCCGCACGGCCCCGCCGGTCCGGATGAGCTGGCGTACCGGGTCGCCCGCGCGGAGAGATTCTATACCGGTCGAGGCGCGGCCGCGCGTTTCCAGATCAGCCCGGGTGCGTGTCCGGAAACCCTGGACACGGAACTGGCGGACCGGGGCTATCGCCGGCTGAGCTCGATGTCGTTGCAGGTGGCATCGACCGCGCGGGTGCTCGAGAAGGCGTATGTGGGCTCACTGCGGGTCCGGCTGGCCGACCGCCCGGATCGCGCGTGGTTCGACACCTGGCACGCCGTGCACGGCCATGGCCGTGAGACTCGCGCCGAGTGGGATCTGCTCGGCCGGGTCCGGCTGCCGTGTGCCTACGCCTGCGCGATGATCGGCGACGATGTCGTCGCGGTGGGCCGCGCTGTCGCCGACACCGGCTGGGCCGGAGTGTTCGGCATGGCCACGCTTGCGCAGGCACGCGGGAAGGGCGCGGCCAGGGAAGTGCTCGCCGCGCTGGCCCGCTGGGCAGGCGCGAACGAAGTCGGCCGGATGTATCTGCAGGTAGAGTGCGCCAACGTCCCGGCTGTCCAGCTGTATGAGCGGACAGGTTTCCGCGAGCTCTGCGCTTACCACTACCGCACCGCGGACTGAGGGCGAACAGCCCCGGCAGGCGGTGTCCCCAATGCGGCATCGGGTGCGCTGGACGCACCCGATGCCGCATTGGGGACGTATGCCGCGCTAGCGCGGGCCGAACCGGCGGCTCTCCGGCGGGCCGAGGTAGCTGTGCCGCACCCCGCCGGTGTCCACGACGAGGTTCTGCACCACGACGGTCGGATCGACCATCCAGAACTTCAGCGTGTGCCTGCCCGGCTCGGTGATCTCGTGGGTGGTCGACGTCAGGTTGACGTTGTCCGAGGTGTTGCGCTCCCACTGCCGGTTCATGCTCGTGTCGTCGGCCCCGGTGGCCTCGGTGATGTTGACGACCTGCGGCGGCTGGTCGTCGATCGAGACCGCGTACTTGAGCCCGTCCGTCGGGAACACGTTGTTCCGTGGTGACAGGTACGCGTGCACGTCGACCGGCCCGGTGGTGAACAGGGTCATCTCGTACTCCAGCCGGGGACCGTCGCCGCCCGGTTCCTGACGGGGTGCGGTGACCGGGAAGGCCTCCATGCCCGCGCCGGTACGCCCGAGGTCCGGAATGTGCTTCCAGTGCGCTCCGCCGTCACCGCCGTTGATCACCCGCGTGGCGTGCTCGGCCTCCATCGAGACGTAGCCGCCTGCCTCGACGAAGCCCTTCAGCCGGTGCCGTGGCACGTCGGGGTTGTGCAAGACCGCGTCGACGGTGACCTCGGTGCCGTCCGGCCCGGAGACGGTGATGGGCACGGTGGTCCGGCCCTTCGGCGCCCGTGTCCAGTCGATGCGCACGGTGGCGGTCACCTGCTTGTCGACGCGGCCCCGGTGGTTGTCGACGCGCACCCAGGGTTCCGCGGCTTCGATGCGGTAGTCGAAACCGACGGAGCCGCGGTTGAACACCTCGATGTACTGCTGCGGCCCGCTCTGGTACGGACTGAACTCCGGGAGCACCGGGCGGGACTCGGCGTGTGGCCACCATTCCCGCGATCCGTCGACGGCGACGCCCATCTCGGCGCGTTCCGGCACCTCGATGCGCTGCACCGCGGGGTAGATCGCGTCGGGAAGCGCCTCGTGGTTGCGCTCGGGCTGCTGCCATGGCGCGTTCGGGCCGTAGCGTTCGACGTCGCCGTAACCGATCTTCGGCTGCGTCTGGAAGCCGTGCCACTTCCCGTCGGCGAGCGTGTTGTTGTAGTAGTCCGACATCGCCTGGTCGTCGGCGAAGCGCGCCTCGGTAACCTCGGCGAGGTCGTTCGTTGCGGCCCGTCCCTGCTCGGCGTAGAGGAGGTTGCGGAACTCCGCCTGCCGTAGCTCGTAGAGGTTGGCCGTCGCCTTCACCTGGTAGAGCACGAGTTGGTAGTAGGCGTCGTCGTACTTGTCGGGTAGTGCTCTGCCGATCCGTTCGGCCCGCGCGGCCAGGCGTTTCCATTCCTCCGTGACCCGGTCGATCTCGCGGTAGTTGACCAGGCTGAACGGTGTGTTCTCGTCGTCGTAGACGACGGCGTCCGGATCGGTGGTGATGTCCTTGGTCGGGTCGACGGTGATGCGCCGGTTCAGCAGCTCGGGCTTCCGGCGCGACTGCAGGTTGGCGTAGGTGTGCAGGACGTCGGCGATCGGCCTGGCGAGCTGCGGGCCGAAGTTCTGCGCCGCGTACTGCCGTTCCCACTCGTCGAGCCGTTCCACCGGCCAGCGGTCCGGGTTCCACGCGTAGTCGAGGAAGAACTGCAGCGGCATCTCCTCGTTCTTCATGTCACCGACGTTGACGACCCAGAGCCGGTCGACACCCGAGGTGTAGGCCTGGTTGAGCTGGTCCCAGATATTGGGCAGCAGGTTGGTGTCCACCCACTTGTAGTTGCGGCCGCCGCCCACGTAGTCGTAGTGGTAGTAGAGGCCGTAGCCACCGCTACGCTCGGGCAGGCTCGCGTCGGGCAGCTTGCGCATGTTGCCCCAGTTGTCGTCGCAGAAGACCACGGTCACGTCGTCCGGCGGACGCAGGCCCTTGTCCCAGTACCGCTGGACTTCCTTGTAGAGGGTCTGTACCTGCGGGATCTTCGTGATGTCCTGCTCGGCGACCTCGGCGAGGATCTCGCGCTGGGTGCCGATGATCTCCTCCATCAGGCCGATGCCGTCACCGTCGGGGAGGCTGACGTCGCCGTTGCCGCGCATGCCGAGCGTGACCACGCCCTCGAAGTCCTCGTCCATCATGCGGCGGATCCCGTCGGCCCAGTACTGCTTGATCGCCTCGGCGTTGCGGCGGAAACTCCATTCGCCGGTGCCGCCGTAGGGATCCTGGCCGGGTTCGACGATCTCGCCGTCCTCGTCCCGCTTGGCGGGGGTGGCATGCCGGTTCCACTCCTCGATGCCGCGCATCATCGGCGCCTCGTGCGAGGTGCCCATCACCACGCCGTAATCCTTGGCGGTCTGGTGATTGAGCGGGTCGTCCTCGGCGAAGGCCCGGCCCCAGACCGCGGGCCAGAGGTAGTTGGCCTTGGTCCGGAGCATCGTCTCGAAGACCTTGGCGTAGAACTTGTGGTTGAAGCCGTTGGGATGGCCGGGCGCGTGCCCTGGACCGAAGTACTCCGGTGCCCAGCGGCCGAGTGCGGGGTTCTCGTCGTTGATGAAGAAGCCGCGGTACTTCACCGCGGGCGTGCCCTGGCTGTGCCTTCCGGGCATGACGTAGAGCTCATCGTGCTGCTGTGCCGGTACGTCGTCCCACCAGTACCACGGTGAGACGCCGATCCGCTTGGAGACGTCGTAGGCGCCGAAGATGGTGCCGCGCTGGTCACTGCCCGCGACCACGAACGCGCGCCGCACGCCCGGCAGGGGATTGTGGACCACCTGTTGCAGCGAGGTCTCCCACTTGCCGGCGATTCCGGAGACGTCCAGCTTCCCGCGCACCACCAGGTCGTCGATGAGCGGGCTGTCGCCGATGGTGCCGACGAGTACGACGTCCCGCTTTGCCGGGACCTCGTTCTTCGACACGGAGGGCCGTACGCCGGTGACCTTCTCGATGTCGGCCTGCAGGTCGTCCACCACCCGGACGACGCCGGTGTGGTCCTTCGTGCTGACCACCAGCGGCGCGGCCTTTCCTTTCGCCACCAAGGGGAAATGGCCGGGTCTGGCGGTGGTGCTGATGTAGCCGCTCTGGTCGTGCCGGTCGCCGGCCGGGCTACCGGACGGCCTCGCCACCGCGGCCGGGGTGGCGACGGTGATCGAGGCGAGGACGAACAAGGACACCAGTAGCCGTAAGGGTTGCGACTTCAGTGATCTCTGCATCGTGCGGTCTCCGTGACGATTGGGCGAGGCGGACGACTTGCGCCGAAATGTTTCGTAATCCGGTGTTCACGGCACCGCTTATTTTGACTTGGGAATGCGAATGGTCAAGAGCTGGTCGGTGATTGTTGTGTCCGAAAATGTTTCGACAACGGGATTTCCGTATGTCTACTGTGGACAGATCGTTCCGTCGGTGAATTCACTCGATCGGTATCGAATACTTGTTCGAGTATCGCGCTACAGTGATGGTGTGGACGAGACGGCGGGGCTGGCCGGGTTGGGCGGGTTGGGCGCGGAGGCGTTGTGGCGGTGGCCGGATGCGGAGCTGGCGGCGGCGCTGGTCGAGGGGGAGGGGGTGTTGCGGCGGGAGTATGCCCGCGCGGTGCGGTTGGTGGGGGAGGCGGAGCGGCGGGGGCTGGCGTCGAGGTTGGGGTATCGGGATCTGGTGGCGTTGCTGCGCACGGAGGCGCGGCTGTCTGGGCGGGAGGCGCGGGAGCGGGTGGCGCAGGCGGTCGCGGTCGAGCCCGGCCGGGCGCTGGGTGGTGATCCGCGGCCGGCACCGCTGGCGGCCACCGGGGAGGCGCTGGCGCGCGGCGAGGTCGGGCCGGAGCACGTGCAGGAGATCGGCCGGGTTTTCGCGCGCTATCCGGATGTGGTGCCCGCGGCGCAGCGCGCCAGTGATGAGGCGACGCTGCTGGGGGTGGCGGTGCAGGCGCCGCCGGAGACGGTGCGCCAGGTGGGGCGGCGGCTGCTGGGCTACTGGCAGCACGAGCACGCCGATCCCGAGCGGGAGGCGGCCGAGCTGGCATGGCCGCGGCGGGAGCTGCGCTATCGTTACCTGCCAGCGGGCGGATGCGCTTCACCGGCGAGTTGGACGCCGAGACCGCCGCGACGCTGGAGGGCCTGTTCGGGCCGCTGGCCTGCCCCCGCGGCAGCGATGAGGACGGGCGCCCGGATGTGCGCGGCAGCGCTGAGCGGCACGGTGACGCGCTGGCCGAGATCATCGACTGCGCCGCCCGCGCCGACGAGCTCACCGTGCAGGGTGGTGAACACGCCGTGCTCACCGCCACCATCGAGGTCACAGAGCTGCAGCGGCGCACCCGTGCGGCGGTGCTGGACCTGCCCGGTCACACCAGCCTGGAGCAGCTACGCCGGCTGGCCTGCCACGCCAAGATCGTGCCCGCCATCTACAACGCCACCGGCGAAATCCTCCACCTCGGCCGCGCCGCCCGCTCCGCCACACCCGCGCAGCGCCGCGCGCTCGGGCTGCGCGATCGCGGCTGCGCCTCCCCGGCTGCACCCGCCCCACCAAATGGTGCGTGCCCCACCACATCACCTGGTGGTCCCACGGCGGCGGCACCGACCTCGACAATCTTGTGCTGGTCTGCACCCACCACCACTGGATCCTGCACCACACCGAGTGGCACGCCCGCCACAACCCCACCGACCGGCTCCCCGAATTCCTCCCACCAGCACGACTCGACCCTCAACGAAAGCCCCTCCGCAACACCACACACCCACCACCACACCAACGCCGCCCGAGTGACGGCGCGACCGGTCATGCCTACGGCGAGTCAGAAACGCCGCGCCACTTCCCTCGACCGCCCGGATTCACGCGCCGTCCGGCAACGGGGACGAGGTGTTCAGCACGGGGATGAGCCGGGCGATTTCCACGTCGGCCTCGGGTGACGGGTCAGGTGTACAGCGAGTCCCGAACGGCAGGCGAGATCGCCGCTCTTCTTCAGCGCACGGCGCCTAGTCGCCGATCTCGCGCGACGCTCGCTCCAGGCGCCACACGACGACGTAGCCGTTGCTCGCGGATCCGCCCGCCGCCTGCGCCGCGCGCCGGTGCAGCCGCGCGAACCCGAGCCGCCGCGGGACGGCCCCGCTGCGTTCGTTGTGCTCGTCGTGCACGATCTCGACGTGCTCGGCGCCCACCCGGAACGCCTCGTCCACCAGCAGCGCGGCCGTCTCCGTGGCCAGGCCCCGGCCCCGCCAGTCGTGGTGCAGCCAGTAGCCGATCTCCAGGCCGGCGCCACCGATCCGGTTCATCAGCCCGCAGCTGCCGATGATCCGGTCGCCGGCCACGATCGCGTAGTCGAACGACACGCCCTGCGCCCAGTTCCGCTCGGTCAGCGCCAGGAACCCGGCGGCCTCGCGCGGCCCGTAGCCGTTGGCCGCCCATGGCATCCACGGCTTGAGGGTCTCGATCGTGTCCGACACGACCCTGCGCAGCTCGGTCGCGTCGGCGGACGACCACCGGCGCAGCACGATCCCGTCGCCGGTCAGCTCCTCCCGTGGCGTGCGCATACCTCCATCGTGCACGCCGGCTCCGGGGTGGCTCAGTGTGCGCCGGTCAGGTTGCCGGCGAGCGTGTTGTGCCGCTGCTCGCTGTCGTGGTTCATGCCACTGATCGTGACGTGGGTGCCGCGCGCCGCGTACTTGGTGGTGATGGCGTCGAGCGAGGCGACGGTGGAGGCGTCCCAGACGTGGGCGTCGGACAGGTCGATCACGACCTCGGGCGGGTCGTTCGCGTAGTCGAACTGGAAGACGAGGTCGTTGCTGGAGGCGAAGAACAGCTGCCCGGTGACGGTGTAGATCTTGGTGCTGCCGTCCGGGTCGAGGACGCTGTCCACGGTGACCAGGTGGGAGACGCGGCGCGCGAAGAGCACCATCGCGACGAGCACGCCGACGACGACGCCGATGGCGAGGTTGTGGGTGAGCACCGTGACGGCGACCGTGGAGACCATCACGATGGTCTCGCTCTTGGGCATCCGCCGCAGTGTCCTCGGGTGGATGCTGTGCCAGTCGAACGTGCCGATCGCGACCATGATCATCACGCCGACGAGCGCGGCCATCGGGATGAGGCCCACGACCTGGCCGAGGGCGACGACGAGGACGAGCAGGAACACTCCGGAGAGGAACGTCGACGCGCGGGTGCGGGCACCGGACTTCACGTTGATCATGGTCTGGCCGATCATGGCGCAGCCGCCCATGCCGCCGAAGAAGCCGGTGACGATGTTGGCCACGCCCTGGCCCCAGGACTCGCGTGTCTTGTCCGAGTGGGTGTCGGTGATGTCGTCGACCAGCTTCGCCGTCATCAGCGACTCCATCAGCCCGACCAGCGCCATCGCGAAGGCGAACGGGGCGACGATGGTCAGCGTCTCGAGGTTGAGCGGGACGGCCGGGACGCCGAGCACGGGCAGGCTGTTGGGCAGCTCCCCCTCGTCGCCCACGGTGGGCACGGCGACGCCCGCGACGACGGTGAACGCGGTCAGCGTGACGATCGCGACCAGCGGTGCGGGCACCGCCTTGGTGAGCCGGGGCAGGCCGAATATGACGACCAGCCCCACGGCCAGCAGCGGGTAGACCGCCCACGGCACGTCGATCAGGTACGGCAGTTGCGCGAGGAAGATCAGGATGGCCAGCGCGTTGACGAAGCCGACCATCACGCTGCGCGGCAGGAAGCGCATCAGCCGCGCCACACCGGACACCGCGAGCAGCACCTGGATGAGGCCGCCGAGTACCACCGCGGCCAGCAGGTACTCCACGCCGTGGTCCCGCACGAGCGGGGCGAGCACCAGTGCGATCGCGCCGGTCGCGGCGGAGATCATCGCCGGGCGCCCACCGGTGAAGGCGATCGTCACGGCCATCGTGAACGAGGCGAAGAGCCCGATGCGGGGATCGACGCCCGCGATGATCGAGAACGACACGGCCTCCGGGATCAGGGCGAGGGCGACGACCAGGCCGGAGAGGGCCTCGGTGCGGAACACGCGGGGAGACAGCCAGGCGGGGCGGGCGACGTTCGGGCGCAGCGCAGCGGGAAGCGACATCATCTTCTTTCGCGAGAAGGAGTGAGAAAGCGAAGAGCTGGAGAAGAGGAGCCGCTCCGATGGGGCTCGACCAGGGACTCCGGTGAACCGTACCCTCACGTGAGGGTAATGATGGGCGGATGTGATCTACGACCGATGTGACCTGGCTCAAGCGGCGCGCGCCCGGAGCAGCCGCGCGTACGGCCGGTACCTTGGTGGGATCGGTGCCGGAGAAGTGAGGTTGTCGCGTGGGCGAGCACATGCGGATCGGCGAGGTGGCCGAGCGCACGGGCCTTTCGCTGCGGACGATCCGCTACTACGAGGAGGTCGGGCTGGTCACGCCGAGTGCGCGCAGCCAGGGCGGTTTCCGGCTCTACACCGAGCCGGACGTGGCGCGGCTGCGGCTCGTGATGCGGATGAAGCCGCTGGGCTTCCAGCTCGACGAGATGCGGGAGCTGCTCGGCATGCTCGACCCGGAGGCGGCAGGCACCCCGAACGTCCGCAGGTTGCGCAAGGACCAGCTCGGCCGGCTGCGTGAGTTCTCCGACGCGGCGCAGCGGCGGTGCGCGGAGCTGCGCGCCGAGCTCGCGGCGGCGGAGGAGTTCGCCGGGCTGCTGCGCGAACGGCTCGGCTCGACCGGCCGGGGCTCCGCGAGAAACATACCGTGACGTGAGGGTAGGGTTGAGATACATGCGCACAGTCAGTAAGGGGTCAAGTGACCGCAGGTAGTACCGCGTCCGCCACGATGCAGGACGTGGCCTCGGAAGCCGCTCGCCGCCGCACGTTCGCCGTGATCAGCCACCCGGACGCCGGTAAGTCGACGCTCACCGAGGCGCTGGCGCTGCACGCCGAGGTGATCTCCGAGGCCGGTGCGGTGCACGGCAAGTCGGGGCGCCAGGGCGTCGTGTCGGACTGGCTGGAGATGGAGCAGGCACGGGGTATCTCGATCACCTCGGCGGCGTTGCAGTTCGCCTACCGCGACACGGTGATCAACCTGCTGGACACCCCGGGGCACGCGGACTTCTCCGAGGACACCTACCGAGTGCTCTCGGCGGTGGACTCCGCGGTGATGCTGCTGGACTCGGCCAAGGGCCTGGAGCCGCAGACACTGAAGCTGTTCGACGTGTGCAGGCACCGGGGCATCCCGGTGATCACATTCATCAACAAGTGGGACCGGCCCGGCCGGGAGGCGCTGGAGCTGTGTGACGAGCTGGTCGAGCGGATCGGCCTGCAGCCGATGCCGCTGACCTGGCCGGTCGGCGTTTCCGGTCACTTCCGCGGCGTGCTGGACCTGGCCGACGGCTCGTTCATCCGCTACCAGCGGACGGCGGGCGGAGCCACGGTGGCGCCGGAGGAGCGGCTGGACCCGGCACGGGCCGAGGCCGAGGAGGGCGCCGACTGGCTGCAGGCACACGAGGAGGCGGAGCTGCTCACCGCCTCGGGTGGCGAGTTCGATCCTGCGGCGTTCGCCGCCGGGTCGGGCACGCCGGTGCTCTTCGGCGCGGCGGTGCTGAACTTCGGCGTGCGGCACCTGCTGGATCTGCTGCTGGACCTGGCCCCGCGACCGGAGCCGAGGGTCGACGTCGACGGAGTCACGCGGCGGCTCGACTCGCCGTTCTCCGCGTTCGTGTTCAAGGTGCAGACCGGGATGGACCGGGCGCACCGGGATCAGGTGGCCTTCGCCAGGGTGTGTTCCGGCATGTTCGAACGGGGCATGGTGGTCACCAACGCGACCACCGGGCGGCCGTTCGCCACCAAGTACGCGCAGCAGGTGTTCGGGCAGCAGCGCTCGACGGTGGACGTCGCGTACCCGGGCGATGTGATCGGCCTGGTCAACGCCTCCGCGCTGGGGGTGGGGGACACGCTGTACGCGGGCAAGCCCGCGGTCAGGTTCCCCGGCCTCCCGAGCTTCGCACCCGCGCACTTCGCCACCGCGCGCCCGGCCGACCTGAGCCGGTCCAAGCAGTTCCGCAAGGGGGTCGAGCAGCTGGAGTCCGAGGGTGTCGTGCAGGTGCTGCGCTCCGATCTGCGGGGTGACGCGGTGCCGGTGTTCGCCGCTGTCGGGCCGATGCAGTTCGACGTGGCGGAGCACCGGCTGGAGCACGAGTTCAGCTGCCCGGTGCGGCTGGACCGGTTGTCCTACCGCGCGGTGCGCAGGCTGGGCGACCCGGCACAGCGGCAGCTGGTGGACGGTGGCCGCCGCAGCGAGGTGCTCACCCGCACGGACGGCGCCGAGCTCGCGCTGTTCGAGGACGAGATGACCATGCGCATCCTGCAGCGCCAGCATCCCGACCTGGCGCTCGAGCCGCTCGTCGCCGAAGGGGGCTGACCGAGCGGCCGAGAGCGCCGTCAGCCCACCTCGCCGTCGGCGAAGGCACGATCCCGCTGCCGTGGCACGACGTCGAACTTGGCGGCGAGTCGCTCGCAGACCCGGTCGATCGCCTCGTGCGGGTCCGCGGCGATGCCACTGGCCCGGATCACGTGGGCGCCCAGGTGCAGGCTGGCGTCGGCCAGCAGGGCGGTCGGCATCGCCGGGTGGGCGCCGCGGGCGAGTCTTACCTCGATCCGGTCGGCCCAGCTCAGGCTGAGTGCCGCCCGCGCGCGCAGATGCTCGAGCGCGGAGCCGAGGCAGCCTGGTTCGACGCCGGGTCGCAGGAGGACCTGCACCGCCGGCGCGTCGACATCCTGGGGAGGCGGCATCGTCACGTATCCGACCTTGCCAACGTGACGTCCCCGGTACCAGGGGCCAAGGTCCCTGTCCGCCGGTGACCGGAGACCCCGCCGGTGCCGGGCCGCGCGTCCCGGGCGGTCCGCTGATCGGGGATCTCGCCGCCGGGGTCGGCGGTGACCCGGACGCCGGTCAGCCGCGCGACGCGTACCCGGATCCCGTTCTGGAACGCCTGGAGCATGGCCAGCGCACCCGTGGTGTGCGGGAAGGGCCTCGGCTGGTCGCGCCGGTGCAACGGCCGGGCGAGGCCGGTGCCCGTCACGGTCCACGCGGTGTGGCCGTCCCGGTCGCGATGGCTGAACTCGACCCGGACGGGACATCCGGCGGCGGCCCGCAACAGTGCGCGGCTCTCCCCGGTCGGTACGAGCACGTCGCCGTTGTCCAGCACGAAACAGGCGAGCGGAACGGAGTCCCGGCCGTCGACGGCGACCATTCCCGTCCGGCTTCGTTCCGGTGAGCGGATGAGCTTGATGCAGTCCTGGTGGGTCAGTTCCGTCGCGGCCATGTCCGCTGCCTCCCGTCCGGGCCGGCACCCACGGACCAGTCTCCCGGCCTGTGCGGGCGTTCGTACATACCGCCGCCCGCGATTCACCCTTTGCGAGCACCGGAGATCGCTGCGCTCGGGAACGCAGGCAAGCCGGGCAACAACATCACCGCGCACCGGCGTCGGTGTTCACCCGTTCGGGATGCCGCTGGTCCGTCCCGGTGGCAACCGGAGGGACGTCTTGCAAATGACGATCATCGCCAGTAGCACTGAGAGGGCCGGTACGACCGAACACCGATCCGCCTGGAGGCAGGTCCATGTCCCTGAACGTGCCCACCCGACTGCTCGAAAGCGCCGAACGCGGCGAGGTCGGCGACGCCGAGTTCGTCGCCTGTGTGCGCGAGTCGCTGCCCTACGCCTGGCAGGTGATCAGCGGCGTCGTCGCCGACCTGGAGACCGGGCGCGCCGGGTTCGCCGACGACACCACCCCGCCGCCGAGCGAGTCCGAGCGCGGGCAGCTGCTGCGTGCGCTGGCCTCGGACGCGATCCGCGGCGGGCTCGAACGGCACTTCGGCGTCAAGCTGGCCTTTCAGAACTGCCACCGTGTCGCGGCTTTCCGTACGTCCGCTGTGGACGGTGCCGACTACCGCGCCTTCATCTCCGCGCGTGGCCAGCTCCTCAACCAGAGCCCCGAACTGCGAGACTGCTAGGCGGGGCGGCGCGCACGTGCGCCGGTGGCGCACCGGGGCACGTGCGCCGTAAGCTCGCCGGGCCCTTCCAGCCGACGCTCCGCCACCCGATAGAGTGAAGGTGATCACTGAGGCCGAGGAGCGCGCATGTCCGACAGGGAGCCCGATTTCGTCCCCGAGGGAGTCGACCTCGACCGGCCGAACCCAGCCCGGATCTACGACTGGTTCCTCGGTGGTACCGCCAACTGGGCGATCGACCGCGAGTTCGGCGCGAAGGCCGTCGAGGCCTTCCCGATGGTGCGAACGATGGCGAAGGTGGGCCGCGAGTTCCTCGGCAGGGGCGTGCACTACCTGGCCCGTCAGGGCATCACCCAGTTCCTCGACCTCGGTTCCGGGGTACCCACCGTCGGCAACGTGCACGAGGTCGCGGACTCGGTGAACCCGGACAGCCGGTGTGTCTATGTCGACAACGAGCCGGTCGCCGTCGCGCACTCGCAGGTACTGCTGGAACGCGAGGGCGACCTCGACCGGCATGCGGTGCTGCACGGCGATCTGCGCAACCCCGAGGACATCTGGCGGCGCGCGCTCGCCACCGGGATCCTCGATCCCGAGCAGCCGATCGGGCTGATCCTGGTGAACGTGCTGTACTTCGTGAGCCCGGAGGACGGCCCGCACGAGATCGTCGCGAAGTACCGCGACCTGCTCCCCGCGGGGTCGTACCTGCTGTCCTCGCACATGACGGACGAAGGGGTGCCCGCCGAGGGCGAGAGCGAACGGGCCGAGGTGCGCAGGCAGTACCAGCAGGCGAGCTCCGCCCTGCACCTGCGCACGCGGGCGGAGTTCACCCGCTTCTTCGACGGCTTCGAACTCGTGGAGCCGGGCGTGGTGTGGATTCCGCAGTGGCGGCCCGAGGAGCGCGAGTCCCCGGCGACCAGGGAGTACGCCGACGAACCGGCGGCGAGTAGCGCGCTGGCGGGGCTGGGCCGCAAGAAGTAGCGCGCGTTCAGCGCAGCGTCGCCCGCGTGACGGCGCCGGTCTCCGGCCCGGCACTGGCGACCGCGAGGCCGTCGGCGGCCCAGATGCCGGACCGGCCCGCCGCCTGGGTGTAGCCGCCACCGGTCGACCCGGCGAAGCTCGCCACGGCGACCCAGACGCCGTGTTCGGTGGCGATCCGCCGGGCGCGCTCGTCCTGCAGCCCCGCCTCCTCCGCCGACTTGACGGTGCCGGCGAGGTAGGCGTCGATTCCCAGCGCCGCGGTGTCGGCCGCGTGGCGGGCGACACCGGTGTCCTTGCAGATGGCGAGACCGAGCCGCCAGCCGTCGACGGTGAGCACGGCCGGCTCCGTGCCCGCGGCGAACCGTTCGGCTTCCGCAGCGCCGAGCCACATCTTGCGGTAGGCCACCGCGGCGCCGGTGCCGTCGATGGCCAGCGTCGCGATGTACGGCCCGCCGGTGTCGTCCCGGACCGGAGCGCCGACCAGCGCCGTTGCCGTCGTTTCGGCACAGGCCTCGACGACGGGCGACAGCCGCGGGTCGCCTGCCGTGATCGCCTCGGCGGCCAGCTCGTATCCCGTGAGGGAGAGCTCGGGAAAGACCACCACCCTGGCGCCTGCCGAGCGCACCGTGTCCGCATGCCGCACCGCGTTCGCCGCGACGTCGTGGGACACGCACAGTGGCTGGGCGACGGCCATGGCGAGCGGGTGACGCACTCACGAATCTTCAGCGATCGCGGTTCGTTACGTCAATGCGACTTTCGAAACCGGTGTTTCGGTTACTGTTACCGCGTGCATCGGGGATGGGCGCGGACGATCGGAGCATTCGACGCTGATGACCTCGGCAACGGCGCACAGGTCCCGGTCCGATGCCACGGATGCGAGCGACGACCCGCTGAACGAGCTGGCACGCGCGGCCGCGGGGGGCGACCGTGCCGCGGCGGACCGGCTGCTCGCGACGATCCGCCCGATGCTCGTGCGGTACATCCGCGCGCGGATCGGGCGCAGCGGGGGCAGTGAGGGCGCCTACTACTCGGCCGACGACGTGGCTCAGGAAGCCTGCCTCGGCGTCTTCCGGTCGCTGTCCCACTACCAGCCGCTCGGGCATTCCTTCACGGCGTTCGCCTACCGGATCGCGTCGAACAAGGTGGTGGATCACTACCGGCGCTCCGGCGTGAACAGGGAGACCGCCTGCGACGTGCTACCGGAGACCGCCGATCCCCAGCGGAGTCCGGAGGCGCGCTGCCTCGAGGCCGAACGCGGGCGGTACCTGAAACGGCTGCTGGACCACGTCACCGGCCGGGAACGGGAACTGCTCACCCTGCGGATCGTCGTGGGGCTCTCTGCCGAGGAGACGGCCCGCGCCATCGGCTCGACCCCGGGCGCGGTACGGGTGGCCCAGCATCGTGCCCTCGCGAAGCTGCGCAAGGTGCTGACTCCACCTCCGCGGTAGGTGCGGCGGCCGGACGGGAACGATCGAGGCGGGCGTGTGTCGCGCGCCGGGTTTACCGTGCGGGTATGCGCCGGATCGACTACATGATCTTCTACGTCGAGTCCCTCGCCCGGTCGGTGACGTTCTACCGCGACGTGATCGGGCTCGACGTGCGGATCGAAGGTGACGGCTACGTCGAGTTCGCGATGGACAACACCAAGTTCTCGCTGTTCGAGCGTGCGAAGCTGCCCGAGCTGATCGGCCGGGAGGGCGGCCGCCCCCCGTGCGGGGAGGTCGGATTCATCGTCGACGACGTGGACGCGGAAGCCGAACGGCTGCGGGAGGCCGGTGCCGAGATCCTGACCGGGCCGGTGGACCGGCCCTGGCGCGAGCGGACCCTGCACGTCGCCGACCCGGACGGCAACATCGTCGAGTTCGCCCAGCGCCTGTCGTGAGACCGGCGGCGCTACAGTGCCGGGCGTGACGTCAGCGACTCCCGCGGGCCGCCCGCCGCTCGCCGAAGCCCTCGACCTGCTTCCGCATCCGGAGGGAGGCTGGTACCGGCAGACGTGGCGGACCGAGGCCGCGTTCCGGCCGCCCGGCTACCCGGGCGAACGCGCCGCCGCGACGGCCATCTACTACGCGCTCGAACCGGGCGAGGAGTCGCGGTGGCACCAGGTGCGCGGCGACGAGCTGTGGCTGTGGCACCGGGGCGGGCCGCTGAACCTGCTGCTCGGCGGCGAGGGGGAACGGCCGTCGCGGGGACCGGAGGTGGTGACCCTCGGGCCGGCGGCCGAGCGGGGGGAGCGGCCGCAGGCGCTCGTGCCCGGTGGCTGCTGGCAGGCCGCGCGGCCTGCCGGAACCGAGGCGGTCCTCGTGTCCTGCGTGGTCTCACCGGGGTTCGACTTCGCCGACTTCCGCCTGCTCTGACGCGGGATCAGGCTGCGGCCTCGTCCCTGGCGGCCCCGGCCTGACTTGCCTCCGTCACCCTGGCGCCGGTGAGCACGGTCAGCAGCTGCCCGTCGTAGCAGACGAGCTCGACGGCGATCACCCCCGGCTCGACATTGACCAGGCGCTTGACCCGGCGCTGGCTCAGCAGCACCTCGGCATCGTGCTCGGGGCAATACACGGCGAACATGGTCCGACCTCCTCTGTTGCCTGACCGGTTCACTGTGCGCGGCGCCGCTGACGGTGCGCTGATGGCTCTGGCGCTGGGTCAGTCGAGCGCGAGCTGTCCGACCCGCTCGGTGAGCGCGGGGAGGTTGTCCGCCCATTCGGCACCGGTGGCCGCCGCCGCACGTGCGGCGGCGGCCGGTAGCTCCTCGCGCACCGCGGCGGCGGCCTGGTCGGCCTCGGGTATCTCACCGGCGGGCCGCGGCGCCCCGGCGGCGTCGCGCAGCGCGGCGGCGGCACCGAGCAGCACCGCGGCGCTGGGCAGCTGCGGGCAGGCCACCGCGAGCCCCTCCAGCGCGAGCGCGACGGCTCGCTGGTCACCGGTTCGCAACGCGGCGGCCAGCGCTGTGCGCTGCCACGTTCGTGCGTCGGCGAGGTCTCCGGTGGCGGCGGCCGCCAGTCCCGCCGCGGCGCAGGTGAAGGCGACGCCTGAGGGGGAGCCGACCCGGCGGTAGTGCCGCAGCGCCGCCTCATGGTGCACCTTCGCCTCGTGCGGCCTGCCCGCCCGCCGCAGGATCAGGCCGAGGCCGTTCACCGCGTAGGCGGTCGTGCTCGCCAGGCCGAGCTCACGGCTGAGGTCCCTCGCCCGCAGCAGGTGCGCTTCGGCCGCGTCCAGCTCGCCTGCCAGCCCGCAGAGGTTGCCGATCCGGACAAGCTGGTAGGCACGCACGTCCGCCAGCCCGAGGTGGTCGGCGAGTTCGATGACGCGTTCCCTGGCTCGCCGGGCGGCGTCGTAGTCGCCGATCATCTCGTCGATGCCGGCCAGCAGATCCAGCGACTGCGCCTGGCCCCACAGGTCCCCGGCCGCGGTGAAGCCGGCGAGCGCGGCCTCGGCGCAGTGCCGGCCCTGCCCCGGCGTTCCGTACAGCGACGCTCCGATGCCCGCCATCAGTCGTGCGGCGGCGGTCAGCCACTCGTCGTCGAACCGCTCCGCGATCTTGCTGATCTCGTCCAGCAGAGCGCGCGCCTGTACCGGGTCGCCGCGCTGGAACAGCCGGTCCGTGGTCAGGATCGCGACCATCCGCAGCCCGGCGTCCCAGTGGTCGGAGCTCGTCGCGTCGAGCACGGCCGCCGCCGTGCGCAGCGCGCTGTCGGAGTCGCTGAACGCGAGCGCAGCGGCCCAGGCCTGCGCGGCCGCCCGGTCCGGCGTCTGCTCGTCGACGGCGGCGATGGCCTGTTCCAGCACGACGCGCCCGTCCTGGCGCCGTCCGCTCAGCCACCAGTACCAGCCCAGCGAGCTCGCCAGCCGCAGCGCGTCGGCGGCGCGACCGTGCCTGCCGAACGTGCCGATCGCGGTGACCAGATCGGCATGGACGGCGGTGAGCCGCCGGAATGCCGTGGGCTGCTCGGCGCCGCGGAGCAGCCGGTCGGTGCGCTCGGCAAGCACCTGGAAGTACGTGGCGTGCGCGAGTTCGACCTCACGCAGGTGCGGGCTTTCCCGGAGCCTGCGCAGCGCGTAGGCGCGGATGCTGTCCAGCAGCCGGTACGGCAGGTCGGTGTTCTCCGGCTGATGACTGATCAGCGAGCGGTCGACCAGGCGCGCGACCACGCTGACGACCTCGCCGTGCGTGGCCTGTGGCGCGGCGAGGGCGTGTGCGGCGTCCAGGCACCACGGTCCCTCGATCACGGCCACCCTGCTGAGCAGGTCGATCTCCTCGTCCGTGAGCAGCTGCCAGCTCCGGTCGATGGTGTCGGTGAGCGTGAGGCGCTGCTCGGCGTGCAGGTGGGCGTCGAGGTCGGCGAGGGTCAGGCCGCGCAGCAGGCCGGCCGCGACCTCGATCGCCAGCGGCACCCCGTCGGCCCGGCGGACGATCCCGGCCACGTGGCCGAGGTCGTCCTCGGACAGGGTCTCGCCGTCGAGCCGGGCGCGGGCGCAGAAGAGCGCGACGGCTTCCGAGGCGAGCCGGGCCTCGCGGGATGCGGCCGGCTCCGGCGCGGGCAGCGGCTCCAGCCGCAGCACCGACTCCTCCGGCAGACCCAGCACCACCCGGGTGGTGGTCACCACGCGCGCTCCCGGGCAGTCGGCGAGCAGCCGGTGGGCGAACGCGGCGAGTTCGGCGCTGACGTGCTCGCCGTTGTCCAGCACGAGCACCAGGTCGCTGGTGCCGATCCGGTCGCACAGCCGGGTGAGCGCGTCCCGGCCGGGGTCGGCGCGGACGGTCTCGTCGACACCGAGGTCGGCGCCGGTCCGGTCGCGCAGCACCCGCAGGGTCGCCTCGGCGACGGCGGTCAGCCGGTCGGTGCCGTCGCCGATCGCGCGCAGGTCGGTGAACCACACCCCGTCGGCGGGCTGGGTGATCGTGTGCAGCGTGTGCACCACGAGCCTGGTCTTGCCGATGCCGCCCGGACCGGTGACGGTCACCAGCCGTTCGCGGGCGAGCAGGTCCCGCAGCCGCTGCCGCTGTCGCACACGGCCGACGAAGGTGGTCGATTCGGCGGGCAGCCGGCTCGGGACCGCGGTGGCGGCGCCTGCGGACTCGGGCTGGGCGAGCACCTCCGCCTGAGCGGCGCGCAGGTCAGGGCCCGGGTCGATGCCGAGCTCGTCACGCAGCAGCCGGCGGCCCTCCTGGAAGACCGTCAGCGCCTCACTCTGCCTGCCCTGGCGGGCGAGCGTCCGCATCAGCAGGGCCCGCAACGACTCCCGTAGCGGGTGCTCGGCGAGCAGGAGCGCGAGCTCGTCCGGCACGCCGGGCCTGCCGCCCGTGACCAGCCAGGCGGTGGCGTGCAGCTCCACCGCGCCGAGCCACTGCGCGGTGAGCGCCTCGGCTGCGGCGACGGCGTAGGGATAGTCCTGGTACTCGGGCAGCGGCGGCCCCCGCCAGAGTGCGAGCGCATCCTCCAGCAGGGCGTAGGCGCGGGCGGTGTGGCCCGCGTCGAGCGCACGCCTGCCGTCGCCGACGAGGTGGGCGAAGCGGGCGGCGTCGAGCATGTCGACGGGCACGTTCAGCTGGTAGGCGCCGTCCCGGGCGGCCAGTATGGCCCGGCCGCGGTCGGGGTCGCCGGGTGCCAGCGCGCTGCGCAGACTGGACACCTTGGCCTGCAACGCGTTCAGCGCCTTCGCGGGCGGGTTGGCGCCCCAGAGCTCGTCGATGATCCGCTCGGCGGCGATCGGCCGGTTCCGGTGTACGAGCAGGAAGCCGAGCAGGGCGCGCTGTTTCGCCCCGGGCACCGGAACACTGGTGTCCCCGTCCCGGACGGCCAGCCCGCCCAGGATCTCGAACCGCATACCAGAAGGGTACGGGGCTCTGGGGCCCTGGCGTAGCCGTTTTTCAGCTCTTGCCGCCGGATGCGCGGGCGTACCGGTCGACGTGGCTCGCGTAGGCGTCGCCGAGCCTGCGGAGCACTCCGAGGCCCGCGCGCAGGTCGAGCAGGAGGTTGCCGGAGCCGTGCCGGGTCACCCGGCCGAGTACGGCCAGCACGGTCATCATGAGGAGGAGGAAAAGCACGGTCGCTGTCATGGCATCGAGTGTTGCCGGTGCCGCTGACGATCGGCTGATGCTCGCCGGAGGGGAAGGATTGGCTGAGCACAGGAGCGTTGAGCACAGGAGCGTTGAGCACAGGAGCGCTGAGCAGAGGAGCACTGCCCTGCGTCCGCCAGGGCTCGGCGCCGTCACCGCCGTTCTCGGCGCGACGGCGCTGATCGGCTGGCACGGGTCCCGGTTCGGCAACTGGATCGTCGACGATGCCGCGATCACGTTCGCCTACGCCCGCAGCATCGCCGAGGGGCACGGCCCCGTGCTCCAGCCCGGCGCGGAACCGAGCGAGGGCTTCTCCAACCCGTCCTGGCTCCTGCTGCTCACCCTCGGCCGCCTGCTCGGCCTGTTCGACCACGGGAGGATCCTGGGTGTTCCCGACTACGTGGTCTTTCCGAAGGCGCTCGCGCTGGTGTGCTGTGCCGGGATCGTGGCCGCCTGCCACTACGCGGCGGCGCGGGTCACCAGCAGGCCGGCGGTGGTGACCTTCGTCGCCGGCGTGCTGCTCGCGGCCAACCCGTCCTTCGTGATCTGGAGCTTCTCCGGCCTGGAGAACGCTCTCTTCGCGCTGGCCGTGACCTGGCTGGCCGTGGTGCTGTTCCGCGCGGCCGTGGACGGGCGCCTCGCGGCGCCGGGCATCGCGGTGATCGCCGGAGCGCTCGCCGCGCTGGCCGCGCTCACCAGGCCCGACGGCCTGATCTATGCGCTGGCGTACCCGCTTGCGCTGCTGGTGCTGGGCGAGCGTGCGACTCTCGGTGCGAGCGCGCGGTCGGCGCTGCTGTCCTCGATCGCCTTCGCCTTCCCGGTCGGCGGTTACCTCGGCTGGCGATACCTCGAGTTCGGTCACCTGCTGTCGTTGCCGGCGGTCGCCAAGAACCAGGAGCTGCCCGAGTTCGCCGACCTGGCTCGCAGCGGGGAGCTCGTCGAGTACGTCGGCGCGCCCGCCGGGATCGCCTTCGCGGTGCTCGTCGGCCTGGTGCTGTCCCGGCCGTCGGCGGCGCGTACCGGAATGATCCCGCTGCTGGTGACCGGGCTGCTGGCCGTGGGCGCCTATGCCATGCTCAAACCGGACTGGATGGGGGAGCTTCGCTTCGCGACCCCGGTCTGGGCGCTCGGCGCGCCTGCCGGCGCGCTCGCGGGGGCGGCCGCCCTGCGGCAGGTGGGGATCCGCGGCCGCGTGGTGCTCAGCGCGATCCTGGCCGTCGCGCTCGCCCTGTCCGGCACCCTCTTCGCGTCCGCTTCGGAGAAGTTCCGCGCCGCGCCGACAGTGCCGATGTGCGTCGTCGCCGAGCGGTTCGGCCGCGCCTTCAACGGTTATGCCGACATCGCCGGGATCGAGCGCGGCTCGTTGCTGCTTCCCGACGTCGGCGCCACGGCACTGATCAGCCGGTTGCGCGTGGTCGACCTGGCAGGGCTCACCGAACCCAGGATCGCGGAGTTCTGGTCGAACCGGCAGTGGACCGCGCTGCGCGACCACGTCTACGACGAGCTGCGGCCGACATTCATCCATGCCCACGGCGTGTGGGGCGGGCGCACCGGAATCGTGCGGGACCCCCGGCTGGACCGGGACTACGCGCTGATCCGGTCGACGTCGGAGGGCAGCGGTGACTGGGTGCGCAGGGATGCCGTATCCGGTCCGGCGGAGCTGGCCGAGCTGCGAGCCTATGCGCGGGACGAGGTGGCCAGAGCCACGGCGGCGGCGCATGGGGCGTCGCTCGGTCACTGTGGACCCACGCTTCGGCCGGGGCAGCTCCCCACGGGTGGGTGACGGCTAGCGTATTTCTACACTTTCTTAACTTCACAACATCCTGAAAGACCTGTACATTCCGGGACATGACGATCACGCCGCTCACCGCTGCCAGGGGCCTGCCCCTGGACCGGGTTGGCCGCCTGTCGTCGTCGCACGCGGGGGCACGCAAGGCGGACTCCGATCCACCGCGATAGGTAGCCCTGCCCACCGGACCGTGCGCCGTGTCCGGTGGGCACCACCTCGTGAAGCGGTCCTGTCGGCGCGTGCTCCGCACGCATCGCCGGCGCCGCGTATCCGCCCCTGTCACACGATGAAGACGAGGAATCCGCCATGCCTGAACCAGCCGAACTCCGGGCCGGGGACACCGCGATCGAGGTGTCCGGCCTGAACAAGTCCTTCGGCGCCACCAAGGCGCTCGACCAGCTCGACCTGAACGTGCGCACGGGTGAGGTGCACGGCTTTCTCGGCCCGAACGGGGCGGGCAAGTCGACGACCATCCGGGTGCTCCTCGGCCTGCTGCGGGCCGACTCGGGCCGCGCGACCGTGCTCGGTGGCCACCCGTGGCACGACGCGGTCGCCCTGCACCGCAGGCTCGCCTATGTGCCGGGCGACGTGAACCTGTGGCCAACCCTCACCGGCGGCGAGGCGATCGACCTCTTCGCCCGGCTGCGCGGTGGTTTCGACCGCCGCAGGCGCAACGAGTTGTGCGAACGGTTCGACCTCGACCCGACGAAGAAGGGCCGTACCTACTCGAAGGGCAACCGGCAGAAGGTGGCGATCGTCGCCGCGCTCGCGTCCGATGTGGAGCTACTGATCCTGGACGAGCCCACGGCGGGACTCGACCCGCTGATGGAGACGATCTTCGCCGAGTGCATCCGCGAGGTGAAGGGCGCCGGCCGCACGGTGCTGCTCTCCAGCCACATCCTGGCGCAGGTGGAGGCACTCGGTGACCGTGTCTCGATCATCCGGCAGGGACACATCGTGGAGTCGGGCACGCTGTCCGAGCTGCGGCATCTGACCCGCACATCGGTGGAGGCGGAGACGCACCGTTCCGCCGACGGGGTGCGCGACCTGCCGGGCGTGCACAACGTGGCGGTCAGCAACGGCAAGGTTCACTTCGATGTGGACACCGAGCACCTGGACACCGCCGTCGGGCACCTGCACGGCCTTGGCATCCGCTCGCTGGTGAGCCAGCCGCCGACGCTGGAGCAGCTGTTCATGCGCCACTACGGCGAGGAGCTGGCCGAGGCGACGAACGGACGTGGCCGGTGAGCACCACGACCATGCCGCGGGCCGCACCGAAGATGTCCACCCGCCGCGACGATCTCGCCGGCACCGCGACGTTGATCCGGTTCATGCTGCGCCGGGACCGTGTCCGTATCCCGGTATGGCTCGCCGCGCTGACGCTGGGCACGGTCGCCACCGCCCAGAGCTTCGGGGACCTGTACCCGGACGCGGCGGCCCGGCAGGCCGCCGCCCAGTCGATGAACTCCCCGGCCGGGCTCGCGATGACGGGCCCCAGCCACTACCTGCAGGACTACAACTTCGGCTCGATGCTGAGCCACCAGATGCTCGGCTTCCTGGGTGTCCTGGTGGGCCTGATGAGCGTGCTGCTGCTCGTGCGGCACAGCAGGGCCGAGGAGGAGACCGGACGGGCCGAGCTCGTCCGCGCGAGCATCGTCGGGCGGCACGCCCACATGACGGCCGCCCTGAGCGTGGTGGCGGGGACCAACATCCTGCTGGCCGTGCTGCTCACGCTCGGCCTCGGTGGTCTCGGGGTCGAGGGGATCACGTGGAGCGGGTCGCTGCTCTACGGTGCCGCGCACGCGATGATGGGGCTGGTGTTCGCCGGGGTCGCCGCGGTGACCGTGCAGATCACCGAGCACTCCCGCGGCGCGGCGGGGCTCGGCCTCGCGGCGATCGGCGTCGCCTACGTGCTGCGCGCCTCGGGTGACGTGGGCAACGAGGCGATCTCGTGGCTCTCGCCGATCGGCTGGGCGCAACGGACCTACGCCTATGTGGACAACCGCTGGTGGCCACTGCTGCTCGGGCTGGCGCTCGCGGCGGTGCTCGTCGTCGCCGGGTTCGAGCTGAGCACCCGGCGCGACGTCGGTTCCGGTCTGCGGCAGTCGCGGCCCGGCAAGGCGGCGGCGTCCGACGTGCTGGCCCACCCGATCGGGCTGGCGCTGCGGCTGCACCGCGGCCTGCTGATCGGGTTCGGCGTCGCGATGCTGCTGCTCGGTGCCTCCTACGGCTCGATCATCGGCGACGCGGAGGAGATGCTCGGCAGCGTCGACGTCCTCAACGAAGCCCTCGCGGAGATCGGTGGCGCGAGCATCGCCGAGTCCTTCGCCTCGATGGTCATGGTCGTGATGGTCATCGTCGCCTCGATCTACGTGGTGATGGCCGCACTACGACCCCGTTCCGAGGAGACCGCAGGCAGGGCCGAACCGGTCCTGGCGACCGCGCTCTCCCGGGGCCGGTGGCTGGGCGGCCACCTGGTCGTCGTGCTGGGCGGCGCCGTGGTGATGGCCCTGCTCCTCGGACTCGGCTTCGGCCTCAGCGGAGCATCCAGCATGGGCGACACCGGCTTCCTGTGGAACATCCTCGGCGCCGCGCTGGCCTACGTGCCCGCCCTGTGGTTCGTCGCCGGTGTCGCGGTGGCCCTCTTCGGCTGGCTGCCGCGGGGAGCGGCGCTGGCGTGGGCGCTGCCGGTGTACGGCTTCGTCGTCGGCTACCTCGGCCAGATCCTGCAGTTCCCGGGATGGATGAACAACCTGTCGCCGTTCGGTCATGTGCCGCAGTTGCCCGCTGACGAGCTGACCTGGACCCCGCTGGTTGTGCTCACCCTGCTGGCCGCGGCGCTGATCGTGCTCGGCCTGGCGGGGTTCCGGCGGCGCAGCGTCGAGATGACCTGACGCCGGGCCGCTCACGGCTGAGCTTCGACTTCGTCTTCGGCGAAGTCGAAGCTCAGCCAGCGGTCGGGCCTGCCGGTGAACAGGACGAAGGTGCCGGTCGGATCGGCGGTTTCGGTTTCGGCGAGCTCGCGGGCGACATCTTCGGGCAGGTAGCGGGTGGCGACGGCGCGGACCTGCTCGGCGGTGGGCGCCCGGTCGGCGCGGACGAGTGTGCATTCGACGGTCACGTACTTGTACGGCGACCGTGGTTGCTGGACGCAGAAGCTGAACCCGCCTGCCCGCTCCAGCAGGCGGGTCTTGCGAGCCGTGCGCCCCTCGGTACCGGTGAAGAAGGTGAGGTCACCGCCGGGCTGGTAGGCGTACCAGACGGGCACCGTGAGCGGTGGCCGTCCGTTGTCGGCGGCGACGCTGAGCACGCCGGTGTGCGGCTCGGCGAGGAACTGTTCGCGTTCGGTCGTGGTGAGGGTTCTGGGCATGGCCGGTCTTACCTTCCTCTGTGGATGCCTCGTCCGTGGGTGCTGGTCCGGTCTCAGTCGCCGTACTCCTCGTGCGCCCTCAGCCAGCTCATCGCCGGGCCCTGCGGCCAGCCGGGCGGGGAGTCCTCCCACAGTTCCTGCCTGCCGTAGGGCGTGAGGTCGAGCAGGTTGAAGTCGAGCCTGAGCCGGTCCACGCCGCGGCCGGTGGTGAAAGACGACCTCGGGTCTTTTCATGCCCGCTCCCAGGTTGGTTTCTTCGCGGAACGGACTGACGGTAGCACGGATCAGTTCCTTCAGGGAACTATGTGTTCTAGACTGGCTCCATGCAGCGCACCCGGTTCGGCGACATGGCGTGCTCGATCGCCCGCGCCCTGGATGTGATCGGCGAGCCGTGGTCGCCACTGATCCTGCGCGACATCTATGTCGGCGTGTCCCGCTTCGAGCAGATCCAGCAGGACCTCGGTGTCTCCCGCAAGGTGCTCGCCGAGCGGCTCAAGTGGCTGGTCGAGAGCGGTGTGCTGAAGCGAAGGCAGTACTCGGACCGGCCGCCACGGTACGAGTACACGCTCACCACCAAGGGCATTGAGCTGTGCGACCTGCTGCTGGTGATGGTGCGCTGGGGCGACCGGTGGCTGTCCGGTGAGGCCGGACCGCCGGTGCGCTACCTGCACCACGGCTGCGGGCGGATCGGTCACGTCGAGCTGGTCTGCTCGGAATGTGGCCTGCCGATGCACGCCACCGATGTCGACGTGCTGCCCGGTCCGGGCGCCGCGTAACGGGGAGTCCGCCCGCGGTTCGCCCGCGGCCGAGGCGCCGACGGCCGAATTTCTCTTCCACCCCACGAAAGGTCGCTGCCCGCGTCCGCAGCGAGTGGGGAGTCTGTAGCCGCATCGATGTTACCTCGGTCCAACGGCGCTACCGAAACTGGAGATGCTCGTGAGAACAAGACTTCAGCAGCTGATCGCGTGCGTGGGGGTGATTCTCGTTGTCGCCGCGTGCGGGGGTGGCCCGGCCGGCACGAGTGCCGGACCGGCGGGCCCGCCGCAGCAGGGCGGCTCGCTCACCACCCTGGTGACGTCCGGTTTCGCGGGTTCCTGGCCGAGCGGGCTGGATCCCGCGACGAACACCACCGGCGGCGCGAACCTCAGCCACATGAACGCGATCTTCAGCGGGCTGTTCAAGCTGGTGGCCGACGACGACGGCGGCAATGCCCGCGTGGAGCCGGAACTCGCGAGCGGCTACGAGTTCGAGGACGGCGGCAAGACCGTCAAGGTCTCGATCCGCGAGGGCATCGAGTTCAGCGACGGCACGCCGTTCGACGCGGAGGCCGTCGCCTTCAACTGGGAGCGGGCGGTCGACTCGTCCTGCACCTGTGCTCCGCGCTGGCCGCTGGTCGAGGAGGGCGGCATCACCGTCGAGGGCAACACGGTGGTGCTGAAGTTCACGCAGCCCTACGCCGCCGTGATCAACTCGATGGTCGTCTCCAATGCCAACTGGATCGCCTCGCCGACGGCGCTGGAGAAGATGGGCGAGGAGAAGTTCAAGATGAAGCCGGTGGGCGCGGGACCGTTCAAGGTCGTGAGCAACCGGCTCAGTTCCGAACTGCGGCTGACCCGCAACGAGAACTACCACAAACAGGGCCGGCCCTACCTCGACGAGCTGATCATCAAGTCGGTCGGCGGCGACCAGCCCGCTTACCAGGCGGTGCTCGCCGGCCAGGCACAGGTTTTCGAGGGCATGGTGACCACGCCGCTCATCGACCAGGCGCAGGGCAACCCGCAGGTGACCGTGACACCGCAGCCGCCGACGTCGCCGTACGTGATCCAGCTGAACACGAAGAAGGCGCCGTTCGACGAGCAGAAGGCGCGCGAGGCCATCTACTACGCCACCGACGTCGAGGCGATCCGCAAGGGCCTGTTCGGCAACCGGTACCCGGCCGCCCAGACGTTCACCGGTCCCGGCGGGATGTTCCATGACGACACGGTGCCCGGCTACCGCACGTACGACCCGGAGAAGGCCAGGCAGCTCGTCAAGGAGCTCGGCGGGCTGACCGTGCACCTCGGCACGATCAAGCAGTACGTGGCCGAGCAGATCAACACCGCGTTGCAGAGCCAGTGGGAGGAGGTCGGCATCAAGACGACCATCGACTCGCACGAGCTGAACTCGCTGATCGGCAACTTCAACTCGGGCGAGTGGGAGGCGATGTTGCAGACCGCGGGCGCCTGGGACCCGGCGGCCGGTGTGGGCGTCGGCTTCCGGTTCGACTCGGAAGCGCCGTTCAGCGGTGTCGCCGATCCCGAGCTCGACACCCTGCTCGACGACGCGGCCGCCACGATCGAGCCGCAGGAGCGCGACGAGCTCTACGCCGAGGCGGGCAAGCTCATCAGTGACAAGGCCTACGCCCCGTTCATCCTGGCCTTCGCCCCGACCAACATCGCGGCCGAAGGCGTGCACGGACCTGGCGTCACCACCAAGATCCCGCCGGTCCTCGTCAATACCGGGATCCAGTGGGACGAGGTGTGGATGAGCCAGTGACGACGACCGAACCGGTGACCGACGACGCCCGGGAAGCCGCCCCGGGCGCCGTCGCCCGCCTCGTGCACTCGCCGAGCGTGCGGCTGATCGCCAGACGGCTCGTCGCGGCCGTGCCGATCGTGCTCGGTGTCAGCATCCTGACCTTCATCGTGCTGAGCCTCATCCCCGGGGACGCCGCGCAGCTGCTGCTCGGCCCGGAGGCGACGCCGGAGCAGATCGCGGCGATGCACCGGCAGATGGGCCTGGACCAGCCGCCCGTGCAGCGTTACCTGGGCTGGCTGGGCGGCGCACTCACGGGTGACCTCGGCAACTCACTCGTCAGCGGGCAGCCGGTCACCGGCGAGCTCGGCTCGCGGCTGGCGGTCACCGGGGAGCTCGTGGGGCTGGCCTTCGTCCTCTCGCTCGGCCTGGCGATCCCGGTCGCGCTGCTCGCCGCGTACAAGCCGAACCGGCTGTTCGACCGGGTGAGCATGCTGGTGAGCATCACCGGCCTCGCGGTGGCCAACTACGTGATCGCGCTGCTGCTGGTGCTGGTGTTCGCGGTGCAGTTCGCGTTCTTCCCCGCGATCGGCTTCGTCCCGATCGGCCAGGGGATCGGCGAGAACCTGCGCTCGATGCTCCTGCCCGCGGTGTCGATCGCCTTCCCGCTGTTCTGCTTCTACACCCGGTTCCTGCGCGGCGACCTGGTGGACCAGTTGCGGGGCGAGGACTACATCGTGACGGCGCGGGCGAAGGGCATCGGTCCGGGGCAGGTGTTGCTGCGGCACGCTTTCCGCAACTCCTCGTTCGGCCTGCTCACCGTGGTCGGGCTGAACCTGGGCACGCTGATCGGCGCCACGGTGATCATCGAGCAGATCTTCGCGCTGCCCGGCATCGGCCAGCTGCTGCTGCAGGCCATCAACACCCGCGACTTCGTGGTGGTGCAGGCGTGCGTGGTGGTGTTCGCCGTGGTCGCGGTGCTGGCCAACCTCGTGACGGACCTGCTCTACGCCGTGCTCGACCCGAGGATCCGATATGGCAATCGTTGAGGCGTCCGCGTCGCCTGCGCTACTCGAGGAGGCCGGCCAGGGCCGGTTCCGCGGCTGGCTGCGGCATCTGGAGCTGATCTTCCCCGGCGCGCTGCTGGTGCTGATCATCGGCGGCTGCTTCGTGTGGCCGCTGGTCGCGGCGGTACCGGACCCGGTCGGCGGGGACGTGCTGGAGTCGAACCTGCCCGCGTTCTCCGAGGGGCACCTGCTCGGCACCGACCCCAACGGCAACGACGTCTGGTCCCGCATCCTCTACGGCGGGCGGGCCTCGCTCGTGGTGGGCGTCGCGGTGAACGTGCTCGGTCTGATCGTCGGCGGCACGCTCGGCGCGGTGAGCGCCCACGTGGGGGGCCTGCTCGACGCGGTCATCATGCGGGTGCTCGACGTGCTCATCGCGTTCCCCTCGCTCGTGCTGACGCTGGCGGTGGCGCAGAGCCTCGGGCCGAGCCAGGTGAACACGATCTTCGCGCTGGCGTTCTTCTCGGTACCGGCGTTCGCGCGGGTGTCCCGTGCCGCCACGCTGCGGCTGCGCGAGCAGCCGTTCATGACCGCGGCGCGGCTGTCCGGCACCAGTGGCCGGCGGATGCTGTTCCGGCACATCGCGCCGAACATCACGCCGCAGCTGGTGACGTTCTCGATGCTGAGCATGGGCATCATCATCGTGATCGAGGGTGCGCTGAGCTTCCTCGGTCTCGGCATCCCACCGCCCGCGCCGAGCTGGGGCAACATGATCTCCCAGGGACAGCAGGCCCTTTCGGCCACGCCGATGCTGGTGGTCTGGCCGTGCGTCGTGCTCTTCCTGACCGTGCTGGCGTTCAACCTGCTCGGCGAAACCCTGCGTGCCCGTTGGAGCGGCCGATGAGTATCGAGGAAGTCAGCGAGCTCGCCTCGCCCGCCCCGGTGTACGGCGGCGCGGAACCGCTGCTGGAGGTCAGCGACCTGCGGGTGCGGTTCGACGCGAAGGGCCGCCGCGTGAACGCGGTCAACGGGCTGAGCTATCACGTGCACGCGGGCCGGATGCTGGCGATCATCGGCGAGTCCGGCTCCGGCAAGAGCGTCAGCTCCCGCGCGCTGATGGGGTTGCTGCCGCCGACCGCGCGGATCAGCGGCTCAGCCCGGTTCCTCGGTACCGACCTGCTGAGCCTCTCCGAGCGGGAGATGCGCAGGCACCGTGGGGCCGACCTGGCGATGGTCTTCCAGGACCCGACGCGCTCGCTCAACCCGACCATGCGCATCGGAACGCAGATCACCGAGGCGGTGCGCGCGCACGGCGACGTGGACAAGCGGGCCGCGTTCGACCGGGCGATGGAGCTGCTGCAACTGGTCCGGCTGCCCGCGCCCGAGCGGAGGTTCTACGAGTACCCGCACCAGCTCTCCGGTGGGATGCGTCAGCGCGTGATGATCGCGATCGCGCTCGCCGCCGACCCGAAGCTGCTCATCGCCGACGAGGCCACCACCGCGCTGGACGTGACCACGCAGGCGCAGGTCATGGAGCTGTTGCTGGAGCTACAGGAGCGGCTCGGCACCGCGATCATCATGATCAGTCACGACCTCGGGCTCGCGGCGAGCTACGCCCACGACGTGATCGTGATGTACGCGGGCAGGGCGGTGGAGTACGCACCGGCGAGCACGCTGTTCTCACACGTCCGGATGCCGTACACGCGGGCGCTGCTCGGCGCGATTCCGCGGCTGGAAAGGACTCCGCACTCGCTGCTGCCGGTGACCCCCGGCCAGCCGCCGGACCTGACCGCGCTGCCACCGGGCTGCCCGTTCGCGCCCCGGTGCTCCCGCGCGCAGGACGACTGCCACGCCGAGCCGCCGCCGTTCGCCGAACACGAACCCGGTCACTGGTGGGCGTGCTGGCATCCCTGTGAGGTCGGCGGCCCGGCGGAAGAAGGAGGACGGTGACCAGCGATGACCATTGTGGACGAGCGTGAGCCGCTGCTGCGGGCGCGCGAGCTCGTGCAGGAGTTCACCGTGCGCGGCCGTGGCGGCGTCAAGGGCGGCGTGGTGCACGCGGTGTCCGGGGTGTCGTTCGACATCAACGTCGGCGAGACCCTCGGCGTGGTGGGGGAGACCGGTTCGGGCAAGTCGACGCTGGCGCGCTCGATCATCCAGGCGCCGCGGCCGAAGTCGGGTGAGGTGCACTTCAAGGGCACCGATCTGGTGCGCTGCAAGCGCGGGCGGCTGGCGGAGGCCCGGCGGCACATGCAGATGGTGTTCCAGGACCCGTTCGGCTCGCTCAACCCGCGCTGGCGGATCTCCGACATCGTCGCCGAGCCGCTGATCGGTTACGGCGCAGGCAGCGGCGGCGCCCGCGCACGGCGGGTGCGGGAACTGCTGGATCTGGTGGGGCTGAACCCGGACAGCTACGGCAGGCGGCGGCCGCACGAGCTCTCCGGCGGGCAGTGCCAGCGGGTGGCGATCGCGCGGGCGATCGCGCTGGACCCGGCGCTGATCGTGTGCGACGAGGCGGTCTCCTCGCTCGACGTGCTGATCCAGGCGCAGGTGCTCAACCTGTTCGAGCAGCTGCGCAGCGAGCTCGGTCTGTCCTATCTGTTCATCTCCCACGACCTGGCGTTGGTCAAACAGGTCAGCGACCGGGTCGCCGTGATGCACCTCGGGCAACTGTGCGAGATCGGGCCCGCGGAGACGCTGTACCGGACCCCGCTGCATCCGTACACGGTCGCGTTGCTGGCGTCGATCCCGGACCTGGATCCGTCCGCGGCAAGGCATCGCGCGCGGCTGAGCATCCACGGCGAGCCGCCGTCGCCGATCTCGCCGCCCAGCGGCTGCCGGTTCCGTACCCGGTGCCCGCGCGCGGCCGCGCGGTGTGCCGACGAGGCACCGGTGCTGCGGGAGATCACGCCCGGCCACAGCGTCGCGTGCCACTTCCCCGTCACCTCGTGAGTGCCTACCCGAGTTCTAACTCGCGTAGGCACTCACGAGGTTCGTGCTAGTGTTGCCGCGTGACTGCCGGGTCGGCCGAGTGCCATGAGCGAGTGGGTTACCCGGCCACGGCGTGATCGCCAGGCGGGCCAGAGGGCCGCCCTTCTCTCCTGATTCTCCAGTGCTCTTCTGACTTTCCCGTGCGCGCGTGTCTTTCCCGCGCGCCCGGCGGCGCCTGCCGACGCCACGTGCCTCTCGCCTTCCACCCCTGCCGCGCGCCGTCGCCGCACCCACCCCTGGAGCAGAACAACAGCATGTCCATCGACTTCAACCAGCAGATCATCGAGGAGTTTCGCGCCAACCGCGGGCACGTCGGCGGCCCCTTCGAGGGAGCTCGGCTACTCCTGCTCACCACCACCGGAGCCAGGACCGGCGCGCAGCGCACCGTCCCGCTCGGCTACCTGCACGACGGCGGCGGGCGACTGCTCGTCATCGCTTCCGCCGCCGGTGCGCCGCACCATCCGGCCTGGTACCACAACGTGCTCGCCGATCCGCAGGTCACCGTGGAGACCGGCGTGTTCACCTTCCGGGCGGGGGCGGTGGTGCTGGAGGGGGAGGAACGCGACCGCGTTTTCGCCCGTGCGGCCGAGGCCGACCCGGGATGGGCCGACTACCAGGCCAGGACGACCCGCACGATCCCGGTGGTCGCACTGAACCCGCTCGAAGGCGGGCCGAACGCCGAGCCGCTCGGCGACGCGCTCAAGACCATCCACGACGCGTTCCGCCACGAGCTCACGCTGATCCGCAAGGAGGTCGCCGCGTCGGGCCCTGGGCTGGGCGCGCAGTTGCGGATCAACTGCCTCACCGTGTGCGAGGGCCTGCACCACCACCATTCCGTCGAGGACGGTCAGATGTATCCCTTCCTCGACGAGCACCATCCGGAGCTCGCGGCGACCCTGGTGCGGCTGCGTCAGGAGCACCAGGCGATCAAACGGCTGCTCGACGAGCTCCAGGAACTCGTCGCCGCCGAGGACGCGGACCCGGCCGTGGTGCTCACCGAGGTGGAGCGGCTCACGACCGAACTCGAGGACCACCTCGACTACGAGGAGGAGCACCTGATCCCGGTTCTGAACGCGGTGGTGTTCTAGTGCCCTGCACCTGATTGTTTCGGAACTCGCTCGGGTTGGCGCCCCGGACCCGTTTGAACGCCGCGCTGAACCCGAACGGATCGGAGTAACCCACGGTGCGGGCGATCTGCGCGAGGGTTGCGGCCTCCTGCTCGACCAGCAGGTCCGCCGCGAGCGTCATGCGCCAGCGGGTGAGGTAGGTCCGCGGCGGTTCGCCGACCAGGTCGGCGAACCGCTTGGCCAGCGTCGAACGCGACACTCCGGTGTGCTCGGCCAGTGCGGCGACCGTCCATGGCGCCGCCGGTTCGGCGTGCAGCAGGCGCAGCGCGTCGCCGACCACCGGGTCCCGCTGGGCGGCCCACCAGGCCGGGGGCTCGCCGCCCGGCCGGTCGAACCACTCGCGCAGCGTGCAGACCAGCATCCAGTCCAGCAGCCGGTCGAGCACCACCTGCTGGCCCGGCGTGTCGACGGCGGCCTCGTCGGCGAGATGGTCCAGCACGGCGTCAGCGGTGCCCCCGGCGTCCACGCGCAGCACGACGGGCAGCGCGTCCAGCAGTCGGCGACTGATCTCGCCGCGCACCGGATAGGCGCCGGTGATCAGGGTCGTCGCACCAGCGACGTCACCGCCGTCTCCACCGCGGTCGTTCCAGCCGCGCCGGTGCCGGGTCCCGCCCTGCTCGGGCGTCGCGCAGTGCTCGCCGCACGCGATCGGTTCGGCCTGGGTGCCGACCTCGTCGACGAAGGTGAACGTCGCAGGGCCGCGTACGACGATCGTCTCCCGGGCGCGAAGCGGCTCGGGCGGACGGTTCTCCGGCACGACCCAGCCCGCCCCGGTGAGGACGGTGCACAGGGTCAGCGGCGCGCCGTCCACGAAATGCAGTGCCCAGGGCGGTGACAGGGTCGAGCTGCCGAACAACGAGCCGTGGGCGCGCACCCCGCGGATCAGGTCACTGAAGACGTCCACCCTAGCGAGGTTAGACGAACACACAGGCGATCCGGCTTCTCACCTATGGGTTTGTCCGAGCCGGCCGTGTTCAATCGGCGTCATGAGCACCGACGCCAGTTCGCTGACCACCCAGGACCTCGAGTTCCTCCGGCGCCCCCTGCACGGGTTCCTGTCCGTAGCCGGGGGCCACTGCCGCCGCAGCCCCGGCCGGTGTGGTTCGAGGCCACTGCCGAGGGCACGATCGAACTGTTCACGGGCCCGGACTCGCCCAAGGTGCGGCACCTACGCCGCGACCCCCGCGCCTCGATCGTCGTCGCCGCCCCGGTGGGTGAACGCGAACGCTGGCTGTCGGTCGCCGGCCGCACCACGGTGGAACCCGACGGAGCATACGACCTGTGCACCCGCCTGGCCGCTCGCTACTGGGACCTCGACGACCCGGCCCGCGCCGACGACCTCGCCGGGATGCTGGCCGCGGACCTGGTTCGCCTCGTCATCCTCCCGGGGACCGTAAGTCGCTACCTGCTGTGACCTCCGTGACGGCCTGTCCGGGTGCGCCGCGGTTACGTGACGGCCCTTGGCGGCGGCTACCGTGCGGGGATGCATATGCGCATGAGGGCGACCGGGTGAGCGCCCGCTTCCAGGAACTCGACTGGCGGCCGACGCCGATGGGCGAGCTCGTCCTGCGCCGCCGCCGGGATCCCACTGTCGGCAAGGAGATCTACGAGATCAAGCTCGACGACGACTTCCTGATGTCGAGCCTGTTCACCGTCGCCGAGGTGGAGATGGCGCGGCTCGCCCTGGCCGAGGTGGCGGAACCGGCGCCCGAGGTCGCGGTGGGCGGCCTCGGTCTCGGCTACACCGCGCAGACGGTGCTGGAGAACCCGGACGTGGCTTCGCTCGTCGTGATCGAGGCGCTCGGCGAGGTGATCGAGTGGCACGAGCGAGGGCTGATACCGGCCGGAGCCAAGCTGACCCCCGATGCACGCTGCCGCCTCGTGCACGGCGACTTCTTCGCGCTGCTCCGCTCGCCCGCGGGACTCGATCCCGCGGCCACCGGCAGGCGGTTCCACGCCATCATCGTCGACATCGACCATTCGCCGCGGCACGTGCTGCATCCCGGTCACGCGGAGTTCTACGAACCGGCGGGCCTGCGGCGGCTGGCCGGCTTCCTGCATCCCGGCGGGGTTTTCGCGCTCTGGTCGAACGACCCGCCGGACGAGGAGTTCACGGCCGCGCTCGCCCGGACGTTCACCGAGGTGCGGGCCGAGGTCGTCGGCTTCGCCAACCCGCTGCAGGAACGCGACGCGGCGAACACCGTCTACCTGGCGAAGCTGGGCGCGGGGCCGGCACCGGAATAGCCGGCCGTGGGATACGGTTGCCCTCATCAGTTGAGCGTTGAACTAGTTGAGGAGCCGTCGTGCAGTTCGGGATCTTCACCGTCGGAGACGTCACCGCGGATCCGACGACCGGGCGGGTGCCGTCCGAGGTGGAGCGGATCAAGGCGATGGTCACCATCGCGCAGAAGGCCGAGGAGGTCGGGCTCGACGTCTTCGCCACGGGGGAGCATCACAACCCGCCCTTCGTGCCCTCCTCGCCGACCACGATGCTGGGCTACGTCGCCGCCCGTACCCGGCGGCTGATCCTCTCCACCTCGACGACGCTGATCACCACCAACGACCCGGTGAAGATCGCCGAGGACTTCGCGATGCTCCAGCACCTCGCCGACGGCCGGGTGGACCTGATGCTGGGCCGGGGGAACATGGCGCCGGTGTATCCGTGGTTCGGCCAGGACATCCGCCAGGGCATCCCGCTGGCGATCGAGAACTACCACCTGCTGCACCGGTTGTGGCGCGAGGACGTGGTCGACTGGGAGGGCCGGTTCCGCACGCCGCTCCAGGGCTTCACCTCGACGCCGCGCCCGCTGGACGGCGTGCCGCCCTTCGTCTGGCACGGCTCGATCCGCAGCCCGGAGATCGCGGAGCAGGCCGCCTACTACGGCGACGGCTTCTTCGCCAACCACATCTTCTGGCCCAAGGAGCACTTCATCCGCCTGGTGAACCTCTACCGCGGCCGGTTCGAACACTACGGCCACGGCGCCGCGGACCAGGCGATCGTCGGGCTCGGCGGGCACGTGTTCATGCGTGAGCGCTCGCAGGACGCCGTCGCCGAGTTCCGGCCGTACTTCGACCACGCCCCGGTCTACGGTGGCGGACCTTCGCTGGAGGACTTCATGGCGGAGACGCCGCTGAGCGTGGGCAGCCCGCAGGAGGTGATCGACAAGACGCTGACCTTCCGCGAGAGCTTCGGTGACTACCAGCGGCAGCTCTTCCTGGTCGATCACGCCGGGCTGCCGCTGAAGACCGTGCTGGAGCAGCTCGACCTGCTCGGCGAGCGGGTAGTCCCCGTACTGCGGAAGGAACTCGACGCCAAGCGTCCGGCGCACGTGCCCGGCGCGCCGACCCACGCCGGACGGCGCGCCGCGCTGTCGGCGCCGGGAGGGGAGCAGCCATGACCGACTACGGGCGCGACATCCAGTTCGGCGTCTTCCCGACACCGAGAGCGGACTCGGTGGAGCGGATCCTGGAGATCGCCGAGGCGGCGGACCGCGGGGGGCTCGACCTGATCGGCATCCAGGACCATCCCTACCAGCGGCGGTTCCTCGACACGTGGTCGCTGATGGCGACCGTGCTGGCACGCACCGAGCGGGTGCGCGTGTTCCCCGACGTCGCCGTGCTGCCGCTGCGGCCACCGGCGATGCTGGCCAAGGCCGCGGCGAGCATGGACGTGCTCTCCGGCGGACGCTTCGAGCTCGGGCTCGGCGCGGGCGGGTTCTGGGACGCGATCGGCGCGATGGGCGGCCCCGTGCGCTCGCCGCGGCAGGCGGCCGACGCGCTGATCGAGGCCGTGCGGGTGATCAGGCTGATGTGGTCGGACGAACGCGCCGTGCGCCACGAAGGCGAGTTCTACCCGCTTTCCGGCGTGCATCCCGGCCCGCGGCCCGCGCACCCGATCGGGCTGTGGCTCGGGGTGCGTGGCCCGCGCCTGCTCGCCGAGGTCGGCCGCAGCGCCGACGGCTGGGTGCCGTCGGCGAGCTATGTACCGCCGGATGCGCTGGCCGACAAGCACGACCGGATCGACACCGCCGCCGCCGAGGCGGGCCGGGATCCCGCCCGGATCCAGCGGATCTACAACGTCTTCGGCAAGATCACCGGCTCCGGGGCCTCCGGTTTCCTGGAGGGGCCGGTGAGCCAGTGGGTCGACCAGCTGACCGGGTTCGCCGTCGAGCACGGGATGGACACCTTCGTCTTCGGCACCGACGGGGACGACGTCGGCCAGGTCCGGACCTTCGCCGAGGAGGTGGCGCCCGCCGTGCGCGCCGCCGTCGCCGAACACCGGGGGCGGAGTGCCTGACGCCAGGCACAATGGCCGCATGCGCTTCAGGGAGGCCCGCCCCGGCGACTGGGCCGTCATCTGGCCGCTGGTGCGCCAGGTGGCCGCCACCGGGGAGACCTACACGCTGCCCCGGAACCTCGGCGAGGACGACGCACGTGCGATCTGGATGGTCGATCCGCCGGGCCGGACGGTCGTCGCGGTCGAGGAGGACGGCACCGTGATCGCCTCGGCGAAGCTGGGGCACAACCAGCGGGGACCGGGCGCGCATGTCGCCAACGCGAGCTTCATGGTCGCACCAGGACACGCCGGGCGCGGCGTGGGCCGCGCGCTCGGCGAGCACGTCCTCGACCTCGCGCGCGCCGACGGCTACCTGGCGATGCAGTTCAACGCCGTGGTGGAGACCAACACCCGCGCCGTCGCCCTGTGGCGCTCACTCGGTTTCGAGATCATCGCGACGGTGCCCGAGGGGTTCGAGCATCCCGTGCACGGATACGTCGGGTTGCACATCATGTACCGGACCCTGTGAGTGTTTCTGCCCGCTACACCGGGTCCCCGCGGACGACCAGCCGCTCGCCCGACACGCGCGCGGTCACGTGTACCGGGTCGGTGCCGACGGGCCGGACGCGGAGCAGCTCGGCGGCGACCGGGGCGGCGAGCTCCGTGCGCAGGCAGCGGCGGAGGGCTCTCGCGCCGTAGACGGGGTCGAAGCCGTGCCGCGCGAGCAGCCGGACCGCGGCGTCCTCGACGTCCAGCAGGACGCCGCGCCGGTGCAGGCGGCGGCGCAGCAGCTCGACCTCGAGCCCGGTGATCTCCACGGCCGTGGCCGAGCCGATCTCGGTGAACTCGACGACCTCGTCGATCCGGTTGCGGAACTCCGGGTCGAAGAACCGGGTCAGGGCGCGGGAGATCACCTCGTGCTCGCCACCGGGGTGGAGCCTGCGCCACCACGCCGCCCGGCGCCGGGCCAGCTCCGCCGAGCCAAGGTTGGACGTCAGGAAGACGAAGCTGTTGCGGAAGGAGATGATCTGCTGGCCGCTGGCCAGCCGCAGCACGCCGGTGTCCAGCACGTGCAGCAGGGCGCGCAGCACGGTCGGGTGCGCCTTCTCGACCTCGTCGAACAGCACGATGCCCGGCGTGTACGGATCTCCCTCCACAGTGGATCGGTCGAAGACGCTGAACGCCTCCTTGCTCCCGGCGTAGCCCGGCGGCGCGCCGGTGAACGAGGCGGCGTAGTGCTCCTGGGCGAACGCGCTCATGTCCACCCGGCACAGATCGTCCGGGCCGGACCTGAGCTCCGCGGCCAGCCGCCGCACCAGCTCCGTCTTGCCGACCCCGGTCGGACCGACCAGCAACAGGCTGGCCAGTGGCCGATCGGGGTCGTGCGTACCCGCGCGGGCCAGCACCACGGCACGCACGACCGCGTCCACCGCACGGTCCTGGCCCAGCACCCGGCCACGTAGCCGGGCCGCCACGTCCGCGGGCGCCGGGGCGGCGGCCTCCCGCCGGTGCCGGTTCTGGTCGTGATACCTGTCGGTCAGGTACGGCATCGCGTGCACTCCGCTCGGTTGCCGGCTCCCTTCACGCCTCCCGCACCTGCTCGACCGGCAGCGAGCCGACCCGGCACTCCGCCACCCCGACCGTGTCGCGGGTGATCGCATGAACGTTCTCCTGCGCCTTCTGCGCGTCGGTCACCCACAGCTTGTAGAAGTCGAACGGGCAGTCCGCCACACCGAGGTCGCCGTCACCGGCCGCGTGCACGCCCGAGTAGCCCCGGTGCAGCAGTTTGAAGAGGTGGTTCTGCGACTGGTCGTGGCTGCGCGCGTCCCGGATCGCCGACAGCGAGAGCTGTGCGTACTGGATGCCGTACTCCTCCTCGCCGGTCTCGCCGAGCGTGCGCCCGTCGAAGCCGATGATCGAGGAGTGCCCGAAGTAGGAGTACACCCCGTCGAAACCTGCGGCGTTGGCGACGGCGACGTAGCAGTTGTTGGCCCACGCCATCGCCTTGGCCATCAGCACCTGCTGGTCCTTGGCCGGGTACATGTAGCCCTGGCAGCGCACCACTAGCTCGGCGCCCTTCATGGCGCAGTCGCGCCAGATCTCGGGATAGTTGCCGTCGTCGCAGATGATCAGCGAGATCTTCATGCCCTTGGGTCCCTCGGTGACGTAGGTCGTGTCACCCGGGTACCAGCCCTCGATCGGGCACCACGGCAGGATCTTGCGGTACTTCTGCACGATGTCGCCGCGGTCGTCGATGAGCACGAGCGTGTTGTAGGGCGGCTTGTCCGGATGGCTCTCGTGCTGCTCGCCGGTGATCGAGAAGACGCCCCAGGTGCGGGCCTGCCTGCAGGCGGCCGCGAAGATGTCGGTCTCCTCCCCGGGGACGGTCGCGGCGGTGGCGAACATCTCGTCCGGGTCGTACATGATCCCCTGGGTCGAGTACTCCGGGAACACGACCAGGTCCATGCCCGGCAGGCCGCTCTTCATGCCGACGACCATCTCCGCGATCCGGTTGGCGTTGTCCAGGACCTCGGCTTTGGTGTGCAGGCGCGGCATCTTGTAGTTCATGACCGCGATGCCGACGGTGTCGGGACTGGCGGAAATATCACCGTGTCGCATTGGGGCTCTCCTTCGGTTGTGGTGACGGTTGCGTGGAGTGTTCAGGCGGGGGCGGTGGCGCGCGCGGTCGCGGAAGGGACCTCGCGCGGGCGGGAGGCGAGCAGGGCGGCCACGCCGACGAGCAGCACGGCGGCGGCCGCGGCGATCAGGCCGGTGGTGGTGTTCGACCGGTAGGCACCCGTCATGGCCAGGAACGCGGGCACGGTGCAGGTGGGCTGGCTGAGCAGGACGACCGTCCAGCCGGTGAACCGGGTCAGCCGCTGCCTGCCGAGTCCGAGGACGAGGAAGAAGAGTGTCCACAGTAGAGACCACGCGAGCCAGATCACGCCGAACACCGGGTCGCCGTCGCGCCAGAACGACAGCGCGGCGTACACGACGGCGCAGGCAGCGACGAACAGCGAGAACCAGCCGACGCCCTCCGGTTCCAGGCCCGCCAGGTTCGCCACGCCCACGTAGAGGTAGGTGAAGCCGAACAGGTAGAGCCCGGAAGCCGCCAGGATCGCGTCGGTGTCGCCGCCTGCCTGCACGATCAGCACGGTCGGTGTCAGGCACTGCAGGGCGCCGACGAAGAGGTTGAGCGCGCCCGCCGAGCGGGCGGGCACGCGGCCCAGCAGCATCAGCCCGTTGATCAGCAGGACCGCGCCGACGTAGAGCAGACCGACGTTGTTCATCGTGGCCTCCGTGGTTCCCGGGAACCGACCGAATCGCTTTCACATGGTCTATTTTCATGTGAAAGTAAGTGGGTGGAGGCCTGCGGTCAAGGGGTGCGAGGGGGCGCGGTGGCTACAGCTGGGTCACGACGTCGAACTCGTAGCCGTCGGCCACCGCGAGATGCACGCGTTGCGCGGCCTGCGGGCCGTGGAACTCCACGGTGCCGCGCGGTCCGTGGTAGGCGGTGCCGTCGACCGCGGCGTTGAGCTCACGAAGATCGGCGGTTCCGGCCCGGTGGGCGAGCTGATGAAGGGCGCGCAGGCCCTCGTAGCACGACTCCGCGGCGTTGTTCAGCGGCGGTGCGCTCGGGCCGTGCAGCCGCACGTACGAGCCGAGCAGGTCCATCGCATCCGCCGACACCAGCGAGCGGAAGTAACCGGCCGCGGCGAACAGGTTCCTCGTGCCGCCCGCGCCGCTGGCGATCAGCATGTTCTCTTCCATCAGCGGGCTGAACCGTACGAGCCGCTCGTGCAGGCCGCGAGCGGCGAAGCACCGGTTGAACTCGACCGCGTCCTGCCCGACCAGCAGCATCAGCACGCCGTCGCACGGCGTCCGCTGTACCAGGTCGACCACGTGGCCCATGTCCGCCGTACCCAGGCTGACGAAGGCCTCGCCGCTGATCCGCAGGTCGAACTCGTGCGCGTACCGGCGGACGGCCGCCGTCGATCCGCGCGGCCAGACGTAGTCGTCGCCGACGACGAACCAACGCCGGGCACCCACGTTGTCCCGCAGCCAGCGCAGCGCCGGTGCGATCTGGCAGCGCGGCGTCTCACCCGAACAGAACACCCCTGGCCTGCGCTCGCCGCCTTCGTAGAGCGAGGTGTAGACGTAGGGCACCCGGTCGGCCAGTACCGGGGCGATCGCGTGGCGCACCGACGAGATGTGCCAGCCGCTGACCGCGTCCACCGCGCCGCGATCGACGAGGTCACGGAGCTCGGCGGCGACCTGGGCAGGTGGCGCGCCACCGTCCACGAGCTCGACGGCGACCTCGCGGCCGAGGATCCCGCCGCCCTCGTTGAGCTCGCACACGGCGAGATCGGTGATCGCCTCGCAGGACGGTCCGAACAGGCCGGCGGGCCCCTGCAGGGGGATCACCATCGCGACGCGCCAGACATCGGTGCGACCGCGCTCATCGATGGCCAGGCCGGTTGCCATGAGGACTCCGAACGGACGCCGGGTCGCCTCCCCGTCGACTGAAGCAGTTCCAGATGAAAGTATTACAATCGGAACTGAACTCGCGCAAGGGTGAGGACACGTGCACATGGACGTACGCGACGCCGCCGGGATGCGGCTGAGCAGCACGCTGACACGGGCGGCGCGGACGGTGACCGCGCGTGTGGAGCAGGTACTGCGGCCCGAGGGCGTCACCTTCGACCAGTGGCTGGTCATGCACGCGCTCGCCACCCAGGGCGGCCTCACGATGTCGGAGCTGACGACGAGGACCATGGCGACCGGGCCCACGCTGACCCGCGTGGTCGACCGGCTGGTCACCGCGGCCGCCGCCTACCGCGAGATCGACCCGGAGGACCGGCGCAAGGTGCGCGTGTACCTCAGCTCGCGCGGCCGGGCCGAGCACGACCGCATCGCGCGCAAGGTGGGCGAGGTCGAGCAGGCGGTGCTCGGGCAGCTGCCCAGGCCCGGCAGCCTGATGACGGCGCTCGGCCGGCTCGCCGCCGACGACGACTGACACCGCGGGAGCCCCGGGCGGGGAGGGGATCGCACGCTCACCAGCTGACCGGGAGCCGCGCCAGCCCGCCGGTCAGCACGTCGCGGCGGATCGGCAACCGTTCCACCGGCTCGGCGAGGCGCAGCGTCGGAAAGCGCGAGGCGAGCCCGCCGAACACCGTCTGCAGCTCGATGCGGGCCAGCGGCGCCCCGATGCAGTAGCGGGGGCCGTGCCCGAACGTGAGGTGGCCGCCGGCCCGGCGGGTGATGTCGACGTCATAGGGGTCGGTGAAGACGGCGGGGTCGTGGTTGGCGGCACCGTTGTCCAGCAGCACGAGATCTCCCTTGTGGACGGTGACGTCGGCGATCTCCAGCTCCGTCCTGGCGTAGCGGGGGATACCGCCGTTCGTCTTGACCGGTGCCCGCAGTAGCTCCTCGACCGCGCCCGGCAGCAGTCCGGGATCGTCCACGAGCGCCTGCCACTGGCCGGGACCGGTCAGCAGTTGCAGGACGCCGAGTCCGATCTGGACGACGGTGGTCTCGTGGCCGGCGAACAGCAGCGCCATCGAAAGCACGGCGATCTCGTCGTCGGCGACCCCTTCGGTGGCGCACAGCCGGGAGATCACGTCGTCCCCCGGTTGCTCGCGCTTGCGGGCGACCAGGCGCCTGCCGTAGCCGAACAGCTCGGCCAGCCCGCGCTCGGAGCGGGCGCGGTCCCGGATGTCGGCGGCCTCCTGGGTCCAGGCGCGGAAGGTGTCCCGGTCCTCGTAGGGCACGCCGAGCAGTTCGCAGATCACCAGGATCGGCAGCGGAAGCGCGAGCAGGGCGTGCAGATCCGCCGGTCGCGGCTGCTCGGCCAGCTCGTCCAGGAGTCGCGTGGTGAGCGCCTCGACCCGGGGTCGCAGGGCGCGCATCCGTTTCGGGGTGAAGTGCGGCTGGAGCAGCGAGCGCATCCGGGCGTTGTCGGCCTGCTCGGTGTCGAAGGCGCCGACCGGGCCGCCGAACAGCACCGACTCACCGGTGCGCGCGGCCTGGTCCGGGGCGGGGTGGGAACGGCCGAGCCGGTCGTCGTTCAGCAGCCGTCGCACCTCGGCGTAGCCGGTGACCAGCCAGGCCCGGTGGCCGACGGCGGTGCGGGCCTCGTGGATCGTGCCTCCAGGGCGGAGTTCCCGCAGCAGCGGCGGGACCTCGAGTGGATGCCCCTGTTCGAAGGGCAGCTGGATCGGCGTGCGCATCATGGCCCCCTTCTGATTTACAGGCGGTTGTACACAGCGGTGTAAACAACCGTAGATGTACACTCTGCCGTAAACAAGGGGGTGTGATGACGGCGGAGCACCGGCCCGCCCGGCGCATGGCCCGCGCCGAGCGGCGCGCGCAGATCGTGGACGCGGCGACCCGGGCCTTCGCCCGGGGCGGGTACGCCGCCACCAACCTCGAAGACGTGGCGGTGGAGGCCGGCGTCACCAGGGTGATCCTCTACCGGCACTTCGACTCGAAGGCCGACCTGTACCGGGCTGTTCTCGATCGGGCCCGCACCCGGCTCCTCGACGCCGTCGGGGCCGACGACTTCGACGAGACCAGCATCCCGGCGCTCGTCCGCGCGGCCGCGGAGAACCCGGAGGGGTTCCGGCTGCTGTTCCGCCACGCCGCCAGGGAGCCCGAGTTCCGGGATCTGATCGACTCGTTCAACGAGGGCTCGGCCGAGGTGACCCACCGCAACCTCAGCATGGTCCTGCCGGACGGGCCGTGGACCCGGTGGGCGGCCCGGCTGCTGCCCACGATGACCCTCGAAGCGGTGATCGCCTGGCTCGATGCCGGCCAGCCTGATCCGGACCAGGCCGCGGACCGGATCGGCCGGGCCGTCCACGGCGTTATCGAGGCGGCGGGCGGCGGCGCGCAGGCAGGCTCGTGAGTGCCTACGCGAGTTAGAACTCGTCTGCGCACTCACGAGCTCTGGCTGGGTCGGTCCTGGGGTTTCCTGTGCGTGGGCTGCCGTGGCGGCGGGCAGCCGTGCGCTGGTGCACGGCCGGGGCGCCGGATTCTCAGAATTCGCCAAGAAGCTCCCAGAAACCGGCCAGTCCGGCTCGGCACGATCGCACCCATGACAGTGATCGAAGTACAGGGACTGACCAAGCGGTACGGGCCCGACACAGTGGTGGACGACCTGTCGTTCACCGTCGAACCGGGGCACGTGACCGGTTTCCTCGGCCCGAACGGCGCAGGCAAGTCCACGACGATGAAGATGATCCTGGGGCTGGCCGCTCCCACCCGTGGTTCCGTCACCATCGGCGGCCGCCGCTACCGCGACCTCCCCGTACCGCTGACCGAGGTGGGCGCGCTGCTCGACGCGGGCGCCGTACACGGCAGCCGGAAGGCGTACGACCACCTGCTCGCGCTCGCCGTGAGCAACGGCCTCCCCCGGCGCCGGGTCGGCGAGGTGCTCGCCCGGACGGGACTCGAGGGCGTGGCCGGCAAGCGGGCCGGAGGGTTCTCGCTCGGCATGCGGCAACGGCTCGGCCTCGCGGCGACGCTGCTCGGCGACCCGCAGGTGCTGATCTTCGACGAGCCGGTGAACGGGCTCGACCCCGAGGGCATCCGCTGGATCCGGGACTTCATGCGCTCGCTCGCCCGCGAGGGCAGGGCGGTGCTGGTCTCCAGCCACCTCATGAGCGAGATGGCGCAGACCGCCGACCACCTGGTCGTCATCGGCCGGGGCCGGCTCATCGCCGACACCAGCATGAGCGAGTTCCTGCGCGCCAGCAGCGAGGGCACCGTGCTCGTCCGCACGCCCGACCCGGGCCCCTTCGCGCTCCGGCTGACCGCTGGCGGGGCCACCGTGCGAGAAGGGCCCGAGTCCTCGCTCGTCGTCTCCGGCATGACGAGCGAGGAGATCGGCAAGTTCGCCACCTACCACGGCGTCACGCTCAGCGAGCTCACCCCGCAGCGGGCCTCGCTTGAGGACGCCTTCATGGAACTGACCAGGGACAGCGTCGAGTACCAGGGGACAACCGCATGAGCTCGCTCGCCACCGTGCCCGACATGTCCACCGCGTCCAACGTGACCTTCGCCAACACGCTCCGCGCGGAGTGGATCAAGCTCCGCAGCCTGCGTTCCACCTGGTACACGCTCGCCTGCCTCTTCGTGGTCGGACTCGGCATCACGCTCCTCTCCATGAGCTCCCTGGCGCAGGAGTACGAGAGCCTCACCGCCGCGGAGCGGCAGGCGTGGGATCCGACCAACCTCAGCCTGAGGACCTACATCGTCGCCCAGTTGATCATCGGTGTGCTGGGCATCTTGGTCGTCACCTCCGAGTACGCGACCGGCCTGATGCAGACGTCGCTCACCGCCACGCCCCGCAGGCACCGGCTGCTGGCGGCCAAGGTCGTCGTGGCCACCGCCGTCGCCGTGGTGGCGGGTCAGGCACTGATGTTCGCCGCCTTCCTCGCCGGACAGGCGCTGCTCGCCGTGCAGGACGTGCCGAACGCGGGGCTCGGCGATCCCGGTGTGCTCTCCGCCGTGGCGGGTGGCGGGCTCTACCTCTCGGCGATCGCGCTGCTCGCGATCGGTCTCGGCACGATCATGCGAGCCACGGCGGGAGCGCTCGCCACCCTGGTGGGGATCGTCTTCCTGCTACCCGCCGTCTCGGGCCTGTTCCCCTCGTGGCTCCAGGGTCTCTTCGACTTCTGGCCGAGCCAGGGTGCGGTCGCGGTTCTCGCGACGGTCCCGGACCCCGACTACCCGCACCCCTGGCTGAACCTGGGTGGGATGTGCCTCGGGGTCGCCGCCGTTCTGGTCGCCGCGTTCGTCGTCTTCCGCCGCCGCGACGTGTGATGCACGTGCGGGTGACGCCACGGGACGTGTACGAGGGTCTGGCCGCGGCGGCTGCCGCCCTGCTCGCCATGGCAGGCATCGCCGCGGCCGGCCTGTCCCTGCTCGACGCCGACCGGATCGGCGGGCTCGGCGCGCTCACGGCGGCCGTGGTCGCGCTGGCGGTCGGCGGTTCGGCGAAGTTCGGCGCGGTGCCGGCCGGCGGGCTCCCCGTCACCGTGCAGGGTGGCGTCCACGTGATGCCGCTGGGCGTCTCCCTGGTGGGTGCGGTGGTGCTGGGGGCGCTACTGCTGCGCCGCGGCAGGGACGGTTTGCTCGTCCGCGGCGCGGCGGCAGCGGCCACCTTTCCGGCGGGGCTTGCGATGGTGGCATGGGCGGCGCGGGGAACCGTGACGTTCCGGCTGCCGGATGGGACATCGGCGGCGGGTGGTGGGCTCGGGGTGCCCGGCTGTTCGAAGGGCGGGGTTCCCGCGGCAGGGGGCCTGCCGTTCGGCGGAGGCGGGCCTCTCGGCGCGCTCGATGCCGGATTCTCCGTGGCCGTCGGCCCGGCGTCGGCGGCGGCGGTGGGCTGGGCGCTCGCCGTCGTGGGAGTGTGCTGGCTGGCAGTGCGGTTCCGGGTCGCCGCGGCAGGGCTGCGCGCGGTGCTGTGGCTGATGGGCGGGATCACCGTCGTCGGCCTGCTCGTCGCGTGGGCATCCGGCGGCGCCGCTGCGGCCGGTGGCGTCCTGCTCGTCCTGCCGCTGGCGGTGTTCGGCGCCCTGCTGCTCGGACTCGGCGTGCCGTGGACGGTGAGCTCGGAGGGCATGCTCTCCTGCGTGCTGGACGGTGCCGGGCCGCTGTCCCCGGGCGGGCCCCTGATCTGGGTGTCCGGTGCCGCGCTGCTGGGCTGCGCCATCGTCGCCGCCAGCGCCGCCGCCAGCGCCGGTGGTCGGCCCGGCGGCCCGCTGCGCCGTGCCGCGGACCTCGCCGTGCGGCTCGCCCCGGTGGTGGGTGCCGTACTGGCCGCCATGGCGCTGCTGTCCCGGGTCTCCGCCGGGCTCGGCATCAACGCGTTCGGCTTCTCGCTCCCCGTCCTCGACGCGCAGGTGGCGGCGAACCCGCTGCTCGCTCTGGGCGCAGGACTCGCGGGCGGCGCCGTGGCGGGCCTCGCCGGAAGCCTGCTCGTCGACGGGTTCCGGAGCCGGGCTTCCGTAGCCTGGCCGACATGGAACGATCAGGACAGGCGATGACACCCCGGGGAGGTGCCGAGCGGCTGCTGGTGGTGGACGACGAGGCCACCGTCCGTGAGCTGCTCTCCGCGACGCTGCGTTTCGCCGGATTCCGGGTGACCTCGGCAGCGACCGCAACCGAGGCCGTCGCCGCGGCTGCCGCGGAGCCTCCCGATCTGGTGCTGCTCGACGTCATGTTGCCGGACATGGACGGCTTCGAGGTGGTCCGGCGGCTGCGTGAGCAGCGGCCGGAGGGCCGTAGCGGGCCGGTGCCCGTCCTCTTCCTCACCGCCCGGGACGGTCAGGCCGACAAGATCACCGGGCTCTCCCTCGGTGCTGACGACTATGTGACGAAGCCTTTCGACCTGGAGGAGCTGATCGCCCGGATCCGCGCGATCCTCCGCCGCACCACGGGCCACCAGTCGGACGTGCTGACGGTGGGCCCGCTCGCCCTCGACGCCGAGGGGCACCAGGTGACGCGGGCGGGGCAGCCCGTCCGCGTCACCCCCACCGAGTTCCGGCTGCTGCGCTACCTGATGGAGAACGCCGGGCGCGTGGTGTCCAAGGCGCAGATCCTCGACCGGGTGTGGCAGTACGACTTCGGCGGTGACGCCAGCATCGTCGACACCTACATCTCCTATCTGCGGCGCAAGGTCGACGCCGAGGAGCCCAAGCTGATCCACACCGTGCACGGCGTGGGCTACGTGCTGCGCGAGTCCCGGCGGTGAGGCGCCTGCTGAGCCGGTTCTCGCTGCGGGCCAGGCTGCTGCTGCTCACCACCGGCCTGCTGCTGGCCGGACTGAGCCTCGTCAGCGCGCTCGTCTCCGACCACCTGGAGCGCTACCAACTCGACCGCATCGACAGCCAGCTGCGCTCGTTCACCGCGCTCGTCTCCCGCGTGCCGGTCACCGGGCCGCCCGAGATCACCGACGCCGCCGCCCACCCCGAAGTCGTCGATCCCGCGCTCGACCTGATCGGCACCCCGTACGTGGTGTACCTGGACGCGGAGGGCGCGGTGGTGAGAGATGTCCATTCCTCCCGGCTGGACAGCGCGACCTTGCCGCCGCGCGACGAGCTGCGCGCGGTCCCCGCCGACGGAGCAGCCGTCGACCTGCGCGCCGCGGACGGCTCGGGACGCTGGCGGGCCGTCGCCAGGCCGACCACCGGAGGGGGCGGGACGGTGATCGCGGCCGCGCCGCTCACCGAAGCCGACGCCACCATCGCGCGGCTCCGGACAAGCAGCCTGGTCAGCGGCGCCGTGTTGCTCGTCCTGCTGACGGCGGTCGGCTGGTTCGCCCTCGGCCGGGGCCTGCGGCCGCTGCGCCGGATCGAGCACACGGCGGCCGCCATCGCCGAAGGGGACCTCACCCGGCGCGTACCCGGGCTCGCCCCGCCCAGCACCGAGATCGGGCACCTCGCGACGTCGCTCAACACCATGCTCGGCCAGCTCGAACAGGCCTTCGCCGACCGGGCCGCGTCCGAGGCCAGGATGCGCAACTTCCTCTCGGACGTCAGTCACGAGCTGCGCACCCCGCTCTTCGGCATCAAGGGCTCGACCGAGCTGTACCGGATGGGCGCGCTGCCCGAGCGGGCCGACGTCGACGAGGCGATGCACCGCATCGACCGCGAGGCCACCCGGCTCAGCGCGCTCACCGAGGACCTGCTGCTGCTCGCCCAGCTGGACGAGGCGCCCGAAGGGCAGCTCGACCGGGCCCCGATGGACTTACGCACCCTCGCGGGCGACGCCCGGCACGATCTGCGCGCGCTCGACCCGTCCCGGCCGGTCGAGCTCACCGGGCCGGGCGGCAGCGGCGCGCCCGGCCCCGCCCCGGTCCACGCCGACGAGGCCAGGCTGCGACAGGTCGTCACCAACCTCGTCGGCAACGCCGCCGCCCACACCCCACCGGGCACCCCCGTCCGCATCGGCATTGGCACGGCCGGCGGCCGCGCCGTGCTGGAGGTCGCGGACGAGGGCCCGGGGATGACGGCCGAGCAGGCGGACCGCGTCTTCGACCGGTTCTACCGGACCGATCGCTCCCGGAACCGCTCGGGCGGCGCCCACACGGGGCTCGGGCTCGCGATCGCCCGCTCCCTCGCCAGGGCACACGACGGCGACGTCGAGCTGGAGACCGCCCTCGGCGAAGGCGCCTGCTTCCGGCTGACGCTGCCGCTGTCGCAGCCCGACCGGCCCTAGGCGGTCACCGGCTCCCAGCACGCGCGGCCGAGGAACGCCAGCCAGCGGGTCTGCTCGTCGGCGTCCGGCGGTGGCGTCAGCTCGGGTCCGAAGTAGCCCGGTGCCCGGACCATGTTCGCGCGTGCCCACGCGAACGAGCCGGTGACCAGTTCGGGGGCCAGCCGTACGTCGAGACCGAGCGCGTGCCCGATGTCCCAGGTGTGCGCGAGGTGGTCGGTCACCAGCAGCGTCACCACCCCGGCCAGCGGGATGTCCCCGAGCCCGGTGATCGACACGGTCCGGCCCAGCGCCTCATCGGTGAGCGTCTCGGCGCAACGTGCGCGAGCGGCCCGCCAGGTCGCCACGGGATCGTCGCCCGTCAGCTCACCCGGATGTGGTGTTCCCGGAGCCCCGGTGGTGCCGGTGTACTCCTGACCGGTCGCCCAGTGCCGCAGCTGCTCCTGGCCCCAGATGACGTGGCCTGCCACGTCGCGCACCGTCCACTGCGCACATGCGGAGGGCTTGTCCCACCCGTCCGCGGGAACCGCCGCCAGCACGGCATCGAAACCGTCCTGTGCGTGCCGGTAGGACTCCATCGTCTCCATGATCGTTCTCCCTTCGGTTGACCGTCCTGCCGCAAGGACGAACGGCCGCCGCCGAACTCGACACGGCTCCCGGTGCGACGATGGGGCCGGCCAGTTTTACCGACAGGGGTGCCGATGACGGGGCGTAGCGAGAAGATCGAGTTCACCGGGGCGCACGGCATGCCGTTGGCAGCGCGCCTGGACCTGCCGGAGACGGCACCGCGGGCATACGCGCTGTTCGCGCACTGCTTCACCTGCGGCAAGGACTCCGTGGCGGCGTCCAGGGTCTCGCGCGCGCTGACCGAGTCCGGCATCGCGGTGCTGCGCTTCGACTTCACCGGGCTGGGGGAGTCCGGTGGCGACTTCGGCAACACCGACTTCAGCTCCAACATCACGGACCTGGTACGTGCCGCGGACCATCTCCGGTCGCGGTTCGCCGCGCCGGCCCTGCTCATCGGCCATTCCCTCGGCGGCGCGGCGGTGCTGGCCGCCGCCGAGCAGGTGCCCGAGGTCCGCGCGGTGGCCACGATCGGCGCACCGGCCGACCCGGCGCACGTCGAGCGGCTGCTCGGCGAGAGCGCCGAGGAGATCGAGCGGAGTGGTGCGGCCGAGGTGTGCCTGGCTGGCCGGACGTTCCGCATTCGCCGGGATTTCCTCGACGACGCCGCCGCGCAGCCGCAGGCCGAACGCATCGGCCGGCTCGGCGCGGCGCTGCTCGTGCTGCACTCGCCCGTGGACGAACTGGTCGGGGTGGACAACGCGCGGCAGGTCTTCGACGCCGCCCGGCATCCGAAGTCGTTCGTCGCGATCGACGGTGCCGACCACCTGCTCACCCGGAGCGCCGACGCCGCCTATGTCGCCACCGTGCTCGCCGCCTGGGCCGGCCGCTACGTCTTCGAGTCCGGGGCCGAACCCGCCGCCGAGCAACCGCCGGAAGGGCTCGTGCGGGTCGCCGAGAGCGGCGCAGGGCCGTTCGGTCAGCACGTCACGGCGGGCAGGCACGTGCTGGCAGCCGACGAGCCCGCACCCGTCGGCGCCGACACCGGTCCCTCGCCCTACGACCTGCTGCTGGCCGCGCTGGGGACGTGCACGTCGATGACCGTGCGCATGTACGCCCGGCGCAAGCAGTGGCCGCTGGAGAGCGTGACCGTGTCGCTGCGGCACTCCCACAGGCACGCCGCCGACTGCGCCGACTGCGAGACCCGCGCCGGGAAGGTGGACCACATCGACCGGGTGATCCGGCTCGACGGCGATCTCGACGAGACGCAGCGGCGGCGGCTGCTCGAGATCGCCGACAAGTGCCCGGTGCATCGCACACTCCGGTCGGAGACCGTCATCGACACCACCGAGTCGACCACGGGGTAGCCGGTTCCCCGCCGGTCAGAGCGGCTGGAAGAGGGTGAAGTTCCGGCCGCCGTCGGCGGAGTGGTGGATGCCGTTGTCGGTGGCGAGGTAGATGCCGGCTTCGCCTTGCGTGGTGATGGCCTGCGGACTGCCCGGCGCCTGGCCGCGCGCGGTCCAGGTCCGGCCGCCGTCGTCGCTGGTGTGTACCCGTCCGTCCTGGCCGGCGCCGACGAGACGGCCGGTGCTGGGCCAGTCGAGGAGGACGAGTACCGGGGCGCCGTCGACCGGGGTGAAGGTGCGGCCGCCGTCGGTGCTGCGTGCGGGACCCTGCTCGGTGGTGGCGAGCAGGTGCCCCGGTTCGTCGGGAGACACCGCGAGGTCGGCCACCTGCACCTGGGCGCGCCGGTCCCAGGTCTCCTTGTCGGTGCTGACCATGATCTGGCCGGAGACGCTGTCGAAGCCGTAGACCTGGCCGTGGTCGGCCTCCATGGCGTGGAAGTCGGCCTCGCCGGAGAGGGAGACCGGCTGCCAGGTCCGGCCGGCGTCGGTGCTCTCGATCAGCCCGAGGTGGGCGGGCTGTTCCGTGTCGCCGGGACCGGGGTGGCCGCTGCCGAGGAAGTGATCGGGGCCCGTGATCGTGAACCCCATGAAGTCCTGGGTGCGCCCGGCGATCTGCTCGGGCGGGGTGTCGCCGGTGACCCGGAACAGGCCGTGGTGGCTCGCCACGTACAGCGTGTCGTCGGCGGGGTTGATGCCGAGCCCGTGAACGTGGGCCAGCGATACCGCACCGGGACCCTCGCCGTGCCCTTCGCCGTGCTCGCCGCCGTGGCCGTCCTGTTGCTGCTCGCCGCCGCACGCGCCGAGGAGCAGCACCGCGGCCGCCAGCGCCGGCCCGCGGCGCAGTCCGACTCTCGTTCTCGCGGACGATGCCGCCATCGCCTTCTCCTCCGGATCCGGCCGACCCGGGGCGGGAGCGGTCGCCGCCACCCGCCGGGTCGAATCTACTACCTGAAAGTAGTAGTGTGGCAGATGTCAGTCTGTGAGAGGAGATGAGGCCGGTGTCTTCGGCGGCGAAGGACCTGGCGCGCCTGCGGCGCTACTGGGACAAGCACGCACGCTCCTACGACAAGCAGATGACCTTCGCCGACCGGAAGTTCTTCGGCGACACCCGGCAGTGGATCTGCGGCCAGGCGAACGGCAGCGTGCTCGAGGTGGCGGTCGGCACCGGCCTGAACCTGCCTCTCTATCCCGACGACGTGCGGGTGACCGGCGTCGACCTGAGCCCGGCGATGCTGGAGCACGCCCGTCGCCGGGCCGGGGAGACCGGCCGCGCGGCCGACCTGCACGAGGGCGATGCCCAGCGGCTGGACTTCCCGGACGACTCGTTCGACACCGTGGTGAGCACCTTCTCGCTGTGTGCGATCCCCGACGACCGGATCGCCGTGGACGAGATGTGGCGGGTGCTGCGGCCGGGCGGCCTCCTACTGCTGGCCGACCACGTGGTCAGCACCTCTGCACCTGTCCGGGCGGCCCAGCGGGTGCTCGAACTGGTCATGATTCCGATCGGCGGGGAGAACTTCCGCAGGCGGCCGATCAACCATGTGCGGGCCAAGGGATTCAGCGTGGAACGGCACGAGCGCTTCAAGCTCGGCATCATCGAGCGGCTCGCGGCCCGCAAGCCGTGACCCCGCCGAGGAGGTTACTGATGGAACCACATCTGCGCGTATCGGATGTCGACCGGGAACAGGTGGTGGGCATCCTGCGGCAGCACACCGCCGAGGGGCGGCTGTCGCTCGCCGAGTTCTCCGAGCGCAGTGCCGACGCCTACGCGGCTCGCACGGCCGGTGACCTCGCCGCGCTCGTCGCGGACCTGCCGGCCGATCCGGCCCCGCCGCGCGGGCCGGAGCCCGTCGCACGCGGGTGGCCGCGGCTCGGTGTGCTCGCGGTGCTCCTCACCGGACTGCTGCTGAGCACCGGGTTCGTCGCGATGGCGGCGGCGGGTGGCTCGATGATGGGCGGTATGTGCCCCTGAGTGCCGGTGTCAGGCTCCGGCGTGCTCGTGCCTGTGCCGGTACACCGAGGCGGCCATGGCCGCCAGCATCAGGGCGTGCCCGGCGGCCATCAGCCCGCCGCCGGAGAGGATGCCTGCCCAGTAGGGCACGAGCAGCACCACGAACGGCAGGTACATCGCCGCGGTCATCTCGGTGACGAATGCCCGGCCGTGGCCACGGAACCACATCCAGCCCGCCATGGCGACGGCCATCTCGGTCGCCATGATCATCGCGCGCAGGTCCGGGTGACCGAACGCGGCCGACCAGCCTGCAGCGGCGAATCCCCACCGGACCAGCGGTCCGAGGATCGCCATGCCCAGGCCCATGGCGATGGACATCTCGACGTAGTGGCGTACCGCTCGGCGGGTGGCGGAGCGGGGCGGCAGCACGGCGCCGCCGGGAACGTTCGTGGGTGTCATGTCGGCCTCCTGAATGGATAGCTCCACTATCCAAAATGAGAAGCTACACTATCCATACCGGCCTGTCCACGGAAAGGAACGCGAACGTATGCGGATGGCGGAGCTGAGCAGGGAGTCGGGTGTCGCGGCGGCGACGATCAAGTACTACCAGCGCGAGGGCCTGCTTCCGCCCGGTGAGCTCACCAGCCCCAACCAGGCGCGATACGACGCGACACACGTCCGCCGCCTGAAGCTCGTCCGCGCCCTGCTGGAGATCGGCGGGCTCTCCGTCGCGGCCGTGCGCGAGGTGCTCACCGCGATCGACGATCCGGCGACATCGACCCACGACGTCCTCGGCCTCGCCCAGCACGGCCTGCCGGTGCTGAAGAGCGAGGTGAGCGACGAGGACCGGGCGTGGGCCATGGAGCGCATCGAGGCGGCGGCGGTCGCGCGCGACTGGGAGCTGTTCCCGGAGTCACCGCTGATCGAGGCGCTCGTCAGCGTGCTCTGCACGCTCCGCGAGGTCGGTCACGACTGGGTGCTCGACGCGCTCGACCGTTACTTCGCAGCCGCCGAGGAGGTCGCGGAGGCCGATGTCGGCGCCCTCGCGCGCCGCGGTTCCACCGAGGCCATCGTCGAGGGCGCCGTCGTCGGCACGGTGTTCGGCGACGCCCTGCTGGCCACGCTGCGCCGCCTCGCCCATGCGCAGGCTTCGCGAAAGCGGTTCAACGCCTGATGCCTCGTGAGTGCGCACGCGAGTTAGAACTCGCGTAGCCACTCACGAGCGGTGACCAGCACAAACGCCGGTGTCAGAGCCCGGCCATGCCGGGACAGGTCAGCAGCATGACCATCCACGCACCGCTCACCGTGAGCACGAAGGCCAGCGCGCCGCTCATCGTGAGTGCGGTCCGTCCTCTGGGCAGGGCGCCCGCCCGGGGTGGCTGCCCGGACTCCAGCTGGCTCACCCGGGCCCGCAGGAACCCCGGGTCGGCGAACGCGGCGGTACTCGCCGTGGACATGGGCGCCGAGACCAGCCGCAGCAGGGCGCCGGCCACGGCGGCCCGCCCGCACCGGTCCGCGGCGTGGCGGTCGGCGGCCAGCTCGTACCCGCGGCGCGCGCGACCGCACATCTCGGCGGCCAGCGGCAGGAACCACAAATGAGCCGCGAGCGCGCGGCCCAGCAGCAACCGCAACGGGTCGCGGCGACGCGCGTGTGCCTCCTCGTGCGCCAGCACGGCACGCAGCTCGGCGCCGCCCAGCTCGGCGACGAGACCGCTGCTGATCACCACGTACGGCCGCCAGAGCCCGGCGGTGGCGGCGAGCGGCTGCCGCGTGCCGACCAGCCGGACCGGCGCCACCGCGTCCCACCCGGCGAGTGCCGCGTGCGCCCGGCCGGAGGGCGGCACTCGCCGGCGCGCGACCCAGCGGTGGAACCGCCAGGTCTGCCACAGGCCCCGGACCAGCACGCGAGCGGCGTTGCCGACGGCGACCGCCGCCATCAGGACGAGCAGCGCCGCTGCCAGTGCGCCCGGGTGCCCGGCCAGCCAGAGCTCACGTGCCGCAGGCACCGTGCCCAGCAGTGCGGCCACGCACCAGCCAAGGACCAGTGCCGGGTAGCTGGCCGCCGCGGCGGCCAGCAGGACGAGCAGCGGCCGATCCCTGGTCATGGCTCGTCCACCAGCCGGCGCAGCCGGGACCGCAGCCGCTCGTCGCCGTCGACGTGGTCGACGAACGACGCCAGCGCCGCGTCCCCGTAGTCGTCCAGCAGCTGCCGCACCGCGATATCCGCCGGGCTGCCCAGCTCCGCCTGGTAGACGTAGCCGCGTCCGGCGCGCCGCCTGCGTGCGACCCCCCGGTCGGCCAGCCGGGAGAGCACCGTCATCACCGTGGTGTAGGCCAACGGCGCGGTTCGTTCCCGGTTCAGCTCGTCCAGCACGGCGCGCACGGGCAGCGCCTCGCCCGCTCCCCACAGCACGTTCATCACCTCGGACTCCAGCGGTCCGAGGACGGCACCACGCTCCGAGCGACCCACGGCTCGAGCCTACTACCGCTATGTCGTATCGAGTACCGTCCCGGCTCACCCGGGATGCTCGTGATACGGGCTGCGCATGTTGTCCGGAACGACGGTGCGCGGAGCGTCGGCGGCACCGGCGAGGTCGAGAACGGCCCGGCTGCCCGCCAGGCTGCGGCGGATCAGCTCCGCCGAGTAGGAGAAGTCGGCCGGCGTGACCGCCAGCGGGCACGGTGGCGGCAGGACGATCATCGGGAAACCGTCGGGAATCCGCTGGATGTCGTTGACAAGGCGCTGCTGGATCAGCAGGGACAGCGCGTGTGCGGCGACGCCGAGCGCGCTGCCCGGCGGACGGCGCAGTGCGCAGGCATAGCCGGTCGGCAGCACGTAGACGCGGGTGGCGCCGAGGGCGAGGGCCTGCGAGATCGGCGTGTTGTTCGTGACGCCGCCGTCGATGAGCCGCCGGTCGCCGAACCGGACGGGCGGGAAGACGCCCGGCAGCGCCGCGCTGGCCAGCACGGCGTCGACGGCGGGCCCGGCGGAGAGCCTGCGTTCCGCGCCGGTGAGCAGGTCCGTCGCGATCACGTGCAGCGGGGTCGGGGCGCGGTCGAGGGAGTCGAACTCCAGCCGCCGTTTCACCATTCGCCGCAGCCTGCGTGCGGACACGAAATGGTCGCTCTTGCCGAGCAGGCCGAGCAGGGCGGTCCAGGGGCTGAGCGGGAAGACGTCGCGGTGATGCAGCCCCGACCACACGTCGGTCAGGGTCGTCGCCGTGCGGACCGTCGGTGGCCGTGAGGCGATGAACGCGGCGTTGAGCGCGCCCACCGAGGTGGCGATGAGGAGGTCGGGAGCGATACCGCGCTCGTATAGGGCGTGCAGCATGCCGACCTGGATCGCGCCCAGGCTCGCTCCCCCGGAGAGGACGAACGCGACCCGGTCTCCTGGCTCGGCGGTGATTCCGGTCATCCCCGAATGATCAGGCAAACACGGCCGCCACGCCGCGCTGGTGCTCGGTCACCGGCGGCCGGAGACGAGGTCGAGGGCCCGCTCGGCGGCGGCGGCGGTGACCACCGGCCGGGCGCGGGTAGCATCTCCGGGCGACATCGAGAGCCAGACGGTGGTTCATGCGACGAACGGCACGCCAGGCAGTCGGCGCCACGCCGCGGCGCCGGGCCTGGTTACCGTGCGTGGCCGCGCTGATGCTGGTCGCTCATCTGCTCGGCCCGCACGCGGACGGCGGCGCGGCCTACCTCCGTCATGCCGATCCGTCCCCGGCCGGCCATGCCTCGTCCGAGCCGCACCAGCCGCACGAACCGCCGCAGCACCACGACTCCGCGGGCGACGGTTCCTGCGGCTATCTCTGCTCACGGGACGGCGGCCAGGGCACCGCCGGAGCCGTGGCGGGCTGGCCGCACCCGGTCGCGGTCCCCGCGCCGCCGTTCCCGTCCGGTGCCGGCGCGCGTGCCGCCGGAGCGCGTGCCCCGCCCGATCTCGTGCGGGAACTCCGGGTGATGCGGGTCTAGACGTGACTTCCGGCGCAGCCGGCAGTCACCAGGATCCGCTACCGACCAAGGAGTCTCGACATGCAACACAAGACCGATATCCGGCTGGCCACGGTCGTCGCGGCGTTCGCCTCGGCGGGCGCGGCGCTGATCCATCTCGCGGTGATCCCCGATCACTGGCGGGAATGGGTGTGGTCCGGCGTGTTCTTCGCCGCCCTGGCGCTCTTCCAGTTCGGCTGGGCCGCGGTGCTGCTGCGCTCGTCGCGCCGCGGTGTCATCGGCGCGGGTGTCGCGGTGCACCTCGGCGCGATCGCACTGTGGGCCGTGACGCGCGCCGTGGGCATGCCGTTCGGTCCGCACGCGGGTGAGCCGGAGGCCGTCGGTCCCGCGGGCATCCTCGCGACACTGCTGGAGTTCGCCGTCGTGCTGACCGGCGCGTGGGGGATGCAGCCGCGCGCGCGAGCCTCCTCGTTCGGCCCGTGGCGCTACCGGTTCGCCCTCGCCGGCGCGGCGATGCTGATCGCTGCGGTGATGGCGCCCGGGGTGGTGGCAGCGCTCGACCATTCGCACGGTGGCACGGGACACGGCGGCACCGGTGAGCACGAGGGAAGCACCGGCCACCACGAGGGCGGCTCGGAACACCACGGAACGACCGGCCCCGGAACCAGTCGGCCACCCGGCTCCGGGACCGCACCGTCATCCACGGAGCCGACGACCCCGCAAGAGCACCCGGACGGGCATTCGCACTGACTTGCCGCTAGTACCCCTAGGGGGTAACATACTCACGTCGATATACCCGCCAGGGGTATGTGAGAAGTCGAGGAGGCGCGTCATGGACGGGCAGGACAGTCCAGTGGCCACGCACGACCACGAGGCACCGCACCACGCCGGGCACGCCGGAGGTGAAGCGCATGCGGGGCATGGCGGCCACGACAAGCACGCGGGGCATTCGCCCGCGATGTTCCGGGACCGGTTCTGGCTCTCCCTGGTGCTGACCGTTCCGGTGGTCCTCTACGCGCACATGATCCAGATGTGGCTCGGCTACACCGCACCGGCGTTCCCGGGCTCGGAGCTCATCGCCCCTGTCCTCGGAACGGTGATCTTCGCCTACGGCGGCTGGCCGTTCCTGGTGGGCGCCGTGGCGGAGGTGCGGGAGCGGGCACCGGGCATGATGCTGCTGATCGGGATGGCGATCTCCGTGGCCTACGTCGCCAGCCTCACCGCGAGCCTCGGCCTGTTCGCCGTGGAGGTGTGGTGGGAGCTTTCCCTGCTGATCGTGATCATGCTTCTCGGGCACTGGATGGAGATGCGTGCCATCGGGCAGGCGCAGGGCGCGCTGGCGGCGCTGGCTGAACTGCTCCCGGACGAGGCGGAGCGCGTGCTGCCGGACGGTTCCGTGCGGACGGTGCGGATCGGCGAGCTCGGCGTCGGCGATGTCGTGCTCGTCCGGCCGGGCGCCCGCGTTCCGGCCGACGGCACGATCGTCGAGGGCGCCGCCGACCTCGACGAGTCGATGCTCACCGGCGAGTCCACCCCGGTGCCGCGAGGGCCGGGGGACCGGGTGATCGCGGCCAGCGTCTCCACCGACAGCTCCCTACGCGTCAGGGTGGACGCCGTGGGCGGCGACACCGCGCTGGCTGGGATCCAGCGGCTGGTCGCCGAGGCGCAGCAGTCCCGCTCCCGGACCCAGCTGCTGGCGGACCGGGCGGCGGCACTGCTGTTCTACGTCGCCGTCGCGGTCGCCGCGGTGACGGTGCTGACGTGGTCCCTGCTCGGCGACGCCGACGCGGCCGTCGTGCGATCGGTGACCGTGCTGATCATCGCCTGCCCGCACGCGCTCGGGCTGGCGATCCCGCTGGTGACCTCGATCTCCACGGCGAAGTCCGCGCGCAACGGCATTCTCGTCAAGGACCGGCTGGCTCTGGAGCGGATGCGCGTCGTCGACGCGGTGCTGTTCGACAAGACCGGCACGCTGACCAGGGGCGAGCACGTGGTGACCGGCGTCGCGGCCGCGGACGGGGACGAGGAAGCGCTGCTGGCGACGGCTGCCGCGGTGGAGTCGGACAGTGAGCATCCGCTGGCCCGCGCGATCGTCAGCGCCGCGGCCGAACGGGCCGTGCCGCCGCGCACGGCCACCGCCTTCCGCTCCATGGCCGGCCGCGGTGTCGAGGCCACTGTGGACGGAAGGGCGATCGCGGTGGGTGGTCCCGCGCTGCTCCGCCAGCGAGGCGCCGAGATCCCCGCCGAGCTGCGGACACGCGTCGACGCCTGGACGGCGCGCGGTTCGGCGGTGCTGCACGTGCTCAGTGGCGCGGAGGTCCTCGGCTCGCTGGCGCTGGAGGACCAGGTGCGGCCGGAGTCGCGCGTCGCCGTGGACGCGCTGCACCGGCTCGGCGTGCGGGTCGCGATGATCACCGGCGATGCCAGGCAGGTGGCCGAGGCGGTCGCCGCCGACCTCGGCATCGACGAGGTGTTCGCGGAGGTACTACCGGAGGACAAGGACTCGGCCGTCACCGAGTTGCAGCGGCGGGGGCAAACCGTCGCGATGGTCGGGGACGGGGTCAACGACGCACCCGCGCTCGCCCGCGCCGACGTGGGCATCGCGATCGGCGCGGGCACCGACGTGGCGATCGAGTCCGCGGGCATCGTGCTCGCCTCCGACGATCCGCGCGCCGTCGTCGCGGCCCGGACCCTTTCGGCGGCGAGCTACCGGAAGATGGTGCAGAACCTGTGGTGGGCGGCCGGTTACAACCTCGCCGCGATCCCGCTGGCCGCGGGTGTGCTCGCCTGGGCCGGGTTCGTGCTGCCGATGGCCGTCGGCGCGGTGCTGATGAGCCTTTCCACCGTGGTGGTCGCCCTCAACGCGCAACTGCTGCGGCGGGTGAACCTGAACCCGCGCGCCGTCGCCACCCCCTCGTGAGTGGCTACCCCACGCACACGTGTCCGCGCCGTACGATCACGTCGCGCGTGCACAGGGCGCGGACACGCCGTCAGCCCAGCTCGGCCGCCACTACGCGGGCCGCGGCGGCGATCGGTGCGTCCTGTGCCTCGGCGTCCTCCGTGGAAGCGTCGGACAGCACCGCGATCACGATGGGCGTGCCGGTGTCCGTCCAGGCCACCGCCACGTCGTTCGCGGTCCCGAACGAGCCGGAGCCGGTCTTGTCGCCGACGGTCCACCCTTGCGGCAGGCCGGCGCGGATCCGGTCGTCGCCGGTGGTGTTCGCGAGCAGCCAGTCGGTGAACCTGCGACGTTCGGCGGCGCCGAGCGCGTCGCCGGTCACCAGTGCGCGATAGCTCGTCCCGATCGCGGCGGGCGTGGTGGTGTCCCGCGGGTCGCCGCGCAGTGCGCTGTTCAGCTCGGTCTCCCAGCGGTCGAGCCTGGTCACCGAGTCGCCGATGGAACGGGCGAACCCGGTCACCGCCCGCGGCCCGCCGAGCAGCTCGAGCAACTGGTTGCCCGCGGTGTTGTCGCTGCGCGTGATCGCCGCCTCGCACAGTTCCGCCACCGTCATGCCGGTGCCCACCCGCGTCTCGGTGACCGGCGAGTACTCCACGAGGTCGTCGCTCGTGAAGCGGATCAGCCGATCGAAGAACCCCGTGCGGAGCGGGTGCGCTCGCAGCAGTGCCCCGGCGGCGAGCGGTTTGAACGTCGAGCACATCGCGAACCGCTCGTTCTCCCTGTGCACCACGGTCGCCCCGCTCGCCAGGCTCCTTGCGAACACGCCCAGCCGCACGTCGTGCGTTCGCTCCAGCTCAGCGAGCCGGGCGGCGGCCGCTGTGGCGCGTTCCGGCGGTGCCGGGGAGGCCACCGGGTCCGGCGATGCCGCCGGTGCCGCGCCGCAGGCGCCGAGCAGCGGCGTGGCGAGCAGTAGGCCGAGCGCGGCCCTGCGGTCGAACTGCTGCGTCATCGATGTCCCCGTTCCCCCATGTCACCCGCGTGCCGCGTCCCCGGGTGGACGACGCTGTTCTCCGAGCACGTCACCGGCGACGTGCTCGGAGAACCGTGTCGCGCGTGTGCCGGGTGCCCTCCGGAGCGGGTGCCGTCCGCGGGCGGGTCTCGTCGACAACGATCGTCCAGTCGTCGCCGAGGAGCGCGGCGATCTCCCGGGGATGGTAGTAGTCGCCGGGATCGGAGCCGTGCTCGTGTGGGGGTGACAGGTCGGCCGGGTCGTGGCCGACGACCAGGAGCGTGCCGCCCGGCGCCACCGCGGCGAGCAGGCCACGGACGGCCGTGTGGTGCTCCTGGTGCGGAATCGGGAAGTACTGTGCCGACACCAGGTCGAACGTGCCGGCCGGGGGCGGTGTGACGGTCAGGTCGGCGTGGGTCCACGCGATCGCCGGGTTGCCGTTCCCGGCTCCGGCGGCACGTTCGAGGGCGACCCGGGAGATGTCGACCGCGGTGACGTGCCAGCCCCGCCGGGCCAGCCAGCGGGCGTCGCCGCCCTCACCGCAGCCCACATCGAGCGCCTGACCCGGTGGCAGGCCGGCCACCTCGGTAACGAGCACCCCGTTCGGTGCGCCGCTGAAGAGCTGGTCACGGCTGCTGTACCGCTCGTTCCAGAACTGCTCGTCCATCGTGGCGTCCTCTCGCTCAGATGCCATGCCTGCGCCCGCCCGCGACCTCCTCGCAGTTGCGGGCCTCGGCGGCGGGTGAGAAGGGGGCTCGGTGGGCCCGCACGGCGAGCCGGGTGTCCTCGGCGACGAGGTCGGCGTTGATCGCGGCTGCGGCCTTGGCGCCGGACGCCGCCGCCTGCAGAACGGTCGCGGCGGGATCGGCGAGGTTGCCCGCCACCCATACCCCGGGCACCGTCGTGAGACCGGTCGCGTCCGCGGCGATGTACTCGCCGACGCCGGCCGGGTGCGGCGCAGGTTCGAGCCCCAGCGTGCCCAGCACGGCCGCGCGTGGGACGAAGCGTGGCGCGACCACGAGCGCGTCCAGTGCGATCACCTCGCGCGTGCGCAGGCGGACCCCGATGAGCCGGTCGCCGGCGGTCTCCAGCGAGTCCACCTCGCCGGGCACGACGGTGACACCACGTGCGGCCAGCTGTTCGAGTTCCTCCTCGGTGGGGCGCGGGCCCGTGTGCAGCAGCAGGGTGAGGTTGTCGGTCCACTGCCGGAACAGCATGGTCTGGTGCAGGCTCATCGGCCCGGTGGCCAGGACACCGATCCGCTGGTCCCGGACCTCCCAGCCGTGGCAGTAGGGGCAATGCAGTACGTCACGCCCCCAGCGGGCGGCGAGCCCGGGGACATCCGGCAGTTCGTCGACGATCCCGGTGGCCGCCAGCAGCCTGCGCGCGTACACGGTGTCGCCGTCGCCGAGGTCGACGGCGAACCCGCCGTCGGGAACCCGCACCGCCGCGAGCGCCTGACCGGTGCCGATCACGCAGCCGTAGCCGGCCGCCTCCTGGCGGGCGATCTCCAGCAGCCGCCCTGGCGGCGTGCCGTCGCGGGAAAGGAAGCCGTGCATGTGGGCGGCGGGTGCGTTGCGCGGATTGCCGCTGTCCACCACCGCCACCGAGCGCCGGGCGCGGCCGAGTACGAGTGCCGCGCTCAGCCCGGCGGCACCGCCGCCGAGGACCACCACGTCGTACCGCCCACCGGGAACGATCGTCTCCTGTCGGGTCACCGTGACCACCTCCGAGCTCGACCATGCCCGCGCGGCGGCAGCCTGACAAAGTTCTTTGCGGAAACCGCAAAATCTCGTGATGGATCGCTCGGAGCGGCGTCGCTCAGGGCGTGTTCAAGAAGGTGTCTGTGTGCGGTGATGCGTGGCGCGCCCGGGACCGGAGGCCTCGCGAACGCGGCTGCGGGCCGCCCGACCGTCCAGGGCGCCGATCACTGACACGTCATGGTCCGTAGACGGGTTCGTCGATCGCGCGCTTCTCGGACACAGCTTAGCCGCGGCGCAGCCGGTCGTAGACCAGCCCGGTGGCCGTGGCGTAGACGGCATGGTGCAGCACGTCCGTCGCGGTGGCCTTCGCCCCGTACGCCGGTGTCGGTGAGCCGACGCGGAGCGCGGGCAGAACGGCCTGCTCGGCAGCCCAGACGGCGGCGAAGTGGGCGAGCGAGGCGGCCGGGCCGCGGACGCGTGCCATGTCGAGCAGGCCGCGGAACACGCCCCAGCCGGTGCCGTACGCCCAGTGGACGAGGCTGTTGAACCGCTGCTCACCCGACTCGTCCCGAGGTTCGACACCGGCGACCCGGCCCGCGGCGTCGGAGGGCGTCGTACTCGACCCTCGCCCGCTGAGCTTCGCCTCCACCGTGCTGGACACGGTCATCGCGGCGGTGCCGAGGAGACCGGCGACGACACCCGCGCCGATCGGCGCCGTCCAGCGATCGGCCGGGGCCTGCTTGCGCCTTATACCCATGTTCCAGGTAGTTCCTCGCGGCCGCCGTGTTCAAACGGCGGATCCGCGCATCCGATACCTGCCGCCGGGTTTGCCCGGGGTGCTCGTGGGGCAGTCCACGAAAAGGTATTCCCGGATGTCGGGTTGGTGAGTGTCGTGGCTGACTTTCAGACGTTGGGCGATGGACCTCCCCGCACGTACGTGGTGGTGGCCGCCGTCGATGACCCGGTCGTCGAGACCTTGCGGGTGTTCGCGCGGCAGCAGCGGCTGGAGGCCGCCTCGTTCACCGCGATCGGCGGGTTCAGCCGGAGCACCCTCGCCTACTTCGACGTGGAGAGCAAGCGTTACCTGGACATTCCGGTGGACGAGCAGGCGGAGGTGCTGTCGCTGGTCGGCGACATCGTGCGTGCTCCCGACGGTGACTGGCAGGTGCATGCGCACGCGGTACTCGGGTTGCGGGACGGCAGCACCCGGGGCGGTCATCTGCGGGAGGCCGCGGTGCGTCCGACGCTGGAGGTGATGGTGACCGAGTCGCCTGCACAGGTCGCGCGGCGCTTCGACGAGCACAGCGGGCTGGCGTTGATCGAGCTGCGGGACAGTTCGCCGGTGACGGACCCGGATCCGGTGCGGCACGGGCTGGCGCCCTAGCCCGACTCCGGGCTCGGACGAGCGAACGCAGGAGCAGTGATGCTGAGTCAGTACGAGCGTCGTGAGCTGGACAGGATCGAGCAGCGGTTCGAGGCGGACGATCCGCTACTGGCACAGGAGCTCGGGCACGGTGTGCTGTCGCGGAAGGGGCCGTTGTCCTGGCTCGCACGGGCGGGACTGGACGTCCTGGCCGGTGCCGCCGTCCTGCTCGGGCTGGTCACCCTCGATTTCGGCCTGGTGTTCCTCGGCGCGATGACGCTCGCCGTGGCCGCCTGGTTGCATGTCCGGTCCGGAGCCTCCCGCGGGGACGCCCGCCGCGATCCCTCGGCAGCGGATGCTCAGCGCGGTCCGGACCACCGTCCTGAGTAGACGGGCCGCTCATCGGGAACGTCGAACCGGGTCAGTGCGGCCGGGCGATCGCCCTGCTCATGGGCGTCGACCAACGCGAAGCCCTCGCGGCGGTCGCAGCCGAGGTGGCGCATGAGCAACCCTTCCGCCTGGCCGATCGTCTGCCGCGTGTGCGGGGCGGTACCCAACTGCGCCACCAGGCGACGGCTGTCGTGAACGGCCCTGGCGTTGTCGAACGCCACGCCCGCGTGCACGGCTCCGGCAGTCTGGCCAGGTCCTTTCCAAGGGGAAATGTGCTCATGGTCGGCTCCGCGGGCGGTCACTCGTTTCGCTGGTCCGTGTTCCGGTGCCGCGACGAGCGCGTTCGGAGGCCGGTTCCGCGGCCACGGCGAACGCGCTCGCCGCGGCGAGGCGTCAGGCTCCGGTGACGGTGATGCGGCGTGGTTTGGCCGCGTCGCTCTTGGGCGCGCGCACGGTCAGGATCCCGTCCGCGAGCGTCGCGTCGATCCTGTCGGCGTCGACGTCGTGCGGCAGCGTCACGCTGTAGTGGAACTGCCCGGTGCGGCGGGTGCGGTGCCGGAACCAGCCCTGGCGCTCCTTCTCCTTGCGCTCACCGTTGATCGTCAGCTCCCGGCCGGTCAGGTCGACCGTGACGTCCTCGCGCTTGACGCCGGGCAGCTCGACGTCGACCAGGTACGCGCCGTCCGTCTCGGCGATGTCGGCCAGCGGCGACCAGGCTCGCCGGCCTTCCTCGACGGTGCCGGTCATCGAGTCCATCCACTGGCCCAGTCGGCTGTAGAGGTCCTCGAACTCACGCAACGGGTCCCAGCGACCCACGGAACCGGAGGACCGGACAGCGGGCAGCGCCATAACGATCACCTCCGCGGTATCGGTGCGATGTCACGGTTTCCGACGACCCGCCTCTTCGCGGGTCCTCATCCGTCACAACGTGGTTGAGCACGAACATGTTCCCAAACTTGAGCCTGAGTGACTCAGGTTCACTCCCAGCGGAAGAACCGGGCGGCCACCGCGGTCGCGGCACCGAGCACGCCGAGCAGCACGACGAGCGGTACCCAGTTCTCGGCCCACGGCTGGCCCGCCCACAGGCCCCGGAGCAGTTCCACGAGCTGGGTCAGCGGCGAGAACTGCGCGACCTGCCGCACGCCCTCCGGCAGCACCGCCGTGGGGACGGCGGCCCCCGAGAGAATGATCAGCGGGTACACGAGCACGTTGCCGAACGCCTGTGCCGTGCCCTGGGACGGCATGACAGCGGCGAGGGCGTAGCCGACCGCGAGGAAGGCGAGCACCCCGAGGACGGCCGCGAGCAGCACGCTCGCCAGGTCTCCTGCCGGCCGCGCACCGAAGACGAGCATCCCGAGCGCGAACATCGCCGCGATGCTGAGCAGGGAGATCGCGAAGCGCACCAGCACGTCGGCCGCGATGTAGCCGACCGGCCGCAGCGGTGTGGCGCGGAAGCGGCGCAGCGCCCCGCTCTCCCGCTGGCTGACGATGTCGATCGGCACGAGGACGAAGCTCACGATCGCGAGCACGATGGCGGGGAAGCTCGCCAGGTTGGCGTCGATGTAGCCGCGGTCGCCGAACTCCGCCTGCGGCTCGTTGCCGAAGACGAGGCCCATGAGCAGCGCGAACAGGGGGGCGAAAGCGACCATGAAGAAGGCGGCGGCGGGTTCGCGCAGGGTCCTTCTGGCCTGGACAGCGACGAGCTTGCCGACGGCCGTCATCCGGCTTCCCCTTCCCGCAGCTCGCGGCCGGTGAGCGCGAGGAACACGTCCTCGAGAGTGGGCTGCCGGGTGCGGAGGTCCTGTGCCCACAGGCCGTCCTCGGCGAGCACGCTCAGGGCCCCGTGCGGGAAGCGGGCGCCGTTGCCGTGAATGACGACCCTTCCGTCGACCTGCTCCACCTTGGTGACCCCGTCCACTGCCTTCAGCCGCTCGGCGGGAACGGCCCCGTCGAGGGTGAAGCTCATGCTGTTCTCCGCGCCGAGCGACGCGATGAGTCCCGGCACGGTGTCGAGCGCGACGATCCTGCCGTGGTCCACGAGCGCGACGCGGTCGCAGAGCCGTTCCGCCTCCTCCATGAAATGCGTGGTGAGGAAGACGGTCGTGCCACCGTCACGGATGTCGCGGATCACGTCCCAGATGGCCAGCCGCGCCTGTGGGTCGAGGCCGGTGGTGAGTTCGTCGAGGAACACCAGCTCCGGGGCGTTGACGAGTGCGAGCGCGATGAAGACGCGCTGACGCTCACCACCGGAGAGTCTCTCGACGTAGGACCGGGCCTTACCCTCCAGGCCGAGGCGGGCCAGCAGCGAGCGCCAGTCGGTGGACCGCCGGTAGAACGCGGCGAACAGGTCCAGGGCTTCGCCGACCCTGATGCGCTGGGGCAGGGCGGCGGACTGGAGCTGGATGCCGGTGCGTTCGCGGATCGCGCGGGTGTGCCGCTCGGGGTCCATCCCGAACACCTCGACCGTGCCGCCGTCGCGCTCCCGGAGGCCCTCGACGCACTCGATGAGGGTGGTTTTGCCTGCGCCGTTGGGGCCGATCATGCCGAAGATCTCGCCCTCGTGGACCTCGAAGGAGACCCCGTCGACGGCGCGTACGTCGCCGTAGCGCTTGCTGACGTTCGCACAGCTGATCGCCGTTGTCATCGGCCGGCTCCCGGTTGATCGTTCACGGTGCAGATGCTGGCCGTGCCGGGGTACGCCTGGCATCGGCGGGAGTGCGCATGCGCGCTACGCGGCTCGGCGTAGTGCTATCTCGTCAGCCCGGACCGGACCGCGAAGACGACCAGCTGTGCCCGGTCCCGTGCCTCCAGCTTCAGCATGGCCCGGCCGACGTGGGTTCGCACGGTGGCCGGGCTGAGGAACAACCGGTCGGCGATCTCGGTGTTGGACATTCCCTCGGCGACCAGCCCGGCGACCTCTGCCTCGCGCTCGGTGAGGGTGCGGATCCCCGGGTGCGGGTCGGCCCGGTGCCGCGGTGCCGTGGCGAACTCGGCGATCACCCGGCGGGTGACCGAAGGGGACAGCAGGGACTCGCCCTCCGCGACCACGCGCACGGCGTGCAGCAGCTCGGCCGTCTCACCGTCCTTGACGAGGAAGCCGGAGGCGCCGGCGGCGAGCGAGTCGAAGACGTACTCGTCGAGCTCGAACGTCGTGAGCATCACCACCCGCGTACCGGTCAGCCGGGGGTCGGCGACGATCTCGCGCAGCGCGTCGATGCCGTCGCGGACGGGCATCCGGATGTCCATCAGCACCACGTCAGGGTGGTGCGCGCGGGTGAGCTCCAGCGCCTGTTCCCCGTCGGTGGCCTCGCCGACCAGCAGGATGTCGTCCTCGCCCTCGACCAGTACGCGCACTCCCATGCGGACGAGCGCCTGGTCGTCCGCGACCAGCAACCTGATCACGGTCGCCCCGCCACCGGCAGCCGGGCGCGAACGGCGAACCCGCCGGTGGGGCCGGGCCCGGCCTCCAGCGTGCCGCCGACGGCCGCCGCCCGCCCCCGCATCCCGGCGATGCCCTGGCCGTCACCGGTGCCGTTGCTGCTGCTGCCGTTGTCGCGGCCCTGGCCGGTGTCGACGACCTCGACGGTCAACGCGTCCGGGGCGTGCCCGATCCGGACGGTCGCGGTGGCCGGCCCGGCGTGGCGCAGCGCGTTGGTGAGCGCCTCCTGCACGATCCGGTACGCCGTCAGCTCGACGCCGACCGGCAGCCGGCCGGGCTCGCCGACGCGTTCGAGCTGGACCGGCAGCCCGGCCTCGGCGGTCCGGTTCACCAGGACTCCTAGCTGGTCCAGGCCGGGTGCGGGCGCCCGCTCGTCGTCGGGGGAGCGGAACACCGCGAGCGTGGATCGGAGCTCGTCGAGCGCGTCCCCGCTGCTCGCCTTGATCGTCATCAGGATCTCCCTGGCCCGCTCGGGCGACCGATCCAGCACGTGCATCGCCACCCCGGCCTGCATGCTGATCGCCGCGAGCCCGTGGCCCACGATGTCATGCACGTCGTGCGCGGTGCGCAGGCGCTCCTGGTAGTCGCGTTCCCGGCGCGCTTCGGCCTGCGCCGCCCGCGCCGACTCCCGCTCCATCCGGATGATGGTGCCCATCGCCCAGGGAGCCAGTCCGAAGACCACCATCCACTCCGCCACCGGCCCCGACTCCGCCCACCACCGCGGCGAGTCGGCGAGGTCGGCGGCCGTCAGCACGACGGCACTCGCCGCGCATACGGGCAGCGACCGCCGGATGCCGTGCCCGGCCGCGACCGCGTAGATGGCCACCGGAACGGCCAGGAAGATCGGACCGTCCGGGTAGCCGAGCGCGAGGTGGGCGGCCGAGGCCGTCGTCGCCGTTCCCAGCGCGACGAGCGGGAGCAGGCGCCGGATGGGCAGGGCGGCGATCGCGAGCCCGATCAGTGTGAACGCGATCGCACCGGCCGGGCCGCCCGCCCTGTCCGGGGATCCGTAGTGGGGGCCGACCATGACCGCCCCCAGCGGAACGGCCAGAGCCACGTCGACCAGGAGTGTCCGGGTGCGCGGGCGGATCGCGGTCACCACGCGGTGATGGTAGCTCGCGTGCGTGCCCGCGGACGTCGTCATCTGCGCGTAGCGGGTCTACATCAGCAACCGTATGTGGTGGCAGTCTCGTGGGCCGGCCCGGTTCACCGCCCGGCCGAGCGGTCCGGATCGGATTCGTCGGCGCGCCGTCCGGCCTTGCCGGGGTGTGCCCGCAGGGAGCCGGGGTGAGCCTTCGCCGTGGGGTCACGCCGGGTCTTGATCAGGCTCGCGACCGTGACGACGGCGAGTATGGCGGCGACCACCACGAGGCTGACCGGGGTGGAGATCTCCGGGACGCTCTCGTCGATGTCGACGTGGGCCCAGTGCAGCAGGAGTTTGACACCGATGAACGCCAGGATCAGGGCGAGCCCGGTGGACAGGTAGACCAGCCGGTCGAGCAGTCCCTTCACCAGGAAGAACAGTGCTCGCAGGCCGAGCAGGGCGAACGCGTTCGCGGTGAAGACGATGTAGGGCTCCTCGGTGATGCCGAAGACCGCGGGGATCGAGTCCAGCGCGAACAGCAGGTCGACGCTGCCGATGGCGATCAGCACGATGAACAACGGCGTGACCTGCCTGCGGTTCCCGGCGCGGGCGAAGAGCTTTCCGCCGACGTAGTCGTCGGTGACCGGCAGGAAGCGGCGTGAGGCCTTCACCACGACGTTGTCCTCGACGTCCGGCTCCTCGTCGCGATGCCGGAAGAGTTGCACCGCGGTGTAGATCAGCAGCAGTCCGAAGAGCAGGAACATGAACGAGAACAGCGCCAGCAGGGTGGCGCCGAGCGCGATGAAGATCGCGCGCATCACCAGCGCGAGCGCGATACCGAAGATGAGGACCTTGTGCTGGTGTTCCTGCGGCACCGCGAAGGTGGTCATGATGATGACGAAGACGAACAGGTTGTCGACCGAGAGGCTCTTCTCGATGAGGTAGCCGGCGAAGTACTCGGTGCCGAAGTCACCGCCGTGCTGGAGAGTGAACCACACACCGAAACCGATGGCCACGAGGATGTAGAACACCGACCAGGCGGTCGCCTCGCCGAAGCCGACCCGGTGCGGGCGTGCCGCCGCCAGGAGCAGGTCCACCGCAAGCAGGGCGATGATCAGGCCGATCGTGACGGCCCACGTGATCGCGCCGACGTCGAGCATCCCTTCCGTCCCTTCGGTTTCGCGCCGCGCGCCGGGCATGGCGCGGCCGCCCAGCCAATCCTGGTGCAGCCGGGGCGGGTTCGCAGCACGTGCGCGGGCGGCCGTACGCGGCCGGGCTCGCTCGCCGAGCTCAGGTATCCGTTCCGGAGTAGGACGGGAGGGCGGCGACGGCCGTGATGGCTTCGGAGAGCCGGGCAGGCCAGCTGCCGATGACGGCTTTCCAGGCGTCCCGGAGCGAGACGGCCTCGGCGAGCACGATGATCGGGGCCTGGCCCCAGTGCGTGGCGACGACGTTGCCCAGCCGGTCGGGCTCGTCGGGCGTCGGTGCGCCGCCGGGAAGGAAGTCGACGGTGAGCGAGACGCCCGCGCCGGTGATGTCGTCCTCCACGCCGGTCATCGCGGCGTGGTAGCCGCGGAGGCCGTTTCGCTCATTCGGCTCAACGGGAATCGGCTGTCCGGGGTAGGCGGAGTTGTATGCCGGGACCGTGCCGAAGCGCGGTGGTCCTCCGTCGGCCGTCATATCCGTCCTCCCTGCCGTGCGCACCGATGACGGCGGAATCCTACCGTGACGTAACAGGAGGTTAGGGCCGGGACTCGTGAGTGCGCACACGAGTTAGAACTCGTGTGCGCACTCACGAGCCGGGTGGGCCTCGGTGGCGGCGCGGCGCAGCGTCAGCGGAACGGACACCGCGCCGACCTCCGGCATGCGCGCGCCCTCGATCTCGCCGGCGAGCTCGAAATGCCGGGTGCGCGTGAGCAGGGTGCGCAGCGCGACGCGGATTCCCAGGCGGGCCAGCGGCATTCCCGCGCAGCGGTGCCGTCCCCGGCCGAAGGCGAGGTGTTCCCGGATGTTGGACCGCCCCAGCCGGAAGGTGCCGGGCTCGTCGAACACGGTCTCGTCCCGGTTCGCGGAGGCATAGGACAACGTCACCGGCTCGCCCGGGCGGATGGTGCGGCCGTGCAGGACCTGTTCGTGCGACACGGTTCGCGCGAACCCGCGATACGGGGTGTAGAGCCGCAGGAACTCCTCGACCGCGTCCGGAAGGAGCGCCGGGTCTGACCTGAGTCGCCGCTGCAACGCGGGGTCGGCGGACAGATGTGCGCAGATGGAACCCAGCAGGATCGGCGGCGCGACCATGCCCACCACCAGTGACTGCCGCAGGGCGCCCACGATCTGCTCGCGGTCGAGGGGCGCACCGTCGTGCCGCTCGGCGAGCAACGAGCTGGCCGGGTCCTGGCCCACCGGCAACGGCTCGCGTTCGCGGGCGGCCACGAGGTCACGGGCGATCCGGTACATGTGCTCGCTGTGCTCGTTGACCGCCGCGTGATCCTCCTCGCGCCACGCGTTCACCCAGCGGGTCGCGCGGTCGGCGAGGACGGGGGCGATGTCCGGGGCCAGGTTCAGCCATTCCACCGTCACCCAGGCGGGAAACCGGGCGCCGTACTCCTGCGCCACGTCGCCGCCGCCCCTGGCCAGCATCGGCTCCAGCTCACGCGCCGCGTGAGCGCCGAGCCTGCCTTCGAGACCGGCGACCCGTTGCCGCTGGAGGGTCCGGTCGAGAGCTCGCCGGTACGGCGTGTGCCTGGGGGCGTCGAAGTTCAGCGGAGGTCGGCGCAGCCCTCTCGGATCACTCGGTACGACGGCACGTACCGACGAGATGAACGTCTGCGCGTCGCTCGCCGCGGCCCTGACGTCGGCGTAGCGGCTCAGTGCCCAGTGACCGCCGTAGGCACTGCTGTAGGCGACCGGGCAGCGTTCTCGCAGCCGGGCGTACATGGCGTAGACGTCCTCGGGCGCCTGGCTGCGCGCCGGGTCGAAGTCGTCTCCGGGCGACGGTCGCGGACCCGGCCCGGTCACGGCACCTCCCCGCCCGTCGCGGCGGCGGGGACGAACCGCATCGGGACCGAGTTCGTTCCCCACTCCGCCCATTTGGCCATGGTGATCGGCCCGCTGACCTCGAAGTCACTGGTCCGTGCCAGCGCCTCCTCCAGCGTCATCACCATCATCATGCGAGCCAGCGGCGCACCGGGGCAGCTGTGCACGCCCGCGCCGAACGAGATGTGCTCGTTGAGGTTCGGGCGGTCGAAGACGAACTTCTCGCCGTCCGGGAAGATCCGCTCGTCCCGGTTGGCCGAGGTATAGACCAGTGCGATGGGTTCTCCCGCCTTGATCAGCCGCCCGCCGAACACGACGTCCTCCCTCGCCGTGCGCGCCATGCCCCGGTAAGGGCCGTACAGGCGGAGGAACTCCTCCACCGCGGCGGGGATCCGGGCCGGGTCCGCCCGCAACGCCGTGGCCAGCTCCCGGTCCTCGCTGAGATGGACGAACATGTTGCCGATGAACACGCTCGGCGCGACCATCCCGGTGACGAGAAGCTGCCTCACACAGCCGAGGACCATGTCGGCAGGCAACGGCTCGCCGTCGTGTGTCGCGTGTATCAGTGCCGTCGTGAGGTCGTCCTCCGGGGCCATCGGGGAGGAACGGCGTTCGTCGATGACCGCCTGCGCGATCTCGTACAACCGCCCGCTGAGCCGCTTCACCGTGGCGTCGTCGACAGCGACGATCGCGGCGACGTAGGACGCGCTGATCTCCTTGATCAGGGCCGCCAGTTCGCGGGGGAGGTTGAAGAACTCGGCGAAGACCATCGCCGGGAACTTCTGCGCGTAGTCCACCGAGATGTCCCCGGAACCCGCGTCGATGAGCGGGCTGAGCTGCTCGACGACGAGCTCTCGCACCCGCGGACCCAGCGCACGCATCTTGGTCGGGGTGAAGAACCTGTTGATGACGCGCCGGTACGAGGTGTGCTCCGGAGGGTCGAGGTGCAACGGTGGCCGCCTGCCGGTGAACGCGAACTTCGGCACCGTGTTCTGCACCGAGGTGGTGAACGTGCCGGAGTCGCGCAGCACCCGGTCGACGTCCTCGTACCGGAACAACGCCCAGAACCCGCCGTCGAAACCGGTGCTGTGCGCGACCGGGCACCGTTTCCGCATCTCCGCGTACAGTTCGTGCGCGCTGGTGAACGTCTCGGGAGCCTTGGGGTCGAAGTCGTCGGTCAGGTCCCGCTTCGCGGTCACCCGGTCGTCGGTCAACTCAGGATCCATCGTCGGCAACTCCTCTGCGGCCGTGTCGGGAAGGCGTGCTCGGCGCTCAGGGGGACCCGAGCAGCCGCTTGATCTCCTGGGCCTGCTCGTCGGAAACCGTTTCGGGAACCGCGAACCCTTCGGGCAGGCCCGCGCCGTACGGCGAGCCGGCGCCGGAGGACTCGGCCAGCAGCGTGCTGCCCTCCTCCGAGAGCAGGAAGTGTGCGAAGAGCTTGGCGGCGTTGGGGTTCTGGGCATCGGCGGTCAGGCCGAGCGCGATCTCGGGCCCGGTCGTGGGGCCGGGGATCGTGGTCTCGACCGGCGCGTTGGACTGCTGGAGATTGCGCACGATCGCCTCCACACCAGGGTGGCCGAGCACGTCCTCGCCCGCGGCGACCGCCTGGGTACCGGGAACCGCACTGTTCTGCCAGGTCGGGTCGTTCGCGGCCACCCCGCGGAGGAAGTCGTCGCCGTAGGTCTCGCGCATCAGCTGCCAGAAGGCGAGGTTCGCCGGTGACGTGGCCGGATCCGCCACCGAGATCCGCCCCTTGTACCGCGGGTCGGCGTAGTCCTCCCAGGAGGTCGGTGGCTCGGCGACCTCGTCGGTGTTGTACACCGCGCTGGTCGGGACGAGGCTGACGACCGGGACGTTCGCGTCGTCCTTCACGTACTTGTCCGGATAGTCGCCCGGGTAGTCCGGGATGCCCGCCGAGGACATCGGGACCAGCCACTCGCTGGCCAGCGCGTCGGGGTAGAACTCGGAGTAGGTCAGCAGGATCGCGTCGCTGGCGGGTGCTCCGGCGTCGGCCTCGGAGGAGAATCGCTGCGACAGATCGGACGACACCAGGCGCACCGGCTCGACCTCGACGCCGTACAGCTCGGTGAACTCCTTGCCGAGCGTGCGCAGCACGGCCTCGTCCGGGACACCGTAGAGGGTCAGCCGGCCCTCCTCCTGGGCGGCGGTCACGAGTTCGCGCAGAGCCGGATCGGTCACCTCGGCGCTTCCCGTGCCCGCGGATCCGGATCCGCACGCGCTCAACGTGACAGCGAGCACGGCGCAGGCGGCTATCGGGACGACGCGCTCAGTGATGGTTCTCATGGGGTTCCTCCACCTCGTTGTGGGTGTTGACGTTGTGGGTGTTGACGCTGTGGGTGTCGATGTGCATCAGGTCGTGTCCGAGCAGGACCCGGCCTCCGAACCGCTCCTGTACCGGTTCCAGCCACCGCCGCGGCTCCACGCCGGTCGCGGGGACGAAATGGGTCATCACCAGCGTCCCGACTCCCGCGGCGGCCGCGACGGCGCCGAGCTCGTAAACGCTGGTGTGTGAGGTGAGCAGGTGACGTTCCAGATCGGCCCACCTGGTGTTGGACGCGGCGGGACGGATGAAGTCAGGGTGCAGAACCTCGTGGATCAGCAGTTCGGCTCCGTGCGCGAGTTCGACCAGCGAACGGCACGGGGCGGTGTCTCCCGACACGACGATCGACGAGCCGCGGGCCGTGCCGGTGAAGCGGTACCCGAGCGCGTGCACCGGCGGATGTGACACGGGCACGGCCGTCACGGTCAGCGGGCCGGTCTCGACCCTGGACGCACCGGAGTCACCGGAGTCACCGAGTGTTCGTACCCGTACCAGCTCGCGCAGGTCGACCCGGCCCTCGTCGGCGACGCGGGTGGTGATGTCGTACTCGTGGGCGGCGAGGATCCGCTCGACGACGCGGTCGAGCGGTGGCGGTCCGTACACGGTGAGCGGGCGGCTTCCGCCGCTGACCCAGTAGCCCATGAGGACGTTGCCCAGCGCGACATTGTGGTCGCAGTGATGGTGGGTGATGAAGACGGCGTCGAGATCGGCCAGGCTGCGCCCGGAACGGACGATCTGCTGCACCACGCCCTCGCCCGCGTCCACCAGGACGGTGTGGCCGGTCTGCTCGATCAGCTGCCCGGGTCCGCACCGGTCTGCGAGCAGACGTGGCCCGCCCTTCGTTCCCAGCAGCACCGCCCGCATCACACACCGCCCACGCTGGCGGAGACGCCCAGCCGCGAGGAGCGCCGGGTGTAGGCGAGCACGGCGGCCAGCACCAGGCCGGTCACCAGGACCAGGACCGTGGACAGCGACGCGAGCAGCGCGTACGAACCACTCGTGAAGACCTCGAGGATGCGGAAGCCGACCACCGGGTTCCCCGTGCCTGCCAGGATCGCCGAAGCCGTCAGATCGCCGACCATGCGGATGAACAGCAGCGCCCATCCCGCGACCAGGCCCGGCGTCATCAGGGGCAGGTAGACCTTGCGGAACGTGCGGAACGGTCTCGCGCCGGACACCGCCGACGCCTCGGGCAGTTCGCCGCCCACACCGCTGACGGCGGCGTCGGCCGCCACCGAAGCCTGTGGCAGGTACAGCGCGAGGTAGCCGATGAACAGGATCGCCAGCGTGCCGGAGAGCAGGAAAGGCGGGCCGCCGAACAGCAGCAGGATGCCCACCGCGATCACCATGTTCGACACGGCGGCGGGCAGCTTGATCCCCGCGTCCACCGCGCCGGAGAGCAGGCCGCGCCTGCGCGCGACGTACAGGGCGACCGCCGCGGCCCCGAGGATGCCGACGAGCCCGCCGACGACGCCGAGCCCCAGGCTGTTGGCCAGCGCCTCGCGGGTGACGGGGTCGTCGAGGACCGCGTCGCGCAGCGCGGTCAGGCTGAGCTCGCCCCACGCGATGTCCGGCGTCCAGAAACCGTTGAGCGAGACCAGCGCGAGCGCCACCATCGGCAGCACGGTCGAAACGAGCACGTAGCCGAGCACCAGCGCGCGCATCGGCCACTTCCAGGCACCCAGGTCGATGCGCCGGGCAGCGCCGCCCTTGCCGGAGGCCACCGCATGTCTGCCGCGCCGGAGAATGCGGAACTGGAGCCAGTAGGCGAGGCCGACGAACGCGACCACGAACCCGCTCAGCCCGACCGCGACCTCGGTGTCCGGCGGATAGGTGAAGGTGAGGAGCTCGACGATGCGCACCGAGAGGACCTCGATCCCGGCGGGGGTGCCGACGATCGCGGGCAGCGAGAACATCCCGGCGCCGAACCAGATGCTGAGCAGCACACCGGCTCCCAGGCTCGGCGCCACCACGGGCAGGGTCACCCGCCGCAGGGTGCGGAGCATGCCCGCTCCGCTGAGCCGGGACGCCTCCTCGAGCGAGGAGTCCAGATTGCGGAAGCCGGCCGCGGCGTTCATGAACACGAACGGCACGGCGTAGAAGGCGTACACCATGATCAGGCCGTACCAGCTGTGAATGTCGAACGGGCCGTCCTCGACGGAGATGCCCACGACCGAAAGGGCTCCCCGGATCCAGTCGTTCAGCAGTCCGGCGCGAGGCGACAGCAGCATCACCCAGCCGACGGCACCCGCGACCGGTGGCAGCAGGAACGGCAGCAGTGGCAGCGAGTCGGTGAGCAGCCCCATCCGCGCGTTGGTCCGCTCGTTGAGCCACGCCAGCCCCACCCCGACGACCAACGCGATCGCGCTGCTGGCGACCACGACGATGACGGTGTTGAGCAGCAGTTCGGCAAGTCCGGGCGCCGCAAGCGTGCGCCGGATCGGGCGCGTGGTGAGCTCGCCGTCCACCCAGAACATGCCGACGAGCATCCGAAGCAGCGGCACCATGACGATGGCGATCAGTACCAGGCCGATCACCAGGCTGGTCGCCTCGAATGGCCGGGGCGTCCGGGAGCGCAGGCGCCTGCCCGCCCTGCCGAGCGGTGAGCGGGCCTGCGCCGGGGCGGTCATGCGTCCTCCGCGGGCAGCACCAGCATGTCGACATCGGACACCTCGACCCAGACATCGCTGCCGGAGCCGAGCACGTCGGCACCGGGCACCAGCACGTGCACATCGCGGCCGTCCACGTGCACGACCTGCTCGGTGTGCGTGCCCACGAACAGGGAGGCCTTGAGCTCGCCGCGCAGGCGGTTCGCCGCGACAGGGTCCGAAGTGGAGACCGTGGCGCTCTCCGGGCGCCACATGGCGGCCACCCTGTCGCCCACCGCGACCGATTCGGCGCCGATCCGCCCCGTCAGCTCGCCGAGCACGGTGTCCACCACCGCCGTTTCCGCCTTGATCGCGGTGACGCGGCCGAACACCTCGTTCATCGTTCCGATGAACTTCGCGACATACCGGCTGGCCGGCTTCGTGTAGACATCGAGCGGCGACGCGAGTTGCGCCACCCGGCCCTCCTGGAGGACGGCGATCCTGCTGCCGAGCTGCATGGCTTCGGACTGGTCGTGCGTCACGAAGATCGCCGCGAAGCCCAGCTCCCGCTGCAGTGCGAGGAGCTCGATGCGCAGCTGCTCGCGGACCTTGGCGTCCACATTGGAGAGCGGCTCGTCGAACAGGACCAGCGAGTCGTTGCTGACCAGCGCGCGCGCCAGCGCGACCCGTTGCTGCTGGCCACCGCTCATCTGCGCGGCGTACTGCTGTTCCAGCTCCGGGATCCCCACCAGCTCGAGTGCCTCGCGGACCCGGCTCGCGATCGTGGGCTTGTGCTTCCTGCCGGACCTGCGACTCTCCAGGGGGTAGGAGACGTTGCGGAACGCGGTCATGTGCGGCCACAGCGCGTACGACTGGAAGACCATGCTGATGCCCCGCCGCTCCGGCGGCACGTTGATGTCCCGTCTCGCGCAGAACTGCACCCGGTCGCCGAAACTGATCGTTCCCTGGTCCGGCGTCTCCAGCCCCGCGATCGATCGCAGCAGGGTCGTCTTGCCGCAGCCACTCGGCCCGAGTAGGACGACGAAGTCACCGGCGTGCACCTCGAACGAGACGTCGTCGATCGCATGGACGGTCGAGCCGTCCCTGCGACGAAAGCGCTTGGCGAGGTGCTCGACCCGCACGACCGGGTCCGGCGTCTTTCTCGTGGACTGGACGTCCATGTCCGGTCCCTCCTTGAGCGTTGGCGGCAAGAGCAACGCGAGTGGATGTGGCACCGACACTATCGCCGAACGGATGTCGGTCGTCAACAATTTGACGCCTATCGGGTTGGATCGAGACGCACCCTCGGCCGCCAGGGCTGGCCCCTCAGGATGACGCGCGTTCAGCCTCGGTGAGCCTGCGGGCCTCGGTCGCACGTTCGAACGGGGTGTCGCCCTGGGGCCGTTCGGCGAGGGTGTGCAGCAGTTCGGTCACGCTGTCCAGGTCGTGCCGGGACACGAGTTCGGCCAGCTCGGGGGCGGTCCGCCCAAGTACCTCCCGGAACCTCAGCTCGGCAAGGGGACCGAGCCGGTCGTAGATCCGGATGAAGGCACGCTGCGCACGTTCGCGTGCCCATGCCGCGGGCAGCAGCTCGGCGGGCAGGTTCGGGTCGAGGTCCTGGAACTCGCGCCATTCGGCCCCGAGTTCGGTGCGGGTGCGCAGCGCCTCCGCGGGGCCGATCCGGCCCGCGTCGACCTGTTCGAGCAGCGGCTCGTAGTGGTCGGCGAAACGCCGGTACCTCCGGGCGAGGGAGTGCAGGTCGAACGCCTCACCCGGGCCGCTCGCCTCCGGGTTGTGCCACACGGCGGTGGAGCGCAGCACGGTCGCGGTCGTGACTCCGAGCTCGCGTAACGTCTCCGCGGCGGCCTCGGACCTGTCGTGCGGCGTGACCCAGACGCCGTCGTAGAGCGCGGCGAAGCCCAGCAGGCGCAGCCGTGCCCGCAGCGCCGTGCGCAGGGCGCGTTCCTGTTCCGGTACCGAGAACGCGACCACGGTCCACATTCCGTCCCACTGCGGCGTCGACGTGCCGAAGGTCAGCATGCGGTACGCGTGCTCGACGATCACGGCCACGGTCCGGGGCGGGATGCCGTAGGCCGTCGTCCGGCCGTTGCGTTCGACTGTGAGCAGGCCCCTGGCGGCGAGCCTGCGCATCGCGGTCCTGGCGCCCGCGGAGGTGATCCCGAACTCGCCGAGCAGGTCGACCAGCGCCGCGGACGGGATGTGCTCCTCGCGCCAGTACCAGAAGTCGCCGAGCAACGACGTGAGAATCTGCTGGGGCTTCGCGCCGTTGGAGCGGCGATGCGACGGGGTCGGTGTCATGCGTTGCCGTGGCCTTCGTCGGTGGCGGTCTCGGAGCTACCGGAGGCGCCGGTTCGGATACTGCCTGTCGTACGACGCACACGGTACCGCCACTTCAGCAGTTCCTCGCCGTACGCCATGGTTGAAATAGTAGTCAAATGATGTAACGATCGTCTTCGTTATGACGCCGATGCTGTCGAGTGAGTGTCGGACGCCGGTATGCCCGCCGAGGGGAGCCCATGACCGACCAGCCGCTCGCAGGTCGTACCGTGATCGACCTGACGACCGCCCTCGCCGGGCCGTACGCGACGCTGCTGCTCGCCGGCCTCGGTGCCACGGTGATCAAGGTGGAGAATCCGGCCGGCGGGGATCCGGCGCGCGGCAACGCTCCCTATCTGGGCCGTGCGGGTCTCCGCCTCGCCAGGGAGGAAGACACGGACCTTTCGGTGTCGATCCTGGCCCGGGGGCGGAACAAGCTCGGCGTGACGCTGGACCTGAAACACCCGCGAGCCGAGGGTGTGTTCGCGGATCTCGTCCGCGACGCAGACATCGTCGTCGAGAACTACAGCCCTGGCGTGACCCAGCGGCTGGGCATCGACTATCCGGCCGTGCGCGAGCTGAATCCGCGGATCGTCTACACCTCGATCAGTGGGTTCGGCGCGGAGGGCGGACCGGGGTCGGGCAAGGCGATGGACACGATCATCCAGGCGCTCAGCGGCATCATGATGACCGCGGGCGAGCCCGGCGACGGCCCCGTGCGCTCCGGGTTGCCGATCGGTGACCTCCTCGCTCCACTGTTCGCCGTGATCGGCACGGTCTCCGCGCTGTTGCAGGCCGACCGCACCGGCGAAGGTCAGCACGTCGACGTCTCCATGCTCGGCGCGCTGACCTCTTTCGTGGCGTGCGAGCCGTTCGAAGCGCTGGACGCGGTGGGCATCCCGCAGCGCACCGGGCAGACCGTTCCGCGCCTGGCCCCGTTCGGGGTGCTGGCCGCTGCGGACGGGCATGTCGCGCTCTGCGCCCCTGTCGACGCCTTCGCCCACGGGGTGCTCCGCGCGATGGGCCGCGACGACCTGATCGACGACGAGCGGTTCCGCACCCGCGACCGGCGAGTCCGTCACGCCGACGAGCTGCACGAGCTGATCGGGTGTTGGTGCGCGGAAAGACAGGTCGCGGAGGTGCTCGATGCGCTGACCGGGCAGGGAGTGCCCGCCGCGCCCGTTCGCACACCGCGCGATGCCGTCGGTGATCCGCTGGTTCGCCGGCGCGAGGAGGTGGTCCCCCTGTTGCATCCCGAGTACGGCCTTGTCGACGGGCTGTCCGCGACCGGGGTGCCCATCCGGTTCTCCGCCGCGCGAGCCGGCCTCGACCGGCCCGCACCACGCCTCGGTGAGCACAACGACCACGTGTACGGCGGCCTGCTCGGCTACAGCGCCGAGCGGATCGCCACGCTGGCCGCGAACTCCGTGATCTGACCGGGCTGACCAGAAGACCGAGCCGACCAGACGACCGGGAGGACGAACATGCCCGCCGCGCTCGCGCAGCTGCTCGACCACGCCGCCGACCGGACGTCGGCCGCGCGCCGCTGGTCGGCCGCGGGCCGCGCGGTGGCCGGATACGTCGGTGCGGACGTTCCGGTCGAGCTGCTGACGGCGGCTGGGATGCTGCCGGTGCGACTGGCCGGAACACCCGGCGCGGACGCGGCGCTCGGCGACCGGTACCTGGGGACCGGGGTGGACCCGGTGGCACGGTCGGTGCTGAGCACGTTGCTCGAAGGTGGCTACGGCCACCTGGACGCGCTGATCGTGTCGAGTGACTGTGAGGCATCGAGGCGGCTGTTCTATGCCGTCCGGGAGCTGCGGCGGCTGGAGCCGGAGCAGGCGCTGCCGCCCGCCTACCTGGTGGACGTGCTCCATCTGCCGCACCGCACCACCACCGGGTACGTCCTCGCGAAGGTCGCGCAGCTGAGGGCGTGGATCGCTGAGCTGGCCGGGCAGCCGATCCGCGACGCGGACCTGGCCGCCGCGATCGCCGCGCACGATCGGCTACGCGGGCTGCTGAGCCGGTTTTCGGAACTGCGCCGCCGTGAGCCTGCCCGCCTCTCCGGTGTGCAGGCGCTCGGCGTCGTCGCCGCGACGACCGTGCTGCCGGTGCCGCGGGCGATCGAACTGCTGGAGCGGTTGCTCGACGAGGCCGGCCGGTTGCCCGTGGCCACGGGCGACCGCGTGTTCGTCACCGGCAGCAGTCACGACGGTCCGGACGTGTACGCGGCGCTGGAGAGGGCCGGGTTGCTCGTCGTCGGTGAGGATCACGACTGGGGCGATCTGCTGTTCCACCGACCCGTCGGCGGAACCACCGAACTCGCCCTCGCGGAGCGTTACCAGCACAACGGCCCCACCGGTCCGCGTGCCTCGATCCGGCGGCGTGCCGCGCACACGGCTTCGTCCGCCGCGGCATCCAGGGCGGAGATCCTGCTGAGCTACTGCCGGGTGCAGGATCCCGGCCCGCCGTGGGACTTCCCGCGGCAGCGCGCCGAAGCCGGGCTTCCGGCGGTGCTGCTGGAACGGCAACCGTACGGCGTCGTCGATGTCGATGCGCTCCGCCTCGCCCTCGGCGAGGCGACGGCACAGCGAGACATCGCCCGATGAGCACCAGGCTGGCAGCCACCGACGCGGCGAGGAGCCACCAGCGGCAGTGGTTCGCCGATCTCCGCGCCGAAGTGGCCCGGGGAACGCCGCTGGCCGTCGTCAACGCGGACGCGCCGCAGGAGATCCTCCGCACGATGGGCATTCCGTATGTGGTCAACCAGTGGTGGGCCTCGATCGTCGCGGCCAAGCGCCGCACCACCGCCCACCTGGAGCTGCTGCGCGCACGCGGGTATCCCGACTACACCGAGCAGTACAGCTCGACCGCGCTGGCGTCGGCCTTCGATCCCGACCCCGAGTCCGCCCCCTGGGGCGGGCTTCCCAGACCGTCGATCGTGCTCGCCGAGACCACCGGTGACTCCTCCCGGAAGGTCTTCGACGTGTGGGAGGAGCTCCCCGGCACCACGTTCTACGCGCTGGAGAGCGGGGCGGCCTGCGAGGCCCCGCCGAACTGGTGGGAGCTGATGCCCGAGCACTGGGAGGAGGCGATCGGCAGCGACCGGCTGGACCTCATGGTCGGCGAGCTGACCGGGCTGATCCGGTTTCTGGAGATGCACACCGGCCGCGCCTTCTCCGAGTCGCGGTTCCGTGAGGTCATGAGCCTGGTCAACGAGCAGGCGGAGTGGAACCGGCGTTCGCGGGACCTCATCGCCACCACCAGGCCGTGTCCGGTCGACGTGATGGCCAACGTGCCCGGCGTCATGCTCCCGCAGTGGCACCGCGGAACAGCCTGGGCACGCGACGCCGCCCGGGCCTTCCACGACGAGGTCGCCGAGCGGGCGGCGACCGGCGCGGCCGTGTGTCCGGACGAGCGGGCCCGGCTCATGTGGGTAGGCCGTGGGCTCTGGTTCGACATGGGTTTCTACCAGCGTTTCCAGCGCGAGTACGGCGCGGTGTTCGTATGGTCGATGTATCTCGGGATCGCGGCGGACGGCTACCAGCGCTACGGCGATGACCCGCTGCGCGCCCTCGCCGCGCGTTTCGCCGCGTTCTCCGACCAGCTCTACACGCCCCCCTGGTCCTCGGAGTGGTACGTCAAGGAAGCCCGCCTGCACGGCATCGACGGCGCCGTGCAGCTGGTCTCCGACGACGCACGCGGCAGCCACTTCACGACCCGGGCACTGGAACGGGCGGGCATTCCGGTGCTGGAGCTGCACGCCGACAACGTCGACCCGCGAACCACGGACGAGAGCACCCTGAGCGGCGCCGTCGCCGACTGGCTCGAACGCCGCGTACTGCCGTCGGGCCACCGCTGACCCGCCGTGCCGTGTCCGCGTTCCGTGCACGCGTGTCCGCGTTCCGTGAGCGCTTCAGCGGGCCGGGTGGGTAGCGTGCCGGCATGTCCGGAGCCGTGCGTGCGCGCCGATGGGCGATGCGCGGGCTCGCGGCGACGTCCGGGGGCGTGCTGGCGATGGCCTTTCCTGCCGCGGACGTGTGGTGGCTTGGCTGGACCGGGCTCGTCCCGCTGGTCCTGCTGTGCGCGTGCGCGGGCTCCCACCGTGAGGCCACCTGGCGGAGCTCGTCGACGGCGGCGGGCTTCTTCCTGACGTTCTTTCACTGGCTGCTTCCGTACACGGGAATCCTCGCGCTCCTGGTGGCCCTCGTCGCCGGTGTGGTGTGGGTGCCGTTCGGCCTGGCGACGCACCGGTTGCTGCGGCAACCGTCCGCGGCGCGCGTGGCCCTGGCGGTGCTCGTGCTGCCGTCGGTGTGGGTCACGGTCGAGGTGCTGCGCTCCTGGGCACCTCTCGGCGGCACCTGGGGCGTCCTCGGCACGAGCCAATGGCAGGTGCGGCCGGTGCTGGCGGTCGCCTCGCTCGGCGGTGTGTGGTTGCTCAGCTTCGTGCTGGTCGCCGTCAACGTCGGTATCGCCACCGTGGTCCTGCCCGGCGCCGGCCGTGCCGCCCGGCTCTGCGGGGGCGGCCTCGCCGTCGTCGCCGTCGCCCTGATGTTCGGCTACGGGCTGCTCCGCCCGGAACCGGCGGCGACGAACAGTGTCCGCGTGCTCGGGGTGCAGCCGGGGGTCGTCCATGACGTCGACGAACGCTTCGCCGCGCATCTGGACCTGACCCGCGGCGCCGAAGGTGCCGGTCAGGACGTCGTGGTGTGGGGGCAGAGCAGCATGCAGTTCGACCCCGCGCGGCGGCCCGGCGCGGTGGCCCGGCTGCGGGAGGTGGCCGAGGCCGTGGGCAGCGACGTGCTGGTGAACGTCGACGCCCGGGCACCGGACGGCCGGGTCCGGAAGACGACCCGGCAGTACGGCGCCGACGGGTTGTCGGGGACGTACGTCAAGCAGCGGCTGGTGCCGTTCGGTGAGTACGTGCCGATGCGCCCGCTGCTCGGCGAGCTGCTCCGGGGAACCGAGATCGCCGACGAGGACCGCGTACCCGGCGACCGGCTGGTGCTGCTGTGGGTCGGCGGTGTACGGGCGGGGCCGCTGATCTCCTACGAGTCGATCTTTCCTGACCTGCGCCGGGAGCTGGTCCGCCTCGGCGCCGACGTGACCGTGGTGCAGGGTTCGCTCACGTCGTTCCACGGCAGCTGGGCGCAGCCGCAGCAGGCGAGTGTCGAGGCGATCCGGGCGGTGGAGTCCGGCCGTTCCGCCGTGCTGGTGCAGCAGAGTGGCACGTCGGCGGCGTTCGACGCCCGGGGCAGGCGGTTGGCCTGGATGCCGCCGGACGAGCGCGGGACCTTCGTCGTCGACGTGCCGGTGTACGAGGGGACCACTCCCTACGTTCGCTGGGGCGACTGGGTTCCCGTCGCCGCGGGCTCGATCACCGCGGCGGGCATCGTGCTGGTGGCCGCACGCGGACTGCTCCGCGGCCGGCGATTCACGGCTCGGTCGCCGTGCTCGGGGCCGGTATGATCGTTCGTCCATGGACGTGGGCGCGGGGAGCGGGATGATCGCCGTCCCGCCCGGGCGGGTGACGCTGGCGGACCGGCGGACCCGGCGCAGCTGGCCGGTCGATCTCGCGCCGTACCGGCTCGCCGCCGTTCCGGTCACCCAGGCGTTGTACGCGCAGGTCACGGGCACTCGGCCGAGCGCGGCGCACGACGATCGGTCGCCCGTCGAAAGCGTCTCCTGGTGGGACGCGGTCCGCTTCTGCAACGCCCTGTCCCGGCGCGAGGGGCTGGTGCCCGCATATCGCTTGCGGGCCGGCGCCGAGGACGTCGAGTGGGAGGTGTCCGCCGACGGATACCGGCTACCGACCGAGGCCGAGTGGGAGCACGCCTGCCGTGCCGGTACGACCGGCGCGCGGCACGGGCCGCTCGACGAGATCGCGTGGCACCGCGGCAACTCGCACGAGCGGATGCACGACGTGGGCGGCAGGCAGCCCAACGCATGGGGCCTGTACGACATGCTGGGCAACGTCTGGGAGTGGTGCTGGGACAGCTTCGATGCCGAGGACCACCCGGACTATCGGGTGCTGCGCGGTGGCGGGTGGTTCGACGAGCACTGGAGCTGCCGTGCATCGGTGCGCCGCCGCAGCCACCCGACCTTCCGGGTCGACGACGTCGGATTCCGCGTCGCGCTTTCCGTCGCACGCTGAGGTCCGGCGGCGCTGGCCGTCTACAACGGACATGCCGTCACTGCCGCAGTGCCCGGTTGAGCAGGTCGCCGCCGCGGTCGAGGCAGTCCACGCAGATGACCGAGCCGAGCTGGCGACACCGCATGCGCCTCAGCGAGCGGCGCACGCCGAGAAACGAGTGCCGCTGACCGCGGCCACAGAACTCGCACACCGTCTCGGCCGACGACTGCACGCGCACCAGGTCGGTACCGCCGTGGCTGACGCGCTCCTCGCCGTCACCGACCAGATACAGGCCCGCCTGAACGCACTCCATGCAGATCGGGCCGAGGGGCCCGGGCAGCCGGTGCTGGCCGGGGGCGGGTGGACGGCCGCAGAACCTGCAGCGAGCGGTGTGCCGGCTCGCCGCCCCGTTCGTCATCGTGTCTCCTCGCTGTGCGGCTCGTGGGTCCGTTCCCGGCCAGGACCGGGTACGGTTTCCCGCGGCGGCGTGGCCCAAACACAACAGCACATTCCGGCCCTGTCGGCAATGAAGCGAGGGCAGAATCAGCGTATCTTCGTGGGCAGTCCGGCAACGGCTGGCGCAGCGGCCGTCACGGCGTCGTTCGGGCCGACGTTGACGCTCAGCGGCGGCTGGGTACCCAGGGCAGCAGCAGAGTCCGACCAGGCGAGAGCGCGGGTGAGTGTCGTGATTCCGGTCGATGTCCAAGGAGTCGCCATGTTGCCTGACGACTCGGCGCCGGTGGTGCTACTCCGGGAGAGTTACGGTGAACGCCGATGGCTCGCGATCGCCGTCGGCGCCCCCGAGGCGACGGCGATGATGGAGGCGGCGCAGCGTGTCGAGAACGTACGGCCGAGCACGATCGAGCTGATCGGCCAGGTGCTCCACACGCTGGGCAGTGCGGTGACCGGTGTCGAGGTGACCGGTCTACACGAGGGCACCTTCGTGGCTGACCTGGTGCTCGAAGGCGGTACCCGCGTCTCGGCGCGGCCCAGTGACGCGATCGCCATCGCCGTGCGGGCCGACGCGCCCGTCGAGGTCGAGGAGGCCGTGCTCGACGAGGCGGCGGTGGAGATCGACGTGGTCGACACCAGCGACCCGGCCGCGGCGATGGAAACCCGGGAACGGGAAGCGGAGATCGCGGACTTCCGGGCCGCGCTGGAGGAAGCCGACCCGGAGGACTTCGGCGACCAGCGCTAGCCGCTCGTGAGTGCCTACGCGAGTTCTAACTCGTGTCGCCACTCACGAGCGCCCGCCTTCGAGGTGAGCCGGTGTGATGAGGAGTGCCGTGGACCAGGTGGACCAATCAGCCCGGAACCGGCGCCGGACCGCGCTGGTGTTGTCGGCGATAAACGTTGCACTGACCGCGGTCATCCTGTTCTGGATGTGGCCCGATCCCGCTCGTTTCGCCAGGGAGACGCTGGGATTCACCGACGGCGTGCTCGACATCCCTCTCGCCTGGCTTCTGGCCGCGCTGACGGCGGTCGGCTACACCTTCTACACCTTGGCGGCGGTTCCGTTCGTCAACGGCACAAGTTCGAGCTGTCCCCGCTGAAGGCGATCGCCGTGTGCACGGCGATCGTCGGTGGGATCGTGGAGGAGGTTGTCTTCCGGCAGAAGCTGATGGACCTGCTCCCCTCCTGGGGAACGCATGTCGTCTGGCAGGTCCTGCTCTCGGCCGTGGTTTTCGGGGTGGCGCACGCCGCGTGGGTCTTGCTGCGCGGTGAGCTGGCGATCGTGCTGCCGGTCGTCGTGTCCACCGCGGTACTGGGCGCCCTGCTCGCGATCACGTACGTCGTGGGGGACCGCAACGTCCTGCCGGCCATCGTCGCGCACGTCGGCATCAACCTGGTGATCGAGCCCTGGCTGATCCTGGCGGGTGTGTCGGGCCAGTGGAAGGACCGGACGACTTGATGCGCGGCAGGTGTTTGGGTGGCACTCGTCACGGGCACGCGATGACGGGTGTAAGGGATCTCGGAGCCAGGGCCGAAGGCCCAGGACCGAATCGGAGTCAGGATGCGATCTCGGGACCTCGACCGGCGACGCGGTCGGCGCCGTCCCGGTCGGAGCCTGGTAGCCGTCGGGGCGGCAACGGTGGTCACGCTCGCGTCGTGCGGCGACGGAGGCGGCCAGACCGCGCCCGGTGACGAGCGCCCCACGGAGAACGGCTCGCCGACCGCGACCACCACACCGCCCGGGGACGCGGAGGGGACCACGACGCCGGGCGGTACGGCGCCCCGGCAGGACGGTGAGCCGGCGCCGCCCATCGGTGCCGCCAAGGAGTCGGGCCAGGGTACGACCCAGCGAACCGCTCGGCTGGCCGACGTCCGGGTGGGCCGGCACGCGACCTTCGACCGAGCTGTCTTCGAGTTCCGCGGCGGCCGGCCGGCCTACGAGGTCAGCTACGACCAGCTGGACGAACCCGGGTCGGGTAGACGCGTCGAGATCCCCGGCGACCAGTCTCTCGAGATCATCTTCCGCAACGGCCAGACCCTCCGCTCCTACGACGGTCGGACGACGCTGCGGCCGGACCTGCCCGCGATCGCCGCGGTGAAGTTCGCGGCGGCTTCGAGGCGGTGACCAAGTGGGGGATCGGAGCGGCGACGCGCCTCGGGTTCCGTGTCCAGGAACTTTCCGATCCTCCGCGACTCGCCGTTGACGTCGCGCATCCCCGTGCCTTCGCCGGGTTCGGGCGCGAATGCAGGGACGTGAACATCGACCCACTGCACCACGCCGGCTCGATCCGGGCCAAGGACACTGGCTGCCAGGTTGCCCGCGACATCGCCACCGCCGCGGTGAAGGAGGGCGGGCCGGAGCCCGGCCAGGTGCACGGCTTCTCCTGCCGCTCCGAGCGTGCCGGAGCGTCGGCTCTCCGCTATCTGTGTGACAAGGACGGGGCGGTCGTGACGTTCCTGCTCGGCTGATGTGCGTCGCGGGCACGAGGCGGCACAGAGCAGCCCGCATCCGCACGTGCGGAAATGGTGCTTGCGGAGCCTGCGCTGGACAACGAATAATCGCTCGACGTGGTGCGCACGGCCGACCTTGAGAACGCTGCCGAACTCGCCTTGACGGCCTTCTGCTGGTGGCGCGCCGATATCCCGCAGGACGTATGCGAGGCCTACTGGCGCGACGTACACGGGATCATGTTCGCCCGCGCTCCGGGCCTTTGGCAGTACCGGCAGCTGCGCCTTGCGGCCAACCGTCCCGATCTCTGGCCTGCAGTCCAGGGCGTCTCTTTCGATGCGCCGGAGGTGGCTCAGCCTCAGGGCATGCCGCACGGGCTCTTCCTGTCCGAGGCCGACCTGGTCGCGTTCGGCAGGAATCCGCTCCCGAGGGAGACCATTCCCGACGACGCACACAACTTCATCGGCCGCATCGGTGCCCAGCTGTCGGCTCCCGGCAGCGGCCGCACGTTCGTCGACCTCGTCGACGACCCGTCATGCAGGGCCCTCCGCCGGTGCCGACCTTCGTACTCTGCTTCGTTCCGAGAGCGGGAGCCGCGTCGGCGGAGGCGTTCCATCGCTACCTGACCGAGCAGCTCGCACGTCCGTGGAGCGAGTATCCGGGTGTCCTGCGTTTGCGGGTCGAGCCGCTTCCTCCCTACGACCAGTCGGTGATGGCCTCGCCTGGTGTGCCGCACCAATGGCCCAGCGACGAGACCTACCTTGGCTGGATCGAGCTGGCGGTGCGCAACGAGGGCGTGATCGGCGATCTCCTGGAGGGCGCGGCCGCCGACGAGCTTGCCCAGCAGGTCAGGGCCGTCCACACCTACCCGGTCCGCGAGGTCTACACGATCATCTCCGCTGGGCGGCCGACCGAGGTCGGGCTGCGCGGCTATCCGGCGGTGCAGACGATCATCGCCGCAGGCGCCGACGCTCAGCGCAGTGAGGCCGTCCTGGACCTTGTCTTCGGCGATGCTGTGCGCGGGCTGGATCAACTCGGGCGGCGAAGCTGAACTGACGCGCGGATTCTCGGCGTGCCTGGGCAGCGGTCCGCCATCGATCGCGCCCGGCTGAGCCGAGAGGCTGCGGGACTCAGCGACGCAGGGCGGTCTCCTTCTCCATATGTGACAGCTTCTCGGGATTGCGCACGGCGTAGAGCCCGGTAACTAGACCGTCGTCGATGCGCACCGCCAGGACGGTGTCGATCTCGCCATCGAGCTGGAGAATCAGCGCCGGGTAGCCGTTGACCTGTGCTGGCCGCAGCGACTCCGCGGTGATCCTGCCCAGCCCGGCGGCCAGCAGGCGGGCCACCTTGTCTGCCCCCACGATGGGGCGCGGCACGGCCTGCTTGACTCCGCCACCGTCACCCAGCAGGACGACATCGGGCGCAAGGATGTCGAGCAGGCCCTGCAGATCGCCGGTCGCGGCCGCCCGCTGGAACGCGTCCAGGGCGTCCCGGGCCTCGGCCGCGGAAACCACCCCGCGTGGTCGGCGGGCGGCGACATGTGCCCGTGCCCGGTGGGCGATCTGGCGGACCGCGGCCGGGGTCTTGTCGACGGCCTCCGCGATCTCGTCGTAGGCCAGAGCGAACACCTCGCGCAGCACGAACACCGCTCGCTCGGTCGGCGCGAGTGTCTCCAGCACCAGCAGCATCGCCATCGAGACGCTGTCGGCAAGCTCGACGTCCTCGGCCACGTCGGGCGTGGTGAGCAGCGGCTCGGGCAGCCAGGAGCCGACGTAGGACTCCTTGCGGCGGCCGAGCGCTCGCAGCCTGCCGAGTGCCTGGCGGGTGGTGATCCGGACCAGGTACGCACGCTGATTCTGCACGGTGCCGAGATCGACGCCCACCCACCGCAACCAGGTCTCCTGCAGGACGTCCTCCGCGTCGGCTGCCGAGCCGAGCATCTCGTAGGCGACGGTGAACAGCAGGTTGCGGTGGGTGAGGAACGCCTCGGTGGCGGTATCAGAGCAGTCGTCCTGGCCCTCGTCCCCGCCGCGGTCGTCGGGCGCGGTCCGCGATGTGCCGGCCATGGGTACCTCGCTTCACTCTCGGCTGCGCTGCAACTCTGCCACCCACCAGACACCGGACCGCGCCGTTGTGTGACACCGGGACGCCTGCAATCCGTGTTGTGGCTCACATCACCGATGACGCTGTCACACGGATCGGGTCGCCGGTGTCTGGTGTTCGTCCAGTGCAACACCACGAGTGAGGACGAAGTCATGGATGCCCGATTCAACATGTTCGACAACGAGATCGCCGCGAAGTTCGGCAAGCGGTTCGCCAACGCCGGCCTGGTGATCGCCCAGTCGCCGCTGCCGAGGTCCACGCAGGAGCTGGTGGCGCTGCGCGCCAGCCAGATCAACGGCTGCGGTTGGTGCATCGACATGCACACCAAGGAGGCCGCGGCCGCCGGTGAAACCGCGGTGCGGCTCAACCTGGTCGCCGCCTGGCGCGAGTCCACCGTGTTCACCGAGGCCGAGCAGGCCGCGCTGGCGCTCGCCGAGGAGGGCACCCGGCTGGCCGACGCCCACGATGGCGTGTCCGACGAGACCTGGGCCCGGGTGCGCAAGCACTACGACGACGACCAGATCGCCGCATTGGTCTCCGCGGTCGCCCTGATCAACGCGGCCAACCGGCTCGCCGTGATCGTGCACCAGCAGGGAGGCTCCTACGAGCCCGGCATGTTCGACGCCGCGTTCAGCTGATCGACAGCCGAATCCCGGGCCTGGAATGATCGCGGAACCTCGAACGGGCCGACGACCTCGGAGCGGGTGGGATGACTGTCGACGAGCTGTTCGCTCGCAGGCCCCTGACCTGGGGTCTGCGAGGGGATCCCCGGGTGTGGGAGGCGATGCGGGAGCGGCTGCGCGGCAAGGAGATGCCGCCCGGCTTCTTCGCCGCTCGCGACCTCTTGGAGAGAACCTTCGCCGAGATCGTGGGAGTCGGCCTGGACGGGATCGTGGAGCGGGACGACACGGTGTACCGGAAGGAGCTGGCCACCGGGTCGGGTATGAGCGACGGGTATGTCTCGCTGCACTTCTGGAAGTTCACCGGGCTGCCGATCCTGATGGACCGTTGGGCCGCGACCATCGGCGGCGGTGACGGCGAACGCTCCGGGGATCACCTCGGGAGTGCCTGAGAGCCGGGGAGACGTCGCAACGCCGCGCCGAGGTTTCACTCCACAGTGGCCTGGGCGACACCTGCGCGATGCCTGACGAGGGCAGGGTCCTCCGCCGACGGACCCGAACGCCCGGCAGGAGGATTCGATGTCTGAACGTCACCGCGGAAGGCAGTTCGATCGCAGGCGGTTCCTGGAGATCAGCGGTGTGAGCACCACCGCGCTCCTGCTCGGCACCGGCGCGGTGCACAGCGGCACCGCACACGCGTTTCCTCCCGCGCTAGGCAACCCGTTCACGCTGGGCGTCGCCTCCGGCGATCCGCTGCCGGACGGTGTGGTGCTGTGGACCCGGCTGGCTCCCGACCCGCTGGCGGCGGACGGCCACGGCGGCATGCCGCAGGAGTCCTTCGGGGTGCGGTATCAGGTGGCCGAGGACGAGCGGTTCACGCGCGTGGTGCGCCGCGGCGCCGCTGAGGCCACCCCGGAGCTGGGGCACAGCGTGCACCCCGAGATCACGGGGCTGCAGCCGGGCCGGGAGTACTTCTACCGGTTCCTCGCGGGCAACGAGGTGAGCCCGGTCGGCCGTACGAGAACGGCGCCCGCACCCGGCGCCCCGGTGGACAAGGTGACGTTCGGACTCGCATCGTGCCAGGCGTGGATCGGCGGCCGGTACGCGGCGTACCGGACGATGGCCACCGACGACCTCGACTTCGTCGTCCACGTCGGCGACTACGTCTACGAGGGCGCGGCCACCCGGACGCTCGCCGACTTCCGGATCCTGCACGCCAGGTACAAGACCTCCCCGGACCTCCGTGCGGCTCACGCGGCATTTCCCTTCATCACGACCTTCGACGACCACGAGGTCGACAACAACTGGGCCGGGGACGTCCCGCAGGACTCGACACCGGATTTCGTCGAGCTACGGGCGAATGCCTTCCACGCCTACTACGAGCACCTGCCACTTCGCGTCGCTGCCCGGCCCACGGGCGCGGACATGACCCTGCACCGGTCGCTGACCTTCGGCGACCTGCTCTCGCTGACGTTGCTCGACACCCGGCAGCACCGCACCGACCAGGCCGACGGCCGCTTCATCGCCCCCCGCGATCCCGATGCGCTCGACCCGGCGCGGACGATGACAGGAGCCGAGCAGGAGCGCTGGTTGTTCGACATCCTCGCCGGTTCCAAGGCACGGTGGAACGCCATCGCGCAGCAGACGATCATGGCGTTCTACGACTACGACACAGGTGATGGCGTGAGCATCAACCATGACCAATGGGACGGCTATGCCGCCGCCCGCGAACGCCTGTTCACCTTCATCGCCGGTCGTCGACCGTCCAATGTGGTCGTACTGTCCGGCGACTGGCACTCGTCGTGGGTCAACGACCTCAAGGCCGACTTCGCCGATCCGTCCTCGGAAACGCTGGCGACCGAGTTCGTCGGCACGTCGATCAGCTCCGGTTGCGGTTGGCGCGACAGCGTGGCCGCGGCGCTCGGAGCGAACCCGCATGTGAAGTTCTTCGACGGCGACCACCGTGGCTACACCCGCTGCACGGTGACGCCCGATCGGTGGCGAACGGACATCCGGGTCGTCAACGACCCGGCCGGCTCCACCGCGCCCGCGTTCACCCTGGCGTCCTTCGTCGTCGCCGACGGCGCGGCCGGGGCGCGCCGGGTGGACGGCGCGGGCGACGGCATCGCGGGGCGGGTCACCGACGGCACTGACGAGGCGCCGCTGGCGAACGTCGTCGTCCAGGCGCGCACAAGCGATGGAACCGTCATCAGCGCCAGTACCACTGACGCCGACGGCGGGTACCGGCTACTCGTTACCGCCGGTACCTACGACATCACCGCCACGGCGGGCTGCTACCAGACCGCCGGCAGCACTGTCGCACTGGCCGAGGGACGACTGGAGCGGGTGGACCTCGCGCTGCCGCGCGTCACCGGAGCTCTGGCCGGGACGGGCAAACGGCTTGCCGGCGCCCTCGTCGAGGCGCGCGAGGCGGACATCGTCATCGAGAACGCGGAGCTGGCGATGGCGATCGCGGTCGTGAGCGAGGACGGACAGCTGCTCGGCACCACGCGAGGGAAGGTGCTGGACATGGCCCGGCGCGGGCAGACCGACCAGCTGGACTGGATCAACGTGGCTTACGCCTCGGCCGTACGGCCCACCGGCACCGAGGCTTGGCAGCAGGTCAGCGTTCGTCACGAACGCGTCGACGTGGCCGAGGCGGGCACGCGGCGTGCGGTGGTCCGGGCGACCGGCGCGTCCACCGACTTCCCGGCACTGACGGTGACGACGACGTACACGCTGTTGCCGGGCACCTCCTGGGTGGTCGCCGAGTCGGTGTTCCGCAACACCGGCGACAGCCCGGTCTCGGCATGGGTCGGTGACGCGATCGATCACGACGGTGGGGGACAGCGCAGTGGTGTCCCCGGGCACGGCACCATCACCACGCCCTACGGCAGCCCTCACGAGTACGCGCCGGCCGAGCCGTGGATCGGCATGACCGGAAGCAGCCCGCAGACCTACGGACTCATCTACGACACGAACCCACCGGGACTGCTGACCGCGGCGACGGGCAACTGGGTGATGAGCATGCTGCCGGTGGAGATCGCGCCAGACACCGAGCTCAACCTCACCCGCCGGATCGTCGCGGTGGGCAACGGCGGCGCCGCCGACCCGTTCGCCGTACTGTCCCGGCTGTACCACTCGGCAGGCTGAGCTCGAGCACCGTCGCGGCTACTCGCCAGGACGTAGCGGCCGTGATCGAGGAGCTGGACGTCCGGCCGTTCCTGGGTGCGGCGAAGCTGCTCCACGACGGCGCGCTCGTCGCCGAACGGTACGCCGCGTTCGGTGAGTTCATCGAAACAGCGCCCGGCATCGTGTGCGTGTCCCGAGCGGGTACCGCGCCGCTTGTACTCGGCTCTACCAAGAGCCGATGGCTCTATCGGCCGATCGGGTTATCCGATCGCAGGCCCGTCGACTGTCCACGTGGCACAGTACTCCCGCAGGTCAAGGCTGGTGGTCCGGCGAGCGCACGTTCGATGACATCGGCCGTTCACCGCACGGCCACACACGGCTGCTGCGCTGTCGCGGTGAGCCGGATTCAACTGGAGGGTCTGACGCGCCGCTTCGGCGCGGTGACCGCCGTCGACGACGTGTGGCTGGACGTGGCCGACCGAGAGTTCCTCGTGCTGCTCGGCCCGAGTGGCTGCGGCAAGTCCACGCTGCTGCGCATGATCGCCGGGCTGCTGCCGCCCTCGCAGGGCAGGGTGCTGCTCGGAGGCACCGACATCACCCACGTCCCGCCCCAGCGGCGCGACCTGGCGATGGTGTTCCAGAGTTACGCGCTCTACCCGCACCTGTCGGTGGCCCGCAACATCGGGTTCCCGCTGCGCGCCCGCAAATGGTCGCGGACCGACATCAAGGCGAAGGTGGCGGCCGTCGCCGCAACCCTGGAGCTGACCGAGCTGCTGGACCGCAGACCGAAGGAGCTCTCCGGCGGGCAGCGGCAGCGGGTGGCACTCGGCAGGGCACTCGTGCGCGATCCCGGCGCGTTCCTGATGGACGAGCCACTGTCCAACCTGGATGCCAAGCTGCGTGCCACCACGCGGTCGGAGATCTCCGAACTCCACTCCAGGCTCGGTGCGACCGTCGTCTACGTCACCCACGACCAGGTCGAGGCCATGACGATGGCGACGCGGATCGCGCTGCTCGACGGAGGACGGCTCGAACAGCTCGGCACGCCCTCGGAGGTCTACGACGAGCCCGCTTCGGTGTTCGTCGCGCGCTTCCTCGGTTCCCCGGCGATGAACATCGTCGAGGCCACCGTGCGCTCCGCCTGCGGGACGCTCGCCGCACACGGCCCCGAACTCGAAGTGCCACTCGGCATCGACGCCGACGTGCCCGAGCGGCCGGTGCTGCTCGGCGTGCGGCCCGAACACCTCACCCTCACCACCGCCGACCGCGGTGACCTGCACGCGGTGGTCACGGCGGTGGAGAACCTCGGCAGCGAGGAGGTCGCCCACTGCCTGGCCGGGCAGAGCCGCGTGTCCGTGCGCGGCCCCCGGCCGCTCGGCGTCGCCGTGGGCGACCGCGTCCATCTCGCCGCCCAACCGCGGTACCTGCACCTTTTCGCCCCCGGCAGCGGCCGGAGGCTGGCTTGGCGCCCCGCCTCGGTCACGGCCCCGGCCTGACGAAGCACCGACGTACCACCAGAAAGGAAGAATCCCGATGAGAAGGTCCCTGTTCGCGGCAGGCGCCGCGGCGATGCTCGCCCTGGTCACCGCGGCCTGCGGGCTCGGCAGCAGCGACGCGGGCTCCGAGGGCAACACCGGCCCCGTGCCCGAACTCGGTGCCGACCAGCGCGTGTCGATCGTGTTCGAGAGCTACAACTTCGGCCAGGCCGGTGCGTGGACCGACACGTTCAACGAGCTGATCGCCGCGTTCGAGAAGGAACATCCCAACATCTCGGTGACCGCGCAGAAGCCGCAGGGCAACAGTGCCAACCCGGCCACCGACACGATCTCCAGCCTGCAGAGCCAGCTCACCGCGGGCAGCCCGCCCGACGTCGTGCAGCTCGGCTTCTCCGACCTGGACTTCACGGTGAACCAGCTCGGCGCGAAGGCCCTGGACGACCTGGTCGGCGAGAACGCCGTGCAGGCCAACTTCGACGGTGAGGAATACCCCTACGCCGAGGCCGCGCGCAAGCTCGGTGACTGGGACGGCAAGACGTACGGCGTGCCGTTCGTGTTCTCCACCCCGATGCTCTACTACAACAAGCAGCTGTTCAGCCAGGCCGGGCTCGACCCGGAGCAGGCGCCCGCCAAGTGGTCCGAGGTCCGCGACTCGGCCAAGGCCGTCGCGGGCAGGACCGGCAAGGACGGCGTCTACGTGGACTGCCTGACCAAGGCGGCCAAGGACTGGTGCTTCCAGTCGATCGTGCGCTCCAACGGTGGCCGGGTGATCTCGCAGGACCGCTCGAAGCTCACCTTCGCCGAGCAGCCCGTCGTCGAGGTTGTGAGCACCATGCAGGACATGGTCAAGGGCGGCGCCATGCCGAACCTCACCCAGATGCAGGCCGTCGAGGCGTTCGCCAGGGGTGATCTCGGCATGATCGTGGAGTCCAGCGCCATCCAGGGCACCTTCCTCAAAGGCGCCGGGGACGAGTGGGAGCTGGGCGCGGGTGCCATGCCGAGCTTCGAGGGCACGCAGGCCGTGCCCACCAACTCCGGAGCCGCGCTGTTCGTCTTTTCGGCGGACCAGGCCAAGCAGCGCGCCGGGTGGGAACTGATCAAGTTTCTCACCAGCGAGCGGGCCTACACCACGATCGCATCCAAGATCGGCTACCTGCCGCTGCGCACCGGGCTGGTCGAGGACCCGGACGGGCTGAAGAGCTGGGCCGAGCAGAACCCCTACCTGGAGCCCAACCTGGAGCAGCTGGGGCGGCTCGAGCCATGGGTGTCGATGCCGGGCACCAGCTATCTGCAGATCCGCGACGGCATGATGGAGGCGGTCGAGAACGTGGTGTTCCAGGGCGCCGATGCCGAGGCGACACTGCGTGCCGAGCAGGGCGAGCTGTCGAAGCTGTTGCCGGGAGGCGGCCGGTGAACGACGGCACCCGGCCGGATCTCTCGCTTGTCCAGCTCACCGACACGCACCTGCTGCCGCCCGGGACGTTGATGCACGACATCGTCGACACCACGGCCAATCTCGTTGCCGCGGTGGAGATGATCGAGGCCTCGGCGGGGCCGGTCGACGGGTTGCTGCTTACCGGTGACCTCACCGACAACGGCGCCCCGGCCGCCTACCGGAGGCTGCGGGAGATCGTGGAGCCCGCCGCGGAACGGCTCGGCGCCGAGGTCGTCTACGCGATGGGCAACCACGACGAGCGCGGCGCGTTCCGGGCGGAGCTGCTCGGCGAGCCAAGGTCCGACCGCGACTGCGACCACGTGCGGATGGTCGGCGGGCTGCGGGTGGCGGTGCTGGACAGCAGCGAACCGGGCAGGCACGACGGGCACCTTTCGCCCGCGCAGTTGGAGTGGCTCGCCGACGTGCTGGCGAAGCCGGCGCCGTGGGGAAGCGTGCTCGTGGTGCATCACCCACCTCTGCCGTCGCCGGTGCCGACCGTGCACCTGCTGCGGTTGCGCGGCGCCGAGCGGCTCGCGGAGGTGCTCGACGGCAGTGACGTCCGGCTCGTCGTTTCCGGCCACGCCCACCACGCCGGCTGCGGCGCGCTCGCCGGCGTCCCGGTGTGGGTGGGCCCCGCCATGGCCTACGGCGTGGCGGCGGTGCCGCCGCGAGGGAGGCTCCGCGCGGGGGCCGACGCGGCGTTCAGCCGCATCGACGTCTTCGGCGAGGACATCGTCGCCACGGCGGTGCCGATGTCGCGGGCCGACGAGGTGTACGACGTGGACGAGGCCGACCGCCTGCGGCTCGTGCGGGAGGTCGTCGGCGCATGGTGAGCGGGGCCGGCGGGACATTCGTGGAAGTCGCGCAGCCGAGGCCGCGGGAGGCGGGCGTCGCACCCGCCTCCCGCGTGCGGCTGTGGACGAGGCTGCGCAGGGGCGCACCGCCCTACCTCTACCTCGCGCCCGCGCTGACGCTGCTCGTCGTGTGGACCTACCAGCCGCTGGCGCAGACGTTCGTGCTGTCCTTCCACTCCTGGAACCTGGTGCCGAGCACGCCGATGGTGGAGGTGGGCACGGCGAACTACGAGCGGCTGCTGACCGCGCCGGAGCTGGGGGCGTCGGTCGGGCGCACGGCGGTGGTGATCGCCGGCATGCTGCCGTTCACCGTGCTGATCCCGGTCGTCGTGGCGCTGCTCGCGGGCCGCGTGCGTGGCCGGGCGCAGGCCGTCTACCGGGGGCTGGTGTTCGCGCCGATGCTCGTGGCGCCGGTCGCCGGGGCCGCGGTGTGGCAGTGGCTGCTCGACCCGTCGGCGGGTGCGGTCAACAGGGTGCTCGGCACGGGCGTCAACTGGCTCAACACCACGGGCACGGCGCAGCTGGCGATCATCGTGATCACCGGCTGGCACGTGGTGGGCTTCGCGGTGCTCGTCGTCACGGCCGGTCTGGCCGGGATCAACCCGGACTACGCGGCCGCCGCCCAGGTGGACGGTGCCTCGCGCGGCCAGGTGACCCGGTGGGTCACGCTCCCGCTGCTGTCGCCGACTCTGGCGTTCCTCGCGCTGATGACCGTGTTGTTGTCGGCGCAGTGGACGTTCCCGCTCATCGACACGCTCACTCAGGGCGGACCCGCCGGGTCCACCACCAACCTCTACTACCTGCTGTGGGAGTACGGCTTCCGCAGCCACGATGCGGGACTGGCGGCCGCCGCGGGTGTCTTGTTCTTCGTCGGTTTCATCGTCGTCGCCGCACTGCTGACGCGGCTGGCGGAAAGGCTGAGTCACCATGACGACTGAGCCGGTCGGCGGGCCGAGCAGCGTGCACCGCATCGCCGGGCATCTCGTGCTGGGGCTGCTCAGCCTGCTGTGCGTGTTCCCGATCTACTGGCTGTACGCGACGTCGCTGCGCGTGCCCGGGGACGTCAGCGAGTTGTCTCCGTTGCCGTGGCCGTTGTCCACGGACAACTACGCCGACGCGCTGGAGAAGAACGACGTCGCCGCGATGCTGCTCAACACCGGGATCGTCGCCGTGCTCAGCGCGTTCGGGCAGCTGCTGGTCGGCCTGCTCGCGGCCTACGCCTTCGCGGCGTGGCGATTCCCGTTGCAGCGGTTGATCTACCTGCTGTTCGTCGGCACCTGGCTGGTGCCGTTCCAGGCGACAATGCTGCCGAACTACGTGCTGCTGGCCCGCCTGGGCCTGCTGGAGACGCTGGCCGGTGTCATCGTGCCGAACCTGTGCTCGGCGCTGGGCGTGCTGTTGCTGCGGGAGCATCTGAAGAGCTTTCCCAAGGAGCTGCTCGACGCGGCCAGGATGGACGGCCGGTCGTCGTGGACGGCACTGTGGACGGTCGTGGTTCCCGCGCTGCGCCCGGCGCTGGCCGCGCTGGGCATCCTCCTGGCGATCACGGCGTGGAACGAGTACTTCTGGCCTGCCATGGTGCTGCAGCGCAGCAACGCCGTGGTGCAGCTGGGCCTGCGCAGCTTCATGGGCACCGAGGGCAACGACTGGGGCCCGTTGATGGCCACGGCAGGGCTGGCCTGCCTTCCGGTGTTCGCGCTGTACCTGGTGCTGCAGCGGCACATCGTGAACGCGTTCGTGCGGTCGGGTCTCAAGTGACGGGGGCGTCCTCACCGGGCAGGCACGGCAGGAACGCCTCGACCAGCGGGCCGGGCTCGGCCCGCCATACGGCGTACAGGTCGAGCAGCGGCACCGGGTCGTAGAGCGCCACCGCCGCCGTGCGGGGGCCACGCGCGGCCACCTTGCCCCTCGGCGCCGACGCGAACCCGACGACCGGCTTGATGGCGGCCAGGATGGCGGTCGCACCCGGATCGTCGACCTCCTCGGCCACCGTGAGCCGGATCCCACTGGCCTGCGCGGCCGACAGGATCGTGTCGTACATGGCCGACGACTGAGCCCGGTGGAAGAGCACGCAAGGCTCGCCCGCCAGCTCGCCGAAGGGCACGCGCTCGCGGCGCGCCCACGGATGCCGCGTGCCCACGATCGCCACCAGCGGCACCCGCAGCAGCCGCTTGCTGCGCATCGTCGGCGCGTTCGGCCTGCCGTACACCATCGCGATGTCCAGCTTGCCCTCGCCGAGCGCGGCGAGCTGCGGGCCGGTGCGCTGCTCCACCATGTCCACATCGACGGCCGGATGGCTCGCCGCGAATGTCGTGAGCGCGGCCGGCAGCGCGCGTTGGCCCGCCGGGAAGTTGTAGCCGATCCGGAGGGTACCCGCGCGTCCCGCGGCGGCCGCGCGGGCGGCCTGGCCCGCGCGCTCGACTCGGGACACGATGTCGCGGGCGAGGTCGACCATGGCCTCGCCCGCCGGGGTCAGCTTGACTTCGTGCGAGTTGCGGGACACCAGTTCGACGTCGACCGAGCGCTCCAGCCGGCGGAGGTGGTGGCTCAGCGACGGCTGTGCCAGGTGCAGGCGCGCGGCGGCCCTGCCGAAGTGCAGTTCATCGGCGATGGCGAGGAAGGAAACCAGGTGGCGTAACTCCACACGCCGACTGTAGCTGCGTCGCGAGAGCATCCGGTGAACACGGGACGTCGATTGCTCGACCTTGCGGAGGCCGCCGATTCCGCCTTCCCCTCGGCTCCGCCAGGCGGCACCACTCGGGGTGTTGTTCCGGGAGCACCAGCGTGAGCTGATCCGGGCCACGGGCTTTTCATCGGCGTCACCGGATCCTGTCGTGTTCTCTGCGGACATCGTCTGTGCGTGGATTCGCTGAGACGGCCCCGAGCCGCGCGAGATGCCAGACGAGGTGTCGAGCAGATGTACGCGTTCATCACCCGCGGCCTCGGCGCGGCACGGCGGGCACGTTCCTGACGCCACTGACCTTCGCACGCCAGGATCGGGGCTCGTCCGGCGCTCGTGAGTGCGTACACGAGTTAGAACTCGTGTACGCACTCACGAGTCGGGGCGGGTCAGGCGAGGCGGCCGGCGAGTTCGGTCAGGGCCTGCCTGGCCTCCAGTCGGCGCACGCACTGCTGAGGGAGGCTGCCCGCGCCGTTGCGGGCGCCGGCGAGTGCGCCTGCCATGGCGGCGATGGTGTCGGCGTCACCGCCACCGCGCAGGGCGTACCGGATCGCGGCGGCGGGGTCGTCCGGGTTGTGGAGGAAGGCGAGCAGGGCCAGCGGTACCGAGCCGAGGGCGGAGACATCGTTGCCGAGGACACGTGCGGCGTGGTCCGGGTCGGCGCCGCGGTGGGCGAGTTCGGCGATGCGGTCGAACTTCTCGTGCCAGGGCCGCGACCGCACCACCCTGGCGAGGTTCTGCAGGAATGGGGTGACCTCGAGTGGTCGAGCGGGGTCGCCGGTCAACGCGAGGTAGGCGGCGACCGCATGGCAGGCGGCGCCGTCCTTGCCGTGCTGGTGTGCGTGGGTGACGACCGCGCTGCGCCGGGCGAGTTCGGCGGTGTCGTGCGGGCTTGCGCCGACCAGCGCGATCGGCGCGACGCGCATGGCGGCGCCGTTGCCGAAGGAGCCCTCGCCGTCGAAGAACGTGCGCGTGGCCTGCTGCCACGGCACGCCGGTGTTGAGCAACTGGAACACCTGGGTCACGGTGGCGCCGTAGCCGCGCCACGGTTCGGCGCTCCACGCCTGCGCGAACTCGTGCGCGAGAACATCTTCCTCGAGGCCGGTCGTGTCCCGGCGCTGCGCGAGGTGCCGGGCCAGCACCAGTGTCAGCGCGGTGTCGTCGGTGTGCACCAGCCGCCGGGTCGACCGCTCGTCGGCGAGGATGTCGGCTTCCGCCACCTGTGGTGCGCCCTCGAGTGGTGCGCCGAGTGCGTCACCGAGGGCCACGCCCAGCAGCAGGCCCTCGGCTCTGTCGTCGCGAGTCATCGGTGTCGCCGAACGCCGTTTCCACGGACATCACCATACCCTGACGTCGCGGTAGAGTGCGGCACGCCGGGTGTCTGCCACGCCTGACGGCTCTACCTTCACGTGAGGGTAGGGTCGTCGTGACGGTCGGCACGTCCGCCGGACGGCGGTGGGACCGGTCCCGTTGGCGGGATCGGTGTCGAGAAGGTGAGGGTGCAGGTGAGCGAGCACATGCAGATCGGCGAGGTTGCCGAACGCACGGGCCTGTCACTGCGAACGATCCGCTACTACGAGGAGGCCGGGCTGGTCACGCCGAGCGCGCGCAGCCAGGGCGGCTTCCGGCTCTACACCGAGCCCGATGTGGCGCGGCTGCGGCTCGCGAAGCGGATGAAGCCGCTGGGCTTCCAGCTCGACGAGATGCGCGAACTGCTGGCGTTGCTGTACCCGGCAACCGCCGGTGCGGCCAAGTCGCGCAAGCCAAGCAAGGAGCAGCGCGAACGGCTGCGCGGTTTCACCGACACCGCCGAGCGGCGCTGTGCCGAGTTGAGCGCGAAGCTCGAGGAGGCGGAGGGGTTCGCCGAGATGCTGCGGGAACGGCTCGCACAGCAGGCGCCGCGCTCCACCCGGGTCGGCTGAACCGCGTACTCGACGCGGCGATCCAGCAGCCACGCCAGGCCGGTTGTGTTCGCGGCGTTGCGGGGGCCGCCGGATCTACCTGTCGGTGAGGCGCATCCCGCGGAGTGGTGCCCGGTCGCCGACACCTATTCCACACGACGAACGGAGGACCGTGATGTCTCTGCGGGTGCACCGGCCGGCGCCGCATCCGTGCCAGCTACTCTACCCTAACGTTACAGTAGTTTCTGCGGTATGTGGCGGGGATGGATGCTCGAACGGGAGGTGGCATTGACGGACGCGCAGGCAGGAGATGAGGAGCAGGAGCGCCGGCGTCTGGCCGAGGTGGTGTATCTGCTGGCGACGGAGCTGGAGTGCCTCATCGGGGAGATCGACAAGTCCGCCGCGACCATCGAAGAGCAGAAGGCGCACCTGTGGACGAACCTGCGTGACATGGACTTTGCCGAGAAGGCCAACTATCGCGGTGCGGTGGACATGTCGACCCGGCTGGCTGAGCACGCGGTGATGTACCGGAGGCGCGTCGAACGGTTGCTGGAGTCTCCCTACTTCGGTCGCGTCGACTTTCACCCGACGGGCGACACGGGGGCCAGGGCCCACTACATCGGTGTGCACAATTTCTCGGACCCGGAGACCCAGGAGATCGTGAGCCATGACTGGCGGGCCCCGGTGTCCAGTCTCTACTACGACTTCGAGTCGGGGGAGGCGTTCTTCGAGACGCCGGGGGGTTTTGCCCATGGTGAGATCACGGGCAAGCGCCAGTACAAGATCCGGGGTGGGCGCCTGGAGTACATGTTCGACAGCGCGCTGAACATCGGTGACGAGGTCTTGCGGCGGGAGCTGAGCCAGTCCGCCGATGACAGGATGAAGAACATCGTCGCGACCATCCAGCGAGAACAGAATGCTGTGATTCGCAACGAGATGGCGCAGGTACTGATCCTGCAGGGTGTGGTCGGCTCAGGGAAGACGTCGATCGCTCTGCATCGGGTGGCATTCCTGCTCTACCGCTTCAAGGACACCCTCTCCTCCGACAACGTCATGATCCTCTCGCCCAACAAGGTCTTCGGCGACTACATCGCCGACGTGCTTCCCGAGCTGGGTGAGGAGCAGGTCGCGGAGATCGACTTCGACACGATCGCCGGCAGGTTCCTCGCGAAGGTCACCGACTACGAGAGGTTCAGCGAACAGGTGGTCAAGCTGCTCGACCAGGTCGACGAGGCGGCGGCCGAGCGTACGCGCTACAAGGCGACGCCCGAGTTCGTCACCTGTCTCGACGATTGGATCACCTCCCGCGCGCACGAGGAGTTCACCCCTGGGGAGATCGAGCGGAAGCACAAACGACTCTCGGCTGAATGGGTTGCGGACATCTTCCACGAGGCACCGACCGTTCCGGTCCTCACGCGGCTCGACCGCGTCGCCAATGCCGCTGCGCACAAGCTCAAGCACGATGTTCTGGACCGGGGCGGCAAGTGGGCGGCCGCCGACACCGCCAGCGTCCGCAGGCAGGTCCGCGCGATGTTCCCCGACAAGGACGCGCTCGCGATGTACAAGGCGTTCTACGCCGACCCTGCCCGCCGTGGTTTGTTCAGGCCGCGCGGCCGGAAGGAGATCGAGTACGCCGACGTGTTCCCGCTGATCTACACCATGATCAGAACTTCGCGACAGGAGAGCTACGGCCACATCCGCCACCTCCTGGTCGACGAGATGCAGGACTACACGCCCATCCAGTACGCGGCGCTACGCAGGCTCTTCTCCTGCCAGATGACAATTCTGGGGAGATTCCAACCAGTCGGTCAACCCGTTCAGCTCGTCGTCACTGTCGACAATCCACGGCATGTTCCCGGAGGCCGACTGTCTGGAGCTGTGCAAGAGCTACCGTTCCACGGCCGAGATCACGGATTTCGCCCAGAACATTTCCAGGAACGACAAGCTCGTCCCGCTCGCGCGCCATGGGCTGTCACCTCAGATCATCGCCTGCGCAGACCGGCGGGCCAGGAGGCACAGATCCTGACCCTCATCGAGCAGCACACGCACAGCGATCACCGCTCCCTCGGCATCATCTGCAAGACCGCCGCTCAGGCGGAAAAACTCCATCGCGCCTTGTCAGAGGCCGGTGTCGAGCTGACCTTCCTCGACTACGACAGCACAGCATTCGCAAGGCGGCATCGTCGTCACCTCAGCGCACATCTCGAAGGGACTGGAGTTCGACACCGTGATCGTCCCGCACGTGGACGAGCAGAACTACGCCAACGAGATGGACAGGTGCATGCTCTACATCGCGTGCACCAGGGCCATGCACGAGCTCCACCTCACTCACGACGGGCCTCTCTCACACTTCCTGGAGTTCGCCAAGGTGCCCAGGAGCCGTCTCGACGCCGACGACGCCGAGACGGCGGAGATCCGCGATCGCGTCGCGGAGGCACGAGTGGGCTGACCGGGCGCGCTCGGACAGCGAGCTTCCTGCCCCGCTGCGACATCGGAGCACACGGGAAGCCGACACCGCGACCATCACACCTGCGGGACGTGACGGTCCGGGGGAGGCCCGGTGTCGCGCGCCCGGACCACCGAGGAGTCGACACCACCACGAACCAGATCAACGCCGACCCGGCTCCTATAATGGCCACGCCTTGGTCGCCACGCGGTTGTCTGAACGGAGTCGTGTTTCGGGTGGGAGCTGAAGTGAGTTCGCAGGCAGAGACAGTCGAGTTCCAGGCTGAAGCGCGTCAGCTGCTGCAGCTGATGGTGCATTCGATCTACTCGAACAAGGATACGTTCCTGCGGGAGCTCATCTCCAATGCCTCGGATGCGCTGGACAAACTGCGTCTCGCGTCGTTTCGGGACAAGGACCTCGGGGTCGACATCTCGGATCCGCACATCCGGCTCGAGCCGGACGTGGAGCGGCGCACACTGACCGTGCGGGACAATGGCATCGGCATGTCCCGCGAGGAGGTCGTCGACCTCATCGGCACCATCGCCAAGTCGGGTACCGCGGAGCTGTTGCGGGAGCTGAAACAGACCCAGGCGGGGGCGGCGGCGCAGGAGCTGATCGGCCAGTTCGGGCTCGGCTTCTACTCCAGCTTCATGGTCGCCGACAAGGTGACGCTGGTGACCCGCAGGGCGGGTGAGGAGACCGCCACGCGCTGGGAGTCCACCGGCGAGGGCACCTACACCATCGAGACGATCGATAAGGCGCCGCAGGGCACCGCGGTGACACTGCACCTGAAGGCGGCCGACGACGAGGACTCGCTGCACGACTACACGAGGACGGGCACCCTCAGGGAGATCGTCAAGCGGTACTCCGACTTCATCTCCTGGCCGGTCAGGATGGACGTGCAGCGCACCGTCACCGAGGGCGAGACCACGCGGACGGTCACCGAGACCGAGACCCTGAACTCGATGAAGGCGCTGTGGGCGCGGCCGAAGGCCGAGGTCGGCGAGGACGAGTACCGCGAGTTCTACAAGCACATCAGCCACGATTGGGCCGACCCGCTGGAAACCATCCACATGCGAGCGGAAGGTACCTTCGAGTATCAGGCGCTACTCTTCATTCCCTCGCATGCACCGATGGATCTGTTCATGCGGGACGCGAAGCGCGGCGTTCAGCTCTACGTCAAGCGCGTGTTCATCATGGAGGACTGCGAAGACCTGATGCCCGAGTACCTGCGCTTCGTCAAGGGAGTGGTGGACGCGCAGGACCTCTCGCTGAACGTCTCCAGGGAGATCCTGCAGAAGGACCGGCACATCCAGATGATGCGCAAGCGTCTGGTGAAGCGGGTGTTGTCCACGGTGAAGGAGATGCGCGACGCCGAGGACGACCGCTACCGGACCTTCTGGGGGCAGTTCGGTCAGGCGGTGAAGGAAGGCCTGGTCAGCGACCCGGACAACCAGGAAGCGATCCTGGAGATCGCCTCCTTCGACTCGACGGCCGATGCCGAGCGGCAGACGACCCTGCGCCAGTACATCGAGCGAATGAAGGACGACCAGGAGAACATCTACTACCTCACCGGGCCGTCCCGATCGAAGGTCGAGAACTCGCCGCACATGGAGGCCTTCCGGGACAAGGGTATCGAGGTGCTTCTGCTGACCGACCCGGTCGACGAGATGTGGGTCGACGCGGTCGGCGAGTTCGACGGCAAGAGGTTCCAGTCGATCGCCAAGGGGCAGGTGGATCTCTCCGAGGAGGACGACGCGCAGGAGGGCACCGAGCGCGCCCAGCAGCGCGAGGACTTCGCCGACCTGCTGTCCTGGATGGGGACGACGCTGCAGGACGACGTGAAGGAGGTGCGCCTCTCGTCGCGGTTGACCAGCTCACCGGCCTGCATCGTCGGCGACGCCCAGGACATGACCCCGACGCTGGAGAAGATGTACCGCGCGATGGGGCAGGAGGTGCCCCGGGTCAAGCGCATCCTGGAGCTCAATCCGGATCACCCGCTGGTCGGCGAGATGCGCAGGGCCTACCAGGAACACGGCGCGGACGAGGGGCTGACCGAATCGGCCGAGCTCGTGTACGGCATGGCGTTGCTCGCCGAGGGCGGTGAGGTCCGCGAGCCGGCCCGGCTGGTCTCGTTGATGGCCAACCGGCTCGCGCGAGCCTTGTAGCGGCTACGGCCGGTACGCATCTCGCTCGCCCTGCGGAGTAGGACGCACTGTTTCTGCAGGTCGCCGGTCGTGAGTGCGTAACAGTGTTCTAACTCGGCTGCACACTCACGAGAGGTGACCAGGCGCGGCAGTGAAAACGGAGCCGCAAGGGAATAGCCTGCCAGAAGAAGGCGAGCAAGCAGACAATGAAACCCAGGCGGATGACCTGGGATGATGGTGCGCCATCAGGGACTCGAACCCCGAACCCGCTGATTAGGTTGAGGCTTGCTGTAGTCCATCGCGGGCTGGCGTTCCCGCAGATAGTCCACCAGCAGGTCGCGGATAGGGCGGCAGGCGATCTGGTAGCGATCGACCAGCTCGTCGCAGGTGAGCTGTCCTGGTGAGCGGAACATCCGGATGCTGGGTGGCGCGTCGTCGGGAAAGACCCTCGTCGTGTGCAGCAGCCGGTAGAAGCAGACCATGCCGGAGCCGGTGAATTGCTGGCCCGCGGCTTGGGTATCGAGCAGTTCGACGCAGTCGCCGACGGTGACATCGCGGACCAGGCCGCCCTTGGCGGCCACCATCACCCCGATCCCCGACGCCATACTGCCGTTAGCCACGGAGATACCCGAGTCGCAGCGCACATCTTGCGCAGCAGAGCGAACCCTTCGGGGTCGCGGGCTCGTTGCAGTACGGGCATCAGGCTGCGGGCCATTCGCGTCCGCCCGCAGGGCTCCATCCATGAGCAACTGGGGCCCTCTCGGCCACCCGGACCTTAAAGCTCATGGACCAATGTCCTGGCGAACATACGCGCGGCCGGGTTCATTCAGGAAGGAACGTCTCAGGCGTCACCGATGGCGGCTACTCCATCCGCGACTCGACGGTCAGCGGGTCGAGGCACCGCAAGGCGTCGACCAGGGCTGCTTGCTGGGTTCCGAGATCAGCCTCGAGTCGCTGCTGTTGCGCTACGACGTGCGACGTCAGGGTGCGCAGGAGTCGGCGGCCGTCGTGGGAGATGTCAACGATCACGCGCCGACGATCCAACTCGTCGGGACGCCGGTAGAGAAGGCCACGCTCGATGAGCCGGTCACAAGCCTTGGTCAGGGTGGGGCCGTGCAGGAATGTGGCGCCGGCAAGCTCTCCCATCGGCCGCCCCTGCCCGTCTCCGAGCACGTCGAGGATGCGCCACTGGTCGACACTGACGTCGTAGGGGGCCAGGAGGTCGGTCAGCTCCGTTTGAAGGTCGCGAGCAACCCGCGACAGCAGGGAAACCAGGGGTTCATTACGCGTCGCGATCATACCCTCATCTCCTCGACGTCGACCTGGTCCACCCGTACTATCGTAGACCGCTCGCACCTGGATAGGGGCTTCGATGGCAGCTCAGGAGACGCTCGGTCATCGTGGTCTTGGCGCCTTCCTCCCCTCCGTGACGGGTGAAGAGTTGCTTTCCCGCGCTGCCGGCGGGCCGTCGGGCAGTGTGCGCGCGGCCCTCGTGACACCGAGTAGCGGCCCATTGGGCCTGATGGGGCCAGCCAGCCTCAACTGCGCGCTGCTCGCCTGCTCCGAGGTGAACGCCAGGGGCGGGATCCTGGGTCGTCCTCTCGACCTCGTTCGAGTCGACGGCGGGCGCGCGCCGCGCGAGGTGGCGCGCGAGGTTGACTGGCTGGTGCGTGCCGGGGAGGTCGACGCGGTCGTAGGTATGCACACCAGCGCGGCACGTGTCGCGATCGCCGACGCCGTGGCCGGTCTGGTGCCCTATGTCTACACGCCGCCCTACGAGGGCGGGGAGCAGCGCCTCGGCCTGCTCTGCACCGGGGAGACACTTGGCCGGCAGCTGGGCCCTGCCTTGGCCTGGTTGGTCGAACACCGGCGGGCGCGGCGATGGTTCCTCCTCGGTAGCGACTACCGCTGGCCCAGGGCCGTGCACGCGCTCGCGGGGCGCATGCTTCACCAGCTGGGCTCGACCGTGGTCGGGGAGGAGTTGCTGCCGCTGGGCGCGTCCGACTTCGACCGCCCACTGACGCGGCTCGTCTCCCGACGAGCTGATGCCTTGCTGCTCAACCTGATCGGCGACGACCTCGTGCGGTTCCACCGCGCGGCGTGCGGCGCGGGCCTCGCTCGGAGGGTCCTGCGACTCAGTGCCTGTCTCGAGGAAAACACCCTGCTCGGGCTGGGTGGTGACGACAGCGGAGAGCTGTGGACCACCATGGGGTTCTTCCCCACACTGGCCACCGACGCCAGTCTCGCGTTCGACGCGCGCTATGCCGCCGCTTTCGGCCCCCATGCCCCGGTAACCAGCGCGCACGCTGAGTCCTGCTACGAGGGCGTGGGTGTCCTCGCAGCCGTCGCGGCGCGGGCGGGCTCGCTGCATCCAGCGGCATTCGACGCCGCTGCCGAAGGAGCCTGCGCCGATGGCGCGCGCGGTCGCGTGTACATCGCTAACCGGCACGTGCCTCAGACCGCGTACCTCGCCCACGCCGACGGGCTGGACTTCCGCGTCGTCGCAGGATTCGGCGCTCCCGCGGCGTGACATCTTGACAAGGCCCTGGTATTTTCCGCAGGATAATTTTCCTCAGAAACTACTTACTCTGGACGGATTGCAGTAAGGACGCGGTAGAAGCCAGCGGCAACCAGGAGGCGCCATGAGCGAGGCGGTCCGTGATCGCAGCGGCGACCTGCCGGTGGTCCGTTATCAGCCAACCCCGGACCAGTTCTCGTGGACCTTCGGTGGTTGTCCCCCTGTGGCGCGACTGCGCCCAGGCGATGTGGTCGAGCTGTGGACCGAAGACTGCTACGGAGGCAACGTCCGCGCGGCCACAGACCTGGTGTCACGGGTGTGCGAGTTCCCCTTCCTCAACCCGCAGACCGGTCCCTTCTATGTCGAGGGCGCGCAGCCAGGTGACACCCTGGCCCTGCACTTCGTGAGTATCGAGCCCTCCCGCGACTACGCCGCGTCGACCACTGTGCCGCTGTTCGGCGCGCTCACCTCGACCCACGAAACAGCCACGCTGCAGGATCCGCTCCCCGAGGTCGTGTGGATGTACGAGCTCGATCGAGCCCGACGAACCGCGACGTACCGGCCCCGCAGCGGGGGCCGCGAGGTCGTCATGCCGCTCGACCCGATGCACGGCACGGTCGGTGTCGCCCCGGCCGGGATGGAGGCTCGCTCGGCGATCGTCCCGGGCTCCCACGGCGGCAACATGGACACACCTGAGGTCCGTGCGGGCGTGACCGTCTATTTCGGAGTGAACGTCGAGGGAGCGCTGTTCGCGCTCGGCGACGGCCACGGGCGCCAGGGCGAGGGCGAGTCGTGCGGCACCGCGCTGGAGTCTGCAATGGACACGGTCGTCGTGGTCGACCTGATCGCCGGGACGCCCACCCCATGGCCGCGCATCGAGTCCGACACCCACATCATGACGGTCGGGTCGGCCAAACCCCTGGAGGACGCGTTCCGCGTCGCACACGTCGACCTCGTCGCGCAGGTCGGCAGCCGATGCGGGCTCGACCGGCTCGATGCCTACCAGCTGGTCTCCCAGCTCGCCCTGACACCGATCGCCAACGTGTGCAATCCGACGTACTCGGTGGTGGCGAAGATCGCCAAGGAATACCTTCCGAGCGACCACGACCCCTATCGGGGCACCCACGTCCGCTTCCGAGAGCAGGCGGCCGCCTACCGAGCGGAGCACACCCCCTTCAGCACGACGGGAGGCTCGTGATGACCAAGCACAGGCTTTCGCTAGCGACGCTCGCGGTCGCCGCACTGCTTGGCGCTGCCTGCAGCCCCGTGGGGCAGGACGGGGGTGGGGGAACCGAGGACCCCAGAACGGGGCAGGCCAGGAAGGGCGGCGACCTGGTCGTGGCTCTTTCGGAGGAACCTGACCGGCTCGACCCCTCGCTCGCCAGAACTTTCGTCGGCCGCATCGTCTTCTCCAGCATCTGCGAGAAGCTCTACGACGTGGACGAGAACCTGGAGGTCGTCCCCCAGCTGGCCGCCGACCTGCCCGACGTGTCCGACGACGGGCTGACCGTTCGGATCCCGGTGCGGGAGGGAATCACCTTCAACGACGGTACGAACTTCGATGCCGAGGCCGTGAAGAGGTCCCTGGACCGGCACCGCGAGATCTCGGGGTCGGCCCGCGCCAGCGAGATCGCCCCCATCGAGGAGGTCAGGGTCGTCGACGACACGACGGTCGAGATCGGGCTGTCCGAACCCTTCGCCCCCCTGACTGCCGCCCTCGCGGACCGTGCCGGCATGATCATGTCGCCGGCCCAGCTCGACAAGCTGGGGGAGAACTTCGCGGACGAGCCGGTGTGTGTCGGCCCGTTCTCCTTCGCCGAGCGCAAGGCGCAGGACCGGATCGTGGTGACGAAATCCGAGCACTACTACGACGCCGGCAAGGTGAACCTCGACCGGGTCGTCTACCGCACCATCGCCGAGCCGAACGTGCGGCTGTCCAACCTGCGCTCCGGCGACATACACGTGGCCGAGGACGTCGCCCCCACGGACGTCGCCACCATCCAGAACGACGCCAACTTCCAGGTGGTCGAGACGACCTCGATCGGATACCAGGGCATCACGGTCAACATCGGTAACGGCGACGGGGTCGGCCCTCCATTCACCAAGCCAGGCACGCCGCTGGCCTCTGAAGAGAAGTTGCGAGAGGCCTTCGAGTTGTCGCTGGACCGCGACGCGCTCAACAAGATCGTTTTCGACGGTAGGCACACCCCGGGCTGCACCCCCCTGTCGCCGGCCAGTCCATGGGCCGTTGAGGGCTTCGAGTGCACCCCGCATGACGTCGAAGCGGCGAAGCGACTGGTCCGGGAGTCCGGGATCCCCACCCCGATTCCGGTGGAGCTCATCACCGCGAACAACGCGGAGGAGGTGCGTGTGGGTGAGGTCATCCAGTCCATGGCGAAGGAAGCGGGCTTCGCGGTCACGGTCCGCCCGACGGAGTTCGCCGCGGCGCTCGACGAGGCCGAGGCCGGCAACTTCGACACGTTCCGGATCGGCTGGTCGGGGCGGATCGACGCAGACCAGAACGTTCACCAGTTCCAGCACAGTTCGGGATCGTTGAACTGGGCCGGGACCAACGACGCGGACATCGATCGGCTGCTCGATGAAGCGCGGGCCGCCCAGAGCACGGAGGAGCGGAAGGAGCTCTACCGCCAGGCGGTCGAGCGCGCGAGCGAGGTGCGGGGAATCATCTACCTCTACCACGAGAATCTGTTCCTAGGAGCTGCTCAGGAGATCGTGGGACTGGAATACTTCGGGGACGGCCTTATCCGCGTCACGAATGCGGGCTTCGCAGCCGAGCAGGGATAGGTCCCCAGATGGGAAGGTATCTACTCCGGCGCGCTGGCGCGTCGCTGGTGGTCCTGTTCCTGGCCGCCGTCGTGGTGTTCGCCGGGGTACGCGCCCTTCCCGGCGATCCGGCGCTGGCGCTCGCCGGCGAGGAGCGGGACCCGGAGTCGCTGGCGGCCATCCGGGCCAAGTACGGCCTCGACGAGCCCATATTGGTGCAGTTCTGGAACTGGCTCACACTAGCCCTGCAGGGGGACTTCGGTGAGTCGATTCGTACCGGCATCGACGTCACCGACATCCTGCTCAGCAAGCTGCCGATCACGATCGAACTCTCGGTACTCAGTGTTCTGGTCGCGGTCGTTCTTGGCATTCCCGCAGGCGTGCTGGCCGCGGTCAAGAAGGACACCTGGATCGACCACACGAGCAGCGGCATCGCGCTGTTCGGCCTGTCGATTCCGAACTTCTGGCTCGGCCTGATGCTGATCCTCGGCCTCGCCATCTACTTTCCGATCTTCCCCGCCTCCGGCTACGTCTCCCCGCTGGAGGACCCGATAGGGAACCTGATGCGGATGGTCCTGCCGGCGTTCGTGCTCGGTACCGCGTTCACGGCCGTCGTCATGCGGCAGATGCGTTCGGCCATGGTGGAGTCCCTGACCGCGGACTACATCCGGACGGCGCGTTCCAAGGGGCTCGGCGAGTTCACCGTTGTCGCCTCCCACGCGATGCGCAACAGTCTCATTACCGTCACCACCGTCGTTGGGCTGCAACTCGGGGCGCTGATCTCGGGAGCGGTGGTGACCGAGCAGATCTTCGTCATCCCCGGGTTTGGAAAGCTGATCGTCGACGCCGTGTTCCAGCGGGACTTTCCGGTGATCCAGGGAGCGATCATCGTCACAACGGCCGGGTACATTCTGGTCAACTTCGTCGTCGACATCGTCTACTCGCTGCTGAACCCGAGGATCAGGATCACGGGGGCGGCGACATGAGCGCGCCGATCGAGGTCGTCGGCTGGCGAACGCGGCGGAGGGTCAGGCTGCGCCAGCGGTTCCTCAGGCGCCCTCCCGCTGTAGCTGGCCTGGCATTCGCGATCACCGCGATCCTGATCGCGCTGCTGGCGCCGCTGGTGGCGCCCTACAGCCCCGACGCGCAGAACTTCGGGGCAGCCCTGGCGCAGCCCGGAGGGCCTCACCTGCTGGGAACCGACGAGCTGGGGCGGGACGTCCTGTCCCGGGTGATCTGGGGTGCCCGCGCATCGATCCAGGCCGGGGTCGTCGCGACCTTGCTCGCGATGGCGGTCGCGGTTCCGCTGGGCCTCATCGCCGGCTACTTCCGGGGCGGCTGGGATCCGGTGATCATGCGCTTCACCGACCTGCTCCTCTCGTTCCCCTTTCTCGTGCTGGCCGTGGGACTCGCCGCGATCCTGGGACCGTCTCTGACCAATGCGACGCTCGCGCTCGGCATCGCCGCCGTCCCTGCCTTCGTCCGCGTCACCCGGGGCGAGGTGCTCGGCCTGCGAGAGGAGGACTACGTGGTCGCGGCCGTCGCCGATGGGGCGACCGACCGCGTCGTCATCACGCGCCACATCCTGCCCAACACCGTCAGCCCATTGCTGGTCCAGGCAACGGTCACCATACCGACGGCGATCATTGGCGAGTCCCTGCTGTCCTTCCTCGGGCTCGGTGTGCAACCGCCGACCCCCTCCTGGGGCGTGATGCTCTCGTCGGCCCAGTCCTTCATCACGCAGGCCCCCTGGCTCGCGCTGTTCCCGGGGATCGCGATCTTCCTCACCACGCTGTCCTTCAACCTGCTCGGCGACGGACTGCGTGACGTGCTCGACCCGAAGGCTCTGACATGACACTGTTGCACGTCTCGGGGCTGTCGGTGCGCTTCCGTACCGAGGACAATCCCGTCCAGGCCCTGTCCGACGTCTCGTTCGCGCTGGAGGAGCGCGAAATCCTGGCGATCGTCGGCGAGTCGGGGTGCGGCAAGTCGGTGACTGCGATGTCCATCCTCGGGCTCCTTCCCTCCACCGCCGCGATCTCGGGACGGATCGCGCTCGAGGGCAGGGATCTGTTGACGCTGCCTCGCAAGGAGCTGCGGAGCATCCGGGGGAAGGAGCTGTCGATGATCTTCCAGGAGCCGATGACGTCCCTCAACCCCGTGTTCACGGTAGGCCGGCAGGTCGGGGAGGTCCTGAGACATCACGAGGGCCTGTCCCGGCGTGCGGCCCGTGACCGCGCGATCGAGCTGCTCGACCTTGTGGGCATCCCGGCCCCACAGCGCCGTGTCGACGAGTACCCGCACCAGCTGTCGGGCGGCATGCGCCAGCGAGTGATGATCGCCATGGCGGTCTCCTGCGATCCGAAGGTCCTGATCGCCGACGAGCCCACCACGGCACTCGATGTCACGATCCAGGCGGGAATCCTCGACCTGATGCGGGACCTGCGCGACAAGCTCGGAACCGCCATCCTGCTGATCACACACGACCTCGGCGTAGTGGCCGACGTCGCCGAGCGGGTGATCGTTATGTACGCCGGGCGTAAGGTTGAAGAGGCCACGGCCGAGGAACTGTTCGAACACCCCCAGCATCCCTACACCATGGGCCTGCTCGCCGCGGTTCCCCGCCTGCGTGAGCAGCCGAACGGTGAGCGGGATCGCCTGGCCGAGATCCCAGGAATGGTGCCCTCGCTCAGCGCACCTCCGAGCCACTGCCCCTTCGCGCCTCGCTGTTCCCGGGCGGACGAACTCACCCTTTCCGAGCTGCCGGAGTTGCGAGACGTACGGCCAGGGCACGCCGTCGCCTGCTTCCATCCCGGCGACGAGAGGACGTACTCGTGACTGCTCCTGTCCTCCAGGTCGACAACCTGAAGAAACACTTCCCTGTGGACAGCGGGCTGAGGTCGAGCAAGGAGATCGTCCACGCGGTCGACGGCGTGTCGTTCTCTATCGCGCCCGGCGAGGTGCTGGGCCTCGTCGGAGAATCCGGCAGCGGCAAGTCGACGGTGGGCAAATGCATCCTCCGGCTCCTGGAACCCACCGCCGGCACCATCACACTGCAGGGAACCGACATCACTCGGTTGCCCCGGCGCCGCGTCAGGCCACTGCGCCGGAAGATGCACATGGTCTTCCAAGATCCCTACTCATCGTTGAACCCCCGGATGCCGATCGGGCGCATCGTGGGGGAACCGCTTAGGATGCACAACCTGGTCGACGGAAGCCAACTGGAACGTCGGGTTTCCGAGCTGCTCGAGATGGTGGCGCTGCGGCCGGAGCTGCGACACCGCTACCCCCACGAGCTGTCCGGAGGGCAACGCCAGCGGGTTGCGATCGCCAGAGCCCTGAGCGTGCAACCGCCGCTGCTGATCGCCGACGAACCAGTGTCGGCCCTCGACGTCTCCGTCCAGGCATCGATCCTGAACCTGCTGAAGGATCTCCAGGCGGAACTCGGCTTCTCCTGCTTGTTCGTCGCACACGATCTGTCAACCGTGGAGTTCCTCTGCGACCGCGTCGCGGTGATGTATCTGGGCAAGATCGTCGAAATGGCGCCACGGAAGGAACTTTTCGTCCATCCCAAGCATCCTTACACCCAAGCATTGCTGTCCGCGGTACCCGTCCCCGACGCGAAGGCACAGAGGCACCGGCAGCGCATAGTCCTAACCGGTGACATCCCCAGCCCCGTCGCTCCACCTACCGGCTGCTCCTTCCACACCAGATGCCCCGTAGTACAAGAACGCAACCGGATCGAAGAACCACAGCTCAGGGAAATCAGCGGCCAGGGGCACCACCTCGTTGCCTGCCACCTTGTCGGTCCAAATGGAGAAGCCCCCGACATCACCCGCGAGACATCACACGCGCAGTAGCAACTGAGGCAGAAGTTACTGTCGTACTAGGGCAGCTCCGCCACGCAGGACACCCATATCGTCACCAGAGCTGGACCGGCGCACGGGTCTTCGATATGGGAGTGTCCGATTAACGGTGGATCCGATCTTGGGATTGGTTAGTTCGCGCTCGGGGTGATGCGGCCTTCGAAGGTGATGGCCAAGGCGTTGAGCGCGGGTTTCCACCGCATGGCCCATCGTGCCTTGCCTCGGCCGGTCGGGCCCAGTGACCTGGTGGTGCGGTGGAGGCACTTGANTCGGGGTGATGCGGCCTTCGAAGGTGATGGCCAAGGCGTTGAGCGCGGGTTTCCACCGCATGGCCCATCGTGCCTTGCCTCGGCCGGTCGGGCCCAGTGACCTGGTGGTGCGGTGGAGGCACTTGAGGGCGGCTTGCTCGGTCGGGAAGTGGCCGCGTGCGCGGATCCCACGCCGGTAGTTGACCGATTCGATCGCGTTCGTGCCGCAAATGACTCGCCGGATCTCGGCGTCGTAGTCCAGGAACGGCACGAACTCGCTCCAGGATGACGATCTTTACCTCGCCATCGTTCTCGCCTGCCTGAGAACCCCTTCGGATGGCCCGACTGTCCCCTTGCAGGACCTGGCCGTCGCGGCACGCGACGTCCAGGGCAGCCTGGCATGGAGTCTCACTCCCGGCGATGGCGGCCCCGCTGACGCGATGCTGTCTTCCTCGCTGAAGCAGAACGTTGAGGACGGCGGCTAGGTCGGCGCTGCTGCCGCTCGAGCTGGTCAGGTTCGCGGTCTTTCCGGTGTGATCCGCTGGCTGTGGCGGCGCTGCGCACGGAGCGCGGTGACGCACTCTTGGGAGCCGCACGTGGCCCGGTCTGATGTCCCGCCCCGCAGCGGGCACCACTGGGCGCCGCAGATGAGGCATGTGCTGTCAACGCCGCCTGAATCCTGCCCCGTCTGTTCCGGGCGAATGTTGGCCCACCCGGTGGTTCATTAGTCGTTGGTCTTGCTGGCCGCTGGGACGCGGCCGAGGTCTCGGTCCTTGAGCCGGTACTGTCTCCCTTCAGTGAGACGACCTCGGCGTGGTGGACGAGGCGGTCGATCATGGCGGTGGCAACGACGTCATCGCCGAAGACCTCGCCCCAGCGGCCGAAGGGCTTGTTGCTGGTGACGATCAGCGAGGCACGTTCGTAGCGACTGGACACGAGTTGGAAGAACAGGTTCGCGGCCTCGGCTTCGAAGGGATGTAGCCGACCTCGTCGACGATGAGCAGTGGGATCCGGCCGAGCTTGACGAGCTCGGTTTGCAGGCGGCCGGCGTGGTGAGGCTCGGCCAGGCGGCGACCCGTGCCCGGCCTGGCAGGCTCGGATCCTGAGCCCGATCGACAGGTGGGTTTTGCCGGTGCCGGGCGCTCCGAGGAAGACCACGTTGTCCTTGCCGGTGATGAAATCGAGGGTGCCGAGGTGGGTGATGGTGTCCCGCTTGAGCGAGCGTTGGTGGTTGAGGTCGAACTCCTCCAGGCTCTTGCGGGCCGGGAAGCGGGCCGAGCGGATGCGGCCTTCCCCGCCGTGGGCTTCGCGAGCCCGCGAGATCGTGGACGGCGCGCGCCGGAGCCGGCGTCCGATCTCACGCATCGAGCACCCCCTGCCCGCGCAGCACGGCGATACGCTCTCGTTCGAGCAGCGACAGATACCGGCCAGACCGGGAGTCCTCCGGTAGCGCCGTCCGCGCCAGGCCACCACGCTGCGACCGCCAGTAGTAGCCGGTCGTCCGGGAGATCCCCAGCCGTCGACACGCCTCCACGGTGCCTACTCCCGAGGCCAACATCTTCCAATACTCATCTTCAGCGCAAACCGCCGCTTACGGCCCGGTCGTCCCATCTTCACCCGATCCTTATTAACAGAGGATGTTGCGACCAATGCTCGAACCCAAGGCCGCGCCCTGCTCAGTATTCGACTGCCGTCGACAAAGGCCGACTCTGAAGTCGCCTGATCAGGTGCCTTTCGCGATCGGAACGAGGCGTGACGCGCACTCCAAGGGTCTGTCAGATGAACGGTGGATCTGATCTTGGTGGTTCT
>NZ_JAEHOB010000009.1 GCF_016464705.1 Qaidamihabitans albus
CTCACGCCGTCAGCGCCTCATCCAGCCGCGCCCGCAACTGGGCGTCCACCTCGGCGAAGGTCTCACCTGCCGGGGTGAATTCCTCCCCGTTGACGAAGAAGGTCGGAGTGCTCGTGACGCCTGCCTTGGCGCCGTCGGCCTTGTCCCGTTCGACGCGCTGCGTCACCTGCTCGGAACTCATGTCGCGGTGGAACCGGTCGAGGTCGAGTCCGATCTGCCGGGCGAAGTCGTCGAAGCGCGCCCGGGCTCGCTCCAGGTCCGCGCTCGCCTCGCTGCCGTCGGCTGTGCGGGCCCAGGACTCGTAGTTGTCGTACAGCGCGTGGTACATCTCGCGGTAGCTGCCCTGCAGGGCGGCGGCCTCGGCCGCCCGCGCGGCAGGCTCGGCCAGCGGGTGCATCTCCAGGGGGAAGTTCCGCGTGACGAAGGTGATGCGCCCCGCGTAGTCCTTCTCCAGCTTCTTCGTGATGTTCATGTAGTAGCCGGCGCAGGCGGGGCACTGGTAGTCGAGGAACTCCACCACGGTGACCTTGTCACCGGGGGCCTCCAGCAGCGTGTTGCTGTCCGGCTTGCGCAGCACGTCGGCGGCCACGGTGTTCGCGCCCTGTGCTGCGCCGCCCTGCGGGGCGTTGCCCTGCGCGTCGCTGCGGTTGAAAAGCAGGACGCCGCCGATCACGACGACCGCCACGAGCATGACGACCAGGGTCAGCACGGTGTTGCTCGACACGCCCTTGCGCGTCAACGGGTTCTTGGTGTTCGGCATCGGATTCCCAGGGCCGGAGACGATCTCGCGGACAATTCTACTAGACGACTACGTAGGTTCGTGGTGAGGTCGGTCGGTCCTGGGCTTCAGCCACCATCCGCCCGGTACGACACGACCGTGGCCATGCCGCTGGCCATGTGATACGCGTTGTGGCAGTGCACGAGCCACTGGCCCGGATTGTCGGCGACAAGGTCGGCCACGACGCGCTCACCCGGACCCACCATCACGGTGTCCTTGCGCGTCCCGCGCGGCAGTTTCGTGGTCTCGCGACGCGCGGTGTCACCGATCGCGCGGACGGCGAACGTATGGCCGTGCAGGTGCATCGGGTGATACATCGGCGTCTGGTTGATCATCTCCAGCCGTACCCGCTGCACCTCCCGGACCGGCATCGGCGTAATGCCCTCGAAGGGCTGCTGGTGGTGGTAGGTCTCGGCGTTGATGCGCCACGCGAACCGGTTCATGTCCCCGGTGAGATACAAGGTGTGGGTCCGCTCGGGCGACTCGTCGAGGTGCACTGCAGGTGTCGCGCGCAGGTCGGACAGGCCGAGCAGCCTGCCGGCCAGTTCGCTGGGCGCAGCAGTGGGCGGCGGGGCCGGGCCGCTCGCGGTACGTACGACGCCGAGTGCTTGAGCGCCCTTGCCCTCGGCCACCGCCACGAGCGGGAACACGCCGTCGGCGAGGGTGACCAGGAGGTCGTAACGCTCGCCGGAGGCGACCTGCAGGGTGTCGACGGTGACCGGTTCGACGGGGAAGCCGTCGGTGTGCGTCACCGTGAGCCGGTGACCGCCGAGAGCCAACCGGAACACCGACGCGCCGCCCGCATTGATCACCCGAATCCGTGCCCGCTGACCCGGCTTGGCCCGGAATGCCCGCGGTGCGGTGGGCAGCCGCCCGCCCAGTAGGTAGAACGGGAACTCGACGCTGCTGGCCATCCGCGAAGCCGGTGGTTCCGGCTCGATCCCCTTCGGCGGGTTCGCCAGCCCCGCGGGCACGTGGTACTCCCACGATGCCGAGGCGTCCGCGATCTTGCCGGCCCGGACCGGCGTGGTGTAGCGCCCCTTCGCGCCCCGGGTCCGGAGCACGTCCAGCACGTCGTCGGGAGTCGCTCCGGCGCCGTCGATCCAGTCGTCGAGCACCACGACGAACTCGACGTCGTAGTCCCCCGGCTCCCGCGGATCGTCGATGATCAGCGGGCAGTACAGGCCCCGTTCGCGCTGCACGCCCACGTGCGGATGCAGCCAGTACGTTCCCGCGTCCGGCGCGACGAACTCATACCGCATGTGCTCATCCGGTGCGACCGGCTCCTGGGTGAGGTGCGGCACGCCGTCCATGTCGTTGCGCAGCCGTAGTCCGTGCCAGTGCACGGTGGTCGGCTCCGGTAGCCGGTTGGCCACCTCGACCGTCAACTCGTCACCCGCGGTGCACCGGACGACCGGCCCGGGTAGCTGCCCGTTGTAGGCCCAGGTGCGCACCACCCGCCCGCCCAGGTCGATCTCGGCCGGCTCGGCCGTCAGCGCCGTCCGAGCCGTGCGCCCGGTACCGCCGCCCTGCCGGGCCCGCTCGGTCCGCGCGACGGCATCCGAGGACGCCGGCACCCTCCCGTCGCCCGCGCCCTCCTCGGCGCGCAACGCCCACCACGTCCCGCCGGTCGCTACCGCTCCGGCCAGACCGGCCGCGCCCAGCAGCACGCTCCGGCGCGATACCGGAAGCTCCGACATCCTTCTCCCTCACAGGCGGGGCGGGTGTTCTACGGGCAACGGTAGTAGGCGAGTGCCTACCTGCCTCGGACGGCGCCGAGCGGGCCGACCACGGGTGCCAGGTAGCCGGCCTCCGCCTGGCATGCGGAGCAGCGGGCGAGGTGCCCGGCAAAGGCCGCGTCCTCGACAGGTTCCAGGCTGTCCAAGCAGGAAGGCGCCCCCGTGTCAGCGCAGTCACCCACGTCCGCAGCCGCGCGGCCGTGCTGTTCATTTGGGCATCGGTTGACTTCGTCGCGAGCGCGGCGCCGCGCGATCCGCACAGCACGTGCAGCGCGCCGCGAGGACGACCGAGAGCATGGTCGAGCCCTGATCGAGCTGGCCAAGCCAACGCAGGTCCTGCGCGAAGAGGAGGGCTCGCCATACCCGACGATCGGCGTCGCGGCGGTGAAGATCCGAGCCGATCACCCCGGCACCCCGGATGACTGCGGAGGGATGGCCTCGGCCGCACGGCGGAAAATGGCGTCATGATTTACGAACATGAAGGCAAACGGCCGCGCATCGCATCCTCAGCCTACGTCGCGCCCAACGCGGTGGTCTGCGGCGATGTGACAGTAGGCGAGGACGCACGGATCTTGTTCGGTGCTGTGCTGACCGCCGAGGGTGGCTCGGTCGAGGTCGGTACGAGCTCGATCGTCATGGAACAGGCGCTCGTCCGGGGACGTGCTGCCGCTCCGGCACACATCGGCGACAACGTGCTCGTCGGCCCGCACTCGCACGTCAACGGAGGGCGTCTTGACGACGAGGTCTTCCTGGCCACCGGCGTCGCGGTATTTCCCGGTGCGCGCGTCGGCCGGGCAAGCGAAGTACGGATCAACGGAGTCGTCCACGTCAACGCCGCGCTCCCCGCGGAGACGACGGTCCCGATCGGCTGGATCGCGGTCGGCGATCCAGCACGCGTGTTCTCCCCCGAACAGCATGACCAGCTGTGGGAAATCCAGCGCCGGTCGGACTTCCCTAGCACCGTCTTCGGCCTCCCCCGTGAGGAAGCCTCGATGGAGCGCGTCACCGCCCGCTACGCCGAAATGTTCGGGCAGCACCGCCGTGATCGGCGGCTCGACTAGCACTCCACGTGGCTCGTCTCGCCAACTGGTGCTGTGTCAATCGTCGTTGCTCCGGAAACAGATGGCGCGCGCGGCGGTGACGTCCAGGTGCTCCGAACGCGGAACTCGCGGTCCTGTACGCAGGACTCGCGAGCGGGAACGAGGGACTCGCGGTGCCTACGCCACACGTGCTGCTCGACCAGCAGCCGGCTCAACACCGTCGCCCCCAGACCGATCGGCAACATCACCGACAGGCAACACGGTGCCAGCCACGCCACCATGCCCCCGAAAAACGAAACCAGCAACGTCGTGCCGAACAGCAGCTCACCCACGCCGGAGACCTCTCGCCGACGCCCTTGCGCCATCACGATCCCTCCAGAACCACGGCCTGTCTACTGCCTACGTACGTAGGGCCACGTAGGCTGGATGCGGCCACTGTGACACGGGAGGGTGGATGCGCGGATTCGGTGAACTCGAAGCGGTCGTCATGGACCGGGTGTGGGACAGCCCGGAGACGATCACGGTGCGCGAGGTCTTCGAGGCACTGAAGACGACCCGGGACATCGCCTACACCACCGTGATGTCCACGATGGACAACCTGCACCGCAAGGGCTGGCTCGCCCGTGAGCGGAAGGGCAAGGCGTTCCTGTACTGGCCCACACTCACTCGTGAGGAGTACAGCGCCCGCCTGATGCGGGACGCGCTGGACACCGGCGGCGATCCCGGAGTCGTGCTCACCCGATTCCTCGAGCAGATGACCGACGACGAGTCCCACCGGCTGCGCGGCGTCTTCCAGCGGTGGGCGAGCAAGGAGACCGATTGAGCATCGCCGCCTGTCTGCTGCTCTACAGCCTGGTGGTGACCTTGCTCGGTCCACGCCTGCTGACCCGGTGGACGCGTACCGGGATCGCACCCCGGCTCGGCGTCACGGCATGGCTGGTCGCGATCGTCAGCGTGCCGGCCTCCTGGGCCGCGGCGGCGGGCTTCCTGGCGATCGAGCTGGCCCGCGACTGGGAACGGCCCGGCCAGATCCTCACCAGCTGCCTCGCCGTACTGCAGGCCGTAGCCGCAGGTGGCGCCGGCATCGCCATCCAACTCGGACTGCTCGCGCTCACCGCGCCGGCACTGGCCGCCGCGACGGTGCTGGCAGCACGGCTGGGCCGGTCCCTGCTCGGTGCCCGGTCCCGCACCCACGACCACGCCCGCATGGCCCGCATGGCCGGCCGCCACCTGCCGGGGTCCGAGGCCGTCGTCCTCGACGCCCCCGAACGCGTCGCCTACTGCGTGGCCGGCAGGCCGAACACCATCGTCGTCACCCGCGGCGCCCTGAACGCACTCGACGAGCCCCACCTCGCCGCCGTCCTGGCCCACGAACGCGCCCACCTCGCCGGCAGGCACCACCTCCTGCTCGCGACCACCCGCGGCCTGGCCACGGCACTGCCCAAGGTGTCCCTCTTCCCGCTCGGCGCCACCGAGATCGCCCGCCTCCTGGAGATGTGCGCCGACGACCACGCCGCACGGACCCATGGCGCCCGCACCGTGCTCGGCGCACTGCTTGCCCTCTCCGGCGCGGTCTCACTACCCACCGGCGCGCTCGGCGCCACGGGCGTCGGCGTCGTGGCGCGCGCCGAGCGCCTCGCCGAACCGGCCACCCGTCCACAACGGTGGCACGCGCGCATGCTCCTCACCGCGATGGTGACCCTCCTGGCGGTCGGCCCCCTCCTCACGGGGCTGCTCGCCGCGACCGGCCTCGCCTTCTGCGACCCGCTGCTCCTGATCGGCTGAGCAAACGGCTACCCGGCGCGGGAGGCTGCGTCACGGTTGCGGCGCTCTGTCCGGCAGCACGCGACCTTCGGCGTCACGATTGCCCGTCGTTGCCGCCCGGGCCGGCGGCGCCGCAGCGATGACACCGGCCGCGACGAGCGCGGCGACCAGCGTGGACATCACCTGGCCCCATCCGCGCGCTGCGCGACCCGCTCGTCCTTGAGCTGGTCGACCTCGGCCCGCAGCTCCTTCACCTGGGCACCGTTGTCCTCGCCACCCTTGCCCGGTTGACGCCGACTCCGAGAACGTAGGAGACGACGATGGTGTCCCGCTGCGGTCTTCGCCCGCGTGGCGGTGCCACCGCCGCACCGGGGACACCCGCACGGGTCACCGGGTGCGGCCGTCGGTGGACTCCCGCCGGACGAGGGACACCGGGAGAACCCGGTGGCGGGCGCGCACCGGCCGACCACCGAGCAGCCGCGTCAGCATCGCGACCATCTCCCGGACTTGCTCGCGCGGGTCCTGGTGCACCGAGGTGAGCGGTGGGTTCAGCGCGGGCGCGAGCGTGGGATGATCGTCGAACCCGACGACGGCCACGTCGTCCGGCACCCGTCGCCCGGCGGCGCGCAACGCCCGCAGCGCTCCGGCCGCCATCGGGTCGCTCGCGGCGAACACCGCGTCCAGATCGGGGCAGCGATCGAGCAGCAACGTCATCGCCCGCTCGCCACCGCCGAGCGTGAAGTCCCCTTCCTCCTGGATGCCGTCGCCGTCGAGATGGTGGGCGGCGAGCCCATCGCGCCAGCCGGTCAGCCGGGCCACCGCGGCGGGATGGTCGCTGGGACCGGCCACCGTCGCGATCCGCCGCCGGCCGAGTTCGAACAGATGGTCAACGGCCAGCCTGGCGCCGGCCTCGTTGTCGAAGTCGACGGTGTAGAGGCCACGGTCGCCGCTGCCGGTGCGGCCGCCGAACACCACGGGCAGCCGGAGGTCTCGCAACGCGGCCGGCAACCGATCACCCTTGTGCGGGGCGAACACCAGCGCACCGTCGACGTGGCCGCCGTCGAGGAACCGCACCGTGCTCCGCACGTCCTCCCTGCTGTCCACGAACATCACGAGCAACTGGTCACCCACCGCGGCGAGCTCGTGGAAGGCCGCGCGCATGACGACGGCGAAGTACGGGTCGTCGAGCACCTTGGCCTCGGGCTCGGACAGGACCAACGCCACGGCGCCGGTGCGGCGGGTGACGAGTGAGCGGGCGGCCTGGTTGGGCGAGTAGCCGAGTTCCTCGGCCGCGGCGAGCACGGCCTCCCGGGCGCCTGGGCTGACGTAGCCGTCGTCGTTCAACGCGCGCGATGCGGTCGACCGGGACACGCCGGCGCGAGCGGCGACATGGTCCAGCCTCGGCCGGCTGCCCTGCCCGCGTTGAGCCGTCACGTTGTCTCCAGCGCTGGCGAACAGATCCGTGCGAAGCCTATCTCGGCCGCGCGGGCAGCGCGGGCAGGTTATGACGAATCATTCCATCCCGTATCGCGCTCTTCGGGCGCAGCGCATCGCCACCGGCGACCGGGCCGGCAACCTCGGGCAACATCGCGCACCGGTGCCCGTCTGCGAGCGGGCGTGAGGCCACGTTACGCAGGATCGTGAGGCCCGGTCCGGTCCACCATGGACTGTCCCCGGCCGCCGCCGTGCCTTGTCCCGGCAGCGATTCCGGATGGAGTCCTCGCCTCGCCGGCCGTTATGCTCCGGCCGGAGAAGGCCGGGCACCAGGCGAGGACGACAGGGGACCGCACCGGAGGAGACGTGGACGCTGCCCTGGCCGCGGTGCCGCCGGCGGTGGCGCTGGCACTGCTGCTCGCCAGAGTGCCGGCGATGTGGGCGGCCCTGCTGTCCCTGGTCAGCGCCGCCCTCGTCACCGCGCTCGCGTTCCCCACTCCCCTGCCCACGATCGCCGCCGCCGAATGGCGCGCGCTGCCGACCTGTGCCGAGGTCGCGCTGATCCTGCTCGGCGGTGTCCTGCTGAACCAGCTGATGAGCGCGGCGGGCGCGAACCAGCGACTCGCGGACTGGCTCGCAGGCGCGTGCCGCTCGCAACCACGAGCCGTCGTGCTGGTGGTCCTCGGCGTGACACCGTTCGCCGAGTCCGTCACGGGTTTCGGCATCGGGGTGGTGGTCGCCGTGCCGCTGCTGCGCCGCCTCGGGCTGCCGCCGCTGTGCGCCGCCGTGGTCGGGTTGCTCGGCCTGGTCACCGTCCCCTGGGGTGCGCTGGGACCGGGGACCCTGGTGGCCGCCCAGCTCACCGGAGTCGGCTTCCAGCAGCTGGGAGTGCTGTCCGCGCTGTTCTCCCTGCCGGTGTTTCTGCTGGTCGGCGCCGCCGCGCTGGGTATCGCGGTCGGCCTGCGGCCCGCGTTGTCGGCGCTGCCCGAACTGCTCACCGCCGCGACCACCCTCGGTGTCACCGTGTGGGCGGTCAACGCGACGATCGGGGTTCCGCTCGCCGGTGCGCTCGGCAGCTTCGTCACCGTGCTGGTCAACCTGCTGCTCGCGGCGTTGCGCGAAGGACGCCGTCCACCTGCGGGGCCCGATGTCCGGCACGCGCTCGCCCCCTATCTGGTCCTGCTCGGCTGTCTCCTCGGGGCGCAGATGGTCGTCGCGGCAGTGCCCGGCCCTGCCGGGCCATGGGCCGCGGTGGCCACCAGTCCCGCGCTGTGGCTCCTGTTCACCTGCGCGCTCGTCCCGAGAATGTTCGCGATGACCGCACCGTCAGCCCGCACCGCCTTCGCCGCGGCCGTGCGCCGGTGGTGGCCGGTCGCCGTGGCGACGGTGGCGTTCATCGCGCTCGGTGTGCTGCTGACCGTCACCCGCATGAGCGACACACTGGCCGCGGCGGCGGCCGGCCTCGGCACCGGCTACCTTTTGCTCGCTCCGTTCGTCGGAGCCCTCGGCGGCTTCCTGACCGGTTCCAATGCCGGAGCCAACGCCATGTTCGCGTCGGGCCAGGCGGCCACCGCGCAGGCTATCGGCGTGAGCACCGCCGGCTTGGTCGCGGTGCAGAACGTCTCGGCCTCGCTGGCCACGATGGCCTCGATTCCCCGGGTCGCGCTCGCCACCGGTGTCGCCCAGGACAGCGTGCCGGAGCCCCTGCGCACACCGCCGAACGCCGGTCAGGCGGGCCGGGACGCGGAGCACACAGCCCCGATCGCTCCCGGCCGCGTGCTACCGCCCGTGCTGGCGGTGGACCTGTGCGTGCTCGCCGTACTCGGCGTCATCGCGATGGTGGTTCTCTAGGCCCGCCCGCCCGCGGACGGCTGTTCGACCGCCCGCAGCACATCGCCGACGGCGGTGGCGATCCGGTCCGGATGGTCCTCGGGAGTGAAGTGCCGCCCGCCCGCGATCCGGTCCAGCTCGGTACCGAGGTCGCGGGCCAGCCGCTCGCCGTAGGACACCTGCTGAAACTGGTCCGCCGCACCCCACACCACCCGCGCAGGCAGGTCCAGAGCAGGCAGCCGGTCGGCCACGGCGAGCGTGTCACGCACGTCCAGCGCGCTCACCTGGCGGGCCAGGCTGCGCGCGGCACCATGGGTGACGTAATGCCGCCAATGCGTTCCGATGGACTCGGCCGCGCGGGCGGGATCGTCGTGGCCGCGGCGCAGCAGGTTGACGAACGCCGGATACACCGCCACGTCCGGCAGCAGGCGCAGGCCGCCCGCGAACCTCCGCATCGCCCGCACACTGGGAATGGGCCACGAGTCGTAGCCGATCGAGTTGGTGAGCACGAGCCCGGCGACGCGCTCCGGCTCCCGGGCCGCGAGGATCTGTGCGACCCCGCCACCGAGGTCGTGACCGGCGAGCACCGCACGGCTCAGACCGACATGCCGCAGCCACGCCGCGAGATACCCGGCCTGCCGGGCCACCGAGATGTCCCGGTCGCGGCCCGCCGCGATGCTCCCGCCGAAGCCGACCATCTCCCACGCCAGCCGCCGCGCGCCGGTGACCCGGGGGACCACGTGCCGCCACAGCTCCGGCGAGGTCGGCACACCGTGGACGAACACCACCGGCGTGCCCTCCCCCTCGTCCAGCCATCGCATCGGGATCGTGCCGACGACCGCGGTCCGCTCCTGCACGTGAAAACCTCCCTTCCCGGACGCTTTCACCACGATAAGCCCGCACGCTGGGGCTTGTCGTCGCGAAGGTTCAGGGGCGCACGGGTTCGCAGAGGACCGGCATGGCCTTCATGTCGTGCGCGGCGAGCCGGGCCCTGACGAACCTGTGGAAGCTCGGCCGGAGAAGCTGCTGGAACAGGAACCGGCCGGGGCCGTCGGGCAGGCGGGCGTAGTTCACCAGCGCGTACGGTGCCTCTTCGAGCGGCACGAGAGCGGTGGAGTTGTCGATACCGGTCTTGTCCGTGTACCAGCCGGTGAGGGTCTGCCAGACGGCCACCGCCCGGTCCGGGTCCGGTGCGGTGAAGTGGTTGAACAGCATCGTGCCCGGCCTGCTCGCGTCGGTACGACCGATGCGTTCGACGTTCCGCGCCGGCATGGCGAAGGTGGCGCCGATATCCCGGTAGTGCGAGGTCGACCGCACCGCGGAGATGTCCTCCGGCGACGTCGTCTCGACGAGTACGGCCAGATCGAAACGCGGGCCGCCCCGGATCGGCGGGATCATCACGGCGCGGTAGACGTGCACGGCGGCGACCTCCGGCACCTTCTCCAGCGCCTCGGCGAGTTCGGTGAGACCCGCCACCTCCGTGTCGCGCTCGGCACTGCGCCGCACGAACGGCCCGGGTCCGGGTGCGACGACTTCGAGGCCGAGATACAGGAAACCCCGCGGGGACGGTTCGGTGAACGTGGCCATCGGAAACTTCGGGTGCGGTTCGGCAGCTGTCATGGGGATAAAATAATCGATCGATCGATTATATTGCAACGGCGAGTATCTGAACGCGGCGAGTGTGATCGGATGACGACCATGAGCGGAAGCGCCACGAGGAAGCGACGGCCCGGACGGCCGCGAAAAGCCGATGCGGGTGACACCAAGGAGGCGCTCGAACGGGCCGCCCTGGCACTGTTCGCGCGCAACGGCTATGCCGGAACCTCGATCCGGGCGATCGCCGGCGAGGTCGGCCTCAGCGAGAGCGTGCTCTACGCCCACTTCGAGAGCAAGCAGGCCATCTTCGACGCCGTTCTCGCGCGACTCGGCCCGCGGCGCCCCGTCGACGTGGCCGGGCGGATCGATCCCGATCTCGCCGACACCGACCCGCCACGGTACCTCCGGGAACTCGTACACGCCTTCCTCGACGACTGGGACGGTCACGACGCCCGGCTCCTGATCAGCCTGATGACCAGGGACGGCCTTCTGCACACCCCCGCGCTCCAGGACGCGCTCGCGCACACCAGAGCCGCCGTGGCCCACCTGTTCGACCGCTGGATCGCCGCCGGCCACGTACCGGCCGACATCGGCTCGCCGCCGGATCTCGCCTTGTCCTTCACCGGCCCCATCGGCCTGATCCGGGTACTGCACCTGCACGCGGATGCTGGCGAGCAGGAGCGCGCCGCGGCCCGCGCGGAGGTCCACCGGCACGTGGAGACGTTCACGCGCGCGGTGTTCCGGCGCCCGTCGGGTATGCCAAGTACCGAGACATGACGTTCGACGAGAGGCAGCACCGGCCGCTGGCGCTCTGGGCGGCCGACTGCGCGGAGCACGTTCTCGTGTACTTCGAAGAACGGCATCCGGACGACACGCGCCCGCGGGACGCGATCGAGGACGCACGCGCATGGGTGCGCGGTGAGCTGGCGGTGACCGCCGCTCGCGAGGCCGCGTTCACCGCCCACGCCGCGGAACGTGCGGCGGGGCATGCCGCGGCGACCGCGCACGTCGCCACCCACGCACCTGCACCCGGTGCTCTGCCCGGCTCCCCAGCGAAAGCCCGGTCCGTGATCGGATCGGCCCCGCCGATACCGCACGTCCGCCCGGGCGGTCAGCGCCCCAGCAGACCGCCACCGACCTCCAGCACGCCGCTGATCGTGCCGGTGACCGGGTCGAGAACGGGGTCGAGCACGCTGCCGCCCTGGTCGTCACCGCCCTGGTCACCGCCGTCGCCTGTGTCGCTGTCGCCTGTGTCGCTGCCGCCGGGCCTGGTGGTCTCCGGCTGCTGAACAGCCGGTTCCGACCGGGCGGCGGGCAGGCTGGACGACGACGGCGGTGGCGCCGCGGGCGCCGAGGTGGCGGTCGCACCGCTGTTGCGGGCACCCGCATCGCTGGCCGTGCTCGGAGGCGCCGTGCCACCGGACTCGCGCGTGGGCGGGGCCGCGTCCGCCGCGGCGTCGAGTGAAGCCCCGGCCGCGGTCGTGGTCGGGGTCGCTCCGCCGCCGGTTCGCGTGGTCTCGGCGGACGAACCGGGCTGCGCGCCCTGCGGCGCGGCGAGCACCCGGCCGGAATCCCGCGGAGCGTCGGCGACCGGCGAGGATGCGACGGCGGGCTTCAGCGCGATGAACCCGGCGACGGTCAGACCGAACAGCGCGACAGTCCGGCTCACGGTGAGTGTGCGAGCGAGTGGGCCTTCCTTCGTCGCCTGCCTGGCGGGCGCGGACGCCACGGCGGCCGGGAAGCGATCGGTGGGGGCGCTGTCCCCTGCGAACTCGACACCCTCCCTGCGCAGCAGGTGAGCGACGGGAAGGTACTCACGGGGCGCGTCGTTGGTGTCGATGCCACCGATCGCCGGCGGAATCGCCGTCGCCGTCGCCCGCTCGCGTGCCAACAGCTCGGCGACCGTGTATCGGCGCGCCGACCTCTGCCGGTCATCGTTCTGCCGGTCGTCCACCACGTTCGTCGACACCTTCGGCTCTCTCGTTCGTTCGACGTTGCGAACGCCACTACGGTCTGTCTGGCTCCAGGGGGCCAGATAGTACCCGTTCGTAGGAAAAAGCCAAGAGCTCGCACACTGTGAGTAATAGACTGACCGCCGTCGGGAGGGCGGCGCCGGCTCACCGCCGCCGGTACCAGACCCGCCGCTCTCCGGAAGGCAGCGCGATCCGGGAGATCAGCGTGTTGAGCACGGCGCCGATGATCAGCCACACCGCGGCCGCGATACCGTTGTTGAGCGCCACACGCAGGTTCTCGTTGGCCGGCGTGAACAGGTCGCGCAGGCCGAGCGACACCCCGGCCGCCCAGTCGTTGACGAACTGCGCGAACGCGTTGGCCGGATTGGCGTTGCCGAGAACGAGCACGATGTGCAGTACCAGCACCGCGGCGAACAGTCCGGTGACCACGCTGATCAGCGCGGTCACCACGCGTACCGCACGCGTACGGCCGCTGACGCGCTCGACGACTTCCTCCCGTTCGACGGGTTCGTCAGGCTCCGGACCGGTCATCGTCCGAGTGTCCCACGGGGAGGCTTCTGCCGCTTGGCGCCGACCGCGGGTCCCGGCCGTGCCGGTGCGGGTCACCGTGGCGAGCCGGAACACGGCCACGGTGACCCGCACCCACAGGCGGACGCGCTACGACACGTCCTGCTCCGGTGGCGGCTCGCTCGTCGTCCCGGTGGCCGGCGTCCGCCGGGCGGCCGGGTAGCGCAGGCTCTCCACCATCTCCTCGAGGTGCTTCGGCGGCGGCGTTGTCGCCTTCGACACGATGATCGCGACGATGAAGTTGACCGCGGCGCCGATCGCACCGATCGCCTCAGGGCTGATGCTGAGGATGTGCTCGTTCTCCGCGGTGCCGAACACCTCGAGCGTGTAGATCATGTAACTGATCGTCACGACGAGGCCCGCGAGCATGCCCGCCGCGGCGCCCTTGTCGTTGCACCGTTTCCAGAAGACGCCGAGCACGATCGCCGGGAAGAAGCTGCACGCGGCCAAGCCGAACGCGAACGCCACCACCTGAGCCACGAACGCGGGCGGGTTGATGCCCGCGATCACCGCGACGACCACCGCGCCGCCCATCGCGACCCGGCCGACGAGCAGTCGCTCGCGGTCGTCGGCCGTCTTGCGGAACCGGCGGAAGTAGAAGTCGTGCGACACCGACGACGAGATCACCAGCAGCAGGCCCGCCGCCGTCGACATCGCTGCCGCCATACCGCCGGCCGCGACGAGCCCGACGATCGGTGCGGGCAACCCGGCGATCTCCGGTGAGGCCAGAACCAGGATGTCGTTGTTGATCGTGAGATCGGCGCCCGCGTCGGCGCTGTTGCTCACCGACTCGATGGTCGTGGCATCCGGCGCGATCGTCACCAGCCCGGTGCCCGACCAGTTCTCGATCCATTGTGGAAGGGCGTCCACCGACTTGCCCTGCACACCTTCCAGCAGGTTGAACTTGGTGAACGCGCCCACCGCGGGAGCGGTCGTGTAGAGCAGCGCGATGAACAGCAGCGCCCAGAACGCGGAGTAGCGCGAGCCACGTACGGTTTTCGTCGTGTAGAAGCGGATGATCACGTGCGGCAGCCCGGCGGTGCCGATCATCAGTGTCAGCGTCACCAGGAAGATGTCGATCATCGGACGCGCGGTGAACGCCTCAGTGTAGCGATCCAGCCCGAACTCGGCGCTCAGCGCGTTCAGCTCGTCGAGGATCTGGCCGAACGACACCTGCGGGATCGGAATTCCGGTGACCAGCTGCGCGACCGCCACTGCCGGAATGAGGTAGGCGACGATCAGCACGGTGTACTGGGCCACCTGGGTCCAGGTGATGCCTTTCATGCCGCCCAGCACGGCGTAGGTGAAGATGATCCCCGCGGCGATGATGACGCCGCCGGTGATGTTGATGTTGAGGAAGCGGCTGAAGACGATGCCGCCGCCGTTCATCTGCCCGACCACATAGGTGAACGAGATGATGATCGCGGCACCCGCCGCGACCGTGCGCACGAACTCGGAGTAGCGGTCACCGACGAACTCCGGCACCGTGAACTTGCCCCACTTACGCAGGTAGGGCGCGATCAGCATCGCCAGCAGGACGTAGCCGCCGGTCCACCCCATGAGGTAGACGGACCCGTCCGAGCCGAGGAACGCGATGAGGCCGGCCATCGAGATGAACGAGGCGGCCGACATCCAGTCCGCGGCGATCGCCGCGCCGTTGGCGACCGTGGGAATGCCGTGCCCCGCGACGTAGAAGCCCTCGGTCTCGGCGACCCGGCTGCGCCACGCGATGAAGATGTAGGTTCCGAAGGACAGGATGATGAAGACAAGAGTCCAGACCTGGATGTTGCTCATCGCCGCTGTCCCTCCTCATCCCGCTCGCTCACGCCGAACTTGTCGTCGAGGCGGTCCATCCGCACGGCATAGATGAGGATCAGCACGAGGAACGTGTAGATCGACCCCTGCTGGGCGATCCAGAACCCGAGCGGGTATCCGCCGAAGCTGACCTGGTTCAGCTGCTCGACGAACAGCACGCCGCCTCCGAACGGCACGATGAACCAGACACACAGCAGAGTGAGCATCAGCCGGAGATTCCGGCGCCAGTACTCCCGCCGCCAGTCCCCTTCGGACGGCGCTTGCCCTTCGTCCTCTGTTCGAGCCACAGCAGGCTCCCTTCGGTCTCGACCTCGCGAGTTACGGCAGGATCGAGGGGCCGGCCGAGGCCGGGCAAGGATTCGTCCGTGGGCGCGCGGCAGCGGCTCCCGAACGGTCACGACGGCTCCGCCGGCGCCGGTCGCACGGCGTTCGTGGCCACTCGGCAGGGGAATCCGGCCGCCCGGTCGCACGCCGCGACCTCTCGGCAACCGATCGCTGGGAACGTCGCCATCCGCCGCCCTACACTTCCGGCCATGTCACCGCTCACCCGCGCCGCCACGGCCACGCCGGGCCGGCGCCGCATCATGCATGCCGGCAGCCCCGGCATGATCCTGGGCGGACTGCTGCTGCTGGTCGGCTCGCTCATGCCGTGGGTGTCGACGCCGGTGGGACACCTCTCCGGAGCCGCGGGCGCCGGCCTGTGGACCCTCTGCGCAGGCACGATCGCCATCGCGGGTGCGCTGATGCCGTACCAGCGGGTGGCCTTCGCCCACGCGCTGCTGCCCGGCGCCGCCGCTGCCGTACTGGTGCTCTGGCAGCTCGCCCGGCTCATGCAGCTCAGCGCGAGCACGGACAGCTGGGGCAAGCTGCTGCCCGGTATCGGACTCGTTCTGGTCGGCGGCGCCGCGGTCATCCTGCTGCGCACGGCCCTGCGAATTCGTTCCGCCGGGTAGTTCTCGCCGGCCCGAAACACGCAGTAGGGTTCGCCCGTGGCCTCCTCCGGTGGACATTCGCCGTGGGCCGACCCCGACGAAGGGGGTCAGTGGGTTTCCGATCTCGGAGACGAGTACGACATGCCCACTGACGTCGACGCGGCCTTTCGCACCCTGCGGCGGGTCGCCGTCGGACACTTCATGGTGTTCCTCGGCGTGGTCGTCGCGGTGCCCGTCCTCACGCTGACCGTCGACTGGTGGTCCGAGGGCAGGCTGATCGGCGGGATGACGCCGAGCTTCGTGATGGCGGCGGTCGGGCTCTACGTCTTCTTCTTCCTCCTCGCGATCGCCGCATCGACCCTGTCGAACGCCGTCGAGGACCGCATGCTCGGTGATCCCGAGCCCCCGGACGGGGGTCCGACGACGCACGCCGAGCAGCGCGGTGACTCGCCATGAACGTGGCAAGCCTGCTGGTGCTCGCCGTACTGCTCGGCGCCGTGATCGTGCTCGGGCTGGTGCTGCGCCCCCGGCGTGCCTCCACTCTCGAGTTCTACCTCGCGGGCAGGCGGGTCGGCGTGATGACCAACGCCTGCGCGATCTGCGGCGACTACTTCTCCGCGGCGTCCTTCCTCGGCGTCGCCGCCGCGGTCTACGCCTCGGGTCTCGACGGTGTCTGGTACGCGACCGGTTTCGCCGCGGGCTTCGTGCCGGTGCTGCTCTTCGTCGCCGCACCGCTGCGCCGGTTCGGCGAGTTCTCCATCCCGGACTTCCTCGGCCGTAGGCTCGGCTCGGACCGGGTCCGGTTGGTCGCGGTCGTCGTCGTGCAGCTCGTGATCCTCTCCTACCTGGTTCCGCAGGCCGTCGGCAGCGGCATCACCTGGGAGCTGCTCGTCGGGGACGGCATCGCCGGCCTCACGCCGTACGCCACCGGGGTCGTGGTGTCCACCGTGGCCATCACCGCGCTGGTGATAGTCGGCGGCATGCGCGGCACCACCTGGACGCAGGCGGTGCAGTTCCTCTTGCTGCTTTCCGCTTTCATCTGGCTGGTCATCGTCGTGATCGCCTCCGGCTTCGACTATCCGCGGTCCGTCGCCGAGCTCACCACCGACCCGCTGGCGAATCCGGCCGAGGTGGACGGACAGTGGCGGCTGGAGGCCGAGTCGAACCGGCTCGAGGAGGGGGAGCTCGCGTACTTCGGGCATCCGGGCGGGCGCTACGGGCCGCTCGGTCAGATCACCCTGATCATCACGCTCATGCTGGGCACGGCCGGGCTGCCGCACGTGATGAACCGGTACTTCACCAGTCCGACCGGCACCGCGGCCCGGATGACGACGGTGTGGGTGCTCGGTCTCGCCGGGCTGTTCTACGCCCTCGCCGTGCTGCTCGGCACGGCGGCACGGTCGCTGATCCCGGGTGCCGCGCCGGATCAGCCGTGGCTGGCGGAGCTCACCGTCGACGGGGTGCTGCGGGTGCCAGAGCACGCACCGCTCGTGCTCGGGCGTCTCTACGGGGGTGAGGCCGGGCTCGCCGTCGTGGCGGTCGGGGCACTGGTCGCCGTGCTGTCCACGATCGCGGGGCTGCTCCTCGCGTCGGCGGCCTCGTGGGGGCACGACGTATACGAGCGCCACATCAACCCGAACGCCACCCAGCGGCAGGCCGTGTGGGCGGGCCGCGCGGCAGTGGTGGTCGTGGCCGTGCTGTCCGCCGCGCTCGCGCTGGGTCTGCGGCCCTACTCGCTGACGGCGCTCTTTCCCTCGATCGTCGCGACGATGGTGACCTGGGCCTTCGCCCTGGCCGGGTCGGCGCTGGCGCCCGTCTTCATCCTGGCGATCTGGTGGCGCGGCACCACCGCGCGGGGCGCGGTCGCGGGCATGACCGTCGGCGCGGTGACGGCGGTGGGCATGGTAGCGGCGGCTACCGTGATCGGTGACCGGAGCATCGGCGAACTGCTGCTGACGCCGACTGTGATCGCGGCCCCGCTGGCCGCGGCGGTGACGGTGGTGGTCTCGCGCCGCACCCATCCCCCTGCAGAGCTGGACCGGTTGTGGGCGAAGCTGCACGGGACCGCGGCCGATCGTCGTGCGGTACGGCTGGCCCGGCTGACCGTTACCGGGATCAACGGCCCGGACGGCGGGAAAGACTCGGAGAAGAAGCGATGAGAAACGGCAGCTTTCCGCTGGCGGCCGCGGTCGCGCTCGCCTGGGGAGTTGTCTACGTCTTCACCCAGGTGCTCGCCGATCCCCCGCTCGGCGTCGCCACCACCGTCCTGGTCGGCGTCGGCATCACCGTCGTGCTGACGATCGGTTACCCGTCGGCGTTGCGCGGGCCACGCAGCGCCCGGCCCGTCCGGCGGCCCGCCGGACGGCACGGCGGGCCGCTCGCCGCCGTCGGCCGGTCGATGCCACTGCGCTCGGGCCTGACCACGGAGGCGGCCCGCCGCGCGGTCCAGCTCCTGCATCCGGTTCTCGGCGGCGACTCCGTGGCGATCACGGACCGGGAACGGGTACTCGCCTTCCTCGGCCCTGGCTCGGACCACCACACGATAGGCGACGCGCCGCAGACGGACTCCTCGGCGAAGGTGCTCGCCCGCGGCCGGACGACGGTGGTGCGGAGCAAGGCGAAGCTCGGCTGCCCGCACCCGGACTGTCCGCTGCAGAGTGCGGTGATCGCTCCGCTCGCGATCGGCAAGCGCGTGATGGGGACGTTGAAGGTCTACCGGTTGGACGACATCCCACCGCCCCGTGGCGTGGTGGAGGGGCTGGCCGGAATCCTGTCGCTGCATCTCGAACTGGCCGAACTGGACCATGAGCGCAAGCTCGCGGTCGACGCCAAGCTCAACGCGCTGCGCGCCCAGATCAACCCGCACTTCCTGTTCAACACGCTGAACACCATCTCTTCGAAGGCCCGGACCGACCCGGAGGAGGCGCGCAGGCTGCTGCTGCGGCTGTCCGACTTCTTCCGCTACGCCGTGCGCCAGGACCGCCATCTCGTCGAGTTCGGCCAGGAGTACTTCTTCGTCCGGACCTACCTCTCGCTGGAGCAGGCCCGCTACGGCGAGCGCCTGCGGGTGCGTTACGACGTCGAGCCGCAAGTGCTCACGGCGCACGTCCCGGTGCTCACGATCCAGCCGCTGGTGGAGAACGCGGTCAAGCACGGCCTCGCCGACAAGCTGGACGGGGGTACGGTGACGCTGAAGGCCCGGGTCGATCCGCTGACCAGGACCACCTCGATCCGGGTGTCCGACGACGGTGTGGGCATGGATCCCGACGTGCTGGAGCGGCTGACCTCCGGCGCCGGTGCGGCGAACGGCGGAGTGGGGCTGCGCAACATCTCGGAGCGGCTGGAGACCCTCTACGGCGAGCGTTATCGTCTCGACATCCAGTCGCACTACGGTGACGGCACCATTATCGACCTGCGGATTCCGTTGGGGTGATCGGCATGCGCGCCCGTTGCCTGATCGTCGATGACGAGGCGCCCGCGCGAGCCGAGCTACGCTACCTGCTGAGCACGTTCGAGCACGTCCAGGTGGTTGGTGAGGCGACCAACGCGGAGGAAGCGCTGGTGCTCCTGCGTTCACTGGCGTACGACGTGGTCTTGCTGGACATCAAAATGCCGGGCGGCACCGGCCTCGATGTGGCCGCCGCGGTGCGCAAGGCGCCGAACGCGCCGAAGGTCATCTTCACCACCGCCTACCCGGACTACGCGGTGGCCGCCTTCGACGTGGAAGCCGTCGACTACCTGATCAAGCCGTTCGACGAGGAGCGGCTCGGCAGGGCACTCGACCGGGCGCTGTCGGGCAGCGCGGCCGAGGACGGCGAGCCGCAACCGCCTCCGCGGAACACGGCGCCGGATCCGCTGGGGCGCATCCCGGTCCAGCAGGGCGAGCGAACCGTGCTCGTCGACGAGTCGTCGATCCTCTACGCCAGCGCCGCGCGGGGATACTCCTACCTTCAGCTGTCCGGTGAACGGGTACTGGTGAGCTTCTCGCTGAATGAGCTGGAACGCAGGCTGAGCGGCCATTTCTTCCGGACCCACCGGTCCTATCTGGTCAACCTGCACCACGTGCGCGAGCTCCGGCCCGACTTCAACGGCGCGCTCGTGCTGGTGCTCGACGACCACCGGCGGAGCCGGGTGGAGGTCTCCCGCAGGCATGCCCGCGAGCTCCGGCGCCTGCTCGGACTGTAGGCGGGCCCAGCCGTAGGACTGGAACCAGGAAGGCGCGGCATTGCGCCTGGTCACCTCTCGGGAGTGTGCAGCCGGGTTAGAACACGGTTACTCACTCACGACCGGTGAGGGGCTGGTAGTCGAGTTCGAGGAAGTCCTCAACCTCGGGCACCCAGCGTTCGGCCACGAAACCGGTGTGCGTGGGGTGCGCGTTGTAGCGCGTGTAGGCCGCCTCGTCCGCGAACTCCATGGAGAAGCCGAAGTGGAAGGCGTTCTTGCCGCTGGTCTGCCGCAGTTGCTCGAAGCGCTCGACCCCGGGGATCTCGGCGAGCGCGAGGGCGGCGCGCAGGAACTCCCGCTCCTGCTCCGAGCCGGGAGCGTGCCGGAGCCGGAATGCGACGGTGTGGCGGATCATGACGTCACCTTAGCGTCGGCGAGCCCTTCCCCGGGCACAATGGCCGTATGACGATCACTTTCGGCGAAGACACCCGCAACCTTCTGGACGGACGGAACTTCGCCACGGTCTCAACCGTGGATCCGGACGGCGGGCCACAGTCGTCGGTCGTGTGGTACCGGCGGGACGGTGACACCATCCTGTTCTCCGTCACCAGCGACAAGCGAAAGGCCCGCAATCTGCGCAGGGATCCGCGGATCAGCGTGGCCGTCTTCGATATCGAGAACCCTTACCATTCGGTGGCGATCCGCGGCACCGCCGAACTGGTGGAGGACAGGGACAAGACACTGCCCACCGAGCTCGCGCACAGGTATCTGGGTGAGGACCCGCCCGCGGAGCCAGATGACGTGACGCGGCTGATCGTCCGCGTGCGACCGGAGAAGGTGTCCACCTTCTCGGTGTGATCAGTAACCGGCCCGCGGCGGTGTGCTGCCGGCGCTGCCGCGGGTCGCCTCCAGGCCGGTCATGAGCAGGTCCAGTCCGCGCGCGAACGTCGCGTCCTCATCCTCGGGTCCGAGGTTCGCCGCGAGGGTCGGATAGTCCCCGGCACGCTCGCGGATGTGCTCGTCGGCGGCGTCGCGAGCGCCGGGTGCGCCGATCTGCCGCCAGCTGGCCTCGGTCAGCGCCGAGCCGACGACATAGTTGGCGAGCGCATGCGCCGCCGCGACCAGGTCGGTTCCGGTGAACCCGGCCCGGGTCAGCGCGGCGTGCAGGAACTCGGTCCGCCTGAGCACGTTGGGCCCGAGCATCGGGCGCCCGATCAGGGCGGCCGACCAGGGATGCCGCAACATCGCCTCGCGCCATCCGGTGATCAGGGCGCGGATCTCGGCCCACCACTGCCCCTGCCCCGCCTCGGCGGTGGGCATCTCCACCTCGGCGAAGATCGCGTCCAGGGCCAGGTCGACGACGTCGTCCTTGGTGCGGACGTGCCAGTACAACGTCGTCGGTCCGGCACCGAGATGCTCGGCGAGCCGGCGCATCGTCAGCCGGCCGGCGCCTTCCGCGTCCAGCAGTGCCACCGCGGCTTCGACGATGCGGTCCCGAGTCAGCGGCGCATCACGGTACGCGCGGCTCTCCCGCAGCCACACGCTGCCCGGCACACCGTTGCTGCGCCCGTCACGGCCTCCGCCACGAAACGGCTTTGACTCATTCACGGCGCCCATCCTAGTATCTCGCTCGATCTCTAGACCAACGTTCGAGAAGAGGAACGATGTACGAGACACCGATCGCGTTCGCGTCGGTGCACCTGACGAGCCCCGGGGGGCGGTAGCGATGGCGCATGTGGCGGCCACCGACCTCAGCTATGCCCTGCCGGACGGCAGGATGCTGCTCGATCGCGTGTCCTTCCGGGTCGGCAGCGGCGTCACCGCGGGTGTCGTCGGACCGAACGGAGCGGGGAAGACGACCCTGCTCCGGTTGATCGCCGGGGACGTCCGGCCCAGTAGCGGGGAGCTCGCCAGCAGTGGCGGGCTCGGAGTCATGCGGCAGTTCATCGGGGACCTACGAGATCGCAGCACTGTCCGGGACCTGCTGCTGTCCGTGGCGCCGGCCCGCGTCCGCGCCAGCACGGCCGCTCTGGCCGCCGCGGAGACGGCACTCGCCGATCTCGGTGATGAGCCGAGCCAGCTCAGGTACGCCACGGCACTGAGCGAGCACATCGACGCGGGTGGCTACGAGATCGAGGCCACCTGGAACGCCTGCACCACCGCCGCCCTCGGAATGTCGTTTGACCAGGCGGCCGACCGCGAGGTGACCACGCTCTCCGGTGGCGAACAGAAGCGGCTGGCGTTGGAGGCGCTGCTCCGCGGCCCGGACGAGCTGCTGCTGCTCGACGAACCCGACAACTACCTCGACATCCGCGGCAAGCAGTGGCTCGAACACCGGCTACGGGCCAGCACGAAGACCATCCTGCTGGTGTCCCACGACCGCCAGCTGCTCGCCAATGCCGCTGATCGCATCGTCACGGTCGAGGACCGCGACGTCTGGGTCCACGGCGAGGGATTCGCGACCTACGCGCAGGCCCGCCGGCACCGCATCGACCGGCTGGACGAGCGCCGCCGCCGGTGGAACGACGAGCACCGCAGGCTCACCACGCTGGTCCGCACACTGCGCCAGACCGCCGCGCGCAACGACTCCGTTGGCTCGGCCTACCGCGCCGCCCGGACCCGGTTGGCTCGCTTCGAGGACGCCGGACCGCCGCAGCGTCCGCCCAGGGAGCAGAACATCAGGGTTCGCCTTCGCGGTGGCCGCACGGGCAAACGTGCGCTGATCTGCGATCGGCTGGAGCTCCCCGGGCTGGTGGCTCCCTTCGACCTGGAGGTGTGGTTCGGCGAGCGCATCGCGATCCTGGGCTCCAACGGTTCGGGCAAGTCGCGGTTCCTGAGCCTGCTCGCGCAGAGCCCACCGGTCGAGCAGCCCTCGATTCGGCACAACGGGAACGTTTCCCTCGGCGCTCGCGTGCTACCCGGACACTTCGCGCAGACCCATATCCGGCCGGACCTGCACGGACGCAGACCCGCGGACATCGTGATGGCCGACTGCCGGATGGAGCGCAACGACGCCATGTCGGCACTCGCCCGGTACGAGATCGCGCCGGCCTGGAACCAGCCGTTCGAGTCCCTGTCCGGCGGACAGCAGGCGCGACTGCAGATCCTGCTGCTCGAACTCACCGGGGCGACCATGCTCCTGCTCGACGAACCCACCGACAACCTCGATCTGGCCAGCGCCGACGCGCTGCAGCACGGACTGGGGAGGTTCAGCGGCACCGTTCTCGCCGTCACGCACGATCGCTGGTTCACCGCCGGCTTCGACCGCTACCTGGTGTTCGGCGGGGACGGTCGCGTCCGCGAGACGGACGAACCCGTGTGGACCTGACGTCGGCCTGCCGCACCGGCAACCGGCGGCGCCGCTCGAAACACCCGCATAACCTCCTCACCTTCGGGCAATACCAGGGCCGGTGGGGGAACACGGTGACCGACGAGGAGGCGTGATGAACGAGCAACGGCAGGGGGCGCCGGAGCCGGCGTCGCCGACACCGGAGAAGGACCGCGAGGAGTGGGTCACCGGTGACGAGCCGATGACCGGCCCGCAGCGTTCCTACCTGCACACGCTGGCGCAGGAGGCGGGCGAAGAGGTGCCCGACGACATGAGCAAGGCCCGCGCGTCCGAGCTGATCGACGAGCTCAAGCAACGCACCGGTCGCGGGACCTGACGGACGCGGCGCCCGGCGGGCATCGTCGCCGGGCGCCGTGGGTATCCGAGGGCGATGACGACTTCTTCTCCGTTCGAACCGAACCTCGACCCCGACCGCGATGTCATCCCCGCAGCCGACCCGGGCCGGGGCGCACCGGAACCGGCGCCCGGTTTCGGCCCGGTCGAAGGCGACGAGCCGGAGGACGACCCAACGCAACAACCGGACCCCACGGAGCCGGACGCCGACGAGTGAGCGGCGCCGCGCGCCCCCCAATGTGGCGTCAGGTGCGTTGAACGCACCTGATGCCACATTGGGGCATGCGTGCGCGCGTTGGCAGTACCGCCTGTTGGCATCGCCACATCATTTCGGGTCCCTGCCTGGCGGGAGCCGGTCTCGTCGCTGAGCTGAGCGAGCAGAGGCACGGTCGCCGTTCAAGCGCCGAGGACCCTCACGTAACGTGAAGGTGTGACTTCTCCAGACCGGTCCTCGGTTTCCCGTCCACCTGCTTCGCCGGCCCCGGACGCTCTGCGCGTCATCGCGCTGGGTGGGCTCGGGGAGATCGGCCGGAACATGACGGTGTTCGAGCATGCGGGCAAGCTGCTCATCGTGGACTGCGGGGTGCTCTTTCCCGAGGAGCACCAGCCCGGCGTGGACGTGATCCTGCCGGACTGGTCGGTGATCCGCGACCGCCTCGCCGACGTGGTGGCCGTCGTGCTGACCCACGGCCACGAGGACCACATCGGCGGCGTCCCGTACCTGCTGCGCGAGCGCCCGGACATCCCGCTGATCGGCTCGCGGCTGACGCTGAGCTTCATCGCCGCGAAGCTGGCCGAGCATCGGATCCGGCCGGTGCTCACCGAGGTCAGCGAGGGCGGCACGCTCAGCACCGGTCCGTTCGACCTCGAGTTCCTCGCGGTCAACCACTCGATCCCGGACGGCCTGGCCATCGCCATCCGCACCGCCGCGGGGCTGGTGCTGCACACCGGCGACTTCAAGATGGACCAGTTCCCGCTGGACCGCCGGATCACCGACCTGCGCGGCTTCGCCCGGCTCGGCGAGGAGGGCGTCGATCTGTTCCTGACCGACTCGACCAACGCCGACGTGCCCGGGTTCACCACCGCCGAACGCGAGCTCACCCCGGCCATCGAGACGGTGTTCCGCGACACCCCGCGCCGGGTGATCGTGTCCAGCTTCGCCAGCCATGTGCATCGCATCCAGCAGGTTCTCGACGCTGCCCACGCGCACGGCCGCAAGGTCGCCTTCGTCGGCCGTTCCATGCTCCGCAACATGGGGCTGGCCACCGAACTCGGCTATCTCCACGTGCCGGACGGGCTCGTCGTCGACGCCAAGACGATGGACCGGCTGCCCGCGAACAAGGTGACCCTGATCTGCACCGGCTCGCAGGGCGAGCCGCTCGCCGCGCTGTCCAGGATGGCCGCAGGCACCCACTCGATCAGCGTCGGCGACGGCGACACCGTGCTGCTGGCCAGCTCCCTGATCCCGGGCAACGAGAACGCCATCTACCGCGTCATCAACGCGCTCACCAGCCTCGGCGCGAACGTGGTGCACAAGGGCAACGCGAAGGTCCACGTATCCGGGCACGCCAGCGCCGGCGAGCTGGTCTACTGCTACAACATCGTGCAACCCTCCAACGTGCTCGCCGTGCACGGCGAGGCCCGCCACCTGCGCGCCAACGCCGAACTCGCCGTCAGCACCGGCGTCGCCCGCGACCGCGTCCTCATCGCCGACAACGGCCACGTCATCGACCTGGAGCACGGTCGCGCCGGCATCACCGGCAAGGTGGACGTGCACAACGTCTACGTCGACGGGCAGACTGTCGGCGGTGTCACCGAAACCACGCTCGCCCAGCGCCGCCAGCTCGGTGAGGAAGGCATCCTCACGGTGATCACGCTCATCGACACCGATACCGGCCGCCTGGCCGAGGACCCCGACATCATCACCCGTGGATTCGAGCACGACACCTCCGCACTCCCGACGCTCACCACCGCCATCGACAAGGCGCTCGCCGGCGCCGCCGAGCACAGCGTCACCACGATTCCCAAGCTCGAACAGCTCATCGCCAGGGAAACCGAGAAATGGGCCCGCAAGACCTACCGCAGGCAGCCCGTGGTCATCCCTGTCGTCATCGAGGCTTGATCGAGGGGAGCTCTCATGCCGGCGCAGTCCGGCCGGAACGGATATGCCGGACATGGCCGCCGTACGGGTAACGGATCGGCAACGGCCCCGCTCAGGGCCGGGATTCGCAATGAACTAGCCTCGGGCGCAACCGGGTAAACCGCCTGAGCTCCCCACCGTCTGCGGTCGGTTCAGCTGATGCCACCACGTTGCGTCAGTTTTCCGCTCCGTCGATCGCGTGGACATTCGACGGGAGGAGATCGTGTGACTGACGACGGACAGGGCCTTGGCGCGTTCAACGCGGCGACCGGCCGGGGGCTGGAGAGCGACCACGGAAAGCCGCGGTACCTCAAGTACCAGCGAGAGCTCATCCGGCCGCACTGCGGGCGCAGTGTGCTTGAGGTCGGGGCCGGGCTCGGCGAGTTCGCCGACGGCTTCACCGGTGCCGACCGCTACGTCGCGACCGACGTGGACCCCGGCGCGGTACAGAGCATGAAGGAGCGCTTCGCCGACCGTCACGAGATCGAGGTGCAGCAGTTCGACATCGACGGCCAGTCGACGCTCGCCGAACCGGTGGACACGCTGATCGCGATCAACGTGCTGGAGCACATCGAGGACGACACCGACGCTCTGCGCCGGCTCTCCGACTCGATCCGCCCTGGCGGGAACATCGTCCTCTTCGTCCCCGGCTACCAGCAGCTCTACGGCGAGTTCGACCGCAAGGTCGGTCACTTCCGCCGGTACACACCCGGCACCGTGACCGAGGCGGCCGAGGCCGCCGGCCTGTCCGTGCGGCTGGCCCGTCCCGTCAACTTCCTCGGCGCCTTCGCGTGGTGGGCCGCGGTGCGCAAGGGGGGCGCCGGGGCACCGAACCGCAAGCTGGTCGCCATCTACGACCGGCTCGTCGTACCGGTGACCAAGGCCGTCGAGAAGGTGGTGAGGGTGCCGTTCGGCCAGTCCGTGCTGTGCGTGGCCCGTAAGCCGGACGGTGCGTGACGGGTCGTTCACGCCCGCTCAGCCCGGCTGATCCGGTAGTGGGAGCCGCAGGGTCAGCAGGTAGAAACCGAGCGTCTTGCCGTGGCCGTCGAGGATCGTCGATCCCGTGACGCCACCGGCGAGCACGCCCGGCAGGCGGAACACGAACGCAGGCAGGCCGGGTACGACGTGTCGCCGCACCTGCCCCGTGACCACCGGACCGAAGTGCTCCCGCACCACCGCCGCGGTGAGCTCGCGGTCCAGTAGCCGGAACGCCGCCGCGTCACGGGGAAGGACGGCGAGCATCAGGGTGTCGCCCTTGTCCCCCGCGCGGACGTCCGCCAGTTCGTCCAGGCTGATCCGGCTCATCGGGGCTCCAGGAACCGCACCGCCGCGGCCACCTGCGCACGGCTGATCAGGCACGACCGCACCACGACGACCTCACGGCGGTCCTGCCGCGCGCCGCCACCCCCGGCCGGACCATTGGTGTACAGGGACTCCACTTCCCAACCCACGGCACCGGCGAGCTCCGCGGTGGGCACCCGGGCCGACACCCGGAGCCGCACCTCCGCGGGCTCGGGCACGGCGAGCAGGCCACGGAAAGCGGCGGCCGCACCGATGAACTCGGTCTCGATCGCGCCTGCGGCCAGGCCGTGCACGGACACCAGGCGCTCGCGGACGATATCCGCCGCCAACCGGGCGCGGTCGAGGCAGCGCGGACCGGCGTAGCTGATCTGCCCCTCCCCCAGCCAGCCGCCGCGGAAGCCGAGCGTCACCTTCAGCTCCTCCGGGCGCGGGCGCCCGGTTGCTCCCCGCGCCCGGACCTCGTCCCGGGCGGACTGCCCGAAGGTGACCCCGGTGAAGTCCGCGACCACATCGGGAGTCACGTAGGCGGCGGGATCGTCCACCTCGTAGAGGAGCTGCTCACCACAGGTCCTCGGATCGAGGCGGCCACCGGATCCGGCGAGCTTGCCCAGCACGGCCATTCCGTTCCGGTCGACGTCCGCGTAGGGAAAACCGAGCCGGGCCATGCCGGGTACCGGCTTGGTGCCGGGATCCGCGAAGTAGCCGCCGGTCAGCTGTCCGGCGCACTCCAGCAGGTGGCCGACCATCGTGCCCCTGGCGAGCAGATCGTGCTCGCCGGCGCCCCAGCCGAACTCGTGCATCAGCGGCCCGACGTAGAGCGCCGGGTCGGCGAGCCGTCCCGTGATGACCAGGTCCGCTCCCCCGTCCAGCGCCTCGGCGACGGGTTCCGCGCCCAGGTAGGCGTTGGCCGAGATGAGCTCGTCGGCACAGCCGGACAGCCGCTCGCCGGTCTCCCAGACCACCGGGTCGAGGCGTCGCACCGTGTCGAGGACGTCGTCACCGGTGACGATCCCGATCCGCGGCGGCGGCAGGCCGAGCTCCCGCACCACCTCGGCCGCCCGCGCACCGGCCGCCGCGGGGTTGGCCGCGCCCGAGTTGGTCACCACCGCGGTCCCCGACGACCGGCACGCCGGCAGCACGGCCCTCAGTCGGGCCCCGAGCAGCGGGTCGTAGCCGTCGTCCGGGTCCCGCAGCCGCCGTGCGTGGCCGGCCGCGACGGTGCGCTCGCCCAGGCACTCGAAGATCAGATAGTTCAGGCTTCCGCGGCGGGCCAGATCCACCGCCGGGTCGATCCGGTCGCCGGCGAAACCGGCACCCGCCCCCAGCCGCACGGTATGCGGGGTCATGCGGACCACAGCGGGACGGCTCCGGTGGCCATGGCGACGGCCAGCATGACGAGGCCGACCAGCCAGGCCCAGCCGAGCAGATGCCGGATGTGCCTGCCGATCTCCACTCCGCTGAGCCCGACGAGCAGGTAAAAGGCGCCGGTGAGCGGGCTGATGGGGAACCCGACCGTCTCCTCACCGAGCAGCGAGGCCTGCGCGATGGCGGCCCCGCTGACCCCGAACTGCTCCCCGACGCCGATCAGCACGGGAAGAACTCCGAAGTAGTAGGCGTCCGGGCCGAAAAGCAGGCTCAGCGGCACGCCGAGGATCCCCACGATCAGCGGCAGCGCGGGGGCCGCCGCCCCGGGGATCGCCTCCGCCGCGGTGGCGGCCATCGCGTCGATCATGCCCGTACCGTCCAGCACTCCCAGGAACACCCCCGCGGCCAGCAAGGTCGTCGCCATCAGCATGGCGCCCCGCGCGTGTGCCTCGATCCTGTCGGTCTGCCGTTTCAGGCCCGGGTAGTTCACGACCAGGGCGATGACGACGGCGACGAGGAACAGCAGCTCCGCCGGAGCCACCGCGGCGATGAGGCAGCCGATCACGGCGATCGTGAGGGCGACGTTGAACCAGAGCAACCTGGGCCTGCGCAGGTCACCGGCCGGATCGTGCCCGGCCGCTGCCGGATCGCTGTCCCCAGGGAGCCCCGGAGAACCGGCCGAACCGCTCGCAGGCACGCCGCCCGCTGCCACGGCAACACCGTCCTGGACCACGCCCGGCCGGTCCACGGCGAGCCTGCGCGCCTCGCGCCTGCCGAGGAACCACGCGATGCCCAGGACCGTGGCGACCCCGGCGATCTGGGCGGGGATCAGCGGGACCCACAGGTCGTTGACCGGCACACCGGTCGTCGTCGCCGCGCGCGCCGTTGGCCCGCCCCACGGCAACAGGTTCATCACCCCGGCACCCAGACCGACACAGGTGGCGAGCACCAGCCTGCGCATCCCGAGCCGGTCGAAGATGGGCAGCATGGCGGGGATGGTGATCAGGAACGTCGTCGCCCCAGCGCCGTCGAGGTGCGCCGCGCAGGCCAGCGCCGTCGTCGCCAGGCAGACGGTGACCGGTGCGTTCCCGGCGAAGGCGACGATCCGGGAGATGACCGGATCGAACATGCCGGCATCCCGCATCACTCCGAAGTAGACGATCGCGAAGACGAACATCGTGGTAACCCCGACCACGTCCCCGAGGCCGGACGCGGCGAACTCCCCTACCTCCGCGGGACCGAACCCGGCGACGAGGCCGGTCACGACCGGAACACCCGCGAGTGCCACGACCGCCGCGACCCGGTTGGTCAGCAGCAGCGCCAGGATCGCACCGACGGTCAGGAACCCCAGTGAAGACAGCATTGTCCGGGCCCTCTCACGAGACGACAGAAAGCGGGTAACGCCGAGCGCCGGCACCGGCGGTCAGCCCGGCCAAAGTGTGCGGCGGGCCGCACCTGGCGTCCAACATTGATCGGACATAGATTGATGCTGTATGAGCATTGATCTGGCCGTGCGGCACCTCCGCGTGATCGTCGCCGTGGCCGACGCGGGCGGCTACACGGCCGCCGCGCACACGCTGCACACCGCGCAGTCCTCGTTGAGCCGGACCGTGCTGGAAGCGGAACGCAGGCTGGGCGTCCCGCTGTTCGAACGCACGACGAGACACGTCCGGCCGACGCCCGACGGAGAACACTTCCTGGCCATCGCCCGCAGGCTGCTCGCGGAGTTCGACGCGGCCCTCAACCATTTTCAGGGCTACCTGGACGGCACCCGGGGGTCGATCGCGATCGCGGCACTGCCCTCCCTCGCCGCGACCGTACTGCCGCCCGTACTGTCCGCGTTCCGCGAGGACCGGCCGCAGGTCGCCGTCACCATCCACGACGGACTCTCCCGTGAGGTACTCGACCATGTGGTCGCCGGGTCGGTCGACATGGCCGTGACCGTGGCTCCCACCGTCCCACCGTCCTTGCACGCCGAGCGGATCGCGGTGGACCGCTTCGTCTGCGTGTTCCCGCCCGGCCACCGGTTCGGCCGGCTCGACCGGGTGGCGTGGCAGGACCTCCGAGGCGAGCCGTTCGTCGCGTTCGACCACAGCACAAGCATCCGCTCCTATGTGGACCAGGTGCTCGGCGACCAGGACATCGAGCTGGGACCGGTCACCGAAGCCCGCAACATCGGCGCCGTCGCGGGCCTGGCCGCCGCGGGGCTCGGGGTGTCGATGGTGCCGGCGCTGGTGCTGCCGATGATGCGGTTCGCCGGGCTCCGCCGGCGCACCGCGACGGACCCCGTCGTGGAGCGGGACGTCTGCCTGGTCCACGACCCGCGGCGTCCCCGGTCCCGCACCGCGCAGGGACTGATGACGACTCTCGGGCAGGCGGGTGCGCAGGGACTGACGCTGCCGAGCGGCGCCAGGTGGGCGGGCGGCCCGAGCCGTCCTGACCGGTCCCGTTCGGCGCCGTGAGGGCGTATGCTGCGCTCCTGAAGGACAGGAAGGCCCGCATGACGGCATCGCTGGTCACCGAACGGCTCATCCTGCGGCCCTGGAGCGTCGAGGACGCCCCCGCGGCACTCGACGTGTACGGCGACCGCGCGGTCTCGCGCTGGCTCAGCCCTGCCCTGGACCAGGTGGCCGATCTTCCCGCGATGCGGTTGGTGCTGCAGCAGTGGATCGCCGAGGATGCGAGGACGATCCCGCCGGCCGGCCGCTGGGCGATCGAGCGCAAGGGCGACGGGCGCGTCATCGGCGGCGCGATACTGCTCCCCCTTCCGCCGCGCAACGAGGACCTCGAGATCGGCTGGCAGCTCCACCCGGACTGCTGGGGCCACGGCTACGCCAGTGAGGCCACCCACGCACTGGCCGACTGGGCCTTCCGGCACGACATCGACGAGTTGTTCGCCGTCGTCCGCCCCGGCAACACCAGGGCCGCCGCCACCGTCCGCCGCAACGGCATGGAGTGGGTCGGTGAGACCGACAAGTACTTCGGCCTCACGCTGCAAGTCTTCCGCCTGCGCCCGGCCGACCTCGACCGCCCGGCCGCCGCCGCCGACTGATCCGAACCCGGCCACGAGAGGGAGCGTTCTCACCGCGTAACGTGGCGTGCTATGGACACCCAACCCGATGTCAGCTGGGCATTGCGGCTGGGCCTGGCCGGATACGTCCGGGCAGTGGCAGTCGCGGCGGACATCCCGCACGACGGTACGGGCTTCGAGATCAGCGACACGGCCACGGCCTATCTGGGACTCGCCGGACGCTGGGCCGAGCACCCCGGGCACGACCTGATGCTGGTGTGGAACGAACGGCACGGCTGGTCCGTCGCCGTGGAGACCGACCCGGCCGAGCAGCCGGTCGTGCTCGCGCACCTGGGCGGCACCGATCCGGTGCCCGACCCGCAGGTCGTCGCCCGGTTCGTCGCCGACGTGGTGGCGGGGCGCTGGAGCGAGCGGGCCCGCCCGGAGTTCCCGGCCGCGGAGAACCGCGGTGAGCTGTCCAGGCGGTTGGGCCGTTACGCGACCTGACGAGAGTTGGTGGGCCGTGGAGCGTGTCGAACGCCGAGCGGTATAGGTCGTTATACATCTACCGATCGCCTGCGGGTGAAAGACCACCGGAAACGAACCTCGCCCCCTGTAGCGGACCACGCACACGAATCAGTACGATCGGAAGCACGGTTGAGCCGTCAGCCGGTCGAGGCGAGATCTGTGGTCCATCGATCGACGTTCCGCTATCCCGCGAGCTGACGGCGTTATGGCTGTCACCACTCGTCCTCGACGCCTTTGCCGCAACCTGGACGGTGGGAGAAACCGTGTCCGACGCTCTGTGCATCACCCGAAACACCACCGGCGCCGCCGTGGTCGTCGCCGTGTCCGGCGACGTGGACCTGACCACCGCACCCCGCTTCGAGGCCGCCCTGGTCGCGGCGTGCGACGAGGCCGGTACCGCGAACACGATGATCATCGACCTGACCGCAGTCTCCTTCTTCGGCTCGGTCGGCATGAGCCTGCTGATCGAGGGCCACGAACGGTGCCGCCAGCATGGCCTCGACCTGCGGGTTGTCGCGGACGGGCGCACCGTGCTGCGTCCGCTGCAACTCACCGGACTCGACCGGGTCCTCGACATCGTTCCCGCGGCGGACGGTGCCTTCGTACCGGGCAACGAGGATCCGGTGCGGTAACCCGTACCGCCCGCCGGCGGTCAGCGGGCGGCGAGATCCGCCTCGACCGCGGCCAGAGCCGCGGCCGGCTCGGCGCCGCGGGTGAGCACCACACCGTCGCAGACCACCGCGCACGCGGCCGTGGCGGCGTTGACCTGCCTCAGCGCGGACCGGACGGACAGTCCGCGCCGCCGCGCGTCGCGCCACACCGCGGGCAACACCCACGCCGTGTTGCGCGGGTCGACGACGGTCAGCTCCAGCTCGTCCTCCGGGTAGCGCTCTCGCAGCGCCCGGTACACGGCACCGGCCCGTTCCATGTCGGGCCGTGCGTGTCCGTAGGGGTCGTCGGTCGCGTCGTTCAGCGTGCACACCGCATCGCTGCCCAGCCTGCCGCAACAGCCGGAACCGCCCATCTGCACATCCCACTGCCGGACCAGCAACACTCGGTGCCGCATCACCATCACCTCTACCGCACCAGGATCGTCCCGTCCGCGCCCTCAGGCAACACCGCCGATTCCTGGAGGCGCAGCGAATCGGTACCGACGGGCCGGGCACGCTGTGCGAAACGGAACTTGGAACGCCCCGATTCACCTGCCAGAGTGACAGCGAGGAAATCCACGCCGTCCTGCCCGGCCGACACCGTGCACGTGCTGGTCTTGGGGGTGAGCATGTTCGCCGCCGGACCGGGCACGGCGGCGAGGTGATCACGGCGCGGTCGCCGCATCGTGCACACGCAGCGCCAGGTACAGGTCGTAGCGCGCCGACGGGCCGTACAACAACGCGCGTTCGAGCAGCGCCTCGGCCCGCGTCAGCCGCTTGCGCACCGCCGCGGTGGAGACACCCAGCGCCGTGGCGGTCGCGTCCAGGCGGGCGTTGTTCCCGAGCCAGGCACGCACGGTGTCGGCGAGCCGCGCATCGCCGTCAAGCAAGGGAGCGAGCTGGTTCTCCGCCCAGCCCCCGGCCACCGCCGGGATGATCAGGGTGTCGAGCTCGTCGTCGGCCGGTTCGGGCCGCCGCGGCGCCGCGCCCTCCAGCAGCCGCAACGCCAGGTGCAGCCTCGCCTGCGTGCCGACGTCGTGCACGTCGCAGCCGAGAATCTCCTCGATGCGGGCCAGCCGCGCCGAGAGCGTGTTGCGGTGGATTTTCAGCTGCGCGGCGGCCCGGCGATGGAAGCTCAGCCACGAGTCGAGCGTGCTCACCAGCTCGGCCGCGCCGGGATCCTGCGGCCGGGCGGGCACGTGGTCGTGCAGCGGGGCCAGCAGCCGCGCGGCCCACCGGGTCCCGGCCGCTCCCAGCACCGCCGCGAGGTCGTACCTCGCACTGAACACCGCGAAGTGCGTGGGACCGGCGCGGGCACGGGCCAGCGCATGGAACGCCTGCTCGTAGGCGGTGCGGGCGTTCCGCAGCGCCACCGGCAGGCTGGCCCCGGCCCGCGGCCCGCCGGGCTCCCCGGCGAGCTCCCGCAGCCGGTCCCGGACCGCACCGTCCTCCCCCGAGTCCGGTGCCAGGACGATCACGTGCCCGGTGTACACCGGGCAACGCACGATCCAGGCCCGGCCGCCGGTGACCTCGGCGAGGCGGGCGGCGACCGCGTCCCGCCGCGGCCCGCCGGACTCCACGACGTACACGCGCATGGCGGCAGGAAGACGGGGGCCGAGGGCGGCGGCCACCCGCCTGGCAGCGTCCTGCTCGCCGAGCATCAGGAGATGGAGCACGGCTTCACGGATCGCGCTGTCGGCGCTGTCGACCCGCTGCCGCCCGCGTCGGGCCGTCTCGACCTGCCAGCACAGCCACAGCAGCCGGCCGGCGTCGGCGACAAGCCGGTTCGCCTCCCGCAGCCGCGGCTCGTCGGCCGCGACGAGGAGCACCGGCGCTCCCCTGCCGTCCCCGATCGCCATCGCGGAGACCGTCAGCGTGCCGTGCCGCACGGACGCCGACCTCGCCCGGCCTTCCCGCAGCCGCGCGAGGTCACCCTCGGCGGCTGCGAGCAGGCCGGCCGGTACCCCGGGAAAGGCGTACTCCAGCCGTCCCGTCTCGTCCAGCAACGCCGCCCGGCCGTCCACCGCGCGAGCCAGCCTGCGCAGGACCAGGCGCAGGCCGTCGGTCCGGGCCGCGTCGCCGTGCATCCGCTGCAGTTGCTCGGCGTACTGCCACGAGTCGTGCGCGGTATGCGCGGCACCGCTCTGACCGGCCACTCGACGAAGCGTCCCTTCGGTAGAAGTCCGAATCGTCAGGATAGTGACGCCGGGTCAGCTCACGAAACGGGCCAGCGCAACGGGAGGTGCGTCAGACCATTGATGAAGTTCGAGGTGAGCCGCGTCGGCGGACCGGCGAGCTGTACCTCGGGTAGCCGCCTCAGCAGTTCGGTGAAGAAGATCCGCAGCTGTAACCTCGCGAACTGGGCGCCGAGGCACACATGCGGTCCCTGTCCGAACGCGAGATGGTCGTTGGGTTCGCGGGTGATGTCGAAGCGGTGCGGGTCGGGGAAAGCGCGCTCGTCGAAATGCGCGGACACGTGGTAGACGACCACCTTGTCGCCGCGCCGGATGCGCCGGCCCCGCAGCCGCACGTCCTCGGTGGCGGTGCGGCGGAAGCTGAGCACGGGCGGATGCCACCGCAGCATCTCCTCGACCGCGCCGGGCAGCAGCGTGCGGTCCGCCCGCAGCCGCCGGTACTCCCCCGGGTGCTCCGCGAGCGCCAGCACACCGCCCGGCAGCGCGCTGCGCACGGTGTCGTTGCCGGCGATCACCATGAGGAAGAAGAACATCTCCAGTTCGGCGTCGTCCAGCGAGCGGCCGTCCACCTCCGCCCGCACCAGCGCGGTCATCAGGTCGTCCCCGGGCCGCGCCCGTTTGTGCTCCGCGAGCCGGTGGGCGTAGTCGAACATGTCCCGCAGCATCGCGGGGGAGCGCGGGTTGACCGGCTTCCCGTCGGGCCCGCGCACCACCTCGGCATGCTCGGGGTCCTGATAACCAATCACCCGGTTCGTCCAGTGCAGCAGCAGTTCCCGGTCCTCGATCGGGACACCGATCAGGTCGGCCAGGTTCGCCAGCGGAAAGTCGTCGGTGACGTCGACCGGAAGATCACACTCGCCGCGCGGGGCCACCCGATCGAGCAACGCGCGGGCACGTTCGGCGATCGTGGAGGCGGAGCGTTCGAGCCTGCGGCGCGTGAAGACGGCCGACACCAGCCTGCGCAGCCGCAGGTGCTCGGGCGGGTCCATGTTGAGGATCATCCTGCGGATGAAGGCCAGGTCGTCGGGTTCCGGATCGCGGATCTGTGTCGCGCCGAGCCACGACGAGAACACCTCCGGCGTGCGGAGCACGTGCCTGACGTCGTCGTAGCGGGTGATCGCCCAGTACCCGGGCCCGGCGGGCCAGCCGAGCACCTCGTGCTCGTCCTGCCAGGCCACCGGCGCCGTGTCGCGCAGGTGCCGGAACGCCTCGTGTGGCACCCCGGCGGCGAAGACCCGCGGGTCGAACACGTCCGGCAGGCCGGCGGCCGCCGTCATCACCGTGCTCCCAGAAAGTCCTCGATCGCGGTGGCCAGGGCCACCGGTGTCTCGTCGATCGCGTAGTGGCCAGCGTTGCCGAAGACCACGAGCTCGCAGTTCGGGTACCACTTCTCGAACGTCGCGCCCATGGTTTCCGCGTCGAGCGCGGGGTCGTGCTCCCCCACGATGACCCGGACGGGCACGTCGCGGCCCTCGATCTCGCCGTGGAAGTCGGTGCGTGCCCACGCCTGGAGATACTCGGCGACGGCCCGCGGGTCCGAATGCTCCAGCGAGTGCCGGACCATCGCGTCCAGCCAGGTCCCGGTGAGGCGGTTGCCGGTGGTGAAGTCGATGATCGCGCGCCGGTTGCCCGGGTTCTCGGCCGCGCCGGAGAACAGCTCCCAGCTCTGCTCGTCGAAGGGCACACCGCAGGCGGGCACCGGTGAGATGCCGACGAGCGCCCGCACCCGCTCGGGCGCATCGGCCAGCACCCGCTGCATCACGCTGCCGCCCATCGAGTGACCGACAAGCGAGAACCGGTCCAGCCCCTGCTCGTCCGCGAGGCCGATGACGTCGGCCGCGGCCTCGGCGATCGAATGCTCCCCCTGCTCAGATCTGCGCGCTCCGTACCCGCGGTAGTCCGGGAAGAGATAGCTGAACCGCTCTCCGTCCAGATAGGGCTGCACCGGCCGCCACGCGGCCGCGGAACCGAACCATCCGTGCAGTGCGATGACGGCGTGCGCACCGTCGCCGACACGCTGGACTTCACTGGCCACCGTATCCTCCGAGTGCTATATTCGCTCCTCTGGTGCCGCTTTCGCACCTTGCGAGGTGAATGGTGAAACACACCACACACGGTGTCAACCGTCCGCCGTCCGCCTACTCGCAGACACTGGGCCGGGGGCTGCGCGTGCTCGAGATCCTGCGCGAGAACCCCGGCGGGCTCGGCGTGAACGGGATGGCGACGGCACTCGGCACGCACCGCACGGTCGTCTACCGGCTGCTCGGCACGCTGCGGGCACATGGACTCGTGGCGCAGGAGGCCGATGGGCGGTTCCGGCTCGGCGCGGGCCTGCTCGGGCTCGCGGGCGGCGTGCGCGCCGATCTCAGAGTGCTGGCCGAGCCGCGGCTCGCCGTGCTGGCGGACGAGGTGGCCGCGACGGCGTTCCTCACGCTCGCCGAGGGCGACGAGGCGGTCAACGCCTGCTCCGTCGAACCGCGCCGGGCACAGTTGCACGTCGGCTACCGGGTGGGCGTGCGGCATCCGCTCACCGTGAGCGCCGCCGGTATCGCGATCCTCGCCGCCCGGCCGCCCGCCGCGGGTGAACGCGCAGCGATCGCCCGCGCCCGTGAACGTGGCTACGCGGTCACCGCGGGCGAGCTGGAACCTGGCGCATGGGGGCTGGCCGTCGCGCTTCCCGTACGGGACGGCGAAGCGGAGGCCAGTATCGGCGTGGTGGCGCTCACCGAACTGGATGCCGAAGAGGTGGCCGGTGCCGTCCGGGCGACGGCGCGGGCGATCGCCGCGCAACTGATGTCGTGACCCGGGCCCGGCATGCCGCCGCCCCCGCTGCCGGAGCTGCGGGGGCGGCGGGCGGAAAGGCCGGTTACAGGTTTCCGGCCTTGAGCGACTGAATGTAGTCGGGGTTGTCCTGCAACCACTGGTCGACGGACTCGTCGTTCTTCTCACCGTTGTTCTCGAAGAACATGATCTTCTCGAGCGAGCTCAGCTGCTCGTCGGTGAGCTTGAAGTTGCTGATCCACTCCGCGGCCTGGCCGAAGTCCTCGGAGAAGCCGCTCCGCGCGAAGGCGTGGATCTCCTCCGGGTCGCCCAGCGCGTTCTTCGGGTCCTCGAGGTCCCGGATGGGGAACGCGTCGTAGGCCCAGTGCGGCCGCCACAGCGTCACGACCACGTTGTCGCCGCGGTCGATCGCACCCTCGAGCTCGGCGAGCATCGCCGGGGTCGAGGACTCGACGAGCTCCATGTCCTGCAGACCGTACTGCGGGATCACCTCTTCCTTGGTGATCCGGGTGAGGCCCGCGCCGGGCTCGATGCCGACGATCTGGTTGCCGAACTGGTCCGCGGCACCGGCGAGCTCCTCGAGAGACTGGATCGGAGCGTCCTCGTTGACCGCGATGGTCAGCGGCGCGTTGTCGTACCAGACACCGAGGTCCTCGATGTTGTCCTTGTGCTCGTTCCAGTAGTCCTCGTGCGTGGAGGGCAGCCACGCGTCGAACGACACGTCGAACTGGCCCTGCGCCACACCCGCGTAGATGGGGCCGGGGTCGGCGGTCTCGTAGCTGACGTTCGCACCCTCCTCCTCGAGGATGTGTCCCCACAGGTGCGAGGCCGCGATTCCCTCTTCCCAGCCGCTGAATACGCCGATCGTGACGTCCTTGCCCTGCAGCGAGCCGTTGCCACCAGCTTGGCCCTGGTCGCCGGCTTCGCCGCCTCCGTCGTCCCCGCCGCCACAGGCCGCGAGGACCAGAGCGGTGGCGGCGGCTCCGGCGATCAGTCGCGCTGACTTTCCGAACTTGCTTCTGTGCATGTCATTCTCTCCTCGGGCATCCGACCTAGGTCTGCGCGACACCCACGTTGTGACTCTGCGGTAATGGCGGCTCACGCCGTCTGTTCCAGACGCGCGACCGCCGACCGGGCCCCGAGGGCCGCGGTCACCCTGTCCAGGTAGATCGCGAGGATCACCACGGACAGGCCGGCCTCGACACCGAGACCGACGTCCAATCGGGAAATTGCTGAAAGAACCTGCTGACCCAGTCCGGGCGCGCCGACGAAACCGGCGAGCACGACCATCGACAACGACAGCATGATGACCTGGTTGATGCCCGCCATGATCGTCACCAGCGCGAGCGGCAGCTGGATGTTGCGCAGGATGCTGCCCGGGGTGCTGCCGAAGGCGTGGCCCGCCTCCACCACCTCGGCGTCCACCTGCCTGATCCCGAGCTCGGTGAGGCGGATACCCGGGGGTACCGCGAAGATGACCGTGGCGATCATTCCCGGCACCACGCCGACCCGGAACAGGACCACGGCGGGAATGAGGTAGACCAACGGCGGCATCGTCTGCATGAAGTCCAGCACGGGCCGCACCGCGTTGCTGACGATGCGCGAGCGCGCCGCCACGATCCCGATCGGGATCGCCACGATCGTCGCGACCACGACGGCGATGGTCACCAGCGCGAGCGTCTGCATCGCGTTCTCCCACTGGTCTACGAACTGGATCAGCAGCAGGGCGGCCGCGCCGACGACACCGAACCGCCAGCCACGCACCAGCCAGCCGAGCACACCGAGCAGCAGGACCATCACCCAGAACGGCGAGAGCTCGAGCAGGCTGGACAACTGTTCGTAGGCGGCGATCAGGACGTCGCGGATGAACGCGAAGACCGGCTGGAACGTGTCCTGGACCCAGTCGATGGCGTCCTCGACCCAGACACCGATCGGGATGCGCCACTCATCCATGGGTGACCTCCCCTTCCGCCGTCAGCTCCGTCGGGGCGACGTCGCCGGCGGCCATCGAGCTCAGCAGCGTTTCACGGCGGATGACGCCGACCAGCCGCCGGTCGTCGTCGACGACCGCCACCGGCAGCGGGCTCTGCGCCGAGAGGCTGAAGACATCGGCGAGCATGGTGCCCGGCGACACCGTCGGCTGACCGCGCTCGAGGGCGCCGTCGCCGACGGGCTCCATCACGGTGGCCGCCGTCAGCACGCGCGTGCGATCGACGTCCTGCACGAACTGGGCGACGTAGTCGTTCGCCGGCTTACGCAGGATCGCCTCCGCCGTGTCGATCTGCACGATCCGGCCTGCCCGCATCATCGCGATCCGGTCACCGAGGCGCATCGCCTCGTTGAGGTCGTGCGTGATGAACACGATCGTCTTGGCCAGCCGCTGCTGCAGTTCCAGGAGCTGGTCCTGCATCTCCCTGCGGATCAGCGGGTCAAGCGCGGAGAACGCCTCGTCCATGAGCATGATGTCGGTCTCGGCGGCGAGCGCGCGGGCAAGGCCGACCCGCTGCCGCATCCCGCCGGAGAGCTGCTGAGGCAGCTTGTCCTCCCAGCCGTCCAGGCCGACCATCGCCAGCGCGTCCCTGGCCTTGGCGGCTCGCTCGTCCTTCTTCAGCCCGCGCACCTTCAGCGGGTAGGCGGCGTTCTCCAGCACTGTCCGGTGCGGCAGCAGCGCGAAGTGCTGGAAAACCATGCTCATCTGGTCTCGGCGCAGCGTGCGCAGCGCGGCGGGGTTCAGTGCGGCGATGTCGTCCCCGCCGACGTAGACGTGCCCGGCCGTCGGTATCAGCAGCCCGTTCAGCGTCCGGATGAGTGTCGACTTTCCCGAACCGGACAGTCCCATCACCACGAAGATCTCGCCGGGCTTGACGTCGAAGGTCACGTCGATCACGGCGGGAGTGGCTCCGAGCGGGATCACGTCCTCACGGCTCGCACCCTCCTGTAGCCGGCGTACCGCCTCATCGGCTCGCCGGCCGAAGACCTTGTAGAGCCCTTCCGTCCGTATCGCAGCCACGATCACCTTTCGCTCGGGGACAGCGCGGGACGGGTCCGCTCGCGCGTACGCCGCGTAACCGGTGCACTGCGCAGGGCACTCCGGGTCGTACCGGCGTCCCGGCACGGCTCGATTCGCGACGCCGGGCGCCACCACGCGCAGCACGGTGGTCGCGACTGTGCAGACCCGCCCTCTCGTCGTTCGAATTGCAACCTACTCGCTCGGTGCCCGACATTTCGACACGCAACGTCCAATCGACGCGCTCGAATGGATCAATCGAGACCTGCTCGTGACACTCCGCAACATCGTTCAACGCTGAGTCCCGGTATGCGGACCGCATCGGTGACGCACCGTGGCCGAACAGGCACCAGGGGCACCAAGCCTCGTGAGTGCGCACATGAGTTCTAACTCACGTGCGCATTCACGAGGGCAGGATTCCGGCGATCAGGGTCTTCACCAGCCGGGTGGCCAGTTTCCGCAGCTCCTCCTCCGCCGGGCGCTCGCCGGTGAAGTTGAGCAGGAACGCCTGCTGGAAGCACGCTCCGCAGAGCAGGGTGGCGGCCGCGTCGACGTCCACCGCGCGGCCGACCCGGCCGAGCCGCTGCTCCGCCCGCAGGTACCCGGCGAGCCCGTCGACCGGCCCCCGTGGACCGGCGGAACCGAGTTCGCGCAGGCGGTCGCGGTGCGCGGTGAGTAGCCGCCGGGAGGAGAAGACCGACGCGGAGATGGGGAAACCCTCGGAGTAGAAGGCGATCGCGGTGCGCGCCACCTCCACCAGGTTCGCACGCACGGTTCGCCGGCCCGCCCGCCCCGGCAGCTCGTCGAGCAACCTGCCCAGCTCCGGCAGCCGCTCGTCGAGGACGTTGAGGAAGATCTCGGTCTTGTCCTCGAAGTGCTTGTACAGCGCGGCCTCCGAGTAGCCCGCCGCGCGGGCGATCTGCTTGGTGGTCGCGTGCGCGTAGCCCTCGGCACGCATGATCTTCGCGGCGGCGGCGACGATGTCCTCGCGCGTGCCCATCGCTGCTCCTCTGCTCCCTTGACGTGGGTAAGTGCTCACTCACTATAGTGGTGAGCAAACACTTACCAAGGAGGGCACGATGCGACTCACGGTTCTGGGGGCCAGCGGCGGGACGGGCACGCAGGTGGTGCGCCAGGCACTCGAGTCGGGCCATCAGGTGACCGCCGTGGTGCGCGATCCCGCCCGGCTGGACGTTTCACCGCACGACGGGCTCGACGTCGTGGCCGCCGACCTCGCCGATGTCGCGGCGATCGAGCCGCTGGTGAAGGACAGGGATGCGGTGATCTCCGCGCTCGGCAGCCGGGACCGCGGGCCCACGACGGTGTGCACGGACGGAGCGCGCTCCACGATCGCGGCGATGACGGCGACCGGCGGCGGGCGGCTGCTCGTGGTCAGCGCGAGCGGGTTCCACACGGCGGGTGACGGCATCGTGCCGCGGGCCGTCGTGAAGCCCCTGCTGAAGCGGCTGCTGCGCCATCCCTTCGCCGACATGGCGCGGATGGAGGAACTTCTCCGCGAGAGCGGGCTGCGCTGGACCATCGTCCGGCCGCCACAGCTCACCGACGGCCCGCGTACCGGCGCTGTCCGCAGCCGGATCGACGCCAACGTCCGGGGTTCGTTCCGGATATCCCGCGCCGATCTGGCCGACTTCCTCCTCCGCGCAGCCGGGGACGAGTCACTGGCCGGCGTGGCGGTCTCCGTCGCCCGTGCGTGAGCACCCGCGCGGGCCGCACCCGGCACCGACTAGCATCCGTCGACCATGGAGACCGGGCTGCGGGACGACGCGCTGCGCGCGTGGCATGCCGGGGGCGTCGAGCTGACGACGCCGTGGGGCAACGTGTTCACCCGGCACAACGAGGGCAGCGGCCCCACCCTGCTACTCCTGCACGGCTACCCCACCAGCTCCTACGACTGGCATGCCCTGCTTCCGCTGCTCGGCGACCGTCCACTGCTGACACTGGACTTCCTCGGCTTCGGCCTGTCCGCCAAGCCGCGCCGCCACCGCTACAGCCTGATCGAACAGGCGAAGATCGCGGAGCATGTGGTCGGCGCGCTCACCACCGGACCCGTCATCGTGTTCGGGCACGACATGGGGACCTCGGTGGCCACCGAGCTGATGGCCCGCGACACCGAGCAGGCACTGAGCTTTCCACTCCAACGGGTGATCCTGTCCAACGGCAGCGTGCTGCTCGACCGGGCACGGCTGCGTCCCGTCCAGAAGCTGCTGCGCTCACCGGCCGGCCCGCTGGTGTCGGCGCTGAGCAACCGGCGCATGTTCCACCGGCAGCTCGGCGCGGTGTTCTCCACCGGACACCCGCTCACCACGGCGGAGGCCGACCGGCACTGGGAACTGCTGACCGTCCACAATGGGCACCGCAGGTTGCACCGGCTCACCGCGTACCTCCGTGAGCGGGTCCGGTATGCCCCGCGCTGGCACGGCGCCGTCCGGGACTGGCCCGGCCAGGTCGGCTTCCTGTGGGGCCTGCGCGACCCGGTCGCCACGGCCGACGTGCTCGACGGGCTGCGCGAGCTGCGCCCCGACGCCGCCGTCGTCGCCCTGCCCGAGCTCGGCCACTACCCGCAACTGGAGGACCCCGCCGCGGTGGCGCGCGGGCTGGAGGTCCTGCTCCCGAGCTGATCTCCCCAATGTGGCAGCCGTCGCGTTCAACGCAACCGACGCCACATTGGGGCGGCCAGATCGCCGCCGTATAGGTCATTATACGGCTAGCGTGTCCGAAGTATCGGACCCAGGTCGGGTATCTTGGACGGCGATCGACAACGACGGCGGCGAGAGGAGACGGGCATGGCGCGGCTGGTGCCCGCGGTCCAGCGGGCCGCGGACGTCCTGGAGCTCTTCCTCGGCCCACAGGCCGCACTCACCGCGGCGGAGATCATCGAACGCCTGGGGCTTCCCCGCTCGACGACGCACGAACTGCTGACCACCCTCGTCGAACGCCACTATCTCGATCGCCGGACCGGCGAGGAGACGACCTACCGGCTCGGGCCGCGGCTGCTCGAACTCGGCTCCCGCTACCAACAGCGACTCGAGTTCGCCACCGAGGCGGACAAGGTCGCCCGCCAGGTCGCCGCCCAGTGCCAGGAGACCGTCCACGTCGGGACGCTCGACGAACTCGACGTCGTCTACATCTCCAAGATCGACTCCACCCACTCGGTCCGGCTCATCTCCGAGGTCGGCAGCAGGCTGCCCGCGCACTGCACCGCGGTGGGCAAGGTGCTCCTCGCCGGGTTGCCCGACGCCGAGCTCACCAACCGGCTGCGCGGCCGCAAGCTCGCTCCGCTCACCGAGCACAGCGTCACCTCGCGCAGCGCGCTGCGCGACCAGCTGGCGGAGGTCCGGCGCACCGGCGTCGCGCACGAACGCTCGGAGTCGAATCCGGACGCCGGCTGTGTCGCCGCGCCGGTGGTCGACGCGATGGGCCACTGGGTGGCGGGGATGAGCATCTCCATCCCGACCTCACGCCATTCCGACGACGCGTGGCCCCGCTGGGAGCAGCTGGTCCGCGACGGTGCCGCCGAGCTCTCCCGCAGGCTCGGCGGCCGGCTCAGCTGAGCCCGCGGTGGCCGAGGGTTGGCCGTCCGATCGGCGGGTATCTCCTTTTCGAGGGACCGTGCCAGCGAGCCCACCACGAAGAGGAGGTTCCCGTGTCGGACGAGCGCGACCGCGAGGACGTCATCACCCTGCTCCGGCGCCAGCACGACGAGATCCGCGAGCTGTTCGAGCGGCTGACCCGCGAGACCGGTGATGCCCGCCGCGAGACCTTCCACCGCCTGGTGCAGCTGCTGTCGGTGCACGAGACCGCCGAGGAGGAGATCGTGCACCCGCAGGTCCAGGAGCTGACGGCAGGCAGGACCGTGGTCGAGGCCCGCCTCAAGGAGGAGAACAGCGCCAAGGAGCTGCTGTCCACGCTGCAGGAGATGGGGCCGGAGGCGGAAGGCTTCGACACGCTGCTCGGCCAGCTGCGCGAGGACGTGCTCGCCCATGCCGACCACGAGGAGCGCGAGGAGTTCCCGCTGCTGGCGAGCAACTGCGACGAGCATCGCCTGCTGGACATGGCGGCCTCCGCTCGCGCGGCCGAGGCGATCGCGCCGACGCGTCCGCACCCCGGCGTGGAGAGCAGGGAGGCCAACATGCTGCTCGGCCCACCGGCAGCGATCATGGACCGGGCGCGGGACGCGATTCGCGGCGCACTCGGCCGCTGAAGCCCATCATTTCGGTGCCGGCGGCCGGGATCCTGAGTCGGCTGCCCGCACCGTTGGCCGTGGCCGGGCGCCGGCCACGGCGGGGCCGAAAGACCCCGGCTCACGACGGTGGTGCGTCGCCACGCGGAGAGGGCAGGGCGGCCGGCGCCCGGGCGGCCAGCTCCACCACCCGGTGCCTGGCCAGCCGCAGCCCGGCCGGCGCGGACGCCCGGTCCACACGCGGGTACCAGCGATGGTGGTACGGCTTCCGGCCAGCGCGATCGTCGAGATCGGCGTAGCAGCCGGGACACACCGGCCGGTCGTCGCGGACGGCCACGATCGTCACCTCGTGGGAACGCGCACACTCCGCACACGACAGCTCCACCGGCGTGGCGAGGCTGTAGAGCCCCACCCCAGCGCGCACCGGGTAGGTGGCGAGGATACGCACGGGCCGCTCCCCGCCGGACAGGATCCGGGGCGTCCGGCCGCCGACGATCCGCACCGGTCCCGCGCCCAGCAGGACCGGGATGCCGAACTCGAAATCGGGTGGCTGCACGGCACGCGCATACCCGGCGCCCTCATGGCTCATGCACTGTGCCGGAAAAGGCTCGGAAAATTCGCCCCCCGTGGGTGAGACTGCTCGGGTGAGCCACGCTTCCGGCACTCCCCGCACCGACGCCGACCATCCTTCGGCGGACCGCTACCGCGCCGCCGTCCAGCGCCGCACAGTGGCGGTGCTGTCCGCCGCCCAGGTGCTCGGCGGTCTCGGCGTCGCGATCGGGCTCTCGGTGGGCGGCCTGCTCGCCGCCGAGGTCGCGGGCACCGAGGGGGTCGCCGGCCTCGCCCAGACCTGCGGCGTGCTCGGCGCCGCGGCGGCCGCCGTTCCTCTCGCTCGCCTCACCCGGCGCCACGGCAGGCGGGCCGGCCTGACCACGGGGCTGCTGATCGGCGCACTCGGTGCCGCTGTGGTGGTCGCCGCCACGGCGCTGCGGGCGCTGCCGCTGCTGTTCGCCGGCCTGTCGCTGTTCGGCGCGGCGACCGCGGCCGGGCTGCAGGCCCGCTACGGCGCGACCGACCTCGCCGAGCCACGCCGGACGGCGCGCGCCCTCGCGACCGTGGTGTGGGCCACCACCGTGGGTGCGGTGCTGGGGCCCAACCTCGCCGAGCCCGCGGGCAGGCTGGCCGGCGCCGTCGGCCTCCCTCCGCTGACCGGGCCCTACTTCGTGTCGCTGGTGGGCTTCAGCTGTGCGGCCGCCGTGCTGTTCGCGCTGCTGCGGCCGGATCCGCTGTGGCTGGCCGACCCGGAGCGGGCCACGGCGGGCGGCGCGCGCCCACGTCCGGCCGGGCTGTGGGCCACCCTCACGGTGATCGCAGCCCGTCCACGCGCCCTGGTAGGGCTGGTCGCGATCGTCGCGGCGCACGTCGCGATGGTCTCGGTGATGGTCATGACGCCCGTGCACATGCACCACGACGGCGTGGCGCTCTCCCTGATCGGGCTCGTGGTCAGCGTCCACATCCTCGGCATGTACGGCCTCTCGCCGCTGACCGGCTGGCTGGCGGACCGCGCCGGGCGGGTGCCCGTCGTGGTCGGCGGCGCGCTGCTCTGCGCACTCGCCGCGCTGGTGAGCGGATCAGCCCCTGGCCACGACGCGGTCCTTCTCGGCATCGGGCTGTTCCTGCTGGGCCTCGGCTGGTCATGCGGGCTGGTGGCGGGCTCCACGCTGCTGTCGGAGTCGGTGCCCACGGCGGACCGGACGTCCGCGCAGGGCGTGTCCGACCTGGTGATGAACGGCAGCGCCGCCATCGGCGGCTCGCTGGCCGGGGTGGTCGTCGCCGTCTCCTCCTACGGCTGGCTGGCCTTCGGCACGGCCGTGCTGATGATCGGCGTCGCGCTGTACTCGGCCGCACTCATCCGCGCAGCCACGCCGCGAGCCGGTCGAGGAAAACGCGCTGGCCCTTGACGATCTTCTCCCGGGCGCGCTCCAGTTCGAACCACTCGACCCGGTCCAGCTCGGGGAACTCCTGAAGCCGGCCGGATCCCCTCGGCCACTCCAGCTCGAACGTGCCGGGCACGATCGAGCCGGGGTCGAGGTCGCCCGCCAGCGCCCACACCGTCACCACCTTGCCCCCGGACTGCCGGACCTCGCCGAGCGGGGTCAGCTCTCCCTGCGGTACCGGCACGCCGAGCTCCTCGGTGAACTCGCGCCGGGCCGCCGCGCCCGGCTCCTCGTCCGCCGTGTACTCACCCTTCGGCACCGACCATGCGCCCGCGTCCCGGCGCGCCCAGAACGGGCCACCCATGTGTCCGAGGAGTACCTCGGGTGCCGCGCCATGGAGCACGCGGTACAGCAGGATGCCGGCGCTACGTTTCGCTGCCACGGCGCTGATTGTGCCCGGACGGCACGCCACGCTCGTCCGCGGGCTCCTCCGTCAGCTCGCGCGGCAGCGACGGCAGCCGGGCACCCGCGTATCGCGGACGCGTACCCGGGTCGTCTTCGGCGTGCAGTTCCTGCCTTGCCTCGACGTAGTACCCGCCGGGCCGCTCCTCGAGGACACCGGTGCGCACGCCCCGGAGCAGCACGTCCCGATCGGCCCGCTGCAGGCGCAGGCAGACGCGGTAGGTAACCAGGTAGGCCAGCGGCGGCAGCACGAGGACGCCGATCCGCAGGATCCATACCAGGGTCTCGACCGGGATCTCGAAGATGAACGCCGCCACGTCGTCGACACCGGCCAGCACGAGAAGGACGTAGAAGGTCAGCAGCATCGTTCCGAGGCTGGTGCGCGCGGGCACGTCGCGTGGCCGTTGCAGCAGGTTGTGCCGGGACCAGTCCTTCGTGAGACGTCGCTCGATGAACGGATAGAGGATCAGGAATCCGAACAGCGCCACCGGCAGTACCACGGCGGGCCAGAAAGCGTCCGGGATCCGGTACTGCCCGAACAGGACGATCTCCCAGGACGGGAACAACCGGATCGCTCCCTCGACGAACAGCAGGTACCAGTCCGGCTGAGAGTTGATCGAGCTCTGCGCGGCGTTGAACGGGCCGTAGTTGAACACCGGGTTGATCTGCAGGAGCCCGCCCATGAGGATCAGCACCGCGGTGACGCCGGTGGCCAGGCCGGTGCTCTTCATCGCGAACGCGGGCACCGTGCGCGTGCCGACCACGTTGCTCTCGCTCCTGCGCCGTCCCGCGTACTGGGTGTGCTCCTGGTACCACACGGCCGCCAGGTGCACCGCCACGAGCGCGAGGATGATCCCGGGGATCACGAACACGTGCATCGTGAAGAACCGGGAGATGATGATGTCACCGGGGAACTCGCCACCGAACACCATCCAGTGCAGCCACGTGCCGACCACCGGGATCGACAGGATCATCCCGGACATGATCCGCACGCCCGCGCCGGAGAGCAGGTCGTCCGGCATGGAGTAGCCGATGAATCCCTCGATGAGCGCCAGGATCAGCAGGAAGATCCCGATCACCCAGTTCAGCTCGCGGGGCTTCCGGAACGCCCCGGTGAAGAAGATCCGCAGCATGTGGGTGAGGATCGCGGCCACGAAGACGAGTGCGGCCCAGTGGTGGATCTGCCGCACGAGCAGGCCGCCGCGCACCTCGAACGAGAGGTTCAGCGCGGTCTCGTAGGCCCGCGACATCTCGATCTGCTGCATGTTCACGTATCCGCCGCGGTAGGTGACCTCGGCCATCGACGGGTCGAAGAACAGCGCGAGGTAGACGCCGGACAGCACCAGCACGAGCAGGCTGTAGAGGGCGATCTCGCCGAAGAGGAACGAGAAGTGCTCCGGGAAGACCTTGTTGGCCCTCGGCCGCAGGCCCTTGGCCACGTCGAACCGGGCGTCCGCAGCCTTCCCGGCCTTCCCCACCTTCGCTACGCCGACCATGCGTGCTCCTCCCGCGTGATCCATCGCCACGTCACGCCGATGGCGGCCAGCCCGACCGGCAGCATCGCGACGATCATCGCGATCCCCCCGGCCGAGTGGCCTGCGATGATCGCGTAGACCGCCGCGAGATCGAGGGACGGGCCGGCGAGGAACAGGTACACGCTGCGGACGGGGTCGGGGGTGTGGTGGCCGGGCCCGATGACCGGCAGCCAGAACACGACCGCCCCCGCCAGCAGGACGGCGTACAGGGCACCGTCCCCCGACGGGGGAAGATGGTGCCCGACGTGGGCGACGGTGATCGCCCCGTGCAGCACGACGAAGGCAGGGAGCACGACCAGCGGCGGCGCGGGCACCCGGTGCCACGGGACCCGGCCCGCCCCGAGTAGCACGATCGCGGGCGCGACCACCGACGTCAGCAGACCCATCGCCGCCATCCGCACGATCTCGCCGGTCATCGGCGGCCACCTTTCCGAGACCGCCGCAGGGAACCCACCGCCCTGGCGACGAAACCCGCGGCCGTGGCGGCCTTCGTTGCCGCGGGCAGGGCACCCCGCTGCTCGTGCACCGCCGGGTCGGTGGGCACGGCGGTCGGCCCGGGCCGCGCCTGCACCGGCAGGCGTTCCCTGCGCACGTGCAGGACCGCGGCGAGCAGGAAGTAGACCGCGATACCGGTGAGCCACTGTCCGAAGACGACGCTCGCCCCGGCCAGGATTGCCGCGACACCGAGGAACCCCGCCGACAGGCTGTTCACCGGCATCCGGATCGGCAGCCCCGTACGGCGCGCCCGGTGGGCGAGCCACACGATGCAGGCGGCCAGCGCCGTGGTCGTCGCCGCGAGCGCGTACATGCCGATGAACAGGACATTCTCCCCGTAGACCAGCATGACCAGCATGAGCACGGCGTTGAGTCCCGCCCAGCCGAGCATCACGTACGCGGGCTTCACGACGACCGCTCCCTCCGCAGGTCGAGCAGGGGCGTGAAGCTGTGTATCGGCGGGATCGGGTGCCGCTCGTCGAAGTTCAGCGGTGGCGGCGGGGAGGACGTCGCCCACTCCAGGGTGTGCGCCTCCCAGGGGTTGTCCGGCGCCCGGCGCTCCCGGCGCCGCACGAACGAGAGCACGAGGTTCGCCGCGAACGCCAGCATGCCCAGTCCGATGATGCCCGCACCGATCGAGGCGATGAGGTTGAACGTGCCGAAGCCGTCGGTGGGCAGGTAGGTCGCGACCCGCCGCGGCATGCCGCCGAGGCCGAGCCAGAACATCGGCAGGAAGGTCACGTTCGTTCCCACCAGCAACAGCCAGAAGTGCGCGTGCCCGAGCCGGTTGCGGAGCATGATTCCCGTGGCCTTCGGGAACCAGAAGTAGAATCCGGCGAACAGGCCGAACAGGCTGCCGGCGAAAAGCGTGTAGTGAAAGTGCGCGACCACGAAGTAGCTGTCGTGCATCTGGTAGTCCAGCACGGGACTGGCGACCATGATCCCGGTCAGCCCGCCGACCAGGAACTGCACCACGAAGGTGAGCGCGAACAGCATCGGCAGGCGGAAGCGCAGCCGGGCCCCGAGGATCGTCCCCAGGAAGGCGAAGTACTCGATCCCCGCGGGCACGATCAGCAGGATCGACGTCAGCGAGTAGTAGTCGTCGGCCGCCTGCCCGGTGGTGAACATGTGGTGTCCCCACACGCTCATGGACAGGGCGGCGAACGCCAGCAGCGACAGCACCGTGGCCTTGTAGCCGAAGAACCGCCGCTGCGCGAAGGTCGCGAGCACCTCCGCGACCGCGCCCACGAACGGGAAGAACATCACATAGACGACCGGATGACCGTAGAACCAGAAGAGGTGCTGGTATCCGATGTTGTAGAGGTTGCTGTCGAACAGGTCCGGCGTCATCCGGCCCAGCGCGATCAGCCCCAGTGCGGCCAGCAGCGACGGGAACGCCGCGATCACCATGAGGTTCGTCGCCACGACCGACCAGCTCAGCACCGGCATCCGCAACATCGTCATGCCCGGCGCCCGCTTCAGCAGCGCCGTCCACAGCACGGTGCCGCCGATCAGGATCATGCCTACGGTCGACGTGAACGTGCCGAGCAGCCACAGATCCGTGCCCGCACCCGGCGAGAAGCGGGCCGTCGACAGCGGCGTGTAGGCGGTCCAGCCCTCCTTGGCGGCGCCACCCGAGGTGAGGAAGCCCGAGAGCACCGCGAGCGCACCGAAGACGTAGAGCCAGAAGCCCAGCATCGTCGTCCTCGGCGCGGCCACCGCCGGTGCGCCCACCTGCAACGGCACCAGGTAGAGCCCCAGTGCCAGCGCCAGTGGTGTGACGACCAGGTAGATCATCCCGGAGCCATGGATCGTGAACAGCTGGTTGTAGGTCTCGTTGTCCACGATGTTCTGCTCGGGCTGCGCCAGCTGTGCGCGCATGGTCAGGGCGAGCGCACCCATCACGAACAGCAGTACGAGCGCGACACCCGCGGTGAGCAAGGCGATCCGTTTGTGGTCGGTCGTGCCCAACCACGAGCGCAACAGGCGCTCCCTCGGCTCCGGGAGCTCCTCGGCGACCGTCAGATCGGTCGTCATGCCGGGGTTCCCTGCTGCTGCCACTGCTCGTATTCCTGTGGCGAGACCGCCTTGACGTAGAAGTGCATCGACGGGTGGTACGGGCCGCAGAACTCGGCGCACCGGCCGAGCCACCTGCCCTCCTCGTCGAAGGTGATGGTGACGGTGTTGGTCTGATGTGGAAAGGCGTCCAGCTTGACGGCTTTGTCCGGGATCCACAGCGAATGGATCACGTCACTCGAGGTCAACCGCAGCTCCACCGGCTTGCCGGTGGGCACCACGAGGGTGGGCAGGCCCGCGTCCTTCTCCCGGCACGTACCGGTGACCGACTTGGCCGTGTCGGCGTAGTCGAACCGCCAGCACCACTGGAACGCCGTGACATCGACCGGTATGGCGCCGGCCTGGTTGGCGACCTGGTAGCCGTTGGGTCCTTCCTGGACGTCCTGGTGAGCGGACGCGGTGACGTACACGATCACCCCGGCGACACCGGCCAGCAACAGGGCGTAGATGCCTTCGATCAGCGGGTGGCTGTCTCGTTTCCGCTTGTCCCCGGACGGTTTCCGGCTCAGCAGCAGCGCCACGACCAGCACGCCCAGGATGATCACGAAGACCGCGGCGGCCACCACGATCTCGAACGTGAAGATCCGCTCGAAGACCTCGAGGAAAACCACGTCGCCCTCCACTCACCCGTCGCCACGGCCAGGCTCGCGGTACCCGCTGGGTACCGAGCGCAAACTCGGTGTCACTCCGGTCGCGTGGAGCGGCGGACGGTCTCCGCGGTCTCCTCGGCCTGCGCCAGCGCCTCTTCGGGCACCGGCGTGATGTTCCGCAGTCCGAGCGCTCCGCAGGCCCCGAGAACGGCCGCCACCACGGTGAGCCCGCCTCCGGCGACCAGCGCCGCGAGCCACGGGGGCAGCCGCCGGGCGAGCGCGAGCACCAGGCCGGCGACCAGCGCGGCGCCTCCGTACAGCGCGAGGATGCCGGCCGCCGCCAGCAGGCCCCCGCTCATCCCCGCACGCCTGGCCTTCGTCCGCGTCTCGTCGAGCGCCAGCCGCAGCTCGTCGCGGACGAGCCTGCTGACCTGCTCGGAGAGGTCGTTCACCGCTTCGCGGGCGGACTTGTCCGTCATGCCGCGCCTCCCTCGCGTTCACGTTTCCGCAGGCGTTCCCGCTGCGGCACGACGGTGTACTTCGGATCGTCGGCGGAGACCTTTCCGGCCTCGAAGATGCCCCACTTGGACAGTGCCGAGGCGGCGATCAGCCCCGCCCCGGATACCAGGCGGGCGATTCGGCTGCGCCTGCCGGCCACCGCGCCGGCGACGCCCGCCACGGCCAGCGCCTCACCGGCACGCACCATCGCGCCGGCTCTTCCACTGCGGTAGGGCTCGGCGACCATGCCGATGCGGCGCTCCATGCGCTGGAACGCGGCGAGCTCCAGCACCGTGCCGAAGGCCGCGAGGTTGCGGGCAGGGCCTGCCTCCCGCTCCGGCGCAGCGAGCAGCCCGAGCCCGCCCGCGGCGACCGCGCCTGAGCCGACGAACACGTAGGGCAGCTCGCGGTGCCCGTCGTGCCAGGCCGGCACGGCGGTGTCGCTGACAAGCGCTGCGGTGTAGGCGGCGACGGCCGGGCCGGTCAGCGCCGCTCCCGCGGTGGCGGCCGCACCGGTCCGCGGCAGCTTCCCGGTCACCGCCGACGCGGCCGCCGCGCCGGCGAGCGGGCCGTATCCGGCGAGCAGCCAGGAACCGATGTTCATCGGCGAGCTCGGTTTGAACACGCGCAGCATGTTGAGAAAGCGGGCCGGCCGTCCCAGGTCGTGCACGAGCGCCACGAGCGCGAGGGTCACCGCGCCGAAGGCGCCGGTCTTGGCCACCACGGCAACCCGCGACCGTCCGGTGAGCTGCGAGCCCGCGGCCAGCAGCGACGACGCGCCGGCGAGCCCGCCGAGGAAGAGGTATCCCGGGACGTCCGGCGACTTCCAGACCGGACCGTTGATCACCGGCTTGCCGTAGTAGGAGGTGAACTCGGTGTCCGGCACCACCGGCTGTTCGCCGCGCTTGCGCTTGCGTCCGGTGGCGACGCCGGTCATGGCCTCCCGGGCCGGCCGGGAGGCGGGGTCCCCCTCGTTCGCGTCCTTTCCGGACATACTCACCTTCCCTTCCCACCGAGGAACGCGGCGGCGGCGCCCGCCGCGAGGGTGGCGGCGGCGGTCGCGACGTGCCGCCACATCCGGGGCAGATCCCTGGTGGTGACCACCGGATCGGGCGGGAAGCCGTAGACCTCCGGCTCGTCGAACAGCAGGAAGAACGCCCCGTCGCCGCCGACGCCGTCGCCCGGATCGTCGCCGTAGAGCCGCGCGTCGGTCACCCCTGCCTCGTGCAGCTGCTCGACCCGCTGCTGGGCACGTTCACGCAGCTCGTCGAGCGGTCCGAACTGGATGGAGTCGGTGGGGCAGGCCTTGGCGCACGCGGGTTCCATGCCGTCGCCGAGCCGGTCGTAGCACAGGGTGCACTTCCACGCCCTGCCGTCGTCCTTGCGCTGGTCGATCACCCCGTACGGGCAGGCCGGAATGCAGTAGCCACACCCGTTGCAGATGTCCTCCTGCACCACGACCGTGCCGAACTCGGTGCGGAACAGCGAGCCGGTCGGGCACACGTCGAGGCAGGCCGCGTGCGTGCAGTGCTTGCACACGTCGGAGGCCATCAGCCAGCGGAAGTCGTCCCCGGAGCCGGGCGTGGTCGGCGTCATGCCCGCCGCGGGCGGCTGGGTCGCCGAACCGTGCTCGGCCATCGCGAGCACGTCCTGGTCGTGGTGCAGCCCCGGGTCCTGCTGCGCCATCGGCTTGCGCTGCTCGATGAACGCGACGTGCCGCCAGGAGTCCGCGCCGAGGCCGACGGTGTTGTCGTAGGACATGCCCGTCAGGTCGAGCCCGTCGGCGGGCACGGCGTTCCATTCCTTGCAGGCGACCTCGCAGGCCTTGCAGCCGATACACACCGAGGTGTCGGTGAAGAAGCCCATCCTCGGTGGGTGGTCGGCGTAGCCGCTCTCCCCCGCCGGATCGGTGGCGGGAACGTGCGTCGTCGTCATCTCACACCTCGGTCCCAGTATCTTCGGTGATGCCTGCCCTGCGCTGGTAGTCGCGGACGAACTCGACGCGGTCGGGGCCGCGCGGCCGGCGACCCGGCCTGATGTCGCAGGTCAGCGCCTTGACCTCCTGGATGTGCGTGTTCGGGTCCAGCGCCAGCGACGCGAGCTCGTTCGCCGCGTCGCCGGTGCTGAGGCCGTTCGGGCCCCAGTGGTACGGCAGGCCGACCTGGTGCAGCCGCCTGCCCTGCACGGTCAGCGGTGTCATCCGGTCGGTCACCAGCACCCTCGCCTCGATCACCGTGCGGGCCGAGACGACATGCGCCCAGCCGAGGTGTTCCAGCCCGCGTTCGACGGCCAGTTCGGGCGACACCTCGCAGAAGAACTCCGGTTGCAGCTCGGAAAGGTACGGCTGCCACCGCGACATGCCACCGGCCGTGTGGTGCTCGGTGAGCCGGTACGTGGTCAGCACATACGGGAAGATCTCCGAGCCAGGCGTGTCCCCGCTGGGCTGCAGCCGGTTGTTCTCGTGCTTGAGGATCTGCCGGACCGGATTGTGCTGCTGGCCGTAGAGCAGGTTCTGGAACGGCGACTCCTGCGGCTCGTAGTGCGTGGGCAGCGGTCCGTCGGTCAGCCCGGCGGGCACGTACAGCCAGGCCTTCCCGTCGGCCTGCATGATGAACGCGTCGGTACCCCGCAGGGCGTCGGGCCCCTTGGCGCCCTCCTCCGGCTCGAAGTCCGGGGGCTTGGTCGCCTTGAAGTCCGGGATGTCGTGCCCGGTCCACTTCTCCTGCTCGGCGTCCCACCACACGTACGCCTTGCGCTCGCTCCACGGCCTGCCGTCCGGGTCGGCGGACGCGCGGTTGTAGAGGATGCGCCGGTTGAGCGGCCAGGCCCACGCCCACTCGTTGGCCACCCAGTTCTGCTCGGTGCCGGGCTTGCGGCGGGCGGCCTGGTTGGTCCCGTCGGCGTAGACGCCACAGTAGATCCAGCAGCCGCACGCGGTGGAGCCGTCGGACTTGAGCTGCTCGTAGCTGCTCAGCGGCTCGGCGTCGGAGTTCCAGCCGTTGATCTCCGCGAGCACGGCCTCGGCCTCCGGCTCCTCGAGCTCGGGACGGGTGGGCGAGGACTTGGTCGGGTAGTCCCAGGTCAGCTCGAGCACCGGCCGGTCGCGTTCCCGGTCGGTCTCCTTCCGCGTGCCGTCGTCCGCGGCCGCGGCCAGCTTCTCCCGGATCCTGTGGCCGAGGTGGTACATGAACCACAGGTCGCTGCGGGCGTCGCCCTCGGGCTCGACGGCCTGGTGGTGCCACTGCAGGAGCCGCTGGGTGTTGGTGAAGCTGCCGTCCTTCTCCGTGTGCGCCGCCGCGGGCAGGAAGAACACCTCGGTGGCGATGTCCTCGGTGCGCAGCTCGCCGGTCTCGATCTCCGGCCCGTCCTTCCACCAGGTGGCGCTCTCGATCAGCGAGAAGTCGCGTACGACCAGCCAGTCGAGGTTGGCCATGCCCAGCCGCTGCATCTTCGCGTTCGCGGAGCCCACCGCCGGGTTCTCACCCATCAGGAAGTAGCCGTCGCAGGTGCCGTTCAGCTGGGCCATGACCGTTTCGTACGTGCTGTGATTGCCGGTCAGCCGCGGCAGGTAGTCGAAGCAGAACTCGTTGCCCGGGGTCGCCGCGGGGCCCCACCACGCCTTCAGCAGGCTCACCAGGTAGGACTCCATGTTGCCCCAGTAGCCCTTCTGCGCCGACTCCGCGTGGACGAACGTCGGCAGATCCAGGTTCGTGTGCGCGTGCGGCATGGGGATGTAGCCGGGCAGCAGGTTGAACAGCGTCGGGATGTCCGTGGAGCCCTGGATCGACGCATGCCCGCGCAGGGCGAGGATGCCGCCGCCGGGCCTGCCGATGTTACCGAGCAGCGCCTGCAGGATGCCGGCGGTGCGGATGTACTGCACGCCGACGGAGTGCTGCGTCCAGCCGACGGCGTAGGCGAACGCGCTGGTGCGCTCGCGGCCCGAGTTCTCCGTCAGCAGCTCGCACACCTGCAGGAACTTCTCCCGGGGCACCCCGCAGATCTGCTCGACCTTCTCCGGGGTGTAGCGCGCGTAGTGCCGCTTGAGGATCTGGAAGACACACCGCGGGTGCTGCAGCGTGTCGTCCGTGCGCGGCTCGGTCCCGATCTCGGCACCGCCGGAACCGTGCGCCTCACCGCGGGCGGAGGCGCGCACGCCGCGCCGGGTACGGGCGTTCCAGTGCTGATCGCGCTTGCCGGAAGCGGCCTGCACCTCGGCGCCGTCGTACTGCCACGTCTCGACGTCGTAGCTGCGTTCGTCACGGTCCAGCCCGGAGAACACGCCGTCCAGCTCGTCGGCTCCGGTGAACTTCTCGTTCACGATCGTCGACGCGTTGGTGTAGGTGAGCATGTACTCGCGGAAGTACTTCTCGTTCTCCAGCACATAGTTGACGATCCCGCCGAGGAACGCGATGTCCGAGCCGGCCCGCAGCGGGACGTGCAGATCGGAAAGCGCGCTGGTGCGCGTGAACCGCGGGTCGACGTGGATCACCTTGGCTCCGCGGGCCTTCGCCTCCATCACCCACTGGAAGCCGACCGGATGGCACTCGGCCATGTTCGACCCCTGGATGACGATGCAGTCCGCGTTCGCCAGGTCCTGCTGGAACGTCGTCGCACCACCGCGACCGAAGGAGGTCCCCAAACTGGGGACCGTGGAGGAGTGTCAAACACGCGCCTGGTTCTCGATCTGGACCGCGCCGAGCGCGGTGAAGAGCTTCTTGATCAGATAGTTCTCTTCGTTGTCCAGTGTCGCGCCACCGAGGCTGGCGAAGCCGAGCGTGCGCCGCGTCCGCGTACCGTCGACCTCCCACTGCCAGCCACGTTCCCGGCTGGCGATGGTCCGGTCGGCGATCATGTCCATCGCCGTGTCCAGGTCGAGTGTCTCCCACTCGGTGCCATACGGCCGCCGGTACAGCACCTGGTGCTCCCGCGCGGAACCGGTGGTGAGCTGAAGGCTCGCGGCGCCCTTCGGGCACAGCCGACCGCGGCTCACCGGCGAGTCCGGGTCACCCTCGACCTGGGTGACCCGGTCGTCCTTCACGTAGACGTTCTGGCCGCAGCCGACGGCGCAGTACGGGCAGATCGACTTGACCACTCGGTCGGCGTCGCTCGCCCGAGAGCCGAGGTTGTCGCTGACGCGGCTCTTCGCCGCCGCGCCGCGACCACTCGGATCCTTCTCCGCCCACTGGCGGTAGACCGGCCAGCCCTCGATCCACTGTCGGAAACCCATCCGCTGCCCTCCGCAGTCGCTCCGATACACCGCAGCCGTCGCCAGTTACCCAGCTCCCCCAGGGGCCAAACTCACGATTTTCCGGCTTGCCGCATCTGCTCGTCCGCCCGGACCCGTTCCGCCGTCCACCGGCGCACCCGTTCCCGGGCCGTCGGGTTCTCGTACCCGGGATTGGCCAGGTCCTGGCTCGCCGACCGGAGGCCGGGGCGCTGCCTGCGCTCCTCCGGGCTCGGGACGTCACCGGCGTCGGCGGGCAGTCCGGTGGCGATCAGATACGCCAGCCCGGGTGAGATACCGAGCCGCCGGGCGGCGTCGGGATAGTCGCAGCCCTGGTCGAGCAGTGCACGTACCTGGTCCCTCGTCGGCATGTCCGCCTCCCGTCTCTCCCGGACAGGTCATGGTCTTCCCCCTCCCCACAGATCTCACACGAGCGGTTGGTACGGAAATTTCTTTCGGCTGTGGCGTGTGCCACCCCAACGCGAGGGTACTCGCCGGGCGCCCGTGAAGAACCGAAACGGAAGGCACAGCGGCGTGATACCTACAGCGAACGGCAGGATCAGTTTCCATGCCCATGCCCCCGCCGTGGTGTGCGGCGAGTGCGGCTACCGGACGGCGCGGATCGCGTCGGTGACAGACGAGGCAGGGCGCCCGACCGGCAGCGCGGTGGTCTGCCTGCCGTGCCGGGAACGGGAGCGCAAGCTCCTCGCCGTCGGCAACAGGCGCGCCCCGGCCCCGGTTCCGCGCCCGCGCACGGGAGGCCCCCGCTGACCCGCGTGTCCGCACGCCACGCACACGTGTCCGCACGCCACGCACACGTGTCCGCGTCCTGTGCGCGAGTGTCCGCGCGCTGTGTCACAGGACCCGCCGCCCCTGTGTCGTGAGGCGCCGCCTCCGGCCGAAGGTCCCGGTGAAACGACGTCCAACGGCACTAGGTGGCCGCCTCCGGCGCCGCGATCCTCGAAGCAGGACCTACCGAGGAGGCGAACGACGATGCGCGCGCTGGTGATCTACGAGTCGATGTTCGGCAACACGCAGACGATCGCGAAGGCCATCGCCGCGGGTCTTTCCGCACGAATGGACGTCGAGCTGGTGGAGGTCGGCGACGCCCCGGCGACGGTGGCCGGCGACGTCGGGCTGATCGTCGTCGGCGGGCCGACTCACGCGTTCGGCATGAGCAGGTCGTCGACGCGGCAGGACGCGGCCGAACAGGCGAGCGAAGGGCTGGTGTCGGCGGGCAGGGGCATCCGCGAGTGGCTGGCCGAGGCGCGCATCCCGCACGGCACGGGCGTCACGGCGTTCGACACGAAGTCCGCCAAACCGCGGCTGCCCGGCTCGGCCGCCGCCAAGGCGCACAAACGGCTGCGCAGGCTCGGTGGCAGGCCCGTCGCGCCCGCCGAGACCTTCTATGTGACGGGCGTGAGCGGCCCGCTGGCCGAGGGCGAGACCGAGCGGGCCCGCCGCTGGGCCGAGCGGCTCGGGACCACGCTGAGGTGATCTGCCGCCCCGCCGAGGGAGAGAACAACGACATCCTCGGCGCGGACAAGCATCGCAGACGGCGCGATTTCGTGGACGAGCCGCACAGTGCGCGTCGCGCGGCACCGGCTACGTCGACCTGTCGCGACATGCCGTGCTCGGCGTGCGGCTCTCGCTCACCGGCAACGGTGCAGGGCAGCGGGATCACGTGTTCGCTCTCGTCTGCGGGAGCCCCTTCCGACGGTGTCGTCGCGGACTCGTTCGGTTTGGGCTGTCACGGCCAGGAACGCGGCGGGAGCCTGGACAAAGTGAGGTGCCGGTACCAGCCGTCGAATCGGCGGCATTGGTCGTGATCCGACCAGGTCCCGTTCTAGGCGAACTGGCAGGTTTCCTCGACGGCCCTAAGGGATCCTGCTACGCGGACGAGTTCGGCCAGGGTACCGGGTGTTGCGCTGTTGCAGATGCAGTAGGGCAGCTCCGCGAGCAGCCCCAGCAGGCACCGATCATCAGCTACTGTGAGAACGTGGCAACCGCGCCTTCTTCGAGAACCGACACACCTTGAAGCTGATCACACGGTGGCCGTCCTCGTGATCACGACACGTCACGAGCACTGCATGCGGCACACAGGGAGCACTGCGTGACGATGGCCCCTCGGCGCTGGCCGGACGAACTCGCGACCGACGAATTGCGGCTCCAACAAGAGTTTCTTCAGTTCCTACGGCAGACTGCGATCGACAAAATCGCCGGGCTCACCCACGCGCTCGCGACCGCGGCACCCCTTGCCACCTCACCCCGCACCACCGGCCTCGGTGTGATCAAGCACCTCACGGCCATGGAACGGCACTGGATCTCGATCACCGCCGCCGGTGCCGACCTGCCCTCACTGTGGCAAGGCAGCCCGGACCCCTCGTGGAACCTCTCCGACACCGACACACCCGAGGCGGTCATCGCCGCCTACCAGGCGGAGTGGACCCATTCCGCCGACGCGCTCGCCGACAAGAAACCGGATGACCTGGCGGAGGACGGCCAGCGAACCATCCGGTGGATCCTGGCGCACGTCAACCAGGAAACGGCCCGGCACGTCGGCCACCTCGACCTCCTGCGCGAACTCGCCGACGGCGAAGTCGGCGAGTGACCCAAGAACACAAGGTGCGGCTGCTGTAACAACGACGGCCCAATGGCAGTCCATTGTAGATCTCTTTACCCAGTGCGCTGACCACCGGCGTTCCCCGGGGTGTGCCAGCTGCCGATGGTAATCCACCACCCAGCTGACCGGGCCGGCTTCTGTGGTCACCGCATCAGCCGGAGAACCTCTTCGCCAGGTCCCGGAGCCGTTCCACCGCCTCGGCCACCTGGTCGCCGGTTATGTTCACGCCAGGCGTCGGGCCTCGGCCGAGGCGCTCGATCTGATCGGCGAAGCGCAGGTACTCCCGGTGAGCGTGTTCCCGGCAGGCGAGGCAGGTGACGCTTTCGGGACGGGGAGAGGTCATCGCGTAGGGCACCTGGAGTCCGCAGCCGGCGGTGACGACGCTCGGTGCGTCGGTCGCGCGGCCCAGCATCGACGAGATCAGGTTGCGTACAGCGGGTCCGGCCTCCAGCACCTTCTGCTCGACGTGGACGTGCGGATCGGTCTCGCTCATCTGTCCCCGCGCCTTCGTCCGAGTTGTTCTGGAACCAGGCTATCGCCGCCGGGTCGGCGACACACCGAGTTGGGTCCCTCGCAGGGATTGGTGTTGATCTCACTCTTGACGGCATGACGGTGCTGTCAAGAGTGGAGGTGCGATGGCTGAACTGCCCGGGCGCGGCGGTTGTCCGAGGACGAGGCCGCCTCGTCGCCGCGCACGAGGACACCGTGCGGGACGCGATTCACGCGTTCAGCCAGCGAGGGCTGGCCGCGCTGGCCCCTCAGTGGGCGGGAGAGGCCGTCCCGGCCCGATCAACCCCGATGACATCGCGTTCATCGTGGCGACGGCCACTGCTCGCCCGATCACGCTCGGGTGGAACGACTCCGCCAGATCTTGCACGAGCAGGAGATCACCTTCCAGCGCACCCGCAACTGGAAGCAGTCCGCCGACCCGGAGTTCGACGCCAAGCTCGACCGGACCGAGCACGTCGTGCGCCGGTTTCCCGACCGGTGTTTCGCGTTCGACCAGTTCGGGCCGTTGTCGAGCCGTCCGCACCACGGCGCAAAGGCGGTGACCACAGCCTTCACGGCATTGAAGGCCATCCGCGCCGCCCGCCCGGGCGGCGCCCCGATCCACGTCATCCTCGACAACCTCTAGGCGAACAAGACGGCCGATCCGGGCGTGGGCCACGCGCAACAACGTCACGCTCTGCTCCACGCCGACGAATGCGTCCTGGGCAAACCCGATCGAGCCACAGTTCGGTCCACTGCGGACGTTCACGATGAGCAACGCCAACTACCCCAACCACACCGCACTCGCCCGCACCCTGAACTCCTACCTGCGCTGGCGCAACACCCACGCCCGCCACCCCGAGTGCTCGCAGGCCATGTTGTTGTCACCGCACCAGTGTCACTCTCCGCGTTTGCCCTTGCTGTTCCGATCACCGTAACGTGTGTCGAACGCATGTTCGATTCGCGGCTATGCTGATGTGGTGTACAGCGATCAGCAAGCCCCGGAACCACCGGACGTCCTCCTCCCCGGCTCGACCCGCCGAGGCATGCGGATGATGCAGAAGATCCAGCGACTCGGCACCGCGATCGCGAAACTGCAAGCCCGGCAACTCCAGGAAATCGCCGCCCACCCGGCCGACCGCCGCCACGCCCGCGACGTGGCCACCGAACTGGCGGCCACACTGGCGATCAACGACCACGCCGCCGCGAAACAACTCGCACTCGCCCAGGCACTCACCACCCGGCTGCCCCGCACCCTGGCCGCGATGCATCGCGAACTCCTCGATGCCGGCAAAGCCACGAAAATCGCCGAACCAACCGCCTGCCTCTCCGATGAACACGCCCGCCAGGTCGACACCCTGCTGGCCGGCTCGCCGGCCACGACCCCGGCAGCATCCGCCGCGCCACCGGTCGAGCTCCTCCACCACGGCGACGCCATGACCACCCTGGTCGCCGACCTGCCCGCGGAAACCGGCAGCGCCATCTACTCCCGCCTCGACCCCTCGCCCGCCGACGGCGCCGCACCGGCGACTCCCGCACCTCGACCAACTCCGCGCCGACGTGTTCGCCGACCTCCTGCTCACCGGCGCTCCCGAAGGCACCTCCGGCGGCAAAGCCGACATCCACGTCTACGTCGCCTGCACACCCTCACCGGACCCAACCAGCACCCCGCCGAACTCGCCGGACACGGACCCATCCCCGCCTGGCTCGCCCGCCACATCGCCGCCGACCCCCACAGCACGTGGCGGCGCATCATCACCGCCCCCTCCACCGGCCTGCCCCTCGATGTCGACGACGCCGCTACCGCCCACCCGCCGTCACCGCCGACTACGTCCGCATCCGCGACCGCGAATGCCGCCACCCCTCCTGCCACCGCCCCACCCAGTTCGGCGAGATCGACCACACCACCGCCTGGCAACACCAACACCCGAGAACTCGCCGGCTACTGCACCCGCCACCACCACACCAGACACCAACCCGAATGGAGCCACCACCCCGACCACCACAGCGGCACTCACCATCACCACCCCCTCAGGACGACAGCGCACCAGCACACTCGAACCACTGCACGAGCCACGCCCCCAACCCGACGATCCGCCACCGTTCTGACAACACACCTCACAACGGAAGGAGGCATGCCGGCGGTTACGCACGGCAGGGCGAGGGAGGCCGTGCGCCGCCGATCAACCAAAGGCGGTACTCACAGCTCCGGCCGGCACCACGCTCGATGAGTCCTAGACCGGGTCGAGGTCGGCCGCTTCCCTCGGCATCGGCGACACCAGATCATCCGCCCCGTCCCGTCCCGGATGGGTCCACAGGAAAACGGGGGCACCCTCTTCGGCACCGGCAGCACCGATCGGTCGTTGCTCGGTGACGATGCCAGAGGTCGGGGCGGCTACGCCGTCCGGTCCGAACGGCTCGAGCCCCGCCCGCCGGATGATCTCGCAGGCGTCTTCGGCGCCCAGTCCCACCACGTCGGGTACCTCGGTCACCGGTCGGCGTCCACGCATGTCGTGATTGTAGGGGGCAACGGGTCTCCATAGCGCGCTCGCCGAGCGGAAACACTCAACTCAGCAGGAAGGAGACGAGATGTCATCACCGATGCCGGTAACGATCGTGCAACACAACCCGGCACAGGCGGTGCCTTGCTCCACTGTAGACGGTCGCAGGGAACCGCGTCGTCGGGCGGGCGGCGCCCATGGCACCGACGACGATGATCGGCCGGTGCCGCCACACGGATCCGAGATCGGCGGTCGGTCCGATGACAGGGCGCCGCCGTCTGCCCAGTCGTACAAGTGGGCGTGGCAGCCTCGATCCCGCCGATCCCGGCCCACGCGCTCGCCCGCTAGAACACCAGTTCGATGCAGGGTATCCTCGGAAACATGTCCACTCCACTGCAGGGGTGCCTCTTCGACGCGGCCGGGACGGCCGAACTCCGGCCGCTCGACGGCCTCCGGCGCAGCACGCTCGGCCAGGGCGCCTGGATCGACGTTCTGCCGGGCTGGCTGACCGGTGCCGATGCGCTGTTCGACCGGCTGATCAACGAGGTGCCATGGCACGCCGAACGCCGGCGCATGTACGACCGGGTGGTCGATGTGCCGCGGCTGCTGAGCTTCTACGACGAGGACGATCCGCTACCCGATCCGGTACTCGCCGAGGCGCGGTCGGCGCTCAGCGCCCACTACGCCGCCGAACTCGGCGAACCGCTGCGCACCGCGGGCCTCTGTTACTACCGCGACGGACACGACAGCGTCGCGTGGCACGGCGACACCATCGGCCGCGGCAGCACCGAGGACACACTGGTCGCGATCCTCTCCGTCGGTGCGCCGAGGGCACTGCTGCTGCGCCCGCGGCGCGGCCGGGGCGGCACCGTGCGGCACGCCCTCGGCCACGGCGACCTGATCGTCATGGGCGGCTCCTGCCAGCGCACCTGGGAGCACGCGGTGCCCAAGACGAACCGGCCGGTCGGCCCCCGGATCAGCATCCAGTTCCGCCCCCGCGGGGTCCGCTGACTCTTCCGGAACGGCGCCGTCGTGCGGCACGCTGGAGCCGGCCCGGCGCGCCTGGGTTGCGCACTCCGCAACGAGCACCCGGGTTTAGCGACCGGCGGACTGGACACCCTGCGGACACAACATCGCGCAGGAGGGAACACTTCGTGCCCGAGAACATCTTTGTGGTGGGCCTGGACGACTGGAACCTGGAGGTGCTCCAGAAACTGCCGGGTGCCGAAGACCACAGGTATCACCAGCTGCTGGAGATCGACGAGCTGCAGGCCGAGGACATCGAGTTCGAACAGCTGCTCGACAAGGCACAGAGACACCTGGAGTCCTTCGGCGAGCCGGTGAACGCGATCGTGGGGTACTGGGACTTCCCCGTCTCCTCGCTGGTTCCGGCGCTGTGCGAACGCTTCGGGCTGCCCGCCTCCAGCCTGGAGTCGGTCGCCAAGTGCGAGCACAAGTACTGGAGCAGGCTGGAACAGCAGAAAGTGATCGACGAACACCCGCAGTTCGCGACGATCGACCTCGAACAGCACGCCACGCTACCGGAAGGGCTCCACTACCCCCTGTGGTTGAAGCCGGTGAAGTCCTACTCGTCGAAGCTGGCCTTCCGGGTGGACGACGACGACAGCTTCAACGACGCCGTCAAGGAGATCCGGGAAGGCATCTCCCAGCTCGGCGGCCCGTTCGAAGCCGTACTCGAACGGGTTCAGCTACCGCCGGAGATCGCGGAGGCGGGCGCACAGGCCTGTCTCGCCGAGGAAGCGGTCGAAGGTGCCCAGCTGACGGTGGAGGGCTACAGCTTCCACGGTGAGCCGCGCGTCTACGGCGTGATCGACTCGGTCTCCTATCCGGAGAGTCCCAGCTTCCTGAGGTACCAGTATCCCTCGGTGCTGCCCGAGCACATCATCGAGCAGGTCTCCGACATCTCGAAGCGGGTCGTCCGGCAGGTCGGCCTGACCGAGACGGCGTTCAACATCGAGTACTTCGTCGACGTCGAGCAGGACCGGATCAGGCTGCTGGAGGTCAACCCCCGGCACTCCCAGTCGCATGCGCGGCTGTTCGAGGAGGTCGACGGCGTCGCCAACCACTACTACATGGTGAGCCTCGGCCTCGGCCGCGAACCGCGGATGCCGCATCGGGAAGGCCCCTACGAGATGGCCGCGAAGTGCTTCCTGCGTGCGTTCAACGACGGCGTGGTGCATCGCGTGCCGACCGCGGCGGAGATCGAGCAGGTGGAACGCGACCTTCCCGGTGTCTCGGTGCAGATCACCACCGAGCAGGGTGCGCGACTGTCCGAGCAACAGGCCCGGGACAGCTACACCTTCGAGCTCGCCGACATCCATGTCGGCGCCAACAGCCAGCGCGAACTGACGGCCAAGTACGAGCAATGCGTGGAAGCGTTGCCTTTCGATATCGAGGAGATCGAGGAGTAGGAGGAACCGCTGTATGCGGACGGTGACCTCGTTTCCCCACCCCGTCCGTGAGGATGAACATGTCTGGATCCCGCTGTCGGACGGCACCCGGCTGTCCGGGCGGATCTGGCGACCGGTGTCCTCCGACAACGACCCGGTGCCGGCGATCCTGGAGTTCATCCCGTACCGCGAACGTGACCTGACGGCGAAGCGGGACTCCATCCACCACCCCTACCTCGCCGGGCACGGCTACGCCGGGGTGCGGGTGGACCTGCGCGGCAGCGGCGACTCCGAAGGCGTGCTCGCCGACGAGTATCTCGAGCAGGAGCTCATCGACGGTGAGGATGTGCTGGCCTGGCTCGCGAAGCAACCGTGGTGCAACGGCCGCACCGGCATCATGGGCATCTCGTGGGGCGGTTTCAACGCACTGCAGATCGCGGCCCGGCGGCCGCCGAGCCTCGGTGGCATCGTCACCGTCAGCTCCACCGACGACCGCTACGCCGACGACGTGCACTACATGGGCGGGTGCCTGCTCTCCGACAACCTGTCGTGGGCGTCGACGATGTTCGCGTACATCTCGTGCCCACCGGATCCGGCCATCGTCGGTGAGCAGTGGCGCAAGATGTGGCACGAACGGCTGGAACGGGCCGAACCGTGGATCGTGGAATGGCTGCAGCACCAGCGCCGCGACGACTACTGGCGGCACGGTTCGGTGTGCGAGGACTTCTCCGCGATCACCTGCCCGGTGCTCGCTGTCAGCGGCTGGGCCGACGGCTACTCCAACTCGGTGTTCCGGTTGCTGGCCAATCTCGATGCCCCCCGCAAGGGACTGATCGGGCCCTGGTCGCACAAGTACCCGCACCTGGGCGAACCGGGGCCGGCGATCGGCTTCCTGCAGGAACTGGTCCGCTGGTGGGACCGCTGGCTCAAGGACGATGACAACGGCGTCATGGACGAGCCGATGCTGCGGATCTGGCTCCAGGACAGCGTGCGGCCCTCGACGGCATACGAGGAACGGCCCGGCCGGTGGGTCGGCGAGACGGAATGGCCGTCGCCACGGCTGGAGGAAACGCAGTTCACGTTGCTGCGCAACACTCTTTCGGAAGGCGAGCACGAGTCCGAAGAGGAGCTCACGATCGAGTCGCCGCTTTCGGTCGGCCAGTTCGCGGGCAAGTGGTGCTCCTACAACGCACCGCCCGACCTGCCCTACGACCAGCGCGAGGAGGACGGCGGCTCACTCGTGTTCGACACCGAGGTGCTCACCGAGCGCTGGGAGATCCTCGGCGCACCGATGGTCAACCTGGAGTTCGCCGCCGACCGGGAGAACGCGATGGTCGCCGTGCGGCTCTCCGATGTCGCGCCGGACGGCAGCGCAACGCGGGTCAGTTACGGCCTGCTGAACCTCGCGCACCGCGACGGCCACGCCGAGCCTGCCGCACTCGTGCCCGGCGAACGCTACCGGGTGAGCGTGCAGCTCAACGGGATGGCGCAGGCGTTCCCGGCCGGCCACCGGATCCGGTTGTCGATCTCCACGTCGTACTGGCCGCTGGCGTGGCCGCCGCCCGAACCGGTGCGGCTCAGCGTGTTCGCCGGCGCCACCCAGCTCGTGCTGCCGGTCCGCCCGATCGATCACGACGAGGCGCCGCTCACGCCGTTCGGCGAGCCGGAGGGCGCGGCACCGATCGAGACGACGCAGCTCGAACCCGGCGAGCAGAAATGGTCCGTCTCCCGTGACCTCGTCGACTATCACTCGGCACTTGAAGTGGTGAAGGACCTCGGCGTCGTCCGGTTCGAGGACATCGACCTGGACGTCCGCCGCCGCGCCTACGAGAAGTACGAGTGGGTTCGCGACGACTTCACCTCGGCACGCGGGCACGTCGACTGGACGATGCGGTTCGTCCGCGGCGACTGGGACGTCGAGACGACCACGCACACGACGCTGACGTGCACGCCCGAGGAGTTCCGGGTCTACGCCAGGCTCGACGGCTATGAGGGCGGCCAACGCGTGATCTCCCGGAACTGGCACACCGCGATCCCGCGCGACCACGTCTGACGAATCGTCCGGAAGCCCCGTTTCCGGACGGCACCGAACTGCGGCGATCCTCATCGAGGAGGTGACGATGAGCGTTCTGGTCCTCATTGGCCGTATCCTGTTCGTGGCGATCTTCCTGGCCTCGGCACTCGGCCATCTGACACAGACCCGCGCCATGGCCGGCTACGCCGAGTCGAAGGGCGTCCCGTTCGCGAAGGTCCTGGTACCGGGAACCGGGGTGCTGCTCGGTGTCGGAGGGCTGATGGTGCTCCTCGGTGTCTGGGCCGATCTGGGCGCGTTGCTGCTGCTCGTGTTCCTCGTGCCCACCGCGCTGATGATGCATCCGTTCTGGAAGGAACAGGACCAGCAGGCGCGGCAGAACGAGATGATCCAGTTCAACAAGGACATCTCGCTCGGCGGGGCGGCACTGACGCTGTTCGCGTTCTTCGCCTACGTCGAAGACCTGGGGCTGACGATCACCGGTCCGCTGTTCGGCCTGGGCTGAGGTTACCGCAGGCGCCGGATGCCGTCGTTCAGGCGTTCGGTGACCCCCTCGGCGTCAAGGCGTTCCAGCAGGGGCACCGCGACGCGGCGCGTGGTGCCCAGTGCGCGGCGTGCCTGGCTCACCGAGAACGTCTCCCCGGCCTCGGCGAGAACGCGGGCGGCCCGCGACACGGCGTCCGACCCGAGCACGACACCTTCGGTGATGCGCAGCAGCCTCCCCGCCCGCTCGGCGGCGGCGAGTTCCCGGACGCCGAGGCCCAGTGCGGCGAGGTCGTCCGCCTCGGGCGCCTGGAACGGCTGCTCCGCGAGACGTTCCTCGACCCGGCACACGGCCCGCTCGACCCGGGGCGGCAGCTGGTGCGCCGTGGCCGGGCGGCGCACGAGCCCGTCGTGCAGCTCAAGCCCGGAGCCGGACAGCACGGCGGGCAGGAGCTCCGCGGGTACACCCAGGACACGCCGCAGGGACTCCACGGGCATTCCCGCGGCGAGCGGGTTCTCCCGCGCCCAGTCGGACCACCGGGTGCAGGCCCGTGCGGGCAGCTCGGCCCACAATCCCTCGTCCACCACCCAGTCGCCGAAACGGGTCGCGGGCGGCCGCCACCCGAGCATGCGCAGTTCCCGCCCGGGGACGACCCCGTGCCTGCGGACGTAGGCGTCCGCGGCGTCCCCTGCGTCAAGCTCGAACGCCCTGGCCGTCGCGGCGCCCCGGCGGCGGAGGCTGGGCGGGCGCACGTCGAGGACCTCGACCCCCGCCGGAACCCGGTGCTCGCCGGGATCGCGGAGCAGGCCGCCGTCACCGGCCCGCAGCGGCAGCCCGCCGGCCAGCGTGAGCCGCGCGGTGTCCGTCCCCAGTGGACGGACACGGCAGGGTACCGCGGCGGCACCGACGTGCAGCACGAGCTCCCGGTGCAGCTCCCCGGCCTTGTCCCCGCGCAGCCGCACGTCCAGCTCGGTAGTGCTCGGCCACGCGCCCGGGGTGATCAGCGCGTCCCCGCGCCGGACACCGTCCCGGTCGACGCCGCGCAGGTTCACCGCGACCCGCGCCACGGCGGGGACCTCGTCGTGGTCCGTCCCGAGCGACTGCAGTGCCCGCACTCCCACCCTGCGCCCGGTGCCGGCGAGCACGAGTTCGTCACCGGTCCGCAGGGTGCCCGCCGCCAGCGTGCCGGTCACGACCGTGCCCGAGCCGCGCACGGTGAACACGCGGTCGATCCACAACCGGACCTCGGCGGCGGGGTCGGGCGCGGGCAGCGCGCCGGTCAGCGCGGTCAGTTCGGCCCTGAGCCGGTCGAAGCCCTCGCCGGTGTGGCCGCTCACCGCGATCGCGGGCACCTCGCCGAGCGTCGTCGGCCCGATCCGCTCCCGTGCCTCGTGGAGCGCGGGCGCGGGGTCCGCGCGGTCGGCCTTGGTGACCACCGCCAGGCCGTGCCGGACGCCGAGCGCGTCGAGGGCGGCCAGGTGCTCGCTCGACTGTGCCTGCCAGCCCTCGTCGGCGGCCACCACGAACACGGCTGCGGCGACCGGGCCGACGCCGGCCAGCATGTTCGACACGAACCGTTCGTGCCCGGGCACGTCGACGAACGCGAGCACGTCCCCGTTCAGCTCGGCCCAGACGAAGCCGAGGTCGACCGTCAGCCCGCGGCGGCGCTCCTCGGCCAGGCGGTCCGGTTCCATCCCGGTCAGCCTGCGGACCAGAGTCGACTTGCCGTGGTCGACGTGTCCCGCCGTGGCTAGGACGTGCATCGCGTGACCACCTCCAGCAGCCGCTCGTCGTCGCCGGGCTCGACGGTACGCAGGTCCAGCAGGCAGCGGCCGCGTTCGACCCTGCCGACCACCGGTGGATCACCGCCGCGCAGCCGGTCGGCCAGCTCCTCGGGCAGGCTCACCGCGGCGCTGGGCAGCCGCACACCCGGTGCTCCCCCACCACCGACCGCGGCGGCCGAGTCCACGGCGACCGCGTCCACGCCGCGGCGCGCCAGCCGCGCGGCCAGTTCTCCGGCGCGGGCCCGCAGCGCCGCCGGATCGGCATCGAGCGCGGCGCGCACAGGCGGGCTGGGGCCGCGCAGCGTCGCCTCGAGCGCGGCGAGGGTGAGCTTGTCCACCCGCAGCGCACGCGCACTCGGGTGCCTGCGCAGGCGTTCGACCATGGCCTGTTCCCCGAGCAGCAGGCCTGCCTGCGGACCGCCGAGCAGCTTGTCGCCGCTCGCGGTGACGAGTGCGGCACCGTCGCGCAGCAGGGTCGTGGCGTCGGGCTCGTCCGGCAGCAGCGGATGCGGCGCGAGCAGGCCCGAGCCGATGTCGGCCACGACCGGCACTCCGAGCTCGGCGAGTTCGGCGACGCCTGCCTCGGCGGTGAAGCCGGTGATGCGGAAGTTCGACGGGTGGATCTTGAGCACGAAGCCGGTGTCGGGACCGAGCGCGTCGGCGTAGTCGCTCACGGTGGTGCGGTTGGTGGTGCCGACCTCGCGCAGCCGCGCGCCGCCGGCGGCGAGCAGGTCGGGGATGCGGAAGCCGTCACCGATCTCGACGAGCTCGCCGCGGCTCAGCACGATCTCCTTACCCGGCGCCATGGCGAGCGCGCAGAGAAGCAGTGCGGCCGCGTTGTTGTTCACCACGTGCACGCCACCCGCGTCGGGTACCGCCCCGGCGAGCGCGGCCAGCGCGCCCTGGCCGCGCCGGGCACGCCGTCCGCCGGTCAGGTCGAACTCGACGTCGGTGCTCCCGCCCGCCGCCCGCACGGCGTCCAGCGCGGCGGCCGAAAGCGGGGCACGGCCGAGGTTGGTGTGCACCAGCACGCCGGTGGCGTTGAGCACGGGCCGCAGTGACGAGGCGGTGGCGGGCAGGGCGGCCGCCGCCTCGTCGGCGACCTCGCCGGGGGCGATCTCCCCGCGGCGGGCCCGGTCCTGCGCGGCGCCGACCGCCTCCTTGACCAGCGCGTGCCCGAGCTCGTGTGCCGCCTTCGCGAGCCGGGGCTGCGCCAGCAGCGCATCGGTGCGAGGGATGTGCCTGCGCGGGTCGGCGTGGTCGGAGTCGCTGCTGCTCATGGTCCGGGCCTCTGGGTTGCTGGCGGAGGCGGACGGGAATCGAACCCGCCAACGGCAGTGCCTGCCGTTCAACGGTTTTGAAGACCGCGCCGGCCACCAGGCCGGATACGCCTCCCTGAGCCGTCAGCCCATCCTCGCAGGAGGCCGCGACATGTGCGACTTCAGCGGCGGCCGCACCATGGTGACATGGCTTACCGACTGACCCAGTACGCCCACGGCGGTGGCTGCGCGTGCAAGATCCCGCCCGGCGAGCTCGAGGACATGGTGCGCGGGCTTGCGGGCTCGGCCCCGGCCGAACCCGCTGGGGAACTGCTCGTCGGGCTCGACGACGGGGACGACGCCGCCGCGGTGCGCATCGAGGGTGGCCAGGCCCTCATCGCCACCACGGACTTCTTCACCCCGGTCGTCGACGATCCGTACGACTGGGGGCGGATCGCGGCCGCCAACGCGCTCTCCGACGTCTACGCCATGGGTGGCCGGCCGGTCGTCGCCGTCAACCTGCTGTGCTGGCCGCGGGAGACGCTGCCGTTCGAGCTCGCCGCCGAGGCCCTGCGCGGGGGCACGCAGGTGTGCGGTGACGCCGGTTGCCATCTGGCGGGCGGGCACAGTGTCGATGATCCGGAACCGAAGTACGGGCTCGCGGTCACCGGCACCGCGGACCCGGACCGCCTGCTGCGCAACGACGCCGGGCGGCCGGGCCTGCCGCTGTCCCTGTCGAAGCCGCTCGGTCTCGGGGTGCTCAACACGCGGCACAAGGCCACCGCGGAGCGGTTCGAGGAGGCGATCGAGGTGATGGCCGCCCTGAACGACCGCGCGTCGAGGGCGGCCGTCACGGCGGGCGTGAAGTGCGCGACCGACGTGACCGGTTTCGGGCTGCTCGGGCACCTGCACAAGCTGGCAAGGGCGAGCGGGGTCAGCGCGGTCGTCGACGCGGCGGCGGTGCCGTTCGTCGCGGGCGCGCGGGAGGCGCTGCGGGACGGCTTCGTCAGCGGCGGCACCCGGCGCAACCTGGACTGGGTGCGGCCGCACACCGACCTGTCCGCGGTCGACGACGACACCGCGCTGCTGCTGGCCGACGCGCAGACCTCGGGCGGCCTCCTGGTCGCGGGCGAGGTGCCCGGCGCGCCGGTGATCGGGGAGCTGGTGCCCCGCCGCGAGCACACCGTGGTGGTCCGCTAGCGGGTTTGCCCGGCCCTGGCCCGGGAATGCCTGTGCTGACAGCTTGCTCCAGAACCGGGCCAACCCGCGATCGCGGCGGCGAAACGGACGGAGCAGACCGAGTCCCGGCGACGGGACCAGGTTGCGCGTTCAGGAGCACGCTGACCACGGAAGGGAGGACGCCATGCCGGATCCGGGCAGTCACCAGTACGACGTGCGGCGCGCCCGGTTGCGTGCCGAGTACGACGATCGTGGCGTGCCCGACCAGCACGCGGACCAGAGAGCCAACGAACGGCTGGAGCGGGAGTATCCCGCGCGGCCGAAGGGTGACCCGGAACGCGCGGCCGGGCCGAAGGGCACACGCGGGACCAGCCGGGGCGATCCGGCCATCGGCGACCCGCCCCGTCCGGTCGCGGCCGAGCTGGAGCTGCGCAGTCAGGCGTTCAGCGACCACACGCTGATCCCCGACCGGTACTCGCGGCCGGGCGGCAACTCGTCGCCACCGCTGGAGTGGACGCGCGTGCCCGACGGCACCGAGGAGCTCGCGCTGGTGTGCGAGGACCCGGACGCGCCGGGCGGCACGTTCACGCACTGGGTCGTCACCAGCATCCCGCCGGACACCGGCGGTGTGGCCGAGGACCGGCTGCCCGCGGGCGGCACGCCGGGGCGCAACGACTTCGACGAGCTCGGCTGGGGCGGGCCGCAGCCGCCGGCAGGCGACGACACGCACCGCTACTTCTTCCGGCTGTACGCGGTGGACCGCCCGCTCGGCCTCGGCGAGGGCGCCAGCGGGGCGGACGTGCACGCCGCGGCGGAGGACCACACCCTGGCCCGCGGCACGCTCGTGGGGCTCTTCGCCCGCTGACACCGCTGACACCGCCCGCTGCCGCCCCCCGCCTCGTGAGTGCGCACGCGAGTTCTAACTCGCGTGCGCACTCACGAGGGCGTGCTCAGCCGGGGGCCGGTTCGATGTGGACGACCTTCGTCGCCGTCATCTCGTCGAGCAGTTCCGGGCCGTAGCCGAAGCCCTGCCCGCTCGCGCGCCGGGGCTCCGCCGCGCCGCCCGGGGCGCCGCCGAACACGGCGTTGACCTTCACCGTGCCCACGGGCAGCGAGCGCCACGCCCGCTGCGCGTGTTCCATCGACGTGGTCAGCACCGTCGCCGCGAGACCGTAGCGGCCGGCGCAGGCCTCGTTCAGCCCCTGCTCGAAGTCGCTGACGGCGCGCACGGGGGCGACCGGGCCGAACGTCTCCTCGCTCATGACCCGCATGTCCGGCGAGCAGCCGGCGAGCACGGTGGCCGGGTAGTACGAGCCGGGCCCGCCCGGTACGACACCACCGGCGCGCAGCCGGGCGCCGTCAGCGACCGCGGCGGTGACCTGCTCGTGCACGCCGTCCCGGTGCGGGACGTCCACCAGCGGCGTGAGCCCGATCCGGTCGGCCTCCGCGGTGAGCGCGTCGACGAAGGCATCGGCGATGGCGTCGTGCACGTAGATCCGTTCGACCGCGACGCAGATCTGCCCGCTGTTGGCGAACGCTCCGGTCGCGGCCTGCTTCGCCGCCCACACCGGGTCCACGTCCGCGTCCACGAGCAGGGGGTCGTTGCCGCCGTTCTCCAGCAGTACCTTCGCGCCGGTGCGCGCGGCCCCCTCGGCGATCGAACGGCCTGTCGCGGTGCTGCCGACGTGCGCGATGAGGTCCACCTCCGGGCTCCCGGCGAGCCACGAGCCGACCTGACCGTCCCCTGCGACGCTGCTCAGCACGCCGTCCGGGAAGTGCGGGATCAGCAGCTCACCCAGCATCAGGCCGGTGTGCGGGCACCGCTCACTGGGCTTGTAGACCACCGTGTTGCCGACCGCCAGTGCCGCGCCGAGCAGGCCGCAGGCCACCGCGACCGGATCGTTCCACGGGGTCAGCGCCGCCACCACGCCATGCGGCTCGGGCACCATCAGGTCGGTGGCCGACACGTCGCCGAGCAGGCTCCGCCCGCGATGCACCGGCCCCAGCTCCGCGTACTGCTCCAGGGTGCCCGCACCGGCGAGCACGCCTCCCTTGGCCTCGTCGAGCGGCTTGCCGGTCTCCGCCTGGTTCACCGAGGCGAGGTCGTCGGCCCGCTCACGCAGCGCGGCCGCGGCCGCGCGCAAGGCCGCCCCTCGGTCCGCCGCCGGGGTCCGTGCCCACGTGTACCGCGCCTCGCGCGCCCTCGCGAGGGTGTCGGTCACCTCCTCGCGAGTCGCCATCGCCACCCGGCCGACGAGCCGCCCGTCGGCCGGGTTGTCGATCCGGATGCTGTGCGGCTCGTCCACGCCGGCGGCGGGCAGGTCGAGTTCAACGGCGAGATCAGTCATGGCGTACCTCCTGCGGGCAGGGTGGTCCGCCGCCGACCGGAGTAAACGTCGCGCTCGCCGGTCCTGCTCGGCGCCGTTCAGCTCCGGGAGTACTCCTTGCTCACCGCGTTGGGCCCGTCGTAGGTGCGGTCCGGCAGGTTGCGCAGGTGCTCGAGCACCTCCTCGTCGGCACCCTTGTCCTTCGCGTGCGCGACCAGGCTGTCCCGGTCACACGGGTAGTCCACCCCGGCGAGGTACTTCTGCATCTTGATCGGGTTCGGCTGGGACACGGTCCTCTCCTCTCCTGGCGTCTGCGCAGCGCATACCCCGGCCCGCGCCCCGGAAACCGCGGGCGGCGGCCCGATTCGGAAATGGCGGCGGTGGGTACCCGCGCGCTGTGGAGGTGGATCAACAGCAGTTGCTCCGGACGGTCACGAAGGTGACGAGCATCCTGCGGGCGAACGACATCCCGTTCGCGCTCGCCGGAGGCTGTGCGGTGTACGCGCACGGCGGTCCGGCCACGGAGCACGACGTGGACGTCCTCGTCACCGAACGGGACGCGCATCCGGCGCGCCAGGCCCTCGTCGCCGAGGGCATGCGCGCCGTGGACCCACCGGAGGACTGGCTGACCAAGGCCTACGACGGCGACTGCCTCGTCGACCTGATCTTCCGGCCCAACCAGCGGCCGGTGACCGCCGAGATGCTCGACCGCGCCCGCATGCAGCGGGTCGGCCCGGCCTGGGCGCCGGTCGTGCCCGCCACCGACCTGGTCGTCGACAAGCTGCTCGTCCTCGGGCCGCACCGCTGCGACCTCACGCCGCTGCTGCCGGTCGCGCGGGCGCTGCGCGAGCAGGTCGACTGGAACGAGGTCGCCCGCGAGACAGCCGGATCCCCTTACGCCAGGGCCTTTCTCACGCTGATCGCGGATCTCGGCGTCGTGCAGGCGCAGGAGCTCGCCGGCACCCTGCGGACCGTTCCCAAGGGAGGACCGACCGATGCCCGGCCCGGATGACACCGAAGCGCCCCAGTACCGCGCGGCCAGGTTGCGCCGCGCGCTCGCCGAGGACACACGCACCGCCGAGCTCGGCGTGCAGGTCACCGTCCGCGGCGAGCACGTGTACCTGTCCGGGTCCGTGCCGTCGCGGCAGCGCAAGGAGGAACTCGACCACGTGCTGCACGAGAAGGAACCCGGCACCCGGGTGCACAACGACGTCCGGGTCGTGGAGGCGGGCGAGCCGGGCGAGCCGGAGGTGATCGAATGATCAGGATCGCGGCGGTCGGCGACGTTCATCTCGGCGAGGACGCGCACGGCCGGCTCCGGCCCGCACTCGAACGGCTCCCCCAGCACGCCGACGTCCTGCTCCTGGCCGGTGACCTGACGCGGCACGGCACGGAGGAGGAGGCGCGCGTCGTCGCCGCGGAGTTCCGCGACCTCGGCGTCCCCGTACTCGCGGTGCTCGGCAACCACGACTACCACTGCGACGAGGTGTCCGCGCTCACCCAGATCCTCACCGACGCGGGCATCCAGGTGCTGGAGGGCGACGGTGTCGTGCTGCCTGTCGGCGGGCTGCGGCTCGGGGTCGCCGGGGTGAAGGGCTTCGGCGGCGGCTTCGCCGGCAAGTGCGGCAGCAACTTCGGCGAGCCGGAGATGAAGGCGTTCGTCGGCCACACCATCGAGATCGCCGACAAGCTGCGCTCGGCACTGGACTCGCTGAGCTGCGACACCCGGGTCGCGCTGATGCACTACGCGCCGGTGCCCCAGACACTGCACGGTGAACCGCCCGAGATCTACCCGTTCCTCGGCGCCTACCAGCTCGGCGAGGCGGTCGACGCGACGGGCACCGACCTGGCGCTGCACGGGCACGCGCACATGGGCTCCGAGCGCGGTGTGACACCGGGCGGGGTCCGGGTGCGCAACGTCGCACAGCCGGTGATCCGCTCGGCGTTCACCGTCTACGGCCTGGAAGCCGGCACCGGCGAGGACTGACCGGCACCGCGCCTCAGCCGGGCCTGCCGCCGGAACCGATGTCCTGCACGGCCGCGTCGATCCGCTCGGCCAGCCGGATGTCCGGCTCGGTGACCGCGCCCCGCCGATCCGTGCGCAGCGTGAAGGTGACACCGTCCTCGAAACGTTCGGTGTGCGCGTGGTCGTTCATCTCGCGCGCCTCCCGCTGCACCCGGTCGATCAGCGGGCTCACCCGGTCGTCCGGCAACCGGACGGTGCGGGAGATGCCCGTGTGGTCACCGCTCCATCCGGTGAGGCCACGCAACGCTCGTTCGACGTCCTCATCGGACAGTTCGGTCGGCTCCCCCGGCCGCACGCTCTCCGCCCGGTGGGGTGGATCACCGTCGGCGGCCAGCACGTCCAGCAGGTCGGAGGCCATGCGCGAGCGCAGGAAGTCGACGAGATCGGGGTCGTTGTCCCGCACGCCCGCGAACACCGCCTTGGCAAGGTAGCGGGCCCGCTCCGGCGTGGTGTCCAGCCGGTGGGCAACCTCGACGAGCAGCTCGTCGGCGTCGCGCGCCTCGAGCTGGCCGGGAACCCGGGCGGCCTCCTCCACCGTACCGGGCAGGTCCTCGGCGAGCCGCCGCCGGTCCTCCGGCCGCAGGCAATGCCCGATCGTGCTCAGCACGGCCGCCGTGGCGCCGCGCGCCTGCTCCGTGCTGTCCAGCTCGGCGTACTCGCGAACCGAGTCGACGAGATCCTGATGCTTGATCACGGGTTTCCCCTCCTTCCTGCCGATGGCCGCGGACTACCCGTCCGCGCGCCCCGCTATTCGCCGGTTTCGCGGCAGGCGGCGGCGGGAAAGCTCCGAAGCGATGCAGAACGAAGTCGCGCAGGCACGGCAGGATGCGCTGCCCTTGCGCAGCCCGCAGGACCTCGATCCGGTACTCGCGCGGATCGGGGCGGCGCGGTACGTCCTCATCGGGGAGGCCTCGCACGGCACCGCCGAGTTCTACCGCTGGCGTGCCGAGCTCACGAAGCGGCTGATCGCCGAGCGTGGATTCTCGTTCGTCGGGGTCGAGGGCGACTGGCCGGACTGCCACCAGGTGCACTGCTGTGTGAGCGGGGCTCCCGGGGCGCCCAACGACCCGCGGCAGGTGCTGTGGGGCTTCCGGCGGTGGCCCACCTGGATGTGGGCGAACGAGGACGTCGCCGACTTCGCCGAGTGGCTGCGCGGATTCAACGCCGCGAACCCGGACCGGCCACCCGCCGGGTTCCACGGCCTGGACGTGTACAGCCTGTGGGACTCGCTGCGCGGCATCATCGACTACCTGCGCGAGCACGAGCCGGACAAGGTCGCGGCCGCGGTGGAGGCTTACCGCTGCTTCGAGCCGCACGGCGAGGATCCCGGCTCCTACGCCCGGTCCACCGCCGCCCTCGTTCCGCGAACGTGCGAGGACGAGGTGGTGCGGCTGCTGGCGCAGCTGCGGAGCAAGCACGCCGGCTCGGCGACCGAGGGACTCGATCCGGCGTTCGTCGCCGAGCAGAACGCGGAGATCGTGGCCGGCGCCGAACGCTACTACCGCGAGATGGTGCGCGGCGGCGCCCGGTCGTGGAACGTCCGCGACGAGCACATGACCGACACCCTCGACCGGCTGGTCCGTGCCTACGGCCCCGGCGCGAAGGCGGTGGTCTGGGCGCACAACACCCATATCGGTGACGCGCGGGCGACCGACATGGCCTCGGTCGGGATGCACAACGTCGGCCAGCTCGCCCGGCAACGCCACGGCGCGGACGATGTGGTGGCGATCGGTTTCGGCACGTACTCCGGCAGCGTCGTCGCCTCCGGGTTCTGGGGCGGCCCCGTGCGCCGGATGCCGCTGCCGGAGGCGAGTCCCGGGACCACGGAGGCGCTGTTGCACGAGGCGGCGCCGGAGCGCGACAGCCTGTTCATGCTCGACGGCGACGACGCACCCGGCTGGGCGAGCTCGGTACGCGGGCATCGGGCGATCGGGGTGGTGTATGACCCCTCCGCGCACCGGCGCGGCAGCTACGTCCCCACGGTCCTCGCCGACCGCTACGACGTGTTCGTCCACTGTGACCGCACCGAGGCGCTCGATCCGCTGCATCCCTGGGAACCGGAGACGGGCGAACCGGAGACCTACCCGTTCGGGCAGTGATGGCACGGGCGGGTTCGGCGGCAGTGGGCGGAAAGGAGCGGCCATGGCAACGACCGTCATCCGGGAGGGCGACCCCGGCGGGCCCGCGGTGCTGGTGCTCGATCCGGGTGAGGTCGAGCAGCGCGAGCTGCCCCGGACCTGGCGGCGAATGACCGTCGAACGCCAGGTCGTGTGGTGCCGTCTTGCCGCGCCCCACGCACTGGCGGAGGCCGAGCGGTTGCTGACCGATCCCGATGCCCTCGGCAGGCCGATCGACGTGGTCACCGGCGGCGCCGTACCCGAGGCCGTGCGGCAAGCGCTGGGCCGGCATCCGGGGCCGGTGCGCTCGCTGCTGCTGGTCGACCCGGCCGACGGTGATGACGAGCGGGAGATCGACGGCGTGCAGGTCCGGGTCGTCACCCGCGGCGCGCGACCGCGGTCGCTGGCGGAACCCGAGGTGGCCGAGTCGGTGACCTCCGCCATCGCGGAGGTCGATGCCGGCGGGAGCGGTCCACCGGCGCACTGAGTGCGGAGAAGACTAGGAGGCAACTGATGACCGAACCGGCCCGTGAGGAACTTCCCCTCGCCGACTACGACCATCTCCCGGTCGGGTCACTGCGCGACCGGATCCGGTCGCTCACCGCCGGGGAGGTGCGGCAACTGCTCGACTACGAGCGGGCGCACGGTGACCGCGCGCCGGTGACCACCACGTTGGAGACCCGGCTCGAACAGTTGGAGCAGGGCGCGGAGCCCTCCCCCGGCGGCGACCAGGAAACCCGGCCGGAGCAGTCCGCGCCGACCCGGCACGGCTCCCCGGTGTCGCCCGCGAGCAGCGCGGAACCGATCCACCCGCCCCCGAAGGGGGTCGCAGGCCAGCCCGGCAAGCCGAAGGGCGACCGCCAGTGACGCCGTGTCCGCGGCCCCATGCGCGCGTGTCCGCGTTCTGTGCGCACAGAACGCGGACACGCGTGCGGGAACCGCGGACGCTGGTGCACCGACCGCGGACACGGGGTCAGTACGCGCGGAACCGGCGCAGGCGGAGGCTGTTGCTCACCACGAACACGGAGCTGAACGCCATCGCGGCACCGGCGATCATCGGGTTGAGCAGGCCGGCCGCGGCCAGCGGCAGGGCGGCCACGTTGTAGGCGAAGGCCCAGAACAGGTTGCCCTTGATCGTGCGCAGGGTCTGCCGCGACAGCCGGATCGCGTCGACCGCCGCGCGGAGGTCACCGCGGACCAGGGTCAGGTCCCCGGCCTCGATGGCGACGTCCGCACCGGTGCCCATGGCCAGGCCGAGGTCGGCCTGCGCGAGCGCCGCGGCGTCGTTGATGCCGTCGCCGACCATCGCGACGACCTTGCCCTCGGACTGCAGGCGCTTCACGACGTCCACCTTGTCCTTGGGCAGCACCTCCGCGATCACGGTGCCCATTCCGTCTCCGGCGTCGATCCCCACCTCGGCGGCCACCGACCTGGCGACGGCCTCGTTGTCGCCGGTGAGCAGCACCGGGGTCAACCCGAGCTCGCGCAGCCTGCCGACGGCCTCCCGGGAGGTCGGCTTGACGGTGTCGGCCACGACCAGTACCGCCCTGGCCCTCCCGTCCCAGGCGACGGCGACCGCGGTCCGCCCCTGACGCTGCGCCGCGTCGGCGGCCTCGGCCAGGTCGGCGGGCAGCTCCTGGCTCCACTGCCGCAGCAGCGCCGGCCTGCCCACGAGCACCGCCCGGCCGTCGACGACGCCCCGCACGCCGAGCCCTTCGACGTTGGCGAACTCCTCGACCGTGCCCAGCTCACCGGCCCGCTCGGCCGCGCCACGGGCGATCGCCCTGGCGATCGGGTGCTCGGAGGCGTTCTCCAGCGCGCCCGCCAGGCGCAATGCCTCCCCGGTGTCGGTGCCTTCGGCCACGTGCACGTCGGTGAGCGCCATCCGGCCGGTGGTGACCGTGCCGGTCTTGTCGAGCACGACGGTGTCCACCCGCCGCGTCGACTCCAGCACCTCCGGGCCCTTGATGAGGATGCCGAGCTGCGCACCCCGGCCGGTGCCCACCAGCAGCGCGGTCGGTGTCGCCAGCCCCAGTGCGCACGGGCAGGCGATGATGAGCACCGCCACCGCGGCGGTGAACGCGGCCGCGGCCGAACCGCCGACGGCCAGCCACGTCACGAGCGTGCCGAGCGCGAGCACGATGACGATCGGCACGAACACCGCCGAGATCCGGTCGGCGAGGCGCTGCACGGCGGCCTTGCCGGTCTGGGCCTGCTCGACCAGCTTCGCCATCTGCGCCAGCTGCGTGTCCGAGCCGACCCTGCTCGCCCGCACGATCAGCCGCCCGCCCGCGTTGACCGTCGCGCCCACCACGGTGTCGCCCGGCCGCACCTCGACCGGCACCGACTCACCGGTGAGCATGCTGGCGTCGACCGCGGAGCTGCCCTCGTCGACCACGCCGTCGGTGGCGATCTTCTCCCCCGGCCGGACGACGAAGCGGTCTCCCACCGCGAGCCGGTCGGTCGGGATGCGCTCCTCGCGCCCGTCCCGCAGGACGGCGACCTCCTTCGCGCCGAGCTCGAGCAGCGCCCGCAGCGCGGCGCCGGCCCTGCGCTTGGAGCGCGCCTCGAAATAGCGGCCGGTGAGGATGAACGTCGTCACCCCGGCCGCGACCTCGAGGTAGATGCTGGCGTCCCCGCTCATCCGCTCGATGGTCAGCTCGAACGGGTGTGTCGTCCCCGGTATGCCTGCACCACCGAACAGCAGCGCGTACAGCGACCAGAGGAACGCCGCGAGGGTGCCCATCGAGATGAGCGTGTCCATCGTGGCCGCGCCGTGCCTCAGGTTCGTCCAGGCGGCCTTGTGGAAGGGCCAGCCCGCCCACACCACCACCGGCGCGGCCAGCGTCAGCGAGATCCACTGCCAGTAGGTGAACTGCAGCGCGGGCACCATGGCCAGCAGGATCACCGGCACCGACAGCACGGCCGAGCCGATGAGCCGCTGCCGCAGTGCCCGGATCGACTGGTCCTCCGGCTCCTCAGAGTTCTCGGCGGGCTCCGCCCGGCCGGGGCCGGGCAACGTGGCCGCGTAGCCCGCCGCCTCCACCTGCGCCACCAGCTGCTCCGGCTCGACGCCGGCACCGTAGGTGACGCTGGCCTTCTCGGTGGCGTAGTTCACCGTCGCCGTGACACCGTCCAGCTTGTTGAGCTTGCGCTCGATTCGCGCAGCGCAGGAGGCGCAGGTCATCCCGCTGATCGCCAGTTCGACCTCGGTGCCCGCGGGCCCCGTCCCCACCTGCGCGGTCATGGCCGCAGCTCGTATCCGGCCTCTTCGACCGCGGCACGCAGGTCCGCGACGTCGACCTCGCCCGCGCTGGTCACGGTCACCGCACCGGTCGGCAGGTCCACCGCGACGTCGGTCACCCCCTGGATCGCGCCTACCTCCTCGGTCACCGAGCGAGCACAGTGCTCGCAGGTCATGCCGGTGACGGTGTAGGTCGTCTCGGTCATGGTGCAGCCCTTTCCGTTCGTCGAATGGTCCTCAGGAGCGGACGAGCCGGGCGATCGCGTCGCTGGCCTCGCGGACCTTCTCCTCGGCAGCGTCGCCGCCCTCGGCGATCGCCTCGGCGACACAGTGCTTGAGGTGCTCGTCGAGCAGCCCGATCGACACCGACTGCAGTGCCTTGGTGGCCGCCGAGATCTGGGTGAGAACGTCGATGCAGTACTCGTCGCTCTCGACCATCCGCTGCAGCCCGCGGATCTGCCCCTCGATGCGCCGCAGCCGCTTGAGGTATGCCTCTTTGTCTCCGGTGTATCCCCGCATCTCGCCATCTCCTTGTTCGCGCCGACACCCAAGTTTACCCCTTACCCGTATATCCGGCGGCGGTAGCCGAGGGTCGGCGACAGCCTCGTTTATACCCTAGGGGGGTAAGGCAAGTCAACGCGCCACCGATACGAGGGCGGGGTATCTTGCGCTGGCCTTTCGTCCCGCGCACTCCCAGCCGGCGGGGACGATGCATACCGCCGGTGCGGTTGGGGTAGTCGACACTGGCTCCGATCCGGGGAGGTGCAGACCGACGTGACCTTCGCCAACGCACTGATCGCGCTGGCACTAGTGCTCGGCGTGACCGGCGGCCTCTACGGCGTGGCGCACCTCGTCCGGCTCGGCAGTACCGGTGTGGGCATGCGCCCGTTCCTCTCCGGGCACGACCCGGCCGAGCACGCACTGTCCCGCTTCCACGTCCGCTGGTATGCGCTCACGATGATCTTCCTCGCCTTCGACATGGAGATGGTGTTCATGTACCCCTGGGCGCTGGTCGTGGCCGAGAAGGGTACGAGCGCGGTCGTGGAGATGTTCGTCTTCCTGGCCATCCTGATGGCCGGGGTGGTCTACGCCTGGCGTGAGGGGGCGCTGCGGTGGACCTGAGGGGATGGCTGTCGCGACGGCTTCCGGTGCGCCCGCTCGTGGTGCCCGTGCCGGGCGGCACCGCGTCGCGGCTCGCGGCCGAACGCACCTGCCGTACCCGGGGCTGGTATTCCGCGGCGAGTCCGGCCGAGGCCAACCTCCTCGTCGTCGCCGGAGCCACGGACGGCGCGCTCGAAGCGGCGGTGGAACGCGTGTGGCAGTCGATGCCGGCTCCCCGGGCACGGGCCGCGATCGCCCGCGCGGAGCACGCGGAAGGACAGCTCGACGCGGCGGAGGCGACCCTGCGCGACACCTTCCGCCAGCGCCGCCAGGCCACCGAGACCGTCCACCCCGGACCGGAACCCGAGATGGCCGGGCGCGGCGAGGACCGCGACGGGCTCATGCTGGACCAGCTCACCGTGCCGCTGGGCCCGGTGCTGCCCGAATGGCCCGCCGGCCTCGTACTGCACACGACCGTCCAGGGTGACGTGATCCAGGATGCCCGCGTCGAACTGCTCGGGCTCGGCCAGGTGTCCGGCGGCACCCCGTGGTGGCCGTACGGCGGCGGCACGCCCCGCCGCGGGCTCGCCGCGCGGCACCTCGATACGTGCGCGAGCCTGCTCACGCTCGCCGGAGCGGGCCGCGCGGCGATCACCGCGCGGCGGTTGCGCGACGACGTCCTGCTCGGCCGGCCCGCCGCGGAGCTCACCGGGCCGCTGCGCCGGTGGTCGGCCGGGGTCCGCCGCTCGTGGCCGTTGCGGTGGCTGCTTTCCGGCCTCGGTCCGGTCGACGACGACCTCGCCCCTCCCCCGCACCTGGCCGGTGACGTACTCGCCAGGCTGCGGCGTTTCGCCACCGCCGCAGAGGAGGCACTCGCCGACCTGGACGAGGACGGTGCGCTGCCCGGCCGGTCCGGCGATGAGTCCGGCGATGCGCAGTGGACGATCGAGACGCTGCCGCGGCTGCTGGCCGGGAGTGAGCTCGCCGCCGCCCGGCTGCTCGTCGCGAGCCTCGATCCGGACATCGAGGCTCTGACCGGCCGCGAGGTGCGCCCGTGATCGAGCTGACTCCCTGGTGGGGCGCACTACTGCTGCCCCCCGTTCTCGCGGCCTTCGCGGTGGCCGCCGCCGTCTTCGACTCGGCGCTCACGGCCAGGGCTGCCGGTGCACCCGCTCCGCGTGCGGCCGCCGGGGCGCCGTTGCGGGCCGCGGGCGGGCTGCTCCTCCAGCAACGGCGCCGCACGCTGGCCGCCGACGCGCCGCTGTGGCGTGGTGCGGGGATCACGCTGGCCGCCGCCGGCGTCCTCGCGTCCCTCGTGACCCCGCTCGGCCGGTGGGCCGTGGGCGACCTCTCGGTCGGCATCGTGTGGTTCAACGCGATGGAGATCGTGGCTTGGGCCGCGGTGTGGCTGGCGGGCTGGGGCGCAAACTCGGCGTTCGGGCTGGTGGGCGGCTACCGGTTCATCGCACAGGGGCTTTCCTACGAGCTGCCGCACATGTTCGCGCTCACCGCCCCGGCGATCGGTGCCGGTTCACTGCGGGTCGCGGACGTGGTGTCCGCGCAGGACGGGCTATGGTTCGCCGTGTGGATGCCCGTGGCCTTCCTGGTCTTCCTGGCGACCGTGCTCGCGATGGCGTTCCGCCGGCCGTTCGATCACCCGGTGAGCCGGGACACCGCGGGGGGCGTGCTCGCCGAGCTGTCCGGTGTGGACCGGCTGGTGTTCCTCGCCGGGCGCTGGCTGCTGCTGGTCTCGGGCGCGGGCATGGCCGTCGCGCTGTTCCTCGGCGGCGGCGCGGGACCGCTGCTGCCCGCGTGGCTGTGGTCGGTGCTGAAGACGGCGGCGGTCCTCGCGGCGCTGGTGTGGGCGGGACACCGGCTGCCGACGGTCCGGATGGATCGCTTCGCCGAGCTCGCCTGGCTCGTGCTCATCCCGGCGACGCTGCTCCAGGCTCTTTTCGTGTCCATCGTGGTTATCTAGGGCTGTGGTCGCATGTGGCAGGAGATCGTTTTCTGGCTTTGCGCGGCGGGTGCCGTTGGCACCGGCATAGCGGTGTTCCGGGTGGACTCGATGGCAAGGGCCACCTTCGCCCTGCTCGCGTCCTTCCTCTTCGGCGCGGGCACGGTGCTGCTGGTCGAGCTGACCTACCTCGGTGTGCTGGTCATCCTCATGATGATCATGGAGATGGTCATCATGGTCGTCTTCATGGTGATGTACATGATGAATCCCGCCGGCCTGATGCCGATGAGCATGCTGCACAACCAGAGGGGCTCGCTCGCGATCGCCGCAGGCACGTTCGCGCTGCTCACCGCGGGCATCTATCTCGTCGACTGGCCCACCTCGCGGGCGCCGCGCCCCGGCGACCCGACGAAGGCTCTCGGTGAGGCTCTGATGGGCCCGAAGATGCTGGTGATGATCGTGCTCGGCCTCGCACTCTTCGCCACGATCGTCGCCACGGTCGTGCTCGCCACCAACCGGGGTCGCTACGACCGCTACGGCGACCGGCTGGAACGCGACCGTCCCGACGACCCCGTGCGGGGAGGTGTCGGCCGATGACCCTGCAGGACTACCTGTTGCTCGCGGCCGCCCTGTTCAGCGTCGGGCTCTACGGCGCGCTGTCCCAGCAGTCGATCGTGATGATCATGATGGGCCTGGAGCTGATGATCAACGCCGTGATCGTCGGCGGCGCCGCGTTCTGGTACTTCACCTCGCCGGACAGGCCGGACGGCCAGGTCGTCGTCGTGCTCGCCGTGACCGCGATGGCGATCGAGATGGCCATGGGGTTTGCCGTCACCACGGCGGTGTTCCGCGCGCGGGATGTGGACATGACCGACATGGCCGCGGATCTGCGGGACTGACCGATGCTCTGGACCCTAGTCGTGATCCCGCTCATCGCAGGCGCCGCGCTGCTCGCCTCCGGCAGGCGCGCGGACCGGTGGGCTCCCGGCACCGCACTGCCGGCCGCCGCGCTCACGCTGGCGCTCGCGGTCGGCGCCGCCGTGCGCAGGCCCGAGGTCTCGGCCCCGTTCCTCGCCGGGGTGCCGTTCGGCCTTAGGGTGGACGGCCTTTCGGCCGTGCTGATCGTGCTCGTCGCGGTGGTGCTGCTCGCCGTGCTCGTGTTCGCCGTCGGTGAGGTGGGCCCGGGTGAGCCCCGCGCCCGGTTCTTCGGCCTCATGTTGCTCTTCGCCGCAGCGATGCTGGTGACGGTCACCGCCACGAGCATGGTGGCGCTGCTGATGGCGTGGGAGGTCATGGGCGCGACCTCGTACGGGCTGATCGGGTTCTGGTGGCACGAGCCGGAGCGGGCCCGCTCCGGCACGATCGCCTTCCTCACCACCAGGGGCGCCGACCTCGGCCTTTACCTCGCGGCCGCCGCGGCGATGGCGGGCGGTGCCGGTGCGCTCGCGCTGGACGGGCTGGCCACGCTGCCGGACGGCTGGCGCGACGCGGCGGCCGCGGGTGTCCTGCTCGCGGCATTCGGCAAGTCGGCACAGCTGCCGTTCAGCTTCTGGCTCTCCCGCGCGATGGCGGGTCCCACCGCGGTGTCGGCGCTGCTGCACTCGGCGACCATGGTCGCGGCGGGGGCCTACCTGCTGCTGCGGCTGCGGCCGTTGCTCGAGACGACCGCATGGGCGGCGGGGCTCGTGCTGTGGGTCGGTGTGCTGACCGCGCTCGCGCTGGGCGCCGTCGCCGTCGTGCAGCGCGATCTCAAGCAGTTGCTGGCGGCCTCCACCTGCGCACAGGTGGGTTTCATGGTGCTCGCCGCCGGAGCGGGCGGCGTGGCCGGGGGTGCCGCGCAGCTGACGGCGCACGCGGTGACCAAGACCCTGCTGTTCCTCTCCGCCGGCGTGTGGCTGGCCGTGCTGGGCAGGCAGAGCCTGTCCGGCCTGCGCGGCGCCGCACGGCGCAAGCCGATGGTCGGTGTCCTGTTCGCAATCGGTGCGGTCACGCTCGCCGGGGTGCCGCCGCTGTCCATCTGGGCCGCCAAGGACGCCGTCCTGACGGCGGCGCTGCACTCGTCCGTGCCGCTCTACTTGCTCGGGCTGGCCGCGAGCGCGCTGAGCGCCGGGTACGCGGGCCGCGCGCTGATGCTGGTCTGGTCGCCCGCCGACTCGACCGACTCGACCGACTCCACTGTGGACGCCGATTCCACTGTGGACGCAGACGGACCTGGGCGGGCCGGCCGGTGGCGGACGGCCCCGCTACCCCTGCTCGCCGCGCCGGCGGTGCTGCTCGGCGCCTTCGCCGTGCCCCCGGTGTGGTCGGCGTTCGCCGACGCGGTCGGACATCCCGGCGAGCCGGCGCCGACCTGGGCCGAGATGGCCGTGTCGGCGGCGGTCGCCTTGTTCGCCACCGGCGCCGCGGCGGCGGTGGTCCACCGGCGCGGCGACGTCGGCGAGTCCGGTGTGCTCGGCGACTGGCTCGGTTTGGAACGGCTCGCCCGCAGGGTGCTCGTCACACCCGCCGACGTCCTCGCCGGGCTACTGGCGCGCTTCGACGACCGGGTCGTCGACGGAGGTGTCCACGCGGCCGCGGGGGCGGGTACGGCGGTGGCCCGGCTCACCGATGTCCGGATCGAGCCGGTGGTCGATGCGGGCGTGCGGGGCGTGGCGCGTGGCGGCCGCGCGCTGGGCCGGCTGGCCCGCCGCCCGCAGACGGGCCAGCTCCACCAGTACTACGCCCAGGCCGTGGTCGTCCTCGCGGTGCTCGCGCTGCTGTTGGCCGTCCTGTGAGAGAGAGGGGTGAGCGTGCTCAGCCTCGTGGTGTTCCTGCCCGTCGTGGTGGCGGTCGTGCTGCTGGCGGTGCCCCGGGTCAGCGACCCGGTCGTGCGCTGGACCTGGATCGGCACCAGCGCGACCGAGGTCGCCCTCCTCGTGGGCATGTGGGTGGCCTACTCCCCCGGCTCCCCCGGCTCCCCCGGCACGTCCGGATTCGCCTACGAGGAGAACCAGCGCTGGATCCCGAGCGTGCGCGCGGGCTACCACGTAGGAGTCGACGGGCTGAGCCTGCCACTGGTCGCGCTGACGGCAGTGCTGTTCCTCGCCTGCGCGATCTACTCGCTGAGGCAGACGGAGCGGGTCCGCGGCTTCGCGACGCTCTTCCTGTTCCTGGAGACGGTGTGCCTCGGCGTGTTCGTCGCGCTGGACCTGCTGCTGTTCTTCGTGTTCTTCGACCTGTCCATCGTGGGCATGTACTTCGTGATCGCCGGCTGGGGGCACCGCGGCGCGGCGCGGGCGGCGCTGAAGTTCTTCCTCTACACGTTCCTCGGCTCGCTCGTTCTGCTGCTCGGCTTCATCGGCCTCTACCTGGCCTCCTCGCCGCACACGTTCGACATCGTCGAGCTGGTCCGGCAGGACCCCGCGGCGGGCAAGGGTGCAGTGGCCGGGCTGATCCTGCTGGCATTGGTGCTCGGGCTGGCGATCAAGACGCCGACGGTGCCGGTGCACACCTGGCTGCCGCCCGCACACGTGGAGGCGCCCGCGGCCGGATCGGCCATCCTGGCCGGGGTGCTGCTGAAGATGGGCACCTACGGCTTCGTGCGGATCGTGCTGCCGGTGCTGCCGGGCACGTGGCGCGACTACGCGCCGGTCATCGTGATCGTCGGCGTGCTGAGCGTGCTCTACGGCGCGCTGGTGGCGCTGGCACAACGCGACTTCAAGCGGATGATCGCCTACACGTCGGTGAACCACATGGGCTACATCGTGCTCGCGGTCGGGGCTGCCGCCCTGGTGGGCCAGTCGGACGCGCAGGCGCGTCAGCTGGCGATCACCGGCGCGGTGACCCAGATGGTGAGCCACGGCCTGATCACCGGCGCGCTTTTCCTCCTCGCCGGTGTCCTCTACCAGCGCGGCGGTACCTACGACATGGGTTCCTACGGCGGGCTGGCCCGGCAGTTGCCCGTCTTCGCCGGGATCACCGGGCTCGCCGCGTTCGCCTCGCTCGGCCTGCCCGGCTTCTCCGGGTTCATCGCCGAGTTCCAGATCTTCACCGGTTCGCTGCGTGGCGCCCCGGTCGCCACGGCGATCGCCTTGCTCGGCGTGCTCATCACCGCGGCGCTGTTCCTGCGCGCGTATCAGCGGCTCTTCCTCGGACCGCCGAGCAGGCAGGTCGTCGGTGACCTCACGGTCACGGAGACGGCCGCGATCGGCCCGCTGATGCTGCTCGCCGTCGCGATCGGGCTGTTCCCGCGCTTCCTGCTGGACGTGATCGAGCCGGCCGCGGGAGCACTATGATCACGAGCCTGCTCCTCGTGCTGCCTGAGCTCCTCCTCACCGGCGGCGCGGTGTTCGGGTTGCTGCTCGGTTCCTTCCTGCCCAGGCGGCGGCAGTGGGCGGTCCGCGCGCTGGCGGCGCTGGTGTGCGCGGCGGCACTGGCCGCGACCGTGGCCGGCTGGCACCGGACGAGCACGGCGTTCGAGGGCGCGTACTCGGTGGACGTGCCGCTCGGCGCGACCCGCGTGGTGGTGCTCGTGTCAGTGCTGCTGGTGCTGTGCCTGGCGGGCACGGACATCCACGGCCACCGCAGGGAGAGCGAGTTCGTGGTGCTGGTGCTGCTCGGTGCGCTCGGCGCGGTGCTGCTCTCCGGCGCGAACGATCTGTTGCTGCTCGTCGCGGCGTACCTGCTGGCCAGCGTTCCGCTCTATGCGCTGACCGCGTTCGGCAAGGACGCGCCCGGCACGGAGGCGGCGCTGAAGTACTACCTGCTCGGTGCCCTGCTCGGCGTGACGATGCTGTTCGGAGCGCTGCTGCTGTTCGGAACCGGTGGCGCCACGGCGTACCCGGCGCTGCGCGAGGGGCTGCCCGGTGCGCCTGGCGCGGCCGTGGCGGTCGGCGTCATCGCGCTGTTCGCGGGGCTGCTGTTCAAGGCCGGTGCCGTGCCCGCACACTTCTGGGTACCCGACGTCACCGAGGGCGCACGGCCTCCGGTCGCCGCGCTCGTCACCACGATCCCGAAGATCGGTGCCGTGGTGGCCCTCTATCGGATCGGCACGGCCGTGCTCGCGCCGACCACGCTCGCCTGGCCCCTGCTGGTCGCGATCATCGCGGCGGCGACGATGACGCTCGGCAACCTGGCGGCGTTCTTCCAGGACAACGTCCGCCGCCTGCTGGCCTATTCGACGATCGGACAGGTCGGCTACGTGCTGATGGCGGTCGCGGCCGCCACCGGCAGCGGTCTGGCGTTACCCAGCCTGCTGCTCTACCTCGGCGCCTACGCCGTCACCAACCTCGGCGCGTTCGCCGTGGTCTGCGCGTTCCCCGCCGCCCGCACCCTTGGCGACTACACGGGCCTGCGGCGCCGCCATCCCTGGCTGGCGCTCAGCCTGGTGATCGTCCTGCTCGGACTGGTGGGCACGCCACCGACGGCCGTCTTCGCGGGCAAGCTCACGGTCTTCACCGCGGCGCTGGACGCGGGCTTCGGCTGGCTGGTGGTGCTCGCCGTCGCCAACACGGTGGCGAGCGTGTTCTACTACCTGCGCTGGATCGTGCCCGCACTGCGATCCGGGCCTTGGGCGGGCGAGCGGCCCGGACGGTGGGCCGCGGCCGGTGCGCTCACCGCCGCCCCGGCCACGATCCTGATCGGTGTGCTGGCCGGCCCGGTCCTCACCGTTCTGGACGGCGGCCCGCTGCCGGGCTGACCGGTGTGTCCTACCCGGACTCCGGCTCGGCGTCCTGTTCGGATTCCGAGTCCGCCCCGGACTCGGGCTCCGGTGGCGGTTCACAGACGATGCGGGGCTGCGGGTTGTAGACCACCGTGCGGGTCTCGCGGCGGACCTCCTCACCGGTGGAAACCTCGCGGATGATGCGGGTGTCGCTCGTGCTGAACCCACCCGCGCCGCTGCTGGGGACGCAGTAGCCCTCGGGTCCCTGCCGGGTGGGCGGGGACGTGTAGGCGTAGCGGCCGCCCGTGACCGACTCGACGTCGTAGCGCTTGGTGCCCCACAGCCGCACGGTGATGTCCGAGGGGGTCCAGACCGTCTGGATGACCACACCGGTCGGGGCGTCGTTAGTGAACTTCAGGTCGATGACGCTGGAGCCGTCCGGGTTCTGGAACACCGTCGCCTCCCGGGCCTCCGGGTAGCGGCTGATGTAGTAGCTGTGTTCCTTGTGCTCGGTGTCGCGCATACCGGCGAAGTACGCCGCGTTGTAGAGCGTGGTGGCGAACTGGGAGATGCCACCGCCGACGGCCCTGGCCGGCGCGCCCTCCTTGATGACACCGGCGCCGATGTAGCCCTGCTCCGTGCCCCGGGGGCCGGTGTGCCCGTTCAGGCTGAACGTCTCGCCAGGGCGGACGACCGCCCCGTCGACCTCCTCGGCGACCACGCTGATGTTGACGCCCGAGTCGGCCGCGAACCCGCTCGTGGTGAACTCGCCGATCACTTCCCTGATACCGAGGGCGTGCGCCTGCTCGGTGGTGAGCGTGGCGGGCCGCGCCGCGTACCGCGCGGTGATCTCGCGCTGCCCCTGCTGCCGGAGCACGGCAGGCAACCCGGCCAGCGTCGCGTCCCAGTCGACGGCACGGCCGGGAGCGGACGGCAGCACCCGCACCTCGCCGCCCTTGAACGAGAACCCGGCGTCCTTGCCCGCGCGCTCGGTCGGCGCCAGCGCCGGGCCGACGGCTTCGGCGATCTTGTCGTGGTCGGGCTCCGGCACCAGCGTGCCGTCCGCGCCGGGCACGAAGGTGAGCGCCGCGGCGATGGTCCGGGGGCTCAGCACGGCGTCGGCGCCGTCACCACGAACGTGCACCGGCGCCGCCACGGCGGGCCTGGCCACCTGGTCGAGCACGGTGCGCACGGCGCCGGGGGTCGTGCGCACCGGCAGGGTCGCCACCGGCAGTCGCACCGGCTCGCCCGCGGCCCAGTGCCGCAGGACACGGTCGGTGGCCGCGGCCACGTCGAGCCGTCTGCCCGGCACGGGGTCCACCGGAACCGGCTCCAGGCCCTCGAAGCGGACGGTTCCCTCGGCCGGTTCCCGGTCCACCTCGGCGCGCAGCCGTTCCAGCTCCGCGCCGAGGCCGTCGTCGGCGGCCCTGGACACGACGCCGATCTCCTCGGTGGTGAAGAAGGACGCGATCCGGGCGAACGGGTTCAGTGGCTGCTCGGCGGCTCTGTCGAGGGTCGCCGCCCAGTCCAGTTTGAGCCCGGCCGCAGCCGGGTCCAGCGAGTGGGTGGTGCCCGCCGCCGTCAGCTCGACGGGACGGCCGAGCCGGGGCCGGACCACCGCCCGCAGTCGCCGCTCGGCATCCTCGCGGCTCATCCCGCCGACATCGACGCCGGCCACCGTGTTGCCTCTCGCCACGTCGCCGCTGGTCAGGAGCAGGTCCAGCACGTACACCAGCGTGAGGACGCCGGCCACCGCACCCGCGACGGCAGCGGCCCTGTGCAGCCTGGGACGGACCCGCGCCGGGGCAGGCGGTGCCACCGGATCGGCAGCGGACTCCTCAACGGTGTCCTCGCTACCCGGCCGGGGCTCGATCGAGTTCTCCGCGGACAAGGCTCCCCCGAGTGGTCAATGACGGATCGCCCGAGCACGCGGCCAGCCTGGCCGGGGTGGGCGTTCGAACTATGCCACCCAGGGCCGGGCGGCGCCGTGCCACCCCACCGGGACACCCCACCGGGACCGCTCAGTTGTCGTCGTCCTCGTCCTTCTGGTCCTTGTCGTCCTTCTTGTCGTCCTTCTTGTCGTTGTCGCCGTTGTCGCCGTTGTCGCTGTTCTCGTCGTTCTCGTCGTCGAGCCGGACGGAGGAGACCAGCTCGTCGGAGTCGATCAGCGGCGCGCCGTCGCGGGTGAGCATGCCGAGCCGGTGCGTCTCGCGGAACTTGCCGGTGCCCGCCATGTCGAACTCGAGCCGGACTTCGACGAGGTCCTTCCCGGCCACCCGTGGCCCGGCGATCACCTTGACCTTCTTGACGTCGCCCCAGAACCGCTCGTACTCCTTCTCGCCCTGCTCCCGCAGCCCCGGGCCGAGCCGGTCCCACGCCTGGCCGGTCCGCTCGGGCAGCAGCGCGTAGTACTCGGTGACCGCATCGCGCAGGTCCTCGTCGCTCACCGGCTCGGCGGTGGGCGTCGTCGGCGTGGCCGGGCTGGACGAGGTGCCGGGAGCTGGTGGCGCCGACGAGCTCGGCGGCGCATCGTCCGCGGCACTTCGCTGGCCGGCGCTGACGAGGAACTCCGCCACGAGGACGCCCACCGCCGCGGCGGCGAGCAGTGCCAGCGCGTAGTAGGCGACCCGCCTGCCGGATCGTCCTGCGGGTGCGGCCGCCGCGGCGGCCGCCGGAGCCGCCCTCGGTGCGGCCGGTGCGGCGGCGTGCATGTCGAGCCGCGTCGACGCCGGCCTCGACGCGGGCATCGTCGGTGGTTCCACGCCGACGGGCGACCTGCCGCCCGCGACCGCGTTCAGCAGATCGGCGACCTGGGGCATTGTCGGCCGGCCTCCGGCCTCGGGTTGCAGCATCTGCTGCAACGGGCCGGTGAGCGGACCGGCCTGCCGCGGTGGTTCCACGCGCCCGGTCGCCACCGTGTGCAGCAGGGCGATCTCGTTACCGCCACCGCCGAACGGCGGCCGCCCCTCCACCGCCGCGTACAGCGTGGCCCCGAGGGAGAAGACGTCCGATGCCGGGCCGGGTTCCTCGCCCCGGGCGGACTCGGGCGAGAGGAAGGCCGGTGTCCCGGCGAGCAGACCCGTCTTGGTCACCGTGATATCACCGGCGGCACGGGAGATGCCGAAGTCGGTGATCTTCACGGCGCCGTCGTGGCCGAGCAGGATGTTGCCCGGCTTGATGTCGCGGTGGATGACGCCCGCGGCGTGGGCCGCGGCCAGTGCGGATGCGGTCTGGCCGCCGATCCGGGCCACCTCCGCCGGGGGCAGGATGCCGCGCTCGTCCAGCACCGCGGCCAGGCTCTGCGAGGGCAGGTACTCCATGACGAGCACGGGCCTGCCACTGTCCTCGGCCACGTTGTAGACCGCGATGGCGTTGGGATGCTGCAGGCGCGCGGCGATCCTTCCCTCACGGAACGCCCGCTGCCGCGCACTCTCGGCCTCGGCCTCGCTCAACCCCGGCGGCAGCAGTACCTGCTTGACCGCCACCACCCGGTCCAGGCGCTCGTCCACCGCCCGCCACACCACGCCCATCGCGCCGCTGCCGATGCGGCCCTGAAGGCGGTAACGCCCGGCGACCAGGCGTCCCTCGTCGTCGCTCACCGGTGTCTCCCTGTCACTCCGACAGGGTAGAGCGTTCGTTCCCCACCGGAGATCCGGCTCGCAGCGCGCGATGCCTGGCGTTTCGCCTGAACGCGACTGGGCCACTTGGAGCAATTCGCGGGAAGGGTTCCGAATCCCGCGTTTTACGTTCACTCGGCGGTGGTAATTCGGTCGAGTTCGCAAGACCTAATGCATTACGAATTCACAACAAGTTCATTCAGGACAATTCACCAAGGGAGGCTGACCATGAAACGTGGGGCTCAGGTAGCCATGGGGGTCGGGGCAGGCTATCTACTCGGTCGTACCCGCAAGATGCGGCTGGCACTGATGATGGCCGGGGCGGGAGCGACCGGAAGACTCGGCGTGTCCCCGGGCGAACTGGTGCAACGAGGCGCCAAGCGGCTCACCGCATCGCCGGAACTGGGCCGGCTCACCGAGACGGTACGCGGAGAACTACTCGGCGCCGCGAAGTCCGCGGCCGCCACGGCCGCGAGCGGCCGGATCGAGTCGCTGAACGAGCGCATCCAGAGTGGCGGCCGCACGGCGACCGGAAGCGACGAACCGGCCGAACCCGTCGAGTCTACTATGGACCGGACGCAAGGCTCCGCGGACGACGAAGCGGAAATCTCCGGAACAGTGGGCGAATCCGACAGCGGTGACGAATCCGAGCAGCGTCCCGCGCGGCAGCGGCGATCCCCGCGGGCCGGTACTTCCACCGGCCGCGCGCCCGTGCGGCGCACGCGGAGGTGAGCCAGGTGGCGACCGAACAGGTTTCCGGCAAGGCCCGGAAGGCGACCGGCACCGACTCGGCGGACCAGCTCAAGGACGCGGTACAGCAGCTCGTCACGACGATGGCCGGGCGAGCGGCGTCGACGGTGACGGGCAAGGTCGAGGCGACCGCCGGGCGGCTCAACGACTACGCGAGCGGCGGCGGTGACGGCGGTGGCCTGCTCTCCGCCGTGACCGGAGCGGGCCTTTCCCGCATCGGCGGCAAGCTCAGGGAAGCCGTCGGTGCTGGTGGTGGCGGCAAGGGTGGCAAGCTGAGGGTCACCAACATCGTCGAGGCGATCGACGTGGGCGCGCCGGTGGACGTCACCTACGACCAGTGGACCCGGTTCACCGACTTTCCGAGCTTCATGAAGAAGGTCGAGAACGTCGAGCAGGTATCGGACGAGAAGCTCGTGTGGAAGGCCCAGGTCTTCTGGTCCCATCGCAGCTGGGAGGCCACGATCCTGGACCAGGTTCCCGGTGAGCGCATCGTCTGGCGGTCCAGGGGCGACAAGGGCCATGTCGACGGCGCGGTGACGTTCCACGAGCTCGCACCACAGCTGACCCGCGTCGTCCTCGTGCTCGAGTACCACCCGCAGGGCCTCTTCGAGCGCACCGGCAACCTCTGGCGCGCCCAGGGTCGCCGGGCGCGCCTGGAACTGAAGCACTTCCAGCGGCACGTGATGACCCATTCCGTCCTGCATCCCGACGAGGTCGAGGGCTGGCGCGGCGAGATACAGGACGGAGAGGTCGTCGACGGTCCCGAAGACACGGAAGACACCGAAGAAACCGGCGAAGACCAAGAACCGGACGAGACCGAGGCTCCCGGGGAGCCCGAGCCGGCGCGGCCGCGGCGCCGCACCCGGCGCCGGGAACCGAAGACCGGAACCCGGACGCGGGCAACCCGAGGAGGCCGTTCATGACCACAGCCGTGCAGCCCGCAGGCGGCGGAGGAGGCGGGTTCGACCGCCCCTCCTCGTCCAGCCTGGCCGATGTCATCGACACGATCCTGGACAAGGGCCTCGTGATCGACGCCTACGTGCGGGTGTCGCTCGTCGGTATCGAGCTGTTGACGATCGACGCGCGGATCGTCGTCGCCAGCGTCGACACCTACCTGCGCTTCGCCGAGGCCGTGAACCGGCTCGACATCTCCGACAACGAGCAGAAGGGGTTGCCGGACCTCATGCAGGACATGAACCAGGGCGGCGCCAGGTCCAGGACGAAGGGAGCGATCGAGGCGGCGGGCGACAAACTGCACGAGTTCCTCGGCGAGAACGAGCAGCAGCAGGCCGGCCGCGGCCGCAGGCAGAAGGGGGACGAATGATGCCCACGCGAGACGACACCGCGCAGCAGACCGCCAGCTACGTGTACGGGATCGTGCCCGCCGACGTCGAGACCGACCCCGAGGTGCGCGGCGTGGGTGACCCGCCCAGCCCGATCACGGCCGTGCGGCACGGGGAGGTCGCGGCGCTGGTGAGTGAGATCGTCGCCGACCGGCCGCTGGGCCGGCCCGAGGAGCTCACCGCGCACGCCCAGATCCTCGACGCCACCGCCGGGGAGGCGCCGGTCCTGCCCCTGCGGTTCGGCGCCGTGCTGGCCGACGAGAACGCGGTGACCGACGAGTTGCTCGCGGCCCACCACGACGAGTTCCTCGCCGCACTCCGCGAGCTGGAGGGCCATGCGCAGTACATCGTCAAGGGCCGGTACGACGAGAAGGCGGTACTGCGCGAGATTCTGTCCGAAAGCGAGGAGGCGGCGCGGCTGCGCGACGAGATCGCCGAACTGCCGGAGGACGCCTCCCGCAACGCGCGCATCGCGCTGGGCGAGCTCGTCAACAACGCCATCGCCGCGAAACGCGAAGCGGACACCCGGCGAACCGTGCGGGCACTCGACTCGCTCGGCTTCGCGACCTCGGTGCGCCAGCCCACTCACGAGGAGGACGCGGTCCACGTCGCGTGCCTCGCCGAGACGGCGAAGCAGGATCAGCTGGAGGACTCCGTCGGCGAGCTCGCCCGTGAGTGGGAGGGCCGCGTGCACCTGCGGCTGCTCGGCCAACAGCAGGAGTGACGGGATGGGCCTTCTGTCGCTAATCCTCGGCCTGCCCCTGGCTCCGGTACGCGGGGTCATCGCGCTGGGTGGGGGCGAGCCGGCCCGCACGGTGGAGGCAGCCGGCCTGGTCGCCGTCGTCAGCACGGTCGATCTCGCCGAGTACGGCGAGCAACCGCTGCGGCGCAACCTCGAAGACCTCGACTGGCTCGCGGCGACGGCACGGGCCCACGACGCGGTCGTGCACACCGTCGCGCGGTCGGCCACCGCGGCCGTTCCGCTCCGGCTCGCCACCGTGTACCTCGGCGACGAGCGGGTACGCGTGCTGCTGGCCGACCGGCGAACCGAGTTCGCGGTCGCGCTCGACCGGCTGGCCGGGCGGACCGAGTGGGGGGTGAAGGGCTACGCCGATCCCGACGCGCTCGCCGCGCCGCCGCGGTCCGGCGACGAGGCAGCCGCCGGGCGGGGTTCCGGTACGGCCTACCTGCTCCGGCGACGAGCGCAGCTGTCGGCGAGGGAGAGCGCCGAGCGCACGGCGGCCGAGCACGCCGGGCGGCTGCACGCCGCACTCACCGACCTGTCGGTCGCGGGCAGGCGGCACGCCCCTCAGGACCCGAACCTGTCCGGGCAGCGGGCGTGGATGGTGCTCAACGGCTCCTACCTGGTCGACGACGCGCGAGCCGACGAGTTCGCCGCCGCCGTCAGCGACCTGGACGGCGAGCGGAGCGGGGTCTCGCTCGAACTGACCGGACCGTGGCCGCCGTACTCGTTCTCGACAACAGTGCTGGAGGTGCTGGAGGAGTGATGACGGAACCCGAAGCGGTGCAGGCGGGCCCGGAGCGCCGGATCGCGCTGGTCGATCTGCTCGACCGGGTACTGGCCGGCGGCGTCGTCGTCTCCGGTGAGATCACGCTCGCGATCGCCGACGTCGATCTGGTGCACCTGTCGCTGCGGGCCCTGCTCACTTCCGCGAGCACGCTGGAGCGGGGTGTGGCGGATGCCTGACACCCCCGGCCGCCGGAACCCGCTGGCCGAGCGGATCGACTCCGACCCCGAGTCGGTGGAACGCGGGCTGGCCGGGCTCGTGCTCACGATCATCGAGCTGCTGCGGCAGCTCATGGAGCGGCAGGCGCTTTCGCCGGGTCGATGACGGCGGCCTCACCGATGCCCAGGTGGAGCGGATCGGCCTCACGCTGATGCGGCTCGAGGAGCGGATGGCCGAGCTCCGCGAGCATTTCGGGCTGGGCGCCGAGGACCTCGACATCGATCTGGGTCCGCTGGGACCGCTCCTCACGACGGAGTGATCCACCCGCCTTCCGGATGCGGTGGGGTCGTTCGTATGATACCGGGCGATGAGCAGGTGGCTGAACGTCTGGCACGAGTCCGCCGCGCGCCGTGAGCTGGCGTCGCTGGCGGACCGGCTGGGGCACGCCGGGCTGCGCCTCGGCTCGCTGGCGCCCGGCCTGCTCGCCGCCGTCGACCAGCACGCCGCCTCCGTCCGCGACATCCTCACGCTCAGCGGTGGCCGGGTCAGTGCCGCCGAGCTCGCCGGATACGCCCGCGGCGTCCAGGACGTGGCCGCCGAGTCGGGCTGGCGGCTGCCCGGTCACGCCTCGTGGACCCCCGACTGGGTGAGCCTGCGGCTGATCGCCGTGTGCCTGCTGGCCGTGGCGGCGCCGGTCGTGGTCGCCGGTGGCGACGCCGACCCGCTGCTGTTCTTCTGATTTTCTGCCCCCAATGCGGCATTGGTAGCGCTCAGCGCTACCAATGCCGCATTGGGGGCGTCCCCGACTGCTACCGCGGGTACTCGGGCGGCGCCTGCCCCGCCGGCTGCTGCTGCGGCGTCGGCTGCGTGGGCGGCTCCTCGGTCTGCGCCCGGGACGCGTCCTCGCGGCCACGCTGGTACGCCTGCGTCTGCGACTTGGCGTTGGGCAGCTCCTCCTCCGCCCGGTTCAGCCAGCGGTCCCAGCGCTGCTGCATCGGGCGCACCATGCCGCCGCCGACACCCACCACGATCACGCCACCCACGGTGGCGAGCACCGCGATCAGCACCGGGGTGGTGACAGCCGTCGCGACCCCGATCTGGTTCAGAGCGGCGATGACCCCGAGCGCGATGATGAAGACCTGCGCGACCCTGGCGAGGAACGCGCCGTAGTTCAGCCCGCCGAGCGCGCTGCCGACGAGATCACGAACGGCGTTGGCGATCGCGGCGGCCACGACGACGATCACGATCGCGACGATCGCCCGCGGCAGCCAGGCCACGATCCCGGTCAGCAGCGCGCTCACCGGGTTCGGGCCGAAGACTCCGAACGCGATCTGGAGCGCGACCAGCAGCACGGCGTAGTAGACCAACGCCGCGACGAGCCCGCTGGCATCGTACTTCGACCGGGCGAGTGCACGCTTGATGCCGCCCCGCTCGGCGGCCCGATCGAAGTTGAGCCGGTCGAGCACCATGTTCACCAGCTTGCGCAGTCCCTTGGCGACCAACCACCCGACGAGCAGGATCACCACGAACGCGACGAACTTCGGCAGGAAGGTGATCACCGCCCCGAGGGCGTCGTTGAAGGATTCCGTTATGTTCATCCGGTTCCACTTCCCTTCTGCGGCCGGCAGGCTACTGAGCGCTCGGCCGGAAACCGTCTGCAGTTGTGTCGCTGGTGGACCAGCCGGGGGTACCCCGCGAGCCTCAGGCTCACACGCACACTTACGCACAGCTTCCCGAACGGCCGAACTCCGCCCCATCAGGTGAATCCGGGATCCACCCTCAGCGCACGGCCCGGCACAGCGCCGCGATGTCGGGCGGGCCGACCCGGCAGCAGCCACCGAGCAGGGCCGCGCCGGCGGAGAGCCAGTGTCCAACGTGGTCGGTGCGGAACCGCGACTCCCCCGTCCACCGCCGCCGCGCGGCGTCCCAGCGCTCCCCGCTGTTGGGGTAGCACACCACTGGTTTGCCGGTGACCTCCCGCGCCAGCTCCACCGCCCCGGCCACCTCGTCCGGGGCGCAGCAGTTCACGCCCACCGCGAGGATCTGCTCGCATCCGGCCACCACGGCGAACGCCTCGTCGAGCGGCTGGCCGGCGCGGGTGCGCCCGCCGGCGATCGTGTACGACAGCCACGCGGGAACGTCCACCGCGCCGAGCGCCTCGACCAGTGCGACGGCCTCGTCGATGTCGGGCACGGTCTCCAGTGCGAGCACGTCGGGGCCGGCCTCGGCGAGCACCTCCAGCCGCGGGCGGTGGAAGGCGACCAGCTCGCGCCGGGTCAGGCCGTAGCGCCCCCGGTACTCCGAGCCGTCGGCGAGCAGCGCGCCGTACGGACCGGCGGACGCCGCGACCCACCGGCGCCTGCCGTCCGCGACCCGGTCCCGCACCTGCTCACGCGCCGTCCGGGCCAGCTCGACGCTGCGGCGCAGCAGTGTCGCCGCCTCGGCCCGGTCGATGCCGTGCGCGGCGAAGCCGGGAAAACTCGCCTGGTAGCTCGCCGTCGTCGCGACCTCGGCACCAGCCAGGAAGAACGCGACGTGCGCGGCGACGATCCCGGCCGGTGCGTCGGCGAGCAGGCGCGCCGACCACAGCTCGTCGGAGAGGTCGTGCCCGCGTGCCTCCAGCTCCGTGGCCAGGCCGCCGTCGAGCACGATCGGGCCCGCATCGAGGTCACCGGGTCGCACAGGGACAAAGCGTAGCCGTGCCGGACCGGCTCGCGATACACCCGGACACCCACGTGGACCGGCATTAGCACACCCCGATTCCACCCCGACGTGCCGGGCGGCCGGTGCCCGCGTGCGGCCGGGGACGCCATATTGTGTGCGCGCTACCAAGCGGAGGACTGCGTGGACGACGTCGACTACTACGAGCTGCTGGGTGTGCGGCCGGACGCCACCCACGCGCAGATCAAGTCGGCCTACCGCACGCTCGCCAGGAGCATGCACCCGGACACCGGTGGTACCGCAGGCACGTTCCGGCTGCTGCGGGAGGCATACGAGACACTCAACGACCCGGCCCGCCGCGCGGAGTACGACCGGGACGGCGACAGCGACAGCGACGACGACGCCACCGGGCGCGACGACGAAGCGAACGGTGCGGCCCGGGACCCGGCCGCCACCACGGCCACCCGGGCCAGGCGCCGGGCGCCGGGCCGCGCGCACCGGGGCAGGCGGTTCGGCGAGGACCCCGGTTTCGCACCACCGCCGGTCCGCATCGACGTGGACACCATTCCCTGGTGGGGCCTGGTCGACGCCCGCGAGCGGGTGCACTACGCGCATCCCGGCGCACCCGGCCACGCGCCGTGGGCGGCAGCGGCAGGCGGGCTGGCGCTGCTCGCGGCGCCGCCGCTGCTTCCCGTCGAGTTCTCCACGCCGCTGCTGGTCTGCTGGCTGGTGCTCGTCGTCGCCGCGCTCGTCGCGGGACGGCGGCTGATGCGGCACCACCGCTCGTCAGTGCGGACCGCACGGGCGTTTCGCGACGAGTTCGGCGGCCGGACGGTGTTCGGCCGCCCGGGCGCGGACCGCGACCAGGCCGGTGAGCGGCTGACGGCCGACCTGCTGTCGCGTTACCTCACCCGGCTACCAGGCGTGCGGATCTTCCACGGCCTCGCCTGGCCGGACTCGGTCTTCGCCGACATCGACCACGCCGTGCTGTGCGGGCGGCGGCTCGTGCTGATCGAGTCCAAGCTGTGGCTGCCGGGGCACTACACCACCGACGCCGCAGGTACCCTCCTGCGCAACGGGCAGCGTTTCCGCGGTGGCGGCAGCAGGCTCGCCGACGGCGTCGACGCCTTCCGGGCGCTGCTGCCGGAGGTGGAGGTGCGCGGCGCCCTCGTGCTGTACCCGAGCCGCAGCGGCGCGCTCAGCACCGGTGCGGCGACCGGCGCCGCGGCGCCGATGGCCCCGGAGCGGTTCGTCCGCGAGATCGGCGACTGGCTCGCCGTCGAACCATACACAGTGGACCGTAGCGTTTTCCGGGTGGTACTCGGCCAGGTCGCCGGTACGACCAGGGGCGTACGGGATCCCGGGGGCCGGGGTTCGGGGTGAAAGTCAGGGGCGTTCCGGAAGCGACGGCCGGGCGCCGGCTGGTCTGCTCGGGGCGTGAAGACGCATCCCTCGCCGCCGCGGCACTTCTGGCGCCGCCGCGGCCTATTCGGCAAGCTACTCCTGATCGGTGCGCTGGCGCTCGTGCCGTTCGGCGCGTTCTTCGGCGCGGTGTTCACCGTCGCGTACCAGGACGCGCGCCAGAGCAACCTGGGCGAGCTGACGTTCGGCAACCCCGTCGCCGTGCCGCCGGTACTCGAACCCACCGTCGACGCGCAGGGACGCAAGCACTTCGACCTGAGGCTGCGTACCGGACGCAGCGAGCTCCTGCCCGGGCACGACACGGAGACGTGGGGCGTGAACGGCGCACACCTCGGCCCGACACTGCGGGCGAGCACGGGCGACCGCGTCGTCATGCACGTCACCAACGATCTGCCGGAAGCCTCGACGCTGCACTGGCACGGGATGCGCCTGCCCGCGCGGACGGACGGCGGGCCGCACCAGGAGATCGCCCCCGGCGAGACCTGGTCTCCACAGTGGACGATCAGGCAGCCCGGCGCGAGCCTGTGGTACCACCCCCATCCGCACGGCCACACCGCCGAGCACGTCTACCGGGGCGTGTCCGGCATGTTCCTCCTCGACGATCCGGAGTCCGGCCGGCTCGACCTGCCCGGTGAGTACGGCGTCGACGACGTACCGCTGATCATCCAGGACAAGAGGTTCGACGAGGACGGCGAGCTGGACTTCAGCCGCGCCTCCTCACTCGCCGGGGGAGTGGGCGCCGGGGCCACCGGCATCCTCGGCGATGAGATCCTGGTCAACGGCACCCACGATCCCCACTTCGAGGTCTCCCGGACGCTGACGCGGCTGCGGGTGCTCAACGCGTCCCCGGCACGCGTCTACAACCTGGGCTTCGACGACGGCCGCGACTTCCGGGTGATCGGCACCGACAGCGGGTTGCTGCCTGTGCCGGCCCCGCGCGACCGGGTCGTCGTGTCACCGGGCGAGCGCGTCGAGCTGGTGGTCCGCCTGGCACCCGGCGAGTCGCCGGTCCTGCGCAGTTTCCCCGGTGGGCTGGGCGCGGGCTTTCCCGGCGATCGGTTCGCCGGCGGGGACGACACCTTCGACCTCATCCAGCTCCGGGCACCGGCCGGCATCGCGCCCAGCCCCGGGGTGCCGGCCGAACTCTCCCGCGGCGAGCCGCCCGAACCTCGGCCCGGTGCACCGGTACGGCGGTTCGACCTCGGTGGAAGGAGCATCAACGGCAAGAAGATGGACATGTCCCGCGTCGACGAGGTGGTGTCCGCGGGAGCCACCGAGGTCTGGGAGATCCGTGGGGGCAGGAACCCGCACAGCTTCCACATCCACGACGTCGCGTTCCGGATCCTGGACATCGGCGGTGAGCCACCGCCCTCGTGGCTCGCCGGCCGCAAGGACACCGTGTACGTCCCTCCCGGTGAGGAGGTGCGGCTGGTGGTGGAGTTCGGCACCGACGTCGATCCCGAGGTCCCGTACATGTACCACTGCCATCTGCTCTACCACGAGGACAAGGGCATGATGGGCCAGTTCGTGATCGTCCCGCCCGGCCGCGAGGACAGCGTGCCGCGCACCCTCCGGACCGGCGGCCACGACCACGGGTGACGGCGGCAGGGGGTGAGCCCGGTCAGCGTGAGCGGTTCCCGGGCACCGGCCCGCGCAGCACCGCCATCGCCGCGTTGTGCCCGGGAATGCCGCTCACCCCGCCACCCCGGACGGCACCGGCGCCGCACAGCAGGATCCGGTCGTGCCCGGTCTCGACCCCCCAGGTACCGGCCTGCTCCGGAGTGGCGGCGAAGGGCCAGGACAGGTCCCGGTGGAAGATGTGCCCCGCGGGCAGCCCGAGCTCCCGCTCCAGGTCCAGCGGCGTCTTCGCCTCCAGGCACGGGTTGCCGTCGGCGTCGCGCCACAGGCAGTCCTCGATCGGCTCGGCGAGGACGCTGTCGAATGAAGCCAGCGTCGCCCGCAGCGCCCGCTCGCGGGCCGGCTCGTTGCGGCCCGCGAAGAGGCGGGCCGGCATGTGTAGCCCGAACAGTGTCAGCGTGTGCGCACCGGCCGCTCGTTCGGCCGGGCCGAGCACGGACGGGTCGGTCAGTGAGTGGCAGTAGACCTCACACGGTGGCACGGCGGGGATCGTGCCGCCGCGAGCCTGCGCGTAGGCGGCGGCGAGCTGATCGTAGCTCTCGTTGACGTGGAAGGTACCCGCGAAGGCGTCCCGCGGATCGACGTTCCGGTCCTTGAGCCGGGGCAGCCTGCGCAGCACCATGTTGACCTTCAGCTGGGCGCCCTCGGCCTGCTCCGGCGGCTCGCCGAGCAGGGTGGCGAGCCGGCTCGGCGCCACGTTCACCAGCACGTGCCCTGCGGCGGCGACGTGCTCGCCGTCCCGGTGCCGGTAACGCACCTCCCCCGCCGGGTCGATCGAGAGCACCTCAGCGCTCGTCCGCAGCCGCGCACCGGCCGCCCGCGCGGTCCCGGCCAGCGCCGAGGTGAGCGCTCCCATCCCGCCGACCGGCACGTCCCAGTCACCGGTGCCGTTGCCGATCAGGTGGTAGAGCAGGCAGCGGTTCTGCCGCAGGTCCGGGGCGTCCGCGGCGGCGAACGTGCCGATCAGCGCGTCGGTCAGCACGACGCCCCGCACGGTGTCGTCGGCGAAGCGCCCCTCGATCGCCGCGCTGACCGGCTCCTCGAAGAGCATCCTCCAGGCTTCCTCGTCACCGACCCGCTCGCGCAGCCGCGACCTGGCGGGCAGCGGTTCGGTCAGGGTCGGGAACACACGTTCGGCGACCCGGCCGGCCAGCGTGTAGAACCGTTTCCACGCCACGAGGTCGGCGGCCGTGCCGCACACCCGCGCGAACGACGCCGCGGTGCGGGCGTCGTCGGCGGTGTCGACGAGCAGGCCGGTCCGCCCGGCCGGGGTGTACGACGAGATGCGCCGCCTGCGCAGCTCCACGGAAAGCCCGAGGTCCGCCACGATCTTCCCCGGCAACAGGCTGACCAGGTAGGAGTAGCGCGAGAGCCGCACGTCCACGCCGGGGAAGGCGCGGAACGACACCGCGGCACCGCCCGGCTCGCCGCGGCGTTCCAGCAGCAGTACCGACCGGCCCGCCCGGGCGAGGTAGGCGGCGGCGACGAGACCGTTGTGGCCGCCGCCGACGATCACGACGTCATGGCTTTCCATCTACCGTCCCTTCACACCCCCTCCCGATAGCCTGGCACAGGGTCCGATCACAGGGAGCCCGATCACGGGGAGGAGTCCGGATGCCGGAGGACAGACCGGCCGCGAACACCGGTTCCCGGGCACTTCCGGCGGCGGCGCTCGCCGCCCTGCTCGGCGGAATCGTGCTGATGGCACTGTTGCAGGTGCTGCCGGCGACCAGCGACATCGACCCGGTGCGGCGCACGATCAGCGAGTACGCGCTCGGCCCGGTCGGCTGGGTCTTCGGCGTCGCCGTCCTGCTGATCGCCGGCGGCTCCGCCATGGCGTTCGGCACGCTCGTCCGGCGCGGGCTCGTCCGGCCGCTGTCCGGCAACACGGTCTTCGCGGCGTTGTGGACGGCGGGCCTGCTCGCGATCGTCGTCTTCCCGAAGACGGACTGGTCGGTCGGCCCGAGCATCGAGGGCACGATCCACCGGTACGCGAGCATCGTGGCGTTCGTCTGCCTGCCGCTCGCGGTGCTGCTGGCGGCGCGGGCCGCCTACCCGCACTCCCCCGGCCCACGCCGGTTGACGCGATGGCTCGCGTTCACCTCGCTGCTGTGGTTCGGCGTGATCATCGGCGCGGTCGTCGTGATGCTCGCCGGCGGCCCCCCGTGGTGGCGGAGCATCCCGCTCGGGCTGGTCGAGCGCATGCTGGCGCTCAACGAGGTGCTCGCGGTCGTGGCCCTCACCCTCGGCCAGCTCCGCGCGCCGGCGAGCGCTCCCGACCCCGTCGCGACGAGGGTGTCCAGGTGCCGTAGCGGCCGACACGCATGACGGGGATCACAGCGCGTCGCGGTACGCTACTAGTACCTTCCTAAGCGCACGCTTACTCGATGAGGAGGAACCAGTGACAGAGTCCCCTTCCCGTGTCGCGATCGTCACCGGTGCGGGCCGCGGCATCGGCGCGGCCGTCGCGCGGCGGCTCGCCGCCGACGGGTTCGCCGTCGGTCTGCTCGACCTCGACGAGGCGAGCTGCAAGGCCGGCGCCGAGGCGATCGGTGCCGACGGTGGCCGCGCGGTCGGCGTGGGCCTGGACGTCAGCGACACCGAGTCGGTCGAGGCAGCCGTCAACACCGTCGCCAAGCAGCTCGGCGCACCCACGGTGCTGGTCAACAACGCCGGTATCACGCGGGACAACCTGCTGTTCAAGATGTCGGACACCGACTGGGACTCGGTGCTCGGTGTTCACCTTCGCGGCTCCTTCCTGATGAGCCGTGCGGTGCAGAAGCACATGACCGAGCAGGGCTGGGGGCGCATCGTGAACCTCTCCAGCGTGTCCGCGCTCGGCAACCGCGGCCAGGCCAACTACTCCACCGCGAAGGCGGGCCTGCAGGGCTTCACCAAGACGCTGGCGATCGAGCTCGGCAAGTTCGGCGTGACCGTCAACGCGATCGCTCCCGGGTTCATCGTCACCGACATGACCGCGCAGACCGCCGAGCGGGTGGGCATGCCGTTCGACGAGTTCCAGAAGGCGGCCGCGCAGGAGATCCCGGTACGCAGGGTGGGCCAGCCCGAGGACATCGCCAACGTCGCGTCGTTCCTGGTCAGTGACCAGGCTTCGTTCGTCTCCGGCCAGGTCATCTACGTGGCGGGAGGACCGAAGGCATGAGTGAGCCGCGTGTTTTCGCCGGCCTCGACGAGTTCGCGGGCGCCGTCGGCGAGCAGCTCGGCAGGAGCGACTGGCATACGGTGACCCAGGAACAGGTGAACCTGTTCGCCGACGCCACGGGCGATCACCAGTGGATCCACGTCGACCCGGAGCGGGCCGCCAAGGGGCCCTTCGGCGCCCCCATCGCGCACGGCTATCTCACCCTTTCGCTGATCCCCATGCTGGGCAAGGAGATCTACCGGGTGGACAACCTGAGCATGGGGATCAACTACGGCGTGAACAAGGTCCGCTTCCCGCAGCCCGTGAAGGTCGGCTCGAAGGTTCGGGCGACCGCCGAGCTCACCGAGATCAGCGACGCCAGCCAGGGCAAGCAGGCGCTCGTACGGTGGACGATCGAGATCGACGGCGAGGAGAAGCCCGCCTGCGTGGCCGAGACGGTGGCCATACTGGTTCCCTGACGGGCCGCCCGGGCACGGACATGCCGGCGCCCGCCGGGTCTCCCCGGCATACCGACCGGTCGGTACTGTCGGTCCGGTCACTGACAAGGAGGTCGGATGAGCAACGAGGACCCGCCGGGTCTCGACCTGAACCGGTTGCGCGGTCACCTCGACCGGGAACTGCCGGGGCTCGTGACGGCGCCGCTGAGCGCCGAGGTCGTGAAGGGCGGCCGATCGAACCTGACGTACGTGGTGAGCGACGGCACGAACCGGTGGGTCGTGCGGCGGCCCCCGCTGGGCCACGTACTGCCGACCGCGCACGACATGAAGCGCGAGCACCGGGTGATGAGCGCGCTCGGTGACACCGCGGTACCCGTGCCGGCCACGCTGTTGCTGTGCGAGGACGAGTCGGTACTCGGGGCGCAGTTCTACGTCATGGAGTACGTGCCCGGCACGCCGTACCGGGCCAGGGAGGAGCTCGCCGCGCTCGGCCCCGGCCGCACCAGGGCGATCGCGGACGAGCTGATCGACACGCTGGTCGAGCTGCACGCCGTGGATCCCGCGACGGTGGGCCTCGCCGACTTCGGCAGGCCGGAGGGCTTCCTGGAGCGCCAGCTGCGCCGGTGGAAGAAGCAGCTCGACGCCTCCCGCAGCCGCGACCTGCCCGGCATCGACACGCTGCACGACCGCCTCGCCGCACGCGTCCCGGAATCGCCTGCGCCGGCGATCGTGCACGGTGACTACCGGCTCGACAACGTTCTCGTCGGCGACGACTACCGGATCAAGGCCGTGCTCGACTGGGAGATGTCCACGATCGGCGATCCGCTGACCGACCTGGCGCTCCTGGTCGCCTACGCCGAGCGAGACGCACTCGACCTGCAGATCGTCAGCAACGTCAGCTCGGCACCCGGCTATCCCGGGACCGACGAGGTGATCTCCCGCTACGCACGGCTCTCCGGGCGGGACGTCTCCACGCTCGACTGGTACGTCGGCTTCGCGTTCTTCAAGCTGGCCGTGATCCTGGAGGGCATCCACTACCGCTTCAGCCACGGCCAGACGGTCGGCGAGGGCTTCGACGACATCGGTGCAGGCGTCCCCCCGCTCGTGGCACACGGCAACTCCGTCCTCGGGCAGGACGTGCACACGCTCGGCCGAAGCGTCCGGAAAAACTAGGAGGACTGATGGATTTCTCGTTCGACGCCACGACCGAGGAGTACCGCGAACGGCTCCAGTCGTTCATGGACGAGCACGTCTACCCGGCCGAGCCGGTGTTCGGCGAGCAGCTGGCCGCCCGCGGCAACCCGTGGGAACCGGTTCCGGTCCTGCAGGAGCTGAAGGCCGAGGCCCGCAAGCGCGGACTGTGGAACTTCTTCCTGCCCGGCGAGCTCGGCGCCGGGCTCACCAACATGCAGTACGCGCCACTGGCCGAGATCACCGGCCGCAGCCCCGCACTCGCTCCGGCCGCGATGAACTGCGCAGCCCCCGACACCGGCAACATGGAACTGCTCGCCGAGTTCGGCAACGAGAAGCAGCGCAAGCAGTGGCTGGACCCCCTGCTCGAAGGGGAGATCCGCTCGGCGTTCGCCATGACCGAGCCGGACGTCGCCTCCTCCGACGCCAGCAACATCGCGACCCGCATCGAGCGCGACGGCGACGACTACGTCATCAACGGGCGCAAGTGGTTCATCTCCGGCGCGATGAACCCCAACTGCCAGATCATCATCGTCATGGGCAAGACGAACCCGGACGCCGAGACGCACCGGCAGCAGAGCATGGTGCTCGTGCCCCGCAACACGCCGGGCATGCACATCAAACGCGGCATGTCCGTGTTCGGCTACGGCGACGGCGACCACGGCGGGCACGCCGAGATCGTCTTCGACAACGTGCGGGTGCCCGCCGAGAACCTGGTCGGCGAGGAGGGCGGTGGCTTCGCGATCGCGCAGGCGCGGCTCGGGCCCGGCCGCATCCACCACTGCATGCGGCTGATCGGCATGGCGGAGCGTGCGATCGAGCTGATGTGCCGCCGGGCCGTTTCCCGCGTCGCGTTCGGGAAGACGCTCGCCGAGCAGGGCGTGATCCAGGAGTGGATCGCCGAGTCACGGGTCCGTGTCGAGCAACTGCGGCTGCTGGTGTTCAAGACCGCGTGGATGATGGACCAGGTCGGCAACCGGGGCGCGCACTCGGAGATCCAGGCGATCAAGATCGCCACCCCCGCATCGGTCGAGTGGATCCTGGACAAGGCGATCCAGACGCACGGCGCGGGCGGGGTCAGCCAGGACTTCCCGCTGGCCTCGCTCTGGACGTCCGCGCGCATGCTTCGGCTGGCCGACGGCCCGGACGAGGTGCACAAGCGCTCGATGGCCCGCCGTGAACTCAAGAGGTACCTGTGATGAGCGAACCCACGATCACCGCCGACGAAATCCGCGAGCGGGTACGGGCGCTGCTGGAGCAGCACGATCCGCGGACCACCGACCGCCTGGAGTTCCTGCGCGCCCGCTTCGACGCCGGGCTGGCCTGGGTGCACTTCCCGGTCGGCCTGGGCGGCCTGAACACCTATCGCGAGCTGCAGAACGTGGTGGAGACCGAGCTCACGGCGGCGGGAGCGCCGAGCAACAACCCGCGCCGGATCGGCATCGGCCTCGGCATGGCGGCACCGACCATCCTCCGGTTCGGCACGGACGAGCAGAAACGCCGCTTCCTACGTCCACTGTGGACGGGCGAGGAGGTCTGGTGCCAGCTGTTCAGCGAGCCGGGCGCCGGGTCGGACCTGGCCGCGCTCGGCACCCGCGCGGTCCGTGACGGTGACGAGTGGGTGGTGACCGGGCAGAAGGTCTGGACCTCGACCGCGCACACCGCGCGGTGGGGCATCCTGGTCGCGCGCACGGATCCGGACGTGCCCAAGCACCAGGGCATGACCTACTTCGTGTGTGACATGACCGATCCCGGCGTCGAGGTGCGGCCGCTGCGCCAGATCACCGGCGAGGCCGAGTTCAACGAGGTTTTCCTCACCGGCGCCCGGATCCCGGACGCACATCGGCTCGGCGAGGTCGGCGAGGGCTGGAAGGTCGCGCAGACCACGCTGATGAACGAGCGGGTCGCCATCGGCGGCAGCGCGATGCCCCGGGAGGGCGGCATGGTCGGCACCGTCGCCCGCACCTGGCGGGAGCGGCCCGAGCTGCGCGCGCCCGACCTGCACGACCGGCTGCTGCGGCTGTGGGCCGAGGCGGAGGCGTTCCGGCTCGCCGGGACCCGGCTGCGCCAGCAGCTCGCGGTGGGCGAGCCGGGGCCGGAGGGCTCCGGGATGAAGCTGGCGTTCGCGCGGCTCAACCAGGCGCTGTCCGGGCTGGAGGTGGAGCTGCTCGGCGACGAGGGGCTGCGCTACGACGACTGGTCGATGCGCAGGCCGGAGCTCGTCGACTTCACCGGCCGCGAGGCCGGGTACCGCTACCTGCGGGCGAAGGGCAACTCCATCGAGGGCGGCACCTCGGAGATCCTGCGCAACATCATCGCCGAGCGGGTGCTCGGCCTGCCGCCCGAGCCGCGTGTGGACAAGGACGTCGCCTGGAAGGACCTGCCCCGATGAGCACTCCCGACCTGCTCTACTCCGACGTCGAGAACGACCTGCGCGCGAGCGTGCGGGACCTCCTCGCCGATCGCTGCGAGCCTGCGGCGCTGCTGGCCAGGGTGGAGAGCGGCGAGCCGTACGACACGAAGCTGTGGCGCACCCTCGGCGCCGAGCTCGGCACCGCCGGGCTGCACGTGCCGGAGGAACGCGGCGGCCAGGGCGCCTCCGCCCGGGAGACCGCACTGGTGCTCGAAGAGCTCGGCCGCAGCGTCGCGCCGGTGCCGTTCCTGGGCAGCGCGGTGCTGGCCACGTCCGCGCTGCTGGGCACCGACCCCGAGCGCGAGGCCGCCGCCGGGCTGCTGCGCCGCCTGGCCTCCGGCGAGGCGACCGGCGCGCTCGCCGTGCCGCTGTCCACCGCGCCGGGCGCGCCGTTCCCGCAGTCGGTCCGGGCCTCCGGCGACGGCGGGCTGACCGGCCGGGTGGGTACGGTCGCCGACGCGCAGGCCGCCGATGTGCTCGTGGTGCCCGCGACCGGCCCGGACGGTCCCGCGCTGTACGCGGTGGACACCGGCACGGCCGGGGTCTCGGTGTCGGAGCTGGTGCCGCTCGATCTGACCCGGCGGATCGCCGACGTGACGCTCACCGAGGCGGGCGGGCGCCTGCTCGCCGGGCCGGAACGGGCGGCGGACGCCCTGGGGCAGGCGCTGCTCACCGGCGCGGGACTACTCGCCTCGGAACAGCTCGGCATCGCCGAGTGGTGCCTGCAGGAGACGGTGCGGTACGTGCGCGAGCGCTACCAGTTCGGCCGCCCGGTCGGCTCGTTCCAGGCGCTCAAGCACCGGCTCGCCGACCTGTGGCTGGAACTCGTCGCCGCGCGGGCGGCGGCGCGCTACGCGGCCGACGCGCTCGCCACCGGCAACCCGGACACCGGGGTGGCGGTGGCCGTCGCGCAGTCCTACTGCGCGACGGTGGCCGTGCACGCCGCCGAGGAATGCGTCCAGCTGCACGGCGGGATCGGGATGACCTGGGAACACCCGGCGCACCTCTACCTCAAGCGGGCGAAGGCGAACGAGATCGCACTCGGAGCGCCGGGCCGGCACCGGGACCGGCTGGCGGACCTGGTCGACCTCCCCGCCTAGCGCCGCCCCTCGTGAGTGCGCACGCGAGTTCACGGTGTCCTGCGGGACACCCGCACCCGGCTTGCGTAGGCACTCACGAGGCCGGGCGCGTCTCGGTGACCAGCCAGGACAGGTACTCGGCGTGGCCGCCGGTGATCGGCGTGACGATCACCTCGGGCACGTCGTAGGTGTGCTGTGCCGTGAGGTGCTCCACGAGCGCACCGGCCCGGTCGGCGGCGGTCTTGACCTCCACCCGCCACTCCCGCGCGGTCTCCACCGCGTCCTCCCACCGGAAGACACTGGTGATGGGGCCGACGATCTGGGCACACGCGCCGAGGTTCGCCTCGACGGTGCTCGCCGCGAGCTTGCGCGCGGCTTCCTCGGAGTCCGTGGTGGTCGCGACGATGACGTGATCCGCAGGCATGCCCCAACCCTACGAGCCGGGGCGGTCCGGGCGCAGCGAGGCCAGCAGCAGGTCGGCGAAGTGCTCGCCCATGTCCTGCGCGGAGAGCTCACCGCTGGGCCGGTACCAGTAGCCGAGGTGGTGCACCGCGCCGAAGAAGAAGTCGACGACCACCTCGGCCGGCTTGTCCCGGCGGAAGTCCCCCGCCCGCTGCCCTTCCTCGATCAGGCCGCGGAACCGCTCGTGGTAGCGGCGGCGCTCTGCGCGCACCGTCCGCCGCTTCTCCGGGCTCAGCTGGTGCATCGACTCGAAGAAGATCTTCGTGTCGTCGAGCGCGACGATGGTGCTCACCACGACGTCCGAGGCGATCGAGCGGAGCCGCTCGGCCACCGGCGCCTCGGTGACCGCGAACTTCTCGAGGCGCTCGGTCTGCTCCCGCAGCACCCGGGCGTAGATCTCGTAGAGCAGGTCGTCCTTGGAGCCGAAGTAGTGGTACATGGCGCCCTTGGTGACACCGGCCGCGGCCACGATCTCCTGCACCGACGTGCGGTCGAAGCCCTGTTCGGCGAAGAGCCGCGTCGCCACCGAGAGCAGCCGCCGCGGCACCGAGTCCGCCACGCCTGCCGAGTCGCCTTCCTCCGGTGCGCTCATGGCCAGGACGATACCGACCGGTCGGTTGCCCCGCCCCCGAGGAAGCGGCGCGGGTTCGCCACGAGCATCTGCTCGAGGTGCGCCTCCGCCACGCCGCGTTCCCGCAGGGCGGGCAGCACGTCCCTGGTGATGTGCAGATAGTGCCAGTTGGGCAGGATCCGGGGCAGCTCCGCCCGCGGGAACCAGTCGATGTAGCACGACGCGTCGTGCGAGAGCACCAGGTGCCCGGCGTAACCCCGTGCGCACAGCTCGGCGACGGTGTCCACCCGCTTCTCGAACGGCAGGATCGTGTCGACGCCGAAGCGGTCCATCCCGAGCAGGGAGCCGCGGTCGGCGAGCTCGATCAGGTAGCCGAGGTCGGTGGTGTCGCCGCAGTGGCCGATGAGCACCCGGGACAGCTCGACACCCTCCTCTTCGAACACGTTCTGCTGTGCGAGGCCCTGCATGCTGGTGGCGTGCGTGTGCGTCATGATCGGTGTTCCGGTGGCCCGGTGTGCCGCGGCGACGGCCCGCAGCACCCGGCCCACCCCGCGCGTGATGCCGGGGGTGTCGGTGGCGCACTTGAGCACGCCCGCCTTCACCCCGGTGCCCGCGATGCCTTCGGTGATGTCGCCGACGAACAGGCCGACCAGCGGATCGGCACCGCCGAGCAGCGTGCCGGGGCCGCGGTAGTGCAGGTAGTGCGGCACATCCCGGTAGGTGTAGAGCCCGGTGGCGACGACGATGTTCAGCTCCACCTCGGCCGCCACCCGCTGGATGCGCGGGATGTCGCGGCCGAGCCCGATCACGGTGGGGTCGACGATCGTGTCGATCCCCGCCGCGGCCAGCTCCCGCAGCCGCTCGATCGCGGCAGGCACCTGCTCGTCCTCGCGGAATCCCTCGTGCTCGGGATAGTTGGTCAGGAACTCCGGGCTCAGCACGAAGACGTGCTCGTGCATCAGCACGCGGCCCAGCTCGGCAGCGTCGCGCCGTCCGCGGACGGTCTGCACCGTCCCCGCCGTCTCGGTCACAGCCACGGCCGTCCTCCGCTCGTCAGTCGCCGAGCACGCTCTCCACCTTCCGCTGGAGCTTGTTCATCCCGCCGAGCCAGCGGTCGGTCTGCGTGGCGCGGTTCCCGTAGTACTCCGCGACCTCGGGGTGCGGCAGGATGAGGAAACGCCCGTCCCGCAGCGCCTCGAGCACGGTGTCGGCCACCTCCTCCGGCTCGATCGCCGAGCGGCCCATGATCAGCTGGCCGCCCTGGCCGCTGTCGGCGAGCATCTTGGTCCGCACGCCCTGCGGGCACACGGCCTGCACGGTGACGCCGCGATGCCGGTAGGTCGCGGAGAGCCACTCGGCGAACGCGAGCGCGCCGTGCTTGGTGACCGAGTACGGCGCCGAGCCCAGGCTGGTGAGCAGGCCAGCCGCGGAGACCGTCGCGAGGAAGTGCCCGCTGCCGCGCTCGAGCCACTCCGGGAGCAGCTCGCGCGCCGCGCGCACGTGCGCCATCACGTTGACCTCCCAGGCGTTCGCCCAGTCCTCGTCGGGCGCCTCCGGCCCACCGCGGGTGGCGACGCCGGCGTTGGCGCAGAACAGGTCGATCGCGCCGAGCACCTCCCGGGAGCGCGCGACGAGCCGGCGCACCCCGTCCTCGCCCGCGGCGTCCCCGGCCACCGCGACGCCGCCGACCTCCTCGGCGACGGCGGCGGCCGCCGTCCCGTCGAGGTCGGCGACCACGATCCTGGCGCCCTCCGCCGCGAACCGGCGGGCCAGCGCGGCACCGATGCCCGCGCCACCGCCAGTGATCACCACGCCCGCGCCGGAGAGTTCGATGCTCACAGGCCGCCCCCCAGGGTCACGCCGCCGTCGACGACCAGGGTCTGCCCGGTGATCCAGCCGGCCTGCTCGGACAGCAGGAACGTGACGGCACCGGCGATGTCGGCGGGCACGCCGAGGCGCTTCATGGGGTACGCCGAGGCGACCTCCTCCTCACGGTCCTCGTAGAGCGCGGTCGCGAACTTGGTCTTTACCACGGCGGGCGCGACGGCGTTGACCCGGATGCCGGGCGCGAGCTCCTCGGCGACCTCCTTGGTCAGCCGGATCAGGGCCGCCTTGCTGACGCCGTACATGCCGATGCCCGGCGAGGTCCGCAGCCCGGCGATGGAGGCCACGTTGACGACGGCACCGCCGTGCTCCCCCATCCACGCGTCACGTGCCTTGCGTGTCCAGGCCAGTGGCGCGAGCACGTTGACGGCGAGGATCTTGGCCGCCGCGTCGGTGTCCACGTCGAGCACGGGGCCGTAGACCGGGTTGATCCCGGTGTTGTTGACGAGCAGGTCGACGCTGCCGAACGCCTCGATGGTCCGCGCGATGGCGTCCTGCTGGTGGGCGTCGTCGTCGGCCTTGCCGGGCACGCCGAGCGCGACCGAGGCGCCACCGAGCTCCTCCACCGCCTCGGCCAGCGGCTCGGGCTTGCGTGCGGTGATGCACACCTTCGCGCCGCGTTCCACCAGGTCCTTGGCGATGCCGAGACCGATACCCCTGCTCGCGCCCGTCACAATGGCGACACGATCCTTGAAAGAGTTCACTGCTGCCGATCTCCAATCCGTACCGCGCGCTTCCCACCACACACTAAGCGCTCGCTTACAATCTTCCCATGACGATGTCGCTGACGACCGAGCTGTGGCCGGATGTGCAGCCGGAGGCGGCCCGCCGGCTGATGCTGGCCGGGGTCGAGTCCTTCGCCCGGCGCGGCTACCACGCCACCACCACCCGCGACATCGCGGGCAGTGCGGGGATGAGCCCGGCCGCCCTGTACGTCCACTTCCCTTCGAAGGCGGCACTGCTGTTCGCGATCAGCCGCAGCGGGCACGAGCAGGCGCTCGCGCTGGTGGAGAACGCCGCCGCCGACGCCGACACACCGTCCGCAGCCCTGCGCGCGATCGTGGAGCGCTTCGTCGCCTGGCACGCCCGCAGGCACACGGTGGCCAGAGTGGTGCAGTACGAGCTCGGCGCACTGCCCGAGAAGGAGTACGAGGTGGTCGCGGGCCTGCGCAGGCGCATCGAGGACATCGTGCGCGAGCTCGTCGTCGCCGGTGTCGAGTCGGGCGACTTCCGCACGGCGGACGCCAAGACGGCCGCCCGTGCCGTGCTCTCCCTCGGCATCGACGTCGCGCGCTGGTACACCGACCGGGCGTCGATGACGCCGGACGAGCTCGGCAAGGAGTACGGCGAGCTGGCCCTGCGGATGCTCGGCGGCACACCCGGTTGATCGCGGCGCACACTCACCTCCAGACGACTCCCGGCGCGGCGACATACTAAGCGGTCGCTCACGCAGGCGCCACCCCGCCGCGCCGGGAGCGGCTTGTTGCCCGCGCGGCGGAGTCGGCCGAGAGTGAGCGGATGGACGACACAGACACCACCCGCATGCTGGCCACGGCGCTGGAGCAGGCGCGGACCGGTCGGGCCGAGGGCGGCGTCCCGGTCGGAGCCGCGCTGTTCGGCCCGGGCGGCGAGCTGCTGGGCCGGGGCCGAAACCGGCGGGTCCAGGACGGCGACCCGGCCATGCACGCGGAGACCGCGGCATTCCGTGCCGCCGGACGGCGGCCGCACTACCGGGACACCGTGATGGTGACGACGTTGTCGCCGTGCTGGTACTGCAGCGGGCTGGTACGCCAGTTCGGCATCGGCCACGTGGTGATCGGCGAGGCGCGGACATTCTCCGGCGGGCACGACTGGCTCGCCGAGCACGGCGTGCGGATCACCCTGCTCGACGATCCCGAGTGCGCCGAGCTGATGGCCGGGTTCATCGCCGAACGGCCCGAGCTGTGGTTCGAGGACATCGGCGCCGACACTCACCTCTCGTGAGTGCGCACGCGAGCCAGAACACGGTTCCTCACTCACGACCGGTGATCAAGGCGCCGGCGCTCGCGCGGCCTGGCGAGGGGATTGTCCATCCACAGCGGACAAAACAAATGGCAAGGAGTTTGCGTACTCCCTGCCATTCTCAATGTATAGCACGACAGGGGGCTTGCGGCAAGACCCGCGTCGTGCCGCAGAATCCTCCGGTCGAAACCAGAAACGACGCGGGGGGTAGCGAGTGCTTGATACTGACAGCAGTGTGGCGAGGTCTCTCCCGCCCGACTGCTACGTGCTGGGTCTTCAGGAGATCGACCAGACGCAGGTCGCGCTGGTTGGGGGCAAGGGCGCGCAGCTGGGGGAGCTTTCGCGGGTCGAGGGCATCCACGTGCCGGCCGGCTACTGCGTGACGACGGACGCCTTCCGGCGGATCATGGCGGAGGTGCCGTCGATCGACGATCTGCTCGATCAGCTGTCGCGCCTGAACCCGGACGACCGGGACGCGATCCGACCGCTCAGCGCCGAGATCCGCAGCAGCGTCGAAAGGGTCCACATCCCTGATGATCTGGCGGCGGCGATCACACGCCCGCTCGCCCGGCTCGAAGAGGAAGCCGCCTACGCCATGCGATCCAGCGCGACCGCGGAGGACTTGCCGACGGCTTCCTTCGCGGGCCAGCAGGACACGTACCTGAACATCGTGGGGCCGGCGGCGGTCCTCAGGCACATCCGCCGATGCTGGGCCTCGCTCTTCACCGACCGAGCCGTGACCTACCGCCTGCGGAACGGCTTCGACCACCGCAAGGTCCGCATGGCCGTGGTCGTGCAGCAGATGGTCTCCTCGGACGCCGCAGGCACCCTGTTCACAGCCGACGCCGTCACGTCGAACCGGAAGGTCGCCACCGTGGAGGCCGGCTTCGGCCTCGGCGAGGCGCTGGTCTCCGGCCTGGTGAACGCGGACGTCTACCAGGTGCGGGACGGCGAAATCGTCGAAAAGAGGGTCGCCACGAAGCAGCTCGCCATCGAAGCCTCGCCTGGAGGCGGGACGCAGGAACGGGCGATCGAGCTCGAGTTGCAGGAACAGCCGGCGCTGACGGACGCGCAGGCCGTGCAGCTCGCGCAGCTGGGCCGGCGGATCGAGGCGCACTTCGGCCGCCCGCAGGACATCGAGTGGTGCCTCGCGGGCGGCGGCTTCCAGATCGTCCAGAGCCGGCCGATCACCACGCTGTTCCCCGTTCCGGAGGTCGACGACGGCGAGAACCACGTCTACGTCTCCGTCGGTCATCAGCAGATGATGACCGACGCCATGAAGCCCCTCGGGCTCTCCGTGTGGCTGCTGACGACCCCTGCGCCGATGGTCGAGGCCGGTGGGCGCCTGTTCGTCGACGTCACCCGGGGCCTGGCGGCACCAGCGAGCCGCGACGGATACCTCGATGCCCTGGGGAAGTCCGATCCGCTGATCAGGGACGCGCTGCAGACGGTCCTCGACCGCGGCGACTTCGTCCCGTCGCTCCCGGACGAGGGTACCGGCGGGCCGCCTGCCGGCGGCGCGCCGGCTCCGATCGAAACCGATCCGGCAATCGTTGCCGAGCTGATCGCGCGCAGCCAGGAATCCATCGCCGCCGTGAAACGCGACATCCGGACGAGGTCCGGATCGGAGCTGTTCGACTTCATCCTGGAGGACCTTCAGGAAGTGAAGCGGCTCCTGTTCGATCCGCGGAGCCATCAGGTGATCACGGCGGTGATGGACGCGACGTGGTGGCTCAACGAACAGCTGCAGGCGTGGCTGGGCGAGAAGAACGCGGCCGACACACTCACGCAGTCCGCGCCCGGCAACGTCACCTCGGAGATGGGGCTCGCGCTCCTGGACGTCGCGGACGTGATCCGCCCGCGTCCGGCTGTGGTGGCCTTTCTCCGGACCGTCGAGGACGACGGCTTTCTGGACGAGCTACCCAGGCTTGCAGGCGGGCGGGAGGCGCGAGACGCGATCCTCGCCTACCTCGACAAGTACGGCATGCGCTGCGTCGGCGAGATCGACATCACCAGGCCGCGGTGGAGCGAGCGCCCCACCGCCCTCGTTCCCGTGCTTCTCGGCAACATCGACAACTTCGAGCCGGGCGCAGGCGAGCGGCGCTTCGCACAAGGGCGGCAGGAGGCGTGGAAGAAGGAACAGGAGGTGCTCGAGCGCCTGCGGGCCCTGCCGGACGGAGAGCGGAAAGCCGAAGAGACCAAGCGGATGATCGACCGCCTCCGCACCTTCATCGGGTATCGGGAGTACCCGAAGTACAGCATGATCAGCCGCTACTTCGTGTACAAGCAGGCGCTGCTGGAAGAGGCCGAACGGCTCGTGCGGGACGGTGTGCTCCGGGAGAGGGAGGACATCTACTACCTCACGTTCCAGGAGCTCCACGACGCCGCACGCACGAGACAGGTGGACGACGAGCTCATCCGCCTGCGCAGGGAGGCGTTCAGGGCGTATCAGGCGCTCACACCACCCCGGGTGCTCACGTCGGACGGTGAGGCCGTCGCCGGGGCGTACCGACGCGAAGACGTGCCGGCGGGCGCGCTGGTCGGTTTGCCGGTTTCCAATGGCAACGTCGAGGGGCGGGCCCGCGTCGTCCTGGACATGACGGAGGCCGATCTCGAAGCGGGCGACATCCTGGTCACGACCTACACGGACCCCAGCTGGTCGCCCCTGTTCGTCACGATCAAAGGCCTTGTCACGGAGGTCGGCGGCCAGATGACCCATGGCGCCGTGATCGCCCGGGAGTACGGCTTGCCGGCCGTCGTGGGTGTGGAGCGTGCCACCCGCCTGATCCGGGACGGGCAGCGGATCCGCGTGAATGGAACGAACGGGTACGTGGAGATCCGGTCCTAGACGTTCGGCCACGGACTCCTGGATGCCACCGGACAACCGGATTCCGGTCGCAACCCGTGAGGACGGCTGGCAGCTGCTTGCCCGGAATGGCAAGGTTCGACCAACTGGACCCGGGCGCGATGATTTCTGCAGCCGTCTCCGGTCAGCACGTCAGAGCCGATCCATCCGAGCCCGGGAGGAACCGTGACCGAGAAGACCGCCAGCGCCCTGCCCACAGTCGTCGACCTGCAGACCTGGCAGGCCGCGCTCGACGATCTGCGTATGCGGGAGAAGGCCGCCACCCGTGAACTCGACGCCATCGCCGCACAACGCCGCAGACTGCCGATGGTCGAGCTCCCGGACTACACGCTGATCGGTCCGGACGGCCCCATCCGACTGGTCGACGTATTCGGCGGGCGCTCCCAACTCATCGTCTACAACCACATGTGGTCCGACGGCGCGGAGTGGCAGTGCGGCGGCTGTACAGGGCTGACGTCGCAGTACGTCCGGCTGGGCTTTCTCGACAACTACGATGCCCGCTTCGTCATCGTCACCAACGGGCCCATCGAAGAAGCGCTGGCTTACAAGACCAAAGTCGGCAACAAGATGGACTGGTACTCGTCGTCGGAGAGCTCGTTCGGCGCCGACGTAGGCGCGCCCCCCGGCGCGGGCTTCGCGGTGAACGTGTTCCTCCGCGACGGCGACAAGGTCTACCGCACCTGGCACACCGACGGCCGCGGCACCGAACAGCTCAGCTACACCTTCGCGTTGATCGACATCCTGCCGTGGGGCCGCCAGGAGGAATGGCAGGATTCACCCGATGGCTGGCCGAAGTCGCCCACCTACTCCAAGTGGCTCGACTCCCCCGATGTCGCACGGCTCTACGGCCCGAACGGAGGCTGACGTGACGGCAACGAAGCCTTCGCGCCATGGCCACCTGCCGATCAACGGTCTGAGCCTCTATCACGAAGTGTATGGCGAGCTCGGCAAGTCGAGAACGTCTCCGTTGCTGCTCATCCCTGGCGCTTTCATGGCGACCGACTCGATGAGGTCGTGGGTGTCCGCCTTCGCGGGCACGCGCGCCGTGATCGTCTTCGATCAGCAAGGGCACGGCCGCACCCCGGATACCTCGCGCAGGATGTCTTACGAGCAGTTCGCCGACGACGCCGCGGCGTTGCTGCGCGCGTTGCAGGTCGAGCGCGCGGATGTGATGGGTTACTCCCAAGGCGGTGGGGTCGCGCTGCAGCTCGCGCTCCGTCACCCGGCGCTTGTCGGCAAGCTGGTCTCGCTGTCCGCCACCTACCGCCAGGACGGCTGGTACCCGTCGGCGCTGGAGGGCATCGCGGGTCTCAGCGCCACAGCGTTTGCCGGTACGCCCGTCGAGAAGGCGTTCAAGGAGCACACGCCGGACGCCACGGCGTTCGACGCCTACCTCGAAAAGATGAAGGTCCTGGGCATCGACGACCAGAACATCAGTGACGCGCAGATGCGTTCGATCTCCGCGAGGACGATGGTCATCGTCGGTGACGCGGATGCCGTGAAACCGGAGCATGCGCTGGCGATGTTCAGGCTACGCGGTGGTGGCGGCGAGGAAGCGGCAGCGTCGGGGATGCTGCAGAAGGTTCCGGCCGCGCGCTTGGTGATTCTGCCGGCGACGTCGCACCTTGGCATCTCGGGGGAGTCAGCGGTACTGGTGCCGATGGTGAGTGCGTTCCTCGATGACGTGCCACCGGTGATGCCGGATCTCTTCTAGAGCCTGTCCTTGATCCCACGGAGGCGCGGCGTTGCCTGGTCACCTCTCGTGAGTGCGCACGCGAGTTAGAACACTGTTACGCACTCACGACCGGTGGACTGCGGAAACAGCGCGCCCTGGTCCGTTCCAGCAGGTTCGAAGACAGCCTCTTAGGCTTCGCCCGCCGCACGGCGGAGCGAGATCGCCCCTGCCGCTTCGGCAATAGAACCCGGTTGCCACTCACGAGCCGCCTGGGTGTCCTGACCTGAGCGGTCAGGACACCCTAGGCGGACCTCGGTGCCGCGCCACGGGTCGCCACGGTCGGTTCGAGGATCTTCGCCCACTGCCGGGCGATCTGGCGCCGCCGCTTGGTGTCGTCGGTCAGCAGGTTGGCCAGCCCGAGCCCGCGGGCGAGGTCGAGAGTGGCCTGGACCGTCTCCCGCACGCCCGGCCGGGACTCGTCCGCGCCCAGCAGTTCGACGGCCACCCGGTGCGCTTCCCGGCCGACCCTGGCCTCCAGCGGCACGAGCGCGGCGCGCAGCTTCTCGTCGGTCGACGCGGCGACCCACAGGTGCAGCGCGGCGCGGAACATCCGCCCGGTGTAGAGGTCGAGCAGCATGTCGGCGACCGGCCCGGCCCGCGAGGGGCCCTCCGGCAGCGCGGCAGCTCGCTTGCGCAGCTCGACGATCTGCTCCTCGCCGACGAACTCCACGGCGGCCGCGACCAGGTCCTCCCGCGTCGGGAAGTGGTGCTGCGCGGCACCCCGCGAGACACCGGCCCGCTCGGCGATCACCGCGACCGTGGTGCCGTTCCAGCCACGCTCGCCGAGGCACTCGACGGCGGCGTCCACCAGCCGCCGCCGGGTGGTCCTGCTGCGCTCCTGCTGTGGTTGCCGCATCGTCAGGCCGGGTCGACCCAGAAGTCCAGCTGCAGGTCCTCTTCCCGCCCGCCGATCCGGTAGCCGGACAGGTCGGTGACGCCCGCGGCGGCCAGCACCTCGTCGTCGATGAAGAACCTGCCGGTGGCCTCCGTGCTCGGCTTGGTCAGGATCGCGTACGCCGCGTCCGCCATGATCTCCGGTGTCCGTGAGTGGCTCGCGAGCTGCTCGCCGACGACGTTGCGGATGGCGGCGGTGTCGATGGTGGTGCGCGGCCACAGCGAGTTCGCCGCGATGCCGTCGGCCCGCAGCTCCGCCGCGAGCCCCACCGTCACCAGGCTCATCGAGTACTTCGCGATGCTGTACGCGAGATGACCCGCCTGGAACCACTTCTCCTCGAGCCGGATCGGCGGCGACAGCGTCAGCACGTGCGGGTTGCGCGCCTGCCGCAGATACGGGATCGCGGTCCTGGACAGCAGGAACGAACCCCGTGCGTTGATGTCCTGCATCAGGTCGTAGCGCTTCATCGGGATCGACTCCGACGGGGTCAGATCGATCGCGCTCGCGTTGTTGACCACGATGTCCACGCCGCCGAACTGCTCGGCGGTCCGCGCCACGGCGGCCTCGACCGCCTCGTCGTCGCGGATGTCGCCGACGATGGGCAGCGCCTTGCCACCGGCCTGCTCGATCGCCTTCGCGGCCGTGTAGATCGTGCCGGGCAGCTTCGGGTGCGGCTCGGCGGTCTTCGCGATCAGCGCGACGTTCGCTCCGTCCCGGGCTGCGCGCACCGCGATCGCCTCGCCGATGCCGCGGCTGCCGCCGGACATGATCAGCGTCTTCCCCGCCAGCGTGCTCACCATCTGCTCCTTGTTACTTATCAGTAGGACTTGGGCAGGCCCAGACTATGCTGCGCGACGAAGTTCAGCACCATCTCCCTGCTCACCGGGGCGATGCGGCCGACCCGGACCGCCCCGATCAGCGTGCCGAGCCCGTACTCGGACGCGAGTCCGTTGCCGCCGTGCACCTGAACGGCCTGGTCGACGGCCTTGATCGCCACCTCGGCGCCCGCGTACTTCGCCATGTTCGCCGCCTCCCCCGCGCCGAAGTCGTCACCGGAGTCGTACAGCGCCGCGGCCTTCTGGGTCATCAGCTTGGCCAGCTCCAGCTCGATCTTCGCCTGGGCGAGCGGGTGGGCGAGCCCCTGGTGGGAGCCGATCGGAGCGCCGAACACGCTGCGCTCCTTCGCGTAGCCGACCCCCTTGTCGAGGGCGTAGCGGGCGATCCCGAGGGAGAACGACGCGCCCATGATCCGCTCCGGGTTGAGCCCGGCGAACAGCTGCGCGATCGCGGCGTCCTCGGAGCCGACCAGCGCGTCGGCGGGCAGCCGCATGTCGTCGAAGAAGAGCCCGAACTGCTTGTCGGCGGAGACGAGGTCCATCTCGATCTCCCGGTACTCGAGGCCCGGCGTGTCGGTCGGCACGATGAACAGCGCGGGCTTGAGGTTGCCGGTCCGCGCGTCGTGCATCCGTCCGACGACGAGCACGGCGTCCGCCTCGTCGACGCCCGAGATGTAGACCTTGCGGCCGCTCAGCACCCAGCCGCCGTCCTCGCGCCGCGCGGTGGTGGTGATCCGGTGTGAGTTCGAGCCCGCGTCCGGCTCCGTGATGGCGAAGGACATCCGCACCCGGCCGCTCGCGAAGCCGGGCAGCCAGTGCTTCTTCTGTTCCTCGGTGCCGTACCGCGCGATCACCGTCGCGCAGATCGCGGGCGAGACGACCATCAGCAGCATCGGCGTGCCTGCCGCGCAGAACTCCTCGCACACCGCGGCGAGGTCGCCGATCCCGGCGCCACCGCCGCCGTACTCCTCCGGCACCGCCACGCCGAGGTAGCCGAGCCTGCCCGCCTCGTCCCAGAGCTCGCTGGTGTGCCCGCCGCCGCGGGCCTTCTCGAGGTAGTACTGGTGGCCGTAGCTGCGCCCGAGCTCGGCCACGGCCTTGCGCAGCGCCTGCCGCTCCTCGGATTCGACGAAGTTCATTCCCGCTCCTCTGTGCCTGTCACCACGGCGAGTACCGCGCCTTGCTCAACCTGTTGTCCTACCGTGACGGGAAGCTCGGTGACGACGCCGTCTGCGGGCGCCGCGATCCGGTGCTCCATCTTCATGGCCTCCAGCCACAGCAACGGTGCGCCCGCCCGCACGGTGTCCCCTTCGGACACCGCGACCCTGAGCACCGAGCCGGGCATCGGCGCCAGCAGCGATCCGGCCGCCGGCACGGCGTCCGGGTCGGTGAACCGCGGCACCGGCAGCAGGCTCACCGGGCCGAGTGGCGAGTTCACGCCGACGAGCCCCGGGTACCTGCCGATCTCGAAGGTGCGGCGCACCCCGGCCACCTCCAGCACCACGCGCTCCCGGGCGGCCTCGACGAGCGCGACGTCGTCGTAGCCGTCGGCCCAGAGGCCGGAACGGGTGAACCGGTAGCGCACCTCGTACTCGGAGCCGCCCGCGGTGTAGGTCTTGCGCTGCGGCGGCGAGTCCACGTTGCGCCAGCCGCTGGGCAGCCCGCCGAGCACCACGGCCCTCGCCCGGTTGTCCGCCGCGTCGGCGAGCGCCGCGGCGAGCGCCGAGAGCCGCACCGCCCGCTCGTCCGCCAGCGGCGCTGCGAGCGTGTCCAGCCCGTGCCGGTCGAAGAACGAGGTATCGGTGTCGCCGGCCAGGAACTCCGGCTGCCGCAGCACGTTGACCAGCAGGTCGCGGTTGGTCTCCACGCCGTGGATCCGCGCGCGGGCCAGCGCACCGGCCAGCGCGCGGGCCGCCGCGCGGCGCTCCGGCGCCCATGCGATCACCTTGGCCAGCATGGGGTCGTAGTGCACGCCGACCACCGAACCATCGGCGACCCCGCTGTCCAGCCGGAGGCCGTACGCCCTGGGCACGGTGAACTCCGCGGTCACACCCGGTATCTCGAAGCGGTGCATCGTCCCGCTCTGCGGCTGCCAGCTCGCGGCGCCGTGCTCGAAGGTCACGGTCTCCGCGTAGAGCCGGACCTCGATGGCGTGACCCTTCGGCCGCGGCGGCTCGGCGGGAAGCCGCCCGCCCTCGGCCACCGTGAGCTGGAGGGCGACCAGATCGAGCCCGGTCGTGCATTCGGTGACCGGGTGCTCCACCTGGAGCCGGGTGTTCATCTCCAGGAAGAAGAACTCGCCGTCGCCGGTGGCGAGGAACTCGACGGTCCCCGCACCCACATAGCCGATCGCGGTCGTCGCCTGCCGCGCGGCGGCGAACAGCCGCTCCCGCATCGCGGCGTCCACCAGCGGAGAGGGAGCCTCCTCGACGACCTTCTGGTGCCTGCGCTGGATCGAGCACTCCCGCTCGCCCACCGTCCACACGGTGCCGTGGGTGTCCGCCAGGACCTGGACCTCGATGTGCCGACCGGTGTCGAGGTAACGCTCGCAGAACACGGTGGGATCGCCGAAGGCCGATGCCGCCTCGGCACCGGCGCCGCGCACGGCCTCGGCCAGCTCGCCGAGCTCGCGCACCACCCGCATGCCGCGGCCGCCGCCCCCGGCGGAGGCCTTGACCAGCACGGGCAGGTCGTCCTCGGTGACCTCGGCGGGGTCGAGCTCGGGCAGCACCGGCACGCCCGCGTCCGCCATCAGGCGCTTAGACCCGACCTTGGAGCCCATCGTCTCGATGGCCTCGGGGGACGGGCCGACCCAGGTAAGGCCCGCGTCCAGCACGGCCCGGGCGAATCCGGCGTTCTCCGAGAGGAACCCGTATCCAGGGTGCACCGCGTCCGCTCCGGCGTCGGTGGCCGCCTTCACGATCAGGTCGCCGCGCAGGTAGGTGTCCGCGGGCGAGTCCCCGGGCAGCCGGACCGCCGCGTCCGCCGACGTCACGTGCGGCGCGCCGGCGTCGGCGTCGGAGTGGACGGCGACCGTGCCGATACCGGCGTCGCGGCAGGATCGGAACACGCGCAGAGCGATCTCTCCACGGTTGGCGACCAGCAGGTTCTCGATCGCGCTGGGGGTCGGATTCAACACAGCCTCACATCCGGAAGACGCCGAAGCCGGTGCCGTCGAACTGGGCACCCCTGACAGGGTTGTTGTGGATCGCGGAAAGGCAGAGCCCGAGCACGGTGCGGGTGTCACGCGGGTCGATCACCCCGTCGTCGTAGAGCCGCCCGGACAGGAACATCGGCAGTGACTCGGCCTCGACCTGCGACTCCACCGCCGCCCGCATCGCGGCGTCGGAGTCCTCGTCGTAGGGCTGGCCCCGCCCCTCGGCGGCGGCGCGGGCGACGATCGAGAGCACCCCGGCCAGCTGTTGCGGGCCCATCACCGCGGACTTGGCACTCGGCCAGGCGAACAGGAAGCGCGGATCGTAGGCGCGGCCGCACATGCCGTAGTGTCCCGCGCCGTAGGAGGCGCCGATGAGCAGCGAGATGTGCGGCACCTTGCTGTTCGACACGGCGTTGATCATCATCGCGCCGTGCTTGATGATCCCGCCCTGCTCGTAGCTCTGCCCCACCATGTAGCCGGTCGTGTTGTGCAGGAACAGCAGCGGCGTGTCGGTCTGGTTGGCGAGCTGGATGAACTGCGTCGCCTTCTGCGACTCCTCGCTGAACAGGATTCCGCGCGCGTTCGCCAGCACGCCGACCGGATGGCCGTGCACCCTGGCCCAGCCGGTGACGAGGCTGTTGCCGTAGAGCGGCTTGAACTCGTCGAACTCGGACCCGTCCACGACCCTTGCCAGTACCTCGCGCGGGTCGAACGGCACCTTGAGCCCGTCCGGCACCACGCCGAGCAGGTCCTCCTCGGGGTAGCGCGGCGCCGTCGCGGCCGCGGGCGCCTGCCCGTGCTTGCGCCAGTTCAGCCGGGACACGATCCGCCTGCCGATCCGGATCGCGTCCGGCTCGTCGCGGGCGAGGTAGTCCGCGAGACCCGACGTGCGCGCGTGCATGCCGGCACCGCCGAGCGACTCGTCGTCCGCCTCCTCTCCTGTCGCCATCTTGACCAGCGGCGGGCCACCGAGGAACACCTTCGACCGCTCCTCGATCATCACCACGTAGTCGGACATGCCCGGCACGTACGCGCCTCCCGCGGTGGAGTTGCCGAACACCAGCGCGACCGTTGGAATGCCGGCCGCCGACAGCCGCGTGAGGTCGCGGAACAGCCGGCCGCCCGGGATGAAGATCTCCTTCTGCGTCGGCAGGTCGGCACCGCCGGACTCGACCAGGTTGATGACCGGGAGCCGGTTCTCCAGTGCGATGTCGGAGGCGCGGAAGATCTTGCGCGTCGTCCACGGGTTGCTCGCGCCGCCCCGCACCGTGGGGTCGTTGCCGATGATCATGCACTCGACACCCTCGACGACGCCGATGCCGGTAACGGCGCTGGCCCCGACCTGGAAGTCGCTGCCCCAGCCGGCCAGCGGGGACAGCTCCAGAAACGGCGAGTCCTCGTCGAGCAGCAGCTCGATGCGCTCGCGCACCAGCAGCTTGCCGCGCTTGCGGTGCCGGGCGACGTACTTCTCCCCACCGCCATCGACGGCCTTGGCGTGCTCGCCGGCCAGTTCGTCCAGCTTGGCGAGCATGGCCTCGCGGTAGGCGGTGAACTCCGCACCCGAAGTGTCCAGAGTGGACCTCAGTGTCGTCACGACGTGTACCCCAATCGCTTCGCCGCCAGCCCGGCGAGGATCTCGTTCGTGCCGCCGCCGATGCCGAGGATGCGCATGTCGCGGTAGTGCCGCTCCACTTCGCACTCGCTCAGGTAGCCGAGGCCGCCGTGCAGCTGCACCGCCTCGTCGACCACCCACTCGCCCGCCTCGACGGCCGTGTTCTTCGCGAAGCACGCCTCGGCGATGACCTCCTCGCCCGCGACGTGGCGCAGCGCCACCTCACGGACGTAGGTACGGGCGACGTCGACCCGGCGCGCCATCTCGACCAGCTTGTGCTGCACGAGCTGCCGGGAGATCAGCGGCCTGCCGAAAGTCTCCCGCAGGCGGCACCACCCGACGGTGAGGTCGAGGGCGCGCTGCGCGGTCGCGTACGCCTGCACGGCCAGGGAAAGCCGCTCGGTGACGAACTGCGTCGCCACCTGCGCGAAGCCGCTGTTCTCGGCGCCCACCAGGTTCTCGACCGGGACCCGGACATCCACATAGGACAGCTCGGCCGTGTCCGAGCAGTGCCAGCCCATCTTCGCCAGCTTCCTGGTCACGCCGAAGCCGGGCGTGCCGCTCTCCACGACGAGCAGCGAGATCCCGTGCGCACCCTGCTCCCCTGTCCGTACCACGGTGGTGACGAAGTCCGCCCGGCAGCCCGACGTGATGAACGTCTTGGACCCGTTGACGACGTAGTGGTCGCCCTCCCGGCGCGCGGTGGTGCGCACCGAAGCGACATCCGATCCGCCGCCGGGCTCCGTCACGGCGAGCGAGCCGATCTTCTCGCCGGTCAGCGCGGGCCGGACCCAGCGCTCGATCTGCGCCGCGTCACCGGCCTCCGCGATGTGCGGTACCGCGATGCCGCAGGTGAACAGCGACGCGACGAGGCCGCCCGAGCCACCGGCGTAGTGGATCTCCTCGGCGACGGTGAGCGCGTCGAGATAGTCGCCGCCACCGCCACCGACGTCCTCCGGGAACGCGACCCCGAGCAGCCCGATCTCACCGGCCTTGCGGTGCAGGTCCCTGGGCAGTTCACCGGCCCGCTCCCAGTCGTCGAGGTACGGCAGCACCTCGCCCTCCATGAAGCGGCGCACGGTCTTGCGCAGTGCCGCCCGCTCTGGGGTGGCGAACCGATCGCTCACAGCAGGACCTCCGGAATCTCCAGGTACCGGCCGCGCAGCCACTCGCCGAGGGCCTTCGCCTGCGGGTCGAAGCGGGCCTGGGCGGCGACGCCCTCGCCGAGCAGCCCTTCGACGACGAAGTTCACCGCACGCAGGTTCGGCAGCACGTGCCGGGTGACGGGCAAGCCCCCGGTCTCCGGCAGCAGGCGGCGGAACTCCTCGACGGTGAGCGCGTGCGCGAGCCACCGCCACGCCTTCTCCGAGCGCGCCCAGACCCCGACGTTGGCGCTGCCGCCCTTGTCGCCGCTGCGGGCACCGGCGACCGTGCCGAGTGGCACTCGTCGCACCGGCCCCGGCGGCAACGGCTCGGGCGGCGCCGGTTCGGCCGGATCGGCCAGCTCCCTGGTCTCGCCCGGCGGCGGCACGTCCACCCGGCCGCCGTCCGGCAGCACCGCGACGTGCGGCACCTCCCCGGCGTCCACGAACGAAGCCGTGTAGACCCCGTAGGGCGAGGCATCCGACGGCGGCGCGGTGACGTGGAAGCCCGGGTAGCTGGCGAGTGCCAGCTCGATCGCGGCACCGCTGAACGCGCGCCCCGCCACCTTCGCGTCGGCGTCCTTCACTGCGCAGTGCAGCAGCGCGCTCGCCCGCTCTTCGGTGTCGGCGTCCTCGTGGTCGGTGCGGGCCAGCGTCCAGCGCAGCTCGGCGGGCGGGTTCGCCCGGAGCGCGGTCTCCAGCTGCTCGCGCACGAGCGCGGCCTTGGCCTCGATGTCGAGGCCGGTGAGCACGAAGGTGACCTCGTTGCGGAACCCGCCGAGGCTGTTGAGGCCCACCTTGAGCCGCGGGGGTGGCGGCTCACCGCGCACCCCGCTGATGCGCACCCGGTCCGGGCCGTCCTCGCCGAGCACGAGCGTGTCGAACCTCGCGGTCACGTCCGGGCCCGGGTAGCGGGCGCCGCCGACCTCGTAGAGCAGCTGCGCGGTGACCGTGCCCGGCGTGACCACTCCGCCGGTGCCCTCGTGCTTGGTGATCACGCTCGACCCGTCGGCGTCGATCTCGGCGATCGGGAAGCCCGGCACACCGATCCGGTGCTCGGTGAAGAACGCGTAGTTGCCGCCGGTCGCTTGCGCGCCGCACTCGATGACGTGGCCGGCCGCCACCGCACCGGCCAGCGCGTCGTAGTCCTCGCGCGCCCAGCCGTAGTGTGCCGCGGCCGGACCGACGACCACCGAGGCGTCGGTGACCCGCCCGGTCACGACCACGTCGGCGCCGCCGCGCAGGCACTCGGCGATCCCCCACGCGCCCAGGTAGGCGTTGGCGGTGAGCGGCGTCCCCAGCCCGAGCTCGCCGGCTCTCGGCAGCAGGTCGTCGCCCTCGACATGCGCGATCGCGACGTCGACCCCGAGCCGGCCCGCCAGCTCCCGCAGCGCGCCGGCGAGCCCGGCCGGGTTGAGTCCCCCCGCGTTGGCCACGATCTTGACGCCCTTGTCGGCGGCCAGCCCGAGATCGCCCTCGAGCTGACGCAGAAAGGTCTTGGCGTAACCGCGGTCCGGGTTCCTGAGCCGGTCGCGGCCGAGGATGAGCATGGTCAGCTCGGCGAGGTAGTCGCCGGTGAGCACGTCGAGCGGGCCGCCGGTGAGCATCTCGTGCACGGCGGAGAACCGGTCGCCGTAGAAGCCGGACGCGTTGCCGATCCTGATCGTCACGAGAACTGCCCCGCCCTGCGCCCTGGCCCCGGCACGCCCGCGAAGGCCTGCGCGATGCCGAGCCATTCCGCGGCACCGGCCCCCTCGGCGCGCAGATCCGTGTCGGCCGGGTGGCGGCGCTGGGTCACGACGAGGCAGAAACCGAGCGCGCTGCCGGTCACGCGCTGCCCGGCGTCCTCCGGGCCGAACGACCAGCTGCTGCCGTCCGGCGCGGTGAGCTCGACGCGGAACTCCTCGGCGGGCGCTGTCAGCGAGCGCAGCTGGAAGGCGAAGTCCCTGGTGCGCACGCCGAAGCGGGCGATGTGCCACAACCGCGCCGAGGGCGTGCGCCGGGCGCCGAGCGCGTCGGCGACGTCCTGGCCGTGCGCCCAGGTCTCCATCATCCGCGCGGTCACCATCGAGGCGGGGCTCATCGGCGGCCCGAACCACGGCACCTTCGTGCCCGGCGGGACGTCGGCCAGTGCGTCGGCGAGCCGTGCCCTGCTCTCCCGCCAGGCGGCGAGCAGCTCGGCCGGGGGTTTCGAGGCCCCCTCGGCGGCTCCCTCGTCGACGTAGCCGGGTCCCGAGGCCAGTGCCCGCCGTGCCTCGGCGGCGAACCCCTCGGGCTCGCGCGCCGCGACGAGCGCCTTCTCGTCGGTCCACGCCAGGTGCGCGATCTGGTGCGCGATCGTCCACCCCTTGGCCGGTGTCGGCCGGGCCCATTCCACCCCGGGCAGGCCCGCGACCAGGTCGTCGAGCTCCTGACTCTCGTCTGCCAGGTCGCTCAGGATCGGACCGAGATCCGCCACGCCAGCACCTCCTCGCGCCGTTGCGGCGAGCGTGGCACCCGGCCACGGAAAAATCAAGCACACATGATTGTTTTATCTTGTTGACAGATTGCCAGCAAGGTTCGGATGGAATACGGTCGGCACAACGACACACCGTGGGAGACGCCGTGCCTGACTACGCCGACATCACGTACGAGGTGGCCGACCGCATCGCCACCGTCACGCTCGACCGCCCGGAGGCACGCAACGGCTACACCGTGCGGATGGCCGACGAGCTGGCCGACGCCTTCGACCGGGCCGACCGGGACGACGAGGTGCGCGTGGCCGTGCTGACCGGGGCGGGCGACAACTTCTCGGTGGGCGCCGACCTGTCGGAGGGCGGCTTCGACTTCGACCAGACCGGCCCGGACGCGCACTGGCAGGAGCCTGCGGGCCGGTGCTCGAAGCGGATCTACACGATGAACAAGCCGGTGATCGCGGCGATCCGCGGCGCCGCGATCGGCGGCGGCGTCACGATCACGCTGTCCGCCGACTACCGGCTCGCGGCCACCGACGCCCGGTTCGGCTTCGTGTTCGTGCGGCGCGGCATCTACCCGGAGGGGGCCTCCGCCTGGTTCCTGCCCCGGCTCGTCGGGCTGGGCCGCGCCATGGACTGGATGATCAGCGGGCGGGTGTTCGACGCCGAGGAGGCGCGGGCGGCCGGTCTCGTGCACTCGCTGCATCCGCCGGAGCGGCTGCTCGAAGCGGCCTACGAGCTGGCCGCCGACCTGGCCGCGAGCACCGCGCCAGTCTCGGTCGCCGTGACCCGGCAGCTGCTCTACCGGATGTCCGGGGTGGACACCCCGTTTCCGGTGCACGAGCTGGACTCCCAGCTCATCGCGAGCATCCCGAGCAACCCGGACGCGATCGAGGGTGTCATGTCGTTCCTGCAGAAGCGGCCGCCGGAGTTCACCCAGCGGGTCGGCGACGGCCTGCCGGAGTTCCTGCCCTGGACCGAGGAGCGCTGACCATGCCCGGGTACCCACCGGAGCCCTGGAACCTGGCAGGCCAGGCGTACCTGTCCGCGTGGGCCGTGCCACTGGCCGAACTGCCCCGGGTACCCGGCGGGGTGTCGCCGGTGACCGCAGGCGGCCGCGCGATCGTGTGCACCGCGTGGATCGACTACCAGCCGCACGGGCAGCTCTCGTACCACGAACTGCTCTCCGCCGTGGTGCTCCGGCGGGGCCCGCGTGCCACCGCGACGATCACCGAGATCTGGGTCGACAGCGAGATCTCCCTCGCGGGTGGCCGGGAGCTGTGGGGCATCCCGAAGGAGCTGGCGACCCTGGAGTTCCGCCACGGCCGCGGGTTCGCCGGTGCCGCGAGCACCCCCGGCGACTGGATCGCGACGGCGGCGTTCGTGCCGCGCGGCCTGCCGCTGCCGGGTCCGCCGGTGAGCTTCTCGATCGCCCAGGCCGTACAAGGGCGGGTCCTGGTCAGCGATGTGCGCTCGACCGGTCGGCCACAGGCCGCCGCCGCCAACTGGAAGGTCAACGCTGACGGCCCGCTCGGCTACCTCGCCGGCCGCCGCCCGCTGCTGAGCCTGCACCTGAAGGACTTCCGGATCCGCTTCGGCGGCTGAGCACGTCCGGCTCGTGAGTGCCCACGCGAGTTCTAACTCGTGTGCGCACTCACGACCGGCTCGCCCGCGGACTGGTTCCCTTCCAGCGGTTGAAGGCGTGGATGAAGCTCGACGCCTCGGCGTAGCCCAGCCGGTAGGCGATCTGCTCGACCGACAGCGCGCGGGTGGCGAGCAGCTCCTCGGCGAAGGCCTCGCGCACCTCGTCGACCAGGGCGCGGTAGCTGGTGCCCTCGGCGGCCAGCCTCCGCCGCAGTGTCCGGCCGGTCATGCCGAGCCCGGCGGCGATGCTGTCCATGTCCGAGCGCAGCCCTTCGGCGGCGAGCAGCCTGTCCCGCACCAGCCGCGCGACGCCCGTCCGCTCGCGGCGACGCGTGAGCAGCTCCCGGCACTGCTGCTCGCACAGCGCGGCGGTGTGCTCGTTGGCCTGCGGCATCCGGCGCGCGAGCAGCTCCCGCGGGAACACCACACCGCTGCTCTCCCCGCCGAACTCGGGCACCGTGCCGAACACGTCGGCGTACGGCGCGACATCCGCCGGCTCCGGCAGCCGCAGCCGCACCGCCCTGGCCGGCAACGGCGTGCCGAGCAGCTCCCGGATCAGCGTGAAGATCGCCGCCATGTCCCGGGTGAGCAGGAACGGCCGCACGTCGGCCGGCACGGCCTCGTCGTGACAGCAGAGCTGGGCGAGGTCGGTACCGTCACGCAGTTCCGGAACGCAGAACACGAACGTCAGCTCCACGTAGCGCAGTGCGACCTCCACCGCGTCGCGGACGGTGCCGCTGCTGATGACCGCGTAACCCCAGATGCCGTAGGACGTCGCGTGGTAGCGCTGCCCCGCCGCGAGCCCGAGCGCGGCCGGGTCGGCGCCGCTCGCCCGCAACAGGTTGCGGACGACGGCGAGCTCCTGATGGGCCTCGACCTGTGCGAGCGGGTCGCGGACGGCGTCCGCGCCGATCCCCGTGCCGCGCAGCACTCGCTCGGCCGGGATGCCCAGCTCCGAGGCGAAGTCCACGAGCAGCACCACTCCCCCGACACCGCGTGGGAAGTCCCAGTCGGTCACCGGGGGCCGTCGCACGTCTCCGTTCACCACCACGTGTCCGAAAGTATCAATATCTTGTCCGGCCCGCCGCTGGAGGAGCGCGGCCCCCCGACCTAGCCTTCGAGCCATGACGACCGTGAACTCGTCCAGGGAGGCCGTCCGTACCACCGCGCTCGTCATCGGCGCGGGCTTCGGCGGCATCGCGATGGCGATCGAGTTGCGCCGCGCGGGCATCCACGACTTCGTGATCCTGGAGCGGGCGGACGACCTCGGCGGCGTCTGGCGCGAGAACACCTATCCGGGCGCGGGCTGCGACGTCCCCTCGCCGCTGTACTCGTTCTCCTTCGAGCGCAACCTCGCCTGGCCCCGGCGCTACGCGGCCCAGCCGGACATCCACTCCTACCTCGGCCGGACTGCGCGCAAGTACGGCGTGACCGGGCACATCCGGTTCTCCACGGAGGTCGCCTCCGCGGAGTTCGACGAGACCGGCGCCCGCTGGCACGTCCACACGGCGAACGGCGAGGAGTACTCCGCGCAGGTCCTCATCCCGGCCACCGGGCAGCTGTCCCGGCCGGCGTTCCCCACCATCCCCGGCATCGAGACCTTTCGCGGCCGCTCGTTCCACTCCGCCGAGTGGGACCACGACTGCGAGCTCGACGGCAAGCGTGTGGCGGTGATCGGCACGGGGGCGAGCGCCATCCAGTTCGTGCCGGAGATCCAGCGGAAGGTGGGGCGGCTGACCGTGTTCCAGCGGTCGGCGCAGTACATCCTGCCCAAGCGCGACCATGCCTACCGGAGCTGGCACCATCGGCTCTTCCGCACCGTGCCGTTGCTGCAGACGCTCGACCGCGTCAGCTTCTGGCTCTACGCCGAGTTCGCCCAGCAGTGCCTGTCGAAGTGGCAGTGGATGGTCCCGGTGTTCAAGAGACAGGCGGAGAAACACCTGCGCGAACAAGTGCGGGACCCGGAGCTACGCCGGAAGCTGACGCCCGACTACGAGATCGGGTGCAAGCGCGTGCTGTTCAGCAACGACTACTATCCGGCGCTCACGAGGTCCGATGTGGACCTGGTGACCGAGGACATCGCCGAGATCACGCCGGACGGCGTGCGGACAGCCGACGGTACTGAGCACCCGGCCGACGTCATTGTCTACGGCACCGGATTCGCCGCGCTGGAACTGCTGGCCCCGATCAAGATCCACGGGCTGGACCACCGGCCGCTGTCGGAGGCATGGAGCGAGGGCGCCCGCGCGCATCTCGGTATCACGGTGCCCGGATTCCCCAACATGTTCCTGATGTACGGCCCGAACACCAACCTCGGCGGCGGCTCCGTCGTCTACATGCTGGAGAGCCAGGCACGCTACATCCGCGACGCGGTGCGCCGGCTCGCCGCGCGCCCGGGCCGCTACCTCGACGTGCGTCCCGAGGCGGAGCGCCGCTGGGACACCGAGGTGCAGCGGCGGCTCGGCCGCTCGGTGTGGACCCGGTGCAGCAGCTGGTACCGCAACGAGCACGGCCGGGTGGTGAGCAACTGGCCGGGCCGCACCGCCGAGTACCGCAGGCGCACCCGCAGGCTCGACCCGGCCGACTTCCGCGCAGGCGCGCCGGGGGCCGCCGGTATCTGACCCGTTCGGGCGAGGTGTCGTAGAACACGTCGACACGCCAGCATGTTGGGTCCCGTGCGACTGCCGACCCCAACATGTAGTCTTCGGGCACCTCGTGGGCGGTGGACCGCGTTGCCGCGGCCCGGCGCGCTCGCGAGCTTCGACACCTCGTCTTCAGCCCGTCGGCAGCGGCCGGCGGGCCACCGAACGCACCCTTCTGGAGCCGCGCATGTCTGTGGAGACCTCCCAGCGCTCACCGTCCGCGTCAGATCCGGCCGCCTCGGCGGTGCGGGTCATCCGCCGGGACGGCAGCGTGTCCTCGTTCGACGCGAACAAGATCTCCGTCGCCATGACCAAGGCGTTCCTCGCGGTCGAGGGCGGCGACGCCGCCGCGTCCTCCCGCATCCACCACATCGTCGCCGAGCTGACCGCGCAGGTCGAGGCCGCACTGTTCCGGCACGCCGGACCGGAGCAGGCGCTGCACATCGAGCAGATCCAGGATCTCGTCGAGCTCGCGCTGATGCGCGGCGGCCAGCACAAGGTCGCGCGGGCCTACGTGCTCTACCGCGAGGAACGCACCAGGGCACGCGAGGCCGGGCGACCCGGGCGGCCGAGGGCCGAGATCAGCGTCGCGGCAGCCGACGGCACGGTCACGCCACTGGACTGGGACCGGGTCTCGCAGGTGGTCGGCGAGGCTGTCGCGGGGCTGGCCGACGTCTCCGCCGAGCCGGTCTTGACCGAGACGTGGCGCAACCTCTACGACGGCATCAGCCCCGACGAGCTCGCGCTCGCCCAGGTCATGGCCGCCCGCACCCTCGTCGAGCAGGAGCCGAACTACTCCTACGTCAGCGCGCGCCTGCTGCTGGACCGGCTGCGCGGCGAGGCGCTGAGCTACCTCGCCGGCGCGCCACGGCTGGCGAGCCAGCACGAGATGGCCGCGGCCTACGGCGGCTACTTCCGCGACTACCTCCGGCGCGCGATCGAGCTGGAGCTGCTCAGTCCCGAGCTGGCCACGTTCGACCTGGACGCGATCACCGCGGCGATCCGGCCCGAGCGGGACCTCGATTTCGGCTTCCTCGGCCTGCAGACGCTCTACGACCGCTACTTCCTGCACCACGACGGCACCCGGTTCGAGCTGCCGCAGGCGTTCTTCATGCGGGTGGCGATGGGCCTGGCGATCCGCGAGGACGACCGGGAGGCACGCGCCGTGGAGTTCTACGAGCTGCTGTCGTCGTTCCACTTCATGGCGTCGACGCCGACGCTGTTCAACTCGGGCACGACGCGCCCGCAGCTCTCGTCGTGCTTCCTGACCACGGTCGACGACGACCTGGACTCGATCTTCCAATCGTACAAGAACAACGCGCTGCTCGCCAAGTACTCGGGCGGCCTCGGCAACGACTGGACGCCGGTCCGCGGCCTCGGCGCGCACATCAAGGGGACCAATGGCACCTCGCAGGGCGTGGTCCCGTTCCTCAAGATCGCCAACGACACCGCGGTCGCGGTCAACCAGGGCGGCAAGCGAAAGGGTGCGGCCTGCGCCTACCTGGAGACCTGGCACATCGATGTCGAGGAGTTCCTCGACCTGCGCAAGAACACCGGGGACGACCGCAGGCGCACGCACGACATGAACACCGCGAACTGGGTGCCGGACGAGTTCATGCGCCGGGTGGAGGCGGACGGCTCCTGGACGCTGTTCTCCCCCGACGAGGTGCCCGACCTGCACGACCTGTACGGCACGGCCTTCGCCGAGCGCTATCGCGAGTACGAGGCGGCCGCCGGGCGCGGCGAGATCAGGGTGTTCCGCACGGTGCGTGCGGTGGAGCTGTGGCGGCGGATGCTGACGATGCTGTTCGAGACCGGCCACCCGTGGATCACCTTCAAGGATCCGTGCAACCTGCGCTCGCCGCAGCAGCACGCGGGTGTGGTCCACTCGTCGAACCTGTGCACGGAGATCACGCTGAACACCGGTTCCGGCGAGGTGGCGGTCTGCAACCTCGGCTCGGTGAACCTGGACCGGCACGTGACGGCGGACGGGCTGGACGCCGAGCGGCTGGAGCGCACGGTGCGAACGGCCGTGCGGATGCTCGACAACGTGATCGACATCAACTTCTACACGATTCCGGAGGCACGCCGGTCGAACCTGCGGCACCGGCCGATCGGGCTGGGGCTGATGGGCTTCCAGGACGCGCTGTTCCAGCTTGGCCTGCCGCTGGCCTCGGAAGGGGCGGTGGAGTTCGCCGACCGCAGCATGGAGCGGATCAGCTACTACGCCATCTCGGCGTCGGCCGACCTCGCCGCCGAGCGCGGCCGGTACGAGAGCTTCGAGGGCTCCCTGTGGAGCAGGGGCATCCTGCCGCTCGACTCGCTGCGGCTGCTCGCGGAGGCACGGCAGGGGGACGCACTGGACGTCGACACCTCGGCCACGCTCGACTGGGACGCGCTGCGCGAGCGCGTGCGCGTGACGGGGATGCGCAACTCGAACGTGCTGGCGATCGCGCCGACCGCGACGATCTCCAACATCAGCGGGGTGGGCCAGTCGATCGAGCCGCTGTTCCGGAACCTGTTCGTCAAGTCGAACATGTCGGGCGACTTCACGGTGGTGAACCCGTACCTGGTGGCGAGTCTCAAGGAGCGCGGGCTGTGGGACGAGGTCATGGTCGCGGACCTGAAGTACTTCGACGGGAGCCTGGGCGAGATCGACCGGGTGCCCGCTGATCTCAAGGAGCTGTTCGCCACGGCGTTCGAGGTGGACAGCCGCTGGCTGGTGGACGCCGCGTCGCGCAGGCAGAAGTGGATCGACCAGGCCCAGTCGCTGAACCTCTACATCGATGCGCCGAGCGGGCGCAGGCTCGACGAGCTGTACCGCTACGCGTGGCGCAGGGGGCTGAAGACGACGTACTACCTGCGGGCCCAGTCGGCGACGCATGTGGAGAAGAGCACGCTGCGGGGAACGGACGGCAAGCTCAACGCCGTGCCCGCCGGCACCGGAGGCACCAGCACAGTGCCCGCCGGCACCGGAGGCACCAGCACAGTGCCCGCCGGCACCGGAGGCACCAGCACAGTGCCCGCCGCCGGGCCGTCGCCCGAGCCGGAGGCGTGCCGGATCGACGACCCGGACTGCGAAGCCTGCCAGTAACCCGCCCGACCCCTCGTGAGTGCGGACACGAGTTAGAACCCGTGTCCGCACTCACGAGCGCTGACCTGCAGAAAGGCACCATGACCAACGTGGACACCCTCGACACCACCGGCCTCGGCGAGATCGCGCGTGGCGCGGAGCGCGTCAGCGTCGACGACAAGGCGATGATCAACGCCCGCGCCGACGTCAACCAGCTGCTGCCGCTGAAGTACGGCTGGGCGTGGGAGAAGTACCTCGCCGGCTGCAACAACCACTGGATGCCGACCGAGGTGGCGATGCAGGCCGACATCGCGCTGTGGAAGTCGGCGGACGGGCTGACCGAGGACGAGCGGCTGATGCTCAAGCGCAACCTCGGCTTCTTCGCCACGGCGGAGTCGCTGGTGGCGAACAACATCGTGCTCGCGGTGTACCGGCACATCACCAACCCGGAGTGCCGCCAGTACCTGCTGCGGCAGGCGTTCGAGGAGGCCGTGCACACGCACACCTTCCAGTACATCTGCGAGAGCCTCGGTCTCGTCGAGGGCGAGCTGTTCAACATGTACCGCGAGGTGCCCTCGATCGCGGACAAGGACGCCTGGGCGCTCAAGTACACGCGGAACCTGGAGAACCCGGACTTCGAGACCGGCACGCCGGAGGCCGACCAGGACTTCCTGCGAGACCTCGTCGCCTTCTACGTGATCTTCGAGGGGATGTGGTTCTACACCGGCTTCGCGCAGATCCTCTCGCTCGGCAGGCGCAACAAGATGGTCGGCATCGCCGAGCAGTACCAGTACATCCTGCGGGACGAGTCGATCCATCTGAACTTCGGCATCGACTGCATCAACCAGATCAAGATCGAGAACCCGCACCTGTGGACGCCGGAGTTCCAGCGGGAGGTGCGAGGCATGCTCACCGAGGCGTGCGAGCTGGAGGTGGCCTACGCGCGCGACACGATGCCGCGCGGGATGCTCGGGTTGTCGGCGCAGCTGTGCGAGCAGTACATGCGCTTCATCACCGATCGCCGGGCCCGGCAGATCGGCCTGACGCCGATCTTCGGCGTGGACGAGAACCCGTTCCCGTGGATGTCGGAGGCAATGGACCTGAAGAAGGAGAAGAACTTCTTCGAGACGAGGGTGACCGAGTACCAGAGCGGCAGCGCCCTCGACTGGGACTGAGCGCCCCCCGGTCTGTCCTGACTCAAGGGGAGCTGCACCGGGCCTACGGTGAGGCACTCTCAGCCCATGGACCCAGCGCGCTGCCGCGGAGCCCGGCCGCTGAGCGGACGAGTGACGCGACCGCCTGGGAGTGACTGCTTGGCGGCCATGCGATCACCGTGGTGACGTCCGGCGCGTCGACGACGGGCACCGCGACGTGTTCGGGCCACTGCCAGGCACGGCTGGAGGCAGGGATGACGAGCAGCGTCCTGCCGAGCGCCACGAGCTGAGCGAGCTGTGACTGGGTGTGCACCTCCGGTCCGGGCCCGTCCGGGTAGGACCCGTCGAGCCGGGGCCATCGAGCGATCGGCAGGTCCGGCACATTGCGGACATCCGCCAGCGTGAGCTGCTCACGGGAGGCGAGCGGATGCACCGCGGGAAGGATCGCGACCTGGCCTTCGACGAAGAGGTCCTCGGTGTCGAACCCGGCGAGGTCGTCGAACGGGCGATGCATGAGTGCCACGTCGGCGCGCCCGTTGCGGAGCAGCCGTGCCTGCTCGCCGACCTCGCACAGGAGGATCTCGATCGGTGCGCCATCGGGTTCGCTCGCAAGCTCGTCGAGGAGCCGTTGCAGCAGTTCATGGGACGCCCCGGCCTTCGTCGCGAGCACCAGCGGCCGCTTCGGATCCCCGGCACGCCGCGTCCGACGCTCAGCGGCCGCGACCGCGTCGAGGGCTGCTCGGGCCTCGCGGAGCAGCACCCTGCCGGCGTCGGTGAGCGCCACTCCTCGACGGTCCCGGTCGAGGAGCTGGACGCCGAGCCGCCGCTCCAGCCGGCGGATCGCGCGTGAGAGCGGCGGCTGCGCGATCCCGAGCCGGCCGGCGGCACGTCCGAAGTGCGTTTCCTCGGCGACGGCGACGAAGTATCTGAGCTCGCGGGTCTCGAGATCGTCCACGCGAGCAGCCTACCGGCTGATACCTGCTGGGTATCACAGTCCACCGACTCGGTCTTGGACAGCGAGCGCACGGCTCGCCGAGCATGGACGGAGTGAACAACACGAAGACCGCGCTGGTCACCGGCGCGAACAAGGGAATCGGTTTCGCCATCGCACAGGGTCTCGGAGCGATCGGCTTCACGGTCGCGATGGGCGCACGCGACGATGCCAGGCGCGAGGAGGCCCTCGAGCGTCTGCGTACCGCGGGCGTTGACGCGTTCGGGGTCGCCCTCGACGTCACCTCCGACGACAGCGTCGCCGCGGCAGCGGCGACCATCGAGCAGACGGCAGGACGGCTCGACGTGCTCGTCAACAACGCCGGCATCTCCGGCCGGACCGACGGTGGCGCGCAAGACCCGACGACGCTCGACCTCGACGTCGTCCGCACCGTCCTCGACACGAACGTGTTCGGGGTCGTCCGGGTGACGAACGCGATGCTCCCTCTGCTGCGCCGCGCGGACTCGCCGCGCATCGTCAACATGTCGAGCAACATGGGCTCGCTGACACTGCAGACCGGCCCGATCATGGCCGCGTACGCACCGTCGAAGTCGATGCTCAACAGCGTCACGGCACAGTACGCCCGCCGACTCGCCGACACGAACGTCATCGTGAACGCCGGCTGCCCCGGCTACGTGGCGACCGACTTCACCGGCTTCAACGCGCCGCGAACGCCCGAGCAGGGTGCCGCGATCGCGATCCGGCTCGCCACCCTGCCGGATGACGGGCCGCGCGGTGGCTTCTTCGACGACGAGGGCGTCGTCCCCTGGTGACCCGGAAAGTCTGACTCACCACCGGACGGCTGAACCCTCTTGTCAGATTGCCAATAGTGCGGGACCGTCGTCCCAGAGGCAGATGCGGGGTGATGACGATGACGTCGGCTGTCGGCAGGGTGACCGATTCGATCAGGGAACGCGTACCGCCGATCACGGCGCTGCGGCTGCCGCGCGCCGTCGACGAGCGCATCCTCGCCAAACGCTGGCCGGTGCACGAGCTCGCCGCACCGCCTGCGGGCAGCGGGCTGAAGCCCGTGCTCGGCGACGACGGCCCGCCCCTGATCGGGCACTCGCTGGACTTCATGCGCTACGGCGTCGAGTACGCCCTGCGCCGCATCGAGCGGTACGGCCCCGTGTCCTGGTCCCGCGCGTTCGGCCACCGCATCGTCACCCTCGCGGGCCCGGACGCCACGCAGGCCGCCCTCGTCAACAAGGACAAAGCCTTCTCGCAGGAAGGCTGGAGGTTCTTCATCGAGCGGTTCTTCTCGCGCGGGCTGATGCTGCTCGACTTCGGCGAGCACCACATGCACCGCCGGATCATGCAGGACGCCTTCACCCGCGACCGGCTCGTGGGCTACGTCGACCAGATGGGCCCGACCCTGCGCGCCGGGATCGCCGGGTGGCGGACCGACCCGAACCCGAGGCTGTACTGGTCGCTCAAGCAGCTCACGCTCGACGTGGCGACGCGAGTCTTCATGAACATGCGCAGCGGGGACGACGCGAGGGCGATCAACCGGGCTTTCGTCGACACCGTGCGAGCCGCCACCGCCGTCGTGCGTCACCCGGTACCTGGAGGCCGCTGGGCGGCCGGGCTGCGCGGCCGCAAGGTGCTCGAGCGCTACTTCGCGGAGAACCTGCCGGCCAAGCGTGCCGCTCCCGGCGGCGACCTGTTCTCGGCGCTGTGCCAGGCGACGACCGAGGACGGCGAGCGGTTCACCGACGAGGACGTCGTCAACCACATGATCTTCCTGATGATGGCCGCGCACGACACGTCCACCATCACCAGCTCGGCCGCCGCCTTCTACCTCGCCAAGTACCCCGAGTGGCAGGAACGGGCCAGGGCGGAGTCACTCCGGCTCGGCGACGACATCCCCGACATCGAGGCCCTGGAGCAGCTTCACACGCTCGACCTGGTGATCAAGGAGGCGTTGCGGCTCGTCGCACCGGTGCCGAGCCTGTCCCGCAAGACGGTCAAGGAGACCTCGGTGCTGGGCCACTACATCCCCGAGGGCACGCTCGTCGGCGTCTCGCCGACCGTGAACCATTTCGACCCGGCGTGCTGGAGCGACCCGCACTCCTTCGATCCCGAGCGGTTCGGCGAACAGCGCCGGGAGGACAAGTCCCATCGCTACGCGTGGCTGCCCTTCGGCGGTGGCGCGCACAAGTGCATCGGCCTGCATTTCGGCACGCTTGAAGTGAAGGCCCTGCTGCACGAGATGCTGCGGACCTACCGGTGGAGCGTGCCGCCGGGCTACGACGTCCGCTGGGACTACGTATCACTGCCGGTACCCGTCGATGGTTTGCCCGTGCGCCTGGACCGCCGCTGACCGGCAACGGGAGCACCACCTACAATCACTCTGGGTATTCGCTAGAGTACGCGCGACCACCCTTTCAGCCGGTAGACACCGCGTTACCTGCATGATGCGGTGGCAAGGCTCTCGGCCGACTCCGGCCGGTGTCGTGGGCTCGACCTCCCGCACCGGCTGCGAGCTGGCCTTCGTCGCTTCCTTGGAGAGGTGCAGTGTGCCGGAACCTGGTGGCGCGCCAGGGGCGGAGGGGATCGCCCGTCGATGGGCAGCCACGCTGGCTGACACGGAAGGGGTAACGCTACCCGCCGAGGAACTCGAACGCGTCCTGCTCGCCGTCGCCCAGGAGGCCCGGGCACACGCGGAGGCCGAGAAGGACGCCGTCGCGCACCGCTTCGCGGCCTTCTACTCGGCCTCGCCGACCGGAATCGTCCTCGCCGACCACGACGGCCGGATCGTGGACACCAACGCCGCGCTGACCCGGCTGCTCGGTCACGAGGCCGGCGATCTCCGCGGCAAGCCGGTCACCGAGCTCACGGCGTCCGAAGAGGACGCCGCGACGATCCGTGCGGGACTCGCGGAACTCCGGTCCGTACCACGCTCGCGCTTCCGGGAACGGCTGGACCTCATCCACATCGAGGACGGCTCCCTCCGCACCCAGGTGACCATCGCCGGCCTCCCTGGCGACTCCGCCGGATCCCTGTATCCGGTGCTGATGATCGAGGACGCCAGCGAGCTGAGCCTGCTGCGCGAGACGCTGCGCCGGCAGAACGTGCAGGACTCGCTCACCGGCCTGCCCAACGCGGGCAGCTTCTTCAACCGTCTCGAGGCCGCGCTCGCCGGCCCGTCGTACGACTCCGACGAGCAGGTCGCTCTGGTCTACCTCGACATCGACGGCTTCAAGGTGATCAACGATGGACTCGGCCCCGGCGCAGGCGACGAGATCCTGCGCAGTGTTGCCCGCAAGATCGAGTCCGCGTTCACCTCGCATGACGCCTTCGTGGCGCGGCTGTCCGGCGACGGGTTCGCGGTGCTCATGCAAGGACGGCTGACGGGCACCGACGTGATCGACCTCGTCGAGGACGCGATGGCACTGCTGGCCGAGCCGGTCTACCTCGACGGGAACGGCGTCGCGGTCAGCGTCAGCGTCGGCATCGTCGTGCAGGAGACGGCCGGGCGGACCCAGGAGGACCTGCACCGCGCGGCGGAGATCACGCTGCACCGGGCCAAGGAGAACGGCCGCGCGCAGTGGATGCTGTTCGAGGCGGACCTCGACAGCCTCGACCGGCGACGCTACGGGCTCGGCGCCGTCATCGGCGGTGCGCTGGAGAACGGCGAGTTCGAGCTGGAGTACCAGCCGACCGTCAAGCTCGACGACAGCAACGAGATCGCGGTCGTGAACGCGTCCCTGCGCTGGAACCACCCCGAGCACGGCGTGCTCGCGCCACGGGAGTTCTACTCGCTCGCCGACACCACCGGAATGACGCTGAGCCTCGGGCAGTGGCTGTTGAAGGAGTCACTGAGCGAGGCGGCCAGGTGGCATGAGCAGTTCGGCGAGGCGGCACCCGATCTGTGCCTGCGGCTGCCGACCCGGCTGGCGATCGATCCCAACCTCGTGGGAATGGTGCGGGACGAGCTGAAGCGCACGGAGCTGCCGCCGCAGAAGGTGCGCCTGTGCGCGGACACCACCGCCCTGCTCGACCCGCGGGGTGAGGTTCTGGAAGCGTTGTCCGTCCTGTCCGATCTGGATGTGCAGATCGCGATGGCGGCCACGGGAGCCGCGGACGTGGAGCTGATGCACGCCCAGAAGCTGCCGGTGGGCTTCGTGGTGCTCTCCGGCCCGCTGATCGACGCGCTCGCGGAGGACGAGGCCGGTGCGGCGGGCGCCCGCAGGCACATCGCGGCACTGCTCGAACGAACCAGGGAGCTGGGGCTGCACCGCGTCGGCGCGGAAGGTGTTCGTGACGCCGAGCACGCGAGGCGGCTGAGGGAGCTCGGGATCGTGGCGGGCCGAGGTCCCGCGTTCGGCGGGACGGCCAGCGGAGCGGAGATCGAGTCGCTGATCCGGCGGCACACCCGCTGACCCCGGCCGTCCAGTACCGTCCCGAGCATGAAAAAGGGAGACCTCGCACCGGACTTCACGCTGGCCGATGACCAGGGCGAGCAGCGCACGCTGTCCGGGTTCCTGGAGACCGGACCGGTCGTACTGTTCTTCTACCCGGCGGCGATGACCACCGGCTGCACGGCCGAGAGCTGCCAGTTCCGCGACCTCGCCGCCGAGTTCGCCGAGGTGGGCGCCCACCGAATCGGCATAAGCCCCGACCCGGTGGACAAGCAGCGGCGGTTCTCCAGCACGCACGACTTCGACTTCCCGCTGCTCTCCGACCCGGACGGCACCGTCGCGACGCAGTTCGGCGTGCGCCGCAAGCTCGGCCCGCTGCTCACCAGGCGGCACACGTTCGTGATCGACACCGACCGCACGGTCCTCGACGTGATCAAGAGCGAGCTGCGGATGAGCGTGCACGCCGACAAGGCCCTCGAAGTGCTCCGCGCTCGTACCGGCCACGCCTCGTGAGTGGCTACGCGAGTTAGAACTCGCGTAGCCACTCACGAGCGTGCTTAGTTGACGATCACGCTGTCCGGCAGCGGAGTGTCGTTGCGTAGCGCGTCGAACAGCTGCTGCGACTTGGCCTCGTCCCAGTTCTCCGCCGAGGCCGACGTCGTGGGCACGGTGGTGGCGACCACCCCGCCGTCGGAGATGCCGCGCATGGCCCAGGCGAGGCCGACCAGGTGGTGCAGGTGGTCACCGGTGTCCATGGTCAGCGCGTCCGGCGCCGCGGACAGCAGCGGGAACAGGTCGAACGGGTTGAGCAGCGTGGCGGGGCTCGCCATCTCGTTGGCCAGCGCGCCGATGAACTTGCGCTGGTTGGCCACCCGGTCGAGGTCCGAACGCGGCGTCGCCGAGCTGTAACGCATGCGGACGAACCCGAGTGCCTGCGCGCCGTCCAGCTCCTGCTTGCCCGCAGGGATCACGACACCGGTCTTGGTGTCGCGCATCTCCTCCGGAATGTCCATCTCGACACCGCCGATGGCGTCCACGATGTTGGCGAACCCGCCGAAGCCGATCTCCGCGTAGTGGTCGATGTGCAGGCCGGTCGCCTGCTCGACGGTCTGCGCCAGCAGCGGCGCGCCACCGAAGGAGAACGCGGCGTTGATCTTGTTGGTGCCGTGTCCGGGGATCTCGACCTGCGAGTCGCGGGGCAGGCTGAGCAGGGTCGGCGCCGTGTCGTTGTCCGGGATGTGCGCGACCATGATCGTGTCCGTGCGCTGGCCGCCGGAGTCACCGGTGGACAGCCTCTCCTGGTCCTCGGGGTCAAGGCCGGCCCGTGAGTCGGAGCCCACGATCAGCCAGTTGGTGCCCTCGGCGGCGGCCGGCTGCCCCTCGTAGCCGGGCAGCGCGTCGATGCGGTTGATCGAGAACTCCAGATAGACCCAGATACCCGCGATGAACAGCACGAGAACCATCAGCAGGCTCAGCGCCACCCGGCCGAACGTCCACCGCTTGCGCTTCGGCGGCGGCCCTGGCGGCCGCCTGCGCTCCCCCGGCGGGGGCTGGTGCGGCGGGGCGGCCCGCGTCGACTGCGGGGGCCGTGCACGCTGTGCACCCTGACCTGCGCGTTCCCTGCCAGGCACCGGCAGCGTCTGCGCTCGCTGGTGTTCCCGCGGACCACGGGGTGGCTGGCGGCGCCGAGGTGGGGGCTGGTGCCCGCCGTACTGTCCGCCGTAGCTCATCGGTTCTCCGATTCGGTGTCGTGCCGGCCGTGTCGCCGCGCTAACTTAACCGCACTGTCCCGACAGAAGGACGTCCGGCACCCCGATCGGTTGCGCCTGCTCATCCGAACGAGAACTGGTGCACCTTCAGGTAGCCGGAGCGGAAACCGGCCTCCGAGTACGCGAGATAGAAGTCCCACATCCGGCGGAACACGTCGTCGAAACCGAGTTCGGCGACCTCCGCCCGGCGGTGCCGGAACCGCTCCCGCCACTGTTCAAGGGTACGCGCGTAGTCCTGGCCGAACTCGAGCTGGGCATGCTGCCGCAGCGTGGTGTTGTGTGCGATGCCGTGTCTTACCGATTCCACGGACGGGATCAGCCCGCCCGGAAAGATGTACTTGTGCACCCAGGTGTACGAGGATGCCGCGGCGAGCATCCGGTCGTGCCGCATCGTGATGGCCTGCAGACCGAACCTGCCCCCCGACCGCAGCAGCCTGCCGACCGTGCCGAAGAACTCCGGCCAGTAGTCGGCGCCGACGGCTTCGATCATCTCGACGCTCACCACCGCGTCGTAGGTTCCCTCCGCCTGCCGGTAGTCGAGCAGTCGCACGTCGATCCGCTCGGCGAGGCCCGCCTCGGCGATGCGCTTGGTGGCCAGCGTGCGCTGCTCCTCGGACAGGGTGAGGGAGGTCACCTCGGCACCGCGCCGGGCGGCCCGGACGGCCAGCTCACCCCAACCGGTACCGATCTCCAGCACGCGGCTGCCGGCGCGGACCCCGGCGTAGTCGAGGACGTTGTCGATCTTGCGGACCTGCGCAGCCGCGAGATCGTCCCCTGGGCCGAACAGCGCTGAGGAGTAGGTCATCGTCTCGTCCAGGAACAGGCCGAACAGCTCGTTCGACAGGTCGTAGTGCCGGTGGATGTTGGCCCGCGCGCCGTCGACCGTGTTCCGTTCGGCCTGCGGGTGCCCGCGGTCGACGAACCCCCGGAAGCGCTGCAACGCCGGCGGAATCAGAACCGCCGTCCGCTCCGCGAACGGCGTCAGCACCTCGGCCAGCGCGTCGGAGGTCCAGTCGCCCGCCATGTAGGCCTCGCCGAAGCCGATCTTCCCGTCGGCGCCGAGGCGGTGGAAGAACGCCGCAGGCCGGAGGAGCCGCAGCTCAGGCGCACCGGGGCCACCGGCGCCGAGGCGGCTGCCGCCCGGCAGGCTCACCCGGACGTCGAGCGGCCGCACGGCACGCCGGAAGAGCAGCTCCGCGATACGGGCGCGGGCGGGAGCGCGCGGTGGGGTGGTCAGGCCGGGCCATGCCTGCACGTCACGCTGCGACCGGTCGACGCTCGAGCTGGTCAAGGCACTTCCTTCCGCCTGAGGAACCCCGCAGGGACTTCAGAGCGGGATTCGCAGCCGCTGCGCCGGCGGTTTGGTCCAGGCCGAGGTGACAAGCCCGTCACGGAAGGGCAGCTCCAGCGTCCGCAAGGTGAACTCCGCGACGAGCCGGCTCCAGACGGGGGGCCTGCGCAGCATCGCGTGGCCCTCGGCGGTCACCTCGAACCTGGCCAGGCGGGCGGCGCTCGCCTCGGCCCTGACGGCGTAGGCATAGGAGTCGGCCGGGCCGGTGACCCGGTCCTGTGTACCGTGCGCGATCAGCACGGACCGGCCCCGGACCGGCTCCACGGGCTCGTCCCCCGGCGTCCACGGGGCGAGCGCGCACACGCCCACGACCGCAGGGTCGTCGGCGACGCGCAGGGCCACGCGGCCACCCATCGAATGGCCGACGAGTACCACCGGCAGGCCGGGATGCTCCGCGCGCAACCGGCCGAGGGCCCACCGGGCGTCCAGGACGGGGTCGAGCGCGGGCTCGTTCCAGCCCCGCACCCGGTTGCGCAGCAGCCGGACCTCAAGGCCGTGTGCAGCACCGGCTGCGTACAACGCCCTGGCCAGCGGCACCATGCGCAGGTACGCGAGTCCCCACGGACGCACCACGCCTGCGCCGAACTGGGCCCCGCCGTGCAGCACCAGTGCCACCGCACGGGCCGGGCCTGCCGGGCGCCGTACCAACAGCGCAGGCTCGTCACCTTCCATGCTCTCCATGCCTTCCGTGCCTTCCGTGCCCTTCACGCGGCGACCTCCTCCGCTTTGGTCGCAGTGAACGCCACCGGCGCCGGGGCGCGCGCTACGCGGCGGCGTGTTCCCGCTCACCCTCGCTGAACTGGGTGCGGTGGAGCTCGGCGTACCGGCCGCCTGCGGCGAGCAGTTCCTCGTGCGTTCCGCGCTCGACCACCGTGCCCGCCTCGATCACCAGGATCAGGTCGGCGGCCCGCACGGTCGAAAGCCGGTGGGCGATGACGAGTGCGGTCCTGCCGTCCAGCGCGTCGGTGAGTGCCTCACCGACCGCCACCTCGGACTCGGAGTCGAGGTGGGCGGTCGCCTCGTCGAGGACGACCACCCGCGGCTGGGCGAGCAACAGCCGCGCGATGGTGAGCCGCTGCCGTTCCCCGCCGGAGAGCCGGTAACCGCGCTCACCGACCAGCGTGTCGAGGCCGTCCGGCAGCGAGCGCACGAGCGAGGCCAGCCGCGCCCGTTCGAGCGCGTGCCAGATTTCCGGCTCGGTCACCTCGGGCCGGACGTAGGAGAGGTTCGCCCGGATCGTGTCGTGAAAGAGGTGCCCGTCCTGCGTCACCACCCCGACGGTGTGCCGCAGCGTGTCGAAGCCGAGGTCGCGCACGTCCACACCGGACAGCCGGACGGCACCCGAGTCCACGTCGTAGAGCCTGGGTACCAGCGCCGCGATCGTCGACTTCCCGGCTCCGGACGAACCGACGAGGGCGACCATCTGCCCAGGCTCGGCACGGAAACCGACCCCGTGCAGGACTTCCTCGCCGCCACGGTTGTCCAGAATGGACACTTCCTCCAGCGACGCGAGCGAGTAGCGGTCGGCGGAGGGATAGCTGAAACGGACATCCTCGAACTCCACCGAAACGCCACCGGCAGGCAACGGCTTCGGATCCGGTCGTTCCTTGATCATCGGATCGAGATCGAGCACCTCGAAGACCCGCTCGAAGGACACGAGCGCGGTCATCACATCCACCCGGACGTTGGCCAGCGCCGTGAGCGGCGTGTAGAGCCTGGTGAGCAGCAGCGCGAGCGCCACGACCGTGCCCGGCGCGAGGTCGCCGCGCAGCGCCATCCAGCCGCCGAGCCCGTACACCAGCGCCTGCGCGAGCGCCGACACCAGGGTCAGGCTCGTCATGAACCACCGGGTGAGCATCGCCGTGCGCACGCCGATGTCGCGGACCCGGCCCGCGCGGAGGCCGAACGCGGAGTTCTCGGCGTCCGGCCTGCCGAACAGCTTGACCAGTGTCGCTCCGGGCGCCGAGAAACGCTCGGTCATCTGCGTGGTCATCGACGCGTTCAGCTCGGCGGACTCGCGCTGCAGCGCGGCCATCCGCCTGCCGATCCGGCGCGCGGGCAGCACGAAGACCGGCAGCAGCACGAGCGCGAGCAGCGTCACCTGCCAGGAAAGCGTCATCATCACGGCCAGCGACAGCACAAGCTGGATCACGTTGGTCACCAGCCCGGACAGGGTGGCGGTGAACGTGCGCTGCGCACCGATCACGTCGTTGTTGAGCCGACTCACGAGCGCGCCCGTCCGGGTGCGGGTGAAGAACGCGACGGGCATCCGCTGAATGTGCTCGTACACCGCGCGGCGGAGGTCGAAGATCAGCCCCTCACCGATGCGCGCGGACTGCCAGCGCTCGGCCAGTCCCAGTCCGGCGTCGGCGATCGCGAGCCCGGCGATGGCGACGGCGAGCCACACCAGGACCGACACCGCTCCCCCGCCGACGATCGTGTCGACGACCCTGCCTGCGAGCAGTGGGGTGCTCACCGCCAGTACCGCGGCGAGCACGGTCAGCGCGAGGAAGATCCCGAGCCTGCGCCAGTGCGGCCGGGCGAAGCGGGCGACCCGCCGCACGGTGCCACGGCGCAGTCCCTTCTTCGGCACGTCCGGCGCCCGCATGGCACCGCTCAGCAGTGACCAGGTGTTGTCCACTTCGCCCGCCGCCCTCCAGATACCTCGACCTTAGTCAAGATTTTTTGCGCATATGACCAGCCCAACGCACTGTTCTACCTGATCCTTCCCGACAGGTCCGACAATTTTCCCGGCCGTCGCCGACGGTGGCAGGCGGCTCGGTAACCTGACCGCGACCCCGGCCGCTGCTCAGGAGGTGAACGCGTGGCGACACGACTGGTGCCGCTCCGGCTCCGGCCGAGCTGGAACGAGCGCCCGCTGCCGCTCGACGCCGCGTTCTACCTCGTCTGCGCCGGCTATGCGCTGGTGATCGCGCTGACCGACAAGCACTACGGCTTCCGCGTGTGGGGAACGTTCGCGGTCGCGGGATACGGCCTCGCATTCGTCCACACGTGCTGGCTGCTGCTCACGCCGCGCCTGCGGCCCGGCTGGTGGCGCTCACGCTGGGTGGGCGTCGCCGCCGTCGTCGTCGTGGCGATGCTCGCGCCGTTGGTCACGCTGGTGGGGAGCAGGCTGGGAGGCGGCGACTGGGCACGCGCGCCCGGAGCATGGAGTGCCCAGCCCGAGGTGTGGGTGATCGAGCGGTCCGCGACCCTGCTGCTCGACCACGGCACGCCCTATGTCGACGTCGGCGCACTCGGCCGGCCACCCGTGGTGAACGACTACACGCCGTACGGGCCGGTCATGGCACTGTTCGGGCTGCCGAGGGCACTGCTGGGCGGCACGCCGGTGGCCGATGCCCTGACCGACGCCCGGCTGGTGTTCATCCTCGTGGCGGCGCTATGCGCCTGGGCGAGCCTGCGCCTGCTCGGCTCGCCGCGCGTGCCGGTGCGCGGCGCACAACTCGCGCTGATCGGGCCGTTCACGGCGCTCACCTGGACGGTCGCCGGTCCCGACCTCGCCGTGGTCGGCCTGCTCGTGCTCTCCTGCGCACTCGCCGCGACCGACCGGCCAGTGCTCGCCGCCGTGGTGCTGGCCGCCGTCGCCAGCGCGAAGCTGATCGTGCTGCCGGCCGCCGCCGTGCTGGCGGCGCTCGTGCTCACCCGGCTCGGCGCCCGCGCGCTCGCCGGCTTCGCTGCCGTCTTCGTGGCGATGTGCGCGGCACTGAACGTCCCCGTGCTGCTCGCCGACCCGGCGGCGTTCACCGAGCACGTGATCCGGTTCCCGGCCGGGCTCGGAGCCGTCAGCTCCCCCGCGGCGAGCCCGCTGCCCGGTCACCTGATCGCCGGCACCGGCGCCACCGGCAGGGCGATCGCGTTCGCACTGCTGTTCGCCGCCGCACTGCTGATCCTGGCATGGCTCATCCGGCGGCCGCCGAGGACGGGTGCGGACGCGCTACTGCGCATCGCCGTCGGCCTGGCGGCGTTCACCCTGCTCACACCGGCCACGCGATTCGGCTACCTGGTGTATCCGTTCGTACTGCTCGGCGCGATGCTGTGCTTTCCGGATCGCACCGCAGCACCGCCCGGCACCGCGGAATCCGGCAGACGTACTTCGGCTACTTCTTCTTGACCCGGGTCGCGCCACCCCGGCCACGGAGCTGCACACCCGATTCGGAGAGCACCCGGTGCACGAAACCGTAGGAACGACCGGTCGACTCGGCCAGGGCGCGAATGCTCGCGCCCTTCTCATATTTCTTCTTCAGGTCGGCGGCCAGCTTGTCGCGCGTGTTTCCGGTGATGCGCGCGCCCTTCTTCAGGTCTGCCACGTCAATCCACCTTCCGCCCCGATCGGGTAATTCGGGTCACATTCGACCCCTGCCTGTCGCAATGATCGAACACTGAGCCGCTGAATGCCAGACGGCGAGCGAAAAACCTCCTAAAACGGCGCCATATTGGGCCGATCCAGGGTCCTTGTCCGACCGCAACTAACGAGATCGACTAGCTCTCTCGCCGGGTCTCAGGCGAGCTGTACCAGTTCGAGGTAGTCCTCGGACCAGTGGTCCTCGGTACCGTCCGGCAGCAGGATGACCCGCTCGGGCTCCAGTGCCTCGACCGCTCCCGGGTCGTGTGTCACCAGCACGACGGCCCCGGAGTAGCTGCGCAGCGAGTCCAGCACCTGCGCGCGGCTCGCCGGGTCGAGGTTGTTGGTGGGCTCGTCGAGCAGCAACACGTTCGCCGCGCTGGAGACCAACCCCGCCAGCGCGAGCCGGGTCTTCTCGCCACCGGAGAGCGTGCCGGCGGGCTGGTTGAGCTGCTCGCCGGTGAACAGGAACGAACCGAGCAGGTTCCGCAGCTCCTGTGCCCCGGTGTCCGGGGCGAGGTGCCGGGTGTTCTCCCACACCGACGCGTCGTGGTCGAGGGTCTCGTGCTCCTGCGCGTAGTAGCCGAGGCGCAGGCCGTGGCCGGCGACGACGGCACCGGTGTCCGGGGTCTCCATCCCGCCGAGCAGGCGGAGCAGCGTGGTCTTGCCCGCGCCGTTCAGGCCGAGCACGACGACCTTGGACCCGCGGTCGATGGCGAGATCGACGCCGGTGAAGATCTCCAGCGAGCCGTAGGACTTCGAAAGCTCCTCCGCGGTGAGCGGTGTCCTGCCGCAGGGCGCCGGCGCGGGGAACTTGATCCGCGCGACCTTGTCCGACTGCCGCTCCTCGTCGAGGTTCGCCAGCATCTGCTCGGCGCGCCGCGCCATGTTCTTGGCCGCGACCGCCTTGGTGGCCTTCGCGCCCAGCTTGGCCGCCTGCTGCTGCAGTGCGGAGGCCTTCTTCTCGGCGTTGGCCCGCTCGCGCCTGCGGCGCTTCTCGTCGGTCGCGCGAGCCTCGAGATAGCGCTGCCAGGTCATGTTGTAGGTGTCCAGCTCGGCGCGCGTCGCGTCGAGGAACCAGACCTTGTTCACGACCTCGTCGAGCAGGTCGACGTCGTGGCTGATCACCACGAGGCCGCCCTCGTGCGACTTCAGGAACCCGCGCAGCCAGTTGATCGAGTCGGCGTCGAGGTGGTTGGTCGGCTCGTCGAGCAGCAGGACCGTGTCGGACTTGCCGCCCGCACCGGCCTCGGACGCGGCGAACAGGATGCGCGCGAGCTCGACCCGGCGCCGCTGCCCGCCGGAGAGCGTCTGCAACGGCTGCGGCAGCACGCGTTCCTCCAGCCCGAGGTTCGCGCAGATCCGCGCGGCCTCGCTCTCCGCCGCGTAGCCGCCGAGAGCGGAGAAACGCTCCTCCAGTCTGCCGTACCGCCGGATCGCCCGGTCGCGCTCGGCGTCGTCGACGAGCTCGGACATGGCGGTCTGCGCCTTCTCCATGTCCCGTACGAGCGTGTCGAGGCCGCGTGCCGACAGCACGCGGTCCTTCGCCGGGACCGAAAGGTCACCCTCGCGCGGGTCCTGTGGCAGGTAGCCGAGCTCACTGCCGAGGTGCACCTCACCGGCGTAGGGCTCGCCCTCCCCCGCCAGCACCCGCAGCGTGGTGGTCTTGCCCGCGCCGTTGCGGCCGACGAGGCCGATCCGGTCGCCGGGCTGGACCCGCAGGCCCAGGTCGGCGAGCAGGATGCGGGAACCGGCGCGTAGTTCGAGGCCAGAGGCCGAGATCAAAGGAAGCTCCGTGGCGTAGAAGCGGAAACGGACAGCATGAGACACCCGCACGAGAGGCGGGTCAGCTACTCCAGCCGGACGACCACGTCCCCAGTGTACGTACGCGTGTCCATCGGATTACCCACCCGTGTCCTGGCTCACCCGTCCCGGACGACGATCTCGACGGCCCGGGCCCGCTCGGCGGCGTCGTCGAGCACGGTCCGGCGGGGCTCACCGACGTCGAGCACCCGGGACCCGGCGAGTGCGAACACGGGTTCGAGCCGGTGGTCGGCGCGCAGTTCGTCGATCGCCTTGCGGTCACCGCCGAGCACGACGCCGTCCAGCTCGGTGACCCGGGAGCCGAGCACGTCGGCGGCGTCGTCGGCGGCCGAGCGCAGCGCCTGCCGTGCCTGCCCTTCGCGGCGCCGGGCGAAGCGCTGCTGCGACCAGCCACCCGCGGCGCTGCGGCCGTGCACCAGATGCCGGTCGGTGCGGGAGACGAGCACCTTGCCCCGCTCGGCGACGCCGACGCTGTGCCCGCCGAGCCGGACCAGGAGCAGGCCGATCCGGCGCGGGCGGCAGGCATGCTCGATCAGCGGCCGCACCGCCAGTCCTTCGGCGACGTGCTCGGTGTCCCCGGTGCCGGTGGGCAGCGGTGGAAACGGCACCGCAACGGTCGCGGTGGTGCCGTCGCCACCGGTGACCGCGACCTCGTCGGCACCGAGCACCGTGTGGCGCACGCCGCCGTTGCGCTCGGCGAACCGCTCGAACCACCGCGCGAGCCGCTCGGGCTCCACCTCGACGGCGCGCCCCCCACCGCGGACCGCACGTTTCCGGGCCACGCCGCTCCCCTCGTCGTACCTGATGAGCGTTCAGAGCACGAAGGACTCCGACCACGGCTGGGCGGTCCGGCCGGAGATCGCGTCCAGCATGCCGACCGCCTGCTTGTCGGTCAGCGAGGCGACGAAGTCGACCACTGCCCGGCCCCTGGCGAACGCGCGCACCGCGTCGGCACCCTCGATCGGCTCCCCGGTGGCGCCGACCAGCAACTCCGGCGAGCGCTCGGCGAGCAGGGCGTACTCCGCGCGGGCCACCTCGACGAGGTCGTGCAGCCTGCGCGGCAGGCGGGAGACCTCCTCCCGGTCGGACAGCCAGGCGTCCAGGGCCTCCACCAGCGACGACAGCACGCTCGCCTGGCCGCGCTGATGCAGCGCCAGGTCGGGGCGCAGCAGGACGAACCGCCGGTGCACGAACTTGAGCACCTGCACCTCGTGCCACTGCGCGGGCCGCAGCGTGACATGCCCGGTCCGCGTGGACGGGGACGGTGTCACCTGGACGCCGTCGACCAGACGCGAGCTCCAGCGGGCGGAGAAGGCGGCTATCGCCTGCTCGGCCTCGATCGACCCGTCGAAGGGGCTGGCCAGCAGGTCGTCGACCAGCTCGGCCCGCACGCGCGCCACCGCCTGCGCGAACGCCTCGTCGTCGACGATCCACGCGTCCTTGGCGTGCATCCGGCGGCGCAGCAGTTCCAGGGAGCGGCCCGGCTTGCGATCGCCTGCCCGCAGTTGTTCCGTGCTGAGCTCGGCGAGCTCGCTCACCCGGCCGAGCCACTGGCCGAGCTCCGTGGCCACCGACGCGTGCTGCAGCACGCCGATGCGGTGGAAGTCCTGCAGGTCGTGGATGGCGTAGGCGATGTCGTCCGCCATGTCCATCACCGAGGCCTCGACGGTCTGCTGCCAGCGCTCGATCCGGCCCGTGAACGGCGCCCTCGCCTGCTCCAGGTCGTCGAGTTCGGTGCAGTACGCGGAGAACTTGCTCGAACCCGTTCCCGGCGCGTCGGCGGGCTCCGCCGCGCCGCGCGGCGGCACCCGCATGGCCGCCGGGTGCTGGCTCGGGTAGTGCAGCCTCGCCCACGGGTACTTCAACAGCGCGGCACGGGTCGCCGACGTGAGGTTCAGCCCGATCGGGGTCGGCCCGCCCACCTCGGTGGTCGTGACGATGCGGAACGTCTGCGCGTTGCCCTCGAAGCCGTCGGAGAGGCCGTAGCGGTGCCGCGCGATGCGGTCGAGCACCTGCTCGCCGAGGTGGCCGAACGGGGGATGGCCGAGGTCGTGGCCGAGTGCCGCCGCCTCGGCCACGTCGGGATCGCAGCCGCCGAGCTTGCCGGTGAGCTCACGGGAGTCCGCCGAGGCCGCGAGGCGCTCGGCGATCGCCCTGGCCACCTGCGCCACCTTCAGGCTGTGCGTGAGCCGGTTGTGCAGCAGCCCGGAACCGCCCGCGCTCACCACCTGCGTGACACCGCCGAGCCGCGCGAAGAACGGCGAAGCGGCGATCCGGTCCCGGTCGATCCGGAACGGGCTGCCCGCCAGGTCGGAGAGCCCCCGTGCCGGCTGTTCGCCGTCCCGGCGCTGTGTTCGTGGATCCGGCTCTGCTGACATGGGCAACACCGTACGTTCAGGACGTCGGCGACACGAATCCCGACTCGTATGCCCTGATCACCGCCTGGGTACGGTCGCGCGCGCCGACCTTGGCCAGCACGTTGCCGACGTGGGTCTTGACCGTCTGCAGCCCCAGGTACAGCGTGCCGGCGATCTCGGCATTGGACAGCCCGGTCGCCATGAGCCGCAGCACCTCGGCCTCACGCTCCGTGAGCCCGGCCGCCGCGAGCCGGTCCTGCCCCGGCTCGCCGCCGTGGCGCGCGGCGAGCCGCCGGATCGCCGCGGGGAACAGCAGCGAGTCGCCCGCCACGACCGTCCGCACGGCGGCCGTGATCTCCTCGGGCCTGGCGCGCTTGAGCAGGAACCCGCTGGCGCCCGCGCGCAGCGCATCGTAGACGTAGTCGTCGTTCTCGAACGTGGTCACCACGACCACCTTCGGCGGTGAGTCCAGTGTGGACATCAGATGCGCGGTCGCCCGGATGCCGTCCACCGACGGCATCCGGACGTCCATCAGCACCACGTCCGGCGCAGCCGGGACACCAGTCCCGGCACCTCCGCGCCGTCGACCGCCTCGCCGAGCACCGCGAGGCCGGGCTCCGACTCGAGGATCGCGCGCAGGCCGGCCCGCACGAGCTGCTCGTCGTCCACGAGCAGCACACCGATCGGTTCCCCGCTCATCGCATGCCCAGCGGCAGCCGCACCGCGACCTCCCAATGTCATCCGTCCCGCCCGGCACGCACCTCGCCGCGCAGCAGCTCCACCCGCTCGGTGATCCCCCGTAGCCCCCGCCCGCCACCGGGGACGCCGCCTTGTGCCGTACCGAGCGGGTTGCGCACGCTCAGCCGCAGCTCCTCCGCGCCCACGTGCACCCGGACGGCGACCGGCACCCTGCCGGCGTGCCGCAGCGCGTTGGTCAGGCACTCCTGCAGGATCCGGTATGCCTCCCTGGACACCACCGGCGTCACGGCGCCGGGTTCGCCGTGTACCTCGCTGTCCACGGCGACGCCTGCCTCCCGGGTCGCCGTCAGCAGTGCGGGCAGCTCCGTCAGCCCCGCCCGCGGCGCGCGGGCCCCGTCCTCCTCCCGCAGCAGGCCGAGGACGTGATCCAGGTCCTCCAGCGCCGCGCGGGCCGAGTCCTCGACGGCCCGCAGCGCGCGTTCGGCCGTATCCGGCTGCCGCCGCAGCGTCCGGCGGGCCGCGCCGGCCTGCAACGACACCACGCTCAGCGCGTGCCCCACGGAGTCGTGCAGCTCGCGGGCGAGGCGGTTGCGCTCGGCGAGCACCTCTGCCTGCCGCTGCAGTAGTGCGATGCGCTCGGCCACGGGAAGGCCGAGCAGCGCCCGTGCGGCCCGGGCGAGCAGCGCGCCGCTGCCCGCGACGACCGGGAACAGCAGCAGCACCGACAGCAGCAGCACCGCGGGCAGCCACGCACTCGCCCAGCCCGTCGGCATCGCGGTCGAGCCGTCCGTCCCGACCGGAAAGGTACCGGTGAAGGGGACCGCCACGGACAGTGCCAGGAGGATCGGCAGCACCAGACTTGCGAAGCTCACCACGCCACCGACGAGCACATGCGCCACGAAGAGCCCGCCCGCCCGCAGCCGCGCGGGCCATCCACCGGACGACTGCTCCGGCACCGGTTCGTCGAGCAGCTCCCGCACGGCGGTCGCCTCGATCGCCCGCACGGCGGGCAACAGCGAGGTGGCGCCCAGCACGGCGAGCGCGCCGAGGCCACCGAGCAGGACGGCCACGTCGACGGGAGCCGGGACCGGCAGCAGTGAGGGGACCACCATGGCCGCGAACAGCACGTACGGCACCAGCACGGCGCCGCCGAGGATCAGGTAGACCCAGCGGCGATACGTCGCGCGGCTCACGACCGCGGCGAGCCGATCGCGAACACCTCGTGAGTGCGCATGCGAGTGAGAACTCGACTCGGCACTGACGAGGTGGTCGGCGGGCTAGACCGTGAAGCCGAGGGCGCGCAGCTGCTCGCGGCCGTCCTCGGTGATCTTCTCCGGGCCCCACGGCGGCATCCAGACCCAGTTGATCCGGAAGTCGCGTACCACGCCCGTGCCGCCGGTCAGCACCGACGACGTCTGGTCCTCGATCACGTCGGTCAGCGGGCAGGCCGCCGACGTCAGCGTCATGTCGATGGTGGCCGTGTTGTCCGGCTCGACCCGGATGTCGTACACCAGGCCGAGGTCGACGACGTTGATGCCGAGCTCGGGGTCGACCACGTCGCGCATGGCCTCCTCGACGTCCTCGACCTTGGCGACGTCCGCGGCGGGCTGCGCCTGCTCGGGCAGGTCCGCGGCCGTGCGGCCGTCGCGGTGTTCCGGGGCCTCCGGAGAGGCGGCCTGCGTCTGTTCCTCGGTCATGAGCCTTCCACTTCCGTTCTGTGGCACCGGGCCGGATCGCTACTCGATCACGGTGTTCGCCGCACGCTCCCCGTGGGGAGTCTGCGCCAGTGCGTCCTTGAACGCCATCCAGCCGAGCAGGGCGCACTTGACCCGGGCCGGGTACTTCGCGACGCCGGCGAAGGCGACGCCGTCCTCCAGCACGTCCTCGTCCGGTTCGACCTTGCCACGGCCCTGCATCAGCTCGACGAACGCGTCCATCGTCGTCAGGGACTCCTCGACGGTGTGCCCGGTGACGAGGTCGGTGAGCACCGAGGTGGCCGCCTGGCTGATCGAGCAGCCCTGCCCCTCGTAGGAGACGTCGGAGACCTTGCCGTCGGCAACCTTCACCCGCAACGTCACCTCGTCGCCACAGGTCGGGTTGACCTGGAACGACTCACCGTCGTACGGCTCCCGCAGGCCGCGGCCGTGCGGGTTCTTGTAGTGATCCAGGATGATCTCCTGGTACATGCTCTCCAGGTTCATGGCCGGTCAGCTCCGAAGAAACGCTGCGCCTCCCGCACCCCGGCCACGAGCGCGTCCACTTCGGACAACTCGTTGTACAGGTAGAACGACGCGCGTACCGTCGCCGGCACGCCGAGCCTGCGGTGCAGCGGCCACGCGCAGTGGTGTCCCACGCGCACCGCGACACCCAGGCTGTCGAGCACCTGGCTGGCGTCGTGCGGATGCACGCCGTCTATCACGAACGAGACCGCGCCGCCCCGCGACTCCATGTCGGTCGGGCCGATCACCCGTACGCCGGGAACCGCCGTCAGCTCCGCCAGCGCCCGCTCCGTGAGCGCGTGCTCGTGTGCCGCGACGCGGTCCATCCCGACCACGGAAAGGTACTCCACCGCGGCACCGAGACCGACCGCCTGCGAGGTCATCGGCACGCCCGCCTCGAACCGCTGCGGCGGCGGAGCGAACGTCGAGCCCTCCATCCGGACCATCTCGATCATGGAGCCACCGGTGAGGAACGGGGGCATCGCCTCGAGCAGCTTCCGCCGCCCGTAGAGCACGCCGATACCGGACGGCGCCAGCATCTTGTGCCCGGAGAACACCGCGAAGTCCACACCGAGCGCGGCGAAGTCCACCGGCGAGTGCGGCACCGACTGGCAGGCGTCGAGCAGGGTCAGCGCACCGACCTGCCGCGCGCGCTCCACCAGCGTGCGCACCGGGTTGATCGTGCCGAGCACGTTGGACTGGTGGGTGAACGCCACCAGCTTCGTGCGCTCGGTGATCAGCTCGTCGATGTTCGACAGGTCGAGCCTGCCCTCGTCGGTGACCCCGAACCAGCGCAGCGTGGCACCCGTGCGCTGGCACAGCTGCTGCCACGGCACGAGGTTCGCGTGGTGCTCCATCTCCGTGATGACGACCTCGTCACCGGGGCCGACCGTGAACCGTTCCATCTCCGGACCGGCCGTCACGGCGTTGCTCATCGCGTACGCGACGAGGTTGATCCCCTCGGTCGCGTTCTTCGTGAACACCAGCTCACCGGGCACCACGCCGACGAACTCGGCGATGCGCGCCCTGGCGTCCTCGTAGGCGTCGGTGGCCTCCTCGGCGAGCTGGTGCGCGCCGCGGTGCACGGCCGCGTTGGCCGTCTCCAGGAACCGCCGCTCCGCGTCGAGCACCTGGACCGGGCGCTGCGAGGTCGCCCCGGAGTCCAGGTAGACCAGCGGCTTGCCGTCGCGAACGGTGCGGGACAGGATCGGGAAGTCGGCGCGCACCGCCGCGACGTCCAGGGGCAGCGAGTCAGGCGTACCGCCAGACACTGTGGTGGTCATCGCGCCAACTCCTTTCGTTCTCTCCTGGGGCGTCCCGCTCAGACGGCCGCAGTGGTACCGGCCTTCTCGATGTACTTCACGTAGCCGCTCTCCTCGAGCTCGTCGGCGAGCTCCTTGCCGCCCGACTCGACGATCCGCCCACCGGCGAACACGTGCACGAAGTCGGGGTGGATGTGCTTGAGGATCCGGGTGTAGTGCGTGATCAGCATGACGCCGACGTCGTTGTTCGCGGTGTACTCGTTGACGCCGTCGGACACCACACGCAGCGCGTCGACGTCCAGGCCGGAGTCGGTCTCGTCGAGGATCGCGAACTTCGGCCGGAGCAGGGCGAGCTGCAGGATCTCGTGCCGCTTCTTCTCACCGCCGGAGAAGCCCTCGTTCACACTGCGCTCGGCGAACTCGGAGGAGATGTCCAGCTTGGCCATCTCGTCCTTGACCTCCTTGACCCAGTGCCGCAGCTTCGGCGCCTCACCGCGCACGGAGGTGGCCGCGGAGCGCAGGAAGTTCGACATCGACACGCCCGGCACCTCGACCGGGTACTGCATCGCGAGGAACAGCCCGGCACGGGCGCGCTCGTCGACGCTCATGTCCAGGACGTTCTCGCCGTCCAGCAGCACCTCGCCGGAGGTGACCTCGTACTTCGGGTGGCCTGCGATCGCGTAGGAGAGAGTGGACTTGCCGGAGCCGTTCGGGCCCATGATCGCGTGGATCTCGCCCGAGCGGACCGTCAGGTCGACGCCCTTGAGGATCTCCTTGCTGCCCTCGTCAGTGGTGACTGCGGCGTGCAGGTCCTTGATTTCCAGTGTGGCCATGCCTCTTCGTTTCTCTCGTCAGTGTCGGGAAGCTGTCGGGAAGCTGTCGGGACCCTTCGGTGGTCCGGGAGTGCGAGCTCAGACGCCGATGGCCTGCAGTTCCGCCTCGATCGCGGCCTCGAGCCGCTCACGCACCTCCGGGATGTCGATCTTCATCAGGATCTCGTGGAAGAACCCGCGCACCACCAGCCTGCGCGCCTGCTCCTCCTCGATCCCACGCGACTGCAGGTAGAACAACTGCTCGTCGTCGAACCTTCCCGTCGCGCTCGCATGCCCCGCACCGGCGATCTCACCCGTCTCGATCTCCAGGTTCGGCACCGAGTCGGCGCGGGCGCCCTCGGTGAGCACCAGGTTGCGGTTGAGCTCGAACGTCTCGGTCCCCTCCGCGGCGGCCCGGATCAGCACGTCGCCGATCCAGACCCCGTGCGCGCCGTCGCCCTGCAGCGCGCCCTTGTAGAGCACGTTCGACTTGCAGTTCGGCCCCGCGTGGTCGACGAACAGCCGGTGCTCCTGGTGCTGGCCCGCGTCCGCGAAGTACAGCCCGAGCATGTCGACGTCCCCGCCGGGGCCCGCGAACGTGGCCGTGGGGCTGACCCGCACCAGATCGCCGCCCAGCGTGACGACGATGTGCTTGAGCTTGGCGTCCCTGCCGAGCCGCAGGTGCTGCTCGGAGACGTGCACCGCGTCGTCGGCCCAGTCGTGGACGCTGACGACCGTGAGCTGCGCACCGTCGCCGATGACGAACTCCACGTTGTCCGCGTAGGTGCCGGAGCCGACGTGGTCGAGCACGATCGCCGCCTCGGCGAACGCCTCCGCGCGCACCTGGACGTGCCCGTAGGCCGTCTCACCCTCACCGGGCCCGCTCAGCCGGACGACCGTGGGCTTCGAGGCCTTGGTCTCCTTCGGCACCGTCACCAGCGTGGCGCTGGTGAACGAGGAGTAGGCCTGCGCCGCGACCCGGTCGGAGGGAGTGCCCGCCGCGCCGAGGCGCTCGTCGTCCCGGCCGACCGTCTCGATCCGGACCTCCGGCGCGGCGTCGGCGTCCACCTTGATCTCGCCCGTCGCGGGCGCGGAGCCGTTGTGCAGGCCCCGCAGCCGCTTCATCGGAGTGAAGCGCCAGTTCTCCTCGCGTCCGCCGGGGACCTCGAAGGCCTCGACGTCGTACGAGGAGAACCGCTCCCCGCGGGAGACCGCCGGAACGACGGCCTCCCCGGCAGCGGCTGTGTTGGCGGTGTTCTCTTCCGTCACCGTCATCTCAGCCGACGGCTCCTTCCATCTGCAGCTCGATCAGGCGGTTCAGCTCCAGCGCGTACTCCATCGGCAGCTCCCGCGCGATCGGCTCGACGAACCCGCGCACCACCATCGCCATCGCCTCGTCCTCGGTGAGACCGCGCGACATCAGGTAGAACAGCTGGTCCTCGCTGACCTTGGAGACCGTCGCCTCGTGGCCCATCGACACGTCGTCGTTGCGGATGTCCACGTAGGGGTAGGTGTCCGAGCGCGAGATCGTGTCGACCAGCAGCGCGTCGCACTTCACCGTCGAACGCGAGTGGTGCGCCCGCTTGGCGACCTTGACCAGACCCCGGTACGAGGTGCGGCCACCGCCGCGCGCGACCGACTTCGACACGATGGTCGAGGACGTGTGCGGCGCCAGGTGCTCCATCTTCGCGCCCGCGTCCTGGTGCTGGCCCTCGCCGGCGAACGCGACCGAGAGCACCTCGCCCTTCGCGTGCTCGCCCATCAGGAAGACCGACGGGTACTTCATCGTGACCTTGGAGCCGATGTTGCCGTCGATCCACTCCATGGTCGCGCCCTCTTCGCACTTGGCGCGCTTGGTCACCAGGTTGTAGACGTTGTTCGACCAGTTCTGGATCGTCGTGTAGCGGCAGCGGCCACCCTTCTTCACGATGATCTCCACGACCGCCGAGTGCAGCGAGTCGGACTGGTAGATCGGCGCCGTGCAGCCCTCGACGTAGTGCACGTAGGCGCCCTCGTCGACGATGATCAGCGTCCGCTCGAACTGGCCCATGTTCTCGGTGTTGATCCGGAAGTAGGCCTGCAGCGGGATGTCCACGTGCACGCCCGGCGGCACGTAGATGAAGGAGCCTCCCGACCAGACCGCCGTGTTCAGCGCGGAGAATTTGTTGTCCCCGGCCGGGATCACGGAGCCGAAGTACTCCTTGAAGATCTCCGGGTGCTCGCGCAGGGCGGTGTCGGTGTCCAGGAACTGCACACCCTGCTGCTCCAGGTCCTCACGGATCTGGTGGTAGACCACCTCGGACTCGTACTGCGCGGCGACACCGGCGATGAGGCGCTGCTTCTCCGCCTCCGGAATGCCGAGCTTGTCGTAGGTCCGCTTGATGTCCTCAGGCAGCTCGTCCCAGCTCGTGGCCTGCTTCTCCGTGGAGCGAACGAAGTACTTGATGTTGTCGAAGTCGATGCCCGACAGGTCCGCGCCCCAGTTGGGCATGGGCTTGCGTTCGAACAGCTTCAGCGCCTTCAGGCGCGCCTCGCGCATCCACTCGGGCTCCGACTTCTTGTCGGAGATCTCGGTGACGACCTCGTCGTTGATGCCGCGGCGAGCCTTGGCTCCCGCGACGTCCGAGTCCGCCCAGCCGAACGCGTAGTTGCCCAGGGACTCGATCGTCTCTTCCTGGCTCAACTGCGTGGTGGTGGGGTTGCGCTGCTCTGCAGCGGCAGTCATGCGGTTGTCCCTCCATTCGAGGTACGTCCTTGCATACCCGGCGGGCTGTCCGCGGGTACGTGTGTGGTGCACGCGGCGTCGCCACGTGCGATCGTCGCCAGCCGCTGCACGTGCGTGCCGAGCAGCTGCGCGAACGCCTCGGTCTCGGCCTCGCACAGCTGCGGGAACTCCGCCGCCACGTGCGCGACCGGGCAGTGGTGCTGGCAGAGCTGCTCACCGGCACCGACCTCCCGGGTCGACGCAGCGTAGCCCTCCCGCGTAAGAGCCGTGGCCAGGGCCTCGGCCCGGTCCGCGGGGTCGTCGCTGCGGGTGATGGCCTCCCGGTGCGGCTCCACCAGTGCGGCGACGCGGCGCTCTGCGAAAGCCCGGACCGCGTCCTCCCCCGCGTGCTCGGCGAGGAACCGGATCGCGGAGACGGCGAGGTCGTCGTAGGCATGGCCGAACCGGGCCCGGCCCTGCTCGGTGAGCAGGAACAGCTTCGCCGGGCGGCCACGTCCACGCGGTCCGCGCCGGGGCGCGTGCCTGGTCTCGGCCTCGTCGTCGCCGAGCAGCGCGTCGAGATGCCGGCGCACCGCCGTCGGGCTGATGCCGAGCGCCTCGGCGACCGCGACCGCCGACATGGGCCCCTGCTCCAGGAGCAACCGGGCGACCTCGTGCCTGGTCCGGCCCTCGGCCGTCACCTGGACAGGAACACCCGCCGCGGCGGTTCGTGCGCCGCCCGTCGGCCGTTCCGAGGTGCCCTGCTTTTTCACAACATAAGTGTGTCGTATTTCGGCGTCCCCGGCAAAGGGACGCGAAAACGGAGTGACCGGACTCACGTCGAGAGGGTGGTCGATACGCTTCCTTCGTGGCTTGGGCAGACGGCGGCACGCGGCAGCAGGAACAGGACGATGTCCGCGCGGCCGGTCCTGCGCTCGTCACCCGCTCGCCGGCTCATCCCGGCCCGGCCGAACCGCTCGCCGCGGGGGAGACCCGCGCGTTGAACGTCGTGCGCCGTCTCGGCACGGTGGGCGCGCTGTTCCTCGCGTTCGGCTCGCTCGGCGCCGGTGCCGCGCCGGTGCTGAACCCGGTGCTCGACATCCCCGTGCTGCGGCTGTTCGCGCGGATACCCACGGTCTCGCTCGCGATCGCGTTCGCGGGGATGGGCATGATGGTCGCAGGCTGGCTGCTGCTCGGCCGCTTCACCCGCCCGGGGCGGATCCGGCTGGCGAGCCAGGGGCAGCTGCATCGCACGCTCGCGACCTGGATCACCCCGCTGCTGCTGATCCCGCCACTGTTCTCCCGGGACGTCTACAGCTATCTCGCGCAGAGCGAGATCGTCAACCGCGGCATGGACCCGTACGCGATGGGGCCCGCCGAGGCGCTTGGCGTCGCCGACCCGCTCACCGCCGGTGTGTCCAACCTGTGGCGGGAGACCCCCGCCCCGTACGGACCGCTGTTCCTGGAGATCGGCAGCTGGATCTCCAGCGTCGTCGGGACCGACATCGCCACCGGCGTGCTGCTGCAGCGCGCCCTCGCGCTCGTCGGGTTCGGGCTCATCGTGTGGGCGCTGCCCCGGCTGGCACAGCGCTTCGGCGTGCAGCCGGCCGCCGCGCTGTGGCTCGGCGCGGCGAATCCCCTCGTGCTGTTCCACCTGGTGGCCGGCGCGCACAACGAGGCACTCGGCATCGGCCTCATGGTGGCGGGGCTCGAGATCGGCATCCGCAGGCTGCCGATGCGCGTGGCGGGTGACACGCCGCCGCCGCTGGCCAGGGGCGAGTTGCTCTACATCGTCCTGGGGGCCACGACGATCGCACTCGGCGCCATGATCAAGATCCACGCGATCGTGGCGCTCGGCTTCTTCGGCGTGATGATCGCGCGCCGCTGGTACGGCAGGGTCGCCGACCTGCTCTGGGCGGCCGCGCTGATGGCCGTGATCGGCGCGGCGGTCGCGGTGGCCGTGGGCTTCGGCACCGGGCTCGGCTTCGGCTGGGTCGGCGCGCTGGGCACTCCGGGCCTGGTGTGGAGCCTGCTCTCACCCGTGGCCGAGCTCGGACAGCTGGGCGGCGTCCTCGGCATCGCGCTGGGGCTCGGCAACCACACCGCTTCGGTGATCGCGATCCTGAGCATCCTCGGCTATGCCGTGGCGGCCGGGATCACCGTCAAGTTCCTGTGGGACAGCTTCCGCTGGCGCTACCGGCCGATGATCGGGCTGGGCGTCTCGCTCGGCGCCTTCATGATGCTGCACGTCGCCATGCAGCCGTGGTGGCTGCTGTGGGCGGTGATCCCGCTCGCCGCGGCGGCGGGCACCTCGCGGTTCCGCGTCGCGGCGACCGTCGTCAGCGCGGCGCTCGCGATGCTGGTACCGCCGACCGGCTCCCCGTTCGACGGGCGCGCCTACATCCAGCACCAGGCCTACCTCGCGGGGGCCATCGTGCTCGCCGTGGCGCTCGTGGTGGCGTGGCGCCGCGCGCCGGCACTGTTCCGCCGCCGGGAAAGCGGGATGCCCGCCGAGCGCGTGTAGGTACACGCCGTACCCTTGAGCTTCGTGAGTGCAGCCGCCGTCGAGATCACCGGGCTGGTGAAGCGCTTCGGGTCCGTGACCGCCGTCGACGGCCTCGATCTCAAGATGCCACGGGGCTGCCTGCTGGCGCTGCTCGGGCCGAACGGGGCCGGCAAGACCACGACGGTCGAGGTCTGCGAGGGCTTCCTGCGGCCGGACGCCGGGACGGTACGCGTCCTCGGCCTCGACCCGGTCCGGGAGGGCCGCGCGCTGCGTCCCCGGGTCGGCGCCATGCCCCAGGGCGGCGGCGCCTATCCCGGGGTCCGCGCCGAGGAGATGCTCCGGCTGGTGGCCGCCTGTGCCGCGGCTCCCCTCGACCCGCCGTGGCTGCTCGACGTACTCGGTCTGTCCGGAGCGCGGCGCACGCCGTTCAAGCGGCTTTCGGGTGGCCAGCAGCAGCGTCTCTCGCTCGCCTGCGCGCTCGTCGGGCGGCCGGAGCTGGTGTACCTCGACGAACCCACGACAGGCATGGACCCGCAGGCCCGGCACCTGGTCTGGGACCTGCTGAACGCCCTGCGCGCCGACGGGGTCAGCGTGCTGCTCACGACCCACCTGATGGAGGAGGCCGAGTCGCTCGCCGACGAGATCGTGATCATCGACCGCGGCCGGGTCATCGCCAAGGGCTCGCCGAGTGCGCTCACCGCCGAGCACACCGAGGACGCCCAGTTGCGGTTCCGCGCGAGGCCGGGGCTGGACACCGAACTGCTGTCGGCCGCGCTGCCGGAGGGATACCTGGTACGGGAGGCCACGCCGGGCGCGTACCGGGTGGCCGGGACGGTGGATCCGCAGGTGGTGTCCACGGTGACCGCGTGGTGCGCGCAGCAGGGTGTACTCGCCGAGGAGCTGCACGTCGGCAGGCGTGATCTGGAAGAGGTCTTCCTCGAACTGACCGGACGGGAGCTGCGCACGTGAGCACGACGGGCGCCAGGAGCCAGTCCCGCTTCGAACCGGGCACGTTCACCCCCGCGCCCGGAGCGGGCAGGCGAGGCCGCATGCTGCTCACGCACGCCAGGCTGGAGACGAGCCTCACGCTGCGCCACGGCGAGCAGATCCTGCTGACCCTGCTGATCCCGCTGGCGCTGCTCGTCGGCCTCAGCCTGCTCGACGTCCTGCCCACCGGCGAGCTCGACTCCCTGTCCAAGGTGGACTGGATGACGCCGAGGATCCTCGCGCTGGCCGTGCTCTCGTCCGCGTTCACCGGCCAGGCCATCGCACTCGGCTTCGACCGGCGCTACGGGGTGCTCAAGCGGCTCTCGGCCACCGCGCTGCCCCGCTGGCTGCTCGTCGCGGGCCGGCTGGTCGCCGCGCTCGTCGTCGTGACGCTCCAGGTGCTCGTGCTGGGCGCCGTCGCCGCGCTGCTCGGGTGGTCGCCGTCCGCCTCGGGGATCGCGTTCGCGATCGTGCTCCTGGTGCTGGGCACCCTCTGCTTCGGCGCACTCGGCGTGCTGCTGGGTGGCTCGCTGCGGCCGGAACTGGTACTCGCCCTCGCCAACATCGTGTGGTTCGTGCTGCTGCTCGCGGGCGGGATCCTGCTCGCGCCGTCCGCGCTGCCCGGGGTCGCGGGCGACCTCGTGCTCCTGCTGCCGTCGGGCGCGCTCGCCGAGGGCCTACGTGCCGCGCTGACCGAGGGCACCGTGACGTGGGGGCCCGTCGCCACGCTCGCCGTCTGGGGCGTCGCGGCCGCCGCGCTGGCCACCCGCACCACCCGCCTCACCTGAGGAGCGGGCATCGTTTCCGGACGGCCACCGGCCGCGGGAACTACGCGCGGTCGTAGACTTGGGCCCGTGCAGCTGCTCTCCTCGCTCGTCGCACGCCTGCCCTATCCCTCGCAGGCCGTCCAGCGCGCCGTCGCCGTCGCCGCGATCGTCACCCAGGGCGGGATCGGCGTCACCGGGTCCGTCGTGCGGGTCACCGGTTCCGGCCTCGGCTGCCCGACCTGGCCGCAGTGCTTCTCCGGCAGCATGTTCCCGGTCGAGCACCCCGAGTACGACACGCTCCGCCAGTGGATCGAGTTCAGCAACCGGATGCTGACCGGCATCGTCGGCATCGCCGCCGCACTCTGCGTGCTCGCGGCGTGGCGGATCCTGCTCGACCACCCCGGGCGGCGGCGCCTGGTGAAACTGGCGTGGGCGATGCCCGCGGGCGTCGTCGCGCAGGGCGCGATCGGCGGGCTCACCGTGCTCACCGGGCTGCTGTGGTGGACGGTGGCCATCCACTTCCTCGCCTCCACCGTGCTGGTGTGGCTCGCGGTGCTGCTGCTGCACGCGTTCCACGAGGGCGACGAACCGCCCCGCTGGCGGGTGACCCCCGTGGGCCGGGCGCTGCTGGTGGCGCTGGTCGCGGCGCTGGGTGCGGTCCTCGTCGCGGGCACGACGGTGACGGGGGCCGGACCGCACGGCGGCGATCCCGCCACCCCGCGCCTGCAGGCCCCGATCGAGACGCTGGCCCAGGTGCACGGCGCGCTGCTGGTGGTCTACCTGCTGGTGCTCGCGGCGCTGGGCGGGCACTGGTTGCGCGCCGGGGCGCCCGCGATGCTGTGGCGGTGCTACGCCGCCGTCTGGATCGTCGCGCTGGCCCAGGGCGTGCTCGGCAGCGTGCAGTACGCGCTCGGGGTACCGGAGGCGCTGGTCTCCTTCCACGTTCTCGGGGCCGCCCTGCTGATCGTGGCGACCGCGACGCTGTGGTGCGCGGCCCGTGACCGCGGGCCGGTGACCAGCAGCACCCCCGCGGCCGGTGCCCCCGAGCCGGCACTGCGGGAATAGGTGCTGGTTCCGCGGTCGTCACGCGGCCGTCATCCCCGGGCGGCCCGCGAGCCCGCCCACGCCGGTACCCTGATTCCGCTGGCGCCCGTTTGGGTATTCCGACCACAGGACCGGTTTCCCCTCCCCCGATTCGAGGTCATTCCGAGCTATGACTAGCACTACCGGCGCACCCGCCACGGAGAGCGGTGCCAAACCGCTCGTCTCCGGGCAACGTTCGACCACCGAGATGATCGTCCTCAAGGCCTTCCTGCTGATCCCGTTCCTCGCCCTGCTGGCGGCGGTCCCGTTCGCCTGGGGCTGGGGCCTCAACTGGGTCGACGTCGGCCTCGCGGTCGTGTTCTACACCGTCGCGACGCTGGGCGTGACCGTCGGCTACCACCGCTACTTCACGCACGGTGCGTTCAAGACCAGCCGCCCGCTGCGCGTCGCGCTCGCCATCGCAGGCAGCATGGCCGTGCAGGGCTCGGTGATCTTCTGGGTCGCCAGTCACCGCAGGCACCACGCGTTCGCCGACCGCGAGGGCGACCCGCACTCGCCCTGGTTGTTCGGCACCTCGCCGAAGGCGCTCGCCCGCGGCTTCTGGCACGCTCACATGGGCTGGATGTTCAAGCGTGAGGTGACCAACTACGAGCGGTTCGCCCCCGACCTGCTCGCCGACACCGACCTGCGCGTGGTGAACCGCTTCTTCTGGGCCTGGATCACGCTGAGCCTCGCCCTGCCCGCGATCCTCGGTGGGCTGCTCACCTGGTCGTGGTGGGGCGGCGTGACGGCGTTCTTCTGGGCGGGCCTGGTGCGCATCGCGTTCCTGCACCACATCACGTGGTCGGTGAACTCGATCTGCCACATGGTCGGCTCACGCCCGTTCACCAGCCGGGACAAGGCGGCGAACTTCTGGCCGCTGGCGATCCTCTCGATGGGCGAGTCGTGGCACAACTCCCATCACGCGGATCCGACGTGCGCCCGGCACGGCGTGCTGCGTGGCCAGATCGACATCTCCGCGCGGCTGATCTGGATCTTCGAGAAGCTCGGCTGGGCCCGCAACGTCCGCTGGCCCAAGCCCGAACGGCTGGCCGCCAAACGCGCCCCGGCCTAGCCCTGGGCATTTCGCGGGGCTAGGGGAGGTGGTCGCGGACCGCTGCCGCGAACCGCGCGGGCGCGGCGGCGTCCGCGCAGCCGAACCCGAGCGACGGCTCGGCCAGCTCTAGCTCCAGCAGCACCGGTGTGCCGTCGTCGGCGCGGACGACGTCGACCCTGGCGTACAGCAGGTCGGCGCGGCGCCTGCCGAGCCGCGCCACGGCGGCGTCGAGGACGTCCTCGGCCAGCGCCCGGAAGCGGGGCTCCGGCGCGACGGTGCCCAGCTTCTCCGACACGAACAGCCCCGAGCCGTCCACGGCGGCGCCGGTCAGCATCGCGCTCTTGGTGAACGCGTGCGAGTACCTCCCGCCGAAGAACACCAGCGCCGTCTCCCCCTCGATGTCCACACTGGACTGATAAGGCTGGAGCAGCACGGTGTGACCTGCGGCGTGCAGCGCGCCGAGGTGCTCGGCCGCCCGCGGATCGGCGCCGCCGGGGAACCGCGCGGCACCCCGGGAGCCTGCGCCCACCGTCGGCTTCAGCACGAAGGCCCGCCCCGGCCAGTCCGGCACGGTGCCCGGGGAAAGCAGCCGCGTCGGCACGACCGGCACCCCGTCCGCGGCGAGATCCGCGAGGTAGGCCTTGTCGGTGTTCCACCGCACGACGTCCACCGGGTTGCGCAGGCCCGGAACGGCGGCGCACCAGTCCAGGAACTCCGCGCGGCGGGCGGTGTAGTCCCAGGTCGCCCGCAGGATCACCAGGTCGGCCGAGGCGAAGTCGAAGTCCGGGTCGTCCCACACCGCCCAGCGCGCGGCCACGCCGGCGTCGGCGAGCGCGGGCAGCACCGCCCGCTCGTCGCCGTTGCCCTGCGGTAGCTCCGCGCAGCCGACGAGGACCGCGCGTGCGGTCACCGCCGGGCCAGCGGCCCGGCCATCCGGCGCCGGTGCTCGGGGCCGATCACGGTCGCGTTCACCGTCTCGGCGTCCCAGGTCGCCTTCTCGAGATCCGCCACGGCCTCGACCAGCGCTTCGGCGGTCTCCGTGCTGGGCACCATCACGTCACCGAGCGCGCCGTCGGCGCCGACGAGTACGACCCGCACCCCGGCGCGGCCCACGTACTCGAGCACGGCCTTCGACGGTTTGCCGTGCGCCGCGACGAACGCCCGGGCGGTCGCCAGCTGCCGCGCGGACGGCGGAGCAGGGGTCTGTTCGGTCTTCTCGCTGTCAGCCACGGCGCCAGTCTAAGGTGTGGCGCTCACCGGGCGCGGAACATCGTGTCCGCGGCCATAGTTGCACCGGAAGGCAGACGAACCCAGCACTGAGGAGGATGCATGCCCACGGCGATTCGGCTTCGGCGGACCGGCGGCCCGGAAGTGCTCGAGGCGGCCGATGTCGACATCGGCGGCCCGGGCGAACGGCAGCTCCTCGTCGACGTCGCCGCCTCGGGCGTGAACTACATCGACACCTACCAGCGGGAGGGGATCTACCCGGTCGACCTGCCCTACGTGCCTGGTCTCGAGGGCGCCGGAACCGTCACCGCGGTCGGTGACGAGGTCACCGGGTTCGCGGTGGGCGACCGCGTCGCGTGGCAGGGCTCGCCCGGCGGGTACGCGCAACAGGCGCTGGTACCCGCCGACATCGCGGTCCGCGTGCCGGACGGCGTCTCGGACGAGGTCGCCGCCGCCACGTTGCTGCAGGGCGTCACGGCGCACTACCTGGTGTCCTCCACGTACCCCGTGCAGCGCGGCGACACGGTGCTCGTCCACGCCGCGGCCGGTGGCGTCGGACTGCTGCTCATCCAGCTGGCGAAGGCGCGCGGCGCGCGGGTCATCGGCACGGTGTCCACGGCCGGGAAGGAGGAACTGGCCCGGGAGGCGGGCGCCGACGAGGTGATCCGCTACACCAAGCGGGACTTCACCGAGGCGGTCCGCGAGCTCACCGGCGGCGAGGGCGTCGCGGCCGTGTTCGACGGCGTAGGTAAGTCCACTGTGGACGGCAGTCTGGCCAGCCTGCGGGTACGCGGGACACTCGCGCTGTTCGGCGCCGCGAGCGGACCGGTGCCACCCATCGACCCGCAGCGGCTCAACGCGGGCGGCTCACTGTTCCTGACCCGCCCGAAGACGGCGGACTACACCCGCACCCGCGAGGAGCTGGAGTGGCGTACCGGCGAGCTGCTCGACGCCGTCGCGCGGGGCTCGCTGACGGTCCGGATCGGAGGCCGCTACCCGCTCGCCGAGGCCCGGCAGGCGCACGAGGACCTGCAGGGCCGCCGCACCACCGGCAAGCTGCTGCTCATCCCCTGACGAGGCCGGCCTCCCCGATGTGGCAGCCGGTGCGTGCGCGCCACCGGTGCCACATCGGGGACGGGCGGTCACTCGCTCTGGGTGATCCGGACGGCGTCGACGACGACCACGAGCGTCTCGTCCGCGAGCGGGTGCCCGCTCTGCGGGTCGTAACCCAGATCGGCCGGCACGACCAGCAGCCGGCGCATGTTCTGCTGGATGTCCATGAGCCCCTCGGTCCAGCCCCTGAACTCGTGCTCGTCCCCCAGTTCCAGGGTGACCGTGCGCTCCTGGCCGAACGTGCTGTCCTTGAGCTCGCCCGACCAGGTGAACACGGCGTAGTTCACCTCGACCGTCTCGCCGGGGTCGGCGCTCGGTCCGAGGCCCTCCGAGAGGTCCTCCCGCAGCAGCGTCTTCGGCGGCGCGCAGTCCTCGGGGATGGTGACCCGTGGCTCCTGCCCGAGCTCTCCGGTCACCGTGAGGTCCCCGGCGGCGCATTCGGCACTCTGCTCCCCGTGCCCGGCACTCTCGGACGGCGGCACGGTGGAGGACATCGTCGGCTGCGAGGTGGGCGTCGGTTCGGCACCGGGCGGCAGGTCCGACGGCTCCTCGTTGGGCGGCGAGCACGCCACGAGGGCGAAGGTGGCGGCCGCCACAACCATGATCTTCCCAGCTTTGCGCATGTCGGACACCCTAGCCGGGCGCCGGGCGCACCTTTCCCGCACCCGACAGGCTGGGCAGCTCGGCTCCTGTGTGGACGATCCCCAGCCGTTTGGTGGCCCGGGTGAGCGCCACGTAGAGATCATTGCGGCCCCTGGCGGAGCCCGCGACGATCTCGTCCGGCGCGATCACCATGACGGAGTCGAACTCGAGTCCCTTGGCCCGGTCGACGCCGAGCACCGAAACCCGCGGGTTGTCGTCCTCGGTCGTCGACGTGTACCCGGCGAGCGCGTCGGCCAGCGGCTCGTGCAGCGCGGGCGGGCACACCACGGCGACCGTGCCGCCGTCCACCTCGGCGAGCTCGGACTCCACGAGCGCGGGCACACTCCGCGCAGCCTCGGCGCGGTCGAGGCGCACCTGCCACGGCGGCATGCCCGACTCGCGCACCGACACGGGCGCCCGCAGCTCGGGATCGATCTCGGCCAGCACCCGGGCGGCGACGTCCATGATCTCGGCCGGGGTCCGGTAGTTGACGGTCAGCTCGCGCAGCCGCCACCGGTCCCCGACGTACGGGCCGAGCGCATCGCCCCAGGACGAGGTGCCCGCGGCCGCACCGGTCTGCGCGACGTCGCCGACGATCGTCATCGACCGGCTCGGGCAGCGCCGCATCAGGATGCGCCAGTCCATCGCGGAAAGCTCCTGCGCCTCATCGACGATGACGTGCCCGAACGTCCATGTCCGGTCCTGTGCCGCCCGCTGCGCCGCGGTCAGGGCGCTGCTGCGTTCCTGGCGCTCGGCCAGCAGCTCGGCGTCGAGGACGTCGCGGACCCGCAGCACCTCCTCGTCGAGGATCTCCTCGTCCTGTTCCAGCACGTGCAGCACTCCCTCGGCGTACGCGCGCTCCTCGCGCTCCCGCCGGGCGCGTTCCGCACGCGCCTCGGTGTCGTCCTCCCCCAGCAGCTCGGCCAGCTCGTCGAGCAGCGGCACGTCGGCAGCGGTCCACAGGGAGCCGGGCCGGCGCAGCAGCGTCTCGAGCTCGGCGCCGGTGAGGTGCTCCCGCGAGGCGGAGGTGAGGCGCCCTGCGGAGGTGAGCAGGTCGCTGAGCAGCTCCTGCGGGCTCAGCTTGGGCCAGAGCGAGTCGAGGGCGGCCCGGACCTTCTTGTCCTCGGCCAGCTCCTGGCGGATGGTGGCGCGGTCGCGGGCGTCCAGGACCTCGGCATCGGCGGTCTCCCCCTCGGCGAGCGGGATGTCGGGCACCCCGTCCAGTGCCCGGCCCTCCAGCCGCTCGGCTGCCTGCTGGGCGAGCGCGTCCAGCAACCGGTCGACGAACACGCGGCGGGCCAGGTTGTGCGGTTTCCGGGTGCGGCGGGCCCGGTCCTGGGCCTGCTCACAGGTCGCCCGGTGGAGCGTGAGGACGTCGTCCTCGGCATCGATCTCCAGCATGTCGTCCGGTACGACCTGGCGGTCCCGGACGGCCTGCCCGAGCACGTCGACCATCGTCAGCCTGCCCTTGATCTCGGCGGCCTCCGGCGACTCGGTGCCGGTCGCGGTCAGCCCCGGGTACAGCTCGCCGACGGTCGCCAGCAGGACCCCGGTCTCCCCCAGCGACGGCAGCACCTGGCCGATGTAGCGCAGGAAGGTGCTGTTCGGTCCGACGACGAGCACGCCGCGCGTGGTGAGCTGCCGCCGGTGGGTGTAGAGCAGATAGGCGGCCCGGTGCAGCGCGACGGCGGTCTTGCCGGTGCCCGGTCCGCCCTGCACCACCAGCGTGCCGCTCATCCCGGCACGGATGATCTCGTCCTGCTCGGCCTGGATGGTGGCGACGATGTCGGCCATCTCGCCGGTCCGTCTACGCTCCAGCGCGGCGAGCAGCGCCGCCTCCCCGGCGAGGCCGAGGTCGTCACCCTGCTCCGCCTCGGCGAGGTCGAGGATCTCGTCGTCGACGCCAACGACCCGCCTGGTCAGAGTCCGGATGTGCCTGCGGCGGCGGACACCGTCCGGCGAGGCCGCGGTCGCCAGGTAGAACGGCCGCGCGACCGGCGCCCGCCAGTCCACCAGCAGCGGCCGGTAGTCGTCCTCGTCGTCGAAAAGGCCGAGCCTGCCGATGTGGATCGGTGAGTCGCCTTCGTGACCGGGCTGGAAGTCGAGCCTGCCGAAACACAGGCCCTGTTCCACCGCGCCCAGCTGGGCGAGCCGATCGCTGTGGAGCGCGGTCGACGCCTCCCGTTCCGCGCGCGCCTGTGGGGTGCCGCCCGTCTGCCGCAGCGCTTCGGTGAGCCGCCGCGATGCGAGCTCCCGCTCGGCGTCGAGCTTGGTGTAGAGCACGGAGACGTACTCCTGCTCCGCGGCGATCTCGGTCGCCTTGCCCGCGGTGTGCTCACGGTCTTCGGGGTTGTCGGCCTGTCGGACGGTGTCGGGTACCCGGTCGTACGGGGACACGGACAAGGGCAGCCCACTTTCGGTCGTACGCGATCGGTAGCCGAGGAATAACGAGCACCACCCGCGCGGAATTCCCGGCCGCGCCGCAGCGGAGCGATCAACGGGGTCCGGTGACCGGGTCGGACCGCCCGAGCGTGCGGCCGTCGGCGTCCAGCGCCACGGCGGCGAAGTACGTACTCTCGGCCTTGACGACAACGGCGGTCTCGAAGCCGCCGCGAGGCACGGTCGCGGTGGGTTCGAGCGCGGAAGGGCTCTTCCCGGCCAGGATCTGCCACCGCCGGACCTCGGTGGCGCCGTTCCAGCTGACGTAGAGGGTCACGCCACCGGCGTTGTTCGGCCCGATGGCCGCCACGGGCCTGTCGGCGGGTCGGCCCACCCAGTCGGCGGTATAGGCGCGGTAGGTCTGGTCCGGCGCGGGAAAGCGCGTGTCGCGGATCAGTTCTCCTTCGGGGCCGAACTCGGAGACGAACGGCTGAGCTCCCCAGCCGATCAGCGCCCGCCCGTCTGGCAGCAGCTGCATGTTGCCCTGGTTGTCCGCCAGCAAGCCCGCGGGATGCCGGAACTGGCGCTCCACGGTCGCCTTCCCGGCCTCCGGGTCCAGCCGCAGCACCATGCCGCGCGACTCGTCCGCCCGCGGTGGTGACGAGGCGTTGTCGAACAGCGACAGGGCCCCGTCGGGTTGCGGGCGCGCGTCGTGCTGCCAGTAGAAGACGTCCTCCCTCCGGAGGGCGAAGTCCGAGCGCACGCCGCCGAGCCGCCAGCGCACCTCGCCGCTGTCCCGGGAAAGCTTGTAGACCGCCCAGGTGTTCCGGGCCGAGACCACCAGGTCACCGTCGGCGTCGACGGCGACCGAGTTGATGTGGAAGTAGTCGAACGGGTGCTCCTCGCCACCCGTCTCGCCGAGCTCCTTGCGGGTCTCCTCGACGGGGACGTGGTCCAGACTGCTCCACTCGAAGAGCACGTCACCGGACTCGATGTCCACCTCCTGGATCACACCGTCGAACACCCAGCCCCGACGGGGGCCGCCGACGGGGGTCAGGTCGGCCCGGGCCGGCGGGTACGCGACCAGCAGCGCGGTGTCGCGGTCGGTGATCAGGAACTCGTGCAGGTCCGCCTCGACCCCGTTGCCGGCGCGCACTTCGGCCACCTTGCGATAGGAGCTGTCGTAGATCATGCCGGCGCCGGTGCCGTAGCCCTCCAGTACCGTGCCCTGCCACCAGGTGAGCACGGGTTCGCCACGATAGGTCTGGGTACGGAAGTCCATCGGCACGCGATCCGGGCCCGTGGACGGCAGGAACCACACCGGCTCGCCGCTCACCGTCGTGATGAGGCAACCCTGCTGGCCCGGCCCCGCCTCCTGGTAGCCCTTCGGCGCGACCAGGAGGTGCCGCGGCCCCGCGTCGAAGGCCGCGGCGGCCTCCCGATCGCGGGTCACGCGCAGCCGCGGCGGGCTCAGATCCGGCCGGGAGACGAACCTTTCGATGTCAGAGCCCTGCTGCGGCGGCGGTCCCTGGGGCTCGGGTTCCGGCTCCGCCTCGGAGCGGGGCCAGTGGTAGCCGACGAGTCCCGACACGGCCGGGACGGTGATCGCGGCGCCGACGAGTCCCGTCGCACGCAGGAATCGCCGTCGGCTCGGCTGGTCGCCACCCACGCGAGCATCCTAGCAGCGGAGATAACGCCGGTGACCCGCTAGAAGGGCAGGCCGAGCACCGGCAGGCCGATGGCCGAGTCGACGGCGAGCGCGCAGAACACGATCATGAGGTAGGTGTTCGAACGGTGGAACAGCGCCATCGGCCGGGTCTGCACGCCGCGACGGACGGCCGCGTGCAGGCGGTGCGCGTAGAAGAGGAACCAGCCTCCGGCCAACGCGGCGAACGCGGCATAGAGCCAGCTCGTCGCCGGCGCGAGCAGCAGCGTCCAGCCCACCATCACCCACGAGTAGATGACGATCTGCCTGGCGACGTGCTGCGGGGTCGCCACCACCGGGAGCATCGGCACCCCGGCGCGCTCGTAGTCCTCGCGGTACTTCATCGCGAGCGCCCACGTGTGCGGTGGCGTCCAGAAGAAGATGACACCGAACATGACGAAGGCTGGCCACTGCACGGTGCCTTCCACCGCGGCCCAGCCGATCACCACCGGCATGCAGCCCGCGGCGCCGCCCCACACGACGTTCTGCGGCGTGCGCCGCTTGAGCACGAGCGTGTAGACGAAGATGTAGAAGAGGATCGTCGCCACGGCGAGGACCGCGGCCAGCAGGTTCACGGCGACGTACAACACCGCGAACGAGGCGGCGCCGAGAGCGAGCCCGAAGATCAGCGCGTTGCGCCGCGGCACCGAGTCGCGCACCAGCGGGCGCCGCTTGGTGCGGTTCATGACCTTGTCGATGTCCGCGTCGATCACGCAGTTGAGCGCGTTCGCGCTGCCCGCAGCCATCGTGCCGCCGACGAGCGTGGCGAGCACCAGCCACGGCGACGGGATCGCCCGGCCGGCCAGGAACATCGCCGGGATCGTCGTGACGAGCAGCAGCTCGATGACCCGGGGCTTGGCGAGCGCGGCGTAGGCGCCGACCACCTGCCGGACACCTCGCCGGCCACCGGCTGGGGACTCACCGGTGGGATGCACGGCGCTGGTGTTGGCACTGCGCCCGTGCGCAGCGGGCACCAACGACATTTCGCTCCCTGCGTCAGACTCGGGTGGCCGCGGCCCGGGCGCACATGTGCGCCCGGCACCTTGACAGATCGTAGTAGTCGCATCCGCGTCCCGCGTCCGCGGGGCGGTTGCGCGCCGCCGAGTCGGCCCTCCGCCCCGTCGGCCCCCCACCGGCTAGGCTGGCGACGGTCGGTCACGACGTGCGGGATTGCCTCCGGCGATTCTGGGTTATATCTACTTCGGGATCGATTAAGGTCGGTGGTGGCCGGGCCACCGGGTAGTCCAGGAACCACACCCACTACGTGCAGACTCAGGAGCCGATTTCAGTGTCGGATATCGCCTCTACCAGCGAGACCAACCGTCTACTGCGCCGTAACGTCCCGGCGGACTGGACCGATCTGGACACCCGCGCCGTGGACACGGTCAGAGTGCTCGCCGCCGACGCGGTGGAGAACTGTGGCAGTGGTCACCCCGGCACGGCGATGAGCCTCGCGCCGACCGCCTACTCGCTGTTCCAGCGGATCATGCGGCACGACCCGGCCGATCCGGAGTGGCCCGCCCGCGACCGGTTCGTCCTCTCCGCCGGGCACAGCAGCCTCACGCTCTACATCCAGCTGTTCCTCGCCGGCTACGGCCTGGAGATGGAGGACCTGCGACAGCTGCGCAAGTGGGGCTCGCGCACACCCGGCCACCCCGAGTACCGGCACACGCCTGGGATCGAGACGACCACCGGCCCGCTCGGCCAGGGTCTGGCGAACGCCGTGGGCATGGCGATGGCCGCCCGCCGCGAGCGTGGCCTGCTCGACCCGGAGGCGCCCGAGGGCGAGAGCCTGTTCGACCACCACGTCTACGTGATCGCCTCCGACGGTGACATCGAGGAGGGCGTCACCTCCGAGGCGTCCTCGATCGCGGGCAGGCAGGAGCTCGGCAACCTGGTGGTGATCTACGACGACAACAAGATCTCCATCGAGGACGACACGAACATCGCGCTGTCCGAGGACACCGCCAAGCGCTACGAGGCGTACGGCTGGCACGTCCAGGTCGTCGACGGCGCCGAGGACGTCGTGGCGTTCGAGCAGGCCGTCGCGGCGGCCAGGGCGGAGACGACGCGGCCGTCGTTCATCCTGCTGCGGACGGTGATCGGCTACCCGGCACCGAACAAGATGGACACCGGCAAGGCACACGGCGCCGCGCTGGGTGCCGACGAGGTCGCCGAGGTCAAGCGGATCCTCGGCTTCGACCCGGAGCAGAGCTTCCAGGTCGAGGACGAGGTGCTCGCGCACACGCGGTCGATCGCCGGGCGCGCCGCGAAGGTCCGCGCGCAGTGGCAGGAGCGGTTCGACACGTGGGCGGCGGCCAACCCCGAGCGCAAGGCGCTCGCCGACCGGCTGCGCACCCGCTCGCTGCCCGACGGCTGGGCCGACAAGCTCCCGAGCTGGGAACCCGACGCCAAGGGCATCGCCACCCGGAAGGCCTCCGGTGAGGTGCTCAACACCATCGGCGACCTGCTCCCGGAACTGTGGGGCGGCTCGGCCGACCTGGCGGAGAGCAACAACACGATCATCAAGAACTCCGACTCGTTCGGGCCGGAGAGCGCCTCGACCGAGATGTTCAAGGCCCGGCCCTACGGCCGCAACCTGCACTTCGGTGTCCGCGAGCACGCGATGGGCGCGATCCTCAACGGCATCGCGCTGCACGGCGGCACCCGGCCCTACGGCGCCACCTTCCTGATCTTCAGTGACTACATGCGGCCCGCGGTGCGCCTCGCCGCGCTGATGAAGGCGCCGGTGGTCTACGTGTGGACGCACGACTCGATCGGTCTCGGCGAGGACGGGCCGACCCACCAGCCGGTCGAGCAACTGGCGGCACTGCGCGGCATCCCCGGGCTGAACGTGGTCCGGCCCGCGGACGCCAACGAGGCCGCGGCCGCGTGGAAGGCGGTGCTCGAGGACATCCACGCGCCGTCGGGCCTGGCCCTGACCCGGCAGAACGTTCCCGTGCTCGAAGGCACGAGCGCCGAGGGTGTCGCCAAGGGCGGGTACGTGCTGGCCGAGGCGTCCAACGGCTCGCCCGAGGTGGTGCTGATCGGTACCGGCTCCGAGGTTCAGCTGGCCGTCGAGGCCAGGAAGACCCTGGAGGCCGAGGGCATTCCCACCAGTGTGGTGTCGATGCCGTGTGTCGAGTGGTTCGACCAGCAGGACCGTCAGTACCGCGAGGCGGTGATCCCGCCGACCGTACGGACGCGGGTGGCCGTCGAGGCAGGCATCGCCCAGCCCTGGCACCGCTTCGTCGGCGACAACGGCGAGGTCGTGTCGCTCGAGCACTTCGGCGCCTCCGCGGACTTCGCGACGCTGTTCCGCGAGTTCGGCTTCACCGCCGACGCCGTCGTGAACGCGGCCCGCCGCTCGCTGGCCAGGAACGCCTGACGAGAAACCGCACGAGCGAAGGGATGAAGTCATGAGCAACAACGACCGGCTGGCCCGCCTTTCCCAGGCCGGTGTGTCCATCTGGCTCGACGACCTGTCGAGGGAGCGGCTCACCTCCGGCAATCTCGCCGAGCTCATCCGCGACAAGCACGTCGTGGGGGTGACCACCAACCCGACGATCTTCGCCAAGGCGGTCTCCAGCGGAGACGCCTACGACGAGCAGGTGCGCCGGCTCGCCGAGCGCGGCGCCGACGTGCACGCCGCGGTCCGCGAGCTCACTACCACCGACGTGCGCGACGCCGCGGACCTGTTCCGGGAGACCTACACCGCGACGGGCGGCGCGGACGGCCGCGTCTCCATCGAGGTGGACCCGGGCCTCGCCAGGGACACCGAGAAGACGGTGGCCGAGGCCGCGGACCTGTGGAAGACGGTGGACCGGCCGAACATCTTCGTGAAGATCCCGGCCACCGAGCAGGGTCTGCCCGCCATCACCAGGACGCTCGCGGAGGGCATCAGCGTGAACGTCACGCTGATCTTCTCGGTGGAGCGCTACCGCGCGGTGATCGACGCCTTCTTCGCCGGTCTGGAGCAGGCCAAGGCCAACGGCCACGAGCTGCGCGGCATCCAGTCCGTCGCGTCGTTCTTCGTCTCGCGCGTCGACGCTGAGGTGGACAAGCGGCTCGAGGCGATCGGCACCGAGGAGGCGAAGGCACTGCGTGGTACGGCGGCCATCGCCAACGCGCGGCTCGCCTATGCCGCCTACCAGGAGGAGTTCGCCTCCGACCGCTGGCGGGCGCTCGCCGAAGCCGGGGCCAACCCGCAGCGCCCGCTGTGGGCCTCCACCGGCGTGAAGGACCCGGAGTACTCCGACACCCGCTACGTCGACGGCCTGGTGGTGTCGGGCGTGGTCAACACCATGCCGGAGCAGACGCTGGAAGCCGCCGCCGACCACGCGGAGATCACCGGCGACACGGTGACCGGCACCGCCCCGCAGGCGCGGGAGGTCTTCGACCGGCTCTCCGCGGCGGGGATCGACGTCGCCGACGTGTTCCTCGTCCTGGAGAACGAGGGTGTGGAGAAGTTCGACAAGTCCTGGACCGAGCTGCTGGACACCGTCGCCGCGCAGCTCGACAAGGCGAAGGGCTGAGTCCGGATGACGGGAGACCACACAGGCGTCACCGTCACCATCGAGGACTCCGCGCTGGAGACCGCCTCCGCCGCACTGCTCGACAAGCTCCTGGCCGACGGCGTGGCGGGCAAGATCGCCGCGCAGGACCCGACGTTGTGGGGCGCCGAGGCGGAGTCCGAGGCCGCCATCCGGCTGGCCTGGACGACCCTGCACAAGTCGTCGCGGCCGCTGATCGGTGAGATCGACGCATTGCGGACCGAGTTGCAGGCCGAGGGCATCGACCGGGTGGTGCTCGCGGGAATGGGTGGCTCGTCGCTGGCGCCGGAGGTGATCACCGGCACCGAGGGCGTGGCACTCACCGTGCTGGACACCACCGATCCCGGTCAGGTCGCCGATGCCCTCGCGGGTGACCTGGACCGGACCGTCCTCGTCGTGTCGTCCAAGTCCGGCGGCACGGTGGAGACCGACAGCCACCGGCGCATCTTCGCCGGTGCCTTCGCCGAGGCGGGGATCGACGCCGCCCGGCGGATCGTCGTGGTCACCGACCCGGGCTCGCCGCTCGCCGAACTGGCCGAGGCCGAGGGGTACCGGCGGGTCTTCCTCGCCGACCCCAACGTCGGCGGCCGCTACTCGGCGCTGACCGCGTTCGGCCTCGTCCCGGCCGGGCTGGCGGGCGCCGACGTGGCCCGGCTGCTCGACCAGGCGGCGGGCGTCGCCGACGCGCTCGCCGCCGACTCCGCGGACAACCCGGCGCTGCGGCTGGCCGCGGCGCTCGGGGCGGCACACACCGATGGCGCGGAGAAGGTCGTGCTCGCCGACACCGGCTCCGGCATCGCGGGCTTCGGCGACTGGGCGGAGCAGCTGATCGCCGAGTCGACCGGCAAGCGGGACACCGGCCTGCTGCCGGTGGTGGTCGAGGGGCCGGACGCCCCCGGGTTCGCCGACGCCGGAGCGGACGCGACACCGGTCGCGGTCGGCCCGTCCACCGTCGTGGCGAAGATCGCCACGAACGGGCCGCTCGGCGCCCAGTTCCTGCTGTGGGAGTACGCGGTCGCCATCGTCGGCAGGCTGCTGGCGATCAACCCGTTCGACCAGCCCGATGTGGAGGCCGCGAAGAACGCGGCCCGCTCGCTGCTCGAGGGAACCGGCGCCGCCGGTGGGGCCGCAGGCGGCAGCCCCGAGCCGGCGACCGTCCTCGGCCCGGTCGAGGTGTACGCGTCGGCGGGCACCTCCGGCGACGGCACGCTCACCGACATCCTGCAGGAGTTCCTGGACTCGGCGCCCGAGGGCGGCTACCTCGCGGTGCAGGCCTACCTCGACCGGCTCGACGACGCGTCGGCGTCGCTGCTGCGCCCGGAGCTCGCGAAGCGGACAAGCCTGCAGACCACGTTCGGCTGGGGCCCGCGGTTCCTGCACTCCACCGGCCAGTACCACAAGGGCGGCCGGCAGAACGGCATCTTCCTGCAACTGACCGGCGCCGCCGAGGAGGACCTCGACGTGCCGGACCGGCCGTACACACTCGGCACCCTGCAACTGGCGCAGGCACTCGGGGACGGCCGGGTGCTGACCGACCACGGCAGGCCGGTGCTGCGGCTGCACCTGACCGACCGGGCCGCGGGCCTCGCCGAACTCATGCGTGCGGTACAGGAGCTCGCTTCATGACACGACGCTGGAACAACCCGTTGCGGGACCCCCGCGACAAGCGGCTGCCGCGGATCGCCGGACCGTCCAGCCTGGTGATCTTCGGCGTCACCGGGGACCTCTCCCGCAAGAAGCTGATGCCGGCGATCTACGACCTCGCACACCGTGGACTGCTGCCCGCCGGCTTCTCCCTGATCGGCTTCGCCCGCCGCGAATGGGAGCACCAGGACTTCGGCGAGCAGGTGCACGACGCGGTCGCCGAGCACGCCCGCACCCCGTTCCGGGAGTCGGTGTGGAACCGGCTCGCCGAGGGCATCCGGTTCGTGCAGGGCTCCTTCGACGACGACGACGCCTTCGACCGTCTCGCGCAGACGGTGAAGGACCTCGACGCCGAGCGCGGCACGGGCGGCAACACGGCGTTCTACCTCTCCATCCCGCCATGGGCCTTTCCCGTGGTCACCAAGCAGCTCGCGCGTTGCGGGCTCGCCGAGTCCAGCGAGGACGTCTGGCGCCGGGTCGTCATCGAGAAGCCGTTCGGGCACGACCTGACCAGCGCCAAGGAGCTCAACGCGGTCGTCAACGACGTGTTCCCCGAGGAGTCGGTGTTCCGCATCGACCACTACCTCGGCAAGGAGACCGTGCAGAACATCCTGGCGCTGCGCTTCGCGAACCAGATGTTCGAGCCGATCTGGAACGCCAACTACGTCGACCACGTGCAGATCACGATGGCCGAGGACATCGGTCTCGGCGGCCGGGCGGGCTACTACGAGGGCATCGGCGCCGCTCGTGACGTCATCCAGAACCACCTGCTGCAACTGCTCGCGTTCACCGCGATGGAGGAGCCCGGCTCGTTCGCGCCGAAGGCCCTGCGCGCGGAGAAGGTCAAGGTTCTCGGCGCCACCAAGCCGGTGGAACCGCTCGACGAGACCACAGCGCGGGGCCAGTACACGGGCGGCTGGCAGGGCGGCAAGAAGGTGGTGGGCCTGCTTCAGGAGGCGGGCTTCGCCAAGGACTCGATCACCGAGACCTACGCCGCGGTGACCCTCGAGGTGCAGAACCGGCGCTGGGCCGGGGTGCCGTTCTACCTGCGCACCGGCAAGCGGCTCGGCCGCAGGGTGACCGAGGTGGCGGTGGTGTTCAAGCGCGCGCCGCACCTGCCGTTCGACACCACCTCGACCGAGGAACTCGGCCAGAACGCGCTGGTCATCCGGGTGCAACCGGACGAGGGCGTGACGATGCGGTTCGGTTCCAAGGTTCCCGGCACCACGATGGAGGTCCGGGACGTCACGATGGACTTCGGCTACGGGCACTCGTTCACCGAGTCCTCGCCGGAGGCCTACGAGCGCCTCATCCTCGACGTCCTGCTCGGCGAGCCCTCGCTGTTCCCGGTGAACGAGGAGGTCGAGCTGTCCTGGCAGATCCTCGATCCCATTCTCGAGCACTGGGCGAAGCGCGGCGCTCCCGAGCCCTACCAGCCCGGTTCCTGGGGACCACCGTCGGCGGAGGACATGCTCACCCGCAGCGGCCGGCACTGGCGGCGCCCGTGACAGTTCGTGCAGACAGGAGGCGTCCGTGATCATCGACCTGCCCTCGACCACCACCTCGCAGCTGAACAAGAAGCTGGTGGAGCTGCGTGAACGCGGTGGCGCGGTGGCGCTCGGCCGGGTGCTCACCCTGGTGATCGCCGCGGAGGACGACGACCAGCTCGAGGAGGCCATCGACGCGGCCAACGAGGCCAGCCGCGAGCACCCGTCGCGGGTGATCGTCGTGGCCAAGGGATCGCGCACGGCGGCGCCCCGGATCGACGGCCAGATCCGCGTGGGCGGTGACGCCGGCGCGAGCGAGGTGATCGTGCTGCGGCTCTACGGCCCGCTGGCCATCCAGGGGCAGAGCGCGGTCGTGCCGCTGCTGCTGCCCGACGCCCCGATCGTGACGTGGTGGCCGGGTGGCGGCCCGAAGGCGCCTGCCAAGGACCAGCTCGGCCAGCTCGCGCAGCGCCGGATCACCGACTCGGCGGCGGAGCGCAACCCGATCCGGGCGCTGACGGCCCGGAGCAGGTCCTACACCGACGGCGACACCGACCTGGCGTGGACCCGGCTCACGAACTGGCGGGCGCAGCTCGTGTCCGCACTGGACCTGCCGCCGTTCGACCGGATCACCGGGGCGTCGGTGACCGGCGAGGCCGACTCACCGTCCACCGAGCTGCTCGCCGGCTGGCTCGCCGAGTACCTGAAGGTGCCCGTGAAGCGGGTGAAGACCTCGAGCGCGCAGGGGATCGTGTCGGTGGCGATGGAACGCCGCTCGGGCACCATCGAGCTCACCAGGCCCGACGGCCGGACCGGCACGCTCACCCAGCCGAACCAGCCAACGCGACGGATCGCGCTGCAACGCCGCGACACCAGGGACTGCCTGATCGAGGAACTGCGCAGGCTCGACCCGGATGAGGTCTACGAGGCGGCGCTCAACGGGCTGGGCAAGCTCAGCACCCGCAGGAAGGCCGGCACGGGAACGAAGAGCACCGGCACGAGAAGCGCCGCCGCGAAGAAGACGGCCACGAAGAGCAAGGCATGAACAAACCTGCACGCGGAGCCAGGTGACAGAACATGAGCACGTCCGAGGTACTGGTCTACTCCGACGGCGACCTGCTGGCCGCCGCCTGCGCCGCGCGGCTGGTCACGCGCCTGGTGGATCTCCAGGCGGCCAAGGGCTCGGCTTCGCTGGTGCTGACCGGCGGCGGTACCGGCATCGCGATCCTGGAGCAGTTGCGCTCCTCCCCCGCCCGCGACGCCGTCGACTGGTCGCGGCTGGACCTGTACTGGGGTGACGAGCGGTTCGTCCCGGCCGGCGATGACGAGCGCAACGAGAAGCAGGCCCGCGAGGCGCTGCTGGACCACGTGCCGGTGGACCCGGCGCGGGTGTACCCGATGGCCCCCTCCGACGGCGAGTACGGCGACGACCCGGACGCGGCCGCCGCAGCGTACGCGGACCTGCTCGCCGCCAACGCCCAGCCCGAGGACCACGCCGCCGTGCCGACGTTCGACGTCATGCTGCTCGGTCTCGGCGGCGAGGGGCACACGGCGTCGATCTTCCCGGAGTCGCCCGCGGCGTACGAGACGGAGCGTTCGGTGGTCGCCGTCCGCAACTGCCCGAAACCCCCGCCGACCCGTATCTCGCTGACCTTCCCGGCGATCCGCCAGGCGGCCGAGGTGTGGCTGGCGACCACGGGCGAGGGGAAGGCCGACGCGGTGGCCCTCGCGCTCGCCGGGGCCGGTGAGGTGCAGATCCCGGTGGCCGGTGCGCGTGGGCAGCGGCGGACGCTGTGGCTGCTCGACAAGGCCGCCGCGGGCAAGCTCGGCACCACGTACCGGTCGCCCCGGGTCTAGGAACGCCTGGCCACCCTCGTGAGTGTGAAACCGGGTTAGAACTCGGTTTCACACTCACGAGGGTGCGGCGCCGGCTCCGACCGCTTCCTCTGCTTTCCGTTGCAGTCGCACATTTCTGGCGCGAAAAGCGTCCCAATCCGCCCGGCATGACCTCTCATGGACAAGTCCACAAGACGAGAGGTCCATACCCATGACCACAGAGGAACTCTCCATCCCCGGAGTTTCGGTCGGCGGCCCGGGCGCGGGGGCCGCCGACCACCCCCACCGGCGCCGAACCACCGCCGCGGCGCTGTCCGAGTACCTGCGGTCCCGCCGCCCGTATCTGCGTAAGCTCGCGCTCGACGCGCTCGTGATCGTGATCGCGGCACTCGACGTGTGGCTGGTCTTCCCGGAGGAGGCACCGACCTACTCCGTCGTACTCTCCGCGGCGAGTTGCGTCGCGCTGATCGCCCGCAGGTGGCTACCGTTCGCGGTCCTGCTGGCGACGGTCCCCGGCTTCCTCGCCGGCTGGGCTCAGCTCTCCGCGATGCTCGCCCTCGGCTACCTGGCGACCCGTAAGCAGATGCACTGGCAGACCTGGGTGGGCGCGGGCCTGATCTGGCTGTGCCGGTTCGTTCTCTGGCCGCTGCCCGAGTTCGCCCAGCTCGGCTGGCGGGAACACGCACTGGACGCGATCTACGGCGTCATCGTGGCGGGGATGCCGATCGCGATCGGTCTGCTCATCGGCGCCCGGACCGAGCTCTCGGCCCGGCTCGCCGAACTGGCTGCCAGCCGCGACCGGGAACGCCAGTTGCACGCCCAGGCCGTCCGCGCCGAGGAGCGGGCGCGGCTGGCCAGGGAGATGCACGACGTCGTTTCCCATGACATCACGCTGATCGCGATGCAGGCCGGCGCGCTTTCGGCCTCGAACACGAGCGGCGAGGCGCAGCGCACCGCACGAACCATCCGGCGGCTCAGTACGCACACGCTCGAGGAACTCCGCGCGCTGGTCGGCGTGCTGCGTTCGGGAGCCGAGCCGGACGGCCCGCAGCCGGAGATCAACGACCTGCACACGCTCATCCGCGATGCTGACGTGCCGGTCCAGCTCTCGGTGGAGCACCTGCCTGAGGCGCTGCCCCCGAAGGTCTCCGCGGCCGCCTACCGGACCGTGCAGGAATGCCTGACCAACGTGCACAAGCACGCCCCTGGCGCGACGGCGTTCGTGCGGATCAGCGGCGACCGCGACGGCATCTCCATCGAGGTGCGCAACGACCGGGCACGCCAGCGGCCCGCCGGCGAACTGCCATCGGGCGGGCACGGCCTCGCCGGACTGGCCGAGCGCGCCGAGCTACTCGGCGGCACCTTCGAGACGGAGCCGACCGAGGACGGCGGATTCCGGGTGAGCGCCCGTTACCCGGTCGCCACCTGAGCGTCCGGGCCCGCCTGCTCCGCCCACGCGGTGCGGGCGGGCCTGGTCACCTGTCGTGAATGCGTACGCGAGTTAGAACACTGCTACGCACTCACGACCGGTGGCCTGCGGCTCAGACCTCTCGGCGCTTGCGCAGCCGCTCCAGCGCCTCGGCCAGGATGGCCTCGCCGTCGGCGTCGCTGCGGCGCTCCTTCACATAGGCCAGGTGGGTCTTGTACGGCTCCGTGCGCGGAGCCGAGGGCGGGTTCTGCTCGTCCTGCCCGCCCGGCAGGCCGCAGCGCGGGCAGTCCCACTCCTCCGGAACATCGGCCTCCATCGAGAACGACACCCTGGTCACGTGCCCGTTGGCGCACCAGTAGGAGATCCGTCGCCGCGGCGCCGACTCTCCCCGCTCCGTTTCGCCCGACGGACCGGCACCGACTCTCGTGCCTCGAATCGCGTTACCGCCAACCATGAATCCTCACACCCACCAGAGAGTTGACGTACCCCGTCAGGCACGCCGCTACCATCAGATCTTCAGCAGCAGACCCAGACCGACAATGGCGATCGCCCACACGGCACCGAGACCCAGGGTGATCCGGTCGAGGTTCTTCTCGGCCACGCTCGAACCGGCCAGGCTCGACTGCGTACCGCCACCGAACAGCGACGACAGCCCGCCGCCGCGACCGCGGTGCAGCAACACAGCGCCGATCAGGAACACGCTGGACGCGATCAACAGGATTTGCAGGAACAGCTTCATGTCATCCTCTGTACTGCGGGTGGCGGAGAGACCAGACTAGCGGGTCTCCGACGTCATCAGGGTAGCGGCCCACCGGCCGCCATCGCGCAGAGTTTGGTGAACTCCTCACCGTCCAGGCTCGCCCCGCCGACCAACGCGCCGTCGACATTGTCGCACTTGACCAGCTCGGCGATGTTGCCCGACTTCACCGAACCACCGTAGAGCACGCGGACCTCCTCGGCGATCTCCGCGCCGTACTTCTCGGTGAGCGCCGCACGCAGGGCGGCACAGACCTCCTCGGCGTCCGCGGGCGTGGCCACCCGGCCGGTGCCGATGGCCCACACCGGCTCGTAGGCAATCACGGTGTCCTTCACCTGCTCGGCCTTGAGCCCCTTCAGCCCGGCGATCAGCTGGCCGGTGGTGTGGTCGATGTGCCCGCCGGCCTCGCGCACCTCGAGCCGCTCGCCGACACACAGGATCGGGGCGAGCCCGTGCTTGAGCGCCGACCGGACCTTCCTGTTCACCAGCTCGTCGTTCTCCTCGTGGTACTCGCGGCGCTCCGAGTGCCCCACGACCACGTAGGTGCAGCCGAGCTTGGCCAGCATCGCGCCGGAGACGTCGCCGGTGTAGGCGCCGGAGTCGTGCGGCGACACATCCTGCGCGCCGTAGCGCAGGAGCAGCCGGTCGCCGTCGACGAGCGTCTGCACGCTGCGGATGCCGGTGAACGGTGGCAGCACCGCGACGTCCACCTTGGCGTAGTACTTGTCCGGCAGCGAGAACGCGATCTTCTGTACCAGGGCGATGGCCTCGAGATGGTTGAGGTTCATCTTCCAGTTGCCCGCGATCAGCGGTTTGCGCGCCATCACTCCCCCTCGTCCAGGACGGCGACCCCGGGCAGTTCCTTGCCCTCGAGGTACTCCAGCGACGCACCGCCGCCGGTCGAGATGTGCGAGAAGCCGTCATCGGGCAGGCCGAGCGCCCGCACGGCCGCGGCCGAGTCACCGCCGCCGACCACACTGAACGCCGCCGAGTCGGCGATCGCCCTGGCGACGCCGCGGGTGCCCTCGGCGAAGGGCGCCATCTCGAACACGCCCATCGGGCCGTTCCAGAAGATCGTCCTCGCGTTGGCAACCGCCGCGGCGAACTCGCGCACGCTCTCGGGGCCGATGTCCAGGCCCAGCCAGCCCTCGCCGATACCGTCGACGGCCACCGTGCGCGTGTTCGCGTCCGCCGCGAACGCGTCCGCGGCCACGACGTCGACGGGCAGGACGAGCTTGCCACCCGCCTCGCCCAGCAGCCGCTCGCAGGTACCGATCATGTCCCGCTCCAGCAGCGAACCGCCCACGTCGTGGCCCTGCGCCGCGAGGAACGTGAAGCACATTCCGCCGCCGACCAGCAGCCGGTCGACCTTGGGCAGCAGCGCCTCGATCACCGCGAGCTTGTCGGAGACCTTCGAGCCGCCGAGGACGACGGTGTAGGGCCGCTGCGGGTCGCCGGTGAGCGTGGTCAGGACCTCCAGCTCCGCCAGCACCAGTCCGCCTGCGTAGGCGGGCAGTGCCCGCGCGACCTCGTACACCGAGGCCTGCTTGCGGTGCACCACGCCGAAGCCGTCGGACACGAAAGCGCCGCCGGGACCGGCGAGCGCGGCCAGCTCGGCGGCCAGCTCGGCCCGCTCGTCCGCCGACTTGCTCGTCTCCCGTGGATCGAAGCGGACGTTCTCCAGCAGCGCGACCTGGCCGTCGGCGAGCCCGCCGACGGCGGCTTCGGCCTGTTCGCCGACGACGGTCCCGGCCAGTGTCACGTTCGCACCGAGCAGCTCACCGAGCCGGCGGGCCACGGGTGCCAGGGAGAACTTCTCCTCCGGGGCACCCTTGGGCCGGCCGAGGTGCGCCGTGACGATCACCTTCGCACCGGCCTCGGCCAGGCGCCTGATCGTGGGCAGCGCCGCGCGCACGCGGCCGTCGTCGGTGATCCGGCGCTGCCGGGGCGTTTCCGGATCGTCGTCGCCGAGCGGGACGTTGAGGTCGGAGCGCACGAGTACGCGCCTGCCCGCAACGCCCTCGCCCAGCAGGTCGTCGAGTGTCTTCACCGCCATGGCTCAGGAGAGCTTCGAGCCGACGAGCTTCGCCAGGTCCGCGAGACGGTTCGAGTAGCCCCACTCGTTGTCGTACCAGCCGATGACCTTGACCTGGTTGCCGATGACCTTGGTCAGCGGCGCGTCGTAGATGCACGAAGCGGGGTCGGTCACGATGTCGCTGGAGACGATGGGCTCCTCGCTGTAGCGCAGGATGCCCCGCAGCGGCCCCTCCGCGGCGGCCCGGTAGGCGGCGTTGACGTCGTCCAGCGACGCGCTCTTGGAGAGCGTGACGGTCAGGTCGGTCGTCGAGCCGGTGGGCACCGGCACCCGGAGCGCGTAGCCGTCGAGCTTGCCGTTGAGGTCCGGCAGCACCAGGCCGATCGCCTTGGCGGCGCCGGTGGAGGTCGGCACGATGTTCAGCGCGGCGGCACGGGCCCTCCGCGCGTCCTTGTGCGGGCCGTCCTGCAGGTTCTGGTCGGCCGTGTAGGCGTGGACGGTGGTCATCAGGCCCTGCTCGATGCCGAAGCTCTCGTGCAGCACCTTGGCCAGCGGGCCGAGGCAGTTGGTGGTGCAGGAGGCGTTCGAGATGATCGTCTGCGAGCCGTCGTAGGCCTGGTCGTTCACGCCGAGGACGACGGTGAGGTCCTCGCCCTTCGCGGGCGCGGAGATGATGACCTTCTTCGCGCCACCGGCGATGTGGGCCTTGGCCGCGTCGGCGTTGGTGAAGAAGCCGGTGGACTCGACGACGACATCGACGCCGAGGTCACCCCACGGCAGGTTCGCCGGGTCGCGCTCGGCGAGGGCCTTGATGGTCTTGCCGCCGACGACCAGGCCCTCGTCGCTGACGCCGACCTCCTCCGGGTACCGGCCCAGGATGCTGTCGTACTTGAGCAGGTGCGCCATCGTCGCGACGTCACCGAGGTCGTTGAAGGCGACCACCTCGATGTCGTGGCCGCTGGCCTGCACGGCGCGGAAGAAATTGCGGCCGATCCGGCCGAAGCCGTTGACGCCTACGCGAACCGTCACTGCTGCTCTCCTCGAGATCCGACCCGGGCTGTGCCGGGCAACACTTCTTCGGGCTCAGGGCCCAACCCTAGCGTGCTGGCCTGGGCGTATCGGCATACCCCACGGGAGACCCGCCCCACGCTGGACCTTTGGGCGAATCGATCAAGATGAGAGCGCGATCACGGCCCCGCGAGCTCCTTCTCGAGCGGTGTCCGGAACCGTGGCACCACCCGGACGCCGCCGAGCCACCCGCCGAGCCGCTCCGCCGCCGCGCGTGCCGCGGCCGCTGTCTCGGTGCCGACGTCCTCCAGCAGGCGGACCACCACCTCGCCGTCCGGTCGCTGTGCCCAGCCGCCGATGATCCGGCCGTCGCTCCAGACGGCAGGGCCGATGTTGCCGGTGCGGTCGAACAGCGCCGCCCGGTGCTCGCCGAGGAACCAGTCCCGCCCGGCCCAGCCCATCGGCGTCGGGTCGAGGGCGGGCAGCAGCGCCACCCACGGCCGCGGCGCGGCGACCGGCTCCAGGTCGTCCGGCAGGACGACGCCGGGCTCACCGTCGAGATCGACCTCGGCCGGTCCGACATCGGCGAGCGCCTTCTTCACCTGGCCGCCGGTCCAGCCGCTCCACCAGCGCAGGTCGCTCACCGGGGCGGGCCCGAAGGCTCGCAGCCAGCACCGCGCCAGTTCCGCCCTCGCGGCCTCCGGCGACCACTCGGCGAGCTCGCCGCCCAGCCAGTCCCGCGTCGCCGACCATTCGTACCGGGTGCTCAGCCACGAGCCGCGCGGGCGGCCCCGCACGATCCGGCCGTCCACCGCGAGCTGGAACAGCACTCGGTTGGTGAGGTAGGGCTGGGACTCGTAAGCCTTGCCCTCCGCCATCAACAGCTGCGTCCGCAGCCGCGGCTCGTCCTCGGCGAGCTGCTGCGCACCCGCGCTGCCCCGGGCGGCCAGCGCGTGGACCGTGCTGTCCTCCACCTCGCGCAGCCAGCCGTCCAGGTCGGTTCCGGCGGGCAGGCCCGCGGTGCCGAGATGCGCCAGCAGCAGCCGCCGCTGCTTCCTCGCGATGTCCGCCGCGCAGCCGACCTGCACGGCGGGGGCCAGCTCGCGCGGGACGACGAACATCGTCCGCCGCATGCCGAGCAGCCGCAGCAGCGTGCGGTCGTCGTAGAGGGCTCGCTCCACCTCGGCGACCGCGGGCCGCCCGAGCCTGGCGGCAACCGCGAGGTGGACCGTGGCGGGGTCGGTGGCATGCAGGGCGACCAGGCTGTCGGCGGCCTCCTCCGGCGTAGCGGCCCGATGCTCCCCGGCGAGCCGGTGCCGGATGCCCAGCCGTGCCCTGCGCTCGTCCACGCCGATCTTCCGTCTCATCGGCGAGTTCTACCACCGGGCACCGACAGCGCCACTCCGGCGAAACGGCGAAAACGGCGAAAACGCTGCCGGCCTGCGCCGCGGACGTCCTATGGTGAGGCGTGGTCTCGCTCAGCCAGCTGGCCGGCTTCGCCGCGCTGACCTTCGTGATGATCGTCGTCCCCGGACCGAGCGTGCTGTTTGCCATCAGCCGGGCCCTGACGGTGGGCAGGCGCGACGCCCTGCTCAGCGTCGTCGGCAACGCCACGGGCGTGTACGTGCAGGTGGTGGCAGTCGCCTTCGGGCTCGGCGCACTGGTGGAGAGCTCGGCGGCGGTGTTCACCACGGTGAAGCTCGTCGGCGCAGGCTACCTCGTCTACCTCGGGGTGCAGGCGTGGCGGCACCGGCGGTCGCTCGCGGAGACGTTCCACACCGCCGTGTCCGCCACCAGGGGGCGCACGGTGCGGGTGCTGCGCGACGGGTTCGTGGTGGGTTTCGCCAACCCGAAGTCGATCGTGTTCCTCGCCGCCGTGCTGCCGCAGTTCGTCGTCTACGGCAGCGGCTCGGTCACGGTGCAGATCCTGCTCCTGGGCATCCTGCTGCCCGCCATCGCGCTGATCTCGGACAGCGTGTGGGCGCTCGCGGCGGCCACCGCGCGCGCCTGGTTCGCACGCTCGCCCCGGCGGCTGGAGCTGATCGGTGGCGCGGGCGGGCTGATGATGATCGGCCTCGGCACCACGCTCGCGGTCACCGGCGGCCGCAACGACTCGTGAGTGCGTAAATGCTGTGCCGTGAAGCGGCGTCCCCAGGGGTGGCGGTCGGGCGACGGGTGGGCCTAACTCGGGTGCGCACTCACGAGGGGTTTGGCGTAGAGGCGGGTCGCGGAGAGCCGGGCCACTCCGTCCGGCTCGGCCAGTTCGTCGAGCTCCCGGCGGATGGTCGAGTCGACCGAGAGGTACTTGCGGCCCGCCCGGAGATCGGCGTCGTTGCGCAGGCGGATGATCAGCGGGAACTCGCTGAGCGCGCCCGCGTCGAACAGCCCTGTCGTGTAAATGAGCTGCACGCCGAGCGCCCTGGCCACGGCCCGCTGCAGCTCCAGCAGGTAGCCCGCGGACGCGCGGCCGATCGGGTTGTCGAGGAACAGCACACCGGAGTGCCGGCTGCGCACCTTGCCGCGGTTGTTCGCGCGCAGGGCGGCCAGCGTGCAGTACAGGATGATCGCGGCGGTCAGCTGCTGCCCGCCGGAGAACACGTCCCGGATCTCGGAGACCCGCTGCCGCTCGGTCCGCAGCACCGAGTCGGGCTTGAGCATGTCCACCCGGAACCCCTTGGGCACGGCGGCGTGGAGGCCGCGCAGCAGCAGCGACATCCCGTCCCGCTTGACCTCGCGCCCGTCGCTGGTCCGGCCGGCCGCGGCCTCGTCGACGACCTCACCGAGCCGCTCGGCGAGGTCGTTGTCCTCCAGTTCGGTGAAGCGGATCCGCAGGAACTCCTGCCCGGACCAGTCCCCGAGGCCGTCCGGCAGCCGTGACACGCGCTGCGCCGAGCGCAGGGTGCGCAGTGCGCCGTCGACCATCCCGTGCAGGCGGGTCACGATGCCGGACCGGTGCCGGTCGATCTGCGCGAGGTCGTCGGTCAGCGTGCGCAGGCGGGGCCGCAGCGCCTGCGCCCACTCCCGCGCGTGCGCGGGCAGGTTGTCCCGCCGCACCGAGATCATCTGCTGCCGGACCGGCGTGCCGAGCTGCTCGAACCGCTTCTCGGTGGCGTACTGCGCCAGTGCGTCGGCCGCCGCGCGCACCCGTTTCTCCGCGGCGTCCACCGCCTCCTGCGCGGTGTTCAGTGCGGAGTTCAGCTCGCCGTAGCGGCCGCGCGCGGTCTCCAGCTCGCCGTCGTAGACGCGATCCGGCTCAGCCGCTGGCAGGTGGGCGGCGAGCGACTCCGCGAGCATCCTGAAACCGGACGCGGAGCCGCGGGCGGCGTCAAGGCCGGCCTGCGCCGCCGCGCGCCGCTCGCGCAGCTCCTCCCACTTCCGGGCGGCGGCCGACACCTCCTCGCTCGCGGCGTCGATGAGCTCGCGGCCGTGCTCGATGTTCCGCGGCCGCTCGGCCGGGTCCAGCGAGGAGGGCTGCCCGGGAAGCTGGTCCCGCTCGGCCTTGCGGGTGGCGACCAGCCCGATCACCTCGGAGCGCTCGTCCTCCAGCGCCGCCACCGCCCGTGCCGCACGGGCCTGCGCGGCGGCCCGTGCGGAGGCGTCCGATCCGTCCGGGGTCTCCAGGAACTCCCCGGCCAGCGTCCGCACGGACTCGTCGAGGCCCTCGAGCGCGGCCCGCGCGGACGACTCCGCGCTCTCGGCCTGCTCCAGCTCGGCCCGCAGGTCGCTGCCGACCTCCACCTTGGCGTAGGCCTCCGCCGCCGAGGCGAAGGTCCGGCGGAGCGCGTCCACCGGCTCGGCCGGGGCTGGATCGTGCTCGGTCACCGAACCGCCACCGGGGACCTCGGCCAGCTCGGCCCGTGCCGTGCTCGCGGTCCGGCGGTGCCCGTCCGCGGTGCGCTGCTCCTCGGCGGCCCGCTCACGCAGCCGGGCGGCCCTGGCACCCGCCTCCCGCGCGAGCGTCTCGGCGTGCTCCAGCGCCTCGCGGGCCCGCTCGGCCTCCTCCGTCCACTGCGGGATCCGCGCGGCGCGGGTGGCGAGGTCGTCGAGCGCGCGCTGTTTCTCCTCGGCGTCGCGCAACGCCGAGCGCAGCGCCGGTACGCATTCGCGCAGGGTGTCGCGCGCCGCGCCGAGCCGCTTCAGCTCGGCGTCCGCGTCGGTCACCGCCCGCTCCGCCGTGTCCCTCGCGGTGGTCGCGGCCTGGGCCTCCTCCGCGAGGACGGCGAGCCTGCCCGGCGGGTAGTCCTCGCGCCACGTCGTGAGCTTCCACGACAGGGCGGCGTCCGCGCCGATCGACTCCTCGAGCGCCGCGAGCCGCCGGTGCCGCTCGTCCTGCCGCCGTGCGATCGCGTCGCGTTCGGCGTCGGCGGCGTCCTCGTCGTACATCGCGGGGTTGGGCGGAACGAGGAACTCCACGCCCGCGGCGGGGACCAGGTCACCGTCGGCCAGCGCCGTGGTGGTGCCGACGGCGATGGCCGCGCCCGGCAGCAGCCGCGCGCCGGTGAGCACCTCCCTGGCCCGGTCGAGTTGCGCCGGGTCGTTGAGCAGGACGCCGGAGACGAGCTGCGGAGCACGGTGCAGCGCCTCCGCCCGCCGTCCCGCCTCGAGCCCGGACAGGTAGCGCCAGCCCGACCACGCGGTGATTCCCGCGGACTCCAGCGCGTCGAGCGCGGCCTGCACCTCCTCGGGCGGGGGCAGCAGGCCGCCGGAGCCGAGGGCACCCAGCGCCCGCTCGTCGCGCGACTGCTCGATGCGCAGCGCCGTCTGCTCGCTCTCGGCGGCGGTGCGCGCCTCGCGCAGCCGCTCGATCAGCGCCGGGGTGTCCGTCTCCAGCGTGACGTCCTCGGCGCCGAGCAACTCCCCCAGGCGCGGTTCCGCCGCGAGGCCATCGGTACGGCGGTGCGCCCGGTCGAGCTCGTCGGCGGCCCGTTCGGCCCGGTCCCTGGCGGAACCGGCGGCGCGGTGGGCGTCGTTCACCGCGCCCTGCGCGGCACCGAGCTCCTCGGCGAGCCGTTCCAGCTCGGCCTCCCGCCGCGCCAGCTCGGCCGCGACGGACTCCCGCTCCGCGTTCGCCGCGCGGGCCGCTTCGGCAACGTCGGTGTCCCCGGTCCCTTCGGTGAGCAGCCCTTCCTTGGTGCGGCGGCCGATCTCGGCCCTGACCTCCTCGATGCGCCCGGCCAGTCCCTCGGCCTCGGCCCGGCGGTTGGCCGCCGTGCCGGTCGCCTCGTCCCGTTCCCGCTGCGCCCGCTCGGCCTCCGCCTGCCGTGCCCGCGCCTCCCGCTCGACCTCGTCGGCCTGTGCCTGCGCCTGCCCGGCCAGCGCCAGCAGGCCGCGGGCCAGTGCGGTCGCCGCGGCGTTCTTGGCCTCCAGCGCGGGCCGGGCCTTCTGCTCGCGCGTGCCGACCAGCTCGCGGATGTCCCTGGCCTTGCGGGTGGCGTTGAGGTGGGTCAGGACGGTCGCCGTCTCCCGCCAGGCGTCGGCGGTGATCTTCGCCTCCGCCAGTTCCGCGTCGACGCGCTCCTTGTCCCGCACCGCCTCGTCGAGGCGCATACCGGCGACCACGCGGCGCAGCTCGGTGACGGCGGCGGTGAGCCTGCGGTGATCGCCCTCCGCGAGCTTCTCGGCGCTCGCGACCTCCTCGACGTGGGCCTCGAGGCCGGCCAGCCGCTCGTTCTCCAGCCGGTCACGCGCCGCGACCTCCCCGGCGAGGGTCTCCAGGTCGGCCCTGGCGGCGGCCGCGAGCTTGCGCGAGGCGGCGGCCAGCTCTTCCTCCTCCGCGAGCGGCCCCAGCAGGTCCAGCGACCCGGCGACGAAGTCGCGCTCCACCATGAGCTCACCGCGTTGCGCCAGGTTGCCGGCATAGGTGGCCACCACCTCGGCCAGGTCCTTCGGCTCTTCCTCGGACAACACGGCCTTGAGCAGGAACTCGGCGAAGGCCCCGTCGGTGTTGAAGGCGAAGGCGTCGGCCGCCTCCCCCTCGCCCGCGTTCATCGCCCGCTGGTAGCGGAACAGCTCCGTGTCGAGCCCCAGCAGGTCGAGCCGCTCGGTCCACTCGTGGTGCCGCCGGGTCCAGAACAACTCCAACTCCGGCACCTCGCCGTGCGCGGCGCTCAGCCGCTCGTGGAAGCCCGACATCGTGAGCAGCCTGCCGTCGGCGGTCAGCGGCAGTGAGTCGAGGCCCAGCGACGTGCCCGGCCGGAAGCAGTACCAGGAGTCGACCAGGTTGGCCGGGTCGGACGAGGACACGTGCCCGCGCCATTCGGACACCTTGCCGGTGATGACCCGCTCGCCGGTCTCGGTGTGCTGCCACTCCAGGACGACGTGCGCGACGTCCTTGCCGCCGACGAACTTCTCCAGCACGCGGGTGTTCGTGGTGCCGACGACCTGGCGCCTGCCGGGCAGCATCACCGAGAAGATCAGCTTGATCAGCACCGACTTGCCGCCGCCGTTCTCCAGGAACAGCACGCTGGCCGGTGCGGGGCGCCGGGGCGGTCCCGGGTCGGCGGAGTGGATGCCCGCGCCGAAGAGCGCGTCCTGCCGCGGCGAGCGCACCACCTCGCCGACGCCGCTCAGGTCCAGCACGACGTCCTGGTAGCGGGCGCCCGCGGGCCCCACCGAATGCAGGCGCACCCGCGCGAGCTCGTACATGGTCCTCGATCCCCCTACAGCGTCTCGGACGTCGCGGCACGCAGGCTGCCGCCCCCGTCACCGTCCCCGCCGACCGACACCACGTCCAGCGCGAGCAGCTCGTCGAACGCCGCGTCCGCGGCCAGCTCGCGCACCTGCACCTGGTAGCGCGGCGTGGTGCGGTACGTCCCGCCCTGCTCGCCGCTCACCGGGACCAGGAAACCCTGCTCCGACAGGAACCGCAGCGCCCTGGCCACCATCCCCCTGGTGGTGTCCGCGGCGAGCCGCCCGTCCTTCGTGGCCGCCGCGGCGGGGCGCCGAGCGTAGGCACGCCACGCCTGCTCCAGCTCCGGCGCGTCGGCGAGCGGATCGTTGTTCGCCTCCGCCCGCGCCGCGCGCTCGTCGAGGATGCGGCACGCCTCGCGCACCACGCCGTCGACCTGCTCGACGCTCACCCGGCCGATGTAGGTGTCGTTGGCGAGGTCGTCGGGGCGCGGGTAGCCCAGTGCCGCGGTGGCCAGGTGGACGAGCCCGTGGAGCACCTTCTCGGTGTCCCGCCGCTCACGGATCTTGCTCTGCCGCGCGTAGCTGTCCATCTTGATCTCGAAGACCGACTCGTCGGTGGCCGCGAGCACGGCGCCTGCCTGCATGCTCACCTCGAGCACCATCAGCCCGAGCCCGGCGGCGACCGCGTGCGTGAGCTGCTTGAACCCGCTGTCCTCGCCGTAGCGGCGCACCAGGTCGGCGTACACGACATCGCGGCCGGGCAGCTGCTTGGGCCGCATGCCGAAGGCGATCAGCCGGGCGGCGGCCTCGGCGTCGGCCGGTGCGGGTGGACGGCTCATGCGACCTCCTCCGTCTCGCTCTGCAGGGTGGCGTCGCTGCCGCTTCCCACGGCGGCGGACTGCAGCAGCAGGTCGGCACCGCCGAACTCGGGATCGTCCAGCGGTGTCCCGTCGTCCAGCGCGAGCAGCACCCGCCGTTCCCCCTGCCGGACGGCGCCGCCGACCTCGGGACCGTAGGCGTGCAACGCGCGCAGCGCCACGAGGCGCGCCACCGCCGGGTCGGCGCGCCGTGCCTCGGCGAGCAGCCCGGACAGCCTGCGCGGTACTTCGGGCAGGTCCAGCAGCTCGTCGGCGTAGCGCCACTGCTCGTCGCTGTAGCGGTCGGTCTCCTCGGCCGGCGTCAGCTCCGGGTCGGGCACCTCGCCGACGAGCTGCTCGCGCTCCGGCGCCGGCCGCAGCAGCAACGAGACCAGCGCCGACAGCGACGGCACTGTCGGCACCCCGATACCGGTGGCCGCGTGGAAGAACGACTGCGCGGGCGGCACCGCGTCGGCCAGCGGCAGCGCCAGCGTGGGTAGCAGCAGCTGCCCGAACAGGTCGATGGCGGCCCGCTGCGGCGGGCCGGAGAACTGCTGACGGTCCTGCTCGGCGCGGAACACCGCGCCCGCGGCCTGCAGGCGCGACTGGAGCTGCGTGTGCCTGCGGACGCAGTCGCCGACGATGTCGACGAGCTCGGCGGCCCGCCGCTTGCGGTCCGGGTCCTCGGCCTCGTCGCGCGAGGCGGTGATGTTCTTCAGGATCGCGGTCTCGGCGCGGAAGCGGGACTCGATGTGCGTCAGCGCGGCGTCCAGCAGCTCCGGCACCTCCCGTTCCCAGTCGACCGAGCGGACGTCGCGGCGGGTCGCGTCGAGCTTGGCCCGCAGTGTCTCGCCGTACTGCACGGTGCGGTAGCGGGCCTGCTCGGCGGCGAGCTTGGCGTCGGCGAGCCTGCCCCTGCTGATGAGGTTCTCCAGCTTCACCTCGGCGGCGATCTGCGCGGACTCGACGTCGGTGTCGAGCGCGCCGACGAGCACGTTGATCGCCTCGTCGGTGGCGCGCAGGTACACCTCGCCGTCGCGGGCGGCGAGCTCGACGAGCAGCTTGAAGTCGAACGCGCGGCGCTGGTAGCGCCCCTCGCCGTCCACCGAGCCGTAGACCCGGCGGAAGCCGCGGTCGGTGGTCCCCACGTTGATCAGGTTGTCGAGCACCCAGCGGGCGACCCTCGCGTGCTCGCCCGGCGTGCGGTGCGGCGCCTGAGCCGCGATGAACGGCAGCAGGCGGTTGGCGACCTGCTGGTGGTCGGCGCCGGTGTCGAAGTCCATCGCGATCGTGACCTGGTCGATCGTGTGCAGCGCGATCTCGGCCATCTGGTACACGGTCGCGTCGGCCCAGTCCAGCTTCGCCTTCCTGGCGTCGAGGTCGTGCAGCGGCGCGGTGCACGCGAGCGCCTTGAGCCGGCGCGCCAGCCCCTCGTCGGGGCCACCCGCCCCGATCAACACGTCGTCTCGCACAGCGCGTAACGTTAGTCGGCCACCCACCGTGCCCGCGCGCCGGTAGCGTCGGGTTCATGCGACAGATGACCAGGGACGAATGGCGGGAGTTCGCGAGCGCGGGAACCCGCACCGGCAAGCTCGGTGTCGTGCGTGCGGACGGATCGGCGCACGTCACACCGATCTGGTTCGTACTCGACACCGGTCCCGGCGGCGACGAGCTGATCTTCAACACCGGCGCGGAGACGGTGAAGGGCAGGGCGCTGCGCCGGGACCCGCGGGTTTCGCTGACGGTGGACGACCAGCAGCCGCCGTACTCGTTCGTGCAGTTCACCGCCGAGGCGCGGCTGTCCGAGGAGCCCGCCGAGCTGCTGCGCTGGGCCGCCGCGATCGCGGCCCGCTACATGGGCGAGGACAACGCCGAGGCGTTCGGCAAGCGCAACGCCGTGCCCGGGGAGTACCTCGTGCGGGCGAGGATCACCAAGGTGGTGGCGCAGGCCGACCTCGCCGACTGAGTCGTTTCCGCAGGCCACCGGTCGTGAGTGCGTAACAGTGTTCTCACTCGTGTGCGCACTCACGAGAGGTGACCAGGCACTCAGACCTCTTCCTCCTCCAGCATCTCCGCGGTCACCGCCGACTCGGTGTCCGGGATGCCCTGGTCCTTGGCCCGCTTGTCGGCCATCGCGAGCAGGCGGCGGATCCGGCCCGCGACGGCGTCCTTCGTCATCGGCGGGTCGGAGAGCTGGCCCAGTTCCTCCAGCGAGGCCTGCCGGTTGGACAGCCGCAGTTTGCCCGCCGCGAGCAGGTGGTCGGGTGCGGTGTCGCCGAGAATGTCCATCGCGCGCTGGACCCTGGCCGCGGCGGCCACCGCGGCGCGCGCCGACCGGCGCAGGTTCGCGTCGTCGAAGTTCGCCAGCCGGTTCGCGGTCGCGCGCACCTCACGCCGCATCCGGCGCTCCTCCCAGGCGAGCACGCTCTCGTGCGCGCCCAGCCGGGTGAGCAGGGCACCGATCGCGTCGCCGTCCCGGACCACCACCCGGTCGGCGCCGCGCACCTCACGCGACTTCGCCTGGATGCCGAGCCTGCGCGCCGCGCCGACCAGCGCCAGCGCCGCCTCGGGTCCGGGGCAGGTCACCTCCATCGACGACGACCGTCCCGGCTCGGTGAGCGAGCCGTGCGCGAGAAACGCGCCCCGCCACGCCGCCTCCGCGTCGGCGATGCCGCCGGACACCACGGCCGCGGGCAGGCCGCGCACCGGGCGCCCGCGGTGGTCGATCAGCCCGGTCTGCCTGGCCAGCCCCTCGCCGTCCTTGACGACCCGCACCACGTACCGGGTGCCCTTGCGCAGACCACCCGATGAGATGACGTGCACGTCGGAGTGGTGGCCGTACAGCTCATGGATCTCCTTGCGCAGCCTGCGGGCCACCGATCCGGTGTCGAGCTCGGCCTCGACGACCACCCGGCCCGCCACGATGTGCAGGCCGCCGGCGAAGCGCAGCATGGAGGCGACCTCCGCGCGGCGCGGGCCGACTCTGGTGATCTCGAGCCGGCTCAGCTCGTCCTTGACCGCAGCCGTCATCGCCATTACTGCCCCTCCCTATCGCCCGCGGTCAGACCGAGGGCTTCTCGCACACAGCCGGCCAGGGCATCCGGATCGTGCCGGCCCGTCTCCCTCGAGTCCGACACCGAAGCCAGATGCGCACGCCCGCCCAGCGCGGCCGCCGCACGACGCAGGCGGGCCGGGGTCGGCACGGAGTCACGGTCGGCGATCACCGCGTCGACCCGCAGCCGGGGAGCGTGCTCGAAGAGTACGTCCAGATGCCGTTCGGGTGAGAAGCCAGCCGTCTCTCCCGGTTGCGGCACGAGGTTGAGGATCACGACCTTGGTCGCGCGGGTCCGCACGAGCGCGTCGTGCAGCCGCGGCACCAGCAGGTGCGGCAGCACGCTCGTGAACCACGAACCGGGCCCGAGCAGCACGACGTCGGCCGACAGCACGGCGTCGACGGCCTCCTGGCAGGCGACGGGCGGCTCGGTGGGACGGCCCGGATTGTGCAGGGTGATCCGGCGCACCCTGCCGGGCGTGCTCGCCACCGCGACCTGACCGCGGATCCGGCTGACCTCACCGTTCTCCAGGCCGGTGACCTCGGCCTCGATCTCGAGCGGCTCGGCCGACATCGGCAGCACGCGGCCGGAGATGCCGAGCAGCCTGCGCGCCTCGTCCAGCCCCGCGACCGGGTCGCCGAGCACCTCGAACAGCCCGGCCAGCAACAGGTTGCCCACCGCGTGCCCGGCGAGCGCACCGCTGCCGCCGAAGCGGTGCTGGAACACGTCCGCCCACAGCGTCCCGCCCGCCTCGGCGGCGGCGAGGGCGGCCAGTGCCTGGCGGAGGTCGCCGGGTGGCAGCAGCCCGAGTTCGCGGCGCAGCCGCCCCGACGAGCCGCCGTCGTCGGCGACGGTGACGACGGCGGTGACGTCGGGGGTGATCCGCCGCAGCGCGCTCAGTGTCGCGTGCAGCCCGTGCCCACCGCCCAGCGCGACGGCGCGCATTGCCGGCCTCACTCCCTGCCCAGGTCCCGATGCACCACCTTGACGGCCATGCCGTCCTCTTTGGACAACCGGCTGGCCAGCTCCTCCGAGATCGCCACGCTGCGGTGCTTGCCGCCGGTGCAGCCGACCGCGAGCGTCAGGTACCGCTTGCCCTCGCGCTTGTAGCCCGCGCCGATGAGGCGCAGCAACTCGTGGTAACGATCGAGGAACTCGTCGGCGCCCTCCTGTCCCAGCACATAGTTGCGAACGTCGCCGTCGAGGCCGCTGTGGTCGCGCAGTTCGGGGATCCAGAACGGGTTCGGCAGGAAGCGCACGTCCATCACCAGGTCGGAATCCATCGGCAGACCGTACTTGTAGCCGAAGGAGAGCACCGTGACCCTGGTCTGGGTACTGGCCTCCGACCCGAACGCGTCCTCGATCTTCGCCCGCAGGTCGTGCACCGACAGCGCCGACGTGTCGAGCACCAGGTCGGCGTCCTCCCGCAGCGGCGCGAGCAGGGCCCGCTCCGCGGTGATGCCGTCGACGAGCCTGCCGCCGCCCTGCATCGGGTGCCCGCGCTTGACCTGCTCGAACCGGCGCACCAGCACCGGGTCGGTCGCCTCGAGGAAGAGCACCCTCGGCTTGTACCCGCGGGCGTCGAGATCCTTGATGACCGACGCCAGGTCGTCGGTGAACGCGCGCGAGCGCACGTCCATCACCACGGCGACCTTGGTGATGGCACCACGCGCCTGGGCACCGAGCTCGACCATGGTGGAGATCAGTTCGGGCGGGAGGTTGTCCACCACGAACCAGCCGAGGTCCTCGAGGCATTTCGCCGCCGTACTTCGCCCGGCGCCGGAAAGCCCGCTCACCACAGCGACCTCCATGCCCGAGGTCCTGGCGTCGTCGTCCGTCACGTGCTCGACTCCCTTTCCGTGTTCTCGCGGGCCCCCTGCCCGCCCGCCAATGCCGCGTACACCGCCTCGGCCGTGCGCCTGCCGACGCCGGGCACCTCGGCGATGTCGTCCACGCCGGCTTGCCTGAGCCGTTTCACCGAGCCGAAATGCTTGATCAGCGCGGACTTGCGCGCCTGACCGAGCCCGGGAACACCGTCCAGCACGGACGCCTGCACCCGCTTGGAACGCTTCTCCCGGTGATAGCGGACCGCGAAGCGATGCGCCTCGTCACGGACCCGCTGCAGAAGGTACAACGCGTCCGAGGTCCTCGGCAGGATGACCGGGTCCGGGTCGGCGGGCAGCCACACCTCCTCGAGGCGCTTGGCGAGCCCCACCACGGCGACATCGGTGATGCCCAGTTCCGCGAGGACGTCGGCGGCCGCGGTCGCCTGCGGGCCCGCACCGTCCACCACGAGCAGGTTCGGCGGGTAGGCGAACTTGCGCGGTCTGCCGGTCTCCGGGTCGATGCCCGGCCGCTCTCCCTGCGCCGGCTCCGGATCGCCGTTCTGGGTTTCCTTCAGGTAGCGGGCGAACCGGCGGCGCACCACCTCGGCGATCGAAGCCACGTCGCCTTCCTCGGCCGCCTCCCGCAGGGCGAAACGGCGGTACTCCGTCTTGCGGGGCACACCGTCCTCGAACACGACGAGCGAGGCCACCACGTCGCTGCCACCGATGTGGCTGATGTCGACGCACTCGATGCGCAACGGCGCGGTGTCGAGGCCGAGGTGCTCCTGCAGCTCGGCCAGCGCGGCCGAGCGGGCCGTGAGATCGCCCGCCCGGCGCAGCTTGTGCTGGGTGAACGCCTCGGCGGCGTTGCGCGAGACCGTCTCGGCCAGCGCCCGCTTGTCGCCGCGCTGCGGCACCCGCAGCCGCACCCTGGCACCGCGCAGACCGGATAACCACTCGGTCAGCGCGGCGGCGTCGGCGGGCAGCTCCGGTACCAGCACCTCCCTCGGGACGGGCGAACCGGTGTCCGGCGACTCGGCGGCCAGCTCGGCCTGCTCGGCGTAGAACTGGGCGAGGAACTGCTCGACGAGCGCGGGCACGTCCATCTCCTCGACCTTGTCGATCACCCAGCCGCGCTGTCCCCGGACGCGCCCGCCGCGGACGTGGAAGATCTGCACGGCGGCCTCCAGCTCGTCGTGGGCGAAGGCGACGACATCGGCGTCGGTGCCGTCGCCGAGCACCACCGCCTGCTTCTCCATCGCGCGCCGCAGCGCCCCGATGTCGTCGCGCAGCCTGGCCGCCCGCTCGAACTCCAGTGACTCGGACGCCTCGGCCATCTCCCTGTCGAGCCTGCGCACCATCGCGTCGGTGCGCCCGGCGAGGAAGTCGCAGAACTCCTCGACGATCTCGCGGTGCTGCTCCGCCGACACCTTGCCGACGCAGGGCGCGGAACACTTGTCGATGTAGCCGAGCAGGCACGGCCTGCCGATCTGGCCGTGCCTGCGGAACACGCCGTTGGAGCACGTCCGCGCGGGGAACACCCGGAGCAGCAGGTCGAGGGTCTCGCGGATCGCCCAGGCGTGTGCGTAGGGACCGAAGTAGCGCACGCCCTTCTTGCGCGGTCCCCGGTACACGTGCAGCCGGGGGAACTCCTCGTGCAACGTCACCGCGAGCACCGGGTACGACTTGTCGTCGCGGTAGCGGACGTTGAACCGCGGGTCGAACTCCTTGATCCAGTTGTACTCGAGCTGGAGCGCCTCGACCTCGGTGGAGACGACGGTCCACTCGACGCTCGCCGCGGTGGTGACCATCTGCCGGGTCCGGGGGTGCAGGCCGGACAGGTCCGCGAAGTAGGAGTTGAGCCTGCTGCGCAGGCTCTTCGCCTTGCCGACGTAGATGACCCGCCTGGTTGCGTCGCGGAACTTGTACACGCCGGGGGCCTCGGGGATGCTCCCCGGCGAGGGACGGTAGGTCGACGGGTCAGCCACGCTCCCAGCCTATGGCCTCGGCGGCAGGCGGCTCGCGAACCCCTCCGGCGCTTTCCGTCTCAGCCGATCGCGAGCAGGCCCTCGACCACCTCGTCGACCCGCTCGGCCACCACGTGCGGCCGCTCGATCAGGGGTGGACCGCCCTCGAGCCGCGTGGCGAAACCGGCGAGCAGGCCGGCCCGCACGGCGCCCTGGGTGTCCCACGAGTGCACGGCGACGAGCGCGGTGTCCTCCGGCGCCGCACCGGCACACTCGCAGGCCCAGTGATAGACGCGGGCGGGCGGCTTGAACGCACGGATCTCCTCGGCGGAGAGGACCCCGGCCAGCTTCGCCCGCATGCCGTGCCTGTCCAGAATGGACTCGAGTACGGACGCCGAGCCGTGGGTGAAACCGTAGGCGCGGATGCCCTCGGCGGCGAGCAGGTCGAATGCGGGTTCGGCGTCGGGTTGCAGTGGCAGCTCGGCGAAGCCCGCGAGCACGTGCTCGATCGCGTCGTCGTCGAGTGTGTAGCCGGAGGTCAGCGCCAGCTGCGCCTTCGCGATCTCGCGGAACGGCGGGGCGTCCCCGGCGAGCGTGCAGGCCATGCCGTCCCGCAGCGTCCGCGCGAAGAACAGTTCGAGCTCGTGCCCTGGCCTGCCCACGGCGGTGAGCCGTTCGCGCAGCGGTTCCAGCCGCACGAGCGTCTCGAAGACGTCGAACAGCACGACCTTCGGCTTCCGTGCCGATGCCCGTTCCATCCGGCCAGAATGGCATCGGGAGCCGTCGCGCACCAGTGCACGGCCGTATAGGCCGTTATACAGAGGCTTTGTGCGATTCTCTTCGCATGCGGATCGCCACGTGGAACGTCAACTCGATCGGCGCGCGGCTGCCCCGGCTGCGCGGCTGGCTGTCGTCGGCACGGCCGGACGTGCTGTGCCTGCAGGAGCTCAAGTGCACCGACGAAGCCTTCCCCCGCGACGAGATGGCGGAGCTGGGTTACGAGGTGGCCTGCTACGGCACCGGACGGTGGAACGGCGTCGCCGTGCTGTCCAGGGTCGGGCTCACCGACGTCACGTGCGGGCTCGTCGACGAGCCGGTGTTCGAGGACGCGACGCAGGCGCGTGCGATCGGGGCCACCTGCGGCGGTGTACGGGTCTGGTCGGTGTACGTGCCTAACGGGCGAGAGCCCGGCCACCCGCACTACCAGTACAAGCTGCGCTGGCTGGAGGCGTTGCGCGGGACGGTCGTCGCCGAGTCCGGCACCGGGACCCCGTTCGCGGTGCTGGGCGACTTCAACATCGCGCCGACCGACGACGACGTGTGGGACATCTCGCTGTTCACCGAGTCGACCCATGTCACGGAGCCGGAGCGCAAGGCGCTGGCCATGCTGCGCGACGCGGGGCTGAGCGACGTGGTGCCGCGGCCGCTGAAGTACGACCGGCCGTACACGTACTGGGACTACCGGCAGCTCGCCTTCCCCAAGAACAACGGGATGCGCATCGACCTCGTCTACGCCGACGAGTCGTTCGCCGGCGCGGTCACCGACGCCTACGTCGACCGCGAGGAACGCAAGGGCAAGGGCTCCTCCGACCACGCCCCGGTGGTCGTCGACCTCACCCCCTGACCCCCCGAATCAGCGGGAGCGGGCCTGTTTGTGCAGGCGGCGGAGGGCGCGGACGGCATCGACGGCGTGCTGCCGGTCGACGGCCTGCACGGCGAGGATCGCGTGGTACTCGTCGTCCGGCAGCTCCAGCCGCGCGAACGAGGCCCCGTCGGGGAAGCTGACGGACAGCACCTCGTCCCACGAGAGCCGCTTGGTGACCACCACGTTGCGTACCTCGATGCCCTCGGCGTCGGCCCGCGCCCTCGGCAACGCGAACAGCAGCGTCAGGCCCGCGAGGATCACCCCGACGCCGATCATCGCGACCTGGTCGCTGGTCCGGAAGACCACGCCGGTGTCGGACTGCCGCAGCAGCACCGCGACGACCGTGAACACGACGAGCAGCGCGACCGCGCTCACCCCCGCCATCCACGCCACCCGGCGGGGCCGGATCACCACGTTCCCGGCCGTCCCAGCAGTCTCGTCGGTCCCCACGTCACTCACACGAAGCCTCGTTCGGTCCATGGCTGGCGCAGGCCGCGCAGCACGTGCGCGGTGGTCAGTGCCGCCGCCGTCGCCTCCCGGCCCTTGTCCTCGGCCGAGCCCGGCAGGCCCGCACGGTCCAGCGCCTGCGCCTCGGTGTCACACGTCAGCACGCCGTTGCCGACCGGCGTGCTCTCGTCGAGGGCGACCCGCGTCAGCCCCGCCGTGACGGCGTCGCACACGTACTCGAAGTGCGGTGTGCCGCCGCGGATCACCACACCGAGCGCCACCACGGCGTCGTGGCCACGCGCCAGCGACTGCGCCACCACGGGAAGTTCGACGGCACCGGGCACCCGGACGACCGTCGGCTCCTCCGCGAGCTTCGCCTCCCCCGCCGTCCGCAGCGCGTTCTCCAGCAGGCTGTCCGTGATCCTCGAGTGCCAGCGGGTCGCGACGATCGCGAGCCTCAGGTTCTCGCACTCGCTCAGGTCCAGCTCGACGTCCGGCCTGCCCTCACCACTCACGCCTGCCCTCCACCGTTGCGCACGTCACCGACCTCGGCGCCGACCTCGTCGAAGTGCTCGAGCTGCGCCAGTTCGTGGCCCATCCGGTCGCGCTTGGTCTGCAGGTACCGCAGGTTCTCCGGATTGGGCGAGACCGGCAGCGGCACCCGCCCGGTGATCCGCAGGCCGTAACCCTCGAGGCCGACCCGTTTGGCCGGGTTGTTGGAGAGCAGCCGCATCGACCGCACGCCCAGGTCGCACAGGATCTGCGCGCCGGTGCCGTAGTCGCGGGCATCGGCGGGCACTCCCAGCGCGAGGTTGGCGTCCACGGTGTCCGCGCCGGAGTCCTGCAGCTGGTATGCCTGCAGCTTGTGCAGCAGCCCGATGCCGCGGCCCTCGTGTCCGCGGATGTAGAGGACCACACCACGGCCCTCGGTGGCCACCGCCTCGAGCGCCGCCTGCAACTGCGGTCCGCAGTCGCAGCGCAGCGAGCCGAACACGTCCCCGGTCAGGCACTCCGAATGCGCCCGCACGAGGATGTCCTCGCCGTCGCCGATCTCGCCGTAGACGAAGGCGATGTGCTCGATGCCGTCGAGCAGGCTGTCGTAGCCGACCGCGCGGAAGGTGCCCGCGGCGAGCGGGATGCGCGCTTCCGCCACCCGCTCGACCTGCTTCTCCTTGCGGCGCCGGTAGGCGATCAGGTCCGCGATCGTGATGAGCCGCAGGTCGTGGTCCGCCGCGAACACCTCGAGCTCGTCCCGGCGGGCCATGTCGCCCTCGTCCTTCTGGGACACGATCTCGCACAGCACGCCCGCGGGCCGCAACCCGGCGAGCCGGGCCAGATCCACGGCCGCCTCGGTGTGACCGGGCCTGCGCAGAACGCCGCCCTCCTTGGCGCGCAGCGGCACGACGTGGCCCGGCCTGCGGAAGTCCGCGGGCTTGGAGTCCGCCTCGGCAAGCAGCCGGATCGTGTGGCTGCGGTCGGCGGCGGAGATCCCGGTGCCGATGCCCTCCGAGGCGTCCACCGTCACCGTGTACGCGGTGCCGCGCCGGTCCTGGTTCGTGTGATACATCGGGGGCAGGTCGAGCCGGTCGCAGTCCTCCTGCGTCAGCGAGGCGCAGATGTAGCCGGACGTGTAGCGCACCATGAACGCCAGCAGCTCCGGGGTGGCCTTCTCCGCGGCGAAGATCAGGTCGCCCTCGTTCTCCCGGTCCTCGTCGTCGACGACGATCACCGGGCGGCCGGCCGCGATGTCCGCGATCGCCTGCTCGATGCTCTCGATGTCCAGCGAGGCGCCGGCCCCGGCCTCAATCATGGTCACGCTTCCTCCTTGCCGACGCCGCCGACGCCACCAACGCCGCCCAGGCCATTGTCCACCGAAACGCCGGGCAGGTGCGCGGTGGCCAGCTTCTCGACGTACTTCGCGAGCACGTCCACCTCGAGGTTGACCGGATCGCCCGGCTCGACACGCCCGAGCGTGGTCAGCTCCAAGGTGGTGGGGATGAGCGCGACGCCGAACTCCTCCCGCGACACCGACGCTACCGTGAGCGACACGCCGTCGATCGCGATGGAGCCCTTCTCGACCACGTACCTGGCCAGGTCCGGGGGCAGGGCGAAGTGGGTGAGGCCCTCCGGCTCCCTGGAGAGGAAGACGCCGGTGCCGTCGACGTGGCCCTGCATGATGTGCCCGCCGAGCCTGCCGTCGGCGCGAACGGCCCGTTCCAGGTTGACCGGGCGCCCCACGTCCAGCTTGGCCAGGCTGGATCGTTGCAGTGTCTCGTGCACCACCTCGACGGTGAACTCGTCGCCGGACACCTCGACCACGGTCAGGCAGACGCCGTTCACCGCGATGGAGTCACCGTGCCCGGCGTCGCCGGTGACCAGCGGGCCGCGGACCGTCAGGCGCGCGGAGTTCGGCATCTCCTCGACGCGCGCGATCTCGCCGAGCTCCTCGACAATGCCGGTGAACACTAGCTGCCTCCCTCAGGTTGGCCCGGTACGGCGGAGATCCGCACGTCACTTCCGCTCATGGTGACCCCTTCGACCCGCCAGCGGTGTGCCTCGGTGATGGTCGACACGCCCGCCGGACCCAGCGCGACCGGTCCGGCGCCCAGCAGCGCGGGCGCCACGTAGGCCACGATGCGGTCCACCAGGCCCGCCCGCACGAAGGCGCCCGCGAGCGTCGGGCCGCCCTCGAGCAGCACGTCCACGATGCCGCGCCCCGCCAGCCGGGCGAGCACCTCGGCCGGGTCGCGGGTACGGGCCAGCAGTGTCTCCGCGGCGTCGTCCAGCACCCGGGCACCCGCGGGCACGTCGCCGCCGCCCACCACCACCCGCAGCGGCTGGCGCCCGGCGGGCACGCCGTCCGGTCCGCGCACCGTCAGCCACGGGTCGTCGGCGCGCACGGTGCCGGTTCCCACCACGACCGCGTCGGCCGCGGCCCTGATCGCGTGCACCTCGGCGCGCGACTCCGAGCCGGAGATCCACCTGCTGCTGCCGTCGGCGGCCGCGACCCGCCCGTCGAGGGTCATCGCGTACTTCCAGGTCACGTGCGGGCGCCCGGTCCGCACGAAGTGCAGCCAGGCACGCAGCGGACCGGTCGCGGCCTCCTCCGCCAGCAGGCCGCCCTCGACGTCGACCCCAGCCGCCCGCAGCATCTCAGCACCCCCGGATGCCGCCGCGCCGGGATCGGCGACCGCGTAGCGCACGGCCGCGATCCCGGCATCGAGCAGCGCTCCGGTGCACGGCGGAGTGCGGCCGTGGTGGACGCATGGTTCGAGGGTGACGACCGCCGTACCGCCGCGGGCCCGGTCTCCGGCCTGCCGCAGCGCCATCACCTCGGCGTGCGGGCCCCCGGGCGGCTGCGTGGCGCCCTCCCCGACGGTGCCGCCCTTCGCGTCCAGGATGACCGCGCCGACCGGCGGGTTGGGGCTCGTCGTGCCCCGCACGCCCGCACTCAGGGCGAGGGCCCGGGCCATGGCGTCGCGCTCGCCTGCCGGGGGGGTCACGGTCAGCGCGCCGCCTGCCGGGCCCGTGCCGCCTGCTCGCGCAGCGCGGCGACGGCACGCCCGGGATCGCCGGCGCCGTAGACGGCCGAACCCGCGACGAAGCAGTCGGTACCGGCCTCGGCCGCCTGCTCGATCGTGTCCTCCTTGATGCCACCGTCGATCTCCACCAGCACGTTCAGGTGCCCGGTGTCGGCGAGGCGGCGGGCCGTGCGGACCTTGTCCAGCACCTCGGGCATGAACTTCTGCCCGCCGAAGCCGGGCTCGACCGACATAACGAGCAGCGTGTCGTAGTGGCGCAGGGTGTCGAGATGGTCCTCGAGCCGCGTGCCGGGCTTGACCGACAACCCGGCCCTCGCGCCTGCCGCGCGGATGTCCTTCGCGATCTTCACCGGATCGTGTGCCGCCTCGGCGTGCACGGTGACGTTGTGGGCCCCGGCCTCGGCGTAGCCGGGTGCCCAGCGGTCCGGGTCCTCGATCATCAGGTGGCAGTCGAGCGGGATGTCCGTCGTCCTGAGCAGCGACTGCACCACGGGCAGGCCGATCGTCAGGTTGGGCACGAAGTGGCCGTCCATGACATCGACGTGCACCCAGTCCGCTCTGCCGTCCCCCGGCCCGGAGACGGCCGCGATCTCCTCGCCGAGACGTGCGAAGTCGGCGGACAGGATGCTCGGTGCGATGAGAGGTTCATGGGCCACGGCCGCAGTGTAGAAGGCCGCGGCGCGGAAGCCGGTGGCACCGTCACGGCAGCAGGTCCAGCACCCCGGTCCAGGGCTCGTCGACCGGCAGCCGCCGCGCGCGCACCCCGGCGGCCGCGAGCGCGTCGAGATGTCCGCGCCACGCCGGGTGACGGAAGCGGCTGTCCCGCACCTGGTAGCCGACGACGATCGTCACGCCGTGCTCGCCGACCGCGTCGCCGAGCACGGTCAGCGCCTGGTTGTCGGCGATGCCGAGCGCGAGCTTGGCGACCGATCCCGCGGTCGCCGGGGCGAACAGGAACACCTCCGGATCGGGGTGCGGGCGCGGCTGCCCCGGCCGCCGCGGCTCGCTGCGGACCTCCAGGTCACTGAGTGCCCGCAGCCGGTCCAGCTCGCCCGTCGCGGCGAGCCAGTGGGCCGCCGTGGGGGTCAGCGTGACCGCCAGCCGCCAGCCCCGCTCGACGGCAGGCGCGGCGAGCTCGGCGCAGAGCCGGGTCTCCACCCCGCCGCACGAGGCCGCGACCAGGCCGAGCACACGGCTCCGGCTCAAACTCGGCCGTCCGCCCGCTTGCGTGCCATCGCGCAGAACATCGCATCGGTACCGTGCCGGTGCGGCCACAGCTGCACGTACGGCCCGGCACCGAGGTCGGGCACGCCCGGGAAGAACTCGCGCGCGTCGATGATGTCGGCGCCGCACCGGCGCGCGGCCTCCGCGATCACACCCTCGGTCTCCGCAAGGTGCGGCGAGCACACGACATAGGCGACCACGCCGCCGGGCCGCACCAGCCGGAACGCCGAGGCCAGCAGCTCGCCCTGGAGCCTGCTCAGCTCGGGGACGTCGGAGGGCTGCCTTCGCCAGCGCGCCTCCGGGCGGCGGCGCAGCGCGCCGAGCCCGCTGCACGGCGCGTCCACGAGCACCCGGTCGTAGCCGGGTTCGAGCCCGGACTCGCGGCCGTCGACCTCGTGCACGGTCACCGGCAGGCCCTCGACCACGCGCTCCACCAGGCGTGCCCGGTGCGGTGCCTGCTCCACGGCGTCGAGCGTCGCGCCGGAAAGCAGGGCCAGCGAGCCGAGCAGCACGGCCTTGCCGCCGGGACCGGCGCACAGGTCGAGCCAGCGGGCATCCTGGTCACCCTCCACCGGAACCCTCGTCGCGGCGATGGCGGTGAGCTGGCTACCCTCGTCCTGGACGATCGCGAGCCGTTCGCGGATCGGTTCCGACTCCGCGAGGTCGCCGGAACCGGAGGGCAGGTGTACACCGTAGGGCGAGTACGGCGCCACGTCCCCACCGGCGATCGCGGCGAGCTCGTCGGCGCTGATCTCCCCCGGCTTGGCCAGCAGGTGCACCTCTGGCCGCGCATCGTCGGCCCGCAGCGCCGCCTCGAGCTCGGGGCCCTTGTCCCCGAGCGCCTCGGCGAAGGAGCGGGCCACCCACCGCGGGTGCGCGGTACGCAGCGCGAGATTGCCGATGGGGTCGGTGTCCGGATCGGGCGCCAGCTCGGCCAGCCACGCCTCCTCGTCCTTTTCGGACACCTTGCGCAGTACCGCGTTGACGAACCCGGCTACGTGCGAGCCACCGTCCTCCCGCACGAGGTCCACCGTGGACGTCACCGCGGCGTGCGGCGGTGTCCTGGTGCGCAGCAGCTGATAGGCGCCCAGCCGTAGACCGTCCAGCACACTGGCGTCCACTTTGGCCAGCGGACGGTCGAGGCATGCGGCGAGCACCGCGTCGAGCAGCCCCTGCGCCCGCGCGGTGCCGTAGGTCAGCTCGGTGGCGAACGCGGCGTCCCGGCCGCTGATGCGCCGGTTGCGGAGCATCTCCGGCAGCGTGAGGTTGGCGTAGGCGTCCCGCTCGCGGACGGCGCGCAGCACGTCGAGCGCGGCCCGCCGCGCGGGGTCGGTGGCGGGCGGCTTGCGAGGACTCTCCTTGCGCGGTGCGGGCCCCTTCCTCGGTGGCCGCGACGGCCTGCGTTCCCGGCCGGGTGTCATGTCAGGCGCTCTCCTTGTTCGATCCTCGTGCCGCGCGCCCAGTCGGTGGCCGCCATCCGTTTCCTGCCCGGTGCCTGCACGTCGCCGAGCCGCACCGGCGCGGTCGCCGTTCCGGCCAGCACCCGCTTGCGCTCGACGAGCAGCTCACCCGGGGCCAGCGCGGGCCCTTCGGCCGGCGTGACCGGACCCAGCTTCACCCGCTCGCCGCGGAACTCCGCCCACGCCCCCGGCTCGGGGGTCATCGCCCGCACGTGCCGGTCCACCGCCACCGCCGGAACGGTGAAGTCGGCCCGCGCGTCGGCGACGGTCACCTTCGGCGCGTAGCTCACCCCGTCCGCGTGCTGCGGCACGGCCCGCAGGGAGCCGTCCTCGATTCCGTCCATCGTGGAGACGAGCAGCCCCGCGCCGGACACCGCGAGCCGGTCGAGCAGCTCGCCCGCCGTGTCGGTGCTCTGAATCTTCTCGGTGACCACGCCGTAGACCGGCCCCGCGTCGAGCTCCCGCACGATGCGGAACGTCGACGCGCCGGTGATCTCGTCCCCGGCTCCGATCGCCGCCTGCACCGGCGCGGCACCGCGCCAGGCGGGCAGGAGGGAGAAGTGCAGGTTGATCCAGCCGTGCCGGGGAATGTCCAGTGCGGGCTGCGGCAGCATCCCGCCGTAGGCCACGACCGGGCAGGCGTCGGGCGCGAGCTCGGCGAGCCGGGCCAGGAAGCCGGGCTCGCCCGCACGGGGCGGGGTGAGCACCTCGATGCCGTATTCGTCGGCGAGCGCGCCGACGGGCGAGCGGACCAGCCTGCGGCCACGGCCCGCCGGCGCGTCCGGGCGGGTGACCACGGCGGCGACCTCGTGCCGGTCCGACTCCAGCAGCGCGCGCAGCGAGGGAACGGCCGGTTCGGGAGTGCCGGCGAACACGAGCCTCATCGGCGGTCCGGGGCGGTGAGAGGAACGAACATCCCCGCCAGTCTAGAGCGCCGACCCCGATGGCTCCCCAATGTGGCATTCGGTGCGTTGAACGCTACGAATGTGGCATTGGGGAGCACGCGGCCGTCAGATCAGGTCGAGGGGGTCGAGCTGGATGCGGACCGGCGCGAGCTCCTTGCGCGCGTCGCGGAGGACCTTCACCGCGCGGACCGCGGCGGCCAGCGCGCGGCCGTCGGAGCGGGGCACCCGGACCAGGGCACGTTCGCGGTCGGCGTTGCCGTCCTCGTCGACATCACCGACCGGTACCGGGCCGAGCACCTCCGCCGACTCCGGCAGCGTGATCTCGTCCAGCAGCGCCGCCACGGCCTCCGGCGCGCCCTCGAAGCTGGCCATCCGCACCGCGGGCGGGAAGCCGAGCTCACGCCGCCCGGCGAGCTCCAGCTCGGCATGCCAGCCGGAGTCCCACCGGACGAGCGCCTGCACCGGGGCGAGCCCGGCCTCCGCGCCGACCACGATCCGGCCGCCGTCCCGCCCCGGTCGCACGAGCGCCGCGGCCGCCATCCACCGGCGCACCGTCTCCTCGGCCGCGCGCAGGTCCTGGCGGCCGAGGAGCGCCCAGCCGTCCAGCAGCAGGGCCGCCCCGTAGCCGCCCTCGGCCACCGGCTCGGCGCCCGGCGTGGCGACCACCAGCGCCGGCTCCCCCGCCACCTCCGCCAGCACCTCGCTGGCACCGGAGGTGCGCACGGCCACGCCGGGGAAGGCCCTGCCCAGCTCCTCCGCGGTCCGCTTCGCGCCGACCACCACCGCCCGCAGCCTGCTCGACCCGCACGCCGGGCAGCGGTAGCCGGCGTCGGCGACGCCACACCACCGGCAGGACGGCGGACGCGGCACCCCGGCGTCCCCGCCGCCGGGCAACAGCAGCGGCCCCGCACACCGGCGGCACCGTGCGGGCCCACGGCAGTGCCCGCACGCCAGGCCGGGGACGTAGCCGCGGCGGGGAACCTGCACCAGCACCGGAGCGCCCCCGGCGAGGCCCTGCCGGGCGGCCTCGAAGGCCACGGCGGGCAATCGCGCCGCCCTCGCCGCCTCGTCCCTGGCGACGTCGAAGTCCTCGCCCGTGGGGGTCACGCGCGGAGCGGCAGCGCGCAGCTCGTCGCGGGCCGCGACGACCGGATGCGCCCAGCCGGACTCCACGAGCAACTGGGCCTCGGCCGTCCGCGCGAACCCGGCGACCAGCAGCGGGGCCCGGTCGGCGTGCGCCCGGAGCATGAGCACGTCCCGGACGTGCGGGTAGGGCGTGTGCGGGTCGACGTGCAGGTCGTCGCCGTCGTCCCAGACGACGTACAGCCCCGGGTCGGCGACCGGGGCGAACATCGCCGCACGGGTGCCCACGACGATCCGCACCGCTCCCCGCAGCACGGCGAGCCAGCGGCGGTAGCGTTCCGCAGGCCCGAGGTCGGCGGACAGCGCCACCACCGCTTCCGGTCCGGCCATCTCGGCGCACGCCGCGTGCAGTCGCGCGGCGTCGCGGTGATCCGGCACCACCAGCACCGAACCGCGCCCGGCGGCGGCGACCGTGGTGGCCAGCTCGGCGAGGCGGACGGGCCAGTCCTCCCCCGGCAGCGCCTGCCACACCGCGTGCGCCGGACGGCCCGCCCGCAGCGCCTCGGTGAAGACCGGCCCGCGCGGATAGCGCGGCCATCCGGTCCGCTCCGGCTCCGGCGGCGCGGCGGCGGGCTCCCGGGGCGGCTCGGCCTCCGTGCGGGCATGCCGCGGCGGGACGGCCAGCCGGAGGACGTCGATCAGCGTGCCGCCGTAGCGTTCGGCCACCGTCCGGCACAACGCCGCCAGCCCGGGCGGCAGCACCGGTTCGCTGGAGGTGACGCGTTCGAGAAAAGCCAGCCTGCCCTGGTGTTCGGAAGTCGCCGCGCGTTCCAGGACGAACCCGTCGACGAGCTGGCCGGCGAAGCGGACCCGCACCCGGCAGCCGGGCACCGCGGCGTCGGCGAGCTCCCGCGGCACCTGGTAGTCGAACGTGCGGTCCAGGTGGGCCAGCGGAACGTCGACGATCACCCGCGCCACCGGGTCGGTGTCCGCGGGGTGCCGCTGCCCCTTACGCGGCGTGCCGGTGGACCTGCCACGCCCGCCCTTGGCTCGCGAGGGCTGCGGCAGGTTCCACAGCGGGGTCGTCTCCGGCCGGCTCACGCCTCGTGATCCACCAGGTGCTCAGGCGCCGGCGGCATCGCGCAGCTCCTCCACCCGGTCGGTGCGCTCCCACGGCAGGTCGAGCTCCGGGCGGCCGAAGTGCCCGTAGGCGGAGGTCTGCGCGTAGATCGGGCGCAGCAGGTCCAGATCCCGGATGATCGCGGCCGGGCGCAGGTCGAACACCTCGTCGATCGCGGCCTGGATCTTGGCCGGGTCGACGGCCTCGGTGCCGAAGGTCTCCACGAACAGGCCAACCGGAGCCGCCTTGCCGATGGCGTACGCCACCTGCACCTCGACCCGCGAGGCCAGGCCGGCGGAGACCACGTTCTTGGCCACCCACCGCATCGCGTACGCGGCGGAGCGGTCCACCTTGGACGGGTCCTTGCCGGAGAAGGCGCCACCGCCGTGCCGCGCCATGCCGCCGTAGGTGTCCACGATGATCTTGCGGCCGGTCAGGCCCGCATCGCCCATCGGGCCGCCGATGACGAACCGCCCGGTGGGGTTGACGAGCAGGCGCACGTCCGCGCTGTCCAGCTCCAGCCGGTCCAGCTCCGGCGCCACGACGTGCTCGCGCACGTCGACGCCGAGCATGGTGTCGAGGTCGATGCCGTCGGCGTGCTGGGTGGACACCACGACCGTGTCCAGCCGGACCGCCCGCTCCCCCGCGTACTCGATGGTCACCTGCGTCTTGCCGTCCGGCCGCAGGTAGGGCAGCACGCCCTGCTTGCGCACGGCCGTGAGCCGCTGGGACAGGCGGTGCGCCAGCGCGATCGGCAGCGGCATCAGCTCCGGCGTGTCCGAGCACGCGTAGCCGAACATCAGCCCCTGATCGCCCGCGCCCTGCTTGTCCAGATCGTCTGTGTCCTGCCCCTGGCGGTGTTCTCCGAGTCCTCCGAGTTCTCCGACTCGCGACTCGTACGCCGTGTCAACGCCCTGCGCGATGTCCGGCGACTGNCCCCTGATCGCCCGCGCCCTGCTTGTCCAGATCGTCTGTGTCCTGCCCCTGGCGGTGTTCTCCGAGTCCTCCGAGTTCTCCGACTCGCGACTCGTACGCCGTGTCAACGCCCTGCGCGATGTCCGGCGACTGCGCGCCGATCGCGACGTTCACACCGCACGAGTTGCCGTCGAAGCCCTTGGCCGAGGAGTCGTAACCGATCCGCAGGATGACGTCCCGCACGATGGTGGGGATGTCGGCGTAGGCCTCGGTGGTCACCTCGCCCGCGACGTGCACCTGGCCGGTGGTCACCAGTGTCTCCACGGCGACCCGGCTACGCGGGTCCTTGCCGATCAGACCGTCGAGGATGGAGTCGCTGATCGCGTCGCAGATCTTGTCCGGGTGTCCCTCGGTCACCGACTCCGACGTGAACAGCCTGCGGTTGGTCGCGGTCACGACTGTCCCTCACATCCTCGCTCAAACGGCTACCCGGCGACGCACACGGCACCGCCTGCCGGAAGCCTACTGGCGATCCCTCGAACGGCCCAGCAGGTCGGTCACCGCGTCCCACAGAGTGGCCGCCAGTTGGGCTTTCGCGCCGAGCGGGATCCGCTGCTCCAGCCCGTCCGCCGACAGCAGCCAGCCGGTGTTGTCCTCGACCTCGAACGCCATGCCCTCGCCCACCGCGTTGACGACGAGCAGGTCGCTGCCCTTGCGCCGGAGCTTGGCCCTGGCGTGGTCGAGCACGCTGCCGTGCGCGTCGCCGGTCTCGGCGGCGAAGCCCACGATGATCTGGCCGGGCCTGCGGTCGGCGACGAGCCCGGCGAGGATGTCGGCGTTCCGGGTGAGGGTGATCGCCGGGTCGGGCGCGTCGTCGGTCTTCTTGATCTTGTGCTCGGCCCGCGACTCGGGCCGGAAGTCGGCGACCGCGGCCGCCATCACGACCACGTCGGCGTCCACCGCCGCGGCACTGACGGCCTTGCCGAGCTGCTCTGCGCTGGACACGTGCACGACCTCGGCGCCGGCCGGCTCGGGCAGGGCCACGGTGTGCGCGGCGACCAGCGTGACGTCGGCGCCGCGCTGGGCGGCGACCCTGGCCAGTGCGTAACCCTGCTTGCCGGAGGAGCGGTTGCCGAGATAGCGCACCGGGTCAAGGGCTTCGCGGGTGCCGCCCGCGGACACCACCACCCGCACGCCCTCCAGCTCACGCGGCAGCGCATCCGGCCGGGCGAGGAGCAGCCGCGCGAGATCGACGATCTCGCGCGAGTCCGCGAGCCGCCCCTTGCCGGTGTCCACGCCAGTCAGCCGCCCCGAGTCGGGCTCGGTGACGACGGCACCGCGCGCACGGAGCAGGGCGACGTTGTCGCGGGTGGCCGGGTGCTCCCACATCTCCGTGTGCATCGCCGGGAAGAACGCGACCGGGCAGCGTGCGGTGAGCAACGTGTTGGTCAGCAGGTCGTCGGCGAGTCCGTGAGCCGCCCTGGCGAGGAGGTCGGCGGTCGCGGGGACGACGAGCACGAGGTCGGCTTCCTTGCCCACGCGCACGTGCTGCACGTCGGGCACCTCGGTGAACACGCCGGTGTGCACCGGATGCCCGGACAACGCCTCGAAGGTCGCCGCACCGACGAAGCGCAGCGCGGCCTCGGTCGGCACCACGCGCACGTCGTGCCCGGACTCGGTCAGGCCGCGCAGCACCTCACAAGCCTTGTAGGCCGCGATGCCGCCGCCCACGCCGAGGACGATCTTCGGTTGGCTCACATCCACCCGTTTCCGCAGGTCAGGCCTCGTGAGTGCGTCGCAAGTTAGAACGCGTGCCGCCACTCACGAGCGCTGGCCAGGCAAAACGCCGGCGTCACTCGCCTTCGGTGTGCTCGAGCAGGCCGGCGTGGATCTCGCGGAGCGCGATCGACAGCGGCTTCTCCCGCGGGCCCGGCTCGACGAGCGGGCCGACGTACTCGAGCAGGCCTTCGCCCAGCTGCGCGTAGTAGTCGTTGATCTGGCGGGCACGCTTGGCGGAGTAGATCACCAGCGCGTACTTGGAGCTGACCTTCTCGAGCAGGTCGTCGATGGGCGGGTTGGTGATGCCTTCGAGCTGCTCGCTCTGGGCACCCAACGTAATCGCGGTCACTCGTTGTGCTCCGAATCGTCGAGAAGAGAGGTTTCGCCGGCGACCAAGTCTAGCAACCGCCTCGCGGCGGCCTGCACGTCGTCGTTCACGACCCGCGCGTCGAACTCCCCGGCGGCCGCGATCTCGGTCTGGGCCTCGGCCAGCCTGCTCCGCACGGCGTCCTGCCGCTCCGTACCGCGACTGGTGAGCCTGCCGACGAGCTCGTCCCACGAGGGCGGCAGGAGCATGACCAGCCGCGCGTCGGGCATGGCCGCGCGGACCTGCCGCGCGCCCTGGAGTTCGATCTCCAGCACCGCCGGCCTGCCCGAGTCGAGCGCCGCTTCGACGGGCGCCCGCGGCGTGCCGTAACAGTTGCCTGCGAACTCGGCGTACTCGAGGAACTCCCCCGCGGCCACCATGGAGTCGAACGTCTCGCGGTCGACGAACCGGTAGTGCTCGCCGTCGACCTCGCCTGCACGCGGCGGGCGCGTGGTCACCGAGACGCTGAAGTACACGTCCGGGCACAGCCGCCGCAGTTCCGCCACGACGCTGGACTTGCCGACGCCGGACGGCCCCGAGACGACCGTGAGCCGGTGCCGGGCGAGGCCGCCCGGCACCGGCTCACCGCCTGACTGCCGGCCGGCGCACACGCCGGCCTTGATCGAGCCGCGGTTGTCCTGCTCGCTCACTCGCCGCTGAACTCGGCGAGCAGCGCTTTGCGCTGCCGGTCGCCGAGGCCGCGCAGCCGGCGGCTGGAAGCGATCTCGAGTCGCTCCATCGTCTGCTGCGCACGCACCTTGCCCACGCCCGGCAGAGCCTCCAGCAGAGCGGAGACCTTCATCTTGCCGAGGACCTCGTCCTCGTCGGCCTGCTTCAGCACGTCGGCGAGGGTCGTACCGCCACGCTTGAGCCGTTCCTTGAGCTCCGCGCGGGCGCGACGGGCAGCGGCGGCCTTCTCCAGCGCCGCAGCACGCTGTTCCTCGGTGAGCTGGGGAAGTGCCACGTTTTCCTCCGGTATTACTCAAAATTCTGGGTGGGTGTGGCGACCGTACCCACCCTTGACCTGGACCCACAATGCGGGGGTGTGCGCTGACCGGAACGAAAGTACGCCGTATGGACGCATCTTCGCGCACGGTCCGATCGCGCCGCGGCTGGGCGCCGTGGCACGGCCGGAGACGACCCTACTCACATTCACGCGCCGGTTCTCGGCTCGCATCCTGTGAATCCGGCTTCCGGGCCATTGCTCGAGCCCCCGCCTGACGCCACGCCGATCAGCCTAGTGCAAGATCAACTTGGGCGTGGACCTCGGTGGGAGCGTTTCGGCGTTCCGGCTATGCCGGTAGGCTGGCGAGCGCGTCCTGTGCGCGCCGCACGGCCGCGCGCAGCGCCGTCGGGTCGGGTCCGTGCCGGAGGATGTCCCGCGACGAGGCAGGCAGCACGTTCCGGGCCGAGCCGCCGAAGAGACGGGCGAGGTCCGCGGCACCCGCCCCCTGTGCTCCGTAACCCGGCGCAAGGACCGGCCCGTTGAGCGCCGTCAGATCCAGCTCCCCCGGCGCGTTCGTGGCCCCCACCACGACGCCGACGTCGCCGACCGGGGCCACACCCGAGTTGCGCTCCGCAGCGGAATCCACAATGGACTGTGCGACGGTGGAACCGTTCGGTGGCACGGCGGTCTGGACCGGGCCGCCGTCGGGATTGGACGTACGGGCGAGGACGAACACGCCCCGGCCCGACGCGCGGGCGGCCGTCAGTGCCGGCTCCAGCGAGCCGAAGCCGAGGAAGGGCGACACGGTGATCGCGTCGGCGGCGAGCGGCGCACCGTCGGTGAGGTAGGCCGCCGCGTACGCCGCCATCGTGGAGCCGATGTCGCCCCGCTTGACGTCCAGAAGCACCAGTGCGCCCGCGTCCCGGGCACGCGCGACGACCCGCTCGAGCACGGCGATCCCGGCCGAACCGTAACACTCGAAGAAGGCCGACTGCGGCTTGAGCACGGCCACCTGCCCGGCCAGCACCTCCGTCGCGGTGAGCGCGAAGCGTTCCAGCCCGCTCGCGTCGGCGGGCAGTTCCCACGCCCGCAGCAGCTCCGGATGCGGGTCCACCCCGGCGCACAGCGGCCCGCGGGCCGCCACCGCGGCCGCCAGCCGCCGGCCGAACGTCCCGGCCCTCTCCGTCACCGCTTGGCCCGCATCGTCGCCTGGAGCTCCTGGATGGAGCACACGCCGATATCGCCGCGGATGAGTGCCTCGATGCCGTGCACGGCAGCCGCCGCGCCCTGCACGGTCGTGACGCACGGGATGTCCCGCGAGACCGCCGCCGTGCGGATCTCGTAGCCGTCGATGCGGGGCCCGCTGTTGCCGTACGGCGTGTTGATCACCATGTCCACGCCACCGTCGAGGATCACCTGGACGATGTTCGGCCCGGCGGGCTCTTCCGTGGCGCCCTCCGAGTACTTGCGCACGACGGTGCACGGGATCCCGTTGCGGCGAAGCACTTCCGCGGTGCCGGACGTGGCGAGGACGTCGAAGCCGAGATCGGCCAGCCGCTTGACCGGGAAGACCAGCGAGCGCTTGTCGCGGTTGGCCACCGAGACGAACACCTTGCCGTGCGTCGGCAGCGAGCCGTACGCGCCCGCCTGGGACTTGGCGAAGGCGGTGCCGAAGGACGTGTCGACGCCCATCACCTCGCCGGTGGACTTCATCTCCGGCCCGAGCAGCGAGTCGACACCGTGCCCCTCGGGGGTGCGGAAGCGGTGGAACGGCAGCACGGCCTCCTTGACCGCCACCGGCGAGTCGACCGGCAGATGCCCGCCGTCGCCCTCGGCGGGCAGGATGCCGCGCTCCCGCAGCTCGCCGATCGACGAGCCGGTCATGATCAGCGCGGCGGCCTTCGCGAGCGGGACGGCCGTCGCCTTGGAGACGAACGGCACGGTGCGTGAGGCACGCGGGTTGGCCTCAAGGACGTAGAGCACGTCGTCCTTGAGCGCGTACTGCACGTTGAGCAGCCCCCGGACGCCGACGCCGCGGGCGATCGCCTCGGTGGAGGTTCGCACGGTGTCCAGGTCGGTGCGGCCGAGGGTGATCGGCGGCAGCGCGCACGCCGAGTCGCCGGAGTGGATCCCGGCCTCCTCGATGTGCTCCATCACGCCGCCGAGGTAGAGCTGCTCGCCGTCGTAGAGCGCGTCGACGTCGATCTCGATCGCGTCGTCCAGGAAGCGGTCCACCAGCACCGGGTGCTCGGGAGTGACCTCGGTGGCCCTGGCGATGTAGCCCTCCAGCGAGGGCTCGTCGTAGACGATCTCCATGCCGCGGCCACCGAGCACGTAGGAGGGCCGCACGAGCACCGGGTAGCCGATCTCGTCGGCGACGCGCTTGGCGCCCTCGAACGAGGTGGCCATGCCGTACTTGGGCGCGGGCAGTCCGGCACCGACCAGCACGTCGCCGAACGCGCCCCGGTCCTCGGCCAGGTGGATCGCCTCCGGCGGGGTGCCAACGATCCGCACGCCCGCGTCGGCCAGCCGCTGCGCCAGCCCCAGCGGGGTCTGCCCGCCCAGCTGCACGATCACCCCGGCGACGGTCCCCGACTCCCGCTCGGCGTGCACGACCTCCAGCACGTCCTCGAACGTCAGCGGCTCGAAGTACAGCCGGTCCGAGGTGTCGTAGTCGGTGGAGACCGTCTCCGGGTTGCAGTTGACCATCACGGCTTCGAAGCCGGCCTCGCGCAGCGCCAGCGCGGCGTGCACGCACGAGTAGTCGAACTCGATGCCCTGCCCGATGCGGTTGGGCCCCGAGCCCAGGATCAGCACCTTCGGCCGGTCCGGCTGCGGCGCCACCTCCGACTCCGAGGAGTCGGGGTCCCCCTCGTAGGCCGAGTAGTGGTACGGCGTCTTCGCGGGGAACTCGGCGGCGCAGGTGTCCACGGTCTTGAACACCGGGCGCACACCCAGCCGGTGCCGTAGCGCCCGCACCCCGTCCTCGCCGGCCAGCTCCGGCCGCAGCGCCGCGAGCTGCCGGTCGGACAGCCCGGTGCGCTTGGCCCGCCGCAGCAGGTCCGCGTCCAGCACCGGCGCGTCCCGCACCTCGGCCCCGACCTCGCCGATCAGTGCGATCTGGTCGACGAACCAGGGGTCGATGCCGCTGGCCTCGTGCACCTGAGCCACGGTCGCCCCGAGCCGCAGCGCCCTTTCCACCGCGTACAGCCGGGCGTCCCGCGGGGTGCGCAGCTCCTCCAGCGTCGACTCCAGGGTGGCGCCCTCCGGGTCGGGCACCGTCCAGAAGCCGACCGCCTTCGTCTCGACCGAGCGCATCGCCTTGCCGAGCGCCTCCGGGAAGCTGCGGCCGATCGACATGGCCTCGCCGACGCTCTTCATCGTCGTGGTCAGCGTCGGGTCCGCGCCGGGGAACTTCTCGAACGCGAACCTCGGCATCTTCACGACGACGTAGTCCAGCGTCGGCTCGAACGACGCGGGCGTCTCGCCGGTGATGTCGTTGCTGATCTCGTCCAGCGTGTAGCCGACCGCGAGCCGGGCCGCGATCTTCGCGATCGGGAAGCCGGTGGCCTTCGACGCCAGTGCCGAGGAACGGGACACCCGGGGGTTCATCTCGATCACGACCATCCGGCCGTCGGCCGGGTTGATCGCGAACTGGATGTTGCAGCCACCCGTGTCGACCCCGACCTCGCGCAGGACGTCGATGCCGACATCGCGCATGTGCTGGTACTCGCGGTCGGTCAGCGTCATCGCGGGGGCGACGGTCACCGAGTCGCCGGTGTGCACGCCCATCGCGTCGATGTTCTCGATCGAGCACACCACCACCACGTTGTCGTGGCGGTCGCGCATCAGCTCGAGCTCGTACTCCTTCCAGCCGAGCACGCTCTCCTCGATGAGCACCTCGGTGACCGGGCTCTCCTCCAGCCCCAGCGACGCCATCCGCTCCAGCTCGTCCTGCGTGTGCACCATGCCCGAGCCGAGCCCGCCCATCGTGAACGACGGCCGGATCACCACGGGCAGGCCGAGCTTGGCGACCGTCTCCCGTACCTCGTCCATCGAGTGGCAGACCGCGCTGCGCGGCACGTCGGCGCCGACGGAGCGCACGATGTCCTTGAACTTCTGCCGGTCCTCGCCACGCTGGATCGCCTCGACGTCGGCGCCGATCAGCTCGACGCCGTACTTCTCCAGCACGCCGCGCTCGTGCAGCGCGACCGCGCAGTTCAGCGCGGTCTGCCCGCCGAGTGTGGCCAGGATCGAGTCCACCGGCCGCCCCAGCGCCTTCTCCGTCGCGATCACCTTCTCCACGAAGTCGGGCGTGACCGGCTCGATGTAGGTCGCGTCCGCGAACTCGGGGTCGGTCATGATCGTGGCGGGGTTCGAGTTCACCAGGCTCACCCTGAGGCCCTCGGACCGCAGCACCCGGCACGCCTGGGTGCCCGAGTAGTCGAACTCGGCGGCCTGTCCGATCACGATCGGCCCGGAGCCGATCACGAGCACGTGCTCGATGTCAGTACGTTTCGGCATTACTTCGACTTCTCCATCAGAGTCACGAACCGGTCGAACAGCGGCGCCGCGTCGTGCGGGCCTGCGGCGGCCTCGGGGTGGTACTGCACGGAGAAGGCAGGCACGTCGTCGCACCTGATGCCCTCGACCGTGCCGTCGTTGGCGCAGTAGTGGCTCACCCGCGCCGAGCCGAACGGCGAGGAGAACCGGCTGCCCGGTTCCCCCTCCAGTGCGAACCCGTGGTTCTGGGCGGTGATCGCTACCCGGCCGGTCTCCGCGTCCAGCACCGGGATGTTGATCCCACGATGGCCGTAGCGCATCTTGTAGGTGCCCAGCCCGAGTGCGCGGCCGAGGATCTGGTTGCCGAAGCAGATTCCGAACAGCGGGATCTGCCGGCCCAGCACGGCCTTCGTGAGCTCGATCGCCTGCTCCTGCGTCTCCGGATCGCCCGGTCCGTTGGACAGGAAGACCCCGTCCGGCTCGACCGCGAGCACGTCCTCGATGTCGCTGCCCGCGGGCAGCACGTGCAGGTCGATCCCGCGCCGGCTCAGCTCCCGCGGGGTGTTGCTCTTGATGCCGAGGTCCAGCGCCGCCACCCGGAAACGCGGCTCGCCTGCCGCGGGCACCACGTAGGGCCTGGCGGTGGTCACCTCGCCCGCCAGGTCCGCGCCCTTCATCGGCGGGCTCGCCAGCACCTCGCGCACCATGTCGCCGGTGTCACCGAGCGCGTCCCCGGAGAACACCCCGGCGCGCATCGCGCCGTGCTCGCGGATGTGCCGGGTGAGCGCGCGGGTGTCCACCTCGGAGACGCCGACCACGCCCTGGCCGGCGAGCGCGTCGTCCAGCGACCCGGTGGACCGCCAGTTCGACGGCGTGCGCGCCGGGTCCCGCAGGACGTAACCGGAGACCCAGATACGAGCGGACTCGTCGTCCTCGTCGTTCCAGCCGGTGTTGCCGATCTGCGGCGCCGTCTGCACCACGATCTGCCGGTGGTACGACGGGTCGGTCAGGGTCTCCTGGTAGCCGGTCATTCCCGTGCAGAAGACGACCTCGCCGAGGGTCCGCCCGCGCGCGCCGTAGGCCGCGCCGCGGAAGACCCGCCCGTCCTCCAGCACCAGCGCCGCCGGTGTCCGCGTGCCCGTCATACCTGGGCTCCTCCCTTTACCTGCTTGATCCACTCCGGATAGACGTCGAGGTCGTCACCGCGGAAACCGGTGTCGAGCTCGTTGTCGCCCAGCCGCCAGGTGAACACCAGCAGGCTGTCCGTTCCCATCACCTTGCCCGCCATCCCCCTGGCGGTCTTGACATCCACCATGGACTCACCCGGGATCCAGAACGCGGGCGCGCCGGCGCGCTCGACCGCGATGCCGCCGGCATGGCGGCGCAGCGTCGCGCGGGCGCGCAGGCCCGCCCCGCGGGTGACCACGCGCTCCTGCCAGTGCCCCGCACTGGTCGTCGCCACGTAGACCCCGGATGCCTCGAGCAGCGGTTCGCCGGGCTCGGCCGGGACGTCCGGGAACGGCGGGTAGCGAACGCTCTGCGCCCGCGCCTGCCTGCGCCAGCCGCGCCACATGCCGTACACGCACAGCGCGAAGAACGCCGCGACCAGCAGCGTCAGCAACAACCTGTCCATCAGTCAATCTTCCCCTCGCGCGACGTGATCCGCCCGCGCAGCAGCGTGGCGCTCACCACGGCGGGCAGCCGCATCCCCTCGTACGGGGTGTTCGCGGCGATGCTCGCCAGCTCGGTGCCGCGCACGGTCCACCCGGCTTCCGGGTCCACCAGCACGACGTTCGCCGGCTCGCCCTCGGCCAGCGGCCTGCCCTGGTCCGGCAGCCCGGCGATCTCCGCGGGCCGCTCGCTCATCACGCGCGCCACACCACGCCAGTCGAGCAGGCCGGGCTCCACCATCGTCCGCACGACGATCGAGAGAGCGGTCTGCAGCCCGAGCATTCCCGGCCGCGCCGCGGCCCACTCGCAGTCCTTGTCCTGTACCGCGTGCGGCGCGTGGTCGGTCGCCACGCAGTCGAGCACGCCGTCGGCCAGCGCCTGCCGCATCCGCTCCACGTCCGCGTCGGCCCGCAGCGGCGGGTTCACCTTGTTCACCGGGTCGTAGGTGGCCAGCCGCTCGTCGGTGAGCAGCAGGTGATGCGGGGTGACCTCGGCCGAGACACGGGTGCCGCGCTCCTTGGCCCAGCTCAGCACGTCGACCGTCCCGGTGGTGGAAACGTGACAGACGTGCAGCCGGGCCCCTGCGTGCCGGGCGAGGATGCAGTCCCGCGCCACGATGGACTCCTCCGCCGAGGCCGGCCAGCCGGTGTAGCCGAACCGCGCGGCCCGCTCGCCCTCGTGCGCCTGCGCGCCGACGGTGAGCCTGGGCTCCTCGGCGTGCTGCGCGACGAGCACGCCGAGCGAGGTCGAGTACTCCAGCGCCCTGCGCATGAGCAGCGGATCGGCCACGCAGTGGCCGTCGTCGGAGAAGATCCGCACCCCGGCCTCCGACCTGGCCATCGTGCCAAGCTCGGCGAGCCGTTCACCGGCCAGCCCCACCGTGACGGCGCCGACCGGATGGACGTCGACGAGCCCCGTCTCCCGGCCCCGGCGCCACACGTGCTCGACCACCACGGCGTTGTCGGCCACCGGATCCGTGTTGGCCATCGCGAACACGGCCGTGTAGCCGCCCAGCGCGGCGGCGGCGGAACCGCTCTCCACGGTCTCGGTGTCCTCCCGGCCGGGCTCGCGCAGATGCGTGTGCAGGTCGACGAAGCCGGGCAGCAGCACCTGCCCGCGGGCGTCGATCACCTCGGTGTCCCCGGCCGCCTCCGGCGAACCGATCTCGGCGATGACTCCGTCGGCGATCAGCACGTCGACCGGGTCGCCCTCGCCGTAACACCGCGCGCCCTTGATCAGTACCCGGCTCATGACCCTCGTCCTTCTTCTTCTCCCGCGAGCAGGTGGTAGAGCACCGCCATCCGCACGTGCACGCCGTTGCGGACCTGCTCGGTGATCGCGGCCTGCGGCGCGTCGGCGACGGCCGAGGCGATCTCCATGCCACGCAGCATCGGCCCCGGGTGCAGCACGACGGCGTGCTCGGGCAGCAGCCGCAGGCGCGCCTCGCTCAGCCCGTAGGAGATCGAGTACTCCCTGGCCGAGGGGAAGTAGCTGCCGTGCATCCGCTCGGCCTGCACGCGCAGCATCATCACCGCGTCGACGGCGGGCAGCTCCGCGTCCAGCTCGTGCGAGACGGTGACCGGCCAGCCGGCCACCCCGGCGGGCAACAGCGTCGGCGGGGCGACGAGCACCACCTCGGCGCCCAGCGTGGCGAGCAGGTGCACGTTCGACCGGGCGACGCGGCTGTGCAGCACGTCGCCGACGATCGCGATCCGCCTGCCCGCCAGGTCGCCGAGCCGCTCGCGCAGCGTCGCGGCGTCGAGCAGGGCCTGGGTCGGGTGCTGGTGGGTACCGTCACCGGCGTTGACCACCGAGGTCCCGGCCTCGGCGAGCCAGCCTGCCAGCCGGTGCGCCGCTCCCGACGCGGGATGGCGAACGATCACGCAGTCCGCTCCTGCCGCGGCGAGGGTCAGCGCGGTGTCCCGCAGCGACTCCCCCTTGCCGACCGAGGACCCGCCCGCCGAGACGTTCACCACGTCGGCGCTCATCCACTTGCCGGCGAGCTCGAAGGACACCCGCGTGCGCGTCGAGCTCTCGTAGAACATCGTGATGACGGTGCGGCCGCGCAGCGTGGGCAGCTTGCGGACCTCGCGGCCGAGCAGCGTGCGCTTGAGCTCGTCGGCGGTGTCCAGCACGGCGGTCGCGTCGGCGAGGTCCAGCCCGTCGGTGGTCAGCAGGTGCCTCATCGCCGTTGCTCCCCGGTCTCCCTGAGCAGGACCGCGTCACGCCCGTCCACCTCGGTGAGCAGCACCGAGACGTCCTCACTGCGCGAGGTCGGCACGTTCTTGCCCACGTAGTCGGCGCGGATCGGCAGCTCACGATGGCCCCGGTCGACGAGGACGGCGAGCTGGACGGAACGCGGCCTGCCGTGGTCGCGCAGGGCGTCGAGCGCGGCGCGGATGGTGCGACCGGAGTAGAGCACGTCGTCGACGAGCACGACCACCCGGTCGTCGATGCCGCCCTCGGGAACCTGGGTCTGCTCCAGCGGCCGGGTGGGCCTGCGCCGCAGGTCGTCCCGGTAGAGCGTGACGTCGAGCGCCCCGGTGGGCACGGCGATGCCGGAGAACTCGCCGATCCTGACGCCGAGCCGCGTGGCGAGGGGTGTTCCCCTCGTGGGTATGCCCAGCAACACGGGTGGGGCATCCGGGCCCGCACCGAGTGCGGTCTTCTCGATGACCTGATGGGCCATTCGAGCGATGGTGCGCGCGACATCGCCGGCCGAGAGCAGCTCGCGCTCGGCGGCCGGTTCCGCCGCGCCACGTGGACGTGGCGCCACGGTGGACCTCCTTCCCCGCCTCACTGGACGGGTCCTTAAAGGATGTCGACCACCCGGATTCGCTGGGCGATCGCACAGACAGTAGCAGGCCGGCGGGCTCAATCTTCCGGGTGGTGTGCCGACGTCCACAACGCAGCCAGCAATGATCTGCTTGACCTGGTGACGACAACGAGTAACCATTACTCTGAGTATTCGACTCAGGAGTCCCCTGTCGGTCATCCGGGCCGAACGGGCGAGGAAACGGAGAACCACCACATGGGCGATTACGCCAAGGCGCTCGGGGCGAAGCTCCGCGGGATCCGCCAGCAGCAGGGCCTGTCCCTGCACGGAGTCGAGCAGAAGTCCGGCGGGCGCTGGAAGGCGGTCGTCGTCGGTTCCTACGAGCGCGGCGACCGCGCCGTGACCGTCCAGAAGCTCGCCGAGCTGGCCGACTTCTACGGGGTACCGGTGGTCGAGTTGCTGCCCGAGGGCAGGGTGCCATCCGGCGCCGAGCCAGCCACCAAGATCGTGATCAACCTGGAACGGCTCCAGCAACTGCCTGCGGAGAAGGTCGGCCCGCTCGCGCGCTACGCGGCGACGATCCAGAGCCAGCGCGGCGACTACAACGGCAAGGTGCTCTCGATCCGCACCGAGGACCTGCGGTCGCTGGCGATCATCTACGACATGACGCCCGGCGAGCTCACCGAGCAGCTGATCGACTGGGGGGTGCTGCCGCCGGAGGCACGCCCGGCGAAGGAAGACTGACAGCACGGGGCCCGGGGTCGTGAGTGCGCACGCGAGTTAGAACGCTTGTCGCCACTCACGACGCCGTGGGGCACCGGGCGCTAGAGAACCGCGCGCAGCCGGTCGGCGATGTTGCCGATGCGGCCGAGCACACCGTTGACGAAGCGCGGCGAGTCCTCGGTCGACAGTTCCCTGGCCAGCCCGACCGCCTCGTCGATCGCGACCGGGTCCGGCACGTCGGACGCCCAGAGCAGCTCGTAGACCCCGAGCCGCAGGACGGCCAGATCGACCGGCGGCATGCGGGTCAGGGACCAGCCCTGCGCGTGCTCGGCGAGCACCTCGTCGATGTGCTCGCGCTGCGCGCTCACGCCTTCCACCAGGGTGATCGTGTAGTCGCCGATCGGTTCGGCCCCGGTGGCGCCGACCCGCTCCGACAGCAACGTGACCGGGTCGGCGGCACGCTGCGCCGCCTCGTACAGGATCTCGACGGCGCGCCTGCGGGACGCGCGGCGGCCGGTGGAGCCGCGCCGGGGGGTGTCGTCCGCGTTCACGAACGGGCTCAGCTGGAGGAACGGCCGAGGTAACGGCCGTCCCTGGTGTCGACCTTGATCTTCTCGCCGGTGGTGACGAACAGCGGCACCTGCACCTCGGCGCCGGTCTCCAGCCGGGCCGGCTTGCTGCCGCCCGTGGAGCGGTCGCCCTGCAGGCCCGGGTCGGTGTGCTCGATCACCAGCTCGACGGAGGCCGGCAGCTCCACGTAGAGCGGGTTGCCCTCGTGCATCGCCACCTGTGCTTCGCTGTTCTCCAGCAGGTAGTCGGCGCTGTCCCCGACGACCTCCTGCGGCACGGTGATCTGGTCGAACGTCTCGCCGTCCATGAACACGTAGTCGGTGCCGTCGTTGTAGAGGTAGGTCATCGTGCGGCGGTCCACGGTCGCGGTGTCGACCTTGGTACCGGCGTTGAACGTCTTGTCCACCACCTTGCCGGAGAGCACGTGCTTGAGCGTGGTGCGCACGAACGCACCGCCCTTGCCCGGCTTGACGTGCTGGAAGTTCACGACGGACCAGAGCTGGCCGTCCAGTTTGAGGACGACGCCGTTCTTCAGGTCGTTGGTGGTGGCCACGAGTGTGAGATCTCCTGTGTGTTCGGGCGGGCCGCGTTCTAGACGACCACGAGTTCCTTCGTGCTCAGGGTGAGGAGCTCGGGAGTGCCTTCCCGCACGACGAGCGTGTCCTCGATGCGCACGCCACCGCGGCCGGCGAGGTAGACGCCTGGCTCGACGGTGACCGCCATACCGGCGGCCAGTGTACCGACGGCGGTCGCGGCGAGGCTCGGTGCCTCGTGCACCTGCAGCCCGACGCCGTGGCCGAGGCCGTGGGAGAACTCATCCGCGTGCCCGGCGCGCTCAATCACCTTCCGCGCCGCCCGGTCCACCGCCACCACCTCGGCGGCGGGCCGCACGGCCGCGCAGCCCGCCGCCTGCGCCGTGTGGACCAGCTCGTGCAGGTCCCGCTGCCACGCCGCGGGTTCGCCGAGCACGACGGTGCGGGTCATGTCGGAGTGGTATCCGTCCACGACGGCGCCGAAGTCCAGTTTGACGAGGTCGCCCGCGGCCAGCGGCGTGCCGGTGGGCCGGTGGTGCGGGATCGCGGAGTTGGCGCCGGCTGCCACGATCGAAGGGAACGACGCGCCTTCGGAGCCGAAGTCGAGCATGCGGTTCTCCAGGTCCCTGGCCACCTCGCGCTCCGTGCGGCCCGGCCGGAGCCCGCCGTGTTCGAGCAGATCGGCAAGCGCCCGGTCGGCCGCCGCACACGCCGTGCGCAGCGCCTCCACCTCGGTCTCGTCCTTCACCACGCGCAGCCGCTCGACCAGCCCGGGGGCGCGGCGCAGCTCGATACCCTCCGCGGCGGCGCCGAGCTCGTCGAACCGCTCGACGCTCACGTGCTGGCTCTCGAAGCCCGTGCACCGGTAGCGGTCAGGGTGCGCGGCGGCCCGGCCGAGCAACGCCTGCGCGCTCGCCCGGTCGAGGACCCGTTCCAGGTCGGGCACCTCGGCGGCCGCCTGCGCGGTGTAGCGCCCGTCGGTGCAGAACAGGCTTCGCTCGTCGTCCGCCGCGTGCACGAGCAGCGCCGCGTTCGACCCGGTGAATCCGGTCAGGTAGCGGATGTTCAGCAGATCGGTCACCAGCAGAGCGTCGACGTCCGCGGCGCGGAGCAGGCCGCGCAGCGCCATCCGGCGGCCGGCATGAAGTTCGGGCACCGGGCCAGTCTAGGAGGCGCGTCGCGGGCGGCACGCCGGGTTACAGTGGGCGGATGCCGTCCTGGGTTGTCCGCGGACTCGGCATGGCCCTGCTCCATGCCGCCACCGCCGTCGCGCTCGCCAAGATCGCGGTCTTCCGGCCGACCGATCTCACCGTGATCACCGCCGTGGTGCTCGCGCTGCTGGTCGGTGCGGCCGCGCTGTGGAGCGCGCTCGACGGCTGGCTCGGCCTCGTGGACGCGGGCCGGATCTGGTTCATCGCGGCGCTGGTCGCCGGACCGGTCTCCGGCCTGCTGACCGTGATCGGCCGTGCGGTGCTCGTCGACCGCACCGGCATCAGCGAGCTCGGCTCGGCGCTGACCGGCGGCGCGGCGTTCACCGCGCTGCTGGTGCTGGTGCCGGCGGGCGCCGGACTGCTGGTGGGCCGCAGGCTCGGCACGCCCCGCCGGAGCGAACGGGCGGAAGAGGAAGCCGAGGAGGCTCAGGATCGCGGGCCCAGGGTCGAGCCGACCACGTAGCGCTCCCATTCCGGCCTGCTCACCGGTTCGGCGGTGGAGTCGTTGCGTTCCACGGCCTCCGGCACGGTGACCGGCCACAGCGTTCCGCCGTCCAGGACGAAGCCCGTGCCCAGCCCGGGCGCCCGCACCGCTCGCGCACCGGACGCCAGCCGCGCGGCGACCGGGACCTCGTCCAGCACCGGGAGACGCTCGTCGAGCACGCGGGTCGCGAGCACGGTGGCGACCGAGCGCCGGTCGACCCGCACCACCTTGCCGCCGGTCACCAGATCCATCGTGCGGGCCGGGGAGGGCATCGTGAACCCTTCCAGCACGGCGAGCGCCCGTTCCGGCTCGGCGCACGCGTCGAGACCGTGCACGTCGATGCCGAAATGGCGCAGGTCGGTCGGCGCCTTCGCCGAGCCGATCACCGTCGCGTGGACGACGTCGAGCGGGACCCGCCCGCACGGGTCGAGTGGATCGACCGGCGCGTGGCCCTGCGGCCTGCGGAGCAGGCCAGGACCCTCCTGCCACCTGCCCGGGATGACGACGGGCCGGTACGGCGTCGCGCTGAAGTCGCGGTTCCAGAAGGTGATCGTGGTGCCGCCGTCGGTCTGGTGGGCGATCGCGAACGCGTCGAGCGCGGCGACCCACATCAGGTCCGCGCTGAACGCGTCGACCAGTGAGCTCGTCCGCGGTCCGGCGGTGCCGGAGACGGGTGCGAAGCCGTCCGGCCCCAGTGCCTCGACGCCGGCGCCGAACGCGGGATCCTTCGCCCGCAGCAGGAACTGCCCGGCACCGTTCCAGCCGGCCGCGCCGCCGGTGGTGTCGGTGAACATCAGGTAGAACCAGCCGTCGAGGTAGACCGCGGCGGGCTGTCCCGCGCCGTAGCTGTTGTCCCTTCGCGTGTCCTGGGCGGGCGTGACGATCGGGCCGTCGCCCGCACGATGCCAGCTCAGCCCGTCGCTGCTGGTGGCGAGGCCGATCGCGTTGCCGACGGCGTGGTCGCCGCGCGCGCCGGTGTAGTACATGTAGTAGGTGCCGTCGACGCGGATCACCGACGGATCGCAGGTGTGCACGCCGTCGAACCCGCCCGGCTCACCGGAGAGCACCGCGCCGGGGGCTCCGCCGCCGCGGCCGGTGAACGGCCCGCCCGGTGAGTCCGCCTCGGCGTGGAGGATGTCGTCGCCGGGTGGCCGCGCGCTGCCGTACTGGCTGCACCACCACATCCGGACCCGCTCGCCGTCGGCCATCACGGTGGGGCCGTAGTTGTACACGGCGTCCGCGCCACCCGCCGCGACGACACCGGAACTGGCCCGCTCCCGGTCCACGAGGAGCGTCCGCTGACCGGGCTCCGGCGGCGCCTGCTCGACACCGCCGCCACCTCCGGGCCGCGCTCCCTCGGCCTGCGGCAGGCCGGAGCTGCAGGCCGCCGCCCCGGCGAGGGCGAGCACGGCCAGCACCGCGGCGCACAGGCGAGCCCGGCGAGCGGCATCGACCATGCTGACCGGACCTCCATCCTCCGCCACGGCACGGAAACGGGTCCGGCCTGGAACGCGTCCAGTGTACGAGTGGCTCACCCGAAAAGGTGACGGCGGTTAGCAGCATGCCTTGCTAAAGGAGTCTTTCTAAAGGTACCTTGTTAAGCATGCCCGACAAGGACGAGCGCGAGCTGATCCGCGACCCGAGGCGCCTGCGTGCCCTGGCCCATCCACTGCGCTGGGAGCTGCTCGACCTGATCGCCGCCGAGGGGACCGCCACCGCCACCCGGTGCGCGCACGTCCTCGACCAGAGCGTGGCGAGCTGCTCGTACCACCTGAACATGCTGGCCAAGTACGGCTTCGTCGAGGAGGCTGCCGGCGGTGAGGGCCGGGAGAAGCCGTGGCGGGTCACCAGCGTGAACCAGGACTTCCGGTTGTACGACCTGGAGCAGGAGGGCGTCCTCGCGGGCGAGGCGGCAGCGGGTGCCCTGGTCGACCGCGAGGCGGCGTTGCTGAAGGACCGCATCCGCCGGCACGGCCTCGAACCCGTCGAGTGGCAGCGCACGATCGGGATGATCAGCTCGAACACCTTTCTCACCGCCGACGAGCTCGCGGCGGTGCGCGAGGAGCTGATGGCGATCGTCGACCGCTACCGGGACCGGCTCACCGACCCCGACCTGCGACCCGCCGGGTCACGCGAGGTCCGGCTCTTCGCCGCGACCACCGTGGCACCCGAGCGGCCGAACCCGAGCTGAGACTGGGGGCCCGATGACCCATCCCGTGTTCACCGAGGCAGTGGTCCGGCAGAGACATGCGAACCTGCTGGCGACGGCCCACAGGGGTCGCGCCCGGCCGGTCCGCCCGCCCCGGCTCCGGAATCGCCGGCAGCGACTGGGCTGGCTGCTCGTCGAATGGGGCCTGCACCTGGCCACAAAACGACCCGCGGCCTGACGAGCTCGTGAGTGCGCACGCGAGTCAGAACTCGCGTGCGCACTCACGAGCGGGCGTTGTCGGCGAGCCATCGCAGGGCCAGCGGGTAACCGTCGACGCCGAGGCCGACGATCACGCCGGTGGCCACGTCGGAGAGCACGCTGTGGTGGCGGAACTCCTCGCGCCGGTGGACGTTCGAGATGTGCAGCTCGATCAGTGGCGCGGTCAGCTGCGCCGCGGCATCGCGAACGGCGATCGAGTAATGCGTCCACGCTCCGGCGTTGAGCACCACGGGACACCCGGCGTCGGCGGCCTCGTGGAGCCAGCCGACCAGCTCCCCCTCGTGGTCGGTCTGGCGCACCTCGACGCGCAGGCCCAGCTCGTTGCCGGCGTCGGTGCAGAGGCGTTCCAGGTCGTCGTGCGTGGTGGCGCCGTAGACGGCGGGCTCGCGCCTGCCGAGCCTGCCCAGGTTGGGCCCGTTGAGGACCAGCACGTTCACAGCAGCACTCCCCCGTTGCCGTCGGTCTCGGCCGCGATCGCCGAGTAGGCGCCGGCCAGCAGCGACGGATCAGGGCCCTCCAGCCTGCCTGGCCTGGCGAGACCGTCGAGCACCACGAACCGCAGCGTGCCGGACCGGGTCTTCTTGTCGCCGCGCATGCCCTCCAGCAACTGGGGCAGCGCGTCGGCGTCGTAGGTGGTCGGCAGCCCGAGCGCGCGCAGCACCGCGGCATGCCGGTCGGCGGTGGCGTCGTCGAGCCGCCCGGCGAGCCGCGCGAGCTCGGCCGCGAAGACCAGGCCGACGCTCACCGCCGCGCCGTGCCGCCAGCGGTAACGTTCGCGGCGCTCGATCGCGTGCGCGAGCGTGTGGCCGTAGTTGAGGATCTCCCGCGGCCCCGACTCGCGCAGGTCGGCGGCGACGACGTCGGCCTTCACCTGGATCGAGCGGCGGACCAGCTCACCGAGCACGTCGCCCTGGGTGTCGAGCGAGGCGGCCGGCTCGGCCTCGATCAGTTCGAGGATCCGGGGATCGGCGATGAACCCCGCCTTGACCACCTCGGCCATCCCGGCGACGAGCTCGTTCGGCGGCAGCGTCTCCAGCGCCGTGAGGTCGGCCAGTACGGCCGACGGTTCGTGGAACACGCCGACCAGGTTCTTGCCGGCGTCGGTGTTGATCCCGGTCTTGCCGCCGACCGCGGCGTCCACCATGCCGAGCAGCGTCGTGGGCACGTTCACCAGGCGCACGCCGCGCATCCAGGTGCCGGCGACGAACCCGGCGAGGTCGGTGACCGCACCTCCGCCGAGCGCGACGACGGCTCCCCGTCGGTCGAGGCCGATCCGGCCGAGCACCTCCCAGCAGAACGAGGCGACCGAGAACGCCTTGCCCTCCTCGGCGTCCGGGATCTCGACCCGGTGCGCGTCGAGACCCGCCCCGGCCAGTTCGGCCCGGATCGCCTCGGCGGTGGTGGTCAGGGTCGGCGGGTGGATCACCGCGATCCTCGAGGCGTCCCGTACCACCTCGGTCAGCTCGCCCAGCAGGCCGCGGCCCACCACCACCTGGTACGGCTGCGCGGTCTTCACCTCGATGCGGACCGGCTCGGTCATTGTGCTCCTTACTGCGGCTTTACTGTGGCGGCAACCGCGCCGTGATCTCGGCGACGACCTCGGCCACGCTGTGCCCGTCGGTGACCACCTCGACGGTGGCGACCTCCCGGTACACCGGCAGCCGTGCGTCCAGAAGTTCCTTGTACGTCGCCCGCGGGTTGACGCCGGCCAGCAGCGGACGGGCGCTCGACATGCCCGTCCGGCGGACTCCTTCGGCCAGCCCGACGTTGAGGAAGACGACCGTGTGCCCGATCAGCCGCTTGCGGGTCGCGGGTGACAGCACGGAGCCGCCGCCCAGCGCCAGCACGCCGTCGTGCTCGTCGAGTGCGAGGGCGACCATCTCCTCCTCCAGCGCCCGGAAGGCGGGCTCACCGTCGGTGGTGAAGATGTCCGCGATGGGCCGGCCCGCGCGCGCGACGACGTCGGCGTCCGTGTCGCGGAAACCGGCGCCGATCCGTTCGGCCAGCAGCCTTCCCACCGAGGACTTGCCCGATCCGGGCGGTCCCACGAGAACGGCGCGCGGCATCACCGACGTTCCTCCAGCGAACGCAGGTAGGAGTCGGCGTTGCGCCTGCTCTCGGCGAGCGAGTCGCCGCCGAACTTCTCCAGCGCGGCGTCGGCGAGCACGAGCGCCACCACGGATTCGAGCACGACACCGGCCCTCGGCACCGCGCACACGTCGGAACGCTGGTGGATCGCCACCGCAGGCTCCCCGGTCGCGACGTCCACCGTGGCCAGTGCGCGAGGCACCGTGGAGATCGGCTTCATCGCGACCCGGACCCGCAGCGGCTCACCGTTGGTCATCCCGCCTTCGAGACCACCGGCCCGGTTCGAGCGCCGGGTGACGCCGGTGGCACCGGAGCCGGGGTCGATCTCGTCGTGCGCCTTGCTGCCCCAGCGGCTCGCCGTGGTGAACCCGTCGCCTACCTCGATGCCCTTCATCGCCTGCACGCCCATCAGCGCGCCGGCCAGCCGCGAGTCGAGCCTGCGGTCCCAGTGCACGTGCGAGCCGAGCCCTGGCGGCAGCCCGTAGACGATCACCTCGATGACCCCGCCGACCGTGTCACCGGCTTTCCGGACCGCGTCGACCTCGGCGACCATGGCTTCGGTCGCCGCGTCGCCGAAGGCGCGGACCTGGCTCTCGTCGATCGCCGCCAGGTCGCCCGGCCCGGGCAGCGGTCCCTCCGGAGCCCGCGCGCCGCCGATGGACACCACGTGGCTGATCACCTCGGCGCCGAGCAGCTGCCGCAGATACGCCCGCGCGACGGTGCCCAGCGCCGTGCGCGACGCCGTCTCCCGTGCGCTCGCCCGCTCCAGCACGGGCCGCGCCTCGTCGAACCCGTACTTCTGCATTCCGGGCAGGTCTGCGTGACCGGGCCGGGGCCTGGTGAGCGGCTCGTTGCGGGCCAGGCCCTCCAGCTCGGCGGGATCGACCGGGTCGGCCGCCATCACCTTCTCCCACTTCGGCCACTCGGCGTTCTCGATCTGCACCGCGACCGGCCCGCCCTGCGTGCGGCCGTGCCGGACGCCGCCGACGAACTCGATCCGGTCGGTCTCGAAACCCATGCGCGGGCTCCGGCCGAAGCCGAGCCGCCTGCGCGCGAGTTGCTCGCCCACGTCGGCCGTCGTGATCTCGACCCCGGCGACCATGCCCTCGAGAACCGCGGCCAGGGCGGGGCCGTGCGATTCACCAGCGGTTATCCAGCGCAACACGCAACGATCCTGTCACGTGGGCGTGTTCTCGTTTCAGCTGCCCATGCCCACCCCCAGCCCGGCACCGGGAAACACCGCGACCAGGCAGGTGGCCGCCAGAAGACCCGGCCCGTGCGGCACCGCCCCGCGCCAGCGGCGCACGCGCAGGAGCGCCACGGCGACGGCAAGGCCCAGTGTGATCGCCGCCGCCAGGCACGCGACGACCACGAGGGCCTGCCAGCCGGTCGCGCCGAGCACCACGCCGAGGCTGCCCGACAGCTTCACATCGCCCGCGCCCAGCGCGGCGGGCGCGGCCGCGTGCACCAGGACGTGCGCACCGGCGAACAGCACGGCGGCCGGAGCGGCTCGCACGAGCAGGCCGCCACCCGGCCCCGCGGCCGCCGCGACGCCAAGTGCCGCACCCGCGAGCGGGTACGCGGGCAGGGTCAGCACGTCGGGCAGCCGCCGGTGGAGCAGATCGGCCAGCGCCAGCGGAACGGCCAGGGCGGTGACGACGAGCGGCACGGGCAGCCACCAGCCGGGCCAGCCGCCCGCACACCACCGCCAGCCCACCGCCGACCACAGCACGGCGGTGCCCGCCGCGCACCACCGGCCGGGCACGGCGGCCGGTGGCTGGGCCCGCGCAGGCACCCGGCCACCGGCCCGGCCGACGCCGAAACCGGCAAGGCCGAAGCCGGCAACGGCGAACACCAGTTCCCAGTACACCCAGCGAGCGTCCGCCCAGCTCGGCGGGCAGAGCAAGCACGAAGCGGAGCGACAGCTCCGCTCGCTCCGATCGGCCCGCGGAGATCACCCGATCGGCCGCGCCGTCACCGGGAGACCGGCAACCGGAGCACCGTGGGGCCCCCGGGCACCCGTATCTCCAGCGAACGGATCTCGGCCCGGCGCAGTGGAGTGCCCACGGACAGTTCCGCGGTGTCCTCCGGCAGCGCGTACCAGGTCGCGAGCTCGGCCGTGCCCCCGGAGCGGCGGACGGCCACCAGCACGTACTCGCCGCCCTCGCGGCCGCCGTAGCTGCACGACATCGACACCCGCGTGCCCGCAGGGGCTTCCGTCACGCTCGCGCTGGCCCGCACCGGGTAGCCGCCCAGCGAGGTCATCTCGGTACCGGCCGGTCCCTCGGCCCCGCGCGGGATGACCAGCGCGAAGACCAGCGCCAGGCAGGCCGCCACCGCGGCCACCGCGGCGGAGAGGCTCACGACCCGCCTTCGGCGCCGTTCCCGGTCCACCCTCGCCAGCAGCGCGGGAAGCACGTCGGGTCGCGGTGGCGGGAAATCCGGCCGGTCCGCCCCGGCCAGCAGCCCTGGCAGCCCGGCCAGCTCCCGCACCGAGCGCGCGCACGCGTCGCATCCGCGCAGGTGCTCCTCGAAGGCCGCGCGGTCCTCCGGGGACAGCGCACCGAGCACGTAGGCGGCGTCGAACGTGGCGAACGGGTCGGTCCGCGACCCGGACTGTTCGTTCATCTGGTCACGCCCCTCTCCTCGAGCACCAGCCGCAGCGCACGCAGCGCGTAGTGCGTCCGGGACTTGACCGTCCCCTCCGCCACGCCGAGACGGACCGCCGCGTCCGCGACCGAGAGGCCCTGGAAGTAGCACAGCGACAGGACCTCCCGGTGCCGCAGGGAGAGCTCGCCGAGCGCGTCGGCGACGAGCCAGCCCTGCACGGCCCGTTCGGTGCCGTCCGGCACCGACAGCTCGGGCGGCGCGTCGGTGGTCACCTCGGAGCGGGCGGCCGCCGAGCGCCAGCCGTCGATGGCGATGCGGCGGGCGACGGTGAACAGCCACGCGCGCGCCGAGCCCTGTGACTGGTCCAGCACCCTCGGATGGCGCCACGCCCGCAACAGCGTCTCCTGCACGACGTCCTCGGCCCGCGCGCGGTCCCCCGAGGTGAGGTGCAGCGCGTAGGACCAGAGAGCGGCCGAGTGCTCGTCGTGCAGCTCACGCATCAACCGCGACTCGGCCGCCTCGCTCACGTCCGCCTGCCCTCCCGCACGAAGAGCAGGGCGATGCCGAAGACGATGCAGGCGGCCTCGGTGATCACGCCCCAGAGCTCGGCCTGGGTCCGGAACTGCTCCTGCACACCGAAGAACCCGACCGTGAGCGACAGCACGTAGGCGAGCAGCGTGGCCGCGCCGAACCCGACGGCCGCGAGCGCGGGCAGCCAGTGCCGCCACGCGAGCACGCCGATCGCGATCACCACCCCGGCAACCACGTTGACCAGGAACAACGGCCCGACGACCGCCGTGTCGCGCGCCCAGTCGAGCCAGACGACCAGATGCACCCACGCCGAGCCGAGCAGTCCGAGGACCACCAGCAGCCGCAACACCCAGCCGACCATCATTCGCTCCCGCCGTTCGAGAAACCCGGATCACCGCACCCCTGAACACGATGTAGACCACGGCCGGGTTCAATCCGCAAGTGCGATTGAACCGGATGGGCGGCCGCCTCGTGTCCACACACATGACTGACCGATCCCACACCCGCCGCACCGTCCTCACCACCGGAGCCGCCGTCGCCGGCGTGGCCGCGGGCGGCGCCGCACTGGCCGCCTGTGGAAACGGCGGCGACACGTCCTCGTCCGGCTACGGCGACTCCGGCGGGGGCGACAGCCCCGCACCGGCCGCCGACCAGCCCCTCGCCGCGCTCAGCGACGTCCCCGTCGGCCAGGGGAAGGCCGTCACGACGCCGGACGGCCAGGACGCGATCGTCTCCAGGCCCGACGAGACGACCGTGGCCGGCTTCAGCGCGGTCTGCACACACCAGGGCTGCAAGGTCACCCCCGAGGGCGCCGAGCTGAAGTGCCCTTGCCACGGCTCGGTGTTCGACGCCTTCACCGGCGAGGTGAAGAACGGCCCGGCCAGCGAGCCGCTGCCCGCGGTCAACGTCAAGATCGAGAACGAGCAGATCGTCACCGCCTGACGGCCGTCGCCGTGAGCGCGGGCCGACGGGGGTGCTCCCGGGGATGGAGCACCCCCGTCAGCCCGACCAGGTGAAGACCTCGTCGCCGGCCCCGACGCCCGTGCCGGGCCGCAGCCCGGACAGCGCGTCCTCCGCGGCGTCGAGCGCGACGACCGGCACGATCGGCGAGTAGCCCGCGGCGCTCACGGCGTCCGGATCCCAGCCGACGATCGGCTGCCCTGCGCGCACCGACTCCCCCTGCACCACGTGCAGCGTGAAGCCCTCGCCCTTCTGCTTCACCGTGTCGATGCCCAGGTGCACGAGCACCGCGCGGCCGTCCTCGCCCGCCACGACGAACGCGTGCGGGTGCAGCGTCGCGATCGTGCCGTCGATGGGCGCCACGGCTGCCACGATGCCGCCGCGCCCGCCTTCCGGCCGCACCGCGATCCCGGGCCCCACCATCGCCTGCGCGAACACCGGATCCGGTACCTCGCCCAGCGCCAGCGTCGTGCCCGCGACCGGGCTCCCCACCGGCAGGTTCACATCAGGTCCTGGATGTCGGAGGCGATCGTGTCCGCCTCCGGTCCCACGATCACCTGAACGACGTCCCCGGCCCGCACCACGCCGTGCGCGCCTGCCTTCTTCAGCGCCGCCTCGTCGACCACCGAGCCGTCCTCCAGCTCGCAGCGCAGCCGGGTGATGCAGCCTTCGATGTCGATGATGTTCCCGGCGCCGCCGAGCGCCGCCAGGATCTTCTCCGGCCTGTCGTCCGCCATCGCGGCCTCCTGAATCGTTCGGTTACGGAGCACGAACCCGTAACGGTGGTTGACACCCGATCGGATAGCGGAGCATTCTGCCCCATCATCAAATGGTCTAGACCGGAACGTACCAATCCCCGCCCCAGGACGCGAGTACGGAGGTGCCCGTGGATACCGCAGCCGGTGCCCGCATCTCCGTCGACCGGGTCGTGGACGGGCCGACCCCGAAACACGCCCAGCTCAGGGAGATCCTGCGGCGCATGGTGGAGCGGGAGCTCCCGCCCGGCTCCCCCATCCCGTCGGAGCGGGAGCTCGCCGAGCGCTACGCGGTCTCCCGGCTCACCGTGCGCTCGGCGATCGGCAGGCTCGTCGACGAGGGCCTGCTGTCCCGGGTGCGCGGCAAGGGAACCTTCACCGCCAGCAGGCGGATGGAGCTCCAGCTCTACCTGATGTCGTTCACCGCGGACATGCGCCGCCGCGGGCTGGCACCGGCCACCGAGGTGCTCACCACGGCGACGGAGCAACCACCCGCGGCCACGTCGAAGGCGCTGCGGCTCGGCCGGAGCGAGGCTGCATACCGGCTGCACCGGCTGCGCAGGGCGGACGGCGTGCCGCTCGCGGTCGAGCGCGGCTGGTACCGCCCGCACGCGGTGCCCGGGCTGCTGGAGCTGGACCTGAGCCAGTCGCTCTACGCCCAGCTCGCGCAGCGCTACGGGATCCGCTTCGACAACGCGTGGCAGACGGTCCGGGCGGAGTCCGCGGACCGGGAAACCGCACGGCTGCTCGAAATCCGCACCGGCAGCCCGCTGCTCGTCTTCCGCCGGATCTCCAGCGTGCGCGGAGAGCCGGTTGAGGACATGACGTCCTGGTACCGGGGAGATCACTACCAGGTGACCGTGCAACTGGACCGGAGCTCCCCGGACTCCGGCCGCCTTCCGAAACATGGAGGTACCCGATGAGCAATGACGAGCGGAGCGCGGGCTCGCTCCGTTTAACGCGGCGCGAGCGTGCCTCATGGCAGTCCTCGCGCGACGCGGCACGAGCAGAGGGAGGACGGTCATGAGCACACCCACCAAAACGGAGTCGAAGGGCAGGAAGAAGAAGGGCTTCGCCGGGCTGCAGCGCTTCGGCCGCAGCCTGATGCTGCCCATCGCCACCCTGCCCGCCGCCGGTCTGCTGTCCCGGCTCGGTGCCGCCGACATGCTGGGCGAGGACGGGCTCGGCTGGAACCGGGTGGCCGAGGTCCTCGCCGCGGCGGGCGGCGGCCTGTTCAGCTGGCTGCCTCTGCTGTTCGCGGTCGGCATCGCGGTCGGCTTCGCGCGCAAGGGCGACGGCTCCACCGGCGTCGCCGCGGTGGTCGGCTGGGTCGTGTTCAACCAGGTCGTACAGGTCTTCGCGCCCATCGACTCGGTCGAGGGCTTCGATCCGGCCTGGTACCTACAGCCGACCAAATGGCCCTACAGCGTGCTCTCCGGTGTCGTCGTCGGCCTCGTGACGGCGAAGCTGTGGGAACGGTTCCACCGCATCAAGCTGCCGCAGTACCTGGCCTTCTTCGGCGGGCGCCGGTTCGTGCCGATCATCAACTCGTTCGCGCTGCTGCTGCTCGGTGTCGTGTTCGGCCTGATCTTCCCGGTCATCGACGCCGGCATGCAGAACCTCGGCGAGGCGGTCACCAGCGACGCCGTCGTCGGCGGCGGGATCTACGGCATGCTGAACCGGCTGCTCATCCCGCTCGGGCTGCACCACCTGCTCAACGTGCCCGTGTGGCTGATCTTCGACGGCGGCGACATCCCCAACTTCTTCGCCGGTGACCCGGAGGCCGGTGCCTTCATGACCGGGTTCTTCCCGATCTTCATGTTCGCACTGCCCGCCGCGGCACTGGCGATCTGGCAGACCGCACGGCCGAGCCAGAAGAAGATCGTCGGCGGCATCATGATGGCGGCCGCGCTGACGTCGTTCATCACCGGCGTCACCGAGCCGCTCGAGTTCTCGTTCATGTTCGTCGCCTGGCCGCTGTACCTGATCCACGCGGTGCTCACCGGGATCTCGCTGGCACTGGTCAACGCGCTGGACATCCACCTCGGCTTCTCCTTCTCCGCGGGAGCGATCGACTTCCTGCTGAACTCGGGGGCGGCCGCCGCGAACAAGGCCTGGCTGCTGATCCCGATCGGCCTCGGCTACGCGGTGATCTACTACTTCCTCTTCCGCTGGGTGATCATCAAGTGGAACCTCCGCACGCCTGGCCGGGAGGAGGACGAGGAGATCGAGGCCGCCGAGACGCCCCGCGATCCGGTGCAGAAGGCCGAGCCGGCCGAGAGGGTCGAGAAGGCCGAGAAGACCGAGGAAGGCCGACAGGGGCCGGACGGCGCCAAATCCTAGAAAGGCTCGAGAGATGCCGCAACGAACGGTCACCGTGGCGAGCAAGGTCGGCCTGCACGCGCGGCCGGCGGCGCTCGTCGCCAAGGCCGCCGCAGCACAGCCGGTGACCATCACGATCGCCAAGAACGGTGGCAGCCCCGTCCCCGCGGGCAGCGTCCTCAACCTGATGACGCTCGGCGCCGGCCACGGTGACGAGGTGGTGCTCTCCGCCGACGGCGAGGGCGCGCAACAGGCCCTCGACGAGGTCGCCGAGCTCATCGCGGCCGACCTCGACGAGTGACCAACCGGTTCCCCGGTGCCGCACGGCGCCGGGGAACCGGCGCGGGCGTGTGGGCCGGGGCAGCGGCGGGTATCCGGCCGGTATGGAACGACGGCACGACCGGCCTCGCGCCCGCGAGGAGTACGAGCGGGGCCTGCCCGACTACCACGACCCGACCGGCGGCTTCGGCGGCGCCGCACCGGCCTACAGCGCGCTGACGCTGCGCATCATCCTGTCCGCGGTCGCCGTCGTACTCTCCGTCGGAGGGGCGGTCGTGTTCGCCGTCGCGGGAATCCTGTGGGGCACGGCGCTGCTCTGCGTGCTCGCCGTCGGGAGTGCGATCGACCTCGGATGGGTCATCCATCGCAAGCGCCGGGGCGAACCCGGCTGACACGCGAGGAGGAGTCAGCACATGATGCGGTGGAGCGCTACCGCCAGCGAGACCTTCGCCGACCGGCGTGCCGCGGGCCGCAGGCTGGCGGAGTTGCTGGGCGAGCGGGACTGGGCGGAGCCCGTCGTACTGGGCCTGGCCCGCGGCGGGGTCCCGGTCGCCGCGGAGATCGCCGCCGAGCTGGACGCGCCCCTGGACGTTGCCGTGTCGCGCAAGATCGGCGCACCCGGCCACCCCGAGTTCGGTGTCGGCGCGGTCACCGCGGAGGGCCCGGCCATCTACGACGAGCGCAGCATCCGCATGCTCGGCCTCACGCCGGAGGCGCTGGAAAAGGCCTGCGAGCAGGAGCGTGCGGAGGCCCGCCGCAGAGTGGACCGCTACCTGCAGGGTCGCGACCCCGTGCGGGTCGAGGGACGCGACGTCATCGTCGTGGACGACGGCCTGGCCACCGGTGTCACCGCCACCGCGGCGTTGCGCGCGCTGCGGGCCGAGGGGCCGCGCCGGCTCGTGCTCGCGGCCCCGGTCTGCGCGGCTCAGGCGGCCGCCGGGCTGCGCGAGGAGGCGGACGAGGTCGTCTGCGCGGGCGAGCCGGAGGAGTTCCGCGCCGTCGGCCAGTGGTACGGCGACTTCCGGCAGACCACCGACGAGGAGGTGGTCCGGCTCCTCGCCGACGCCCGCGACCGCAGCCCCGGAGTGTGACCCATGACAGCGCCCTTCGTCCTCAACACGGAGACCACGTCCCTGCGCGGCGACCTGACGTTGCCCGCCGACGCGGCCGGGGTGGTCGCGTTCGCCCACGGCTCGGGCAGCTCCCGGCACAGCCCGCGCAACGTCGCCGTGGCCAGGACCCTGCAGGACTACCGGCTTGGCACGTTGCTGTTCGACCTGCTGAGCCCCGAGGAGGAGCGGATCGACGCGGCCACCGCCGAGCTGCGGTTCGACGTGCCGCTGCTCGCCGGGCGGCTGACCGACGCGGTGGACGAGCTCGCGCGGCACCGCGACACCGCCGGCCTCCCGCTCGGCCTCTTCGGTGCGAGCACCGGCGCCGCCGCCGCGCTGACGGCCGCGGCCCGGCGGCCCCGGGAGGTGCGTGCGGTCGTCTCCCGCGGCGGCCGTCCCGACCTGGCCGGAGAGTCGCTCGGGGGCGTCGTCAGCCCGGTGCTGCTCATCGTCGGCGAACGCGACGAGCAGGTGCTGCGGCTCAACGAGCAGGCCGCGGCGCAGCTGTCGGGGACACAGCGGATCGAGGTCGTACCCGGCGCGACGCACCTGTTCGAGGAGCGGGGTGCCCTGGAACAGGTGGCCGAGCTCGCCGCGAGCTGGTTCGGCACGCACCTCACCGCGACCTGAGCCGCCCCCCTTCGTAGGGTGGGGCCATGGACAGTGTGCGGTTGATCGAACAGTGGCCGGTGGACAACGCCGCGGCGGCGGTGGTGAGCGCCGACGGCACGGTGCTCGGCAGGCACGGTGACGGCACGCGGGTGTTCCGCCTGGCCTCGGTCACGAAGCTGTTCACCGCCTACACCGCCCTGATCGCCATCGAGGAGGGCGTCGTCGAGCTCGACACGCCGGCCGGGCCGGAGGGCTCGACGATCCGCCACCTGCTCGCGCACACGGCCGGGCTGGCCTTCGACGAGGACCGGGTGCTGGCCGAGCCCGGGCAGCGCCGGATGTACTCCAACGCCGGCTTCCAGTGGCTGGCCGACGCGCTCGCCGAGCACTCCGGCATCGGCTTCAAGGCATACCAGGACGAGGCCCTGTTCCAGCCGCTGCGACTGGAGAACACCCGGCTGGACGGCTCGCCCGGCGCGGGCGCGGTGTCCACACTGGACGATCTCGTCCTGTTCTCCGCCGAGCTGCAGCGTCCCAAGCTGCTCTCGCCGGACACGCTCGCCACCGCAACGCGGGTCGCTTTCCCCGGCGTCACGGGCGTCCTCCCCGGCTTCGGTCACCAGAAGCCCAACGACTGGGGGCTGGGCTTCGAGATCCGGGACGGCAAGAGTCCACACTGGACCGGCGAGAACAGCTCACCACGCACGTTCGGCCACTTCGGACAGTCCGGCACCTTCCTGTGGGTCGACCCGGACGCCGGTGCCGCGTGCATCGCGCTGACCGACCGGGACTTCGGCCCGTGGGCCGCGCAGGCATGGCCCGCCTTCACCGACGCCGTGCTCGCCGAGCTGCGCCGGTAGCGATCACGGCCGCAGGACGCGGACCGGCGATCCGGCCTGATACGCCGCGATGTCGTCGACGGCGTCGCCGTAGAAGATCTCGTACACGTCCCGGGTCACATAGCCGATGTGCGGTGTGAGCACGGTGTTCGGCAGCGACCGCAGCGGGTGCTCGGCCGGCAGCGGCTCGGTGCCGTACACGTCGAGCGCGGCGCCGCCGATCCGGGTCGTGCGCAGCGCGTCCAGCAGCGCGGCCTCGTCCACGATCGGGCCGCGGGAGGTGTTCACCAGCCACGCGGTCGGTTTCATGGCGGCCAGCTCGTCGGCGCCCAGCAGGCCGCGGGTGCGCTCGCTCAGCACCAGGTGGATCGAGAGCACGTCGGACTCGCGCAGCAGCTCCTCCTTGGACACCGCGGTGACGTCGTGCTCGTCCGCCCGTTCCCGGGTGAGGTTCTGGCTCCAGGCGATGGTCCGCATGCCGAACGCCTGGCCGACCCGCGCGACGCGTGAGCCCAGCCTGCCCAGCCCGAGCAGCCCGAGGGTCGCGCCGTGCAGGCTGGTGCCGACCGTGTGCTGCCAGCCGCCGGCGCGGACGGAGCGCTCCTCCTCCGGCAGATGGCGCATCGCGGCGAGGATCAGCGCCCAGGTGTGCTCCGCGGTCGGGTGCGGCAGGTAGCCGGTGCCGGAGACGACGATCCCGAGCCGGTCCGCGGCCGCCACGTCGATGGCCGCGTTGCGCTGGCCGGTGGTCACCAGCAGGCGCAGATCAGGCAGCCGCTCCAGCAGTTCCGCGGGGAACGGTGTGCGTTCCCGCATCGCGACGACCACCTCGAAGCCGGCGAGCCGCCGGACCAGCTCGTCCCGGTCGGCGATGTGCTCGGTGAACACCACGGTCTCCGCATCGAGCCTGCCCCAGTCGGCGAGGCCGAGTGCGACGTCCTGGTAGTCGTCCAGAATGGCGATCTTCATGCCGCCAACGCTAAGGCACGAGCACGTCGACGCGGACCAGGTGGTGGTCCGAGGCGTCGTTCAGCCGCACCATCGGCGTACCGGGGACCGGCCAGAAGACGCCGTCGCCGCGCACCACGAGCCCCCGGGAGGGCAGCACGTAGTCGACCCGCAGGTTGCCCGGTGCGGCGTCGTTGAAGTCGGCGGTGTCCAGCCGCGAATCGCCGCGGTGCTCCGCGTTCGCCCCGCCCTGTTGCCGTGCGGCGACGGCCGCGCCCATGCTGGCCGGCCGTGTGTCGTGCACCCGAGGCGCGCGCAGCAGCCGGTCGATGGCGCCGGGGACGCTGTCGCCGTCGACCGGGTCGGAGTTGTAGTCACCCGCGATCACGAACCGCTCGCCCGCGCCGAGGCCACCGCGGCGGCCGGTGTCGTCGTAGATGTAGCCGCCCCTTCCGGGGGTGACGTAGTCGGCCCAGAAGCGGATCTCGTCGTGGTTGCGGGTGCCGTTGCGGTCCTCGGGGCCGTCGAACGTGGGTGGCGTCGGATGCGCCGCAAGCAGGTGGACGTCGCGCCTGCCGATACGGATCGGCACGTCCCAGTGCGACTTGGACGACAGGCGCAGCACGTCGAGCGCTTCCGGCGGGTACCAGTCGCGCGGTGCCGGCGTCGCGGGATCGTCCGGCAGCAGCGCGCCCGGCATGTCCCGCCAGCGGAACCGCTGGAACGTGCGGACCTTCGCGGTGTCGATCGGGTACTTCGAGAGCACCAGCATCCCGTACTGGCCCTCGAACAGGCCGAAACCGTGGGCGTCGTTGCCGCCGCCGACCGTGCCGTTGCGGTCGAGGTCGAACCCGGTCGGGACCCCGGTGTTCACCGGCGCGGTGAACGCGTACGGGTAGTCGATGGGCCGCGCGCCGTTCTGCGGCCGCGCCAGATAGTTGCGGCGGAACGCGTCGGCGGCGGCGCCACCGGGCACGTAGTCGAACTCGTTGAGCAGCAGCACGTCCGGCCGGTTGCGCTGGATCACCTCGGCGATCGCGGCGGCCTGCCCGTCGCCCGGCGCGGACAGGTCCGCGAGCAGCTCTCCTTCCGTGCCACGGTTCAGCGACGCGTTGAACGTCGCGAATCGCGCGTCCGGCGCCGGTTTGGCGCCGACGGCGGGCGCGGCGGTCAGCGTCAGCACGGCGGCGAAGAGGATCGGCAGGCACATACGTCTCCGAGGCACGCAGCCACCCTACGCATCCAGGGCGGCCCCTGACATGAGCGCGAGGTGAACAGTCGCCATGGGCATCAGCCTGGTCGGCCCGCATGTCGGAACCCCGATCATCGCGGCGACCAAGAAGGAGGGCGAGCGGGTTCTTCGGACCCGTTCTCTCCCGTATACCGACCAGGACGTTGTCGCGACTGCTCCGTTGGTGTTGTAGCTGGCTACATTGCCGGT